>CBDEUT010000009.1:0-1841641 GCA_965243375.1 Alphaproteobacteria bacterium | reverse complement strand
GGCCGATCGCGTCATCAAGGCTTGGGTGCAGGAGCTTGGCGCCCGCCCGGAAGGCGGCACCGGGCTCATCCTGATCGAGACCCTGCGCACCATGACGCTCGCCACCATGGCCGCTCTCAGCGGGCGGGAAGAGCCCGTCACGACCCAGGAGCTCGCCCGCCTCTCCATCATCCTCAAGCGCATCGAGGACACCGACGGACTCCGCCTGAAGCGGGAGCAGGCAGCCGAGAAGGAGACCGAGAAGGAGGCCGCCGCCGCGGGAACCGGCCGGGACAAGGGGCGAAAGACCCTCTCGCCCGAGACCGTCGCCGCCATGCGCGAGGCCCTGTTGGGCCGGCCCTCCCGCACCGTCACGTCGGTGCCGGTGGACCCGTGGAACCCCGAGGACTCCTTCTCGTCCCGCTCGTCCCACTCATCCCACTTCATCCCGCCCGATCCCGGCGAATCCCACTTTGTCCCGCCCGATCCCGGCGAATCCCACTTTGTCCCGCCCGATCCCGGCGAATCCCACTTTGTCCCGCCCGATCCCGGCGAATCCCACTTTGTCCCGCCCGATCCCGGCGAATCCCGCCCGGAAAACCAGCCGCACCTGTCCCATGCGGGCTAGTGTCGTGTTCCAGAGGTTTCCGTCCATCGGCAAGGCGCCCCCACCACGTCATGGCCGCACTTGATGCGGCCATCCACGTGTTTGTTCGGCGACGGGGTGAGCCTTGCTGAGAGAGATGCCCGGATACCCGGATCAAGTCCGGGCAATTCCGGGCATGACGAGTGTTGGAGAGGCTCGGTAGGAGAGACCGCGCACCGACCCATCCGAATGCGAGTGAACTTCAGAAACGGGACACTAGCACCGGTCCGGCTCGCTGCCCCGGTAGCCGGTGGCGAGCACGTAGCTCTCGGCGGAATCGGAGCGGCTCGCCGGCGGCTTGGCGTTGCGCACCCGCGCGAAGGCCTGGCGCAATCGCACCTGAAGCGCGCCGTCGCCCCCTTGCCGCAGCTTGGCGAGGAAGCAGCCGCCCGGAGCGAGCAGCGGCTCCGCGATATCGAGCGCGGTCTCGCAGAGCGCCGAGACCCGGAGCCGGTCGGTCGCCGCGTGGCCGGTGGTCGGCGCCGCCATGTCGCTCATCACCAGGTCCGCCGGGCCGCCGAGCGCGGCGCGGATCGCCTCCAGCGCGTCCGCACCGCATGCATCGATCGTGAGCACGGCGACGCCCTCGATCGGGTCGATCTCCGTGGTGTCGACCGCGACCACGCGGCCGCGCCTGCCCACGCGCTCGGCCGCCACCTGGCTCCAGCCGCCGGGTGCCGCGCCGAGATCGACCACCCGCTGCCCCGGCTTCAGGATGTCCGCACTCTCGGCGAGGCCGATCAGCTTGTAGGCGGCGCGGGAGCGATACCCGGCCTCGCGCGCGGCGCGGACGTAGGGGTCGTTGAGCTGGCGTTCGAGCCAGCGGGTCGACGACGCCTTGCGCCGGCGCGCGCGCTTGAGCTTGACCGGGGCGCGGCGCTTCCGCGGGCCACTCGCGTCGCGCGCGGTCACGGGTGCGCCCGCTCCTCGCGCCTGGCACGCGCCGCCCGCATCATGCGCAGCAGCATCCCCTCGCGGAGCCCCCGGTCGGCGACATCCAGCTGCCCCGCCGGGCAGGCAGCCATGACTGCGTCCAGGATGGCGCAGCCGGCGATCATCACGTCGCCGCGGCCTGGGCCGATGCAGGGCTGCGCCGCACGGGCCTCGTAGTCCTGATCGATGACCGTGTCGATCACCGCGCGCACGTCGTCGAACTGCAGCCTGAGGCCGTCCACCCGGTCCCGGTCGTAGCGCGGCAGCCTGAGGTGAATGCCGGCGATGGTGGTGACGGTGCCCGATGTGCCGAGGAGCTGGACCGAGCCGGCGGCGGCACCCGCCGGGATACCGTGGGTCTCCGCGAAGGGGCCGATCGCGGCCCCGATCTCGGCGACCATCGCGGCGTAGGACGCGCGGGCGACGCGGTCGCCGCCGTAGCGTTCCGCCAGCGTCACGACCCCGTGGCCGATGGAGGTCCACGCCGCGAGCGCGGGCGGTGCGCCGTCGTCGAGGCGGACCCAGATGAGCTCGGTGCTGCCGCCGCCGATATCGAGCAGCAGCACGTGCCGCATGGTCCGGTCGAACAGCGGCGTGCAGCCGTCGAGGGCAAGCTGGACCTCTTCCGCCGGCGAGATGATCTCAATGTCGAGCCCGGTCTCGTCGCTGGCGCGGTCGATGAACGCCTGGCGGTTCTCGGCGCGCCGGCAGGCTTCGGTCGCCACCGCCCGGTAGCGGCTGACACCGCCCCGGCGGAGCTTGCCGGCGCAGACCCTGAGCGCGCCGATGGTGCGTTCGACCGCCTCCTCCGAGAGCCGCCCCGATTGCGCGACGCCCTCGCCGAGGCGCACGATCCGGGAGAAGGCATCGACGACGCGAAAGCCCTCGCCCCTCGGCCGCGCGACGAGGAGCCGGCAGTTGTTCGTGCCGAGGTCGAGCGCGCCGAATGATGAGCCGGGCCGATCGCTCACTGTGCCTGCTCCGATTGCCGGGGCGCCCGCTGCCCGGCGCCGGCTTGAGCGCCATTACAGCGCGTGCGCCCGCGCCTGGCAACGCGCCCGGACGCGGGCAAGGGAAGGGAGGCCGCCGCCCGGCATGCACGCTCGGCTCCGTCGGCCTGCAATTCACGTTTTCTCCGAGTCGCGGGCGTCGGGTGCCGGGGCAAGAACTTTCCGAAGCTCGTGAGTTGATCGTCCCCGGAGCGATGCGTATCGTGAAGCGCAAGAACAACAAGATTGCAGCGCAGCATCCGCTCGTCCTGCCGACTGGCAGGGCTCGAGAGAGCGGGCGCGGGCGCACGGGAGGAGAAGCGAAGATGCTCGACTATGCACACTTGAAAGACGAGGGCGGCCTCGAGCCATGGCCGCCTCTGAACGATCTGCCGTTCGCAGAGGTGCTCGAGGGAGACCCGGTGCATTCGGGGCGGTTCGATCTCGGCGGGTTCGGCACGCGGACGATGGCGGGTGTCTGGCAATGCACGCCGGGCAAGTTCGCCTACACCTATCCGGGTGAGAGGGCGCAGAATTTCAGCGGGGAATCAGGGCTGATCCGCTCGAATTAATCGAGGATTTGGGGTGGTTGCCCCCCGGCGATCTTGCATGAAGGCCGCCGGAGGGCTTGTCTCGGTGACGGTGATATCAACCTGAGACGGCCCCAATGTCGCACAAGCTGTTCCGGCACTCCATCCATTCGAATGCCCGGGTCTGGGCTTTTCTCAAGCGCGTCGATGCGGCGGAGGCGGAGGCCTGCCGAGCGGCCGGCTGTCCGCGCTGCGGCGGCACGCTTCACAGCGCGACCTACCCGCGCAAGCCCTACGGTCTGGCGGTGGATCTTCGGGACGACGCGCGGCGCTTCAGCTTGTGCTGTTCGTCATGCCGGCGCCGCGTGAAGCCGCCGTCGGTGCGTTTCTTCGGGCGCCGCTTCTACGTCGGGGCGCTGTTCCTGGTGGTGAGCGCGCTGGCTGTGGCCGGCGGCGTGCGGTTGCAGACGATCGCGCGGCGGTGCGGGGTTCCGGCCTCGACGCTGAAGCGCTGGCGGCGCTGGTGGCTGGAAGTCTTCCCGCTGACCCGGGAGTGGGGGGCGAAGCGGGGCGCGCTGGCGGCGCCCCCCGCCGACGTGCCGCTGCGCTGGCTGCTGCGCACCATGCGGGGCCGCGGCTTCCGCTCGCGGCTGTTGCGCAGCCTGGTCTGGCTGATGCCGTGGACCGGCTTTTGCGCGCTCGGCGCCGGGCCGGCGGCGCCCGCAGAAAACGTTTCTGTCATGAACGGATAGGGCGCTCTACATGGGCATCTCCCCGACACGGCCAGGGAGAGATGCCGCCATGGACAGCAACAACGGAGGGGGCGACCGCGACCGGTGGGCGCGGCTGCGCTTCGCGGTCGTCGGGCCGTTGCTGGCCTCGCCGCCGCCCACGGGGCAGTTGCGGGCGGAGCTGGAGCGGCTGTCGCAACGCGACTGGGATCACCCGTCCGGCAAGGGGCCGGTGCGCTTCTCGGTGTCGACGATCGAACGCTGGTACTACCAGGCACGGGCGGCGGACCGGGATCCGGTCAAGGCGCTGCGCCGCCGGCCGCGCACCGATGCCGGCCGCGAGCGGGCGATGTCGCCGGCGCTGATCGAGGCGCTGCGCGGCCAGTACCGGGCGCATCCGTCGTGGTCGGGGCAGCTGCATTACGACAACCTGCGGGCGCTGGTCGAGGTCGATCCGGCGCTCGGCCCGATGCCCTCCTACGCGACGCTGACCCGGGCAATGCGCAATCGCGGGTTGGTGCGCCAGCGCCGCCGGCGGCGCTTCGACCGGGAACCCGAGCGGGCGCCGGTCGAGCCGCGCGAGGTGCTGAGCTTCGAGGTCTCGCGCAGCCATGCGCTCTGGCACACCGACTTCCATCATGCCCGGTGCCGGGTGCTGACCGCGTCCGGCGCCTGGCGCACGCCGATCATGCTCGGCTTCCTCGACGACCACTCGCGGGTGGGTTGCCACCTGCAGTGGTACCTGGAGGAGACCGCCGAGGTCTTCGTCCACGGGCTCTGCCAGGCCTTCATGAAGCGCGGCCTGCCGCGCGCGCTCATGAGCGACAACGGCTCGCCGATGATGGCGGGGGAGGTCGAGGAGGGGCTGCACCGGCTCGGCATCATCCACTCCAGGACCCTCGCGGGGGCGCCTCATCAGAATGGCAAGATGGAGGTCCTGTGGGCCTCGGTCGAGGGCCGCCTGATGGCCATGCTCGAAGGCGTCGAGCCGCTCACCCTGAAGACGCTCAACGACGCGACCGTCGCCTGGGTCGAGCAGGACTACCACCGCCGGGTGCACCGCGAGCTCGGCACCACGCCGCTCAAGCGCCTGCTCGACAGCGACGATGCGTCGAGGCCCTGCCTCGGCCGCGACGAGCTCAGGGCGGCGTTCCGCATCACCGTGAAGCGCACGCTGCGGCGCTCGGACGGAACCGTGTCGCTCGAGGGCATCCGCTATCAGGTTCCCGCGCCGTGGCGCCACCTGAGCACGCTGTGGATCCGCTATGCGCGCTGGGACCTGGCCAGCGTTGATCTGGTCGACGGCCGAAGCGGCGAGCGGCTGTGCACCCTCTACCCGCTCGACCGGCGCGGCAATGCCGGCGGTATGCGCCGCCCGGCCGGGCCCGGCGACAACGATGGCGGCGGCAGCGCCGGCGGGGGCGAAGCCGCGCCGCTGCTCAGGCGCATCCTCGACGACCAGGCCGCGACGGGCCTGCCGCCGGCCTGGCTGCCTCACGCCGAAAGCCCCGGGCCGGGCGAAGACGACGATCGGGGAGACCCCTCATGAACCGCGAAATGCTCACGCTGTACGGCCTCAAGTGGAACCCCTTCTCCACCGACCTCCCGGTCGATGGCCTGATGACCACACCCGCCGTCGAGAACTTCTGCCGCAGGGTCGAACGGCATCTGGTGCGCCAGGGCGGCTTCGCCCTGATCGGCGGCCCGCCCGGCATCGGCAAGAGCGTGGCGCTGCGGTTGCTCGCCGAGCGCCTTGAGCGCATCGACAGGTTGAGCGTCGCGGTCCTCACCCATCCGTCCTCCAGCGTCGCCGACTTCTACCACGAGATCTCCGACCGCTTCGCCATCACCATGGCCCACAACAATCGCTGGAATGGGATCAAGGGACTGCGGCAGCGCTGGCTCGACCACCTCGACGACACGCGCATGCGCCCACTCCTGCTGGTCGACGAGGCACAGGAGCTGCCCAACGCGGTGCTGACCGAGATGCGCCTGCTCTCCTCGACCGACTTCGACTCGCGCACCATCCTTGGCGTGGTGCTGGCCGGTGACAACCGGCTGCTCGCAAAACTGCGCACGCCGGAGCTGCATCCCATCGACTCCCGCATCCGCCAGCGCCTCCTCATGACGCGTCCCGAAGACGAGGATCTACTGCGCCTCCTCGACCACCTGCTGGAGGAGGCCG
This sequence comes from Alphaproteobacteria bacterium, assembly GCA_965243375.1. Lineage (GTDB taxonomy): Bacteria > Pseudomonadota > Alphaproteobacteria > UBA828 > UBA828 > WTGU01. The sequence continues at coordinate 1,835,648 of CBDEUT010000009.1, read as the reverse complement.
GCAACCCCGCCCTGATGACCGCCGGCCTCAAGGACACCCTCGTCGCCCATGCCGGCGGCAACCCCAGGACGCTCACCGTCATGGCCGATGCGCTGCTCGCCGCCGGCGCCGATCAGGATCGTGAAGTGCTCGACGAAAAGCTCTTCCTGGAGACCTGGGGGGAGCCCACCAAGACCAGGAGAGCGCGCCGGTGAAGGGCTTCCCGACCCGAAGCCCGGCCGACCTTGAGGACCGCCCGAGCCGGCAGCAGTGGCTGGTCGACGGCCTCTGGGGACGCCAAGCCGTCGGCATCGTCGGCGGCGAACCCAAGTGCGGCAAATCCTTCCTGGCTCTGGACCTCGCCGTGGCCGTCGCCGCCGGCGTTCCCTGTCTGCGCCGCTTCGCCGCCAAACAGCCCGGACCGGTCCTGCTGTTCGCGGCCGAGGACGCCGGCCACATCGTGCGCGCCCGGCTTGAGGGCATCGCCCGGGCAGCCGGCGCCAGCTTCGAGACGCTCGACATCGCCGTCATCGACGCTCCCATCCTGCGCCTCGACCATGCCAACGACCGGCAGCGTCTGCGCGAGACCGTGCAGCGCATCGCGCCACGCCTCGTGGTCCTCGACCCCCTGGTCCGCCTGCACGGCGTCGATGAAAACACCGTCGCCGAGGTCGCTCCCATACTCGGCTTCCTGCGCGACCTCCAGCGCCGCTTCGAGACCGCCGTCCTGCTCGTCCACCATGCCCGCAAGAGCGGTGCCAGCCGGCCGGGCCAGGCGCTCAGGGGGTCGTCCGAGCTCCATGCCTGGGGCGACAGCAACCTCTATCTGCGCCGCCGCGACAAGCAGATCGTCATGACCGTCGAGCATCGCGCCGCTCCAGGCCTCGCCGACATCGAGATCGAACTCGCCGATGACGGCGAGGGACCCGCCCTGCGCTTGCGGCGGCCGGTGCCGGCCGAGGCCGCGCCGGAGCCGGAAACACCCGAACGGCGCATCCTCCAAGCCCTCGCCGACGCCGATGCACCGCTCTCGCAGCGCCAGATCCGCGAGCGCGCGGCAACCCGGCCCGCAACCGTCGCCGAAGCGCTGAGCAAGCTCGTCCGCGCCGGGCGCGTCGAACGCGCACCCCAGGGCGGTTACCGCCTCGCCGCCGAAAACGCGGCGCCGCCGGCCGCCGTCAACCACGCGGGCCGCAACGACGCGTTACCGAAAACCGTTACCGCCTCGAACCCCTAGGGAGGCAGGGTAACGGTAACGGGTAACACCCCTCGCCAGCCCCCGTTGCCGCACTGCGTCGAGCGATCGGCCCGTGGCCGGAAGCTTGCTTACGGCCATGGATGCACTCCGTCGGATGGACGGCGGGGGGTCACCCGAAGGGCCGGAGCGAAGCGGAGGAGCCGCGTAGCGGCTTGACCCGCCGACGGCCGTCCGACACCCCCGGTCACCCCACCAGCCGCGAACGATGCCCATCAAACAAACCGATCACCGCGCCATCAGATACCGAGAGCGCGCTCACCGGGCGACGAGATATGCACGCTGCTGGAGGGCAAGATACGCGTGACCGAGCAGGACGGCACCGCCCACACCTACAGCGCCGGCGACATCTTCTACACGTCGAAGGGCGAGCATGTGACGTGGGAGGTGCTGGAGACCGTCCGCAAGGTCTTCTTCATTCACGACCTTGAGGCCGAGCAGCTCGCAGCGTGAGCGGCGGCTTTTGCCGAGCCGTCCTGGGACTCCCCCACCTCACCCCGGCGCTCTCCTCCCCAGGGAGGAGAGGGGGAAATGGTGGCGCCGCCACGTCCCCCCTCCGCCTTCGGGGGAGGGGGACAGGGGGAGGTGGGGAGCGGCTCGGACTGCGGTGATCTGATAAGGACGGATTGTGCCTTGAAGAGACCCATGGGCGAGAACCCCGCGACGATCGGTTGACACGACCGCCACATGCCATAATTGTCGGGCGCAGGCTTGGTGGGGGATAGTCTAACGGTAGGACAGCGGACTCTGACTCCGTAGGTCCAGGTTCGAATCCTGGTCCCCCAGCCAACCCTCCCGCCCGGCGCGGCCCAACGGCCCGGCCGGGCGTCTCGATTCCGCCGAGTTCCGCGCTCAGCCGTGGGTGCGGGACTTGTCAGGATCGTGGAAGGGGATGCGCGAAACCGTTGCCGCGCACTGCACCGTCTCGCCCTCGACGGCGAGCTTCGTGCCTTCGGCCGCCGCGTGGGGCGCCACGTGGCAAAGCGCCAGGGACTTCTGCATCCGGTGCGACCATCCCGGGCTGTTGACGACGCCGACCTTCTCGCCGTCGAGGCTCAGCGCCGCGTCCGCCTCTACCGCGTCGTCGTGATCGGCCACGATGCCGACCATGAGAATCTTGTCCTGCCCTTCGCGGGCGAACACGGCGTCCTTGCCGCGGAAATCGCCCTTCTTGCGCGAGACCGACCAGCCCATGGTCACCTCCCAGGGCGTGTTGGCCTCGGTCATGTCGTAGGGATAGAAGAGCAGCGCCGCCTCGATCCTGATCTTGTCGAGGCAGGTGAAGGAGCAGGGCACGATGCCGGCGCTCTCGCCCGCGCCGAGGATCTCCTCCCATAGCGGCACCACATGCTCGGCGGTGGCGAAGATCTCGTAGCCGCGCTCGCCGGAATAGCCGGTGCGCGAAATCAGCGCCGGCCGGCCGAAGAGCGTGGTCTCGGCCTGGTGGAAGTAGCCGAGCGCGGACAGGTCGATCGGCGTGTGCCGGTCGAGGAAGCCGACGGCTGCCGGCCCCTGTAGCGAGATGTCGTGCAGGTCGTCATCGAAGGCGATGCTCACCTCCTTGCCCTCGGCGCTCTCGTGCAGCCGCTCCAGCCCGGCGCCCGCGCCGTGGACGAAGAGGTAATCGTCTTCCGCGACGTTGAAGATGATGACGTCGTCGCAGATGCCGCCGTCATCCTGCAGGATCGGCGCGTAGGCCGAGCGCCCGACCGGAATCCGCGACATGTCGCGGGTGACGACGTGATCGCACACCGCCGCAGCGTCGCGACCGCGCACGCGAACCTTCTTGAGCCCCGAGACGTCGAAGAGCCCCGCACGCTCCCGCACCGCGTCGTGCTCGTCGCAGGGGTCCGAGTGGTAGGTCCACGGCGCCCCCATGCCGTTCCAGTCCTCGAGGTTGGAGCCGAGCGCCCGATGGTGCGCGGCCAGCGCCGATTCACGTGTGGTCATGGTTAGATTCCTCTTTCTCCCTCAACGCCGGGCGCTCGCTCCGCTCGCTTGGCTACGCGCTTCGCGCGCGGCGCGTTCGCGCCGTCCGGGCCGCTTTGCGGCCCGGTCCCGCTGAACTCACACGCTTTGCCCGCCGCTGACCGCCGGCTCCCCGCTTCTACGCGCCGCCGTTGGCCGGCAGGGACGGGTAGGTCCGGTCGCCCCAGATCTGCCGCTCCCTGATCCAGGGGAGGGGATACTGAGGATTCTCGGACTCGAACTCGCGGGCGATCCGGTGGCCGTCGAACACCGCATCCGCGATCATCCGGGGCGCGTAGCAATCGCCGATGTGGAATATGGCGTCGATCTCCTCGTCGGCCCATTCGTCCTTGCGGGCCTTCAGCTCGGTGAACAGCGCACTGTTGGAGATCCGGGCCGTGGCGCAGACCAGCGTGTCGCAGGTGAGCTCGTCGATATGGGTGTTGGCCGTGCGCGGCAGCTCGCCGGTGCGCGGATCGGCGGAGCGCCGGTAGCCGTCGCCGAAGATCGGATAGGCGCGCACGGTGACCTCATTGCCGGTATCGACCGAGTGCACCCAGGTGGAGCTCAGCTCCGTGATCCCTTTCTCGTGCATCATCCGATGCAGGTTGGGGGCTTCCAAGGTGAAGTGGGTGTAGTGCACCGAAGAGCCGAGCTGGGTGATGATCGTCACCTGCTTGCCCTGGTCGGCGAGATACTCGGCGAGGCTCGCGCCGGTGTAATAGCCCTCGGCCTCCAGCACGATCACCCGGTCGCCCACGTCCTTGCCGGCCATGACCTGCTCCGGCGTGCACACCTGGGCGAGGCTCGCGTCGACGCCGGGGATCGGCGCGTGCGTGGTGCTGCTCAGTCCGTCCGTCGCCCAGTGCGAGCCGACCGCGACCACCACTCGGTCCGCGCCGTAGGTGAGCACGTCGTCGGCGCTCATCTCGCCCACGCCGGTGTGCACCTCCACGGTCTTGAGCTTGTCGAGCTGGATCTGGCGGTAGCTGGTCACCCGGCCCCACTCGGCGAGGCCGGGGAAGCGCTGGATGTAGCGCACGCAGCCGCCGATCTCGCCGTCGGCCTCGCGCAGGTGCACGTCGTAGCCCCGCTCGCCGAGGACGCGCGCGCACTCCATGCCGGCGGGCCCGGCGCCGACCACGAGCACCGAGCACGGGTCGGGCGCCTTCTCGAACTTCTCCGGGTGCCAGCCGCGCCGGTACTCCTCCATCGAGGTGGCGTTCTGGGTGCAGATGAGCGGCGGCCCGCCGATCTCCCAGCGCGAGATGCACATGTTGCAGCCGATGCACTCGCGGATGTCGTCGAGCCGGCCTTCGTCGATCTTGTTCGGCAGGAACGGATCGGCGATCGAGGGCCGGGCCGCGCCGATGATGTCCGCCTGGCCGGAGGTCACGATCTGCGCCATGTCGTCCGGGCTGGTGACCCGGCCGACGCCGAGCACCGGCACGTTGGCGATGCTCTTCACGTCCTTGACCCAGGGCTTCTGGTGGTTGGCCTTGTAGAAGCGCGACGGGCCTGCGTCCTCGCCCCACTCGGCGATGTCGCCGATGTTGACGTCCCAGAGGTCGACCACGCCCTCCTTGGTCGCGAGCTCGACGAACTGATACCCGTCTTCGCCGACCTCCACGCCATCGGCGCCATAGAGCGTGTCGATAGCGAAACGGGTCGCGACCGCGCAGTTGTCGCCCACGGCCTGCTTCACCGCGGCCAGCCCTTCGATCCAGAAGCGCGCCCGGTTCTCGAAGCTGCCGCCGTAGCGGTCGGTGCGCTTGTTGTAGAACTTGGAGAGGAACTGGAGCGGCAGATAGCTGTGCGCGCCGTAGACGTAGATGATGTCGAAGCCTGCGCGCTCGGCGCGGATCGCAGCGTCGACATACATCTGGATCAGGTCCTTGATGTCGTCTTCGTCGGCCTCGCGCGGATAAGTGCGCGATTCGAACTCTGAGGCGATCTGGCTCGGGCCCCGGGGTACGGCGCGGCTTTCCATGCAAGGCGCGTGGGGGCCGCCGTACCACATCTCGATCCCGGCAAGTGAGCCGTGCCGGTGGATCTCGTCGCACATATGGCCGAGATTGATGACGTCGCCGTCGTCCCAGATGCGGGCCGAGACCCGGTGCACGTCGTCCGATTCCGGATGAATCGAGGCGTATTCGGTGCAGATGCCGCCCCAGCCGCCCTCGGCCTTCATGCCGCGAAAGGCAGCTTGAGCGCCCGGCCGCTCCGAGCCCGCGCCGTTGCAGTGGGGAACCTGATAGAAGCGGTTCTTCATGGTCTTCGGACCGATCCGAATCGGCTCGAACAAGCAGTCATACTTCGGATCACGCGCCATCTGGATTCCCCCTCGTGTTCGTCATGCCGTCGCTCCCCATGCTGGCCCGCTACCTTTCGCGGGCCGGCACGAAGCGGCACATGGCCGACTAAATCATGCCAACTGCGGCGCAGAATAGCATAGTGGATGCGGGGCCGGTAGACGCTGGACTGCCGCGTACGAAATCACTACAACAAACATTTGATTGGTAGAACCAAATACTTGCATGCCGATTGGTCCAACCAACTATTCGCACTCTAATTGGTCCAACCAACTATTCACTTTCATGTATCCATTGTCGGCCGGTCTTGACTCTGATCAATGATACCGAATACGGTTTTAGCAGATGATTGCGCAGCAAGTGCGCAATCCACCGTGCTGCCTCGCTGGCGGGGTCCAACCTGGGCCTCCGCGCGGCCGCACCCAACAGGGAGGCCTAGTCATGGGCAAGAAGGGACTTACACGAAGGCAATTCACGGGCACGGCCGCGGCCGCAGCCGGTGCCGTTGCCGCGTCGTCGTTCGGCGCCCCCTATGTCGCGCGGGGCGCGGAGAAGGTGGTCAAGATGGGCTTCCTCGGGCCGCTCACCGGCGAGGTCGCGGGCTGGTTCCTGCCGGGTCTGAACGGGGCCGAGATTTGGGCCGAGCACGTCAACAGCGCCGGCGGGATCAAGATCGGCGACGACAACTACATGGTCGAAATCGTGTCCTACGACAACGAGTATCTGGCGGACAAGTCGCTGATCGGCGCCAAGAAGCTGGTGCTCGAGGACGAGGTCAAGCTGGTCCAGATGTTGGGCGGCACCGACGCGCCGGCCGCAGTGCAGTTCTTCACCAAGCAGGATATGCTGTCGACCACCCTGCTGCCGAGCGACCTCACCCCGGACACGCTCTATCACCTGGCGCCGGCCGAGGTGCACCCGATCTACAACGTCACCGGCGTCGAGTGGCTGGCGGAGAACCGGCCGGAGCTCAAGACCGCGGCGATCTGCGCCCAGGACGACGAGCTCGGGTGGCCTTCGGTCGCGACCTACCTGGCGGCCTTCGAGGCGGCGGGCATCGATGTCGTCTACAACAAGTTCTTCGACCCGGCGACCACCGACTTCGCACCCGTCGTGACCGCGATGCTGGCCGACAACCCCGACATCGTCTGCCTGGACACCGCCTATCCGGACTACGTCAACCTGATCAGCGAACAGTTGTTCCTGCAGGGTTACGACGGGCAGATCATCTCCTGCACCTTCGACTTCTATGACAAGATCATCGAGAAGACGAGTGCGGAGTTTGTCGAAGGTCTCATCTTCCAGTTCCCGGACTTCGACGATCCGGCGATGAAGGAAGCGCACATCAACTTCGACAACCCCGACGGGTTCTTCGCCGAATACAACGCGCGCTTCCCGGACTCCTGGAGCGCGGTGTCCTGGGAGTACTCCGCGATCGCCGAAATGTGGCGGCTGGCTGCCGAGAAGGCCGGCAGCGTCGAGCCGATGGACGTGCTCGCGGCGCTGAAGGAAGGCGGCCGCGGCCCCCACGTCTTCGGCGACGCCGCCTGGTGGGGCGCCGAGCTGTGGGGTATCGACAATGCGCTCGTCGGCAACTGGCCGGTGGTGCAGATGCAGAACGGCAAGGCCACGATCGTCGAGTACCGCAACATCATCGACTGGTGGAGCAGGCACGGCGATCTGTTGAAGAAGCACACCGAAGCGCTCGGCGGCTGATCGCAGCGCGAGCGGCAACGACCGCACCATGACGCGGCAGGTCCGTCTACAGCACGGACTGCCGCTTGGGGAAGCCGGGGCGGTGCGGCCCCGGCTTTTCCTTTGTAGTATTCGTAACCGGGCGAGCGGATGCGCCGCCCTGCCGGGCACGGCTCCGCTATTGACGGGCCGCGGCTCGACACGTCACTGATCCGCGCGAGGGACCGTGGATACTGTCGTTCAGACGCTGGTGAACGCTCTGATGCAGAGCAGCTTCGTCGCGCTGATGGCGGTGGGCCTGGTTCTCATCTTCGGCGTCATGCGGGTCATCAACTTCGCCCACGGCGAGTTCTACATGGCCGGCGCCTACGTGGTCTTCTGGCTCTACGCACAGCACGAGCTGCCCTTCTTCGCCGCCGTCGTCGCGGCCATGGTCATCGTCGGCGTCATCGGCCTGATCATGGAGCAGCTCCTGTTCAAGCCCATGCGGGACAACCCGCTGGGCGGGCTCATCATGTCCGTGGGCGTGCTCTTCATCCTCCAAGTGCTGGCCGCGGTCATCTTCGGCGTCGGCCTGATGAAGCACATCCCGCCGGTCTATTCGGGGGCGACGCCCGTCTTCGGCATGGATGGCGTGCTGGTGCCGTGGCAGCGGCTCGTCGCCTTCGGTATCGCGGTCATGCTGTTGATCGGGTTCTGGCTCTTCCTCAAGCGCACGCGGCTGGGCTGGGCGCTCCGCGCCTGCGCGCAGGACCGCGAGGCGGCGGCGCTGCAGGGCATGTCGATCAACAAGCTCGCGCTGCTGGCGATGGGGCTCGGCGCCGGCATGGCGGGTGCCGCCGGCGCGATCATGGCGCCGCTGGTCCGCGTCTACCCCTATATCGGCGGCCCGGTGATCGTGACCGCCTTCATCGTCATCGTCGTGGGCGGCATCGGCAGCCTCGAAGGCGCCGTGCTGGCCGCGGTGCTCTACACCTTCTTCCACACGTTCGTGGCCACCTATCTCGACGGCTCTATCGCCAGCATCCTCGGCCTTCTCCTGATGCTGCTCGTGCTGATCGTGCGGCCCGCCGGCCTCCTGGGTAAAGGTGAGAAGGTCTAGCCGCTTCTGGGCCACGAGCGGCGGCCTCACGGCCCTGCTGGCGGTCTTCTGCGCGCTGCCCTTCCTGGTCGCGATCTACCGGATCGACATCCTCATCTTCCTGCTCATCAACGTGATTCTGGCGGTGAGCTACCGCTTCCTCACGCTGGCAGGGGAGTATTCGCTCGGTCACGTGGTGATGATGGGAGTGGGCGCCTACGGCAGCGCGCTCGCCACCAAGGAGGCCGGGCTCTCGGTCTGGCTGGCGGCTCCGCTGGCCATGGCGTTCACGGGCCTGCTCGCCTTCGTGCTCGCCTTCCCGCTCTTCCGCATGAAGGGCTTCTACTTCCTGATCGGCTCGTTCGCCGCAGGCGAGGCGATCCGCCTCACCTGGAACCGCTTCCGCGATCCCTTCGGCGGGCCGGGGGGCATCGTGTTCATTCCCTCGCCGGAGATTCCGCTGCCTGTGCTCGGCATGGTCGACGTCGCGGCGGATCCGCACTCCTACTACTTCCTGTGCCTCGCACTGGCGATTATCACGATCTTCATATTTTACCGACTGGAGCACTCGCGCTTCGGGCTCACGTTGCATGCGATCCACTGGAAGGACGTACTGGCGGAATCGGTCGGCGTTCACATCTGGTGGTACAAGACCTTCGCTCTGGTGGTCGCGTCCGCCTTCGCGGGGCTCGCCGGCTCGCTGCTCGGCCACTATCTCGGCACCGTCAACCCGGTCCAGTTCAACCTGCACATCATGCTCTTCGTGCTGGTGTGGGTGATCGTCGGCGGCACACGGACAATCGCCGGCCCCATCATCGGCGTTGTGGTGTTGACGGTCGTGGACCAGGGGTTGCGCGGCCTCGACCAATGGCGGCCGCTGTTCTACGGCGCAATCCTGATTCTCACCGTGATGTTCCTGCCCGATGGGCTGGAGAGCCTGCCGCGGCGCGCCAAGGAGTGGTGGGAGCTGGCGCGAGACTGGCGCAAACCGCCGGTCAGCGACGACGAAGACACACCGGAGTCAGATAGACCGCCGCCTCGAGGCGCCTGAGATCCGATGGCGTGCTGCCGTCTGCAATGGCGGCAAGACGCTCCGGACCGAAGTGCACCGGGTCGCGCTCGATCGCCTCGGCCTTGCCCCGGGCATCCAGCGCGGCCGCATCGTCGCCTGCATCTTGCTTGAGCGCCGCGAGCGCGCGCCAGATCGCCGCCTGGTCCGCTGCGCGCCAGCTTAGCCCCGCCGCCCGCCTCCGCTGTGCTTCTTCGAGCGCGGCTGCCGGGTCGCGCGCGAGATGGGCAGCGCCGGCGAGCGCCGCGGCCCGCCCGGCGCCGAGCAGCTTCGCGGACTCGGCGCGGGCGAGCGCGTCATAGCTGCGCCGATGCTTATGCTCGAGCCTCAGATGGAAGCCCGAGCTGCGCGCGCGCTGGCCGACGCTCATGCGCGCGACCCAGGCTTCCGCCGCCTCCCACGCACGGAGCGCCCGGCGGAAGGCCCGCCGCGCCTTCGTAGGACCGCCTGAGGTGGCATGACAGAGGGCGAGGTGAGTGCGGCTCGCCGCGCGGCGCGGGTCGTCAGCGTCGAACGCTCTGGCGATCGCGGCGGCGGAGCGCCATGCGGCATAGGCTTCCTCCACGCGGCCCGCTTGGAACGCCGTGAGGCCGTCGCGGACCCGCGCTTCCCAGCGCTGCTCGGCACCGAGAGCCTCTCCACCGCCTTTCGGAGCCTCAGTCCGCATCGCGCGCACCCACCTCCCCCTGTCCCCCTCCCCCCTGCAGGGCGGAGGGGGGACGTAGGCGGCGCCGACCTCTTCTCCCTCTCCTCCCCTCGGGGGAGGAGAGGGACGGGGTGAGGAGGGGGGCGTCGCATCGCCGCTTCATCGGAAGTCGCACCACTTACACCAAGCCCGCTGCGCGGACGGCGGCCATGTAGGTGCGGCTCACCGGCACCTCGTGTCCGCCGGTGAGGCGCAGCGACGTGCGGCCCTCCCGGCGCTGGGCGCCTTCCACATGGCGGCGCGCGACCCAGTAGGAGCGGTGCACCCTGAGCCCGCCTGCGCCGTCCAGCTCGGCGATGGCATCGGCGAAGCGCATCAGGACCAGGGTGGAGCCTGCCGTGGTGAAGGCCTCCACATAGTGGTCGGCGGTCTTGAGGTAGACCAGGTCGCGGCCGAGCTTTTCCGGCAGACGGTCGAGGAAGCGCGCCCCGGGTGCGGGGCCGGCGCGGGTGCCTGATTCGCCGGCATCTTCCGGGGCGGCTGCCGCGACGCTTCGCTCCGCCAGCCCGCGGCGGGCTTCCATGACGGCGACCACCGCGAGCCCGATCACCAGCATCAGCACCGCGACCGAGAGGTAGATCATCGGCACGCCGATCGGCTCGGCGTAGCCGGGCCGGAACAGCGCCTCGGCCGCGAACACGACGCCGGTGCCGGGCGCGGCGGCGACCGGGGCCGCGGCCGCGGTCACAAGCACACGTCTGCGCACTGAGTGGCCACCGGCGGTGACCAGGGTCAGCATCATGATGCTGCCGCAGACCAGCCAGTTGCCGCCCATCGCCACCGCCCAGTAGCCGATGCGGCCGGACAGGCCGAGCGAGTCGTAGGTCCCGAACGGGCCGATGAAGGCGAAAATCGCCACCAGAGCGACGAGCGCGACCGCCTGACCGGCCAGCGAGCGGCGCATTTCACGAAGCGTGAACGGCGAGTCCTGCAATTCGCGAATAATCCCGTGGCTCTCGCGTATCGGACGGTGACGCGCGGCGCGGGCCTGCCCACCCTGCCCCGGTCAGCCAACCCCACGCTTTGGAGGATATGTGATGAGCATTCGAACCGCATCCATCAAGGGCGCCGCACTGGCGGCCACGCTCGCCTGTGCGGCCTCGCTCACGTTCGGAGCCGCGGCGGCGGACCTCGAGGTCCGTATTGAAGGCCTGCGCTCGGCCGACGGCGACGTGCGCGTCGCGCTGCACCGGCAACTCGAGGACGGCAACTTTCCCGCCGATGACGGCGTGGTCGGCGCGATCATGCGTCCCGCTGCCTCCGGCACCGTGCGCGTGATCTTCGCGGACGTGGCTCCCGGTGCCTACGCGGTGGCAGCCTTCCACGACGCCGACGGCGACGGCGCGCTCAACCAGAACTTCTTAGGCATGCCGGCGGAGGGCTACGGTTTCTCCAACGGCGCGGTGGGCTTCATGGGCCCGCCCAGCTTCGAGAGCGCCGCGGTGATCGTGGATGAGGAGGAGGCCGCGCCATCCGTCTCGGTGCCGATCGCCTACCCCGAGGGATCGGGGCAATGACGGCCGCACCCTCCCGCCGCGCGGTGCTGCGGGCGCTGGGTGCCCTGCCGGTCGCGCTGGCGGCCGGCAGGGCAGGAGCGGCGAGCGGTGACGCCGCCGATCCCGCGCCGGCGCTTACGGCCGCTCAGCGCCGGCTGGCCTTCGCCACGGCGCGGGCCGAGACCCTCGCCGCACCGCTCACGACCCTTTCCTGCCGCCTGCCGGCCGATCTCACAGGCGTGCTCTGGCGCAACGGCCCGGCCGAGCACGAGCGCTTCGGCCACCGTTACGGCCACTGGTTCGACGGCGACGGCATGGTGCAGGCCTTCACCTTCTCCGGGGACGGCGTGAGCCACCGCGCCCGCATCCTGGACACGCCCAAGCGAAGGCGAGAGACGGCGGCGGGCGCGCGCCTCTTGCCCGCCTTCGGCACCCTCCCGCCCGACGTCGCGCCGATCATGGCGCCCGACGACATGAATGTCGCCAACACCTCCGTGCTCGCCCATGGGGGGCGGCTCATGGCGCTCTGGGAGGGGGGCTCGGCGCTGGAATTCGATCCCGAGACGCTGGCGGCCGGCGATTTCGTCGCATGGCGGCCGGACCTGGCGGGCGCGCCCTTTTCGGCGCATCCGAAAGTCGGGGCCGATGGTACCTGCTGGAACATCGGCTGCGTCACGTTCCCCCGGCCGATGCTGCTGTTCTACCGCATCGACCCGCAAGGCCGGCTCGCCGCCTTCAACGCGCTGCCCGTCGACCCGCTCGGCATGGTGCACGACAGCGTCGTGACCCGGCGCCATCTGGTGCTGGTCGTGCCACCCTTCGTGCTGGAGCCCGCGCGCTTCGCCGCCGGCCCGATCAGCTTCCTGGACGCCCACGTCTGGCGGCCCGAGCTCGGCACCCGGGTGATCGTGGTGGACAAGGAGACGCTCACCCCGGTGCGCCGCTACGACCTGCCGCCGGGCTTCCACTTCCACCACGGCAACGGCTGGGAGGAGGCGGACGGCACCATCCACCTCGACCTCTGCCAGGCGGCGGACCCGATGTTCGCCATTCACGACCTACGTGTGGTCATGGAGGGCGACTGGCGCTTTCCCTCCGCCCATCCGCGCTATCACCGCATGGTGCTGCGGCCCGGCGGCGGCGCCACGGTGGAGCAGGTGGCGCCCCGTGTGGCGGATTTTCCGCGCATCGACCCGCACCGCACCGGGCTCCGGCACCGCGCGCTCTTCGCGCTCACCGGCGCAGAAGTCGGCGGCTGGCCGCTCTCGCGCATCGACCGCATCGATCCCGACCAGGGCCCCGTCGACGGCTGGTCCTACCCGCGCCACTTGATTCCGGAGGAGCACGTGTTCGTGCCGCGCGGGGAGGCGGAAAGCGACGGCTGGCTGGTCGGCCCCTTCCTCGATCTGGAGCGCCGCGCCTCAGGCCTCAGCGTCTTCGACGCCGGGCACCTCGCCGACGGGCCGCTCTGGCAAGGCATCCTGCCCTACCCGCTCCCCCTCGGCCTGCACGGCACCTTCGTCGCAGCGTAACTCCCCCCTAAAGCCCCGGATCGGCCGAGGGCAGGCCGAGCAGGACCCCACCGTGGTTGGAGGCGTTCACGTCCCAGTTCTGGGTAATGTGGCCGCGGATGCAGTTGACATCGCGCATGGCGCGCGAGAGCGGATTGCTGTCGTAGAGCCCGGCGCCGCCCGAGAGGTGGAAGAGCAGGTCCACGGCCTCGGCCGCGAGCTTGCCCGCCATGGTCGCCTGGGCGCGCAGCTCGGATTTCTTCGGCATCGGCGCAGTCCCGCCGCTCTCGGCGATCGCCATGCCCTTGTCGCAGCAATGGTGCAGCAGCAGGCGCGCGGTCTCTATGTTGGTGTGGGCTTCCGCTACCTTGACCTGCGCGGTGGCGTAGTCGGCCATGCTCTTGCCCGACATCCGCGCAACGCGGTCGCGGGTGCGGGCCACGAAGTCGTCGTAGACGGCCTGGGCCACGCCGAGCGCGGCGGCGCTCTGATTGATGGAGAACATGGCGTAGGCCGGCAGCTTGTAGAGCGCCGCGTCGTTCACGGCGCACCCCGGTGCGGTGCCGCCGCCCTTGGTGGCGTCGATGGTGAGCGCGCGGCGGTCAGGCACGAAGACGTCGTCCACGGCGACGTCGGCGCTGCCGGTGCCGCGCAGTCCAGCGGTGTGCCAGGTGTCGAGGATCTCGTACTCGCCCTGCGGGATCGCGTGCATCTGGGCGAGCCTGGGCTTGTCGCCGTCTTCGGTGAAGGCGGCGGCGATGAACCAGTCGGCGCCGTAGACGCCGCTCGCGAACGGCCAGCGCCCGCTGATGCGCCAGCCGCCGTCGGCCCGCACTGCCCGGCCCAGGCTCGGGATCAGCATGCCCGCCACCATGGCGTCCGGTGTTGTACCCCAAATCTCGTCCTGCCCGTCCGGTGGCCAGTAGCCCAGCAGGCAGTTGTGGGAGGAGTACTGGATCAGGCACCAGCCGGCGGCGCTGCAGGCGATGGAGATGGCCTCCACGATATCGACCAGGCCGGAATAGTGCGCTTCGGCCCCGCCGTGGCGGGCGGGCTGCAGGATGCGGTGGATGCCGGCCTCGCGCATCGCCTGCATGGTCTCGGGGGCGAGCCGCCGGGTCTCCTCGGTCTCGTCCGAGCGCGCGCGGATCGTCTCCATGAGCCCCTTGGCGCGTGCGAGCAGGTTTTCCCGCGTCCTCACCGTCGCCGTCTCCGCCGCCGCCGGCTCGTTCATGGCGCTTCAACCCTCCATCAGCACGTCGTGGGCGAGGTGGTCGGCGACGCGGTCGAGACCCTCGCCGGTGCGGCAGTTGGTGAGCAGCACGGGACGACCGGAGCGCACCTCCTCCGCCTCCTGCTGCATCAGCGCGAGATCGACCCCGACGTGGCGCGCGAGGTCGGACTTGTTGACGATCAGCAGGTCGGCCCGGACGATCCCCGGCCCCCGCTTGCGCGGGATGTCGCCCCCGCCCGAGACGTCGATCACGAAGAGCCAGTAGTCCACCAGATCGAGGGAGAAGGTCGAGGCCAGGTTATCGCCGCCGCTCTCGATCAGGATCAGGTCGAGGGGGCGGAGCTGCTCTTCCAGCAGGTCGGCGGCTTCGATGTTGAGCGTCGGGTCCTCGCGGATCACGGTATGGGGGCAGGCGCCGGCCTCGACGCCCACCACACGTTCCGGCGGGATCAGGCCGCTCCGCTGCAGCCGCTCGGCGTCCTCCTGGGTCACCAGGTCGTTGGTGACGATGGCCATGGAGGTGCCGCGGGCTGCGAAGAGCGGCAGCAGCCCCTCGATGAGCGCCGTCTTGCCCGAGCCCACCGGCCCGCCGATACCCACGCGTGCCGCGCTCGGCGCCGAAGTCGCCGCTGCTCCGGCCAGGTCTTGCGCTGGGTCCGTCGTCACTGCTCGTCCTGCTCCTCGATGATGCGCGCCCGGCCATCGGCGAGATGCTGCGCGAGCCGCGCGATATAGGTCTCGCGCGGGCCGTCCAGCGCCACCTTGAGGACCGCGCCCTCGAACCGCACCCGCCAGTGCAGGTTGCCGCAGAAATAGCCGAGCTCCAAAGCCGCCGCCAGGTCGCGGGGGCCGAGCGCGAGCCACACGGTCTCGCGCATGCGGACCACGACGGCGCGGTCATCCTCCAGCAGCAGCACCGCGCCGTTCGCGAGGCGGTCGGAGCGTGCGATGGCCACCGCGCAATCGGTCCCTTTGTCGGTCGCGACCCGGAGCCGCTTGCGCGCGGTATCGGCCGCATCCAGCGTGATGGTCTCGACCCGCCCGTCGTGTTCCAGCGTGTGAAGCCGGTCGGCAATCGCCGCATCGGTCGCGTTGCCGAGAATTTGGGTGAGCCGCAGCATGGCGGGCAGCTTACGGCGATCGAAGGCGCTGGCAAGGGAGGCCTCGGCCGGCGCGGCGCGCATCGATTGAAGGCCGGCCGGGCCTTCGGCATCATGCGCTACGGGCGCCACGCGGAGGAGAGTTATGCGCGCGACGATGATGGACTACCCGCTCACCCTCACCCCTTACCTGGAGCGGGCCGGCACGCTGCTGGGCGAGAGCGAGATCGTTACCCGCCTGCCGGACAAGTCGAAGCACCGCTACCGCTTCGGCGATTTCCACCGGCGCGCCCGCCAGCTCGCCTCGGCGCTCAAGCGTGCCGGGCTCAAGCGGGGCGAGCCCGTGGCCACCATGATGTGGAACAACTACCCGCACGAGGAGTGCTACTTCGGCGTCCCCTGTGCCGGCGGCGTGCTGCACACGCTCAACTTCCGCCTCCACCCGAACGACATCGCCTATATCGCGAATCATGCAGGCGACCGCTTCGCGATCGTGGACGACGTGCTCTTGCCGCTGTTCGAGAAGGTGCGGCCCGAGATCGCGCCGGAGCGGGTGTTCGTGGTGGCGCTCTCCAGCCAGCCGGTGCCGGAGGGCTACGAGAACTACGAGGACCTGCTGGCGTCGGGCGACCCCGACGACGATCTGCCCGCCCTCGATGAGCGCGACGCCTGCGGCATCTGCTACACCTCCGGCACCACCGGGCGGCCCAAGGGCGTCGCCTATTCGCACCGGGCCATGGTGCTTCACACCATGGCGATGTGCATGACCGAGCCCTTCGGCATCAGCCAGCACGACACGATCATGCCCGTGGTGCCGATGTTCCACGCCAACGGCTGGGGCCTGCCCTATTCGGCGGTGGCAGCCGGCGCCCGCGTCGTGCTGCCGGGGCCGCATCTCGACCCGATGAGCCTGCTCGATCTCTGCGAGACCGAGCGAATCACGATGGCGGCGGGTGTGCCGACCATCTGGAACGGCATCCTCCAGGCGCTGGATGCCGAGCCCGACCGCTGGTCGCTCGACCCGCGGCTCCGCACGGCGGTCGGCGGGTCTGCGGCGAGCGAGGCGATGATCCGGGGCTTCGACCGGCACGGCATCCGCACCATCCACGCCTGGGGCATGACCGAGATGACGCCGCTCGGCACGGCCGCACTTCTCAAGGCGACCATGGCAGGGCTCGACGAGGACGCGGAGTACAGCTACCGCGCAAAGCAGGGGGTGGCCCTGCCCTTCGTCGACATGCGCCTGGCGAACGATCGGTGCATCGCGCCCTGGGACGGCGAGACCATGGGCGAAGTGCAGGTGCGCGGGCCCTGGATCGCCGCCGCCTACCATGACTCGGACGAGCTGAGTGACAAGTGGTCCGAAGACGGCTGGCTGCGCACCGGCGACGTCGCCACCATCGACGCCGAGGGTTACATGAAGATCACCGACCGGACCAAGGACCTGATCAAGTCCGGCGGCGAGTGGATCAGCTCGGTCGATCTGGAGAACGCGCTCATGGGCCATCCGGCGGTGAGCGAGGCTGCGGTGATCGCGGCGCGGCACGAGAAGTGGGATGAGCGCCCGCTCGCCGTCATCGTCCTCAAGGAGGGAGCGGAGACGGACGCAGACGCGCTTCAGAGCCACCTCGCCGGCGGCTTCGCCAGGTGGTGGCTGCCCGACGACTACGTCTTCGTGGACGAGATCCCGCGCACGTCCACCGGCAAGTTCCTCAAGTCGGCGCTGCGCGAGCGCTACGAGGGGCTGCTGGTGGAAGAGGGCGAGAGTTAGCCGTCCTTGCTGCAGGTCCTGGCGGTGCGGCGGGCTGCGGTGGCCGGCTCGTCCACCTGGGGCGGGTCGCCGCCGAGGACCACGCCGAAGCGCTGCTCCGCCTCCTCGGCCGTGTAGTAGCCGCGCATCACGTCCTGTAGCACCAGAGTCGGCTCGCGCTCGTGCGCGTCGCCGTAGCCGCCGCCGCCCGGCGTCGAGACCCGCACGGTATCGCCGGGGCGAAGCGGGATCTCCTGGTCCTTGGAGAGATGCGGCGGCCGGTAGGCCGAGCCGTCGGCACGGATCACGTCCACGGTGTTGACGCCGCCGGGCGCGCCGCCTAGCGCGCCGTTGGGCCCGGTGCGGCCGTGGTCCATCACCATTGAGGCCGAGGCCGCGCCCCGCCGGAGCGTGCAGGCGTAGGTGACGCCGAAGCCGCCGCGCCAGCGGCCGGCTCCGCCCGAGCCCTCGTGCAGCGAATACTCCTGGAAGAGCAACGGGTACCTCTGCTCCATCACCTCGATCGGCTGAGTCTTGGAGATGCCGATGGTCGAGCAGCCGTTGGTGAGCCCGTCGCCTTCGGGCGAGCCGCCGTAGCCGCCGCCGGTGAAGAGGTACATCACGAAGTCGCGCCCCCGCGCCGGGTCGGCGCCGCCCACGGCGAAGTTGCCCGAGGTGCCGGCAGGGGCGGCGAAGAGGCGGTCCGGAATCGCCTGGGCCAGCGCATCGAACACGGCCTCCGCGATGCGCTGGCTGACCTCGGCCGCGCAGCCCGAGACCGGGCGCGGGTACTCGGCGTGGAGAAAGGTGCCCCTGGGCTCGGCGATGTGCAGCGGCTCGAACATGCCGGCGTTGATCGGTACGTCGGGAAAGACGTGGCGGATCGCGAGGAAGATCGAGGACTTGGTGGTCGCCGCCACGCTGTTCATCGGCCCCAGGCAGGGCGGGCTGGAGTGCGACATGTCGAAATAAAGCTCGGTGCCGTCCACGCGCACCCGCATGTCGATGGTGAGCGGCTCGTTCACCACGCCGTCGGAATCGACCGTGGCGAGGCCGCGATAGCTGCCGTCCGGAATGGTCTCGATCTTGGCCCGCATCTGGCGCGCGGCGCGCTGGCGCATCTCTCTGATGACGTCCTCGACCAAGGGTTGGCCGTACTTGTCGAGCAGCGCCGTCATCCGCCGGGCGCCCACCAGCAGCGCCGCCGACTGCGCCTCGATGTCGCCGATGCGCTGCTCGGGCACGCGGATGTTGGAGAGGATGATCGAAAGAATCTCCTCGTCGATCCGCCCTTGCTTGTAGAGCTTGACCGGCGGGAAGCGCAGCCCTTCCTGCACCACCTCGGTGGCGCGCGCCGAGAAGCCGCCCGGCACCATGCCGCCGGTGTCGGGCCAGTGGCCGGTGTTGGACAGCCAGGCGAAGTGCGCGCCCTTGTAGAAGAAGGGCAGCGCGAAGCGCACGTCCATCAGGTGGGTGCCGCCGAGGTAGGGGTCGTTGACCGCGAATATGTCGCCCTCGCGTACCGTGGGCCTGGTGGCGATCAGGTGCTCGGTGGAGAACTGCATGGTGCCGACGAAGACCGGTAGCCCGAGTTCGCCTTGTGCGATCAGCTTGCCGTCCTCCTTGGCGTAGATGCCGTCGGAGCGATCCAGCCCCTCCGAGATGACCGGGCTGAAGGCCGAGCGGACGAAGGCGAGGTCCATCTCGTTGCAGACCTGCTGCAGGCCGCTCTGCACCACGCCGAGGGTGATGGGATCGAGCTGGCTCATCCGCTCACGTCCAGGATCAGGTTGCCGATGGGATCGAGGGAGGCCCGGTTGCCCGGCTCGACCACGCTTGTGCAGTCGGTCTGCTGCACGATCGCGGGGCCCGGGAAGGCTGCGTCGGCCGGGAGGCGGTCGCGGTCGTAGACCGGCGTCTCCGCCCAGCCGGTAGGGAACCAGACGCGCCGCGTGCCGATCAGCGCGCCGTCGAGGGAGGAGGCCCGCGACTGGCCCCCGAGGGCCGCGAGCGGCACCGCCGGTCTGGCGCCGATGACGGCGGTGTGCAGTTTGACCAGAACCGCCGGGATCGCGTCGAGCGCCACCGCGAAGCGCTCCCAGTAGGCGGCCTCGAAGGCGTTCTGAAGTTGCTCGCGCGTCACGTCCGGCCCCGCGATTGGCACCGTTAGCAGGTGGGTCTGGCCCTCGAACTGCATGTCGGCGGCGTGGAGGCAGGCGATCTCGCCGACCGCGACGCCTTCCTGCTCGATGATCGCGCGCCCGTCTGCCGCTTGGCGTTCGAGGATCGCGCTGACGGTTGCCATGTCGGCCTCCGCAAGCGGCGCGTTCACCGTGTTGACGTAGTCGTGGCGCAGGTCGGCCGTGATGCAGCCGACGGCGCTGGTGATCCCCGGCCGCGCCGGGATCATCACGCGCGGGATGCCGAGCTCCGCGGCGAGCGCGGCGGCGTGCATGGGGCCCGCGCCGCCGAAGGCGAAGAGCACGAAGTCGCGCGGGTCGTGGCCGCGCGCGAGCGTCGCCATGCGGATCGCGCCGGCCATGCGGTCGTTGGCGATCCGGATGACTGCCGCCGCCGCCGCGTCCGCATCGAGGCCGAGGGGGTCGCCGACGGTCTCGGCGATCACCGCCCGCACGTCGTCCGGCGCGACCGGGGTCTCGACCGCGAGCAGGGCGCCCGCATCCAGCCGGCCGAGGATCAGGTTGGCGTCGGTCAGCGTCGGCCGCTTGCCGCCCCGGCCGTAGCAGATCGGCCCTGGCTGGGCGCTCGCGCTCTCCGGCCCCACCTGGAGCAGCCCGGCCTCGTCGATCCGCGCGAGCGAGCCGCCGCCGGCTCCCACGGTGTGAACGTCCACCATGGGGACGTGGATGGGCATGCCGTGCTCCAGCTCCATCTCGGCCGTGACCGCCGGCACGCCCTCCAGCACGAGGCCCACGTCGGCGCTGGTGCCGCCGGTATCGAAGGTGATGAGCCGCTCGGCCCCGGCAGCGCGACCGATGGCGGCCGCGGCCATGACGCCCGACGCGGGGCCCGAGAGCACCGTGTTGACCGCCTTCGCCGCCGCCGAGCGGGCGGACACGCTGCCGCCGTTGCCCTGGATCACCAGCAGCTCTCGCCCGTAGCCGCGCCCTGCGAGCTGCCCCTGCAAGCGGTCGAGATAGCGGTGCAGCAGCGGCTGCACGCAGGCGTTCACCGCCGCCGCGACGCCCCGCTCGAACTCACGAAATTCGGCGAGGATCGCGTGCCCCGCGGTGACGTGGCCCTCGGGCCAGCATTCGCGCGCGAGGGCCAATGCGCGCTCCTCGTGCGCGGGGTTCTTGTAGCTGTGCAGGAAGTGGATCACGAGCGAGTCGCAGCCCGCCGCACGAAGCGAAGAGATCGCGGCGCGCACCGCCGCCTCGTCCAGCGGCACCAGCACCTCGCCGGCGGCATCCATGCGCTCCGGCACCTCGATGCGAAGCTCGCGCGGGATCAGAGGCGTGAAGCTGCCGGTGAGGCCGTAAGGCTGGGGCCGCGTGCGCCGGCCAAGCTCGAGGATGTCGCGGAAGCCCCTGGTCGTGATCAGCCCGCAGCGGCTGAGCTTGCGTTCCAGCAGCGCGTTGGTGGTGACGGTTGTGCCGTGGATGATGGCCCCGACATCGGCGAGCGACGCCGCCGCGCCGTCGAGCGCCGCGAGCACGCCAGCCGCCTGGTTCGCAGGCGTGGACGGCACCTTGGCGAGCCTGACGGTGCCGGTCTCCGGCTCCATGAGGATCAGGTCTGTGAAGGTCCCGCCGACGTCGACGCCCACGACCGCGCCGCTCATGGTGTACTCATGCGGCGATGGTGGCACCGGCGGTTTCCACCGGTGCGAGTGTGCGGGTCTCGCCCTGGAGTGCGAGCCGGGCGGAATCGATCAGCCCCGCCCGCTGTATCGCCCGCGCCTCTGCGAGCCCGGCGTCCAGCGCAGCGGCCTTCGCGTGCGCGGGCAGAGACCCCACCGAGACTGTGACGAGACGTTCACCGAGGTCACTTTCCTCGCGCAGCGACGACGCCGGCGCGCGCTCGACTGCGGTATGGTCGACGGTGACGGCGTTGGCGATCAGCGTCGCCGCAGCGTCGGCCGCGGCCGCGCTCTCGGCCAGCACCGTGACCGCATCGGCGATCCCGAACGAGAGCGAGCGCCCGCGCCAGCCCGAGGTCGCCATGCCGCGCGCAGGCCCCTCGGCGCCGAAAACGATCCGGTCGTCGAGGCCCGACCGGTCGGGGTCGTTCACCACGCCGGCGGATAGGGCGGTCCCCGGGCTCAGATGCACCGCGATATCGCCGCCGTTGTTGACGTAGGCGCGCGCGAGGCCGCGCCCCGTCGTCAAGGCCGCCAAAACCTCGTCGGCGACCGAGCCGGCGACCGCCGCCATCGGCGTGACGAAGTGCGCCCGGTGCGGCCAGCAGGCGGCGAGCATGCGCCGCGCTACCGGCCCCTTCAGCGCAGGCTTGGCGCGGCCGAGGGGGCGGCGCAGCAGGGCAAGCTCGGCAACCAGCTCGTCGAGGACGGTGGCGAAGCGGGCGCCGGCCTGGCGATAGGCAGCGTCCACCTCGGCACTCTCCCCGAAGGCCTCGGCCACGATGTCGATGGGCCCGTGTTGCAGGTGCAGCCTGCGGCCGTCGGGCAGCATCGCCATGCGGGCGGCGCCCGGCATCAGGGTTTCCCCTCCGAGAGCGGCCAGGGATTGGCACGGGGCCACGGCTCCGCCCTATGCGCGGCGTCGTCCAGCGCCTGCTCCAGCGGCACGATGCGATCCACGTGGCCGCCGAGTGCCGCGAACTCGGCGCGGCTCAGCGTGAATTCGATGGGTGCCACCAGCGCCGGCGTCGGCACGTAGCCGAAGGCGTCCGCCGGCAAGCGGGTCACGTCCACCATGAAGGTGATGCCGCCGCCGGGCCAGACATGCACCGGCGCGCCGCCGGCGGTGACCCGGGTGAGCGCGTCCTTGATCGAGCGGGTGAGGCGCACCGGGTTCTCGGTCACGCCCGCTCGTAAGGAACCGCCCGCGCCGGCCATGAACAGCACCGTGCAAAGCGCGGGCTCGCAGTTCTCCGCGATGCGGCCCACCACGGTCTCGATATCGGCCGGCATGGGAGCGGGCCGGGGGGTCAGCGTCTCGTCGAGCTCGAACCAGGCGGCGTCCTCGCCCGTGGTGGAGACCATGTGGAGCCTGAGGCCGGGCCAGGCCCTCTTCGGGTCGATCCGCTCGATGATCTCTAGCGGGTCGGCGATGTCGGTGGCGGCCCAGCCGCGCCCCTTGCGCGCCACCTGGAAGTAGCGCCCCGGCGTGGAGCGCCTGCCCCGGATGCGGACGCCGGACGGCGGCATGTCGAGGAAGCGCCCGGCCTGGTGCTCGGTGAGCACGCCGGTGATCTGGTCGTCGACGACGATCACCTCGTCGGCGTGGCCGTGCCACTGACGGGCGAACATGCCCATGGCGGCGGAGCCGCAGCCGGCCCGCATGCGCTCCTCGTGCTGGCCGTCCACCACCGGCGCAGCGCCTGCCTGCACCACGAGCTCGGCGCCGTCGTCTACGGTGAGCGTCGCGGGCTTGCCGTTGCAGAGGTCGAGCAGGGTGCTGCAGGTCACCGTGCCTTCGCGCTTGGAGCCGCCAGTGAAGTGGCGCACGCCGCCGAGGGAGAGCATCTGCGAGCCGTATTCCGCCGTGGTCACGTGGCCGATGGGCTCGCCGTCGGCCCGCACCGAGGCCTGCTCGGGGCCCACGTGGCGATCGGTGTCGATCTTCACCTTGACGCCGCAGTAGCTGAAGATCCCTTCGGAGACGACGGTCACCATGTCCACCCCAGCCGCTTCGCTCGCAATAATGAAGGGCGCGGGCTTGTAGTCGGGATAGGTGGTGCCGGAGCCGATGCCCGTGACGAAGCGTTCGGGCTGGGCGACCACGCCGCCGTCCCAATCTTCCGCGCCGTCCAGGAAGGGCACCAGGGTCTCGGCGCGCTCGGTGACCAGCAGCGGGTCGACGCGGGTGAGCGTGCCACCGACGTTGGCGTAGCGGTCGCAGGCGCCGACCTTGCCCTCGCGAATCCGGCACAGCACCGGGCAGGCGTCGCAGCGGATGATCGAGCCCTCGTCCTTGGCCCGGCTCTTTTCCTTCGGCTTGCTCACGGGCGCGCCTCCCGCTCGCGGAGGGCGCGGCGCAGGCGATGGGGCAGGGCAGGGACCTTGGTGATGCGCACCCCCGTCACGTGGCGGATGGCGCCCAGGATCGCCGGCGCGGTCGGGACCAGGCCGGGCTCGCCCACGCCCTTGGCGCCGAAAGGACCCAACGGCTCCGGGTCCTCGACGATGATCACCTCGATCTCCGGGACGTCGCCGATGGTAGGGATCAGATAATCGTGCAGGTTTTCGGTCTTGCCCGGCAGGTATTCCTCCATCAGCGCGAGGCCGATGCCCTGGGCGATGCCGCCCTCGATCTGGCCTTCGACTTGGGTCGGGTTGATGGCGCGTCCGACATCGTGGGCGGCATGGATGCGGACGGGCGTCACGGTTCCAAGCTCAGTGTCCACATCGACGACCGCGACCTGGGCGCCAAAAGCATAGGTTGCGTAAGGCACGCCCTCGCCCTTGGCGTCCAGCGTGGTGGTCGGCGGGTCGAAGCGGCCGACGCCCTCCAGCACCACCCCCGCCGCGTCCGCCTTGAGCCGGGCGAGATCGAGCTCCACCCGCCGCCCGCCGTCGCGTACTACCACCTGCGCGCCGGCAAGCTCGATGGTGGCATCGTCGGCGGCATTGGCCTCGCGCAGGATCGCGGCGCGAAGCGCGGCGCCTGCAAGCTCGGCCGCCTTGCCCGAGACGAAAGTCTGGCGGGACGCGGAGGTCTTGCCCGCGTCCTCGGTCCAGTCCGTGTCGCCGATGACCTGGGCGATCCGGTTCGCCGCCACGCCCAGCGCATCCGCGCAGATCTGGGCGAGGATCGTGGTCGAGCCCTGGCCGATGTCGACGGCGCCGTTATAGAGCACGAGGCGGCCCTCGCGGTCGAGGGTGCTGCGCATCGCCGACGGGTTGCTGAGCGCGGTGTTGCCGATGCCGTACCACATGCAGCCGATGCCGACGCCGCGCCGCACCGGGCCTTCCCGCGCGTTGGCGCGGGTCGCGTCCTCCAGCGCGCGCTGCCAGCGAGGCATGAGCGCCTCCAGGCATGGGACGAGGCCGGCGCTGGCTTCCAGCACCTGCCCGGTCGCCGTGGCGTCGCCGGCGCGGATCGCATTCTTGAGGCGCATCTCCAGCCGGTCCATGCCGAGCCCGTCCGCGAGGTCGTCCATCAACGTCTCGTGGGCGATGGCGGCCTGCGGCACGCCGAAGCCGCGAAAGGCGCCGGCCGGCGGCCCGTTGGTGTAGAAGGCCCGGCCGCGTGCGGAGACGTGGGGCACGGCGTAGGGGCCCGAGGCGTGGATCGGCACGCGGCTCGCCACCGTCGGTCCCCAGGAGGCGTAGGCGCCGGTGTCGAAGGTGGCATCGAACTCTGCTGCCTGCAGCGTGCCGTCGCCATCGCAGCCGAAGCGCGCCTCGATCGCGGAGGGATGACGCTTGGGGCTCGCCATCATGCTCTCCGGCCGCTCGTAGACGCAGGCGACCGGCGCGCCAGTGAGCCAGGCGGCGAGCGCCGCGAGCGGTTGGATCGAGACATCGAGCTTGCCGCCGAAGCCGCCGCCGCAGGCGCTCGGCACGATTCGCACCTGCGTCGGCGCGAGGCCGAGCACCTCGGCGGTCGTGTCGCGGTCCATCACCGGCGTCTGGGTGGACACGAAGAGCTCCACCCGCTCGCCAACGCGCCGCGCCCAGCCGGCCTCGGGCTCGATATAGGCGTGCTCGACGAAGGCAGTCTCGAAGCGCCCGTGCGCCGTCACGGCGCAGTTCGCGAGCGCCCCCTGAGCGTCGCCGCGCTCGACCCCGCCCTCGATGAGCTTGTTGCCCTCGGTCTCCTCGTGGATCAAGCGGGCGCCCGGCGCACGGGCCTCGTCGAGGCCGCGTACGGACGGCAGCGGCTCGTAGCGGATCGGCAGGTCTTCGTCGCGGAGGGCCGTCACCGCTTCGTGCGTGCCCACGAGCGCCACCACAGGATCGCCCCGGTAGCGCACGACGCCCTCGGCCAGCACCGGCTGGTCGCGGAGGTCGGGATAGATGCCGACGCGGTTGCAGGGCACGTCCGCAGCGGTGAGCACGCGCTCCACGCCGGGCCGGGCAGCGGCCACCGCCGCTAGGTCGCCGAGCGCGACCTTGGCGGAGTCATGGGGCGAGCGCACGATGCGGAGCCAAAGCGCGTCCGCCGGCACGGCATCGGCGCCGTAGCGCTCGGCACCGGTGAGCTTGGGCACGCCGTCGAGCTTGGCGAGGCGGGCGCCGACAGCGGCACCCGCCGGGGGCGTAGCCAGAGGCTGCGGAGCGTCGCCCGCCGCGTCCAGCACCGCCGCCACGATCTTGCGATAGCCGGTGCAGCGGCAGAGCACGCCGCCGAGGCCGTCCATCACCTCCGCCGGGCGGGGACTCGGGGAGGCGCGCAGCAGCTCGGTCGCGGCGATCAGCATGCCGGGCGTACACGCGCCGCACTGGGCCGCGCCGTGGCGCAGGAAGGCCCGCTGCAGGCGGTTTAGGCTTCCGTTCCGGGCGAGGCCCTCAACGGTCTCCACCTTGCGCCCAGCGGCCTGAGCCAGCGATACCATGCAGCTGCAGACCTGGGCGCCGTCGAGCAGCACCGTGCAGGCGCCGCAGTCGCCGGCGTTGCAGCCCACCTTTGTCCCGGTGAGTCCCAGATTATCCCGGAGAACATCGGCGAGGCGCTTGAGCGGCGGCGCCTCGACCGAGACCGAGTTCCCGTTCACCGTGAAGGCGAAGGTGCCGTTACCGCTCACATCATGCTCCCGAGCTCGGCGAGTGTGCGCGCGGTCAGCGTGCGCGCAGCATCGAGGCGGTAGTCGGCCGAACCTCGCGCATCGTCCAGCGGCGCAAGCGGCGCCATGTGAGCGTCGGTCACGGCATCGCCCAGGGCCGCGTCGCAGGGGCGGCCGACGAGCGCCTGCTCCAGCGCTGGCAGCCGACGCGCGACCGGCGAGCAGGCGCCGACCGAGACCGCGGCACGGACGACCCGGCCCGACGCGTCGGCCTCCAGCGCCGCGGCCGCCATGACGATGGAGATCACCAGGTAGCGCCGTGCGCCCAGCTTGAGGAAGTGCCCGCGCGCCCGCTCTGCGCGCGGCTTGGGCACGCGCACCGCCACCATGAGCTGGTCGGGCGCGAGCGCCGTTTCGCGATTGCCGCGAATGAAGTCGGCGAGCGGCATCGTCTCGCACCGCTCCAGCGAGGCCAGCTCCACCTCGGCGTCCAGGCTCAGCAGCACCGGTACGCCGTCGGCGGCGGGCGAGGCGTTGCACAGGTTGCCGCAGAGGGTGCCTGCGCTCTGCACCTGGCGGCCGCCGATCTCGCAGGCGGCGAGCTTCAGGCCGTCGAACCAGGACGGCAGATCGGCCTCGACGATGTCGGTCCAGGTCGCGAGCGCCGGAATGCGCCAGTGGTCGTCCCGCTCCTCGATCGCGCGCATCGATTGCAGCGCGGTGATGTCGAGCACGTCGTCGTCGAGCGGCGCCCCCACCCTGGCCGGGTAGAAGTCGGTGCCGCCGGCCAGCACCTTGAGCGGGCGGCTGCTCAACGCCACGAGCGCGTCGTCGAGGGCGGTGGGTCGCAAATACTCCGGCATCACGGCAGTCTCGTTCCCGCGTCCATGATACCGGAGAGGCCCACGCAGGGCGCGGGCGCTCGAATCAGCCGGCCGAGGCGGGGGGCTCGCCCCCGAAGAGCCACGGCTGGGCGGCCTTCTGCTTCGCCTCGAAGGCATCGATATCGGCTGCCTTGGTCATGGTGATGCCGATATCGTCGAGCCCGTTCAGCAGCCGGTGCTTGCGGAAGGGCTCGATCTCGAAGCCGACGGTCTCGCCGTTCGACCGTGTGACGGTTTGCGCCTCCAGATCGACCGTCATCCGGCAGGTCTGGGAGTTCCCGGCGTCGTCCAACAGCAGGTTCGCGTCTTCTTCCGGCAGCGGGATCAGCAGAATCCCGTTCTTGACGCAGTTGTTGAAGAAAATGTCCGCGAAGCTCGGCGCGATCACGCAGCGGATGCCGAAGTCCTCCAGCGCCCAAGGGGCATGCTCTCGACTGGACCCGCAGCCGAAATTCTCGCCCGCAATGAGGATGCAGGCGTCGCGCCAGGGCTCCAGGTTGAGGACGAAGTCCGGAAGCTCCTTGTCCTCCATGTCGTAGCGGAAGTCATGAAAGAGACCCTTGCCGAGCCCGGCGCGGCTGATCGCGGTAAGATACTGCTTGGGGATCAGCTGGTCGGTATCGACGTTGATCATCGGCAGCGCCGCCGCCGGGCCGGAGAGGGTCGTGAACGTGCGCATGACGGGCTCTCCTCAGGACACGAGTTCGCGGACGTCCACGAATCGCCCGCTGACGGCGGCGGCCGCAGCCATCGCCGGGCTCACCAGGTGGGTGCGGCCGGCGCGGCCCTGGCGGCCCTTGAAATTGCGGTTCGACGTCGACGCGCAGCGCTCGCCCGGCGCGAGCTTGTCGTCGTTCATGGCGATGCACATGGAGCAGCCCGCATCGCGCCACTCGAAGCCGGCTTCGAGGAAGATGCGGTCGAGCCCTTCCTCCTCGGCCTGCAGCTTCACCAGGCCGGAGCCCGGCACCACCATGGCACCGACGCCCGCCGGCACCTTGCGTCCCTTGGCGACGGCGGCGGCGGCGCGCAGGTCCTCGATCCGGCCGTTGGTGCAGGAGCCGATGAAGACGCGGTCCACCGCCACGCCCTCGATGGGCGAGTCCGGCTCAAGCGCCATGTACTCGAGGGCCTGGGCGATCGCCTCCCGGTGCTTTTCGTCCGGCGCCTGGGTCGGGTCGGGGGTCCGCCCCGTCACCGGAATCACGTCCTCGGGGCTGGTGCCCCAGGTGATCTGAGGTGCGATGTCCGTCGCCTGGATGGTGGCTTCCTTGTCGTAGGAGGCACCTTCGTCGGAGCCGAGCGTCCGCCAGTAAGCCATGGCCTGGTCCCAGGCGGTGCCCGAGGGCGCCATGGGCCGGCCCTTGAGGTAAGCGAAGGTGGTCTCGTCCGGCGCGATCAGTCCGGCGCGCGCGCCGCCTTCGATGGTCATGTTGCAGACCGTCATCCGCCCTTCCATGGAGAGCGCGCGGATCGCGGGTCCGGCGTACTCGACCACGTGGCCGGTCCCGCCTGCCGTGCCGATCTCGCCGATGATGGCGAGGATCATGTCCTTGCCGGTGATGCCTGCGGGCAGGTCGCCGGCCACCGTGATGCGCATGTTGCGCGGGCGCTTCTGGTTCAGCGTCTGGGTCGCGAGCACGTGCTCGACCTCGCTTGAGCCGATGCCGAAGGCGAGACAGCCGAAGGCGCCGTGCGTGGCGGTGTGGCTGTCGCCGCAGACGAGGGTAGCGCCCGGCAGGGTGAGCCCCTGCTCCGGCCCGATGATGTGGACGATGCCCTGGCGCACATCGGTCAGTGGGATCAGGGGAACCCCGAATTTCTCGCAGTTCTCGATCAGCGCTTCCACCTGGCCGCGGCCCAAGGGATCGCCGATGCCTTCGACGCCGGCGGCGCGGTTTCTGGTGGGGATCGAGTGGTCGGGCACGCCGAGGGTGGCATCGGGGCGGCGCACCGGGCGCCCGTCCTCGGCCATCTTCTCGAAGCCGGTCCAGCTCGTGACCTCGTGGATCAGGTGCTTGTCGATGTAGAGAAGCGTGGTGCCGTCGTCGTTCTCGGCCACCACGTGGCTCTCCCAGATCTTGTCGAACAGGGTCTTGGGGCCGCTCATCGGTGTCCTCCCGCGGCGATGGCCGGCGTGCTCAGTCGGCGGACGAGGCGGTCTCCTTCGCCTTGGCGGCGGCCTTCCTGGTGCCGCGGTCGTCGCGCTTCTCCTTGATGCGCGCCGACTTGCCGCGCCGGCCGCGCAGGTAATAGAGCTTGGCGCGGCGCACCGCCCCCCGCTTCACCACCTCGATCTTCGCGATGCGCGGCGAATGCAGCGGGAAGACCCGCTCCACCCCCTCGCCGTAGGAAATCTTGCGGACGGTGAAGGAGGAGTTGAGGCTGCGGTTGCGCCGGGCGATGCAGACGCCCTCGAACACCTGCACCCGCTCGCGCGAGCCTTCCACCACCTTGACGTGCACGCGGAGGGTATCGCCGGGGCCGAAGGTCGGAACCTCCCGCGACTCCACGAGCTTCTCCACGGCCTCGGCATTCAGCTGCTCGATCATGTTCACGGCACTATCCTCGCGGTCTCGGGCACGCCACCTATCGACGCGCCCGGTGGCGTGCCCACAGGTCGGCGCGCCGCGTTCTGGTTACATGTTCCGCCTGGGCACGGCGCCAGGCGTCGATGGCGGCATGATCGCCGGAGAGAAGCACCTCCGGCACCGCGCGGCCTTCGAAGAGGCGAGGGCGGGTGTACTGCGGATACTCCAGCAGGTCGTCCTCAAAGCTCTCCTCGACCAGCGAGGAGGGCCGGCCGACCACGCCGGGCAGCAGGCGCACGCAGGCGTCGATCACCGCCATCGCCGCGATCTCCCCGCCCGACAGGACGTAGTCGCCGACGCTGAGCTCGGCAACGCCTCGGCCCTCCAGCACACGTTCGTCAACCCCCTCGAAACGGCCGCAAATCAGCGTGATGCCGGGGCCGTTCGCCAACGCCTTCACCTGCTCCTGGGTCAGCGGGGCACCGCGCGGCGAGAGCAGGAGGCGCGGCGCGCCACCCTTCGCCGGCCCAACCGAATCGATGGCCGCTGCCAGGACATCGGGGCGCATGACCATACCCGCCCCTCCGCCGAACGGGTGATCGTCGACGGTGCCGTGTTTATCGCGCGCAAAGCGGCGGATGTCCACCGTTTCCAGGCGCCAGAGGCCGGATTCGAGGCCGCGGCCGGCGAGCGCGGCGCCAAGCGGCCCAGGAAAGACCTCGGGGTAGAGGGTGAGCACGTGGGCGCTCCAGGGCTTGGCGCGCGCCTCCCCGCCGTCGCGCTCGCCCTCCGTCACAAGTCGTCCTCCTGGGTGGCGACGACCATGCGGCCGCCCTCGATGTCGACGCTGGGCACGTGCTCTCGGGTGAAGGGGACGAGGGCGGAGGGGCCGTCGGGCGGCTGAATCTCGACGATGGGGCCGGCACCGTGATCGTGGACGGCGCTGACCTGGCCCAAGTGGGTGCCATCCTCGCTCTCCGCCCGGAGGCCCAGAAGGTCGACGTGGTAGTACTCCTCGCCCTCGGTCGGCGGCAGTGCCGAACGCGGAATATAGAGGTCCGTACCGCGCAGCGCCTCCGCCCCGTCGCGGTCTTCGACCCCGTCCACGCGGGCGAGCAGGAGGCCCTTGACGTGCCCGGTGACCGTGATCGCGAAGCGCCGGGTGCCGGTCTCGTCGCCGAGTGCGCCGTAGGCGGTGAGGTCGTCGGGGTTCGCCGCGTGGCTTTGCACACGCACGATGCCGCGCACCCCGTGGGCGCCGACGATCCGCCCCAGGCAGACCGTCTCGGCCTGCCCCGGAGCTGCCGGCTCTGCGGGTGCAGCAGACCCGTCAGGCGCGCTGTATGCGGCCCGAGTCGGCGGCTTTCTCTTCGCCCTCGCCATCGCCCGTACCCGCCTCTGCCGAGGCGGCCTCCTCGGCGGCGGGCTCCGGGGCAGCCTCGGCATCGGCCTCGGCGGCCGCCGCTGCCTTTTCCACGCGCGCGGCCTGGCGCTCCAGCGCCTTCGCCCGGGGCTGGCCCTTCTGCGGGTTGTTGCGCTGCGCCGGCATCGGGATGATTTCGGCGGCGCCGAGGAAACGCGCCACGCGATCCGAGGGCAGAGCGCCGACGCCGAGCCAGTGGCGAATGCGCTCCTCGTTGAGGCGCACGCGCTCGGGGTGGTCCTTTGGCAGCATCGGGTCGTAAGTCCCGAGACGCTCCAGGAAGCGGCCGTCGCGCGGGCTGCGGGTGTCGGCCACGACCACGCGATAGAACGGGCGCTTCTTGGCGCCGGCGCGGGACAGGCGGATTTTCAGCGACATGCTTTCTCCAGTCTCCTTAAGGACTACGTGTCATCAGCGGGGCGGCATGATGCCGGGCATCCCGGCGCGCATCAGGCCCTTCTCGCCCAGCTTGCCGGCCCGCTTCATCATGACGTTCATCTGCTTGACCTGCTTGAGCAGGCGGTTGATGTCCTGAACGGTGGTGCCCGAGCCGCCCGCGATGCGCCGCTTGCGCGAGCTGTTGAGCAGCTTGGGGTTGCTCCGCTCGCCCGGCGTCATCGAGTCGATGATCGCCTGCTGGCGGTCGAGCATCTTGATGTCGACATTGGCCTCGGCGAGCTGGCGCTTGACCTTGCCCACCCCCGGCAGCATGCCGAGCAGGCCCTCCATGCCGCCCATCTTGCGGACCTGCTGAATTTGCTTGGACAGGTCGTTGAGGTCGAAGCCGCCCTTTTTGGCCTTGCGGACGAGGCGTTCGGCCTCGTCCCGCTCGATCGTCTCCTGCGCCCTTTCGACCAGCGAGACCACGTCGCCCATGCCGAGGATACGGGATGCGATTCGGTCCGGGTGGAAGGGCTCGATGGCGTCGAGCTTCTCGCCGACACCGATCAGCTTGATGGGGCAGCCAGTGACCGCGCGCATGCTGAGCGCAGCCCCGCCGCGCCCGTCGCCATCGACGCGGGTCAGCGCGATGCCGGTGAGGCCGATCCGCTCGTGGAAGGCGCCGGCGACATTGACCGCGTCCTGGCCGGTCAGCGCATCGGCGACCAGCAGGGTCTCCGCCGGCACGGCCGCATCGCGCACCGCCGCGCACTCGGCCATCAGCTCCTCGTCCACGTGGAGCCGGCCGGCGGTATCCAGCAGGACGACGTCGTGGCCCTCTTGCGCGCCGGACTTCATGGCCCGCCTGGCAATCGCGACCGCGCGCTCGCCGGGGATCACCGGCAGCACGTCCACCTCCGCCTGCACGGCCAGCGTCGCGAGTTGCTCCATGGCCGCAGGCCTGCTGGTGTCGAGCGAGGCCATCAGCACGCGCTTCTTGTGGCTCACGCGCAGGAAGCGGCCGAGCTTGGCGGTGGTGGTGGTCTTGCCCGAGCCCTGCAGGCCCACCATGAGCACGGCGGCAGGCGGGGTGGCGGCGGCAATGCCGATCTCGGCGGTCTCGCCACCCAGCATCTCGATCAGGTGATCGTTCACGATCTTGATCACCTGCTGCCCCGGTGCCACGCTCTTCAGCACGTCGGCGCCGATCGCCTTCTCGCTCACGCCTGCGATGAAATCCTTGACCACCGGGAGCGCCACGTCCGCCTCGAGCAGCGCGATGCGCACGTCGCGCAGCGCGGCGTTCACGTCCGCCTCGCTCAGCGCGCCGCGCCGCGTCAGCGTCTCGAAGACCCCGTTCAGCCTGCCGGACAGACTATCGAACACGTGCTACTCCCGCCCCAACCGAATCCGCGCCGGCGCGCGATACTCGCGGACCGGCGTCCCTCCTCGAAGGGTGGCCTGTTACAACCTCTCGAAGCGCGCGGACCCTAAGCCCGCTCTCGCGCAGGGTCAAGCCGCCGTACCTGCAATCTGTTCCTAGACGCGACCAAAGTGCGCGTCGTTGAACAGGCCGGAAGCGCTCGCCTCGGCACTCTAGGTCGTGTCAGTCGACGCGCGGGTCCGGCGTCGATGGAGGCTCCAAACCGCTGACTTTGAACACGTTGGAGAGGTCGTCGTTCCGCGCCGCGCCGCATCCGGCGCGCTCATTGCCGACCGCGAGCGGCCTCCACGTCACCGGCGCACTCAACGGCGAGTCAGCCGGGCTCACCCACCGGCGGGTCACACGATCGAAGACCTCGCGGTAGTTCGGATGCTCCGTGCCGGCCAGGCGATCCCACCAGGTTAAATAGAGGCCGTAATTGCACCCCTTGGAGCTGTGATGAAGGTCGTGATGCGTGTTCGTGGTCAACACCCCGAGCACTGCATGCGCCGGCACTCCGCGCGGAAACAGCTCGAAGCCGCTGTGGCCGACAACGTTGCGGACGATCATGTGAAGCATGAACAGGTAAATGACCGTGACGTGCAGCGGGAGGACAAATATGAGGATTGTCAGGAACATCGCCTGAATCACAGCCTCCAGGGGCGCAAAGGCATAGGCCGCCCAAGGCGACGGACTCTGCGATTCATGATGCACCCGGTGAAACCGATCGAACAGGCGCGGATGGTGCATCAGGCGATGCGTCCAATAGAAATAGGCATCGTGAAGCACGATGGTGACCGCCAGGCTGAAGGCGCCGTAAAGCCAGCCGTAGTCCGCGAAGTCCGTGTAAATGAGTGTCCAGCCGTTCGCCATCGCGACGTAGATGAAGACGCCGTTGAGCGCAAAGATGAACGCTGTGAGAAGTGAATAGAAGACCTCGCGCCGGATCTCGCCGGACGGCGCGAAGCCGGGCTGGATCTTGCGCTGACGGAAGGGATTGCCCTTCCATAACCAGAGAGCGACAAACGCGACACCTGCCGGAACGACGATGAGCAGAACGTGCGCAGCGAGAATTACGGGCCACGCCGGCAAGGCCGCGAGCAATTCGTCGTGACCGGCCATGGCTGTCTTTCTTTTTCACGGCTGGAAAGCCCGCGGCGCGAGGTGCGGGCGGTGGACATGCCTTCCTCGGGGGCGAGGTCGGCCGGGGGAACCTTAGCTTACGTGGCGATGGTTAGCCATGCGGCGCCAACGAAGTTGGGTTACGAGACGATGTGTCGGGCCGAATAGGGGTATTCCTCACCTCACGCGCCCAGGAAGAGGCGGCCGACTTCGGGGTCTTCGAGCAAGGCTTCGCCGGGGCCGGCCATGGCGATGCGGCCAGAGACGAGGACGTAGCCGATATCGGCGAACTCCAGCCCCTTCTTGGCGTTCTGCTCGACCATCACGATGGTCTTGCCGTCGCGCCGCTGCAGGTCCTCCAGGATCTCGAAAACCATGTCGATGAAGCGGGGCTCCAGCCCGATGGAGGGCTCGTCCACCAGCAGCACGTCGGGCTCCATGATCAGCGAGCGGGAGATTTCGAGCAGCCGGCGCTCGCCGCCGGAGAGCACGCCGGCCCTCCGATGCCGCCGCCGGGCGAGCCTGTCGTAGCGGTCGAACACGCGCTCGGCCGCCTGCTTTGCCTCAGCCCGCCGGTGCAGCAGGTAGCCCCCCATGAGCAGGTTCTCCTCCACCGTCATGTCGGGAAAGACGGAGTTGTCCTGCAGCACATAGGCCACGCCCGCGTCGGACAGGCGGCGGCTGGAGGCGAGGCGGGTGATGTCCTTCGCGCCCACCTCGATGGTGCCGGCCATCACGTCGGCGAAGCCGAAGACGGCGTGGAGCACGGTGGACTTGCCGGCGCCGTTGGGGCCGATGAGGCAGAGCGATTGGCCCTTGCCTGCCACGAGGTCGATGCCGTGGAGAATCTCCATGCGGCCGTAGCCGGCGCGCAAGCCCCGGATGTCGATGGCGGGCTCGCCGGCCGACAGCGCCTCCAGGTCTTGCCGCGCGGGTCCTTCGCCTGCGAGCTCACGCGCCGCCTCCTCCACCGCGTCCACCGAGAGCGCAGTCTCGAAGTCCATCGGCACATCGGTGCCGGGTCCGGGAGGCGTCGCAGCCATCAGCGCGCCCCCAGGTAGGCGTCGATCACGCGCTGGTCGTTGCGCAGCGCCTCGGGCGGGCCGCTCGCGAGCAGCCGGCCGTGTGCGAGGCAGTGGATGTGCTCAGCCAGGCTCATGATGACGCGCATGTTGTGCTCGATGACGAAAAGCGTGACCCCGAACTCCCGGTTGGCGCGCTGCAGCCGCTCGATCACGCCGTTGATCAGCGTCGGGTTGATGCCCGCCGTGGGCTCGTCCAGCAGCAGCATGCGCGGGCGCACCATCAGCGCCATCGCAAGCTCCAGCAGCTTGCGCTGGCCGAAGGAGAGCTCGCCCGCCATCAAGTGGCGCTTGCCGTAGAGTCCGCAAAAGGCGAGCAGCGCCTCAGCGCGCTCGCGCGTCTCGGCCGAGACCGGCCGCATGAGCCGGAACAGCCCGTGCCCCGCCTCGGCATCGCTAATCGCCATGTTCTGCAGGCCGGTCATCCGCACGAAGACATGGGTCTGCTGGAAGGTGCGGATCAGCCCGAGGCGCGCGATCTCGGCCGTACGCAGCCGCGTGATCTCGCGCCCCTCGAAGCGGATCGAGCCGCCGTCCACCGGGTGATAGCCGACGATGGAGTTGAAGAGCGTCGATTTGCCCGAGCCGTTCGGCCCGATCAGGCCCACCACCTTGCCCTCCGGCACCTCCAGTGAGATGTCGTCGTTGGCGGTGACCCCGCCGAAGCGCTTGATCGCGCCCTGAATCGTGAGCTGCGCGCTCATGCCCGCTCGCTCTCACGCTCGTTCGGCTCGTGGCGCGCGGGCCAGCGGGTCCGCGCCCAGCCCAGGATGCCCTGTGGGAAGAACACCACGATGCCGACGATGATCACGCCGAGCGCCACCCGCTGCCAGCCGAGCAGGTGGGTCCAGAGCAGCTCCTGGGTGATATGGAAGATGGTTGCGCCGAGCACGGGGCCCCAGAGCGTCCCCTTGCCGCCCAGGATGGCCATGAGCACCATCCAGACGCCGAAGGTGGCGCCGGCGAAGGCGGTATCGCGCGGGTCGACGAAGCCCAGCATGTTGCCCATGGCTCCGCCGACGAGCCCCAGCACGAAGGCCGCCATGGTCCAGGCCGTGACTTTATAGACGTCCGTGCGAAGCCCCATGGCCTCGGCCTTGTCCTCGTTGTCGCGGATCGCGTTGAGCGCGAGGGCGAAGCGGGTCCGGTAAAGCGCGGCGAGGGCAACGAAGACGAGCGCGGCGAGCCCGAAGAAGAGGTAGGCGAAGAACAGGTTGGCAGTCCCGGGCGGCGCCGGGAAGAGCGGCGGGGAGAGCCCGGAGCCCGCGCCCACGTAGTCCCACCCGCCCGCGATCTCGCCGGCGGCGATGCCGAGGCCGAGGGTGGCGATGGCAAAGTAGTGGCCCCGCATGCGCAGGATCATCGAGCCCAGCAGCACGGCGAGCGCCGCGGCGATACCGGCACCCACCACCATGCCGAGCACGAGACCGGGGAAGTAGTCGAGCCCCACGTCCCGCTGCACGACGACCGAGGCATACATGCCGACGCCGAAGAAGAGGATGTTGCCAAAACTGTTGTAGCCGGTCTGGCCGCCGGTGATGTCCCAGGTCTGGGCCATGATGATGAGCGCCCAGAGCATCGCGATCTGCGCGCGGTAATCGGGCACCACGAAGGGGAGCGCGACGCCCGCCGCGGCGACACCCAGCATGAGCAGCGGCTGGCGGCGGAGCGTCACTTGAGAAACTGCCTGCGCCGCTGCAGCAAGGAGCTGCGGATCACCAGGATCACCACCAACAGGATGAACACGAAGGCCACCTGGTACTGCACACCCAGGATGAAGCCCGCAAAATTCTCCGCCGCGCCCAGGCCGAGACCCGCCACGATCACGCCCGGCAGATTGCCGAGGCCCGCCACGATCACGATCATGAAGGAGCGCACGGTGTAGGGCAGCCCGATGTAGGGGTGGACCGAGTAGGCCATCACCACCAGCGCGCCCGCGGCGCCGCAGAGCGCGGCGTTGATGCCGTAGGTGGCGGCGAAGACGCGGTTGGTGTCGATGCCGAGAATGCGGGCGGCGCGCGGGTTCTGGGCGGTGGCGCGGATCGCCTGGCCGATCCTGCTCTTCTTGAGGAAGAGGATCAGCACGCCGCCGATGACGATGGCACCGCCGCAGGCTGCGGCCTTCATCTGCGAGACCGTCACCGTGTAGTCGAGCAGGAACCACGTGCCGAGACCCGACTGGGCCGTCCTGACGTCGCCGCCCCAGATCTGGTTCATCAGCTGCTGCAGCAGGATGGAGAGCCCGAACGTGGCGAGCAGCGAGATGAACATGTCGCGGTCCGCCACCCGCCGGATCACGCCGTAGTAGAGGCCGGTGCCGATGACGTAGAGCACGATCGCCGCAACGGGGATGCCCCAGAGCGGGCTCACGCCCCAGAGCGTGAGCTGGTAGGCGATGAAGCCGCCCAGCATGACGAGCTCGCCCTGGACGACGTTGATGACGTTCATCACGCCCCAGACCAGCGCCATGCCGTAGGCGGCGACGGCGAAGATGGCGCCGATCATCAACCCGTCCAGCAAGAGCTGGAGGATGAGGAACGGCGCCTCCCCCAGGAGGGCGACGTTGGCCGCCATGATCTACCTCGCGGGCGCCCGGCGCGCGGCCGTCACCGTACGCCAGCTACGCCCAAGCGTGCGAGGGGTACGCGTGGAGGATGCCTACCGCTCGGACCACGGCGGGGTCGGGTGGCGAACCTCCGATGCGGCCCACTTTGTCGGCGCGACCACGACGTAGGCGCCGTCCTGGATCTGGTAGAGCACCATGGGCTTCGCGATGTTCTTGCCGGTCTCGTCGAACCTGATGTTGCCGTAGAAGGTCTGCATCTCGGTCGCCGCCAGCGCGTCGCGCACCGCGGCCTTGTCGAAGCCGCCCGCACGCTCGAAGGCGTCCGCGAAGACGATGACCGCGGCAGAGGATTCCGCCGCCTGATAGGGCGGCGCGTAGCCGTACTCGGCCTCGAATGTCGCGGCATAGTCGGCCGCCGAGCCGAATACGTCGTCGCGGTAGTAGAGTGTCGGTGCCCACTGGCTCGCGCAGAGCGTGTATTCGGAGGCGGCGCCGAACTTGCCGATCACATCGGCGCTGTCGCAGTGCGTGATCGCCAGCATCGGCACGTCGACGCGCATTTCCTCAACCTGCCGGATGGCGAGTGCCGCGCCCTTGGAATGACCCGAGACCACGAGAATGTCGGGCTTCAGCGCTTTCGTCTTGGCGAGCGTCGCGGCCATGTCGTTGAGCTCGGGCGGCAGCTGGTCGTCGATCACGACCTGGATGCCGAGTCCTGCCGCGTCGGCGAGGACGCCCGCGCGGATGTCCTGGCTGAAGGGGTCGTTTTCGAAGGCCCCGGCCAGCTTCAGCGTCGCCGGGTCGCGCCCCTCGCGCTCGGCAAGCTCGGCCGCGAGCGCAACCGCGCTGGCGAGATACTGCTCGGTGGTCGACAGCACCGCGAAGAGATAGCGATAGCCCTTGTTGAAGAGCTGGAGGGAGGCGCCGTTGGCCTCCACCATGGGCACGCCGTACTGCTCGGTGACCGGTGCGATCGCCTTGGTAAGGCCCGAGCTGTAGGGGCCCAGCATGTAGTCGACGCCGTCCTGATTGATCAGGCGCTCGGCGAGCTGCGCGCCGCGTGCGGGCGTCGATTCGTCGTCGTAGTAGATGACCTCCAGACGGTAGGTCTTGCCGTCCACAGTGATGCCGCCGGCGTCGTTGATGGTCTTGACGGCGAGGTCGTAGCCCCGCTGGGTGTGCTCGCCGGCGGTGGTGTACTTGCCGGTCAGCGACACGGCGGCGCCGAGGTAGACGGTATCGCCCTCCACCTTCGCCTGTGCCTCGCCTGCGACGAGAATGCTCAGGCCCAGAGCTGCGGACCCGATGGCAACGGCCCATCCTTTCAGCATGACGATCTCCTTATAGAAAGTGATTGGCGCATTAGTTTTTGCCATAGTGAGGAACGGCGATGGCGCTGTCCACCGTCAGAGACTATGCAATCTAGAACAGATGTCGCACGGAGAGGCGAAGGCCGTGGCTGCGCAGCCGAGCCTCGGTCGCGGCCAGATCGAGTGGGAACGGCTTCCGGCCGTCACGATATTCAACCCGGCCTTCGCCAGTGCCGGTCTCGGCGGTGCCGAGATCGCTGTACCGCCACGCCAGTTCCAGCGTCGTGCTTTCGTTGAGCGCCGTCGCGACGCCTGCTGTGACCATCCAGGCCAGTCCGGTCCGCTGTCCGCTCGGGACGTGTGTCGTCGTTCTCGGGAACATCATTTGCGTTTCGCCCGTCCATATCCGGGCGACGCCGATGCCGGCTCCCACGAAGGGATCGAACGGGCCGAGGCTCGGCAGGCCCAGTGCCGGGAGGTCCGCATAAGCGGCAACCATTCCGGACAGAGCGGACAAATCGGCAGACACGGGGTACCGTTGCTCCAATTGTCTAAAGTTGCTGAGGCCTGAGAAGCCGAGGCGCGGACGAAACTCCACGAGAGCCTCCATCCTCACGGCCGGCGCGACGGGGCCGCCGATCCCGACTTCGAAGCCGGTGGCCGTGCTGAAGTCACCCACCGAGCGCAACGGCGCCCCATCAACGCCAAGGCCACAACCATAGAGTGCGGCCGGCTCCGTGCTCGCACAATTCACCTTGTCGCGGAACACCGTCTCTGTCGGCAGGTCGAAGCCAATGCCGACCCGCAGATAGCAGCCCTCGGCCGCCATGGCGCCCGTGCTCAGCGCCGCTGCGAGCACAGCCGCAATGCCAACGATGCAGTATCGCATGGTCCTCGCTCTCCTCGATTGCGATTCGTCGGAGTCGGGAGTCTACATGCTTGTCGAGTTTATTCTCACCATTGGGAGCGGGCCTCGATCGGCCAGATGTCGACCAGCGTGTCGCCGCGCACGCAGTGATAAACGTCGTAGAGCAGGAGCGTCTGGTAGCAGTGCGGGGCAATGCATTCCAGTGCTTCTCCAACCTGCGGCAGGCGCGCGCCGTCCGGCACGGTGATGCGGCCCATGTCGTCACCGACCAGCTCGTAGAGGGAGTCCGGATCGGCGCCCGAAGCGATGCGGGGCGGGAACTCCTCGCGCTGAAGCTCCTTGATCCCGGCGTCGGTGACCGCGAACTCGTCCCGCGCGCTGATCACCGTGGTGCGGACGAAGAGCGAGGTCTCGAAGGGATGCGGGTTGTCGGGCTCGAAGGGGGTATCGGCGTAGTTCACGTCCATGAAGATGTAGCTGCCCGCCTGGCACTCGGTGAAGAGGCCGGCGGCCGCGTCGATGGCATAGGTGCCGGTGCCGCCGCCGGAGACGATTTCTGGCGGCAGTCCTTCCGCGCCGAGGCGCTCGCAAAGCTCTGCTAGCGGCCCGGTGCAACGCTCCTGCTCGGCGCGGCGGGCGGCGAAGTCGGGCTCGCGCTGGAAGGAGCCGTTGTAGCCCTGCACGCCGGCGTAGACCGCGCCCTCGGTCGCGGCGATGTAGCGCGCGAGCGCCAGCGCATCGTCCACTGCGACGAGGCCGGTGCGCCGGCCGCCCACCTCGAAGTCCACGAGCATGCGGAGCGGTTTGCCGGCGGCGTGCGCGGCTGCTGCCAGCCGGTCCACCACGGCCGGATCGTCCACGGCGGCGAGCAGCCCGTCGGCGCGGGCGTTGAGTGCGGCGAGGCGGGCGATCTTGGGCTCGGTCACGACCTGGGAGAAGAGCAGCACGCCCGGAATCCCGGCATCGGCCATCACCTCGGCCTCGGCCAGAGTCGCGCAGCATTGGCCGAGCGCGCCGGCCTCGATCTGCCGCCTCGCCACCTCGACCGACTTGTGGATCTTGGCGACCGGCCGGACCCCGTGGCCAGCCTTGCCCAGATAGTCGGCGAGATAGGCGATGTTGCGCTCCAGCCGGTCGAGGTCGAGCACCAACGCCGGCGTCGACAATGCCGTGCGCGAGCCCTGCCGGCCGATGAGCGGCTCGTTGGGGCCAAGCTTTCCGATAGCGTCCATGAACTCTTCTCGTGCCTCGTTGGACGGCAGCCCATCGAATATCAGGGCGCCCGTGCGGTCAAATCGCCGCCCGGAGGAAGGCGGATGCGCGGTGCGGCTCCTGCTTGTGCCGGTGGTTGCGCCTCGATAGGGTCCGCCAGCGAAGGTTAGCGGATATGGCCGAAGGCAACGACATGTCAGAGGGGCAAGGCCACCAGACGGCACCGGCGGGGACGCCGGCGCGGGCGCTCGATCACGTCGGAATCTCGGTGCCCGATATCGATGCGGCGGTCGCTTGGTACCGCGACATCCTCGGCTGCTACGTGCTGATGGAGCCGGTCGAGGGCTACGCCGACGATAGCTATTTCGGGCAGGTCGTCGCAGACATCTTCGGCGCCGACTTCAAGGGCATGAAGATCGCCCATCTGGCGACCGCCGACGGAGTCGGCATCGAGCTCTTCCAGTTCTT
Source organism: Alphaproteobacteria bacterium (assembly GCA_965243375.1). Lineage (GTDB taxonomy): Bacteria > Pseudomonadota > Alphaproteobacteria > UBA828 > UBA828 > WTGU01. The sequence continues at coordinate 1,794,348 of CBDEUT010000009.1, read as the reverse complement.
CGCCAACGCGCCGCAAGAGGAGCATTTCGCCTACTGGAAGACCGGCATCTTCCACATCTGCATTCTCGATCCCGACATCGAGGGCCTGGTCAAGCGGATCGACGAGAGCGGCGGGCGCCAGCGCAGCAAGGTGTGGCCGCTCTGGCCCGACAAGCCCTACAAGGTCTGCTATTGCGAGGATCCGTGGGGCAATATCGTCGAGGTCAGCTCCCACCCCTACGTCATGGCCTGGTCCAACTTCATCCCGAAGCACGCGGACTGAGCGGCCCCAGCGGGCATCCAGCACAACGGCAGGTCGGCGATGGCGGTCTCTCGACTGCGCGACATTCCGGGCATCGGGGTCGACCGGATGGGAGATGCGGCGGACGCCGCGCGCGATCCCGACATGCTCCGGCTCGAGAACCTGGATACCGACATCCCGCCACCGCAAGCTGCCATCGACGCCACCCGTGCGGCCGCGTCGCGCGACGACGCCAACAGCTACCTGCCCTTTCTCGGCACCGACACGCTCCGGCAGGCGGCGGTGGCGCGGCTGGAGGCCGACACCGGCATCGCCTACGACTGGCGCACGCAATGCGTGATCGCGGCGGGCGGGCTCTCGGGCATCCTCAACGCGCTGCTCGCCATGCTGGAGCCCGGCGACGAAGTCATTATCAGCGACCCGGCCTACGCCGGCCTCATCAACCGCATCCGCCTGGCGGGTGGCGTCACCCGGTTCGTGCCGCTCAGGGTCGTGGACGGCGGCTGGCGGCTCGACCTGGAGGCGCTGGCCGACGCCGCGAACGAGAAGACCAGGGCGGTGCTCACCATGAGCCCCTCCATGCCGAGCGGCATCGTCCACACGGCCGAGGAATGGCAGGCGATCGCCGATGTGGTGCAGCAGACCGGCGCCTGGCTCCTGCACGACGCGGCGATGGAGAGGCTTCTGTTCGGGACGGCCCCAGCCCTGCATCCTGCCCGCGTGCCGGGCCTCGCCGAGAGGACCGTGACCGTCGGCAGCGTCTCCAAGGAGTACCGGATGATCGGCTGGCGCGTCGGCTGGATTGTCGGGCCCGCAGAGATCATGCGGGACATCGGGCTGGTCAGCCTGACCAACGTGGTCTGCCAGGTGGGCATCGGCATGCCGGGGGCTGCCGCTGCCCTTACCGCAGACGACGACGGCATCGCCGCAGCGGTCGCCGAGTGGCAGGCGCGGCGGGATCTCATTCTCGCGGAGCTGTCGGACCTGCCCGTGGTTCGCCCGGATGGCGGCTGGTCTCTCCTGATCGACACGGTCGCGCTTGGCATGAACCCGGCCGACGCGTCGCAGCGGCTGTTCGAGGAAGGCAAGGTCGCCGCGACGCCGATGACCGGCTGGGGCAGTGACGACCACGCCGGCCGCTACCTGCGTTTCGTCTTCGCCAACGAGCCGTGCGAGCGCCTCGCCGGCCTGCGCGAACGTGTCCGCGCCGCCTGGTCGCTCTGAGGGGCCGCTCGCACTGGCCTCTCACAACGGACTCGCGCCCGCCGGGCCCTGCGATATACTCCGCCCCCGGATTTCGCCTCCCGCCCCGCAATCACCGAGACGTGCCCGGCGATGAACGCGTTGGCCGAACTCATCCACGCCGTCTTCTCGATCTACATCTATTTGCTGATCGCCTCGGCGGTGTTCAGCTGGCTGGTGGCGTTCAACGTCATCAACACGAGCAACCGCTTCGTGTTCACGCTGCTGAGCTTCCTTCACCGCCTCACCGAGCCCGCGCTCCGCCCGATCCGGCGCATCATACCCAACCTCGGCGGCATCGACATATCGCCGGTCATCCTGATTCTGATTCTCTATTTCGTCCGCGACCTGATCGTGGACAACATCGTCCAGTGACGAGTCCGAGGCCGGCGCGCCCGAGCGCCTGCCGGCTCGGATACCGTCCAGCCCCAAGCGAGGAACTTCCATGAGCGACGCGGTCATCATCGACGGCAAGGCATTCGCGGCCGATCTTCGGGCCGAGGTCGGGCGCAGGGCGGCGCTCGTGAAGGAGAGCCACGGCCTCGTGCCGGGGCTATCGGTCGTGCTCGTGGGCGACGACCCGGCGAGCCACGTCTACGTCCGCAACAAGGGCAAGGCGACCGTCGCCGCCGGCATGGACTCGCAGGAGTACCGGCTGCCCGACACCGCGAGCCATCAAGAGGTGCTGGAGACGGTCGAGCGGTTGAACGCCGACGACTCCGTTCACGGGATCCTGGTGCAGCTCCCCCTGCCGGATCAGGTGGATTCCGACGCGATCATCAACGCCATCGACCCGGACAAGGACGTGGACGGCTTCCACACCATGAACGTGGGCCGGCTCACCACGGGGCAGGACAGCCTGGTGCCGTGTACGCCCCTGGGCTGCCTCTTGATGCTGCGCCACTTTGTGGGCGAGCTGAAGGGCAAGCGGGCGATGATCGTCGGCCGCTCCAACATCGTCGGCAAGCCGATGGCGTCGCTGCTGCTGCGCGAGCACTGCACCGTGACCGTCGGCCATTCGCGCACCCAGGACCTGCCCGGCGAGTGCCGCCGCGCCGACGTTCTCATCGCTGCCGTGGGGCGGGCCGAGATGATCCGGGGCGACTGGGTGAAGCCCGGCGCCGCAGTCATCGATGTCGGCATCAACCGCGTGCCGGCGGGCGAGAAGACCAGGCTGGTGGGCGATGTCTGCTTCGAGGAGGCGGTGGAGAACGCGGGCTGGATCACGCCCGTGCCGGGCGGCGTCGGCCCCATGACCATCGCGTGCCTCTTGAAGAACACGCTCACCGCCGCCTGCCGCCGCCACGGGATCGAAGAGCCGGCGTGAGGCGGCGCCAACGCCGGGTGCGGTAGGTGGTTCACGCCTACGTGTCCTCCCCCGTCTTGCCCAGCCTCAGCCGCAGGGCGTTGAGCTTGATGAAGCCCTCGGCGTCGCGCTGGTCGTAGACCGAATCGGCCTCGAATGTCGCGTGCTCCGCGCTGTAGAGGCTCACGGGCGCCTTGCGGCCCTCGACCGAGACCGAGCCCTTGTAGAGCGCGAGCCGCACGGTGCCGGTGACGCCCCGCTGGCTCTCGTCGATCGCGGCCTGCAGCATGCGCCGCTCGGGCGCGAACCAGAAGCCGTTGTAGACGAGCTCGGCGTAGCGCGGCATCAGCTCGTCCTTCAGGTGCGCGGCGTCGCGGTCGAGCGTCAGGCTCTCCATGGCGCGGTGGGCGGCGATCAGGATGGTGCCGCCGGGGGTCTCGTAGACGCCGCGCGACTTCATGCCGACGAAGCGGTTCTCCACCAGGTCGACCCGGCCGATCCCGTTGGCGCCGCCCAGCTCGTTGAGTCTTTCCAGAAACGCCGCTGGGCTCAGCGCCTCTCCGTCGACCGCCACCGGGTCGCCGGCCTCGAACTCGATCTCGACCGTGGTCGGGCTATCCGGTGCCGCCTGGGGTGAGACCGAGCGGGTGAACATGCTCTCGTCCGGCGCGACCCACGGGTCCTCCAGCGCCTTCCCCTCGTAGGAGATGTGCAGGAGGTTGGCGTCGGTGGAGTAGGGAGGCTCGCCGCGCTTGTCCCGCGGGATCGGGATCTGGTGCGTCTCCGCGTACTCGACCAGCGCCTCGCGCGAATCGATGGTCCACTCGCGCCAGGGCGCGATCACCCGGATGCCGGGGTCGTGCGCGTAGTAGCCGAGCTCGAAGCGCACCTGGTCGTTGCCCTTGCCGGTGGCGCCGTGGGCCACCGCGTCGGCCCCGGTCTCGCGGGCGATCTCGATCTGGCGCCTGGCGATGAGCGGGCGCGCGATCGAGGTTCCGAGCAAGTAGACGCCCTCGTAGATCGCGTTGGCCCGGAACATGGGGAACACATAGTCGCGCACGAAGGTCTCGCGCAGATCCTCGATGCGGATGTCGCGCACGCCCATCGTCTCCGCCTTGGCACGCGCGGGCTCCAGCTCCTCGCCCTGGCCGATGTCGGCGGTAAAGGTGACCACCTCGCAGCCATACGTTTCCTGCAGCCAGCGCAGGATGACCGAGGTGTCGAGCCCGCCGGAATAGGCGAGCACCACCTTCTTCGGCGGCTCATGCATCGTCGTTTCTCCTCTTCGGCCGGCGGGTGATGCCGCGGCTTCTCGGGCCGGCCTGCTCGCTTGGTCGCGTGGTTCGCCTGAACCGGCCCCTGAAGCGCTCGGGCGTGGGCGGATCGTAGCCCGGCCCGTCGGCAAGCTCGTGCTTCGTGTCGATGGTGGGCCAGGGCACGAAGGCGAAGACCCAGAGCATGATCACGGGCAAGCCGATCAGGAGGCCCAACCCGACCGAGACCGGCGGTATGAAGAGGCCGAGAATCGGGAGCAGCATGAGATACGCCCACCAGGGATTGCGCCCGGCCTTGTTGAAGATGCGCCAGAACATCCAGAGCATGATGACCGTGACGGCCAGGTATTGGAGGACGCCGACCACGGTTCACCGCCGCTGCATGGGGTCTGCGGGCCAGATCATGAAGGCGAGCAGCGCGAGCAGGAGCAGCGGCCCCGCGAGGGGAACGAACACGACGAGAGCCAAAGGCCAGCGCAGGCCCGCGCGCCGGCAGATGCGGAGAGCCGGATAGAAGATCAACGCCCCGAGCACGAGGCCGACGATGACCGGGACCGGCACGGCCGCCCAGCAGTCTCGTAGGTCTAGAAGGGCGCGGCGCGGCCGGCGCCAGGCGTCGTCCGCGCCGCCCGCTCAGACCGAATAGTACATCTCGAACTCGATGGGATGCGGGCTCATGAGGAAAGCGGTCTGCTCCTCCCGCTTGAGCTCGAGGTAGCCGTCGATCAGGTCGTCGGTGAAGACGTCGCCCTTCTTCAGGAAGTCGCGGTCGGCATCGAGCGAGTCGAGCGCCTGGCCCAGGTTGCCGCACACCGTCGGCACGTCCTTGAGCTCCTCCGGCGGCAGGTCGTAGAGGTTCTTGTCCATCGCGTCGCCCGGATGGATCTTGTTCTCGATGCCGTCGATTCCCGCCATCAACATCGCGGCGAACGACATATACGGATTAGCCGAAGGGTCGGGGAAGCGCACCTCCACCCGCTTGCCCTTGGGGCTCGCCGCGTAAGGGATGCGGCACGACGCCGAGCGGTTGCGCGCCGAATAGGCGAGCAGCACCGGCGCCTCGTAGCCCGGCACCAGCCGCTTGTAGCTGTTCGTCGACGGGTTGGTGAAGGCGTTGATCGCCCTGGCGTGCCGGATCACGCCGCCGATGTAATAGAGCGCCATGTCCGAGAGGTCGGCGTAGCCGGAACCCGCGAACAGCGGCCTGCCGTCCTTCCAGATCGACTGATGCACGTGCATGCCGGAGCCGTTGTCGCCGACGATGGGCTTCGGCATGAAGGTCGCGCTCTTGCCGTAGCTGTGGGCGGTCATCTGGACCACGTATTTCTGGATCTGGAGCTGGTCGGCCGCCTGGAGCAGGGTGCCGAACTCGACCCCGAGCTCGTTCTGGCTGGGCGCCACCTCGTGGTGGTGTTTCTCCACCTTGACGCCCATGCCGGCCAGGTGAGTGACCATCTCGGCCCGCATGTCGTTCATCGAATCGACCGGCGGCACCGGCACATAGCCGCCCTTGGTCGGCGGGCGGTGGCCATAGTTGCCCTCTTCGTAGGCGCGGCCCGTGTTGTAGGGGCCTTCCTCCTGGTCGAGCATGTAGTAGGTCTCGTTCATCGAGACCTTGAAGCGCACGTCGTCGAACACGAAGAACTCGGCCTCCGGCCCAAAGTAGGCCGTGTCGCCGAGGCCGGAATAGGCGAGGTAAATCTCCGCCTTCTTGGCCACGCTGCGCGGGCAGCGGTCGTAGGCTTGCCCGGTGGAGGGCTCGATCACGTCGCAGGTCAGGATCATCTGCGGCAGCGCCGAGAACGGGTCCATCACGGCGCTCGCCGGGTCAGGCATGAGCACCATGTCCGACTGGTGAATTTCCTTCCAGCCCGCGATCGAGGAGCCGTCGAACATGATCCCGTCGGTGAGCACGTCCTCGTCGACCGTGCGGACCGCCTGGGTCATGTGCTGCCACTTGCCGCGGGGGTCAGTGAACCGGAAGTCCACGAACTGGACTTCGTTCTTCTCGATCATCTCCAAGACGCTGTCCGCATCACTCATTTCACTGCTCCCTAGGCCGCTCGGTCCGTCCTCATCGCGCCCCCTGCACGGGCCGACGGCGCGCTGGCGCGCTTATATGGCTTCGCGGCCGCGTTCGCCAGTGCGGATTCGGATCGCGTCCTCCACCGGCACGATAAAGATCTTGCCGTCGCCCACGCGCCCGGTCGCGGCCGCCTCGCAGATGGCCTCCACCGCGCGCTCGACCATGCTGTCCTCCAGCACGATCTCGATCTTCACCTTGGGCAGAAAATCGACCACGTACTCGGCGCCCCGGTAGAGCTCGGTGTGGCCCCGCTGCCGGCCGAAGCCCTTGGCCTCGGTCACGGTGATCCCCTGCAGCCCGACCTCGTGCAGGGCGTCCTTCACCTCGTCGAGCTTGAACGGCTTGATGACGGCTTCGATCTTCTTCATCGCGCTCCCCTACGCGTGCCGGGCCGGCACGGTCTAAAGCCCCGAGTTCTCTCCCTGTCGGCGGCGCATGATAGCGCAGGTCCGGTTCCGCGCCGCCTCCTTTGATGGCATCATGCGCGGCCTTTGGATTGGACAGGGAGGCGCACGTGCAGACCGCCGAGCGCATGGGGCGGCTCGGGACCGAGACCGCCTTCGACGTACTGGCCCGCGCGGGCGCCTTGCAGGCGGCCGGGCGCAGCATCATCAATCTCGGGATCGGGCAGCCCGATTTCCGCACGCCCGACCATATCGTCGAGGCCGGTCGCAAGGCGCTGGCGGACGGCCACCACGGCTATACGCCCGCCAACGGCATCCCGGCGCTGCGCGAGGCGGTGGCGGCGGACATTGCCACCTACCGTCGCTGCGAGGTCGATCCGGACAGCATCGTGGTGGTGCCGGGCGGCAAGGTCACGATGTTCTTCGCCGCATTGATGTTCGGCGAGGAGGGCGCCGAGATCCTCTATCCGAATCCGGGCTTCCCCATCTACGAGTCCGCGATCAAGTTCTCCGGCGCGACACCGGTGCCGATCCCGCTCTACGAGGAGACCGGCTTCTCCTTCGATGCGGACGAGGTGCTGGCCAAGATCACCCCGCGCACCCGGCTGGTCATGCTCAACAGCCCGGCCAACCCGACCGGCGGCGTCGTGCCCAGGGAGACCTTCGACCGGCTGGCCGAGGGGCTCGAGGCCCATCCGCACGTCGCGATTATGAGCGACGAGATCTACAGCCGGCTGCTCTACGAGGGCCGCGAGCACGTCACGATGCTGGACTATCCGGCGCTGCGCGACCGCGTGATCGTGCTCGACGGCTGGAGCAAGACCTATGCGATGACCGGCTGGCGCATCGGCTACGGGGTCTGGCCCGCTTCGCTCGCGGCGCAGGCGACGCGGCTCGCGATCAACTGCAACTCCTGCGTTAACGCGCCGACCCAGCACGCTGCGCTCGCGGCGCTCACCGGCCCGCAGGATTCGGTCGAGGTCATGCGCCAAACCTTCGACGAGCGGCGCAAGCTCATCGTCGCGGCGCTCAACCGGGTAGACGGCATCACCTGCGTCGATTCCGCCGGCGCCTTCTACGCCATGCCCAACATCACCGGCACCGGGCTCGATGCGCGCACGCTGCAGGACGGGCTGCTGGAAGAGGCCGGCGTTGCCACCATCGCCGGCACCAGCTTCGGCGCCTATGGCGAGGGCTACCTCCGCCTCTCCTACGCCGCGAGCACCGAGGAGATCGAGGAATCCATCGCCCGCATCGAGCGCTGGCTCGCGGAGCGCGCGGCCGCGGCGTGAGGGAGCGTGAGAGCGCGCCGGGCGTGCCCGCCGATGGTCGATCACATTTGGGACCGATCGTGATAGGAACGGGCTCGGCGCCCGTAGCTCAGCCGGATAGAGCACGAGCCTTCTAAGCTTGGGGTCGCAGGTTCGAGTCCTGCCGGGCGCGCCAATCCCTTCAGTTGGTTCAGCCCAGGCACGATGACCTATCCGAACGAGTCGACAACCTATCCGTTGCGCCGACTGACTCGCGGCCGGCACGCTGCCTAGAGTCGAGCATGGCGTCTCCCGCGCCGGATCGCGCATTGCCGATCGGCGTTGATGTCGGCGGAACGAACGGGGATGCTATGGTCATGGACGATCGGCGGGACCTGACGCCCGTCACGACCCGCGCAGGATGTGACGTCGCCGGGCTCGTCCGCGCGAGGCATTGGGCTAAGATCGGCGTCTTGAGCACTTAGGGAGCGGACGGAACGATGGCACTCGCCGAGGCCCAAGCGAGGCGCGCGTCCCAGCTGCCCGACCTCAGGCGGATATTCGCCGACTCCAAGTTCTACTGGCTGGTGCTGCCGGCCTTCACCTTCTTCCTGATCTTCTTCGTCATCCCGACCGTCTCGCTGTTCCTGATTTCCTTCGACAAGTCGATCGCGGGCGTGGTCGACATCCAGTGGGACTTCACGCTCAAGAACTACATCCGCTTCTTCAACCGCTCGCTCTACTACGAGGCGGCGATACGATCGATCGGGCTTGCGGCGATCGTCTCGGTCTGCGCGCTCGCGCTGGGCTATCCGCTGGCCTACTTCGTCGCCAAGACCAGGCACCCCGGACGCAACACCTTCTACATGATCCTCGTGCTGAGCGCGATGCAGCTCGACATGGTGATCCGGCTGTTCGGCCTGATGGTGCTGATGGGCGACAACGGGATCATCAACGGCGTGCTGCGCGACATCGGCGCCATCCGCGAGCCGCTGCCGCTGATGTACAACTTCTTCGGCGCGGTGGTGGGGCTCGTGCAGTTCACCCTGCCGTTCATGGTGCTCTCGCTGATCGGCATCATCCGAAGCATCCACCCGTCGCTGGAGGAGGCCGCGCGCAGCCTCGGCGCCAACCGCTGGACCACCTTCTGGCGCATCACCTTCCCGCTCAGCATGCCGGGCATCCTCGCCGGCACGCTGCTGGTCTTCGCGATCTCCATCTCGTCCTACGTGGTGCCGGCGCTGATGGGCGGCTGGAAGGTGATCGTGATGCCGCTGCACATCTATCAGCAGATCGCCGAGATGGGTAAGTGGCAGTTCGGCGCGACCATCGCGGTGGTGCTCTTCGTGACCAGCATGATCGCGGTCTACGTCTATCAGCGCTTCGCGGCGCGCACCGCTGGCGGGCGGGCCTGAGATGGCGGAGATGGTGACGGACACGGCGCCCGAGCCGCGCAGCGGTGGCTGGAGGCCGTTCGGCCGGCGCAACGGGCCACGCGAGGAGCCGGCGGTCGCGCTGCCGCTCCAGATCGGCGCCTGGATCGCCTTCGTGGTGCTGCTGCTCCCTGTCGTCATCGTGGTGCTGGCCGGGCTCAACTCCGGCGATCACCTGACCTGGCCGCCGGAAGGGCTCTCGCTCCGCTGGATCTTCGCCTTCTTCGAGGCGAGCGAGTTCCTGGACGCCTACGTCTTCAGCCTGTGGCTCGCGGTGGTGGTCATGGTGATCTCGACCACGCTCGGCACCATGGCGGCGATCTTCCTCACGCGCATGACCTTCCCCGGCCGCAATCTGCTCCGGGCCTACTTCCTCTCGCCTCTGATCCTGCCGGGGATCGTGCTGGGGCTCGCGCTCTACGTCTTCTACGTCTCGAGCGGCATCGGGCTCTCGCGCACGCTGCCGGGGCTCATCATCGGCCACGTGCTGGTGACGGCGCCCTACGTGATCGGCACGGTCTCCGCTGCGCTCTTCAACTTCGACATCGCCTTGGAAGAGGCCGCCCGCAGTCTCGGCGCCGGCCCCTTCACGGCGTTCCGCAAGGTGACGCTTCCAATCATCGGGCCGGGTGTCGCCGCCGGCGCGATCTTCGCTTTCATCGTTTCGTTCGGCCAATTCGACGTGTCGCTGTTTCTCAGCACGCCGAACTATACGCCGCTGCCGATCGCCCTCTATATTTCGCTGCGATACACCTTCGAGCCGACCGCGGCGGCGGCGGGCATCTTCGCGATCGCGCTGGTCGTGATCTCGATGCTGCTCACCTCGCGACTCATCAACATCCGGCGCTTCGCCGGAATCAAGTTCTCGTAACCGACGATGCCATCGACGAAAGGAGAATGAACGATGACCGCCAAGCGCACTATCAAGCCGTCGCGCCGCACCGTCCTCAAGGGGTTGGCTGCCGGCGGCGGCGTGGCAGCCTCGACCAAGTTCGGGCTCTTCAACATCAACCATTCCTGGTCGCAGGACGTGCACTGGGACGGCCAGCCCTTCGATGCGGGCGGCGCCACCTTCACCCTTGGCGAGTGGGGCGGCTTCTGGGAGGAGTTCGTCCGCGACGCCCAGCTGAACGAGTTCGAAAAGACCTACAACTGCACCATCGCCTACGATTCCTCGTGGCCCTGGTTCCCGAAGTACGTCGCCGGCGGGCCTGAGGACCCGGCTTTCGACATGTGCAACTGGAACCTGCCCGAGATGATGAAGACCGCGCGGGCGGGCGACTACTTCCTGCCGATCGACGACATCAAGGCGAACGTGCCCAACGCGAACGACTGCTGGGACTTCGCCTTCGGCAACGGCATCGGCGTGACCTGGGCCTTCGGCCAGTACGCCTACGTGTACCGGACCGATCTGGTCGATCCCGCGCCAGCCGACTTCAAGGCCTTCTGGGAGGATCGTTTCGCCGGCAACCGCGCCACCTACATCACGTCCAATACCCTGCAGATGGTCTTCTTCATCACCGCCAGCGCCGCCTGGGGCGAGGGGCCGGAAGACCTGGATGCCGGCTTCGACGCCATGGAGCGTGCCATGCCGATGAAGATCAGCGACTTCACCGGCAACATGCAGACCCTGGTGGAGCGCGGCGAGGTGCACCTCGGTGTCCAGTGGGAGGGCGAGGTCTACCTGCAGATGGACAAGGGCATCTCCGTCGCTCCCGTGATCTGGGATGCCAAGCCGATCCTGACCCAGACCAAGACCATCAGCCGCTATGCCGAGCCGATGCAGAAGAAGCTCGGCTATGCGCTGATGAACGAGGCGCTCGATCCGGGCTACCAGGCGAAGGCCGGCTCGATCTTCTATCTGCGCCCGACCAACGGCAAGGCGACAGTGTCGGACAACCTCGCGAGCAAGGGTGTCGCCAACACGGCCGGCGCCATGGAAGGTCTCTGGATCCCCGATTGGAACTGGTATCTCGACAACGAGGACGACATCGTCGAGACCACCAACGAGATCTTCGGCGGCTAGCGCCTCTTGCGGATCGGCTGAACGGAGCGGCGCGTGTCGGACGTCGAGCTTTCGAGCCTGACCAAGCGCTACGGCGAGACCCTCGCGGTCGACGACGTCTCGCTCCGGGTCGAGGAGGGGGAGTTCTTCTCCCTCCTCGGGCCGTCCGGATGCGGCAAGACGACGACGCTCCGCATGATCGCGGGCTTCGTCCGCCCGAACGAGGGGCAAGTCTTCATCGGCGGCGAGGACATGACCCTGCTTCCGCCCGAGAAGCGGGGCATCGGGATCGTGTTTCAGAACTACGCGATCTTTCCGCACATGACCGTGTTCGACAACATCGCCTTCGGCCTGAAGATGCGGAAGGTGCCGAAGCGGGAGATCCGGGGCCGCGTCGGCAAGGCGCTGGAACAGGTCAACCTCGACGGCTACGAGCGGCGTTACCAGAGAGAGCTCTCCGGCGGTGAGCAGCAGCGCGTGGCGCTCGCCCGCGTGCTGATTACCGAACCCAAGATCCTGCTTCTCGACGAGCCCCTGAGCGCGCTCGACAAGAAGCTCCGAGAGGAAATGAAGTACTGGATCAAGGGGTTGCAGCACTCCCTCGGTATCACCACCGTCTACGTCACTCACGACCAGGGCGAGGCGCTCACCATGTCGGACCGGATCGCGGTGATGAACCGGGCAAAGGTTGTCCAGATCGGCGCGCCCGATACGATTTACGAGCACCCGGCCGACCGCTTCGTCACCGATTTCATCGGTGAGTCCAACATTCTGGAAGCCCGGGTCGCGGCGGTGAACGCGCACGAGTGCCGCGTCGCCGTGGGCCGGGTCGAGTTTGCGGTGCCCCGGCGGGACGGGATCGAGGCCGGCCAGCCCGTGGGCTTCGTGGTTCGGCCGGAGCGCGTGCTTATCGGAGCTGCGGCCCAGGCCGTCGATGGCCCCAAGGTCACCGCGACGGTGGTCGATCGCAGTTATCAGGGTGCGATCATCCGCTACCGATTGCAGCTCGAAGGCCAGGAAGTCGTGGCCGAGGTGCCCAACCGGCCCGATCAGCCCGACCTCGCCGACGGTGCCGAGGCCATGATCGGCTGGACCGTGGCGAGCAGCGAGCTGCTGGTCGACTGAGCCCGCCGGAGAACGGCGAAATTCGAAGCGTGTTACGTCGGAGAGCGCTCGGCCCAGCCGGCGAAGATGCGCTCCAGCACCACGACGACGTAGTAGAGCAGAATGCCGAGGACTGCGAGCGCAATGAGCACGGCAAACATCAGGGGGTAGTCCGCGCTGATCTTGCCGCTGTCGAACAAATGCCCAAGCCCGCGTCCGTGCGGCTCCACGATCTCCATCAGGTTCGTGCCGATGAAGGCAAGCGTGACCGCGACCTTGAGGGCCCCAAAAAACTCCGGCAGCGTCTTCGGCAGCGCGATCTTCCAGAAGATGGTGAACCGGGAGGCGCCGAGCGCGGCGAGGATGTCACGGTACTCCGGTTCGAGCGTGGAGAGGCCGATCGAGACCGAAACGGCGATCGGGAAGAAGGAAATCAGGAACGCGATCAGGATCGTGTTCATGTCGTGCGCGCCCACGAACAGCAGCGCGATGATGGGCACGACGGTCGCCTTGGGTATGGCGTTGAAGCCGACCAGCAGCGGGTAGAGCGCGTCCCGCATGGTCCGGTTCAGCCCCATGATCATGCCGAGAACCAAGCCGACGAAGACGGACAGGACGAGCCCCGCCACGGTTCGCCATAGCGTGTCCCATCCGTATTCGAGGAAGAGCCAGCGGAACTTCCAGAAGGCAGGTCCAAGGTCCGAGGGCGAGGCCATCTTGTAGTTCGGCCAGTCGTTCACCCACACCACCGCCTCCCAGAGGAGGGCAAACACGACGATCGCGATAACCGGCGCAAACAAGCGCCAGTTCATGCGTCCGCCTCCTGCGAGGACCTGCCCTGCGCGATCTGTATCTGGTCCCGAAGTTCCCCCAGCATCTCTGCCGCCTCCGCGCCGTAGAGGAGGTCGAGTTCCCGTTCGCCCTGCCACGGGACCTTCATCGTGAATTGCGTGAACGCCGGGCGGCCGGAAAGCACGATCACCTCATCCGCGAGAAAGATCGATTCCCGCAGATCGTGCGTGATCATGACGCCGGTGAACGGCTCCTCCGCCTTCACCTTCTGCATCGTCTGCCAGAGGTCTTCGCGCGTGAACGCATCCAGCGCCCCGAACGGCTCGTCGAGGATGAGCACTTCCGGCTTGTGCACGATCGAGCGGCAGAGCGAGGCGCGCTGGCGCATGCCGCCGGAAAGCTCGCTCGGCCGCTTGTTCTCGAAGCCCTCGAGGCCGACGAGGGTCAGAAGCTGCAGCGCGCGCTCCTCTTTCTCCCGCTTCGGCATGCGCGGCGCCACAAGCTCGAGCGGCAGCGTCACGTTCCGCAGCACGGAACGCCATTCGAGCAGGACCGGGTTCTGGAACGCCATGCCGACCGTGGATTTCGGGCCCGTCACCTGCTCCCCGTGCAGCCAGACTTCGCCCGCGTTCGGCTCCAGCAGGCCGGCGATCAGGCGCGTGAGGGTCGACTTGCCGCAACCGGAGGGCCCGACCACGGCCACGAAGCCGCCCTCGGGAACCTGCATGTCGACGCCATCGAGGACGGGCAGCCTGCCGTCCTTCGTCTCGTAGGTGAGCTTGACGTCCCTGATGTCGATCAGGGCATCCACGCCAGGCTGCCCGCTGACTGGCCGACCTGCCCCTGGTCCCTGCGCAGGGGCGCCGGCCGGAGACGTTGTTCCCATGGAGTCCGCGTCCCCGGCCGGCGCAAACAGAAAACTCTGCCGCGGTCAGGCTACTGGAGCATCCTCATCTCGGCCGCAGGCAGATAGGCATCCGTAAAATAGAGCGCCGCGTCGGGCTCGTTCTGGAACTCGTAGGTCTCCGCGAGCTGCATCAGCGCCTTCGCCATGCGCGCAGCATCGACGCCGCCGATTCCGTTGGCGCTCGTGTAGTCCGTGAGCACATTGGCATCGATGGAAAGCTGAAGCCGGCGGGTTTCGAGCGCCGCATCGGCGGCCGGGTTCCGCTTCACCAGCGACTCGACGGCCTTCGCCGGATCGGCGATGGCATCGTTCCACCCCTTCGCCACCGCAGTGATGAAGCCTGTGATCTTGTCGCCGTTGGCGGCCGCATAGTCGGTATTGACGATGATCGCGTTGCCGTAGAGCGCGAGACCGTAGTCCGCCATCAGGATGGTCGAAATGTCCTCCTCCGGGACGCCGAGCCGAACCAGGTTCAGGAAGGACGAGAAGGAATAGCCCGTCACGGCATCCACATTGCCCTCTGCGAGCATCGGCTCACGGGTGGGGAAGCCGACGGGCTCGACGGTGATCTTGTCGACATCGAGGTCGTTGGCCGTGGCAAAGGCCGGGAACTGGGCCCAGGCACCGTCCGGCGGCGGCGCTCCGAGCACGCGGCCCTCGAGATCCTTCGGCACGCTGACGCCGAGGCTCTTCCGGCCGACGACGGCGAAGGGCGGCTTGTCATAGATCATCATGACGGCGATGACCGGTGCGCCGGGATTCTGGTCCAGGAACTTGACCAGGGAATTGATGTCCGCGAAGCCGACCGGGAAGGCGCCGGTGGCCACCTTGGGGATGGCATCCAGAGAGCCCTGGCCGGCGGAGATCTCGACGTTGAGACCGGCGGCTTCGAAGTGGCCGTTGTCGATGGCCGCAAAGTAAGGCGAGGAGGGACCTTCGAACTTCCAGTCGAGCGCGAACGGCATGTCCTCCTGGGCGCTGGCAGTCCCCGCCAAAGCCATGGTGGCGGCGGCGACAAATGCGAGAGCGAATTTGTACATGGGATGCGACCTCCCTCTGTTCGGTTTGCGAAGCGCGAGTCCCTGACCGGCGCCGAAGGCAGGCGTCAGATGCGGTCCGCGGCCGGCTCGTGTCGGCTGCTCGGCACACTACTGGAATCCGGTGCCTGCGAAAACCAAGCACGGCTATCGGCGACGGGCATGGGGACGATTCTGGCCGCGGAGTCCCGAATCGGTCTCCCCTCCGCCTTCAGGAGAGGCAGGCGGAAGAGGCAGGCGGGTTAGACCAGCTCTTCGATCGGCGTGTAGACGTCCGCGATCCCGAAATACTTTGGGCCGAACACCGCGAGCGCCTCGGGCGTGCGCATCACCGGCGGCACGCTGACGCCCACCACGCGCACCCGCTGGCCGTACTTGAGCCCCTCGGTGGTGATCGGCTCGGCGTTCTCCTGATCGAGGATGCAGATCAGGTCCGGCACCATGCCGAGCGTGCGCTCGCCCTGCTGAGCGACCAGAAACTCGTTCTGGAAGCGAACCTCCAACTGTTGCCCCGTGTTCGTGCCGATGCCCTCGAAGATCACCCGCCCGATTGCCCAGCCGCGGGTGGTCTCGCGCAGGAGGTCCACCACCTTGCCTTCGAAGAGCACCTTGCAGAAGCGCTTGTCGCGCGAGGTCTCGAAGTAGCGCGCGAGCCCGGCGAAGGGGTCGCTCTGGGTCTCGCGCGCCTCGCGGATCGAGCGGCCGATCTCCATGGCGAGCGTCGTGGTATAGAGCACGCCGGTCTCCTTCGCCTCCTTGCCCGACATGGCGTAGAGAGCGATCTCCGACTTGGTGCCCATGCGGGTGCATACCACCCGTGCGAACCACTCGGATTCGAGATTGCTGCGGGCGCGCACGATGACCTCGTTGCCGTGCTCGTCCCGGAGCACGATGGGGGACGCAGGCACGCCGTAGACGCCGAAGGTGCACATCTGCAGCTCGGGGAAGGCGCGCCCCATGCCGTCGCCGTCCACCACCGGCAGCCCGGTCATGGCGCCGATCACCATGGGCAGCGTGCCGTTGATGCCGCCGGCCTCGGCGGAGATCAAAGCGTCGGCCTTGCGGCCCTTCTCGCGCTCGATCGAGCGCAGGCACTCCACCATGGCATGCGCGCTCGGGATTTTTTCCACCATCACGGTGGGCGCGCCCATGTTGGCGACGGAGACGACGAAGTCGTCGTCGTCGAGCTCCATCGGGTCCATGATCGTGATGTCGGCGCCTTCCTCCAGTTTTTGGCGCAGGATCAGCCCGCCGACATAGGGATCGCCGCCGCCGCCGGTGCCGAGAAAGGCCGTGCCGCGCAGGAAGTCGGGCAGCAGGTCGAGGTGCATCTTCATCGTCGGCATTGTCTTGCTTTCGCTCCCGCTCGCTACTCAGCCCTCGGCGAGATCGCCCACCGCCTTGACCCGAACCCGGCAGGCGGCGCCCGGCAGGTAGGCGAGGGGGATCTCCTCGACCTCGATGATCTCGATGCTTGCGGCGTCGGCGCCGGCATCGACCGCCTTCGCCTGCGCCTCGTCCTTGGCCTGGGCAATGGCGTTCTCGCGCCCCTCCTGCTCGTAGGAGAAGACGCGGTCCACCTCGCCGCCGACCTGGGCGATGGCGGCGCCGATGGCGTTTGCGACCGCCGAGTGCTCGGGCACGCTCAGCGTCGAGACGCCGGCCAGATCGCGCTCGATCAGGATGCTGCCGCCGCCCACCAGGATGGCGGGCACCGGGTCCGCGCTGGTCTTCATGCGGTCGATGGCGTCTTCCACCATCGTGTGGATGGTGTCCAGCGCGCGCCGCACGGCGGCATCGTCGAGCCCGGCGACGGCGTTGCGGTTCCCAATATCGGCGAGGCCCGCGGCGACGGCGATATCGGTGGCGGTCAGCGTGTCGCCGCCGAAGACCAGCGCCTTCTCCGTCAGCTCGAAGCCGACCGAGTCGGGGCCGACGGTGACCGCGTCTTCGCCCCGCACCAGGCTGCCGCCGCCGAGCCCGATCGCCAGCACGTCGGGCATGCGGAAGTTGGTCCGCACGCCGCCCACGTCGACGGCGACCGCAGATTCCCGCGGGAAGCCCCGCGCCAGCACGCCGACATCGGTCGTGGTGCCGCCAATATCGACCACCACGGCGTTCTCCTGATCGGAGAGGAAGGCCGCGCCCCGCATGCTGTTGGTGGGGCCCGAGGCGAAGGTCAGCACCGGGTAGCGCTCGACGTAGGCCGCGCTCATCAACGTGCCGTCGTTTTGGCTGATGAAGAACGGCGCGTCGATCTTGAGCTCCTTCAGCGCCTCGCGGAAGGAGCCCACCACCTTGGCGGAGAGCTCGACCAGGGCTGCGTTCATCACGGCAGCGTTCTCGCGCTCGATCAGCCCGACCCGGCCGATCTCGTTGGAGAGCGTGATCTGGGCGTCGGGATGCTCGGCGCGAATGATCTCGGCGGCGCGGTCCTCCTGCGCGCTGTTGAGCGGCGCGAAGACCGAGGAGACCGCGATGGACTGGAGGCCCTTGGCGGCGATATCGCGAGC
This sequence comes from Alphaproteobacteria bacterium, assembly GCA_965243375.1. Lineage (GTDB taxonomy): Bacteria > Pseudomonadota > Alphaproteobacteria > UBA828 > UBA828 > WTGU01. The sequence continues at coordinate 1,776,754 of CBDEUT010000009.1, read as the reverse complement.
GATGCGGGCGATCTCGGCCTCGTCCAGCGGCGAAATTTCGCGCCCGTCGACTTCGTAGCCGCCCTTGGCCATGTAGACGTTGCGGCCGATGGTATCCACCAGGTCGCGCGGCCAGTCGATCAGGGGGTTGAGGCTCTCGGTCGCCGGCAGCGCGAGGCGCACGATGGCCACCGGCACCAGGCGCCGGCGCTCGACGATGGCGTTGGTGAACTGGGTGGTGCCGATCATCACGCCGGTGATCGCCTCCGGCGCGACCTTCGATCGGGCGAGCACGCCTTCGATTGCGGCCACCACGCCCGCACCCACGTCGGCGGTGGTGGGCGCCTTGATCGAGGCGAGCACCGTGGTCCCGTCCATCACCACCGCGTCGGTGTTCGTGCCGCCGACATCGACGCCAATTCTCATGCCAGTCTCCTGCGCTTCGTGCCGCCGCTTACCGGTTGAGACGCCGTTCGTCAAACGCGCGGGAAAACCGCGTCGTCTCGATCATCGCACCGGTGGTTTCATTCGGCCGGTGCGTCGATCGGTGTCAGTCGCCGCCCGAGATTCTCCTGAATGCAGTCGAGGAGGGGAGGCCGCTCGATCGGTACGGCGCTGTCCGGTGAAGTCATTGGCGCGAGCCCGGCGACCGGTCCGGTTGGAATCTTGGTGCACGGACGGAATTTCGGCCAAGCTTGGGGGCGTGGGTTATAGTGTTGCCGGGCGTGCCGCGCCTGCCCCGACCGCTCGAGAAATCAAGGACTGCCTCCGATGATCAAGCGACACCCGTCCCTGAATCCGGTGCATCCGGGGGAGATCCTGCGGGAGGATGTGCTGCCGGCGCTTGGCATGACCAAGACGGCCGTTGCTGGGGCTCTCGGAGTATCCAGGCAGACGCTCTACGACATCGTCAACGAGAAGCAGCCTGTCACGGCCGAGATGGCGGTCCGCTTCGGCAAGCTGTTCGGCAACGGCGCGGCCTTCTGGCTCAACCTGCAGCGTGCGCGCGACCTTGCAATCGCGGAACGCACGGTCGATGTCTCCGGGATACCCACGCTCGAATCGCGCGCCGGCTAAGCGACCAGACCCTGCGTAACGATCGGGCGCGGCTTTCGTCTCGCCTCGGCGGCCGACAGCCGCCGGTCGGTCCTGCGCCGCGCTTGCGTCGCCCGCCGCGGCGCCGCATACTTCCCCGCGAGCCATAAGGCGTGGAGAGGTGCTGCTCCGACGCGACGGGCGGCGCCGACGGGCGCCCTGCTCGTCGGCTCCTCCCCCATCGCATCGCGAGCGATGCGGCACGAACGCCATAACGGGGAGGAGCAGGCTCATGGCAGATCTCAAGAACACAGGAATTTCCAGGCGGTCCGTGCTCAAGGGCTCGGCAGCGGTCGCGGGCGTTGCGGCCGGCGCGAGCCTCGGCGGTTTCCCGACCGTCTGGTCGCAGGACATCAAGGACATCGAGATCAGCATGATCGGCACGGCGGTGACGATCTCCAGCACCTACGAGGCGATGGCCGAAGAGGCGCTGGGCTTCCAGTTCAACATGGCGGCGGTCGACCTCAACACCATCGGCCAGCGTGCCCTCACGCAGCCGAGATCGGCCGACCTCTTCGAGCCGGATCTGGAGCAGTTCCCGCAGATCTTCCCGTCCGGCAACATGCAGGCGATCGACATCACCAAGCTCGAGCATTTCGACCAGCTGCTCGGCATCTACAAGAAGAGCGGCACGATCCATGCCGACGCCTGGTACGGGGACGGGATGAACCCGTCGCGCTACTGCTGGACCTCGGCCATCGACGGCAGGGACTTCGTCGAGCCCGAGTCCAGCCAGTGGATGACCATCGTGCCCGGCACATTCAACGCCGACACCCTCGGCGCGCAGCCGGAGAAGATCGGCCGCCCGATCGAGACCTGGGCCGAGTTCGTCAACCCCGAGTTCAACGGCAGGACGGCGCTGCAGAACTTCCCCGGCATCGGCATCATGGACATCGCCATGGCGCTCCAGGCCAACGGGGAGATCGAGTACGGCGACAAGGGCAACATGACGGTCGACGAGATCAACTACACCTTCGACCGGCTGATCCAGCTCAAGAAGGACGGGCACTTCCGCGCCTTCTGGAGCACCTTCAACGATTCGGTCAATCTGATGACCTCGGGCGAGGTGGTGCTGCAGTCCATGTGGTCGCCGGCGGTGGCGGCGGTGCGCGCACGCGGCGTGCCCTGCATCTACCTCGACCTCAAGGAAGGCTACCGGGCCTGGGCGCTCGGCGCGATGATCCCGCGCCACGTCGAAGGCAAGAAGCTCGGCGCCCTCTACGACTACTTCAACTGGTACCACTCGGGCCCGGCTGGCGCCTACTTCTCCAAGCAGGGCTACTACATGTGCACGCCCGAGAACTCGCGCGGCTTCATGGAGCCCTGGGAGTGGAATTACTGGTACGAAGGCCAGCCCGCGGAGGGCGAGGTCAAGGATCCCTTCGGCAACGTCATGGAGCAGCCCGGCCACGTCCGCGACGGCGGCTCGTTCGCCAACCGCATGGGCCGGGTCGCCGTGTGGAACTCGATCATGGACGAGAACATCCTCGTCGTGAAACGCTGGAACGAGTTCCAGACCGCCTAGATAAAGCTGTCATGGTTACTGCGGCGCCTTTCGGGGCGCCGCAGTTCTTTCGGGCTTCTACACGTGCTCGCCGCCGTTGACGTGGAGCTCGCCGCCGGTGATGTAGGCAGCCGTGTCCGAGCAGAGGAAGTAGATCGCGGACGCCACCTCCGAGGGCTTGCCGAGACGGGCCATCGGGATGGCGGGCAGCAGGTCGTTGGCCTGCGGCGAGAGGATGGGCGTGTCGATCTCGCCCGGCGCGATGGCGTTGACGCGGATGCCGAGCGGGCCGAAATCCGCCGCCATCTCGCGGGTGAGCGACGCGAGCGCCGCCTTGGAGGTCGCATAGGCGCTGCCGGCGAAGCGGTGGACCCGGCCACCCGCGATCGAGGTCACGTTGACGACGCTGCCTTGCCCCTGTTTCAGCTCGTCGAAGAGGCCGCGCGCCAGCGCCAGCGGCGCGTAGAAGTTGACCTGAAAGACCTCGCGCCAGAGGTCGAGATCGGTGCTCAGGCTGTCGAGCCGGATGCCGTCCTCGCCCTTGGGCGAGATGCCCGCGTTGTTGACCAGCGCGCTCAGCGGTGCGCCACCCAGGCGGGCGCGCATCTCCTCGATGCCGCGGCCCACGTCTGCCGGGTCCGCGAGGTCGATCCGGATGTGGTCCTCGGGCCCCGCTTCCCACGGACAGTCCTCCGAGAAGGCCCGGCGCGAGGCGGTGATGACCCGCCAGCCGGCCGCGCTGAAGCGCTTGACCGTCGCGTGCCCGATGCCTTGGCTCGCGCCGGTGAGGATCAGCGTTCTCCGCTCGTCCGCCATGGCCGCTCTCCCCATTTTTCGCTCACGGCAGCCGGCCTACGGCCGGCGCCTCCGCGTCGCGCGTCCACGCGCGCAGGCGCGCGATGGCGCCGCATTCGCGGCGGGCCGCGGTCGCGGCCTGTCGCGCGTCCGTCAAAGACGGACACGCTCTAGCCGTCGCCGTCTACCGGCATTGTATAGTTCAGCCGCATACGTCCCCCATCGGCATAGATTACCTGACCTGTGACGTAGGATGAATCGTCGCTTGCGAGGAAGACCGCGATACCGGCGATCTCCTCCGGCTGGCCGACCCGGCCCATGGGGGTGCGGGAGAGCACCCGGCGCCGCGCCGCCTCGTCGGTGAGCAGCGAGCCCGAGAGCTCGGTGAGGATCGTGCCCGGGCCGATCGCGTTCACGCGGATACCCTTGGGCGCCAGCGCCAGCGCCATGACCGAGGTGAGCTGGTTCACCCCGCCCTTGCTGACCACGTAGGCCGCGATCGATTCGATCGCCATCACCCCGTTGACGGACGACATGTTGACGATGCTGCCCGAGCCCGCATCCGCCATCGCCCGCGCCGCCGCCTGGCCCACCAGGAAGTAGCCCCGCAGGTTGACGCGCAGCACCCGGTCGAAGTCCTCCTCGGTCACGTCGAGAAAATCCGCGATGGTGAAGATGCCGGCGTTGTTCACCAGCACGTCGATGCGACCGTGGCGCGAGACCGTGTCTGCGATCAGCGCGCGCGCCTGCGGGCCGTCGCCGGTGTCGCAGGCGACGAAGGAAGCGCTGCCGCCGGCCTCTCGGATCGACTGCGCCGTGGCCTCGCCCAGCTCTTCGAGGATGTCGCCGATGACGACCGCAGCCCCTTCGGCGGCGAAGCGCCGGGCGCAGGCGGCGCCGATGCCGCGGGCAGCCCCGGTCACCACCGCAACCTTGCCTTCGAGCCTCATCCTGCCTCCTTCGCCGGGCGGAAGAGGTTGACGATCTGGCGCGCGATCTCCTCCGCCGAATCCTCGCCCGGCCTGTACCACGCGATCGACCAGGCCATGGCGCCGATCAGCGCCAGCCGAAAATACTTGCGGCTCGTGCCCTCCGGCAGCGGCAGGTCGTCGATCAGCGTGCGAAAGACGTTCTCGTAGTCGTCGCGCTCCTCGATCATGCGCGCGCGGAGCTTCGGCGAATGCCGGCGCGGGAACTCGGTGGCGATGACCGAGCCATAGTCCTTGCTCTGGTGCAGGGTCTCGACGTGGGCGGCGCAGGCGGCTTCCAGCCTGCCCCAGGGGTCGTCCGCGGTCTCGATGGCGGCCAGCACCCGCTCCTTGATCCGGCGAATGCCGGTCTCGTGAACCGCCGCCAGCAGGTCCTCCTTGGAGGCGAAGTGATAGTACATCGAGCCGGGGAGGATGCCGGCGGCGGCGGCGATGTCGCGCACCGATGTGGCGCTGTAGCCGGAGCGAGCGAATTCCACCGCGGCCGCGTCCAGAATGCGGCCCCGCCGGTTGTCCTTGCGCTTCCCGTCGGTTTCCGCCACTGCCTGGGATCATTCCGGACTCGGCGGGTTTGGGCAAGCGTTTGTTCGATTCATCCACCCGGCGCGCTCTTTGCGGCTGCCGATTGTCGCCAAGGTTGAAGGTGGCTACCATCGTCGCCCATGCGCCGGGCGAGGAGGCCGGCGCCCGGCCGCGCCGCGTCCGGCACGGACGGCAGGATGCACCGACACGGGGAGGATAACGATGAGCAAGGTGAATCGTCGCACGTTCCTGAAGGCGGCCGGGATCGGCGGCGCGGCGGTGGCTGCGGCGCCGACCGTGATCGTCAAACCCGCCCGGGCCGACACCATCAGGGTCGGCGGGCTGCACGACCGCACCGGTGTGATCGGCATCTACGGTAACGAGATGGCCGATGCGCTCGTGTTCGCGGTGGACGAGATCAACGCGGCCGGCGGCGTGCTCGGGCAGCAGCTCGAGCTCATCGAGTACGACGCCCAGTCGACCATGGCCAACTACTCGCAATACGCGCAGCGGCTGGCGACCAGCGACCGGGTCGACGTCGTCTTCGGCGGCATCACCAGCGCGTCGCGCGAGTCGATCCGCCCGGTCTTCGACCGCTTCCGCAAGCTCTACTTCTACAGCACCTTCTACGAGGGCGGCGTCTGCGACCGGACGGTCTTCTGCAACGCTGAGACGCCGGCGCAGATCAACGGCCCGCTGCTCCAGTACGCGATGGACAAGTTCGGCGCGAAGACCGTCTACACCATCGCCGCCGACTACATCTACGGCCAGATTACCGCCGACTGGATCAAGAAGTACGCCAAGGACTTCGGGGGCGAGGTGATCGCGGAAGAGTTCTTCCCGCTCGACGTCGGCGACTTCGCGTCGACCATCACCAAGATCCAGCAGGCCGATCCCGACCTGGTGGTCTCGGCGCTGGTGGGCGGCAACCACATCGGCTTCTACCGGCAGTGGCCGGCGGCGGGGATGCAGGACAAGATCCCGGTCGCGTCCACCGTGTTCGGGCCCTGGGAGAACGCGTTCGTCTCGGCCGCTGAATCCGAGGGCATCATGTGCTCCTACCACTACTTCCAGAGCATCGACACCCCGGCCAACGCGGCGTTCCTGGAGAAGTGGCGCGGCCGCTACGGCGAAGACGCGCAGGAGATCGGCACGCTCGCGATCTGCACCTACAACTCGGTCAACATGTGGAAGAAGGCGGTCGAGCAGGCCGGCACCATCGAGCGCATGGCGGTGATCGAGGCGCTGGAGACCGGCATCTCCGTGGAAGGGCCGGGCGGCACGGTGACGATGGATCCGCCGACCCACCACACGATCATGAGCGCTGCGATCGCCGAGCTGCGGGGCGGCAATTTCGAGATCGTCGAGGTGGCCGAGAACCGGACGCCGGACGACACCGCCACGGTCTGCGACCTGATCGCCAATCCCGACCAGGCGACCCAGTACCGGATCGAGGTCGACTAACCACGACGGCGCGTCGTGTTCCGGAACCGCGGATGAGTAGTACCGGCGCCCCCATTCCGTCATGGCCGGGCTTGACCCGGCCATCCACGGGGGCGCCCCGGCCCCTGTCGGTCCAAAGAGATGCCCGGATCAAGTCCGGGCATGACGGAAGGGGGGCAACCTCACTCGTTCGTACCTTCGGGACAGGACGCCAGACGTAACCGATCATGGACCTCGCCGGCATCATCGCCGTCCAGATCGGCTATACCGTCGCCAGCCTCGCGCTCATCAGCGCGGGGCTGGCCGTCATTTTCGGCATGATGCGGGTCATCAACCTGGCCCACGGCGAGTTCCTGATGCTGGGCGCCTACGCGGTCGTGGTCTCGACCAAGGCCGGCATCAATTTCTGGGTGTCGATGCTGGTGATCGCGCCGCTCTTCGTCGGCATCGTGGGCGTCATCGTCGAGCGCTTCATCGTGCGCTTCCTCTACGGCCGCATGATGGACACCCTGATCGCGACCTGGGGGCTTTCGCTCCTCTTCATCGGAGTCATCACGACCATCTTCGGCAATGCGACCGAGAGCGTGGTCTCGCCGCTCGGCAGCTTCGAGATCGGCGAATTCGTCGAGAGCCAGTACCGGCTCTTCATCATCTTCCTCGGCGTGCTGGTGATCGCGGTGATCTTCGTCGTACTGCGCTACTCGCGCGCAGGGCTGATCGCCCGCGGCACGATGCAGAACGCCGACATGGCGGCGGCGCTCGGAATCAGCCCGCAGTACGTCTACACCATCACCTTCGGCGTGGGCGCGGCGCTCACCGGGCTCGCGGGCGCGGCGCTTGCGCCGGTGACCGGCCTGCTGCCCACCATGGGCGCGGCCTTCATCGCCAAGGCCTTCATCACCGTGATCGGCGGCGGCGAGGCCATCGTCACCGGCACCTCGTCCGCGTCGGCGATCTTCGGCACCGTCAACCAGGTCACCACCATCCTGTCGACGCCGGTCATGGGTGACGTGGCGCTGCTGATCGCCGCCGTGATCCTGCTCAGGCTGCTGCCGCAGGGCATCACCGGCCGGTTCTTCCGCCGATGGCTCTGAACGTAAGCCTCAATGCCGAAGGCCTCACGGTAGGGCGGCTCTCGCCCACGCTCACCGGGCCGATTGCGGCCGTCGTCATCATCGCGCTCGTCATCGGCATCCTGCCGCTGGTGGTCTCCGACATCTTCATCCTGCTGCAGCTCACGCTCTTCATGGCCTACGGCATCCTTGCCATGAGCCTCGGCTGGGTCTGGGGCTACGGCGGCATCTTCAGCTTCGGCCAGGCCGCGTTCTACGGCCTCGGCGGCTACACCTATGCGGTGGTCTCCATCAACATGGGGGGCAGCACCACCGCGCTCTTCGCGGGCGTGGCCGTGCCTGCGGGCTTCGCGCTCTTCCTCGGCTACTTCATGTTCTACGGCCGCATCAGCACGGTCTACGTGGCGGTCATCACGCTCGTCGTGTCGCTGATCTTCTACAAGTTCCTGGGCCACACGGCAGGCTACGAATACACCATCGGCACCGCCCATCTCGGCGGCTTCAACGGCATGCCGGCGTTGCCGCCGATCAACACGCCGGGCAATCCCATGAGCATCATCTGGCCCGAGGACATGTTCGTCATCACCGGCATCTGCCTGCTGCTGGTTTATGTCGGCCTGCGCTGCGCCATGCACTCAAGCTTCGGGCGCGCGGTCGCTGCGATGCGGGAGAACGAGCTCCGGGCCGAGCTGCTCGGCTACGACACGCGGCTCTACAAGATGGCGGTCTTCGGCATCGGCGGTGCGGTCGCCGGCCTCGCGGGCGTGCTCTACGCCAATTGGAACTCCTACGTGAGCCCCACGGTGTTCGACCTGGGCTTCAGCGCGCAGATCATCATCTGGGTGGTGGTCGGCGGGCTCGGCACCCTGGTGGGGCCGCTGGTGGGCGCGATGGCGCTCGGCTTCGTCACCATCGAGCTCGGCACGCAGCAGACCGTGGACGTCAACCTGATCCTCGGCGTGATCCTCGTGGTCTTCGTGCTGGCGGTGCCCGAGGGCGTGACCGCCCAGGCCCGCGCCCTCTACGCCCGCCTGATGGAGCGGGTCCAGGGCCAGGCCCGAGCCTGAGTCCGTCTACTCCGCGGCGGCTTGCGCGGCGGGGCCGGCCTCCAGCCGCGCGATGGCGCGGGCATAGACGCCGGGGTCGACGTTGCCGCCGGTGAGGATCAGCCCGACCTTCTTGCCGGCCATCGCCTCCCGCTCCTGCATCAGCGCCGCGAGCGGGGAGGCGCCCGCGCCTTCGGCGAGGTTGTGCGTATCCGCGTGGTAGGCGGCGATGGCATCGAGCATTTCGTCGTCGGAGACGCTGACGATGCGCGCGCAGCCGGCGAGGATGAGGTCGAGGGCTACGGGCGAGGGCACGCGGGTCGCGATCCCGTCGCCCACCACGGTGGTGGACCGGTTGGTCGAGACCGGCCGCCCCGCCTCGAAGCTGAGCGCGTAGCAGTTGGCGCCCTCGGCGACCACGCCGACGATCTCGGTCTTGAGCCCCAAGGCATCGCGCACGCCCATCAGCCCGCAGATGCCGGAGCCGAGCCCCACCGGCACGTAGACCGCATCGAGATCGGGCGCCGCAGTGAAGAGCTCCAGCGCGTAAGTGCCGACGCCGCGCACGAGGCGCTCGTCGAAGGAGGGGACCATCGCAAGGTTGCGCTCGGCCGCGAGCGCCTGGGCGTGCTCGTACGAGTCCTCGAAGTCCGCGCCGTGCACCACCAGCTCGCCGCCGAAGGCGCCCATCGCCGCGTTCTTGCCCGCCGCGTTGCCTTCGGGCACCACCAGGGTGGCTGACAGGCCGAGCCGGGTCGCGGCAAAGGCGATGCTCTGGCCGTGATTGCCCCTGGTGGCGGCGATCACGCCGGCGGCCTCGCCGTGCCGGCGCAGATCGTCCATGTAGACAAGGCCGCCCCGCACCTTGAAGGAGCAGATCGGGGTGTGGTTCTCGTGCTTGACCCAGACCTCGGCCCCCGTGCGCTGCGCCAGCAGCGGCCAGGGGATTTGCGGCGTGGGGTCGAGGGTCTCGTGGACGAAGGCGGCGGCCTCCTGGAATTCGGCCAGCGTTGGCAGGCGCATGGCGATGCTCCCCTGGGTCGGTGGCGGCGCACTATAGCAGGCACGCACGCCGCACGTGGCGCGATCCTGTCGGGATAGGGCGAACGGGTCGTCGCCCTGCGTCGCGTTCCGCCGCCTTTCCCGACCCAATCTGTCCTTATAGACAGAGAGCAACTGTACACATCAATTTTGCGGAGTTTAGACATCTGGTTGTATGGCCGGCATCGCCTTCGCGGGCTATTCTGCGTCTGCGAGACAGGGAAAATGGCCATGAAAGTGACCTGCGAACGGCGGGACGGCGTCCTGTGGTTCTACGTGAGCGGCCGCATCAATATTCTCAATGCGAAACAGTTCGAGGAGACCGTCGTAAACGAAATTCAGGATGGCGACCGGGCGGTGATTATCGACCTTGAGAAGTTGGTCTACATCAGCAGTGCGGGCCTTTATTCCGTCCTCAGGATCGCAAAGCTCATGTGGAAACGCGATGCGCCGTTCGCGCTATGTGAGCTATCGGATTCCGTCCATTTGATCTTCGAGAGGATCGGCTTCACCAAGATTATCGGGATCCATTCGACCGGGGCCGAGGCACTGGCATCCCTCGAAGAGTGAACCGGCGGCCCGGTATCGACTCGCGCGGCTCGAGGTCTAGGGCGCGGCGCCCCCGTCGCCGCCCTCGAAGGCCTGCAGCTTCTCCACCAGCTCGGGGGGAAGCGGCGCCGGGCGATGGGTGGTCTGATTGGTGTTGACCCATATCACCTCGCCCGAAGCGAGGCGTTCGTCGCGCCCCTTCGGGTAGATCTCCAGGCCGAAGGTGAGGCTGGTACGGCCGATGCGCGCAGCCCGCACGCCGACCTCGATCTCGTCGTCGAAGCGGATCGGCGCGTAGTACTCCACCAGGGTCTTGACCGTGTGGTAGTCCTCGTCCCTGCGCTCCACCTGCCCCTGATAGTCGTAGGGGAGCACGCGGAAGAACTCGGTGATCGCGGTATCGAAGTAGGTCAGGTAGTGGGCGTTGAAGACGATCATCTGCCCATCGACCTCCGCATACCTCACCCGAAACGGGAAGAAGAACGAGAACTCCGATCGTGCCATGCGGGCATCCTTTTTCGATCGCCGCGGGCCGAGGCCGCCCTGGACTGCCTCGCTGGGAGCGGTCATCCTCGCGGCCCCGCGAGACTACGCCAACACCGCCCCACTCACATAGACCGGAGGCACCGTAGACCGCCATGCCCGCCCTCTTCGATCTCACCGGCAGGACCGCCGTTGTCACCGGCTCGACCAAGGGGATCGGCAAGGCCATCGCGCGGGCGCTGGCCCGGCATGGCGCGAGGGTCGTGGTCTCCAGCCGGGACGCGGGCCGGGTCGAGGCGACGCGGCGGGAGCTGACCGAGGAGGGGCTCTCGGTCCTGGGTCTCACCTGCAACGTCGGGCGCAAGGCCGAGCTGGAGCGGCTGATCGAGGAGAGCCGCCGGGTGCTCGGACGGATCGACATCGTCGTCGGCAACGCCGCCATCAACCCGCACTACGGCTCGTTCGCGGACATCTCGGACGAGGCCTTCGCCAAGATCATGGCGACCAACGTGCAGTCCAACCTCTGGCTCGCGCAGTTGGTGGCAGACGAGATGCGGGAGCGGAAGGACGGCGCGATTATCTACGTCTCCTCCATCGGGGGCACCATCGGCTCCGACGTGATCGGCGCCTACTGCATTTCCAAGGCCGCCGACCTTCAGCTCGTGCGCAACCTCGCGGTCGAGCTGGGGCCCTACAACATCCGCGTCAACGCCGTCACACCGGGCCTGGTGCGTACGGACATGGCGCGCGCGCTCTGGGAGGACGAGAAGCGCGCGGCGGACCGGATCGCCCGGACCCCGCTGCGACGGCTCGGCGAACCCGAGGACATCGCGGGCATCGCGGTCTACCTGGCCTCGGACGCCGGCCGCTGGACCACCGGCCAGAGCTTCGTCGTGGACGGCGGCACGTCGATAGCGGGTTAGAACTAGGCTCTCGCTACGGAGCGGCGACGATCTCGTGGCCTTCCGCCGCGAGCCGCTGGCTGAGCGCGGCGATGTGGCCGGGCCCGATCTCGCAGCAGCCGCCGACGATCGCGGCGCCCGACGCGACCCAGCCCATCGCATGGCCCGCGTAGGCTGCCGGATCCAGGTCCTCGCGCGCCTCCAGTACGTCGACGGTGCCGCCCGGCTGCAGGGCGCCGATGGAGACGAAGCCGTTGGCGTAGCCGCCGAAGGGAACGCCGATTTCGGCCAGCAGCGGCATGGCGGTGGCGACCGCCTCGGGGCTGGAGCAGTTGATCAGAACCGCGTCCGCGCCCGCAGCCACGGCGGCCTGCGCGCCCTCGGCAACGCCTTCGCCCGAGCGCAGCAGGGTGCCGTCCGCATCGTTGACAGAGAGCGCCGTCCACACGGGCTTGCCGCTCTCGCGCGCCGCCGTGGTCGCCGCACGGGCCTCCGCCGCCGACAGCATGGTCTCGCACAGGAATAGATCGACCCGGTCCGCCTGTGCGGCGACGATCCTGCGGTAATGCGCGAGGCATTCGTCCTCGGGCGGGGTCAGGTCGGGCCGGTAGCTGCCGACCAGCGGCGGCAGGCAGCCGGCGATCCTGACCGGCTGCCCGCTCCTCTCGCGCGCGGCCTCAGCCGCGCCAAGCGCCGCGCCGTGCAAGGCCTCGAACAGGGGGGCGATACCCTCTCGCTCGAGCCTCGGGGGCGTCGCCGTGTAGGTGTTCGCGGTGACGATCCGCGCGCCGGCCTCGATGAAGTCGAGATGCACGGCCTTGACCAGCTCCGGCTCGTCCATCATCACCTGGACCGACCAGAGCGGTGCCGCCGGCCGCGCGCTCCGGCGATAAAGCTCCTGCCCGACGCCGCCATCGAGGAGGACGATCGTCTTGCGCCGCGCCGCCGAGGTTTCCGCCATGACCCCACTTCCCTCACGAGCCGAATGCTCAAGGGGCGCGATGATAGCCACGGGCTACATCTTGAAACAGACCCGCACGACCGGCCGTTGGCCGCTGTCCCCTTCGCATGCAACACTCCGCGCCTTGCCGTCCGACCCCTCCACATAACCGAGTGAGAACCATGGATTCGCTGAACAGCCGCTTCACCGTGCGCAAAGAGGATTTCGACCGGCCGGTGCTGGTGACCGGCTCCAGCGGATGTATCGGCAGCTGGGCGCTCGCGATCCTCGTACGCGCCGGCGTGCCCGCCGTCTCATTCGATCTCGATTCGAGCCGCCGCCGGCCGGGGCTGCTGATGTCGGAGGACGAGCTCGCGCAAGTGACCTGGGTGGAGGGGGACATCGCCGATGCCGAGTCGGTGGACCGGGTGGTGGAGGAGAACGGGATCGGCGCGATCCTCCACCTCGCGGCCCTGCAGGTGCCCTTCTGCAAGGCGGACCCCGTCGCGGGCGCGCGCGTCAACGTGGTGGGCACGGTCGCCGTGTTCGAGGCGTCCCGGCGCCACGGTCTGCGCCGCCTCGCCTACGCGAGCTCCATCGCCGCCCACGGCGCGCCAGCAGAGAGCGGCTACGCCTCCACCCTCTACGGCGCCTACAAGGCCTGCGACGAAGCCATCGCCCGGACTTACTGGCTGGACTGGCAGGTGCCGAGCGTCGGGCTCCGCCCCGGCATCGTCTACGGCGTCGGCCGCGACCAGGGGATGACGTCGAAGACCACGGTCGCGATCCTGGCAGCCGTCGCCGGGCGCGACTACGAGGTGCCGTTCACCGGCGACATCTCATATCTCTACGCGGGCGAGGTCGCGGCGGCGTTCCTCCAGGCCATCGCGCGGGACGGCGACGGCGCGCCCGCCTTCGACATCAACGGGACCGTCGCCCCGATCGAGGATGGGCTGGAGGCGCTCCGCCGCCTCGCGCCCGGAGCGCGGGTGCGGGCGAGCGGCGACCCCCTGCCGTTCCCGATGGAAGACCAGGATGCTCTGCTCCGCGCGCACATCGGCGACTACGGCGCAATCTCCATCGAGGAGGGCACGGCCGAGACGTTCCACGCCTTCCAGGTCCTGCTCCAGGATGGCCGGGTGTCGGCGGACTTCTGAAGTACCGCCCACATCCCCTGTCCCCCGTTTTAGACTCAATCATTTCCCTCAGGCGCCGGGCGCTCGCTCCGCTCGATCGTGCGCTCCGCGCGCGTGGACGCGCGACGCTACGCGCATTCGCGCGCGGCGCAGTCGCGCCGTCCGGGCCTAAGGCCCGGGAGGGCGGAGGGGGAATGTGGGTGGCGCTGCCCCTTACAGGTCGAGGGCGGTCACTCTGTCGGCGTGGGTCTGGATGAAGGCGAGGCGGGATTCGGGGCGGCGGCCCATCAGCTCCTCGACCCGGCGCGCCGTGGCCGTGCCGGCGTCCTCGGCGACCTCGACGCGGAGCAGCGTGCGCCGCGCGGGGTCCATGGTGGTCTCCTTGAGCTGGGCCGGCGGCATTTCGCCGAGCCCCTTGAAGCGGCTGATCTCGACCTTGCCGGCACCGGAAAAGTCGCTCGCGAGCAGGCGGTCGCGGTCGGCGTCGTCGCGGGCATAGCGTGTGGTGCCGCCCCGCGCGAGCCGGTAGAGCGGCGGCTGCGCTAGAAACAGATTGCCGCCGTCGATGAGCCCCGGCATCTGGCGGTAGAAGAACGTCATCAGGAGCGCGGCGATATGGGCGCCGTCCACGTCCGCGTCGGTCATGATGACGACGCGCTCGTAGCGGAGCGCGCCCGCGTCGAAGCGCGCGCCGGTGCCGCAGCCGAGCGCCTGGACCAGATCGTCGAGCTCCTTGTTGCCGCGCAGCTTGTCGGCGCTGGCGCTCGCGACATTGAGGATCTTGCCCCGTAGCGGCAGCACCGCTTGCGTTTCGCGGTTGCGCGCCTGCTTGGCGGAGCCGCCCGCCGAATCGCCCTCGACCAGGAAGATCTCGGTGCCGGCCGCCGCCTCGCGCGCGCAATCGGCGAGCTTGCCCGGCAGCCGCGTCTTGCGGGCCGCACGCTTGCGCGCGACCTCACGGTCCTTCCGGCGCCGGAGCCGCTCCTCGGCGCGCTCGACGACGCGCTCGAGCAGGAGGTTGGCGGCGGAAGGATCGGCCGAGAGCCAGTGGTCGAAGTGATCGCCGAGGGCGTTCTCCACCAGGCGGCCGGCCTCGGGCGAGGCGAGGCGCTCCTTGGTCTGCCCCTGGAACTGCGGGTCGCGCAGGAAGACCGAGAGCAGCGCGCAGGCGCCGCCGGTCACGTCGTCGGCAGTGAGCTGGGCAGCGCGTTTGTTGCCCACGAGGGCGCCGTAGCCCTTGAGCCCGCGCACGAGGGCGGCGCGCATGCCGGACTCGTGGCTGCCGCCCTGGCTGGTCGGCACGGTGTTGCAGTGAGAGGCGACGAAGCCCTCCTCGTCCTCCGGCCACGCCAGCGCCCACTCGATGCGCCCGGAATCGCCGTTGAGCGCGCCCTGACCCGCGAACGGCGCGGGCGTCAGCGTGTGGCGCTTGCCGAGTGTGGCGTTGAGATAATCGACCAGACCGCCCGGATAGTGCAGCACCGCCGTCTCCGGCACCGCGCCGGCCTCCGAGAGCAGCGCCGCATCGCACGACCAGCGGATCTCGACGCCGCGGTAGAGGTACGCCCGTGTCCGCGCCATCTCGTAGAGCGGGCCCGGTCCGAAGCGGACGCCGTCCCCAAAAATCTCGGGGTCGGGGTGGAAGCGCACGAGCGTGCCGCGCCGGTTGGTGACGGGGCCTGCGTCCTCCAGCATGCCGGCAGGCGTGCCCCGCGCGTAGGACTGCCGCCAGAGCCGCTTGTCACGGGCGACCTCGACCGTGAGCCGCTCCGAGAGCGCGTTGACCACCGAGAGGCCGACCCCGTGCAGGCCCCCGGAGGTCGCGTACACCTTGTCGCCGAACTTGCCGCCGGAGTGCAGCGTGGTGAGGATCACCTGCAGCGCCGAGACGTTCTCGTACTTGGGGTGCGGATCGACGGGGATGCCCCGGCCGTTGTCCTTGACCGAGGCGGCGCCGTCACCGTGGAGCGCGATCTCGATCCGGCTCGCGTGCCCGGCGATGGCCTCGTCCATCGCGTTGTCGATGAGCTCGGCGAGCAGATGGTGCAGCGCCCGCTGATCGGTGCCGCCGACGTACATGCCGGGCCGGCGGCGCACCGGCTCCAGCCCCTCCAGGATCTCGATGTCGTGCGCGGTGTAGTCGCCGTTGGCAGGCGGCGCCGGCTGAGCCGCAGGCGCCCTCGCCTTGGGCCCCCGGCCGGGGGCGCGCGGCGCCTTCCGCGCGGCCTTGCGCGGAGGCTTGCGCTTCTTGGCGGAGGCGCTCTCGTCGAGCCCTGCGAAGAGATCGAGGTTATCGGCCATGGAACGGTGCTGCGATCGAATGGTGGCGCCCGAACACACTATAGGGAGCGGCCGCGCGCCTGCCAACGATCCCGCGATATGTTGTGGTTGGAGGACACCATTCTACCACAAATGGTTGCTTGCGAGGCCGGCGACCGGGCCCAATTGTCAAGGGATGCGCCTCTGGAGCCTCCATCCGCGCTACCTGGACCAGAAGGGGCTGGTCGCGCTCTGGCGGGAGGGGCTGCTCGCCCAAGCTGTGCTCAAGGGCGAGACGACGGGATACCGGAACCATCCCCAGCTCCAGCGCTTCCACGCGCAGCCGTCGCCTGTCGCTGCCATCGCCGCCTACCTGCGAGCCGTGCATGCCGAGGCGGTCGCACGGGACTATCGCTTCGACGCCGGCAAGATTGCGCCCGGCGGGACGACGCCCCCGATCGCCGTGACGCAGGGCCAGCTCGAATTCGAGTGGCGCCACTTGATCGCGAAGCTGGAGGCACGCGCGCCCGCGTGGCGCGCGGCACTGGGCACGCCCCGCCCGCTTGCGCCGCATCCGCTGTTCCGGACGATCCCCGGCGGCATCCAGGACTGGGAGCGGCCCTAGCTACTGCCGCCAGCGGTCGATCCAGGGGCCTTCGACGCTGATGTCGAAGGAGTCCTCGGTGAGGTTGCGGAACCCCTCGAACGTCTTTGCGCGCCGGTCGAAGAAGCCGTCCCAGTCCGGCCGGAAGGCCGGGTCGTCCCCGCGGCGCATCACGAACGGGTCGAGATAGCCTTCCCAGCCCGAGGGCTCGTCGGGGCGTTGCCAGCGCAGGTCGACGCTCCAGCGCACCCTGTCGGAAAAATTTTCGAGAGAGCGGTGCGGCAGCATCTGGTTGATGAAGAGCACGCTGCCCAGGGCCATCTCGCACGTCACCGTCTCGTAGCCGGCGAGGTCCGGCTCGGGGATGTAGAGGTACCAGGACTTCGGGTTGGCGACGTCGCGCTCGATCTTGTGGGCGAACACCCCCGCCCTGTGGCCGCCCCGCTTCACCTGCATGCAGCCCGTCTCCACCGTCACGTCGAGGAACGGGATCCAGGCGGCGGGCTGGTGCGTGCCCTCCGCGCCGGGCAGCAGGTAGGCGGTGTCCTGGTGCCAGGGCACGGTCATCAGCTCCGTCTGCGGTGTCTTCGAGCGTACGTTGCAGACCGGATGGCCGGCGATGTCCGGGCCGATCAGCTGCTCGACGCAGGCGAGCAGCTTGGGCGAGCCCCAGAGCGAGGCGATTCCGCGCCCCAGCAGACCGCTCATGTGGAACATCACTGCGGCCGTGCCGTGGGCGCGCTCGATGGCGGTGAGCCGCTCGAAGAAGCCCAGCGCGGCGTAGGTCTCGGGAATGCGGCCCGCGTCGTGGAGCGCATCCGCGAGCTCGCCGACGTGCGCCTCGATCTCCTCGATCGCCGGCTGCAGATCGTCGGGCGTCAGCAGTCCGTCGACGATGACGAAACCGTGGTCCTCGTAGTGGCGAAGCTGGTCTTCCGTCAGCGCCATCAATGTTTCCTTCGCAACAACCCGTTCTCCGCGCAAGCGGCATCCGCCGCTACGCGCCGCCTTTGCATACCCCCGCAACCTTTGCATACTCCCGCAAGTGCATACTCCCGCAAGCCGTCCGGGTCGAGCCCGGGTTGGCCACACTCCTCGCCGCGCTGCCCGCTGACCATGGCCACCGTCTCGCTCAGGGACATCGTAAAGGTGTACGGCAGGGATATCGCCGTGCGCGGCATCGACCTCGACATCCCGGACAAGGCGCTCGTGGTGCTGGTCGGCCCCTCCGGCTGCGGCAAGTCGACGACCCTGCGCATGATCGCGGGCCTGGAGAGCATCTCCTACGGCGAGCTGCGCGTGGACGGCCGGCTGGTGAACGAGGTGCCCGCGCGCGACCGCGGCGTCGCCATGGTGTTCCAGTCCTATGCGCTCTACCCACACATGAACGTGCGCCAGAACCTCGAATTTTCGCTCAAGCTCGCCAAGCTGCCGCGCCCGGAGATCGAGAGCAGGGTCTCTCGCGCCGTCGGGGTGCTGGAGCTCGGGCCCTATCTCGACCGCAAGCCCGCCCAGCTCTCCGGCGGGCAGCGCCAGCGCGTGGCGATGGGGCGGGCGATCTGCCGGGAGCCCGAGGTCTTCCTCTTCGACGAGCCGCTCTCCAACCTCGATGCCAAGCTGCGCAACCAGATGCGCGCCGAGATCAAGCGGCTCCAGCGGCGGCTGCAGGTCACGACCATCTACGTCACCCACGACCAGGTCGAGGCGATGACGCTCGCCGACGTCATCGTCGTCATGCGCGACGGCATCATCGAGCAGACCGGCACGCCGCTCGACGTCTTCGAGAACCCGGCCAACATCTTCGTTGCCGGCTTCATCGGCTCGCCCCAGATGAACTTCTTCGAGGGCGTGGTTGGAACGACCGGCGACGAGACATTCGTGCAGGGCGAGCACCTGCGCTTGCCCGTCATGGCGGGCCGCTTCGAGACCGTGCCTGCCGCCGGAGACCGCGTCGTGGCCGGATTCCGCCCGGAGGACATCGTGCCCGAGGGGCACGGCATGAAGCCGCGCCACGGCTTCTCGTTCTCATCCCAGGTGGAATTCACCGAGATGCTGGGCAATGAGACCCTACTGTTCTCCTCCGTCGCAGGCGACGAGTTCATCGGCCGCATGCACCAGCCGAGGCTGGTGGCTGCGGACGAGACCATGACGTTCACGCTCAATCTTGAGAGAATGCATCTGTTCGATGCTGATACGGGCCGGTCCATTCGGGCGGCCTCAACCCAAACCTGAAGGCAAGGAGGGAGATTCATGAGCCTGAGGTCGAAAATTTTGGGGGTGGCGGCTGCCCTGTCGCTCACCGTGGGCGGCGCCACCGGTGCGCTCGCCGCCGATGTGCAGCTCTTCCACGACAAGGGCTTCTGGTCGGAAGCGTTCCAGAAGATGGGCGATGCGTCCGAGCGAGACACGGGGAACCGGATCGTCGAGGTCGCTTACGCCAACCCCGAGCAGTACAAGGCGTTCATCCAGTCGGCGATCGCCAGTGGCGAGACGCCGGACATGTTCACCTGGTGGACCGGCGGCGTCTACAAGGACCTGGTGGCATCGGGCGCGATCGCCGAGCTCGACGGCATCTGGGAAGACATCCTTGCAACCGGCGATTTCGTCGAGAGCACGCGCGACTTCTACAAGGTGGGCGACCACATCTACGGCGTGCCCCTGCATCTCTCCCGCTGGGTCGCCTTCTACAACAAGGCCCAGTTTGCCGAAGTCGGGATCGACGTACCCAAGACCTGGGACGAGCTGATGGCGGCGGCCGACGCGCTGCTGGCAGCGGGCCACGCGCCGTTCCACGCGACCGTGCAGGACGGCTGGCGCGGCTTCATCTGGTTCCAGGAGATCATGATCCGCACCGACCCCGCCGCGTACAACGGCCTGCACGACGGCTCGGTGCCCTATGACAGCGACGCCGTGCGCAACGCCTTCCAGATCTGGGCGGACTGGTATGCGAAGGGATACTTCTCCGATCCGCGCTCGACCGAGGAGGCCGCCGATTTCGCCCGCGGCAAGGGCTCCATCTACCTGATCGGCGACTGGGCCGTCGGCCTGATCGAGGCGGCGGGCATGAAGGCCGGCGACGACTTCGGCGTCTTCATCATGCCCAACATGGACGGCGCTCTGCCGCCCTCCGTCATCGTCGAAGGCGGCCCGATCATGATGTCCAAGGAGGCCCTGGACAAACCCGACGTGGTCGGCGCGATCAAGTACTTCGTGTCGGTCGCAGGCGCCAATGCCTGGGCCGAGGCCTCGGGCAACTACATGGGCAACAACAACGCCCAGCCACCCAACGTGCTGGTCGCGAACATCAACGACACCGTGGCGGCGGAAGGCACGCTCGCCCTCGAGCGCTGGTGGGAGGCCGTGCCGGCGGACGTCCAGGGCGAAGCGGTCGCCGAGTTCAACCGCTTCATGCTCAATCCCACCATGGAGACGGCCGAAGAGGTGATGGCCAACATCCAGGAGGTGAACGCGGAGTACTGGGACAGCCAGTGACGCGACAACACTAACGGTCAAGCGGGGCGGCCGGCATCGCCGGCCGCCCCTGGACTGCTCAAGCCCCCTGACATGCAGGCCGAGGACCAGCGCCGCCGCGACGCGGAGCTGCTGGAGCGCATCGGCTGGTCGCGTATCGAGGCGAACGAGAGGCGGCGTTTGCGCCGCAACTTCTGGGTCGCCTTCGGCTTCATGGCGCCCGCCGTGGCTCTGGTCTCCGGCCTGCTGCTCGCGCCGGTCGTCTACAACATCTACCTGAGCTTCACGAAGTGGAAGCGGTTCAAGGGGCTCGATCAGTTCGCCGGCGCCGCGAACTACGAGAAGCTCGCGACCCATCGGCTCTTCGGTGACGCGCTCTACAACACCTCGCTCTGGGTCGTCGCCTCGATCATCTTCCCGCTCGCGATCGGCTTCGGGCTTGCCATCTTCCTGCGGGGCGTCGTGCTCGAAAACACGTTCAAGAGCGTCATCTTTCTGCCCCGCATCCTAGCGCCCACCGCAGTCGGGGTAATCTGGTTCTACGTCTACGCGCCTGACGGCGTCATCAACCGCCTGCTCTCATTCGTCGCCGGCGACACCGTGGACATAGGCTTCCTGTACCAGGAGAACACGGTGACGCCCGCCATCATCGCCACCTTCGTATGGCAGACGGTGGGGCTCGTCATGGTGCTGATCCTGCTGGGGCTTGCCGCCATTCCAAGGGACCCGCTGGAGGCCGCCCGGATCGACGGCGCCACCCGCTGGCAGGTCTTCCGCAGCATCGTCATGCCGCTGCTGCTGCCGACCATCCTGGTGGTGACGATCCTCAGCGTGCTGGCGGGCTTCACCGTGTTCGACCTGCTCTGGATCATGGGCGCGGCCAACCCCGAGCTGCGGACACTCTCGCTCGCGGTCTTCATGTACTTCGAGGCGTTCCAGAAGGGGTCCTGGGCCTACGGCGCCGCCATTGCCGTGATCATCGGCGTGGTCGTGCTGAGCGTGACCTGGATTCAGGCGCTGCTACAGCACCGCGTCGAAATGATGACGAAGTAGGACGGACGATGGCGGTCTCCATCGACGATCTCGACCTCGACCGGCTCGCAGCGAAGGAGCGGAAGCTCGGCGCCGGCTCGTCGATCAAGTTCGTCTTCGCGGTCTTCATCGCCGCCATCTGGATCGTGCCCTTCTATTACCTCATCGTCTCGATCTTCAAGACGACCGAGCAGTATTCGCTCAATCATCCGCTCTCGCTGCCGACCGGCGTCGCACCCTTCCTCAGCAACGCCATCGACGCATGGGTGACGGCGAAGATGGGCGCGGGCCTCTTGAACTCGACGCTCTACGGCCTGGTGGGGGCGGGACTTGCCGTCTTCTTCGCGGCGATGGCGGCCTACGGCATCTCGCGCATCGATTTCAAGCGGAAGAATTTTTGGTTCATGCTGATCTTCGCGGGCACGGTGTTCCCGTTCCAGATGTACCTGATCCCGCTCTTCTTCGGCTATCAGAAGGCCGGCATCATCAACACCCAATTCGGGATGCTGCTGGTGTACACGGCGATCTGCATTCCCTTCCCGACCCTGGTGCTGAAGAACTACATGAACGGCCTCTCACGCGAGATGGACGAGGCCGCGCGCATGGATGGCGCCAGGGAGTTCACGGTCTTCTGGCGCATCGTGCTGCCCAACTGTAAGGGGCCGATCACCGCGACCTTCCTGCTGCAGTTCACCTGGATCTGGAACGACCTTCTGTTCTCGACCGTGCTCGCGAACCGGACCGAGACCCGCTCGATCATGAACGCGCTCCAGGTCTTTCAGGGCAGCTATTCGTCGACCGGGCCGAACGTGGTGCTGACCGCCACGATCATCGCGACCGTTCCCTCGGTGCTGCTGTTCTTCCTGCTGCGGCGGCACTTCATGGAGGGCATGCGGATCTCATCGCTCTGAGTCGGCTGTCGGCTGGTGTCCCGCCGGCTCCGGGGCGAAGCCCGCGCTCGGTTTCGCGTCGGGCAGGCGTAGGTAGGCGAGGCACGCCACCGCCACCAGGGCTGCGAGGAAGGCGAAGAACGCCTGGTAGGCGATGGCGGGCGCCGTGCCGTCTGTCGCGGGAAAGGCGCCGACGATGACCCCGCTCACGCTCTGCAGCACCGCCGGCCCGCCCATGAAGGCAATCGCCATGAGAGCCATGCCGCGCCCCGCGAGGCGGTTCGGCAGCAGCGAGCGCGCGTGACCCGCCAGGATGATGTTGTAGGAGCCGCAGGCGCCGATCAGTGCGAAGAGCAGGATCGCGGCCCAGGTCGCGAGATCGGGCAGCGCGGCGAGCAGCCCCAGGGCGGCGACGACGGCGGCGGCAAGCACGAGAATCAGCCACTTGCGCAGGTCCAGCCGGCGCTCTATCGGCCCAAGCACCAGATTGGTTACGATCAGCGTGGCTGCCATTACGAGGAGCGCGTTGCCGGCCTCCACCGGCCCGAGTCCGTGACGGTCCGCGAAATATGGCCCGCCCCAGAGGCCGAGGACTGTGATGACCACGGGATAGGACGAGAACCCCATCAGCAGGAGCGTCGGGAAGCCCGGCGTCGCGAGCGCCGCGCGGACCCCTTTCAGACTTTCGCGAATTCCCTCCGCCGGCGCCGCGCCGCCCGCGCCGGCCGATGGGCGGTCGCGGGCCATGGCGTAGATGGCGATAGCGCCCGCGGCGGTCAGCGCCGCCGCGCCCCAGAAGGCGGTGCGCCAGCCGAGGGTCTCCGCAATGGCGGCGAGCGGCGTGGTGGAGAGCAGCCCGCCGGCGCCGCCGATGGCGATCATCCGCCCCATCCAGGTGCTGAAGGAGGCGGCGGGTGCCCACTGGCCGAAGAGGAAGAGCGAGCCCATGAGGACCACCGAGCAGCCGATGCCGAGCAGCAGGCGGCCCGCGATCAGCAGCGCCTCGCCGTCCGCGAGGCCGTAGAGGATCGAGCCCGCGATCGCGGCGGTAAGCACCACGGGCGCGGTGCGTCTGGCGCCGAAGCGGTCGAACAGCATGCCCACCGGAATCTGCGCCAGGCCGAAGGAGAGGAAGAACATGCCGGTGAGCAGGCCGAGCGCCTCCGGCGAGAGTCCGAATTCGGCGCTCAGCGTCTTGGCGATCACGGCGTTGGAGGCGCGGAAGAACTGGCTCAGCACGAATACCGCGCCGAAGCAGACGACGATGGCGACCAGCGGATACAGCAGGCCGGGACGCGTTACGTCGCTTCCCTGAGGGGTGTCAGCCGGCGAGCGCATCGATCCCCCAGCCCGCCAGCGCGCCCATGATCACCACGGCCCAGGGCGGCACCTTCCAGAATGCGAGGAGCACGAAGGCGGCGAGCCCGAGCGCGAGGTCGGCGGGCGTGCGCACGCCGCCGGTCCAGATCGGGTCGTAGAAGGCCGCGCCGAGCAGGCCGACGACAGCCGCGTTGACGCCGAGCATCGCACGCTCCGCCAGTGCGAAACGCCGCAGCCGCTCCCAGAAGGGGAGCGCGCCCACCACCAGGAGGAACGAGGGCAGGAAGACCGCGGCGAGACAGAGCAGGCCGCCGAGCACGCCGCCCGGCCCGATGCCTGCGACGGCGCCGAGATAGGCGGCGAAAGTGAAGAGCGGACCCGGCACCGCCTGCGCCGCGCCGTAGCCCGCGATGAAGGTCTCGTTCGCGACCCAGCCGGGCGGCACCACCTCCGCCTGCAGCAGCGGCAGCAGCACGTGGCCGCCGCCGAAGACCAGCGAAGCGGAGCGGTAGAAACCGTCCACCAGTCGCAACGCCTCCACCGGCCAGGCGGCGGCGAGGAAAGGGAGTGCGACGAGCAGGCCGAGGAAGAGCGCGAGCAGCAGGGTGGCGAGGCGCCGATCCACGGCGATGCCGAGCGAGGCGCTACGCTCGCCTTCGGCCGGGCGCAGGATCAGCAGGCCCGCGAGCGCGCCTGCGGCGATGATTGCGACATGCGTCACGACCGAGGGCGCCAGCACCGCGGCGATGGCGGCGAGCACCGCCACCGTGACGCGCGGTGCGTCGGGGCAGAGGGTCCGCGCCATGCCCCAGACGGCCTGCGCCACCACCGCGGCGGCGACCACCTTCAGCCCCTGGAGGGCGCCGGCTGGGATCGCCTCCTCGTAGGCCGCGATGCCGTAGCCGAAGGCCACCATGAGGACCGCCGAGGGCAGCGTGAAGCCGACCCATGCGGCCGCAGCACCCGGAAGCCCCGCTTTCGCGAGCCCGATGCCGATCCCCACCTGGCTCGATGTCGGCCCCGGCAGCATCTGGCAGAGCGCGACGAGATCCGCGTAGGCGCGGTCCTCGATCCAGTGCCGGCGGGTGACGAAGGCCTCGCGGAAGTAGCCGATGTGGGCGACAGGCCCGCCGAACGAGGTCAGCCCCAGCATGAGAAAGGCCGCGAAGACGCGCGCGGTCGATTGCCGCCCTGCGCCGCTCCCACCGCCATTGCTTATGCCCTCGCTCATGGGGACCGGGAATACGCGATTTCGCTGGCGCAGACACGTGAAGCCGCGGTCGCGACCGGGGAGCGCCCTCAAACTTTGCCGGGCCGGATGCTACGTTTCCCGCAGCGGACGGCGCAGAAGCGGCGGAAGAGCACGCCATGACTGACGAAGAGACCCACGCACAGCCTTTCGAAGCGGCGCACTGGGACCTGGTGCCGGGGCGGACGGCGCTCGTGGTGATCGACGCGCAGAACGATTTTCTGCACGCGGACGGCTGGTA
The DNA here is from genome assembly GCA_965243375.1 of Alphaproteobacteria bacterium. Taxonomy (GTDB): domain Bacteria; phylum Pseudomonadota; class Alphaproteobacteria; order UBA828; family UBA828; genus WTGU01. Next base: position 1,752,191 of record CBDEUT010000009.1, on the reverse strand, counting down.
TGCGACGCAGGGTATCGACATCGGCCACATGCAGCGCTGCATCGAGCCCCTGAAGGCGCTGCTCGCGGCCGCCCGCACAAAGGGCATCCCCGTCGTCTGGACCCGCCACGGCATCAGGGGCGCCGAGGACGGCGGGCCGTTCATGCAGCTCCGCCCCTTCCTCAAGGAGGGCGGCCTCAGGCGCGAGACCTGGGGCTGGGAGGTCCTGGCCGATCTGGCGCCCCAGCCGGAGGACTGGTACGTCGCGAAGACGCGGCTCAGCGCCTTCTACGGCACCGACCTGGAGGTGGTGCTGCGGGGCCTGCGCGCGGAGACGGTGCTGATGACCGGCGTGCTCACCAATCAATGCGTGGCGGCGACGTCCAAGGACGCGATGTTCCGCGACTTCAAGCCCATCGTGATCGAGGAGTGCACGGGGACCACGCTGCCGCACCTGCACGAGCCCGCCATCGAGATGATGCGGGTCGGCTGGGCCGAGGTGCGCGACCTCGACTCCGCCCTCAGCGAGATCAGGCAGCTCGCGCCGGCGCACGCTTGACGGCTGCCGTCAGGCTGCACCCGGACCGTGTAATCGCGTGCCGGACCGGCCACTTTGCCCGCGCGCCGCCGGCAGGCGAGACTAGGCGCGCGACTCGTTCGAGGGGAGAGAAGGATGGCGTGGGATTACATCATCGTCGGCGCAGGCTCGGCCGGGTGCGTGCTGGCGCATCGGCTCTCGGCCAAGCCGGGAAACAAGGTCCTGGTGCTGGAAGGCGGCGGCAACGATACCTCGCCGCTGGTCCGAATCCCCGCCGGCGAGATCAAGGCCATCCTCAACCCCCGCTTCAACTGGATGTACATGAGCGAGCCCGACCCCTCCCTCAACGGGCGCGACGCCATGTGGCCGGGCGGCAGGGTGCTCGGCGGGTCGAGCTCGATCAACGGCATGATCTACCTGCGCGGCCAGCACGAGGACTACGACGACTGGGCCCGGCTCGTCGGCAACACGGGCGCCTGGAGCTACCGCGACGTGCTGCCCTACTTCAAGCGCATGGAGAACAATCCGCTCGGCCCGAGCGAATACCACGGCGACAGCGGCCCGCTCGTCGTCTCCGACGTGCCGACGCCCCATCCGCTGGTCCGCACCTTCATCGAGGCGGCCAAGGAGCTCGGCATCCCCTTCAATCCGGACGTGAACGGCGAGCGCCAGGAAGGCGCCGGGCCTCATCAGGGGACGATCCGCTTCGGCCGCCGCAACAGCGCGGCCCGCGCCTTTCTTCGCCCGGTGATGGGCCGGCCCAACCTCAGCGTCGAGACCGAGGCCAAGGTGGACAAGGTTCTGTTCGAGGAGGGCCGCGCCCGCACCGTCGTCTACACCCGTGGTGGCGCAAAGCGCGAGGCAAGGGCGGACGGCGAGATCATCCTCTCCGCCGGCGCCATCGCCTCGCCGGCGATCCTGCTGCGCTCAGGGATCGGGCCCAAGGCCGATCTCTCCGATTTCGGCATCCCGGTGGTCGCGGAGTCGCCGGGGGTGGGCCACAACCTGCAGGAGCATCCGGTCGCCTGGGTGGCGGGCCACGTGAATATCAGCACCTACAACACCGAGGTCACGCCCGCCGGCTGGGTGAAGCACGGCCTCAACTGGCTGCTGCGCGGCAAGGGGCCGGCGGCGAGCCCCATCTCCCAGGCGGTGGCCTTCGTCCGCACCCGGCCGGACGAGGAGGACCGCCCGGACATCCAGCTCCACTTCACGCCGACCGGCTACGAGTTCGGCCCGGACGGGATCAAGCTGCTGGACCGCCCCGGCGTCACCATCCCGGCCAACGTCTGCCGGCCCAAGAGCCGCAGCCGGCTCACGCTCCGCTCGGCCGACCCCAACGAGCCGCCGCGCATCTTCTCCAACCTGCTCGGCGACGAGGACGACGTGAGGCGCATGGTCGACGGCTGCAAGGTCTCGCGCGGCATCTTCGAGAGCGCGGCCTTCAAGCCGCACTTCCAGGGCCTGTTCCTGCCCGCGCCGGACGTGCGGAGCGACGACGAGCTCGAAGCCTACGTCCGGCAGTACACGCTGCCGGCCTACCATCCCGTCGGCACCTGCACCATGGGCATCGACGACATGGCGGTGGTCGACCCCGAGCTCCGGGTGCGCGGCGTGGAGGGGCTCCGCGTGATCGACGCCTCGATCATGCCGATCGTGCCGAGCGCCAACACCAACGCGCCGAGCATGATGGTCGGCGAGAAGGGCTCCGACCTGGTGCTGGGCGGTTAGCCGATGGCGATGGCCCGACCGAGCCCGCTGCCGCCGCCCGTGATCACGGCCGCCCGGCCGGAGAGGTCGAAGATGTCGCGCGCGTAGCCGAGCGGGACGTTATCCGAGGACATCGGCTCCTCCGGAAAGTGTGCGGAATGGGGCGATCGAGCCGCGCCGCCACGATGCTCCGACAGTGGGAAGGAGGCAACTCTAGGACGGCGGGCGGCGGCCCGGCCACATGCGAATGAATTTCGAGAGCCCAACCCCGCGGGTGTGAGACTCCCGCCGCGCGACCTCGGACGATGGTGCGGTGCAGGGCGCGCCGTTCTTGCGCAAGGTTGGCACCATGAAGTGCGGCGGCGAGCGGGTCACGGCGGGCTGGGTGAAGGGGCAGGCGCGACTCCATTCCACGGGAGCGACACGTCGGACGCGTGGGATCCCGTCCCCCGGAATCCCGCTTTATCCCGCCTATATCCCACTTAGCAGGCTGCTGAAACACCCTTCGGACCCAGCCAATGATTCCCTTCTGTATAGTTGGAAACGATCGTGTAGGGCCCTACACCTACGACATATATGGGTGCGAACTCCCTGGCGGAATACGCTTCAGCCCGGAGGCCCGCACGCTGTCCGGCACCCCGCTTGAGGCATACAGAGGTTCGGACTGCACCTACCGGGTGGCGTGCTAACTCTTCGGCTTTGCGTGACCCCGTGGGGTCGGAGTCAGGCGCCGAAAAGCGGTCAGGGAGGGCCGTCGCGGTAGCCGTAGGGGGCGGTCTCCGCCTCGCACGCCTGCCAGGTGCCGATGGTGCCGTGGGTGTCGAGGCTCTCCAGGCACAGCGCCGCCACGGAGACCGCGAGCGCGAGGCCGCGCGGCACCGGCCACCCTTCGTGCAGGCCGTAGACCAGCCCGGCCGCGAAGGCGTCCCCTGCGCCAACCGCGCTCACGATGCGGGAATCGGGCCAGCGTACGGACGCCTGCGCGTGCAGGGCACCCGCCGCATCGACCGCGACCGCGCCCTCGGGGAAGTGGATGGCCGCCACCTGCCGGACCCCCAGCTCGCGGAGCCGCCGGCACGCCCGCCCCGCCGCCTCCCAGTCGAGAACCCCTTGGGGGCGGATCTCGATCTCCGTCACCGCCTCGCCCTCCAGGTCGTTGATGACGATGCTGTCGAGCAGCGGCAGGCACGGCCGCACGATGGGGCGCAGGATGTCGCCCTCCAGGCTCGCCATCTCCATGTTCGTGCGGAAGCCCAGCGCGCGGGCGCGCTCAAGGACCCGCGTCCAGCCGTTTCCGCCGTCCGGATGCGCCCGGTCGAGGCGGGGGTGAAGCCCAGGGGCGCCCAGGTGGAAGATTCGGGCGCGCTCAAGGACCCGCGTCCAGCCGTTTCCGCCGTCCGGATGCGCCCGGTCGAGGCGGGGGTGAAGCCCAGGGGCGCCCAGGTGGAAGATTCGGGCGCGCGAAGCGCCGGGATCGACGTGGCTCTCGTCCAGCAGGTCGGCGGTCCCGCGGAAGAAGAAGAAGGTCCGACGCCCGGTCGCCTGCGACGCCATGACCTCGACGTAGACCTGCGGCGCCTCGCGGGTCAGCGTCATCCCGCCCGTCGAGATGCCGTGCCGGGCGAGCGCGTCGAGGACCACCTTGCCGTTCTCGTCGTCGCCGAGGAGGCCGTGGCACTCGACCCGCATGTCCGGATCGAGCCGGCGCAGGTTCGCCGCGATGTTGTAGCCCGGCCCGCCGGCCGCGAGATGGCGGCTGGCGATGAAGGTCGTCCGGTCCTCGGGCGGATAGGACTCGATGGCGAGGTTGTGGTCGGTGATGAACGACCCGAAGGTCAGTACGCCGCTTCTTCGCTCCGCCATCTGTCGCGCCTCTGCCCTGCCTCCGGCCGTCTCTTGCTGCTCAGGCCCCAGGCAGGAGAGCCGGCTCGGTGATCCGGAGGTCCTCGTCGAGGGAGCGGGCCGGCACGAGGCCCTCCGCCCGGATCGCGGCGTGATAGGCGTGGACGGCCTCCTCCGGCGTGAGCTCCCCGTCGACCACCCGTCGCATGTGGCGGACCATCTCGAGGGGTGACTCCGCGAGCTTGATCTTGCGGCCGAAGAGGGCCACTCGGGCGCCGTCCCGCTGGGCGTCGCTGAGGAGCTGGAAGGTGTCGCGGTTGGTCCCCGCCGCCCCGCCGAGGATTCCCACGACCAGCTCGGGGTCGTACGAGCAGAGCTCCCCCATCGCGCGCGGGCCGTTGTAGGCGATCTTGAGGAAGCGGGGCCGCTCCGCTCGCGTCAGCCCAGCCAAGCAGCGGATGATGCAGTCGCCCACGTAGGCGCCGGTCTCCTCGAGCGAGGCGAGGCCTGAGTCGACGTTGGGGTTGAACACCTCCAGGAAGTAGCGCATGCCGCTCCGCTCCGCGTCCTCGCGGAAGTCCGCGAACGCCTCGAGACTCCGCATGTCGTCGTCCACGCGGTTGTTGAAGGTGATCGAGTAGAGACAGAGGTCGCACCCGAGCTCGCGCGCCCGGGAGAGCGAAGCGCTGCGGAACGGCCGCGACGGCTCCGCCGCGTAGGCGCCGCCCCGCACGCCCCAGATATCCGTCGTGTCGTTGGCGCGAATGGCGGGGGTGACATGCGAGCCCTCGAATGCTTCCGTCCCGAGCCGCTCCAGGGTCGAAGACGAGACCAGCATCACGTCGACGATTCCCTGACGGGTGATCGCCCGGATCTCGTCGAGGTAGCCTGCGAGCGGCCGGAGTGTGTCGAGCGGCCGTCCGTCCGCGCCGCGCTCCGGGCCGGGGGCGGGCCGCCCGCCACCCATGTCGGCGTCCTTGGCGTCCGCGATGATGAAGTCGGTCCTCGCGCCGCCTCCCCGCAGGATCGCGCCGAGCTTTCGATCGAGTCTTTTCATGCAGGTCGCTCCCCAGGGTCGTGTCGCCCGCCTCGTTCCACGTCGCATCGACGGGCCGGATTCTCCGGATTCGCAAGGCCCGGCGCAATCGGGTTGTTGTTATGGTGTCAATCGGCATTCAATACCGACCCCCTATTGGAGCGGGCCCCTGGGGCCGGACAGGTGGCGTGAAATGATTTGACCGGTGCGCCGGGCATTCGAAGGATCGACGCCCATGGCCCAGCACCGAACCCACCGAACCCACAGCATCGCCTGGGGACACAACCGGCCCGAGCCGGACAGGATGCGACGATGAGTGATGCAAATCCGGTTGCGGAATGCTGCCGCGATTTGCGGAGTGGAGTCGGGCAGCCTGCTCGGGAGAAAATAAATGCAGGTGAATCATTGCTTTATCGTCGTTTGAAACGGTGATTGGCGCTGGATGATTCTGGTATTTTGCCGAGCGCGACGCAGGCCGTGACTCTGGTGAGAAAGGCAGGCTAGGTTCCGGCGCTCAGGTCTGGCGAACGGGCGGGGAGAGGCACGGCATGAAGGAGTTGGGCAAGCGGGGCGTCTGGATATTCCCGGATGCGCCGTCGGCGCGTGAGGTCGTGGCGTTCGCGCAGGCGGCGGAGGGCCTGGGCTACGACGCGCTCTGGTATCCCGAGGGCACGGGCTTCGAGAGCCTGAGCTTCGCTGCCTTCGTGCTGTCGGAGACCGAGAGGCTCTGCGCCGCGAGCGGCATCGCCAACATCTACGCGCGGGACGCGGTGGCCGCGGTCGCGGGGCACGACACCCTCAACCATTTCTATGGCGACCGCTTCGTGCTCGGGCTCGGCGTCTCGCACGTGCCGCTGGTGGAGGGGTTTCGCGGGCATTCCTACGCCAAGCCCGTGGCGACCATGCGCGCTTACCTCGACGCCATGGATGCCGCCGAGGTAGCAATCCCGGCGCAGGAGCGGAACGTGGTGCTCGCCGCGCTTGGGCCCCGGATGCTGGCGCTGGCTGCCGAGCGCACGCGGGGCGCGCACCCCTACAACGTGACGCCGGAGCACACGACGCGGGCGCGCGAGATCGTGGGACCCGACGCCTGGCTCTGCGTCGAGCAGAAGGTGTGCGTCACCAACGAGGCATCGACGGCGCGCAACGTCGCGGCGCAGACGCTTTCGATCTACATGCCGCTCACGAACTACCGCAACAACTGGCTCAGCCTCGGCTTCGGCGAGGACGAGCTGGGCGAGCGCGGCAGCGACCGCTTCCTCGATGCCATGGTGGCCTGGGGCAAGCCCGAGGCCGTGCGTGCGCGGATCAGGGAGCATTTCGACGCCGGTGCGAGCCACGTCTGCATCCAGCCGCTCGATCCGGCAGGCAGCACCGCGCCGGACCGGAACGCGATCGAGGCGCTCGCGACGCTCTAAGCACGCGGCGACCGCGCGCAGACATCGATGACTTGGACAGTGGGGAGGCCAGCATGACCGGCGCCGATCTCTTGGTGAAGATTCTGAAGGCGGAAGGGGTCCGCCAGTGCCTCTGCTTCCCCATGACCCCGATCATCGAGGCGGTGGCGCGGGCCGGGATGCGCGTCATCACCTCGCGGCAGGAGCGGGTGGCCGGCAACATGGCGGACGGTGTCTCGCGCTCCACCAACGGCCGCGAGATCGGCGTCTTCACGGTGCAGGCGCTGGCGGGGTCGGAGAACGCGTTCGCCGGGGTCGCCCAGGCGCACACGGACTCCTCGCCGGTGCTGTTCCTCCCCGGCCACCCCGGCACGTCCTTCGTCGATCAGGCGCCCACCTTCGACAGCAAGGCGAACTACACCGCCACCACGAAGATGGCGCAGAAGGTGCTGGCCGCCGACCACATGCCGATCAAGCTGCGCCAGGCCTTCACGGCGCTCCGCTCCGGCCGGCCGCAGCCGGTGATGCTGGAGCTGTTGGGCGATGCGTGCGCGGGCGAGGTGAACGGTGCGCCCGAGTACACGCCTGTCAAGCGCATGCGCTCCGCCGCCGACGAGGGCGCGGTGCGGGAGGCGGCCGAGCGCCTACTCGCGGCCGAGACGCCGCTGATCTGGGCCGGCCAGGGCGTGCTCTGGGCCGAGGCGAGCGACGAGCTGCGCGAGGTCGCAGAACTACTCGGCGCGCCCGCGATGACCACGCTGCAGGGCAAGAGCGCGATCCCCGAGGCGCACCCGCTGGCGGCGGGGGTCGGCGCTCTCTCGACCACCGCCATGGCCGCCCACTATCTGCAGGCGAGCGACTGCGTGCTCGCCGTGGGCTCCAGCCTGACGCGGGCGCCGTTTACGCCGAAGATCCCGGACGGCAAGAGCATCGTCCACGCGACCAACGATCCCATCGACATCAACAAGGAGTATCCGGCGGCCGTCGGCATCGTGGCCGACGCCAAGCTGTTCCTGGGCCAGCTCGCCGCCGAGCTCAGGCGCCACGTGGGCGAGGGCCGCGCCGAGCAGCGCGCCGAAACAGCCGACACCATCGCCCGCATCAAGGGCGAATGGCTTGCCGAGTACGAGCCGCTCTTCGCCGACGATTCGGCGCCCATCAACGGCTACCGCATGATGCGCGAGCTCTGGTCCGCGATCGACCCGGAGACGTCGATGCTCACCCACGAGTCCGGCGCCTCGCGGGATATTCAGAGCGTCTTCTACCAGTCCGGTCCGCCGCGCAGCTATCTCGGCTGGGGGCAGTCCTCGCAGCTCGGCTTCTCCCTCGGCCTCGCCATGGGCGCCAAGCTCGCGAACCCCGACAAGCTGGTGGTCAACGTGATGGGCGATGCCTCGGTGGGCATGACCGGCATGGACTGGGAGACCGCGTCGCGCAACGACATCCCGATCCTCACCGTGATCAAGCACGATTCGATCTTCTCGGGCTACGACCGCAACATCCCGGAGGCCTCGGCGCGCTTCGAGGCGAACCGGCAGCAGGGCGACTACGCGACCATCGCGGCGAGCCTCGGCTGCCATGCCGAGAAGGTGACCGAGCCGGCGGCGCTCAGGCCCGCGCTGGAGCGCGCGATCCGCGCCACGAACGAGGGCCAGCCGGCGGTGGTGGACGTCATCACCGCCGAGACCCGCAAGCTCTCCCGCCTCGCGCAGACCTCCGTGCACTGACGCTCCGGACTCTTCTATTCCCTCAATCGCCGGGCGCTCGCTCCGCTCGATCGTGCGCTCCGCGCGCGTGGACGCGCGACGCTCCGCGCTTACGCGCGCGGCGCGGTCGCGCCGTCCGGGCTGCTACGCAGCCCGGTCCCGGTCGTGATCGACTCCTCGTTCGTTGCCAGGGAGCCGCCCCGGACCATGGTGCGGTGCAGGGTGCAGGGCGGGTGTGGCATCATTGCGTCATGAGGAGCGAACGGGGCGCGGCGGATGGAGTCGGTGAGGCGGGGGGCGTTCCGAGCCAGAGAGTCCCTGATGGAATCCCACCTGTCTCGCCCAATCCCGACGAATCCCACTTGATCCCGCTTATCCCACCGAATCCCGCTTATCCCACCGAATCCCGCTTATCCCAGCGAATCCCGCTTATCCCGGCGAATCCCACCTATCCCGGCGAATCCCGCTTATCCCGGCGAATCCCGCTTATCCCAGCGAATCCCGCTTATCCCGGCGAATCCCACCTATCCCGGCGAATCCCGCTTATCCCGGCGAATCCCGCTTATCCCGGCGAATCCCGCTTATCCCAGCGAATCCCGCTTATCCCAGCGAATCCCACCTATCCCGGCGAATCCCACCTATCCCGGCGAATCCCACCTATCCCGGCGAATCCCACCTATCCCGGCGAATCCCACTTATCCCGGCGAATCCCGCTTATCCCAGCGAATCCCACTTATCCCAGCGAATCCCACTTGTCCCGGCGAATCCCGCTTATCCCGGCGAATCCCACTCATCCCGGCGAATCCCGCTTATCCCAGCGAATCCCACCTATCCCGGCGAATCCCACTTGTCCCAGCGAATCCCACTTGATCCCGGCGAATCCCGGCGGAGAACACTCTTGTTTGTCCCACCCAGAGCGCTCAGCGCGCGCCGTCTGCGGGCCATGAAGCCGGGCGGCCGGCGGTGGTCCAGACCCCCTTCGGCTCGGGCCGGCCGCTGGCCACGCCCGCGACCGGCACGATGAGGGCGCGGGTGAAGAAGGCCTGCGCGCGGAAGCCGAAGATCACCGTGTCGCCCACGGCGACACGCTGGTGGCGCTCGGGCATGAGCTGGCCGTAATAGTCGATCATCGCCGGGTCCGGGGTGGCGGCGGCGACCTCCTGCGCGAGCGCGGCTTCCGGGTCCGGGCCCACCAGCGCCTTGAGCGGGTAGGGCTCGAACACCGGGTCGATATAGAGCCCGCCGCCGAAGCAGTAGGCGCGGCCCTGGTGGAGGTGGGAGACCTCCGTCAAGTAGAGCATCGCCGGGCGCTCCGGCAGGTCGGTGCGGGCGTGGAGCGGCGTCGTGCCGGTGAGCCCGTGGCCGGGCTCCACCTGGGTCGCGCCGCCTTCCGCCAGCGCCGCCATCACTTGGGCCGACGTGGTGCCCGGCGCGTTGATGACGAGGTCCTGCCGGCCCTGCTTGCCGAGCCGTGACGCGGCCTGGTGCAGGGTCGCGAGATTGGGGGTGGGCCGCGCCTCGCCCGAGGCTTCGTCGAAGAGCAGGGCGGGGAAGGTGGTGAGCCCGGCGAAGCGCCCGCCCGGCGTGCGGTCGAGCGCGTCCGCCACGGCCTCGACGGCGCCCGCGTCGAAGCCCCCCTCGTGGCCGGAATAGAAGGTATCGCCGGGCGCCTGGATGCACGCGATCAGCGCCTGCTCGTGGCCTTGCGCAGATGCCGCCTGCGCGGCCTCCGCCGCCTTCTCCTGGTTGAAGACGGTCCAGTAATCGGCGCGCATGGCCGCAGCCTCCGCCGCCGCGTGGCGCGGGATCTGGCCGAGGTGGCCGATGTGGGTGAGCCTGTGGCCGTTGGCGTGGATCGGCCGGGCGCAGGCCATGTCGACCGCGACGAAGCGGCCGATCCCGCCCGCCTTGAGTGCATCGAGCGCCGGCGGGTTGCGGCCGATCTGCTTGGTCATCGCCAGCACGTCGAGGCCGAGCCGGGCGGCTTCTGCGCTTATCTGGCGCGCGTTCTCGGTCATCGTTTCGAGGTCGAGCAGGTAGGCGCCGGCCGGCACCCGGCCCGCCTGGTGCAGCGCGACGGCCGCTTCGAGGAACGCCCGGTTGCGTGCCATCAGCGCTTTCAGGAACATCGCGCGTCTCTCCTCTGTGGCCGCCTCGCCCGGCTGCCGGGCGCGTGGTATAGCGTGCGCAACCGACGCCACCCTGCGCGTGGGCGGCCGCCACGCGGACGATACATGAGCGAGACCGACCACACGATGCCGGGCGCGGCGCCCTCCATCTACCCAGTGGTACGCCTGATCACCGCGCTGGTCCTCGTGACCATGGGCGGCGCCGCCATGTACGCGATCATCGTGGTCCTCAAGCCGGTCTCTTTCGAGTTCGGCGTGGGGCGCGGTGTCGCATCCCTTCCGTACTTCATGTTCATGATCGTCGGCGGGATCGGCGGCGTGGTGATGGGGCGGCTTGCCGACCGCTTCGGCGTGATGCTGCCGGCCCTGATCGGGTGCGTGGGCCTGCCCGCCGGCATGGCGGGCGCCGCCTTCGCCGAGGAGTTCTGGCAGTTCTGCGTTTCGCTCGGGGTGCTTTCCGGCCTGCTCGGCACGTCCGCCCTCTTCGCCCCGATGGCCGCCGATATCTCGCACTGGTTCACCCGGCGGCGCGGGCTCGCCGTCGCGGTCGTGATTACCGGAACCTATTTCGCGGGTGCCTTGTGGCCGCCGATCGTCCAGGCCTCGCTCGATGCGCGGGGCTGGCGCGAGACGTTCGTCCTGATCGCCATCCTCATGGCTGTCGTCATGCTGCCGCTCGTCGCGCTGCTCTATCGCAAGCCGGCTTCGCTGATCGAAGCGCAGGCGGCTCGCACGGCGCCGGGTGCAGGCAGGCCGCTGGGCGTCACCCCCGGCACGCTTCAGTGCCTGATCTGCGCCGCCGGGCTCGGCTGCTGCGTCGCGATGGCGGCGCCGCAAGTGCACATCGTCGCCCACGTCACCGATCTCGGATACGCCGCCCAGCACGGTGCGGCGATGCTCTCGCTCATGCTCGGCACCGGCATCGTGAGCCGGATCGGCTCCGGCTTCATCTCGGACCGGATCGGCGGGCTGCGCACGCTGCTGCTGGGTTCCGTGCTGCAGGCGCTCGCGCTCGTCTCCTTCCTCGGCGCCGACACGCTCACCCTGCTCTACGTGGTCTCGGCAGTCTTCGGCCTCTCCCAGGGCGGGATCGTGCCGTCCTACACCATCATCATCAGGACGTTCTTCCCCGCGCACGAGGCGGGGCGGCGGGTGGGCTGGGCGATGCTCTTCACCTTCGCAGGGATGGCGCTCGGCGGCTGGATGGCCGGCGCGCTCTACGATCTCACCGGGTCCTACACCGCATCATTCATCAACGCGGTCGCCTTCAACGTGGCGAACGCCGCAATCGTGGTCTTCCTGGCGCGGCGCCACCGGGCGGTCGCAGCTTAACCTGTTTCGGCCCTTTGCTGGCCGTTGCCGAGCCTCTCGCGGCGCAGCGCCTCGGTCGCGGCGACATCGACGGCGAGGGTGTCGTCCTCCTCCGAGCCCACGATCACCACGCCGTAGAGGGTCGCCGCCTTGGCGCGGGAGACGTAGCGCTCGTTCACGTCTTCGAGCACGCGCTCCGGTTCCCGCTCCAGCGGGTCGCCGTAGCCGCCCCCGCCGTTGTCGATGGCGTGCAGCCTGGAGCCCGCCTCCAGGTGGCAGTAGGCGTCGGTCTCGTAGACCTCGCGCGTGCCGTCGGCCGCGATCTTTGCCTGATAGCCAGCCTGCGAGGGCAGGCCGCCGCGCACGCCCTGCGGCAGGATGGTGAGCCCGTTGCAGATGTTGATGACCAGCATCGGGTCGTGGCGCGGGCCGAAGATGACCTCCGACGCAGGCCCGCCGCGCCGGCGGCCGGCGCCGCATGAGTCCACCAGAGCGCGGACGCTGTCGACCTGGAACGGGAAGCGCTGCTCGTTGACCTCGATGCTGTCGCGGTAGACCAGGCCGACGCTCACCGGGTTGACCAGGCCGTGCATGCCGTCGGTCTCGGCCGAGGCCGCCATGCCGCCGGCCGACATGAACATCTGGTTGACGTAGGGCGCGCCCTCCCGCCGCCAGTCCTTGCCCGAGCAGACGCCTGTGCCCGCGCCGTTGCAGAAGTTGCCCTGGCTGAAGCCGTAGCCGTCGCCGAGCGAGGCAAACGCCGACTGGATCAGGTTGATGATCATGTCGGTCATGTTGGTGGTGGCAACCGAGCAGCTGTGCGGGAAGCGCGGGATACCGACCACGCAGTTCTCCCGGAGCAGCACGTCGAGCCGGCGGAAGCTGCCCGCGTTGTGAGGGATGTCGGAATCGAGGCAGGCGAAGACCGCCTGGGCCGCCGCCATAGTCGAGGTGACGCGCGTGAGGTTCATGCCGGCGTCCACGCAATCGGGGTTGTCGCGCAGATCGACCGTGATGAAGCCGGCCTCGCCGTCGATGTCGACGGTCACCTTGACCGGGATGCCGTCGGGCAGGAAGGGCTGAATCGGGTCGTGGCAGCCTTCGTTCTCCAACCGCCCGCTGGGCAGCGCCCGGATCGATTCGCGCGCCCGCCGCTCGGAATAGGCGAGCCATTCGCCGATGAAGGCGCGCACCGCCTTGGCGCCGTACTTGTCCATGAACTCCTTGAGCCGGCGCTCGCCGATCCGCGCCGCCCCGATGGCGGCGAGATAGTCGCCGAACCACTGGTCGGGCACCCGGATGCGGCGCCGGCACATGCGGACGATATCGTCGATATCGCGGTAGTCGCTCTGCACCTGGACGCAGGGGAAGATCAGCGCGCCTTCGTGGTAGACGTCCGTGGCGGCGGCGAAATACGTGGTCGGCTGACTGTTGCCCACGTCCGCCTGGTGGGCCTTGATACCGACCGTGAAGAAGTGCTCGCCCTCGTGGAACACCGGCACCAGGATCGTGTGATCGGCCGCGTGGCTGTTGCCGCCGTAGGGGTCGTTGTCGAGAAAGGCGTCGCCCTCGCGAAACTCCGGGTGCCGCTCGCTCATGATGGTCGTCTGGATGTTCATGCCGAAGACGTGGATCGGCATGGCCTCGGCCGTCGCGAGCACCTCGTGGTCCGAGGTGATGATGGCGCAGGAAAAATCCCGCGCGATGCCGATGACCGCCGAGCGCGCGCTGTGCAGCACGGTGTTGGTCATCTCGCGGCAGATCGCGTCCATGCGGTTGGCCATGACCGCGAGATTGAGGGCGCTCAGGCGCTCCTCGGTCTCGGCCGCAGCGGCGGGCAGGTCGGCGGATGCAGCAGGCAATGGGTCGTTCATGGCTTCGCACGCCTTCCTCGGTCTGGCCTGTTCTGCGAGCTTAGCATGCTCCCCAGGCGCGCCGCCGCTTGTGGCGCGGTCCCCCGCCGCGTAGGGTGCCGCCGCCTTTCGACACAGGATTTCCCATGGTCCATCTCGCGCAGCGCCTCGGGCGCATCAAACCCTCGCCCACGATGGCGATCACGGCCATGGCCGCCGATCTCAAGGCCGCCGGCAAGGACGTCATCGGCCTCGGCGCCGGCGAGCCGGACTTCGACACACCGGAGACCGTCAAGGCCGCCGGTATCGAGGCGATTGAGACCGGTGAGACCAAGTACACCCGCGTCGACGGCCTGCCAGCCCTGAAGCAGGCGATCGCCCGCAAGTTCGCGCGGGAGAACAACTTGGACTACGCGCCCGATCAGATCAGCGTGGGCTCCGGCGCCAAGCACGTGCTCTACAACGCGCTGATGGCGGGCCTCGATCCGGGCGACGAGGTGATCGTGCCGGCGCCCTACTGGGTCTCATACCCGGACATGGTGGTGCTGGCGGAAGGCACGCCGGTGATCGTGCCGACCAGCGCGGCCGACGGGTTCAAGCTCAGGCCGGAGGCGCTCGCCGCCGCGATCACACCCCGCACCCGCTGGCTGATGTTCAACTCGCCAAGCAACCCGACGGGCGCGGCCTACACGCGGGACGAGATGGCCGCCATCGCGGACGTGCTCGTCGACCACCCCCACGTCGGCGTGCTCTCCGACGACATCTACGAGCACCTGGTTTACGACGACTTCCGCTTCCACACGATGGCCGAGGTCGATCCCCGGCTGTTGGACCGCACCGTCACCATCAATGGGGTCTCCAAGGCCTACGCGATGACCGGCTGGCGCATCGGCTTCGCGGGCGGACCGGCCGAACTGATCAAGGGCATGGCCAAGATCCAGTCGCAGTCGACCTCCAACCCTTCGTCCATCAGCCAGCACGCCGCCATGGCGGCGCTGGACGGGCCGCAGGATTCGATCCCCGAACGCCGCGCGGTGTTTCAGGAGCGCCGCGACCTCGTTGTGAGCATGCTGAACCAGGCGGACGGCATCGAGTGTGCGACGCCCGAGGGCGCCTTCTACGTCTACCCGAGCTGCGCTGGCATGATCGGCCGCAGGACTCCCGGCGGAGAGACGCTGGAGAACGATGAGGACGTGGCCCGATACCTGTTGGAGGCAGAGGGCGTCGCCGTCGTGTTCGGGGCGGCGTTCGGCCTCGAGCCTTACTTCCGCATCTCCTACGCCACCTCCACCGAGGCGCTGGAAGAGGCGTGTGCGCGCATCCAGCGGGCGGCGGCGGCGCTTTCCTGACCGCGGGCCCGAAGGCCGCTCACGCAGCGTTGAGTTGCCGTGAGCGCCCTCCGGTGCCATCTCTCTCTGCAGGAGCCCCGCGCGCGGGCGCTGGGGCGGAACGCAACTGTATGAGCGGAGGGCCTTCGATGTTGATCAAGATCCCACGCGGCTGGGAGCTGCCGGACTCCGCCGCAACTCCCGAATCGGTGTTCATGAACCGGCGCACGCTTCTCAAGGGGCTCGCCACCGGTCCGCTGCTCGCGGCAGGTGCCGCGGTGCCGTTCGCTGGCGGGCTCGGCTCGGCTCTGGCCGACGAGCACGAAGACCCCTCGGCTCACCTCTATCCGGTGGCCCAGAATCCGGCCTACACGCTGGACCGGCCGCTCACGCCTGAGGACATCGCCACCACCTACAACAACTACTACGAGTTCGGCTCCTACAAGGAGATCTGGCAGGAGGCGCAGGCGCTGAAGATCCGGCCCTGGACCGTCGAGTTCGACGGGCTGGTGGAAGAGCCGATGACGGTCGCCATCGACGACCTGCTGGCGAAGATGCCGCTGGAGGAGCGGCTCTACCGTCACCGCTGCGTCGAGGCGTGGTCCATCGCCGTGCCCTACAGCGGCTTCCCGCTCAAGGCGCTCGTCGACTTCGCGCGGCCCTTGGGCGATGCCAAGTATCTGGTCATGCAGACCTTCGAGGACGACGACGTGGCCGAAGGCCAGAAGCAGTTCTGGTATCCCTGGCCCTACATCGAGGGCCTGACCATGGCCGAGGCCACCAACGAGCTCGCCGTCATCGCCACCGGCTACTACGGCAAGCCCATCCCAAAGCAGAACGGCGCGCCGCTGCGCCTCGCCGTACCGTGGAAATACGGCTTCAAGCACATCAAGGGCATCGTCCGCTTCAGCTTCACGGACGAGCGACCGGTTTCCTTCTGGGAAGAGCTCGCGGGCAACGAGTACGGCTTCTGGGCCAACGTCAATCCCGAGGTGCATCACCCGCGCTGGAGTCAGGCACAAGAGCGCTTCTTCGGACCCGACGGGCAGGAGCGCATCCCGACCCAGCTCTACAACGGCTACGCCGAGCAGGTCGCCTCGCTCTACGACGGCATGGAGAACGAGCCGCTCTTCATGTAGCGCCGGCACCGCGAAGCGTTGAGTTGAGGGCCGTCCCGGCCACCGGTCGGGGCGGCCTTTTATTCCCTCGCTCAGGCGGTGTCGAACTCGTTGTCGTGGCGTTCGATGTAGCGGACGATCCGCTCGAGCCCCTCGCGCAGGGCCTCGTGCGAATGCGCGAAGCAGAGCCGGAAATACTCCTCGTTGCCCGGGCCGAAGGTGTAGCCCGGCGCGATGCCGACGTCCTCCTCCGCCAGCACGCCCTCCGCGAACGCGAGGCTCGACGTGAGCCCCCGCACGCGGGGAAACGCGTAGAACGCACCCTGCGGCACCGTGAGCTCGACGCGCGGGCAGCGCCCCAGCACCTCGGTCACGATCTCCCGCCCCCGTGCGTATTGATCGCTTAGCCGGGTCACCGTTTCCTCGCCCCGCTCCAGCGCCGTGATCGCGGCGGTCTGCACGAAAACGGACGCCCCGGTGTTAAAGCATTCGGAGAGAATTGCCCATGTCTCGGCGTGCCGGCTGGGCGCGACCACCCAGCCAACCCGCCACCCCGTCATGGCCCAGGCCTTGGAGAACCCGTTCACGACGATGACCGGATCGTCGCCGCGCGCGAGTGTCATGAAGGACGGCGCGACGTCGCCGTCATAGACGGTGCGATGGTAGACCTCGTCGGCGATCAGCAGGATGCTCCGCTCCCGGCAGAGCTCCAGCAGCTCGACCTGCTGAGCGGCGGACATCACCCAACCGGTCGGGTTGCAGGGGCTGTTGACGAAGAGCGAGCGGGTGCGGGGGCGCAGCGCGGCACGGATGTCGGCGAGGTCAAGCCGCCATCCGGCCTCCGTCCGCCGCTGGCTCACGTAACTCACCTCGGCGCCGGTCGCCCGGTAGGTGCTCTCGATGTTGGGCCAGACCGGGCCGACGACGATCGCGTGATCGCCGGTGCTCAGCGCCATCTGCGCGGCGACGGTGATGCCGAGCATGGTCGAGCCCGGCACGGTGATCCGGTCGGGATCGAGGTCGATCCCGTAGAGGCCGTCGAGGTAGCGCTTCAGCGCGTCGCGCAGCGCCTGCCTGCCGCGGGTGTGGGTGTAGAACGTGTCGCCCGCATCCAGTGCCTCCTTGGCGGCCTCGCGGATGAAACTTTCTGTCACGGCATCGCCCTCGCCGAACCACAGCGGGATCACCGTCGGGTCGCCGATGCGCGTTAGCGCGACGCGGGTAATTCCGTTCTGTTCCAGGGCGGCGATTTCGGGGCGGAGGAAGTCCATGACCATCACCCGTGCTGTGGTGGCAGCACTATATCGATCACGGCCGGTGCAGGGGACCGGGCTGGGTCGGCTCTTTTCCTGCATTGGGCAAAAGGAAGGCCGGGTCCGAAGACCCGGCCAGTCTAACAGGGAGGCTTCACGTCTAGGAGACGTGGGATCCGAGGATCCCCTTCAGGCCTTGCACCTGAAGACGACAAACCGGGGTGGGCACCCCGGCTAATCCTCGTCGCATGACGCACGCGTCATGCTGCGGCGCAATATGTAATCGTGCCGACACAAATGCGCTAGGGCATGGAAAGCAAACCAGCCATGCGTTTAGATCATGGCTATGGGCTTATTGGGCCCGCCATTTGGCCACTTCAGAGAGCAGAAAGTCGCGGAAAACCCCGATTCTCTTGGAGTATCGCAGCTCCTCGGCGTAGGTGAAGAAGGCTTCGAAAGGCGGGCCTTCTCGATCCGGCAGCACGCGCTGGAGCCGCTGGCTGCCCCAGGCCACGTAGTCGGGCAGCGCAGCGATCCCAAGCCCGCTCTCCACCGCTTCGCGCATGCAATAAATGTTGTTTGCCTCCAGCACGATACGGCCGTCGGCCCTCGGATTGCCCGAGATTCCGATCAGCCAGTCAGGGTTGGCGATGGGGGTGAGAGGCCCCTGGCCGTAGATGATCAGTCGCTGGCGGGCGAGGTCTTCCACCGTCTCGATCGGCCCGAAGCGGGTCAGGTAGTCCGGCGAAGCGTAGATGTACGAGTAGACGGTCATCAGGTGGCGGCGGACGAGATCGGGCTCGGTCGGCTCGATCATGCGAATCGCCACGTCCGCCTCGCGCATGGCGAGGTCCAGCAGGTTGTCCGAAGTCAGCAGGGTGATCTTGATCTCCGGATAGAGGTTGTTAAAGGCGGGGATCCTGGGCGTCAGCCAGACCGAGGCAAAGGAGACCGTCGTCGTGATTTTCAGCGGGCCAGAGGGCCGGTCGCGCGCATCGGTGATCTGCGCCTCGGTCATCGCGAGCTTGGCCGAGACCTCGCGGACCGTGCGATAGAGCGCCTCGCCCTGCTCGGTCAGCAGCAGGCCGCGCGAGTGGCGGTGGAACAAAACCGCGCCGAGGCTCTTCTCAAGTGCCGCGATCTGACGGCTCACCGCCGACTGGCTGAGTTCGAGAATGTCGCCGGCTCGGGTGAAGCTGCCGTGCTCAGCGACCGTCTGAAAAATTCGTAGCCGGTTCCAGTCCATGGCAGCGCCCCCGGCGCCGCGCCGGTGCTCACGCCGCGGCAGCGGCCTCGGGCGTCTCGGCCTCGGCGAGAAATTTCTCTGCTTCCAGCGCGCCCATGCAGCCGGTGCCGGCGGCGGTCACCGCCTGCCGAAACACCTTGTCCTGCACATCGCCGGCGGCGAACACGCCCGGCACGTTCGTCTTCGTGCTGTCCGCCATCGTCTGAATGTAGCCCTCGTCGTCCATCGTGAGCTGGCCGGCGAAGAGCTCGGTGTTGGGCCGATGCCCAATGGCGATGAACACGCCCGCGAGCGGCATTCGCTGCACCGCGTCGGTCTTGACGTCGCGCACCGCGATACCCGTCACCGTCGGCGGGTCGCTCTCGCCCTCGATCTCGTCCAGCACGTGGTCCCACAACACTTCGATCTTGTCGTTGCGGAACAGGCGATCCTGCAGGATTTTTTCGGCCCGCAGCGCGTCGCGGCGGTGGACGAGCGTGACCTTGCACGCGTGATTGGTGAGGTAGAGCGCCTCTTCGACGGCGGTGTTGCCGCCGCCGATCACCGCGACCTCCTTGCCGCGGAAGAAGAATCCGTCGCAGGTGGCGCAGGCGGAGACGCCGAAGCCCATGAAACGCTGCTCGCTCTCGAGGCCCAGCCACTTCGCCTGCGCGCCGGTGCAGACGATGACCGTGTCGCCGATGTAGACATCGCCGGAATCGCCGGTGCAGACGAAGGGCCGCCTGTCCAGGTCCACGGCTGTCACCATGTCGTGGACCAGCCGCGTCCCCACCGCCGCAGCCTGGCCCGCCATCTGCTCCATGAGCCACGGCCCCTGGATGATATCGGCGAAGCCCGGGTAGTTCTCGACATCGGTGGTGATGGTGAGCTGGCCGCCGGGCTCGAGGCCCTGCACCATGATCGGCTCAAGGTTGGCGCGCGCGGCGTAGATCGCCGCGGAGTAACCAGCGGGGCCGGAGCCGATGATCAGGACCTTGCTGCGATGGGTCGTCGCCATGCGCGTCTCCCGTCAAGGCCGGCGCAGACGCCGGCCGCAAGAGTTGCAAACATAGGGGTGGCCACGGCGCCCGTTCAAGGGTTGGCCCGACATTCAAACCAATTCTCGAACCGCTGGCGCGCGGTGGCCGCGTGCTGACACGCCCCTCAACCGCTGCGAGCAAAGCTCTCAGGCCGCGTCATCACGGGCACCGCAAGCGCGGCGACGACCAGGCCGAGTGCCGTGAACTCGCTCCAGCCCAGCGGCTCGCCCAGGATCAGCGCCCCGCTGAACAGGCCGATCATGGGAATGCCGAGAGTGCCGACCGTCGCCACTCCGGTCGGGAATATCCGCACGATCTCATAATAGAGGTAATAGCAGATCACGAACGGCGCGAAGATGTTGTAGATCACCGAAACCAGCGGCCATAGCGACGGAAATCTGACCGTCTCGGCGTCCACGACAGCCGCCGCGATGAAGATCGGCAGGCCGCAGATCAGGCATTGCCAGCCGACCAGCACCCACATTGAGACCTGCCAGTCCGTGCGCTTGAGCGCGACCGTACCGCAGGCCCAGCCAATGGCGCCGCAGAGCACCAGAAGCGGCCCCAGGGGTGCGGCGCCGATGATCTGGGCGTCGGTGGCGATCAACACCCCGAGCCCGGCGGAGCCCAGCACGAGCGCGCTCATCCGCCGCCAGCCGGGTCGCTCGCCAAGCACGACATAGCCCACCGGCACGGTCCAGATCGGCATCGTATAGGCGATGATGGAGGCGCGGCCGGAGGTCGTATAGACGAGTCCGAACCCGGTCGCGAGATGCCAGACCGTGACGTTGAAGAAACCCGTAACCAGGAGCGGCCGCCATTGCCGGCGCGGCACCGCGACCGAGCGGCCGATCGCGCGGTGGAGCGCGATGATGATCAGGCCTGCGAAGAAGAGGCAGGTTCCGCGGAAGGTGAGGACAGGCAGCTCGTTGAGCGCCAGCTTGAGCATCGGCCAGTTGACGCCCCAGAGCAGCGTCAGCACCGCCAGCAGAACGAAGCCCCGGCGTGGCAGCGGCTCGGGGCTACTAGCCGAGGGCGCCGCGTCCGTCACCGGAGAAGGCGGGCCCGCGTGTTACCGAGAGCGCCCCGGGACAACCCACCAGAACCATACTGCAGGCAAGCCAGGGGCGGACGGGCGCGGCCGGTCCGTTATCTTGCTGCATCGGTCTCGTCAGCTCCTGTCCTCTTCTCCCGGCCCGAAAGTTCCGAGGGATGCGCTCGCGGTCCCATCGTAGCCATCATCCCGTTCCGGTCGGTCGGCCTCAAGGGCGGCGCTCCGAATGGTCCAGTCGTACGTCGAAGACCAAGTGCCGATCAGCGATTTTTTCCATCATCACAATGATATATACGTCAGGCGAAATGGCACATTAATGATCCAACTCTTTTCCTTGTTCGTGGCCTTTTTGGTGCCTAGACTGACATCCTGACGCGCGCTTGGCGGGCCGCAATCGCGGAGTCCCGTTGTATCTGCGAGGTGTTCGCGGCGGGCGCGTGCGGCAACCATATTGCAGACTGGAGGACGGGATGAGCTTCAAGAAGATTGCCGGCGCCGTCGCGGTGGCCGGCGCGCTGGTGGCGACGGGCGCGATTCCGGGCCAAGCAGCGACACTCGACGACGTGAAAGCCGCAGGCACACTCAAGTGCGGCATCAACACCGGCTTGCCGGGCTTCGCCTACACCGATGATGCAGGCAACTGGACCGGCTTCGACGTGGCCTACTGCCGGGCAATGGCGGCCGCCGTGCTCGGCGACGCCAACGCGATTTCCTTCGTCAACCTGACCGGCAAGACCCGCTTCCCGGCGCTGGCGTCAGGCGAGATCGACGTGCTCTCGCGCAACACCACCTGGACGTACTCGCGCGATGTCGATCTCGGGTTCACCTTCATCGGCGTGAGCTACTACGACGGTCAGGGCTTCATCGGCCGCACCGCGCTCGGTATCAGCAGCGCGACCGAGCTCGACGGCGCCTCGGTCTGCATCCAGACCGGCACCACCACCGAGCTCAACCTCGCGGACTTCTTCCGGGTCAACGGCATTAGCTACGAGCCGGTGCCGATCGAGACCAACGCCGAGGCTCGCGCGGCTTACGAGGCGGAGCGTTGCGACGTCTACACGACGGATGCATCCGGTCTGGCGGCGACGAAGACCACCTTCGACGACCCCAGTGCACACATGGTGTTCCCGGAGATCGTCTCGAAGGAGCCGCTGGGTCCGTTGGTGCGTCAGGGCGACGACCAGTGGGCTGACATCGCGCGCTGGACGCTGAACGCGCTGATCACGGCGGAAGAACTCGGCGTGACCCAGGCGAACGTGGGCGACATGGCTGCTGCTGCGGGCGATCACCCGGAGATCAACCGGATGCTGGGTACGGAAGGCTCGCTGGGCGAGATGATCGGCCTCGATGCGCAGTGGGCGGTTCGTGCGATCGCAGCTGAAGGCAACTACGCCGAGATCTTCGACCGCTATATCGGCCCTGACAGCCCGCTCGGACTGGGTCGTGGTCTGAACGCTCTCTACACCGACGGCGGCATCCTCTATTCGCCTCCGTTCCGTTAGGATCAAGTGTGCACCGTCCCGCCCGGGCAGCCGGGCGGGACGGTGATTTTTGCTAATCGGTGACTATTTGAGACAAGAGAGATCGTTCCGTTGACGTGAGGAGGGCGG
Organism: Alphaproteobacteria bacterium; assembly: GCA_965243375.1. Taxonomy (GTDB): domain Bacteria; phylum Pseudomonadota; class Alphaproteobacteria; order UBA828; family UBA828; genus WTGU01. Next base: position 1,730,062 of record CBDEUT010000009.1, on the reverse strand, counting down.
CGCCACCGTGAGCGAGAGACCGGCGCCTCCACGTGGCGGCGGCTTCGACATAAGCCGCGCCTGGACCGACGAGCGCGCCCGCGGCGTCATCTTCCAGATTCTGATCGTGCTTGGGGTGGCGGGACTCGCCGCCTTTGTCGTCTCGAACACGATCACGAACCTCAGGGAGGCCGGCCTCTCCTCCGGCTACGGCTTCCTCTTCGACACTGCCAACTTCGACATCAACCAGCGCCTCGTCGATTACGCGTCCACCTCGACCTACGGCCAAGCGTTCGTCGTCGGTGCGCTCAACACGGTTCTCGTCGCCGTGATGGGCATCATCGCCGCGACGGTCATCGGCTTCGTCACGGGGGTCCTCAGGCTCTCGAACAACTTCCTGGTGAGCCGCATCGTTGGGGTCTGGGTCGAGTTCACCCGGAATGTCCCGGTCCTGCTGCAGATCATCTTCTGGTGGCTGATCATGCTGGCGCTGCCCCGGGTGCGGGACAGCATTTCGATTGGCGATGCAGCCTTCCTGAACAACCGAGGCATTTTCCTGCCCTCGCCCATCTTCGAGGATGGCTCGGCGATCGTGCTGGCGATGATCCTTATCGGCGTGATCGGTGCGGTCCTGGTCGGGCGCTGGGCCCGGAAGCGCCAGGAAGCGACGGGGCGCACCTTCCCGGTCGGTTGGGTCGGGCTCGGGCTTATCGTGGGCATCCCTGTGGTCGTCTATTTCGCCGTCGGCCAGCCGCTCGATTTCGATATCCCGGAGAAGAAGCGCTTCAATCTGAAGGGCGGATTCAACATCACGCCGGAGCTGATAGCGCTGTGGCTGGCGCTCTCCACCTATACCGGCGCTTTCATCTCCGAGATCGTGCGCGGTGGAATTCTCTCGGTCTCCAAGGGCCAGACCGAGGCGGCCGGCGCGCTCGGGCTCAGGCGCGGGCTGACCATGCGCAAGATCATCCTGCCGCAGGCGCTGCGCGTGATCATTCCGCCGATGACCAGCCAGTACCTCAATCTGACCAAGAACTCCTCGCTTGCCGTCGCCATCGGCTACCAGGATATCGTCTCGATCGGCGACACCATCCTCAACCAGAGCGGGCAGGCGCTCGAGGTGATCTCCCTCTACATGGCGTTCTATCTGGTGCTGAGCCTGCTCACTTCCGCCTTCATGAACTGGTACAACAAGCGCATCGCCCTGGTGGAACGATGACGAAGCAGGCTTTCCATCGCAGCCGGGCGAACATGCTGCCGGAGCGGCCGCCACCAATCGCCAGCAGAGGCGTCATTGGCTGGCTGCGAGCCAACCTGTTCTCGAATTACCTGAGCGCGGCGCTCACGCTGGGCTCGATCGCCGTGCTCGCGCTGATCATACCGGGCCTGATCGAGTGGGCCTTCATCGACGCCACCTTGACCGGAGAGATCGGCAAGGACTGCCCCAGCGAGGGAGCGTGCTGGGCCTGGCTCGACCAGCGCATCACCCAATTCTTCTACGGCTTCTACCCGCCCGATGCCTATTGGCGCGTGAACGTCTGCATCGCCCTGCTGGTGCCGGCGCTCGCCTACATGCTGTTCGACAAGCTGCCGTATTCACGCTATGGGCGCTGGTTCTCGCTCGCCTATCCCGTGATCGCCGCGATCCTGCTGGTCGGCGGCCTCGGCCTCGAAGTCGTCCGGACAGACCAGTTCGGCGGCTTCATGCTCAATCTTATCGCCGGCCTCGTCGGCATCGTGCTCTCGCTTCCCATCGGCATTGTGCTGGCGCTGGGCCGGCGCTCGCGCATGCCGATCGTCCGGATGTTCTCGGTCGGCTTCATCGAGTTCATCCGCGGCGTGCCGCTGATCACGCTGCTCTTCGTTGCGATCATCCTCTTACCGCTTTTCCTGCCGCCGCAGGTCACGCTCGATCAGCTGATCCGCGTGATGATCATCATCACGGTGTTCGCTTCCGCCTACATGGCCGAGGTGATTCGCGGCGGTCTGCAGGCGATCCCGCAAGGGCAGTACGAGGCCGGTCAGGCGATGGGGCTCGGCTACTGGCAGTCGATGCGCCTGATCATCCTGCCACAGGCGCTCAAAATTTCGATTCCGGGCATCGTCAACACGTTCATCGGGCTGTTCAAGGACACCACACTGGTCATCATCATCGGCCTGTTCGATATCCTCGGTCAGGCACGGCTCCTCCAGACCAATCCGGACTGGCTGGGCAAGGTCGATTACGAGACCTTCCTTCTGGCGGCGTTATTCTTCTTCGTGATCTGCTTCGGCATGTCACGCTACTCGCTCAATCTCGAGAAACGCCTGGACACCACGAGACGCTAAGGAGGCACCATGGCGGAGGCTGATGCCGCGCCGGGCGGCGCCGAAGACCCGATCATCGAGATCACCGGCCTCAACAAGTGGTTCGGCCTGTTCCATGTGCTGCGCGACATCGACCTCACGGTGGAGCGGCAGGAGCGCATCGTGATCTGCGGGCCGTCGGGGTCCGGCAAGTCGACGCTGATCCGCTGCATCAACAGGCTGGAGGAGCATCAGGAGGGCAGGGTCGTTGTCGATGGCGTCGAGCTTACCCACAATCTCAAGAACATCGACGCCATCCGCCGCGAGGTCGGCATGGTCTTCCAGCAGTTCAACCTGTTCCCGCATCTGACGGTGCTGGAGAACTGCACGCTTGCCCCGATCTGGGTGCGCAAGATGCCCAAGGCCGAGGCTCAGCAGTCGGCAATGGAGTATCTGGAGCGGGTCAAGATTCCCGAGCAGGCGTTGAAGTATCCCGGCCAGCTCTCCGGCGGTCAGCAGCAGCGCGTCGCGATCGCCCGCTCGCTCTGCATGAAGCCCAACATCATGCTGTTCGACGAGCCCACCTCGGCCCTCGACCCCGAGATGATCAAGGAGGTGCTGGAGGTCATGGTCGACCTCGCTGAGAGCGGCATGACCATGCTCGTCGTTACCCACGAGATGGGCTTCGCCTCGCAGGTAGCCAACCGGATCATCTTCATGGACGAGGGCCAAATCGTCGAGCAGAACACGCCGACGGAGTTCTTCAACAACCCGCAGTCCGACCGCACCAAGCTGTTCCTGAGCCAGATTCTGTAGGATCGTCTTAGACCGTCGCCGGTTGCTATGGGGGGTTAAGTCGGCTCCGTCAGTCGAAGAGATTGCCGATGTTCTTCAGCATGCTGTCGCCTATGTAGAGCGCCAGCGCCTGGTTGGTCGAGGTGGGGTTCACCGCGCCGGCGGTTACGAAGATGCTGCCGTCCACGATGAACAGGTTGCGCACGTCGTGGCAGCGCCCCCAGCCGTTGACCACCGAGCGCTCGGGATCGTTGCCCATGCGCGCCGTGCCCATCTGGTGCCAACCGGCGCGCCACCAGACATCGCCGCCGGCACCGGTAACCTGCTTCGCGCCCGCAGCGAGCAATGCCTCCTCCGCGCGCGCCTCGCCGTGGGCGATCATTTTTCGCGTGTTGTCGTCCACCGTGTAGGTGATCTTCGGCGCCGGAATTCCGTCGCTGTCGGCGAGCTCCGGGTCCAAGGTGACCGTGTTGGTTTCGCGCGGAAGATCTTCGGTGACGATGGTGAGCCCGGCTGAATAGGGATAGACCTCGTCCATCAGGCGCCGATGCTCGGCCCCCCAGGGTATCGGGTTGTCGGTGCTGACGCCGCCGAGGGCCCAGGTCATCGGCGTGATCCAGCGGCTGCCTTGCAGTCCGTAGCCACGCACGAAATCCCGAGACGGATCGGTCTCGTAGAATTCGTGGCTGAAGATGCTGCACCCCATCGGCCCTTTGAAACCCTCCATCGGCTCCTCGAAGACGCCGGAGATTCCGGTGACAGGGTGGAACATCAGGTTCCTCCCCACGAGGCCGCTACGGTTGGCGATGCCGTCGGGGAAACGGTTGGATGTCGAGTTGAGCATCAGCCGGGGCGTGCCGATACCGTTGCAGGCGAGGACCACGAGTTCCGCCCTCTGGCGCTGCAGCCGGCCTTGGGCGTCGTGATAGAGCACGCCGCTCGCCATGCCGTGCTCGTCCAGCGTGATCTCGCGCACCCGGCAGCCGGTGCGCAGCTCCACGCCTGCCCTCAGCAGGACGGGCCAGTACGTCAGGTTCGCGCTGGACTTTGCGCCGGTGGCGCAGCCGAGGTCGCAGGTGCCGGCGTTGACGCACTTCGCCCGCCCGTCGTAGTCGCGGCTGAGGATCGCTGCATCCGAAGACCACCAATGCCAGCCCCGGCGATTGAAGCCCCGTGCCAGCGTCTGGCCCAGTTTGCCGAGTGGGAGCGGCGGAAGCGGCGGCTCATACGGCGGATAAGCAGGGTTTCCGCCCAGGCCCGATGCCCCCGTGTTGCGGTCGTTGGTCGCGTAGTAGGGCTCCAACGTCAAGTAATCCACCGGCCAGTCGTCGCCCACCCCGTCGAGCGACCGGGTGCGAAAATCCGACGGATGCATGCGCGGCCAGTGCGCCGAGAAGTTGATGGTGGAACCGCCCACGGCGTTGAAGTTGACCGGGGCGATCGGCGAGTCCTCGGAATTGATCGGGTAGTCCTGCGGAAGCCGGCGCACGTTGGGGTCGATGCTGAACTCGGCATAGCGGCTCAGCTCGTAGTCCGGCTTGCGGCTGGGATAGGCCGCGTCGGTCATCATCGGCCCCTGCTCAAGGCAGAGGATGCGCATGCGAGAGCCCAGCAGCGACCAGGCAAAGGCCGCGCCGGACGCTCCGGCGCCCACGATCAGCACGTCGACGGGATCGTTGCTCATGCCGGTCCCTGCCCGCGTCAATCCGGGCGGTAGCAGCGGCCGCGCGCACGAACCGGAGCCAACAAGTCGGCTAGCTCGTCAGGGTCGTCGTCAGGCAGCTCGTAGCCATCCGGCTGCGTCGGGCGGTCGGAGAGGCCGAAGTGGGGGCGAACATCCGGCCGACTGTAGTAGCCCATGTAGGCGGACTGCAGCAGCGCCGTGAACGCGTCGGGCTCCGCCCGCTCCAGCGCCTCGACCACGGCGATGCGTCCCGCGGCATCCAGCGCTTCGAAGCTCGCGCCGCGGGATTCCGCCAGGGCTGCGGCCCGTTTAAGGACCGTGCGAAGAAGGGCGGCGAGTGCGGGATCGTCCGCTGCCTTGCTGGCCAGGAAGTCGACGACGCCCAGCGTGCCCGCTGCCGGCACCCGCCCGTCGGCGCTCGCCGGGACGATCTCGTCCAGGAGGCCATTCAACAAGCGGCGCTCGGCCTCGTTCCAGGGAGCTTGATCAACCTCCATATCTCACCAAGGGCACGGTCTGCACGGTACAGTCAAGGCCGGAGACGGTGGCTGCCCGGCGGGCGACGCGGTGGCGGTGGACGCGCCGCCGTCCACACAGCGCTGGGAGAGCGGCTTTACGCTCGGGCGGGCGGTGTGCGAGTTTGAGGCATGACCGGCCTCACCCGCATCGGCGCCAACGTGCTCGCCGGCATGCCGCTCGACCGGGCCGCGCATCGCCGGACTGACGCGGCATGGCTCAAGGCTCGCTTTGACGATCCTTCCACCCGCTATGTGGCGATCTGGCGTCAGAATGCCGTCGCTCGTCTGGGTCCGGAGCCCCGCCCTGTCGTCCACTACCGCGAGACCCTGGACGGGCTGCTCGACGATCGCGCCGAGCCCACGCTTCTGGGCGTGGAGGCTGAGGACGGTGACGCCGGCGCGGCGCACTTCGTGGTCGATCTCTCCCACGTGGAGGCCGGGGCCCTGCTGGCGCGCTCGCCCGGCGGCGAGATGATGGACCTGCGCGAGCTGGTGCAGATCGTGCCAGGGCCCGATTCCGCGCTGATCGCGTATGCGCGGGGGCTCACCTACTGGCACCGTCGGCATCGCTTCTGCGGCGCCTGCGGTGCTCCTGCGGCGGCACTTGAAGCCGGCCACCAACGGCGCTGCACCAACGAGGAGTGCGGGGCGGTCCACTTCCCACGTACCGACACGGCAGTGATCACGCTGGTCCATGACGGCGACGAGTGCCTGCTTTGCCGCCAGTCGCGCTGGCCGCCGGGCATGCACTCGACCCTCGCCGGTTTCCTGGAGCCGGGCGAGAGCCTCGAGGAGTGCGTGGCCCGCGAGATCGAGGAGGAGAGCGGCGTGCGCGTGGGCGATGTGCGCTACCACTCCTCCCAGCCCTGGCCCTTCCCCGGCACGCTCATGGTGGGCTTCATGGCGCAAGCACTCTCCCGTGATATCGCGGTCGACGAGATCGAGCTGGAGTACGCCCACTGGTATCCGCGGCGGGAACTGCTCGGCCGCCGCGACAATGACGAGTTTCGCCTGCCAGGCCGTTATTCGATCTCACGTCGCCTCATCGAGGACTGGCTCGCCGGCCGCACTCCACCCTAATTCTGTTGCGCTGCAGCGGGGCGCGTTGACAGGGGCCGGGCGCGCGCTTATACAGCGGCGGCCCTGGTGATCGCGAGAGACCGAGCCGGGGGCGGAGACGGGGCGTGAAACGGACCTATCAGCCGAGCAACATCGTGCGCAAGCGGCGCCACGGCTTCAGGCAGCGTATGAAGACCGTGGGTGGGCGGCGCGTGCTCGCGCGCAGGCGCGCCAAGGGGCGCAAGCGCCTGGCCGTTTAGGGTCGGCGAGGCTTGGCCTCGTTCATCGCCATTCCTCAGACACCTCATTTGCATGCGGACGTCGTATGTCGAAGTGCGTGTAACCAAATGTGATCGCCAGCTTTGTCTTTGCGCGATGTATCGAAAAGGCGTGGTGGTAGGGTGAGGTCGATGCGCATCGCCACACTCAAGAAGCGAGGCGACTTCCTGCGCGTGCGGGCGGCCGCGCGCCGCTGGGCCGCGCCGGGATTGGTTTTGCAAGCAGCATCCGCGCCGGAGGCGGATGCCGAGGAGGGGCTGGTGCGGGTCGGCTATACCGCGAGCCGGCGCATCGGTAATGCGGTCGCGCGCAACCGCGCCAAGCGCCGATTGCGTGCGGCGGTGGCCCATGTTATGCCGGCCTCGGCGCAGTGCGGCTGCGACTATGTCGTCATCGCACGTGCCGCCACGTTGACCCGCCCGTTCGACGCCTTGACCGGCGATCTGGCCGCGGCGTTGGCGCGTGTGGGAGCGCGGGCAGAGGATCGAACACCCGGCCGGAACCGGCGGTCCGCCGCCGACCGGTCGCGCGAAGCGGGCCCGAGAGCGGGAGACGCATGAGACCGATCGCGTTACTGATCGTGGGCCTGATCCGCGGATACCAGTATTTCATCTCGCCACTCTTGCCGCCGAGCTGCCGGTTCGAGCCAACCTGCTCGCACTACGCGATGACGGCGCTCAAGCGGCACGGCGTGGTCCTGGGCCTCGCGCTGGGGACCTGGCGCATCCTCCGCTGCAATCCCTATTGCACCGGCGGGGTGGATGAGGTGCCCGAGCGTCCGCTTCGCATCTTGGGCACTCCTTGGAGGCGCGCCCCCCGCTAACCGGGGCGAGCGAGCGATTCATGTTCGGCAGCGGCCAAGACAAGCGCAATCTCATCATCGCGATCGGCGTGATCTTCGTGGTCCTCGTCGGCTGGCAATTCCTCATGCCAGCACTCTTCCCACCAGACGAGCGGCCCCGGCGCGTCGCGGAGCAAGCCGCGCCGGGAACGGCGCCGCCGTCGTTGGATCAGGTGGTGCCCAGCGCAGACGCTCCGGCCCAGGCCGAGCTGCGCCAGGCGGGCATCGAGAGTCCCCGCATCCAGATCGAGTCACCCAGGCTCAGCGGTTCGATCGCGCGGCTCGGCGGGCGCATCGATTCGATCACGCTCCTCGACTATCGCGAAGAGGCGGACGAGGAGAGCCCCAACATCGTGCTGCTTCAGCCCCGCGACGCGACGCGGCCCTATTTCGCCGATTTCGGCTGGATTACCCCAGCCGAGGGGATCGCGCTGCCACAGCCCGACACCCTTTGGGCAGCCGACAAGTCCACCCTTGCGCCGGGCCGGCCAGTCACGCTCCGCTGGGACAACGGCGCCGGACTTCAGTTCACGCGCAAGATCGACATCGACGAGAACTTCGTTTTCACCGTCACTCAATCGGTGCTCAACACCACCGGTGCGCCGCTGGCGCTCACGCCTTACTCGCGGATCGCGCGGTTCAGCGACGCCACCGAATCCATCCTGCCGTTCAAACCGCTCTTCATCTTCCAGGACGGCGCCCTCGGCGTCTTCGGCGAGGACTATCGCGACGCCGACTACGAGGACATGCGCGACGCCTACGACGCCAAGGTGGCGAACCCCCGGTCCGGCGCCGAGTACCGTTATGACGCCACCGGCGGCTGGATGGGATTGACCGACAAGTACTGGCTGGTGGCGCTGATTCCCGATCAGCAGATTCCGTTCCACGCGAGCTTCGAGTATGTGCCGATCGACGGCGGTGCGGAGGACTCATTCCAGACCATCTATGAGGCCGAGCCGCTCACGGTGTATCCGGGCCAGTCAGTCTCGCTCACCTCGCACCTCTTCACCGGCGCGAAGGAGATCAGCCTCCTCGATGACTACGAGGAGTCGCTGGGCGCCGAGCGCCTGGATCTCTCGGTCGATTTCGGTCCGGCCTGGTTCCTGTCGAAGCCGATGTTCTACGTCATCGACTTCTTCAACCGGGCGACCGGCAACTTCGGCGTCGCCATCCTGCTGCTGACGATCTGCGTGCGGGTGCTGCTGTTCCCGCTGGCCAACAAAGCCTACGCGTCGATGAGCCGGATGCGCAAGCTCCAGCCGGAGATGATCCGCCTGCGCGAGCGCTTCAAGGACGACAAGCAGCGGATGAACACGGAGCTGATGAAGCTCTATCGCGAGCAGAAGGCCAACCCGGTGGCCGGTTGTCTGCCGCTGCTGGCACAGATTCCGGTGTTCTTCGCCCTCTACTACATGCTGTTCGTCACCATCGAGATGCGGCACGCGCCCTTCTTCGGCTGGATCCACGATCTCTCTGCGCCGGACCCGATGACCTTCATTACCGGCTTCGGCCTTCTCGAATGGCCGGTGCCGGAGTTCCTGCTGGTCGGTATCTGGCCGATCATCTTCGGCGCAACCATGTGGCTGCAGATGAAGCTGAACCCGCAGCCGATGGAGCCGATCCAACAGAAGATCATGATGGCGCTGCCCATCATTTTCCTCTTCCTGTTCGCGCGTTTCCCGGCCGGGCTGGTGGTCTACTGGACCTGGAACAACGTGCTCTCCATCGGTCAGCAGTGGCTGATCATGCGGCGCATGGGCATCACTCGCCAAAGCCTGGCCGAGGACGCGGAGAAGATCAGAAAGATCAAGGAGGCGGCGGAGAAGGGCACGCTGCTGAAGCCGAGCCGCTCGTCCCGCAAGAAGACCAAGCGCGCAGACCCGGCCAAGGATGGCGCGCGCGCCGGCGCCGGCGCCGAAAGCACGGCGCGGCGCGAGGGCGGGACGCAGCAGGACAGCGCGGCACGCGCCCGCAAGGCTCAACCCCGGACAAGCAAGGCGAGACGCGACGATGCACCGCGCCGGGATAGCGAGAAGAGCCGCGACGGTGCTGCGCGCCGCAATGAGTCGTCCCGCCGCAAGTCCGGCTCTGCAACATCCAGCGGCGGGGGGCAGAAGTCTCGCCCCAAGAGCGCCGCCCGCCCGCGCGCCGAGCGCAAGAGCGAGACGAAGAACGAGGCGAAGGACGAGACCCGCAGCACCATGTCGCCTGCCAAGCGCGCCGCTGCCGAGCGAGCGCGCATCGCGCGGAAGAAGGCTTTGGCCCGCAAGCAAAAGCAGAAGGCTGCAAACCGGCGCAATCCCACGCCTGCGACCGGCCAGCCCACGAGCATGATGGATCGCCTGAAGGCGGGCCTCGGGATTCCTCCGGCCGAAGGGCAAGCCGCGCCGCCACCCCGACCCCAATCCAAGGAGAAGCCCAAGAAGTCGCGCCGCCAGCGCAAGGCCGAGCGAGCCGCCGCCCGTGACGCCGTGGACAGCGACGCTCCCGTTGATGCCGACGACGATGCGGCGCCCTCTGACGCGGACAACGCCGAAGAGGCTCCAGCCGAGACGGTGAGCGGAGATGCGTCAAAGGATAGCGACGCGCCCGAGACCGAGACCTCCCCCGGTACAACAGCCGACGGCGGCGAATGGACGAGTCAGGACCGGCCGAGACCCCGGCGGCAGAGAACGCGGAAGCGCGCCAGGCGGCGTTAGAGGCCGGCCGCCGGCTGTTCGCGCGGCCTTGTCGCTTCGTCGCAGGCGTCGCCGGGCTCGACGGCATGCCCGCGCCTGCGCTGCCTGAGATCGCCTTTGCCGGCCGTTCCAACGTGGGCAAGTCGAGCCTCGTCAACGCGGTCACGGGCAGGCGCGCGCTGACGCGTACCTCCAACACGCCGGGGCGTACGCGGGAGCTGAACTTCTTCGATCTCGACGGCCGCCTCATGCTCGTCGACCTGCCCGGCTATGGCTACGCCGCGGCCTCCAAGACCAAGATCAAGGCCTGGACTCGTCTGGCGGAGGCATATCTGCGCGGCCGGCCGACACTGAGAAGGGTCTGCCTGCTGCTCGACGCGCGGCGCGGCACCACATCGGCCGATGAGCCGGTCATGGAGGCCCTGGATCAGAGCGCGGTGTCCTTTCTCGCAGTGCTGACCAAGTGCGACAAGCTCGCGCCGGAGGCGCTGACGGCGCAGATCGGGACCATCGAGGCGGCGCTTGCCACTCACGTCGCCGCCTATCCGTCGCTGATCGCCACCAGCGCGCGCACCGGAGAAGGTATCGCGGCGCTCAGGAGCCACCTCGCGGCGCTGGCCACGGCGGAGAGAATAGGCTAGTGATCCGCGGCCGGCCGGCGCCCCACAGTGCGCCGGCCTCCGTGACCGACCGGGCTCCCCCATGCAGCGCATCAGCGACACCAAGCATTGGCTGCGCACCGCGGCCACGATCTCCGAGGCGCTGCCCTATATGCGGCGCTTCGCAGGGCGGAGCCTGGTCATCAAGTATGGCGGCCACGCCATGGGCGACGCTGCGCTCGCCCAGAGCTTCGCGCGCGACGTCGTGTTGCTGAAGCAGGTCGGCATCAACCCGGTGGTGGTCCACGGCGGCGGGCCGCAGATTGCCAAGATGCTCGCCCGCCTCGGGATCGAGAGCGACTTCGTCGACGGCTTGCGTGTCACCGACGCGGCGACCATCGAGGTCGTCGAGATGGTGCTTGCCGGCTCCATCAACAAGCAGATTGTCACCACTATCAATGCGGAGGGCGGTACGGCGGTCGGCCTCAGCGGCAAGGACGGCCGGCTCATCGAGGCGACGCCGCTCAAGCGGCGCGTGCGCGATGCCGAGACCGGTGCCGAACGCGTGGCCGATCTGGGCTTCGTCGGTGAGCCGGAGCGCGTCAACATCGAGCTGCTCGACCATTTGGGCGGGTCCGATATCATCCCGGTCATCGCGCCGGTCGGCGTGGGCGTCGGCGGCGAGACCTTCAACATCAATGCCGATACTGCGGCCGGCGCCATTGCGTCGGCGCTGTCCGCCATCAAGCTGCTATTGCTCACCGACGTCCCCGGCGTGCTTGACGGCGACGGAAGGCTGATCAGCCAGATGACCACCGGCGAGGCACGGCAAATGCTTGCGGGTGCCGCCGTCAGCGGCGGCATGATCCCGAAGCTTGAAACCTGCCTTACGGCGATCGATTGCTCGACCGGGGCCGCCCACATCCTGGACGGCCGCGTGCCACATGTGATCCTGCTGGAGCTCTTCACCGAGCACGGTACCGGCACCATGATCGTACCGGAGTAAGGGCATAGCCCTTCCTTGACGCGGCGGAGCCGCTTGGCTATTCAGCCCAATAGGATCGCTGATTGAGGGCTTCGAAACCCATGCCCTGGGACCTTGGACTGCCGTTGCTGGTGGCACTCGCCACCCTCATCTTGTCGATCGGAATCTTCTGGTCGGCAAAGACGCTTCTTTTCGATTCGCGCCGGAGCGAGGGCACGGACGATGGCCCTGGCGAGGTCGACGGCGGGGCGAGAGACTCTCACTGATCCTACTTAAAGCGCGCTGTCAGCCGGCAGGACTCACCGGCACGTTGTCGATAAGGCGCGTCTCACCGAGCCAAGCAGCGGCAAGCACCCGTGCCGGCGCCGCGATACGCTCTATCGGTGCGAGCGTGTCAGCGACGCAGACTGCAAGATAGTCGATACGCTTGAAGCCCGCTGCCTTCAGCGCAGCGGTACCGTGGCTGATCGTCTCAGCCGATGTCGTACCTCGACTGATCGCCGCCGCCATCCGATTCAGCACCTCAAGGAGGCCGCGCGCAGGCCGCCGACGCTCTCGATTACCGAAAGCGCCATCAGCCTCCCACGTCTCGGGTCGGTGTCTCCCGAGACGTGTGGACCGGCGCTAGATGATCTGCCAGCTGCCGTCGGGCTGGCGGCAGGCGGTGCCGTAGGCTTCCTCTGTGCGGTTGCCGATCGTCACGGTCTGGGTGAACTCGCGGCAGTAGGTCCCGTCGCTCTGCTGGTACGTTTGGGTCGGTGTGACCGTACCCCTGTTTCCGCTGTCCGGGTTGTGCCACGTGCTCGTCATGCCCACAGGCGCCGTCTCCAAAGACTCCTGAGTCGTATGCTGCAACGCCAGCTGATCGGCGCGATCGAGCGATCTGCCGATTTCGCTTCCGATGAGCGCGCCGAGCGCGGCGCCAACGCCGGTGGCAACCACCTTGCCACGGCCCTTGCCGACCTGCGCGCCGGCGACACCGCCGGCCACCGCGCCGAGCAGTGTGCCGAGGCTCTGCTTCTGACCGGTGGTTTCGGTGCAGGCGGCAAGCGCCAAAGCCGCCAAGCCGAGCACCGCGAACTTGAGCTTGTGCATGGATCGTCTCCTTGCATCCATTTCTTCAGCCACCCGCGCTCGCGAACAAAGCGTCGTCGCGAATCGCCGGACACCAGAACTCGCGCAACATGAATCCTCTGCTTGCGCCCGTGTTGTCAAATCTTTGTGTTCGCAATGTGGCGCACCCAGCTTCGGCATCAAATTCCGCGACGGCGCGCAGGTGTTGAGGGGTTCTGTCTGTCCCTGGGGAGGGGCACTGGCACGCGGTTCTCAGGCATTGAAATTCGCCTTCGTCGCCGCCAAGTTGGCCGCGTGCTCAGGCCCGGGAAAGCGCCGCACGGGAGTCCGCAGCATAACCCCGCCTGGGTCTCAATTGATGGTTCGAACCGTACGGTAGCGACCGTTCTCGAAACTGCCGAACAGCTGGTCCAGCAGCCGATGCTGGATAGGTCCGCCCTCCGAATCCGGCTCCAGATGGCGCTCCGCAACATAGGTGGTGTGCGCGGCATCGTGAACCAGGACGTGATACCAGGGCTTATCCCTCGGCGGGCGCGAGCGCGCTACCTGCTCGTACCACTCTTCGGTGCCCTGGAAGCACGGATCGACGTCGAACACCACGCCGCGATAGCCAAACTTCGAGTGGTGGACGACCTGGCCGACCTCAAACTTCGCGGCACTGACCGCCATGACTGGTCTCCCCGCCCGCGGCACCCGTCAGCACAGCACTGCCGGATGGCACCGGGGCACAACTGTAGTGCGCGCCTGCTGTTCCGGACAAACGACCTCGGGACGCGCCAAGCTAGTGTGCGCTCATGCGTGCCACCGAGCAGACTAGGCGATCTCGATCATGCGGTCGTGTGAAGTCGAGCACTGGTCCCTTGGGCACGATGCGCGTAGGATTCACGCTCACGTGGCTTCCGTAATAGTGGCCCTTGATGTGGGCCATGTTCACCGTGTCCGCGACTCCCGGGTACTGGTAGAGCTCTCTCAAGTAGTTGCTCAGGTTGGGATAGTCCTCGATCCGCCGCCTGTTGCACTTGAAGTGCCCGACATAGACGGCATCGAAGCGCACCAGGGTGGGGAAGAGCCGCCAGTCGGCCTCTGTGATGCACGCGCCCGCAAGGTAGCGCTGTGCGTCCAGTCTTGCCTCAAGCGCGTCCAGGGTCGCGAACAACGCGTCGAAGGCGGCCTCGTAGGCCTCCTGTGACCGGGCGAAGCCGGTCTTGTAGACGCCATTGTTGATGTGCTCGTAGATCGGCTCGTTGATCGCTTCGATTTCGTCTCTCAGCGCCACTGGGTAGTAGTCCGGCTCGCCGTCGCCCCACGCGTTGAACGCTGTGTTCAATATGCGGATGATCTCGGCGGACTCGTTGTTGACGATGGTCTTCTCCGTCTTGTCCCAGAGCACGGGCACCGAAACCCGCCCGGTATAGTCGTCCTGCGCCAGCTTGTAGACCTCGCGCAGATAGCGGGCGCCGTTGACCGTGTCGGGAATGCAGCCGGGACCATCGCTGAAGTGCCAGCCGCCATCGCCCATGAAGGGATCCACCACCGAGACAGAAATCACGTCTTCGAGCCCGCGCAACGCGCGCAAGATCATCGTCCGGTGCGCCCAGGGGCAGGCATGGGAGACGTAGAGGTGGTAACGCCCCGGCTCGGCCTTGAAGCCGGAGGAGCCATCGGCGGTGACGGTATCGCGGAAGGAGGTCGTTGCGCGAACGAAGCGCCCGTCACTCTCGGTCCTGTTGTCCTCCTTGTGCCACTCGCCGTCGATCATCCTGCCCATGATTCGGTCTCCGGATACATGCGATTGCTTGAGTTGGTGGGGTGAGTCGCGTCCGGTTCGCGCAACCTCGGCGCGCTCAGAGCGCTTCGCGCGAGCGGCTGGCAGAGGGGGCTGTGGGGTGGGGCGGCGGCGGCTCCGCTTCGGACGCTGACGTGCGCCGCAAGCGGCGGCTGAGAAGGTTCTTGCCCTCGGCGACCTGCCAAGCCAAGAGGCCCGGCACGCCGATCACCAGCTCGCGAACCCGCTTGACCAGAGAAAGTGCCAGCGCCACTTCGGGCCCGAGGCCGATCATACCGCCGAGCAGCACCAGCACGCCCTCCTGCACGCCGAGCGCGCCCGGCACGAAGAACGCGGCCGTGCGCGTTGCCAGGATCAGGCTCTCCAGCAGCAAGGCGTCGGCAATGGAGACCTTGTAGCCCATGAAGTAGAGCGCCGCGTATATCTCAGCTGCACCCAGCGTCCAGGCGGTGAGCTGTCCGGCCGCGTTCCCCGCCAGAAGCCAGCGGTGTCGGTAGAGATCGAGGATCGCCTCGTCGAGCGCCTGGGCACCGCCGATGGCGTTGTCCCACGCCCGGCCCCTGGCGAAACGCGCCGCGAGGCCCATGATCCAGCCGAATAGCCCTCGTTGTTGAAAGACGCACACCAGAATCACGAACACGAACCCACCGGCGACGCAGTAGCCGATGGCGCGCGCGATATCGCTTTCGCCGTGGTGGGCCATGAGCAGGCCGATGCCGACCAGGGTGAAGAAAAGCAGGGTGATCGTGCTGAGTGTGAGGTCCACGACGACGCTCGCGCCTGCAATTCGGCCGGGCACACCCCGCATCACCAGGAGCCGCGAGCGCACCACGGCGCCGCCCACCTGAAACGCAGGCACCAGGGTGTTGACTGCTTCCCCGATCCAGCGTGCCCAGAGCGCCGTCAGCACCGGCGGCCGATGTTCCTTCAGGAAGAGCAGCCGCCAGACGTAGCCGTCAAGCATGATTGGCACGAGGCGCACCAGGACGACCACGACGATGCCCCAGCTCACCGCGGCAACGGCGGCCGCCACGTCGCCAGCGCCCTGGAAGAGCACAAGGCCGATGACCAACGCAATGCCGACGATGAGTCCGATGTAACCCCAGCGCCTCACCGGCGATCCCTTTTTCCACCATGAGCGCGAGAGGCCCCCGGTGGCACCGGGGGACATTCCATTATACCGGCGCGTCCGCAATTCGACCCGCCTATTGATCGAGGCGCTTGTGGAGCCTGAATTCTGGATTCGGCCGCGCCTGGGCCTGCGGCGGCGCTACGACGGGCTGAGGAGCTCCGCCGCCGGGCGCCGGAAGGTCATTCGCCCACGCTTGAAGCCGTAGAGCGGTGGCGCAATCGCAGCCACCGCGTCGGCCGGATCGGTTGCGTCGAGCACGACGAGGTCGGCCGCCTTGCCGACTGCGACGCCGTAGTCGTCGAGGCCGAGGATACGAGCAGAGCGGCGCGTGATCATGTCGAAGCTGTCCAGCATCTCCGACCGCGCGCCCACGTGGCAGACGTTGGCGTAGAGGTTCGCCATGCGGATCAGCGAGCAGTCGCCGAATGGCGTGAACGGATTGAGCACGTTGTTGGACGAGAGCGAGCAGTTGACGCCGTGGCCGAGCAACCGGTGCGCGGGCGCGACCCCGCGCCGGACGTTGGCCTCGTCGCCCCGCCCCATGAGGAAGAGGTCGGTCGCCGGCAGCACGGTGCAGGCGACGCCGGCCTCGGCCATGCGGTCCGCGACCCGCGCCAGGTGCTCAGGTGTCGCAGCCGAGAGCTTGGTTACGTGGCCCACCGTCACCCGCCCGCCGTAGCCGAAGCGCTCCGCCAGCCTGCAGACCTGGTCGAGGTCGAGCTCGTCCGCGCTCTCGCCGAAGTCGAGGTGCATGTCGATATCGACATCGAATTCCCGCGCGAGCTCGAACACGCGGTCGATCTGGCCTGCGGGGTCGCTGTCGGTATAGGGCGCGGCGCCCACCACGCGAGCACCCCGCTCAAGCGCCTCCACCATCAGCTCGTCGGTGCCCGGATTGTTGAGCAGCCCCTCCTGCGGGAAGACGCAGATCTCCAGGTCGATCGCCCAGCGATAGGCCTCGATCAGCGGCAGCACGCCGTCGAAGCCCCGCATGCCGATGCCGGGATCGACCTCTAGGTGGGTGCGCATGTGGGTGGTGCCCTGGGCAATGCAGGCATCGAGCACGCGCCGAGCGCGGGCATTGACGTCGGCGGCGGTGAACTCACGCTTGACCCGCGCCACCTCGTCGATCGCCTCGGCGAGGTCGCCCCGCTCCGCGCGGCAGCGGTCGAGGATGCAAGCCTTGTCGAGGTGGATGTGGGTCTCGATGAAGCCGGGCGCCACCAGTCGGCCGCCCAGGTCGAGCACCGGCGCGGGGGCTTCGATCGTGGGCTTAATTTCGGCGATTCGCCCGTCCGCGATGCCGATGTCGAGCCGCGTGCCGTCGCCAGCCGCGATCAGAGCGCCGCGCAGGATCTGCTCCATCGCCCGGCTCCCGCGCTTGTTCCGGCTCCCTCGGGGCGCGTCCTAGCGCAGCATGTAGCGCTGGGCGAGTGGCAGCTCATCGGCCGGCTCGCAGGTCGCGAGCTCGCCATCAACGCGCACCTCGAAGGTCTCCGGGTCGACCGTCACCTCGGGGCAGGCGCCGTTGTGCAGCATGTGGCCCTTGGCGAGCTTGCGGGTGCCCTGCACAGGCACGGTGCGGCTCTCAAGCCCGAGCCTGCCGGCAACATCGGCCTCCGCCGCCGCCTGCGAGACGAAGCTCAGGCTCAGCGCCTCCTTGGCCCGGCCGAAGGCGCCCCATTGCGGGCGCATGAGCAGCGGCTCACAGGTCATCAGCGAGGCGGCGCTGTCGCCCATCGCCGACCACACGATGAAGCCTCCCTTGATGACCAGCTCCGGCTTGATCCCGAAGAAGGCTGGACGCCAGAGCACCACGTCGGCGAGCTTGCCCGCCTCCAGCGAGCCGATATGGCGGTCGATGCCGAAGGTGCGGGCCGCGTTGATGGTGTACTTCGCGATGTAGCGCTTGATCCGCTCGTTGTCGCCCTTGGCGGTCTGCTCCGAAGCGAGCCGCCCGCGCTGGCGCCGCATCTTGGAGGCGAGCTGCCAGGTACGGCAGATCACCTCGTTGATCCGCCCCATCCCCTGGCTGTCCGAGCCCAGCATCGAGATCGCGCCAATGTCGTGCAGCACGTCCTCGGCGGCGATGGTCTGGGCCCGGATCCTGCTCTCGGCGAAGGCCACGTCCTCGGGCACCGCCGGGTTCAGGTGGTGGCACACCATGATCATGTCGAGGTGTTCGTCGAAGGTGTTGCGCGTGTAGGGGTTGGTGGGGTTGGTGGACGACGGCAGGCAGTTGGGCTCGCCGGTGATGCGGATGATGTCCGGCGCGTGTCCGCCGCCGGCGCCTTCGGCGTGGTACATGTGGATCGTGCGGCCCCTGATCGCGGCCAGCGTCTCCTCCAGAAAGCCGCTTTCGTTCAGCGTGTCGGTGTGGAGCTGGACCTGAAAGTCCATCTCGTCGGCGACGCCGAGGCAGGTATCGATCGCCGCCGGCATGGCGCCCCAGTCCTCGTGAATCTTGAGCCCCATGCAGCCGCCGGCGATCTGGTCCACCAGCGAGAGCGGCTTGGCCGAGTTGCCGCGCCCCAAGAAGCCGAAGTTGAGCGGCCAGGCCTCGGCCGCCTGCAGCATCTTGCCGACGTTCCAGGCGCCGCCGCAGTCGATGCCGACGGTGATCGGCCCAAGCGAGCCGCCCAGCATCGTCGTAACGCCGCTCGAGATTGCGTGCTCGCAGAGCTGCGCGCTGTCGAAATGGACGTGCACGTCGATGCCGCCCGGCGTCGCGATCAGCCCTTCCGCATCGCGCACCGTGGTCGCGGCACCGCAGAGCAGTCCGGGGTCCACCCCGTCCATCACCGCAGGGTTGCCGGCCTTGCCGACGCCGGCGATCAGACCCTCTTTGATCCCGATGTCGCCCTTGACGATACCCAGAATGGGATCGATGACGACGGCGTTGGAGACCAGCATGTCGAGCGAGCCAGCAGCGCTGTCGAGCCCGGCGACGAGACCGATACCGTCGCGCAGGGTCTTTCCGCCGCCGTGCAGGCATTCCTCGCCCGGCACGCCGTGATCGTGCTCGATCTCGGCCAGCAAGTCGCTGTCGCCCAAGCGCACGCAGTCGCCGGTCGTGGGCCCGTAGAGCGCCGCGTATTCCGCCCTGCTCATCCGTGCCATCGCTCAAGCTCCCTTGAAGCCGCGGGCGCGGGCACGGGCCAGCGCCTCCTGCTTGACGCTCTCGGAGCGCCGCGAGCCCTGGGTGAGGTCGTTGAGACCCACCATCTCGCCGCTGCCGCCGAACTCGACGAGCGTCACCTCCTTCGTTTCTCCCGGCGCGAAGCGCACCGCCGTACCGGCGGGGATGTCGAGGCGCATCCCGAATGACGCGGCACGGTCGAAGTCGAGATGCCGGTTCACCTCGAAGAAGTGGTAGTGGCTGCCGATCTGCACGGGCCGGTCGCCGGTGTTGGTGACCGCGACCTTGGCGGTGGGCCGGCCTGCGTTGATCTCGATCTCGCCGTCGGCCGGGATGATCTCGCCCGGCCGCACGCTCTCGTGCCGCGCCTTCGTGCCGGGGCGGATCGGCTCGTGGACCGTCACCAGCTTGGTGCCGTCGGGGAAGGTGCCCTCCACCTGCAGCACCGGCATCATCTCGGCGACGCCCGGCATGACGTCGTCGGTGGTGAGGATGGTCGCGCCGTGCTCGATCAGCTCGGCTACCGAGCGTCCGTCACGCGCGCCTTCCAGAATCTCGTCGCTGATGAGCGCCACGGCCTCCGGGTGGTTGAGGGCAAGCCCGCGCGCGCGGCGCTTTCGCGCGAGTTCGGCGGCGGTGTATATCGTCAGCCGCTCCATCTCGGTCGGTGTCAACAGCATCGTGGGCCACCCTGATCAGTTGCTGAAGAGTCGGACCGCCGCTTCCTCGTGGCGTGCCGCGGCGACATCGGCGAGAGGTGCATACGAGCGTACCCCATCGAGGTTAGGCGCCGGCCGAGCCAGGAGCGCCGCCATTCGGGGCCTGAGCCCTCGCAGCATGATCTGCCCGTCGAGATGACCGATCAAGCCGAGCCTGAGCGCGGCGCCCAGGATCATCGCGCAGTGGCCGTGCAGGCTCACCCCCTCGGCGCGGGCGAGGTCGAGGCCGGATCCCTTGAGCACCACGCCTTGCACCACCGCGAGATGGCCGTGTGCGGAGCCGGCGCGCAGCCGCTCCCGATACGCTGACGCACCGGGCGTCTCCATGCGCGCGTGAACGCCGAGCAGCGCGGCACCGCCCTTGCGCGAGCCCTCGCGCAACTCGCGCGGCAGTGTCATCGCCTCCTGCAGGGCGTCGATTTCGGCAACCGCCGGCCAGTCCGGGCAGGCTTCGTGGGCGGCGGCGAGGAAGGCACGCTCGGCCGTGGCCCAGCGGTCCAACACCTGGTCGGTGAGGAACTCTTCGAGGCCGGCGGCATCAGCCACGATGCCATCGGCGTGGAGCGTCTCCAGCCCAAGCGAGAACGACACAGCACCGCTCGGGAAGAAGCTGTCGCCGAACTGCAGCGCCGCGAGATCGGCGCCCGCGCCGTCTTCCATGATCCTATTGCTGTCGCTCATGCGCACATCAATCGAACCGAGGCGGCTCGCGCATCGGCTCGCGCGGCGGAAGCTCCAGCACCACGTCACCGAGAGGCCTGAAGATCTCGCGTAGCGCTGACCCGAGCCCCTTCGCCGACGCAGGTTCTTTCTCCACTTGCTCTGTCGTGACGGGGTGCGTCCTTTTCTCCTTTGACTCGCACCTTACCCGCCACCGACGGCACGGCCAAAGCCTGTTGTCACGGACTGCCCACACCGTCATGGTCCACTGGACCAGCACAGACGTGAGCGGGAGGCGGCGATGGCGGGGGAAGAGCGATACGACGTCCTCTTCACAGGCGGCACGGTGATCGATGGCACGGGTGCGCCTCGGGCGCGCGCCGATGTCGCTGTCGCGGGCGACCGCATCGTCGCGGTGGGCGATCTGGCGGGTGCACAGACCGCACGCACCATCGACGCAGCAGGGCGTATCGTCTCCCCCGGCTTCATCGATGCTCACACCCACGATGACAACCTGTTGCTGGTGGACCCGGACGTAACCCCCAAAACCAGCCAGGGCGTCACCACAGTGATCGCCGGCAATTGCGGGGTGAGCCTCGCGCCGCTCAGGCCTGGGCGCCCCACGCCGCCGCCGCTGGACCTGCTAGGCGGTCCCGCCGACTTCCGCTACCCCCGCTTCGCCGACTACGTGGCGGCGCTCGACGAGGCACCGCCCGCCGCCAACGCGGGCCTTCTGGTCGGCCATTCGGCGCTCCGCCTCGACACCATGGACGACGTGGACCGCCCGGCGACGGCCAGCGAGATCGACGCCATGCGCGAACGGCTGGCCGACGGTATGGAGGCCGGCGCCCTGGGCTTCAGCACCGGGCTCATCTACGGCCCCAACAAGGCGGCAACCACCGACGAGGTTGCGGCGGTGGCCGAGGTTGCGGGCGCCGCCGGCGGACTCTACGTCACCCACATGCGCGACGAGGGGGCCGACATCGAGGAGGCGATGGAAGAGGCCTTCGAGATCGGCCGCCGCGCCGGCGCCGGCGTCGTCATCTCGCACCACAAGTGCGCCGGCCGGGCGAACTTCGGGCGGAGCGGCGAGACCCTCGCGCTGATCGAGAAGACCCGCCAGAGCCAGTCCGTGGGTCTCGACGTCTATCCCTACACCGCAGGCTCCACGGTGCTGATGCCGGAAATGGTCGACAAGGCGGAGCGGGTGATAGTGACCTGGTCCGAGCCGCACCCCGAGCATGCCGGCCGCGACCTGCCCGACGTTGCCGCCGATATGGGCCTCGATCCGGTCACTGCAGCGGAGCGACTGCAGCCGGCGGGCGGCATCTATTTCCTGATGGACGAGGCGGACGTGCGCCGGATCATCGCCTACCAGCACAGCATGATCGGCTCCGACGGCCTGCCCCACGACCAGCACCCCCACCCCAGGCTCTGGGGCACCTTCCCGCGTGTGCTCGGCCACTATTCGCGCGAGCTCGGTCTGCTCACACTGGAGGATGCGGTACGCCGCATGACCGGGCTCACCGCCGCCCAGTTCGGCCTCACCGATCGCGGTGAGGTGCGCGCCGGCGCCTTTGCCGATCTCGTGATGTTCGATGCGGAGACCATCGCGGACGAGGCGACTTTCGAGGCGCCGATGCGGCCCGCCGCCGGCATCGATATCGTCATGGTGAACGGCGCGATCGTGCGCGAGGGGGGTCGGGTGACCGGCAATCGGCCGGGCCGCGCACTGCGGCGTTGAGCGCCGCCGGCCGCCAGCGGCTCAGATCGCGTGGCGGCCGAGCAGGTCGCGAAGCTCCTTCACCTGCTGCTTCACGCCTTGCATGTGGGGGTTGTGAATCAGCGCCCGCTCGAACGCGTCGAGCGCCTCCTCCTCGTTGCCGAGCGCAATGTGGCAGAGGCCGAGCCCTGAGAGCGCCCCGAAGTGGCGTGGCTCGAGCTTTAGCGTTTCGTCGATGTCGGCGATGGAGCCCTCGTAGTCGCCCATCAGATAGCGCAGCGTCGCGCGGCGGTTCCAGCCCTCGGAGAGGTCCGGCCGGAGCTCGATGACGCCGTTGAGGAGCGCATAGGAGCGGTTGAACTGACCGCTGGAGAGTGCCCTGTCGCCCGCCAGCAGCATCCGGTCCATCTCTTCCGACCCGGTATCGAACCAGCGGGACCAGATTTGCAACTCGATCTGGCGGACCAGCTGCGGGCTTTGCGCGGCCTTGAGGTCGCGGAAGAGACCGTCCAGCGCCGGGTCGTTCTGATCCGCCAAGGCAGTCCCCGCGGCGCCGAGTGCCAGCAGCAGCGCGAACGCCAACGCAGGTAGGCTTCGCAGGCAGCGGCTCCAGGGCACCATGCGCCAGCGTAAACCCGCCGCACCCGCCGCGCCAAGCATCTTCGTTGCCGTCTGCGCCTCCCCTTCTATGCCGCGCCGACCTCGTGGCGCACCAGTGGCCGGTCGCGGATCGGCCAGTGCAGCACCGCCGCCACCACGCCGAGCGCCACCGCAGCCAGCCACACCGCATCGTAGGAGCCGGTCGTATCGTACACGTAGCCGCCCAGCCAGGCGCCGAGGAAGGAGCCAAGCTGGTGGCTGAAGAACACGATGCCGAAGAGCGCCCCCAGATAGCGCGGTCCGAAGATCTGGGCGACGAGACCGCTGGTAAGCGGCACGGTGCCGAGCCAGAGCAGCCCCATCAGGGCGGAGAACACCAGCACGCTCGCTTCGTTCACCGGCGCCACGAGGAAGATGCTGAGGACCGCCGCCCGGCCGAGGTAGAAGAACGAGAGCACGTACTTCTTGCGGTGCCTGTCGCCGAGCCAGCCGGCGGCGAAGGTGCCGACGATATTGCCGAGCCCGATCACGGCGATCGCTGTCGCCCCCAGCATCGGCGCAAGCCCGGCGTCGGTGATGAAAGGCGGTAGGTGTGTCGCGATGAAATAGACGTGGAAGCCGCAGACGAAGAAGCCGCCGCAGAGCAACCAGAAGCCGCTGTGGGCGCGGGCCTCGGCGAGCGCCTCGCTCAGCGTTTGCGCGCTGCCCTCGGGCGGCGTGTGGCTGCCGCGCATGCCGATGAGGCAGGGCAGCATCATCGCCGCAATCCCGCAGTAGGCGATGAGCGCCATCGACCAGCCGACGCCGTCGATTAGCGCGCCGCCCACCGGAGCCAGCGCGAACTGTCCGAAAGATCCGCCGGCCGCTGCGACGCCGAGCGCCATGCTGCGCCGCTCCGGCGGCACCGCGCGCCCCACCGGCCCCAGCACCACCGCAAATCCGGTGGCGCTGATGCCGAGAGCAACGAGCACACCCTGGCCCAGGTGCAGCCCCAGCGCGCTGTCGGCCCAGGCCATCCACAACAATCCTGCGACGTAGATCACGGTGCCCAGCAGGACGACCCGTACCGCCCCGTGGCGATCGGCGAGCGCGCCGAAGACCGGCTGGCTGATACCCCAGACGAGGCCCTGGATCGCGATGGCCAGCGCGAAGGTCTCGCGCGAGACCCCGATGTCGAGGCTCATCGGCGTGAGGAACAGGCCGAAGCTAGAGCGAATGCCGTTGCTGATGGTCAGCACCAGCGCCGCGCAGAGGACGAGCGCAAGCACGCCTGCGGTGGGCCGGCTCATGCGTGCGGCTCCGCAGCGATTGCCGCCAGGGATTGAAACAAGGGCATGGCGGCTTCAGCCGTGGCGCGCGAGCGCCCGATCCAGGATCGCGACGGCACGGTCGATCTGTGCCTCGCTGGTGCAGAACGGCGGCACGAAGCGGAGAACGTTGCGGTGTTGTCCGCGCACCGAGAACAGAAGCCCGTCCTTGAGGCAGTCTCGGTAGATCTCCTGCGCCTCCCCACTCGCGGGCTCCTTGGTGGCGCGGTCGCGCACAAGCTCGACGCCCTGCAGGCACCCCTTGCCGCGCACGTCGCCGATCATGGGGAAGCGCTGCTGCAGCGCCTCCATGCGCGCCTGCCAGTACGTGCCGACCGCGCGGGCCTTGGCAGGAAGGTCCTCGATCAGGATTTCCTCGAGACTGGCGAGGCCAGCCGTGCAGGCGATGGGATCGGACGAATGCGAATGGCCGAAGGTGAGCCCGCCTGAAAGCGCGCGCTCGGCGATATCGTCCGTCGTTACCATGGCGCTGATGGGGAGCCCCCCACCGAAATGCTTCGACAGCGTCATGATGTCCGGCACCACGCCGTGCAGCTGGTAGGCGTAAAGGGTGCCGAGTTTGCCGAGCCCGGTCTGTGCCTCGTCCAGGATGAGCAGTGCGCCGCGTGCTTCCAGCCCCGCCTTGAGCGCTTTGAGGTAGCCGGGCGGCATCTCGATCACCCCGCCCGCGCTGATCAGCGGCTCGGCGATGACGGCCGCGAGATTGTTCGGGCATTCGCGGTCGAGCAGGTCGAAGGCGATGGTGAGCAGCGGCGCCCACCAGTCGTCGCCGTCCGCGCCCACCGGCGAGCGATAGGCGTAGGGCGCAGGGATCGCGTGCAAGTCCGGGATGGAGGGACCGTTGCCGGCAGTCGTTGCGGCGAAGCTCATGGCGCGGGTCACGTCGGTATAGCCGTGGAAGGCCAGATGCAGGGCGCCGATGCCACTCCGCCCGGTCGCGCGACGGGCGAAGAGCACCGCCGCCTCATTTGAATCGGCGCCGGACTGGATGAAGAGCGAGCGGCTGAGCGGTGCGTCGAAGGTCTCCGCGAGGCCGGCAGCCAGCCGCAACTGCGGCTCGTTGAAGTAGACCGAGCTCGCATGGGTGAGCGTGCCCAGTCCCTCCCGCACCGCCCGGGTCACGCGCGGGTTGTTGTGGCCGATGGCCGAGCACATCTGGCCCGAGTTGAAATCCAGGTAGGCCTGGCCCTCGGAATCGAAGATCTCCGCGCCGTCGGCACGGACGAAGACCGGCCCGTCGGCAGCCGGAACCACGTCCGAGAGCAGCTCGCCCTGGATCAGATGACGCGCGCCGGCAGCGCGCAGCGCCGCGATATCCACCCTTGCCTCCCTTGCGGAATCGTCGGGCGCGATCCTAGAGCCTTTCCGGTTCGCACGGAAACGCTCTCAGCCGGACTTCTAACCGAGGTCGCGATCTGCGCGCCATCGTTCACCCCGTGCGAGACGAGCAGGCCGAAATTTTTGGCCGGGATTCGCCGGGACTAAGTGGGATAAGTGGGATTCCGCGTGGCCGGCGCCGGTCGTTCCAGATTTGGATGGTGCCGAAAGATATGGAAAGACCACCTCACGCTACAGCCGGATCGTGTCCTGGAGCGAGAGGCGTCCCTTGAATGCGGTGTAGCCGGAATCGACGACGTGGATGCCGCCGGTCATGTGGCGTGCCCGGTCCGAAGCCAGATAGAGGGCAAAGTTGGCGATGTCCTCCGGCTCCAGGATCGGCATCAGGTGAAGCTCCTCCAGCTTGGCCCGTTCCTCGGGAACGCTCAGGAATCCTGCCTGGTGGGGCGTGTCGACGAAGCCGGGACAGATCGCGTTGACGCGAACGCCCTCGGGTGAGACCCCGGCCGCGAGCGAGCGCGTGAGCGAAACGACCCCGCCCTTAGCGGCGGTATAGGCATCGATTCCGGCCTGGCCGATCAGCGCGTCGACCGTCGCCGTCAGGATGATCGACCCCTCACCCTGGCGCAGCATGTGCCGGCACGTGTACTTGGCGCAGTAATAGGTGCCGGTGAGGACCAGGCCGATGATCTGATCCCAGATATCGTCGTCGAGCTCCGTCGCGCGGTTGTCGTGCTTGTTGATGAGCGGCACGCTCACCGCGTTGTGGAACAGCACGTCGATCCGCCCGTGCTGCTCGACGGTGGAATCGACCATGTCCCGGACCGACTGGACATCCCGGACGTCGACCCGGCAGGGGGCGGCCCGACCGCCGCGACATTCGATGTCGGCCGCAACTTGCGTAGCACCAGCTTCGTCGATATCGGCGGCAACCACGAGCGCGCCTGTGGCAGCCATGAGCTCCGCGCCGGCGCGCCCGATTCCCGATGCGGCGCCGGTCACGATCGCGATCTTGCCTTCCAGTTCGCTCATCCCGACTCTCCCGTTGGACGCGCGCGTTATCCCCGGTACCGCGTGAGCCACAGCGCGATGATCGTGGCGCCGACAGTCATCACGAGAATCGTGGTGCCGATCGCGTTTACCGTGGGCCGCAACCCGGTGCGAATGAACCCCCAGACGAAGGTGGGCAACGTATTGCCGCCGCCGATGTTGAAGAACGTGATGATGAAATCGTCGAGCGACAGGGCGGCGGCGATCAGCGCAGCGCCGATAACCGTGGGTCGGATGATCGGCAGTGTGACCGTGAAGAACGCCTTGATCGGCGATGCCCCGAGGTCGCGCGCGCTCTCCACCACAGTGTGATCGAAGGAGACCATGCGGGCGTAGACCACCAGGATCACAAAGGGCTGCGTGAACAGCAGGTGAGCGAGGATCACGGTCAGGAGCCCGAGCTTCATCCCCGCAGCCACGTAAGCCGAGAGCAGTGCAACCGCGAGCACCAGCGGCGGCAGCATGAGCGGCAGGCAGAGTGCGGCGATGCTGATGTTGGCCTGCCGGGGCGGCAGGCGGGCGAGACCGATGGCCGCCATCGTGCCGACCGCGGCCGAAATCAGGGCGACGGCACCGCTGATGATCAGGCTGTTCGTCAGCGCGCTCGCAAATTGCCGGTGCTCGATCATCGCCACCCACCACTGGATGGAGAGACCTTCGATCGGGAAGGCGCTGATCCCGCGGTCGGTGAAGGAGAACAGCACCACCAGCAGCAGAGGCGACAGCAGGAAGAAGACGAACGCGCCTGCGATCACCCGCCAAAAGAGGGTGGAGGTTCTGTCTAACGGGGCCGCCAACGCGACATCGCCCAGTTCATGACGACCACGATGACGAACGCGCAGACGAGGATCGAAACCGCCATCGCGGCGCCGAGGGGCCAGTTGAAGGACTTGCCGAACTGCGTCGCCACCATGTTCCCGATCATGACCACCTTGCCGCCGACCAGGAGCGGCGTCACGTAGTCGCCGACCGGGAGCAGGAAGCAGAAGGTGAAGGCCGCGATCAGGCCAGCCTTGCACTGCGGAATGATGATGCCGACAAGAATCCGCCATGGCGGCGCGCCGAGGTCACGGGCCGCCTCGAGCGACACATCGTCGAGGCCACGCAGGCTTGCGTAGATCGGCAGGATCGCGAAGGGCAGCAGAAAGTGAACCAGCGTCACAACGACGGCGCCGGGGCTGTAGAGAAGGGCCGTCAACGGCTGCGCCACGATGCCTAGCGTTAGCAGCGCGGAGTTCAGAACGCCCTCGTTACCGAGGATCGTCTTCCACGCGTAGATTTTCATCAGGTATCCGCCGAAGAGGGTGACGAGCGCGATCAGCAGCAGCGCCGTCCCCCATCTGCCGGCCTTGAAGCGCGCGATATAGGCGTAGACGAACCCGAGTACGGTCGTGAGCACCGCAATCACGAACGCCATTTCGATGGTGAAGAAGAAAATCCCGGCGTAGCGGTCGAATGTTTCGACGTAGTTCGCCCCGGTGAGGTCCGGTGTGAGCTGGTAATTCTTGACGTCCCAGAAACTGATTATGACGAAGTACAGAAACGGTGCGATGAACAGAACGGCGTAGAGACCGGCCGACGGCCCGACCAGCAGGTAGTTTCTTCGCCGACTCTCCATTAGTCAGGGACGCGCCGGGTTATCTCGGTGTCGGTGCGCGGCCGCCCCCGGCGTGGAGACGGCCGCGCAGCCGAAAGCGTCTTAGCTAGCCTTGAACCGATCCCACTCGGTGACCCAATCGTCGAAGGTGGCATGGGTGCCGTCCTCCTCCAACGGCGGGAAGGCGTAGAACGTGGCCTTCTCGGCGAAGCCGGCAGGATCGTCATACGGATAGAGCGCCCGGGATGCGGGATCCAGCGCCTCGATCGCCTTGGTGTTGACGATCCCCTGCACGAATTCCGTGCCGATCTTGACCTGGGCTTCGACACTGATGATCTGGTTGCAGAGTGCGTGGTCGGCTTCCCAGTTCGGCGCATCGGTCGCGATGCAGTAGCTGTCGAGCCAGGCGAAAGTTCCCTCCGCCGGGAAGGTGTACTCGACCACGGCGCCGGCGTCGGCGGCGAACTTCTTGATGGCCTCCCAGCCGCTGAAGGTCACGACGACATCGCCGCGGGAGAGCGCATCCGAAAGTTCGCCCCAGCTGACGGCGACCATGCGGATCTGCTTTTCCTTCAGCTTGATCATGTAGTCGACGGAGGCACGCAGCTGATCGTGGGTGAGCATGGTCGCCGATTCCGCGTCGGTAACGATACGGGCGGCCAGCATGATGTTGCCGAGCGGGTCGTCCATCATGCCGACCTTGCCTTCGTACTCGGCGTTGAACAGATCGTTCCAGGAGCCCGGTGCCTCGGGCACCGCAGCGGGGTTGTACATCATCGGTGCGGAACCCCAGGTGAACGGCACGCCGTGGAGTATTCCATCGACGTTGAGATTTTTGTCGTTCTTGAAGAGCGGCATGACGTCTGCAAGGTTCGGCACCATCGACGTGTCGATCGGCGCGACCAGGCCTGTGCCGGCCAGCAACGGCACGTAGCCCATGTAGGGCGTCACGATATCGACGGTCCCGATGCCGCCAGCCCGCAGCTTGGTGACGATCTCGTCGTTGTTGCCAATGTAGGTCGTGGCGAGCTCGATTCCTTGTTCCTCCATGAACCCGCCGACGAACAGCGCCTCGTCGTATCCCTGCCAGCCGAGAAAGACCACTTCGCTGGCAGCGCGTGCCGAACCGGCACCGAATCCAGTGCCAAGCGCGGCGGCGCTCGCAGCCGCGAGTGCGCCGAGATTGAAACCACGACGTGTTACGGGTGCCATCGTGCGCACCTTCATCAGACCGGATTTCTTCACTTTAAGGGTCCCTCCCTGTCGTTGCGGACTACGGTCCGCGTTGGTTGTACAAGTGCAGGCGAGACGTCTCGCCTGCACGATGCCGCGTCAGTTCAACTCGACAACGCTATAGGGTACCAACTCGCCGTCCCGTCGATAGGCTTCGTGACAGGTCATCGGCTTCGAAACTCGCACCCTTTGTCTCCGGCCCTATCCGGGAAACGGCACCTCCGGCAGCCCTCGCACGCCCGGCGACAGCGCGAAGATTCCGCCGGCCAGCGGTTGCTCGGCGAGATCGCCCTCGCTCAGGTCGTACCGCGCTGTCGTCACGTACAGGACGTCGAGGTCCGCGCCCCCGAAGATCGCGCTGGTCACGCGCTGGCAGGGCAGCTCGACCTTGCGGTCGATGGTGCCGTCGGGCGCCCAGCGCAACAGGCAGCCGCCGTCCCATCGGGCGTTCCACAGAAAGCCTTCGGCGTCGATGGTGGAACCGTCGCCGAAGCCCAGTTCCGGGTCCTCGGTCTTGGCGAAGACGCGCCGGTTGGCGATCGCGCCTTCGTCGATGTCGAAGTCGTAGGCGTAGATCCCGACGAGCGTGTCGCCGAAGTACATCACGGTGTCGTCGGGACTCCAGGCGAGCGTGTTGCTGATGCCGATTCCGCTGTCCATGCGGTGGCAGGAGCCGTCGCCATCGATGCGCCAGAGATTGCCCGAGTTCTCCGACATGGGTTTGTCGGTGCCGTCGGGGTTGATGTTGTTCTGCATGGTCCCGAACCAGAATCGGCCGCGGCGGTCGCTCTTGCCGTCGTTCGACCGGTTGTCCGGCACGTCTGCCTCAGGGACGGCAAGACGCTCATGACGATCGGTGTCCGGATCCCAGGTGTCGACCCCCTCGGTGGTCGCAAGGATCAATCCGCCCTGCGAGCGCAGCGACATCGACGCGACCATTTTCGGCATGCGCCACGAACGCTGCTCCCCGGTGTCCGGTGTCCAGCGGTGGACCGTGTAGGCGGGAACGTCGGTCCAGTAGAGAGCCTTCTCAGCCGGCGACCAGAGGGGGCCCTCTCCCAGCCAGGACTTGCAGTCCACGACGCACTCCACATCGCTCATAACCGCCCTCTCCCCGCAGCGTTCATGAAGCCGGCATTATGCGTTACCGGGATGTCGCCGCAAATTGGCCCACCTTTCTCACCGTTGTCGCGGTGGTGCGGTACCTACGGCCGGTCCCGCCGTGTCGGGAGTTTCAGTCGTCGAGGACCCGGTGTGCGTCGGGGTCCCAGCTCACCTTGAGAGAGCTCCCGACCGTGAACAAGCTGCTCCCGTCCAGGCTCGGCACGTGGGAGACGATGTCTTCGCCGCTGCCGAGGTCGATCTTGTATTTCACGTAAGGTCCGAGAAACACGACATCCTGCAGGGTGCCGGTCAGGCCCGTACCGGCATCGCCTTGCAAGTTTTCGAGGGTGACCGCTTCGGGTCGGACGATCACACGAACCGGGCCGTCCGCGCCCTTCGACGGGAACTGGAACCCCGCCTGCAAGGTGACCGCCCCATCCACACGGCGACCTGCGAGCACGTTGGCCTCGCCAATGAAGGTGGAGACGAACCGCGTCTTCGGCTGCAGGTAGATATCCTCGGGACTTCCCACCTGTGCGATCTCGCCGTCGGCCATGACCGCAACCACGTTCGCCAAGCCGAGCGCCTCGCCCTGGTCGTGAGTCACGAAGACGAAGGTCCCGCCGATCGAGCGGTGAATCCGCCGCAGCTCCTCCTGCATCGCCTGGCGAAGCTTCAGGTCGAGCGCCGCCAGAGGCTCATCCAGAAGCAGGACCTGGGGGCGCATGACCAGCGCGCGGGCAAGGGCAATTCTCTGCTGTTGTCCGCCGGAAAGCTCGTTGATCCGGCGCTCGGCGAGATCCTGTAGGCGCACGAGAGCGAGGATTTCCTTTACCGTATCAGTGACCTCGGCGCGCGGGCGCCTGGCAATTCGCAATCCATAAGCGACGTTCTGGCGCACCGTCATGTGCGGGAACAGCCCCAGCCCCTGAAACACCATGTTCGTGGGGCGCTTCTCGGGTCCCAGCGCGGTGACGTCGGCGCCGGCGATCTCCACTGTTCCAGTGGTCGGCGTGATGAACCCGCCGATCATCCGGAGCAGCGTCGTTTTTCCGCAGCCGGAAGGCCCAAGAATGGCGAAGAAATCACCCCGGTTGATGTCGAGATCGAGCGGGCGAACCGCTTCAACCTGGCCATAGTTCTTGGACAGGTCACGAAGGCGCAGTAGCGGCGTCTTTGGCGCATC
Source organism: Alphaproteobacteria bacterium (assembly GCA_965243375.1). GTDB lineage: Bacteria > Pseudomonadota > Alphaproteobacteria > UBA828 > UBA828 > WTGU01. The sequence continues at coordinate 1,698,690 of CBDEUT010000009.1, read as the reverse complement.
CACTTCGTGGCCAAGGCGGTCGTTCGTAAGCGTGTGATTGATTTCGGATGAACGATCGTTCACGGCCGATACCCGTGTGACTTGTGCAATTGCCGAGGCACCGCCGCGCGCTTGCCGCTCCGCCTCACGAGTCCTGGCACCACGGGCAATACGCGTCAAGGATCGCCGGATTGGCCGAGACCGAGCCGAGGGCGTTTCGGTCGCACCTTTCTTCTGGCCCAACCGCTCTGGCCAATGGCTCGTGGAGTGAGCATATAGAATTGATGTGCAAGCTCCGCTTCGTCGGCTACCGGAGGTGCCCGTGACGCCCGCGACCGAGAACAACTTCCAAGCCAGCGTGCGCGGGATGCTCGACCGGGCCGCTCGAGCGCTCAGGGTCCCGGACGACCTCGTGGAGACCATCCGCGAATGCAAGTCCGTCATCCAGCTGCGCTTCCCGGTGCGCCTGCGGGGCCGCTACGAGAACTTCTGCGGCTGGCGCGCGGTCCACAGCGAGCACCGTCTGCCCGTGAAGGGTGGCATCCGCTACGCGGCGTTCGTCGATCAGCAGGAGGTCGAGGCGCTGGCGGCACTGATGACCTTCAAGTGCGCTCTGGTCGACGTGCCCTTCGGCGGCGCCAAAGGCGGACTCGCGGTTCGTCCCGAAGACTACACGGAGGAAGAGCTCGAACTCATCACCCGACGCTTCACGCAGGAGCTCGCCGATCGCGGCTATATCAGCCCGAGCCGCGACGTGCCTGCGCCGGACATCGGCACCGGCGCGCGCGAGATGGCCTGGATGGCGGACGAGTACCGTCAGCTCTACCCGTCGGACATCGACGCGCTTGCGTGCGTCACGGGCAAGCCCGTGACCCAGGGCGGAATCCCGGGCCGCGTAGAGGCGACAGGGCGTGGTGTCCAATACGTCCTGCGCGAATTCTTCCGCCATCCGGACGACGCGGCCCGCGCCGGACTCGACGGCGGCCTGGACGGCAAGCGGGTGATCGTCCAGGGGCTCGGCAACGTGGGCTATCACGCGGCCAAGTACCTCACCGAGGAAGAAGGCGTGCGCCTTGTGGGCATCGTCGAGCATGACGGCGCCGTACTCTCCGATGCGGGCCTCGTGCCGCAACAACTCGCCGATCACCTGAGCCGCACTGGCGGCCTCAAGGGGTTCCCGGGCGCGCGCTTCGTCGCCGACGGGGCGTCGATCCTCGAGGCAGACTGCGACATCCTCATTCCCGCTGCCATCGAGAGCCAGATCACGGAGGCCAACGCAGCACGTATCCGCGCGCCGCTGATCGTGGAGGCCGCCAACGGCCCGGTGACGCTTGCAGCCGAGCGAGAGCTGCTCGCGCGCGGCACGGTCATCCTGCCCGACATTCTCGTCAACGCCGGCGGCGTGACCGTCAGCTACTTCGAATGGGTCTCCAACGTCTCGCACATGCGCTTCGGCCGGCTCTCGCGCCAGCTCGATATCCAGCGCGGCCGGCGCATCATCGACATGATCGAGACCGCGTCCGGCCGGCCGGTGCCGGACGAGCTCAAGGCACCGTTGCTGCGCGGCGTGGACGAGCTCGACCTGGTGCAATCGGGCCTCGAGGACACCATGCGCGAGGCCTACGGCGCGATGCGCGAGACCATGCGCGAATCGGACGCGATCGAAGACCTGCGTACGGCAGCCTTCGCCGTCGCCCTGGAGAAGGTCGTGCGCTCCTATCGCCAGATGGGCCTCGCCTGAGGACGGTGGGGGCGAACGCCGCCGATCCCCGATCCCGACACTCCAGTGCGGGACGTGGAGAGGCGAGCACCGTTCCGATAGACTGTTGCGAGACGACCCTGTGCACTCGATGAACTCGATGACAGACCGAGGCCCTTGAATGGTGAGCCAATTCCGCATCGAAACCCTCTTCCTGTCGCAGGAGGATCTTCTGCGCGCGGGGTGTTTGGACATGGGCATGGCCATGGAGGCGGCCGAGCAAGCCATGCTCGCCTATCAGGGCGGCGATATCCTGTTTCCGGAGAAGATCGTCCAGATCTTCAATCAGGACACGCAGGCTCGCATCAACTGCCTGCCGGCCACGCTGCTGACCGACAAGATCTGCGGCGTGAAGTGGGTCTCCGTCTTTCCCGAGAACCCCGAAGTCCATGGCGTTCAGAACCTCTCGGCGGTCATGATCCTGTCCGAGATCGACCACGGCTTCCCCGTCGCCCTGCTAGAGGGGACGCTTTGCTCCAACATGCGGGTCGGCACCATGGGCGGGATCGCCGCAAAGCACCTCGCCCGCCCGGATTCTCAGAGCATCGCGTTCATCGGCGCAGGCGAGCAGGCCAAGATGCATCTGGTCGCCATGAAGAAGGCGGTACCCGCCATCCAGGAGTGCCGCGTCGCTGCGAAATACGAGCACGAAGAGCAGCAGTTCGTCAGCGAGATGGCGCCGCTGTTCCCGGACCTCCAATTCGTCACCACGGGGACAAACCTTCAACAGGCGGCAGAGGACGCCGACATCCTGGTCACGGCCACCAGCGCGCAGGCGCCTCTTCTGCAAGCGGCGTGGATGAAGCCCGGCGCGTTTTATAGCCACGTCGGCGGCTGGGAGGACGAGTATGCGGTCGCCCGGCAATGCCAGAAGATCGTCTGCGACGACTGGGAGACGGTGAAGCACAGGACCCAGACGCTCAGCCGGATGTTCAAGGACGGCGAGCTGGCCGACGACGACATCCACGCGAACCTCGTCGATATCGTTGCAGGCAAGAGGAGCGGGAGGGAATTCGCAGACGAGCGGATCTATTTCAATGCGGTCGGTCTCGCCTACGTCGACGTGGCGATCGCCTATGCGATGTACCGGCGGGCGGCGGAGGCCGGCGTGGGGACGCACCTCGCCATCCAGGACAACATGATCTTCCAGCACGAAGAGCTGGCGAGCTGGATCAGGTTGTAGCCCAAGGGCACTGGGCCGGATCGCGAGCCTGCAAGGAGAGGGCGACCGCCGCCGCCCGCTTCAAAAGTGCACGTCCTCGCGCTCGGCGGCGGCCTCTTCGAAGCCGAAATAGGCACGCTCCAGCTCTTCGTCGGTGAGCTCGGCGCTCCGGCCAGTAAGCTCGATTTGCCCGCTGCGGAGTACATAGACCCTGTCGGCGTTCTCCAGCGCGCGGTGAGTGCTCTGCTCCACCACCAATAGCGTGTTCCCAGCCTCCCGCAGAGACTGGAGGATCTCGTAGACCTTGTCGACGATGAGCGGGCCGAGGCCCAGCGAGGGCTCGTCCACTAGGATGATTTTTGGCGCCGTCATCAGCGCGCGTCCGATCACGAGCTGCTGCTGCTCGCCGCCCGAGAGCTTGCCGCCCGGCGTGGACAGCCGCTCGCGCATGAAGGGGAAGTAGTCGAGTACGCGCTCGAAGTCCCGCTCGATCTGCCTCTTGTCGGAGCGCATGTCGGTGCCGAGGCGGATGTTCTCCTCCACCGTGAGCCGGGTGAAGACATGGCGGCCCTCGGGCACGAAGGAGACGCCGAGGCGGGCGATGTTCTCCGGCCCCTTGCCCACGATCACCTCGTCGTTGAGCCGTACGGTGCCCTGGGTGGGCGTCAGCGCGCCCGCGATGGTCATGAGCGTGGTCGACTTGCCGGCGCCGTTGGGGCCCACCAGGGTCACGATCTCGCCCTCGTCCACGGTGAGGCTCACGCCGCGCACCGCGGGAATGCGGCCGTAGCTGACGCTGATGTTGTCGACCTCAAGCATCGCCCTACTCCGAGCGAGAGCCGAGGTAGGCACGGATCACCGCCGGATTCGACTGGATCTCCTGCGGCGTCCCTTCGCCGATGGTCCGCCCGCTGTCGATCACGTGGATGCGGTCGCAGACCCCCATGATCACGCGCATGTTGTGCTCGATCAACAGAACGCCGCAGCCGAAGTCCTGCGGAATGCGCGAGATCAGTGCCATCAGGTCGTCGCACTCGGCGTCGCTCATGCCCGCAGCCGGCTCGTCGAGCAGCACGAAGTGCGGCGCCATCGCGAGCGCGCGGCCGATGCCAACCCGGCGCTCGTCGCCGTAGGGCAAAGTATCCGCGTGATCGTAGGCCTTATCCGAGAAGTTCATCCATTCGAGAATGGCGCGCGCGCGCCGCGAGGCCTCGCGGCGGCTGAGGCCGGTACCGACCGCGGCGGCTTCCAGATTCTCGATTACCGGCATGTCGGGGTAGAGCCGCACCGCCTGGAAGGTCCGCGCGAGCCCTCTCCGGCCGATCCGGTGCGGCGGCATGCCGGTGACGTCGGCACCGGCCAGCACGACCCTGCCGTGCGTCGGTTTCTGGAAGCCGGTCAGCACGTTGACCAGCGTGGTCTTGCCCGCGCCGTTCGGCCCGATCAGCCCGAAGATTTCGCGCCGTCCCATCGATACCGTGACCTCGTCGACGGCGGCCAGTCCCTCGAAGTTGACCGAGATGTCGTGGGCCTCCAGCCGCTCCTCCATGTCGCCGCCGGCGGGCACGATTGCGGGCGCAGGCGCTGCTGCTTCTGCCCGTACCGGGACGGTCACGGGCACGCGGGCGAAGGGCCAGGGAATCTCCCGCCCCTTCGCGATGCCGCGCGGCCGGAGGATCAGGATGAGCAGCATCAGGAAAGCGATGACCAGCTGGCTCAGCCCGTATTGCTCGATAACGACCTCGATCTGGCGCAGCACCTCCTGCAGGGCCGAGACCACGATCACGCCGACCACGGCACCGGTCAGGCTTCTCTGGCCGCCGATCATCAGCATGGCGAGCGCGACGAAGGTGGGCCCCAGCCAGAAGCCGCGCACCACGATCGAGCCCACGTAGTGGGCCTGCAGGACCCCGCCCAATCCCATGAAGAATCCGCTGAGCACGAAGGCGATCAGCCGCTGGGTCGGCACGTTGATGCCGACGGCGCGGGCCGCCGCCTCGTTCTCGCGCGAGGCGCGGAGCGCCAGGCCGAAGCGCGACTTCTGATAGATCGTGGCGACCAGAAGTGCCACGCCGGCCCACGCGAGCGCCACCCAGAAATTGACGTAGATGGGCACGCCCACCAGCGTGCTCGCGCCGAACGTCCAGGAATCCCAGTTGGAATAGAGCGTGTAGAAGATCATCAGCACCGCGAAGGTGCCGATGCTGGCGGCGATGCCGCTCAATCGCATCAATGGAATGCCGACGACAAGGGCGACCAGGGCGGCCAACAGCGAGGAGATGATCGCGGACGGCAGCAGCGGCAGCGTGTTCTCGGCAAGGAAGGTCGGTAGATCGAGCGCGAAGCTCTTCTTGAACGGCGACATGGTGAACCAGGCAACCGCATAGGCGCCGATCAGGGCGAAGGCCATGTGTCCGAACGCCAGCACGCCGGAGTTGCCGATGAAGATGTAGAGGCCGATCACCATGACGGTGTTGATGAGCGCGACCGTGAGCGTGCGCTCGATGACCTTGTCGCCGGTCCCCCAAATGATCAGGGAGAGCACGAGGAGGCCCAGGCCGAGGGTCCCGGGCTCCCAGAAATAACGGCCGACGGTGGCGGGGCGAATTTCTCGAAGCACGGTCAGATCCGTTCCTCGACCGCCTTCACCTTGACGATGCCGCCGGGCCTGAGCAGCAGAATGACGAGGATCAGGCCGTAGACCCAGGCATCGCGGTTAAGCCGCATCTCAAGCGGCAGCACGATCTGGAAGAAGACGCTGGCGACGCCCACCACGAAGCCGCCCACCACCGCGCCCACCAGGCTGCCCATGCCGCCCACGACCGTGCCCACGAAGGCGGCGAGCACCAGCGGCACGCCCATGTCGAACTTGAGCACGCCGTTCTGCACGACGAAGAGCAGCGAGACCACGGCCGCGAGGAGACCGGAGATCGCAAAGGCCGCGGCGATCACCCGGTTGGCGCGCACGCCCAGGAAGCGCGCCATCATGAAGTCCTCGGACGCAGCCCGCATCTGGCGCCCGATCGCCGTGCGTTTGAGGAAGAGAACGAGAAGCAGCAGCAGCGCCGCGGTGGCGGCGATCATCACGATCTGCAGGCGCGGCAGGCGAATGTCGCCGAGCAGGAAGGGATCGGTCAGCACCGGCCAGAGGTCCACGCCCTTGGGCCGGCCCTCGTAGATCAGTAGAACCATGTTCTGGAAGAAGAAGCTGAGTGCGAAGGAGGCGATCAAGAGCACCGAGGGGTCGGCATCGCGCAGCGGGCGGAAGGCCAGCCGTTCGCAGGCGACGGCGAAGATGATGACGATAAGAATGATCGCCGCCACCACCGCCGCCGGATGCCACGCGCCGATGAAGAGCTGCGGCGCCACGGCGGCGGACGGAACGATGAGCGCGTAGGCGCCGATCATGATCAAGTCGCCATGGGCGAAGTTGATCAGGCGCATGATGCCGAAGATCAGCCCGATGCCGAGGGAGGTGAGCGCGAACAGGCTCCCCAGGCTCAGTGCGTCGATGATGTTCTGAACGACCGCTTGCACCGAAGAAGCCCCCTCGAGCGACTGGCGGCGTCAGGCGGCGGCCGTCGGCCGCGGCGCCGCGACCGGGAAAACGGGGGCGGCCCGCGAGACTGGGTTTCGCGGACCGCCCACCGGGTTTGTGCCTACTTGAAGATGAGCTGCAGCGGCGGCGGCTCCGGCAGCTGGATCAGGTCGACGAAGTAGCCCTTGCCGTCCTTGATCCCGATGATGGCTTGCGGCCGCTCGAGGTTGATGTGCAGGTCCGGGGTAAACGTGGTCGGCCCGACCAGCAGCGGCTCCTTGTCGAACTTGTTGAGCTCGGCCAGCACCGCGTCGCTGTCGATGGTCCCCGCCCGATCGATGGCGATGGCGAGCGCCTGGATGATGCTGTAGCCCGAGAGCGCGAACGAACAGCACACCCGCTCGCCGTGCACTTCCTCGTACCGGTCGAAGAACTCGTTGACCCGGGGCCGGGGGTCGTCGCCGAACACCGAGCCGTAGGTGCCGGTGTAGTGGTCGTTGAGGTTGCCGATGGCCTCGGTCCAGTAGTCGCCGTCCATCGAATCACCGCCCGAGATCGGCGTGTCGATGCCAGCCGCCCTGATCTGGCGGATCGCGGCGTTCGCGCCCGCGCCGTAGGAGCACACGTGGAGGAGATCAGGCGTGCCCTTCTCCTCCGCCACCTGCTTGAAGCGCGTGATCTGCGAGGCGATGGAGGCGTCGTCCTGCTTGAACGTATCCTCGCCCAGCATCACGCCGCCCAGCTTCTCGAAGCGTGTCTTGAAGCCGGCGCAGATCGCCTTGTCGTACTCGATCGAGGTATCGAGCAGGTTGTAGGCGGTCTTCCAGCCCTTCTTGTTCCACGCCCACTCCGCGATCACGGCACCGCTGGTGAGCGACGAGTTGGACATGGTGAACGCGTAGGGCCCGATGCCCTGCACGCCCATCTTCGCGTCCGAGGCGCAGAGAGAGATGACCACCATCTCGTTGCTGTTCGCGACCGTCGCGGCGGCGGCACCCATGTCGTAGTCGCACGAGACGATCATGAAGTTGGCGCCGTCGGCGATCACCTCCTGCCCGGCCCGCGCGCCCTCGGCCGCCTCCGACTTGGTGTCGGACTGGGTGAAGCTGAATTTGCGGCCGCCGAGCACGCCGCCGGCTTCGTTGATGTCGTTGATCGCCATCTTCGCCGAGCGGGACGGCGGTCCGTCGTACTGGTTCATCCAGCCGCTGAGCGCGATGGCGAAGCCGATGACGACATCGTCGTCGGCAGCTTGGCTCGGCGTGGCGACGCCGATCGATAGGGCAAGCGCGGCCGCGCCTGCCAGCAACGTCAATTTCCGCATCGTGATTCCCTCCCTGAACGGCCCGAAGTTGGCCTTCTGCAGCGCCATCTCTCGACGGCAATGCGGTATCCGAAGGCAACTCTAGGCGGAATGTGGCGCGCGAGTCTACCGAGCCCCCCCGGCCCGATCGAGGCTAGAACTGGACGCGCCGGGTCAGCCCGCCGTCGACGATCAGGTTGGCGCCCAAGGTGAAGCTCGAGACGGGGCTCGCGAGGAAGGCCACCGCATCGGCCACCTCCTCCGGCGTGCCCATCCGGCCGGTGGGGTTGAGCGCGAGCGCGGCATCGTAGCGCTCCGGGTCCTCCCGCCGACGCGTGCCCCAGACGCCGTCCTCGAAGTAGATCGTGCCGGGCGAGACGCAGTTCGCGCGGATGCCGCGTTCGGCGAGCTCGGTGGCCAGATTGGAGGTGTAGTTGATCAGGGCCGCCTTGATCGAGTTGTAGGGCCTGACCCCGCCGAAGCTCTCGACGCCCGCGGTGCTCGACACGGTGACGATCGCCGGAGCCTCGGATTCTTCGAGATGCGGCATGGCCGCCTCGATCGTGCGCACGGTGCCGAGGATGTCGACCTCGAGCGCGGCCCGCCAGGAGTCTTCGCCCGGCGCGCCGGCGAGCGCGCTCACGTTGGCGACCACGATATCGATGCCGCCGAGTTGCTCCGCCATCGCTGCGGTCCACCCCCGCACCGCGTCGCCGTCCGCAACGTCGCAGGCGTCACCAATCACGTTGAGGCCCTCGGCCGCGAACGCCGCCAGCACGGCGTCGAGCTTGGCGCCGTCGCGCGCGCAGATTCCGACACCGCAACCTTCAAGCGCGAGTCTCCGCGCGATTGCGTGGCCGATCCCCCGCGTGCCGCCCGTCACGATGGCTTTCTTGCCGTCAAGCTTGAGGTCCATGTCCCTGACCCGCGTGAATTACGATTTCTCCTGACGCTCGGGAGTGTCGGGCGCCTGCGCGCGCTTGTCCAGCCGGCGTCGGCCAGAATCACGATGAGGCGGGCAACAGTTCCCGGTAGACGTCGAGGGTTGCGCTGCACATCCCTTCGAGCGTGAAGTTTCGGCGAACATGGTCCCGGCCTGCCGCGGCCATCCGCGCGCGCTCGGAGGGGCTTGCGCGGAGTGCCTCCCGAATTGCATCCGCCAGGGCTCCAATGTCGCCCGGCGGCACCAGCCATCCGGATTCCCCGTCGCGCACGGTCTCCAACGCCCCACCGTGGGCGAACGCGATTACAGGCCGCCCCATGGCCTGCGCCTCGGCGGGGACGCGGCCGAATGCCTCGGGTCGGAAAGAGGGCGAGACCACGAGATCGGCCAGCATGTAGGCCGCCGGCATGTCGTGGCACGGGCCGGCCTGCAGGACGGTGTGCGCAGTGCCCAGCGCCTCTATCCGCCGCTCGATACGGGCGCGATAGCCCGCGTGTCCTGGGTCCGAGTCGCCGACGAGAACGCAGCAAACACTCGTCTCTACCCGCGCCAGCGCGTCGAGAAGAGCAAGATGCCCCTTCAGCGTGGTGAGCCGCCCCGGAAGCATCAACACCGGTCGCCCCTCCGGCACCTGCCACGCGGCGCGCAAAGCGGCGATGCGCCCGGCGTCCACGCGCGCCGGATCGAAAGCGGATAGGTCCACGCCGCGCGGGATGGTTCTGATCCTGCCGGGCTCGACGGCATATGTTTCGACAATGTGTCGGGCGATGAACGCCGAGACCGCGATGACCAGGTCGCCCCGCGTCATGATCGCGTTGTAGCGCCGTTTTCCCGGCCAGTCCGTGGAGTAAAAGCCGTGGAAGGTCGTAACGAAAGGCCGTCCCCTCTGCCCCGCCGCGTAGCTTGCGAGCCAGGCCGGCCAGCGCGAGCGGGCGTGGACGAGATCGACCTCCTCCTCGGCGATCAGGCGTGCGAGGCGTCGGATCGCTCCCGGCGCCTGCAAGGGATTGCGGCGCGCCACCGGCAGCGCAGCGTGACAGGCACCGGCTTTGGCCGCAGCGGCTTGGTCCGCCTCGTCCCCGCTCACGATGATGGAGCGCCAACCGGCACCGGCGAGCGCGCGCGAGATGTCGAGCGTTCCGCGCTCAACACCTCCACCGCCCCCGAGGCGCGGCAGGACCTGAAGAACCGTGGGCATATAGACCGTTCCGGACCCTACCCGGCCGGTGAGTATCGCTCAGCGCGCGATGGCGCCCAATCTGCCGTCGAGCGAGGTGCCGGGGCCGACCCGGAGGCCGGTCCCGGCTCTCCCATTACCGAGCCTCGTAGAAGCCGGACGGCCGCGCGCGCACCATGTCGCCGCGCACCACCGCGTCGATGTCGCCGCGGCTCAGCCCGATGTCGGCAAGCTCGAGGTCGGTCAGGCGTTGGAGCTCATTCCGCGCGCGGCTGCGCTCCCGCCATTTTCGGACCGCTTGGGCGATGGGTGTAAGGTCCATGTCCTCGCCTCCTGTTTCCGGAGTGTCACCGGTGCTGCGGCCGCCCATGCCGGACCCGCCGCACACCGTTCCTCCGTCCGATATGTGCTCGGCCGTGGCGCGACCGAACCCCGCCGGCCGGCATAACTGCTATGCTGCTTCGGCAGACCGCGGCGCGCACCCGCCTACCCGCCGGGGCCGTCCCCGTGGCGATTGGGGCGAGGGCGCGTTGTGCTCTGGCGACAAGACCCGAGGTGCCGGGAGGGAAGACATGCAGCACACATCCGTGTGGCCAATGAGGGTTCTCAAAGCAAATGCGGTGCCGTTAGCCGTCCTTGCCGCCCTGTCTGTTGCAGCCTGCGCGGGGCCCATCGTTGGCTCGTATGCTGACGTAAAGCTGAGCGGACCCGAGAAGCGCGTGTTGAGCACCGATAGCAATCCCATGATGGTCCACGTTGCACTGAAAGACGGCGCAAATCCGAATGTTCACGGCAGGCTGGGGCGCACCCCTCTTCACGTCCATGTTTGCCAAGAATTAACACCGGATACCCTAAAAGTTATAGACATTCTACTTAACGCAGGGGCGGACCCCAATCGGCGTGAAAAGGAGTGGAAAGGAGGCGATACCGCCTTGCACAGAGCCCTTAAGTGCAATAGTGGCGATAAGAAACTGCCGGAACTGGTCGCGAAACTAATCGCAGGCGGTGCGAATCCGAACTTGACGGCAGTCGGCGCGAGAACGTCGCTGTTCACCGCAATAGAGTTTTCCAGCCCCCGGAAAGACGCACAGGCGGCAATGGTCGTGTCCGAGCTGTTGAAGGGAGGTGCCTCGCCAGACATTCACCTGGATGGTGGCAATACACCATTGCACCATCTGATGTGCTCACGCGACATGGCGAGGGGCAAGCAGAAGTACAACACGCAATCGACCAAACTTAGGACGATCGCCGCGCTCCTGAAGGGCGGCGCGAACCCGAACAGGGAAAAGGTCTTCTCCGGGAACTTCGCCAGCGAAGGCGAGCGTCATTCACACTATGATGAGCGCGGCATCTTTGTGGGCGCAGAAGGGCCCTATCACTACGAAGACTTCCATTCGGGGCCGCCTCTGAGCTTTGCGTGCGATTCGAGGGCCGCAGCCGCGCTGATCGAGGCGGGTGCCGACGTCGGCCATGCTGCGAAGATCGCGCTGCAGGACGGCCGAACCCGCGTCGTTGCCGCGATGATCGACAGCGGCGTGGATCCAGCCTTGCTGAACGCGCAAGGCGAGAGCACCCAGTGATCGCAGTGACGTTGCGGACGGAAGACGCAGGCATGTTCGACGGTTTCACACAGACCCGGATCGAGACCTCGTCCATCGCCGTCAATTTGGTGAAAGGCGGCGAGGGCCCGCCGCTCCTGTTGCTGCACGGCTACCCGCAGAACTACGTGATGTGGCACAAGGTGGCGCCCCAGCTCGCCCCGCACTACACGGTGGTGGCGCCCGACCTGCGCGGCTACGGCGACAGCGGCAAGCCTGCCTCCGACGATCTCGAACACCACTGCAAGCGCGCCTCGGCGCGGGACCAGGTGGAGGTGATGGCGGCACTGGGGTTCGACCGCTTCCACGTGGTCGGGCACGATCGCGGCGCCCGCGTAGGCCATCGCATGGCGCTCGAACATCCAGAGCGGGTGCGCACCTTCACCTCGCTCGACGTGGTGGCCTCCCAGGCGGCTTTCGAGAACATGGACCTCGATCTCGCGTTTTCGTGGTTCCACTGGCACCTGATGCGCCAGCCGGCGCCCTTTCCCGAAACGCTGATCGGAAACAGCGCGAAGCTCTTCCTCGACTTCCTGCTGGAGCAGTGGACGGCCGTCGACGGCGCTATCGCGCCCGAGGCCTACGCCGAGTACCTCCGCTGCTTCAGCGATCCCGAGACCCTCCACTGCATGTGCATGGACTACCGCGCCATCGCGTTGGACCTGGTCCACGACGAGGCGGACCGGGGCCGCAAGATCGCCTGCCCGATGCTGGTGCTCTGGGCCGGTACCATGCCGAAGCGCCCCGGCTGGCAGACCGGCAAGGGGCTCGGCATGCTGGAGAGCTGGCGCGAGCGGGCGGAGGACGTGCGAGGCCGGGCGCTCGACTGCGGCCACTTCCTGCCCGAGGAGGCGCCGGAGGAGACCGCGAAGGAGATTCTGGCCTTCCTCGCCGACCGCTGACGCGGCCTTGCGTCCGTCCTCGGGCGCCTGGAGACGACGCGGGCCGCGACCGAGCGGGATTTCCGGGCTATAACCTCGCCCATGACGGGGCTTCCCTTCACCAAGATGCACGGGCTCGGCAACGACTTCGTCGTGTTCGACGCACGCCGCGCGCCGCTCGCGCTCGACGCAGCCCAAGTGCGCGCCATCGCCGATCGGCGCACCGGCGTCGGCTGCGATCAACTGGTCGTCCTGGAGCCAGCGCGCAACGGCGGCACCGACGCCTACCTGCGCTTCTGGAACCAGGACGGCGGCGAGGTCGCGGCCTGCGGCAACGGCACCCGCTGCGCGGCACGGCTTCTGCTGGACGAGACAGGTTCGGACCGCGTGATCCTGGAGACCGATGCCGGGCCGCTGGCGGCAAACGAGGCCGGCGCAGGGCAGGTACGCGTCGATATGGGGCAGGCGCGTCTCGACTGGCGCGAGATCCCCCTGGCCCGCGCGATGGACACGCTCCACGTCGCGATTGGCACCGGGCCACTCTCGGACGCCGTGGCGGTCAACATGGGCAACCCGCACGCCGTGTTCTTCGTGGACGATGCGCAAGCCGTGCCGCTAGCTGACATCGGTCCACAACTAGAGTCCGATCCGCTCTTCCCCGAGCGTGCGAATATCGGCGTCGCCCAACGTCTCGCCGATGACCGCTTGCGGCTCCGCGTGTGGGAGCGCGGCGCGGGCCTCACCCAGGCCTGCGGCACCGGCGCCTGCGCCGCGGCGGTCGCGGGCGCGCGGCGGGGGCTCAACGGGCGCAGCGTCGCGGTCATTCTCGACGGCGGCGAGCTTGGGATCGACTGGCGCGAGGACGGCCATGTCGAGATGACCGGCCCCACCGCCGCGAGCTTCACGGGCGTGCTGCCGGCATGAGCGCGCTCGAAGTCATCACCATGGGCTGCCGGCTCAATGCCTACGAGTCGGAGGTCATGCGCGCCCGTGCACGCGCTGCGGGTCTGACCGAGGGCGTCATCGTCAACACCTGCGCGGTCACGGGCGAGGCCGAGCGCCAGGCACGCCAGGCGATCCGCCGCGCCAGGCGGCAGAATCCCGACGCGACGATCATCGCCACCGGCTGCGCCGCCCAGCTCGACCCCGCGGGCTACGCCGCGATGCCCGAGGTCGACCGGGTCGTCGGCAACCGCGAGAAGCTCACGCTGGAGGGCCTCGCGCCCGACGCGGGAGAGCGCGTGTCGGTCGGCGACATCATGGCGGTGCGCGAGACCGCCGGCCATCTGGTCGCGGCCTACGAGGCGCGCTCGCGCGCCTTCGTCCAGGTGCAGAACGGCTGCGACCATCGCTGCACCTTCTGCATCATCCCCTTCGCCCGGGGCCCAAGCCGTAGCGTGCCGCTCGGAGCCATCGCGGCCGAGGTGCGGGCGCTGGTGGCGGCGGGCCACCGCGAGGTGGTGCTGAGCGGCGTCGATCTCGGCCACTACGGCGCCGACCTACCCGGCCGGCCCAGCCTCGGCGAGGCGATGCGCCGCCTGCTCCGGGCGGTTCCGGAGCTGCCGCGGCTCAGGCTTTCATCCATCGACCCGGTGGAGGTCGACCCGGCGCTGGAGCGGCTCTTCGCAGACGAGCCGCGCCTGATGCCGCACTTGCATCTCAGCGTCCAGGCGGGCGACGACCTGGTGCTCAAGCGGATGAAGCGGCGCCACAGCCGCGCCGACGTGCTGGCGCTCTGCGAGCGGTTGCGCAGGCTCCGCCCGGAGATCGCCTTCGGCGCCGACCTGATCGCGGGCTTCCCCACCGAGACGCCCGCGATGTTCGAGAACACGCGGCGCCTGATCGCAGACACAGGGCTGGTCTGGCTCCACGTCTTCCCCTATTCGCCCCGCCCGGGCACGCCGGCGGCGCGCATGCCCCAGGTGCCGGGTCCCGAGCGCCGCGCCCGCGCCGCAGCGTTGCGCCGCGCTGCGGAGGGCCCGCGCCGGCACTTTCTGGAAGGGCGCATCGGTGGTGAGAGCCGGGTTCTGCTGGAGCAGCCCGAGAGCGGGCGGGACGAGTGTTTCGCCGAGGTCGCGTTCGACCGTCCGGCGGGCGAGCCCGGCGCCCTGGTACGGGCCCTTGTCACCGGTGTGGCAGACGGGCGCCTGATCGGAACCGCGGCCTGATGACGCGGGAGGGCGGCAGCGGGCGCGGCCTGCTCGCGCGCCTCAAGGCAGGACTCAGACGAACCTCGAACAGCCTGACGGGTGGCATCGGGGCCATCTTCACCGGCCGCCGGCTCGACGACGAGGCGCTCGAAGAGCTCGAAGAGCTGCTCATCGCCGGCGATCTCGGCGCGGCAACTGCGGCCGAGCTTACGGCGGAGCTCGCCCAGCAGCGCTTCGGCAAGGAGGTGACCGCCGCCGAGGTGCGCCGGACGCTCGCCGATCAAATCGCCGACCTGCTCGCGCCGGTCGAGGGGGCGCTCGCCATCAATGCCGACGCCAAGCCCCACGTGATTCTGGTGGCCGGCGTCAACGGCACCGGCAAAACCACCACAATCGGCAAGCTCGCCCAGCGGTTCAGCCGGGACGGGAAGCGGGTGATGCTGGTCGCGGGAGATACCTTCCGCGCCGCCGCCGTGGAGCAGCTCACGATCTGGGGTGAGCGTGCAGGCGCCCCCGTCGTCGCCCGCCAAGACGGCGGCGATCCCGCCGGGCTAGCCTTCGATGCGTTCGAGCGCGCGCGGGCGGAAGGCACCGACGTGCTCCTGATCGACACCGCCGGCCGGCTGCAGAACAAGGCGCACCTGATGGCCGAGCTCCAAAAAATCGACCGCGTGCTCAAGAAGCTCGATCCGCAAGCGCCGCACAGCCGCCTTCTGGTGCTGGACGCCACCACCGGACAGAACGCGCTCAATCAGGTCGATGTCTTTCGCGAGGCCGTCGCCGTCGACGGCCTGGTGATGACCAAGCTCGACGGCACGGCGAAGGGCGGCGTTCTGGTGGCGCTGGCGCGGCGCTTCGGCGTGCCGGTGGTTGCCATCGGCATCGGCGAAGGGATCGACGATCTGCGTCCCTTCGAGGCCCGTGCCTTCGCCGCCGCCCTGATGGGGCTCGACGAATAGCCTTAGCGGCGTGCGGGGATGCCCGGACGGTAGTCGCCGACGTCGCCCACGGGATTGACGAACGGCGCGAAGTCGCCGCTCTCGGGCGCCTCGGCATGGTGGCGGAGCGCCCAGGTCACCGAGGGGAAGGCCAGGGAATCCCACGGGATGTCGTCCGGCTCGAAGAGCCCGACCTCCAGGCTCTCGAACCCCGGCGCGATCTCGGGCCGCGCGAGGTGAGCCCGGTAGAAGAGTTGCACTAGGCTGATGCGGGGGATCGTATAGACCGCGAGCAACGCGTCGATCACGATCTCGGCACAGGCTTCCTCCTCGGCCTCGCGCCGGGCACCCTCGGCAGGCTCCTCGTGCAGCTCCAGGAAGCCCGCCGGCAGCGTCCAGAAGCCGGCCTGCGGCTCGATGGCCCGGCGGCAGAGAAGAATGCGCCCCTCCCAGGTCGCGACCGAGCCGACGACGATCTTCGGGTTCTCGTAGCGGATGAAGCCGCAGGCATCGCAGACCAGGCGCGGCCGGTCGTCGCCCTCCGGCACCCTGCGCACGATCGGGCCGCCGCTGTTCGGGTAGCGCCCCATGAGCTTGAGTATGAGGTGCGCGCTCGCCGCGAGTCCAGCCGCCCTCTAGCCGGGCGCGGTGTGGCAAGGTCGTGATCGATCGGCGGCCCAACGACACGATGTTGTGATATGGGATACCGGATGGCACGACTCATGTTATGCCCTATGGGCTGGGCAAGAGGATGCCGGGCGGCGGTACGCGCGAGGCGCAGGGACTGCGCGCCAACGTCAGAGGGAGATGAACCGATGAGACTCAGCAGAAGACGCTTCGTTCAGGGCTCAGCCGTTGCCGTCGCAGCCGCGTCGTCGATGGCGCCACTCCCGGCCTTGATCGGGCCAGCGGCAGCGCAAGAGGCGGCCCACGGGCTCTCGCTCTTCGGAGACCTCAAGTATGGACCCGACTTCGCACACTTCGACTACGTCAACCCCAACGCGCCCAAGGGCGGCCGGCTGCACCTCGCCACGGTCGACACCTTCAGCACGCTCAGTCCCTTCACCTTGAAGGGCGTGAGCGCGGCGGGTGCAGGCCTGCCCTTCGAGAGCCTGCTCGAAGGTTCGGCGGACGAGGCGGATGCGGCCTACGGGCTGCTCGCCGGCGGCGTGGTACTTGCCCCCGACCGGCGCAGCGTCCGCTTTTACTTGCGGCCCGAGGCACGCTGGCACGACGGCACCCCGATCACGGCCAGCGATGTGGCGTTCTCTTACGAAATCCTCACGACCGAGGGCCATCCCGCCTACGCCAACAACCTGGCGGGCGTCGACCGGGTCGAGACCACCGGCGATCACGATGTCACCTTCCATCTCGCCGATCCCGACAACCGCAAGCTGCCATTGATCGTGGGCGGGTTGTCCGTGGTCTCCGAGGCGTATTACCGGGACCGCGAATTCGGCGAGACGACCATGGAGCCGCCGCTCGGTAGCAGTCCCTACCGCGTTGCGAAGGTCGATCCTGGCCGCTCCGTCACATACGAGCGGGTCCCGGACTATTGGGGCGCCCAGCTCCCGCTCAATGTCGGCCGCTACAATTTCGACACCGTCATCTACGACTACTATCGCGATCGCACGGTGCTGGTCGAGGCGCTGAAGGCGGGCGAATACGACTTTCACGAGGAGTACACGTCCAAGGTCTGGGCAACGCAATACGACATCCCCGCCGTCGAGCAAGGATGGCTCGTCAAGGACGTGCTGAAGGACAACACGCCGTCGGGCGTACAGGCCTTCTTCCTCAACACGCGGCTGCCCAAATTCCAGGATCGCCGCGTGCGCGAGGCGCTCGCCTACGCCTTCGACTTCGAATGGCTCAACAAGAACCAGTTCTATGGAATCTACGACCGCATGGCGAGCTACTTCGAGAACTCGGAGCTCGCGGCACGCGATCTGCCGTCGGAGGCCGAGCTGGCCGTCCTCGAACCCCACCGGGGCGCCGTGCCGGATGAGGTCTTCACCAAGGCCTTCGTGCCACCCAGCTCCGACGGCTCGGGCAACAACCGAGGCAACCTGCGCACCGCGCGCACCATGCTCGAGGAGGCCGGCTGGGTGACGAAGGAGGGCGCGCTCGTCAATGCCGAGACCGGCGAGCCGATGACCATCGAGTTCCTCTACTTCGAGCCCACCTTCGAGCGAATCTATGCGGCATTCGCCCGCAGCCTCGAGCGCCTCGGGGTGGGCGTGACCCTTCGCCTCGTCGACGGCGCGCAATACGAAGAGCGGCTCAAGACTCACGACTTCGAGATCACGACGATCCGCTTCGTATTCAGCCTCTCGCCCGGCGCCGAGCTAAACTCCTTCTTCGCCTCCAGCACGGTCGATCAGGTCGGCTCGTTCAACATCCCCGGTATCAAGGACCCCGTGGTCGATGCGCTGATCGGCGAGGTTGCCGCAGCGACCGATCGGCCGAGCCTGATCGCGGCCGCTCGCGCACTCGATCGTGTGCTGCTTTGGGGCCACTACATGATCCCGCAGTGGTACAAGGGAGCACATCATCTTGTATACTGGAACAAGTTCGACCGGCCCGAAGTCAAGCCGCGCTATTCGCGGGGCGTCTTCGACACCTGGTGGATCGATCGAGAGAAGGACGACGCCTTGAGGGCCTACCGCGAAGGCGGAGCTTGAGAACTGAAGAGGGCCGCCGGCGACGACGCCGGGACTCGGCCGGCTCTTCACTCGGCCAGTCGGTCCTGAGAGAGGGCAGGTGCTAGCCCGCAATTCTCACCATGGTCAGGGCCTGCGTCGCGCCCAGGCGTTCGATCCGCAAGGAGTGGGCCGAGAAGCGTATCGGGGAATACGGTTGAGGCCCGCATCGTGCGCTCCCGCGCGCGTGGAACGCGCGACGCGGGCGGGCGCCTGGGCGCGACCCGAAGGGCGGCGCTGTCCGGCCGACAGCGGGCGTCACGGCACTTCCCCGATGCACCACATTGCGGTGCGCGCCGTTCCTACTCTGTCGGCCGGAGAGCGCCGCGCAGACCATGACCATGGTGAGAAGTGCGGGCTAGGCCAGAGAAAGCGTACGGCTTAGCACCGCCCGCGCCGCGACAGCCATGTTCGCCTACATCGTCCGCCGCCTGCTGCTGATCATCCCGACGCTGTTTGCGATCATGGTGATCAACTTCGCGATCATCCAGATCGCGCCGGGCGGGCCGGTGGAGCAGGCGATCGCCGAGCTCACCGGCAGTGCCGTGGGCGCCACGGCACGCATCTCCGGCGCGGGTCCCGGCGAGGTGGGGACGGAGAGCCAGTTCGACGTCGGCCAGCGCACCGAGACGAGCAAGTACCGCGGCGCGCGCGGCCTCGACCCCGAACTGATCGAGCGGCTGGAGAAGGAATACGGCTTCGACAAGCCGCCGCTCGAGCGCTTTCTCCACATGATGGGCCAGTACGTGCGCTTCGACTTCGGCACCAGCTTCTTCCGCGACGACCGCGTGGTCGATCTGGTTCTCGACAAGCTGCCGGTCTCGATCTCGCTCGGGCTCTGGACCACGCTTCTGGCGTATCTGATCTCGATCCCGCTCGGCATCGCCAAGGCGGTACGCGACGGCCAGCGCTTCGACGTCTGGACCAGCGGCGTCATCATCGTGGGCTACGCGATTCCAAATTTCATCTTCGCGATCCTCCTAATCGTGCTCTTCGCGGGTGGCAGCTACGTGGATTGGTTCCCGCTGCGTGGACTTGTCTCCAACGACTTCGGCGAGCTCTCCCTGCTCGGACAGATCGAGGACTATTTCTGGCACCTTGCGCTGCCGATCCTGGCGATGGCGGTGAGCGGCTTCGCCACTACCACGATGCTGACCAAAAACTCCTTCCTCGATCAGATCAGCCAGCATTACGTCATCACCGCGCGCGCCAAGGGCTTGACCGAGCGGCGCGTGCTCTACGGCCACGTCTTCCGCAACGCGATGCTGATCATCATCGCAGGCCTGCCGGGCGCCTTCATCGGGATTCTCTTCACCGGCGTACTGCTGATCGAGGTCATCTTCTCGCTCGATGGGCTCGGGCTCCTGGGCTTCGAATCCCTGCTCAAGCGGGACTATCCGATCATCTTCGGCACGCTCTTCTTCTTTACGCTGCTGGGGCTCGTCGTGAATCTGATCGGCGATCTCATGTACGTCATCATCGACCCCCGCATCGACTTCGAGACGCGGGAGGTTTGAGCGGTGGCGCTTTCCCCCATCACGCGGCGGCGGTTCTACAACTTCCGCGCCAACCGGCGCGGCTACATCTCCTTCTGGATCTTCCTGGTCCTGCTATTCTTCACGCTGTTTGCGGAGTTCATCGCCAACGACAAGCCCATCGTCCTGCGCTACGACGGCGAGCTCCATTTCCCGATCTTCTTCGCGTACGCGGAGACAGAGTTCGGCGGAGACTTCGAGACCGAGGCGGACTATCGCGATCCCTTCGTCGCCGAGCTGATCGAAGAGAAGGGGTGGATGGTCTGGCCGCTCATCCCCTACAGCTACCGGACCATCAACTACGACCTGCCGGTGCCGGCGCCCGCGCCACCTAGTGGCGACAACTGGCTCGGCACCGACGACCAGGGCCGCGACGTGCTCGCCCGCGTGATCTACGGCTTCCGACTATCGGTCCTGTTCGGCCTGATTCTCACCGCCGCCGCCTCGGTCATCGGCATCGCCGCGGCCGCAGTGCAGGGCTTCTTCGGCGGCTGGATCGACCTCACCTTCCAACGCTTCATCGAGGTCTGGTCCGGGCTGCCGCAGCTCTTCATCCTGATCATCCTGTCCAGCATCATCGAGCCCAACTTCTGGGTCCTGCTGGTGATCCTGCTGCTGTTCAGCTGGATGGCGCTGGTGGGCGTGGTGCGCGCCGAGTTCCTGCGGGTGCGCAACTTCGACTATATCCGCGCAGCCCGGGCGCTCGGCGTCGGTAACACTGCGATCATCTTCCGCCACGGGCTGCCGAACGCGATGGTCTCCGCCGTCACCTTCCTGCCCTTCATCCTGGTGGGCTCGATCACGTCGCTCACGTCGCTCGATTTCCTGGGCTTCGGCCTGCCGCCGGGCGAGCCCTCGCTGGGCGAGCTGCTGCGTCAGGGCAAGGCCAACCTGCAGGCGCCGTGGCTGGGTATCGTGAGCTTCGTGGTGCTCGCGGTCATGCTGAGTCTGCTCATTTTCATTGGGGAAGCCGTGCGCGACGCTTTCGATCCGCGCAAGCTGGTGGGCCGATGAGCACGCGCGCATGAGCAGGCTGGTCACCGTCCGCGACCTCTCCGTGGACTTCACCAGCGCCGGCGAGAGCGTGCGCGCCGTCTCCGGCGTCTCCTTCGACATCGAGCGGGGCGAGACCGTGGCGCTGGTGGGCGAGAGCGGCTCGGGCAAGTCGGTAACCGCGCTCTCGATCCTTCAGCTCCTGCCTTACCCGGTGGCCTCCCACCCGAGCGGAACCATCGATGTGGACGGCACCGAGGTCATCGGTGCGTCTTCACGCATGTTGCGCCATATCCGCGGCAACCGGATCTCGATGATCTTTCAGGAGCCCATGACCTCGCTCAATCCTCTCCACACCATCGGCCGACAGGTCGCCGAGGTGCTGACGCTGCACCGGGGCCTGCCCAAGCGCCAGGCGCTGATCCGCGCGCAGGAGCTGCTGGAGATGGTAGCACTGGGCGAGACCGCCAAGCGGCTCAAGGCGTTCCCGCACGAGCTCTCGGGCGGTCAGCGCCAGCGCGTGATGATCGCCATGGCGCTCGCCTGCGAGCCCGACCTCCTGATCGCGGACGAGCCCACCACCGCCCTCGATGTCACGGTCCAGGCGCAGATTCTGAAGCTCTTAGGCGAGCTGCAGCAGCGCCTCGGCATGGCGATGCTGCTGATCACCCACGACCTCACCATCGTGCGGCATATCTCGGACCGGGTCTGCGTGATGCGGGATGGCGTCATCGTGGAGGAGGGCGAGACGGAGCGCGTCTTCGAGACGCCCGAGCACGACTACACCCGGGCGTTGATCGCGGCCGAGCCCAAGGGCGAGCCGCTTGCGGTGGAAGGAGAAGCGGAGGGAGTCGTCGCCTGCGATGACCTAAGAGTCCACTTCCCGATCAAGGCCGGCGTCTTGCGCCACACGGTCGGCCACGTGAAGGCGGTGGACGGAGTCACACTCTCGATCCACGAAGGGCAGACTGTCGGCATCGTCGGCGAGAGCGGCTCCGGCAAGACCACGCTGGCGCTGGCGCTATTGCGGCTGATTTCGAGCATGGGCCCCATCACCTTCGAAGACCGCTCGATCCAGGGGCTCACCTTCAAGCGCATGCGCCCGCTGCGCCGGCGGATGCAGATCGTCTTCCAGGACCCCTTCGGCTCCTTGAGCCCGCGCATGACGGTGCGCCAGATCATCGAGGAGGGGCTGAAGATCCATCGGCTCGCCAATGGCGACGGCCCAGACGATCCGGTCGGCGATGTGCTGGAGGAAGTGGGGCTCGAGCCCGCGATGCAGGACCGCTATCCGCACGAGTTCTCGGGCGGTCAGCGCCAGCGCATCGCGATCGCGCGCGCGCTGGTGCTGAAGCCCCGCCTGGTGGTGCTGGACGAGCCCACGTCCGCGCTCGACATGTCGGTGCAGGCCCAGATCATCGACCTGCTGCGAGACCTCCAGGCACGCCACCGTCTCGCCTATCTCTTCATCAGCCACGACCTCAAGGTCGTGCGCGCGCTCTGCCATGAGGTGATCGTGCTGCGCGACGGCCTCGTGGTGGAGACCGGGCCGACCGAGGCGATCTTCGAGCGGCCCGAGACCGAATACACGCAAGCCCTGCTCGCCGCCGCCCTCGACCTCAAGGCAACCGAGACAGGCGCAGTCAGGATGTAGGTAGGCCGGCGCGCCCGCCTACGCCAGCGCGAACGTCAGTCCCTCGGCTTCGAACCGGCGAAAGTCCTTCACGTTTCCTGTTGCGATGGGCGCTCTCTCGGCTATGGCAGCGGCCGCGATCATACAGTCCGCGAACAGCCCCCGCCGTCGACCCGACTGATTGAACAGGTGCGCCGCGATTTCTGCCTGGGCAGGCGTGAAGTCAATGTATTGCCTGATAATCCCAGCGGCGGCATCCAACTCGGACTGATCCAGGGGGCCGCACATGAACTCCGCCCAGGCCACTGCGCTTATCGCAAACGTCTCGCCTGCGTCGTACCATCCTGTAATCGCGCGGTCTTCGGACGAACCCGGTTCAATTGCCCGGATCAGAAAATTCGCATCAAGATGGATCATCGAAGACCGATAACCGCTTCATCGAGGACGCACGGCGTTCGGCCCGGAGCTCCCGCTCCCAGCGTTTGAGGTCGACGCCGCGGGCCTTTACCGAAGCCTGCAAAAGTCTCAGGGATTCCAGCGCGGAACGCTCACCCGGGCTCTCTTCCCTCGCTGCCGCACGGATGGCACGACGCAGCACCTCGGTTTTCGGCACGTTCCAGCTTTGCGCCAGCGACTCCAGCGTGCGCACTGTCTCGACATCGAGCGAATAGGTCGACTTGATCCGCGGTATGGCCATATCCTAGACTACGGCCATACCGCGGCCCCGTCAAGCAGGCGAATTCACGTCTCCGCGAAATAGCGCTTCAGGACTCCGAGATAGATGTCCGCGAGTCGCTCCATCGCTTCCACGGGCACGCACTCGTCGGTGCGGTGCATTGTGCGGCCGATCAGGCCGAACTCGGCAACCGGGCAGTGGTCCTTGATGAAGCGCGCGTCCGAGGTACCGCCGGTGGTGCCGAGCGTGGGCGTCATGCCGGTCACGGCAGCAACGGACTCGGCGATGATCGTGCTGAGCGGGCCCGGCGGGGTCACGAAGGCCTCGCCGGAGACCTCGGTCCCGAGCTCATAGGCCTCGCCAGTCGCGTCGAGGCACGTACGGATGGTGCGCTCCAGGCTTGCACCCGTGTGGCGGTCGTTGAAGCGGACGTTGAAGCGCGCCTCTGCGGCGCCCGGAATGACGTTTGTCGCCGCGTTGCCGACATCGATGGATGTAAGCTCAAGACGGCTCGGCTGGAAGTGATCCGTGCCTTCGTCCAGCTCCAGCGCGAGCAACGCATCGAGCAGAGCGACGAGGCGGGGTAGAGGGTTGTCCGCCAGCGCCGGATAGGCGACATGCCCCTGAAGGCCCGTGACTCGGAGTGTGCCGTTGAGGCTGCCGCGCCTGCCGATCTTCACCATCTCGCCGACCTCGTCGGGGTTGGTCGGCTCACCCACCAGGCAGACATCGAGGGTCTCGCCTCGCGCGCCGAGCCAGTCCAGCACCTTGCGCGTGCCGTTGACCGCCGGCCCCTCCTCGTCGCCCGTGATCAGCAGGCTGATGGAGCCCGAGCCCGCACGGGCCGTGCCGAAGCGCGCTACGGCGGCGACGAAGGCCGCAATCGCCCCCTTCATGTCGCTCGCGCCGCGCCCGTAGAGGACACCGTCCTCCACCTGCGCCGCGAAGGGATCGCGGGCCCAGCCCGAACGGTCGCCCGTCGGCACCACGTCGGTGTGGCCCGCGAAGCAGAAATTGGGCCGGCCCTCGCCCCGTTTCGCGTAGAGGTTGTCGACCCGCGCAGTGCCCGGCTCTTCGAAGGGCAGGCGGTGGCAGGTGAAGCCGAGCGCCTGAAGCGCTTCCTGGAGTACGTCGAGTGCGCCGCCGTCGGCCGGCGTGACGCTCTCGCAGCGGATCAGCGCGCGGGCAAGCGCCAGCGGATGCGCGAGCGCCTCAACGCTCGCCAGGTCCTCCGTGCTCGGCCCGGTCAATTGCGGAGAAGCTCGTTGATCGAGGTCTTGGCCCGTGTGCCCGCGTCCACCCGCTTGACGATCACCGCGCAGTATAGGCTGGGACCGGGCGATCCGTCGGGCAGCGCCTTGCCCGGCAGCGAGCCGGGCACGACGACCGAGTAGGACGGAATGCGTCCACGATGGACCTCGCCGGTCTCGCGGTCGACCACCCGCGTCGAGGCGCCGACGTAGACGCCCATCGACAGCACCGCGCCCTGCTCGACGATGACGCCCTCGGCCACCTCGCTGCGCGCGCCGACGAAACAGTCGTCCTCGATGATCACCGGGTTCGCCTGAAGCGGCTCCAGCACGCCGCCGATGCCGGCGCCACCAGAGATGTGGCAGTTCTTGCCGACCTGCGCGCAGCTCCCCACCGTGGCCCAGGTGTCCACCATGGTGCCGCTATCGACATAGGCGCCGATGTTCACGAAGGAGGGCATCAGCACCACACCGGGCGCGACGTAGGCCGAGCGCCGCACGATGGCGCTGGGCACCGCGCGGAAGCCTGCCTCTTGAAACCGCGCCTCGTCCCAGCCCGCGAACTTGGACGGCACCTTGTCGTACCAGGGCGTATCGGCACCCGGCCCCCCGGGAATGGTCGCCATATCGTTCAGCCGGAAGGAGAGCAGCACCGCCTTCTTGAGCCATTGGTTGACGATCCAATCGCCATCGCGCTTCTCCGCCACACGCGCCTCGCCGGAATCGAGCAGGGCGAGCGCAGCATCCACCGCCTCCGTCGCGGCACCACCGCTCGTGGGCGAGAGCGTCTCGCGTTCCTCCCAGGCGGCTTCCACCGCACGTTCGAGGTCTACCAGGTTCACAGGCCTCTCCCTCGTTCTTCGCCTCAACCGCCCGTGCCATCTGCCGCCACCGCCGGCTCGGGTAACGCGGCGAGCCAGGCGGGAAGATCGTCGGTCACGTAATCGGGCGTGATCTGCTCCGCGCCGGACGACGCCCAGGCGCTGTCGTTTTGCACCCAAACCGTGGCCATGCCGAGCGCGGCGGCCGGCGCAAGGTTGCGCAGAATGTCCTCGAAGAAGATGGCACGCGTGGGCTCGACGTCGTGCACGTCCGCGAGGCGCTCGTAAGCTTGGGGAAACGGCTTGGGTATCCAGTCGGCCGCTTGGATGTCGTAGATCTCGCTGAAGTGGTGGCCGATGCCGAGCCGTGCCATCACGCGCCTGGCGTAGGGTGCGTCGGCGTTGGTGAAGACCAGCTTGCGGCCCGGCAGCCGGCCCAGCGCGGCCTCCAAGGTATCGCTGCGTGCGATGGGCGAGAGATCGATGTCGTGCACGTAGTCGAGAAAGGGCGTGGGGTCCATGCCGTGCTTGAGCATGAGGCCACGCAGTGTGGTGCCGTATTCGCGGAAATAGCCCTTCTGCAGCTTGTAGGCCTCCTCCCGATCGACCTCGAAGGCGGTGGCGATGTAGTCGCCGATGCGTTGGCTGACCTGGTCGAAAAGGTGCGAGCTCGACGGATAGAGGGTGTTGTCGAGATCGAAAATCCAGGTATCGATGTGAGCGAGGTCGGCGCCGCCCGGTGCCGTGCGCGCGCCGTCGGTCAGTTGCATTGGCCGCTGGAGCCCTCCGCGCACACCTTGTTGCCGTCGATCCAGATCGCGCCGCTGAGATCGGCCTTGAGAAAATCGGTGCCATCGAGCCGGGCGCCGGTGAAGTTGGCACCGCGCAGGTCGGCGCGAAAGAAGCGGGCGCGGCGGAGGTCGGCGCCCTCGAACGAGGCGCCGGTTAGGTCCGACTTGGTGAAGTCGGTGCCGATCAGGCGCGCGCCGGCCCAGAGCGTATCCACCAGGACGGTGTCTGTGAACTTGGCGCGCCGGCCGTCAACGGCACTGAAGTCGGCGCGCGTGAGGTCCGAGCGCGCGAAGAAGCCGTCGCGCAGCGTGGCGCCCGCGAGGTCGACGTCGACGAAGTTACGGTTGTCGAGAAGGCAGCGCCGCCAATCGACGCCCGGTTGCGGCGTATCGGTGCACGCGGCTTGCGCGCCGGGCGCTGCGAGCGCGAGCGCCGCACCGATCAGCCCCGCTACCACGACTCTCCCTCGCCTCATTCTACCCGGCACTGCCTGACTCTATCCCGACGCGTCGCTCAGTCGCCCTTTGGGCCCACTCTGTCGCCCTCAGGCTCGTCGGGCTCGTGATCGATCCGCTTGCCGTCCAGCGCGCCATCGCCCCGCGCCGCCTCGGCCTGCGTTGCTTGCCTCTCTGCCTTGGTGCGCCCTGTCCGCGCACGGTTCGCCGCGCGTTGCTGCGCCTTCGCCGCCCTGTCGCGCTTCTTACGGAACTGATTCAGGTTGACGACATCGCCCATGACCAAAGGCCTTTCGATACGCCGGCAAACGTGGTCTAAGAAACGCGGGGCCTCCCATCCGATCAGACCCGTCCGATCGAGAGGCAAGCCTAGACGAAATGAATCGGGCTGTTAACCGGAGTCGACCGGGCCGGCACCGCTCGGGCAGAACGCCCGTCCTACCCGCCCCGAGGCATGGCCAACGGTGAAATTCGTTTACGGCATTCTCGTCTTTCTGGCCCTCGTCGTCGCCGCTCTCTTTCTCGTGCCGTCACTCCTCGATTGGGAGGAATTCAAGCCCGAGATCACCGAGCGCCTTGAGGCCATCACCGGGCGCACGCTTGCGATCGACGGCCCGCTCAAGGTCTCGATCCTGCCCACGCCAACGATCGAGGCGACCGACCTGCGCCTCGCCAACGTGCCAGGCGCGATCAGCCCGGACATGGCGCGGATCAAGTCGCTCGACCTCAGGCTTGCGCTGGGGCCTCTCTTCAGTGGCGAGATCGCCGTCACCGGCCTTGCAATCGACGGACCCGTGATTGAGCTCCAGCGTCTCGCCGACGGCCGTGCCAATTGGCTTTTCGAGAGTACGGCGACGGAGGAGGGCGCTGCGGAGGGCGCCGATGACGGCCTCGAGTTGACCCGGGTCGATTCCGCGACGATTACGAACGGCGCGATCGTCTATCGCCATGCCGACGGCCGGCCGCCGGAGCGGATCGAGGGGATCGACGCAACCCTGTCTGCCCGGACGCTCGATGGACCTTTCCGTGGAGACGGCACATTCACCGTGCGCGGCCGGCCGGTCGCGTTCCAGCTCGCGACAAGCGCGTTGAGTGAAGCCGGCACCATGCCGATCTCTGTCGAAGCCGTATTCGGCGGCGAAATAGGCCGTGCGCTGTTCGAGGGCACCGTGCGCGGCAATGGCGAGGTGCCCGCGTTCGACGGCAATGTGCGCCTCGAGGCGGCTGACTTCGGCGCGCTGCTGAGCGCGCTCGCCGTGGATCTCGGCACGCTGTCCATGGCGCCACTGAACACCGAATTGGATGCCAAGGCGGCCCTCAGCCTGAACGCCGAGGCCATCGCCACGCAAGAGATACAACTGCGGCTGGGCGAGAGTCAGGCGAGCGGTGCTCTCTCCTGGCAGGGCGGCGACGTGCCGCGGCTCGTCGCCGAGATCGACCTCAACCGGCTCGACCTGGACCAGTTCCTGCCGGATGTAGGTGCTTCGGTTGCCAGCAGCGACGAGCCGCCGGGCGACGCACCTGCTCTTGGCGCGCTGCAAACCATCCCGGATGACATCCGGAACATAATTCCGGACGACATATCGGCAGCAGTCGACCTCAAGATCGGCACCCTCACCTGGCGCGAGGGCGTCATTCGTCAGGCCCGGACCCAACTTGCGCTGGCCGACGGCACGGTTGCGATCCAGCAGGCTTCGGCGCTCTTGCCAGGCGGCACCCAGGTCCAGTTTGCCGGCGGGCTGACGCAGGATGCCGACGGCCCGTGGCTGGACGGCACGGCCGAAATCGCTGCGGACGATCTGCGCGCGGTCCTCACGTGGCTCGGCGTGGATGTCGGCGATATCCCGGCGGACCGGCTGCGCATCCTCAGCGCGAGCGCCGACCTCGCTGCCGAAGGCAACCAGCTCTCCGCATCCAATATGGACGTCAGGCTCGACACCACGCGGATCGCCGGCGCCGCGACCATTGCATCCGGCGAGCGACCGCGCGTCACTGCCTCCCTCGCAGCCGACACGGTCAACCTCGACGCCTATCTACCCGCAGCCGGCAACACGGCCGACGGATCGCTCGAATCGGCGCAGGCAGCGCCCGATAACGCCGCCAACAACGCGTGGTCCGGAATCGCCGATGTCGACGCGAATGTCTTGCTCAAGATGGACGCGCTGATCTACGACGGCGTGCGCCTGGCCGGGCTGGAGCTCAGCGCTGCACTTGTGAATGGCGACCTGACCCTGCGTCGGGCATTGGTGGAAGACGCAGCAGGCACCCGCGTCTCCGTCTCAGGCACCGGGCGCACCCTCTGGACGATGCCTCGCTTCGAACTCGAGATCGAAGGCGCGGCCGATTCCCTCGAGGGCGTCGCCGCGCTCCTCGATATCGATCCCGAGATCCGCACCGAGGCCTTCGGTAAGGTCACGCTCAACGGCTCCGTCGCAGGCGGCGAGGATGCCGTTTCGCTCGACCTCGCGCTTGAGGCTGGCACCGCCGAGGCAACGCTGCGAGGCACTGTCGACGAGCCGCTGGGCACACCCTCCGGCGCTCTTGCGCTCAGACTCGATGCACCCGATGCCGCCGCGCTCGCCCGCGCCGCCGGGCTCACGGCGCCCGCTGCCGTCGGCCGGCTGGGCACGTTGTCCATCGACGGCGGGATCGGCGGCGATCTCGAGTCCATGGCGATCAATCTGGTCGCCGAAACCGCCGGCGCCGCGTTGACAGTCTCCGGCACTGTCTCCGACTTGCTCGAATCGCCCGGCTACCGCGTCGACGTCGATCTGGCGCATCCCCGCGGCGAGTCTCTGATCGAAACCGTGATCGGTGAGGCGCCGGCGGGAGCCGCCCTGGGCGCCGTGCGCGTAAGCGGCAGGGTGTCGGGGGACCGGACGGAGGCCAACCTCGTCGACATCGACGCCACTCTTGGCGAGAGCATGCTGAGCGGTGACCTCCTCTTCCGCCTCGATCAGGAACCGCTGGCGCTGCACGGTAATCTTCAGGCAGGCACGCTCGATCTCGCGTGGCTCGGTGGTGGCCTCGCGGCAACGGACGGCGACTTGGGTGCCGACACCGAAGTCGCTGAACTGTACTCAGACCGCTGGTCCGACGAGCCCATCGACCTCGCACTCCTCGACCAGGTCTCCGGCACGCTCGCGCTCAAAGCAGAGGCGCTGATTCTCGGTCCTCACCGAATCGAGCAAGCCGACGTTGGCCTCTCCGCGGCCGATGGCACGCTCACTCTGCGTTCGCTCGAAGGGCGGCTCTTCGGGGGCGCGCTGAAGGCCGACGGCAGCCTGGTTGGCGGAGCGGTGCCGTCCGGACAAGCGGCGCTTCGGCTCGTCGATGCGAATATCGGCGCCATTCTGCGCGAGGTTGCGGGCGATCGGGCGGTCTCGGGGAACGCCACGATCGACGGCTATTTCACCGTGAGCGGCCAGAGCGAACGCGAAATGGTGCAAAGCCTTACCGGCCGCGTGACGATCACCGGCGACGGGGGCGCGGTCGAAGGCGTGGACGTGCCGGCGCTCAGCGGCCAGATCGCCGCTCTCTCCACGGCCGATGCCTTGAACGACATCGTGAGCTTCGTGGAGCAGGCGGAGCAGAGCCTCTCGAGCGGGCAAACGGCGATTCGCTCCCTCGAGGGAACTGTACGGGCTCAGAACGGCCAAGCGCGCATCGAGGGCTTCGAGATCGTCGCCGATGGGGCTATCGGCGAAATCAATGGCACCGCCGATTTGCCCGCGTGGCAGCTCGACCTCACGGCGCTGTTCCGCCTCGCCGAGCATGCCGATGCTCCGCCGGTCGGCGTGCGTCTCGAAGGTTCGATCGACCGGCCGGAGCGGCGCTATCTGATCGAAGAGATGCAGGCGCACCTGATCAATCTCGGGCTGCTCTCCATCGCCGGCTCGGATGACATGCACAAGATCACGCTGCGCAAAGGCGCGAAGGCGGAACCGGGAACCGAAATAGACACGCTGCTGCGAAACGTGCTGGGCGATCCGGACGAGGCGGAGGACGCCGGGCTATCCGAGGAACCGGCGGAGGCACGAGAGGAAGCGGACGAGACAGGCGAGGCGACAGAGGCTCCCGACCTGGACGATGCGGAGGGCGCCCTGCTGTCGCTGGACGACGTGCCGGCCAGCTCCGTGTTGGTGGAAGAGCCGCTCAATGCCGACCAGGCAGAAGAGCCGTTGGGCCCGGAGCCGGCGGAACAGCGAGAAGAGCCGCCGGAGACCGAAGACGAGGAGCAGCCCGTGGCGGCACCTGTGCCCGACGAGCCGGCGCCCGTACCGACGTTCGATGAGGCGGTGCCCGAACCCCCGCCGGCGCCCGAGCGCTACAGGGCCGAGTCCCTGCAAGACTTCGTCGACGATCTGTTAGGAGTGCCCGAGCAGGAGGCGGAGGAAGAACCCCTGGACGCTGTCGACGAACCGTTGACGGAGCCCGAGGCTGACCAAGACGAGAACCTCCAAGACATCGTCAACGATAAGATGAAGGAGCCCGATGCTGAACCGGACCAGGATTTTCAGGACTTCGTCGACGATCTGTTGGATGAGCCTGAAGGAGAGGAAGTGGAGGAGGCGGAGGAAGACGAGGGCCTCCGGGACTTCGTCGACGACCTGCTGAAGACGCTCGACGAATAGACGCCCTCAGCCTGCGCCATTCGTCATCGAGTGTGGCAGAGCAAGG
The DNA here is from genome assembly GCA_965243375.1 of Alphaproteobacteria bacterium. Classification (GTDB taxonomy): domain Bacteria; phylum Pseudomonadota; class Alphaproteobacteria; order UBA828; family UBA828; genus WTGU01. The sequence goes on along the minus strand of CBDEUT010000009.1, from coordinate 1,667,728 downwards.
GCCGGCGCCCCGGTTAGAGAACGCCGGCCCCCTCCCGCCCCACCTCAAGAGGTGACGAAGCGAACCTCAAGTGGTGACAAAGGGAAGAGCGACGAAGCGCTCGCTTCCGTCCCGGCTCATCAGCATGAGGACGGCCTTGCGCCCATCGCCCTGGGCGGCCTCGATGCGCTCGTTCACCTCTGCAATCGAGCCCACGGGCTCGTTGCCGACGGTGACGATCACGTCGCCCGGGCGAATGCCCTTGCGTTGAGCGGCGCTCCCCGGCGCGACGCCGGCGACGACCACGGAGCCCCCGCTGCCGTTCATGTCGTCACCCTCGCCCGCCTCGGAATCCAAATTCTCGAGACGGAGACCGAAGGTGTCGAGCCGTCCGGCCTCGTCCGCGTTGGACATATCGGCGCTGGCCTCGACTGTCGGCGCCGCGTTGGCAATCGCCGCCGCCAGCTCGACGACCTCGCCATCGCGCCAGACCGTGAGCGTGGCGGAGGTTCCGGCGTCGATGGCGGCGATGGTCTGCGAAAGCGACCTCGTGTCTTCGATCGGCGCCCGGTTCACGGCAGTGATGACATCGCCCTGCTCGAGCCCTGCCTCTTCGGCCGGGCTCTCCGGCTGCACGCGGGCCACGATGGCGCCCTCCGTGCCCTCCAGCCCAAGGCTCGCTGCGATGTCCTCGGTGACCGGCTGGATGTGCACACCGAGCCAGCCGCGCATGACCCGGCCGTGGGCCTTCAGGTCGTCGATGACCGCCGTGGCCGTGACGGCGGGCACTGCGTAGCCGATCCCCACGTTGCCGCCTGAGGGCGAGACGATGGACGTGTTCACCCCGATGACCTCGCCGTGCAGGTTGACCGTGGGGCCACCCGAGTTGCCGCTGTTGATCGGCGCGTCGATCTGCAGATGGTCCTCGTAGGGGTTGGGGCCGGTACCACGCCCGCGTGCGGAGACGATGCCGAAGGTTGCGGTCTTGCCCACGCCGAAGGGATTGCCGATGGCCACCACCCAATCGCCCACGCGGGTGACGTCGTCTGCCGCGAAACGTACGGTGGGCAGCGGCTCACCGCTCTCGACCTTCAGCAGTGCGATATCGGACCGCCGGTCGCCGCCGACGATCTCGGCGTCGAGCCGGGTGCCGTCATCAAGGATCACGGTCACGGTCTCCGCACTGGCAATCACGTGATTGCTGGTCACGATGTAGCCGTCGGCGTCGACGATGAAGCCCGAACCGATGCCGCCGCGCGGCATGTTGTGGCCTGGGCCGAAATCAGGCATGCGACCGAAGCGCTCGGCGAAGTCGTCGCCGAAGAAGCGCTTGAAGAAATCGGGCATGTCGTGGCCGCGCCACTGCTGGGAAGTAAGCGCGGGTCGGGCCTTGTGCATGACCTCGATCGAGACGACCGCCGGGCTGACCGCCTCCACCACGCCGGCGAGGCTGGGCATCGCAAAGACCTGATCCACCGTTGTCGGCGGCGTGACCGCCGTGGCCGACTTGAGTGACGTGGCCAGGCCGCCGCCGGCCAGCGCGATCATGCCGAGGCCCGCCAGGGCCGCGACGATGACCGTCCGTTTGCGTTGGGGTGAAAGCGCGCTCATCGTTTCCTCACTTGCCGTTGCAGTTATCTCGCAGCGGCCGATGGCAGGCCGCCGGTCATCTATGGCAGGGCTAGCTGTCGTCACGATGGACGCAGGATTAACTCTTCGTCATGTTGGGGTAACGCTCTCGTGAGGGGACACGGCCAACGGTATGGTCGAGCGTCTCAAACCTTGCCCGTTCTGGCCCAACTGCGTCAGCAGCCGCGCGGATGCCTGGCGGCTTCATCGGATCGAGCCGTTCGCCATCTCGGGCGACCCTGCGGCAGCCTTCGCTCGGTTGACGACCCTGCTTGAGGAGACGCCGAGGACCGAAATCGTCGCCGCGACAGACGACTATCTTCACGCCGCCTGCCGCACGCGGCTTGGATTCGTCGACGATCTCGAGTGCCAGCTCGCTCCTGCGGAAGGGGTGATCCACGTCCGTTCCGTGTCGCGCGCCTTCTATGCCGTCATCGACTCGGGCGTGAACAGGCGACGCGTCGAAGCGTTGCGCCAGCGGTTTCAGAGCGCGTAACGCGGCGGCGGTACGGGCGGCTGGTTCATGCGTCCGGCAGGGGAAAGGTCACGGTTGCGCGTAGGCCTCCCAACGGGCTTTCGTCCAGCGCCAGCTCGGCCCGGTGTAAGGTCGCGACTCCCGCGACGAGGCTGAGCCCCAGGCCGCTGCCGCCGCCGGTGCGGCTTGCATCCAGGCGGACGAAGCGCTGCAGCACGCGCTCCCGCTCCTCCGGCGGGATTCCGGGGCCCGAATCTTCCACCGTAAGCCGGACGGCTCCAGAGTCATTACGCGAGAGGCTCACCCCGATCCGGCCTTCGGGAGTATACGCCAGCGCGTTGTCGAGCAGATTAGCGACGAGTTGAGAAAGGAACTGACCGTGGCCGGCAACGCTATCCGTCTCCTCCAGCGCGGCCTCGATAGTTAGCCCCTTCGCCTCGGCGAGCGGAGCGTAAAGCTCGACCATGTCGGAAACGACGGCGCGGAGGTCCACCGGCGTGAGCGCGATCCCGGCCTTGCCCGATTCGGCGCGGGCGATTTCCATCAGCGTGGCGAAGGTGCGCAGGATGCCGTCGGTCTCGGCGATCGCGCGTTCCAGCGCAGCGCGGTGGCCCTGCTCGTCCGCCGGCCCCTCACGGAGCGCGAGCTCCAGCCTGGACTTGAGCCGGGTGAGCGGGCTGCGCAGATCGTGCGCGACGCTGTCTGTCACCGTGCGCAGGCCGGTCATCAGCGTCTCGATCTCGTCCAGCATCTCGTTGACCGTGATCGAGAGCCGGTCGAACTCGTCGCCCACACCCGTGACCGGCATCCGCCGCGAGAGATCGCCGCGCACGATTCGCTGGCCGGTCTCGCGTACGGCATCGACCCGGCGCAGCATCCGCCGGCTCATGACGAGGCCGCCGAGGAGCCCCAGCACTAGCGTGATCCCGAGCGCGCCGCCCAGGGATTCGAGAATCAGGTCCTCGAAGTCCGCCCGCCCGCGCGGGTCGCGGCCGACTAGCAGCCGAAAGCCGCCCGGGAGGACGAAGGTGCGTGCACGGACGGTACCGTGTGCCTCCTCACCGCTTGCGCGTGTCGCCGAAACCTCCACCCAGCCGCCTTCCGCCCCGGCCGCCTCGCGCGGCCATGCGCTGAGATTGCCGGCGAGCCGCCGGAGGCTGGGATCGGCGAGCAGATAGACACTGTCCGGATCGCCGTAGGGGCCGCTGCGTTCCTCGATCACGGCGACCAGCTGGCGAATTCCCCGCGCCCGGTACTGCTCGGCGAGGCCGCGTACCTCGGCCTCGATGGTGTCGCTGGTCTGCCGGTCGATGACCCGTACCGTGGTCCAGTAGATGAAGGCGAGCAGCAGCAGGACCGAGGCGCCGAACAGGACGACGTAAAGGAGCGAGAGCCGGAACGTTGAGGTCCGGAGCAGCCTAGCCCGCACGTCGCGCGTCCTCGCGCGCAGGCGTACGTCGCGTGTCCTCGCGCGCAGGCGCACGAAGGCAATACCCGACGCCGCGCACGGTGTGGATCAGGGGGGGGTCGAACCCCTTGTCGATCTTGCCCCGCAGCCGGCTCACTTGGACGTCGATCACGTTGGTCTGGGGGTCGAATTGATAGCCCCAGACATGCTCCAGCAGCATCGTGCGCGTCACCACCTGGCCCGTGTGGCGCATGAAGTAGGCCAGCAAGTTGAACTCGCGCGGCTGCAGGGCGATATCGCGGCCCGCCCGCCGCACCGTGCGGGCAAGCAGATCCAACTCCAAGTCCGCGAGACTGAGTCGCGTCTCGCCGGCCGCATCGCCCGCGCGCCGGAGCAGCGCCTCCAACCGCGCCAGGAGCTCGGAAAAGGCGAAGGGCTTGGTCAGATAATCGTCGCCGCCGGCCCTGAGCCCTTCGACCCGGTCGTCCACCTGGGCGAGCGCGCTCAGGATCAGCACCGGCGTGCGCCGGCCCTTGCGGCGCAGCGTCTCGATCAGCGAAAGCCCGTCGAGACCCGGCAGCATGCGGTCGACCACCAGTGCGTCGAAGCGGTGGTCGAGCGCGAGCGCGAGCCCGTCCGCCCCGTCGTGGACGAGCTCGACCACATGGCCGCTCTCGCTCAGGCCCTTCTGCAGATAGCGGGCGGTCTCGACGTCGTCTTCGACGACCAGCACATGCATGGCTGCAACCTTGGCAGGCCGTGCGCAGCGATCAAGGGTCTCAAGAGATTGTGTGCCGGACATGATATGAGCCGTCGGCCTTGAATGGACCACGTCATAGTTCATATTCGGGGCCTGAGCGGCCCTGCTTGAGGGAGATAGCCTGATGCGGATCCCCGTCAGCGATGCGAAGGGGCAGCTAAGCGAGCTCGTCCGCCGTGCGGAAGCGGGAGACGAGGTGGTGCTGACCCGCTACGGCAAGGCTGTCGCCCGGCTGGTGCCCGTGCAGCTACAACCCTATGCTGGCACACGGCGTGCGGTGATTACAGGGGTGCAAGCGGCTGCCCGAAACAAGCGAACCGAGGGAGCCTCGGCGGCCCGTAGCCAAGACTTCCTCTACGACGATGACGGCTTGCCGCAATGATCGTGGTCGATATGTCGGTGCGGACTTCGCGCGAACCGATATCAGAAGCGTGCTGCGAGTGGGTGCGTGCTTACTTGCGGCGGGGCGCCGGCAGGGCGCCGTAGAGCGCGAGCCGCACCGCTTGCCACGCGGCGTCCAGCCCGCGTCGCAGCGCGGCGCCGTCTCGCGCGAGCAGGCGCACGGCTGCGCCCGCTTCGTTGGGGAGCGCCGAAGCGCCGCCGTAGAACTCGTCCGTCGGCGCTAGGGCTGCGCGGAGGGCCGCCAATATGGCCTCGCCTGCTGGGCCGCGGTGGGCGACCACGAAACTGCCCTGCGCTGGCCAGCGCGCCAGTTGGCCGCGTCCTGCCGCCAGCCGCTCGCCCGCAACCTCGTAGCGCTCCAGCGCGAGCAGCCGGCCGCCGTCGTCGCGGATTCGCATCTCCGCCGCGAAGCTCTCGAAACGGCGGTCCTCGCCGCCAGGATCGTGGTGGGCGAAGCTCTCGGACGCGATGACCGTGGCGTCCGCCGCAGCCTCGATCTCCAGCACTGACGTGAGCCGTGCGCCGGGGAACATGATCAGCGGGTCCGGCAGGTACTCGAGCAGCGCGCCGTCTGCGGCCTCCAGCGCGACCGTCTGCCGCGCCGGTGCCACAGGCATGCGGTGGACGATGGTCGCCGCCTGCGTGGTCACGTGGGAAGCGCTGCCGGCACCCGCGCTACAGGTCATCACGAGGTCCTCACCCTGATAGATGCCGCCGGATACCGATTGGAGGTAGAGCGTCAGCGCCCCCGCCGGTACCTCATCGAAGTAGAACGGCCGGGTGATGTGGAAGGGATAGCCCACGCGCTGGCGCGCGATATAGCTCCGCCCGTCGGGCGCGCGGGCGAAGCGGAGCGCGGCTTGCGGCCCCTCGTTGGGCCGGGCGGCCGGCATGGCGGCGGTGGCCACGTGCGGGCTCAGCGCATCAGGTAGTTCTGGCCGAGGGTGATCTTGTCGATCGGCTCGCACGCCGCGAGCGTCCCGTCGACGAAGACCTCGAAGGTCTGGCTGTCGACCCGGATGTCGGGACAGGAGTCGTTGTGCAGCATGTCCTTCTTGGTGAGCTTGGTGAAGCTCCCTATCGGGAGGATCGACTTGGCGAGCCCGAGCCGGCCCTGCACGTCGATATCGAGCGCACGCCGATGGGCGAAGTTGGCGCTGAGCGTTGTCGGCGCCCGCCCGTGATGGCCGAACTGCGGCCGCATGATCACCGGCTCCGTGGCGAAGTAGCTGCCAGACGGGTCGCCGCTCGCGCCCCAGGCGACGAAGCCGCCCTTGATCACGCCGAAGGGCTTCATCCCGAAGAAGGCGGGCTTCCAGGTCACCAAGTCCGCCATCTTGCCCGGCTCCAGCGACCCCACGTACTGGTCGACACCGAAGGCGATCGCCGGGTTGATGGTGTACTTCGCGATGTAGCGCTTGATGCGCTCGTTGTCGGCGTCGGCGGTGCTCTCCTCCGGCAGCCGCCCGCGCTGGTCGCGCATCTTGCTCGCGAGCTGCCAGCAACGGGTGATGACCTCGTTGATCCGCCCCATGCCCTGACTGTCGGAGCCGAACATCGAGACCGCGCCGATGTCATGCAGCACGTCCTCGGCGGCGATGGTGCCGTGGCGCACCCGGCTCTCGGCGAAGGCCACGTCCTCCGGCAAGTCGTAGCGCAGCAGGTGGCAGGCCATGGTCATGTCGAGCTGCTCGTCGAAGACGTTGACCGTGTAGGGGTTTGTCGGGTTGGTCGAGGACGGCAGGCAGTGCGGCTCGCCGTTGCAGCGGATGATGTCGGGCGCATGGCCACCGCCGGAGCCCTCCGTGTGATACATGTGGATGGTGCGGCCCGCGATGGCCGCCATCGTGTCCTCGTAGAAACCCGATTCGTTCAGCGTGTCCGTGTGGATCTGGACCGGGAAGTCGTGCTCGGCCGAAGCGCGCAGGCAGGCGTCGATGGTAGCCGGCATGGCGCCGTAGTCCTCGTGGATCTTGACGCCGATGATGGCGCCGTCCAGATGCTCGGCGATGGTCGCGGGATCGTGGGACGAGCCCCGGCCGAAGAAGCCGAAGTTGAGCGGCCAGGCCTCTGAAGCCTCCAGCATGCGGTAGGTGTTCCACGGGCCCCCGCAGTCGATGGCGAAGAGCGGCCCCATGGTGCCGCCGATCATGGTGGTGAGCCCGCTCGCCAACGCATGGTTGCACTGCTCCGCCGATAACCAGTGGACGTGCACGTCGATGCCGCCCGGAGTCACGATGAGGCCGCCGGCGGGGTAGTAGGTAGTGTTAGGGCCACAAACCAACGCGGCGTCCACGCCGTCCTGGGTGTTGGGGTTGCCGGCCTTGCCGACGCCCGCGATCTTGCCGTCCTTGATGCCGATATCCGCCTTCACCAGACCAAGTACGGGGTCGATGACGGTGGCGTTCTCGACCAGCATGTCGATGGCACCGTCGGCCGCGGAGGTGTGGGCGTCATAGGACATGCCGTCCCGCATCACGCGGCCGGCCCCGGTCCAGCACTCGTCGCCGTAGGAGGTGTGGTCGTGCTCGATCTCGCCGATCAGCGAGGTGTCGCCGAGCCTGATCTTGTCGCCCTTGGTCGGCCCGTAGTAGCGGGCATAGGTCTCGCGCGCGATTTTCACCATCTGCCTACGCTCCCCGGAAGCCGCCCGCCTTGGCGCGGGCGATCGCCTGCTCCTTCACGGCAGGCGCGTCGATCATGCCCTCGGTGAGGGAGTTGAAGCCGGTGACACGGCCGCGGCCTGCGAACTCCACCAGCGCCACCTCCTTCTCCTGCCCCGGCTCGAAGCGGACGGCAGTGCCGGACGGAATGTCGAGGCGCATGCCGAAGGTCGCCTGCCGGTCGAAGTCGAGCGCCCGGTTGACCTCGAAGAAGTGGAAGTGGCTGCCGATCTGCACCGGGCGGTCGCCGGTGTTGGTGACGGTGACCGATCCTGTCCTCCGGCCCGCGTTCAGCTCGATCTCCGCGTCCGGCGTGATGATCTCGCCGGCGCGGGGGCCGGACGGGGTCTCGGCTACGCCGGGCCGGACCGGCTGATGCACGGTGATGAGCTTGGTGCCGTCGGGGAACATCGCTTCCACGTGAATCACCGGAATGAGCTCGGGCACGCCGGGCAGCACGTCGTCCGACGTGAGGATCTCCGCGCCGTAGCCCATGAGGTCCTTGAGCGAGCGGCCCTCGCGGGCGCACATCAGGAGTTCGTCGCAGATGTAGGCGAGGGCTTCCGGGTGGCTCAGCTTGATGCCGCGGCGCTTGTGCTCGCGCGCGAGCTGGGCGGCCGTGAAGATGGTGAGCCGCTCCTTCTCCGTCGGATTGAGGTTCATGGGCCGTCGTCTCCCTCTTGCGTCCCATGACCAGAGTAGTCGCCGGACCGTTCGGAAAACAGGCGAATTTGCCGCTGCACAGCACTCGCCTAGACTCGCGCCCACCTCAGGAGGAACCCGGCCCATGATCGCCAACGCCAACCGCCAAATCGTGCTCGCCGCCCGCCCGGTGGGGTCGCCAAAGGAGACGGATTTCCGCCTCGTGGAGACGCCGATGCCCGAACCCGCTGACGGCGAGCTTCTGGTGCGGACGATCTGGCTCTCCCTCGACCCCTACATGCGGCTCAGAATGGGGACGAACCTCCGCTACTACCCGCCGATCCCGTTCGGCGACGTGATCGTGGGCGGCGCGGTCAGCCGGGTGGTGGAGAGCCGGCATCCGGGCTTCCAGCCCGGCGATATCGTCGACGACTACACCGGCTGGCAGGACTACGCCATCGCGCGAGGCGCGAGCGCACGCAAGGTGGACCCGGCGCTCGGGCCGCTCTCCACCGCCATCGGCGTGCTCGGCATGCCGGGGCTCACCGCTTACCTCGGGCTCGTCAAGGTTGGCCGGCCTGCGCCGGGCGACACCGTCGTGATCTCGGCGGCGGCAGGCGCGGTCGGCGCGGTCGCGGGCCAGGTGGCGAAGATCGCCGGCTGCCGGGTCGTCGGCATCGCCGGCGGGGCGGAGAAGCTGCGTTACCTCACGCAGGAGCTCGGCTTCGACGAGGCGATCGACCGCCACGCGGACGACCTGCCCGGTGCCCTTGCCGCCGCCTGCCCCGACGGCATCGACGTCTACTTTGAGAGTGTCGGCGGGCCCATCGGCGATGCGATCTATCCCCTGCTCGCCCACGGCGCCCGCGTGGTGATCTGCGGCGGCATCTCCCACTACAACGAGACCGAGCCGCCCAGGGTCGCGAGCCACCTCGCGCCCATCCTCTTCACCGAGACCGAGGTGAAGGGCTTCAACATCTTCTCCTACGGCGCCTACTACGAGCACGCGCGCAAGCGCCTTGCCCGCTGGCTCGCCGACGGCCGCCTCGCCTTCAAGGAGGACATCGTGGAAGGCCTGGAGAACGCGCCTTCGGCGTTTCAGCGCCTCTTCGACGGCCGCAACTTCGGCAAGCTGCTGGTCAGGGTCTCGGCGGAATGACCCGCCCCAGGCGGTTGCCATCACTCGTGGCTATGGACGTGATCCTGGCCGACGCGGATGCAGACCGGCACGGGCCGGTCTCTGTCGGGGTCGGGGGGAGTGTCGTACATGTGCTCCAGCTCTTCGAGCACGACGGCGGTGATGTAGGGGATCGGCAGCGCCATGGCCTCGGTCACCGGCACCCAGCCGAGGTCGAGCAGCTCGCCGTTGCCGTCGAGGGTCCCCGCCGTGTCCTCCGCGCGCGCCAGGAAGAACCGCGCGTTGAAGCGGCGCGGCAGCCCCGGCGGCGTCACCGCACGGTAGATGTAGTCGAGCCTGTCCAGCGCAGGCGCCACCCCGGTCGCGTGGAAGGCCTGCCACTCGGGCCGCAGGCGGCCGTTTGCAACCGGCGCCTTGAGCCCGAGCGCGAGCCCGGTCTCCTCGAAGGTCTCGCGCACGGCCGCGGCCGCCAGCGAGCGGGCACGCGCCGGCGTGCACGCGCGCGCAAGCCGCGCGGCGACGGCGGGCCTGAGCTCCGTCGCCGGGCGCACCCATCGGTCGCAGGGCTCGACGCCGCCGCCGGGAAACACGTACTGGTCCGGCATGAAGACTTGGCGGCGGGGTCGGCGGCCCATCAGGACCTCGGGCCCATTCGCCCCTTCGCGCACCAGAACCAGCGTGGCGGCGTCTTTGGGTCGGGGGCTCCGGCGGCTCACGCCATCGGCTCTACGCCCTGCGTCAGGTCGTGCGTGCGCCTCAGTCACCAACGAAAAGGACGCCCCACTGGTTGTCGACGACATCGCCGGAGCCGGAGACCGTGAAGTTGGAGGTGATGATCCCGGTCGCGCCTGCGAGGGGGCCGGTGCCGCCGTCCACCTTCCAGTTGATTGCGCCATGGGTGAGCCCGTCTTCCGCGCTCGGCCCCATCCATCCGGTCCCGATGGTGCTGAAGCTGAGCGTGCCGGCCTCGCCGAAGTCGATGGTCCCGTCCTCGGTGAACGAGCCGTCCTCGAGAATTTGCACGTTCGAGGTGAACGACGCCCGCTCCGACCCCGCCTCGTCGATGGAGAGCGTGGGCCCGCCCGCACCCAGCGCTGTCGTGAGCGCATTCGTCGTGGAACCCGTCCTGGCGGCGAGCTCGCCCTCGCTGCCCTCTTTCGGTCCGGCGGACCCCGTGAACTGCATGGCGTAACCGATCTGACTCATTCCCGACTCTCCCTCATATCCACACGGCCCCGGCTCACGCCGGAGCCCCGCCGCTCCGATTGCCGGCGCATCTTACGCGCAAGCTTCTTCTATGCCGATGGTGGATCGGCGAACATTGCGCCGTGGAGGCGTTTCCGTTACCTCTCAAGGCTGTGCGGAAGAACCAAGGCACGGCGGGCCGGCATGGACGGGAGCGGCATGGCGGGCACGGTTGCTGACCCCGCCGGCGTCCCGGCGGTGAAGGCGCGCGCATGACGGTCGCCGCGGGCCGGGAGCCGCACTTCACCCACCGCGCGAGTCTCTTCGCCGACCGGCACTTCAAGTGGCTGGTGATCGTGCCGTCGATCGTCGTGCTGCTGCTGATCGGCCTATATCCGCTGATCTACACCGGCATCGTCAGCTTCCAGGACATCACCATGCTGGCCGAGGACACGTCCTGGTCCGGTGGCAAGCATTACGGGGCGCTCTTCTCCGACACGCGGCTCTGGGAGTCGATCGGGCACACCTTCCTGATCCTCGCCATCGCGCTCCCTATCGAGCTGGTGCTGGGCCTGCTCATGGCACAGCTCTTCCTCGAAAAGATGCCGTTCAAGCAGGTGTTCGTGGCGCTCCTGATCATCCCGACCGTGATCTCGCCGATCGTCGCGGGCTCGACCTGGCGGCTGATGTTCGACAACCAGTACGGGCCGATCAACCAGATCATCAACTGGTTCACGACGGAGCATGTGGCGATCCTCTGGCTTTCGCGGCCGGAGTGGGTCTATCCGGCGATCCTGGTCTGCGAGGTGTGGCAGTGGACGCCGTTCATGTTCCTGATCCTGCTGGCCGCGCTCTCCAACGTCGACCGCAGCCTGATCGAGGCGGCTGAGATCGACGGCGCCTCGTTCTGGAAGATCTTCTTCAAGATCACGCTGCCGGTGATCAAGCCGGTGCTGATCATCGCCATTCTGATCCGTGCGCTCGATCTCTTTCGCATCTTCGACATCATCTGGGCGATGACCAAAGGCGGACCCGGCACGATGACCGAGACGATCTCGATTTACGCCTACATCCGGGCCTTCAAGGAGTTCGAGACGAGCTATGCGGGCGCGATCGCCTTCCTGGTGATCATTCTGCTCTCGATCATCGTCATATTCGCGCTCAAGCGAGTGGAGATCGCCCGATGACGGCGTCCGACGCGTCCGCCTCTCAGCCTGCCGGCAGGTCGCCGCGCTGGCTCACCCGGGAGCGCCGGCGCATGGCCTGGCGCTTCCTGATCGCGCTGGTGGTGCTCTTCTTCTTCCTCTTCCCCGTCTACTGGCTCTTCATCACCTCGATCAAGTCGGCAGGCGATATCTTCGCCCGCCCGCCGGTCTGGTTTCCAGAGCAGCCGAGCTTTCGCATCTTCGGAGTCCTCTTCAAGGACGGTGACGTCTGGGCGATCTACAACAGCCTGATCATCGCTAGCGTCTCGACCGTTGCGGCGATGATCCTCGGCACGGCGGCTGCCTACAGCCTCGCGCGCTTCAAGACCGGCGGGCAGAACCTCGCAATCTGGATCATCTCGCAGCGGATGATCCCGCCCATCGTTATCGTCTTCCCGATCTTCCTGCTGTTCGTCTGGTTCGGCTGGATCGACAGCTACGTCGGGCTGATCCTGCTCTACATCGCGTTCAACCTGCCCTACGTGATCTGGATGATGCGCGGCTATATCGAGGACATCCCGGTCGAAGTGGAGGAGAGCGCGCTGACCGACGGCTGCTCGCGCTGGCAGGCGTTGCGCAAGATCGTCTTCCCCATGGCGCGCACCGGCATCTTCGCGACCGCCGTGTTCACCTTCATCTTCGCCTGGAACGAGTTTGTCTTCGCGCTGATCCTGACCCGTACGGACGTGCTCACCTTCCCCGTGCTGGTCACTCACTATTACGGTGCCCAGTCGACCTTCTGGTCGAAGATCGCAGCACTCTCGGTGCTCGGCACGCTCCCGGTGTTCTTCGCGGTGGCGACGCTGCAGCGCTTCCTGGTGCGCGGGATCACCATGGGCGCGGTCAAGGGGTAGGGAGACGCGCGATGGCCGGAGTCAGGTTGCGCGGCGTGCACAAGCGTTACGGCAAGGTCCATGCTGTGCGCGGGGTGGACATCGAGATTCCCGACCGCGCCTTCACTGTGCTGGTGGGGCCGTCCGGCTGCGGCAAGAGCACGCTGCTCCGCATGATCGCTGGGCTCGAGGAGGTGACCGAGGGCACGGTGGAGATCGAAGGCGCGGTGGTCAACGACGTCCGGCCCAAGGACCGGGACGTCGCCATGGTGTTTCAGAACTACGCGCTCTATCCGCACATGTCGGTGTTCGAGAACGTGGCCTTCGGGCTCAGGATGCGGAACGCGCCCAACGCCGAGATTCGCCCGCGGGTGGAGCGGGCGGCGGCCATGCTCGGGATCGAGGACCTGCTCGAGCGCCAGCCGCGCCAGCTTTCCGGCGGCCAGCGCCAGCGGGTCGCCATGGGCCGTGCGCTCGTGCGGGACGCGAAGCTTTATCTCTTCGACGAGCCGCTCAGCAACCTCGACGCCCAGCTGCGCGACGAGATGCGCACCGAGATCAAGCGGCTGCATCAGGAGATGCAGCGGACCATGATCTACGTCACCCACGACCAGGTGGAGGCGATGACCCTCGCCGACCGGATCGTGCTGTTGCGTGAGGGCGAAATCGAGCAGGAGGGTCCGCCGCTTGAGCTTTACGAGCGGCCGCAGACCCGCTTCGTCGCGGGCTTCATCGGCTCGCCGGCGATGAACTTCACGCCGGCGCAGATCGAAGCGGCAGACGGTGCGGTCGCGGTGAGGACCGGAGACGAAGCCTTCGCCCTGCCGCCTGAGCGGGCCGCGCGCCACACGGGCGACGGCGGGCGCGATGTGCTGCTCGGGATCAGGCCCGAGCACATGTACCGCGCCGAGGGCGAGGTGCCCCGACCCGATTGCGCGCGGCTGCTGACGACGGTTGAGATCGTCGAGCCCATGGGCGCCAACACGCTGGTCAACTTCCACCTGGGCGAGACCTCGATGCTCGTGCGGCTCGACGGCTCGGCCGCCGAGCAGCCAGGGGCCTCTCTCGCGCTCGACGTGGACATGAGCCGGGCCGTCCTCGTCGACCCGGAGAGCGAGCGGGTGATCTGAATTGGTCCGGGGTCAGCCGGTGGCTGATAGCGTGCCGATCCCGGCAATGACGATGGCGACGCCCAGCCACTGAAGCGGCACCACAGGCTCGCGCAGGATGATCCGCGCCAGCAGGATCGACACCACCGAATAGGCGGAGGCGGTGACCATCGCGAACTCGCCGTTCTCCAGCGCGAGCCCGGCATAGAGCAAGGCGTAAGCGAGGGTATCCAGCAGGGCGATAAGGAGGATCAGCGGCCATCCCCTGAGCGGCATGCGCGGCACCTTGCGCATGACGAGGAAGCCCGCGCCCAGGGCGATAGCGCCGACAATCCGCCCCGACAGCAGGGTCATCGGGAGGCCGTAACGCTCGACTGCGTGATCGGCGGCGAGGAGGGCGACGGCGAAGCAGAACGCCGCCCCGATGGCCGTCGGCACGGCCCGGCGCAGCACCGCCGGCGCGTAGTCCGGCTTGTCGCCGCTGTCCACGCGGGAGACCGCAAGCGCCACCAGCCAGACCCCGCCGAGCGTGGCCGCCATCGCGACCCAATGGATCGGCTCGGGCCGGGCGCCGAAGACGACCGTCATCGGTACCGCCAACGCGGGGTAGCTGGAGGCGATCGGCGAGCCGAGCGAGACCGGGCCGCGGGTGAGCGCATCGAACAGCAACAGCGTCGCCAGCATGGTTGCGACGCCGTTGAGGGCCAACAGCCAGAGGCCGGAGAGCTCCCAGATCAGCGTCGCGCCGCTGGCGACGACGAAGATACCGATGCCGAGGCTGCCGACCAGCATGATGCCGAGAAGCGCCTGCGGTGGGCCGATGGCGCGGCCGACGAAGCGGGCCGCAAAGTCGCCGACGCCCCAACTGACCGCACCGGCGGCGCCGAACAGTGCCGACCCCACGGTCAAGTCCCGCCCGGCTCAACCACGATGGCATTCCGGCCGCAAGGGGCCGCGCCGGCACTGGGCCCGCGCCTCATCGACATGTCCGGTACACCCTGTGGTGGAAGGCCCGGAGCATCATCCGAGCATACGAGGTCGTGTCCGGTTGGTGCACGGCCCCTGTCTCGCACGCAGCGTGGCTCGAGGCCCCCTCATTGGATCTCGTCCTCTCGCCGTCGGCGTTGTTCTGATGGCGCTCGACGCAGGCCGCGACCGTGACGAGAAATGCGTGATCGTTCCATTCCGCCCGTATCCCTCCAAATCCCAGCGAAATCCTACTCTGGACTGTGTCCATACACCCCTCAACCTTGACCGGCGGCGGTGGTTGCGGTTCATTGCGCCGTGTGACGAGAGGATGCTCGATGGCTCGGCGACGCGGTGTCTCGGGGCGGCTTGAGCGCGCTCCCGGCGCCTTGTCCCGGCCGCGCGGGCTGGGAACCTCGCAAGCGAGACCAGATCTTGGCCGTTGACCGCCTGTGGTCCGGCCGACCGCGGCATACATCGCAAGAAGGAAGAAGCGGTGCGAGCAGGTCGGGTGCGCAGGCAACGCTGGCTCGAATTCAAGAGACCGATCCCCCGCAGGGCCACGATCTCGCTGGGTGTGGCCGTATGGGTGATCTTCTTCGCGCTCTGGGAAGTCGCCGTTGCCCAGGAATGGGTCAACGCCAAGTTCATGCCGCCGCCGCACCTGGTGGTCACCACGCTCTACGAGATGCTGGCCGGCGGCGCCTTCGTGGTCGACATCGGCATCAGCATCTACCGAATTTTTCTGAGCTTCGCGTTGGCCTGCCTGGTCGCGGTGCCGCTCGGCATCCTGATGGGCTCGTTTCGCCGGGTCGAAGCCTTCTTCAACCCGCTGGTGTCGGCGTGGCGCTACCTGCCTGCGCCCTCCTTCATCCCGCTGCTGCTGATGTGGTTCGGCACCGGCGACACGCAGAAGATCGCGCTCCTTTTCATCGGCGTGCTGTGGTTCCTCATCACCATCATCATGGATCACGTGAAGGCGGTGCGCACCGAGCTCATCGAGACATCCATGACCTTGGGCGGGAACCGCTGGCAGATCCTGCGTACGGTCGTAGTGCCCGCCGCCATGCCGAACATCGTGGTCGCCATGCGCCAGATGCTCGCCGTGAGCTGGACCTATCTCGTCATCGCCGAGATCGTCGCGGCTACCACCGGCATCGGTGCGGTGATGATGCGCGCCAAGCGCTTTCTCCACGTCGATCAGATCATGGCCAGCATCATCGTGATCGGGTTGCTGGGCCTGTTGTTCGACTATCTGTTCCGGCTCGCCCACCGGCGGATGTTCCGCTACCTGGACTAGCGGGAACGCTGACGCTGTGAAGTAAACGGCAAAGAGGGAGAACCAAGACCATGACAATCGCTTGCAGAGCAAAATTGCTCGGGCTCGCCCTGGCGGCGGCCGTCTGCGTGACGGCCCTGCTCGGCGTATCCTCGGCCCGCGTCGACGCGGCAGACGAGGTCCGCATCGCCGGGCTCACGTGGCCGGGCTACGGCTTCTGGTACATCGCCGACGAGAAGGGGCTCGCCCCCGACCTGGAGATCAGCTACGAGGCGATCGAGGATCCCTTCCAGTCATTCGGACTGGCGAGCGCCGGGCAGCTCGATGTGGTGTCGAGCACCATCGAGTTCGCGCCCATCGCGACGGCCGAGGGCATGCCGGTCAAGCTCGTCGCCTACGGCAACATCTCCTACGGCACCGACAAGATCGTGGTCGGCCCCGACATCGAGAGCGCCCAGGATCTCGTGGGCAAGAAGGTCGCCGTCCTCGAAGGCGGCCTGGCCCAGCTCTACATGGCCATCTGGCTGGAGCAGAACGGCGTCGCTTACGACCAGGTCGAATACGTCAACCTGATCATGGACGATGCCGCCGCCGCGATGATCGGCGGCGATGTCGCCGCAGCCGAATTCTGGGACCCCTTCGGAGTCCAGGTGCTCGAAGCGCGTCCGGATACCAGGCTCGCCGCTCAGTCGCGTGAGCCGTTCTGGCTCCAGAATGCGCTCATCGCCGATGCGCTCTTCATGAACTCAGACTTCGTCGCGGAGCGCCGGGACGTGGCGTTGAAGACCATGCGGGCGCTCTACGACGCCATCGCGTGGTGGAGCCAGAATCCCGCTGAGGGGAACGAGATCATCGCGCGGCGCATGAAGATGTCGCTCGAAGACGTGGAGCTCGTGATCGGCAAGGATGGTACGGGCAAGGACGGCGGTCTCTACATCTATTCCTACATCGAGGCCGCGCGCTTCTGCGGCTCGGCGCCGGGCGATCCGCCCTTCGGGCAGACCAACGGCCAGATCGCCGATCATTGGCGCATGACCAACGAGTGGTGGATCAAGTTCGGCCAGATGACGGAGACGATCGAGCCCGAGGCGGGCACCGACTGCTCGCTGCTGGCCGAACTCCACGAGTCCGGCTACGGCCAGTAGCGGCCCGTCTGGCGTGTGATGCGGGGGACTGGAGACACGCGAACGCCGGAGGGTGCGAAGCTCTCGGTGTCGCATGTCTCCAAGTCCTTCGCCACGTCGTCGGGCGACGTCATCGAGGCGGTGGTCGACGTCTCCTTCGACGTCGCGGAGAACCAGCTCTGCGCCCTGCTGGGCCCGTCGGGCTGCGGCAAGTCGACGGTGCTGCGCATGGTGGCGGGCCTGGAGGAGCCGACGGACGGCTCCTTGATGCTCGACGGCCACGAGATCACCGGGCCCGGTGGCGACCGGGGCATGATCTTCCAGACCTACACGTCGTTCGACTGGCTCACCGTGCAGCAGAACGTGGAGTACGGCATGCGTCTCAACGGCGTGCCCAGAGGGGAGCGCCGTGAGCGGGCCAATCACTACATCGAATTGGTGCAGCTCGAGAAGTTCCGCAACGCCTTTCCTTCGCAGCTTTCGGGCGGCATGAAGCAACGGGTGGCGATTGCCCGGACACTCGCCAACGATCCCGCAATCCTGCTCATGGACGAGCCCTTCGGCGCGCTCGATGCCGAGACGCGCTGGACCATGCAGGAGCTCCTCATGATCATCATGGAATCGTCGCGGCCGACGGTGCTCATGGTGACGCACGACATCGAGGAGGCCATCTTCCTCGCCGACCGAATCCTCTTCATGACCCGCCATCCGGGGCGAATTCGCGAGGATCTCCAGACCCGGTTCAAGTCCGGCCAGCGTATCCCGGACAAGGAGGCGATCATCGGCCTCGACGGATACACCGATCTCGAGCGGCACATCATGCACATGATGCGCGAAGAGAGCCCCAACCGGGAGCGCCGAAACTAGACGGCCGTCGCAGCCCGTGCTTGCCGAGGCGGATCGTCGCCGGCAGGCTCGGGCCCGACGGGTCTTTCCTCACCCTGCGGCGCAGCGCCATCGCCCTCTCCGAGCACGATGGAGACCAGCTGCATCTCGCGGCCGGTCACGACCTCGGGCGTCGCGCGGCCGCAGTCGGGGCAGCGGAAGTTGTAGGGCCCGCTCGGAGTCTTCACGCCGTCGCAGACACGGCAATGGACGGTGAGCGGAACCTCCTCGATGTCGAGCACCGCTCCCTCGCAGCTGGTTCCCCTCGAAGCGGACCGAAAGCTGACGTAGAGCGCGCGGGTCAGCGCCGAGAGCACCCCGAGCCGCACGTGTATCCGATTGACCCGGCGCGCGCCTTGAGCGAGCGCGTAGTCGTCGACCATCTCGATGAGGCTCCGGGCGAGAGCCAGCTCATGCATGAGCGTGGGTGTGACGCGCGGGAGGAACGGGGTCGGACCTCTCTTGCGCCGTTGCCTCCGGCACCCGAGCGCGGATCCAGTCCAACCATGCCGCCAAGCCCTCTCCGCTCCGGGCGGAGAGACGTATCTCGGCGATGGCCGGATTCACCCTCAGGGCGTACTCAAGTGCGCGCTCCGGGTCGAAGTCCACGTGCGGCAGGAGATCGATCTTGCTCAGCAGCATCAGGTCCGCCGCCGCGAACATGTCGGGATACTTGAGCGGCTTGTCTTCGCCCTCGGTGACGGAAAGGATGACCACCTTGCGCGCTTCGCCGAGGTCGAAGGCCGCCGGGCACACCAGGTTGCCCACGTTCTCGATGAAGACGACGCCGCCCGGAGCGAGCGGAAGGTCATCCAGCGCGTGCCCGACCATGTGCGCATCCAGGTGACAGCCGCGGCCGGTGTTGATCTGCACCGCCGGCACCGCACACGCCCTGATGCGGTCTGCGTCGTTGCTGGTCTCCTGGTCTCCTTCCACCACGCCGATGGGGAGCGTGCCCTCGAGCGCCTTGATGGTCTCGACCAGCAGGGTGGTCTTGCCGCCGCCCGGGCTCGACATCAGGTTGAGCGCCAGCACCCCCTGCTCGGAGAGCCGCCGCCGGTTGGCGGCAGCGTCCGCGTCGTTGCGGGAGAGGATGTCCTGCTCGATCTCAACGAGGCGCTCCTGGGAGAAGCCCGGCACGGAGAGGCCGCCTACTCCCTCCCCGTAGTGGTCGTGAACGTGATCGTGGCGGTGCCCGTCGCTGGATCCGTCGTGAGCGTGATGGTGATGGACGTGGGTGTGATGGTGGCCCGCGTGCTCACCATGACCGTGGCTGTGATCGTGGTCGCTCGCAGCGACCTCGCCGCATCCGCATACCGAGCACATGAGCGCCTCCGCACGAACGGCCCGTCAGAGTCCTGACGGAGGTTCGAAGAACTGATGGATGTGAACGGGCAGGTTACTTGGCAGAGAACGCGGAAATCAAGCGAACCGCAGCCGTGTTGACGTGCGCGGTCCCGTGCGCCGCGGCACGTGTGCAAGAGCGAATAGCGTGTGCTATTCAGCCTAGGGGTTCCGTCGGTGGACGGTGGCCTCCAAAAGGGGCGCGTTACGTCCCGCCGCGCGCGCTTTACTCACGCAGAGGGCCGTCATTCATGACCGAAACCCACGCCCCGGTATGGGAGTTCGTGCCCCACCAGCATCAGGGCCCGAAGCAACAGGCCGGCGACGACGACCATATCCGCTCGCCCAAGCTGCACAACGGCGCATTCAAGTCGAGCGGCATCGCGACCTTCCTCGGCGCCCCCTACTGCCCGCCGGACCGAGACGCGATCCGCGCCATGGGGGCCAAGATCTGCTTCCTCGGCGTGCCCTGGGATCAGGGGCAGATGGTGCGCGCCGGCACCTCGCAAGGCCCCGCCGGCCTGCGCGAGGCCTCGACCCAGTATTTCCCGTACATGTTCGAGTACGACGTCGACCTGGTCAGCTTCTTCAAGCCGGTGGACTGCGGCGACGTTCCGATCGTGCCGGGCAACAACGATCTCTCCCACGAATACATCCACCAGTACATCACCGAGTGCCTGGAAGGCGGCGCCAAGGTCATCTTCTGTGGCGGCGACCACTCCGCGCCGATCCCCGGCTCCCGTGCGCTTTCGGATTTTCACCGGGATGGGCGCATCGGCTATCTGCATATCGATTGCCATCTGGACTCCGCGCCGGACTGGGGCGGCATCGACAACACCAACTGCTCGGGCCCCGCGCGTGCCTTCGATCTGCCCAACTGCGACGGCGCCAACATGGCCCACATGGGCTCGCGCAACGGGCTCAACCCGAAGGACTGGTACGACTTCTACGTCGACAACGACGTCCGCCTCATCCCCATGATGGAGGTGGTCGAGCGCGGCGTCGAAAGCTGCACCAGGGAGATTTTCGAGCTCGCCTGGAACGGCACGGATGCCGTCTATTGCTCCTGGGACACCGACTCGCTGGACGCAGGCTGCATGCCCGGCACGACGGCGCCGGAGTGCTTCGGCATCAAGTCCCGGGAGGCGATTCAGCTCGCTCGCATCGCCGGCACCTACGGGGCCGACATCCTGGAGCTTTCGGAGCTCTGTCCCCAGTTCGACGTGAGCCAGATGAGCATCAAGCTGGCGTGCTGCATGATCTACCACTACCTCGGCAGCCGGGCCAAAACGCTGCGTGAGCAGGGGATCGCGCCATGAGCCCACCGACCTCGAAACACGAAGAGAGGGGAACAGAGGAATGAACCCCGCCAAGGCCTACGCACACCTCTTCTCGCCTCTGGGAGGCGACGAGGCCGACAACTACCGCGCCCCGGGGCAGATCACCTTCCTGCGTTCCGAGCACGTCGCGCTGGAGGCGGAGAAGCTGCGCGAGGTCAGCGCCCGCTACGCATTCGTCGGCGTGCCCTTCGACGAGGGCAATATCGGCAAGCCCGGCTCCGAAGAGGGCCCGCGGGAGTTCCGGCTGGCCTCCCAGGAGTACTTCCCCTACTGGTTCGAGTATCAGGTCGATCTCAACGGCAGCAGCGTCGACTGTGGCGACGTGCAGATGCCCAAGGTCAACCCGGAGCTCTCGCGCCAGCGCATCTACAAGGCGGTGCGCGAGGTCCTCGCCGCTGGCCTGACTCCCATCATCTGCGGCGGCGATCGCTCGCTTTCCATCCCCGCGACCCAGGCGCTTTCGGACCACATCGGCGCCGACAAGAAGATGGGCTACCTGCATTTCGGCGCCCACCTGGATCTTGCCGACACCTGGGCCGGCGAGAGCAACCTCAGCACCTGCGCGCTCTCCCGCATCACCGAGCTGCCCAACCTGGCGAGCGACAACGTGAGCCACGTCGGCGCCCGCAACTCGCTCAACCCCAAGGACTGGATCGACCTGGCTCGCGAACGCGAGATTCGCTTCTTCCCCATGTTCGAACTTTTGGAACGCGGGGTCGACGACGTGGCGGCGGACGCCATCGGCCGGGCTTGGGACGGAACCGACGCCCAGTACCTGAGCTTCAACTTCAACGTGATGGATGCGTCGATGGCGCCGGGCGTGACCGCGGCGGAGCCGGGCGGCATCGAATCGCGCGAGATGATGCGGATCGCCGGCCTGCTCGGCGCCCAGGGCGGCGTCAGCGTCATCGACATATCCGAGCTCTGCCCGATCTTCGACGTGAGCGGCACGACCTCCAGGCTCGCGGTCTGCGTGGTGCTGCGCATCCTGGCGGCGCTCGCCCAATCGCGCGGAGAACTGGTCGACCAGGCGATCAAGCGACCGAGCGGCTGACGTCCAGTCAGGCGATCGCCGTGCGCCTGCGGGTGAGACGGACATGCACATTGCCTGCCTGACCTTCGACTTCGATGCCGTCTCGGGCTTCATCGCCCAGGGCCTGCGCTCGCCGACGCCGCTCAGCCGGGGCGAGTTCGGCCTGGTCGGCGCCGAGCGCATTATGGACCTGCTCAAGCGCCACGAGATCCCGGCAACCTGGTTCATCCCCGGTCACACCATCGAGACCTATCCCGAGATGTCCGTCCGCATCGCGGTGGCGGGACACGAGATCGGCCATCACGGCTGGACCCACATGACCCCCGTCACCATGTCGCGCGACGAGGAGGAGGCGGGGCTCCAGCGCGGCACCGATGCCATCGTCAAGCTGTGCGGACAGAAGCCCCGCGGCTACCGCTCGCCCGCCTGGGACCTGAGCGAGAACACGGTGGAGCTCCTGGTCTCGCGCGGCTTCCTCTACGAGAGCAGCATGATGGGGAACGACTACACCCCCTATTTTGCGCGCACGGGCGACGTGATCGCGCTCGAAGAGCCCATGCAGCTCGGGCCCGAGACCAGCCTGGTCGAGATGCCGATCAGCTGGACCCTGGACGACTATCCGCACTTCGAATACGTGCGGAACAAGCAATACAGTATGCAGGGCCTGATGCCGGCGGGCGGCGTGCTGCAGAACTGGGTGGACGACTTCGACTACATGGCCCGCACGATGGACTGGGGCGTGCTCACCTACACCTGCCATCCCTTCGTGATCGGGCGCGGCCACCGCATGATGATGCTGGAGCGGCTGATCGAGGCGCTCCAGGGGCTGGGCGCGGTCTTCATGACGATGGAGGATGCCGCGAACGCCTGGCTGGAGCGTACCGCGCCCTCAGGCTGACGCGCGGATCATCTCGGACACCTTCTCGCCGATCATGACGCAGGTCGCCAGCGGATTGCCGCTGACGATGGTGGGCATGATCGATGCGTCCGCGACAAGGAGGTTCTCGACCCCCCGCACCCGCAGGCGGTGGTCGACCACCGCCTTATCGTCGCGCCCCATCTTGCAGGTGCCGACCGGGTGATAGCCGCTCAGCGAGTTCTCGCGCAGGTAGGCACGCCACTCGTCGTCCGTCTGCACGTCGCTCGAAGGGCGGTAGTCGCCCGCGATGGAGCGGGCGAGCGGCTCAGTCTGGAACAGCTTGCGCTGCAGCTTGGCGCCGGCGAGCAGCAGCTCGAGGTCGCGCTCGTCGGCGAAGAGGTTGGGCTGAATCGTCGAATGCGCGAGCGGGTCGGCGGAGCGGAGCCCGACCCGCCCTCGGGAGTAGGGCCGGAGCAGGTTGATGAGGCCCGTGACCGCCGGCCGGTCGAAGAGGACCGGCCCGTCCGCCGACAGATCGTAGCCGGCGGGCGTGAACATGTATTGCAGGTCGGATCGGCCCTCACCCTCCTCAATTCGGAGGAAAGCCGTGACCTGGGCGTGGGGCGAGGCTGCCGGGCCTGAGCCTGCGAGCAGCCATTGCGCGCCGTAGAACAGCGCGCCCACCGGGCCCATCAGGGTGTTGTAGGTCGGTGCGCTCGCAAAGCAGGTCTGCGCCAGGCCCGGGTGATCCTGCAGGTTCTCGCCCACGCCCGGCAAGTCGTGAACCACCGGAATGTCGAACGCGCGTAGGTGCGCCGCCGGGCCCACGCCCGAAAGCATGAGCAGCTGCGGCGAGGCATACGTGCCGGCGCACACGATCACCGCACGCGCCGCCTCTGCACGCTCGGTGCGATCCCGGTGCATGTATTCGACCCCGGTCGCGCGCTTGCCGTCGAACAGCACGCGCCGGATGTGGGCGTGGGTGAGCACCCGCAGGTTCCGTCGCCGCCTCGCGCGCCTGAGGTAAGCGCGCCCCGTACTGTGCCGCCGCCCCCTTCGCTGGGTGGCGGGCACGTAGCCGACGCCGGCCTGCGGCGGCGTGTTGATATCGGCCACCCGCTCCAGGCCCAAGTTGACGCAGGCCTGGAGATAGTCGTCCGAAAGCGGGTGCAGGCTGCGGATATTGGAGACCGAGAGCGGGCCGCCCGAGCCGTGAAAGGCATCGGCGCCGTTCTCGTTGTTCTCCGAGCGCTTGAAGTAGGGCAGCACGCTCTCGAAATCCCAGCCCTCGCACCCGAGCGCCGCCCAGCCGTCGTAGTCCTCCGGCTGGCCCCTAACGTATGACATGCCATTGATCGCACTGGTGCCGCCCAGCACCTTGCCGCGCGGCATGTAGTCCTCGCGCCCGTCCCGCGTCGGGTCGGGCTCGGCCTTGAAGCCCCAGTCGTAGCGTGGATTGGATAATGCCAGGACAAGCCCGGCGGCGGGCATGGAGACGGCGATGCTCCGGTCCGAGCCGCCGGCCTCCAACACCAGCACGCGGCTGCGACCGTCCTCCGTCAAGCGGTTGGCGATGACGCAACCGGTCGATCCCCCGCCCGCGACGATGTAATCCCACGTCACCATCGCCTCCTCACGCTCCCGACCCGCGCCGGATTTGCACGCACGCCTGCCCGAAATTGGAGACTGCGGGCCCCGGCGTTTGGGCATAGGGTACTCCGGTTGCGCCGCTCCGCGCAGGCGAAACCCTCGATGGCGTTGGGCAGGGGCGGGCAGGGACATCGGGACCGCTGGGAATCGGCATGGACGATCACACCGTCGCGGTCGATGCCGCGCAGACGCCGACCGCGCTGACGTTCGCCGACGTCTTCAACGTCGCGGTGCCTTTCATCGACCGGCATGTCGCCGAGGGACGCGGCGCCAAGGTGGCGATCCGCGATGCGGCGGGCGACGTGACCTACGCCGCGCTCGCCGCCGCCGTGAACCGGGCGGGCAACGCGCTCGCCGCCCTCGGTCTTTCTAGCGGCGACCGTGTGCTGATGGTGGTGAAGGATTGCCCAACGTTCTTCTATCTGTTCTGGGGTGCGATCAAGGCAGGGTGTGTGCCGGTCCCGCTCAACACGCTGCTGCGCGCGGCCGACTACCGCTTCGTCATCGAGAATTCGCGCGCGGCCTGCATCGTGTGGTCGCCGGAGTTCACCGGCGAAGTCGAGCCGGCGTTGACCGAAGCCGCGCACCGGCCGGCGCATGTGCTCCCCACCGAAGGCGAGGGCGATTCCTTCTCGGCCCGTCTCGCCGTAGAGGCCGACGCGCTGACGCCGGCGCCGGCAGCCGCCGACGATCCCGCATTCTGGCTCTACACGTCAGGCTCCACCGGCACGCCGAAGGGCGGCGTTCACCGCCACCGCGACATGGTAGTGACCAGCCAGTACTTCGGGGTCGATACCCTCGGCATCACCGCCGACGACATCCACTTCTCCGCAGCCAAGCTGTTCTTCGCCTACGGGCTCGGCAACGCCATGACGTTTCCGCTCTGGACCGGCGGTACGGCAGTGCTCCTCGACACCCGGCCGACGCCGGAGGCCACGTTTGCCACCATCGAGGCCTTCCGGCCGACCATTTATTACGGCGTGCCGACCCTCTACGCCGCGCAGCTTCAGGCGCTGGAAAGCGCTTCACCGGATCTTTCCAGCGTGCGTCTCTGCGTCTCGGCGGGCGAGCCGCTGCCGGCGGCGATCCTGGAACGCTGGCGTGCCTCCACAGGCCTCGACATCGTGGACGGAATCGGCACCACTGAGATCCTGCACATCTTCATCTCCAACCGCCCCTGCGCAGTGGTGCCGGGGACGAGCGGTACGCCCGTGCCGGGTTACGAGGCGCGCCTGGTCGACGATGACGGGCGCGACGTGGCGCCGGGAGAGACCGGCAACCTGCTGATCCGCGGGCAGTCCCTCATCGCCGAGTACTGGGGCGAGCCCGAGCGCACGGCCGCGGCCTTCGAGGGCGAGTGGCTCAGGACCGGCGACACCTACACCATCGACGAGGCCGGCTGCTACGTCTGCTGCGGGCGTTCCGACGACATGCTCAAGGTTGGCGGCATCTGAGTCTCGCCGGTCGAGATCGAGGCCCGCCTGATCGCCCATCCGGCGGTGCTCGAAGCCGCCGTGGTGGGTCGGGCCGACAATGACGGGCTGGTGAAGCCCGAGGCCTGGATTGTGCTCGCCCAGGAACAGGCTGCGAGCAAGCACCTGAGCGAAGCGCTGGTGGCCCACTGCAAGGCAGAGCTCGCGCGCTACAAGTATCCACGCTGGCTCCGCTACGTCGACGCGTTGCCCAAGACCGCGACCGGCAAGATTCAGCGCTACAAGCTGCGCGACGGCGGTCAGCGCTAACATCCCGGTCCCGTCCTTCACTGCCCAACCAAACGTTTGTTTTATTTGTCTCACCCGGCTAGGATCGCCGAGACGGGAGGCGGCGAGCGGCTGGGACGAGTTGCCATGGCTGAGATAAAGTTCGGAACGGTGATTTCGGCGGTCGGCGAGCCCGGCGCGTCCGACGCGGACCAATACGTCGAGGCCCTGGTCGACGCGGACCATGTCGCGGGACTTGGATACGACGCGTTCTGGGTGATCGAGCACCACTTCTCCGACTACTTCCCGACGCCGAGCCCGATGGTGCTGTTGTCTCATCTCGCCGGCCGCTATCCCGACATGGACCTCGGAACCTGTGTCCTGGTGCTGCCCTGGTACAGCCCGCTCAGGCTCGCGGGCGAGATCGCGATGCTGAGCCAGCTGAGCCGAGGCACGCTCCATATCGGCTTCGGGCGCGGTCTCGCGCGACTCGAGTACGACGCCTTCGGCGTCTCCATGACGGAGACCCGCGCGCGCTTCCGCGAGTGCCGCGAGGTCATCGGCAAGGCGCTCGCCGGCGGCTCGTTCACCTACGGCGGCGAGTTCTTCGACATCGAGCGGCCGATCCAGCTCAGGCCGAAGTCCGTGCAGGAGCGCATCAACCTCTACGGCGCCACCAGCAGCCCCGAGAGCGCCGGCATCATGGCCGAGCTCGACCTCCCCATGATCCGGGTCTCGAACTTCCCGATGCACTTCCACAGCAACGACTTCGCGCGCTGGGACGAGGAGACCCGCCAGCGCGGCGGCTCCACCGACGTCAGCCGGCCGATCCTGATTCACGCGGTGCTGGCGGACACCGACGAGGAGGCGGACTCGCTCGCCAAGGAGCATCTCTCGCGCTACTTCGTGAAGGTGGTCGAGCATTACGAGGCCGACGCCGACCCCTGGAAGGAGCTAGAGGAGTTCAAAGCCTTCAGCAAGTTCATGGCCACCTCCAAGAAGCTGACCGATCCCGACAATCTGGGGCCGTGGCTCGACCTTCAGCTCGTCGGCCGGGCCGAGACCGTGTGCGAGAGGCTGCAGGCCTACGTGGACCTGGGGTTCGACCACTTCATCCTGCAGAACGTGACTTATGGCATGCCGCGCGACTACCGCCACGAGATGTGGGAGCGCTTCGCCCGCGACGTGGTGCCTCACTTCGCGGCCCAACCCGCACCCATGCAGAGGGCAAGCGCCGGCTGACGCCCCATCCAGAGAGTCGCGACGTTGTCCTACAGATGCCGGGTAACGTCCATGCGTCGGTGCAAGATGCGCACAATCTCAAGCGTGCTCTCGCGCTCACGGTAGTACATCACGTGCGAGCCCACCCCGATCTTCCTGTATCCGGCGCGGATGTCTTCGGCCGATAGACCGACCAAGCCGCCTCGGCCCAGCGCTTCACACGTCGCCTGAATATCCCTCGTGTAGCGCTCGGCCTGCGCCATAGCCCATCGCCCGACCGTGTAATCCCAAATCTCGTCGAGATCGGCCTGCGCTGCCGGCGAAAGCGCGTATCCGGCCAAGTCGCTCAGACGGACTTCTTGCGGTCGATGAATGCGTCGAAATCGAAGGGGCTGGCGGGGCCGGATCGCTCGCCCTCGATCAGGGCCTCCCTCAGGGCCTCCACCCTCGTCTCATGCTCTTCGAGCAATCGTAATCCGGCGCGGATCACGTCGCTGGCCGAGTTGTAGCGCCCGGATGCGACGCTTTCGTCTATGAAGCCCACAAAGTGGTCCCCAAGAGAGACCGACGTATTGCGTGCCATGCAAATGCTCCCGCCTATGTACCAAAATATGGTATTCCAACGACGATCTTCGATCAAGCCTACCGTAGAAGTGTTGACCCGATGATTCTGCTGCACTCGCTCATATCGGCGAGGTGGGGTGGAGCACGCCGCCCTGCCGTAGCACGCCGACGTGACGGGCGAGCCCGGTGTCGTCGTCGGTCTCGACCAGGACGGCGCAGAGGGTGGCCTCGCCCTCTGCGGGTGTTGCGCGGGGGCCGGGGCGCTTCCGCGTGAAACGGGCAAGCGGCGCATCGACGGCGAGCCCGATGATGGATTCGTAGTTGCCGCACATGCCGACGTCCGAAATGTAGGCCGTCCCCTTGGGCAGGATGCGGTGGTCGGCGGTCGGCACGTGGGTGTGGGTGCCCACCGCCAGCGAAACACGGCCGTCGGCGAGGTACGCGAGCGCCTGCTTCTCGCTCGTCGCCTCTCCGTGGATGTCGAGCACGATCGCATCGACCGACTGCCCGAGCCGATGCTCCTGCAGCGTTTCCTCGACGCAGGCGAAGGGCTCGCCGATGGGGTCCATGAAGAGCTGCGTGAGAACTTGAAAGACGAAGACCGTGCGGCCGTCACGCGTGTGCAGCAGCGCGCCGGCGCTGCCTGGTGTGCCCTTGGGGTAGTTGCGGGCGCGGACCAGCCGCCGGTCGGTCTCGATGTAGCTCTCGGTCCCGCGCTGGTCCCAGGCATGGTTGCCGAGGGTGATCACGTCGGCCCCCACTTGGTAGAGGCTGCGGCAAATCTCCGCGGTGATGCCGAAGCCGCCGGCGGCGTTCTCGCCGTTCACGATCACCAGGTCGAGGGCGAGCTCCTCGCGCAAGCCCGGCAGGTGTTCCGTCAGGATGTCGCGGCCAGGGCGGCCGACGACGTCGCCGCAGAACAGGATGCGCATACTCAGACTCTCTCCGCGTCCGCGATCAGGCCGTGCGCGGAGCGAGCGGCATGGCGCCCCGCTCGGTGACGATCCAGTCCAGCGGCTCGTCATGCTCTTCGCGCGGCAGGCCCTGCATGAGCTGCTCGGTATAGGCGAGGCCCACGGCGACGATCGGGCGCGTCCGGCGCAACAAGCGCAGCGAGCGGTCGTAGTAGCCGCCGCCGTAGCCCAAGCGGTAGCCGTCCCGGTCGTAGGCGAGAAGCGGCACCAGGAGGTGGGTCGGCTGGGCCGGCACGGCGTCCTCCGTGGGTTCCGGAATGCGGAACGGCCCGCGCGAGAGCGCAGAACCCGGCGTCCAGACGCGGAACTGCAACGCTTCGCCCTTGCCGGCCACAGCCGGCAGGCAGCAGACGAAGCCTGCGCCGACGAGCCGAACCAGCAGAGGCATGGCGTCGATCTCGTCCCGGATCGCCCAATAGCCGGAGATCACTGCACCCGCAGGCGTGGGAACTGCGGCGAGATAGTGATTGGCGGCCCGGACGCCCGCACCCGGCCCTGCGGTCCGCCGCGCTGACCTGCGCCGCGCCAGCGCATACTCGCGCAGCACCTGCTTGCGGTCGTGGATGGCAGCGCTCTGAGACACGGCCGGTCCCCGTGAAAGGAATAAGGACGGCACCGCCTGAACCGTCGCACCCAGAGCTTCCTCCAGGCCGAAGAGACCAGGTGGGCGCCGTGTTGCCGAGACCGCGGCCTCAGCAGGGACAGCTCCCGAGAAGCGAAAATTGACCGCGGGAAACAGTCGGTGCGACTAATCCGGCAGTAACCGTCCGAAAAGAAATCTAATCTTTCTCCAATCGGCCGGCAATGTTCTCGATCCGCTCGGCGAGTGCGTCCACGAGCGGCGCGAACTTGGCCTCGAGCGCTGACTCGGCGTCCACGCGGGCCCTGCGCTCGGCAATCCTCGCCTGAGATTGCAGCCGGTCGAGCTCGTCGTAGGCGTCGGCCAGCTCGTCGGCGACGACCAGGCTGGCCATGAGCAGGAGGCGGACCTCGCCGACCCGGCCCACGGTCTCAACCAGCTCCTGCGCTCGGCGATCGACGTAGGCCGCGAGCTTGGCGACTTGCTCTTCCTGGCCGTCGTCGCAGGAGACCGGATAGCGCCGCCCGCCGATGGTGACCGGAACCTCGCCCATCTAGACTCCCAGGATCGCGCGGAGCGAGCCGATCGCGTCGTCGAGCCGCTCGGCCACCGCTTCGTTGGCTTGGCGCGTCGCGGTTTGGCGCTCCCGGGCGTCCGTCAGCGCCCGCGCAAGCCGCGCCCGCTCCACTCTGAGGTTCTCGAGATCGGCGCGCAGCGAGTCCCGTTCCCGCTCGACGGCGGAAATCGCGCTCGCCAAGGCCGGCGCGTGCGCGTCCTCTCCCAATGACTGGCCGTTCGCGAGCGCCCTGTCGAGCCGGTCCACGGCCTGCTCAAGCCGGTCGCTCGCCTTCTTCAACTCCGACATGAAAAAGGCGCTGTTGTTCTTGCTACGGGCTACAAAAATCGATCTCCCGCCCGCGCCCGAAACACTAGAGCGCTCGCCTGCGAGCGTCAACTTGCCGTGCACGGGAACCAGAATTTTAGGGGCTTAGTGGAGGTAGCGTCGCTGCAGGTGGGCCTTGAAGACCGCGGTGCCGAGGGGGGCGCCGGTGGCGCGTTCGAGCAGAGCCGGGCCCTCGTAACGGGAGGCGAGGCCGTGAACATTGGCACCGAGCCACCCGAAAAGGGGCGAGAAATCGCCGTGCTCAATAGCTGCCCAGAGCCCCGGCTCGTCACGGGCTGCCGCGTCGAAGAATTGCGCCGCCATCAACGCACCGACGGTGTAGCTCGGGAAGTAACCGAGCTCGCCCACCGACCAGTGAATGTCCTGCAGGCAGCCTTGCGCGTCGGTTTCCGGCCTGAGCCCCAGGAGGGCCTCGTGGATGTCGGCCCAGGCGCCGGGAATCTCGTCCACGGCGAGATCATCAGCAATCAGGGCGCGCTCCAGCCGGTAGCGGAGCATGATATGGGCGGGATACGTCACCTCGTCGGCGTCCACCCTGATGAAGCCCGGCTCCACGCGGATCGCCTGCCGGTAAAGCGCGTCCGCGTCGGCAGTGTCGCCGCCATCGATGTGTTGACCGAGCAGCGGCGCGAGGAAGCGCATGAAGGGCCGGCTGCGGCAGGCCTGCATCTCGATCAGCAGCGACTGGCTCTCGTGCAGCGCCATGCCGCCGGCCTGGCCCACCGGCTGGTACCGCCATTCCTTCGGCAGACCCGCCTCGTAAAGCGCGTGGCCGGTCTCGTGCAGAACCCCCATGAGGCCGGAAAGGACATCCGCCTCGTCGTAGCGGGTGGTGATGCGGATGTCGCCCGCGCTGCCGCCGCAGAAGGGGTGGAGGCTGACATCGAGGCGGCCGTGGTCGAAATCGAAGCCCAATGCTGTCATCAGGCGCCTGGCGAGGGCCTGCTGCGCGTCCACGGCACCGCTCACCGGTGGCGGCGGAGTGTCTTCGTCTGCCTGCGCCTCGCGCACGCGGCCGAGGAATTCGGGGAGGAAGCCCGCGAGATCGTCGAAGAGCGGGTCGATGGTGGCGCAGCGCAGCCCTGGCTCATTGGAATCGACCAGTCCGTCGTATGGCGCGCAGCCGAGCGCCTCGCCCAGCGCCGCCGCCTTCTCGCGGACGAGACCCAGCAGCGGCGCGAAGGCCGCCGCGAAGGCGGCAAAGTCGCTCGCCGGCCGGGCCTCGCGCCACACCATCTCGCAGTGCGAGGAGGCCTCGCTCAGCGCTTGCACCAAGTCGGCCGGCAGCGCCGCCGCCTGGCGCCAACGCCGGTGCATGCGGGCGAGATTGGCCCGTTGCCAGTCGTCGAGGGCATCGGCCTCCGCCTCCGCCTCGTCCAGCAGGTCTTCGACGCGGGCGTCGGTCAGCAGCTCGTGGCGGATCAGCGCGAGCTCGGCGAGCTGAGCCGCGCGCGGCTCCGCGCCACCCGGCGGCATCATCGTCGCCCAGTCCCAGTGCAGTATCCCGGCCGCGCCGCCGAGCAGGCCGAGGCGGCGGAAGCGAGCCTCCAGCGCGCCGTAGGCGCTCACGCCTCGTCCTCGTCCGTGCTGCGGCCGCGCCGCATGTAGATCGCGTAAATCACGGCCAGGCTGATCGCGAGCGCGTACCAGATCACGATGTACTGCATGTGCTGGCTGCGCAGCTCGACCTTGGTTTGCCCGCCGATGGGCAGGCCACCGGGGTTGGGGGTGGGGCCGGCGTCCACCAGGAACGACGTCACGGGAATACCCGCCTCGGCCGCGAGAGCTTCCGTATCGGTCCAGAACCAGATGTTGTTCTCGGGCTCGTTGTCAGGTGTGAACCAGCCGGTCCGCCCGCTCGGCACGACAACGCCTTCGAGGCGATGCTTGCCCTGGATCTGACCCCTGAGCCGCCTCTCGGGCTCCTTGTTGTCCAGCGGCACCCAGCCGCGGTTGACCAGCACCGCCGGGCCGTCGGCGCGCTCGAACGGGGTGATGATCTGGTAGCCCACCCGACGGTCGAAGGTGCGCGCTGCGAGGAACATCTCCGCCTCGTGGCGGAAACTCCCCTCCAGCCAGACCCGGCGGTAGGCGAAGGGCGCCGGATTGTCGAGCTCGGCGGGCAGCATCACCGCCTCCGCCTGGAATCGGGCGCGGCGCTCCTCGTTGAGCTCGGTCTTCCACATCAGGCGATGCACCTGCCAGGAGCCGAGTGCGAGCAGGATCATGATGGCCGGGATCGCAAACCAGGTTGCCCGGCGCCGGGCGCGCTCGCTGGTCACGCGCGGCTGGCCGCCGTCAATCTTCGCCAAAGCCGGCCGCTCTGTGCCTGTACTGGAGCGCGATCAGGAGCGCCTTGGCCGGTCGCAGCAAGGCAAGGCTTAAGATGACAATCGCAGGGAGCCAAAGGGCCGCGTGGAGCCAGTAGGGCGGCGCGTGGGTGAACTCCAGCCAGAACGCGAGCGCAACGACGACACCGCCGACGATGAACATCACGAAGACGGCCGGCCCGTCTGCGCTGTCATGCTGTGAAAGCTCGAACTGGCACGCACCGCAGCGCTCGGCCACCCGCAGATAGCCTCTGAACAGCTTGCCGCGTCCGCAGCGGGGGCAGCGGAAGAGCAGGCCGGCCTTCAGGACCGAGACCGGCGGATAGTCAACCCGCATCTCTCACCATGGTCACGGCCTGCGGCGCGTCCAGGCGCCCGCCCGCGGCGTCGCGGGCCTCAACCGTATTCCCCGATACGCTTTTCGGCCCGCTCCTAGCGGATCGAACGCCTGGACGCGCCGCAGGCCGTGACCATGGTGAGAGATGCGGGTTAGCCCCATCCGCCATGTCGTCTCGATCAACCGCCCCACCAGTAGACCCAGATGAACAAGAACAGCCACACCACGTCGACGAAGTGCCAGTACCACGCCGCGGCTTCGAGCCCGATGTGCTGGTCCGGCTTGAACTGCTTCTTGAGCGCCCGGTACAGGCAGACAGCCAGGAAGATGGCGCCGACGGTGACGTGGAAGCCGTGGAATCCCGTCGCCATGAAGAAAGTGGAGGGATAGATGCCATCGCGGAAGCCGAAGGCCGCGTGGGCGTACTCGTATCCCTGCACGCCGATGAAGGCGACGCCGAGCACCACGGTGAGCGCAAGCCCGTAGACCAGCTGCTGCTGGTTGCCGTGGCGGAGCGCGTGGTGCGCCCAGGT
Organism: Alphaproteobacteria bacterium; assembly: GCA_965243375.1. GTDB lineage: Bacteria > Pseudomonadota > Alphaproteobacteria > UBA828 > UBA828 > WTGU01. The sequence continues at coordinate 1,634,677 of CBDEUT010000009.1, read as the reverse complement.
CACGGTGGCGCCGGAGGTCAACAGCAGCAGGGTGTTCACGAAGGGAAGCCGCCAGGCGGGGATGACCTCGACCCCTGGCGGCGGCCAGGTATTGGCGATGACGTCAGGCGGCATGATCGAGGCGTTGAAGAAGGCCCAGAAGAACGCCGCGAAGAACATCACCTCGGATGCGATGAAGAGCACCATGCCGAAGCGGAGCCCGCGCTGAACCACCTGCGTGTGCTCGTTCTCGACCAGCGCCTCGCGGATCACGTCGCGCCACCAGAAGTACATGGTGAGCAGAACCACGACCCCGCCGATGGTCATCAGCCAGAGCTGGCCGGTGTGCATGTAGATGACCACACCGCCAAGACCCAAGCCGCCGCCGCCCAGGGCGCCGATGACCGGCCACGGGCTCGGCTTCACCATGTGGTAGTCGTGGTTCGCGGTCCCGTGTGCGCTATCCGCCATAACTAAGCTCGCTCCCTGGTCTGGGGCCCGCCGCTTCGGGGCGCAGGTCGCCGGCCGTATCGTCCGTCAGCACGGCTTCCGTCACACCCTCTCCGCGCGCGAAGAACGTGTAGGACAAGGTGATCGTGGTCACGTCGTCGAGCCTGCGATCCTCGACGATGTCGGGGTCGACGAAGAACGACACCGGAAAGTCGGCGCGCTCGCCCGGCGCCAGCGTCTGCTCCTCGAAACAGAAGCACTCGATCTTGTTGAAGTAGGCGCCGGCCTTGACCGGCGTCACGTTGAAGGTCGAGGTGCCGATGAGCGCGCGGTCCGATTGGTTGACGGCGTTGTAGACCGCCATCGCCATCTCGCCCACGCGCACGGTCATCTCGCGCTGCTCGGGCTTGAAATGCCACGGCAGGTCGCGCGCGGTGTCCGCGTTGAAGCGGACGGTGACCACCCGCTCGCCGATCTCCGCAGGCGCCTCCTCGGCGACCTGGGTGGTGCCGCCGAAGCCGGTGACCTGGCAGAAGAGCTTGTAGAGCGGCACCGCGCCGAAGGCGAGGCCCACCATGCCGCAGACCACGCCGCCCAGGATGAGCGCGGTTGCGGCGCGGCGCCGGCTCGCGCGCTTGCCGGGAGCGTCGGGGGTGCCGACCGCCATCCTACTCGCCCCCCATCCTGACGATGGTGATGAGGTAGAACAGGATCGCGAGCGCGAGCAATGCGCCACCGAGGGCGAAGTTGCGAATCTTGCGCCGGCGCTCGCTGTCCCGGTCTTTCACGACACCGTCCCTCATGGCACGACCGGGACCGGCCAGGCGTGGTCCGCGAGCAGGAGCGCAAAAAGCGCGAAGAGGTAGATGATCGATGCGCCGAACAGCCGCTTCGCTGCGGCCGGGCTGTGGTCCGTGAGGACGCGGAAGGCTCCGGCTGCGAGCAGGACTCCTGCCACCAGCGCGCCGATGCCGTAGACCATGCCGGCAGCTCCGGTCGCGCAGGGCGCCAGGCTCACGGGCACGAGGAGCAGCGTGTAAGCCACGATCTGACGCCGCGTGCTGCGATCGCCCGCGACCACCGGCAGCATCGGCACGTCTGCGGCTTCGTAGTCCGACGAGCGGACCAGCGCCAGCGCCCAGAAATGCGGCGGGGTCCAGAGGAAGATGATGCCGAACAGAGCGACTGCGGTGAGGTCGATTCCGCCGGTCACAGCCGCCCAGCCGATCATCGGCGGGAAGGCGCCGGCGGCACCGCCGATCACGATGTTCTGCGGCGTGCGCCGCTTCAGCCACATCGTGTAGATGCAGACGTAGAAGAAGATTGTGAACGCCAGCAGGACGGCCGCGACCCAGTTGACGGCGAGCCCCATCAGCGCAGTCGCGCCCACGGAGAGCACAATGCCAAGGCCGAGTGCGGCACCCGGCTCGACCCGCCCGGCAGGGACCGGCCGGGCGCGCGTGCGCGTCATCACGGCGTCGATGTCGCGGTCGTACCACATATTGATGGCCGCAGAGCCGCCGGCTCCGATGGCGATGCAGAGCACCGCCACAGCCGCGATTACCGGATGGATGGTGCCCGGAGCGATAACGAGCCCGACCGCGCCGGTGAAGACCACGAGGGACATCACCCTGGGCTTCAGCAGCGCGAATGTGTCGCCGAGCGCGACCGGCGCCGCGCCTTCCGCGACCGTCATTCTTGCCGCCGGCTCGCTCATCGCTTGGCCCCCCGCTCCGGCCTAGCGGACGCGGGGTAGCTCCTCATGGGTATGGAAGGGCGCCGGCGAAGGCACCGACCACTCGAGGGTGCGCGCGCCCTCGCCCCAGGGGTTGGCGGCGCACTTCTTACCCCAGAAGAGCGTGTAGATGAGGATGTAGATGAACAGGATCAGACCGACGGTCGAGATGTAGGCCCCGATCGACGAGATCAGGTTCCAGCCGGCGTAGGCGTCCGGATAGTCGGGGATGCGCCGCGGCATGCCCGAGACACCCGAGAAGTGCATCGGGAAGAAGGTCAGGTTCACGCCGACGAAGGTGATCCAGAAATGGATCTTGCCCAGCGTCTCCGGATACTGCCGGCCGCACATCTTGCCGATCCAGTAGTAGAACGCGCCGAAGGCCATGAACACGGCGCCGAGCGAGAGCACGTAGTGGAAGTGCCCGACCACGTAGTAGGTGTCGTGCAGGGCGCTATCGAGGCCTGCGTTGGCAAGCACGACGCCGGTCACGCCGCCCACCGTGAACAGGAAGATGAAGCCGAAGGCCCACAGCATGGGCGTCTTGAACTCGATCGAGCCGCCCCACATGGTGGCGATCCAGCTGAAGATCTTGATGCCCGTCGGCACCGCGATGACCATCGTTGCACCGATGAAATAGGCCCGCGTATCGACGTCCATCCCCACCGTGAACATGTGGTGCGCCCACACCACGAAGCCGATGAAGCCGATGGCGACCATGGCGTAGGCCATGCCGAGGTAGCCGAAGACCGGCTTGTTGGAGAAGGTGGAGACGATGTGGCTCACGATGCCGAAGGCCGGCAGGATCAGGATGTAGACCTCGGGGTGCCCGAAAAACCAGAAGAGATGCTGGTAGAGGATCGGGTCGCCGCCGCCGGCCGCGTCGAAGAAGGCGGTGCCGAAGTTGCGGTCCGTCAGCAGCATCGTGATGGCGCCTGCCAGCACCGGCAGCGAGAGCAGCAACAGGAAGGCGGTCACCAGCACCGACCAGACGAAGAGCGGCAGCTTGTGCATCGTCATGCCCGGCGCGCGCATATTCAGAATCGTGGTGATGAAATTGATGGCGCCGAGGATCGACGACGCGCCCGCGAGATGCAGCGCGAAGATGCCGAGATCCATGGCCGGACCCGCGTGGCCCGAGGTCGATAACGGCGCGTAGACCGTCCAACCCGCTCCAACGCCCGGTCCAGGCCCCCCGTCCACGAACATCGAGGTCACAAGGAGGGCGCCGGATGGCACCAGCAGCCAGAAACTGATGTTGTTCATGCGCGGGAACGCCATGTCCGGCGCTCCGATCATCAACGGCACGAACCAATTGCCGAAGCCGCCGATGAAGGCCGGCATGATCATAAAGAACACCATGATCAGCCCGTGGCCGGTCACGAAAACGTTGAAGGTGTGAGAATCGGCAAAGATCTGCATGCCCGGCTCGGCAAGCTCCATCCGCATGAAGATGGAGAGCACAGCGCCCACGATTCCGAACACGATCGCGAAGGCGATGTACATCGTACCGATGTCTTTGTGGTTGGTGGAGTAGAGCCACCGCGTGATGCCCCGCGGCATGTGGTCGTGCGCTGCGTGGGCGTGGGCGTGGTCCGCCATGGCCTCTCTCCTTCCTCAGCGCGCCAGCGGCGCGCTGGTGTCGAGTGCGGCAAGCTCGGTCGGGGCCGCGCCCGCCGATGCGTACTCTTCTCGCGCAAATTCGACCCAGGCGTCGAAGTCCTCTTGCGAGACCGCCTCGATCATGATCGGCATGAAGCCGTGCAACGTGCCGCAAAGCTCCGAGCACTGCCCGTAGTACATGCCTTCGCGGTTGATCTGGAACCAGGTCTCGTTGACCCGGCCGGGCACGGAATCCATCTTCACCCCGAGCGCCGGTATCGCCCAGGAGTGGATCACGTCGTCGGCCGTGGTCAGCAGCCTGATCTTGGCGCCGACCGGCAGCACCACCGCCTCGTCGGTCGCCAGCAGGCGGGGCTGCCCCTCCTCCAGCTCATCCTCTTCCAGCATGATCGCGTCGAAGGTGAAATCGCCGTGGTCGGGGTATTCGTAGGACCAGTACCATTGGTGGCCGATCGCCTTCAGCGTCATGTCGGCGTCCTCGACCCTGTCGGTGAAGTAGAGGAGCCGGAACGATGGCACCGCGATGACCAGCAGGATGATCACCGGCACGACGGTCCAGATCACCTCCAGCATGGTGTTGTGGGTGGTCTTGGACGGCACCGGGTTCCGCTTCTTGTTGTAGCGGATCACGATCCACGCCATCAGGGCGAACACGAAGGCCGTGATGATGACGATGATGATGGTCACCATCAGGTTGAAATCGACGATGCGCTCCATGGAGGGCGAAAGGGCGGTCTGAAAATCGACCTCCCAATCGGTCGGCTGCTGCGCCACTGCCGATCCGGCAGCGCCGAGTACGCCGCCGAGACCCGCGACCAACGCGCCCAGTTTCGCGAGATGCCTCACTACTCAACCTCCACTCGATCGTCGGATTTCGCCTGAATGTCCGCCCTCTCCGGTGCTGTGGCTTGGCACCGCAGGCGCGAACGCAAGGCGGCCCGGACCCCCTCACGCGAAACGGCACGGCACAGCCATCGGCGCGCCGTCGCCATTACACGAGCCGCCTGCGTCCTACCATGCACCCCGCCGTTTTTGAAGCCCCTCGTTGACGGCGGGCATAGCTCTCGCCGATCCTTGGACGTTCAGGATGGACGCCGGGACCCGGCAGCCCCATATGTCGTGTGCCGGACGCGTCGCATGGTGCGCGCTGTAGCGCGCGACACACGATGCACGCGGAGGCGCGACACACGATGCGCGCGGAGGCGCGCGACGAGCGAAGGACGAGCCCGATGAGCCGCGAAACCGTTACCCACGATATCTTCTTCAATCGTGCCGGCCTCGACCGGCCGCGCACCGAGGGGATTGTCGCGGACGCCCTCCAGGGCGCCGACGACGGCGAACTCTTCCTCGAATACCGCCAGAGCGAGAGCTTCGCCTTCGACGACGGCCAGCTCAAGAGCGCGAGCTTCAATACCCGCCAGGGCTTTGGGCTGCGCGCGGTCTCCGGTGAGACCACCGCATATGCCCACGCCGGCGAGCTCGGCGAGGAGGCGCTGAAGCGGGCGTCCGCGACCGTGAGTACGGTGCGCCGGGGACACGGCGGGACCATGGCGGATGCCCCCTCCCGCACCAACCGCTCGCTCTACGTGGACGACAATCCGCTGGACGGCACGCCTTTCGACGACAAGGTCGCGCTGCTGGCGGAGATCGACGCCTACGCGCGGGAGAAGGAGCCCAGGGTGCGCCAGGTCATGGCCTCGCTGCTGGGCGAATGGCAGGCCGTGGAGATCATCCGCGCCGACGGCAGCCGCGCCTGCGACGTGCGCCCCCTCGTGCGCCTCAACGTCGCCGTCATGGTGGGCGACGGCGACCGGCAGGAGACCGGCTCCCAAGGGGTCGGCGGGCGCGCAGTCTACGACGAGTTCCTCGTGCCCGAGCGCTGGCAGGCGCAGGTGGACGAGGCCCTCCGTCAGGCCCTGGTCAATCTCGAATCGGTCGCGACTCCCGCCGGCGAGATGCCGGTGGTGCTTGGCCCCGGCTGGCCCGGAATCCTGCTGCACGAGGCGATCGGCCACGGGCTCGAAGGCGACTTCAACCGCAAGAAGACCAGCGCTTTCTCGGGCCTGCTCGGCGAGCGGGTGGCCTCACCGGGGGTTACCGTGGTGGATGACGGGACCATCGACGACCGGCGCGGCTCGCTCACCGTGGACGACGAGGGTACGCCCACCGGCCGCACCGTGCTGATCGAGGACGGTATCCTGCGCGGCTACCTGCAGGACCGCATGAACGCGCGCCTCATGGGCATGGAGCCCACCGGCAACGGCCGGCGCGAGAGCTACGCCCACTCACCCATGCCGCGCATGACCAACACCTTCATGCTGGACGGCGCCGACGAGCCGGAGGAGATCATCGGCCGGGTGAAGAAGGGCATCTACGCCAAGAACTTCAGCGGCGGTCAGGTGGACATCACCTCGGGCAAGTTCGTGTTCTCGGCCGCCGAGGCCTACCTCATCGAGGACGGCAAGACGACCGCCCCGCTCAAGGGTGCGAGCCTGATCGGCAACGGCCCGGACGTGCTCACCCGTGTCGAGGCGATCGGCAATGATTTCGCGCTCGACACCGGCATCGGCACCTGCGGCAAGAACGGCCAGGGCGTGCCGGTCGGCGTGGGCCTGCCCACGCTGCTGGTCGACCCGATCACCGTGGGCGGCACCGACGCCTGATATACGCCTGACCGCGTTCAGAGCAGCGATGTCTGCGCCCGATTCTGCTGCGGGCTTTGCGTGCCTCGTGGTAAAACCGGTTATGACCATTCAACGGAGACGGCCGGCATGAGGCGCTCGAATTTCGTCGTGGGGATGTTTGTCGTCTTGCTCTTGGGTTTGACGGCGGCTGGCTGTGAAAACTTCGGCAACATGCCAGCACCACGTCCGGATCCCGTGCAGGGCGGCCCGTCAAAAATCCAAGGTAAGGTGTTCGGCGACGACGGCATTATGCTGTTTAGCAGCGGCAAGGGTCGAGACGAGGCAGCGCCTCGCAGCGGTATCGGCGTCAATGCCTTCCTCTGGCGCGCGACCCTCGACACCATCTCGTTCATGCCGCTGCTCTCGGCCGATCCCTTCGGCGGCGTGATCATCACCGATTGGTACGCACCGCCCGAGACCCCCGACGAGCGCTTCAAGATGACGGTCTACATCCTCGGCCGGGCGCTGCGCGCGGACGGCGTGCGTGTCTCCGTCTTTCGCCAGGAACGCGGCGGGGACGGCCAATGGGCGGATCGCACCACGAACCCGGACACCGCCGTCAGCCTCGAAGACAAGATCCTGGATCGCGCCAGACAACTGCGCACCGCACAACGCGGCTGATAAAGAGGCCAGCGCGGGACGATCGGCCGCCCGGTGCGGCTGCGCCGACTCATCCTTCATGCTATAGGGACGCCGCTCTCCGGCGCCGGTCGGAGTGAGGGAGCGAGCGTTGCCGATGAGTGAGCGTTACGACGCGCAGGCGGTCGAGGCCAAGTGGCAGGCCGGCTGGGAGGACGCGGGCCTATTCCGGGCGGAGCGCAACGACGGGCGCCCGACCTACTACGTCCTCGAGATGTTCCCGTACCCCTCCGGCCGCATCCACATGGGCCACGTCCGCAACTACACCATGGGCGACGTGGTTGCGCGCTACAAGCGGGCGCGCGGCTTCGACGTGCTCCATCCCATGGGCTGGGACGCCTTCGGCCTGCCGGCGGAGAACGCGGCCTTCGAGCGCGGCGTCCACCCCGCCGAGTGGACCTACGCCAACATCGCGACCATGCGCGGACAGCTCAGGATGATGGGGCTCTCGATCGATTGGGAGCGCGAGTTCGCGACCTGCCATCCCGGCTACTACGAACACCAGCAGGCGTTGTTCCTCGACTTCTTCGAGGCAGGGTTCGTCGAGCGCAAGGAGGCCTGGGTCAACTGGGATCCGGTCGATCGCACGGTGCTCGCCAACGAGCAGGTCGTGGACGGGCGCGGCTGGCGTTCGGGCGCGGTGGTGGAGAAGCGCAGGCTGGCGCAATGGTTCTTCCGCATCACCCGCTTCGCCGACGAGCTCCTGGAGGCACTGGAGGCATTGCCGCGCTGGCCCGACAAGGTGCGGCTCATGCAGCGCAACTGGATCGGCCGCTCGGAAGGCGCCCGCATCCTCTTCCCCATCGAGGGCCGCGACGAGGCGCTGGAGGTCTTCACCACCCGTCCCGATACGCTGTTCGGCGCGTCCTTCTGTGCGCTCTCGCCCAACCACCCTCTCGCGACATCGCTTGCTGCTTCGAACTCCGCGCTCGCCGATTTCATTGCCGAATGCAACCGGGCCGGCATCGGCGAGCGCGACATCGAGGCGGCGGGCAAGCGTGGCTTCGATACCGGTGTCTTGGTTCGCCATCCCTTCGATGCGGGGCGTACGCTGCCGCTCTATGTCGCCGACTTCGTGCTCATGGACTACGGCACCGGCGCAATCTTCGGCTGCCCGGCCCACGACCAGCGCGACCTCGACTTCGCCCGCGATCAGGGCCTGCCGGTCATCCCGGTGGTGTGCCCGCTGGGCGACGATGCGGACTCGGTCGAGATCGGCGATGAGGCCTATATCGGCGACGGCACGGCGATCAATTCCGACTTCCTGAACGGGTTGTCGGTGGCCGACGCCAAGGCGCGCGCCGTCGCAGAGCTCGCGGAACGCGGCGCCGGCGGCTCTGCCGTCAGCTATCGGCTGCGCGACTGGGGCATCTCGCGGCAGCGCTACTGGGGCTGCCCGATCCCCGTGGTCCATTGCGCGTCGTGCGGCGTGGTGCCGGTGCCGTGCGAGGCGCTCCCGGTGCGCCTGCCGGAGGACGTGACCTTCGACACGCCGGGCAATCCCCTCGACCGCCATCCCACGTGGAAGCACACCGCGTGCCCGCGCTGCGGTGCCGCTGCAGAGCGGGACACCGACACGATGGACACGTTCGTGGATTCCTCCTGGTATTTCGCGCGCTTCTGCGCGGCCCGCGCCAATGAGCCGCTGCCCGAGGAGGACGTTGCGCCCTGGCTGCCGGTCGATCAGTACATCGGTGGCATCGAGCACGCGGTGCTGCACCTGCTCTATTCCCGCTTCTTCACCAAGGCGCTCAAGCGCTGCGGATACGTGACGATCGACGAGCCCTTCGCCGGCCTCTTCACCCAGGGCATGGTGTGCCACGAGACGTACCGCGACGCCGACGGGCGCTGGTACTACCCCGATCAGATCGAGACCCGTGCTGGCAACCTGGTGACAAAGGAGGACGGGCGCCCGATCACCATCGGCCGGTCGGAGGCGATGAGCAAATCGAAGCGCAACACCGTCGATCCCGAGGCGATCATCGAGGCCTACGGCGCCGACACGGCACGGCTCTTCATGCTTTCCGACAGCCCGCCCGAGCGCGACCTCGAATGGACCGACACCGGCGTCAAGGGCGCCTGGCGCTACATCGCCGCGCTCTGGCGCCTGGTCTCGGCGCCGCCCGTTTCTCTTGCGCCCTGCGGGGCGCCGCTGCCTAGCCTCGAAGCCCTGCCTGCCCCCCTGCGTGACCTGCGTCGGACGACCCACAAGACCATCGCCGGCGTGACCGACGATCTGGAGCGATTTCGCTTCAACCGTGCGGTGGCGCGGGTGCGGGAGCTGACCAACGCGCTCTCCGCAATCGAGGACGCTCCCGGCGCAGGTCATGTGATGCGGGAGGGCCTGGAGACGGCCATACGCCTGCTGGGTCCAGTCGTTCCGCATCTTGCCGAGGAAGCGTGGCGCCGCCTGGGTCACGACAGCTGGCTCGCGGGCGAGCCGTGGCCGGAGGCGGACCCTGCCTTGCTTGCCGACGACGTCGTGGTCATCGCGGTGCAAGTGGATGGCAGGAAGCGTGCGACCATCTCGCTTCCGGCCGATCACGACAAGGTGGAGGCGGAAACCGCGGCGATGGCGGACGGCGGCGTGCGCCGGGCGCTTGCCGGCCGGGAGGTGCGCAAGGTGATCGTCGTGCCCGGGCGGATCGTGAATGTCGTCACCTGATCGGCCGTTCTCTCGCTTGGTGGCGCGCCTGAGGCGCGCGCCGATCCCCGCCCTTGCTCTCGCACTTTCCCTCGTCCTTCTCGGCGCCTGCTCCGTCGAACCGCTCTACGGCGCTCGCACCGGCAAGGCGCGAGGCGGCGGCGTCGCGGCGATCGAGATCGCGCCGGTCAAGGACCGGGTCGGCCACATCGTGCGCAACCATCTAATCGACAGCCTCACCCCGAGGGGAAAGCCGACGCATCCCGACTATCGCCTAACCCTCTCGGTCGAACAGGAAAAGACTCCGCTCCTTATCCAGCTCGACGACCATGCGACACGCTTCAATCTCGCGCTCCGTGCCCGATTTGCGCTGGCCGATCGGGATGGGGTAGCGGTCTACAGCGACGCCGCGCAGGCGACCGGCAGTTTCAACGTGGTCGAGTCAGGGTTCGCCACCGTGATGGCGGAGCAGGACGCGGCGAAAGAAGCAGCGCGGGTGCTGAGCGAGGAAATCCTGACGCTGATTCTTCTCTACCTCCGTCGATGAGGTACGGGGCATCGTGCACGCCCGTGGCTGACGCCCCATGAAGATTGCGCCGGCACGCGCCGACCGCTTCTGCGCCGCGCCGGAGTCGGACATCCGTCTGGTCCTGATCTATGGTTCCAACGAGGGCCTGGTGCGGGCCCGCGCCGAGGCTTGCGTGAAGGCCGTCGCGGAGGATCCGGGCGATCCCTTCCGCGTCACCAGCCTGAACCCGGCACTGCTGCGCGACGAGCCGGGCCGGCTTGCCGACGAGGCGGCGGCACTCTCGCTCGTCGGCGGCCGACGTGCTGTCCGCCTGCGCGGGGCGACCGAGGCTGTGGTTCCCGCGGTCCGCTCGTGCCTCACGCTCCCGGCCACGGAGAGTCTGGTGATCGCGGAGGCCGGCCCGCTGACCCCGCGCTCCGGGCTCCGGCGCCTGTGCGAGCAGGAGGCGAGCCTCGCCGCAATCGCCTGCTACGACGAAAGCGCCGAGGACGCCGCCGGTTTGATCGGGGCTCTCTGCGCCAAGCGCGGCATCAAGGTGGCACCGGAGACCGCCTCCTGGCTTGCCGAGCGCCTGGGTGGCGACCGCCGCCAGATCGAGAGCGGAGTGGAGAAGATTGCGGTCTATCTCGGCGATCCGGGGACCGAAATAGACGCTCTCACGATGGAGGTCGCGGAGGCCTGTGTCGGCGATGCGGCCGAGGCGTCCGCCGATGCGGTCGCGCGGCTGGCTCTATCGGGCGACCGGGAGGGGCTGGATCGGGCGATGTCGCGGGCGCTCTACGGCGGCGTCCAGCCGATCACCATCCTCCGCGCTGCGGCTCGACGAATTGCGCGCGTCCATCTCGCGGTCGCTGCCCTGGAAGCCGGTGCCAGCCGGGCGGATGCGATGGGCGGCCTCAAGCCACCGGTGTTCCCGAGGGACCGCGCCACGTTCGCGCAGGAGATGACGCTGTGGCCCAGCGCCCGCGCGGCCCGCGCGCTGGGGCTGCTGACCCGCGCCGAGCGCGACTGCAAGGTCTCGGGAGGCGCGTCGGAGGCGATCTGCTGGCAGGCGCTGCTCCGGATCGCCCGCGGCGCCCGCAGGGCGTGACCTTAGCCCGCCTTTCTCACCACGGTCATGGTCTGCGCGGCGCTGGCCGGCCGACAGGTTGGGAACGGCGGGCTAGGGACGCGGCTTCTCCTCGGTCGGGCCGCCCGCCTCCTTCCAAGCGCCGAAGCCGCCGGCGATGTGACCGACGGGGCTGAGTCCCATGTTCTGCGCCGCCTGCGTGGCCAGCGCCGAGCGCATGCCGCCCGCGCAGAAGAAGACGAACTTCTTGCCGCTCGCGAAGAAGGGCTTGTGGTAGGGGCTCTCGGGATCGATCCAGAACTCGATCATGCCGCGCGGCACGTGACGCGCGCCGGGGACGGCGCCGTCCCGCCACAGCTCCCGGATGTCGCGGATGTCGACGAGCTCGACGCCCTCGTCGTCCATCAGCCGGATGGCGTCTTCGGCCGAGAGGGTCTCGATCTCGGCCTCCGCTTCGGCCACCAGCTGCTCGATGCCCTTCGTGATCATGCTCCTCTCCCTCGAACGCCGTCGGGCGGCGCGATGATGGCCGATGCCGGTCGCGGGCGCCAGCATCCCGCCGGCAGCCTGCCGAAAATCTCCCGGCTCCGATGGGAGTGGCGCGATTCGCTCTGCGGGTTGCGAATCCGGGCTAGGCGCCCACGTCGACGATCGCCACCACGGGGCCGCCACCCTGCGGCCCCTGGTGCATCGCATCGACCGAGACGAACACGGCGGGATCGCCGATCGCCGCCGCGGCGACGCCGCCCACGGCGCCCTTGGAATGGCGGTGATGGTGGACGTCGGAATCGTCCAGCATGATCTGGCGGCGCCCGCGCAGCCGGGCGGTGCGGTCGGCCTCGCACTTGATGAAGCAGTTCACCAGCTTGCCGCCGAGGTCGGACGCGCGCGGGCGCTCCGGCAGGTCGAGGCCGGCATTGCGGATGCCGTCGTAGATGCCGTCGATGTCGAGCGCGTCCCGCATCACGCCGTGGCCGATGCGGAAGCGACCGCCGGCCCCCGGCGCGTTGCCGAAGAGCACGATTTGGCCGCGTTCCAGCTCGACGCCCGACGAGCACGAGGCGACCGAGGAGTAGAGATCCAGATTGCGGCAGATGTCGCCCGCGCCGGGCATGCTCACCTCGCCGAGCGCGACGGCGATGCCGAGGCCGGTGGTGCCGTTGGAGACCCCCATCGATTCGTGGACCTCGCAGGCCGCGCTCTCGCCGCGCGCGTGCGCGTCGCGCACCGTGTCGATGGTGAGCAGCGGTGTCTTGGTCTGGACGTAGTGGACGTCCGCCGGGTCGTCGATCCCCGCATCGGCCATCGCGGCGCGGACTCCGTCCGCGATCTTCTCCACCATCGCGGGCCGGCCGATATCCTCGGGCAGGATCGGCGCGCTCATGGCGGTGCCCATGGCGAGGCGAGCTGAGTCCTGGGACCCGGTCTCGTCGTTGCTGGCGAAGACGGTCGCATGCGGCGTGAGCACGCCGTCGCAGCCACCCGACCAGACCATGGGGATTTCGCCGATCTCCTCTTCGCCGCGCGTGCCGTGCTTGAGCAGGACGCCGCGGAAGGCGGTGTCCGACAGGATGCGGGTGAAGTCGTTGACCCCGCCGTTGCCCTCCGTCTTGCCGATCACGGCCACGACCTCATCCGCCGCCATGCGGCCCGATGCGATCAGCTCTTCCAGGCCGGAGGCGTCCGAGACCGACTTGATCTCCACCTTCGCAACGTCGATCGCCATGTCACCCCCCTCTTCGCACTCTTGTCCACGCTCGCCCAATACCGCCAACCGGCGAATGCAAATCGTCAAGGTTTCAGAGGCGGAACACTAAGCCGTGTCCGCCGGTGGCGCAGATGCCTCCAGCGCCGCCAACAGGGCGAGCAGCCGGGTATCGCGCTCGGCCGCGAGCGCCGGGATCGACTGTCCGTCCAGCATATCGTCCACGGCCCGGCCCATGGCCTCGATCGCGTCCTCATCCAGGCGGGGCGTGCCGGAATCGGCCCACCAGTGCTCCAGCCCCGGCCCGAAGTGGCTGAGCGCCCCGCGCATGCCCTCGCCGCTGGCCAGGTGCATGGTGAGGAACGGCCCCATGAAGGCCCAGCGCAGCCCTGGGCCCTGGGCGACGGCCGCGTCGATGTCGGCGGCGCTGGCCACGCCGGACAGAAACAGGCGAAAGGCCTCGCGCAGGAGCGCCGCTTGCAGCCGGTTGGCGATATGTCCGGGCACCTCGCGCTCGACCCGGATCGCGTGCTTGCCGTGGGCATTGTAGAATTCGAGCGCCCAGTCGACCGTGGCGGGGTCGGTGTCGCGCCCGCCCACCACCTCCACCAGGGGGACGAGATGGGGCGGGTTGAAGGGGTGGCCGACGACGAAGCGTGCGGCGTTGCGCAAACCCTTCTGGAGCTCGCTGATCAGGAGCCCCGACGCGCTCGACGCGAGCACCGCGTCCGCCGGCAGCACCGGGTCGATACGACCGTAAAGTTCGCGTTTGAGCCCTTGGTCCTCCGGCGCGCTCTCCTGCACGAAGACCGCGCCTTCGACCGCCTGCTCGGGCTCGTCCACCACGCGCACCCGCGCGGGATCGGCACCGGGCCCGAGGCCGAGCTGCTCCATCGCGGGCCAGGCCGCATCGATGAACGTGCGGAGACGCTGGGCGGTATCGGGCGCCGGGTCCCACGCCGTGACCGAGAAGCCCCGCGCCAGGAAGTAGGTCGCCCAGCTCGCGCCGATGGTGCCGGTGCCGAGCAGCGCGATGGTGTTGACCGCCGCAGGTGCGGGCCGTGCCATGGGAGCCTCCTTCGCTTGTCGCCGAACGAACAAGGGACGGCTCTGCACAATTTGCCGCCCGACCGCGCCGCCCGGCGCTATATATACACGGCGAGCCCGGCAATCGAACGAACGAGGCGAGGCAGCGTACTGCCGAGGAGGCATCATGGCGGACAAGGTGGTGAAGACGGACTCGGAATGGCGCGCGGCGCTGACCGAAGAGCAGTACTACGTGACCCGGAAGGGAGGCACCGAGCGGCCCTTCACGGGCGCCTACTGCGACGAGAAGACGCCGGGCGAGTACGCCTGCGTCTGCTGCGGCACCGCCCTCTTCAGCTCCGGCGACAAGTTCGATTCCGGCACCGGCTGGCCGAGCTTCACCAGGCCGGTCGATTCCGAGAGCGTCGGCACGGAGGAGGACATGAGCTACGGCATGCGCCGGACCGAGGTCGTCTGCAGCCGCTGCGACGCTCATCTGGGCCACGTCTTTCCGGACGGGCCGGCGCCCACGGGGCTACGCTACTGCATGAACTCCGCCGCGCTCGTGCTCACCCCCAGGGGCGATGGCGGGAAGGGAGGCGCCTAGCGAGGCGGGACTCAGCCGTTTCGCGGCGACGCAATTTCCTGCACGATTCCCCGGAAGCGCCCGAACGGCGACAAGTCGTCGGAGGAGCGCCGCGACACCATTCCGGTCCGGTGGCGATAGGTGCCGAATGCCACCGGCAAGGGCTTGAGCGGATGTCCGGGAAGGCGCTCCAGGAAGGTCAGCGACAGCCAGGAGAGGTAAGGGCCTGCCGTCATCAGGAACAGGCCGGCGGAGCCGGCGCGCGTGACGGTCTTCACCCGCTTGCCGGTCCTGTCATAGAGCTGGTCGAGGACCCCGGCCAGCGAAGGCCGTCCGTTGGCGGCGTCCGCCCGCATGGGCGCGTCGAAGTCGATCCACGGGTACTGGGCGAGCGCGTCATCGCTCACCGCTCCGGAGTGGAGCGGATGGTCCTTGTGGGCGACGATGCCCCACGTCATGTCCAGGAAGCGTTCGCTCTTGAGGAACTGCGGCAAGGGTTCGTTGCTGTTGATGCCGCCGCAGTGAATGTCGCTATCGCCGTTGGCCAGGAGGCGAACGCCTTCGGTCATCGGAATGGTCTTTAGCTTGATCTCCACACCGGGGCAGGCCTCGTGGAACCTGGCAAGCGCTTCGGGAAGAACGGCCCGCATCCACATGGGGCCGGCCGTGACCCGCAGGCTGCCGGTGCGGCCCGAGAGCGTCGCGCCGATCTTCTCTTCGGCAGCCTCGATTTCGTAGAGGATATGGCGCGCCAGATCCGCGACGACGGCGCCGAGCGGCGTGAGCCGAACGCCCGTGGACATGCGGTCGAACAGCCGGCCTCCGAACTGGCGCTCGAGCCGTGCGACGACGCGCGAGAGGGCGGGTTGCGTGATGCCGAGCTTGTCGGCGGCGGAGAGGATGGCGCCGGTCTCCACGACGGCGAGGAATTTGATCAGGTCGTTACGCTTCTCGAACATCTGCGGCCCAGGCCTTTCGGAATTAACTGCACACACTTCACGCATGGATGTGGCAATACCGGGGTGTACGGTCCAGCAAGGATTTCTAACTCTGTTGATAAGAAGTTCTTATGAATAATTTGCTAACTGCAGAGAGTAAGACCGGCCGGTGCGGTCGATGAGTGATCATTGTTTTTGCCTTATGTATCGACATTATCAGTCGATACAGAGATATTTTAGTATGGTAATAAGGCATATCAATTCTGTGTGATCTGATATAACTGTTTCATAAAAGGAGAAAAAAATGGATGACGACCATGGAGAGGCAGGATGTGCCGGCCTCTATCTGTCAATTTGTTAAATCATTATAGAAGAATAAGGCATGCTGCCAATCGTCAGGTATGGTTGACGATACTGCCATGATAACGAGAACAGGGTTGACGAATTCCAAATGCTATACGTCGCCATTATGCCTATGAGGCATGCACTTTCCTTAAGGGCGCATCCTACACAAATCAATGGGGTCGAGACGCTTTGCTCCAGGCGTGCACGGCGCACGTTGCATCTCACATCATCGACTTGGAGAAAATCCGAAAGCTCCGTCTCGCGGGGGCAAACGGCGGGGGCGGCGTATCGCGCCGCATTGCTCTTTAGGCTTCCTCGTGGAGAAACGCGCTTTGCTCGAGAAACGAGAGGCACATTCGTGCGATGGGTCTGACACGCCCCTGTTCCGTGAGCGCACCGCAAAAGTGGTTTTCGCGTTCGACGTAGCCAGCGCCGAGCGCGACCAGGGCGCCGGTTTCAAGATGCCGATCGACGAAGTTCCTCCAGCCGAGTGCGATGCCCCGCCCCTCGACGGCCGCCTCCAGCGAATAGACGTAGTTGTCGAAGCCGATGAACTGTGGCGCGGGCACCGGGCGCCCGGCGATCTGGAACCAGTCCTCCCACGAAGCCCCGTTTCCACCAGCGCTGCCGGGTTCGAGAAATGTCAGGCTGCCCCAATCGTTGACGTCTCCACTCAGAATGTCCGCGTGGGTTGCAGCGTATTCGGGCGAGCAGACCGGCCTCACCGCTTCCCGGAAGAGCACAACTCGGTCTGCGGCCCCGATGGTGGTCTCCCAGTCCAGGACCACATCGGCAACCGGATCGAGTGGCAGGTTTCGCGCGTATCGATGGAAGATCACGGGCTGTATTTGAGTGCTCTCGCCGAGCGCTTCGCGAAGCGCGTTGTGCCGTGGCCTCAGCAGGTAGTGCGACGCCGAGCTGGAGCACGCGATCACCACTCGTTCGCCCGTCGAAGCCGTCGCGATTTCGGAGGCAGCCTTGGTGATCATGCCGAGCGCGGGAGCGACGCCCGTATGGAAGCGTCTTCCGGCTTCGGTCAGCCTTACACCGGTCCGGGATCGATCGAACAGCTTCGTGCCGTTCCGCTCCTCGAGGTTTGCGATATGCCGACTGATCGCGGGTTGCGACATGCCCAGCTCCTTGGCGGCCGCGGCGAAGCTGCCGGTCCGGGCGGCGCATTCAAAGGCGACCAACGCAGACGTCGGCGGCATCCGATAGGGGCCGGACTTGGGCATAACTTGGGTGATACAAGCATAATCGAAGGGGCGCAACGGATTTTGGTATAATTATACCCGGATTCGCAAATAACATAATGTATAGTTATATTCATGCTTATTGCACTGTTTGGCTGATACACTTCATTTATGAATATATATAACGCATTCACATACTACGGACGCAGCGTTCTTGCAGTTGGGGACGATTTGCATTCACCGGAACACCTGTCATCCGGACAGCGCCGCGCAGACCGTGACCTTGGTGAGAAACGCGGGCTGGCCCTATGATCGGAGCCGAAGGCGCGAAGCCAGCAACTCAGCATCGAGAAAGGTCAGCCGCATGCCCCGCATCGTCCGTTTCGCCAGACACGGCGGCCCAGAAGTCCTAGAAGTTCGTGACGAGCCGCTCGAAGAGCCTGGCGAGGGCGAGGTCCGCCTCAAGATCGAGGCGATCGGCCTCAACCGGGCGGAGATCATGTTCCGGAACGGCGCCTACATATCGAACCCCTCCTTCCCCTCCCGCATCGGGATCGAGGCAAGCGGTGTGATCGATGCGCTCGGCCCGGGCGTCACCGGCTTCTCCGTCGGCGACCGCGCCGGTGCCGTTCCCTTCAATTCGTGGGACCGGTGGGGCAACTGGACCAACGATTCGGTCAACAAGTATGGCCTCTACGGCGAGAGCACGGTGGTGCCCGCGTTCTGCGTGGCCCGCAATCCTGACGGGATATCGGCGGTCGAGGCAGGCGCGCTCTGGTGCCAGTACGGCACCGCGTGGGGCGGGCTCGTCGATCACGCAGGCGTGTCGTCCGACGACATCGTGCTGGTCACGGCGGCGAGCAGCAGCGCCGCGCTTGCCGGGCTGCAGATCGCGAAGAATGCCGGCGCCATGGTCATTGCCGCCACGCGCAAGTCGGATAAGGCTGAGTTCCTGCTCGGCGCCGGTGCCGATCACGTCATCGCCATCGAGGAGGAGGACCTGGAGACCCGCGTGAAGGAGATCACCGACGGCCAGGGCTTCACCATCGCCTACGACCCGGTGGGCGGCGCCTTCATTGGCGATCTCGTTGCGGCGGCGCAGCCCTATGGGCTGATCGTCAACTACGGCAACCTACGCACCGAGCCGATCGACATCCCCGTCCTGCCGATGCTCGCCAAGCGGCTCTTCTTCAAGTTCCACAGCCTCTACGACACCATGCGCCTGCCGGAGAAGCGCGCCGCCTGCTTCGCCTTCGTGCATGACGAGGTAGCCTCCGGCGCGTTGAGGCCGATCGTTGACCGGACCTTCCCGCTCGAGCAGATCGTGGACGCGCATCGCTACATGGAATCCAACGTGCAGCGCGGAAAGATCGTCGTCACGACCTGACCTGCGCCGACCCCCGCTCTCTCACCACCTCTACGGAGAGCGCTCCGCGCTACTAGTCGCGAAGTTCCGAAGCTTGAATCGGGGCCCTGACGCGTAAGCGTTCCGCCAGACCGTGGAGATGGTTATCCGCTCAATTGCACGCTCATCTGACCGATCCCGTTGCAGCGGGATTTTAGCGGCTGAGCGCTCTTTGCCAATCCCTTCTGAGAGGGCGAAGCCAGACGTCCTTGCGGGGCTTGTCGAACTGCCTGTCCCGGTCGTAGCGCCCGCGCCCCTGGGTGGTCCCGACGCGGGTCCAGCCCGAGGCGCGGTAGACGGCGCCGGTGTAGCGCGGGGTTTCGACGAAGGTCTCGATGAGCACGGGCGTGATCTTGTACCGCTCGGTCCAGTCGGCGGGCAGGCGGCGGCGGACGAGGGCGAGGATGTGCGAGCCGAGGTTGGGGATCTCGATCCACGGCAGGATCAGGAAGCGCGGGTTGTCGACCACCAGCGGGAGGTTCTTCTCGCGCATCTCGGGGGACCATCCGATGAAGTCGTCACGCGGGGCGAGCTTCCAGGCGGCGGTGGAGAAGCCGAGCATGGCGAGCGGCCAGCCGTTCCGGTCGTGGACGGCGTAGCGCATCTGCGCGCCGACCAGGGTCTTGTATCCGAGATAGTGGTAGCGGGCGACGAACTCGTTCCAGAGCATACCTTCCCGTGTGCCACCGACGACGAGGCGCATCTCCAGCGGGCGGACCTCGTCGAGGGTGGTCGGAGCGGGGAACAGCGGCGGCTCGGTGTCGGGTCCGAACACGATGGGCTTCGGCCTGTGCTTCCGCCCCCTCGGCGGCGGCAACGCGATCACGCCATCGCGGTGCATGGCGAGCATGGTGACGCGGGCCATCATGTCCTTGAGGCCGCCGTCCGGCCTGAGCCAGCCGATGCGCCGGCAGAACTCTCTCGACAGGGCGGCGCGGGTCGGCTGCGGCTCGGCCGCGACGAGGGCGCGCAGAAGCGCCATTTCATCGGCGGTGAAGTCGCGGCCGTAGTAGCGGCACTCGATGGTGCCGGTCATCCCCGCGCCGTGAACTCGCGCCGGCGCGCCTCGCTCATCGACCACGGAAGCCAGGGCGACAGATCGTCCGGCGGTTTGCCGCCGTTCTCCGCGCACGCGGTCAGCCAGGCCTCCAGCCAGCGCAGCACGTCGATGCCGTTCATCAAGAGCGTGCTGACAACCGAGTACATGATCGCGGTGAACCGGGCGCCGTCCTCGCTGTCGGAGCCGTGTGACAACCCTCGCCCTATTGCGGGCGCGCGCAAGATTCTCTCGGCCTCGTTGTTGTCCATCGGGGTCTGGGGCTTGTCGACGAAGACGCACAGCCCCTCGCGATGGTTGAGAAGGGAGCGCAGCGCCCTGGCCTCGCGTGCATGGTCCGGCAAGTCGGCCAGTTCCGATTCGGCTTGGTCGAACAGGCGGTCGAGCGCCTTCTTCAGCTTGCGCGTTGCCTTCCTGAACGCCGCTGTCTGGCGTTTGCGGCCGGGGTCGTAATGCTTCAGCCGCTCCCTGTTCAGGTCGTAAATCGCTGCGATCCGCCCAACCCATCCCTGGCACCATTGCTCCAGCCGCGGCTGGCCGGCGGCGGCATCGATAAAATCGCGGCGCTGATGAGCCCAGCAATAGGCCAGGATCGCCTTGTCCCCGAGAAGGCGGACGAGGCGCTTGTAGGCGCTGTAGCGGTCGCAGACGATGATCGTGCCGGGCAGGGCTTCGGCGAACAGCTTGAGCGCCGCCTCGGCGCTGCGGCTCGCATCGATATGGAAGCAGACCGCGTCTCTGCTGACCGAAGTCCACAGCCAAGCGCGGCCCGAGTTGTCTTCACCGCGAAGCTCCTGCACGCGCCAGGAGGTCTCGTCGGCATGGCGCAGCGCCGCAGTGTTCTGATGCGCGAGGATCGCCTCGTACAGGCTCTCGAACAGCGCCACGAAGCGCTTGCGGCTGTTGGCCAGCGTCCCTGGCGAGACCGCCAGCCCCTGGCTGGTGAACCACGCCGCGATGCGACGAACCGGCCGGAAGCAGGCGCAGTGCTCGAAGAGGAAGCGCGCCCAGAAGCTGATCCCGTACGGCGTTCTGACGAACAGCCGCGGCGCCGGGGGCACGGTCACTTCCGCAGGCGAGGACATGCACGAGCAAGTTCGGCGCAATCGCTCACGGCTGATCACGCGCTTGAACACGATGACCTCGATCTCGATCAGGGTGGACACCTCGGCACCGTTCGGCGCGTAGGGCTGGCCGCAGCGCCCGCAGACCCGCGCCTCTTCCGGCACTTCAAGCTCTTCGGGCCGCTCGTCGAGTCCGGGCCGCTGGGTGCGGCCATGGCCGGGCGCGCCGC
Organism: Alphaproteobacteria bacterium; assembly: GCA_965243375.1. Classification (GTDB taxonomy): domain Bacteria; phylum Pseudomonadota; class Alphaproteobacteria; order UBA828; family UBA828; genus WTGU01. The sequence continues at coordinate 1,613,776 of CBDEUT010000009.1, read as the reverse complement.
GCTGCTGGCCGCGCTTGCGCCCGGAGCGCGGCTTCTTCTGCTGCTCGCTCTTGCGTCCGTAGAGCCTTCTCGACAGCACCGCCCCGCTCGAGCGCAGTCGCGCGATGTCGGCTTCCAGCGCCTCGACCCGGTTCCGCGCCCTCTGCGCGATCCGGCGCAACCGGGCGTTCTCCCCGGCCAGCGACTTGATTGTGGACTTCTGGCGCCGCGACCGGCGCAGGACCCTGCGCAACTCGGCATCCATGCCGGACAGCTTCTTCGACAACGCCTTGCGGGCCGTGCGAAGCACCGCAACCCGGGCTTCCGCCGCCTCCCGGCCGGCCTTGGCCGCCTTCAACGCCTTGCGCAGCCGGGCATTCTCCTTGCCAAGCCGGGCGATCGCGGTCTTCTGACGCCTCGACCTTCGCAGGATGTTGCGCAGATGAGCCGCCTCGTCGAACGGCAACTTCGTCAGCGTCGCTCCGGCCGCGCGGAGCTTGGCGATCCGGGCCGTCAGCTTCTTCTGCCCGTACCTGGATACGTCAAGCGCATGGCGCAGCCAGAAGTTCTCGTCCGACAGCTTCGCCGAACGGGCCTCGGCGTCGCGCAGGAACCCGATCTCCCTGTAGAGCCGGAGAGAATCCTGCGACAGCTTCTTGGCGGTCTCCCTGACGCCCTCCGTCCGTTCCTTCTCCTTGCCGACGCGCTCATTGAGACGGATGATCTCCTTGTCGCGCCGGACCACTTCCCTGTTCAGCCGGGCGACCTCCTTGCGCAGCGTCCTGATGGTGTCCTCGCTGCGGCGCGCCTGTTCCGGCACCGGGCGAGTCTGCCGGGCCTCCCCGGTCGTGCCCTTCCCGGACTGCGTTGCCAAGGACCTGCGAAGCCTGGCGACCTCCTTGCGAAGCGTCTCGACCTTCCCGGTCTCGCGCGACTCGATACCGGCTTCGGAAAGCAGAGTCGTCAGGCGCGCGACTTCGGCCTGCAACGACGGCACGCCCTTCGCCGCGCGGTGGAGCCGCTTCGTCTCCTCCTCGGCCTCGCTCAGCCGGTGTCGGCAGGACTTGAAGTGCCACTTCCAGTAACCGGCGTCGCTGCGGGCAGCCACCTCCGCCTGGCGCAGCTCTTCGCAGCGCGCCTCCGCCGCGTCGGCACGCGCTCGTTCCTGCTCGTAACGGGATTGGATATCGCGCGGCGCACCCGCCGACACCTTCTTGGACGGCGACCACAAACCGCCGTCGCCCTCGGTCAGCGTCCCGTCTACGGTGCGGAGATCATCGTCGAGAACCGCCATGCGCTCGACGATAGCGCATGGAGAATCATGTTACCAGCAGGATTATGCATGCTCGATTCGGCGCGGATTGTGCCGACGCAGAACGGTCTCGACGGCTCGGGAGCCCCGCAAGGATGTCTGGCTTCGCCCTCTCAGAAGGGATTGGCAAAGAGCGCTCAGCCGCTAAAATCCCGCTGCAACGGGATCGGTCAGATGAGCGTGCCATTGAGCGGATAACCATCTCCACGGTCTGGCGGAACGCTTACCCTGACGCCGCCGCGCATCCGGCCGCTGATGCGGACGCCGAGAATCCTCGCCATGTAGTGGAGTGGGGGCCACCGCCTTGAATGCTCGGAGAACTGGTTGAGCCGGCCATCCACCGAGCCGGGGCGGAAAGTCTAGGCGCGATGCTCGACGATCATGAGCCGGTCTCCTCGGTTCCGACGCCTGCGGGCTGGGCAACCCCCTGAATGAACTCGGCCGCCTTCTCGCCGATCATGATGGCGGGCGCGTTGGTGTTACCGCTGACGATGACCGGCATCACGGACGCATCGGCGACCCTGAGCCCCGCGATGCCGTGGACTGCGAGCCGGGCGTCCACCACGGCCATCGGGTCCGTTCCCATGCGGCAGGTGCCGACGGGATGAAAGGTCGTCATGGCGTTGTCGCGGAGCCACGCGATGAGCTCGGCGTCGCTCTGCACCGCCTCGCCGGGCGCGAGCTCGCGGCCGCGATAGGCATCGAAGGCCGGCTGCGCGATCACGTCGCGGACCATGCGGATGCCCGCGATCATCGTCCGGCAGTCGGCCTCGTCCTGCAGGTAGTTGGGCTGGATCAGCGCCGGCGCCGCAGGATCGGCGGAGCTAACCCGCCTTTCTCACCAAGGTCATGGTCTGCGCGGCCGCCCTCGACGACCACGCGGCGCACCAGGCAATCGGTAGCGATCGCCAGATTGGGGCGATGCCGGACCGGGCGCAGAAAGGCCGTCGAGGCGGAACAGCGCCTGCCCCGCCTGATGGTGAAGTCGTAGCGGCCGAAGCCCTGCTCAGAGTGTGAGAGTATCAGCTCGCCACAGGCTGATTTCTATTCGTCCGGACGTCCGGATGACGGTTTCGATGTCCAGATCGGACAGGTCGCCGCGAGCGGAGGGATAATGCGATGAATTGACCACATCGTGCCAAAGGACACGAAATTTATGCTCGAATCAGCCCTTGATGACGAGGAAACACGGTCTCCCCGGCAATATCACGCACCGATCGCTGCGGTCCGCTGCTTTTGCAGGCAATGCTCCCTGAATGCATCCACGCCCAGCTCGTTCACCATTCGCTTGAAGTTGTAGCCCAGCGCCATCAGGCTGAACTCGCCGCGGCACTTCTCGAGGCCGCGCATCAGGAAATGATCGATCCCCGCCCAGCGCTTGATGGTGCCGAAAGGGTGCTCGACGAGCCCGGCCCGCCTGCGCATCAATGGCGAAGCGGCGCTTATCTTCTTGCGATACCGGTCCAGCCAGTCCGTATGCTCCCAGCGCTCCACCCTGCGCCGCGGTTTCGTCTTTTCCAGGCATCGGCTTGACAGCGGACAACCCCGACAAACCTCTCGCTCCGCACGATAGACGAAATACCGCCTGTCACCCCTGTCACGCCTGATGGCGGTCTCGTTGGTTCGAGCCAGCCGCTGCCCGGCCGGACAGACATAGGTGTCGTCCTGCGGGTCGTAACGAAAATCATCGTTGCTGAACCGATCTCCCTTGCCCTTGCGGCCCAGCTGCGTGGGGATTGGAACGTACACATCCATCCCCCTGTCCTCGCATTCCTTCAACTGCGCGCCGCTCCAATAGCCGACATCCGCCAGACCGATCAGTCCGGGATTGCCCGTGGCTTCGCAGGCTTTCGTCATCATCGGCTCGTACTGACCTGAATCGTTGCCGTCCTGGACCACGTCCTCCGCCACAATCAGCTTGTGCTTGTCGTCCACCGCAATCTGGCAGTTGTAGCCGCCCACCGACTTGCCGTACTTCTTCATCGTCCGCGCATCGGGATCGACCTCAGATACCTGGCTCTCCCCGCTTTCCAGCAGGCGCTCCTGCAGGGCCTTCCTGTGCTTCTGCTTCTTCACCATGGCCTCGATCTTCGCCGCCAGTTCCGGATCCTCCCCACCGTCCGCACCATCCTCCGGGTCCGCATCCGCCTCGTCCAGCTGCCGGTGATACGCCGCGATCTTCTCGTCCAGCCTCTTCAGTTCCTTTTCCAGTCTCGCCCTGGTGTGGATGCTGGCGGGACGCGCATTGGCCTTCAAAAAGGTTCCGTCGATCGCTACCCGGCTGTCGCCCAGCAGGGACAGTTCCCGGCACAGCAGCACGAACTCCCGGTTGGTCGCCCGCAGAGCCGCCAGATTGTCCTTGCGGAAATCCGCGATCGTCTTGTAGCTCGGCCTGGCTCCCTGGCACAGCCAGATCACTTCCAGGTTGCGATGCGTCTCGACTTCGAGCCGGCGCGAGCTGCGTACCCGGTGCTGGTATCCATACAGGTAGAGCTTCAGCAGCAATCCGGGATCGTAGGCCGGCTGACCGGCGCCGCAGTGTGCCTCCGTGTTCTGGAAACCCAGCGCCTGTAGGTCCAGCGTGCCGACGAACGCATCGATCGCGCGCACCGGATTATGTTCGGACACGTAGTCGTCCAGACAGGGCGGCAGAAGCATCACCTGGCTTCGGGACTGAACCTCCCGGTAGCGTCGCTCGGGCATCGCGGTAAACCTCGGGGCTGCCTGGAATGCCGAAAAACCTATCACGGGCGGCCGGACCGCAAACCCGGATTTATTGAAATACTTTCACACTCTGTTCTGCCCGGCCCCGTTGAAGTCGTCGTTGACGGGATGCCCCGCCTGCCGGCCTGCCTCGACGAATATGTCGAAGAGCGGGTTGGCGCCGCGCGCACGGCAGACGGTGAGTCCCATTTGCGCCCACCGGTCGTAGTCGTGGCGATTGCCGCGCACGTAAACCATGCCGTTGATGGTGGACGATCCGCCCAACACTTTGCCGCGCGGCCAGTAGAGCGAGCGGCCGCCGAGGCTCGGCACCGGCTCGGTGTGATAGCGCCAGTTGTAGATGCCGGAGTGGAACAGCCTCCCCATCAGCATCGGCAGGCGGAACAGGGGATTGCGATCCTTGCCGCCGGCCTCGATGAGAATCACGGAGCAATCAGGGTCGGCCGAGAGCCGGTTCGCCAGCACGCAACCCGCCGAGCCGGCACCCACGATGATGTAATCGGCTGCCCGCGCGCGTGGCATCGGTCACCAGTCCACCGGCGCGGCGCCCATCGCCCGCAGGCGCGTGTTGCAGAGCGTGAACGGGTTTTCTTGCGCGAGGATCTCGTCCGCCGCAGCCGGGTGCGGGCGGACGATGACACGCTCCGTATCCCCTGCATCTGGCCCGCTGAGGCCCGCCGCCGCGAGAGTCTCGGCCGCCGCCTCGCCGAAGGCGATGATGACGACCGGCCTATCCCGCCCCGCGAGATGGTCGAGCACCCGGACCATCAGCGGCCGCCAGAGCGGCAGATGCCCGCGCATCTGATGCGGATCGCCCTCGCGTCGGAAGCGCGAGAGCGTGAGCGAGGTGTTGAGAAGCAACACGCCCGACACGACCCAGCGATCGGCGAGAGCAGCAGGCTCCTCTAACTCAACCGCGCCGTCCTCGATGGCCGCGAGCGTCTCCGGCCATCGGGAAAAGTTCCGGGCGTAATGCGCCTCCCCGGTCCGGGCGGCCACGATGAGCTGGATGACCGCGCGCACGCTGGGGGAGAACATCTTGTCGAGCTCCCGCCAGCGCGCGACATTGCCGGCCTCGAAGGCCCGGCCGGTGGCAAAGGCGGCGCAGGGATAGGGGTCCTGGCCCAGGATTACGCAGCGCACGTCCTCAGGCGGGAGATCGTCGAAGGCGCGGAGCATGTGCGCGCCCGCCGGTGCACCGGGAAACGTTCGGCCACGCCGGGCGGGAAAGATCGGCTCCCACGGCTCGAGTTCGAGCGCCGGGTCCACATCGTCGAACGCCAGGTGGACATCGCGGACCGCGTCCCGCCAAAGCGGATCGACGTCCGCCTGCCAACCCTCCAGCGTCTCCCGCAGCGCCGATCTCAGTTGCATCGCCGTGGCGTCCGACCGCCCAGGACCTCAAAGAGCTGACACGCGTGTCATGTTCCACGATTCGAGAACCTGACACGTGCGTCAAGGATATCGCGAAGGTCGGCGGCCTGCCGAAGACGATGGAATGGCTCATAGGAATTGGCGGCGGCACATAGGTTTTGGCGGCGGCGCTGCCAGAATCGCGGTGCGGAATCGGACATCGTTCTGTCGTGATGTGTGAGACATACCGGGACATATCGATACATATCGAGACGAATGGTGGCTCCTCGACGCGCTGGGCCCTCGGCACGCGGGAGTTGCCGCGCCCAGCGCAGCGCGGGCGGCAGTGGCCGGCAAAGAGCGCAATCGAGGCGGTCGTCGATTGCCCGGCGCCATCCTCTCAAGCGCAGGTGTTGGCAAGGCGGCCCTACGTTCCAAGCGAGGCGGGGCGCCCGATCACGTCGCCCGGCTCGGGTCCCTCTGGCGCTGCCAATAGCGGTGAATCGACGCTCGGCTTGGTACGCGGTCCGGGCCGAATCGCTGCAGTGCCTCTGCGCGCGCCTCGTCCAGGTACACCGTTTCCAGGCGCTTGCACAGAAACGCGGCAACCTCCGGGTCCCGGTCCAGCTTCGATAGTTTCCCCGGGCGATACAGCCAGCCCGAGGCCAGCCTGCTCCTGTCACCCTCGGCCCCGCCCTGCGCCAGTGCCAGAAGAGCGCAGGCGGCCTTGGCGAGGTCTTCCCTGAGCGTCGCATCTTGACAGCTCTGCTGCCATAGCTGGGATACTGCCTCCACCCGATTCCCACCGGCCAACGCCAAGAGGCCTCCATAGCGCTCGGTGGCGCGGGAGAGCGCCAAAACCGCCGTCTGCCAATCCACATCGCTGGCAGTGCAGGGGCTGTGCATTAGCCCTGCGCGTGCTGCGTCAGTGCGGCGCATACGACTCCTTCCCCGTCAGCGGGGCGCAGGCGCCGCATATGCGGTGCCCCCGCCACAGGCGTCATGCCGGCCGGCCATTCCCGTTCTGCAATATGCGGCGGGCGGGTCCATGGTCCGGCTTCTTGGCGTACAGCGGCTGAATCGCCGCCATCGCCTCCCTGGCTCGCATTGCCAGTTCACGCGCGCGAAGCGGGTCGTCGGCCAGCGCGCGCCGCGCAGCCGCGATCAGCTCGCGCGCGTGAGCGATAAGGCGACGCTCCAAAGCGTGGGCGGTGTCCGCCAGTGCTTCCTTTACCCGCCCATGCTGCTCCTGACGGCGATCCCACGCTTGCTGATCGCGCGCTCTTGTGCGTCTCGATGCGAGAGCCGACGCCGCCTCCGCGCGGGCCTGATCCAAGGCCGCAGCCGTGCTCAGTTTGCCGCGAGACTGCTTCGCCAACTCGTATGCCCTGGCAGAGATGTCCTGATTGGTCGGCTCGCGGGGCGGCTCTAGGCCGGCCTCGACGCGCGCCTGGTGCACGGCCTCGACCGTGCTCATCCTCTTGCCCGACTCCATGAACAACTGGCGCGCCCTGGCGACGATGAATTCGGTTCTTTGCATGTCGGGCACGTGGAGGCCGGCCTCGGCGCGTGCCAGGTCCACGCATATGGCCGTGCTCATCTCGGTGCCGAGTTGCGCCTTCAGCTCGTGCGCCCTGGCGGCGACAGCCGGGCCAGGCGTGCGCTCACGTGCGCGCGCCTGTTCCTCGACCTTGCGGAGGCGGGTTTCCGCCGTGGCGATCCAGTCCGCCACGTCGTCGGAACGGCCGGCGGATTGGCGCGGTGCCGCGCGAGGAGGCGCGGGGCGGGCCAGCATCGCGGCGGGCATGGTCAGGATCACCGTGTCCGTCATTGCTCTACGCCCGCGCGCCGCTCTCCGGCATCAGCGCTTCGCTGACCTCGGGGAGCGTCCTGACGAGCACCGTGCGTGCGCTGGCGGCCTCGACGAGGGCGTTGTGCTTGCGCGCCTCCGCCTCACGGCGCTCGGCCTCTTCGAGCTCGCGCGCCTCCTTCTCCGCCGCTTCGTCGTAGCGGCGCCTGATCTCGGCCTTCACTGCCTCCCTGGCCGGCTTGATCAGCTCGGCCGCCGTGGTCTGTGATGCCGTCACCGGACCGTGCGCGTCACCGCGATTGTCACAGAAGAGACGCTGCTCCAAGGCGCTCACCACTTCGTCGAAGGGCTCGATATAGGGCTTGCGCTCGGGCGCCTCGGCGAGCTCCTCAAGCGCCGTTGCCAGGCGCTCCAGCGCCTCGACGGCCTCGGCCGCCTCCTCCAGCTCCCGCCGGTGCGCGCCGAACGCTTCGGAGAAGGCCTCGACAGCTGGCAGCGTCGCGCCCTTCGTGTCCTCAATCCACTCGTCGAACTCGCGCTGACTCTGGGCCTCCCAGGCGCGAAAATTGGCTATTTTCTCTTTGAGGGTGTGAACATCCCTCCATTTCACTTTCATGGTCTTATCCTCACTGGTGGTGGTGCGCGGGCGCGGAAAGGGTCTCCGTTCCCGCCATGGCGTTACGCAGCCAGCCCGTTGCCTCCCGCCCCTGCGCTGGGCGAGTGCCGGGCGGCGATCTTCTCGACCACCCCGATCAGGCGATCGAGCTCTTCCGGGTCGCCCCGCTGATTCATGTAGTTGATGTTCGCATCGATGACCGCTTGCGCGTCTGGGTACGGCCTGCCCTGGAAATCGACGAAGGGAGGGCGGTTGCACGTCAGCCAGACGCGCTGCTTGATCTCGGCCATGGCGCTTGGCCGCGAGAAACCGCCCCGCCGCAACTCGGCGATCTGCGCCTGCTCGCCCTTGAGATAATCCAACAGGCGCCGGAGCCCGGCCCTGACTAGCGTGGCTTTGGTCGACATGAAGGCCCCCGTTCCGTCATTTGGCCCCGCCGCCGACTCGCCACACTCAGACGCTTGGGTCGGAACAAACGGGATCGCACATGATCGCGCGGAACCGCGGCCCGTCGAAGACCCGGAGCGGCTCAGAAGCGAGGATTGCGGGGAGTTTGGTGGCCTGACCGGCGGGATTTCGGGGGATTTGACGGCCGGGCCGCCCCTGCCGCAATCGAGTGCCGGCGGCAGGGAACGAGCGGGGCCGGGGCGGTCGTAACCCCAACACTCGCCCAACGGCACGAGGGGAGAACGTTTGCTGCCGGCGCCACTCTCAACCTGATCGACGACTCAGGCGACCGCAAACCCGGTCGCCTCCCACTCCGCCCCCTGCTACATCGGGAAATCGCTCGACGACTACGGACGCCATGCATCTTGGCCCCTGCCCGCAGAAGGAACGCTTTGCCGAATGATCAGGGTCGTAAGCTGGAATATCTTCAAGAAGTGGCCGCCGTGGCACGTGCTGGTGGAGATGGCGCGGCAGGGCGAGGCGGATGTCGCGCTGTTACAGGAAGCAGGGAGCCCGCCACCCGACCTGGCGCAGCCGCTTCGATACGGGAGCAACGAGTTCTGGAGGGGCCGGCAGCACGAAGGCTGCCCGATCTACGACCGCTGGTCCCTGGTGGTGCAGTTGTCGAGGAATGTGCGCTGTGGCGTATTTCGACATCGTGACGCTGATCTTTGGCGGCCGGATATCGACTGCCTGATCCCCGCCGGGTGAGCAGAATGCAGCGATTAGACGCGAGATCGGAACGCTACGGGAACATCGTGACATGGATGGCCGCGGTCTGCCATCCGCCGGCAGGCGGCTTGGTCGAGCGGCGATGTCGGAGGTGGGACAACCGGTCAGCCGGTGTCGAGGTACGGCACCGCGCCGACCAGCGAGCGCATCCGCTCCGCGTGGCCGGCCCGCACCTGCGCAAGGGCCAGCGCCATCATCACCACCAGCGCCAGCCCGACACGGGTCTTCATCTTAGCGAGCCCGCGGATGTAGTGGGTCTCGAAGTTGAAGCTGTTGTCGAGGCGGCTGTTGATCCTCTCTATCGCAGAGCGCCGGTTGTAGCCGCGCCGCCAGGACGGGCTGCCCCAGGGCGTCGGGGTGAAGACGCGCCGGTCGTTCTTGTCGAGATCGATGCGCACGATGCGGCCGTACTCGCCGGGCTCCACCCCGCCCGCCCGGTGGCACGCCTTGCTGCCTGCACAGTCGAAGCCGAAGGCCGCCGCCGGGCAGCGGTATTTCAGCGTGCCGCAGAGGCCGCGCTCGGCCTCGAAGCCCTGGAAGGCCATGGCGCGGACCTCGCCGGTCTGGGGGCAGATGCAGGACACGCGGCCGCGCTCGTCGTGAACGACGACGTCGGCGCGGTTGGGGAACAGCGCCCGCGTGATCGGCTTCGTCGGATCATAGCCCGGCTCCTCCTTCTCGGCCTTCCACATCAAGCGCGTGTCGACCAGCGGCCGAATGGCCCACTTATCCCAGAGCAACTTCTTCTGGGGAGCGTTGTCGAGACCGCGGTCGGCGCTGAAGTCGTCGCAGCGCTCCACCATTTCCGGCGCTCTTGCGAACAGGTTCTCCAGCATCTTGGGGAGCATCTTGACCTCCGAGTCCGACGCCCGCGTCACCTCGAAGGCCACCGGGACCTCGTAGTGGGTGTCGGCGATCAGGTGGAGGCCGTAGCCGAACCATGATTTCACCTTCTTCCAGATCGCGCCGGTCTTGGCGTTCACCCCGCTCGTCTCATGCTTGCCCCAGTCGGCGTCGGGGTCGGAGGTCTTCCCCTTGTCCTCGGCAACCCGGCCCGTCGAGTGGCTCTCGATCGCCTTGCCGTCGTAGCCGAGATGGCGGCCGAAGTCGGGCAGCTCTTCGAAGAGCGACGCGCGCAGGCTCTCGACCATTGCGGACACCAGGCTGCACTCGTTCTCAAGCAGCACGACGCGCCGCAGGAAGCGCGAGAAGTTCCAGTGGCTGGGCACCGTCGAGCGGACCTGCGCCGGATGCGCCACCGCGCATGGTGGCTCCTTCGTACCTGCGCGAAGCTCCAACACGGGCGCGCTCTGGAAAGGCAGCGGGTCGAACCCGCAGAGTTCCAGGAGCGCCGGGTTGCGGCCCATCTCCCGCAGCAGCGACTGGATCGAGGCGTGCTGGAACACCACGCCCGCGATCAGCGCACGCCACATCGACCGCACCGGGTAGTCGTTGCGCCCGCGACCTCGCCCGGCCTCAAGCGCAGCCACGATCTCCTCGTCGGGCAGGGTGTCGAGCACCAGACGCAGGCGATCCAGGTCCGGCAGGCCTTCGACAGCCTGCCAGGAAAAGGGTAGCTTCTCCGTTGTCGCCATCACGTTCTCCCTACCAGGGCTGGTGGATGGAACGAGGGCCTCTGGCCCGATGGCGACACCTTCTATCCGATTCGGGCGGGACGACGCGACGGGGCCGGAAGTGAGCCTGGGAGCGTCGTCGGCTATGGGGTGGAAATCCTCGATCCGCCCTATCCGCCGATCTCAGGGCCGCAGATGTCTGCGAAGCCGCCGGGGTAAGAAAAATCTCGGATCAGCTGGAGCCCTTGATCACCAAGGGATGCGTGACAGCGCACACGCCTCAGTTGTCCGACGAGGTGGAGGTCGAATGGTTCAGGGCGGTCCCACCGATCAGCCACCTCGGGGAGCACGACATCGCCATCAGCGGCATCGGGACCATCGCTGCGGCCAGGGTGAGGCCGCGCGGCCGGCCGGCGGACGACGGGTTCATCGCAGTTTCCATGTATGCGCGGTACATCAAGCCCCATCCCTCGACACGAACGTCATGGGGCGTCGGCGCGTCCGACGTGTCGGCGCACCGCATCCTCTCGGACATCTCGGCCTTCATCGGCCACGAGGACCCGTCCAGGCACCGCATACTCGCAGCCGGCGATCTCAACATGATCTATGGCGCGACGGGCAATACCCTGGCGCTGCCCGAGCGCGAGCGCGCCTTCTGGGACCGGGTGGCGGCGCTCGGCCTGGAGTTCCTGGGCCCGCAGGCGCCGGACGGTTGGCAGCCGTCAGCGCCGCAGCCCGACGTGCCGCCCGATACGAAGAACGTGCCGACGTGGGTGCGAAACGGGCGCCCGCCGGAAGAAGCTAACCGCCAGTTCGACTACGCCATCGCCTCACGCGGCTTCCATGAACGGGTGAAAGTGCGGGCGCTCAACAGGGCTGAAGAATGGGGCCCCAGCGACCATTGCCGTTTGATGATCGAGGTCGATACGGGATGAGGGCTTGGGCCGGCCATTGTGGCGCAGGCCTCAGCACGCCTTAGAGCATATCCGTTTTAGACGGAACCGTATCCGGCGTTTCGGATGTAGTTTTGGCATTCGCTTGGCTCGATGGTGCCGATGAGGTGGCCGAGATGGCGCCACGTGTCCTCGAAGTCGCGCTTCTGCGCGTTGCGCATCCAGTGCTTGATCTTGGAGAAGGCCTGTTCGATCGGGTTGAGGTCGGGTGAGTAGGGCGGGAGGAACCAGAGGCGGGCGCCTGTACTGCGGATGGCTTGGCGGACCGCCTTGCTCTTGTGGCTTGCGAGATTGTCGAGGATGACGATGTCGCCGGGCTTGAGCGTGGGGACGAGCTCTTGTTCGACCCAGGCCTGGAAGCAGCGGGTGTTGATGGGGCCGTCGAAGACGCAAGGGGCGTCGATCCCGTCTGCGCGGAGCGCGGCGAGGAAGGTCATGGTGCGCCAGTGGCCATAAGGCGCATATGCCCTCAAGCGCCGGCCTCGCTGCGCCCAGCCCCTGAGCGGTGCCATGTTGGTCTTGATCCAGGTCTCGTCCACGAAGACCAGGCGGTCCGGGTCGAGGTGGCGCTTGAGCGCCTGCCAGCGCGCCCGTTTTCGGGCGACCGCGGCGCGTGCCTGCTCAGTGGCGAACAGAGTTTTTTTTGAAGCTCAGCCCCTCGCGCCTGAGGAAGCGCCAGATGGTGTCCCGGCTCACCGCGATCCCCGCAGCGGCCAGCAGGTCTCGAAGCCGGTCGATCGTCAGATGTGGCGTCTCGGCGACCAGCCTGTGAACCAGCTCCCGGTGCGGCTCCAGCAGCCAGGGGCGGTGACCGCCGACCTTGCCCGGCGCCACACTCCCCGTCGCCCGGTAGCGCGCCACCCACTTCGGCACCGAGGAGACGCTGACACCGAAGCGCGCCGCCACCTGGCGGATCGGCTCGCCCGCCAAATGGGCCCGCACCACGCGCTCGCGAAGATCGCTCGAATAGGGTTGTGTCATCCATGCTGGCCTCCTTCACCAGTAGCCAGCTTGAATCACATTCCGTAACTAATGGGAATTCCTAATGATTCTCTCAATCTCGGATATGCTCTAGAACAAGGCAGAATGCGGCGGCGGGCCTAGGGAGCATAGTCGGCGGCCGTTTCGCTTTCGTACAGTGCCTTGATTGAACTGGCGGACACCACGGCCGAGTGCACTTGCTTTTCCGTTAGGTCGAGCACTCTGAAAGTGTCTCCTAGCTTCGCTACGGCTTCGATTCGCCGAAAGACGCTGCCGTGAATCCCAGCGTATCTTGCGAGCCCTTTCAACTTCGGAAGTGCATCGCTGAGCTGGATGCCATGCGGATCAACAACATCAGCAACAATCTTTCCATCAGGAAGTTGTGCGAAGAAGATAAAATCTGGACGTACGATTTTCGTGTCGTTACCGTCTTCATAGGTAATGCCTAGCGAGTCTTGACTTGCACGAGAGGGATTCCGATACCATGCCGCGGTGTCGTCTCGCCTCAATTCGATCTTTAAAACTTCTTCCTCCCAAGAGTTGAAGTCCTCTGGAAAAAGTCCATCTTTAGCGCAAAGCAAGTGCTTCTCGAAACGAGGCAATTGCGCCTCGCTTCCATCAGCCTCACGGATAGTGGTCGGTTGCATCCAGGCCTTTGGTCGGGCGATATCCACATCCATAGGTTGGGCGCTCATCTCGCGAATCTGACGATAAGCCTCCTGGCGTTCATCAGATAGACCTTTTATCTCGACCCGGTAGTTGTTCAGCCACTTTGTGGCGAGCGTCTCCGCCTCAGCTTCGATGTACTCGTTTGCTTCAGGAACTAGGCCAAGTGCGGCAATCTTTACATGAGCTCTAATGAGCGCTTCCTCAACGCCATTCGGCTTATCCTCGGACTGTTCTAAGTATTCGGAGTACGTTCTGGCCAAATCAGGGCTGATAGCTCGGCTCGCTCGGCGGTAAGCGTCTTCGATCACAGCGTAGTCTGCGGCTTCAAGGAAGTCGTCGAACGACATTTCGTGTGTTTGGAGATCGGCCTTCAGACTCTTACCCCTTACGATGAGTACGGACTTGCGTGCCTTACCGATCTCGTTGTTGTATCGTGCTCGCGCTCCATTCAGCACACGGTGCATCTCCGAATGCGCAATCTTGCCGGCGTTGGGGAGAAGCCCATCGGACGCTAGTTCGTGGGCAAGCGAGGTTAGTCTCCTAACCGGACTCGCCTGCCTTTTCGGCAGAGATTGGGATGGCAAGAAAAGCAGCTTCGTCCATACCGCCTCGGAGACAGCAGGATTCGGCATCAATTCTTGCGGATTAATCAGGACGCGACGGCCCGGAAGACTGTCGCCTCCATCGCCGCCAGACATTAAGGTATTGGCAACATCCTTGACCGATTGCGGGTCGAAGAACGGAAGTAGGCAGTCGACCGCGTTCAGTCGCTCGTTTCCTGGAATGCGCCGCGCCAGCGGCGAGCGAACCATGCGACCGAGCAGTTGAGTGATATGCGTTCTGTCCTTGGCCGGTCGGAAGGAGACCATGACTTCGGCACGCGGACAGTCCCATCCTGTACTGATTGCGTCCTTTGCGATAAGCACGCGCACCCAGGTCGATTCCTGCACGCGCTCGGGTGGAATGTAGGGAACAGAATGGCGACCGAAGGTCTGGGTCGTGTGATCGGCGAAAACGTGGGCGACTGCGTCGTGTGGCAGCTTGGGCCAACGCTTGTAGATCGCATCGAGCGCTCGACCGATCTCGTTGTAATCAGGGGTGTTCCGAACCTGCAAGATCATGAGCGGCAGAACGATATCAGCATCGGTCTGTTCCGTGGCATACTCCGCCCAGGCGGTGGACGCCTCCTTGAGCTTGTCTATTCCACGGCGGACAAGCACCGTATCAAAGTGGCCCGCTTCATCAGGCACATCGAGGATGATGGTGTCCTTCAGCAGACCCGAGGCCTGCACCGTTTCTGAATCGACCACCACGTTCGGCAGAGTTGCACGGTCTTGCATACCCTTCATGGCAACGTCAAAGCGCTCCACAGTCGCCGAAATACCCCATACGATGGGGATGCCCGGCACCGAGCCGGAGCCGTTGATCAGCCTCCTCACGATGGTTGGCTTGTCACTGCCTCCATTCCCGCCGGCAACCTTCATGCCACGATGTGCCTCATCGAGAACAAGATAGAGAGTCAGGTCGCCATCCTCGATGGTGTTTTGAATCGTGTCCCAAATTGTGAAAGAGCGCAGATCCGGCATGATCTTTTGCTGACCGCCCAATTCGACTCCTTGATCATCCAGATCATGGCCTCGAACTAGCAAGCTGGACTTGTTAAGCTTCTGGGTGTTCAAAAAGTAAATCTTGCCCGGATCTAGTTTTTCTTGGTTGAAAGTATTTTGTACAACAATGAGATCGGAAATCGAGAGCAGATCCGATGCCTCATGAAGTCGGAAAAGCGACTGCGTATTCAACGAGGGGTCATCGCTGAACCAAATTACCACTGCACCGGTATCGGGTTCGAAGTCAAAATTGTCATTGCCGTGAAACAGCGCCTCGAACACGGCGGCGGCCATGACCGTCTTGCCGGCACCGGTTGTAGCCGTCAGCGAAAAGGCATGGTTGTCACCATCCTCATGCCACCGCCTAGCGGCTTACTTGAGATTCATGAGCACGTCCAAGACGGCGTTCTCTTGATAATCTTTGAGCGTGAACTTCATGAGCTAGCGACCAATCGAAAAGCGAAAATTTGAAAGGTAGTACTCATAGAGTCGAATAACCTCTACTGCGTCGGGTAGACGCCGCGCGACTGACTGGAAGCGACGAACATCGTCTGTGACGATGTAAGCAATGCGGATGCCGTCCTGTGCCTCGACTGCATCGCAGAATGCGGCCGACTTGTCGAGGTCGACAAGCAACCCATAAGTGTCTACTACCTCCCAGCCGTTCTCCGGAACACTCTCGACACGCCGCCCTTCCGCTCCCGCCCGCATCCAGAGGAGCGGCGCGATGCGTTCGAAGCTCAGGTTGTGACTGACGGCCACCGGACTCTCGTAGGTCAGCGTGAAGAACTCCGCATTCTCCTTGAATCCCTCGGCTATAGGAAACTCATCACTAAATTTGTACTCTCCTTCGATGTCTTCGCCGTCTGGTGTCTTGCCAGTGATTGCGGCTGCCATGCGTGGTTTTGTAATGTAGTCGCATATACCCCGCTTCTCCCAATCGAGATCGCCTGGCCGCAACCCGGCGCGTTGGAGCGCCCGCTGCTCATTCGCCGCGACTTCATTGTTCGTGACCAAAATGCACTGCCGCCGACCAGCGTCCTGCCTGTTAATTCGCATCACAGCGTGTGCAGTTGTGCCAGAGCCGCTAAAGAAGTCTAAGATTATGGCGTTCGGATTATCAGCGACAAACAACTGTAAGCAATCTTCCACAGCATATAGACTCTTGGGATAAGGAAACTTCCTTCCAGGCAAAAGTGCTCTCAAAATACCTGTCCCATGAGCACCTGCTTCATGGCTCTTCTCATTCCATGAAGTGGTCGGCCGTGATGACTTTCCTGCTGGGTTCAGAACAATCCAGGAGTCATCGGATCTCCTGCCAGCGTTAACAAGCAAACCGCGTTCAATTTTCTTGACATTGGGTGCGGTCAAGTAGGAGAATATATACGGTTGCAATTCGGAATTTCGATTCTCAGAGACACGAACGAATCCGTTATTGAGAGCGTTGTTCAAGCTCGGTCCGGTGAGACCCCAGTTCATTTCCATTCCATCACTCTCTCGTATCGGGAATACCTTTGTACAGCCAATGATATCTGGAGAAGTATTCCTATCCTTTCCATGGGATAGCGGTTCTCCAATCTTAACTATAGTGCAGTTGGACTCATCCACGTAAATCGGATAAAATTGCGCCGGTCCACCCTTCTTTGTTCCCCTTGCAGATTCGACATCGGTTCGTCTAAGGTAGCGCCAGCGCACTTCACGCTCAGTTCCATCGCCGCCTTTGTCAGGAACGGCGGCTGTTCCAAACAGTACGAAGTAAATATATTCATCCGTGCGCGAGAAGTCGCTCGAACGACCGGTTCCCTTTGGGTTAATGACGCTGGCGATCATTTGAATTCTAGCTTCAGAAAACGTCTGTTCAAGGAGCAAGCCAAGGCGAAGATATTCCTTCTCATCGATTGTTATGATAAGAACACTACAAATTTGATTGAGAAGTTTTTTGGTAATAAGTAGACGTCTCTCCATCATAGCCAACCACTTGGAGTGGCGATAAAGATCTTCAGATTCCACGTAGTCGTTGTTGTATTTCCAATCCCGAGCTCCAGTGTTGTACGGCGGGTCGATATAGATTGCGTCAATTTTGCCCTGGTGCGTGTATGTCAGTGCTTCCAAGGCGTGGAAGTTTTCAGCATTGATCACGGTGTGATACGGCTTGTCTCCTCCATGCTCGAACTTTCCGGTGCTGATAAGACCCGGATAGATGTAGTCCCGCGAGTCGGCCACGGCGACGAGATCGTCGATGGCCACGACAGCCGTCTCCGGCTCGGACGCATTCACCAATGAGACATAGGCCAATCGCTGGCCATTAGAGTCCTGGATGCGGTGCACCTTCCATAGACGCTGATCGCCCTCGGCTGTCGACCTGCGAGGAGGGAGAATTCGTGCGGTGTCGCCCCTTCGGACCGGCCGGCCTGGCAATTCGACGCTTTCAGGTAGGTGCCTCTCGAAGTTCAGGCCAAAGGCGCGACGAGACGCCAGCACCTTGAATTCCCGATCAAGCTCTTCCCCAAGTGCCGGGTCCTTCGCCTTCGCCCGTGCGATCAGATCGGTGAGACGTGACACTGCAAGTCCCCTTACCTAGCCGGCTTGCTCAGTGTTGAGACCAATTCGAGCCCTCGCCAATCCAGCAACAATTTCCTGGCCCACGGCACCAGAGGTCCAGCCGCAGCCGCCTTCACACGTACTGCATGACTAAGGGGACGCGTGCCAAACACATCCCTTTATCGATGTTCACCCGCGCCCCCTACCGCTCCATCGCCATCATTATGTTGTAGAGCTTCTTGAGATTCTGCTCACCCAGCTGCTTGAGGGAGCTCACGCGCTTGCCGAGCCGGTCGTGCACGATCGCATAGACCTCGCCCTTGGAAATGCCCAGCTCGCGGACGCGGGCGTATATGGCGGCGTAAAGCTCGTTCCGCCAGGACTGATTGTTGGTGCGGCGCAGCTTTGGGCGGGTCCTGGCAATCTGCTGCTTCATCCAGGCGATGGCGTCGTCCCCCAGCTCGCGGGGTATCTCGCGGTAGGCGGTGACGCCATACGTCCGTTTCAGCGCCGTCCACCATTTGGCCATGGCGGCCTTGCGACTCATGCCCCCGGCGACGTCGTGGTCGGCGGCCTTGAGAACCAGCTCCTGGAGCGTGGCCGCCTGCTTCGCGGAGATGTGCTCGGGGCCGGGCTTGACGACATTCCGCACCGTCACCCGCTTGTTGATGTTGACGTCGCGTCCGGCCACCACATTGCCTTCTCCGGAAATGTGGGGGGAGAACGACGGTTCGGCTCGCGCTTGCCGCCCCGTGTCTTCGGCAGCCTCCTTGAATAGCTGGATGACCTTTGCCTTCTTTCGCTCGTGATCGTCGCGGTCCATGTAACTTCCTCAACCTGTTGCTTGTATTAGCCGTATAACGCGGGCGCCTGTCTCCGCATCCGCGCTGTCCTCAACAAGATCGTAGATTGCCAGCACCAGGCGGGCCTTCTGTCTGGCGTTCATGACGCGGCCCGTGGCGGCTAGCCCTTCCTCCGCAGCTTCCAAGGCGAGCTGCAGGCGCTCCCAATCTACGCCGTGCGCCGTCCGTTGCGGGCCGATGTGGAGTTCAAGGCCCAGGGCATCGCAAATCTCCCCCGCACGGTCCAGCGACGGGACGTGGCCGTGCAACACGTTGTAAAGCGCACGTTGCGGCAAGCCGGCGGAGCGCGCGACATTGGACGGATTCGAGCCGCGCTCGGCGAGGGCTCGACGAATAGCCGCCTGGAGACTCTCCATCTCGCGGGTCATGGCAATGCCAGCAATAGCACATCACATCGAGCGTTGACATAAAGTGCTAAATATGGCATTTTCTGCCACATGTGGCATCGACACCTGATCGTCCTGATCGAGCGCGCGGCGGAGACGGCCGGCTGCGCGCCGTCGACGATGTCGCTCCGCTGCAGCGGCAGCGGCGACTTGTACGCTCGGCTCGTCGCTGGCCACGATATCACCGGGCGGCGGGCCGAACGCATCGTGCAAAACATCTCCGACAACTGGCCCGCCGACGTGAAGTGGCCCTCCGGCATCCCACGCCCGGCGCCCCGCGCGGCGGGCCAGCGAGGCGAGGCCCTTTGATGTTGCAGGAGTGGCTCTCGGCTCCGGCATTCGCCGAAATCGCCAGGGTCACTCCTCGTTCCGCAAACCGCATTCTTTCCCGCGCCTCCCAGGGCCAGCCCTGGCGCGGCCATTCTCTTGAGGTTCGCGGTGTGCGTGGCCGCGGCGGCAACGCTGGCCTCGCTTACGAGGTCCAGGCGGCAAGCCTGCCCGCAGCGCTGCGTGAGGCAGCCCTGTCGCAGCTGCCGGCAGCTGCCGTGCCGGCAAAGCCCGCAACAGCCTCGCCGCCTGCGCCTGCGCACGCCCACGGAGAACTGGCCACGGGCGACAAACCGTCGCCCATCGCGCGCTGGCGCTACGGAATCATCCAGCCAGCGCTTCAGCATCCTCCACGTTCCAAAGAGCGAAAGCGGGCCATCGAAGAGGCCACGCGCGCTGTCCGCGAGCATCCCGGCGGGAAGAGAGGCCGCGTGTCGGTCCGCTCCATAGAGCGCTGGATCGCGGCTTACGAGCGCGACGGCATCTCCGGTCTGCACCGCAAGCCGCCCGTGAATCGGGGGCAGGGCAGGGTCTTCATCGGCCGCGAATGGGATGGCGCCGTTCCCTTCAGCAGCGAGACCAAGGCGCAGATCGTTGAGAAAGTAAGCCGCGATATCCGCTCCCTTTGGGCCGTCAATACCACATGCGGCTGGCGGCACATCGCCCGCCTCGCCGCCAGCACCCTGGCCAAGGAAACCGTCGCTGCTGGCTTCGATCCCGGCCGCCGGCGGCTGCGCGCCATCTGCCGGCTGCCGCGCCGCTTCGTCGAGCGCGGGCGGCGCTTCCGGGTCATCGCGATCCACGACAAGGACCACAAGCGCTGGGTGGACGAGAACGTGCCGCGCATCAGCCGCTCCCGCGAAGGCTGCAGGCCCATGGAGATCGTCATCGGCGATGTGCATCACATGGACATGCTCTTGCGGCGCGAGGACGGCAGCAACTACACGCCCAAGCTCATTGCCTGGCAGGATTTGGCCACAAATCGCGTCTTCGGCTATCCGGTCTTTCTTCAAAAGGGCAAGGGCGTACGCCAGGAGCATGTGATCGAAGCCTTCATCGCGATGGTCGAGGACCCGCGCTGGGGCATGCCCGATAGCCTCTATCTGGACAACGGCGGCGAGTACAATTGGGCCGAGCTCATCGACGACGCGATGAAGCTCAGCTGCCGGATGCGCCTCCTCGACGGCGAGCCCAATTTCGCGGCCAGCGTCCGCGCCCGCCGCAGCGCCATTATCAGGGCCCTGCCATACAACGCGCCCGCCAAGCCTATCGAAGGCACGTTCGCCAGCCTCGAAGGCAGCGTCTTCTCCATGTTCCCCGGTTGGATCGGCGGCAATCGGATGAAGAAGAAAACAGCCAATATCGGTAAGGAGCCGGCCCCCTATCCGGGCGACGAAGCCGCCTTCCGCCGCAGCCTGAGCACAGCGTTGGGCTGGTATGACACGCATCCGCAACAAGGCTTCCTCGGCGGCCTCTCTCCCAGGGAGGCGTTCGCGGCTTTCGTCGAGGGCGGATGGCAGCGCACGGACATCGACCCTGAAGTTCTCAGATGGGTCTTCAGCCGCCCGGTGCCACGAACGATCAGGCGGAGCGAGTTCTCACTGGACGGCGCCTCGTACACGGCTCCCGAGCTTGGACAACTATTGAGCGGCACGCGGGTGATCGTGCGAGTCCCGCTGGTCGGCGGCAGACAGCGGCTCCCGGTTCTCGACGAGCGGGAAAACCCTATTTGCATGGCCATGTGCAAGCCCGTTTACGACGCCCTCGATGGGGAGGGGGCGAGAGTGGCTGCCGAAGGCCGCCGCGCCACCGAAGCTGGCGTCCGGGCGATGCGCCGCGAAACGGATCCCGTGGATGCCGAGGCGCGCATTGCGGAGGTGCTGTCAGGCGAGGAACAGGCGCCTGTTCCGGAGCGCGGCAACATCGTTCGTATGGGCGGGTCCCTGGAGAAGATTGCCCGCGAGAGCGCGCGCATTTGCGCCAGCGGGCAGCTCAGTGGGTCCGATCATGAGGAGCGAGAGGAGACTGAGCGCCGCCGCAACATCGATGAATTCTTGAAAGTGGTGAGGGCACGCGGATGAGTTGGCCAAGCCGCGATCGACGTTTCGCAGTCGCTGACCAAGTCTCGACAACCAACCCAGGAATCACTCCGTGACTGAAGTCCTGAATTTGATCGCGGACGATGAGCACCCGTCAATCTGTGAGACTCAAGCTGCAAGTGACGTCTGGCAGCTGATCGAACTCACGAAGCAGTTGAGGTGTATCGGCAGTGTCGTCGGCGCACCCGGTGTCGGCAAGACGACTACGGCTCTGGCCTACGCTGACTGCGCCCGACACGCCCGCTACTGCGTCATGGACCCGGTGCACGACACCATGGCGGCGATGCTGACGCTGGTTTGCGAGGCCATCGTTCCGTGGGTCCCACCTATCCGCAGCGTCGCCCTGCACGAAGTCATTTGTAACGCCATAAGGGATGATCACGTCGAAGTCTTGCTGGTCGATGAAGCGCAACATCTCAACGCTCGAAACCTCGATCAGCTGCGCTGCATTCATGACGAGACCAATCTCCCCATGGTCCTTCTTGGCAATGAGAGCTTGGGTAGTCGCTACAACACCGCTCGCGCGGCAGCTTTCGCTCAGCTGACTTCCCGCATCGGACCGACGCTTCATCTCAAGGCGTCCAAAGCGGCTGACTTGCGCGCGTTCGCGCGCCACGAAGGCGTGCATGAACCGGAAGCGATTGCGTTCCTTGAGAAATGGGCGGTCGGCACATCGGGCCTCCGTCAGGTCTCGATGCTGCTGCGGATGGGCAATGACATGGCAGGCGACGGCGACATAAGGCTCGTCCACCTGACGAAGGCGGCCAGCATGTTGGGAAAAGCCCGACGAGCAACCGGCTGAGGGCCGCCCGATCAATGGCCCTGACGAAGAAGCAGACGGCACTAATTCACTTGGCCCGAAAGCAGCTCGGCCTGAGTGAGGAGCGGTATCACCACATCCTGCAACAGATGGCTGACGTGGAGAGCGCCAGGGATCTGGACCAGACCGGATTTGAGCTCGTCATGAAAGCGACGATGGCGCTGGGCTTCCGCTCGGCGTTCACCAAGACCTTCTTTAGCCACCGGCCCGGTATGGCGACGCCAGCCCAGGTCACGCTCATCCGCTCGCTCTGGGCTGAATATGCCACACGCGACGGGAGCGAGAGCGCCCTGAACAAATGGTTGGAACGCACTTTCAAGGTGTCGGCGCTCCGCTTCGCGACAGAGGAGCAAGCGGAGAAGGCGATCCGCGCACTGCGCAAGATGAGCCGCAGTGTGAAGACGCAAGCGGCCAGCTCCGGCCCCACGCCAGCGGACATCGCCCGCTGGCGACACGCGATCATAGGGCCGGCGCTCCATCTTCCGCCGCGCTCCAGGGCGCGGGTGGTGGCGATCCAGGCGGCGGCGCGGATCGAGCGCGCCTGGCCCTCCGGCCGGCGCGGGCCTATCGCGGTGAGCACGATCCGGCGTTGGATCGCCGACTTCGAGCGGGACGGTCTAACAGGTCTTCAGCCCAAGGCACGAGCCGCCGACGGGCGGGGCGCAGCATGAGCACGCTCACCATCGCCGCGATTCAGCGGCATGCGGCGGCCCATTACGGTGTGACGGTCGGCGACCTTCTATCGAGACGGACTCCCCGCAAAGCGACGCGCGCGCGTCACGTCGCCATGTGGCTTTGCTACCGGCAGACTCGCCACGCAGCCTCGACGATCGGACAGCACTTCGGAAACCGCGACCACACCACCGTGCTGAGCGCCTGTAAGCGGCTGGATGCGCGCAGGGAAGCCGACGCGGGCCTGAAGGCGGAGATTGATGCCCTGAGCGCTGCCATCTCCGAGTCCGAATGTTCGTCAGCCGCCGGCACCGCCCGCGTGAGGGACGCCGCGCTGGCCCTGCGCAGCGAGGCGCGGGCACTGGAAGACCGGGCGGCCCGCCTCGACGCCCTTGCCAGCAGCTTGTTGGCGGCGGCCGAGCCAGGGGGTCGGCCAGGCGGAGAGGCGCCAAGATAGGCCCCCGCCTGTGGGCGGTCCAAAGCCGTAGCGCCCTACCGAGGCACCTTTCAGAGACAGCTCAACGCCCCCGCACCAGCCTTGCCTGGGCACTCGCGCGAAAGCCGCCGCGCCGCCGTCAGCCCCTAGCAGAGTCCCCAATCGAGTCCGCAATCAGCCTAATCTATTGAAATCGCAAGTAATCCGCGCTCGTGGCGGCGGCATCTACAAAATGGCGCCGGTTTCCCCCATCTCTTTGATTTACTGACGTTTTCTCCAATCATAAGAGTCCGCAATAGAGTCCGCACTACCGCCAATTCCTAAATTCCGGTCCAACGAACGTCTATGACGACTTCCCGGCAAAAGAACGCATCGACACGGCCGTGATCGAAACGAGAGGGGATTATATACTTGACCGAACAGCCGAGAGCCCCTATATTGGAGTCATCAAGCTGACGCAAGGGGTTACGGTCATGGCGAAGGCACCTGGGAAGGCTCACCGCGAGGGCATCACCGTCATGGAACTGGCGGACATGTTCCCGGATGAGAAGGCCGCGACGGCGTGGTTCGAGTCCCTGATCTGGCCCAATGGACGGCATTGCCCGCGCTGCGGCAACACCGAGACCACCGAGGCCGCGCCGTCGAAGAAGCAGCCTTACTGGTGCGGCGCGTGCCGCAAGGGCTTCTCGGTGCGGATCGGCACCGCCTTTGAGCGCTCCAAGGTCTCGCTGCGCCAGTGGGTCTTCGCGATCTACCTGGAGATGACCTCGTTGAAGGGCGTTTCGTCGATGAAGCTCCACCGGGATATCGGCGTGACACAGAAGACCGCATGGTTCATGCTCCACCGGATTCGCGAGGCATGGACGGTGGAGAGCAAGGCGTTGTTCACTGGGCCGGTCGAGGCGGACGAGACTTACGTAGGCGGCGCCCGCAAGAACATGTCCGCATCGAAGCGGAAGGCCATGAAGGGTGCCGGCCCCGCCGCTGGCAAGGCTATCGTGGTCGGGACCAAGGATCGCGAGAGCAACCAAGTCGTGGCCCGCGTGGTCGAGAACACGGAAGGTCCGACGCTGAAGGGCTTCGTCCGGGAGAACGCCGAGCCTGGCGCGAAGGTGTTCACCGACGAATCCAAGAGCTACTCCGGTCTGGGCGGCGACTTCGACCACGAGACCGTGAACCATAGCGTCGGCGAATATGTCCGGGGCATGGCCCACACGAATGGGATTGAGTCCTTCTGGTCCATGCTCAAGCGCGCTCACAAGGGCGTCTACCACAAGCTGAGCGCGAAGCATCTTGACCGCTATGTGAGCGAGTTCGCAGGTCGCCACAACGTGCGCGAAGCCGATACCATCGCCCAAATGGTCGCGGTCGTAACCGGGATGGTGGGCAAGCGCCTGATGTACCGCGAGCTGATCGCCGACAACGGGCTGAGCAGCGGCGCGCGGTCGTAGAGAGTGGCGCTAAAAGTCGAACTCGCCTTGGTCGGGCAGCGGCTTCTCCCTCTTCGTCGGTAACCTCGGGTGCGCAATACCTCCGGCTCTCGGAAGAGAGCGGTTGAGGTTGTAGTAGAAGACGCCCCAGGCTCCGTCATCCGCCGCGCGCATGAGCGTTAAGACGGCGTGCAGATGCTTCACCAGCTCGATCACGCCGACCGCCTCGACCAACAACTGATGCTGCTTGAACGCCCTCTCGCCTGATGGCAGACGAGGGTTGCGGTTGTCGAGTTCCTCGCGGAGCCCTGGCGGGCCGATGCGATCATAGACGACATCGTTGACCATCCCCGCGAGCCACTGGTGCCTGTTCTTCCCCATTCCCGGCCAATCGTGACCCCTGAGCCTGTACGCCTCCTTCCACAGCTCGTCCTGGAAGCGCTTTTGCCAGTCCGAGGGATCGTCGAGGAGGTACTTGGCGAAGGCTTGGTGACGCGGAAGGCCATCGATCCAATCTTCGACGATTGACGTGATGCGATTCGCGAACTTCGGTCCAAGCCACCCCGCCAAGTGAATCGCAATCCTCCGGTGAACGAAAATCTGCGTTTTCGCTGGAAAGCCGACGCTAACCCGTTGAATTAGTCTGGAAACGCGAATTCGCGTTTCCAGGGACAGTTCATGCACGAACGCTTTGGAGCTCTGATTGCGGAGATAGTTGTTAAGGCGTTTCCCCGCCGCTTGGCACATAGCAGTCGCGTTCACGTAGCCATCGTCGCGCCTTTGATCGACGACCTGGCCTTGGACATGGTGCTGGACGAGATCAGCCATGCCTCTAGTCACCGCGGGCGCCGGATATCTGTCAAGCGCCTCTTGTGACATAAACGCAACACCGCGCCGCAAAACTGCATATTGCAGCGCAGCATTTCACAATTCTTCGTTGCCTCGTCGTGCCGGACAAGGATGATTGCCGAGCCGGTGCCGATGTGGCCCGGTTCACCAATTCAGACATTGGGAGAATGGGAATGCGTAAGTTTTTGCTCACGACTACTGGCGTGATCGCGGCTCTCGCCCTCGCCGCTCCGGCGATGGCCGGCGACGAAGAGATGGCCGAAGGCGAGATGATGATGGAGCCGGTATCGGTCAGCATCAGCGGCTACGCCTACACCGCCCTCAGCACTTCCGGCCACAACACTTCGCCGACCATGAAGACGCTTTTCGATCCCGGTCTTTCCGGCTCGGCGACCATGGACAACGGCCTGAAGTTCGGGGTCTCCGCAAAACTCCAAAGTGGAGACGAGAACACCCTCACCGTCGACGGTGCCTTCGGCCAGATCCAGCTTGGCGACGCCAAGCACGCCCGCGGGCAGATGCGGATCGCCTCGGCGGGTGCGACCGGCACGTTCGGCGTCAACGGCCCATATTGGGGCGGCGTCGCTGAAGACGAGTACTCCGCTACTGTCAGCACCGATGGTTCTGGTTACGGTGGCCACGCTCGCGACACCAAGATCGTCTACATGTCGCCTTCCGTCGGCGGCATCCAGTTGGGAGCGAGCTACGCGCCGGATGGATCGAAGGACGATTCGGGGGTGTCGGATCAGCTCTCCGCTGCCCTCACGTTCTCGCAGGACTTCGGCGACGCCGGCGTCAGCCTCAACGTCGGCTATCAGACCGGAGACATGGGCAAGTATTCGCCTACCGATCTGAATGCTGGCGCCTCGATCACCATCGACGACATCACGCTCAGCGGCGGCATGCGCGCATCGGATAACGGCATGACTGGCGCGGATGCGATGGAGTCCACGCAGATGGACATTGGCGCCACCATGGCGATGGGCTCGCTCACCCTCAGTGCCGGGTGGGCCAGCACCGACAATCCCAACGGCACGGCGGATACCAACATGTACGCGCTCGCCGCCTCCTACCCGCTTGGCGAGGGCGTTCGGCTCGATGCGCAGGTCGACTTCGGAGAGCGGGACAAGATCGGCGACGAGGATGACAACGATTGGGTGCAGTTCCTGATCGGAACGGGCATCAACTTCTAGCGTCGCTTCGGACGGCCGGGGAGCGTGCGGGTTTTGG
Source organism: Alphaproteobacteria bacterium (assembly GCA_965243375.1). Taxonomy (GTDB): domain Bacteria; phylum Pseudomonadota; class Alphaproteobacteria; order UBA828; family UBA828; genus WTGU01. The sequence goes on along the minus strand of CBDEUT010000009.1, from coordinate 1,587,366 downwards.
GGTGTTCTCCCACCCCTGGAGGAGGCCCGCACTCTGCCCGGCCCAGGGGAGGCACGGCTTCTGCATCCTACATCAAGCTGCGCCTCCCCGCTCCAGCTCTGATCCGAGACGGCCGGGGAGCGCGCGGATTCCCATCCTCCGCTCCCCGGCTTAGGCGGGATGCCGTTCCCATGCAGGCGACATCCCTCCGACAAACTGGGCCGCCCGAGAGAGCGGCCCCTTTTCTGATCGAGACTCGAGGGGATCACACCATGATGAAAGCCAACGAGGTTGAGATTCTGAACCCGCGCTACGCGGGGGCGACCCCGGAGCAGGTGGCGCTTGCGGTTGCGCGCCACGTGCCGGAAGCCGAGGGGGAAAGCGACGGTGACAAGCCGCCGGAGGCTACCGCCGAGGCGAATGTTCGGTCAAGTATATAATCCCCAAACGAGAGCTCCGGGCTAAGTCTCGAACGCCAGATCGGCGGGGGAAATCAGCACGCCGAACTGGACGCACCAGATGACGACGCTGGGATACTCCTTCAGGTCGACACCCTTGGGAATGGCGTATTTCTGGCTGCCCTCGAACGCGCGCAACTTGCCGAGGTCGATGTACATGGCCGACTTGACGTCGGACGACTCACGAATCTCTTCGCGCGGCACGAGATAGACGTGGAAGGCGGGCCCTGGCCCAACTTTGAAGTCGTCTTCCAGGAACACCAGATCTTCATAGACCGTAACCCGCCCCTCCCCGTAATGGATCGGGTCGGAGGGGTTTGCGTGGATAAACATGCCTTGGGCGACAACCTCGGTCTGCTCTTCGGCCGTGAGGGTCTCCATCGCAGGCGGCGGCGGAAACACATAGGGGAAGATGAAGAATCCGACGGCCACGCCGAACGCCGTGCCCATAACGCCCCCGACGAAGAAGGCAATAATCCATTTCCGCACCGTCACCTCCTGCCGTTATCGCGGTTGCCGTCGTGTCTGCGTGAAGCGCAATTCCAATGGCGAGACGCAGACATGAGACATACGCCTCTGCAAGACAACTCTTGCCTCGTTGCGACCACGAACCGGTGAGCACATGTCATTACTATGGAAGGTAGTTTCGCCGCTCCACTCCTTCAAGGGAAGTCACTCCAAGGGATCGGAATCCAATCGGGCGTGCCATCGGTACGACGGCCTTTCGGATCGATCGTCTCACACCGTGGATGCACCACGTTGACGATGCGGTGTCGCAGGCTGGGTGTTATCATCGTTATGGACAGTTGGAATCCTGACGCCCTTCATTGCCATGTCGCGACGGGGAATGACGGGCGCGCGGGCGAATTGCCGGGCTAACCGGTTTGCCGCGCCACACCATAGGGAGGAGCAACGATGAGCAAGACCAACTCGAAATCGAAGAAGGCATCGCGCCGGGTATCGCGGCGAAGCGTGCTCAAGGGTGCCGCGGCGCTGACCGCCGCCGGGTTCACCTGGAAGAGCATCGGTCCTTTCGTGCGTGACGCGGAGGCGGCGACGCTGGAGCTGCGCTGGCTCGGGTGGGAGCATTACAACGTCAAGAGCCTGACCGCCGAGTTCGAGAACCGGCACGACGTCAAGGTCAGCGCCGGGTTCTTCGACGGCAATTCCGAAGCCTGGAACAAGCTCAGGGCCGGCGGCACGCAGGACTTCGACCTGGTGATGGCGGACGGATTCTGGCCCCGCCTCTATGCCAAGCAGGGGCTGGTCCAGTCGGTCGACTATTCGAAGCTGGACTTGAGTAACGTGTTCGACGACTTCGTGCCGCCGAAGTTCACGCTGCTGCGTGCGGAGGACAGCGAGGACATGATCGCCGCACCCAACTGCTGGGGCGGGTACGGCTTCACGGTCAACACGGACAAGGTTGCGGCCGAAGATCAGGAATCGGTGAACCTCCTGTTCAACGAAAAGTACGATGGGCATCTCTCGACCAGCGCCCGCTTCGAGGAGAACATCGCGCTGGCCGGGATTCTCGCCGCGCACAACATGGGCACTCAGGACGGCGAACGGCCGGACGGCAAGAGCTTCAACCCCTACGTACTGTCGGACGAGGAGCTTGAAGAGTGCAAGCGCCTTCTGATCAAGCAAAAGGGCTTGCTGGTCAATCGCTGGAATGACGAGGACACGCTCGAGCGCCTGCTGCGCGCCCAGGTGGTCTGGGCGTCGCCCGAGTGGTCCGGCATCTACCGGCGCATTCACTTCGACAAGCTGGACGGCAAGTCGGATCTCAACATGCGTCACGTCCTCAAGCCCACAGAAGGCGGGCTCGGCTGGGTGGACCAGTGGTCCATCACCTCGGGCGTGACCGACAGCGAGAAGCTGGAGATCGCGCACAAGTGGATCGACTTCCGGCTCGAGCGCGAGGCCATGAAGACGGTGGCGGTCGAAATCGGCTGGGCGCCCACCGTCGACGTTCGCGACATGCTGCCGGAGCGCTACGTCGATACCCTGTTCCTGAACGAGACCGAGTCGATTCATGGCCTCTATCAGTTCGACGCGCCTTCATCGCCCGAGAAGTGGGAGCGCGTCTGGTCGGCTGTGGAAGCTGCTTAGACCGGATACGTCATAGCAACACGGCGCAGAGGGATCGGACCCCACGGTCCGGTCCCTCCGCCAGGGTGCCGGCGTTGCTCGCCTCACCGCGCAACGATCGTGCAGCGCCCTTGACGGAAGCCTGCGTAACGGGACTCTGGGCGCGATGAGCGACCAGGCCATCCTGCGCATCGAAGCGGTCGAGAAGCGATTCGGCACGGTCCGTGCGGTCGACGGCGTGAGCCTCGAGATCGGCAGCCGCGAGTTCTTCGCGCTGCTGGGGCCCAGCGGCTCGGGCAAGACCACGCTGCTGCGCATCGTATCGGGCCTGGAAGCGCCTGATGGCGGCCGCGTGGAGATCGGCGGAACCGACGTCACGGCGCTGCCCCCCTATCTGCGCCGCATCGGCATGGTCTTCCAGGACTTCCTTCTGTTCCCGCACCGCACGGTGGCGGAGAACATCACGTTTCCGCTCAAGATGCAGGGCCGGAGCGTGGCGGAGCGGCAGGAACAGCTCGACTGGATTCTCGGGTTCGTCCGCATGGAAGGGCTGGGCGAGCGCTTTCCTCACCAGCTCTCAGGCGGCCAGAAGCAACGGGTCGCGCTCGCGCGCGGGCTGATCGCGCGGCCCGAGCTCCTGCTGCTCGACGAGCCGCTGGCCAACCTCGACCGGGAGCTGCGCAAGGAGATGGAAATCGAGGTGCGCCGCTATCAGGAGGAGCTGGGCATCCCCTTCGTCTACGTGACGCACAACCAGGAAGAGGCGCTCACCATGAGCGACCGCATGGCGGTGATGCACCAGGGCGTGCTGGAGCAGATCGGACCCAAGCTGGAGGTCTACGACGCGCCCGCCACGCGCTTCGTCGCCTCCTTCGTCGGCGCGCCGAACAAGCTCTCCGGCCGCGTGATCGAGGGCGAGGGTGAGCGCCTCCGCATCGACTGGGGCGGCATCACGCTGACAGGACGCGCCGCAGGCGGCGCCCGGCCGGGAGATGCGGTGGAAATCTATCTCAAGAGCGAGCGGATCGCGCTCAGCGCCTCGGCGGAAGGCATTCCGCACGAAAACCGGCTCGAAGGCACGGTGCGCGACATCATCTTCAAGGGCCAGTTCGCGGACTACATCGTGCGCGCCGACAACGAAGTGGAGCTGGTGGTGAGCGGGCCGCCCAGCATAGTCGGCGTCGACCGCGGCTCCCGCGCAAGCCTGGGCTGGGCCGTGGAGGCGGCCGACGTCTTCGCGGTCGCGGATGACCAGCCGTGAGGGCGCACCCTATGCCTCATCGCAGGCTCCGTGCCCGCACCGCCATCCCGGAGATGCCGGAGGGCGACGTGCCGTGAGACGCCGGCGCGCGCTCCATCTCGACCCGCGCGTGCGCTTTGCGGCGCTGGTGGGGCCGGGCGCGCTCTTCATCGTCCTGTTTCTGCTGATCCCGCTGCTCTCGATCCTGGTCTTCAGCTTCTGGAGGACCGAGAGCTACGAGCTGATCTCGGATTGGAACGTGGACAATTACGGGTCGGTTCTGGGCGAGTGGATCTACCTCAAGTTCCTGCTGCGCTCGCTCGCCATGGCGGCTGCGGTCTCCGCCGTCTGTCTCCTCTACGCCTGGCCCTGCGCATACCTGATCGCCAAGCACGGGGGCCGCTACCGCCTGATCCTCGTGCTGCTCACCGCGGCGCCGTTCCTCACCGGAATCCTGCTGCGCATCACCGCGATGCAGCAGATTCTGGGGCCCATCGGGCTGGTCAACATGGCGCTGATGGAGCTGGGGCTGCAGCCGATCCAAGTGCTGATGTACACGAACATCGCGAGCGCGGTCGGTCTGATCTACCTCTGGATCCCATTCATGCTGCTCGCGATTTACCTCTCCCTCTTCAACTTCAACTTCGAGCTGCTGGAGGTGGCGAAGGTCTGTGGGGGGAAGCCCTGGCGGGCGTTCTTCGAGGTGACCTGGCCGCTCAATTGGATCGGAACCGCCATCGGAATCGTCCTGGTGTTCGTGCCCACCTTCGCCGCGTCGGTGACGCCGCGCTTCCTGGGCGGGCCGGACGGCGCGATGTTCGTCAACCGTCTGGAGCACCAGTTCGGCTCGGCCGGCACGTGGGCGCTGGGCTCGGCGATGGGGGTGGTGATGTGCGTGGCCTCGCTTGTGGTCACCTTCATGCTCTGGCGCACGATCCGGCTGCGCCGCGCCGGTTACACAGGCGTGGGGGCCTGACATGGCCGCCGTGAATCCGGGCGAACGCTTCGTAATCGGCGGCCAGACCGTGTTGCTGCTGGCGCTCTACCTGTTCCTCTACTTCCCGATCTTCTACATCGGCTACCTCTCGATCATGGACAACAACGTGTGGCCCTTCCCGCCGGTGTTCACGGGCGAGTGGTACGGGCGGCTCATGATCATGAGCGATTTCCACGCGGGCCTGCTTAACAGCGTCTTCATCGGCTTCGGCACGGCTCTGCTCTCGACACTGTTCGCGACCACCGCCGCGATCGGGCTCCTGCGCTATTCCATAAGGCGGCGGGGCATCATCGTCGTCCTATTTCTCGCGCCCCTGTTCGTGGCCCAGATCCTGATCGGGATCTCGACCCTGATGTTCAACCGAAACGTGCTCGGCATCCCCGGCAACATCGAATCCGCGATCGTGGCCAACACGACCTACAGCGTGTCCTTCGCGTTCCTCGTGATCCTGGCCCAGCTCGTGCGTTACGACTGGCGTTTCGACGAGGTGGCGCAGGTGTTCGGCGCCCGGCCGTTGCGCTGCTTTCGTGAGGTCACGTTCCCGAACATCTGGCCGGCGGTGCTGGGCGCCTTCATCATCAGCTTCATTCTGGGCTTCAACAATTTCGAGATCACCTTCTACAACGTGGCTGCGATCCCGACTCTCCCCACCATCGCCTGGGGCACGCTGCGCCACGGCATCGAGCCGGAGCTTTACGCGCTGGCCACCATCGTCAACGCGCTGGTCTTCCTGCTCCTGTTCATCATCTACCTGCTGATCCGCGTCGGTGCGCTCCGGCTCGGCGTACCGGGAAAGTGAGCGCCGCGGCGGGACTCAGTCAGATACCCGATAGTCGCGGATGACGTCCGGATCGGGCTCGGCGCCGAGGCCGGGGCCGGTGGGGATGCGGAATTGGCCGTTCTCGTCCGGGGAGACGAAGCCTGGGTAGAGCGTCGCTTCGAGCCGCGTGTAGAAACGCTCGGCCCAGCCCCCGCCGGGGCGGCCGGTGAGAGGCATCGCCCCGAGGAGCTGCAGGGTCGCGAGCCAGCCCGGGCCGAAGTAGGGCGAGTGCGGCATCACGGTGGCGCCAGAGCCCTCGGCCAGCGCGAGCACCTTGAGGAACTCGGTCACGCCGCCCACCTTGGTCACGCTCGGCTGCACGTAGCGCACCGCGCCGGCATCCAGCATGCGCCGGAATTCGAAGGCGGTGCAGGCATTCTCGCCGCAGGCGAGGTCGATGCCCGATTCCTGCTGAAGCCGGGCAAGCGCCGCAAAATCCTCCGGCGGGAAGACGGGCTCCTCCAGCCAATGGAGCTCGTAGGGCTTGAGTCGGGCCGCCATTGCGAGCGCCACCGCCGGCGTCCACGGGCAATTCGTGTCCGTACAAAGAGGCATGTCGGGCCCCATGGCCTCGCGCGCCGCCGCGATCTCGGGCTCTCCCGTCTCGTGCAACTTGATGGCGGGGTAGCCTTCGTCGAGGGCAGCACGGACGGTCGCAGTGACAAGTTCGCGGTCCCGATACTTGAGTAGGCTCGCGTAGCCCGGAACCAGCGGCGGCGTTGCCGGCCCGCCGAGGAGCTGCCCGAGCGGCAGCCCCGCCCTCTTGCCCGCGAGGTCCCAGAGCGCGATGTCGATGGCGGAGATGCCGAACATGGTGATGCCGTAGCGGCCGAAGAGGTGCAGCGCCTGCTGCAGCTCCCGGTTGAGCGACGTAATGTTCGTCGCGTCGCGCCCGATCAGGATGGGCGCCACCGTCGCGTCGATGACCGCCTGGAGCGCCGGCATGCAGTTGTAGCTGAAGCCTTCGCCCCAGCCGGAGGCGCCGTCCTCGGTCTCGACCCGGACCAGCAGAATCGTAAGCCCCTGCCACGCCTGTCCGCCCCACGCCGGCGGCGGCCCGCCGTGGTCGTGCGGGATGGCGAGAGGGATGGTCTCGATGCGTGCGATCTTCATGGGCGTCTCCCCGGATTGGACCGTCGATGCTGGGTCAGGGGAGGTCGCCGATCAAGTCGCGGATGTGGCCGGGCGGCGGTGGCGGCAGTTCGATGCCGAAGCGGCGTTTCAGCGCGTCGGCGATGAGCTCGAAGCAGGCGCCGTAGCGCACCACCTCGAAGGTCTCCAGATCGAGCAGGGTCGATGAGGCCCGGTACAGGTGATAGAGGCGAAGCCCGTGGTCGATGACGATGTCGGCGATCGCGATCAGTTCGGGATCGATATCCTCGACGCGGAACTTGGTGCCGGAGAGCGAGAGGTTCGCGGACGAGCCGAAGAGCGGATGCTGCGCCTCACGGCTGAGCCGCGTGATCGCCGCGTGAAACGGCCCCGCGTTGAGCAGCATCAGCAGGGTGCCGGCGCTGGTGGAGGCGGCGAGCGCGTCCGGCTCCATCTTGCGCAGGATGGGGTGATCCATGCGCGCGGGCGCGATCGCGCCGAGCGGCAGATCGAGGTCCTCGATCAACGTGCCGGCGACGTCCCATCCCTTCCGATCGAGCACGTGAAGCTCGCGGTGCAGGGCCATGTCGCCAAGCATCGCGTTCAGCTTGGCGGGTGCGCGCCGTTTGGTCTCGAAGATCGTTTTCAGCGCCGCAGCCGAGCCGCCGATGGCGGAATAGCCGACGCTCATGGGCAGAATGGCGATCCCGCCTCGTTCGAGAACGGCGAAGGCCCGCTCGGCGTCGCGCTGAACGTCGAGTCTGCCCTCCACGAGCGGCATGGGCTCGCGCGTCGCGCGGGTTCAGCTCCCGTGCGTGCCCATCTCGATCAGCTCGACCTTGTAGCCGTCCGGGTCCTCCACGAATGCGATCACCGTGGTCCCGCCTTTGACCGGCCCCGCCTCGCGCGTGATGTTGCCGCCTGCCTCCCGGATCCGCTCGCAGGTCTCGGCGACATTGTCCACGCCGAGCGCGATGTGGCCGTACGCGGAGCCGAGGTCGTAGTCCGAGACGCCGTGGTTGTAGGTCAGCTCCAGCTCGGCCTCGCCGTTCTCGTTGCCGCCCTTGAAGGCGACGAAGGCAAGCGAATACCCCTGGTCGGGACGCTCGGTGGTGCGCAGCAGGTCCATGCCGACGATCTTGGTGTAGAAGTCGATCGAGCGCTGCATGTCGCCTACGCGGAGCATGGTGTGTAGTAGCTGCATGGTCATTCCCCCTTGATGGCGGCGCGGCAGAGTATGCGATCCGGCATACCGACCGCTAGCCCGCATTTCTCGCCGGAATCAAGGCCTCGCGTTCATCGCAGAAGCCTCACCACCAGCTCCTGGAAGCTCCGCACGGAGTCCTCCCACACAGGCGAGAGCACGCCGCCATCGTCTGCGACGGCGGAAGCGCGCCCTTGTTGGAGCCGCTCACAAATGACCTGGTCCTCCACGTGCACGTCGCGCCAGAGCGTCGCGAGCCGCTCGGCCCCTTCGGCCGACGGCGGCTCGGGCTTGAGGCTGTAGACGGCGCGGCGCTGGAGGGTGCGGTCGGGCGCCAGCGGCACGTCCAGGTGCACGCCAACCTGGTCCGGGAAGTAAATCCCCAACGAGAAGTTGGGGAAGATGGTGAGATAGCGGGAATTCGCCGAGAGCGTGTCGTCCCGCTTCGCCGTGCTGGAGACATCCACGGCGCAGCCCAGGCAGCCCGGTTCGTTCAGGGTGTAGTGGTCGGTCAGCGGCTGCTCGGTGGTCGTCGCGTGCACGAAGGGCACGTGATAGGGCTCGATGAAGTTCTCCATCAGGAGCTTCCAGTTCGCGGCGATCTCGCCCAGGTCGACGGTGACGACGTGCTGCATCCGGTTGAGGTCGAGCCCGCCGAATTGGCTTTGAAGCGGGGCAACGACGTCCTCGAGCGCCGGTGCATCGCCGCTCAAGTTGACGAAGATCCAGTCGTGCCAGGTCGCCACCCGCACCGGCACCAGCCCATGCTGCGCCTTGTCGAAGCCGGCCGGCACCGCGCGCGGGTCGTGCCCGCCGAAGTAGGGCGCGATGTGCAGGGCGCCATCGAGCTTGTAGGTCCAGGAGTGATAGGGACATTGAATGGTGGGCCCCACGTTGCCGGGCGTTTCGACGAGCTTGAGGCAGCGGTGCCGGCACACATTGTGGAAGGCCCTCACTTCCCGATCGTCGTCCCGCACCAGCAGCACCGGCTTGCCGGCCACGGTAGCGGGCACCACGTCGCCGGGCCGGGCCAGCTCGTGCGCCAGGCCGGTGAACACCCAGGATTCGGTGAAGATCCGCTCGTTTTCGAGCGCGAAGATTGCCTCGCTCGTGTATGCTGCCGCCGGCAATCCGCGTGCCACCGCCCCTTGAGCCTCGAACGCAGCCAACGCCTCGTCTCCCAGGATCGATTGCAGCGATAGGCTCATGACGACCTCCGTCGGAGTGCCGGGCTAGGGCACGTTTCGCTTGAGCAGGAACTGGTTCTTGAACATGCCGAGCCGGGTCATGACCTCGACGTGCGCGATATCGGGCTGACCATGGATGTGATCGTTCAGGAAGCTCGCGAGTTCGGTTTCCTCGTCGCACACGACCTCGACCAGCAGGTCGAAGCGGCCGCTGACCCACATGACGTAGACGACGGCGTGGTGAGGATCGAGCCGCTGTGCGACCGCAGTGGGTGCGACTCCCGCCGCGGCCTTGATACCGAGCATCGCGTCGGACTCGTAGTCGGCAACCACCGGGTCGACCACCGCGACGATGCGGAGCATGCCCGCCTCCCGCATGCGGGTGACGCGATTGCGGATCGTGCCGCCCGATACGCCGAGCTTCGGCCCGATCTCGTCATAGGCCGCGCGTCCGTCGTCCTGGAGCAGGCGGATGATCTGCCGGTTGAGATCGTCGTGAGGAGACGCGAGCGGTGATACATTGCCTTCGGCGTTCGCCGCCTGAAGCGCCTGCAGCGTGGGTCGGGACATGTGCTCTGCTCCTGGCGCCGCCGGGCGGTGAGCGTCAGGGCGAATTTATTGTCTGCCCGTCGCGCAGGGTGAGCTGAAGTCGGCGCTGGCCATTCCTTTCTCGATGTGGCAGTGTGCCGCTCATGGCGACGCTGCCGATCCCGGATTCGTCCATTGATCTGCGCGCGGTCACGGTGCGTCCGACCTGGGGCGCGCAGGAGCACCGGCGCTGGGACCGGTTGGTGGAGGAGCACCACTACCTGGCGTTCCACGGCGTCATCGGCAAGGGCCTGCGTCATGTCGCTGTACACGGCGAGACCTGGCTCGCGCTGATCGGCTGGCAGCCCGGCGCGTTCAAGCTGGGCGCGCGGGATCGCTGGATCGGGTGGTCGGCGGAGCAGCAGTTCCGACGCCTGCATCTGATCGCCAACAACTCGCGCTTCGTCATCCTGACGCCTGAGCGGGTGCCCAACCTGGCCTCCCGTGTGCTGGGGCTGAGCCTGCGACGGCTGTCTGCGGACATGCAGGCGGCGCATGGATATCCGGCTCTTCTGGCGGAGACGTTCGTGGACGTCTCGCGCTTCGCCGGCACCTGCTACCTCGCAGCCAACTGGCGCTCGCTGGGACTGACCCGCGGCTTTGCCCGCGAGCCCGGAGGGGCGGCGCGCTGGCGTCACCACGGCCAGCCCAAGGAGGTCTTCGTGTTCGACCTGACAGACGGCGCCCCCGAGGCGCTGAGCCAGACCGAGATGCCGCCAAACTGGGCCACCGAGCAGCACACCGAGCCGATGGCCGCGCCCCGGCTGCGCAGCCTGTTCGAGTGCCTCGGCGAGGTGCCCGAGTACCGCCATGCCCGGGGAAAGCGCTATGCGCTCAACACCATTCTGACGCTTGCCGTCGCCGCCCGCCTTGCCGGCTACCGGGGGGTGAACGCATTCGCCCAGTTCGCCGCCCTGCTCTCCCAGGAGCAGCTCAAGGCGGTCGGTGCCTTCTGGAGCCCGTCCAAGCAGTGCTATACCCCGCCCGCGATCACCACCTTCCACAACGTCCTTGCCGCGCTGCCGCCGGAAACCCTGGACAACGCGATCGGCCAGTGGACCGGCCAGCAGAACAGCGCGCAAGCGCCCGTCGCCATGGACGGCAAGGACCTGCGCGGCGCATCCAAGCAGACCGAGGACGGGCGCAGGATGATGGTCGCAGCGGTGGAGCATGACACCGGCGTCGTCCTCGGCCAGGTCGAGGTCGACGCCAAGAGCAACGAAATCCCGGCCGTGCGCGAACTCTCCGGCGGCCTCGACCTCACGGGCCGGATCGTCACCATGGATGCCATGCACGCCCAGCACGAGACCGCGCGGTGCCTCCTTGGGCGCCGTGCCGACTACGTGATCAGTGCCGTCAAGGACAATCAGGAGACCATCCTCGAAGACCTCAAGGCGATCGACTTCAGCGATGCGCCCTCGCACGAAACCGTCGACAAGGGCCATGGCCGCATCGAGCGCCGGCGCTGCGCCGCGGTCGACCTCTCCGCTGCCGAGTGGGACGGCTATGCCAACCTCCACGGGCGGCGCCAGGCGATGTGCATCGAACGAGAGCGCGAGATCATCAAGACCGGCAAGCGCAGCATCGAGGTGACCTACAGCGTTACCTCGCTTGGCCCAGAGCGCGCCGGACCCGAGGAGTTGCTCGAACTGGTGCGCAACCACTGGCACATCGAGAACAGGCTCCACTATGTGCGCGACTTCACCTACGACGAAGATCGCTGCCGGGCGTACGTGCGCCACCTGCCCAGGAATCTGGCCTGCTTGAGCAACGCGGCCATCGCCATCGTGCGCTGCGACGGCCGCTTCCGCTACGTACCGGAGGCCAACCGGCACTACGCCGCCCGTGCCCAGGAGGCCCTCGACGCGGTCATGATCGCGCCCATCGGCTGATACCGCGCCCCCCACTGCCACGCATGCACGTGCCGCAGGGCGGCGCGGCGAAACCGCTCGGCCCGTCCAGGCCGAAAACGCCGCCCGGCGGCTTCGAGCGACCACCGTGACGTCCATCAGGCAGATTCGGGGTTCCCCCGAAACAGCCGCAGCGTGCGTGATCTCACTCATCCCCAGCCCGCAGCGCGACTAAAAATTGTTCCTGCGGTGAGCGTGGCAAACGTTGCCATATCCTCAACGAGCAATGTATGATGTGCGGAATCTGTAACAGCGGTCAATGAAATTTCTGATTCTTTAGTTCATGCAAATTGTTGCGTCGGATTCGTTATCCCCACCAGTTGGCACGCAGGGAGGCAAACACCCAATGACTGCGATTCCAGGAAGCTTGGCCGAGGCGCTGCCCGACGTCGAACGCGTCCGCGAGGAGCACGCGAAGCTCGTCGAAGCGGGAGTCCGCTACGTCTTCTCCTGCTGGATCGACATGCACGGCTTGCCCAAGACCAAGCCGGTGCCGATCGTCGAATTCGAGAACCTGTGCATGGGCAAGGGGCCGCAGTTCGCCGTGCACTCGGTCTCCTTCGTGCCCGAGCTCGGCGCGGCCGATCCCGACCAGATCCCGGTGCCGGACATCGATTCCCTGGTCATCTGCCCCTGGGATCGCACCTGTGCCTGGATGTTCGCGGATCTCTGGTGGGAGGACGCCCCTTACAACATGTGCCCCCGGCAGATTCTCAAGCGGGTGATCGCCGATACCGCGGCGAAGGGATTCATGGGTTTCGCCGGCATCGAGCCCGAGTTCATCGTGATGCGCTGGAAGGACGGCCAGCCGGTCAAGGCCTTCGACGACGATCCGCTCCCCGGCGAAGGCCTGCGGCCGAGACGCCAGGCATTCGGTTATGACATCGAGTACACGATCGATTCCCTGGGGTTCGTCAGCGCGGTCATCGACATCCTCGAAGACCTCGGCTGGGGGCTGAAGGATGTGGTCTGCGAGGGCGCCTACTCGCAGATCGAGCTCGACTTCGGCTACACGCACTTGGTGGGCATGGCCGATCGTCTGGTGTTCCTGCGCGTGCTGCTGAAGGAGGTCGCCAAGCAACAGGGGCTCTTCGCCACCTACATGCCCAAGCCCACCACCGGCGACTGGCGCTCGGGCGCGCACATCAACTACTCGATGCAGCGGGTCGACGATCCGGGGGTCAATGTCTTCGGAAACGACGAGTCGGGCTGGTCGGATGCCGCGTACCACGCGATCGGCGGGCTGCTGCACCACGGCGGCGCGCTTACCGCGCTTACCGCCACCACCGTTGTTGTTTCCCAGATTAGCTGACCGCAGATTTGCCGGATTATTTCGCGCGGCGGCGAGGCGGATTTCCCACGCTGTTTGGTCATTGTCGGAAGGAAGAGAGGGGGTGGGGGGGTGTCGGCCGGCCGTCGGCGCGTCAAGCCGCTACGCGGCTCCTTCGCTGCGCTACGGCCCTTCGGGTGACCCGCCGCCGTCCGCCCGACTGAGTGCATCCATGGCCGTAAGCGGAGCTTTCGGCCATGGGCCGATCGCTCGACGCCTTGTCGTGGCCGGAGCCTGACGAGCGGTTTGCGAGGGTGGTTCCCGTGAGCGGTTCCCCCTCGAACCCCTAGGGATGGGCGGAACCGGGAACCGGGAACCGGGCGTTGTCGGGGTGGCTGCCGTTGGCGGCCGGGGAGGCCTTTTCGGCCTGGCCCGCGGCGAGGCCGTAGTGCCCCTCGGCGTCGTGCCGGACGCGTCCTTCGCGGACGAGCTTTTTGAGGACGACGCCGACGGTCTTGTGCCGGGTCGCGGCGCGTTCGCGGATCTGGCGCTGCGACAGCGGCGTCCCGGCTTCGGCGAGCGCCTTGAGGATGCGCCGTTCGGCGGTTTCGGGCTCGGGCGCGGCCTCGGCAGTATCCACTTGGCGGAGGCGCAGCGCGGGCCCCTTGCCGTCATCGGCGAGTTCGATCTCGATGTCATTGAGGCCGGGGGCGGCGCGGTGCTCGACGGTCATGACGATCTGCCTGTCGCGTCGGCGCAGGTAGAGATTCGAATCGCCCCACGCGTGCAGTTCCGAGCTTCCGCGCAGGGCCTGGCCGGGCCTTGTGGCGCCGCTCTTGCGGGCGTGGTGGACGAGCAGGACGGCGGCTCCGAAGCGGCGCTGGATGTCGCGTAGGAAGCCGAGGATGGGGGCGACCTCGGCGACGGTGTTCTCGTCGACGCCGTGCAGCCGGACCAGGGGGTCGAGGACGACGAGGCGGGGCCGGATGCGTTGCACCGTCTCGACCAGCCGCCGGCGGTCGGCGCGATGATCGAGGCGCAGCGCGGGCACGTCGATGACTGCGATGTCGAGGCTCTCGAACCGGGCGCCTGCGGCGCTCGCGATACCCTGGAGCCGGGCACGCACGATGTGGCCGGCGTCCTCGGCGGCGAACAGCAGGACGGGTCCTGGCTCGTCGGCGGCGAAGCGGCGCAGGCAGGGGACGCCGGCGGCGACCGCGACGGCGAGGTCGAGCGCCAGGAAGGACTTGCCGCACTTGGGCTCGCCGCCGACGATGCCGACCGCCTGGCGCCCCCACAGCCCGTCGATGAGCCACTGCTGCTGGCGCGGCCGGTCCTCCAGCTCCACCGGCGCCCGCGTCGGGAAGCCGTTCGCCGCCGCGTCCCCGGTGCCGGTCACGGCTTGAGCTCCTCGATGGCATTCTGGAGGTGGCCGGCGTTGACCGTCTTCGCCTTCTCCAGGGCGGCGGCCGACAGCGCGTAGTGGGCGAGGCGGTTGACCTGGCGCGGCAGGCCGCGGGTTCCCTGGAACAGGGCCTCGACGGCGGCGTCCTCGAACAGCGGCAGCTCGCATCCGGCGAGGCGCAGGCGGTGGGTCAGATAGGCCTCGACCTCGTCGCGGTCGAGGCCGGTGAGGTGGTGGCGGACGACGACGCGCTGGGAGAGCGATTCGTGCACCGCCATCGACAGCCGCCGCCTGAGCTCGGTCAGCCCGACCAGGATCAGGCACATGCGGTTCTCGGAGTCCATCGCGAAGTTGGTCAGCAGGCGGAGGTCCTCCAGCACGTCGTTGCGCAGATGATGGGCCTCGTCGACGACCAGCACCGGGAACTGCCTGGCCTCGGTCGCGAGGCGCGAGATCTCGGTCCTGATCGCGTGGTGGGCCGAGGATCGCGAGCGCTCGACGGTGATGCCGATCTCCCAGGCGATGGACTTGTACATGTCGAGCACGTTGCCGGTGGTCAGCGAGACGTAGTGGACTCGGAACAGGCCGGGGTGGAGCTGGGCGGTAAGATGCCGGCACACGGTTGTCTTGCCGGCACCGACCTCACCGGTGAGCATGCCGATGCCCTTGAGCTCGATGAGGTGGCCGAGCCGGGCCTCGGCCTCGCGGCGCGCGCTGGATTCGAACAGCTCGTCGGTCTCCGCCACGGTCTCGAAGGGCATGCGGGTGAAGGCGAAGTGGCGCTGGTACATCAGTCGTCCTCCTTGAACTTGCGCATCTTGAGCGGCGAGGGCGGCGGCTCTGGGGCCGGGTCGTCGGGTTCGATCTTCTTGGAGTAGTGGCCGCGCTTCACCGCGGTGTTGGCGTAGGCGTCGAGGCGGGTTGCCTGGCCGACAGGCTTGCCGTCGTGCACCACGCCGAGCGGCCGCGACGGCGGCGCATCCGGGTCGTAGCGCAGCACCACCCTGTGGCCGACCAGCAGGGCGTCGACCTCGTAGACGCGGCCGTTCAGGCTGACGGTGCGGTCCTTGTGGACCAGCCGCTTGGCCTCGAAGAGGAAGATATCGTCGAGGTCCAGCGTGGCGTCGGGGTAGCGGACCGCGGCCGAGGCGAGTGCCCATTGCTCGAGCGGGGTGCGCCCCTCAAGGCCGCGATGCGGACTGTTGTGATACTCGCCCTCGATCCACGCCCACAGGCTGCGGTTGAGCGTCTGGAGGCTGTCCAGGACCGGCGCATCGAGATGGGCGAGCCAGCCGGCGCGAAGCGTTCTGAACCACCGTTCGATCTTGCCCTTTCCCGCTGGTTGATACGGCCTGGCATGCACCAGCACGATGCCCAGCTTCGCGCAGATCAGGGCGAGCTGGCGGGAGCGGTAGGCGGCGCCGTTGTCGACATAGAGGCGCTGCGGCAGGCCGCGGCGGATCAGCGCGTTCTTGAACACGGGCAGGAAGGCCTGGACGCTCTCGGCCATGGCGAAGGCGGCGAAGGGCACGACCCGGGTGGCGTCGTCGATGAAGGCGATCAGGTAGGTCTTGCGTCGGCTCCGGCCGTGCCGGACCTTCGGCCCGTGCATGACGTCGCTCATCCACAGCTCGCCGGCGTCCCGGAAGGCGAAGCGGCGGCGGTCGGCGCCGTCCGGCGGCTTGCCGTCGAACAGCCCCTCGCGGCTCAGCAGCCGGTGCACGGTGGATGGAGCGAGCGGGTGATCGATGCCCTCCTCGACGGCCGCGCGGATGATCGCGCGCACCGGCCAGGTCGGGTTGTCGACCTTCAGCGTGACCAGGCGCTCGGCGACCTCGGCCGGCAGCCGCCGGGGCTTCCCGCGGTCGCTACGTGGTCTGGGGTAGAGCGCCTCGAAGCCGCCATCGCGATAATGCCTGATCCAGTCCCGCATGGTGTCGGCGGCGACACGGGTCCGGTCGGTTCCGGGGATGGCATAGGTCTGGCTCGCCTTCTCGCGAAGCTTGTCGCCGACGCCCTTGGCGCCCATCGGCAGATGCACCAGATCGGCGATGACGCCGTATCGGAACAGCGCGATCGCCTGGCGAAGGTCGTCGTCGGATTCCTTCATGTCATGGTCCTCGTTGCTGGGGCTCTTCGGCCCCGGGACCATGACGCTACGCCGCCGCCGGAGGGGGATCAGGCCCCATCGAGTGTTGGAAGCCCGCCTTGCGACTCATCGTGCCGATTCCGTGGGGTTGGAAGCCCAATGGGGCGGGCAGCATCTGCAGTTGCTCAGACACCAGGCCACGCAGCGCCATCAAGGCGCTGTCGCTGTTGAGACGCTCGCGAACCGCCACCATGGTGGCCGCGCAGCCCGCCAGCCGGTCGGGGATCAGGCCGATGACACGGACAAGAACGTTGTGGACCAGGCGAAGCCGGTGGCGCACCCAGCGCATCGCGCCGGGAAGCTCGATCGCGTCTTCGTCCTCGGGGCAGCGCACCTCGTTCGCTGCCTCCTCCAGGCTGCCGGCTTTCTCCGCCGCCACAACAACCGCTTCCAGATCGTCGAGCGTGCCCGGCAGCCGCGACGACAGGCAGTCGGCCAGCATGCTGATCGTCGTATGGCTCTCACGGCAATACCAGCGGGGAACCTTCGCACCGGGCGGGGTCTTCCGCCCGTAGGTGCCGTGGCTGCCCACGGAACATCCGCCGTGCGGGTGATTCGGGCAGCGCTCAAGCCTTGCCTCGCGCCACGCCTCGGTCTTAACGTATTCCTCGCCGGTAAGCCCCGTCTCGTAACGAAGCTGCAAACCGGCCATGGCCCGGCGGGGATCAGCCCGTGCGGGCCTCTTCCTTGTTGTTCCTCGTCAGTCCGAGACTACGAAACCGCCCCGGCGACGCAAAGCCGCCAGGTCCACCCATCCCACGCTCGGCCACAATCCCGGGGAATTCACCGGCAGCCCAATGTGGGAAAAAAACCCGAGTTCCTATCGGGCTAAACCGCGAGACAACACCGTCAACTCCTACAACGGGCTGGTGGCCCGGGTCGGCGGTTTCGAGGGCGGCACCGTGACCTGGGCGCCCACTCACATGACCTACGGCAACAACAACCGCTCCGCCATGCTGCGCATGCCGCAGAACCGCTTCTGCATCGAGAACCGGGCGTCCGACCTGTGCATGAACCCGTACCTCGCACTCGGCATGACCACTGCGGCATGCGTCGAAGGGGTGCTAGAAGAGATCGACCCCGGGCCGCCGCTCAACAAGGACCTCTACGACCTTACCCACGAAGAGATCCTGGCCAGTGGCGGACAGCGCCTGCCGCGTCATCTGCTCGAAGCGACGGAGATCCTGCGCGACGACCCGCTGGCTGCGGAGGTGCTCGGCCCCCAGATGATGACCTCCTGGTTGCGCTACAAGGTCGACGAGTGGGAGCGCTACCACCAGACGGTCACGGACTGGGAGGTGCAGGAGTACCTGCGGCTCTACTAGAGCGCGGGCGAGGACGCCGCGACGTGGCACCCGACGACCGGCGGTTCGAGCTTGGCGACGTAACGCTGCAATCCGGCGTGACGCTGCCGGGTGCGATGCTCGCCTACGAGACCTGGGGCTCGCTGAACGCAAGTGGCGACAACGCAATCGTCATGCCCACGTTCTACACGGGCACGCACGTCCGCAACGAGGGCTACGTCAGGGCGCTGCCGGCGCTCGACCCGGAGCGCTATTTCATCGTCTCGATCGACATGTTCGGCAACGGCCTCTCGTCGTCGCCGAGCAACACGCCTGCGCCCTGCGACGGCCCGCGCTTCCCGGTCGTTACCCTCCACGACAACGTCGCCTGCCAGCACCGGCTGCTGACCGAGGTATTGGGCATCAGGCGAATCGCATTGGTGATGGGGTGGTCCATGGCGGGCTGCCAGTCCTACCAGTGGGGCGCGCAGTATCCCGACATGGTGGACTCAATCCTTCCGTTTTGCGCCTCGGCACGCACCTCCCCGCACAACCAGGTTTTCCTCGAAGGGGTGAAGGCGGCGCTCTTGGCCGATGCCGCGTTCGCGGGCGGCGACTACACCGCACCGCCCGAGGCGGGCCTCAAGGCGTTCGCGCGGGTCTACGCCGGATGGGCGTACTCGCAGACCTTCTATCGCGAGCGGCTCTATCGCGAGCTTGGCTTCGAGACCTGGGAGGCGCTGCTGGCCGATTGGGAGAACGATCACCTCGCGTGGGACGCCAACGACCTGCTGGCCAAGCTCCAGACTTGGCAACTGGGCGACATCAGCACCAACGCGCGCTACGAGGGCGACTTCAAACGGGCACTCGGCGCCATCCGGGCGCGGGCGATCCTGGTTCCCTGCACGACGGACCTCTACTTCCCGCCCGAAGACAACGCCATCGAGGCCCGGCACATGCCGAACGCCGATCTGCGTCCCTTCGATTCGGCCTGGGGCCATTGCGTGGCGTCGCCGAGCCGCGAGGGCAGCGACTTCATGCAGTTCCTCAACGGCTGCGTCGCGGAGCTGCTCGCGAGCTGACCCGCAGTTCTCGGCGGCGCCACGTTTCCTTGCGGGGCATGGCGTGCTCTTGTAGCGACCGCCACCGCCAACCGGGAGAGCCGCCATGACACCGCCCCCGACCGACACGGGCGAGAGCGCTCACGGGCACGCATGAGCGACGCGGTTCGCGTGGGGGTGGAGGTCGGCGGCACGTTCACCGATCTCGTCGCCTTCGAGAAGCACGGCGTGCGCATCACCAAGGTGCCCAGCACGCCGCTGGAGCCCCATCGCGGGGCCATCGCCGCGCTCGACGAGTCGGGCCTCGCGCTGTCCGCCGCCGGGGACCTCGTGCACGGCTCGACCGTCGCCACCAACGCGGTGCTGGAGCGCAAGGGCGCAAGGGTCGCGTTCTTCGCCACCGAGGGATTCCGCGACCTGCTCGCGCTGCAGCGGCAGAGCCGGCGCTCCATCTACGACATCCACTACCGCAAGCCCGAGCCCGTGGTGCCGCGCTGCGACACCTTCGAGATCCCGGAGCGCATCGGCCCAAAGGGCGAGGTGGTGATCGCCCTCGACGAAGCGGCAGCGCGGCAGCGCATCGCCCAGGCGTTGCAGGGCGGCGGCTACGAGTCCGTCGCGATCTGCTTCCTGAACAGCTACGCCAACCCCGCCCATGAGCGCCGCGTGGCGGCGATGGTCGCCGAGCGCTTTCCCGACCTCGGGATCACCTGCTCCAGCGACGTGACCCGCGAGTTCCGCGAGTACGAGCGCGCCTCGACCACGGCGCTCGCAGCCTACGTGCAACCGGTCATCGATAGCTATCTCGGGGAGTTCGAGCGCGCACTGGGCGAGCGCGGATTTGCGGGCCGCTTCAGCCTGATGCAATCGAACGGGGGTCGACTACCCGCAAGCGGCATGGCCGGCAACGCGATCACCTCGCTTTACTCGGGGCCGGCGGCGGGCGTGATGGGCGCGATCCGTCAGGCCGGGCGCTCAGGCTATCGCGACCTCATCACCTTCGACATGGGCGGCACGAGCACCGACGTGTGCCTGGTGCGGGACGGGACACCGGTGCTGACCAGCGACGCCGAGATCGACGGGCTGCCCATCCGCATTCCGGTGCTCGACATCGTGACGGTGGGCGCGGGCGGCGGTTCGATCGTCTGGCGCGACGATGGCGGCATGCTGCGGGTGGGCCCACGCTCGGCAGGTGCCGAGCCCGGCCCCGCCTGCTACCGGCGCGGCGGCTCCGAGCCCACGATCACCGATGCGCACCTCGTCCGCGGTACCGTGCTCCCCGACACCTTCCTCGGCGGGCGCATGGACGTCGACCACGAGCTCGCGCAAGGCGCCTTCGCGGCGCTCGCCGGGCAGCTCGGCCGCAGCGTCGAGCAGATCGCAGACGACGCAGTGCGCGTGGCCGAGCACAACATCGTTCGCGCCATCCAGCTCGTCTCGACCGAGCGGGGTCGCGATCCGCGCGACTATGTCCTGGTACCCTTCGGCGGCGCGGGGCCGCTGCACGCGGCGCGGGTCGCCGACGTGCTCGGCATAGCGACCATCGTCATTCCGCCTGCGGCCGGGGTTCTCTCGGCCTTCGGCCTCGTCGCCTCCGACTTCGTGCGTTACGAGAGCCGCACGGAGCGCTTTGCCCTCGACGAAGCGGGGGCTGCGGAGCGCGTGCGCGCACAGTTCGCAGCCATGCGCACCGACGCCGAGGCCGCCTTCGCGGCGCTCGGGCTCACAAGCGGGCTCCGCTACAGCCACACGCTGGAGATGCGCTACGTGGGGCAGGCCTTCGAGGTCCCGATTTCGCTTAGTGGGGATGAGATCGCGCACCTCGACGCCGCGCTGCTGCGCGAGCGGTTCAACCAGGCGCACCACCGCATCTTCGAGTTCGACGATTCGCGCACCAACCGGCCCGAGATCGTCTCCTTCCGGCTCGGCATCGCGTCGCCGCCGCCTGCCGTCCCCGCGCTGCTCGGTGCTGATGACGCCCCGCTCGAAGCCGAAATTACGCTCTTCGACGGCGGGGAGCGCGTAAGCGCCCGCAGGGTCAACCGTAGCGCCCTCGACGACACAGGCCGAGGCGATGGGCCGCTGCTGATCGCGGACGACACGTCCACCGCCTACGTGCCGCCGGGATGGCGCGCGGAAATGGACACGCACCATAATGTCATCCTGACGCGCTGACCTCGGCACGGTGAGGGGAAGCCCATGTCGCTCGATCAGGTCGACCAGGCGATCATCTCCCAGGCGCTGATCGCCGCCGCGAAAGAGATGGGGATCAAGCTCGTGCGCTCGGCCTATTCGCCGATCGTGCGCGAGGCCAACGACTGCTCCGCCGCGCTGCTCGACGTGCACGGCAACGTGGTGAGTCAGGCGGAGCTGATCCCGATGCAGCTCGGCCCCATCGGCACCACCTTCCGCCCCTGCGCCGAGCTCTACCCGCCCGAGACGCTCGAGCCCGGCGATTTCTACATCAACAACGACCCCTACCACGGCGGGCAGCACGTGCCCGACATCTTCATCTTCACGCCCATCTTCGTCGGCGACCGGCTGGTGGGCTTCAGCGCCACCGTCGCCCACCACCTCGATCTCGGCGGCGGCGCGCCGGGCCTCAACATGGCGGCGGGCGACGTGCATCAGGAGGGGCTGATCTTCCCACCGAGCCGCTACAACGTGAACCGCGACTGGAACGGCGGCCCCTTCGAGCGCCTGGTGCGCGCGAACGTGCGCGTGCCCGAGAAGACCATCGGGGATTGCAACGCGCAGTTCGCGGCCAACGCGGTGGGCGCGCGGCGCGTGACCGAGCTCTGCGAGAAGTTCGGCGCAGACATGGTCACCGAGGCCATGGCGGGGCTGCTCGACTACGCCGAGCAACGCATGCGCGCCGCCATCGCCGCGGCGCCCGACGGCGTCTACCGGGGCGAGGACCAGCTCGACAGCGACGGCGTGAACGACGAGCCGCTCGTGGTGCGCGCGTGGGTGGAGATCGCGGGCGATACCGTCTCGGTCGACTACGAAGGCACCTGCGACCAGGTGCGGACCAACGTGAATTGCCCCTTCGCATCGACCATCGCGGCGGGGCTCTCTTGCATCAAGTCGGTGCTGACGAGCCCCGACATCCCGTTCAACGAGGGCGCCAAGCGGCCCATCAGCATCACCGCGCCCTATGGCTCGCTGCTCAACCCCCGCCCGCCGGCGCCGGTGCGGGCGCGCATGCTCTCGGCCTACCGCGCCTACAACGCGGTGATGAAGGCGCTGGCGGACGCGGTGCCCGAGCAAGTGATGGCGGCTGGCTTCGACACCACGCACGTCACCTGCCTCTCGCACCTGGACGAAGAGGGCTACGGCATCTATCTCGAAATCTTCGGCGGCGGCTACGGCGCGAGCGCGCTGTGCGACGGCAGCGACGCGGTGGACAGCCCGCTTTCCAACTGCTCGAACATCCCCGTCGAAGCCATCGACATGGAGCACGGGTTCTTCCGCGTGTCCGAGTACGCGCTGGTCGCGGGCTCAGGCGGCGGCGGAAAGCACCGGGGCGGGCTCGGGGTCAGGCGCGTCTACGAGGTGCTGGCCGACGATGTCGAGTACCAGTCCTACTCCGATCGCTTCACGATCCCGCCCGAGGGGCTGTTCGGCGGCGAGGACGGCGGCGCGGCGTTCGTCAGCGTGCTGCGCGGCAACGAGAAGATCGAGCTCGGCTCGAAGACGAGCTTTCGGCTGATGAAGGGCGACCGCGTGGTGATGAGCACCGGCGGCGGTGCAGGCTACGGCGAGCCCGGCCGCCGCTCGCCTTAGCCCGCATCGCTCACCACCGCTCAGATCGTGCGCGGGGCGTCGACCCAGGCGTAGATTTCCCAGAGATTGCCGTCCGGATCGCTGAAGTAGGCTGTGCGCGCGTTCCACGAATGCGTGGTCGGCGGCTGAACGATGCGCACCCCCTTGGCCACCAACGCGTCGTGCAGCGCGTCCACGGTTTCCGCCGTCTCCACACGGACCGCAACCATGGCGGAGAGGCCCTCGCGAGGCGTCGCCGCGAGCTTGAGCGCCTGGCTCACGTCGGAGACCTCCCAGAGCGCGAGGCCCACGCCGTTGGTGTGGAACTCGGCAAAGCCGGCGTCACGGCGCTTGAGTTCGAAACCGAGCGTCTCGCCGTAAAAGGCGATGGCGCGCTCCAAGTCCGAGACGAAGAGACCGATGTCGGTCAGATTCCGCAGGGCATCGAGGCTCACCGTTGGCCTCCTACGCTAGGGGCGCGCCCAATCCCGACTAGCGCTCGCCGATGGGGGCGTGGCGGCTGCGCTCCTCCTGCATGGCGGGAGTTTTCTCGATGAGAGCGGCCCACTCCGCGAGCAGAGCGCTCCCCTCAGCACCGAGCACGCGCTCCGCCGGTATGCTCCGCTCGTGAATGCGCTTGCCGACGTCGCGGCGCAGCGGGTCGAAGTCCGAGCCATGGCTGCGGCAGTCTTCCAGCGAGGCGCCGTAGTACACCTTGGCGATGTTGGTCAGCCAGATCGCGCTGGTGCAGAGCGAGCAAGGCTCGCAGCTGGTGTAGAGCTCGCAGCCCGTGAGGTCCATCGTGCCGAGACGCCTGCAAGCATCGCGAATCGCCACGATCTCGCCATGGCCCGTGGGGTCGAGCGAGAAGCCCATGTCGTTGCATCCCTCGCCCACGATCTCGCCCTCCTTCACGATGACGCAGCCGTAAGGCCAGTGGCCGCGGCCTTCGAGCATCTTCGTCCGCGCGAGATCGATCGCCCGTTTCATGTAGTCCGTCTTGTCCATGGCGCTCTCCTTGGGTGAGCCGCAGCGCGCTATCGCGCCGTGCGGCGTCTCATGAATAGCGGAATGATCAGCAGCTGAGAGGGCGCAGAATTTCAGCGGGGAATCAGGGCTGATCCGCTCGAATTAATCGAGGATTTGGGGTGGTTGCCCCCCGGCGATCTTGCATGAAGGCCGCCGGAGGGCTTGTCTCGGTGACGGTGATATCAACCTGAGACGGCCCCAATGTCGCACAAGCTGTTCCGGCACTCCATCCATTCGAATGCCCGGGTCTGGGCTTTTCTCAAGCGCGTCGATGCGGCGGAGGCGGAGGCCTGCCGAGCGGCCGGCTGTCCGCGCTGCGGCGGCACGCTTCACAGCGCGACCTACCCGCGCAAGCCCTACGGTCTGGCGGTGGATCTTCGGGACGACGCGCGGCGCTTCAGCTTGTGCTGTTCGTCATGCCGGCGCCGCGTGAAGCCGCCGTCGGTGCGTTTCTTCGGGCGCCGCTTCTACGTCGGGGCGCTGTTCCTGGTGGTGAGCGCGCTGGCTGTGGCCGGCGGCGTGCGGTTGCAGACGATCGCGCGGCGGTGCGGGGTTCCGGCCTCGACGCTGAAGCGCTGGCGGCGCTGGTGGCTGGAAGTCTTCCCGCTGACCCGGGAGTGGGGGGCGAAGCGGGGCGCGCTGGCGGCGCCCCCCGCCGACGTGCCGCTGCGCTGGCTGCTGCGCACCATGCGGGGCCGCGGCTTCCGCTCGCGGCTGTTGCGCAGCCTGGTCTGGCTGATGCCGTGGACCGGCTTTTGCGCGCTCGGCGCCGGGCCGGCGGCGCCCGCAGAAAACGTTTCTGTCATGAACGGATAGGGCGCTCTACATGGGCATCTCCCCGACACGGCCAGGGAGAGATGCCGCCATGGACAGCAACAACGGAGGGGGCGACCGCGACCGGTGGGCGCGGCTGCGCTTCGCGGTCGTCGGGCCGTTGCTGGCCTCGCCGCCGCCCACGGGGCAGTTGCGGGCGGAGCTGGAGCGGCTGTCGCAACGCGACTGGGATCACCCGTCCGGCAAGGGGCCGGTGCGCTTCTCGGTGTCGACGATCGAACGCTGGTACTACCAGGCACGGGCGGCGGACCGGGATCCGGTCAAGGCGCTGCGCCGCCGGCCGCGCACCGATGCCGGCCGCGAGCGGGCGATGTCGCCGGCGCTGATCGAGGCGCTGCGCGGCCAGTACCGGGCGCATCCGTCGTGGTCGGGGCAGCTGCATTACGACAACCTGCGGGCGCTGGTCGAGGTCGATCCGGCGCTCGGCCCGATGCCCTCCTACGCGACGCTGACCCGGGCAATGCGCAATCGCGGGTTGGTGCGCCAGCGCCGCCGGCGGCGCTTCGACCGGGAACCCGAGCGGGCGCCGGTCGAGCCGCGCGAGGTGCTGAGCTTCGAGGTCTCGCGCAGCCATGCGCTCTGGCACACCGACTTCCATCATGCCCGGTGCCGGGTGCTGACCGCGTCCGGCGCCTGGCGCACGCCGATCATGCTCGGCTTCCTCGACGACCACTCGCGGGTGGGTTGCCACCTGCAGTGGTACCTGGAGGAGACCGCCGAGGTCTTCGTCCACGGGCTCTGCCAGGCCTTCATGAAGCGCGGCCTGCCGCGCGCGCTCATGAGCGACAACGGCTCGCCGATGATGGCGGGGGAGGTCGAGGAGGGGCTGCACCGGCTCGGCATCATCCACTCCAGGACCCTCGCGGGGGCGCCTCATCAGAATGGCAAGATGGAGGTCCTGTGGGCCTCGGTCGAGGGCCGCCTGATGGCCATGCTCGAAGGCGTCGAGCCGCTCACCCTGAAGACGCTCAACGACGCGACCGTCGCCTGGGTCGAGCAGGACTACCACCGCCGGGTGCACCGCGAGCTCGGCACCACGCCGCTCAAGCGCCTGCTCGACAGCGACGATGCGTCGAGGCCCTGCCTCGGCCGCGACGAGCTCAGGGCGGCGTTCCGCATCACCGTGAAGCGCACGCTGCGGCGCTCGGACGGAACCGTGTCGCTCGAGGGCATCCGCTATCAGGTTCCCGCGCCGTGGCGCCACCTGAGCACGCTGTGGATCCGCTATGCGCGCTGGGACCTGGCCAGCGTTGATCTGGTCGACGGCCGAAGCGGCGAGCGGCTGTGCACCCTCTACCCGCTCGACCGGCGCGGCAATGCCGGCGGTATGCGCCGCCCGGCCGGGCCCGGCGACAACGATGGCGGCGGCAGCGCCGGCGGGGGCGAAGCCGCGCCGCTGCTCAGGCGCATCCTCGACGACCAGGCCGCGACGGGCCTGCCGCCGGCCTGGCTGCCTCACGCCGAAAGCCCCGGGCCGGGCGAAGACGACGATCGGGGAGACCCCTCATGAACCGCGAAATGCTCACGCTGTACGGCCTCAAGTGGAACCCCTTCTCCACCGACCTCCCGGTCGATGGCCTGATGACCACACCCGCCGTCGAGAACTTCTGCCGCAGGGTCGAACGGCATCTGGTGCGCCAGGGCGGCTTCGCCCTGATCGGCGGCCCGCCCGGCATCGGCAAGAGCGTGGCGCTGCGGTTGCTCGCCGAGCGCCTTGAGCGCATCGACAGGTTGAGCGTCGCGGTCCTCACCCATCCGTCCTCCAGCGTCGCCGACTTCTACCACGAGATCTCCGACCGCTTCGCCATCACCATGGCCCACAACAATCGCTGGAATGGGATCAAGGGACTGCGGCAGCGCTGGCTCGACCACCTCGACGACACGCGCATGCGCCCACTCCTGCTGGTCGACGAGGCACAGGAGCTGCCCAACGCGGTGCTGACCGAGATGCGCCTGCTCTCCTCGACCGACTTCGACTCGCGCACCATCCTTGGCGTGGTGCTGGCCGGTGACAACCGGCTGCTCGCAAAACTGCGCACGCCGGAGCTGCATCCCATCGACTCCCGCATCCGCCAGCGCCTCCTCATGACGCGTCCCGAAGACGAGGATCTACTGCGCCTCCTCGACCACCTGCTGGAGGAGGCCGGCAACCCCGCCCTGATGACCGCCGGCCTCAAGGACACCCTCGTCGCCCATGCCGGCGGCAACCCCAGGACGCTCACCGTCATGGCCGATGCGCTGCTCGCCGCCGGCGCCGATCAGGATCGTGAAGTGCTCGACGAAAAGCTCTTCCTGGAGACCTGGGGGGAGCCCACCAAGACCAGGAGAGCGCGCCGGTGAAGGGCTTCCCGACCCGAAGCCCGGCCGACCTTGAGGACCGCCCGAGCCGGCAGCAGTGGCTGGTCGACGGCCTCTGGGGACGCCAAGCCGTCGGCATCGTCGGCGGCGAACCCAAGTGCGGCAAATCCTTCCTGGCTCTGGACCTCGCCGTGGCCGTCGCCGCCGGCGTTCCCTGTCTGCGCCGCTTCGCCGCCAAACAGCCCGGACCGGTCCTGCTGTTCGCGGCCGAGGACGCCGGCCACATCGTGCGCGCCCGGCTTGAGGGCATCGCCCGGGCAGCCGGCGCCAGCTTCGAGACGCTCGACATCGCCGTCATCGACGCTCCCATCCTGCGCCTCGACCATGCCAACGACCGGCAGCGTCTGCGCGAGACCGTGCAGCGCATCGCGCCACGCCTCGTGGTCCTCGACCCCCTGGTCCGCCTGCACGGCGTCGATGAAAACACCGTCGCCGAGGTCGCTCCCATACTCGGCTTCCTGCGCGACCTCCAGCGCCGCTTCGAGACCGCCGTCCTGCTCGTCCACCATGCCCGCAAGAGCGGTGCCAGCCGGCCGGGCCAGGCGCTCAGGGGGTCGTCCGAGCTCCATGCCTGGGGCGACAGCAACCTCTATCTGCGCCGCCGCGACAAGCAGATCGTCATGACCGTCGAGCATCGCGCCGCTCCAGGCCTCGCCGACATCGAGATCGAACTCGCCGATGACGGCGAGGGACCCGCCCTGCGCTTGCGGCGGCCGGTGCCGGCCGAGGCCGCGCCGGAGCCGGAAACACCCGAACGGCGCATCCTCCAAGCCCTCGCCGACGCCGATGCACCGCTCTCGCAGCGCCAGATCCGCGAGCGCGCGGCAACCCGGCCCGCAACCGTCGCCGAAGCGCTGAGCAAGCTCGTCCGCGCCGGGCGCGTCGAACGCGCACCCCAGGGCGGTTACCGCCTCGCCGCCGAAAACGCGGCGCCGCCGGCCGCCGTCAACCACGCGGGCCGCAACGACGCGTTACCGAAAACCGTTACCGCCTCGAACCCCTAGGGAGGCAGGGTAACGGTAACGGGTAACACCCCTCGCCAGCCCCCGTTGCCGCACTGCGTCGAGCGATCGGCCCGTGGCCGGAAGCTTGCTTACGGCCATGGATGCACTCCGTCGGATGGACGGCGGGGGGTCACCCGAAGGGCCGGAGCGAAGCGGAGGAGCCGCGTAGCGGCTTGACCCGCCGACGGCCGTCCGACACCCCCGGTCACCCCACCAGCCGCGAACGATGCCCATCAAACAAACCGATCACCGCGCCATCAGATACCGAGAGCGCGCTCAGCAGCTCGGCCCCCAGCAGGGTGAGCAGCAGCAGACCGAAGACGATCGTTCCGATGGCGTTGAGCGAGGGATCGTGCGAGGCGATCATGACGTTGTAGACCGCGACCGGCAGCGTCTGATCGAAGCCCGACACGAACCAGGCGATGATGAACTCGTCGAACGAGAAGGTGAAGGCGAGCAGCCAGCCTCCGACGATGCCGGGCAGCGCCCAGGGCAGCACCACGCGCCAGATGGTTTGAAGCTCGTTCGCGCCGAGGTCCCAGGCGGCCTCCTCCAGCGTGGAGGGCATCTGCGCGAGGCGAAGCTGGATGATCGCCATGGCGGGCGCCGTCAGCAGCAGTGTGTGCGCGAGGATGATGCTGTAGAGCTGGCCGTGAAGACCGAGGCGGGAGAGCAGGCCCAGCAGCGAGACGCCGAGGATCAGCGGCGGTATCAGGATCGGCAGGATCAGGATAGTCGCCGTCAGCAGACGGCCGGGAAAGACGAAGCGGTTGAGGGCATAGGCCGCGAGGAAGCCGATGACCGAGGCGCACGTCGCTGCGATCGGCGAGACCCGGAGGCTGTTCAGAAGCGCGTCGAAGAGGACTCCGTCGTCGATCAGCTTGTCGTACCACTTGAGCGACCAGCCCTGGAGCGGGAGCGACGAATAGACGTTCTTCTGGAACGAGAAGAGGATCAGGAAGGCGATCGGCAGCAGAAGAAAGATGAAGCCGAGAAAGAGATAGACCCGCCCCGCGAGCCGGTAGCCGTTCTCGCGAAGATAGCAGTGGAGGCGGCCCGCGGTCATGCCAACCGCTGCCTGGCCCGGTCGGCCAGGTCGCAGGGGTTCTCCTTGTTGGGATGCACCGCGAGGCTGGCGTTGCCCATGTTCGGCAGGTACCAGTCGAAGATGCCGATCTTGCCTTCGAACTTGGGCAGGAAGAGCGAGTTCCAGTCGCCGCTCTCCTCGAAACTCATGTGATCCGAGTTGTACGAGATGGCGTAGAAGCTGAAGCGCGTTGGCGTGCCCCAGACCATCCCGTCGCCGGCCTGCACCTGGTGCATGTTGTTGAATTGCGGGTGATAGTTGGCGAGCTCGGGCACCTCGCCCGGGTTGTAGGGCTCGACCGCATCGATGGCCGCAAGCTTGCGGATATATTCGGCGTCTGCCAGGACGTTGTCGTAGGTTCCGCGCGGCGTCTGGTTGAAAAACTGGAGCATCTGCTCGCCGCCGATGTATATCTTGAACTCCACCTTGACGCCGTGCGTGTCCTCGAACTCCTGGATCACGTCCTTTTCTTCGTAGCCCGGCCAGCACAGCACTCGCAGCGTGTCCGCAGCGCGCGCCGTTCGCGAGAAAATGGTGAGCGATTCCGCCGCCGCAACGCCGGCCGCCGCCGCACCGCCCTTCAACAGGGTCCGTCGATTGATCTTGAGACCGGTGAGCTCGGTTTTCTTCGGACTATCGCTTTAATTCATCGGAGCCTCCTCGCCACATCAGCCCGTTGAGGGGCAGCCCGTCTATCGGGGGCGGTGGCGCGGTGCGGACAGTCCCGGCCAGTGCCGAACCGTCCCACCGATTCCCCGAGAGGGGCCCTTCTCGTCTCCCATGCCCTGCCGCAACTGCGGGCATGGCGCCTCGATCATTTGAAATCCCGGGAAACAGCCGTATCGACGCGCCAGCCGCCGGGCGCGATCAGGTCGCGCGCTTGGCTTCCATCAGGGCGTTCTGCAGCTCGACGAGGCGGGACTCTACGTGCGCGCCCGCCAGCACCGGCGGGTACCTGGGCGGGTCGTCCGGGGGCTGCGGCGGGTAGTGCAAGAGCCTGAGCGCGCCCGCGGCGCGGTCGAACTTGTCGCGAAAAAAGGCCTCGGGAAGATCGAGGGCGAGCGAGAAGGCGCGGAGCAGCGCGTTCGAAACCTCCAACATGGCCGCGTAATAGGCCTCGACGGCCCGGCGCAGCGCAGGCGGGTTCGACGGCCTGAGGTTGTGGCCGTAGAGCAGGCTGCTCGCGCACTTCGGCGGGTCGCCGGGCTCGTTCTCGCGGCCGAAGTCGATGACCTCGTGGGGCTCGTAGTAGTCGGTGGTGGCATCGTGCCGCTCCTCGTAGAGCCCGGAATAACCGCGAAAATACCGGGACTTGCTGGCGTGAATCTCGCGCTTGGCGTCTTCGGGCGGGGCGAAGAACAGCGCCATCTGCCGGAACGTCTCTTCGACGGTCGCCTGCGGCACGCCATGATTGCGGATGTAGAAGAAGCCGACGTCGATACACGCGTCGCGCACGGCATCGCCCACGAGGTGGCGGCCCGGCTCGTCGTCCCGGAAGAGCGGCCCGATATCGATCTGCGGCACTTCCTCGAACGCCGCGACATGCACCCGGCCCGCTTCGGCCTCGCTCAACACCGCTCCTCCTGCCGTCGTTCGGCGCCGTCGTAAGGTCCCTCTAAATCCATGCAGGGGCATCCGGTCTGTCAGGGGAACGCATGCGAGGTTCGTGACCGGCGCCAGGATGACCGCGCCGCATTCGGCTCCCCTCGCCGCCCCTGCTCCATATGTTGCAAAATGAGCAACGCATCGGGCAGAATTTGGCAATTCCATCGAACGGGCCGGCTGGCTACCGTTGATCGCGACGACGGGAGGAATAGGGGATGAGCCGCGTGGGATGGTTCGCATCGCTCTACCGCGCCTCCCAAGAGCTGGCGGCCCGGTGCACGGCACCGTCGACGACGCTTCGGCACGAGCCGCCGGCCTGACAACCACCGGGGAGGCAAGACCATGACACAGCACAATCACCCTTACGATCGTCTCAGCCGCCGTCAGATCCTCAAGGGCGGGGCAGCGCTTGGCGGCGTCGCCGCCGTCTCGTCCTTCATCAGCGTCGAGGCCCTGGGTGCCGATGCGGCGAAGGTCAACATGCAGCTGGGCTGGCTCGCCAGCAACGGCATCATGGGCGAGGTCGTGGCCAAGCGCACCGGCATCTACGACGAGCTCGGCATCGAGCTCGAGGTCACGCCGGGCGGGCCCGGTGTCGACGGTGTCGCTTCGGTCGCCGCCGGCCGGGCCGAGGTCGGTCAACTCTCCTCCAGCCCGTCGCTGATGCTGGCGCGCTCCGCCGGAATCCCGGTCAAGGCGTTCGCGGCCGGCAATCAGAAGCATCCCTTCACCTACTTCTCGCTTGCGAGCAACCCGATCCGCACGCCCGAGGACATGATCGGCAAGACCATCGCCACCCAGCCGACGGCTGTGATCCTGCTCCGCGCCCTGCTGGCCAAGAACGGTATCGCCGAGGACCAGGTCGAGGTGGTCAAGATGGGCAGCGACATGAACCAGCTGATGACCGGCCAGGCCGCCGCGGTCACCGGCTGGCTCTCCAACACCGCTGCGCTGAGGGTCATCGGCGACGGCCGAGTCGACATGATGCTGTGGGATGCCGGCATTCAGCTTTACGCCAACGTCTACTACGCCACCGACGAGGTGCTGGCGGAGAACGCCGACGTGCTGGCCCGCTTCCTCACCGGGTCTGCGCGCGGCTGGGGCGAGGTGCGCAAGAACCCGGAGGCCGGCGTCGATCACCTGGTCGCCGAGTACCGGAACCTGGACCGCGAGGCCGAGATGGAAGCGTCCGGTCCATTGCTCACCTTCGCGTTCAACGATGTCACGGCGAAGGAAGGCTGGGCGACCATGAACCCGGCGAACTGGCAGGCGCAGATCGACACCTACGCCGAGCTCGACCAGTTCCAGGGCCCCACGCCGACCGTGGACGACGTGATGACACTGGATATCCTGGCCGCCACGGAGGACGTGAGAAAGCAGGTTGGATGACGCCAGCCATCGCTGCGGCGACGGCAAGCGCTGAGACTGCCGCCGCACCCGCGATCTCGGTGCGCGAGCTGGTGGTCCGTTTCGACGGAGACGCCGGCAGCATAACGGCGCTCGACGAGGTCGGCTTCGATGTGCTCGAAGCCGGCTTCGTCACCATGCTGGGGCCGTCTGGCTGCGGCAAGTCCACGCTGCTGCGGGCGATCGCCGACCTGGTACCCATGAGTGCCGGTGCGATCAGCGTCTTCGGCCGCACGCCGGAGCAGGCGCGCAGGGCGCGGGATTTCGCCTTCGTCTTTCAGGATGCAACGCTGCTGCCCTGGCGCAGCGTCATCGACAACGTCCGCCTGCCGCTGGAGGTGGGCCGGCGGGGCATCAGCGTCGAGCAGCATGCGGAGCCCGAGGAGCTGCTGGCGCTGGTGGGACTCGAGGGGCGCGCGGATGCGCTCCCCCACGAGCTCTCGGGCGGCATGCGCCAGCGCGTCTCCATCGCCCGGGCGCTGGTCTGCCGCCCCCGGGTGCTGCTGATGGACGAGCCCTTCGGTGCGCTCGACGAGATCAACCGCGACAAGCTGAACGAGGAGCTGCTGCGTATCTGGAAGGAAACCGGCACCACGATCATGTTCGTGACGCATTCGGTGCCGGAAGCCGCGTTCCTTGGCCAGAAGTGCCTGGTGCTCTCGGCCCAGCCCGGCCGTGTGCGCGAATACGTCGACATCTCCTTCGCCTCGCCGCGTGTCCTCGGCATGCGCGACACGCTGGAGTTCGTGCAGGTCACCGCGCACCTTCGCTCCCTCCTGGAGCTGCCCCAATGACCACGACGGATGTCGACGCCAAGCCTCCGGCCGCGGCGGGCGGAGCCGCCCGCACCGGGCGAGCGAGGGCGAGGCGGCGTTTCCGCTACGCCCCGGCCATCGGGGCCGGCGTCGGCATGGTGGCGCTCTGGCACGTCATCGTCACCGCCTTCGAGATACCGACCTACATCGCGCCGAGCCCCTGGCTGGTGCTGCAGGTGTTCGCCGAGCAGGGCGACATCCTCTGGATCAATTTCCTGCCGACCCTGCTGGAGGCGGTATGCGGCTTCGCGCTGGGCAACACCATCGCGGTGCTTCTCGCGGTCTGGTTCGTGCACAGCGGGGTGGCGGAGCGCGCGTTCTATCCCATCGCGGTCTTCATCAACACGATCCCCATCATCGCGATCGCGCCGATCCTGGTGCTGATGCTGGGCAACGGCTATGAGCCGAAGATCGTCATTGCGGCCCTGATCTGCTTCTTCCCGACCCTGGTCAACATGGTGCGCGGCCTGAAGGCGGTGAGCCCGCAGATGCTGGAGCTGATGCGCGTGCTCTCCGCCAACGACCGGGAAGTCCTGTTCAAGATCCGGTTGCAGAGCTCGCTGCCTTTCCTCTTCGCGGCGTTGAAGATCGCGTCGACGACTTGCGTTATCGGCGCCATCGTCGGCGAGTGGATCGGCTCCAACTACGGCCTGGGCTCCCTCATCATCGAGGCAACCTACAACTTCCGCGCCCCGCTGCTCTACGCCACGGTGATCCTGGGCGCAGGGCTCGCGGTGGCCTTCTTCGTGACCACGTCCCTCGTCGAACGGCACGTCCTGAAATGGAAGCCCGGCGAGGTCTTCTGAGCCGAATGCGGCGACAGCTGGAGGCAAGCGCATGTCATCGCCCGAAATCCTGACCCGGCCGGAAACCCGCGTGCCGGTCGTCGCCACCGCAGACGTGGTGGTGGTGGGCGGCGGGCCTGCCGGCATATCGGCGGCGGTCTCGGCCGCGCGAAACGGCGCGTCGGCGGTCCTGGTCGAGCGCTACCCCTACTTGGGCGGCCTCGCCTCGGGCGGCATGGTCCTGGTGCTGGACGACATGAGCAACGACACGGAGATCTCCGTGCGCGGTCTCGCCATGGAGATCGTCGAGCGCATGAGCGCGAAGGGGCTCTGCGTCTATCCACCCGAGGCCGACCGCGACCCCGCAGTGCGTTTGACCGAGGCGATGTGGCGCAAGTGGTCCCGGTGGGGCGTGTTCGACTTCTATGCCAACACGAAGCCCTACCCCATCATCTTCTCGGCCTCCTTCGATCCGGACGGCTTCAAGCAGGCCTCCCTCGACATGGTGCGCGAAGCCGGCGTCGCGCTCAGGCTGCACAGCTGGTTCCAGTCCACGATCGTGGAAGACGGCCGCGCGGCCGGCGTCATCGTCGAGACCAAGGAGGGTGCGCAGGCCATTCGCGGGAGCGTCGTCGTGGATGCCACCGGCGACCTCGACGTGGCTGCAAGCGCCGGAGCGCCCTTTGCCGAAGGCAGCTACATCGTCACCACGGTCTCCCGCATGGGCGGGGTGGACACGGACGAAGCGGAGCGGTTCCAGTTCGAGGAGCCCGAGCGCTTCGCCGAGATCGACCTCAAGGTCCGGCGCATGATCGGGGGCTGCTGGCAGCACTGGTGGCTGAAGACCCCGCTGCCGGGCATCGTCTGGTGCAACTGCCCGCACATGTCGGGCTTCGACGGCCTCAAGGTGGTCGACCTGACGGCGGCCGAGTTCGAGGGCCGGCGCCGCATGCAGGCGGTGCTGGAATTCGCCCGTGAGCACGTGCCGGGCTTCGAGCAGGCCTATTTCGTGGACTTCGCGCCCCAGACCGGCGTGCGACAGACCCGCCTGCTCGAAGGCGAGTACGTGGTGACCAAGCGGGACGTGAAGGAGCGCGTGCACTTCCACGACAGCGTGTGCCGGGGCCGGGACTACTATACGCCCTACCGCTCGCTGCTGCCGCAGGGCGTGGAGCAGCTGCTGGTTGCGGGCCGTCACTACTCGGCGACATCGCAGGCCCAAAAAATCAGCCGCGAAATCCCGCCCTGCATGGCCATGGGCGAGGCCGTCGGTATCGCCGCCGCCCAGGCGCTCGACGCGGACATCCTGGTGCGCGATGTCGACGTGCGCGGCATCCAGAGGCAGATGCGCGCCCAGGGGGCGGACCCCGGCGACCGGCCGGCCGCGAACGCGCTCGTGACGGAGGCCGCCTGATGTCGCCCGAACCAGGCACTGCCGGCGGCCGTCCGCTCCCCCTCGACGGCGTGCGGGTTCTCGACTTCACCCAGGTGATGATGGGGCCGTGCTGCACCCAAATGCTGGGCGACTACGGCGCCGACGTCATCAAGATCGAGCGCATCGGCATCGGCGATATTTCGCGCTGGAGCGTGGGCGAGGACCCGGACGGCGGCAACAATCCGGTCTTCGCCAGCCTCAACCGCAACAAGCGGAGCGTCGCGCTCGACCTGAAGTCGGAAGAGGACCGTCAGGCCGCGTTGCGCCTGGTGGAGAGCGCCGACGTGGTTGTCAGCAACTTTCGCCCAGGCGTGATGGAGCGCATGGGCTTCGGCTACGACGACCTGCGCCGCCTCAACCCGCGCATCATCTGCGCCGTCGGCACCGGCTTCGGACTGGAGGGCCCCTACGTGCGCAAGGGGGGGCAGGACGTGCTGGCCCAGGCCATGAGCGGCGCGATGCACCGCCGCGCCGATCCCGAGCTGCCGCTCTCGATCTACCCCACCGCGCTCGCGGACTACAGCGCCGGCATGCACCTGGTGCAGGGGATCCTGCTCGCGCTGCTGCAGCGGGAGAAGACCGGCGAGGGGCAGCAGGTTTCGGTCTCGCTCTACAACTCCATGCTGGCGATGCAGATGCAGGAAGCGGCGATGTGGATGATGCGGGGGCGCGAGCTCAACTGGGCCGCCATGCCGCTCTCCGGCGTGTTCGAGACCACGGACGGCGCCATCGTCATGGTGGGCGCGTTCAAGGAGAACCCCCTGCGCGACATTTGCGCGGCGCTGGGGATCGACGATCTCTCCGCCGATCCCCGCTACGCCACCCTGGAGCAGCAGACGCTTCACCGGGCGGAGCTGCAGGCGATCTTCCGGGAGGGCTTTGCTGGAAACACCACCGCACACTGGCTGGCACGGCTCGACGGCGTGGACATCCTGTGCGCCCCGGTGGCGACGCTCGAGGACGCCCTGAAGGACCCGCAGACCGCCTGCAACCGCATGATCGTCGAACTGGAGCCTACCCCCGGCGGGCCGGTGCGTCTCGTGGCCTCCCCCATCGAGATGTCGGCGGCGCCGTTCGCCGTTCGCCGCGCCCCGCCGACGCTGGGTGAGCACAACGACGAGGTGCTGACCCCGGCACGCGCCAGCGAGCACGCGGCGTGAGCATCGATTTCGACGTCGCCGAGGGCGTCGCCAGGGTCACGCTCAACCGCCCGGAGCGCCTGAACGCCATCGACTCCGCAGCCGACGCCGCACTCCACGGCTTCTGGAACGCGATCGACGAGGACCCGGCGATCCGCTGCGTCGTGCTCACCGGCGCGGGACGCGCATTTTGCGCGGGCGCGGACATGAAGGAGGAAGGCCCTGGCGGTCTCGCCTATTGGGCCGGCACTGGCGACCACGGCTTCGGCGGCATCGCCCTCGGCGGGCGCCTCTCCGTCCCCGTGATTGCGCGGGTCAACGGCCTCGCCCTCGGCGGCGGCTTCGAGATGGTGCTGGGCTGCGACCTGATCGTCGCCGCCGAGAGTGCGTCCTTCGGCCTTCCCGAGCCCCGCGTCGGTCGCCTGCCACTCGACGGCATGGTCACCCTGCCCCGCCTGATCCCGCGGTCGCAGGCGATGGGCATGTTGTTGACTGGCCGGCGTATCAGCGCGGCGGAAGCACTCACTTGCGGCCTCATCAATCAGGTCGTGCCGGATGACGAGCTCGACGGCGCGGTCCAGTCGTGGATCGACGATATCGTCGCGTGTGCACCGCTCAGCCTGAAGGCCATCAAGCGCTCCGCCACCGACACCGCGCATCTGACGGTCCGGGAAGCCCGCAACGCCCGCCTGCCGAGCCTCGTCGAAGCGCTGCAGAGCCGGGATGCGGAGGAAGGGGTCGCGGCCTTTCGGGAGAAACGCGCGCCTGTGTGGAGCGGAGACTGAGGCTCGGCGCCGATGCACGCGGCGGTGCTGCGCTACTTCGAGGCGGTGGCCGAGGACGGCTCGATCCGCCGCGCCTCGGAGCGCCTTCACATCTCGCCTTCCGCCGTCAATCGACAGATTCTGAAGATCGAAGACTACTTCGGCACGCCGCTGTTCGAACGGCGGCCCGACGGAATGCGGCTGACCGATGCCGGGCGGCTCGTGCTACGCCACGCCCGGGCGACATTGCACGACTTCACCCGGCTGCGTGGCGAGATCGACCAGCTGCGCGGCATCGTCAGCGGCGACGTGACCATCACCACCCTGGACAGCCTGAACGTGCAGTTCCTGCCGGAAGCGCTGGCCGAATTCATCGCCGTCCACCCGGCGGTGCAGATCCGGGTCACGGCGTGCGATCCCGTCGCGACCATGCACGCGGTGGCCCAGGGTAACGCCGATCTCGGGCTCACCTTCTCGCCCGCTTTGCGTCGCGGGATCGCGGTGCTCGAGGACGTTTCCTGCCCCATGTGCGCCATCATGGCTCCGGATCATGCTCTGGCGGCCCGCAAGAGCGTTTCGCTGGACGAGTGCGGTGCCTATCCGCTGATGTACCAGGATCATTCGGGCTCCATGCAGCTCTTCTTCGGAGAGGGGATGGAGGCGTTCAAGAACGCGCACAAGCCCGTCGCGATCTCCAACACCCTGGCTGTTCTGAAGCGGCTCTTGCTGCGCGGCGTCGGGATCGCGTTTTACACGCGCCTGGGCTTCACTGAAGAGCTGGCCAGCGGCCGGCTGGTCGCGGTGCCGCTTGAGGACGACCGCCTGTCCCGCCTGCGGCTCTGCCTGATTGCGCCGTCAGAGCGGTTGCCGACGTTGGCCGCTCAGGCCATGGCGGAGCACCTTCGGCAAGCCCTGGTTCGCTTCGCCGCTGCGGGGAATTAGGCGGTCGCGGCGCTATTCGCTCAGCGCTTCCGCCGGTGCCGGTGCCTGGCCGTCGTAACCGCCCCAGACCGACTGGTCGAACTGGATGACCGAGCCGGTCATCATGCCGCTGTCGCCTGAGGCCACCCAGAGCACGGCGCGCGCGACCTCGGCGGGCTCCAGCAGCCGTTCGAACGGCAGCGTGGCTGCGGCCTTGTCGATGAAGTCCGGATCGCCCGATTCCTCGGCCTGGAGCCGGCGTTCGTTGTCCGAGTTGGTCCAGCCGATATTGAGCTGGTTCACGCGGATGCGGTTGCGCATCAACGCGAAGCCCGCGTTCTGCGTGAGCGTGGCGAGCGCGCCCTTGGACGCGCTATAGGGCGCGAGGAAGGGTTGGCCGGCACGCGCGGAGGTCGAGCCGATATTGACCATCACGCCTTCGATGCCCTCGCGGATCATGATCTTGGCCGCGTCCTGCATCAGGAAGAAAGGGGCGCGAACGTTCACGGCGAACATCGTGTCGAAGAGCTCAGGCGAGGTGTTCAGGAGGTTGCCCCGCGTGGACATGCCGGCCGCATTGACCAAGATGTCGACCCGGCCGAAGCGCGCGTCCGCCTGGGCCATGACTCGGCGGACATCCTCCAGCACGGCGAGCTCGGCGCCGACAACCACCACCGGCACGCCACTTTCTTCGGTGATGCTGTCCGCCACCTTCTGCCCCTTCGCCGTGTCGCGGCCGACGGTGACGATTCCAGCGGCCCCGGCCTTGGCGAAGAGCCGCGCGATGGCCGCGCCAACCCCTTGAGTGCCGCCGGTGACGACGGCGACCTTTCCATCGATACGGTTCATTGCACCACCTTGTATCCGGCTTTTGCCATGACGCGGGTTAGTTCGGCGTGTCCTTTTATGGCCATCTCCAGCGGGGGGTTGGGCACGGGGTCCTGCTCGGCCTCGACCACGAACCAGCCCTCGTAGCCGACCTCGGCGAGGCGGCCCACGATGGTCTCGAAGTCGAGATCGCCGTCCCCCGGCACCGTGAACGCTCCCTTGATGACCGCGTCCAAGAAACTCTCCCGGCTGCGGTCGATGCCGTCCACCACGCCCTGGCGCACGTCCTTGGTGTGGATGTGGCCGAGCCGTTCGCGGTGGCGCTCGATCACCCGCAGCCCGTCGCCGCCGGCAAACGCGAGGTGGCCGGTGTCGTAGGCCAGCCGCAGCGCCTCGCCGCTGTGGCTCATCAGGCTGTCGAGCTCCGCCTCGGTCTCGATCGCCGCCCCCATGTGGTGGTGGTAGGCGATCGGCATGCCCTCGTCGGCACACCACTCCGCGAATGCGGTCATGGTGCGGCCGTAAGCTTTCATCTGCTCGTCGTCAGCGATCCTGGGCTTGGTCGCGAGCGGGGCACTGCGCTCGCCCTGGATGGCGCCCGCGATCTCGCCATAGACGATGCAGGGCGCCCCGGCCGCGATGAAGAGGTCCATCATCGGCCGGATGCGCGCCTTCTCCGCCTCGATGTCGCCCTCCAGAAGATGGCCCGAATGCCAGCCGCCGCAGACCGTGATCCCGTGGCGCTCCAGGATCGGCCCGAGCTCACCCATGTTCATCGGAAAGCGCCGGCCCGTCTCCATCCCCGAATAGCCCGCAACCGAGGCCTGGCGCAGGCACTCGTCCAGGCTCACGTCGTCGGAAAGCTCAACCAGATCGTCGTTCCACCAGGCGATGGGCGCGATGCCCAGCTTCGCTTCAAGCATCCCTCACACTCCCACGCGCTGCTTCGCGCGGATGTCCTCTTGCTGGACGCGCGCGGCGCGCACCGTCTCGCGCGCCGAGACCTCGGGCACGCCGACATCCCAGGCCGCATCACCCGGCGTCCAGGTGTAGGCCTCCGTCGCGATCGAGAGCACCGTCGTCTTCTCGGTGCCCTTGGCCCACTCAAGCCCGGCCTCCAGGTCGGCGAGGCTCTCGCAGTGGCGCGCGTGGGCGCCCATGGACGCCGCGTGCTGCGCAAAGTCCACCAGAGGCGGGTCGCCGGTGGTCGCCCGGCGGCAATCCTTGAACAGGTTGTTGAAGCCGGGCGTCCCCTTGAACTCCTGCAGCCGGTTGATCACCGCGTAGCCGGCGTTGTCGCAGATCACCACGATCATCTTGTGGCCCGTGAGCACCGTGGAATAGAGCTCGGCGTTCAGCATCAGGTAGCTGCCGTCGCCCACCATGACGATGGGCGCGGACCCGGTCGCCATGGCATTGCCCCAGCCGCCAGCCACCTCGTAGCCCATGCAGGAGAAGCCGAACTCGAGGTCGAAGGTGTTGCGCTGCTTGACCTTCCAGCCCTTCGCGACCTCCCCCGGGATGCCGCCGGCGGCGGCGATCAGATGGTCGCCCTCGCCCGCAGCCTTGTTCACCACGCCCACCACTTGCGCGTAGGTGGGAACGGGCGCGTTGGTCTGCGCCTGGTGCTCGTCCAAGAGCGCATCCCACTCCCTGAAGAGCGCCTGGGCCCTCGCCAGGTGGGCGCCCTCTGCCTTCCACTCGCCGAGCGCTGCGTCCAGCTCCCGCACCGTCTCCAGCGCATCGCCCACCACCGCGAGCGCCCGGTGCTTGGTCGCATCCCAGCGCGCGGCGTTGATCGAGATGAACGCCGCGTCCCGCGCAAACGCGGTCCACGACCCGGTCGTAAAGTCCTGCAGCCGGGTGCCGATGGCGAGGATCACGTCGGCCTCTTCCGCAAGCGTGTTGGCCGAGGTCGAGCCCACCACCCCGATCGGGCCGCAATGGACCGGATCGTCGTGGCTGAACGCCCCCTTGCCGGCAATGGTCTCCACCACCGGGATCCCGCGCTCGGCGGCAAGCGCCGCAACCGCCCCCTCCGCGCCGGCGTAGCGCACCCCGCCGCCCGAGATGATGAGCGGCTTCTCGGCCGTCCGCAGCAGCGCCGCCGCCTCGGCCACCCGGTCACGGTCCGGGCGCGGGCGCGGGACGGTCCACACCCTCTCCTCGAAGAACGCCTCCGGGTAGTCGAAGGCCATCTCCTGCGTGTCCTGAGGCAGCGCGATGAACGCAGGGCCGCAGTCGCCGGGGTCGAGCATGGTGGCGATCGCCTGCGGCAGCGACGCCATCAGCTGCGCCGGGTGCGCGATCCGGTCCCAGTAGCGCGAGACCGCCTTGAAGGCGTCGTTCACCGTGACCGTGGGGTCGCCGAAGTGCTCCACCTGCTGCAGCACCGGATCGGGCAGCCGGTTCGTGAACGTGTCGCCCGCGAGGATCAGGATCGGCAGCCGGTTGGCATGGGCCGCACCCGCCGCCGTCATCATGTTGAGCGCGCCCGGCCCGATCGAGGACGTCGCGATCATGATCTGGCGCCGGCGCTTCGCCTTGGCATAGCCCATGGCCGCCAGCGCCATGGACTGCTCGTTCTGCCCGCGCCAGGTCGGCAACAGGTCCTGGACCGGCTCCAGCGCCTCCGAGAGGCAGGTCACGTTGCCGTGGCCGAAGATCGCGAACACGCCGGCAAACAGCGGAACCCGCTCCTCCTCGATCACGGTGTGCTGGCTGCAAAGATAGCGGACCAGGGCCTGCGCCATCGTCAGGCGTACGGTATCGCGTGGCATCGTCGTCCCCTCCCCCGCGCAAGCGTGATCCCCGAT
This sequence comes from Alphaproteobacteria bacterium, assembly GCA_965243375.1. GTDB lineage: Bacteria > Pseudomonadota > Alphaproteobacteria > UBA828 > UBA828 > WTGU01. Next base: position 1,546,040 of record CBDEUT010000009.1, on the reverse strand, counting down.
GACTGACGATCTCATAGTGACACAGGGCGCACCTTGCAACGAAGGCCGCCGCGGGGGAGACGCCAAGCGGTTGATCGCCTTCCGGCGCAGCTGATGGTAGGAAGGCGGGCGCAGCGAGGGAGGGGGGCGGGCCCGCCGATGCCGCGCCGGCCCGGCCCGCACGCCGAGGGAGGCGACATGCAACGGAACGCGCTGAAAGAGATCTGGGCCGCAGGGCAGCCGGTGCTCAACGGCTGGTGCTCCATCGGCAATCCGTTCACCGCCGAGATCATGGCGGACCAAGGCTACGACGCGATCACGGTCGACGTGCAGCACGGCGCGCTCGACTACGCCGCGCTGCTGCCCATGCTGCAGGCGGTGCGCGCCTCAGGCGTCGTGCCCATGGCCCGCGTCCCCTGGCTCGAGCCCGGGGTGATCATGAAGGCGCTGGATGCCGGCGCCATGGGCATCATCTGCCCCATGGTCAACACCCGAGAGGACGCCGAAGCCCTGGTCTCCTACATGCGCTACCCGCCGCTCGGCCAGCGCAGCTTCGGCCCGACACGGGCCGCCGTCGCCATGCCGGGCTACGGCGTGGACGCCAACGCCGAGGTGCTGGCGATGGCGATGATCGAGACCGCCGACGGCGTGCGCAACCTCGAGGCGATCTGCGCCACCCCCGGCCTCGACGGCGTCTACGTCGGCCCCGCCGACCTCACGCTCGGCACCCAGGAGGGGCGGCTCCCGCCTGCGCTCGACCGGGAGGAGGCGGAGATGATCGCCATCATCCGCCGCATCGCCGACGTCTGCCAGGAGAACGGCATCCAGGCCGGCATCCACTGCGGCACGCCCGAGTATGCGCGCCGCGCCATCGAGTGGGGCTACGCCTGGACCTCGGTCGCAGCCGACTCCCGCCTGCTCGCCGCCGCCGCCAGCGCATCCGTCGCAGCATGGCGAACCCTCACAGGAAGAGACCAACAAACCGCCCCCAAGTCCGGGAGCATCTACTGATGCCGAGACGACCTGATCTCACTCTGGCTCCTGGCTAGGCCAAGCGGCTGTCCAGCGGCCCGAGCGAATGGCGTCACCGAACATGCCTCCCGAATTCCGGTTATGCCGCCAACCGATTGGCGCACTGCCCTCACTCCCATAGCCAAGATTGGGGCAGAAGTGTGATGGCCAGATTTTTCGCCGGTTCCGCTTTCGGACCCGTTGCAAGGCGCGTTTTCGAGCTTTAGCCTAGCTGTCACATACCGCCCGGAGGAGGCGCCGGCGGTATGCAAAGCAAACATCAACGGCGTTAACAACGGCGAGACAAGCGAAGCTTGTCAGGGGAGAGAGACCCACCGCCGCACCGGAAATCGCGACACGATAATAGAACAAACATGGGGTCAAGTAAGAAACAAACAAGAATAAACGGCTCATCGCAGAGCGGTATGCGCAATTGCGATGCCGGCTCTGGGATTGCTCTCCGCCGCAAAGGGCCGTGTTGCATCGGATCACACCGAGCGCAGAGGGCGAGACAGCGGTGACGGACAGCCCTCCGCCGCCGGCCCGAGATGCGCAGGACACCTGGCAGCAAATTCGGGCGCGTCTTCGGGCCGAATTGGGCGAGGCCACCTTCGCGAGCTGGCTGGCGCCGCTCACCCTGGTCGAAGTCGACGGTGATCGGGTGACCCTCGGCGTCGGCACCCGATTTCTCCGCGACTGGATCGCGTCGCACTACGCGCATCGCGTCGGGGTGCTTTGGGCCGAAGAGCGGCCTGGCATCCAGAGCGCCGACATCGTGATCCATGCTGGGCAGCCGTCAGCCGGCGATGGCGTGCCGCACGCGGCGGGCGCACCGGCACCCGCGCTCCCGCACGACGGTGCTCGAGCGCGAGGGAAGGACGGGGCGCTGGCGGATCTCGGCTCGCCGCTCAACGGGCGCTTCACCTTCCGCGAGTTCGTGGTGGGCGAGACCAACGAGCTTGCCCACGCCGCGGCGCAGCAGGTGGCGGGCGTCGATCATCTCCCGTTCAACCCGCTCTACCTCTACGGCGGCGTCGGCCTCGGCAAGACCCACCTCCTGCACGCGATCGCGTGGTGCATCCGCGGCCGCGAGCCGGGGCGGCGCGTCCTCTACCTCTCCGCCGAACGGTTCATGTACCGCTTCGTCCAGGCGATCCGGCGAAAGGACACGGTGGCGTTCAAGGAGCGGCTGCGCTCCGCCGACGTGTTGTTGATCGACGACATTCAGTTCATCTGCGACAAGGAAAGCACGCAGGAGGAGTTTCTCCACACCCTCAACGCGTTGCTCGACCATCGCTGCCAGGTGGTGGTCTCCGCCGATCGCGCGCCCTCCCGCCTGGACGGCATGGAAGAGCGGCTGAGATCCCGCCTTGCCGGCGGTCTTGTGGTCGACATCCTGCCGGCCAACTACGAGCTCCGGCTCGGAATCCTGCGCGAAAAGGCGGGGCCGCTGGGGATCGCCGATGCGCCGACCGAGGTGATGGAGTTTCTGGCGCGGCAGATCACCTCCAACGGGCGCGAGCTGGAGATGGCGCTCCACCGCATTGCCGCCCACGCCGCGCTGCTCGGCGGCGCAATTACGCTGCAGATGACCCAGTCGGTGCTGCACGACGTGCTCGTCACGAAGGAGCGCCGCATTACCATCGAGGAGATCCAGCGCCGGGTCGCCCAGCACTACAACATCAAGGCGGCGGAATTGTCCTCCAGCCGACGCGCGCAGGCGGTGGTCCGGCCGCGCCACGTGGCGATGTACCTCGCCAAGCAGCTCACGTCGCGCTCGCTGCCGGAGATCGGCCGCAAGTTCGGCAAGCGCGACCACACCACGGTCATGTACGCGATCCGCCGCATCGAGGAGCTCAAGCCCAAGGACCCCGCCCTCGAAGAAGACGTAGAGCAGCTCCGGCGCAGCCTCGAAGACCCGAGCGACTGACAACCGACTACCGCGGGCGGCCGAGCGAGGCGTCTGGCGCCGATAGTTCTGCGGTTTCCGCCACTTCTCGGCTATAATACGCCCTGATTCGGCGACGATTCAGGGCCTTCTGCGAGCATGAAACTCACGATCGAACGCTCCACGCTTCTGAGCTCCTTGGCGCACGTGCAGAGCGTCGTCGAACGGCGCAATACGATCCCCATTCTCGCCAATGTTCGCATCGATGCGCAGGGGAGTGACCGCCTGCGGCTTACCGCGACCGACATGGACCTCGCGGTGGTCGACGAGGCCGATGCGGCTGTGGAGCAGGAAGGCGCCGTCACCACGACCGCGCTCACCCTCTACGACATCGTGCGCAAGCTGCCGGACGGCGCGCAGGTCTCGATGAATCTCGACGGGAGCGACGGCGGGCAGCTCGACGTGGCTTCGGGGCGCTCGCGCTTCCGTCTCTCCTGCCTGCCGATTGCCGAGTTCCCGGTGATGGCCGACGACGATCTGCCGCACTCATTCGAGCTGCCGCGTGATCATCTGCGGCGGCTCATCGACAAGACCCGGTTCGCCATCTCGACCGAGGAAACCCGCTACTATCTCAACGGCATCCACCTGCATAAGGCGGAGGACCAGGAGGGCATCGCGCGGCTGCGCGCCGTCGCCACCGACGGCCACCGGCTCTCCTGCGCCGACGCGCCGCTGCCCGAGGGAGCGGCGGATGTGCCGGCCGTGATCGTCCCGCGCAAGACCGTGGCCGAGGTGCGCAAGCTGATCGACGACGGCGACGAGCCGGTCTCGGTCGCGCTGTCCGAGACCAGGATCCGCTTCGAGGTCGGCGCCGCCCAGCTCACCTCGAAGCTGATCGACGGCTCGTTTCCGGACTACGAGCGGGTGATCCCGCGCGGCAACCAGAACGTAATGACGGTGGCGAACGGCAGCTTCGCGGAGGCCGTGGACCGGGTCTCCTCGATCTCCACCGACCGCTCGCATGCGATCAAGCTCTCCATCCGCTCGGGCGCGGTGACGCTCACGGCCAACAGCCCCGATACGGGGACCGCGACCGAGGAGCTCGATGCCGAGTATGGCGCCGAGCCGCTCGATATCGGCCTCAACGCGCGCTACGTGCTGGATGTCTCGGGGCAGATCGAGAGTGACTCGATCCGCTTCTTCTTCGGCGATGCCGGCTCGCCCTCGCTGGTGCGGGACACCGGCGATTCCGGCGCGCTCCACGTCATCATGCCGCTCCGCGTCTAAGTGACTTCTCCAACGACACAAGCCGCGACCGGGCGGGCGGCGCCGGCTCCGGCAGCCGCGCGCTACGCGCTGACCCGGCTCGCGCTCAGCGACTTCCGCAGCTACCGGGCGGTGCGCCTCGCCATGGACCGGCGCCCGGTGGTGCTGACCGGCCCGAACGGTGCCGGCAAGACCAACCTGTTGGAAGCGGTCTCCTACCTCTCGCCCGGTCGGGGGCTTAGGAGCGCCCGACTTGCCGATGTCGCGCACATGGCCGGGCCCGACGCAGGCCCCGCCGAGGCGTGGTCGGTCGCCGGGACGATCGGCACCGATGGCGGCGAAACCGCCCTGGGCTCCGGCTGGCGGGCGCCGGCCGAGGCGGGGGAGGCCGAGCGCCGCATCGTCAGGATCGATGGCGCGACCGCGTCGGGGCCCGCCGCCTTGGCCGAGCATATCGGAATGGTCTGGCTCACCCCTTCGATGGACCGGCTGTTCTCGGGCCCGCCGGCGGAGCGGCGGCGCTTTCTCGACCGGCTCGTGTTCGCGATCGACACCGGCCATGCGGCACGGGTGCAGCGCTACGATCGCGCACGCCGCCACCGCGCCCGGCTTCTGCGCGCGGGCACCAGCGACGATGCGTGGCTCGACGCGCTCGAGCGCAGCATGGCGGAGAACGCGGTGGCCATCGGCGCGGCGCGTCTCGATCTCGCCATGCGGCTCGAGCAGTTCCTGCCCACCAACGCGGCGCCCTTCCCGAGGATTACGCTCGCAGCGGACGGGCTGGCCGAGCGCTGGCTCGCGGGCTCGCCTGCGCTCGCGGTGGAGGAGCAGTTCAGGGAGCACCTCGCCGCAACTCGCCGGGCGGAGGCCGAGGGCGGCACGGTCGACGGGCCCCAGCGGAGCGACCTGATCGTCACCGACCGGGACCGCGGCATGGCGGCGGAGCAATGCTCCACCGGCGAGCAGAAGGCCATGCTGATCGCGCTGGTGACGGCCCACGCCCGCCTTGTGGAGCGTCAGCGCCGCTGCGCGCCGGTGCTGCTGCTCGACGAGATCGCGGCCCACCTCGATGAGAGCCGGCGGCACACGCTCTTCGATATCATCCTCGATGTCGGCGCCCAGGCCTGGCTCACGGGCACGGATGCGGGCGTCTTCCGCCCCCTCGGCGCGTCCGCGCAGTTCTTCACGGTGCGGCCCGGCATGGTGGAAGGCGAGTAGGGCGCATGGCCGACCCCGCCCCGCGTGGCCCCGCCGCAGCCGCGGATTACGGCGCCGAGTCCATCACGGTCCTGCGCGGCCTCGATGCCGTGCGCAAGCGGCCGGGGATGTACATCGGCGATACCGACGACGGCTCCGGCCTGCACCGCATGGTGTACGAGGCGGTCGACAACGCCGTGGATGAGGCGCTCGCCGGCTATTGCGAGCACATCCACGTGGTGCTCGGCGCCGACGGCTCTGCTTCGGTGAGCGACGACGGGCGAGGGATTCCCACAGACATCCACGAGGAGGAGGGCGTCTCCGCCGCCGAGGTCATCATGACCAAGCTGCATGCCGGCGGGAAGTTCGACCAGAGTACCTACAAGGTCTCGGGCGGGCTCCATGGCGTCGGCGTCTCGGTGGTGAACGCGCTCTCGGAGTGGCTGGAGCTCCGCATCCGCCGCGACGGCAAGGAATTCGCCATGCGCTTCGCAGGCGGCGAGCCGGAGGCGCCGCTTCGCGTCACGGGCGAGACCGCCGAGCGCTCGGGCACGCGCGTGACCTTCCTGCCGTCGAGCCAGATCTTCACGCAGACCGAGTTCGATTTCGACGAGCTGGAGCATCGCCTGCGCGAGCTTGCCTTTCTCAACGCCGGCCTGCACATCACGCTGCGGGACGAGCGCGCGGCCGAGCCCAGGCTCGCGACCTTCCACTACGAGGGCGGCATCGAGGCATTCGTCGGCTACCTCGACCGCGCCAAGCAGTCGTTGGTCGGCAACGCGATCATGATCCGGGACCGCCGAGACGACATCATCATTGAGGCCGCGCTGCAGTGGAACGACAGCTATCACGAGACGGTCCTCTGCTTTACCAACAACATCCGACAGTCCGATGGCGGTAGCCACCTTGCGGGGCTCCGCGCGGCGCTGACCCGTGCGGTCAACGGCTACGCAGCCCGGAGCGGTATCGCCAAGCGCGAGAAGGTCTCGATCGCCGGCGACGACGCCCGGGAAGGGCTCACCTGCATTCTCTCGGTCAAGGTGCCCGATCCCAAATTCTCCTCCCAGACCAAGGAGAAGCTGGTGAGCTCCGAGGTCAAGCCGGTGGTGGAAGGGATCGTCGGCGAGGGGCTCGGCCAGTGGCTGGAGGAGCACCCGACCGAGGCCCGCTCGGTCGTCGCCAAGGCGGTCGAGGCCGCATCGGCACGGGAGGCCGCGCGCAAGGCCCGCGACCTGACCCGGCGCAAGAGCGCGCTCGAGGTCACGAGCCTTCCGGGCAAGCTCGCGGATTGCCAGGAGCGCGACCCCAGCCGCTGCGAGCTCTTCCTGGTCGAGGGTGATTCTGCAGGCGGCTCGGCCAAGCAGGCGCGCAACCGCCGCTATCAGGCGGTGCTGCCGCTGCGCGGCAAGATCCTCAATGTCGAGCGCGCCAGGCTCGACAAGATGCTGAGCTCGGCCGAGATCGGCACCATCATCACCGCGCTCGGCACCGGCATCGGCTCCGAGGACTTCGACCTGACGAAGCTCCGCTATCACCGCATCGTCATCATGACCGACGCCGACGTGGACGGCTCGCACATCCGCACGCTGCTGCTCACGTTCTTCTACCGCAACATGGAGGCACTGATCCGCGCGGGGCACCTCTACATCGCCCAGCCGCCGCTCTACAGGGTGAAGCGGGGGTCGAGCGAGCTCTACCTGAAGGACGACCGGGAGCTCGAGGACCACCTCATCGCCGCCGGGCTCGAGAACGCGGTGCTGCGCTTCCACAATGGCGAGGAGCGCTCGGGCAACGACTTGCGCACCATCGTCGACACGGCGCGAGATACTGCGGCACTGGTCAAGGCGCTGACGCGCCGCGTTGCGCAGCATATCGTCGAGCAGGCGGCGATCGTCGGCGCGCTCACGCCTGACATCTTGAACGATCCGGGAAATTCGGGGCCAACAGCGGAATATATCGCCAGGCGGCTGGACGAACTCGCACCCGAGATCGAACGGGGCTGGCATGGTGTTGTGCTGGATACGCGCGACGGCCCTGCCTTCCGCTTCTCCCGCACGCTGCGCGACGTCACCGAGAGCCACATGATCGACCAGGTTTTGATCACCACGCCCGAAGCGAGGCGCCTCGACGACTCGGCGAAGTTGCTGCAGGAAACCTACAACCACCCCGTCCAGCTGCGGCGCAAGGAGATCGAGACCGAGGTCAACTCGCCGAGCGCGCTGCTGGAGGCGGTCTACGCAGCCGGACGCAAGGGCCTCACCATCCAGCGCTACAAGGGCCTCGGCGAGATGAACCCCGAACAGCTCTGGGAGACCACACTCGACCCGGAGGTGCGGACCTTGCGGCTGGTGGAGATCAAGCAGGCGCAGGAGGCGGAGGAGATTTTCTCCACCCTCATGGGCGAGGTGGTGGAGCCGCGCCGCGAGTTCATTCAGCAGAACGCGCTCAAGGTCGTCAATCTCGACGTCTAACTCCCCGCTGCGTGCCGGCTGATGGCATCGCGCCGCCGCACGCCGCCACCCAAGCGGCCCCGCAAGCCGGCAAAGAAGCCCGCGCAGGCAAGAGCCAAACCCAGCAGCGCCAAGGCCAAAGCGGCTCCCAAGAAGCCGAAGGCAGCGCCGAAGACACCACAAGCGCCCAGTAAACCGAAATCGGGCGGCACCGCGCGCAAGACGGGTGGCGCCAAGCCCCGTGCGGGGGCGAAGTCGCCCGTGCGGCGGCGGCTTGGCTGGCGCATCGCCAAGTGGAGCGCGGTCTTCGTCCTCTGGCTCGCGGTGCTGGGCGCCGCTTTCGTCGGCTATTACGCCCACGACCTGCCCGATACCGAGCACCTCACCGGGCCCGAGACGCCGCTCTCGATCACCGTGCTGGCGGCGGACGGCTCCGAGGTCGCCACCGTGGGCGAGATGTGGGGCGAACTCGTGCCGGTCCAGGAGATGGCGCCGGTGCTGCCCGAGGCGGTTCTCGCGATCGAGGACCGCCGCTTCTACACCCACGGCGGGATCGACGCCTTCGGCGTGATCCGCGCGGCCTGGCAGAACGCGGTCGAGGGCCGCGTGGTGGCGGGCGGCAGCACGATCTCCCAACAGGTGGCGAAACTGGTGTTCCTCTCACCGGAACGCACCGTCAGGCGCAAGATTCAGGAGGCGATGCTCGCCTTCTGGCTGGAGCGCGAGTTCACCAAGGAAGAAATCCTCACGATCTACCTCAACCGCGCCTATTTCGGCGCAGGCGCCTACGGCGTGGACGCGGCGGCCAGGCGCTATTTCGGCCGCTCGGCGCGCGATGTCGACGTGGCGCAGGCCGCCATGATCGCGGGCCTGCTCAAGGCGCCGTCGCGCTACAGCCCCGCCAACGACCTCGCGCTCGCGCGCAAGCGTGCAGGCGTCGTCGTGGATGCCATGGTCGATGCGGGCTTCCTCGGCGAAGACGAAGGGTCGGCCGCTGAGGCACGCGTGAAGGGCCTTGCCGTCGCCCCACGAAGCGGCCCTGCGGCCGGTTATTTCGTCGATTGGGTGCGCGAACAGGTACCGGGCTATGTCGGGCGCGATCACGGGGCGCTCCGGGTGTTCACGACCCTCGAACCCGCACGCCAGCGGGCGGCGCAGACCGCGCTTGCCGAGACGCTGGCCGCCGCGGGCGAAGCGCGCAAGATCGGGCAGGGTGCCCTCGTCGCGCTGGATGAAAGCGGCGCCGTGCGTGCCATGGTGGGCGGGCGCGACCACGCCAGGAGCGTGTTCAACCGGGCGACACAGGCCAGACGACAGCCGGGCTCGGCCTTCAAGACCGTGGTCTATCTCGCCGGCATCGAGGCGGGCCTTGCACCCGACGACAGGGTCGAGGACGCCCCCATCACCGTCGGCGGCTGGTCGCCCCGCAACTACGACGACAAGTACCGGGGCCCGGTGACGGTGCGGGAGGGTTTCGCGCGCTCGATCAACACGGTGGCCGTGAGGGTGGGCTTGCGCGCGGGCGTGAAGCGCATCCGCGAGGCCGCGCGCCGGCTCGGTATCGAGAGCACGCTCCCCGCCGATGCCAGCATCGCGCTCGGCACCGGCGAGGTGACGCTGCTGGAGCTGACCTCGGCCTATGCGGCGCTCGCCAACGGCGGGGCGCGGGTGCTGCCCCACGGCATCGCCGAGATCCGCAACCGGGCGGGCGACGTGCTCTACGGCCGGGCGGGCTCCGGCGCCGGCCGGGCAGCGGAGGGACCGGCGGTGGCCGCGATGCGCGACCTGCTCGCAGCCACCGTGGCGGAGGGCACCGGCCGCAACGCCCGGCTGCCCGAGGGCCTGGGGCGGGCCTACGGCAAGACCGGGACCAGCCAGAAGTTCCGCGATGCGTGGTTCGTCGGCTGGGCCGGAGGACTGGTTACGGGGGTCTGGCTCGGCAACGACGACGGCAGCCCGATGGACGAGGTAACCGGCGGCAGCTATCCGGCCGAGATTTGGCGGCACTTCATGGCAGACGCGATTCGCTGAACGCGAAGTCGTCTCACGCCCGGTCGATCAAGTGGATGAAGGAGCCGGAGACGGAGCCTCGGGTCATGCCCGCGTGCCCGAGCGAAGCGCCTGTCGCGTCGCGGGTCTCGAACAGCGGGTGGCCGGTTTCTTCTGAGACCACGCGGCAATAGTGGAATTCGTGGCCGCGAAAGCCGGTCCCCGCCGCGCCGAGGGGGCCGGCCGCGGCCAGACGAGCGGCACGATAACCAAGCGAAAGGCGGCGCTCGCGAAAGCTGGTCTCCAGCGGCAGCAGCCCGGCCATGACGTGGCGCCGGCCTTCGGCGTCGGTCAGGCCCCGGCCCAGAACCATGTAGCCCCCGCATTCGCCGAAAACATGGGCGCCGCGCCCGGCCGCGCCTCGCAGGCGCTCGAGAAAGCGCGCCGCACCGGCGATGCGGCCCGCGTGCAGCTCGGGGTAGCCGCCGGGCAGGTAGACCGCGTCGGCATCCGGGTCGGGCGCCTCGTCCGCCAGCGGCGAGAAGGGCACGACCGCCACCCCGGCAGCGCGCCAGTCCTCCATCAGCGCGTCGTAGCAGAAGCCGAAGGCCTCATCGTGTGCGACCGCGATTCGCTGGCCCAGGGCCGGGATTGCCGCCGCACCCGGCTGCGCCGGCGTGGCGCGAAGCGGGCGGGCGAGTGCTTCCAGGGCATCGGTATCGACCGCGCGGCCGGCTACAGACGCCGCCCCGTCCACCCACGACCCTTCGCTCTCGCAGGCCTGCACCAGGCCGAGGTGGCGCGAAGGCAGGCTCAGCGCCTCGTCGCGCGGCACCGCACCGAGAACCGGCACGGCTCGCGCGTCCAGCGCACCGCGCAGCAGCCGTTCGTGCGCGGCGCTCGCGACGCGGTTGAGGATGACGCCCGCGACCGTCACGTCCGTGCGATGATTGACGAAGCCTTCGGCGAGCGCGGCCACCGAGGCGCCCTGGCCGCGCGCATCCACCACCAGAGCCACGGGCAGGCCCAGCCGGGCCGCAAGGTCGGCGGTGGAGCCGGTGCCGTCGCGAGCGCCGTCGAAGAGGCCCATCGCGCCCTCGCCGATGACGAAATCGGCGCCCGCGCAGAGCGCCGCTGCACGGCGCGCTAGCGTCTCGGGGCGCATTCCCCAGGGATCGAGATTGACACAGTCGTGCCCGGTCGCGAGCCGGTGATAGCCGGGGTCGATGTAGTCAGGGCCCGCCTTGAAGGCTCGGACGGCCAGGCCGCGTTCGCGATAGTGCGCCAGAAGCCCCGCGCACAGCACGGTCTTGCCGCTGCCCGACGCCGGGGCGGCAAGGATGAGACCGGACGCCAAGGCGGCTCAGCCCGCGAGCACGCGATCGATGTCGAGCGCGATCTGGGTGGGTCCCTGGGTCGGCACGTAGTGCTGGATGAACTCGCCGTTCGGCCCCATCAGGTAGAACAGCGACGTGTGGTCGACGAGATAGTGGGTGTCGTCCGGCCCCGCCGCCTGCGAGCGCCGGGTGATGCCGAAGGACTGGAGCGCCTGGCCCACCTGCACGTCCGAGCCGGTGAGCCCGATCAGGCCGGGGAGCTGGGCGACATAGTCGGCGAGCTTCTCCACCGTGTCGCGCTGCGGATCGACGGTGATGAAGATCGGCTGCACCGTATGGTCCTGCAGCCTCAGGTCCTCGATCACCTGCACCATGACCAGCATGGCGGACGGGCAGACATCGGGGCACCAGGTGAAGCCGAAATAGATCAGCGAATGGGCGCCGTGGAAGTCCTCATGGGTGCGCGGCGTGCCGGTGTGATCGACCAGCGCGAACATGCCGTTGACCTGGTCGGGAGACACGGCCATGCGGGAGACGTGGCCCTGGTCGGCCGGACCGAATAGCGACCCTGAGCCGTCCATCTGCGTGTAGATGAGGATCGCACCGATCACCACGATCCAGAGCACCGGGTTGCGTCCCAGGGGCGACTGCCTGCCGCCTCGGTTCTGCTGATCGCCGCCTCCGGGCTGCTGGCCGAAGCCGAAATTCTTCAACATGGGCTGCAGGTGCGTGGTGGAAGAGCCTTAAATCGCCAGACTAGCCCCGGTACGGCCCGCTGGGCAAGATGCAGAAGGACAGAGCCAATATCTACAGACTACACTAGTGGTAGTGGGATTTCAGTATTAAGGGATCCCGTGAGGATGGTTAACGGGACGAAAGCTCCGCTCAAGAAGCCGCAGCTATTTCGAACTCAGGCGTCCGCGAACACTCTCCTTATAGGTCCTACGAAGATGATTCCTCTCATCGTTTGTCAAGTCCCGGCCTAGCGTATCCCGCGCCCGCGCCAGGAGTGGCCGATCATACTCCGGAGGGACGTTAGAACTGTGAGAGAAATGTTCATTCAATCGGACAATATGAGCATCGTCGATCCCAAAGACGATTTCAGCGATCAGATCGGCCAATAGACCCTTAACTTCGCCATCGATATCGACAGTGGTCGAAGCGGCAACCTTCCGGTTATGGTCTGGCTCGAATTTTGGCTCGGATGTCACCTCAAGGAACTTGGATACCGTCTCCTTATTCCATTCAGTGGTTGTATCGGCAGCAAGCAATAGCTGCTTTGACTGCGAGCCGCGGCTGGGCACAATTCCGAGAAGATGGACCCTGACACCGAGCCCTTGGGCAATTTCCACGCCGATGCGGACATCTTCGTCTCCCGACATCAGCAACGCGTCGGAAATGGCATGGTTTCGTGCCAAATCGATCAGATCGGTGACAATGAGGGAATCCACGCCTTTCTGCTGTCCCTGCTTGTTTATGAAGCCCAACCTGAGCTTTACGTTGTCGCAATTTGCGATGGCTTCCTGTTCGAGTGTCGGGCCGCCGTGACCAAGAGCGCCGTCATACCAGTAGACGCGTAGCAGGGGCGCTCCGTCGGCTTTTTCTTGCGCCACCGCCGTGAATTCGGCTAGCGCCGCTCTTTCATCGAGGCTCAGACCGATCCGCTTTTGGGTCGACCCAGTCAATGCGGTGGAACCCTGTGCGAACAAGTACCCGGCATCGACGAGCACAGCGATGCGTGCCATGGCAAAGCTCCAAAACGTAAGAGGACCCCCGCAGGGGCCCTCAGTAGCTCGGCGCCCCTAGGTAGGATAATCGGGCCGCCGAGGTCTAGTGACCATATACGACCTCAGGGCGGGATATCAATAGGTTTATGGTGATGTACCCGTCGGCATCTCCCGGCCGGTCTCATCTTCAACCAGCGGCGCGGCGCCAGTGCCGGGCAAGCGCTTCGGCCGCCTCGGCCCGGGCGTCCACCGTCGCCGCCGGGTCGAGCGCGCGCCTGAGCCGCACCACGTCGCCCACGACGACGAGGCAGGGCGCCTCGATACCCGCACGCTCGGCCGCCGCCGCCGCCTCGGCCAGCGAGGCCTCGACCACGCGCTCGGCGCCGGTGGTGGCGTGGCTGATGAGCGCCACCGGCGTCTCGCCCGCAAGGCCGTTCCGGGCGAGCCGCTCGGCGATCGCGTCGAGCTGGCGGAGCGCCATGTAGAAGATCAGCACCGGCGCGCCTTGGGCGATGGCCTGCCAGTCCAGCCCGTCGGGCACGCCGCCTGCCGCGTCGTGGCCGGTTAGCAGCGTCACCGCCGAATTCGTGGTGCGATGGGTCATCGGAATGCCGGCTGCGGCCAGGCCGCCGGCGGCTGCGGTCACGCCCGGTACGAGGCGAAAGGGAATGCGGGCTGCAGCAAGCGCCAGCGCCTCCTCCCCGCCCCGGCCGAAGACGAAGGGATCGCCGCCCTTGAGGCGCAGCACGCGCTGTCCCTGGCGGGCGAGGCGTATCAGCCGGCCACAAATGTCGGGTTGGCTGGCCGATGGCTTGCCGCCCCGCTTGCCGGCGTATTCGAGCGCAGCTCCCGGCCGGGCCAGCGCCAGAATCTCGGGCGAGACCAGGGCGTCGTAGACGACGTAATCGGCTTCGGCCAGCGCGTTGGCTGCGTGGAGCGTGAGCAGACCCGGATCGCCGGGGCCCGCGCCCACGAGCCAAACGGAGCCTGGCTCGAAGGTGGGCAATGCGGGCCTGCGCGGAAGCGGCGAGTGGTCGTCCATCGCTGCACTCTACACCGGCCGGCACCCCGCGCGGTATAACCGGCGCGATGACGGCACGATCGGGGAGAGCCGGCGAGCTTCGGCGGGGCTGGACAACGGGCGCTTGCGCCGCGGCGGCGACCCGCGCGGCCTATACGGCGCTGGTCACGGGGCGCTTCCCCGACCCGGTCTCGGTGACGCTGCCGGGCGGCCAGCAGCCGGCCTTTCCCCTGGTGCTGGCCGAGCGCGGGCCGGACCACGGGCGCGCTGGCGTACGCAAGGATGCGGGCGACGACCCCGACGTGACCCACGGCGCGCTGGTGGAAGCCTGGGTGCGGCCCGCGCCGCCGGGTGCCGGCATCGTTTTTCGGGCAGGCGAAGGCGTCGGCATCGTGACCAAGCCCGGCCTCAGCCTCGCGGTGGGTGAGCCAGCGATCAACCCGGCACCCCGCAAGATGATCGCGGAGATGCTGGGCGACCTCGTGCCCGCGCTGGGCGGGCCGGCGGATGTCTCCGTTACCATCGGCATCCCTGAAGGCCGCCGGCTTGCGCGGCAGACGATGAACGGCCAGCTCGGCATCGTCGGCGGGCTCTCGGTGCTCGGCACGTCCGGCATCGTCAAGCCCTACTCCTGCGCCGCGTGGATCGCCTCGATCCGGCAGGGGATCGACGTGGCTGCGGCCGCCGGCACCCCCCACCTCGCCGCCGCGACGGGCCGGGTCTCGGAGCAGGCGGTGCAGGCGCTCTACGGCCTCGACGAGGCGGCGCTGATCGACATGGGCGATTTCGTGGGCGCCACGCTCAAGCTGATCCGGCGCAAGCCGGTGCCCCGCCTCACCGTCGCGGGCGGCTTCGGCAAGATCAGCAAGCTCGCCGACGGCCACATGGACCTGCATTCGCAGCGCAGCACGGTGGACCGCAAGGGGCTCGTCCGCCGCATCGCCGCCCTCGGCGCGTCGAAGGAGGCTCTGGCGCAAGCCGAGGCCGCCGGCTCGGCCGGCGCGATCCTGGAGGTTGCGAGCGAGGCCGGGCTCCCGCTTGCCGATGCCATCGCCGGCGAGGCCCGCGCCGTGGCCACGGCCGCGCTCGCCGGCGCCCGGCCCATGCCCCAAGTAGACGTGCTCATCGTCGACCGCACAGGCTGCATCGTTGGCCGCGCCGGCCCCTGAGCGGCTGCTGATCCTGGGCGGCACGGCCGAGGGCCGTGCATTGGCCGAGGCGGCGGCGGCGCAATTCGGCCCCTCCCTCACCGTCATTTCGGCGCTCGCCGGCCGCACTCGCGCGCCGTTACTGCCGGCTGGCGAAGTCCGCATCGGCGGATTCGGCGGAGCGGACGGCTTGGCCGCGTATCTGCGAGAGGAGCGGATCGGCCTGCTCATCGACGCCACCCACCCCTACGCCACGCAGATCTCGGCGCAGGCGTGCGAGGCAGCGGCGCGGACGGGAACGTCACGCCTAGTGCTGGTGCGGCCGACCTGGCAAGCCGTGCCGGGCGATCGCTGGATCGACGTCGCCTCCGTCGAGGAGGCGGTCGGGGCGATCCCGACGGAGGCCGCGCGCGTGTTCCTCACCGTGGGTGTTCGCGCGCTCGCGCCCTTCGCAATCCGCGCCGATCTTTGGTTCCTGGTGCGGTTGGTGGACGAGCCGGCGGAGGCGATCTCGCTTGCCCGCCACGAACTGATCTGCGCGCGCGGGCCGTTCGCGGAGGAAGACGAGCGTGCGCTGCTCGATGCGCACGGCATCGACTGCCTGGTCACCCGCGCGAGCGGTGGCGAGGCAACGGCGGCCAAACTCGCGGCGGCACGTGCGCTCGGGCTGCCCGTGGTGATGGTGCGCCGCCCGGCACCACCACCAGGCCCCAGTGCGCCCTCGGTCGAGGAAGCGCTCACCTGGATCGGAGAGCGTCTAGCGGAGAGGTAACTACGCCTCCTTGCGCGGCCTCAGCACGTGGTGGTGGGCGGGGTCGTAGAGCTGGCTCTCGTCGAAGTCGGGCGCGTCCAGCGCGCGGCCCACCAGGATCAGCGCCGTCCGCGTGAGTCCCAGCGCTTTCACCTTCTCCCGGATATCGCCGAGGGTGCCGCGCACGATCCGCTCGTCGGGCCAGCTCACCCGGTAGGCGACGATGGTGGGGCAGTCCGCCCCGCGATGGGGGATCAGCGCCCGGGTCACGTTCGCGAGATTGTTGATGGAGAGGTGGATGGCGAGGGTGCCGCCGGCTGCAGCGAGCCGCTCCAACTCTTCGTCGTCGGGCATGGAGGAGGCGCGCACGGCGGTCCGCGTCAGGATCACGGTCTGGGCGATGCCGGGAAGCGTGAGCTCCTGCTTGAGCGCCGCCGCCGCCGCCGCGTAAGCCGGCACGCCGGGGGTCACGTCGTAAGCGATGCCGAGGCGGTCGAGGCGGCGCATCTGCTCGGCGATGGCGCCGTAGAGCGAGGGATCGCCGGAATGGAGCCGCGCGACCTCGTGGCCATCTACCGCCGCCTGCTGCATCTTGGCGATGATCGCGTCGAGATCGAGGGGCGCGGTGTCGACGATGCGCGCACCCGCCGGCGCCTCCTCCAGGATCATCGGCGGCACCAGGGAGCCCGCATAGAGCACCACGGGGCATCGACGCAGCAGGTTAAGCCCCCGCACCGTGATCAGATCCGGCGCACCGGGGCCAGCGCCGATGAAGTGGACCGTCACGCCCTCTCCGCCACGCGGCGCGTCGCCTCCTGCGCCGCCGCATCGCCCGCCCCGTAGCCGCGCGGGGTGTAGAGCCACGCCTGGCTGCCGCGCTCCAGGCGGCGGGTCTGGCTGCTGCCGACGACGACGACCGTAAGCATGTCGACCGCGGCGGTATCGAGGTCGTCCAGGGTGGTAACCGCGACGCTCTCGCCCTCCCGCCCGAGATTGCGGGCGACGACCACCGGGCAGTCGGGCGGCCGGTGGGCGGCGAGGATCGCTAGCGCTTGCGTTAGCTGGATGCGCCGCCGGCCCGACGCCGGGTTGTAGAGCGCCACCACGAAGTCGGCCTCGGCAGCGGCCCGAAGCCTGCGCGCGATGGCGGGCCATGGCGTCAATAGATCGGAGAGCGAGATGGCGCAGAAATCATGGCCGATGGGCGCGCCGGCACGCGCGGCAGCGGCCTGGAGCGCGCTGATGCCAGGCTCCACCGCAAGCCCGATGCTGCGCCATTGTTGCTCGGCGTCCTGCGCGCCCAACAGCTCGAAGAGGAGCGAGGCCATGCCGTACACCCCGGCATCGCCCGAGGAAACCAGGGCGACGCGACGGCCTTCTGCCGCGAGCGCGAGGGCGGCCCGGCAGCGCTCCTCCTCGGCGCCGATGGGGTAGGCGTGGCGCGCACACCCCGGCGGCAGCGGCCCGAGCAGGTCGAGGTAGCGGCCGTAGCCCACGAGGTCGGTGGCGTCCGCAATGGCGGCGTCCGCGCCCGGTGTGCGCCACGTCCGCGCGCCAGGGCCGATACCCACCACCGTGACGCGCCCCAGCCCCCGCCCGCAACTCTCGGGCTCGACGATCGCGGGCGCTCGGGCGACGGCGCAGGTGCCGTGCGCGCTCTTGGTCTTGGGCTGGATCAGTGTGCCGTCCGCGCCGGCACAGGCCAGTGCGGCCGCCTCCGCCACGCCGTGGCAGCCGACGGCATGGAACACGACCTCGGACGGTGCGGTGAGCCGTGGGGTCTCGCACTCCAGCGCCGCGGCGTCGAAGAGGCGGAGCGGCACGCCGAGCCAGTCCGCGACGGCACTCACCGCCGCCTCGTCGGCCTTGAGGTCGAGGGAGGCGACGCAGGCCACGGCTTGAGGCGCGAGCCCGCCCGCGGCCAGCGTGCTCTCGGCCAGTTGAACCAGTTCGTCCGGCACGCAGTCCCGCTCGCAGCCGATGCCGAGGGCCAGGACGGCGGGATGCAGCGTGACATCGGCCACCTCGTCACCTTGTGCTGGACTGCGGTCGGTGATGCGCACCGTAAGGCGGCCCGCGTCCGCGAAGGGGGCGCCGCCTGCGGTGAGCCAGTCGGACGACGCTGCCTCGGTCACGAGGTGCACCGGCTCGCCGGCGAGCAGCGCGGCGGTGACCGCCTTCACCCGCGCGCCCTCGCCGAGGCGCCAGCCGGCGGGCGGCGCGTCGAGGGCGAAGCCCAGAGCCGTGTCGCCGGCCGTGGTGATGGCGGCGTGGGCACCCAGGGCGTCGGCAATGCTGCGGGCGAGGCGGTTCGCGCCGTGGTGTCCGCCCAGCAGCGGCACGACGCTCTGCCCGTCGTCCGAGACCGCGAGCACCGGCGGCTCCACACCCTTGTCCGCGAGATGGGGGCCGAGAAGGCGAATGAGGATGCCGGCGGCACAGATGCCGACGATGGGCGTGCCGGCCCGGAAGAGGGCAGTGAGATGGGGAGCAAGACGCTCGTACGCGACATCAGTATGTTCCGGGAGCGACGCGGGACCGTGGATCGTCGCGCCCGGCAGAACGGCCACGACGCGACGCGCAAGCGCGATCTGGCGCGCATCGAGGATCACCACGGCTGGCGGGCTCAGCGCCATGCCGCGCCTCGCTTGTGGACGATAATCATGGAGAAATAGGGCGCGGGCGGCTCGACCTCGGCCAGCGGCATGATCCGCTGCGCGGCCATGGAGGCGCGCTCGACGTAGTGCGCGCGCCGAAGCAAACCGAGCCCGTCGAGCACGCGCCGCACCTTCTCCAGGTGGCGACCCACCTTGACGATCGCCGCCGCGTCGCAGTTGGCGAGCTGGGCGGTGAGCCGCTGGTCATCGAGGGGCGCCGGGATCACGGCGAGCACGTCGTTGCGCGCCGCCAGCGGCAGGCCGAGCGCGGCGGCGCAGGCCATGGGCGAGGAGACGCCGGGGATCACCTCCACCCTGTGGCGCCGGGCCAGGCGCTCGAACAGGTAGAGGAAGGAGCCGTAGACGAAGGGGTCGCCCTCGCAGAGCACCGCGACGTCTTGGCCCGCATCGAGGTGTGCACCGAGGGTCGCCGCCGCCTCGCCGTAGACCTCCGCCGCTGGGAAGCTTCGGGGTTCCAGTGGCATGCGGATGGCGATCTCCTGCTGCCCGCCGGGGAAGTGGGGTGCCGCGATGCTGCGGGCGAGGCTCTCGCCCTCGGGCGGCGCGGGGTAAGCAACCACCGCGGCTTGTCGGAGCGCCTTCAGCGCCTTGAGCGTGATCAGGTCGGGGTCGCCGGGGCCGACGCCGATGCCGCTGAGCAGGCCGCTCACGGCGGCTTGACCAGCGTGAGTTGCGTCACCGGCATCAGCGGCCGCCAGGCGAGGTGGCGGCCCACGGGGCGCGCGCGGGAGATCGCGAGGCGTGCCATGAAGCCCTCGTGGCGCGCGCACCAGTCCGCGAGGACCGCCTCGCCGGCCAAGGTGACGGCGTTGGCCACCAGCGTGCCGCCGGGCGCGAGCCTCGCCCAGCAGGTCTCGATCAGGTCGCCGACCGTGAGTCCGCCGCCGATGAAGACCGCGTCGGGCGTGGGCAGAGGCTCGAGCGCTTCGGGCGCAGCGCCATGCTGGACCTCGAGGCGCGGCACGCCGAGAGCCGTGGCGTTGCGGGCGATGCGGGCGCAGCGCTCCGCGTCGCGCTCGACAGCGATGGCATTGGCGGTGCGCTCGCTCAGGAGCCATTCGATCGCCACCGAGCCGGAGCCCGCGCCCACGTCCCACAGCAGCGCGCCGGGCCGGGGGTCGAGCGCGCTCAGCGTCTGCACCCGGATCTCGCGCTTGGTGAGCTGGCCGTCGTTCTCGAACGCGCGGTCCGGCAGGCCGGGCGCGCCGCGAAAGCGCTTCACGCGGCCTTCGGCGCGGCATTCCACGGCGATGGTGTTGAGGTCCGGCACCTGCGCCTCGCGCCAGCGGTCGGCGCGCTCGCTGACGCGGGCCTCGTCGGGCCCGCCCATGTGGGCGAAGACGGTGAGGGTGCTGGCGCCGTAGCCGACGGCGGTGAGCTGCGCCGCGACCTGGACCGGCGTCGCCCCGTCGTGGGAAAGCACCAGCAGGCGCTGCCCGGGCGCGAGGTAGGCGCGGATGGTCTCGAGCGGGCGGCCGTGCAACGTCACGCCCACGGTCTCGTCGGCGCTCCAGCCGAGGCGGGCGCGGGCGAGGCTGAAGGCCGACGGCGCCGGGATCGTCACGATCTCCTCGTCGGGGAAGGCACGGCGGAGCGTGGTGCCGATACCGAAGCAGTAGGGATCGCCGGTGGCGAGGACGACGACCCGCTGGCCCTGCACCGCACGAATATCGACCATGGTCTCGGACAGCGGGCGGCGCCACGTCAGCCGGCGGGCCGTCCCGTCCGGGATCATGGCGAGGTGCCGCTCGCCGCCGATCAGCACCTCCGCCTGCTCGATCAGCGCGCGGGCGGCGGGCGCAAGCGCCTCCGGCCCCTCCTCGCCGAGGCCGACGACCGTGAGCCAGCCGCTCATGGGCTGCCTTCGGCCTCGGGCGGTGCCGCGAGCGCGTTTACCGCCGCCGCAGCGACCGCGCTGCCGCCCCTCCGGCCCATCAGGGTGAGGAAGGGCACGCCGTGGTCCGTGGCCGCGAGTGCCGCCTTGGACTCGCTCGCGCCGACGAAGCCGGGGGGCGTCGCGATGATTGCGGCGGGGCGAGGCGCGCCCTCGGCCAGCAGCTCCAGCAGGCGGAAGAGCGCGGTGGGTGCGTTGCCGATCACGCAGAGCGCGCCCGCAAGCTGCGGCTGCCAGAGCTCCACCGCCGCCGCCGAGCGCGTGGTCCGGGCTGCCGCCGCGCGCTCGGCGAGGCCTGGCGCGCCGAGGGTGCAGATCACCTCGTTGCCCGCCGCGAGCCGGCGTCTGGAGATGCCGGACGCCACCATCTGGCAGTCCGCGAGGATGGGTGCGCCCGCAGCGAGCGCATTGCGGGCCTTTTCCGCCACGTCGGCCGAGAAGGCGAGGTCCGCCACCAGATCGGTCATGCCGGACGCGTGCACCATGCGATAGGCGACGTCCACCAGGCCCGCCGGCAGACCGGCGACATCTGTTTCCCGCCGGATGATGGCGAAGGAGCGCCGCGTGATCCCGTCCGGGTCGCGCAAATAGTCAGCCGCGGCTGTGGCCGCCATGCCCATCGGTTCCGTGGTCGTGGTGGTGGTGGTGATGATGGCCGCCGGCACGGTCCGCATCGGTGCCGATGCCCTCGACGTGGTGGTGATGGCCGACCTGAGGCGCGCCGAGATCGTCCTCGTGGCCGATGATCTGCTCACGGTACTTGCAGAACTGGCAGTTCATGCGGTTGTCGCCCTCGGGAATCTCGGCGATCCGCGCGAGGAAGGCGTCGACCACCAGCGGGTGGTCGTTGAGATAGGCGGCCTTGCGGAAGGCGATCTCCGGGTGGGCGCGGGCCACGGCGTCCACCGCGTCGTAGATGCGCCGCACCAGTACGCCGGTAAAGAGGAAGTAGGGGAAGACCACGATGCGGCGGAATCCGAAGCCCGCGATCCGCGCGAGCGCCGGGCCGACCAGGGGCGTGGTGACGCCGCTGTAACATGTCTCAGCCCAGCCGAAGCCCAGGCCCTCCCACAGCATCCGGGTGACCTTGGCGATGTTGCTGTTGGCGTCGGGGTCGGAGGTGCCGCGCCCCACCACGACGAGCAGGCTCTCCGCCGACGGGGCGTCGCCGGGTTTATGGGCGGCCTCGATGCGCTCGGCCGCGGCGCGGAGCAGCAGCGGATCGACCGCGAGGTCGCGCCCGTAGCGAACCGTGAGGCCCGGATTGGTAGCGGCGAAGTCGTTGAGCACCGAGGGGATGTCGTTCTTGGTGTGGCCCGCGGCGAAGAGCATGCCGGGCACGGCGTCGATGGCGGTGGCGCCTGAATCCCGCATCGCCTCCAGCGTGCTGCCGATGGTGGGCCGGGCGAACTCGAGGAAGCCGTGGCGCACCTGGCGATCCGGCAGGCGTGCGGCGACCACCTCGGCCAGATGCTCGAATTCGGTTACTGCAGCGTGATCGCGGCTGCCGTGGCCGCAGAGCAGCACCGCAGGGTCGCTCACCGTCGGCCTCCGTTCCGTCCATTGACCGCAATGCGTGGGCTTTCCATTGTGCGCCGATGCTCCTCTTCGCCGCGCCCGACTGGCCCATCGGCCCGGCGGTGCCGTTCATCCTTCTCGCCGCGCTCGCGCTCGATGCGCTGCTCGGCGACCCGCGCTGGCTGCCGCACCCGGTGAGTGCGATGGGCTGGATCACCGGCCTCCTCGACCGCGCTCTCAACCGAGAGCGGCACGGCGAGGCCACCCGCGTGATCCTGGGCGGGGTTGCGGTGGTGCTGGTGGTGGGCGTGAGCGCCGGCGCCGGCTGGGCCGTCGCCCACTACGCGGCCATGCTCGCCTGGGGCTGGCTCGCCGAGCTTGCGCTGGTCGCGACGCTGCTCGCCCAGCGCGACATGGCAGACCACATGGTGCGTGTGGCGCGCGCCCTCGATCGCGGTGCCGAGCCGGCGCGGGAGGCGGTGCGACACATCGTGGGCCGCGACCTCCGCGCCCTCGACGAGCACGGCATCGCCCGCGCGGCGATCGAGAGTGGCGCCGAGAACTATTCCGACGGCGTGGTGGCGCCGGCGTTCTGGTACCTGCTGCTCGGCCTGCCGGGGCTCCTCGCCTACAAGGCGATCAACACCATGGACAGCATGATCGGCCATCGCTCGCCCCGCCACCATGCCTTCGGCCGCGCGGCGGCGCGCCTCGACGATGCGGTGAACTGGGTGCCGGCGCGGATCGCGGGCGGTCTGATCGCTGTAGCAGCCCTCGTCGTTCCCTGCGCCAGGGCGGGACGCGCCCTGCGAACCATGGTGCGCGATGCCCCACGACACAGCTCGCCCAACGCCGGCTGGCCCGAGGCCGCGATGGCGGGCGCGCTGGGCCTCGCCCTGTTGGGCCCCCGGCACTACGAGGGCGAGGCCGCGGCCGACCAGGCCTGGCTCGGCGACGGGCGCACGGATGCGACGGCGGACGATGTGCTGCGCACGGTGTGGGTCTTCGCGGCGGCCTGCACGCTGGCGGCGGTGCTCGCCGCCGCCATCGCCGCCGGAACGGCGCTCAGCGGGGTCTAACCAGGGCTCAGCGCGCACGGGCCACCTCCAGCAGCCGGTCGAGGTCGAGATGGGCCTCGAGATGGGCGCCGAGGGCGTCGAGGGTCTCCTCCACCAGGGCGTCGTAGGCGATGCCGGCGGTCTCCCGCCGCCGCAGCCGGCCGAGGAAGGCGCGCCGGAAGCCGTCGGCAGCGAAGAGCCCGTGCAGGTAGCAGCCCATGACCCGGCCGTTCGCTGCCCGCGCGCCGTCCGGGCCGCTTTCGAGGCGGATAAGCGGGCGCGCGGTGTCCGGCCCCTCGGTGCGGCCCATGTGCATCTCGTAGCCCGCGACCGCCTCGCCGCCCTCGCTCGCGCGGCCCGACGCGCGGACGAGGCGCTTGCCCGCGCTCATCACCGTCTCGACATCGAGCAGGCCGAGGCCCGGTGTCTCGCCGGGCGGCCCCTCGATGCCGGCGGGATCGGCGACGCGCCGGCCCAGCATCTGGTAGCCGCCGCAGAGGCCCACCACCCAGCCGCCGCGCCGCACGTGCGCCTGGATGTCGAGCGCCCAGCCCTCGGCGTGCAGCGCCTCCAGGTCGCTGCGGGTGGCCTTGCTGCCCGGCAGCAGCACGAGGTCGGCATCGCCCGGCAGCGCGCGGCCTGGCGGCACGATATCGAGCACGGTGTCGGGCTCGGCGCGAAGGGGGTCGAGGTCGTCGGTGTTCGAAATGCGCGGCAGGCGAGGTACGGCGATCTTGATGGCGCGTCTGGTTGAGATGGCGGGCACCGCAGGCGCCGAATCCAATCCCACACTGTCCTCGGCCGGCAGCAGCCGGGCTGCCTCGAACCAGGGCACGAGACCCAATGCTTCCCACCCGGTCTCCCGCTCGATGATCGTGTTGGCGTCGTCGAAGAGCGTGGCATCGCCGCGGAACTTGTTGATGAGGAAGCCCCTGGTGAGCGCGCGCTCCTGAGCCGGCAGCAATGCCGCCGTGCCGACCAGGCTCGCGATCACGCCGCCGCGATCCACGTCGCCCACCAGCGCCACCGGCACGCGGGCGGCACACGCGAAGCCCATGTTGGCGATGTCGTTCTGCCGCAGGTTGACCTCGGCCGGGCTGCCCGCGCCCTCCACCAGGATCAGGTCGGCGTCCTGCCCGAGCCGGACAAAACTCTCCAGCACGCGCGGCATGAGCTTGGCCTTGAGCGCGTGGTAGCCGCGCGCGTCGGCCGTGCCGGTGACGCTGCCCTGCACCACCACCTGGGCGCCGTGCTCGCTCTCGGGCTTGAGGAGCACCGGGTTCATGTCGATGGAGGGCTCGATACCGGCAGCGCGGGCCTGCAGCGCCTGGGCGCGTCCGATCTCACGCCCGTCGCCCGCGACCGCGGCGTTGTTGGACATGTTCTGCGGCTTGAAGGGGCGCACCCGGAGCCCGCGCGTGGCATAGGCCCGGCAGAGGCCTGCCACCAGCAGGGACTTGCCGACGTTGGAGCCGGTGCCCTGAAACATCAGGGCCGGCGGCTTGCGGGCGGCGTCCGCCATCAGAATTCGATGCCCACCTGCGCCTTCACGCCGGCGCGGAAGGGATGCTTGATCTCGGTCATCTCGGTCACCAGATCCGCCATCTCGATCAGCGCGGGCTTGGCGTTGCGGCCGGTGACCACGACGTGCTGGCCCGGATCGCGCGCGGCGAGCCCGGTGAGCACGTCGCCGAGGTCGAGATAGTCGTAGCGCAGCACGATGTTGAGCTCGTCCAGCACCACGAGGCGGTAGGAGGGATCGGCGAGGAACTCCTGGGCCGATTGCCACGCCTTCTTCGCGGCGGCGATATCGCGCTGGCGGTCCTGCGTGTCCCAGGTGAAGCCCTCGCCCATCACGCGGACGGTGACGAGGTCGGGGAAGCGCTCCAGCACCGCGCGCTCGCCGGTCGCCCACTTGCCCTTCACGAACTGCACCACGCCCACCTTCATGCCGTTGCCGATGGCGCGGGCGGCGAGGCCGAAGGCGGCGGTGGACTTGCCCTTGCCCTTGCCGGTGTGGACGATGAGCAGGCCCTTCTCGATGGTCTTGGTGGCCAGCATGCGCTCGCGCGCCGCCTTGCGCTTGCGCATCTTCTCGGCGTGGCGCTGGTCCAGCTCGGCCTCGGTCCGGGTCTCGCGTGCCATCAGAGAGCCTCCTGCCTGCCGTCGCGGAGCATCGCGAGCAGCGCATGCGCGTGGTTCGCGCGGGGCCGCCAGAGGCTCCGCTCCTGCGCCTCCAGCAGCCTTTCGGCAAGCTCGCGCAGCGCCGCCGGGTTCGCGTCGGCCATGAAGTCCCGCACATCGTCGTCGGCCACGTAGGCGTCGAACACCGCGTCGAAGTGGTGGTCCTTCACCGCTCCGGTGGTGGCAGCGAAAGCGAAGAGGTAGTCCACCGTCGCCGCGATCTCGAAGGCGCCCTTGTAGCCGTGGCGCATGACGCCCTGGATCCACTTGGGGTTGGTGACGCGCGCGTGGACCACGCGGCCGAGCTCGTCGGCGAGCGTGCGGATGCGGGGGTTGTCGGGCACGGAATGGTCGTTGTGGTAGAGCGCGGGCGCGCTGCCGGCGTGGACCGTCACCGCCGCCGCCAAGCCGCCCTCGAACTGGTAGTAGTCGTCGCTGTCGAGCAGGTCGTGCTCGCGGTTGTCCTGGTTCTGCACCACCGCCTCGACCGCGCCGAGCCTGCGCTCGAAGAGCCTGTGCTCGGCGGCGCCCCCTTCGCCGGCGCCGTAGGCCCAGCCGCCCCAGGCGACGTAGGCCTGGGCGAAGTCGCCCGCGTCCCGCCAGCCGCGCTCGTCGATCAGCGCCTGGAGGCCCGCGCCGTAGGCGCCGGGCTTGGAGCCGAAGACCCGGTAGGAGGCGAGGCGGCGCGCCCGGGCCTCCGGCGCACCCTCTTGCGCCAGCGTCGCGGCATCGGCGGCGACCTTGGCGGCCAGCGGGTTGTCCTCCGGCCCCTCGTCGAGGGCCGCGACCGCACGCACGGCGGAATCGAAGAGGTCGATCAGGCCGGGGAAGGCGTCGCGGAAGAAGCCCGAGACCCGGAGCGTCACGTCCACGCGCGGCCGGTCGAGCAGGCCGAGCGGCATGATCTCGAAGCCGGTGACGCGGCCGGACGGCCCCTCCCAGCGCGGCCGGGCACCGATGAGCGCCAGAGCCTGGGCGATGTCGTCGCCGCCCGTGCGCATGTTGGACGTGCCCCAGGCGCTGAGCGCCATCGCCCGCGGCCAGTCGCCGTTAGTCTGGGCGTAATGCTCCACCAGGAGCTGGGCCGATTTCCAGCCGAGCTGCCAGGCGGCGGCCGTGGGCACCTGACGCGTGTCCACGGAATAGAAGTTCCGGCCTGTGGGCAGCACGTCCGGCCGCCCGCGCGTGGGCGCGCCGGCGGCGCCGGGTGCCACGAATCGGCCGTCGAGCGCGGTGAGCAAGCCGGCGGTCTCGGCTTCCGCGCTCGCATCCAGCGCGGGACCGATGGTGTCTTCCACCGCGCGCAGCACGGCGGCGCTGGCGGACCATTCCGCGGGTAGACGGAAGGTGCCGGCGATGAGGCTGGCCGCCAAAGTCTCCAGCCGTTCCACCGTGTCTCCGGTGCTGCGCCAGGACGCGCCGTTGGCGAGGGCCTCGGGCCTGGGGCCCCGCCAGGGGTCGCCGAGCGGGGCCGAGAGCGGATCGATGCCGAGGGCGAGGTCGTCGGCGAGCGCGCGCAGGAGCGAGGCCTCGCCGATGCCGGGACCGCGCACGCTCCGCGCAATCGCGCGCAGGAGCTCGATGCGGCGCTCGGGCGCGGGCGCGACACCGAAGACATGGAGGCCGTCGCGGATCTGCATCTCCTTGATTTCACAGAGATAACCGTCGAGCTTGCGGAGCGCGTCGTCGCTGCCGTCGCTGGCCCCGATGCCGCAATCCTGGTCGAGCCCGATGGAAGCGGCAAGCTCCAGGATGCGCGCGCTCAAGGGCACACACCGGCGCGGATCGACCGAAGCGGCGTCGAAGAACTCGTCCACCAGCCGCTCCAGCTCCTCCAGCGCGCCGTGGGAGCCGGCGCGGGTGAGCGGCGGCGTCAGGTGATCGACGATCACGGCGGCACCGCGCCGCTTGGCCTGGCTGCCCTCGCCGGGGTCGTTCACGATGAAGGGATAGACGTGCGGGAGCGGCCCAAGCGCGGCCTCGGGAAAGCATTCGGCGGAGAGCGCGAGCGCCTTGCCCGGCAGCCATTCCACGTTGCCGTGCTTGCCCACGTGCACCACCGCATGGGCGCCGAAGGCGGTGCGCAGCCACGCGTAAAAGGCGAGGTAGCCGTGGGGCGGCGGCAGGTCGGGGTCGTGGTAGGATTTTTCTGGGTCGATGTTGTAGCCCCGCGCCGGCTGGATCGCGACGACGACATTGCCGAAGCGCACGGCAGGCAGCGCGAAGCACCCGGCTTGAGGACGGAAGAAGGGGTCTGCGTCCGGCTCGCCCCAGCGCTCGCCAGCCGCCGACCGCACCGCTTGGGGCAGAGCGGCGAAGAAGCGCCGGTAGTCGGCGAGGGGGAGCGTGGTCTCGGCCGGCCTTGTCGCAGCGTCGGCGGCATTGGTGGGACCTGCTTGGAGCCGGGCCATTAGCGCCGCGCCATCCGCCGGTGCGTCCTCCACCCGGTAGCCGGCATCGGCGAGGGCCGCCATGATGCGCACCGTGCTCGCCGGGGTATCGAGGCCGACGCCGTTGCCGATGCGCCCGTCGCGGTTGGGGTAGTTGGCGAGCACCAAGGCAATGTGGCGCTCCGCCGGTGCGGCGTGCGCGAGGCGCACCCAGGCGGCGGCAAGGGCGGCCACGAAGCGGCAGCGATCCTCGTTCGCCTCCGACACCACGATGGGCGCTTGCGTGGCATCGTCGAAGCGGGCCTCGGTCTTGAACGCGACCGCGCGGGTGAGAATGCGCCCGTCCACCTCGGGCAGAGCCACGTTCATGGCGATGTCGCGGGGCGAGAGGCCGCGCGTGGCCTCGGCCCACTGCCGCTCGGTGGCGCCCGCGAAAATCGCCTGCAACACGGGCACGCCGGCTTGGGCGAACGGTGTCTCCTGATGCGCGCCGGGGCGGGAGACCGCGAAGCCCGTGGCGTTGAGCACGATCGCGGGCTCGGTCGTGCGCACGAGCGTGGCGATCAGCTCCGCTGCCGGCGCATCGCGCAGGCTGGTGACGAAGATAGGTAGCGCGTCCAGGCCTTCCTCCCGCAGCGCCGCCACCAGCGCATCGACGGGAGCGAGCGAGCCGGCCTGCAACAGCGCCCGGTAGAAGACCACGGCCGCGCGCGGCGTGCCGGCGCGCCAATGGCGTGTCAGCGACTCCAGGTCGAGCACGCCGTCGCCCGGCCAGTAGAGGCCGGCGCGGGGCACCGGCCGGGGCGGGCGCCAGGCCGCCTCGTGCCCGATCAGCGTGGCGGCGTAGCGCAGCGCGTCCCCGGCGTTGTCGATGCCGCCCTGGGTGCAGTAGCGCCAGAGCATGTCGGCCGCGTCGGGCGCCAGCGTGCCGCGGGCGGCGAGCCCTGCATCGGGCTTGTCGTCGCCCGGCAGCCAGGCGATGGGGATGCCGCGCTCGACGCAGACCTCGCTCAGCCGCTCGACGCCGTAGGGCCAGTAGCTCTCGCCGCCGAGCAACCGGACGATCACGAGGCGCGCGCCCGAAACCACATGGTCGGCGTAGCGGTCGACCGAGTGGTTGTGGCCGAGCTGCATCAGGTTCGCGAGGCGGAGCGTCGGCGCGCTCGCGCCGAGCCTGGCCTGCGCCTGGGCAAAGCAGGCGAGCTCGGTATCGGCGGCCGACAGCAGCACGATGTCCCCCGGCGACTGGCCGAGGTCTACGGCGTCGGCGCCGTCCTCGATGGCGCCGGGCTGCGCCGCGAGCAGGTGCAAGACTCAGGCCTCCTGGCCTCTGATCGCCGCTTCGACGGCCGCGCGGTCGAGCGGCACGAGGCCGATCACGACCAGGCGGCTCTCCCGCGTCTCACCATCGCGCCAGTCGCGGTCGAAATGGCGATCCACACGGGTGCCGACCGCCTGCACCAGCAAGCGCCGGCGCTTGCCCGCGACATCGAGGAAGCCCTTGGCGCGGAGCAGGCCATGGGCATCCGCCGCCGCGCTGAGCCGGGCGGCGAAGGCGGCGGGGTCGTCGATGGTTCCGGGCGCCATCACAAAGCTCTCGAACTCGTCGTGGTCGTGGGGCTCGTCGAGGTCGTCGTGGTGCGAGCGGCGGCTTGCGAGATCGGTCTCCGCCGCCGCGTCAAGGCCGAGCAGCAGGTCCGGCGGCACGCGGCCGTGGGCCGCCTTGACCACGCGGGCGCCGGGGCGCAGGTGCGGCGTCATGCGCGCCTCGCCGTCCTTTGCGCCGGCCGTCGCCAGCAGGTCGGCCTTGTTGAGAATCACCATGTCGGCGCAGCCGATCTGGTCCTCGAACACCTCGGCGAGCGGCGATTCATGATCGAGGGCGTCGTCGGCCTCGCGCTGGGCCTGGAGCGCCCCCTCGTCGTCGGCGAAGCGGCCCTCCGCCAGCGCCGGGCCGTCCACCACCGCGACCACGCCGTCTACGGTGAGGCGGGTGCGGATCTCGGGCCAGTTGAAGGCTGCGACCAGCGGCTTGGGCAGCGCGAGGCCGGAGGTCTCGATCAGGATGTGCTCGGGCGCGGGCTCGCGGGCGAGCAGCGCCTCGATCGCCGGCACGAAGTCGTCGGCCACGGTGCAGCAGATGCAGCCGTTGGCGAGCTCGACGATATCGGCCTCGTCGCAGGCCTCGTCGCCGCAGCCCCGCAATACGTCCTGGTCGATGCCTAGATCGCCGAACTCGTTGATGATGAGCGCGATGCGCCGGCCGTTCGCCTGGCCCAGCGCGTGGCGGATCAGGCTGGTCTTGCCGGCGCCGAGGAAGCCGGTGATCACGGTCGCGGGTATCTTCTGGTTCTGCATCGCGCCTCACATGCTCAGACGGGACCACCCGGTGCCCTCGTGGCCGAAGGCGAAGTGCGCCGGATGGACGATCTCGGCCAGGATCTCCAGGGACTCCACGAGCCGCGGTCCCGGCCGGTTGAAGTAGGCGTTGCCGTCGGTGGCGTAGACCGCGCCGGCCCGTGCCGCGCGCAAGCCGGCCCAGGCGGAGTCAGCGAGCAGCGCGCGGCCGTCCGCCACCGTGCGCGGCAGGTCGTAGCCGCAGGGCATGAGCACGATCGCGTCGGGATCGGCCGCGGCCACCGCCTCGACAGTAATCCGTGGCGAGTGGCTGCCGTCCGCGCCGAGGGTGTCGATCCCGCCCGCGAGCGCGACCAGCTCCGGCACCCAGTTGCCGGCGGTCATCGCCGGGTCGCTCCACTCGACGGTGAGCACGCGCTTGGGCGGCAGCGCCTTGGCACGCTCGGCAATCGCCGTGACCCGCTCGCGCAGACCCCCGCGGACCGGCGCCGCATCGACGCCGAGGGCTTCGCCCACGCGCGCGATATCGTCCCAGACGTCGCCCAAGCGCATCGGCGCGAGCGAGACGATCTGCACCGGCGCCTCCAGGAACTCTGCCGCGGCGGCCTCCACCTCGCTCAAGCCCACCGCGCAGACGTCGCACTGGTCCTGCGTGACGATGTGGCTCGGCCGCGCGGCGCGCAGGATCTCGGTATCGAGGTCGTAGAGGCTGAGTGCCGCAGCGAGCAGCTTGCCCACCTCCTCGTGGATCGCGCCGCTCGGCTTGCTCGCGTCGATCCTGGCGCGTGTGCAGGCCGGCGCCTGTGCGACCTCGGCCGGCCAGTCGCACTCGTGGCTGCGGGCGACGATGCTCTCCGCCTGGCCGAGCGCCGCGACGATCTCGGTCGCGCTCGGCACCAGGGAGGCGATGCGGGGGGCGCTCATGGCTTGAGCGTCATCGGCAGGCCGGCGGCGACGAAGACCACCCGCTCGGCGGCCTGGGCCACGGCCTGGTTGAGCCGCCCGGCATGGTCGCGGAAGGCGCGCGCAGCGGCGTTCTCCGGCACGATGCCGAGGCCGACCTCGTTGGAGACCAGCACCGTGCGCCCTTCGAGCCGGCCGAGGCAGGCGGCGAGGCGCTGGGTCTCGGCGGCGATGTCGCGGCCGGCCTCCATGAGGTTGCTGAGCCAGAGGGTGAGGCAGTCCACCAGCAGCGCGGCGCCAGGGCGGCTCTCGGCCTCCAGCGTCTCGGCAAGCGCGAGCGGCGCCTCGACCGTGCGCCATTGGGGCCCGCGGCGCGCGCGGTGCGCGGCGATGCGCGCTTTCATCTCGGCATCGCGCGGCTCGGCGGTGGCGACGTAGAGCCGGGGGCCGGCGTGATCCTCCAGCAGCGCCTCCGCATGGGCGCTCTTGCCCGAGCGGGCGCCGCCGAGAACGAGGGTGATGCGCGCCAGGGGTGGCGCCTGATCCAGACCCGCCATGATCCTCCCTCCGAGGACGTTGCAGCCCTGCCGCGCAGCCGGTCTCCTGGCTCGGGGTCGTCGACGGAACCCGGCCTTCCCGATCCTTGCGGATCAGTGGCCCGCGCGATGCGCACGGGGTCCGTCTCGCCGCTTACAGTTGCGGGGGCAGCGCCGGACTGGCCCGCGCCCTCATCTGGGGCGAGCGTCACCGGCTTCCCACGCTGCGTGACGGGCTCAAGCTAGCACGGACTCCTCTCCGTGGTCACGTCTCGGAAGGCTCGAACGCCCGGACGGGGCGCAGATGGCGTAATCTTCCCGAGCGGCAACCGCATGGGAAGGAGAGGGCGATGACTGTCCCCGCAACGCTCGATACCGTCGCCGTCGTGGGCAACGGCCTCGTCGGCCACGGCATGGCCCAGATTTTTGGAACAGCGGGCCACCGCGTCGTCATGATCGGCCGGCGCGCGGAAAGCCTCGCCGCGGCGATGGAGCGGATCGCGAAGAGCCTCGCCGCCTTCGAAGCGCACGGGCTCGTCACGTCCGCCGATGCGAGCGCGGCCCTGGGACGCATCCGGACCTCGACCGCGCTCGGGAACGCAGCGGATGCGCAGCTCGTGCTCGAGGCGGTTCCGGCCGATCGCGCCCTCCAGGACGCGGTGTACGGGCGGCTCGACGCGATCTGCGCGCCGCCCGCCGTCATCGCTTCCGGCAGCGGTCAGCCCGCGAGCGAGCTGGTGTCGAACGTCACGCACCGCGGGCGCGTGGTCGCCGCCCACTTCTGGTACCCGCCGCAGCTCATTCCCCTGGTCGAAGTCTGCGCCGGGCCGGAGACCGACCCGGACGTGGCGCCCTGGCTCTGCGGCATCCTCCGGGCGGCCGGAAAGGAGCCGGTGATCGTCGACAAGGAGGTCCCAGGCTTCATCGGCAACCGGCTCCAGTACGCGATCCTGCGCGAGGCCTGGGCGCTGTGGGCGGAGGGGGCGGCGTCTGCCGAGGCGATCGACACCGTGGTGAAGGCCTCCATCGGGCGGCGTCTCGCGATCACCGGACCCATCGAGTCCGCCGACGTGGGCGGTCTCGACACGCTGCACGCGTTCGGCGCCTACCTCATCCCGCACCTGACGACGGGCTCCCAGCCTGCGTCGGCGGTGACCCGGCTGGTGGAGGCGGGGCATCGCGGCCTGCCCTCGGGCCGGGGGGTGTACGATTGGAGCGGGCGCGACGGCGGGGCGCTGCTCAAGGCACGCGAGGAGGAGCTGTTCCGACACCTCGCGCGCGACAAGGCCGGCCACGCCGCAAGGCGCGGGGACTCATAGAGGCCCGGCAGGCGCACGGAACCATAGATGTGCGGGCTGCCGTGAGCGACACGTGGCTGGCACGGCAGGCCGGATCGTCGCTGAGACGCGCGGCCCGGTTGCATCGCCGCGTCTGGAGGCCCATATACCGTGGTGGGGAGGCTGGATACTCGACGCGAACGAGGACGCATCCGATGGCCAGCCGCACAGCGATACTCACCAGCCTGGGTTCACCCGGTCCGAAACCCTTCGAATTCGAGCCGCTTCCCGATCGGTTCGAGGAGCCGAGCATCAAGATCGGCCTCGAAGGCCACGGCGCCATCGTCGTCGACGTGCACGCCGCGAATCGCCTCGCCAACGCGATCCGGGGCGACGTGCCCGAGCGCGCAAGCCAGATCGACACCTGCATCGAGCAAGCAGGCCGTAGCGACAGGCATGCGGTCTGAGGGTTGAGCATGCGCCAATTAGTAGGCAGGCGCTGCGACCAAGTCGCGCCGTGCGGCATCCCCGGCCGTCTTGCCGATATAGCGCGTCCGGCTAGAGGTTGCGCTCACGCCTCGCGACTATTTCTGACTCTTTTAATGGGATTCACCCTTAGCTCGGTCAGACGATCGGACAAGCGCGGCCGTCCAGCGCTCGCAAAGCGCAAGCCGGATCTCGGTGTCATCCAGTTTGAGGCGTGTGCGCTGTCACGCATCCCTTGGTGATCAAGGGCTCCAGCTGATCCGAGATTTTTCTTACCCCGGCGGCTTCGCAGACATCTGCGGCCCTGAGATCGGCGGATAGGGCGGATCGAGGATTTCCACCCCATAGCCGACGACGCTCCCAGGCTCACTTCCGGCCCCGTCGCGTCGTCCCGCCCGAATCGGATAGAAGGTGTCGCCATCGGGCCAGAGGCCCTCGTTCCATCCACCAGCCCTGGTAGGGAGAACGTGATGGCGACAACGGAGAAGCTACCCTTTTCCTGGCAGGCTGTCGAAGGCCTGCCGGACCTGGATCGCCTGCGTCTGGTGCTCGACACCCTGCCCGACGAGGAGATCGTGGCTGCGCTTGAGGCCGGGCGAGGTCGCGGGCGCAACGACTACCCGGTGCGGTCGATGTGGCGTGCGCTGATCGCGGGCGTGGTGTTCCAGCACGCCTCGATCCAGTCGCTGCTGCGGGAGATGGGCCGCAACCCGGCGCTCCTGGAACTCTGCGGGTTCGACCCGCTGCCTTTCCAGAGCGCGCCCGTGTTGGAGCTTCGCGCAGGTACGAAGGAGCCACCATGCGCGGTGGCGCATCCGGCGCAGGTCCGCTCGACGGTGCCCAGCCACTGGAACTTCTCGCGCTTCCTGCGGCGCGTCGTGCTGCTTGAGAACGAGTGCAGCCTGGTGTCCGCAATGGTCGAGAGCCTGCGCGCGTCGCTCTTCGAAGAGCTGCCCGACTTCGGCCGCCATCTCGGCTACGACGGCAAGGCGATCGAGAGCCACTCGACGGGCCGGGTTGCCGAGGACAAGGGGAAGACCTCCGACCCCGACGCCGACTGGGGCAAGCATGAGACGAGCGGGGTGAACGCCAAGACCGGCGCGATCTGGAAGAAGGTGAAATCATGGTTCGGCTACGGCCTCCACCTGATCGCCGACACCCACTACGAGGTCCCGGTGGCCTTCGAGGTGACGCGGGCGTCGGACTCGGAGGTCAAGATGCTCCCCAAGATGCTGGAGAACCTGTTCGCAAGAGCGCCGGAAATGGTGGAGCGCTGCGACGACTTCAGCGCCGACCGCGGTCTCGACAACGCTCCCCAGAAGAAGTTGCTCTGGGATAAGTGGGCCATTCGGCCGCTGGTCGACACGCGCTTGATGTGGAAGGCCGAGAAGGAGGAGCCGGGCTATGATCCGACGAAGCCGATCACGCGGGCGCTGTTCCCCAACCGCGCCGACGTCGTCGTTCACGACGAGCGCGGCCGCGTGTCCTGCATCTGCCCCCAGACCGGCGAGGTCCGCGCCATGGCCTTCCAGGGCTTCGAGGCCGAGCGCGGCCTCTGCGGCACGCTGAAATACCGCTGCCCGGCGGCGGCCTTCGGCTTCGACTGTGCAGGCAGCAAGG
Organism: Alphaproteobacteria bacterium; assembly: GCA_965243375.1. Lineage (GTDB taxonomy): Bacteria > Pseudomonadota > Alphaproteobacteria > UBA828 > UBA828 > WTGU01. Next base: position 1,511,374 of record CBDEUT010000009.1, on the reverse strand, counting down.
CGTGCCACCGGGCGGGCGGGGTGGAGCCCGGCGAGTACGGCCGCATCGTGCGCATCGATCTCGACAAGAACGACCGGCGCGTCTTCACCCCGACGCCCTGGGGCAGCCCGTCCTGGCGGCGCGGCTACAACCGGCGCTCTGCGATAGAGAGGATCAACAGCCGCCTCGACAACAGCTTCAACTTCGAGACCCACTACATCCGCGGGCTCGCTAAGATGAAGACCCGTGTCGGGCTGGCGCTGGTGGTGATGATGGCGCTGGCCCTTGCGCAGGTGCGGGCCGGCCACGCGGAGCGGATGCGCTCGCTGGTCGGCGCGGTGCCGTACCTCGACACCGGCTGACCGGTTGTCCCACCTCCGACATCGCCGCTCGACCAAGCCGCCTGCCGGCGGATGGCAGACCGCGGCCATCCATGTCACGATGTTCCCGTAGCGTTCCGATCTCGCGTCTAATCGCTGCATTCTGCTCACCCGGCGGGGATCAGGCAGTCGATATCCGGCCGCCAAAGATCAGCGTCACGATGTCGAAATACGCCACAGCGCACATTCCTCAGTTTCTGTAATTGTTGAGAGTCGGTATACTCACGGCACATTTCCAAGAGTCTCTCCCGTGGAGTGTCCTTGTAACTGTCCATTAGCCACTCAAACAATTCATATACGTCGTCGATTTCTTTGCCCTGACGTTGAACGATGCCAAAAAAGACATCCTTATGAGCCTGATAAACCTCCAACTCTCTTTCGTTCATATCCCTCGTAATAATGTGAGCCTGCCCATCCCGAGTATGAATTGCTATATACATCTTCATCTCTGACTCAGATATAGTGGCGGAGGTTACTTCTGCAACAACACCTCCATCACCGATATTTTCAAAGAAGTAGCTTTCGCCTATTTGAATTCTGTTGTCCTTATCCTCTGCATATAGCGGTAAGTCCCCATCAAACGTTACTGGTATTTGCGGGTATTTCCGTAAAGAATCCAAGATATTGTAACCGTCAATATGCTTTTTCTTGTTCTTCCACATGTCCGAGAGTTGGTATTTTCCAGGCTTGCCAAAGTCTCGAATCCCAAGCCCATATGCAAGTATCATCTTGGTGGGGTTTTCCTCTTCCAAATGCCAATGGAAGGGAAAGTTCGTAACAAACACATAAGCTCTATCCCCCTCAATATTCTCTTTCTCCCTATCCTCTAGCCGTCGCGAGGCCGCCTCTGCCCATGGTGGAAACATTGTATCCTCCATGTGTTCGAGTGCGGGGCCTGCCGTGTTCACGTCAATAAATACTATTCGTTCTCCGTTTGCGGGTTTTCGCAATGCTTCACGCAGGTGAGCGGTGACGTGCGAATCTGGTTTCGAAGTAGGGGAGCTACCATCCAATTTGGTCTTTCCCAATATCCCCGCGACACTCTTCATTTTCGCCTCAACACAATACCTTTCTCCTGTCTCTCCTGAGATCGCCGAAAACTCGCAATGCTTCTCGTTCTCGTCTGTTTCATCTTCCAGCGTGAGTGTAAAGCCAGCACAGATCAAGCAGCTAGCAACAATAACTTCATAGTATGCACCCTGAAAGTTTCCCTTGTTTTTCAATCTATTGATGAGGCGATTTTGTAATTCAACGTTGTGGTGTAACAGGTACAATCCATACGCTAAGCCAAGATAACAATTCACGACTCCAATGGGCGTCGCGGCATACGTGCCGTCCGGGTGTTTCTCACTCGCTTGTAGCGCGAGGCAATAGTCGTGATACCAACGTAAGATGGGGTGGCGCTTATTCCATTCTTTTTTAATTTCCGAGTTACCCCACTCAGACCCCATTACTGTCTTCAGGTAATCTGACAAGAAATCTGGAAAGAATTTCCACTTTTTTGAGTAGTGAAGCTTGTTACCGACCGCAACAAACCTATGGTCTTTGAAGACCGTGGAGATTATGGGCTTTCCTTCTCCCTGTTGTTGGACGCGAACCAACTCTTGAGCCTGGTGTCGCCGGAGCACATTCTGGATTTCTGTCATGGCTGCCGGGGTCGGTGGTAGAGGCTTTGGGTTGAGGACATTGCCGTGGCAATGTTTGTATTTTCTGCCGCTTCCGCATGGACAACGTTGATTTCTTCCGACCTTTGCCATTTCACTCCGCCGAGCCTCTGCCCCTGAACAAGTCGTCAGGTAGGGTGCGTGGGATTATTGTCAAGTACGAGGGCACCGGAGAGCAGCAAGCTCTCTCGCCGGTGTCACGACAAAGCGCCAGCGTCGACACGGCTATTCGCCGCGCTGCACCCCTTCCACAACCATCAGCATGATCGCCACCGCATCGTCGTGTGCGCAGTGCTGACGGCAGCACAGAATATCGACGGGGAGGTGGCGCACCCGGCACGATTCGAACGTGCGACCTCTGCCTTCGGAGGGCAGCGCTCTATCCAGCTGAGCTACGGGTGCTCTCGGCGAACCGCAGGCACCATAGGCAAGCCGGGCGGCGCCGGCAATGGCTGAGCGAATCCCCACCTCCCCCTGTCCCCCTCCCCCCGAAGGGCGGAGGGGGAACGTGGCGGCGCCAACGTTTTCTCCCTCTCCTCCCCGCCGGGGAGGAGAGGGCCGGGGTGAGGAGGGGTCGCGCACACGGAGCATCGTGCGCTGGTTTAATCATTTCCCTCAGGCGCCGGGCGCTCGCTCCGCTCGCTTGGCTACGCGCCTTCGGCGCGCGGCGCACTTGCGCCGTCCGGGCTGCTTCGCAGCCCGGTCCCGATCACGGCACACTCCGGGGCTGCGGCCGGCAAAGGGAGGAGAGCAGGGCTCCACACTTGTCGGCACCGTCCCGTTCGTTATTCTGCCGGCGCTTGAGGGCAAGGGAGGGCTTGAGCTATGCCGTCGATGCTGGTCACCGGTGCGAGCAGGGGGCTCGGCCTCGAAATGGTGCGGCAATTCGTGGGCGACGGCTGGCGCATCTATGCCTGCTGCCGCACGCCCGAGACCGCCGCCGATCTCGCCGCGCTCGCCGCACGCTCCGACGGCGCGATCACGCTGCACACCCTCGACGTCCTCAAGCCCGAGCAGGTCACGGCGCTGGCCGACGAGTTTCGCGGCACGCCCATCGACATGCTGGTCAACAACGCGGGCCTGCTCGGCTGCACCATCGACGCGATGGGGCCGGCCGCTTTCGGCAGCATCGACTACGACGCCTGGCGCGAGGTGCACGAGATCAATACCATGGCGCCGCTCCGCGTCACCGAGGCCTTCGTCGACCACGTGGCCCAGAGCGAGCTCAAGCTGCTCTTCTTCATGTCCACCCACATGGGCTGCATCACCGAGCTCGCCGACGGCGGCCTCTATCCCTACCGCTCGAGCAAGGCGGCGCTGAACCTGCTGGTCAAGGGGCTCTCCATCGATCTCGCGCCGCGCGGGGTGCGCACCATCGCGGTCCATCCGGGCTGGGTGGTGACCGACATGGGCGGGCCCGACGCGCCCGTGGTCAAGGAGGACAGCATCGCCGGCATCCGCCAGGTGGTGGCGAACTATGGCGCCGATCAGACCGGGTGCTTCTACCAGTACGACGGCAGGGAGCTGCCCTGGTAGCGGCCCGCCGATACCAATCCGAGACGAGGGAGTGTGGAGCGATGGCCGTGGACCTGGCGCAGGCCGCGAAACAGAAGAAGATTCGCTATTTCCTGATCAGCTTCGTGGACCTGTTCGGCGTGCTCCGCGCCAAGCTGGTGCCGGCGGAGGCGATCGCGGGCATGCAGGAAGAGGGTGCGGGCTTCGCCGCCTTCGCCGCCTGGCTCGATTCGACGCCTGCCGAGCCCGACATGCTGGTCAAGCCCGACCCCGCGAGCCTGATCCAGCTGCCGTGGAAGCCGGACGTCGGCTGGCTCGCAGGCGACTGCTGGATGAACGGCGAACCCATGCCGGACACGCCCCGGCTCAAGCTCAAGAGCATGCTCGCAGACACGAAGAAGAAGGGATATCGGGTCAAGACAGGGGTCGAGGCCGAGTACTTCATCGTGAGCGCGGACGGCACCGCGATCTCCGACCCGCTCGATACCCAGACCAAGCCCTGCTACGACCAGGCGGCGCTGATGCGCCGCTACGACGTGGTCTCCGAGATCTGCGACGCCATGCTGGGCCTCGGCTGGGGCCCCTATCAGAACGACCACGAGGACGCCAACGGCCAGTTCGAGATGAACTGGGACTACGACGACGCGCTGGTCACCGCCGACCGCCACGTCTTCTTCAAGTACATGGTGAAGTCGCTGGCCGAGAAGCACGGGCTGCGCGCGACCTTCATGCCGAAGCCTTTCTCCAACCTCACGGGCAACGGCTGCCACGCCCACGTCTCGGTCTGGAACAACGCGGGCAAGAAGAACCTGTTCCACGATGCCAAGGGCGAGCTCGGCATTTCCAAGCTCGGCTATCAGTTCCTGGGCGGCATCATGCAGCGCGCGCCGGCGCTCTGCGCGCTCTGGAACCCGACCGTGAACAGCTACAAGCGGATCAACGCGCCGGTCACGCTCTCGGGCGCCACGTGGTCGCCCAACCAGGTGGCCTACGGCGGCAACAACCGCTCGACCATGGTGCGCATCCCGGATGCCGGGCGCTTCGAGCTCCGGCTGATGGACGGCGCGTCGAACCCCTACCTGCTGCAGGCGGGCGTGGTCGTCGCCGGACTCGACGGCATCGAGAACCAGCTCGACCCAGGTGCGCGCACCGACCTCAACCTCTACGCCGAGGGCCACAAGCTGCGCGGCGCGCGCAGGCTGCCGCTCAACCTGCTCGATGCGCTCCGGCTGTTCGAGAAAGACAAGGTGGTGCGCGCGGGCTTCGGCGAGAGCTTCGTCAAGAGCTACGTCAAGCTCAAGACCAACGAGTGGAACGAGTACGCCGGCACGATCTCCGACTGGGAGCGCAGCAACACCCTCGATTGCTGAGCCGGGTTGGTGCGGGCGGTGAGACTCGAACTCACACTCCCGAAGGAACGGGTTTTTGAGACCCGCGCGTCTACCGCTTCCGCCACGCCCGCACGAGCACCGGCAGCGGAGTCCCTCATAGCGCGAGAGCGCGCGCAAGGCCACCGCCGTTGAGGGCGTCGTAGCCTCCTCGACACCCCGGACCATGGTGCGGTGCAAAGTGCAGGACAGGTGCGCCACAGTTGCGCCATGAGGAGCGAGCGGACCGCGGCAGGTGAGGGCGGGAAGACGGGGTGCTTTCCGGACGCGCAGTCGGTGCCGGGGATGCCGCTTTATCCCGGCGAATCCCGCTTATCCCAGTTAATCCCGGCGAATCCCGGCGAATCCCGCTTATCCCGGTTAATCCCGGTTTGTCCCGGCGAATCCCACTTATCCCACCTAATCCCCGTTCATCCCAGCGAATCCCACTTATCCCAGTTAATCCCGGCGAATCCCGCGAGAGGGTCTACGGGCTTTCCGTCCCGCGACTCAGGGACTCACCTCGAAGGTGACAGTGCACTTGAGCGCGCGCGCGAGTGCCCCTGCCGCCGCACGGGCCTTGCCCGATGCGAGCGGCCGGTGCTCGGGCGCAAGCCGCAGCACGAGACGGCCGTCCTCCGCCGCGAGCTGCGAGCCGTCGAGCACCGCCGGCTCGCCGCAGGAGAGCCGCTCGGCCAGCCTGAGCGCGAGCCCGAGCGCGCGGGCCTCGGCCCGCACCGCCTGCGGCAGCAGCCGGTTCACCGGACGGGCGGCCCCGACCGGGAGGAGCGACTTGTAGCGGGTGGCCACCGCAAGCGCGAGAAACACCCGGCCCGCATGATCGATGCCGACGAAGGGCGCGCGCGATATGCGGGCGAAGGCGTCGGATGCGCGCAGGTCCGGATGCTGGCGCCAGGCGATCTCGGAGAGGAAGGCCGCCGCAGGCAGGACCGCCCGATGCCGCTCGAGCGCAGTCAGCGTCGAGCGCGCGAGCCAGGAGGCGAGTGCCTCGGCATAAACCAGCGAGCGGCCGTCGCGGCGCGCGATCGCCCGGCAGGCGTCGTGTAGCGGATCCTCGGCCCGCACCGCCGCAGGCAGCCGGTCGAAGAGCAGGCCCTCGCGCAGGCCGAAGGCGGAAAACAGCACCTCCCCCGGCCCCGCCGCCTTCAACAGTGCCTTGAGCACCGACGCGCCGCTCGGCACGGTCGCGAGCCGCCTGGGCAACATCCCCTCCGGCCCCGGACGCAGCGTCGCGGGATCGACGGCAGCGAGCTCCTTGGTGGCCTCGCGCGCCTCGGCCGGCGTCATGCGGTAGTGATGGACGACCGGGATCGGGTGCCGCTCGGACGCCATGCGGAGCCGGGCCAGCGCCCGCCACGCACCGCCCACCAGATAGACCGGCTCAGCACGCACCCGATCGAGCCAGGGCAGCGCCTTGAGCCGCTCGGCCGCGAGCGCTGCGCGGCGGCTTGGCGGCAGGCTGCCGAGACGAAGCACGCCCAAGGGCAGCGTCGCGTGCTCGGCGAGCCGCCCCCGCTCCAGGCGAACCAGCTCGAGGCTGCCGCCGCCGAGGTCCGCCATCAGCCCGCTCGCCGCCGGGAAGGCCGAGACCACACCGAGCGCTGCGTAGCGCGCCTCCTCCTCGCCGGTGAGGATCCGGAGCGAGAAGCCGGTCTCGCGGGCCACCGCAGCGCAGAAGCGCGCGCCGTCGATCGCGTCGCGGACAGCGGCCGTCGTCACCGCATCGAGCGGGCCGACGCCGAGCGCCTCCGCAGCGGCGGCGAAGCGGCGCAGCGCGTCGAGCGCGGGCTCCACCGCTTCCGGCGCGAGCGCCCCGGTCTCGGCGAGCGTGGCACCGAGGCCGCAGAGCTCGCGCTCGTTGAAGACCGGCGCCGGCGCACGCGTGAGCCCCTCGAACACGACGAGGCGGATCGAGTTGGAGCCGACGTCGAGGACGCCGTAGGGGGCGGCCGTATCGGCCGGTGCCGCGGCCGGGAATCCCTCCGTCTCGACCGCAAGCGCCGGCTCGTCGGCCACGAGGCGATGCGCCGCCTGCTGCTCCGTCACCCGTCGCCCGGCTCGTCGCCGCCCGAGCTCGCCACGGCAAGCCACGGCTCGCGCCGCGCAGTGCCGCGGCCGGAAAGCGACGGGTTGGTCATGAAGAAACGGTGGGCGTTGAAGGGCTCGCCGTCGGGGCCCGAGCGCGAGAACGCACCGCCGGTATCGAGAGTCCAGCTCTGCTCGTTGTCCCTGAGGTTGGCGGTCATGATCTGATCGAGGATCTGCTCGTGCACCGTCGGATTCTCGATCGGCACCATGACCTCGACGCGGCGGTCGAGATTGCGCCCCATCCAATCGGCGGACGAGATGTACAACTTGGCCTGGGGCGAGGGCAGGCCGTGACCCGCGCCGAAGCACATGATGCGGGAATGCTCGAGGAAACGGCCGACGATACTCTTCACCCGAATGTTCTCCGAAAGCCCCGGCACACCCGGCCTGAGGCAGCAGATGCCGCGCACCACCATATCGATGGAGACCCCGGCTGCGGCGGCGGCGTAAAGCGCCTCGATCACATCGGGGTCGACCAGGGAGTTGAGCTTCAACCAGATCGCCGCCGGCCGGCCGGCGAGCGCGTGGGCGATCTCCTCCTCGATGAGCGCGTCGATGGCAGCGCGCATGCCGAGGGGCGCGACCGCGATCTTCTCGTAGCGCTCGGGCGACGCCCCGCCGGTCAGATAGTTGAAGAGCAGCGCCGCATCGCGGCAGAGCGCCGGATCGCAGGTGAAGAACGAGAGGTCGGTATAGATCGCGGCGGTGATCGGGTGGTAGTTGCCGGTGCCGTAGTGCACGTAGCTGCGCAGGCCGTCGGCCTCGCGGCGGGCCACCAGCGATGCCTTGGCGTGGGTCTTGAGGTCCATGAAGCCGTAGACCACCTGGGCGCCGGCGCGCTCCAGGTCCCGCGCCCAGCGGATGTTCGCCGCTTCGTCGAAGCGCGCCTTGAGCTCGACCAGCGCGGTGACCGACTTGCCCGCCTCCGCCGCCTCGATCAGCGCGTTGACGATGGGGGAATCGTTGCTGGTGCGGTAGAGCGTCTGCTTGATCGCGATCACGTCCGGATCCCGCGCCGCCTGGCGCAGGAACTGGACCACCACGTCGAAGCTCTCATAGGGGTGGTGGACGACGATGTCCTTGGCCTTGATCGCGGCGAAGCAATCGCCGCCGAAGTCCCGGATGCGCTCGGGGAAGCGCGCCAGGTAGGGCCGGAATTCGAGGTCGGCCCGGCCGCACTTGATCAGCATGGACGTGTCCGCGAGCCCCAGAATCCCCTCGACCTTGACCACGTCGCGCCGGTCGACGTGAAGCTGGTCGGCGAGGAAATCCAGCATGCTCAGGGGCATGGTGGAGTCCACCTCGAGCCGGATCACGCTGCCGCGCCGACGCCGCTTGAGCGCGCTCTCGAACGAGCGCACCAGGTCCTCCGCCTCCTCCTCCAGCTCGATGTCGCTGTCGCGGACGATGCGGAACTGACCCACCGCGCGCGCCGAATGGCCGGGGAAGAGCCGGTCGAGATAGAGCTCCACCACGTCTTCGAGCGCGATGAAGCGAATCTCGCCGCGCTCGCCCTCGGGCAGGCGGATGAAGCGTTCCACCTGGCTGGGGATGCGCACCAGCGACGGCACCTGACGCCGGGTGCCTTCCTCCACCAGCTCCAGCGCCAGGCTGAAACCCAGATTCGGAATGAACGGAAACGGGTGGGCCGGATCGATCGCGAGTGGCGTCAGCACCGGGAAGAGGCGATCGATGAAGTAGTCGTCGAGCCAGCGCCGTTCGTCGTCCCGGAGCCGGTCGGCCGAGAGGATTGCGATGCCCGCCTCGGCCAGCTCCCCGCGCAACGCGAGCCAGCGTTCCTGCTGCTGGGCCATCAGGGCATTGGCGCGCTCGTTGACGGCGCGGATTTGCGCAACGGGGCTCAGGCCGTCCTGGGACGATTCGAGGATGCCCGCCTCGACCTGGCCGTGCAGGCCGGCCACGCGGACCATGTAGAACTCGTCGAGGTTCGATCCCGAGATCGAGAGAAAGCGCAGCCGCTCGAGCACGGGATGGTCGAGGTTCTCGGCCTCCTCCATCACCCGCTCGTTGAAGGCGAGCCAGCTCAGCTCACGGTTGACGAACTTGTCGGCCGGCGCGAAGCTTTCGGCCTCGGCGGCCCGCTTGGCTCTCGCCATTCGGCTGCTCCCGCGTCCCCTTTACTTGGCTTGATTCGCGGCCTCTTACAATACGTTCATTGCCGCACCGTGACAAAAACGCGCGGGCACAGGTGGTCCCCCGGATCATGCCCGAGGCGGCGCCTCGTCCCCATTCTCGCCCAGGGCGAGCACCGTGCGCACGAGCGGCACGGTGACCGCCCTGCCTTCGGCGAGCGCCGCGCGATCCAGGCGGTCGACCAGGTTGGCCACGGCCTCGAAGGTCCGCTCGATGCGCGGCACGACGTAGGCCGGCACTTCCGGCGCCACCGCGATCTGCCGGTCGGCGAAGAGCTTGAGCATCAGGGCGCCAAGCAGCGCATCGTCCGGCAGGCCGAGCGCCGCTGCCGGCGCGAGCCTCAGCCGGGAGGCGAGATCGGGGAGCGCGAGGGGCCAGCGCGCCGAAGGGGTTCGTGCAGTGAGCAGCAGATGACCGCCCCGCTCGGCGATGGCGTTGTAGATGTGCAAGAGGGCGCGCTCGTCGAGCGGCCCATCGAGACCGTCGATCACCAGAGCCGCCGGTGCATGGCCCGCCTCCGGCGCAGCCTCGGAAAGACATGCCGCCGAGAGCATCTCGGCACCGCTCCGCCTGCGCCACACCTCGGCGAGGTGGCTCTTGCCTGAGCCGGGGGGCCCATGGATGACCAGCGCAGGGCCCGGCCAGTCCGGCCAGCGGTCGAGCCAGGCGACCGCCGCCTCATTGCAGGGTGCGACCAGGAAATCCTCCCGCCCCAGCGCGGGACGGACACCCCAGTCGAAGGTGTGCTGCCGCCCGAGGTCTGCCTCGGCCGCCATGGGTGCTTTACCCGCCCTCTTCCGACGCAGCTGCGTCGGGTGCCACCGGCTGCGGCTGCGCGGCGCGGGGACGCAGGACCCACTCATCCGCCTCGGGCGCGAGATCGAGGTCAACCTGGCCGAGTGCGAGGCGGAGCTGGTCCTCCGTACCGTGATAGCGAAGCGTGAGCCGCCCCTCGCTGAGCGAGAGGGAGTCGATCTCGACCGTTGCGACCATGGCGAGCGCCGCGATGCGCTGCTGGATCGACACCCATTCGCCGAGGCTCGCGATCGGGACCGTCGCCCGAAGCACCCGCCGATCCTCGTAGCGGATCAGGTTGGCGGCTTTCCAGTCGTCCTCCAGCAGGGTGACGACCCCGGCGGTACCGCGCCGGAGGAGCGCCCGCTCGGTCTCCCCGTCGCGGCCGATCAGCGTCCTCTGGATGGGCCCGCTCTCGCCGGCAGCGATCCGGCGCAGCGAGAGCGTGAGGGCCCGGCCTGCGGCAGGCGCATCGCCGTTGTCGCTCTCCGCGGCAGGTGCGGACGGTTTTGCCACGGCGGCGGAGCCGGAGAGGCCAGCGACGGCGACCGCGACTTCGCTCGTGCCGTAAAGCGCGGCGAGCGCAGTGAGAGCGTCGGCATCGGACGCCAACGCCTGCGCGGCATCGACCGTGCCGAGATCGATGACGTCGCCGAGCGGCAGGAGGATCGGCACCAGGCCGCCATGCGGCGGGCGCTCCTCCCACGCCCTGCGCCAGCGATTGCCGTCCTCCCACAACAAGATGCCGCCGGGGTCGCGCTGAACCGCCACCACCAGCACCGGCTTGCTCACGGTCTCGGCATAGGCGATGCCGCTCTCGCGCAGCAGGCGGCGCACCTCGGCCGGGTCGAAGTCCACGGTCAAGGACGCGCGGTAGCGGGTGGTCGAGACCAGCTCGCGGTCGATGGCGAAGCCCGCCACCATTGCCGCGATGGAGCCCTCGGCCGGCGCCGGCAGAGCCGTGTCCGCGACCGTCAGGCGGCGCAGCAGGGTCTCCAGCGCGGCGCGCTGGCCGGCGGCGATGGCGAGGCCCCGTGCCTCCGCCGCCGATGCGGCCTCGGCGTCGACCGGTACGTGCGCGACGGCGAACACCGAATTCGCGCGCGCCGTGCCGCAGGCGAGGAGCAGCGCCAGCGCACATATCAACACGGCGCGAGCCGGTCCACGCATGATCGAGTCCGGAATACTCACTGGTGTCACGTTTCGGGGCCGGCGGCGGCCGAAGCCCGGACGGCAGGGTATCATGGGGCCCCAAGCCAAGCGACCGGTGGCGGCCGGCAAACGGCGGGAGACGATATGAAGCGGCTGAAAGTGGGCGTCCTGATCTCGGGCAGCGGGACCAACCTGCAGGCCCTCATCGACGATTGCGCCCGCTCGGAGGCCGAGAGCGAGATTGTGCTGGTGGTCTCCAACCGCGCCGATGCCTTCGGCCTCACGCGAGCCGAACGTGCAGGTCTTCCCCACCGTGTGATCGACCACAGGCACTATGACTCTCGCGCCGACTTTGAACAGGCGCTGACCGAGGCACTTGAGTCGCACGGTGTCGAACTGGTCTGTCTCGCGGGCTTCATGCGTGTGCTCACGGCCGCGTTCGTCGAGCGCTGGCGCGACCGGCTGATCAACATCCACCCGTCCCTGCTGCCCGCGTTCAAGGGGCTCGACACCCACGCCAGAGCCGTTTCGGCCGGGGTTCGCTTCGCCGGTTGCACGGTCCACTTCGTACGGCCCGAGGTGGATGACGGGCCGATCATCGTTCAGGCGGCGGTGCCTGTCCTGCCAGACGACACGGCGGAGACGCTGGCCGCCCGGGTGCTGCAGGAGGAGCATCGCTGCCTGCCGCTCGCCGTGCGCCTTATCGCCCAGGGCCGCGTTTCGGTTGCGGACGAGTGCTGCGTCATCGATGCTGCGGCGCCCGACGGGTCCCTCACCAATCCAGCGCCGGGCCGATAAGGGAAGGGCCCGGAACCGTGCGGCTTCGGGCCCCTCGTGACGGGTGTCGGGCGCCGTCAGACGGCGGGCTTGCCGTAGCGCTCGACCAGATCCTCGGCGCGGGCGCGGATCGGCTCCATCGCATCGCCGGCGGTCTTGACCGTCATGTCGGCGATCCGGTTGCCCGCAGCCATCGTGCGCTCGAAGGCGCCCTTCGCGGCGCCAGTCTGGGAGTCGGTAAGCTCGGCCCAGCTGCGCGCGCCCATCAGCGCTTCGGCGGCACCGGCCTGGGCCGCCATCGCCTCCTTGGCGAAGTCGAACCAGGCGCTGCCGATGGCGCCATAGCCCTGGGCAGCGATGGTCGAGGCCTCGACGACGCTGTCGAAGCTGGTACGGCTCTCCTCGGCAATGGTCTCGAACGGCTGGGCGCCGTTCCAAGGGGTCTTGGGGCCAGACGCGGCGGCCTTGCTTGCGGTGTCGGACTTGGTACTCATCGCTTTCACCCTATCGGCTTGTGGTTGTTCCTGGCGATGCGCGCCGCTCCATGATAGGCGGTCATATTGCAGTGCAGCATCATGCTGCAGCGCAATATAGTCGAGTCGTGCCGGCGGTCAAGGTCCCAGCCGCGCAAATTTTTTCGATTTGCACACCCCGTTGCCGGGGGGCCTGCGCTGTGGCAATGTCGCGCCCGCGCCGCCGTAGCTCAGGGGTAGAGCACTCCCTTGGTAAGGGAGGGGTCGGAAGTTCAATTCTTCCCGGCGGCACCGTTTCTTATCAATCATTTAGCCAATTCGACCGGGCCACAAAAGCGGCTTCAATCTGTGCACGTGCACAGATATAAGCCGGCTTCGCCCGATGAGCCTGCACGCGATGACCTAGGCCGCCGGCCAAGACGTCAGCAACCCGCTCCGCACGCTCGGTCTCATGATCCTGGCCGACGCACACCGGGACGAGACCGACCTGTGTTTACCTGGGCTCGAGCGGATCGCCGTTATCGGCGAGACGATTACCAGGTCTACAACGCGCCATATCGACACGCTCGCGGCGTTCGGCTCTTCATGGATCTACTGACACTTTGGCGAGACGGCGGGCTCGTGATGCGCCTAAGGAGCTGACATCGGCAGTTGTTCCTGGACCGGTAAACGAGCCACCGGTCGTCTGCGGATCGAAGTGGCTGCCAATTGACCCAACACCGCCTTTCAAGCGCGCGAGGCTTCGTTCGTCAGGGTACCCAAGGCGTCGAGACACCGGCGAGCGACCCGTCGCTTGCGTCCGCGTCTGGTGAGCCGGGCGAAGCAGCTCCGGTTGGGTTCGACGAAGCTGTCCACAACCGTGACAAGCGTTCCTGCGTTGAGATAGCGGTCGATTAAGTAACGCCAGCCGAGCGCGAGACCCTGCCCGGCGACGACCACCCGCTGGTCCTCAGAGACGCTCGAAGCCGTACGCGCACCCGCGGCGATGCGTTCCAAGCCGATGGCGACGGCGCGATGGAAGACTTCTCCCGCCGGAGTGAGGCTTACGGCGCGGTGGACCCGGTACGAGGAGACCTTCTGGTTTCGCCTCATCTAGGATGGGGCCCCTTCCCGGTACGCGCGAGGCTCGCAGACGTCCTCGACCTGCCGGTGAGAGTCCGACCGATGGCGGCCACCATCGCGCAGGCAGAGACGCTCTTCGGCACGGCACGCGGATGCGACAACGTGCTGACGCTGGTCTGCGGGCTGGGGATCGACGCGGTCGTGATCTTGGGAGGCCGACTGGTCGATCGAGAAGGATTCCCTGGCGGGGGGATCGGCGACATGGAAGTGACCGGAGAGAACGGTACCGTCTCGACGCTTGACCAGCTGGGGGGCGGGCTCGGCATGCTGCGGTGCTTGCATGGTGAAGACATGACGCCCTCGCGATTGCCGCTCTCTTCTGTAGCGCGAGCCTTTCGCGAAGCCGTAGAGCGTGACCAGGCCGGCGATCCGATGATAAGAGCGTCGATGGCGAGAGCGGGTCGCGAGCTCGGTCGCGTCGTGGTTCAGCTCGCCCGTCTGGTCGTGCCTGAGGTCATAGTGCTTGCCGGCCCGCTGTCGGAAGCGCCCGGTTGCGTCGATGCGGCCAGGCAAGTCGTTGCCGAGGGGTTAGCGCCGCGTCGTGCCGAGGTCATCGAAGGCATCCTCGCGGGGCCGTCCGAGAGGTCGGTCAGTTGCGCGATGGCCATCCACGAGTATCTGCTTGAAGGCGCCCTCACTATGGACCGTCCGCACCTCCGACTCGGATGAAGGGCTAGGCCTCCCACGCGCCGTTCCGGTGCCGTGGGCGATGGGATAGCATGGCGACCCTTCGCCGACCACGGGACATCGCCATGCCGATCACGCCGATCCACCACATTCCCCTTGAGCCGGAATACCGGAGCCCCTTCAGCGCCGCCTTCGCGGTGGAGGACGCGCGGCTGCTGCTGTTCTCGGGCTGCGGGCCGATCCCGATTTACCACGCGCACCCGCACGATCCGGTGGCCGAGGCGGAATGGCTGGCAGGCGGCATCCGCGAGCAGACCGAGAAGACCTTCGCCAACATCGGCACCATCCTGGAGGCGGCGGGAGCCGACTTCTCCCAGATCGTCAAGCTCAACATCTATCTCACCGACATGTCGGGGCAGAACGTCGTGAACGAGATTTCGGCCCGTCTTTTCGACCCGGCGAACCCGCCGCCCCGCACACTCGTCGGCGTGACCGAGCTCGCCCACCCCGGAATGCTGATCGAGATCGAAGGCATGGTGGCGACGCCGCTCGGCGTCTGAGCGACATTCCGGCCGTTTGATCGGGTCTGCGGGCAGCGGCACAATGAGCTCAATCAAGAACTAGCAAGGGCGATAAACGCATAGCGCCCGGCGCGCGGGCGGAGAAGGGGAGGCGGTCATGCAGAACGGAGCAATCAGGGTGCTCGTGGTGGGCGTCGGCAACATGGGGCTCAGCCACGCGCTCGCGTACGACAAGATCGAGGGCTTCGAGATCGTCGGGCTGTGCAGTCGTTCCATCCGCGGGCGCAACGACCTGCCCGCCGAGCTCGCGTCGCTGCCCCGTTACGAGAACGTCGACGAGGCGCTCGCCGACGCCAAACCCGATGCAGTCTCGATCAACACCTATCCGAACACCCACGAGGAGTTCTGCATCAAGGCCTTCGATGCGGGCTGCCACGTCTTCGTCGAGAAGCCGCTCGCCACCACCGTGGAGGGTGCCCAGGCGGTAGTGGACAAAGCACGGGAGACCGGCAAGAAGCTCGTGATCGGCTACATCCTCCGCGTGCATCCCGCATGGCAGGAGTTCATCGAGCGAGCGCGGACTCTCGGCAAGCCGCTGGTCATGCGCATGAACCTCAACCAGCAGAGCCGGGGGCCCGCCTGGAACTGGCACCGCAACCTGATGGAATCGCTTACGCCCATCGTCGATTGCGGGGTCCACTACGTCGATGTCATGTGCCAGATGACCGGCGCCCAGCCGGTGCGCGTGCACGGCATCGGCGCCCAGCTCACCGACCAGACCAAGGTGCAGAACTACGGCCATCTGCACGTCGAGTTCGACGACGGCTCGGTGGGCTGGTACGAGGCCGGCTGGGGCCCGATGATGAGCGAGGTCGCGTTCTTCGTGAAGGACGTGGTCGGGCCCAAGGGCTGCGTCAGCATCGTCATGCCGCAGGAAGGGCAGGACCACGCGGCCTCCGACGACATCGACTCGCACACCAAAACCAACGCGCTGCTCTGCCATTCCAGCGAGATCGACGAGGCCAACAACTTCGTGCACGAGGACCAGTGGGTCGACATGGCCGACGAGCCGACCCACCAGGAGCTCTGCGACCGCGAGCAGGCGTTCCTGCTCAAGGCGATCCGCGAGGACCTCGACCTCTCGGAGCACATGGATAGTGCGGTCAACAGCCTGCGCATCGTCATCGCCGCCGACGAGAGCATCAAGCGGCGGGAGGTCGTGCATCTCGCCTGACCGGCGCATCGTCGCGACGGGGCACGCTAAGAGAGGTCTGGAGAGGCCAAGGAGCGGCACATCATGGCATCGGCGGATCTCGAGCTTTGTTATCTGACGGCGAGCGAGGCGCTGAAGCGCTTCAAGGCGCGCACGCTCTCGCCGGTCGAGCTGCTGGACGCGCAGATCGCGCGCGCGCAGGCGATCAACCCCAGGGTCAACGCCATCACCTACGACTTCTTCGAGCGCGCACGCGAGCAGGCGCAGAAGGCCGAAGCCAAGTACGGGAAGAGCGACGGCCGGATGCGCGCCCTCGAAGGGGTGACGGTGGCGATCAAGGACTTCCACCCGGTCAAAGGCGAGATCACCACCTTCGGCTCAAAGATCTTCGAGGACTTTCGGCCGGACTACACCGCGGCGACGGTGGACCGGCTGCTGCGCGCCGGCGCCATCATGCACATGCGCACCACGTCGCCGGAGTTCGCCTATTCCGGCGCCACCCACAGCCCGCTCTGGGGCATTACGCCCAATCCGTGGAACCTGGAGTACACCTCGGGCGGCTCGTCCGGCGGCGCGGGTGCTGCGGTCGCAGGCGGCATGACCACTCTCGCCGACGGCACCGACGGCGGCGGCTCCATCCGCATTCCGGCCTCGGCCTGCGGCATCTTCGGCTACAAGCCGCCCTTCGGCCGCAATCCGCTGGACCGCGACCATCCGCTGGAGACCATCCTGCACTATGGCCCCATGGTTAGGAGCGTCGCCGACGCCGCGTTGATGCAGAACGTCATGTCGGGCCCCCATCCGGACGACCTCTGCAGCCTGCCGAACAGGGTGCGGCTGCCTGCGACCTACGACGATATCCGCGGCTGGAGGGTCGCCTTCTCCATGGACCTCGGCTACCTCCAGATCGACCCGGAGGTGCAGGAGAACACGCGGCGCGCGGCCGACACCTTGCGCGCGCTCGGCTGCACCGTGGAGGAGGTCGATGTCGGCTGGAACTTCGGCGTCCTCGACTGCTGGATGACGTGGTGGGAAGGCCTCTTCGCCGGGATCGCCGGCCACTTTTTGCCTCGTTGGCGCTACGAAATGGACCCCTTCGTGGTCAGGCTGCTGGAGAGCGGGCTCGGCCACAGCGCAGCAAGGCTCTACCAGTGCCAGGTGTTCCGCGGCTGGATGTGGCGGCAGCTGCAGCCGATCCTCAAGTCCTACAACGTCCTGATCTGCCCGACGCTGGCGGTGCCGGCGGTCAAGGCCGACCATGACGACGCGGACCCCGACTTCGAGATCAACGGGGTTCGCCTGCCGGCCTACGTCGGCTGGGTCTGCACCAACCCTTTCAACCTCGTGAGCCAGTGCCCGGCGATGAGCGTGCCGACCGGCTTCTCGTCCTACGGCGTGCCCACCGGCATGCAGATCGTGGGCCGGCCCTACGACGATCTGAGCGTGTTCCGCGCCGCCGCCGCCTTCGAGGGTGCGACCCAACCCTGGCAGAGTAAGCGGCCCGCGATCTAGGGATCCAGGGCCGGGCTGCAAGGAGAACGCAATGAAGCTTTACAGCTGGGGGGCCGCGCCCAACCCGCGCCGCGTGCTGATCTACATGGCCGAGAAGGGCATCGAGATCCCGGTGGTGGAGGCCGGCGAAGGCGCGAACCTCACCGACGACTTCCTCGCCCGTTACGACGGGCGCATCGTGCCGATGCTGGAGCTCGACGACGGCACGCAGATCGGCGAGGCGATGGCGATCTGCCGCTTTCTCGAAGAGGCGTATCCGGCGCCGCCGCTCTTCGGCGTGAACCGGCGGGACCGCGCGATGGTCGACATGTGGGAGCGCCGCGCGGAGAACGAAGGCTTCAACGGCGTGGCGGAGGTGTTCCGCAACTCCACCCCCGCCTTCGCGGGCAGGGGCCTGCCGGGTTTCGCGGAGCCCATCGAGCAGATCCCCGACCTGGTAGAGCGCGGCAGGAAACGGCTCGCCCGCTTCTATGGCCGCATCGAGCGCCAGCTCGCGGACAACCGGTTCATCGCGGGCCCCCGCTTCAGCGTCGCCGACATCACCGCGCTCTGCATCGTCGACTTCGCGACCAGGGGCGCCAAGGTCGGCCTGCCGGAGGATCACACCAACGCCCGGCGCTGGCACGCCGAGGTCTCCGCCCGCCCGAGTATCGCGGGCTGACCAGCAGCGGGACCGGTTAGAGAAAGAGGGACAGGGTCCTTGCGCTTGTCTTCCTGTGTGGCTACATTGGAGCTACACATTCGGAGCGAGACAAATGAGCGCCAATTCGGTCGTGCGGGCTCGCATCGACAGCGACACCAAGGCTCGGGCCGCGGAGGCACTGGGTGCCATGGGCCTGACGGTGTCCGACGCAATTCGCCTCATGCTGCTGCGCGTGGCGGACGAGAAGCGGTTGCCGTTCGCAGTAAAGGTGCCGAACGCCACCACCGTCAAGGCCATGAAGGAGTTGGAGGCGGGCAAGGGCAAACGCTTCGCCGACGTGGACGAGCTGTTCGAGGACATCGGCGCCTGACGTGCTCGTTCCGGTCCGGTCCACGCAGTTCAGGCGTGACGTGAGACGGATGCAGAGGCGTGGCAAGGACCTGAAAAAGCTCCGCCAGCCGCTGGCGACACTGCTCCGACAAGCTCAAATTCCCGCTCGCTATCGCGATCACCCTCTGCGAGGCAATTGGCGGGGTTATCGTGATTTCCACATCGAGCCGGACTGGTTGCTGATCTACCGCGTCGAAGGAGACGAACTGCAGCTGGTCCGCACGGGCTCCCACGCCGACCTCTTCAACGAATGATATCAAGGACAGGCCTGCGGCTTGCCGCGCATTGGGGCACACCATAGACTCGCTCCATGGGCGAGGGTGGCGAGAAGGACGGCGAGGCGCAGACCTTCGAGAGTGCGATGCGCGAGCTCGAGGGGATCGTGCACGAGCTCGAGGCCGGCGAGACCGGCCTCGAAGCGGCCATCGCCGCCTACGAGCGGGGCGTCAAGCTGAAGACGTTCTGTGAGGAGAAGCTCAGGCAGGCCGAGCTTCGCGTCGAGAAGATCGACAGCGACGCCGCCGGCGCCGCCCGCACGGAGCCGTTCGAGACCGGCTGAGGACGCCGGGTGAGGTCGCTGGAGCATGCGCTCGGCGAGGCTGCGGAGGCCGTCGACGAAGCGCTCAATTCGCTGGTTCCCGTGCCTGACAGTGACGAGGGGCGCCTCTTCGAGGCGATACGCTATTCCCTCTTTGCCGGTGGCAAACGGCTCAGGCCCTTCCTGGTGCTCTCGGGCGCCGACCTCTTCGAGGTACCGCGCGCCTGGTCGGTCAACACCGCCGCCGCCATCGAGATGGTGCATACCTACTCGCTGGTCCACGACGACCTGCCGGCGATGGACGACGACGACCTGCGCCGCGGCAAGCCGACCTGTCACATCGCCTTCGACGAGGCGACCGCGATCCTGGTGGGCGATTCCCTGCTCACGCTCGCGTTCGAGGCGGTGACGACGCCGGCTGGGCATCCGGACGCCGCCGTGCGTGCCGAGATCGCCTGCGCGCTGGCGCAGGCGGCTGGCGCGGGCGGCATGGCCGGCGGCCAGGCTATCGACCTCGCGGCGGAGAGCCGGACTCTCACCCTCGACGAGGTGATCCGGCTGCAGCGGCTCAAGACCGGCGCTCTCTTCGGCTTTTCCTGCGAGGCCGGCGCCATTCTCGCGCGGGAGGACGGTGCGGCCCGCGAGGCGCTCCGCGACTACGCCGCCTGCATCGGGCTCGCGTTCCAGATCGCCGACGACCTGCTCGATCACGAGGGCTCGGAGGCCGACCTCGGCAAGGCGGTGGGCAAGGACGCCGCCGCCGGCAAGGCGACCTTCGTGGGTCTCCTGGGTGCAGAAGAGGCGCGCTGGCGGGCCGAGGCACTGGCGGACGACGCCATCGCGGCGCTCGGCGCCTTCGACGAGAAGGCCGCGCCGCTTCGCGCCGTCGCCCGCTATATCGTGGAGCGGCGTCACTGAGCCGCCAGGGGCAGGGCAAGGAGCGGCTGGACGCGCTGCTGGTTGCCCGAGGTCTTGCCGAGACCAGGACCAGGGCGCAGGCGCTGCTGCTGGCGGGCCGGGTGTACTCCGGCGAGCGCCGGCTTGAGAAGCCCGGCATGCAGGTCGACCGCGCGCTCCCGCTCACGGTCAGGGGCGCGGACCACCCCTGGGTCTCGCGCGGCGGCATCAAGCTCGACCACGCGCTTACGCACTTCGAGATCGATCCGAGCGGGCTGACCGCGCTTGATATCGGCGCATCCACCGGCGGCTTCACCGATGTGCTGTGCCAGC
The DNA here is from genome assembly GCA_965243375.1 of Alphaproteobacteria bacterium. GTDB lineage: Bacteria > Pseudomonadota > Alphaproteobacteria > UBA828 > UBA828 > WTGU01. Next base: position 1,491,213 of record CBDEUT010000009.1, on the reverse strand, counting down.
GCGGCGCACGGCGGGTCTACGCGATCGATGTCGGCTACGGCCAGCTCGACGCACGCCTGCGCGACGATGGCCGCGTCACGGTGCTGGAGCGGATCAACGCCCGTTACCTGACGCGGGAGCAGGTGCCGGAGCCCATCGACCTCATCGTCTGCGACGCGAGCTTCATCGGCCTGCGCACGATCCTGCCGGCCCCGCTTGGGCTCGCCATTCCCGGCGCGCGCCTCGTCGCTCTGATCAAGCCGCAGTTCGAGGCGGGGCGCGGGCGCGTCGGCAAGGGCGGCATCGTGCGCGACCCCGCCGTTCACGCGGACGTCTGCGAAACGATCCGCGCGTGGCTCGTCGCAGAGGGCTGGCCGGTGCTGGGACTGGTCGAGAGCCCGATCAAGGGCCGCGACGGCAACACCGAGTTCCTGATCGCGGCCAGCCGCACTCCCTAGGCAGAGGCCAATCAGGCGAGGGGCAGGAGCTCGGCGATCTCACGCTTGAAGGGAACCTCGTCGTTGCCGACGGCCGGGCCGTCCAGCTCCTCCGCATAGCGGCGCCCCGCGTAGACCGCGTGCGCGATGGTCGCCGGTGCCAGCGCGTCGCCGATGGTGGCGACCGTTTCGATCCCTGCGTCCTTCCAGTCGTCGGCGCGCGCTGCAAGCTCGCGGGCGAGGCGGTCCATCGGCTCCCGCGAGGTGACCAGCACCACCGCGTCCGCCTCGATCTCCTCCGTGCGCCCTGTGAAGACGCAGGAGGTCGTGATGGAGCCGTCCAAGACAGCGTCGAGGTTGGTGAAGCTGCGGATCGTCACGCCCTTCTCCAGGAGCCGTGCCTGGATGAAGTGCTGCTCCATGGTGTTCCGGGTCCAGGTTGAGGCCTCGGGCGCCGGCGTCAGGTAGCGGGTCTCGCAGCCGTTGTCGGCCAAGAGCTCGGCGATCACCCCGCCCATGTAGTAGTGCTCGTCGTCCCACACCGCGACGCGCGCCCCTTCCGCCGGCACGGCGCCATCCATGATGTCGTCCGGGGTCAGCACCTGCGCGCCTGCCGCGATCGGCATGGGCCGCGCCCAGTGGTGGCCGAGACCGTCCGCCCGCCAGCGCGCGCCGGTGGCGACAACGACGCGGGGCACGCCGAATTCCAGCACGGCCGCCGCGTCGAGCCCGGAGTCGAAGTAGACCTGCACGTCGGGCAGCTGAAGAAGCTGCTGCTCCCGGTAGTCGCGGACCCGGCCCCAGGCGGCGAGCCCCGGCAGCCGGCATTCACGCGCGACGCGGCCGCCGAGCGCGGTGCCTTTCTCCGCCAGCGTTACCTCGTAGCCCCGCTTGCCGAGCGCCTGCGCTGCCTCCAGGCCCGCCGGCCCTGCGCCCACGATGAGGACGGGCTTCTCCGACTCGCGCGGCCGGATGCGCTCCGGGTGCCAGCCCTTGCGCCACTCCTCGCTCATGGTCGGGTTCTGGGTGCAGCGGATCGGCGACATGGTGAAGTCGCCCGAGACGCAGATGTTGCAGCCGATGCACTCGCGAATGTCGTCGAGGCGTCCCTCTTCTATCTTCTTGGGCAGGAAGGGGTCGGCGATGGAGGGGCGGGCGCAGCCGATGAAGTCGGCGATCCCCTTGTTGACGACCGACGCCATACGATCAGGCGAGGTGTAGCGCCCGACGACGACGACCGGCTTCGTGGTGAGCGCCTTCACGTCCTCGACGAAGGGCTCCTGCCAGCCTTCGGCACCGAACCGCGACGTCATGGAGTCGTTGGGCCAGGCCGCCAGCGACAGGTCCCAAAGGTCCGGGAGCTCGGCGATGAGCCCGATCAGCTCCTCCACTTCCGTCTTTTCCAGGCCGCCCGCGCCCAGCAACTCGTCGACGGCGATCCGGCACGGCACGGCGCAGGTGTCGCCCACGGCATCCCTGGTGTCGCCGATGATCTCTTCCAGCAGGCGCACGCGGTTGCGCGGAGGGCCGCCGTACTCGTCTCTGCGCCGGTTGTGATGGCGGGAGAGGAAGTGGTGCAGGATGCTGAGCGCGTGCCCGGCGTAGACGTAGACGAGGTCGAACCCGGCCTGGCGCGCCCGGAGCGCCGCCGCGCGGTGCCAGCGGCGAAGGTCGCGGATGTCCTGCCTGTCCATCGCGCGGGCCTGCAATGGCTCCCAGCCCGAGCCGGCGACCGGCATCGCAGACGCCGCCAGCGGCACCTCGCGCGCGTAGTGGTTGGCGGCGTGCGGGCCGTTGTGGGCAAGCTCGATCCCCGCTAGCGCGCCGAACTCGTGAATCCGGTCCGCCGTCCGCGCCAGCATCGGGATGTCGCGGTCGTCCCAAAGCCGGAGCTCGATATAGGGATTCACGTCCGAGGTGGGGTGGATTTCCACCTCCTCGGTGCAGACCACGGCCCAGCCGCCCTCCGCCTTGACGCCGCGCATCCAGGCGAGCGCCGTGGGGTCGCGGTAGCCCATGCCGTTGCAGTGCGGCACCTGGAAGAAGCGGTTCTTCGCGGTGACCGGGCCGATCGCAACCGGCTCGAAGAGCACGTCGAAGCGGGGGTCGCGCCGTGCGCCGCTGGTCATCCTCAACCTCCATGTTTCGCCGGGGCGCAGCTTACGCGATCGCGGGCCGTGCCTCGATCACGGGTGCTCAGCCCCCGGCCGCGGCGCGCATCGCCGCCCGGATGTCGGAGAGACGCTTTGACCCTGGGCCGGGGCCACTCACCGCCGTTGGCCGCCCGCGCTGATCCCGATTGCGGCGAGGATGACCAGCCCGGTGGTGAGGTCGCGGTAGAAGGGATCGGCGTTCAGGATGTTGAAGCCGTTGCTGATGAGCGCCAGCAGGAAGACGCCGCCGAGGCTCCGCCAGACCGCGCCGGCACCGCCGTAAATGCTGGTGCCACCCAGGATCACCGCGGCGATGGCCTGCAGCTCCATGCCCTGCCCGGCCGCCGCCTGCCCGAGCGCCACGCGCGATGTCGCGATGATCGAGGCGAGCCCGGCCGCAAAGCCCGCGATGGCGAAGGTGGCGGTCTTCACGCGATCGGTGCGGATGCCGGAGAGCACCGCCGCCTCCTCGTTGCCGCCGACGGCGAAGACCCGACGCCCGAAGGCGGTCCGGGTCAGCATGAAGGTCAGGATCATGGCGAAGACCGCCATGATCCAGACGGCGATGAAGACGCCGCCCGCCTTGTCCCGCCCGAGCCAGGTGAAGGTGTCGAGGCGGACGGAGATCAGCCGCCCGTCGGAAATCACGATGGCGACGCCCTTGAAGATCAGGCTCGTGGCGATGGTGGCGAGGAAGGAGTGGACCCGGAGCGCGTTGATCACGACGCCGTTCATGGTGCCGAGGATCAGGCCGATGAAGGGCGCGACGAACAGGCCGACATAGGGGTCCACATTGAGCGCGATCCAGGCCGACATGACCGAGCCCATGGAGAAGATCGCCGCCACCGAGAGGTCGAAACCGCCCGCGATGATCACCAGCGTCATCGCCGAGGCCATGATCGCGAGCGGCGCATTCTGGTTGAGGATGTTCAGCAGGTTGCGGGGCGTCAGGAAGTTTTCCGACAGCATGCTGAGCGCGATGACCAGGAACACGATCATGATCAGGACCGCGTAGGTCTGCAGGAAGCGCCCGATATGGATGCTCCCGATCATGCGGCCCCGCGCCGCTGGCTCTGGTGCTGGAAGAGCAGTGCGAGCAGGTCGGCTTCGCTGGACTCCTCGGGGATCACCTCCTCGACGATGCGGCCACCATCGGCCAGGTAGGCACGATGGGCGAGGCCCAGCACCTCCTCGATCTCGCTGGAGATGAGCAGGACGCCGGTTCCGCCCGCCGCGAGCTCCGCGATCGCGAAATGAATCCGCTCGCGGGCGCCCACGTCCACGCCTCGGCTCGGCTCGTCGAGAATCACGATGTCGGGATTCTCCATGAGCCACTTGCCGATCAGGACCTTCTGCTGGTTGCCGCCGGAGAAGGTCGCGACGTTGCCGTTGGGGTCCGCAGGGCGCACGCGGAAGTGCTCGATCAGGCTCATGGCGCGCGAGCGCTCGGTGCGGCGTCGCATGATCCCAAGGTGCGCGAAGCGGGAGAGATGAGGCAAGGTCATGTTGGGGGAGACCCGCATGGTCATGACCAGGCCCTGCTTGCGGCGGTCCTCCGGCGACATCACCATGCCGCGCCCGGCGGAGCGCCGGATGGAGCGCTTGCGGTAGGCTTCGCCCCGGAGCCGGACCTCGCCGCCCGTTGCCGGGTCCGCGCCGACGATGGCGCGGGCGATCTCGCTCCTGCCGCTGCCGACCAGGCCGGTGAGGCCCACGATTTCCCCGCGCCCCACCCAGAGGCTCGCACCGTTGGCGCCCTGCTCGCTCACGAGGTCCTCGACTTCCAGCACGGGCTCGGGATTCGCAGGGCGAACCCTGGGCGGGAACGGGGTCTCGCTCTTGCCGCCGCCCAGCATCGCCGCGACCAGGCTCGCCCGGGTTTCGCCTGCGGCCGGCGCCGTCTTCACGTGCTTGCCGTCGCGCAGCACCGTGATCCGGTCGGATACCTCGAGAATGTCATGGAGAAAGTGCGAGACATAGATGATCGAGCGTCCCTCGTCCCTGAGCGTCCGCATCGCCGAGTGAAGCTGGGTTACTTCGTCCCGCGAGAGCGAGGACGTGGGCTCGTCCATCACGATGATCCGCGCTTCCCGCGCGAGCGCCCGCAGGATTTCGATCTTCTGCTGGTCGGCGATGGGGAGCCGGGAGACGATGGCGTTGGGGTCGAGCTGAAAGCCGCTGGCATCCATGAGCGCAGACAGGCGCTCCGCCTCGGTGCGGCGCAGCACGCCCCAGCGCTGGTCCTCCAGGCCGAGAAAGACGTTCTCGGCCACGGTCAGCGCAGGCACGAGCTGGAGCTCCTGGTGCATGATCGCGACGCCCTTGGAGAGCGCCGAGAGGGGGTCCCACGCGCTCGCCCGCTCGCCGAAGACATCGAGCGTGCCGGCGCTCGCGGCGTAGTAGCCGCCGAAGACCTTGCCGAGCGTCGACTTGCCGGCGCCGTTCTCGCCGATCAGCCCGTGAATCTCTCCCGGCAGGATGTCTACCGAGACGTCGCTGAGGACCCAGACGCCGGCAAAGGCGACGCCGATCCCGTTGGCCCTGAGCGCCGGCTCGTCAGCCATAGCCGCGGTCAGGCGCGCGGCTGGGATTCCTCTTCGTCCACGACGAGGTCAGAGGTGATCCGGACGCCATAGTCCCTCCAGGCTCCTTCAGGAGAAACGTACCCCCGTAGCACGTCGCGCTGCACCTCTTCGAACGGGCGCGCCTTAGGATCGCCGTTGCCGCCGCCGCCGCCGGTCCAGGTCTCGACCACCGTGTCCGCCGCCACCGCTCGCGCCCGCATCTTGAGCGGCCCTTCGGTCGAGCCGTCGGGGTGGGTGATCTCGACCTTAGGCCCGCGTGCGTCTCTGCCCCCGTTCAGCCCCCAGGCCGGCGTGAGCGAGCGCTCGAACCAGAGGGCGCAGTGGCAATCCTCCAGCGCCTTGTAGCGGCGCACGACGCCGCAGCCGCCGCGGTGCCGCCCCGGACCGCCGGAATCGGTGCGGATCGCGAACTCTTCGAGGCGGACGGGGAACTTCGTCTCCATCACCTCGGCGGGGATGTTGCGGAAGCTGCCGTTCACCAGGTTGATGAGCGCGCTCTCGCCGTCGCCGTCGTTGCGCCCGCCCCAGCCGCCGGCGGTAGCCTCGATGGACATCCACTGGCCCCGCCTGCGGTCGACCGAGAAGAAGAGGGAGACCATCGAATCCCCGTAGTGGGCGGCGGTGGAGCGCTCGGGGATCGCTTCGGAGAGACAAGAGATGAAGAGGTCCGCCAGCAGACCCAAGCCGGTGAAGTACCACTCGCAGGCCGCAGGCTCCTTGGCATTGAAGAGGCAGTCGTCCGGGATGTGGACGGTCATGGTCTCGAAGGAGCCGCCGGTGATGGCGCGCTCCGGGTTGATCATGGTCTTGTAGGCGAGGCGAAGCAGGGAGACGGTCTGGCTCGCGCCACAGTTGACCGAGCCGGGGACGATGCCCGAGGAGCCGGCGAGATCAACGATCAACTCCTCGCCCTTGACCGTGAGCGTGAGCGCGACCTTCACCGGGTCGTCGCCCGCGCCGTCGCTGTCCAGGAAACCTTCCCGGTACCAGGTGCCGTCCTGGATCGCCGCGATCGCCTCGCAGTCCATGCGCCTGGCCTGCTCGAAGATATTCTTGCAGGCGGCCCGGTAGGTCTCGATGCCGATGCGGTCGAGCAGCTGGGAGAGCCTGCGCTCGCCGGTGCGAACGGCGGCGATCTGTGCGTCCAGGTCGCCGATGCTGGCCTCCGGCAGGCGGGTGTTGAGGCGCAGCAGGTCGAACCACTCGCGAATGGGCTTGCCCTGCGCGACGATGCGGGTGGGCCCGAGGCGCAGCCCCTCCTGGTAGATGTTCGTGGAGCCCATGACCGTGCCGGGGTCGATAGCGCCGATGTCGTTCCAGTGCGCGCGCGCGGCGCCGAAGCCGATCAGCTCGCCGCCGAAGAAGATGGGCCCGACCACCGACACGTCATGCAGGTGCGAGCCCTGCATGTAGCTGTCGTTCATGATGAAGACGTCGCCAGGCGCAATGTCGTCGCCGTAGTAGTCCATCACGTGGTGGACGTTGGCATCGATGGCGCCGATGAAGAGCGGCACGCCGCTCGACTGGCCCAGCATGTTGCCGTCGGCGTCCAGCAGCCCGACGGCGCTGTCCCGGCCCTCGTAAATCACCGCTGAGTGGGCGGAGCGCCAGAGCGAGGCGTTCATGTCCTCCGCGCAGGAGACGACGAAGTTGCGCACGATCTCGGTCGTGACGGGGTCAGCGATGTTGCGCTGCATCGGATCGTTCATGATCCCGCCTCCTGCGTCATGGAGAGGTGGCCGCCCTCGATCACCGTGGCGCTCCAGCCCGGCGGCACCAGCGTCGTCGCCGTCGATTCCTCGATGATCGCGGGGCCCGCGACGGCATCGCCGATCTCGAGCCCGTTGCGGTCGAGCACCGGGGTCTTCAGCGGCCGGCCGGCGAAGAAGACATCGCGCGCCCGCGTGGGCCGCGCGGGCTCCGGCGCAGGCGGCGCGGAATCAGGCCGCGCCAGCCGGCCGAGCGCGGCCAGGCGGATGTTCGCCATCTCGACGCGGTTCTCCGGGCTGGAGTGGCCGTACTGGCGATCGTATGCCACATCGAAGCTCTTGCGCACGGCGTCCATGTCGATGGGCCCGCTCGGCACCGGGATGGTGAGGACATATTCCTGCCCGTAGTAGCGGAAGTCGATGGCGCGCTCGAAGGCGATGGCGTCCTCGGCGATGCCCTCGGCCAGCAGGTGCCGGCGGCCGTTCTCCTCAAGCCCCGTGAACGCGGCCTCGAGGACCGCAAGCTCCATCAGGTCCCAGAAGGAGTAGAGCGTTTCCTTGTAGTCGCGGCGCACGTCGGTCTGCAGCATGCCCCAGGCGGAGAAGGCGCCGGGGTGCACCGGCACGATCACCTCGCGGATCTGCAGCTCCTCGGCCAAGGCTCCCGCCTGGGCCGGGCCCGCGCCGCCGAAGGCGACGAGGGAGAAGTCCCGCGGGTCGATGCCGCGTTGGACGGTAATCGTCCTGATCGCATCCGCCATCTTGGCGTTCACGACGTCCACGACCCCCTGCGCCATGGCCTCGGCCGCGAGCCCGAAGCTATCGCCGATCGTCCTGAGCGCCGTGACCGCCGCATCCCGGTCGAGCGCCATGGCACCGCCGGAGAAGTTCGCGCCGTCGAGGCGGCCGAGCACGAGGTTGGCGTCGGAGACCGTGGGCTCGCTCCCGCCCAACCCATAGCAGGCGGGCCCGGGCATGGAGCCGGCGGACTGGGGGCCGACGCGCATGGCGCCCGCCTCCTCCCACGCGATGGAGCCGCCGCCCGCGCCGATGACGTGGATGTCCACCACCGACATCTGCACCGGCAGCCCCTCCAGCTTGGCGTGGTTGGAGCCCGACGGCAGCCCGTCGATGATCAGGCTGGCATCGAAGGAGGTGCCACCCATGTCGATGCAGATGAGGTTGGGCCGCCCGGTCGCGGCCGAGAGCGCCCTGCCGCCGATGGCGCCGCCCACCGGGCCGGAGAGCAGGGTCTGCAGCGGGGTCTCGCAGGCGGATTCCGCCGTCATCACCCCGCCGTTGGACTGCATGACGTGCAGGCCCCGGCCTTGGGGTAGGCGATCGCTGAGGCCGCCGATCAGCGTCTCCAGGTATCCCCGCACCACAGGCGCGAGGTAGCTGTCCATCACCGTGGTGGAGGTCCGCTCGAACTCCCGCCACTCGGGCGACACCCGGTGCGAGAGCCCGATGGGGATGTCGGGCAGGCGAGCGCGGAGGTATTCGGCCGCCGCCAACTCGTGCGCGGGGTTCTTGAAGGAGAAGAGGAAGGCGATGGCGATCGCCTCGAAGCCTTCCTGCTCCACCGCCTCGACGAGGCGGTCGAGGTCGCTCGTCTCCAGGGGCGTCACGACCTCGCCTGTGGCCGCCATCCGCTCCCGCGCCGTGAACGTGTGCTCCAGCGGTGCGAGCGGCTCGGGCTTGTTCCAGCGGATCGAGAAGATCTCGCCGCGGTCGTTGCCCTGGATCGTGTAGATGTCCCGAAAGTTCTCGGTGGTGAGCAGCGCCACCTTGGCACCCCTGCGGGTGAGCAGCGCGTTCAGCCCCACCGTCGTGCCGTGGACGAAGAAGTCGATCGCGTCGGCTGCGGGTATGGCCGTCTCGATCCCCTGCAACACCGCGAGGCCGGGGTTATCCGGTGTCGAGAGCACCTTCGCAGCACCGCAGGCGCCGGTCGAGCAATCCTGGTAGACGATATCGGTGAACGTGCCGCCGATATCGGCGGACACCCGGTAGTGTCGGGTCAACTCACCACCTCCCGGCGCAAGGGCGCCGCCGGGACCCGAAGGCCCCGGCGGGAAACGTCGGTTACTGCTCCCACTCGCCCCTGAAGTCGGGGTTGGCGTCGAGAATCGCCTTGTCGATCATGGCCTGGAGCGGGCCCGAGACGTCCATGTTGATGGCGTTGTCTACGGGCTTGCCCTCGATGGCGTTGGCGATCTGCTCCATCGCAAGCGCCCCCATGGTCTTGGGGAAGTAGGCGAGGGTGGCATCCCAGCGCCCTTCGCGGATCGCTTCGATCGAGATCGCTGCGGCGCCGCCGCCGATGAGGTAGAGGTCGGCCACGTTGTAGCCCTCGGCTTCCAGCGCGATCTCCGCACCCACCAGATGCTGGTCGGCGTTCGACAGCACCACATGCACGTCGCGCGCCGCCTGCAGCATGTCCTGCATCGCCTTCAGCGAGGTGTCGGGCGAATACCAGCCTTCGCCGGTCCCCACGATCTCGATGTTGGGGTACTGAGCCAGGACCTTCTCGAAGGTCTCGAGCCGGAGATTGTCGAAGGGGAAGGTCTTGAAGCCGATGATGATGATGACGTTGCAGGGATCCTTGTCCGCGCAATACGCCGCCGCGGCCTCGGCCTGCCAGGTGGCGCCGTCGACGGGAGGCGATGCGACGGTCGCCGTAATTCCCGGCACCTGCGGCTCCAGGGTGGTGAGGTCCGGCCCGATCGGGAAGAGCACGGTCGCGATCGGCACACCCGCCTCGATCACCTGCTCGAACGCGCCTGAAATGCCGACTGGATCGTTGGGCGCCACGATCATGCCCGCGAACCGGCCGCTGGCGAGCACGTCCTCGATCTGGCTGTACTGGTGAATGGCGTCGAACTTGCCGTCATAGATCTCGGCCTCGTAGCCGAGCTCGATGGCCATTTCCTCGACGCCTTCGTACGTGGCCTGGTTGAAGCCGTTCTGCGAAGAGGCTGCGAAAAAGGCGACTTTCTTGGTGTCCGCCATTGCCGGCGCGGCCAACCCGACGGCAAGGGCGAGGGCTGCGGCCCCGAGCAGCAGCGTGATGGATCGAGTCATGTCGATATCTCCCTTCTGCTTATTGACCAACCACTTAGGTTATAACCTTGACTCACCTGCGGCCCAGAATTATGCAAACGTAATGCCATCCTTCAAGACGATAAATTCGGCGGTCTGAGCCAAGGCGCATGGCAGCAGAGAGCAAGGCAGGGCCCCGAAAGCGCAGGCGCCGCGGCGCGCTGCAGGTGTACGACGTGCTGCGCGCGGAGATTCTCTGGGTGCGAATCGCACCGGGCTCCGCCCTGGACGAGACCGCACTTGCCGCCCGCTTCGAGGTCTCGCGCACGCCCATCCGGGAGGCCCTGCTTCTGCTCGCGGGCGAACGGCTGGTCCAGTTCCTGCCCAACCGGACCAGCATCGTGGCGCACTTCTCGCTCGATAACGCAGGCGACTATCTGGACACCGCGCTGATCATCTCCCGCGCCGTGGCGCGGGCGGCGGCGCTCTCCGGCCGGGCCGAAGCGGCGCCCTTGAACGAGCATGTGCAGCGCTTCGTTCAGGCGGTGGACGACGATGACTGGGAGGCTTCGCTGAAGAGCGAGCTGGAGGCCCTTCGCCATCTGGCGGCGCTTTCCCGCAACATCTTCCTCGTCAAGTTCTTCGACGAAGCGATCGATGCGGGCATGCGCATGCGGGTGCTCCACTACTACCCGAACGCGACCGCAGAGGAACGCCGCGCATCGGCCGACCGCCTGGAGGCGCTGGCTGGGGCGGTACTTGCCGGAGACGCCGCCGCAAGCGACAGCGCGATCGAGCGCATGATCCTGGCCGATGCCGCGATCATCGGCCGCTCTCTCGAGCCCCGCTTCGGCGGGGAGATGCAGCTGGAGCGCTTCGGCGCGGGGCTCGGCGCGCTATGACGCGCCACGGGCGGCGCCGCGAGCGGGCGGCCGCGCTGATCGGGGGTGCCGGACTGGATGCCGCCGCCTTCGTGCCGGGGCCGAGCTTCTACTACCTCACGGGCCTCGACTTCCACCTGATGGAGCGCCCGACGCTGCTGTTCGTCACGGCTGACGGCGGGCTGCTCGCCATCATGCCGGAGCTTGAGCGCCTCAAGTGGTCGAGCACCTTCCCCGATGCCCAAACCTTCTACTGGCAGGACAGCGACGGCTTCGAGGCCGCCTTCGAGGCCGCGATGCGCGCGCTGGGGGCTGCGGCTCTGGGTGTCGAAGGCGGTCGGATGCGCATGTTCGAATACGATGCGCTGCGCCGCCACGCAGGCAACGGCGAGGTGCGGAACGCCGATAAGGCCCTGCAGCCGCTTCGCATCGCCAAGGACGAGGACGAGATCGCGAGTCTCTCCCGCGCCATCGAGATCAGCCAGCTGGCGCTAGGCGAGACCCTCGATGAGGTCCGGGCCGGCGATAGCGAGCGGGCCATCGCGGCGCTGCTGAAGACCCGGATGCTGGCCCACGGCTCCGACGGCTTCGGCTTCGAGCCCATCGTGCTGGCGGGCGCCAAGGCGGCGAACCCGCACGGCACGCCGGACGACACGCCGCTCGGACCCGGCGACGCGCTGCTGATCGACTTTGGGGCGAAGATCGAGGGCTTCAGCGCGGACATCACGCGCACCTTCTTCTGCGAGCACGTGGCGGACCGCCACGCGGAGATCTACGAGACCGTGCGCGCGGCGAACGCGCTCGGGCGCCGCATGGCCGGGCCCGGAGTCACCGCGCACGAGCTGGATACGGCGGTGACCGACGTGCTCCGCGCCTCGCCTTTCGCCGACATGATCGTGCACAAGACCGGCCACGGCCTCGGGCTCGACGTGCACGAGGCGCCGCAGGTCATGGTCGGTAATCGCCAGCGGCTCGAGCCCGGCTTCGTCATCACCATCGAGCCCGGCCTCTATGGCGCAGGCGATGTCGGCATCCGGATCGAGGACGACGTGACCATCACCGAGGACGGCGCGCGCTCCCTCACGTCGTTCCCGCGCGAGCTCCGCCTGATCGGTTAGCCCGGCTCTCCCGTTGGGGTCGGAGCCGCCCTCGAACTCCCCGGACCATGGTGCGATGCACGGCGCGCGGCCTCTGTGCCAGGATCGCGCCATGAGGTGTGAGGGCGAAACGGTCTTGGCAAGTAAGGCGAGAGCGCGTGCGCAGGCTTCGCACGTGACTCCGCTTGCGCGCGCATGACCCTGCAGGTCTGCGCGACATCCCAGGAAATCCCACGAATCCCGCTTAATCCCACTTATCCCACCAAATCCCACTTATCCCACCAAATCCCGCTTGACCCACCAAATCCCGCTTGTCCCACCAAATCCCACTTGTCCCACCAAATCCCACTTGTCCCACCAAATCCCACTTGTCCCGCTTAATCCCACTTGTCCCGCTTAATCCCACTTGTCCCGCTTAATCCCACTTGTCCCGCTTAATCCCACTTGTCCCGGCGAATCCCACTTAATCCCGGTTAGTCCCGCAAGAAATTTGCTTGTCGGAAGTGGGACGCGGAACCGGATCGGAAACGCGGCGAGGGGTGCGGGCGATCAGTCCTCGCTCCGCCGGCGCTTGAGCCGCTCGGCGCCGGCGCGGAGGCGGGCCTGCGCCTCGTCGCCGGACCAGATCTCCGCCTGGCGGGCGATGCGGGTGGGCATCTGCTCCCGCAGGTCGGCGCAGAACTTGCCGAGCCGCATGCGCTTCGATTCCACGAAGGCCTCCGGCGCGAGGTCGCGCAGGAACAGCAGACGCTCCCAGGCCATCCGCTCGATGTCTTCCTTGGGCCCGGTCTCGTGGACTAGGCCCAGGGCGCGGCCCTCCTCGGCGCGGACGAGCCTGCCGGAGTAGATCAGGTCGGAGGCGACGAAGTCTCCGGCGACGAAGCGGAGGAGCTGGTCGCCGTAATAGGGATTGGGCACGCCGAGCAGGATTTCAGGCTTGCCGATCAGCACCCGCCCGGCGGCGGCGTAGCGGTAGTCGCAGGCGAGATAGACGGCCATGCCGCCGCCGATGGCGTGGCCCCTGATGGCGCCGACGATGGGGAGCGGCGATTCCAGCATGGCGAGGATCAGCCCTGCCAGTTCGTGGAACATCTCCTTGATCTCCGCGCGCGAGCAGGCGAGCGCCCAGTCCAGGTCCAGGCCGTTGCTGAAGAATTTCTCGCCGCCGCAGAGCAGCGCGCCGCGGGCATCGCGGTTGGCGTCTTCGACCGCACGCGCGAGGTCCCGAATGACTGCCGTCGTCAGCGCGTTGGCGGTGCCGCTGCTGAGGCGGATGCGCAGGCAATCGTCCGCGTGCTCGCACTGGATGTTTGCCAAGACCCTCTCCTTACGTGTGCCCCTCAATCCCGGCGTGGGCGGTTGCATGTCGCCGGTGTCGCCAAGGGGATCGGCCGCCGGAGAATAGTCCGCGTATAGGGGCGGGTGAACCTTGCCGGTCGGCGTTGTAAGCTGTCCGCTGGTCGGCACGCCGGAGCAGGTGGTGGACAAGATGCTCGCCATCGCCGACATCGGCGTCGAAGGCTTCATCCTCTCGTGGCTCGATTACCACGAGGAGCTGAAGTACCTCGGCGAGAAGGTGATGCCGCTGATGCGGCAAGCGGGTCTGCGCGTGTAGGACCGGATTCGCGCCCGACGCATCCATCCGGGGGGCCGGCCATGGACTTTGAATGCATCACGTTCGAGCGCCGGGAGGTGGTCGCGCTCGTCACGCTCGACCGGCCCGAACGCGCCAACGCCATCGACCGGACCATGCTGGCGGAGCTCAACGCGGCATGCGACGCGGTAGAGGCCGACGAGACGCTGCGTGCGCTGGTCGTGACCGGCGCGGGCGGTGCGTTCTCATCGGGCTTCGACCTCAAGGAGCAGGCTGCGGCTCCACCCGAAGGGGTCGCCCGGTGGCGCGACGTGCTGCGTGACGACTTCGACACCGTGATGCGCTTCTGGCACCTCTCGAAGCCGACGGTCGCCGCGGTGCGGGGCCCGGCGCTCGCCGGCGGCTGCGAGCTCGCGCTCGCCTGCGACGTCACCGTGGCGGCAGAAGACGCCCGCTTCGGCGAGCCCGAGCTCCGCTTCGGCGCCGGCATCGTCGTGATGCTGATGCCCTGGCTCACCGGGCCCAAGCACGCGAAAGAAGTCCTGCTTTCCGGCGAGGACGAGATCTGTGCCCGGCGCGCCTGCGAGATCGGCCTTGTCAACCGCGTCGTGCCGGTGGGGGACGAGGTCGAGGCCGCGCTTGCGCTCGCCCGGCGCATGGCCGCCATCGAGCCGGCGCTGCTCAGGCGCACCAAGGCCACGATCAACCGCATGTACCGAATGATGGGCTTCGACGAGGCGCTCGAGATGGCGCTCGACCAGGATCTCCTGATCGAGGCCGAGGGCACCGCGACCAAGCGTGAGTTCCTCGAAATCACGCGGACCCAGGGCCTGCGCGCCGCCATCGCCTGGCGCGACGCAAAGCACTGACCGCCGTTGGACCGTGGGTGCCATGCGCGGCGGTTTCTCGCAGGGTTTCCGCAATAGCCGGGGTTTCGGGTAAAGTGGCCGCCGCAAGCCCAACGCTGGGCAGGGGACGGAGGCTATGTCCGACTACACGACCGAGCTCGGGTCGCTCGGCGACTTCCGCAAGGGCGGTGTCCACATCATCGACGACGATCCGCGCAACTACGTCTTCTCCAACGCGTTCGAGGTCGCCGGCAAGTCGGCGCCGTTCGAGCGCGTGTGCGTGGCCAAGAACCTGGAGTACGTCATCGAGATCATGCGCGCGGATGGCGCCTCGCCCTGGTTCACGGCCGGCCACGACGAGTTCGCGCTCTGCCTCGACGGCCAGATCGAGGTCGAGCTGATGAAGCATGGCGGAGACGCGCCCGAGGGCGACGGCGCGCACGCGCTCGAAGGCGAGCCCGAGGGCCCCCGCATGGGGCGCATTCGGGCCGGAAAGGGCCACCTGACCCTGCTGCCCGCCAACGCCGCATACCGCATCTCGGCCGAGGCGCCGAGCGTTGTCCTGTTCCAGACGATGGACGGCCCGCTCACCATCGAGCGCTGGGCCGAAATCTGCCAGACCGGCGAGGAGTGAGCACGATGGCGACGCAACTGGCCTACACGGCCTCCGATCCCGACAACTACACCGGCTATCGCACCTTCCAGATCGGCGGTTTCGGCTTTCGCCGCGACGAGTATTTCGCCTACGTCTCCTGGCCGGACGGTTCCCATCTGATGCCGGTCGACGCCTTCCTGCGCGCGCTGGTGCGCGAGGTGGCTTGGAACTTCTTCTACGGCACCCTCAACTTCGACGACGTGTTCGGCACCACCAACCTCTACGGCCAGGTCGAGCTCTACATCGGGCGCTTCAACGACGCCTACCGCGACAACGGCCGCGACTATTCCGAGACGATCGATTCCGACGACCTGCGGGATACCTTCCAGGCGATGCTCGACGATTGGACCAACGCCGGCTACGACCCCTTCACGGCACCGCAGGAGACCGCGCAGCCCTTCGGCCGCAAGAGCGGGCGCAACCCCGAGGCGCTCGGCCGCGTGCGGGTGACGGCGAAGCGCATGGTGGGCTTGCCCGACGACGCGCCGCTCCGTACCGACGAGAGCGGCTACCCGGTCAACCGCATGTTCGCCGACGTTGAGCAGGACGAGCCGGAGGTGGAGGTCGAGCCCGGCTTCGAGGACGAGGTGCAGTCCTTCAACCTCTTCGCCTATCTCTCGCGCTCGGACGTGACCTGGAACCCGTCCGTCTGCTCCGTGCTCAAGGACAGCCTGTTCTGTCCCACGTCGGAGGAGTTCATCCTGCCGGTGGAGCACGGCAACGACCGGGTGGAGTGGTTCATCCAGCTCTCGGACGAGATCGTCTGGGACGTGAAGGACAAGCATTCGGGCGACCCCCGCGCCGTGGTGACCATGCGGGCGGGCGATGTCGCCTGCATGCCTGCCGACATCCGCCACCAGGGCTTCTCGCCCAAGCGCTCGATGCTGCTGGTGTGGGAGAACGCCTCGCCGGCGATCCCCGAGATGATCGCCAAGGGCGAGGCGCCGATCGTGCCCGTGCGCTTCTAGCCGCCCGGCGCCCGCTCCCCACTCGCACCACCGCGTTCGCGTTCCGACGCGCCCGGCGCATGACCGAGATCGTCCCGCTTGCCGATGCGGTGTCGTCGCTCATCCACGACGGCGATACCGTCGCCATGGAGGGCTTCACCCACCTGATCCCCCATGCGGCGGGCCACGCGGTGATCCGCGCGGGTCTCAAGGACCTCACGGCGGTGCGGATGACGCCGGATCTGATCTACGACCAGCTCATCGGCATGGGCTGCGTCAAGCGGCTGGTGTTCTCCTGGGGCGGCAATCCGGGGGTGGGCTCCTTGCACCGCTTCCGCGATGCGGTGGAGAAAGGCTGGCCGCGCCCGCTGGAGATCGAGGAGCGCAGCCACGCCGACCTCGCCAACGCCTACGTCGCGGGCGCGAGCGGTCTGCCCTTCTCGGTGATCCGGGGCTATGTCGGCTCGGACCTGCCGGCGCACAACCCGATCATCAAGTTCATCGCCTGCCCCTTTACCGGCGAACAACTCGCGGCGAGCCCCGCCATCTGCCCCGACATCGCGGTGATCCACGCCCAGCAGGCCGACCGCAAGGGCAACGTCATGCTCTGGGGCATCTCCGGCGTGCAGAAGGAGGTGGCGCTCGCGAGCCGGCAAGTGCTGGTCACGGTGGAGGAGGTCGTGGACGAGCTGGAGCCCCGGCCGGGCTCGGTGCACCTGCCGCACTGGGTGGTCTCCGCGGTCTCGCCTGCGCCGGGCGGGGCCAGGCCCTCCTACGCGCTTGGCTACTACAAGCGGGACAACACGTTCTACGAGGCCTGGGACGGGATCGCGCGTGACCGGGCGCGCTTTACGGCGTGGATGGAGCGCCACGTGCTCGGCACCGAGGATTTCGCGGGCTACGAGCGGAGCGTCGCTGCCGCGGCGGTTGCCGAGGGCGCTCGCCAGGCGTAGATAGGAGCCGCGCTGCCCAAAGGGCTGCCGACCGCGGAGGGGTGCCGGAGTGGTCGAACGGGGCGGTCTCGAAAACCGTTGTACGCGCGAGCGTACCGTGGGTTCGAATCCCACCCCCTCCGCCAGTTGAATCTTATAGAGTATTGATAGGAAATATTTTTCCTAGGATCTTGCCTAGCTGACTGCCGTTTGGTGTGTGCTGAGGCTGGCCATGGGGTTCTTCGGGACGGCCGACGGCCGCGCGGGAGGGAGGGTGAGCACATGTACATCATCGGAGAGGAGGAGATCGAGGCCATCGCCGGTGCCATCCGTTCCGGGGAGTTGTTCCGCTACGGCCAGGGCGACGCTTGCGCCACCTTCGAGAAACGTTATGCCGCGTATCTGGGTGCCCCGCACTTCCGCCTGACCTGCAGCGGCTCCTTTGCGCTCCACGCCGCGCTGGTTGGCCTCGGGGTCGGGCCCGGCGACGAGGTCATCGTTCCGGCGCATACCTACATGGCGACGGCAACCTCCGTGCTGAGCGTCGGCGCCATTCCCGTGGTCGTCGATGTCGACGAATCGATCACCATGGACCCCGATGCCCTGGACGACGCCGTCGGGCCGCAAACCAAGGCGGTCATCCCGGTCCACATCTGGGGTGCGGCATGCAACATGGACGCCATCATGGAGGTCGCCGCGAAGCACGGCCTGCTGGTTCTGGAGGACACCTGTCAGGGCATCGGCGGCGGCTACGAGGGCCGGATGCTGGGCACCATCGGTCACGCCGGCGCCTACAGCTTCAACTACTACAAGAACATCAGCGGCGGCGAAGGCGGCGGAGTCGTGACCGGCGACGCCGAGATCGACAAGCGCGTCGCCTGCGCCATCGACCCCTGCCACTACTATTGGACCGGCCGGACGGGCGACTTCGTGCCGTTCGCCTCCAACGGCGCGCGTGCCTCCGAGCTCCTGGGAGCCGTCCTCAACGTCCAGCTCGGCCGGCTACCGGCGATGATGACCGGCATGCGCGCCGAGAAGAAACGGATCCTCGAGGAGACCCGCCATCTCGACAATCTCGGTCTGAGGGCGACCCCGATGAACAGTCCCGACCACGAGTGCGGGACGCATGTGATGTACACCATGCCCACGGCCGACGCCGCCGAGAGGTTCGTCGAGATCATGCCCGCCGTGATCGCCGGCAAGACCGGAAGGCACACCTACACCGAGTGGGACCAGGTGCTGATGGGCGAAGGCGCAGGCCATCCGGCCATGAACCCCTATGCCATGCCGGCGAACGAGGCATGCCGCCGAAAGGTCACCAAGGACATGCTCCCGCGCTCTCTGGAGATCCTCGCCCGCACGGTAATGATCCCGACCGATCCCCGGCACGACGACGCGCATGTCGAAAGGACCCTCCGAGGTATCGAGGCCGCTGCGCGTTACGCATTCGGTACGATGGGCCGCGATGAAGCCCGCGCGGCCGCGGCCAGCGACGTCGAGAGCATCGATCCTCGCAAATACGACTCCGACGTCGGCGCCTACGGTCTCGATTCATAGGGGGCGGTGCCGTTCGGCGGAACGACGGCGGTCATGTCCCGGCGCTCGACGCCGCGCCCGTCGCGCGCTCACGCGCGCGCCACGCCGCCAAGCTGCGGGACTGTTCCTCCTCGAAACGGTCGGGGCTCAGGTATCCAAGAGCCGAGAGATAGGCGGCTAAGGCTCCGCGGGGGTCACGGGCTGGCGCCTTGCCGCGTGGATCAACAGGGCGACGCCCGCAAGCATCAGCACCGCAGCGGCCCAGACATAGGCGCTGTGGCTCTCCTGAAAGAAGAGGATGCCCCAGCCGAGGCCGGCTACCACCACCACATAGTTGAACTGCGAGAAGAACACCGGGCCGGCGGCGCGGACGATGATCAGGAAGGTGATGTACATTGTGATGGTGACGCCGGCGGCGCCCAGGATCGCGAGGTCGGCGGCGGTATCGGGCCCCGGCACCACGTAGGTCTCGCCGAGCCCGATCATCACCGGCGCCAGCAGGATCGCCGCCGCCGACACGATGCCGCTCGCGAAGGTGAGCACCGGTGTCTCCGGCGGGTCGATCAGGGCCGCGAGATTGTTGGTCAGCGCGAAGGAAGCGGGCGCCAGCAGGGCGAGCAGGAACCACACCACCATGCCGGGCTCGGGCAGTGAGAACGTCGGGATCGCCATCAGCAGGATGCCGCCCACCCCGCACAGAACGCCGATGAGGCTCAAGGCGCGCACCCGCTCCAACCGCAGCGTCAGCGCGATCAGGTAGGTGATCGGCGGCGAGAGGATCACCACCATGGAAAGGATGCCGGTCGGCAGCTTCGGCGCGAGCCAGGTCATCAGCGCGACCGGCGCGGCGATGCCGAACAGCCCGAGCACGAAATAGGCCTTGAGATGCCGGGCCTCCAGCCGCGGCAGCGCCCGCCGCCATGCGGCGACGATCAGCAGCACGACCGCAGCGCCGAGGGTCTGCCAGAAGGTGAAGGCGAGCGGCGGCGTCCCGGCATCCACCGCGATCTTGTTCATGGTGAAGATGAGCGGATAGACCGCCCCGATCGTAAACAGCAGGAAGATGGGGAGAGAAAGCGGCCCGCGGCGCCGCATCAGGCTGGTGGTCTAAGGAACGGAAGGGCTATTGGGCAGCGGCGCCGACGGTGCGCTCGGGCTCCGCCAGGAGGCAGTCGTCGCCGAGCGGCTCGATCGGCGCAAAATCCCGGTGCGCGATGTACTCCGGCCGCTTGAAGCGGCGGATCGCGTTGTCCACCCGGTTGGCGGAGAAGTAAACCGCAAGCCGGCCCCAGGGCGACATGTTGGGCGCCGACCCGTGCACCAGATTGCAGTGGAAGAGCACGGCGGCGCCCGGCTCGCCCTTCGGTGCCACGATCCCGCCTTCCGCCACCAGCTCCGTGATGGTCTCGTTATCGACGGTCCAGAGCGGGTAGCTCGTGGTCTCGATGTCGTGGCCGGCCTCGATCCGGCCGCGCCGGTGCGAGCGGGGGATGAACATCAGCGGCCCGTTGAACTCGTTCACCGGGTCGAGGAAGACCGCGAGGTTCATGCCCCGGGCCTCCGGCATCAGGTCTTCGCGCGACCAGGTGCCGTAGTCCTGGTGCCACTGCCAGACGTCGCCGTCGAAGGCGGCCTTGGCGTTCACCTTGAACTGGTGGATGTAGATAGGCCCGCCCAGCACCTGCATCGCGGGCTCGACCAGGCGCGGATGGCGCGAGAGCCGCCAGTAGATGTCGCTGTAGGTGTGGACGCCGAAGGCGGTGCGCACGGCTCCGCTATGCTCGCGCACGATCTCCGGCCCCTTGCGCGCGAAGACGGCCGGCAGCGCCGCGCGCAGCGCCGCAGCCTCCTCAGCCGAGAAGAGGTCCGGCAGGAAGAGAAAGCCCTCCCGGTCCAGGGTCTCGCACTGTTCGGCCGTGAGCTTCATGGGCCGCTCCTATCGCGCTTCAGGCCCAAATTGCGCCCAGAGCGGCGGGTGCGTCAAGACGCCGGATCGGATGCCTTGCGTTCTGGCACGGCCGGCCGGTTGACCAGGAAGAGGCCGGCCAGCATGAGCACGAGCGCGAGCCAGATCCAGTAGCTGTGGCTCTCGCCGAAGAAGAGCACGCCCCAGCCGATGCCGGTGAGCGGGATCATGAAGTTGACCGTGGTGAAGAACACGGGGCCCGCGAGACGGATGATCTCGACCATCAGGTAGAAGACCATCGCCGTGACCCCCGCCGCAGCGGCCAGCGCCCAGTCGCCGTCGGTCATCGGCCCCTCGAACCACCACCACTGACCGGTCGCCGCCATCACGACGAACATGAAGACCGCGCCCGCCGCCAGCATGCCGCCGGCCAGGGGAAGCGCGCCGTCGGCCGGCGGCTTGAGCCACGAGATGATCAGCGCGTTCGCGACGTAGAGGACGGGGCCGACGAAGCTCAGCAGCACCCAGGGTGCCATGTCGCGGCTGGGCAGGCTGGTCTCCGGCACCACCACGAGCGCCACGCCGCCGACGCCGAGGACGAGGCCCACGGTGCGGACGGCGCGGAAGCGGTCCATGCGGAAGAGCGCGGCGGCGGGATAGGTGAGGATGGGCGTGAGAGTGGCCCCGAGCCCGAGCACGCCCGCCGGCACCTTGGGTGCGACGAAGGCGAGCACCGTGTAGGTCATGCCGAAGGAGATCGTGCCGAGCACGAGGTAGCCGCGCATGTGCTCCCACGAGAGCCTGGGCAGCGTGCGGAACACCGCGCCCAGCGCCAGCAGGATCAGCGCGGCCCCGGTCCCCATCCAGAACACGTAGGGGATGAAGGGAATGCCGTGGGTCGTCGCCAGCCGGTTGAGCGAATAGAGGATGCCCCAGCCGAGGGCGGAGACGACCAGCAGAACCGCCGGCCAAAGGAGCGCGCGTGCGCCCTGGCGGTCTGCAGGGTCCGGCACGCGCGTTACAGCCTCATGCCGAGCATCCGGCCCTCGTAGAAGGCCATGCTCGCGGTACGTGCCGCGACCATGTCGCCCGCGGTGTGGACCTCCATCTCGTCATCTGCGAGGGAGCGGGCGAGGGCGTCGTCCACCGCGTTGGTGGTCGCCAGCACGAGGCTGTCGGCCTCCACCTGCCGGTCATCGCCCGTGTGGAGGTTCGCGATGGTGGCGGTGTTCCCCTCCCAGCGTGTCAGCGCATGAGCGCCGATGACGGTGACGCCCAGCTTCGCGAAGCGCTCGCGCGTGCTCGGACCGAGATGCGAGATATCGAGCGCCTCTGCCGCCTTCTCGGACGGTGTGACGACGGTCACGGCGTGGCCCTTCTCGGCGAGGTGCAGCGCGGTGCCGGACGCGGGCCACCAGCCGTTGAGGTCGTCGAGCAGGAGAACCCGCGCGCCGGGTTGGGCGGTGCCGTCCAGAACGTCATTCGCGGTGCAGACATTCTCCTGCTCGGCGCCGGGGAGGGCATCGACGTGCGGGAGCGCGCGTTGGAAGCCGGTGCGCGTCGGCACCGATCCCGTGGAGAGCACGACTGCATCGGCACCGAAGCCTCGGATGGCGTCGGCGGTCAACTCCGTGCCGAGCTCGACCCTGACCTGAAGCTTTTCGAGCTGCGTCCGGTACCAGTCCAGTAGCTCATCGATTTCCTCCCGCTCCGGCTGCGCGGCAGCCAGGCGGAACTGTCCGCCCAGCGCCTCCGCCTTCTCCGCCAGGGTGACGCGGTGCCCGCGCTCGGCGGCGATGCGGGCGGTCTCCAGCCCGGCCGGGCCCCCGCCCACCACCAGCACGTGGCGGGGCGCCTCGGCAGGCGGAGCGCTGTCGCCATCCCACGCGTACTCCCGGCCGGCGGAAGGATTGACCAGGCAGGAGATGTGGTAGTCCCGCATGCGCCGGCCGATACAGAGCTGATTGCAGGAGATGCAGGGCCGGATGTCCTCCGCGCGGCCTTCGCGCGCCTTGTTGGCGAGGTGCGGGTCGGCGATCTGCCCGCGCACGATGGAGACCAGATCGCACTGGCCGCCCGCGATGGCGGCCTCGGCGCGCGCGGGCGTCTTGATGCGCGCTTCGGCGGTGACCAGCGCGTGCTTCACCACCTGCTTGATGGCAGCGGCGTCCTCGGTGCCGAACGGCGCCGCGTAGTGGAAGCCCGGCACGATCGCCGTGAACTTGTTGATGTAGCTGCCGGTGCCGCAGGAGAAGTAGTCGGCGAGGCCGCGCTCGTCGAGCCAGGCGAAGATCTCCTGCTTGTCGGCCATGGTGAGGCCGCCGGGGTAGGGCTCGCCGCCGGAGACGGTCATGCCGACGATGAAGTCCGGCCCACAGGCCTTGCGAATTCCGTCTGCGATCTCGGTCACGAAGCGCAGCCGGTTCTCCAGGCTGCCGCCCCAGGCATCGTCGCGCCGGTTGGTAAGCGGCGACCAGAACTGGTCGATCAGGCAGGAATAGCCGGCGAAGAGATCGACCCCGTCGAACCCGCCCTTCCGGTCGCGCACCGCCTGGTCGACGAAGGCCTGGATCAGCTCGCGGATTTCGGGCTCGCTCATGGCGTGGCTGCCCCAGGGGTCGTGGTGGCTGACCTGGCCGGAGGGGGACCAGTAGGGCGACCAGGAGTTGTCCTGATCGCCATGGGCGCCCACGTGATAGATCTGGTGGCACATGACGGTGCCGTGGCTGTGGCACTCGTCGGTGATCCTGCGGAAGTGGGGGATGACCGCGTCGTCGGCCATGAAGTTGCCGCGGGTGAGGATCGCCGACGGATGCGGCGGCGTGGGCTCGACCACGATCATGCCGGCGCCGCCGCGCGCGCGCTCCCGGTAGTAGCCGAAGTGCCGCTCGGCCGGCAGCCCGCCTTCCGCCATGTTCGCCGTATGCGCGCCGAAGACGATGCGGCAGCGGAGCGTATGCCCGCGCAGGCGCGCCGGCGCGAACAGGTGCGGGAAGTGTTCAACCTCCGTCATGGCGCTCCCCCAACGACACCGTTGGCCACGAGTGGGCGCGACGCACCGCCCTCGGCGTGGCCGGCAACGATATCACCATCTGCATCGGCAGGTTTTCGTGGACATCGCCGCGATGGCGTGACATCAGGCACCCACCATGACGTGCGAGAGCGTGAGCTTCTACAGCGAGGGCGTGCGGCTCGAGGGCGATCTCTACCGGCCCAAGGGCGCGGGCGCGGACGAGCAGCGCGCGGGCATCGTGCTTTGCCACGGCTACACCGGCGTGAAGAGCCTCTATCTGCCCGACAACGCGCGGGTGCTGACGGAGGCGGGCTACGTTGTGCTGACCTTCGACTACAAGGGCTGGGGCGCGAGCGAAGGGCCGCGCACCAGGCTCGCACCGTTCAGCCGCGTGGCGGACGTCCAGGCCGCGCTGACCTTTCTCGAAACCCGGCCCGGCGTGGATCGCTCCCACCTCGGCCTCTACGGCACCAGCTACGGCGGCGCCACGGCGATCTGGGCCGCTGCGCTGGACGAGCGGGTGCGCTGCGTAGTGAGCGTGGTGGGCGTCGGCGACGGGCGGCGCTGGATGCGGAGCGTGCGCCGGCCGGACGAATGGCACGACCTGCTTACGCGGGCGCGCGAGGATCGGGAGCAGGCTGTGGTGAGCGGTGAATCCGCGCCCGCCGAACGCGACGAAGTCTTGATGCAGGACCGGGCGTCGGCCGCGCTCTCGGCTGCGCAGCGGGCGAACAACCCCGACGCGGTCTCTACCGTGCCGGCCTCCTTCATCGACGAGACGCTGACGTTCCACGCCGACTGGGTGGTGGGAAGGATCGCGCCGCGCCCCCTCCTCCTCATCACCACCGAGGACGACCGGCTGGTGCCGCCGGAGGAATCGCAGTCCCTCTACAGCCAGGCCGGCGAGCCCAAGAAGCTCATCGTGCTCAAGGGCTACGGGCACTTCGACGTCTACGCCGAGCCCGCCTTCGGCGAGGTCATGGCGGCGACGCTGGCGTGGTATCGGGCGCACCTGCCGGCGCAGGCGCTCGATCCTCCGGCAGGGGGCTGACCCATGACCGAGCCCGCGACGATCAGGCTGGAGCCCTCCGGCGACAGCTTCGCCTGCGGCCCCGGCGAGACCATCCTGCGAGCCGGGCTCGCGGCGGGCCTCGCCATGCCCTACGAGTGTGCGAGCGGGAGCTGCAGCTCGTGCAAGGGGCGGCTGATCGATGGCAAGGTGGATCATATCTGGGCCGACGCGACCGGGCTGAGCGAGCGCGACCGGCGCAAGGGCGACCGTATCCTCTGCTGCCAGGCGCTGCCGCAGGGCGACTGCACGGTGCAGGTGCGCCTCGGCCCGGTGGAGGGCGCGCGGGAGGAGCCCAGGCCCGAGCCCTTCACCGCGACCGTCGAGACGCTGGAGCGGCCGATACCGAGCGTCATCGCGTTTAGTTGCCGGCCGGCGCGGCCCGTGCCCTTCCTGCCCGGGCAGTACGTGCTGCTCCAGGTGCCGGGCGGTGAACGCCGTGCCTTCTCCATGGCCAATACCGAGGCCGAGACGTTGGTATTTGTCGTCAAGGAGAAGCCGGGCGGCCATGCGTCCCGCTATCTCTTCGACGAGCTCGCCATCGGAGACACGGTGAGCCTGGAGGGGCCCTACGGCCGGGCTTACTTGCGCATCCCATTGGTGCGGGAGATCGTCTGCGTCGCCGGCGGCTCCGGGCTCGCGCCGATACTCTCGGTGATCGAGGGAGCGCTCGCCCGGCCCGACACGCCCGGCATCCGGCTCTTCTTCGGCGCGAACACGGCCGAGGAGCTGTTCTTGGTAGACGAGATGCGGGCGCTCGCGGCCGCGCACGATCGCTTCTCGCTCACGCTGGCCGTCCGCGACGGTGCGCCGGGCGCGGCAACGGGCCTCGTCGGCGATGTCGCGCTGGCGGCGATGGAAGACCTCGACGACTGCGACTTCTACATGGCCGGGCCGCCGGGTCTGATCGACGCGCTGCTGAGGCCGGTCATGCGCAGCCGCAAGGCCCGGCCCGAGCGCATCTTCTTCGACCGTTTCTATTGATCCCGTACGCGTTTCCACCTCCCCCTGTCCCCTCCCGACTCTCTTATTCCCTCAACGGCGGGCGCTCGCTCCGCTCGCTTGCCTACGCGCTTACGCGCGCGGCGCAGTCGCGCCGTCCGGGCCGGCGGCCCGGCAAGGCGGAGGGGGGACGTGGCTGCGCCGCCTACTCTCCCTCTCCGCCCCTGGGGGCGGAGAGGGCCGGGGTGAGGTGGGCATATGCGCTAACTTGTTTGACATTGTTCCATGAAGTATTCGGCGATCTGGAGCAGGCGCCGTCGAGGTGGTTCGGAGAGGGACTTGGAGATCTGGTTCCATTCGTCGATCGCCTGTGCAAGCGGCAGATGGGGTTCGATGGCGCGCGCGACCTGGTTGAGCATGAATCTGAAGTCACGCCAGGCGCTGTGCGGCCGGCGCCGCCTCCAAGCTGTACCCCCAGGGGGAAACGGAGGTGGCGTGGCGGATCAGTTTTTCCACCAGCAGCGCCACCAGGAGTTTGCCGTAGAGCCACGCCTTGGCGCTGTCGTCGTCGTGCTTGGGCAGATGCCCCAGCTGTGCCAGCGACTTGAAGCGCTTGAAGACCAACTCGACCTGCCAGCGGGTGCGATACCACTCGAGAACCTCGGCGGCAGTGAAGGTCGCTTCCGGGAAGGTCGTGAACACGATGACGTAGCGCGCAAACTCCAGGGTTCGCGGCTGAACCTGCTTGCCCTTGCGCCCGGCCTCCTTGCGCAGCTTGCGCTGCGCGCGCCTGATGGCTTCCTGCGTCTTTCCGATCGCACACACCCGCCCCGGCACCGCGATGCCATCGCCCACCGCCAGCACGGGCCAGGACCGTACCGTGCCGACGCGCTTCAGCGTCGTGACCTGCGCAAGCAGGTCGAACGGCGCGCCGTCGCGCGTGCGAAGCGACAGCACCCCGGTGTTCACGCGCACCGTGACATGACCGCCTGCGGACACCACATGGTGCAAGCCCGCAGCGGTCGAGTAGGCCCGGTCGGCGAGCACATGGTCGCCCGCGCCGATCGGGAACTGCGCGAACGCCTCGCCCGTGCCCCGGCCCTCCGTCGCCGTCAGCTTGAAGAAGTCGCACGCCAGCGAGGGAAGCCGCACGCTGTAGTGCAGGCGCCACAGCGAACCGGTCCTGCCCGGCTCCTTCACCGTCGTCGCGTCGAACACCCTGACCTGGAACCCGCCGGCCGCCGACAGCGCGACCCCCTGTTCGCGAAACAGCGCGACGCACAACGCCTGCAGCCAGTCCGCCGACTTCCTCAGCCGCTTCATCAAGGCCACGTCGGACAGATCGGCCAGCTTCGCCTGCCTGGCCCGCACCACGGTCTCGCGCAGCGAGTGTCCGCAGGCCAGATGCAGCAACAGCGTGCGCAGCAGGGCGTCGGGCGACTTGTCCTTGCGCAGACCCTTCAAGGCGCCGGTCTCCCGTGCCAGCTCGCGCCAGCCCTCGGGCAGAAACGACGACACCACATCCCAGTCCTCGTCCATCCGCCGATTCTCCCCGTAGCACGAATGGACCCAAAATACGGAGCGCCAACATGAAAAACAAGTTAGCGCTAATGGGTGAGGTGGGGGTGTATTGTTCCTTGCCTCTGAGATGGCACTCGCGGGGCGCTTTCGGCCGGGCTGGACCGGCAGTCCGCGACCACTTAGCCTCACGACATGCGTAAGATTCTCGTCACCGGCGCGCTCGGGCAGATCGGCGTCGAGCTGGTGCCGGAGCTGAGGCAGCGCCACGGCGCGGGCAACGTCATCGCCTCGGGCTGGCGGCGGCGGGACGTGGCGTCCGTGGTCGACGGCGGGCCGTTCGAGATCGTCGACTGCACCAAGCCGGGCGACATCGCTGCGGCGGTCGAGAAGTACGAGATCGGCACCATCTACCACATGCCGGCGTTTCTCTCGGTGCTGGGCGAGGGGAAGCCGGAGGAGGCCTGGGCGCTCAACCTCGGCGGCTATGCGAATGCGCTTGAGGTGGCGCGCCGGCACGATTGCGCGGTGTTCTTCCCGAGCTCCATCGGCGCCTTCGGGCCTAGCACGCCGCTGCAGAACACGCCGCAGGACACGATCCAGCGGCCGAATACCATCTACGGCGTCTCCAAGGTCGCGGGCGAGCTGCTGGGCGACTACTACCACGCGCGCTTCGGGCTCGATACGCGGGGGCTCAGGCTGCCGGGCTTGATCTCCCACGTGGCGCTGCCGGGCGGCGGCACCACGGATTACGCGGTGCACATCTTCTACGACGCGCTGCGCGAGGGCCGCTTCACCTGCTTCCTGCGCCCCGATTCCCGCCTCGACATGATGTACATGCCGGACGCGGTGGCTGCGATCATCGACCTGATGGAGGCCGATCCGAGCCGGCTTCTCCACCGCAACGCCTTCAACGTGACCGCCATGAGCTTCACGCCGGAGGAGCTTGCGGCGGAGATTCGCAAGCACGTGCCCGGCTTCGAAATCGACTACGATGTCGACCCGCTGAAACAGTCCATCGCCGATTCCTGGCCGGATTGGATGGACGACACGGCCGCCCGCGAGGAGTGGGACTGGGCGCCGCGCTACGATCTAGCCGCCATGACGGCGGAGATGATCGGGACGCTCAGGCGGAAGCACGATTTCGTCTAGCGCCGGCGGGCCTGAACGGCCTGGACGATCCGGCGGGAGCGGCGCCTCTCCTGAGGCCGCCAGGCGAGACGGCGCGCGCTCCCCATAAACCCAGCTGCGCACGGGGCCCACGTCAAGGTGGACGAAGTCGGACGCCCGGTAGAGGCCCGCGCCGCCCCGGCGCAGATCGACCGCCGTGCGCCACACCGCCTCGGTGGCGAGGCCGGGCACCCTGATGTCCGCCGCCATGCCGATCGTATGCAGCGAGTTGCGGGCGACGCCGCCGGAGTTCGCACGCAGCCATGCGTTCGTCCCCGCCGAGCGGTAGCCGGAAACGAGGTCGATTCGGGCGGGTCTGTCCAGCTCCTTCCACAGGAAGAAGAGCTGGTCCAGCACGCCGTAGAAGATCGGCTCGACCTCGCCGTTGCGCCGGTCGCGGAACAGGTAGCTGTAGGCTTCGAGCGCGCGCCGGTCGTAGGTGCCGTCGCGCCAGTAGACCAGATCGCGCCGCTCGCCCGTCCACACGTTGCGAATGGGTACGCGGCGCTCCGCGTCTTCCTGGAAGGTCCTGGCTCCTGCCGTGACGGGTGAGGCCGCAAGGCCGAAGAGAGCCGCCGCCCCGGCGGCGCAGAAGGTCCGACGGGCGAGGCGCGTGCCCCGCGCCCCTCCCCGGTCGCGCATGGCCTACCGTACCATGGAGGAGACCGCGCCCGACACCGCCGCCGGCCGCGGAGGCCGTGACATTAGCGAGAAATCCGGGCTAGCCTTCGGTCGAAACCTTCAGTTGTCAGGAGCGGTTCCAGTGGTGCGTTCCTCGTCGTGTCGGCGAGGGCGGTAGACGCCAATTCCACTGCGGGAGGATGTCATGGTTTCGCTCGGCGCTCAGTTCGATACCGGACCCTCGGTCGGCGAGCAGGCGCGCTTCGTCGAGGATCACGGGTTCGAGTACGTGTACGTGCCGGATTCGCCGATCAACTGGCGCGAGATGAGCCCCTATCTCACGGTGCTCATGCACAACACGACCTCGGCCAAGGTCGGCGCCTGCGTCACCAATCCGGTGACGCGAAACCCGACCGTGCTGGCGAGCCTGCACGCGGCGCTGCAGGAGCTGAGCGGGGGCCGGATGATCCTCGGGCTGGGCCGGGGCGACAGCGCGGTGCGGCGCCTGGGCGAGCGGCCGGCGCGCCTCAAGGAGTTCGAAGAGGCGTCGCTCCTGATCCACCGCCTGACGAACGGCGAGGAGGTCACGTACGCGGCGACCCAGCCATCGGACGAGGACTGGTACGCCCAGGCTGCCGAGACCGTGACGCTCTCGCTCGAGTGGGCGCCCCGCACGCGCATCCCGCTCTACGTGGCGGGCTACGGACCGAAGGTGCTGCGCTGGGCCGGCCGGGTCGCCGACGGCGTGTTCCTCCAGATTGCCGACCTGGAGACGGTGGAATGGCACATCGGCTTCGTGCGTCAGGGCGCGGCCGATGCGGGGCGCGAGCTGAGCGAGATCGACATCGTCGTCTGCACGCCGTCGTGGGTCTCGGACGACCTGCACGATGCCTGCGATCGGGTCCGCCCGTTCCCGTCCTACGTGGCCAACCACGTGACGGACATGCTGCGGTTTCACCCCCGATCGTCGCTGCCGGCGAGCTTCCTCCGCTGCGTCGAGGACAAGGCCCAGTACGACTACCGGGAGCATACGCAGACCGGCGCCGAGCACGCGGGCTACATCTCCGACGACCTTGCGGAGAGCTACACGATCGTCGGGACCCCGGAGAGCTGTGCGGAAAAAATCCGCCGGTTGGGGGCGCTCGGCGTGACCCAGATCTGCATCTACTTTCTCGGCTACAGCGACGCCGACATCCGCGCGACGACCGAGGCCTACGCGCGCGAGGTGATGCCCAGGGTTTGAACGAGGGAAGGCACGTCCGGGACGAGCGACCGATAGGGGCCGCGTCATGAAACTCGCCGGCAAGGTTGCCATCGTGACGGGAAGCTCGCGCGGCATTGGCGCGAGCATCGCGCGGGGCTTCGCTGGCGAAGGTGCGCGGCTCGCTATCGTCGCCAACACGCGGCTGGAGCGCGCGCAGGCGGTCGTGGGCGAGATCGAGGCGGCCGGGGGAGAGGCCAGGGCCTTCGCCGCCGACCTCACGCGGATCGGCGATTGCGAGCGGCTGGCCGGTGACGTTATCGACGCCTTCGGAACCGTCGATATCCTTGTGAACAACGCTGGGGTCTACCTCCGCGCCCCCATCGAAGAGGCCACCGAGGAGCAGTGGAACGCGCAGGTCGACCTCAACCTCAAGGGCACCTTCTTCATGACCAAGGCGGTCGTGCCGACGATGAAGGCCAAGAAATTCGGCAAGATCATCAACATCGCGTCCACGTTCGGCCTCGTCGGCGCGGCGGAGTGCAGCATCTATTGCATCACGAAGGCTGGGCAGCTGAACCTGACCAAAGCCTTGTGCCTGGAGCTCGCGGGCCACGGCATCAACGTCAACTCGCTGGCGCCGGGCGGGGTCAAGACCGACATGACCGAGGCCTTCCGCGCGCAGACCGAGCTCAAGGAGCGTGTGGACGCGCTGACGCCGACGCGCACTCATTTTCTCGACCCGTCGGATGTCGTCGGCGCCGCCGTGTTTCTCGCGTCCTCCGACTCAGATTCGGTGCACGGCGCAAACCTGGTGGTCGACGGGGGCTGGACCGCCTGGTAGCGAGTATTCGGAGCGCTTCCGTTTCAAACGGGAACGCCTGAGCGCGCCTTGCCGGCCCGGCGGCGCATCGGCGATACTGCCGGCCTTCCTCCGCAATCCCGCGACCAATCCGCCGACCGAAGGGACATCGCACCATGAGCACTGCCGCTGCCGAGATCGTGAAGGGCGTCTTCCTCCAGGACCCGACGCTGTTCCGCCAGCAATGCTACGTGGACGGCCAGTGGCTGGACGCGAAGTCGGGGCGGACCACCGACGTGGTGAACCCGGCGGACGGTCACGTGATCGGCACCATTCCAGCGTTCTCCGCCGCCGAGACCCGCGCCGCCATCGAGGCGGCGAACCGGGCCTTCCCCGCCTGGCGCGCCAAGACCGCGAAGGAGCGCGCCCAGATCCTGCGCAAGTGGTACGACCTGATGATGGCGAACCAGGAAGACCTCGCCATCATCATGACCGCCGAGCAGGGCAAGCCGATGGCGGAATCGCGGGGCGAGATCGGCTACGGCGGCTCGTTCATCGAGTGGTTCGCGGAGGAGGGCAAGCGCGCCTACGGCGACGTCATCCCGCAGCATCTCAACGACCGGCGGATCGTAGTCACGAAGGAGCCGGTGGGTGTGGTCGGCATGATCACGCCGTGGAACTTCCCCAACGCCATGATCACGCGCAAGGCCGGGCCCGCGCTCGCGGCGGGCTGCACCGTGGTCTCGCGGCCGGCGACGGCGACGCCGTTCTCCGCGCTCGCGCTCTGCGAGCTGGCCGAGCGGGCGGGCATCCCGCGCGGTGTCTTCAACGTGATTACCGGCCCCTCGGGCGATGTCGGCGGCGAGATGACCGCCAACCCCATCGTGCGCAAGCTCTCCTTCACCGGCTCGACCGAGGTGGGCAAGGTCCTGCTCGAGCAGTGCGCAAGCACGGTGAAGAAGGTCTCCATGGAGCTCGGCGGCAACGCGCCCTTCATCGTCTTCGACGATGCCGACATGGATTCGGCGGTGAGTGGCGCCATCATGTCCAAGTACCGCAACACGGGGCAGACCTGCGTTTG
Organism: Alphaproteobacteria bacterium; assembly: GCA_965243375.1. Taxonomy (GTDB): domain Bacteria; phylum Pseudomonadota; class Alphaproteobacteria; order UBA828; family UBA828; genus WTGU01. The sequence continues at coordinate 1,459,495 of CBDEUT010000009.1, read as the reverse complement.
CGCCAACCGCTTCCTGGTGCAGGGCGGCGTCTACGACAGCTTCGCCGAGCGGCTGGCCGAGGCGTCCTCCAAGCTGGTCGTGGGCCCCGGCCTCGAAGGCGAGACCCAGCAGGGGCCGCTGATCGACGAGGACGCCGTGGCCAAGGTCGAGGAGCACATCCAGGACGCGGTGGACAAGGGGGCGGAGGTGATCCAGGGCGGCAAGCGCCATCCGCTTGGCGGCAACTTCTTCGAGCCCACCGTGATCGCCAACGTGAACACCCAGATGAAGGTCGCGCGCGAGGAGACCTTCGGCCCGCTCGCGCCGATCTTTCGCTTCGAGACCGACGACGAGGCGGTGCAGCTCGCCAACGACACCGAGTTCGGCCTCGCGGCCTACTTCTACAGCCGAGACATCGGGCGCATCTGGCGGGTGGCGGAGCAGCTCGAATACGGCATCGTCGGCATCAACACCGGGATCATCTCGACCGAGGTGGCGCCCTTCGGGGGCATGAAGGAGTCCGGCATCGGCCGCGAAGGCTCACACTACGGCCTCGATGAGTTCCTCGAGGTCAAGTACATGTGCATGGGCGACATCGACAAGTAGGGACTCTCTCGTTTCCCTCAGGCGCCGGGCGCTGGTTAACCATTTCCCTCAGGCGCCGGGCGCTCGCTCCGCTCGCTTGGCTTTCGCGCCTTTCGGCGCGCGGCGCTGTCGCGCCGTCCGGGCCTTCGGCCCGGTCCATGTGATGGCAGATTCCTCGTTGGTCGGCGGGCGCGCGGTCCCGGCCTGACGCACCGGACCATGGTGCGGTGGATGGCACGCGGCGACTGCGCCAGAATTGCGCCATGACGTGCGAGGGAGGAACGGTCCTGGCAAGCGAGGCGAGAGCGCGTGCGCGAGTCCGGCATGCGCGGCCGCATCCCGGGAAATCTCACTCAATCCCACTCATCCCACCTAATCCCGGCGAATCCCACTTATCCCACTCAATCCCACTTATCCCACTTATCCCGCGTATCCCACTCATCCCACTCAATCCCGGAGAATCCCACTTATCCCGCTTAATCCCGTTTATCCCACTCATCCCGCGTAATCCCGGCGAATCCCACGTATCCCACGGAATCCCACTTATCCCGCGTATCCCACTCATCCCACGTAATTCCGGAGAATCCCACTTATCCCACGGAATCCCGCTTATCCCACTTAATCCCGCTTTGTCCCGGCGAATCCCACTCTTCGGTCGGGGCTCCGCACGGTTCGGGCGGAGCATACCTACGCGGCGGCCTCGGCCTCCTCCGTCGGCTCCGCCTTGCTGCCGGGGACGCAGCCGCCGCAGACGGTGAGCTCTTGCGCCGTGATGTGGCGGCCGCGCTCGCTCGCGAGGAAGACGGCCATGTCGGCGATGCTGTCGACGGTTACCAGTGCACCCAACATGTTGGCGCGCATGTTCGCCGTGTAGTGGTCCTCATAGGCGATGCCGAGGTCGGCCGCGAGGCCGCGGTGGGCGTCCTGCGCCATCCTGGTCTCGACCCAGCCGGGGCAGATGGAATTGACGCGGACACCGTCGCCGCCGAGCTCGTCCGCGAGGCAGTGCATGAAGGCGTTGAGCCCGTTCTTGGTCATCGCGTAGGTGCCCCAGCCGGCTGAGTGGGCGCCGGCGGCGATGGAGGAGATGAAGATCACCGAGGCGCCGGGGCCCGACGCGCGGATCGCCGGCACCGCCGCCTGGGTCACGAGCAGGGAGGCCGTGAGGTTGGTCTCCACCATGGCATCCCAGCTGTCGAGGTCCATCTCGGCCACCGGCTTGCGGATGAAGACCCCGGCGTTGTTGACCAGGATATCGAGCCCGCCGAGGCGCTCGACGACGGCCTGGCACATGGGCGCGATGGCCGCACGGTCGCGGAGGTCGGCCACGGCTGCGAAGGCCTGGCCACCGGCCGCCTCGATCGCATCGACGATTGGCCGGGCGCGCTCGTGGCTCCGCGCGTGGACCGCCACGTGCGCGCCCTCGCGCGCGAAGGCCTCGGCGATGGCCGCGCCGATGCCGCTGCCCGCCCCGGTGACCAGGGCGCAGCGGCCGTGAAGAGATGTCTCCATGCTTGTCTCCCTATGACGATGATCGTCCCGCCGGTCGGCGGATGAGGCACTGGCACGCGAAATGCGCTATAGGCTCGCCGTCGTGGACGGCCGGTCCACACTATCATGCCAGAAACGAAGGGCGGCGGGGGACGCGCATGGACACCGGAACACCGTTTCAGATCAGGGAGGGCATGCACGCGCCGGCGGTGCGCCGCGCCTCGCTTGCCGACGTGCCCATCATCGACTTCGGTGCGCTCTATTCGCCGAGCCTGGCCGAGCGCAAGACCATGGCGCGGGCGATCCGCGCAGCCTGCGCAGGCCCGGGGTTCTTCTACATCGTCAATCATCAGTTCCCGCAGACGGTGATCCGGCGCGCGCAGGCCGCCATGCAGCGTTTCTTCGCGCTCCCGGTGGAGCGGAAGATGCGCAACCACTACCTCGACTGGCCCAACCACCGGGGCTACGTGCCGTCGGGTGGGATCACAGCCGACCACAGCCTCGAAGGCTCCAGCGACATCTCGGAGGCCATCGAGATGGCGCACGACCTGCCGGCGGACGACCCCGACCACGTGCGCGGCATCCGCTTCTACGGCCCCAACAACTGGCCGGCCGAGCCCGCCGACTTCCGCTGGGCGCTCGGCACCTACTTCGACTGCCAGCTCGAGCTCGGCCGCCAGATCTTCCGCGCGTTCGAATACGCGCTGGATGCGGAGGAGGGGTACTTCACCTCGAAATACACCAAGCCGCTGGCCCGGCTGCGCGTCTGCTACTACGAGCCGCAGCCGGAGCCCCTCGACATCGCCCATATCGGGCTGGGCGCCCACACCGACTACGAGTGCTTCACCACCGTCTGGCAGGACCGGGAGGGGCTGCAGATGCTGAGCCCCGAGGGCGAGTGGCTGATCGTGCCGCCGGTGGAGGGCAGCTTCGCCGTCAATCTCGGCGACCTCATGCAGCAATGGACCAACGATACGTTCGTCTCGACCATGCACCGGGTCATCAACGCGTCAGGGCGGAGGCGCTACTCTCTGGTGCAGTTCTTCGGCGTCGACTACGAGGTGGAGGTCGAGGCGATTCCCGGCTGCGTCGGCCCGGACAAGCCGTGGCGCTACGAGCCGATCAAAGCGGGCGACCACTCGGAGAGAATGGTCGCCCGCACCTACCACTACGACGAATAGGGAGCTCGCTGCCCCTAATCTTATTCGCTCAGCGTGACCTCGACCCGCCGGTTGCGGCCGTCACGCACGTTGTCGGCGGTCTTGGCGATCGGCTCGGATTCGCCGAGGCCCTCGGCGTCGATCACGAAGCGGCCGGCGCCTTTCTCGATCATGTAGCCTGCCACCGCGAGAGCGCGCCTCTCCGAGAGACCCATGTTGTACGCATCCGGACCGGCGCGGTCGGTGTGGCCCCGAATGATGATCTTGTAGGGCCTCATCGCCAGGGCCGTTTCGGCAGCCTCGTCCAGCGTCTGCATCGCGGAATTCGAGAGCTCGGAGCTGTCGAACTCGAAGAACACCACGTAGTAGGTCGCGTAGACGGGCTCGGGCTCGGGCGCGGGCTCAGGCTCCGGCTGTGGGGGCGGCGGGGGCCGCATCGCCACCTCGGCAGCCACCACCGAGCCATAGAACGCGTTGCGGCATTCGCTGATGTCATCGGGCTGGTGACCCTCTTCCTGCTCCTGCATCCAGCATTCCAGATTGATCTGGGCGTGGGCGGCGATGACAGGCGCCTTGTCCCGACCGGTTCCGTCCAGCACCGCCACGAGCCTCGACCTCGCCTTCGATATCTCTTCTGCCTTGTCCGGCGCGATCATACGCTCCGAGAGGTCGGCCGGCGCCACGTCCTCGCCCCGCGCCGCGCTGCCCGCTTTCATCGCAAAGCCGTCGGAATCGCGATAATCGTGTTCCGCGTGCTCTCTCGCGGATAGCTTGACATAGCCCGCGTAAAGCTCGGCTTGGAATTCCGATCCTTGAGGCTCGAGGTCTTTGACGCGGTCGAGTTCCATGCCTGCGCATGCGCCGAGCATCGCTGCCATCCCCGCGACCGCCGCGAGACGGAGCCCGGCCGACGAAACCCTGTTGTTGAAGATCCTCATGACACGCCTCCTTGCTGCCACCAGGAACTATAGCGCCTTCCGGCGCGCCGCCGAAAGCACAACGACGCTGGAGTGGGTTGTGTGGCGCCCAGGCAGCGAGCAGATCATCGATGGGTCAGGCGAGTTGTGCTAACACACGGGCCAGGGACCGCGGCGGCGTACCGCCTTGCTCCGCCGCCGCGGCGCTCCTTCACAGATGAAATTGAGTGGGCAGTCGAGCCGGTCAGGCGTCCGTCAAGCTGCACACGGGTCGATTGGGAGTGACGTCACACCCCCTCGACGACGATCACGTCGGCGGTCGCCGACCGCTGCCGGATTTCCTTGAGTTCAGCGTATTCGGGCGAGTTGAGCAACGCACGTGCCGCGGCGCCATCGTCGAACTCCACCACTATGAGTCGACCGGGGGACCAGCTGCCCTCGATCACTTCAACGCTGCCGCCACGCACGAGATATCGGCCGCCGTGGGCTTCAACCGTTGCGCCGATCCGCTCCCGAAACTCCGAGAACGTGCCTTCATCCGTTACTTCATCATTGACGATCACGTATGCCGCCATGGGGGTTCCTCCTGTCTATCGGGGTTGATCCTCGGGTATCGTGCCGTTCGCACAGAACCACACGGGGTTCGTCCGGGTCCGGACCTGCTGGTCGTGCTGCACATCAACCGCATCGGTTCGACCGGCCGTTTTCCGCTCAGGCCACCGATGTGAGGTGCATGCCGGAATTGTTCGCTCGCGTGCACAAGACTCGTCCTGGTATGACTCTCTTGTCACTCAGTTCGCGCCGTAGACTGGCGGTCAACTCGTCATCCGAAACCTTGGTCCTATCGAAGAAGCCGAAGACCGTTGTGCCAGTCGACGAGAGCCCGCAACCCTGGATTCCGGCGGTCGCGTCGAAGGCGAACCTGGCGGATTGCAGCGGCTCGATGTCGGGGCGAGTCCAGTGCCGCCTCTTCCAGCCGACGTCCTGAAGGGCGCTGACGGAGGAGCCGAACGTCTCGAGATCGAGCTCCCGCAACGCCGGCAATAGCCGCATCAGAATGATGTGGCACGTCGACTGAACTTCCTCAAGCGGGATCGGTGTGTTGGCACGCATGAAGTCAAGCTCGTCCTGGCCCGACAGGCCCCGTTGACGGCTCGGAATGAAGAGCGCAATCCCCCAGCTCGTCGGGAAGTCGTTGCGCATGAGAAGCGGCGGTTGACCTGCCCTGGTCGCGAAGTGGGACGGTGCGAACGACTCTTTCTGCTCGCGCACGGAATGGCCCCCGTCGAGCAGAATTCCCCCGCACCGAAAGGCGTTGATTCCGATCCCCGATGTGCCTCCTCGGCTGGACATCGCTCCGATCTCGCGTGGCGAATGGTTCAATCCGAGTCGATGGCTCAACGCGCTCAAGACCGCGAGCCTGGTCTGAGTGCCGGATCCCAACCCTTGGTGCGGGGGAATCATCTGACGGATCAGGATCTCGATGCCCGGTTCGACGTCGAGAATCTCGCCGGCCGCGGCAATCTCGGCCAAAATCAGCTCCCGCTCGGCGCGGCTGCCCCCGCGAACCACGGTCCGCCCGTGCGGACCGAATTCGAGCAGCACGCCGGGGTCCTGGGTCGCGAGGCCGAGACTGCCGTCAATACGGCCAATCTCGCCATTCATGTCGATCAGCGTGAAATGTAGCCGGGACGGCGTGCTAATTCGGTGCGTCAAGGTCGAGCACATCCGAATAGCCTTTCAGATCCAGATAGCCATGCCCCGACAGGCAGAAGACGATGACCTGCTTGCGCCCGGTTCTCGAGGCGTCCCTTGCCGCATCGATCGCACCCAGCACCGCATGGGCGCTTTCCGGCGCAGCAAGAACGCCTTCGGTCTTCAGGAACACGCGTCCCGCGTCAAACACCTCGCTCTGGTTGTAGGTCCTGGTATCGACCACATCGTTCTTGACCAGCGCCGAGAGAACAGGCGTCTTGCCGTGATACCGCAATCCGCCCGAGTGAACCGGTGGCGGCACGAACCGATGGCCGAGCGTGTACATCAGAATCCGAGGTGTCAGTTCGGAGAAGTCGGCCCAGTCGTATCGGTACTCGCCCCGACTCAGCGTAGGTATCGAGTCCGGCTCGATAGCGCGCAACTCGATGGCGCTTCCACCGATCTTCTCGCGCACGAACGGTGCGATGAATCCCGTGAAATTACTGCCGCCGCCGACGCAGCCGATCATCAGGCTGGGCGACCGACCGACCTGTTCGAGCTGGAGCTTCGTCTCCAGACCGATAATCGACTGATGGAGCACGGCGTAGTAGGACATGCACCCCAGCGCGAGCCGCCGCCCGCGATCCTCCTTGACGAACTCGATCGCTTCGCTCATGCCGATGCCGAGACTGCCCGAGTTCTCCGGGTCGTCCCTCAGGATCTGCCGTCCGGTGCTCGTCAGCTCGCTCGGGGAGGAGTACACGTCGGCGCCCGCCATGCGCATCAGGTAGCGGCGATAGGGCTTCTCGTCGTAGCTCTTGCGGATCATGAACACACAGCAACCGAGCCCCAGTGTCTCGCACGCCATCGCCAAAGCCGCTCCCCATTGACCGGCTCCCGTATCGGTGACCATGCTGTGAATCGGAGAGTTATCTTCGCGCGCGGCGTAGTACGCCTGCACCAATGCGGTGTTGAACTTGTGACTGCCCGCAGGGTTCAGGTCTTCTCGCTTGTAGTAGATCTCGGCAGGCGTCCCGAGATACGCCTCCAGCGCACGGGCTCTCACCAAGGGGGATGGTCGGTACCGACGGTACACATCCGATATGAACTGCGGGATTTCGATCCACGCGTCGCTGCCGTACTCGCCCTCCTGCAACTCGATTCGAAGACACTCCCTCGGCCATAGCCAGTCGTAGTCTTCGATTTCCACGCCTCGGTCCTCGATCGGATGCAACGGCCTCGGAACATCGAACGGCAGGTCCGCCACGACGTTGTACCAGCTGCGAGGAAGCTGCGACTCCGGCAGGACAATTTTGTTGTCGGTCATCGTCGCTCCATCAATTCCCGGGCACTCTGCCGCTGCAATGCAGCGGCTGAGAGCTCCGTTCCAGCTCGGAAATTCCTGGATCCCTGTCGCGCATGGGTATTCCAGTGAGGACCGACGTTCGGGCAAGCCTACGCAAAGAAGGGGGCGATGAGAAGCCCATCCCTATTGCAGAGGAATGTGCGCTGTGGCGTATTTCGACATCGTGACGCTGATCTTTGGCGGCCGGATATCGACTGCCTGATCCCCGCCGGGTGAGCAGAATGCAGCGATTAGACGCGAGATCGGAACGCTACGGGAACATCGTGACATGGATGGCCGCGGTCTGCCATCCGCCGGCAGGCGGCTTGGTCGAGCGGCGATGTCGGAGGTGGGACAACCGGTCAGCCGGTGTCGAGGTACGGCACCGCGCCGACCAGCGAGCGCATCCGCTCCGCGTGGCCGGCCCGCACCTGCGCAAGGGCCAGCGCCATCATCACCACCAGCGCCAGCCCGACACGGGTCTTCATCTTAGCGAGCCCGCGGATGTAGTGGGTCTCGAAGTTGAAGCTGTTGTCGAGGCGGCTGTTGATCCTCTCTATCGCAGAGCGCCGGTTGTAGCCGCGCCGCCAGGACGGGCTGCCCCAGGGCGTCGGGGTGAAGACGCGCCGGTCGTTCTTGTCGAGATCGATGCGCACGATGCGGCCGTACTCGCCGGGCTCCACCCCGCCCGCCCGGTGGCACGCCTTGCTGCCTGCACAGTCGAAGCCGAAGGCCGCCGCCGGGCAGCGGTATTTCAGCGTGCCGCAGAGGCCGCGCTCGGCCTCGAAGCCCTGGAAGGCCATGGCGCGGACCTCGCCGGTCTGGGGGCAGATGCAGGACACGCGGCCGCGCTCGTCGTGAACGACGACGTCGGCGCGGTTGGGGAACAGCGCCCGCGTGATCGGCTTCGTCGGATCATAGCCCGGCTCCTCCTTCTCGGCCTTCCACATCAAGCGCGTGTCGACCAGCGGCCGAATGGCCCACTTATCCCAGAGCAACTTCTTCTGGGGAGCGTTGTCGAGACCGCGGTCGGCGCTGAAGTCGTCGCAGCGCTCCACCATTTCCGGCGCTCTTGCGAACAGGTTCTCCAGCATCTTGGGGAGCATCTTGACCTCCGAGTCCGACGCCCGCGTCACCTCGAAGGCCACCGGGACCTCGTAGTGGGTGTCGGCGATCAGGTGGAGGCCGTAGCCGAACCATGATTTCACCTTCTTCCAGATCGCGCCGGTCTTGGCGTTCACCCCGCTCGTCTCATGCTTGCCCCAGTCGGCGTCGGGGTCGGAGGTCTTCCCCTTGTCCTCGGCAACCCGGCCCGTCGAGTGGCTCTCGATCGCCTTGCCGTCGTAGCCGAGATGGCGGCCGAAGTCGGGCAGCTCTTCGAAGAGCGACGCGCGCAGGCTCTCGACCATTGCGGACACCAGGCTGCACTCGTTCTCAAGCAGCACGACGCGCCGCAGGAAGCGCGAGAAGTTCCAGTGGCTGGGCACCGTCGAGCGGACCTGCGCCGGATGCGCCACCGCGCATGGTGGCTCCTTCGTACCTGCGCGAAGCTCCAACACGGGCGCGCTCTGGAAAGGCAGCGGGTCGAACCCGCAGAGTTCCAGGAGCGCCGGGTTGCGGCCCATCTCCCGCAGCAGCGACTGGATCGAGGCGTGCTGGAACACCACGCCCGCGATCAGCGCACGCCACATCGACCGCACCGGGTAGTCGTTGCGCCCGCGACCTCGCCCGGCCTCAAGCGCAGCCACGATCTCCTCGTCGGGCAGGGTGTCGAGCACCAGACGCAGGCGATCCAGGTCCGGCAGGCCTTCGACAGCCTGCCAGGAAAAGGGTAGCTTCTCCGTTGTCGCCATCACGTTCTCCCTACCAGGGCTGGTGGATGGAACGAGGGCCTCTGGCCCGATGGCGACACCTTCTATCCGATTCGGGCGGGACGACGCGACGGGGCCGGAAGTGAGCCTGGGAGCGTCGTCGGCTATGGGGTGGAAATCCTCGATCCGCCCTATCCGCCGATCTCAGGGCCGCAGATGTCTGCGAAGCCGCCGGGGTAAGAAAAATCTCGGATCAGCTGGAGCCCTTGATCACCAAGGGATGCGTGACAGCGCACACGCCTCTATTGCAGCTTGCAACTGGCGACCGTACGTCAACATCAGGTGCCCAGACAAAGTCCGCCCTGCACCGAGCTCGCCAAATGCACGCTAGGAGCTGGGCTTCGGCCTTCGGGGGGCCGGGCAGAAGTCGTAGATCGCCGAAACGTCAAAGCGCGTCAGGAACAGGTTGCCACCCCTGGACCTCGAGGTTAGCGGCGATCGTGCCGATGGTCCTCCAGGATCATCGCCGCACCCTTCTCCCCGATCATGATCGCCGGAGCGTTGGTGTTGCCCGAGACTTGCGTCGGCATGATCGAGGCATCCGCCACACGCAGACCCCCAAGCCCCCGCACGCGCAGCCGCTCGTCCACCACGGCTTCGGCATCTCTGCCCATCTTGCAGGTGCCTATCGGATGGAAGACCGTGGAGCCCGCTCGCCGGCAGAAGTTCAGAATCTCATCGTAGGTCCGGACCTCGGCGCCGGGGGAGAGCTCATGCTCCCGGTAGCGGGCGAGGGACGGCGCATCGCCGATGCGCCGCGCGATACGGATGCCCTCGACGAGCGCGTCCCGGTCCGCCTGTTCGCTCAGGAAGTTCGGGCGGATGGCCGGCGGCGCCGTCGGATCGGCGCGCTTGATGTGTATCGAGCCCCGGCTCTCCGGACGAAGCTGCCAGACCGCGAGCGTCATGCCCGGCTCTCTCTCGAGGGTCCCCTTCCTGTCGGGCACATGGCTTGCGTGGGCGAAGTCGAACTGCAGGTCGGGTGTCTCGAGTTCGGGACGCGTGCGCACGAAGGCGTGCGTAATGCCCGCAGTGTAGGTAAAGGCGCCCCGGCGCGTGGCCCCGTATTGCAGTGCCGCCAACGCGAAGCGCGCCCCGTGCGTGTCCTCGTTGAGGGTCCGCGAATGCCGGACCCGCCAGGCGACCTTACTCAGGTAGTGGTCCCGGTAGTTCTCGCCCACCCCCGGCAGTTCGTGCACGACCGGGATGTCGTGCTCGCGCAGCAGATCCGGCTGTCCGATTCCGGACAGCTCCAGGAGTTGCGGCGACTGCACCGCCCCGGCGGCGAGGATCACTTCCCGCCGCACGCGCACCTCCGTCGCCGTGTTCTCCTTGGCCCGTGCCGACCCGTACTGTACGCCAACCGCACGACCGTTCTCGACGAGCACCCGGTGCGCGAGCGCCCGCGTGCGTATCGTGAGGTTCGACCGCCGCCGCGCGGGGTTGAGGAACGCCCGGGCGGTGCTATGCCGCCGGCCGCGCTGCTGCGTCACCTGGTAGTAGCCGAAACCCTCTTGTGGAGTGGGCCCCTGTTGCCGGACAGTTTCATGCGGCGGATTTGACCGGCTTGCTGAGCTGTTCCTCCTCGAAACGATTGGGGCTCAGGTATCCGAGCGCCGAGTGTAGGCGTCTCTCGTTGTAGCTGTCGATGAAGCGCGGCAGGTGCTCCTCGACGTCCTCTGCGCTCTCGAAGGCCATGGGGTAGACGCCCTCGACCTTCAGCGTCTTCATGAAGCTCTCCATCATGGCGTTGTCGTAGGGGTTGCCGCGCCGCGCCATCGAGCCGATCAGGCCATGGTCGTGCAGCAGGGCCCGATAGGCCTGGGCGGCGTATTGCGAGCCCCTGTCGGAGTGGTGAATGCATCGCGGCGGCGGATGGCGGCCCTCGATCGCTGCCATGAGTGCCGCAAGGGTGAGCCTGGCATCGATCCGCCGGCCGAGCGCGTAGCCCACGATGCGGCGCGACCATGCATCCATGATCGCGGCCAGGTAGACGAAGCCGCCGAGGATGGCGATGTAAGTCAGATCCGCGACCCAGAGCTGGTTCGGGCCACCGATCTCGCAGTCCCTGGAGCGGTCTGGGAAGATGGGCTCGTCGTGGTTGCTGTCGGTGGTGGCGACGAAGCGGCGTCTGCGCGGCGGATGCAAGGCGTGCTCGCGCATCAGGCGCTTGACCTTCTTGTGGTTCACCACCCAACCCCGATGCCTGAGTGCTGCCTGCATGCGCCGCCAGCCGTAGGCCTCGAACTCGTCCTTGATCGCGTGCATGGCCTCGACCAGGGCGGTGTCGTCGGCAGAGCCCTTGGGCTCGTCGTAGTAGGTGGAGCGCGCCATCCCCATCAGTCGGCATCCTTCGGCGACGGAGAGGCCTTCGGGCCGGTGATGACGGACATGGGCGCGCTTCTCGGCGGCCGTCCCTGCCGTTGAGCCCCCTTTAGAAACTCGAGCTCCAGGGCCTGCTTGCCGACCAAGCGTTCCAACGCCGCGATCCGGGCCTCGTACTCCTGGATCGTGCTGGCCGCCGCAGTGTCCTCGTCGAAGGCGCCGGCCTCGTACTTGTCGACCCAGATCCGGATCAGGGTGCGGGAGAGCTCGTGCCGACGGGCCAGGCCGTGGAGGGTCTCGCCGGCGAGATACTCCTCAACGACCTGGCGCTTGAAGGCGATGCTGTGGGTGCGGTGGGTACGGTGCTTTGCCATGGGCGTCGATCCTTCGAATGCCCGGCGCACCGGTCAAATCAATTCAAGCCACCTGTCCGACCCCAGGGGCCCACTCCATTGGGAGGCTCCGTTGTAGTCCGGGTTCTTCGCGTAGCCGAGCTCGGTTCCGGCTTCGACGAACGCATCGAGCAGGGGGTGCCGCTCGATCACGTCGGCCACGTTCAACTCGCCGTCTCCGCCCCGAAAGTCGTCGCCTCCGCGCTCGAAGCGTTCCGAGCGCTTGAAGTGGGGCAGCACCTCTTCGTAGGACCAGCCCCGGTTGCCGAGCTGGGCCCAGGTGTCGTAGTCGCGGGCCTGACCGCGCACGTACAGCATGCCGTTGATCGAACTCGAACCGCCCAGCACCTTGCCGCGCGGAATCGGGAGGCGCCGGTGATCGGTGCCCGCCTCGGGCTCCGTGTCGAAGCACCAGTTGACGCTCGGGCGGTCGACCAACTTCCAGAAACCGACCGGCACATGGATGAGGGGGTGCCAATCGCGGCCGCCGGCTTCGAGCAGCAGCACGCTGTTGCCCGGGTCCGCGCTCAGCCGGTTGGCCAGCACGCAGCCGGCGGAGCCGGCGCCCACCACGATGTAGTCGAACTCGTTCATGCAGCTCCCTGCCCTGCCGATTCCACAAGATATGTCTGGGCGTCGCGACACTCTAGCCGGCGCCTACGAGGTAAACGGCATCGCCGGCTCACGCTCGTCGCTCCGCGACGTCGCCCTCTCTGGTTTTGCCGTCCAGGGTGAAGAGCGACGCTACTGGTACCATCGTCAAGCACACTGCCACGTCGCGCCTGTCCTCCTTGAGCGCTTGGCGCTCCGCGCCCTCGCGTCCAACTCCTCCCGCCGCCCTCCCTTGCTCATGGTCGTGCTCATGATCGGCTTTCCCATCCCGCTGCGAAGCTCCGCCACCGCTCGCTCTACCCGTGTGGCCGTCGCACGCCCGGCCCCTTGCTCAAGCATGCGCTCCAGGAAACACATCAAGCAAAACGCGACGTTACACATCTGTGCAATCTGGTGCTTGTGGGAGCGAACTGCAGCCAACGGACCGGCCCGTGGAGGTTGCATAATATAGTTTCTATACAAGGACTTGCCGTTCTCCTCCATGCAGCTATGGCCGCTCCCGACAGGCTGCCGGTCCCGCGCTCCATGAGTACGGGCTCGCCAGCCATGACCGCGCTCACCCAACGGTTCGGGAACCCCCCACCATGGTAGCCACCATCGGCCAGATGGCGTCAGCCGAGTACTACCTGGAGAGCCAGCGCTCCTCCCGGCATCCCAACGAGTACTACACGGCGGGTGAGGAGCCGGACGGGACCTGGTTCAACCCCAAGGGGCTGCTCGGCATTGAGGACGGCGAGAAGGTCGACTCCGGCCATTCCCACCGCCTCCACTCGGGCTTCGCACCCGACGGCTCGCGCAAGCCGGTGCAGCGGGCGGGGAACCCAGACCGCTCCCCCGGCGTCGACATGACTTTCTCCGTCGACAAGAGCGTGTTCTCGCTCTGGGTCATCGTCGAGCCCGAGATGCGGGAGAGGATCGAGGCGATGGCTGTGGCTTCGTCGCGGCGGCCCTCGAGGACACGGTGCTGAAGCATTGCAGCTGCACGCGGGTGAGCAAGGATGTCGTCACCCGACCTGTGGAGGCCGACGTGATAGGCGCCACTTTCGTCCACGGCACCGGCCGGGAGAGCGACCCGCAGCTTCATGTGCATTGCGCGATCTGCAACGTCGTCAGAACCCACGAAGACAGCAAGGGGCCGGCGCACCACCAATACCCGGTCTATAGCCGGAAGAAGACGGCCGGCGCGCTATTCCGGGCCTATGTGGCGTGGGACCTGCAACAACCTCGAGGCCGAGCTCCGCATATCCGCGCGCGCATGAGCGCGCGACGCCGGGCGCCAGGGTCGCACCGCAGAGCAGCTCACCCGCCGCGACTTCGTCATCCTCGACGAACTCGGCTACCTGCCCTTCGCACAGGCCGGCGGCCAGCTCCTCTTCCACCTCATGAGCCGGCTCTACGAGCGCACCTCCACCGTCATCACTACAAACCTCGCCTTCGGCGAGTGGCCGTCGGTCTTCGGCGACCCCAAGATGACCACGGCCCTGCTCGATCGGCTCACCCACCACTGCGAGATCATCGAGACCGGCAACGAGAGCTGGCGCTTCAAGAACCGGTCCTGATCCGACGCCCAGAACCCCTGCGGCCCGGTTGCCCCGGTGGGCCAACAGGGACCCCCCCACGCGGCTTCGCTTCGCGTAACGCAAGGCGCTACACGAAGCCGCGCGGGTCCCCCCTATTGGCTACCGGGACAACCTCCGCCGTGCCACTCAGGGGGGTCAGTTTTGCACGCCAATAGGGGGTCAGTATTGAAAGCCGATTGACACCCGGGGATTTCAGGACGGTTCGACAGGGAGGCGTAGAGGCGGTCAGAACACGCGCGTGTATTGGAAGCACAATCGCTGCCTAAACGCTTTCGGATTTGCGTGGGAGAAAAATAATGATTTTATAACAACAGGTTAATAGTATAAGTGACGTGCGTATCGAGGAGATAGCTTACAGGTCCACGGGCCGCGGGCCCGAGCGCGGCTGATCGAAGTCGGAATCTTCGCCCACGTCGGGAAATGCGAGCAGGTGGTCGACGAAGCTCCCCGAGGACTCCACCCGACGACTCTCCACCAACGCAACGCCCGCGTCGGACAGCGCCCAGACCCCGCGTGGCGAATCGTCGCGGAGATATCCCTCTTGAACCAGGTCTTCGCGTGCAGACTTCACGGTACTTCTCCATCTGTCGTCGCCCGCGCTGATTCGGTCGAAATCGCGGGGTGTCAGGTAACGCTTCATGCGCTCCCTCAGAGCCGGATACAGATCGCGCCCGCTCGCGCTGCCACCTCGCTCATAGATGACATCCATTAGGGGCTCTCTAACGGTCTCGTCCGGTGGCCCCGGAGCATGATCGCCGCTTCGTGGAACGAGGCCGGTGGCCGTTGGGGCGTGTGCCTCACGATAGCGTTCGGCTGCGTCCAGCGCCTTCGCGAGCGCTGAGTCCGCCGAGTCCACGAGAGGCTCAGCCCACGCCTTCAGTCGCTGCATCGATTCGTCAGAAATGCGGATTGTCGGCACGGCACCATTCCCTGATCTCGACGATGTAATGTTATTTAGATGAAACAATATAACAAACTGGCTAAAGTGTCAGCCGCCAAAACCTGAAGCCGTCAGCATGCTCCTTGAGATGAAGTATAGCGGAGTGGGAAGGCTCAGCCGCCCTCGAGGCACCAAAGCAGGATCGATTTCTGTGCGGGCACGCGGTTTGCCGCCTCGTCGAACACCACGGACTGCGGGCCGTCGAGCACCGCGTCGGTCACCTCGCAGCCCCGCTTCGCCGGCAGGCAGTGCATGAAGATCGCATCAGGCGCCGCCATCGCCATCACCGCCTCGTCGACCCGGAAGGGCTCGAACGACACGTTGCCCTTGCGCGCGGGGTCGTCGTGCAGCGACACCCAGGTGTCGGTCACCACGCAGTCGGCACCGGTCACCGCGCCGGCCACGTCGGTGCCCACCTCGATGTCGGCGCCCCGCTCCTCCGCCCAGGCGACGATCTCGGACGGCGGCGGGTACGCGGCCGGGCAGGCGAGGCGCAGGCTGAAATCGCAGTGCGCCGCGGTCTGCACCCAGGTCGCGGCCATGTTGTTGCCGTCGCCGAGCCAGGCGACGGTGCGGCCTGCGATAGGGCCGCGGTGCTCCTCATAGGTCATCACGTCGGCCACCAGCTGGCAGGGATGGCTGCGGTCGGAGAGCGCGTTGATGACCGGCACGCTCGCGCCCTCCGCGAGCGCCATGAGCGTCTCGTGGGAGCGGGTGCGCAGCGCGATTGCGTCGACGTAGCGCGAGAGCACGCGCGCTGTGTCCTCGATGGTCTCGCCGCGCCCGAGCTGCATGTCGGCAGCCGTCATGGTGATGGTCTTGCCGCCGAGCTCGTCCATGGCGACCTCGAAGGAGACCCGCGTCCGCGTCGACGGGCTCTCGAAGATCGCGGCCAGCGTCTTGCCGGCGAGCGGGGCTGCGCCGTTCCGCCCCTTGAGCGTGCGCGCGCGGTCGATGGTCGCGCGCAGCGTGGCGGCGTCGATCCCGTCGAAGTCGAGAAAGTGGCGCGGCCGGGTCACGACCCCACCTGGCTCAAGGCCCGCTCAAGCGCATCGCAGGCCTCGTCGATCTCGGCCTCGCCGATGTTGAGCGGCGGCAGCATGCGCAGGATGTTGCTGTCCGCCGGCAGCGCCAGCACCTTGTTCTCGCGCAGTGCCCCGAGCAGCTCCATGTTGGGAATGACGCACTCGAGCCCCAGCATCATGCCCCGGCCGCGCACGCCCGTGTAGACGCTCTTGTTGCCGGCGAGCGCGGTCAGCCGCTCGGTCAGTAGCGCGCTGTTCTTCTGCACCGTGTCGAGGAAGCCGTCGGCGAGCACCACGTCCAGCACGGCGTTGGCCACTGCGGTCGCCAGCGGGTTGCCGCCGAAGGTGGTGCCGTGGCTGCCGGGCACCATCGCCGCCGCGACCTCCTCCCGCGCGAGACAGGCCCCGATGGGGAAGCCGTTCCCCAGCGCCTTGGCGACCGCCATGATGTCCGGCGTCACGCCCGCCCACTCATGGGCGAAGAGCCGGCCGGTGCGGCCCACGCCGCACTGCACCTCGTCGAAGATGAGCACCAAGCCCGCTTCGTCCGCCAAGGCGCGCAAGCCCTGCAGGAACGCGTCGGTCGCCGAATGGATGCCGCCCTCGCCCTGGATCGGCTCGACCAGCAGCGCCGCGGTCTCGTCGCCGATGGCCGCACGGGTCGCATCGAGATCGTTCAAGTCGACCTGGTCGAAGGCATCGACGGCCGGCTCGAATCCCTTGAGGTGCTTGGCCTGGGCGCCCGCCGCGATGGTCGCGAGAGTCCGCCCGTGGAAGGCGTTGCGGAAGGTCACGACACGGTAGCGCTCCGCCGCGCCGCGGCTGGTCTGATGGATGCGCGCGAGCTTGATCGCGCACTCCATCGCCTCCGCACCGGAATTGCAGAAGAGCACGCGGTCGGCGAACGTCGCAGCGGTGAGCCGCTCCGCGAGGCGCGCCTGCGGCGGAATATGATAGAGGTTCGAGACGTGCCAGAGTTCCCTGCTCTGGGCCTCCAGTGCTGCGACCACGTGCGGATGTGCGTGGCCCAGGCTGGTCACGCCGATGCCGCAACCGAAATCCAGGTAGCGCGCGCCGTCGGCCGTATAGAGATACGACCCCTCGCCCCGCTCGAAGGTGAGGTCGAAGCGGCCATAGTTGGCCATCAATGAGCTGGACACGGCAGCGCCTCCCCGGATTTGGAAAGCGCGCACTATCCGTTCACGGCGCCTCTAAGTCAACGCGAGCGGGCGCTTTGGGCCAAGGACAGCGTTGGGATCAGATCGGATATTCGATCTTCCCGAGGCGCGCGGAGAGCTTCATGTTCTCGCCGTAGTCGATGGGCACGCCGATCACCGCCGGCCCTGGCTGCTGGAAGGCTTCCTCCAGCACGGGCACGAGCTCGTCGGCCTTCTCGATGGTGCGGCCCCAGGCGCCGTAAGACTCGGCCCAGAGCTGGAGGTCCGGATTGGTGAACGACAGGTCGAAGTGCCGGCCGTCGAAGGCGTTGCGCTGCTTCCACTCGATCAGCCCATAGGCGCCGTCCATCCAGATCATGGCGACCACGTTGAGCTTGCGCCTGACCGCAGTCTCCATGTCCTGCGCGTTCATGAAGAACCCGGCGTCGCCGTTGATCGAGAGAATCCGCCGCTCGGGCATGGCGATCTTCGCCCCGAGGGAGCCGGGGAAGGCGAAGCCCATGGTGCAGAAGCCGTTGGAGATCAGGCAGGTGTTGGCCTCGTCGCACTGGTAGTAGCGGGCGATCCACATCTTGTGGGCGCCCACGTCAGACAACAGCACGTCCTCCGGCCCCATGACGTTGCGCACGTCGTAGAGCACCTTTTGCGGGCGCATGGGGAAGTGGCTGCTGCCCCGCTCCGCCGTCAGATCGTCGTGGATGGTCGTGCGGAGAGCCTGCCGCTCGCCGATATCGAAGAGCGGCAGGCTGGTGCCGCTCTCCGCGCTGCGCCGCTCGATCTCCTCGTTGATCTGCCAGAGCGCATCGGCGATGTCGCCGGCGACGTCGACCTCTACCTGGTAGTCGCCGTCCACCTCCGCCGGCCAGAAGTCGATATGAACGATGGTCTTCTCCGCGCCTCGGTTCCAGAAGGCGGGCGAGTACTCCACCAGGTCGTAGCCGACGGAGACGATCACGTCGGCCTCGCGGAGCGCTGCGATGATGTGGTCCTTGCCCTGCAGGCCCACGGTGTAGAGGCAGTGCTCGTCGCTCCTGGGAAGGGCCCCCTTGCCCATGAAGGTGTTGACCACGCCGATGCCGGTGAGGTCCGCGAGGCGCCTGAGCTGCGTGGACGCGCGCTTTCTGATGGCGCCGTTACCGGCCAAGATCAGTGGGTTCTTGGCACCCATGATCGCGTCCACCGAGCGCGCCACCGCCTTGTAGTCGGCGCCGGGGCGCCGCGTCTTGATCGGCGTGATCGGCGCGCCGGCCGCCTCGTGCTCCGCGATGTCCTCCGGCAGCTCGATCAGCACCGCGCCCGGCTTCTCGGCCTCGGCGACCTTGAAGGCCTTGCGTACGATCTCGGGGATGTTGTCCGGCTGGTGCACCGTCTGCGCCCACTTGGTGATCGGGCGGAACATGGAGACCGAGTCCATGTTCTGGTGGCTCTCCTTGTGGAGGCGCTGGGTGCCGGCCTGGCCGATGAGGCAGACCAGCGGCGCGCGGTCCATGTTGGCGTCGGCGACGCCGGTCACGAGGTTGGTGGCGCCGGGGCCGAGGGTGCCGAGGCAGACGCCCGCCTTGCCCGTCAACCGGCCGTAGACATCGGCCATAAACGCCGCCGCCTGCTCGTGCCGGCACAGGACGAAATCGATGTCGCTGTCCATCAGCGACATCATCACGTCGGCGTTCTCTTCGCCGGGAATGCCGAAGATGTGGGTCACGCCCTCGGTTTCGAGGCATTTGACCAGAAGATCGGACGCTTTCATTGAGCCCCCATCGGCGGACTGTTGCCGCCACCGCGTCAGCTCGATTTCGCGGCCGCACGATGCGGCCGAGCCGCGCCTTAGTCAACGCGTCCGCGGTGCGGATCACATCACTGTTTGAAATGTTGAAGGGTCGTGCGGGACCTGAACCGGGAAGTCAGTCGAGTACGCGCAGGGCCGTCTCGGGCGCCTTGTCGAGAATCCTGAGCAAGGCCCTGGCGGCACCCGTGGGTCCGCGTTTGCCTTGCTCCCAGTTGCGGATCGTCTCGTGCGGCACGCCGATACGGCGCGCGAACTCTACCTGCGTCAGCCCCACGCGCCTGCGCACCCGTCGGGCAAATCGCGCCATATCCTGCATCGCCTCGGCGTCGTCTTCGCGCGCCTGCCGCGCGATATCCTCCTCGCTCGTCGCATCCAGCACCGCATGATTGACGCGTCCCGGAGGAAGGCTGCGCGGATTTTCCGGATCAATCCTGACGCGTGTTCTGCTCATACTCCCGAATCTCCTTGCGGTTGGCCTTGCGCGCCGAAATGATGCGGATGGCCGAACCGCGCACTGTGTAAATCACAACGAAAACGCGGCCTTCTATCGCTCCGAGCAGCCGATAGCGGTCTTCGCCGTAGTCCCAGCGGCGGTCCTGGCCGACGATCCGGTCGTCATCCAGGAAAGCGCGGATGGCATGGGCGAAATCGAAGCCGCGCTGCGTGAGACAGGCGTCGCTCTTGGCATCGTCCCAATCGAATTCCATCGCAAGATGTAGGCCAATGGCCTACCGGAGTCAATGTCAGGTGGAGGGTGTCACGCGCTAACCCGCGTCTTCGCCGTTGCTGCTGTCTGCGTCTTCCGGCCCGTCGCCGGTCCGCTCGCGCGGCGTGTGCTCCCGCTTCCGTACCCGTCTTTCCCGCTGCTCCTCGTCGTCAGCCGAGGAGCCCGGCGGCGCGTCGTCGTCTGCCCGCGCGTCCTCGATGACCACCCGGGCGGCGGGCGCGCGGCCCTGCTTATCCTCGCCGAAGTAGATCTGCGTGTGGGGGAAGGGAATCTCGATACCGCGTTCGTCGAATGCGGCCTTGAGCCTGCGGTTGTACTCCCGCCCCGTCGACCACTGCGTGAGCGGTTTGGTCTTGAGCCGGGCGCGGACGATGACGGCCGAATCGCCGAAGCTGTTGAGGCCCATGATCTCCAGCGGCTCCAGCATGTTGGGGCCGAACTCGGGGTCCTGCTGCAGCCCCGCGCCAACCTCGCGCATGACATCGACCACCTCGTCGTAGTCCTCGCGGTAGGCCACCCCCATGTCGATCAGGTAGTAGGAGAACTCCTTGGTCATGTTGGAAATCGTGTCGACACCGCTGAACGGCACCGTGTGCACGTGCCCCTGCAGGTCGCGCAGGCGGATGGTGCGGATCGTGATCGCTTCCACGGTGCCGGTGTGGCCGCCGGCGGTCACGACATCGCCCACGGCGACGCTGTCCTCCAGCAGGATGAAGAGCCCGGTGATGATGTCCTTCACCAGGGTCTGCGCGCCGAAGCCGATGGCGAGACCGGCGACGCCCACGCCGGCCAGCACCGGCGCGATATCCAAGCCGATCTCGGAGAGGATCATCAGCGCCGCGATCACACCGACGACGACCCGTAGCGCGTTGCGCGCGAGCGGCAGCAGGGTGCGGGCGCGTTGGCTCCGCTCCACTAGCTCGCCGGTCTCGTCGACCTGGGTTAGGTAGCGGTCGACCAGCGTGGTCGCCACCTCGAGCACGATGGTCGCGATCAGGGCGATGGCGACGATCGAGGCGAGAGTGGCGATCACGGCGGTGCCCGTCTCGCTCGCGAGCCAGGTGAAGATATCGGCGCTCCACGCTTCGAGGATGAGGCAGAGCCCGAGCAGCAGGATCACCGTCTGCGCCGCCCTGCGTGCCACCGGCAGGTAGCGGTTCACCCGCGCCTGCAGCCCCGGATAGCGCTCGTGCAGCTCGGCCCGGATGCGGAAACCGCGCTCGAAGCCACGCCTGATGCCTGCGAAGCCGAAGCCCGTGGCCCAGGCGATCGCGACAGTCGCCGCGCTCCCCTTGACCAGGAAGAGGAAGCCCTCCAGCCCCTCCGCCGCAGCCAGCAGACCGCCCGCAACGACGTAGAGAATCGCCGGGATGTGCCAAAAATCCGCGAGCTTGCCCAGGAAGGCGAAGACGCGGAGGTGCGCCCTGGTGCCGCTGGTCCGCCCGGTCTCGTGCAGCCAGCGCGCAAACGCCACCCGGTTCTGCAAGATCAAGGTGATGAGCAGGCCAACCAGAAGAATTCCAAGCAGGCGGATCAAGGCCGCATGGCCGCTCTCTGGCAGGCCGAGAAGCAGGGCCGCGTAGCAGAAGACGTAGCCGTAGGCCCCGATGTTCACGAGCCGCCGCCACCAGACCGAGCAGTAAGCGGCGTTCTCGTCCGTGATCGAGGCGAGGCGAAGCTGCGGCGCGTAGGGCGCCAGCACCAGCGTGCCCACGGCCTTGACCACGCTTGCGATCAGGTGGGCGCTGATGATCGCGAGCGCGACCACGCGCAGCGCGTCCGCCGGGCCGATGACGGTGAGCACGCCGTAGGCCGCGCCTGCCGCGACCAAGTTGGGCACGGCCCTCAGCACCGTGTTGTAGAGCAGCAGAGCGGGCTGGAGCCACGGGGAGGGCTGCTCCAGCCCTTCCACCCAGCGGCGCGGTTTCCGGAGCGCGCGGAAGACGATCAGGCCGATGACGATCCCGGAAACGATGATCGCGACCAGCTTGCCGAAAGAGACCAGCCAGGCTTCGCGCTCCTCCCGCTCGCCCCAGTGCTCGATCAGCCAATCGATGGCCTCCGGGATGTCGGCGATCGCGCCCGCGAGATCGACGATATGCCCGCCGAGGGTGGCGATCCCGTCGGAGAACGTGCGCATGGCCGACGCGCCCTCGGCATCCTCGCTCGCCTCCGTCGCCTGCTGGGCCTCGAGCGCGGCCTTGAGGTCGGCGATGAAGCGCTCGCGCTGCTCCGGCGATTCGAGTGTCTCGACCAGGCTCTCGAGAGCCTGCGCGTCGGCCACGTCGGCGGCGGGCGTGCTTTCCTGCGCGAGCGCCGGCGCGCTGGCCGCGAGCCACAGGGTCGCCAGCAGCAGCGCCGCTGCCCCCGCGACGGACGCGCACGGGGCACAAATCGCAGGCCGCTGGACACCCCGCGTGAGCGCGTGCCAGAGTGCCGCCGCCGCGCGATGCACCGGGAGGGACGACATGGCGGTGACTATTTACCACAACCCGCGCTGCTCCAAGTCCCGTCAAACATTGCAGTTGTTGCAGGACCGGGGCATCGAGCCGGAGATCGTGGAGTATCTGAAGACGCCGCCCTCACCGGAGCAATTGGACACCGTGCTCGCCAAGCTCGGGATCGAGCCCCGCGCGCTGATGCGCACGAAGGAGGCCGCCTACCGCGAGGCCGGCATGGCCGACCAGGAACTCTCCCGCCGCGCACTGATCGACCTCATGGTGGCCAATCCCATCGTCATCGAGCGACCCATCGTCGTGAACGGCGCCCGCGCGGCCCTCGGCCGGCCGCCCGAGAGCGTGCTGTCGATCCTCTGATCGCTCACTTGGTACCCGTGACCCTTCCGGTTGTCTTTCACCCCGACTACACGGTCCCGCTGCCGCCCGGCCATCGCTTCCCCATCGGGAAGTTCGGCCGCATCAAGGACGTGCTGCTGGAGGACGGCGTGATTCCGCCGGCGAGCCTCGTCCGGCCGACACCCGCGCCGCGGGAGTGGCTGACGCTCGCGCATGACGAGGCTTACGTCGACGCGGTGCTGAACCTCGCTCTTGACCGCCGCGCGGTGCGCCGGCTAGGGCTGCCGCTCTCCAATGCGCTGGTGCGCCGCGGGTGCGCCGCCGTCAGCGGGACCGTGCTCACCGGCCGCCTCGCGCTGGAGCACGGGCTCGCCTGCAACACGGCGGGCGGCAGCCACCATGCCTTCGCCGGCCACGGCGCGGGCTTCTGCCTCTTCAACGATGTCGCCGTCGCGATCCGCGTGCTGCGCAGCGAGGGGCTGATCGAGCGGGCCCTGGTGGTCGATCTCGACGTCCATCAGGGCGACGGCACGGCGTCGATCTTCCGGGACGAGCCGAAGGTCTTCACCTTCTCGCTCCATTGCGAGGCCAACTATCCGTCGGCCAAGGAAACCAGCGATCTCGACATCGGCGTGCCCCCCGGCACCGGCGACGGCGTCTATCACTCCGTGATGGCGACCCACCTGCCGGCGCTGCTGGCGGACCATCGACCGGACATCGTGTTCTACAATGCCGGCGTCGATCCCCATGCCGACGACAAGCTCGGCCGGCTCGCTCTCAGCGACGGCGGCCTTGCGAGGCGAGACCGCACCGTGATCGAGACCTGCCGCGAGGCCGATGTACCGACCGCCTGCGTCGTGGGCGGCGGCTACGCCGACGATCTCGACCGCCTCGCGCGCCGGCATACGAGCGTCCATCGGGCCGCGGCCCTGGTGGCGGCCTCGGCCGACGGGCGTGCACGGATGCGGGTTGCTGGAGGGAGACGATGAAGGCGGCGGTGATCCACGGCTACGGCGAGGCGTTCGACACGATCGTCTACGAGGACGTGCAGACCCCCGCCGCCGGTCCCGGCGAGCTCCTCATCGAGGTCCATGCCTCGGGCGTGAACCACTGCGACACCGACCTGCGCAAAGGACTCTTCGGCGTGGAAAGCCCGATGCCGCACGTCATGGGGGTCGACGCGGCGGGCGCGGTCGCAGACGTGGGCGCCGGGGTCACGGGGTTCAGCGAGGGCGACCGCGTCGCGCCCCACTTCATGTTGAGCTGCGGTGCCTGCGGAGACTGCCGCGACGGCCGCGAGAACCTGTGCATGAACGCAGGCGTCCTCGGGGTCACCCATTGGGGTGGCTACGCGGAGTATGTGCGGGTGCGCCACGACCATGTCGTCCGCATACCAGACTCGCTTTCCTACGACGATGCCGTGGCCGGCCAGATTCCTTTCGCCACCGCCTGGGAGGCACTGATCGAGGAGATCGGCCTTCGCGCCGGCGAGACCGTATTGATCACCGCGGCGGGCGGCGGCGTCGGCTCCGCCGCGGTCCAGATCGCCAAGCTCGCGGGCGCGCGCGTGATCGCCGCCGCGGGCTCCGAGGAGAAGCTGGAGAAGGCGCTCGCCCTCGGAGCCGACGCCGCCATCGACTACACGCGCGAGGACATTGGCGACGCTGCGCGGCGGCTCACCGATGGCCGGGGCGTCGATTCGGCGCTGGAGATGATCGGCGGCGCGATCCTGGTGGGCGCCATCGACGCGCTCGCGCCCGGCGCCCGGCTCGCCACCATCGGCGCCCACGGCGGCGAGCGGGTGGAGATCGATTTCATCGAGTTCTTCCGCAAGCACATCGCGGTGCACGGCTGCGGGCGCTCCACCAAGGCCCACGTGGAGCGCGTGCTTGGGTTGATGGCTGAAGGCCATCTCGCGCCGGTCATCCATCAGACTTTTGCGCTCAGCGAGGCGCCGGCGGCCCACGCGCTGATGGAGAGCCGCAACTTCTTCGGCCGCATGATCATGCGGCCCTAACATCGTGTCCCGGAAACAGACGTGACTGGTTCCAGAGTTCCCCTTCCCGTCATGGCCGGGCTTGTCCCGGCCATCCACGTGCTTGCCCAGCGTCCGGTGTATCTCCTTGAGAGAGATGCCCGGAACACCCCCGGACTTGATCCGGGGGCCGGGCATGACGGTGGGGGGAGAGCGATTCTGGAATCCGAGACCGGACAGTAACCGCGGGGCGGTCGCGGTGCCCGATCCGCTCGGCAACTTCGCCTTTACCTGGCCGTTCTACCTCGGCGGGGTCATCGCCTATCTGATCGGCGCGTTGCCCATGGGGCTGATCGTGGCGCGCCTCTTCAAGCTCGGCGACCTGCGCCGCATCGGCTCGGGCAACATCGGCGCGACCAACGTGCTGCGCACCGGCAACAAGGCGGCGGCGGCGCTCACCCTTCTGCTCGACGGGGGAAAAGGCGCCGTCGCCGTGGTCATCGCCCAGCGCTTCGGACCCGACATGGCGGTGATCGCCGCAGGCTGCGTGGTCGTGGGCCACGTCGCGCCGGTCTGGCTGCTGTTCAAGGGCGGCAAGGGAGTGGCCACGACCCTGGGCGTCCTGCTCGCGATCGCGTGGCCTGTCGGGCTCGTCGCCTGCGGTCTCTGGCTCGCTGTCGCCGGGCTCTTCCGCTATTCGTCCCTCGCCGCCTTGATCGCGATCTGCGCCTCTCCGGGGTTCGCGATCCTCTTCAATGAGCCGCAGATTGCGTGGCTTGCCGGCTTCCTCGCGGTCATCGTGACGCTGCGCCATGGTGCGAACATGTGGCGCCTCGCGCGCGGGCGCGAGCCCCGCATCGGCCGCAGCGCCCCGGCAGCTCCCGAAGCAGACACCCCAACAGACCAATGAACGTCTCTGACTCCAGCGAACCGCGCACGCTCACCGAGGCTGAACGGCTTGACTGGCTGCGCCTCGCGCGCAGCGAGAACGTCGGGCCGATCACCTTCTTCGCCCTGCTCGCCCGCTTCGGCTCACCCGCCGCCGTGCTCGACGCGCTGCCCGCGCTCGCGCGCCGCGGCGGTCGGCGGCGCCCCATCAAGGTCTGCACGCGCGCGATAGCCGAGCGCGAGCTTTCGGCACTCACCGCGCTGGGCGGCCGCCTGATCGCACGGGGCGAGCCTTCCTATCCCGAGCCGCTCGCCGCCATCGACGACCCGCCGCCGGTGATCGCCCTGCGCGGGCGCGCGGACCTGCTCGCAACCGACTGCATCGCCGTGGTGGGCGCGCGCAACGCGTCCGCGAACGGGCTTCACTTCGCCGAGCGGCTTGCTGCGGACCTCGGCACCGCCGGCCTCACGGTGGTCTCCGGCATGGCCCGCGGCATCGACGCCCGCGCCCATTCCGGCGCGCTCTCCACCGGCACGGTCGCGGTCATGGGTGGCGGGATCGACGTCGTCTATCCCAAGGAGAACCGCTCGCTCTTCGAGCAGCTCTTGGGCGAGGGCGCTGTGATCTCTGAGGCTCCGTTCGGCACCGTGCCTGTGGGGCGCCACTTCCCGCGCCGCAACCGCATCATCGCCGGGCTCTGCCGCGGCGTCGTGATCGTCGAGGGCGCGGCGCGCTCGGGCTCGCTCATCACCGCACGGCTTGCGCTGGAGCAGGGCCGCGAGGTGATGGCGGTCCCTGGCTCGCCCCTCGATCCCCGTGCCAGCGGCCCCAACCGCCTAATTCGCCAGGGTGCGACGCTGGTGGAGAACGCCGACCACGTGCTCGAAGCGCTCGCCGAAGGCGGCCGCCGGATGCTCGGCGAGCCCCGGCAACATTGGCCGGATGACGCCGCCCTAGGAGCGTCCGAGGACGACGACGCGCCGGCCAACGCCCGCGAGTCCGTCGTCGCTCTGCTCGGCTCGAGCCCCGTGCCGGTAGACATGCTGGTCAGGCAGAGCCGGTTGACACCCGCGATCGTGGCAACCATTTTGCTTGAGCTTGAGTTGGCGGGGCGCCTGGAGCGGCAGCCCGGCAACCGCGTTTCACTCTCCCAGCCGGCGGCCTAGCGCCGCCCGATGACGCTACCAGCAATCGTTTCAGGATGAACGTCGTCGTCGTCGAATCGCCCACCAAGGCGTCCACCATCGGCAGGTACCTGGGGCCCGACTACACGGTCGTGGCCTCCTACGGCCACGTCCGCGACCTCCTGCCCAAGGACGGCTCGGTGCGGCCGGACGATGCCTTCGCCATGGACTGGACCGTCGCCGACGGCGCCGAGAAGCACATCGGTGCCATCGGCAAGGCGCTCCGGGGCGCGGACCGTCTCTATCTCGCCACCGACCCCGACCGCGAGGGCGAGGCAATCTCCTGGCATGTGCGGGACGAACTCGGCCGGCGTGGGCTGCTGGACGGCGTCGCGGTCAAGCGCGTGGTCTTCACCGAGGTCACCAAGTCCGCCGTGCTCGACGCCATGGCCGCGCCGCGCGACCTCGACGACAACCTGATCGACGCCTACAAGGCGCGCCGCGCGCTCGACTATCTGGTGGGCTTCACGCTCTCCCCGGTGCTCTGGCGCAAGCTCCCGGGCTCGCGCTCGGCAGGCCGCGTGCAATCCGTCGCGCTTCGCCTCATTTGTGCGCGCGAGGTCGAGATCGAGGCCTTCAAGCCGCGCGAGTACTGGTCGATCGAGGCCGAACTCGACACCCCCAGGGGCGAGCGCATGGCGGCCCGCCTCACCTCCCTCGACGGCCAAAAGCTCGGCAAGTACGCGCTCGGCGACCAGGCTGCGGCCGAGCGGGCGGCCGCGCTGGTCCGCACCGGCCGCTACCGCATCGCCGCCGTCGAGCCCAAGCGCGTCAAGCGCAATCCGGCGCCCCCCTTCACCACGTCGACCCTGCAGCAGGAGGCCTCGCGCAAGCTGGGCTTCGCCGCCCGGCGCACCATGCAGGTCGCCCAGCAGCTTTACGAAGGCATTGCGGTGGGTGGCGAGCAGGTGGGACTCATCACCTACATGCGGACCGACGGCGTGCAGATCGCAGAGCAGGCGCTGCGCCAGGCGCGGGACGTCATCGGCCAGCGCTACGGCTCGAACTACGTGCCGGAGACGCCCCGCCGCTACCGCACCAAGGCCAAGAACGCGCAGGAGGCCCACGAGGCAATCCGCCCCACCGATCTCTCCCGCACGCCTCAATCGCTCTCGGCCGTGCTCAAGAAGGATCAGGCGCGGCTCTACGAGCTGATCTGGAAGCGCGCGCTCGCGAGCCAGATGGCGAGCGCCGAGATCGACCGGGTGAGCGTGGATATCGCCTCCGACGACGGCCGCACCGGGCTCCGGGCCACCGGTCAGACCGTCGCCTTCGACGGCTTCCTCCGCGTCTATCAGGAGGGCCGGGACGACGCCCGGCGCGACAACAGCGACGATGCGGACGACGAGCGCCGGTTGCCGGCGGTCTCCGTGGGCGAGGCGATGGCGGTCGCCGGCGTCACCCCCAACAAGCACGTGACCGAACCGCCGCCCCGCTTCTCCGAGGCGAGCCTGGTCAGGCGGTTGGAAGAGCTCGGCATCGGCCGCCCCTCCACCTACGCCTCCATCATCTCGGTGCTGCAGGACCGCAATTACGTGCGCCTGGAGAAGCGCCGCTTCGTGCCCGAGGATCGCGGACGCATCGTCACGGTGTTCCTCGAAAGCTTCTTCAGCCGCTATGTCGAGTACGACTTCACGGCTTCGCTCGAAGGCCAGCTCGACACCATCTCCGCCGGCGAGATCGACTGGCGACAGGTGCTGAGCGACTTCTGGCGCGACTTCGCCGGCGCGGTGGAAGAGACCAAGGGGCTCCGGGTCAAGCAGGTGCTCGACGCCCTCGATGCGACGCTCGGGCTGCACCTGTTCCCGGCCGAGGACGGCGGCGAGGACCGCCGCTGCCCCTCCTGCGAGGACGGACGGCTTGGACTGAAGCTCGGGCGCTACGGCCCCTTCGTGGGTTGCGCCAACTACCCCGAGTGCAAGTACACGCGCCCGCTCGCCGAGAACGGAGGCGATGCGTCGGAGCCGCGCACGCTCGGCAACGACCCGGAGACCGGTCTGCCGGTGCTGTTGAAGCGCGGCCCCTACGGCCTCTACGTCGAGCGGGGCGTGGACGGCGACACCAAAGAAAAACCCAAGCGGGTCTCCCTGCCCCAGGACCTCGCACCGGACCTGGTCGATTTGCAGACGGCGCTCGGCCTGCTCGCGCTCCCGCGGGAAATCGGGACTCACCCCGAGAGCGGCAAGCCGGTCACCGCCGGCATCGGCCGCTTCGGCGCCTACGTCAAGCACGACGGCGCCTATCGCTCGCTGCCGCGCGGCGAGAGTGTGCTGGAGGTGGGTCTGAACCGGGCGGTGGTGCTGATCGCAGAGAAGAAGGGCGGCGCCCAGCTGCTGCGGGAGCTCGGAGCGCATCCCGAATCCGGCGAAACGGTGGCGCTCCGCAGCGGCCGTTACGGGCCCTATGTCGAGCATCGCCGCGTGCGCGCATCGCTGCCCAAGGGGGCGTCCGCCGACGAGCTCACCCTGGATGACGCCCTCAAGCTGCTCGCCGCCAAGGCGGCCAAGGGCGGCGGCAAGAGAAAGACATCCGGGCGCGGGAGGCCCAAGGCGAAGCGTGCGACGCGCCGGCAAGCGGGCGCGCCCGCCGACGGTGCGCCCTAGCGGCGCGCGGCGCTCTTGGCAGGCAAGCCGGCTCCCTTTCCGACCAGGGATGAGGTTCTGCGCTTTGTCCGGGAGAGCCCGGGCAAGGTCGGCAGGCGCGAGATCGCGCGCGCCTTCAACATCCGCGGCAACGACCGCGCCGCGCTGACCGAGCTCCTGCGCACGCTGGAAGAGGAAGGCGCAATCGATAGCCGCCGCAAGCGCCGCCGCCCCGCCGGCACGCTGCCGTCGGTTACGGTGCTGGAGATCGACGGGCTCGACTCTGAGGGCGCGCTCAGCGCCCGGCCGACGCGCTGGGAGGAGTCCGATCCACCGCCGCCGATCACGCTCGACCCCGCACCCAGGGGCGTTCCCGAGCCGGGAGAAGGCGACCGCGTGCTCGCGCGGCTCAGGCCCGCGCCCGATGGCGGCTACCTGGCGCGGCCCATGCGCGTGCTCGATGCCGGCCCCCGCCGGGTGGTCGGGGTCTTCCGCGCCACGGGCAGCGGCGGGGGCGTGATCGAGCCGGCCGAGCGCCGCGTCCGCCGCGACGTCGCCGTACCGGCGGGCAAGACCGGCGGCGCCCGGTCTGGCGAGCTGGTGGTCGGCGAAACCGAGCCCGGCAGCCGCCTCGGCTTGGCCGACGCCAGGGTGGTCGAGAGGCTGGGCGACGCGGATTCGCCCGGCGCGATCAGCCTCGCCGCGATCCACGCCCACGGCCTGCCGCTGCGCTTCCCCGACGCAGCGCTGGCAGAGGCCGAGCGTGCGGCACCGCCGGGCCTCGAAGGCCGCGCCGACCTGCGGTCGCTGCCCTTGATCACCATCGACGGCGCTGACGCCCGGGACTTCGACGACGCGGTCTGGGCCGAAGCCGACCCCGCGCCGGACAATCCGGGCGGCTGGCGTGCGGTCGTCGCCATCGCCGACGTGGCCCACTTCGTCCGGCCCGGCAGCGCCCTCGACAGCGCGGCGCGGGAGCGCGGCAACTCCGCCTACTTCCCCGATCGCGTGGTGCCGATGCTGCCGGACGCACTCTCCGCCGATCTCTGCTCGCTGAAACCCGGCGTGGACCGCGCCTGTCTCGCCGCGCACCTGCGCATCGACGCCGAGGGCGAACTGCGCGACTGGCGCTTCGAGCGTGCGCTCATGCGCTCGGCCGCCCGGCTCACCTATGACGAAGTCCAGGCCGCCGCCGAGCGCGATGGCGCGGGCCTGGCGCCATCGGTTCGGACCACGATCACCGCGCTCTACGGCGTCCATGGCGCGCTGCGATCGGCGCGAGAGCGCCGCGGTGCGCTCGACCTGGAGCTGCCGGAGCGCGAGGTGACGCTGGCCGAGGACGGCACGGTAGCGCGTATCGGCTTCGCCCGCCGCCACGACAGCCACCGCCTGATCGAGGAGCTGATGATCGCGGCCAACGTTGCCGCCGCCAGCGCCCTCGAAGCCAGGCATTCGCCTTGCATGTATCGCGTCCACGACCGGCCCGATACCGCGAAGCTGGATGTGCTGCGCGAGTTCCTGCGCACGCGCGGGATCGCGGTGCCGCGCAGCGGCGCGCTCCGCCCCGATGCCTTCAACCGCTTTCTCGCCCTGCTCGAGAACCCGCGCGACGTCGGCATCGCCAGCCTGATGATCCTGCGCGCCCAGGCGCAGGCCGCCTACAGCCCGCGCAACATCGGCCACTACGGGCTCGGCCTCGTGCGCTACGCGCACTTCACCTCGCCGATCCGCCGCTACGCCGACTTGCTGGTGCATCGCGCCCTGATCGACGCGTACGGCCTCGGTGCGGGCGGCGCAGGCCGCACCGAGCCGGATACGCTTGAGCGCGTGGGCACGCACATCTCGTCCACCGAGCGGCGCGCGCAGGCCGCCGAGCGCGATGCCGGGGACCGCTACTGTGCCGCCTATCTGGCCGATCGCGTGGACGCGGAGTTCCACGGCCGCATCGCCGGCGTGACGCGCTTCGGCATCTTCGTCTCCCTCGACGAGACCGGCGCCGAAGGCCTGGTGCCGGGCGCGACGCTCGGCGCCGCCCGCCCGCGTTTCGACGCCCGCCAGCACACGCTCGCGGTGGATGGACGCATTCTCCGCCTGGGCGATCCGGTGGTGGTGACGCTCCGCGAGGCCGATCCCATTGCCGGCGGCCTCATCTTCTCCCTCTCGGCCGCAAACGGCGAGCCCTGGAAATCGATGGCGGACCGCAACGGGAGACGGCGCGGCAAGTCGCGTCGGCGGGGCTGATCGTGTCCTCGGCCCGCTCGCGCTGGGACATCGTGGCCCTGGCCTTCGCGGCCGGCTACATGGTGGGCATGCAGGTCGGCAAGGCGCCGCCGGCTCTGCCGATGCTGGAGGCGGAGCTCGATCTGCCCCGCGTCATCGCCGGGCTGATCGCATCGTCCTTCTACGGCATGGGCGCGGTGCTGGGCGTGGCCGGCGGGATGGTGGTCGACCGGCTGGGCATCAGGCAGATGGTCTTCGTGGGCGGCGCCGTGATGGCGCTTGCGAGCCTTGCCGGCGGCTTGGCCGAGAACGGGGCGCAGCTGCTCGCGGCCCGCATCGTCGAAGGCTTCGGCTTCGCCACCCTCACGGTTGCCGGGCCCAAGATGCTCGTTGCCGCGGCGGATGCCTCCGTGCGCCGCTTCGTGCTCGGCGTCTGGGGCACCTACATGCCGGTCGGCATCGCGCTCTCGCTGGTGATCGCGACGGTGCTGCTGGAGCCGGTCGGCTGGCGCGGCCTCTGGTTCATCAATACCGGGCTGATCCTGCTCTTCCTGGCGGCCTTCGCCTGGGGCGCAGCGCCGGGGCGCTGGCGCATGCCGGCAGCAGGCAGCACGTTTGATCGTGCCGGCGTGCGCGCGACCCTGTCGCGGCCGGGGCCCTGGCTCTTCGGCGCGGCCTTCGCAATATTCGCCGTGCAGTGGCAGGCGCTGATGGCGTGGCTGCCCACCTTCCTGATCGAGACGCAGGGCCGCTCGGTCGAGGCTGCCGCGCTCTTCACCGCGCTCTTCGTCCTTGCCACCACCGTGGGCTCCGTGACCAGCGCCTGGCTCATGCTCCGGGGTGTCACGCGCTGGTTGCTCTTGGGGCTCACCTTCACGGGCATGGGCGTCTGCGCGGCAACGCTGTTTGCGCCCTTCACGCCCGTTGACGCCAAGATCCCGCTCGCCGTCTGCTTCGCCCTGGTGAGCGGGCCGCTGCCCGCCGTCTGCTTCGAGGGCGGCGTCGCGCATGCGCCGAGCCAGTCGCAGGTGGCGATGGCGGGCGGCTTCGTGGCGCAAGGGGCCGCGCTCGGCGCCGTGCTCGGCCCGCCGCTGCTCGCCGCGGTGACCGAGGCCCTGGGTGGCTGGGATGCGGCGTGGTGGACGATGCTGGTCTGGTCCTCGCTCGGCCTCGCGGTGGTCGCCGGCGTATGGCGGGCCGACGCGCGTCTCGGGCGCGTGGTCGCCGCGGCATGACGGGCGGCCGACCGCTGGCGCGCGCTGCTGTCGCCGCCGTCATCGTCGGCGCCTTCGCGATGGCATTAGGCGATGCATTCGCAGCGTCAATCTCGCTCTCCACCCGCCCGATCGCCCTCGACCCGACCGACCGCGCCGTGCAGCACGTGGGCCGCCTGCACTTCCTCGGCGGGCTGGACCTGCGGAGCGACGAGCCGGCGTTCGGGGGTCTCTCCGGGCTCAGCGTCACGGCGGACGGGCGGCTCACCGCCGTCACCGACCGCGGGCACTGGTTCACCGCCCGCATCGTGCGCGACCGCACTGGCCGCCTCGTGGACCTGGCAGACGCCGCGCTGGGACCGCTCCTCGACCCGCGGGGTCGGCCGGTCGC
The DNA here is from genome assembly GCA_965243375.1 of Alphaproteobacteria bacterium. Lineage (GTDB taxonomy): Bacteria > Pseudomonadota > Alphaproteobacteria > UBA828 > UBA828 > WTGU01. The sequence continues at coordinate 1,426,636 of CBDEUT010000009.1, read as the reverse complement.
GGGCGAGTGGCGCGATGCCGAGGCGCTGGAGCGCCTGCCCGGTGGCGACTGGCTGGTGAGCTTCGAGGGCCGCCACCGGGTCTGGCGTTATGCGCTGGAGACCGGCGGTCTGCAAGGCCTCCCCACGCCCTTCCCGACGCCGAAGGGCATCGCGGCCGCCCCTCTCAACGGCGGGCTGGAGGCGCTCACCCCACTCCCCGACGGCCGCATCCTGATGCTGGCGGAGAGCCTCAAGCGCACCGGCGGCTCACGCGCCGGCTGGCTCGTCGGCGAGAATATCGAGTCGCTCGGCTACCGCACCGCGCAAGACTTCAAGCCGACCGATGCGGCCCTGCTGCCCAACGGCGACGTGCTCGTGCTGTCGCGCTATTTCAAGCTGCTCGGCGGGTTCAAGGCGCGTCTGGAGCGGATTCCCGCCGTCGCCATCGATGGCGGCGCCGTTCTGAAGGGCGAACTAGTCGCCCGCTTCGCGCCGCCGCTTACGGTGGATAACTACGAGGGCCTAGCCGTGGCGCGCCATACGGATGGCACAACGCTCGTCTACATCCTCTCCGACGACAACTTCCATTTCCTCCAGAGCACGCTCCTGCTCCTCTTCCGCCTGGACGACTCCTGACGCTCGCGGCTCTGCGCGACGCAGCGCCTATGGTGCTACCATCGGGCGGAGAAGCGGAGCGGCGCGGGCAAAGAGCGATGGGCTACACGATCGCGGAGAAGATCATGGGGCGCGTGAGCCGGGCGGGCGCCCCGGTGCCGGCCGGCACCGAGGTCGAGGTCAAGCCCGACTACGTACTGGGCTACGACTTCCCCGGCTATCTCGACCTCATCTTCAAGCAGATGAAGGAGGAGTTCGGCATCGACCGCGTCACCGAGCCGGAGCGTTTCGCCCTCTTCATCGACCACATGGTGCCCGCCAACACGCCCGAGGAGGAGGAGCTGCACATCGTCACCCGCACCTGGTGCGCGGAGAACGGCGTCAGGCTCCACGAGCGCGAGGGCATCGGCCATCAGGTGGCGGCGGAGGCCGGTTATGCCGTGCCCGGCGGCTTCGTCGTCCACTTCGACGGGCACATCGCGCAGCTCGGCGCCTTCGGCACCCTCGCCATCGGCATCCACACGCAGCTCCTTGAAGCCTTCGTCCGCGAACGAATCGACTTCACCGTGCCCGAGACCACGCGCGTCAACCTCACCGGCCGGCTCGCGCCCGGCGTCATGGCGCGCGACGTGTTCCACCATCTGGTGCGCGTGCTCGGGCCGCGCTCCTGCCGCTTTCAGGTGCTGGAGCTGGGCGGGCCGGCGCTCGGCGATATCTCGCTGGAAGGGCGCCAGACCATTACGGGCCTGGCCATGTTCACCGGCGCGCTCACGGCGATCTGCAACCCCGACCGGCTCGCGCTCGACTATGCGCGCGACCACGTGAGCGGGCCCTTCGAGCCGCAGGCGAGCGACGAGGACGCGACGTATGCCGCGCTGCACGAGGTCGATCTCACGGATCTCGCACCCGTCGTGGTGGTGCCGCCCAACCCGGCCGCCACCGCCGACCTCGCCGACCATGCCGGGCTGGCGGTACAGGCCGGCTACCTCGGCTCCTGTGCCTCCGGCCGGCTCGAGGACCTGCGCGCCGCCGCGGCGGTGCTCAAGGGCCGCCGCGTCGCGCCGGGCTTCCAGCTCCACGTCGTGCCCACCAGTCAGGCGATCATGGCCGACGCCGCCCGCGAGGGCCTGCTGACCACGCTGATCGAGGCCGGCGCCTTCGTCACCTCGTCGTCCTGCGACTACTGCTACGGGCGCATCGCCACCATGACCGCAGGCCAGCGCGCGGTCTCCACCGGCACGCTCAACGTCACCGGCCGTATGGGGAGCCCGGACTCCGAGATCTACCTCTGCAACGCAGCGGCGGTGGCTGCATCGGCGCTGGAAGGGCGGATCACAGACCCGCGCCCCTATCTGGCAGAGGCCACGGAGGCCAGCGCATGAGTCTCGCCCCGCTGCGTGGCCGCGTCGCCTACGTCTTCGAGGAGGCGGACTTCGACGTGGACCAGATCGTGGGCGTCGAGAACATCCGCCTCACCGACCCCGACGCGCTCGCCGCTCACGCCATGCGCCGCTTCGACCCCGGCTTCGCCGAGAAGGTCGAGCCCGGCGACGTGGTCGTCGGCGCCGAGAATTTCGGCTACGGCCACCCCCACTTTGCGCCGATGATCGGGCTGCGCCGATTGGGTATCCGCGCCGTGATCGCGGACTCCTTCGCCACCGGCTATTGGCGAGAGGAGATCGCCGAGGGTTTTCCCCAAATCGCTTGCCCCGGCATCACCGGCCTGGTCCAACGCTGGGACGAGCTCGAGATCGATTGGGCGGCCGCGCAAGTCCGCAACCTGAGCCGGGGCGGCGGGCTCCCCATCGCCCCCTACTCCACCGCCGAGCGCGGCATGCTGCAAGCCGGCGGCCTCATCCCCTACCTGCGCGAGAGGCTGGCCGCGGACGGCAGCGGCTAATTCTCATCACGAGCCGGAGCGGTACTTCTCCGGCATCTGGGGGCTGTTGGCCGGATTGGTGTCGTGCTTGGCGAGCCGCGTCACCACGCCCGCGCCGACCAGCGGCTCAATCGCCGCCTCCAGCGGGTCGGCCTTGCCCTTAGAGCATATCCGTTTTAGACGGAACCGTATCCGGCGTTTCGGATGTAGTTTTGGCATTCGCTTGGCTCGATGGTGCCGATGAGGTGTCCGAGATGGCGCCACGTGTCCTCGAAGTCGCGCTTCTGCGCGTTGCGCATCCAGTGCTTGATCTTGGAGAAGGCCTGTTCGATCGGGTTGAGGTCGGGTGAGTAGGGCGGGAGGAACCAGAGGCGGGCGCCTGTACTGCGGATGGCTTGGCGGACCGCCTTGCTCTTGTGGCTTGCGAGATTGTCGAGGATGACGATGTCGCCGGGCTTGAGCGTGGGGACGAGCTCTTGTTCGACCCAGGCCTGGAAGCAGCGGGTGTTGATGGGGCCGTCGAAGACGCAAGGGGCGTCGATCCCGTCTGCGCGCAGGGCGGCGAGGAAGGTCATGGTGCGCCAGTGGCCATAAGGCGCATATGCCCTCAAGCGCCGGCCTCGCTGCGCCCAGCCCCTGAGCGGTGCCATGTTGGTCTTGATCCAGGTCTCGTCCACGAAGACCAGGCGGTCCGGGTCGAGGTGGCGCTTGAGCGCCTGCCAGCGCGCCCGTTTTCGGGCGACCGCGGCGCGTGCCTGCTCAGTGGCGAACAGAGTTTTTTTTGAAGCTCAGCCCCTCGCGCCTGAGGAAGCGCCAGATGGTGTCCCGGCTCACCGCGATCCCCGCAGCGGCCAGCAGGTCTCGAAGCCGGTCGATCGTCAGATGCGGCGTCTCGGCGACCAGCCTGTGAACCAGCTCCCGGTGCGGCTCCAGCAGCCAGGGGCGGTGACCGCCGACCTTGCCCGGCGCCACACTCCCCGTCGCCCGGTAGCGCGCCACCCACTTCGGCACCGAGGAGACGCTGACACCGAAGCGCGCCGCCACCTGGCGGATCGGCTCGCCCGCCAAATGGGCCCGCACCACGCGCTCGCGAAGATCGCTCGAATAGGGTTGTGTCATCCATGCTGGCCTCCTTCACCAGTAGCCAGCTTGAATCACATTCCGTAACTAATGGGAATTCCCAATGATTCTCTCAATCTCGGATATGCTCTAGCATAGACCTCCGCACCACCCACATGGATCGAGAACGATTTCTGGTACTTCGCCTGCTTGGCCGGATCGGCGATCACCGCCCTGGTCCAGGCGTAGAGCGGATAGTGCTCGATGCCCTGCGCCTCGGCTTCCGCGCAGTACCCGGCGAAGGCGTCGTACTGGCACACGAGCCGCGCATCGTGGGCCGCGAGGATGTCGCGCAGCGCCCCGAGCCCCAGATGCTCCCCACCCCGCCGAGCCGCCTCGGCGGCATCCTCGGCAAGATCGACGCGAAGCTGGTACTGCCACTCTCCCTCGGCTGCTTGAATAGCCGATTGTCCATCAGCCAAGGCAGTTGCCTCCCTGCAGCGCGTGCGCGACACGCGTACCACTCTCATGGATACGCCCGCCGCGATTGCGTGCCAATACTCGGGTTCGTGGATTCTGTGCCGGGCCCGCCTCACCTTGCCGCGCGGAGCGGGGCGCGTAAGCTCTCCTCCCACGCAAGGAGGCGGAGACCGCAAGGGCTCGGTGCGGGGCGATACCGCACCAAGGGGACGAAAGGAACACCTTATGGAACGAGAGGCGCGCTATCCGGATTACATCGGCGTCTCGGACGTGAGAACGAAATCCTTCGAACAAATGCGTGTCGAGGGCTACTACGACGGCCAGCCTTCCATCATGTTCGATGAGCCCGAAGGGTTCGACATCGGCGAGCCGCCCGATCTGCAGGGGAAGTCGCGAGGCTGGACTCCGGTGCATGCGCAGCTCTGTGCGCTGGCCTCATGCACGTCCATCACCATCACGGTGGTGGCCCGCGACCAGGGCTTCAAGTATCAGGACCTGCGGACGGATATCCGCTCCCTTATCGATATCCGGGGCTTCTTTTTCGATCTGCACCTGCAACCCAAATACGAGCAGATCAATTTCGACCTTCACGTAAAGACGCGGGAGAAGACGGAGCGGGTGAAGGAGTTGGCCCGCGAAACCGATCGCCGCTGCCCGCAGATCGGCCTGTTCAGGATGGCAAAGATACCCATGGTGATGAGCTGGTACCGCGAAGGGTCGAAGAGGCCGCTGTTCGTGGATAAGTTTCATGCCGGCCGGGGCAGGACACCGGAGGAGAAGCTGATCGAGAAGCAGAAGAAAATCGCGAACGCGTAAGCAACGTTCCAAGCCCGGGCCGCAGAGGCCCTTCGCCACGCTCCGCCCCGACGTGCGCCCGTGACCCCCACCCGCTTCCGGCCCCACCATGCGCTCGGCCTCGGAGCCGCCCTGGTCTTCGCGCTCTTCCCGGTCTTCTGGATGGTGTCCACGTCGCTCAAGCCACTGGGTGAATGGGCAGCGGTGCCGCCGCCCTGGGTGCCGCGCGATCTCACGCTCGGAAACTACGCGCCCCTCTTCCAGCGCTACGAGGAGAGCTACGTCACCGCGCCGAGGACCGGGCTCGGCGCCATACTCGACTCCTTCATCATCGCCGGCGGCACCACGGCGCTCGCGCTCGCCATCGGGCTGCTCGCAGCGATCGGCTTCTCACGCTACCGCGCGGGCAGCGACCGGCTCGCCATCGGAATCCTCGCCGTCCGCGCCGTGCCGCCGATCACACTGGCAATTCCGGCGCTCTTCCTCTTCACCTCGATGGGCCTGCGGGACACCCACATCGGCATCATCCTGGTCCACACCGCCTTCGGCGTGCCGTTCTCCTTTTGGATGCTGAAGAGCTTCATCGACGAGGTGCCGCCCGCCATCGAGGAAGCCGGCATGATGGACGGCATGAGCCGCCTGCGCGCGCACCTCTTCGTCACCGTGCCGATGATCAGGGGCGGCCTCGCGGTCACCGGCCTCTTCATCTTCATCCTTACCTGGAACGAGTTCCTGCTGACGGTCGCGCTGAGCGACAAGCTGATCGTCACCGTGCCGATCTATCTGCACCACCACACCGGGGTCTACGGCGTGCAGGCGGCGCTCGCCGTCGCGGCGGCGCTCCCCATCGTCCTCTTCGGCTTCCTGATCCAGAAGCACCTCGCCCGGGCGTTCACGCTGGGCGCGATCAAGCAATAGGCAATCCGAATCAGCCGAGCGCGGCGTCGACCTCGTCCAGGATCGTGTCGAGGATTCCGATCGCATCGCCGATCTGGTCTGCGTCGATACAGAGCGGCGGGCCGATCAGGAGGCCGTTGAGGCAGGTCCGCGCCTCCAGCCCGTGCTCGACCATCCGGCGCTTCATCAGGTCGTTGAGCGCCGCGTGGTTGGGCGCGGTCGAGAAGGGCGCGTCGGTCGCCGGATCGGCGGTGAGCTCGATCGACCCAAGCAGGCCGAGCGAGCGCACGTCCGAGACGGACGAGTGCCGCGCCTTGAGATCCTCCAGCCCCGACGCCAGCACCTTGCCCATGCGCGCCGCGTTCTCGATCAGCCCGTCGTTCTCGTAAGCGTCGAGCGCGGCGCAGGCCGCCGCGCAGGCGATGGGATTGCCGGTCTGGGTCGAGCCGAGGGGGAACCAGTCGTCGTTGAAATGCGCGGCGACGTGGGGCCGCATCAGCACGGCACCCATCGGGATGTAGCCGGACGTGATGCCCTTGGAGACCGCCATCAGGTCGGGCACCACGCCCCAATGCTCCATGCCGAACCAGCGCCCGGTGCGGCCGAAGCCGCAGATCACCTCGTCCGCGATCATCAGGATGCCGTAACGGTCGCAGATCTCGCGCAGGATCGGAAAATACTCGGGCGGTGGCTTGATCCCGCCGCTCGCCGCCGTCATCGGCTCGACGATGACTGCCGCGATCTGATCCGGCCCCTCGCGCTGAATCACCTCCTCCACGCTCTTCGCGCACTGCACCTCGCAGCCGGGGTAGGAGAGCGAGAACGGGCAGCGGTGGCAGTAGGGGTCGAGGAAGCGGACGATATTGGGGTGGTCGTATCCCACCGCAAGTCGCCGGGGGTCGCCGCTCGCCGACATCGAGCCCGAGGTAGTGCCGTGGTAAGAGCGGTATTTGGCGAGGATCTTGCGCCGCCCGGTCACCAGGCGCGCGATCATCATGGCGATCTCGGTGGCCTCGCTGCCGCTCCCGGTGAAGAACGCGGTCTGGATGTCGCCCGGCGCGATCGCCGCGAGCTTGCGGCCGAGCCTCTCGCGCGCCGCCGTGGTGTGGTGCGGGCCGATGTAGCAGAGCCTGCCGGCCTGCTCCTGGATCGCCTGGATCACCTTGGGGTGCTGGTAGCCGAGATTGACGTTCACCAGCTGCGACGAGAAATCGAGATAGCGTTTTCCGCCCGTGTCATAGATGTAGGCGCCCTCGCCGCGCTCCATCTCGATCACCGGATCGATCGCGTTCTGCGCGGCCCAGGGGATGATGTCGTAGCGCCGGTTCGCGCCGGCGGTTGCCATCGCCTCGCTCATGTCTTCCTCCTGCGCCCTTCGGCGGGCGCGGCGGCCGCTAGCGCGCGGCCACGATCATGATCTCGACAGTGTAGTCCGGTGTCGCCAGCCTGCTCTCTACGCAGGCACGGCAGGGCGGATTTTCCTTGGAGACCCAGGGGTCCCACACGCTGTTCATCTCGTTGAAGGTCCGGATGTCGGAGAGCCAGACGTTGGCCGTCAGAATCTGCTCCTTGGACGAGCCGGCCCTGGCCAGCAGGGCGTCGATCTTGGCGAGGACCTGCCGGGTCTGGCCGGCGACGTCCTCACTGGTGTCGTCGGCCACCTGGCCGGCGAGATACACGCGGTCGCCGTGCACCACGGCCTGGCTCATGCGCGGGCCCTTGTCGAAGCGTTCGATGGTCATGGCTGGTCTCCGTTTCCTATTGTTGGTCGTTGGGCTGATCCTAACGGGCAAGAGCCCTTCGCGCACCGGCACGCGCGTGGAATTCCCGTGCCGCGTCGGTGACGGCCTGGATCGTCGGGTACGCGGTGGCGTTCACGAGCAGCTCCCGGCCGAGCAGGAGGGCCGGGCGCTCGCAGGCGGCGCGGCGATCGGGATCCTCGATCCACTCGAAGTCGATGTTATGGGCGATCCCCAGGATGCGCCGGATCATCTTGGCGGCGCCGAACCGGATCGTATCGATGAAGAGCGCAGCGATGGCGTCATCGCGCGCCTGTGCGAGCGAAGCGGCACCCTCCTCGCCTGCGAAGAGCGCCTCGGGGAACGCATCGCCCGTCCGCTCGGCCCAGAGCGCGCCGTAGCGCTTGGCGAATGCGTGCCAGAAGGTCTCGGCCGTCTCCAGCACCCACGCCTTGTAGGCGGCACGGTCGTCGGCCTCGGTCGCGTGGCCTTCCTGGCTGAAGTAGTTGAGCAGCAGGTTGCCGACGAAGGCGCCGGTATCGAACCCCATCGGCCCGTAGAACGCGAACTCGGGGTCGATCACGCGCGTGTCGTCCTGCGTCACCATGATCGAGCCGGTGTGCAGGTCGCCGTGGATCAGCGCTTCGGCGTTCCCCATGAACTTGCACTTGAGGCGGGAGACCGCGCGCTTCAGCGCGGCATCGGCTCGGAAGGCTGCGGCGAGGTCGTCGAGCTGCGGCGAGGTCCAGCGGTTGTTGTCGTGGACCATGTAGGGCTCGGTGAAGATCACGTCCTCAGTGAGCTTGCAGAGCGCGGTGTTGCCGCAGAAGACCGCGACGCGCGCCTTCTTCTCGGCGGCGCCCGTGCCGAGGTCCGAGGTGAAGAAGAGCGTCCGCGCCATGTATTCCGCCACGTCGGAGGCGGCGCGCGGGTAGCGGATGCCCTGGATCATGCCGCGCCGCATGATGACGTGCGGCTCCAGCAGCTCCATCACGATCAGCATCAGATCGGGATCGAAGCGGTAGATCTCGGGTGTGAGCCCCAGCGCGTGGCGGCCGTGCTCGACCAGCGCCTCGTGCTCGTAGAAGGCGCGGTCGACCGGCAGCGGCCAGCTCTCGCCCACCAGCCGCACGTAGGGCAGCGCCTGCTTCACGCAGAGGCCGCCGGCCGGGCCGCGCACAATGAAGACGAGGTTCAGGTTGCCGTCGCCGACCTCGTGCACCTGCCAGTCCGCCGGCTCGCCACCGAAGCGCTCGCGCAGCGCCGGCTGCTCCGCGAGATAGGGGGCGAGAGTGTCGACGTCGAGCGGGCGGTAACCCTCGGGCACCGAAATGGCGGTCTGGTCTGAGCTCACGTCTCTGCCGTTCCTGCTGCGACGCGGCCCGACCATAATCGATTGCCGCCTTGCCGCGAAGGCGCCGCACGGCCGCGACCGATCCGCAGGGTGGTTGCGGACCGCAAGTTGAGCTAGGAGTTCGCCGTCTTCCTGAAGAGGTCTCGCCAATGCCCGCGCCCGACCCCAAGCCCCCCGTTGCGCCCCGAAATCCCGTCACGGCGACGCTGCACGGCATCGCGCGCAGCGACGACTACGCCTGGCTCAAGGATGCCGACTGGCAGCGGGTGATGCGCGAGCCCGAGACCCTCGATCCCGGTATCCGCACCTATCTGGAGGCCGAGAACGCCTACACGGACGCCTTTCTCGCTCCCCACAAGGCGCTCAGGGAGGCGCTGGTGAGCGAAATGCGCGGGCGCATGAAAGAGGACGATTCGTCGGTGCCGGCGCCCGACGGCGACTGGGCCTACTATCGCCGCTATGTCGAGGGCGGCGAGCATCCGCTCTACTGCCGCTTGCCGCGCGTCGACGAGGCGGCGGAGGTGCTGCTGCTCGACGGCAACCGCGAGGCCGAGGGCCAGGCCTATTTCAGGATCGGAGACTGCGAGCACAGCCACGACCACCGCCGTCTCGCCTACACCCTCGACCTCAACGGCTCGGAGCGCTACCGCCTCTTCGTCCGCGACATCGCCACGGACGCGGTCATCGACGGCCCGATCGAGAACGCGCACGGCGAGGTCATCTGGGCGGCCGACGGCGAGACCGTCTTCTACACCGTGCTCGACGAGAACCACCGCCCCTACCAGGTGCGCCGTCACCGCGTGGGCAGCGCGGCGGAGGCGGACCCCGTGGTCTACGAAGAATCCGATCCCGGCTTCTTCCTCAGAATCGGCGAGTCCGAGAGCAAGCGCTTCGTCCTGATCTCGGCCCACGACCACACGACCTCCGAGGTCCATCTGATCGAGGCCAGCGCGCCCGAGAGCGCTCCCCGCCTCGTCGCCGCCCGTGAGCGCGGCATCGAGTACGACGTCGCCCTCCGGGGCGAGCGTCTCTACATCCTCACCAACGCCGACGGCGCCACCGACTTCAAGATCATGACCGCGCTTCTGCAGGCGTCGGAGCGCGCAGCATGGCGCGACTGGCTGCCCCACGAGCCCGGCACTTATGTGCGTGCCCAGCTTCTCTTCGCCGGCCACCACGTGAGGCTGGAGCGGGTCGGCGGCCTGCCCCGCATCGTCATCACCGACCTCGAGACAGGCGAGGCCCACACCGTCGCCTTCGAGGAGGAAGCCTACGACCTCTCGCTCTTACCCGGCTACGAGTTCGAGACCGAGACTCTCCGCTTCGTCTACAGCTCGATGACGACGCCCGCGCAAACCTTCGACTACGACATGCGCACCCGCGCGCGCACCCTGCGCAAGACTCAGGAGGTGCCGAGCGGGCACGACCCCGCCGACTACGTCACCCGCCGGCTGACCGCCTTGAGCCATGACGGTGCCGAGGTGCCCGTCTCGCTGCTCCATCGCCGCACGACGCCGCTCGACGGCTCGGCGCCGCTCCTGCTCTACGGCTACGGCGCCTACGGCCACGCCATCCCGGCCGCCTTCTCGACCAACCGCTTGAGCCTGGTGGATCGCGGCTTCGTCTACGCCATCGCCCATATCCGGGGCGGCTCGGACTGCGGTTACGGCTGGTATCTCGACGGCAAGCTCGCCAAGAAGACCAACACCTTCGCCGACTTCATCGCGACCGCCGAGCACCTGATCGCCGAGCGCTACACCGAGAAGGGGCGAATCGCTGCCCATGGCGGCAGCGCGGGCGGCATGCTGATGGGGGCGGTCGCGAACCTGCGGCCCGATCTCTTCGCCAGCATCGTCGCCGAGGTGCCATTCGTGGACGTGCTCAACACCATGTGCGACAGAGACCTGCCGCTGACGCCGCCCGAATGGCCGGAGTGGGGCAACCCCATCGAGGACGCCGACGCCTACCGCACCATCGCGGCCTACGCGCCCTACGAGAACGTGGCGGCCAAGGCCTACCCCGCGATCTTCGCGACCGCAGGCCTGACCGATCCGCGCGTCACATATTGGGAGCCCGCCAAGTGGGTGGCGAAGCTGCGCCGGCTCAAGACCGACGGCAATCCTCTCCTGCTGCACACCAACATGGAGGCCGGCCACGGCGGCGCCTCCGGCCGCTTCCGCCGGCTCGTGGAGGTGGCGATGGCCTACGCCTTCGTCCTCGCCATCGCCGGGAATGAGTGACGCAGCAAACGCTCAGACCAGCGGGATCACCTCGCGGGCGAAGCGTTCCATGGAGCGGTGGCGGCTTGCGGCGGGGCGGCTGGGCTGCGCGGTGTTGATGGCGAACTGGGTGATCCCGATGTCGCGATAGCGCTGCACCTGGGCGGCCACCTGCTCGGGCGTACCCACCAGCTGGTGCTCCAGGAAAGGCGGCAGGTTGGCGGGATCGGCCATCGCCTCCATCCGCTCCATCTGCTGGACGTTGCGCTCGTAGGTCGGTACGTCCTTCCACGGGTTGGCGTGGGTCTCGTAGTGCGCGACCACCGCGCGGAAGAAGGCGGCGAGATAGGCGATCGCCTCCTCCCGCGCCTCCTCTTCGCTGTCCGCGATGAAGCAGTGAATCCAGAGCGGGATGTTGGCGCCCGCGCGCCCGCCGTTCGTCTTCCACGCCGCGATGGACTCGGCGTTCTGCTGGAACGGCGATGCCGAGGTGCAGAGCAGGCCGAGGCCCATCTCCGCCATGCGCTCGGCGGTGCCCGGGTTGTTGCAGGCGCCGTAGAGGTGGATGCGCTCCCGCACCGGTCCCGGCCGCAGCGACACCTCGCGCGGGATGGTGGCGTGCGCGCCCTCGTAGCGGAAGGGCGCCCCGCTCAGCAGCCCCTTGGCGATCTCGCAGTGCTCGCGAAAGAGCTCGCGCGAGTGCGCCATGTCGATGGCGCGGGCGTCGTACTCGATCCGGGCCACGCCGCGCCCGAGGCCGATATGCAGGTCGGCATCGGTCATCAGGCTCAGCATCGCCAGGTCTTCGGCGAACCGTACAGGCTCGTACCAGGGCAGAACGATGACCGCGGTGCCGAGCCCCAGGCCGGGACAGGCCGCCGCGACGTGGCTCAGGAAGAGCAGAGGCGAGGGCGAGGGGTAGTAGTCGGTGAAGTGGTGCTCGAGTACCCAGACGCTGCCGAAACCGAGTGCTTGCCCGAAGCGGCAGTCATCCAGCATCTCGCGGTAGCGCTGGCGGTCGCCGGCGGCACCATCCTGCTCCGCCGGCATCACCGGGCCCACGGTGAAGCCGAAGGCCGGATTGCCCTGTTCGCTCATGGCCCGAGTCCTAGCGGACCCGGCCCGTGCGCCACAAGCGGCGCGGAGAGGCGCGACGATGGACCGCGAGGGCCTTGCCCGCCGGCTCTCCAAGCCTCTTGGGCAGCGCTACTGGGTGATGACGCCGCAGGCGATGCGCGGCCCGGCCGCGCCCGCCGGATCGGTCACGTAGTCGTCGGGTCCGTCGTGGATCACGATGGCCGCGCCGTCCTCATCGAAGAGCGAGGCATCCAGATGCAGCTGCGTGTTCAGCACCTCGATCTCCAGCGCGCCTGACTCCGGCACGTGGATGTTGGGCATGTCGCCCGCGTGCATCCCTTCGGCATTGTCGATCCCGTGCTTCTTGCCCGTCGGGTTGTAGTGACCGCCCGCCGACTTGAAGGGCGGCTCGCACACGCCGACCGCGTGGACATGGAACGCATGAGCGCCCGCCGGCAGGTTCTCCAGCTTCGCGTGCAACAGTGTGCCTTGCGGGGTCTCTCTCAGCGTCACCGCGCCGACCGATTCCCCGTTCGCGTTCATCATCGCGGCGCTCGCCTGCTCCGCCGCGCTCGCCGCATGCGATGCCACAACCAGCGCGAGGCCGGTCAGCAAGATAGTCGCCCCCGTCAATTTCATCATCGTCCTGTCCTCTCGGTAACGCCTTTGCACCGGAGGAATGATATCACCGCCGGCCCGATTTCGGTCGTTCGGACCCGCTCTCGTCGCAAAGAAAAGCGCTCGCCCGAGTGCCGGCTCAGAAAATGCCGTTGGCCTTCTGCAGCTCGCGCACGTAGCGCGTGATCTTGATGACGTCCTCGTCCGAGACGCCCTCGACCGGCGGCATGTTGCCGAAGTTCCAGTGATGGGCGCGCACGCCGTTCTTCGCGGCAAGCCGGAACGACATGTCGCCGTGATGATTGGGTTCGTAGATCCGGTGGATTAGCGGCGGACCCTGATCCGAGCCGGTGGCATTCTGACCGTGACAGGTCACGCAGTTCTCATCGAACAGCGCCTGGCCCGCCTCCGCCTCGGCCGTGAAGGCCGGGATGGTCAGCACTGCTTGTCCCCCGGTGGACGACGGATGGTGATCCTCCGGCCATGCCATCCATGCCACAACGGCGGCAATTGCTGCTGCCGCGACCGCTCCGGCCGTGGCGTAGGTCCGCCCCTTCATCCGCCGTACTCGGCCTTCGGGCCCGCGAGGTCTCTGAGGATCGGGCAGTCCGGCCGCGCATCGCCGTGGCAGCGGGCCACCAAGTGTCCAAGCGTACCCCGCAGCCCTTCCAGCTCAGCGATCTTGCGGTCGATCCGGCGCAGATGCGCCTCCGCCAGAGCCTTGACATCGGCGCTGGCCCGGCCTCGATCCTCGTAGAGCGAGAGCAACGTGCGACACTCCTTGATCGAGAACCCGAGAGAGCGGGCGCGGGCCAGGAACCTCAGCTTGTGCACGTCGGTCTCGACGAACGCGCGGTAGCCGTTCTCGCCCCGCATCGGCCGCACGAGGCCGATATCCTCGTAGTAGCGGATCGTCTTCGCCGAGAGCCCGCTAGCCTCGGCGACATCGGCAATCTTCATGGCCTCCTCCGCTCCATGGTCATAAAGGTTCCAGCAGCAGGAAGGTCAAGAGCCCAGCCCCTTGACCTTCCAGTTACTGGAATCTCTACATTTCTGGCGGGCGAAGTCCACGGAGGATTCGCTGTGGAAGCAGAGGCGGCGGTGGAGACGACGGCGCGCGACCCCGTGTGCGGGATGAGCGTGGAGCGCGCCGGCGCCCGCCACACGGCCCGGCACGAGGGGCAGACGTTCTACTTCTGCTGCGCCCGCTGCCGGGAGCGCTTCGCCGCAGCGCCTGAAGACTTCCTCAGCGAGCGCCGGGCGCCGCAGCCTGCGCCCGAAGGCAGCCTCTACACCTGCCCGATGGACCCCGAGATCGTGCAGGCTTCACCGGGCGACTGCCCCATCTGCGGCATGGCACTGGAGCCGATGATGCCTGCGGCCGACGCGGGGCCCTCGCCCGAGCTGCGCGATCTCCGCCGCCGGCTCTGGCTCGCCGGCCCTCTCGCGGCCGCCGTGTTCGCGCTGGAGATGGGGAGCCACGCGGGCATTCCCTTCGACTCCTGGCTCGGGCCCCGCCCCTTCGTCGCCCTGCAATTCGCGCTGGCAACGCCCGTGCTCTGGATTGCGCGCGCGTTCTTCCTGCGTGGCCTCGCTTCGGTCCGCAACCGCTCCCCCAACATGTGGACGCTGATTGCCCTCGGCACCGGCGCCGCCTGGCTCTTCAGCCTCGCGGGCCTGCTCGCGCCTGGCGCCTTCCCTGCCGCAGTCCTCGGCGCGGGCGGGCAGCCGCCGGCTTACTTCGAGGCCGCCGCCGTGATCCTCGTGCTCGTGCTGGTCGGGCAGGTGATGGAAACGGTCGCGCGCGAGAGGACGGGCGATGCGATCCGCGCGCTCATGGGCCTCGCACCAAAGACTGCACGCCGGCTGGACGAAGGCGGCGAGGCCGACGTGCCGCTCGACGAGGTTCGCGTCGGCGACCGGCTCCGCGTGCGGCCCGGCGAGAGCGTGCCGGTGGATGGCGTCGTGACCGAGGGCCGCGCCACCCTCGACGAGAGCATGATCACCGGCGAGCCGCTCCCCGTGGAGAAGGGGCCGGGCGATCCGCTCACCGGGGGCACGCTCGCTAGGTCCGGCAGCCTCGTGATGCGGGCAGAGCGGGTCGGCGCCGAGACCACGCTGGCCCGCATTGTCGCCCTGGTGGCGAAGGCGCAGCGCAGCCGCGCGCCGATCCAGGCGCTCGCGGACCGGGTCGCCGGCGTCTTCGTGCCGGCCGTGGTCGCCGTCGCCGTGCTGGCGGCCATCGGCTGGCTGGTTGCGGGCCCCTCGCCTACGCTAGCCTACGCCCTGACCGCGGCGGTGAGCGTGCTGATCATCGCGTGCCCCTGCGCGCTCGGCCTGGCGACGCCGATGTCGATCATGGTGGCTGCCGGGCGCGGCGCCCAAGCCGGCGTGCTGGTGCGCGACGCCGAAGCGCTGGAGCGTCTCGCCAAGGCGGACCTGCTGGTCGTCGACAAGACCGGCACGCTCACCGAAGGCCGGCCAACCGTGACCGACGTCATTCCGTTGGGCGGCGTCGATCGGACAAGGCTGCTCGCGCTCGCGGCCGTGCTGGAGCGGAGCGCGCAGCATCCGCTGGCCGAGGCGGTGGTCGAGGGGGCGGAGGCGGCAGGCGCGCCATACCTCGCGGCGAGCGACGTGGAGGCTGTGGCCGGCCGGGGCGTGCACGGCCAGGTCGCGGGCAACGCGGTCGCGCTCGGCAACGCCGCCATGATGCACTCGCTCGGCATCCCGCTCGGCGAACACACGGCGCGGATGGAGGCGCTGGAGGATGCCGGCAAGACCGCGATGTTCGTCGCGGTGGACGGCGCCCTCGCGGGCGTGATCGGGGTTGCCGACAGAGTGCGGGATACCGCGCCCGACGCACTGCAAGACCTCAAAGCGCAAGGCTTACGCGTCGTCATGGCGACCGGCGACAGCCCGCGCGTGGCCGAGACTGTCGCCGCCGCACTGGGAGTCGATGAGGTGCACGCTGGGCTCGGGCCGGAGGAGAAAGGCGCGCTCGTCGAGAAGTTGCGCCAACAGGGCCGCACCGTCGCCATGGCCGGCGACGGGGTGAACGACGCACCCGCTCTGGCCTTGGCCGATGTCGGCGTCGCCATCGGCACCGGCGCCGACATCGCGCTGGAGAGTGCCGGTATCACCCTGGTCAAAGGCGACTTGCGCGGTATCGTGCGCGCCCGCAGGCTCGCGCAGGCGACCATGGGCAACGTCCGCCAGAACCTGTTCTTGGCTTTCGTCTACAACGCCGCCGCCATCCCCATCGCCGCAGGCGTGCTCTTCCCCCCGTTCGGTATCCTGCTTTCGCCGATGATCGCTGCCGCCGTGATGAGCCTCTCCTCGGTCTCGGTCATCGGCAATGCGCTCCGCCTCCGCGCGGCGCGAGTCTGAGGGCGGCGTGCGGTTGACAGTACGAGTAGTCGTCGTAGCGGCGGCGGCGCTCGCCGGCTGGCTGTCCGTCGGGCATGCCACCCTGGCTTCAGACGATCTCGCCCAGGGTGCCGCGCTTTACGCCGAGCATTGCGCCTCGTGCCACGGCGCCGAGCTGGAAGGCGCGCCGGACTGGCGGAGGCGTGGCGACGACGGCCTCTATCCGGCTCCGCCTCACGACGAGACCGGCCACACCTGGCACCACGGCGACCGACTGCTTTTCGACTACACGAAGCTCGGCGGCGAGGGGTTGCTCGCGGCGCGGGGGATCACCGACTTCGAGAGCGGCATGCCGGGCTTCGCCGAGAGTCTTACGGACGACGATATCCACGATGTCCTCGCCTTCATCAAGTCCACCTGGCCCGAGCAGGAACAATTTTTAGTCGCGCTGCGGGCTGGGGATGAGTGAGATCACGCACGCTGCGGCTGTTTCGGGGGAACCCCGAATCTGCCTGATGGACGTCACGGTGGTCGCTCGAAGCCGCCGGGCGGCGTTTTCGGCCTGGACGGGCCGAGCGGTTTCGCCGCGCCGCCCTGCGGCACGTGCATGCGTGGCAGTGGGGGGCGCGGTATCAGCCGATGGGCGCGATCATGACCGCGTCGAGGGCCTCCTGGGCACGGGCGGCGTAGTGCCGGTTGGCCTCCGGTACGTAGCGGAAGCGGCCGTCGCAGCGCACGATGGCGATGGCCGCGTTGCTCAAGCAGGCCAGATTCCTGGGCAGGTGGCGCACGTACGCCCGGCAGCGATCTTCGTCGTAGGTGAAGTCGCGCACATAGTGGAGCCTGTTCTCGATGTGCCAGTGGTTGCGCACCAGTTCGAGCAACTCCTCGGGTCCGGCGCGCTCTGGGCCAAGCGAGGTAACGCTGTAGGTCACCTCGATGCTGCGCTTGCCGGTCTTGATGATCTCGCGCTCTCGTTCGATGCACATCGCCTGGCGCCGCCCGTGGAGGTTGGCATAGCCGTCCCACTCGGCAGCGGAGAGGTCGACCGCGGCGCAGCGCCGGCGCTCGATGCGGCCATGGCCCTTGTCGACGGTTTCGTGCGAGGGCGCATCGCTGAAGTCGATCGCCTTGAGGTCTTCGAGGATGGTCTCCTGATTGTCCTTGACGGCACTGATCACGTAGTCGGCACGGCGCCCAAGGAGGCACCGCGCGGTCTCGTGCTGGGCGTGCATGGCATCCATGGTGACGATCCGGCCCGTGAGGTCGAGGCCGCCGGAGAGTTCGCGCACGGCCGGGATTTCGTTGCTCTTGGCGTCGACCTCGACCTGGCCGAGGACGACGCCGGTGTCATGCTCCACCGCTGCGACCATCATCCTGCGCCCGTCCTCGGTCTGCTTGGATGCGCCGCGCAGGTCCTTGCCGTCCATGGCGACGGGCGCTTGCGCGCTGTTCTGCTGGCCGGTCCACTGGCCGATCGCGTTGTCCAGGGTTTCCGGCGGCAGCGCGGCAAGGACGTTGTGGAAGGTGGTGATCGCGGGCGGGGTATAGCACTGCTTGGACGGGCTCCAGAAGGCACCGACCGCCTTGAGCTGCTCCTGGGAGAGCAGGGCGGCGAACTGGGCGAATGCGTTCACCCCCCGGTAGCCGGCAAGGCGGGCGGCGACGGCAAGCGTCAGAATGGTGTTGAGCGCATAGCGCTTTCCCCGGGCATGGCGGTACTCGGGCACCTCGCCGAGGCACTCGAACAGGCTGCGCAGCCGGGGCGCGGCCATCGGCTCGGTGTGCTGCTCGGTGGCCCAGTTTGGCGGCATCTCGGTCTGGCTCAGCGCCTCGGGGGCGCCGTCTGTCAGGTCGAACACGAAGACCTCCTTGGGCTGGCCGTGGTGACGCCAGCGCGCCGCCCCTCCGGGCTCGCGGGCAAAGCCGCGGGTCAGTCCCAGCGAGCGCCAGTTGGCTGCGAGGTAGCAGGTGCCGGCGAAGCGCGAGACGTCCACGAACGTCTCCGCCAGAAGAGCCGGATATCCATGCGCCGCCTGCATGTCCGCAGACAGCCGTCGCAGGCTCAGCCCCAGCACACGGGAGGCCAGGTTGGGCACCCGCTCAGGCGTCAGGATGACGAAGCGCGAGTTGTTGGCGATCAGATGCAGGCGTCGGAACTGCTGCTCCGCCGACCACCCGATCCAGCGATCCCGCGCGCCCAGCTTGAACGCGCCGGGCTGCCAGCCGATCAGCGCGAGCCAGGTCTCGCCGTGTACAGCGACATGACGCAGGCCCTTGCCGATGACGCCGTGGAACGCCAGGTAGTGGTGCTCCTCCACCAACCGGTCCCAGCGCCGGTGCTCCTGCGCGCCCCAGGTCGGACGCACCGTGACCGCGCGCAGATCAATGGACGAATCCGGGATCGGCAGCGTCGCCATGAGCGGCACACTGCCACATCGAGAAAGGAATGGCCAGCGCCGACTTCAGCTCACCCTGCGCGACGGGCAGACAATAAATTCGCCCTGCTGGCCCGAGCAGCTGCGTCGCCACCAGGAAGAAATGACGCGGCTGGAAGCCGCGTCCGAAGCGCAGGAATAGGCGACGAAATGGTGGAACAACCGCCACGCCGGCGGTCGCAAGCCTCCTTCTATGCCGCGGCGCTCCTCTGGCTTCCGGCTGGCCTGCTGGTATCGGCCGCGATCCGCTTCGGGCCGACTGTGGTGGAGCCTGACCAAGGAGCGACGGCGGCGCTTATGGCCCTGCCGTCGCTGATCGTGGCCGCGGTCTGCGGTCTGCCGCTGGCATTGGTTTGCCGGCGGCTGGGGCGGCTCGGGCATGCGCGCGCGGCGTGGATTGCGGGTGCGATTCTTGGAGCCGCCACGGTGGCGGCGTCGCTCCCGGCCGGTCTGTTCGGCCCGCCCGGCGTCGCCATCGTGGCCGTGCTCTTGAGCCTGCCGGTCTGGATCGCCGTGCTCTGGCTCCGTCGGAGAGCGCGGGCGAGCGCCGGCGACGAATCCCCGCCACTGGACGGGCAGGACCGCCACCCATAGGCTGGCCGCGCGCCACCAACGCAGTGCACCGTGGCGCATCCAACCGTGGAGCGCCGATGGAATCGCGACTCGGTGCGGCGCTGCGCCCGTACTTTCCGCTCGCTGCGGGAGTCCTGATCAATCTCTCGACCGGGATCCTCTACGCGTGGAGCGTCTTCGTGGCGCCGCTCGAGGCCGAGCTGGGTGCCGACCGCGCGACGGTGAGCGGCGCGCAGTCGCTCTGCCTGTTCGTCGCGACGATTGGCTGCTTCGTGATGCACCGGCTGCTGCACTGGTTCACGCTGCCGCAGCTTACCTTGGTCATGGCCGCGCTGTCGGGGGCCGGGTTCGCGCTCGCGGGCTTCGGCCAGTCGGTCGCCGCACTCTATGTCGGCTACGGCGTTATCTTCGGCTTCGCCGTCGGCGTGGTCTATTTCGTCGCGATGACCGCAGCGAGCATCGACGGGCCCGTCAGACCCAGCATCGCCATGAGCATCAACATGTCAGCGGTTGCCATGGGTGGCATCGCCTGGTCGCCCGGTATCGCGATCCTGATCGCCGGGACGGGGCCGGAAACGACGTTTGCCGTGACGGCAGCGGCGGTCTTCCTGGCCATCGCGATCGCCGCCGGACTCATCACGCTCTCCCGCCAGATGCCGCCGGCGACCGGCGCAATCGGTCTGTTCCAGGACATACTGACCGACCGGCCCCGCGTGGTGATCGCGATCTTCTTCGGCTTCATCTGCATCGCCTTCACCGCGCTAGCCGTTATCGGCCACGCGGCGACGATGATGGCCGCCTGGGGGGCGTCTGCCGGCCAGACCCAGATCGCGCCGATACTCTCCAGCGCCGGTTACGCGGCTGGCGGGCTGGTCGGCGGCCTGCTCGTCGATGCGCTGACGGGCCGGCGCGTGCTCGTGGGCGTCGGCCTCTTCATGGGTGTGTTTCTGCTGGCGCTCTATTTCGCGCCCGGCGTCGTCATGGGGCTCACCGCCATCGCCGCGGTCGGCCTGGCCTTCGGCGTGCTCGCGAGCGCCCACCCCGTGACTATCGCGGGCTACTACGGGGCAGCGGCGCTGCCGCGGGTCTTCGGCCGCATCGCCATCGCCTACGGGCTCGGCGGCCTGCTCGGGCCGTTCAGCGCAGGTGCGATCTACGATGCCGACCAGCACTACGGCACCGCGGTGATCCTGACTGCCGCGCTCGCCTTCCTGGGCGCGCTATTCTACGCGGGCCTGCCCCGCCGCGAGCGGCTTGGCGCCTCGGCGAAGCGGGCGGCTTGAGGAGGAGACGGAACCATGCCGCATGTCACGACGAATGACGGGGTCCGCCTTCACTACGTTGAGCGCGGCAGCGGCGCGCCCCTGGTGATGATCCCCGGCTGGTCGCAGACCGCCGCGCAGTTCGAGTCTCAGGTGGATGGGCTGTCAGCCAGCCGCCGGGTCATCGCCTTCGACATGCGCGGACACGGCGAGTCCGACAAGCCCGAGCACGGCTATAAAATCCAGCGCCTCGCGATGGACGTGCGCGGCGCGATCGAGGAACTCGGGCTGGAGCGGGTGAGCCTGCTCGGCCACTCCATGGGGTGCTCCGTGATCTGGTGCTACATCGACCTGTTCGGCGAAGCGGGGCTGGAACGGCTCGTCCTCGTCGACCAGATGCCGAGCATCGCCGCGCGCGACGAGTGGTCGGAGCAGGAGAAACAGGAGGCCGGCGCGATCTTCGACGGTGCGAGCCTCTACGAGACCATCGCCGCCCTCGCCGGAAAGGAGGGCGTGGGGACCACGAAGGGCTTCATCGGCAGCATGTTCACCGGCGGCTTCCCAGAGGAGCGGGTGGCTTGGGTCATCGAGCAGAACCGCAAGATGCCGCGCCGCCACGCGGCCACGCTGCTCCTCAATCACGCGACGCAGGACTGGCGCGACCTGATCCCCCGCATCACGCTGCCGGCGCTCATCGTCGGCGGCCGTGTCAGCCTGATCGACTGGCGCTCACAGGTCTGGATGAACGGGCAGATCGCCGGCTCGCAGCTCGAAATCTTCGAGGAGGCCGACGGCGGCAATCACTTCATGTTCATGGAGAACCCGGAGCGCTTCAATCGCCTGGTGGATGCGTTCCTCGGCTAAGCATCAGCCGGAGAGCGCCGCCCGCGCCTCCACCCGGATCGTGACGATATCCGTGTCGTGATATTGCTGGTGGTGGACGGAGGACGCGAGGTGGCGCAGGAGCCGTAGCGACACCTCCCGCTCGGGCGCGTCGTCGGTCGCCTCGCCCATGAGGGCGATCCGGTCCTCCAGGTTCTCTTCGCCGGGTGCGGCGATGAACTCCAGCACCGCAGCGCCGCCCTCCTTGTGAGCGGTGAGAAGCAGGCGGCGCTTCCGGTGCGGCGCGCCTTCCGCCTCCTCCTCTTCGTCGTGCCGCAGCAGCGTCAGAATCGCCTCCTCGGCGGCGGCGTCGAGGCGGTGCGCCATCGCCTCGCCCCAGCCGTTGCGGGAAGCGAACGACTGCAGGAACTCCCTGATCTTAAGCAGCGACGCCACCTCGAAAGGCGCCTGGATGCGGCGCCTGCGGGGTGCGGTCAGCTCCACGAAGAGCGTGAGCAGGATCGCCGTCATCCCGCCGGCCGTCATGCCGTTCTCCAAGAGCCCGCCGGCGATGCCCGAGACATGCTCCGGAAAGATCACGCCGTTCTGGAAGCCGACCCCGATCCAGAAGGACACCCCCGCAATCAGCCCCTTGCGGTAGTCCACCCCGTCCTGGATGACGACCCGCATGCCGACCACGAAGAGCAGGCCCAGCAGAACCGTGATGTAGGCCGCCGCAACCGGCCCCGGTATCGCCAGGACGACGGCGAGTGCCTTCGGAATGAACGCCACCAAGACGAACGCGATCCCGAGTGCGACGCCCACACTGCGGGCGCCCACGCCGGTGAGCGCAGTCACGGATATGCTCGTGGAATAGGTTGTGTTGGGCACGGTCCCCACCAGGCCGGAGAGCAGGTTGCCCACGCCGTCTGCGCCCACCGCCCCCTGCACCGCCCGAAAGTTCACCGCGCGCGGCTTGCGCCAGGAGACGCGCTGGATGGCGATACCGTCGCCCACCGTTTCGACGGCGCCGACCAGGGTCACGAAGACGAAGGCTGGCAGCAGGCCCCAGAAGACCGGTCCGAATTCGATATCGAAGCCCGGCCATCCGCCTGCGGGCACACCCACCCAAGACGCCGCGGCAATGCCGCCGACGTCGTAGAAGCCGAAGTACCCGGCAACGCCGCAGCCGGCGACGATGCCGATCACCGGCGCCCAGAGCCTGAGCGCGCCCGTGGCTTTCAGCGAGATGC
Source organism: Alphaproteobacteria bacterium (assembly GCA_965243375.1). GTDB lineage: Bacteria > Pseudomonadota > Alphaproteobacteria > UBA828 > UBA828 > WTGU01. Next base: position 1,404,207 of record CBDEUT010000009.1, on the reverse strand, counting down.
CGCACAGGACAACCACGGTCACAAGCGCCGCAAGCGGCGCGCCGAGTTCGGAGGTGCCCTCCGGAACCTGTGTCAGCATGCCGAAGACGATCGGCATCACCGTGACGGGGATCAGCATGATGACCGTGCCGGAGACGGTCGGCGTCAGGATCCGCCTGAGCAGCGAAAGCCGCCACGCGAGCAGGAATTGGAACAGGGCGGAGATCACCACCAGCGTGGCCAGCATCGCTGGGCCGCCTTGCGCGATCGCGCCGACGCAGATCGCGATGAAGGCCCCGGAGGTGCCCATGACAAGGACGTAGCCCGCGCCGATCCGCCCGACGCGGACCGCCTGCAGGACCGAGGTGATGCCACTGACCAGGACGGCGCCGAAGACCGCCCACGCGAGATAGGATTCCGCCCCGCCGGCGGCGCGGACCACGATCGCAGGCGTCAGCGCGACACCGGCGATGCAAAGGACGGCGAGCTGCAGGCCGAGGCCGCAGCTGAGCGCGATGGGCGGCCGCTCGTCGGGCTCGTAGCGAACGCCGCCGGGCCGCTCCGAGCCGCCTGTCGTCATTCCGCACCCTCCCTGTCCAGAGCGCGGGCGGCACTGTCGCACAAGATCGCGCTATAGCGAAGCGACAAGCGGCGGCTGGAACCGTGGTCGCCTGGCTCAGACGTCGTATTCCAGGCCGATGTCGCGGTAGCGCTCCGGGTCCTCGAGCCAGCGCTGCCTCACCTTCACGAAGAGCTTGAGGTCGATCGGGCGGCCCAGAATCTGTGAGAGCTCGGCGCGCGCCGCCGTGCCGATTGCCTTGATCCGCTGCCCGCCCTTGCCGAGGACGATGCCCTTGTGCGTCTCCCGCTGCACGTAGATCACCTGCTCCACCCGTGCGCCCCCGTTGCGGGCGCCGGTCCAGCCTTCGGTCTCGACCGCGACGGCATAGGGCAGCTCCTGGCGCAGCTGCAGGAACAGCTGCTCGCGCGTGATCTCCGCCGCCAGCAAACGCTCCGATATGTCGGTGAGCTGGTCTTCGGGATAGAGCCAGGGCCCCCGCGGCATGCGCGCCTTGAGCACGCCCAGCAGGTCGTCGACCCCGTCGCCATCGAGCGCCGAGACCATGAAGATCTCGGCCGCGAGCCCGGTTTCCTCGACACCCGCCGCGAGCGGCAGCAGGTCATGTCGCGGCACCAGATCGATCTTGTTTAGTGCCACCAGGGTCTCGCGCCCGGTCTCCTTGAGCCGGCCGATGATCGCCCTGGTCTCGCCCGTCATCCCACGCTGCGCGTCCACCAGCAGCAGGATGGCGTCGGCGTCGTGCGTGCCGCTCCAGGCGGCGTGGACCATCGCGCGCTCGAAGCGGTGCTTGGCGGCAAAGATTCCGGGCGTGTCGACGAAGACGAGCTGCACGTCGTCGATCACGCGAATGCCGCGCAGCCGGCTGCGCGTGGTCTGCACCCTGGGCGAGACGATGGCGACCTTGGCGCCCACCAGCCGGTTGACCAGCGTCGACTTGCCCACATTGGGCGCACCCAGCACGGCGACGAAGCCGGCGCGAGTGCCGCCCTCAGCCACCGCCGTCGCCCCCACCGGCGGCGATGCGCGCAAGCAGCGCGCCGGCGGCGCCTTGCTCTGCCGCGCGCTTGGTGGCACCGGTGGCGGCTGCCCTGCCGAGCCCGGCGACCTCCGCCTCCATTTCGAAGAGCGGGCTGTGGGCAGGGCCACGGGACGACAGCACGCGATAGATCGGAAGCCCGAGCCCCCGCGCCTGCGTCCACTCTTGGAGCCGGGTCTTGGGATCGCGCGGCGGTTCCGGATCGGCGTCCAACGCGGGCGCCCAATAACGGCGGACGAAGCGCTCGGCGGCTTCGAGGCCGCCGTCGATATAGAGGGCGCCGATGACCGCCTCGCAGGCATCCGCCAGGTTGGCCGGATTGTCGCGCCCGCCCGCCGCGTCCTCGCTGCGGCTGAGGATCAGCCGCTCGCCGAGCGCGAGGCAGCGGGCCACGCCCTCCAGCGCCTCGCGGCGCACCAGCGCGGAATAGCGCTGGGAAAGCGCGCCCTCGGCCTCGTGCGGGAATGCCTCGTACAGCATCGCCGCCACGACCATGCCGAGCACGCGGTCGCCCAGGAATTCGAGACGCTGGTTGCTGCCGGCCTTCGCGCCCGCGCTCGGATGGCGCAGCGCGAGAGCGAGCAGCGCCGGGCGCGCGAAGCGGTGACCGAGCGCCTCTTCGAGGGAGTCCGTCGGCAGGCCGGTGTCCTCTACCGCCGCCCTCGGCCTCCCTGCCGCGCTTCCGCGCGCTAGTCGATCGCCTTGAATACCCGCTCGCCGCGCGTTGCGCTCGGCCAGTTCCAGACCTCCCCGATGCTGGTTCCGTCTTCCAGCGAGTGGAAGATGAATTCGGCCCGGCCCACGAGATTCTCGGACGGGATAAACCCGACGGATGGCACGCGGCTGTCGAGCGAGTTGTCCCGATTGTCGCCCATGGCGAAGTAGTGATCGGGAGGCACGGTGTAGATCTGCGTGTTGTCGAGACCGCCCGTGGGCGTGGCGTCGAGGGTCATGTAGGTGACGCCGCTCGGCAGCGTCTCGCGATACTGGCGGAGCACGCGCTCGCGGCCGTAGCGGTCCGTGTAGCTGTAATCGTCCACGCGCTCGCGCTTCACCGGCGTGCCGTCGATGTGCAGCACCCCCTTGAGCACCTGGATACGGTCGCCGGGCAGCCCGACGATGCGCTTGATGTAGTCGGTCGAATTGTCGCGGGGCAGCTTGAAGACCGCGACGTCGCCCCGGTCGGGCGGGCTGTCGACGATGCGCCCGTCGAACACGTCGATGCTCCACGGCAGCGAGTGCGTGCTGTAGCCGTAGGCGTACTTCGACACGAACAGATAGTCGCCGACGAGCAGTGTCGGAATCATCGAGCCGGACGGGATGTTGAAGGGCTCGATGGCGACGGTGCGGACGATCAGCGCCGCGAGCACCGCGTAAATCAGGGTCCGGATAGTGTCCCAGAAGCCGCTGAATCTACGCTTGGCCGGGCCCTTGCTCTCGGTCTTGGCGCGCCCCATGTCCGGTCGGTTCGGTTCCAGCTAATTGCGGCCCGGGCCGCCCGCTGCCCTTGTTGCCGTCAGTCGGCGGTCGGGATTGCCGTGATCACCACGATGGCCTGGGCGATCGGTGGCTCATCGGTCAATGTCACGTCGATCCGGCACCTCATGCCCGAAGGCGTGAGCGATTGCAAGCGCTTGAGCGCGCCGCCGCTGAGCTCGATCGTCGGCTGGCCGGTGGGGAGGTTGACCACCGCCATATCGCGCCAGAAGACACCGCTGCGTAGCCCGGTGCCGAGCGCCTTCGCACAGGCCTCCTTGGCGGCGAACCGGCGGGCATAAGTTTCTTCCGGCCGCAGCCGTCGTTCGGCACGGGCGCGCTCGACTGCGGTGAAGACGCGGTGGGTAAAACGCTCGCCGAAACGGTCGAGCGTGGCCGCGATCCGCCGGATGTCGACGATGTCTGCGCCGAGGCCGACAATCATGGGCCATACCGGCGGATCGGCGGCGGCACTCACGGCACGCGCGCCATCAGCGGCCGCGGTCCACCATCACGTGGTCGAGATGGGTCACATTTGCGGCGACCGGCTCGGCGTCTCCAGGGGCGGCTTCCGGGGCTGCCTCGGGGATACTGATGTCGTCGTCCGCCTGCCGCGCGGGGTCCGATCTGGCGCGGCGTTCCTCGTCGAGAATGCGCCTGCGCCTCAGGCGCCTTGCCTGGCGATGGTGCTGGTAGTTGCCCACCACCCGCCTGATCGGGAAGTAGACGACGATCCACACCACCACCGCCGCCGGCAGGCCGCCCACCAGCATGGGCAGCAGCACCGTACCCGGCTCCTCGAAAATGGTGCCGATCGTCATGTCCGCGGGCAACTCCTGCCCGCGCTCGTAACCGAGGATCCACGTTCCTAGCCAGATGATGCCCGCCCAGATGAAGGGGAAGGTCCACGGATTGCCGACCGCGGTGCCGATCGCCGACGCGATGATGTTGCCGCGCAGCGCCCACGCGAGCACCGCAGCGAGGATGAAATGGAAGCCGATCAAGGGCGTAAACGAGACCGCCGCGCCGCAGGCGAAGCCGCAAGCGATGGCGTAGGGCGATCCTTGCAGCCGCTTGAGCTTGAAGATCCAGTACCTGGCGACCCGGCCCCAGCTCATGTTCGGCCATACGAACCGGCGCAGGCGTACCCATCGGCTCAGCTTCTGGCGTCGGCGAAACACGCTCAAGGCGGCCCTCGCCTCAGCCCGCACCCGGCAGGAGATTCCATCCCCGCCATGTGCGTGGCGCTCGGTCAGGAGCCGCCAACCGTCTCATCGCATTCCTCCCAATCTTGGGTCTGCCCTTCTTGTTTTTCCTCCCTAATCCGAGAGTTAGCCAAAGTTCGGGCCGTCGCGCAAGGCCCAGCACGCCCACCTGGCCGGTCCACATCTCGGCCCCAGTGCAGATCGCCGAACGAGGCAACGTCACGATTTATGTGTCAGGGGGAATGGGGTAGCGGTTCCCTGAGCTTTGTTTTGGTGAGTGAAGACGGCGAAGAGGATGCGGTCCATTGAGGTTCGGTCCTGGAAGGTTCCCATGGGCTTGGTTCTTCGCCGCACCTCTCGGAAGCGCCGTTCGATGGCATTTGTAGTTCTGACCTGCTTGCGCTCGGCAAGGGTGGCGTAGCGGAAGCATGTGAGCAGGTCGTCGAGGTCGTTGCGCAGGCAGGCGACGGCCTTGGGGTAGGTCTCCTCCCAGGCGTCGGCGAAGTGACGGGCGGCGCTGAGCGCCTTGGGCCGGTTTGGGGCGTTCATGATGGCGTGGAGGCCGGCCTTGACGGCCTCGCGGTCGGCCTTTCGCACCTTGTCGAGGATGTTCCTGATCTTGTGCGCCCAGCAGCGCTGGAGCGGGATGCCGGGGTAGACGACAGGCAGGGCTGCAATCAGACCCTGGCCGCCGTCGGCGCAGATCACCTCGAGACCCTCTCCGGTGAGCCCTCTGCGCCAGAGATCGGTGAGGAAGCGCTCCCATTCGGCGGCACTCTCGCTGGCCGCCAGGCGGAAGTCGATGATCTCCTTCTTGCCGTCGTGCCTGATCCCGAGTGCCACCAGGACGGGGCGCCTCAGCGCGCCGGCACCGGTCCTGCGTGCCAGCACCACGCCATCGAGCACGAGCGCCTTGTAGAGGTTGGCGAGGGGGTGTGCATGGAAGGCGGCCACCGCCGCATCCAGGGTCTTGGCGACGCGGCTTACGGTCGCGGCCGAGACCGGGCGGCCCAGCAGGGGCAGCAAGACCTCGCCCACCTTGCGGGTACTGAGGCCGAGCACGAAGCCGGCCAGGATGACGCGGTCGATCTCGGGCGCGCGTCTTGCATAGCTCTTCAGCACCCCGGTCGGGCAGAAGTGGCGGGTGCGGGGCACGCGGAGCTCGATGTCGCCCAGCTCGCTCAGCAGATGGCGCGGATAGCTGCCATTGCGCCGGTCCCGCATGGCAGGGCCATCGAGGCTGTCGAGCCAGTAGTCGACCGCCTCGGCCATCCGGCCCTGGATGATCTCGGCGAGCGCCTCACGCCCGAGCGGGCGGTAGCCCTCGCCCCACTCAAGCCCGTCCGCTTGCATCTCCTTCACCAGGGCAAAGGCCATTGGTAGACTCTCAATCGTCGCAGTACGCTGTGGCATCGGGGTGCTCCTGATCGTGGCTCTTGCATAACCACAGGGAGTACCCCTTTCCCGCCTGACACATAATCCCGTACGTCACCGCCGAACGAGCGCGCCTTGCATTTTGTGTGTGGTACTGTATATTGGGCGTCTAGGGCAGAAGAACTCAAAGATTTGTGCCGGTGTGGGCCCGACACCGGACGGAGGGACGGTTATGACAGCCTGGACACCGGAGCGGGTCGCCACCGTGACCCGGCTGTGGAACGAAGGACTCACGACCGCCGAGATCGGGCGTGCGGTCGGCATGTCGAAGAACGCCGTCGTCGGCAAGGCACACCGCCTGCAGCTCCCGCCGCGTCCGTCGCCGATCAGGCGCGGAAAGAGCTATTCGAGAACGCCGAAGGCCAAGAACGGCATGAACGGCGTGAATGGCACCAACGGGCGGAAGTCCGCTGCGGGGCCGGCTGGGATTCTGGTGCAGGCGAAGCCGCGGGCACCGGAGCCGCCTCTCGCCATCGGCAACGCGGCCTGCAAGTGGCCCATCGGCCACCCGGACGAGCCGGACTTCCACTTCTGTGGCGAGCATGCGCTGCTCGGCAAGCCCTATTGCCCGGAGCACTATCGGAGGGCCTACGTGGCCATCAGGCCGCGCTCCGACGCAGCCTGACGCCGTCCTGATCCGCCCCCGCCTCACGCGGGCGCGTGCCGCCGGCGTGGCTAGGACGCCGGCTGCTCGGTCTTGGCGGCAGCGAGCCGCGCGACCTCCGCGTCCATGCGGCCCTGCCACATCAGCGCCCACATGTGAAAGTCGCCGGCCAGGCTGAAGAACGGGTATGTGAAGGTCGCCGGCCGGTTGCGCTCGATCAGCAGGTGGCTGAGCCAGGCGAAGAAGTAGCCGCAGAACACCGCAGCGATCAGCATTAGCGGCTCTCCCAGGACGCCCGCCACCACGACCAGGGCGACGGAACCCGTCGTGCCGACGAAGTGCATCTGGCGCGTTCCCGGCCGGCTGTGCTCGGACACGTAGTAGGGCCAGAAGGCTCGATACCCTCGAATTCGCTCGCTCATGGCCGCTGCCTTTCCCTATAGTCGCCCGGCACCTCACTCGTTTCGTTGCGTTTTCGGGCGATGTCTGTGATTCTACACCATTGTTCGCGGTTTGCGCCCACGCGGCGGAGCCGGAAGCAAGGAGACTGCGCCCATGGCGGCGATGACCACGCCCGTCTGCGATTTCGGCTGGAAGGCGATCGACTTCCAGCTTGAGGGCACCGACGGCAAGACCTATACGCTCGCGGACTGCGCCGGCGAGCGCGGCACGCTCGTGATGTTCCTGTGCAACCATTGCCCGTTCGTGAAGGCCATCGTCGACCGGATCGTGCGGGACGTGGACGAGCTCAAGAGCCGGGGCATCGGCGCGGTCGCCATCATGCCGAACGACACCGAGGCCTATCCCGCGGATTCGTTCGAGAACATGCAGCTGTTCGGCACCCAGCACGGGTTCGGCTTCCCCTACCTGATCGACCGGACCCAGGAGATCGCGCGTGCCTACGACGCGGCGTGCACGCCGGACTTCTTCGGCTTCGACAGCAACCTCGGCCTGCAATACCGGGGCCGGCTCGATGCGTCCCGGATGGACCCGGTGCCCGACGCGCGCCGCGAGCTCCTCGAAGCCATGATACAAGTCGCCGAGACCGGGCGCGGGCCCGAAGAGCAGCTGCCGTCCATGGGCTGCTCGATCAAGTGGCGCGAGGCCGCCTGAGCCGGGCTCCCGCGTCTCGCGGGACGGCAGAGCGGCAGCGTTGACGGAGGCACGCGCGTGGCGGATATCTTCCGAGAGGTCGACGAGGACCTTCGGCACGAACGCTATCTCAAGCTGTGGCGGCGGTGGCGCTACTGGCTGCTCGGCGTGGGCGTGGCGGCGCTCGGCGGCGCGGTCGCCTACGTGATGCTCGCCGACGCCCAGGAGAGCGCCCGCGAGGCCGAAGGGCGGCAGTTCGCGGTCGCCGTCGCCGGCATCGAGGCCGGGCGCAGCGGCGAGGCCGCGGATTTGCTGGCTGCTCTTGCCGCCGATTCCGAGACCGGCTACGCGGCGCTCGCCCGGCTTGCGGAAGCCGACGCGCGCGCCGGACGCGGGGACATCAGCGGCGCCATCTTCGTCTACGACCAGATGGCTGCGGATTCCCGGCTCGACCCGCTCTACCGCGACCTCGGCGCCCTGCTTGCCGCGCAACGGCTGGTGGACCGCGCATCCGCCGCGGAGGTCAATCAGCGGCTGGCACCCCTGCTCACGGGCCAATCGCCCTGGCGGCCGCTGGCGACGGAGCTTTCCGCCGTCGCCGAGATGCGCGCCGGCAACGAGGAGGCGGCGCGAGGGCTCTTCGCCGGGCTCGTGAGCGACCCGGGGGCGCCCCTCGGCCAGCGCCAACGGGCGGCGGAGCTCTTGATGAGCCTCGGCGGAGACCTGGAGGCGGCGCTCGCGGGCGACACCCAGTCGGCGGACTGGGACGACGCCGATGCGGCCGGCGGGAGCACGACGGAATGAGGTGCGCCAGACCCGCGGGAGCAGCGCGAGGTGCCCTGCTCGGCCTCGGCCTCCTGCTCGGGCTCGCCGGCTGCGACACCGTCTCGGATTTGATGGGCGAAGGCGAGCCTCCGCCGGTTCCCGGCGAGCGCCTCTCGGTGATCTCCCTCGAGCGGCAGCTGGAGCCCGACCCCGGCGCCGAGGGGCTCACTGTGCGCCTGCCGCCGCCCTATGTGAACGAGAACTGGCCCCAGTCGGGCGGCTACCCGCACCACGCCATGCACCACCTGGCTGCGGCGGACACCCTCACCGTGCGCTGGAGGGCCAGGATCGGCAGCGGCACCGACGACGACGGGCCCGCTCTCTCGACGCCGGTGATCGCCGGCGGGCGGGTCTTCGCCATGGATACGCGGAGCCTGATCTCGTCGTTCGATGCCGACACGGGAGCCAGGCTGTGGACCGCCGACATGCTGCCGGACGAGGATGACGAGGGCGGGTTCGGCGGCGGGCTGGCGGTGTCCGGTGGCTGGCTGTTCGCGACGACAGGCCTCGGCCACGTGCTCGCGCTTGACGCGGAGACCGGCGCCCTGCAGTGGCGGAACTCGATCGGCGTGCCGGTGCGCGCGGCGCCCGTGGTCTACGGCGGCAGCGTCTTCGTCGTAAGCCACGACAACCGGCTCTGGGCCCTGGATGGCCTGAGCGGCACCTTGCAATGGAGCCACGCGGCGATCGTGGAGAGCGCCGGATTTCTCCGCGGCGCCAGCCCGGCGGCGGAGGGCGGCGTTGTCGTCGCACCCTTCTCGTCCGGCGAACTCACGGCGCTCCGGGTCGAGAACGGGCGCACCATCTGGGCCGACATCCTCGCGGTCCAGGGCGTGCGCATCGGCGCCATCGCTACCTTCAACGACATCGACGGCAATCCCGTGATCGACCGGGGCGTGGTGTTCGCGATCGGCCACGGCGGGCGCATGGTCGCTATCGACGAGCGAAGCGGGCGGCGCTTCTGGGAGCGAGACATCGCCGGCCTCGACACGCCGTGGGTCGCCGGCGACTTCATTTACGTGCTGACCGCTGACGGCGAGGTCCTCTGCCTCGCGCGCCAAAGCGGCGCCATCCTCTGGGTGCGGCCGCTGCCGCGCTACGAGGACCCGGAGGAGCGGGAGGATGCGATCTACTGGACCGGCCCGGTGCTCGTCGGCGATCGCCTGATCGTGGCGGGCTCGGACGGCAGGGTGCTTGCGATCTCGCCCTACGACGGCCGCGTTCTGGGCGGACGCAACGTCGGGGGCGCCGTGCGCCAGCCGCCCGTGGTCGCCGATCGGACGCTCTTCATCGTGACCGACGACGCGGATCTGATCGCGTTCCGCTGAGGTCTCCGGTGGCCTTCACCGTCGCCATCGTGGGCCGCCCCAACGTCGGCAAGTCGACGCTCTTCAACCGGCTGGTGGGCAGGCGCGCGGCCCTCGTCGCGCCTACACCGGGCGTGACCCGGGACCGGCGAGAGGGCTGGGCGCGGATCGGCCCCCTGCGCTTCCGCGCCATCGACACCGCAGGGCTCGAAGAGGCCTCGCCGGAAACGCTGGCCGGCCGCATGATGGCGCAGACGGAGCGCGCGCTCGCCGACGCCGACGCGGCGCTCCTCCTGATCGACGGCCGCGCGGGCGTGACGCCGGCCGACGAGTTCTTCGCCAATCAGCTCCGGCGGCTGCAGGTGCCGATCGTCCTCGCGGTCAACAAGTGCGAGGGCGGCGCGGCCGGGAGCGGCATCGCCGAGAGCCATGCGCTCGGGCTGGGAGAGCCGATCTCGATCTCGGCGGAGCACGGCGAGGGGCTCGCGGACCTCTACGACGCGCTCAGCCCCTTCGATTCCGAGGCGCCAGACGACGCATCCCGCGCAGACGACGTGCTGCGTCTCGCCATCGTGGGCCGGCCCAACGTCGGCAAGTCGACGCTGCTCAACCGGCTGGTGGGCGAGGCGCGGGTCATCACCGGAGCGGAGCCGGGGCTCACGCGGGATTCCATCGCGGTGCGCTGGTCCTACGAAGGCCGCGCGGTCGAGCTTGTAGATACCGCCGGCCTGCGCCGCCGCGCCAAGACCGTGGCGGCGCTCGACAAGCTCTCCTCGCGCGACGCCGAGCGCGCGCTCGGCCAAGCGGCGGTGGTGCTGGTCGTGCTGGACGCGTCCGAGCCCGCCGGCCGTCAGGACATGGCCATCGCCGCCCGCGTGGCGGACGAAGGCCGGGCCCTCGTCATCCTCCACAACAAGTGGGACCTGGTGCGCAACCGCGCCGCCGCCCGCGCTGCGATTCAGGACCGGCTGGAAGCCGCGCTCGCCCAGGTGAAGGGGGTTCCGGTGGTGACCTGCTCGGGCCTCACCGGCGCGGGGACCGAGGCGATCATGCCGGCCGTGCTCGCAGCCTTCGACACCTGGAACCGCCGCGTGCCGACCGCCCAGCTCAACCGCTGGCTGGAAGGCGCGGTCGCCCACCATCCGCCGCCGCTCGCGGCCGGCCGGCGGCTAAAGCTCCGCTACATCACCCAGGTCAAGGCCAGGCCGCCGACCTTCGCGCTCTTCGCCAGTAAGCCGCAGGCCTTGCCGGAGAGCTACCGCCGCTATCTCGTAAACGGGATCGGCGCCGAATTCGGCCTCGCGGGCGTCCCCATCCGCCTGCTGCTGCGCGCGGGCAAGAACCCCTACGCACCGGGGTAGGGCGTGTCGGTCTTCGACTGACAACGACAATTCTTGGCGGGATCAAGAGGGACAAGCGGGATTCGCCGGGATTAAGTGGGATCAAGTGGGATGAGTGGGATTTGCCGGGATCAAGTGGGATCAGGTGGGACAAGCGGGATTCGCCGGGACAAAGCGGGATTAAGTGGGACAAGTGGGATTCGCCGGGACAAAGCGGGATCAGGTGGGACAAGTGGGATTCGCCGGGACAAAGCGCGATCAGGTGGGACAAGTGGGATTCGCCGGGATTGAGCGGGATCAGGCGGGACAAGTGGGATTCGCCGGGATTGAGCGGGATCAGGCGGGACAAGTGGGATTTGCCGGGATTGAGCGGGATCAGGCGGGACAAGCGGGATTCGCCGGGATTGAGCGGGATCAGGTGGGACAAGTGGGATTCGCCGGGACAAGGCGGGATTAGGTGGAATAAGTGGGATGTCGTGCACGCCCGCTGGCAAGGCTTCTGCTCGACCGCAAGGACTGCGCGCGGACGCAGGAGTCCCGTGCGCCCGCGCGGGCAGTCGGCGGCGACCGGTAGGCTCTCGCTCCGCATGGCGGGAACTTGGCGCAGCTTCCGCGCGCCGTGCACCGCACCATGGTGCGGGGAGGCGGGCGGGCGCGCAGGTGCAGCCAACGCATTGCTGCGGGCCGGCCTCCGCTTGACCCGCAGAATCGTCCATACTCCAATGCAACCAGGTTCGGAACAGGAGGATGCGAAATGGCCGGTGTGGGAACCGAGAAGGTCTTTGAGAACGACAAGGTCGCCGTCTGGAACTTCGAGCTCGGGCCGGGCGAGGAGACGCCCATGCACACGCACGAGCGCAGCTACATGTGGTACGCGATTTCGGGCGCGCCCCTGCAGGTGACCGACGAGCACGGCAACGACGTGGGCACGATCGAAGTCCCGACCGGCGGGGTCTTCTCGCTGCTGGTGGACGGCGACGAGATCGAGGTCCTGTCGGAGCCGGGCAAGGGGATGCGCGTCCCGGCCCGGCACAAGGCCAAGAACGTCGGCACGACGCCGTACAGGGAGGTCCTGGTCGAGTACAAGTGAGCCTCGGCCGCCGCTCCAGCGGCGAGTAACGGGAGCTAACCCTCCGCCTCCAGCTCTTCGCGCAGGGTGCGCTTCAGCACCTTGCCGTAATTGTTCTTGGGCAGGCCGTCCACGATGCGGTAGGCGCGCGGGCGCTTGAAGCGGGCGATGCTCTCCAGGCAGAGCCGGTCGAGGCGGTCCTCGGTGACGTTCTCGCCGTCGTGGGGCACGACGAAGGCGACCACCTCCTCCCCCCATTCGGGGTGCGCGCGCCCGATCACCGCCGCCTCGCGCACCGCCTCGTCGCGCAGCAGCACCTCCTCGATCTCGCGCGGGTAGATGTTGGTCCCGCCGGAGATGATCATGTCCTTGGCGCGGTCGAGCAGGGTGAGGAAGCCGTCCTCGTCGAAGCGGCCGACATCGCCGGTGTGCAGCCAGCCGCCCTTGAGCGCGCTGGCCGTGGCCTCCGGGTTCTCCCAGTAGCCCGGCATCACCACGTCGCCGCGCACGACGATCTCGCCGCTCTCTCCCGCCGGCAGCGGGCGGTCGTCCTCGTCGACGACCCGCACCTCGACATCGGTGCGCGCGATCCCGGCCGAGCCCAGGCGCTCGCGGTAGCGCGGGTGGTCGCTCGCGGCGTGGCAGGCGCGGGACAGCACGGTGATGGTCATCGGGCTCTCGCCCTGGCCGTAGATCTGGGCGAGCTTGGGGCCGAAGGCTGCGAGCGCGCGCTCCACGTCGGCCACGTACATCGGGCCGCCGCCATAGACGATGAGGTCGAGGTTGGCGGTGTCGGCGTCGGCGAGCGCCGGGCTGTCCAGCAGCCGCACCACCATGGTGGGCGCCGCGAACATGCTGAGGCCGGGGTGGCGCTCGATCAGGCTCAGCACCTCCGCCGGCTCGAAGCCGCCGCTCTCGGGGATCACGTTGTTCGCGCCCTTGGCGACGAAGGGCAGCGCGTAGAGGCCCGAGCCGTGGGAGAGCGGCGCCGCGTGCAGCACGCAGTCGTCAGGCGCGATCGGGTTGAGATCGGCGAAGTAGCTCAGCGTCATCAGCAGCAGGTTGCGGTGGGTGATGGTGGCGCCCTTGGGCCGGCCCGTGGTGCCGCTGGTGTAGAAGAGCCAGGCGGGGTCGCCGGGCCGGGCCGCAGCAGGGCCTTCGGCCTCGTGCCTCAGCATGGCGCGCCAGTCGTCGGAGCCCGCGACCAGCGGCGCGGCGAGGCCCGGCACCGCGTCGCGCACGCTCTCGATGCCTTCGGCGTGGCCCTCGTCGGTGATGCAGAGCCGGGTCCCCGAATTGCCCAGGATGTAGGCGACCTCGCGCGGGTGCAGCTTGGCGTTGACCGGGACCGCGACCAGGCCCGCGTACCAGATGCCGAACAGCGCCTCCAGGTAGTCCGGCCGGTTCGCCATGACGATCGCCACCCGCTCGCCGGCCCTAAGCCCGTGCGCCGCCTTGAGCGCGCCCGCGATCGCCCCGGCCCGCCCGTGGAGCGTGCCGTAGTGAGCGGTGACCTCGTCGCCAAGCGAGACCGCCGGCCGCTCGGGCAGGGCCCGGGCCGTCTTCGCCAACAGCGCCGCGATGTTCATGGTCGAGCCCCGCTCCTCATTTGCCGTGCGTCCGGCATCCTATACCGAGGGGGTGGAGCCGACGCTACAACCGGGCCTGCGCGCGTTGACAACCGTCATAGTGCATATTACGGCGCTCCATGATACGAAACTTCAGAAGCCGCGCGCTTCGGCGCTTCGCAGAACGCGGAGAGGAGCAACGCATCCACGCCGAGCATCGGGAGACCGTACGGGACATCCTGGTGCGCCTCAACGCTTCCACCGCGCCGGAGGATATGGATTTGCCTGGCTTCAGGCTTCACCGGCTGAAGGGAGACTATGCCGGCTTCTGGTCTGTCACGGTGCGCGCCAACTGGCGTGTGATCTTTCGCTTCCAGGACGGCCACGCCGTCGATGTCGACTATCTCGACTACCACTAGCGGGGTCCAGCGATGCTCGTTCACAACCCGCCTCATCCCGGTGCGTTCATCAGGCGCCAGTGCCTCGAACCCCTCGGACTGACAGTGACCGAAGCAGCCAAGGGACTCGCGGTGTCGCGCAATACGCTGTCGATGCTGCTCAACGGTCGCATCGGAATCTCTCCCGAGATGGCAATCCGACTGTCCCAAGCCTTCGGCGGTAGCCCGGAGAGCTGGCTGCAGCAACAGATGCAATACGATCTCTGGCATGCCCAGCAAACCCGGGAAGAGGTCGCAGTCCGCAGATTCGTCGCCGCCTGAACGCTGCCCGCAGATACTGGGGCACCAGCCCCGGTAGTCCGTCCGCGCTCGGACAGGTCACGCGATGGCGCGGTACAAACGCTTTGTCCGCCATAGCGGTCGCGGTTATTCTTCCTGGCGGAATCGACCGGCCGGTCAGGGGGGAGGCAGCGTGCCGCAGGCGCAGGTCAAGATGTCCGTCAACGGCGAGGAGGTCGCGCGCGAGGTGTCGACCCGCACGTTGCTCGTCGAGTTCCTGCGCTACGACCTCGGACTCACCGGCACCCATGTGGGCTGCGACACGAGCCAGTGCGGCGCCTGCAACGTGCACGTGGACGGCACGTGCGTGAAGGCCTGCACCGTGCTCGCGGTCCAGGCGGACGGCGCGGACGTGCTCACCATCGAGGGCGTGGCAAACGGCGATACGCTCCACCCCATGCAGGCGGCGTTCAAGGAGCACCATGCGCTGCAGTGCGGCTTCTGTACGCCCGGCATGGTGATGTGCGCGCTCGACCTGGTGAAGCGCAACGGGACGCCGAGCGAGGCGGAGATTCGCGCCTACCTGGAGGGCAACTTCTGCCGCTGTACCGGCTACCACAATATCGTGAAGGCCATCGCCGCGGGCGCCGAGGCGATGGCAGGCTAGGCGGTTCGAGAATGAGTCGTATGACCGCCTGTCATACCAAGGCGCACTTCGCCCGGTGCAAGGCGGGCGTCTTGTGGTGTAGAGTGCTGGTGAGCGCCTGAGAGGCGCGAAGGGGGTAACGAACGTGCAGAAATCGCTTCATATCGACCCGGACAAGTGTACCGGATGCCTGCAATGCGAGCTGGCCTGCTCTCACGTGAATGAGGGGGTGTTCAACCCCGCCAAGTCTCGCATCAAGGTGTTCAACTTCCACGACCAGGGGCGGATGGTCCCCTACACCTGCACTCAGTGCGACGAGGCGTGGTGCATGCAGGCCTGCCCGGTCGATGCGATCACGCTCGACGCCGAGACCGGCGCCAAGATCGTCTCCGATGCGCTCTGTGTGGGCTGCAAGGTCTGTACCATCGCCTGCCCCTTCGGGACCGTGAACTACAACGCGTCCACCGGCAAGGTGATCAAGTGCGATCTCTGCGGCGGCGATCCCGAGTGCGCCAAGGCGTGCCCGACCGCCGCGATCACCTACGTGGACGCGAACTGGACCGGCCTGGATCGGATGCGTCAGTGGGCGGCCAAGACCGACGCCGGCGCGCAGGCCGAGGCCTAGGGAGGACTCGTCATGGCATGGGCAAGGAACGTGCTGCGGGTGAACCTCACCGAGGGCACCTGCAAGAACGAGCCGTTGAACATGGATTGGGCCCAAAAATACCTGGGTCAGCGGGGGCTCGCCACCAAGTATCTGGTCGAGGAGACCGACCCCAGGGTCGATCCGCTCTCGCCCGATAACAAGATGATCATGACCACCGGCCCGTTGACCGGCACCTGCGCGTCGACGGCAGGCCGCTACTCGGTCGTGACCAAGGGCGCGCTCACCGGCGCCATCGCGTGCTCGAACTCCGGCGGCTTCTTCGGCAACGAGATGAAGAACGCCGGCTACGACATGATCATCTTCGAGGGCCGGGCGCCGAACCCGGTCTACCTCCTGGTCGAGAACGACAACGTCCAGCTGGTCGATGCCGGCGAGTTCTGGGGCAAGTCGGTCTGGGACACCGAGGAGGGGATCAAGGCCAAGCACCAGGATCCGCTGATCCGCGTCGCCTCCATCGGCGTCGCCGGCGAGCAGGGCGTGAAGTTCGCCTGCGTGGTGAACGACATGCACCGGGCCGCCGGGCGCTCCGGCGTCGGCACGGTGATGGGCTCGAAGAACCTCAAGGCGGTCGCGATCCGCGGCACCTTGGGCGTTTCGGTCGACGATGTCGGCTCTTTCATGCAGACCACCGCCGAGGGCAAGAAGACCCTCGCCGAGAACGCGGTCACCGGCCAGGGACTGCCGGCCTATGGCACCCAGGTGTTGATGAACGTCATCAACGAGGTCGGCGCACTTCCCACCCACAACCACCGGGACGTGCAGTTCGACGGCGCGAAGAACATCTCGGCCGAGGCGATGGCCGAGCCCCGCGCCGACGGCAAGCCCAACCTGGTGACCAACGCCGCCTGCTTCGGCTGCACCATCGCCTGCGGGCGGGTCTCCACGGTCGAGCGCAGCCACTACACGGTGGCCGAGCGGCCGGAATACCAGATCGCCTCCGGCGGCCTCGAGTACGAGGCGGCCTGGGCGCTCGGCGCGGCCACGGGCGTGGACGATCTCGACGCGCTCACCTTCGCCAACTTCATCTGCAACGAGCAGGGGATCGACCCGATCTCCTTCGGCGCCACCGTCGGTGCCGCCATGGAGCTCTACGAGGAAGGCGCCATCGGGGACGAGCAGACCGGCGGGATCGAGTGCAAGTTCGGCTCCGCCAAGGCGCTGACCGATCTCGCCGAGCTCACCGGCAAGGGCGAGGGTTTCGGGGCCGAGATCGGCCTCGGCTCCAAGCGGCTCTGCGAGAAGTACGGCAGGCCGGAACTCTCGATGTCGGTCAAGGGTCAGGAGTTCCCGGCCTACGATTCGCGCGGCATCCAGGGCATGGGCCTCGCCTACGCCACCGCGAACCGGGGCGCCTGCCACCTGCGGGCCTACACCGTCTCGTCCGAGATCCTGGGCGTGCCGGAGAAGACCGACCCGCACGTGACCGAGGGCAAGGCCGGCTTGGTCAAGGCCTTCCAGGACGCGACCTCCGCGGTCGATTCCTCCGGCCTCTGCGTCTTCACCACCTTCGCCTGGTCGCTCGACGACATCGCGCCGCAGATCAACGCGGCCTGCGAGGGGGACTGGACAGCGGAGAAGCTGCTGGAGGTCGGCGAGCGGGTCTGGAACCTGGAGCGGCAGTACAACTGCGCGGCGGGCTTCACGGGCGCTGACGACAACCTGCCCGAGCGTCTGCTCAAGGACGCGGCGAAGACCGGCCCGGCCGAGGGCCTCACCAACGGCCTCGCCCAGATGCTGCCGGAGTACTACGAGGTGCGCGGCTGGACCGACGAGGGCGTGCCCAGCAACGAGACGGTGGAGCGCCTCGCGCTCTAGCGCTCTAGCCCGTATCGTTCGTCATTCTCGTGACGACGGGGGGCCGCGCGCGCCGCTGGGTGCGCCGGTCCCCCGGCTCGCATCGGGGGTGGCGGCACTGAACGAGACGAAACGGGCCCTCCCCTGCCGCGCACGGGCGCGGGCGCAGGGGACGGCGCGAACAGCCAAGCGGGAGCCAACATGCAGCATGTGATCGTGGGTGCCGGCCCGGCCGGCGTGGTCGCTGCCGAAACCTTGCGCAAGGGAGACCGGGCCGCCGACATCGTCCTCATCGGCGACGAGCCGGAGCCGCCCTATTCGCGGATGGCGATCCCTTACGTGCTAGAGGGCATGATCGAGCAGAGCGGGACCTACCTCCGCAAGACCGAAGGCCACTACGAGGGCCTCGGCATCCAGTATCGGCAGGGACGCGCGGAATCCGTGGCGGCGGCGGACGGAACGCTCACCCTCAGCGGCGGCGAGAGTGTCTCCTACGACCGCCTGCTCATCGCCACCGGCGCGACCCCGCTCAGCCCGCCGGTGCCCGGCCTCGACCTCCCCGGCGTGCACAACTGCTGGACCCTGGAAGACTGCCGCGGGATCGCGAAGCTGCTTAACGAAGACGCCAACGTCGTGCTGATCGGCGCTGGCTTCATCGGCTGCATCATCCTGGAGGCGCTGGCCAAGCGCTGCGGCAATCTCACCGTGGTCGAGATGGAAGACCGCATGGTCTCGCGCATGATGGACGAGACTGCCGGCGGGATGCTGCAACGCTGGTGCGGAGCCAAGAACATTCGCGTGCTCACTGCGACGCGGGTCGCCGGGATCGAATCCGCCAGCGGTGCGGGCGGCGACAAGGCGGTGGTGCTCGACAATGGCGAGAGGATCGACGCCCACCTGGTGGTGCTCGCCGTCGGCGTTGCACCCAACATCGGCTTCCTGGAGGGGAGCGGGATCGAGACCGACCACGGCGTGCTGGTCGATCAGCACCTGGAGACCAGTGCCAAGGGCGTGTTCGCCGCCGGCGACGTGGCGCAAGGCCTCGACTTCTCCACCGGCGAATACTCGGTGCACGCGATCCAGCCAACCGCCACCGAGCACGGCCGCATCGCAGCGCTCAACATGCTGGGCCGCCGCGCCCAATACAAAGGCAGCCTCAACATGAACGTGCTCGCCACGGTCGGGCTCGTCTCAAGCTCGTTCGGCAGCTGGGAGGGCGTCGCCGGCGGCGACAGCGGTACGGCCGTCGACGAGGACGGATACAAGTACCTCCGGCTGGAGTTCGACGGCGACCATCTGGTCGGCGCGCTCGGCATCGGGCTCACCGACCATGTCGGCGTGATCCGCGGCCTGATCCAGAACGAGACCGCGCTCGGCGAGTGGAAGGAGAGGCTGCTGGAGAACCCGCACCGCGTGATGGAGGCCTACGTCGCCCACAGCCAGACCTGAGCAACGACGGCCGCGATTACGGCGCCACCCCGGAGACGCCGCGCACTCGCCATGAAGGTGACCGTCAAGCTCTATGCCCTGCTGAGCGACTATCTCCCCGCCGGCGCCGTGGACAACCAGGTCGAAATCGACCTGGACGACGGCACCACGCCCGAGGACGTCTTCGCCAGGTTCAACCTGCCGCGCCAGTACTGCTCCATCGTGCTGGTGAACGGCATCTACGTGGAGCCGAGCGAGCGCGGCTCCCACGCACTGAGCGAGAACGACACGCTGGCGATCTGGCCGCCCGTGGCCGGCGGCTAGAGCAGTATCCGACCACACGGGATCACCTTGGCCCGAACGCTCCCCACCTCCCCCTGTCCCCCTCCCCCGAAGGCGGAGGGGGGACGTAGGTGGCGCCGCCTACTCTCCCTCTCCGCCCCCGGGGGCGGAGAGGGCCGGGGTGAGGTGGGGGTTTTCCGGACCGCACTGCACGCGCAAGGGGGCACCGCGCACCGATCGAATTCGATCCCGTCTGGTCGGATAGTGCGCTAGTCCGCCGCCGAGGCCGGCATCAGTTCCCGTCGTACGGCCGCGTTCGTGCCCAAGACTCTGACCGTCGAGAAGGAGATGGCGATCGAGCGCCGCGAGTTCGGGCGCACGCTGCGACGCGCACTGCCTGGGGCGCATATTGCCGAGGACGGCGATACGATCACGGTCCGCGAGGGGGCCGGCACTCTGAGGATCACGCTCTTACCCAAGCCCAGCCGCCGCATCGGCCTGCTCGCGCTGCCGGTCCTCGCCGTCCGCCTCCACTACAGCGGCTACGAGGATCCCGAGGGGCATCTGGCCCGGCTCGACATCTCCTTCCAGCGGGGCGGCGGGTAGCTGCTCCATCCCTCGTTGCACTCGCCGCGCTTTCCGTCCACCATCGCGGGTTGTCTCAAGTAAGAACGGGAGGGATCGGGTATGGCTTACACGCGAGCGAAGGTCGTCGAGGAGGTCAGCGCATCGGCCGACCGCGTCTTCGGCGAGATCGGGGCCTTCAACAATCTGACCGTCATCATGGCGGGCACCATCACGCGGAGCACGCTCAACAAGAAGGGCAATGTGCGCACGCTCAAGGTCAAGGGCGTGAAGGGCAATCTCGACGAGACGCTGCTCAAGTACGACACGGCGACGCGCACGCAGATCTACACGATCACCGCCGATCCGGACGACATGGTGCCGTTCAGCGACTACACTGCCACCATCAAGGTGAAGCCGATCACCTCGCGGCGCAGCCAGGTGGAATGGACCAGCCGCTTCGTGCCGAAGCGGGGCAAGACCAAGGCGGAATGCATCGAGTTCGTCGAAGGCATCTATCGCACCGGCATCGCTGGTACCCGGGAAGTGCTCGGGGTCAAGAAGTAGCACGCGGTACCGGCTGGAGCGCGTCCGTCACTGACGGACGTGCGACAGGCCGCGACCGCGGCCCGCCGCGAATGCGGCGCCCTCGCGGAGGCGCCGGCCGCAGGCCGGCTGCCGTGAGCGACAAAGACGGGAGAGCGTTTCCGTGCAAAACGGAAACGCTCTATGAAGCCGGCGGATAGATCACCGCTTCGAGATAGAGGCCGCAGGCCGGCGCCGTCGGGCCGCTCCGGCGCCGGTCGCGGGCCGCGAGCGCGTTGCCCACGTCGGCCGGCGTCCGCCGGCCGTCGGCCGCCTCGACCAGCGTCCCCACCATGGCGCGCACTTGGTGGTGGAGGAAGGAGCGCGCCCAGGCGCGAATAGCGATCTCGTCTCCGGTTCGCGAGACGGCGAGGCTGTTCAGGGTGCGGACCGGGGAGTCCGCCTGGCACTTGGCGGCGCGAAAGGTCGTGAAGTCGTGGGTGCCTTCCAGCAGGCGCGCGGCCTCGGCCATGGCGCCCGCATCGAGCGGGCGCGCGATATGCCAGGCGCGGTCTTTCGCAAGCGCAAGCGGCGTCTTGCGATTGACGATGCGGTAGAGATAGACGCGCATCGTGGCATCGCGGCGCGCATCGAAGCCGGGCGAGGCCAGGGCCGCGTCGAGGACGACGGCCGGTGCGGGCCGCAGGTGCGCGTTGAGCGCCTCGCGCAGCACCGCCGGCTCCGCCTGCCGGGCGAGATCCAGGTGGCAGCACTGGCCGAGCGCGTGAACGCCGGAATCGGTGCGGCCCGCGCCATGCACGCGCACCCGCTCGCCGCAGAAACGTTCGACCGCGCGCTCCAGCGCCTCCTGCACCGAGCGCCCGTCGCCCTGGTACTGCCAGCCGACGAAGCCGGTGCCGTCGTATTCGAGGGTCAGCTTGTAGCGGGGCATGGCAGGCGTGTGCCGGCTGCGATCGGCCGGCCGCGCAGGACGGTGTCCCTATCCATCGCCGCCTTGCCGGCGCGCTGAAGGCGGGTCGGGCGCAGCGCGGAACCGTCTCCGCATGCAATAGCAAGCGCGTCGTCGATGACCGTTCCGGGCGGCGCAGCCGCGGTTCCGGCCACCGTCTCGGCCGCCAGCACCTTGATGCGCTCGCCATCGTGATCGAACCAGGCGCCGGGTCTCGGCGCAAGCGCGCGCACCGTGCGCTCGATTTGCGCCGCGGGCGCGCGCCAGTCGATGGCAGCCTCGTGCTTCTCGATCTTCCGGGCGTAAGTAGCGCCTTCGCTCGGCTGCGGCGTCTCGGCCAGCGTGCCTGCGGCGAGCGCATCGACCGCCTCCACCACGAGACGGGCGGAAAGCGCGGCGAGCGTGTCGTGCAGCGCGCCGCCCGTGGTCTCGGGCCCGATCGGCACTCGCTCGGCCATCAGGATGGGGCCCGTGTCGAGCCCCTCGTCCATGCGCATGACGGTGACGCCGGTCTCCCTGTCGCCGGCCATGATCGCCCGCTGAATCGGCGCCGCACCCCGCCAGCGCGGCAGCAGCGAGGCGTGGGCATTGATACAGCCGAGCCGGGGCGCCGCCAGCACCGCCGGCGGCAGGATCAAGCCATAAGCCGCCGTGACCGCGAGGTCCGCATCCAGCGCCGCGAACGCCGTCTGCGCGTCTGGGGGCTTCAGGCTCGCGGGGGTGTTGACTGGAATTCCGGCAGCCTCGGCGCGCACGGCCACCGGCGTCGGCCGTATCTTTTGGCCGCGCTCCGCGGCGCGCGGCGGCTGGGTGTAGACGGCAGCGACGGAATGGCCGCTCGCGCAGAGCGCATCCAGGGCGGACACGGCGAAGGCCGGCGTTCCCATGAACACCAGCTTCAGCGGTCGCATGGGTTCCTGCGCTGTCGAGGCCCGGCTCGCGAACGGAACCGCCGTCGCGCTACCCGGCGGCGGCGCGGCGCGCCTTGGTCAGCTTGCGCAGGATGATGCTGCGCTTGACCAGCGACAGGTAGTCCACGAAGAGCACCCCCTCCAGGTGGTCGATCTCGTGCTGCAGGCAGACGGCGAGCGTGCCGACGGCCGTAATCTCCTGCGCCGCGCCGGTTTCGTCCCGATAGGCCACCGTCACCGACGCGGGCCGCTCCACCTCGGCATAGTGGTCGGGGAAGGAAAGGCAGCCCTCCTCGCGGCTCACGCGTTCGTCCGAGCGCCACACGATCTCGGGATTGACCAGCTTGAGCGGCGCGGGCGGCTCGTCGGCCAGGTGAACGTCGGCCACGATGCAGCGCTTCGGCACGCCGATCTGGATGGCGGCGAGCCCGACGCCGTCCGCAGCGTGCATCGAGTCCATCATGTCGTCGAGAAGAGCGCGCACCTCGTCGTCGACGACCTCGACGGGCTCGGAGCGCGCCTTCAGCCGCTTGTCGGGCGCGGTGATGATCGGGCGTATGGCCATCGCAATCGACCGATGCAGTGCCGCTGCTTAGCTAAGGGCGCCCGCGGCCGAGGTCAAGCGCCCCCTCCTCACCCCGGCCCTCTCCTCCCCCGCGGGGAGGAGAGGGAGAACTGGCGGAGCCGCCTGCGTTCCCCCTCCGCCTGTGGGGGAGGGGGACAGGGGGAGGTGGGTTTTCTTCATGCCAGTACCCGAAGAGGCCCAGCGTAACGCACGCCTTCACCCGTCGGCCTTGGGGCGCACCTCTTCGGCGAACTGGGTGATGGCGTCCAGCGTCTCCTCGATGGTGGGGCGCAGCATCTGCAGCACCAGGTGGCGCACGCCGAGCTCGCGCATCGCCCGGATGTCGCCAGCCATGTCGTCGGCCGAGCCCGAGAGCATCATCCGCTCGCCCGTGTCGGTCACGATCGGCTCCTCGCTGGCGCCGTACCAGACGGCCCAGAACGCGATGTCGATGCCGGCGGGGTCGCGTCCCTCCGCCTCCGCCATGGCGCGCACATCGTCGAGGCCGGCGGCGAAGCGGCCGAGCGTGTCCATCGGGAAGCGCGGGTTGCAGCCGATCGGGTACCACGCGTCGCCGTAGCGCACGGTGCGGCGCTTGGCGGGCTTGCTCTCGCCGCCGACCCAGATCGGCGGATGCGGCTTCTGCACCGGCTTCGGGTGGAACATGATGTCGTCGAACGAGGTGAACTCCCCCTGGTACCTGGGCGCGTCGGCGGTCCAGAGCTCCTTGTAGATGCTGAGGTACTCGTCGGTCGCCCGGCCGCGGGCCTCGAACGGCGGCGCGCCCACGGGCGGAAACTCCTCGGCCATCCAGCCCGCGCCCACACCAACCACCGCGCGCCCGCCGGAGAGCAGGTCGATGGTGGAGAGCAGCTTCGCCGTCAGCACCGGCTGGCGATAGGGCACCACCATTACCGAGGTGAGAAGCCGCATCTGGGTCGTGATGCCGGCGAGGTAGGCCATGAGCGCGATCGGCTCCAGGCACTCGCCGGCAAGCAGCGTCGGGAAGTTGAGTGTGCCGTCCGGCGAATAGGGATAGGGCGAGTCGATGCCCTTGGGCACCACGATGTGGTCCGGGATCGCGAGAATCCGGTAGCCCTGCTTCTCGCCGTGCCGGGCGATGGTTCCGATGTGCTCCGGCACGGCCAGCGGCCCGCCGTTGGGTACGTTGAAGCCGTATTCCATGTCCTCTTCCTACTCGCTCTTTCCTGCGCCGGAGGGCTGGTCTAAGGGATTGATATAATGGGAACATTTGGGCTGATCAGAGCATCATAACATGGTCGGGATGGAGCCCAAAGTTCACCCGCGACTTTCGCTTCTAATACCAAATTCGCTCTCTTTAGCAAGGGCATGAAATGTGTTGTCAGGCTCATCGGTATGAAGAGACTGCGAACAGCCAGAGGACGCAATTGTTGGACACCAAGCACAGGGGCTCATGGAGTATTCAAGTACTGTTAGACGCAGTTCCTGTCGACGCTGAAGGTGGAGGAGCTACTGCAGATGCTTTAACCGCAATAACTAGTAAGATAATTCACCCTAAAGGAGTACAAAGGCAGTTTATCCGTCCGATTTGTCAAGTCGATACTTGTAGGAATAACTATGAACATACTTGCTACACTATCCTATATCGAGGCGCAATGCTCCTCCCTCAAACGTGCTATTGGCTATGATAGTTTCCATCTTTGAAATACTCTCCTTAAAGCCCCGATTGAAATCTTCGTTATTGTTTGGGTCCAGATTATTCGATAGATTAGCGATGGATTGAGCCAAATTACGGGCTACGGTTTGATTGCCGGCGGCGAACGAAATCGCTAATGTTGCGACCATGTGAGCCGCAGCAATCTGGCCGTTCATTCGATTCAAAGTATCGTCGATTTCAGTCATGGATCGGCCCGTGTAGTTCTATGCGGTTGAGTCGATGCTCCGTGGCAGTGATTGTTGCCTCAACACGCGCGAGTCGTTCGCCTGTTCCGCGAAGGTCCTCGTGAACCTTGTCACGGAGTGAACTCATTTCGTTGCGGAGAGCGCTCATATCGACTCTAAGTGGAGCGAGTGCACCAGACACTGCCCAACGTATACCACCCAAAAGAACGCCCGCAGAGACAAGGATTGCAGCTACCACCGCTACAATCTCGTGCCAGAGATCCATGTCACTACTCAGCATTAGAGGTTACGATGGCGAGCAGCATATCACGCCTGACTCGAATTGAAAAACTGCATACGTTCCGAACATTATCGACAGCTCAGACCGTCACGGGTAATACCATTTCTGTTGGATATCGGTCACTTACCGACTCCCAACGGCATTCATACGTAACCGTTGGCCTGAAACCAGCGGAGCGCGTCGGCCAGCGCCTCTTCCGCGGGGCGCGCGGTGTAGCCGAGCTCCCGCTCGGCCTTGGCGGACGAGAAGAACATCATCTTGCGCGCCATGCGCAGGCTGTCGCGGGTGAGCCTGGGCTCCCCGCCTGCGACGCGCGCCCAGGCTTCGCCGGCGGCGGCCACCGGCCCGAGCAGCCGGTGAGAGAGCCGGATGCGCGGCGCGGGGCGCCCCGTGAGCCGCGCCAGGCACTCGAGAATTTCGCGCAGCGTCATGTCCTCGCCGCCCAGGATGTAGCGCTCCCCCACGGTGCCGCGCTCCAGCGCCTGCAGGTGGCCGGCGGCGCAATCGTCGACGTGGACCACGTTGAGGCCGGTATCGACATAGGCCGGCATCCGGCCGGTGGCGAAATCGACGATGATCCGCCCGGTGGGCGTCGGCTTGATGTCGCGGGGGCCGATGGGCGCAGACGGATTGACGATCACCGCCGGCACTCCCTCGTCGCGGACCAGCGCGCGCACCGCCTCCTCCGCCAGATACTTGGAGCGCTTGTAGTGGCCGATCATCGCGGCTTCGGTCACGGGCGTCTCCTCGTCGGCCGGCGATTGGTCGGCGTTGAGACCTAAGGTCGCGACACTCGAGGTATAGACGATGCGGGAGGCGCCGGCGCCTGCGGCTGCGCGCAGGAGGTCGCGCGAGCCCTCCACGTTGGTGCGGTAGATCGCCGGCGGATCGGGAATCCAGAGCCGATAGTCGGCCGCAACGTGGAAGAGCGTGTCGCAGCCCCGCGCCGCCTGCTCCAGCGAAGCCCGATCGTTCAGGTCGCCGATCGCCCGCTCCACGTCGAGCCCGTCGATGTTGCGCGTATCTGCGCCCCGCCGCGTCAGCACGCGCACCCCGTGGCCGGCGTCGAGCAGGGCTCGGGCGACGGCGGAGCCGAGAAAGCCGGTCGCGCCAGTCACCAGGGTGGTCATGACGGGGCCTCCGGCGGCTTGCCGAACAGATACCTGCGCTCCTTCCAGGCGAGCCAGACGACGTAGATCGGCGGCAATGCGACGCCGGCGAGCAGCAGCACGATCAGGCCGCCGCCCCAGGTGATCGGACCGATGAAGTACATCGCGTCCTCCAGGTGGATTCCCTTGAACATCGGCTGGCGCGCCTGGCGCGTGCCGGCGCGCTGCTCGATGCGCCAGAACATGAGGAAGAGCGCCGAGACCGAGACCCCGGCGATCAGGCCCAGATAGGGCGCCCAGCTGCCGATCCAGCTCTCCTGCAGGCCGTAGCCGATGCAGAAGAAGAGCGCCACGTGAATGAACGCGTCGGAGTAGTTGTCGTAATGATAGCCGAAGCGGCTCGACTTGCCGGAGAGCCGCGCCAGCTCGCCATCCATGTGATCGACGAAGTTCGAGATCATGAAGAGCCCGGCGGCGTAGAGAATCTCCGGCCGCGTTCCCACCGCGAAGAGACCGCAGGCCGCGAGCCCTAGAAGCAGCCTGACCGTGGTGATGTGGTTCGGCGTGACCGGCGTGTGCACCAGCGGCCGCACCAGCCAGCGGGCGAGCCGCTGGTCCCAGGCCACGCGAGGCTTCGCCTTGGCGGGCTCAGCGCTCTCGCCGCTGCCCTCGTCGCTTGCGCCGATCTTGCGTTCGACCATGGGGCGTCATATAGCCCGAAACGGGCCCGTGACAACGCCGGACATTCCACCATGCGCGCCGTCATGCTCGCCGCCGGTGTCGGCCGGCGCCTGGGCCACGATAAGCCCAAGATTCTGCTGCAATTCGGCGGCCGGACTCTGCTGGAGCGTCATCTCGCCATCCTCGACGCGCTCGGCGTGCGCGACGTGGTGATCGCTGTCGGCCACGAGGCGCTCGCGATCGAGCGCGCGCTGGAGGCGCTGGGTCAATCCGATGTCTCGACCGTCTACAACCCGGACTACGAGCAGGGCAGCATCCTTACGCTCTGGTGCGTGCGCGAGGCGCTCACGGCGGGCGGACCGGTCCTCCTAATGGACGGCGACGTGCTCTACGACCGCCGCGTGCTTGCGCCCCTGGTCGAGACCCGCCACGCCGACTGCCTGCTGGTGGACCGCGCTTACGAGCCGGGCGACGAGCCGGTCAAGGTCGGCCTCGTTGACGGTGTGCCCGCCGACTTCGGCAAAACCATCGATCCTGCGCTCGAAGCCTACGGCGAATCGGTCGGCTTCTTCCGCCTCGGTGAGCGGACGGCGAACGCGCTTGTCGAAACCGCCGGGCGGATGATCGAAGACGGCGGCAACGAGCGCCCCATGGAGGACGCCATCGCCGCCGTCCTCCGGGCGGCCGACCCGCCTTTCGGCTTGGAGGACGTGACCGGCCTGCCCTGGATCGAAATCGACTTCCCTGAGGACGTCGAGCGCGCCGAGAGGGATATCCTGCCCAAGCTCGCGGGTGACGACGGCTGACACCCAATCTCGGCTTGTGCGCCCTGGATACTTAGCTATATTGTTAGCTAGATTTCGAGTTCGAGTAGGTGCGTCATGACTGTCGTGAATGTCCATGAGGCCAAGACCCAGCTCTCCCGCCTGCTCGCGCGCGTGGAGAGCGGCGAGGAAGTGGTGATCGCCCGCCGCGGAGAGCCGATCGCCCGACTTGTCGCCTGTAAGCCACAAAAGAAGCGCCGACCTGACCGCCTTAAGGGCAAGGTCGTCATTCCCGACGATTTCTTCGACCCGTTGCCGGAAGAGGAGCTCAAGCTCTGGGAAGGCGGATAAGCGGTGCGAGTGCTGCTGGACACCCACGCGTTTCTTTGGTGGGTCGCCGACAGCACACGCCTCTCTGCGGCGGCGTACCGGGTGATCGACAACGAGACCAACGAGATTGTCGTCAGCGCCGCCTCGGCATGGGAAATCGCCACTAAGTACCGGCTCGGCAAACTGCCCGAAGCCGAAGCCATTGCGACGGACGTTGCAGGGTGTATCGTCGGCGAAGGCTTCGAGGCGCTTGACATCAGCGTCGCCGACGCCGAGCGGTCTGGGCGTTTGCCTGGTTTGCATGGCGATCCGTTCGATCGACTACTCATCGCCCAGGCGTTGGGCCACGAACTGGCTGTCGTCTCGATCGACGCGACATTCGATCGCTACGGCGTCAACCGACTGTGGTGACGGTAGCGCTCACCCACCGCCCACCCATTGGACGCGAGCCGGCAGCCTCACCATAATGAGCGCCACGCGAAGAGACCGCCGCCAGGGAGGCGCACCATGAAGCTCGGCATGTTCATGCACCCGGTCCAGGATTTTCGGCGGGGCTATCACACGCTGCTGAAGGAAGACTACGAGATCATCAAGTGCGCCGACGCGGTGGGCTTCGACGAGGTCTGGCTGGGCGAACACTTCGCGCTTCCCTCCGAGCCGATCCAGTCGCCGTTGATGCTGTTCGCGACGCTGGTGCCCCAGACCGAGCGCATCAAGTTCGGCTCCGGCGTCCTCTGCCTGCCCTACCAGCACCCGGCGATCGTGGCCGGCCAGGCCGCCCAGTTCGATCACATCTCCGAGGGCCGCTTCCTGATGGGGATCGGGCCCGGCGCCACCCCGCCCGACTTCGAGATGTTCAAGATCACCGACCTCGACCGCATGGAGATGCTGGTGGAATCCATCGACATGATCCACGGCATCTGGGCCTCGGACCCGCCTTACGCGTTCCACGGCAAGTACTGGGACTTCGAGATCAAGGACAACGTGCTGCCCGACATCGGCGTCGGCGCCATGGGCAAGCCCTATCAGCAGCCTCATCCGCCGGTGATGATCCCGGCGATGAGCCGCGGTTCCGGCAGCATCCGCCTCGCCGCCCGACGGGATTGGATGTTCATCTCCGCCAACTTCGTCCCCGACGACGTGCTCCAGGGCCATTGGCGCGACTATCTCGATGAGCGCAATAAACTCGGGCGCGCACCGGACCCCTCCAAGTGGAAGGCGGGCCGCACCCTGCTCATCACCGAGACCGACGAGGAGGCGCGGCAATACCTCCGGCGCGAGGACAACGCCTTCCGCTGGTACTTCGAGTACATCATCGGCGTTACCAGCCACGGCGGCTTCGTCCACATGCTGAAGTCGGACCCCGACATGCCGGACGAGGAGGTGACGCCCGAGTACTGCATCGACACCATCGTCACCGCCGGCAGCCCCAAGACGGTGGCGAAGAAGATCGCGGAGTTCCGGGACCAGACCGGCCCGTTCGAGACCCTGATCGTCTCGCACCACGACTGGGTCCATAAGGACCTGTGGCGCCGCCACATGGAGCTAACCGCGACCGAGCTCATGCCGCGGCTGCGCGCCGAGATCGGCTGGCAGGCGGCGGCGGAGTAGGCCCCGGCTAGTATCCTGATCGAGAAGTTCGGCTGAAACCACGACATATCCCCACGACGTCATGGCCGGGCTTGACCCGGCCATCCACGTGTCGGCTCGGGACTCAACGCATCTGGCAGAGAGAGATGCCCGGATCGAGTCCGGGCATGACGAGAAGAATTGGAGGGTCGGGAAGACTGCACGGCCAACTTGAAATCATGCGAACTTCTGAAACACGACACTAGGGACGCGCTACTCGGTGACGATCTTCACCAGTTGACCGGGCTGCAGGCGCTCGCCCGGACGCAAGCCGTTCAGCACCGTGAACCGCTCGGAGCGGAATTCGTTGAACGGCATGCGGGCCGCGAGCGATTCCACGGTATCGCCGGGCGCAACCGCGACGACGCGCAGCCTGAGCGGGCGCAGGTTCGCGACCTGGCCCAAGCCGAGCCGCCTGAAGCTCGCGATCATCTGCCGGAAGGGAACCGAGAACTCTCTCGTCCGTTGCGGCGGGGTCACGAAGAAGAAGCGATAGACCCGCGTTGGCGCGGCGCGAATCGCGACCAGGCGCACGTCGCGCACGCCCGATGCGGTGCGGACCCGCGTGCTGGCGGCCGCCGCGTCGAGGCCGTCAACCTGCGTTCTCTCGATTCTGGTGAGCGGCACCTTCGACGCCCAGACGCCCCGCAGATAGCGCCAGGTGCTGAGCGAGGGGCTCGCCAGAGTGGCCTCGTCGAAGCGCATCGTGGCGCCCGACGGGTGCGTTCCCACCACCGCCTCCGGCGCGTTCTGCAGGTGGAAACCGGGCGGGGCCGTGAACGCGATCCTCAGCACCGGATGGGCGAATGCCCTGCCGCGCACGAACCCGTCCTCGGGCGAATCGCCGTAGATCATGCCGTCGATCCGCCGGAGGTAGAGGTCGCGGTCGCGCCCGCCGCCGAACCTGGCTTGCGCGGCGCCGGCCGCTGCCCGCACCCGGTCGGCGGTGCGGGGGTGGCTTGCGAAGAGGCCCCCCTGCGCCCCATCGCCGCGCTCCCCGGCGATCTTGCGCGCAAGCGCGGCCTGGGCCCCCATGGTCTCCAGAAAGCTCGACATCGCCGTCGCGTCGAAGCCGCTGCGGCCCAGATAGCGCACGCCCAGCGTGTCGGCCTCGAGCTCCTGGGAGCGCGAATAGCCCTGCACGTAGGCGCCGGCAGTGAGGTTTGCGAAATCGGAGACGGTCTGGTTGTCGATGACCGCGCCGACGATTGCCGCGCCGAGGCCGGCGACGAGGCCGTGGCTGTAATGCTCGGCGCTGTGGCGGGCGGTCACGTGGGCGATCTCGTGGGCGATCACGCCTGCGAGCTCCGCCCCGTCGTTGGCGAGCGCCATCAGGCCGCGCGTGACGTGAATGTAGCCGCCCGGCAGAGCGAAGGCGTTGACCTCGGGGCTGTCGAGGACGACGAAGGTGAAGGGCGGCTCGGGCTGCTCCGAGGTCTGCTGGAGCAGCCTGCCGAGGCTGGAGACGTAGCGCTGCAGCGCCGGGTCGTCGTAGAGGCCGCCGAACGCCGCCACCAGCTTGGGATGCACCTGGGCGCCGACTCTTCGCTCCTCCTCGGGCGAGAGGAAGGCGGTGAACTGCTGGTCGCCGGTCGCCGGATTGACGCTGCATCCGCTGAGCAGAATCGGCGCGGCTGCAGCCAGCGCGAGGCCCAGCGCCAGAGCCGCAGGCGCGGCCGCCGCGCGGCGGAGACGCATCATTCGAGAACCTCGATCTGCTCGGGATGAGTGGCCTCGATCATGGGGCCGTTGAACGAGTCGACCCAACCGCGCACGCGCACCAGGCGCCCCTCGTAGTCCTCGATGGCGATGCCCTCGGTCTCGAACCGTCGGCGGTCGCGCGGCCCGATGGAGACGGTAAAATCCTCGCGCCAGTCGTCGCCGAAGTTGAGGTAGCCGCGCCCCCGCACCACCGCCGCCGCCTTCACCCGCCCCTCGACCAGTTGAAAGCTGCGGAGCCTAGCGTCGGCCTCGCTCGCGGCCCGCACGCGATAGCGGGGCTGCGACCAGATGCCGAGACGCGCGGCCCGCGAGCGCCGTTCGATGACGAGCATCTCGGCAACCCCTGCACGGTCGTCGACCAGGCTGTGGACCCGGGCGAGGCCCGCCGCGAGCAGCGCGCCTTGGATCCAGGTTCCGTCGTCGCTCCGCACCAGATGGCCGCGCAGGCGGCCGTAGCGGTCCGGCGGGACGGCGCCCCGTGCCAGGCCGATCCGGCGGCCCTGCACCAGGCGTGCGAGCGTCTGCCGTGCGCCCTCCGCGAGCGCCTCGATGCCGGCGAGGCGCACCGTCTCCCCGTCATCCAGCAGGACCGTGCCGCCGTCGATCACCTCCGCGACCCGTGCCTCCGCATCGAGCGCGAGGCCAGCCGGCAGCGGGACCGCCGGCTCGCTCGCGGCGCCAGCCGTCGTCACGGTGAGAACGAGGAGAAAGACCGCGGCGAATCGCGCCATGGCGGGAGTATAGCCCTCGCCTTCAGCCGAACGCGCGCCTTCTCAAGCGGACGGCAAGGCCGTAATGTCCGTCCTGGTCGCGGGCCGCCGAACGCGGGGAGGGCGCAGCATGGACATGGTGACGATGAACATCATCGATTCCTCGATGGTGTCGATCTGCCGGGAAATGGGGATCACCCTGATGAAGACGTCCTACTCGACGATCTTCAACGAGGGGCTCGACTTCACCTGCGCCATCGCCGACACCGACGGTGAGATGGTCTCGGTCGCCGAATTCTGCCCGGCCCAGATCGGCGGGATGCCGCTGCTCATCAAGACCTGCGCCGAGGAAATCCCGATCGACCAGATCGAGGAAGGCGACGTCATCGTCCACAACGACCCTTACCGGGGCGGCCTGCACGTGCCCGAGCACACGCTGTTCAAGCCGGTCTTTGCCGACGGCAAGTTGCTGGCGTTCGTGGTCGCCATCGGCCATATCGCCGAGGTCGGCGGCATGGTGCCGGGCGGCTTCGCCGGCGAAGCGACGGAGATTTTCCACGAAGGCGTGCGCGTGCCGCCGGTGAAGATCATGAAGCGCGGGAAGGACGTCGATTCCGTGTGGAAGCTCATGCTCGCGAACGTGCGCACCCCTCGCTACAACTACGGCGACCTGCGCGCCATGATCGGAGCGCTGGACGTCGGTGAGGCGCGCCTCAAGGAGATGGTGGCGAAGTACGGCCGCGCGCTCTGGACCGAGACCTGCCGCGACCTGATGGACTATTCGGAGCGCCGCATGCGCGCCGAGATCGCGCAGTTCCCCGACGGCCGCTACCACTTCGAGGACACCGTCGAGAACGACGGGATCGAGGACAAACCTTATCAGTTGCGAGTCGATGTCTTCGTTCAGGGTGACGAGCTGATCGCCGACTTCTGGGCGACCGACGCCCAGGCCAAGGGGCCGATCAACGCCACCCTCGGCGTCACCTGGTCGGCGACCTACAACGCGCTCTTCCACATGACCGACCCGTCGATCCCCAAGAACTCGGGGTGCTTCCGGCCGATCAAGATCGTGGCCCGGCCCGGCACCGTCGCCAACGTCGACTACCCGGCGCCGGAAGTCGCGGGCAACACCGAGACCCACCCGAGGCTCGCGTTGATCGTGATCGGCGCGCTCGCCCAGGGCGTGCCCGAGCGCGCCATGGCGGCGGAGAGCGGCACCGGCGGCAACTTCGTCTTCGGCGGCCACCACCCCGACTACGACGAGTACTTCGCCTGTTACGATCTGATCTCCGGCGGCTGGGGCGGGCGCGACTACGCCGACGGCAACGACTGCGTGATCGCCATCAACGGCAACTGCCGCTTCAACCCGGTCGAGGTGTTCGAGACCCGCTTCCCCTTCCAGGTCGAGGATTTTGCGATGACACCGGATTCCGGGGGTCCGGGCAGGCACCGCGGCGGGCTCGGCTACCGCAAGACGCTCCGCACGCTCTCGGCCGAGATCACCGCGAGCCAGTGCACCGACCGGCATCGGATCAAGACCTGGGGGCTCTTCGGCGGCAAAGAAGGCGCGGTGGGCGCGACCCTGGTCCGGCCCGAGGGCGCGGACGACTGGCGCCCGGTGACCGAGACCCACGGCAAGGCGTCGTCCTCCAAGTACGCCAACATCCGCCTGCGGCCCGGCGACCGCGTGCGCCTCATCGTCCCCGGCGGGGGCGGCTACGGCGAGCCCAAGGAGCGGGCGCCCGAGGCGGTGCAGGAAGACCTGGCGGAAGGCTACGTCACGCCGGAGGCCGCGCGCCGCGACTACGGCTACGCCGCCGAAGCCTGAGCCGCCATCACGGCGCGGGCAGGGCCTCGTCGAAGAAGCGCAGGATCTGCTCGTCGATTTCGGCGAGGAAGGCGCGCCGGTCGAAGCCTGCCGGATCGCGCCCCGCGGCGCCGACTTCATTCGCCATCGCGGGCGGAAACGGCGTGATGAACGCGAAGTGGTGGGCGTTCGGGTGGACCACCAGGCGCGCGTTGTCCCCCATCAGGGCTGCGATGTTTTCCGCGTGCCAAGGCTCGCGCAGGACCCGATCGCCTGCGAGCAGATGGATTTGCGCAGGGACCGCGACGCCCGTGAAGGCGCCTTCGCCGAAGAGCGCGCCGACCGGCGCGACGGCCGCGACCGCACCGACCCGCGGGTCCGAGAGGTCCGGCATCGGGCCGGCTGCGTGGCCGTCCGGCCGGCCGTAGCCGCAGAATCCGGGGTCCTGTTCGCGACGCTGCGTGCAGTGGCGCACGAGCACGCCCATGTCCGCCCGGCCGCCGATCAGCGCGAGCACGCTGTAGCCGCCGGCCGAGTGCCCGACGGCCCCGATGCGTCCCGCGTCGATACGCGGACCGAACTCGGCGTCGTCGAGGAGCCGATCCAGCACCGCGCTCAACTGGCGCGGGCGCCGCAGCCAGTTCGCCGCTGTGCCGCTGTAGCGCTTGTCCCGCCAGCTGTCGCCGGCGTGCTCCGGCGCCGCCACGATGTAGCCGCCCTCCGCCAGGCGGATCGCGGTGCCGCGGTGGTTCAGGCGCCCGCCCCCTGTGCCGTGCGATAGCAGGACGAGACCGTAGCGCCCGTCGTCCACCGCCGCTCCCCGGCTTGCCTCCATGGCGAAGGGGCCGACGGCCGTTCGCCCGCTTGCTGCCTCGGACGGATACCAGAGCGCGGTGACCAGCGTCTCGCCGTCGACGTCGACATAGATGTCGCGGAAGCCCACGCCCTCGGCACGCGCGCCGGAAACAGCGATCAGGACCGCCAGGGCAACCAGGACCGGCAACTTCATGGATCGCATCCTGCCACAGGGCGCCGCGCACCGGATACCGACGCAACCTGAAAACGCCATGCTCACTTGGTTTTCGCCGCCGCTGCTGCGGGAGCGCGCTTGCGCGGCCGGTTGTTCCGCGACAATCTGCAAGGCGCATGAGCCGGGAATCGATGGAGTTCGACGTGGTGATCGTGGGTGCGGGTCCCGCCGGGCTCGCCGCCGCGATACGCCTGCGCCAGCTCGCCGAGGAGGCCGGCCGCGAGATCGCCGTGACCGTGCTCGAGAAGGGCTCCGAGGTTGGCGCGCACATCCTCTCCGGTGCCGTCTTCGAGCCGCGCGCGCTCGATGAGCTGATTCCGGACTGGAAGGATAAGGGAGCGCCGCTCAACACGCGGGCCGGCAGCGACGAGTTCCGCCTGCTCACCGGGAAGGGCGGCATCCGGATGCCGAACGCGTTCCTGCCCCCGCAAATGCGCAACCACGGCAACTACATCATCAGCCTCGGCAACTTGTGCCGGTGGCTGGGCCAGCAGGCGGAGGAGCTCGGCGTCGAGGTCTACCCCGGCTTCGCGGCCGCCGAGGTGCTCTATCACGAGGACGGCCGGGTCAAGGGCGTCGCCACCGGCGACATGGGCATCGCCAAGGACGGCAGCCAGAAGGCGAGCTACGAGCCCGGCGTCGAGCTGCACGCGAAGTACACGCTGTTCGCCGAAGGTGCGCGCGGCTCGCTCACCAAGCAGCTGGCCGAGCGGTTCGATCTGCGCGCAAGTTCGGACCCGCAGACCTACGGCATCGGCCTCAAGGAGGTCTGGGAGATCGAGCCCGGCAAGCACCGGCCGGGCCTGATCCAGCACACCTTCGGCTGGCCCTTGGACAGCCGCACCTACGGCGGCTCCTTCCTCTATCACTTCGACGAGAACCTGGTCTCGATCGGCTTCGTCGTCGCGCTCGACTACGAGAACCCGCACCTCTCGCCCTTCGACGAATTCCAGCGCTTCAAGACCCATCCGCTGATCCGCCCCGTGCTCGAAGGGGGGCAGCGGCTGGCCTACGGCGCCCGCGCGATCAACGAGGGCGGATACCAGTCGATACCCGAGACCGTCTTCCCCGGAGGCGCGTTGATCGGCTGTGCCGCAGGCTTCCTCAACGTGCCCAAGATCAAGGGCAGTCACAACGCGATGAAGAGCGGCGCGCTCGCGGCGGAAGCCGTGTTCGCCGCGCTGGGCGAGGCCGACGACGGCACCAAGGTGCTCGACGCCTACCCGGCGGCGCTCAGCCGCTCCTGGGTGATGAAGGAGCTCCGCCAAGTCAGGAACTGCCGCCCGGCCTTCCGCTGGGGGCTCGTCGCCGGCACCGTCATCAGCTTCATCGAGCTCTGGACCGGCGGCGTGCTGCCCTGGACGCTGCGCCACGGCCAAGACCACGCGAGCCTCAAGAAGGCCGCGGAGGCGCGGAAGATCGCCTACCCGAAGCCGGACGGCGTCGTCTCCTTCGACAAGCCGAGCTCGGTCTACCTCTCGAACACCAATCACGAGGAGGACCAGCCCGCGCATCTCACGCTCAAGGACGACGGCGTGCCGATAAGGGTGAATCTCGCGCTCTACGACGCGCCGGAGCAGCGCTACTGCCCGGCCGGCGTCTACGAGATCGTGACGGACGCCGAAGGCGAACGCCTGCAGATCAACGCGCAGAACTGCGTGCACTGCAAGACCTGCGACATCAAGGACCCCACGCAGAACATCGAGTGGGTGGTGCCGGAAGGCGGGGGCGGCCCCAACTATGCCAACATGTAAGTCGGGGGCGGGCGACGCCCCACGTCGGCAGCACCCGCGCAGCGGGCGGCGACGCGCGATCCTCTGGTTGAGCGGTGCCTTGGCCGCCGGTGTGATCGCCGGGGCGGGCATCGCAGGCCAGATTGCGGCCGACGAGCACGATCCCCCCATGCCGCCGGAGCCTGCGGCGAGCGCCCACCGGGCGGAGGTCTCGCAGCTCGGCAACTATCTCGTCGGCCGCTACGCCCATGGCCGGGGCGACTACGCGGCGGCGGCCCGATACCTGGAGCGCGTGCTCGCTTCGGATCCGGACAATCCCTCTCTCCTGCGCCGGGCCGTGTCGCTACAGGTCGCCGACGGCCGGATCGACGATGCAGCCGCCCTGGCCGAGCGCCTCCTCGATGTCGGAGCGAGCGGGCGGCTCGCGCAGTTCGTTCTCGGGCTGAGGGACGCGCACAACGGCGACTACGAGGAGGCGCTTGAGCGCATCGACACGATCGAGCGAGAGAGCGTCTATGCACTCCTGCTGCCGCTCACCGAGGCGTGGTTGCACACTGCAGCCGGCTCGGACGCGGAGGCGCTGGCGGCTCTGGCGCCGCTCGGAGACCGCGATGTCTACCGGCCCTTCTTCCGCCTCCACGCCAGCCTGATACACGATCTCGCCGGGCGCGTCGCGGATGCCGAGGCCCTCCTGCGGGAAGCCGTCGCGACCTCCAACGGCTCGCATCGCCCTGTGGCCGCGCTCGGCAGCCTCCTGGTGCGGGACGGGCGCATCGCCGAGGCCCGCGCGATCTACGAAGAGTACCGCGAGCAGAATCCCGACATCATCTGGGTCGAACGCGTGCTGGCGGCGGTCGATGCCGGCGAGACCGTGCCGCCCATCGTCTCCGATGCGCGCGAGGGGCTGGCGGAGGCTCTGGTCGGCGTGGCCGCCTCGGTACCGCAGCGGGACAACGGCGAAGCCGCGCTGATTTACGCGCGCCTCGCGCTCTTTCTCCGGGACGATCTGGACTCGGCCCGTTTCCTGATTGGCGAAATCCTCGAAGATGCGGCGCGGCTGGAGGCCGCAGTCGACGCCTACCGCTCGATCCCGGCCGAGTCGGACTTCGCCTGGGCGGCGCAGCTCCGCGCCGCAAGCGATCTCGCGGACCTCGACCGGCTGGACGAAGCGGTCGCCGTGCTCAGACGCATGACGGACGAGCGGCCCGAGCGCACGGACGCCATCACCACCCTCGGCGACGTATTCAGGAGGGACGAGCAATACGCGGAGGCCGCCGCCGCCTACGACATCGCGGTGGAGCGGATCGAGACGGTCGAGTTTCGCCACTGGCGCTTGTTCTACGTGCGCGGCATCGCGTTCGAGCGCCTGGGCGAGTGGCCCAAGGCCGAGGCCGACTTCAAACACGCGCTGGAGCTGGAGCCGGATCAGCCGCTGGTGCTCAACTATCTCGGCTATACCTGGGTGGAGCAGGGGCGCAATCTCGACGAGGCCAAGACCATGATCGAGAAGGCCGTCGAGCTCCGGCCCGACGACGGCTACATAGTCGACAGCCTCGGATGGGTGGCCTACAGGCTGGGCGACTTCGAGGAGGCCGTGCACCAGCTGGAGCGGGCGGTCGAGCTGGTGGCGGGCGATCCCATCATCAACGACCACCTGGGCGATGCCTACTGGCAGGTGGGCCGGCTGCACGAGGCGCGGTTCCAGTGGCAGCGCGTGCTCACCCTCGATCCGGAGGACGATCTGGCCGCCCAGGTTCGGCGCAAGATCGCGGACGGTCTCTCCGCAGGCTTGGAGGCCGAAGCATCGCAGTAAGGGACCGGCGGTGATCCGGGTCGAGGCGCCGGCCAAGCTCAACCTCTATCTCCACGTCACCGGCCGGCGGGCCGACGGCTATCACGAGCTGGACAGCCTCGTCTCCTTCACCGCGCTCGCCGATACGCTGGAGATCGCGCCGGCCGGCACCCTCGCGCTGACCGTAAGCGGCCCGTTCGCCCGCGACCTGGAGGCCGGCGACAATCTGGCTGCACGGGCGGCGGTGGCGCTGGCGGAGAGGCTGGGCCGGCCCGCCGACGTGCGCATCGCGCTGCACAAGCGCATCCCCGTCGCGGCCGGCCTCGGCGGCGGCTCGGCCGATGCGGCGGCGGTGCTGCGCGGCCTCGCCCGGCTATGGCGGCTCGGCCCCGAGCACGCGGGCGACATTCAAGAGATCGCGCTGGGTCTCGGCGCCGACGTGCCGGTCTGCCTCGACTCTCGCGATGCCTACGTGGCCGGCATCGGCGAGGCGTTGAGCGCACCACCGCCGCTGCCGCCCTGCGGCGTGCTGCTGGTCAATCCCGGCGTGCCGGTTGCCACCGGGCCCGTCTTCGCGGCACGGCGCGGGCCGTTCTCGGCTGCGGATCGCTTCTGCGAGACCCCCGCGGACGCTACGGCGCTCGCCACTCTGTTGCGCACCCGGCGCAACGATCTCGAGCCGCCGGCCCGCGCCCAGGTTCCCGAAATCGACCGGGTGCTCGCCCGCCTCGCGGCGGCGCCCGGCTGCCTGCTCGCGCGCATGACGGGTTCGGGCGGCACCTGCTTCGGCCTGTTCGCGGATGAGGCGGCGGCAGCGGACGCGGCAGGCGCCATCGCCCGCGATCGCCCCGGCTGGTGGGTGCACCCGACACATTTAGTCCACGAAGGCGGGAAGGCCGACGTAGTAGCCGCACGCGGCGGATCGTGACGGGGCCGCTCAAGGCGGCAGGCGCACCGTCTCCAGCCAGTGGGCCTTCACGACCTCGGCCACCGAGATCATCTCGTCGAAGGCCGACGGCTTGACCATGTAGGCGTTGGCGCCGAGCGCGTAGCTCGCCGCGATGTCCCGCTCCTCGTCGGAGGTCGTGAGCACCACCACGGGGATGCGGCTAAGCTCCGGCTCGTCGCGTAGCTGCTCCAGCACCTCGGTGCCGCTGACCTTGGGCATGTTGAGGTCGAGCAGGATCAGGCTCGGCCGGGGCGCCGCCTCCGGGTCGGCGTAGTCGCCGCGGCGCTTGAGATAGTCGAGCAGCTCGGCGCCGTCGTGGACGACGTAGAGCGGGCAGGTTATGTCCGCCCGGCGCAGCGCCTTCTCGGTAAGAAGGCAGTCGGCGGGGTCGTCGTCTGCCATGAGGAGGACGGTGCGCTCGCTTGTCTCGGCTCTCGCCATCCTCCCCCTCCCGGCGTCTAGGCGGCGCCGGCCGCGCGGGCCGGCCCCTTGGCTTTGGTCACGAGTCGCAGCGCGAGCGACGGAAAGGCCGCGACGGCGCCTGCGAACGCGATGAAATCGATCGGCTGGTCGATGAAGACCGGCTCCACCGCCCCCGCCCAGGGCAGGTCGGCGCGGTCGTGCTTGGACCCGCCCAGCAGGATCACAGGCAGGTCATGGAGCGCCGGCGTGGCGGCGATCTCGGCGAGCGCATGGCGCCCTTCCGTCTGTTGCAGGCCGGGGTCCAGAATGACGAGATCCGGCCGCGGTGCAGGCGTGCCGTCGCCGTGGGCGTGCCGCCCGTGCAGATGGTTCAGCAGCGCGGCGCCGTGGGTCACGTAGGTGAGCGCGTTGCCGAGGCCCGCAGCCTGCAGCGTCTTGGTCGCCTGCAGGCAATGCTCCGGGTCGTCGTCCGCCATGACGATGACCGCAGGCCGCACCGCGTCGCCCGGTCCCGCAGGCACCGCCAACTCGTAGCTGCAGCTCTTCAGCCGCAGCACCGCCTCGTGCAGCTTGGCGAAGGTCACGGGCTTCACGAGATAGGCGTAGGCGCCGAGATTGTAGCTGTCCGAGATATCCAGGCTGGCCTCGGAGGCCGTGAGGATGACGATCGGTATCTTTCTCAGCGCCGGCTTGAGGTTGATCTCCCAGAGCGAGTCGAGCCCGGCCATGTTGGGCATGTTGAGGTCGAGGAGGATCAGGTCCGGGCGGGGCGAGGAGCCGGGGTCGGAGAACTTGCCGCTCCGCCCGAGGTAGTCCAGCAGCTCCCGGCCGTCCTGCACGAAGCGCAGCTCGTTGCCGAGCCGGGCCTTCTGCAATGTCTTCTTGGTGAGCAGACAATCCTCGGGATCGTCGTCCGCCATCAGGATCAGGACCGGCTTGGTGCCCGCGGCGCTCATCGGCGTCTCATCGGGGCTGCCGGCGGGGCAGCGTCACCGTGAAGGTGGCGCCCTCGCCCGGTGTGCCGGTCGCGGTGATCCGGCCGTGATGGCGCAGCACGATTTTCTCGCAGATCGCAAGCCCGATGCCGGCGCCCTCGTACTGGTGGCGCGCGTGCAGCCGCTTGAACGGCTGGAACAGCTTGCTGCCCTGCGACGGCTCGAAGCCGATGCCGTTGTCCGACACGACGATGGTGTACGCGGGCCCCGGGATCGCGGGGAGCGGCTCCGCCTCGGCTGCCATGCGGACCGTGACGCGCGCAGCGACGCCCGGCCTGCGGAACTTGATCGCGTTGCCGATGAGGTTGCGGAAGAGTTGATCCATCTGGGTGCGGTCCGCCTCGATCGTCGGCACCTCGGCGACCTCTACGTGGCCCTCGGCCTCGTCCAGAGCCACGGAGAGGTCAGAGAGCACGGTGTCGAACACGTCGCTCAGAGGCAAGTCCTCGAAGGGCTGCGCCGCTGTGGTGACCCGGGAGAGAGCCAGAATGTCGCTCACCAGAGTCTGCATCCGGGCCGCCGCATCGGTCATGAAGTCGATGTACTGGCGCCCTTCCTCGTCCACGCTCTCCTGCTTCTCCTCCGCGAGCAGGGCGCCGAAGGCCCTGATCTTGCGCAGCGGCTCCTGCAGATCGTGGGAAGCGACGTAGGCGAACTGCTCGAGCTCCTCGTTGGAGCGGGCGAGGTCGCGCGCATGGCGCTCCAGCGCCTCCTTGGCCTGCTTCTGCTCGGTGATGTCGCGCACGATCCCCATGATTCGCACCGGCGTGCCCGCCTCGTCACGCACGAGGATGGAGCGGACGGCGATGGGGAAGACCGACCCGTTCTTGCGGATGTACTCCTTCTCGTATTCGTCGGTATAGCCGCGCGACATGAGTTGCTGCTCGACGATCTCGGCCTCCATCGCAGCCCAACGGGTCGGTGTGAGCTGCTGATAGGTCACGCCGATGATCTCGTCGAGGTCATAGCCCAGCATGTCGAGGTAGGCGTCGTTCGCCTCTTCGATGGGGCCGTCGAGGCCGACGAAGACCACGCCGTCGTGGCTCAGGTCGAAGAGGCTGCGGTAGCGCTTTTCGGACGCCCTGAGCGCCTCCTCCTTCTCCTTCAGCTCCGTGATGTCGCGGACGATACCCATGAAGCGGACCGGCCGGCCGTCCAGGTCCCGCACCAGGATGGTGCGTAGGCTGATCGGCGCAATCGAGCCGTCCTTGCGCACGTATTCCTTCTCGTACTCGTCCGAGAAGCCGCGCCGCATCACCTGGGTCTCGATGATCTCCGCCTCTCCTGCGCGCCACTTCTCGGGCGTGAGGTCCTGGTAGGTGTGCGTGCTGATCTCGTCCCGGTCGTAGCCGACGAGGTCCAGATAGGCCTGGTTCATCTCCTCGATGTGGCCCTCGAGATCGACGAACACGATCCCGTCCCGGCTCATCTCGAAGAGGGAGCGGAACCGGCCCCGCGACGTGCGGCCTGCGTCGCGGTCGCGCCGGGCCTCGGCAAGCGCCTGCTCCAGCTCTGCGATACGCCGCTGCAGCGCCTCGTCGTCGGCAAGCGGGGGCGCGTGTCGCAGCGGCCTTGCCTCAGCCGTCATCGATCAGGTCCTCGGCGTAGGCGAAGAGCGCCGGCATGCCGCCGGTGTGGACGAACACCACCGTCTCGTCCGCGCCGACCGCGCCGCGCTTCACGTGATCGATGAGCCCGGCCATGGCCTTGCCGGAATAGACGGGGTCGAGAAGGATGCCCTCGGTCTCGGCCACGAGCCCGATGGCAGCCCGCGCCTCCGGCGAGAGTACGCCGTAGTCCTCGCCGACATGGTCCTCGTCGGTGACGAAGTCGGCGGGGTCGATCGCGAGGTTGAGGTCGAGCGCCCGCGCCGTCGCCGTGGCGACCCGCGCGATGTCGACTTCCCGCGGCTCTTCCCAGCGGATCGGGCTGATCGCCGCGACGCGCGCCTGGCGGCCCAGCGCGCGCAGGCCCGTGACGAGGCCCGCCGGTGTGTTGTTGGCGCCGCAGATGAAGACCTGTGTGGGGTCGATCCCGGCATCGTCGAACTGCGCATCGAGCTCGATCGCCGTGCCGACGTAGCCGAGCGCCGCGAGCACCTGCTGGTCGAGGGCGAAGGGCGCGATCACGAAGGGCTTCCGGCCGGCCGCCTCCAGCGCGCGGGCCTTCTCGTCCAGCAGCGGCTGAATCTGCTCCATGCTGTCGATGTCGACCACGGTCACGTCCGCGCCCATCAGGCGGTCGAGCAGCAGGTTGCCCTGCACCCTCGGCCCCTTGACGCCGTGGATCAGCACCAGTGAGACGCCAAGGCCGTGCTTGCACGCCGCCGCCGTGATCTGCCGGCACCAATTGGACTGCGTGTAAGCGCCCGCGACCACGGTGTCGGCGCCCGCCTTCAGGATCTCGGCGAACGTGAACTCCAGATGGCGCGTCTTGTTGCCGCCGAAGGCCAGGCCGGTGAGATCGTCCCGCTTGATGTAGAGGGCACGCACGCCGATTGCCTCGGCGAGCCGGGGACAGGGATCGAGCGGTGTCGGCAGATGCGCGAGCCGGATGCGCGGATGTGCGGCAAGCCGGGCCGCGAGCTCGTCCCTCGTCACCGCTGCCTCCGCATGTGCCTCAGCTACCGCCATGCCGCTCCCCCCACTTGCTTTCCGGGCATCCTATCGCCGGCGGGAAGCGCCCGGCAACCGACGGCGATTGTCGGGCTGTACACTCCCGCCACGCCTGTATTAGCATCCCTTATCGACAAGAACGCGCACGACGCAGAGGGGAGATACCGATGACCAAGACGACACGGCGCAATTTCCTGAAAGGCACCGCCGCAGCCGGCACGATCGCCGCGTTCGGCGGACAGG
The DNA here is from genome assembly GCA_965243375.1 of Alphaproteobacteria bacterium. Classification (GTDB taxonomy): domain Bacteria; phylum Pseudomonadota; class Alphaproteobacteria; order UBA828; family UBA828; genus WTGU01. Next base: position 1,360,964 of record CBDEUT010000009.1, on the reverse strand, counting down.
CGCCTTTCTTCAAGAAGGCGCTGGGCCAGGGGAAGAAGAGCGTCGTGTGGGGGCAGACCGAGCCCTTCACGTCGAGCTGGGACCCGAGCAGCCACACCATCCTGGCACAGATCTATTTCGACTATGACGTGTTCGGCCAGCTCATCCGCACGCCGATGTCGCAGGCCCAGCCGGACGAGATCGTCTACGAGATGGCGACCAGCCAGAACGTGGTCGAGGACGGCTGGCTCGAATACACGCTGCGCAAGGACATCAAGTTCCACAACGGCGCGCCCTTCACAGCGCACGACGTGAAGGCGACCTTCGAGTACGCGTCCAATCCCGAGCGGCCGTCGGGCACGTGGTATCCGGGCCAGGCCGAGGTGCAGGTGGTCGACGACTACACCTGCCGGGTGCGCGGCGAGGGCGGCTCCTATCCGGGCTCGCTGTTCTGGTTCCTCGCGGGCTTCCTGCCGATCCTGTCGAAGGACGACATCGATACCAAGGCCATCGACGAGTTCCCCAACGGCTCTGGCTCCTACAAGTTCATCAGCCGTGACGGGCCGACGACGATCCTCCACGCCAACCCCGATTACATTCTCGGCACGCCCGAGATCGAGGAAGTCGTCTACCAGTTCGTGCCCGATGCCAGTACCCGTCTGGTGAGCCTGATCAGCGGCGAGCTCGACATCATCGAGCGCGTCGAGCCCGAGCAATACGAGACCCTGCTGGAGGAGAACGTCACGACATCCCGCACGGTCTCGACCGAGAACAAATATCTCCACTTCCGCTGCTACGAGCCGCCCTTCGACGACGTTAGGCTGCGGCACGCGGCGGCGCATGCCATCGACCGCGACCTCATCCTCGAGCTGATGGGGCCGGCCGGGCATCCGACGGTGGGGCAGCTTTCCTCGGCGAAGTTCGGCTACACCGACACAATCCCGAACTCGCCGGAATACAACCCCGAGCGCTGTCAGGAGCTGCTGGCCGAGGCCGGCTATCCCGGCGGCGACGGCCTGCCGCCGATCGAGTACCTGACCTCCCAGGGCTTCTATCCGAAGACCAAGGAGTACGGCGAGGTCATCACCGCGCTCCTGCAGGAGCAGGGCTTCCCGGTAGAGTTCACGGTGATGGAGGTCGCGTCCTGGATCGAGCGCGTGTTCGTCCGCGACGAGACCGCGCCGCAGCTTGCCGATACCGGCTGGATGACCGGCTCGCCGGAGCCCAACCTGGTGCTCAGGCCCATGTGGCATTCGGACGGCCTGATCCTGACCAACTGCGGCAGCGACACCGTGGATGCGGCGATCGAGAAGCAGCAGACGATCACCGACGTGGACGCGCGGCGCGCGTCGATCCAGAACGAGCTGATGCCGGCGCTGGCCGACCATCTGCCGAGCTTCGGGCTCTTCACCTCGGTGCTGATCCACGCCCACCATCCGGCCATCGAGGGGATTTACTTCCTTCCGAACGGGCCGGTCGACAAGGTCAAGGCGACGCTCAAGTCCTGACCGATCATTCTCGGGGGCTCCGGCAGGCGGGGCCCCCGCCTCACTTCACCCTACCGCGTAGCACGGACCGCGCATGGCATTCGTCCTCACGTTCCTGATCCGCCGCCTTGCCCAGGGCGTGGTCATCGTGCTGCTGGTGACGTTCCTGATCTTCACCCTGCTGCGGGTCATTCCGGGCGATCCGGTGCGCATCATGCTGGGGCCCGCCACCACCCAGGCGGTGGTCGAGGCCCGCGCGCAGGAGCTGGGGCTGCGCGATTCCATCCCCGAGCAGTTCGTCCGCTACATCGCCAAGGCGGTGCAGGGCGACTTCGGCCAATCCTATTTCATCGGCGAAACCGGCATCGCGCTCACGGCGCAGAACGTCGTCGGCGGCAAGGGGCAGGACACCGCCACCGAGCAGCGCGAGGCCAAGATGACCCGCGCCGGTGTGCTCAAGGTCATAGGGGACGGTCTGCCCTACACGCTGATGCTGGCGGGGCTCGGCCTGCTGTTCACCCTGGTGATGGCGGTGCCGCTTGGAATTGCGGCCGGCCTCAATCAGGAGAAGTGGCAGGACCGATTAGCCTTCTTCATCGGCTCGGTCTTCATATCCCTGCCCAACTTCTGGCTGGCGCTGGTGCTGATCCTGCTGATCACGGCGCGCGCCGGCCTGCTGCCCTCCATCGGCTACAAGGGCTTCGCCTACGTCATCCTGCCCGCCATCGTGCTGGCGGTGGAGCTCGCGCCGATCATCATCCGCGGGCTCTCGATGTCGATCGCACAGGCGCTGCAGGCGGGCTACGTCTCCGGCGGCATCGTGCGCGGGCTGCCCTGGCGGCAGATCATCGTGCGCCATGTGCTGCGCAACTCGTCGATCCCCATGCTCAACCTCTTCGGCGTGCAGATCGGCGGCCTGCTGCTCGGCGGCGTCTTCGTCACGGAGTTCGTGTTCGACTATCCCGGTGTCGGGCGGTCCACCGTGCAGGCCGTGCTGCAGCGTGACTTCCCGGTGATTCAGGGTGTCGCCATCCTGGCGGCGAGCATCCTCGTGCTCGCGAACATCATGGTCGACCTCGCATCGACCTTCATCGACCGCAGGCTCAAGTTCTGATGGCTGCCGAGACCGGAACGAGCAGCGCAGCGCGGGGGCGGGGCGAATCCGTCACCCGGCGGATGTTCCGCCTCGCCTGGGAGATGACGAGCTTCAAGATCGGGCTCGGCGTCTTCACCTTGCTCGTTGGCGCCGCGATCATCTGGCCGGAGCTCTCGCCCTACGATCCCATGAAGATCAGCGTGCGCGAGCGGTTCCTGCCGCCGATCTTCCTGGAGGGCGGCACGTGGGCCCATATTGCCGGCACGGACCAGCTCGGCCGCGACCTCTTCGTGCGCTCGCTGGTGGGGCTCCGCAACGGGCTCGGAATCGCCGCAGCAGCAGTTGCGATCATGTTCGTCGTCGGCTGCGCGCTCGGCGTGATTTCCGGCTACTGGGGCCGCTGGGTCGACATCGTCCTGATGCGCATCACCGACGCCCAGCTCTCGATCCCGGTGATCGTGCTGGCCATCACGATCCTGAGCGTGAGCCGGCCCAACCCATTCACGGTGACCGCCGTGCTGGTGCTGGCGGGGTGGCCGATCTACGCCCGCGTGGTTCGAAGCATCGCGCTCGCCGAGCGCGAGCGCGAATATGTAAGGGGGGCGAAGATTCTGGGCGCGAGCGACCTCAGGATCGCCGCGCTGATGATCTCGCCCAACATCCTGCCGCCCATCGCCTTCGTCGCGGTGCTCGACATCGCGCGCATGATGATCTTCGAGGCGCTGTTCGGCTTCCTCGGCATCGGCATCCAGCCGCCCACGCCGACCTTCGGCAACATCATCGCCGACGGCTACAAGTATTTGGTCAACAGCTGGTGGATCCCGACGATGCCCGGGGTCTTCCTCATCCTCACGCTCATCAGCATCAACCTGATGGGCGCCTCGCTGGAGCGCGCCCGCAACAAGCTCTTCAAGGGAATCGTCTAGCCCATGGCTGCGCCGCCGCTCCTCGACGTGCAGGGCATCTCGGTCGACCTCATCCGCCGCGGCGCGAGCGAGCCGATCCTGCGCGACGTGAGCTTCCAGCTGCGCGAGCGCCAGGTGCTCGGCATCATCGGCGAAAGCGGCTCGGGCAAGACCGTGCTCAGCCGCGTGCTCTGCAATGCGATCTCGGAGCCGCTCGAGATCACCGCCGGCAGCGTCGGCTATCACGGGCGGGACCTGCTCACCATCCCAGCGGCCGAGATGCAGGCGCTGCGCGGCAGTGAGATCGGCTATATCGGCTCGGACCCCGGCAGCGCGCTGGACCCGACCATCCCGGTCGGCCATCAGATCGTGGAGAAGCTGCGCGCGGTCCAGCCCGATATGTCCAAGGGCGAGGCGCGCGAGCGCGCGCTGGAGGTGCTGAGCGCGGTCCGCATGCCGCGCCCCGAGCGCCGCTTCGACGAGTTCCCCTTCCAGTATTCCGGCGGCATGATGCAGCGCGCGCTGATCGTCGATGCCCTGGTCAGCAACCCCACCTTCCTCATCGCCGACAACGTCACCCAGCAGCTCGACGTCACCGTCGCCGCGCAGATCATCCGCCTGATGCACGACCTGCGCGACCAGCTGGACACGGCGATCATCTTCATCTCGTCGTCGCTCGCCATCGTGCGCGAGATTGCGGACGACATCATCGTCCTGCAGGAAGGGCGCATCATCGAGCGCTCGACGCCGGAGGCCATCGTTGCCGCACCCGAGCACGACTACTCCAAGCGGCTGCTGGAGCGTATCCCGCGCATCTGGGCGGTGGAGGAGCGCGCCCAGCCCAAGACCGAGGGCGAGGCCGCGCTGCTGGAGGTGGACGACGTCTACAAGACCTACCGCGTCAACGATCCGACCCGCTTCTTCGGCCACAACGACGTGGAGGCTGTGCGCGGCGTCACCTTCGACGTGAAGGCGGGCGAGAACTTCGGCATCGTCGGCGAATCGGGCTGCGGCAAGTCCACGCTCTCGCGCCTGCTGAGCTGGATCGAGGCGCCGGACAAGGGCTCGATCTCCTTCGAGGGCGACAGCGTCGCCAAGATGAACCGGCGCCGGCTGCTCGGGCTCAGGCACCGCTTCCAGCTCCTGCTTCAGGACCCCTACAACGCCATGCCGCCGCACATGCCGGTGGGCCGCACAATCCTGGAGCCGCTGCTGATCCACGGCGGCATGGGGCGCCGCGCGATGCGGAACCGCGTGCTCGAGGTGATGAACGAGGTCGGCCTGCCCGCCGACATCTACGACCACCTGCAGATCGGGCTCAGCGCCGGCCAGCGCCAGCGCATTAACCTCGCCCGCGCGCTGGTGCTGGAGCCCCGCCTCCTGATCCTGGACGAGACGCTGTCGGCCCTCGATCAGGTGGAGCAATCGCGGCTGCTGGAGATCTTCGACAAGCTCCAGGCCGAGCACGGCTTCACCTACATCTTCATCTCCCACGATCTCGCCATGGTGCGCCGCGCCTGCACCCGGATCGCGGTGATGTATCTCGGCAAGATCGTGGAGCTCGCCGACAATCACACGGTCTTCTTCGACCCCGGCCACCCCTACACCAAGGCGCTGCTCAGCGCGGTGCCCACCATCGAGGAGCGCCGCTACGACGCCGAGGAGAACCTGCTGGAAGGCGAGCCGCCGAGCCCGATCGGCATTCCGCCGGGATGCAGCTTCAACTCGCGCTGCCCGCTCGCGTTCGAGCGCTGCACGACGGATGAGCCGGGCCTGGAGAGCCGGGGCGACGGCCGGATCAGCGCCTGCTACTGGGCCAATGCGAGCGAGGGAGAGCTCGCCGCCGCAGCCGAGGAGAACCGCGCCCGCCGCGCCGCCTTGGGGGCGCAGTCCTCGTAGCTTTGCCGCAGCGGCGGTATCAACTGCCGGTCTACCATCTTCTTGTACAAGCAGTGCCGTCCGCGCCTCTGAGTGGTGAGCCGGGGCGGCGCGGTCGCCTGTTTAGACGGGTGATAGCAGACCGCGGGGATTCACGCCGCGTGTATGCTACAAATTCTCGCGCGTTACGCTGGTGCAAGCTCGGAGGTCGGGAGATGAATATACAAGTGTCGCTTCTGATCTGTCGGCTGCCGTTCGCGGCGGCGGTTTGCGCGGCAGTGGCGTTGGCCGCGTGCGCGCCGATCGATACCGGCCCCAAGTGGGACTTGAGCTATGCGCCCGAGATCGCTTCCGGCAACCGGATCATATCGGACTTTCATAGCCGTCTTGACCTGGATGGGGAGCGACGCTCCGGCAGGAATCAGGGCATCGACATCTCGGGTCCTGCCGGTCAACGCGTCATCGCCATCGCCGATGGCCGGGTGGTCGAGATTCGTGCCGAGAAGTGCAAGGGGCCGACTGTCGCGATCGACCATGGCGAAACCAAGTTCGGCAAATCGTTGATCGCGCTCTACGGCCGTGTCGGCGACGTTCTCGTCGAGGAGGAGCAGACCGTGTCGCGAGGCGAGGTCATTGGGCGCCTCGGCGAGAATCGCCCTGCGTTCGGCTGCCCAGCGAGCGTACGACACCTGCGTTTGCTGCTCGGGAGCGAGAGGCGATTGAACAAAGCGTCCGCCTGGGGCGACGCTTACTTCCTGGAGGATTGGAACAAAGCGATGAATCCTCACCGCCTATGGGCCGACGGTCCCCTCCGCGTCACGTGCTTCGACGAGAGCAGAGAGTACGCGCCGGGTACGATCACCTATCCGATGCCGTGCCGGCGTTGAGGAGCGACGAAGGCGGGTCCGCATCCGAATGACAGGCCCCTGATAGCGCCGTCCTGCTAAGGGGCGGGCGGGCCGGTCAGCCCGCCTCCTGTGCCTCGGTCCGGTGCACCAGCTGGGCGCCCACCTCGGCCGTGATTTCGTAGGAGCGCAGCCTCGCGGCGTGGTCGTGGATGTTGGAGGTCACCATGATCTCGTCGACGCCGGTCCGCTCGGCGAAGGCCGCAAGCCCCCGCTCCACCGTCTCCGGCGTGCCCGAGGCCGCGCAGGTGAACCAGCGCGCGAGGATGGCCCGTTCCTGCGGGTCGAGGGTGGCCTCGAAGCCGCGCACCGGGCGGGGCAGCGGGCCGGGCGCATTGCGGTGCAGGTTCAGCACCGATTGCTGCGCCGAGCTCCGCACGTAGGCCGCCTCGTCCTCGCTATCGGCGGCGAAGACGTTGAAGCCCGCCATCAAGTAGGGCTCTGCGCACTGCTCCGAGGGGCGGAACTGCTCGCGATAGACCTGGATGGCCTGCATCAGCGCGGCGGGCGCGAAGTGCGAAGCAAAGGCGTAGGGGAGCCCCAGCGCTGCGGCCAGCTGCGCGCCGAAGAGGCTGGAGCCCAGGATCCAGATCGGCACGTCGAGGCCGGCGCCCGGCACCGCCCGCACCCTCCTGCCGGGCGGCGAGGGCTGGAAGTAGCTCTGCAGCTCCACCACGTCGCGCGGGAAGTCGTTGACGTCGCCGGTGAGCGTGCGCCTGAGCGCGTGCGACGTCATCTGGTCCGTCCCCGGCGCGCGCCCGAGGCCGAGGTCGATCCGCCCCGGATAGAGCGATTCCAGGGTGCCGAACTGCTCGGCGATCACCAGCGGCGCGTGGTTGGGCAGCATGATGCCGCCGGCGCCGACGCGCATGGACTCCGTGGCGCCTGCGACGTGGCCGATCAGCACCGCCGTCGCGGCGCTGCCGATGCCGGCCATGTTGTGGTGCTCGGCCAGCCAATAGCGGCGGAAGCCCAAGCGCTCGACGTGGCGCGCGAGCGCCACCGTGTTGCGGAAGGCCTGCGCCGCGTCCGCGCCTTCGGGGATCGGCGAAAGATCGAGAACCGAGAGTGCGACCATGGGCGGGGCGTTGCGCCTCGTCTCAGCCGAACGCGCTGCGGCGGCGCGGCGACTTCTTCTTGCCGCGCTTGCGGGCCGAGGTGCCGGGCGCGCCCTTGCTGCTCCGCCCGTGGCTTCCCTCGCCGCCGCCGCGCCGGGCGCCCTTGAGCCCCAAATCCTGGTCGTTGAGCCGGCGGATCTCGTCCCGCAGCCGCGCTGCCTCCTCGAACTCCAGCTCTCCCGCCGCCGCCTTCATGCGTGCTTCCAGGTCCTTGAGGTGGGCCTCCAGGTTGTGCCCGATCAAGTGAGGCGTCGCCTCGTCGCCGGTCTCGACGGTGACGTGGTCGCCGCCGTAGACACTCTCCAGAATGTCGTTGATCGCCTTGCGCACACTTTCCGGCGTGATGCCGTTGGCGGCGTTGTAGGCCTGCTGGCGCGTGCGCCGGCGCTCGGTCTCTGCCAGCGCGTTGCTGAGCGAGTCGGTCATATGGTCGGCGTAGAGAACCACGCGGCCGTCGATGTTGCGCGCGGCCCGGCCGATGGTCTGGATCAGCGAGGTCTGGGAGCGCAAGAATCCCTCCTTGTCGGCGTCCAGGATCGCCACCAGCCCGCATTCCGGAATGTCCAACCCCTCGCGCAGGAGGTTGATGCCGACCAGCACGTCGAAGGCGCCGAGGCGCAGGTCGCGGATGATCTCGATGCGCTCGATGGTGTCGATGTCGGAGTGCAGGTAGCGCACGCGCACGCCGGCCTCGTGGAGGTACTCGGTCAGGTCCTCCGCCATGCGCTTGGTGAGCGTCGTGACCAGCACGCGGAGCCCCCTGGCGGCACGGTCCTTGCACTCCGCGATCAGGTCGTCGACCTGCTGCTCGACCGGGCGGACCACGCAGACCGGGTCGATCAGCCCGGTCGGGCGGATGACCTGCTCGACGAAGACCCCGCCGGTGCGCTCCAGCTCCCACGGCCCGGGCGTGGCGGAGACGAAGATGGTCTCCGGCCGCATGGCGTCCCACTCCTCGAACTTGAGCGGCCGGTTGTCGACGCAGGACGGCAGGCGGAAGCCGAATTCGGCGAGAGTCGACTTGCGCTTGAAGTCGCCGCGAAACATGCCGCCGAGCTGCGGCACCGTGACGTGGGATTCGTCCACGATCAGCAGCGCGTTCTCCGGCAAGTACTCGAAGAGCGTCGGCGGCGGCTCGCCCGGATTGCGGCCGGTCAGATAGCGCGAGTAATTTTCGATGCCGGCGCAGCTACCGGTCGCCTCCATCATCTCCAGGTCGAAGAGCGTGCGCTGCTCCAGCCGCTGGGCCTCCAGCAGCTGGCCCTGCGCGTTGAACTCCTCCAGCCGGCGGGCGAGCTCGACCCTGACCTGCTTGATCGCCTGTCGCACGGTGGGGCGCGGCGTGACGTAGTGGCTGTTGGGGTAGATGCGCACGCGCACGAGCTTGTCGGTCTTGGTGCCGGTCAGCGGGTCGAACTCGATGATCTCCTCGATCTCGTCGCCGAAGAGCGAGATGCGCCAGGCGCGGTCCTCGGAGTGGGCCGGGAAAAGCTCGATCACGTCGCCGCGTACGCGGAAGCTGCCGCGCTCCAGCGTCTGGTTGGTGCGGCGGTACTGCAGGTCGATCAGCTTGCGGATCAGCGCGCGCTGGTCGACCCGCCCCTGCAGCGCCAGCGAGACCGCCATCGACGAATAGGTCTCGACCGCGCCGATGCCGTAGATGCACGAGACCGAGGCCACGATCACCACGTCCTCGCGCTCCAGCAGCGCGCGCGTGGCGCTGTGGCGCATGCGGTCGATGTGCTCGTTGATGGAGGCGTCCTTCTCGATATAGGTGTCCGAGCGCGGGACGTACGCCTCCGGCTGGTAGTAGTCGTAGTAGGAGACGAAATACTCGACGGAGTTGTTCGGCAGGAACTCCTTCATCTCGCCGTAGAGCTGGGCGGCGAGGGTCTTGTTGGGCGCGAGGATCAGCGTGGGCCGGCCGAGCGCCTTGATCACGTGGGTCATGGTGAAGGTCTTGCCCGACCCGGTGACGCCCAGCAGCACCTGGTCGCGCTCGCCTTCGCGCAACCCTGCGATCAGCTGCGCGATCGCCTCGGGCTGGTCGCCCGCCGGCTCGAACGCCGAGACGATCTCGAACGCGCCGCCGCCGGCCACGGGCGCCGGACGTGCCTGTTCCGCCGCTTCCGCTGCGTCAACCGAATGGACCATAGGCGCACTCTAACCCGCATGTCTCACCGAGGTCATGGTCTGCGCGGCGCTCTCCGGCCTAGAACGTGGGAGAGCCGCGAACGGGCACCATGCGGGGATTTCGGTCGCCTTGCTCACCTGCCGGCGCGTGGGTAGCCTCGGAAGCCGCGGCAACAGGCGAGGCGGTGTGATGGCGAATCCTGCGCAGATCGATCTTTCCGGAAAGAGCGCCTTCGTCACCGGCGGGTCGAAGGGTATGGGCTTCGGGATCGCCCGGGCGTTCCTCGCCTGCAACGCGAGGGTTGCGATCTGCTCGAACGAGCCGGAGTCGCTTGCGCAGGCCGAGGCTGCGCTCGACGCCGGCGACGATCTGCTGGCCATCGAAGCCGACGTTTCGCGCGGCGACAATGTCAAGGACGCCATCGCGCAGACGGTAAGCCGGTTCGGCGGCCTGAACGTTCTGGTGAACTGCGCCGGCATCCAGCGGTACGGCACCGTCACCGACACTCCCGAAGAGACCTGGGACGAGGTGATGGCGGTCAATCTCAAGGGAGTCTACTGGGCGTCCCGCCATGCCATCCCCCACATCGAGGAGGCCGGCGGCGGCGGCGTCATCAACCTCGCCTCGGTGCAGGCATTCGCGTCTCAGTCCAACGTCGCGGCCTACACGGCGTCGAAGGGCGCGATTCTTGCCCTGACCCGCGCCATGGCTCTCGATCACGCCAATGCCGGAGTCCGCGTCAATTCGATCTGCCCGGCGGCGATCGACACGCCGATGCTCCGGTGGGCGGCCGACATCTGGAAGGGCGAGAATACTGTCGAATCCACCATCGGCGATTGGGGCAAGGGACATCCCGTCGGCCGCGTCGGGACCATCGAGGAAGTCGCTGCGGTCGCGGCATTCCTTGCCAGCGATCTCTGTCCTTTCATGACGGGCGCGGACATCAAGGTCGATGGCGGCCTTCTGTCGAAAATCGGGGTTGTTCTTCCGGAGTAGACGGTATGTCGGACCGATCGGATTTTCGAAGCGCCGCGTATCTCAAGCGGCACATCGCCGACATCATCGGCTTTTATCACCCCCGGTGCATCGACGACGAGTACGGCGGTTTCATCAACCAGATGCTCGACGACGGAACCGTCTTCGACCGGATGACCAAGCACCTCGTCGGGACCTGCCGCTTCACCTACAACTACGGGCTCGCCCATCTTGTACTGGGTGACGACGCGTATCGCGCGGCGGCCGCGCACGGCGTGCGCTTCCTGCGCGAGCATCACAAGCGCGACGACGGCGGCTACGCCTGGGTGCTTTCCGGGCAGGAGGTCGTGGACGGCACCTACCATTGCTACGGACATGCGTTCGTGCTCCTCGCCGCCGCCGGGGCCCGCAAGGCAGGCGCAGACGGTGCTGTCGCCCTGATGGACGACATCTGGGACCTGCTCGAGGCGCGCTTCTGGGACCCGGACGCGTCGCTCTACGTGGACGAGATCGCGGCGGGGGACTGGTCGAAGATCGACGCCTATCGCGGCCAGAACGCCAACATGCACATGTGCGAGGCGATGCTGTCGGCGTGGGAGGCAAGCGGAGAGCCGCGCTATCTCGATCGCGCGGCGGTGCTGGCGCGGCGCATTTGCCAGGACCTGGCGGCTGAGGCCGACGGTCTGGTCTGGGAGCACTACAAGACCGACTGGACGCACGACTGGACCTACAACAAGGACGATCCGAAGCATCTCTTCCGGCCCTACGGCTATCTTCCCGGCCACTTCACCGAGTGGTCGAAGCTGCTCCTGATCCTCAACCGGCACCGCCCGTCCGACTGGCTGGTCCCGAAAGCCACGATGCTGTTCGACGCCGCGATGGAGCGGGCGTACGTGCCGGAGACCGGGGCGATCGACTACACATTTGCGCCCGACGGCACGATTCTCGACACCGATCAATACTATTGGGTCTTTTCCGAAACGTTCGCGGCGGCGGCCCTGCTGGCCAACGCAACCGGTCTCAGCACGTACTGGGACTGGTACGACCGCGTCTGGAGCTACGCCGACAGGCACTTCGTGGATCACGAATACGGCGCCTGGTACCGCATACTGGATCGCGACGGCCAAAAATACAGCAACGAAAAGAGCCCGGCGGCCAAGGCGGACTATCACCCACTGGCTGCATGCTTCGAGGTTCTGCAAGGCATGGAGCTCGACACTTGATCGACATGAAGGAGCGCTTCCGTGCCGTCATGAGCGACCGCCACTGCCGGCGCTCCCCATCGTGCTAACCGGCAAAGGCCCGGTGATCCTGATGAACGAAGCCCTACGGCGTTTGGGCGAAGGTTGGAGGGCAATGAGGTGGGGGCAGTCTCCTCACCCATTTGGTGGCGTACGCCAGGTTCGCTTCTCAGCGCTTAGCGGTTAGTCTTGATTCCTGATTTCTGGACTACAATGTGGATGCGTTTATCAGCTCGTTCCTGTGCCAGATCCCACTCAAACTCGATTAATCTGATTGCCTCTGCAATTCGTCTTTCAGCGACTGGATACTCGCATTGCAAGTGAATTCGACTCAGTTTTCTGAACCTAGCTTTACCGCCGCGAGGAATTCTAGGTGCTATTCTCTTGAAATCGCCATCGTGGCTGATCAAAACAGCATCAATTTTCTCAGCAAACTTCGCCACAACTGGATCGGGAGAATCGGGAGGAAGTTCGTCCCTCAGACGAATGACCTCCTGACTTCGACGGTTGGGCCTGATTCTGGCCGATCTCCCGTCTGGAGATTTCAGCGAAGACAATGACTTAGCGGTTGCGGTGCGGTCAAGTCGCGTTGTAGTGCCTAGTGGATATATTGGATTGTCGATATCCCCGCCCCGCGCTACACTCCCACCATGTTCGTGCGTATCAAGACCACCCCCAACAGCCCGCGCCGCTCGGTCCAGCTCGTCGAGGCCGTGCGCGACGGCGGCAAGGTCCGCCAGCGCATCGTCCGCCACATCGGCGTGGCCATGGACGAGGACGAGCTGGAGCGCCTGAGGCAGCTCGGCGAGTACGTCAAGGCGAAGCTGGAGGACGAGCGCCAGCCCTTGCTGTTCGCGCCCGAGAAGATCGCAGACCAGGTGATCCGCGTCGGACGCCAAGGGGACGGCAAGCAAGAGCTTCCCGTCGATCTCAAGCAACTCGAAGAGGAGCAGCGGCTGATCACGGGCATCCACGAGGTCTACGGCGAGATGTACCGGCTGCTGGGCCTCGACGGGCTGCTGCGGCGATCGCGCTACCGCGCCTCGCACGACGCGCTGTTCCACGTGGTGATGGCACGCATCGCCAACCCCGACAGCAAGCGGGGCAGCGTGCGCCGGCTCGAGGAGGACTTCGGCGTGAGCCTTCCCCTCGAGAAGGTCTACCGGATGATGGACCAGCTCGACGCGCCCGTGATCAACCATCTGCGCACGCGCGTGGGCGAGGCGAGCCGCTCGCTGCTGCCGGAGCCGGTGGCGGTGCTCTTCTTCGATTGCACCACGCTCTACTTCGAGACCGCGATTGAGGACGAGCTTCGCCAGCACGGCTTCAGCAAGGACGGCAAGCACAGGGACTCGCAGGTCCTGCTGGCCCTGATGGTGACGCGCGAAGGGCTGCCGATCAGCTACGAGGTCTTCCCCGGCTCCACCTACGAGGGGAAGAGCCTGGTCCCGGTCCTGCAGGACATGCAGCGCCGCCACCAGGTGGAGCGCACGGTCTGTGTGGCCGACCGGGGCATGCTGAGCGCAGACAACCTCGACGCCATGGACGACATCCGCGGCGAGTACGTGCTCGGCGCCCGGCTGCGCAAGCTGCCGGCCGCGCTGAAGAAGAAGGTTCTCGATCTGGACGCCTATGGTCCTCTCGAGGGATCGGAGAACCGCCGGGTCGGCGAATGGGAGCACAAGGGCCGGCGCCTGATCGTCGTCTTCTGCCCCGAGCGCGCGCGCAAGGACGCACACGAGCGCCGCCAGGCGGTGGCGCGCCTGCTCGACAAGCTGGAGCGCAGCGACAATCCCAAGGAGCTGCTCTCCAATCACGGCGCCAAGCGCTTCATCGCCGTCGAGGGCGACGCGCGGCTCACGGTGAACCCGGAGAAGATCGCCGAGGCCGAGCGATGGGACGGGCTCGCCGGCGTCATCACCAATCTGCGCGACGCCAGCGTCACCGAAGTGATGGCCCACTACCACGGGCTCTGGCAGGTCGAGGAGAGCTTTCGGATCACCAAGCACGACCTGAAGGTGCGGCCGATCTGGCACTGGAACGAGAACCGGATCCGCGCCCACATCGCCATCGCCTTCATGGCCTTCGCCTGCGTCCGCCACCTTGCCTACCGTGTCGCCGTCCAGAAGAGGCGGATGTCCCCGGAAGTGATCCGCTCCGCCCTCGTCCACCGCCAATGCTCGGTCCTGCGCTGCGCGCAATCGGGCAACCGCTACGTCATCCCGTCGAAGCCGACGCCGGCGGCCGAGCAGATCTACGCAACCATGGGGCTGCCCCTGACGATCACCCCGTACCAACTCGTCTGAGCGCCGGCGAAGCCCGGCCCGGGCTCGAAGAAATGCCGAGTGTAGTGCCTAGCCGGAAATGAGAACCGGCCAATATCAACTACTTACGTGATTCAACCATCGAAGTCAGGTGATCAAAACAGCATCAATTTTCTCAGCAAACTTCGCCACAACTGGATCGGGAGAATCGGGAGGAAGTTCGTCCCTCAGACGAATGACCTCATGTCCTTTCCTTTCTAGAGCATATCCGTTTTAGACGGAACCGTATCCGGCGTTTCGGATGTAGTTTTGGCATTCGCTTGGCTCGATGGTGCCGATGAGGTGGCCGAGATGGCGCCACGTGTCCTCGAAGTCGCGCCTCTGCGCGTTGCGCATCCAGTGCTTGATCTTGGAGAAGGCCTGTTCGATCGGGTTGAGGTCGGGTGAGTAGGGCGGGAGGAACCAGAGGCGGGCGCCTGTACTGCGGATGGCTTGGCGGACCGCCTTGCTCTTGTGGCTTGCGAGATTGTCGAGGATGACGATGTCGCCGGGCTTGAGCGTGGGGACGAGCTCTTGTTCGACCCAGGCCTGGAAGCAGCGGGTGTTGATGGGGCCGTCGAAGACGCAAGGGGCGTCGATCCCGTCTGCGCGCAGGGCGGCGAGGAAGGTCATGGTGCGCCAGTGGCCATAAGGCGCATATGCCCTCAAGCGCCGGCCTCGCTGCGCCCAGCCCCTGAGCGGTGCCATGTTGGTCTTGATCCAGGTCTCGTCCACGAAGACCAGGCGGTCCGGGTCGAGGTGGCGCTTGAGCGCCTGCCAGCGCGCCCGTTTTCGGGCGACCGCGGTGCGTGCCTGCTCAGTGGCGAACAGAGTTTTTTTTGAAGCTCAGCCCCTCGCGCCTGAGGAAGCGCCAGATCGTGTCCCGGCTCACTGCGATTCCCGCAGCGGCCAGCAGGTCTCGAAGCCGGTCGATCGTCAGATGCGGCGTCTCGGCGACCAGCCTGTGAACCAACTCCCGGTGCGGCTCCAGCAGCCAGGGGCGGTGACCGCCGACCTTGCCCGGCGCCACACTCCCCGTCGCCCGGAAGCGCGCGACCCACTTCGGCACCGAGGAGACGCTGACGCCGAAGCGCGCCGCCACCTGGCGGATCGGCTCGCCCGCCAAATGGGCCCGCACCACGCGCTCGCGAAGATCGCTCGAATAGGGTTGTGTCATCCATGCTGGCCTCCTTCACCAGTAGCCAGCTTGAATCACATTCCGTAACTAATGGGAATTCCCAATGATTCTCTCAATCTCGGATATGCTCTAGAAGAAGGCATACCGACTCTGTAACATTATGATCGGCGAAAAATCTCATCTGAATGGATGGTGCTAGGCGGACGACCTGGTCCGCTGGCGTACAGCCTCGATATCGCGAAGCACCAAGGATGGATACTCGTCGAGAATATCGCGGTTGCTGTAACCCGCTTGAATAAAGCTATCTATTGCAGACACGGGGATACGTGTTCCAGAGATGACTTCTGCATTGCGTTGAATAAACTTGCGTTTCTCAGTATGTCCGATCTGAGACTCATTGCGATGACGAAGCCTATTCGCCCGCTCTCTGACCTCTCGCGCGATTGGTTGAAGGGGGATGTGCTTGAGCGCATATTGCCCATCAGTGACATTCCTAGGATTGGTATCAAGATCAAAAACAACTCTTCGCTTCAAAACCGCAAGCGGTATTTCCGCCCAAGGTCGGTTCGAGCGTTTTTTCAACTCTGTTGCTGCTTTGCGAAGCTCTTTGAGCGGAACCCTATGCGCATCAGATAGAATTTTGAGTGTCCGAAGACCTACGAGGTCCGCAAACGAGTAAACGCGAGCATAGGGACTGTGACGGTCGTCATCACTGGTATATTCCGGGGGGAAGAACCCTAGGCTATCCCACCTTGTCAGTCGGGTCTTGGACAAGCCTGTAATCTGCGCGACGTGATCGATGCAGAATGCCGACAATACGGTTTCGTCCGAATGGGTCATCCCGCTAGCCTCCCGATCACAGGGATACATATTCCATGTTACACGCTTTTACGCGGTGCGACACGCTTACTTCGCCGGGCTAACGTGGTGGATTTCAAGTGGCCTGCTTCATGGGCAGTGTTGCCCGCGTCGCGTGCCTCTCCAAGCGAGTGCTTGGCGCCGGGGCCGTCGCCCTTGGCGTGATCCACTGCCTCCTTCAGGGACTGGATCAGGTCGTCGCCGAACTTGCTCATGTCGTATCCCCCCGTGTCTCGCTCAGCCACCCCCAGGCAACGGCCCGTCCCGCATGAACGCACTCAGCACGTTGGCCGTCACTTTCGACGCGCTGTTGTCGCAGGCGTTGATGGGGAGGGCCTGGCCCCAGGCGATGGAGCTGGCGGACCACACGGCGCCATCGTTGGGCGTCGTGAAGTAGGTCATGTCGGCGCGGATGCGGTGGTCCTGGGTGCCGCCCATGCCGGGGTAGTTGCAGAGGATGTCCTCCACCACCAGGGGGAAGTTGTCCGAATGGCCCTCGGACGAGGCGAGGATCAGCGTGTGCGGGGGCGTGCCCAGCGCGAGGTCGTAGCGGTCGAACTCGATGCCTGCGGCACCGCCCACGGCGAGCCCCTCGTCGCCGATGATGTCGCCGTCCACGCCGTCGAAGATCCAGGCGGCGGCGGGGTTCTCGGCATCCGGCATCTTGCGGTAGGGCTTGGACTCGTCCATGCCCTCGGACGTGAAGCCGGTGCCCAGGAGCTTCTGGGGCGCCCGCCCGCGCCCGCGCCAGAGACCGCCGCGCTCCCCGTTGCTCACCATGTAGTGCTCGCCGGGCTCGGCGGCCCAAGCGCGCGTGCCCATGTCGAGCCGGCGCACCTCCATCACGTCCATGTCGCCCGTGCGGAACGAGACCACCCAGTAGTAGCCGTTGCCGGAGAGGTACATGAGCCTGCCGCCTGCCGCGAGATAGTCCTCGGTCGCGTCCATCATGCGCTCGGAGTAGTACTCCGCATGAGTCGCGTTGATGACGACGTTGTAGGGCTCGAGGCAGGCGAGGCCCTCCCGGTGCAAATCCTCGTCGGTGATCACGTCGTAGTCGTAACCCATGGTCTCGAGCCAGTAGATGATCGAGAGATCGGCCGGGAACTGCCAGGGCACCACCGTGGGCGCCATGCGGTGCCTGGGCCGCATGTTGAGGATCGGCCGGAGCCGGGTGGAGTAGCAGACGCCCGCGCCGTCCCGGTGGCTGTCGTAGCAGGAGACGCCGTATTCCGGCCGTTGTCTCAGCTCCAGGTCCCACTCGTGGATCACGGTCACCTGGCTGCTCAGCACCTGGGCCATGCCGGTGTCGAGGCCGATGCGCTCGTTGGCGTAGGCGAGGTAGCTGCAGGTGGGCATCAGCATCGCGATGGGGGCCGATGGTTCCCTGGGCCGGAGGAAGAAGACCACGTGCTCCTCCGCATCGCCCGCCCGGAGCCTCGCGGCGTAGACGCCGCTCTTCACGTCCGGCACCTCCATGGAGAGGGTGGGCTGCCAACCGCAGTCGGCGAGCGCATCCTCGTGGAACTCGATGCCGCCGAACTGCGCTGGCGCGTAGCGGAAGCAGTCCTCGTGGCCGCTCCAGTTGAAGCCGGTCATGCCCCGCACCGGGCGGTTGACGCCCTGGCCGTGGAGGCCGTGAGGGCCGGTGTCGACCACCTCGTCGCCGATGCCGGTCTCGCTGTAGCCCGCCGTGGTGTTCCAGGCGGCGATGACGGCGTCGGTTGCCGGTGCGCCGCCGGCCTCCCGCGCGCGGTCGAGCGTTTCACGGCTCAGCACCGTGCCGGCGACGCCCGCACGGTCGATCTTGCCGTTGTAGAGCTGGCTCGCGAAGGCGCCCCGCCCGTCCGCGCGGTCTCCCGCGGCAGCCCATAGGAACTCCGCGTCGGCCGCCGCCGGCGCGACGGCGAGCCGCCCGCTCGCGTAGCACGAGCGCGGGATGGGCACGATCTTGGAGAGGTGGTTGTTGTAGCGGTTCTCCACCGGCTCCTGGTAGAGCGTGGCCTCGCCGCTCACGGGGTCGTAGGAGGCCGCCACCAGGTACCACTGGCGCGCGAGGAGCGGGATGTCGGCGCTGAGCCCGTCCGTATTGCCGGCGCCGTCGCCCACGCGGAACTCCAGCGCGCCCTCCTCGCCGATGCCGAGGGCATAGCCGCTGCCGTCGGCGTCCTGCCAGCGGGTGAGGATGCCCTGACGGCCGTCGGCGGGCGTCCGGGGCCAGATGTAGGCCCAGAGCGTGACAGGGCGGCCCGGCGCGAGCCGGCCATCCGCATCCGCGACGCGGACGAAGCTGCCCAGTTGTGTGTGTTGCTTGGCCACGGCATGCGTGCCGTTCACCGGGGCGTCGACTTCGCGCTCGACGAAGCCGGGCCCCTCCGGGTTCTCGTCGCCGTGGATCAGGCGCACGAGCTGAAGCTCGACCTCGTCCGTGCCCTCGGCGCTCACCATGATGTCGAGCCGCTCGCCCGGCCTTGCGCTGAAGCGGTCGCAGTAGCCCGCCAGGTGAATTTCTGCCATCGCTCTTACCCCCCGGCCTTCAACTGTCGCTCGCCATCAGCGCGCCGACCCGCTTGAGGAAGACCGCATGGAGCGCCTCGTTCTTGTCGGTGTAGACCGTGCCGTCCACGTCCTGGGGCAGGCCGCCCTGCTGCGCCGTGGTGGTCACGATCTTGTACTTGCGGTTGGCCTCCAGCTCGAACAGCACGTACTTGCCCTCGAAGGGCGCGCGGCGGAAGTAGTTGAGCACGCGCTCCAGGTCGCCCGAGTGCTGGCCGAGCGGGCTCTGGCGGTACTCCTCGATGAGCGCCGGCGTGATGAGGGTTCTCAGATGCGCGCGCTGCTGCCTGTCGAAGCGCGCGCGGTAGACCTTGTCCCTATCGTGGGGGGCGGCCGTCTCGACTGCCATGCTTCCTGCTCCCGGTCGTGGGCGGGTTGGGCAGGCAGGATAACCCCCGCCGCGCGACCGGGCCATCGCGGCCCGATCCGTGCGAGCCCGGACCATGGTGCGGTGCACGGCTCCAGATTTCTGCGCGACGATGGCGCCATGCAATTCGAGTGCGAACGGTCCACGGCCGGCGGTACGGGCCGCAATCCTCGGCAATGCTGCGGGCAGCGCGACGAACGTCCGTCCCACCGAATCCCGCTTATCCCACCGAATCCCGCTTATCCCACGAAATCCCACTTATCCCACCGAATCCCACTTAATCCCGGCGAATCCCGCATGACGGTTCGGGCTCGCGGTGATGCTCGGGCGCGACGCAGGCCGCGACCGTCGGGAGGCGTCGGCTACGCCGCGATGCCGGCGAGCGTGCAGATGCGCCGCCACTCCGCCGGGCTCACAGGGCTCACGGAAAGCCGCGATTGACGGACGAGCGCCATGTCCTGCAGCGCCGGGTCTTCCTTGATCTGCTTCAGCGAGACCGGCTGGCCCACCGGGACCACGGCCTTGACGTCGACCATGCCGAAGCGCCCGGAGGAGTCGGTCGGGTCGGGATAGTGCTCCTTGACGACCTCGACGACGCCGACGATCTCCTTGGCGTTGACCGAGTGGTAGAAGAAGCAGCGGTCGCCCTGCTTCATGGCCTTCATGTTGTTGTTCGCCTGATGGTTGCGTGTTGTCTCGCGGTTTAGCCCGATAGGAACTCGGGTTTTTTTCCCACATTGGGCTGCCGGTGAATTCCCCGGGATTGTGGCCGAGCGTGGGATGGGTGGACCTGGCGGCTTTGCGTCGCCGGGGCGGTTTCGTAGTCTCGGACTGACGAGGAACAACAAGGAAGAGGCCCGCACGGGCTGATCCCCGCCGGGCCATGGCCGGTTTGCAGCTTCGTTACGAGACGGGGCTTACCGGCGAGGAATACGTTAAGACCGAGGCGTGGCGCGAGGCAAGGCTTGAGCGCTGCCCGAATCACCCGCACGGCGGATGTTCCGTGGGCAGCCACGGCACCTACGGGCGGAAGACCCCGCCCGGTGCGAAGGTTCCCCGCTGGTATTGCCGTGAGAGCCATACGACGATCAGCATGCTGGCCGACTGCCTGTCGTCGCGGCTGCCGGGCACGCTCGACGATCTGGAAGCGGTTCCTGACTTCGATGGTTGAATCACGTAAGTAGTTGATATTGGCCGGTTCTCATTTCCGGCTAGGCACTACACTCGGCATTTCTTCGAGCCCGGGCCGGGCTTCGCCGGCGCTCAGACGAGTTGGTACGGGGTGATCGTCAGGGGCAGCCCCATGGTTGCGTAGATCTGCTCGGCCGCCGGCGTCGGCTTCGACGGGATGACGTAGCGGTTGCCCGATTGCGCGCAGCGCAGGACCGAGCATTGGCGGTGGACGAGGGCGGAGCGGATCACTTCCGGGGACATCCGCCTCTTCTGGACGGCGACACGGTAGGCAAGGTGGCGGACGCAGGCGAAGGCCATGAAGGCGATGGCGATGTGGGCGCGGATCCGGTTCTCGTTCCAGTGCCAGATCGGCCGCACCTTCAGGTCGTGCTTGGTGATCCGAAAGCTCTCCTCGACCTGCCAGAGCCCGTGGTAGTGGGCCATCACTTCGGTGACGCTGGCGTCGCGCAGATTGGTGATGACGCCGGCGAGCCCGTCCCATCGCTCGGCCTCGGCGATCTTCTCCGGGTTCACCGTGAGCCGCGCGTCGCCCTCGACGGCGATGAAGCGCTTGGCGCCGTGATTGGAGAGCAGCTCCTTGGGATTGTCGCTGCGCTCCAGCTTGTCGAGCAGGCGCGCCACCGCCTGGCGGCGCTCGTGTGCGTCCTTGCGCGCGCGCTCGGGGCAGAAGACGACGATCAGGCGCCGGCCCTTGTGCTCCCATTCGCCGACCCGGCGGTTCTCCGATCCCTCGAGAGGACCATAGGCGTCCAGATCGAGAACCTTCTTCTTCAGCGCGGCCGGCAGCTTGCGCAGCCGGGCGCCGAGCACGTACTCGCCGCGGATGTCGTCCATGGCGTCGAGGTTGTCTGCGCTCAGCATGCCCCGGTCGGCCACACAGACCGTGCGCTCCACCTGGTGGCGGCGCTGCATGTCCTGCAGGACCGGGACCAGGCTCTTCCCCTCGTAGGTGGAGCCGGGGAAGACCTCGTAGCTGATCGGCAGCCCTTCGCGCGTCACCATCAGGGCCAGCAGGACCTGCGAGTCCCTGTGCTTGCCGTCCTTGCTGAAGCCGTGCTGGCGAAGCTCGTCCTCAATCGCGGTCTCGAAGTAGAGCGTGGTGCAATCGAAGAAGAGCACCGCCACCGGCTCCGGCAGCAGCGAGCGGCTCGCCTCGCCCACGCGCGTGCGCAGATGGTTGATCACGGGCGCGTCGAGCTGGTCCATCATCCGGTAGACCTTCTCGAGGGGAAGGCTCACGCCGAAGTCCTCCTCGAGCCGGCGCACGCTGCCCCGCTTGCTGTCGGGGTTGGCGATGCGTGCCATCACCACGTGGAACAGCGCGTCGTGCGAGGCGCGGTAGCGCGATCGCCGCAGCAGCCCGTCGAGGCCCAGCAGCCGGTACATCTCGCCGTAGACCTCGTGGATGCCCGTGATCAGCCGCTGCTCCTCTTCGAGTTGCTTGAGATCGACGGGAAGCTCTTGCTTGCCGTCCCCTTGGCGTCCGACGCGGATCACCTGGTCTGCGATCTTCTCGGGCGCGAACAGCAAGGGCTGGCGCTCGTCCTCCAGCTTCGCCTTGACGTACTCGCCGAGCTGCCTCAGGCGCTCCAGCTCGTCCTCGTCCATGGCCACGCCGATGTGGCGGACGATGCGCTGGCGGACCTTGCCGCCGTCGCGCACGGCCTCGACGAGCTGGACCGAGCGGCGCGGGCTGTTGGGGGTGGTCTTGATACGCACGAACATGGTGGGAGTGTAGCGCGGGGCGGGGATATCGACAATCCAATATATCCACTAGGCACTACAACGCGACTTGACCGCACCGCAACCGCTAAGTCATTGTCTTCGCTGAAATCTCCAGACGGGAGATCGGCCAGAATCAGGCCCAACCGTCGAAGTCAGGGTTCCCCGCTGGTATTGCCGTGAGAGCCATACGACGATCAGCATGCTGGCCGACTGCCTGTCGTCGCGGCTGCCGGGCACGCTCGACGATCTGGAAGCGGTTGTTGTGGCGGCGGAGAAAGCCGGCAGCCTGGAGGAGGCAGCGAACGAGGTGCGCTGCCCCGAGGACGAAGACGCGATCGAGCTTCCCGGCGCGATGCGCTGGGTGCGCCACCGGCTTCGCCTGGTCCACAACGTTCTTGTCCGTGTCATCGGCCTGATCCCCGACCGGCTGGCGGGCTGCGCGGCCACCATGGTGGCGGTTCGCGAGCGTCTCAACAGCGACAGCGCCTTGATGGCGCTGCGTGGCCTGGTGTCTGAGCAACTGCAGATGCTGCCCGCCCCATTGGGCTTCCAACCCCACGGAATCGGCACGATGAGTCGCAAGGCGGGCTTCCAACACTCGATGGGGCCTGATCCCCCTCCGGCGGCGGCGTAGCGTCATGGTCCCGGGGCCGAAGAGCCCCAGCAACGAGGACCATGACATGAAGGAATCCGACGACGACCTTCGCCAGGCGATCGCGCTGTTCCGATACGGCGTCATCGCCGATCTGGTGCATCTGCCGATGGGCGCCAAGGGCGTCGGCGACAAGCTTCGCGAGAAGGCGAGCCAGACCTATGCCATCCCCGGAACCGACCGGACCCGTGTCGCCGCCGACACCATGCGGGACTGGATCAGGCATTATCGCGATGGCGGCTTCGAGGCGCTCTACCCCAGACCACGTAGCGACCGCGGGAAGCCCCGGCGGCTGCCGGCCGAGGTCGCCGAGCGCCTGGTCACGCTGAAGGTCGACAACCCGACCTGGCCGGTGCGCGCGATCATCCGCGCGGCCGTCGAGGAGGGCATCGATCACCCGCTCGCTCCATCCACCGTGCACCGGCTGCTGAGCCGCGAGGGGCTGTTCGACGGCAAGCCGCCGGACGGCGCCGACCGCCGCCGCTTCGCCTTCCGGGACGCCGGCGAGCTGTGGATGAGCGACGTCATGCACGGGCCGAAGGTCCGGCACGGCCGGAGCCGACGCAAGACCTACCTGATCGCCTTCATCGACGACGCCACCCGGGTCGTGCCCTTCGCCGCCTTCGCCATGGCCGAGAGCGTCCAGGCCTTCCTGCCCGTGTTCAAGAACGCGCTGATCCGCCGCGGCCTGCCGCAGCGCCTCTATGTCGACAACGGCGCCGCCTACCGCTCCCGCCAGCTCGCCCTGATCTGCGCGAAGCTGGGCATCGTGCTGGTGCATGCCAGGCCGTATCAACCAGCGGGAAAGGGCAAGATCGAACGGTGGTTCAGAACGCTTCGCGCCGGCTGGCTCGCCCATCTCGATGCGCCGGTCCTGGACAGCCTCCAGACGCTCAACCGCAGCCTGTGGGCGTGGATCGAGGGCGAGTATCACAACAGTCCGCATCGCGGCCTTGAGGGGCGCACCCCGCTCGAGCAATGGGCACTCGCCTCGGCCGCGGTCCGCTACCCCGACGCCACGCTGGACCTCGACGATATCTTCCTCTTCGAGGCCAAGCGGCTGGTCCACAAGGACCGCACCGTCAGCCTGAACGGCCGCGTCTACGAGGTCGACGCCCTGCTGGTCGGCCACAGGGTGGTGCTGCGCTACGACCCGGATGCGCCGCCGTCGCGGCCGCTCGGCGTGGTGCACGACGGCAAGCCTGTCGGCCAGGCAACCCGCCTCGACGCCTACGCCAACACCGCGGTGAAGCGCGGCCACTACTCCAAGAAGATCGAACCCGACGACCCGGCCCCAGAGCCGCCGCCCTCGCCGCTCAAGATGCGCAAGTTCAAGGAGGACGACTGATGTACCAGCGCCACTTCGCCTTCACCCGCATGCCCTTCGAGACCGTGGCGGAGACCGACGAGCTGTTCGAATCCAGCGCGCGCCGCGAGGCCGAGGCCCGGCTCGGCCACCTCATCGAGCTCAAGGGCATCGGCATGCTCACCGGTGAGGTCGGTGCCGGCAAGACAACCGTGTGCCGGCATCTTACCGCCCAGCTCCACCCCGGCCTGTTCCGAGTCCACTACGTCTCGCTGACCACCGGCAACGTGCTCGACATGTACAAGTCCATCGCCTGGGAGATCGGCATCACCGTCGAGCGCTCGCGATCCTCGGCCCACCACGCGATCAGGACCGAGATCTCGCGCCTCGCGACCGAGGCCAGGCAGTTCCCGGTGCTGGTCGTCGACGAGGCCCATCATCTGCGCAACGACGTGCTGGAGGACCTCCGCCTGCTGACCAACTTCGCGATGGACTCCGAGAACCGCATGTGCCTGATCCTGGTCGGGCTGACCGAGCTCAGGCGGCGGCTGTCGATGGCGGTGCACGAATCGCTCTCCCAGCGCGTCGTCGTCCGCCACCACCTCACCGGCCTCGACCGCGACGAGGTCGAGGCCTATCTGACCCACCGCCTGCGCCTCGCCGGATGCGAGCTGCCGCTGTTCGAGGACGCCGCCGTCGAGGCCCTGTTCCAGGGAACCCGCGGCCTGCCGCGCCAGGTCAACCGCCTCGCCCACTACGCGCTGTCGGCCGCCGCCCTGGAGAAGGCGAAGACGGTCAACGCCGGCCACCTCCAGAATGCCATCGAGGAGCTCAAGCCGTGACCGGCACCGGGGACGCGGCGGCGAACGGCTTCCCGACGCGGGCGCCGGTGGAGCTGGAGGACCGGCCGCGCCAGCAGCAGTGGCTCATCGACGGGCTGTGGGGGCGCCAGGCGGTCGGCATCGTCGGCGGCGAGCCCAAGTGCGGCAAGTCCTTCCTGGCGCTCGACCTCGCCGTCGCGGTCGCCGCCGGCGTCCCCTGCCTGCGCCGCTTCGCCGCCGACGAGCCAGGACCCGTCCTGCTGTTCGCCGCCGAGGACGCCGGCCACATCGTGCGTGCCCGGCTCCAGGGTATCGCGAGCGCCGCAGGCGCCCGGTTCGAGAGCCTCGACATCGCAGTCATCGACGTGCCCGCGCTGCGCCTCGATCATCGCGCCGACCGCCGGCGGCTGGTCGAGACGGTGCAACGCATCCGGCCCCGCCTCGTCGTCCTCGACCCCCTGGTCCGGCTGCACGGCGTCGACGAGAACACCGTCGCCGAGGTCGCCCCCATCCTCGGCTTCCTACGCGACATCCAGCGCCGCTTCGGAGCCGCCGTCCTGCTCGTCCACCACGCCCGCAAGAGCGGCGCCACAAGGCCCGGCCAGGCCCTGCGCGGAAGCTCGGAACTGCACGCGTGGGGCGATTCGAATCTCTACCTGCGCCGACGCGACAGGCAGATCGTCATGACCGTCGAGCACCGCGCCGCCCCCGGCCTCAATGACATCGAGATCGAACTCGCCGATGACGGCAAGGGGCCCGCGCTGCGCCTCCGCCAAGTGGATACTGCCGAGGCCGCGCCCGAGCCCGAAACCGCCGAACGGCGCATCCTCAAGGCGCTCGCCGAAGCCGGGACGCCGCTGTCGCAGCGCCAGATCCGCGAACGCGCCGCGACCCGGCACAAGACCGTCGGCGTCGTCCTCAAAAAGCTCGTCCGCGAAGGACGCGTCCGGCACGACGCCGAGGGGCACTACGGCCTCGCCGCGGGCCAGGCCGAAAAGGCCTCCCCGGCCGCCAACGGCAGCCACCCCGACAACGCCCGGTTCCCGGTTCCCGGTTCCGCCCATCCCTAGGGGTTCGAGGGGGAACCGCTCACGGGAACCACCCTCGCAAACCGCTCGTCAGGCTCCGGCCACGACAAGGCGTCGAGCGATCGGCCCATGGCCGAAAGCTCCGCTTACGGCCATGGATGCACTCAGTCGGGCGGACGGCGGCGGGTCACCCGAAGGGCCGTAGCGCAGCGAAGGAGCCGCGTAGCGGCTTGACGCGCCGACGGCCGGCCGACACCCCCCCACCCCCTCTCTTCCTTCCGACAATGACCAAACAGCGTGGGAAATCCGCCTCGCCGCCGCGCGAAATAATCCGGCAAATCTGCGGTCAGCTAATCTGGGAAACAACAGTTGCGCACGCCGTCCCATTCGGTGACGCCATCGCGCACCTGGTCGTCCCACGACCAGGATCCGGGTTCCGACTTCAAGAGCCAATAGGCCATGCCGCGCCCCTCCAAATGACCGCCTCACGGTGAGCCAAGTGTAACCAACCGCTATCCGGCCGTCAGCCGTGGCTCCTTCGGTCCGCAGGTCGGCGTCTTGATGTCGGCGGACGATGCCCCCACACTATGACAATTGCCAGGTAACGAGACTGCCGGGTGGTGCCTTGAGCGGTGCCGGCGGCGGCGGGCGGACGCGGGGCAATGTCGTTCTTCGATATGGGTGGCTACGCCGCCTACGTGTGGCCGGCCTTCGGTGCCGCGGCCGCGATCATGGTCGCGCTCCTCGTGCTCAGCATTCGCACCATGCGCGCGCGGGAGGCGGCGCTCAGGGCTCTCGAGGCGACTGCCCGCCAACAGCGAGCGGCTGACGGAGACGGCGACAGTGACGGGGAGCAGAACGCCCCGGCATGAAGCGCAAGCACTGGCGGTTGGTCTTTGTCGGCGGCGGGCTCGGCGCGCTCGGCCTCGCGGCGGGCCTGGTGCTCACCGCGCTCGATGACACGCTCGTCTTCTTCCATGACCCGAGCACGATCAAGGAGCGCGAGTTCTCGCCTGAGCAGCGGCTTCGCGTGGGCGGACTGGTGGAGGAGAACAGCGTGGTGAGGGGCGACGATGGACTCACGGTGCGCTTCACCATCACCGACCTCGCCCACACCGTGGCCGTGACCTATCGCGGTATTCTGCCCGACCTGTTCCGCGAGGGTCAGGGAGTGGTGGCCGAAGGCTATCTGAAGGGCGGCGTGTTCGAGGCGGACGAGGTGCTCGCCAAGCACGATGAGAACTACATGCCCCGGGAAGTGGCGGACGCGCTGAAGAAATCCGGCAACTGGAAGGGCGAGGGCGCCGAATGATCCCCGAGATCGGCCATTACGCCCTGATCCTCGCGCTGGCGATGGCGCTGGTGCAATCGGCCGCCGCGCCACTCGGCGCTGGGCTCCGCGATGGCAGCCTGATGGCGCTGGCACGGCCGGCGGCGGTGGCGCAGTTCGTCTTCATCTCCGCGGCGCTTGCCTGCCTGATGCAGGCCTTCGTCGTCTCCGACTTCTCGGTGGTGACGGTCGCCGACAACTCCCACTCGGCCAAGCCGCTGCTCTACAAGTTCACCGGCACCTGGGGCAATCACGAAGGCTCCATGCTGCTCTGGATCTGGATTCTCGCGGTCTACGGCGCCGCAGTGGCGGTCTTCGGGCGCAACCTGCCGCCGGCGTTCCGGTCCTGGGTACTGGCCGTGCAGGCGCTGATCGGGCTCGGCTTCCTGGTCTTCGTGCTCGCCACCTCCAACCCCTTCCTGCGCCTCGATCCGGCGCCCTTCGACGGGCGCGATCTCAACCCGCTGCTGCAGGACCCGGGCCTCGCCTTCCACCCGCCGCTGCTCTACCTCGGCTATGTCGGGCTTTCGACCGCCTTCGCCTTCGCCGTTGCGGCGCTGATCGAGGGGCGTGTGAATGCGGCCTGGGCGCGCTGGGTCAGGCCTTGGACGCTGCTCTCGTGGTGCGCGCTCACGGCAGGCATCGCCCTGGGTTCCTGGTGGGCCTACTACGAGCTCGGCTGGGGCGGGTACTGGTTCTGGGACCCGGTGGAGAACGCCTCGTTCATGCCCTGGCTGATGGCGACCGCGCTGCTGCACTCCTCGATCGTGGCGGAGAAGCGGGATTCGCTAAAAAGCTGGACTGTTCTCTTGGCGATCCTCGGCTTCTCGCTCAGCCTGCTCGGCACCTTCCTGGTGCGCTCCGGCGTGCTGACTTCGGTGCACAGCTTCGCCTCCGACCCGGCGCGCGGGGTCTACATCCTGGTGTTCCTGGTGATCGTGGTCGGCGGCTCGCTCACGCTCTACGCCTGGCGCGCGCCGGGCATGCGGGCCGGCGGATCGTTCCGCCCGCTCTCGCGCGAAGGCTCGCTGCTGGCCAACAATCTGCTGCTGGCGGTCGGCTGCGCCACGGTCTTCATCGGCACGCTCTATCCGCTGGTTCTCGACGCGCTCGCGGACCAGAAGGTCTCGGTCGGCCCGCCCTTCTTCGAATCGACCTTCGTGCCCATCATGATTCCGCTCCTGCTGATGATGGCGGTGGGGCCGCTCATGGCCTGGAAGCGTGCAGGCGCAGGCGCCGTGCTGCCGCGCCTCGCGATCTCGCTCGCCGCCGCCGTCGCCGTGGCGGCCGGGGTCGGAGCGAGCGGCGGCGGCCCGTGGGGCGCGGTGCTCGGCATGGCGCTCGCCGGCTGGGTCGCGGCGGGCGTGCTGACGGAACTGGCGGAGCGCGTCCGGCTCTTTCGCGTGCCGCTCGCGGAGAGCGCGCGCCGCGCCATCGGCCTGCCGCGTGCCGCCTGGGCGATGACCACCGCCCATCTCGGAGTCGCGGTGCTGGTGGTGGGCACGGTCGGCGCCGGCAACTGGCAATCGGAGCGGGAGCAGGTGATGCGGCCGGGTGAGTCGCTCACCCTTGCCGGCTACGAATTCGAGCTGCAAAGCATCGGCGACGTGCCCGGCCCCAACTATACGGCGCGGCGAGGCGAGGTCCGGGTTCTGCGGGATGGCGAGCAGGTTGCGCTCCTCCTGCCCGAGCGCCGCCACTACCCGGTGCAGGACACCTGGACCACGGAGGCCGCGATTCACACGACCTGGCTTTCGGACCTCTACGTCGTGGTCGGCGAAGACGCGCCCGGCGGCGGCACGGCGATCCGCATCCATCACAACCCGCTCGTGCCCTGGATCTGGATCGGCGCACTCGTCATGGTGATGGGCGGTGTCGTCTCGCTCACCGACCGCCGCCACCGGGTCGGCGCGCCAGAGCGGAAGCGCCGCTCGGCACCGGTTGTCGCTGCTGCCGGCGCGGGCGACTGAGATCCATGGCAGACGAGAGCACCCAGGCGCCGGTGGAAGAGCAGGCGGCAGAGAAGCCGGTCTCGGCCTTCCGCAGGCTGCGCTACCTCGCGCCGGTGTTTCTCTTCGTCGCGCTGGCTGCCGCGCTTGGCGTTCAGTTGCTGACCGGCGAGCCCAGCAAGGTGCCGTCGGCACTGATCGACAAGCCGGTGCCGGAATTCTCGCTCCCGCCGGTCCAGGGGTTCGAGGAGGCGGGCGGATTCGAGACCGGCGACCTTGGCACGGGCCAAATCGCGCTCGTCAATATCTTCGCCTCCTGGTGCGGCCCCTGCCGGGTGGAGCACCCGCTGCTCATGGCGCTCGCGGAGGCTGGCACGGTCCCAATCTACGGCATCAACTACAAGGACACGCCGGACGATGCCGAGCGCTGGCTGGGCCGGCTCGGCAATCCCTACACGCTGATGGGGGCCGACCTGAACGGCCGCACCGGGATCGAGTGGGGAGTCTACGGCGTGCCCGAGACCTTCGTGGTGGATGGCTCGGGTCGCATCCGCCATCGCCACGTGGGCGTGCTCTCGCGTCACGACCTGGACGAGACCATCCTGCCGCTGATCGAGGACCTGCGCGGATGAAAGCGGCGATGCGGGCCGCGCGGCGAGCGCTGGTTGGAGCAACGTGCGCGCTTTGGCTCGGACTCGCGGCGGGCCCCGGCCTGGCCTTCACGCCCGACGAGCCGCTCGCTGACTCCGCACTCGAAGCGCGCGCCCGCGCGCTTCATGCGGAGCTGCGCTGCCTGGTGTGCCAGGGCCAGTCGATCGCCGATTCCAACGCGCCGCTGGCCCAGGACATGCGCACCATCGTTCGTGAGCGTATTGCGGCCGGAGAGAGCGATGACGCGGTCATGGGGTTCCTGACCGACCGCTACGGCGATTTCGTGCTGCTTGACCCGCCGGTGAAGCCCGAGACCTACGCGCTCTGGTTCGGGCCGGCCGCCGTCTTCGTCGCCGGTGCCGCCATCGCCTTCGCCCTGTTGCGGCGCGCGAGGGCCGGGGCGCGCGGCGCGGGGGCGGCGCCCCTTTCCGCCGAGGAGAGGCGGCGGCTCGACGCGCTTCTCGACGACGACTCCTGACCGGGCAGCCGATGATCTTTGCGCTTGCCGCCGCATTGCTGACGGCGCTCGCCGTCGCGGCTGTGCTGATCCCGGTGCTGCGCCGCCACCGCCGGGAACCGCCCCGAGCGGACTACGACCTCACCGTCTATCGCGATCAGCTTCGCGAGCTGGAGAGCGACCGCGCCCGCGGCCTGGTCAGCGAGAAGCAGGTCGAGGCAGCCCGCACCGAGATCGAGCGGCGCATGCTGCGGGCGGCGCGGGCCCGGGAAGCGGCGCGGGTGGAGGCGGAGAAGGCACCCGAGCCAGCGGGTGCGAAGGCGCGTGCGGGCTGGCGGCGCCGGGCCGCGGCTATCGTACTCGGGCTCTGCGTCCCGGCGCTCGCGGCCGGCGTCTATGTGAGCCTCGGCAGCCCCGGGTTGTCCGGCCGGCCGTTCGCGGAGATCGAGCGGCCGGTCGATCAGACGGAGACCCTCGCGGCCCTGAACGAGCCGGTGGAACAACTGGCGGCGCGGCTGGACAGCGAGCCCGACAATCTCGAAGGCTGGCTCCTGCTCGGCCGCTCCTACGTGGTTCTGCAACGTTACCCCGAAGCGGCCGATGCACTCAGGCGCGCGGCCACGCTTTCCGGCGGCGATCCCGAAGTCTTGGCGATGCTGGGCGAGGCGATCGTCTGGGCTAACGACGGGTTGGTGGTGCCGGAGGCGGTCGGGGCCTTCCGCCAGGTTCTCGATGCGCAACCGGAAGACCCGGCAGCGCGATTCCACCTTGCCCTTGCCCTTGCCCAGGCCGGCAAGGTGCGTGAGGCCTACGACATGTGGCTCGCGCTCGCCGCCGACACGCCGGCGGATGCTGCCTGGCGCTCCGATCTGGACGCACTGATTCGCCAGGCCGCCGACGTTCTCGGGATCGAGCCGGGAGCGGTTCCGAGCGGGCCGGCACTGGCCGAGCAGCCAGTTGGTCCAAACGAGGACGATATCGCCGCAGCAGCCGAAATGTCGCCCGACGAGCGCATGGACATGATCCGCGGCATGGTGGAGAGCCTTGCCGAGCGTCTCGAAGAGAACCCCGACGACCCCGAGGGCTGGCTCCGCCTCGCCCGCTCCTACGCCGTGCTCGGCGAGCCCGAGAAGGCGACGGAAACGCTGCGCCGGGCCGCGGAGCTGATGCCCGACGATCTCGCGATGCTTCACGCCTACGCCCGCGCGTTGACCGGCGAGGTTGGAGCGGAACCGCCGCCGGAGGCGGCCGTGGCGGTCTATGAACGCATCCTGGCGCTCGACCCGGACGACGCGGCGGCGCTCTGGTTCGTCGGGATCGCCGCAGCGGGACGTGGCGAGAGTGCCGCCGCGCGCGCGCATTGGGAGCGACTCCTCGACCTGCTCGCGCCGGGCACAGAGGAGCACGAAGCGGTCCAAACGGCGTTGGACTCTCTCTAGTTGCGATCTCTCAACAGGTTGTCCATCCGCGAGTGGATTCTGGGAGCCGATGGATGACGACCTTGCACCCCGGCAAACCACAAAGGAATATCCCTTACCCGCCTGAGACGTAATCCTATACGGGCAACGTCACGATTTATGTGTCAGGGGGGAAAGCGTTCGGTCACGCAGTGATGGAGGGGACGATGGCACAGAGCGAAGCCGGCCGAAGCCCGGCAGAAAGCGGAGCTGGCGTCGTCCGTCCTCATCATCATCACCCTTTGACCGAACGCTTTCTCAGGGGGAATGGGGTAGCGGTTCCCTGAGCTTTGTTTTGGTGAGTGAAGACGGCGAAGAGGATGCGGTCCATTGAGGTTCGGTCCTGGAAGGTTCCCATGGGCTTGGTTCTTCGCCGCACCTCTCGGAAGCGCCGTTCGATGGCATTTGTAGTTCTGACCTGCTTGCGCTCGGCAAGGGTGGCGTAGCGGAAGCATGTGAGCAGGTCGTCGAGGTCGTTGCGCAGGCAGGCGACGGCCTTGGGGTAGGTCTCCTCCCAGGCGTCGGCGAAGTGACGGGCGGCGCTGAGCGCCTTGGGCCGGTTTGGGGCGTTCATGATGGCGTGGAGGCCGGCCTTGACGGCCTCGCGGTCGGCCTTTCGCACCTTGTCGAGGATGTTCCTGATCTTGTGCGCCCAGCAGCGCTGGAGCGGGATGCCGGGGTAGACGACAGGCAGGGCTGCAATCAGACCCTGGCCGCCGTCGGCGCAGATCACCTCGAGACCCTCTCCGGTGAGCCCTCTGCGCCAGAGATCGGTGAGGAAGCGCTCCCATTCGGCGGCACTCTCGCTGGCCGCCAGGCGGAAGTCGATGATCTCCTTCTTGCCGTCGTGCCTGATCCCGAGTGCCACCAGGACGGGGCGCCTCAGCGCGCCGGCACCGGTCCTGCGTGCCAGCACCACGCCATCGAGCACGAGCGCCTTGTAGAGGTTGGCGAGGGGGTGTGCATGGAAGGCGGCCACCGCCGCATCCAGGGTCTTGGCGACGCGGCTTACGGTCGCGGCCGAGACCGGGCGGCCCAGCAGGGGCAGCAAGACCTCGCCCACCTTGCGGGTACTGAGGCCGAGCACGAAGCCGGCCAGGATGACGCGGTCGATCTCGGGCGCGCGTCTTGCATAGCTCTTCAGCACCCCGGTCGGGCAGAAGTGGCGGGTGCGGGGCACGCGGAGCTCGATGTCGCCCAGCTCGCTCAGCAGATGGCGCGGATAGCTGCCATTGCGCCGGTCCCGCATGGCAGGGCCATCGAGGCTGTCGAGCCAGTAGTCGACCGCCTCGGCCATCCGGCCCTGGATGATCTCGGCGAGCGCCTCACGCCCGAGCGGGCGGTAGCCCTCGCCCCACTCAAGCCCGTCCGCTTGCAAGCCCGTCCGCTTGCATCTCCTTCACCAGGGCAAAGGCCATTGGTAGACTCTCAATCGTCGCAGTACGCTGTGGCATCGGGGTGCTCCTGATCGTGGCTCTTGCATAACCACAGGGAGTACGTGGCCTTTCCCGCCTGACACATAATCCCGTACGTCACCTCCTATACGTCACCCCTTGACATTGGTGGCGAACCAAACTAGAACAAAGGAGGGAGGTTTCCACTTTGTTCGCTAGATGAGGCTCGCCGATGCTGACCAAGAAGCAAAAGGAACTATTGCTCTTCATCGATTCCTATCTTGAGAATCGCGGTATCGCCCCCTCTTTCGAGGAGATGAAGGAGGCGGTCAACCTCAAGTCGAAGTCCGGCATTCACCGGCTCGTCAAGGCGCTTGAAGAGCGCGGCTTCCTGCGGCGATTGCCCCATCGGGCCCGGGCGTTGGAAGTATTGAGACCGCCGCCCTCCCGGGTCGCCGACGTGCCGGAGCGGCAGCCGAACCGTCGTTTCCGGCCGAGCGTGATCAAGGCGGATTTCCGCTCCGGACGCGGGACCGAGCGTCCGTCGGACGACCGAGCCAGCGTGGCGCTTCCGCTCTACGGCCGCATCGCCGCCGGCACGCCGATCGAGGCCTTGCGCGACGAGACCAACCAAATCGACGTCCCCGGCGCAATGCTGGGTGCCGGCGAGCATTACGCGCTCGAAGTCGATGGGGATTCGATGATCGAAGCCGGGATCCTCGAGGGCGATACCGCCGTGATCGAGCGCTGTGAGACCGCCGAGAACGGCGCCATCGTCGTGGCTCTGGTGGACGATAGCGAGGTGACGCTCAAACGGCTGCGGCGCAAGGGCGAATCCATCGCGCTTGAGCCCGCGAACACGCGCTACGAGACGCGCATTTTCGGCCCCGGCCGGGTCAAGGTGCAGGGGCAGCTCAAGGGCATTCTGCGCAGCTACTGAGCCGCTATCGGGACGGCGCGCGTCGGGCGACCCAGGGCCGCTCGCCGCGCGCCGCTGCCACGCTTTCGACACGGGCACCCTCTCCGTCGAGCCATATGGCGTGGGCGCCGCGCCGCCAGAGGTCGAACCGGTCCACCACCGTCTCGGGACCTGCGCACAGGTCCCAGGCCGGGACGGCGCTGATGACCGGGTCGGCACGGCGACAGTCTTCCCCCATCGCGCGCGGGTCGCGCACGAACGCGATCGTTCGATCGCCGCGCCGCTGGATGCAGCCGAGCGTATCGCAGCGAATCCCCGCGGCCGGCGTGGCCTTGCCGTCCCGCGGCCAGGTCGGCGTCTCCGCCTGCCCGTCCCGCCTGAGCCACATGTCGCTCACGAAGCGTCCCCGCTGGCGGGTGGAGATCCAGAGCTGCCCGTCCTCGCCCCGCGTCGCCATCACCCTTGCATCGCCGTCGACCAGGATGTCCGGCCTCCGCTCCAGGCCGGCGAGTGCTATTCCGCCGCCGATCACCACGATCCCGAGAAAGCGCCAGCGGCTGCGCCAGAGACAGAGCCACAATCCACCGACCGAGATCGCGAGCAAGGCCGCTGCCGGCATCGCCGGAACCAGGGTGACCGCCCCCGGCTGCGCCGCGACCTCGCGCGCGATCCAGACCACCGCATCGATGCCCCAGCCCATCGGGGCGAGGGCGATGCCTTCGAGCCCTAGCGGCATCAGGATGAGCGCGACCAGCCCCCAGGGCATGATCCAGAAGCCGGTGATCGGCACGGCACCGAGATTGGCGAGGAGCCCGTAATCCGCGATGCGGTTGAAGTGGTAGACCGCGAACGGACCGGTGGCGATGCCGGCCACGAGCGACGTGAGCGCGACTCCCGCTCCGTAGACCACGGGGCGGAGCGCGAGGCCGCCGCGTGCCGCCATTCGGGCGAAGAGGCCCCGCGCCGATTCGTAGGTCGCGATCAGGGCGGTCGCTGCGGCGAAGGACATCTGGAAGCTCGGCCCGAGCATGCTCTCGGGCGCGATCGCGAGCACCAACAGCGCCGCCCAGGCGATCAGCCGCATGGAGAGGCTCGCCCGATCCAGCATGATCGCGAGCAGCACGACGCCCACCATGACGAACGCCCGCTGGGTCGGCACGCTCATGCCGGAGAGCAGCAGGTATGCCGCGGCGCCCACCAGGGCGCAGGCCGCCGCCCACTTCTTGATCGGCGCTCTGAGGGCCACCGGCTCGATCAACGCAAGCACGCCACGCGTGGCGAATAGGATGAACCCGGCGATCAGGCCGACGTGAAGGCCCGAGATCGCGAGCAGGTGCGCGAGGCCGGCATCCCGCATCGCCTTGAGCGCGGTCTTCTCGATGGCGCTACGGTCGCCGGTCAGCAGCGCTGCCGCAAACGGCCCGGCCGAGGGCGACGCCTGCGCGAGGATGCGCGACGAGACCCAGTGGCGGACCCGCGAAAGCAGCGAGAGCAGGCCACCGCTCTCTCCCTCGGGCGCGGCCATGGGCGACGGCGCGCCGTAGACGAAGCCGACCGCGCCGATCCGCTGAAACCATGCCTGCCGCGCAAAGTCCCACGCACCCGGTTCCGCCGGCGCGGGCGGTGGCCTGAGCGACGCCAGCGCGGTCAGCCACGATCCCGGGGAGGCCAGATCGTCGGGGCCCGTGCGCCGCACGCTGAGCCGCACTTTCGCGGGCGTCTCCTCTGCGGCCAGGTCCTCGATCGTCACGCGATCGAGGAGGTAGCGTTGCGGGCCGTCGCCGGCGCCAACCCAAACCACGCGGCCGGAGACATCCACCGGGCCGGTGGGGCTCGAGAGCACCGGCGCGCTGACCCGGTCGGAGCGCCAGTCGGCGGCGGCAACGCCGGCGGCGAGCAACGCCAACGCCGCGAAACCAAGGGCCGGTGCGGTGTGCCGGCGCATCAGCAGCGCCGCGACGGCGAAGAGCCCGGCCGCCGCAGGCGCAATCCAGCCGATCGGCTCCACCGGCAGCGTGAGGTAAAGGCCGCTGCCGGCGCCGAAGAGGACAGGCACCCACAGGAACACGCGGCGCCGTTCGACGGCCCACGCCGCGTCGAGATGGATTCGCAGGCCTGCCGCAAAACTCAACACTTGGGCTGCACCAAGCGGCCATGCGGCCCGTGGCCGTCCGGTCGCGTGTGGCCGGGCGATATGCTAAACGCTCGACCGTTCCGGCCCGTGGCCAACGGCCGGGTCGTCTGCCGGGGGTGAAACCGCACATGAGCGTCGTCACGCGCTTCGCGCCGTCGCCGACCGGCATGTTGCACCTCGGCGGCGCGCGCACCGCCCTCTTCAACTGGCTCTACGCGCGCCATCACGGCGGCACCTTCCGGCTGCGGCTGGAGGACACCGACCGCAAGCGCTCGACCCCCGAGGCCATCGCCGCGATCGTCGATGGGCTCACCTGGCTCGGTCTCGATTGGGACGGGGAGATCGTGCGTCAGTCCGAGCGCAGAGAGCGTCACGCGGACGTCGCACAGGGACTGCTCGCGGCCGGCGGTGCCTACCGCTGCTACTGCACGCCGGAAGAGCTGGAGGCCATGCGCACCGAGGCCCGCGCCGCCGGTCGTGCAGCGCTCTACGACGGGCGCTGGCGGGACCGCGACCCGGCGGAAGCGCCGCCTGGCATCGATCCCGTGATCCGCTTTCGGGCACCGCAGGACGGGAAAACAACCATATCAGATTTGGTACAACAAGATGTCACAATAGATAACACAGCCCTCGACGACATGGTACTGCTGCGTGCCGACGGCACGCCGACCTACATGCTCTCGGTGGTGGTGGACGACCACGACATGGGGATCACCCATGCGATCCGGGGCGACGACCACCTCACCAACGCCTTCCGCCAGACCCAGCTCTTCCGCGCCCTCGGCTGGGAGCCGCCGGCCTACGCCCACATCCCGCTGATCCACGGCCCCGACGGCGCGAAGCTCTCCAAGCGGCACGGCGCGGTTGCCGTCGGCGCCTACGCCGAGCTGGGCATTCTGCCCGCCGCCATGCGCAACGCACTGCTGCGGCTCGGCTGGAGCCACGGCGATGACGAAATCATCGACACCCACCAGGCCGTCGCCTGGTTCGACCTCGATGCGGTGAACCGCGGCGCGGCGCGCTTCGACACGGAGAAGCTGCAGAGCC
Organism: Alphaproteobacteria bacterium; assembly: GCA_965243375.1. Taxonomy (GTDB): domain Bacteria; phylum Pseudomonadota; class Alphaproteobacteria; order UBA828; family UBA828; genus WTGU01. The sequence continues at coordinate 1,323,960 of CBDEUT010000009.1, read as the reverse complement.
TCAACGGCCACTACATCCGCGAGAGCGACGATGCGGTATTGCTGGCCGATGTCGAGCAAAGGCTCGCGGCGGACCGCCCGGCGGCTGCTACAGACGAAGGGCGGCGGCGGATTGCCGCCCTGCTGCCGGAGGCCAAGGCGCGCGCGAAGACCCTGGTCGAGCTCGCCGACAAGTTGGCGTTCCTGGTCTGCGACCGGCCCTTGGAGATGACGCCCAAGGCAGCGCGGCTGCTGGGCGACGAGGGCAGCGAGGCGCGGAACCGCCTCGGCCGCCTGACCGCTGTACTACAGGACTGCGCGGCCTGGAATGAGGCGAACCTCGAAACCGCGGTCCGCAGCTTCGCCGAGAGCGAAGGCGTCGGCCTCGGCGTCATCGCGCAACCGCTCAGAGCGGCGTTGACAGGAGCGCATGCGTCACCCGGAATCTTCGCCGTCATGGCCGCGCTCGGCCGGGAGGAAACGCTGGCCCGCCTCGTGGACGCCGGGAGCTGAGGGAGGAGAGAGCGATGACGGATGACCGGGTCGACCTCGCAATCACCGGCGCGCAGCTCTGGCGGGAGGACGCGCCACGCGATCTCTTCGTCAAGGATGGCCGTTTCGTGCCGGCGCCTTCCACCGGCGCGGCCGCAGCGGCGCGCACTATCGATGCCGGCGGGCGTCTCTGCGTGGCGGGCTTCCTGGAGCCGCACATCCATCTCGACAAGGCGCAGATCAACGACGATGTCAGGCCCAATCGCTCCGGCACCCTCGACGAAGCCATCGAGATCATCTGGGCGCGGAAACGCGCCTACTCGGTGGAGGAGATCGCGGCGCGCGCGGTGCGGACCATCCGCTCGGCCGTCGCCTGCGGGGTCACGCGCTTCCGCAGCCATGTCGATGTGGACAGCATCGGCGGCCTCCGCCCGCTGGAAGGCGTGGTCGAGGCGCGCGAGCGCACCCGCGACATCGCGGATGTGCAGATCGTCGCCTTCCCGCAGGAAGGCATATTCAAGGACAAGGGCACCGACGACCTGATGTGGCAGGCGATGGAGGCCGGCGCCGATCTGGTGGGCGGCATGCCCTTCAACGAGGCGACGCCGGAGGACAGCGCGCGCCACATCGCCCTCGCCTTCGAGATCGCGGCGCACCACGACGCCGATATCGACATGCACGTGGACGAGACCGACGATCCCGACGCGAAGACGCTGGAAGTGCTGGCAGAGCGGACCATGGAGAACGGCTGGCAGGGGCGCGTCACCGCCGGCCACACCTGCGCGCTCGCGGGCTACGAAGAGGACTACGCCAACCGCGTGATCGGGTTGGTGCGCGATGCCGACATCCACATGATTGTGAACCCCGCGACCAACCTCATGCTCCAGGGGCGGGGCGATGCGCAACCCAAGCGGCGCGGCATTACCCGCGTAAAGGAGCTGCTGGAGGCCGGCGTCAACGTCTCCTGCGGGCAGGACTGTATCCGCGATACGTTCTATCCCTACGGGCGGGGGGACCCGCTAGAGGTGATGTTCCTCGCAAGCCACGCCGCGCACATGAGCCGACCGCACGAGATCGAGACGGTCTTCGACATGCCGACCGGCGCCGCCGCCCGCACCATGGGTCTCGACGACTATGGCGCAGAGACCGGCTGCGTCGCCGATCTGGTGATCGTCGACGCGGCCGATCCGCTGGAAGCCCTGACCCGGCGGGCGGACCGCACCCACGTCATCAAGCGCGGCCGGATCGTCGCCGAAACCGTGACCCAGCGCCGGACCGCCTGGTCCTAGATGTACATGCTCCTGAAGTCGCCGTAGGGCGCAGAACCCCTCACCTACTCCCCGCCCTGCCTTCGCCCAGGCGGCGGAGGGCCTCGTTCATCAGGATCACGGGGCCGGTGCCGGCGAGCACGATGAGCAGCGCGGGCACCGCAGCCTGTTCCAGCAGCTCGTCCTTGGCGTACTGATAGAGGTGGGTCGCCAGCGTATCGAAGCCGAAGGGACGGAGCAGGAGCGTCATCGGCAGCTCCTTCATCACGTCGACGAACACCAGCAGTCCACCCGCAAGGAAGGAGGTCCCCAAGAGCGGCAGGATGACGCGGACAAGGTTGGCAGGCAGGCTCAAGCCCAGCACCCGGCCGGCAGACACCATGTCGCGCGGCAGGCGGTTCATGCCCGAGGCGAGCGCGCCGTAGCCGATCGCCTGGAAGCGCACCATGCAGGCGAAGAGCACGAGGCCGATGCCGCCGGTGAGGAAGCCGTCGAACGAGAGCCCCATCACGCCCGCGATCAGGCCGTCGAGCCCGCGATCCACCGCGCCGGCGAAGGTGACGACGCCGATGGCGAGGATCGTGCCGGGGAAGGCGTAGCCGGAAGACGCGATGCCGGCCAGCACTGTGAGCGGGCGGCTCGGCCGGTAGGCGACGGTGACCACCATCAGCGCCGCCGCCGCCATCACCAGCGCAGCGACGGCGAGCGCCACGACCACCGAGTTGAGCGTGACCGTGAGCACATCGCCGTAATCCGGCAGCGCGTAGCCCTTGACGAAGAAGCTCAGCAAAACGCCCACGGGGATCAGGAAGCCCACCGTCACCGGCAGCAGGCAGACGGCGAGGCAGGCGGCCGCCTGCGCCGGCCCCGCGCGCAGCCGCGCGAGGCTCCGCATGCGCCGGCCCGTGTCCACGTAGCGCCGGCGGCGGCGGGACATCAGCTCCAGCACCAGCATCGCGATGACGAAGAGGAAGCCCAACGAGGCGATCTGCGCGGCTGCCGGCAGGCTGTTCATGCCGAGCCAGACGTTGAAGATGCCGAGCGTGAGTGTCTCCAGCGCGAAATAGTCGACTGTGCCGAAGTCTGAGACCGTCTCCATCAGCACCAGCGCGAGGCCGGCGGCGATTGCGGGCCGTGCAAGCGGCAGTCCGACGGTGCGGAAGAGACCCCGGTCGTGCACCCGCGCGATCTCGAAGAGCGTGTGCGGCGTCAGCTTGAAGGCCGTCCGCGCCATCATGTAGACGTAGGGATAGAGCACCGCACCCATCACCACGATGGCGCCCCACATGGAGCGGATCTCGGGAAACCAGTAGTCCCGCCGCGTCTGCCAACCGAAGGCATCGCGTAGCGCGCCCTGCACCGGCCCGGCGTAGTCGAGGAAGTCGGTGTAGACGTAGGCGATGAGGTAGGCCGGCACGGCGAAGGGCAGCACCAGCGCCCATTCGAGCACCCGGCGGCCGGGGAACTCGTAGCGCGTCACCGCCCAGGCCGTGCTCACGCCGAGCACCAGGCTGAGCCCGCCGACGCCCGCCATCAGTGCCAGCGTGTTTGCGACATAGCGGGGCAGCACCGTCGAGAAGAGGTGGCCCCAAAGCCCGCCGCTGTCCCCGGTCGCCGCGGCGATCACCGAGAGGATCGGCGCCGCCATGATCAGCGCGACCACGAGCGCAGCAACGAACCAACGATTTGGCCGGGCGAGGTAGGCCCGGCGCGCCAGCGCGGCTGCCGGGCTTACCACCCGGTGCGGTCGATCACGCGTTGGGCAGCGGGTGCGAGCTCGGCAATGCGCACGATCGGCAGCGCGTCTTCCTTGAACGTGCCCCAGGCGCGAACCCCCGGAGCGGCCTCGACGGCGAGATTCACCGGAAACTCGAAGTTGACGGTGCCGTAGAGCTCCTGTGCGTCCTTCTCGGTCAGGAACTCGAGGAACGCCACCGCCGTCTCCTTGTTCTTCGAGTGCTTGGCGACGCCGCCGCCCGAGATGTTGATGTGCGTGCCACGGTCACTCTGGTTGGGGAAGATCATGGTCATGGATGCGGCCCACTCCCGCTGCGCCTCGATATCCGAGGACGAGAGCTTGCCGTAATAATAGCTGTTAATCAGGGCAACGTCGCAGAGCCCCTCGTAGATCGCCTTGACCTGCGCCCGGTCGTTGCCCTGCGGCCTGCGGGCGAGGTTGGCCACGAGGCCGGTGGCCCACGCCTCGGCGCCCTCTTCCCCGTGGGCGGCGATCATCGAAGCCATGAGCGCCCGGTTGTAGACATGGCTGCCGGGCCGCGAACAGACGAGCCCGGCCCATTTGGGGTCAGCCAGCTCCTCGTAAGTCTCGATCGCACCGGGCGGTACGCGGTCCTTGGAGACCGCGATCACCCGCGCGCGCTTGGAGAGCGCGAACCAGCGACCGTCGGGATCGCGCAGATGGGCCGGCACCGCCTCGCTCAGCACCGCGGATTCGACCGGCGCCAGCAGGTCCTTGTCCGCATAGATGGCGAGGCGCCCGATGTCCACGGTCAGCACCACATCGGCCGGGCTGTTCTTGCCCTCGGCCTGGAGCCGCTGGGCGAGACCCTTGGAGGCGTAGACCACGTTGACCTTTATCCCGGTCTCGGCGGTGAAGGCCTCCAGGAACGGCTCGATCAGGAAGGGCTGCCGGTGCGAATAGAGGTTGAGCTCGTCTGCCGCCTGCGCCTCGCCTGCTGCCCAGGCGAAGCCGGCAATGCCTACGAGCATTCCAATCGAACTGACGCGTGCCGGTAGCCGCAATGCGGCCCTGACACGCGCCAGCACCCCACGCCCCGCGCGGACCGCGCGCTCGCCAAGAGCAGCGACCGCAATGCCACGCATCGACGTGCCTCCCTGCCGTATTCGCCCTGCAAACGCGAACGATTTTCATGCGCATCGTAGTCCGCGCGACGCCCCATGACAACCCGGTTTCACCGCCCTTGCTTTGAGGCGCGCAACTCTGCCGGTATGTTACGGCCCCGCGAGCCGACCAACGGGAGCGTCGAGGAATGAGCGAGGCGGCAACGGGCCCCGTGCGCTTCACGGGCACGAGCGATCAGGTCATCGACTGGCTGCGCGCTAACGGCGTCCAGCGCGTCCGCGTCGAGTACTGCGACTACGGAGGCGTCTCCCGCGGCAAGGCGATGGACATCGCCCACTTCGAGCGCACGATGCACCACGGCATCGCCTTCTGCGCCACGGTCATGGCCTTCGACATCTCCGCCAACGTGGTGCTGGGCACCGATTATGGCGAAAACATCGGCTACGCTGACTTCATCGCCGTGCCCGACCTCTCCAGCATGCGCATCCTGCGCCATGAGCCGGACACGGCGCTGGTCATGGGCACGATGAAGTGGCCCGACGGGCGCCTGGTGGAAGGCGAGCCCCGCAACGTGCTGCACCGGGTCGCCAAGCGCATGGAGGCCATGGGCTACGGCGCCCGCTGCGCGCCGGAGTTCGAGTTCTTCCTCCTGGACAGCGAGCACGAGAGGCTCGATTCCGGTGTGCAGTGCTACTCGATGCAGAAGCGCACCCAGTTCCTGGCCGAGGAGTATTCGCTGCTCGACGCGGTCGCCGCCCACGGAGAGCTCGAGTGCAGCCACTACGAGTGGGGGCCCGGCCAGTACGAGGTGAGCATCCGCCACCGGCCGGTGCGCGAGATGGGCGATGACGGCCATTTGTTCCGCGCCACCATGAAGGAGGCGGCGATGCAGATGGGCCGCCGCGTCACCTTCATGGCCAAGCCGTTCGACAAGATGACCGGCAACTCCTGCCACATCCACATGTCGCTGGTGGACGGCGACGGCAACAACGCCTTCGCGGCGCCGGACGAGCCGCAGCACATCAACGACACCTGCCGGCACTTCATGGGTGGCGTGCTCGCCCGCTTGCCCGAGCTCACCGCCGTCTTCTTCCCCAACTCCAACTCCTACCGCAGGCTGGTGCCGGGCGCCTTCGCGCCGATTTCGCTCGCCTGGGGCGTGGACAACCGCACCGCCGCGATCCGCCTGATCAACGAGAGCCCGGCCGCCACCCGGCCGGAGCTCCGCGTCTGCGGCGGCGACGTCAACGTCTACCTTGCCCTGGCCGCCTATCTCGCGGCGGGCCTCGACGGCATCGCCAACAAGACCGATGCGGGCCCGCCGGCGGAGGGCGACCTCGACGAGCAGGACGTGACCCGCCTGCCCGACGACTGGGGCGAGGCGCTAGCAAGGTTCGAGGCGTCCGATTGGGCCAAGGACTGGTTCGGCGAGGAGTTCTGCCGCAACTACGCCCTGGTCAAGCGCTACGAGTACGACGACTTCCGCCGCCAGGTGCCCGAGACCGAGCGGGCTCTCTACGTGGAGTGGCTTTAGCAGTATTTTCGCTCACGGCAGCCAGCCCGCGGCCGGCGCCTCCGCGTCGCGCGTCCGTCAAAGACGAACGCGCTCTACAGAGGTTCGCCGCGCGCGAGACGCGGCAGGTCGCCCGCGAGACCCATGGCGTGGCGCATGAAGAAGCGCTTGACCGGCGGCATCTCGTTCACCGCCGCGAGGCCGACATCGCGGACCAGGCGCAGGCTCTGACTGTCGTTCGAGAAGAGCCGGTTGAGACCGTCGGTCACGCCGATCAGCACCACTGAGTCGAAGCGCCGCCGGCGCTGATAGTGCGTGAGCACGTCGTCGCCGCCGATGTCGAGGCCGAGACGCGCGCGGTCCACCACCAGCTCGGCCAGCACCGCAGCGTCGCGGATGCCGAGGTTGAAGCCCTGGCCCGCCAGCGGGTGGATCGCATGCGCCGCATCGCCCGCGAGCGCGAGGCGCGGTGCGACATAGCGCGTCGCATGGGTGAGACGCAGAGGATAGCTCCAACGCGGGCCGGTCGGCTCCAGCGCGCCAAGAAAATCGCCGAAGCGCGCACCGAGCTCCCTGGCGAAGATTTCGGGTGACGCCTCCATCAGTGAGGGCGCCAGCGCCGCCCGCTCGGTCCAGACCAGGGAGGAGCGGTCGCCGGTCATCGGCAGGATGGCGAAGGGCCCGGCCGGCAGAAACCGCTCGTGCGCGATGCCCCGGTGCGGACGCTTGTGCAGCACCGTGCAGACGATGCCGGTCTGCTCGTAGGACCAGCGCACGGTCTCGATTCCGGCGGCGGCGCGGAGGCCGGAATTGGCACCGTCGGCGGCGACCGCGAGCCGGGCGCGCACGCACCGGCCGTCCGCAAGCCGGGCTTCGATGCCTCCGGCGGTGAGCTCCAGCGCCCCGACCGAGGCCGGCGCGAGCTGGCGCAACGCCGCCAACGCCGTCGCCCGCTCCAACAAGGCTGCACGAATGTTCCGGTTCTCGACGATGTAACCTAGCGGGTCGCTGCCCACGGTCTTGTGGTCGTAGTGCAGGAAGAGCGGCACATCGCCGTCGGAGACGCGGATCTCCAGGATCGGCTGCGCATCGTCCGCAAGCGCGGGCCAGAGCCCGATGCCGTCCAGCACGCGCCTGGAGCCGAGCGCGATGGAGGAGACCCTGCCGTCGAAGGCGGCATCCCTCATCGCCGCCGGAGGCGTGCCGTCGACCACCGCCGTCTCGATCCCGGCGCCGGCGAGCGCGACGCCGAGCGTGAGCCCGACAAGGCCGCCGCCGGCGATGACGACATCGACCTCGATCCGCTCCTCCGCTTCAGCCGCCGCCATGCCTCGCCGTGTCCCCGCTGCCCGCCGACCGCCTCATCCTACCCCGGAACGCCGTACGGCGGGGCGGATGCCGAGCGGCGCTAGCGCTTCAGGCCGGCCAGGTCCCAGCCCACCTGGTTGTACATGTCGGGCGCGTTCCAGAGGCCGCGCAGGTACTTGATGCGGCCGTTCTCGACGAAGCAGATCTGGGAGAACCGGCAATCGAAGCGCTGGCCGGTGCCCGCAAGGCCGAAGTAGTCCTTCGTAATGGTGCCGCTCATCCAGCCCATGTCGCAGACCACATTGCCCTGGACGCAGAACGCCTCGATGTAGAGCGAGAGGTCGGGCACCGCGTCGAGCCAGCCGGCGCCGAACTTGCGGATCGCGTCGTGGCCCACCGCCGGCGGCAGGGTGATGTCGTGATAGACCCCGTCCTCGGCCATGACGGCCACCACCTCATCGATGTTCTGGCTAGACCAGCCCCGGCACTGCCGGACGAGGAGCGCGAGATTGTCCCGCTCGCTCTCGCTCATGTCGCCGAGGCTGTCCACCGGCTCGTCGGCCAGGTTGCGCTCGCTCATCAACCACTCGCGTGTGCCCATGCGTTGCTCCTCTTTCCCTGCTTGTTTCAGCCCTGCCCACCGGACGCGAGCTCTGGACCGCCAGGATCCGTCCGCCTCGACCACTGGATGATCGTCTCGATCATCTTGGACTTCGCCTGAGCATAGGCGTTCATGTCCTGCCAGTCCTGCGCAGCGAGGGTCTGCTTCAGCGCCTGGTATCGCGCGCGCAGAAACGGGGCGGCACGCAGCGCGTCCCGCATACGAAGATAGCGCTCGATCTCGGGCGAGCCGATGGAGAGGACATGGACGTGCACGTCGCGCTGGGGCGTGCGGAACATCCTGTGCTCCTCGAAGCCGGGCTCGCGCACGCGCAGCACGTAGCCCGCGCGCTCCATCGCCGGCAGATAGGAGTCCTCGTCGGCCGAGTCCGGGACCACCACCAGGATGTCGACGATCGGCTTCGCGGCGAGGCCGGGCACGGCGGTGGAGCCGATGTGGTCGATACCGACCGCATCCGCACCCAGCGTGGCGGCGATGCGCTCGCGATGCCGGCCGAACGTCTCGGGCCATTCGTGGCAGTACGGCACGACGACGATGGCAACCGCCTCGACCCCGCCGATCAGCTCGGTCTCCCGCGTCGGCCCGTCGCCGGACCGATCCTCACCTTCCGTCACCGGTTGCTCCCTGCGCCTCAGGGCGGATGACGCACCAATAGCACAGCCGCCCTGTCTTTCCCCGCCGCCGGATGTTGAGCGGCCCGGAGCGAGCGCCCGGCGCCCGAGGGATATGAAAAGCCGCCGCGAGAGCGCATAATGCGTGCGTGATGTCGGCAGCAACGGTCGAGCGACGTAGGCTTCGGGGCGGCACGCACCGCAGGCTCCTGATCGGGGCAGCGGCGGTGCTCGGCACAGTCCTTGTCGCCGCACATGCGGACACCTGCTACGCACTGGCCGCCGAGGCCTACCAAAGCGTCACGGATTCCTACCTCGTCATGTGGATCGAGCGGGCGGGCGCAGCGCTCGGTTGCTTCTGACGCGCAGCCTCGCCGGGGCCGCCGGGCGCCGGAGGGATCATGCCGAATTTTGCCGCCAATCTCAGCTTCCTCTTCCAGGAGCACGACTTTCTCGACCGTTTCGAGGCGGCGCAGCGTGCAGGCTTCAGGGGAGTCGAGTTCCTGTTTCCCTACGATCTCGCACCGCCGGCGGAGATCGCGGCGCGCCTCAACGACAACGGGCTCACCCAGGTGCTCTTCAACCTCGGCCAAGGCAATTGGGAGGCCGGCGAGCGCGGCGTTACCGCATTGCCAGGCAGGCAGGACGACGTCCGCCGCTCGGTCGACAACGCGCTTCGCTATGCCGATGCGCTGGGCTGCCGTCAGCTCCACGTGATGGCTGGCATCGTGCCTGAGGGGGCGGACGCGCGGGCCTACGAAGACACGTTCGCAGGCAATCTCGCCTACACAGCGGACGCACTCGGGCGCGAGGGCATCCGTGCCCTGATCGAGCCGCTGAACACGATCGACAATCCGGGCTATCTGCTGTCGACCGCAGGCCAGGCGCAGCGGGTGATCGAGACGGTGGGGAGCGACAATCTCTCTCTCCAGTACGACTTCTATCACCGCCAGATCATGGAAGGCAGCCTGGCGACGGGCTTCGCTCAGCACCGCGCGATCATCGCCCACATCCAGGTTTCCGGCGTTCCCGGCCGCCACGAGCCCGACGTGGGCGAGATCAACTACCCCTACCTCTTCGACATGCTCGATGCGGCAGGGTACGAGGGCTGGATCGGCTGCGAGTACTGGCCCAAGGGCGGCACGCTGGAGGGCCTGGGCTGGCTCGAACCTTACGGCATCGGTACTGGCCTGATCTCCTGAACGACCGCAGGAGCAAGGGGGAGGCGATGAGCGACGACACTTACGAGGACATCGGCTACGGCGCGATGGAGATCGGCTTCGGCGAGCGGCCGGGCGTCCTCGTGGTCGATTTCCAGACCGGCTTCACCCAACCGGAATTCCCCCTCGGCAACTGCCCCCTGGTGCATCGCGCCGTGGAGAACACGGCACGGGTGCTTGAGGCCGCCCGCGCGGCGAGGGTGCCGGTCGCCAACTGCTACACCGCCTACCATTCCGAACGCGACATGCCCTATTGGAAGATCGCGCCGGTGCGCGAGAGCTTCTTCGAGGGCGACCCCTGCGCCGAGATGGAGCCCCGAACCTCCGACCCGGACTACGACTACATCCTGCGCAAGTCCGGCCCCTCGATCTTCTTCCAGACCCCGGTCACCGCCTTCCTCACCAAGCACGGGGTGGACACGACCATCGTCATGGGCTGCATGACCAGCGGCTGCATCCGGGCGTCGGTGATCGACTCCTTCTCCAACGGCTTTCGCACCATGGTGCCGGAGGACTGCGTCGGCGACGCTGACGAGCGGCCGCACCGGGACAACCTGCGCGACGTCGGACGCCGCTACGCCGACATCGTCTCGTCCGAGCGGGTGCTCGACTACCTCGACGAGATCAGGAAGCGCAACGCCTGAGGGCGGCCCGCCTCAACACGAGGGTCTGAGCCGGTAGGGGTCCGGCGCAGGGGCGATATCGGCGCGGCCGGGAGGCAGGGCCTGCCCCTTCAGCGCCGCGGCACGCAGCGTTTCGTCGTCAACGGCACGCTTCTCGTTGAGTGCGCGGGCGAGGGAAAGCGCCGCCCGGCGGGTCTGACAGGTGCCGACGAAAGCGTAGAGCCTGCGCCCCTGCGCGTGCTCCTCGGCCCGGACGACACGCCAGGTCGAGTCCTCGCCCGCCAGCCCCTCGACGACCACGTAGTGGGTGGGCGTCCCCCGTTCCATGACCGCGAGGCTAATCACCCCGGCGGAAGGCGGCAAGCGAAGCGTCACACTGAGCGTCTCATTCTGCCGCATGGCGTTTCATCGAGAACCGGCTATAACTCGGGGCGCTTTGCCGGGCGGTGTCGCCTGATACAGGTGGGCGGGCGAACGAGCTTCTGACCTCCATGACGGACTCGACCGACTTCAAGGCGCTCATCGGGCGCGTCGCGAGCGGCGCGGCGCTCACCGTCGAAGAGGCGCGCGCCGCCTTCGACGCGATGATGGAAGGAGAAGCCACACCGTCGCAGATGGGCGGCTTCCTCATGGCGCTTCGCGTGCGGGGCGAGACGGTCGACGAGATCACCGGCGGCGCACAGGCGATGCGCGCCCGCGCGCTTAGCATCGAAGCGCCGGAGGGCGCCATCGACACCTGCGGCACCGGCGGCGACGCCAAGGGCACCTTCAACATCTCGACCGCCGCCGCGCTCGTCGCTGCCGGCTGCGGCGTGCCCGTCGCCAAGCACGGCAACCGGGCACTCTCCTCGCGCTCGGGCTCGGCCGATCTGCTCGCCGCCCTGGGCGTGACCATCGACGCCGACATGACGCTCGTCCGCGAAGCCCTGTGGCAGGCCAACATCGGCTTTCTCATGGCGCCCCGGCACCACGGCGCCATGCGCCATGTGGGGCCGACCCGCGTCGAGCTGGGCACGCGCACCGTCTTCAACCTGCTGGGCCCGCTCTCGAACCCGGCCGGCGCCAAGCGCCAGGTGATCGGCGTATTCGACTCCAAGTGGACGGCGCCCATGGCCGAGGTGCTGCGCAATCTCGGTTCCGAGCGAGTCTGGGTCGTGCACGGCAGCGACGGTACCGACGAGCTCACCACCACGGGGCCGTCCACCGTGGTCGAGCTCAACGGCGGCACGATCCGCCGCTTCGAGGTCGCGCCGGAGGACGCCGGCTTGCCGCGCGCTGCGCCCGAGGACCTGAAGGGCGGCGATGCGGACTACAACGCCGGCATCGTTCGCGCCGTCCTCGCCGGCGAACCAGGCCCCGCCCGCGATATCGTTCTACTCAATGCCGCCGCAGCGCTGGTCGTCGCCGGGCGCGCCGGCGATCTGCGGGAGGGCGTGCGCACGGCTGCAGAGGCAATCGACGGCGGCAAGGCGCAGTCTTCGCTCGACGGGCTTGTGGAGATCAGCGGCCGGGGCGCGCACGCCGAGGCTCAGGGAGCCTCCGGCGAATGAGCGACGTCCTCGCCAAGATCTGCGACGACAAGCGGCACCATGTGGCAGCTCGCAAGCGCGCGGTCTCCCAGGCGGCGCTGGCGGAGCGCGCGCAGGCGGTCGAGCCACCCCGCGGCTTCGCCCGGGCGCTGAGCGCGGTCGCGGATAAAGGCCGCCCGGCGCTCGTCGCGGAGCTCAAGAAGGCGTCGCCGAGCAAGGGCTTGATCCGCGCTGATTTCGACCCGCCGGCGCTGGCCGCCGCCTACGCCGCCGGCGGTGCGGCCTGCCTCTCGGTGCTGACGGACAAGGACTATTTTCAGGGGGAAGACCGGTTTCTCACGGAGGCGCACGCGGCGGTCTCGCTCCCCGTTCTGCGCAAGGATTTCATGCTCGACCCCTATCAAGTTGTGGAGGCCCGGGCGCTGGGCGCTGACTGCATCCTGCTCATCATGGCCGCCCTCGGCGACGACCAGGCCGCCGAGCTTGCAGTGGCGGCGGCGGAGCTTGGCATGGACACGTTGGTGGAGGTCCACGACGAGCGAGAACTCTGGCGGGCGCTCGGGCTGGAGGCCTCGCTGCTCGGCATCAACAACCGCAATCTGAAAACCCTGGAAGTCGATCTCGCGACCACCGAGCGCCTGGCGCCGCTCGCGGCCGACGGGCCGCCCGTCGTCTGCGAAAGCGGCCTGCATGGCCCGAACGACATCGCACGCATGACGGCGCACGGCGTGCAACGCTTCTTGGTCGGAGAATTCCTCATGCGTCAAACCGATGTCGCGGCGGCAACGGCGGCGCTGCTCGCGCCCGTTGCTCGCGCAGCACCGGGTGCACGGGCGGCGGAGGGCTGAGCGATGACCCGGCTCACCCACATCGACGAAGACGGCAAGGCGCGCATGGTGGACGTGACCGAGAAGGAGGTCACCGAGCGCCGGGCGACCGCGCGGGCACGCGTGCTGATGAAGCCCGAGACCGTGCGCCTGATCGAAGAAGGCGGCGTCGCCAAGGGCGATGTTCTGGGTGTCGCCCGCCTCGCCGGCATCATGGCCGCCAAACGGACCGCCGACCTGATCCCGCTCTGCCATCCGCTCTCGCTCAGCGCCGTCGATGTGACGCTCTCATGTGACGAAGCCGAGGGTGCCGTGGACATCGAGGCCAGCTGCCGCATCACCGCGCGCACCGGGGTCGAGATGGAGGCGCTGACCGCCGCTAGCGTCGCCGCGCTCACCGTCTACGACATGTGCAAGGCCGCCGATCGGGGCATGCGCATCACCGATGTGCGGCTCACCCACAAGGCAGGCGGCCGGTCCGGCGAGTTCCGGGCACCCTGAGCGATGATTCCGGTTGCCGAGGCGGTCGCCCGCATCGCCGCCGCCTTTTCGCCCTTGCCGGCGGAGACAGTGCCGCTGGCCGCCGCCCACGGCCGCGTGCTGGCGGCGGATGTCGTCGCCCGGATCACGCAGCCCCCCTTCGCCGTCTCGGCGATGGACGGCTACGCGGCGCGGGCTGCCGATGTTGCGGACCCGCCCACCACGCTGCGCCAGATCGGCAGCGCGCCGGCCGGTGCGCGCTTCGACGGCACGGTCGGCCCGGGCGAGACGGTGCGCATCTTCACCGGAGCCCCGGTACCGGACGGCGCCGACACCATCGTGATTCAGGAGAACGCGGACGCCGACGGCGACGCCATCACAGTGCGTGCCGGCGCCCCGGCGGGCCGCTACATCCGCCCGGCCGGGCTCGACTTTCGTGCGGGCGAAGTGGGCGTCCCGGCGGGGCGGCGGCTGGATGCGCGCGCCATCGGGCTCGCCGCCGCCATGAACCAGCCGTGGCTCACGGTCCGCCGCAAGCCGCGCATCGCCCTGCTCGCCACCGGAGACGAGATCGTCATGCCGGGCGAGCCGCTGGGCGCCAACCAGATCGTGAGCTCCAACACCCACGCGCTCCGCGCGGTGGTGGAAGGCTGCGGCGGCGAGGCGATCGACCTCGGCATCGCCCGCGACGACGAGGACTCCCTGGTGCGCCTCGCTGCCGGCGCGCGCGGCGCAGACCTGCTGATCACCACCGGCGGCGCATCGGTGGGCGAGCACGACCTGATCCGTGACGCGCTCAAGGACGAAGGTCTCGCCCTCGACTTCTGGAAAATCGCCATGCGACCGGGAAAGCCGCTGATGTTCGGCACCGTCGGCGGTACCCGCCTGCTCGGCCTGCCCGGCAACCCGGTCTCGTCGCTGGTTTGCGCGCTGATCTTCCTGAGACCCGCGATGGCGCGCATGCTCGGCACCGACGACGGCACCCAGCCGGTCGTACAGCGGGCGAGCCTCGGCGCCGATGTCGGGGAGAACGACGAGCGCGAAGACTACCTGCGCGCGACGCTCGCGCGCGACGAGAGCGGCACGCTCACCGCCACGCCGTTCGCGAAGCAGGACAGCTCGATGCTGTCGCTGCTGGTGAAGGCACAGTGCCTCGTGGTCCGGCCGCCCCACGCGCCTGCGGCGCCACAAGGCACGGCGGTGGACATCATCCCCCTCGAAGGTGGCGCATCGCCTTTCTAGGATGCCGGCTCCTAGCCTCCCCTCACCGCTCAGTGCCGTATCGGCGCGCCAGCTGTTCTCGGTTCGATACTCGCCCGGCTACCCTGAAAGGGGCTGCCTTCCGTGAGCAAAATCATCTGGCTAGCTTCCTACCCAAAGTCTGGCAACACTTGGCTGCGCGCCTTCCTTCTGAACCTGCTGCACAACCCGAGCCAGCCCTTTGACATCAACCAAATGTCTTCGTTCTCGCCAGTCGATAGCGATGCAGTTTGGTATAGGCGCCTCGACCCGCGCTCGCCCAGAGACCTGAGCGAGGCCGATCTTGCGCGTCTTAGGCCCAAAGTGCACGCACTCCTCGCCGAGATGGCAACGGACTTTGCCTTGGTTAAGACCCACAACGCGCATGTTGAGGTCGACGGCACGCCCATGATCACCCAGAGCGTCACCGTAGGTGCAATTTACGTCGTACGCAGTCCTCTCGACGTGGCTCTCTCTTATGCCGATCACGTCGACCGCCCTGTGGAAGACATCATTAGCGAAATGGAAGACGTTGGTCTCACCACGTCTGCATCAGAGACTAATGTGCCCGAATATCGCTGCGACTGGTCTACCCACGTGGAGAGCTGGACCGGCAAGCCCCATCCCGCGTTCCACGTCGTGCGTTACGAGGATATGAGCCGCCGCCCCGGCCCCACCTTTCGCGCGATCGCCCGCTTCTTGGGCCTCAAACTGCCGCGGGAGCGCATCGATCGGGCCATTCGCTACGCGTCCTTTCGAGCCTTGCGCGCTCAAGAGGAGCGCTCGGGCTTTATCGAGAGTAGCTCGAGCCAGCAGCGATTCTTCCGCGCTGGGAAGGTGGATGGATGGCGTCGTGTTCTCGACGACGCCCAAGTCAGTCGAGTGGTGGATCGACACCGCGCCCAGATGGAGCGCTTCGGCTATGTGCCGGCGGGGTACGAGAGCGAGGCCAAGGGCGCTTAGTGCGCTGAAGTGCCCCGGTTTGTGAGCGGGAGGGGTAAGCGGCGCCGACGGCTGGCACACACCTTGCCCCTAGAGACGCAGGGCGTTTGCATCATTGGCGAGGCCCACGAGCCGCCCCATCGGCCGGAGCTTACGGTCGATGCAGGTGCTGATCGACCAAATCGAGCGGTGCTTCGCGCTCACACACCAAGGGACTGCGGAATAAGTCCGCCGATGCCGGCGATTCCTCCGGCGCCGCTGCCCCGCAACAGGCTCGCGCGGGCGCCATCGATGCCGCCGAGGGCATAGACCGGGATTGGGCTCGCCTGCGCCAGTGCGGCAAAGCGCTGAAGCCCGAGGGCGCGGACGTCCGGATGGCTCGCCGTGCCGAAGACCGGGGAAAGCAGGGCCGCGTCCGCACCGCAAGCCGCAGCCGACGCCAGCGCCGCATGGGAATGAACTGCGGCGGTGATCAGCCACTCCCGCTGCCACCGCACCGCACCCGCTCGACGAATGGCGCGCTCCGGCAGATGAACGCCGGCTGCACCGACGCGCCGCGCGAGCACCGGGTCCTCCCCCACCAGCAGGACGAGGCCTTGCCGCCGTGCGATGGCAGCCAGCCCACGGGCCAGCACGGCGCGCTCCGGCACGCCGTAGTGGCGGAGGATGATGGCGCTCCCCGCCGGCAAGGCGCGGGCAGCCGGCAGGGGATCGGCGAGCCGCGCCTCGTCGGTCATCAGGATGAGCGGGGGCAAGGTGTTCCCCGCCGCTCGTTTGAGACCGGCTGCTGCCTCTGCTAGCGTTCCCATTGCTCGTTCGATTCAGGTGCCCATGGCGCACGCACGTCCCGCTCCCGTCGAAGACGACCTAGCGGCCGTCGATGTCCCGGCCAATCTGGCCGCCGTTGCCGCCGACGTCCAGGACGCGGCACGCGCTGCCGGGCGCGACCCGGGCGAGATTACGCTGATCGCCGTCTCCAAGGGACACCCCCCGAGCCGGATTGTGCCTGCGCTCGCCGCCGGCCACGCGATCTTCGGCGAGAACCGGGTGCAGGAGGCGAGCGAGAAGTGGCAAGCGCTCCGCGCCGACTGGCCCGGTGCGGTGCTGCACTACATCGGCGCGCTGCAGACCAACAAGGTGCGGGACGCCGTGGCTGTCGCCAACGCCATCCATGCCATCGACCGGCCGAAGCTCGCGGCAGCGCTCGCCCGCGAGATGGATCGCCAGGGAAAGCGGCCGGACTGCTTCATTCAGGTGAACACCGGGGCCGAGCCGCAGAAGGCCGGCGTGCTGCCGGATGGCCTCGACGCGCTCGTTGCGCAGTGCCGGGACGACCTGATGCTGCCGGTGATCGGGCTCATGTGCATCCCGCCCGCCGCGGAGGACCCTGCCCCTCACTTCACATTGCTGCGGGAGCTCGCCGCGCGCCACGGACTCGAACGCCTCAGCATGGGAATGTCGGCCGATTACCGTACCGCGATCGCGCTTGGCGCCACTCATGTGCGGATCGGCACGGCGATATTCGGCGCCCGGCCCTCGCGCTAGCGTCGGCCAGTCCGCGCTCCCGTTGGCGGTATGCGGAGCCACGTCCGGCGGCCCACCCCGTCCAGGATTGCCAGAAGATCGCCGGCCGATACGGCCACGCAGCCAGCCGTTGGCGCATAGTCCGGCTGGGCCACGTGCAGAAAGACGGCGCTGCCGAGCCCCGGCACGACGGGCGCATCGTTGTGTCCGAGAATGACGATCAGGTCGTAGACGCGATCAGCCCGCCAGAGCTCCTCGTGGCGGGCCTTGTGGGGCAGCCGGAGCGGCCGGTTGTAGAGCGCGTGGGCTGGATCGTCGCACCAGCCATCCCTCGGGCTCAGCGGCGAGATGGGGAGCGCCGTGCGCGGCGGTGCCATTCGGTCTGGCCTGTAGAGAACTTGGCGGAGAGGGAAGTGGCCGGCGGGCGTCGCGCCGTCGCCCTCGCGCTTGTTGCTACGCACCCCGCCCCATCCGATAGCGCAGGCGAAACGGCGCCCACGCCAGCGGAGAATGTTCGGCGGATGGACGACGAGGTCGTCGTCGGACGCGTGGGTGCTCACGGTTCGGCTTCCAGGAGTTCGCGGATCGGCCGGAAGGATCGCCGATGGTGCAAGCAAGGCCCGAGCCTAGCGAGCGCGGCGCGGTGCTCGGCCGTGCCGTAGCCGGCGTTGCGCTCCCAGCCGTAGCCCGGATAGTCCGCCGCGAGGCGCGCCATCAGGCGATCCCTCGCGACCTTGGCGACGATCGAGGCCGCGGCGATCGAGAGGCTCTTGCGGTCGCCGCCCACCACCGTCTTCACCGGGCAAGGCAGGTGGGACGCCCGGTTGCCGTCCACCAGCACCAGATCGGGAACGTGGGCGAGACGGGCGACGGCGCGGCGCATGGCGAGCAGCGTAGCTTGAAGGATGTTCATGCTATCGATCTCGGCAACGGTGGCGATGCCGACGGCAGCATCGGCCGAGGCCAGGATTGCCGGTTGGAGTGTTGCGCGCTGTTCCGCCGTAAGGAGCTTGGAATCGGTGACCATCGCGTGTACCCGCGGCGGCAAGCCCCCGTCATTCAGCGCGACGGCCGCTGCGACCACCGGCCCCGCCCATGGACCGCGGCCGGCCTCGTCGACGCCGGCCACGCGCCCGCCGACTGCGCGCTCCAGCGAGAGGCCGGGCTGCTCCCGCCGCTTGCTCCTCGCCGCCATGAAGTCGTTCTAGCACGCCTAGCGCGCGTGCCGGCGGCTCACAGCAGAGCGAGCTGCGCCGGGTCGCGCGCGGGTGGACGGAAGCGCCCCGTGTCCAGGCTCGGCCCGCGCCGCGCGAGACCCAGGCGCTTCGTCGCCGCGGCGAAGCGCACGGCCAGAAAGTCGGCGTAGGGGCCGGCGCCGGTCATGCGGGAGCCAAAGTCGGGATCGTTGAGCCGGCCCGCGCGCATCCCCTGGAGCAGGGAGACCACCCGTTTGGCCTTGTTGGGCGCATGGACTGCGAGCCATTCCAGGAAGAGCTCCCGGACTTCCAGCGGCAGCCGCAGAAGCACATAGCCCGCGCGGCCCGCGCCGGCTTCGTTGGCGGCCTCGAGGATCGATTCCATCTCGTGATCGGTGAGTCCGGGGACGATGGGCGCCACCATGACGCCCACCGGTACCCCGGCTTCGCTCAGCGCCTCGATCGCCTCCAGGCGCTTCGCCGGCGTCGATGCGCGCGGCTCCATGGTGCGCGCGAGCTCGCGGTCCAGCGTCGTGACCGAGAGCGCGACCGTGGCGAGCCTGCGCCGCGCCATGCCGGCGAGAATGTCGGCATCGCGCGTCACCAGTGCCGACTTGGTCACGATGCCGACCGGGTGGTCGTGGCGGTCCAGCACTTCCAGCACGCCCCGCGTAAGTGCGAGGCGGCGCTCGGTCGGCTGGTAGGGGTCGGTGTTGGTGCCCATCGCGATCATCCGGCACTCGTAGCCGGGGCGCGCCAACTCGCGCTCCAACTGGGCGGGTGCGTCATACTTGGCGAAGATGCGGCTCTCGAAGTCCTGGCCGGGCGAGAGCCCGAGAAAGGCATGCGTGGGGCGCGCGTAGCAATAGACGCAGCCATGCTCGCAGCCGCGATAGACGTTGATGGAACGGTCGAAGCCGAGATCGGGCGAGTTGTTGCGGGTAATCACCGTGCGGCTGGCGTCGGGCCGCACCTCGGTGCGAAGCGGCGCCTGTGCCTCGTCGATGGTGTCCCAGCCGTCGTCGAAGGCCTCGCGCCGATGGCGCTCATAGCGCCCGCTCCGGTTGCTCGCCGCCCCCCGCCCCTTGCGCACATCCCTCATCGCCACAGCATAAGCGGCGGCATAGAACATTACAAGAACACTTAGAGGTGCGCCGCTATGACGCTTACGAGCGAATTCCGCGCAACCGCTCGCTCCGCCGGCGCAGGAGTTCGACCATCGTCAACAGCACGATCGATATGAAGACCAGGAGCGTGGCGACCGCCAGGATGGTCGGTCTGATTTCCTCGCGAATACCCGAGAACATCTTCCAGGGAATCGTTCGCTGCTCCACCGAGCCCACGAACAGCACGACCACGACCTCGTCGAACGAGGTGATGAACGCGAGCAGCGCGCCCGATATGACGCCGGGCAGGATGAGTGGCACGATCACCACGAAGAAGGTGCGGGTCGGGCTCGAGCCCAGGCTTGCGGCCGCGCGCGTCAGCGAGTGGTCGAAGCCCACCAGGGTCGCCGTCACCGTGATGATGACGAACGGGATGCCCAACGCCGCATGGGCGAGGATGACACCAATGTGCGTCGAGGCGAGTCCGATCCGCGCATAGAAGAAGTACATGCCCGCGGCCGAAATTATAAGCGGCACGATCATGGGCGATATCAGTAATGCCATGATGGTCTTCCTGAACGGCATTTCGGGCCTGCTTAGCCCCAACGCCGCCAAGGTGCCCAGGAACGTCGAAATGAGCGTGGCGAAGATCGCGATCAGGAAGCTATTCTGTACCGCCCTTTGCCATGAATCCTCGGTGAAAAACTCCTGATACCACTTCGTGCTGTAGCCCGCCGGGTCGAACGACAGCATTTCCGGTGTGAAGGTAAAATAGGGAAGCTCGTTGAAGCTGAGCGGAATGATGACGAAAATGGGACCGACCAAGAAAATGAAAATCAGCACACACAGTGTCCGGAACGTATAATACCAAGTCCGTTCCGAGTGCGTTGCGTGCAGTGGCGGAGGCATGCGCCCTATCCAAGCTTCATGTTGGCGACGCCCACGATCCTGTCATAGAGGAAATAGAGCAGCAGGACGAGCGCCAGCAGAATCACGCCCAGTGCGGCGGCCAGACCCCAGTTCAAGGTCTCGCTGATATGAAGGGCGATGATATTCGAGATGAACGTTCCGGTGCGTCCTCCAACGAGCGCGGGCGTGATGTAATAGCCGATCGAAAGGATAAAAACGAGAATGCAGCCGGCGCCGATTCCCGGCACGGTATTGGGCATATAGACCTTGACAAACCCGGTGAGCGGCGATGCGCCGAGCGAACGCGCCGCGCGCATATAAGTGGAGGGAATCGTTTTCATCACGGAATAGAGAGGCAGAATCATGAAGGGCAAGAGAATATGTGTCATCGCTACGAATGTACCGATCTTGTTGTGAATCATCTGCAAACGACCGTCTTCGGAAATTATGCCCACGAATACCATCAAGTCATTTAACACTCCCTCGGACTGCAGTAGCGCGATCCACGCAGTCGTCCTGACCAGCAGGGAGGTCCAAAATGGCAGTAGGACGAGAATCAACAAGAGATTGCTCTGGCGCGGCGGTAATGTCGCCAGGAGGAAGGCAATCGGATAGCCAAGCAACAAGCAGAATACCGTTATGAGTGCACTCATCCACAAGGTGCGATAAAACAAGAACAAGTAAATTCGTCGTTCTTCCGCCTTCCAGGAGACTTCGCCCTTGTAGTCAACCCGGAGGTCCATAGCCGACAAGAAGTAGCTTTCGGTTACCTTGCTCGATTCTTGATGAATAAGCTGCCAGGTTGCCAGCTCCGCCCATCGCTGGTCAATTGCCAAAACCTGGTCCTTGTACGGGGCCTCGGTTATGCGCTTGGCTCGTCGTCCCGATTTTCGGAACAAGCTCATCACTCCGGACTTTTCGTAATTCAAGCGCCGCCCGGCACGGCCCAGCGTCTTGTCCTTGAATGACTCCTGAATATCCAGGACCAGAGCTTCGTACACGAATTCCGGCGGTAACTCCTCGCTCGCCGGGTCCCAGCTTTGAATGGCCAGCGTGGTGCGGGGAAGAACGGACGAAACGATTTGGTTGTCGACGCTTCTAAACAACATGTCGATGACCGGAAATACAAATGTGATCAACAGGAACGCCAGAATGGGTACGACCAACAGGAATGTGCGGATGCGTCTGCGCGACGTCGCCCGGCGCAGGCTCCGTTTCAACGGCACGCCATCGGCGGTTCGCAGGACGTTATCGGCGGCCGTCGCCATGCGCGCGGGCCTACGTCTCGCTCAGGGGCCTCGAAGAGACGGGGACGGGACGCGCATGCGCGTCCCGTCCCTCTCAGGCCCCGCTACTTGGCGAGCCAGGTGTTGAACACCTCGTCGAGTTCGGCCCGGTGGTCGGCCCACCAGACGTAGTCGAAGTCGAAGATGGTCGCAGCGTTGTTCGGATCGGTCGGCATGTGGGGCTTCATGTCGATGCCGAGATCGGCATGGTTGCCCACCAGCGGTGCCGACGAGTAGCGCGCCGGACCGTAGGAGATGAACTTCGCCTGGTCGGCAAGGCGCTGCGTGTCGGTGGCGAAGCGCAGGTACGCCTTCACCGCCTCCAGATCCTTGACGCCCACCGGCACAACCCAGCCGTCGAGATCGAAGATCTGCCGATCCCACATCATGGCGATGGGCTGGTTCTTCTCCGCGATGGCCGAGAACAGGCGGCCGTTGTAGGCCGAGGCTATCACGACCTCGCCGTCCGCCAGCAGCTGCGGCGGCTGGGCGCCCTTGGTCCACCAAACCACCTGGTCCTTGATGGTATCCAGCTTGGCCAGGGCCTGGGCCACGCCCTCGTCCGTGCTGAGTGTGGCGTAGACATCTGCCGGTGCCACGCCGTCGGCGAGCAGCGCCCACTCGAGGTTGTTAATGGGCCGTCTCTCCAGCGAGCGCTTGCCGGGGAACTTCTCCAGGTCGAACACATCGGCGATCGTGGACGGCTGCTCACCCTCGAAGACATCGGTGCGGTACCCGAAGGTCGTGGAATAGACGATCTGCGGGATGAAGCAGTTGGTGCCACCCGGCGACAGGGTGCCGGCGAAGAAATCCTCCGACGCAGGAGTGCCGTCCGGTGCCGCCGCGAGCCATGTGTCCGGATCGATCTCCATGATCAACCCCTCATCGCACGCGGTGATCGCGTCGGCCGCGACCATGTCGACGATATCCCAGGTGACGTTGTTCGACTCCACCTGCGCCCTGACTTTGGCCAGTCCCTCGGCGGCGTTGTCGTCATTGATGATGTTGATGTCCGGGTTCGCCGCCATGTAGGGATCGTGATAGGCCTTCTGCTGGCTCGCCGTATAGGCGCCGCCCCACGACACGATCGTGAGGTCGAGAGCCTGGGCACTGCCCGCAGCCAAGGCGAACCCAGCGGCAACGACAGTCGTACTCAATAGCAATCTCATTGTGCTTGTCTCCTCCTCGTTTGCCGGCCACGCCGGCGGGTTCTCAAGCCTCGCATCGGCAACACCGATGCGTCTTGATCTGCTCTAATTGGGCTCGGCTTCCTCGCTCGGTGCGTCCAACGCCCGGCAATCGTCTGCGGCCCAACCCAGGTTGACATTCATGCCCTCGCGCAGCGCCGCATGCCGTTCTGTATTCGGAATCTTCACGACGAATTCGTCAGTTGCAGCGACGGACAAGCGCGCACGGATGTGGTCTCCCAGATAGATCAACTCTTCGACGCGACCGACGATCGAGTTATCCACCTCCCCGTCCTGGCACGCGACGATGACCCGTTCGGGCCGAAGCGAGAGCGTCGTGCGCTTCCCCGCACCCTCGACCCTCACATTGAGAGCGCGAATGGTGCCGCCCCCATCCAAATCCACCTGGCAATGCTCACCTTCAAGAGAATTAACTTTGCCGCACAAGCGATTGTTCTCGCCAATAAACTGCGCCACGAAGGCATTCTCCGGCCGTTCGTACAGCGCGCTGGGACTTGCAAGCTGCTGGATTACGCCATCATTGAAAACGGCAATACGGTTGGACATGGTTAAGGCTTCGGACTGGTCATGAGTGACGTAAACCACCGTAACGCCGAGTTCTTCATGAATGTGCTTGATTTCGTATTGCATTTCCTCCCGCAAATTCTTGTCCAAAGCGCCGAGTGGCTCATCCATAAGCACGAGATCGGGCTCGAACACCAATGCCCGCGCCACCGCCACCCGTTGTTGCTGCCCTCCCGATAGCTGGCCCGGCCGCCTGCTGCCGAAATCCGGCAGTCGAACCATATCCAGTGCACGTTTGACCTTGGCCTCTATCTCCGATTTTCGAACTTTGCGGACTTTCAGCGGAAATGCGAGATTTTCCGTCACGGTCATGTGCGGAAACAAGGCGTAATCTTGAAAGACCATTCCGATATTTCGTCGATGAGGGGCAACCTTATTGATCGGGTTCTCATTCAAATAGATTTCGCCATGCGTAGCGGGCTCGAACCCGGCGAGCATCATCAGGCACGTGGTCTTTCCGGACCCGGAGGGGCCCAGCATGGTCAGGAATTCCCCGGTCTTTATGCTCAAGTTGAGGTCCTTGATGACAAGCGTCTCGCCATCGTAACTCTTTTGTACGCGGTCGAAGACCACGATATCCCGCGCATCTTGCGTCATTCAAACACCGATATTTGCGAACAAATCTTCAGGTCTGGCCCTCTACAAAGGCGACACTCTGGCAGTGTTGGTCTCAAGCACTCGATCCGAAACGACTCAAACTTCGAGTGCCCATTGTCGCGCGGCGTTCTGAGGGTCTCTTGGATCATTATGGCCTGAGAGCGCATTCCATTACGGTCGTACCCGCCTCACGCGATGCGGCCTTCGAGAGAGCGAAGGCGTCGTTTACCAAGTCGTTGGCCGTCGCGTAGCGCCACGTCATACCGGCTTGAAATGATGCCTCTCGGTTGCAGAGTAGAAAGATGCAAAGCTGCTATCATTCCCTGTCGATCCGGCCGCTAGCAAGTCTGCATCTAGCCCCGCAGGCAGAATGTTTGAGACCTAGGTTCGGCGCAACGGCGCACGTTGGCGATTGCTGTCCGTTCTGTTAGCCGGAGCACGCCGGCAGCGATCCGATGCCAATTCAGCCTCGGGAACCTCCCCATTTTCTTGTCGAGCACCTTGTCTTGGTACTTGGTCGCTCATGAAATGACTGATCCAGGGGCAATCCTGTGGGCAGGTTATGGCTATGTCAACGGCATTTTGCGTGCTGTCACGGACACTTGATACACGATATCGGGACGACCAGCGGTTAGCCGATTTAGCGTATCTGCTGGAGGCGGGACCAAGCGAGTCAGGCGCCTCGGCGCCGGAAGCCCGGGTCGTGGGCGCTTGAGAACGCGGGGAACGCGATCCGTCGCTGGTAAGCGGCGGCGCGAGAGTCCAACAGGGCCGGCGATCCACCGCTGCACACGATCGCGCTCGCCCTCGTCACGTCGGCAGCGTACGTGATCGAAGTGCTGCTCCTGCAACCGGCCTCTTCGCGGCAGGCCGCTTCGACCCTCTGTGTCGCTCTTGGGGTTGCTCTTCAGTATCTTCGTGGGAGCAGGACAGGGCACACTGCCGCTCCGTTTGCGGGTACAATCGGGCGCGCACAACACGACCGTGCCGCAGTTCCAAGCGAAGAGCATACTGGTGACGATCATGAACATCGGGCCGACCTTCCACTCGATCAACTTTGCCTTCGGAGGAGGCCGACATGGCGACGAGTGAGGCAGCCGCGCCGCGCCCTGCTGCGACCGGCGGCGATCAGATCCTGCAGGTCGAGCACGCGACCCACCGCTTCGGCGATGTGGTCGCGCTCAACGACGTGTCGATCACGGCGCAGCGGGGCGAGTTCCTCACCCTCCTGGGCGAGAGCGGCTCTGGCAAGACGACGTTGCTCAGAATCGTCGCCGGGCTCGAACGCCCGACCCGGATCGCGCGCATCGCCATCGACGGTGAGGATGTCTCGGCCATCCCGGCGTCGCGACGCAACTGCACGACGGTGTTCCAGCACTATGCGCTCTTCCCCCACATGTCGGTCGGGCAGAACGTCGAATACGGGCTCCGTGTGCGCGGCATCGACAAGGACCAGCGCCGCAAGCGCGCGGAGGACGCGCTCGCCCTGGTGCGGCTCCTGGACAAGTACGGCCGCCGTGTGCACCAGCTTTCGGGCGGCGAGCGTCAGCGGGTGGCGCTGGCCCGGGCGCTGGTGACGGAGCCCGCCATCCTGCTTCTCGACGAGCCGCTCGGCGCGCTCGACGAGAAGCTGCGGGTCGACATGCAGGTGGAGCTTCTCGACCTCCACGAGAAGCTCGGCCTCACCTTCATCTACGTCACCCACAGTCAGGAAGAGGCGCTCACCATGAGCGACCGGATCATTCTGATGCGGCGCGGGCGGATTGTGCAGGAGGGACCGCCCACCGACCTGTTCGACCGGCCGGCAACCCGCTTCGTCGCGGACTTCATGGGGGTGGAGAACCTGCTCGAAGGGACCATCGAGGGCGTGCAGAACGGCACGGCCAGCGTGCGCATCGGCGGGCACGTGATCAGCGGCGCCTGGAGCGGCGCCGGCCTGGCAGAGAAGGGTGCGCCCGCCTGCGTCGCGGTGCGGGCGGAGCGGATCAGGCTCGCATCTCGCGGCTCGACCATCGAGGAGCCCGGCATCAACGCGTTGCCGTGCACCAGCGGGGCGACGATCTACAAGGGCAAGTACCTGGACCAGACCCTCGATACCGACATCGGCCCGGTCAAGGCGCGGATCTGGGACCGTGGCGTCGATGTCACCGATCTGGAGGCGCTCTGGTGGCGGGAATCCGAGTGCGCCATCACTTCGGCGGAGAACGGCGCCGGCACGGGGGCGGGGGAGGAGGCCGACGCCGCCTGATTGGCACCCGATCAGGTCTCGGCGGCGGCCAGCGCCTCGATCTCGATCAGCCAGCGCTCGTCGGCCAGCCCCGCGACGATCAGGAGCGTCGACGCCGCTTGGTGTCCTTGCAGGTGGCGGTCCCTGATCTCCCGGTAAGCCCCGAGGTGGGCGCGGTCCACCAGCAGCGCCCGCACAATCACCAGGTTCGCCATGGTCATGTCGGCGGCGGCGAGCAGGGCTTCGATATTACGCCAGACCTGATCGCTCTGCGCCTCGAAGCCGTCTGCGAGCGACCCGTCCGCCGCCGCGCCCACCTGGCCCGAGATGTGGAGCCAGCGCTTGCCCGGCCCCACCTCCGCCGCCTGGCTGTAGAACGACGCGGGCGCCACCACCGTATCCGGATTACGAAGCGTGATCATCGGTTTCTCCTTGGCAGACGTCCGCGCGCTCACACCATGGCGATCGCGTAGATTTCGTGCAGGTAGCCTTCGAGGTAGAGGCCGGTGCAGCCGATCGGGGTCCAGGCCGGTCCGCGGCCGGGCTTGAACAGCTCGCTGCCCACAGCCATCACGGTCTCCCAGGCCCGCGGGTCCTTGTGGAAGGAGACGATCTCGACGATGTCGTCGAGGCTCGCGCCGTGCTTCTCCAGCACCCCCCGAATCTGGCCGAAGCAGTAGTGCGCCTGGGAGGCGACATCGCCGCGGGCGATGATGTTCTGCTGCCCGTCCGAGGCGACTTGGCCGGAGACTCCGATGAGCCGACCGCTCTTCTTGCGGCTTGCACCCGAGATGCGCTGGTCGTGCCAGTGGACGCTCGGCAGGTTGTGCGCGACCCGGGGCCCGGCGCTGAAGTCCGCGATGGCCCGGTAGCAGCCGACTTGGCCCATTCGATGGAGGCCGGTCATGCCGATCGCCGTGTAGGACGTAGCCTCGCCGATGGGAAGCCCCTCGACGGTCTCGTTGCACCAGGTATCGACGGCAGCGTCCATGCCGCGGGCGTCGTGGTTGAAGCAGATCATATCGACGATATCGTCGAGCGAGCCGCCCGCCGCCTGCATCACGTCCTTGAGCCGGTCGTAGCAGAAGCGCGCCTGCGCCATGTGGTCGGCGGGCGCTACCACCGCGCCGCCATCGTCGGCGGCCACGATGCCGCTGGTGAAGAGATAGTCGCCCTTGCGACAGGCGGCCGAGAGCGGGAGCCCCTCCATCCAGCCGAAGCCCGCCGGGGTTACGCCCTGCTTCTCGCCCGCGCCCACGTGGGCGACCACGCGGACGACGACCTCGAGGCCCGGATCGTGCGCCCCCACCATGCCGAGCGCGGTCCACGCCGGGTAGGGCGCGGAGAAGACCTCGCGGCCCACCGCGAAGGCGGCGTCCATGGTGCGCGGGTCCTTGTGGAAGGTCATCACATCGAGCACGTCGTCGATCCCGGCGCCGGCCGCCTCGAGCACCGCGTTGACCCGGGCGAAGGCATTCCGGGTCTGAGCCGTGACGTCGCCTGGGTCCGTCACCCGGCCGTCGTCGGTGACGCTCCCCTGGCCCGAGAGGAACAGGAGGTCGCCGGCCCTGACCGCCGCCGAGGCCGGCCGCCCGCTCACCCAGGCTTCGCTTGCGGGCTTGAAATAGGTGCGATCGTCGGCCATCGATGAATCCTCCCCTCGGCGATCAGCGGCGTCAGATGAACGGCGCGCAGACCAGTGTAGCGGAGAAAGGCG
Source organism: Alphaproteobacteria bacterium (assembly GCA_965243375.1). Classification (GTDB taxonomy): domain Bacteria; phylum Pseudomonadota; class Alphaproteobacteria; order UBA828; family UBA828; genus WTGU01. The sequence goes on along the minus strand of CBDEUT010000009.1, from coordinate 1,296,150 downwards.
TGGGTCAATCCACCGTGTGCGCGGCGAGAAACTCTTCGTCGATGGTGACGCCGAGGCCGGGGCGATCAGGGATGGCGATCATGCCGTCGACCACCTCGAAACTCTCCTCGGCAAGATCGTGGAGCAGAGGATTGGCGCCGAGGGAGTATTCGGCGATGACCGCCGCAGGCGAGGCGGCCATGACCTGGAGCCCAGCGGCGAAGTTGAGAGCGCCGCCCCAGAGGTGGGGTGCGAGCTTGATGCCGTGGCTCTCCGCCAGCGCCGCGATCCGCATGGCCTCGCTGATGCCGCCTGCGATGGCGAGATCGGGCTGGAAGTAGTCCACGGCCCCATGCTCCAGCAGCTCGCGGAAATCGAAGCGGGTGAACTCGCTCTCGCCGGCAGCGATGGGGATGTCGCTGGCCGCCCGCACGGTGGCCATGCCGGCCCTGTCGTCGACATTCACCGGCTCCTCGAACCAGGCGAGGCCGCAGCCCTCCACCAGCCGCACGAAGCGAAGCGCCTCCTTGACCGAAAGAGTGCCGTGGGCATCCACCATGATCTGGATATCGCAGCCCAGATGGGCGCGCGCAGCCCGAACCCGCCGCACCGAGGTGATCACGTCGCCGTCGCCTGCGCCGACGCGCATTTTCACCGCGCTGAAGCCGCCGCGCGCGATGTAGCCTTCCAGTTGCGCGCCGATGGCCTCGGCCGGCGCCCAGCCGCCTGAGGCGTAGGCCGGCAAGGCGTCCCGGCACTTGCCGCCGAGCAGTTGCCACACCGGCACCCCGAGGGAGCGGCCCAGGACGTCCCAGCAAGCCATGTCGATGGCGCCGATAGCGCTGATCCGGCTGCCGCGGCGGTCCAGCACGGGGAAGGCCGGGCCGCGGGTCAGCGCGAAATGGGCACGGTTGCCGTTATAGCCGATCTCCCACAGCCGGCGCGGGTTGCGCGGGTCCTCGCCGATCAGGGCCGGGCCCAGATCCCGGTTGATCAGCGCAGCCAGCGCCGCGTTGTTGCCCATGCTGCCGACCGAAGCCTTCGCCTCGCCCCAGCCCACGAGCCCGCATTCGGTCTCGACCCGCACGATTGTGGCATCGAAGAAGTCGGCGACGCCGAGGTCGCTCTTGTGCTGCTGCTCCTTGGGGATCGGCACATGCACCCAACGCGCCGTGATTCTCCTGATCTTCATCGATTTGTCACTCTCTGCCGGCGCTACCTGCGGCTCTCGAAAATCGTGTTGATTCGCGCGCGCAGGGCCTCGTCTTCACGCGCGGCCTCGTAGATCGCGTAGTACTCGTCCTCGCTGATCCCTTCCGTCTCCTCAATCGCGCGTGCGAGGTCTGTCTGCGCGTCTTCGACCAAGGCTTCGCGCTCGTCCTCGTCGACCGTGCCCTCGATGCGTGGACGCCAGAACTCAATCCTTCTGCTGACCTCGATAGCGGCGGAGGCGAAGGCTTCGAGCATGACATCGCTGTACTCGTCGGCTGACGCGCGCGAACCCAGCGTCACCGCGGACGCGGCAATCGCGATTGCGAGCAGCAAAGCCGCGAGAGGTGGAGGTCGGCGCTTCACGGCGCGCCACCGGAGTCCGCGTCGGCGACGGGCCCGACGCTATGTTGGGCTACCGCTGCGGAGTATCCGATCACCCTATTCGGCCGACTTGAGGGTGAAGGTCAGCGTGGCTATGGGCGTGTCCGAGAACATGCTCGCACCCCGGAGACTGGTGATGGTGCCTTGCGGAACGGTCGCCGCGTTGTCGAAAGAAAACTCTTCCCCCTCCTCGGTCCCCGCATCGTAGGGATATAGGTCCACCGTCAGCGCTTCGATCCAAGCGCCCTCGGCGTCGAGCAATGAGAGACCGAAGACACCGACGAACCAATCCGGGCTCGGGGCGAGCATCGAGAGCAGGGTGATGCGGGGATGGTCGGCGGTCAGCACGACTGTGTCGAATGTCGAGGAATCGGTTGCGCCGGAGCCCGATTCCTTGCGCAGCACGCTCAGCGCATTTGCTCCTGCCGCCTTGATTTCCTCTGATAAGGCACCCGTGCGTCCGCGCTCCGCCATGGCTTCGATGCCAGGAGTGGCCATCCCGCCAGCCTCAAGGAACGCCACGGAGGCATTGTGAACGCCGCCGATCAGCGGCGAAAAGTGCGCACTATCGGGGACGCCCCCAGGCGTGGCGGCGGCGGTCCAGGTGCCCGTGTACGTGACGGTGTAGGTGGCCTTGGGCCCGTCGTCCGACGCATCGCCGTAAGCCGCGCACCCCAGGCCGAGGGTGCCGGTGAGAAGCACGGCGAAGGCAGGCGCGATGCACCGCCTGACCGCGCGCGTCGACGCGCGACGCGCGAGCACTCGACGGATGCGTTCGGGCTTCCGGTTGGCGGACGTGGTCATGATCTCTCGTCTCCCCTAACGCGCGTCTTCCGCGACGTACCCACATGTGCTATCCGCCAAGGCCGGGGTGCATTCCAACGCGGCACCCAGTCAAACGGTCCGACACTGCCCGGCTGGGCGCATACCGTCCAATATTGATTTCTCATATTTGATATAACCTTTCCTTATGCCTCGGCCGTGCCAGTCTAGGTCACCTGGAAACCGTGGGCGAAGGGGTCGGCCTCGTCCACGAAGATGGTGTTGAGCCCGGTGACCCGAGCCCAGCCCTCGATGCTCGGCACGATCGCATCGTGATTGCCCACCTTCGTGGCGCTCTCGACACGGCAGCGGAACAGGCTGCCGATGATGCTCTCGTGCACGAACTCGTCGCCGGGCGCGAGCCTTCCTAAGGCCGCCCACTGCGCCATGCGGGCCGAACTCCCGGTGCCGCAGGGGGAGCGGTCGAGCGCGCCCGAGCCGTAGAAGACCGCGTTGCGCGCATGGGCGCTCGCATCTTGCGGCGCGCCGGTCCACATCACGTGACTGACGCCGGAGATCGACGCATCGTCGGGGTGAACGCACTCCACCGCCCGGTTGCAGGCCTCGCGCAGGCCGGGGCTCATCGCCAGCAGCTCGGCCGCCGAGAACGCCTCCATCCCCGCATAGCCCGGCTGCGGATCGACGATCGCGTAGAAGTTGCCGCCGTAGGCAATATCCACCGTGAGCGGACCGAGACCGGGGCACTCCACCGCGACGCCCGTCTCCGCCAGGAAGCTCGGCACGTTGGTGATGCGCACGGCCTCGACCCGCGTGCCGTTGCGCCGGTAGTGCGCCTTGACGCGGCCCGCCGGCGTCTCCAGCACCAGCGTGCCGTCGCTACGCGGCGCAACGAGGCCGTGCTCGAGCGCGATGGTCACGGTGCCGATGGTGCCGTGGCCGCACATCGGCAGGCAGCCGGAGGTTTCGACGAAGAGCAGCGCGATATCGGCGTCGGCCGAGAGCGCAGGATAGAGCACCGCGCCCGACATCAGGTCGTGGCCGCGAGGCTCGAACATCAGCGCCCGGCGGATCCAGTCGTAGTCGCGAAGGAAGTGCTGGCGCCGTTCGCTCATGGTGGCGCCGGCAAGCGGCGGCCCGCCGCCCGCCACCACGCGCACGGGATTGCCGCAGGTGTGGCCGTCGATACAGAAGAAAGTGTGGCGCGCGCTCACGCCTCGCCCCCGCCGGCGACCTCCACCCACTGGCCGGTGGCCGCGGCCTCGACCAGGGCCTCCATCACGGCGATGCCGTGCACGGCATCCTCCGGCGGAACCGTGAAATGGACCCCGCCGGCACAGGCTGCGGCGAACTCGTCGAGCTCCAGCCTGAGCGTATCCAGCGGCTCGATCGGCTCGTCGCGCCTGACTCCGTCCGCCGATTGCAGAATGAGCTGGCTGTTATCGATCTGGGCGAAGGCGTTGCCGCCGGTGCCGTAGACGTTGATGTACGAGGTGTGGGGGCAGGCAAACATGGTGCCGAGATAGCCCGAGACCCCCGACTCGAAGAGGAACAGCACCGAGGTCGTGTCGTCGATATCGACAGGAACTGCGCGCCGGTGGGCCTGCGCCCCGACCCGCGCGATAGGCCCCAGCAGATAGACGAGGGCATCGATCATGTGGATGCCGAGCCCGGTGATCGAGCCGGCCGGGCTTTCGATCCGGCTGACGCGCCACTGCCCCGGCTTGTAGCTGAGCGCGCTCGGCACGGAGAAATTCGCCTCGGTATGGAGGACCGTGCCGAAGTCGCCTGCCTCCAGCATCGCCTTCAGCGTGCGGGTGGCGCTGTGCCAGCGCCGGTTCTGCCCGACTGCGAGCACCACGCCTGCCTCAGCACAGGCATCCACGGCCGCCTGCGCGCTCGCACGGGTCAGCGTGAAGGGCTTCTCGCAGAAGACATGCTTGCCGGCCGCCGCAGCCGCGATCACCTGCTCGGCATGGATCGAGTGCGGCGTTGTCAGGATTACCGCATCGACTGAGTCATCGGCGAGCACCGCCTCGTAGGACTCGTGCTGGGCGGTGCCGTATTTCGAGGCGAAGGCCGCGCGCTTCTCTTCCGACCGGGAAAAGCAGGTCACGATGCGGATTGCATCGGATTTTCCCTGTGCGGAGTCCGCAAGCTCGTCGGACCACCAGCCCATCCCGATTGAGGCAGCGCGCAGCATGGCTTACACCCGGTTCCGTGATCTTCGTACCGACAGTAACATTCCGCCTCGCGCCGGCGAACCCGTTTCCCGGCAGAGGCTGCTAGAGAGTCGATGGAAGCCTTGGCAGGCGCCCGGCTGCACACGCCGGAAGGAATCGTCCCCGGCCGCGCCCTGCTGCTGGAAGGCGGCACCATCCGCGACATCGTGGCCAACGACGCGATCCCCGCCGAAGCACGAATCACGCGGCTCGCGGGGGGCATACTCGCCGCCGGGTTCATCGACCTCCAGGTCAACGGCGGCGGCGGCGTCATGTTTAACGACGCACCGACAACGGCAACCATAGCCTTGATCGGCCGGGCCCATCGTGCCTTCGGCACCACGGCTTTCCTGCCGACCTTCATTTCGGGTCCGCGCGACGACATGGCACGGGCGATCTCGGCAGTGCGCGAGGCACTCGACCGGGCCATGCCGGGGGTCCTCGGCATCCACTTCGAAGGTCCCCACATCAACCTGGCACGGCGTGGCGCGCATGACGAACACCAGATTCGAGCGCTGGCGGAGAAGGACATCGACCTTCTGACCTCGCTGGGCACCGGGCGAACCCTCGTAACTCTTGCGCCGGAGTGCGTGGAGCTGAACAGCATGGGGAGGCTCGCGGCGCGCGGCGTCATGGTCGCCGCCGGCCACACCGAGGCCGACGCCTATGCCTTCCACATGGCCGCGCCGAAGTTGACCGGCGTGACGCACCTGTTCAATGCCATGAGCCCCCTCGGCCACCGGGAGCTGGGCGCCGCCGGTGAGGCACTCACGCGCGACCACCTCGCCTGCAGCATCATCGCCGACGGCGTCCACGTGCATTGGGACGTGGTCCGCCTCGCCTGGCGTGCGAAACCTCGGGGTAAACTCTTCCTCGTTACCGACGCAATGGCGCCCGTGGGGGCGCCCGCCCTCGATGAGTTCAGCTTGGGCGACGAGCGCGTGCGTGTTGTGGACGGCTGCCTGCTTACCGGCGACGGACGGCTCGCCGGCTCGCTGCTCGACATGGGGCAGGCGGTGAGGAACTGCGTCGCCCACGCGGGTATCCCGCTCGAAGAGGCTCTGGCCATGGCCGCCGCCTATCCGGCGGATTTCCTCGGGCTTACCGAGAGCCGGGGCCGCATCGCGCCGGGGCTCCGCGCCGATCTGGCCTGGCTCGACGACGACCTCCAGGTCCGCGACACCTGGATCGGCGGTGAGCGCAGCGTCGCATCGGAGATGCACTAGGGCACGATGCACATCGGCTTCGATATCGGCGGCACCAAGCTCGCCGCCATCGGCCTCGACGACGACGGGCAGGAGCGTGCGCGCTTCCGCCGGCCGGTGCCGAGGAGCTTCGACGGTGTGGTCGACGCGGTCGCCGGAATGGCGAGAGAGCTGGCGGGCGCCGGCGCGGACGCGCCCAGCGTGGGGGTGAGCCTCCCCGGCGTCATCACCCGGGACGGCGAGATCAGCATGATCGTCAACCTGCCTTGGCTCGAAGGGCAGCCCTTGCGCCGCGCCCTTGAGGCGCGGCTCGGCTGCCCGGTCGTGCTCGCCAACGACGCCAACTGCTTCGCCCTCTCCGAAGCCACCGACGGCGCCGGCGCGGAGGCCGAGGTCGTGTTCGGGGTCATTCTCGGCACGGGCGTGGGCGGCGGGCTGGTGGTGCGGGGCGAGGCCCTGGTGGGCGCCAACGCCAACGCCGGCGAGTGGGGCCACAACCCGTGGCCCACGCCGGAGGGTGGAGGCGTGCCCTGCGCCTGCGGACGCTTCGCCCAAGGCTGCGTCGAGACCTGGCTTAACGGGACGGCGCTCTCGCGCGATTACGCCGCCCTCGGCGGCGGCCAGGCGACGGCCGAAGAGATCGGCGCGCGGGCGGCGGCGGACGAAACGCAGGCAGCCGACGCCGTCGCCCGCTATGCCGAGCGCCTGGCCCAGGTCCTCGCCAGCATCATCAACATGCTCGACCCCGACGTGATCGTGCTGGGCGGCGGCCTGTCGGAGATCGAGGCGCTCTACCGCCTCGTTCCCGCCGCCTGGGGTGCGCACGCGAGCGTGGCCCGGCCCGCCACCCGGCTGGCTCGTGCGCGCTTCGGGCCGGAGAGCGGCCTGCGCGGTGCGGCCTGGCTTGTGCCCGGAGCAAGATAGAGCGAGTCCGTCTCTGACGGACTCACGACAGGCCGCAACCGCGGCCCGCCGCGAATGCGGCGCCCTCGCGCGCCGGCGCGCGTGGACGCGCGACGCGGAGGCGCCGGCCGCAGGCCGGCTGCCGTGAGCGACAACGAAACTGAAGCGTTTCCGTCTGACACGGAAATGCTTCAGTGCAGCTGCGGGGCCTTCATGAACTCGTCGCGGGTGGCGCTCAGGACCCGCACTTCGTGGGGCTCGCCGTTCCTCATGACGGTGAGCGGCACGGCGACGCCTGCCTCGCCGACCGCCCAGACGCTGCGGAATAGCTCGACGAGGCTGCTGACCGGCTGGCGGTTCACCGCGAGCACTTGATCGCCGACCTGTAGCTCGGCCTGCTCGGCAGGTCCCTCCGGCGCGAGGCCGGCGACGACGAGAGCCTCGTCGACTTCGGTCACGTAGGCGCCAAGCCAGGGCCGGGGCGGTCGTTGAGTGCGGCCCAGGGTCTGCATGTCGTCGAGGATCGGCGGCAACAGGTCGATCGGCACGATCATGTTGCCGTCGAGCGTATCGGCACCGCCGCCGCCCGCGTGGCGCACCAGCAACGAGCCGATGCCGACGAGCCGGCCATGGCGGTCGATCAGCGCGCTGCCGCCCCAGTTGGGATGCGGCGGAGACGTGAAGACGGCCTCGTCCAGCACATATTCCCAATAGCCCGCGAACTCGCGCTTGGCGGTGACGCGGGCGTTCAACGAGTGGCGCCGGCCGCCTTCGCCGGCCATGACCACGTAATCGCCGACCTCGAGAGCAGCGGACGATCCAAGCTCGAGGGGGGCTACGTTGAAGCGGCCGAGCGCCTGTACCAGCCCGAACCCCGATTCGAAGTCGTAGCCCAGCGCGTGGCCCGCGAGCACGCTGCCGTCGTTCGCCGTCAGCCAGACCGAGTCCGCCTCGGCCACCAGATAGCCGATGGTGAGCACGAGGCCGCTCGGGCCGATCAGGACCCCGCTGCCGGTCCTCTCGGTCCCCAGGATCCCGGCGGTGAACGCGTCCACCGGGATGGTCGCGCGCAAGCCGACGACGGCGCCGAGCGCGCCGTCGAGGTCGAAGGACACCTGCTCCGGCTTCGGCTGCGCCGAGAGCGGTATCTCCCAATCGAACTCCTCACTCATGCCGTTGCCTCCGGCCTTTTCCGAAAAACTATCTCGCTCCCGTCACACCCTGGCAAGGGCCCGTGTAGATCGGTTTGAGAGTCATGCGCCGGCGCACGCGGCCGCCGCTCATTGAGGCGAGAGGTCACCCTCGAGCAGCATGTCGAACGGAATGCCGTTGACGGTGACCGCACCGTCGCGGCGCAGGTCGATCTCGTAGGCATAGAACGGCTCGCTGGCGCCCTCCTCGAAGACCGGCCGGCCGAGACCCTGGAGCAGGATCAGAAACGCGACCGCGTCCTCCTCGTCCTCCTCCAAGGCCAGCGCCATGAGGCCGTCGAACCCGCGGATGCGCGCTTCCATGCGCCCGATAACGCCGAAGAGGCTCGCCGGCTCGACGTTGAACGAGCCATGGGCGCGGAGCTCGAACGACGGCGCGACAACGTGGATCTCCCTGATCTCCAGCGACGTATCCGCGGCATCCATCTGAGCGAGAAGGGCGTCCCCGAACGATCCGAGATTGAGATTGTTCCTGAGGCTACGGTTCTCGGCATCCACGAACGCTTCGCCGATTTGACGGATGGGCACTCCGTTCAGGGCAACGTCGAACGTGACCTTGTGGGGAATGAGTGCTGGCGGAAGATCGCCGGAGCTAGCCCCGCTCACCATGAGCTCGACCGCCGCGATCTTGGTGGCAAGGTCGGTGTGCTCCCCGCGGTCGTCGAGATCGATACGCCAGAAGAGCCAGCCTAGCGCGAACTCGTCATCGCCGCTCAGGCCCCAGTCGCCGCCGGTTACGGTCAAGCCCTGCACCGTGATCACCAGGTCCGAGCGCCCCCACGGACTGGCGAAGAGGGACCCTAATCCTTCGGGCAGAACCTCCGGTACGCCCTCGTACTCCGTGGACGGTCCCAACTCCCCGCGCATTGCCCGGACGAAATCGACATCGACGCCTTCGAAGCTGCTCGTGACATCGAGCTTGTCCACCAGGAGGCCCTGGCTTCTGAGGCCAGAGAGCCTGAAGGCGGACCGGCCCTTCCACAGCCCGTCGGCGTCCTGAGCAAGGGTGTCCGTTGCGGTGAGCGATGCCAGCGACGCCTCCAGCACCGCCGACTCTCCCTTGACCTCGAACAGGTGCAGGTTATTGGCGCTGGCCTCGACCCTGGTCGTGATCTCCAGATCGGACCGCCACGTGCCGGAAATCGAGCCCTCGCCGATCTCCAGCCGTTCGTTCGGACCTTCGAAGATCGGCGGCAGCGCTGCCGCGAATTCATAGGTGGTTTCATCCCTAGGCGTTATCGCGACCGCCAGGTCGCCGAGCAGCCACTCCAGGCGGGAGGTGCTGGGTTCCACCAGGCGCGCGCCGGGCAGATGCACCGTGACGGTGCTGTTCTCCTGCTCCGCCCACATCGGATCGTCCAGCGAAAGCCGGAGGGCCTTCGCCTCGGAGCCGAACCGCTGCTCCAGCCAATCGGCAATGGCGAGGACGATCCGCCCAACTGTGCTGCCGGGGTCGACCGGTGCGACGGGGATCGCGCGGGCGGCAGGCACGGGCGCGCCCTCCTCCAACGCAGCGAGGGCGGCCGAAACCGGGAGCGCCGCACCGGCAAGCGTCAGCGCGCAGGCTAGGCTGGCGCCTGCCAGGGTCCGTCTTGCGCTCTCCATCCTCAAGGCCACGACAATCAGTCGAAACGCGGAATGTCTTCCGTGGGCGTCGTGATCGCGGTGTAGAGATCGGGGCGGCGGTCCCGAAACATGGGCCAGGTGCGCCGGGCCTCGAACACGCGGGCACGGTCGAGGGTCGCCGTGATGGTCTCGTCGCCTTCGTCGCCCGCCTCGGCCAGCACCTCGGAATCGGGGGCCACGATCATGCTGCGACCGCCGAAGGTCCACTCCCCTTCCAGCCCGACCTTGTTGCAGGGCGCGAAGTAGACGCCGTTCTCGAAGGCGCGGGTCTGCATGGTCTCGCGCCAACAGGCGACCGCCGGTGCCGCAAAGGGGACCACGATCAGCTCCGCCCCGTTGACCGCGGCGCAGCGCGCGGACTCGGGAAAGAATGTGTCGTAGCAAATGTTGATGCCGACCCGCCACTCGCCGATGCGGAATACGGGGAAGTGCGAGCCGTAGCGGAAATAGATTTTCTCCAGGCTGCGCACCGCTGCGGGATGCGCCTTGCGGTAGCGGCCGACAATCTCGCCGGCAGGATCGATCACGATGGCGCTGTCGTAGCAGAGGCCGGCGGATACCGACTCGAAAATGGTGGCGATGACGTGGATGCCGTGCTCGCGCGCCTTGGCGCGCATGGTCGAGATGGCGATGCCGTCCTCGCCTTCCGCCTCGTCGATATGCGCGTAGTCTCGGTACTGGAAGACGTAGGGGTGGTTGAAGAACTCGGGCACGACCACGAGATCCGGTTTGTCCGTCGCGACCGCACGGTCGATGTAGCCGGCCGCGCGGGCCACGTTCTCTCCATGGTCGGGCGTGCTGTTCATCTGGATCAGGCAGAGTTTCATCGCCCCTCACTCCGTGCTGTGTCGCTCGCAGGCGCCACCCCAGACTAACGGGTTTCCCGACCCTCGGGGTAGGGGATCAATGTGGCAATACTGTGCCCAAGCGGTAGGCTGTGCGGACCGCGGCCGCCGGTGCGGCCGGGTCTGAGCAACCAACGGGACGGACCCCATGAGCCAGGACGTGCTGACCACCGCCGTCGTCGGCAGCTATCCGCAGCCGGAGTGGCTGATCGACCGGGACAATCTGGTGAACCGGCTGCCGCCGAGGGTGCGCGCGCACGACATCTGGCGCATCCCGCCCGAGCATCTGGAGGAGGCGCAGGAGGCGGCGACGCTGGCTGCGATCCGGGATCAGGAGCGCGCGGGAGTCGACGTGATCAGCGACGGCGAGATCAGGCGGGAGAGCTATTCAAACCGGGTCGCCACCGCGCTCGGCGGCATCGACAAGGAGCGGATCGGCACGCACATGGACCGCACCGGTAATCCTGCACCGGTCCCCCTCGTCTCGGGGCCGATCCGGCGCGAGCGGCCCATCGAAGTGGAGGACGTCAAGTTCCTGCGGGCCAATACGGAGCGGACGATCAAGATCACTTTGCCCGGTCCCTTCACCATGACCCAGCAGGCGGAGAACGCCTACTACCCGGACGACGAAAGCCTCGCGATGGACTATGCCGACGCGGTGAATGAGGAGATCAAGGACCTCTTCGCCGCCGGCGTCGACATCGTGCAGCTCGACGAGCCCTACGTGCAGGCCCGGCCCGACGCCGCGCGGGCCTACGCGGTGAAGGCGATCAACCGGGCGCTGGAGGGCGTGGACGGCAAGACCGCGCTGCACCTCTGCTTCGGCTACGCGGCCGTGATCAAGACGAAGAAGCCCAGCGGCTATTCGTTCCTGCCGGAGCTGGAGGCGGCGGCGGTGGACCAAATTTCCATCGAGGCGGCCCAGCCCGGCCTCGATCCCGCGATCCTCGCCCACCTGCCGTCGAAGGAGATCCTCTACGGCGTGATCGACATGAACGATCCCGACATCGAGCGGCCGGAGACCGTGGCGGCGAGGCTGCGCGAGGCGCTTGCGGTGGTGCCGGCGGACCGCCTTGTCGCCGCGCCCGACTGCGGCATGAAGTACCTGGCGCGGGATACCGCGTTCGGCAAGCTCAAGGCGATGGTCGAAGGCGCCGCCATCGTCCGCCGCGAAGTCGCGGGATAGGGATCACGCGCTCTCGCGTGCTTCGTCCTCCTCGCGGGTGGCAAGTGCGACCATCGCGTTGAGCAGCACGTCGCAGCCGGCGGCGACATCGGCCTGCGTCGCCGCCTCGATCTCGTTGTGGCTGATCCCGTCCTCGCAGGGGATGAAGATCATGCCGGTGGGGGCCACGCGGGAGACGTAGACCGCGTCGTGGCCAGCGCCGGAGGTGATCGGCTGGTTGGCGTAGCCGAGGGCTTCCGCCGCGTTCTGCACGGCGCCCACGCAATCGGCGGCGAACTTTATCGGCGGTGAGTGCCAGATCTCCTCGAAGGTGATTTCCAGCCCGCGCTCGGCGGCAAGCGCCTCCGCCTGCCGCTGCGCCTCTGCGGTCATCGCCGCCAGCGTATCGGGATCCGGGTGACGCAGGTCCACCGAGAAGTAGACCGAGCCGGGGATGACGTTGCGGGAATTGGGGCTCACCCGCATGACGCCTATGGTCGAACGCGCGTCCGGCGCGTTGTCCAAGGCAAGCTGGTCGATCGCCGCGACCAGCTTCGCGGCACCCACCATCGCGTCCTTGCGCCGCTCCATCGGCGTGGTGCCGGCGTGGGACTCCATGCCGGTCACGTTGACGTCGAACCAGCTGATGCCCTGCACCCCCTGCACGATGCCGATGGTCTTCTCCTCGGCTTCGAGGATCGGCCCCTGCTCGATGTGGGCTTCGAAGAAGGCGCCCACGGCACGGCCGCCGCACTCCATCTCGCCGGCGTAGCCGATGCGCTCCAGCTCCTCGCCGATGGTCTTGCCGTCGACATCGGCGCAGGCCAGCCCTTCCTCCAGGGTAAAGACGCCGCCGAAGACGCCCGAGGCCACCATCGCCGGCGCGAAGCGGGAGCCCTCCTCGTTGGTCCAGGCCGAGACCTCGATGGGCGCGTCGGTCTCGTAGCCGAGGTCGTTGAGGGTGCGGATCACCTCGAGGCCCGCGAGCACGCCGTAGATGCCGTCGAACTTGCCGCCCGTCGGCTGGCTGTCGATATGGCTGCCGGTCATCACCGGCGGGAGCGTGTCGTCCCGGCCTGCGCGCCGGGCGAAGATGTTGCCCATCTTGTCGACGCTGACGGTGCAGCCGGCCTCCTCGCACCATTGCACGAAGAGATCGCGCGCCGCCTTGTCCACGTCGGTGAGCGCGAGCCGGCAGACACCGCCCTTCTCCGTCGCGCCGATCTTCGCCATCTCCATGAGGCTCGCCCACAGGCGATCGCCGTCTACCTTGAAGTTCCGCACCGTGCCGCTCCGTCGCTGTCGTCTATCGCTGGCTGTCTATGATTGAGCCCGCTCACGAGCGCAAGAGGAGGCGATGCCCCGGCCCATGACTGCCCCGACTGTGGCGGATGTCCTGCCCGATGTGCTGGGCCCTGGGCTCCGCATCATCTTCTGCGGCTCGGCGGCGGGCGCCGCTTCGGCGCGTGTCGGCGCCTACTATGCCGGCCCCGGAAACATGTTCTGGCCGACGCTCTGCCGCGTGGGGCTGACGCCGCGTGTGCTGGCGCCAGACGAGTTCCGCGCCGTGCTCCACTACGGCATCGGCCTCACCGACCTCTGCAAGACGGAATCGGGCGCGGACGCCGATCTCTCCCGGAAAGCCGACGATGCTGCCGCGCTCACTGCGAAGATCGTGCAACACCGGCCCAAGGTCCTGGCCTTCAACGGCAAGCGGGCGGCGCGGGTCTTCCTCGCCGCCGAATCCCTCGACTACGGCGAGCAGGCACGGCGCGTCGGCGGGACCGTGATCCACGTGCTCCCGTCGACCTCCGGCGCCGCGCGGCGCTGGTGGGACGAGACGTTCTGGCGCAGAGTGGCGGACGCCGTGCGCGGGGCATGACGGAGGGAGCCATGGCGATCAGCAGCGAGACGGTCGGGGGTCTGAACCGGGAGTGCCAGGGCATCCCGCTCACCGACGAGAGAGCGGCGGAGCTCCCCATCGAGCTGGGTCAGTTGCACGCGGCGGTGGAGGCCGCGCGCCCCGACCACGACTTCGACCGGCTGCCGGCCTCCTTCGAGCAGGTGCTGCACGCGCTAAGGGCCACAGAGGATGGCGAACAGGCGGTCTCCGACACGGGCGCCTCGCGCGACGCGAGCGCGAGTTCGGCTGGGAGCGTGGACGAGATCGCGGCGCTCAGCCTTTGCGAGGCGGCGGGCGCGGTCGCGAGCGGCGCGCTGTCGGCCACCGATCTGGTGGAGGCGGCGCTCGCGCGGATCGACCGGCTGGACCCGAAACTCCACGCCTTCATCCGCCTCGATGGCGAGGACGCGCTCGCAAGGGCGCGGGAGATGGACCGAAACCGGGGCCGCGGCGACGAAGTCGGCCCGCTCGCGGGCGTGCCGCTCGCCCACAAGGACATGTACTACCGGGCCGGCAAGGTCTCGAGCTGCGGCTCCCGGATCAGGCGCGACTTCCGACCGGCGGCGACGGCGACCGTGCTCCGGCGTCTCGATGCGGCCGGTGCTATCGACCTGGGCGGCCTTGCCATGGTGGAGTTCGCCATGGGGCCCCACGGCTTCAACGCCCACCTGCCGCGCTGCCGCAACGTCTGGGATTTCGAGCGTATCCCGTGCGGCTCGTCGTCGGGCTCGGGCACGGCGGTGGCGGGCCGCCTGGTCTACGCCGCATTGGGTTCCGACACCGGCGGCTCCATTCGCTGCCCGGCGGCCGCCAACGGCGTGGCCGGCATCAACCCGACGCAGGGCCGGGTCAGCCGCTTCGGCTGCATGCCGATGTCGTGGTCGCTCGACGTGATGGGGCCGCTCGCGCGGACGGTGCGGGATTGCGCCCGCGTGCTCGGCGCGATCGCGGGCGCGGACGAGAACGACGCCACCACGAGTGCCGAGCCGGTGCCGGACTACGAGGCGACCGTCGAGCAGAGCGTGAGGGGCGTTCGCATCGGCATTCCGGAGGGCTATTTCGACGAGGACCTCGACCCTGACGTGGCTGCGGTGATCGAGGCCAGTCATGTGGTTTTCAAGGGCCTTGGTGCAAAGCTCGTGCCGGTCCCCATGCCGGCGATGCTGGATACCGTCTCTGCGATCCACCCGCTGGTGATGAAGTGCGAGGGCGCGGCCAACCACCTGCCCTGGAAGCGCGCACACGACGAGGACTATTCCGACGAGGTGGGCAAGCGCCTGCAGGCGGGCTTCTTCATCCCTGCGACCGACTACATCAACGCCCTGCAGTACCGGGCCCACGCCCTCCGAACCTTCGCGGACGCAGTGTTCGGCGCTTGCGATGCGCTGCTTACCCCGGTGCTGCCGATGCCGACGCCGACGCTCGCGGACACCGCCTACCGGGACGGCCCCGCGTACCTGAACATGGTGGTGGGGCTGACGCGCAACACGCGCGTGGTGAACTATCTGGGTCTGCCCGCGCTGAGCGTGACCTGCGGCTTCACGCCCGACGGCATGCCGACCTCGTTCCAGCTCATCGGGCGGCCCTTCGACGAGGCCCTGCTGTTCCGTCTCGGTCACCAGTACCAGCGCGAGACGGATTGGCACCGGCGCTGGCCCACCGCGCTCCCGGCCTGAGGCCCAGGGGCAGAAAGCGCGGCCGAGGCGGGATGCGGCGGCGCGCGATCGACCGGGCCGGCTGGGGGCGCACCGCGCTCTGCGCGGTCGTCGGGTTCGTCTACTTCCTGCCCGTGCTCTGGATCGTGCTCACCGCGTTCAAGAGCCCGCGCGACATCCTCACCTCGACACTGGTCTTCACGCCGACGCTCGACAACTTCGCCAACATCTTCGCACGCGTGCACTATCAGGGCGGCGCCCTGATCGAGACAGGGTTCGAGCTCTACTTCGTCAACAGCATCGTGATCTCCGGCGCGAGCGTCGGGCTCGCGCTGATCCTCGGCACCGGCGCGGCCTACGGCTTCTCGCGCTGGCCGCTCAAGGGCAACGACACATACCTGCTCGTCATCCTGACCACGCGGATGCTGCCGCCGATCGTCCTCATCATCCCGCTCTTCGTGATCTTCCGCATGACCGGGCTGGCCGGCAGCTATCTCGGCATCATCCTGCTCTACACCGCGTTCAACCTGCCCTTCGCCATCTGGATGATGAAGAGCTTCTTCGACGACCTTCCGCGCGAGGTGGAGGACGCCGCGCGGACAGAAGGCAGCTCGGAATGGCGGGTCTTCTTCCGCGTCTGCCTGCCGCAAGTGAAGGCCGGCATCGCCGCGACCGCGACGCTCGGCCTGATCCTCACCTGGAACGAGTTTCTGATGGCGCTGATGCTCACGGGGCCGGAGACGCGGACCGTCCCGGTCGGCATCGGGGGGAGCCTCGGCAGCGGCAGCGGCGTGGACTGGGGCCGGCTGGCTGCGATCGAGACGCTGTTCCTGATCCCGGTGGTAGCGGTGACGTTCGTATTGCAGAACCAACTGCTAAGGGGTGTGACCTTCGGCACCATCACCCAAGGGTGCCGCGCTCACTGAACCGGAATTCATACAGTGTAGTTGTCTGCGGCACCGACCCGACACCGGACCATGGTGCGGTGCACTGCCCGCGATTCCCGCGCGATGATGGCGCCATGAAAGTCGAGCGCGAACGAGCAACGGCCGGCGGTGCGGGCCGCAATCCTCGGCAATGCTACCCGCAGCGCGACGAAAGTCCGTCCCGCCGTATCCCGCTTAATCCCAGAGAATCCCACTTATCCCACGGAATCCCGTTTATCCCGCCGTATCCCGCTTATCCCGCCGTATCCCGCTTATCCCGCCGTATCCCGCTTATCCCGCCGTATCCCGCTTATCCCGCCGTATCCCGCTTATCCCGCCGTATCCCGCTTATCCCGCCGTATCCCGCTTATCCCGCCGTATCCCGCTTATCCCGCCGTATCCCGCTTATCCCGCCGAATCCCACTTGTCCCACCGAATCCCACTTATCCCACCGAAGCCCGCTTATAGAGGTCGCGTCCCACTACCTCACGGCTGCCGGGCGCAGTGCTGGTAGGTCTCGGGCCGGCGGTCGCGGAAGAACTGCCACGTGTCGCGGACCTCGCGAATCTGGTCGAGGTCGAGCTCGGCCACCACCAGCTCGTCGTCCTGGTCACCACCCTGCGCCAGAATTTCCCCGCGCGGATTGCAGAAGTAGCTGGAGCCGTAGAAGACGTGGTTGCCAAAGCTGGGCTCCGTGCCGACCCGGTTGTTGGTGCCGATGAAGATGCCGTTGGCGATGGCCGCGCCCACCTGCTCCAGGTTCCAGATGTGATCGCTGAGGCCCTTGAAGGTCGCCGACGGGTTGAACACCAGCTCGGCACCACCCAGAGCGAGCGCGCGCCAACCCTCGGGGAAGTGGCGGTCGTAGCAGATGTAGACCCCGACTTTGCCGACGGCAGTATCGAACACCGGGTAGCCGAGATCGCCGTAGGCGAAGTAGTGCTTCTCGTCGTAGGGCCCGATCTTCGGGATGTGGATCTTGCGGAACTTGCCGAGGTAGCTGCCGTCCGCATCGATGACAGCGGCGGTGTTGTAGAACTTGCCGTTGTGATCCCGCTCGTAGACCGGCGAGACGATGACCATGCCGTGCTTCTTCGCCGCCGCGCACATCGCCTGGGTGGTGGGGCCTTCCGGCACCGCCTCGGCGGACTCGAACCACTTCTCGTCGATGGTGGCGGGGAAGTAGGGCGCGTTGAAGACCTCCTGGAGGCCGAGGACCTGCACGCCCTGCCGCGCGGCCTCCTCGATCAGCGTCATGTGCGCGGCGATCATCTTGTCGCGGATCGCCTCGATGGAGTCCGTCGCCGGGTTCCCCTTCAGGTTCATCTGAATGAGGGCTGCCTTGACCTTGCGCATGGGGGCCTCCTCTCCGTTACTCTGTCAGACCTGCCACGACGCCACCGCGCCGTAGGTCTCGGGCCGGCGATCGCGATAGAATTTCCATCCGTCCCGCACCTCGGCGATCATGGCGAGGTCGAGCTCGGACGTGACCAACGCGTCGCTGTCGTCAGGACCCTGGTCGAGTATCTCGCCGCGCGGATTGACGAAGTAGCTGGAGCCATAGAAGTAGCCGGTATTCCACGGCGCCTCCATGCCGACGCGGTTGTTGGCGCCGATGTAGACGCAGTTGGCGACCGCTGCCGCCGGCTGTTCCAGGTTCCAGAGATGGTCGCTCAGGCCCCGCGCGGTCGCAGAGGGGTTGAAGATCACCTCGGCGCCGTTCATGGCGAGCTCGCGCCAGCCTTCGGGGAAGTGCCGGTCGTAACAGATATAGACGCCGACCTTGCAGAACGCGGTCTCGAACACCGGATAGCCGATGTCGCCGGGCTTGAAGTAGTACTTCTCGCAGAAGCCCACGACGTGGGGGATGTGAATCTTGCGGAACTTGCCGAGATAGCGCCCGTCCGCGTCGATCACGGCGGCGGTGTTGTAGTAGACGCCGGTCTGCGCTTCCTCATAGACCGGCACCACCATCGCCATGCCGAGGCGCGCGGCTTCCGCCCGCATGCGCTGAACCGTCGGCCCGTCGGGCACCCGCTCGGCGGTGCGATACCACGCGTTGTCCTGCACCGCACCGATGTAGGGCAGGTTGAAGAGCTCCTGCAGGCCCAGCACCTGCACGCCTTCGCTCGCCGCCTGCTCGATGAGAGGCAAGTGCGCTGCGATCATCTTCTCGCTGATCTGCTCGGGCGTGTCGTGCTCGACCTCGCCCTTGAGGCTCATCTGGATGAGCCCGGCCTTCACCTTGGCCATCGCCCCTGCTCCCCTGCTGCCGCCAAAGCCCGCAGCCTAGCCCGGAACTCGTACCAGGGCCACGGTCCGCGCGGGGCGGGTCTTCCTATAGAGGCGGCCGGTGCTGGCGCCAGGGGCGCACTTGCTCAAGCGCGGCGCCGATGCGGAGCACCGTCAGGTCGTCGAAGCGGCGGCCAACGATCTGCAGGCCCGTGGGCAGCCCGTCTGCGGAGAAGCCGGACGGGACCGAGAGCGCCGGCAGCTTGAGCGCGTTGAACTGCATGGTCATGTCCATGCTCCGGTGACGGCCGTCGGCATCGTCACCCATGGAGCCGAGCTCGTCGTAGTCGACAGTCGGCGCCGGAATAGCCTCGGTCGGGCAGAGCAAGGCATCGCAACGCTCGAGGATGGGGCGCAGCGTGTTCCAGGCCTCGGTGTAGACGGTCTCGGTCTTCATCAGCTCGACCGCGCTCATGCGCAGGCCCTCCTCCATCGAGGCGACGACAGAGGGGTGCATCTTGTCCCGCCAGCGCTCCAGATGGTGGCCGAAGTGCGTGGCCTGGAACACGCCCCAGTAGGCCCACCACGCCTCGTTGAACGCCGCGCTCCAGCCGAGCTCGACGGGCTCGATCTCCGCCCCCGCCTGGGCGAGGGCCTCGGCCGCGGCGCGGGTGTTCGCCTCGACGTCCGGGTGCACGCGGTAGTAGCCGAGGTCGATGGAGAGCGCGAGGCGCAGGCCGCGAACGTCGGGCGGCGGCGGCACGTCGACCGAAAGGGCCGGCGCCAACGTATTGAGATCGCGCTCGTCAGGCCCCTGGCAGAGCTTCAGGAACACGGCGGCATCCGCCACGGTGCGCGAGAGCGGGCCGTGGCAGCACATGTAGTCGAACTGGGTCGGCAGGAACTCGAAGGGGATTCGGCCGGAGCTCGGCTTCAGCCCGACGCAGCCGCTGTGCGAGGCGGGAATCCGAACCGAGCCACCGGCGTCCGAGCCTTCCGCCAGAGGCACGCAGCCGGCGACCACGGCGGCGGCGGAGCCGCCCGACGAGCCGCCCGGCGTGCGGTCCGGGTTCCAGGGATTTCGGGTAATGCCCCAGAGCGGGCTGTCCGTAAGGCTGGAGAAGGCGAACTCAGGCGTCGTCGTCTTGCCCACCATGATGGCGCCCGCATCGCGCAGGCGCTCAACCACGAGCGCGTCGTAATCCGGCACCCAATCCTGGTAGGCATAAGAGCCGAAGGTCGTCGTCTTGTCCTTGGTGGGGGTGAGATCCTTGATGGCGATGGGAACGCCATGCAGGGAGCCCACGTCGTCGCCCGCCGCGACCGCCCGCTCCGCCGCCCGCGCCTGCTCGATGGCCTCCTCCGGGTAGGTGAAGCAGAAACAGTTGAGCGTCGGGTTGACTTCCTCGATGCGCGCGAGCGCGTTCGCCACCAGGTCTGTGGGCGGGAGCGCGCCCTCCCGAATGAGCGCGGCCGCCTCGGTCGCCGAGAGGTAGGAGAGCTCGTCGTCGCTCATCGCTCCCGGCTCTCCTGCGGCCCCGGCCGCCGCGGCGCTACGACATCATGGGGAATGAGAGATCGACGCCCGAGCGGATGCCTGTCGGCCAGCGGGAGGTCACGGTCTTGAGCTTGGTATAGAAGCGCACACCCTCCATGCCGTGCATAGCGTGGTCGCCGAAGAGCGAGCGCTTCCAGCCGCCGAAGCTGTGGTAGGCGACCGGCACGGGGATCGGCACGTTGACGCCGACCATGCCGATCTCCACCTTGTTCGCGAACTCGCGCGCAGCGTCGCCGTCGCGGGTGAAGATCGCGACCCCGTTGCCGAACTCGTGCTCGTTCACCATCTGCACCGCGGCATCGTAGTCCGGCGCGCGGACCACGGAGAGCACCGGCCCGAAAATCTCCTCCTTGTAGATGCGCATGTCGGGCGTGACCCGGTCGAACAGGCACGGCCCGATGAAGTAGCCGTTCTCGTAGCCCTGGAGAGAGAGGTCGCGGCCGTCGATCACCAGCTCCGCGCCTTCCTCCACGCCGAGGTCGACGTAGCCCCGCACCTTGTCGAAGTGCTGCTTGGTCACCAACGGGCCCATGTCGGCCTCGCCGTCGGTGCCCGGCCCCACTTTGATGCTCTCGATCTTGGGCTTGAGGTCCTCGATCAGCGCATCGCCCACCTTGTCTCCGATGGCGACGGCCACCGAGACTGCCATGCAGCGCTCGCCGGCGGAGCCATAGGCCGCACCGATCAGGGCATCGCTCGCCATCGTGAGATCGGCGTCCGGCATGACCACCGCGTGGTTCTTGGCGCCGCCCAGGGCCTGTACCCGCTTACCGTGAGAGCAGCCGGTGTGATAGACGTACTCGGCGATGGGCGTGGAGCCGACGAAGCTCACCGCGGCGATGTCCGGATGGGTGAGGATCGCGTCCACAGCCTCCTTGTCGCCGTGAACGACGTTGAACACGCCGTCGGGGCAGCCTGCTTCCTTCAGCCACTCGGCCATCATCATTGCGGCCGTGGGGTCCTTCTCCGACGGCTTCAGGATGAACGTGTTGCCGCAGGCGATGGCCACCGGGAACATCCACATCGGCACCATGGCCGGAAAGTTGAAGGGCGTGATGCCGGCCACGACGCCGAGCGGCTGACGGCTGGAGAAGCTGTCGACCCCGGTGCCGACCGACTGGGTGAAGTCGCCCCTGAGCAGGTGCGGGATGCCGCAGGCGAACTCCAGCACCTCGATCCCGCGGCTCACGGAGCCCAGTGCGTCGGAGAGCACCTTGCCGTGCTCACGCGTTATCACCCGGGCCAGGTCCTCCTTGCGGCTCTCGACCAGTTCCTTGAAAGCGAAAATCACCCGCGCCCTCTGGATTGGAGGCGTCGCGGCCCAGCCAGGCGCGGCCGCAGCCGCCGCCTGCACAACGTCCTCCACCTCGTCGGAGCTGGCGAAGGGCACGCGCGCGACCACCTCGCCGGCAGAGGGGTCGTAGACATCGCCGAAGCGGTCAGAGGTGCCGGGCGCCGCGGCGCCGTTGATCCAGTGAGTAAGCGTTGCAGTCATTGCAGTCCCCCGAATTTCGTCGGTTCTTGGCGCCGGTCAGGCGGCGAGTGCGCGCTCCGGCGCGAGGTAGTCATGGCCGAGATCCAGCGCGACGGCCTCGTGTGTCACGCGCCCCTGGCAGACGTTGAGGCCGTGCATGAGGTGAGAATCGTCGTGCATGGCCTTGCGCCAGCCCTTCCCCGCGAGCGCGAGCACGAAGGGCAGCGTCGCGTTGCTGAGCGCGAATGTCGAGGTGCGGGCAACCGCGCCCGGCATGTTGGTGACGCAGTAGTGCAGGATGTTGGCCACCTTGTAGGTGGGGTCGGCATGGGTGGTCGGCCGACTGGTCTCGAAGCAGCCGCCCTGGTCGATCGCCACGTCGACGACGACGGCATTGCGGCGCATCTCGTCCAGCATGTCGCGACGCACCAGCTTGGGCGCCGCGGCGCCGACCACGAGCACCGCGCCGATCACCAGGTCGGCGTTGTTCACCGTCTCCTCGATGGCCTGGACGGTCGAGTAGACGGTCGTGGCGCTGGCCCCGAATATCTCCTCCAGCTGGCGGAGCCGCGGGATGGAGCGGTCGATGATCGTGACCTGCGCCCCCATACCCACCGCCATGCGGGCTGCGTGGGTGCCCACCACGCCGCCGCCCAGGATCACAACATCGGCCGGCGGCACGCCGGGGACGCCGCCGAGCAGAACGCCGCGGCCCCCCTGCTCCTTCTCGAGGCAGTGGGCGCCTGCCTGGATCGACATGCGGCCCGCGACCTCGCTCATCGGCGCGAGCAGCGGCAGGCCGCCCCGCGTATCGGTTACGGTCTCGTAAGCGATGGCGACGCAGCCGGAATCGATCAGAGCGTCGGTCTGGGCGGCATCGGCCGCAAGATGGAGATAGGTGAAGAGCACCTGGTCGGTCCGCAGCATTGTACACTCGTCCGGCGATGGCTCCTTCACCTTCACGATCATCTCGGCCGTGCCGAAAACCTCCGCCGCATCATCCACCACCTGTGCGCCGGCGCGTTCGTAGTGCACGTCGAGCAGCCCGATCTCGGTCCCAGCGTCCTTCTCGACTATCACCCGGTGGCCATGCTGCACGAGCTCGCGCACCCCGCCGGGCGGAATGCCGACACGGTACTCGTGAACCTTGGTCTCCTTGGGAACGCCGATCAGCATGGCCGTTCCTTCCCCTGTATTGATGACTCCCGCCGCGCCCGGCCCTAATGCCGGCGCGGCCGTCGTGGCCTTCGGTTAGTCGGCCGCTTCCGGCTGCAATAAGTCCGCGGTCCCGCCGCCCTCGCCCGGCATACCGGAATCCGGAGTGCCGGAATCGGGTGGGCTGGCTTCGGCGGTGGCGGCCGGCGCGTCATCGACCGGCTGAGCCAATGATGCCTCCTGCTCCGCTGCGGATGCGGCAGCGGCGGCTGCGGCCGCCTGGGCGGCCTTCTCGTCCCGCGCCGCAGCCCGCTCCGCCCTGGCGCGCGCCTTGCGCACCGCATCGAGAAGCTCCGCCTCGGTACAGATGCCCAGCAGGATCGGATCCTGCGGCGTGATGTTGGGCGTGTTCCAATGCGTGCGCTCGCGCACGGCGTTGATCGTCGCCTTGGTCGTGCCGAGCAGCTTGCCGATTTGCGCGTCGCTCAGCTCGTCGTAGTTCTTGAGCAGCCAGGCGATGGCGTTGGGGCGATCCTGCCGCTTGCTGACCGGCGTGTAGCGGGCGCGCCGGGTGCGCTGCGGCACAGCCGAGGCCGGGCCGATGGCCTCCAGCCGCTGAGACGAATCCTCTTCGCAGCGCTGGATCTCCTCACGGTTGACCTGCCCGTTGGCGACGGGATCGAGGCCGCGAATGCCGATTGCAACCTCCCCGTCGGCGATGCCCTGCACCTCAAGCGGATGCAGCTCGCAGAACGCCGCGATCTGATCGAACGTAAGCGTGGTGTTGTCGATCAACCACACCGCCGTGGCCTTGGGCATCAGCAACTCGGCCATCTTATGCGTCCCTTTCACTGCTGCCCGCACGCGGTCGTGCCGCGGCCGGCACGATCGCCCGCGGCTGCGCGTGGAGCGGTCGGTATATCGCCTTGATGTAGGGAGCGCAAAGCCGCAATTCACCGGGCATTACCGGTTCGTGCGCTCCAGCAGGATTTTACCGATGTGCTGGCCTGCCTCCATGCGGGCGTGGGCCGCCGCCGCTTGCCCCAGCGGAAGCCGGGTGTCGATGACCGGCCGCACCAGCCCTGCCTCGATCAGCGGCCAGACCGTCTCCTCCAGCGCGGCGGCGATGCGGGCCTTGCTCTCCACGCTCTGGGGCCTCAGCGTGGAGCCCACGATGGTGAGCCGCTTGCGCATGAGCGCAAAGAGGTCGATCTGGGTTTTCGACGCCTCCTGGACGGCGATCTGCGCCAGCCGGCCCTCGGGCCGGAGCGCTGCGAGATTGCGCGGCGCGTAGCTGCCGCCGACGATGTCGAGCACGACATCGACCCCCTCGCCGCCGGTTATCTCCTTCACCACGCTGACGAAGTCCTCGTTGCGGTAGTCGATCGCTCGCTCGGCGCCGAGGCCTTCGCAGGCGGCGCATTTCTCCGCCGAGCCGGCGGTGGCGAAGACGCGGACGCCCAGCGCAGACGCGATCTGGATCGCGGTGGTGCCGATGCCGCTGCTGCCGCCGTGCACTAGCAGCCGCTCGCCAGCGCGAAGCCGGGCCCGCTCGAAGGCGTTGGTCCAGACCGTAAAGCAGGTCTCGGGCAGGCCGGCGGCGTCGGCAACCGAGAGCCCTTCCGGGACCGGGAGTGCCTGCGTCTCCGGAGCGACGCAGTACTCCGCGTAACCGCCGCCGTGGGTGAGCGCGCAGACGGCATCGCCCTCTTCGTAGCGGTGCGCGCCGGGGCCGAGCGCCGCCACGCGGCCCGAGACCTCCAGCCCCGGCAGGTCGGAGGCACCGGGCGGCGGCGGGTAGGCGCCCTGGCGCTGCATCACGTCCGGCCGGTTGACTCCGGCCGCCACCACCTCGATCAGCACCTCGCCCAAACCGGGCTCGGGCACCGCGCGCCGGGTAGGGCGCAGGACCTCGGGCCCGCCGGGTTCCGCGATCTCGATAGCGGTCATTTCAGTGGGCAGCTTCGCCATGACGCCTCCAAAGGGCTTGCGCGCGCGACTATACTCAAGCGAGCCCGGCCGGCGCAGGAGAATTGGCATGGACGAGGAACCGATTCGCATCCCGCGCGAGCAGGAATGGACCCCGCGCACGCTCGACGACATGTCGGTGGACGCGCTCAGCCACTATGCCCAACAGCTTGAGGAGGAGCTGGAGCGGGTGCGCGGCGCCATCCACGCGAAGACGGACTACCTGAGCAAGGCGGACTCGCTCTTCAAGAGCTAGGTTCGCCCCCGTCCAGGAGCGCACGGATGGCGGCGAGGCCGACCGGGGCGCCGTCATACTCTGCCATCGCATCGAGCAGCGCGCCCCAGAGATAGACCGCCGACGCGATATCGGTGATCAGGTCGAAGGCCGGCACCTGGCCGAGGTCGCCCCGGATCACGATCACGTTGAGGCGGGCGACGTTGGTCTGTGCGATGGCGTCGGGCGCAACGACGTGGGTCCTCATGTCGACGGCGCAGACCTTGGCGAGCATCGAAGGCGCGTGCGCACCGCTGAGCAGCAGCCAGCAGCTCGTCTCGTCTCGGGCGACGCGGAAGCAGCCGTCGGCCTCCGCCATGCTCCAGGCTTGATCGAGGGTCGCAATCAGGGGGCCGGCGCCGCTGCGGCCCGCCAGCACCAGCGCTTCGCCTGGGGCGAGCCGCGCGATGCGGGTGCCGTCGGCCTGAGCATAGGCCCAGTTGCTCGCCTCGCCCATCTCGACGCCGTGGCCGGCGAGCCAGGGCGCGATGTTCCAGCCCTTGAAGCCGATGCGCGGCAACGGCGTGAGGTCGGCGAGCCCGAGCGATCCCGCCTGCGTCACCTCGGCAGCGGCTTCCCTCCCGAAATCCTGCGCGACGGCAAAGTCGCCCAGAGTCTCGAAGCGCGCGCCGTGCGCCTCCAGCGCGCGATATAGCGGCGAGCGGCGCCGTTCCTCTGCGGGAATCGCCACCGTCAGAGCTCCTGCCGCGCGCCGTCAGGGTCGAAGAACGGGATTTTCGCCACTTTCGCGCTTACCATGCGCGCGCCGTCCACCCTGATCTCGATCTTGGTGCCGGGATCGCTCTGGTCGGGCGCGACGTAGGCGAGCCCGACGATCTTGTCCAGGTTGGGCGAATAGGCGACCGAGGTGACCCGCCCGGTGATCTCGCCCCCGCGGATAACCAGATGGCATTCCTTCGGCTGCTCCACGCCAACGCCCGGCATCTCAAAACCCACCAGCTTGCGGGTGAGCTCCTTCGCCGCCTGCATCCGCACCGAGCGGATGCCGACGTGGAAGGGCTTCTTCTTGGCGAGCGCCCAGGCCATGTCGGCTTCGTGAGGGGTGGTGAGGCCGTCGGTATCCTGCCCGATGAGGATGTGGCCCTTCTCCAGCCTGAGCAGGCGCTGCGCCTCGACACCGAAAGGCCGGATGCCGTGGCTCTTGCCGGCCTCCATCAGCGCATCCCAGAGCGCCTCGCCCTGGCTCGCCGGCACGTGCAGCTCGTAGCCGAGCTCGCCCACGAATCCGACCCGGAGAAAGATCGTGGGAATGCCGGCGACATGGCCCTCGCGCACGCCCATGTAGGGGAAGCCCTCGGGCGAGAGATCGACATCGTCGCAGAGCGTCTCCAGCACCGGGCGGCAGTTGGGGCCCGCGATGTTGACGCCCGCGAGCGCCGCGGTGACGTTGGTCACGTCGACCTTGAGCCGCCATTGGGCGTTGTACCAGAGCATCTCACGGTAAACGTTGTCGACGCCCGAGGTCGTCGCCGTGACGTAGAAGTGGTCGTCGTGCATGCGGCAGGCGACGCCGTCGTCCACCACCACGCCGCCGAGGTCGGTCATCAGCACGTAGCGCGAGCGGCCCACCGGCTGCTTGAGGTAGGCGAAGGTGTACATGCGGTTCATGAATTCGGCCGCGTCCGGCCCCCGCACGTCGAGCCCGCCCAGGGTCGAGACATCGATGATGCCCACGTTGTCGCGGACGTTCTTGGCCTCCTCCCGAATCAGCGCCTGGCGCCTGGCCTTGTCACCGTAGAACTCGGGCCGGAGCCAGAGCCCTGCCGGCATCATGGTGGCGCCGGCCTCCAGATGGCGGAAGTGCATCGCGGTGTAGCGCACCGGCTCGAAGCTGCGACCCGCCAGATGGCCCATGGTGACGGGCACGATGGGCTGGCGCACCGTGGTGACGCCGGTCTCGTCGACGCTCCGCGCCTTGGACCGCGCCAGAATACGCACCGCGTTGAGCGACGAGTGGCGGCCCTGCGAGGGCCCCATACCATTGGTGGTGAAGCGCTTGAGCAGCTCGACGTGGTCGTAGCCTTCGGCGATCGCGTCCTCCAGGTCGTGGACCTGCACGTCCTCGTCGAGATCGACGAAGGCCTTGTGATCGGGATGGGGGAAGATCGGCCACGCGGCCTGCGTTGCCGCCGGCTCTTCCTCTGTAGGGGCTTCGGGCGCGGGCCCTGCGTCGAAGCCGGCAGCCTGCGCGGCCTGCCAGCCGGCGTGGCGGCCGTCGGCCATCGCCGCATCCAGGCCGGAGATGCCGGCTACATCGCCTGCAGCGAAGACATCGGGCGGCAGCTCTGCGACGGTCGTCGCGTGGCGCGTGCTGTCGTACTTGAAGGTGGCGCCCGCCTGACGCAACAGCGCCGCCGCCGGCGCATGGCCGCCGCTCACGACCAGGAGGTCGCAGCTGAAGCTGTCCACGGAGGGCGCGCAGACGCCATCCTCCTCGATCCGGGCGACGCGGACTCGCGCGAGCCGCCACCCCTTGCGCTGGGGCACGGCCTCCCGCGGCGCCTGGGCGGCGTGGACCGGCACCCGGCGCGCGGCCAGCGTGTCGCTCATGGCGGTGCGCGGCGCATCCATGCGGAGATCGACCACCGCCGCCACCTCGACCCCCGCATCCAGCAGGTCGAGGGCCGCGCCGTAGCCCTCGTCGCCTGTCGTTGCCACCACGGCCCGGCGGCCGGGCTTCACGCCATAGAGCTTGATCAGGCGCTGGGCTGCGCTGCTCAGCATGACGCCCGGCAGGTCGTTGTTGCGGAAAACCAAAGGCTGCTCGAGCGAGCCGGTGGCGACCACCAGGGCCTTGGTCCTGAGCTTGTAGAGGCGGTTGCCGCGCACCAGCGGCAGCCAGTTGTCCGAGTAGCGGCCGAGGCACGCGGTCTCGGTCATCACCGAGATGCGCTCCGAGCCCTCGACCTCGCCGACCAGCCGGGCGCGCTCCTCTGCGGCACGGATGCCGCCGGCGTCCGCGCGGCCATAGAGCAGCCCGCCGCCGAGCGCCGCGTTCTCGTCCACCAGTATGACCTCGGCACCGGCGGCTGCAGCTTGCGATGCCGCCGCGAGCCCCGCCGCGCCGCCGCCCACCACCAGCACGTCGCAGAAGAGGTACTGCTTGTCGAAATAGCCGTGCGGGGCATCGGTATCGACGGTGCCGAGGCCTGCAATCCGGCGGATCATCTTGGCCCAGAGCGGCCAGGTCCAGCGCGGCTTGTAGAACGCCTTGTAGTAGAAGCCCACGGGGAAGAAGCGGTGCAGCAGCCCGAACACCGCCAGCCGGTCGTGCCGCAGCGTCCCCCAGTAGTTCTGGCCCATCACCTCTAGATTGGGAGTGAGCGGCTCGCGGTCCGCGAAGCGGTTGGGCGCGGGGCCCACCTGAACCAGCGTGTTCGCATCGAGGCCGGAGAGCGAATGGATGCCGCGCGGGCGATGGTACTTGAAGGAGCGCGAAAGCACCGAGACGTCATTCGCCGCCAGCGCGCTCGCCACCGTATCGCCGCGATAGCCCCGGTACTGCCTGCCCTCGAAGCGGAACGAGACCTGTTCCGTGCGATCGAGAAGCAGCCCTGCGGGCTCGGGCAGCCGCGACATCATGCGGTAGGATCCTTGGACTCACGAGGTGACGCGTCGTCGGCGGGTGCTTCGTCGGACGGTGCGTCGTTCGTGGACTCAGCGTCGGCCGGCGCGGCTTCCTCCTGGGCTTCCGATGTATTCGGCGCGACCTCGGCAGGTTCTGTTTGGGGCTCAGGCTCGGCTGCGGCCGGCTCCTCGGTCGGTTCGTCCTGCGCGGCTTCGGCGGGAGCATCCTCGGCGGGAGGAGGCGGCTCAGGCGGCGGCGCTGATTCCTTCGGCGGCTCCGGCTTAGCCTCGTCGGCCCCGGGCGGCGGGGCCAGGGGCTCGAAGTCGACGCGTTCCGAAAACACCCGGTCGGCCGGATAGGTGGCCAGAATCTCGTCGGTCACCGTGTTGCGCTCGGCGATGAACCAGTAGGACGTGGCGACGTGGCACCACCACTCGCGTACCACGCCCGCGAGGTTCTCCTCCATCCAGACGAACTCGGTCCACTCTCGGTCCGAGCACCGGTTGGGATCGGGATGCGGCTCCACGGGGCCCGCGCAAATGAACTCCTGGATATTGCGCGGCCCGTTGAGCGGGCAGGGCATGATCTTCATGGCGCTGCGTCCCGCCTTAGTGCCCGACCGAGGCCGCGCCCTTCTCGCCCAGGAGCGAGAAGTCGCGGAAGCGGTCTAGGCGGAATTCCTCGATCAACTTGGGAACGCGCCCGGTCGCGATCATCTCCGCCATGGTGGTGCCGCAGACCGGAGTCGCCTTGAAGCCCCAGGTGCCCCAGCCTGAATCGATATAGTAGTTCTCGACCGGGGTGAGCCCCATGACCGGCGCGAAGTCGGGCGTCATATCGGTCATGCCGGCCCACTGGCGCAGCACAGGCACGTCGACCATGAAGGGGAAGAGCTCCAGGATGTGCGCCATCAGCCCTTCCATGAAGTCGAGGGTCGACGAGGTCTGATAGCGCGGATAGGGGTCGGTCGCGCCGCCCATCACCAGCTCGCCCCGGTCGGACTGCGAGATGTAGACGTGCAGGCTGCCCGAGACGATGATCGGGTCGAGGAAGGGTTTTAGGGGCAGCGACACGCAGGCCTGCAGCGGCACGGTGCGGATCGGCAGCGTGAAGCCCGCGAGCCGCGCGACCTGGCCGCTGAGCCCCGCCACCGCCTGCATCGCCTTGCCGCAGGCAATCGGCCCCCGGCTGGTCTCGAGCCCGACGACGCGCCCGCTCTCGATCTTGATGCCGGTGACCTCGGTCTCCTGATGGATCTCGACGCCGAGCTCCTGGGCTCGGCCGGCGTAGCCCCAGGCCACCGCATCGTGGCGGGCGAGCGCGCCAGGCGGGTGATAGAGCGCGCCCAACACCGGGTGGCGAACCTCGTCGGACATGTTGAGCAACGGCACCAGGCGGGCGAGCTCGTCACGCTCGACGACCTCGGAGTCGACGCCGAGATGCTTGTTCACCTCGGCCCGCCAGCGCGAGGTGCGCATGGCCGCGTCGGAATGCGCGAGGGTGAAGTGCCCGCGCTCGGAGTAGAGGATGTTGTAGTCGAGCTCCTCGCTGAGGCCCCGGTAGAGCCGCATCGATTCCTCGTAGAAGGCGACGCCTTCCGGCGTCAGATAATTCGAACGGATGATGGCCGTGTTGCGCCCGGTGTTGCCGCCGCCGAGGTAGCCCTTGTCGAACACCGCGACGTTGCGCACGCCATGCTTGGCTGCGAGGTAGTAGGCACAAGCCAGCCCATGGCCGCCTCCGCCGATGATGGCCACATCGTAGCTTGGCCTGAGCTCCGGTCGGGCGGCGAGGAAGCGCTTCACCGGCCGGCGCCGGGAGAGGCCGTATTTCAGGAGGCCGAACGCCATCGTTCGCTGTCGTCGCTTAAATGCTCGCGGTTGATAGGCCGATTTGCCTGACGCGGCAAGCGGTTATCGCTGTTATTGGTCCGACCGCTTCGCCTCGTAACGGGCGGCCTGCTCGCGCAGGCCCCGCGCGGTGCCGGCGTTGATCAGGACCAGGCTGAACACCAGCACCGCCACCGCGGCCCAGACCCAGTGGCTGAGCGCCGCCCCGAAGAAGATGCTGGCCCAGAAGATTCCGGCGGCGACCACCACGTAGTTGAGCTGCGCGAAGAAGAGCGCGCCCGCGCGACGTACGATCTCGAAGAAGCAGCTGTAGGTGATCGCCTGGCCTGCCGTGGCCCAGAGCAGACCCCAGAGGCCGGAGGAGTCGGCGTCGGTCGGCAGGAAGAACTCGCCCTGGGCGAGCATCACGATGAGCAGCAGCAGAGCGGCGACGATCATCATGCCGCCGCAGAGCGCAAACGCGCTCACGCCCACTGGCGAGAAGCGCGCGCCCGCGACGTTGTTCACCGCCGCGGAGAGCGGCATCAGCAGCGAGAACAGCACCCAGACCCAGGCGCCCGCGTCCGGCAGGCTGCCGGTGGGCACGACGATGAGAAGGATCCCGCCGAAGCCGAGCAGCACACCGGCGACGCTGAGCCAGCGGAAGCGGTCGAACCTCAGCACGAGAGTCAGCGAGTAGGTGGCCGCCGGGATCAACGCCGCGCAAAGCGTGAGCACCGCCGGCGGCAGCCTGTCGGCGACGTAGGTGACGACCAGCAGCGGCCCTAGAAAGCCGAAGACCGCGACCAGCCCGAAGACCCGGAGATTTTCCCGCCTGAGCGACGGAGGCTTGGACACGATCGTGGCCAGCACCAGCGTTACCACGCCCGCGAACAGCGCCTGCCAAAACGAATAGGCGATGAAGGGGAAGCCCGCGTCGATCACGATCTTGTTGGCGGTGAACAAGCTGCCGTAGGAGATGCCGCCGAGCAGCAGCAGCACGGTCGGCAGCATGAGCCGGTTCTGGCGAAACTCGTCGAGCGCCCGCTTCATTGCTCCGGCTCGTGCAGTGCCGCCGGTCGCGCGCTCGGCTTCAGTGGGGCGGCTGGCATGGGGGTACGAGGCGGGAGCGGGGCGACCTGCGCCCGCCGTTCAGCCCGTGCTCACGGCGGGGCGCGGCGGTCTGGTGGGCGCTGCTGGATTTGAACCAGCGACCTCTTGCATGTCAAGCAAGCGCTCTCCCCCTGAGCTAAGCGCCCGTGCCGGCAACGCTCGGGCTTAGCACCGCCCGCGCGGCGTTGGCAAGACCGGCCAAGCCCTGCGGGCGCCGCGCCCCTGGCCCTTGACCGTACGCGGGGAATGCCCACATGGTGCGGGCGAGGCGGCGCGGCAGGGAAACATGACCGAGGAAGAGCGGCGAGGCGAGCCGGTGTGGCACGGGACGACGATCCTTTCCGTCCGCAAGGGGGGCATGGTGGTCGTCGCGGGCGACGGCCAGGTCACGCTCGGGCAGACGGTCATCAAGGCCAACGCCCGCAAGGTCCGGCGCCTCGGCGAGGGCGGCATCGTTGCGGGCTTCGCCGGCGCCACGGCCGACGCCTTCACGCTCTTCGAGCGGCTGGAGGGCAAGCTGGAGCAGCATCCGGGCCAGCTCACCCGTGCCTGCGTCGAGCTCGCCAAGGACTGGCGCACCGACCGCTACCTGCGCCGGCTGGAGGCGATGATGGCGGTGGCCGACGGCGAGGTCTCGCTGGTGCTCACCGGCACCGGCGACGTGCTGGAGCCGGCGGACGGTCTGATCGGCATCGGCTCGGGCGGCTCCTACGCGCTGGCGGCGGCGCGGGCGCTGCTCGACGTCGAAGGCCTCGATGCCGAGGCGGTTGCCCGCCGCGCCATGGCCATCGCCGCCGACATCTGCATCTACACCAACACCGAAATCGTGCTGGAGAAGATCGAGGCATGACCGCCTTCAGCCCCCGCGAGATTGTCTCCGAGCTTGACCGCTTCATCATCGGCCAAGACGACGCCAAGCGCTCGGTCGCCATCGCTCTCCGAAACCGCTGGCGCCGTCAGCAGCTCACCGGCGACCTGCGCGAGGAGGTGCTGCCCAAGAACATCCTGATGATCGGCCCGACGGGAGTCGGCAAGACCGAGATCGCGCGCCGCCTCGCGCGCCTCGCCCAGGCGCCCTTCATGAAGGTCGAGGCGACCAAGTTTACCGAGGTCGGCTACGTCGGCCGCGACGTTGAGCAGATCGTGCGCGACCTGGTCGAGGTCTCGATCCACATGACCCGCGAGCGCATGCGCAAGGAGGTCGCGGCCAGGGCCGAGCTCAACGCCGAGGAGCGGGTGCTCGACGCGCTCGTCGGCAAGAACGCGACCAAGGAGACCCGCGGCAAGTTCCGCAAGATGCTGCGCGACGGCTCGCTCGCCGAGAAGGAGGTGGACATCGAGGTGAGCGAATCCGCGGCCTCGTCGCTGCCCACCTTCGACATCCCCGGCATGCCCGGCGCCCAGATGGGCATGGTCAATATCGGCGACATGCTCGGCAAGGCCTTCGGCGAGCAGAAGAAGATCAAGCGCATGTCGGTCGAAGACTCCTACGACACGCTGATGGCGGAGGAGAGCGACCGCCTGCTCGATCAGGACGTGGTCGTGCGCAGCGCGCTGGAGAATGCCGAGAACGACGGCATCGTCTTCATCGACGAGATCGACAAGATCTGCGCGCGCTCCGACCGCCTCGGCGCCGACGTGAGCCGCGAGGGCGTGCAGCGCGACCTGCTGCCGCTGATCGAGGGCACCACGGTCACCACCAAGCACGGCGCGCTCACCACCGACCACATCCTCTTCATCGCCTCCGGCGCCTTCCACCTGGCGAAGCCGGCGGACCTCCTGCCCGAGCTGCAAGGGCGGCTGCCGATCCGGGTGGAGCTGAATTCGCTCGCCCGCGACGACCTGAAGAAGATCCTGACCGAGCCCGAGAACAGCCTGATCCGCCAGTACCGCGCGCTGATGCAGACAGAGAGCGTGACGCTGGAGTTCAGCGATTGCGCCATCGACGCGCTCTCCGACCTCGCCGCCGAGGTCAACCGTGCGGTCGAGAACATCGGTGCGCGCAGGCTGCACACGGTGATGGAGAAGCTGCTGGAGGAGATCAGCTTCGAGGCCGCCGACCGCTCCGGCGATACCATCACCATCGATGCGGCCTACGTCGATGCCCACGTAGGCGACCTCGCCAAGGATGCGGACCTCAGCAAGTTCATCCTCTGAGCCGGTACGGGCCGTGTACAATTCTTTGCGGGATTCGCTGGGATAAGTGGGATTCGCCGGGATAGGTGGGATTCGCTGGGATAAGCGGGATACGCCGGGACAAGCGGGATTCGCCGGGATAGGCGGGATTCCCCGGGATGAGTGGGATTCGCCGGGATTGAGTGGGATTCGCTGGGATAGGCGGGATTCGCCGGGATAAGTGGGATCCGCCGGGATAAGTGGGATCCGCCGGGACAGGCGGGATTCCCCGGGACGAGTTGGATTCGCTGGGATAGGTGGGATTCGCCGGGACGGGTGGGATTCGCCGGGATAGGTGGGATTCGCCGGGATAAGTGGGATTCGCCGGGACAAGTGGGATTCGCCGGGACAGGTGGGATTCGCCGGGATAAGCGGGATTAAGTGGGATTCGTCGGGATTGGGCGGGATAGGCGGAATTCCGGTAGGGATTCTCTGGCCCGGAATGCGCCCCGCCTCACCGCCTCCGTCCGCCGCAGTCCGTTCGCTCCTCATGACGCAATGATGCCGCACCTGTCCTGCGCTTTGCACCGCACCATGGTCCGGGGTGCCGCGCAGCCCTCATTCGCGTATGCACGAAGGGCCACGCGATTACCCCAACTCTACAGACTGCGATCTTACGGCGCACAATATCTTCTTGAGAAGGCACATCGGCGGGAATACTTGATAACTGTTGGTCCAGTAGTTCCAATAGAAGGTTGCACATGGGAGACAAGTCAGCCTCTCCAGTTTGTGACGTTCTGTCTGCGTGACGGAGAGCAGCAACATACCGCTGCTTATGCTGTTGTTGGCGAAGTAGCTCCGGCAAAATAGACTTTCCGGGCAACCATCCACCCATCTTCAAACACATCACAAAGTAGCAGGATGCACGCGCCGTCCTGCCGTTACCATTGATGAATGGATGAATCCAGTTCAAGCGCCAGAGAACATAAGCGGCCAAATACACCTCGTTTGATACTGTATCCCAATAGCGATTAACTTGGTCAACAAAATCATCCATCAGCGCGGCAACACGATAATGATCTGGTGGCTCGTAATCGCCAACAAACACAGGGCAGGGCCTATATTCTCCCGCGTAAGGGTGGAGACAGGCCTGACTTCGACGGTTGGGCCTGATTCTGGCCGATCTCCCGTCTGGAGATTTCAGCGAAGACAATGACTTAGCGGTTGCGGTGCGGTCAAGTCGCGTTGTAGTGCCTAGTGGATATATTGGATTGTCGATATCCCCGCCCCGCGCTACACTCCCACCATGTTCGTGCGTATCAAGACCACCCCCAACAGCCCGCGCCGCTCGGTCCAGCTCGTCGAGGCCGTGCGCGACGGCGGCAAGGTCCGCCAGCGCATCGTCCGCCACATCGGCGTGGCCATGGACGAGGACGAGCTGGAGCGCCTGAGGCAGCTCGGCGAGTACGTCAAGGCGAAGCTGGAGGACGAGCGCCAGCCCTTGCTGTTCGCGCCCGAGAAGATCGCAGACCAGGTGATCCGCGTCGGACGCCAAGGGGACGGCAAGCAAGAGCTTCCCGTCGATCTCAAGCAACTCGAAGAGGAGCAGCGGCTGATCACGGGCATCCACGAGGTCTACGGCGAGATGTACCGGCTGCTGGGCCTCGACGGGCTGCTGCGGCGATCGCGCTACCGCGCCTCGCACGACGCGCTGTTCCACGTGGTGATGGCACGCATCGCCAACCCCGACAGCAAGCGGGGCAGCGTGCGCCGGCTCGAGGAGGACTTCGGCGTGAGCCTTCCCCTCGAGAAGGTCTACCGGATGATGGACCAGCTCGACGCGCCCGTGATCAACCATCTGCGCACGCGCGTGGGCGAGGCGAGCCGCTCGCTGCTGCCGGAGCCGGTGGCGGTGCTCTTCTTCGATTGCACCACGCTCTACTTCGAGACCGCGATTGAGGACGAGCTTCGCCAGCACGGCTTCAGCAAGGACGGCAAGCACAGGGACTCGCAGGTCCTGCTGGCCCTGATGGTGACGCGCGAAGGGCTGCCGATCAGCTACGAGGTCTTCCCCGGCTCCACCTACGAGGGGAAGAGCCTGGTCCCGGTCCTGCAGGACATGCAGCGCCGCCACCAGGTGGAGCGCACGGTCTGTGTGGCCGACCGGGGCATGCTGAGCGCAGACAACCTCGACGCCATGGACGACATCCGCGGCGAGTACGTGCTCGGCGCCCGGCTGCGCAAGCTGCCGGCCGCGCTGAAGAAGAAGGTTCTCGATCTGGACGCCTATGGTCCTCTCGAGGGATCGGAGAACCGCCGGGTCGGCGAATGGGAGCACAAGGGCCGGCGCCTGATCGTCGTCTTCTGCCCCGAGCGCGCGCGCAAGGACGCACACGAGCGCCGCCAGGCGGTGGCGCGCCTGCTCGACAAGCTGGAGCGCAGCGACAATCCCAAGGAGCTGCTCTCCAATCACGGCGCCAAGCGCTTCATCGCCGTCGAGGGCGACGCGCGGCTCACGGTGAACCCGGAGAAGATCGCCGAGGCCGAGCGATGGGACGGGCTCGCCGGCGTCATCACCAATCTGCGCGACGCCAGCGTCACCGAAGTGATGGCCCACTACCACGGGCTCTGGCAGGTCGAGGAGAGCTTTCGGATCACCAAGCACGACCTGAAGGTGCGGCCGATCTGGCACTGGAACGAGAACCGGATCCGCGCCCACATCGCCATCGCCTTCATGGCCTTCGCCTGCGTCCGCCACCTTGCCTACCGTGTCGCCGTCCAGAAGAGGCGGATGTCCCCGGAAGTGATCCGCTCCGCCCTCGTCCACCGCCAATGCTCGGTCCTGCGCTGCGCGCAATCGGGCAACCGCTACGTCATCCCGTCGAAGCCGACGCCGGCGGCCGAGCAGATCTACGCAACCATGGGGCTGCCCCTGACGATCACCCCGTACCAACTCGTCTGAGCGCCGGCGAAGCCCGGCCCGGGCTCGAAGAAATGCCGAGTGTAGTGCCTAGCCGGAAATGAGAACCGGCCAATATCAACTACTTACGTGATTCAACCATCGAAGTCAGGATACTGTATCCCAATAGCGATTAACTTGGTCAACAAAATCATCCATCAGCGCGGCAACACGATAATGATCTGGTGGCTCGTAATCGCCAACAAACACAGGGCAGGGCCTATATTCTCCCGCGTAAGGGTGGAGACAGGCAATCGCATGGTAGTTTATTGCTTTGATTACGGTTTGAGACAATAGAGGCCTATCGACAGCTAATGCAGCTTCCACAACGGACTCTAGGAAACTGTAGTGTCGCACTCCATTGGCAACCTCAAGCGCCCGATAGGCAGGATGATCTTCATTCTCCGAAACTAACTCCGAAAGAATCATGGCCTGTCAGGTCAACTGCCGCGTTTTTCGAGTATGCTTTCTACTTCCTCACGAGTGATCGTGCTATCCATGCTCATTGTGCCCATGACGAAAGATACTATTTGCTGATGTCTTTCATCTGGCGACATTGATTGGCCGGCTACTTTTCGCAAAGCGTCCAGTACATCGGAATCCGCTGAGGGAGCCGGCGTAGTTTCTGGCTTTGCCATATCGAACCTCCTTGCTTCCGGGAACACTACAAGCAACGCTCGCTGCACCTGAGAGAGTGGACGGCATACCATCGTTTCAGTCGGTTACGCGGAACGAAGCTTGCTATCCACCTGCTGCTCGGCACGTCCACGAGTGGCCGCCCACGCGAGCATGTCGAACGTGGCAGCAAAGGTCACATCCTGTTTCAATTAGGAGTTGCTGGGCTGATGAGGATCTGGGTCACCGACCCTGTTGCTTCCCTCTACCATCGCCTCCCTCCGTGACGCTGAATGCCCACACGATGGTACATATGGTGGCTGATCGCGCATCCTTACACGCTCGGCGCTATGCCGAACAGCCCCAAATCCATGCCACTCTTTCGACGCACGGTGCACCGCACCATGGTCCGGGGTCAAAGGCGCCCTGCGCCTCAGATACCCAGATACTCGTCCACGATCGCGCGGTCGGAGAGCTGCTCGGGCGCGATGGTCGCCACGATGGTGCCCTTCTGCATGATCAGCACCCGCTCCGCCAGCGCCTGGATGAATCGCAGGTTCTGCTCGACCAGGAGCACCGTGAGGTCGAGCGCTGCGGCAAGCTCGGCGAGCTTCGCCTGAATCTGATCGACGATGGAGGGCTGGATGCCCTCGGTGGGCTCGTCCAGCAGCAGCAGGCTCGGCCGGCCGGCGAGGCAGCGCGCGAGCGCCAGAATCTGCTGCTCGCCGCCCGAGAGAGCGCGCCCCGGTCGCTCCAGCAGCGCGCCCAGCACCGGGAAGTAGTCGAGCAGCTCCGGCACCGCGCTCTGGCCGCGCCGCACGATCTCCCCCATGCGCAGATTGTCCATGACGCTGAGCTGCGGGTAGATGTCGCGGCCCTGCGGCACGTAGCCGATGCCGAGCCGGGCGCGTCGGTGCATGGCGAGGCGCGTGATGTCCTCGTCCTCGAACGTGATGCTCCCGCCGGTGGCGCGGATTTCCCCCATCAGCGTGCGCAGCAGCGTGGTCTTGCCCATGCCGTTGTGGCCGAGCACGCCCACGATCTCGCCGCGCGCGATGGAGAAATCGATCCCGTTCAGGATCGGGATGCGGCCGTAGCCGGCGCCCAGGCCCTCGACCTCAAGCAAGGCCCGACGTCCCCAGATAGACCTCGCGCACCGCCTGGTTGGCCTGAATGCGCGCCATGGTGTCCTCGGCCAGGATGCGGCCCTGGTGGAACACGGTGACGACATCGGCGATCTGGCGGATGAACTGCATGTCGTGCTCGACCACGACGATGGTGGTGGTCCGGTTCACCTCGCGGATCAGCGCCGCCGTGCGGTTGGTCTCCTCGATGCTCATGCCTGCCGTGGGCTCGTCGAGCAGGATGATCTTGGGCTCCAGCGCCATGACCATGCCGAACTCGACCCACTGGCGCTGGCCGTGGGCGAGCGCGCCGAGCAGCTGCCAGCGGA
The DNA here is from genome assembly GCA_965243375.1 of Alphaproteobacteria bacterium. GTDB lineage: Bacteria > Pseudomonadota > Alphaproteobacteria > UBA828 > UBA828 > WTGU01. The sequence continues at coordinate 1,257,803 of CBDEUT010000009.1, read as the reverse complement.
TGTCACCCAGCTCCAGCCGCTCCAGTGTCTCGTCCACCTTGGCGCGCGCGGCCCTGGCGCCGTGGCGCAGGTGCGCAGCGAGCCAGAGGTTCTCGTCCACGGTGATGCCGTCGTAGACGTCCGGCACCTGGTTCTTGATGCCGATGCCGAGCCGCGAGATTTCGTGCGGGTGCGCGCGGCTGATGTCGCGGCCGTCGAACAGGACCTGCCCCTTTGACGGCCTGATCTGGGCGGTGAGCATCTTGAAGAAGGTGCTCTTGCCGGCGCCGTTCGGGCCGATCAGGCAGCGCAGCTCCCCCTGCCGGAGCGCGAAGTCGACGCCCGCGATGGCGCTCACACCGCCGAAGCGCTTCTCCAGCGCCCGCGTCTCCAGGATCACCTCGCTCTCGCGCACGGCCTCGCTCACGGCCGCCCTCCCTGCCGCCCGCGCCGGCGCGGCCGAGCGGGGCGGACGCTGAGGCGCTGTGCGAACTCGACCCATTGCTCGCGAATCGCCGCGCGGTCCAGCCAGTAGCCCGGCAGCGAGCCGATGCTCGGCAGCAGGCCCTTGTGGAAGACCAGGACGAAGAGGATCAGCACCGCACCCAGCACCAGCGTCACCTGGCCCACGCCCTGGGTGCCGAGCCAGCCCTTGAAGTGCTCGATGGCGAAGACACCGGCGATCGGCCCGATCAGGGTGCCCTTGCCGCCCACCAGCACCCACATGATCACGTCCGCCGCGCGGCCCAGGCTGAACATCTCGGGGTGCGCCAGCGGAATCGAGATCGCGTAGAGCGCGCCGCCGAGCCCGGCCACGCCGCCCGCCAGCATGAAGGCCCAGAGCTTGTAGCGCCGCGTGTCGTAGCCGAGAAGCTCGGTCCTGCGCTCGTTCTCGCGGATGCCCACCAGCACCCGGCCGAAGGGCGTGGTCAGGACCAGCCTGAGCCCGATGTAGACCAGAATCATGAGCACGGCGCCGACCCAGAAGAACCAGTTGATGTCGAGCTGCACGCTCGGGTTCCACGGCACGTCGAGCTGCGGAACCGTGGGGATGCCGTTCTGCCCGTTCAGCCGCACCTTGCCGATGACGTACTGATCGCCCGAGGTGGCGCGGATACCCTTCTCCAGGATCAGCGTGAAGACCAGGGTGATGACGCTCAGATAGATCTCGCTGATGCGGCCGTAGATCATGAAGTAGCCGAGGATGCCGGCGCCGGCCGCGCCGAGGGCGACCGCGAAGAAGACCGAGCCGGTGGTCTCGCCGGTATTGAGCGCGAGCACGGTGAAGCCGTAGCCGCCGAGCCCGAAGAACGCGGTCTGCCCGAAGCTGAGAATCCCGCTGAAGCCCCAGAGGAAACCCATGCTGAGCGCGAGCATCGCCATCCCGAAGAAGCGCGACATCTCCAGGATGACGAAGATCTCCAGGTGGAAGGGCATGGTGATGAAGAAAGCCGCGAGTGCGGCGATGAAGACCCACCACCACCACTTGGGGCGCTCGCTCGGGTGCTGCATGAAGGCGATGCCGTGGATCATCGCTCAGACCCCGCGCGTCATGCGCCCGGTAATCCCGAGCGGCAGCAGCCTGAGCAGGATGATGGCCACGAACAGCACCGTCATCTCGCCGATCACCGAGCTCGAGACGGTGGCGACAATGCCGTCGATGGTGCTGAAGAGGCCGGATGCGCTCACGGTACCGATCAGCGGCAGGTGGCCGCCGGTGATGACCGTGATGAAGGCCTTGGCAATGTAGGCTATTCCGAGCGTGGGGTAGGCGCCGACGATGGGCGCCAGCACCGCGCCGGCAAGCCCGGTGAGCGCTGAGCCGAAGGCGAAGGTCAGCATGTAGACGAGGCTGCGGTTCACGCCCAGCGCGGCCGAGATCGTCGGGTTCTGCATGGTGCCGCGCACGATCAGCCCGTAGCGGGTGAAGCGCCAGAATGCGTAGACCGCAGCCAGCAGCGCCACGGCAATCGCCATCATCACGAGGCCGTAAATGGGGAACCCAAAGGCGCCCACCTGCACGTTGCCGAGAGGCGCGGCGACACTCTCGGTCTGCGGCCCGAATATGGTGGTAACGCCGCCCACCAGCAGCAGGCTCAAGCCCCAGGTGGCGAGCAGCGTGTCGATGATGCGGCCGTAGAGCCACTGGATGATGAAGCGCTCGACGATGATGCCGAAGACACCGACGGCGAGCGCCGACAGGATGAACGAAAGCCAGAGGTTGATCCCGAACTGGCTGCAGAGCGTGCAGAAATAGGCGCCGAGCATCAGGAACTCGCCCTGCGCCAGGTTGATCACCCGCATCATCCCGAAGATGACCGCGAGCCCGAGGCTGATCAGGATGAAGATCGAGAACGAAAAACCGATCTGGAAGAGATAGTTCGCGACCTGATCCAACCGTCACCCCCGCCGCCCCGGCCGGGCGCACCGGGGCCAAACACGCATCTGCGAACGTGGGACGGCCCGTCGGCAGCGACTCACGCCGCCGACGGACCCGGCGTCCGGACTACAAGACCGTCGTCGTAACGCCCCGATCCTTACTCGACCTCGACCTCGTACTGGGTCTTGTCGTCGGGGTTCGCGTGGAGATCGCAGACCTGCTGCGTATCCAGCGGCGGGCGCTGCGAGAACGAGCGGATCACGTCGAAGGTCTGGGTCATGTTGCCGCGCACGATGTGGATATCCATGGTCGTGTGGTTGGTCTGACCGTCCACCGTGTACTGGCCGCCGGCGCCGACAACGCTGACGTTGCTCGTGGCCAGCGCATCGATTACCGCATCCGAGCTGGCATCGCCGGCCTGACGCACCGCCTCGGCCCAGACCTTGATGCCGCGCTCGCCGTATTCGCCGTACTCGCCCACGTAGCCGGTATCGCCGGTGTAGGCGTGGAAGCGGCTCACGAAGTCCTTGGCCTCCGCCGTGTCGAGGTCATCGACGAAAGAAGTCGCGAGGATGATGCCGTTGCCCTCCTCGGGGCTGAGCTGGGTGTGCTCCAGGCCGACACCGTAGGAGCCGGACGCCAGCATCATGTTGTCCTTGCCGATCGAGGCCTCGAACTGGCGGTAGAAGGCGATGTGCGCGCCGCCCACCAGCGCCGACATGACCACGTCGGGCTTCGCCGCCTGGATGCGCGAGATCGCCGGCTGGAAGTTGGTGACATCGAGCGGGAAGAACTCGACCGCCAGGTCCTCGCCGCCGTTGTCGCGGGTGAACTTCTGCATCCACTTGGACGTGATGTGGCCGTAGTTGTAGTCGGCCGCCAGGATGTAGGTGCGCTTGCCGCCGAGCTCGTTCACCACGTAGTCGAACAGCGGCTCGAGCTGCTGCGCCGGCACCATCCCGGTGGAGACGTGGCGGCGGTCGCAAACGCCCCCTTCGTAGAGCGAGTTGTAGAAGAGCAGCCCCTTGAAGCGGTTGACGATGGGGCGCATCACCTCGCGCGAGGAACTGGTGATGCCGCCGTGCACCACCACGCACTTGTCCTTGACCAGCGCCTCGGTGACGTACTGCGAGTTGTACTGGCCGTCGGACTGTGAATCGTAGAACACCAACTCCAGCGGCCGGCCCAGCAGGCCGCCGGCGGCGTTGATCTCGTCCACCGCCATCGCCGTCGCCTGAATCTGCTTCAGGCTGTAGATGTTGAGGATGCCGGTGCGGTCGAGGATGTTGCCGACCTTGATCGGGTCTTCGCTCGCAATGCCGGCGCGGCGCAGAACATGAGGCAGGCTGGCGAAGGCCACCGCGCCTGATGCTGCTTGGAAGAACTGTCTACGGCTCAGTCTCATGGTCTGCTCCCTGCGATTGCGCGGGCGGCCCTTGCCGCCGGTCGATCATCGTGGCGGGCATCATAATTGCAGGCACCGCGCCGGTTCAACAAACGCTTCGAGGATCAGAGCGTTTCGACCAGCGCCAGGCTCTCCTCCGCCATCGCGGCGATGAAGCGGTTCATTTTCTTCCGCAGGCCGGGCAGGTCGCGCGAGCGGGCGACCGTGGCCTCGTTCATGTAGAGCCTGCGGTTCACCTCGATCTGTAGCGCGTGCACGCGCTCGTTGGGGCGGCCGTAGTGGGCGGTGGTGTAGGCGCCGGCGTAGGGCTCGTTGCGCCTGATCGAAAAGCCGAGATCGCGCAGGACGCGCTCCGCCGTCTCGACCAGCTTGGGCTCGCACGAGGCGCCGAAGCGATCGCCCAGTACGATGTCCGGGCGGGGCGTGCCGCGGTCGCGATCCGTCGGCCCGCCGACCGAGGGCATGGAGTGGCAATCCAGCACGAACGCCGCGCCAAAGTCGTGCAGCGTCGCCTCGATCAGCCCTTCCAGCGCCCGGTGATAGGGCCGGTAGAGCGTGTCGATGCGGCGCTCGGCCTCGGCGAAGGACATCTTGCCGTCGTAGATCTCGGCGCCCGAGGCGACCAGCTTGGCGATGGTCCCAAATCCCGCGCGCACCCGGTCGGAGCGCGACTTCACATGCTTCGGCAGCGGCTCCGAGAACATCTCCGGGTCGAGCTCGTAGGGCTCGCGGTTCGGGTCCAGATAGGCCCTCGGATAGAGCGCGCAAAGCAGCGGCGCGCCTTGCTCGGGCGCGCCCGCGAATATCTCGTCGACGAAGCTGTCCTCGGAGCGCCGCAGGTTCTTCTCGTCGAGCCGCGAGCTCTCGATGAACGCGGGGTCGTAGTCGGTGCCGCTGTGCGGGGAGGTGAAGATGAGCGGCGCGGTCTGGCGCGCCGGGAGGCGCAGGTCGATGACCCCGTTGACGGCCGCGAGCGGCTTGTCGCTGCGGCGCCGGGCGGGCTGTCCTCCTCCGCTCATTCCTTGCGGTTTAGAGCAAAAGGCCGGCTCTGTCATCCGTGCGGGGTCGCGCCCATCCGCGCACGCTTGACCGGGAGGCGCGTTGCCTCTAAATAGCCCGCTCTTCCCTTCACGGAGCGCGAACCATGGCACGCCGCTGCGAGCTGACCGGCAAGGGCGTCCTGACCGGCAACAACGTGAGCCACGCTCACAACAAGACCCGCCGGCGGTTCTTGCCCAATCTGCACGACAAGGCGCTGCTCAGCGAGTCGCTGGGGCGCATGGTGCGGCTCAAGGTCTCGACCAGCGCGATCCGCACCGTGGAGCGCCACGGCGGGCTCGACAACTACCTGCTCAAGACCTCGGACGACCGGCTCTCCCAGGGCGCCCGGCGCATCAAGCGCCAGGTGAGGAACGCGCTCGCGGCCAGCGCTGCTGAGTAGTCGATCTCTCCGCCCCTTCACCTCCCCCTGTCCCCCTCCCAAGTTAATCATTTCCCTCAACGGCGGGCGCTCGTTCCACTCGCTTGCCTACGCGCCTCACGGCGCGGCGCGCGGTCGCGCGCTCCGGGCCGGGTTTATTCATTTCCCTCAGGCGCCGGGCGCTCGTTCGCCCGCTTGGCTCGGGGGCGGAGGGAGGGGACGTGGTTGCACCGTCCGTTTCCCCTCTCCTCCCTGGGGAGGAGAGGGCCAGGGTGAGGAGGGGATCTGGCAATTCCCACCAATGTCATGTTCTGCGCGAGGCTCCGCGTTGGTCCTGTGAGGCCCGCGCCTTATAGTCCGCGGCCATGAAGATGCCCCTTCCGCTGTCGCTGCTGCTCCCCATCGTCGCGATGATGGCGGTGATCGGGGTCTCGAACGTCGCCGTTCAGCATGCGATCAACGACTGGCTGACCTGGGGCGCGTTCACCTACCCACTGGCGTTCCTGGTGACCGACCTCACCAACCGGGCGCACGGGCCGGGGCGGGCGCGCACGGTCGCCTACGTCGGCTTCCCCTTCGGCATGGGGCTTTCCATCATCCTCGCGGTGGCGGCGGACATCCCGCTCTGGGAAGGCGTGCGTGTGGCGCTGGCCTCGGGCTTCGCCTTCATCTGCGCGCAGCTCTTCGATATCGCGCTGTTCCACCGGCTGAGGCGCGGCCTCTGGTGGCGGGCGCCGCTGGTCTCGTCGCTCTCGGCATCTGCATTGGATACCGCGATCTTCTTCAGTGCGGCCTTCGCGCTCACGGGTCTGCCGTGGGTGACCTGGGCGCTCGGCGATTTTGCGATCAAGGTCGGGATGGCGGCGGTGCTGCTCATCCCCTTCCGGCTGCTCATGCCCGTCATCGCGCCCTCCCTCTACAGCGACCCGAAACCGCAAGCGAGCCCATAGCCCCATGAGCGAGAACCCGTTCCCCAACCTCCATCTGGTCGATCATCCGCTGGTGCAGCACAAGCTGAGCCACCTGCGCGACAAGACGACGTGGACCCCCCTGTTTCGCGATCTGCTGCGCGAGATCGCCCTGCTCATCGGCTACGAGATCACCCGTGGCCTGCCCACGGACTCGCGCGCCATCGAGACGCCGGTAACGGCGATGGAGGCGCCCTTCCTGCGCGGCCGGAAGCCCGCGATCGTGCCGATCCTGCGTGCCGGCCTCGGCATGGCGGAGGGTCTGGCGGAGCTGCTGCCGACGGCGCCGCTCGGCCACATCGGGCTCTACCGCGACCCCAAGACCCACCGCCCGGTCGAGTATTACGTGCGCCTGCCGTCGGACACGAACCGGCTCTTCATCCTGGTCGACCCGATGCTCGCCACCGGCTACTCCGCCTCCTACGCGGTCGACCTGCTCAACCGGAACGGCATCGACGACAGCAACGTCCGCTTCATGGCCATGGTCGCAGCACCCGAGGGCATGCGCGCCTTCAACGAAAAACACGCGAGCGTCGAAGTATGGGCCGCGAGCCTCGATGAGTGCCTGAACGAGAAGGCCTATATCGTGCCGGGCTTGGGCGACGCCGGTGACCGGCTCTTCGGCACGGATTAGAACTTTTTTCGCTCACGGCAGCCGGCCTGCGGCCGGCGCCTGCGCGGGCGCGCCGCATAAGCGGCGGGCCGCAGTCGCGGCCTGTCGCGAGCCCGTCAACGACGGTCTCGCTCCCGCGTTATCAGTTTGCCGTCCTACGCTTCTCCCGCGCGTCCAGGAAAGGCGTGATCCGACCGCCGAGGGTCTGGCCGGTCAGCTCCTCGGCGACGGCGACGGCGCGGCGCAAACCGGCCACGTCGATGCCGGTCTCGAAACCCGCCTCGGTCGCCATGAACACCAGGTCCTCGGTCGCGAGGTTGCCGGTGGCGCCGGGCGCGAAGGGGCAGCCGCCGAGGCCGCCGATGGAGCTGTCGAACTTGCGGATGCCGCATTCGATGGCGACCCAGGTGAGCGTGAGCCCCATGGCGCGGGTGTCGTGGAAGTGCCCGGCGAGGCGCTCCGGCCCATAACGATGCGCCAGCGTCTCGAAGAGGTGCGCCATCTGCGGCGGGGTGCCGGCGCCGGTGGAATCCCCCAGCGCAAGCTCGTCGGCGCCCGCATCGAACATGCGAGCGGCGAGGTCGAACACGGTCTCGGGCGGAACCACGCCCTCGTAAGGGCAGGCAGCGACCACGGAGAGGTATGAGCGGGCGCGAACCCCGTCCGCCTTCGCGCGGCGGATCACCGCCTCGTTGACCCGGATCGCCTCGTCCAGCGACATGTTGATGTTGCGCCGGTTGAAGGTATCGGTGGCGGCGAGTACCAGAGCCACGGTGGTGACGCCGGCCTCCACCGCGCGCTCGTAGCCCTTCTCGTTGGGCACCAGCGCCTCGTAGCCGGCGCCGCGGTCCTGCGGCAGGTTGGCGAAGATCGCCGCCGCGTCCGCCATCTGCGGCACCGCCTTGGGCGAGACGAAGCTCGCGGCTTCGACGGACCGGAGACCGGCATCCAGCAGGGCGTCCAGCAGGCGCAGCTTGCCCTCGGTCGGCACGACGCGTGGCTGGTTCTGGAGCCCGTCGCGGAGCCCCACCTCGTGCACGGTGATGACGTCAGCCATGGTTCGCTTCCTCTGGCTTTCTCGTTCTCGTCAGGCGATCACGCCTGCTTCGCGCAACCGGGCAAGATCGGCCTCGCTCTTGCCGCAGAGGCCGGCCAGCACCTCGTCCGTGTGCTGGCCGAGCAGCGGCGGGGGCGCGTAGCTCTCGCACGGCGTCTCGCTCAGCTTGATCGGGTTGCCCGTGGTGCGGAAGGAGCCGCCCTCCGGGTGTTCGATCTCGACCACCATGTCGCGGGCCTGCACCTGTACGTCCGCGAGCGCGCGGCCCACGTCGTTGACCGGACCGCAAGGCACACGGGCCGCACGCAGCGTCTCAAGCCACGCGTCGCAGCCGCGTGCCGCGAGCGCCTCCGTGATCCCGCCCTCCACCGCCTCCCGGTGGTCGCGCCGTCCCTCGTAGCCGTCGAAGCGCGCGTCCTTGAGCGCCGGGTTCCCCAGCACGTCCCTGAGCCGCGCCCACTGGTCGTCCTTCACCACCGCGATGATCAGCCACCGGTCCCTGGTCGGGAAGGCATTGTAAGGCACGTAGATCGGATGCGCGTTGCCGAACTGGCGCGGCACCTCGCCGGAGAGCAGGTGCATGGCGGCGATGTAGCTCAGGAGCGAGACCTGGCAGTCCTGCATGGAGAGGTCGATATGCTGGCCCCGCCCGGTGACCTCGCGCGCGTGCAGCGCCGCCAGCATGGCGACCGCGCCGAAGAGCCCGCTGGAGAGGTCGCCCATGGGGACGCCGGCGCGGATCGGGGGCCCGCCGGCCTCGCCGGTGATCGACATGCCGCCGCCATAGCCTTGCGCCACCACGTCGAAGGCGGTGCGGTCGCAGTCCGGCCCCTCTTCGCCGAAGCCGGTCACGCTGCAGGTGACGATGCGGGGGTTGAGCGCGGCGAGCGTCGCGTGGTCGATGCCGAGCCGCTCAGGAACGCCCGGGCGGAAGTTGTTGACGACGATGTCGGCCTTCGTCGCGAGCTCGTGGAAGAGGGCGCGGCCTTCGTCCCGCTTCAGGTCTATGCTGACGCTTTTCTTGTTGCGATTGAGGGTGCGGAAGTAGGGCCCCATGCCCTTGTATGCGTAGCGCGGGTCGTCGGCGAGCAGGCCGCGGGTCATCTCGCCGCTGCCCGGCGGCTCCACCTTGATGGTCTGGGCGCCGAGATCGGCCAGCAGCATCGCCGCAAAGGGGCCCGACAGCATATGCGTCAGGTCGAGCATCACGATGTCCGAGAGGGCCTTCATCGGGGGCGTCGGCGTGCGCTGGTGGGAAGGGCGCACACTCTATGGCCCGCGCCCGCGGCCGGTCAATGCGGGCTGCCCTCGGGCCGCGTTCCGCGCCCCGTGATACCATCGCCCAGCGGAGGCAGGTGAGCGGGAGGCGAGCATGGCGGCGGTACCGGTCGGCTGGGGCATGATCGGCACGCGGGGCTGGAGCGACATGGTTCTGGGTCCGGCGATCAACGCGGCGCGGGGCGCGCGGTTCAAGGCCGTGCTGTCGACGAAGCAGGAGAACGCCGAGCGCTACTGCGCGAGCCACGGCGTGGCGCGCGGCTATACGAACCTCAAGGCCTTCCTCGCCGATCCCGCCGTCGACGTCGTGTGGATCGCGAGCCCCAACCACCTGCACAAGGACCAGACCGTCGCCGCGCTCAAGGCCGGCAAGCACGTGCTCTGCGAGAAGCCCATGGCGCTGAACCAGGCCGAGTGCAGGGCGATGATCAGGGCCGCTAAGAAGGCCGAGCGCCTGCTCACCATCGGCTACAACAGCCGCTATCACCCAAGGCTCGACGCGCTCCGCGCACAATGGCAGGCCGGCCGCTTCGGCGCGCCGGTACACATGCACTGCCAGTTCCGCTACCGCTATCCGGAGGTGCCGGACGACTGGTGGCGCCTCGACGACGCACAGTCGGGCTGCTGGGTGCTGGGCGACATCGGCACCCACTTCATCGACCTGCTGCGCTGGTTCAACGGCGAGGCGAAGACGGTGCACGCCCATCTCGCCAACCAGGCTTACGGTCGCTCCGCCGACACCGCCGCCGTCTCCATCGGCTTCGCGAACGGTGCCTTGGGCACGATCTCGGCGTCGACCGCCGTGACCACCGGCGGCGGGTTCGAGCTTCTGGGCAGCGAAAGCTGTTGCACGATCGAGGGCGGCTTCGTCGGCATCCCAGGCACCATGACCACGGTGCGCAAGGGCGGCAAACCGCGCACCGTCGCGCTCGCGGGCCACGACACCTACAAGGCCCAGGTCGAGAGCATCACCCGCGCCATCGCCCGCGGCACGCCGCTCGCGGTCAGCGCCGAAGACGGGCTCGCCAACTTCCGCGTCATCGAGCAGGCGCGGGATTGGTAGACGGGGCCGACCGTACCTCTCCCTCTCTTTCATTTCCCTCAGGCTCCGGGCGCTCGCTCCGCTCGATCGTGCGCTCCGCGCGCGTGGACGCGCGACGCTACGCGTCACACGGCGCGGCGAGCGGTCGCGCGCTCCGGGCCTGACGGCCCGGTAGCCGTGCGGTTGACCCGCATCGCGCGGCGTGAAAGTGTCTCGGCCGTCCGAGACACGCTGGGAGGCAGGGAGATATGAGCGGCAAGTGGCTCCCATTTAACCTCGCCTGGTACGACACGCGGATTTTCAACTGCTCCTTCTGCGGCATCATGATGGCGCGGGAATACTGGGTGGACGACGAGTTCCCCGGCGAGATGTTCTGCGAGGACAAGTGCGCCGACGTGAAGCGGCGCGTCCGTGCCGAGTTCGCCGAGGCGAAGGCGGCAGGCCGCGTCGAGGAAGCCAGGCATGGCGAGGAGGCGGGCAATGTATAGGGTCGGCATCGACACCGGCGGCACGTTCACGGACCTGGTCGCGCTGGACGACACCAGCGGGCGCATCCGCACCGTCAAGGTCCCGTCCACGCCGCAACAGCCCGCCGCAGCCCCGCTCAACGCCATCGGCCAGAGCAAGCTCACGCCGGACGAGATCGGCCGCATCGTGCTCGGCACCACCATTGCCACCAACGCGCGCCTGCAGAAGAAGGGCGCGACCGTGCTCTATGTCGGCACCGATGGCGTGCAGGACGTGCCCATCATCGGGCTGATCGCGCGCAAGGAGGCCTACAACCCGGCCTGGGAGAAACCCAGCGCAGGCGTGCTGCGCCGCCATGTCTTCGGCATCAGGGAGCGCGTCGATCACAAGGGCAACATCCTGATCCCGCTGGAAAAACCTGAGCTTGAACGGCTCGGCGACTGGATCGACGAGTGGCGCAAGAGCGACCTCGCCCAGGAGTGGGCGGTCGCGGTAAACCTGCTCTTCTCTTACGTCGACCCCAGCCATGAGGAGGCCATCGGCGCCTATCTTGGCGAACGCTTCCCCGACCTGCCGGTCTCGCTCTCCAGCGACGTTTGCCCGATCTGGCGCGAGTATCAACGCAGCGCCACTGTCATCACCGACGCCTTCATCAAGCGCATCATCGACCGCTTCGTGGGCCAGGTCTCGGCCGACCTGGGGACGGCGGGGATCGAGGCGCCGCTCTCGCTCATGAAGTCTAACGGCGGCCATCTGCAGGCGGAATCCGCCGGCGATGCGCCGGTCCAGCTCCTGCTCTCGGGCCTCGCCGGCGGGGTCATCGCCGGCGCCCGCTTCGCCCGTGATCACGCCGACGGCAACGGCGTCACCCTCGACATGGGCGGCACCAGCTGCGACGTCGGCCTCGTCACCGACGGCGCCTTCGGCTCCACCACCGAGTACGAGGTGGAATGGGGCGTGCCGGTCAGCGCGCTCTTCATCGACTACACCACCATCGGCGCGGGCGGCGGCTCCATCGCCTACGTCGATGTCGGCGGCCTGCTCCGCGTCGGGCCGCGCAGCGCCGGCGCCGACCCCGGCCCCGCCTGCTACGGCCAGGGCGGGACCGAGCCCACGGTCACCGACGCCAACGTGGTGCTCGGCCGGCTCGACCCCGATTACTTCCTCGGCGGCGAGATGACGCTGGACGCGGCACGCGCCCACGAGGCCGTCGCCGGGCTCGGCCAGAAACTCGGGCTCACGGCGGTGGAGACCGCACGCGCGATCCTGGAGACCGCGGCCGAGAACATGGCAGACGCGATCCGCCTCATGACGGTCGAGCGCGGCATCGATCACCGCGACTATGCCTTGATCGCCTTCGGCGGCGCCGGCCCGCTCCATGCCGTCGATGTCGCGGCGCCCTTGGAGATGAAGAAGGTCGTCGTGCCGCCTCATCCAGGGCTCTGCTCCGCGCTCGGCACGCTGCTCACCGACCTCCGCGTCGACCGCGCACGCACGGTCAACCACCGCTCGGACACGGTGGACCTGCCAACCCTCAACGCCCAGCTCCAGGCGCTCGCCCGCGAGGCGGTGGAGGAGCTCAGGCGCGACGGGTTGGAGGGCGAGGCCCACGTCGCCGGCTATATCAGCATGCGCTACATGGGCCAGAACTTCGGCGAGCTGGTGCAGCTGGACACGCTGGAGCTCGACGAGGACGGTTTTGCGCGGGCGCTGGAGGGCCTCCACAGCCAGCACGAGGAGCTTTACGGCTACGCGCTCCGCGACAAGGTCGCCGAGATGACCGAGGTGCGGGTGATCGCCGTCGGCGAGGAGCGCACCGATGCGACGCTCAGCGCGCCGGCCACGGGCTCGGGCCAGGCCCATGCCCACCGCGAGGTCTACTTCGACGGCGACACGCCGCTGGAGACGCCGATCTACCGCCGCGCGGAGCTTCCCGCAGGCTCCGTGGTCGCGGGACCCGCGATCATCGACGAGATGGATTCCACAACCCTCGTGCCGCCGCAGAGCGAGGTGGAGATCGGCGCCGACGGCAGCCTGATCGTGAGCCTGCCCAGGGCCGCGGGCGCTGCGGTCGGCACCGGGCGGCTCGCGCCGGAGAAGGACCCTGTCACGCTCACCGTCGTCAACAACGCGCTCGGCAACATCTGCAACGAGATGGAAAGCGCCATGGTGCGCACCGCGTATTCGCCGATCTTCAGCGAATCGCGGGACTTCTCGTGCTGCCTGTTCGACCGCAGGCTCCGCATGGTGGGCCAGGCGGAGATGAACCCGGCGATCATCTGCGCAGGGCTGCACACGGTGCCTCTCTGCGTGAAAGAGATGGACGAGCCGATCGAGCAGGGCGACGTGATCGTTCACAACGATCCCTACCGCGGCCAGTGCCACATGCCGGAGCATCTGCTGATGAAGCCGGTCTTCGTCGACGGCACGTTGATCGGCTACGCCGCCAACATCGCCCATATCGCCGAGATCGGCGGCATGGCGGTGGGCTCCTTCGCCAGCACCGCCACCGAGGTGTTTCAGGAGGGGCTCCGGCTGCCGCCGGTGAAGCTGCTCTCGCGCGGCGAGTACGTGAAGGACGTCTGGCGCATCGCGCTCGCCAACCACCGCACCCCCAACACCACCTGGGGCGACTTCCACGCCATGATCGGCTCGCTCAACACCGCCGAGCAGCGGCTCGGCGCGCTGGTGAAGCGGCTCGGCGTCGATACCTTCGAGAGAATCTGCGACGCGCTCGTCGATCACGCCGAGCACTGGATGCGGAACGAGATCCGCAAGCTCCCCAACGGCATCTACAAGGCCGAAGATTATTTTGAGGACGACGGGGTCAGCACCGATCGTTTCTACTTCCGCCCCACGGTACACATCCGGGAGGAGGAGATCGTGGTCGACCTCTCGGAATCGGACGAGCAGGCGCGGGGGCCGATCAACGTCACCTACGTGGCGACGGCCGCGGCCGGCTGCACCGCGGTGCTGCAGACCCTTTGCGCCCGCGACGTGCCGCTCAACAGCGGCTGCTTCAAGCCGCTCCGCGTGGTGGCGCCGCCAGGCACGGTGGCGAACCCGGTCTTCCCCGCGCCGAGCGTCGCCGGCAACACCGAGGGCCAGCCCCGCATCATCGCGGCAGTGCAGCACGCGCTTTCCAAGGCGGTGCCGGACATGGTGAGCGCCGCCGAGGGCGGGACCGCGTGCAACCTGCTACTCGGCGGCATCCACCCGGATACCGGCGAGTACTGGACCCACTACCAGTTGGAAGGCGGAGGCTGGGGCGGCCGGCTCGGCAAGGACGGCAACACCGCGCTCTGCTGCGCCCACGCGAGCACCATCCGGGCGACGCCGATCGAGGTGTTCGAGACCCGCTTCCCGCTCCGTGTGATGAAGTACGAGATCCGCCCCGATTCAGGCGGCGCGGGCAAGTGGCGGGGCGGCCTCGGTTGCTGGCGCCAGTTCGAGGTGATCGCGGACGCGATCAGCGTGAGCGCGCTCACCGACCGCATCACCGAGGGGCCCTACGGCCTGATGAAGGGGGAGGCCGGCGCGCCCACGGGCTTCTTCGTCAAGCGCGTGGAAGACGAGGAGTTCCGCACCTTCAAGGAGGTCTACGGCACCGTGAGCCCGACCAAGTTCGTCAACATCCGGCTGCACCGGGGCGACCAGATCCTGGTCCGCGTACCGGGCGGCGGCGGCTACGGCGACCCGCACGAGCGGGCGGACGAAGCACTCCGGGCCGACCTGGAAGACGGCTTCGTCAGCGCGGAAGGTCTCTCGGCCTACGGCCGCGACGCAAGCTTCGCGGACGAGGTGAAGGAAGCCGCAGCGGCGGAGTAGGGCTCGGGCGCCTTTGCCTGCCTAGGAGAACTTCAGTCAACGACAGGCGTTAGGCCTGGCTGCGCAGCTCGCGTTCGGTCTGGGGAGCCGGCATGGGGCCGATGCCTTCGGCCACCATCTCCCGCCATTCGCGCTTCTGCGGCATGATCGGCGGCACCGGGATGGTCGTGGGCTCGGGCGTCGCATCCGCGATCGGCTTCTCCATCGCCCGTCCCGTCACCTCGCCCCGGCGGAAGAAGCCGTTGTAGATGCTCCAATGCAGCCGGTTGCGCGAGCCCGTGAGCGGGAAGCGCTTGGCGATCGAGGGCAGCGAGTAGAAGTTCCTGTAGGCCCGCATGTGGCCTGCGCGGAGCGTCTGGGTGCTGAGCTTCTCCGGCCGGTAGACGATGTGCCCCTGGTCGTAGAGGTCCCAGTCGTAGGAGACGATCTGCCCGGCCTTCTTCATCTCGTACCAGGTGAGCGTCCCGGGATAGGGGGTCAGCACCGAGTAGGCGCAGGCGTCGTACTTGGCGTCGATGTTGAAGTTGGTGGTCTCGTCGAAGACGCTCTCGTCGTCGCCGCCGAAGCCGAACATGAAGAGCCCGAAGACCATGATCCCGTAGCTGTGGATCTTCTCCACCAGCGCGGCGAACTGCTCCGGCCGGTTGACGTACTTGTGGACCCGCTTGAGCGTCTCGCGCGAGATCGATTCGAAGCCGATGCTCAGCATGTAGCAGCCGCTCTCGGCCGCGAGCTCGAGCATCTCGTCCTTCTGGGCGAGCTTGCTGGTGGCGGCGGCCTGCCAACGAATGCCGCGCCCCCGGAGCGCCCGCATCACTTCCTTCGGCCGCTCCTCGGTGCCGAAGAAGTCGGCGTCGTTGAGGGAGATCGTGCGCTGCCCGCAGTTCTCGATCTCGTGGATCACCTCATCGACCGGCCGATAGCGGAACTTGAGCCCGTTCATCAGCGGCTCGGCGCAAAAGGTGCAGCCCTGGTGGCAGCCGCGCGAGGTCTGGACGAAAGTGCGGTTGACGTAGCGGTTCTTCTTCACAAGGTCGTAACGCGGAATGGGCACGTCGACCATCGGGTGCAGCGTGTCGGCGCGATAGACGCCCCTGACCTCGCCGCGATCCAGATCGTCCAGGAGCTTGGGCATGACCAGCTCGGCCTCGCCGATCACCACGGCGTCGCAGTGCTGGAGCGCCTCCTGCGGCATGAAGCTCGCATGCACGCCGCCTATGACCACGGGCACGCCTTTCGCGCGGAAGCGCTCGGCGATCTCGTAGCCACGCTTCACGTAGCTCGTCATGGCCGAAATGCCGACCATGTCGACCTTCAGGTCGAAGTCGATGTCCTCGATGTTCTCGTCGGTCATCACGACTTCGTAGCGGTCCTGCGGAATCACCGCCGCAACCGCCAGCAGACCCGCCAGCGGCGAATAGAGCGCCCGGTTGAAGTACATCGGGCGCGTCGTGAACTGGTTGGTCTGGGGATTGATGAGGTGGATGATTCGTGTGCGCATGCGTACCTCCGCTCGCGCGATTATACCGCAGCGCGGCCAGACTGCCGAGTGGCTTTGCGACTCGTTTTCAGGGTCCGCATCATACCGCTGTCAGATACAACGTCCGGTATGGCTCAGTATTCGGCGCGGTCGTCCACCGCGTGGCCACGCTTCGGCACCAGAACCGTGCGCTCGTAGGTCATGAACACCGTGCCGTCGGACTTCTTGCCCGTGGTCTTGACCGTGACGATGCCCTGGGTCGGCCGCGAACGCGATTCCCGGGTCTCCAGCACCTCCGATTCGGCGTAGATGGTATCGCCGGCGTAGACCGGTGCGGTGAGCCGGATGTCGTTCCAGCCCAGGTTGGCGATCGCCTTCTGGCTGATGTCGCTCACCGACATGCCGGCGACGATCGCCAGCGTGAGCGCGCTGTTGACCAGCGGCTGGCCGAACTCGCTGTGCGAAGCGTAGTGGCTGTCGAAGTGGATCGGATGGGTATTCATGGTGAGCAGCGTGAAGGAGATATTGTCGTACTCGGTGAGCGTCCGGCCCGGCCGGTGCTCGTAGACGTCGCCCACCACGAAGTCCTCGAAGTAGCGCCCGTAGGACTCGCGATAGCGCTGCTCGGCCACTTGCTTGCGCTCCACGGCCATGGCTCGACATCCCCTGAATTGCTGCCCGCTCGCCGCCGGCGCGGCGGCCGCGACCTTAGGGACTCGCCCTATGGCGGTCAACGTGGACCACCCGGTTCGCGGTCCTGCGGGCGCCATGCGCCTTTCTCAGTCGGGCACCGGCGTGAAGTTGAAATCGGCGCGCGAGAGAATCCCCTCGACCCCGCCCAGCTGCTCGATCCTGGCCCGCTGGTCGGCAGTGACGCGCGCGTTGACCGCTTCGGGATCGACGATCTCGTGCAGCTCATCGTAGAGCTGCCTTTGGATGTCGCCGGTCGCGGGGTCCCCGGCAAGATCGTGCTCTTCGAACGGGTCGGCCGAGAGATCGAATAGCTGCGGCGGATAGCCGGCGTAGTGCACCAGCTTCCAATCGCCCCTGCGCACCATGAAGGTGCCGGTCAGCGATCCGTCATCGTGTAGCTCGCTGAACACGACACGATCGCTTGGCTGCTCCCGCGCGAGTGCGACCAGGCTCTCCCCGGGAAGTGCCCGCTCGCGCTTATCGAGCGCCCCGCAAAGCGCCTCAACGATGGTCGGGTAGATGTCCACCAGCGAGACTGCGGTGGAGCATCGCTTGTCGGCAGGTAGGCCGGGCCCTGCAGCCAGCAGGGGCACAGCGCTCGCTTCCTCGTACATCACCGACTTCCCCCACAAGCCCCGGTTGCCGAGGCTCTCGCCGTGGTCGGACGTGTAGATGACGAGCGTGTCGTCGCCAAATCCACTCTCGTCGAGCGCAGATAGAATCTTTCCGATCTGGTGGTCGAGGAAGGAGCAGAGCCCGTAGTAGCCCCTCAGCCCGGCCGTAAGCCGATCCGCATCGAAGAAGTCGTCGTAGTTCCAGGTCGCCCGGTAGTGCGCGATCACCGGGTGGTCCGGGCGGTCCACATCGTCGTAGAGCCGGGGTCTGGGCAGTGCGACACCATCGTAAAGGTCGTAGAACGCGTCGGGCGCGGTCAACGGATAGTGGGGCGAAACCATCGATGAGAACAGCACCCACGGTGTGCCGCCAGGCCGTGAGGCCCGCTCGCGGATCCAGCGCACCGTGGCATCGGCCACCGTCGCGTCAAAGCCCGTGTAGGGCGAGGGCCCGCGCCCGGCCTCGGCCGCCAGCTCGCGCGCGACTGCGCGAACCCGCCGGTTGGTTCGCAGCAGCCCATGGGTGTCGCCGATGCCGTCCACCACGTAGATCGGATGGTGCACCGCGCTGAAGCCGTTGTCGTCATCGGCGCTGCGGAAATGCAGCTTGCCGATCGACACGACGTCGTGGCCTGCGGCGCGCACCCGATGGTGCCACGACGGCACCCTGCCGTCGTAGGCGGCGGCGCTGTCCCAGTAGCCGGTACGGTGCACGTAGTCGCCGGTTGCGAGGCTCGCGCGCGAGGGCACGCAGATCGGCGAGTTGCAGTAGGCGTTCTCGAAGACGACACCGCGCGCGGCGAGGGCATCGAGATTGGGCGTCTTGACGAGCGCATTACCGTAGTAGCCGGCGACCTCGCGGCTGTGCTCGTCGGACAGGATGAGAAGAACGTTCATTGCTTCAGCCGTCTGCTTCCTGGAAGTGATGTGACCGTCGTCGAGCGGTTGCCCCCGGCGCGCCATTGACTATAGTCATGCCACCTTCGGCGGCACCATGGGCCGTCCACGACGAGGGAGATGGAAAATGAAGGCGTTGAAGGCCGGGTTGATCTCGGCAGGCGTGGCACTCGCCGCGCTGACCGCAGCAAATGCACAGGCGCAAGACGGGCACGTCACGTGGCACGACGACGGCTCGGTCGACCTCCTTATGGAGGACGGCGCCGTTATCAAGACCTCGCGGGATGAGCTGGGCTCCCTGTTCGGGCCTGGCGAGAAGCCCTTCGAGGGCACCACGCTCACGGTACTGACCCTGGATTCGGGCCCGCGCGGCGGGATCTCGGGGCCGATCTTCAGCTTCCGCCCGATCTGGGAGGAACTGTCCGGCGCCACGCTCGAGATCGCGCTCACACCGGTCACCGACCTCTACGCCAAGATGATGCTGGACCTGCGTCAGGGCACCGGCCTCTATGACGCCATCATCGTCGGCGCCTTCTTCTATGGCGACCTGGTCGCCGGCGACTTCATGCTTCCGATCGAGGAATACATGGAGAGCGGCGAGCATCCGCAGTGGACCTACGATTCCATGCCGCAGTCGCTCAAGACCCTGCACACCTGGGGGGACACCGCATACGGCGTGCTCAACGACGCCGACGGACAGGTCCTCTACTACCGGCGCGACGTGCTCAACGACCCCGAGCATCAAGCCGCGTTCAAGGCGGAGAAGGGCTACGACATGCCGGTCCCGCCCCAGACCTGGCAGCAGCTCCTGGACATCTCGCAGTTCTTCAACGGCAAGAACTGGGATGCGAACGACGACGAGGCCGATAGCGGCACCGTGCTCCACCTCAAGGTGGGCGAGCAGGGCCACTATCATTTCCAGTCGCTGTCCGCGTCCTTCGCGATGACGCCGGGCGAGGCGGTCACCCAGCACCACAACGTCTACTGGTTCGATCCCACCGACATGACCCCGCTGATCGACAGCCCCGGCCATGTCGCGGCGCTCGAGTTCCTGCAGGAGCTGCACAAGACCGGGCCTGCGGCCCAGGTGGGCTGGAGCCTCGGCGAGGCCTGGGACTACTTCCTGCGCGGCAAGTCGATCTTCGTGTTCAGCTGGGGCGATGTCGGCTCGCTCTGCCAGGATGAGTCGCGCTCCAAGCTCAAGGGCATCTGCGGCTCGGCCATTCTGCCGGCTTCCGACACCTACTGGGATCATGAGAATGGCGCCTGGGTCGAAACCGATAACCCGCAGCTGGTCGGCAACACCACCGGCGGCTCGTGGCACGGTGTGATCTCGGCGTTCTCGGAGAACCCGGATGCCGCCTACTCGTTCCTCTCGCTGATGGCAATCAAGCCGTCCTCGAACTGGGGCGCGTATAACGGCTGGACCGGCGTCGACCCGGGCTACTACTACCAGTTCCTGGAGCCGCTGGGCGAGGCGAAGGTCGAGGACTACGTGGCCGCAGGCTGGCACGCGGACGATGTCGCCGAGTACACGCAGGCCTATTACGACAACTTCACCGCGCCGACGATCCTGACCTACCTGCGGATCGAGGGTGCGCCCGCGTACTGGGACATCATGGACAAGAACCTGTCCGCAGCCATGAGCGGCCAGAAGACCGCTCAGGAGGCGCTTTCCGATACCGCAGCGTCCTGGGAGGACATCACGGACCGCTTGGGCCGTGACAAGCTTCTCCAGCAGTATCAGGAAGCGATTGGCTTCGGCGGCTAGGCCGAGGCCATCTGTTAGGGTTTGCGGGGCGGTGCGCGGCTTGCCGTGCCCGCCCCGGGCCCTGCCGACTGCCGATCACGAAAGTAGCTAGCCGGCCATGATCCGCTGGACCAAGCCGGTCAAGTTCGTCTTCCTGCTGCCGGCCGTCTTCTGGGTGCTGGCGTTCACGGTCTTCCCGCTCGGCTATTCGCTCTACATCAGCTTCCATGACGTCGACCGCAAGGTCGTCGTCACCGGGCGCGAGAAGGTGCCGATGTTCAACGAGGCCGGCGAGCCCGTCCTCAAGAAGAGCGGCGAGCCGCGCACCAAGACCGTGGTGCACCGCGAGCTTCAGACCAATTTCACCTGGAACGGCTTCGCCAGTTTCATCCGTGCCTTCGGCGACGAGGAGGTGGGCTCTGCGGTGAAGGTCACCGCGATCTTCGTGTTCTCGGCGGTGACCGCCGAGATTGTGCTGGGTTTCCTGCTCGCATTTCTCTTCCACCGATACATATTCGGGCGACCCGTGTTGCGAACGATCATGATATTGCCGATTTTCGCGACTCCGATCGCGGTCGGTTACCTATTCTTCACGGTGTTTTACGAGATTGGCGGCCCACTCGAATTCATGGGAATACCATGGTTATCGCAGCCCGATTGGGCCCTCGTATCGGTGATAATCGTCGACATATGGCAATGGACACCGTTCTGTTTCCTTGTGTTCCTCGCCGCCTTGCAGTCCATCCCAGATGACCTGGTGGAATGCGCACGACTGGACAGCGGCTCGGCATGGGATCTCTGGCGCATCGTCGTGATACCGATGATGCAGCCGGTCATCATCATCGTGCTGCTGCTGCGCCTCGCGGAGGCGGTCAAGCTCTTCGACATCATCGCGACGCTGACCAAGGGCGGGCCCGGCATCGCCACCCAGTCCTACAGCTACCTGGCGTTCACCCGCGGCTTCAAGCTCAACGACTTCGGCTATGCCTCGGCCATGGCCTACCTGCTGCTGATCGTGGTGATGATCGTGGTCACTCTCTTCTTCCGCCGCCTGAGGCAGACCTATGCTTAGCGGGCTGGGCAAGTCGCTGTTCGGGCAGCCCGCCGGCGTTCCTCAGGCACGCGGCAAGCGCAAACGGCTCTGGTTCGCCGATGCCGGCTTCTCGATCATCGCGATCTTCGTCGCGCTGATCTTCTTCTTCCCGATCTATTGGGCGGTCTCCAACAGCCTGCGCGCGCCGGCGGACACCTTCACCGTGGCTGGCCTCGGCGTCCCCTTCCTCGACTTCACGCCGACGCTCGAGAACTGGATATCGCAGCTTTCGACACCAGAGGCCCACAACGCCTTCGGCAACAGCCTGATCATCTCCATCTGCTCGGTGCTGATCGCACTCGCCCTCGGCCTGCCCGCGGCCTATGCGCTGGCGCGCTTCCGCTTCAAGCGCATCAAGAACAAGGACCTCACGATCTGGTTCCTGTCGCAGCGGGTGCTGCCGCCGGTGGCGACGGCAGTGCCCTTCTTCATCGTCTTCTCCTCGCTCGACATGCTGGACACCCATGCCGCGCTGATCCTGGTCAACGCCACCTTCATCCTGCCCTTCGTGGTGGTGATCGTGCGCCAGACCTTCCAGGACCTGCCGATCGAGCTGGAGGAGGCGGCGCTGGTGGACGGTGGCTCGCACTTCGTCGCGTTCTTCCGGGTGGCGATCCCGCTGGCGCTGCCGGCGATCGCGGCGTCCGCGCTCATTATGTTCGCGTTCGCGTGGAACGAGTATCTCTTCGCAGTGATCCTCACCATCAAGGAATCGGCGACCATGCCGGTCCACATCGCGGGCGGTGTGGATTCGCGCGGCGTGCAGTTCTGGTTCGTGGCTGTACGCTCGCTCATCGCCATGGTCCCGCCGGTGTTGATCGCGCTCTTCGCGCAGCGTTATATCGTGCGCGGGCTCACCCTCGGCGCGGTCAAGGGATAAGCGGAAAAGACGAGGCAGCCATGGCATCGGTATCGGTCCGCGAGGTCCACAAGTCCTTCGACGACACGGCCGTGATCCACGGCGTCTCGATCGACATCAACGACGGCGAGTTCCTGGTCCTGGTCGGCCCGTCGGGCTGCGGCAAGTCGACCCTGCTCCGGATGATCGCCGGCCTCGAAGACGTCAACGACGGCGATATCGCGATCGGCGACACCATCGTGAACCACTTGGCGCCCAAGGCCCGCGATGTCGCCATGGTGTTCCAGAACTACGCCCTCTACCCGCACATGACGGTGCGCCAGAACATGGGCTTCAGCCTCCGGTTGCGCCGAGAAGACAAGAACCTGATCCGCGAGCGGGTGGACAGCGCGGCCCAGATTCTGGGCCTCACGAACCTGCTCAACCGCCTGCCGCGCCAGCTTTCGGGCGGCGAGCGCCAGCGGGTCGCCATGGGCCGCGCCATCGTGCGAGACCCGCAGGTCTTCCTCTTCGACGAGCCGCTGTCGAACCTCGACGCCAAGCTCCGGGTGCAGATGCGGACCGAGATCAAGGCGCTGCACCAGCGGCTCAGGACCACCTCGATCTACGTCACCCACGACCAGGTCGAAGCCATGACCATGGCCGAGCGCATCGTGGTGATGAACCTGGGTAGGGTCGAGCAGGTCGGCCGCCCACTCGATCTCTACGACCGGCCGGCCAACCTCTTCGTCGCAGGTTTCATCGGCTCGCCGGCGATGAACTTCATCGACGCCTCGGCCACCGGCGAGAGCGACACGCCGGCTGCAACGGCAGCAGACGGCACCGCGTTGCCGCTTCCGCAAGGGGCCCGTGTGGGCAAGGGGCAGTCGCTCGTCTACGGCGTGCGCCCCGAGGACCTTGCGCTCGGCACCAACGGAGCCGGCGTCCAGGCCACGGTCTCGGTTGTCGAGCCCACCGGCTCGAGCACGCTCGTGTTCTGCCAGATGGCCGGCCAGGAGATTTGTGCCGAGTTCAAGGAACGGCACGACTTCGACCCCGGCGCGACGATCCGGCTAATGCCGCGCCTCGAGGCCCTGCACCTGTTCGACCGGGAGACCGGCCAGCGCCTCGACGACTGACGGCCGCCCGCGCCGGCGGGAGCGTCAGTGATCGTGGTCGCCGCCGCCCGCTTCGACTGAGACACCGGTCGTGATGGCGCCAGAGCGCTCGAAGGTGAAGGTGACGGGAATGGTTTCCTCCGCCATCAGCATGAACTTGAGGTCGACCAGCATGACGTGAAGGCCGCCGGGCGCGAGCGTCACCGTGCTGCCCGCCGGCAAGACGATGCTCTCCACCGCCTCCATGCGGTGGACGCCCTCCTCCATCGTGCTCCGGTGTAGCTCGACCCTCGTGGCGAGCGGCGTGCTCACGGCAACCAGGCGATCCTCGGCTGCGCCTTGATTCTTGATGCCGAGATAGATCACGCCGTTATGCCCCTGCGCCGCCGGCCGCGACCAGGGGTGGACGATCGTGATGTCGCCGGTCTTCTCCTCGTGCGCCTGCCCCGGCATCGCCGTCCCGAGAATGGCCAGCATGCCAAGCGTGGCCGCGAGCGCTTTCCACCGGATCATCGTGCGTCTCCTCTCATTCGTGAGCGTGCTGCTCATCAGGCGCGGTCTCGATGTCGGGCGTGAGGCCCCGCGCCAGCGTCTCGCCCAGCACCTCGATCCGTTCCGCAGGAATCGCGAGGCGCCAGTCGTGGTCGACCGGGACGAGCCGCGTGAGCCAGTCCTTGCCCAGGGTGGGCGCCCCGATGAGCCGGGCGCCGGCGTGGCGGCGGAGCAGGGCCGCCAGCACCTCCGCGCTGCTCGCCGTGCCAGGCCCGATCAGCACGTCGATCTCGAATTCACCGATGGTGCGAAGCGGCGCGGGCAGCGCCACATCGGTCGGACCGTCGCGGCCTAGCAGGCGGATCACGCCCTCCCTCGCCCCCACGAAGAGGCTCGCCACCCGCCGCATCCGGTCGAAATCGCCGCCGCCATTGCCGCGCAGATCGAGCACCACGCGTGCCGGCCCGGCGGCAACGATGGCGTCCGCAACCTCGCGATCGGCGGTGCGGCCGAAGCGGCGGAGCACCAGGACGAGCGCTCCATCGTCCCGCCTATGGGCAGACGTGACAGAGGGAACGGTATGGGCACGCCGGATCGTATCGGTATCCGGGTGGATCACCGGAACCAGGCGGGCGTAAGCGTTCCGCCAGACCGTGGAGATGGTTATCCGCTCAATGGCACGCTCATCTGACCGATCCCGTTGCAGCGGGATTTTAGCGGCTGAGCGCTCTTTGCCAATCCCTTCTGAGAGGGCGAAGCCAGACATCCTTGCGGGGCTCCCGAGCCGTCGAGACCGTTCTGCGTCGGCACAATCCGCGCCGAATCGAGCATGCATAATCCTGCTGGTAACATGATTCTCCATGCGCTATCGTCGAGCGCATGGCGGTTCTCGACGATGATCTCCGCACCGTAGACGGGACGCTGACCGAGGGCGACGGCGGTTTGTGGTCGCCGTCCAAGAAGGTGTCGGCGGGTGCGCCGCGCGATATCCAATCCCGTTACGAGCAGGAACGAGCGCGTGCCGACGCGGCGGAGGCGCGCTGCGAAGAGCTGCGCCAGGCGGAGGTGGCTGCCCGCAGCGACGCCGGTTACTGGAAGTGGCACTTCAAGTCCTGCCGACACCGGCTGAGCGAGGCCGAGGAGGAGACGAAGCGGCTCCACCGCGCGGCGAAGGGCGTGCCGTCGTTGCAGGCCGAAGTCGCGCGCCTGACGACTCTGCTTTCCGAAGCCGGTATCGAGTCGCGCGAGACCGGGAAGGTCGAGACGCTTCGCAAGGAGGTCGCCAGGCTTCGCAGGTCCTTGGCAACGCAGTCCGGGAAGGGCACGACCGGGGAGGCCCGGCAGACTCGCCCGGTGCCGGAACAGGCGCGCCGCAGCGAGGACACCATCAGGACGCTGCGCAAGGAGGTCGCCCGGCTGAACAGGGAAGTGGTCCGGCGCGACAAGGAGATCATCCGTCTCAATGAGCGCGTCGGCAAGGAGAAGGAACGGACGGAGGGCGTCAGGGAGACCGCCAAGAAGCTGTCGCAGGATTCTCTCCGGCTCTACAGGGAGATCGGGTTCCTGCGCGACGCCGAGGCCCGTTCGGCGAAGCTGTCGGACGAGAACTTCTGGCTGCGCCATGCGCTTGACGTATCCAGGTACGGGCAGAAGAAGCTGACGGCCCGGATCGCCAAGCTCCGCGCGGCCGGAGCGACGCTGACGAAGTTGCCGTTCGACGAGGCGGCTCATCTGCGCAACATCCTGCGAAGGTCGAGGCGTCAGAAGACCGCGATCGCCCGGCTTGGCAAGGAGAATGCCCGGCTGCGCAAGGCGTTGAAGGCGGCCAAGGCCGGCCGGGAGGCGGCGGAAGCCCGGGTTGCGGTGCTTCGCACGGCCCGCAAGGCGTTGTCGAAGAAGCTGTCCGGCATGGATGCCGAGTTGCGCAGGGTCCTGCGCCGGTCGCGGCGCCAGAAGTCCACAATCAAGTCGCTGGCCGGGGAGAACGCCCGGTTGCGCCGGATCGCGCAGAGGGCGCGGAACCGGGTCGAGGCGCTGGAAGCCGACATCGCGCGACTGCGCTCGAGCGGGGCGGTGCTGTCGAGAAGGCTCTACGGACGCAAGAGCGAGCAGCAGAAGAAGCCGCGCTCCGGGCGCAAGCGCGGCCAGCAGCGCGGCGCGCCCGGCCATGGCCGCACCCAGCGGCCCGGACTCGACGAGCGGCCCGAAGAGCTTGAAGTGCCGGAAGAGGCGCGGGTCTGCGGGCGCTGCGGCCAGCCCTACGCGCCGAACGGTGCCGAGGTGTCCACCCTGATCGAGATCGAGGTCATCGTGTTCAAGCGCGTGATCAGCCGTGAGCGATTGCGCCGAACTTGCTCGTGCATGTCCTCGCCTGCGGAAGTGACCGCGCCCCCGGCGCCGCGGCTGTTCGTCAGAACGCCGTACGGGATCAGCTTCTGGGCGCGCTTCCTCTTCGAGCACTGCGCCTGCTTCCGGCCGGTTCGTCGCATCGCGGCGTGGTTCACCAGCCAGGGGCTGGCGGTCTCGCCGGGGACGCTGGCCAACAGCCGCAAGCGCTTCGTGGCGCTGTTCGAGAGCCTGTACGAGGCGATCCTCGCGCATCAGAACACTGCGGCGCTGCGCCATGCCGACGAGACCTCCTGGCGCGTGCAGGAGCTTCGCGGTGAAGACAACTCGGGCCGCGCTTGGCTGTGGACTTCGGTCAGCAGAGACGCGGTCTGCTTCCATATCGATGCGAGCCGCAGCGCCGAGGCGGCGCTCAAGCTGTTCGCCGAAGCCCTGCCCGGCACGATCATCGTCTGCGACCGCTACAGTGCCTACAAGCGCCTCGTCCGCCTTCTCGGGGACAAGGCGATCCTGGCCTATTGCTGGGCTCATCAGCGCCGCGATTTTATCGATGCCGCCGCCGGCCAGCCGCGGCTGGAGCAATGGTGCCAGGGATGGGTTGGGCGGATCGCAGCGATTTACGACCTGAACAGGGAGCGGCTGAAGCATTACGACCCCGGCCGCAAACGCCAGACAGCGGCGTTCAGGAAGGCAACGCGCAAGCTGAAGAAGGCGCTCGACCGCCTGTTCGACCAAGCCGAATCGGAACTGGCCGACTTGCCGGACCATGCACGCGAGGCCAGGGCGCTGCGCTCCCTTCTCAACCATCGCGAGGGGCTGTGCGTCTTCGTCGACAAGCCCCAGACCCCGATGGACAACAACGAGGCCGAGAGAATCTTGCGCGCGCCCGCAATAGGGCGAGGGTTGTCACACGGCTCCGACAGCGAGGACGGCGCCCGGTTCACCGCGATCATGTACTCGGTTGTCAGCACGCTCTTGATGAACGGCATCGACGTGCTGCGCTGGCTGGAGGCCTGGCTGACCGCGTGCGCGGAGAACGGCGGCAAACCGCCGGACGATCTGTCGCCCTGGCTTCCGTGGTCGATGAGCGAGGCGCGCCGGCGCGAGTTCACGGCGCGGGGATGACCGGCACCATCGAGTGCCGCTACTACGGCCGCGACTTCACCGCCGATGAAATGGCGCTTCTGCGCGCCCTCGTCGCGGCCGAGCCGCAGCCGACCCGCGCCGCCCTGTCGAGAGAGTTCTGCCGGCGCATCGGCTGGCTCAGGCCGGACGGCGGCCTCAAGGACATGATGGCCCGCGTCACCATGCTCGCCATGCACCGCGATGGCGTGATCGCGTTGCCGCCGCCGAGGGGGCGGAAGCACAGGCCGAAGCCCATCGTGTTCGGACCCGACACCGAGCCGCCGCTGTTCCCCGCTCCGACCACCCTCGACGAGGTCCGCCCGCTGGAGATGCGCCTCGTCGTCGGTGGCACACGGGAAGGTATGCTCTGGAACGAGTTCGTCGCCCGCTACCACTATCTCGGATACAAGACCCTGGTCGGCGCGCAGATGCGCTACGCCGTCCACGACCGGAACGGCTGGCCGCTCGCCATGCTCGGCTTCTCCACCGCCGCCTGGAAGCTCGCCCCGCGTGACGACTTCATCGGATGGTCCCCCGAGATGCGCGAGAAGAACCTCCCGCTGGTGGTCGACAACCCGCGCTTCCTGATCCTGCCGTGGATCGAGATCCCCAACCTCGGCTCGCACATCCTCGCCCTCGTCCGCCGCCGCCTGCCCGCCGACTGGACCGAGCGGTACAAGATCACGCCCGTGCTCATCGAGACCTTCGTCGAAACCCCGCGCTACACCGGCGCCGTCTACCGCGCCTCGGGCTGGACCCGCGTCGGGACCACCCAGGGGCGCGGGCGCTACGACCGGGACAGGCAGTTCGACAAGCCCCGCAAGGACGTCTGGCTTCGCCCTCTCAGAAGGGATTGGCAAAGAGCGCTCAGCCGCTAAAATCCCGCTGCAACGGGATCGGTCAGATGAGCGTGCAATTGAGCGGATAACCATCTCCACGGTCTGGCGGAACGCTTACAGGCGGGCATCCGGAAGGCTGCCACCGATAAGCCGGGCGGCGCAGCGGGTGTCGGCCGGCGGGCAGCGCCGTCCGATCTCGGCATCGAGCGCCGCGGGCAGCACCGCATGACGCGCCACGGCGTCGAGCAAACGGTCGCGCGGCGCGACCGACGACGCCTCGGCGACGGCCAAACCGCTCAGCGCCGTCAGCGCCAGGACGCCAGCGGCGACGCGGAGAGTGGCGGTCGTCGCGACTCCTAGTGGCAGTAGTTGACCGCCCCGGCCATGTGCGCACCCCAGGGCTCCTCGCCCACGCCCTCGATCGTCGCAACCACGGTCTTCGCCTGCACGTCGATCACGGCGACAGTATGGGCATCGCTCAATGCGACGTAGAGCTTGGTGCCGTCCGGCGTCACGACGCCGGTCTCGGGCGTGCCCGGCAGCGCAACCTCGCCGGCCGGCTGCATGGTCTCGAGGTCGATGATCACCGCTTTGTCGTCGCCCCGGCTGATCACGTAGGCAAGCCTGTCGAACCAGCCGGTGTTGACGCCGGTCATGTCGGCCGCGCCGGGGAGGCGCGCGACCTCGTCGAGGGTCTCGGTCGAGACCACCGACACCGTCTCGTCGCCGTTGTTGGGGACGATCATGTAGCGGCCGTCGCTGGTGGTGAACGCGCGCCAGGGCGTGTCGCCCAGCGCCAGGTCCTTGAGCGTCCGGCCCGAATCGAGATCGATCACGGCCATGCGGTCGCCCTCGCCATAGGCAGCGAAGCCGAGGCGCCCGTCGGGCGTGGCGGTGACGTTGATGATGCCCTGATAGGCGGTGTCGTCATCCTCGTGGTGCGCGAGCGCGCGGTCGGGCCCGACTGCGATCTCGCCCGCGACCGTGGCCTGCGGCACGTCGATCACGCTGACGAAGCTCGCCCCGAGGTTGCCGACGTAGAGCCTCTGGCCGGCGAGGTCGAAGGTCATGTTGTGCGGCTCGTGCAGCCCGTCAATGCGCGCAAGCTCGCGCTCCTCGCTGAGCGAGACCAGCGAGACCGTCCCCTCGCCGATATTGCCGACGGCGAGCACCGCGCCGGAGGGGTCGAGCTCCATGTGCTCGGGCTCGTGGCCGAGCGGGATGGTGGCCGTCGTCTCCAGCGTGGCGAGATCGATCACCGAAATCGTGTCGTCGGCGGTATTGGTCACGACCATCTTGCCGAGCTCCGGGGAGACCGCGACCTGGTGCGGCACCTCGCCCACCTGAACACGTGCGACCACCGTGTCGGTGCGCGTGTCGATCACCGCCACGTCCGCCGAGGCCCGGTTGGGCACGAACACGTAATTCGAGGGGTCGTCCAGCGCGTGCACGCTCGGCGCCGTCACGGCGAGCATGGCGAGCGCACCGAGGCCCGCTGACAGCAGCTTGTTCATTCCTTCCCCTCCTCTGGGTTCGCGCGGGCCACCGCCCGCCCCGCCGGCGGCGGCATGGACAGACCGGCAGAATAGAAATCGCCGCAGGCAGGGGTCAAGCGTCGGACCCGGAATTCTCATCCGCAGAGTGCACGCGGGCAATTCTGAGCGCGTTAGTGGTGCCGGGGGTGCCGAAGGGGACGCCGGCGGTGATGACGATGCGCTCGCCAGGCGCCGCGTGGCCGGCGGCGAGCGCCTGTGCACACGCCTTCTCCACCATGTCGGTGAAGCCCGTGGCGTCGTCGGTGTGCACGCAGTGCACCCCCCAGAGGAGCGCGAGGCGGCGCGCAGTGCCGCGGTCCGGCGTCAGCACCAGGATCGGCACCGGCGGGCGCTCGCGCGCGGCCCGGAGCGCGGTCGAGCCCGAGGTGGTGTAGGTCACGATGGCGGTGGCATCCAGGGTCTCCGCCACCTGGCGCGCGGCGGCGGTGATGGCGTCGGCGGTCGTCGCCTCGGGGTCCTGCCGCTGCCAGTGGACAAAGCGCCCGAAGGAGGGGTCGCGCTCCACGCGCTCGACGATGCGGTTCATCATCGCCACTGCCTCGCGCGGATAGCGCCCGGCGGCGGATTCGCCGGAGAGCATGAGCGCATCGGCGCCGTCGTAGACCGCCGTCGCGACGTCCGAAGCCTCGGCACGGGTGGGCGACGGCGCGTTCATCATCGAATCCAGCATCTGGGTCGCGACCACCACCGGCTTGCCGGCGGCCCGCGCCGCATGGACGATGCGCTTCTGCGCGGCCGGCACCTCCTCTGGCGCGAGCTCCACCCCGAGGTCGCCGCGCGCCACCATGATCGCGTCGGAGAGCGCGACGACCTCCTCCAGGCAGTCGAGCGCCGCGGGCTTCTCCAGCTTGGCGACGATGGCCACGTCATCCGGCACCAGGCTGCGGGCGGCCCTGATGTCCTCCGGCCCCTGGACGAAGGAGAGCGCCACCCAGTCGACGCCAAGCTCGAGGGCGAAGGCGAGGTCCTCCCGATCCTTCGCCGTGACCGCCCCGATGGGCAGTGTCACGCCGGGGAAGTTGAGGCCCTTGCGGTCGGAGAGGACGCCCGCCGTCACCACCACGGTCTCGGCATGGTCCGGCCCGCACGCGGCGACGCGGAGCCGCACCTTGCCGTCGTCGAGCATGACCTCGGCGCCGGGCGCGAGCGCCGCGAAGATCTCGGGGTGGGGCACGGGCGCCTGCGTCTCGTCCCCCGGCGCATCGCCGAGGGTGAGGGTGAAGCGCTGGCCCTGGACCAGCGCAATCCGGCCATCCTGGAACGTGCCGATCCTGAGCTTGGGCCCTTGCAGGTCGGCGAGGATACCGATGGGCCGGCCGACCGCGACCTCGACCGCGCGGACCAGGGCATGGCGGTAGCGGTGCTCGGCGTGGCTGGCGTGGCTGAAGTTGAGCCGGAACACGTCCACGCCGGTCTCGAACAGCGCGCGGACGGTCGCCTCGTCGGCGCTCGATGGCCCGAGGGTCGCGACGATCTTGGCGCTGCGGTGCCGGCGCACGGTCCGTGCCTCTTCGGTCTGCCTGTCACCTATATCGGCAAGGTGCCGCCGCCGGTCAACGGCTGACGAGGATCGCGCGGAAGTCGTTCACGTTGGTAAGCGTCGGCCCGGTCATCACCAGGTCGCCGATCCCGGCGAAGAAGCCGTAGGCGTCGTTGGCGGCGAGACGCGCCGCCGCATCCTCGCCGGCTTCGCGGGCGCGCGAGAGCGTGTCCGGCGTCACCAGGGCGCCGGCATTGTCCTCGGTGCCGTCGATTCCGTCGGTGTCGCAGGCGGCGGCGAAGGTGCCGGGCGCGCCGTCGAGGGCCAGTGCCAGCGCCAAGGCGTATTCCGCATTGGGGCCGCCCCGGCCCGCGCCCGTCACGGTCACCGTGGCCTCGCCGCCGGATAGCAGCACCGTGCCGGGCGCGGCATCCCGCGCAAGCCGGGCGTGCTCGCGGGCGAGTTCGCGCGCCTCGCCCTCCAGCGCATCGCCGAGAACGACGGGCTCATAGCCGGCCTCGCGCGCGGCCTCGGCGGCGGCGGCGAGCGCCATGGCGGGGGTCGCCACCATCCGGGTCTCGGCGCCCGCGAGCCGGGGGTCGCCCTGCTTCGGCGTCTCCTCCGCGCCGCTCTCGAGATGCCGGATGAGGGCGGCGGGCTCGTCGATGCCGTACTTGCGCAGCACGGCCAGCGCGTCCGCGAATGTCGTGGGGTCGGGCACGGTCGGGCCCGAGCCGATCACGGCGGGGTCGTCCCCCGGCACGTCGGAGATCAGGAGGCTCACGACCCGGGCCGGATGACACGCCGCCCCGAGCCGCCCGCCCTTGATGGCGGAGAGGTGCTTGCGCACGCAGTTGATCTCGTCGATGGCGGCGCCCGAGCGCAGCAGCGCGCCCGTCATCGCCTGCTTGTCGGCGAGCTCGATCCCCGGCGCCGGTAGGGTCAAGAGCGCGGAGCCGCCGCCGGAGACGAGGCAGAGTGCGAGATCGTCCTTACCCAGGCCCTCCACCAGGGAGAGGATGCGCGCCGCAGCCTCGCGCCCGCCGGCATCGG
The DNA here is from genome assembly GCA_965243375.1 of Alphaproteobacteria bacterium. Lineage (GTDB taxonomy): Bacteria > Pseudomonadota > Alphaproteobacteria > UBA828 > UBA828 > WTGU01. The sequence goes on along the minus strand of CBDEUT010000009.1, from coordinate 1,225,991 downwards.
GCACCGGGTGCGCCGCCTCCACCACCTCGATGCTCCGCGTAGGCACGCGGTGGCCGTAGCGGGTGACGACGAGCCCTTCCAGCGGGCCTGTCCAATGCTCTTCCACGGCCCGCGCCATGGTCGCGGCCGCCTTGCCGGCGCCCACCACCACGGTGCGGCCCGCCGGCGGCTCAGGCAGATGCGAGGGCAGGCACTGGGCCGGCTGGGCGCTCGCGAGAGCCGCATCCAGCAGGCGCCGCAGGAGAAGTCCGGAATCTTCGCTCATGCCCCACCATGCCAGAGCCGCCGGCAGGCGTCATCCGCCGACCGCAGCGCGGCAGCCATGCCCCAAGCGCAGCCACGCGCGACGCGCTACCATGCCGGCGCACAACACCCGGCGCCGGCGCGGTTCGGGTGACACGGGAGCCCGCCCATGACCCCTGCCCGCCGCCGCCTGCTCGTCGGCGCCGGCCTCGCGACCGTCTCAGGCCTCTGCTTCAGCACGGGCGGCTTCTTCGTTCGCTCGGTGTCGGTCGATCCCTGGGAGATCATATCGGTCCGCTGCTTCTTCGCCGGGCTCGGTGTGCTCCTGATCCTCTTCGTGACCGAGCGGGGTCGCGTCTGGCCGGTGCTTCGCGCTTCGAGCTGGCCGGTGATCCTGATGGGCGTCGCCACCGCCTGGGGGATCATCGCCTACGTGCTGTCGATGCAGTACACGCTGGTCGCCAACGTGATTGCGATCATGACGACGTCCACCGTCATGGTCGCCCTGCTGGCGAAGCCGGTGCTGGGCGAGCCGGTGGCGCTCAGGACCTGGCTCGCGCTGCTGGGAAGCCTCTGCGGCGTCGGCGTCATGTTCTGGAGCGACGTGGGCGGCGGCGGTGTCATCGGCAACCTGCTGGCGCTCTCGATCGCCGCCGCGATCGCGCTCCAGACCCTGATCGCCCGCCGCTTCCGCACGGGTCGGATGGAGCCGGCGGTGCTGATCGCGGCGGTGATCGCAGGCCTCGCCTCGCTGCCGCTGGCGCTGCCGTTCGACGCGACGGGGCGGGAGGTGGGGTTCATGGCCGCGCTCGGCCTGGTGCAGCTTGCCTCGGCGCTCACCCTCTACTTCTACGCCGCGCGCTACCTGCCCGCGCCGATCCTGGTCTTCGTCGTGCTGATCGATGCGGTCTTCGCGCCGATCTGGGTCTGGCTCGGCTTCGGCGAGGTGCCGGGCACTCTGGTCTTCATCGGCGCCGTCGTGATCCTGGCTTCGGTGGCCGGCAACGCCCTCTTCGGGTTGTTCGCGTTTCGCCGAGATACGCCGTCAGAAACCTGACTCCTATCGCGAAGACGCGAGGCGCTGCCACCAGCCGCGCCGCCTGGGCTGCTCGGCTTCGGCATCGTCTGGCGGGGGTGCCGGTGTCGCCGCCTCGGCGGGCATGTCGTCGGATCCGTTGCCGCTCGCCGCAGTTGCCTCCGCGCCGTCCACGGCCGTTGGCTCGGGCAGAGGCGCTGGCGCCGGCGCACGCGGTGCAAACAGCGGTGCCGGCGGCGCTTCCGGCTCGGGCTCGGATGCCGCGGGGTCAGGCGCGCCCGCGTCGTTGGCGGGAGCTGCCGCACCCTCAGCTGCAGGGGCTGCGGGGGCCGCCGGGGTTTCGCTCTCGGCCGGAGACGCAGGCGCTCCGTCTGCCTCGGCCGCGAACGGCGGGGGCGTCTCTTCGGCCGTCTCGCCCAGCGCCTCGCGCGGCTCCTCCTGCCGCTCCTGCTGCCGGGGCGTGCGGCTGCGGCCGCCACGCCGGCCGCGGCGCCGCCGCTTGGCGCGGGGAGCATCCTCGGTCTTCTCGGTCTTGGCGTCCCCTGCGTCGGCCGGCTCCTCCGCCTCGCCCTCCGAAGCGCTTTCGGCCTCCGCCGGCTCGGCTGGTACGGCTGCCGCTGCAGCCTCGGGGGCGGCGTCCTCCACGCCCTCGCCACGCGGCTTGCGCCGGCGCCGGCGGCGGCGCTTGGCCGGCTCTGCGGTCTCGCCCTTGGTCTCCTTCTTGGGCTTGCTCTCCCGCTTGGGCGCCTCGTCCGCCAATTCCTCCACAGGCTCCTCGACCGGCGCGGGCCGGGCCGCTATCCGCTCGATCGCGTAACTCGGCGGCACGAGGCTGTCGTCCTGCTCGAAGCTGACCGCGAAGGCGTAGCGCTGCTCGATCTCCTCCAGCATGCGGCGCTTGCGGTTGAGGATGTAGAGTCCGACTGCGGCCGGCACACGCAACAGGATCTCGGCGCTCTTCCCCTGCAACCCCTCCTCCTCGATGGCTCGGAGTGCGTGGACCGCAGACGATTCAATCGAGCGCCGCACGCCGGTCCCGGCGCAGCTCGCGCACCGCTCCATGCTGGCTTCGACCAGGCTCGGGCGCAGCCGCTGGCGCGAGAGCTCCATCAGGCCGAAGGGGCTGATCCGGCCCATGCGGATGCGCGCGCGATCGACTCGCATCGCCTCCTTGAACTTGCGCTCCACCGCCCGCTGGTTGCGGCTCTCGTCCATGTCGATGAAGTCGATGACGATCAGCCCGGCGAGGTCGCGGAGCCTGAGCTGGCGGGCGATCTCCTCCGCAGCCTCCAGATTGGTCCTGAGCGCGGTCTCCTCGATCGTGCGCTCTCGTGTGGCCCGCCCCGAATTGACGTCGATCGCGACCAGCGCTTCGGTCGGGTCGATCACCAGGTAGCCGCCCGACTTGAGCTGGAGCTCGGGGCCGTACATGGAATCGAGCTGGCTCTCGATCTGATAGCGGACGAAGAGCGGAATTCGGTCCCGATAGGCTTTTACGCGCGCGGCGTGGCTCGGGATCATGGTCTTCATGAAGGTCTTGGCGGTCTTGTAGCCCGCGTCCCCCTCGATCAGGATTTGCTCGATGTCGCGCGCATAGAGGTCGCGGATCGAGCGGCGGATCAGGTTGGCCTCCTCGTTGATGACGCAGGGCGCCGTCGATTCCATCGTGAGGTCGCGAATGTTCTGCCAGCGGCGCAGCAGATACTCCAGATCGCGCCTGATCTCGGTCTTGGAGCGCGACAGCCCGGCGGTCCGCACGATGACCGCCATGCGCGCCGGGATATCGAGATCGTTCATGATCTTCTTGAGGCGCCGCCGGTCGTCGGCGTTGACGATCTTGCGCGAGATGCCCCCGCCCCGGATGGCGTTGGGCATGAGCACGATGTAACGCCCGGCGAGCGAGAGGTAGGTGGTGAGCGCCGCGCCCTTGTTGCCGCGTTCCTCCTTGACCACCTGCACCAGAAGGATCTGGCGCTTCTTGATCACCTCCTGGATGCGGTAGCGGCGGCTGAGCAGCGAGCGGCTGGCCTGGAGACGCCGGCGCTCCAGGTCGTCCAGCTCGTCGCCGCCCATGACCTCGACATCGCCGTTGGTGCTCGTGCCGCCGTTGGCTTCGGCGGCCCTCTCGTCGGCAGCACCGTTGCCGCCATCGGCTGCGGCGATGTTCTCCGGCGCACCGTTTTCGTGTTCCGTCGCCTCTGCAGCGTCCGAGGCATCTGCCGGCTCGGGCTGGTCATCGCCATCGGGTAGCGCACCACCCTCGCCGGCGGCCTCGCTCTGGGCACCATTGTCGTCGCCGGGCTCCACCGCTTCGGCCGGCGGGCCGGCCGGCTCCTCCGTATCGTCGACTTGCTCCTGCTCGGCATAGAGCGCCTCCCGGTCCTCGACCGGGATCTGGTAGTAATCCGGGTGGATCTCGTTGAAGGGCAGGAAGCCGTGACGATTGCCGCCGTAGTCGACGAACGCCGCCTGGAGCGAAGGCTCCACGCGCATGACCTTGGCGAGATAGACGTTTCCTTTGAGCTGCTTCCTAGCAGCGGATTCGAAGTCGAATTCTTCTAGGCGTGTTCCGTCCGCCACGACCACGCGGGTCTCTTCCGCGTGGCTGGCGTCGATGAGCATTCGTTTGGCCATTGTTGTGTTTTCTCCGTCCGGGAGCGCGCGGGGGCCTCGGCCTCCCGTAAGCGCGTCCGCGGGAACGCGATGCGGCGCCGCGCCGAACAGGGGCCGCCGGCCGGCGCGTGGCGGTCTCGTCTCGCGACGGACCGCATCACCGCGGGGTCGGTCGGCTCGATGGTAGGCGGCTGCCGCATCGGACTCGTTCCATGGTTTCGAGGTGCAGACTCACCGGACGCGCCACCTATCCCCGGCATTCGTACCGAGAGGCCGCCGCCCCCGCCATCGTTTTGCGTGCGGTGCGGCGTGGCTCGTCCATCAGTCATTTCGCACACATATAATAGTGTCGACCGCGGCCGAAAACAATGCCGGCAGGGCGAATTTATTGTCTGCCCGTCGCGCAGGGTGAGCTGAAGTCGGCGCTGGCCATTCCTTTCTCGATGTGGCAGTGTGCCGCTCATGGCGACGCTGCCGATCCCGGATTCGTCCATTGATCTGCGCGCGGTCACGGTGCGTCCGACCTGGGGCGCGCAGGAGCACCGGCGCTGGGACCGGTTGGTGGAGGAGCACCACTACCTGGCGTTCCACGGCGTCATCGGCAAGGGCCTGCGTCATGTCGCTGTACACGGCGAGACCTGGCTCGCGCTGATCGGCTGGCAGCCCGGCGCGTTCAAGCTGGGCGCGCGGGATCGCTGGATCGGGTGGTCGGCGGAGCAGCAGTTCCGACGCCTGCATCTGATCGCCAACAACTCGCGCTTCGTCATCCTGACGCCTGAGCGGGTGCCCAACCTGGCCTCCCGTGTGCTGGGGCTGAGCCTGCGACGGCTGTCTGCGGACATGCAGGCGGCGCATGGATATCCGGCTCTTCTGGCGGAGACGTTCGTGGACGTCTCGCGCTTCGCCGGCACCTGCTACCTCGCAGCCAACTGGCGCTCGCTGGGACTGACCCGCGGCTTTGCCCGCGAGCCCGGAGGGGCGGCGCGCTGGCGTCACCACGGCCAGCCCAAGGAGGTCTTCGTGTTCGACCTGACAGACGGCGCCCCCGAGGCGCTGAGCCAGACCGAGATGCCGCCAAACTGGGCCACCGAGCAGCACACCGAGCCGATGGCCGCGCCCCGGCTGCGCAGCCTGTTCGAGTGCCTCGGCGAGGTGCCCGAGTACCGCCATGCCCGGGGAAAGCGCTATGCGCTCAACACCATTCTGACGCTTGCCGTCGCCGCCCGCCTTGCCGGCTACCGGGGGGTGAACGCATTCGCCCAGTTCGCCGCCCTGCTCTCCCAGGAGCAGCTCAAGGCGGTCGGTGCCTTCTGGAGCCCGTCCAAGCAGTGCTATACCCCGCCCGCGATCACCACCTTCCACAACGTCCTTGCCGCGCTGCCGCCGGAAACCCTGGACAACGCGATCGGCCAGTGGACCGGCCAGCAGAACAGCGCGCAAGCGCCCGTCGCCATGGACGGCAAGGACCTGCGCGGCGCATCCAAGCAGACCGAGGACGGGCGCAGGATGATGGTCGCAGCGGTGGAGCATGACACCGGCGTCGTCCTCGGCCAGGTCGAGGTCGACGCCAAGAGCAACGAAATCCCGGCCGTGCGCGAACTCTCCGGCGGCCTCGACCTCACGGGCCGGATCGTCACCATGGATGCCATGCACGCCCAGCACGAGACCGCGCGGTGCCTCCTTGGGCGCCGTGCCGACTACGTGATCAGTGCCGTCAAGGACAATCAGGAGACCATCCTCGAAGACCTCAAGGCGATCGACTTCAGCGATGCGCCCTCGCACGAAACCGTCGACAAGGGCCATGGCCGCATCGAGCGCCGGCGCTGCGCCGCGGTCGACCTCTCCGCTGCCGAGTGGGACGGCTATGCCAACCTCCACGGGCGGCGCCAGGCGATGTGCATCGAACGAGAGCGCGAGATCATCAAGACCGGCAAGCGCAGCATCGAGGTGACCTACAGCGTTACCTCGCTTGGCCCAGAGCGCGCCGGACCCGAGGAGTTGCTCGAACTGGTGCGCAACCACTGGCACATCGAGAACAGGCTCCACTATGTGCGCGACTTCACCTACGACGAAGATCGCTGCCGGGCGTACGTGCGCCACCTGCCCAGGAATCTGGCCTGCTTGAGCAACGCGGCCATCGCCATCGTGCGCTGCGACGGCCGCTTCCGCTACGTACCGGAGGCCAACCGGCACTACGCCGCCCGTGCCCAGGAGGCCCTCGACGCGGTCATGATCGCGCCCATCGGCTGATACCGCGCCCCCCACTGCCACGCATGCACGTGCCGCAGGGCGGCGCGGCGAAACCGCTCGGCCCGTCCAGGCCGAAAACGCCGCCCGGCGGCTTCGAGCGACCACCGTGACGTCCATCAGGCAGATTCGGGGTTCCCCCGAAACAGCCGCAGCGTGCGTGATCTCACTCATCCCCAGCCCGCAGCGCGACTAAAAATTGTTCCTGACAATGCCGGGGCCGGCGTTGACGCTCCAGGGGGTGCTCACTACATTCAGGCCGCCCATCACAGGACGGGATTGGAGCGTGCTGCGCGAACTGACCGACCGCTCGCAGGAAGTGTTGCGCCGGCTGGTCGAGGAATTCATGGAGACCGGGCAGCCGGTGGGCTCGCGCACGCTCTCGCGCCGGCTTTCGACCCCCGTTTCGCCGGCCACGGTGCGCAACGTCATGGCCGATCTGGAGGATGCCGGCCTGCTCTACGCGCCGCATGTCTCGGCCGGGCGGCTGCCGACCCAGCTGGGCCTGCGCATCTACGTGGACGGGCTGCTGGAGCTCGGGCGGCTCACCGAGGACGAGCGCGCCAGCATCGAGGGCAAGTGCCGGGCGGCGGGGCGCACGGTCGAGGAGATGCTGACCGAGACCACCGAAGCGCTCTCCGGCCTCTCGGGTTGCGCCGGGCTGGTGCTCGCGCCCAAGGCCGACGTGCCGTGCCGCCAGGTGGAGTTCGTGAGCCTCAGCCAGGGCCGCGCGCTCGCGGTCATGGTGACGGAGACCGGGCTGGTGGAGAACCGCGTGATCGAGGTGCCGACGGGGATGACCCAGTCGCACCTGAGCCGCGCCACCAACTACCTGAACGCGCGGCTCGCCGGGCGCACCCTCGCCGAGCTCGGCGACGAGATTCGCAGCGAGATCGAGGAACAGCGGGCTCAGCTCGACAGCCTGACCGCACGCGTCGTCGAAGCCGGGATCGCCGAGTGGGCGAACGGCGCGCGCGAGCACGGCAGCCTCATCGTACGCGGCCGGGCCAACCTGATCGACGATGTCACGGCGCTCGCCGACCTCGAACGGATTCGGCAGCTGTTCGATGCGCTGGACGAGCGAAACGACTTCATCCGGCTGCTGGAAAGCACCGAAGGTGCGGAAGGGGTCCAGATCTTCATCGGCGCGGAAAGCACGCTCTTCGCCTCCACCGGCTGCTCCATGGTCGTGGCTCCCTATCGCGATTCCGAGGCGCGCTTCATCGGGGCCATCGGCGTGATCGGCCCCACCCGTATCAACTACGGGCGCATCATCCCGATGGTGGATCACACCGCCGCCATCATCGGCCGGGTACTCGGGTGAGCGAGGGCACGTCGCGCCAGGAGCGACGGCGGCCGTGGGCGCGAAAGGGAACGACGGAGACCATGCAGGACGAGACCGAACGGGCCGAGCCGGAACAGGCGGAGCCTGAAACTGACGCCGCTCGAGCCGCAGAGCACAGCGAGGCGACCGAGGCCGGTCAAACGGCCGCGGCGGACGACGCCGAGCGGGAGGGCCCCGCCACCGCCGAGCCAGAGGACGCCGGCGAGCCGGAGCCGGCTGAGTCCGAGGAATTTGCCGAGGCCGACGAGGACGAGGCGGAAGACGGGGATACCGCGCTCAAGAACCAGCTTCTGCGCGCCCTCGCCGACGCCGAGAACGCCCGGCGCAGGGCCAAGAAGGATGTCGAGGACGCACGCAACTACGCGATCTCGCGCTTCGCCCAGGACCTGCTGGGGGTGGCCGACAACCTGGGCCGCGCGCTGGAAAGCATTCCCGCCGACAAGCGCGAGAGCGACGACGCGGTGAAGGCGCTCGCCGAGGGCGTCGAGATGACGGCGCGGGAGTTCGAAGCGGCCCTCGGGCGCCACGGCATCACCAGGATCGACCCCCTGGGCGAGAAGTTCGACTACAACCTGCACCAAGCGCTGTTCGAGACTGCGGAGACGGACCAACCGGACGGCACCGTCGTCCAGGTGTTTCAGACCGGCTACAGGATCGGGGACCGCCTGCTGCGCGAGGCGATGGTGGGCGTGGCCAAGGGCGGCACTCAGCCTGCAGCGGACGATGAAGCCGATACCGGGGCCGAGCCTGAGGCGGAAACCGGGACGGAAGGCGCGGAAGCGCCGGCGGATGAGCCCTCGTGAGCCTGCGAAAGCGCCGGTTTGGGCGCTTGCAGGGCGCAAAACCGCACCCATATTGACCTTTGTGCGCGGCGGCTGGCCGTCGCGAGGGAGGCCCCATGGGCACGAGACATGGGGCAAAGGACACGGGGCCAGAGGCGATGCATGACGTGGTCGTTCGGGCCTGCTGACAATAGGGACGAGACATGAGCAAGGTAATCGGTATCGACCTGGGCACGACCAATTCCTGCGTGGCCATCATGGAAGGCAAGGACCCGCGGGTGGTCGAGAACGCGGAAGGCGCGCGCACGACGCCCTCGATCGTCGCGTTTACCGACGACGGCGAGCGCCTGGTCGGCCAGGCGGCCAAGCGACAGGCCGTCACCAACCCCGAAAACACCATCTTCGCGATCAAGCGCCTCATCGGGCGGCCCTTCAAGGACCCGATGACGCAGAAGGACATGAAGATGGTGCCCTACCAGATCGTCAACCACGGCAATGGCGATGCCTGGGTCACGGCGCGGGGCGACAACTACTCGCCGAGCCAGATCTCCGCCTTCACGCTCCAGAAGATGAAGGAGACCGCCGAGGCCTTCCTCGGCGAGCCGGTGGCGAAAGCGGTCATCACGGTGCCGGCCTACTTCAACGATTCACAGCGCCAGGCGACCAAGGACGCGGGCCAGATTGCGGGCCTCGAGGTGCTGCGGATCATCAACGAGCCCACCGCCGCCGCGCTCGCCTACGGCCTCGACAGGAAGGGCGGCGGCACCATCGCGGTCTACGACCTCGGCGGCGGTACCTTCGACATCTCGATCCTGGAGATCGGCGACGGGGTGTTCGAGGTCAAGTCCACCAACGGCGATACCTTCCTCGGCGGCGAGGACTTCGACATGCGGCTCCTCGGCTACCTCGCCGACGAGTTCAAGAAGGAGCACGGCATCGACCTGCGCGAGGACAAGCTCGCGCTCCAGCGCCTGAAGGAGGCGGCCGAGAAGGCCAAGATCGAGCTCTCGAGCGCGATGCAGACCGAGGTCAACCTGCCCTTCATCACCGCCGACTCCAGCGGGCCCAAGCACCTTGCGATGAAGGTGACGCGGGCCAAGCTCGAAGCACTGATCGACGACCTCATCACGCGCACCATCGAGCCCTGCCGGGCGGCGCTCAAGGATGCTGGCCTCTCCGCCGGCGAGATCGACGAGATCATCCTGGTCGGCGGCATGACCCGCATGCCCAAGGTCGTCGAGGTGGTGAAGAACTTCTTCGGCCGCGAGCCGCACAAGGGCGTCAACCCGGACGAGGTGGTGGCCGTGGGCGCCGCCATCCAGGCCGGCGTGCTGCAGGGCGACGTGACCGACGTGCTGCTGCTGGACGTGACCCCGCTCTCGCTCGGGATCGAGACGCTGGGCGGCGTGTTCACGCGGCTGATCGACCGCAACACCACGATCCCGACCAAGAAGAGTCAGGTCTTCTCCACCGCCGAAGACGGCCAGATTGCGGTCACGATCCGGGTGTTCCAGGGCGAGCGCGAGATGGCGGCGGACAACAAGCTGCTCGGGCAGTTCGACCTGGTCGGCATCCCGTCGGCGCCGCGCGGCATGCCGCAGATCGAGGTCACCTTCGACATCGACGCCAACGGCATCGTCAACGTCTCGGCCAAGGACAAGGCGACCGCCAAGGAGCAGCAGATCCGCATCCAGGCCTCCGGCGGCCTCTCCGACGACGACATCGAACGGATGGTGCGAGACGCCGAATCCCACGCCGAGGAAGACCAGAAGCGGCGCGAGCTGGTCGAGACCCGCAACCATGCCGAGGCGTTGATCCACTCGACCGAGAAGACCCTCACCGAGCACGGCGACAAGATCGATCCGGCGGGCCGGGACGCCATCGAGGCTCAGATCGCCGAGCTGCGCGAGGCGCTCGGCGGCGAGGACCCGGACGCGATCAAGGCCAAGATGGAGCAGCTGGGCCAGAGCGCGATGAAGCTCGGCGAGGCCATGTACGCGGCAAGCCAGGCGGCGGACGCCGGCGCGCAGCCGATGGACGAGCCGCCGGCCGGGCCGGGTCCCGACGCGGGCCCAGGCGGCGGCGAGCGGGACACGGTGGTCGACGCGGACTTCGAAGAGGTCGACGACAAGAAGGACCGGCCGTCCTCCTGAACCGGGGCGGGCGGCTCCCGTGAGCGCGGAGGCTTTCGGCGGCCGTCGGGCTATGGGCCGCGCCCGAGCGGGGCGCTGAGCCATGGCGAAGGCCGACTATTACGACCTTCTCGGTGCCTCCCGCGACGCCGGCGAGGACGATCTCAAGAAGGCCTATCGCAAGCTCGCGATGCAGTACCATCCGGACCGCAATCCGGACGACAAGGCCGCCGAGCAGAAGTTCAAGGAGATTTCCGAGGCCTATCACGTGCTCTCCGACAAGGAGAAGCGCGCGGCCTACGACCGCTTCGGCCATGCCGCGTTCGACGGCGCGAGCGGCGGCCCCGGCGCGGGCGGCTTCGACTTCGGCACGAGCTTCGCCGACGTCTTCGACGACCTGTTCGGCGAGTTCATGGGCGGCGGCCAGCGCCGCGGCGGCCGGCGGCAGCCGGCCCGGGGGGCGGATCTCCGCTACAACATGGAGATCACGCTGGAGGACGCCTACAACGGCAAGCAGGCGACGATCCGCGTTCCCGGCACCGTGAACTGCGAGCCCTGCGGCGGCTCCGGCGCCCGCGCGGGCACCCGGCCATCGGCCTGCGGAACCTGCAACGGCGCGGGCAAGGTACGGGCGCAGCAAGGTTTTTTCACCATCGAGCGGACCTGCCCTACTTGCCAGGGTGCGGGCCAGGTGATTGCCGACCCCTGCCCCAACTGCCGGGGCGCGGGGCGGGTGCAGAAGGAGAAGTCGCTCTCCGTCAACATCCCGACAGGCGTCGAGGACGGCACCCGCATCCGCCTCGCCGGCGAAGGCGAGGCCGGCGCGCGCGGCGCCCCGCCGGGCGATCTCTACATCTTCCTCTCGGTCGAGCCGCATCCGATCTTTCAACGCGACGCCATGCATGTTCACTGCCGCGTGCCCATCCCGATGACCACGGCGGCGCTCGGCGGCGCGGTCGAGGTGCCGACGGTGGGCGGCAGCCGCGCGCGGGTCTCGGTGCCGGCGGGCACCCAGTCGGGGCACCAGTTCCGCCTGCGCGGCAAGGGCATGCCCGCGCTGCGGGGCGCCGGCCACGGCGACATGTACATCGAGGTCGCTGTCGAGACGCCCGTCAACCTCAGCAAGCGCCAGAAGGAGCTGCTCAAGCAGTTCAACGAACAGGGCGGCTCCCGCCCCACCAGCCCCGAGTCCGAAGGTTTTCTTGCCAAGGTTAAGGAGCTCTGGGAGGACTTGAAGGACTAGGCTTTATCATTTCCCTCAGGCGCCGGGCGCTCGCTCCGCGAGCATCGCGCGCCCCGCGCGCGTATCCGCTCGACACTACGCGCCTTCGGCGCGCGGCGCGGTCGCGCCGTCCGGGCTGCTGCGCAGCCCGGCTCCTCCTGATTTCCTACAGCGCGTTGGCTTGCTTGGGCGCTGGGGCGCAGCCACTATTGAACCCTGAACAAGCCTCTGGAGGCGCGATGAAGATCGGCATCCCTGGTGCCGCGGGCCGCATGGGTCAGGCGCTGACCCGCCAGGTGACGGCGACCGACGGCTTTACCGTCGCGGCCGCGACCGAGGTGCCGGAGCATCCTGCGCTCGGGCGGGATTGCGGCGCGCTCGCCGGGATCGAGCCGCTCGGCGTCGCGGTGAGCGACGATCCGCAGGCGATGTTCCGTGCCGCCGACGCGGTGCTCGACTTCACCCTGCCCGGCGCCGCCGCCGGCCACGCCGAGCTCGCGGCGGCGGAGGGGACGATGCTGGTGGTCGGCACCACGGGCCTCGGCGCCGATGAGCAGTCCGCGCTGGAAGCAGCGGCGGCCCATGTGGCGGTGGTTCAGGCACCCAACATGAGCCTCGCCGTCAACCTGCTGTTCAGGCTCACCGAGCAGGTCGCCGGCCTGCTGGACGACGATTACGACGTCGAGATCGTCGAGATGCACCACCGGCACAAGATCGACGCGCCGTCGGGCACGGCGCTCGGCCTCGGCCGGGCGGCGGCGCGTGCGCGGGGGGTCGCGTTCGACCAAGTCGCAGCGCGTGGCCGGGATGGTGTGACCGGGGCCAGGCCGCGGGGCGAGATCGGCTTCGCCGCGCTGCGCGGCGGCGACGTCATCGGCGAGCACAGCGTGATCTTCGCGGCCGACGGCGAGCGGCTGGAGCTCGCGGTCCGCTCGTCCAACCGCCAGACCTACGCCCGCGGCGCGGTCCAGGCCGCCCGCTGGGCGCAAGGGCGCGGTCCAGGCCTCTACACGATGGCAGACGTGCTGGGCCTAGACTAAACGTAGGCGCTGCGACGCAGAAGGGCCGCTGCACAATACGAACTGGCCGTCTTACGAGAAACCCCGCCTATCCTCGATGATCAGCTTCCGGCAAAGTGCGCCTTGATGCCGCCGCCGGAGAAGAGACGCGCGCAATGACCCAGCAACCCAAGATCGAGTCGGTTCGCATCGCCGGTTTCAGGTCTCTAGCAGATGTCTACCTGTCCGACCTCAGCGGCTTGACGGTGCTGATAGGCGCCAACGGCTCAGGCAAGTCCAACCTTATTCGCTTCTTCGAAATGCTGAGTTGGATGCTGCTATCCCATCGACTCGCCGAATTCATCGAACGGCAGGGCCGCGCGGACGATCAACTGTTCCAAGGCAGTAATTCGACCCCGCGTATCGAGGCTGAAATAGCGATGCGGACCGACCAAGGTCGAAACGAGTACCGCTTCATCCTCACCCACGCTCATCCTGACCGATTCATATTCACCGAAGAGGCTTTCCGTTTCAGCCGCGCCGGTTGGCTGACGAATGCACGGTGGCAGCACCTCGGAAGCGGCCACGGTGAAGCACAGATAGTCGAAACAGCGCAACGCGGGCATGACGCGAGCGTGAACGCTACAACGGCGCGGGTAATCCTGAATCTATTGCGAGACTGCGCCGTGTACCAGTTCCACGACACTTCGGACCGTTCCGCCATTAAGACGTCTTGGGATGCGAGCGACAATTACAGGCTGCGCTCTCACGGTGGTAATCTGGCGGCGGTTCTTCTTCGCTTGGAAAGGATTGACTTCTCCCGATTTGACCTCATTTGTCGCCACATCGCACGCGTCCTCCCTGTTTTTGATCGGTTCATCCTGGAAGAGAGCTACGACAAGGTCGCACTCAGGTGGAAAGCAAAGGGCACCGACAGGACTTTTGGTGCCCATCTGACTTCCGACGGTTCGCTGAGGTTTTTCGCTCTGGTTACATTGTTGAACCTCCCATTCGAGATGTTGCCAAGCGTGGTGCTCCTGGACGAGCCAGAACTCGGCCTGCATCCAGCAGCAATATCCCTTGTTGGCGCCATGATTCAGAACCTCGCCAAAGAGCGGCAGGTCATCGTCGCCACACAGTCGCCACTGCTTGTCGATGCGGTCGAACTCGATCAGATCGTCGTGCTGGACCTGGTGGATGGGGCGACAACGTTTAACCAACTGGACTCGGAGTCGTATCGCGCGTGGCTCGATGAAGGGTATGCCCCTGGTGATCTTTGGCTGAAAAATCTCATCGGAGGCCGTCCGTGATCCGTCTGGCCGTTTCGGTGGAGGGCCAAACGGAAGAGGAATTCGTCAAGAGGATTCTAGCGCCCCATCTAAGGGCCAGTGGGGTCGAACCCGATCCGATTCTGCTCGGATTTGGCCGTGGAGGTAGGGGCGGCAACGTCACCGTCGAAAGACTCTCAGCGGACATGGCGACGCTGTATCACTCCTTCGATGCCGTCACGTCACTGGTGGATCTCTATGGGTTCCGAGGCAGAGACGAAAGAGACGCCGACGGGCTGGAAGAATCCGTCCTCGACACCGTTGCCCGAAGAGTCGATCGCCCATGGGACGAGAGGAGGGTCCTTCCCTACGTCCAGAGATACGAGTTCGAGGGCCTACTGTTTTCAGACGTGAACGCTTTTGAGAGGTTGGCTGGCAGCCATGCCGAAGCGGTCGCGGTATTGAGGAACATTCGCGCGCAGTTTCCGACGCCGGAGGACATCAACGATCAATACGAAACAGCGCCCAGCCGACGCATCGAGCGTGTGATCCACACATACAACAAGCGTGTGGATGGTCCTCTGCTGGCTGAGGACATGGGGCTGGTAGCCATCCGCGACGAGTGCCCACGGTTCGACTGGTGGGTGGGGCGTCTCGAATCGCTGGCAAGCCTTCGAGCCGGGCGCATCTGACCGCATAGCGTGGAACGTAACAGGGCATCCCCTACCGGGGAGCATCGGGCACCCTGCAACCCGGTCAGGCCTGCCTGGCGTCGATGACGCCGCGCCGGATCGCGCGGGTGCGGGTGAAGAGCGCCTCCAGGTAGGCGCCGTCGCCGCGCCGAATGGCGCGCTGGAGCGCGGTCAGGTCCTCGTTAAAGCGGCCCAGCATCTCCAGGACCGCCTCACGGTTGTTGAGGAAGATGTCACGCCACATGATCGGGTCCGACGCTGCGATGCGCGTGAAGTCGCGAAAGCCGGCGGCCGCGTACTTGAACACCTCCTGCCTGGTCTCCTCCTCGAGGTCGGTGACCGTGCCCACGATGTTGTAGGCGATCAGGTGCGGCAGGTGCGAGGTGATGGCGAGCACCATGTCGTGGTGCGCGGCGTCCATCAGCTCCACCGTCATCCCGGCCGTGCGCCAGAGCGCGGCGATGCGCTCGACCGCCGCGGGGTCGGCGTCCGGCGGCGGGGTCAGGATGCACCAGCGACCCTCGAACATCTCGGCGAAACCGGCCTCCGGCCCGGAGTTCTCGGTGCCGGCGACCGGATGGCCGGGGATCAGGTGGACACCCGCAGGCACGTGCGTCCCGACCGCCGCAAACACGGCGCTCTTGACCGAGCCGACATCCGTCAGGATCGCCCCCTCGGCGAGGTGCGGCCCGATCTTCGCTCCAAGCGGCGCGAACGTGCCGACCGGCGTGCCCAGCACCACCAGGTCGCATTCTTCGACCGCTTCGGCCGCATCGAGCGTCACCCGGTCGACGAAGCCGAGCTCCGTCGCCTTGTCGATGGTCGCCTGGCTGCGGGCGCAGCCCACGATCTCGGTCGAAGGCGCCTTTTGCCGCAGGACCCAGGCAAGCGAAGAGTTGACCAGGCCGAGCCCGATCAGTGCGACGCGGGAGAAAGGTTCGCTCACCTGTCGCGGCCCGCGTCTGCGGCCGCCGCAGGCGCTGCCACGAAGGCCTCCAGCGCCTGGGCCACGGCCTCGTTCTCCGCCTCCAGCCCGACCGTGATCCTGAGGCAGTCGGCGAGGTGGTAGGGCTCCATCCGCCGCGCAACGATCCCGCGTTCGGTGAGGAAGCGATCGGCCGCCGCGGCGTCCCGCCCCGGCTCGTGCGCGAAGCGCACCAGCAGGAAGTTGCAGACGCTGGGCACGACGTGGAGTCCGGTGGCACCGAGCCGCGCGGCAAGCGCATCGAGGCATGTATCGTTGTGCCGCCTGGTGCGCACGACGTGATCCTGATCCTCCAACGCGGCGAGCGCTGCTGCGAGCGCCGCGGCATTGGCGTTGAAGGGGCCCCGGATGCGGTGGAGCACGTCGATGATGGCGGGCGCCGCGTAGGCCCAGCCGAGGCGCAGCGCGGCGAGCCCGTAGGCCTTCGAGAACGTGCGGGTCATCGCCACATTGGGCGCCATGCCGGCGAGCTCCAGGCCGGAATCGTAGTCGTCGGCATTCACGAACTCCGCGTAGGCCGAATCGACCACCAGCACGACATGCTCCGGCAGGCCGCCCCAGAGCCGGCGGAGCTCGCCCCTTGGAATGTAGGTCCCGGTCGGGTTGTTGGGATTGGCGAGGTAGACGATCCGCGTCCGCTCGGTCACCCGGCTCAGGATCGCGTCCACATCGACGGTGTAGCCGGTCTCTGGCGCGACGACGGGCGTGGCGCCGACGGCGAGCGTCGCCAGCGCATAGACCAGGAAGCCGTGGCGGGAATAGATGACCTCGTCGCCGGGGCCGGCATAGGCATGGGCCAGCAGCTGGAGCAGCTCGTCCGAGCCGTTGCCGCAGACGATCCGGTCGCAGTCGATGCCGTGGAGCGCACCGAGCGCCGTGCGCAGCTCCGTCGCGCCGCCGTCGGGATAGCGGTGGAGCGCCCCGGCAAGCTCGCGATAGGCGGCCTGCGCCTTGGAGCTCGCTCCCAGCGCCGATTCGTTGGAGGAGAGCTTGATGGTGTTGGCGTGCCCGGCCGCGCTCGACCGCCCGCCCACGTAGGGCGAGATCTCCATGATCCCGGGGCGGGGGACAGGCTGGACCGGCATCGCAGGACCCCCGCTCGTCAGCCGACGCGCACAGGTGCAGGCGGCCTCGGGTAGCTGCCCAGCACCGCGATCCGCCCGACATCGTCGCCCAGCCGCTCGGCGAAGCTTTGCAGGCGCCCGTCTCCCTCGGCGACGAAGCCATCGACCTCGATCAGCTGCCAGCGGCCCGGCGTGCCGCCATCGCCGTGCCAGGCCACGGAGCCGGTCACCGCGATGCCGGCCACGGCAAGCGCCGAGCGAATGCGGTCGCGGCTGATCGTGTCGGACGATTCCACCGCGAGGTAGGAGACGTCGTCGCCAGACGGCGCCGGATGGGTCATGGCCACCACGAGTGCGTTGGTCTTGCCGGCGGCGTCCCGCGCGCCTGCGAGCCAGGGCAGGCGGGAGACGATCATCGGCCGCTCCTCGTCGCTGACGGCCAGCGTCAGCCACCAGGGCTCGGCGCTCACCGCGACGCCGCCGCTCATCGCATCCGCAGGGACCGGGAGCACGCCGATGGACGCCTTGCCGTCGCGCACGCCGCGCAGCACGCCGCTCTCCGTCCGGGCGGCGAGCAGAGGCGTCTCGGCGCCGAAATGGACCCGCGCCAGGTCGGCAAAGCGGTTCTCCTCGGTGGGCTCGTCGACCGTGAACACCGAGACCGCGAAGCCGCCCTCGGCGAAGAGCGTCGCCGACATGATCTCGGACCAGATCCGCACGATGACGGGGAACGGAAACGGCCCTTCGTGCCGCTCCTGCAGCCTTCTCAGGATCGCGGCCTCGCGCGACGGCCGCAGCAGCGCGCCGGTGGCACCGCGGGCGCGCTTGGTCTCGCTGATGCGGTTGGCAAGCGCCATCCGGCGAAGCAGGAGATCGTGGATCGCGTCGTCGATCGCGTCGATCTCGTCGCGCATTGCGGCGAGCGGAGAATCCTCCGGCGAAGGCCTGTTCATGGCATGGCTGACACGGCTAAAGGGGGTGGCGAGTCCTAGTCCAAGACCGTGGTAAAATCAAAGAGAACATTGACTTTCGGGTTCAAATCGCAACTGTCTGTCCCCCTTTCGGCGACACTTGCGGCCGGCGACCCGGCGAACGGGCGCGGCCGTCGGGAGCCCGGTGAACGATGACCGCAATGCCCAAGAGCCAAGCCGCGGCGGAGCATGCACAGACCGGCCTGAGCGTCGAGCTCGGCCGGGAGACGCCGCTCGAGCTCGACTGCGGCGTCTCGCTCGGGCCCTTCACGCTCGCCTATCAGACCTACGGCACGCTCAACGCCGAGCGCTCCAACGCGGTGCTCCTCTGCCACGCGCTCACCGGAGACCAGTTCGTCGTGGGCCCCCATCCGCTCACCGGCCGGCCCGGCTGGTGGGAGCTGATGGTGGGGCCGGGCAAGACCTTCGATACCGACCGCTACTTCGTGATCTGCAGCAACACGCTCGGCGGCTGCATGGGCACCAGCGGGCCGAAGGAGATCAACCCGGCGACAGGGCGCCCCTGGGGCCTCGACTTCCCGGTCATCACCATCCGCGACATGGTCAGGGCCCAGGCCATGCTGCTCGACCATCTCGGCATCGATCAGCTCTTCTGCGTCTCCGGCGGCTCTATGGGCGGCATGCAGGCGCTGCAATGGGTGGCGAGCTATCCGGAGCGCTGCTACACCGCCGTCCCCGTTGCCTGTGCAGCCAAGCACTCGGCCCAGAACATCGCCCTCAACGAGGTCGGGCGCCAGGCGATCATGGCCGACCCCGACTGGCGCGAGGGGCGCTATCAGGAGCAAGGCGCCAATCCGGTCGGCGGTCTCGCGGTCGCGCGCATGGCCGCGCACATCACCTACCTCTCGGAATCGGCGCTGCAACGTAAGTTCGGCCGCGCGCTGCAGGACAGGTCCAACGTCACCTACGGCTTCGACGCAGACTTCCAGGTCGAGAGCTACCTGCGGCACCAGGGGCAGGCGTTCGTCGAGCGCTTCGACGCGAACTCCTACCTCTACATCACCCGGGCGATCGACTACTTCGATCTCGCGGCCGACTATGACGGCGTGCTCGCGAATGCGTTTCGCGGGGTCGATACGCGATTCTGCGTGATCTCGTTCACCAGCGACTGGCTCTATCCCACGTCCGAGAACCGCGCCATCGTGCGCGCGCTCGCCGCCGTCGCCGCCAACGTGAGCTTCGTCGAGGTGGTGAGCGACAAGGGGCACGACGCCTTCCTGCTCGACGAGCCGGACATGTTCGAGACCCTGCGCGGGTTCCTGAGCGGCGCCGCCGCCAAGCGTGGGTTCGGCAGCCCCTGAGACCTCGCCCATGAATGCAGGCCCGCAGCGGCAGACCATGCGCCAGAGTGCCCGCCCCGACCATCGCCTGATCGCCGAGCTGGTGGAGCCGGGCTCCAGGCTGCTCGACATCGGCTGCGGCGACGGCGCGCTGCTGGAGCTGCTCGCGCGCGAGAAGAGCGTCGACGGACGTGGCATCGAGATCAGCCAGGAGGGAGTCAACGCCTCGGTGAGGCGCGGGCTCTCGGTCATCCAGGGCGATGCGGAGACCGACCTCGCCGACTACCCGGATGCCGCCTTCGACTACGTGGTGCTGAGCCAGACCCTGCCCGCGATCCGCGACCCCAAGGGCGTGCTGCTGGAGCTGCTCAGGATCGGCAGGAGTGCGATCGTCTCGATCCCCAACTTCGGCCACTGGCGCAACCGGCTGCACCTGCTGACGAAGGGCCGGATGCCGGCGCGCGTGGGCTTGGGCGAGCTCTGGTACGAAACCCCGGTGATCCGCCCGTGCACGATCAAGGATTTCGTGATGCTCTGCCGCGAGCTCGACATCGACATCGAGCGCCGCACCCAGGTGGATTCACGCGGCCGGGTGCGCCGCTTCAGCGGCACCGGCCGCTTCGCCAACCTGTTCGGCGAGCAGGCGGTGTTCCTACTCTCCGCCGAGCGCCGGTAGTTCGTTTTGTCGCTCACGGCAGCCGGCCTCGCCCTGCTTCCGCGCGCCTCCCGGCGCGACGGCCGGCGCCGTCGCGCGGGACGCGCGCGGAGCGCACGATGCGGGCGCGCCGCATAAGCGGCGGGCCGCAGTCGCGGCCTGTGGCGAGTCCGTCAAGAGCGGACTCGCTCTGACCCGCCCTCTGCGGCGGTTCGCGCGCCCGCCGGCACCGGCTGAGGCAGCGGCATGATGGCCCGGCGCCGACGCCGCGCCGTGACGGGTACGGCCTCGAACACGGTCTTGCCGGCCTCGACATAGACGATGCCGCCGAAGGGACGCCCGAGATGGCGCCCCACCCGCTGCCAGATGGCGGCGGTCCGCAGCACCCCGCGCCAGCCCGTGGGGGGCAAGAAGAGCATCGCGCCCGAGGCGACCGGGGCGAAGCGGTGCTCGCGCAGCAGCCGGCCCAGCTGGGAGGCGCTGAAGGGCGAGCCGTGGCCGAAGGGCGTGGCCTCGGCACGGGCCCAGAGGCCGTGGCGGTTCGGCACCAGCACCAGGATGCGCCCGTCGGGCCGCATCACCCGCCACACCTCCTCCAGCATCGGCCGGCGCTGCTCGCTGAACTCCAGCCCGTGGACGATGAGGATGCGGTCGATGCAGCCGTCGGGCAGCGGCAGGACGCCGTCCTCGGCCAGCACGACCTGCCGCCCGCCGCTCTCGGGCCAGGCCATCACCCCCTGGCCCGCCGGCATGACCGCAAACACGCGGTCCGCCTCCTCGCGAAAGAGCCCGAGGAAGGGCACCGGGTAGCCGAGTCCCAATACCACCTCATCGCGCACGCTCGGCCACACGCGGCGGGTCTGCTGGCCCAGGATCCGGCGCGTGACCCGGCCGAGGCGGGTCAGATAGAAGGCGTTGAGATCGACAACGTCCTGGTGCATGGGCCGGCTATGGTAGCAGGCTCTGATGCTCCGGCCTGCGACCCCACCTAATACATGTGGGTGCCGCCGTTCATGGTGATGGTGGAGCCGGTGGTCCAGGCCGCCTTGTCGTCCACGAGGAAGAGCACGGCATGGGCCACCTCCTCCTCGTAACCCATGCGGCGGATCGGGGACTTGTCGATGATCTTCTGCGCGATCCGCTCCGGCATGTTGCGCATGAGGTAGGTGTCGACGTAGCCGGGCGCCACGGTGTTGACCGTGATGCCGTGCTTCGCGCCTTCCTGCGCCAGCGCCTTGGTGAAGCCGTGCATGCCCGCCTTGGCGGCGACGTAGTTGACCTGGTTGAGCTGGCCGGCCTGGCCGTTCATCGAGCCGATCTGGATGATGCGCCCCCAGCCCCGCTCCATCATGCCGGGATAGACCGCCTTCGACATGTAATAGACGGAGTCGAGGTTGACCCGGACCACGCGCTGCCACTGGTCGTCGGTCATGTTCTCGAACTTGTTGTCGGAGACCGTGCCCGCGTTGTTGACCAGGATCTCGACCGGGCCGTGCTCGGCCTCGATGGCCGCGACTCCGGCGCGGCAGGCGTCGCCGTCGCTCACGTCCCACTTGATTGCCGGGATTCCGGAGTCCGCCGTGAATTCGGCCGCGCAGGCCTCGTCGGCATGGTAGTTGACCACCACCGGGTGGCCGGCCTCGTGCAAGGCGCGCGCGATGCCGGCGCCGATGCCGCGCGTGCCCCCGGTGATGAGTGCTAGCCGTCCCACGCTTTGCCTCCTGTCACTCCGTCACCCTCGACTCCATTCGGCATGAACGGTGCAGGCGGAAAGTTGGACCTGTCTGACGGTGATCTTTGCATCGGACCTGTCGATGGCAACGAAAGCGACTATGTTGCCCCCGACCTCACACTCGATTAGCGGCGCATCCCGCCCAAAAACACTCAGAGGGGCACTCTGGACAGAATCGAAGATTGTTGCCGGTATTTCGACGAGTTGATAGCGGCTGGGCACCTCGTCTTGTGACTCACGGAATGCCCGCAACATGACGATGTGAGTCACCGCCGACTGGTATTGCCGAAACAGCGCCTGCGTCCGACTCTTGCGATCTCTGGCTGTCCGGGCATCCTGCACCCAAGCGGCTTCCGTCAGCTTCGAGATGTGCAGAGACCTGCTCGACAATCGTTGTGCAGCGGTCGACTTGAGTGACAGTCGCCTTTCCGGCCTTCCGGTCGGTCGGACGGTCAGGTCGACGAACCTACGAGTCCTCGATCCGGGCGGGTCGGTGGGCCAACCAAGATGATCGCAGGCGTTCCTGAACACAGCTTCGAAAGCAGTTAGACCCAGAGGCTCGGTGGTGGCGCCATGGTGAACCGACAGGGCAAGACCGAAGTACTCGATCCATTCTGGAGAACTCGTCAGCCAAGTCCCACGCTGTTTGATTGTTGAGTTCGGCGGATTGGCGAGGGACTCCATGACGCGCGCTACGAACTCGATCTTGACCGGAGAAAACGTGTCGAGTGTTGCCTTGAGTTCGTCGAGCGTCACGGGCCAGCTATCCGACACTCGATCAAGTCCACGAATGACGGTTTGATTTCGACGCCAACCCACAGGCGCCCCAAGTCACGTGCCGCTATGAGCGTCGTCCCCGAGCCCGCATAAGGATCGAGAACGACGCTATTGTCTTGGGTGGTGAGCGTCACACACTGTCGCGCAAGCGAGAGGGGCATCATTGCGGGATGATCGTCACGCCAACCGCTCTCACGCTTTATCGGTTCAGTCGGCAACTCCCAGACGGTCCTAAGGCGACGGCCTCGAGGACCGCGAACCGCCCTAGTGTCGTAGTAGTAGTCCTTCTCCTTCGACAAAAGAAACACGGTCTCATGTGCCTTTGTCGGGCGATCCCGAACCGATTCCGGATGCGCATTCGGCTTGTGCCAGATTATCTCGCTACGAACCCACCACCCCATATCCTGAAGCGCGAAAGCCAGCCTCCATGGAACGCCGATTAGGTCCTTGGGCTTCAGTCCATCCGGCGTCGGAGGCCGCACCGGCATGGCGCGAGCGCGATTCTTTCGGTCCGGAGCCCGGTATTTTCGGTTACCTGATGTGTAGGAGTCGCCCACATTCAACCACACCGTCCCGTCTGCTCGCAGAACGCGCCTAACTTCTTCGAACGTGCTCACGATACTCTCGATGTACGAACCGAGGCTGTCGTTCCGACCGATCTGGTCCTCGACCTGGTAATCTCGCAGAGACCAATAGGGGGGCGAAGTAAGCACGGTTTGAATTGATTCGTCGGGCAAGAGTGTGAGCGCCTCTCGTGCGTCTCCACTCAGTAGTAGGGACTTCGAGATGTTCGCGAATGGCTCCTTGTCGAGATCGTCGATTCGGATATGCCCGGAATTCGAAGAGGGCTTGGATTCGGCGCGGGAAGCTGGAGAGACGGCGCCTCCGTCAAATCTCCTCGTCTGCAGAGCTTCCTCGGTCAATCTACGAAATCCCGAAACGTCAGTCGCTTGCTTGCCATACCCTGCGCGATGCCGCTCATCCGGTCAACGCTGTCGGCCTCTGGGGCGTTGAGGCGGCCTGGTTAGACCGACCACCCGTCAATACATGTGGTGGCCGCCGTTCACCGAGATGGTGGACCCGGTGATGAAATCAGCGTCGTTTGCGGTGAGGAAGAGTACCGCGCGCGCAATGTCCTCGGCACGGCCGAGCCGGCCCACGGGGATGCTGGCGACGATCTTCTCCAGCACCGCCTCGGGCACCGCCCGGACCATCTCGGTATCGACGTACCCCGGTGCCACTGCGTTCACGGTGATGCCGTGGCGCGCGCCTTCCTGCGCCAGCGCCTTGGTGAAGCCGTGGATTCCGGACTTCGCGGCGGCGTAGTTGACCTGACCGTACTGGCCGGCCTGTCCGTTGATCGACCCGATGTTGACGATGCGGCCGAACTTGCGCGCCCGCATGCCGGGAAAGGTGGCGTGGCAGAGGTTGAAGCAGGAGCCGAGATTGGTGTCGAGCACCGCCTGCCATCTGTCCGGCGTCATCTTCTGGAGCGTGCCGTCGCGCGTGATGCCGGCGTTGTTCACCAGGATGTCGATAGGGCCGAGCTCCTGCTCGATCCGGGCGATGCCCGCCTCGCAGGCCGCGAAGTCGCTCACGTCCCACTTGTAGACGTCGATACCGGTGACCTCGCGGAAGCGCTCGGCCGCCTCGTCGTTGGCGTTGTAGTTTGCGGCCACCTGGCAGCCGTTGTTCTTCAGCGCGAGCGAAATGGCGCCGCCGATCCCGCGCGTTCCACCCGTCACCAGTGCGACCCGACTCATCGTCTCTCTCCCGGCAATGATCCGCGCCGCCGGGGACCGACTCCTCGGCGGCGCGCGCGCCTCATATGCGCCCGCGGCATTGCATTTTCAAGCGTTGGCGTGAGTGGCGATCCAGTCCGCGAGCTTGCGCCAGAGCAGGCGCTTGGCGCGGGGGCTCGCCATCATCCCGATGTGGCCCAGCGGCGGGCGCCAGGTCTCCAAATCGGGGAGCGCCTCGCCCAGCGCCTCTGCCGAAGCCGGCGGGACGATGCGGTCGCGCGCCGGCACGACATTGAGCGCAGGACAAGTGACACGCTGGGGCCGCACGGGCTCGCTGCCCACACGCCAATTTCCTCGTGCGGGCGAATTCGCCCCGTACCAGTCCTCGAGACAGGCCCGGGCGACCGGGCCGGTGAGCGGCACGGCGTCGTTGAGCCAGTCCTCCAGAGCCACGAAGTCGCGCGCCGCGGCCGAGGCGGGCGGAAGCGCGGCAAAGGCACTGAACTTGCGCGCAGCCAGCAGCGGGTCGAGCGCGGCGAACATGGCTTGAAGCGCATCGGGCGGCAGCTGCCCCAGACCGTCGATCAGGGCAGTGAGCCCCGGCAGATGAGCCTCGATCAGCCGCGCCTGGTGGCGGCCGTCGGCCCAGAAATCCCAGGGTGCCGCCAGCAGCACCAGCGCGGCCACGTCCTTACGGGCGGCGAGCGGCAGCACCATCGTGCCGCCCATGCAATAGCCGGCGAGCACGACCGGCCGGCCCGCGTCGCGTTTCACCGCCTCCAGCGCAGGCGCGAGCCGGCCAAGAATGTAGTCGTCGAGCCCGAATTCGCGTTCGTCCGCGCCGGGCGCGCCCCAGTCGAGCAGGTAGGGGCGCAGGCCCCGCTGCCGCAGGTAGCGGGCGAAGCTGCGGCTCGCCGTGAGATCCAGGATGTAGGCGCGGTTGATGAGCGAGGGCACGAGCAGCACCGGCGCACCGGCCGCGTCCCCACCGAAGGTCAACACCCGCGTCGTCCCGGCCTGCCAGAGCACCGGGGGGTCTTGCAGGCGGCGCCGGTAGGGGTGTGCGCGGTAGCCTTCAATGCCGTCGAGAAAGCGGCCGATGCGGCCTGCCGTCTCGGCGCCCAGCGCGTGGGCCAGCGCCTCAGAATCGGCCCTTGCCTGCGCCTCCTGGAGGGCCGTCGCCTCCGCCCGGTCCGCGTGCCGCCAGTTCAGCGATCCGCTCCTCGAGAGCGGCAAGGCGGCGAGAGAGCTCAGCCAGCCGCTGAGCGCCATCCCCAGATGGAGTGGCAGCGGCCTCGGCCCGAGCCGCGGCGGCACCGGCATAGGGGCCGGCATTCAGGCCGCCGCTCTCCCCGCCGCCCGCGAGCTGGGCGAGGTGCAGGGAGGCGAGGCGGAGCGTGAGCGCGCCCGGGCCCTCGCCACGGCCGGTCCCGGCGATCTCCTCCTGCCAGAGGTCGAGGAAGCGGCGGGCGAGCGTGGCCGGATCGTCGTCATCGCTCATGCCCTCGGGCTTGCCCATCGCGCGAGTATAGCCCAGTCACCGGCCCCGTCGTTGACTTGGTCCGCCCCGCGCACCATGCTCGGCCCATGACCATCGAGCAGAAGATCGAGGCCGCGGGCCTGACACTCCCCCGGCTTGAAGACAGCTACGGCGTCAACCCCGCGGCCGCGAAATACGTCTCGCACCACGCGCTCGGGCGCGTGCTCTACCTCTCGGGCTGCACGCCCATGAAGGACGGCAAGCCCTATCTCCCCGGGATCCTGGGCGAGGACCGCACCATCGAGGAGGGCTACGAGGCGGCGCGCCATTGCATGCTCTGCTATCTCGGCCTGATCAAGTATGCGCTGGGCGACCTCGACCGCATGCACCGGATGCTGCATCTGACCGGCTACGTGAATTCCGGGCCGGATTTCGTCGATCAGCCGCGAGTCATCAACGGCGCCGTCGACCTGCTGGTCGAGCTTTACGGCCGGCGTCTGATGCCGACGCGCGCCGCCATCGGCTGCCGCGGGCTCGCCGTCAACCATTCTGTCGAGCTGATCGCCACGGTTGAATTCGACGGCGGCTCCGTGGCGCCCCCGCTCGCCCGCGACGGGACGGTTCTGGACTAAAGCGCGCCCCTCGCCCGCCACTCTCTCGCCCCTTACGAGACCCGACGCCATGAAAGCGGTTGTCTGCAAGGCATTCGGCCCGCCCGAGACTCTTGCGTTCGAAGACGTGGAGGCGCCTGCGCTCGCACCCGGCAGCGTCCGCATCGCCGTGCATGCGGTCGGTGTGAACTTTCCCGATCTCCTGCTGATCGAGGGCAAGTATCAGGTCAGGCCGCCCTTCCCCTTCAGTCCCGGCATGGAATGCGCGGGGATCGTGACCGAGTGCGGACCGGGGGTGGGCACGCCTGCGCCCGGCTCCCGGGTGCTCGCCTACCTGTCCTACGGCGCCATGGCCGAGGTGGTGGTGGCGCCTGCGGAGTGCGTCATCCCGATTCCCGACGCCATGCCGTTCGATGCCGCGGCGGCCTTCCCCGTGGTCTACGGCACCGGCTACCACGCGCTCGTCGGGCGCGCGGCCTTGGTCCGGGGCGAGACGCTGCTGGTGCAGGGCGCCTCGGGCGGTGTCGGGCTCTCGGCCGTGGAGATCGGCAAGCGCCTGGGCGCCACGGTGATCGCGGCCGCCAGCAGCGACGAGAAACTCGGGCTCGCGCAAGCGCACGGCGCCGATCACGTGGTCAACTATCGCAGCGAGGATCTGCGCGAGCGGGTCAAGGCGCTGACCGACGGGCGCGGCGCCGACGTGATCTACGACCCGGTGGGCGGCGATATCTTCGATGCGTCCATGCGCTGCATCGCCTGGAACGGCAGGTTGCTGGTCATCGGCTTCGCCTCCGGTCGCATCGCAGAGGCCAAGACCAACATCGTTCTGCTCAAGGAGATCAGCGTGGTGGGCGTCGCCTGGGGCGCCTTCGCCCAGCGCGACCGCGCCGCGAACCGCGCCTATTTCGACGATCTCTTCCGCTGGTACGAGGAAGGCGCGCTGAAGCCCCGCGTCTCCCGCCACCTGCCGCTCGCGGACGCGCCTGCGGCTCTGGCGGGATTCCAGAGCCGCAGCGTGGTCGGCAAGCAGGTGCTGACGGTGGAGCGGCCCGAGGGCTGAGCCGTGGCAGGCGCCTCCTTTACCGATGGCGCGCGATTTTCTACCCTGCAGCAGCCCCGCGGCGCCGCGGAGCAGTGGACTGCAGTACGGCTAGGACAGAGCGTGGCTGGGGAGGCGATCCGAGGCGCTGCGGGGCCACTTGTTGACGATCCCATCGTCGGGCACCCGGTGCGCACCGGCGGCTGGGCGGATCACGCCGCGTCTTCGTACACGCTGGCAGCCGCGGCGCTCGACGACGGGCGCCACGCGGATGCCGCGGCGCTCGCCCGCCATACGGTCGAAGAGGCACGCGAGGGTTACGAGCTCTACGCCCTCTGGACCGACCGGATCAGAGAGACGCTCGGCGCCGAAGGCGTGGACGATGCCGAGATCGCGGCGGGCGAAGCCCGGTTGGCCGCGCTGCTGGCCGGAGAGGCGGGCGAGCCCTTCGACATCCACGCGGGCTGGGCCGCCTACACCGCCGCAATCGACGAGGTCGAGGCGGCCTGCGCGGCCGGCGATGCGGCAGCGGCCCGCGCGAGCCTGGAGCGGGCCCGCACGCTCTGGCTCGAGACCCACGACCGGGGCTGCGATCTGGTCTACGGGATGCTCGACCTCGTGGTCCACCATCTGGGCGAGAGCCGCATCGGCCCGCTCTGGGATGAGCTGATGGCGCCGATGTACGAGACCTACGACGTCTACGACACCGCCACGCACCCGTGGCCCCGCTCGATGCATAGGCTGATCCTGATCGCGGCACTCTCCCTGCGCGGCCATCTGAGCGGGCCGGGGCGCATGGGCGCCATCGAGATCGCCGAGGAGGCGGACCGCTGGGTGCTGAGCTTCGACCCCTGCGGCTCCGGCGGGCGCACCTATCGCGACGAGGACTCCAATGGACCCCGCATGGAGCCCCCTTACGGCTTCGCCGTGACCAACGAGGCCCACGACTGGGCCTGGGGCAAGAAAGGCGTCTGCGTCTACTGCGTCCATTGCTGCCAGCTGAACCAGCGCATGCCGATCCGCCGCTTTGGCTATCCGACGCGGGTGATCGACCCGCCGACCTGGCCCGAGGCGCGGCAGGGCGGCGTCTGCCGCTGGTCGGTCTACAAGGACCCCACGATGGTGCCGGAGCAGGCCTATACCAGCGTGGGCTATGAGAAGCCGCCGGCAACCGGCACGGGGGCAACGCAATGAGTGCTGCGGTGAATGAGGGATTGGCGGCGGTGCGCGAGCGGATGCGCGCCGAAGGCGTCCGCTTCGTCCAGGTCGAGACGCCGGACCTGGACGGCGGGCTGCGCGGCAAGTTTCTGGCGCTCGACAAGGGGCTCTCGGCCGAGATCGGCTGGTCGAACATCATCTACGGGCTGACCACTGCGGACGATGTCTATCTCTCGCCGTTCTCGTCCTACGAGAACGGCTTCGCCGACGTGTACGGGAAACCGGACCTCGCCACCGTCTGCCGCCTGCCCTGGCGGCCGGACACGGTGGCGGTCGTGCTCGATATCCACGACGCCGACGGCACCATGACGCCGGAATGCCCGCGCACGATGCTCAGGTGTGCCGCCGACAAGGCCGCCCAAATGGGCTTCGAGCCGCGCTTCGCGGTCGAGTACGAGCTTTTCGTCTACTACGCGGACGACGACGCCTCGCCGCCCTCGCCTTCGACGCTCACGCCGGTCTCGCGCGGGCGGAACGCCTACAGCCTGGTGCGCCTGCCCGCGCTCCGCGCCATATTCGAGACATTCATGCAGCGCATGGAGGAGGTGGGCGCGCCGGTGGTCTCGATGCACACGGAGCTCGGCCACGGCGCCATCGAGTTTGCTCTGGCTCACGCCCCTGCGCTCGCCGCCGCCGACGCCGCCTTGCGCGCCAAGACCTACCTCAAGGAGCTCTGCGCCGAGCGCGGCATGATCGCGACCTTCATGGCCAAGCTCGATGCAGCCCTGCCGGGCTGCGGCGCCCATGTCCACCAGAGCCTCTGGCGGGACGGCGAGAACGTGTTTTGGGACGGCACCGGCCCGAGCGAGACCGCGAAGCAGTACGCCGCCGGCCAGCTCGAGCATCTGCCGGCGCTCACCGCGCTCTGCATGCCCACCGTCAACGCCTATCGCCGCCGCGGCTGGGAACACTGGGTGCCCGAGAACGCATCCTGGGGCGACGACAACCGCAGCGCGGCGATGCGGCTGATCACCCGGCCGGTGCCGCACGGCGCCCGCTTCGAGAACCGGCTGCCCGGCGCCGATTCGAATGCCTATCTCACCATCGGCGGCATGCTCGCCGCCGGGCTCGACGGGATCGAGCGGGGCCTCGTGCCGCCGCCGATTTGCACCGGCAACGCGGCGCTCGACGAGAGCTACACGCAGCTGCCGGTATCGCTGGAGGATGCGGTCGACATTTTCCACGGCTCGGCCTTCCTGCGCCGTGCCTTCGGCGACCGCTTCATCGATCATTACACGCTGTCGCGCCGGGCGGAGCTCGATCTCTGGCACGCCTGGCAGAGGAGTCAGGTCAGCGCCTGGGAGTACGAGCGCTACTTCGAGACCATTTGAGCGCCGCGACGCCTTTTCGCGCCGGCCTTCTGCCACTATATCGTTGGAGTCAGGGCGCCGACGCGCGCCGACCTGGACAGCACGAAGGGGGACGAATGACCGATCGGGACGCGATCGCGCAACGCCTGGAGGCGTTGCGCGCCGAACATCAGTCGCTCAATGCGGAAATCGACGCGCTGGCGGGCCGCGGCGACAATCTCGAAATTCAGGGGCTCAAACGCCAGAAACTCCGGCTCAAGGACGAGATCGCGCGGCTGGAGAGCGAGCACGCGCACTGCGGATAAGTCGGAAACTCGATTTTCTCGGAGCGAACCAAGTCGCGCGTAACGCGCTGTTCTACAACATGTATTTGTGAAGTATTCCGACGCCGGCCACGGCGCAGGCTCAGTCTGCCGGCTTCACGCCTGTGCCGATCCGCACGTGGACGTCCATCGGGACTTCGTCGCCGTCTCGAAGGCGCTCGAAGCCCGCCGCCACGGCCTCTTTCAGGGTGCTCTGGGTCGCCTCCGAGGCGCCGTCCAGAGCACGGCCGAAGGTCATGTCGAATTGGGCCTGCCAGAACGGCGCCTGCGCGGGCACGCGGGGCGCGAAGCGGACCTCGCGCTCTTCCACGTGCGCCAGGCCGCCGTCGGCGAGCGCCTGGCCGAGCGCGCCGGGGGCGCCGAGCGAGAACGGCCGGGCGAGGTCGACGTCGTCCAGGGTATCGAGGGGGCCCAGCACGGCCTCGGCAGCAGCGACGAAGACGACGAACATGGTCGTCTCCGCGCGCGGCCCCCAGACCAGATAAGCCACACGGCCGCCGGGCTTGAGCACGCGCCTGGCTTCGGCGGCAGCCCGCGCTGGATCGGGGCAGAACATCAGGCCGAAGCGGCAGATCACCCGGTCGAATGCCGAATCCGCATCGGGGAGCGCCAGCATGTCGGCGGTCCTGAAGGTGATGTTGCCGAGCCCCTGGGCCGCGGCCCGGCGGCGGGCGCCCAGCATCATCTCGGGGCAGAGGTCGGTGGCGAAGACCCGGCCTTCCGCGCCCACCAGGGCTGCGACGCTGAGCGCGGGCTCACCCGCACCGGTGGCGATGTCACAGACCTGCTGGCCCGGCGCGATGTCGGCCGCCTCGATCAGCGGCGCGTTCATACGGGCCGCCTGCTCGGCGATCTCGTCGGCCCGCCGGTCCCAATGGCGCCCGCGCCCGGCCCAGTCGGCCCGCACGAGCTCGGTTTCGCGCCTGATCGCGTCGGCGTCCATGGCCCGCACTCTCCGCGCTCGGCCGTCCGTGTCAAGGCCGGCGGGCGCCACAGGAGCGGCGGGCCGCAGTCGCGGCCTGTCGCGCGTCCGCCAAAAACGGACACGCTCTACAGGAGCTGGACGGCCAGGAGACCTGCGAGCAGCGCGGCGATCACGCCGAGCAGGATGGGAAGCGTGCTGGCGCCGCGCCGGCGTCCGCCCATCGCCTCCAGAGTGTCGGGTGAGAGCGAGACCCCCGCCTCCAGCCCGTCCAGCACCCGCTCGGCGCGCGCTGCCAGGCGCGGCAGCCGGCCCGCCGCTTCCAGAACCTCCTCCGCCATGTCGCGCACGCGCGCCTGAACGCCCAGGTTCTCCCGCGCCCAGCCCTCGATCAGCGGCCGCGTGAAGACCCACATGTTCTGGTCGGGGGTAAGGCGGCGGGTCAGCCCCTCGGCCATCAGCATCGTCTTCTGCAGCAGCAGGAGCTGCGGCTGGGTCTCCATCTCGAAGGCTTCGGTGATCTGGAACAGCTGGCCCAGCAGCTGGGCGATGGAAATCTCGTTGAGCGGCCGGCCCAGGATCGGCTCGCCGATGGACCGCAGCGCCTGCACGAACGCCGCCTTCGAGGTCCGCCGCGGCACGTAGCCGGCCTCCAGGTGCACCTCGGCGACGCGCTCGTAGTCCCCGATGAGGAAACCCAAAAGCATCTCCGCGAGGTAGCGCCGGGTCTGGGTGTCGAGCCGCCCCATGATCCCGAAGTCGACGGCAACGACGTTGCCCTCGGCGTTCACCAGCAGGTTGCCGGGATGCAGGTCGGCGTGGAAGAAGCCGTCCCGAAACGCCTGGTTGAAGAAGGCCTCGGCCGCCTTGCCCAGCACCTCGTGCGGGTCGTGGCCGGCCGCGACCAGGGCCTCGCGCTCGTCGATGGGGATGCCCTCGACCCGCTCAAGCGTGAGCACGCGGCGGCTGGTGCGCCGCCAGTCGACCGCCGGCACCAGGAAGCCGGAGTCCTCGGCGAAGTTCTGGCGCAGCTCCGATGCCGCGGCGGCCTCGAAGCGGAGGTCCATCTCGATCATCACGCTCTGGGCGAAGGTGCGGATGACCTCGACCGGCCGCAGCCGGCGCCAGGAGGGCAGCGTCCGCTCGGCAAGCTCCGCGAGCCAGTAGAAGAGCTCCAGGTCGCGCTCGAAGGCGCGCTCCACGCCGGGCCTGAGGATCTTGACCGCCACCGGCTCGCCCGTCGCCGTGACCGCGAAGTGCACCTGTGCGATGGAGGCCGCGGCCACGGGCTCGTCGGTGAACTCCTTGAAGAGGCTCTCCAGAGGCACGCCGAACTCGGACTCCACGATGGCGCGCGCGGCCTTGGCCTCGAAGGGCGGCAAGCGGTCCTGTAGAGCAGAAAGTTCGGCGGCGATCTCCTCCCCCACCAGGTCCGGTCGCGTGGAGAGCGCCTGGCCGAACTTGATGAAGCTCGGGCCCAGCACCTGGAGCGCGCCGGCGAGCCGCTGCCCCGGCGTGCCCAAACCCCGCTTGCGTGGTGCCGTGCCGGCCAAGAAGGTGACCGATGGCACGAGGCCGTAGTCGCGCAGGAGGAAGAGCGCGTCCCAGCGCCCCAGGGTCCAGGCGATCCGCAGCAGCCGCCCGATGTTTCTGAGCGCCCGGCGCATGGCGAGAGCTCCGGGTTAGATGCGCCAGCCCGAATGGAGCGTGGCGATGCCGGCGGAGAGCGAACGCACGCGCACGCCGCCGAAGCCGGCATCGGTCATCATGGCGGCGAGTTTCTCGGGCGGCGGGAAGCGGCGGATGCTCTCCACGAGATAGGCGTAGGCGTCGCGTTGGCCCGTCACCGCGGCGCCGAGCACCGGAATGACGGCGAAGGAGTAGGCGTGATAGAGGCGGTCCACGCCGGCAGGGGGGCGCGAGCTGAACTCAAGGCAGAGGAAGCGCCCGCCCGGGCGGAGCACGCGCGCGGCCTCCTCCAGCGCCCGCTCGATCCGCGTCAGGTTGCGGATGCCGAAGGCGATCGTGTAGGCATCCACCGAGCGCGGTGGCAGCGGCAGCGCCTCGGCATCGCTCACCAGCCACTCGATACCGCCGACGAGCCCCGCGTTCCACGTGCGCTCGCGACCTTCGTCCACCATCCGCTCGCTCGCGTCGCAGACGATGACGCGGCCCTCGCCCTCCATCGCGGCCCACACCCGCCGCGCGATGTCGCCGGTGCCGCCCGCCACGTCGAGCACGGCCATGCCGGGGCGGGGCGCAAGCCAAGCCACCATCTCGCGCTTCCACAGGCGATGGACGCCGCCGCTCATCAGGTCGTTCATGAGGTCGTAGCGGCCGGCGACCCGGTCGAAGAGGTCGCGGACGAGCCCCGGCTTCTCGTCCTCGCCGACCCGGCGGAAGCCGAAATCGGCGCCATCCGTGGCGTCGTGCTCACCGCGCGCGGAGGCCATGGCGGCGACCATAGCCCAGCGGCGGAACCCGCGCTACCGTGGCCGCAGGATGCCGGAATTGCCCGAGGTCGAAACCGTGCGCCGCGGGCTCGCCGCGCAGCTCACCGGCCGGCGCATCAGCCATGTCACGGTGCGGCGCGGCGACCTGCGCCGGCCGCTCCCACCGGACATGGGGCAGGTGTTGACGGGCCGGGAAGTTCAGAGCTTCGGGCGGCGCGGCAAGTATCTGCTGGTGCACCTCGACGGCGGCCGCGTGCTGATCGTCCACCTCGGCATGTCGGGGCGCCTCTGCGTCGACGCGGCGCCGAGCGGTGCGGCGCACGAGCACGTCGTCCTTCACTTCGACGACGGCGCGGTGCTGAGCTACGTCGACCACCGGCGCTTCGGCCTGATGGACCTCGCCGAGACGGCGCGGCTCGACGAGCACGTGCTGCTGAGCGCCATGGGGCCCGAGCCGCTTGGCGCGGATTTCGACGGGCCGGCGCTGGCAGCGCGTCTCAGGGGCAAGGACACGCCGATCAAGGCCGCGTTGCTGGACCAGCGCGTGGTCGCGGGCCTCGGCAACATCTACGTGTGCGAGGCGCTCTTCTACGCGGGCTTGAGCCCGAGGCGCCTGGCGGGCTCGGTGCAGGGCGGGCGCGCGGCCCGGCTCGCGGGCGCGATCAAGGACGTGCTGGAGGCGGCCATCGCGGCAGGCGGGTCGTCGCTCCGGGACTACGTGCAGGCGTCGGGCGAGCTCGGCTACTTCCAGCACCGTTTCGCGGTCTACGACCGGGCGGGCCAACCCTGCCCCGGCTGCGATTGCGGGGCCGCAGTGCGCCGCATCGTGCAGAGCAACCGCTCGACATTCTATTGCGCAAAACGCCAACGGTGAGTAATGAGGCGGCCGGACGCCCGTCGCGGCGCCCGTCCGGCAGCAGCCCGCCCGACAAGAATGCGGGCCCCGGCCCCCTGAGGGAGAACACGATGGCCTACGAACACATCACCGTCGACCGGCGCGGCCGGGTCGGCCTGATCACGCTGAACCGGCCCAAGGCGCTCAACGCGCTGAACGGCGCGCTGATCGGCGAGCTCAACGCCGTGCTCGACAGCTTCGAGGCGGAGGACGAGATCGGCGCCGTCGTCGTCACCGGCAACGAGAAGGCCTTCGCGGCCGGCGCCGACATTACCGAGATGCGCAGGCTGAACTTCGTCGATGCCTACGGCAGCGACTTCATCGCCGCGTGGAACCGCATCACCGCCTTCCGCAAGCCGGTGATCGCGGCGGTCGCGGGCTATGCTTTGGGCGGCGGCTGCGAGCTTGCGATGATGTGCGACATCGTGATCGCCGCCGACAACGCGAGATTCGGCCAGCCGGAGATCAAGCTCGGCACCATCCCCGGCGCCGGCGGCACCCAGCGGCTCACGCGCGCCGTCGGCAAGTCGAAGGCGATGGAGATGATTCTGACCGGGCGCATGATGGATGCCGAGGAAGCCGAGCGCAGCGGGCTCGCGAGCCGGGTTGTGCCGGTCGCCGACGTCGTGGACGAGGCGGTCGCCGTGGCCGAGCAGATCGCGCATTTCTCTGCGCCCACGGTCGCACTCGCCAAGGCGAGCGTGAACCGCGCCTTCGAGACCACGCTCACGGAAGGCGTGCTCTACGAACGCGCGGTCTTCTACGCGAGCTTCGCGACCGAGGACCAGAAGGAGGGGATGGACGCCTTCATCGAGAAGCGCGAGCCGGCCTTCAACAACCGCTAGTTCCGTTGACCGGGACGGCCCGCGTGGTATAACGCCGCCCGACCACAGGAAAGGCCCTCCCTCATGGCCCATTCGCGCCAGGCCCGCAAGCGGGTTCGGCAGAACAAGCGCCGCGTCGCGGTCAACCGCGACCGGATCTCACGCGTTCGCACCTTCATCCGCCGGGTGGAGGAAGCCATCGCGAGCGGCGACAAGCGCCAGGCGGAAGAAGCCCTGCGCGCGGCCCAGCCCGAGATCATGCGGGGTGCGCAGAAGGCGGTGCTGCATCGCCGCACCGCGGCACGCCGGGTCTCCCTGCTCGCACGCCGCGTGGGCGCGCTTCCCGACAGCTAGTGTCCTGTTTCTGAAGTTCGCATGATCTTGGGTCGGCCGTGCAGTCTCCCCGACTCTCCAATTCTTCTCGTCATGCCCGGACTTGATCCGGGCATCTCTCTCTGCCAGTTCCGTTGAGTCCTGAGCCGACACGTGGATGGCCGGGTCACCCCCGGACTTGATCCGGGGGCCGGCCATGACGTATTGGGGTTCTCGGCAAGGCGTACGAACTTCTCGATCGGGGCACTAGCCCAGATCTCTCCTAAGCCCTAAAGCCGCTGCTCGCTCTCCGGGTCGAACAGGTAGACCCGGCCGGCGCTGAAGCCGAGCCCGACCTGGGCGCCGATCGCCGGCGCGTTGTCGGGGTCGCAGACCGCCGTCACGGCCATGCCGCCGACGTTGCAGTCGACGTAGGTCACGGGGCCAACCGGCTCGACCAGGAACACCTCGCCCCTTAGCGAGAGCTCGCGCTCGGCCTCGACCATGAGATCGGTCGGACGGACGCCCAAGATCGCCTTGTCGGGAAGCTCACCGCCGATCGCGTCCGGTGGCAGGGCCAGGATCTGCTCGCCGATGCGGCATTGGATGTGCCCGTCGCCGCGGGCGAGAGCCGCCTCCAGGAAGTTCATCGCCGGCGAGCCGATGAAGGAGGCGACGAAGAGGTTCCTGGGGTCGCGGTAGACCTCCATCGGGGGGCCGATCTGCTGCAGCTCGCCGAGCCGCATGACCGCCACCCGGTCGGAGAGCACCATCGCCTCTTCCTGGTCGTGCGTAACGAAGATGGTGGTGGCCTTGAGCTCGCGCTGCAGCCGCTTGATCTCGGTCCGCGTGTGCACCCGGAGCGCGGCGTCGAGGTTCGACAACGGCTCGTCCATCAACAGCACCGAGGGGTTACGCACCACGGCGCGGCCCACCGCCACCCGCTGGCGCTGGCCGCCGCTGAGCTCCGACGGGCGCCGCTCGAGGAGGTCGCCCAGGTCGAGCATGTCGGCCGCTGTCACCACCTGACGGCGAATCCTCGCACCCTCGATCTTCTGCTGCTTGAGGCCGAAGCTCATGTTCTGGCGCGCGGTCATGTGCGGATAGAGCGCGTAGTCCTGGAATACCATGGCGACATTGCGCTCATGCGGCTCCAGCCGGCTGACGTCGGCGTCGTCGAACAGGATCGAGCCGCCCGATATCAGCTCGAGCCCGGCGATGCAGTTGAGCGCGGTGCTCTTGCCGCAGCCGGAGGGGCCCAGCAGGGTCAGAAACTCGCCGTCCTCGATCGAGAGGCTGAGGCTGTCCACCGCGACCACCTCGGCGAAGCGCTTGGTCAGGTTCTGCAAGGTGACGCTGGCCACGCCGACCCTCCTATCCCTTCAACGAGCCGCTCAGCATGCCCCGCACCAGGTAGCCCTGGAAGGCGAAGGCGACGACCACCGGGGGCACGACCGCGAGCACCGCGGCCGCGAACATCGGCCCGTAGTCGTAGAACCTCAACTGGACGAGGAAACCCGCGATGATGACCGGGATGGTCTGCGCCTTCGGGCTGCCCGTGAGGATGAGGGCGAAGATGAACTCGTTCCAGCTGACCAGGAAGCAGAAGATGCCAGTAGCGACGATGCCGGGCCGCGCCACGGGCAGGATGATCTTCCAGATCGCCTTCAGCCGGGTGCAGCCGTCGACCAGGGCCGCGCGTTCCAGATTGGGGGGCAGCCCCTCGAAGTAGCTCTTCATCATCCAGGTCGAGAGCGGCAGGATCAGGCTGCAATAGGCGATGATCAGCGCCCAGAGGGTGTCGATCAGGCCGAGCGCCCTGAAGAGGATGAAGAAGGGCAGGATGAGCGCCAGGCTCGGCGTCATCCGGGTCATCATCAGCCCCCACAGCGTGCCACTCATGATGCGGCTCTTGCCGTGCCGGGCGTAGGCGTAGCCGGCGAGCGTGCCGAGCGCGAGGTTGATCAGGGTGACGCCTGTCGCGACGATCAGGCTGTTGAAGATGGAGAACGGCACGCGGGTCGCCTGGATGCTCGACTGTCCGTCCTCGACCCCGCCCGGGAAGAGCACGAAGCGGTAGTTCTCGATCGTCAGCGCATCGGGGACGATGGTCGGAGGCGTCCTCACCAGGGACGCCGACGGGGAGAGGCTCATGATCAGCAGCCAGATAAACGGGCCGAGCGACCAGCAGAAAATCAGAATGGCCACGATCGCCAATGCCGCGTGCGCGAGCGGGCGGCGGGCGGTCGCCGGAATCAAGCCGCGGCGCGGGCGGACCGGCAGCTTCTCCAGCCGTGTCGCGATGTGGTCGCCGGCGCCTGCGACCATTTGAACCAGGCTCCGGCCCAGGCTCTCCTCCGCCTCCCCGCCGATCGCCGCCTTGGCCTTGGCCTGAGACGGGAAGAGAAGCTTCAGATAGACATAGGCGAGGATCAGACAGAGGATGGTGAGCACGAACAGGATCGCGGCACCCTCGCCCATCTTGAAGAAGTGATAGGCGTAGGCGTAGCCCATCCAGGCAAACACGGTGGTGGCGCTGCCGGGGCCGCCGCTGGTCATGACCCAGAACAGATCGAACGCCATGATCGAGTTGATCGTGGTCAGGATCATGGTGAGCAGCAGCATCGGCTTGAGCCAGGGCAGCGTGATCTTGAAGAAGCGCTGAAACGGCCCCGCACCGTCGATGCGTGCCGCACGGTGCAGGTTCTCCGGCATCGACTGGAGGCCCGCCAGGATCAGCAGCGTGGCGAGGGGCGCCTGGTTCCAGACGTGCACCAGCGCGACTAGGTTGAAGGCGACGGTGCCGTCGCCCAGCCAGTGGATCGGCTTCTCGATCAGCCCGAGGTCGAACAGGATGGCATTGAAGGTTCCGTACTCGCCGTTGAACATCCAGCCCCAGAGCACGCCGACCGCGACCGGCGCCATCGCCCAGGGGACGAGAACCACGCTCCGCAGAAAATTCCGGGCGGGGAAGACCATGTTGAGAATCAGCGCCATGCCCATGCCGAGCAGCAGCCCGCCGGCCACCGTGACGAAGGCGAAATAGGCTGTCCGGCCGAGCGCGGCGATGAACTCGGGGTCCGGCAGGATGTCGATGTAGTTGTCGAGGCCGACGAAGATCCACTGCTGTGTCAGCATGTTGATGCGATGCATGCTGAGCGCCAGCGCGTAGACCAGCGGAATGCCGAAGATGACGAAGACGACGAGCAGCGTCGGCGACGTCAGCAGCAGCGGAAACTTGACGGATGGTTGGTCGGCGCGGGGCCTGAATAGCGCGAACGCGCCCGGTTCAAACAGTCTCGATAGAGCCATCGACGGACTTCCGACGGGGCCGCTCCCGCGCCTCAGGCGGGAGCGGCCGGAACGATTGTCGGATCAGGATCAGGCCGGATAGAGCCCCTTCAGCTCGACCGCCTTGTCATGCAGCTTGTCGATGACCTCGTCTGTGGACTGCTCGCCACGGATGTAGTCCTGCATTTCGCCCATCATGTACCAATCCCATTCCGGGAACCACATGGTCTTGGCGACATCGCGCGTGGTCGCGGTCTCGAGCTGCTCGGTCGCCACCGCCAGGTCCTTCCACTCGGAGAATGCAGTCTGCACTGCCTCGCTCTCGATGACCTCCTTGTGCGGCGTGCCGAGGCCGAAGTCGAGCGCCCAGCGGGTGGCGACGTGATACTTGCCGTCCTTGGCCTTGCCGCCGAAGAACTGCATCAGATCCCAGGCCCTGAGCTCGTCGACCGGGTCGGCGCCCATCTGGTAGACCGCAGTCCAGATGAAGGTCGAGCGCGTCTTGCCCGGCATGATGGCGTTCCGGCAGGCGCCGGCGATCTGCGACATCTCGGGCGTGTTGAACACCTTCTGGTCGTATTCGTGGACGATCATGTAGGTGTGCTGGCCGGTGGCGAAGTTGGGCACCGCCTCGCCCTGCAGAGTCATGATGTCCGGCACCACCAGCTCTTCCTCGTAGAGCGTGCGGTGAACCTCGCAAATCTTGCGGAAGTTCTCGTCGAAAGCCGGATCGAAATTCTCGTCGAAGACCTTGGCGCCCTCGGAATACCAGGCGGCGAACAGGCTCCAGGAGAGCGTCGGCCACTGCCGCGTCCAGGCCGAGATGTAGGGATGGTCGGAGATGCCGTCGGCCTTCAGCTTGCGGCACTGATCCAGCAGTTCGTCCCAGGTGGCGGGCGGCTCCATGCCGGCCGCGTCCAGATGATTCTGATTGCAGACGAACGAGTTGAAGCCCGTGTAGTAGGGCAGTCCGCCGAGCGAGCCGTCCGGCAGCGACATGTTGTGCACGTTGACGTCGTACATGTTCGCCTTGATCGCATCGAGGCCCGGCAGCCCGTCGAGGGAGCGGGTCCAGCCGGCCCGGTTCCAGCGCACGATACGGTCCTCTTCGGAGTACATCATGTCGATGTGCTGGCCGGCGATCAGCTTGGTCTCGACGACCGCGTGATACTCGCCGGGCACCAGCTCGTAGTTCACGTTCTCGTCGTTGAGCGTTTTGAAGGTCTCGACGTTCTCGGCGACGATCTGCGGGTTGTACTGCCAGCCGACGAAATGCAGCGGGTCCTCCGGCGCCGCCAGCGCCTTGCCCGCCACGCCCGGCACGGCCAGCGCGGCGCCTGCGGCCAGGCCGCCCTTCAGCACGGACCGACGGTCGACCAGGTATTGCTCCAGATTACGACGCTTGCGCGACCACTCGCTTGACATGGCATAGTCTCCCTATTGCCCTTGGATTCAACGTCCCGCGGTCGGCGACGTCCGACCGGCGCGAGATGAGCTGCCGCGCGCCTTACGGGGTCGTCGCCGAGCCGTTATCCCATCCGATACCTCCCATCCGGGGGGGGCACGGATTCAACCACAGGATGCGCCATTTGGCAGCGGGGGACAAGCCGGACCGGCGCCGAGTAGTGACTCAGTTTGGACATTCACGGCGGCGATGGGTCGCGGGCCGCTTGGGCCTCGGCGCCCGCCCGTCAATCAGCCCGACGATCCATTCCATGTCCCTCAGCATGTCAGAGACGCGAGCGGCCATCGCAGGCGACGTGCGCAGGCTCCCGTGCATGCGGCAGAAGTTGTAGTGCACGAAGTAGAGCGACAACATGTGTGGATGTTTCTCCAACTTCTTGGAGAAGGCGTTTGTCAGCCGCGTGAAACGCCGCGTGTCCATCCGCATGGTCAGATTGTTGCGCTCGACGTAGGACGTACTGACCGCATCGAGATCGGGGCTGCCTTCGACGCGGCGCCACTTCGTCCCGATGCAGGTGGCGGGGCTGTAGCGCTTCTCTGCGTCCGGCGCTTCGCCGTATAGCTTCACCAGCCGGGCACAATCTACATCGCCACCGAAGGCGCCCTCGACGGCCTCCAGGTACGCCTTGTGGCCATCTGTGGTCAGTTGCACGCGGTTCTGCACGCGGTTCGCCAAGCGGTCACGCAGATCGTCTATGAACTCAATTGCCGCGGCCGATGTGCGGTCGCCGACTTCCCGCGAAACGATTAGCTTCGATTCGGCCTCAATCGCGATCCACGTCCATACGTCGCCAGCGCCCTTCGGAGCGGCTTTGGCCCGCCCGACCTTCTTTTCCTTTGCGTAGCAGAAAGACCAAAACTCGTCGCACTGGACTCGGCTAGCAGGCACATCACGCACGGCCTCATCGTGGTAGGTCGCGCACGCTTCGCCGGCCTCGACCAACAGCTTGGAAACGGTGTTGATGGAGACGCCTGCAACGCGGCTGACTGAGCGCATGGACATGCCCTCGACCAGCATGTTGAGGATTTGGACCTGTTTGGCAGTTGGCAGCCTGTTTATGCCCTTGATATAAGGACATAACTTGCTAAAAATCAAGCAAATTTGTCACTCTGACTGTCTGGTACGTCCCAGGCGCTCCCCTTCCGCACGCTGATTTGGTAGCGTGTCTCAGCTAGAGAGCGCCGGTTCTCAGCCAACTCAACTTGCAGGTCAATCGGCACCGCGACGCCGCTTCCTTGCACCTCATTCTCTTGTGTGCTGGGAGCGTCCTGCGTGTCATTGCTCTGCATCATCGCCGCCTCCTTCGCCATCGAACGGCAATAGCTTTATTGCCTTTTCGACAGCCCCGTTCCCGGGGTTTGCATGTTCCTCATATGCAGGAACGAGTGCATCGAGAATTTTTTGTGATATGGGCTGCGTACCCTGGCGTGTCACAACCTGCATGGTTGTTGACTGACCCACGCCGGGAGCAAGCTCAGCAACCCGTTTGGCGCAGTATACACTAAACAGTGTTTCATTTATGGACTTCGATTGATGCTGTCCCAAAGAAACCAGTTTGAGCACAGCATGACGATGCCCAATTCCTATTGCATGGTAACCTACACGGTCGAAGCACGCCATCGCTCCCGGATCATCAATGCAATAAATATGCGACCCGGATACATCTACGCCTGCAACTAGGATCGTAGTGCCTAGTTGGTATTTTTGAACTTGGCTGTCAATCAGCATTGCTAAGTCGTGGGGCAAATGTCCGATCAACCCACCCTTATAAAAGCTATCAAAGTCGATTCCTCTCGGCCCCAAAATAAGATCGTTTACTCGGTTCTTCCTAACCGTACAAAACTCAATCTTAATTTGCTCTGCGAGAGTTGCAATCGGAGGATTTTGCAGTTGATGGGCAGCTCCTAAGCCGCCGATAAGAATGTCCTGAACGCATAGAGCATCCCCCGACGATAACGCAACACAATTTGCACCTATTTGGTCAATCTTTGCATCTTGGTGATCGAATTCCACCGTAAGAAAGGGAGCGCTGAGCATACGATCACTCGCAACGACAGCCGCAGTCCCGTCGGCGCAGCTTGCAGCGATGCACACCGTCACGAGCGCACCCGTTTCGCAGCCCATCGGGCCGCGGCACGAGCCTTCGCTCCTGCGATGCCGCTCTTGCGCTTCGCAGGTTGCTTCAACCCAGCATCGTCGAATTCGCCAGTCGCGACCCTGGCGACCTGCACGGCGCACCCAGCCACATCGGCCGGGCGCCGTTCGCGTCTGGGGCCTTTGGGCACGATCAGAGTCGCCCTAGCTCGAGCGTCCCCCCGCTTTCGTCCATCAGCCCCATGGTCGTCTCCCTTTACAATCCAAGGCCCACCCTGTGGGCCGAAGGCTGCACATGGTACCACATACTAACCTATGTCAAGCGGAGGAATGTGCGCTGTGGCGTATTTCGACATCGTGACGCTGATCTTTGGCGGCCGGATATCGACTGCCTGATCCCCGCCGGGTGAGCAGAATGCAGCGATTAGACGCGAGATCGGAACGCTACGGGAACATCGTGACATGGATGGCCGCGGTCTGCCATCCGCCGGCAGGCGGCTTGGTCGAGCGGCGATGTCGGAGGTGGGACAACCGGTCAGCCGGTGTCGAGGTACGGCACCGCGCCGACCAGCGAGCGCATCCGCTCCGCGTGGCCGGCCCGCACCTGCGCAAGGGCCAGCGCCATCATCACCACCAGCGCCAGCCCGACACGGGTCTTCATCTTAGCGAGCCCGCGGATGTAGTGGGTCTCGAAGTTGAAGCTGTTGTCGAGGCGGCTGTTGATCCTCTCTATCGCAGAGCGCCGGTTGTAGCCGCGCCGCCAGGACGGGCTGCCCCAGGGCGTCGGGGTGAAGACGCGCCGGTCGTTCTTGTCGAGATCGATGCGCACGATGCGGCCGTACTCGCCGGGCTCCACCCCGCCCGCCCGGTGGCACGCCTTGCTGCCTGCACAGTCGAAGCCGAAGGCCGCCGCCGGGCAGCGGTATTTCAGCGTGCCGCAGAGGCCGCGCTCGGCCTCGAAGCCCTGGAAGGCCATGGCGCGGACCTCGCCGGTCTGGGGGCAGATGCAGGACACGCGGCCGCGCTCGTCGTGAACGACGACGTCGGCGCGGTTGGGGAACAGCGCCCGCGTGATCGGCTTCGTCGGATCATAGCCCGGCTCCTCCTTCTCGGCCTTCCACATCAAGCGCGTGTCGACCAGCGGCCGAATGGCCCACTTATCCCAGAGCAACTTCTTCTGGGGAGCGTTGTCGAGACCGCGGTCGGCGCTGAAGTCGTCGCAGCGCTCCACCATTTCCGGCGCTCTTGCGAACAGGTTCTCCAGCATCTTGGGGAGCATCTTGACCTCCGAGTCCGACGCCCGCGTCACCTCGAAGGCCACCGGGACCTCGTAGTGGGTGTCGGCGATCAGGTGGAGGCCGTAGCCGAACCATGATTTCACCTTCTTCCAGATCGCGCCGGTCTTGGCGTTCACCCCGCTCGTCTCATGCTTGCCCCAGTCGGCGTCGGGGTCGGAGGTCTTCCCCTTGTCCTCGGCAACCCGGCCCGTCGAGTGGCTCTCGATCGCCTTGCCGTCGTAGCCGAGATGGCGGCCGAAGTCGGGCAGCTCTTCGAAGAGCGACGCGCGCAGGCTCTCGACCATTGCGGACACCAGGCTGCACTCGTTCTCAAGCAGCACGACGCGCCGCAGGAAGCGCGAGAAGTTCCAGTGGCTGGGCACCGTCGAGCGGACCTGCGCCGGATGCGCCACCGCGCATGGTGGCTCCTTCGTACCTGCGCGAAGCTCCAACACGGGCGCGCTCTGGAAAGGCAGCGGGTCGAACCCGCAGAGTTCCAGGAGCGCCGGGTTGCGGCCCATCTCCCGCA
Source organism: Alphaproteobacteria bacterium (assembly GCA_965243375.1). Taxonomy (GTDB): domain Bacteria; phylum Pseudomonadota; class Alphaproteobacteria; order UBA828; family UBA828; genus WTGU01. The sequence continues at coordinate 1,182,143 of CBDEUT010000009.1, read as the reverse complement.
GCAGCGACTGGATCGAGGCGTGCTGGAACACCACGCCCGCGATCAGCGCACGCCACATCGACCGCACCGGGTAGTCGTTGCGCCCGCGACCTCGCCCGGCCTCAAGCGCAGCCACGATCTCCTCGTCGGGCAGGGTGTCGAGCACCAGACGCAGGCGATCCAGGTCCGGCAGGCCTTCGACAGCCTGCCAGGAAAAGGGTAGCTTCTCCGTTGTCGCCATCACGTTCTCCCTACCAGGGCTGGTGGATGGAACGAGGGCCTCTGGCCCGATGGCGACACCTTCTATCCGATTCGGGCGGGACGACGCGACGGGGCCGGAAGTGAGCCTGGGAGCGTCGTCGGCTATGGGGTGGAAATCCTCGATCCGCCCTATCCGCCGATCTCAGGGCCGCAGATGTCTGCGAAGCCGCCGGGGTAAGAAAAATCTCGGATCAGCTGGAGCCCTTGATCACCAAGGGATGCGTGACAGCGCACACGCCTCAAGCGGGTATGAGGAACGTGCCTACCCGTTATACAGCCCGGCATGGTTGGTACCGTAGCTAGGGTCAGGCCGCTATGCCTCATCGTTTGTTCAAAAGGCGGCAATTCCAAAGTGAAACACTACCGCCCAATCTGCTTGTTCCCGCCCGATCGTTCTTGCGCATCAGGGTGCGACTCTGACGCCGTTGCCGCGTGCTGTGCACCGCACCATGGCCCGAAGATAGTCGGGTCGGCAGGCGGTTGCGTTCCGCGCGCGGTGTTGGGACCATGGCAGGCACCGGCGCCGGGCGGCGGCCGGCACTCACTTCAGCAGGCGGTAGGGCGCCAGCGTGACCGACATCGCCGAGGCCTTCGCGGCGGCCTTCTCCCTCGTCTATCACCTGGACAGCGACCTGGGCGAGATCGTGCTGCTCTCGCTCCAGGTGAGCGTCGGCGCCGTCGCGCTGGCGAGCGCGGTCGGCCTGCCCCTGGGGGCTGCGGTGGCGCTCTTCCGCTTCCCCGGCCGAGGGGCGATCGTCGTCATCCTCAACGCGCTCATGGGGCTGCCCCCGGTGGTGGTGGGCCTGCTGGTCTACCTCGTGCTCTCGCGCGCAGGCCCGCTCGGCGTGCTCGGCCTGCTGTTCACGCCGACCGCCATGGTCATCGCCCAGGTGCTGCTGGTGACCCCGATCGTCGCGGCGCTCGCCCGCCAGGTGATCGAGGACATGTGGGTCGAGTACGAGGAGCAGCTGCGCTCGCTCGGCGCGACGCCGCGCCGCGCGCTCGCGGCACTGCTCTGGGATGGCCGCCTCAGCCTGCTCACCGCCGTGCTCGCGGGCTTCGGACGCGCCATTGCGGAGGTCGGCGCGGTGATGATCGTGGGCGGCAACATCGACCACGTGACCCGCGTGATGACCACGGCGATCGCGCTCGAGGTCTCCAAGGGCGATCTCGCGCTCGCGCTCGGCCTCGGCATCGTCCTGGTCGCGCTCTCGATTACGGTGAGCGCCGCCGCGGCGCTGCTGCGCGGCACGCTGGCGCAAGGGCGGCTGCGATGACGGCGCCCTCGATCCTACCGCTGGAGCTCCGCGCGGTGAGCTTCGAGCGCGACCGACAGCGGCTGCTGAAATCCATCACGATGCGCGTGGCCGAAGGGCCGAAGACGATCATCATGGGCCCGAACGGCGCCGGAAAGAGCCTGCTGCTCCGGCTCTGCCACGGGTTGATCGCACCGAGCGAGGGCGAGGTGCTGTGGCACGGTGCCGCCGGGCGCGACCCGCTGCGCTTCCAGGCGATGGTGATGCAGCGCCCGGTGATGCTGCGCCGCTCGGTCGCGGCCAATATCGACTTCGCGCTCAGCCTGCGCCGCATCCCCCGGCCCGAGCGCCGGCGGCTGATCGCCGACGCGCTGGAGCGCACAGGGCTCGGCGCCTTCGCGCGGGTGCCGGCGCGCGTGCTCTCCTTCGGCGAGCAGCAGCGGCTGGCGCTCGCGCGCTCCTGGGCGCTGCACCCGCAGGTGCTCTTCCTCGACGAGCCGACCGCCAATCTCGACCCGGCGGCGACCCACGTGATAGAGGGCGCGATCGAGGCGATGGCCCAGGAGGGCACCAAGATCATCATGACCACCCACGATCTCGGTCAGGCGCGCCGGCTTGCGGACGAGGTGATGTTCCTGCACCGGGGCCGTCTGCTGGAGCACGCCGCAGCCGAAACCTTCTTTGCGGGGCCGCAGAACGAGCTCGCCAGCGCCTTCCTTCGGGGCGAGCTGCTCTGGTGGGAGCGCCGCGAGCTGACCCCGCCCAGGGCCTGAGTCCAAGAGCGCTATCCATGCGACAGCTCGGCCGTTCCCGAGACCGCGTCCTCCGACCGCTCGCGGCGTTGGCCCTTGCCCTGCTGCTTGGGATGACAGGCGCGCGCGCCGGCGACTTCATCACTGTCGCCTCCACCACGTCGACCCAGAACGCCGGGCTCTTCGACCATCTGCTGCCGCTGTTCGAGGCTGAGTCCGGGATCGAGGTGCGCGTCGTCGCAGTCGGCACCGGCCAGGCGCTCCGGCTCGCGCGGAACGGCGATGCGGACCTCTTGCTGGTGCACGACCAGCCATCGGAGGAAGTCTTCGTTGCCGAGGGCTACGGCAGCCAGCGCTTCGACCTCATGTACAACGACTTCGTGGTGGTCGGGCCGGCGAGCGACCCGGCCGGAATCGCCGGCACGGACGACGCGGCAGCAGCGCTTGCCGACATCGCGGCGGCGAAGGCGCCTTTCGTCAGCCGAGGCGACGACAGCGGCACCCACCGGCGCGAGCAGGCACTCTGGGCCGCCGCCGGCCTGGACCCCACCGGCGCGTCGGGCACCTGGTACCGCGAGGCCGGACAGGGCATGGGGGCGACGCTCAACACGGCGACGATGATGGAGGCCTATGCCCTCGCCGATCGCGGCACCTGGCTCTCCATGCGCGGCAGGCTCGACCTGCGCATTCTCGTCGAGGGCGATGCCGGGCTCCGCAACCAGTACGGCGTCACCCTGGTGAGCCCGGAGCGGCACCCGCACGCGAAGGCCGCGCTCGCGCGCCGCTTCGCCGAGTGGCTGCTCTCGGCGGAAGGCCAGGCCGCCATTAACGGCTTCGCCATCGACGGCGAGCGCCCCTTCATCCCCAACGCGCGCTAGACACGGGGCGGTCGGTCCGGATAAGTCCGGCATAGTCCGGGTTCTTCCGGCCATCCGCGCGGAGGCCAGCTCATGGCGGTCAAGATTCTGCCCAAGGAGGACGCCACCAACGGCTGGAGCCGCATCCTGCCTCCGCGCGAGCCCACGCCTGCGCTCAAGGGCGACGTGCGCGCCGACTGGCTGGTGGTGGGCGCGGGCTTCGCCGGCCTGGCCGCGGCGCGCAGGCTCGCCGAGAACCGGCCCGACGATCACATCGTTCTGCTCGACGCCCACGAGGTGGGCGAGGGCGCCTCCGGGCGCAACTCGGGCTTCGCCATCGACCTGCCGCACAATGTCGGCGGTGAGTTCGAGGAGCTTTCGGGCGCGCACGGCTACATCCGCCTCAGCCGCGCGGCGATCGACTATCTGGATGCGTGCGTGGCGCAGAACGGGATCGAGTGTGCCTATACCCATCGCGGCAAGTATCACGCCGCCCGTTCGGAGCTCGGACGCGAGAAGATCCTGGAGCCCTTCGCGCGCACGCTCGACTCGCTGGGCGAGCCCTATCGCTGGGTCGAGGCCGCGGACCTCAAGCGGGAGCTCGGCACCTCCTATCACACGTCGGCGCTCTACACGCCGGGCGGACGGCTCATGAATCCGGCGGGCCTTACCAAGGGCCTCGCCGACACGCTGCCCGGGAACGTGACGCTGCACGAGCACACGCCGGTGATGGAGGTCGAGGAGCGCAACGGCATTCGCGCGACCACCCCGGGCGGCAGCGTCGACGCCCAGGCCATGGTGCTCGCGGTCAACGGCTATGCGCCGCAATTCTCGGTCTTCAAGGGCAAGTTGCTAACGTTCGCCGCCCACGGCAGCCTGACCCGGCCGCTGACCGAGGCCGAGCACCGGGCGCTCGGCGGCGTGGATGACTGGGGGCTCACCCCGGCCAACTCCCACGTCAGCGTCACCATGCGCTACACCACAGACCGGCGCATCCTGATCCGCCAGCGCTTCTATTACGCACCGAAGCTGAGGCGCTCTGACGCCGAAATTCAGACGGTCCACCGCGACCACCAGCGGGCCTTCGAGACGCGCTTCCCCATGCTGCCGGAGGTCGAGATCGAGCACACCTGGCGCGGCTATGTCTGCCTCTCGCGCAACAACGCGCCAGGCTTTGGCAAGGTGGGACCCCACACCTTCGCTGCCGTGTGCCAGAACGCGGTCGGCGTGACCAAGGGCACCATTTCCGGCGTGCTGGCGGCGGACATGGCCACAGGACAGGACAACTCCTACATCGCCGACATGGAGGCCCAGGGCCGGCCCTCGCCATTGCCGCCGCAACCCTTCTGCGATCTCGGCGTCCGCGCCCGTCTCGCCCTCGACGAAATCCGCTGGCGGCGCGAGCGTTAGGATCGGCGGCTACGCGCCTCCGTCCAGCTCCCGCCGCAGCTCGCGCAAGGAATCCCCGGCCACATGAGCCGGCACGGTCGACGCCCGCACCAGGGAGTCGAAGTGGCGGGTGAGCACGCGGATGTGCTCGATCGTGTTGAAGGCGAAGAACATCTGGCCGACATAGACCACCGCCCGCTGCGGCCCGAACACCGTGTAGGGCACTGAGAAGTGAGTGAGGCCGTCGAAGAAGAACACGCGGAGCGTGGGGTAGAGCTCGTCGATCAGAGCGATCATGTGATCGAGCTGCTCGCGCCTGGCGGACAACGAGAGGTCGCGCCAGACGCCCTCGGCACGCGTAAACGATTCCATTGACTGACGCGACAGGCAGATCTCGATGTCCGTCTCCGGCAGCCTTACGTAGGCGAGGCGGCCGTGGGAAATGGCGATCGCCCGATCGGGCGACCTGGCAGCGAAGTCGCGGTACTCGTAATCCAGCACTGCCTCGGTCTTCAGCGGGTCCGGGAGTGTGGTCGGCACGTGGCGAATCTTGTAGCCGGCGGCTTCGGCGTACCAGGCGGCGATGCTCTCATCCACCGGCGCGCGGGCGCTTTCTCTCACCTCGACCGATTCCTCCAGGATGTCGGCGCCGAGCTTGGCCTGCTGGCTGAGGCCGAGCAGCCAGTCGAGGCTCACGTGAAGAGCCGCCGCGATCGCTGCGGCGGTATCGGCGCGCGGCAGGCGGTCGGCCTCGGCCGATAGGAGCTGCGAGAGCGTGGAGCGGTCGATGCCGATCCGCGCGGCAAGCGTGGACCGGTTGACCTGCCCCTTCTCCATGGCCTCGTGCAACCGCTCGCGGAAGCGTTGCGCCGTGTCACGCCGGTCCATGCGTCTTCTCTCTACTTTGCGCGCTAAATCAACGTATGGGGATATTTATCACAAATCGCGCGGATTTGGCGCCCGATATGACGAAGCGAGCGAATTCCCACGTTGTTTCAACGAATTTCGCGCCGCAGAGTGAACCGTCGCCGCCGCCACAGCCGGATCACCGTGGTACGAAACCTCGACAACTCCCTCGCTCTAGCGGACCTCCCTGTCCTCTGGCGCCGCATCGAGGGGCCGACTTGGCTCGTGGCGGCGGCGGTCTACGGCGGCTGGCTGGCGCTCACCTGGTACCACCATGCGCTGCCCTGGTGGCTGGTCCTGCCGCTCGGCGGCTGGCTGGTCGGCTGGCACGGCAGCCTTCAGCACGAGATCATCCACGGCCACCCCACGCGCCGGACCTGGGTGAACACCGCGCTCGCCATGGCGCCGGTCGCGCTCTGGCTGCCCTATCCCCTCTACCGCAGCCGCCACCTCTTGCATCACGCCACGCCGCACCTCACGGACCCGCTGGCCGATACCGAGAGTTTCTACGTAGAGCCAGAGCGCTGGCGCCGGCTGGGGCCGGTCCATCGGGCTCTGCTCCGAGTCCACAACACGCTGGCCGGGCGGCTGCTGCTCGGGCCGGCGCTCACGATTCTCGCCTTCTGGCGGGAGGAAGGCGCGCGGCTCGTCCGGGGCGAGCCGGGTTGTGCCCAGATCTGGGTGACGCACGCGGTGTTGACGGCACTGGTGCTGGTCTGGGTGCTGGTCGTCTGCGGCATCCCGCTCTGGGCCTACGTGATTCTCTACGTCTATCCGGGCACCGCATTGATCCTGCTGCGCTCCTACACGGAGCATCGGCCTGCGGCGGATCAGCCGCAGCGTACCGTCATCGTGGAGGCCGGCCCGCTGATGCGGCTGCTCTTCCTCGGCAACAACTTTCACGCGCTGCACCACGAGAAGCCCGGCATCGCCTGGTACGACCTGCCACGCGTCTACCGCGCAGAGCGGCAGCGGGTGATCGCGGATAACGGCGGCTTCCTGTTCACGGGTTACGGCGATATCGTGCGGCAGTTCTTGTGGCGGGTGAAGGATTCGCCGCTGCACCCCGGCCCGGCCAGCCAATAACGAATTGGAGTGCTACCCATGAGCGACGCCGCAGTGTCCCGCGGACCAAGTCTTCTCGAGCGGCTGGCGGCAGGGCCCGTTATCTGCGCCGAGGGCTATCTGTTCGAGATCGAGCGGCGCGGCTATCTCTCCGCCGGCGCCTACGTGCCGGAGGCGGTTCTGGACCACCCGGAGGTCGTGGCGCAGTTGCACCGCGATTTTCTGCACGCGGGCTCCGACGTCATGCTCGCTTTCACCTACTACGCCCACCGGGAAAAGCTCCGGGTGATCGGCCGGGAGGACACGCTCGAGGAGATGAACCGCACCGCGCTCCGCCTCGCGCGGGAGGCGGCGCAGGGGAGCGACGCACTGGTCGCCGGCAACGTGTCCAACTCCAATATCTATGTCGAGGGCGACGCCGAGTCCGCCCGCGAGGTGCGCGCCATGTTCGACGAGCAGGTGGGCTGGGCCGTCGACGAGGGCGTGGACTACATCGTCGCCGAGACCATCTCGTTCGTCAGCGAGGCCCTGCTTGCGCTCGAAGCGATCAAGGCGGCCGGCCAGACGGCGGTCATCAACCTCGCCGTCCACCGCGATCCGCAAACGCGCGAGGGTCTGACCCCGGATGAGGCCTGCAAGCGGTTGGAGGACGCGGGCGCGGACGTGGTCGGGCTCAACTGTACGCGCGGCCCAGCCACCATGCTGCCCCTGCTCGGCCCCATCCGCGAGGCGGTGAGCTGCCATGTCGCCGCGCTGCCGGTGGCCTATCGCACCACCGCCGACCAGCCCTCCTTCCAGTCCCTGGAGGATCCCCATTGCGCCTGCCTGCCGCGCGAGCGCCCCTTCCCCACCGCACTCGACCCTTTCACCGTCAACCGCTACGAGATCGTGGAGTTCACCAGGGAGGCGCAGGCGCTCGGCGTCAACTACCTCGGCGTCTGCTGCGGCGCGTCCCCCCACCACATCCGCAGCATGGCCGAAGCGCTCGGCCGCCGCCCGCCGGGGAGCAGGTACTCGCCCGACATGTCGACGCACGCCTTCTACGGCACTTCGGAGAGGGTCCCGTCCGAATACAAGGATTTTGCGAAGCACCTGTAGGAGGGGTCGGGCACCGGGGCTGCGGGAGACGCCGCGCTCCCGCGTAACCATCGTGAGCAGGGAGAAAGTGTCCATGACCGACGCCGAAGCGTCTGGCGGATCGAGTCTTCTCGAACGGCTGGCAGCGGGACCGGTGATCTGCGCCGAGGGCTATCTGTTCGAGCTCGAGCGCAGCGGCTATGTCGCCGCCGGCCCCTACGTGCCCGAGGCAGTGCTGGATCACCCCGAGGCGGTGATCCGGCTGCACCGCGACTTCCTGCGCGCGGGCTCCGACGTCATGCTCGCCTTCACCTACTACGCCCATCGGGAGAAGCTCAGGCTGATCGGCAAGGAAGGCGCACTGGAAGAGATCAACCGCACCGCGATCCGCCTCGCGCGGGAGGTGGCGCGCGAGGGCGACGCGCTGGTCGCCGGAAACGTCTGCAACTCCAACATCTACGTGGACGGCGAGGCCGAGTCCGCGCGTCGGGTGCGCGCCATGTTCGACGAGCAGGTGGGCTGGGCCGTGGACGAGGGTGTGGACTTCATCGTCGCCGAAACGATCTCCTACGTCAGCGAGGCGCTGCTGGCGCTGGAGGCGATCAAGGAGGCGGGCCTGCCGGCAGTGATCAACCTCGCCATCTTCCGCGACCCGCTGACGCGGGAAGGACTGACTCCGGCCGAGGCGTGCAAGCGGCTTGAGGATGCGGGCGCCGATGTCGTGGGCCTCAACTGCGCGCGCGGCCCGGCCACCATGCTGCCTCTGCTGGGCTCCATCCGCGAAGCGGTGAGCTGCCATGTCGCGGCGCTGCCGGTGGCCTACCGCACCAGCGAAGAGGAGCCCACCTTCCTGTCGCTCAGCGATTCGGAGTGCGAGTGCATACCGGAGGAGCGCCCCTTCCCCACGGCGCTCGACCCTTTCACCTGCAACCGCTACGAGATCGCGGAATTCACCAGAGACGCGCGGACGCTCGGCGTCGACTATCTGGGGGTTTGTTGCGGCGCGGCACCCCACCACATCCGCAGCATGGCGGAGGCGCTCGGCCGCCAGCCGCCGGCGAGCAGGTACTCGCCGGACATGTCCCGACACGCCTACCTGGGGACCGTCGACGAAATCCCGGCCGCGAACAGGTCGTACGCCAGGTATCTGTAGCCTCACGTCCCACCCCCGCCGCCCTCCGGCTCGGCCTTCGGCCACGCACCGGGGCCGGTCGGGGGGTCGCGCGCGACAAGCGGGACAAGCCGGGATGAGTGGGATTCACCGGGATGAGTGGGATTCGCCGCAGGGCGAATTTATTGTCTGCCCGTCGCGCAGGGTGAGCTGAAGTCGGCGCTGGCCATTCCTTTCTCGATGTGGCAGTGTGCCGCTCATGGCGACGCTGCCGATCCCGGATTCGTCCATTGATCTGCGCGCGGTCACGGTGCGTCCGACCTGGGGCGCGCAGGAGCACCGGCGCTGGGACCGGTTGGTGGAGGAGCACCACTACCTGGCGTTCCACGGCGTCATCGGCAAGGGCCTGCGTCATGTCGCTGTACACGGCGAGACCTGGCTCGCGCTGATCGGCTGGCAGCCCGGCGCGTTCAAGCTGGGCGCGCGGGATCGCTGGATCGGGTGGTCGGCGGAGCAGCAGTTCCGACGCCTGCATCTGATCGCCAACAACTCGCGCTTCGTCATCCTGACGCCTGAGCGGGTGCCCAACCTGGCCTCCCGTGTGCTGGGGCTGAGCCTGCGACGGCTGTCTGCGGACATGCAGGCGGCGCATGGATATCCGGCTCTTCTGGCGGAGACGTTCGTGGACGTCTCGCGCTTCGCCGGCACCTGCTACCTCGCAGCCAACTGGCGCTCGCTGGGACTGACCCGCGGCTTTGCCCGCGAGCCCGGAGGGGCGGCGCGCTGGCGTCACCACGGCCAGCCCAAGGAGGTCTTCGTGTTCGACCTGACAGACGGCGCCCCCGAGGCGCTGAGCCAGACCGAGATGCCGCCAAACTGGGCCACCGAGCAGCACACCGAGCCGATGGCCGCGCCCCGGCTGCGCAGCCTGTTCGAGTGCCTCGGCGAGGTGCCCGAGTACCGCCATGCCCGGGGAAAGCGCTATGCGCTCAACACCATTCTGACGCTTGCCGTCGCCGCCCGCCTTGCCGGCTACCGGGGGGTGAACGCATTCGCCCAGTTCGCCGCCCTGCTCTCCCAGGAGCAGCTCAAGGCGGTCGGTGCCTTCTGGAGCCCGTCCAAGCAGTGCTATACCCCGCCCGCGATCACCACCTTCCACAACGTCCTTGCCGCGCTGCCGCCGGAAACCCTGGACAACGCGATCGGCCAGTGGACCGGCCAGCAGAACAGCGCGCAAGCGCCCGTCGCCATGGACGGCAAGGACCTGCGCGGCGCATCCAAGCAGACCGAGGACGGGCGCAGGATGATGGTCGCAGCGGTGGAGCATGACACCGGCGTCGTCCTCGGCCAGGTCGAGGTCGACGCCAAGAGCAACGAAATCCCGGCCGTGCGCGAACTCTCCGGCGGCCTCGACCTCACGGGCCGGATCGTCACCATGGATGCCATGCACGCCCAGCACGAGACCGCGCGGTGCCTCCTTGGGCGCCGTGCCGACTACGTGATCAGTGCCGTCAAGGACAATCAGGAGACCATCCTCGAAGACCTCAAGGCGATCGACTTCAGCGATGCGCCCTCGCACGAAACCGTCGACAAGGGCCATGGCCGCATCGAGCGCCGGCGCTGCGCCGCGGTCGACCTCTCCGCTGCCGAGTGGGACGGCTATGCCAACCTCCACGGGCGGCGCCAGGCGATGTGCATCGAACGAGAGCGCGAGATCATCAAGACCGGCAAGCGCAGCATCGAGGTGACCTACAGCGTTACCTCGCTTGGCCCAGAGCGCGCCGGACCCGAGGAGTTGCTCGAACTGGTGCGCAACCACTGGCACATCGAGAACAGGCTCCACTATGTGCGCGACTTCACCTACGACGAAGATCGCTGCCGGGCGTACGTGCGCCACCTGCCCAGGAATCTGGCCTGCTTGAGCAACGCGGCCATCGCCATCGTGCGCTGCGACGGCCGCTTCCGCTACGTACCGGAGGCCAACCGGCACTACGCCGCCCGTGCCCAGGAGGCCCTCGACGCGGTCATGATCGCGCCCATCGGCTGATACCGCGCCCCCCACTGCCACGCATGCACGTGCCGCAGGGCGGCGCGGCGAAACCGCTCGGCCCGTCCAGGCCGAAAACGCCGCCCGGCGGCTTCGAGCGACCACCGTGACGTCCATCAGGCAGATTCGGGGTTCCCCCGAAACAGCCGCAGCGTGCGTGATCTCACTCATCCCCAGCCCGCAGCGCGACTAAAAATTGTTCCTGGGATTCGCCGGGATAAGCGGGATTCGCCGGGATAAGTGGGATTCCACGGGATAAGTGGGATTCGCCGGGACAAGTGGGATACGGCGGGATAAGCGGGATTCGCCGGGATAAGCGGGATTCGCCGGGATGAGCGGGATTCGCCGGGATAAGCGGGATTCGCCGGGACAAGTGGGATTCGTCGGGATTGGGCGGGATATGTGGGATTCCAGGAGCGACTCTCTGGCCCGGAACACCCCCCGTCCCGCCGCCTCCATCAGCCGTAGTCCGTTCGCTCCTCATGGCGCAATGGTGCCGCACCCGTCCCGCGCCTTGCACCGCACCATGGTCCGAGGCGTTGGAGGGGAAAGTCTGCCTGTTCCATCGGCCGCACAGGCCGCAATGGTGTAGACAAGTACGAGCTAACGCCTCACGAGCACTGCGGAGGACTCAGCCGCCGACGCCGCCGTAGGCGACGCCGGATAGGCGGGACATATCCTCCTTCCAGGTCTCAAGGTCTTCGAGCGCGAGCTGGTTCAGGTGCGTGTGCCCGCAGGCGCGCGCCATGATCTTCATCAGCTCGACGCTCGCCTCGAAGAAGTTGGCAAGCCGCCGTGCCGACTTCTCGATCTCGATCCGGGCGGTGAGATGCGGCTTCTGGGTGGCGATGCCGACCGGGCAATTATTGGTGTGGCAGGCGCGCATGCCGAGGCAGCCGATCGCCTGGATCGCGGCGTTGGAGAGCGCGACCGCGTCCGCACCCAGCGCCAGCGCCTTGGCGAAATCGGCGGGCTTGCGCAGGCCCCCCGTGATCACCAGCGTCACGTCCTCGCGCTCCGACGCATCCAGATGTCGCCGCGCCCGCGCGAGTGCCGGGATGGTCGGCACCGAGATGTTGTCGCGAAAGATCAGCGGCGCCGCCCCCGTGCCGCCGCCCCGCCCATCCAGGATGATGTAGTCGACGCCCACTTCGAGCGCGGCGTCGATGTCCTTCTCGATGTGCTGGGCCGAGAGCTTGTAGCCGATCGGGATGCCGCCGGTGTGGCTGCGGACCTCGTCCGCAAAATCCCTCACCCGGCGCCAGTCGGTCCAGTCGGGGAAGCGCGGCGGTGAGACGGCCGGCGCGCCTTCCGGCAGCCCCCGTACTTGGGCGATCTTGCCCCTCACCTTGTTCCCCGGCAGATGCCCGCCGGTGCCGGTCTTGGCGCCCTGGCCGCCCTTGAAGTGGAAGGCCTGCACGTTCTCGAGCTTGTCCCAGGAGAAGCCGAAACGGCCCGAGGCGTACTCGTAGAAGTAGCGGCTGCAGGCCTGCTGCTCCTCCGGCAGCATGCCGCCCTCGCCCGAGCAAATACCGGTACCCGAAAGCTCGGCACCCCGCGCGAGCGAGACCTTGGCAGGCTCCGAGAGCGCCCCGAAGCTCATGTCCGAGACCAGGAGCGGGATTTCGAGAGTGAGCGGTTTCTGGGCGTTGGGCCCGATCACCACCTCGGTGGCGACGGGCTCGTCATCGAGGTGCGGCATGCGGTGAAGTTGCGCCGTGATGAACTGGATGTCGTCCCAGCTCGGCAGGTCCTGGCGCGGCACGCCCATGGCCACCACGACGCCGTGGTGGCCGGTCTTGCTGAGCCCGTCCCTGGCGTAGCCCTGGATCAGCCCGACGTGGGGCTCCTCGGGCGCGGGGTGGGTGTCGGCGTAGAGGCCTAGGTATTCGTCCCGCTTGAAGGGCTGCGGGTGCTCCTCCTCCCAGGCGCCGACCTCGTCCGCGTCGACCAGCACCCGGCCGTCCTCGATCCACGACGCGAACTTGGGCAGGATCTCCTCGTTGTTGTATTCGCTCACGCCGGTATCGAGGCGGTAGTCCCAGTAGTGCACGCCGCAGATGAGGTTCTCGCCGTCGACGTAGCCGTCGGCCATGAGCGCGCCCCGGTGCAGGCAGCGGCCGTAGAAGACCGAGACGTTGTCGTCGAAGCGCACCACGCAGAGATCGACCTCGCCGACCAGGGCGTAGGCCGGCTGGCGGTCTTCCAGTTCGTCGAGCGTCTTGATCGCGATCTTGTTCATGGGGACCCTGCCTTCCGCCGCCGCGCGGCTCGCGCGCCGCGTCTCAATCGGCCGTCACGAGCCCTCGTCGGCAGCGGGCGACTTGCGCTTGCACAGCAGGCGCTCGGCGTAGGTGGAGACGAGCTGCGCCACGCTGAGCATGGCGAACACGCCCATGACGGCGACAAAGATGCCGAAGCCGGAAATCAACGTGCCACGGGTGTTGGCCTGCACCTCCAGATAGACCCAGTAGGAGGCATAGCCGAGGCCGGCGGTCACGATCGCGCCGGCGATGATCCAGGCGACTTGCTTCATCGCTCAGAACACCTTGGCCGCGTCGATATCGACCTTGAAGACCAGGAGATCGTCGAGGCGTTCGACCTCGCCTTCGAGCTGGATGAGGATCGCCACGTAGTCGCCGAAGTGGTCAGGGAGCGGCCCACCGTCTTCATTGGCCATCAGCAGGAAGGTCTCGCCCTCGACCGCGCCCTCCTCAGCCGTGACGAAGATCGGCGGCGCGCCGGAGGAGATGCAGAGGTTGGCACAGGCCTTGTGCGCGAGCCCGTCGCCCGGGCGCATGGCGCCCAGATGGCACTTGCTGTCGCAGATCTCGCCGATCAGGCGCCAGCGGCCGAGGGGCTCCGCCGGCGCGGGTGTGAAGCTGGGCGGCGGCTCACCTTCGGCGACCTCCACCGCCTTCAGGGAGCCCTTGCCCTGGACCTGCAGCATGTCGATGTCGCCGCGCTGGAACATGAAGCCCTTCACGTCGACGAGCTGGTCGAAGAGCTTGCGGCCGCGGCGCTTGACGCTGCGCTTGCCGGGCACCGTGAGCATGACCGTGCGTGCCTCGGGATTCTTCGCGTCCGGGCGCACGCGGAGGATCGGATAGGGATTCTCCACCAGAATCCCCGACATCTCCTGCTTTCCGAGCTTGCGCGCGAAGGTGCCGTCACCGGGGTCGTTCACGTTGGTGCCCAGCGCAAAGGCCAACCCGGCCATGCCGCCCACGAGCGCAGCGGCGACCACCACCAGGAAGATCGCCAGCGGGCGCGGCACCGAGTTCAGGTAGCCGACGAAGAAGCCGGGGTCGGGCAAGCGGCCTGTCATGTTACGCCTCCGTCACCCGCACGGGCTCGACATAGGTACCGGGCTCGTTCGCTCGGGGATCGAGCAGAATCCGCCTGCCGTCGAGCTTGAGCCGATAGGTCGCGACCTTCTCGGTAAACGGCGCCGGCGCGCAGCCGTCCTCGGGCCGGTACTGGAAGCCGTGCCACGGGCAGGTCACGCAGCCGTCCATGATGCGCCCCTCGCCGAGCGGGCCGTTCTGATGGGCGCAGACGTTGGCCAGTGCCGACAGCTTGTCGCCGTAGCGAAAGATCGCGACGCGCTCGCCGCCCTCCAGCGGCACGACGATGCCGCGGCCTTCAGGCACGGAGCCCACGTCGCCGGCAACCACCCAGGGCGCCTCCTCGGCGCTCGCCGCCGTGTTGCGATCCTTCTGCCGCTCGATGCGCCCGGCGACCAGGTGCAGGCCGGTGACCGCCACCACGCTCAGGCCCACGATGACGGCGAGCAGCGGGCTCTGCTTCGCTTGCAGGGAGCCGAGCACGATATGGCAGACGATCGCCGCGTAGGCGACGTAGACCGAGAGGTGGATCGCCTTCCAGATCGGCGGCGTCAGGAACTTGAGCCAGAAATCGTGGCTCGTGGCCGCGAGCACCAGCAGCAGGAAGAGCGCGAAAATGCCGAAGGTCTCGAACGGGAAGCCGAGGAAGCGGTCGTAGCTCGTGTTGCTCGCCAGCACCGCGACGTACTTGTTCAGCGGGCTGAACGAGTAATAGATGCTGACCACGTGGGTGGCGTGGGTGAAGGCGATGGCACACGTGATCACGCCGAAGTGGCGGCGGTTGTAGAGCAGCGGCAGGAAACGCTGATCGAGTCGCGCGAGCGGGCCGATGCAGAGGATGAACGTGAGCATCAGGAAGGCGCAGGTGCCGAAGGCCTGCGCCCTGAGGATCGCTCCGCTGGTCGGCTTGGTGACGTCCTGGAAGCTCGGCGCAATCTTGATGAAGAGCAGGATGTAGGCGACGGCGGCGGCAAGCACCACGACGTCGTAGATGATCTTGTTGCGGTTCCAGCCGACCGGCGCGTAACGCACGCTCATGGCTCAGCCGCCCCCTTACTCTTCCGCCGCGGCGGCGGGCGCCTCGGCTTGCGCCGCCGGCTTTTCGAGCTGGACGGCGGACTTCTCCGTCGGCCCGTGCTGGCGAATGGCGAGCGCTGCGATCAGCATCGCCGGCAGGAAGATCGCGAGCACCTTCCACATGTAGGCGTGGGTCGTGCGGTGGCGGCGTTGCATGACGACGAGCCGCTCAGCCGCGCTGCCGTTCCGCCGCGACCCAGCGGACGATCACCAGCGGCCAGAGCACGATACAGCCGGGGATCAGCAGCGGGCGGAACGCGTAAGACCGGCGCGCACCCTCATCCACCCGCTCGATACCGAAGAGCAGGAACGCGGCCGCGACCGCGAGCCCGACGTAGCCGTAGTACTGGAGGACTTCGATGACGATTCGTGCCGCGTCCACGCTCTACCCCCTGGAAGAGCGGGAGCCGCTATCGGCCCCCGTCGCATATCGCATGTCGTCGCCAAACCTCTGCAACTCGGCGGCACTGAACGATACGAACGATCGCGACGCGTGCCAACCCCGCGAGCGATCAACTAGCGATCAACATTGCGCGACCGGCATATCGGATGTGCTGGAGTTCGGTCGCCCCGACCCCTTTGCCACGCCGGGCCCAGTGTCACTCCCTCAAGGCTGCGAGCGCGGCGGCCCTGGTCGGGTAGACCGTGATGAGCTTGTCCGAGCCGCTGCCCGCGAAGACGGCGGCGACGACACCCTGCGGCGCGCAGACCGCCACGCTGGTGTTGCGGTCGCGCAGGACCCTGGCGGTGATGTGCAACGCGCGAACGCCGACATTGCCGATATAGGCGAGCGCCTCGAAATCCAGGACCACGGCACGGTCGCCATTGTGGACCGCCCCGGTGATCGCCGTCTGGAACTCGCCTGCGTTGCGCGGCTCGATCCGCCCGCTGACGCGGGCGCACAACACACCGTCGTGGCGCTCGGTCGTCAGGTCCATCGTGTTCGTCTCCCTGAAGGCGGCGCGCCTATACCATGAGCGAGCGCCTGTATGCCAGTGCGTGCACGGAGGCAACGACGAATTAATCGGTCGATACGTTCCGGCATAGGCCGCGGGCCGGCCGGCATAGCGGAAAAGCTGGAAATCGACCGCCACCAACCCCATGATATGAGCGAGCGGCGGCACCCGTTGGCCCGCCCGCAACGCCGGGCAGAGCCAACCGGGGCGCGACCGCAGAGGGCTGGGAGATGGCGTCCCCATCGATACCGTTGGCGCGCGGCCTGCCGGTCGTCGGCAGCGTCTTCGACATGGCGCGGGACATGCGCGCCTTCCTCACCGACAACTATCATGAGCTCGGGCCGGTCTACGGGATGCGTCTGCTCAACCGGCGCTTCACCGTGCTGGCGGGCGTCGAGGCCAACCGCTTCCTCGCGCGCCATGGCACCAAGCATTTCCGCTCCTTCGAGTTCTGGAGCGGCTTCAACGCCTGGTTCGGCGCAGCGCGGTCCACGCTGAGCGCCGACGGGGCGGAGCACGCGACCTTCCGGCGTACGTTGAAGCGCGGCTATTCGCGCGAATACGCCGTCGAGCACGTGAGCGGCATGATCGACATCGCGCGGCAGGAGATTGCCGCGTGGCCGCAGGACCGGCCGATGGCCGCGGTGCCGGCGCTGCAGCGGATCGTCACCGACCAGGTAGGCACGCTGGTGGCCGGCGTCTCGCCCCGCCCCTACAACGACGACCTGGTCTGCTACGTCCACGGGCTGCTGTCCGCCACCGTCGTGCCGCGGCCCTACCTGCGCTGGTCGCCGCGCTTCCGCCGCGCGTCTGCGCAGGTGGACAAGCTCTACCACGAGGTGATCGAGTGCCACTCCGGCACGATGCGGGAGCGCCACGGCGCCGCACCCGACCTGATCGACGACCTGCTGGACCTGCACGAAGCCGACCCAAAATTCTTCCCCGAGGCGGACCTGAAGATCGCCGCCATGGGCCCCTTCGTCGCGGCGCTCGATACGGTGGCAGGAACTTGCGCCTTCATGCTCTACGCCCTGCTCAGGAACCCGGACGTGCTGGCGAAGGTGCGCGAAGAGGCCGCCGCTCTCCTCTCCGGCGACGTACCGGCGGAGCAGGCGCTCCGCGAGATGGGTGCGATGCACCGCGCGGCGATGGAAACCATGCGGATGTATCCGGTCACGCCGCTGCTGGTCCGGACTGCCGCCAACTCCTTCGAATTCGCCGGCCACCGCATCCCCGCCGGCGAACGGGTGATGATCGCAACCGCCGTGCCTCACTACCTGCCGCAATTCTTCCCTGAGCCCGAGCGCTTCGACATCGACCGCTACACGCCGGAGCGGGCGGAACACAAGCAGCCCTACGTCTACGCTCCCTTCGGCCTGGGCCCCCACCGCTGCCTCGGAAACGGCTTCGCCGAAGTGCAGATCGCGGCCACCATGGCGACCGTCCTGCACGAGGTCGACCTAGACCCCGACCGGGCCGGCTACAGCCTGAAGACCACGCAGGTGCCCCTTCCCGCGCCGGACGAATCCTTCAAGGTCCGCGTCAGGGGCCGGCGCGGCGTTCCGCAGCCGCTTGCGGAACGGAAGTCGTGGGGCGCGCTTGGGGCGGTGCTCGGCGGCGCGCTCTGGGGTGCGCTCGGCACCGGGGCCGCGAAGGAGGCTTTCCGCTCGTTGACTCCGGCCCACCTCGGCCGGCGCCCGCTCAGCCGATGAGGGCAGCGTAGCGGTCGACGACCGGCATCACCCCGTCGCGCCCCTCCGGCGGCAAGATCAGCAGCGCACGGTCCATCCCGGCTTCCCGGCAGGCATCGAGATAGCCTTCCTCGGGCTCGGCGCCGAAGACCGTGGCTGACACCGTGGCCGGGTCGCGCCCGGCCGCGTCGGCAGCAGCACGGAGCCTGGCCATGCCGTCTGCGGGATCGGGCAGCAGCGGGCCGCGCGGGAACCACCCGGAGCAGAATTCCATGATCCGGCGCATGGTGTGCACGCTCTCGCCCCCCAGCAGGATCGGCGGATGCGGCTTCTGCACCGGCTTGGGCCACGACCAGCTCGGCTCGAACGAAGTGAACTCGCCCTCGTAGCTCGCCTCCTCGGCGGCCCAGATCGCCTGCATGGCCTTGACCCGGTCCTCCATGACCCGGAAGCGGGTCTCGAAGCGCGTGCCGTGATGCTCCATCTCTTCCGCGTTCCAGCCGGCACCGATGCCGAAGTCGAAGCGCCCGCCGGAGACCAGATCGAGGCTCGCCACCGCCTTCGCGGTGACAATGGGGTCGCGCTCGGTGACCAGGCAGATGCCGGTGCCGAGGCGGAGTGTGCTGGTCACCGCCGCAGCCGCCGCCAGCGCCACGAAGGGGTCGAGCGTGTGGGAATACTCCGGCGGCAGCTCGCTCCCGCCCCGCCACGGCGAGCGCCGGCTTGCGGGAATGTGGGTGTGCTCGGGCACGAAGAGCGAGTCGAACCCCCGCTCTTCGAGCGCGGGCGCAAGCTCGGTGAGCGCGATGCAATAGTCCGTGGCGAAGATGACGGCGCCGATCTTCATGGCTCAATGCTCCGGGTGCGGTGTTAGCTCGCGGCGTGTGTGGCGCGGCGCACACTCTCGCGCGCTGCAACGCGGCGCAACCGCCCGCCTTGACAAGCCGCGGGCACAACCACAGCCTTCCCGCGCTGCCCCCGCCATCGCCCGAGTATCGCAATGACCGATGCCTCTTCCGCCGCGAGCGCGGCGCCCTGGCAAAGCCCGACGCTGAGCCTCGACGGCCGGGTCGCGATCGTGGCCGGTGCCGGCCAGACGCCTGGGCCGGTGATCGGCAACGGCCGGGCCACCTGCGTGCTCTTCGCCCGTGCCGGTGCACACGTGGTGGCGCTTGACCGCGACCGCGCCGCCGCCGAGGAGACCGCCGCGATCATCCAGGCGGAGGGCGCCGCCGCCGAGGCGCTGGTCGCCGACGTCACCGACGAGCAGGCTCTGATCGAGGCCGTCCGCTCCGTCGTCACCCGGCACGGGCGCATCGACGTGCTGCAGAACAACGTGGGTGTCGCCTATACCGGCGGGGATTCGCCGCTCGCGGACCTCGACGAGGCGAGCTTCGACCGGGTGATGGCGATCAACCTGCGCGGCACGGTGATGGCCTGCAAGCACGTGGTCCCGGTCATGCGCAGCCAGGGCAGCGGGGTGATCACCAACATCTCGTCGATCGCGGCGGTGGTCGATTACAAGTCGGTGACCTACAAGACGAGCAAGGCGGGCATGATCGCCTTCTCACGCCAGCTCGCGCTCGACTGCGCGCCCGATGGCGTGCGCGTGAACGCCATCCTGCCGGGTTACTTGGACACGCCCATGGCGGTTGACACGCAAGCCCGCCGCTACGGCAAGCCGCGTGAGGAGATCGCCGCCGACCGCGACACCTGGAGCCCGCTCAGGGGCGGCATGGGCAGCGCCTGGGACGTGGCCCAGGCCTCGCTCTTCCTCGCCTCCGACGCCGCCCGCTTCATCACCGGCGTCGCGCTGCCCGTCGACGGCGGCGTGATGGCCCGGATCGGCTGAAGGGCGCACCTGCCACACTGCCGCCGCTCAGCCGTTCCAGATCGGGTCCTTCAACCTTGCGACGAAGGCCGCATGGGCCGCAGCCTCGGCTTCGGTCGGCGCGTGCGGACGCGGCGGACGGGCAGCACGATCGACAGCCGGCGTCGGCGCAGCACGCGCCGGCGGCATCGCGCGCTGCAGCTCGAGCCCGGGCTGGCGGCCGCCGGTGAGCTCCAGATAGACCTCGGTCAGAAGCTCCGCATCGAGCAGCGCGCCGTGCTTCTCCCGCATGGAGCGATCGATCCCGAAGCGCCTGCAGAGCGCATCGAGGCTTGCCGGCGCGCCCGGATACTTGCGCCGCGCAATGGTGAGCGTATCCACCGTCCGTTCCACCGGGATCGGGGACCGGCGGATGCGCTCCAGCTCCGCATTGAGGAAACCCAGGTCGAAGGGGGCGTTGTGCATGACGAGCTTGGCCTCGCCGATGAAGGCGAGCACGTCGTCGGCTTCCTGGGCGAAGCGCCGGTACTTGGCGAGGAAGGCTTGGGTGAGCCCATGCACGCGTTCGGCGTCTTGCGGCATGTCGCGCTCGGGGTTGAGGTAGCGCTGAAAGCGCCGGCCGGAAGGGATGTGGTTGACCAGCTCGACGGCGCCGATCTCGACGATCCTGTGGCCCGCCGCCGGATCGATGCCGGTGGTCTCGGTGTCGAGCACGACCTCACGCATGGCCGCTGCCTCCTGTTTGAGTGAGCGCCCCGGCCCAGCACGCGGGCCAGTGCGTGCCGCGCTCCGTGGAAAGGCGGGCCGCGATCCGCCGCGCGGCCATTCGTGAGACCCGCCGGTCGAGCCCGGTGCGGATCACGAAGTCCGCACGCCGCCGCTTCTCGCTATCCGGCATCTGGCGGGCGAGGATCGCGGCCAGACGTTCTTCGGTCATCCGGGCCCGGCCCAGCACCCGTGCGCGCTGCACGAAGTCCGGTGCCGAGACCACAAGCGTTGCATCGCAGCGCGTCTCGCCGCCGGTCTCGAAGAGCAGCGGCATGTCGAGGACCGCGAGGCGGCAGCCCCGCCTCTGGCTGGCCGAGAGGAGGCGCCGCTCGCCCGCACGTACCATGGGATGGAGGATCGCCTCGAGCTCGGCCAACGCGTCGGGGTCCGCGAAGACGTGTGCGCCGAGTGTCGCCCGGTCCACCGCGCGCGCGCTGCCTTCGCCCGTGGCGGCATCGGGGAAGCGTGCGAGCACCGGTGCCACAGCCGCACCGCCGGCCCCGAGCAGCCTATGGACCGCCGCATCGGCGTCGTAGATGGCGGCACCTGCGGCGCGCAGGGCGTTTGCGACGGACGTCTTGCCCATGCCGATGGAGCCGGTGAGGCCGAGGATCACCACGGCCGGCCTCCGTCACAGCCCTTCGGCGGCGAAGGCGCGGAGCGCCGCCGTCGCCTGCGCCTCGACACCGAACCAAGCGGCGAAGCCGGGTCGCGCCTGATGGATCAACATGCCGAGCCCATCCATCCCCACATGCCCTCGCGCCCGTGCGGCCTTCAGCAGGTCCGTCTCCAATGGCGCGTAGACCAGATCGTAGACCACAGCATTGGCGGGCAACCGGTCGAGATCGAGAACGAGTGCAGGCTTGCCCACCTGGCCGAGCTGCGTTGTGTTGACCAGCAGGCCGCAGCCCGCGAGCGCTTCATCCCTCTGCTCCCATGGGAGCGGGCACACCATCTTGCCCGCCTCCTCCGCGAGCGCCGTAGCGCGTTCGCCCGTCCGGTTGAGCAGGCGAATTTCGGCGACGCCCGCCTCAGAGAGCGCATCCACCACCGCCCGCGCCGCGCCGCCGGCGCCCAGCACTGCAGCGGGCGACGCGGGCTCCCAGCCCGGTGCCTCCTGCCGCAGGTGGCTGATGAAGCCGTAGCCATCGGTGTTGTCGCCGCGCAGCCCCCCGTCGTCGCCGACCGTCACTGTGTTCACGGCCCCGATCCGCCGCGCGGCTCCCGAGAGCGAGTCCATGCGCACGAGCGCGGCCTCCTTATGCGGCGCGGTCAGGTTGCACCCGCGGAATCCGAGAGCAGGCAGCGCAGCGAGGGCCGCGTCCAGAGCTTCGGGCCGGACCGCGAGCGGCAGGTAGGCGCCGTCGATCCCATTCTCTTCGAGCCAGTAGCCGTGAATCCGCGGCGAGCGCGAATGCGCCACCGGCCAGCCCATGACCCCGGCCAGCCGCGCCGCCCCGGTGAGGATCATGTCTCCACCAGCCCGTGCTCGCGGAGAAACGCCAGCAACGGCAGCAGCGGCAGGCCCAGCACCGCGAACCAGTCGCCCTCGATTTCCGCGAGCAGCTGTCCGCCCAGGCCCTCTGCCTCGTAGCCGCCGACGCAGGCGAGGATCCCGTCCCCCGCCCGCTCCAGGTAGCGATCCAGGAATGCGTCCGAGAACGGCCGCATGGCGAGTTGCGGACACGCCACCTCCCCCCAGATCTCGGCCTCGTCGCGGACCACGGCGACCGCGGTCACCAGTGTGTGCCGGCGGCCCCGGAGCCGCTGGAGCTGCCCCCGCGCGTCGTCGACATCGACGGGCTTGTCGAACCACTCGTCACCACACACCAGGAGCTGGTCGGCACCGATGACGAACGCGCCCGGAGCTCCCGCGCTCACCCGGCGGGCCTTCAGTGCGGCGAGCGCCCGCGCGGTCTCCCGGCCTTCAGGGTCTTCGGCCCGCATGGCTTCCTTGACCGCGCCCTCGTCCACCCGCGCCGGCTGTACCGAAAAGGAGAGGCCCGCGGCCCTGAGCATCGCCGCGCGCACAGCCGCCTGAGAGGCGAGCACCAGATGTCGGTCACCGACCTCTCCGTGAGAGGATTGGCCTCCCTCGGTCGTTGCCATCAACCAGTCTTCCTGTCCCGGCTCGCCCGTGCTGCGCCGCAGAATATACGCTTCCCGCGCCGCGCCAACCGCTCAGCCCGAGAGCGCGCGGCGGTCGTGCAGCTGCAGGATTGCGGCGGCGGTCTCCTCGATCGAGCGATCGGTCACGTCGATGACCGGCCACGCAGCCTCGGCAAACAGCCGCCGAGCCTGCCGCACCTCCTCCTCCACCTGCAGCGGGTCGACGTAGGCGGTCTCTCCGACATCGCCGATCATGCGCATGCGGCTGCGCCGAATGTCGATCAAGTGCTCGGGATGACACGTGAGGCCCACCACCAGCGCACCCTTCAGCACCGGGAGTTCGGGCGGCAGCGGACAACCCGGGACCATCGGCACATTGGCTGCCTTGAGGCCGCGATTGGCCAAGTAGAAGCAGGTCGGAGTCTTCGAGGTCCGCGAGACGCCGACGAGCACGATGTCCGCCTCCCGCAGCGACGCCGGCGAGTGCCCGTCGTCATGGGCGAGCGCATAGTTCATCGCTTCGATGCGCTTGAGATAGGCTTCGTCCACGACATGCTGTCGGCCCGGCTGATTGCGGCTCTCGACGCCGAGAAATGCACTCAATGCTGTAATCGCCGCGTCGAGGAGCGGGATGCAGGGAACCTCGATACGCCGGCATTCCTCGTCCAGGAGTGTGCGCAGTTGTGGATCGACGAGGGTGTACATCACCACGCCGCGCTCGGCCTCCACATGGTCGAGCACCTGGCGCAGCTGGCTCTCGGTACGCACCAGGGACCACAGGTGCTCGACCGCATCCACGCCCTGGAACTGCGCCGCCGCCGCGCGCGCGATGGTGATACAGGTCTCGCCGGTAGCATCGGAGACCAGGTGCAGGTGAAACCTTTGCATGAGCTCGCCACGACCCTCCGCGCTGCGCCCGCACGGGCACGATTTCTCAACGCCTTCATGTGGGGAAACCGTGGGCAACGCCACCCGGCCCACAAGCCCCCGTCCTATCCCCAGCTTATCCGATCATGCGTGCCACAGGACCGCCAAAGTGGGGATAACGCCCTTGCGACCGGCCCGGTCACGCGCCCTTCCACACTATCCTCGCTATCCCACGACCCACGAGAGACCCTGCAGCGCTGGCTATTCGTGGCTTATTCACGCCGTGCCCGTCCGCAGCACGAGCCTGGCGACAACTCTTCCCACCCATGGGATGAACGCCACAATCCACTCCTCTACGCCAACAACATCATCCACCCTTACTTAAGAGTCATTTAATGAGGATAGTCTGACAAAACCGGGAACAAGGGCCGACTCGCAATCGTGGACGCAGACACCAAACCGCTTCTCGCAGCGCTTCGGGGGGAGGCGCGGCATCCACCGCCGCTGTGGCTCATGCGCCAGGCGGGGCGCTACCTGCCCGAGTACCGGGCGCTGCGAGCGAAGGCGGGGTCCTTCCTCGATCTCTGCTACGACCCTGCGCTGGCGGCGGAGGCCACGCTTCAACCCCTGCGCCGCTTCCCCCTCGACGGGATCATCCTGTTCTCGGACATCCTGGTTGTGGCTGAGGCGCTCGGCGTCAAGCTCTGGTTCGAGGAGGGAGAAGGGCCGCGTCTTGACCCGATCTCGGAAGGCGGGTCCCTTCCCCAATTCGACGCGGAACGCCAGAGGCGGCAGCTCGGGCCTGTCTACGAGGCGATGGATCGGGTCGTGGCGTCGGCGCCCGCCACGGCGACGGTTCTGGGTTTCGCAGGCGCCCCTTGGACGCTCGCGACCTACATGGTCGGCGGCGGCCGGAGCCGGGATTTTGCCGCCACCAAGGGCTGGGCCTATCGCAACCCGGAGAGCTTCGGGCGGCTGATCGAGACGGTACGCGAGGCGGTGACGGCGCACCTGATCGCCCAGCTCGACGCCGGCGCCGACGCGGTTCAGATATTCGACAGCTGGGCCGGCGCATTGCCCGACCGCGAGTTCGTCCGCTGGAGCATCGAGCCCATCGAGCGCATCGTGGCCGAGGTGAAGGCAGCGCACCCGGCGGCCCCGATCATCGGCTATCCGCGCGGCGTGGGCGTAGCTTACGAACGGTTCGCGGCAGAGACCGGCGTGGATGCGGTCTCCATCGACAGCACCGTGTCCCCGGCCTGGGCGGCCGCACGCCTTCAGCCGCACCGCACGGTGCAGGGCAACCTCGATCCCGTGGCGTTGTTGGCGGGCGGCGACGCGCTGCGGCGCTCGGCCCATGAAATTCTGGAAGCGCTCGGTGGCGGTCCCTTCGTGTTCAACCTCGGCGAGGGCGTGCTGCCCGAGACCCCGCCCGAACATGTCGCGGAGCTTGCCGAGCTTGTGCGCGCTTGGCCGGACGAGACCGGTCGATGAGCCGCATTGCGGTGGTTCTCATGAACCTCGGCGGCCCCGACTCGCTCGATGCCGTCGAGCCGTTCCTGCGCAATCTGTTCCGCGATCCGGCCATTATCGGCGTGCCAGGGCCGGTGCGCTGGCTTCTCGCGCGCCTGATCGCGAAGCGTCGTGGGCCGGAGGCCCGTGAGATCTACCGCTCGATCGGCGGGCGCTCGCCGCTGCTCAAGGAGACCGAGGCGCAGGCGGCCGCGCTGCAAGCTGTCCTGGGCGATCTCGGTGAGGTCGAGGTGGCTGTCGCGATGCGCTATTGGCACCCGATGAGCGACGCTGCCGCGCAGCGGGTGGCCGCCTTCGCGCCGGACCGGATCGTGCTTCTGCCCCTCTACCCGCAGTTCTCGACCACCACGGCGGCTTCGTCGCTGGCGGCTTGGCGCTCGGCAGCCGCGACCGTCGGCATCACCGCTCCCACGCACGCCGTCTGCTGCTACCCGCGGGCCGACGGGCTGATCGAGGCCCACGCGGCGCTGATCGAGCCCCGGCTGGCGGTGGCGGCCGAGGCCGGGAAGCCGCGAATCCTCTTCTCCGCCCACGGCCTGCCCAAGCGCGTGGTCGCGCGCGGCGACCCCTACCAGTGGCAGGTGGAGGAGACGGCGCGGCGCATCGTCTCCCGCCTCGGCCGCGACGGGCTAGATTGGACGGTTTGCTACCAGAGCAAGGTGGGGCCCCTCGCCTGGCTGGAGCCCTCGACCGTCGACGAGCTCGACCGCGCCGGGCGCGACCGCGTGCCCGTGGTCGTCGTGCCCGTCGCCTTCGTCTCCGAACACAGCGAGACCCTAGTGGAGCTCGACGTCACCTACCGCGCGCACGCCGAGAAAGCCGGCGTTCCCGCCTATCACCGCGTGCCCGCGCTCGGCACGCATCCGGCCTTCATCGAGGCGCTCGCGGACCTGGTGCGCGGCGCCCTGGGTGGTGAGGCCCATCTCGACTCCGGCGACGGCCGGCGCGTATGCCCCGCAGCCCACCGCGGCTGCCCGCTGACGGCAGGCTGATGGCCGACGATCTCTATACGTGGCTCAGGGCGCTCCACGTGATCGCGGTGATCGCCTGGATGGCGGGGATGCTCTACCTGCCCCGCCTCTACGTCTATCACGCCGATGCCGAGCCGGGCTCCGATCTCTCGGAGACGCTCAAAGTGATGGAGCGGCGCCTGCTCCGCATCATCATCAACCCGGCCATGGTGGCGAGCTTCGGCTTCGGCGGCGCCCTGCTGGCCCAGCCCGGCGTCATCGACTGGTCCGGCGACATCTGGATCTACGTCAAGCTCGCCCTGGTGGCGCTGCTTGCGGCCTTCCACGGGCTGCTCGCGCGCTGGCGCCGTGACTTCGCCGCCGACCGCAATCGCCGCAGCGCGCGCTTCTACCGCAGGGTGAACGAGGTGCCGACGCTCGCGATGATCGCTATTGTCGTCATGGTCATCGTCAGGCCGTTCTGAGCCGGCGGGAGCAAGCGATGGGTGAGCCAGCCGGGGTCCTCTCCAGCACCGCAATCGCGGCGTTGATCGCGCGCGGCGAAATCGCTGCCGACGAGCCCATTGGCGCGCCCCAGATCCAGCCCGCAAGCCTCGACCTCCGTCTCGGGCCCACCGCATACCGCGTGCGCGCGAGCTTCCTGCCGGGCCGCGAGAGCGTGAGCGCCAAGATCGCGCGCCTCGGCATGCACGAAATCGACCTCGCGCGTGACGCTGTGCTGGAGCGCGGTTGCGTCTACATCGTGCCGCTGATGGAGAGCCTCGCGCTTGCGTCGGACGTGGCTGCCCACGCCAACCCCAAGAGCTCCACCGGGCGGCTCGACATCTTCACCCGGCTGATCGCCGACGAGGCGCACGAGTTCGACCGGGTACAGGCCGGCTACCGGGGGCCACTCTACGCGGAAGTCTCGCCCCGCACCTTCAGCATCGTGGTCCGGGCCGGCAGCCGGCTCAACCAGATCCGCTTCAAGCAGGGCGATCCCGGCTATTCCGAAGGCGCGCTCGAGCGCCTCCACGCCGAGCGGCAACTGGTTGAGGGTGAGGTCGCGCGCGGCGGCTTCGGCGGCGGCCTGCCGCTCTCCGTCGATCTTGCCGGCACCGGCGCCGACTTTGTCGGCTGGAAGGCGAAGCGCCACACCGACCTGATCGATATTGACGTGGTCGGCCGCTACGAGCCCGCCGATTTCTGGGAGCCGATCGCGCGGCCCTCCAGCGGCGGCGTGATCCTGAACCCGGACGACTTCTACATCCTCGCCTCGAAGGAATCCGTGCGCATCCCGCCGGACCACGCCGCCGAGATGGTGGCCTACGACACCCTGGTCGGCGAGTTCCGCGCGCACTACGCGGGCTTCTTCGATCCCGGCTTCGGGCACGACGAGGCGGGCGGCGGCGGCAC
This sequence comes from Alphaproteobacteria bacterium, assembly GCA_965243375.1. Classification (GTDB taxonomy): domain Bacteria; phylum Pseudomonadota; class Alphaproteobacteria; order UBA828; family UBA828; genus WTGU01. The sequence continues at coordinate 1,154,898 of CBDEUT010000009.1, read as the reverse complement.
CCGGGCGGTGCTGGAGGTGCGCTCCCACGACGTGCCCTTCGTGATAGAGGACGGCCAGACCATCGGCCGCCTCCTGTTCGAGCCGCTGACCGAGCGCCCCGCCGAGCTCTACGGCCATGGCATCGGCTCCTCGTACCAGCGCCAGGGGCTCGCGCTCGCCAAGCAGTTCAGGCGGCCTGCGGCGGCATGAGTCCCCGGAATACCGACATCGAATCTTCGTTTGACACGGCGGAATGGCAACCGATAGGCTAAGGTTCGCGTCCGCCGCAGCGGGCGGGCTTCCTGCCCGTCTTCGGCGCATTCTCTCGGAAAAATAGCCGCACGCCGTCCTAACCAGGTTTGCGCCCTTCGCGTGCCGCCGGCCGGCGGTGTGCCTCCCGCCCCACAACGGCAGCGCCCGTCATGCACCTACAAGAGCTCAAGACCCAGACCCCGACTCAACTGATCGACTACGCCGAAGAGCTCGAGATCGAGAACGCGAACTCGATGCGCCGGCAGGACCTGATGTTCGCGATCCTCCGGCAACTTGCGGAGAACGACCAGGCGATCTTCGGCTCGGGCGTGCTTGAGACCCTGCAGGACGGCTTCGGCTTCCTCCGCTCGCCGGAGTCCAACTACCTGCCCGGCCCCGACGACATCTACGTGAGCCCGAGCCAGATCCGCCGCTTCGGGCTCCGTACCGGGGACACGCTGGAGGGCCAAATCCGCGCGCCGCGCGACGGCGAGCGCTACTTCGCCCTGCTCAAGCTCAACAACATCAACTTCGACCCGCCGGAGAACCTCCGCCACAAGGTCAACTTCGACAACCTGACGCCGCTCTACCCCGAGCAGCGCTTCAGCATGGAGATCGCCGACCCCAAGAAGAAGGACACCACCAGCCGCATCCTCGACATCGTGGCGCCGCTTGGCAAAGGGCAGAGGGCCTTGATCGTCGCCCCGCCCCGCACCGGCAAGACCATGATGCTGCAGAACATCGCGCACTCGATCGAGGAGAACCACCCCGAGGCCTACCTCATCGTGCTGCTGGTGGACGAGCGGCCGGAGGAGGTCACCGACATGGACCGCTCGGTGAAGGGCGAGGTGGTGAGCTCGACCTTCGACGAACCCGCCTCGCGCCACGTCCAGGTGGCGGAGATGGTGATCGAGAAGGCGAAGCGCCTGGTCGAGCACAAGCGGGACGTGGTGATCCTGCTGGATTCCATCACCCGCCTTGCGCGGGCCTACAACACCGTGGTGCCGTCGTCCGGCAAGGTGCTGACCGGCGGCGTGGACGCCAACGCGCTGCAGCGACCCAAGCGCTTCTTCGGCGCCGCCCGCAACATCGAGCACGGCGGCTCGCTCACCATCATCGCGACCGCGCTGATCGACACCGGCTCGCGCATGGACGAGGTGATCTTCGAGGAGTTCAAGGGCACCGGCAACTCCGAGATCATTCTGGACCGCAAGCTCGCCGACAAGCGCACCTGGCCCAGCATGGACATCGCCCGCTCCGGCACCCGCAAGGAGGAGCTGCTGGTCGACCGCGCGACGCTCGCCAAGATGTGGGTGCTGCGCCGCATCCTGTCGCCCATGGGCACGGTCGATGCCATGGAGTTCCTGGTCGACAAGCTCAAGGCGACCAAGACCAACGAGGAATTCTTCGCCTCGATGAACACGTAGGCGTCTGGCCACGTTCTTGTCGCCATGGCCGGACGTAGTTCCGGCCATCCATGTTCCGCCAGCCCGCAGGGTCTTGCACTCGACATATGGAGTCACGCAAGCCTGCGCCGCGCACTCCAGCGCAACAACTCCCGCCGTCATGCGCGGACTTGATCCGCGCATCCATATCCGCCGGCTCCGCCAATCGTCGGGCAAGCACGTGGATGGCCGGAAGCAGCCCGGCCACGTCAGCGGGGAAGCACGAGTGGGCCAAGAGCGCATCCCGTGACGAATGTGGGATTCCAAACAAGCGACTTGATGCGGGATTCGCCGGGATTAAGTGGGATTAACCGGGATAAGTGGGATTCCACGGCGAAGTTCCCGTCCGAGAAGCGCGCAACAACCCGTCCGACGCTGCCCGCATCGCGCGCCCAGCGCGCGCGGACCTTAACGTCGCGCTGAGCGCCCGGATACGGTGACGCGCCCTGCGCGCGATGGTTTGATCCTGACATCCATGCCGCGCGGCGTGTACCGCGCCATGGTCCGGGGTGTTGAAAGGGGAGCGCCTTGCGGCATGGCTCCGGAACGCCCCGCAGCCCTGAGCATACAGCATGCTAATCATCGTAGGCCGAAGCAGTGGCTTACAAAGCACAAGCGCGTATAAATAGTTAGCCAGACACCTGTATTTTCAGATTAGCCAGTAAGTCCATGATATATGGGGGAAAACGCGCATCCACCCCTTAGGTCACCAAGCGCGGCGGGCGGGGCGTGGGGGCCGCACGCAGGCGGTTGATGAGCGCGTCGAGCTGCTCGGGCTGCTTATAGGCGATGGTGAGCCGGCCGCTGGCGCCGCGCTTGGCGGGGTCGATGGTGACCTTGAGGCCGAGCGCGCGGCTGAGGTCGGTCTGCAATGCCCGAACGTTGGGATCGTCGGTGCGGGACTTTGGCTCGCGGGCACGGCCCTCCCCAGCGCGTCGCACCAGGGCTTCCGTTTGGCGCACGGTGAGACCCAGTCGTACCACGGTATCCGAGAGCGCTGCCGGATCGGCGGCCGCCAGCAGCGCGCGGCCGTGGCCCGCGCTCAGCGTGCCGTTGCCGACCAGCGCCTTCACCTTGTCGGGCAGGTCGAGCAGGCGCACCGTGTTGGCCACGTGGCTGCGGGACTTGCCGAGCGCGGTCGCCACATCCTCCTGGCGATGGTCGAACTCGCGGATCAGGCGGCGGTAGGCCGTCGCTTCCTCCAGCGGGTTCAGGTCGCTGCGCTGCAGATTCTCGACCAGCGCGATCTCGATGCTCTCGGACTCGCTCAAGCTGCGGACCACCGCCGGGAGCTCGTGCAGCCCTGCCCGCTGCGCCGCCCGCCAGCGCCGCTCGCCGGCGACGATCTGGTAGGGGGTGCCCTCCTCGTCGCCGTCGCCGGGGCGCGGCCGCACCACCAGGGGCTGAACCACGCCCTTCTCGCGGATCGAGGCGGCGAGGCTTTCGATCTCGGCCTCGTCGAAGTGCAGGCGCGGCTGGTTGGGTTGGGGCGCGAGGTGCTCGATGGGGATGGAGAGCAACGCACCCTCCCGCGCGCCGAGCGCCCCCTCCTCCATGGTTTCGCCGAGGAGGGCAGCGAGGCCCTTGCCGAGGCCGCGCTGGCGCGTCTGCCCGCTCGTATCGGTTGTCATGCTGTGCTCTCCCTCATGCTTCGCTCGCGCCGGAGCATCTCGCCGGCCAAATGTGCGTAGGCCTGGGCGCCGGGGCAGCGGAAATCGTGGAGCAAAACGGGAACACCGTAGGACGGCGCCTCGGAAACCCGCACGTTGCGCGGGATGATGGTGTCGTACACCACGTCGCCCAAATGGGTGCGCACATCGTCGCGCACCTGGGCGGAGAGGTTGTTCCGCTTGTCGAACATGGTGAGCACGATGCCCTGGACGCGGAGCCCGGGGTTGAAGGCGGTGCGCACGCGGTCCACGATGCTGAGCACCTGGCTAAGTCCTTCAAGCGCAAGGAATTCGCATTGCAGCGGCACCAGCACCGAATCCGCCGCGACGAGCGCATTGACCGTGAGCATGCCGAGCGAAGGCGGGCAGTCGATCAGCACGTGAGAAAGCCCGCTCTCGCGGGCGAGCGCAGGCTCAAGCGCCTCCCTCAGGCAACGCTGGGGGCGGGGACTCTGGGAGAGCTCGATCTCGGCACCGGCGAGGTCGCGGGTCGCCGGCACGACGGTAAGCCCCGGCACCGTGGTCTGCCGCCGGGCTGTGGCGAGCGGCGCACCCTGCAGCAGCCCGTAAGAGCCGGGCGCGCGTTCCGCCGGCGGGATGCCGAGGCCGGTGCTCGCGTTCCCCTGCGGGTCAAGGTCGAGCAGCAACACCGGCCGGCCTGCCGCCGCGAGCGCGGTGCCCAGGTTGATGGCGGTGGTGGTCTTGCCGACGCCGCCTTTCTGGTTCGCGACCGCGATGATTCGGGGCCGCCCCGCCGGGCCCGGCGCGGGCGGGGCGCCTTGCTCAGGGGCGGCGGCGCCGTTCGACATCGCTGATCCTCAGTATCCGCGCCTCGGCCGCCGTTCGGCTGGGGACGATGTCCGCCCCGAAATCCCACCGGAGGCGGGCCTTCTCCAGCTCGCTCCGGTAGCGGCGCCCTTTCGGGAATATACAATATGTATTGGAGTCCAGCACGGGGAAAACTAGACCTAGCAGATCGACCAGCGGCGCGCACGCGCGGGCGACGATTGTCCCGGCGGGGCTAAGCGCGGCCTGAACGTCCGGCGCCTCGAGGCGGCCCTCGATCACCGTGACCTGGGTTCCGGTGGCATCCGCCACCTCGCGCAGGAAGGCGCAGCGCTTGCCATTGGCCTCGACCAGGGAGACTCGGCGGCTGCCGTCGAGAATCGCGAGCACCATGCCGGGGAAGCCGGCGCCGCTGCCAACGTCCACCGTGTGGCCCACCGGATCGTCGGCGAGGAGGGGGGCGAGCTGCGCCGAATCGAGGAAGTGACGGGTCCAGAGCGCGGGGAGCGACGTCGCCGAAACCAGGTTGGTGCGGCGCTGCCGTTGCCGAAGAAGGGTCTCGTAGATCTCAAGCCGCTCGCGTGTTTCACGTGAAACATCGCGCCGGAAGGCCTCGCCCGGCTCCATCCGGTCTAGCCGCGCCCGGCCTCCGCCGCGCTCCTCCGGTGGTCCGTCTTGCGGACATGGGCGAGCAATGCCGTCAGCGCCGCAGGAGTCACCCCCGGCACCCGGCCCGCCGCACCGAGGGTCGCAGGCCGCGCGGCGGCAAGCCGCTGGCGCATCTCGTGGGAGAGACCGCCCACCAGATCGAAGCGGAGATCGCCCGGCAAGATGAGCGCCTCGTCCCGGCGGAAGGCCGCAATATCCGCCTCCTGCCGCTCCACATAGCCCCGGTAATGGGCATCATTCTCCAACGCCTGGACAATCTCCGGCTCCAGCGACGCGAGCGCCGGCCAGAGCACCTTCAGCTGCGCCAGGGTCACGTCGGGATAGCCGATCAGCTCGCGCGCGCTGCGCCTGCGCCCGTCCCGGTTCGCTGAAATCCCGTGGCGGCGCAGCACATCGGGCGTGGCGTCGAGCGAATCCAGCAGGTTCTCGGCCTCTCCGAGCGCCGCCCTCTTGGCGGCGAAGCGCTGTGCCCGCTCCCCGCCGATGCAGCCGGCCTCGATGCAGCCGGCCTCGATGCAGCCGGCCTCGATGCAGCCGGCCTCGATGCCGCGCGCCGTGAGCCGGCGGTCAGCATTGTCCGGCCTGAGCCTCAATCGGTACTCGGCACGGGACGAGAACATGCGGTAGGGCTCGCTCACCCCCTGCGTCACCAGGTCGTCGATCAGCACGCCGATGTAGCCCTCGGCGCGATCCAAGGTGAACGGCCCGCCGCCCGCAGCCGTCCGCGCGGCATTGATGCCGGCCACCACGCCCTGGGCGGCGGCTTCCTCGTAGCCGGTGGTGCCGTTGATCTGGCCGGCGAGGTAGAGGCCGCCGATGCGTGCGGTCTCCAGCGCCGGGCTCAGCTCGCGCGGGTCCACGTGGTCGTACTCGATGGCGTAGCCCGGCCTGAGCACTTCCGCCCGCTCCAGCCCCGGAATTGTCGCCACCAGCGCCCGCTGCACGTCTTCCGGCAGCGCAGTCGAGATTCCGTTGGGATAGACCGTGTGGTCCTCAAGTCCCTCCGGCTCGAGGAAAATCTGATGCGAGGCGCGGTCCGCGAAGCGCACCACCTTGTCCTCGATGGAGGGGCAGTAGCGGGGCCCGCGGCTTTCGATCGCACCCGAATACATGGGCGAGCGCGCGAGGTTGCGGCGGATGAGCTCGTGGCCCTCGGGCCCGGTTGCCGTGATGTGACAGCGCACTTGCGCCCGCGTGATCGCTCCCGTGAGGAAGGAGAAGGGCTCGGGCGGCTCGTCGCCCTCCTGTGCCTCCAGCGCCGCCCAGTCGATGGTCCGGCCGTCGAGCCGGGGCGGCGTTCCGGTCTTCAGCCTGCCGAGCCGGAAGCCCAATCGCTCCAGCGTCAGCGCGAGGCCCGTCGCCGGCGCATCGCCCACGCGCCCCGCCGGAATCTGCCGCTCCCCGATATGGATGAGCCCGCGCAGGAAGGTGCCGGTGGTGAGCACCACTTGCGGTGCCGGGATGAGTTCGCCGTCCCCCAGCACCACGCCGCGCACGCGGGGCCGCGCCTGCGCGGCTGCATCCAGCGCCAGGTCCTCGACCGTGCCCACCCGAATCGTGAGATTGGGCTGGGAGGCAAGCATCGCCTGCATCGCCGCGCGATAGACCGCGCGATCCTGTTGCGCGCGCGGCCCTCGCACCGCAGGCCCCTTGCTGCGGTTGAGCACGCGGAACTGTATGCCCGCCTCGTCGGCGACGCGGCCCATGAGCCCGTCGAGCGCATCCACCTCGCGCACGAGCGTACCCTTGGCGAGCCCGCCGATCGCCGGGTTGCACGACATGGCGCCGATGGTCTCGCGCTTCTGGGTGATGAGGAGCGTCGCGGCACCGACGCGCGCAGCTGCCGCCGCGGCCTCGCAGCCGGCGTGGCCGCCCCCGATCACGATGACATCGAAGCGCTCGCGGCTCATGGCCGCCCTCCCGGCCGTCGTCTCTTCGGTCTGGCTGGTCCGGTCGGCGCACCCTATAGGCCACACACGTACGCCCGTAAAGCGCCAAGCGTCTCTACTTGCCGATGCAGAAGTCGCGGAACACGAGGTCGAGCACGGCCTCGACATCCACCCGGCCGGTGATGCGGCCGAGCGCATGCGCCGCCAGGCGGAGTTCCTCGGCGAGCCGCTCGTCGGCCGGTCCGGCGATGGCGCGGGCCAGCGCGTCACGGCATTCGACGACCGCATGCCGGTGCCGGGCGCGGGTGAGCGCGGGCGCACCGCCCGGCGGGTAACGCCGCGCGATGTCCTCGACCAGCGTCTCCAGCAGTGTCTCGATGCCGGCGCCGGTGAGGCACGAGACCCCGAGCGCCGCGTGGCCCGCGATGGCGGCAGGGGCGGGCCCCGCGAGAAGGTCGGTCTTGTTCAGCACGGCGAGCGCGTCGCCGCCCAGCAGCGCAAGGCTCTGCGCGTCCGCCTTGGGCCAATACGCGCCGTCGAAGACCACCAGCGAGAGGTCGGCGCTCGCCGCACGCGCCAGCGCCCGGCGCACACCCTCGCTCTCGATCTCGTCCCGGCTCTCCCGCAGGCCCGCGGTATCGGCGAGGGTGACCGGCCATCCTTCGAGGTCAAGGCGGACCTCGACCACGTCGCGGGTGGTGCCGGCGCGGGTCGAGACGATGGCCGCATCACGACCAGCTAAGCGATTGAGAAGGCTAGATTTTCCGGCATTCGGCGGGCCCACGATGGCGATGCAGAAGCCTTCCCGCAGGCGCTCGCCTCGCCGGTCATCGTCGAGGTGCGCCGCGATCTCGGCCTCCAGCGCTGCGAGGCCGGGCGCGGCCGCGGCCAGCGGATCCTCGCCCAGCTCCTGGTCCGAAAAATCGATGACGGCCTCGACATTGGCCCGGAGCGCCATGAGCCGCTCGCGCCAGCCGTCGTAGAGGCGATGTAGCCCGCCCTCCATCTGGGCAAGCGCCTGGCGGCGCTGAGCCTCGGTCTCGGCCGCGACCAGGTCGGCGATCCCCTCTGCTTCCGTCAAGTCGAGGCGGCCTGCCTCGAAGGCACGGCGGGTGAAGTCGCCGGGCTCTGCCGGGCGCACGCCGGGGAGCGCCGCGAGCGCCTCGCAGAGCGCGGCGATGACGGCGGGGCCGCCGTGCACATGAAACTCCGCCATGTCCTCGCCGGTGGCGCTCGCGGGCGCGGGAAACCAGAGCGCCAGTCCCTGGTCGATCGGCTCCCCCGTCTCCGGATTGCGGAACTGCCGGAGAGCGGCCCGGCGTGGCTCCGGCAGCGGCGCGCCACCGATCCGCGTCAGCGCCACCGCCGCAGCAGGGCCCGAGACCCGGACCACCGCGATGGCGGCGCGCGCGCCTCCGCTCGACAGCGCGAAGATAGTGTCGCCGGTCATGGTCTATGGAGATTGCGCCGCGCGTGTGCCTGCGGCGGGCCCGCGCTGGGTCAGGAGGCGGCGGTCGCCGCCGCTTGGCTGGGGCCGTCGGCCTCGTCGGGGAACGGCTGGTCCGGCATCAGCATCAGCCGCTCCACCCGGCCGCCGCCCACGAGATGGGTCTCGATGATCTCGTCCACGTCCGCCACGGTCTTGACCGCGTACCAGACGCCCTCGGGATAGATCACCATGGTCGGGCCGAACTCGCAGCGGTCCAGGCACTGGCTCGCGTTGATGCGCACGTCGGAGAGCCCGCGCTGCTTGGCTCTGGCTTTCATGTGGGCGCGGAGCTTGACCGAGTCCTTCGCGCTGCAGCAGCCGCGCGGGTGGTCGGGCGCGCGGGTGTTGACGCAGCAGAAGACGTGGCGCCGGTAGTAGAGCGGCGGGTCCGCCCGGCTCATCCCGCGCCGCCTCCACCGCTTCCCTTGGACGCGCCGCCGCCGGCCTGTCCGAACCCTTCCCAGAAAGCCTTCTGCATGGCCTCGAAGCCCTGGAGCCCGCCGGGGAGCCACGATTTCAAGATCGCTTCGGGGTCGATCTGGCCGATCGCCTCCGCCATGCGCGCCTCCAGCCCCTTGGCCATGGCCTCATGGGCCGCCGTCAGGTCCGGCATCCCGCAGAAGGCCCGCGCCTCCTCCGGCGTGCAGTCGATCTCGATCTTGACCTTCATGGTGAACCTCGCTCACCGTGCCGTGCCGCTGCAAGCAGCGCCACCGGCCGGCCGGCGCGACCATACCCCGGCGATCTACCCATGAACAGATTTTCGTCTGCCGGCGGTGGGTCACTTTGGAGTCGGCTATTTGCGGTGAGTGACCGGACGCTTCGGCTTTGACGCAGGCTCGTCTTGCAGCCGCACCATGTTTTCGCTGTCCCACGGTTGATCCATGAAGCCAGCGGCTATCGCGAGCCGGATTCCCTGGAGGACGTTGTGCTGGCGACAGAAGTCGTGAAGCGCGCAGTGCAGCGCAACATCGTGAGGTCGGTTCCCGATCATCCTCACGCCCGCCTTACTGGCCGTGGAACGGACTCTCATGCTCGTCACGAAGCAATGCAGGCTCACCTTCCGGGTCTTGATCGAGCCCGCTAATGCATTATATGTGGTTGACAATTGACGCAACGTCAGTTATTATCTGATATGCAATCGGTTGCATACTGGAAATGATCATGTTGTTTACATATCGTTCTCTGGATGCCGAAGAGAAGCGGGTTGAGGAGGCGACGGCTCGCCTGCGGGTCGATCTACGCAGATACGTTACAACGGAACCACGCCGTTGGACGGGATTGCTCGCCCGTATGACTCGCGCGCGCGCCCTTGCCGCATCGAATAGCGTGGAAGGCATCAATGTGTCTGATGATGATGCCATCGCCGCGATCGACCGAGAAGACCCGGCGAACACCGACCGTGACACATGGCGGGCAGTCACGGGCTACCGTGAGGCAATGGACTACATCCTCCAGCGCCGCCAGAGCCCAGCCTTCAGGATCACGGAGGACGTGCTCCTGACCATCCACTTTATGATCTGCCAGTCAGATTGGGATGCAAATCCAGGTCAATACCGTCCCGGATGGATTGGTGTAAGAAACACCAGTACCGGGGAACTGGTACATGAAGGAGTAGACCGCGACCATCTGGAAGCCCTCGTCGATGAGCTTCTCGACTATGTAAACGATGACGAGGTTGACTCGATTTTCCTGCGTGCGGCTATGACACACCTAAACTTGACATTGTTACATCCGTTCAAGGACGGCAATGGAAGAACCGCAAGATGTATTCACACCGCAGTGTTAGCGACCGACGGGATTGTCGCCCCGACCTTCTCGTCAATTGAGGAGTATATCGGCCGCAATCAACAGGGATACTATGACGTATTGACGGAGGTCGGCGGGGGCTCATGGCAACCCGTGCGCAATGCTAAACCATGGGTTCGCTTTTGCTCGACCGGCCATTATGTGCAAGCGCGAACGCTGCTTAGGCGAATGCGAGAGTTGGAAAGGCTTTACTCTGAGCTCATTGACCTACTAACCGCTAAGCAACTTCCCGACCGCATGGCCATGGCGCTACTTCAGGCTGCTTTTGGTACTCGAGTCCGAAACTCCTCATATCGGGTAAGCTCCGAGTTGTCTAAGAATCTCGCTAGCCGCGATCTAAAAGAACTCGTAGACGCCAAGCTTCTCGTCCCAGAAGGCCAAAAGCGTGGCCGCTTCTATAAAGCAGCTCCCATCGTAGCAGAGATTCGTCAGAAGGTACGGCTTTCTAAGAAGATTGATGATCCTTTTGGGAAAGACGGACCGGCTCAGGCACATCAGGGGGGCCTATTCTCGGAGATTGATTGAGTTTGCGTTTTTCGGAACCATCCTCTCTTGTGGCAAGACTTATGACTTGCCCGGCAAGTTGGCCTAATATCGAGGGGTGTCCTCGGCTTCACCGTGTCTTGAATGGTCACGGCATGGCCCGAACCGCTAGAGCTGAGTCAAGAGTTCGGGATCCCAAACTTACCCAATCCCCGTTCCCCGCGACCCAACCGCCCCACTGGCGGCAGGGGACATAGCACCCTATGCTCGGCCACGAGGCCGCCCCGTAGCCGCGCGGTCCGAACCAGACGGGATGGGCCATGAGCGAGAACCGGCTCGGCGCGGAGACCAGCCCCTACCTCCTGCAGCACCAGGACAACCCGGTCCATTGGCGCCCCTGGGGGCCCGAAGCGCTGGCCGAGGCCAAGGAGGCCGATAAACCCATCCTGCTCTCGGTCGGCTATTCCGCCTGCCACTGGTGCCACGTCATGGCCCACGAGAGCTTCGAGGACGAAGAGACGGCTCGGCTGATGAACCGCCTCTTCGTCAACATCAAGGTGGACCGCGAAGAGCGCCCCGACCTCGACACCATCTACCAGCGCGCACTCGCGCTCATGGGCCAGCAGGGCGGCTGGCCGCTCACCATGTTCCTCACGCCCGAGGCCGAGCCCTTCTGGGGCGGCACCTACTTCCCGCTCGAGCCCCGCTTCGGCCGCGCCGGCTTCAAGGATGTGCTGACCCTGATCGAGCAGACCTACCGCAACGACCGCGAGAAGGTGGACAAAAACAGAACAACGCTGGTCGAAGCGCTGCAGGGTCTCGCCCGCAGCAAGCCCGGCGATGCCGTCACTGAGGCACAAACGGAGAACATGGCCCGGTCTCTGCTGCGCGAGGTCGACGGACGCCACGGCGGCATCGGCGGGGCGCCGAAGTTCCCGCAATGTTCCATGCTGGAGCTGCTCTGGCGCAGCTACCTGCGCACCGGCTCGCAGCTGATGAAGACCGCCGTCGTGCTCAGCATGGAACGCATGTGCCAGGGCGGCATCTACGACCACCTTGGCGGCGGCTTCGCGCGCTACTCCACCGACGAGCGCTGGCTCGCGCCCCACTTCGAGAAGATGCTCTACGACAACGCGCAACTGCTCGACCTTCTCTGCCATGTCTGGCAGGAGACCGGCGAGCCGCTGTTTGCCGCCCGCGCGGCGGAGACCGTGGCCTGGGTGCTGCGCGAGATGCGCACCGGTGAGGGCGCGTTCGCGAGCGCGCTGGACGCCGATTCCGAAGGCGAAGAGGGCAAGTTCTACGTCTGGCACGAAGCCGAGATCGACGAGCTGCTCGGCGCGGACTCGGCCTACTTCAAGGCGGTCTACGACGTGACTCCAGGCGGCAACTGGGAAGGCAAGACCATCCTCAACCGGCTCCTGCCGCCCGGCACCGACGGAACGCCTGACGAAGCCCGCCTCGCAGGCATGCGCACCATCCTGCTGGAGCGGCGCGCGGGCCGCGAGCGCCCCGGCTGGGACGACAAGGTGCTGGCCGACTGGAACGGCCTGATGATCGCGGCTCTTGCCAACGCGGCCATGGTCTTCGGTGCGCCCGCGTGGCTCGATGCGGCCCGCGAGGCGTTCGACTACGTTGCAGGCCCCATGGCGGCCGGCGAGCGTCTGCGCCACGCAGCCCGCCACGGCCGCTCCAAGGACGTCGAGTTCCTCGACGACTACGCCGAGATGGCGCGGGCGGCGCTGATGCTGGCGGAGGCGACGGGCGAGGGCTCCTACGTGGAGCGTGCACGAGGCTGGGTCGCAGTGCTCGACGCCCACTACTGGGACGGGGAGGAGGGCGGCTACTTCTACGCGCCGGACGACGGCGAGGCGAGCATCAGCCGCACCAAGACAGCCCACGACGCGGCGACGCCTGCCGGCAACGGCACCATGGTGGGCGTGCTCGCGCGCCTCCACCATCTCACCGGCGAGACGGCCTATCGCGACCGGGCCGAGGCGCTGGTCAAGGCGTTCTCCGGCGAAATTGAGCGCAACTTCTCGCCGCTCTCGACCCTCGCGAACAACAGCGAGGTGCTGCGCCGCGCGGTGCAGGTGGTGGTGTGCGGCGCGCGCGCGGAGGAGGGGACCCAGGCTCTCGTCGATGCCGTCTACGCAACCAGCCTGCCCAACCGGGTGCTGACCCAGCTTGCGCCGAAAGAGGTGCTGCCTCTGGGCCATCCCGCCTTCGGCAAGGGCCAGCAGGAGGGACGGGCCACGGCCTACGTCTGCGTGGGGCCGGTCTGCTCCCTGCCGGTGACCGAGCCCGACGCGCTGCGGGCGGCCCTCGACAACGCCCGGGCGCCGGCCGAGGGCTGAGGCGCATGTCCGCCGCCCGCTGCACCATCGAGAGCCCGGTCGGCCAGCTCACCATTACTGCCGAGGATGACGCGATCACCGCCGTCGATTTCGGCGCGGGCGCAGGCCACAGCCCAAACGGCGGCGTGCTGGCCGAGGCCGCGCGCCAGCTCACCGAATACTTCGCCGGCGACTTGCGGGGCTTCACGCTGCCGGTCGCACCGGAGGGCACGCCCTTCCGCCTCAAGGTGTGGGCGGCGATGCAGGCGATCCCCTATGGCCAGACCCGGAGCTACGGCGACCTCGCCCGCGATCTCGACAGCGCGCCCCGCGCCGTGGGCGGCGCCTGCGGGGCCAATCCGATCCCCCTCATCATCCCGTGCCACCGGGTCGTCGGTGCGGGCGGCGCGCTCGGCGGGTTCTCCGGCGGCGCCGGCTGTGATACCAAGCGCCAGCTTCTCGCATTGGAAGGCGCGTTGCCGTCGCCGCTTCCGGTCTAGGCCGAGCGCGGCCGGGCGGGCGCCCCCGACAGGAAAGGGAGACACATGGTCAAGGCTGTGCGCATGCACGAGGCCGGCGGGCCCGAGGTGCTGCATTACGAGGACGTGGCGCTGCCCGATCCCGGTCCCGGCGAGGCGCTGGTGCGCCACGAGGCGATCGGCCTCAACTACATCGACGTCTACCACCGCACCGGCCTCTACCCGGTGCCCTCGCTGCCCTGGACCATCGGCATGGAAGGCGCCGGCGTGGTCGAGGCGGTGGGGGACGGCGTTAGCGATGTCACCGCCGGCATGCGCGTCGCCTACGCCAGCCCGCCGCCGCCCGGCGGCTATTCCGAGGCCCGCGTGATGCCTGCGGGATCGCTAGTGGAGCTCCCCGCCGACATCGGCTCCGAGCAGGGCGCGGCGATGATGCTGCAAGGCATGACCGTCGAATACCTGATCCGCCGCACCTACCCGGCGAAGGCGGGCGAGACCGTGCTGGTGCACGCCGCCGCCGGCGGGGTCGGGCTGATCCAGTGCCAATGGCTCAAGCACCTGGGCGTGACCGTGATCGGCACCGTGGGCTCGGAGGAGAAGGCGGCGCTCGCCCGCTCGCACGGCTGCGATCATCCGATCAACTACCGGACCGAGGATTTCGCCGCGCGCGTGATGGAGATCACCGACGGCCAGGGCGTGCCCGTGGTCTACGATTCCATCGGCGCCGACACGCTGGAGGGCTCGCTCAACAGCCTCGCCCGGCTCGGCACGCTCGCGAGCTTCGGCAACGCCTCCGGCCCGATCACCGACTTCAACCTGGCCCGGCTTGCGCCCAAGAGCGCCTACATCACGCGGCCCACGCTCTTCGGCTACAACGCGACGCGGGCGGAGCTGGAGGAATCGGCCGGCGCCCTCTTCGACGTGGTGCGCTCGGGCGCGGTCAAGATCGAGATTCACCAGACCTACCCGCTGGCGGACGCCGCCCAGGCGCACCGGGACCTGGAAGGCCGCAAGACCACGGGCTCGACCATCCTCACCCCCTGACCGCCGGCGAGGCGGTGTGCAGCAGCGGCCGGTGACCGCACCCGCCGGCCGGGAGAATGACCGCGGGGCCTTCCGCGACCCGGCCTTCATGGCCAATCGGGAAGCGCCGGTGCACCGGTGGGTCCCCTGGATCGCGGGTTTCTCGCGGCAATTCGTCCAGGACGCGTTGGCCCGCCACTTGTCGGAGCCGGGTGTCGTATTGGATCCCTTCGCGGGCGTCGGCACGACACTGATCGAGGCTGATATCGCCGGTCACGAAGCCGTCGGGTTCGAGATCAATCCCTACGCCGCCTTCGCGGCACGGACGAAGCTGGGGGCGCATCGGCTGGAGCCCGCGCCGCTCGCCGCCGCCGCCGCGAAATTCGTCAGGTTCATGGAAGAAGGCGAGCGCACAGGCCGCGCGCCCAATGCATCGCCTCCCGCCGCCTTCCGCACGCGGGCGCCGTTCTACAGCCCGGCGGTCGAGCGCAAGGTGCTGCTGGCGTTCGATTTCATGGAGACGCTGGAGTCGCCCATCGCGGCGCTCTTTCGCCTCGCCTTCGCGGCGACCATGGTGGGCTACTCCAACTACTCCTACGAGCCGAGCTTGGGGCGCAAGGCCTCCGTCGGGCGCCCCGAGGTCGAGGACGACGACGTGGCCGGCGCCATTGCGGCGAAGCTCCACCAGATGGCTGACGATATCGATTGGTATCGCGGCGCGCGGGCAACCCCCCAGCGCGACGATGGGCGAGTGCTCGAAAATTCCTTCTTCGAGGGCCACAGCGCGCTCGAAGAGGGAAGCGTCGACCTGCTGGTCACGTCACCGCCCTACCTCAACAACTACCACTACAACCGCAACACCCGCCCGCACCTCTACTGGCTGGGATTCTGCGTGGCGCCGCGCGAGTTGAAGCGGCTGGAAGAGCTTAACTTCGGCACCTATTGGCAGAACGCCCGCGACGAGGCGCACATTGACCTCGACCCGTCCATCGAAAACGGCGAGATCAGGCAAGCGATCGACGCCGTCAGGCAGCGCAACCCCGATAAGGGTATCTACGGCGGCAACGGCTGGGCCAACTACGCGGCGCAGTACTTCAACGACTGCGCCCGCTTCGTCGACGGCGCGGCGTGGTGCCTGGGGCCGGGCGCAACGGCGCTGGTGGTGATCGGCAACTCAATCCTGCAGGGGGTGCCGATCCCGACCGACCGCTTCCTCGCCAGCATCGCGTCCGCCCGAGGCTTCCAAGTCGCGGACATTCACGTGCCCCGCGAGGCGCGGGTCGGCAGCAGCATCGTCGAGTCGAGCGTCCGCGCCGGCAAGGCCAACGGCAGCCCGCTCTACGAATCCGTCGTTGAGCTGCGTCGGCTCTGAATCCCCGCGTCGCTTGACAAGGGGGTGGCCGCAAGCGGCATAAGGGCGCCATGAGCGAACCCGTCGGCAGCGACCGCCGCTATCGTACCCGCGGCGGCATCACCGTCCACCGCAGCGACCGCGAGACGGCGGTCGGGCCCGCGGCCGCGGCCCTGGTCGAGCGTCTGGACCGCTACCCCGGCGTCTTCATGTCCTCCTGCTTCGAGTTCCCAGGCCGCTACACGCGCTGGGACCTGGGTTTCGCCGCGCCGCCGCTCGCCATCACATGCCGAGGCCGCGACTTCGAGGTCACGGCACTCGAACCCAGAGGCCGGGTCCTGCTGGAGCCGATCCGCGCTGCCATCGAACCGCTTGCCGCCGTCGCATCGCTGGACGCAGACGGCGATCGTCTGCACGGGCAGATCCGCCCGCCCGTGGAGATCGTGCCCGAGGAGCAGCGCAGCCGGCAGCCCTCGATCTTCAGCCTGCTGCGCGCGGTCATCGAGCTCTTCCACAACGACGAGGACCAGCACTTCGGCCTCTACGGCGCCTTCGGCTACGACCTCGCCCACCAGTTCGAGCCTGTGGAGCTCAAGCTCGCGCGTCCCGCCGACCAGCGCGACCTGGTGCTCTTCGTCCCCGACGAAATCCTGGTGGTCGACCACATGTCGGACCGGGCGGTGCGGCATCGCTACGATTTCGTCACGCCCACCGGGGACACGCGCGACATGCCGCGCGACCCGAGGGAGGACGCCTACGCGCCCGCGCTCCCCGGCAGCGCGCCGCCTACCAACGACCATGAGCCGGGCCAATACCCGGCGGCGGTGGACCGCGCCAAGGATGCGTTCCGCAGGGGCGATCTCTTCGAGGTGGTGCTGAGCCAGCAGTTCAGCGAGGCCTGCGCCGACGCGCCTTCCGAGGTGTTTGACCGTCTGCGCACCCTCAATCCGGCGCCCTACTGCGCGCTGATGAACCTGGGCGCGGGCGAGTTTCTGGTCGCCGCCTCGCCCGAGATGTACGTGCGGGTCGAGGGCCGCCGGGTCGAGACCTGCCCGATCTCAGGCACCATCGCGCGCGGCAACGACGCCCTCGGCGACGCCGCCCAGATCGCAAAGCTGCTCAACTCGGCCAAGGACGAGGCCGAGCTCACCATGTGCACCGACGTCGACCGCAACGACAAGTCGCGCATCTGCGAGCCGGGCTCGGTGCGGGTGATCGGCCGCCGTCAGGTCGAGCTCTATTCGCGCCTGATCCACACGGTCGATCACGTCGAGGGCATCCTGCGGCCTGAGTTCGATGCGCTGGACGCCTTCCTCAGCCACACCTGGGCGGTGACGGTGACCGGCGCGCCCAAGCACTGGGCGATCCGCTTCATCGAGGCGAACGAGCGTTCGGCACGCCGCTGGTACGGCGGCGCCATCGGCCGCATCGGTTTCGACGGGGCGATGAACACCGGGCTCACGCTCCGCACCGTCCGCATGAAGGACGGCATCGCCGAGATCAGGGCCGGTGCCACTCTGCTCTACGACAGCGACCCGGAGGCGGAGGACGATGAGTGTCGGCTCAAGGCCTCTGCGCTCTTCGCTGCGGTGAGGGCCGAGGCCGCGCCCGCACCGGTGCGCGCGCCCTCAGCCCTGCTGGGGCCTGCCAGGCGTGTGCTGCTGGTCGACCATGAGGATTCCTTCGTCCACACGCTTGCCAACTACCTGCGCCAGACCGGGGCCGAGGTCGAAACGCTCCGGCCGGAGCCCGCGCGCCAAATGCTGCAGCAGGACACGCCCGATCTGGTCGTGCTCTCGCCCGGCCCAGGGCGGCCCGAGGATTTCGGCGCCGCCGAGACCATCGAGCTGGTGCTGGCGAAGGACGTGCCGCTCTTCGGCGTCTGCCTCGGCCTCCAGGCCGTGGCCGAGTACTTCGGCGGGCACCTCGGCCAGCTCGACGAGCCGGTCCACGGCAAGCCGTCCGACGTCACGGTGAGGAACAGCGCGCTCTTCCAGGGCTTGCCCGAGCGCTTCCGGGTCGGCCGCTACCACTCGCTCTACGCCGCCCGCGTGTCGCTCCCCGACGATCTGCTCAGGGTAACCGCCGAGACCGACGACGGCGTCGTCATGGCGCTGGAGCACCGGGAGCGGCCCATCGCCGCCGTGCAGTTCCACCCGGAATCGATCCTCTCCCTCGACGACAACATCGGCATGCGCCTGATCGACAACATGATGACCGCACTCACGGGAAACAGGGGCCCGGCCGTCCGAGAATAGGGGCCTACAACCCCCAGGCACCGTCGACCACCATTGCCTGGCCGGTGGTGAAGGCAGATTCGTCCGAGCCCAGATAGACGCAGAGCGCCGCGACCTCCGACGGCGATCCCAACCGCCCAACCGGTTGGCGCGCGATGAAGGCCTTGCGCGCAGCCTCCGGGTCGGGTCGGGCATTGAACCGCTCGTCGAGGGAAGGGGTATCCACCGCACCGGGGCAGACCGCGTTGCAGCGGATGCCCTGCGCGGCATAGTCCAGCGCCACCGACTTGGTGAGGCCGATGACCGCAGCCTTGCTGGCGCCGTAGGCGCAACGGTCGGGCGCGGCCTTCACCGAGGAGACGACGGAGGCCATGTTGATGATCGAGCCGCCATCCGCCGTCAGCATCGCCGGCAGGAAGGCGCGGATCATCCGGTACATGGCGGTGACGTTGAGGCTGAGCGTCTCCTCCCAGTCTGCCGGTTCGCAATCGAGCAGCGTGCCGTGGGGCACGCGGCCCGCGCAGTTGAAGAGCACGTCGAGCGCGCCGATCTCTCCGGCCGCCGCGGACACGGCGCCGTCGTCGCGCACGTCGAGCGCGCGGCAGGTGACGCCCTCCAGCGTAGCGAGGCCCGCGAGTTTTTCGCTGTCGATGTCAGTCGCCCAGAGCCGCGCGCCCTCCTTCTGGAACGCGACCGCCGTGGCGTGGCCGATGCCTTGCCCCGCCGCCGTGATCAATGCGGTCTTTCCCGCGAGGCGCCCGCCCATCGCTCAGCGCCCGGTGAAGCTCGGCCTGCGCTTCTCGACGAAGGCCGCGACCCCTTCGGCGAAATCCGCACTCGCCGCACAGTCCGCGAACATCTCGGCTTCCGCCTGAAGCTGGTCTTCGAGCGAGGCATGCCCCGAGTTGCGGAGCAGCCGCTTGGTGTTGGCCAGTGCGCGGGCCGGGCCTGCGGCGAGGCGGCGGGCCAGAGCCTCGGCCTCTTCCTCCAGCCGGTGCGGCGAGACGACGCGGTTGACGATACCGAGCCGCTCGGCTTCGCGCGCGCCGAAGCGATCGCCCAGGAGCGCGAGCTCCATCGCCTTCTTGGCGCCCACCGTGCGCGGCAGGAACCAGGTCGACGAGCCGTCGGGGCTGGTGCCGATGCGGCAATAGGCCATGGTGAAGATGCTGTCGGCGGCACTGATCGCGAGGTCGCACGCGAGAACCAGGCTCAAGCCGAAGCCGCCGGCAGCGCCGTCGACCTTGGCAATCACCGGTTGCGGCATCCGCCGCATGATCCGGATGATCGCGTGGACGCGGTCGATCATCGTCTCGAAGTGCCGCCGGCGCTCGTCCGGCGTCCGCTCCAGCAGGCCGTAGAAAGACTGCAAGTCGCCGCCCGCCATGAAGTGGCCGCCCGTGCCTTGCAGCACCATGACGCGGGTCTCGGGCTCGCGCTCGATCTCTGCGAGGGCTTCGACCAGGGCTTCGCAAAGCTCGTCGTTGAGCGCGTTCAGCACCTCCGGCCGGTTGAGGGTCACCCGGGCGATGCCGTCCGCCCGCTCGATCAGCACCGTGTCACTCATGTTGCATGTCTCCCGCTGGTGCGGCTTGCGCCGTGTGCGCGCGTCCTACCATCACGTGCCGCGCTGGGCGAGACTGCCGTGTCACGAACCGAATGACGGAGGAGACCGATGGCCGAGAACGCCGTGCGCATCAAGACCGACCCCGATCCCTACGAGCCCTTCAGGCTGGCGCAGGCCTACCGTGTGGGCGATCTGATCTTCGTCTCCGGCCAGACCGCCATCGACCTCGACGGCACCATCGTCGGCGTCGGCGATTTCGACGCCCAGGCCGAGCAGACCTTCAAGAACTTGGCGGCCGTGCTGGAGGCCGGCAGTTCCAGCCTCGCGAAGATCGTCAAGGTGACCATCTTCCTCAAGGACATGGGCAACTTCGGCAAGATCGTCGGCCTGCGAGAAAAATACTTCACGCCGCCCTACCCGGCCGACACCATCGTCGAGATCACGTCGCTGGCGCTGCCCGAGCTCGAAATCGAGATCGAGGCGATTGCGATGGTCGAGGGCGAGATTGTGGGCTAGAGCTCCCTCATGCCGTTACCCGAAGCCGGGCACGCTGTGGCAAAATGCGACTCGACGCGGTCTTGCCTGGGCGCGGCGGGGCCGCAATCCTCACGCCGTAGGCAGGGAAGGAGACCGCCATGTCGAGGAGCCTTGTCGAGACCCTGCTGGGTGCCGTGGTGCTGGCGGTGGCCATCGGCTTCGTCGTCTTCGCCTATACCAGGAGCGGCGTCGCCACGGTGAGCGGCTACGAGGTGAGCGCGGCCTTCAACCGTGTGGACGGCATAAGCAACGGTTCCGACGTGCGCATCGGCGGCATCAAGGTGGGCACGGTGATCGACCGGGAGCTTGAGCCCGAGACCTTCCGTGCCGTGCTCCACATGAGCATCGACGAGACGGTCGAGCTTCCGACGGATTCCACGGCGGCGGTCGTGAGCGACGGTCTGCTCGGCAGCAAGTTCATCGACCTACAGCCGGGCGCCGAGGAGAGCCTCATCAAGGACGGCGGCCGAATTTCCTACACCCAGTCCTCGCTTCTGCTCGAGGAGCTGATCGGCCAATTCGCCTTCGGCACGGAGTAGGTGAGGCCAAGTCTCCTTTCGCTGGCTGCAGCCGCTGCGCTCGCGGCGACCCTGGCCGATAGCATCGGTGCCGCCGCGGCCGAGCGCCCGCTTGCCGTGCTCCAGGCGTTGGACAAGGTGGTGGCGCGGACCTCCGAGCTGGAGGCGCCGCTCGACCGGGCGGTCCGGTTCGGCACGCTCCGCATCGTCGTCCGCGCCTGTCATGCGGCCCCGCCGGAGGAGCCGCCGGAGAACGCCGCCTTTCTCGAGATCGACGAGGTCGATCACGCGGGTCGCGCGACACGCCTCTATACCGGCTGGATGTTCTCGTCGACGCCGGGACTCGCGGCGCTCGAACATCCGGTCTACGACATCTGGGTGCTCACATGCGCCAAGTCCTCGCCGGAGGCCGACAACGCCGCGTCGGAAAAGCCCGCCGGATAAAAGGTCGCGGGCCGCGTGAGCGCTTCCGAGAGCCGCGAGAGATAGCGCGCCCGCGGCATCTCCACCGCTCCGAAGCGGGTGAGGTGCGACGTAACGAACTGGGTGTCGAGCAGGCCGAAGCCACCGGCCTTGAGGCGGGCGACTAGGTGCACCAGCGCGACCTTGCTGGCGTCGCGCTCGGCGCTGAACATGCTCTCGCCGAAGAACGCGGCTCCCAGCGAGACGCCATAGAGCCCGCCCGCCAGCGTGTCGTCCTGCCAGGCCTCCACGCTGTGGGCATGCCCCTGCCGGTGCAGCGCACAATAGGCCTCGAAGATGGGCCCGTTGATCCAGGATTCCGGCCGCCGCCCGGTGCGGCGCGCGCAGCCGCGCACGACGCGGGGGAAGTCGCGATTTACGGTGATGCGGAAGCGCCCGGTCCGCACCGTGCGCGCGAGCCTGCGCGGCACGTGGAAGCCGTCGAGCGGAATGACGCCGCGGGTCTCGGGGTCGACCCAAAAGACGTCCCGCTCCGCCTTGCTCTCCGCCATGGGGAAGAGCCCGCAACTGTAGGCCCGGAGAATCAGCGCAGGCGTGAGCTCGACTGCCGACATGGTGTTAGGCGTCGTTGCCGGCGCCGGTCTCCGTCACGAAGCGCTCGAACCAGTGGATGTCGTAGGCGCTCTCGGCGAACGCCTGGCTGGCGAGCAGGCGCAGGTGCAGCGGGATCGTGGTCGAGACACCCTGGATGACGTACTCCTCCAGCGCCCGTCTCAGACGCATCAGGCAGGCGTCCCGGCTGCCGGCCTGGGCGATCACCTTGCTGATAAGGCTGTCGTAGTAGGGCGGGATCCGGTAGCCGTCATAGAGCGCGGAATCGACACGCACGCCAGGCCCCCCCGGCGTGTGGTAGCCGCTCACGGTGCCGGGCGACGGGCGGAAGGTATCGGGGTCCTCCGCCGTGATCCGGCATTCGATGGAATGCCCCTCGAAGCGCACGTCCTCCTGGTCGAAGGCCAGCGGCTCGCCGGCGGCGACCCGGATCTGCTCCTGCACCAGATCGATCCCGGTGATCATCTCGGTCACCGGATGCTCCACCTGGATGCGCGTGTTCATTTCCATGAAGTAGAAGGCGCCATCCTCGTAGAGAAACTCCAGGGTGCCGACCCCGCGATAGCCGAGCTCGCGCACTGCGGCGCTCACCCGGCTGCCGATCTCCTCGCGCTGGCGTGCGTCCAGCGCGGGCGACGGCGCCTCCTCCAGCACCTTCTGGTGACGGCGCTGCAGGGAGCAGTCGCGCTCGCCGAGGTGCACCGCGTTGCCGAACTGGTCCGCCAGCACCTGCACCTCGATGTGGCGGGGCGCCGCGACCAGCTTCTCCAAATAAAGCGCGTCGTTGCCGAAGGCGGACTCGGCCTCGGCGCGCGCCGTGGCGGCTGCCGTCGCCAGCTCTTCGCGGCTCTCGACCCGCTTCATGCCGCGCCCGCCGCCACCCGCCACCGCCTTGATCAGCACCGGATAGCCGATCTCGTCTGCCGCCTCGGCGATCGAGGCGGCGTCTTCCAGCGCGTCGGCCGAGCCCGGCACCACCGGCAGGCCGAGCTCGGTGGCGGTCCGCTTGGCGCGAATCTTGTCGCCCATCAGCGAGATGTGCGTCGGACTTGGGCCGATGAAGATGAAGCCGTGCTCTTCGACGATCGTTGCGAAGTCCGCGCTCTCGGAGAGGAAGCCGTAGCCGGGGTGAATCGCGTTGGCGTTAGTGATCTCGCCGGCGGCAATAATCGCCGGGATATTGAGGTAGCTCTCGCGCGGGGTCGGCGGGCCGATGCAGACCGATTCGTCGGCGAGCCTTGCATGCATCGCCTCGGCATCCGCCGTGGAATGCACGGCGACGGTCTTGATCCCGAACTCCCGGCAGGCGCGGATGATCCGAACCGCGATCTCCCCCCGGTTGGCGATCAGGACCTTGTCGAACATCGGCCTCACTCGAGGATCAGCAAGACCTCGCCATACTCGACCCGGGCGCCGTTCTCGGCAAGAACGCGGGCAACCCGGCCGCCGCTGGGTGCGCGCACCGGGTTCATCGTCTTCATCGCCTCGACGATGAACAGCGTATCGCCCTCGCTGATCTCGTCGCCGACCGTGACGAAGGGGCGCCCGCCCGGCTCCGGCGCCACATAGACGACGCCGACCAGTGGCGAGATCACCGCGCCGGGGTGTGAGGCATCGTCGGCGACCGGCGCAGGCGACACCTCCTCTGCGGGCACCGCTTCGACCGCCGCCGGGCGCGTGGCAACCGCAGGCGCGGCGGCCGCTGCCACAGTGGCCTGGCGCGCGATACGGATGCGGTTTGCGCCTTCGCCGATCTCGATCTCGGTGAGCCCCGCCTCGTCGAGCACCGCCGCAAGCGCGCGGATCAACTCGACGTCGGGTCCGAACATCGGCTCCGGCTCCTCCGGCCGGGGATCCGGCACAGGTTTCACTGCCATCGCGTCACTCCTCCTTCAAGAGCGCGCGCATCCCGTCGAGTGCGAGCAGGTAGCCCTGCGCGCCGAAGCCGCAGATCGAGCCCTGCACCGCCTGCGCCACATAGGAGCGCCGGCGGAAGGGCTCGCGACGGTGGATGTTCGAGAGATGCAGCTCGATGGCCGGCAGGTCCACGGCGCGCAGCGCGTCCATGATGGCGACCGACGTGTGCGTGTAGCCGCCGGGATTGAGGATGATGCCGGCGTGGGCCTTCGGCGCCTGCTGAATCCAGTCAATCAGCTCGCCCTCGTGGTTGCTCTGCCTGAAATCGACCGCGAGCCCGTGGCCCTCCGCGTGGCTCTCACAGAGCGTGCGGATATCGTCCAGGGTCTGGTGCCCGTAGATCTCAGGTTCTCGCAACCCCAGCATATTGAGGTTGGGGCCGTTCAAAATCAAGATATTGAGAGTCATGGCCGCGTCACGTCGTGATGCCCGCCCGCATGACGGGTCTAACACGGCCGGGACTCCGGCTTCAATCCGTGCGTTCCCTGCCGCTGTCCGCTGTTGAAATCGCTATACTCCTCACCAATACTCCAGTTGGCGTCGCTTCTGTGCGACGAATCGTGGCACGCGTACGGAACGCACATCCATGCAGGTGCAGATAAACGGCGAGCTCCGCGAGTTCGAGGAGCCCCAGTCGGTCCACAGCATCGTGACGGGGCTCGGCCTCGACCCCCGCAAGATCGCGGTCGAGCGCAATCTCGAAATCGTGCCTCGGAGCGCCTACGACCGGACCGCCGTCGGCGCCGGCGACCGCCTGGAGATCGTGCACTTCATCGGCGGCGGCGCGGACCCCGCTCCGGTGGCGGCGGAGGACGACGGTTGGGAGGTCGCGGGCCGGCGCTTTCGCTCGCGGCTGATCGTCGGCACCGGCAAGTATCGCGATTTCGAGCAGACCGCCGCTGCGCTGGATGCCTCCGGCGCCGAGATCATCACGGTCGCAGTGCGCCGGGTGAACGTCACAGACCCGAACGCACCGATGCTGATCGATTACGTCGATCCCAAGCGCTACACCTACCTGCCCAACACCGCCGGCTGCTTTACCGGCGAAGACGCCGTGCGCACCCTCAGGCTCGCGCGCGAGGCCGGTGGCTGGTCGCTGGTCAAGCTTGAGGTGCTCGGCGATCAGGAGACGCTCTACCCCAACATGCCGGAGACCCTTCGCGCCGCCGAAATCCTGATCAAGGACGGCTTCGAGGTCATGGTCTATTGCAGCGACGACCCGATCATGGCCAAGCGGCTTGAGGACATGGGTTGCGCCGCGATCATGCCGCTCGCGGCGCCCATCGGCTCCGGGCTCGGCGTGCAGAACCCGGTCGGAATCCGCATCATCGTGGAGCGCATCGGCGTGCCCGTGCTGGTCGATGCCGGCGTGGGCACGGCCTCCGACGCCGCCGTGGCGATGGAGCTCGGCTGCGACGGGGTGCTAATGAACACCGCCATCGCCGGCGCGAGAGATCCGGTGCTGATGGCCCACGCCATGCGCCACGCGGTGGAGGCCGGCCGGCTCGCCTACCTCGCCGGCCGCATGGCGAAGAAGCGCTACGCCGACCCGTCGTCGCCGCTCGGCGGCCTCATCTGAGGAGAGCCGCGCTTACCGTCTCTTCCGCGCAGCCAGCTTGGCGGCGTTGAGAATGTCTTCGGCCCGGAGCCAGCCCGCGCTGCCGTGGGGCAGGCCTTCTGCTGCGAGAGTTGCGTGATAGTGCGCCCGTTCCGCATCACCCCGTAGATAGGCTGCCTCGGCGAACGCGAGCGAGGAGGCCGGGTGCTCGCCGGCGCGGCCGCGGGCGATGCCGAGCTGATACCAGTGCTGGGGCACCTTCGGCTCGAGCCGCGTTGCCGCCTCCAGGTTCTCGATAGCAGTCGCGAGCAACGCGGCATCGCCGGTCTCGATCTGCGCCCGGGCGAGGCCGAGGCGCAGCAGCCCGGCGTCGCCCTTGAGCGCCACCGCCCGCTCGTAGGGCGCGATGGCCTCGCTCACGCGCCCGTTCTCGAAGAGCGCCTGTCCCTTGAGCTCGTGGAACCAGGGGTCATCCGGGAAGTCCGCCAGCAGGGCGTCGAGCGCCGTTAGCGCGCGCTCCAGGTCGGGGATGCGGTAGTAGGCAATGGCGCGGGCGTAGCGCGCTTCGGTCGATTGGTCTTCGTCCGGGTAGGCGCGGAAGGTCGCCTCCGGTGGGTCGAGGAACCCCTTGAGCTTCGCCACCATGCGGCGGTGGGCGGTCATGTGCGCGTCCGGGGCGCTGCCTGAAGCGCGGTCTTTCCTCTGCACATGGTCACGGATGAAGCGGATGCGCTCGCGCGTGAGCGGGTGGGTACGCGCGTAGCTGTTCACCTCGCTGATGGCGAGCCGCTCGCGCTCCTCGAGCCGCTGAAACATGCGGAGCAGGCCCGCAGCCGACTGTCCGGTGCGTTCGAGCAGGCGCACGGCGGCCTGGTCGGCGCTTTGCTCCTGCTCGCGGCTGTAGCGCAGGAACGACTGCTGCGCTAACGCTTGCCCGCCGCTTATGATAGCGCTTCCGACCTCGCCCTCGCCCGCGATGATGGCGCCGGCCGCCAGTACCGTCGCCAGGATCATCTCGGCCGAGGCGTCCTCCATCGCGTCCCGCGTGCGGACCAGATGTCCGCCTGCGATATGGCCGATCTCGTGCGCGATTACCCCGATGATCTCGCCGGGCTCCTCGGAGGCGGCCAGCATTCCACTGCTCAGGAAAAGGTTGGGGCCACCGGCGACAAAGGCGTTGATGCTGGGGTCATTGACGATATGCAGCCGGACCGCGTCCTTGCCCAGGCCCGCAGCCTCCAGCAATGGCGCGGCATAGGCCCGAATGGTATCCTCGATCTCGGCGTCGCGGATCAGCGACATGCCCTGCGGCTTCGCTGGCGCCGCTGCTGCCAGGATCAATGAAATTGCGATGCAGGAGAGCGCCGCTGCGCGTGCGAGACGGATGATCAACGCTCATAGTCCAAGGGGTTCGCGTCTGGATATGCCGCTTGCGCGCTTCCGTCAATGGCCGGCCCTCGCCGCTATCGTGGCGCTTGTGGCTCTCGTGGGATGCCAGCCGGTGAGGCCCTCCATTCAGGCGAATTTCGAAGGCGCCGTCGTCGGCGACGAGGCGCAAGCGATGCTTGCGGCGCGCGGGGCGCTAGCGGCCGGGGGGTCGGCGGCCGACGCCGCAGTGGCCCTGACTTTCGCACTCGCCGCGACATACCCTTCCGTAGCCAGCCTCGGCGGCGGCGGACAATGCCTCGTTTATGTGCCGGGAAAAGAAAACGACACGATCCAGGCACTTGACTTCCTGCCGGGGCACGCGGGTACGCCGGAAGGCAGCGGATCGGCCATCGCCGTGCCGGGAACCGTTCGAGGAATGGACGCGTTGCAGGAGCGCTTCGGCCGGCTGCAATGGTCCCGTACCCTCTTCGCGGCCGAGAACCTGGCCCAGTTCGGTCATCCAGTATCGCGGGCGTTCGCAGACGACTTGGAAATCGGGGGCGATGCGCTGATCAGTGATCCGGCCGCTCGCGCGATCTTTGCCCGGAGCGACGGCCGTTTGTACGCCCAGAGCAGGACGCTTATTCAGCGCGATCTCGCGGCGCTGCTCGAGCAGCTGCGCGTTGCCGGTGCGGCCGACTTCTATACGGGTCGCACGGCGCGCCTTCTTGTGGATGCCGTCGGTCGTGCGGGCGGTACGCTCAAGGCGGAGAACCTGGCGGGCTACCAGGCGCGCTGGCGTGGCACCGTGTCGTTGACCGCGGGTAACCAGGAGCTGCACACGGTGCCCGGTTCGGGCGGGGCGGTCGCTGCCACGATCTGGGGCCTCGCTGGAGCCGCTGGCCACTATGCCGAGTCCGAGAACGCCAAGCGCTACCGCTTGCTGGTCGAGGCCGCCCGGAGCAGCTTCGCACATGCGCCCATCGCGGCCGAAGTCGTGCTGAAGCGGGAAGCACTCGCGGATGCCATGAGCGACGAGGGCACGGAAGAGGCTGAGCTCTCAGAGGGCGAGGCCAGCTCGGGTCTCAGCAACGCGCGGACAACGAGCTTCGCGATCGTTGATCGGAAAGGCATGGCCGTCGCCTGTGGGCTTACCATGAACGGGCTGTTCGGTGCCGGATGGCTCGCGCCGGGGACGGGCATCATTCTGGCTGCGCCGTCCGAGCCGAACTCGGCACCGCCGATCGCGCCAGTCGTTCTGGTCAGTCGTGACAGCCGACAACTCCTGGTCGCGGCGGGCGGCGGCGACGGTGCGGCTCCAAGCGCACTCGCCGCGATGCTCCTCGCGGTAATCGACGGCGGGCGGTCCCTCGACGAGGCGGTGGTGGCGCCCCGCGCGCACCACGACGATGCGTCCGATCGACTGTTTGTCGAGCCCGCAGCCGCCGCCGCAGTCCGAGCCGAGTTGGACGCGATGGGCCATCGGATAATTGAGGTGCCGGTGATCGGTCGGGTCAACGCGATCCATTGCCCGGACGGTGTGTCGCGCGATCCCCGGAGTTGCCGCACCGTGAGCGACCGTCGCAGATACGACGTCACTGTACACGAAGCCCTCTAAGGCACGGCGATGGCGGCATCCCGGCGCGCGGCGGTTGCGCCCTTCTTCGCGATGGAGATTCTCAAGGCTGCGACCGAGCGCGCGGCAACGGGAGCCCCGGTCTTTCACATGGAGACCGGCGAACCCGGCTCAGGCGCGCCGCAAAGGGTGCTCGATGCGGCGCAGGCGGCCCTGACCGGCGACAAGATCGGCTACACCGAGGCCGACGGCGTTCTGCCCCTGCGCGAGCGCATCGCTGCGTTCTATGGGGAGCGCTACGGCTTCACGCCGCCGCTCGAGCGGATCGTGGTCACGACCGGAGGCTCGGCCGGGATCATTCTCGCCTTCCTCGCCGCCTTCGACGTGGGCGACCGGGTGGCGCTGGCCAATCCCGGCTACCCCGCCTACCGCAACACCCTGCAAGCGCTCGGGCTTGAGCCCGTGCCGCTCCCGACCACGGCGGAGACCCGGTTTCAGCCGACCGTCGCGATGCTGGAGGCGCTGGAGCAGCCGATCCAGGGCCTGATCCTCGCGAGCCCGTCGAATCCCACAGGGACCATGGTGCCCAGGTCCACGCTCCAAGCGGTGGCGGCTTACTGCGACCATCAGGGAATCCGGGTGGTCTCGGACGAGATCTACCACGGCATCACCTATGGCGAGCCGGCGGCCAGCGTGGCCGCGTTCTCCGAGAGCGCGGTCGTCATCAACGGCTTCTCCAAGTACTTCGCGATGACCGGCTGGCGGCTCGGCTGGATGGTGGTGCCCGAGGACCTCGCCCGGGCGGTGGAGCGGCTCACGCAGAATCTCTTCATCTCGCCGCCGGCGCTATCGCAGCGGGCCGCGCTTGCCGCCTTCGATTGCCAGGACGAGTTGGAGGCCAACGTCGCGCGCTACGCCCGCAACCGCAGCATCGTCCAGGAGGCGCTTCCGGCCGCCGGCTTCGGCGCGCTCGCGCCCTGCGACGGTGCCTTCTACGCCTACGCCGATGTCTCGGGCCTCACCGACGACAGCGAAGCCTTCTGCCAGCGCATGCTGGCCGAGTGTGGGGTCGCCGCGACCCCCGGTATCGATTTCGACACCGAGCGGGGCCGCGCGTTCGTCCGCTTCTCGTATGCCGGCGCCACGGTAGAGGTAGAAGGCGCCTGCGCCGCGCTCAAGCGCTGGCTCGCGTCTTAGCCAGAGCGGCAGAGCTATCGGCGGTGCATGACGCCGGCCGCGAGGAAGCCGCCGTCGACCGCGAGCACGTGGCCGGTCACGTAGCGGGCCTCCTCGCTCGCGAGGAAGAGCGCCGCGGCCGCAGTCTCCTCAGGCGTGCCGTAGCGGTCGAGCGGAATACCGGCGCGGTACACCGTGCGCGTCTCATCCGAATGCATCTTCGCCACGAGCTCGGTCTCGATCGCGCCCGGCGCGAGCGCGTTCACGGTAATACCGTAAGGGGCGAGCTCCACCGCCATCACCTTGGTGAGCGCGATAACCCCGCCCTTGGCGGTTCCGTAGGCCGCGCGCCCGGTGCCGCCGCGTACGCCGGCGGTCGACGCCAGATTGACGATACGGCCGTAGCCGCGCTCCACCATGTGCCGCGCCGCTGCCTGGCCGCAGAAGAACGTGCCGGAGAGGTCGACGTCGAGAATGCGCTGCCATTCCTCCGGCGTCGTGTCGAGAAAGCTCCGCTCGACGCCGACGCCCGCGCTGTGGACCAGGATATCGACTCGGCCGAAGGCCTTTATCGCGTGCGCGATCATGGCGTCGGCCTGCTCGGGCCGGATCACGTCGACGGCGATGGCCTCGGCCTTGGCGCCGTCGTTCACGAGCACGGCGGCGACCTCTTCGGCGCCCTCCAAGTTGATATCGGCGACAGCGACCGCCGCGCCGCGCTCGGCAAGCGCGCGCGCGACCTCGCGGCCGATGCCGCTGGCCCCGCCGGTCACCACGGCGACTCGATTGACATAGGTCAAAGTTCGCTCCCGAGGCGCTTGCCGTGCCGGTGCGCCTGTTCTAGCGTGCAGCCTTGGCGGACGCCAGGGCGCGACACCGGGCGCCGCCGCCCCGGCCGCAGATGCCGGGACCGGAGTCAGGATGCTGCCGATGCGCCTTTGCAGGGCGCAACGAAACGATTGGAGGGAGCACGCAAATGAACATTGGCAAGTCGATCAAGGCCGGCCTTGCCGCCGGCGTGTTGAGCGCGGCGATCCTTACGGCGGGCCTCGCCCAGGCCGAGGACGAGCGCGTACGCTGGAACATGGCGAGCTGGTTTCCCAGCAACCTGACCCAGCTCGGCACGCTCGGCAAGAGCATGGTGGACCGCCTGGACCGCATCTCCGGCGGTAACATTCAGATCAAGTTCTTCGAGCCCGGCGCGCTGATTCCGGCGAAGGAGTGCTTCGACGCCGTGGCCGCCGGCTCGGTGGATGCGTGCTGGTCCACGCCCGGCTACTGGTACGGCAAGGAGCCCGCGCTCGCCATGTTTGCCGCGGTCCCCTTCGGTCCCCGGGCCGGCGAGTATATGGGCTGGATCTACTACGGCGGAGGCTACGAGCTGTGGGATTCGATCTACGAGCCGCACGGCCTGAAGTCACTGCCCTGCGGCGTCATTGCGCCTGAGGCGTCCGGCTGGTTCCGCCAGGAAATCACGTCGATCGACGATCTCGCGGGCCTGAAGATGCGCTTCTTCGGTCTCGGCGCCAAGGTGATGGAGAAGATCGGCGTCTCCACCCAGCTCATCGCGGGCGGCGATATCTTCCCTGCCCTTGAGCGCGGCTCCATCGACGCCACCGAGTACTCCATGCCGGCGATCGACCTCAACCTCGGGTTCTACCAGGTCGCCAAGCACTACTACTTCCCCGGCTGGCATCAGCAGTCGACCGTGTTCGAGCTGCTGTTGAATAGGGCTGCCTGGGATGCGCTGAGCGACACCCAGCAGGCGCAGATCGAGGTCGCCTGCGGCGATGCCTTCCGCGAAGGGCTGGCCGAGGGCGAGGCGATCCAGGGAGCGGCGTTGGCCGAGCTCCAGGAGAAGGGCGTGACGATCCACCGCTGGCCGCAGGAGATCCTGGACACGCTGGAGGAGAAGTGGAACGAAGTCGCGGCCGAGGACGCGGCGCGTGACGAGAACTTCGCCAAGGTCTGGGAATCCTACACTGCGTTCCGCGCCGAGTACGCGATATGGAACGACCTCGGCTATCTGAACTAGGACTGACCTGAAGCCGCGCGCCGCGGCGCGCGGCTTCTCCGCATCCGAGGGGCGCCGGAGCGGGTGTAGACCCCGCTCCGGCGCTCCCCTATTGTCTTGACTGGGCAGCGGCAACGGACTGCATGCGGTACCTCCTGAGAGTTGAGGGCGTCCTCAATTCGGTGGCGACCTGGGTCGGGCGCATCGGTGCCTGGATCTCGGTGCCGCTGATGATCATCATCATCTTCGACGTCATCACCCGCCGCTTCCTGGTGCTGGGCTCGACCAAGCTGCAGGAAGGCGAATGGCACCTGCACGCGGTGCTGTTCCTGCTCTGCCTCGGCTTCGCCTACCTTAAGAACGCCCATGTCCGAATCAGCCTGGTGCATGAGCGCTTCAACCCTACGACGCAGCGCTGGATCGAGTTCGTCGGCTGCCTGGTCTTCGCTATCCCGTACTGCGCCATCGTCTTCTACTTTGCGATCGACTTCGTGGAGCGCTCCTGGAACCTGAACGAGGCCTCGGACTCCGCGACCGGACTGCCCTACCGCTGGGCGATCAAGGCCTTCCTGCCGGCCGGAATGCTCTTACTGGGCGTGGCCTCGATCGCGGTGCTTCTACGCAAGTTCATCGAGCTGTTCGGCTCCCCCGAGCACCGTCGCGCCTTTGAGGACGAGGGCACGAAAGTGCCGGAACCCCCCGAGCCCACCACGCCGGGCCGGGAGCTGTAGGGTATGTACATCGAGGACTATCTGCCGGCGTTCATGTTCGGCGCGCTGGCGATCCTGTTGTTCTCGGGCTTCCCTGTCGGTTTCGTCCTCGGCGGCGTGGCGCTGGCCTTCGGCTTTCTCGGCGCCGCCCTCGACGTCTTCCACGTCATCCAGTTCTTCAACCTGCCGCTCCGCATCTGGGGAATCGCCGACAATCTGGTGCTGGTGGCGATCCCGATGTTCATTTTCATGGGCACGATGCTGGAGCGATCCGGCGTCGCCGCCGACCTGCTCTACTGCCTGCAGGTCCTGCTGAGGCGGACTCCGGGCGGGCTCGCGCTCGCGGTCACGGTGATGGGCACCATCCTCGCGGCGACCACCGGCATCATCGGTGCCTCGGTGGTGATGATCAGCCTGATGGCGCTGCCGGTCATGCTGCAGCGCAAGTACAACATGGAGCTCGCCACCGGCACGATCGCGTCGTCGGGGACGCTCGGCATCCTGATACCGCCCAGCATCATGCTGGTGATCATGGCGGACCTCTTGGGCCGCTCGGTCGGCACTCTCTTCGTCGCGGCGGTATTCCCGGGCCTGATGCTGGCGGGCCTCTACTTCATCTATATTTTGACGCTGTGCCGGTTCAAGCCCCACCTCGCACCGCCGCTGCCCAAGGAGATGGGGCCCAAGAGCACGCGCGAGCTGATCTTCCTGCTGTTGCGAGGCTTCATCCCGGCGGTCTTCCTCATCCTGCTGGTGCTGGGCTCGATCGTGCTCGGCTGGGCAACACCGACCGAAGCGGCGGGTGTCGGCGCCTTCGGCGCGGTCCTGCTGGCGTTCATCAACCGAAAGTTCTCGTGGAAGATGCTGCGGGACGTGGTGGAGCGCACGGCGCTCACCAACGGCATGCTGTTCTTCATTTTCGTCGGCGCCACGGCGTTCTCCTACGTCTTCCGCTCGCTCGGCGGCGATCAGCTGATCGAGGACGTGGTCTATTCCGTCGGCGTCGGACCCTGGGGAATCCTCTTCATCCTGATGATCGTGACCTTCCTCTTGGGCTTCTTCTTCGACTGGATCGAGATCACGCTGATCGTGCTGCCGGTGTTCGCGCCGATCCTGGCGGGGCTCGACTTCGGCGACCACGTGCCCAAGCTCGAGGTGGTCTACTGGTTCTCGATCCTGATGGCGGTCAACTTGCAGACCTCGTTCCTGACGCCTCCCTTCGGCTTCGCCCTCTTCTACATGAAGGGCGTGGCCCCGCCCGAAGTGCGCATTCAGCAGATCTACCGCGGGATCATCCCCTTCGTGATCCTGCAGCTGATCGGGCTCGCGCTGGTGATCGCCTTCCCCGAGATCGCCATGTGGCTGCCGCGCACGATGCTCGACTGAGGCGTGCCTGCCGCGACTGGGCAGGCCCACGTGTGCGTAAGCTGCTTGGAGCTTTCTGAAAGAAGCACTGACTGCGCGTTTGGGCCGCGCGCGGCGGCGGGCTAGACGACGACCACCTTCCCCGGGTTCATCAGGTTTTGGGGGTCGACGGTGCGCTTGATCGTACGCATCAGGTCGACCGCGCCGGCGCCGTGCTCGGCCTCCAGATAGTCGAGCTTGCCGCAGCCGATGCCATGCTCGCCGGTGCTGGTGCCGCCCATGGCAAGCGCACGGTCGATCATGCGCTCGTTGAGGCGCTTGGCCTCCGCCATCTCGCCCGGATCGTCCGGGTCGATCAGGAAGCAGACGTGGAAGTTGCCATCCCCCACGTGGCCGACGATCGGCGCGAGCAGGGGCGACTCATCGAGTTCCTCCTTGGTCTCGATCAGGCATTCGGCGAGGCGTGAGATCGGCACGCAGACGTCCGTCGCCCAGCCTTTCTTGCCCGGCTGTAGGGCGAGGCAGGCGTAATAGACGTCGTGGCGCGCCTGCCATAGCGCGTTCCGGTCTTCCGGCTTGGTCGCCCAGCGGAAGTCGGAACCACCGAACTCCTCGACGATCTCGCGCACCTGCTCCACCTGCTCGGCGACGCCCTGCTCGGTGCCGTGGAACTCGAAGAAGAGCGTGTCCTTCGGCGCGTAGTCGAGCTTCGAGAACTTGTTGCAGGCGTCCATCTGGATGTCGTCGAGCAGCTCCACGCGAGCGATCGGGATGCCCGACTGGATGGTCAGGATCACCGTGTTGACCGCCTCCTCCAGCGAGGGGAAGGAGCACACCGCCGCCGAAATCGCCTCGGGGATGCCATAGAGCTTGAGCGTAATCTCGGTCATCACGCCGAGCGTCCCCTCGGAGCCGACGAAGAGCCTTGTCAGGTCGTAGCCTGCCGCCGACTTGCGGGCGCGGCCGCCGGTCGTGATGATCTGCCCGTCGGGCAGCACCACGGTGAGGCCCAGCACGTTCTCCTTGAGCGTGCCGTAGCGCACGGCGTTGGTGCCCGAGGCACGCGTCGCGGTCATGCCGCCGAGGGTCGCATCCGCTCCCGGATCGATGGGGAAGAACAGCCCGGTATCGCGCAGGTGGGTGTTGAGCTGCTTGCGCGTGACGCCGGCTTGGACCGTGACGTCGAGGTCCTCTTGGCTGACCCGGAGAACCTTGTTCATCCGCCCCATGTCGAGGGTGACTCCGCCCTCCAGCGCGCAGACATTGCCCTCCACCGAGGTGCCCACCCCGTAGGGGACCATGGGCACGCCGTGCGCGGCGCAGGTGCGGACGATCTCGGCAACCTCCTCCGTGGTCTCGGGGAAGGCCACTGCATCCGGCGGTCGCGGCGCGTGATATGTCTCGCCGGTCGCGTGATGCTCGCATACCGCGCGCGAGGTCGAGAATCGGTCGCCCAAGAGCGCGCTGAGTTCGTCGACCGCGCTCCGTGTGTCCGTGGTCTTCAATACCGTTGCCATGGCGCAACTATAGCGTGCCGCGCCGACAACGCTACCGGCGGTAGGAGGGGTCCTCTCGGTCCAGCCGGCGCAGCAGCGCCTCGAAGCCGATCCTGGCCCATTCCACGTTGCCGGTCCCCTGGCCGATCGCGGCCGTGCGCTCGATGACCGACTTGGGCGGCTTCACCGGCTTGCCACCCGCCTGGGCTGCAATTTGGATTTCGCAGGTACGCTCTAGGTAGTGCATCAGCGTAAACGCCTCGGCGATGGAGCGACCCCAGGTCAGCGTGCCGTGGTTGCGCAGGAACATCATGCGCTTGTCGCCAAGGTCGCGGACCAGGGTCTTCTGCTCGGCGGGCCTGAGGCCGGGGCCGTCATAATCGTGATAGGCGATCTGGCCCGCATGGTTGATGGCGAACTGGTTGATCGGCAGCAGCCCGTCCTTCTGCGCCGAGACTGCGACGCCCGGCACCGTGTGGAGGTGCATCACGCTCTCAGCTTCCGGCACCGCCTCGAAGACGGTCCGGTGCACCACCCAGCCCGCCGGATTGACCTCGCCCGGAGCCTTGCCGACGTTTTGGCCCTCGATGTTCACTGTCATCAGGCTCGATGCGGTTACCTCGTCGAAGAGCTGGCCGAAGCCGATGAAGAGGTAGCAATCGCGACGATCCGGGATCCGCACCGAGAGGTGGGTGTAGATCAGATCGTCCATGCCGCGCCGGTAGAACATGCGATAGCAGGCGGCGAGTTCGCGCCTGGCGCGCGTTTCGGCGCGCGACCGGCGCGTCCTCCGTGTCTTCGTTGCACCCCCGTTTCGCGCCATGTCCGTTCTCCCCCGCAGCGTGGCGAGACTATCACGGCCGGCAGCTCCTATACGGCGAATCGTTGCCCGCGTCGGGTCCTTGCAAAGGCGGAGCGGAGCGTTGCGGCGACTCGACGTCAACCGGTATGTGCAAGGGCGACGGGAAAGGGCGTGGTGCGACAGAGTGATGTGGCAGCGCCGGGTCGCATTAGCGGTCATGGTTTTGTTGGTCGCGGCGGTTGCCACCGCCGAGGCGCTGGCGGTGCCGGCGGTCAAGGGCGTCCGGATCGGCCAACACGACGACAAGACCCGGCTGGTTCTGGACCTGACCGAGGCCGCTCCTTTCAAGAATCACGCCCTGACGGACCCCGACCGCCTGGTGATCGACATGCCACCGATGCACTGGGCCCTGGGAGAACGGACTGTCGCCTTTCACCGCGCAGGCGTGCTGCGTGTGCGTTTCGGGCAGTTCTTTGGGGATACCTCCCGCATCGTCGTTGACCTCGCCCAGCCGGCCGTCGTGCAGCGGACGTTCCTGGTGGAGCCGAGCCAGGGCGGCTCGGACGCGTATCGGCTAGTTGTGGATTTTGGCACGCTGCCCGTGTCGGCCGCGCCGGCAAAGTCGAGACAGACTGTCGTTTCTGCCTCGGCTTCGATCGAGGACGAGCGGCAGGTCGCCGGTGTCGGGCAGCCGACCGAGCTGGTCGGGCAAGTGCGGCGGGTTGCTCACCAACGCAATCCGGTAGAGACGCCCAGCGAGACGCGCCTTTCTGTCGCCGCAGCACGAGCGGCGGAGCCGGAAGGAGGAGTGACAGAACCTGCCCCGGCTGTGCGGCAGCGCGAGCCGTTCTTGGAGGCTCGATCGTCCGACCGGGCCGAACCCGTGCCGCTACCTCGGGCGAAACCATCGGTTGGAGCCGCATCCCACCTGATCGCGATCGACCCCGGCCACGGCGGCCGCGATCCCGGCGCGATCGCAGCCAACGGTCTGCAGGAAAAGGTCCTCGCGCTGACATTCGCGCGCGATCTTCGGGCGGCGCTCGAGGCCTCCGGCCGATATCGATCCGTAATGACCCGCGAGCACGACCACAAGGTCAGCCTGCATCGGCGGGTCGAGATTGCCCGCGACGCGGGCGCCGATCTCTTCCTCTCCATCCACCTCGACCGCCTTGATGACCTTACTGTGTACGGCGCATCCGTCTACACGCTTTCTGACGAGGCGTCGGACGTCGAGACCGCGGAGCTCGCCGCGCGCGAGAACAAGGCCGACATCGTTGCCGACGTCGATCTCTCCGAGGGCTACGACGAAGAGGTGGCCAAGGTGCTGATTTCGATGGTCCAGCAGAACACGATGAACTGTTCGGCGGTGCTGGCGGCGACGCTGCTGCCGGAGCTCGGTCGCGTTGCGCCGCTGATCAGCCGCCCGCACCGCTTTGGCGACTTCCGGGTCCTCAAGGCGCCGGACATTCCCTCGGTGCTGGTCGAGCTAGGGTTCCTCTCCAACGATCAGGACGCGGAACGGCTGCAGAGCGACGTCCACCGGCGCAGTTTGGCAGGCGCGATCGTCGACGCGCTCGACGCCTATTTTCGCGAGCCCTGCTAATCCTGCCGCAGTCTCGCCTCATTCCTGCGATTCGATAGGCAAGTACGCCCCGCGTCCGCGATTGATGCTACGCTGAGGCACACGCGACTCCACTGACCGTCCGGGCCGCTCAGGGATGAAGATCGCCGGCATCGTCCTCGGCAGCCTCGTGCTCCTCGCCGCCCTCGCCGGCGGTGCCATCGCGTTCGTGTTCTTTCACTACGGCCGCGACCTGCCCGATCACAATCAGCTTGCGGCCTACGAGCCGCCGGTGATGACCCGCGTTCACGCCGGTGACGGTCGGCTGCTCGCCGAGCACGCCCGCGAGAAGCGGCTGTTCGTGCCGGTTAGCGCCATGCCGAAGCGCGTGGTCCAGGCCTTCCTCGCGGCCGAGGACAAGTCGTTCTACGAGCATTTCGGGGTCGATCCCATCAGCGTGGCGAACGCCGTGGTCACCAACCTCGTCAACATGGCCGGCAACGGCGACCGCCGGCCTATCGGTGCCTCCACGGTCACCCAGCAGGTGGCGAAGAACTTCCTGCTCTCGGGCGAGCTTTCCTTCTCGCGCAAGATCAAGGAGGCCATCCTCGCAATGCGGATCGAGGACGCCTTCACCAAGGACCAGATCCTCGAGCTCTATCTCAACGAGATTTATCTGGGCGCGGGCTCCTATGGGGTGGCGGCGGCGGCGCTCAACTACTTCGATCGCTCCCTCAACGACCTTTCGCTTGAGGAGATCGCCTATCTGGCGGCTCTTCCCAAGGCGCCGAACAACTATCACCCCGTGCGCAAGCGCGAGGCTGCCGTGGCCCGGCGCAACTGGGTGCTCGGCCAGATGGTCGCGAACGGCGCGGTCAGCGACGCCGAGGCCGAGGCAGCGATGCAGGCGCCGCTGCGTACCCGAGATCGGGCGCCCGAGACCTTCGTCGAGGCGCCGCATTTCGCCGAGGAGGTGCGGCGCTGGCTGCAGGCGCACTACGGCGATGACACGCTTTACGAAGGCGGCCTTTCGGTCCGCACGACGGTCGATCCGGCGCTCCAGGCGGTCGCCGATCGGGCGCTGCGCGAAGGCCTCGTCGCCTACGACCAACGCCGCGGCTGGCGAGGTCCGCTGACGCACGTCGATCCGGCGGGCGATTGGCGGCAGGCCCTCGGCGCGGAGGAGCTATCGCCGGTGCCGGCGCCGTGGCGCCTCGCGGCGGTGCTGACGGTGGAGACCGGCCGCGCAGAAATAGGCTTCGCCGACGGCGCCGTGGGGTCCATCGCGCTCGCCGACCTCACGTGGGCGCGCTCGGCACGCGGGAAGGGCCGGCTCGGGCCGGAGGTCACCGCCGCCCACCAGGTGCTGAACGCCGGCGACGTAGTGCCGGTCGAGCCGCTGGACGGTCTGGAGGGCGCCTTTGCGCTCCGTCAGATTCCTGTGGCCTCGGGCGCCCTGGTGGCGCTGGATCCGCACACCGGGCGAGTGCTGGCGCTGGTCGGCGGCTTCGACTTCGCCACCAGCGAGTTCGACCGCGCGACCCAGGCGAGGCGCCAGCCGGGCTCCGCCTTCAAGCCCTTCGTCTACCTGGCGGCGCTCGATAGTGGCTACACGCCGGCTTCTATCGTGCTGGATGCGCCGGTGGTGATCGATCAGGGCGAGCACCTGCGCAAGTGGAAGCCCGAGAACTACACGGAGCGGTTTTACGGCCCGAGCACGCTCAGGGTCGGCCTCGAGGAATCGCGCAACCTGATGACGCTCCGCGTCGCCCAGGACATCGGCATGGGGACCGTGGCCGACTATGCCGCGCGCTTCGGGCTCTACGAGGACCTGCCGGAGCTGCCGTCGGCCGCCCTCGGCTCAATGGAGACGACGCCGCTCGATCTGGCCGTCGCCTACGCCATGCTGGTCAACGGCGGGCGCAAGATCGAGCCCGCCTTCGTCGAGCGGATTCAGGACCGCAACGGGCGCACGGTCTACCGGCGGGACGCGCGCGCGTGCGACCGCTGCCAGCCCGGCGAATGGCATCATCAACTGCCGCCCATCCTCCGCGACACGCGCCCTGTGATCGCCGATCCCCGCACCACCTACCAGGTCGTCTCGATGCTGGAGGGCGCCGTGAAGCGCGGCACCGGCCGCGCGCTCCGCAAGCTGGGCGCGCCGATCGGCGGCAAGACCGGCACCACCAACGAGTTCCGCGACGCCTGGTTCGTCGGCTTCACGCCTGATCTGGTGGCCGCGGCCTATGTCGGCTTCGACCAGCCGCAGTCGCTGGGGCGCAAGGAGTCCGGCGGTCGCGTGGCGGCGCCCATCGTGCGGGACTTCTTTGCGGGCGCCTTGGCCGACAAGCCGGCCGTGCCATTCCGGGTTCCCCCTGGCATCCGCTTCGTGCGGGTCGAACGCGGGAGTGGCGCTTTACCGGGCCTTGCCAGCGACGACGTGATCGTGGAAGCGTTTTTGCCCGGCACCGAGCCGACCGAGCGGGCGGTGCTGCGGGCAGCCGACAGCCTGGACGGCGGGCTCGAAGCCGGCGCGGTTCCGTTCGAGGGGCTGGGCGCCGTATATTGAGCGCCCAAGTTAAGGGCCCAGCCGATGCGCGCCGAAATCCTGTCGCTTGCCGATGACATCAAGCAGTCGCTCACGCTGCTGAGGAGGCACCTTTGACCTCGACGGCACCCGCAGCCGTCTGGAGGCGCTGAACCGCGAGGCCGAGGACCCGGACCTATGGTCCGATGCCGAGCGCGCCCGCGCGGTGATGCAGGAGCGCACCCGACTCGATGCGGCGGTCGCCACCTACCAGCGGCTGGAGCAGGAGCTGGAGGACGGCCTCGCCCTCGCCGAGCTTGCGGAGGAAGAGTCCGACGAGGAGGCCTACGGCGAGGCGGAGGC
The DNA here is from genome assembly GCA_965243375.1 of Alphaproteobacteria bacterium. Taxonomy (GTDB): domain Bacteria; phylum Pseudomonadota; class Alphaproteobacteria; order UBA828; family UBA828; genus WTGU01. The sequence goes on along the minus strand of CBDEUT010000009.1, from coordinate 1,114,910 downwards.
CGCCCTTGCCACCACCCGCGAGGAGGCGAAGCGGCGCGAGCTGGAGAGCCTGCTGTCTGGCGAGGCAGACGGCAACGACGGCTTCCTCGAGGTCCATGCCGGTGCCGGCGGCACCGAATCGCAGGACTGGGCCGAGATGCTGCTGCGCATGTACGTCCGCTGGGCGGAGCAGCGCGGCCACAAGGTCGAGTGGATCGAGGAGAGCCCGGGAGAGGAGGCGGGAATCAAGTCGGCAGTCATCAAGGTCTCGGGCGAAAGCGCCTACGGCTGGCTCAAGACCGAGAGCGGCGTGCACCGCCTGGTCCGCATCTCTCCTTTCGACGCTGGCGCCAGGCGCCACACCAGCTTCGCTTCGGTCTGGGTCTACCCCGTGGTGGACGAGACCATCGATATCGAGATCGCAGACAAGGACCTCCGGATCGACACGTATCGCGCGTCCGGCGCGGGCGGGCAGCACGTCAACCGGACCGACAGCGCGGTCCGCATCACCCACCTGCCCACCAACATCGTCGTCCAGTGCCAGGCCGAAAGATCGCAGCACCGCAACAAGGCGGAGGCCATGTCGATGCTGCGCGCCCGCCTCTACGAGCGCGCGCTGCAGGAACGCGAGATGGAGGCTCAGGCGCTCGCCGAGCAGAAGAGCGACATCGGCTGGGGCCACCAGATCCGCTCGTACGTCCTTCAGCCCTATCGCATGGTGAAGGACTTGCGCACCGGGATCGAAAGCAGCAACCCCGACGCCGTGCTCGACGGCAGCATCGACCAGTTCCTGGCCGCATCGCTCGCCGCCCGCATCGGCGCCCCGGCGGAGGGCGCGGGAAAGAGCTAAGCCGCCGCGCCCGGCTCCTCGGCGAGGGCGCACTCGATCGCGGGTCTGATCTCGCTGGCGAAGGCCCGAATGGTCCGCTCTGCCTGTACCATGGTCGAGCCCGCCGCCTGGATGTTCAGCATCATGTGGCTCGCGCCGGAGGCGCGGATGTCGGCGGTGAGACGCGTTGCGACCGTGGCGGCATCGCCCACCGGCAGGCTCGCCGCCATCTCCTCCAGCGGCGGCTCGCCGGAGAACGGCCGTTCGACGAGCATGCCGCCGTCCATCGCCTCCTGCCGGTGGCGCAGCGCTGCGGCGAACCGCATCTGCTGGCGGGCGTTGACGAGGTAGTCCCGGGTCTCCTCGTCGCTCTCCGTCACGCAGACGAAGCGCAGGATCCCGAGCTCGTGCTTCTCCCCGCCCAGGCCTTCGGCAGCATAGGAGGCGTCGATGCGTTCCCGCTGCTCGGCCAGGTAGTCGGCGCCGAACCAGCGGCCGGTGATGATCGGCACGAAGCCCTGCCGGGCGGCCAACTTGTGCGTCGACTCGGAATCGCCCGCGATCCAGATCTGCGGCACACCGCCCGGCGGGCGCGTGCTGATGCTGGTCTCAGGCAGCGTGGTGAAGTCGCCGTCGAAGGTGAAGGTCTCGCCCGAATACGCCCGGTCCATGAGCGCGAGGAACTCATCCAGCCGCGCCTTGGAATCGCCCAGGTCGGCGCCGAAGCGCTCGAACTCGTAGGGCTGGTAGCCGCTACCGAGCCCCAGCAGGAAGCGATCCTCCCCCAGCAGCGCCTGGGTCATGCCGATCTCGGCGAGGAGCCGGACCGGGTGATAGAGCGGCACCACGATCACCGCCGGGCCGAGCTTGATCCGCGTGGTCAGTCCGGCGCAGTGATTGACCATGACCAGCGGCGAGGGGCAGACGCAGTAGTTGGAAAAGTGATGCTCGGCGAACCAGGCGGCCTCAAAGCCCGCCTCCTCCGCCCATTGCACCATTTGAACCGCGTTGACGAGCACCTCGGAAACCGCGCTTCCACGGTCCCGATAGCCCATGAGACAGAACAAGCCGAAGCTGACCATGCCACTCACCGATTGCAGAGGGGGACACGCGGGCCCGCGCGCCGGGGCGGCGGGATTGTAGCGCATGGCGCGCGTCGAAACGTACTCAGCCTTGCCGAGCCTTCGCCAGGGCCGCGGCCACGACGCCCAGCAGCAGCAGCGCCGCGATCAGCCACATCACGGCGCGGGGGTCGCCGTGGTCGAGCAGAAGCCCCACGACCAGCGGTGCGACTGCGGCACCGGTATCGAGGCCCGAATAGACGAAGCCGAAGACCCGGCCCCTGGCATCGGCCGCCGCGGTCTCGCGCACCAGCATGTCGCGGGATGGAAAGGTGAGGCCGACAAGGATGCCGGCAAGCGCGAAGGGGACTCCTAGAATCGCGGCCGGGAAGAGGCCGAGGCTGATGGCGACGAAGAACGCCGCCGCCGACGCGAGGCCGGCGCCGATGACGAGCTGGTGCCGCGAGTCCGTGCGCTCGGCCAGGAAGCCGCCGAGCAGCACGCCCCCCGATGCGCCGAAGAGGAAAACCGAAAGCAGCGGCGCACCCTCGGCGATCGGCAGGCCGTAGAGCTGATCCATCAGCGCCGGGAAGAACGACTGCAGGCCGATGGTGGCCCCGCTCAGGAAGATGAAGAAGGCGAAGCAGAGCATGACCGGGACCGAGATGAGGGGAGCGACACCCTGCCTCACGGCTGCGAGCCAGCCGCGCTCCGTCCCCTCCACTGCCCGGTCTTCGCCGACGCGCCGCCTCGGCCTCGCTGGCGCCTCGTCCCGTGCATCGAGGAACAGGTGGCGGTTGAAGAACAGGGTGAGGAAGAGCAGCAGGCCGATGGCCCCGGCCACGATCAGGGCGGAACGCCAGCCGAGCTCCAGCGCGAGCCCCACCATGACGATGGGCGCGAGCGCATAGCCGAGATTGCCGCCAAGCGTGTGGAAGCCGTAGGCGCGCCCGTGGCGGGTGCGGCGGATGCTCGCGGTGAGGATCGAGAGATCGGCCGGGTGGAACACGCTGTTGCCGAGCCCCGCGAGTGCGGCGAGCGGGAACAGCATCCAGAATTCGGGCGCGAGGCCCATCAGCATGATCGCGATGCAAAGCAGCGCTAGCCCGCTCAGCAGCACCGTGCGCGCGGGGAAGCGATCGACCAGGAAGCCTGCCCCGGTCTGCGCCACGCCCGAGCTCACGTAGAACACGGTCATCAGCGTGCCGAGCTCGGTGTAGCTGACCGCGAACGCTTCCTTGAGGTGCGGGAAGAGAGGGGGCAGGGCGAGCTGGTAGAAATGGCTCGCGCCGTGGGCGAGTGCGATCAGCCCCATGACGCGGGCCTGCCCGCGACCGGGCGCCTCCTCAACGGTCATTGCGGCTCGTCTCGGAAGGGCGCCGCTCCCATAGCGGCGCCGGATGGCGCGCGAGACTACGCTGGCGGCGCCCAAAGCGGCAATGGGGCGGAGCCGGTCGCGGCCGTCGCCCCCCAATTCTCTGTTTGCCGAGAACGGGGAGTGTGTGTTACACACACATACCCCTCAAACAACACCTGTGAAGGAGAACCGTCATGTCGAAGTATGCGCCCTTGGCGGATCACCTCCGCGACTCAGGCCAGGAGTCCGTGCCGATGACCTTCGCCGATATCGAGCAGGTCATCGGCGCGAAGCTGCCGCAGTCGGCCTTCACGCACCGGGCCTGGTGGTCCAATAACCCCACGAACAACGTCATGACCCATGCCTGGTTGGAAGCGGGATACGCGACGGCGGAGGTGGATATGGCGGCGCACACGCTGGTCTTTCGCAAGGCCGTGCAATACGGATCGGCGGCCCAGTCCGGTAGCGCGGAACTTCGGGAAGCGTTGGCGGCCCCCGCAACCGCCGCGGCCGATTCCTTCTCTCTCGTCTTCGGTGCGCTCAAGGGCACGGTGACCATCAAGCCGGGGACCGACCTGACCGCACCGGTCGAGGCGGATTGGGAGGCCGCGCGGTAACCCGCGATGCCCCTCTACCTGCTGGATACCTGCACAGTCATCTGGATCGTCAATGGCGATCCATTGCGGGAGCCGGCCGCAAGCGCCTTGCGGGAGGCATTCGCAGACGGCGGGGGCCTCGCCGTCTCCCCGATGACCGCGTGGGAAATCGCCATGCTCGTGGCCAAGAACAAGATCGCGCTCTCGATGGACCCCGAGGCGTGGTTCGACCGTGTCCTCGCTCTGCCGGGGGTGGTACTCGCGACGATGCCGCCCCCGGTGCTGATCGCATCGTGTGCCTTGCCCGGTGTGCCGCCCGCCGACCCCGTGGACCGCATTCTCGCCGCGACGGCGCGGGCCTCCGACTACACGCTGGTGACACGAGACCGCCACCTGCTCGCCTACGGCGGGGAGGGGCACCTGCTGGTCATGGGGTGTTGACGCGTAGTCGCGCAGACTCCGCACGCGCACATTCGGGCGTATAGTTGCCCGGTCCCGGCTTCTCGCCGGCTTGGCCGTGCGCCGGCGCGGGGAGAGTGTCAGAAGGCAGAGGGAGGCCGCAATGGTCAAGATCGAATGCGTGGTGGAGGCCAACAACTATCTCGGCGAGGGGCCGGTCTGGGACCCGGTGGAGGGCGTCCTCTATTGGGTCGACATGCTGGACAAGGAGGTCTGGCGCCTCAACCCGCGCACCGGCAAGACCCGCACTTGGACCCTCCCCAAGACCGTGGGCGCGTTCGCGCTCCGGGAACAGGGCGGCGGCGTGCTGACCATGCGGGACGGCTTCTACTTCATGGATCTCGACGGCGGCGAGACCGAGCTTATCACCCTGGTCGATGCCGACGAGCCGCGCACGCTCTTCAACGACGGCAAGGTGGACCGCCGCGGCCGCTTCTTCGCCGGCGGCGAGGACGAGATTTCGGAATCGCCGATTTGCGGCCTGTTCCGGCTCGACCCCGACCTCACCGTGCACGAGCTGGAGCGCGGCATCATCTGCAACAACGGGCCGAGCTGGAGCCCCGACAACAAGACCTTCTATCACACCGATTCCTACATGCAGGAGATCTACGCCTACGACTACGACATCGAGACCGGCGCGATCTCCAACAAGCGGGTCTTCGCCAACACCCACGACGAGCCCGGCATCCCCGACGGCTCGACCATCGATGCGGAAGGGTATCTCTGGAACGCGCAGATCGTCTCCGGTCAGCTTGTGCGCTACGCGCCGGACGGCACGGTGGACCGCCGCGTGCCGGTGCCGACCAAGACCATCACCAGCATCATGTTCGGCGGCGACAACCTGGACGTGGCCTATCTCACCTCGATGGGCCGCACGGACTTTCTGGGCCCCGAGGCCCAAAAAATCTTCGGCGAGGCGTCGAAGCCGCAGCCACACGGCGGCGGCATCCTCGCGGTCTCGGGCCTTGGCGTGCAGGGCCTGCCCGAGCCCCGCTTCGGCGGCTGAATCTATTCGTCTGCCGGCAGCCAGATCAGGCGGGGCGCGTCGACGAAGAGCAGGCCGCAGGTAATCGTACGGTCCGGGAAGACGGCGGTAAGCGCCGCGCGATAGCTCTCCATCTGGGCCACGTAGGCCTCCGGCACGGCCTCGCCCTCCGCGGGCGTATGGCCGGTCTTGTAGTCGAGCGCGATCACCTCCCCTTCGCGCACTAACAGACGGTCGATCTGGCCCGAGATCACCCGGTCGCCCACGACCGCACTGATCGAGGCCTCGGCCAGGGCGTCGGGCGCGAAGAGGCCGGCGAACGCCGGCTCGGCCACCAGCGCGATCATGGCCTCAGCCAATGCCTCGCTCTCGCCTTCGTCGAGATCGTACCGCCTGAGCAGGCGGCGGGCGGCGGCAGGTCGTTCCGCCGGCGCCAGGGCGGGCAGATGCTCCAGCAGCTTGTGCGCGGCGATGCCCCGCAAGCGGGCGCTCTGACTGGCGGCGTCGATGGGTGAGCGCGGCGCCGGCTCCGCGAGTGCGCGCGAGGGCGCAAGCGGGCGAGGCGCCGGCGACTCTTCGGCCGGCGGCACCAGGAATTCGGGCGGCAGCGGCGGGAGTGCATCGGCTTCTGGCGCGGGCTCGGCAGGCGAGGGAAGCGCCGCCCTCTGCGGCTCGGCATAGACCAGGCCCGGGCCCTCCGGCATCGCCAGAGGCTCAACTCCCGTCAGGCTCTGCATTCCTGAGCGCACCAGCGCATACCAGCAATCCTCCGGCGGCGTGTCCCGGCCCTGCCAGCCGCAGACGTAGAGCCGGTCTTCCGCGCGGGTCATCGCGACGTAGAGCAGCCTCCGGTATTCCTCCTCCTGCGCGGCTCGCGCACGGGCGCGGGCTTCGCGGGTGAGCGGATCCTCCCGGCTCGCGCGGCCCGGCCACAGCAGGCCTTCGACCCTGCCGACGCCGCCGTCCGCCCGCTCCTCCTCCAGCCAGACCAAGGGGTCCCGGCCTCTCGGCTTGCGCATGGTATCGGGCAGGAACACCACCGGCGCCTCCAGCCCCTTGGCGCCGTGCACGGTCATGATCCGCACCTCGTCGCGGCCCTGCTCGAAGTCCCTCTTGATCTCCGCGCGCCCGTCCCGGACCCAGTGCAGGAATCCCTGGAGCGAGGGCGGATGCGTGCGGCCATAGGCGAGCGCGAGCGCCAGAAACTCCTCGATGGCGTCTCCCGATTCCGGGCCGAGGCGGCCGAGCAGCGCCGCCCGCCCGCCGCGCACAGCCAGCACCTCGCTATAGAACTCGAAGGGCGCCATCCAGTCGGCGGCGCCGCCAAAGGCAACGAGCGCCTCGTGCGCCGCGGCGAACGCGGGATTCTCTTCGCGACGCCGGGCGAGCGTCGCCCACAGGCTCGCGTCGCCCCGCGCGTACGCGAGCGCGAACAGCGCGTCTTCGTCGAGCCCGATCAGCGGGCTCTTGAGCACCGTGGCGAGCGTCAGGTCGTCACCCGGAAGCAGGCAGAACTCGCCGAGCGCGATCAGGTCCATGACCGCGAGCTGCTCGGTCAGCACCATGCGGTCGATCCCCGCCACCGGCACGCCGCGCGCCTTGAAGGCCCGCAGCAGATGGTCCACGAAGGGGCCGCGCCGGCGCACCAGCACCAGCACGTCACCGGGCTGGATCGGGCGTCCGCGCGCCTCCAGCCAGCCGTCGCCGCCTTCGGCCGCCGGCTCTTGTGTCCACGCAGCCACGCGGTCCGCGATGCGCGCGGCAAGCAGTGCAGCGGGATCGTCGGCTCCCTCGCGTTCCACCGGCGGTGCCCACGGCTCTAACGCCGCCGCCTCTCCGGGCGCCAGCGGCGGCCACAGCTCGACCCGGCCACCGGAGCCCGCGCGATGAATCTGGTGGCGGATGGGCACGTCCCCGGCGGTGACACCGGCGCGGGCAGCCGGCTGGGCGAACGCAGCGTCCACCGCGGCGAGCACCGCCCCCGTTGAGCGGAACGACTGAGCGAGCGGGAGCGATTCCCAAGGCCTCTCGGCGGTCTTGGCCCGGTCTCGGAAACTGCGGTGGGCGGCGGTAAGCGCGCGGGCGTCGGCACCCTGGAAGCTGAAGATCGACTGCTTCTCGTCGCCGACCGCGAAGAGGGTGCGCGGCGCGGCGCGAGCGCCCTCGCCGGTGAAGAACTCTTCCGCCAAGGCCGCAATCACGGCCCATTGGCTTGGGCTCGTGTCCTGCGCCTCGTCGATCAGTAGGTGGTCCAAGCCGCCGTCGAGCTTGAAGAGCACCCAGGGTGCGATGCCCGCGCGGGCAAGCAGATTGCGGCTCATTGCGATCTGATCGCCGTAGTCGAGCACGGCTTGGTGCGCCTTCTCGGCCCCGTAGAAGCCGAGATGACGGGACGCGACCTCGATCAAGGCGGCAGTGCTCTCGGCGACGCGGGCGGCGTTCCAGCGGTCTGTGGCCGTGGCGATCCTCTCCTGCTCCATGACAAGCGCCTCTGCAGCATCCGGGTGCGCATCGCCGAGCTTCCTGGTGATGAGTCTCTGGAGCGTAGTGTTGTCCTCACGAAGAAATGCGCGGCGGTATGCGCCAATTCCCGCCGTCCGCCTGTCTTGGTCGGCGGCGAGCCAATTGGCAATCGCCTGCGACCGCCTCTGGTCCGTCACGGTGCCGCCAGCGAGCACGCTGGCGGCATGCGTCAGCGCCAGCCGGTCGAACGCGCCTTCGGCCGATGCTTCCGAGAGCACGCTTTCCGGTGTCGCGCCCTCCGCCACGCCTAAGTGCTCGCGCAGCGCCGCGATGGCGCCGGCGGTGCCGCCTTGGCACTCCAGCACCGAGGCGAAGTTGTCACGTGCACCGCTTACGTCCGCCAGTAGGGCACCAAAACCCTCCTCGCCGACGACTGCCGTCATTGTGGCGAGATGGGCTGCGAGGGCGGCGTCCACCTCGGGCCGGGCGGCGTGCAGCAGGCGCGCGCGGGCGGCGCCCAGCAGCGTGGTGCTCATGCGCTCGTCGGCGATCTCGAAATTGGGGGTCACCCCCGCCTCCAGCGGGAAGCGCCGCAGCAGCGACTGGCAGAAGGCATGGATGGTCTGGATCTTCAGCCCGTCGGGCACGTCGAGAACGGCGGCGAAGAGGCGACGCGCCCGGTCGAGCGTGGAGCGCCGGGGCGGGGCGCCGGTCAGCACGGCCAGCGCGGCCGAAAGCGTCTCGCCGTCTGCAACGGTCCAGCCCGCAAGCTCGCGCGTAATCCTGAGCGCCATTTCGGCGGCGGCGGCGCGGGTGAAGGTGAGGCAGAGAATGCGCTCGGGCGCGGTGCCGCCCAGCAGCAGGCGCAACACGCGGTCGGTCAGCACCTTGGTCTTGCCGGTGCCCGCCGAGGCGCCGACCCAGACAGAGGCCGCAGGGTCCGACGCCCTGTGCTGCACCGGCGTCATCCCTGCCGCCCGCGCCGCCATCACGCGTCGCCTCCAGACACCGACCACTCCTTGTGCCGGGCGAGGTGGGCGTAGTCGTTCCAGTGCGGGGCGAGCACAGGGCGGGGCACCGGATGATAGGGGGTGGCCGGATCGTCGAAGCGCTCAATCAGCACCTGCAAGCCGGCAGCGGCCTCGCCCGCCAGCGCACCCGCATCGCCGCCGATCGCGGTGATCTCGCCGGCAGTCTCGGCGCCGCTCAGCTTCCAATAGGCGAGGGCCGCGACCTCGGCGGCGTCGACGCCTTGGAATCCGCCGGCAATAGCGATCGCCGCCTCCAGCGAGAGCTGCGGACTGCGCCCGTCCCGGACGTGGCTCCTGCTCGGAAGGCCGCCGGTCTTGTAGTCGATGATCTCCAGCGCGCCTGCTTCGGTCCGGTCGATCCGATCCGCCTTCGCCGTGAGGCGAAAGGGGCCCGCCGGCCCCTCGAGGTCGAGGGCGCCCTCCACCTCGGTCGCGAGCGGCAGGAAACCGGGCCGGCGATCCCGTTCCGTGTCGAGAAACCAGCGCGCAATCCGCTCGAAGCGCGGCCACCAGAAGGCGAGCACGCCCGGCCGCGCGCCCGCCGCCTCGAAGTGCGCCCGGCCGAGCGCCAGCAAGCGCGCCTCGGCATCCGCCGGCAGTGCGTCCGGATGATCACGCACGAAGGCGTCCAGAATGCGGTGGATGATGCTGCCGCGCTCCGCCGCGCTCGGGTCCGCGTCGACGGGGTCGAGCGGCCGAAGCCGGAGAATCTCTCGCGCATAGATGGCATAGGGATCGGCAATCCAGGTCTCGATCTTCGTGACCGAGAGCTGCCTGGGCCGCGCCTCAACGGGCGGCGCGGGTGCTGGCGCCGGACGGGGGCCGAGCGGTTCCGCCGGTCGGTCGAGGGCATGCCACCAGGCGAGCAGCACTGGTTCAATGGCGCGGAGCGCGGTCGCTCCTTGCGGCCCCATGGCCAGCAGGGCGTCCAAGCGTTGGAGCCAGCGGGATGGGATCGTTGGCGTGCCCTCGATGCGCCGCGCCCGCGTCAGATAGACCTCGCGCGCCCCGCAACACTGGACGAAGTCGTGGGCCGACAGGCCGATTCGCAGCTCCGGCGGCGGCAGGCCGAAGTCGGCGCGCATGGGGCGGCTCATCCAGGGATCGCCCGCAGCCGCCGGCGGCCAGACCCCCTCGTTCAACCCGCCCAGAATCATGCAGTCCGCGTGCTGCAAGCGGGCCTCCAGCGGGCCCCAGATTTGCAGGCGCGGGTGGCGGCCGAAGGGCGGGCGGACCGAATGGTCCTCCATCAGTGCATCGAGCAGCGCAGGATAATGGGCAGGCGACACTGGCGGCAGCGCCGGCGCCACCTCCAGGAGCCCAGTGACGAAGCGCGCTGCTTGCGCGCCGGCCTCGCCCGACCAGAGCCGCGCGGCGCCATCCTCCTCATCCGAGGCCGCGAGCCATTCCGCGAATTTCACGTGGGCCTGCAGGAGCTCGCGCAGGTCGGCCTCGGGCAGCGCCATGAGGGCGACGAAGGGTGCAGTGGTGGATTCCAGCTCTTCGAGCCAGGAGCGGATAGCACCGTCGCCCTCTATAAGGGCTGTCCGCAGGCCGCTGAAACCCGGCGCAGGCCGCGGGCCGCGCAGTATCGCCTGTTCCAGGGCTCGCACCGAGCGCCGCCAGGCCGCCGGCGCTTCGCCGCCAGCCGCAAGCGGATGCTTGAGCGCAGCCAGCAGCGGGACCGGCGCGGCGTCCTCGGCAACGAGCCGCGCAGTGAGCCGCAGGAAGGCGCCGGGTGTCGTCTCCCCCAGCGGCTCACCGGCGGAATCGTCCACCTCGATGCGCCAGCGCCTAAGCTCCGCCGCAACCCGGCGGGCCAGTGCGCGGTCCGCCGTTACCAGCGCGGCGGTGCGGCCGGGGGTTACCAACGCGCGGCGCATGACGATGGCGATGACGCCCGCCTCCTCCTGCGGGCTCGCGCAGTCGATCCGGTGGAGGTCGCGGAGCGCGTCCGGCGCCGGCGGCGGCAGCGCGCGCCAGGCGGTGATGGTCTCCGCTGGCCGCATCGCGGCGGCGATCAGCCGCGAACGGGCGCGGCTGGCGGTGTTGCCCGCTCCCTCGTCGTCCGGCCAAGGCAGGATGTCGCCGCGCGCGACGCCGATGCGGTCGAACAGCCCCTTTAGTGCGTACTGCGGATGGGTGGGGCCGATGGCCTCCCAGGTCTCGTCATCGGCCTCCGTATCGAGGCCGGGGAGGACGACTGCACCCTGCGGCAGGCGCGCGATGGTGGCCAGCAGGTCGCGCGTCGCTGGCACACTCCCGGTGGAGCCGGCGGCGATCACCGGGTGCGCCGGCGGTTCCGCCGCCCACCGTTCTGCGAGCGCCTCCAGCAGGGCGTTACGCCGCGCAGCCGGGTCCATCAGGCCCTTCTCAGCTAGATGCGCTGGCCATTGGTCCATGATGATTGCGAGGAAAGTCAGCACCTGTTGCCAGTGCGCCGCGTATTCCTCCGGCGCGAGCTCAGCGAGCCCCTGCGGATCGAGGCGGGCGATCTGGATTTCGTCGAGGAGGCCGGCGAGCGCGGGCCCAAGCCGCGCGGCTTGGTCCACCGCTCCTGCACCGGTCAGCGCCGCCCCGCCCGGCGTCTCGCCCAGCCTCTGGATCAGGCGCGCGAGCAGAAGTCGGCGTTCCAGCGGCGAGCTGGCGTCGGGCAGGGTCTCGTCCTCTTCGTCGCCGAGGCTCGCTTCGTCCTCGTCGATATCGCCGAGTGGGCGGATGCGCGGCGGTAGCAGCGCCCGCCCCGGCGTTGCGCGCAGGAAGGCGAGGCCGAGCGCCCGGCACGCGCGTCGCGTCGGCAGCAGGATCGTGAGCCGGCTCAGCGCCAGTGGGTCTCCGGGGTCGAGCGGCACTACCCGGCCCGACAGGATGCCGATGGCAAGCGCGTCGACGAACGGCTCGTAGGACGGCACCGTGTAGACGGTGGGCGCGCTTGCGCTCATCCGGCCTCTCCGCGTCGCTCTCCCGCGAGATAGCGCTCGGCGGCCTCGAGCCCTGACGGCGAGCCGACATGGAGCATGTAGCCGAGATGAACGAGACCGAAGAGACGGCCTCCGAGAATCGCCTCGTCATAGTGGCGGTTCAGCGAGTAGGCGCCGGCGGGCGCATCCGCAAAGAGACGAGGGTGCAGGACTTGGGTGCCGGTGAAGACGAAGGGCGCGGCCTGCGCCCTGCCGCGCCGGCTGAGCCGCCCGTCCTCATGGCGGAAGAAGTCCCCCGCGCCTCCGTAGCCCAGCGCGCGCGCTAGGGGGCTGAGGAGCAGCAGCGCATCCATCGCCTGCCCGTCCCACGCCTTGGCCATGCGCGCGAGCGCCGGGGCACTATCCTCCGCCAGGACGACATCGCTATTCACGACATAGAACGCGTCGTCGCCGAGCCACGGGAGTGCCCGGCGCACGCCGCCGCCGGTCTCCAGCCGCTCCTCCTCGTGCGAGATATGGATGTTGGGCGCGCCGGGTCGGACCGCGTAGTCGGCGAGGAAGGTCTCGATCTGCGCCGCCAGGTGGTGGGTATTGACGACGATGTCGGTCACGCCGGCCCGTTCCAGGCTCTCCAGGGCGTAGGCGATGAGAGGCTTGTCGTCGAACCGCACCAGTGGCTTCGGAATCGACTGGCTCACGGGGCGCATTCGCGTGCCCAGGCCCGCTGCGAGCACCATCCCGCGCGTGGGTCGGGCGCTCACGGCGCGGGGCTCCGCGCCTGTAGCGGGACCCAGCGGTCGAACCAGGCTCGTACCGGCGCGAGCGAGGGATGGACGAGATTGGCGTCGAGGTGCCGCCACACCCTCGGCAGGTGGGCGAGGTAGGCGGGCTTGCCGTCCCGTTTTGCCAGTCGGTGGAAGACGCCGATGATCCGCACCGCTCGCTGCGCGCCGAGAATGGCGTAGGCCGCGCGGAACGCTGCCTGATCTAGATTGGGCGATGCGTTCAGGTAGCGCGCGACCATCGCCGCCTCCAGGCCGGCGCCAAGGTCACGCCGCGCGTCCTGCAGCAGCGAGACGAGGTCGTATGCCGTGGGCCCCAAGCGCGCATCCTGAAAGTCCAGCAGGCCGACCCTCGACGTGCCGGAGCTCCCATCGCCACGCGCCGGCAGCCACATCAGGTTGCCGGCGTGAAAATCGCGCAGGCAGAGCACCTGAGGCCCTCGCCTTGCCTCTTCCAGCGGCTTGCGCCACGCCGCCTCGAATTCCGCCGCCGTCGCTGGCTCTGCCGCGTCTCCCATCGCCGTTTCCAAGAAGAGCGCGGCATCACTCAACAGCCAAGGAGCGTCGTAGCGAGGCAGATCGGGCGGCACCGGCCGGCGGTGGAGATCGATCAGAAGATCGGTCGCCGCCTCGCAGAGCGTGCATTCCAGCGAGGCAGCATCTGGACCGGCGAGCAGGGCGGAAAAACTGTCGTCGCCAAAATCCTCGAGTAGGGCAAAGCCCAAGGCCTCGTCTGCGGCAACGATTTCGGGGGCGCTATAGCCCATGCCTCGAAGCAGCCGAGCGATCCGCACGTAGGGCCCGACGGAATGCCCCGGCGGCGGGTCGTCCATGAGCACGGACGTCGTATCGCCCCGCGTGAGCCGCTCATAACGCCGCTCCGAGGCGTCGCCGGCGAGCGGTCGGTGCGCCGCATCCCCCCAGCCCGCGTGCACGGCGAAGGCCCGGCGCTGTCCCTCGCGCTTGCGATCAAGGTCGCTCACCCACCCGCCTCCAGCTCTCGCCCAAGCGCATCGGCGAGTGTCCGCGCACGGGGTCCACGGGGGGCGAAAGTGAATAGCCGCGCCTCTTCGTGCTCGCCCGGCGCGAGACGCACCTCCAGCCAGTCGGCGGGCAATAGGTCGCCCAGCGTCTCCGGCCACTCAAACAGCGAGATCGCGTTCGAGAACGCGTCTTCGATGCCGAGTTCGTAGGCGTCCTCCGGTACGTTCAGGCGGTAGAGGTCGAAGTGCCAGATCGCACCCGCCGCGTGGTCGTAGAGCTGCACCAGGGTGAAGGTGGGGCTCGGAACCTCCTCCTGAAGCCGGCCGAGCCGGGCGCGGATGAAGGCGCGGGCGAAGGCGGTCTTGCCGCTGCCGAGCGCCCCGCGGAGCCCGATCACATCGCCGGGTGCCACATGCGGGGCGAGGCGCTGCGCCAGCCGCTCGGTCTCAGCGAGGGTCTCGACGCGCACGGTGAGGGGCTCGCGCGGTGCCGCGCTCTCGCTCCCCGTGGCGCTCGGCGCCCTATCGTCAGTATCGGTAGTGATCGGGCTTGAAAGGCCCCTCTTGCGGCACCCCGATGTAGGAGGCCTGCTTGTCCGAGAGCGCGGTCAGCTTCGCGCCCAGCTTGCCCAGATGAAGCGCCGCCACCTTCTCGTCGAGGTGCTTCGGCAGGGTGTAGACACGATGCTCGTAGTTCGCGTGGTTCTGCCAGAGCTCCATCTGCGCCAGCACCTGGTTGGAGAACGAGGAGCTCATCACGAAGGAGGGATGCCCGGTGGCGCAGCCGAGATTCACGAGGCGACCCTTGGCCAGCACGATCAGGCGCTTGCCGTCGGGGAATTCCACCTCGTCCACCTGCGGCTTGACCTCGTGCCAGGGGAAGTTGGCCAGCGCGTCGATCTGAATCTCGGAATCGAAGTGGCCGATATTGCAGACGATGGCGCGGTCCTTCATCTGGCGCATGTGGTCGATGGTGATGACATCGACGTTGCCGGTGGCCGTGACGAAGACGTCCGCCACGCCGGCCATGTCGTCCATGGTCGAGACCTCATAGCCCTCCATCGCAGCCTGCAACGCGCAAATTGGGTCGATCTCGGTGACGCAGACGCGCGCCCCTTGCCCGCGCAGCGACGCCGCGCAGCCCTTGCCGACATCGCCATAGCCGTTCACCACGGCGATCTTGCCCGCGAGCATCACGTCTGTCGCCCGCTTGATACCGTCCACCAGGCTCTCGCGGCAGCCGTAGAGGTTGTCGAATTTGGACTTGGTGACCGAATCGTTCACGTTGATGGCGGGTGCACCCAAGGCACCGCGCTGCTCCATCTCGTAGAGCCGGAGCACCCCGGTCGTGGTCTCCTCCGAAATTCCCTTGATGTCCGCCATCAGCGAGGGGTGGTCGTCGTGCATGATCTTGGTGAGGTCGCCGCCGTCATCCAGGATCATGTTGGGGCGCCAGCCGTTGGGGCCCTCGATGGTCCGGCCGATGCACCAGTCGTATTCCTCCTCGGTCTCGCCCTTCCAGGCGAAGACCGGGACGCCGGCATCGGCCATGGCGGCGGCGGCGTGGTCCTGGGTGGAAAAAATGTTGCAGGAGCTCCAGCGCACGTCCGCGCCCAGCGCCCTGAGCGTCTCGATCAGGACCGCGGTCTGAATCGTCATGTGCAGGCAGCCGGCGATGCGCGCGCCCGCCAGCACCTGCGCCTCGCCGAATTCGGCGCGGAGCGCCATCAGCCCCGGCATCTCGGTCTCGGCGATGGCAATTTCCTTGCGGCCCCAGTCGGCGAGCGAGAGGTCCTTCACCCTGTAGTCCGCGCCGTTCGTCATTCTTGGTTCCTTGCCCGCCTACGCAGAGTCCGTGCCGCTGCCGGCGCGGCTTTTAGCACCGCCGCCGGGGGCTCACAACAGGCGTCGCCCGGCGTCGGTCCCACGCTCAAGACCCGTCAGGAAAGGCGTCGATCAGCTTCGCGATGCGGCCTGCCTCGGTCTGGCTCAGAAGCTCCTCCGCATGACGGGCTGCCGCTGCGGCGTCGAGCGCGAGGATGCGCTGCTTGACGCGCGGAACATTCGGCGGCGCCATGGAGAGATCGCGCAGGCCGAAGCCTAGCAACATCGCCGTGAAGCGGGGATTGCCCGCGAGCTCGCCGCAGAGATTGACCGGGATGCCGGCGCGCCGGGCCGCGTCGGTGGCGAAGCGGATGAGCCGGAGCACTGCGGGATGGAGGGGGTCGTATAGATGTGCGACCTGATCGTCGCCCCGGTCGGTCGCGAGCGTGTACATGGTGAGGTCGTTGGTGCCCAGCGAGAAGAAGTCGCAGCCGTCGGCCAGCGCATCGGCCGCAAGCGCCGCGCCCGGCGTCTCAATCATGATGCCGAGCGACGGCGCTTCGGCGATCGCCACCCGCTTGCGCGTCAGCCGGCGGACCATCTTGTCCACGGCCTTCCGTACCTGCCTGATCTCGTCGACCGAGGTGATCATGGGCACCAGGATCCGCACCGGCCCGTGAGCGCCGGCGCGCAGTATGGCCGCGATCTGCGCCTCCAGAAGCGCCGGCGCCTTGAGCGAGAGGCGGACGGCGCGGAGCCCGAGCGCCGGATTGACGCTCGGCGCGATGTGCTCGCCCAGCGAATAGGCGAGCTTGTCCGACCCCACGTCCAGGGTCCGCACCGTCACCGGCGCTCCCACCATACCGGCGACGATCTCCTTGAGCGCGACGTACTGCTCGTCCTCGCTCGGCGGCTCCTCGCGGTTCATATACAGGAACTCGCTGCGCAAAAGCCCGATGCCTTCGGCGCCCGCTTCCTGCGCCTGCGGCAGCTCGCTGGGCAGCTCGATGTTGCATTGCAGGGTCACGCGCGCGCCGTCGGACGAGACAGCCGGGACCTGGCGGAGCCGGGCCAGCTGGCGTTCGCGCCGTTCCAGCGCGCGGCGGCGACGTTCGAGCCGCGCGATCGTCGCCTCGCCGGGGTTGACCACAAGGCCGCCGCGCACGCCGTCCACCGCCACGATGTCGCCCGAGCGCACGGCGCCGACCAGGTCCGCCACCCCGAGCACCGCAGGCAAGCCGAGCGAGCGCGCCATGATTGCCGTGTGCCCTTCGGCTCCGCCTTGCGCTGCGGCGAACCCCCCGATCCGCGCGGGGTCCATCAGCGCGGTATCGGCCGGCGTGATCTCCTCGGCGATGACAATAGTGCCGGGAGGCACGCCGGAGAACGCCTGGTAGCCGGCGCGGGTCAGGTTGCGCACCAGGCGCGCGCTCGCCTCGCGCACGTCGTCGATCTTGCCCGCGAGGTATGAATCTTCCATCTCTGCGAAGGCCTGCGCGGTCTCGGAGAGTTGCACCTGGACCGCCGCCTCGGCGTTGATGCGCGCATCCCTGATGCGCATCTCGACGCCACGCACGAGCCGGGAGCCCGAGAGCATAAGAAGGTGCGCATCGAGCAGGTGGCGGAGCTGGCCTGCCACCTCCTCCGGCAGCGCCTCGGCCTGGGTCTGCAGCTGGCGGATCTGCGATGCTGAGAGCGCGACGGCGTCGTGGAAGCGCGCGATCTCAGCATCGATCGCGTCGTCCTCGATGCGGTACTCGGGCACGTCGATGAGGCCGCGCTCGACCACATGTGCGGGCCCTACGGCGATTCCGGCGGAGACTCCCAAGCCGCTGAAGTGCCGCTCTGGCCGCTCTGCGAGCTCAACGGCCTGCACGTGCGCCGCTGCGGTGCCACCTTCAGTCTTCATTGAAGCCGCCATCCACGAGCTTCGCCAACGCCGCCAGCGCAGCAGCTGCGTCCCTGCCCGCAGTCTCGATCTCGATCTCGCTGCCCGGGCCCGCCGCCAACATCATCAGCCCCAGGATCGAGAGTCCCGAGACCCGTGTTCCGTTGCATGAGACCGCGATGTCGGCATCGAACTGCGAGGCGGTCTTGACGAAGTTGGCGGCAGCCCGCGCGTGCAGCCCGCGCCGGTTGGCGATCAGGCATGTGCGGCGGTGGCTCCCTTCGCCGTGCTCGGTCGCCGCCTGGTTCACGCCTCGTCGCCCTCCAGCAGCCGGCCTGCGACATGGATGTAGGTGCGCCCGGCCTCCTGCGCGGCGGCCACGGCGCCCCGCAAATCGCTGCCCCCGCGCACGCTCGCGAGCTTGATCAGCATCGGCAGGTTCATGCCCGCGATGACCTCGACATTCGCGCCCTCCATGACCGAGATGGCGAGGTTCGAAGGCGTCCCGCCGAACATGTCGGTGAGCACGATCACCCCGTCGCCGTCATCGGTGGCACCGATGGCGTCGAGAATGTCCTGGCGGCGCTGCTCCATGTCGTCGTCGGGGCCGATGCAGATGGCGCGCGTTCGCGGCTGCGGCCCGACGACGTGCTCGGTCGCAGCGATGAACTCCTCGGCGAGCCGTCCGTGGGTGACGAGCACGAGTCCGATCATCGGATCATCCATTCGCTTGGACCGCAGCCGCCGCGGTCTCGGTCTCGAGATCGCGATGCCGCAGCGTGACCTGCCAGCGTCCGCCGCCCAGCGTCTCGGCCAGGTGCTCCGCCACGGCGACGGAGCGATGCCGCCCGCCCGTACACCCGAGCGCGATGGTGAGGTAGGAGCGCCCGTCCCGCTCGAAGGCCGGAAGCAGAGGTGCGAGCATCGCCACCATGCCGTCGAAGAAGGGGGCGTAGGCCGCATCGTCCCGCACGTAGCGCGCAACCTCTGAGTCGCGCCCAGTCAGCGGCCGGAGCGCCGGCACATGGTGAGGATTGGTGAGGAAGCGGACATCGAACACGAAGTCGGCCTCCGGCGGCACGCCGCGGCTGTAGGCGAAGGAGAGCACGAAGATCGCGGGCGCCCGCCTCGACTCCGGCTCGAAGCGCGCAGCGATGATGCCGCGCAAATCGCGGACGGAGAGACGGCTCGTGTCGAGGGTGATATCCGCACGGTCGCGGACCCAGCCGAGCAGCGCGCGCTCACGCTCAATTCCCTCATCGACCGGCTTGTCATGCGCCAGCGGGTGTGGGCGGCGGGTCTCGCTAAAGCGCCGGCGTAGTACCTCGGTCTCGCAGTCGAGGAAGAGCAGGTCGATCTCGCCGGACCCCTTTTTGCCGAGCAGGGGCCCGAGGTGGCGCTCGATCTCGCCAGGGTCGAACCCCCTTGTACGTGAATCGATGCCGAGCGCGAGCGCGCCTGGTTGACCGTTCTCACCCCGCGCTTGGACCAGCTCCATGAGCAGCGAGAGGGGCAGGTTGTCGATCGTCTCGTAGCCGAGGTCTTCCAAAATCTTAAGTGCCGTCGACTTGCCGGCACCGGACATGCCCGTGACCATCACGAGGGTGCGATTGCCGGCGGGGTCGGCGGTCATCGTCCGACCGAACGCGTTGCCTGCGCCTCCTCTCCGGCAAGGGCGAGCGCAAGCCTCACCTTTGCGGGCGCTGAGGCCTCGAACGGAGCAAGCGCTACGTGCGCGATCCGACGGCCGCAGAGATCGACGGTCGCCGCCTCCGGCATGCGCTCGACCGCATCGGGCTGGACGAGATCGACCACGAGATGGACCGGGCACTGCGTCGCGTATTCCATTGAGACGATCCCGAGTCCGCGCACTTCGAGCAGCCCCGCGATGTGCGATGGCGCCGCGGCGAACAGCGTCTCGCCGCTGCTGGTCAATGCGACTTGATCGTCCGCGACGAGCCGCGCACCGCCCTCGATCAGGCGCAGTGCGAGGTCGGACTTGCCGGCGCCGCCGCCGCCGCGCAACAGCACGGCCTCGTCTCCCAGGGCGACGCAGCTTGCATGAACCAGGACCATCGGGCGACCGTGCGGCGCGGCGCGGCGGCTGTCAATCGGCCGGGTGCTCACGCCCGCGACGTGCCGGCCGCACCGGTGAGCACGGCATAGATCGCCTCCGCGTTGTCGGCGCCGCGCAAGCGCGCGCACACGCGGTGGTCGCGCAGCAGGCGCGAGACCAGCGCCAGCGCCTTCAGATGATCCGATCCCGCAGAATCCGGCGCGAGCAGCAGGAAGATCAGGTCCACCGGCTTTCCGTCCACCGCGTCGAACTCGATGGGCTCCCGCAAGCGGGCGAACACCGCCGCGATCTGCGTGAGGCCGGCTAGCTTGGCGTGCGGGATCGCGACACCCGCGCCGACTCCCGTGGAGCCCAGGCGCTCACGCGCGAGCAGCATGTCGAGGACGGAGCGTTCCTCCTGCTCCGTCTGCGCTGCCGCGATGGCCGAGAGCTCCTGCAGGGCCTGCTTCTTGCTGCCGGCTCTCACGTCGTCAAGCACGCCGCTCAGTGACAGGAGGTTCGCGATCTCCATTCCCCGATCGCTCTAGTAATTGCCGTGGAAGGCAGCGCTGGATCGCAGTTGGTGGCGGCCGATGCCCGGCCGCGCCGCCGTTCAGTCGGCCGGTTGCGGCGACGGTTCGGCCCCGTCCACGGCCTTCGCGCCGCGCGGGGTCTTGTGATGGTCACGCAGCTTGCGCTTGTGTCGGCGCATGCGCTTCTCCAGCCGCTCGGCCGCGATACTGAAGCTCGCCGTCATGTCGGCGGCCGACGCGTGGCTCTGAAATCTGATGCCGTGGCCGACATGGATCATAAGGTCGGTCTCGATCATCTGCGCCACCTTGGCGAACACCGCCTGTGCGTCGATAGCGGTGGAAAAGAACTTCCCCGTCGACGACTCGAGGCGCCGCGTAACCTGGTCCCGAAAGCTCTCGTTGACGCTGACGTGCCGGCCTGTGATGGCGATCTGCATGACTACCCCCGCAGTCTCGCTGCGAGTCCGATTATAGGCGAGGTGGACCCAAGGCGGGAAGCGCGGCCAAGCGATTTGTCGCGTTCGACGGGAATGCCGGTGCCGCCGGGAAGAATTGAACTTCCGACCCCTCCCTTACCACGATCAGACCAGCCGTTTGTTCCCGTTGTATTACGATCTAGGCGCCCGTTTCGCCCCCTTCAACGGCTTTCGGAACCGTTGAAGCTGCGTAGAAACGATCATGCCTTGCGCTCCATCGCCTCGACCGCGGAGCGCAAGTGATCTGGGTGGTGGTGGCCGTAAACCGACTCCAGCACGTCGAGACTCAAGCCAGAGAAACCGGCCGCCGCCCACTTGCCGGCGCCGCGCAGAATAGCCCACATCACGGCTGTGTGCCGCTGGTTGTGACGGGCGCAACGGTCGATGCTAGATGCCATCAGCGCGGTGTGCCAAGCCGTCTTCAGGCTGCCCACGCGCTGCCCCTCGACCTCGACCACGAAGTGGGCGCCGTGGCGCTCCCATTGCCGCAGGTGGGCCGGCAAGGGTCGCAGGATTGGGTGCAGCCGGAGTGCGCTTCCTGGTCTCCGCCTTGCCTGCCGCACGCCGGGGTAGCACGCCCTCTTCAGTGTCGACCCACCCGCCCTCAGTGTTCGGCTCGAAGCCGAGCCGCAGGATCGGGTCAGAAGCATGCGCATGCAGCCTGTCCGCGAACGGACAGCAGCGAGATTTCCACCTTCCCCGCCCCAGCCTCGGGGGTCGCGCTCCGACAGGAAGCGCTCGCAGCTCCACGTCGGGTACTTCTTGATGAACCGGCATGGATTGCCGCCCTTCGGGGCGTAGCCCGATTTCGCGGCCTTGTGGAACAGGCGCGACAGCAACCCAATTACCTGGTTCGCCGTGGTCGCCTTCTCGCTCAGCCGATAGTGCAGCGCCGAGACTTGCTGTGGCGTGATCTCGCCCAGGCGTTTCCCCCCGAATTGCGGCAAAAGATACTTGTCGAAGATGTGCCGGCACGATCGCGCGGTCGTCGGTTTGCACCGCACCGCCACATGCTCGGTCATGTACTGTTCCGCCAGTTCGGCGATTGTCGGACCGCCGCCGGAGCCGTTCTCCGCGCCGGGTCGAGCCGGCGTCTCGCCGTTCTTCATGCTCGCAATGCTTCCGCCGGCCTCGCGCCGCGCGGCATCCAGGGACCAGACCCCGTGGCGGCCGATGGTGACGCGCCGGGACTTCCCACCCGACCGTTTGTGCACCATGTAGGCCTTCGAGCCGGAGGGATGGACGCGCAACCCGAAGCCAGGAAGCTCGCGGTCCCAGACGACGATCTCGCGGTCGGAGGCGGGGAGCGCTTCGACGAAACGAGTGCTGAGCGTTTCCCTGTTCGCGCTCGGCATGGCTGAATTCCTTTCTCGGAATCCCTTGGTCGGCCGCACTACCGACCGTTGGATTGCATGATTCTCGCTCCGATATCCGCGGCGATCTTCGCGCTCGAATCACGCACCGAGTCCCGGGCAAGATGTGCGTATCGCGCCGTCGTGTTCACCATCCGGTGACCGAGCAGGTCTCCGATCATTGGGAGGCCCTCGCCTAACGCGAGAGCACGGGACGCGAACTTATGCCTCAGGTCATGCAGGCGAACCCCGTCCAGCCCGGCGCGCCTGCGGACACGGTCCCAGGAGTCGTTGAGGTTGACCAGACGGGTGCCCTTCTTCTTGCCCGGAAACACCCACGGGCTGTCGGGAGTGCGAGGTAGGCCCTTCAGCACGTCAGCCGCCGCCGACGCCATCGGCACCGTGCGCGCGCCCGTCTTGCTTTCGGGGAGCCGCATCTCGCCGGTGTCGAAGTTCAGGTCGTCCCACCGCAGACACAGGATTTCGTTGCGCCGGCACCCGGTCAGCACGAGCAGGCGGATTGCCGCCGCCGCGTGGACGGACGCAAGGCGCTCGGCCGGCGCCGCCCGCAGCGCTTCTCCGAGCCGGTGGAGCTCTTCGCGAGTCAGGAACCGCTCGTGCTTCTCGACCTTGAAGCGGGCTACGCCTCGGCAGCGATTGCTTCCGGCGGGACGCCAACCCCAGGCATCGGCCAGGTTGAACATCTTGACCAGGATATCGGCGGCCCGGTTCGCCACCGTAGGCATGTGATGCAGCCCGTTGTGGAAGCTCAGGATGTCCTTGTGTTCCACGTCCGCGACGAGGCGGTCACCGAGGGCGGGCACGATGTGCTTGCGCAGCATGAGCCGGTAGTGCGACACCGTCGCCGGCTTGCAGTGCATCTCGACGTATTCGCGCTGATAGCGCTCCGCGAGGTCGGCAACGGTGGGAACCGGCGCCGGCGCCGGCGGAACCGGAGGCTGGCCCTTCTTGATTCGGGCGATGACCGCAGCGGCGTCCTTGCGGGCCGCCTCCGGGGTAAGAGCGGGATACCTGCCGAGCGTTACGCGCTTCGACCGGCCGAACGCCCGGGTCTGGACGACGAAGACCTTCTTGCCGGTCGGTTAGATACGGATGCCGAATCCTGCAAGATCGCGGTCCCAGAAGATGGCATCCTTGCCATTGACGGACAGGCGGTCCAAGACGCGTTTGGAGAGAGTGTGGTATTGGGCTTGCGCCATGGTGCAGTGCTCCAGCGAGGCGGATCCGACATGTCTCGACCGGTTTCGGTACCGTAAGCGTGTGGGTAGCGTGAGGGGGTCACAAATGGGGTCTAGGTGTGGCTGAGCGAGGGTGTCCGTGTCGAGCAACATACATCCTAGCGGAACCATAAAACCGCGTAAATACAGCTAGTTATGTGTCACATGCGCGTCCCTGTCAGCGCACGCGAACTAGGCGATAAGGTGTGAGTTACCTAATCGACACAAATGTGGTGTCCGAACTGCGCAAGCGGGAGCGCGCCGATCAAGGGGTCGTGACCTGGTTCCGGGCTCGCGAGCCGGAGGAGCTATATCTGAGCGTGCTCACAATCGGCGAGCTTCGGCGTGGTGCCGCACGCATCCGCCGCCGCGATCCGGCGTTCGGCGTCGTGCTCGACAGATGGGTGGCAGAAATCGGCGAGCGATTCAGCGATCGTATACTTCCAGTCGATCACGCGATCGCCGAGCGCTGGGGGCAAGTCAGCGCGCATCCGACGTTGCCGGATGTCGACTCCCTCCTCGCCGCGACGGCGCTCGTCCACGATCTCACCGTCGTGACCGGGAACGTGCGCCATATCGCGCCCTCCGGCGCGCGCTGCTTCGATCCGTTCGGATGATACGGCGGGATTTGCTAGTCTTGGGCGCGGGCCGGCGCACAGGGCGCGCGCAGTCCGGACCGGGGAGGCAGCGATGTCGCTGATGATCAGGGGTGGCACGGTGGTCACCGCCGACGAAACCAGGCGGGCGGACGTCTACTGTGAGGACGGCACGATCAAGGCCGTGGGCGAAGGGCTGGAGGCGCCGGCGGGCGCCGAGGTCGTCGATGCCGGCGGCGCGCTGGTGATGCCGGGCGGGATCGACCCGCACACCCACATGGAACTCCCCTTCATGGGGACCGTGACCACCGACGACTTCTTCACCGGCCCGGCGGCTGCGCTCGCCGGCGGCACCACGATGATCATCGACTTCGTGATCCCCGACCCCGAGGGGAGGCCGATGGAGGCCTGGCGCGACTGGATGCAGCGCGCCGCCAAGGCGCCGTCGGACTATTCGTTCCACGTCGCGATCACCAACTGGAACGAGAAGATCGAGGAGGACATGGGCGTGCTCGCGCGCGAGCACGGGGTCAACAGCTTCAAGCACTTCATGGCCTACAAGGGCGCGATCATGCTGGACGACGAGAAGCTGCTGGCAAGCTTCGCGCGCTGCCAGGAGCTGGGCGCGCTCTGCACGGTCCATGCCGAGAACGGCGAGCTGGTCTGGCACCTGCAGCAGCAGCTGCTGGAGAAGGGCATCACCGGGCCCGAGGGGCACCCGCAGTCGCGCCCGCCGGAGGTGGAGGGCGAGGCGGCGAACCGCGCGATCCGCATCGCCCAGGTGCTGAACGCGCCGATCTACATCGTCCACGTCTCGTGCAAGGAGGCGCTGGAGGCCGTGACCCGGGCCCGGCTGGAAGGCCAGCGGGCATACGGCGAATGCCTGGTGCAGCACCTGGTGATCGACGATTCGGTCTACTACCAGGCCGATGCGGAGACGGCGCGGGCCTACGTGATGAGCCCGCCGTTCCGCCCCAAGGAGCACCAGGAGGCGCTCTGGCGCGGGCTGCAGTCCGGCAACCTCCAGACCACGGCGACCGATCACTGCGCCTTCTGCGCACCGCAGAAGGCCGCGGGCAAGGACGACTTCACCAAGATCCCGAACGGCACCAGCGGCGTCGAGGACCGCATGTCGGTGCTCTGGCACCACGGCGTGGGCTCCGGCCGGCTCACCCAGAACGAGTTCGTGGCGCTGACCTCGACCAACGCCGCGCGCATCTTCAACATCTACCCGCGCAAGGGCGCGCTGCAGCCGGGCGCCGATGCCGACATCGTGGTCTGGGACCCGGCGAAGACACGGACGATCTCGGTCGAGACCCATCACCAGAACGTCGACTTCAACATCTTCGAGGGGATGGAGGTCTCGGGCGCGGCGGCGACCACCATCAGCCGCGGGCGCAAGCTGTGGGACGGCAACACTCTCACCGTCGAGGAGGGCACGGGCCACTACGTCGATCGCCCGACCTTCCCGCCCGTGTTCGACGCGGTGGCGCGGATGCAGGCGATCAAGACCGCGCGCCGGGTCGAGCGCACCGAGGCATAAGGGAGACTTCAGGAGGCAGAGCGATGAGTGACGACATCATCAGTGTGGACGAGTTCGAGAGGACGCGGGTGGCCCGCTTCGACCAGCTCGAAGGCAGCACGCTGCCCATGCTGGACGCGGTGATCCCCGGCTGCGAGCGCGAGATCTACCAGATCATCGGCAAGGGCGTGGGCGAGGACGCGACCCAGAAGGCCGCGATCACCGACAACCGGGACTTCAACGTCGCTGTTGTGCGTTGCGAGGCGGGCAAGGGCACGCTGCACCACGACCACGAGACCAACGAGGTCTTCATGCCGCTCAAGGGCCGCTGGAAGATCTTTTGGGGCGACGACGAGGACACCCGCTGCGTCATCCTCGACCCCTGGGACGTGGCCTCCTGCCCGCCCCACGTGATGCGGGGCTTCCGCAACGTGGGCGACGAGGAAGGCCTGCTCTTCGTCATCGTGGGCGCCACCGACCCCGGCCGGGTGCAATGGCGCGACGACGTGCTGGAGGAAGCCGAGCGCCGCGGCCACAAGCTGACCGAGAGCGGCATCGAGCAGGTGCCGGCCGCGGCGGAGTAGCCGCGCCCGGCGCTTATTTCGCTCACGGCAGCCGGCAATTCTTCGATTCCGCGCGCCTGCCGGCGCGACCGGCACCTCCGCTTAACGCCGACGGTGCCCCTTACGAGACGAGCGCCGGCCAGCGGTCGCGCCAGGGGCGCGCGGCCTCGAAGGCGGCTGCGGCGCGCAGCACCATCGCATCGTCCAGGTGGCGGCCCACGATCTGGAGACCCACCGGGAGCCCCTCCGCCGTCCAGCCGGCGGGCACGCTGGCGGCGGGCTGGCCGGTCATGTTGAGCGGGAAGGTGAAGGCGAGCCAGGCAAAGGGCGGCACCATGCGCCCCTCGATGATCTCAGGCCCCTGGATGTAGAGCCCGAAGGGCGGACACGCGAGCGTCGGCGTCAGCAGGACATCGTAGTTCCGCATGAAGCGCCACATCTTGTTGACCACCGCCTTGCGCCCGATGACGGCGTTGGTCAGATCCTCGGCGGTCCACGGGCGGGTGATGAAGTCCACCAGGTGGGGCGTCATCTGCGCGCCGTGCTCCGCCACCAGCCGGCGCATGCCGGCGAGATCGGTCTCCGCCGCGACCAGGCCCCAGAAGGCGAGGTAGGGGTCGTCCCAGCCGGGGTCGGCCTCCTCGACGGTGCAGCCGAGCTCGCTCTCGAACACGCGGGCGGCATCGCCCACGATCCGGCGCACCTCGGGGTTGACGGCGGCGTAGCCCCAGTCGGCGCTGTAGGCGACGCGGCAGCCCTTCAGGTCGGCGCCCACGTCCGTCCAGTCGAAGTCGGCGGCAGGCAGCGAGTGGCGGTCGCGGTCGTCGGGGCCGGCCATGACCGAGAGCATGAGGGCCGAATCGGCCACCGTCCGCGTAAGGGGGCCGATGTGCTCGATTCCCTCCCAGCTGGAGACGCCGGGGTAGCGCTCGTCCCGGCAGCCGGGGTAGAGCGGCACGCGCCCCATCGAGGCCTTGACCCCCACCAGCCCGCAGAACGACGCCGGGATGCGCACCGAGCCGCCGCCATCGCTGCCGACCGCGAGTGGGCCCACGCCCGCCGCCACCGCAGCACCCGAGCCCGCGCTGGAGCCGCCGGGCGAGCGCTCCAGGTTCCACGGATTGCGGGTCGCCTCGAACACGGGGTTGTGGCTCGCGCCGCTGTAGCCGAACTCCGGCACGTTGGTCTTGCCCAGGATCAAGGCACCCGCGTCCCGCAGGCGCTCGACCACCACGTCGTCCTCCTCGGCCATGAAATCCTTGTAGGCGACGGAACCCGAAACTGTGCGCAGGTCCTTGGTGCAGACGAGGTCCTTGATCCCGACCGGGACGCCCGCGAGCGGGCCCGGATCTTCGCCCGCCGCGATCCTGGCATCCACCTTGCGGGCGGCGGCACGGGCGTAGTCGGGTGCCGGCGTACAGAAGGCGTGGAGATGGGGCTCCACTTGCTCCATGTGGGCGATGACCGCGTCCGCGACCTCGAGCGCCGAAAGCTCCCTGCCCCGCACCCGCGCCGCCAGTGTCACGGCGTCCATCCGGCAGATTTCGTTGGCCTGCGGCATGAACCCTCTCCCCTCCTCAGGCTGCCGCCAAGGCGGCCCGGCATGGCAACCTGTGTGGCGCGGCGTGGTGCGAAAGACAAGCCTGCGTCGCCTTGTGGCGCCGCGAACTTCACCTTTTGAACGGGGTATGATATGAGAGTCGTACAATAAGAATAACTAATGGCTTCAAGGAGGCAAAGCAGTGAATGTACATACGATCCCGGGGGCGACGGGCCTGCAAGACAGGCCGCACGCGAACCGTCCGCGCGATCTAGAGAGTTCCGCGCGATCGGTCGGTAAATTCAAGGCGCTGACCCGGAAGAATCTCGATTCCATTTCTCAATACGGCAACGTCACTGACGACGACTTGTTCGCTATGAAAGTCGTCAGCGCCGTGCTGCCGTTCCGCACCAACCGCTATGTTATCGAGCACCTGATCGACTGGGACCGGATCCCGGACGATCCCGTCTACCGGCTGGTGTTCCCGCAGCGGGGAATGCTGGAGGGTGGCGACTTCAGCCGGATCGCCGATCTCATGACCCGCGACGCCACGCCGCAGGAAGTCGACAGCGCGGCCGCCGATATTCGCGCGCGCCTCAATCCGCATCCGGCGGGACAGCGCGAGCTCAACATTCCGCAGGAAGAAGGCGAGACACTGGAAGGACTTCAACACAAGTATCGCGAGACAATGCTGTTCTTCCCGAGCCAGGGTCAGACCTGCCACGCCTACTGCACCTTCTGCTTCCGATGGGCGCAATTCGTGGGCGATAAGGAGCTGAAGATCGCGTCGAAGGATGCGGTCAACATGCATCGTTATCTCGCCGACCATCCCAACGTCTCGGACGTTCTTTTCACCGGCGGCGACCCGATGATCATGAAGACCCGGGTGATGGAGGGCTATCTTAGGTCGTTCATCGACGAGCCGGCGCTGGCCCACGTGCAGAACATCCGAATCGGCACCAAGGCACTCACCTTCTGGCCGCATCGCTTCGTGCACGACGAGGATGCGGACGACCTGCTGCGGCTCTTCGAGGACCTCGTCAACGCGGGCCGGCACATCGCGATCATGGCCCACTTCAATCACTGGCAGGAGCTCAGGACCGACGTGGTGCAGGACGCGATCCGCCGCATCCGGGATACCGGCGCGGTGATCCGCGCCCAGGCGCCGCTGCTCGCCAACATCAACAACGACCCCGACATCTGGGCGCGGATGTGGCGCGAGCAGGTGCGACTCGGCGTCATCCCCTACTACATGTTCGTGGAGCGGGACACGGGGCCCAGGCATTACTTCGAGGTGCCGCTGGAGCGCTGCTGGGAGGTCTTCCGGGGCGCGATCGAGCAGGTCTCAGGCCTGGCGCGGACGGTCCGGGGGCCGAGCATGAGCGCAACGCCGGGCAAGGTCGAGGTGCTGGGCGTGCAAGAGGTCGCGGGCGAGAAGATCTTCGTGCTGCGCTTCCTGCAAGGGAGGGATCCCGACTGGGTCGGGCGGCCCTTCTTCGCGCGCTACGACCCGAAGGCGACCTGGCTCGACCAGTTGGAACCCGCATTCGGCGAGGAGGAGTTCTTCTTCGAAGAAGGCCTCCGGGCGCGGACCGCATAGCCCCGGCGCCGGGGAGCGCCCCGGCGCGGTCGAGACGCCTCCCACCAACGCCGCGGCGTTGCGCGGCGGGCCGGCCCTGCGCCACCTTGGGCACGTCATGGATTGCGCCGAAGAGAGCCGGGCGACGCTGCGGATCGTCCTCGCAGACAATCTTGAGGTGCTGCGCGCGCTCGAGCCCGGCTGCGTCGACCTGATCTATATCGACCCGCCCTTCAACACCGGGCGCACGCAGACGCGGGTTGCGCTCAGGACGGAGCGGGACGAGGCGGGCGACAGGACCGGCTTTCAGGGCCAGCGCTATCGCACGACGACGCTCGGTGCCACCGGCTATGATGACTGTTTTAACGACTACCTCGCCTTCCTGGAACCGCGCTTGGCGGAAGCCCACCGGATTCTGAGCAGCACGGGCTCGCTCTTCTTCCATATCGACTACCGCGAGGCGCACTACTGCAAGGTGCTGCTCGACGGCATCTTCGGGCGGGCGAGCTTCATCAACGAGATCGTCTGGGCCTACGACTACGGCGGGCGCACGAAGCGGCGCTGGCCGGCGAAGCACGACACCATCCTCTGGTACGCCAAGGACCCGGCCAACTACACCTTCCACCTGGACGCCGCGGACCGCATTCCCTACATGGCGCCAGCGCTGGTGGGGGCGGAGAAAGCCGCGCGTGGCAAGACCCCGACGGACGTCTGGTGGCACACCATCGTGCCCACTACGGGCAAGGAGAAGACGGGTTATGCCACCCAGAAGCCCCTCGGGCTGCTGGAGCGCATCGTCAAGGTGCACTCGTCGCCCGGCGATCGGCTGCTGGATTTCTTTGCGGGGAGCGGCACCTTCGGCGAAGCCGCCGCCAAGCACGGCCGCTCCTGCCTCCTGGTGGACAACAACCCCGAGGCGGTGCGGATTATGGAACGGCGACTGGCGCGGTATGGGGCTGAGGTGGAGGGGAGCAAGGCGGATGCCGCAATCTGTGCCGCGCTACGAGCCCGCACGCTGCTGGGTCCCGAACTTGGATAGGCTGCGGGTGATCGATGTTCCGGTCACTTGAAACCAATTTAGCCGCCACTATAGCAATGTTGGATGCTGCCGCGTGCGTAGCCCTCGACCCTACCCCTCGCCTTTTCATCACCACTCCAGCTTTCTAGCCAGACACAACCGCCAGGAGCTCTAGCACGCTATACTTTGTATCGTTCGTGACTTGACACTCTACATCTGGTTCCTCTGCGTGCTTCGATGCAAGTATTTCTCTGCGAAAACTGGGGATACTGTTGTAACGGCCGACCCCCTCCTTTCTTGGACTTGCCGATGACCCCCAACACCACACCAAGATGCGCGATCACTGTAGAGGCGTGTGCGCTGTCACGCATCCCTTGGTGATCAAGGGCTCCAGCTGATCCGAGATTTTTCCTGACTTCGATGGTTGAATCACGTAAGTAGTTGATATTGGCCGGTTCTCATTTCCGGCTAGGCACTACACTCGGCATTTCTTCGAGCCCGGGCCGGGCTTCGCCGGCGCTCAGACGAGTTGGTACGGGGTGATCGTCAGGGGCAGCCCCATGGTTGCGTAGATCTGCTCGGCCGCCGGCGTCGGCTTCGACGGGATGACGTAGCGGTTGCCCGATTGCGCGCAGCGCAGGACCGAGCATTGGCGGTGGACGAGGGCGGAGCGGATCACTTCCGGGGACATCCGCCTCTTCTGGACGGCGACACGGTAGGCAAGGTGGCGGACGCAGGCGAAGGCCATGAAGGCGATGGCGATGTGGGCGCGGATCCGGTTCTCGTTCCAGTGCCAGATCGGCCGCACCTTCAGGTCGTGCTTGGTGATCCGAAAGCTCTCCTCGACCTGCCAGAGCCCGTGGTAGTGGGCCATCACTTCGGTGACGCTGGCGTCGCGCAGATTGGTGATGACGCCGGCGAGCCCGTCCCATCGCTCGGCCTCGGCGATCTTCTCCGGGTTCACCGTGAGCCGCGCGTCGCCCTCGACGGCGATGAAGCGCTTGGCGCCGTGATTGGAGAGCAGCTCCTTGGGATTGTCGCTGCGCTCCAGCTTGTCGAGCAGGCGCGCCACCGCCTGGCGGCGCTCGTGTGCGTCCTTGCGCGCGCGCTCGGGGCAGAAGACGACGATCAGGCGCCGGCCCTTGTGCTCCCATTCGCCGACCCGGCGGTTCTCCGATCCCTCGAGAGGACCATAGGCGTCCAGATCGAGAACCTTCTTCTTCAGCGCGGCCGGCAGCTTGCGCAGCCGGGCGCCGAGCACGTACTCGCCGCGGATGTCGTCCATGGCGTCGAGGTTGTCTGCGCTCAGCATGCCCCGGTCGGCCACACAGACCGTGCGCTCCACCTGGTGGCGGCGCTGCATGTCCTGCAGGACCGGGACCAGGCTCTTCCCCTCGTAGGTGGAGCCGGGGAAGACCTCGTAGCTGATCGGCAGCCCTTCGCGCGTCACCATCAGGGCCAGCAGGACCTGCGAGTCCCTGTGCTTGCCGTCCTTGCTGAAGCCGTGCTGGCGAAGCTCGTCCTCAATCGCGGTCTCGAAGTAGAGCGTGGTGCAATCGAAGAAGAGCACCGCCACCGGCTCCGGCAGCAGCGAGCGGCTCGCCTCGCCCACGCGCGTGCGCAGATGGTTGATCACGGGCGCGTCGAGCTGGTCCATCATCCGGTAGACCTTCTCGAGGGGAAGGCTCACGCCGAAGTCCTCCTCGAGCCGGCGCACGCTGCCCCGCTTGCTGTCGGGGTTGGCGATGCGTGCCATCACCACGTGGAACAGCGCGTCGTGCGAGGCGCGGTAGCGCGATCGCCGCAGCAGCCCGTCGAGGCCCAGCAGCCGGTACATCTCGCCGTAGACCTCGTGGATGCCCGTGATCAGCCGCTGCTCCTCTTCGAGTTGCTTGAGATCGACGGGAAGCTCTTGCTTGCCGTCCCCTTGGCGTCCGACGCGGATCACCTGGTCTGCGATCTTCTCGGGCGCGAACAGCAAGGGCTGGCGCTCGTCCTCCAGCTTCGCCTTGACGTACTCGCCGAGCTGCCTCAGGCGCTCCAGCTCGTCCTCGTCCATGGCCACGCCGATGTGGCGGACGATGCGCTGGCGGACCTTGCCGCCGTCGCGCACGGCCTCGACGAGCTGGACCGAGCGGCGCGGGCTGTTGGGGGTGGTCTTGATACGCACGAACATGGTGGGAGTGTAGCGCGGGGCGGGGATATCGACAATCCAATATATCCACTAGGCACTACAACGCGACTTGACCGCACCGCAACCGCTAAGTCATTGTCTTCGCTGAAATCTCCAGACGGGAGATCGGCCAGAATCAGGCCCAACCGTCGAAGTCAGGGCCTTTTCATCACCACTCCAGCTTTCTAGCCAGACACAACCGCCAGGAGCTCTAGCACGCTATACTTTGTATCGTTCGTGACTTGACACTCTACATCTGGTTCCTCTGCGTGCTTCGATGCAAGTATTTCTCTGCGAAAACTGGGGATACTGTTGTAACGGCCGACCCCCTCCTTTCTTGGACTTGCCGATGACCCCCAACACCACACCAAGATGCGCGATCACTGTAGAGGCGTGTGCGCTGTCACGCATCCCTTGGTGATCAAGGGCTCCAGCTGATCCGAGATTTTTCTTACCCCGGCGGCTTCGCAGACATCTGCGGCCCTGAGATCGGCGGATAGGGCGGATCGAGGATTTCCACCCCATAGCCGACGACGCTCCCAGGCTCACTTCCGGCCCCGTCGCGTCGTCCCGCCCGAATCGGATAGAAGGTGTCGCCATCGGGCCAGAGGCCCTCGTTCCATCCACCAGCCCTGGTAGGGAGAACGTGATGGCGACAACGGAGAAGCTACCCTTTTCCTGGCAGGCTGTCGAAGGCCTGCCGGACCTGGATCGCCTGCGTCTGGTGCTCGACACCCTGCCCGACGAGGAGATCGTGGCTGCGCTTGAGGCCGGGCGAGGTCGCGGGCGCAACGACTACCCGGTGCGGTCGATGTGGCGTGCGCTGATCGCGGGCGTGGTGTTCCAGCACGCCTCGATCCAGTCGCTGCTGCGGGAGATGGGCCGCAACCCGGCGCTCCTGGAACTCTGCGGGTTCGACCCGCTGCCTTTCCAGAGCGCGCCCGTGTTGGAGCTTCGCGCAGGTACGAAGGAGCCACCATGCGCGGTGGCGCATCCGGCGCAGGTCCGCTCGACGGTGCCCAGCCACTGGAACTTCTCGCGCTTCCTGCGGCGCGTCGTGCTGCTTGAGAACGAGTGCAGCCTGGTGTCCGCAATGGTCGAGAGCCTGCGCGCGTCGCTCTTCGAAGAGCTGCCCGACTTCGGCCGCCATCTCGGCTACGACGGCAAGGCGATCGAGAGCCACTCGACGGGCCGGGTTGCCGAGGACAAGGGGAAGACCTCCGACCCCGACGCCGACTGGGGCAAGCATGAGACGAGCGGGGTGAACGCCAAGACCGGCGCGATCTGGAAGAAGGTGAAATCATGGTTCGGCTACGGCCTCCACCTGATCGCCGACACCCACTACGAGGTCCCGGTGGCCTTCGAGGTGACGCGGGCGTCGGACTCGGAGGTCAAGATGCTCCCCAAGATGCTGGAGAACCTGTTCGCAAGAGCGCCGGAAATGGTGGAGCGCTGCGACGACTTCAGCGCCGACCGCGGTCTCGACAACGCTCCCCAGAAGAAGTTGCTCTGGGATAAGTGGGCCATTCGGCCGCTGGTCGACACGCGCTTGATGTGGAAGGCCGAGAAGGAGGAGCCGGGCTATGATCCGACGAAGCCGATCACGCGGGCGCTGTTCCCCAACCGCGCCGACGTCGTCGTTCACGACGAGCGCGGCCGCGTGTCCTGCATCTGCCCCCAGACCGGCGAGGTCCGCGCCATGGCCTTCCAGGGCTTCGAGGCCGAGCGCGGCCTCTGCGGCACGCTGAAATACCGCTGCCCGGCGGCGGCCTTCGGCTTCGACTGTGCAGGCAGCAAGGCGTGCCACCGGGCGGGCGGGGTGGAGCCCGGCGAGTACGGCCGCATCGTGCGCATCGATCTCGACAAGAACGACCGGCGCGTCTTCACCCCGACGCCCTGGGGCAGCCCGTCCTGGCGGCGCGGCTACAACCGGCGCTCTGCGATAGAGAGGATCAACAGCCGCCTCGACAACAGCTTCAACTTCGAGACCCACTACATCCGCGGGCTCGCTAAGATGAAGACCCGTGTCGGGCTGGCGCTGGTGGTGATGATGGCGCTGGCCCTTGCGCAGGTGCGGGCCGGCCACGCGGAGCGGATGCGCTCGCTGGTCGGCGCGGTGCCGTACCTCGACACCGGCTGACCGGTTGTCCCACCTCCGACATCGCCGCTCGACCAAGCCGCCTGCCGGCGGATGGCAGACCGCGGCCATCCATGTCACGATGTTCCCGTAGCGTTCCGATCTCGCGTCTAATCGCTGCATTCTGCTCACCCGGCGGGGATCAGGCAGTCGATATCCGGCCGCCAAAGATCAGCGTCACGATGTCGAAATACGCCACAGCGCACATTCCTCACTGTAAGGTTGCATTCGGTCGG
This sequence comes from Alphaproteobacteria bacterium, assembly GCA_965243375.1. GTDB lineage: Bacteria > Pseudomonadota > Alphaproteobacteria > UBA828 > UBA828 > WTGU01. Next base: position 1,080,733 of record CBDEUT010000009.1, on the reverse strand, counting down.
TTTCCACCCTAATATTAGTATACGACGTACGTTGGAATCTCGGCCTTGGCCCAATTGCCCACACTTTGCAACATTATCGCCTATCATCCAACCACGCGCGTTTGACAACTTATTCAGAAACGACAGGGGAAACGTTCTGCATGACTGCTACCATTCAAGACGTTCTTCAGGCGAACGTTGTTTTAGTCGGGCTTGATCTGCTCAATACCCCGGCCGCTTTAGACGCATTTCGCGAAGCCGTTAATTCAGAAATTGCACAAGAAGGAGTACTCCTTACACAGTCGCAGAACACTACGGCTTCACAAGGAAAATTGTTTAGAATCGCCAAAGAACGCATATCAATAGAAGCATCCCCCGTAAGGTTTGCCGTAAATCGCGATTACCCTAATCAGGAGGATCTTGCTCGGTTGGCGGAGATTACCAGTATGGCAATTGAGCACACTGACATAGGGACTCGAACACCTAGTGCGTTCGGTTTTAACGTTGAGTTGGTCTTTGATCAATCCTCCGGTAATTCAGCATTCGCGTATCTCGGAACCAGACTGTTCTCGTCTAACTTGGATGCCGAAACAAACTGGCGCTTAGTGGGAGGATCAGGAAGGTTAGTTTTTGAAGAAAATTCACATCGCTGGACTGTGAGGATTGAACCTAGACTTAATGACGAGTCTACGACTAAAGTCTTTCTTTCTTTGAACTCTCACTTTGATGAGTTGCGACTGCCGGATAAGGAAGAAATGTACAGTTTTTTGAAGGCAACTTGGGAGCGAGCATTGGGGTTTGTTGAAAGGATTGATTAGAATGAGTTCCACACACAACGTTGATCAACCCTACACACGCCGACAATGCATCCCACACCAATACCACTATGGCGTTACCGATCAATTCGACCAAACTGATCGTTCTAGCTGTGTGATTGTTGGCGATGCTGCTTCTAGTGCGGAGCTCACCTCAGGTCGAGAAATCTTTCTGTTCGCCCCTAGACCAGCAGACCAAACACTAGGGCTCTATTCGAACTTGAACTCAGCGGCTCAACGCGCAAATGTAACTGTCTATCCGCCGCCGCAATCAGCTGGACCATGCGAGTGCACGTATGCGTCAATAGATCGCATCTTTCAGTTGCTTGCCGATAGCAATGCTAAGTGGCCACTCTCCAAGCTCGGTGTGGGGCCTATGGCCGACTTTTATTGGACTGGCATGCACTCGAAAGAGCTTTTTGTGACAGCAGAAGCTCTCAACAAGCCGTCCGAAATTGACGATGAATTTCCAAACGAGGCTTTGCGAAGTCATACCGCCGGCCAAGGCTTCGAGGACAGTAGTCGGCCAATTGGGGACGTTTTCACAAGTAGGGTGCGTGCTCTTGCCTCGCTAGAATACGGTTGGGATGGTGGAGATGGCCTTCCGATCTCTGCTGCTGTTCAGAACTATACGCTGCGGCTGTTGGAGTCCTTCATGCAAGCAACCAGCATACCACCAGCTGTTGTCCCATTGTCCAGCGGTGGACTCCAGCTAGAGTGGTTTATTGGTAGGCATGAACTGGAAATCGAAATTGAGAAAGCGGATTGTTTTGTCGTCAACTACGAAAACGTAGAAGAACAGTCAACAGCAAGAGTGTTTTCAGTGACTGACGGAGAAGGCGTGAAAGACGTTATGGCGATCCTCGAAGTCCTTTAACTCACCGTGTCCAGATCGCCTCCTATTAGTCGGCATCCGTCGAGGGACGCGGACGGATATGCTATGCCGCATGATCATGAACAAATCTTGGATTGCGACGAGCTGCTCCGGCATATTGTTCCAGAGTGGATTATTCGATCTAACACGGGAGAGTTAAGAATTTCGTCAGCTGCATTTAAGCCGTCAAGTGACCGATACAACGGTTTGTCGCTTGGCCATGAGAAGATGATCTTGTATTGGGGAAGGTCGGTAATTGACTGGGCACCGAAAAAATCAAGAGCGGTGGCAAATGTGCGAGCGAAAATCCTTCGAACAGACGAGGGTGCCAAGGTAGGCTGGGACCCGCAACGGAGTGATCCATCACATTGCAACGCATGGGGATTGAAGGGAAACGCTCCCAAACGCATTGCCAAGTTGGTCGAATGGAGGGAGTTGAGCGAGTTGCGCAGGTGTAGCTGAAACAAAAGCATTCGAGGCATAACGAGTTGCTTTTGCAGTGGTCGCGACGAGCAGGACGGGGCCGCCTCCTCTGGCAGCGATTGGCCAAGGTGCGACACTGGTCAGGATGTACCCCTGCCGCTTGAGCGGCATCCGCGTGAGCTGACCCTTCCAAGTCAGGGTGCGGTGCCAACGGACTTGAGAGCCGGTGTTGGCGAGACTTTTCCGGAAGTGTCCCAACTCCCCGGACCATGGTGCGGTGGCCAGGGCGCGGCGTCTGCGCCAGAATCAAGCCATGACGTGCGGGAGCGAGCGAGCCCTGGCGGGCGGAGGGCGCCTCATTCTCGCGCTCGCGAACCCATGTGTCGCGTGCGTAACCCTGTTTGCCGCGCTAGCGACCCTTCGGGCGCGGGCCGCTCGGGCGTGCGCGACATCCCGCTTATCCCACTTAATCCCACCTATCCCACTCAAATCCCACTTGTCCCGCCGAATCCCACTTGTCCCGCGGAATCCCGCTTATCCCACCGAATCCCACGTAATCCCGCCTATCCCACTTATTCCGCCGAATCCCACTCGTCCCGCCGAATCCCACCGAATCCCGCTTATCCCGCTCATCCCGCCTATCCCACCAAGTCTCGGCGAATCCCGCTGAATCCCACCGAATCCCACTTAATCCCGGCGAATCCCGCTTTCGTTTGTGCCCGGGCATCCCGCTTGCGCCTCTCCGGCTCCCGGCTGAGCGGACGGCCGCGCCGGACGCGGGCCGTGAGCGCGCTCTCGGTATCTGATGGCGCGGTGATCGGTTTGTTTGATGGGCATCGTTCGCGGCTGGTGGGGTGACCGGGGGTGTCGGACGGCCGTCGGCGGGTCAAGCCGCTACGCGGCTCCTCCGCTTCGCTCCGGCCCTTCGGGTGACCCCCCGCCGTCCATCCGACGGAGTGCATCCATGGCCGTAAGCAAGCTTCCGGCCACGGGCCGATCGCTCGACGCAGTGCGGCAACGGGGGCTGGCGAGGGGTGTTACCCGTTACCGTTACCCTGCCTCCCTAGGGGTTCGAGGCGGTAACGGTTTTCGGTAACGCGTCGTTGCGGCCCGCGTGGTTGACGGCGGCCGGCGGCGCCGCGTTTTCGGCGGCGAGGCGGTAACCGCCCTGGGGTGCGCGTTCGACGCGCCCGGCGCGGACGAGCTTGCTCAGCGCTTCGGCGACGGTTGCGGGCCGGGTTGCCGCGCGCTCGCGGATCTGGCGCTGCGAGAGCGGTGCATCGGCGTCGGCGAGGGCTTGGAGGATGCGCCGTTCGGGTGTTTCCGGCTCCGGCGCGGCCTCGGCCGGCACCGGCCGCCGCAAGCGCAGGGCGGGTCCCTCGCCGTCATCGGCGAGTTCGATCTCGATGTCGGCGAGGCCTGGAGCGGCGCGATGCTCGACGGTCATGACGATCTGCTTGTCGCGGCGGCGCAGATAGAGGTTGCTGTCGCCCCAGGCATGGAGCTCGGACGACCCCCTGAGCGCCTGGCCCGGCCGGCTGGCACCGCTCTTGCGGGCATGGTGGACGAGCAGGACGGCGGTCTCGAAGCGGCGCTGGAGGTCGCGCAGGAAGCCGAGTATGGGAGCGACCTCGGCGACGGTGTTTTCATCGACGCCGTGCAGGCGGACCAGGGGGTCGAGGACCACGAGGCGTGGCGCGATGCGCTGCACGGTCTCGCGCAGACGCTGCCGGTCGTTGGCATGGTCGAGGCGCAGGATGGGAGCGTCGATGACGGCGATGTCGAGCGTCTCGAAGCTGGCGCCGGCTGCCCGGGCGATGCCCTCAAGCCGGGCGCGCACGATGTGGCCGGCGTCCTCGGCCGCGAACAGCAGGACCGGTCCGGGCTGTTTGGCGGCGAAGCGGCGCAGACAGGGAACGCCGGCGGCGACGGCCACGGCGAGGTCCAGAGCCAGGAAGGATTTGCCGCACTTGGGTTCGCCGCCGACGATGCCGACGGCTTGGCGTCCCCAGAGGCCGTCGACCAGCCACTGCTGCCGGCTCGGGCGGTCCTCAAGGTCGGCCGGGCTTCGGGTCGGGAAGCCCTTCACCGGCGCGCTCTCCTGGTCTTGGTGGGCTCCCCCCAGGTCTCCAGGAAGAGCTTTTCGTCGAGCACTTCACGATCCTGATCGGCGCCGGCGGCGAGCAGCGCATCGGCCATGACGGTGAGCGTCCTGGGGTTGCCGCCGGCATGGGCGACGAGGGTGTCCTTGAGGCCGGCGGTCATCAGGGCGGGGTTGCCGGCCTCCTCCAGCAGGTGGTCGAGGAGGCGCAGTAGATCCTCGTCTTCGGGACGCGTCATGAGGAGGCGCTGGCGGATGCGGGAGTCGATGGGATGCAGCTCCGGCGTGCGCAGTTTTGCGAGCAGCCGGTTGTCACCGGCCAGCACCACGCCAAGGATGGTGCGCGAGTCGAAGTCGGTCGAGGAGAGCAGGCGCATCTCGGTCAGCACCGCGTTGGGCAGCTCCTGTGCCTCGTCGACCAGCAGGAGTGGGCGCATGCGCGTGTCGTCGAGGTGGTCGAGCCAGCGCTGCCGCAGTCCCTTGATCCCATTCCAGCGATTGTTGTGGGCCATGGTGATGGCGAAGCGGTCGGAGATCTCGTGGTAGAAGTCGGCGACGCTGGAGGACGGATGGGTGAGGACCGCGACGCTCAACCTGTCGATGCGCTCAAGGCGCTCGGCGAGCAACCGCAGCGCCACGCTCTTGCCGATGCCGGGCGGGCCGCCGATCAGGGCGAAGCCGCCCTGGCGCACCAGATGCCGTTCGACCCTGCGGCAGAAGTTCTCGACGGCGGGTGTGGTCATCAGGCCATCGACCGGGAGGTCGGTGGAGAAGGGGTTCCACTTGAGGCCGTACAGCGTGAGCATTTCGCGGTTCATGAGGGGTCTCCCCGATCGTCGTCTTCGCCCGGCCCGGGGCTTTCGGCGTGAGGCAGCCAGGCCGGCGGCAGGCCCGTCGCGGCCTGGTCGTCGAGGATGCGCCTGAGCAGCGGCGCGGCTTCGCCCCCGCCGGCGCTGCCGCCGCCATCGTTGTCGCCGGGCCCGGCCGGGCGGCGCATACCGCCGGCATTGCCGCGCCGGTCGAGCGGGTAGAGGGTGCACAGCCGCTCGCCGCTTCGGCCGTCGACCAGATCAACGCTGGCCAGGTCCCAGCGCGCATAGCGGATCCACAGCGTGCTCAGGTGGCGCCACGGCGCGGGAACCTGATAGCGGATGCCCTCGAGCGACACGGTTCCGTCCGAGCGCCGCAGCGTGCGCTTCACGGTGATGCGGAACGCCGCCCTGAGCTCGTCGCGGCCGAGGCAGGGCCTCGACGCATCGTCGCTGTCGAGCAGGCGCTTGAGCGGCGTGGTGCCGAGCTCGCGGTGCACCCGGCGGTGGTAGTCCTGCTCGACCCAGGCGACGGTCGCGTCGTTGAGCGTCTTCAGGGTGAGCGGCTCGACGCCTTCGAGCATGGCCATCAGGCGGCCCTCGACCGAGGCCCACAGGACCTCCATCTTGCCATTCTGATGAGGCGCCCCCGCGAGGGTCCTGGAGTGGATGATGCCGAGCCGGTGCAGCCCCTCCTCGACCTCCCCCGCCATCATCGGCGAGCCGTTGTCGCTCATGAGCGCGCGCGGCAGGCCGCGCTTCATGAAGGCCTGGCAGAGCCCGTGGACGAAGACCTCGGCGGTCTCCTCCAGGTACCACTGCAGGTGGCAACCCACCCGCGAGTGGTCGTCGAGGAAGCCGAGCATGATCGGCGTGCGCCAGGCGCCGGACGCGGTCAGCACCCGGCACCGGGCATGATGGAAGTCGGTGTGCCAGAGCGCATGGCTGCGCGAGACCTCGAAGCTCAGCACCTCGCGCGGCTCGACCGGCGCCCGCTCGGGTTCCCGGTCGAAGCGCCGCCGGCGGCGCTGGCGCACCAACCCGCGATTGCGCATTGCCCGGGTCAGCGTCGCGTAGGAGGGCATCGGGCCGAGCGCCGGATCGACCTCGACCAGCGCCCGCAGGTTGTCGTAATGCAGCTGCCCCGACCACGACGGATGCGCCCGGTACTGGCCGCGCAGCGCCTCGATCAGCGCCGGCGACATCGCCCGCTCGCGGCCGGCATCGGTGCGCGGCCGGCGGCGCAGCGCCTTGACCGGATCCCGGTCCGCCGCCCGTGCCTGGTAGTACCAGCGTTCGATCGTCGACACCGAGAAGCGCACCGGCCCCTTGCCGGACGGGTGATCCCAGTCGCGTTGCGACAGCCGCTCCAGCTCCGCCCGCAACTGCCCCGTGGGCGGCGGCGAGGCCAGCAACGGCCCGACGACCGCGAAGCGCAGCCGCGCCCACCGGTCGCGGTCGCCCCCTCCGTTGTTGCTGTCCATGGCGGCATCTCTCCCTGGCCGTGTCGGGGAGATGCCCATGTAGAGCGCCCTATCCGTTCATGACAGAAACGTTTTCTGCGGGCGCCGCCGGCCCGGCGCCGAGCGCGCAAAAGCCGGTCCACGGCATCAGCCAGACCAGGCTGCGCAACAGCCGCGAGCGGAAGCCGCGGCCCCGCATGGTGCGCAGCAGCCAGCGCAGCGGCACGTCGGCGGGGGGCGCCGCCAGCGCGCCCCGCTTCGCCCCCCACTCCCGGGTCAGCGGGAAGACTTCCAGCCACCAGCGCCGCCAGCGCTTCAGCGTCGAGGCCGGAACCCCGCACCGCCGCGCGATCGTCTGCAACCGCACGCCGCCGGCCACAGCCAGCGCGCTCACCACCAGGAACAGCGCCCCGACGTAGAAGCGGCGCCCGAAGAAACGCACCGACGGCGGCTTCACGCGGCGCCGGCATGACGAACAGCACAAGCTGAAGCGCCGCGCGTCGTCCCGAAGATCCACCGCCAGACCGTAGGGCTTGCGCGGGTAGGTCGCGCTGTGAAGCGTGCCGCCGCAGCGCGGACAGCCGGCCGCTCGGCAGGCCTCCGCCTCCGCCGCATCGACGCGCTTGAGAAAAGCCCAGACCCGGGCATTCGAATGGATGGAGTGCCGGAACAGCTTGTGCGACATTGGGGCCGTCTCAGGTTGATATCACCGTCACCGAGACAAGCCCTCCGGCGGCCTTCATGCAAGATCGCCGGGGGGCAACCACCCCAAATCCTCGATTAATTCGAGCGGATCAGCCCTGATTCCCCGCTGAAATTCTGCGCCCTCTCAGCCGTGGCCCTGGTGGTAGGCGCGGGTTAGGCTTCGGCGCGCGCGGGATGAGAGACAGAGGACGGAGCGGGGGCGATGGAGCGGATGCGTGTCGGCGTGATCGGGGTGGGCTGGTTCGGGACGGTGCATTGCCGGGTCATCGCGGGCCACCCGGAGCTTGAGCTTGCGGCGCTTTGCGATGCCTCGGAAGAGCGCCTTGCGGAGATGGCGCGCGAGCACGGCGTCGGGCGCACCTGCACCGACTATCGGGAGCTTGCCGAGGACCCGGAGATCGACGCGCTCGCCGTCGTCACGCCCTGGGAGCACCACGCCGCGCCGACCCTCGCCGGGCTCGCGGCCGGCAAGCACGTGCTCGTCGAGAAGCCGATGGCGTCCACGGTGGAGGACTGCCAGCGCATGTGCGATGCCGCGCGCGACGGCGGCGCCATCCTGATGGTGGGCCACGTCTGCCGCTTCAACCCGCGCTACATCGCCGCCAAGCAGGAGATCGCGGCCGGCCGGATCGGCAAGGTGGTGGCGATCAACGCCCGGCGCAACGTGCCGGCGCAGTGGGTCACCGGCCAGCTCCAGACCATCGGCCCGGTGCTGCACACCTGCTCCCACGACACCGACATGATGCGCTGGCTGACCGGGGCCAGCGTCGTGCGCGTCTACGCGCAGACGGTCAACACGCTTGGCCTGCCGCACGACGACGTGGCGCAGGTGATGTACCGCTTCGACAGCGGCGCGAGCGCGATCTACGAGGGCGCCTGGAACATGCCGGACAAGACGCCCTTCGACCTCGACGAGCGCATGTCGGTGATCGGCACCGAGGGCTTTATTCACATCCAGGACACCTTCCCCAGCATCGGCATCTGCACCAGGGAGGGCTTCAAGAGCCCGGACACGACCTACTGGCCGGAGCTGCACGGCGTCACCGGCGGCACGCTGCGCGACGAATGGTCCTACTTCGCGCAGTGCATCCGCGAGGGCACGCGGCCGCAAGTGATCACGCCGGAGGAGGGGAGGGAGGTCGTGCGGACCGTGCTCGCCGCAGGCCAGTCGGCGGCCAGCGGCGCCGTGGTGACCCTCGACTGACGCGCGCCGAGCGCCCTTCCGCCCGCGCGGCATCTGCGCCATGATCCCGCGCACACACGGCACGGATGGGGAGAGGGTCATGGCCAGGATACTCGTAATCGTTCCCTTCGCCTTCGACGAGAAGGGGCTCGCGAACCGGCGCTCGCAGCTGAATTCGGTCGCGTTCGGCCCGGACATCGAATTCGATTTTCGGGGCGTGAAAGCGGGGCCGGCGCTGCTCGACTGCTACCACGACTACAGCATGGCCGACATCTCGCTGTTCGAAGCGGGACTTACGGCGCAGGAGGACGGCTACGACGCCGTCTGCATCGACACCATGAGCGATTCCGGCATGAACGCCATGCGCTCGGTGCTCGACATTCCGGTGATCGGGCCGGGGCGTGCGTCGTACATGATGGCGCTCATGCTCTGCAACCGCTTCTCGGTGGTGACCCAGTGGGACGGCTGGATCCCGCTCTACAAGAAGAGCAGCATCGAATACGGCGTCGCCGACCGCTTGGCCTCCGTCCGCTCCATCAACGTGATGCCGGACGTCGAGAACCTGCTGGGCGGCAAGGAGGAGGTGGTCTTCCCCAAGCTGGTGGAGTGCGCCACGCGCTGCATCGAGGACGACGGCGCCGAGGCGATCCTGCTCGGCTCAACCACCATGCACCAGGCGCACGGCCACATGGCCCAGAACCTGCCGGTGCCGGTCATCAACCCCGGCCCGCTCACCTACAAGCTCGCCGAGTGCGTGCTGGGCCTGGGGCTGAGCCACAGCCGCAAGGCCTATCCCAGCCCGACCGTGCCCAAACCCGCCATGGTCCACGCCATGATGGACGGCGCGGCATCGGTCGGCGACTGACCAGGGGAGACGCAGAGCATGGCAGGACGACTGGAAGGCCGCGTCGCGCTCATCACCGGCGCCGGCAAGGGCCTGGGCGCGGCAATGGCGCGCGGGATGGCGGCGGAGGGCGCGCCGGTCGCGCTCAGCGATATCGAGGAGGAGGGCGCCAAGGCGCTCGCCGCCGAGCTCGAGGCCGGCGGCGCCGAGACCATGTTCATCGCCCTCGACGTGACCAAGGAGGCCGATTGGGAAGCCGCCATCCCGGCCGTGATCGACCGCTTCGGCGGGCTCGACGTTCTCGTGAACAACGCCGGCGTCGGTATCGTCGAGCCGCTCGACGAGGTCACGCTGGAGAGCTGGCACAAGACCATGTCGGTCAACGTCGACGGCGTCTTCCTCGGCACCAAGCACGGCATGGCCGCGATGCGGGCGGGCGGCTCGATCATCAACATCTCGTCGATCCTGGGCTTCACGAGCCGTGCGGCGCTCTCGGCCTACAGCGCGAGCAAGGGGGCGGTCAGGCTCTTCTCGAAGGGTGCGGCGCTGGACGGCGCCAAGGACGAGCGCCGCATCCGGGTGAACTCGATCCACCCCGGCTACATCCACACCGAGATGATGGAGGACACCTGCTACCGCGACTACGGCAGCCTGGAAGCGGGGCTCGCGGCGCTCGCGAAGCAGCACCCCATCGGGCGTGTGGGCAAGCCCGAGGACATCGCCAACGGCGTGATCTTCCTCGCGTCGGAGGAATCGAGCTTCATCACCGGCACGGAGCTCGTGATCGACGGCGGCTACCTGGCGGTCGGCGGCTACGACGTCCATCCGTAGGCGAAGCAGCACACAGTCCCCGCAGTCGCCGGTCAGGGAGGTCGAAAAGAAACATCCCCACCTCACCCCGGCCCTCTCCTCCCCACGGGGGGAGGAGAGGGAGAACAGACCGGTGCCGCCTGCGTCCCCCTCCGCCCTCCCGGGCCGCAGGCCCGGACGGCGCGACCGCGCCGCGCGCGAAGCGCGTAGCCAAGCGAGCGGAGCGAGCGCCCGGCGCTTGAGGGAAAACACAAGGCGGGAGAGGGCCGGGGCGAGGAGGGGTTCAAGCTGAATCAAGCAGAGGAGCTGACATGAACGCGGCCATCAATCGCCAGATCACGCTTGCGGCGCGGCCGTTGGGCATGCCGAAGGGAAGCGACTTCTCGCTGGCCGAGGGGCCGGTGCCCGAGCCCCGCCACGGCCAGGCGCTGGTGCGGGTGCTCTCGCTCTCCCTCGACCCCTACATGCGGGGCCGCATGAGCGCGGCAAAATCCTACGCGGCGCCGGTCGGCATCGGCGACGTGATGACCGGGGGCGCGGTGGGCGAGGTCGTGCGTTCCGAGGCCTCAGGCCTCAAGGAGGGCGACCTGGTGGAAGGCATGTTCGGCTGGCAGGAATACGCGCTCTGCACGCGGGGGGCGGCGCGGGTACTGCCGGAGTCTCTCTATCCGCCGTCCTACGCGCTCGGCATCCTCGGCATGCCCGGCGCCACCGCTTACTTCGGCCTGCTGGAGGTGGGCCGCCCGCGCCCAGGCGACACGGTGGTGGTCTCCGCGGCCTCGGGTGCCGTGGGCGCGGTGGTGGGCCAGATCGCCAAGATCGGCGGCTGCCGCGTGGTCGGGACCGTCGGCAGCGACGAGAAGGCCGCCTACATCGCCGATGAGCTGGGCTTCGACGCCGCGATCAACTACCGCACCGCCAACGACCTCGGCGCGGCGCTCGACGAGGCCTGCCCCGGCGGCATCGATGTCTACTTCGACAACGTGGGCGGCCCGATGACCGACGCGGTGATGCAACGCCTTGCCTTCAAGGCGCGGGTCGTCGTCTGCGGCTGCATCCACCACTACAACCTGACCGAGCCTTACCTGGGGCCGAGCCACCTGCGTCACATCCTCGTCAACCGGGCGCGGGTCGAGGGCTTCCTCGTGTTCGACTGGCTGGCCCGCTATCCGGAGGCGTTCGCGCGGCTCACCGCGTGGCTCGACGCGGGCTCCATGACCTACAGGGAGCACGTGATCGAGGGGCTGGAGAACGCGCCCGAGGGGCTCGGCATGCTGTTCGATGGGCGCAACTTCGGCAAGCTGGTGGTCAACGTGGCGGAGCGCTGAAGCGATGGCCCATACCGGAGTCATTGCTCCGGAAGCGACCGTTTGCGCCCTGATCGAGGATATCTTCGGGGCGCTGGGCTTCACTGCCCTGGAACGCGCGGTTCTGACCGAGACCCTGCTGGAGGCAAGCCGCGCTGGCTATCACTCCCACGGGGTGATGCGCATCCCCACCTTCGCCGAGGACACCAGGGCGGGGATGATCGCGCCGGCGATGGCGCCCGTGGTGGTGCACGAGACCGCGGCGGCGGCGATGATCGACGCGCGGCGCTGCCTGGGCCCCGCCTCCTGCGTCTTCGCCGCGGAGCGGGCGGCGGCCAAGGCCCGGGCGCAAGGCGTCGGTTGCGCGGCGGTGCGCAACGGCAACGACGTGGCCCGCCTCGGCGCCTACGTCGGCGGGCCGGCACGGGAGGGCCTGATGACCCTGCTGCTGGTGAACGACGCGGGCGGCGGCGCCTGCGTCGCGCCCTTCGGCAGCGCGGCGCCCTTCCTCAGCACCAATCCCTTGGCCTGCGGCATCCCGCGCGCGCCGGGCAAGCCGCCGCTGGTGATCGACCTCTCCACCTCGGTGGTGGCGCTCGGCAAGATCAAGATGGCGGCGAACCGGGGCGAGGCCGTGCCCGAAGGCTGGCTGATCGACCGCGAGGGCCGGACGACAACGGAGCCCGCCGGCTTCTTCGAAACGCCCCGCAGGGCCTCGCTGCTGCCCTTGGGCGGCGCGGCCGACGGCCACAAGGGCTTCCTGCTCAGCCTGATCGTCGAGGCCTTCGCCGGCGCGCTCGCCGGTGCCGGCATGAGCAGCGGCAACGAGAACGAGGACCAGGGCAACGGCCTCTTCGTGCTTGCCGCCGATCCGGAGGCACTCGGCATGGGCGCGGAGTTCGTGCGGATGATGGAGGAGTTCGTCGCAAGCCTGGAGGCCCTGCCGCCGGCCGAGGGCAGCGCGGGCGTGCGCCTCCCCGGTGCGCGCGCGGGCGGGGGGCCTGGCGGTCCCTACCCCGTTGACGGGCCGACTTGGGCGCGGATCAAGGCGATCCTGGACGCGCTCTCGCTCGCGGACGACTACGACCTGACGCCTGTGGCAGGCGGGGAGCACTAGCCTCCCGTGAGCGATACGGGCGAGGAAGCGGCGCGGCAGGAGCGGGCGCGGGCCTGGTTCGAGGCGCTGCGGGACGAGATCTGCGCCGCCTTCGAGGCGATCGAAGACGAGGCGGAGAACTCAGGCGCCCGCCCCGGGCGCTTCGAGCGCAAGGCCTGGGAGCGCCCGGGCGGGGGCGGCGGGGTCATGGCGCTGATGCGGGGCCGGGTGTTCGAGAAGGTGGGCGTCAACGTGTCTGCCGTGCACGGCACGTTCTCCGAGAGCTTCCGCCAGAAGGTCGCGGGCGCCGCCGAGGATGGCCGTTTCTGGGCGAGCGGCATTTCCGTCGTGGCTCACATGCGCTCGCCGCTAGTGCCGGCGGTCCACATGAACACCAGACATATCGTCACCAGCAAGTGGTGGTTCGGCGGCGGCACCGATCTCACGCCCACCTACCCGGACGAGCGCGATACGGCGGACTTTCACGCGGCACTCAGCCACGCCTGCGCGCGCCACGACGCCGGCTACTACCCGCGCTTCAAGGCCTGGTGCGATCGCTACTTCTACCTGCCTCACCGCGAGGAGGCGCGCGGGGTCGGCGGCATCTTCTACGACGACCTCAACACGGGAGACTGGGCGGCAGATTTCGCTTTCACCCAGGATGTGGGCCGCGCCTTCCTGGAGGTCTACCCCGCGATCGTGCGCCGGCGCATGGGCGAGCCCTGGACGGAAGAGCAGCGCGCGCACCAGCTCGCGCGCCGCGGCCGCTACGTCGAGTTCAACCTGCTCTATGATCGGGGCACCCGCTTCGGGCTGGAGACCGGGGGCAACACCGAGGCGATCCTGATGTCGCTCCCGCCCGAGGTGCGCTGGCCCTGAGCGGCAGCCGGCAGGGCTCTTGCCGGGCTCGCTTCGCAGCCGTAGCGTTATCGCATGCGGGAACCGGGAAACGGGCGCGGCGCGGACGCCGCGGCATTGCGCGGCAGGCGAATCCTGCTGGTGATCGCCGGTGGTATTGCCGCCTACAAGTGCCTCGACCTGATCCGGCGGCTGCGAGAGAACGGGGCGCATGTGCGCTGCATCCTCACCCGGGCCGGCGCCGAGTTCGTCACGCCCCTCTCGGTCGAGACCCTGGCCGGGCAGACGGTCTACACCGACACGCTCGCGCTCACCGGAGACAGCGAGATCGCCCACATCAGGCTGGGGCAGGAGGCCGACATCTTGGTGGTGGCGCCGGCCACCGCCGACATCCTGGCCAAGATAGCCCACGGGATCGCCGACGACCTCGCGACCTCGACTTTGATCGCGGCGGACAAGCCGGTGCTCGCGGCGCCCGCCATGAACACGCGCATGTGGCAGCATCCGGCGACGGTGCGCAACCGGGCGCGACTGGAGGCGGACGGCGTCAGCGTCGTCGGCCCCAACGACGGCCCGCTGGCGGAGGGCGAGAGCGGCCCCGGCCGCATGGCCGAGGTGCCGGAGATCGTGGCCGCCATCGCCGGCGTTCTGGGCGCCCGCTCCGGTCCCCTCGCCGGCTTGCGGGTGCTGGTCACGAGCGGGCCGACCTTCGAGCCCATCGACCCGGTGCGCTTCCTCGGCAACCGCTCCTCCGGCAAGCAGGGCCACGCCATCGCCGCCGCCTGCGCCGAGGCGGGCGCCGATGTGCTGCTCGTTTCGGGTCCGACGGCCGAGCCGGCGCCAGAAGGGGTCGAGACGGTGAGAGTGGAGACGGCCCAGGAGATGCTGGCCGCCTGCGAGCAAGGGCTCCCCGCCGACATCGCCATTTGCGCGGCGGCGGTCTCGGACTGGCGCGCGGCGGCGCCCCGAGACCGGAAAATCAAGAAGAGCCGGGGCACGAGCCCGCCCACCCTGACGCTCACCGAGAATCCGGACATTCTGGCCTCGCTCAGCGCCGCCGGCCCGAAGCGCCCGCGCCTTGTCGTAGGTTTCGCCGCCGAGACCGAGGACGTGGAAGCCAACGCCGCCGCTAAGCTCGCGGCCAAGGGCTGCGACTGGATCCTCGCGAACCAGGTAGCGGAGGGCGCGGTCTTTGGCGACGACGAGAACGTCGTCCACCTGCTCACGCGCGCCGGGGACGGCGGGGCGCCTGCGGTCGAGCCGTGGCCCCGCATGAGCAAGGCCGAGGTGGCCGCACGGCTGGTCCAGCGTATCGCCGAAGCGCTCTCCTCGGGCACAGAGACCGAATGAGTGCGCCGGTGGAGACACCGGTCGAGGTCACGGTCGAGCGTCTTGCCCACGGTCGCGACCTGCCGCTCCCCAACTACGCCAGCGCCGGCAGCGCCGGCCTCGATCTCTACGCCGCCGCCGGGCCGCTCACCCTTGCACTGGGCGCGCGCGCCCTCGTCGGGACCGGGCTGGCGCTGGCCTTGCCCGAGGGTTTTGAGGGCCAGATCAGGCCGCGTTCCGGCCTCGCGCTCAAGCATGGCGTGACCGTGCTCAACGCCCCCGGCACCATCGATTCCGACTATCGGGGCGAGATCGGCGTGCTGCTGGTCAATTGGGGCGATGCCCCGTTTGTCGTCGAGCGCGGCATGCGTATCGCCCAGCTGGTGATCGCGCCGGTGGTCCGGGCGCATCTGGTGGAGGGTGAGGTGCCGCAGAGCGACAGGGGCGCCGGCGGCTTCGGCTCCACCGGGCTCGGCCCTGGGAGCGAAGACGGCTGAGGGACATGAACGAACGCCGTTGATCGCTGTCGGCCCGCATTGCACAATGCCGCGCCGGCACCCACGGGCGCCGGGCCGGTCACGAACGGGAGACAGGCATGAGGTTGAGTCGCAGAGGTCGGTTTGGCGTAGGAGCCGTGCTGCCCATGGCGTTCGTCGCGGGCTTGGTGGTGGCGGCGCTCTCGAGCTACGCCGGCGGCGAGGCTCAGGCGGACGACCATCATCTAGAGCTGGTTTCGGTTGAGGCGGGAGACGGCAAGACTCAGTCCTGCGCCGGCACCGTCGCCGCCGACGGGTCGTGCGTCGATCAGTCGGGCGCCACGCACGTTGCGTCCACTGTCCTCGACGAGGACGTAGCCCCGAAGGTCAAAGCGGGCAGCTGCGCGAGGGCCGCCAAGTAAGACGCAGGGCGATCGGCCGCCGCCGGCCGCGTTAGCGCGTCCGCTCGTTGCCCCTCGCTGGCCGGAGCGGCGGCGAGGCGACCGCAAGGCTGCATGAGCGCGCGATCCGAGCGGACCATGGCACGAGACCACCCCGACGAGACTGCCCCCGCTGTCACGGCACTGCCGCCGGCGGTGCGCGGCTGCATCTACGACAGCATCGCCGAGACCATCGGGTCCACGCCGCTGGTGCGCTTCAACCGCCTGCCTGCCGAGGCCGGCTGCGTCGCCGAGATCGTCGGCAAGCTCGAGTTCTTCAACCCGCTCGCCTCGGTCAAGGACCGCATCGGCGTCTCCATGATCGATGCGGCGGAAGCCGACGGTACGATCGAACCCGGCCGCTCGGTGTTGGTCGAGCCCACCTCGGGCAACACCGGCATCGCTTTGGCCTTCGTGGCGGCGGCGAAGGGCTACCGGCTGATCCTCACCATGCCGGAGAGCATGTCCATCGAGCGCAGGCGCATCCTCCTGCTGCTCGGTGCCGAGCTGGAGCTCACCCCGGCGGAGAAGGGTATCCCCGGCGCCCTGGCGCGCGCCGAAGAGCTGGTGGAGGAGATCGACGGCGCCGTGATGCTCCAGCAGTTCGAAAACCCGGCGAACCCGGCGATTCACCGTGTGACGACCGCCGAGGAGATCTGGCGCGATACCGGCGGCGTGCTGGACGCCATCGTCTGCGGGGTCGGCACGGGTGGCACGGTGACCGGCATCGGTCAGGTGCTGAGGCCGCGCCTGCCCGCGCTCAAGCTGATCGGAGTCGAGCCCGCGGCGAGTGCCGTACTTTCCGGCGCGCCGGCGGGCCCGCACAAGATCCAGGGCATCGGCGCGGGCTTCGTGCCGGGCGTGCTCGACCGCTCGGTGATCGACGAGCTGATCCAGATAAGCGACGAGACCGCCATCGAGATCGCCCGGCGGGTCGCGCGGCTGGAGGGCATCCCGGTGGGCATATCCTCCGGCGCCGCCATCGCCGCCGCGCTCCAGGTGGGCGCGCGCGAGGAGATGGCGGACAAGCGCATCCTCGTCGTCGTGCCCTCCTTCGCCGAGCGCTACCTCTCCACCGACCTCTTCGCGGGGTTCTAGAATCCGGCCATGTTCAACGAACGCCAGCTCGAGCGCTACGCCCGCCACATCCTGCTGCAGGAGGTGGGCGGCCCAGGCCAGCAAAAGCTGCTGGACTCGAAGGTGCTGGTGGTGGGCGCCGGCGGGCTCGGCTCGCCGCTCATGCTCTATCTCGCGGCGGCCGGCGTCGGCACCATCGGCGTGGTCGACGACGATGCGGTGGCGCTCTCCAACCTGCAGCGGCAGATCGCCCACACCGAGGCCCGGATCGGCCATCCCAAGACCGAGAGCGCGGCCGAGACCGTGGCGCGGATCAACCCGGACGTGACGGTCGAATGCCACCCGGTGCGGCTCGCACCCGACAACGCCATGGACCTGATCGGGCGCTACGACCTGGTCGCCGACGGCAGCGACAACTTTGCGACACGCTTCCTCATCAACGATGCCTGCTACCTGTCGCAGACGACCCTGGTCTCGGCCTCGATCCTGCGCTTCGACGGCCAGCTCGCGACCTTTAAGGCCCATCTCGGGGGCGACAATCCGTGCTACCGCTGCATCTTTCCCGAAGCGCCGCCGCCGGGCCTGATCCCCTCCTGCGCCGAGGGCGGCATCCTGGGCGCCGTCGCGGGTTCCATGGGCTCGCTGCAGGCGACCGAGGTGCTGAAGGAACTGCTGGGGATCGGCGAGAGCCTGTCGGGCAGCCTGATCGTCTACGACGGGCTCGCCGCGATCTTTCGCAAGATCAAAGTGAAGCCCGACCCGGCCTGCGCGCTCTGCGGCGAGCGGCCCAGCATCGTCGACCTTTCCGACGCTGAAAGCACCGACGCGGATTACTGCGCAGCCTGAGCGCCGCGCGGTTTAGCCTTCGGGGCTGAAGACCCGGATCATCTCGTCGCGGCTGAAGCGCGGCACCGCACCGCCTGACTCGAAGCTGACTCCACTCCCCGCTTCGGCGCGGGCGATGGGCGCGCAGGCGAAGCCCTCGGCCGTGAGCGTGGCCAACGCGTCCTCGGTGTCGTCGGCGGGGAAGGCCGCGAGCAGCGCGCCGGAGGCGAGCAGACCCCAGGGGTCGATACCGAGCGCCTCCGCCATGATGCGGCCCGGCTCGTACCAGAGCACGGCCACGGACGAAACCGTGAGCCCAACGCCCGCCGTCTCCGCCATCTCGTAGAGCCCGGCGGAGAGCCCACCCTCGGTCGGGTCGTGCATGGCTGTCGCCCCCAGCGTCGTGGCGCGTAGCGCGGCATCCACCACCGAGATGCCGGGGTCGGTCATCGCGCCTGCGGCCTCTTCCAGCGTCGCGGCGGTGACCTTGCCTTCCAGCTGCGCGCGCGCCTCGGCCGCGAGCACGGCCGCGCCTTCCACCGGTGCGGGGCCGATCTGCACCACAACGTGCCCCGGCTCCAGGTCGGCGGTGCTGGCGAAATTGCCGTCTTGCCGGAGCCCCATCATGTGGCCGGCGACCACGGTTCGGCGGACCGCGTCGGTGATCTCGACGTGGCCCCCCACCAGTACGGCGTCGAGATCCGTCAGCGCCTCGTGCATCCGCCGGTAGAGCGCCCGCACCTCGTCCGCCGTGATCCCCGGCGGCAGCAGGACCGTCGCGGTGAACCAGCGGGGCCTCGCGCCCATGACCGCGATGTCGTTCGCGTTCACGAGCACCGCGTGGGCGCCGACATCCTGCCCGGTGAGCGTCACCGGGTCGCTGGCCGCGATCAACGCGCCGCGTTGCACGGCAACGACGCCCGCATCCTCGCCGACTCTGGGCGGCAGAAGAAGCTCCGGTGGCGTCGGTCGCCCCGTCACCAGCACCTCGGCCAGCAGCGTCGCCGGCAGCTTCCCGACCTCAAGAACCTCGTCGCTCATTCCACAGGGCTCACACGCTTTGCCGCCACCGATGGCATCGGCAGCGGCATGTAACAGACTACCGGCGAGTTTACCACCGAAGCGCTCACGTCGCGCCACACGGGAGGCATGCCCACTCGCGCCAAAATACGAAGCGGTCGTGAAAGCGGACATATTTGAGGTCTATACCGAGCTTGAACGTATCGTTATTATATACAATATAGCAGCTTACTGACAATGACCTATCGGACACAATAGCGGTCATGACAGCGGCGGATCGCGGCGAATCGGTGGCCCTGATGGAGCCGCTGGTGGTGAGCGAAGGCTCTCCGCACCGCACCGGCCTGACCGACCTCGCGGTCGAACTGGCCGGCAAGGCGGCGGGCTTCCGCCGCAGCCTGCCGGCGGGCGAGCTCGCCGCGCTGGCCGATCTCGTCCGGGCCATGAACTGCTACTACAGCAACCTGATCGAGGGTCACGATACGCACCCGGTCGATATCGAGCGTGCGCTACGGGACGACTTCAGTGCGGATGCCGGCAGGCGAAATCTTCAGCTCGAGGCCAAGGCGCATATCGCCGTTCAGGCGTGGATCGACGGGGGCGGGTTGGGAGACCGCGCCGCAACGCTCGACGGTCTGGTCGAGACTCATCGACGCTTCTGCGAAATGCTACCCGAAGACCTGCTCCGGTCCGAGGACCCGGCAACCGGCGAGTACGTCGTCGTGGTCCCCGGCGGGTTCCGCAGGCGCGATGTGAGAGTAGGCCATCATGTCCCGATCAGTCCCGGCGCGCTGTCGCGTTTCCTGGAGCGCTTCGAGGCGGTCTACACCGGGCTGGGCAAGACCGACCGCATTCTGGCCGCCGCCGCAGCCCACCATCGCATCCTCTGGATCCATCCGTTTCTGGACGGCAACGGTCGGGTCGCGCGGCTGATGTCCCACGCCATGCTGCTGGAGAGCCTGGATACCGGGGGCGTTTGGTCGATCGCCCGCGGTCTCGCCCGCAATGAGGACACTTACAAGGGCAAGCTCATGGCCTGCGACGCGATGCGGCGCAACGACCTCGACGGACGAGGCCACCTGAGCGAGGAGGCGCTAGCCGCGTTCACGCGTTTTTTCCTGACGACGTGCATCGATCAGGTCGACTTCATGGAAGGACTCGTACAGCCCGACCGTTTGCGTCATCGCATCCTGATCTGGGCTGAGGAGGAGATCAGGGCCGGCGCCTTGCCGCCTAAGTCCGGCGCCGTCCTCCAGGCGATTCTTTATCGGGGCGACCTTCCCCGAGGCGAGGTCGCCCAGCTACTCGGCACGGGTGAGCGTCAGGCGCGGCGCATCACCGCGGCACTCATCGAGCGAAACATTCTGGCTTCCGACAGCTCTCGCGCGCCGCTCCGCCTGACCTTCCCTGCAAGGCTCGCCTCGCGCTGGTTGCCGGGGTTGTTCTCGGACAAGGAGGCGTAAGCTCCGCTATTGCCACAATACTTGGAAGCTGAAGCCCAAAAGACCTCCGATTTCATCGCACCTATGGACTGAAGTGCGAGAAGGCCAGACGCGGCGGGACTACTGCAACGTCACGAGTATGTCGTTACGGCCAAGATATCGACGCCCTCTTCCTCGAGCCTGATACGCGCAGCCGAAACGACATCCGCATCAAATTCATCGGAGTGCCGCAAAACGATTGCCTCGCCGGTCAACTCGGCCATGTCTCTGTCCAGAAGCATGCGGAAACCAACCGTCTTCTTGGAATCCAGAGCCCAATCAATCAAGGTTTGGGATACTCCAACCCGATCAACCTTTTGTCGCGTCCGCGACAAGCGAGTCGTCCGTCCTCTCTCTTCGGTGAGAACATGCTCGAACGTGTGGATGGTCCGCCAAAAGTCATGATCCAAGGTGCCTGGATTTTCCGACGGAAGGATTGCCACCAACTTTCGCAGGGCTGCATCCGCAAGTTCTGCGCCGCCGCGCTCTCGTGCGTTCTTGATGATCGTGCGCAACTTCGTGGGATCGTCGCAAGAAGAAACGAACTCCAGCATGCGGTATAAACTGTCTTCTGGCATTACGGACACCATCTCGAGGAATGTGCGCTGTGGCGTATTTCGACATCGTGACGCTGATCTTTGGCGGCCGGATATCGACTGCCTGATCCCCGCCGGGTGAGCAGAATGCAGCGATTAGACGCGAGAGCGGAACGCTACGGGAACATCGTGACATGGATGGCCGCGGTCTGCCATCCGCCGGCAGGCGGCTTGGTCGAGCGGCGATGTCGGAGGTGGGACAACCGGTCAGCCGGTGTCGAGGTACGGCACCGCGCCGACCAGCGAGCGCATCCGCTCCGCGTGGCCGGCCCGCACCTGCGCAAGGGCCAGCGCCATCATCACCACCAGCGCCAGCCCGACACGGGTCTTCATCTTAGCGAGCCCGCGGATGTAGTGGGTCTCGAAGTTGAAGCTGTTGTCGAGGCGGCTGTTGATCCTCTCTATCGCAGAGCGCCGGTTGTAGCCGCGCCGCCAGGACGGGCTGCCCCAGGGCGTCGGGGTGAAGACGCGCCGGTCGTTCTTGTCGAGATCGATGCGCACGATGCGGCCGTACTCGCCGGGCTCCACCCCGCCCGCCCGGTGGCACGCCTTGCTGCCTGCACAGTCGAAGCCGAAGGCCGCCGCCGGGCAGCGGTATTTCAGCGTGCCGCAGAGGCCGCGCTCGGCCTCGAAGCCCTGGAAGGCCATGGCGCGGACCTCGCCGGTCTGGGGGCAGATGCAGGACACGCGGCCGCGCTCGTCGTGAACGACGACGTCGGCGCGGTTGGGGAACAGCGCCCGCGTGATCGGCTTCGTCGGATCATAGCCCGGCTCCTCCTTCTCGGCCTTCCACATCAAGCGCGTGTCGACCAGCGGCCGAATGGCCCACTTATCCCAGAGCAACTTCTTCTGGGGAGCGTTGTCGAGACCGCGGTCGGCGCTGAAGTCGTCGCAGCGCTCCACCATTTCCGGCGCTCTTGCGAACAGGTTCTCCAGCATCTTGGGGAGCATCTTGACCTCCGAGTCCGACGCCCGCGTCACCTCGAAGGCCACCGGGACCTCGTAGTGGGTGTCGGCGATCAGGTGGAGGCCGTAGCCGAACCATGATTTCACCTTCTTCCAGATCGCGCCGGTCTTGGCGTTCACCCCGCTCGTCTCATGCTTGCCCCAGTCGGCGTCGGGGTCGGAGGTCTTCCCCTTGTCCTCGGCAACCCGGCCCGTCGAGTGGCTCTCGATCGCCTTGCCGTCGTAGCCGAGATGGCGGCCGAAGTCGGGCAGCTCTTCGAAGAGCGACGCGCGCAGGCTCTCGACCATTGCGGACACCAGGCTGCACTCGTTCTCAAGCAGCACGACGCGCCGCAGGAAGCGCGAGAAGTTCCAGTGGCTGGGCACCGTCGAGCGGACCTGCGCCGGATGCGCCACCGCGCATGGTGGCTCCTTCGTACCTGCGCGAAGCTCCAACACGGGCGCGCTCTGGAAAGGCAGCGGGTCGAACCCGCAGAGTTCCAGGAGCGCCGGGTTGCGGCCCATCTCCCGCAGCAGCGACTGGATCGAGGCGTGCTGGAACACCACGCCCGCGATCAGCGCACGCCACATCGACCGCACCGGGTAGTCGTTGCGCCCGCGACCTCGCCCGGCCTCAAGCGCAGCCACGATCTCCTCGTCGGGCAGGGTGTCGAGCACCAGACGCAGGCGATCCAGGTCCGGCAGGCCTTCGACAGCCTGCCAGGAAAAGGGTAGCTTCTCCGTTGTCGCCATCACGTTCTCCCTACCAGGGCTGGTGGATGGAACGAGGGCCTCTGGCCCGATGGCGACACCTTCTATCCGATTCGGGCGGGACGACGCGACGGGGCCGGAAGTGAGCCTGGGAGCGTCGTCGGCTATGGGGTGGAAATCCTCGATCCGCCCTATCCGCCGATCTCAGGGCCGCAGATGTCTGCGAAGCCGCCGGGGTAAGAAAAATCTCGGATCAGCTGGAGCCCTTGATCACCAAGGGATGCGTGACAGCGCACACGCCTCCATCTCAGTCGTTCAAATGGCAACTTATCGTAGCGGGGCGCAGCAGTGCCGTTCGGCGATCTGGGCGCCAACCCAACATGCGTCATTGCATGCGATATTCGTACCCCACAAGGTTGCGATGGAGCCTTCTACCACACCTCCCCTGGTGCTTGCCTGCGGCACGGGATGGGCGCATTCTTGCGCCGGCTCGCGGAGGGTGCGCGCAGCATCTGCGTGACAGGCCTTCCGGTGCGAGCGCATCCCCCGGCAGGAGTGCCCACCATGGCGTATCCCGATCCGCACTCGCGCTCCGCCGCGCTCGGCGCGAGGGCGCGTGCGGTCTTTCCCGGCGGCGGCACGCGCGGCCTGACGCAGCTCTCGCCCTACCCGATCTACGCGCGCGAGGCGAACGGCTGCCGCGTCACCGACGTGGACGGCACCGAGCGGATCGACTTCATCAACAACTACACGGTCCAGCTCTTCGGCCACTCGCACCCGGCCATCGTCGAGGCGGTGGTGAAGCAGGCGGAGCGCTTCATGTCGCTCACGCTCGCGACCGAGAGCGAGATCGAGCTGGCCGAGCAGATCTGCGGGCGGGCGCCGTCGCTCCAGCACATCCGCTTCACCAACACCGGCACGGAAGCCGTGATGCACGCCATCAAGGGCGCCAGGGCCTTCACCGGGCGGCCCAAGATCGCCAAGTGCGAGGGCGTCTACCACGGCGCCTATGACTATGCCGAGGCGAGCCTGGACCCGGACCCGCAGAGCTGGGGCACCGACAGGCCGCGCCCGGTGGGCTACGCCAGGGGCACACCGCAAGGGCTGCTGCAGGATGCGGTGATCATCCCCTTCAACGACGTGGCAGAGACCCGCGCGATCCTGGAGCGCCATGCCGACGAGCTTGCCGCCGTATTGGTCGACCTTGCGCCGGCCCGCTGCGGCGGCGCGCCGATGAGCCCGGCCTACATCGAGATGCTGCACGACTTCCGCCGCTCCTCCGGCGCGCTCATCATCGACGACGAGGTGATCACATTTCGCCTGCACGAGCACGGCGCCCAGACCCTCTATGGGCTCGAGCCGGACCTCATCACCCTCGGCAAGGTGATCGGCGGCGGCTTGCCCATCGGCGCGGTGGCGGGCACGGCCGACGCGATGGCGGTCTACGATAGCAGCGCCGGCAAGGCCGCCTGCCCGCAGTCCGGCACGTTCACGGCCAATCCGCTCTCCATGGCGGCTGGGGTGGCGGCGATGCGCATGTTCACGCGCGAGACCGTCGAGCGGCTGAATGCCTTGGGCGAAAGCGCCCGCACCAAGCTGCGCGAGGCCTTCCGCATCGCTGGCTGCGAGGGGCAGGTGACCGGCGAGGGCTCGCTGATCCTCTTCCACATGAGCGACGAGCCGCTCACCGATTACCGCGCGGTCTACCGCGCCGGCACCGAGGGGCGCGCGCGCAAGCTGGACGGGCTGTTCCGCGCGCTGCTCAACCACGGTGTCGTCACCTCGGTCTCGGGCATGGCGTGCCTCTCGACGCCCATGGAGGAGGCGGAGATCGACCACCTGGCGGACGCGGTGCTGGCGAGCCTGCGGACGGTCGAGCGCGAGGCCGCCTGAAGGCGACTCGGGCCGCGCCGCCCTGCGCCATGAGTCAGCGCGTCCTCTGCCGCCTGGACGATATCCCCGATCCGGGTTCCAAGGGCTTCGACTTTCGCGAGGGCGACGTGCTGCGCTCGGTCTTCGTGGTGCGCGCGGGCGGCACGGTGCGGGCCTACGAGAACTCGTGCCCGCACACCCTGGGCCCGCTCGACTGGGTGCCCGACCAGTTCCTCACCCGCGAGAAGGACATGATCCTCTGCGCCACCCACGGCGCGCTCTTCCGCATCGAGGACGGGCACTGCCTCTCCGGCCCCTGCGTCGGCGAGAACCTGACCCCGCTCCCGGTCTCGATCGAGGGCGAGTCGGTCGCCGTCACGCTGTAGAGCGAGTCCGGATTCGACGGACTCGCGATAGGCCGCGACCGCGGCCCGCCGCCCGTGCGGCGCCCTCGCGGAGGCGCCGGCCGGAGGCCGGCTGCCGTGAGCGACATAAGAGCTTGGAGCGTTTCCGCGTGAAGCGGAAATGCTTCAAGCGTATATAATCCCGCCGCGCCGAGACGGTCGGCCATTCCAGCAGGGAGGCGTTGCGCCACGATGTCGGAGACTGAGCTGTTCCCCGTGCCCGAGGGCCTCGACCGATCGGCCCACTGCGACGACGCGACCTACCGCGCCTGGTACGCCCGCTCGACCGAGGACCCGGAAGGCTTCTGGGCCGAGCACGGCAAGCGG
Source organism: Alphaproteobacteria bacterium (assembly GCA_965243375.1). GTDB lineage: Bacteria > Pseudomonadota > Alphaproteobacteria > UBA828 > UBA828 > WTGU01. The sequence continues at coordinate 1,055,963 of CBDEUT010000009.1, read as the reverse complement.
ATCGACTGGATCGAGCCCTATGGCAAGGTCAAGGACGTCTCCTACCGGGCCGACGATCTCCACATCCGCTGGTTCGAGGACGGCACGCTGAATGCCTGCGCCAACTGCGTGGACCGCCACCTCGCCGAACGCGGCGATCAGGTCGCGATCATCTGGGAGGGCGACGACCCGGCCGAGGATTCGACGCTGACCTACCGCGAGCTGCACGGGGCGGTCTCGCGCCTCGCCAACGGCCTCCTCTCCCTCGGCGCCAGGAAGGGCGACCGCATCACCATCTACCTGCCGATGATTCCCGAGGCGGCCATCGCCATGCTGGCCTGCGCCCGAATCGGCGCGGTCCACTCGGTGGTGTTCGGCGGCTTCTCGCCGGATTCGCTCGCGGGCCGCATCCAGGACTGCGATTCCTCGCTCATCATCACCGCCGACGAGGGCCTGCGCGGCGGGCGCTCGATCCCGCTCAAGGCCAACACGGATGCCGCGCTCGAGAGCTGCCCGAGCATCCGTAGCTGCGTGGTGGTAAAGCGCACCGGCGGCGAGATCGGTTGGGTGGAGGGCCGCGACGTCTGGTACCACGACCTGGTCGAGGGCGCGTCGGCCGACTGCCCGCCGGCGGAGATGGCGGCGGAGGACCCGCTCTTCATCCTCTACACCTCGGGCTCCACGGGGAAGCCCAAGGGCGTGCTGCACACCACCGGCGGCTACATGGTTTACGCGTCCATGACCCACCAGTTCGTCTTCGACTACCACGACGGCGAGATCTACTGGTGCACGGCGGATGTCGGCTGGGTGACCGGCCACAGCTACATCCTCTACGGGCCGCTCGCCAACGGGGCTACGACGCTGATGTTCGAGGGCGTGCCCAACTATCCGGACGCGTCGCGCCACTGGCAGGTCTGCGACAAGCACGGCGTCAACATCTACTACACCGCGCCGACTGCGATCCGCGCGCTTATGCGCGAGGGCGAAGGGCCGGTCCAAAAAACCTCGCGCGCCTCGCTCCGGCTGCTCGGCTCGGTGGGCGAGCCGATCAACCCCGAGGCCTGGCTCTGGTACCACCGGGTGGTGGGCGACGGCCGCTGCCCCATCGTGGATACCTGGTGGCAGACCGAGACCGGCGGCATCCTGATCACGCCGCTGCCGGGTGCGACCGCGCTCAAGCCCGGCTCCGCCACGCGGCCCTTCTTCGGCGTGCGGCCCCTGATCGTCGATCAGGAGGGGAACGAGCTCCAAGGCGCGTGCTCCGGCCTGCTCTGCCTCGCCGATTCCTGGCCGGGGCAGATGCGCACGGTCTATGGCGACCACAAGCGCTTCATCGATACCTACTTCTCGCAGTATCCGGGGCGCTACTTCACCGGCGACGGAGCGCGCAGGGACGAGGACGGCTACTACTGGATCACCGGCCGCGTCGACGACGTGCTCAACGTCTCGGGCCACCGCATGGGGACGGCGGAGGTGGAGAGCGCGCTGGTGGCGCACCCGGCGGTCTCGGAATCGGCGGTGGTGGGCTACCCGCACGAGATCAAGGGCCAGGGCATCTACGCCTACGTGACGCTCACCGCCGGCCGGGAGCCCAGCGAGGAGCTGCGGGGCGAGCTCAGCCGCTGGGTGCGGAAGGAGATCGGCCCGATCGCGACGCCCGACCTGATCCAGTGGGCGCCGGGGCTGCCCAAGACCAGGTCGGGCAAGATCATGCGCCGCATCCTGCGCAAGATCGCGGCCAACGAGCACGACGCGCTGGGCGACACCTCCACCCTCGCCGACCCTGCGGTGGTGGACGACCTGGTGGATAACCGGATGAACCGCGCGTGAGGTGGACGCGGCAGTAGACGCCTAGCGGGGTCATGATGCCAGAACGGCCTACTAATCGGCTCTATTTCGGCGATTGCCTCGAAGTCATGCGCGAGGATATCGCCGACGACTCCGTCGATCTGATCTATCTTGATCCGCCCTTCAACTCGAAACGGCTCTACAACGCCTTTATGGGTGGGGCACAGTGGGTAGCCTTTGACGACACTTGGTTCTGGCATGAGGCTGTTGACGACTTCCACGAGGTTGCGTCCGACACTCGTTTGGCCGATGCAATTGAGGGGTTGCGTCGGGTCCTAGGTGAGAACTCTCAACTGGCCTACTTGTCATACATGGCAAACCGACTTCGTGAATGTCACCGTGTACTAAAGGATACAGGCTCAATTTATCTCCATTGTGATCCCACCATGAGTCACTATCTCAAGGTACTACTGGATGCAGTTTTTGGAGTTGATAATTTCAGAAATGAACTCGTATGGAAAAGAACTAGTGCCCACAGCGACGTGTCGCAAGGAGCCCGTCATATGGGGCGCATTCACGACACAATACTGAGGTTTTCAAAGGGTCCTTCTCCAGTATGGAACACTGTTTATGTTCCGTACGACCCAAAATACATAGATTCCGTATACCGCAATACAGACGAGGACGGACGCCGTTACCAAACCCAGCCGCTTCATGCCGCAAAACCGGGTGGCGATACTCGTTATGAATGGCGCGGGAAACTCCCTCCACCCGGCCGTTATTGGGCTTACTCGAAAGAAAACATGGAACGATTAGAGGCAGAAGGGCGGATTGCGTATAGTCGCACAGGGACGCCTCGATACAAGATTTATCTTGATGAAAAGCAGGGAAGACCGCTGCAAGACATTTGGGACGATATTCCTCCAGTACATGTGAATCTCAAAGAGCGCTTAGGCTACCCAACACAAAAGCCGACGGCGCTGGTGGAACGTATCATCCGGTCTAGCTCTAACGAGGGCGACCTTGTGCTAGATCCGTTCTGCGGCTGTGGAACTACCATCCATGCCGCACAAAACTTGAACAGGCATTGGATCGGGATTGACATTTGCGTAAACGCGTGCAGGGTCATCGAGCAACGTTTGACAGAAAACTTCGATAGTCTGTGGGATGACGTTCAGTTTATCGGTATGCCCAAGACGCGCGATGATGCGAAAACGCTAGCCGACCTTGACAAGTTTCGCTTCGAGCGCTGGGCAGCGTCGCTTGTTGATGGTATGGAGGCGAACAAGAAACAACGCGGCGATAAAGGCATAGATGGGCGTGGTCGAATCCCTATCAAGAAGGGTCACTTCGTCGACATAGTCTCGCAGGTAAAGGGCGGGGGAACCGGCCCTGGCGACATTCAAGCCTTCAATGGCGCCCGTCAGCAGGCGGAAGCTGACATAGGCGTGTTCACCTGCTTTGAGGAGCGGGTGACCACCAACATGCGCAATGCAGCGGCCAGCGCGGGTCGGTTCATGAATGTGCCGACGATTCAGATTTACACCATTGAAGATTACTTCGAGGGTCGTAAGCCAGAGATGCCGAAGGCTGCATAGGGATGATGCTGCGTGTCTGAACCCACCGACATCCACGCGCTCCTGGAGCGGGGCGGGCGGGACGATATCGCCATCGCGGCGCCGGAGCGTGGGCCGCTGACCTATGGGGGCTTGCGCGAGCAGGTCGGGCGTACGGGCGATGCGCTGGCGCAGGCCGGAGTCGGGCCGGGCGACCGGGTGGCGATCGTGCTCCCCAACGGGCCGGAGATGGCGGCAGCCTTCCTTGCCACGGCTGCCCATGCCACGGCGGCGCCGCTCAACCCCGCCTACCGGGTGGACGAGTTCGCCTTCTACCTCGAAGACCTGCGCGCCAAGGCGCTGATCCTGGAGGCCGGCACCGAGAGCCCGGCGGTCGAGGCGGCGAAGCAGGTGGGCGTCCCGATCGTCGGCCTCACGCCGGACACGCACGCGGGTGCCGGCACCTTCACCCTCGATGCACCGTCGAACTTGGTGGCCGCGGGAGATGGCAACGGCAGGGACGATGCCGCCTTGGTGCTCCACACCTCGGGCACCACGTCGCGGCCCAAGATCGTGCCGCTCACCGGCGCCAACCTCTGCGCCTCGGCGCGCAACATCGCCGAGTGGATCGCGCTCGAGCCCGGCGACCGCTGCCTCAACATCATGCCGCTCTTCCACATCCACGGGCTGATGGCGGGCGTGATGGCCTCGCTCCACGCGGGCGCCTGCGTGATCTGCACGCCGGGCTTCAACGCGCTCCGCGTCTTCGCCTGGCTCGACGAGATGACACCAACCTGGCTCACCGCCGTGCCCACCATGCACCAGGCAATCCTCGCCCGGGCTGCGCGCAACAAGGAGATCGTCGCGCGCCGCAGGCTCCGGCTGCTGCGCTCGTCGTCGTCCTCGCTGCCGGCGCCGGTGATGGGCGAGCTTGAGACTGCCTTCGATGCGCCGGTGATCGAGTCCTATGGCATGACCGAGGCCTCCCACCAGATGACCAGCAACCCGCTGCCGCCCGCCGAGCGCAGGCCGGGCGGGGTGGGGATCGCCGCCGGGCCCGAAGTCGCGATCATGGACGAGGCCGGCGCGGTGCAGGCGCCCGGTACCGAGGGTGAGGTGGTGATCCGCGGCCCGAACGTCACCCACGGCTACGAGAACAACCCGGAGGCCAACGCGGCGGCGTTCTCGCACGGCTGGTTCCGCACCGGCGACCAGGGGGTGATCGACGCGGCCGGCTATCTCACGCTCACCGGCCGGCTCAAGGAGATCATCAACCGGGGCGGCGAGAAGATCGCACCGCGCGAGGTCGACGACGCGCTGATGACCCACCCGGCGGTGGCCCAGGCGGTCGCCTTCGCCGTGCCTCACCCGAAGTTGGGCGAGGACGTGGCGGCGGTGATCGTGCTGCGCGAGGGCGCCGAGGCGGGCGAGCGGGAGCTGCGCGCCTTCGCCGCCGAGTCCCTCGCGGACTTCAAGGTGCCGCGCACGATCCTCTTCCGCGACGAGATCCCCAAGGGTGCGACCGGCAAGCTCCAGCGCATCGGCCTCGCCGAGAAGCTGGGCATCACGCGGTGAGGTCCCGGCGATGTTCGCCCGCTCGGATCGTATTCGCTGCCCGTTAGCGCAGCGAATGCGCTGGTCCTGAACGATCGAGACGCTACGGGACATTATCCCATGGAGAGATACGTCGAGGCCGAATCCTATCCCTTTCCCTACGACGGCGACCTGAGACCCCGAAACACCGCCGTTCTCGTGATCGACATGCAGATGGATTTCTGTGGCTACGGCGGTTGGGCGGACACGGCCGGGGCCAACATGAATGTCATGCGCGCCCCGATCGAAGGTCACAGGAAAGTGCTCCGTGCGGCGCGCGAGGGCGGTTTTCACGTCGTCTACACGCGCGAAGGTCACCGAGCCGACGGCTCGGACCTCATGGAGGTGAAGCAGTTCCGCCTTCGTCGTACCGGCGCCGGAGTCGGCGACAGGACCGAGCTCGGACGCGTCCTGATCCGCGGAGAGCCCGGCTGGGAAATCATCCCCGAGCTCACGCCCGAGCCCGATGAACCGATCGTCGACAAGCCCGGCAGCGGCGCGTTCTACAGCACCGAGCTGGAGCATATCCTGCGCCGTCGGGGCGTGCGCAACCTGATCATCATGGGCGTAACGACGGAGGTGTGCGTCAACACGATCCTGCGCGAGGCGAGCGATCGCGGCTTCGACAACCTTCTTCTCGAGGACTGCTGCGCGGCGACCGTGTCCGAGTTGCATCAGGCAGCAGTGGAGATGGTTCGAAGCCCGGACTCGTTATAGCCGAGACCGACACATGCTTGTCGTCGATATCTGACCGGCGGATCGAACCACGGGGCGCGGCCCGCTGCAACGTCGCGTCAGGCACCGTCAGGCGCTGACCTTTACTTGCCGGTGGCCATGGCCATTTTCCGATATGCGTTCAGGATCGCCCTGGCGCGCCGGCGCCTGCGCTTGAGACGCCCCGCCATCCAGCCGTCCGACCACCACTCGTCCGCGACCCGTTGGGCGCCCCAGAGCCGCACCGCGGTCTCGCGCTGCGTGAACCCCTCCGCCTCGCTCTCCAGCGCCAGCAGGAGCTCGCCGTCGCCGCCGTCCCCCGCTCCCGCCCCGGCCGAGGGACCGGAGCGCCGAGCCAGACATCCTCGATGCGGACCACCTCGCGGATCAGCCGCAGGCCGCCGTCCTCGGGGAAGACGGTGCCGGCGGGGAAGCGGACCAGGACCGAGCGGCCGGGCTGTTCGATCCTCAGCATCAGCGCACCGTCGGCGAGCCGCAGCCCCGTAATCGTTGCCCCGCCCTCGGCCGCGAGCCGGACCAGCGGCGCGGCGTCCCGCGCCACCTGGCCGTCGATTACGCCGGTATGAACCCAGAAGGGCGCAAGGGGGAGGTCCGCACAGGGGTCCTCCCAGGCCAGCATGCCCCAGGCCATGGCGGCGAGGTCGGCCGAGGTTTGGAGGCGTATGGGGAACGGGCCGCGCTCCGGCAGGCCGGGCATCGGGCGGCGCTTCCGCCACGCCGCGCGATACGCCTTGCTCGCGCGGATGAAGCGCCACGCCCGTACGGCGTCCCATCCGACTACCCGCCGCGCCATGGTCAGGCACCGTGCCTCACCAGCGCAGGGTCGCCTCGAACCCGGCGGTGTGCTCCGCCCTGGCCGCTTCGCTCTCCCTGCGGGTCGCCTTGAGGCCGAAGGAGACATCGGGCGCGCTCGCGGCCTCCGGCGTGAGCCGCCAGCCGATGGTGTAGTCGCGCGCCGCCGTGGCCAGCCCGAAGCCCACATGCGGGCTGCCGGTGAAGCGCCCGCCGAGGACGGGCAGGCCGTATGCCGCCTCCATCGCCCAGCGGGAGGTCGGCTCGGCATTGCCCGTGCGGTCCTCCAGCGGGTCGGGGGTAAACAGCGCATCGAGGCCGCCTTGCGCTTGACCGCCCCAGTCCTGGGTGAGCGTCAGCGACGGACCCCGCTTCGTCGCCGGGGCCGGGTCGTATGACAGCGACGCCGCGAAGCCCCGGTCCTCCAGGTCGTCGTTGCCGTGCGCGATCAGCGTGCGGCCCGAGAGATCGAGCGAGAGACCGAGCTTCGGATCGACCCAGGCGATGCCGCCGCCCAACTCCACCCCGAACCCGGTCTCGGCGTCGCCCCCGTCATGGCGCGCGCCCACTTCCAGCTTCGGCGTGATGCTGCCGCCCTCTTCGAGGGCGACGCGGTAGCTCCCCTCCAGCCCCAGCCGCAGCCGGGTCACGTCGGACTCCGACGCCGCAAGGTCGCGCGTCTTGTCCGACGACGTGCGCGCCCACAGGGCGTCCGAGGTCACCGCAAGGGCGGGACCGGAACCCTCCTTGGGCGGCGCGATCACGTCGCCCCGCAGGCCCAGCGCCGCCATGGTCCAGTCGATGTCCGCCCTGTAGCTGCCGCCCATCTGCGGCTTGAGGGTGACCTCGCCGGTGCCGTAGCCCGCCGCGCCCCAGAGCTTCAGGCGCTCCGAGGCCTGCAACGCCGCATAGGGCACCGCCGCCGTCAGCGACGCCTCAACCTTGCCGTCGCCCTCGCGCACCGCGCCGCGGCAGGCCTTCTGCCTTGCCGCCGGGTCCGCTTGGTCATCGCCGGCCTGGCAGATCTGCGCCAGGGCGCGGGAGTCGTCGTGGGGCCTGGGGTCCGTATCGGCATAGCCGCCCTCGCCGGCGCTCTGCATCAGCGCCAGCCCGACCAGCCAGTTGCCGCGCGCATAGTCCGCGCCCAGCATCGCCGTGGTGGCATCGCCGTCGAGCGAGAACGCCCCCTCGCGCCCGTCGAAGCTGCCCTGCGCCGCCCGGCCCCAGAAGGCCAGGCTGCCGCCCGCGCCGTCCTTCGCCCCCGTCGCCGTGAAGCTGCTGCCGAGCAGCGCCTCCTGCATCGTCATGGTCTGCGATTGGCCGCTACTGCTGCCGAACCCGTGGGCGTTGCCGAAGCCATCGGCGCCGAAGCGGTCGCTATGGCCGCCGAAGCCGGGGCCGAATCCGCCGGCCCGATCATCGAAGCCGGCCAGGCTTGCCCCGGACTGCGATCCGAAGCCGGCCATACCGTTGCCGGAGAGGCCGTTGCCGGACAGCGCCTTGCCGTCCGGGCCGACGAACACGGCCTTGCCCGCAGCCGGGCCTGTTCCGCCGCTGCCGCCGCTGCCGTTCCCGGACTTGCCGGGATCGAGAGCCTGCCTTGAGCCTGTCGAAAGGCCGATCGCCTGCCCGGCGACGGTGCCGTGCGCGCCCGGCGTGCGCGGCGCCGCCATGCGGCCCGCGATGCCGTCCAGCGCCTGCTCCGCCACCGTGCGCCCGAAGCGCGCCAGCCACGCCGCCGGCATCGGGTCCGAGTTCACAATGGTCCCCACCGCAACCCCGTCCGCCATGCCCACCCCTTCGGTCTGGCGCGACAGCACCACCTCGAAGGTCTCCGGGTCCTCGTTGTGGTTGTCGTCGTAGACATAGACCCAGAACCGCTTCTCGGTGTCCGTCGGCCCGAAGTCGAGATGCCAGGCCGCCTTCATGTAGTCCACGCCCTCGCGCGCAGACACCGGTGTGGAGTGCCGCGTGCGGTAGTTCACCGAGACCGGCTTGCCCGCCGGCTTCGAGAGCCGGACCGTGAACCACATCAGCCCGTCCTTCTCGTTGGCCGTCACGTCGCCGATCGAGAGCATCGGCAGGGTCGAGGCCGCGTCGTCGTCGGCCACCTTGACCGAGGCCGCATCGCCCGGCGATGCCGCCACCGTGTAGCGCAGCCCGTCCGCGCCGTCCCCGGCGAGCGTCGCCGTCACCGTCCCGTCGGGCTCGTCCGCCGCATCGTCCACCGTCGCCACCGTGAAGGCGGCCCCGGTCCTGCCCTTGGGGATGGTCACCGTCGCCGCGCCCTCATGGTCCGCCGCCACGAAGTCGGAGCCTGACGCCTCCGAGACCGTGAGCCTGACCGTGAGGTCGGCGCCCGGCGCCCGGCTCGCCGTCACCGTGAACGCGGCGTCCGCGCCCTCCGTGATCGAGGCGGTCTTCGCCGCGATGGATATCTCCGGCGGCGGCTCCAGGATGGCGAAGCCGACCGTGCCGGAGCCCTCGGCCCCGCCGCCGAGGCCGGTGGCGGCGAGCGTGCCCAGCCCCACCGTCACCGTCTCGCTCTCGCCCTCCGCCGCGCTGTCGGCCGTCGCCGTCAGCACCAGCGTCGCCGAGGCCGCCGACGGGCCGGTGAAGGTCACCGTCGGCGGGTTTGTCTTGTCGGTGCTCGCAAGGTTGGCATAGGCCACCCCCTGGGGCGCCGTCTCCGGCGCCGAGAGCGTGTAGTCGCTGCCCAAGGTCGCCGCGCCGCCGAACAGCAGCGGCACCGTCAGGCGCTCGCCCTCGGCCAGCGATCTCCCGAGCGCCACCGTCAGGGTCTTGCCGCCGCCCGCCTCGGGCACGTCGCCCGCCGGCGCCGACAGCGCCACCGCCGTCGCGTCGTCGTCCGCGACCGCCACCGTGGCGGAGGCGCCGCCATTCTCCTTGTCCACCGCGTAGCCGTCCTGCTTGACCACCGTCGCCGTCACCGCGCCCGCCGGCTCGTCCGTGTCGTCGGCCGCCGTCGCCACCGTGAACGCGGCCTCGGTCTTGCCCGCCGGGACCGTCACCGTGCGCGTTCCCAGCGCCGCCGCCGCCAGCACCGCACCGGTCTGCGCCACCTCCACCGTCACCGCGAGGTCGGATGCAGGCGCGGGGCCGACCTCCAGCGTGAACGACGCCGCCGCGCCTTCGGTCACCGCGGCGCCCGCCGCGATGCGCACCGACGGCAGCGGATCCCCGTCGCCCTCGGCCGACGGGACCTCGGCCGGCGGCGAATACGTCTCCAGGCATTCCAGCGCGTCGCCGAACCGTTTCCAGCCGCGCTGGCGCGCCGAGGCCGCACTCATCGGCGTCAGCAGCCGGTCGTCCGCCGTCCACTGCGCGGGCGTGCGCTGCCCGAACGCCATCAGCACGCTGAACCAGTTCTCCGCATAATGCGGCGGCTTTTGCCGGTTCCTCTCGTAGAGCCGCTCCGCCGTCGCCATCAGCCCGTCCGGCACGCAGGCCTTGAGCGCGGCCTCCGTGGGACCCTGGGGCGCGGCGTCCTGGAGCGCGATGGAATCGGACGGCCCCGACCCCAGCGCCAGCACCGCCGTGCCCGCCAGCGCATCCAGCGCCTGCGTCCGGCCCTCGCCGTCCACATGCTCCGGGAGCACCTTGACCGTCAGCGACGTCGCCGCGGGCATGTTGTGGGCGATGGTGAACGCGGTCTCCGTCACCCCGTCCTGGACCCCGGCGGCCGCGTTGAGGCCGTCCGTCGCCTCCCATTCCACCCGGTAGCCCGTGGCTCCCGCCACCGCGTCCCAGGTCGCCTTTGCGCTCGATGCGTCCACCGCCGCCAGCTGGAGGTTCGACACCGGGTCCGTCGGCGGACCGGACACCTGGAGCGGCGCGTTCGACGTGTTGCCCATGCCCGGGTCCGTCCCCCTGCCGGTGATGAAGGGGCAGCGGAACTCCTGTACGCTCGCGACCCGGCGGCTCTGGCTGAACATGTGGGCGCGGATGGTGCCGACGGACCAGCTGTGCGGGCCGGTCATGCCGCGCACCCCGCCGCCCGTCGCCGTATGGGTGATGTCGGTGCAGCCGAGCACCCCGGTCTTGCCGGCCGCGAGGTCGTGCACATAGACCCGGCGCCAGCACTGCCACGACGATTCCGCCGAGCCGTCATAGTCCTCGCCGTCGTTGCCGAACCCGTTGTTGCAGTGCGGGGCGGGGTCGCGGTCCGAGAAGGTCAGCGTCAGCGAACTCTGCGGCGTCCCGTTCGGGGTCAGCGAAATCCCCGCCAGGTTCGAATCCCCCACCGTCGCCGTCACCGTCACCGTGTCCCCCGTCGCCGGGCGGTTCGACAGCCGGATCACGTAGTCCAGCGGGCCGGCAACGATGTCCTGCCCCAGCGACAGGCCCGGCGTCGAGGTGACGGTCCGCGGGCGCTCCATCTTCCGGTTGGGATCGAGCGCGCCGTGGTTCCACTTCCAGCCCTCCCACGCCTCGACCTCGGGCGCGTCGTCAACCTTCACCGGCAGGGAGCGCGAGATGTTGTTGTAGCGGCTGTCCGACGAGGTGAACGCGTGGCTCAGCGTCAGCTCGTGGTTGCGGTTGCGGTTGCCCCCCGTGTTCTGGTCCACGCCGGTCACCGTGATGGTCACCGGATCGTCCCAGGTGCCGTTCGTGCCGCTGGTGAAGGTATGGGACGTGGGGCTCACATTCGCCGCGCCGGTGTGCGTGCCGGTCCTGCTGATGCTCATGGTCACGTCGGCGGTCGGCTGCGCGTCCAGCACCACCGTGTAGGTCGCGCTGCCGGTCTCCAGCAGCCGCAGCGTGCTCGTCGAGAGTTCGCTCATCGAGAAGGTGACGGAGGTGGCCAGGTCGGCGGACTTCGCCACGCCGACGATCTCGACCTGGAGGGCGTCAGCGTGAGTTGTGAAACTGCCCGTGGAGCTCGAGGCGCGGTCGGCACTGTTGTTGGCGATGCTCCAGCCGGACGCCGCACCCGCGTCCTCGCTGTCCGAGGCCGTTATAGCCCAGCCTGCGGTGGTATCAAGAACACTGGTCGAAGTGTTGTCTATCACAATCCAGTACTGCGTGTTCGCCGCAAGGTCGATGCCCTGGCCGGACGCCGTGAAGGTGAATTTCTGGTTGGACCCCGCCGTCAGGGCGGGATTTGTCAGCGTGCCGAGCGAACTGCCCGGACTGCCGCCGGAATCGGCATGGATGGCAACGGTGAATGAAGGCGGGTCGTTGTATAGCGTATGGAACTTGAATACGACGCTGGTCAGCTTGTAGCCCGTGGCGCTGCTGCCCGTGGTGAACGCCTGTGCAGTATCTCTGGTGAAGGCTCTCAGGGTGTTGCCGATGGTTGTCTGCCCGGTGTTTTTGACGAAGGTAGTCTGCCCCTGCGCCACCGCTGGCAGGCTGGCCAGCAGCGGCAGGCACAGCAGCGCGGCGGCAAGGACAGGCCGCAGGCGGCGTGCGGCAGGGCGGACGCCCGCGACCGTGCGGGCGGTGGTAGAACCGAGACTGTCGAAGGAAGAAGCGAGCCGGGCTGTATCGGAGCGCCGGCCGGAGGCGGAAGACTCAGGCGGAGAGGCTGGCGGGCGGGAGCGGTCCCGCGATGCAGGCGCGCTCATGACCGAACGCAGACACAGGTGAGGCGACCCGGCGACCGGCGACCGGCGACCGGCGACCGGCGACCGGCGACCGGCGACCGGCGACCGGCGACCGGCGACCGGCGACCGGCGACCGGCGACCGGCGACCGGCGACCGGCGACCGGCGACCGGCATTATACCCGGAGCGTCAGTTGCGGAAGTCAAGCGCAAAATGCCGGACCAGCGGTTCAACCCGTCCGCCGTCATGGCACGAAGCGCCGCCACACCGTCGCTCAACATGGTCATCGGGTTCATCGCGTCGCCTCCGCACCTGTCGCCCGGCATGGCACCCCGTGCGGCGCGCACTTCTGCCGAGCGTCGCCTGTTCCGATTTCGCGTACCGTAAGCCGCAACCGCCTGGAGCGCAAGGCAACAACCGGTCGCGTCTGCGCGTCTTCGGCGATCCCCTCGCCGCTGTCCGCCGCCCGGACATCGCCGGCAAAGGCGATTGCGACACGAACGCCCGGCGCCGCGCGCTTGCCGTCACCGGCGACGAGAGCATCGACGACCGGGACGACAGCATTGCCAACAGGACGGTCCGCAGCGATGCCGAACCCGGTGCAGCCGGTCCCGTCATCGCTCGCGGCAGGCGCGCCGACAGTGCCGCCGGATGCCGTGATGGACCTCGTGCCCGTCGCGGTGCACCGTGATCGTCTTCCGCGCTTCCTATACTGACCCTCTGCAAGCCGCTCGCGGATTGCAGCGTCAATCCCTCACCCGTTCGGGCAGATTCCCGTTCAGACGCCACTCGGGCTAAAGCGTTGAACCGCCTTGCTGCCATCGTTCGACATTGAGGCTGAACGCCAATTCCAATTGACTCGCTGACGCGAGTTAAGAGCTTCACACCTGCCGCCCGTACCGCGCAATTTCTGCCTGGTCTCGCCGATGCATGGATGGAGAGAAAGTTCCGTAGTTAGAGCGGGTTAGGGTACACCCTGTCTCTTCCGGCCCCGTGGCTTGCCTGTGCAATCGCCGCCGCGGCCGCTTCCTATATTGACCCGCTGCCGCGCGGCCCCTGACTAAGGAGCCGCCACATGGCAAAGCCAGATTCCCGCCCTTCCTTCGCCCGTCGCATCGCGGCGGCCCGGCCCCGCGAGAAGGAGTATGCCGTCTGGGACGACGCGATCTCCGGGCTCGGTGTGCGCATCTACCCGAACGGCGCCCGGCGCTTCTTCCTGCGCCGCCGGCTGCCCGACGGCGGGGTGCGTTCGGTCACCCTCGGACCTGCCGACCGGATGAGCCTGCCCGAGGCGCGCAACCAGGCGCGCCGGGCGCTCACGACCTTGGTTGAGACGCCGGAGACGGGGGACGGCCCCCGATATCCCGGCCGTCCCATGACGGAGTTCGCCGAGGAGTTCATCGAACGTCACGCGCGTCACTGGAAGCCGAGCACGCTGGCGGGCAACCGGCGCTTCATCCGCGACGTCATCCTGCCCGCCTTCGGGGACATGACCGTGGACGCCATCGCGGTCGAGCACGTTCAGGACTGGTTCGCCTCCATGGCCAACCGGCCCGGCACCGCCAACCGGGCGATGCCGGTGCTGTCGGTGATGATGAAGACGGCCGAACTGTGGGGCTATCGCCTCCACAACACCAACCCCTGCCGGAACACCCGGCGCTACCCGATGGCGCCCAAGGAACGCTATCTCACGCCCGAGGAGTTCGCCCGGCTCAACGCCGTGCTCACCCGCGACGAGTTCTGGTGCCCGCATGTCGTCGCCGTCATTCGCCTGCTGCTGCTGACCGGCTGCCGGGTCGGCGAGGTCCTCGCGCTCGAATGGGACTGGATCAGGGACAAGCGCATCATGCTTCCCGATTCGAAGTCGGGGCCGCGCACGGTGTGGCTGTCGGGAGCCGCGCGCGCGGTGATCGATGCGATCCCGCGCTACGGCGAGGACTGCCCGTATCTGTTTCCGGGCCGCCCGCCGACCCGGCCGATCCGGAACATCGACGTGCAGTGGGGCCGTATCCGCCGCGAGGCCGGGCTGTTCGACGTGCGCCTGCATGACTGCCGGCATAGCTGGGCCTCCGTCGCCGCCATGAACGGCGTGGACATGGTGACCATCGCCAAGCTGCTCGGCCACGCCCTGGTCGAGACCACCGAGCGCTACGTCCACCTGTCGGACCGGTCGGTCGCGGAGGCCGCCGAGCGCGTCTCCGGGCGCATCCAGGCGGCGCTGGCCGGAAGCGGCCGGGAGCGGGAGGGAGGGGGCGGCCATGCCGACGGTTGACCTGACCGCGAAGCTCGCCCGCGACAGCCGGCCCGGCGAGAAGGAGACCATCCTGTTCGACCGGGCGCTGCCGGGCTTCGGGCTGCGCATCCATCCGAGCGGGCGCAAGGTGTGGATCGTCCAGGCGCGCATCGACGGCCGGACCCGGCGCCTGGGCCTAGCCCGGCACGGCGAGATCGCGCTGGCCGAAGCGCGGCGCCGCGCCCGCGAGATGCTGGCGCGTATCCGCGCGGGCGACGATCCCGCCGAGGAGGCCCGCAAGGCGAGGGCCGCGCCGACGGTGAAGGACTTCGCCGACGAGTATCTGCGCTGTTGCGGCCCCGGCCTGAAGCCGTCGGGACGCCGGACCGTGCACATCTATCTCAAGGCGCGCATCCTGCCCGCGTTCGGCGCCATGCGGCTCGACATGCTCGGCCCCGAAGACGTGGCCGCCTGGTTCGACGCCGCGAGCCGCGACTGGCCCGGCGCGGCGAACCGGGCGCTGGAGATCCTGCGCGCGATGATGTTCCGGGCCGAGGAGTGGGGATGGCGGGCGCCCGGCACCAACCCCTGTCTCGGGATCAGGATGAACCCGAAGAAGCCGGTCGCGCGCTTCCTCGACACCGGCGAGCTCGAACGGCTCGGCCGTGCGCTCGACGCGCGCGCCGCCGACTGGCCCGAGACCGTCGCCGCGATCCGGCTGCTCGCGCTTACCGGTTGCCGGCGCGGCGAGGTGCTGACACTGCGCTGGCGCAACATCGGGCGGGACACGATCCAGCTCGACGACGCCAAGGCCGGGCCGCGCACCGTGCCGCTGGGTTCGCCCGCGCGCGCGATCCTCGATGCGCTCCCCGGCGAGCGGCGGCCCGACGCGTTCGTGTTCCCCGAGCACGCCCGAAGCGCATGGTGGCAGGACCAGGTGCGGGTCCGATGGCACGCGATCTGCGCCGACGCCGGGATCGGCCGGGCGCGGCTCCACGATCTGCGACACGCCGTAGCGAGTCACGCCGTCATGTCCGGCGAGAACCTGCCCCTGGTCGGCAAGCTGCTCGGGCATCGCCGCCAGTCCACGACCGCCGGCTATGCGCATCTGGCCGACGACCACCTCGTCGCGGCGGCCGAGCATGTCGGCAGCATCATCGCCGAGGCGATGTCGCTCGCCCCCGGCGCGTCCGATCCGTGACGGCATCGCCGCCGGTGTCGTCGTGGCGCCGGCACGAGCACGCGGCCCGGTTGCCCCGGTGGGTCAACAGGCACCCCCCGCGCGTCTTCGCTCCGCGTAACGCGAGGCGCTACGCGAAGCCGCGCGGGTCCCCCCTATTGACTACCGGGACAACCTCCGTCCCGTCGACCACGACCGCCAACAGCGCGCTTGCGCCGCCAGGCGTGCTTCCTATAATGACCCGGTAAGCTGCGCGGCGGGTCCGGAACCGTCTTCATCGCATGCGCGGCGAGGCCGGGCGCTCAAGCGCCGCTCGGGCTAAACTGTGGGAACCGCATGGTTTCCTCGGCCCGAAGCGCTTGCGTGTGGAGGGGCGTTGCTCGACGCCCTTCGGGCGTTAAGGGTTACACACCTGCCGCATCTGTGATGCCTGTCGCTTTCTGGCTACGCTTGGCCACGACTGGCTACGCCCTGTCCCCCTGTGCGCCCATGTATGCTCCGAAAACCCCTTGGAAAAGCGTGAATCCCAATCGGTCGTTCGGCGTATTGCGCGCGAATTGCGTTCCGATAACACGCTGATACTGCGAAGGAATCAGAGTCGGCAGCGCGGTTCTCCGGAGAACCCCGGCCTCGCGACGGCCCCGGCCCGCTACACGAACGTTACACGCTCGGATTCCGCCGAGTTTCGCAGTTTCCCAAGATACTTGTGACCCCTTCCGGCGCCCCCAAGGCCCTCGCAGCGACGCCTTGGCACCGCGTGGCCGCCAGTGGCGCCGACTGTCGGGTTTCGGAGGAATCGGCGACCGTGACGGGCGCGCCTTGCGACGGAGTCCGGGTCGGTCTCCGGTGTCGTGTTGGCCGGAAGGAGGGAAGGCGGCCTACATGCCGAGATCGAAATCGCGCGACTTCTGCTTCGCGCCGGCGGCCTTTTCGAGTTCGGATTCGCGAGCAACCTTCCCCTGGCGCTCGCCGCCACGGTCGAGACCGTCGCCCTTGCCGGCCGATTCCTGCCTGCTTCGCTCGCGTTCCGTGGAGCGCACAGAGGATTTTCCGTCGCGGTCCCGGCCGGTTTCACGAGCGATTCGATGCTCCCGCTCGCGCTCGCGGCGGACTTCGCGGCCCGTTCCGCGATCGAATTGGCGCTCGCGAACCTGCCCATCCTGCCCGTCGCGGGCGACTTCGTGGCCGCGATCCATCGTGTCAGGAGCGCGTGTCAGGTGATCGCCACCCCGTTCGCGGTCGCGGTCTCGTCCGAACACGGCCTCCCAGGCGGCCTGTTTCGCCGTCGCATCGAGCGCCGCGAGCCGCTCGCCCGTCGCCCGCTGGAGCTGGTCCGCGAGCTTGTGGGCATCGTCGGTGACGAGTTCGGCGCGCGTCCGTGCCCGGCTGATGGCGACATAGAAGGCCCGCTGATCGGTCAGCTTCGGGTTGCCGACGGGCAGCGCCGCGACGATTCGATCAACCGTCCGGCCCTGGAAGGCATGGACCGTCGCCGCGAACGCGCGGTCGATATGCCGGAGTTGCGGGTCGTTCTGCCAGAGTGTGGCCAGCGAACCGTTCTCCAGACGGAAGCGAACGCCGTCCCGGCCCACGGCTTCGACCGTCGCGGTCTCGCCGTTGGTGAGACCGGAGGCGGGATCGTTGCGCGTGAAGCGCACCCGGTCGCCCCGGCGAAGCTCCATCGCCTCGCTCCGGTAGACCTCGACGCCGCCCTTCGCGGCGGCGATGCGTTCCGGCCGCCACGGCGTCAGATTGCCCTTCGCATCCTCCAGTCGCAGCACGCCCCAGCGCCGGTCGATGCCGGCGACCCTGCGCTCGTCGCCCTTCTCTACCCCGAGCGTCTTGTAGGGGCGGGCGAAGATCACCGTGTCGCCGATGTTGTAGCTGGACGCGCGGGCCATTTGCGCGCGGGTGAGATCGCGCGCTACCAGCTTCTCGCCCGGCCGGGCGGGGCCGGAGATCGCGCCTTCGGCGACCAGCCCGTCCCGGATCGTGGCGTTGATGGTGTCGCGCAAGGCCCGCGTCGGCGCGATCACCCCGGTCGCCTCGCGCCCTTGCAGCGGCAGGTTCAGCCAGTGGCGCGCGGTCTCGGCTCCGAGATCGCCATACTCCACTTGCCGGATGTTGTCGCCGAGCTTGGCGAACGCGCCCTTCACGTCGCCGGTGAGGCTCGCCCGAACCGCCGCCTTCAGCTCGGTATCGCGCTGGCGGAGGATGTCGCCCATCACAGCGGTCTGCATCCCGGCTGCCCTCAGTTGCTCGAAGGGCTTGCCGGCCTCGACCGCGCCGAGCTGTTTCTCGTCGCCCACCAGCACCACGCGGGGCA
The DNA here is from genome assembly GCA_965243375.1 of Alphaproteobacteria bacterium. Classification (GTDB taxonomy): domain Bacteria; phylum Pseudomonadota; class Alphaproteobacteria; order UBA828; family UBA828; genus WTGU01. Next base: position 1,038,212 of record CBDEUT010000009.1, on the reverse strand, counting down.
GGCGCAGCGCGGTCGCGATCCGCAGGAGGTTGCGGACTTGCTCGCTGGAGGCGAGCGAGGATTCGTCCACCACCAGCATCGTCCTGGCGTTGGCGGCGCGGAGCTTGCGCAACCCCGCCGCCGTGCCGCGTCCGTGCGCGATCCCGTCATGGCGGGCGAGCCAGCGTTGCAGGGTCTCGGATTCGATGCCGGATTCGCCCGCCAGCGTCTTCGCCGCCGAGGCCGACGGCGCGAGGCCCACGGTGCGATAGCCCTGGCTCGCGGCGAGAACGCGCAGCCGCTTCAGCATGGTCGTCTTCCCCGTCCCGGCGTAGCCCTGGACCGCGACCACGCGATCCTTGCTGGCCAGGATCGTCTTGACCGCCTCCTTCTGGCCTTCGTTGAGCCGGCCCCGGTGGAGCTTGGTCTCCGCCACCCAGCGGCGCATCACCGTCTTCTCCGCCCCCTGGCCCGCGCGCATCAGTGCGATGGTCTCGGACTCGCGCGCCAGCGCCGCGTCCGTGGACCAGTGCCGGCCGTGGTCGAGACCCCGCGCCGCATGGAGCGTGCCGTCGCGTTCCAGCGTCGCGATGGCGCGTTCGGCCGCATCGACGGTGACCGCGCCCGGCTCGCGGGCGAGCGTCGCCGCCAGCAGGTCGGCATGGCCGAACACCGCCTGGCGCTCGGCAAGGTGCGCCACCGCCCAGGCCGCCGCGTCCCCCGCCGCATAGCCCGGACCCGCGAACAGGTCCGGGCCGAGCAGACCCCGCTCCGCCTTGCGGGCGTTCGCCTTGACCTTGGCAGCAGAGAAGCCGAGCGCCTTCGCCTGGCGCTGCCACGAGCGGCCGAGCTCGTCCCGGTCTATGTCGCGCTTCGCGGCCCGCGTCATCAGCGCCGCCCGCGCCGCCAGGTGGGGATTGTCCTTCGACTCCCCCATGCCGCGCGCTTCCATCGCCGCCTCGATCTCGGCGCGCCTTGTCGAGAAGGCATCGATCACCTCGCGGGAGACGCCCTCGATCTCGAACCGCCCGTCGGCATGGGTCTTCCCGATGCCGTAGCCGAGGCCCTTCAGCCCTTGCGCCAGTTCCGCCCGGTAGATCGCCCCGATGGCCATCTTGCCGTTGAACAGGCCGTCATCGACCATCGTTCTCCACTTGCCGTCCTCGCCCTGGACCATGTTGGCGACGACGGCATGCGTGTGGAGCTGGGGATCGAGGTTGCGGGACGTGTCATGCCGGAAGCAGGCCGCGACCATCTTCTGGCCCCCGGCCCGAACCATCGCCCCGGTCGCGGGGTCGCGCATCCTTGTCTCGACGGCGTTCTTCTCGATCCAGCCGAGCGTCGCCATGACCGCCCGGTCGTGCGCCTCGACGATGCGCTCGTCGCCGCCCACCATCGCCATGAGGCTGACGGATTTGGGCGCGCTCAGGGTCACGTCGCGGCCCGGCCGGTGCGTGATGCTGCCGTCGATCTCCTTGCGCCCGAGACGGCGCCCGCCCGGAACCTCGCCTTCGAGCACCGCCCGGAAGCGTTCGGGATCGACCGGCCCGGAGAGGCCGAGCGCCTCGGCCCCCCGGCCCGCCCAGGCGCTCGCTTCCTTGTGCGCGCCGTCGTCCTTCGCGTAGTAGCCATCGCGCTCGAAATAGCCCACGCCCTGCGACGGCGAGGCGATCTTGCCGATGGACGCTACCATCGCGGCAGCCTCGCAACGGAGGCGGATTCGGGGGTCTTGTGCCTGTCCATACAGGCCAGATATGCGCTCGCGAGCCGCAGAACAAGGGCCGAACATACATGCGTCCGCCGCTGTCCGCCCGTGGCCGCAAAAGTCGTCTGATGTCCCCCCGGCCGGGGCTTGCAAGTGCCGCGACGATGCGCTACCAATATGCTAGCAATATTGGAGACAAACCGATGGCAGCAATCCATGTGCGGCAACTCGACGACGAGGTGGTGGACCGCCTCAAGCAGCGCGCCTCGTCGAACAACCGCTCCCTGGAGGGCGAGGTGCGCCACATCCTCGAATGCGCGGCCGACGACGACATGGCGGCGAAGCGAGCCAGATTCCTCGCGGCGTCGGACCGGCTGCGGGAGAAGACCAGAGGCCGCAAGCAGACCCCGGCAGAAGTGCTGATCCGCGAGGACCGCGACCGCGGCCATCGCGACGACTACTGATGCGCTTTGTGGTCGATGCGAGCGTGGCGGTCAAGCTGCTGGTCGACGAGCCAGACTCCGGTGCCGCGCGGGCACTGGCGGCGAGCGGGCAGGAGTTGCACGCACCGCGTTTGATGGTTGCCGAGGTTGCCAATGCGCTGTGGCGCAAGGCGCGGCAGGGTCAGTTCGAGCGCACCGATGCCGGCGCCGCCATGGCCGCCCTGTCCGACATGCCGATGCGCTGGAACGACGACGAGACTGTGGGCGCGGACGCGGTTCGTCTGGCATTGGCCCTCGACCACCCGGTTTACGACTGCGTGTATCTCGCGCTCGCGCACCGCATCGGCGCGACGGTGGTGACGGCGGACCGCCGGTTCGCGAATGCCGTGGCGCCGACCGAGCACGGCGAATCCGTCCTGACGCTGGCCGATTACGCGGAAACGCGATGATCGCGAAGTTTTTTCGATCATGCTGTTGTCGGGCCTTGTCGCGCCAGCGGCGGCCAGAGCGTGCCAGATGGGGACAAGGCGTTGATTCAGCGTAGGAAATCCGCTTGCTGCACCATTTGACAAGGCATCCCCGCAGGCTCAAATCTCCCTTCCAGGGTCACCGAATCCGGGAAGGCGGAGGCGATGCGGAGAGACGGAAAGGGCCGGGAGCGGGAGGGAGTTCCCCGCGTTGCCGCGAACGACAATGGCGGGCCGGAAGCGCGGATCGACGCCGCCGTGATGCGGCTCGCGCGCTTGCTCGGGCGCCAGATCGCGCGCGAGCAGTTCGAGGCAAGCCGAGCCGCCAACGACAATGCGCCGCCGGAGAAGGAGGCGCACGACCGATAGGAGACCCTGGACCATGACCCTGCGCTGTGCGCTCTATGCCCGCTATTCGTCCGACCAGCAGCGGGCCGCTTCCATCGAAGACCAGTTCCGGGTGTGCCGCGAGCACGCCGAGCGCGAGGGCTGGACCGTCGCCGCGACCTACAAGGACTCCGCGATCTCGGGCGACAGCGTGATCCTGCGCCCCGGCATCCAGGGGCTCATTGAGGACGCGCGGCGGGGGATGTTCGAGGTCGTGGTCGCCGAGGCGCTGGACCGGGTGAGCCGCGACCAGGCCGACGTTGCGATCCTCTACAAGCATCTTCGCTTCGCGGGCGTGCCGGTGGTGACGCTGGCCGAGGGCGAGATCAACGAGCTTCACGTCGGCCTCAAGGGCACGATGAACGCGCTGTTCCTGAAGGACCTCGCGGCGAAGACGCACCGGGGCATCCGGGGCCGCGTGGAGGCGGGCAAGGCGGGCGGGGGCCGCAGCTACGGCTACGACGTGGTGAAGGCGCTCGATGCCGCCGGCGAGCGCATACGCGGCGAGCGCACCGTCAACGAGACGCAAGCCGAAGTCGTGCGCCGCATCTTCCGGGAGTACGCCGCGGGGATGAGCCCGCGCGCGATCGCGCGGGGTCTGAACGCGGAGGGCGTTGTCGGTCCCACGGGGAAGCGGTGGAGCGACAGCACGGTGCGCGGTCATGCGAACGCGGGCACGGGCGTGCTCAACAACCCGCTCTACATCGGGCAACTGGTGTGGAACCGGCATCGCGGGATGAAGGACCCGGAGACCGGCAAGCGGGTGACGCGGCTCAACCCGCCGGAGGAGTGGATCGCGGTCGAGGTTCCCGCGCTTCGCATCGTGGACGATGAACTGTGGCAGGCGGCGAAGGACCGGCAGGCGGAACAGGCGGAGCGATACGCGGCGGTGATCGCGGGGACGCGCGCGGCGAACGTGAACCGGCTGAACGCGGCCCACCGGCCCCGCTACCTGCTATCGGGCCTGCTCGAATGCGCCGTGTGCGGGGGGCCGTATGCGATGCGCGGCCAGGACCGCTATTCCTGCACCGGCCATGTCACGGGCGGCTGCACGAACCGCAGGGGCATCCGCAGGACGGTCATCGAGGACCGGGTACTGACGGGGCTGAAGCACCGGCTGATGGCCCCCGAGGCCGCCGAGGAGGCGATGCGGGCCTATGCGGAGGAGACCAACCGGCTCAACCGCGAGCGCCGCGCTTCGGGCGCAAGCGACAGGAAGGAGCTTGCCGCCATCGGCAAGAAGATCGCGTCGATGATCTCCGCCATCGAGGACGGCGGCTATGTGCGGGGCATGTCGGACCGGCTGCGCGAGCTGGAGGCGCGCCAGGACGAGCTGACCGCCCTTCTCGCCGCCGTCCCGGCCGACCTGCCGGACATCCACCCCAACGTCGCGGCGATCTACCGGCGCAAGGTCGAGCGGCTTGGCGAGGCGCTGAAGCGCCCCGACGAGCGCGCCGAGGCGGCGGACGCCATCCGGGGGCTGATCGAGCGTATCGTGCTCACCCCCGGCGAGAAGTGGGGCGAGGTCCACGCCACGCTGCACGGCGACCTCGCCACCATCGTCGAATGGACCGGAAACGGCGGCAGAAAGGGCGGGACCGGCACGCCAGGTTCGGGATTGTCGGTCTCGGCTAAAACGGGGACAGCATCTTCGGAGCGGTGAGCAGCTCCGACAAGTTCGTCCAGGCGATTTCGTGATGCCTGCCTCGACAGCCCCTCCACCGGCCGTTGAAATAGTCGGCATGAGTCCCACGGGGAGGGGAACGGCGGGAGGTGGCGGACCGCTCGGGCCGTGTCGCGCCGGCCGGGAACGCGGTACTTGGCGATGAGCGAGGGCGTGCCTTGAAGATCTGCATCGTCGGCGCGGGCGCCATCGGCGCCTACTTCGGGCTGGAGCTTGCGCAGGGCGGGGCGGAGGTCTCTCTGATCGCGCGCGGGCCGCATCTCGCGACCATGCAGGCGAACGGTGTGCGCGTGCGCGCCGGCGGCGAGGAACGCCGGGCCGAGATACGCGCGACCGACGACCCGGCGGAGCTCGGCCCGCAGGATGCGGTCATCATCACGCTGAAGGCGCACTCGGTGCCGGGCATCTGCGAGCGGCTGCAGCCTCTGCTCGGGCCGGAGACGACGGTGGTCACAGCGTCCAACGGCATTCCCTGGTGGTATTTCCACAAGCTGGAACGCCCCTACGAGGGCCGGCGCATCGCGGCCGTGGACCCCGAGGGCATCCAGTGGGACCTGCTCGGGCCGGAGCGCGCCATCGGCTGCGTCATCTTCGCAGCCGGCGAGATCGTCGAGCCCGGCGTGATCGAGATTTCGGGCCATCTCAGCCAGAAGCGCCTGCCCTTCGGCGAGCCGGACGGCTCGCGCAGCGAGCGCGTGCAGGCGTTGAGCCGGGCCTTCATCGCCGCCGGCTTCAAGTCGCCGGTGCGGCCCGACATCCGCTCGGACATCTGGGTCAAGCTCTGGGGCAATCTTGCCTTCAATCCCGTGAGCGCGCTCACGGGCGCCACGCTGGAGGACATCGCGCGCGACCCCGGCACCCGCGCCGTGGTGCGCGCCATGATGACGGAGGGGCAGGCGGTGGGCAAGGCGCTCGGCGCGCGCTTCGCCATCGACGTGGACAAGCGCATCGAGGGCGCCGCGCAGGTGGGGGCGCACCGCACCTCGATGCTTCAGGACCTCAACCTGGGCCGGCCCATGGAGATCGAGGCGCTGGTCGGCGTGATCAGCGAACTCGGCCGCCTTGTCGGCGTGCCCACGCCCTCCATCGACATGGTCTACGCGCTGGTGAAGCAGCGCGCGGTGGAGGCCGGCTGTCTCCCCGGCTGACCCGAATTTTCGGCCTCTGCCAACGCCTGCATCTCACCCGCGGCAAGGATTTGAAGCGGGATTCACCGGGATAAAGTGGGACTGAGTGGGATGTGCGGGATTCGCCGGGATTAAGCGGGACTGAGTGGGATGTGCGGGATCAAGTGGGATCAAGTGGGACTAAGTGGGATAAGCGGGATTTGCCGGGACGGAGTGGGATTGAGTGGGATAAGCGGGACTCGCCGGGATTAAGTGGGACCAAGTGGGATAAGTGGGATTCCGCGGGACAACCGGCGGCGACAAGGGCGGAGGCCCGCTGGCTCTCGTGCTGCATGAGGCAATCCTGGCACGCCCTCCGCCTCCCGAGAACCGCACCATGGTCCGGGGCGTCGGGCGCAGCAGACGCAGGTGGTCGAGGCCCTGGTCGGCGTGCCGACGCCCTCCATCGACATGGTCTCCGCATTGGTGAAGCAGTGTGCCGTGGAGGCGGGATGTATGCCGGGGTGAGAGTCTACTGATTGGCCCAACTTGTAACAAGTATATCAACGGCAGAGTTCTGCCTTAAACGAAGCAGATTGATAAGTATTTGGGAAAGTACGTGGCCTTTATTTAACGTGACTCAACTTCTTTATTTCGTCCTCAATAGTGTTCAAGGTAAATTCATCGCAACGCTTATCCGGTCCCTCTAAAGGAACAAAAAAATGGTGACCCTTTCGGGTCACCCATAGTTCCGCTGTGTTCAGTACAGTGCCCGTTGGCGTGCACCCCAGTTGCCTGAGTCTCCCTTCAACCTCTTCGCGTGAGCACAGCCGGACAGAAATCATGCCGTTAGCCGGTCGCTCTCGTGATGGCGAATTGGCCAGTCTGCATCGCCGCGATGACTGGCGTGGGGTCTGGCGACGGTGTGAGTATTGAATCCACTGAAGGCACCACCGGGTGCCATTCGATATCGATGTTGTGGTTCGCTTTGAACAGCACTTGTATCGCCGGCCCTATGTCGGCGAACACAGCATCCCGGTCAGCACCAGACAGATGCAGGCCAGGAACGTCAGGACTTGAAACACGCACACCACCGTCGCCGCGCTCTTCGCAGACAATGCGGATGATGGCAGTTTCATTTTGGTACATGGCAGTCTCCCGTTGCGTGTACCCTTGACTTTTGCACGTTTTGCACAGAATGCAATACACAACCCGATTAACACGAAATCTACATATATATCAATATGTTGAGAACGGCTCTGGCGACGCGTGCGAAGACATAAGCGCCGGAAACCTACCAAATTCCACAATTGCGATCCAACAAACTGGTAAACTAGTTCCGGTGCTCTCGGCCACCGCGAAGTGCGCCACCCCCCCCCTTATATCCCGAGCGCGCAGCCGTCCTTGCGGGGGTCGGAGCCGCCGGTGAGAACGCCGCTCTCGCGGTCGATCGCGATGGCCTGTCCGCCGCCGTGGGGCACCGCCGCCCACGCCACGTCGTGGCCGAGGGCTGCGAGGCGCCGGGCGGTCGTCTCGGCGACGGTGGTCTCCAGCGTCAGCACGCCGCCGAAGTGGAAGGCGCGGGGGCAGTCCAGCGCCGCCTGTGGGTCCATGCCGTAGTCGATCACGTTGGTGAGGAAGTGGGCGTGGCCGCAGGCCTGGAAGTGCCCGCCCATCACGCCGAAGGGCATCGCGGCATGCTCGCCCTGGCCCACCATGCCGGGGATGATGGTGTGCAAGGGCCGCTTGCCGCCGGCGATGCGGTTGGGGTGGTCCGGGTCGATGACGAAGCTCGCGCCCCGGTTCTGCAGCATCACGCCCGAGGCCGTGCAGAGGCCGGTGCCGAAAGCCGCGAACAGCGAGTTGATGAAGGAGATTGCGTTGCCCTCGCCATCCACCACGGTGAGATAGACGGTATCGCCGTGGGCCGGGTAGCCCGGCGGCAGCTCTGGCGGCATGGCCCGGTCGGGGCTGATATGAGCCCGCATGGCGTCGGCGTACTGGGTGGAGAGCAGCGCGTCCACCGGCACCTTCACTGCGTCGGGGTCGGCGACCAGCGCCGCGCGGTCGCGGTAGCCGAGGCGGCTCGCCTCGGCCTCCAGATGCAGGCGTTCGGCGCCCACCGGGTCGAGCCCGGCGAGCTCGAAGCCCTCGAGGATGTTGAGGATGAGCAGCGCGATGATGCCCTGGCCGTTGGGCGGGCACTCGTAGATGTCGTAGCCCCGGTAGTTGGCGCTGATGGGCTCCACCGCCTGCGGCTCGAAGCCGGCGAGGTCGTCCGCCGTCATCAGGCTGCCGTGGGCGGCGAGGTGGGCCACGATCTCGTCGGCGATGGCGCCCTTGTAGAACGCGGCCGCGCCCTCCTTCGCGATCAGGCGCAGCGTCTCTGCCAGCGCGGGCAGGCTGAGGAGATCGCCGGCCTTAGGCGCGCGGTCGCCGGGCAGATAGATCGCGCGGGCGTTCTCGCAGCGCTTCAGCTTCTCCACGTTCTGCGCCCAGTCGTGGGCGACTCGGCTGTGGACGACAAAACCTTCCTCGGCGTAGCGGATGGCGGGCTGGAGCACCTCGTCGAGGCCCTTGGTGCCGTGGTCGGCGAGCAGCCGCTCCCAGGTGCCGACCGCGCCCGGCACGGTGACGGCATGCGCGCTCTCGAAGCCGATGGCGTCGATTCCCTGCTCCCGGAACCAGTCCACGCTCGCCGCAGCCGGCGCAGGACCAGAGCCGTTGATCGCGTAGGGCGGCACCCGGCCGCCCGGTGCATAGAGCGCGAAGCAGTCGCCGCCGATGCCAGTGGATTGCGGCTCGACCACGCCCTGGGTGGCGCAGGCCGCGACCGCCGCATCCACCGCGTTGCCGCCTGCGCGCAGCACCTCGATCGCGGTCGCCGTCGCCAGCGGGTGCGAGGTCGCCGCCATGCCGCGCGTGCCGTGGACCATGGACCGCCCCGGACGCTGAAAGTCTCGCATCGACCTCTCCTCCCGCACACGCGCCGCTGCGATTGCCGCGCTGCCGGATTTGTAGACCCTTTGCCGCGCTCGCGAAACGCCCGCGGCCCTTCACGAACTGTTGCACGGCCGAACCGGCCGCTCGCATGGCGGGGGCAGGCGAAGCTTGTTAGTGTCGCCCGCACCTGCCCGGCGCGCGCGGCGTGCTTGCCAAGGTTGCCGCCCGGGCCAATATCAAGGGCAGGAGAGCGCGCGAAGCCATCGCGCGCAGTATGTTACGCGACGAAAACCGCAACGCGAGGGTTGAGAACATGCGCTTGATAGGGTTGGCGGCCGCAGGCTTGGTCGCCGGAGGCATGGGGCTCGCGGCCGTTGCCGCAGCACCGGCCTCGGCGGCGGAGCCCCAGCGGATCACGGTGACCGGCGAGGTCATCGATTCCTGGTGTTACCTGAGCGAGATCATGTGGGCGACTGGCTCGGCCCATCACCGCTGCGCGGTCTGGTGCGCGCGGGGCGGCGTGCCGGTCGGCATCCTGAGCGAGGACGACGAGGAGGTCTACGTCGTGCTCATGATGGAGAACAATCCCGACGTGATCGGCAACAAGGCGATCTTCCGCATGCAGACCAACGAGGTCGTCGTCACCGGCGATCTCTACGTGCGCGACAGCGTCAACTATCTCGCCGTCAACGAGATCGTCGAGGACCACGGGATCGTGAACTACTCCCACGAGGACTTCGACATCCAGCCGGGAGGGCTCTAGACATGCAGGCCCATCGCACGATGATCCGCTTCGCTGCGGCCCTGGTATTCGCAGGCTCCATGGCGGTCGCCGGCGTCGCCTCCGCCGCCAATAGCTGGGGGCTGCCCGACGAGGTCGAGGCGCGCTTCGACGCCAAGGTGACCGACGTGCTCTGCGTCCTCAGCGGCGATTGCCCCGAGGACTGCGGCGCCGGCAATCGCCTGCTCGGCCTGTTGCAGGACGACGGCACCCTGGTGCTGCCGCTCAAGAACGCCGGCCCCTTCACCGGGCCGACCGTCGATCTCATCCCCTTCTGCAACCAGCGGGTGACGGTGGACGGCCTGTTCACCACCAACTACGGCATCACCACCTTCGCCGTGCAGTTCGTGCGGCCCGAGGGCGGCAAGTGGCGGGGCGCCAACGCCTTCGTCCGCCAGTGGGCCGCTGAGCGCGGCTTGGAGGCGAAGGACAAGAAGGCGCGGCGCTGGATGCGCAACGACGAGGCGATCCTGGAACTGATCGAGGAGCAGGGCGTGCTCGGCCTCAAGGACCAGGGCATCACGCCGTAGCCCAGCCCGATCAGCGCCCGACTCGGTGCTCATCGCCGAGCGACAGGCCGCGACCGCGGCCCGTCGCTTTGCGGTGCCCTCGCGCGCCCGCGCGCGTGGACACGCGACGCGGAGCCGCCGGCCGGAGGCCGGCTGCCGTGAGCGATAAAGAACTAAGGTGTTTCCGTTTGCATCGGAAACACCTTAGCCGGCGAAGCGGAGCGCCAGCACGACCAAGATCAGGATGGCGACGGCCGCCAGCGCCACCCAGCCGAGGTGTCGCTCGATGAAGGCCCGGGCAGGCGGGCCGAACTGCCAGAGAATCGCCGCCACGATGTAGAAGCGAAGGCCCCGCGCGAGCAGCGAGGCGAGAATGAACACGCCGATGTCGAGCCTGCCCGCGCCGCTCGCCACGGTGATCAGCTTGTAGGGGAGCGGGGTGAAGCCGCCGGCGACGACGATCCAGGCGCCCCACTCGTCGCGGTAGCGCTCGAAGGTCGCGAGCTTGCCCTCGTTGCCCCAGACTTCGAGCAGCGGGCCACCGAAGGCATCGAACAGGAAGTAACCGATCGCGTAGCCGAAGAGGCCACCAGCGACCGAGAAGAGCGTGCAGACGCCCGCCAGCAGCCACGCCTTGGCGCGCTGCGCGAGCACCATGGGGATCAGCAGCAGGTCCGGCGGGATCGGGAAGAACGAGCTCTCGGCGAATGCCACGGCGGCGAGCGCCCAGACCGCGTGCCGCTTGCCCGCGAGCGCGAGCGTCCAGTCGTAGAGCCTGCGCAGCGGCCCCGACCTCCGCCCCGCCGCCGGCCCCTCGGTCATGCGCCCGCTCCAACAGAGGAGAAAAAACGCCCCCACCTCACCCCGGCCCTCTCCTCCCCGAGGGGAGGAGAGGGAGAGGCGGGCGGCTGCGGTGCGGTCCCTCCTCCGCCCCCCCGGGCCGCAGGCCCGGACGGCGCGACTGCGCCGCGCGCGGATGCGCGTAGCCAAGCGAGCGGAGCGAGCGCCCGGCGCCTGAGGGAAATGAAAGAATCTTGGGAGGGGGACAGGGGGAGGTGGGGAGTCGAGGCCGCACGGCGACAGGCAAGGATGCACTGGCGACGCGCGCCTATCCCGGTCGAGGCCGGTTGACCGTTGCCCGGCCCGGACCAACAATGCCGCGAGCGTTCCGGACGAGCACCCCTCATGCAGTCAAGACTCATCCTCTTCGCGGCCTCGGCCGGCATCGCCGCCCTTACCATTTACCTTCTCATCTCCGGGCGGAACATCCTGATCCCGATCGCCATCGCGGTCATGGCCTGGTATCTGATCAACGCCATCGCGCGCGGGATCATGAAGCTCAGCATACGCGGCGTTCGCCCGCCGCGCTGGGCCGCGCTTGCGCTCACGGTGCTGGCCGTGATCGCGGCGGTCATGTCGCTGGCAGAGATGGTAAGCGGCAACTTCAGCGACGTCGTCGATGCAATCCCAACCTATCAGGCCAATCTCCAGCGCCTGATCGGCGAGGTGGCGGCGCTGTTCGGCATGCAGGAAACACCGAATGTCGCCGATATCGTCGACCGAATCGACTTCAGTGCGCTGGTCGGCCGCCTTGCCGCAACACTGACCGGGATCGCGGGCGAAGCCGGACTCATCCTGGTCTACATGCTCTTCCTCTTCGTCGAGCAGGGCAGCTTCGACCGCAAGATGAAGGCGCTCTTCCCCGACCCGGAGCGGGAGGCGCGGGTCCACAAGATCCTCAGCCACATGACCCAGGAGATTCAGAACTATCTCTGGATCAAGACCTTCACCAGCGCGCTGACGGCGGGGCTCAGCTATGCCGTGCTTGCCGGCGTCGGCGTGGACTTTGCGGGCTTCTGGGCGGTCATCATCTTCCTGCTGAACTACATCCCGACCATCGGCTCGCTGCTGGGCATCCTCTTCCCGGCGCTGCTGGCGCTGGTGCAGTTCGACACCGTCGTGCCCTTCCTCATCGTCACGCCGAGCCTCGCCGTGATCCAGGTCTTCATCGGCAACTTCCTGGAGCCGATGCTGATGGGGTCTTCGCTCAACATCAGCCCCTTGGCGACCCTGGTCTCGCTCGCCGTGTGGGGCACGATCTGGGGTATACCGGGGATGTTCCTTTGCGTGCCCATCACCGTGATCGCCATGATCATCTTCGCCCACTTCCCGCGCACGCGGCCCATCGCGGTCATGCTGTCGACCGATGGCCGCGTCGCCTGGGGCGAGACCGAGCCCCGTCCACCGCCCGACCCCCGCCCGCCGTCTGGAGCCTGACCATGAATGTTGCCGAACAAGACACCCTCGCGATCGACGCCGGGTGGTTGAGGGAGGCCGTCGCCGCGATCTTCCAGGCCGCCGGCTGCGACGAGGCCGAAGGTGCGCGCATCGCCCGCCGCCTGGTCGAATCCAACCTCACCGGGCACGACAGCCACGGCGTCATCCGCGTGCCGCGCTACGTCCACTGGCTCGACACCGGTACCGTCTTTGCCGGCCGCAGCGTGAAGACGGTGATGGACGCGGGCGCCGTCGCCGTGCTGGACGGCGACCATGGCTTCGGCCAGACCATCGGCGAGCAGGCGATCACGCTGGGTGTCGAGAGGGCGCGCGAGTACGGCGTCGCCGTGGTGGGCCTGCGCAACTCGGGCCACCTGGGGCGCATCGGCGACTGGGCCGAGCTTGCGGCCGCAGAGGGGCTGGTCTCGGTCCACTTCGTCAACACCAGCGGCCTCGGCATGCTGGTGGCGCCCTTCGGCGGGACCGAGCGGCGCATGTCCACCAATCCCCTCTGCATCGGTGTGCCAATGCCGGAGGGGCCACCGCTGGTGCTGGACTGCGCAACGTCGATCGTGGCCGAGGGCAAGATGCTGGTCGCGCTCAACGGCGGCAAGCCCCTGCCCGAGGGCGCGATCATCGAGCGGGACGGTACGCTCACCACCGATCCCAACGCGGTCTACGGCATCAAGGACGGCTCCCAGCCCATGGACCACCGCCCGGGGACCGGCGCCATTCGTGCCATGGGGGAGCACAAGGGCTCCGGCATCAGCATCATGTGCGAGCTGCTGGCCGGCGCGCTCACCGGCGGCGGCTGCGCGCGGGAGGGCCAGGAGACGCTGGAGAACAACATGCTCTCAATCCTGCTCGACCCCGCACGCTTCGGCACCGAGGCACTGCTCTGGCCGGAGCTCGACCGCTACGTTGACTTCGTCCACAGCTCGCGGACGGCACCGGGGCACGAGCGGGTGCGCCTCCCCGGCGAGCCCGAGGAGGAGATGCGCGTCCAGCGGCGCGCAAACGGAATTCCGTTGGCGGGCAAGGTGCGCTCGAGCCTGGCGCTCACCGCGAACTCGCTCGGCCTCGCCGACATGGCAGCGGTGTTCAAGGGAAAGACGCGGGCGTAGCCTCCTGCTCCTGCCGTCCGCGATTGGCATTTCTTATGGAACGGTCAAGAAATCGATATTGGAGTTGATGACGGCGCTGGATTTACCATTCCAACTGTGCGGTTCGATCAGGGGAGGAGGGGTAATCGAGAAGGCTTAGAACGCAGGGCTTTGCCTATAACAAATCGGACATTCGCCACCTCCGACTTGTGTCGAACTGGTCGCTATCGCGGCGTCAATGACGCCGTTCGAGGGGAGGTTCCGCTACATGGTCGCGCCTTACACCGGCGACGGGGTTGCAATCGTGGGCTACGGCCACCGTTTGCCCGGTGGCATTCACTCGGACTCCGACTTCTGGCGCCTGCTGAGCGAACGCGAGATCGTCCAGGAGCCGATCAGCGACCGATACGGCAGGGGCCACCTGCCCATCGGCGAGTTTTCTGGTCCGGGGCGTCTTGCAAGCCCTTACGAGGGGCTGATTCGCGAAGACGAGGAGCTGCTCTTCGACCGCGCCTTCTTCGGCATGTCCCACAACGAGCTGAGGCAGACCGAGCCGCAGGTCCGGATGCTGCTGAATTGTGCGTGGGAGACCCTCGAACACGCCGGCTGGGACCTTCACTCGCTGCGCAACAGCCCCACCGGGGTGTTCGTCGGTGCGCAGGTTCCGGCCGTGTCCAACTGGCGGCCGCAGCATGGCGTCACGGAGTATTCCGTCTCCGGCATCAGCTTGGCCATGCTGGCCAACCGGGTCTCCTACCACTTCAACCTCATGGGGTCGTCCGCGACCTACTGCACAGCCTGCTCCGCCGGCCTGAGCGCCCTGCACGCGGCGACGAACGCGCTCGCTTGCGGCGACTGCGACCAGGCGCTGGTCGGCGCCGTCACCTATCTGGGCAGCGGCAGGATGAGCAGCAGCTTCAACCTCATGGGGGTCATCAGCCCGGAGGGTAGGTGCCGCTCCTTCGATGCCGAAGCCAACGGCTACATGCGCTCGGAAGGGGCGTTCGTCTTTGCCATCAAGCCCCTGGCGGCGGCCGAGCGGGACGGGGACCCGATCTACGCCGTAATCGAGGCGACCGCGGTCAACGCGGCCGGGACGGCCGACGGCACCCCGGGCCTCGCGCCCGGCCGGTTCATCAGCGCGCCCACCCACCACGGCCAGGTCACGCTGATGCGCGAGGCCGCGGATCGCGCCGGCCGCAGCCCTCTCGACTTCGACTACATCGAGGCCCACGCCACCGGAACCGCAGTCGGCGACCCCATCGAGGGCAACGCCATCGCCGAGGCATTCGCCAGCAGCGAGCGGGAGGTCCCGCTGCGGGTCTCCAGCGTGAAGAGCAACGTCGGGCACATGGAGGCCGCCGCTTTCCACTGTGCCCTGCTCAAGGTCGTCCTGATGATGCAGCGGCGCACCTTCGCGCCCACATCGAACAACTTCCAGGTGCCCAATCCGGAGATCGACTTCGACGGCTGCCCCATGCAGGTGCAGACGGACTGCGAGCCGTTCCCCAACCACCCCGTTGTCGTCGGGATCAACTCGTTCGGCTTCGGCGGCGCCAACGGGCACTGCGTGGTGCGCGAGTACAGGCCGGCGCTGTCCAGGCTCTGGTCGGTGCCGCTGGCGCCGGAAGCGGGCTACATGGTCCCGCTCTCGGCACGCACACCCAAGGCATTGACCGAGAGCGCGCGCCGGCTGCGCCACCGGCTCGACGAGCAGCCGGTGGACCTCTACGCCCTCGCCGGCAATCTCAGCCGCCGCCGCACCCATTTCGCCGCGCGGACCGCGTTTTCGGCGCGCAGCCTGCCCGATCTGACCGAAGCGCTGGATGCCTTCGTGGAAGACGGCTCCGTCATCGCCACGGCGGAGGAGGGCGAGCGGCGGCTGGTCATGGTGTTCGCCGGGCAGGGGACGCAGTGGGCCGGTTGCGGGCGCGACCTCTACACGGCTCATCCCGTCTTCCGCCGCGCCATCGATGCCGTCGACGAGCACTGGCGCGAGCACGCGGACACGTCGTTGCGCGAGGCCTGCTTCACGGCGCCCCAGGATGAGCTCGACGAAGTTCAGCTCGCCCAGCCCGCCATCTTCATGATCCAGTGCGCGCTGGTGGAGCTGTTCAAGACCTGGGGCGTCTATCCCGACTGCGTGGTTGGCCACAGCTCCGGCGAGGTGGCCGCGGCGTTCGCGTGTGGAGCCCTCTCGCTCGCCGATGCGACGCGCCTGGTCTACCACCGGGCCACCCTGCAGCAGCGCGTGGCCGGCTCTGGCCGCATGCTGGCGATCGGCCTCGACCGGCCGGGCGTGGAGGAGCTGCTGGACGGCCTGGACATCCCCTTCCGCCTGGACGGCGACCGGCCCGTCCGGGTCGAGATTGCCTGCGAGAACGCGCCGGCCAACACCGTGATCTGTGGTTGTGAGGACGACCTGCGGCCGGTGATGGCGGAGCTGGATCGGCGCAGCCTCCAGAACCGGCTGATCCCGGGCAACATCGCCTTCCACTCCCGGGCGATGGAAGCCATCGGGGACGATGCGTTCGACGCGCTCTCCTTCCTCGACGACCTCTCCTTCGACGCCGACGTGCCCTTCATCTCGTCGGTAACGGGCGCCGAGACGGCGCGGCTGGACAGCGCCTATTGGTGGTCCAACATCCGCCAGCCGGTCCGCTTCGCCGCAGCGATGGAGACCGTCAAGCGCGATCACCGGCCCGACGTGGTGCTGGAGCTCGCGCCCCACTCGGCCCTGCAGCCCATCGTCGCGCAATGCGTGGAAGACGCTGTGTCGCCGCCCGTCTCCATCCCGACCCTGATGCGGGACACCGATACGTGCCTCGGCTTTCACGAGGCGCTGGGCAACCTCTTCAAGGCGGGCGTGTCCTTGGACTTCGCGGCGCAGTATCCGCGCCCGGACCCCATCGTCCATCTGCTGCCGGGGCATCCGCGCGAAGAGCAGACGAGCGTCGACAACACGCTGGACGACGAGTTCCTGCAGAAGCGGAGCGAGTACTCGCACGGGCCCCTGGTGGGCCACCGGGTGCCGTGCGACCATCCGCTGTTCGAAGCGCGACTCTCCGAAGCGGCCTTTCCGTGGCTGGCGGAACACCGCGTCCATCACGCGTCGATCATGCCGGCCGCAGGCTATATCGAACTCGTACTACAGGCACTGGAGGGCACGCCCGTTCATATCGAGATGCTCGAGTTCCTTCAGCCGTGCCCGATACCGAGGACGCCGGTGAGATTGCAGACGGCCCTGCAACCGGTCCCGAATTCGACGGACGAATACACCCTCACGTTCTCGACCCAGCCTTACGAGATCGACGCGAAGTGCGAGCTGCACGGCCGCGGGCAGGTGCGGCGCATCGGTCCCGACCGTATGCCGGACGTGCCCGGACACGTCTCGGAGATCGACGCCTCGCGCTACGAGCCCCTGGCCTATGCGGCGGACGACGAGCTCTACGAGCGCTTCGAGACAGTTCTCGGCGAGACATTCCAGTACGGACCCCACTTCCGAAATATGCGGCGGCTGAGGCGCGATGTCGCCACCGACCACCTCCTGTTCGATGTCGAGGTGGACGAAGCGCTGTGGCGGGGTGGCCAGGAGGAAGGATACGTCGTATTCCCGGCTCTGCTCGACGGTGGGCTGCAGTCGTATCTTTACGACCTGATGCTCGGCGCCGACCTCTTCGCCATTCCGCTCCGGGCCGAGAACGTGACGTTCCTGCGCCCGCCCACGGTGCCGCGGATGACCTGCCGCGTCACCTATCCCGGCGGAATTCGCTACGAGGTCGACGACAAGGGCCAATACACGGTGCCGACAGGCGAGTGGGTTTCCGGCAGCTTGAGCTGTTACGACGGTGCAACTGGGGACCTCATCCTTCACATCGAAAAGTACATCTCCTTCATCTCGAACCCGCGCCGGGTCGAACTGCCGCAGAGCAAGCACTGCATCGCCTGGCAGCCGAAGTTCGTCTCCGACGGCCGCGCGATTGCGGAGCGGCTGCCCGACGGCGAGATCGAGCCGTCCGCCCTGCTCGCCGCCCTGGAGCGGGCGGAGGATGGCGACGGGCGCGTCTGCCATGCGTTGGAGTTCGCCGGGTCCAGGGAGCCGGAGCAGACGGTGCTTCAAACGTGCGTCGACCATCTCGCGCGGGAGGAGATGCAGAGCGAATACTGGCTCGTCGCCGACGACGAGGAGGGCGCGCGGACTTGCTTCGAGGCCTTCCACGCGCAAGACGCCGCGCTGCGCTTCGACTGCCTCGATCCGGCGGCACGGCAGGCGTCCGCGCTCGATACCGGCCTGCTGCGCTCCGGTGCGGCGGAAGTCCTGTTCCTCCACCAGGATGAGGATGGGTTTGCGCCCGAGGACTGGCGGTTCTGGCAGGAGGTGGCGGTCGCGGGCGGATTGGCGCTGGTTGCCCACGAGGATGGCGCTGCCGTCGAGCCCGGCGCAGGCTGGACCACGCTGCGTGCAGGCCGCCGCGCGACGCTGCTGCAGGCGCCGCCGCAGTGCACGAACGACGAAGACGAGGCGGCGCTGCCGGCCCCGCGCTGGGCGATGGGTGCGCCCGACAGCCTGGCGGGCGCCTGGGCATCCTTGCTCGACGATACTGCGGTCCATCCGATCCCCTTTGACGGCCTCGCGTCAGGCGACATCTTCGAGGTCGAGACGTGGCCGCAGGCGGCGGACGTGCAGGCGATCGACTTGTTCTGCGACTGGGATCCGGAGGACCCCACGGGCGAGCGGGCGGTCGCTCAATTCGTCGCCCTGATTCGGTCGCTGGTGCCCTACAGGATCGACCAGGCCAGCTGCCAATGCCGCATCACCGTGGCGACCCGCAAGGCGGTGTTCGAGGCGGAGGATGCACGCGGCAGCGCTCTCTGGGGTGCGGTGCGCACCATGGCGATGGAGATCGGCGAGGAGGCTCAGCTCGATTTCTGCCTCGTCGATCTGGGCGGCTCCGACGATCTCGAGGCGCTGGCGTGGCTCGCGCGGCACGACCTGCGCGAGCGCGAGCTTGCGGTGCGCGAGGGCCGGCTGTGGGTGCCGCGCGTCGTGAGCAATCGCGACCAATACCCGCGCGTCCCCGCCGGCGAAGACCCGACCTATCGGCTTTTCCTGGACAATGCGGGACAAATCGCCGGCTTGCGGATGAAGACCTACGATCCGCCGCCGCTGGGGCCGCACCACGTGGAGATCGACGTCGCCGCGTCCGCGCTCAACTTCCGCGACGTCATGGTGACGCTCGGGCTGCTGCCGGCGCTGGCCTACGAGCGCTCGGCGCTCGGCCGCGAGGTCGGCATGGAGGCGAGCGGCGTGGTGCGCCGCGCCGGCATGGCGGTGGAAGGGCTGGAGCCCGGCGACGAGGTGGTCTTCGTCGACGGCGGCTGCATCGCCAACCGCACGGTTGTGGGCCAGCACCGCGTGTTCCCCAAGCCCGCGGGCCTCAGCATGGAAGAGGCCGCATCGGCGCTCTCGGTCTACGTCACCGCGTACTACTCGCTGATTCACCTGGCCAGGCTGCGCAAGGGCCAACGCGTCCTCATCCACTCGGCCATGGGCGGGATCGGGCAGGCCGCCATCGCGCTCGCGAACAACGTAGGCGCCGAGATCTACGCCACGGCGGGAAGCGAGGACAAACGCGACCGGCTGCGTGCGCTCGGCGTCCGGGCGGCCTTCGATTCCCACAGCGAGGACTGGTACGACGGGCTGATGAAGGCGACCGGCGGCCAGGGCGTCGATGTCGTGCTGAACTCGCTCGCCGGCCGCCACGTCGCGCTCTGCCTGCAGGCGCTGAGAGCAGGCGGCTGGCATTGCGAGATCGGCAAGGTCGACATCTACGCCGACAGCGCCCTCGGCCTCCGCGTCTTCCGCAAGAACCTGCGCTTTGCGGCCATCGACCTCGACCGCCTTATGGTGGACGATCCGCTGCTCTCGCGCGAGCTCTCCCAAGCCTGCCTCGACCTGCTCGACCGCGGCGTGGTGCCGCCGTTGCCGGTCACCGTCTTCTCCTACGGCGACTACGCGAAGGCGCTCCGCCTGATGACCAGCGGCCAGCACCAGGGGAAGCTGGTGCTGAAGGCGCCGCCCGCGTCCGCCGCTCCGGACTTCCCCATCGACGACCGGCGGCCGTTGCTGGACCCGGAGGGGACCTATCTCGTGACCGGCGGCCTCGGCGGCTTCGGCCAGCGGCTCTTGCCCTACCTGGTCACCGCCGGCGCGCGCCACCTCACCCTCATGGATCGCGACCCCGAGCGCCGCCGCAACGAGCATTGGCTGCGCCAGTCCACGACTCTCACGGATGTGGGCGAAGGAGTCGAGATCGACCTGGTCCAGGGCGACGTTGCGATCGAGGCCGACGTGCGACGCTGCGTCGGCAACGTGAAGAAGCCGCTCAAGGGCGTGTTCCACCTCGCCGGCGCGCTGGACGACTGCCTGCTGGCGGACCTGACGGCGGAGTCCATCGCCCGGGTCTTCGCGCCCAAGGCCCACGGCGCGCTCTATCTCCACCGCGCCACCGAAGGCATCGCGCTCGATCACTTCGTGATGGTGTCGTCGCTGTCTGCGGCGTTCGGCAATCCGGGGCAGATCAACTACGGCGCCGCCAACGCCTACCTGGACGGCCTCGCCGCCTGCCGCCGCCGGCAAGGGCTGCCGGCCTTGTCCTACGACCTGGCGGCGGTCTCCGATGCGGGCATGGCCGCACGCAACCTCGGCCTGCTGCGATTGATGAAGGCCGCCGGCATACCCCCGGTGAGCAGCTACTGCGCCATCGCCAACCTCGACTATGCGCTCCGCACGATGGGAGAGAGCGATCACCTGATCACCGCGCTCTTCAAGCGCGTGCTCTGGAGCGTCGATTCCGCCGACTACATGCGGTCCGGCCGCCTGATGAGCAACCAGGATGCGTTCGCGGTCGGCTCCGACGAGCAGCTGACGGTGGACGGCGTCATGGCGCAGATCGCCGCCAAGGTCGCCGAGCTCTGCGGCCACGACGAGGGCGGTCTGGAGGAGCCCCTCTCCAGCTTCGGCCTCAACTCCATCTCGGTTGCCGAGCTGGGGGCGTTCATTCAGAGCGAATTCAACTTCCAGGCGAGCGCGCTCGAGCTGATGACCACCGCCTCGTGCCAGTCGCTGGCGCACGCCATCGTCTTCGGCACGACGAGCGAGGAGGAGGCGGACGCCGAGACGGAGGGCGGCGACATCGACGACGCGCCCCGCGCAGCGCAGCGCAAGGTTCGCCGCAAGCCCTCGGTGTTCGCCAGTCCGCCCGAAGACCACTTCCCGCCGGCGCCCTGTTCCGGAAAGGGCGCCGCGAGAGCCCTGGCCGCCGAGTAGCACATTCCGGCGGCTGGGGAGCGGCCTCCGTTGCGGTACATGAAAGAGCCTGGGACGACACGATGAACGCACCAGTTATCGCCGATCGAGCCGTGCCCCCACTTATCGGCGAATTGCCGCCCCAATGCCGTGAAGACGTGGACGCGCTGCGGCGCGTTGTTCATGAGACGCTCGCGCGCGAGACGCCGGCCGAGGCTGTCGCGCCAAACGATTTTCTAGAGGTCTTGCTGACCGGGGCAACCGGCTTCGTGGGGCGTTTCTTCCTGCGCGAGCTCCTGCGGCAGAACGAGCGGCTGATCGTGCACTGCCTGGTCCGTGCCGAGAGCGCCGAGCATGGTTTCGCGCGCTTACGCGACGCCCTGGAGCAGGCGGAAGTCTGGGAGGAGGCGTTCGCGCCACGTATCAGAGTGGTGATGGGCGACAGTTGCCAGGAACGCTTCGGACTCGGCGAAATCGAGTTCGACGACTTGTGTAAGCGGATCGACGCGGTCTATCACTTGGCCGCCAACGTGGGCCTCGTCTTGTCCTATGCCGACTTGCGCGAGGCCAACGCACTCGGTCTTCGCTCGGTGCTCGAGCTGTGCTTGCGGACCCGCCTAAAGCACCTGTTTTACGTCTCCACCATGGGCGTTTTTCCCGCATATTTTTGCAACTTTGCGCGGGAGTACCGTCGAAGCCATATCGACGATCAGATGTCGCCCGACGTCAACGACATGAAGATTGTCTTTCCGCTCGGCGCCGTCGGGTATCCGTGGAGCAAACTGGTGGCGGAGCAAGGCGTGCTGTTCGCGAGGGCTGCCGGCGTGCCGAGCGCGATATTCCGCCTGCCGCTGATAGGATTACCCAGCTCAGGGTTTACACAGGTAAACGACTTTCCGTCCCGCTTGTTCGCAGCAGCCACTCAACTTGAGAAGACGCCGCCGGGATTTACCTTACAAAGGCAGGCCGAGCCGGTGGATACGGTCAGCGAAGTATGTACGGCGATTTCGCTGAACCCCGACAGGCGCTTCACCGTCTATCACTGCTGTGACCCAAAGCCGCGGCATGATGATCTTGAATTGGCGGACTTCGGGTTCTATTGGCGGGAAGTCTCGTATCTGTCCTTCAAGCGTTCGTGCCAGGCCCTCGGCGAGGAATCTCCGCTGCACGGGCAGTGGGTCTTGCTCGACCATTTCGCGCCCTATTGGTTCAGCGAGGACAAGGCGGGCGGCACGTTGCCGATTAGCGACCGCGCCATTCGGCAAGACTGCCCGCTGCCGATCAAGTGGCCGGCGCTGGTCATCCGGCACGCGCACTCATACGAATGGATCAAGCAAAATCAGGAAGAATGGCCCCACTCCGTGCCGCAAGCCCGCCTCGACTTGGGCGGTCTCATATCGCAGGCTGAGCGTTACGCCGAACGCTCCGGAATTTCCTTCGAGCGGACCTATCCCGCGTGGATGCTGGAAGGGCTCGCGCAACTGATCGAAGCGCTGAAATCGCCGGAGTCCGGACTGCGGGAAACGAGGGTCAGTCACGTCATTTACGGGTTGACCCGCGCCCTGCGCAACAACGCGGCGCTCGCCTGGGAGCGTAAACAGCACCCCGAAATCGAGTGCCAGACGATCAAGCGGCCCGTCTTTATCGTCGGCATCAACCGAACCGGCACGACATTTCTGCATCGCCTCCTGTCGCGCGATCCGCAATTCTGGGCATTGCGGCGCTACGAACTGACCGAGCCGGTCCTTTCCACGGGCGAATACGGCACCGTCGCTTGGACGGCCCAGGATCCCCGCCGGGTCTACGCAGAAGAGGTGTTGAGCGCGACCAAGGTTGTCGACATGCTCGCCGGGCTGCACCGCGTCGATATGAGGGAGCCGGAGGAGGACTTTATGCTCCTTTGGCTCGCCTTCAGGACTTGGGCGTTCGCCATCGCGCACTACGTGCCGGCGTATGCGCGCTGGTTGGCGGCAGCGGGGTCCCGCGAGGTCTACGCGCATCACCGGCGCGTCATGCAAAACTTCACCTGGCAGCGCCGCCAGAAAGAGCCGGAAGGCGAGCGACACTGGCTGCTCAAGGCGCCCTTCCACCTCAAGGAACTGGAGGCGCTGCTGGAGACCTATCCGGATGCAGTCCTCATCCAGACCCATCGCGAGCCTGTGCAGTTCATGGCGTCCTGGAACAGCCTGGCGGAGCGGCTTCGCGGTATTGCCACCGAGCCGCGGCCGCCGCACGAGACCGGGGCCGAGCAGCTGGCGTTCATGAGCAGCATGCTCAACGGCGCGATGCAAATCCGCGCCTCGAATTCCGCGCTCGAAGAGCGCTGGGTCGACGTTCGCTACGTCGACCTGGTCGACGATCCGATGGCGGTCGTGAACGACACCTACGCACGCCTCGGCTGGCCACTTGATCCAGCCGCCGCAGACGCCATGCAGGAGTGGCTCACGCTCCAGGAGGAGCAACGGCGGCAGGAGCCGCGGCACGAGTACAGGCTGGAGGACTACGGCCTCACCCCGGAGGCCGTGAACGAGGCCTTCGCGCCCTACCGGGACTTTGTCGCAGCGCGCGGGATCGACTTGTCGTAGCCGACTACTCCCGTCGGCCTTCGACGATCATCACCAACGCCGGCAACACGAACAGGATCGAGAGGGTGGAGAACGTAAGGCCGCCCAGCATGCTGACGACGAAGGGCACGAACCCGATCAGCTCGTCTCCGCGCTCATAGAGCAGGGGCGAGAGCCCCAGCAGCGTGGTGAGGGTGGTCAGGAACACCGGCCGGAATCGTTGTCGAGTCGCCGCGGCCGCGGCAGCGATGGCGGGAATCATCGCATTGTCCTGCCGGATCCTGTTGTAGCGGTCCAGCAGCACGAGGGCGTCGTTCACGACCACGCCGCCGACGGCGATCATGCCGAAGATCGACATGGTGGTCAGATCCCAACCGAGTATCCAGTGGCTCACGATCGCGCCTGCGAAGGCGATGGGGATGCCAACAACCGCGATCACCGGCTTCCAGTAGCTGCGCAGGAACGCCGCGATGAGGGCGTAGATCGCGATCAGGACGATGGGGACGAGAACCGCCAGCGTCTCGAGCATGTCGCCTTCGTCCCGCGCACCGGCTTCGACCTCGACGGTGAGGCCGGGATACGCCTCCAGAAGGTCGGGAATGATCTGGTTGCGAACCTCTCGGCGCGCCTGAATCGGCGTGATCACCGCAGTGTCCGCCCGCCCATTGACGCGCGCAGCCCGCTTGCCGTCGATCCGCGTCAGCGTCGCCGACTCGCGCTTCTCGGTAATGTTCGCCACCAGCGAGAGCGGCAGTTCGCCGCCGCCCGGCCGTTGGATCCGCTCGCTGGCCAGCTCGCTCAGGCTGCGCCGCCGCTCGGCCGGATACCTGACCACCACGTTGATTTCCTCGCGGCCCCGCTGAATGCGCTGGACATCCGCGCCGTGGAAGCTGGAGCGAAGCTGCGCGCCGATGAGTGCCGGAGTCAGCCCTGCGGCCTTCCCTGCCGGAGTCAGCTCGATTTCGAAGTGGCGCTTGCCCGGCGCCAGGTCGTCATGGATGCCGTAGATGCCCGGCACGGTCGCCATCCCCGCCCTCAGCTCGGCGGCAGCGCTCTTCAACGTCTCCGTGTCGTCGTGCTTGAGCGAATAGGAAACGCTCGGCCTCACCTCGATGCGCCTGGAGCGGAATTCGGCCTTCTCCAGGTTCGTCACGGAACCGATGGCCTCGCGCCACGCGCGCTCGATTTGGGCCGGGCTCGCGCTGCGGTCGGCCTGGTCGCTGAGATGCAGACGCACTGAGGCGAGATGGCTGCTGTTCAGCCTCTCCGCGACTTTCCGCGCCGTCTCGATGTTGCCGACGATCATGCTCACCGCGTCGACGGGGGTGCCCTCCAGCCGGTCGTTGAGGCTATGGGCCGCCTCGACGAAGCGATCGGCGACGGCCAGCGTCTCGTCGAACGGCGCGCCCACCGGCAGATAGATGTCCGCCTGCACATTGTCGGTGCTGCTCAGGTTCTCGTCGAAGAGGACGATCCGAACGGTATCGGAGCCGAGGAGCAGAATCGCGGCGACCAGGACGAGGAGCCCGCCGACGATCGACAGCCAGACGTTGCGCACGGCCCATGAGGCCGCAGGCGCCACGACCCGGTCGCGCAGCTCGTCCAGCCATCCGCCGACCTGGCTCTGCACATCGCTCAGCGGCGAGAGGCTCCAGCGCCTCCCATGGGAGAGATGCCCCGGAAGGATGAAGAACGCCGCGACGAGCGAGACGAGCAGGACGAAGATCGCGACATACGGGAACACGTTCACGATCTGGAACGCGGGCGATGTGATGAAGAGGAACGGCAGGAAGGCCAGAATCGTCGTGATGGCGCCGATGGTGAGCGGCCCCACCATGGCCCGCGCGCCGGAGATCGCCGCGTCGAGCGCATTCTTCCCCTTCTCGCGCTCCGACGCGATGCTTTCTCCGACCACGACGGAATCGTCGACGACGATGCCGACCAGGAGGAAGAAGCCGAAGATGGTGCCGAGATTGAGCGTGAGGTCCGCAGCGTCGAAGAAGAGCAGCGAGCCCACGAAGGACAAGGGGATGCCGACGGTCATCCACAACGCGATGCGGAGCTCGAAGACGAGAACGAGGCTGATTAACACCAGGATCGTGCCGATCGCTCCGTTCTTCACGATCTCCAGCAGCCGGTCGAATATGGGGCTGGCATTGTCGTTCCAGATGCTGACGCTCACGCCTTCGGGCGGGCTGTAGACCGTGAGCAGATTCCTGATGTCGTCGGCCATCTCGACGACGGACTGCTCCTCGGTCGCATCGACGCGAACGAACACCGCCGGATGGCCGTTGACCTCGGTAACCACGTCCTCGTCGACGAACCCGTCCCGAATCGTGGCGATGTCGCCCAGCGTCACGATCGTGCCGTTGGTCTGCGTGATGAGCGGAATGTCCTCGAAATCCTGGCCGACGCTCCTCTTGGCGACGGTTTGCAGAATCACGCTGCCGGTGCCCGTGCGTATCTCGCCCATGGTGAGGTTGAGGGACGCCCGCCTCACCTTTCTGGAGACTTCGCCGATGGTAAGGCTGTGGCGGCGCAGCTCTTCCTCGCTCAACTCGATCGTGATCTCGCGGTCCCGGGTGCCTTTCAGGCCCACCTGAGAGACGGACGGCAGCGCCAGCACGCTGTCGCGCAGGTCTTCCGCCGCGAGGCGCAGACCGTCCTCGGACAGACTGGACGAGACGACCGCCAGCGTCATGACTTCGTGGGTGACCTTGAGAAGCTCCACGTCCGGCTGTTCCGCCCTGACCGGCGGGAAGTTCTCGATGCTGTCGATGGCGCTCTGAATGTCGTTGAACACGGCGTCGGTATCCGCGAAGGTCGCCATCTCCGCCGTGACCTTGCCGATGCCCTGGCTTGCGGTCGACACCACGCGCTCGACGCCCGGCAGCCCGACGACGGCTTCTTCGATGCGGCGGTTGATGTCCTCCTCGACCTCCTGGGGCGAGGCGCCCGGATACAGCACCGAAACGGCGGCGCGCCGCGCTTCGATATCCGGATAGTACTGGACGATGAGCTGGAGCCCCGAAAGCACGCCGCCGACGATCAGAAGAATCATCAGCAGGTTGGCGGCAACCCGATTGCCGGCGAAGTAGGCGATCAGCCCCGACGCGAGGCCGGTCGGGCTCGGCTGCGCCGCGGGCCCGGCGTTGGTGCTGCCGGCGTCGGTCATGCTCATGGCCCGGCTCCGCTATTCCGACGCCTGCGCGGCGCTGACCTCGACGGCCAATCCCTCTCGCGCTCCCGGCATGGAGCCAACGACGATGCCGTCGCCCACGTCGAACGCCTCCACCACCACGCCGCCGTCGGCGTGTCCCAGTGTGCGGGGCATGACGGCCTTCAGCGCGCCGCCTTCGACGATCCAGACGCTGCCCCGGTCCTGCATCGCCGATTCGGGCAGGACGAGCACGTTGTCGTGCACGGGCCCAGCGATCGAAACCTCCACGAACGAGCCGGGGAGCGGCAGCGTCTCGGCCGGGTGAGCCTCCGCGAATTTCAGGAAGACCCTCGCGAGACGAGACTTGGGGCCGATGATCGCGGACGTGCGCTCCACCACGGCGTCGTAAAGTCCTGACGCAGTCCGAATTGTGGCGGAGCGACCGATGGCCGGCGCGAGATAGGCCAAGCTGTCCTGCTCGATCGGCGCTCTGACCTGGAGCGCGTCGGTCCGGTAGACGGAGCCGAATGACGAGGCGCGGCCGACCAGCTCGGCGGGGCCCACGAACTGGCCGACGTCGATGTCCGCCGCTGCGACCCGAACGTCGTGAGGAAGGGAGATCTCGGTCCGGTCGAGCCAGAGCTGAGCCAGCTTCATCCTGGCTTGCGCCTTCATGAGCGCGGCTTCCGCCTTCGCTATGTGCGGCTGGCGGTGAACCCACTCGGGAATGTCGGCTCCGGGGTTCTCGCGTGCGAAGGAGGCCGCGGCCTCCTCCGCCTCGGCCCTTTCGATCTGAAGCCGGGCGCCTGCCTTTGCGACCCGCGCGGCGGCGACTTCGAGCTCGAGCTCGTATTCGGCCGGGTCGATCCTGACGATGGTCTCGTTCGCGGCGATCGACCCGCCGTTTCTGAAATTGGGCGAGACCCAGACCACGCGCCCGCCGACTTCGGAGGAGATTCTCACGTTCCCGTGCAGGGTGACCCCCCCTGTGAGGTCGACCCTCAGCGCCTGTTCGGTCGGCGCCGGCTGAATCACGGCGACGGTTGGCTTGGTCTGGTCGAGCGCCATGTCGGAAATGGCGTCGCGCTCCACGCGGCTCGGCGCCTGTGCGAAGTAGAGAGCGACTCCGATGGCGGCCAATATCAGGATCAGCTGCGCGTAGCCCATCCATTTGGGACGGCCGGGTCTACCTTGGGGCTCTGTCGTTTCCTGTGCCATCGCCTATTCCAGGTGCGTCTGATGGGTCTCCGCCGATCCGATCCCGCCAAGCACGCGGCCGAGCGGCCTCGGACGTCGCTATCCGCCCCGCTTCCCTCGTATTCGACGGTGAGTCAC
The DNA here is from genome assembly GCA_965243375.1 of Alphaproteobacteria bacterium. GTDB lineage: Bacteria > Pseudomonadota > Alphaproteobacteria > UBA828 > UBA828 > WTGU01. Next base: position 1,010,460 of record CBDEUT010000009.1, on the reverse strand, counting down.
GTGCATCGTGGGGAGGTCGAAACCGTTGCCATTAGGCGTGGCAACGACCTGTTTGCTGATCGACACATCGCCGAGTCCGACAGCCTTCGGTGCCCCCTGCCTCCGTCGTGACTCCCTGCCAGTCAATCGGGACGGCTTACCTTTCTTGCCGCCGCAACGCTCGCACCCCGAAGCGCCCGCTGTCAAGACGAACGCAGACTGGCTGGCGTCGGCGGCAGATGCTCCATTAAAGAAGGAAGGGCGGGACGTTAAGCGATATGAATGCGCGCTGGAATCCGCGCCCCCGGGCAGGGACGGCGCGCGGCGCAAGATCCGAGGCAGGATACGAGGGTGGGCGTGCTCAAGACTCCGCACGGCGGCAAGCTCAGGATCGGGTACCTCGAAGGCGCCGCGCGCGACGAGGCGCTCCGCCGCTCCAGGGACGCGAAGAGCTGGGACCTCAGCGCGCGCCAGCTGTGCGATGTCGAGCTGTTGCTGAACGGAGCCTTCTCGCCCCTCGAAGGGTTCATGAGCCCCGCCGAATACGAGGGAGTGCTGCGCGACATGCGGCTCCCTTCGGGCCTGCTCTGGCCGGTTCCGGTCACGCTCGACGTGAGCGCGGACTTCGCGGCGAGCCTGGAGCCCGGGGAGATGATCGCGCTTCGCGACGGCGAAGGCTTGCTTGCCGCACTCATGGAGGTGGGCGAGACATGGCGGCCCGAGAAGGACGAGGAGGCGCGCGCCGTCTACGCCACCAGCGACGACAGCCACCCTGGGGTCTCCCACCTGCTTCATCGGACCCATCCGGTCTACGTGAGCGGCCGCGTCTTCGGGCTCGAGCCGATCCTGCACTACGATCACCGGGCGCTGCGGAATTCTCCTGCTGAACTGCGGGCGCACTTCCACGAGCTCGGCTGGCGGCGTGTGGCCGCCTTCCAGACCCGCGAGCCGCTGCACCGTGCCGAGGTCGCGCTCACGATGCAGGCCGCGCGCGCCTGCGACGCGAAGCTTCTGCTCCATCCCGTGGTGGGCGAGACCGCGCCGGGGGAGGTCGACCGCTACACGCGGGTGCGCTGCTACGAGCGGGTTCTCCCGCAGTTTCCCGACCGGACCACGACATTGAGCCTGCTCAATCTCGCGCTGCGCATGGCGGGTCCGCGCGAGGCGGTCTGGCACGCGATCGTCGGCAAGAACCACGGGGCCACGCACTTCATCGTCGGCCGCGACCATGCCGCGCCTGACGCGGGCCGCGACGGCCGGCTCTTCTACGGCCCCTGCGACGCGCAGGCGCTGATGGCCGAGCACGAAGCCGAGCTCGGTATCGCCATGGTCCCGTTGCAGGAAGTCGTCTACGTCGAGAACCGGGCCCGGTATCTTAAAGCCGATAAGGTCTCGAAGGAGGACCGGGTGCTTGCGCTAAGCGGGTCCGAGCTCCGGCGCCGCCTCGCGCTCGGGCTCGATATCCCGGACTGGTTCACCTTTCCAGAGGTCGCGGCCGCGCTGCGCCGCGCCTACCCGCCGCGCCACCGGCAGGGCTTCGTGGTGCTGTTCACCGGGCTCTCCGGCGCCGGCAAGTCCACGCTCGCGCACGCGCTCGTCGCCATGTTGCGCGAGAACGGCGAGCGGCAGGTCACGCTGCTGGACGGAGACATCGTGCGCAAGCAGCTCTCCAGCGAGCTCGGCTTCTCCCGCGAGCACCGGGAGATCAACCTGCGCCGCATCGGGTTCGTCGCGGCGGAGATCGCGCGAAACGGTGGAATCGCGATATGCGCGCCCATCGCGCCCTACGCCGCCACCCGGCGCGAGCTGCGCGAGACCGCCGAGGCGGTCGGGGGATTTGTCGAGGTCTACGTCTCCACGCCGCTGGAGACCTGCGAGGCGCGCGACCGCAAGGGCCTTTATGCCAGGGCGAGGGCCGGCCTGATCGAAGGATTCACCGGCATCGACGACCCTTACGAGCCGCCCGCAGAGCCCGACGTCGAGATCGATACCGTGGACATTCGGCCCGATCTCGCGGCCCGCCGCGTCTTCGTCAAGCTGGAGAGCCTCGGGTTCATCAAGTGACGACACGACATTCTGGGAGGGGTTGAACCTTGAGCAGCACATCGTCCACCGCCGGCGAGACCGGCGCGCCCCCGCCGGTCGATCTCCCCTTCTCGCGCGCGGAATATTCGGCCCGGATCGCGAAGACCCGCCGCGCGATGGACGAGAGGGGGCTCGACCTGCTCGTCGTCTCCGACCCCTCGAACATGGCGTGGCTGACCGGCTACGACGGCTGGTCCTTCTATGTGCACCAGTGCGTGCTGCTCGCGCTCGACGGCGACCCGGTGTGGTTCGGGCGCGGGATGGACGCCAACGGGGCGAAGCGCACCGTGTTCATGGGGCCGGACGACATCGTGGCCTACGGGGACCACTACGTGATGTCCACCGAGCGCCACCCGATGGACTACCTGAGCGAGGTCATCGGAGGCCGCGGCTGGGGCAGCGCGCGGATCGGCGTCGAGATGGACAACTACTACTTCAGCGCCGCCGCGTACCGCTCGCTGGAGACGCATCTGCGCGATGCGACGCTGCTCGATGCGACGGGCCTGGTGAACTGGCAACGGATCGTGAAGTCCGAGGCCGAGATCGCCTTCATGAGGAACGCGGCCCGCATCGTGGAGAAGATGCACGCGCGCATCCTGGAGGCGATCGAGCCCGGCATGCGCAAGAACGACCTGGTGGCGGAGATTTTTCACGCGGCGATCACCGGCGTGGAAGGCGCGGGCGGAGATTACCCGGCCATCGTGCCGATGGTGCCGACCGGCATCGATGCGTCGGCGGCGCATCTCACCTGGGACGACAAGCCGATGCGCGCAGGCGAGGCGACGTTCTTCGAGATCGCCGGCGTCTACAGGCGCTACCACTGCCCGCTCTGCCGCACGGTGTTCTTGGGCAAGCCGGCGGCGCGCGAGCGCAACGCGGAAGGCGCGCTGCTGGAGGCCATCGAAGGGGGATTATATACGGTCTAGCCCCAAATCTCATTGACGCCTCGGCGCGGCCCGCGCTAGGCTTCGGGCGGTAGACGCAAGGGAGACCGTCCATGGACGCCGAGCGCCCCATCCCCATATCCCTCGTCCGCTCCTCCTACCAGCCGAGCAAGGAGGAGCTTGAGGAGCCGGTGCAGATCGACGCTACGCCCGAGGAACTGGCCCGCGCCATCGTCCAGCCCGTCGACATCACCTGGAAGAACCGGCCCGAGTAACGCGCTTGCCGGCCCCCCGGCGTGCTGATAGGCTGCCTCTGACACACTTCGAGGCGAACCTTGCCGGGTCCGCCTCGAAGCTCCCCACAAGGTTTCGAGGCCGATGGGGAAGCGCGCTGGGCGCAAGGTAGAACCTGCCCAGCGCAGCGTCAATCGGCCTCCGTCAGAAGGGAGGCCGCCATGACCACCAGACCATCCATGAAGACGATGATCGCGGCGGTTGCTGGTTGCGCGCTTGCGCTTTCCGCCTGCGGTGGTGGCGGAGGAAGCAGTGAGCCGCCGCAGGTCGAGCCGGAACAGCCTACCCAAGATCACGAGGCGGGCGATGGCTCGTTTCCAAGGTACGACCCCCAACCCGCCAACTTCGTAGTGCGCGCATTTGGTGGACCACGTTCGTCTGCCTATGAGCGATATGACCATTGGGGAATAGAGATAGGCCTCCGCTCACTAAACGAGGAAATGGATATCCCGTATCCGGTCGCAACGATAAGATTTGCTGAGGAGATGGAGGAGTGTTCGTACGCTTTTTACACTGAACATGGGTGTTTTTATAATTTCGGGGACATTGGCTATGAAGTATCCGGACACTTGCCCACAACGTGGCCGCAAGGGACGGGAAAAGCGTCTTGGCATGGAATAGCGCTTGGGATTGCGACGGGTGGAGATCCTTACGCCGGAACGGAGCACTCAAGCAATCCTATTTTGGCCATTCGTGGTGACGTTCACCTGTTGCTAGATTTAGATCGTAGTCACTATCGGGTCGAGATTGGGGACTTTGACCATGGTGGCTATCCTGATATGGCTGTTGAAGGGTTTTGGCATGGGGCACTCATCGAAGACCTTCAACTTCATTTTCTTGGCTTAGATCGAACAACCTTGGATGGTCAAATGACATCACGATGGCGAATTGACGGCAGTTTTCGTGGTTCAGATCACAGCGCTGCTGTGGGCAGCTTTGAAAGACAGTTCTATGAAAATCACCCTAATTTTCCTAACCATTTCCTAGAGGGTATTTGGGCAGCATCGTACACTCCGCCCGCGCTATGTCCTCTCTGTTAGCCCATTATAGGGAATAGTGGACAGGGAGGCGCGGGGCATGCAGCAGGATACCCTCAGAACAATCATTCAGGCGGCAACGCTCGCTATCGTCGCAGTTGGGGCGTTGGCCGGTTTGGGCGTGTGGGCAATAAACGCCATTGTCGCGCAGGAGGTCCGGCCGCTACAGGAGAAGGTTGCCACTCTCGAGCAGCAAAGCGCAGCCATTGTCCAATTGCAGACGGATGTTGCCGCGCTGCGTAGGGATGTTGAGTGGATCAGGGAAGCGCTGAAGAGAATGGAGAGCGCGGCCGCCGGTAGCTCACCGACGGCACCGAACTGAACGAAGGAAAGAGAGTGTCATGAAGATTATCCTAGCGCTTGCGGTCTGCGGACTGCTTCTCTTCGCAGTTGGAATGGCTAGCGCTCACGACTGCGGCTCTTCATGCGAAGCGCAGGGCGGACGGACCAAGGTAGAGACTGGCACTCATGGCGCAGACTGCTCGATCACCTGCCCGGTAGGGAGTGAGGCTCGCTGCTATGATGGCCGAAGTGGCATCAATGGGGAAAATGCAACATGCCTGTGCCTTTGAGCGACAGATATTGGGGCGCGGGTGACTCAGACAGCGGAGGATAGAGGAAATGAAGAAGCTCATCGCTGCTATGGCTATCGTGCCGATGATCGCGCTTGGCGCTCCAACCGCGTCGGCACATTTTCCAGAAAAAATGGATCAGATAATCGAGGATCTTAAAGTGGTGGAGGAGCAATGCGTGCAGTGCTGCACAGCATGGGAGCTACCTCACAATAGCGGATTGCTGGCTAATCCAGACATATGCAACGAGTTATGCAAAGAGTTTGCCGTAAACATGCTCAAGGCGTCTGTTGGTATAGAGGAGATCATAGCTAGATTTCTATCGTGGTAAGGTTGGCTTGACCACACCCGAGGTTAATGAGACACAAGAGCCGCTGCGGAGATTCGCAGCGGCTCTGTTTCTTTGCCGGGTGCCCGCCCGGCGGGTAGCGGAGCCGGGGTAAACCTTCCAGGACGCCCCGACAGGAACACGATGACACGCGGAGAATACCCCCTCGCGTGAACCTGTCAAGTGCGTCCGCACGCAGGAACAATTTTTAGTCGCGCTGCGGGCTGGGGATGAGTGAGATCACGCACGCTGCGGCTGTTTCGGGGGAACCCCGAATCTGCCTGATGGACGTCACGGTGGTCGCTCGAAGCCGCCGGGCGGCGTTTTCGGCCTGGACGGGCCGAGCGGTTTCGCCGCGCCGCCCTGCGGCACGTGCATGCGTGGCAGTGGGGGGCGCGGTATCAGCCGATGGGCGCGATCATGACCGCGTCGAGGGCCTCCTGGGCACGGGCGGCGTAGTGCCGGTTGGCCTCCGGTACGTAGCGGAAGCGGCCGTCGCAGCGCACGATGGCGATGGCCGCGTTGCTCAAGCAGGCCAGATTCCTGGGCAGGTGGCGCACGTACGCCCGGCAGCGATCTTCGTCGTAGGTGAAGTCGCGCACATAGTGGAGCCTGTTCTCGATGTGCCAGTGGTTGCGCACCAGTTCGAGCAACTCCTCGGGTCCGGCGCGCTCTGGGCCAAGCGAGGTAACGCTGTAGGTCACCTCGATGCTGCGCTTGCCGGTCTTGATGATCTCGCGCTCTCGTTCGATGCACATCGCCTGGCGCCGCCCGTGGAGGTTGGCATAGCCGTCCCACTCGGCAGCGGAGAGGTCGACCGCGGCGCAGCGCCGGCGCTCGATGCGGCCATGGCCCTTGTCGACGGTTTCGTGCGAGGGCGCATCGCTGAAGTCGATCGCCTTGAGGTCTTCGAGGATGGTCTCCTGATTGTCCTTGACGGCACTGATCACGTAGTCGGCACGGCGCCCAAGGAGGCACCGCGCGGTCTCGTGCTGGGCGTGCATGGCATCCATGGTGACGATCCGGCCCGTGAGGTCGAGGCCGCCGGAGAGTTCGCGCACGGCCGGGATTTCGTTGCTCTTGGCGTCGACCTCGACCTGGCCGAGGACGACGCCGGTGTCATGCTCCACCGCTGCGACCATCATCCTGCGCCCGTCCTCGGTCTGCTTGGATGCGCCGCGCAGGTCCTTGCCGTCCATGGCGACGGGCGCTTGCGCGCTGTTCTGCTGGCCGGTCCACTGGCCGATCGCGTTGTCCAGGGTTTCCGGCGGCAGCGCGGCAAGGACGTTGTGGAAGGTGGTGATCGCGGGCGGGGTATAGCACTGCTTGGACGGGCTCCAGAAGGCACCGACCGCCTTGAGCTGCTCCTGGGAGAGCAGGGCGGCGAACTGGGCGAATGCGTTCACCCCCCGGTAGCCGGCAAGGCGGGCGGCGACGGCAAGCGTCAGAATGGTGTTGAGCGCATAGCGCTTTCCCCGGGCATGGCGGTACTCGGGCACCTCGCCGAGGCACTCGAACAGGCTGCGCAGCCGGGGCGCGGCCATCGGCTCGGTGTGCTGCTCGGTGGCCCAGTTTGGCGGCATCTCGGTCTGGCTCAGCGCCTCGGGGGCGCCGTCTGTCAGGTCGAACACGAAGACCTCCTTGGGCTGGCCGTGGTGACGCCAGCGCGCCGCCCCTCCGGGCTCGCGGGCAAAGCCGCGGGTCAGTCCCAGCGAGCGCCAGTTGGCTGCGAGGTAGCAGGTGCCGGCGAAGCGCGAGACGTCCACGAACGTCTCCGCCAGAAGAGCCGGATATCCATGCGCCGCCTGCATGTCCGCAGACAGCCGTCGCAGGCTCAGCCCCAGCACACGGGAGGCCAGGTTGGGCACCCGCTCAGGCGTCAGGATGACGAAGCGCGAGTTGTTGGCGATCAGATGCAGGCGTCGGAACTGCTGCTCCGCCGACCACCCGATCCAGCGATCCCGCGCGCCCAGCTTGAACGCGCCGGGCTGCCAGCCGATCAGCGCGAGCCAGGTCTCGCCGTGTACAGCGACATGACGCAGGCCCTTGCCGATGACGCCGTGGAACGCCAGGTAGTGGTGCTCCTCCACCAACCGGTCCCAGCGCCGGTGCTCCTGCGCGCCCCAGGTCGGACGCACCGTGACCGCGCGCAGATCAATGGACGAATCCGGGATCGGCAGCGTCGCCATGAGCGGCACACTGCCACATCGAGAAAGGAATGGCCAGCGCCGACTTCAGCTCACCCTGCGCGACGGGCAGACAATAAATTCGCCCTGCGTCCGCACGAAAGGACGCACGATGGCTGCCATTCCGCTCTTTTCCAGCCTTCCTACTGTTGGCGATCCCCCCGGACTTTCCGGGGAACGACGCGCTGCGATAGTGGCCGCTTGTGTGAAAGCGGCAGACCGGCTCACTGCCGATCAACAGCGGTGCGGCGAAGCGGCCCGACAGGCAGCGGACGCAGTGCGCAGTCGGTACGAGGCGATCTTCGCAGCCATCGACGGGCAGCAGATACGGTTGCCGATCATGGCCGGCATGGTGGCGGGGTTACCCCTGCCGCTTGTGATCCGGGAAGCGCCGCCTAGGCGTCGTGAGGAAGTGCGTGATGTGGGGCCGGTGACGAGCTACGACCAAGCGCTTTACCTGCTTTCGCGCGGGTGGAAGCCCGGCAGCGACGGCCCGACCTACATCTAGGCCGTGGTCGGCTTGGCGCCCGAGCTCTTGCCGTTGTTGGCGATCAGCGCCGCGTAGGGCAGGTTCTTGCCGTCCATGGCCGCCACCAGCCCGGTCATCTGGTCGATGGTGTCGGCCTCGCGGACATTGTGCCTGCCGGAGAACTCGTTGATGTAGCGATCAAGATGCTTGGGGCTCATCTTGTGGTAGGTGCCCTGGTATCCGCGCTTGAACATGGCCCAGAAGCTCTCCATGCCGTTGATGTGGCAATCGCCGCTCACGTACTCACCGCGGGAATGGACGACGCTCTCGCGGTTTTCCAGCCATGAGTAGCTGATGCTCTCGTCGGTGTAGACCATGGTCTCGGGCGAGACATGCTCGTTGACGAAGTTGCCGAGCGTCAGGCGGGTGGTGTCCGGCACGACCTTGGCGGAGACGTGGTTGGTCTCGCGGTCCTTCACGCCGGCCACGATCTCCTTGCCGACGCCGCCGCGCCCGGCCCGCAGCTTCTTCTTGGCGTGCTTGTTCTTCTCCTTGCCGCCGATGTAGGTCTCGTCAGCCTCTACGGGGCCGGCGAAGATGTTGCCGCCCTTGTTCCATGCCTCCCGCAGCCGGTGCGCCAGGTGCCAAGCGGTCTTCTGCGTGATCTTCAGATCCCGATGCAGCTTCATGCTCGACACGCCCTTGAGGTTGGTCGAGGCGAGGAAAGTGGCGATCGCCCAGGTCTGGTAGCTGAGGTTGGAAGCCTGCATGACGGTTCCGACCTTGACGCTGAAGCGGCGCCGGCACTTTCTCTCACGGCAGCGGAAGGGCTGCGTCTTGCTCGGCACGTCGGTCTGCACGTTGTCGGACCCGCAGGCCGGGCAGTGGACGCCGTCAGGCCAGCGGCTCTCGACGAACCACGCTTCGGCGGCTGCATCGTCCGGGAACATGCGGATGATCTCAATCAGCGAGATCGCTTCGCGGTGGGCCTTGCCGGGTGCCTTCTGTGCCATGTCGCTATCCCCCTGTGTCTTATGGAGGATATAGGATGTAGCCCCGTGATGTCAAGGGGAAATGGGGCTAGACCGTATATAATTCCCCATCGAAGCGGGGCTCGACGCCGCGAGACCGGGGAATCTGTGCGAAGACATCCACGCCGCGTTCACGGCCTCGCTCGCGCGGCATGGCCTCACCAAGGAGAGTCGCTGCGGCTACTCCATCGGGCTCAGCTATCCGCCCGACTGGGGCGAGCGCACCATCAGCCTGAGACCCGGCGACCGCACCGAGCTGCGACCCAACATGACCATACACTTCATGCCCGCGCTCTGGTTCGATGACTGGGGCCTCGAGATCACCGAGAGCATCCGCATCACCGAGACCGGCGCGGAGACCCTCGCGAATTGGCCTCGCGAGCTGCAGGTGAAGGGCTGAACCGCGCTGCGCTCCAATCATGGTCAGGGGCGTTGAGCGGTCTGCTACCTCGCGCAATCCGCCAAGAAGCGTTTTAGTAAACAGGCTCTTCGCTGGTCCGCACCAAGTGCACATTGATCGCTGCGACGCGGGGGTTTCCGTCGTGGTATGGAATCGGTGAAGTAAAATCCATCCTAGCCACGAGGACGCCCTAATTGATGTATGCCACGACCATCGGCAGTGGCTGTGCTGGCGCAAGATTCCAAGAAATGCAGTAGATAATGGTCAACAGCAACAGTAGAGAATTCGAATTTTCGCGAGGAGGTCAAGACCTATGTCCGACGAAACTCCGTCCGTGACTAAAGATGTCAAGCCCGTAACGGCACTTGCCGACAACCCAGATGCAGGGCTTAAACAGGAAGCAAGCCATCCTGGCGAAAGTTACCATGGCCCGAGCTCCGCTCAGCAACGCCCTTATCGCAAGAACGACCGCCCATATGGGTTTGCAAACGCGACTATAGGATTGGTGGCAGCTTTCATAAGCGCTGCCCTCGTCGGTGTTCTTATATTTTAAACGTTGGCTGTTTATGACCAGCTGAAACTAAGCCGCGAGGCGCTTGAGGGCAGCAACGAGAGCTTTCAGAAAACTCTAGTTGAGATGAGACAGCAACGAGATGCCATGACTGCTCAGGTAGAATCGATGAGTATGCTCACGTCTACGCTGGAACAGATTTTTCGGGATCAACAGCGAGCGCGTATGTCATTTCGCGTAGAGCTAGAGCAGATTGACGACGTGCAAACCGGAATCCGGGTTGTGTGTCCGCTTGAAATCGGCGGGACGACAGAGGCTCGCCAAGTGCGTTTCAAGAACCACGTTTCTGTCGGCGCTGCCGGACAATCCCGGTACTTAGATTCTCTTGCGCTAGATTGGAATGAACGCGAATTTCACCCACTCACCGATGTTGCTCCGACCGAAGTAGGCAGGCGGTTCGTTACCCCCGTTCTTTCGCAAACTCGTTTGAGAACTATCGTATCTGAAGAGGAATCGCTCTATTTCGTCGGACGCCTAGAGTATTGCGATGTTTACGGCGCGTGCCGATACTTCATGAGGTGCGCAGAACTTGGGCATCGGCCCGGGGTGATTACCTACTGCGGGACTCGCGTGGGCAGCCTGTATCAAGGCCGCGACGAGTAGCGCCTTCCAAAGCACCGATAACCGAAGGCAAGATACTCTCAATTCGGTCAAGTTCGGCCAAGAAAGCTTCGTCGCCCGCCGCCGGCTTCAGGGCCAGACGAAGGGATGTTGCGTGCTGTCGAGCGGGCCGCGCCCACGGCCTGTCGCGCGTCCGCTAAAGACGGACTCGCACTAACCCCCATTTTTTCTCGCTACCAGACGCTGCTGTAGCGGCCGCCGTCGATCACCAAATTCTGGCCGGTGATGTAGCCGGCCTGCGCGCTGCAGAGGAAGGCGCAGGCCTCGCCGAACTCTTCGGCATCGCCGAAGCGCTTGGCCGGAACCGACGCCATCTGCTGCGCCGTGAACTCCGCGAGGTCGGCCCCCGTCGCCTTTGCGCCGGCCGCGATGTTGCTGCGCAGACGCTCGGTATCGAAGTAGCCGGGCAGCAGGTTGTTGATCGTGACGTTCTGGGCGACGACGCCGGAGGCCACGCCGGCGATGAAGGCGGTGAGGCCTGCGCGCGCGCCGCTGGAGAGGTCGAGGCCGGGGACCGGCATCTTCACCGAGATCGAGGTGATGTTGACGATGCGCCCGAAGCCGCGCGCGGCCATGCCGTCCACCACGCGCCCGATCATCTCCACAGGCGTCGCCATGTTCATCACCACGCCCTGGAGGAAGGCGTCGCGGTTGATCTCGCGGAAGTCGCGGCGGGGCGGGCCGCCGTTGTTGTTGACCAGGATGTCGGGCTCGGGGCAGGCCTCGATCATCGCGGCCTGAACCGCCGGGTCGCTGATGTCGCCGGCGACGGTCTGGACGCCGACGCCCGTCTCCTCCCGGATCGCCTGCGCCGTCTCCTCCAGCACCTGCTCATCGCGCCCGTTGATGACGAGTGCGGCGCCGTTTCGCGCCAGCGAGAACGCTGACGCGCGGCCGAGGCCGCGGCTCGCGGCACAGACGATTGCCCGACGCCCCTTGATTCCGAGATCCATGACTCCACATCCCCTGCTGCGGCGCCATCCTGACGCCCGCCCGGCCGCCTGCGCAAGGCTGGAGGACACCTCGGACATACGTCGCGATATCGCGTTCCAAATGCGATCGGACGCTTGATTCATTGCGCCAGAGGTGTTAGCACTCACATCTAGCGAGTGCTAACACCTGCTATCGGACGACGTTTCAGACGAACGTGGAGGAACCAATGAAGTTTCGACCGCTGCACGACAGGGTCGTGGTTCGCCGGATCGGCGAGGACACCAAGACCGCCGGCGGCATCATCATCCCCGACACGGCCCAGGAGAAGCCGCAGGAAGGCGAGATCGTGGCCGTGGGACCCGGAACCCGGGGCGACGACGGGACGCTGCATCCGCTGGACGTGAAGCCGGGCGACCGCGTGCTGTTCGGCAAGTGGTCCGGCAACGAAGTGACGCTGGACGGTGACGAGCTCCTGTTCATGAAGGAGTCCGACATCATGGCCATCGTCGAGACCGGCAAGAAGTCGAAGAAGGCCGCGTAGGCGGGCCGCTTCAGGGTTAGGAGCGAGGAAGGAAACAGATCATGGCAGCGAAGGAAGTACGTTTTTCCGCCGATGCGCGGACCCGCCTGCTCAAGGGCGTGGACACGCTGGCGGCCGCCGTGGGCGTGACCCTCGGCCCCAAGGGCCGCAACGTGGTGCTCGACAAGTCGTTCGGCGCGCCCCGCATCACCAAGGACGGTGTGACGGTCGCCAAGGAGATCGAGCTCACCGACAAGTTCGAGAACATGGGCGCCCAGATGGTGCGCGAGGTCGCGAGCAAGACCAACGACGAGGCCGGCGACGGCACCACCACGGCGACGGTGCTGGCCCAGTCGATCGTGCGCGAGGGCTCCAAGGCGGTCGCCGCCGGCATGAACCCGATGGACCTCAAGCGCGGCATCGACCTCGCGGTCGGCGCCGTGGTGACCGAGATCGGCAAGCGCTCCAAGCGGGTGCAGACCGACGAGGAGATCGCCCAGGTCGGCTCCATCTCCGCCAACGGCGAGCGGCACGTCGGCGACATGATCGCAGAGGCGATGCAGAAGGTCGGCAAGGAAGGCGTGATCACGGTGGAGGAGGCCAAGGGCCTCGACACCGAGCTCGACGTCGTCGAGGGCATGCAGTTCGACCGCGGCTACCAGTCGCCCTACTTCATCACCAACGCCGACAAGATGACCTGCGAGCTGGAGGACCCGTTCATTCTTCTCCATGAGAAGAAGCTCTCCAACATGCAGGCCATGATCCCGATCCTCGAATCGGTGGTGCAGTCGTCCAAGCCGCTGCTCATCATCGCGGAAGAGGTCGAGGGCGAGGCGCTGGCGACGCTGGTCGTCAACAAGCTGCGCGGCGGCCTCAAGGTCGCAGCGGTGAAGGCGCCGGGCTTCGGCGATCGCCGCAAGGCCATGCTGGAGGACATCGCGATCCTCACCGGCGGCCAGGTGGTGAGCGAGGATCTCGGCATCAAGCTCGAGAACGTCACGGTCGACATGCTCGGCACCGCGAAGCGGGTTTCGATCACCAAGGAGGAGTCCACCATCGTCGGCGGCGCCGGCAAGAAGGGGGACATCACCGGGCGCTGCAACCAGATCCGCGCCCAGATCGAGGAGACCACCTCCGACTACGACCGCGAGAAGCTGCAGGAGCGGCTGGCGAAGCTCGCCGGCGGCGTTGCGGTGATCAAGGTCGGCGGCGCCACCGAGGTCGAGGTGAAGGAGAGCAAGGACCTCGTCGAGGACGCGCTCAACTCCACCCGTGCGGCGGTCGAGGAAGGCATCGTCGCCGGCGGCGGCGTGGCGCTGCTCTATGCCGGCCGTGCGCTGGACAAGCTCCAGGGCGCCAACGACGACCAGAACGTCGGCGTCAACATCGTGCGCCAGTCGCTCAAGTCGCCGGCCCGGCTGATCGTCGAGAACGCGGGCGAGGACGGCTCGCTGGTGATCGGCAAGCTGCTTGAGCAGAAGAGCGCGACGCAAGGCTTCGACGCGCAGAACGGCAAGTACGTCGACATGGTGAAGGAGGGCATCATCGACCCCGCGAAGGTGGTGCGCACCGCGCTGCAGGATGCGGCGTCGGTCGCCGGCCTCCTGATCACCACCGAGGCGATGGTAGCCGAGAAGCCCGAGAAGAAGGACGACGCGGCCGCCGGTGGCGGCATGCCGGACATGGGCGGCATGGGCATGTAGCCCAGCCTTCCAGGCTTACGAGACGGGGCGGGTCCCAAGGGCCCGCCCCTTTTCGTTTGCAGCGGCCGGAGCCACGGGATATGTGCAACGCGCGCTGGCGCGCTAGGTAGCAGCCGGCGTCGCGAGCCGAGGGGAGGCCTCATGAGCGCGGATATCGGAGCCCTGTTCGACGAGAGGGATTCGCTCGAGCTCGCCCAGCTGGTGAAGGCGGGCGAGGTCACGCCCAGCGAGCTCGCCGAGGCGGCGGTCCGCCGCATCGAGGCGCTGAACCCGACGTTGAACGCGGTCTCCATCCCGCTATTCGACTATGGGCGGAAGGCCGCCGCCGACCCCGCGCTGCCCGATGGCCCGTTCAAGGGCGTGCCCTTCCTGCTCAAGGACCTCGGCACGCTCTGGGAGGGCATCCCGCTCACCAACGGCTGCTCCTACTTCAAGGACTTCGTCTGCCCCGCCGACATGACCTACACGCGGCGGATCAGGGAGGCGGGGTTCGTTCTGCTCGGCCGCAGCAACGCGCCGGAGTTCGGCTGGTGCCTCGCGACCGAGCCCAAGCTCTTCGGCCGCGCCAACAACCCCTGGAACCTGGAGCGGACGCCGGGGGGCTCCAGCGGCGGCGCGGCGGCGGCGCTGGCATCGCGCATGGTGCCCTTCGTCGATGCGAGCGACGGCGCCGGCTCGACGCGGGTGCCGGCCTCCCACTGCGGGCTGGTCGGGCTCAAGCCCTCGCGCGGCCGGATCACGCTGGAGCCTTATCCCGACTACTGGTACGGCGGTGCCACCTTCCTCACCGTGACCCACACGGTGCGCGAGAGCGCCGCCTATCTGGACGCGGTCGGCGGGCGGGTGACCGGCGATGTCTACTACACCGACATGCCGGCGACGCCCTACCTGGACGAGGTCGGGCGCGACCCCGGCACGCTGCGTATCGGCGTCACCACGGCATCGCCGGCGGGGCTCCCGATCCACGACGAGGTGGTGCAGGCGGTGCGCGATGCCGCCGCGCTCTGCGAGAGCCTCGGCCATGAGGTGGAGGAACGGGAGCTCGACCTCGACTGGGAGCGGTTCTGGACCGCGTACACGCAGATGACCGCCGCCCAGACCGCATCGGGCTTCGAGGATTCCGAGGCACTCATCGGCCGCCCGGTGACCGAGGACGATGTGGCGCCGCTGATCTGGGGGATCATCCAGAAGGGCAAGGCCATCGACGGGCCGCAGCACTACCGCGACGTGAGCACGCTGCGCGAGATCGGCCGCGATCTGATCGCGAGCCTCGCGGACTGCGACGTTCACCTCATGCCGGTGATCGGCCATCCCGCCCGCCCGCACGGCCACTACCCGATGACCATGGGCGACATCGACCGCTACAACGCCGAGCTGATGGGGCCGGATGCCGTGTTCACGGCGCCCTTCAACGCGACCGGTCTGCCCGGCATGTCGCTGCCGCTGCACATGACGGCGGACGGTCTGCCGGTCGGCGTGCAGCTCGTGGGCCGCGAATGCGACGAGTGCACGCTCTTCCGCCTCGCCGGCCAGCTGGAGGCGGCGAAGCCCTGGAAGGACCGCCGGCCGCCGGTCCTCGCACGCTGAACCACTGTTGCACGGCGCAACCGGCCCAAAGGGAGGCTCCCATGACCTCAGTCTTCGCCAACGACGCATTCGCCGGGAAGACGGTGCTGGTCACCGGTGCCAGCTCCGGCATCGGCGAAGGCACCGCCAAGGCCTTCGCTGCCCACGGCGCCAACGTGATGATCAACGGGCGCGATGCGGCGCGTGGCGGCGCGGTGCGGGACGCCATCGTGAGCGGCGGCGGCGCCGCCGCGCTCAGTCTCGGCGATGTGGCGGATTCCGCCTATTGCAACCGATTGGTGGACGAGACGGTGGACCGCTTCGGCCGTCTCGACGTGCTCTTCAACAACGCCGGCATCTGTCTGCACGGGCCGGTGGACGAGACCTCGGACGACGATTGGGACCACCTGATCGGCATCAACGTCAGCGGCAGCTTCTACATGGCGCGGGCCGCCGTGCGCCAGATGAAGGCGCAGGGCGATGGCGGCGCAATCATAAATATGTCGTCCGAATGCGGGCTGATCGCCTACGAGCGGCTGCCTGCCTACAGCGCGACCAAGGGCGCCATCGTCATGCTGACCAAGTGCATGGCGATGGACCACGCGCGCGACGGCATTCGGGTCAACGCGGTCTGCCCCGGCGATATCGACACGCCCATGACCGACCTGGGTTGGGCCCACCTCGACGTCTCCTCCGAGGAGATCCGCGAGAGGCTCAAGGACCACATCCCGCTCGGCAAGGTGGGGCAACCGCTCGATATCGCCCACGCGGTGATGTTCCTGGCCTCCGACGCCGCCGGCTTCGTCACCGGCACCTTGCTCCCCATCGATGGCGGAACGACCGCCAGATAAGGGCTCCTTCGGCGCGCGCCGTCTACCGGCCGTCGCGCACGTGCCGGTAGATCTCGGTGAAGTCGGAGTCCGGGCGGGCAGTCTCGAGACCGTCCCAGATTTCGCGGAGCTGACCGGCGAGGCGGGCCGGCGCCCCGGCGGCCGCGACGCTCGCCTCGTAGAGCCGGAGGTCCTTGGCCATCAGCCTGGTGGCGAAGCCCGCGTCGAAGGCACCGGTGGCGATGCGGTTGGGGAACTTGTCCTCGGTCGCGGTGTTGCGCCCGGTGGATACGTTGACCGTCTCCAGGATCGTCATCATGTCGAGGCCCTGGGAGACGCCGAAGGCCACCGCCTCGCTGGTCGCGGCCATCGCCGTCGCCGAGAGGAAGTTGTTGAGCAGCTTCATCGCCATGCCCTGGCCGGGCCGGGTGCCGACCTGGCGGGCGTTCGCCGCCATCGGGCGGATGAAGGGCTCGATCTCGGCGAAAAGGTCGTCCGGTGCCGCCACCATCATGGCCAGCGTGCCGGCCTTCGAGCCCTTCGTGCCGCCGCTCACCGGCGCATCGGCGTAGCGGATGCCGGCCTCGGCCAGCACGTCGTGGGCCGCGCGGGCGTCCGGCATGCCGGCGGTGGTGCTGTCCACCACGATCTCGACTGCGCGGTCGGGGCTTTGGGCAATCTCGCGCGCCACCTGCAGCACCACCGCGCCGTCGGGCAGGCAGAGGAAGACGATGCGGGCTCGCTGCACAACCTCCGCCGCGGAGCGGGCCGCGGGCGCGCCGGGGGGCGCCAGCGCCTCGGTGCCGGCGGCATCGAAGCAAACCACCTCGTGGCCGGCGGCCGCCAGATTGTGCGCCATCGGCCCGCCCATGTTGCCGAGGCCGATGAAGCCCAGCGTCGGCATCAGCCGGCCTCCGCCTTGCGGTGCTCGTCGATGACGCGGCGCGCAATACGAAAGCCTTCGACACCCGCCGGCGCGCCGCAATAGATCGCCACCTGGATCAGCGTCTCCTTGATCTCGTCGACGGTGACGCCGTTGGTGAGCGCACCTTTAAGGTGCAGCTCCAGCTCGTGATTGCGGCCGAGCGCCGACAGCATGCAGATGTTGTTGAGGCTGCGTTGCTTGCGGCTCAGCCCCGGCCGGCTCCACACCGCGCCCCAGCAGTACTCGGTCAGGATCTCCTGGAACTCCTTGTTGAAGTCGTCGGCGCTGCCGATGGCGCGGTCCACGTACTCCGAGCCCAGCACCTCGCGCCGGATTTGCAGGCCTTTCTCGTACATTTCGTTGGGCATGGCGGCGTCTCTCCTGGGTAGCGGATAGGGCCGCGCATCATAACGGCCCGGCGCGCGAATCCCAGGACGGTCGGCTGAGGCAGGCGGGAAGCAGCGGGCTAGACGCCCATGAAGCTGATCCAGCCGGTAATGATGTACTTCTCCTCGCGCGGCGCGACCTCGCCCTTGTGCGTGTGGGTGAAGCCCGCCGGCCAGATCAGGGTCTTGCCCTTGGCGGGCCGGACCAGATGATCCTGGTAGGTGAAGTAGGTGCCGCCGCCCTCCTTGATGTCGTTGAGGAAGGTCTGGAAGGCGAGCACCCGGTGGCCGAGGTCGAGGCCGCTGCTCTCGTAGTGGGCGCCGTGGAAGGCGCCGCCCGGCCGGTAGTACTGCATCTGCGGCGGCTCCAGGAAGCCAAGCTTGTCCGAGGCCTCGCCCAGCACCGTGAACTCCCGCAGGTAGTCGCCGAGGCAGGCCATGACGTGGCCGCGATAGGCGCGCACGCTCTTGGCGTAGACCTCGTAAGGGAAGCAGGTAAGGCTCGCGTCCTCGGAATCCTTCCAGGCCTTGTCGACGCCCTTGGCGCTCGTCCCCGGCCGGGTGAGGCCGAGCCGGCGCGTTCGCTTGAAACCCTTGATCAGCTCGTCGCAGAGCGCGGGCTTCTCGATGGTGTATTCCTTGATCCAGCGCATCGCCGGGTGCTGCCTCCATACGTGATATTGCGCCTGCACAGCTGCTGCCATGCACCCGCTGCGAGGCATTCTAATTCCATTTGCATGGCGGACACGCCATGGTTATTGTGCGCCGCGCAAAGGGAGTGTCGACACGCGCCGCGCCCGCGCGGTGCATCAACCTTGGACAATCGATGAGAACCGGGCCGGACGTCTCCCCCCGGTGCTGAAGGGAGGGTGCGCATGTCGCATACCGACAAGAAAGAGCAGTTTACGAAAGAGCTGTATCGGCTCTGGTCGATGCACGCGGACCGGAAGAACTACAAGGTCTCGCGGCGCGACCTGATCAAGGGCATGGCCGGCCTCGGGCTCGGTGCTGGCGCGATCAAGATGTTGATGAATCAGGCGCCCTTCAGCGTGCGCCAGGCCTGGGCGGCCGAGGGTGCCACGCCTGAGGAGCGTGCCATCAACGGCGCGAAGGCGCTCTTCGACGGTGCCGAGAAGAAGACCATCAGCATCATGTATCCGTCGGGGTCCGGCGGTAACCTCTCGCCCTTCGTCGAGGAGTGGAAGGGGCTCACCGGCTTCGATCTCGAGCTGATCGAGGTGCCGGTCACCGAGACCCACCAGAAGGCGATGCAGGAAGCGGTGGCCAAGACGGGCCGTTACGACATCATGATCCCGGCGCCGCTGAGCCTCGCCGACCTCGCCGAATCGGGCGTGGCGCGGCCCCTCGACGACTACATGGACAAGTACGATCCCGAGGTCTACTCAGGGCCCAACCAGCTTCAGTTCCCGGTGTCCGACTTCGGGCAGAAGTACAAGGGCAAGACCTACGGCCTCTACTGCGACGGCGACTGGTGGCACCTCAGCTACCGCAAGGACAAGCTCGCCGAGAAGGGCCTGGCGCCGAAGTCGAAGCGCGAGATGGTCCATACCTGGACCGAGTACGACGAGCTCTGCGCCACGATGCACGACCCGGACAACAACTTCTACGGCGCGCTCGAGTATCGCTCGCCGTTCTGGAACAAGTTCCACTGGATGACCCGGGTTCAGTCGAAGGGCCACTTCTACTTCGACGAGGACATGAACTCGCTGGCCGACACGCCGCAGGGCATCGAGACGGTCAAGGAGCTGATCGCGCTTCAGGACATCATGCCGGCCGAGCAGTTCACCTACGGCTTCACCGAGAACTACGCGCAGTACTACGCGCAAGGCCGTGGCTTCTGCGAGTTCGGCTGGCCGTCGCTCTGGCGCTACAGCAACGACGCCGCGGGCTCCCAGTCGATCATCGCCGCCAAGGGCGAGGACGGCGAGCCTTCGCAGACCGCCGTCTCGAAGGTGCCGGGCACCATGCACGGCGACGAGCTTATCCGCTCGTGCATCCACGCCTTCGCCTGGGACTTCGTGGTGAGCAACTACTCGCCGATCCAGGAGGCCGCCTACTGCTTCTCGCAGTGGATCACGGGGCCGACCATGTCGATGCGCTCGATCCCGAACGAGGGCGGCTACTTCGACCCGTGGCGGGACAACCACTTCTTCGCCCCGTCGGCCGAGTTCTTCGCCGCCTATCCGGGCGATTTCCTGGCGACCCACGCCGAGGCGATCGTGGATGCGGTGCCGGAGATTCAGCTGCGCGGCGCGGCCGAGTACCTCAACGCGCTCGACGTCAATCTGACCGCGGCCTACAACGGCAACAAGTCGCCGGAAGAGGCCATGGAAGACACCGCCAAGGAGCAGAACCGCATCACGCGGCGGCTCGGCAAGGCGGAGCAGAAAGAGAGCTGGCACGGCCTGGCCAAGATGTATCCGGAGCCGCTGCAGAAGCTCGTCGGCGTCGACAAGTGGGTTCTGTAGTCCAGACGTAACAACTCGACTGGACTGCAGGTAACGTGGTTACGAAGACTGCGAACGGCGGCGTGCCCGTGCGTGCATTGCAGGCGCGGGCACGCCTGTTCGACCCCAATGACAAGCGCTACATCGGCGTGCTCTTCATTACGCCCGTTCAGCTTCTCTTGATATTGATGCTGGTTTTCCCCTTCGGCCTGGAGTTCTTCGTCGCGCTGACCGAATGGCAGCCGACCTACGGAACCTCCATCTGGCAGGCCGTGTCGTCGGTGTTCTCCGGCGATACCGAGCTTGGCCTCAACTACTATTACCTGGTAACGGACGAGCCGCGCTTCCTCGAGGCGCTGGGCCGGACGCTCGCCATATCGGTGTTGAGCCTCTGCCTCGAATTCGTCATCGGGCTCGGGCTTGCGACGATTTTCCTTAAATCGTTCTGGGGCAAGCGCATCTGGTTCACCGCGCTGCTGACCCCGATGATGATCATGCCGGTCGTCGTCGGCTACACCTGGTTCATGCTGTTCCAGTACACCGGGCCGGTCAATCAGGTGCTCGGCTGGCTCGGCGGCACCGCCGCAGGCGCCGACCTGCAGTGGCTCAACAACGGCGTGCTTGCTTTCTTCGCCGTGGTCATCACAGAGGTCTGGCACTGGACGCCGCTGTTCTTCCTGATTCTGCTCTCCGGCCTCAACGCTGTGCCGGAGAACCCGGTGCGGGCGGCGACCGTGCTCGGTGCCAGCAACTGGCGGATCTTCTGGACCGTCATCATGCCGAACATGCGGGGCGTCATCATCATCGCCTTCGTGATTCGCGGCATGGAGGTCATCAAGCTCTTCGACGAGATCTACATCCTGACGCGCGGCGGTCCCGGCACCGCGACGGAGACCATGAGCCTCTATCTCTACAAGCTCGGCTTCCAGGACTTCCGCCTCGCCTACGCGGGCTCGGCGGGCTTCATCGTGCTGGTGATCACGGTGGTGATGATCAACATGATGCTGCGGCCGATCCGCTACGAGCTGCTGGAGAAGCGTTAGATGGGCGCGCGGAAATTCGGCCCCGGCAGCGCGATCGGGCTCGCCTTCGGGCTGCTCTTCGCGGTGTTCCCGCTGTTCTGGATGGTGTCCACGTCCTTCAAGCCGTCCAACGAGTGGGTCACGACGCCGCCGGTGTGGGTGTCGGAGAACGGCACCGTCACCAACTACCTCGTCATCCTGTGGCCGCAAGTCCTGCTCGACAGGCGCGGCGGTCTCGGCCAGTACACCGAAGAGGGCGAGGTTACCGAGCAGCGCGCGGCCGAGACCGCCGCGGTGAGCGGCGCGGTCGCCGACTTCCTGACCAAGTCGGCGTGGCAGTCGATCCGCGGTTCTGTCATCGTCTCGGTGTTCTCGACAATACTGTCCATTGTGGTCGGCTTCATGGCCGCGGTCGCCATCGCTCGATACCGATTCGGCGGCAACGTCACGCCCTTCTTCATATTATCGGGGCGAATGTTCCCGCCCATTGCGATCGCCATCCCGTTCGTCGTGATGTTCAGCGCGCCGGGGATCGAGGCGACCGATACCTATTGGGGCCTGATCCTGGCCTATGCCGCGGTCACCGTGCCCTTCTCCACGTGGATGTTGAAGAGCTTCATCGACGAGCTGCCTCAGGAGATCGAGGAGGCGGCAATGATGGACGGCATGTCGCGATGGGGAGCGCACCTCAGGGTCACTGTGCCGCTCATCAAGGGCGGGTTGATCGCGACGGCGCTCTTCATCTTCATCCTCAACTGGAGCGAGTTTCTGTTCGCGCTGGTACTGACGTACACCAACGTCGAGACCATTCCGGTCAAGCTCTCCAAGTATTTCAGCGCCACCTCGGGCCAGCAGTACGGGATTCAGGCGGCGCTCGCATGCGTCTCCATCGTTCCGCTGGTGATCGTCGGCTTCTTCATCCAGAAGCACCTGGTGCGCGGCCTCACCCTCGGCGCGATCAAGCGTTAGCGGCACAATGGCAAACATCAAGCTGGAGCTGGTGACGCTCCGCAAGGAGTTCGGCGAACTCATCGCCGTCGACGATGTGTCGCTCGGCGTCGAGGAAGGCGAGACCATGGCGCTGCTGGGGCCGTCCGGCTGCGGCAAGTCGACCACGCTGAACATGATCGTGGGCCTGGAAGCGCCCACCTCCGGCGATATCCTGATCGACGGGGAGTCCGTCCTTGCGACCCCGCCCGGCCAGCGCAACGTCGGCCTGGTGTTCCAGGACTACGCCGTCTTCACGCACATGAACGTGCGGCACAATCTGGAGTACGGTCTCCGCGTGCGCGGCATGAGCCGGCCCGACATGGAGCGGGAGGTGGGAAAGGTTGCCGCGTTCCTCCATCTCGAGCATCAGCTCGACAGCAAGCCGCTGGAGCTCGGCGCGAGCGAGCTGCAGCGGGTCGCGATCGGACGGACGCTAGTGACCAACCCCGAGATCCTGCTGCTGGACGAGCCGCTCAGCAATCTGGAAGCCGAGATGCGCAACCAGATGCGCCGCGAGCTCCGGCGCATCCAGGCCGAGACCGGGCAGACCATCATCTACGTGACCCACGACCAGATCGAAGCGCTGTCTCTGGCCCACCGCATCGCCGTCATGGATTTCGGCGCGCTCAAGCAGTACGACACGGCGCACAACGTCTACCACTATCCCGACAACACCTTCGTCGGCAGCTTCCTCGGCAACCCGCCGATGAACTTCGTGCGCGGGCAGTTCGGCCATGACGGCAACCGGCCGGTCGTGGCGCAGAACGGCTCGATCATTCCCGTACCGCCATCCAGCGCTGCTGGGTTGAGCGACGGTGCCGACGTGATCGTCGGCATGCGGCCCGAGTCCATGCTGGTGGCGGATGAGGGCGATCCAGAGGCATTTACCGCCTCGGTTATTGCAGTCGAGCCGCAGGGGCCGGAGACGGTTCTGACGGCGCGGATCGGACAGTCCGACCTGAAGCTGATCGTGGAGACCGGCACGCAGGCCCACGAAGGCAGCGATATTACGATCCGGCCGGACGCCGAGTTGCTGGCCCTGTTCGACGCCGCATCGGGCGTCCGCTTCAAGGCGTGAGCCGGACCATGGTCGAAACCCTCCTGGAACTCCGCTCGATCTCCAAGAACTTCGGTGCCGTGCAGGCGCTGAACGAGCTGAGCCTGGAGGTTCCGCGCGGCTCGCTGATCGTGCTGCTCGGCCCGGCCGGAGCCGGCAAGACGACCACGCTCAGGATTGTCGCCGGCCTCGAGGCGCCGACCTCGGGCGAGGTCTGGGTCGAGGGCCAGAACTTCACCAAGCTGCAGCCCAACCGGCGCGACATCGCGATGATCTTCGACAATCTCGCGCTCTACCCCAACAAGACGGGGTATGAGAACGTCGCGTCCCCGCTCAAGCTCGCCCGGATGCCGAAGGCCGAGATCGCCAAGCGGGTCGACGAGATCGCAGGCCTGCTCAAGATCGGGCATATCCTCGACCGACTGCCGGCGACCTTCAGCGGCGGCGAGCGGCAGCGCGTCGCCCTCGGCCGCGCCATGGTGCGCGAGCCGCGCTTCTACCTGCTCGACGAGCCGCTCTCGAGCCTCGACTTCATGCTCCGCATCGAGCTGAGGACGGAGCTGAAACGCCTGCAGCGCGAGCTCGGGCGCACCTTCGTCTTCGCGACACCGGACTACACCGAGGCGCTGGCGCTGGCGGATACCGTCTGCGTGCTGCTGGAAGGCGAGGTGCGGCAGATCGCCAAGGCACAGGAGCTCTACGACGAGCCGGCCGATCGGGACGTGGCCCGTTTCGTCGGCAACCCCAAGATCAATATCGTCCCCGGCCGGCTCACGCGCGAGAACGGCGCGGCCAGGCTCGCCATCGGCTCGATGGACCTGCCCTTGCCGCAGCGCATGGAGCACGGGCTGCCCGCGCACATGAGCGAGGTCGAGGTGGGGCTCCGGCCCGAGCACGTCCGGATCGTGCCGTCCGCGTCGGGCGAAACGCACCGGACGGGCTACGTCAACGATCTCGAGCCGCTCGGCATGCACACGACGGTCGGCATCGACCTGTCGGGGATCAACCTGGCGCTCACCGTCGCCGGCGTGCAGGAGTTCAACGACGGCGACGCGGTCGAAGTACATCTCGATACCGAGACCCTGCTGTTCTTCGACCCGGTTTCGGGGCGCCGCGTCGGCAACTAGCCGGACTTACAGCGCGTCAATTTCCCAGTCCCCGGCGGGCGGCCGTCGTCTATAGTGACGGCCCGCACGGCATGGGCCCAAGACGAGGGAGGTGACTTGCGATGCCCGAGACTGCACGCGCCGAGACCCAGACGCCAAGCCCCGAGGACGAAGTCACGCAGACGGTGCTCCAGCGCGTCCAGGAGAGTTCCGAGGGGCGGACGCGGGACATCATGATGAGCCTGACCCGCCACCTGCACGGCTTCATCCGCGAGATCGAGCCCACCGAGGAAGAGTGGCTGACGGCGATCCGCTTCCTGACCGAGACCGGCCAGAAGTGCGACGACCAGCGCCAGGAGTTCATATTGCTCTCCGACACCCTCGGCGCATCCATGCTCATCGACGCCATCAACAACCGCAAGCCCAGCGGCGCGACCGAGAGCAGCGTGCTCGGGCCGTTCTATCGCGAGGGCGCGCCGGATTACGAAAACGGCGCGGACCTGGCGGAGGAGCAGACCGACGGCGAGCGGGTGCTGGTCTCGGGCAAGGTGACCGACCTCGACGGCGCGCCGATCGGGGGCGCCGTGCTCGACATCTGGCAGACCGCGCCCAACGCCGAATACGCGGCGCAGGACTCCTCCGGCACGTCGTTCAATCTCTGCGGCCGGCTTACCACCGAGGCGGACGGGCGCTACTGGTTCCGCACGCGAAAGCCGGTGAGCTACACGGTCCCCGGCGACGGTCCGGTCGGCGCCATGCTGGAGGCCGCCGGCCGCCACAACTGGCGCCCCGCCCACATCCACTTCATGCTGTCGGCGGCAGGGTACGAGACACTGGTGACGCAGCTCTTCACCGACGACGACCCCTATCTCGGGACCGATGCGGTGTTCGGAGTCAAGGACTCCCTGGTCGTCCACTACGACGAGGCGGATGACGAGGGCCTGCGCCTCGACCACGACTTCGTGATGACGGCCTCGGCGTAGCCCATGCGCGGCCGGGCGAGAGGGGTATCGTCGGGCAGGATTGAGCGGCCCGCTGCCGTCTCCGACGGTGGGCGTTGTCGATTCCGCGACTCGACGGTTACACGCGCGCGTCAATTGCGTTGTTCGGGGCGTGTGATGCCCCGCTTTGCGCGCCTCCTATTAACGCACTGAAAATAAATCGCTTTTTTCGCAAACTCGGCGCCGGCGCAGCGGGGTGCTGGACATGCCGCCGCGCGCTGCTCAAGATTATTGATCGCGACTCGGGCCGCTGTGCCGAGAAACGCAACGATTCGGCGCGCGGCATCCACAAGGTATGAGGGGCGCTATGGGTGATCCTGTCGATGCCTTGACAACAATTTTCACCGAATCCTACTACTGGATCACGGTGGTCATGATGTTCCTCATTCACGCCGGGTTCTGCACCTACGAGGTAGGGGCGTCCCGGCGCAAGAATGTTCTGCACACGTTGATGAAGAACACGATGCTGATCCCTCTGGTCACCGTCACGTTCTTCTTCTTCGGCTGGTACGTCTATTTCGCATTTCCCAATGTTCCGTTCGCATCCGGCGGATTCTCCGATGCGTCGTTCGCGGAGCCGTGGGACGAGTTCATGGGCGCTCACATGCAGGACCGCATCCTCGGCGTGTTCTGGGCAGCGTTCCTGCTCTTCTCATGGACAACCGCCTCGATTGTCTCGGGCGCGGTGATCGAGCGTATCAAGACCGGCGCGTTCCTCATCTTCGCGGTCCTGATCGGCTCCTTCACCTGGATCCTCGACGCGGCCTGGGGCTGGCACCCGGGCGGCTGGATGGTCCAGATCCTGGGGTATCACGATGCCTACGCATCCGGCGTGGTTCATGCCATCGCTGGCGGCTCGGCACTCGCGATCCTCTTCGTGCTGGGACCGCGCATCGGCAAGTTCGGGCCGAACGGGGAAGTCAACGAGATCAAGCCGCACAACCCCTGGCTGGTTACGGTCGGGCTGTTCCTGATCTTCACCGGCTTCTGGGGCTTCTACGCGGCCTGTAACGTGCCGATCATCGATATCGGCGGCGAGGCGGGGGCCTTCTTCTCGGCGACCAATATCTACGGGATGCCGACGACACTGTCCGCCATCGTCTACAACTTCCTGATGTCCTTCTCGGGCGGCCTGATGGCGGCTTACCTCGTCAGCAAGGGCAACCCGTTCTGGACCTATTCGGGCGGCCTCGGCGGCATCATCGCGGCGTCTGCGGGCAACGATCTCTACCACCCGCTGCAGGCGCTGTTCATCGGTGGGGCCGGCGTGGTGTTCATGTTCTACATGCACCAGTGGGTCGAGCGGCGGTTCAAGATCGACGACGCGGTCGGCGCGGTCGCCGTGCACGGTTACGCCGGGTTCTTCGGCGTCATCGTGTGTGGCTTCGTGCTCTGGGGTTACCCGGCTGCGGCGCCGTCCTTCGGCGACTACTCCGCCCGCGAGGCCTCGATCGCTCTCTTCACCACTCCGGAAGGCCTGCCGCAGATAAATCCGGTCGGCCAGATTCTGGGGGCGATCATCATGTTCTGGGTGCTGGGCTTCGTTCCCTGCTTCATCCTTGCCAAGGTCTTGCAGCACTTCAACATGCTGCGGGTGCCGCGCGAGGTGGAGCTGGCGGGGCTGGATACGCATCAGCTTGGCGACGCGTATCCCTATCACGCACACCAGGAAACGGCGTTCGAGAAGATCGAACGCACCTACGCCAAGGAATAGGAGGCGCAAATGGCTTCGACCGGCTTGGACTCTTTCACCAATCCCGCCGAAATCGGCGCCATGTACCCTGGCGTGGGCGCCGAGACGGCGATGGTCGGTATCCTCGTGGCCCTCTGGGTGGGCTGGCACTTCTTCCAGATCCACCAGGAGGAGAGCGAGTATCGCGAAGCGGTCAAGCTCTACCGCGAGGTCGGCATGGAGCGTGCCATGCACCATGCCACCGGCGCCATCGCGACGGCGGACGAGGTTCAGATCAGCAAGACCTGACCTCGCGCTACCGTCGACACGTTACGGGGCGGGCCTTCGGGCCCGCCCCTGTCCTTGGGACTATCCGCAGGCGGTGCCGGCGCCTTACTGCAGCGCCTCCCGCGCGTCCGCGATGGCGGTGCGGAACGCCGCGATGGGCAGGGCGCCGCGGATCATGCGATCGCCGATGACGAAGGCCGGCGTTCCCCGGATTGCGAGGACGTTGGCAAGCACGGCGTTCCGCTCGATCAGGCCATCGATGGCCGGATCATCCATGTCGCGCACGAGCCGATCCGCATCGAGGCCGACCGAGCGCGCGACGCCGAGAATGTGGTCGAGGTCGAAGGGACCGTCGGTACCCATCAACGCCCAGTGGAACGGCTCGTAGAGGCCCTGAGCACGCGATGCGAGCGCCGCGCGCGCCGCCAGAGTGGATTCCGGCCCGAGGATCGGGAACTCCTTGAAGGCAAGGCGCAGATCGTCGTTCTCCGCGAGCAGGGTCTCCAGCGTGGGCTTGACGCGCCGGCAGTAGCCGCAGCGATAGTCGAAGAACTCGACCAGCACGACGGCGCCCTCCGGATTGCCCGCGACCGGCGCCTCCGGGTCCAGGAAGATCTCGTCTCGATAGAGCTGAATGGCCTGCTGCGCCTGGGCAGCGGCCTCCGCATCGCGCTTGGCTTGCAGCGCCTGCTGGACCTCGATCAGCAGCTCCGGCTGCTCGAGCAGATAGTCGCGGATGATCCGCCGGATCGCGTCGACCGGCAGATCGCCGACTGACGCGGCGTCCGCGACGTCCATGCTCTTGGCGGGGTCGGCGGGATCGCAGCGGCCGTCTTCTATTGCTTCGGGATCGCAGACCACCTCGGCCTGCGCCGGCGCGGTGGCGGCCAGGGCGAGGCCGAGTGCGAGGCCGGTTGCGGTGAGGGTTCGGGCGAGCAGCGTGCGGTAGTTCTTCATCGCGGGAGAGTACCCGCGCGGCGCCCCGGTTGCTAGCTTTCCCGTTAGAGTCGCGCGGCGCGGCCGGTGCGGAAGCGGAGCGTCGCCAGGACGAGGCCGATGAGCACCAGCCCGACGCCCGCGAGCCGCTGGGGGCCCAGGCTCTCGTCCAGCAGCAGAGCGGTGCTGATCAGGCCCGAGATGGGAATCACCAGCGAGAAGGGCGTCACCAGATAGGCCGGGTAGCGGCGCAGCAGGTAGCTCCACAGCATGAAGCCGAAGCAGGTGGCGATCAGCCCGAGGAAAAACAGCTCGCCGATGGTAATCCAGGTGATGTCGACGAGCGCGGTAAACGCCGCCGGGCCGCCTTCGAAGACATAGGACAGCCCGAGCAGGGGCGCGATGCCGATCAGGTGCGCCCAGGCGATCAGGCGCAGCAGATCGTCGGTGCCGGCGAGCTTGATGATCATGTTGGAGCAGGCCCAGCTCAGCGCGGCCACGAGCACGAAGCCGAGGCCAACGAGGGTCGGCCCGCCGGGCAGGGTGAGGCCGATGATCGCGATGCCCGCGCCGGAGACGGCGATGCCCGCATACTGGGCGCGCCCCGGCCGCTCGCCCAGCATCGCGAAGGCGAAGATCGTGGTGAAGAAGACCTGGGACTGGAGCAGGAGGGAGCTGAGCCCCGCCGGCATGCCGAACTCCATGCCGAAGAACAGCAGCGACATCTGGATCGTGCCCTGGGTCAGGCCGATGCCTACGGTCCAGTACCAGGCGATCGCGGGCGGGCGAAAGAGGATCAGCACGGGCAGCGCGGCCGTGGCGACGCGGAGGCCTGCCACCATGAGCGGAGGCAGGGCGTCGAGCAGCTCACGCATGACCACGAAGGAGAAGCCCCAGAGGCCGGTCACGGCGAGAGCGAGCGCGATGTGGGGAATGGACATGGCAATCCGGAGCAGATGCACCGCCGGCGGCCCCGGGAGCGGGCAGGGGCCCAGGCGGCGCGGCTAGCCCGGCCCGGCCTCGCTCGGCGCCGGGCGTTGGCGGCGGCGCAGGATGACGAAGAAGACCCCCAGCATGAGGCAGAGCAGGGCGAGCCAGACCCAATGGCTGTGGCTCTCGCCGAAGAACAGGATACCCCAGCCGATGCCGGACAGGGCGACGATGAAGTTCACGGTCGAGAAGAAGACCGGTCCCAGGAAGCGGGTCAACTCGACGAACAGGTAAATCCCGAGGGCCTGGACGAATACGTTGGTGATCAGCGACCAGTCGCCGGCGTCCATCGGCCCCTCGAACCACCACCAGCCGTCGGTCGCGGCCACCGCCGCGAGAATCGGCAGCGAGCCGAAGAAGAAGAAGCCGAACGCGAAGTGGAGCGAGTCGGTCGCCGGCGGGCGCAGCAGCGCGGTGGCGAGGCTGGTGGTCGTGTAGCTCACCGGCAGCAGCAGGGCGAGCA
Organism: Alphaproteobacteria bacterium; assembly: GCA_965243375.1. Taxonomy (GTDB): domain Bacteria; phylum Pseudomonadota; class Alphaproteobacteria; order UBA828; family UBA828; genus WTGU01. Next base: position 981,147 of record CBDEUT010000009.1, on the reverse strand, counting down.
GAATCCACGGCACCAGCTCGCGCGAGGGCAGGCTGGTCTCGGGCACCACCAGCAGCGCGACCCCGACGACGCCTGCGGCGAAGCCCAGCACGCGGGGCCACCAGATCGGCTCGAGCCGCAGGGTGACGGCGCCCATGTAGGTGAGGATGGGCGAGAGCACCACGAGCATGCTGATGATGCCGGCCGGCACGCCCTCGCCGCTGACGTAGCCCACTGTGAGGAACGGCACCCCGAAGCCGGAGACGCCGGCGATCGCGTAGGAGCTTACGTGGGCGCGAGAGAGCGGAGGCGGCTGCCCGTTGACGAGCGACAGCAGCAGACTCACCGCGGCCCCGCCCATGCCCATGAGAAGGACGTAGCTGGTGAAGGGGATGTCGTTGGCGACGCCGACGCCGGTAAGCGAATAGCTCAGCCCGTAGAGGACGCCGGTGAGGAAGAGCAGCGCAACCGCTAGCCAGAATCCCGCCGGCCGCGAGGACCAGCGGCGGGCCCGGGCGCGGCGTATGGCGCTCGACTCGTCAGATGGCTCGGGGTCCTGAGAGGACAACGCTCGCCGGTGAGGCGGCCGGCTGCGCCGCCAGGGGCCTTAGGCCGCGTCGCCGCTCCCGCCGCGGGACTTTGCCCACAAGCGCATCGCCGGCCTGAGAAACATCTTGAAGATACCGCCCGCCAGCACGAAGACCGTGACATAAATGAAGAGGATCCCGGCGATGCCGTATCCGTCGTCCGCAGGAAGAAGCTCGGCACTCACCATCAGGTAAGCGGTGACAACACAGAAGATCAGCGCGGCCAGGAGCGCAGGCCCTTCGCCGGAGTGCCAAAGCTGGCGCAGTCGTCGCGTACGATGTTCGTCAAACATAGCCACGGCCGTTCCCCGTCAGTTGTCGCCGGGCATGTTAGTCAAAGCCCGCTGTGGGGCAAGCCCTTCGTGTTCGCGGCGATGCTTCCGGGCGGACTGAACGGTCGTCACGCGGGCGGGTCCTCGGCTGTCGATTGCTCGAGCAGCCCGCTTTGGGCCGCCAGCGCCATCGCCCGGGCAATCTCGACGGTGAGCGGGCCGTCTGGCTGCAGCACCACCGCCACTCGCTCGTTGGGGCCGAAGGCGATTTCGCGCTCGCCGTCGAGCGCCACGACGCCGCGCTCGAGCCGAATGGGATGCGGCACGCCGGCCTCCAGGTCGGCCACCCGCTCGACGCCGATCTCGGCCATCAACCCGGGCGCGAGCGGCGCCGAGACCGTGCGCGCCGCGCCCGGTACTGCGGCCAGATCGACGGCGACGCCGGTCGGCTCGTCGCGCGAGACCGGGCGCACGAGGCCCGCGATCGAGGAAAGGCCGATGGCGTCGGCCTCGGCGAAGGTCACGAACAGCTGGTCGAGCGCGTCCGCCCGCCAGAGCGCCTTCGCCCCGGTCCAGGTCTCGGCGCTGACGCAGACGTCGACCAGCGCGATGTCCCGCGGCGTGCCGTCGATCGTCACCCGCAGCACCTTGTTGCGCCGCGCCGCCTGCTCCCTGGGCAGCGCGCCGGTCGCCACCATTCCGGCCGCGAGCCCGGCGATGGTCGCCTCGCGCATCATCGGGAAGACGTTGTTGGTCCCGGTGGAGAGCGAGGTCAGCGGCACGCCGTCGCAGGCCTGCGCGACCAGCCGGTTGGTGCCGTCTCCGCCGAGCACGACGATGCCGCCCACCCCGCGCGCGACCATGCGCGCGGTGGCTTCGAGCGTGTCGGCGGGCGTTCCCTCGATCGGCATGTCGAGAAACTCGACCTCGGGCCAGACCTGGCCTTCGGGCGGGCCATGGCCGATCGCCCGCTTCACCCGTTCGGCGATACCGCTCTCGTCGGGAATCATGTAGCAGGTGCCGACGCCGACCGCGCCCAGCGCCGAGAAGATGCGTGTGATCATGTTGCGCTTCTCGGCGATCGGGAACACCGATGCCTGGGCGACCAGGCGCCTGATGTCGCGGCCGGCGGCGGGGTTGGCGATGATGCCGACCGCCGCGTCGCTTCGGGATTCTCTTGCCATTCTGCCTCCGCGGGGGCTTATAGCCCGGCCGGCGGCGGGGCGCCATGGGGCTCTCGTTCCATCGCGGACGTGCCGCCGTCGTTGTGACCGGCGCATCCGCTTCGTGTAGAAACGGCGGGCGATATGTCAGATTCAGCGTGTTGTGCAGCGCATCGTCGAGGGGGATGGATCGTGACTCGGCAGGGCCCGGCGAACTTGCGCGTCTACGGCGTTCTGATGCGCGGCGGCCGCGTGCTGATCGCAGACGAGCGGGTCGGCGAGCGCGACGTGCTGAAGCTCCCCGGCGGCGCGGTCGAGGCTGGCGAGACGCCGGAACAGGCGCTCCGGCGCGAGTTCATGGAAGAGGGACGCCTCGAGATCGAGCCGACCCGCCTGCTCCACGCACCGGGAACCCTCTACAGCCACTGGATTCACGGGCTGTACACCCCCATGTACTACGAGGTTCGGGGCAACGGCGAGCCCGTGACGCCGCCAGACGAGCCGCTCGAGCTGCGCTTCATGGAGCCCGACAAGGCCATTGCGAGCGGGCGCATGGCAGAGCCGGAGATCGTCGCGCTGGGACGCATCCTGGCGGCCGCCCGGTAGCGGCATGAGGGGCGGGCAGGGGAGACACTCGATGGGCGTGCGCCGGAGACGGGGCCGCTTTCGCGGTCTTGCCGCCGCGGTCCTCGCTGCGGCGCTCTGGCTCGGCGCAGGCGCGCCCGAAGGGGCGGCGCAGCAGCCTCCGGCCGTGGTCTCCGTCGACCAGGTGCGCATGGAGGCGATGGCGCAGACCGTACCGGTGATCGGGCGCCTGGTCGCGCGCCGGGCGGGCGAGGTCGCCGCGCGGACCGCAGGACCGGTCGCCCGGCTTCACGTCGCCGTCGGCGATCGCGTGGAAACGGGCGATCCCGTCGCCGAGCTCGACACGGTTCGGCTCCGGGCCGAGCGCGACCGCCTGGCGGCGATCGTCAACGAAGCGCAGGCTCAGGTGGAGCGGCTGACGGCGCAGTCGGCGCTTCACCGCCAGGAGCTGCGTCGGCTGGAGGGGCTGCGGGACTCGGCCGCATTCAGTCAGAGCCGCTTCGAGGACGCCCGGCAGCAGGTGATCATCGCCGAGAGCGCCATCGGCACGGCCGACGCCGCCCGGCTCAGCGCGTCGGCGAGCCTCAGGCTTGCCGAGATCGACCTCGCGTGGGCGACGGTCGCGGCGCCCTATCCCGGTGTCATCACGCTCGTTCACACAGAGGTCGGCGCATGGCTTAGCGTCGGCGAGCGGGTGGTGTCCATGGTCAACGACCAGGACCTTGAGGTCGAAGCCGATGTGCCGTCGAGCAGGATCGGGTCGCTGGTAGCAGGCGCGCAGGTCGCGGTCGTCCTCGACGACGGGACCGAGCACACGGCGGTCGTGCGCACGGTCGTGCCCGAGGAGAACGCGCTGACCCGCACTCGCCAGGTTCGCTTCACGCCGCGCTTTTCAGTGTTGCGCAAGCCGCTCGCGATCAACCAGTCGGCGACGGTGGTGCTGCCGACCGGGGGCGGGCGCCAAGTGCTGACGGTGCACAAGGACGCCGTCGTGCGCAGGCAGGGCCAGGCCTTCGTCTACGTCGCCAAGGATGGGCAGGCGCAGATCCGCCCGGTGCAGCTGGGTGCCGCCGTCGGCGGCCGCTTCGAGGTGCTGGGCGGTGTCGGCCCCGGCGAGCCGGTCGTGGTGCGCGGAAACGAGCGCCTGCGTCCCGGTCAGGCGATCACCGTCGGCGGCGCCGGCTAGGGACGTCCGCGAGCGATGAACCTGATCCGGCTGGCCATCAACCGGCCCATCGCGGTCGTCGCGGCGATTCTGATGGTGGTCATGTTCGGGCTCGTCGCGCTGCAGACAATCCCGATCCAGCTCACGCCCGATGTCCGCAAGCCGGTCCTCAACGTCGAGACTTACTGGCCCGGCGCAGCCCCCGCCGAGGTCGAGCGCGAGATCATCACCCAGCAGGAGGAGGTGTTCAAAGGCCTCGAAGGGCTGAACCGCATGATCGGCACGGCCGACGATGGCCTCGGCCAGATCGAGCTGGAGTTCGCCGTCGGCACCGATATGGATCGGGCGCTCGTGCTGGTCGCCAACCGGTTGGACCGCGTGCCCGACAAGCCCAACGATGCCGCCGAGCCGATCATCGGCTCCGCAGGCTCGGAGGACCAGCCAATCGCCTGGTTCATCCTCTGGCGCCAACCCGGCAACGAGCGTCCGATCCACACCTACGGCGACTTCGTCGAAGACGTGATCCAGGAGCGTCTGGAGCGCGTGCAGGGCGTGGCGCGCGTCAACAGTTTCGGCGGCACCAAGCGGGAGCTTCGGATCACGGTCGATCCCGAGCGGATGGCGCGCTACGGCCTTACCGTGACCGAGATCGCGGACGCGCTGCGGCGGTCCAATGCCTCGATCTCAGCCGGCGACGTCGAGGAGGGCAAGCGCCGCTACGTGGTGCGCACCGACGGCGAGCTCAACACGCCGGAGCGCGTCGCTGGCGTCGTGCTGCGCTCGGCGAGCGATCCCCTCTCCGGCCGGCTCGGCCGGGTCACCATGGGCGACATCGCCAGGGTCGAGTACCGCCACAAGGAGCCGGTCGCCCAAATACGCCAGATGGGCCAGCCGGCGCTCGCCGTCAATGCGGTGCGCGAGACCGGCGCCAACGTGATCGAGACCATGGAGCGCATCGAGGCGGCCGTGACGGAGCTCAATGCCGCGGCGATCCCGGACGCCGGGCTCGTCTTCGAGCAGGTGTACGACGAGACCGTCTACATCGATTCCGCGATCGATCTGGTGCAGCAGAACATCTTCGTCGGCGGCGCGCTGGCCGCGCTGATCCTGCTGCTGTTCCTGCGCTCCTTCTCCGCGACCCTGATCGTCTCCATCGCGATCCCGGTCTCGGTCGTGGGCTCGTTCGTGGCGATGGCGATTCTGGGGCGCTCCATCAACGTGATCTCGCTGGCGGGCCTCGCCTTCGCCGTCGGCATGGTGGTGGACGCGGCGATCGTGGTGCTGGAGAACATCTATCGGCTCAGGCAGAGCGGCTACGGGCGCCTGCAGGCCGCCTATCACGGCGCGCGGCAGGTCTGGGGCGCGGTGTTCGTCTCGGCGGCGACCACGGTCCTGGTCTTCGTGCCGATTCTTGTGATGGAGCTGGAGGCCGGCCAGCTGTTCCGCGACATCGCCGTCGCGATCTCGGTCTCGGTCGTGCTCTCGCTGATCGTGGCGAGCACCGTGATTCCCTCGCTGGCGAGCCGGATCCTCGGGCGCTGGCGCCGGAGAGACCGCGATGTTTCCGCGTCGCATGCGGTGGCGGAGGAAGCGCCCTACCGGCTTCGCCTGCCGATCATCGACGACTTGGCCGCGCTGTTCGTCCGAGTCGTGCTGGCCTTCACCGGATGGGTCGTGCGTCGCCGGTTGCGTGCCGCCGGGGTGGCGGTCGTGGTCTGCGGCGGCGCGCTCTTCGTCTCGTGGCTGCTGCTGCCCCGGCTCGACTATCTGCCGACCGGCAACCGCAATCTGGTGTTCGGCGTCCTGCTGCCGCCGCCGGGCTACAATCTCGAGACCACGCTCGGGATCGCGCGCTCGGTCGAGGACTCGGTGCGACCTTTGTGGTCATCCGAGACCGGGCCGGAGGCCCTGCCGGGCGAGCCGCCTAAGATGGAGCGCTTCTTCTTCGTGACCTTCCGCGATCAGGCCTTCGTGGGCGCGGTCGCCGCCGAATCCGACCGGGCGGGCGAGCTGATCGACCCGATCCGCACCCCGGTGTTCTTCGAGCCCGGCACCTTCGGCTTCGTCAGCCAGGCGTCCTTGTTCGGTCGGGGGATCGGCGGCGGGCGCAAGATCGACGTGGATATCTCGGGTCCCGACCTGGAGACCGTGCTGGGCATTGCGCTGCAGGCGACCGGCCTCGTGGCTCAGGCGCTGCCCTTCGACCAGGGCAACCAGTTCCGACCCAAGCCGGGCCTGGAGCTCGGCGCGCCCGAGGTGCGCCTCCTGCCCGACCCCATCAAGCTCGGCGACAACGGAGTCTCCGCGCGTGAGTTCGGCGCCACGATCGAGGCTTACAACGACGGCCTCAAGGTGGATGAGGTGACCATCGATGCCAAGCGGTTCGACCTGATTCTGGCGGGGCCGGACGCCAACGTCGATCGCACGCAAGGCATCGAGAGCCTGCCGGTGGTGACCAGGGCGGGCTCCATCGTGCCGGCCAGTTCGCTTGCCGACATCGTGGTCACGGCGGGGCCGACCAAGATTCGCCACGTCGAACGCGAGCGCACCATCACCCTGGAAGTCCGACCCGCCGGGGACATACCGCTCGAGGTCGCGCTGGAAAGGCTGGAGACGGGCGTGGTTCAGGCGCTAGAAGGGCGCGGGCTGCCGCCGGGGGTGAAGATCAGGCTGTCGGGCACCGCCGACGACCTTGAGGCGACGTGGGACGCGATGGCGATCAATCTGGTGGTCGCCATCGCGATCGTCTACCTGATCATGGCCGTGCTCTTCGAGAGCTTCGTCTATCCCTTCGTCATCATGCTCTCGGTGCCGCTCGCCGCCGCAGGCGGGGTGCTGGGGCTGGCGGCGGTCAACACCTACACGTTCCAGCCGCTCGACATGCTGACGCTGCTCGGCTTCGTCATATTGGTGGGCATCGTCGTCAACAACGCCATCCTGCTCGTGCACCAGACCCTCTATCACATGCGGGAGGAGCAGATGGCGGTCGCGGATGCGATCGTGTCTGCGACCAGGAACCGGATTCGGCCGATCTTCATGTCGACGCTCACCAGCGTGTTCGGCATGCTGCCGCTGGTGCTGTTTCCCGGCGCGGGCTCCGAGCTTTACCGCGGCCTTGGTTCGGTGGTGATCGGCGGTCTTGCGCTTTCCGCCGTGCTCACGCTGTTGATCGTCCCTCCGCTGCTGGCGGTGGTCGCAACCCGTCAGCAGCGCAAGCGTGAGAGGCTGGGCGCGGCCCTGGACGAACCCGCACCGCGCGGGACCAGCGCGGAGTGAGGGCAAAGGCCGCCGCGCCGCTCCACGCGTGGGACCTCTCGCCGAAAAACGCCATCGCGCTGCAGAAGGCGCTCGCCGGCAACGTGGTCCGCTCGGACCGCTTCGGCCCCGGCGGGCGGCGGGCGATCAAGAGGGTGGCAGGAGTCGATGCCGCCTTCGCCGACGGCGGGCGGGTGATCCGGGCCGCAGCGGTGATGCTGGACTTTCCAGCACTTGAGGTGACGGATCGGATTCTGATCGAGCGCCCGACGGCGTTTCCCTACGTGCCGGGGCTGCTCTCCTTCCGCGAGGTGCCGGCCTTGCTGGAGGCGCTCGGCCGACTTCCCACGACGCCCGATCTGATCCTCTGCGACGGCCACGGCTATGCCCATCCGCGCCGCTTCGGGCTCGCCTGCCACCTGGGGCTCTGGCTGGACGCACCCACGATCGGGGTCGCGAAGTCGAGGCTCACGGGCGTTCACGACGAACCCGGCCCAGCCAAGGGCGAGGTCGCGTGGCTGCTCGCCGACAAGGGCGCGCGGCCCGGCGAGCGGATCGGCGCTGTGCTGCGAACGCGTGAGAGGGTAAAGCCGGTCTACGTCTCGGCCGGCCACCGGGTCTCGCTGAGGACCGCGATAGCTCTAGCCCTTGCTTGCACGACGCGCTTTCGGCTGCCTGAGCCCACGCGCCTCGCCGACAAGCTGTCGAAGGCGCACCGGGCCGGGAGTTGACGAGATCGAACTGAGAGATAAGAACATACGTTCCGGATGCAACTCTGCGAACTACACGCGACAGTCTCGGTCCAGTATTCTGCCGCTGCCTTACGACCCTGCTCGAGGAGCCCAACATGCCCACGGTAGACGACCCGGGGGTCCGCGAGCGCATCCGCATCGATGCTTCGATCTGCGGCGGGCGGCCGCACATTCGCGGCACGCGCGTCAGGGTGGCAGACATCCTGGAGCTGTTGGCCGAGGGCGTGTCTCAGGAGGACATCCTCGCCGACTATCCCTACCTCAGTGAGGCAGACCTGAGGGCGGCCTTGGCGTTTGGCGCAGCGGCGAGTGCGCATCGCATCATTCTCGCCGCCTAGTGTCCCGTTCGAGAAGTTCGTACGCCTTGCCGAGAACCCCAACACGTCATGGCCGGGCTTGACCCGGCCATCCACGTGTCGGCTCAGGACTCAACGGATCTGGCAGGGAGAGATGCCCGGAACAAGTCTGTTGCCATTTCTGCGTCGATGCCGTAGAGCATTGTAATAAGTGAATCAAATGTCTCATTCTCCAGCCTGAGGTGCGCGAATTCCGGGATCAGTCATCAAACCGAATGCGATTTTTTTCAAACTGAAGTCTCTTGCTGTCGGGCTGCGGCGGCAGATTACCATATCCAGCCGAAAATCGTCCGTAAGCGTTCCGCCAGACCGTGGAGATGGTTATCCGCTCAATTGCACGCTCATCTGACCGATCCCGTTGCAGCGGGATTTTAGCGGCTGAGCGCTCTTTGCCAATCCCTTCTGAGAGGGCGAAGCCAGACGTCCTTGCGGGGCTTGTCGAACTGCCTGTCCCGGTCGTAGCGCCCGCGCCCCTGGGTGGTCCCGACGCGGGTCCAGCCCGAGGCGCGGTAGACGGCGCCGGTGTAGCGCGGGGTTTCGACGAAGGTCTCGATGAGCACGGGCGTGATCTTGTACCGCTCGGTCCAGTCGGCGGGCAGGCGGCGGCGGACGAGGGCGAGGATGTGCGAGCCGAGGTTGGGGATCTCGATCCACGGCAGGATCAGGAAGCGCGGGTTGTCGACCACCAGCGGGAGGTTCTTCTCGCGCATCTCGGGGGACCATCCGATGAAGTCGTCACGCGGGGCGAGCTTCCAGGCGGCGGTGGAGAAGCCGAGCATGGCGAGCGGCCAGCCGTTCCGGTCGTGGACGGCGTAGCGCATCTGCGCGCCGACCAGGGTCTTGTATCCGAGATAGTGGTAGCGGGCGACGAACTCGTTCCAGAGCATACCTTCCCGTGTGCCACCGACGACGAGGCGCATCTCCAGCGGGCGGACCTCGTCGAGGGTGGTCGGAGCGGGGAACAGCGGCGGCTCGGTGTCGGGTCCGAACACGATGGGCTTCGGCCTGTGCTTCCGCCCCCTCGGCGGCGGCAACGCGATCACGCCATCGCGGTGCATGGCGAGCATGGTGACGCGGGCCATCATGTCCTTGAGGCCGCCGTCCGGCCTGAGCCAGCCGATGCGCCGGCAGAACTCTCTCGACAGGGCGGCGCGGGTCGGCTGCGGCTCGGCCGCGACGAGGGCGCGCAGAAGCGCCATTTCATCGGCGGTGAAGTCGCGGCCGTAGTAGCGGCACTCGATGGTGCCGGTCATCCCCGCGCCGTGAACTCGCGCCGGCGCGCCTCGCTCATCGACCACGGAAGCCAGGGCGACAGATCGTCCGGCGGTTTGCCGCCGTTCTCCGCGCACGCGGTCAGCCAGGCCTCCAGCCAGCGCAGCACGTCGATGCCGTTCATCAAGAGCGTGCTGACAACCGAGTACATGATCGCGGTGAACCGGGCGCCGTCCTCGCTGTCGGAGCCGTGTGACAACCCTCGCCCTATTGCGGGCGCGCGCAAGATTCTCTCGGCCTCGTTGTTGTCCATCGGGGTCTGGGGCTTGTCGACGAAGACGCACAGCCCCTCGCGATGGTTGAGAAGGGAGCGCAGCGCCCTGGCCTCGCGTGCATGGTCCGGCAAGTCGGCCAGTTCCGATTCGGCTTGGTCGAACAGGCGGTCGAGCGCCTTCTTCAGCTTGCGCGTTGCCTTCCTGAACGCCGCTGTCTGGCGTTTGCGGCCGGGGTCGTAATGCTTCAGCCGCTCCCTGTTCAGGTCGTAAATCGCTGCGATCCGCCCAACCCATCCCTGGCACCATTGCTCCAGCCGCGGCTGGCCGGCGGCGGCATCGATAAAATCGCGGCGCTGATGAGCCCAGCAATAGGCCAGGATCGCCTTGTCCCCGAGAAGGCGGACGAGGCGCTTGTAGGCACTGTAGCGGTCGCAGACGATGATCGTGCCGGGCAGGGCTTCGGCGAACAGCTTGAGCGCCGCCTCGGCGCTGCGGCTCGCATCGATATGGAAGCAGACCGCGTCTCTGCTGACCGAAGTCCACAGCCAAGCGCGGCCCGAGTTGTCTTCACCGCGAAGCTCCTGCACGCGCCAGGAGGTCTCGTCGGCATGGCGCAGCGCCGCAGTGTTCTGATGCGCGAGGATCGCCTCGTACAGGCTCTCGAACAGCGCCACGAAGCGCTTGCGGCTGTTGGCCAGCGTCCCCGGCGAGACCGCCAGCCCCTGGCTGGTGAACCACGCCGCGATGCGACGAACCGGCCGGAAGCAGGCGCAGTGCTCGAAGAGGAAGCGCGCCCAGAAGCTGATCCCGTACGGCGTTCTGACGAACAGCCGCGGCGCCGGGGGCGCGGTCACTTCCGCAGGCGAGGACATGCACGAGCAAGTTCGGCGCAATCGCTCACGGCTGATCACGCGCTTGAACACGATGACCTCGATCTCGATCAGGGTGGACACCTCGGCACCGTTCGGCGCGTAGGGCTGGCCGCAGCGCCCGCAGACCCGCGCCTCTTCCGGCACTTCAAGCTCTTCGGGCCGCTCGTCGAGTCCGGGCCGCTGGGTGCGGCCATGGCCGGGCGCGCCGCGCTGCTGGCCGCGCTTGCGCCCGGAGCGCGGCTTCTTCTGCTGCTCGCTCTTGCGTCCGTAGAGCCTTCTCGACAGCACCGCCCCGCTCGAGCGCAGTCGCGCGATGTCGGCTTCCAGCGCCTCGACCCGGTTCCGCGCCCTCTGCGCGATCCGGCGCAACCGGGCGTTCTCCCCGGCCAGCGACTTGATTGTGGACTTCTGGCGCCGCGACCGGCGCAGGACCCTGCGCAACTCGGCATCCATGCCGGACAGCTTCTTCGACAACGCCTTGCGGGCCGTGCGAAGCACCGCAACCCGGGCTTCCGCCGCCTCCCGGCCGGCCTTGGCCGCCTTCAACGCCTTGCGCAGCCGGGCATTCTCCTTGCCAAGCCGGGCGATCGCGGTCTTCTGACGCCTCGACCTTCGCAGGATGTTGCGCAGATGAGCCGCCTCGTCGAACGGCAACTTCGTCAGCGTCGCTCCGGCCGCGCGGAGCTTGGCGATCCGGGCCGTCAGCTTCTTCTGCCCGTACCTGGATACGTCAAGCGCATGGCGCAGCCAGAAGTTCTCGTCCGACAGCTTCGCCGAACGGGCCTCGGCGTCGCGCAGGAACCCGATCTCCCTGTAGAGCCGGAGAGAATCCTGCGACAGCTTCTTGGCGGTCTCCCTGACGCCCTCCGTCCGTTCCTTCTCCTTGCCGACGCGCTCATTGAGACGGATGATCTCCTTGTCGCGCCGGACCACTTCCCTGTTCAGCCGGGCGACCTCCTTGCGCAGCGTCCTGATGGTGTCCTCGCTGCGGCGCGCCTGTTCCGGCACCGGGCGAGTCTGCCGGGCCTCCCCGGTCGTGCCCTTCCCGGACTGCGTTGCCAAGGACCTGCGAAGCCTGGCGACCTCCTTGCGAAGCGTCTCGACCTTCCCGGTCTCGCGCGACTCGATACCGGCTTCGGAAAGCAGAGTCGTCAGGCGCGCGACTTCGGCCTGCAACGACGGCACGCCCTTCGCCGCGCGGTGGAGCCGCTTCGTCTCCTCCTCGGCCTCGCTCAGCCGGTGTCGGCAGGACTTGAAGTGCCACTTCCAGTAACCGGCGTCGCTGCGGGCAGCCACCTCCGCCTGGCGCAGCTCTTCGCAGCGCGCCTCCGCCGCGTCGGCACGCGCTCGTTCCTGCTCGTAACGGGATTGGATATCGCGCGGCGCACCCGCCGACACCTTCTTGGACGGCGACCACAAACCGCCGTCGCCCTCGGTCAGCGTCCCGTCTACGGTGCGGAGATCATCGTCGAGAACCGCCATGCGCTCGACGATAGCGCATGGAGAATCATGTTACCAGCAGGATTATGCATGCTCGATTCGGCGCGGATTGTGCCGACGCAGAACGGTCTCGACGGCTCGGGAGCCCCGCAAGGATGTCTGGCTTCGCCCTCTCAGAAGGGATTGGCAAAGAGCGCTCAGCCGCTAAAATCCCGCTGCAACGGGATCGGTCAGATGAGCGTGCCATTGAGCGGATAACCATCTCCACGGTCTGGCGGAACGCTTACAATCGTCCGGTCGCCGGGTGGCGGCGACATTGATGCAGCGGCACTTCGCTCACAAGGCTCACCGAGCGGACGCCGCGTTTCACTTGATCGTCCGATCGCTAACGATCGCGACGCTACTTCGCCCCGCTCGGTTCATCAGGACCGCCCGGAACAGGTGCGGAGGGATGGCCGCAAGGCGCAATCATACGTAACGGCGGGTGCGCGGGTGGGACTTGCCACCAGAGGCGGCAATTGAACTATTCGCGCGATCCGGACACCGTCTTCCAGACAGGCGGATCGGCGGAATCGCTGATGCAAGCTGTCGAGGCCGGCAGCGCTTCACCTGACATCGCTGCTGCCCTCCTCTCGCACGACGTGTCACTACGAAAGCTTCTTGAGGACCGCGCTCTGCATCGTAGGCGTCGCTTGGATCATCGCGGACGCGCCGCGCTCGATGTCAGCGGCGCAGATCATCGCCTTCGCCCCGATTTGTCCGTGCAACTGGTGGCCCGTGCAGCCGCTTGGCGAACGCGTCGCCTACGCTAAGCACTCCGTCCAGGCTGATCGAAGGAGCCGTGAACGATTTCACGGCACCTTCAAATACCAGATTGCTTCCGAATACCAGATACCTGGTGAATATCGTTGGCGTAGGCAACAACCCATACGATTTCCAAATAGGGGCGACGTTAAGCGACGCCGAGACGGGGGCCGCAGGTTGGCTTATCGAAGATGCCTTCAGGCTCAATGGAAGCATAGCTTCCTATACTCCCTATGCCATCATGATGAACGTCAAGGGCAGCAACCGGATACTGCCGCTCACCCCGACGCTGGACTCCGCCGAAGCCTTGTTCGTCAATGGCGCCCTGCGATACCGGTTCGACCTCAGGCTGTCCGAAGGCGTGAGCATCCCGTACCGGGAAATGCGCGATCATGCCTTCAGCGTGACCAACGGGCGCATGGACGGGGCGGTGCGCATTAACAAGGAGCGCATGGGGGGCGTCCTCTACAGCAATCACTGGCGCATGCGGGTGGCGCCGGCCGACGAGACGAAGCCCGTCACCGTCACGCTGCGCGGAAACCGGCCCTGCGGCGAGAGAGGCGCTCTCTGCACCGGGAGCGGGGGCTGGCTCGACGGCTCGCCGTCGCTGACTCTGAGCACCGATACGGAGCCGCCCGACCTCGGCAGCCTGCCGAGCCTGTCGATCGCCGACACCAGCGGCACCGAGGACTCCGCCAACCTCGCCTTCGACGTCAGCCTGTCGAAGGCCGTGAGCGCGACCGTCGCAGTCGACTTCCGGACCGTTTCGGGCGGCACCGCCACCGCGAACGCCGACTATCAGGAGGCGAGCTACCGGATCCTCTTCTCGGCAGGGGAAACGGTGCGACAGGGTTCGGTTGCGCTGATGGAGGATGCCGTCGACGACGCCGGAGAGACGGTGAACGTCGAGATCGCCAATGCGCGGGTGATCACGCCCCGGGGGGCCGAGTTCGGCCCGCTGTCGATCACCAGGGGGCAGGCGACGGGGACGATCGACGCGCCCGCGAGCAGCACGACCCCGTTGTCGAACGTGAACATGCGGATCGAGAACACGTGGGGGAGTGAGAGTGGCGGCTGGCTGCACTTCTCCATCAAGCTCTCACGGGCGCTGGACAAGTATGTCTGCTACGACTTCGAGACCCTCGACACCGGCACGGCGAGAGAGGGGGAAGACTTCGCGCAGCGTCCGAAGTCGACGCTGTGGCAGCGGCCCGGGGTCACCGAGTGGACCGAATTCGTCCGCATACTCGACGACTCGATCGACGACGGCGGGGAGACGGTGAAGGTCAAGATCAGCGACGCGGAACTGTGCGACGACGCGTCGAAGACGATCACCATCAGCCGTGGGGAGCCGGCACGCGCTGCAGGGGCAGGGCATGACGGAGCGCGAGCTGCTGCTCGGAAGCTCCTTCTCGCTCGCGGCGGGCGATGCGCGGACCGGCCAGTACGGGCTGTGGGGCCGGGGGTCGGTGTCGCGCTTCGACGGGCGCGAGGGCGGCCTCACGGTCGACGGCGAAGTGGCGAGCGCGTTCCTGGGCGCCGACTGGAGCCGGGAGCGGACCACACTGGGGCTGATCCTCGGGCACAGCATCGGCGACGGCGGCTACCGCTCAGAGTCCGGGCGGGGCACGGTGTCCTCAACCCTGACCGGGCTCTATCCGTGGGTGCGCCAGGCGCTGGGCGAGCGGGTCTCGCTCTGGGGCGTGGCGGGATACGGCGAGGGGACGCTAACGGTGACGCCGGCCAACGAGGACGGCACCAGCCAGGCGGCGCTGCGCACCGACCTCGAACTCGCGATGGGCGCGGTCGGCCTGCGGGGCACGCTGGTGCAGGCGCCGGCCGAGGGCGGCTTCGAGCTTGCGGTCAAGACCGACGCGATGGGGGTGCGCACGCGCTCGGCGTCGGTGCCGGGGCTTGCGGGCGCGAGCGCCGAGGTGACGCGGCTGCGGCTGGGCCTTGAGGGCTCGCGCCCGTTCCGCTTCGAGGGCGCGGCGGAGCTGCGGCCGAGCGTCGAGGTCGGGCTGCGCCAGGACAGCGGCGACGCCGAGACCGGCTTCGGGGTGGATGTCGGGGGCGGCATCGCCTGGATGGACCCGCAGCGAGGTCTCTCCATCGATCTCCGGGGCCGGGGGCTGGTGAGCCACGACTCCAAGGGCTTCCGCGAGGCAGGGCTGTCGGGCTCGCTCTCCTGGGAGCCGAAGGCCGAGAGCGGCCGGGGTCCGAGCCTGACGCTGACGCAGACGATGGGCGGGCAGGCCTCGGGCGGCGCGGACGCGTTGCTGGAACGGGGCACCCTCGCAGGCCTCGCGGCGAACGACGGCGGCGCGGAGGACGGGCTGCTGGCGCAGCGGCGCCTGGAAGTGCGGTTCGGCTACGGCTTCGGGGCGTTCGGCGACCGCTTCACCTCGACGCCGGAGCTGGGCTTCGGGCTGTCGGAGGCGGCACGCGACTACCGGCTCGGCTGGCGGCTCTCGCGCGACGCGGGCGCCGGCTCGCTCGACCTGTCGCTGGAGTCGACGCGGACCGAGCCCGCCAATGAAAACGCGGCAGTCCACGGCGCGGGCGTGGAGCCCGAGCACACGGTTGGCCTGCGCATCGAGGCGCGGTTCTAGGTCCCGCCGAGCCGCGCATGGGACGTGGCGGCGGCGCGATGGAAGCGGCCGCGCCGGGCGGACGGCGATAGACGGCGGACGGGAGCGTGGCCGACCTACCGTAGGGATCGGCCCCTCGAATGCCGGTCGCATCGGTCGCGTCCTTTCAAGCCGGCTGTTCGACCCCGGGGATCCGCCTCAATCCGGCATGCCGCTTCCGAGCCCTGCGGGCATGAGGGAACGCGGAGGTGACGAAGAGCAGAGCGGAGAAGACGCGGCGCGGGACCCGATCGGGGGCCATATCCGGATCAGGAGGCGTGCTGCATGGATCTGGCAGCCTGCCCCAATGTCCAGGCTGCCATCGACGGCAACTCGGTGGAGTGGCATCCGGCCGATAGAGAATTGCCCCAAACCCACAGACCCACAAGCCGTCTGCCAGCGGCGGCGGAACCGCTCGGGCGTCGGTGGTCAGGCTCTTTTCCGGCGGTCCGGGACTGCGCCCGAGCGCGGCGTCGCGCACGGAGTGTTCGAGCATCCTGAAGGGCTCCAGATCCTCGGCCGAGCGGCGGGCGACGAAGCCGGCGCGGTAGCGGTGGCGGCCGAAGTCGAGGGGCAGGGCCTTCAGCGGCGTCCCGGGTAGCCGGTCGAGCAGGTCGAGCGGCAGCCAGGCGAGCCACGGCCCGGCCGCGAGCAGGGTCAGGCCGGCCGAGCCCGCGCGGAGGACGGCGCGCACCGGCGCGCCGGTGAGTTCGCGCAGCTCGTCGAGGAGGGCGGCCAGAGACGGACGGACGGCATCGGCGCCGGTCCCGGCCGGCCCGTCGAAGTCGATCCAGGGCCAGCCGGCGAGGTCGCGGGGCTCCGGCTTGGCGGCGTGGAGCGGATGGTTGCTTGCGGCGACGACGCCCCCGGTCACGTCGAGGAAGCGCTCGCGCCTGAGGTGCGCCGGCAGGGCCTCGCCGGTGTCGGGGCCGCCGCAATGGAGATCGCTCCGGCCGTCGTCGAGCAGCCGGACGCCCTCGCGCCAGGCAGCGGTGCGGAGCCCGAGCTCGACCTCGGGGAAGGCGGCGTGGAACGCCTGGACGGCGGGCGCGACCACGGCCTGCATCCAGAGCGGCGCCGCGGTGACGCGGAAGCGGCCGGTGCGCCCGGCAAGGGTGGCGGCCACGGCCTCCTCGCCGTCCCCGATCTCGCGCAGGATGCGGCGCGCGTGCTCGACCGCGATGGCGCCGAGGCGGGTCGGGCGAACGCCTGCGGGAACGCGCTCGAACAGGCTGCCGCCGAACTCGCGCTCCAGGCGGGCGACGATGCGGCTCAGCGCCGGCTGGGTCATGGCGAGCCGGTCGGCGGCGGTGACGATCCTCTCGGCGTCCGCGACGGCGAGGAGCCGGACCAGGTCGCTGCGCCGCTCGAACATGTCAGCGCGCGCCGATGTGCGAACGGCCGGGCTCAGCTCCGGACCGGCGAGGTGCTGCGTCGCGAAGCCGCACCGATTTATGCCGTCTCTGTGTCCCGCGGTTTTCCATTCCGTAACGCCGCCCGTCGGCCTTTCTGCGGTCGCAGCCCACCCGTGCGGGCCAGCAAGCCACATGCGGACGCACGGTCGCGGTTTCCAGGAGCGTTTTCCTATCGCGCGGATAGCTTCGGTTTATGGACCCGAGGATTCCGGCGGACGCGGGCGCCGGGATGCTCCCGGCCGGGGCGACGAAGACGGCGGACAGCAAGGGTTTGCGGCGTGCGGCTTGCCGGCGGCCGGCATCCGCGGCCGCGCCCGGCCCGGCGGCCGCCATGGCCTGGCCGGCATGCAGATTCACCGAATTGGCATTTCCAATGGCGCCCCCGAGCCCTTAATGGATGGGGTCCTGGACTCGGCAACGCGGCCGCCATGGCTGTCGCGCGGGACATGGACCGACGCGCGCTTCACCGACCTCGGCCTCGGGTCGCCTCTCTTCCGCGGCGGCGGCAATGAGCCTGAGCGCGGAAGCGGCGGCGGAGCGCATCCGCGCGGGCGTCTTCCGCGTCGCCTCGGTCGAACGGGGCCTCTACGAGGGTGGCGCGCTCGACGGCGGCCGGCCGCGGGCATCCGCGGTCGCGGCGGCACTCAGGACGTTTGGTTTCGGCGCCGCGCCCCCCGGCGCCGGCCTCGCGCTCGCGCTACTCGCCGCCCTGGCCCTGCTGTTCGCCGCGGCCACCGCCGCACAGGCCCAAACGACGCTTGTCAGCAACGCAGGTGAAGGTCGCGACAACGCTATAAACGCAGGAAACTCTGCATCCGGCAGAATTACGCAGCGATTCACGACCGGTAGCAATATGACGGGTTACGATCTGAGCTCCGTCGGAATCCATATTCACGAGGACAATTCCTCGAGCACAGAAACCATTACGGTTTCGGTTCACAGGTTCGACAGCAGCGAGACCAACAATCTGGGAGAGCTGGTGGCCACGTTAAGCACTCCGTCCCCGCTGAACGAAGGAGCCGTGAACGATTTCACGGCACCTTCAAATACCAGATTGCTTCCGAATACCCGATACCTGGTGAATGTCGTTGGCGTCGGCAACCACACGCACGATTTCCAAATAGGGGTTACGAACAGCGATGCCGAGACGGGGGCCGCAGGATGGCTTATCGAAAATGCCTTCAGGCTCAATGGAATTTTAGTTACCGCGGCCATCATGATGAACGTCAGGGGCAGCAACTGGGTACCCCCCCTCATCCCGACGCTGGACTCCGCCGAAGCCTTCTTTGCCAACGGCGCCCTGCGATACCGGTTCGACCTCAAGCTGTCCGAGGGCGTGAGCATCCCGTACCGGGAGATGCGCGATCATGCCTTCAGCGTGACAAACGGGCGCATGGACAGGGCGGTGCGCATTCACAAGGAGCGCGTGGGGGGCAATCTCTACAGCAATCAGTGGCGCATGACGGTGGCGCCCGACGACGAGACCAAGCCCGTTACGGTCACCCTGCGCGGCAACCGGCCCTGCAGCGAGAAGGGCGCTCTATGCAGCAGCACCGGTGGCCGGCTCGACGGCTCGCCTGCGCTGACCCTGAGCACCGATACGGAGCCGCCCGACCTCGGCAGCCTACCGAGCCTCTCAATCGCCGACACCAGCGGCACCGAGGATTCCGCCAACCTCGTCTTCGACGTCAGCCTGTCGAAGGCCGTGAGCGCGACCATCGCGGTCGACTTCCGGACCGTTTCGGGCGGCACCGCCACCGCGAACGCCGACTACCGGGAGGCGAGCTACCGGATCCTCTTCGCGGCGGGGGAAACGGTGCAACCGGGCTCGGTTGCATTGCTGGAGGATGCCGTCGACGACGCCGGCGAGACGGTGAACGTCGAGATCGCCAATGCGCGGGTGATCACACCCCGGGGGGCCGAGTTCGGCCCGCTGTCGATCACCACGGGGCAGGCGACGGGGACGATCGACGCGCCCGCGAGCACCAAGAACCCGTTGTCGAACGTGAACATGCGGATTGAGAACACGAGCGGGAGTGAGAGGGGTGGCTGGCTGCACTTCACCATCAAGCTCTCGCGGGCGCTGGACGAGAACGTCTGCTACGACTTCGAGACCCTCGACACCGGCTCGGCGATCGAGGGGGTCGACTACTTGCAGCGTCCGAAGTCGACGCTGTGGCAGCCGGCCGGGGTCACCGAATGGACGGAATTCGTCCGCATCCTCGACGACTCGATCGACGACGGCGGGGAGACGGTGAGGGTCAGGATCAGCGACGCGGAACTGTGCAACGACGCGTCGAGGACCATCGCCATCGGCCGTGGGGAGGCGACGGGCACCATCGCCAACTCGGACCCGCTACCGACTGCGTGGCTTGCGCGCTTCGGGCGCACGGTTGCGGACCAGGTGATCGATGCGGTGAAGGGCCGGATGGAGGCGGCACGGGCTCCGGGCACAGAGGTGAACCTCGCCGGCCAACGGGTCGGCGCGTCCGGGGTGCCGGAGGACTTCGAGGCGCGCGAGGCGGAGGCGGGCCTGGAAAGGCTCACGGACTGGCTGCGCGGCGCGGCCGGGGAGGAAGAGACCTCCGCCTTGACGTCCCGCACGGTGAGCGGGCGCGCGCTGCTGAGCGGCTCCTCCTTCGCGCTGACCGAGGGCTCGGCGGAGAGCGGGTTCGGCGCGCTGTGGGGCCGCGGTGCGGTGTCGCGCTTCGATGGGCGCGAGGGGGACGTGACGCTCGACGGCGAGGTGGCGAGCGCGATGCTGGGTGCGGACTTCACGCGGGGCCGGGGGACCGCCGGCCTGGTGATGGCGCACTCGCTCGGCGAGGGCGGCTACCGGAGCCCGAACGGCGGCGGCGGGGTGGAAACGACGCTGACGGGTCTCTACCCCTGGGGGCGCTACGCGGCGGGCGAGCGCCTGTCGCTGTGGGGGGTCGCCGGCTACGGCGCGGGGACGCTGACACTGACGCCGGAGGGCCAGGCGCCGATCGAGACCGACCTTGACCTCACGATGGCGGCGCTGGGCGGGCGCGGAGTTCTGGCCGAGGCGCCGGCCGAGGGCGGTCTGGAGCTCAGCGTCACGTCGGACGCGCTGGTCGTGCGCACGACGTCCGACGAGGTGCGCGGGAGCGCCGGCAACCTCGCGGCGTCGGAGGCGGACGTGACGCGGCTCAGGCTGGGGCTCGAGGGGACGTGGCGCGGCCTCGGGACGGCGGGCGGCGGGACGTTCGTGCCGACGCTGGAGGTGAGCGCGCGCCATGACGGGGGCGACGCGGAGACCGGGTTCGGGGCTGACATCGGGGCAAGACTCATGTGGGCCGATCCCTCGCTCGGGATACGGGCGGAGCTTGCCGCGCGGAGCCTGCTGACGCACGAGGACGGGAGCCTGAGCGAGCGGGGCTTTGCGGGCTCGCTGGCCTGGGACCCGTCACCCGATACCGAGCTGGGTGCGCGGCTGACGCTGCGCCAAGCGGTCGGGGCGGAGGCAACCGGCGGCATGGACGCGCTGCTGCGGCCCGAGACGGCGCGCGCACTCGGCGGGGCGAACGACGACGGGCCGGGCCGGCGCCGTCTGGAGGCGCGTCTGGGCTACGGGATCGCCCTGTTCGGCGGGAGCTGGACAGGGGTGCCGGAGTTCGGTCTGGGGCTCACGGAGACCGGTCGCGAGTACATCCACGCCTGGCGTCTGCTGGAGGCGCGAGACGCGGGGCTGGTGTTCGGGCTCGACGTCGAGGGGGTTCGGAACGAGAAGCTGGCCGGGGATGCGGCGCCCGAGCACCGGGTGGGGCTCGGTCTCGGCTGGGAGCTGGTGGGCGCGCGGCGCGAGGACCTCGAACTGCGCATCGAGGCCTCGCGGCTGCTGCCGGCCAACGACAACCCGGAAAGCCGCATCGGCGTCAAGCTCACGGCGCGGTGGTGAAGGTCAGGCAAGACTCTGCGATGGACAGCCGGTGGAAATGCGGCGAGAGCGAGCTTGAGGTTGCTGAGAAGGGTCGTGATTGAACGATATGGCTGCCGGAGGTGCCGTGGTAGCGGGGCGTTGGGTGGGGCGGAAGATCCGACAGCCGGGCCGTCGGCAACGGCTCCGACGCTCCCGTTTCTCAGTCTGGCAACGGCCAGGCGCGGCGCACCGGACCGCCCTCAGTTTGTGGCCCGGCCGCAAAGCCGGGGCGGTCGTCGTCCGAGGTCTCACGGCGGATCGTAACGGCCCGACGAAATGCCCGATTCTTCGCGCGTCTCGACGGGTCGTGGATTGCTTCGGTTCAGCGGGCACCTGAGCGATGAACGCTGCCCGCGTAATCAAATCGAACGAGGGATTTTTCAATATCGGGACCGGATCGGGCGGCACTTGGCGCCGAAACACGGTTTTGGCCCGCGGGAACAACGTCCGGACCGCCGCGGGCGGTAACTCAGTGAAGGGGTATCCGGCCAATAGCGAATTGCGCCAAACCCACTGACCCCGCCTCTGCGGGTCCGGCAGCCCGGCCCGCTCCGGCGCTTCGTCACCCTGCGGCGTGATCGATGACATCCCGGCCGCTCCGCGGGCGGACCTGCCAGAGCGCATTGGCAGCGCCGGAAGCCGGCAGGAAGAGTAATAGTTCGAATCGAGGTCGGGGCGTGGGGAGGTTTGTCCGAGCGGCCTGCCGTGGCGCCTGCGCGCCCGCCGACGGGCGGCGCGGTCAGCCGGGGCGCCCGAGCGCGGCGTCGCGCACAGCATGTTCGAGGGCGCGGAACGGCATCAGGTCCTTGGCCGAGCGCCGGCCGACGAAGCCGGCGCGGTAGCGGCGGCGGCCGAAGGCGAGCGGCAGGGCCCGGAGGGGCGTTCCGGGCAGCCGGTCGAGCAGGCCACGGCGCGCACCGGCCGGCCGGTCCGCCCACGCAGCTCGTCGAGGATTGCGGCCAGGGATGGCTGGTTCCGTACGCCGTCCGTTAGGCTCTCTCCGCAACTCTCTCGTGTGCGCCTACTTCGCACATGCGGACGCCCGGCGGCGGTGTCCAAGAGGGTTTTCAAGTCGATCGGATAGCTTCGCCTTATGTGACCGGGAGACGGGCCGCGGCTGCGGCCGATGCGGGAGCCGGCGCGGGGCGGTTCGAGCGTACGCCGATCGCGGCGCCCCCTGTGCCCGGGTCCGGCGGCGAGACGGTCCCCGGAAACCTGTCGCAGTGTGGGCTCGGCACGGCCGTGGGCGCGAGACCGGCAAGGCCCGACACCCACGGGGACGCCCCGATCCGCCGCGAGGAGGTCGGCGCGGCGTGCGTTCGACGGCACATGACCCCGCGCCGGCAACTCGATGCGGGATCGGGGCGTCTGCGCGACGTCTCAAGGCGACGTTCGTCCGCCCTCAGAAGGGGCCGATCCCGAGCAGTCTCTCCGCGTTCTTGTGGGCGATCTTCTCCTTGACGGACCGGGGCAGATCGGCCGCACGCAGCCAGTCCGCGCCCTCCCTGTTGCTCACGAACGGATAGTCCACCGCGAAC
Organism: Alphaproteobacteria bacterium; assembly: GCA_965243375.1. Taxonomy (GTDB): domain Bacteria; phylum Pseudomonadota; class Alphaproteobacteria; order UBA828; family UBA828; genus WTGU01. Next base: position 958,907 of record CBDEUT010000009.1, on the reverse strand, counting down.
ATCACCCGGTCCTCGCCCATCACCGACAGCACCAGCCGCAACAGCTCGTCACGGAAGAACGCGCTGGTGGTGATCCAGAAATTGTCGTGGAAATACTGCTGAACGGGTTTCTGCAGCCGGTCCGCGGTGACCCGCGCCAGGTCGCCGCCGAAGCGCCAGTAGAAGAACGGCAGGCCCTCGCCCATGTGCCCGACGACGATCTGCAGCTTCGGATGCCGGTCGAAGACGCCGCTGACGATCATCCGCAGGCATTGCAGCGCGACCTCCTGGTGCCAGCCGTAGCCCGGGCCGCTGAGGGCGAAGCTCACCAACCTGTCGCCCAGGCCGTTGTAGTAGACCTCCATCGCTTCGGGGGACGCCCGGTTCGGGTGGATGTAGATCGGCACGCCGAGCGTCTCGGCGCGGGCGAGCACCGGCGCGAAGTCGGCGCGATCGAGGAACTTGCCGTGGACGGCCCCGTAGGTCATGCAGCCCACGAAGCCGAGCTCGCGAACCGCGTATTCGAGTTCGTCCGCGGCCGCCTGCGGCTCGCTCAGCGGCAGCGCGGCGAAGGCGCGGAAGCGATCCGGATGGGCCGAAATGACCTCGCGGGCGACCCAGCTGTTGAGCCTGCGGGCGTAGGCGACGCCTTCGGCCCCGGGCAGGTTCTGGGCCCCGGGCGTGAGGGCCGAGAGGACCTGGATGTCGATGCCCGCCGCGTCCATTTCGGCGATGCGCCCGGCGCCGACGTCGTTGATGTCGGCCCCGATCGCGCCTTTCAGGGACCGGATGCCGTTGAGCCGCATCAGCTCCGGCGTCGCGAAATGCTCTTCCAGGCCGAGCAGGAACAGGTCCTCGTCCGTGCCGGCCGCCGCCGCGCGGCCGGGCAGTGCAGCGGCGGCTGCCGCGGCGGCGCCGAGCGCCGCGGTCCGGCCCAGAAACGCGCGCCGGCTCAGGTTCCCGCAAGACCTGCCGTCGGTGCGTCGAGACGATGCTCTAGTCATGTCGTGAGATCCTTTGTGTCGTTACTCTCTGCCGTGAAGTGGACTTTGGCCTGTTCTCGATGGTGCCGAGCGGGTTCGGGCACGGCATCCAGGCTGCCGCGCCCACTTCTCAGATCTCCTCCCAGCGCTGGCGCTGCTATTCGGCGTGCTCAGCCAGGAGACGGTCGGCAGCATGAGCCAGCGCATGCTCAACCGCGCTCGCCGACGGCCCGGATCCCGACAGCGATCGGCCGGGTGGTACGATCCACGATCCGGGCCATGCAGCCCGGGACCGCGCGGCGCGATGATGACGGCGACCGAGGCGGCACGCACCACAAGGATCCAACTCATCGTTCCGTCCTGAGTATCCGGCGCAACACGTCCGCCCGGGCGACGAAGTGCCTGTTGAGCGCGCCGACGATGTGCAGGCCGACCACGACCATGATCGCGTTCTCGCCTTCCTTGCGCGTGCCGGGCTTTCCTACGCGCGCTCATTGCCCATGGCGCTGACGAGCCGGCCGCCGAAGCGCGGAGGGGCCTTGAGATAGCCGCGCAGCTCCCGTTCGGTCGGTCCGAACTTGCATTCCGAGGTGCACCAGCGTGTTGTAAAGCGTGGAAAATCGACCCCAACTTCCCGGAGCAAATGTGCGGTCGCATCCGCTGATCGATCAGCGGCTCGATGTCCGCTTTGTCGTCGACCGCAGGTACATCAAGGGGCCGGGCCTCCTCCCGGGTCACGTTTCTCTCCTCCCTTACAACGCCACGATTCTGACGATGATCGCGACAGCCGTGGCGACCTCGGCCACGCAGATCAGGTCGGCCCAATCACGCATCGAGCCCCTTCGCGGGCCGTAGCCGTCGCAGCGCCGTGAAGTCTTCCGCGAGGGCGCTCGCCAGCTCAGGCGACAGCATCATGACCAGCGCTACCTCGTCATCGGGAGTATTCTCTATCGTGAAGCGCAGTCTCGCCTGCACGGCACTCGAAGGAATGTGGCCGACGATGTTGAGGCCAAGCACCTCAGCGTAGTTCCTCTTTTCCTCCGATCGAACGCCGCCCCGGTCCTATAACAGGGAACGGACCGGGGCGACTCCGGGAGGCCCGCTGCAGCACAAGCTCTCCCGATCCGGTCATCCGTTGCCCGCGAACATCTGCAGCACGCTCGCGATGCCGCCCGTCAGAAGCGCCAAGCCTATCAGGAAACAGACGAAGGCTTGCACGTGGTTCATTCAAGCTCGCCCGCCCAAGCGGCCCGGCGGACCGAGGCGAAGCCCCAGTCGTCAGTTACAGCCCTCAACATCGCTTCCCACATCGCACTTGATGGGCTCTTCCGGTTCAACCTCAACCTCCCACGAGCCTTGATTCTGGACGCAGGCCGCGAGCCCAGCCTCGTAGATGGTCGCGGCGATGACGGTGGGATGCTCGCGGAAGGCCTCTTCCACCGCGTCGATGACTTCCTCGTAGTAGTCGCGGTCAAGCTCGAACATGATGGTCGCGGCCGGCGCCGCGTGGTGCTCCTGCAGATCCAGCTCCTGCACCTCATGATCGACGCAGGGCCAGATCACGTTTTCCAAGATGCCGCTGCGATGCTCGGCGGCGGCGATGCCGGGCAGGGCGATGAGGGCGGCAAGAGCAGCCGCGATGATGATGCGTTTCATGGTTCTCTCCCCTAATTCGGCTCGACGATTGTTCCGCCGAGGTCGGTGCACTGGCGCCGGAATGCGCCTTCGTCAACGATATCACCCGTCGAGACTGCCTCCCCTATTATCTCCGACTCACCCGCCCTCTCTCCTTCGAACCACTACATTACAATCTCGCCCCAGCAAGCGAGTACATTCGGACATGTTCGGCCCGGCTCGCATTTCGCGAATTGCTCCTCAAGCTGCCACCTATACTTCGGGTCGTTGAGGCGAAACTCGGCACACAGCGTGCCGTCCGAACAAGTGAACCACTCGGCACCCGCCGCGCCCGCGCCGGACGCCACGAGGATGAACGCTGCGGCCAATATCGTGCGCTTCATGGCCTTCTCCCGAATGTCATGCGTTGGATTACGTCGTGGCCGTCGAGGTAGCGGTGCTTGAGCGCCGCGAGGACATGCCCCAAGGCGAAGGCGAGCATCGCGTAGGCCAGCCACATGTGCGCGCCCTCGGCGAAGTCCTCCCAAGCCTCGGCCGTCGGGAACACCCTGGGTAGTTCGCTGCCGAACCACTGCACCGAGTGGTCGCCGATCTTCACCTGAGCCCACCCGATGCAAATCACCACGATCGGCAGCGCGTAGAGCGCGGCATGGCCCCAGTGGGCCGTGCGGCGCTCGAGACCGCGAATTTCGGCCGGGAGCGGCGGCGCGCGATGCGTGAGCCTGATGGCGATCCGGATCACCAGCAGCGCCGCCATGACCACTCCCATCGAGATGTGGGTGCCCCGGAAGAAATCCTCCACGGGCGTCTCGTCCTCGACGACCTGGTTCAAGGCGAAGCCTGAGACCCACATGAACAGGAAGCCGAGCGCCATCAGCCAGTGAATCAGGCGAGCGGGGAGTGCGTATTTCACGGACGGTGCGAGACGGTGGCGGCGATACCGGCCACGGCCGCGAGAGCTCCGATCGGCCGGCGGTCTTGGGCGCTCGTCTCGCGCACGAGTCGCAACTCAGGCGGGCCCATATTCGCCTTGGTGGCGGATGGGGCCGGATCGGCTTTGCTGGCGCAGTCGTGTCCGCCGCCCATCACGGTCTGTCCATGAAAGCGGCCGGGCCGTCGAAAGCAGGACGCGTTCGACGACCCGGCCCCGATGCACGCCGACGGAGCTCACGAGGATCAGTCTCCCGTCGGCGCGGCGGCCCCGAGGACAGGAACCAAAGGGCCGCGATGGGCGGGGCGGTAAGTCCTCAACCGCCTGGCCGGCGACGCCGCCGGCAGCGGGCCGGCACAGCTCTCGCTGATGGCGCCGTTTCGAGGAAGCGCTACCGGTAAGGCCGTGTTCACGTGCGCCACGTTCGGTTTCTGGAGCCGCATGGGCTGCCTCGAATTCGGGTGGTGTCGATCAGGATGTCGAGTGTTCCCACGGCTGCTAGTTAGCAGCAGAGATGTGAGTATATTGTGTGTAAAATGGCCAAAATAGTGTGCGTTTCGGGGGCGCCGCCACGATGTCATGATGTCCAAGGTGGATCCGCCCGTTTGCACCGCCATCCTGCCGGTGCCCGGACCGGGCATCTGTATCACGGTGCCTTCGGTCGCACCTGCCGCGACGGAGAGGTCAGTGAACTGCTCCCCCACCCGGACCCGAGGGGCAATGCGGCAGGGGTGGGCGCGGTGGACACCTCGAGTCGTCTCACCGAATTCCCCGTAACCCGCATAATATCTGTCAATTTACTCACAAAAATCTCACGGACACACGCCTAAGGTGCGATCGGCAAGGACGCCTGTCACAGTGAGAATTCGTGATTGCGAGCTCGTGGATGCCATTCCGGAGACCGAACGGAGCGCTCGCGAGTGCAGCAGTGTCGGCAGTGGCTGTTTGCGGCATGCCTCCGGCGGCGCCCGACGAAGTACCGCCCGGTCCACGCAAGGATGAGAAACCGTTGTTCCTGCGCCCGGGATTGCATCGCTTCGGGCACAGTCCGGCCTGAGTTTCTGCCGAATCAGCGCATGTGGGCTGCAAGGACGCGCATGCGCGCTGCGCCAGGCCGGGCGTCGCATGGGCGCCAGGCGATGGACCTGGGGAACCGGTTTTCGTTCCGGCCGGTCGAGGAGAACCGGCTCGAGGAGGTGAAGCAGGACAACGACCGAAGTAGCGCCATGAAGCAGAGGCGCGACGTCCGGCAACCTGACGCCGGCCCGGTGTCGGCCGCGACGCAGGGCGAACGGCCCGAAGCCCTCGCGCGGCCGATCGCCCTCGCAGCAGCCCTCACTCCGCTCGCCGGCGGCGCGCTCACACATGATCCGGGCGGCGGATTCAGCAAGCAGGAAGCGATGCGCCTACTGCGCGCGTACCGGGTGGATAAGTCGCAGCACCTGAGAGCCCCGGAACTGCGCGAGGAGCCCGTGGAGATGCTCGTCGCGCACCACTGCATCCGGATGGGCTGCGCGATCTGGCCTTCGGACTGAGCAGTATGGACGATGGTGTCCTGACCGATGAACTGGAGCTGGCCGTCTTGCGCCGGAAGCGCGAGAATCTGCGCGCCGTGGCCTCGAAGTATCGTACCGAACTCGAACAAGCCCAGGCCCTGTTGAACGATGCGCTTTTTGCCCCGAAGAGCGCCGAGGAGTGCGGCGCCTTCCCGACCGAGGACGGCTGGCCGGCCTACGAGGACGTGATCAATCTCTGGGGCGCACTCATCGAGCTCGACAACAGGATCACCACCCTCGAGGCCAGCCTGCGCTATCAAGGTGCCACCGACTAATCGGCTCTCCCTGGGCGTAGGAACGGAGCAGATTTATTCGCCCGGCTGTGTGCGCCTGGGATCGCCATGAAGGAGGAAGACCATGCCCAACAGCGATCTTCTGATATCACGCGAACGGATGCTCGACCTCGGGCAAAAGGCGCTCGAACTCTTGGTGGAGCGGTTTGAGCGACTGCCCATGGAATATGCCTGGGAGGGCGGCGAGTTCCAGCAGGTCCTGGAAGAGCAGCTGCTGGAGGATCCGCCCGAGGCCGGACGGCCGGCCGCGGAAGTGATCGTAAGGGCTTCGCGCGAGGTTCTGCCGTTCACGTTGTGCAACGATCATCCCTGCTCCTTTGGGTTCATCCCGGCACGTTCGCGCTCAGGATGTGCATCGTCAACCACCCCACGACATGGGACGACGTGCGCGAGACAATGGAGGCGGTCGAGCGCTTCGGGCGAGAGACGCTGTCCAAGGGCGACGCGCTCCGGTGATGGCATGGCCCGTCGCCTTCCCGGCGCAGAAATGACGTCCCCTTATCTGCCGCCGAAGGTCATGCGGCGGATGACGTCGTGTCCGTCGAACCAGCGATGCTTGAGGGCCGCCGCGACATGGCCGGCGGCGACCGCCAGCATGCCGTAGGCGAGCCACATGTGAACGTCCTCGGACAGGTCCTGGAGGTCCTCCCCGGTCTCGGGGAAGATTCGGGGCAACTCGACACCGAACCATTGCACGGCATGGCCGCCGAAGTTGGTCTCCGCCCAGCCGGCTGCGATCACCAGCACGGGAAGCGCGTAGAGCGCGGCATGGCCGAGATGTGCGGCGGTGCGTTCGACCCTCCGGATCGTCGCCGGCAGCGGCGGCGGCTGGTGGGCCAGGCGGATCGCGATGCGCAGGACAAGCAGGGCGAGCAGCGTTACCCCCACCGAAATGTGCAGGCCGAACAGCAGCTCCTCGAGCGAAGAGTCGTCCTCCACGAGCTTCGTCATTGCGAAGCCGGAGCCCCACATGAAGACGAAGCCCAGCGCCATGATCCAGTGAATGAGACGGGCGGTGAGGTGGTATCTCTCGTCGGTCATCGACGGGGTCCTCCGGAAGGGCTGCGATACCGGGACTCGGCCGTCCCGGTCCGGACGGCACCGGACCATGGCTTGCGAGACCGGGGCGCGGGCGCGGGTCACAGGTGTCCGGGGTTCGAGATCGGATCCGGTTCTCCGCGCGCCGCCCGGCGGCAGGTCGCTCCCCGCCGGACGGCGCGGGGGATTCATGAGCGGTGCTAGTCGTCGTCCCACCACCCTCCGTCATCGTCGTCGTGCCAGCGGTCCTTCATGGAGAGGCTGCCGTCGCGATCGCGGTCGAGCTGCTCGACGATGCCGGCGAGCGGCCGGTCGTACTCGGCGCGTGTGACCACCGCGTCGCCGTCGGTGTCGAGCGTCTGGAAGGCGCGCACCGTGAGCGGGCGCGTGGTCTCGTGCCAGAGCCCCTCGAACTCCTCGAGGTCGAGGTTGCCGTCGCCGTCGGCGTCGTGCGCCGCGTGCAGGTCGTTGCGCAGCTTGTCGATCTCGCCCTGGGTGAGCCTGCCGTCGCCGTCGGCGTCGGCAGCGTCGAACATCTCCATCGCAGAGACCGCGAGCGGCCCCTCGTCGAGAAAGCCCATGCCGTGGCCGCCGTCGCGGTGGCCGGCGTAGCTCGTTCCCGCCAGTGCGGTTCCGCCGAGGGCGGCGGCGACGGCGAGGGCGGTCAGTGTCTTCGTCTTGGTTCTCATCGGTGATCTCCTGCTTCGGTTCGCCCATCGGGTGTCGATGGCTGACGGGAATATGGGCGCCGGTTGTCGCAGAACCTTGCCGGCGAACCGGCGGAATTGTGGCAGGCCATGGCGGGGACCCGCGAGACGGTGCGCGCGTTCAACCTCATGCGCGCACGGCTGGACCGCTACGTGCGGGACCGTACGGCCATGCTGGCGGCGGTCTCCCACGATTTTCGGACTCCGATCACCAGCCTGCGGCTGCATGCCGAGTTCGTCGAAGACCCGGAGACGCGGGCCAAGATCCTCGCCGCTCTCGACGAGATGCAGCGGATGACCGAGGACGCGCTCGCGTTCATCCGCGAGGACATGCAACGGGAAGAGACGCGGACCGTCGACCTGCATGCGCTCGTGGACAGCGTCGCCGCCGATCTCGCCGAGCTCGGGCATGACATCGCGGTCGCGGACTCCGGCCGGGTGCTCGTGGCCTGCCGGCCCGCGGCGCTGCGCCGGGCGCTGCGCAACCTGCTGGAGAACGCGGCCGCCTACGGAGGGCGGGCGGCGGTGCGGATCGAGCCGGGCGATGCCGAGCTCCGGGTCGTGGTGGAGGACGAGGGCCCGGGCATCCGGGACGCCGACCTGGAGCGGGTGTTCGAGCCCTTCGTGCGGCTCGAAGCGTCGCGCAGCCGCGACACCGGGGGCAGCGGGCTCGGGCTCGCCATCGCGCGCGGCATCGTGCGCGGCCACGGCGGCGACATCGTGCTCGCGAACCGCGCCGAAGGCGGATTGCGCGCGACGGTCGCGCTGCCGGGCGCCGAAGGAGAGTGAAGCGGGCGGAGCGGGACCGGCGTCAGCCGCGGGACGCACCGGGCCGCGATCGCCGGGGCCGGTCAGATCGGGCCGCTGACGACGGCCGGCACAGGGAACCCTCGGAAACGGCTCCGGCGCGGAGTCGGCTTCGAAGGACCCGCGCTACTCTTCCGGCCTCGGCACGCGGTAGCCGACGCCGCGCTCGTTCAGGATCCAGGCCGGCCGGGCCGGGTCGTCGCCGAGCTTGCGGCGCAGCTGCTTGATGAAGGTGCGCACCCGGTCCGGGTCGCCCGGGTCCGGCCCGTTCCAGAGCTGTCGGATCAGAGATTCGTAGGTCGAGACCCGTCCCGCGTTCAGCGTGAGCAGACGCAGGAGCTCGTACTCGGTGGCGGTCAGGCCCACCGGATGGCCGCCCACGGTGACCCGCCGCTCCTCGTAGTCGACGGCGAGATCGCCGAGGATGAAGGTCTCCGGTCCGGCCCACCTGCGCAGGGCGGCCCGGATCCGCGCCGTCAGCTCCGTGGCCGAGAAGGGCTTGACCAGGTAGTCGGCGGCGCCCTTCTCCAGCGCCCTGGCGACGGTCTCGTCCCGCCCGTAGGCGGAGATGAAGATGACCGGCAGGTCGGCCAGCTCGGGTACGGTTTCCATGAGCTCGATGCCGTCGGCGCCGGGCAGCATCAGGTCGAGCAGGACCAGGCAGGGACGCTGAGACCTGATGATTTGCGAAAGTTCGTCCGGGTTGCCGGTCGCGAGCGGCGCGTAGCCGGCCTGGGCGAGCGCGTCGCGCACGAAGCGCAGCGTGCGCGGGTCGTCGTCCACCACCAGGACCGGCGGCACGCCGTTCCGTCCGGCCGGCAGGGCGCGGTCGCGGGCCGCTCCTGGCGCGTGGGCGGAGTCTTCGGCCGCCGGGATGGTGAAGGTGAAGCGGGCGCCCCGGCCCGGCCCGCCGCTCTCGGCCCGGATGCGCCCGCCATGCGCCTCGACCAGGCCCTTGCAGATGGCGAGCCCGAGGCCGGATCCCCGGAGACCGCGTTTCGCGTCGTCGTCGCCGGGGGCGGCATACTTCCGGAACAGGCGCGGCAGCTGCTCCGCCGGAATCCCGGGTCCGTCGTCCGAAACCGCGACCGCCACATGCGGGCCGTCGAGCGACGCGGCGACCCGGATGGGCGAAGAGCCGGGCGAGTGCCGCGCGGCGTTGGCGAGCAGGTTGTTCAGCACCTGCACGATGCGCGGGCCGTCGGCCAGCACGAGGGGCAGGTCTTCCGGCAGGTCGACGAGGACCGTGTGCGTGGCGCCGCCGTTCTGGAGCGCGTTCCTGGCCTGCTCCACCAGCGACTGCACCTCGGTCGGCACCGGCGAGACCGACAGCGTGCCCGTGTCGATGCGGCCCGCGTCCAGGAGGTCACCGATCAGACCCCGCATCTGGTCGGCCTGCTCGTCGACGACCCGGAAGAACTGGTGCAGCTCGACCGGGTCGAGCGCCGGCGAGGCGCCGAGCACCGTGGCGGTCGAGCCCTTGATGGCGGCGAGCGGCGTGCGCAGCTCGTGGCTCACCATGCCGAGGAACTCCGTGCGCAGGCGGTCCAGCTCCTCCAGCGGCGCGAGGTCCTGCATGGTGACGACCACGGCAGCCACTTCGCCGTCCTCGCCGTAGATCGGCGTGGCGTTGACCAGGATCGAGACGCTGCGACCGTCGGGCGCCGAGAGCAGGATCTCCTCGGCGCGCACCGTCCCGGCGTTCCTTATCTCGTCCGACAGAATGAGTTCGTCGAGGGCGATCTCGCGCCCGTCGCCCAACCGGCAAGTCACGATCTCCGGCAGCGCCTCGTCGGGGCGGTCCGGCGCGCGCAGGGGCTCGATGAGCCGGCGCGCCTCCCGGTTCGACGACACCGGGAGGCCGGTGCCGGCGTCGAGGACCATCACGCCGACCGGCGTGGTCTCGATAAAGGCCTCGAGGTCGGCCCGTGCGCGCTGCTCCTGCCGGTGGGTCTGCGCGTTGACGATCGCCGCCGCCGCCTGCGAGGCGAACAGCTCCAGCATCTCCTCGTCCGCGGCGCCGAACCCGTCCGCGTCCTCCTTGCCGGCGAGGAAGAAGTTGCCCACCTGCACCCCGCGATGGCGCATGGCCGTGCCGTGCATCGTCTTCGTGCGCACCAGCTCGTCGGAGAAGCCGAGCGCGCGGATATGCCCGGAGAGATCGTCGAGCCGGAACGGTCCCGGCAGGTCGCGGAGATGGGCGAACAGCCGGCGTCCGTCCGGCCACTCGGCTAACTCGCGGTGCTCGTCGGGGGTGAGGCCCGAGCTGACGAACTCGCGCGCCTCGCCCGCCTCGTCCACGGTGACGATGAGGCAGTAGCGCGTGCCCGTGAGCGCGCGGGCGCTGTCGGCGGCCTCCTGCAGCACGGTGGCGAGGTCGAGACTCGAGCCGAGGCGGAGCACCGCCGCGCTCAGGGCAGAGATGCGTTCTTCCAGGACCTCGATCTCCCGCGCGAGCTCGTCGGGGCTCTTCAAGGGGCCTGCCGCATCGCAATATCTCCGAAATCCTCACTATTTTGGGCGTTATCATACACAATTATCTCACTGTCATGTCGTTACTTTCGCACTGGGTTGCTCCGCCCGTCGGATCAACATCACCGGTTTGTGGGTAAACGCATGCAGTTCCAGAGACCGAACCTGACGCTTGCCGGCGGCGGCTTTTCGAGACGGCGGCGCTGGCGAGTGCCGGGACGATGCCATCGGGGCTTGACACGCGCCCGCGGCGCGGTGTGTACAATTAAGCCCAGCGGCCCAGCGGCCAGAATTGCGCGCGGCATTCCCGGCTAGGCTCCCCGTCAGGTTCTGACCCGCGCTCAGGGCACCGCCGCGCCAGTTTCTCCCTTCTCCCCACCCTCGCGCTGTTGCTCGGGGCACTCCCCCCGCTCCGCCGGTCGTCGCCTTCTGCGCCACCGGAATCTTTCTTTCCCCGACAGCCTCGTTGCTGGTCCGACCTGCGGCGGAAGCACGGTCAATCCGCGCTGTGCCGCCTGCTGCGCCTCTGCTGCACTGGCGGAACGAACGGCGCGTTCATCCGTGAGCTGGTGCGGGTCGGCACTTGGCGCGCAAGTCCGAGAATTGGCGTCTGGGTTATTGCCCTAGTTGGCATCACGATGGTTGGGCTTGGGAACACCGCGGCAGCTCAAATGCCCCGCGTAAGCACGTTCGATAAGAGCGTGACGGAGGGTGGCGAAATTGTCTTCGAGGTATTGCTGTCGAAATCGACCGATCGACCGGTGACAGTTCAATACGCAACCGAGAGTGGTGCGCACTATCGGGGTCATTACAACGCGCAGAGCGGGAGCGACTTCACCGCAGCGTCCGGTACGCTGAGGTTCGCCCCAGGAGAGACCAGGAAGACGGTGCGTGTATCGACGACGAGTGACTCGGCGTACGAATTCAACGAGATATTCCATTTGCGCCTGTCGAACCCGACGAATGCGTGGTTGAATTCGTCGCGGGGCTATAAGAGGGCAACGGGCACAATCGTCGACGACGACCCTCCGCCGACGGTGAGCATATCCGATGGGAGTGCGACCGAGGGAGGTAAGGTCGAATTCAAGATTTCCCTGTCTGTGCCCACCAGCCGGCCGGTTTGGGTGGATTTCAGACTGGAGGTGGGACCCGGTGACACGGCAACGCCGCTCTTCGACTTCAAGATACCGGAGGCGGTGCGGGTCTGGTTCGGCGGCGGCTCGGGGTCGACGCCCGCCTCGTTCAAATTGCGCGTAGTCACAGCGGATGACGACATCGACGAGGAGGATGAGACGTTTACCGTGAGGTTGTCGAACCCGATAAACGCGACGCTGGGCGACGCAACGGCGACGGGAACCATCATTGACGACGACGGGACAGTTCAACCGCCTCCGCCGAATGACTTGCCGACAGTCGGATTCTTGCTGGGGCCGGGTTCGAATATTGGTTCGAATGTCGCCGCGGGTGATCGGATGAGGTTTCATGTGTCGCTGTCGAAGCCCAGTGACCGGCAGGTTTCGGTTCAATACAGGACATCGAGCGGGACCGCGCAGAGTGGGGCGGACTTTACGCCTTCGTCGGGTTTGCTGGTGTTTCCGCCGGGTGAAACGCTTGAGTATTTGTACGTGCCGACGACGCAGCGCGACCGTTCGGATGAGGGAAACAAAACGTTCACGGTGACGTTGTCGAACCCGTTACACGCGACGCTGGTCGACGCGACGGCGACCGGCATAATCACTGACGCCGACACCGATGTCGACGGCTCGCCGTACGTGGCGGTGAAGGCATCGACGGACGCCGTTGAAGGCAACCCCGTCACGATTACCGTGGGCCTGTCAGCCCCAAGCGATCAAACGGTGACGGTCCAATACCAAGCTGGAGGCGGCCCGGCGACAAGCGGCGTCGACTACGTTGCGACATCGGGAACTCTGACGTTCGCGCCGCAGCAAACCGAAAAGACCGTAAGCGTGTCGACGACGGATGACAGTGACTATGAGGGCACGGAGTATTTCTACCTAAGACTGTCGAATCCGACGAATGCCGCGCTTCGCACGGCGCGGTCTAGTCTTTATGACTACAGACACGTAACTGCCAGTATCCTCGACAATGACGATCCACCTGTGGCGTCGTTCGCGTCGCAGGCATCGAGCGCGCAGGAGGATTCGGGCACGCATAACGTGACGATAAACCTGTCGTCGGCCACAACTTATCCAATTAACGTGAACTACACGTTGGGGAGCGGCACGGCGACCTTCCGTCTTGACTATCGTCTCACGTCCGGCTCGGTATCGGTGCCGTCGGGTGCGACGACCGCGACCATCCCGGTGACGATCATCGACGACGACGTGGACGACAGCGGTGAGACCATCGTCCTGATACTCACCGCAGGCACTGGCTACACGCCCGGCTACACGGTGGGCGCTAACAGCGAACACACGGTGACCATCCAGAACCACGAGACGCCGGCCACGCCGGAGGTTTCGATTTCCGCTGGCGCGGGGGTGACCGAAGGCGGTAGCGCCACGTTCACCCTCACGGCGAGTCCGGCGCCTTTGGCGGCGCTCACGGTCGATGTGACGGTGAGCCAGAGCGGCGACTACGCCGCCCCGGGCGCGACCGGCTCGCGGACGGTGACGGTGCCGACCGGCGGCACGGCGACCTTCACGGTGGCGACGGTGGACGACGGTGCGGACGAGGCGGACGGCTCGGTGACGGCGACGCTCGCCGGCGGCACCGGCTACACGGTCTCGTCCTCGCAGGGCACGGCCACGGTGGCGGTGGCGGACGACGACGACGCACCGTTGGCCACTCCGTACACGGCGCTGATTGCGAAGATGTACGGGTGGCGCAACGACAACCCGGTGTGGAGTTCGAACAAGGAGCACACGGACCGCTGGGACCGGGCGCTGCTCGCATTCGGGGAGTCGGTGGCCGACGACTCGCTGACGCCGATGACGGCGGCCGAAGCCCAGGCGTTCGCCGACCGGGGCTGGACGCCCTGGGTGGAGGTCGCGGCGGCGCTGCGGGAGATTGAGAACGGCGGTGGGACCACGACACCGGAGCTCGTCATCGCCGCCGGCGCTGGCGTGACCGAGGGCGCCAGTGCGACGTTCACCCTCACCGCCGACCCGGCGCCCGCGGCGGCGCTCACGGTCGCGGTGACGGTAAGCCAGAGCGGCGACTACGCCGCTCCGGGCGCGACCGGCTCACGGACGGTGACGGTCCCGACCGGCGGGACGGCGACCTTCACGGTGGCGACGGTCGATGACGCCGCGGACGAGGCGGACGGCTCGGTGACGGCAACGCTCGCCGCGGGCGCCGGCTACACGGTCTCGTCCTCGCAGGGCGCGGCCACGGTGGCGGTGACCGACAATGACGAGGCGCCGCAAGCCACTCCGTATGCGGCGCTGATCGCGAAGATGTACGGGTGGCGCAACGACAACCCGCAGTGGAGTTCCAACAAGGCGCACACGGACCGCTGGGACCGGGCGCTGCTCGCGTTCGGGGAGACGGTGGCCGATCCGTCGCTGACGCCGATGACGGCGGCCGAAGCCCAGGCGTTCGCCGACCGGGGCTGGACGCCTTGGGTGGAGGTCGCGGCGGCGCTGCGGGAGATCGAGAACGGCGGCGGGAGCACGACCCCGGAGCTCGTCATCGCGGCCGGCGCGGGCGTGACCGAGGGCGGCAGCGCCACGTTCACCCTTACGGCCAACCCGGCGCCTGCGGCGGCGCTCACGGTCGCTGTGACGGTGAGCCAGAGCGGCGACTACGCGGCCTCCGGCGCGACCGGCTCGCGGACGGTGACGGTTCCGACCGGCGGCACGGAGAGCTTCACGGTGGCGACGGTGGATGACAGTACGGACGAGGCGGACGGCTCGTTGACGGCGGCACTCGCCGCTGGCACCGGCTACACGGTCTCGTCTTCGCAGGGCACGGCCACGGTGGCGGTTTCCGATAACGACGATCCGGCCCCGGCAATCCCAGAGGTCTCGATTTCCGCTGGCGCGGGGGTGACCGAGGGCAGCGGCGCCACGTTCACTCTCACGGCCAACCCGGCGCCTGCGGCGGCGCTCACGGTCGCTGTGACGGTGAGCCAGAGCGGCGACTACGCCGCCTCGGGTGCGACCGGCTCGCGGACGGTGACGGTTCCGACCGGCGGAACTGCGACTTTCACGGTGGCGACAGCGGATGATAGCGCGGACGAGCCGGACGGGTCGGTGACGGCGGCGCTCGCTGCCGGCACAGGCTACACGGTGTCGTCTTCGCAGGGCACGGCCACGGTGGCGGTCGCCGACAACGACGAGCCCGGCCCGGGGATCGTGACGAAGCGGAGCGTCGCCAGGGAGGGAAGCGACGATGCGGTCGTGTTCACGGTTCGCCTCAGTCGCGCGGCCCGGGAGACGGTGACGGTGGACTATGCGACGGCGGACGGCGCGCGCGCGTGGGCGGGGACGCCGCCAGCGCAGGCGGGCGCGGACTACACCGCGGTCTCGGGCCGGCTGACCTTCGCGGCGGGCGAGCGGTTCAAGTTCGTGTCGGTTCCCATTCTCGACGATGCCGTCGACGAGGGGACGGAGTACTTCCTGCTGCGGTTCTCGAACCCGCAGGGCGGGCGCCTGGAGGCCAGGCACCGCGAGACGCAGGGTCTCATCCGCAACGACGACCATCTGCAAGCGATGTGGCTCTCGCGCTTCGGGCGCACGGTGGGGAGCCAGGTGACGGACGCGATCTCCGGCCGGCTCGGCGCCGGTCTCGCGCCGGGGGCGCATGCAACGCTCGCGGGCCAGCCCCTCGACCTGTCGCGGACCGACGACGGCCAGGCGCTGGCGGACGCGCTGGCGGGGCTTGCACACGCGTTCGGCGCGCCGGGCGCGCCAGCTGCGAACGACGACGACCCGTTCGCGCGCCACGGCCCGTCCGATATCTGGAATGAGCCTTCAACGACCGCTGCCGCGCACTCGATGACGGGTCGCGATCTGCTGCTGGGCAGCGCGTTCCACGTGGCCCCGGCGCGCGAGGGCTCGGGTCCCGGGCTCGCCGCATGGGGCCGGGTGGCGCATGGCAGCTTCGACGGCGAGCACGCGGACGATACCGGCCGGACAAGCGTGGACGGCGAGGTCGTGACCGGGGTGCTCGGGGCGGACGCGGACTTCGGCCGCCTGCTCGCGGGTGTGGCGGTCAGCTTGAGCGAGGGCGAGGGCAGGTTCGACAGTCCCGGGGTGGACCGGGGCCAGTCCGGAAAGATCGAAAGCACGCTCACCACCGTGAGCCCGTATGCGCAGGTCAAGGTCAGCGAGCGGGTTTCGGCCTGGGGCTTAGCGGGCTTCGGCACGGGCGACATGACCATTCGGTTCGACGACGGCGGCATGGCCCCGATACGGACCGATTTGAGCATGCAGATGGGCGCTCTGGGGGCGCGGGGCGCGCTGCTGACGCAGGACGAGGCGGGCGGCATGGACCTCGCACTCAAGGCGGACGCGTTCTTCGTGCAGACGGAGTCGGAGAAGGCAGCCAACTCTGCGGTGACGACAGCGGACGCGAGCCGGCTGCGGCTGGTGCTGGAGGGTGGGCGCTCCTTCGCACTCTCCGACACCGCGACGCTGCGTCCCTCTCTGGAGCTGGGGGTGCGCCACGACGGCGGCGACGCCGAGACCGGCACGGGCGTCGAGCTCGGCGGCGGCGTGGCCTGGAGCGACGCGGCCTCGGGGCTCTCCATTGAGGCGAAGGGGCGAATGCTGGTCGCGCACGCGGACTCGGACTACCGCGAGTGGGGGATGAGCGCGACGGCGCGGCTCGACCCCGGCGAGCGCGGGCGGGGCCTCTCGTTCAGCCTTGCACCGACCATCGGGGCGGCGTCGAGCGCGTCGGAGCGGCTGTGGGGTGCGCGCGACGCGCGGGC
The DNA here is from genome assembly GCA_965243375.1 of Alphaproteobacteria bacterium. GTDB lineage: Bacteria > Pseudomonadota > Alphaproteobacteria > UBA828 > UBA828 > WTGU01. The sequence continues at coordinate 942,607 of CBDEUT010000009.1, read as the reverse complement.
GCTCGCGCCGGGCGGGGCGGCCGGCGGGACGTTCGAGGCGGCGCGGGGCCTAACGGCCGAAGCGGGCTACGGCATGGCGCTGTTCGGCGACCGCTTCACCGGGACGCCCAATGTCGGGTTCGGGATGTCGGACACCTCGCGCGAGTACCGCATGGGCTGGCGGCTGACCTCGGCGGTGCGGGGCGACCCGGGGTTCGAGGTCAACCTCGACGCCACCCGCCGCGAAGCGGCCAACGGCAATGCGCCGCCCGAGCACGGGGTGATGCTGCGCAGCCTGATCCGGTGGTGAGCGTCGGGCGAACGCGCGGAAGGGCGGCGCGGTCCGGGTGCGGGGAGCGAAGTCCATGATCCTGGAGGACCCGGAAGGGGACCCGCCGGCCGGGTCCGGCCGGGGCCGCCGCGGACGGCGCCGCGCGCAGCCGGTCGAGTGGGACCCGGTCCGCGCCTGGAGCTTCGTCCGGGCGAGCGCAGGCTACCGCAGGGCCTGGCTGCGCCGCGCGCCGTCTCCCGGCCTGCCGGAGGCGGCGCCCTTTCCGGTCAGGCTCCAGACGGCGGCGGACCTGGCCGCGCTCGGCTGGGGTCTGCTTGCTTGGGAAGACCCCTACGACGAGGACGGCCCCGTCTCGCCCTTCTGGGCGCGGGGCCCGATGGCGGACGGCAGGGCGGTGCGGGATGCGGCGGCGCTGGCCGCGCTTGCGGCGGCTGGCGGGTCCGTGCTCGCGGGCCTGCGGCTGGCGGACGGCGCGCTGGTGCTGAAGGCCGAGCGGCCCGGCGCGGCGGTCCAGGTCCGCCTTCCCGGCGGCGCGGCGTTCCCGGACGATGCCGGGCTGGAGCTGGTGCGCACGGTGCTGCGGATCGAGGACCTCTGGTCGGGGGTGCCGGCCCCTCCGCCGGGGCGGGTTCGGGGGCTGGGGATCGCGAGCTGCTGGCCGCCCTGGAAGGCAGCGCGGAGGGCCGGACGTACCGGGAGATCGCGGCGGCGATCTGGGGGCCGGCCGAGGCGGAGAAGGAATATTTCGTCGGCGGCTGGATGCACTGTAAGCATCCGGCGGGGACCGTCTGTGCGATAAGCTGAAAATCGGCGAGTGTTCGCGATCGGTGGTGGGCACCGTGGTGCCCACCGTGGAGCAGACGGAGGCGATCGCGGATGTCGAATGAACAGCAGGCGAATTTGGGTGCCGAGGCCGAGGCCGGGAAACGCCGCCGGGCCCGGAAGTGGAGCGACGCCGACAAGCGGCGGATCGTTGCGGAGAGCTACGCGCCCGGCGCCACGGTGACGGCGGTGGCGAAGCGCAACGACGTGCGCGCCAATCTGGTGTTCGATTGGCGACGTCGGTTTCGCGAGGAGGATGGCGAGGCCGGGGGCGGCGGGTTCGTGCCGGTGATTGTCACGCCGTCGGGCGATGCACCGCCGGAGGACGGCTACTTCGGCGCAGCGCCGGCGGCCGGGCGGATCGAGATCGCGCTTTCCGGTGGCGTGCGGGTGACGGTTGACGGAACGGTGGATGCCCCTGCGCTGGCGCGGGTGCTTGCGGTCGTGGAGCGCCGATGATCCCGGTCCCGGGCAGCGTGCGGGTGTGGTTGGCGACCGGGGTGACGGACATGCGCCGTGGCATGAACACGCTGGCGCTTCAGGTTCAGGAGGGTCTCGGCCGCGATCCCCACGCGGGGGATCTCTACGTGTTCCGCGGACGCCGCGGCGATCTCGTCAAAATTTTGTGGCATGACGGTCTCGGGTTCTCGCTCTACGCCAAGCGCCTGGAGCGGGGCCGGTTCACTTGGCCGTCGGCATCGGGCGGCGCACTGTCGATCAGCTCGGCGCAGCTCGCCTACCTGCTTGAGGGGATCGAGTGGCGCAACCCGGTTCGCACTTGGCGCCCGTCGCGGGTGGGCTGAGGCCGGGCGAATCACCCTGCGCGATTGGCAATTGCCGTGAGGCTGCGAATCTGATTCATTCCCGGCCATGACGGTCACGGCCCGACGCGACGTTGAAACTCTCGAGGCGGCGCTTGCGGCCTCGGAGGCTCGGGCAACGGCGGCCGAGGAGCAGATCACCTCGCTGAAGCTGATGGTCGAGAAGCTGCGCCGTGCGCTCTACGGGCAGCGCTCGGAGCGCACGGTGCGTCTCCTCAACCAACTGGAGCTTGCGCTCGACGAGCTGACGGCGGACGCGACGGAGGACGATCTCGCGGCCGAGCAAGCCGCGGCCGAGACCACCCAGGTCAAGGGGTTCACGCGCCGCAAGCCGTCGCGCAAGCCCTTCCCCGAGCATCTGCCGCGCGAGCGGGTGGTGGTTCCTGCACCGACATCGTGCGCGTGCTGCGGGTCGGAGCGGCTGTCGAAGATCGGCGAGGACGTGACCGAGACGCTTGAGGTGATCCCGCGCCGGTGGAAGGTGATCCAGACGATCCGCGAGAAGTTCACCTGCCGCGATTGCGAGAAGGTCTCGCAGCCGCCGGCGCCGTTCCACGCGGTGCCGCGAGGTTGGGCGGGTCCGAACCTTCTGGCGACGATCGTGTTCGAGAAATATGGCCAGCACCAGCCGTTGAACCGGCAGCGCGAGCGCTACGCGCGCGAGGGGGTCGACCTGAGCCTGTCGACGCTGGCCGATCAGGTCGGGGCCTGCGCCGTGGCGCTGAAACCGCTGCATGACCTGATCGCCGATCACGTGCTTGCGGCCCGGCGCTTGCACGGCGACGACACTCCCGTCCCGGTGCTGGCCAAGGGCAAGACCGTCACCGGGCGGGCTTGGGCCTATGTGCGTGACGACAGGCCGTTCGGCGGTCCGGATCCGCCGGCCGTGCTGTTCCGATACTCCCGCGACCGTTCGGGCAATCACCCGGTCGAGCACCTGAAGACCTTTGCCGGGGTGCTTCAAGCCGATGCCTATGCTGGCTTCAACCGGCTCTATGTGCCGGGCCGCTCGCCGGGAGCCGTGATCGAGGCCCTGTGCTGGGCTCACAGTCGGAGGAAGTTCTACGAGCTTGCCGATATCGCGGCGAGCAAGAGGCGCGGCGAGCAGGCGCCGCCGATCTCGCCGCTGGCGATGGAGGCGGTGAAGCGGACCGACGCGCTGTTCGACATCGAACGCGAGATCAACGGCAAGAGTGCCGATCAGCGCCTTGCCGTGCGCCGGGAGGCGAGCGCGCCGCTCGTCGCCGATCTCGAGGACTGGATGCGCACGGAGCGTGCCAGGCTGTCGCGCCACGCCTCTGTCGCCAAGGCGATGGATTACATGCTCAGACGCTGGGACGGCTTCACCCGTTTCCTCGATGACGGCCAGATCTGCCTCACGAACAACGCTGTCGAGAGGGCGCTTCGGGTCATCGCTTTGGGACGAAAATCCTGGCTGTTCTGCGGCTCCGATCGCGGCGGAGTGCGGGCGGCGGCGATGTACACCCTCATCGGCACCGCCAAGCTCAACGATGTCGATCCCCAGGCCTGGCTCGCCGATGTTCTCGGACAGATTGCCGATCTGCCGCAAAGCGACCTGCACCAGCTCCTGCCCTGGAACTGGAAGACAGCCCAGCACCAGGCCCTGGCCGCCTAAGCCGGACCTCACCAGAGACACCGTCTTCCCTGCGGCCGAGGCCGCGTCTCTGCGCGGTCCACCGTGAGCGTCACCGTGGGGCTGAGCGTCACTCGCCTGCCCACCTTGGAACTCCCCGTCACGTTCCGCGATTCACCGTCTGCGGTCCCCGCCGGATGCTTACGATGCACTCGCAGATCGGGCGCTGGCTGAGGAAGGCGAGGGCGGACGCAAGGCGCTACCGCGACTTGGCGCGCGGCGCCGGGGACGGGCCCGGCGCGTAGGCCGGACCCGTCCCCTCCGGCCGCGGCTGCCCATGGCGTCCGCCGGCGGGCTGGACGCCGATCTCGAACGCATGGGCCGGATGAAGACCCTGCTGACATCGAGCGCGGTCAACCTCGCGCCGCTGCACGGCGAGTGGCGCGGCCAGCCGGCCAATCCCGACAACCCGCCCGCTCTCTTCCTGATCGGGCGCCGCGGCCAGCCCGCCTGCTGGTCCCCCTTCGCCAACGAGGCGGGCAACTACAACGTCGCCGTCACCGGCAAGTCGGGCTCCGGCAAGTCGGTGCTGATGCAGGAGCTGGTGACCGGGCTGATCGGCGCCGGCGGCGAGGCCGTGGTGATCGACGACGGGCGGTCTTTCCAGCACACCGCCGAAGCCCTCGAAGGCGCGTTCATCGCCTTCGGCAAGGACCCGGCCTGCCTCAACCCCTTCGCCATGATCGACTCAGGCACCGCCAATCACGACGGCGACTACCGCGAGGAGTGCTTCGCCATGCTGGCCGGCGTCATCGGGCGGATGGCACGGCGCCGGGGCTCGATCGACGACATCGAGGCGGCGCACATCGCCGAGGCCATTGCAGCGCCCTGGGACGAGGCCGGCAACGACGCCGATCTCGGCACGGTGCGCAAGAACCTCGAAGCCCGCGACGACCGGCGCGCGGCCGACATGGCGACCTCTCTCGGGCCGTGGTGTCCGGGCGGCGCGATGGGGCGCCTCTTTGCCGGCAACAACGTCCCGGACCTGGAGAACGCGCTCACCGTGTTCGAGCTCGCCGAGCTCAAGGGCCGGGGCGACGTCCAGGCGGTGGTGCTGATGCTGGTGGTCTTCCTCGCCACCCAGCGCATGTATCACGGCCCGCGCACGCGGGCGAAGGCGATCGTCATCGACGAGGCGTGGGACCTGCTTTCGGGCGAGGACTCGAAGGCGTTTCTCGAAGGCGCCGCGCGCCGGGCGCGCAAGTACCGCGGGGCTCTCGTCACCGGGACTCAGAGCGTAAACGACTACTACGCCAACCCGGCGGCGCGCGCGGCCTGGGAGAACTCGGACTGGACGATCTTCCTCGCCCAGAAGGACGAGTCGGTCGAGCTCCTGAAGCAGGAGAAGCGCATCCACTGCGATCCCGGCATGGAGCGCGCGCTCAAGAGCCTGACCACCGCGGACGGCCGCTACGCGGAGATCGTGCTGCACGGCCCGGACGGCTGGCGGGTCGCGCGGCTGGTGCTCGACGCCTGGTCGGTCGCGCTGTTCTCCTCGCGCGGCCCCGCCTTCGCGGCGGTCGAGACCCTGAAGGCGCAGGGGCTCACGACGGTCGAGGCCATCGACCGGCTTGCCGGGGAAACCGCCCCCGCTGCCGCCGCACATCCCGAAACAACTGAAACGGAAGAAGCGCCATGACGGCAAGAACTCGCGGTGCGCGCCGGCGAAGCGCGCGTGCGGAGCGCCCGCTCAACTGGCCGGGCGACCCGGAGAACATCACCGCCGCCGATATCGACTTCGAGGCGCTGGCCCATGTGCTGGCCAACACCTGCCGCCGGGGCGGCTGCATGCGCGGCTACCACTCGGTTGCGGCCCATGCGGTCATGGTGTCGGAAGAGATCGAGGCGCTCGACGGGCTCGCGGACGAAGACCGGCGAACGCTTGCGCTCCATGCGCTGGTTGCGGACGCGCCGTCGGCCTGGCTCCGGGGCGCGGCTCCGGGTTCGCAGCGTGCGATGGAAAGGACGGGCCGCCTCGCCTCCGGGATCGAGGCGGCGGTGCGCGAGGCCGCGGGCCTGGGAGCAGTGCTCGAGGAAGAACACGCCGAACTGCTGCGGTTCGTGACCCGCATGGCGGCTGCCGCCGAGAGCCGCGACCTGCTGGACGGGAATGATCCCGCCGGCGCCGGGATCGGCTTCCCGCCGCTGAAGCGGCGCATCCGCCCGATGCCGCCGGACAAGGCGGCCGAGGCCTGGTTCGCCCGCTTCCGGGCGCTGGCCGGATCGGAGGACGAGCGGGGCAAGCCGGTCGCCGCGGATGCCGGGCAAGGCTGACATGGACCGGAGCGGGTCGAACTGGCCGGTCATGGTCTCGGCGGTGCTGCTGTCGAGTGCCGTGGCGGCCGTGGTCGCGGCGGCGACGGTGCGGCTTGACGCGTCCGAGGCGCCCCGCATCGGTTCGGTCCGCCTCGGGGAGATGACTGCAGCGTACACGACCCGCGCGGCGGCGGAAGGCCGGACGTCCAAAGATGTGCGCGCCTGGGGCGCCGCGCTGGAAGCCGCGCTCGATCGGGTTGCGGAAACTCGCGGCGTGGTGCTGCTGCCGGCCCGCGCGGTTGCCGCCGGAGCGCCGGATCTGACGGCTGACGTCGAGGCGGCGCTCACGGGGCTCCTCGAACGGGGGCGGGCCGGGAGCAGCGGACCGGCCCCGGGAGACGGGCGGTGACCGCTCAGCGTCGGACCTTTGCCCTGCGTGCCGGCAATAGGCGTCGGCGCCATATCGGCTTGGCGGTGATGATCGCGCTGGCGGCGCTCTGGCTCGCCGCGGCCTCGCGCGTGCACGTCAATGCGAGCTGGTCCAACGGGGCCTGGGGCTACGCAGCATTCCCGCTGTTCGGCGATCCGCGACCTGAAGAAGGGCGGCAAGGCGGCCGTGTTCACGCTCGCCACGACCGAGAAGTGGACGGACGGGGACGGCCGCCCGGCCGAGGCGACGGAATGGCATCGGATCGTCGTTTACGGACCCACGGTCGCGGCGGTCGAAAAGATGCTGCGCAAGGGCGACCGGGTGATGGTCGAGGGGCGGATCGCGACGCGCGGCTTCACCGACAGGGAAGGCAACGACCGGACGGTCACCGAGATCGTCGTTTCGGGCCGGCACGGCATGGTCAACATCCTGGGCGCACGCCGCGCGGCGGACGACATGACGGGTGCCGCGGAGGGCGGCGCCGCCGGACCGGCGGCAGCGGAATGATCCGCCGCCTCGCCCCGCTCGCGGCGCTCGCCCTTGCCGCCCTGCTCTGGTCTGCCCCGGCCTCGGCGCAGTCCTGCACCGGGCGGTTCGTCAATCCGATCTCGGACGTCTGCTGGGAGTGCCTCTTTCCGATCTCGATCGGACCGATCTCCATCGGCAGCGTCTCGGGCGTGCTGGATACTCCGAATCCGGGGTCGCCGATCTGCCTCTGCGGCTCGCCCATTCCGCGCATCGGCCTCTCGCTCGGGGTGTGGGAGCCGGCGAGGCTGGTCGACGCGACGCGGGCGCCCTGGTGCTTCCCCAACCTCGGCGGCCTCACCATCGATCCCGGCCTGCCGGCCGGGCGCGGGCGCACGGGTGCTGCCGGCGGCGACGGCGCCAAGGGCTCGGTCTGGCACGCGCACTACTACATGTATCCGCTCTTGTCCTGGATCGGGGTGCTGCTCGACTTGGGCTGCCTGGAGGGCGGCGGTCTCGACATCGCCTGGGCCTCGGAGCTCGACCCGGCCTGGCTCGACGACGAGCTCACCTTCCTGCTCAACCCCGAGGCGGCGCTGTTCGCCAACCTGCCCGCGCAGGCCGCTTGCGCCGCTGACTGCGCGGCCTCGTCGGCCGGGCTGCCGCTCGATCCGCTGTTCTGGTGCGCGGGATGCCAGGGCGGGATGTATCCGCTGACCGGCAACGTCGCGGCCCATGTCGGCGGGGTGCAGGCGTCGCTGCTCGCCTCCCAGCGCCTGCTCTACCGGCTCCACCGCGCCGGGCTCGCCTGGGGGACGATGGGCTCCGGCGCGCTCTGCGGCCGCTACCCGATGCCGATCATGAAGAAGTCGCAGTACCGCTGGCAGATGATCCAGCCGGTTCCGGCCGTCGACTCGTTCACCGGCTGCAACCCGACCGGGCGCTCCTCGGTGCTCTGGGAGACGCTCCGCGAGCTGCCGGTGGCCGGAGAGAACTTCGGCTACCTGCTGTGGAAAAAGCGCAATTGTTGCCTCCTGTGAACCCATTGAAACACAAAGACAAATCGAGTGTCGAGGATAGGAAGATGACGCCAGTCAGGAAAGGTTTAGTTGCGGTGTTCCTGGCGTCTTCGGTGCTGGCGGCGGGCTCGCCCAATCCTGTAGGCGCGGACGGGACGGGCACGGCAGGTCCCGAAGCCGATGCGGCCCGCCTGGTCGATGACGTGCTGCGCAAGGCGGGTGCCAACGACGGGGAGTCGCTTGGCGCGTGGACCCGCTCGATCCTTGACCGTGCGCTGGAACGGGCCGGCGAGACCGCCCGGCAGACGTTGCCTGGGTCGCCCCGCCTCTCCGCCGCGCCCCTTCCGGCCGAACGCCACGCGGGCGAACTCTCGGGACCGCGTTCGGGCTCGGCGGAACTCCTGATCTTCACCAGCCTCTCGGTGCCTGCCCCGAGCTGGCGCCAATGGGCGCGCGATGCCGCAGCGGCCGGCGCGCCGCTGGTGCTGCGCGGGGTCGGCGAAGGCGGGCTGCCGGAGACCGCGACGCGGATCGGCGAACGCCTCGGCGGCGCGGAGGTAGGCGTTGCCATCGATCCGCGCCTGTTCCGCCTGTTCGGCATCGAGAGGGTGCCCGCCGTGGTGGTCGCGCCGGGCGGCGTGCCGCCGTGCCGGAGCCGGGGCTGCGCCGGCGATCCCGCGCCGCCGCACGACCTCGTCACGGGAAACATCGGCCTCGTCGCAGCGCTTGAGGCGGTGGCCGAAGAGGGCGATGCGGGGCGCGGGGTCGCGAAGGCCTGGCTCGAACGCCTCGGCAGGGAACCATGACGGCGCGGGCGATCGCGCGGAGAGCCCGGGCGACCCGGCTGTTCGGCTGGACGCTGATGGCGGCGGTCTGCGGGTTCCTCTTGTGGATCGTCTTGGGCGGGGCCGCCCACGCCGAGGATCCCACAGAGGCGGCGCGGGCCATCGGTAACGCGGGCAATTCGACGGCGCGCACGATCGCGCGGGATGCGTCCAATGTGGCGGAGGTGCCGGGCTACGCGGGCACGAACCTGCCCGAACGCAGCATCGGTGCAAGCCGGCTTGAGGACGAAGGCCGGGCACGGCTTGGCGATCCGGACGATCCGGGCGGTGCGGCCGGGCGCGCGGTGGTCCGGGGCACGACGAGCCGGCGCGCCGCGAGCGTGCCGGCGACCGATCCGGTGGTGACCCGCTCCGAGAATATCGCCGCATCGCCGCAGTCTTCGGTGCACGGCGCGGGCGGCCTTGCCTCGGGCGGCACCGCGGACTGCGGCGCGGACCTTCAGGATGCGGAAGACGGCGGGACCTGCGGGTCCGTGCGGTACTGCGTCGGCGCCGGCTGCGAGACCGTGCGCCCGGAGGCCAACACCGGTTTCGTCGAGGCCACGACCCGTCTCAACATGGCGCTGGAGCTGGGCGGGGACGAATTCGACCGCCAGGACATGCGCTTCTTCACCGGCCAGCGCCGCGCCTGCCACATCAAGCTGTTCGGGCTCGCCAACTGCTGCAAGAACAGCGGCGTGCTCGTGGGCCTCGCCAACTGCTCGGCTTCGGAGCGCGAGCTGGCGGAGGAGCGCAACGCCGGCAACACCCACTATCTCGGCAAGTACTGCTCGAAGCGCACCTTCTTCGGCGCCTGCATCCGCCGCTCGCGGGCCTGGTGCGTATTCGGCTCCAAGCTCGGACGCATCCTGCAGCAGCAGGGCCGAGCCCAGCTCGGCATCGGATGGTCGAGCTGCCGGGGCCTCACCGTGGCCGAGATCGAGGGCATCGACTTCCCGCGCCTCGATCTCTCCGAGTTCACCCAGGACCTGATGGACGGATCGAGGGAGCCCTCGGTGTCGCTGCCGGACGCGGGCGACACCGGGGATGCCATGCGGGCGCGCATCCGCGACTTCTACCGCCGGGGCCAGTGAGATGACCGCCGCCGTGGGTGCCCTGAGACGTGTCCTTGCCGCGACGGTCGTGTGGTCGGCGCTGGGCGCGCCCGCGGCCGCCGCCGAATGGCGCTCGTGGTGCGGGGATCCGAACGCCGGCGCCTCGCTGGGCTGGCACTTCTACTGCGACCGACGGGAGGAGGAGCCGCCGCGTGTTGAGCCTGTTCCGCCGCCACCCCCTCCCGGCCCCGCGCAATCCGCGTCGGAGCGGATCGAGGCGATGCGCAAGGCGCTGGAGGAGGCGCGCGCGGAAGCCATCCTGAACCCGACGCCCGCCAAGGTCGCCGCCTACCTGCGCCTGCAACAGGAAACCCTGCAACGGGCCGCCGCCTTCTCCGACGCTGTCCGGAGGACGGTCTGGGCGACGCCGGAACTGGATTACACGCTCCGCCGCCCGGTCGGCGCGCTCGCCAAGCAGGTCTGGTCGGACGAACGGCGTGAGGCCCGCGACGCCGCCCTCGCCCACCTCGGCGAGCGCTACGGCCTCATCTACCTCGGCCATGCCGGCTGCGCGGCGTGCCGGGTGTTCGGCCCGCTGCTGCGCGCCTTCGCGTCCCGTCACGGACTCGATGTGCTCGCTGTGTCGCTCACCGGCGAGGCGCTGGAGGGCTGGCCCGAGGCGGTGGCGGACAACGGCCGCGCCGCCCGGCTCGGCCTGGGGAACGCGCCCGTCCCGGCGCTCGTGCTGTTCGACACGGTGACGAAACGGGTGCTGCCGGTCGGCTTCGGCGTCATGGCCGAGGACGAGATGGCCGAGCGGATCTACACGCTCACCGCACTGGAGCCGGGCAATGACTATTGAATGGAAGAGGCATTCCATTGCGGCGTTGGCAATCGCCACGCTGGCCATCGCCGCATCGCCCGCCCGCGCGGACGTGCTTTCGGAGATGAACCGCTTCTGGCAGGGCGCGGCGGTCAACACCACCGGCCCGACCGCGTTCCAGGGCCAGGCCTCGGGGCACTGGACCCTCGGCAACCTCTACCTCCGCGCGCCCGTGCGTTCCGAGCAGATCGCCACCGTCAACCTGCCGTCCTTCCGGGCCGGCTGCGGCGGCATCGACGCCTTCGCCGGCGCCTTCTCCTTCATCAACTCGGACCAGCTCATCGCCTTCGGCCGCGCGGTGGCGCAGAACGCGGCCGGCTTCGCCTTCGAGCTGGCGCTGGAGACGATCTCGCCGGTGATCGCCGAGACCATGGCCAAGCTCCGGGCGCTGGCGCAGTGGGTGAACTCGCAGAATCTCAACTCCTGCGAGACCGCGCAGGCGCTGGTCGGCGCACTGTGGTCGAAGAACGACCGGGCCTCGTCCGCGATCTGCGCCGCGATCGGCACCGGCCAGGGCATCTTCTCGGACTACGCGGCAGCCAAGCACGGCTGCGGCGCTGACGGGCGGCGCAACTCGACGCTCGCCAGCGCTTCGGGCGCCATGGCGGACCAGGTGCCGGTCAACGTCAACTATGCCTGGAAGGCAATCCGGGCGTCGTCCTTCCTCGCCGGAGACACCCAGCTTGCCGAGTTCGCCATGGCGGTCACGGGCACGCTGATCGTCACGGCACCCGTCTCCGACTCCGATACCTCCGGCCCGCGCGTGCGCATCCTGGAGCCGCTGGCGCTCGACCGGCGCGTCACCGAGGTGCTGATGGAGGGCGGCGGCGCGCTCCCGGTCTACCGCTGCGACACGCCGGCCGCCTGCCTCAACCCCACGTTGGCCACGGTCACCATTCCCGCGAACCGGGGATTCCGCGTGCGTGTCGCCGGCCTCCTGCGCGACCTGGTCGACGCCGTCCGCACGGACACAGCGCCTCGGGCGGAGGCCCTCGGCCTCGTGAACCTCACCACGCTGCCGGTCTACCGGGTCGCCAACGCGGCCGCCGCATACCGGGGTGCGGTGATCGACCAGGAGATGGAGGCGCTGGCGGAGGCGGTGGCGCTCGATGTCATGCAGGTCTGGATCACCGATCTTCACCGCACGGTCGAGGAGCGCGCCGGGACGCTCGACATCGCCGACGGCGAGCAGTTGCAGCGCTGGCGCGAGGGCCTGCGTTCCAACCGGGTGGCTCTCGCCCGCCACCGCCACCAGGGCCTGCAACGGCTCAACACCGCGCTCGCCGTGGTCGAGAAGCTGCGCCTGATCGAGACCGAGCTGGCGGGCGCCTTGTCCGCCGATCTGCGCGCGGCCGTAGCGTTCGCGCGCGGCGGCGCCGGGGCCGGGTCGCGGTAGCCCCCATATATAATGTACGAGCTCTTCACCCTCGGCGGCGGGACCTACCTCGTCGATCTCCTGAACGCGGTCGCCGCGATCACCTCGGGTGGCGCATACATCACGCTTGCCCAGCTCGCCGGCGTCGCCGGACTGGCCTGGGTGCTCTTCCGCACCGCCTTCGGCGGCTCGTGGAAGGACAACGCGAAGTGGATCCTGCTGTTCGTGGTCGTCTGGGGCGCGATGATCGTGCCCAAGGCGACGGTGCGGGTCGTCGACCGGCTGGACCCCACGCTGGCCCCGGCGGTGGTGGCGAACGTGCCCATAGGCCTCGCGCTGTTCGCCTCGATTACGTCGCAGGTCGGAGATGGGCTGACGCGCCTCACCGAGCAGGCGTTCACGCTGCCGAACGACCTCCAGTACCGGCGCCACGGGCTGATCTTCGGGGCCAGGCTCGCGGCCAAGGCGACCCGGCTCGAGATAACCGACGCAGTGTTCGCCCGCAACGTGCGCAACTACGCCCGCCAGTGCGTGTTCCACGCGCTGCTGCTCGGGCACATGTCGGCGGACGATCTCAGAGAGTCGACGGACATCTGGGCGTTGGTCACCGCGACCGGCTCGCCGTCGGCGGGGGCCTCGCCCGCGCGCATGGTCGAGTTCGCCACCCGCCAGCCGGCGACGGGCACCGGCGCCACGCCGATCGACCGTCAGATCGTCACCTGCCGCGATGCGGCGGGGCGGCTCAACGGCCAGTGGAACGCCGAGATCGCCCGCGCCGGCACCGTGTTCGGCAGGCGCATCTTCCCCGACGCGCGGACGGACGCGCTGGCGCGGGCCGAGCTGCTGGCGGCGCTGCCCGCAGACCGACAAGCCGTTCGAGCGGCACGCGACGGAGAACCTGCCCGTGGTGGGCGACTGGCTCGCCGGCAAGCTGTTCGGCACGGCGCAGAACGCGGTGCCCGATGCCGTCCCCGGCGGCACCGAAGAGGCCGCGCCGCGACGGGACGAGAGGGGCTGGGGGGATTCGTCGCCGTGAGCCGGGCCGCGGGCCGGTCAGCGCAGGTGGCGGTCGTCGTGGAGGAGGCGGTCCTCCCGGTGCCGAAGATACGTGTAGCGGCCGGTCCGGGTGGTCCAGTCCACGAGGTCGCCGTTGTCCCGGGACCGGCGGCGGCGGAAAGCGGACCAGTCGCCGTCGCGGACGCCGCGCCGGAGCGCGAGCGCCAGCGAGGAGACGACGGCCCAGGCGATGGCCGCCAGCCACAGAGCGCCGGCAGATTCCATGCCGGTGCCGGCGGCAGCAGACAGCGCGGTCCACAGCGCCGCGGCCACGAAACCGCAGAGGACGATGGCGCGCTCGATGCCGGTTGGCCGGGAGCTGCGGCTCGGCGCTGCCGGGCCATTGTCAGGTCCGTCAAATGTTCGCGTCATGGTCATGGCCTCCGATCATACCGCCGGCACGGGGAAAGGGACTCTCCGCCCGGCCCTGTCTCCTTCGCCCGCCTCCCGGCCCCAGGGAGCGAGCTACTACGAGCGCGACGGCTACTACGCGAAGGACGATCCCGAGCACCGCGAGGCCAGCGCCTGGGCCGGCAGGGGCGCCGAAGAGCTCGGGCTGACGGGACCGGTCGACGCCGATACGTTCCGGCAGGTCCTCGAAGGCCGCGTGCCGGACGGCTCGGGGCGGCGGCTCGGCAAGCGCGTCAAGGACGGGGAGATCGTGCACCGCCCCGGCCGCGACCTCACTTTCTCCGCCCCGAAATCCGTTTCCCTCGCCGCGCTGGTCGGCGGCGATGCGCGCATCGTGGACGCCCACGACCGCGCCGTCGCCGCGACGCTGACCTGGGTGGAGAAGAACGCGGCCGAGACCCGCATGAAGGACCCGGACACGGGCAGGATGGTGCGGGTCGGCAACCAGAAGATGGTCGCCGCCACCTTCCGGCACGACACCTCGCGCAACCTGGATCCGCAGCTCCACACCCACGCCGTGCTCGCCAACATGGTGCAGGGCAACGACGGCAAGTGGCGGACCATGGCCAACGAGGGCCTCTATGCGCGCCAGAAGCTGATCGGGATGCTCTACCGGAGCGAGCTCGCGGCCGGCCTCTCGAAGCTCGGCTACGGCATCGAGAAGACCCATGCCGACGGCCGTTTCGAGATCGCCGGCGTGCCGCGCGCGGCGATCGAGGCCTTCTCGACGCGGCGGGCGGAGATCGAGGCGGCGATGGCGGCGCGCGATCTGGGCAGCTCAGCGGACAATCCTCGCCTGGCGGAGCGAGCGGCGCTGATGACCCGCGCCGTCAAGCGCGACATCGACCGCGATGAGCTGCGCGGCGTCTGGCGGAAGCAGACGGCCGATCTCGGCCTCGATACCGGTGCGCTGGTCGCCGGCGCCGTCGAACGCTCGGCTTCGCCGGGTCTGGAAGCGGCGGCGGAACCGACCGCGGAGGCAGGCGAGGCACGGATACCAGTGGCGACAGCGCTGCCGGAGATCGGGGATGCACGAGAGGCGGGCGCAGCCGGCATGGACTCAGGGTCCGTGGAGCTGGCGGCGGCAGGGTCCGGGGCACACGCGCCGGCGCGCGAAGGGGCGGTGGAAGCCGCGCCGTCGTCGCCCGCCGCGGAGGCGGTGGCCTGGGGGATGGCGCACCTCTCGGAGCGCGAGGCGGTGTTCGCCCGCACCGATCTCCTGGCCGCCGCGCTCGCCCATGCGCCCGGCGCCGCGTCGATCGGGGAGGTCGAACGCGAGGTCGCGGCGCTGGAGAAGGCCGGGACCCTGCATGCGGTGAACATCCCCGGCGCCGAGGACTCGCTCGCCACCGACCGCACCGTCGGCGAGGAGCGCGAGGCGGTGGCGCTGTGGCGCGGCGGCCGGGGCCGCGGCCGGGCGCCGATGCGCGGCTGGCAGGTCCAGGGGCACCTCAACAAGGGGCCGCTCACGGCCGGGCAGAAGGACGCGGTGAAGCTGATCCTGTCGGCGAAGGATCGCACGGTGGGCGTGCAGGGCTACGCCGGCACCGGAAAGACCACGATGCTGAGCCGCGCGCGGGCGCTCGCGGAGAAGAAGGGCTGGCGCATGGCGGGGCTCGCGCCGTCCGCGTCGGCGGTCCGGACGCTCGCCTCCGAGGCCGGGATCGAGTCCGAAACCCTCCAGCGCTTCCTCGCCCGCAACGCCGGCGTGGCGGAGGGACGGCTCACGCGCAAGGGCGCGCGGGAGATGCGCGCGGCCTTCGCGAAGACGATCCTGGTGGTGGACGAGGGCTCGCTCGCCTCCACCGTGCAGGCGCGGGACCTCCTCAGGATCGCGAACGAACTCCGCATCCCCCGCCTGGTGCTGGTGGGCGACGCGAAGCAGTTGGATGCAGTGGATGCCGGGAAGCCCTTCGCCCAGCTCCAGGCCGCCGGCATGCGGACCGCGACGATGGACGAGATCATGCGCCAGCGCGACGCGGTGCTGAAGGAAGCGGTGGAAGCCAGCCTCAAGGGCGACATCGAGCGCGCCTTCGAGAAGCTCGGGAGCAACGTCGCCGAGGTGAAGCCCGACAATATCGCCGGCGCGGTCGCGGCCCGCTGGCTCAGGCTGGACGAAGAAGCGCGGCAGAACACCGGCGTGATGGCGCCCTCGCACGAGCTGCGCCAGGCGATCAACGGCCACATCCGCGAGCGCCTGGCCCGTGAGGGCCGCATCCACGGGGCGGCGATGGCGTCCGAACGGCTGGTCTCGATGGGCTACACCAATGCCGAGAAGACGCTCGCCGGCAACTACGGACCGGGCGACGTGGTCGCCTTCCACCGCCCCTACAAGCGGATCGGCGTCGAGAAGGGCGACGAGCGGCGCGTCATGGGAGTCGATTACAAGGCCCGCGCGGTGCTGCGACGGAAAGGGCGGCTCGGTCGCCTGGAAGCCACAGGAGATCGGCGGGCGCAAGGGCGGCAGCGAGGTCTACCGCGCGGAAGAAATCGGACTCAGGGCCGGCGACCGCATCCGCTGGACGCGCAACGACGCCGGTCTCGGGCTGGTCAACAGCCGCACGGCGGAAGTGCTCAAGGTCGCCAACGGCCGGGTGACGTTCCGCCTGGAGGACGGGAAGACGCTGGAGCTGGGCAAGAGCGACCCGCAGCTTCGCCATCTCGACCATGCCTGGGCGTCCACCGTGTACGCCTTCCAGGGCCGTACGGTGGACAACGTGATCGCCGCGATGGAGGCCAGGCACCCGCACCTCACCACGCAGAAGAGCTTCTACGTCGAGATCAGCCGGGCGCGCGACCGGGCCGAGCTGGTCACCGACAACGCCGACGAGCTGAAGGCGCAGCTCGAAGCCGTCACCGGCGAGCGCATCGCGGCGCTCGAAGGCATCGGCGAGATGCGGCGAGGGACACCGGAAAAGGCGGCCGAGTACGGCCAAGACCGTGCGCTGCGCCCGGACCGCGGAGCCGAACGGGACCCCGGCAAGGGCCGGGAGGGGGCGGAGACGCCCGCGAAATCCCCTGCCAAGGCGCCCGGGAAGGCGCCGGAACCGCCCGCGCGCGGGCGCGGCAGGGGCGGCATGGACCTCGGACTGTAGCGCGCCGGGCCGCCGGATCCTCCGGCGAAGGTGGGAAACGGGAAGCGCGGAAGGAACGGAATGGACGGAAAACAGCCCGAAACCGCCCCGGCCGAGGCCGGCAGGACGGAGAAACGCAACCCGCATTCGATCCGGTTCCACGATCCGGAGTGGGAGCGGGTCGAGGCCGCCGCCGAACAACGCGGCCTGACCGGCCCTGAGTTCGTCCGCTTCGCCGCGCTGGCGGCGGTGGCGGACGGCCCGCCGGCGGGCGCGGCGGCGGACCGGCTGGCCCCCCTGATCGAGCTGACCTTCCGCGCCGCCCACATCCTGGTGTCGAAACTGCTCTACGACATGCTCGACGAAGGCCGCGAAGAGGAGCTGGACGCGCTGATCGCCGGCGCGCGAGGGGTCCAGGACGAGCTGATCGGCGGCGGTCCGAACGGGGAAGACCGTCAAGCGAAGACCGTCCCCGTGGCCACCGATAAGGCGACCTCGGGCTAATCGGCCGTCTTCCGGGTCGGCCGAAACGGGCGATGCGCCGCCGTTTCGGGCGGTTCTCCAGAGAAGCGTGGGCCTGAATCGGCGGTTCTCTGGAGAAGTTCGGGGCGATCCGGGCGGTTCTCCAGAGAACCGCGTTCTGAAAAAGCACGCGATTCCAGACGGTTGACGGCGGTTCTCCAGAGAAGCGACTCGCTCCAACAAGAAGCGGACGCCGAAAGTCTCCCAAAGGCGCCGAAAAGGCACGCAAACGGCACGCTCCGCGCGCGCATGCGCCCTTTTGCAGCCCGCTGCGTGGGGTGTGGAAAAACAGCCGCCCCGGGCGGTCCGGAACGGCCGAATCGGTAGCATCAATGTTCGGGAAATCGACGTCGGTGAAGCCGGTGGATCGGAGCCACCACGGCGATTGAGTGGCGGACGGTGCGGCCGGAGCCGCGGGCAGTGGTGGGCAGCACGCTGCCGGAGGCGTTGGCGGTGCTGTCCGCACTCGTGAGGGCACCACTGCACGGCGCAGTGCGGAGCACGGTGCGCGGCGAAGCCGGCACCGGCGAGGCACGAAGTGCGCCGGGCACGAGCCGGGGCGATGCCCGCAGCCGGCGCAGCCGGCCAGGGCGAGTGCGGCGAGGACCGCGACGAGCGCCGCGCGAAGCGGCGGCGCGAGGAGGACGCTGTGGCGTTGCCGTGAGGTCCGACCAAAAAGAAACGGACCGCGCCGTCCGGAGACGACGCGGCCCGCGATGCGCTGCGGACTATGCGTCGCAGCGCTGGACCGGGATGCCGAGCTGCCGTGCGCGGTCCACGAGGTTGTCGGTGATGCCGTTGCCGGGGAAGGCGATGAGGCCCTTCGGCAGCAGGTTCAGCAGCTCCTCGTTGCGCCGGAACGGGGCGGCCCGCTTGTGCTTGTTCCAGTCGGGCTTGCAGACCACTTGGTGGACGCCGTTGCGCTCGGCCCAGCGCGCCGCGATGCGCTCGACGCCGGGGCCGCCGCCATGGGCGAGGATGATGTCGGCGTACTTCGCCTTCGCCTTGTCCAGCTTCGCGATGACGGCGGCGGGGTCGCGGACGTCCTTGCCGCCCGCGACGGCGATCAGCGTTCCCTCGGGCAGGTGCGCGCGCGTCTCGCGGTCCTTCCTCGCCCGCATGAAGTCGCGCGCGTCGATGGCAGCAGAGGTCAGCTTGCCGGTCTGGCTGGTGTGGCTGCCGTAGCGCGGGCGCCAGGTCTCGCCGGTGGCGGCGCGGTACTGCTCCGCCGCCGCGTCGCGCATGGTCTCGAAGGCGTCGCGCCGGTCGCCGAGGTTCTGCGCCCGCTGCGTCACCAGCTCCAGCTCGCGTGACTTGATCTCGGTGCCGTCCTGCTCGCGCTGGAGGTCGCGCAGCTCCGGGCTCAGCCGGTCGACGCTGCGGTCGAGGCGCCGCACCTGGGCGTCGAGGCAGTTGACGAAGCCCCACAGCAGGCTCTCGCGCTCATCGGCGAGCTGGAAGCCGTCCGGTGCGACGCCCTCGGCGACGATGCGGAACGCTTCGCTCAGCGCGCTGGTGGCGTCGTCCTCGTCCCAGACGTCGCGGGTGTCGAACTCGCCGCGCTCGGGCGTCGCGCCGAAGAGCTGCGCCTGCTCGCAGATCGCTGCGGTCGCTGACTCGTTCGGCGTGTCGATGCTGTCGATGTCGTACATGACTGTCTCCTTGTTTGCGTGAGCCGTCTGGCCCGGAACCGCCGGGGCGTTCGTCTCCCGACGTGTGCCTGTTGGTTCACGCGCGCGCAGGGACAGCACCTGGCCCTAGAACCTCTTGGGCGGGGTTGGTGCGGAAAGTCGCCGAGTGGTGCGGAAGTTGGGCGTCGTGCGGCTTAGGGAGGCCCGGCGCGGGGTCGCGGTGGCTGGCCGCTTTTCGAGTTGGCCTGCTCAAGGGCTGGGAGCGCCGGGCCGATGCGCCGGGCCCGCTCGCGGGTCCGGCGCGCCACACGCGAGGCGGTGGGAGAGTTCGCGCAAGCCCAACTTCACGGTCGGCGACTTTCACGGCCCGCCCTAGAGGTTTTTGGGCCAGGCCGCAGGGAGCGGAGCGACCGGAGGACCCGCAGGGTTGCTGTCGCGAGCACGTGTGGAACAATGGGCACACCTCGGGAGGAGTAGCCCTCTCTCCACACGCACCGCCCTCCTTGCCAAGCGAAGCGCGGAGGGAGCGCAGCGACCGGAGGCGCGAGGGATACCCGCCCGAAGGGGCGAGACCGCGCAGCGGGCTCGACAGGGTAGCCCGGTCGCGAAGCGACGCGCCCAACCCTTTTCTTGAATGCCGATACGCCGGACGGGATTGGAGCCGAAGCGCACGCTTCGGTGTCATCCGTAGAACGGATGAGTCTCCACCCATCGCTCCGTGGCGGCCCGGAGCTGGCTGCGCTCGGTCACGCGCTTCCAGCCGCGCCAGTCCTCGGCCAGCCAGATCAGATAGTGGAAGCGGCCCGGGTTGAGAATGTCCTCGTCCTTGTAGATGTCGCCGATGTACTCGCCGTGACGGTAGATGCGCACTTCGTCCTGCGCTGCGCGCGCGAATGTAAGGTCGGTTCGATAGCGTCCCATCGCGATGCTCCCTCTCTCGCCCCTGAATGCCCGCTCTCATGCGGGCTGCCCTCCCCCTCCCGCGAAGCGGAAGAGGGGCGCGAGCCGCGCGGCGAGCGCGTCGCGTGAGAGGGCGCAGAATTTCAGCGGGGAATCAGGGCTGATCCGCTCGAATTAATCGAGGATTTGGGGTGGTTGCCCCCCGGCGATCTTGCATGAAGGCCGCCGGAGGGCTTGTCTCGGTGACGGTGATATCAACCTGAGACGGCCCCAATGTCGCACAAGCTGTTCCGGCACTCCATCCATTCGAATGCCCGGGTCTGGGCTTTTCTCAAGCGCGTCGATGCGGCGGAGGCGGAGGCCTGCCGAGCGGCCGGCTGTCCGCGCTGCGGCGGCACGCTTCACAGCGCGACCTACCCGCGCAAGCCCTACGGTCTGGCGGTGGATCTTCGGGACGACGCGCGGCGCTTCAGCTTGTGCTGTTCGTCATGCCGGCGCCGCGTGAAGCCGCCGTCGGTGCGTTTCTTCGGGCGCCGCTTCTACGTCGGGGCGCTGTTCCTGGTGGTGAGCGCGCTGGCTGTGGCCGGCGGCGTGCGGTTGCAGACGATCGCGCGGCGGTGCGGGGTTCCGGCCTCGACGCTGAAGCGCTGGCGGCGCTGGTGGCTGGAAGTCTTCCCGCTGACCCGGGAGTGGGGGGCGAAGCGGGGCGCGCTGGCGGCACCCCCCGCCGACGTGCCGCTGCGCTGGCTGCTGCGCACCATGCGGGGCCGCGGCTTCCGCTCGCGGCTGTTGCGCAGCCTGGTCTGGCTGATGCCGTGGACCGGCTTTTGCGCGCTCGGCGCCGGGCCGGCGGCGCCCGCAGAAAACGTTTCTGTCATGAACGGATAGGGCGCTCTACATGGGCATCTCCCCGACACGGCCAGGGAGAGTCGAGATGCCGCCATGGACAGCAACAACGGAGGGGGCGACCGCGACCGGTGGGCGCGGCTGCGCTTCGCGGTCGTCGGGCCGTTGCTGGCCTCGCCGCCGCCCACGGGGCAGTTGCGGGCGGAGCTGGAGCGGCTGTCGCAACGCGACTGGGATCACCCGTCCGGCAAGGGGCCGGTGCGCTTCTCGGTGTCGACGATCGAACGCTGGTACTACCAGGCACGGGCGGCGGACCGGGATCCGGTCAAGGCGCTGCGCCGCCGGCCGCGCACCGATGCCGGCCGCGAGCGGGCGATGTCGCCGGCGCTGATCGAGGCGCTGCGCGGCCAGTACCGGGCGCATCCGTCGTGGTCGGGGCAGCTGCATTACGACAACCTGCGGGCGCTGGTCGAGGTCGATCCGGCGCTCGGCCCGATGCCCTCCTACGCGACGCTGACCCGGGCAATGCGCAATCGCGGGTTGGTGCGCCAGCGCCGCCGGCGGCGCTTCGACCGGGAACCCGAGCGGGCGCCGGTCGAGCCGCGCGAGGTGCTGAGCTTCGAGGTCTCGCGCAGCCATGCGCTCTGGCACACCGACTTCCATCATGCCCGGTGCCGGGTGCTGACCGCGTCCGGCGCCTGGCGCACGCCGATCATGCTCGGCTTCCTCGACGACCACTCGCGGGTGGGTTGCCACCTGCAGTGGTACCTGGAGGAGACCGCCGAGGTCTTCGTCCACGGGCTCTGCCAGGCCTTCATGAAGCGCGGCCTGCCGCGCGCGCTCATGAGCGACAACGGCTCGCCGATGATGGCGGGGGAGGTCGAGGAGGGGCTGCACCGGCTCGGCATCATCCACTCCAGGACCCTCGCGGGGGCGCCTCATCAGAATGGCAAGATGGAGGTCCTGTGGGCCTCGGTCGAGGGCCGCCTGATGGCCATGCTCGAAGGCGTCGAGCCGCTCACCCTGAAGACGCTCAACGACGCGACCGTCGCCTGGGTCGAGCAGGACTACCACCGCCGGGTGCACCGCGAGCTCGGCACCACGCCGCTCAAGCGCCTGCTCGACAGCGACGATGCGTCGAGGCCCTGCCTCGGCCGCGACGAGCTCAGGGCGGCGTTCCGCATCACCGTGAAGCGCACGCTGCGGCGCTCGGACGGAACCGTGTCGCTCGAGGGCATCCGCTATCAGGTTCCCGCGCCGTGGCGCCACCTGAGCACGCTGTGGATCCGCTATGCGCGCTGGGACCTGGCCAGCGTTGATCTGGTCGACGGCCGAAGCGGCGAGCGGCTGTGCACCCTCTACCCGCTCGACCGGCGCGGCAATGCCGGCGGTATGCGCCGCCCGGCCGGGCCCGGCGACAACGATGGCGGCGGCAGCGCCGGCGGGGGCGAAGCCGCGCCGCTGCTCAGGCGCATCCTCGACGACCAGGCCGCGACGGGCCTGCCGCCGGCCTGGCTGCCTCACGCCGAAAGCCCCGGGCCGGGCGAAGACGACGATCGGGGAGACCCCTCATGAACCGCGAAATGCTCACGCTGTACGGCCTCAAGTGGAACCCCTTCTCCACCGACCTCCCGGTCGATGGCCTGATGACCACACCCGCCGTCGAGAACTTCTGCCGCAGGGTCGAACGGCATCTGGTGCGCCAGGGCGGCTTCGCCCTGATCGGCGGCCCGCCCGGCATCGGCAAGAGCGTGGCGCTGCGGTTGCTCGCCGAGCGCCTTGAGCGCATCGACAGGTTGAGCGTCGCGGTCCTCACCCATCCGTCCTCCAGCGTCGCCGACTTCTACCACGAGATCTCCGACCGCTTCGCCATCACCATGGCCCACAACAATCGCTGGAATGGGATCAAGGGACTGCGGCAGCGCTGGCTCGACCACCTCGACGACACGCGCATGCGCCCACTCCTGCTGGTCGACGAGGCACAGGAGCTGCCCAACGCGGTGCTGACCGAGATGCGCCTGCTCTCCTCGACCGACTTCGACTCGCGCACCATCCTTGGCGTGGTGCTGGCCGGTGACAACCGGCTGCTCGCAAAACTGCGCACGCCGGAGCTGCATCCCATCGACTCCCGCATCCGCCAGCGCCTCCTCATGACGCGTCCCGAAGACGAGGATCTACTGCGCCTCCTCGACCACCTGCTGGAGGAGGCCGGCAACCCCGCCCTGATGACCGCCGGCCTCAAGGACACCCTCGTCGCCCATGCCGGCGGCAACCCCAGGACGCTCACCGTCATGGCCGATGCGCTGCTCGCCGCCGGCGCCGATCAGGATCGTGAAGTGCTCGACGAAAAGCTCTTCCTGGAGACCTGGGGGGAGCCCACCAAGACCAGGAGAGCGCGCCGGTGAAGGGCTTCCCGACCCGAAGCCCGGCCGACCTTGAGGACCGCCCGAGCCGGCAGCAGTGGCTGGTCGACGGCCTCTGGGGACGCCAAGCCGTCGGCATCGTCGGCGGCGAACCCAAGTGCGGCAAATCCTTCCTGGCTCTGGACCTCGCCGTGGCCGTCGCCGCCGGCGTTCCCTGTCTGCGCCGCTTCGCCGCCAAACAGCCCGGACCGGTCCTGCTGTTCGCGGCCGAGGACGCCGGCCACATCGTGCGCGCCCGGCTTGAGGGCATCGCCCGGGCAGCCGGCGCCAGCTTCGAGACGCTCGACATCGCCGTCATCGACGCTCCCATCCTGCGCCTCGACCATGCCAACGACCGGCAGCGTCTGCGCGAGACCGTGCAGCGCATCGCGCCACGCCTCGTGGTCCTCGACCCCCTGGTCCGCCTGCACGGCGTCGATGAAAACACCGTCGCCGAGGTCGCTCCCATACTCGGCTTCCTGCGCGACCTCCAGCGCCGCTTCGAGACCGCCGTCCTGCTCGTCCACCATGCCCGCAAGAGCGGTGCCAGCCGGCCGGGCCAGGCGCTCAGGGGGTCGTCCGAGCTCCATGCCTGGGGCGACAGCAACCTCTATCTGCGCCGCCGCGACAAGCAGATCGTCATGACCGTCGAGCATCGCGCCGCTCCAGGCCTCGCCGACATCGAGATCGAACTCGCCGATGACGGCGAGGGACCCGCCCTGCGCTTGCGGCGGCCGGTGCCGGCCGAGGCCGCGCCGGAGCCGGAAACACCCGAACGGCGCATCCTCCAAGCCCTCGCCGACGCCGATGCACCGCTCTCGCAGCGCCAGATCCGCGAGCGCGCGGCAACCCGGCCCGCAACCGTCGCCGAAGCGCTGAGCAAGCTCGTCCGCGCCGGGCGCGTCGAACGCGCACCCCAGGGCGGTTACCGCCTCGCCGCCGAAAACGCGGCGCCGCCGGCCGCCGTCAACCACGCGGGCCGCAACGACGCGTTACCGAAAACCGTTACCGCCTCGAACCCCTAGGGAGGCAGGGTAACGGTAACGGGTAACACCCCTCGCCAGCCCCCGTTGCCGCACTGCGTCGAGCGATCGGCCCGTGGCCGGAAGCTTGCTTACGGCCATGGATGCACTCCGTCGGATGGACGGCGGGGGGTCACCCGAAGGGCCGGAGCGAAGCGGAGGAGCCGCGTAGCGGCTTGACCCGCCGACGGCCGTCCGACACCCCCGGTCACCCCACCAGCCGCGAACGATGCCCATCAAACAAACCGATCACCGCGCCATCAGATACCGAGAGCGCGCTCATCGCGGCCGAGTGCAGCGAGGTCGTCGTTGAAGTCCCCGCCTTCGGGGACGATGACGAGTGCGGCGACGCTTGCCCGCGCGCAGCGCCGGGCGAGGCGGTCCGTCGCCCGCTCCCCCTCCGGGTCGTTGTCGCGTGCGATGACCAGCCGCGCGACGCCGGGCGGAGGCGCGAACGCGCCGAGGCTTCCGGCGGAGAGCGCGGCGGCGGCGGTGATGTCGGGGATGGCGGTGACCACCGACAGCACCGTCTCGATGCCCTCGCCGACGAGGAGCACGTCGGCGGGGCGGCCGAAGAGCACGGCGTGCCCGTAGACGCGCGCCAGCGCTTTGCGCGGGGACGCGACACCCGCCCTGGCGGGCGAGCGGGGATCGAGCCAGGTGCGCTGCACGCCGGTGATGAGGCCGTCGCTGCCGGTCACGGCGGCGACCAGCGCCGGGAGACGAACGACGGACGAGCCTTCGCGGTAGCGAAGCTCGGGGTGGAAGCGCAGCGCCGCGAAGCGGCAGCGCGCGAGACCTCGTGCGAGCAGGTAGCGCTCCGCATGCGTCCTGTCGATGGCGCGGCAGCGCCGCCACAGGCGGCGCGCCGCTTCCGTCGCGTCGTAGGGCGCGTCCGATGCCATTGCCCGCGCAGCGGGCAAGGCGAGGAACGCGCGCGCCTCTGCGAGCGCCGCGCGCAGCGTCGGCGCGCCCGTGCGGTGCCGGACGATGTCGAGGAGATCGCCGTGCGTCCCCTCGGCTGCGTCCGTCCACTTGCCCGGCGTGCCGGGCGGTGCGAGCCGCACATAGAGCGAGCGCCCGCGGGCGCCGTCCAGGTCGCCCGCAACCCAGTACCGCCCCTGGCGGCGGCCGTGCGGGAGGTAGTGGCGGCAGACGGCCTCGGCGCGCTCTGCGAGCGCGGCGGCGACGGCGGCCGCGTTCACGACGCGGCCCCGGCGGCATGGCAGGGATTCGACATGGCAGACTCCTCGGGTCCGGAAAGCGACGCCCCGATACCGGCCAACCCCGGACTCCTGCCGGCGCTGGTGGGCGACGCGCCGCGCGAAGCGCGGGCGCGAGGCCCGGCCGGGGACGGACTCCGGGCCGGCTGCAAAAGAAATGGGCAGCCGCCGGAGCGGCCGCCCGAGTTGGGAGGGAGGATGACAGTCAAGAATCAGAACGGAAGCGGGTCCTCGTCCGGGTCGTCGCCCTGCGCCGGAGCGCCGCCGGCCGGCATCGCCTCGCCGTTCTCCGACTGGGCGGGCTCGGCCGCGGCCTGGACGCCGTTCCCGTTCGCGCCGGCAGGCTTGTCGAGGAATTGCACCTTGTGGCCGGGCACGACGATGATCTCGGTCGAGAAGCGGTCCGAGTCCTCGCCGTCCTTCTTCCAGCGCCGGGTCTGGAGCTTGCCCTCGAGGTGGACCAGGCGGCCCTTCTTCGCGTGCCGCTCCAGCATGTCGATCAGGCCGTCCTGGAAGGTGACGGCGCGGTGCCACTCGGTCTTGTCCACGATCTCGCCGGTCTGGCGATTCCGGTAGCTCTCGTCGGTCGCGATGCTCAAATTGGCGACGCGGCCCCCGCTCATCAGGTGGTTGACGGTGACGTCGGCGCCGAGGCGGCCGATCAGTTCGACGCGGTTCATTCCGAAGCTCATCACGATGCTCCTTCAGGTCTGGTTGATGACGATGGTCGAGCGGCGGGACCGGAGAACGCTCTCTCCAGCCCCTTCCCGCTCGTCTTCTCCAGGCCCTCCTCTAGCTCCTGTCCGCCGGGGCCTCCCGGTCGGGGCAGCGCCGGGCCCGGTCGTCGGCCAGGGCATCGCGGACCGCGCGGGTGTCGAAGCCCAGCTCGGCCAGCAGCTCGCCGGCCGTCGGGGTCACGGGGTCGTAATCCGAGCTGAAATCGAACATCGGGGTCTCCTCTGCCGCGTCCGGCAGCGAGGGAACCCCTCCCTCGCCACCGCCGAACGCTCGCCCTGCGCTCGCTCGACTCCGGCTCTCCAGCCGGGACAGGGGCACGGGCGGCTGCGGGGATCGCGGCGATGCGGTGGGGAGCGGCCGTACGGGCCGGAACGCCGGGGTGCGGCGAAGTCCGGCTTGGGCGGCCCCCCCCAGGCCTCAGGGCGCCGCCGCCGGCGAAGGACTCAGTGCACGGTGTGGCCGTGTGCGGCCGCGCGGCGCATGAACCGCTGCGCGATCGCCGTCCAGGCCGCGTTGTCGTATCCGAGGCGGTGGTTCAGCCGGTCGCACAGCCGGATCCCCTCATGCCGCGTGAGCGCGACCAGGGCGGTGGGAATGGCGACGGTCATGTCCTCGACGAGGATGAGAATCCGGCAGGGGTCGTCGCCGACGGCGGGTTCGGGGCAGAAGACGTAGGATGGGTCGTCGGGCAGCGTGTCGGCGCTCATGAGCGGGCTCCTTCGGATGGATGGCGGGTTCGCGTACGGCGGGCCGGCGGCACGTGCCGGCAGTCCGCCGGGGAGGGAGGCCCCCGGCGGAACGCGGGCCGGCAAGACGTCTGAGGCCTGCTCCGCGGCCGGTGGGTCGTGCGGCGAGGCGGAGGGGCTACTCCCACGCCGCCCAGGTCGCGACCGGGGACTGGTCCGTGACGACCGTGACCTGGTCGAGCGAGAGCCGGGAGAAGGCGAGGCAGAGCGCCACGTCCTCCCAACTGTCCCAGGTCCCCAGGTCCTCGCCGGTCTCCAGCGCGACGACGGTGTATTGCGGCGGGTAGAGCGGCATCCCCCGGAAATACGTCGAGCGCTCATACGACCGGCGCGCACAGGGCTCGCAACGTGCGGCGCCCTGGGACGGCTGGCCGCAATCGGTGCACAGGCCGCAGGCGCGCCGCTCGGCGTATCTCCGTCTCGCGGCTTCGTTCTTGCGCTCCGTCGAACGGCCGGCATTGCGGATCGCGGCGCAGGGGCCGCAGTAGGACTGGCCCTCGAAGGCGGGCGTACCGCACTTGGTGCAGGTCTGCAAGGTAGGATTGCCAGTCCCCGCCATCATCCGCCGTTTGACGCCGGGAGCATGATAGACAGTTGTAATCGTTGACGATTTTACATCCTCCCCGGTTTCGCGGCCCTTGACTTGCCGCCAGACATCGCCTTCAATCGACCCCGATTTGATGCCGCTCGCATACGGTTTGATGACTGGAATTCGCGGCAATTTTCGGAGGGTGCGTCGAACGGGAGAAAGCGTTCGGTCACGCAGTGATGAGAGTGGTGGATTCAACGATTGAGTGTTCGCTTCCAGTCCTTGCGGAGGGGCCGCAACCAGACGTCCTTTTTCGGCTGGGCTCGCTTCGTATGCCTGTCATGGCGTCCTCTTCCCTGGGTGGTGCCGACCCGCGTCCAGCCCGAGGCCTTGTAGACGGCGCCGGTGTAGCGCGGGGTCTCGACGAAGGTCTCGATGAGCACGGGCGTGGTGTTGTAGCGCTCGGTCCAGTCGGCGGGCAGGCGCCGACGCACGATGGCAAGGATGTGCGAGCCGAGGTTGGGGATCTCGATCCACGGCAGGATCAGGAAGCGCGGATTGTCGACCACCAGCGGCAGGTTCTTCTCGCGCAGCTCGGGCGTCCATCCGATGAAGTCGTCGCGCGGGGCGAGCTTCCAGGCGGCGGTGGAGAAGCCGAGCATGGCCAGCGGCCAGCCGTTCCGATCATGGACGGCGTAGCGCATCTGGGCGCCGACCAGGGGCTTGTATCCGAGATAGTGATAGCGGGCGACGAACTCGTTCCAGAGCTTCCCTTCGCGGGTGTTGCGCACGACGGTGCGGAAGTCGAGGGGCCGAACCTCGTCGAGGGCGGTCGGCGCGGGGAACAGCGGCGGCTCGGTGTCGGGTCCGAAGACGATGGGCTTGGGCCGGCCCTGTTTGCCCCTCGGCGGCGGCAGCTCGATCACGCCGTCGCGGTGCATGGCGAGCATGGTCACCTTGGCCATCATGTCCTTGAGGCCGCCGTCGGGCTTGAGCCAGCGGGTACGCCGGCAGAACTCCCTCGCCAGGTTGGCGCGGGTCGGCGGCGGATCGGCGGCGATCAGGGCGCGCAGCAGCGCCATCTCGTCGGCGGTGAAGTCGCGCCCGTAATAGCGGCACTCGACGACGCCGGTCATTCCGGCGTCATGAACTCGCGCCTGCGCTCCTCGGTCATCGTCCAGGGCAGCCACGGCGACAGGTCGTCCGGTGGCTGGCCACCGTTCTCCGCGCAGGCTTCGAGCCACGCCTCCAGCCAGCGCAGGACGACGATGCCGTTCATCGAGAGCGTGCCGAAGACCGAGTACATCGTCGACGTGAGGTCGGCGCCGTCCTCGCTGTCCGAACCGAAGCATAACCGGCGCCCGATAACGGCCTTCCGGAACTCGCGCTCCGGGAGGTTGTTGTCCATGGGGACCTGGGGATTGTCGACGAAGACGCTCAGCCCCTCGCGATGCTTGAGCAGCGAGCGCAGCGCCTTGCCCTGGCGCGCCTTGTCCGGCAGCCCGGCCAGCTCCGCTTTGCCCTGTACGAACAGATCCTCGACGGCCTTCTTCAGCGGGGCATGTGCCGCGTCGAACGCCGGTGACTGGCGTTCGAGAGCGAGAGCGGGATCGTAATGCTTCAGCCGCTCCTTGTTCAGTCGGAAGACCGACGCGAACCGCTCGATCCATCCCTCGCACCATTGCCTCAGCTTCACCTGGCCGGCGGCGCACTCGATGAAGTCGCGCCTCTGGTGGATCCAGCACCAGCACAGGATCACCTTGCCGTCGAGCTCGCGCGCCATCTTCACGTAGGCGACGTAGCGGTCGCAGACCAGGAACACCGTGCCCTTGACCGAACCGAACAGCTTCATCGCGGCCTCGGCGCTGCGCGAGGGGTCGATGCGGTAATAGACGGCATCCTTGCCGACCGAGATCCACAACCACGCGCGCCGCGAACCGCCGGTCTCGCCCAGCGCCTGGATGCGCCAGCCGGTCTCGTCTCCGTGGCGCACCGCCATCCCGTTCTGGTGGGCGAGGATCGCCTCGGCGAGCGGCGCGAACAGCGGCAGGAAGCGGCGCACGCTGCTCGCCATCGTCCCCGGCGCGATCGGCAGTCCCTGGTCCGCCATCCATGCCGCAACCCGGCGCAGGGGCCTGTGGCAGGCGAAGCGCTCGTAGAGGATGCGCGCCCAGACGCTGACCCCGTAGGGCGTCCTGGGGAACAGCCGAGCCGGCGGGGGCGCGATCGCCTCCAGCGCCGAGGACGCGCACTCGCAGCTCCGGCGGTAGCGCGGGCGCACGATCCTGCGGATATGGGCCTTGACCGCGATCTCGATGACCGACGAGGCATTCTCGCCGTTGGCGATATAGGGCTTGCCGCAGCACGAGCAGATCAGCGCGTCCGGCGGCGGCTCCCGCCGTTCCTCCTTCTCCTTGAGCGCGGGCCGCGGGGTGCGGCCGTGGCCGGGCGCGCCGCGCTGCTGGCCGCGCTTGCGCTCCGAGCGCGGCTTGTCCTGCTTCTCGCTCTTGCCCCCGAAGACGGCCTTCGACAGGACCGCCCTGGACGAGCGGAGTTGGACGATCCGGCCTTCCAGGCTCGCGGTCAGAGCCCGAAGCGCCTTTATCTTCTTGCCCAGTGCAGCGTTCGTCTCGCGCAGCCGGGCGATCTTCTTGTCCTGCCGGCCGTTCGCCTTGCGCTGCCGGGCGATCTCCTCGTGCAGCGATTCGATAGTCCTGTTCCGAGCGCGCACTACCTTGAAGATCGCGGACAGCAGGGGACGCTCGGCAAGCTCGGCCTCCAGCTTCTCGTTCTTGATGGCCGCCGTCCTCACGGCCACGTTCAGATGGAAGATGCGGTTCTCCAGCACCTGGATGCGGTCCCTCTGGTCGCAGAAGGCGGCCAGACACTGGCGCAAAAAACCGACCTCGGCGGTCATCTTGCGGGCAGTCTTCTTGAGGTCCGGCAACGGTTCCAACTGGCGGCGCAGCCGACGGGCCTCCCGGTTCAGCCGACGGGTCTCCCGGCTGAGCGTGCCGACTTCGCCGCGCAACGCCCTGATCGTGTCCTTCTGCTTGCGTGCGCGTTCCAGCGCCTTGCGAAGCTGGGCGCTCGCTCTGCCAGCCGGCGAAGGCTTTGCCGCTCGTTTCAACCGGCGACGGAGCGCCTCGACCTTCCTGCGCAGCGCCGCGATCTCGTCGTTCTGCCCCTGCGACCGCTCCAGCGCCTTGTTCAGCCGGGCGTTCTCCCGGGTCAGGGTATCGACTTCCCCGCGCAGTTCCTCGATCGCGGCGTCGCCGGGCTTCGGCGTCTTCAAGGCTTCGCGAAGTTCGAAGACTTCCATGCGCAGCGACACGATCGTGCTGCGCTTGCGCGTATCGACACCGGATTCCGAAAGCAGCTTCTCCAGCCGCGCTGCTTCCGACTGGTGGAACAGCGCGTCCTTGGCCGCGCGCCGGACCTCCTTCACCTCCTCGTTGGCCGCCTTGAGCTTGTTCCGGTTCTTGTCGAGTTGTGTGTTCAGTTGGCCCGCTCGGGAACGGGCAGTCCTCTCCGCCACAAGCAACTCTGCGACGCGCGCTTCCGCTGCGTCCGCCCGAGCCCGCTCCGTCTCCGCTCGCGCCTGCGCCTGCTCGTACAGAGACCGCCAGTCGCGCGGCTCCGGCGTCGCCATGGGCGGCGACCAGAGCCCGCCGTCCGCCTCGGTCAGCGTCGGGATCGCCCCGAAATCCTCGTCGCGCATCGCCATGCGCGCGACGATATCGAATCGTCGTTGGCGTTACCAGTGTCTTGTTGAGGGTGCCGAAAATGACCTCAGCCCATTCCATCACTGCGTCGGCACCACCCAGGGAAGAGGACGCTATGACAGGCATACGAAGCGAGCCCAGCCGAAAAAGGACGTCTGGTTGCGGCCCCTCCGCAAGGACTGGAAGCGAACACTCAATCGTTGAATCCACCACTCTCATCACTGCGTGACCGAACGCTTTCTCACGCGGTGATAGAAAGGGAGGAAGAGGCCAGCGGCTCCAGGGGTGGAGAGATGGAGCCCGGAGTTTCCATCGGCTTCCTCATCTTCGCCATCCTTTGGACGAACGCCTTCGGGGAGAGAAACCATGCCGAAGCGCAGCACCCTCAGACTGACCAAGCGGATTGTGGACGGGCTCAAGGCCGGCGGCAAGGACACGATCTTCTGGGACCGCGACCTTGCCGGCTTCGGCGTGCGGGTGCATGCCACCGGACGCAAGCTCTACATCGTTCAGTCCAGGGGACCGGCGGGCCTGAAGCGGGTGACGCTCGGACGGGTCGGCACCAAGACCGTCGAGGACCGCCGGCGCGAGGCCGCCGTCGTCATCGACCGCATCAAGCGGGGCGAGGACCCCAAGCCGTCGAAAGCGCCGCCACCGCCCACCGTCGCCGACCTGTCCGAACTCGTGCTCAAGAACTACGTCGAGACGCGCTGCAAGCCGAGCACAGCCAGGAACTACCGGGTGTCGATCCGGAACCATATCCTCCCGGCCCTGGGGACGAAGGCGCTCGAGGATGTCGGGTCCGAAGACCTCACGGCGCTCCACCACAAGCTGCGGGCGACGCCGGCGGCGGCCAACCAGGCGATGTGGGTGCTGTCGAAGATCTTGTCGTTGGGCGAGAGCTGGGGGATGGTACCGCCCGGCCGCAAGCCGAGCCGGCATGTCCGCCATTACCGAGGGAAGTCCCGCGAGCGCTTCCTGACTCCGGAGGAGTTCCGGCGGCTGGGGACGGCGCTGAAGATGTTCGAATCCGAGGGCTCGATGGTGCCCTCGGCGATCGCCGCGATCCGCCTGCTGATGCTCACCGGCTGCCGCACGGACGAGATCCTCACCCTGAAATGGGACGACGTCGACCGCACGGCGCGCGTCTTGCGCTTGCGCGATTCGAAGACCGGGCCGCGCATGGTGCCGCTGACCGGGCCGGTGCTGAAAGTGCTGGACGGCATCAAGCGGGCCGAGGGAGTTCCCTGGGTACTGCGGGGCACGAAGCCCGGTTCCCGACTGGCCTGTCTTTCCTCGTACTGGCGGAGGATCAGGAGAGAGACCGGACTCCACGATGTGCGCGTCCACGACCTGCGCCATAGCTACGCCTCGCGGGCGCTGGCCCTTGGCGAGGGCCTGCCGGTGATCGGTAGGCTGCTGGGTCATGTCACGGTTGGCACCACCGCCAAGTACGCCCACCTGGTGCGCGACGCGGAGAAGGCCGCCGCCGCGCGGACCGGCGACAGCATCGCCGCCCACGTCCTGCGCGGCCGTGCCGAGGCGGCGTGAGGAGGCGCAACATGGCAGTGCAGAAGAAGACCCTCTCCAACCGCACCGTGGCAGCGCTGGAAGTCGACCGCGACACCGTGTTCTGGGACCGGGACCTGACCGGCTTCGGGATCCGGGTCTATCCGTCCGGCGGCAAGGTCTACGTCGCCCAGGCCAGGGAGCGGACGGGCAACAGGCTGCCGAAGCGGGTGACGGTCGGCCGCCACGGCGTGCTCAATGCCGAGGAGGCCCGCCAGCGGGCGGCGCTCATCATCGCGCGCATCAGGGCGTGCGAGGACCCGGTGCCCCTGCCGCTCGCCGCCAGGCTCAACGGCGGGCCCACCGTGGCCGATCTTGCCGAGCGCTACCTGGAGGAGCATGTCGAGGCGAGGCTGAAACCGAGGACGCAGACGAGCGTCAGTGGTGTGCTCCGCCGCCACATCCTGCCGGCCCTCGGCAGGCTGCCCCTGGAGGCGGTGGAACGAAGCCACGTCGTCGAGCTGCACCGCGAACTGTCGGACCGCCCGGTCACGGCGAACCGGGCGGTCAAGGTCCTGTCGCACATGTACCGTCTGGCCGAGGGCTGGGGCCTGGCGCCCGAGGGCTTCAATCCCTGCCGCTCGGTGGAGAAGTATCCCGAGCGCTCCCGCGAGCGCTTCCTGACCGATGCCGAGTTCGACCGCCTCGGACAGGCGCTGCACGAGGCCCTCGACAGCGGCGCCGTTTCGCCGCTTGCCGTGACGGCGATCCACCTGCTGATGCTGACCGGCTGCCGCAAGAGCGAGATCCTCACGTTGCGCTGGACGGACGTCGACCCCGAAGCCGGCGAGCTCCGCCTCGCCGACGCCAAGTCTGGTCCCCGCACGGTCCAGCTTCCGTCGGCGGCGGTGGGGCTTCTGGAGACGCTGCCGCGTCGGAACGACGGCCCCTGGGTGTTTCCGGGCGGCGACCGCGACGGACGCCTCAGCGGCGGCCTCGACCGTGCCTGGCGCATTGTCCGGGCCGGTGCCGATCTGGAGGACGTGCGGCTGCACGACCTCCGACACAGCTTTGCCTCCCGGGCGCTCGCACTCGGCGAGACCCTTCCGGTGATCGGCAAGCTGCTTGGACACCACGATATCGAGACGACGGCGCGCTACGCCCATCTTGCGCAGGACTCGGTTCACGAGGCGGCGGAGCGGATCGCAGACAGCATTGCCAGCGACATCCTGTAGGGACCCTGGTCGACGACCTGCACAAACAGCTCTCCGGGTTCGGCCGTGGCGGGGATGCAGCCCGATCCTAATGCCGACCCGCATGAGATTCAGCAAAGACTCTCCCGCCTTGTCGCGTTCTGCAAAGGAAGGATTCGGGAAATCGTTTGCCAGCGCATGGCCGACCGAGTGAGCGGGCGTCCTGGCTGACCGCAAGCCGACCGGAGACCTCCCCTAATCGAAGCGTGCGCAGCGGAGAACAGGTTCGGCGTTCAATCTGGATCATGCGACGCATTGTGCAGCATCGGCATGTGTGGTGCGGTGCGGTTCGCAAAGTGCATGACATGTAGTGAGACGCTAATCACCTGACAGCCCCTTAGCTGATCTCGACGAAAACATACTTCCGCGTCATTCCTGTGGTATCTTAATGTTCAACCTATGCCTCTCGATAGCTTTCGTCTCGTGGTTGTAATATGCCTGAAAAAATTCAAATCATTCCTGTTCTCGTTGCGACATTTTTCAAACACGATATCAATAATTTTCATCTTATCATTGTCTGTCATACTGATCCCGAAAATAACTCCTCTCAAGCTTGAAAATCGATAGGTCAGCTTGCGCGACGTCTTTGCCGTAAAGTCCGAGATCGAACTGCTTAGGATCATTCGCATTTCCTTCTCATAGGACCAGTCGTGCGATTTTATGACTATGTCTTGATGGAACTTCTCCCAATACGCTTCACGCCACGAGTCCTCGTTACCGGACCCGATGTGGTCGCTGCAGATACTGCGGTTACCCGCGTGGTCGGTGTACCATTTGGACAGAAGTCGACCTGTGGGAAGTACACCTATAGAACGAAAAAAATCTAGCTCCCTCAACTCTTCCTCATATTCTACACTATAAAGCGTCATCAAAGAGTAATTCCATGTCGATCTCGTTGTCATCTCGCCGAAGCTTTTGTCACGATGACCAGAAAAACCAGTAATGCGCCTCAATTCCAGTCCAAGCTGTCCGGAGTCTTCATTTGCATCGAAAATCAAACAGGCCCCCTTATGATTATCTCCATAGTGCCCCCATATGGAAGAATTTCGACAGTCCTCAAGAAAGCAGGAGACATACCAATCAGGATATAGAATACGTGGTAGTCGAGTAAGGTATTTTCTCGGAAAATCGAGCACAATGAACTCGCGGTTTTGCTTTGCGCGGGTTTCGCTTCCATCGTTCTGTCGAGAACTGCTGTACTTGTGCATCAGATTCATGTTATCGAACAATAGATTCGAAACAGAAAATAGAGCAGCCAATGCTGGCCGAGCGATTTCCGGTTGCTCTTCATAGAGCCGTTGAATCAATGTGGGAATGTTTTCGGGCAGCTCAAACGGGTCTTGAAGCAGCTCCAACGGGTCTTGAAGAGGAGTGGGTCGAGCTTCTCCTGAAGCCATGCTGTGACGTATATGGATGTTTTGTATTTCTCCGAGTGTGATGTAGTGAATGTGTTTGAGGTAGACAAGCAGTTCATCACGTCTGACCGCGTGATTCGTATTTGCCAAATCTTGTATCAACGCGTGGAGCTTGCATTTATCGAAAACACTGGAACATAGTTCCTCAAGAATTGCAGCCGTCATTGGGGTTTCATGTTCGTCTGCCAGTCCGCAAATTGGGATTTGTTCTGCTTGTACGATAGTGTTATTTCCAAGCACTTTGACCAAGACTACAGTGTGATTCAGGCACGATATGTAGTGTCGAAAGAAGTTTTCCCACATGATCGCATCGCCTCTCCAAACTATGTTCCGAAGCCCTTCCATAGGATCGTTGAGTTCGTCCGGTTTGGCGAAGTAGATTTCCTGTTTTTGGAATTCATGATATTCGCCAATAAGATGTTTGGCGCTGCGAATCCGATAGACTTGCTGGGGCATAGCGGAACCGTACCTGATCTGAATGGCTTCTACGCGTATAGTAATTCCATCGAGTCAATGGTACTAGGTCCAAGTGGAAGCGTGACAACGGATGGATTGCTGCGGTGGTGTTCCTGTTGGGAGTGTCCGGTAGTCTATGGATGTGGCCGGTCAGGAAACATTCCGCAGCTCGGTGCAGAATGGGGACTCCCCGCGGCGGAGCGCCCGCGTGACTCTGCCCAGTTGCTGTCGTTGTGCAAAGGCTGAGTCTGTAAGTGCTGCAACTCGGTAAGCGGGTATCCGAACGGCAGCGACCTTCACTGAGTGCCTCCCAAGGTGTGCGTAGCGCGCGGTCGTCTGCACCTTCGTGTGACCGAGCAGTTTCCCGATCATCGGCAGACTCTCCCCGAGGGCGAGCGCCCGCGAGGCGAAGGAGTGGCGCAAGTCATGCAGGCGAACGTCTTCGAGCCCGGCCTCCTTGCGAACGACCTGCCACGACGCGTTCAGTGTGCGCAGACGGGTACCGAGCACGCGGCCGGGAAACACCCAGGGGTTGCCGGGCCCCGGCTTGCTGCGCAAACAGAGAAGCGCCGGGACGAGCTTGAAGGAAATGCGCCGCGCCGC
Source organism: Alphaproteobacteria bacterium (assembly GCA_965243375.1). Lineage (GTDB taxonomy): Bacteria > Pseudomonadota > Alphaproteobacteria > UBA828 > UBA828 > WTGU01. The sequence goes on along the minus strand of CBDEUT010000009.1, from coordinate 906,671 downwards.
CGGTAACCGTCTTGTCTCCGTGCTTCCATACGATTACTGGGGCGGGGCGATAGCTGCGCTTTTCGACGGAACCGAGTGTCAATCAGATCGATCGCTGGTTCGCCGATCTGACGCGCAAGCAGCCGAAACGCGGCGTGCACCGCCCCATGCGCTACAAAACCCTCATCGCTGGATGAGAATCACGGATAAGCAGGAAGTGCTTTGACAGCCTCGTCGTTTCGCAGCCTGTAGGTCTCTGTGTCAATCTCATCTCCATGAGTATAAAAAAAAGGAAATGTGGCACTGGAACCAGTGCGTGACCGCAGATATCGTCAAGTGGCTCACTTATCACAACCGTGAGCACAATCTTTGGGCGATCCCTGGTACTGCATTCAGGTCCAACCGCCTCGATAGTGCATCTGAAAGCAATAGATCGTCTCCGAGATAGTGGTGGAACTGCTCGTTGATCAGTGCGCCTGCTCGGCCTCGTATGAGGTCGGGCAAGTCGAGTTCTCCAGTTGCGATGTCCCCAAGCTGTGAAGAGAGGCCTCTCGTGCACGAACGCGGTGATGTCACATCCAGAATGCCATCGTAAGTGCCGACACGATAGCCAAGACACGTCAGCACAAGCGCCAAAGAAACTGTGCCGACTGTTCCAGTCCATAGGGCGAGAAGATGTCGATCTTCGCCGAGCGGTCGAATGGGTACGTCATCGAGGCCGGACCGCCGATAGGCGGCTCTGGCAAAGCGAAGGACTTCTGCAGCCGTATTGTCGAGATAGGGCGGCACGATATCGGCGAGCAGCACGTCGCGCATGCGGCGTACGACGACCTCATGTACGTCGCCTGCATCACCTCCGAAGCGCGGCGGCTTGCCGGCATAGTCGGGCGTCACTTCGATAACTCTTTCCTTGTCGTGCACCTCGAGAACGCGCCACCGTCGACCGACGAATATGATTGTCATGTCCGGGGTCAGCGGCATATCGACGGGGATCGTTCCGAGGGTCTTCGTATCGTGGACGACGCGGTATTCCTGCGGTGTATGAAAGACCGCGTAGAAACTGTAGTGCTCGACGACACGCTCGCCTTCGCGGCCAAGCAGAAGCGTACCGTCCGACGCCTGTTCGATTAGTGCGATGTCGGGGTCGCCAAGCTGGCGTAAGAGCCGATCAAATAGCGCTGAATCGACTGTCCGAAACGGACCGCGGTCACAAAGAGTCGAAAAGAGCCGCTTCGCCGATGCCCCGCCCCGTTCCGCGATCACAGATAGGATCTGGTGTGTCAACGTCGAGAGATGGAGCGCCTCCCGTCTCGGCGGCTCGCACCAACTCTCGACCAACAGTTCGACCATGGCAATCGAGCGCACCAGGCCTAGGTGAAACGTGTCGATGGGATGCGAGTCGGCGTCGGTCTCCGGTTCAATGGCGTACATGCGGAGCACGGAAGGTTGGCCGTCCCGCCGCCCTGACCGCCCCAGTCTTTGCTTGAGTCCCGCGACCGACCATGGCGCGCCAATTTGTCCGACGCATACCACGTTGCCGATGTCGATCCCGAGTTCCAGGGTGGACGTGCAAATTGAAGTGACCGGCAGATTGCCGTCCTTGAGGCGCTTCTCCACGAAGCCGCGATGCTCCCTAGACAGGCTGGCGTGATGAGGGAAGAACTCGTTCGGAAGACGTCTCTCCTCGCACATTCGGCGCAAGAGATCGGCATAGAGCTCGACGTTGCCCCGGGACCCTGCAAAGACAAGATTGTTGCTTCCCCGAAGCTTATCGAAGATATGCTCGCCAACGGCCCGTGCCGCAGATGAATCCTGCATATCGGCACCGTTCGACTCGGCTTCTTCTGGGCTAGGGTGCTCTGTGCGTCGGCCGGCGATGTAGGCGCGCAACTGAACACGCAGCTCCTGCTCGTCGGAGCTGACCAGTTGCCCCACCTTCTCCGGCGCCTCAGGGCGCAGATAGGCATTGGCCAGCGCCATGTCTCCCAGAGTCGCCGACAACCCGACGCGCCGAATGCGACGGCCGACCGCGAGTTCGAGCCGGGTCAGCAGGGAGCGCAGATGAACGCCCCGCTCGGAATCCAGCAAAGCATGAAGCTCGTCGATCACGATGGCTTGGGTGTCCGCGAAGAGGCGGGGTATCTCCGCGCTGCGCAGGAGGAACATCGCTTCGAGCGATTCGGGCGTGATGAGCAGGACGCCGCGCGGGTTCTTTCTGGCGCGCGCCTTCACGGCCTGCGAGATGTCGCCGTGCCAGGGGTGGACCGGTATCTCCAGCGTCGCACACAGCTCTTCTAGCCGCCAGAACTGATCGTTGATGAGCGCCCGAAGGGGCCCGACATAGACCAGGTCGAAGCCCTCGCCACTTCCGGTCGTGAGGGCCCTCGAAATCAGCGGCAGGAACGCCGCCTCCGTCTTTCCCCCGGCGGTCGCGGCCGCAATGATGAGGTCGTCATCGCCGTCGATCAGGTAAGGGATCGCGCGCTCCTGAATGTCTCGAAGCGCAGTCCACTTCATTTGCCAGATCCAGCGTCGGATCGGCTCCGCCAGAAGATCGAAGGCTCGGGATTGCTGATCAGAGGCGGAAGCTGGTGAGGTCATCGTCAGCCTCCTGCCCACTCTTCGCTGCCTCGTTGTCGATGATGTCGCTCAAGTCATCGCCGCCATCCGCCACGATCTCAACATCGTCGACGAGGTCCTGCCATGCCGTCCCCGGGTTCTGCTCGATGACCGAGAGCATGTTCACGAAGGCGGTGACCGTGGTTCTCGGCGTCCGGAAATAGACGTCGCCGATCCGCTGCGAGCAGTGCGCCATGAACGCCTTCAGGGCATCGTCCGGCGCGGCACCCGTCTCGTCTCCCAGAAACACGCGCCTGACGTTGGCCAACAGCACGAACAAATCTTCCTTCGTCAGGCCGGAAAGACGCATGACCGGCCCGGACAGATCGACCAGTCCGTCTCGTGCGAAGGTGTTCTCCGCGAGCCGCGACTGGAGCGCTTCGTAGCTGTAGAGGCCCCGCCGCGTGTCCATGAGAAACTCCGGGGTGCCGCCCAGCATGAAGCCGAGATGCGCGGCACTGCCTTGGAGAACGTCGTTCAGGATGCGGAGAATCTGTTCATAGTTGGCGTTACGTGCCTGGCTGTTGGTGAGCTTGTAGAGGTTTACGAGTTCATCGAGCTCCACCAGCAATCCGCCGTAGCCCGCCTCGCGCACGAATGCGGACAGGAGCTTCAGGTGATCGTAGACGCTGGAGTCATCGATGATCGTGCGAACGCCGAGCGCCTTGCGCGCATCCGTCCTGGTCGCGAACTCGGCCCTGAGCCAGCGCAGCGCATTCGACTTCAGCTCGTCGTCACCCGTCTCGTGCCCTTCCCAATACCTGGCGATGACCGTGGCGAAGTCGTAGCCGCCCGTCAGCTCCTCGAGATGGTCCAGCTTGTCTCGGATCACGGCATCCGCTGTTCGCTCGGAGGCGTCCGCCTCGCGGACCGCCTGGGTGACGAACCTCTCCACCACGCTGGCGAGCGCGCCGCCCTCCGGTTTCGTGCGGGTCGAGGCATTTCGCGTGAGCTCCGCATACAGCGAACGGGCTTGCCCGCCCGTGGCATGGATGCGTCGGTCGGGCGCCAAGTCCGCCGAAAGCACGACCAGTCCCTTCTCCAAGGCAATGAGCCGAACGAGATTGAGGAAGAACGTCTTGCCCGATCCATACTCTCCAATCACGAAGCGGATGGAGGCGCCCCCTTCGCCGATCCGTTCGACATCTCGGACCATTTCGGTGGTCTCTCGCGCCCGCCCGACTTGGATGTGCCGCAGGCCCAGCTTGGGGACGACGCCTGCACGCAAGGCCTGGATGATCGTGTCGCGCTCGCGCCGCTTGATCTTGGGACGCTTCATGTTCCTCTCCCGTCAACGCATCAACTGTTGGGCGACGTCGCCGTTTATCTGTAAGCGCCGCGCCGTCACCCTTGTTGACGGGTGACGCCCGGGATTGTCGGAGCGAAGTTCCAGGGCATGAGCTCGTCGATGCGTGACACGGGGTGCATGTCGACGATCCGGCGCAGGGTGTCGGTCAGGTAGACCTGCGGATTGATGCCGTTGAGCTTGCAGGTGCCGATCAGGCTGGCACACCGCGCCCATGTCCTGGCGCCGTCGTCGCTGCCGGCGAAGAGCGCGTTTTTCTTTGTGAGCTTCACCGGGCGGATGAGGTTCTCGATGGGGTTGGTGTCCATCTCGATACGCCCGTCATGGAGGAACCGGCACAGGCCGTCCCAGCGCTTGAGGGCATATCGGATGTGCTTGGCGAGTTCGGACGCGCTGGACAGACGGTCGAGCTGGGCCTCAAGCCAGGGCCGCATGGCCTCGACGATCGGTGCCGACAACTCCTGCCGCGCCTTCAGCCGAAGCTCCGGCGGGTGGCCGCGCACCATGGCCTCGATCCGGTACAGCGCCGCGATCCGTTCGAGGATTTCCTCGCACACGGGCGAGGCCGTGCCGCGCTGGAAGTCGACGAAGCGTCTCCGCCAGTGGACCCAGCAGTAGGCAAGCACCCATGGGCTGACCGTCTGCTTCGGATCGCCGAGCGCGTCGTACACCCTGTAGCCGTCCACGTGCAGCGGGCCGCCGCCGGTGTAGCCCCGCATCAACTCAAGAGCGACCTTCGCACTTCGATGGCGCGAGTGGTGGAACACCACGATCGGCGGGTCGGCCCCGCCATAGCCGCGCTGATCGCGGGCGATCGCCCACAGATAGTCGAGGCGCGTCTTGCCGGTCCCCGGCGCCATCACCGGCACCGTGGTCTCGTCCATGAACAGACCGTCCGACGCCTTGAGGTGCTCGATCATCCGGTCGATCACCGGGGCCAGCACCTGCATCCCGCGCCCCGCCCAGTTCCCCAGCATGGTGCGGTCGAGGTCGATCCCCTCGCGACGGTATGCCTCGCTCTGACGGTAGAACGGTTGGTGATCGGCGAACTTGGCGACCAGCGTGTGCGCCACCAGCGCCTCGGTCGGCAGGCCGCGCGGCACCAGATATTCCGGCGCCGGCGCCTGGGTGCTCTGTTTGCCTTCGCAGGCGCGGCAGATGTATTTCGGCCGGATCGTCACCAGCACCCTCAACTTCGCCGGCACGACGTCGAGCCGCTCGGTGCGGTCCTCGCCGACCTTCACCATCTCGCCGCAGCCGCAAGGGCACTCCGCGCTCTCCGGCTCGATCACCTTCTCGAAGCGTTCGAGGTGCTTGGGCAGATGGCCGAGGTTGCGATTGGTCGGCTGTGGCTTGCGCCGCTGCCTGCCGGTCGCCGCGTCGGCCTTCTCCTGGGCTTCCGCCAGCATCCCCTCGGCGACCGCGATGTCCTCGAACAGCGGCAGCCGGTCCTGATCGGCATGGCGCTTCTCCGAGCGCGCGCCCCACACGGCATGGTTCAGCGAGGCGATGATCCGCTCCAGGCGTTCGCGCGCCCGCTCGGACACAGCCAGCGCGTCCTCGGCGGCCTTGCGCTCGGCACGCTCCTTCGCAAGTTGGGCTTCGACGGCCGCCAGACGGCGTTGCAGATCACTCACGGGAACGGCGCTTCCCATGCTGGTTATCATGGGATTCCTCTAGCAGAATCAATGAGGTAACGCAAGGTGAACATGCTTCCGGCCCCGCCGTAAACGGGGCCGGATAGCTCGTCTTGGCGACACCGGGGAGACGGTGGGATGGACACCGTTCCCCGGTGAAACGGCAAGCTGCGCGGTCAGGCCGCCTGGCGCGGCCGAGGCCGTCGCACGGCCCGGACCGCCTTCCAGTCGAGACCTTCGAACAACGCCGAGAACTGCGCCGGCGACAGTCCGATCACGCCGTCCGAGGGGCGCGGCCACTGGAAGCCGCCGCCCTCCAGGCGCTTGTAGACCATGACCAGCCCGGTGCGGTCCCAGACCAGGATCTTCATTCTGTCGCCTCGCTTGGAGCGGAAGGCGAAGACCGCGCCGCTATAGGGGTCGTGACCCAGCACCGTCTGCACCACCGCCGACAGCCCGTCATGTCCCTTTCGGAAGTCGACGGGGCGGGTCGCCAGCCAGACCCGGATCTTCTCCCCGGTCAGGATCATGGCGCGGCCCGAACGCAGACCAGGATGCGCGACAGGTGCCCCGCGTCGAAGTCCGGCGGCACCACCACCCGGATGTCGGCGATCTCGATCGCGATACCATCCGCGGGCACCGAGGCCGCGCCGTTCCGCTCAGCAGCGACCGACACCGTCACCGGGACCAGGCCGAACGGATCGTCGCCCGCGCCGGCGACCGGGCCGAGAAGCCCGTCCCGAGCCATGCGCCGCCAGCCGCTCAACTGCGTCCGTGAGAGGCCGTGACGCCGGGCAACCCCCGCCACCGTCGCTCCCTCCTCGAACGTCTCCTCCACGATCCGCGCCTTCACCGCTTCCGGCCAGACCCGTGCGCCGTGCGCGCTCGTCGCGACCGCGACCGAAGCGTCGGTGGCGTCCTCCGTCACTCGTTCATGCAATGTGTCTGTCATCTGTCACCTCCGTCGTTGACGGGGTCCAGATGACCACGAAAATCTCAGACAACAACGAGGGTGACGGCGCGGCGCTTACGTTTATCTCATAGCCATTGTATTCTTCGATTAGGGAGTCATCGTACTTGCCGAAGGACCACTCATTGATGGTCTCGAGTGCGCCCGCGGCCATCAGTTGATTCTCGTCGGTCAGCACCGCGACCTCGTCCTCTGTCCATTGGCGGCGCGTGATCAGCACCGACACGACAGCCCTGTGTGACGCGTCGAGTCCACTGAATTCATCGCTTGCTTCGGTAACGCTGTCGTCGACACTTTCCTCATCTTCGTCATCGCCGTCCGCGAAAATGTCGCCGAGCACCTGGCTGACACGCGCGGTGTCGGCCATCACAGCTGATACGCGGGCCGCATCCAGGGTCACGGCATCTGCGGGCGCCTCTGGTGGTGGCGAAGGGATCGCAAACTCGCGCGTACCTTGATCTGCAGGGCGCACAGTCACCGGCTCCGGCGCAGAGGTGAGCCCGTGCAAATCGCTGTAAACACGCTCGCGCTCCAAGCCCATCACCGCATAGAGTCGCTCGATGACGCGAATTTCCTCCGGGTCGATCGCGCCATCTGCCCCCGCTGCGATGACCGCCAATTGACCCAGCGCGCTTCGCAGCTCTTCGGGCGTGTTGCGAAGCCGGGTCCGCAACATGCCGATGTCGGGCGGGACAGCGATCATCCAGGAGAGATTCGCGTGCAGCCGCGCCCGCTCGGCATCGGTTACCGATCGATTGGCATCGATCTGACCAACCATATGCTCCCGCTCCGCATGATCGATGTGGCCATCCGCGTGGGCTACAAGCGTCGCGACCGCGAGGTTGAGGATCGCGCTTCGATACGCTTCGCCCGGGCTCTCGATCATGCGTGTGTCTCTCGGCAGATGGAACAGAACCACGGGTTCGCCGAATTGCGGCTTCCTGAGAGCGAAACGTGGATCGGGCGCCATGCCCACGCCGAGTCTCGCAAGCGCATCGGCTACCCCGATCAGCTGGCGCTTCCCGATCTTGTCAGGCCGAGCCCCTTCCAGTCGCTCGACGACGTCTTCGACCGGCACGAGCCCGCCGGACTCGATCTGTTCCGTCGTCCAGGTCTGAAGCTCCTCCTTCTCGGGACATGGGAACAACAGCCACAGGGCTTCGGGCAAGAGGGCGTGGGCCTCAATGGTGCCTTGCCCATCGGGATTGCGCCCGAGGTAACGACTGTACTTGTCCAGGTCATCAGCACTCGTGTCGGCTATCCTTTCCGCAATACGGAGTGGCGCCGAGAGACTCGAAACATCGGGTATATCGCCCAGGTACTCCTTCAGATCTGTCGCAAAATTTCCCGATGCGGCGTGATACTGGAGTTTCAAACGCCGCTTTGGCGTGCGAATCTTCAGCCCATCCGTGTACTCTTTATCGAACATGTGACGAAAGTAAGCTTTGAACTCGGCAAAGGCGCGCTTGGCTGGTGTTCTCAACCTTGTCTCGGGATGGCATAGGAACCAGGACAGAATCCAATCCGACGTCAGTGGCTCGGCGCGTGCCGCCATTCGACCGAGTGCGAGCAACACATTCGCCGGCATCTCGTATCCATCGTGCTCGAAAACGGGTTGGGGATCGTCGCTCGAGTCCATGAGGCTCGTCGTATCAAGGAAGGCGCCGAGGTAACGACGTATCGAGTGGTCATCGCCGTACACCTCAAGCAGTCTGCGAACTTCGGCAATGATGCCGGCACGTTCCTGCGGTTCCGTCCTGTCGACAAAGACTCGTCGCTCGAGCCCATAAAAGTAAAGAAACACAAATCCGACGTCGTAGCGAGTGTCAGAGCGGCCGCTGGACAGCCAGTCAAGATAAGTCGCTCGTGACCGAGCATCGATGGTCGAATAGTTGGGCCAGAAGTCCATGCCCTGGCCCTCATAGTCGCCGCCGCGCGTGGCGACGTTCTTGCTCGGATCGATAAAGGCGTTGTCCGGTTCGTTGAAGCTACCGGTACGCGGCCCTCGACCAATGTAAACCATGCCGCCAATCTCCCGGCCGCCGACATAGGCGCTGCCGTCCTTGGGAACCCATCCTGATCCGACGCGCCGTTTAGTCCTCGTTCGGCGCGTTGTACTTGACGTGGGCTCCTTGGAAGGAGGCGACGCGTCCTGGGGGTGGGACTCGCCAGAGGACAGGCCGACGACCGGCGGCGATTCTGGGGTCTGGGACTTTGGAGGAGCTGTGCGGGCGACTGGCGCCTCCGGACGTTGGGTCTTGGGGGCAGTATGCTCACGAGCTGAGGTTTTCGGTCCGAGCGTGGGCTCCTTGAAAGCGGAGCCGGGAGCATCCTTGGGAGACCCCTTTTTCTCCTTCGTCTCTCTTTGGCCTGCGCGCTGCTGAGATGGCTGACGCGAAAACGCACGCGAAATGCGACGCACGATGAATCGTGTGAGGAATATAGTGCCGATGACCAACAATCCGAGCACTACGAGGACGACGATGATAGTCGTCGTATTGGATTCTTCGTTCATTTCTGTCGTGCCGGATAGTCCGAGGGTAAGGGAGTAATCTCGAGTTCGCGGAGGAAGTCACCTGTTCGTGGAAGAGCTTTGTTGCCAAGTTCAATTTACACCGTGTCCACGACCTCCTTGCCTGATACTCGATGTAGCATCCAGACCGGTAGCAGGCCAGCCGTCAACCCCGCGGCTCTGTACAAATCCACAAGATCGTGGTGGCGAATTGAATCGCACATCCGCACGGCGAACACCGCGCTTGTAGCGATGGAATCCGAATCAAGGGGGGCCACACGGCATATTCTGCTGTATTCAATCCCGGAGAATACGAGTGAGTGTGTTCAGCTATTCATCCAATCGATGAATTCGTCCCATGAAACTCTAATGCCGTTTTTCTTTTGGGTTTTACCTTCGCACCAGATCAGGCCACTCTTTGTGACATAACAATTGCCCTTGAAAGTACCAGCATTGTAGTGCATCTCAAACTCAATCCCTCTGTTCTTCACTTCCATATCGACGCCGAAATCTTTGATGCTGACTTTCATCAGTCCCTCCCAAGAGTTGCATCGTTGCACTTACAAGCATTGCCGGACGAGTTTCAATTGTGCGGGCGAGGTCAGTTGCCGAACGGCCTACCGGTGCCAAGCCGTAAGTCTTTGACGTTGGGTTTCCTCCGACGACCGAGAACCCTGCCAGGGCCAGGTCTTCGCTTCCTACGCGTGCTTCCGCCCAGATGACCTCCAGCCAGTTCTTCACGACCTTCTTGCCTCATATGCGATCCGGTATCCCGGCCGGCGGCGGACCTGCCCTCAACTCGGCGGTACCGTTGCGATTTTACCGAGGTCGGTCGCCGGGGCATCGTACGTCCGTCATCGAATAGCAACCGGCCGGTTTCCACATCCAGGCGCCGTCTGACACCTTCGGTCGATAACGTGGATCGTCCGGCCTCGAAGGCGCGGTGTCCAGAGCGCACCGGACGCGCCGCCAGTATTTTCCCGTCATGCCGTCCGTCCGCTCACCCACGCCCGCGTAGCAGTTGCTCATTTGCCCGGACCCTGTTGGACCTCTCCCAGACATACTCCATGATGGGAATGGTCTCCAGCGCCCGACCGTCCAGCAGGTCCTTCGCAGCTCTCGTCGTCGGCTTCCTCCATGGCATCCTGCGGGAGCGCCGTCCCCTCCGTTCCAGCCTTTCAACTCGCGGTAGTCATCCGGCCAGGCCGCGATCCCACCGGCTAACTCCTCTCCCACCGGCGTGGGTAATGCGGCAATCTCGTCGGTAGGATCCAGCTCCGTCAGCCAGTTCTGGGCCATAATCGCGCGCGGCCGCCACTTCCACATCCCGCACGAGAGCGCGACGTCGGTCAGCCCCACGGGGACGATGCGTAGGCCGGCTACATAGGTGCGCCTACAGGTACTTGTTATAGTTGAGCGGAACTTCGAGTCGGTTGACGGCAGGTGGCATCATGGACGAGTCATCATCGAGCGGGATCGACGAGAGCGCGTTGACCAAGGGGCAACTGAGGAAGCTCAACGCGCTACGAAAATCGGTGGGCGAAGGGATCGCGGGGCGAGCCTTTGCGGAGTGGCTTGCGTCACAGACAGGAGCGAAAACGAAGACCGACAGCAACGCGGAAACCATTGTCGACACCCTATGGCCGATGGTGGAGCAGGGCACGCTGGCGATCCCGCGCGGCGGCTACCTGATCAGACGCGGACGCGGCAGGATCATCGTCGAGGCCGCGAAACCGTAGAATGCTTGAAGGCTAACCGTCGGGTCCGGACGCGTTCGGCTGCAGCAAGATCCTCCCTGGCTCGGACTCTTCGAATGCGTGGGAGCCGGTTTCGAGTCCCGGCTTCCGCGCGGTCTCTCGAGCCCCCGTGCGGGTGTGACGCCAGCCCGCACGGGGAGCGAGCCCGCTGGGGAAGCCTGATCGGAAGCTCAGGTCCATGCGCTCAGGATCGCCATTACCGGTACATCGACCACGATCTACACGTCGTCGGGAGCCAGCTTTGCGACGACCAGACAGTCCTCCACCGCGGCTTTGTTCTCGAAGGCGCCCTGACCGCCGCGGGACCCAGCTGTAGCGCCTCCGGAACGCCCAGACGAACCGACCGATCCGGAACGGGAGGATCGCTGGCAGATGCCGCAGTTCTCCGGCAGTCGTCCGCGATTCTGCCGCTTGGCCCGGCCGAACCGCGGGCATAATGTAGGTGTTAGAGCATATCCGTTTTAGACGGAACCGTATCCGGCGTTTCGGATGTAGTTTTGGCATTCGCTTGGCTCGATGGTGCCGATGAGGTGGCCGAGATGGCGCCACGTGTCCTCGAAGTCGCGCTTCTGCGCGTTGCGCATCCAGTGCTTGATCTTGGAGAAGGCCTGTTCGATCGGGTTGAGGTCGGGTGAGTAGGGCGGGAGGAACCAGAGGCGGGCGCCTGTACTGCGGATGGCTTGGCGGACCGCCTTGCTCTTGTGGCTTGCGAGATTGTCGAGGATGACGATGTCGCCGGGCTTGAGCGTGGGGACGAGCTCTTGTTCGACCCAGGCCTGGAAGCAGCGGGTGTTGATGGGGCCGTCGAAGACGCAAGGGGCGTCGATCCCGTCTGCGCGGAGCGCGGCGAGGAAGGTCATGGTGCGCCAGTGGCCATAAGGCGCATATGCCCTCAAGCGCCGGCCTCGCTGCGCCCAGCCCCTGAGCGGTGCCATGTTGGTCTTGATCCAGGTCTCGTCCACGAAGACCAGGCGGTCCGGGTCGAGGTGGCGCTTGAGCGCCTGCCAGCGCGCCCGTTTTCGGGCGACCGCGGCGCGTGCCTGCTCAGTGGCGAACAGAGTTTTTTTTGAAGCTCAGCCCCTCGCGCCTGAGGAAGCGCCAGATGGTGTCCCGGCTCACCGCGATCCCCGCAGCGGCCAGCAGGTCTCGAAGCCGGTCGATCGTCAGATGCGGCGTCTCGGCGACCAGCCTGTGAACCAGCTCCCGGTGCGGCTCCAGCAGCCAGGGGCGGTGACCGCCGACCTTGCCCGGCGCCACACTCCCCGTCGCCCGGTAGCGCGCCACCCACTTCGGCACCGAGGAGACGCTGACACCGAAGCGCGCCGCCACCTGGCGGATCGGCTCGCCCGCCAAATGGGCCCGCACCACGCGCTCGCGAAGATCGCTCGAATAGGGTTGTGTCATCCATGCTGGCCTCCTTCACCAGTAGCCAGCTTGAATCACATTCCGTAACTAATGGGAATTCCTAATGATTCTCTCAATCTCGGATATGCTCTAGTCCGAACAGATAGCGGCCCGCCCGGAATCCTCCGGAGGGCCTTCCAGGTCGGTGCAGCTTCGCTACGAAACGGGGCTTACCGGCGAGGAATACGTTAGGACCGAGGCGTGGCGCGACGCGAAGCTTGAGCGCTGCCCAAACCACCCGCTCGGCGGATGTTCTGTGGCAAGCCACGGCACCTACGCGCGGAAGACCCCGCGCGGTGCGAAGGTTCCTCGGTGGTATTGCCGGGAGAGCCATACGACCATCAGCCTTCTGGCTGACTGTCTGGCGGCACGGCTGCCGGGAACCCTCGACGCGCTGGAAGCGGTCGTCGCCCACGCCGAACGCTCGCGGAGCCTGACGGAGACGGCGAAAGCGCTACGCCGCGACGCTGTCGAACTCCCTGGCGCCATACGCTGGGTCCGGCGCCGGGTCCGTCTCGTTCGTCGCCTCTTGACCTTACTCGCCGAACACATGCCCGAACGGTTCCCACTCGGCATTGCCGGGCTCGTCCCGCTTCGTGCGCATCTCGACACCGGCAGGGCGCTGGTGGAACTACGCTGTCTGCTGGAGCCGCACCTGTCCGTGCTGCCGATGCCGGTGGGCTTTAGCACGGATCGGAGTCGAGCCTCCGGAAACCGTCCCGGATTCCAACACAAGTTGGGCCATGACCCGCCGCTTTCCGGCGCTTAGCCTCTCGGTTCTCGCGGCTGGAACCGCAAGAAACTGGGCAAGACCGGTGTATGGGGGAAAGACATGACAGTGGCCGCTCGACGGATCCCAAACGGCGCGGCGCAGACAGCACACTCGTCCCCGAAGCGCCCGGTGGCGGGCTATCTGCGCTCCGCCACCCAACTCGAAGGAGAGTCGCTCCGCAACCAGCTCGAAGCGGTCGTTCGCTACGCGCGCGACCGCAACATGCAGCTGGTACGGATCTACTGCGACGAATGCGGCAGCGGTCTGCGGATCGACGGTCGTCCCGGCTTGGGGCAACTGCTCCGCGATGCCGAAAGTGGCGCCGGCGATTTCGAAGCCGTCCTGCTCCTCGATCCCAGCCGCTGGAGCCGATCCCAGAATCCCAACCACGTCTGGTTCCTGGAGAACAGATGCGGCGAGAACGGCATCGCGGTGCACTACTGCTCCGAGGGCCTGTTCGACGAAGACGCCTCGATTTCGGCCATCGTGAAGGCCATCAAGCGTCAGATGGTTCGCGGATATTCGCGCTACCTGACCGACTCCACGCGGCCGCGCACCCGACTTCGCAAGGCGGCGATCGCCGCGGGCGGGTACCGGAGCGCAGCAGACCGCCAGGCAGGACAGAACTCCGTGCCCAACGACGCTCACGATGCCGATCATATGCGTCCGGCGTCTGACTGAGCGGATGCCCGACTTGAGACTCCACCGATCCGGTGTCCGGCCATCCCGAGACAGGTGTGTCGATGCGAGTCCTTCGGGCACCGGCCTTAGCGACGCCGGTGTACCGGACGCCGAACACGATTACACGATCGAACCCGTATTCAGCGACCCCGGGCCGAACGCCGATGGATCGCGCGCGATGAGGACTCAGTGAGCGAAAAATCGAACCCCAAGCCGGATCCGCAATCGAAACCGGAGCAACCGCGACGGCGCGCCGTTGCCTATCTTCGGATGTCGACCGAGCACCAGCAATATTCGACCGACAACCAGATGGCGGTCATCGAGCGCTACGCCGCCGACAACGACATGGAACTCGTCGCCACCTATTCGGACGAGGCAAGAAGCGGCCTGCGATACGATACCCGGCCCGGCATGCAGCAAATGTTGGCCGACGCGCAGAAAGCGGATTCCGGTTTCGATGCGATCCTTGTCTACGACATAAGCCGCTGGGGTCGGTTTCAGGATCAGGACGAGGCCGCAGCCCTCGAATTCGCCTGCAGAAAGGCCAGGGTCCAGGTCCACTACTGCATGGATCAATTCGTCAACGACGGCAGCCCGATGTCGACGGTGATGAAGAGCCTCGGTCGGTATATGGCCGCCGATTACAGCAGCAAACTCTCGGAAAAGGTGTTCGCCGGCCAGTGCCGGCTGATACGCCTCGGCTTCCGCCAGGGCGGCGCGGCCGGCTACGGACTGCGCCGCATGCGCATCGATCAAAACCGCGAGCCGCAGGGCGTTCTTGACAGGGGTCAGCGCAAGAGCCTGCAAACCGACCGGGTGATCCTCGTTCCCGGACCAGAAGAGGAGGTGGAGAACGTCCGCTGGATGTACCGGCAGTTCGTCGACGGCGGCAAGTTGGAAGCCGAGATCGCGTCGCTGCTCAACGAGCGGGGCATCAGGACGGACCTCGGTCAGCCCTGGACGCGGGGCACCGTCCATCAGGTGCTGATCAACGAGAAATACATCGGCCACAACGTTTACAACCGGCACTCCTACAAGCTGAAGGGCACGCACAAGGACAACCCGAAGGAAGAATGGGTCCGCGCAGACGGAGCCTTCGAGCCGATTGTCGACCAAAGCCTGTTCTTCACCGCCCAGGGGATGATCCGGGAACGCAACCGGCGGTTCTCCGACGATGAGATGCTTGATCGCCTCAAGCGGCTCCTGAAGAAAAAGGGCTTTCTCTCCGGCTTCGTCATCGACGAGGCCGACAACATGCCGTCGAGCGGGACCTATGCGGCGCGTTTCGGCAGCCTGATCCGTGCTTACTCGCTGGTCGGTTACACGCCCGAGCGCGACTACGAATACATCGAGATCAACCGGGCCCTGCGCCGCAAGCACGCGACCGTCGTGGCCGAGACGATCGAAGAAATCGAGCGGATCGGCGGGGCCGTTTCGCGCGATCCGGCCACCGACCTCCTGACCGTCAACGACGAGTTCACCGCCTCCATCGTGCTTTCCCGCTGCCAGCAGACGCAGGCGGGATCGAAGCGATGGAAAATCCGCCTCGACACAGGGCTCGCGCCCGACCTCACGGTTGCACTTCGCATGGACGGGAAGAACGAAGCGGTCCTCGACTACTACCTGCTGCCGCTTCCGATGCTGGACACGAACCGGATCCGGCTCGCCGAAGATAATGGGCTGATGCTGGACGGCTTCCGGTTCGAGACCCTGGAGTACTTCTTCGCCATGGCTGAGCGGGCCCTCATTTCGGAACTCGTTTCATGACCGACCGCGACGACCGCATCACGATCACACTCATCCCGGTTGACCGGATCAGGGTGCTCAACCCTCGGGAGCGCGACGGGAAGCGTTTTCAGGAGATCGTCGACAGCATCAGCAATGTCGGCCTCAAGCAGCCCATCAAGGTAACCCGACTCAACGGCTCGGGAGGAGAGGCCGAATACGGGCTGGTCTACGGCCAGGGCCGGCTCGAGGCTTTCATCGCGCTGGGCCAGAAGGAGATACCGGCGATCGTTGCCGACCTCTCCGAGGAAGACAGCCTGCTGATGAGCCTGGTCGAGAATGTCGCCCGCCGCCACCGCCGTCCGAGCGAGCTGCTTCGAGAAATCGGCACCCTCAGCGAGCGCGGCTACACGGACAGGCAGATCGCGCGCAAAATCGGGTTTTCAAAGACATACGTGTATGACATCCGACGGCTGCTCAAAGGCGGAGAAGAACGGCTCCTCACCGCGGTAGAGACGGGCAAGATGCCGCTAAACGTAGCGGTGGACATCGCGGCGGCGGATGACGAACACGTTCAGAAGGTTCTGGCCGAGGCGTATGAGAGCGGAGCCCTGTCCGGCAGGCAGTTGATCGAGGCCAAGCGCCAGGTCGAACGCCGCCTGAGGTTCGGAAAGGCCCATTTGTCCATTCAAGCCAAACGCGGCCGGAACCGCACCTCATCCACCGAGCTGATCCGCGCGTTGAGGAGCCAGGCGCAGCAGAAGCGCTTGACGATCAAGAGAGCGGAAATCACCTCCAGCCGGCTCCGGCTGGTCGTCCAGGGGCTGCACGTGCTGCTGGCCGACGAGCACTTCGTCACGCTTCTGCGCGCCGAGAGGGTTCACACCATGCCAGCCCCTGTTGCGCGACTGATCGAAGAACTCAGGGAGGAATGACGTGGTCGGCAAGATCCAGACCGGCTTCGAACCGGAGAGCGTGACCATCGAAGTGAAGGACATTCTCCCACTCAAGAAGGTCCCCGCCAGCGTCCGGAAGGGCCGGAAATACCGCCAGATCACGGCGGCGGTCCGGGAGATCGGCATCGTTCAGCCCCCGATCGTCACGCGGCATCCCAAATTGCCGGATAAGTTCCTGCTCCTTGAGGGTCACCTGAGAATCGAGGTGCTCAAGGATCTCGGGGTCGAGGACGTGACCTGTCTGATATCCAACGACGACGAGGCCTTTACTTACAACCGGCAGGTCAATCGTCTCGCGACGATCCAGGAACACAGGATGATCCTGAAGCTCGTTGAGCGCGGGGTTTCGGAGGAGCGGATCGCCGAGGCTCTCGATGTCAATGTCCCCAGCATTCGCGCCAGATTGAATCTCCTGCACGGCATCTGCCCCGAGGCGGCGGAGCTTCTCAAGGACAAGCAGTGTCCGATAGACACCATTCGGGCGCTCAAGAAGATGAAGCCTGTGCGACAGGTCGACGCCGTGGACATGATGATCGAGATGAACAACTTCACAATTCCCTACGCCAAGGCCCTGGTGGCATCGACGCCGCCGGAGCAACTGGTCGATACGGATGCTCCGAGAGCCCCCAAGGGGGTCTCCGCCGAGCAGATTGCGCGGATGGAGCGCGAAATGGCGAGCCTTCAACGCGGCATCAAGCGCATCGAAGCGACCTTCGGCCCTGACCATCTCAATCTGATACTGGGCGTCCGGTACGTGGAGTCGCTCCTCTCCAACGAAACAATCGATCGCTACCTCGACAAGCACCATCCGGAGATACGAGAGGAGCTGGTCAGGACTTGCGAAGCCACGGCATTGGCATCGGACGCTACCGAATAGAGCAGGATCCGAGGCCAGCGCCGACATGCCGGTGCGCCGCCGGTGCGGGGCGGCCGCCGGCTTCGATGGGGACCCGGACCCGACAAGCGCGGGGACCGCGGGAGACGCCGCACTGTGGGGCGGATCGAGCGCGGCGGTCGGGATGGCGGCGAACCCGCTCGGAGCCCACCAGGCCGACCGCGAGAGCGGCCGAACCGCGACCGGCCTTGACGTCGGGCGGTCCGACAGGCAATGCCGGCCCGGCAAATGCCGAACCGGCGCCACTGCCCGGACTCGACTCCTCTCTGGAGTCGAGACTTCGCCGTCACGGCGGCCGTGAATTGGCGCCGCGTCCCGCGCGCAGGCCGATCCGGTCCACCGCAATTCGCTCTTTTCGTGCAGCCCCCGTCGCCTTGACCGGCGCAACGTGATACGGTCGCACCATGTCCGGGAAGCAACTTGAATCCAGTACCGTCGCGAGTGGTGCCGCAGACCGGCTGCTAACCGAAGCCGCGCATTTACAGGCCATCGAAGGCAATCCTCTGACGGCGGAGGAGATCGCCATGTTCGAGATGTTCGAGCGCGAAGGATGGTCGCCCGAGCGGCGGCGCGCCCATATCCTCCACCGGATCAAGGACCGCGGTCGCGTCGCCGCGGCGGAATGAGCGACCGCGTCTACTGCTATCCGCCTGACTACACCGTTCTCCGCAACAGACTGGACATCCGGGACGCCCCGGCGCTGGAGGCGGCGGAACGCCAATTCGTCACCCAGCGCCTTCTTGAGCCCGTGCCGGCGGGCGATTTCGACCTTGCCCACCTGATGGCGATCCATCGCCACCTATTCCAGGACCTCTATGCGTGGGCCGGGGAGGTCCGCACGGTGGAGATGGCCAAGAGCGGGAGTCGTTTCCAGCCGCGACGGTTCATACCGGCCGGCATGGCGGACGTTCACCGTCGCATCGTCGCCGCGGAGTATTTCCGGGGGTCGGAGCCGGATGGGTTCGCGGAGCGCGCGGGTCCGGTGCTGGGCGACGTCAACCATGTTCACCCGTTCCGCGAGGGCAACGGCCGCACGCAGCTGCAATATTTGAAGCAGCTCGCCGCGCGCGCCGGGCACGCCATCGACCTCACGCGCATCGACCGCGCCGCCTGGCTGGACGCCTCGCGCCGGTCTAACGCGGGGGATCACGCCGCCATGACGCGCTGCATCCGGCGGGCGCTCGTCTAGCCGCTCGATCTTCCCTCTTTTCCGCCGTCGGCGCTGCTGGCCTCCGCGTGCCGCGCCGCCGTCCCACCGCCGTCTCCAGCCCCGCGCACCGCTCCGCCGAGAGGGGAGTTCCGGCCGTGAGCGGGGCGGCGGCGGTGCGTCCGGGGGAGGGCGTCCCGCCGTCGTTTCCCACCATCGGCACGAAGGAGGCGGCATCATGACGGCAGCACTGGCGCTCCCCGGCAACACGGCGGCGACCTTCCTCACCCATTTCTTCGGACCCGGCCTGGTCGACGACGACCGCTACGTGGTTGAGCGGTTCAAGGCGATGGCGGACGGCGACATTCGACGCAGCCCCGACGCGGCGCCGAAGGGCGGCGGGCGCCGCAGGGCGAAGGCGGTCACCGCAACGCTGAAGGCAGTGAAGGAGCTGCGGCCGGCGCCCAACGAGATCATCGTCTGCACCGGGCTGCGCACCCGCGGCGGGGTGCAATATTGGGGATCCATATCGACCTCGCTTTTCTGCGACCGCCGCCAGAAGGGCTGACGGCCCCCTTCCCGGACGTCCTGCCGTCCCGCCCCCGGCTCGCGGGCCGAGGCGGGCGGCGGGGCGTCCTCCCTCCGTTTCCGGATTGGCAGGAAGGAGGCCGTCATGGCTTACAGCGATATCGAGGCGCGTCGCCGCAACGACCTTGAGCGCTTCCACCGCCGGACCGAGGCACGCCGCGCGGCAGGGCTGTGCATCAGATGCGGCAAGACCGAGCCTGAGCCGGAGCGCACGGTCTGCGCGCCCTGCGCGGACAAGCGCAACGCCGCCGACCGCGCCCGCACCGCCCGGCTTCGGACCGAGAAGAAGCCGCGGCGGGATCCCGAACGGGCGAAGCGCTACGAGCGCGAGCGGAGCCGCCGGCAGCACGCCGAGAGGAAGGCCGCCGGCATCTGCACCAAGTGCGGCCGGGCTCCCGCGCGCCCCGAGCGCACGCTCTGTGAGCCCTGCGCCGAGAAGCATCGTGCGCGCGACCGTGCCCGCCACGCCAAGGCGAAGGCCCAGGGGATTCCGTATGGCGGACGCGATCCCGAGGCCCGGCGCCGCGCCGACCGCGAGCGCACCTGCCGCCGTCGCGCGGCGCGGCGGGCAGCCGACCTGTGCATCCGCTGCGGCAACCTCCCGCCTGCGGAGGGCCGGGCGATGTGCGAGCCGTGCCGCAAAGACCGGAAGCATGCTGCATACTGCACCTCCATTATTCCGTCGAACACCGGGGCAGATTTCGGCTTTCGTCACGGGCCGCATCGACTTGCCTGCCTGGTCGGCGGGAGATCGGGAACCTCGAACAGGTATTCCGGTCTGTCGTTGTAGGCATAACCGCGCAGACGCCCGGCCCTGCGCCATTTTTTGATGGTGCGGATCGAGACGGTGAGCCGGTCGGCGGCCTCATGGATCGTCAACAGCCCACGATCGCGAAGCCGCTCGTAGCGTGACCTGAGAGACCGATTGTGGCGGGTTGCTGTCACCAGCTTCGGGGTAAAGGCATGGCCATGCCCGGTTCGGGATCCGCGCGTATTGAGGATCGACGCAATCTCGCCATCCGTGTGGTCATCCAACAGCCTGTCGATCTCGGCAACGATCTCATCGCTGGTCCTGCGGATTTCATACACGCGTGGATCCGGCGTCCAGATGAGCTCTCTGGTCGCGCCGCCGCGCAGGCGCACTCCCAGGCTCCGCGTGGCCTTGGTCAGCGTCACGTCCTCGATCAGCAGCCGCGCCATCCGCTTGCGCTCGCGGTGCGGCGTCGCCGGATCGTTCCACAGGCGGGGGAAGTCTCTGGCCAGCTCAAGCACTCGCTTTCGTTGCTCATCGTCCAACCCCCGGTCAGGCTCGGCGCGGCTGCGATCGAGCTCGTGCTGCGCCTCGTCCAGGGCCCGGAGTTTCGCGTTCCATTCCGCCTCCAGCACGTCGGCGACCATCCGGTTGTCGGGATGGGTCTGCATGAACCGTTGCCTCGCCAAGTCCGCTTCCTCGCGGGCGCGCTGCACCTGTTGGGAACGCCATAAATCGGCCTCCTCGGCGCGGGCCGTGAGCTCGTTCTGCACTTGGAGCGCGACGTCCAGCGTGAGCGGTGTCACCAGTTCCACCAGCAGCTCGCCGACCGCGCGATCGATGGCGCCGCCCGATACGCCCTGACACACGCTGCCGCTCGCTGTCTCGATCCCTTCTCTCTGGCACACATAATCGGGATATTGCCGTCCTTTACGGGTGCGGTAGCGGACCGTCATGCTCCGGCCGCAGACGCCGCAGATGGCCAGGCCCTGCAGCAGTGCCGGTCCCTCGCGCGGGGGGCTGCGGCGCTTCGCTTCGTAGGATTGCGCATTGTTCCGGAGTTGCAGTTCGTTCTCCTCGAACCGCTCCCAGGTGATGTAGCCCGGGTGCGCGTCGCGCAACAGCACCGTCCATTCCTCGCGCGCCAGGCGCCTGTGCTCGACACCGCCGCCGGGCCGCCGGCGGCGCCGGGTGCGGCCGTACGCGAAGGCACCGGCGTATCGCGGGTTGTGCAGCGTGTTGATCACCTGCGAGAACTTCAGCCGCTTCCAATGCAGCTCGCCCTTTTGCGGTCCGCTGAGAGGACGGTGGGGGAACAGCAGCTTCTCTCTGTTGAAGTGCTTCACCGTGGCCTGCGCGGAGCCGGTCCGGGTGAAGGTGTCGAACAGCAGGCGCAGGCCGTGCTGCACTTGTTCGTCGGGGTCGAGCACCACCTGGTCGAGCGGGTCGTAGACCAGCCCCACCGGCAGAGGAAGCTTCAACTCCCCGCGCTTGGCCGCGTTGAGCGTCCCGCCGCGCAGCCGGGCGCGCATCATGTGCAGCTCTGCCTCGCTCATCGTGCCTTTAAGCCCCAGCAGGAGCCGGTCATTGAAGTCGACGGGATCGTAGACGCCGTCCTCGTCGAGGATCAGTGTCTCGCTCAGCGCGCAGAGCTCGATCAGCCGATGCCAGTCGGTGGAGTTGCGCGCGAGACGGCTGACCTCGAGCCCGAGCACGATGCCGGCCCGGCCCATGCCGACCTCGGCGACCAGGTGCTGGAACCCCTCGCGGTCGCTGTCGGCGCCAGAGAGGCCGAGATCGCGGTCGATCACGACGATGTTCTCGGTCGGCCAGCCCAGCGCCACGGCGCGCTCCCGCAGCGCGTACTGGCGGCGCGTGCTCTCGCCATGGTCGAACACCTGCTGCAGGCTTGACTGGCGCACGTACAAGTAGGCATCGCGGCTCAGATGGCCCGTATCCACCTTCTGATGGGCGCTGCTCATGCCGGCTTTCCTTCCATATGGCCGTTGAGCATGGCGATCAGAATGTCGATCGCCGACGTCTCGACCCCGGTGGGCAACGGCCCGGGCGCGGCCCCCGCGCACGCGGCCGCCGGCGGGGCGGGCAGCGCGGCGAAGGCATGCAGCCAGGCCGCGACGCCGCGCAACGCCACCACGCCGCTTCCGTGGCGGTCGTGGACGGCGCCGGGCTCGACGGCATGACGGCGCATCCGTTCGTACCCCTGTCCGTAGGCCGAAGGCTCCGCCGCCGGGAGCGCGGTGCAGGGTGGGTTGTGCATCGTCATCGTTTTTTTCCCCGCGCCAGGGCGCGGTCGATGCTGCTGCGATGGACCGAGACGCCGAAGCGGTCGCGCACCAGCTCGACCATCTCGGCGGCGGTCAGCTCCGGCCGTTCGCTCTTCGCCGCCCGCAGCGCCTCGACCACCTCGTCGCTGAGCTTGTGGGGCCGGCGCGGTCCCGGCCGGTCCGGCAGCAGGCCCGGCAGGCCGCCGGCCTCCCATGCGCGCTGCGCCTGATACCAGGTCGGCCGCGAGACGCCGAAGCTGGCGGCGGCGTGGCTCACTGGCACGCCGTCTTCGCGCACCCGGCGCAGCATCTCGTACTTGACCTGGAGCAGATCGCGCGGGTCGAAGAACGCATTGGACACGAACAGCTCGTCGCGCACCGCCTCCGCGTTCGGGTTCAGGCAGCCATGCTCCTTGAGGGCGCGGGTCTTGGCGTCGGCGGGGCGTCTGGCCATGGCGCGGGCTCCGTCGGAAAAGGAATGTAAGTATATTTATGCACATTCCCAACGCCGTATCAACCCCTTTCTTCCTCTTTATGATCGGAAACTCCATGCTATACTTCACATAATAGCCAGAAGACGCCGTCTTCCTGGCCGTCAAGATGCCCTGTATTCCCCGTTTATGTGCAAAAACATTCTTACACATTCGGCAAAATCTCCTTGACAGTCTCCGCCCCGTTATCGTTCTCCCGCACGGTGCGGTCGTCCCCATCCAGGCTGTCCAGCAATGCCGCCAGCGCAAACAGGTCCGAGAGGCGGAACGCCGACCGGCCCGCCGACACGCGCACAAACGGATCCTCGTCCGCTACGCTGGTCCAAGCCTGTCGGATGCTGCGCAGCGTCCCGTCGTCACTTGGGTATCGAAGCCACGCCACTCCCATGATCGTCCAGTTCTCAATCAGCTCGAACTCGCGCCCGTGAAGAGGATGAAACGGGTGCGTCACCCGAAACCGCCGACCCTCAACGCATCTTGAGCGTGCAGTTGACCGTGTAATCCCGGCGGGCCGCGAAGCGCGCGCGCCACGCCGAGCGACGCGCCGCCGGCCTCTGCGTCCAGTGCGCGGCGCCGGCGCCCGGTGGGAAGACCTATTGCGGCCCCTGCGCCGAAACCCGCTCCAGGCGGCGGGACGTCGAGGCGAAGCGGGAAGCCGACCGCCGGCGCTATGCCGAGCGACGCGCCCGGGGCGACTGCACGAGTTGCGGCAAGCCGGCCAACGGCGCGGCCGAGTGCCAGGCCTGCCGCGACGCCGCGCGCGCCCGCTACGACGCCCGCCGGACGGCCAGGGTTTGCGTCAAGTGCGGGACGCCCACCTTCGGCCGCGCGGCCCGCTGCAAGCCCTGCACCGTCGTCAAGGCCAGGCGCCGCAACCGCGAGGCTGAATACGCGGCCCGGCGCGCCCGCTATGCCGAACGGCGGGCGAAGGGCCGCTGCGTCGAATGCGGCAAGCCGTCGCCGGGGGTAGCGCGTTGCGAGCCCTGCTCGCGCAAGCACCGCGAACGCTCGGGGGCGTTTCGCGGCATTCCGCTCTGGGACCCGAGCTGGACGGTGATCGAGATCGCCACGGGCGAGGAGCTGGGCACCTACGACAGCGAGGCGGACGTCGCTCTCTGCCTCGCCTTCGCGAAGCTCTCGCGCGACCAGGTCGAGGTGGTCGCCGACATCAGCCCGATGGCGACCTACACCGCGCCGCCCTGGTGAGCCGGCATGGGCGCGGCGGGGACTCTCCCTGCTCAGAGTGTGAGAGTATCAGCTCGCCACAGGCTGATTTCTATTCGTCCGGACGTCCGGATGACGGTTTCGATGTCCAGATCGGACAGGTCGCCGCGAGCGGAGGGATAATGCGATGAATTGACCACATCGTGCCAAAGGACACGAAATTTATGCTCGAATCAGCCCTTGATGACGAGGAAACACGGTCTCCCCGGCAATATCACGCACCGATCGCTGCGGTCCGCTGCTTTTGCAGGCAATGCTCCCTGAATGCATCCACGCCCAGCTCGTTCACCATTCGCTTGAAGTTGTAGCCCAGCGCCATCAGGCTGAACTCGCCGCGGCACTTCTCGAGGCCGCGCATCAGGAAATGATCGATCCCCGCCCAGCGCTTGATGGTGCCGAAAGGGTGCTCGACGAGCCCGGCCCGCCTGCGCATCAATGGCGAAGCGGCGCTTATCTTCTTGCGATACCGGTCCAGCCAGTCCGTATGCTCCCAGCGCTCCACCCTGCGCCGCGGTTTCGTCTTTTCCAGGCATCGGCTTGACAGCGGACAACCCCGACAAACCTCTCGCTCCGCACGATAGACGAAATACCGCCTGTCACCCCTGTCACGCCTGATGGCGGTCTCGTTGGTTCGAGCCAGCCGCTGCCCGGCCGGACAGACATAGGTGTCGTCCTGCGGGTCGTAACGAAAATCATCGTTGCTGAACCGATCTCCCTTGCCCTTGCGGCCCAGCTGCGTGGGGATTGGAACGTACACATCCATCCCCCTGTCCTCGCATTCCTTCAACTGCGCGCCGCTCCAATAGCCGACATCCGCCAGACCGATCAGTCCGGGATTGCCCGTGGCTTCGCAGGCTTTCGTCATCATCGGCTCGTACTGACCTGAATCGTTGCCGTCCTGGACCACGTCCTCCGCCACAATCAGCTTGTGCTTGTCGTCCACCGCAATCTGGCAGTTGTAGCCGCCCACCGACTTGCCGTACTTCTTCATCGTCCGCGCATCGGGATCGACCTCAGATACCTGGCTCTCCCCGCTTTCCAGCAGGCGCTCCTGCAGGGCCTTCCTGTGCTTCTGCTTCTTCACCATGGCCTCGATCTTCGCCGCCAGTTCCGGATCCTCCCCACCGTCCGCACCATCCTCCGGGTCCGCATCCGCCTCGTCCAGCTGCCGGTGATACGCCGCGATCTTCTCGTCCAGCCTCTTCAGTTCCTTTTCCAGTCTCGCCCTGGTGTGGATGCTGGCGGGACGCGCATTGGCCTTCAAAAAGGTTCCGTCGATCGCTACCCGGCTGTCGCCCAGCAGGGACAGTTCCCGGCACAGCAGCACGAACTCCCGGTTGGTCGCCCGCAGAGCCGCCAGATTGTCCTTGCGGAAATCCGCGATCGTCTTGTAGCTCGGCCTGGCTCCCTGGCACAGCCAGATCACTTCCAGGTTGCGATGCGTCTCGACTTCGAGCCGGCGCGAGCTGCGTACCCGGTGCTGGTATCCATACAGGTAGAGCTTCAGCAGCAATCCGGGATCGTAGGCCGGCTGACCGGCGCCGCAGTGTGCCTCCG
The DNA here is from genome assembly GCA_965243375.1 of Alphaproteobacteria bacterium. Classification (GTDB taxonomy): domain Bacteria; phylum Pseudomonadota; class Alphaproteobacteria; order UBA828; family UBA828; genus WTGU01. Next base: position 881,415 of record CBDEUT010000009.1, on the reverse strand, counting down.
TGTTCTGGAAACCCAGCGCCTGTAGGTCCAGCGTGCCGACGAACGCATCGATCGCGCGCACCGGATTATGTTCGGACACGTAGTCGTCCAGACAGGGCGGCAGAAGCATCACCTGGCTTCGGGACTGAACCTCCCGGTAGCGTCGCTCGGGCATCGCGGTAAACCTCGGGGCTGCCTGGAATGCCGAAAAACCTATCACGGGCGGCCGGACCGCAAACCCGGATTTATTGAAATACTTTCACACTCTGAGCAGGGGGTGGCGCGGTCGTCACCCCGGCCGGTTCGCTTCGGCTTCCAGGGCGCGGAGCCGTTCGATCATGGCATCGAATTCCAGGGCTGTGGCGCCGACGATGCCGGCCTGGCGCATGGCGTCGTAGTCGGACCGAAGGCCGGCGAGTCCGTCACCGTCGGGGACGAGGCGGAGCCGGCCGTCGAGGCAACGGTCGTAATGGGCGTAGCTTGCGTTGAAGAAGACCGTCTTGTGTCGCACGACGTCCTCCAGCAGGGCGCGGTCGGCGAGCGCCGCCCGCCCCGCGTCGTGCCGGGCGAGGCAGGCCAGGTCGAACCAGTGCCGGGAGAGGCGTCGGGGGCTGGCGGCGAGCCGGCCCCGGTGGCACTCGACATGGATCAGCGTGGCCTTCTCCCAGAAGGTGCGCGCCGGCGAGAGCACCGTCACCGTCGCCTTCGGATATTCGAGGCCGTCGCTCAGCGCGGCGAGGTCGGGAACGATCTCATGGCGCTCGTTCGGATCGACGACGTTGCGCCCGCCGAACTCCAGCAGCACCTCGCTCGCGAGATAGGCGAGCGGGTTCTCGACGGCCGAAGGATAGGCGAGGCGGACGCGCTCCCCGCCCTCGTCGATGCGGACGTCGGGCCGGCCCGACGCCGGCAGATCGGCGGCTGCGGCCTCCAAGGTGGGACCGACCACATCGCGGGTGTAGCGCTCCACGCGCGACTTGAGGCCGTCGCTGAACCGGCGGATCGCGGACCGGCTGACGTCCGGCGCGAACGGATCGAACCCGTCCGCGAAGGCGCGGTAGTCGAGGGTGATGTCCACATCCTCCGAGAACCGGTCGATGATCCGGTAGACCTTCGAGAGCGACGTGCCGCCCTTGAACGCCATCGGGTGGGGATCGGGCATGGAAAACAGCACCTGGAGCACCCGGCAGATCCAGACGTCCTTCTCCAGGATGACGGCGGGCCGCCCCGAGCGCGCGTCGGCGGTCTCGAGAATGTCGCGCCGGTCGGCGGCAGGCAGCGACAGGAAGGCGTCAGCCATGGGCGGGCGCCCCGGCGTCGGCGAACGCTTTCGCCATCCAGGCCGGCATGTCGGCGGCGCACAGCTTCTCGAACTCGGCCGGTCCGATCGCGGACTCGATCCGCGCGACCGCCTCCGGCGTCGTGTTGTCCTTGCCGAGATACCAGAGCGCCGCGAGTGCAAGGCCGGCGGGCTCGCCGGCGAACTGGAGCCGGCGGCGGTTGGAGGTGTGGATCATACTGACAGTGACGTTGCCGATGCGGATCGTGCGGCTGGACGCGCTGGTGTGGAACACCGGCACGATCGGCGCCTGGGTGCTGAGCCCGAGGCGCCGCGCAGCCTCGGCGCCGTGGACCTGCACGGTCTCGCCGTTGTCCCGGGCGATGGTCCGGACGATCTCGGCAATGCCCGGGACGACGGTGCCGACATAGCGGCTCTTCCTGGGGCGGACGAAGACGCCCCGGGCGAGGCGCTCGATCCCGCCCTCCTCCACGATGCGGGAGAGAGCGCGGTCGACGGCGCCGCGCGGCCCGTGGGCGGCGAAGCGCGAGGTCGTGAACGGCTGGCCTCTCGGCAGCCTGCGGAGATCGGTGCGGATGGCTTCGGCGACGGACATTGGCGAGTTTCTCCTAGTCCGAAAACATAAGCATTTTACGGACAAACGCAAGGGCATGTCAGCGTCCCGTCAAGCGGGCGGGGCGGGCTCAGTGCGCCGTGGGGTCGTCCGGCTCGGGGGTTTCCGCGCGCATCGAGGCGGCCGCCATGGCGGTCCAGGCCTCGCGGTCGTAGCCGAGCCTCCGGTTCAGCTTGTCGCAAATGTTCAGGGCATCGTCGAGGGTGAGCGTGACCAGGGCCGTGGGCACATGGCCGGCGAGACCTTCGATGACGATCCTGATCTGCTGCACCTCGGTCTCGACGTCATAGGCCGGGCAGAAACAGAAATCCGGCTCGTCGGGCAGCGTCTGGGCGGTCATGGCGGCGTTCTCCTTTGTCGGGAAGGCGGGCCGGCGCGTCGGGACTGTCTATCCCGCACGCGCCGACGACAAAAGCGCCGAGCCGCCGGCAGATGCGGGCGGGCCGGCAACACGGGTAGAAGGCGGCGGGCTCAGGCGGCGAGCGGCCAGCGGTCGAGGATGCGTTCGACGGTGCCGGCATTGGGCGCGAATATCCGGGCGCGGAACGAGACGATCTCGACGGTGCAGCCCATCCGCTTCAGCGCGTCCATGTCGGTATCGGCCGGTCCCTCGATCTCGATCCGGTCGGCGCCCATCAGGCGGCGGCGCGCAAGCCGCCAGCCGTTGGCGAGCGCAAGCGCGTTGCCGCGCCCCATCACCGCCTCGAAGGCTTCCTTGCCGGTCATGGCGGGGCCGCCGCCGAGGCCGAAGCTCTGGCGGACGGCGCGGACCTGCTCGGCGTCGAGCACGCGGCCGATGAGGGCGATACCGTCATCGCTGGTAAGCCTGCGGACCCGCATGTTCTCGGACGGCAGGCGGTCCCAGACCGGCAGCAGGAGGCCGGTGGCGAGCCAGAAGCGCGAGTCCCGGTGCGACGGCAGGCCGGCGATCTCGGCGTCCCAGACGCGCCGCCACGCAGCCTCGTCGGCGCGGCGCCAGTTGGAAGCGTCGAGCTCGGCGCTCGCCATGGTCTCAGCGGTCGCGGGCCGGATCAGCCGCACCCGCTCCCGCACCCCGCCGTCGTCGAGCATGCGCGAGGCGGCCGGCATGATGACGGCGGCGCGCTTCGAGCGGGCGTTGACGGCCAACCGGGGTTTTCCATCCGGACCCGGATCGCGCTCGCCGATCTCCAGCGCGGCCTCGGCGGTGAGCGGCACCAGCTTGTCGCGGCGGACGATCTCGACCAGCTCGGTGGCCGCCCCGGTGCCGGGATGCTCGTAGAGCGCCTCCCGACCGGCGATGGTGAGCGAGTCCGCTGTGACCGTCTCGACGCCGACCTCGTAGCTGCCGGCCTCGATCGCTGCCTCGATGTTGCTGGCGATGCGCTCCTCCAGCTCGGCGAAGAGCTGGTTCTGCTCGGCGATGGGCAATGCCAATAGCCGGTTGAGGAACCGGGGCATGGGCGGCAGGTCCTCCTTCAGATTGCCTTCCCAGGTGAGCTTGAGGCCGGTGGCCTTGTCGAAGCGCTCGAGATTCCAGCCCTCGATGCTGCCGCGCCAGAGCGCGCCGTAGAACTGGCGCAAGGCGGCCCGGGCATAGTCGCTCTCAAGGTTGTCGCTCTCGCGGAAGAGTGCCGCGTCGCTGCCGCCCATCGCGGTCTGGGAATCCCGCTGGCCGCGGGTGATGGCGCCCAGACTGTCGAGCCTGCGCGCAATGGTGGCGATGAAGCGGCGTTCGCCCTTCACGTCGGTGGTCACGGGCCGGAACAGCGGCGCGGAGGCCTGGTGCGTGCGGTGGGTCCTGCCCAGCCCCTGGATCGCCTGGTCGGCTCGCCAGCCGGGCTCCAGCAGGTAGTGGATGCGCCGCTCCGTGTTCCCGCAGGAGAGATCGGCGTGGTAACTGCGTCCCGTGCCGCCGGCCATGGAGAAAACCAAAATGCGCTTCTCGCCGTCCATGAACGCCGCGGTCTCGGAGAGGTTGGCGGAGCCGGGCCGGCTGCGCAGCGCCAGCCGCTCGCCCTTGGCATCGGTGATCCTGAGGACCCTGCGCGACCGTCCCGTGACCTCGGCCACGGCCTCGTGCCCGAAATGCTGCACGATCTGGTCGAGCGCGGTCGGCACCGGCGGAAGCGCGGCCAGCTTCTCGATCAGTGCGTCGCGCCGGTCCTCGGCCTCCTTGCAGATGACGGGGTTGCCGTCCGCGTCCCTGGCGGGCCGGCTGAGGAGGTTGCCGCCGTCGTCGGTGAAGGGCTCCTGCAACTGCACGGGGAAGGCGTGGACCAGGTAGGACAGGATGGCGTCCCGAGGCGTCAGGTCGATGTTGAGGTCGTCCCACTCGGAGGCCGGGACCTCGGCGATGCGGCGCTCCATCAATGCCTCGCCGGTGGAGACCAGTTGGACCACCGCCGACCGGCCGGCTTCGAGGTCGGTTTCGATGGCGCGGATCGTCGAAGGGCACTTCATGCCGGTCAGGAGATGGCCGAAGAAGCGCTGCTTGGTCCCCTCGAAAGCCGAGAGCGCGGCCGACTTGGCGTTCTTGTTGAGCGTGTCCTCGCCCTGGACGATGCCGGTGGCCTTCAATGCCTCCTCGATGTTGGCGTGGATCACCTTGAAGGCGCCCGCATAGGCGTCGTAGATGCGCCGCTGCTCGGGCGTGAGGGGATGTTCGAGGATGTCGACCTCGATCCCGTCATAGGCGAGCGCCCTTGCCTGGTAGAGCCCGAGCGCTTTCAGGTCGCGGGCGACCACCTCCATCGCGGCGACGCCGCCGGCTTCCATGGCGGAGACGAACTCGGTGCGCTTCTCGAACGGCGTCTCGCCGGCGGCCCACAAGCCGAGGCGCCCGGCATAGGCCAAACCCGGCACGGTGGTGGCGCCGGTCGCGGAGACATAGGCGATGCGGGCGTCGGGAAGCGCGTTCTGCAAACGGAGCCCGGCGCGGCCCTGCTGGGACGGCTTGGTCTCGCCGCGCTCGGACTTGGAGCCGGCGGCGTTGGCCATCGCATGCGACTCGTCGAAGACGATCACGCCGTCGAAGGCGTGGCGATCCTCCTCGTTTAGCGAGCCGGCCAGCCATTCGACGATCTGATCGAGCCGCGAGGGTTTCCCCTGGCGGGACGGCGAGCGCAGCGTGGCGTAGGTCGCGAACAGGATGCCGGCGTCGAGCGGGATCTCCATGCCCTGCCGGAAGTTGCCGAGCGGGATGACGTCGCTCTCCAGCCCGCCGAGCGCCGTCCAGTCGCGCCGCGCGTCCTCCAGCAGCTTGTCGGACTGCGAGAGCCAGAGGGCGCGCTTCCTGCCGCGCAGGCGGTTATCGAGGATGATGGCGGCGACCTGCCTGCCCTTGCCGCAGCCGGTGCCGTCGCCCAGCATCCAGCCCCGGCGGAAGCGCACCGGCTCCGACAGCGTCTCGCCCTCGGACGTGACCAACGAGGTGTCGACCTCGTCAGCATCGGCGTCCTCGCGGCAGCGGTGGACGGTCTCCCACTGGGAGCCGATGCGGTATTCCGCCACCAGGTGCCGCGAATGCGCTTCCCCTGCCAATACGACGCTCTCCAGCTGGGCATCCGACAGCAGGCCGTCGGTGACGACGCGCTCGGGCAGCATCGGGTGCCAGGCCGGGACCGGATGGGGCACGGCGGCCATGGCGGCGGACTGCACCAGCGGCGTCGGATGCTCGACCGCGCCCGGCACCCGCACGGCGCCAGGCCGCCACGGCGCGTAGGGGCCGGTGTCGGTGGCAGGGGAATCGCCATCGGCGGCGGGCTCCACCGCGCCGGACTCGACCGCGAGCTCGGAAACCGGCCCCCAGTCATGGGATCGCCGCGTCTCGGGCGTGGATACGGGCTTCGGACCCCGGCGGGTTGCCGGCTTCGGCGCGACCGGCTTGCCGAACAGGTCGCGGGCTGGACCGGCGGGGACCGGCGCGGGCGCAATGGGCAGCCGCGCCGGAACCTCAGAAATCACCGCATCCAGGAGCTCGGCGGCGTTGGCGGCGCGGGCCGTCCCGTCCAGCTCGACGGCGGGTCCGGCGCCGCGCTCCAGCACGGTGAGGCGGGTGTCGAACCCGGTGCCGCGCCGTGCATAGGCGCGCCCGTCGATGGCCATGGTGAAGACGCAGCGCGCCGGGGGATCGAGACGCCCGACGACGTCGCCCAGCACGCAATGGGCCGAGGTGATCGTGACCAGGCGCCCACAGGGCGGCAGCATCGAGGCGGCGGAGCGGACATGACGCAGGTCGGCGTCGTGCCGGCTGCGGTCGACGCCTGGCGTCGCCGAGAAGGGCGGGTTCATCAGCACGACGGTCGGCCGGACGTCGCGCAGCCGGTCGGCGATCGCTTCCGCGTTGAAGGCCGTCACCATGGCTTGCGGGAACAGCCGGCTCAGAAGCGCCGCCCGCGTCTGGGCAAGTTCATTGAGGTGGAGATTGCCGGTGACGGAATTACCCAGCGCACATTCCGCCATCACCGCCAGCATGCCGGTGCCGGCGGAGGGCTCCAGCACGACGTCGCCCGGCCGGATCGCGGCGGCCTGCAATGCGGCGTAGGCCAGCGGCAGCGGGGTCGAGAACTGCTGAAGCCGGACCTGCTCCTCCGAGCGCCTGGTGTGGGACGGCTCCAGCGCCGCGACCGCATCCAGCATCGCCAACATGCGGCGCGGCCCGTCCGGCCCGGCGCCGCAAGTCTGGCGCATGCCCCGGCCGTAGCGCTGGAGAAACAGCACGCACGCGGCTTCGGCGGCCTCGTAGGCGTCCTTCCAGACCCAGCCGCCTTCGGCGTCGGACGCGCCGAAGGCCTCGGTCATGGCGTCCCGCAGGGTCGCGGAGTCGAGCGATTTGCCGGCCTCCAGCATCGGCAGCAGGGTTTGGGCCGCGGCGAACAGGGCATCGCCCGCGGACGGACGGGCCGGCGATGCGGTTGTATCGGTGGCGAGCGCGGGAACGGGCGGACGCGCGAGAGCGTCCGGCGCCGGATGGGCGTCGAGCATGGCAGGCTCCGTGCTGAAGGGCATCCGACCGGCGGTGGCTGGACGCGGAATACGACTCCCGTCCCGCTTCGCCGGACCGCCCGAGGCCGGCTGGCCTGCCTCCTGTCGGCGCGGAGCGCGGAGGTGGGAAGGTGCGTTGGGGGAAGTGGAAGCGGGGTCAGGCGGGACGGATCAGCCGAATCGCGTGCCGTTCGCCGTGAAGGTCAGGCCGTTGACTGAAAGCGCCTCGTCGACGGTTTCGTCGGAGGTCTGGTGGTCGTACTCGCGCTCAAGCTGGCGGTAGAGCCAGCGCGCCAGGTCGCGCAGCGCCTCGGTCACCGTGTCTTCGGCGCCGTCGGTCGGGGGCTGCCAGGTCGGGCTGTCGCGCTCGACCTCGATCGCCATGCTGTATTCGTGGCAGTAGCGGCCACGATGGCGGACGGTCGCATTCAGCTGGTAGAAGTTGCGCTTCGCCGTCTCCTGCAGAACATCGGCGATGCGGTGCAGCTCCTCGTCCTTGGGCGCATGGGCGCGAATGGCCCTGCACGATCCACGGGCATGGCACCACGCTCCGGAGAAGCTGGCCCCGTCCCCCTGGCTGGAGAATCCACTATGGAATATCCGCGGCTTTTCGCGGGTTTCGCCACCATGGAGGCGCACCGGGGTGGTGGCGAGCGTGACGCCGAGGATCTTGCAGATCGTCTCGAAATCCTCGTAGACGAAATCGTACCACTCGTCGTGAAGGCCGGCCTGTCGATACCAGCACCGGGCGGCTTCCTTCGCCTCGTCGGACAACTCGTCGATGCCGTAGACGGTGGTCTCGATGATGCGGGGCATGGCTCAGCGCTCCTGCGGATTGGGCGTGGGCCGGGCGGCCGGCACGAACCGGACGGCTTCTAGGACGCGCCTGAGCGCGACGCGGCCGCAGTCGGGGTCGGCGCGGCGCCAGGGCCGCGGTTTGCGGGAAAACCAAGCAGAATCCGCGACGAAGCCGTCGGCGTAGGCCACGAAGTGATCGCTCGTCGCGATCACCCAGGTCCCCGACGGCGCGGGATCGAGGAACGTCCCGAGCGTGATCGCTCGGACCTCGGACGGGACGTCCGCGAAGATGCGCTCCCAGACCTCCTCGCGGCGGGCGTGGCGGCGTTCGCCGTATTTCGGATGCCAGAGCGCGAAGTCGGGGACGAAGCCGAATGTTTCGAGCGCGGCGGCGAGCTCGTCGGTGAAGACGCCATTGACCGAGGGCCGGTCGAACAGGCGGCGGATGACGGCGGCGACCTCTTGGGTCGGCACGCCGGCGATTGCGGAAATCGCGGAGGGGCCGCACTTGGTGGCGCGGCCGGTCACCTTGTGAAGCATGACGGCTCCTTCAGGCGTTGGAGGAAGCAGGGACTGGCGGTCGAGGCGGCAGGTCCGGCGGCGCGAAGCCTGCCGGCGGGGCCGGATCGAGCGGGTGTTCGAGGATGCGCTGTCCCGTGCGCCGGGCGAGCGGCCGGCCGTCAACAGGCGGGCGGTTCTCCGGGCGCCGCGTTGCGGGGACGGTCAGTCTTTCGCCCGCATCGCGTCGTAGCGGGCTGCCTCGCTGCGGGCGTAAAGCTCGGGAGCGTGGTGCTTCAGCGCGCGCTCATAGCCGGCGAGCCAGGCTTCCACTTCGCGCCATGACGGGAATTGCTTCTGGTATTCGCCGTCCTTGAGGATCCGCGCGACATGGGGTTTGGGCGCCCAGCCGAGGTCGAGCCCGACCTTCCGGAAGCACTGGCGCAGATATTCCTTTCCGGCTTTGGTCACGGGTTCCTCCCTGTCAGCCTGGGTCTTCGATTTCGCGCCGGTCGATGCGCCCGATCTCGAGCTGCATATCCAGATGCGCGGCGCGGACATCGGCCTCGACGGCGGCGATGCGCCTGTGAAGCTCCGGCGCGCGCCAGCAATCGCGCGGCTTGCCGTCCGGCTTGACGTAGTTCGCCAGCAGGTTGGCGATCTTCTCCAGCTCGTCCGTCGCCCTCATGAGCGTTGCGAAGCCTTGCGCCACCGTCTCGCTGTCGAGCGCGGCGGTCATGCAGTCGAACGCATGCTCCATTTCGGTCCGGAGCGCCGCCGGGTCGTGGCCGCCCAGATCTTCCGCGTCCTGGTCGCCGGCCCAGATGCACTCGTTCTCGACGGCCTGCGCGATCATGGCCCGTGCCGTCTCTCGGATGGTCGTCATGTCGTCTCCGTTCGGGCCGGTCCCGCCGTTCGATGCAGGCCGGATCGGGCGAATGCGCCGCCCCGTCCGGTCTGCATCGTCACGCTCCGAAGGGGCGAAGCGGACCGGGACCTCCCGCCCCCGCCTGGCGGCCCGCCCGGGCCCGGCTGGCCGGACTCCGGACGGCGCGTTGCGAGGGGAAGGGGGATGGCGCGCCGGCGGCGAACGGGCAGGCGCGCGGTCAGAGCAGGCCGCTGTGCTTGAAGCTGAGCGCCGCGGTCGGGGTGACGATGATGTGATCGAGCAGCGTGACCTCGATGGTCTTGAGCGCCCGATCGATCCGCTTCGTCGTCTCGATGTCCGCCCGGGACGGCTCGGTCGAACCCGTGGGGTGGTTGTGCAGGACGATGACCGCGCTTGCCTGCATCTCCAGCGCGCGGATGCAGATCTCGCGCGGATAGGCCGGGGTGTGGCTGACCGTGCCGCGCTGGTGCAGGCGGTCCGCGATCAGCGCATTGCGCCGGTCGAGGAACAGGGTGCGGAACTCCTCGACTTCCCGGTGCCCGGCCAGGGTACGGCAATAGTCGATCACCTCGCGGTAGTTGCCGAGGGAGGGACGCACGGCGTCGGGAACCGCCTCGCGCGCCATGGCGATGCCGAGCGCCTCGGCGGCCTTCAGCGCAGCGACGGCATCCTCGGTCATGCCGGGCGTGCCGCGCAGCCGGTCGGGCCGGGCGGCGAGCGCGCGCGATGCGGTGCCGAAGCGTTCGATCAGGCCGGCGGCAAGCGCGGCGCTGTCATTTCCGGCATGGCATCCGGCGAGCAGCAGTTCGAGCAGTTCGCGCTCGTCCACGGCCTCGCGCCCGGCACGCAGCAGACGGGAGCGGAGCCGGCGGCGGCGGGCGTTGCGTTTCACGGACGCGGGCGGCGCCGGCATGTCGAGGATCGGCATGTCGTGGAAGCCGCAGGCGGTGTCGGGCATGGCAATGCTCCGTGACGGGGGAAGAAGGCGTCCCGGATCGATGTCCGGGGGCGTGTTTCGCTGAACGGGATCAGTCGTCCTCGGGGAACATCACGGTGATGACCGCCGCTTCGTCGTCGCCGGCGCCGATCGCCACGATCGGGTAGTGCCGGCGGGGCGGGCGCTCGCTGTCGCAGAGGTCCTTGCGGATGTCGCGCACCAGCACGCACATCCTCACACGGTCGCTGTTCGAGGCGCGGAGCGCGTAATGGCGGGCCATCCAGAGCACGTCCCAGAGCCGGCCGCTCTCGCTCTGGAAGCCGCGGTAGCCTTCGGGCAGCGCGACGAGTCGCTCCCACACGCTGCGTGAGAGCGCGACGGGGATTTTGAAGCCGGCCTCGCGGGCGGTCTCGGTGACGTCGACGAGCACGCCGTCCTCGATCGCCTGGCTGCGGGTATAGACGGAGATGACGGGGCCGAACGGCTCGGCGGTGCGGGGATCGGGCATGGCGAAATCCTCGATGGGGTCGACCGGAAACGCCCCGGATCGGAGTCCGGGGCAGGCTCCCGCCCCAGGGACTCCAGGGCAGGGCGAGTACGGTGCGGATGCGGATCGGGCGGGGTCAGGCGGCCGCGGCTCCGGAGACCGGATCGGACGGGCCGAGCTCGACCGCGACGCGGCCCTGCGTCATCGTCACGGTGACGGTGCGGTCGGGCGGCATGAGCCAGAGCAGGTCGGTCCAGACGGCATCGGCGATGGCGCGCTTCTGTGCTTCGTCGGTCGGGCTCTGCCGGCCGGGGATGGACAGGGTCATGGGGCAGTCTCCCTTGTGTCGAGCGGGTGGAAATCCGCCGTGGGCCTCACCGGGCCGCGCCGGCGCTGGCGAGGGTCACGGTCACGTCGGGCCGGCGGATGCGGATGTCGACGGCGCGGTCCTCTGGCGCCAGCCACATCAGCTCGCGCCGCACCGCCTCGGCGATGGATTGGCGGCAGGCGTCGTCGTCCGACAGCAGCAGCCGGGTCGCCAGATGCAGCGCGTCCTCGTCGAAGCGGCCGAGCTGGGTCTCGTAGCTGTCCGCCCCGGCGTCGTCGGACGGCGAGAAGAAGCCGTTCCTGAGCAGCACCGCGAGCTGGTGGGGCTGGATCGCGCTGTCGGCGGTCACCAGCGGCAGGGCGTCGTGGAGCCAGCTCCAGGCCTCGCCGGCGAAGGCGACATCGGCGGGCAGGGCGAGGGTGCGTTCCCGCCCATGTGCCTCCCGGACGGCGAGGTCGATGCGGACCGCTTCCGGCCTGGGTGGCAGCTCCGCGGCGGCCGGCCCCGTCCGCTCCGGCAGCGGGGCGTCGTCGAGCGCATGGGTCCTGCCGTCCAGCGTGACTTCGACGGCGATGCCGGTCGCGCGGTCGAGCCCGTCGTACCAGTCATAGCCGTCGAGCCTGCGGTCGGCCTCGAACAGGCGCGGCGCGGCGCCGTCCCGTTCGGCGGCGCGCCACAGCGCCTGGTCCTCCGGCGGCTCGGTTTCGCAGGCCATGACCAGCGCGTCCTTGCTGACGGGTGCGAGCTTCGGCGGATCGCGCCAGTCGTCGACATGGGCGATGGAGGGCCGCCAGGGGCGGAGTACGGCCGGCGGCGGCGTCATCTCGATGCCGGCTTCGCGCGCCCGCGACCAGTCCTCGAAGGCCGGGCGCGGGTTCGGATCGGCGGCCATGGCGCGATAGATCGCGAGCCGGGCGGCCTCGCGCATCTCCTTGAGGAAGGCGTTCTCCACCGCTTCCTTGCGGGCCGGCAGCACCAGTTCGAGGTCCGGGCAGTCGTCGACGTCCGCCAACACGGTCCAGGCCGGGCCGTGGACGGTCTCGACGGTGGGCAGGCCGACCGTGAGGGTCAGGCCGAAGAAGCTGAGGTCGGGGTCCCTGTAGCCGTCGCGGCGGTTCCTGAAGACGCCGAACGCGAGCCCCCGCCATCGCTCGGCATGGACGGCGCCGTCGAGGAAGGCGCGGCGCGGCAGCTCTTCGGTGCCGGCATCGCCGTCGGTGCGGTCCTCGAAGATCACCGGCAGCGGGTAGTGCCGGGCGGCGGCCTCAGCCGCGGCGCGGATGGCGGCGGCGGCCTCGGTCGCCTGGAACGAAATCGCCGTGCCATAGGGATATGGGGCATCGTCGTGGACCTGCACCTCGGCCTCGGCCTCGCCGAGAAAATGCGACGGTTCCAGCTCGACGCGCCAGCCGAGTGCAATCTCCCCGTCGGATGAACGGGGACGCGAGGAGACGGTGCAGTTACGCCGCGCCAGGCTGGCGAAGCCGAAGCCGGCGGCGTCCTCGCGGCAGACCAGGGCGTCGTCCCAGCCGTTCTGGCCGAAGCTCAGCAGCACGACCGGATCGGCGATGCCCATGCCGTCGTCGGCAATGGTGACGGTAAGCGGCGTCTCGCCCGCCGCGGCGGCGGTTTGCTCGGGTCGGTCGGCGGGCGCGGAGACCGAAATGCGCACCCGCGCGGCACTGGCGCGGCGGCTGTTCTGGAAGGTCTCGGCGAAAATCTCGGACAGGGTGGCGGCGTAGATGCGGGTGACGCGCCTGACGGCGCTCTCGTGGATGCGGGCGCGGATCGTGCGGTTCATGGGCGAACCTCCTGAGGGATGCTGAAACGGAAACGCCCCGCCAGCGCCTGCCCCGATCCTGGAGCCGGGGGCGGTGTGCTGGCGAGGCGTTCCGGTTGGGCTTGCGGCCTCCTACTGGACGCGACGAAGGAACTCGGGGATCTCCGTCGGGTCCGGGCCGGCGTCGTGCCCGTTGGCCGGAACCGGCGGGATCGGACCGGTTGCGGCGATGCCGTCCGGCCCGCCCGCGACCGCCGGTGTTGTTTCCCAGATTAGCTGACCGCAGATTTGCCGGATTATTTCGCGCGGCGGCGAGGCGGATTTCCCACGCTGTTTGGTCATTGTCGGAAGGAAGAGAGGGGGTGGGGGGGTGTCGGCCGGCCGTCGGCGCGTCAAGCCGCTACGCGGCTCCTTCGCTGCGCTACGGCCCTTCGGGTGACCCGCCGCCGTCCGCCCGACTGAGTGCATCCATGGCCGTAAGCGGAGCTTTCGGCCATGGGCCGATCGCTCGACGCCTTGTCGTGGCCGGAGCCTGACGAGCGGTTTGCGAGGGTGGTTCCCGTGAGCGGTTCCCCCTCGAACCCCTAGGGATGGGCGGAACCGGGAACCGGGAACCGGGCGTTGTCGGGGTGGCTGCCGTTGGCGGCCGGGGAGGCCTTTTCGGCCTGGCCCGCGGCGAGGCCGTAGTGCCCCTCGGCGTCGTGCCGGACGCGTCCTTCGCGGACGAGCTTTTTGAGGACGACGCCGACGGTCTTGTGCCGGGTCGCGGCGCGTTCGCGGATCTGGCGCTGCGACAGCGGCGTCCCGGCTTCGGCGAGCGCCTTGAGGATGCGCCGTTCGGCGGTTTCGGGCTCGGGCGCGGCCTCGGCAGTATCCACTTGGCGGAGGCGCAGCGCGGGCCCCTTGCCGTCATCGGCGAGTTCGATCTCGATGTCATTGAGGCCGGGGGCGGCGCGGTGCTCGACGGTCATGACGATCTGCCTGTCGCGTCGGCGCAGGTAGAGATTCGAATCGCCCCACGCGTGCAGTTCCGAGCTTCCGCGCAGGGCCTGGCCGGGCCTTGTGGCGCCGCTCTTGCGGGCGTGGTGGACGAGCAGGACGGCGGCTCCGAAGCGGCGCTGGATGTCGCGTAGGAAGCCGAGGATGGGGGCGACCTCGGCGACGGTGTTCTCGTCGACGCCGTGCAGCCGGACCAGGGGGTCGAGGACGACGAGGCGGGGCCGGATGCGTTGCACCGTCTCGACCAGCCGCCGGCGGTCGGCGCGATGATCGAGGCGCAGCGCGGGCACGTCGATGACTGCGATGTCGAGGCTCTCGAACCGGGCGCCTGCGGCGCTCGCGATACCCTGGAGCCGGGCACGCACGATGTGGCCGGCGTCCTCGGCGGCGAACAGCAGGACGGGTCCTGGCTCGTCGGCGGCGAAGCGGCGCAGGCAGGGGACGCCGGCGGCGACCGCGACGGCGAGGTCGAGCGCCAGGAAGGACTTGCCGCACTTGGGCTCGCCGCCGACGATGCCGACCGCCTGGCGCCCCCACAGCCCGTCGATGAGCCACTGCTGCTGGCGCGGCCGGTCCTCCAGCTCCACCGGCGCCCGCGTCGGGAAGCCGTTCGCCGCCGCGTCCCCGGTGCCGGTCACGGCTTGAGCTCCTCGATGGCATTCTGGAGGTGGCCGGCGTTGACCGTCTTCGCCTTCTCCAGGGCGGCGGCCGACAGCGCGTAGTGGGCGAGGCGGTTGACCTGGCGCGGCAGGCCGCGGGTTCCCTGGAACAGGGCCTCGACGGCGGCGTCCTCGAACAGCGGCAGCTCGCATCCGGCGAGGCGCAGGCGGTGGGTCAGATAGGCCTCGACCTCGTCGCGGTCGAGGCCGGTGAGGTGGTGGCGGACGACGACGCGCTGGGAGAGCGATTCGTGCACCGCCATCGACAGCCGCCGCCTGAGCTCGGTCAGCCCGACCAGGATCAGGCACATGCGGTTCTCGGAGTCCATCGCGAAGTTGGTCAGCAGGCGGAGGTCCTCCAGCACGTCGTTGCGCAGATGATGGGCCTCGTCGACGACCAGCACCGGGAACTGCCTGGCCTCGGTCGCGAGGCGCGAGATCTCGGTCCTGATCGCGTGGTGGGCCGAGGATCGCGAGCGCTCGACGGTGATGCCGATCTCCCAGGCGATGGACTTGTACATGTCGAGCACGTTGCCGGTGGTCAGCGAGACGTAGTGGACTCGGAACAGGCCGGGGTGGAGCTGGGCGGTAAGATGCCGGCACACGGTTGTCTTGCCGGCACCGACCTCACCGGTGAGCATGCCGATGCCCTTGAGCTCGATGAGGTGGCCGAGCCGGGCCTCGGCCTCGCGGCGCGCGCTGGATTCGAACAGCTCGTCGGTCTCCGCCACGGTCTCGAAGGGCATGCGGGTGAAGGCGAAGTGGCGCTGGTACATCAGTCGTCCTCCTTGAACTTGCGCATCTTGAGCGGCGAGGGCGGCGGCTCTGGGGCCGGGTCGTCGGGTTCGATCTTCTTGGAGTAGTGGCCGCGCTTCACCGCGGTGTTGGCGTAGGCGTCGAGGCGGGTTGCCTGGCCGACAGGCTTGCCGTCGTGCACCACGCCGAGCGGCCGCGACGGCGGCGCATCCGGGTCGTAGCGCAGCACCACCCTGTGGCCGACCAGCAGGGCGTCGACCTCGTAGACGCGGCCGTTCAGGCTGACGGTGCGGTCCTTGTGGACCAGCCGCTTGGCCTCGAAGAGGAAGATATCGTCGAGGTCCAGCGTGGCGTCGGGGTAGCGGACCGCGGCCGAGGCGAGTGCCCATTGCTCGAGCGGGGTGCGCCCCTCAAGGCCGCGATGCGGACTGTTGTGATACTCGCCCTCGATCCACGCCCACAGGCTGCGGTTGAGCGTCTGGAGGCTGTCCAGGACCGGCGCATCGAGATGGGCGAGCCAGCCGGCGCGAAGCGTTCTGAACCACCGTTCGATCTTGCCCTTTCCCGCTGGTTGATACGGCCTGGCATGCACCAGCACGATGCCCAGCTTCGCGCAGATCAGGGCGAGCTGGCGGGAGCGGTAGGCGGCGCCGTTGTCGACATAGAGGCGCTGCGGCAGGCCGCGGCGGATCAGCGCGTTCTTGAACACGGGCAGGAAGGCCTGGACGCTCTCGGCCATGGCGAAGGCGGCGAAGGGCACGACCCGGGTGGCGTCGTCGATGAAGGCGATCAGGTAGGTCTTGCGTCGGCTCCGGCCGTGCCGGACCTTCGGCCCGTGCATGACGTCGCTCATCCACAGCTC
The DNA here is from genome assembly GCA_965243375.1 of Alphaproteobacteria bacterium. Classification (GTDB taxonomy): domain Bacteria; phylum Pseudomonadota; class Alphaproteobacteria; order UBA828; family UBA828; genus WTGU01. Next base: position 865,565 of record CBDEUT010000009.1, on the reverse strand, counting down.
GCCGGCGTCCCGGAAGGCGAAGCGGCGGCGGTCGGCGCCGTCCGGCGGCTTGCCGTCGAACAGCCCCTCGCGGCTCAGCAGCCGGTGCACGGTGGATGGAGCGAGCGGGTGATCGATGCCCTCCTCGACGGCCGCGCGGATGATCGCGCGCACCGGCCAGGTCGGGTTGTCGACCTTCAGCGTGACCAGGCGCTCGGCGACCTCGGCCGGCAGCCGCCGGGGCTTCCCGCGGTCGCTACGTGGTCTGGGGTAGAGCGCCTCGAAGCCGCCATCGCGATAATGCCTGATCCAGTCCCGCATGGTGTCGGCGGCGACACGGGTCCGGTCGGTTCCGGGGATGGCATAGGTCTGGCTCGCCTTCTCGCGAAGCTTGTCGCCGACGCCCTTGGCGCCCATCGGCAGATGCACCAGATCGGCGATGACGCCGTATCGGAACAGCGCGATCGCCTGGCGAAGGTCGTCGTCGGATTCCTTCATGTCATGGTCCTCGTTGCTGGGGCTCTTCGGCCCCGGGACCATGACGCTACGCCGCCGCCGGAGGGGGATCAGGCCCCATCGAGTGTTGGAAGCCCGCCTTGCGACTCATCGTGCCGATTCCGTGGGGTTGGAAGCCCAATGGGGCGGGCAGCATCTGCAGTTGCTCAGACACCAGGCCACGCAGCGCCATCAAGGCGCTGTCGCTGTTGAGACGCTCGCGAACCGCCACCATGGTGGCCGCGCAGCCCGCCAGCCGGTCGGGGATCAGGCCGATGACACGGACAAGAACGTTGTGGACCAGGCGAAGCCGGTGGCGCACCCAGCGCATCGCGCCGGGAAGCTCGATCGCGTCTTCGTCCTCGGGGCAGCGCACCTCGTTCGCTGCCTCCTCCAGGCTGCCGGCTTTCTCCGCCGCCACAACAACCGCTTCCAGATCGTCGAGCGTGCCCGGCAGCCGCGACGACAGGCAGTCGGCCAGCATGCTGATCGTCGTATGGCTCTCACGGCAATACCAGCGGGGAACCTTCGCACCGGGCGGGGTCTTCCGCCCGTAGGTGCCGTGGCTGCCCACGGAACATCCGCCGTGCGGGTGATTCGGGCAGCGCTCAAGCCTTGCCTCGCGCCACGCCTCGGTCTTAACGTATTCCTCGCCGGTAAGCCCCGTCTCGTAACGAAGCTGCAAACCGGCCATGGCCCGGCGGGGATCAGCCCGTGCGGGCCTCTTCCTTGTTGTTCCTCGTCAGTCCGAGACTACGAAACCGCCCCGGCGACGCAAAGCCGCCAGGTCCACCCATCCCACGCTCGGCCACAATCCCGGGGAATTCACCGGCAGCCCAATGTGGGAAAAAAACCCGAGTTCCTATCGGGCTAAACCGCGAGACAACAGCCGGATCGGGATCGGTCTCGCCGGTGTCGCTGTCATCGGCTCCGGCAGCATCGCCGTCCGCCGCATCGCCATCCGAGGGGCCGGCTTCGGGCGCCGGCGCGTGGCCGTTGCCGTTGGGGGCGTCCGGCGCGTCCGGCGGCGCGGTTCCGGCATCGGAGGCGGGTTCCCCGGAATCCGCCTCGGGAGCCGGCGCGGTCGCGGCGGTTTCCGTCGCCGCATTCCCGGCGTCGATGTCCGGCCGGCCGGTGTCGAACGCCGCGAATCCCGGCGGGACCCAGGCGAGCGCCGCGGCGTGCATGGACGCGCTCACGCCGACCGGCGGGTCGCCGGCGGCGAAGGCGGCCTCCATGGCTTCGGCCAGCGCGGGCTTCTTGTACTTGGACCGCGCCGACGCCCAGGCCAGGCCGAACACGGTGCGGGCGATGTCGAGCACGCGCGCCTTGGCGATCCGCGACCAGTACATGGCCGCCGTGGGCCGGATATGCTTCGCGAAGTCGATGTCGAGCCTCGCGATCGTGGCTTCGAGCTCGGGCCGCGCCTGGGGCTCGAAGGCGAGCTGGCCCTTCACCGTGCGCGCGACGCAGGCCGCGAACAGCGCCTCCTTCTCGGCCTGCGGCAAGGCCCTGAGAGCGGCGAAGGACTCGCCGCCGTCCGCGATCGCCAGCCAGTCGAGCGACAGGTGCGAGCGGTCCTCAAGCATCGCCTCGCCCGGCGACCAGTCCGCGAAGTCGGCGTCGTTCATCCGGGTGTTGGGCCGGTCCGCGGTCTCCTTGACCGCGATGTCCAGCGCGTGGTCGTGGTAGCCATGGGTAAACACGGCACGGCCCATCTGGAACACCGCGAGGTCGAAGGCGGCCGGGAAATCGCCGGCGAGATGCGCCTTCACCAGCGCCGTGCGGATGCAGCGCTGATCGTCCGCCAGCCCGATGCCGACGCCCGCCTCCTTGCGCGCCTCGGCCTCGCGGTCCCTCGGTCCCGCCATGGGCTGGGCGACGGCCGGTCCGGCGGCGGGAACGCCATGGGCCGCGGCGTCCGGGTCGTGGCCGTTGCCGGCCCGGGTTGCCGCGCCGCCGGACTCCTGCGGCTTCGGCATGTCCTCGGGCTTGACCAGGCCGGCGATGACCTGGAGCGAGCCGTCATTGCCGATCGTGACGATGCAGCCGGCCATCGCGAAGTCGTCGCGCCGGAACACCGCGCGCGCCTCGACGGCGCCCTCGATCTCGTCGAGCCGCGCCTCGATGCGTTCGCCCTCGGCGACCAGCTCTTCGGTCCAGTCCTCGTCGTCGAGATTGACGAGCTCGTCGTGCCGGGTTTGGAGCCGCTCGATCTCGGCCTTCTCCTCGTCGGTCGGCGCGCCGGGCTGCGGCTCGACGCGACCGTAGGAGGCGGTGTCGCTCCACCCGGCCTCGATCATCGGGATGGCCCACTTCCAGCGGGTCGCGAGCTCGTCGGCGGCCGCCTGGAGCTTTGCCATGGCCACCTTCTCCAGCAGCACCGGGTCCTCGAACCAGACGCCGTGCTCGTGCTCGTCGGCGAACAGGTCGCGCATGACCGTGCCGCCGGCGGCCTCGTAGGCCTCGACGCCGACGAACCGGGCGACGGCGGACGCGCCCGGCACGCGCTCCTCGGTCAGGAGGCGCTTCACCTGCCACGCGGCGGGCCGGTAGCCCTGGGCCGAGACCTGTTCCCAGACCGCCATCTGGCGCTCGCGGTCGGCGGTGACGGCGAAGGCCTTCAGCACTTGGAGGTCGATCTCGTCCGCCCGGTAGGCGTCCAGCAGCTCCGGGGCGGCGTTGCCGAGGCGCAGGCGCTGCTCGACGATGCGCTCGGAGGCGCCGAAGCGCGCCGCGATGGCCGAAACCGACTGGCCGGCCCTCGCGAGCTCGGAGAAAGCCACCACCTGGTCGGCAGGGTGCATGGGGACGCGCATGACGTTCTCGGCAAGAGAGACTTCGCCGGGCTGGGCGTCGCCGGTCCTGACCTGGCAGGGCACCGGATGGTCGGCGTCGAACGCCTCGTCCTCGACCAGCGCCTGCATGGCCTTCAGGCGGCGCCCGCCGGCGACGACGGCGTAGCGTTCGGTGCCGTCCTCGTCGGGCTCGTCGGCGCGGACCACCAGATTCTCCAGCAGGCCGAGGGCGGCGATCGAGGCCTTCAGTTCGGTGTCGGCCCGGGCATCGGGCGGGGTCTTGCGGACGTTCCCAGGCGCGAGCGCGAGCCGGGAGAGCGGGATCTCCCGGATCGTCGGCTCGGCCTTGGGGGCGATGAAGTTCATGGCGAACCTCCCTATGCGGTGTGTGGGGAATGACGGAAGCGGCGTGGGGACCGGCTCCCGCCGGCCCGTCCGCGCCGCCCGGCTCCCGCCCCGCTCCGCCTCCTGGCGGTGTTGCGGGCAGGGACGGGGCGCGGCGGCAAGGCTCACTGGCCGGGAGCGCAGCCGCCTTCCTTGCTGTCGCCGGCTTCGATCCGGTCGGCTGCCCGGTCCAGAAGATCGGCGGCCTTGCGCAGCGCGCTCGCGGCGTCGCGCATGCAGCGCACGCTCACATGGGGTTCGGGCGCGAGGTCGGGATCGCCGGTCCAGGCGATCCAGAAGGAGAGTTCGGACAGGGCCTTCAGCGCCTGCCTGAGGGCCTCGGCGGGCGCGCCGTGGATCGCGCGCGTCATGGCCGGGCTCCCGGGCCGGGGGGTATGTCGATGCGCTCGCCCCAGGGCTCCCGGTTCCAGTCGGCCGGAGGGGTCGAATAGTTCACCCAGACCGTGGGAAAGGAAGGCTCCGTCTCCGGATAGCGGGAGCATTCCATGTCCGTGAAATACAGGCACACCGCCGGCCGGACGCCCTGTTCGTCGAGCCATGCGAAGCCCGGCCGGAAGTCGGTGCCGCCCCTTCCCTTGACGGCGATCTCGTCGGGCAGGTCGTCTGGCGCGTATTCCGCCGCGTCCTGCACGGCGGCGTCGACCTGGAGCACGACGACGCTCTCGGGGCGAATCTCGGCGGCGACCTCGCGAAGCTCGGCCCAGAACGCGGCCAAGGTCGCCGCCGGCAGCGAGCCCGACGTGTCGATGATGACGGCGATGGCCTCCATGCCCTCGGAACGGATCGAGGGCAGATAGAGGCCGGAGTCGATGAAGCGCCGGTTGGGGACGCTCCAGCTGTAGTCGCTCTTCGCGGCGTCGGTCATGTAGCGGCGCAGCAGCGAGCGCCAGTCGAGCGTGCCGGCATGGGCGCCGCGGACGGTCTCCTCGATGGCGCCCGGCGCCTTGCCCTCGGCCTTGGCGAGATTGAGCGCCTGGTGCATGGCCTCGTCCCAGGCCTGCTCCTCGGCGGCGATGTCGGCGGGAGACGGTCCAGAAGCGTCGTCGTTCCTGCCGCCGGCGGGCGCGTCCATCACCTCGCCGGTGCCGGCGGGATCGCAGCTTGCGGGGGCGTCGTCGCTTTCGTTGCCGGCGCCGCCGTCATCGTTCGACGGCTCCGTCGAACCGTCGGCCTCGCCATCGTCGCCGTCACCGGACTGCTCGCCGTCATCGCCCCGGTCGGAGGGGTCGCGCCCGTTGTCCGGCGGAGCGCCGGCTGCATCGGCGCCGGAACCTCCTTCGGCGCCCGGCGGATCGCCGCCGCCGGAGTCGCCTTCGTCCGGCTCGGGCAGCCGGTCGTAGGCCTGCTCGACGCTGATCCCGTCCCACGCCTCGGCGTCGGGCGGCAGGGTGAAGCCGGCGTCCCGCAACAGGCCGTGAGTGACCAGCTGGGAGGCGCGCTGCCAGCGTTCCGGATCGCGCTCGCCCCGCCGGGTGTGGTGCTTGAGCGCGCAGGCCAGCACCACGCGGGCGATCGCGGTCTCGATGATGTGGGCGTCGGTCTCCGCGATCCATTGCGGCGAGTAGCGGATCTCCCGCCCGTCGCCCGCCAGGGTCTCGCGGCCCGCGTCGGGGCGCACCGGCAGGCGGAGCGCCAGGCTGCCGAAGAAGGGCTGCTCGCGCAGCAGCGCGGTGACGCAGCCGCTGACCCGCTGGGCCGACTCCGAGCGCAGGCGGGCAGCCATCACGCGGCCTCCCGTGCGGGCTCGGGAGCCGGCGCGAAATACCCCGCGAACTTCTCCGCCAGCGCGTCGGCTTCGCGCTTGACGCTCGCGCGCGCCACCGGGTCGAAGGTCTTGGACGGCCTGAGCGCGTCGGGCTCGACGCCGGCGATCCTGTCCTTCACCTGGCCACAGAGCTGGGCCAGGGTCTCGTCGCCGAAGATGTTGAGGCGCGGCACGATGTCGACCAGCTCGCGGATATTGCCGATCATCGAGTCCCGGAACACCAGCGGCTTGCCTTCGTCGTCCTCGCGCAGGCGTTCGGACACCCGCTCGACCGCCTCGCCGAGACGGCGGTAGAGGTCGCCCACCGCGTCGTGCAGCCGCTCCTCGATCTGGCTCTCGATGTCGCGCTTCACGCGGTCGGTGTCGTCGGAGGCGAGCTTCGCCATGAAATGGTCGGCGTCCGGCACCGGGATAATGCGGTAGCGCATGCCGAATTTGCCGTGCAGGTCATCCCGGGAGGGATACTCCGCGATGCGGAACAGCTTGCCGAGGTCGAGGCGGGCCTTGTCGATATTGTCCTCGTAGTCCTCGATGAAGCGGGCGCGCTCGCGGATCATGCGCTCCCGCAGTCCGTCCATCAGCTCCGTGTAACGCTCGTAGTTGGCGACGGGGAGCAGCCGGCTGCCCTGATCGTCCCAGGGCAGGGATTGAGCGTAGTGGGCCGTGCGCGCCGCGCTCATGGTCGAATTGATCGCCGCGAACGCGGTCTTCGGCAGCAGGCACTTGTTGTAGCGGCCGGCGGCGGTGCTGGCCTCGTGATGGACCGCGACATGGGTCGAGGCCTGGCGGTCGTAGAGCCGGCCCGACCAGGCGGCGATCCTGAGACTGACCAGCATGGCGTCGTGGGTGAGGTTCATGGGGCGGTTCTCCCGATGGGGTTGCTACTGGGTGCGGGCGGCGGCCCAGCGGATGAAGGCGGGCGAGCGCTGGAGGTCGGGATCGCGGCGGATGCAGGACCCGACCAGGAACTCGCCGACCTCGCGGCGCAGGCGCTGGGCGTATGTGACGATCGGGGCCAGCGTGATGTCGTCGGCCATGCGGTAGAGCGAGCCGCAGAGCGCGATCAGCGCGCTCGCATTCTCGGGGACCAGCGCGTTGTCAGGATCGTCGATGACCGCCCTCGGGTGGGGCAGCTCGCGCCAGACCTTGAGGAAGGCCGAGAACTCCACTGCCGCCGCCTCGCCGACCGTGCCCCGGAATACGGCGCGCTCCACCGTCGGATCGAGATTGCCGCGCTCGTTGACGACGTTGGAGACGATCTCCCAGGTCCGGGGACAGCAGAACGCCTTCTCCTTCGCCTGCGGATCGAAGGCATGCAGCAGGTCGGGGCGCATCTGGATGTAGAACAGCACCTCCGGCGCAATGCCGTTGGCCGCGCCCCAGGCGAGCCAGTCCTCCGCGTCCACGCGGATCTCCAGATGGACGAAGCGCGACGCCAGCGGCGTCGGCATGCGGTGGACCACGCCCCGGTCGCTCTCGCGGTTGCCGCAGGCGATCAGCGACGCGCCCTCGGGCAGTTCGTACTCGCCCACCTTGCGGTCGAGCACGAGCTGGTAGAGGGCGGCCTGCACCATCGGCACGGCCGAGGGCAGCTCCTCCAGGTTGACGAGCCATCGCCCGGGATCGCCGGCGGGCGGCAGGAAGGCCGGAGGCGCCCAGCGGGTACGGCCGTCGGCATCGCGCCAGGGGATGCCGCGCAGATCGACGGGATCCAGCAGCAGCGCTCGCACGTCGAGATAGTGGCGGCTCGCTTCGGCCGCGACCTGTTGGGCGAGCGCGCTCTTGGCGCAGCCCGGGGCGCCCCACAGGATCGTGGGCTGGCGGGCCTCGACCAGCAGCGCCAGGGTCGCCGCGAGCTCGCTCGGGCGCAGCGTGTAGTCGGCGGAAACGGTGTCGGGATCGGTCATGGGCGGCCTCCGGAATGACGGAACGGGGACGCGGGCTCCCTCCGGGCGCCCGGCCTTCGCCCGGACGGCAGCGCCGCTCCGCTCTTCGTGTCGGGAGGCAGGGGACGGGGGCCGGCGGCCGGTCGGCGGCGCGGGGCACGAGCCCAGGGTAAGGCGTGGTTCAGGCCAGTGGGGTCGTTGCCGCCGGGGCCGGCGGAATGCCGGTCAGCTCCGGCAGGGGAACGCCGGACGGTGAGAGGGTGTGGCCGATGCGGCGCTCGGTCTCCGCATAGCGGGCATAGAGGTCCGGACGGAGTTCGGCCGCCCGCCGCAAATCCTCCGGCGAGGAGAAGATGCAGAACGAGCAGCTGCACCGCCGCAGGTGGTTGTAGATCCAGTGCGGCTTCTGGCCGGCGTCGCGGACGACGCGGAAGATGTCGGCGGTCGAGAGCTCGAAGACCGGCAGCCAGTCGAAGACCTCGCGCCCGGCCGCGCTCATGCGCTCGTTGCGCCGCCAGGGGACGCGCTTCGCGCGCGCGGCGCTCTCGTCGCGGCGGAGCCCGAGGCAGTTGACGAGCCGCCCGCCGAAGCGGGGATGCGCCTTCAGATAGCGGCGCAGCTCGCGCTCGATCGGCCCGCGCTTGTGCCTGGCCGTACACCATCTCTGGCGGACCCCGGGAAACATGCCGCGCTCCTCGACGCGGTCGAGCAGCGACTTGCCGGATGCGACGGGCGCGAAGATCAGCGGCACGCCGGCGGGCAACGTCGCCTCGATATGCTCGACCGTGCCGGGCCACTCGACCTCACCGAGCGGGGCGTGGACCGCCACCATTTGGCCGCGGGGAACGATCCGGGACAGCAGGATCGTCATGCACTGCGAATCCTTGCCACCCGAGGTATTGATGGCGACGAGCGCGCCGGCGCGGATCGTCTCCCGGCACTCGGGCGGCACCGGAATGTCGGCGATGCGGCTGGACATGGACGGGGCTCCCGGTTGGCGGCGCGGGAGCCGTTCTCCGGTCCCCGGACCGCGCCCCGAAAGAGGCCGGCCTCCGCCTCCTGGCGTCGTGGACCCTGTCCGTGCTGCGGCCAAAGCGACAATTGCGGCCGCACGGCCTTCAAGCGCCCGGCCCGGCGTGCAAAATTGCGGCGTGCTGTCGATGCGCCCGCCGGCACGGCGTTGTCGGAGCGGGCAGGCGGCTCCCGCGGCTGTCGGGGATTGACGCGGCCGGTCCGACCGATGAGGAATGCCGGTCACGGGCGAGCGATGCTGCGGAGGCCGGAAGGGGGGCAACATGCTGAAGATTCCGGACATGCCGCCGGTTTTCGAGGAATGGCTGGGCGGCGTGGTGCCGACCTGGACCAGCCTCGATGCCAGCCGCATCGACTCGCTGCTCGGGAAGCCGCCCCATGAGGACGGTGCCATCCGTCTCGCGATCGACCTGACGGACGACGAAATCGCGGGATCCTCGATGCTGCGAAACGCGTTCGCGCTCATGCGCGCCGCTGAGACGGCGGACGGACTCGCGCTGACCGCGAAGGGCAACCTGACCCGCGAGACGGTGACGGCGATGCGCGCGGCGATGGACTGGCCCGGCTGCCTGTTCGAGGAGAAATGGCGCGCCGGCAAGCAGCTACGCGAGGGTCACGTCGAGGAATTGCGGCTGCTCAGGGAGTTGGTGACGATGGAGAGCCTGTTGATCCGCAAGCAGGGCAGGCTCCGGGTCGGGGCCACCGGGCGCCGGGCGCTCAAGGGGCACCGCGAGCGCCTTCAGGCGAACTTCTTCCGCAACTGCTTCTGGGAAGTGAGCCTCGACCTGTTCGGGGAGCCCGAGTGCGGCTCCTGGCCCCAGGGGCTGATCGGGCCGGCCCTGTGGTCGCTGTCAACGACCGGGGACCGGTGGCAGGACACCGGGACGCTGATGCGGCTGAGCGTGCTGCCCGACGAGGCGGTACTGCGCAACCCGGACTGGGTGGCGCCGGTGCTGTTCGTGCTGCGCGTGCTGCGGCCGCTGCGCTGGTTCGGGCTGGTCGAATGCCGGGGTGAGGACGCGACGCGTCGGGGCCACGGAGAATGGCGCAAGACCCCGCTGTTCGACCGGTTCCTGCGGTTCGATCCCGCCCTGGCCGGTATCGGGCAGGAAACGCTGCACTGACGCGCGCGGCGGGAGTGTGGGAACGGAGACGGCGGCGCGTCGCCGCGACTTCGGCCGCACATTTGCCTCGCCGCATGAAGGTCTGAGCGAAACGGTGGATCGCAAGACGGTCGGCGCGCTGTGGCCGTCGATAGGGTGTCCGATGCACTGCGCGTTCACTTCTTGCGCACCGGCGCGGTCGCCGCGAACGGTCCGACGCTGGACGCTTCGCCGTCGCATCCGTGAAGATCGACCGCAGCCGGGCACCGTGCTTGTCACTCGCACCCGGCCGCTGCATGTTGATTCGGACAGGATGGAAACAGGACGCATCGCCCGATGAACCGCTCGGCACCGCACGATCGATTGTTTCGTTGGCGTCGCCGACCGCGTTCGGGATTGACGCCGTGACACCGGGCGAATTCATCGCCAAGTGGCGGGCGTCGGAGCTGAAGGAACGTTCGGCGTCGCAGGAACACTTTATCGACCTGTGCCGTCTGCTCGACGAGCCGACACCGGCTGAGGCCGACCCGGCGGGAGAGCGGTACTGCTTCGAGCGCGGCGCGCGGAAGGACACCGGCGGCGACGGTTGGGCCGACGTGTGGAAGCGCGGCTGCTTCGCGTGGGAGTACAAGGGCCGCCGCGCCGACCTCGACGCGGCGTTCAACCAGTTGCGGCAGTACGCGCTCGCCCTGGAGAATCCGCCGCTGCTGATCGTCTCCGACATGGCGCGGTTCCGCATCCGCACCAACTGGACGAACAGCGTGAGCGTGACACACGAGTTCACGCTCGACGATCTTGCCGACGGCGCGGCCCGCGACAAGCTCAAGTGGGCGATGTCGGACCCGGAGCGGCTGCGGCCGGGCGAGACGCGGCAGACGGTGACGGAGCGCGCGGCGGCGACCTTCGCGGAGCTTGCCCAAGGGTTGCGGGACCGGGGCCACGACCCGCAGACGGTTGCCCACTTCGTGAACCGGCTGGTGTTCTGCATGTTTGCCGAGGATGTGGGCCTGCTGCCCGACAACATGTTTACCCGGATGCTGGAACGCACACGGGGCGACCCCGAGAAATTCGCGGACTACGCCTCGCGGCTGTTCGGCGCGATGGCCACGGGTGGCGATGTCGGGTTCGACCCGGTGGCATGGTTCAACGGCGGCCTGTTCGACGACGACACGGCCCTGCCGCTCGATCGGGAAGGAATCGAGACGGCGCTCAAGGCGTCGGCGCTCGACTGGTCGGAAATCGACCCGTCCATCCTGGGGACGCTGTTCGAACGCGGCCTCGACCCGGACAAGCGCTCGCAGCTCGGGGCACACTACACCGACCGCGACAAGATCATGCGGATCGTCGATCCGGTGATCGTGCGTCCGCTGCTTGCGGAGTGGGAGACGACGAAGACCGGGATCGCGGCCACGGTCGAGCGCGCCGATGCGGCGGGATCGCCGGCGGCGCAGACCCGGCTGCGGCGGCAGGCGGACCGGGCGCTGCGCGCCTTCCTCGAACGGCTGCGCAAATTCACCGTGCTCGATCCGGCTTGCGGCTCGGGGAACTTCCTCTATCTCGCGCTACACGCGCTCAAGGACATCGAGCACCGGGTTCAGCTCGAAGCGGAAACGCTGGGCCTTGCGCGCGGGTTTCCTGCCGTCGGCCCTGCGAACGTCACAGGCATCGAGATCAACGCCTACGCCGCCGAGCTTGCCCGCGTGTCGGTGTGGATCGGTGAAATCCAGTGGATGCGTCGCAACGGGTTCAGCAATTCGACCAACCCGATTCTCGACCCGCTCGACACCATCGAATGTCGGGATGCGATTCTTGCGCCGGAGGGAAGCGAACCGGACTGGCCGCAAGCCGATGCCGTGATCGGCAACCCGCCGTTTCTCGGTGGCAAGCTGCTGATCGGCGGGCTGGGGGAGGAGTACGTCTCGCGGATGTTCGCGGCGTGGAAGGGTCGCGTGCCTCGCGAGGCCGATCTCGTCTGCTACTGGTTCGTGAAGGCAGGCGAGCAAATCGCATCGGGCAATGCGACGCACGTCGGCCTTGTCGCCACGAACTCGATACGCGGCGGCGCGAACCGCCGAGCCTTGCAGGCCGCGACCGATGGGCACCCGATCTTCGATGCCTGGTCGGACGAGCCCTGGGTGATCGACGGCGCGGCGGTGCGGGTGTCGCTGGTGTGCTTCTCCGGCGCGGAGGACGCGTTCAAGCCCGAGACTCGTCTGGATGGCAAACTCGCCGACGAAATCCACTCCGACCTCACCGCCAGGCGCGGCAGATCCGGGATCGACCTTACCGGGGCGAAGCGCATCCAGGCGAATATCGGCGCCGCTTTCATGGGCGATACCAAGGGTGGGCCGTTCGACATTGCCGGTGACCTTGCCCGGGAATGGCTGTGCCTCCCGGCCAATCCCAACGGACGCCCGAATTCCGATGTCCTGAAACCCTGGGTGAACGGTATGGATTTGACCCGCCGGCCGGCGGGCAAGTGGATCGTGGATTTCGGCTGGGAGATGCCGGAAGCGGACGCCGTGCTTTACGAGGCGCCCTACGGGCACGTCAGGGAACATGTCTGGCCGAGGCGGCAGCGGAATCGCCGGGACGCGTACCGCCTCAACTGGTGGCGACATGTCGAGCCGAGACAGGGCATGTGGCGGGCGCTCGGCGGTCTGACCCGCTATATCGCGACGCCGACACTGGCCAAGCATCGCCTGTTCGTATGGCTGGATGCAGGCGTCTGCCCCGACCACCAGCTTATCGTCATCGCCTGCGACGACGATGTGACCTTCGGCATCCTGCACAGCCGGTTTCACGAGGCATGGTCGCTGCGGCTGGGTACAAGCTTGGAGGATCGTCCGCGCTACACACCGACCACCACCTTCGAGACCTTCCCCTTCCCGGACGGCCTCTCGCCGGACATTCCGGCTGCCGACTTTGCCGATGATCCCTGCGCCGTCGCCATTGTTGAAGCCGCCCGCCGCCTTGTCGAACTGCGCGACCGCTGGCTCAACCCGCCCGAATGGGTGGAGTGGAGGGACGAGCCGGTGCCGGGCTATCCGAAGCGCCCGGTCGCGCGCAGCGACACGGCGGCGAAGGAACTCAAGGCCCGCACGCTGACCAACCTCTACAACGCCCGCCCTCAATGGCTCGTTCAGGCTCACGACGCCCTGGACGCGGCGGTGGCGACGGCGTATGGGTGGGATAATGACATCGCGGAGGAACAAGCGTTGGAACTGCTGCTAAATCTCAACGACAATTGTAGAAGAATTGACAATACGGCTCTAAACGCGAAATGAATGCGCCTACCCAAAAGACGATAAAGCGACTATTCGCCGTGTCTCGCAATCAGTGCGCATTTCCCGGTTGCGAAATCCCATTGGTTGAAGACTCTGGAACCGTTACCGGGGAAATAGCTCACATAAAGGGCGTATCTGCCAATGGCCCTCGATTTGATCCCAAGCAAACGGATGAAAAACGTCATTCCTTTGATAACCTTATGTTGCTTTGTGGAAGACACCATAGAGTGATCGATGGTGAAGTCGAAAAATATTCCGTGGCATGTTTGTTGAAAATGAAACATGAACACGAAAGCCAGGAACTGGTATCCATAAGTTCAAAAGTTGAACCCGTAGCCAATGCTCTTCTTCAGCAATACAAAAATCTGATTATCGCTGAGGCTGGCAGCAAAGTGGCTGTCCATAGTCCCGGTGCCATCCAAACGGATGTCTTGAATATAAAGCCACCAAGAACACAGGTGAAAATTCTCCCGCCTGATGGTTCGATTGGCAACGATCCATACATGTCATCGTACATCGCTTACTTGATTAAGAAGTATCAAGAATACCAAAAGAATGAACGAGAAAAGGGGCGCTACAAGTACATGGCTATCTACAAAGCAATTGAAAGAGAATTCGGATCAAGATGGCAACTCCTTCCCAAAGAAAAATTTTCTTCGTTGATTGCTCTTTTGTGTAGGCGTGTCGACAATACAAGAATCGCTCGAATCCGAAAAAAACAAGATGAGAAAAACTACCATAGCTTTGAAGAACATGGGAATTGAAACAATTGTCACACCTTGAACAAGAATTTATGGATACCTTTGACGACTGGGGTATGATGCTGATGGAATTACCGGCGTAGCGGAAACTAGTAGGTTATGAGCCGCCCGATGGTAGCGAGAGCCAGCGCAAGAAGAGACACGGATATGGTGACAAAAAGAACCCATGAAATGGGGCGTCTGAATCTCTCCGGAACCGACTCATACATCCATCGCGGTGTCATCGCCCAAAGCCAAAACGCGAGAATACCCACGCACACTGACACCGCAGTTCCCACATGTCCCAATGCTTGAAACAGGAAAGTAGATGCCACGGTTATCCATGTGATCACCTTGTCGGCCGAGTCCACGGCCGATACCACCAATACGAAGACTCCAATGATCGGCCAAGCTCTCTTCCAAGTCAGTTGGGGCATTTTGAATTCCACTGACTACTTCTCTTGGGGTGTAGTTTGATCTATTGCTGTAGCACAGAGCGAGGGCGTCGTGACGAACTAAACGGGACCACTGTCTCGGAACGCCCTACAGAATTTCGGCGGCGATGCTCAACGCGATTCTCTCTGCCGCCTCATGGACGGAGTCCTGCGCCAGATGGGCGTATCTCGCGGTCGTCTCGATATCGTTGTGGCCCAGCAGCTTGCCGATCACCGGCAGCGTCTCGCCGAGCGCCAGCGCGCGCGAAGCGAAGCTGTGCCGGAGGTCATGGATCCGCACGTCCTTCAGCTTCGCGGCCTCGCGCACGGCGTGCCAGGCGAGGTCGAGACCGCCCGCGCTGTAGCGCCCGTCCTTGTTCCTGCCCGGAAACACAAACGGGCTGCCCGCCCGGCGCGGCAGGTCCTCCAGCAGCCGCACCGCCGGCGGCGGCAGCTGCACCGCGCGGGGACCGGATTTCGCGTCGGGAAGGCGGAGCTCGCCCGCGTCGAGATCGACGTCCGTCCAGCGCAGCGCGAGCACCTCGCCCTTGCGGCAGCCGGTCAGCATCAGCAGCCGGATTGCCGCCGCCGCCACGGGCGGGACGGTGCCGGCCTCCACGGCCTCGTCCAGCACCCGCCCGAGCCGGGCGAACTCGGCGTCGGTCAGGAAGCGCTCGCGGCCGCGCTCGGGATATTTCTCGATGGCACGGCACGGGTTGCAGCCCGCCGGCACCAGGCCCCAGCCCTCGCCCAGGCGGTACATGTGCGAAAGCGTCTTGACCGCCCGGTTCGCCGTCACCGGGCGGTCGCTCAGCCCGCGGTGCAGCTCGACCGCGTGCCGGCGCTCCACTGTCTCCACCGGCAGCTTGCCGAGCGCGGGCAGGATGTGGCGGCGGAGCACGCCGCGGGTCTTGGCCCGCGTCGCCGGCTTGAGCCGCACCTCGACATGATCCTCCAGATAGCGCGCCGCAAGGTCGGCCACGGTCGGACTCCCATTGGCCCTCGCCCGGGCCGCGAGCGGCAGCGGCACCGGGTCCTCGCCCGCCTTGATGCGCGTCACGATCAGCGCCGCCCTTTGCCGCGCCTCGTCGGCATTCAGCACGCCGTGCCGGCCCACCGTCACCCGCTTCGGTCCCTCCGGCCCCCGCGCCTGGGCGATATAGACCTTGCCGCCGGTCGGATAGACCCGGACCCCGAAGCCGGTCACGGTCCGGTCCCAGAACACCGTGTCGCGCTCCACCGTCATGGCGGCCACGGAGCGGTTGGAGATCGTCCTCTGCTGCATCACCCTTCCCCTCACGCCGCCTCGGCATCGCCGGGCATGATCCAGGCGGCGATGCTGCCGCCGGTCCGGGCGGCGGCCGCCTTCTCGGCGTCGCGCACCAGGTGGGCGTATTTGGCGGTGGTGCCGACCCTTGCATGGCCGAGCAGGCGCCCGATCACCGGCAGGCCCTCGCCCAGCGCCAGCGCCCGGCTGGCGTAAGAGTGACGGCAGTCGTGAAGCCGCACGTCATGGAGCCCGGTCGCATTCCTGACCCGCCGCCAGTGCCAGGAAAGACAGGACAGACGGGAGCCCGGCTTGGCGCCCCTGAGCACCCAGGGAACGCCGTCCTGCCGCTCGATGCCGTCCAGCACCGTCAGCACCGGTCTGGTCAGCGGCACCATGCGCGGACCCGTTTTCGAATCGCGGAGCCGGATGACCCGCGCCGCGCGGTCGATATCGTCCCATTGCAGGGTGAGGATCTCGTCCGAGCGGCAGCCGGTCAGCATCAAGAGGCGGATCGCGGCGATGGCCGAAGGCTGCATCTTGCCCTCGGCCTCGAAGGTCTTGAGCGCATCGCCGATGCGCCGGAACTCGTCCGGCGTCAGGAAGCGCTCGCGGGGCGTGGCGCGGTAGTGGCGGACATGCCGGCAGGGGTTGCGCCCGGGCGGGACCATCTCCCAGCTCTCGGCCAGCGAGAACATCTTCGAGAGCACCCAGATCGCCTGGTTGGCCGCCGCCGGCGTGCCGCGCAGCCGGTGATGGAGCTTGGCCACATCATCGGGCGCGACGTCCTTCAGCGCTCTGCCGCCCAGAGCCGGCAGGATGTGGCAGTCGATGGACTTCCGGTAGTTCTCCGCCGTCGCCGGCTTGCAGCGCGCGGCGACGTGATCCTTCAGGCAGAGCGCCGCCAGATCGGCCACGGTGGGCTCGGGCGCCGGCTCCGGCGGCCTCGGGTCCTCGCCCCGCTTGATGCGGTCGATGGCCGCCGCCGCATCGCGGCGATACTCCTCCACGGTCCTGTCGCCGACCGGTCCCAGGGTGGCCCGCTTCAGGCCGGCCGGCCCCCGCGACTGGACGATGCAGAGCTTGCGCCCGGTGGCATGGACCCTGACCCCGAAGCCTGCCAGGTCGCGGTCCCAGAAGATCGCGTCCTTGCCGCTGGGCTTGAGGGTGTCCACACTCCGCTTGGTCAGCCTGAGGGTGCTCCGTTTCGGCATGGTGTTCTCCCCGAAGGCGTCGGTCGGAAGGATGGCGAGGATGAGGAAACCGATGGCAACTCCGGGCTCCGCCTCCGCCTATCCACCCCAACCGCCGCCGGCCTCTTCCTCCCCTTCCGTCACCGCGAGACCGAACGGGCGTTTTCCGGGCCTCGTCGCGCTCGACGAAAGCGTTCGGTCAAAGGGTGATGATGATGAGGACGGACGACGCCAGCTCCGCTTTCTGCCGGGCTTCGGCCGGCTTCGCTCTGTGCCATCGTCCCCTCCATCACTGCGTGACCGAACGCTTTCCTCCCGTTCGAAAGCGTTCGGTCACGCAGTGATGAGAGTGGTGGATTCAGCGATTGAGCGTTCGCTTCCAGTCCTTGCGGAGGGGCCGCAACCAGATGTCCTTTTTCGGCTGGGCTCGCTTCGTATGCCTGTCATAGCGTCCTCTTCCCTGGGTGGTGCCGACGTGTGTCCAACCGGATGCCCGGTAGACGGCGCCGGTGTAGCGTGGCGTTTCGACGAAGGTCTCGATGAGCATGGGCGTGGTGTTGTAGCGCTCGCTCCAGTCCTGGGGCAGGCGGCGGCGCACGATGGCGAGGATGTGCGAGCCGAGGTTCGGGATCTCGATCCACGGCAGGATCAGGAAGCGCGGGTTGTCGACCACCAGCGGCAGGTTCTTCTCGCGCATCTCGGGCGACCACCCGATGAAGTCGTCGCGCGGGGCGAGCTTCCACGCGGCGGTGGAGAAGCCGAGCATGGCGAGCGGCCAGCCGTTCCGGTCATGGACGGCGTAGCGCATCTGGGCGCCGACCAGGGGCTTGTATCCGAGGTAGTGATAGCGGGCGACGAACTCGTTCCAGAGCTTCCCTTCGCGGGTGTTGCGCACGACGGTGCGGAAGTCGAGGGGCCGAACCTCGTCGAGCGTCATCGGCGCCGGGAACAGCGGCGGCTCGGTCTCGGGTCCGAAGACGATGGGCCTGGGCCGGCCCTGCTTTCCCTTCGGCGGCGGCAGGACGATCACGCCGTCGCGGTGCATGGCGAGCATGGTCACCTTGGCCATCATGTCCTTGAGGCCGCCGTCGGGCTTGAGCCAGCCGATGCGCCGGCAGAACTCCCTGGACAGGGCGGCGCGGGTCGGCTGCGGCTCGGCGGCGATCAGGGCGCGCAGCAACGCCATCTCGTCGGCGGTGAAGTCGCGGCCGTAGTAGCGGCACTCGACGGCGCCGATCATCCCGACGCCGTGAACCCGCGCCTGCGCTCCTCGCTCATCGTCCAGGGCAGCCATGGCGACAGGTCTTCGGGCGGCTGGCCGCCGTTCTCCGCGCAGGCTTCGAGCCACGCCTCCAGCCAGCGCAGGACGTCGATGCCGTTCATCGCGAGCGTGCCGAGGACCGAGTACATCGCCGCCGTGAGGTCCGCGCCGTCCTCGCTGTCCGAACCGAAGCATAATCGGCGCCCGATGACCGCTCTCCTGAACTCCCGCTCCGGGAGATTGTTGTCCATGGGCACCTGGGGATTGTCGACGAAGACGCTCAGCCCCTCGCGATGCTTGAGCAGCGAGCGCAGCGCCTTGCCCTGGCGCGCCTTGTCCGGCAGGTCGGCCAGTTCCGCTTCGGCCTGCGCGAACAGGTCTTCGACGGCCTTCTTCAGCGGGGCATGCGCCGCGTCGAACGCGGGCGTCTGGCGCTCGAGAGCGAGAGCGGGGTCGTAATGCTTCAGCCGCTCCTTGTTCAGCCGGAAGACCGACGCGAACCGCTCGATCCATCCCTCGCACCATTGCCTCAGCTTTACCTGGCCGGCAGCGCACTCGATGAAGTCGCGTCTCTGATGGATCCAGCACCAGCACAGGATCATCTTGCCGTCGAGTTCGCGCGCCATCCTGACGTAGGCGCCGTAGCGGTCGCAGACCAGGAACACGGTGCCCTTGACCGAACCGAACAGCTTCATCGCGGCCTCGGCGCTGCGCGAGGGGTCGATGCGGTAATAGACGGCATCCTTGCCGACCGAGATCCACAACCACGCGCGCCGCGAACTGGCGGTCTCGCCGAGCGCCTGGATGCGCCAGCCGGTCTCGTCGCCGTGGCGCACCGCCATCCCGTTCTGGTGGGCGAGGATCGCCTCGGCGAGCGGAGCGAACAGCGGCAGGAAGCGGCGCACGCTGCTGGCGATCGTCCCCGGCGCGATCGGCAGTCCCTGGTCCGCCATCCATGCCGCGACCCGGCGCAGCGGCCGGAAGCAGGCGAAACGCTCGTAGAGGATGCGCGCCCAGACGCTGATCCCGTAGGGCGTCCTGGGGAACAGCCGCGCCGGCGGGGGCGCCGCCACTTCCGGTGCCGAGGACGCGCACTCGCAGCCCCGGCGGTAGCGCGGGCGCACGATCCTGCGGATATGGGCCTTGACCGCGATCTCGATGACCGACGAGGCATTCTCGCCGTTGGCGACATAGGGCTTGCCGCAGCACGAGCAGATCAGCGCGTCCGGCGGCGGCTCCCGCCGTTCCTCCTTCTCCTCGAGCTTGGGCCGCGGGGTACGGCCGTGGCCGGCCGCGCCGCGCTGCTGGCCGCGCTTGCGTTCCGAGCGCGGCTTGTCCTGCTTCTCGCTCTTGCCCCCGAAGACCGCCTTCGACAGGACCGCCCGGGACGAGCGGAGCTGGAGAATCCGGGCTTGCAGTCGCGCCCTCTGGGCGCGCAGCGCCTTTATCTTGTTGCCGAGCCGGCCGTTCGCCTTGCGCTGCCGGGCGATCTCCTTGTGCAGCGACTCGATGGTCTTGTCCCGCTCGCGCAGCTTTTTGAGGGCCGCGGGCAGGGGGAGACGCTCGGCAAGCTCGGCCTCCAGCTTCTCGTTCTTGATGGCCGACGTCCTCACGGCCACGTTCAGATGGAAGATGCGGTTCTCCAGCACCTGGATGCGGTCCCTCTGGTCGCAGAAGGCGGCCAGACACTGGCGCAAAAAACCGACCTCGGCGGTCATCTTGCGGGCAGTCTTCTTGAGGTCCGGCAACGGTTCCAACTCGCGGCGCAGCCGCCGGGCCTCCCGGTTCAGCCGACGGGTCTCCCGGCTGAGCGTGCCGACTTCGCCGCGCAACGCCCTGATCGTGTCCTTCTGCTTGCGTGCGCGTTCCAGCGCCTTGCGAAGCTGGGCGCTCGCCCTGCCAGCCGGCGAAGGCTTTGCCGCTCGTTTCAACCGGCGACGGAGCGCCTCGACCTTCCTGCGCAGTGCCGCGATCTCGTCGTTCTGCCCCTGCGACCGCTCCAGCGCCCTGTTCAGCCGGGCGTTCTCCCGGGTCAGGGTATCGACTTCCCCGCGCAGCTCCTTGATCGCGGCATCGCCGAGCTTCGGCGCGTTCAGGGCTTCGCGAAGTTCGAAGACTTCCATGCGCAGCGACACGATCGTGCTGCGCTTGCGCGAATCGACCCCGGCCTCCGAAAGCAGCTTCTGCAGCCGCGTCACTTCCGACTGGTGGAACAGCGCGTCCTTGGCCGTGCGCCGGACTTCCTTCGCCTCCTCGACGGCGGCCTTGAGCTTGTCCCGGCTCTTGTCGAGCTGTGTGTTCAGTTGGCCCGCTCGGGAACGGGCAGTCCTCTCCGCCACAAGCAACTCTGCGACGCGCGCTTCCGCTGCGTCCGCCCGAGCCCGCTCCGTCTCCGCTCGCGCCTGCGCCTGTTCGCACAGCGACCGCCAGTCGCGCGGTGCGCTCGCCGGCGCCGCCATGGGCGGCGACCAGGGCCCGCCGTCCGCCTCGGTCAGCGTCGGGATCGCTCCGAAATCCTCGTCGCGCATCGCCATGTGCGCGACGATATCGAATCGTCGTCGGCGTTACCAGTGTCTTGTTGAGGGTGTCGACAATGACCTCAGCCCCCACCATCACCGCCTCGGAACCACCCAGGGAAGAGGACGCTATGACAGGCATACGAAGCGAGCCCAGCCGAAAAAGGACATCTGGTTGCAGCCCCTCCGCAAGGACTGGAAGCGAACGCTCAATCGCTGAATCCACCACTCTCATCACTGCGTGACCGAACGCTTTCGTTCTACGCGAAAGCGTTCGGTCACGCAGTGATGGAGGGGACGATGGCACAGAGCGAAGCCGGCCGAAGCCCGGCAGAAAGCGGAGCTGGCGTCGTCCGTCCTCATCATCATCACCCTTTGACCGAACGCTTTCTTCTACGCAGCGTTGTTTTCCGTCAGTTGCTCTCAAAGTGCCACCTTTATGGCCACCTTCAAACACGGGATGGTAGCGAACGACATGGGACGCCGCAAGCTGCCAAGAGTGGAAATGCGATCCGTGTGGGGT
Organism: Alphaproteobacteria bacterium; assembly: GCA_965243375.1. GTDB lineage: Bacteria > Pseudomonadota > Alphaproteobacteria > UBA828 > UBA828 > WTGU01. Next base: position 844,881 of record CBDEUT010000009.1, on the reverse strand, counting down.
CGCGTAACTAGCTGATATTATAGGAGATTAGGACAGATAAGTCATTGTTGTTGTTTGGTGGGCCGTCAGGGATTCGAACCCCGGACCCGCTGATTAAGAGTCAGCTGCTCTACCAACTGAGCTATGCGCCCGCGTAAGGCGGAGATTTGCCACGATTCAGACTGTGGCGCAACCGGCCCCGCCGCTGGCTGTGGCTAGCAGATGATGTGTCCGGTTTAGGTAGCACACGAGTTGTCCGGTTTGGTTTCTCCGTGGGGAGGGACCGCGATGAACCGGACGGCGTTGCTACAGGAACGCAGGATGCAGAGCTTTTGTGATGTTCTGGGCCATTGGCAGGCACGGCGGCTTTCGGCCCTGGAGGCGGCGGAGCTTCTGGGGATGAGCGAGCGCAGCTTCCACCGCTACCGGCGACGCTATGAGGAGGAAGGCTTGGACGGCCTCTTCGACCGCAGGCTCGGCAAGGCGTCTGCGCGCCGCGTGCCGGCCGATCGGGTGGCCTGGATGCTCGACGAGTACCGAAGCCGCCACATGGGCTGGACGGTCAAGCACTTCCACGACCATCTGCGCACCCACCACGGCTTCGCCTGGAGCTACACCTGGACCAAGACCACGTTGCAGCGCGCAGGCCTGGTCCCCAGGGCACGAAGGCGCGGCGCCCACCGCCGCCGGCGCCAGCGCAAGCCCTGCGTCGGCATGATGCTCCATCAGGACGGCTCGCGGCATGAATGGCTCGCCGGCCAGCCGCCTCTCGACCTCATCGTCACCATGGACGACGCCACGAGCGAGATCTACTCGGCCTTCCTGGTCGACGAGGAAGGCACCGCGTCCACCTTCCGCGCGCTGAAGCAGGTGTTCCGCACCGAGGGCCTGCCCAGCAGCCTCTATACCGACCGTGCCACCAAACGATGAACGGCAAATCGAACTCCAACTTACCCAAGCCCAAACCGGACAGCAGCGGGTCAAGTCCGGGCATGACGACAGGGGGGGGCACAACCGCGCGTGAACTTTGGATACAGGTTCTTAGCCCGCCGCTTCGATCTTGTCCTGTGTCCGCAGCGCGAAGTCGGACGCGTCGTGGCGCTCGCGCAGCTGGTCCTCCAGCGGGCCGTTAATCCGGTTGACCTTGCGCCCGCGGATCACCGCATCGCGCGCCGCGATCTCCTCGTACCAGCGCACGACATTTTTGTACTCGTGTGCCGAGAGGAACTCGGCCGCGTCGTAGAGCTTGCCGGTGGTCAGCACGCCGTACCACGGCCAGATCGCCATGTCGGCGATGGTGTATGTGTCGCCCGCAATGTAGCGGGTCTCGGTCAGCCGCTTGTCGAGGACGTCGAGCTGACGCTTCGTCTCCATGGTGAAGCGGTCGATGGGGTATTCCATCTTGTAGGGGGCGTAGGCATAGAAGTGACCGAACCCGCCGCCGAGATAGGGCGCCGAGCCCATCTGCCAGAACAGCCACGACAGGCACTCGGCGCGCTCCGACGGGTCTTCCGGGATGAAGGCGCCGTGCTTCTGCGCCAGGTAGAGCAGGATCGCGCCCGATTCGAACACGCGCGTCGGCTCGGGCAGCGAGTAATCCACCAGCGTCGGAATCTTCGAGTTCGGATTGATCGCGACGAACCCCGAGCCAAACTGGGCGCCGTCCCTGATGTCGACGACGTAAGCGTCGTACTCCGCCCCGTCGTGGCCGGCCGCCAGCAGCTCCTCGAGCATGACGGTGACCTTCACGCCATTGGGTGTCGCCAGCGAATAAAGCTGGAGAGGATGCTTGCCGCGCGGCAGCTCTGCCTCGTGCGTCGCGCCGGAAACGGGCCGGTTGATGGAGGCGAACTCGCCGCCGTTCTCGCGGTCCCATGTCCAGACGGTTGGCGGCTCGTAAGCGGCAGCATCGGTCATGTCGTTCTCCCTGGGTTTCGGCGTGGCGATTGACAGCCTCTCTTATCGTGCAGCCCGCGTGGGATAAACCTACTCTTTTGCATCCGTGTGGATCGCGAGCCAAGTCGTGACCGGATTGAACTCGTTGGCGAGGGCATGACCGAGGCGGACATCGTCATCGTCGGGGCCGGTTCGGCAGGCTGCGTGCTTGCGGCGCGGCTGACCGAACGGCCAGACCTCCGCGTCCTCTTGCTGGAAGCGGGCGGAGAGCCCGCGAACCCCGACATCGCCGATCCCGCCGCGTGGCCTCTCCTGCAAGGCTCCGAGATCGACTGGCAGTACACCACCGTGCCGCAGGCCGGCACCCAAGGGCGCGCGCATCCCTGGCCGCGAGGGCGCGCGGTGGGCGGGTCCAGCGCGATGCATGCCATGGGGCACGTCCGCGGCCATCCGAACGACTTCGACCGCTGGGCCGAGGCGGGCGCGACCGGGTGGGACTGGGCTGGCCTGCGCCCCTATTTCGTTCGCTCGGAAACCTCACCCTTCGCGCCGGAGGACGGCTACGGCGGAGAGGGCCCGGTGCGGCTCTGCCAGCCCGCGACGCCGCACCCGCTGAGCGTGGCGCACTGCAGGGCCGGGGTCGAGCTCGGGCTCCGTCCAATCCGCGACCACAACGGGCCGGAGATCGCTGGACCGACGCTCAACACACTGACGATCGTCGACGGGCGGCGTCAGAGCGTTGCCGATGCCTACCTGTTGTCTCGCGGTTTAGCCCGATAGGAACTCGGGTTTTTTTCCCACATTGGGCTGCCGGTGAATTCCCCGGGATTGTGGCCGAGCGTGGGATGGGTGGACCTGGCGGCTTTGCGTCGCCGGGGCGGTTTCGTAGTCTCGGACTGACGAGGAACAACAAGGAAGAGGCCCGCACGGGCTGATCCCCGCCGGGCCATGGCCGGTTTGCAGCTTCGTTACGAGACGGGGCTTACCGGCGAGGAATACGTTAAGACCGAGGCGTGGCGCGAGGCAAGGCTTGAGCGCTGCCCGAATCACCCGCACGGCGGATGTTCCGTGGGCAGCCACGGCACCTACGGGCGGAAGACCCCGCCCGGTGCGAAGGTTCCCCGCTGGTATTGCCGTGAGAGCCATACGACGATCAGCATGCTGGCCGACTGCCTGTCGTCGCGGCTGCCGGGCACGCTCGACGATCTGGAAGCGGTTGTTGTGGCGGCGGAGAAAGCCGGCAGCCTGGAGGAGGCAGCGAACGAGGTGCGCTGCCCCGAGGACGAAGACGCGATCGAGCTTCCCGGCGCGATGCGCTGGGTGCGCCACCGGCTTCGCCTGGTCCACAACGTTCTTGTCCGTGTCATCGGCCTGATCCCCGACCGGCTGGCGGGCTGCGCGGCCACCATGGTGGCGGTTCGCGAGCGTCTCAACAGCGACAGCGCCTTGATGGCGCTGCGTGGCCTGGTGTCTGAGCAACTGCAGATGCTGCCCGCCCCATTGGGCTTCCAACCCCACGGAATCGGCACGATGAGTCGCAAGGCGGGCTTCCAACACTCGATGGGGCCTGATCCCCCTCCGGCGGCGGCGTAGCGTCATGGTCCCGGGGCCGAAGAGCCCCAGCAACGAGGACCATGACATGAAGGAATCCGACGACGACCTTCGCCAGGCGATCGCGCTGTTCCGATACGGCGTCATCGCCGATCTGGTGCATCTGCCGATGGGCGCCAAGGGCGTCGGCGACAAGCTTCGCGAGAAGGCGAGCCAGACCTATGCCATCCCCGGAACCGACCGGACCCGTGTCGCCGCCGACACCATGCGGGACTGGATCAGGCATTATCGCGATGGCGGCTTCGAGGCGCTCTACCCCAGACCACGTAGCGACCGCGGGAAGCCCCGGCGGCTGCCGGCCGAGGTCGCCGAGCGCCTGGTCACGCTGAAGGTCGACAACCCGACCTGGCCGGTGCGCGCGATCATCCGCGCGGCCGTCGAGGAGGGCATCGATCACCCGCTCGCTCCATCCACCGTGCACCGGCTGCTGAGCCGCGAGGGGCTGTTCGACGGCAAGCCGCCGGACGGCGCCGACCGCCGCCGCTTCGCCTTCCGGGACGCCGGCGAGCTGTGGATGAGCGACGTCATGCACGGGCCGAAGGTCCGGCACGGCCGGAGCCGACGCAAGACCTACCTGATCGCCTTCATCGACGACGCCACCCGGGTCGTGCCCTTCGCCGCCTTCGCCATGGCCGAGAGCGTCCAGGCCTTCCTGCCCGTGTTCAAGAACGCGCTGATCCGCCGCGGCCTGCCGCAGCGCCTCTATGTCGACAACGGCGCCGCCTACCGCTCCCGCCAGCTCGCCCTGATCTGCGCGAAGCTGGGCATCGTGCTGGTGCATGCCAGGCCGTATCAACCAGCGGGAAAGGGCAAGATCGAACGGTGGTTCAGAACGCTTCGCGCCGGCTGGCTCGCCCATCTCGATGCGCCGGTCCTGGACAGCCTCCAGACGCTCAACCGCAGCCTGTGGGCGTGGATCGAGGGCGAGTATCACAACAGTCCGCATCGCGGCCTTGAGGGGCGCACCCCGCTCGAGCAATGGGCACTCGCCTCGGCCGCGGTCCGCTACCCCGACGCCACGCTGGACCTCGACGATATCTTCCTCTTCGAGGCCAAGCGGCTGGTCCACAAGGACCGCACCGTCAGCCTGAACGGCCGCGTCTACGAGGTCGACGCCCTGCTGGTCGGCCACAGGGTGGTGCTGCGCTACGACCCGGATGCGCCGCCGTCGCGGCCGCTCGGCGTGGTGCACGACGGCAAGCCTGTCGGCCAGGCAACCCGCCTCGACGCCTACGCCAACACCGCGGTGAAGCGCGGCCACTACTCCAAGAAGATCGAACCCGACGACCCGGCCCCAGAGCCGCCGCCCTCGCCGCTCAAGATGCGCAAGTTCAAGGAGGACGACTGATGTACCAGCGCCACTTCGCCTTCACCCGCATGCCCTTCGAGACCGTGGCGGAGACCGACGAGCTGTTCGAATCCAGCGCGCGCCGCGAGGCCGAGGCCCGGCTCGGCCACCTCATCGAGCTCAAGGGCATCGGCATGCTCACCGGTGAGGTCGGTGCCGGCAAGACAACCGTGTGCCGGCATCTTACCGCCCAGCTCCACCCCGGCCTGTTCCGAGTCCACTACGTCTCGCTGACCACCGGCAACGTGCTCGACATGTACAAGTCCATCGCCTGGGAGATCGGCATCACCGTCGAGCGCTCGCGATCCTCGGCCCACCACGCGATCAGGACCGAGATCTCGCGCCTCGCGACCGAGGCCAGGCAGTTCCCGGTGCTGGTCGTCGACGAGGCCCATCATCTGCGCAACGACGTGCTGGAGGACCTCCGCCTGCTGACCAACTTCGCGATGGACTCCGAGAACCGCATGTGCCTGATCCTGGTCGGGCTGACCGAGCTCAGGCGGCGGCTGTCGATGGCGGTGCACGAATCGCTCTCCCAGCGCGTCGTCGTCCGCCACCACCTCACCGGCCTCGACCGCGACGAGGTCGAGGCCTATCTGACCCACCGCCTGCGCCTCGCCGGATGCGAGCTGCCGCTGTTCGAGGACGCCGCCGTCGAGGCCCTGTTCCAGGGAACCCGCGGCCTGCCGCGCCAGGTCAACCGCCTCGCCCACTACGCGCTGTCGGCCGCCGCCCTGGAGAAGGCGAAGACGGTCAACGCCGGCCACCTCCAGAATGCCATCGAGGAGCTCAAGCCGTGACCGGCACCGGGGACGCGGCGGCGAACGGCTTCCCGACGCGGGCGCCGGTGGAGCTGGAGGACCGGCCGCGCCAGCAGCAGTGGCTCATCGACGGGCTGTGGGGGCGCCAGGCGGTCGGCATCGTCGGCGGCGAGCCCAAGTGCGGCAAGTCCTTCCTGGCGCTCGACCTCGCCGTCGCGGTCGCCGCCGGCGTCCCCTGCCTGCGCCGCTTCGCCGCCGACGAGCCAGGACCCGTCCTGCTGTTCGCCGCCGAGGACGCCGGCCACATCGTGCGTGCCCGGCTCCAGGGTATCGCGAGCGCCGCAGGCGCCCGGTTCGAGAGCCTCGACATCGCAGTCATCGACGTGCCCGCGCTGCGCCTCGATCATCGCGCCGACCGCCGGCGGCTGGTCGAGACGGTGCAACGCATCCGGCCCCGCCTCGTCGTCCTCGACCCCCTGGTCCGGCTGCACGGCGTCGACGAGAACACCGTCGCCGAGGTCGCCCCCATCCTCGGCTTCCTACGCGACATCCAGCGCCGCTTCGGAGCCGCCGTCCTGCTCGTCCACCACGCCCGCAAGAGCGGCGCCACAAGGCCCGGCCAGGCCCTGCGCGGAAGCTCGGAACTGCACGCGTGGGGCGATTCGAATCTCTACCTGCGCCGACGCGACAGGCAGATCGTCATGACCGTCGAGCACCGCGCCGCCCCCGGCCTCAATGACATCGAGATCGAACTCGCCGATGACGGCAAGGGGCCCGCGCTGCGCCTCCGCCAAGTGGATACTGCCGAGGCCGCGCCCGAGCCCGAAACCGCCGAACGGCGCATCCTCAAGGCGCTCGCCGAAGCCGGGACGCCGCTGTCGCAGCGCCAGATCCGCGAACGCGCCGCGACCCGGCACAAGACCGTCGGCGTCGTCCTCAAAAAGCTCGTCCGCGAAGGACGCGTCCGGCACGACGCCGAGGGGCACTACGGCCTCGCCGCGGGCCAGGCCGAAAAGGCCTCCCCGGCCGCCAACGGCAGCCACCCCGACAACGCCCGGTTCCCGGTTCCCGGTTCCGCCCATCCCTAGGGGTTCGAGGGGGAACCGCTCACGGGAACCACCCTCGCAAACCGCTCGTCAGGCTCCGGCCACGACAAGGCGTCGAGCGATCGGCCCATGGCCGAAAGCTCCGCTTACGGCCATGGATGCACTCAGTCGGGCGGACGGCGGCGGGTCACCCGAAGGGCCGTAGCGCAGCGAAGGAGCCGCGTAGCGGCTTGACGCGCCGACGGCCGGCCGACACCCCCCCACCCCCTCTCTTCCTTCCGACAATGACCAAACAGCGTGGGAAATCCGCCTCGCCGCCGCGCGAAATAATCCGGCAAATCTGCGGTCAGCTAATCTGGGAAACAACACCTACCTGACCGAAGCCGTTCGTGCCCGGCCGAACCTTGCACTGCGGACGGGGCTGCTCGTCGACCGGCTGGCTTTCGACGACGCCGGACGCGCGACCGGGGTTCACGCCGTGGAGGGCGGCACGGTCCACCGCCTCGACGCCCGCCGCGCCGTGGTGCTGGCCGCCGGGGTGATCGGAACGCCAGCCGTCCTGATGCGCTCCGGTCTGGGTCCGGGTGCTGCGCTCAAGGCACTCGGCACTTCGGTCCGGCGCGACATGCCGGGCGTCGGGCGGAACCTGCAGGACCACCTGCTTTCCGCCGGCAACCTGTATCGCGCCCGCAAGGCCCTCCCGCCGACCGCGACGCAGCACTCGGAGTCGCTCACCTACATCCACGCGAGTGCACAGACGCCCGAAGACGCGCCGGACCTGGTGGTGGCGTGTGTCACGCTTCCCGTGGTCTCGGAGACTCTGGCGCGCCGAAGTTGGGTGCCCGCTCCCGGCGCGGGCTTCACCCTGATGTTCGGCATCACGCACCCGCGTAGCCGCGGTCGTCTGACCATTGCTTCGGCCGACCCGCACGCGAAGCCGATCATCGATCCCGCCTACCTCAGCGAGCCGGAAGACCGTTCGCTGCTGCTCGAAGCGCTCAACTGGGTGCGGCGCCTCGGCGGAGCGGATGCCTACGCACCGTGGCGCGGCGAAGAGCTGCTACCGGGGCCGGGCGACCTCGCGAGCGAGGACACACGGTTGGCGTTCATCGCGCACGCCGCCTGCACGCACCACCACCCCGTCGGCACCTGCAGGATGGGAACGGACCCGGACGCCGTAGTCCGCCCTGACCTTTCCATCGCCGGGGTGCCGGGGCTCCGCATCGTCGACGCCTCGATCATTCCGAGCCTCACTACGGGCCCGGTCAACGCGGCCATCGTCGCGATCGCCGAACGGGCCAGCGATCTTCTCTCGGTAGAGTGACCGCGACCCAGACTGCCTCATGGCCCGGCCCCCGCGGATCAATCGCTCCGGCATGGATGATGAACGCAACGGACTACCATGGTGATGTATGGGTCGAGTGTCCCTGTCCGGTGCGCATGGCGCGCCGATCGGCCCCGAACTACTGGATGAGGTGACGATGTTCGAGGGATTCGCGACACGCGACATCCGCTGCACGGGTGCCACAATCCATTGCCGTGCGGGCGGTCGGGGTGCGCCGCTCCTGCTGCTGCACGGCTTTCCGCAAACCCACGTGCATTGGCATCGCCTGGCCCCGTTGCTCGCCGACGAATATTCGCTGGTGATACCGGACTTGCGGGGGTATGGCGGGAGCCGCGGGCCTGCGCCCGATCCCGGCCACGAGAACTACTCCAAGCGCGAGATGGCCAAGGACATGGTCCACCTCATGTCGCAGCTCGGGCACGATCGGTTCGGCATCGTCGCACACGATCGCGGCGTCCGGGTGGGCTACCGGCTGGCGCTCGATGCGCCCGGCCGTGTCAGCCATCTCGTCGGCCTCGACACGGTGCCGACGCTCGACATCTGGGAGGCCTGGGACATGACGGCCTCCATCGAGGGCTTTCACTGGCCTTTTCTGGCTCAGCCCGCCCCGCTACCGGAGCGCTTGATGGGCGCAGATCCCGACTTCTTCATCACCCATCTGCTGGACCGTCGGGCAGGACGGCCCGGCGCCTTGGACCCCGCCGCAGTGGCGGCCTATCAGACCGCCTTCCGGAGGCCCGAGGTCCTGCAGGCGATGGCGGAAGACTATCGCGCCGGCGCAACCATCGACCTGGAGCACGACCGGCAGGACCGCAATGCGGGCAGGAAGCTCCAGTGCCCCGTCTTCGCGCCGCGTGGTCGCCTGCACACAGCGACGCCTCTGCGCCCGATCTGGGAGAGATGGGCCGAAGTTGTTTCCGAGGATGCCTTCGAGTGCGGCCACTTCCTTGCCGAAGAGGCACCGGAGGAATGCGCGGCATCCATTCGCGGATTCCTGTTGGCCCACTGAAAGATCGGATGGCACCGAGACAAGGGAAGGCGAGATTCGGCGCGGCATGCCGTATTGTCGCATCCCAGCTCGGAAACCGAGGGAGCCCCCAAGGGATGGAGCACGTTGCCGTCTGCGTGACCGCCCCGAGCCGGACCGAGGCCGAGGCCATCGGCCGCGCCCTGGTCGAAGCCCGCCTCGCGGCGTCGGTCAACATCGAGCCGGGCGTGTTATCCTTCTACTGGTGGGAAGGCGCGCTTCGCGAAGGCGACGAAGCGATGCTCTGGGCGAAGACCCGCGCCGATCTTGTCGAGCCGCTCACCGCCAAGGTCAAGGCGCTGCACAGCTACGCCTGCCCCTGCGTGATCGCGCTCCCGATCACGGGCGGCAATCCCGACTATCTCGCCTGGATCGACGCCGAGACCGCGCCCGCCCCCACCGATCCCGACAAAGCATGACTAGGCGCTACCAGAGGACGGGCGCCGGGTATCGCTCGATCTCTGCATCGGGAGTCACGATCGACATGCCGCCCAGAATGGCCTGCGAGACGAGCGCCCGGTCGAAGGGGTCTCGATGATGTGCTGGCAAGAGCGCGTCATGGGCCGCGCTTGCCTCATCGAACGCAAGCGGCTCGATCCGCAGCCAGGTTCGACGGCTGACCGCGTAGCGAGCCGGGGGCTCGGGCAGCGCCAGCCGTCCGAGTCGATATTTGATGGCGATCTCCCAGACGGAGACCGCGCTCAGAAATACCTCGTTGCCTGGGTCGCGACAGCTATCGCGTGCGGTCGAGCTTAGCTCGGCTGCATCCGCGGCCAGCCAGAGGAACGTGCAGGTATCGAGGAGAAGCCTCACGAGCTATCGCCGCCGCCTTCGAATGCTGCCAGCAGATCATCGGGAAGCGGTTCGAAGAAGGCGGCCGAGATTGTCATCCCGCGATCTATGCCCACGGGGCGCGGCTCGTGTGTCGGCTTGGGGAGCGCCCGAATCTCTGCAATCGGCACGTTGCGCCGGCACAGGACGACCGTTTCTCCCTGCTCGACGCTCTCAAGGTAGCGCGAAAGGTGGGCCTTGGCCTCGGCTACGTTGATCCGAATCATGGTTAACTTATAGATCAACTAGATGGTCATGTTCAAGCCTTTTTGTGGCGCTCGTCCCCTTGAGATCGGAGGTAAGCAGCGCACGGAATAGCGCCGTCAGCACCCCTCACCACTGCCGATCGACGCCGATGGCGTCGAAGACCTCGTCGACCGAGACCAGAGCGCAGTTCTCCAGTCGTGCCTGGGCGGCCAGGTGGCGGTCCCACGGGTCGCGGTGGTCCCAATCGAGCTGGGCCGCGTAGTCGGCATGGTCGTGGGTGATGGGAAGGTCCTCGACGTCGTTGCGCCTCAGCGCTGCCCGCAGCTCCTGCGGCGGCAAGGCGATGCGGCTGCGCTGCGCCTTCCACTCAAGCTCGTAGATCGAGACCGCGCTGACCAGCACGGCGTTCTCGCGATCCAGGATCAGCCCCCTGGCGGTCGCGGACAGTCGAGGACTGCCCGCCACCCACCAGTAGACGGCATGGCTGTCGAGAAGCAGCCTCACGAAGCCTTCGGCCGACCACGCCAGATGCCGAGAGTATCGCTGTAGCTGCCGGCGTCGATCATGGCCTGGTCCGGGTCCTCCTGATCGAAGAGGTCATCGGGCAGGTTGAGGTGCTTGAGCGGCGCGGCTTCCCGCTGCCCGGCCTCGGCCGGCGGCACGATGCGCGCCTGCGGCTCGCTTCCCTTGGATATCATGATTTCCTCGCCCTCCTTGGCGCGCGCCAGGAGGCTGGAGAAGCTGGCACGGGCTTCGGCAACCTTGAAGATCTTGGTCGGCATGGCCCGATTCCCCCTCTTGCACCGGCGACGAACACCACGTTCGCCCCTTCGCACTTTTGTGTACAACATTGTTGGTCATAATTCAATAGCAACCACACGGACGCCCGCCAATGCCAGCAGTTTGACGCAGCCCGCAGGGTGCCCATGATGGCGGGGCGGGAGGAGCGGGGGCGACATGGTCTACGACGAGCCGATCTTCAAGACGCTGGGCGATACCGCGATCAACGTCGAGTTCGGCGACGAATCGAGCATTCCCCTCAACTTCCGCATCCTGGCGCTCGACTACGCGCTCCGCGAGGAGCCACCGAAGGGGCTGGTCGAGACCAATCCGCAGGTGCGCACGCTCGGCCTCGTCTTCGACCCGCTCGCGACCACCCGCGACCGCATCGTCGACCACGTGAAGGCGCTGATCGCCGCGCAAGGCACGGTGGAGACGCTGCCGAGCCGCCGGGTGATCATCCCGGCGCTCTATGACGACCCCTGGTCGCGCGAGTGCGCCGAAGCCTTCGGCGTGCGCAACAACATCGAATACATCGCCGAGTTCAACGACATGACGGTGGCCCAGGTCATCGAGACGCACACCGGCTGCGACTACTGGGTCACCGGCGTGGGCTTCGTCCCCGGTGCGTTCATGTCCTACGCGATGGACCCGGGGAAGCGCTTCGGCGCGCCGCTCTACCGCACCCCCCGCACCTGGACCCACGCCAGGTTGCTGAACTTCGGGGGGCTCACCTCCACCATCTATCCGATCCGCGTGCCGGGCGGCGGCCAGCTCTTCGGCCGCACCCCCATCGAGATCTTCGACCCGAGGGAGCTCAGCCCGGCCTTCGCCGATGGCCCGGTGCTCGCCCGCGCCGGCGACCGGCACCGCTACGAATCGATCGCGCGCGAGGAATACGAGGCGATTCGCGCTGAGGTGGAGGCCGGCACCTACGAGTACCGGGTCGAGGACGGCACCTTCGATTGCGCGGGCTACGTGGCGTGGCTTGCCGAGATCGGGGAGCCGGCGGAAAAGCAGGACCCCGAGAGCACGTGGGAGCCCGCCTGATGCTGGAGGTCATCGACGGCGGCCTGCGCACCACAGTCCAGGACATGGGGCGCCGCGGCGGCCAGGCTTTGGGTATTCCGCCCTCGGGCGCGCAGGACGGCTTCGCGCTCAGGATCGCCAATCTGCTCGTCGGCAACCCGCCGGGAGGGCCACTGCTGATTCGCGACGATCCCGGCGCGGCCGGGCTGGAGATGACCCTCGGTCGGCTGAAGCTCAGGGCACTGGAGGATCACGTGCTGGCGCTCACCGGCGCGGACACCGGCGCGACCTTGGATGGCGAGGCGGTGCCCTGCTGGACGAGCTTCGTCTTGCACGAGGGCCAGACGCTGGCCTGCGGCCTCGCGCAGAGCGGCGCGCGCGCCTACCTCGCAGTTCACGGCGGCATCGACGTGCCGCTCTACCGGGGCAGCCGCGCCACCCATGTCAGCGGCGGCTTCGGCGGACTGGAGGGGCGGCCGCTCGCGCAGGACGACCGCCTGCCGGTCGGCGCGGCGACGGCAGCGGCCGCGGCTCTCGCAGGGCGCCGGCTGCGGCCGGACCTGATCCCCGGCTACGCACCACCCATGCGGGTTCGCACGGATGCCGGCCCCGAGGAGCACCACTTCACCGCGGACAGCGTCGAGGCCTTCTACGCCACCGCCTGGAAGCTCAATCCCAAGGCGGACCGCACGGGGATGCGCTTCATCGGGCAGGAACTCTCCTTCAAGCCGGGGCGCCCGCACTACCTGATCGAGGACGCGGGCAAGGACCCCTCCAACATCGTGATCGACCCCGGCGCACCCGTCGGTACCGTGCAGGTGCCGTCCGGCGTCGAGCCGATCGTGCTCTGCGTCGATTCGCCCAGCATCGGCGGCTACGCGCGGATCGCCATCGTGATCTCCGCCGACATGGCGCGCATCGGGCAGGTCCGCCCGTTCGAGGAGACCCGCTTCGTCCGCATCTCCCACGAGGAGGCGGTGGCGGTTCTCGCCGAGCAGGAAGCATTGATCGCGAACCCGGACATCATCATCTGACGAACAAAGGGGGACATGACATGCAGCGAGCGATGGATATCAACAGCGACGTGGGCGAGAGCTTCGGCAACTACTCCTTCGGCGCCGATGCCGAAATCATTCCGCATCTCTCTTCGGTCAACGTGGCCTGCGGCTTTCACGCGGGCGATCCCGTGCACATGGAGCGCACGGTGACGCTTGCCAAGGACAACGACGTCGCTGTCGGCGTGCACTGGGGCCTTCCGGACGTCAACGGCTTCGGCCGGCGCGAGATGAAGATCTCGACGGATGAGGCGCGCTGCCTCACGCTCTACCAGATCGGCGCGCTGCGCCAGATCGCGTCATCGGTGGGCGCCACCATCGACCACCTGGTCCCCCACGGCGCGCTCTACCCGATGCTGGCGCGGGACGAGAAAATCGGCGGCGCCATGGTCGATGCGATCAACAGCGTCGGCGAGCCCTGGGTGCTCTACTGGCCCACCCCGCTGGAGCGGCACCGTTTCTACGAGATCGCCGGGCGCGAGGGCATCCCCATCATCCACGAGATTTGCATCGACCTGGACTATCGCGCCGACGGCTCGCTGATCGTGGAGCGGGTGAAGCAGGCGAGAGACCCCGGATACATCGCCGACCGGGTCCAGCGCTTTGTCGAGGAGAGCAAGCTCCGCACCGTCGACGACACCGACCTGGAGTTCGAGGCGCAGGCGATCCTGCTCCACGGCGACGGCCCCAACGCGACCGAGGTGGTCAGCGCCGTGCGGACCACACTCGAGCGCATGCAGGTCGCCGTACAACCCGCCAGCACGCTCGTGCATTAGAGCACGATCCGACCCCTTACCGGATCACGTCGGCCCGAACCCACCTCCCCCTGTCCCCCTCCCCCAAAGGCGGAGGGGGGACGTGGGTGGCTCCGCCTACTCTCCCTCTCCTCCCTGGGGAGGAGAGGGCCGGGGTGAGGAGGGGGTTTTCGAACCGCGCGGTATGCGGCATGGCGCACAGTGGACCAACTGGGCACGATCCCGTCTGGTCGGACAGTGCGCTAACCCGCCTCACTCAGGCCGGCCGCCAGGTGTCGCTGAGCCGGTAGCCTTCCGGCCAGGGGTCTTGCGGGTCGAGATGGAGCTGGGTCGTCCCGGTCAGCCAGGCGCGGCCGGAGACCGAGGGGAGGATCGCCGGGCGCCCGCCAACCGTCGTCTCCCCTTCGATGCGGCAATCGAAGACGGAATCGATGAGCGATACACCCCGGAAACGCTCGCCGACCCCGAGCTCGCCCCGCGCGTGGAGCACCGCCATGCGCGCGGAGCAGCCTGTGCCCGTCGGGCTGCGGTCGATCTTGCCCGGCCGGATCACCACCGCGTTGCGGCCGGTCGCCACGCCATCGACGTCCTGGATCGGCGCGGCGATCTGGCAGAACGAAATATGGCGCCAGTCGGGGTTCTCGGGATGGGAGAAGCCGAGCTGCTCGTTCGCGGCGCGGGTGATCCGGATACCCGTCTCGACGATGTCCCGAGCCTCGTCGGGGCTGAGCGCGAAGCCCAGCGTAGCAGAGTCCACCAGCACGAAGCTGTCGCCGCCGTAGGCGGTGTCCGCGGTGAGCGTCCCGAGCCCCTCGACTTCGAGGCTCACCCCAAGCCGCGCAGCGAAGGACGCCACGTTGTGGACGCGGACGGACTCGACCCGGCCGGCGTTACAGGCGGCGTGCACCCGGATGAGACCGCCTGGGGCTTCGAGGGTCATCACCGTCTCGGGCTCGGTCATGGGCAGGATGCCGGTCTCCAGCAGCACCGTGGCGACGCAAAGGCTGTTCGAGCCCGACATGGGTGGCGTGTCTTCGGGCTCCATGATGATGAAGCCCATGTCGGCCCGAGGATCTTTCGGCGGCACCAGCAGGTTGACGTGGCGGAAGACCCCGCCTCGCGGCTCGTTCAACACGAAGCGGCGGAGCGATTGGTCGCGGGCGATGAAGCGGGACTGCTCCCAGAGCGTGTCGCCGGGCGGCGGCGCGACCCCGCCGACGATGACATCGCCCACCTCGCCCTCCGCGTGGCAGCCGACGATATGCACCAGGCGACGCGATTGCATGGTTCAGCCTATGGCACTGTTGGCACCGGCCCGTTCGAACGAAAATCCCCGGCGCCCGCAGTCCCGAGCGCCGGGGTCCTGAACTGCTTCAGAGAGCCTGATGCGGGGTCGGCCCCCTACTCCGCCGCCATTTTCTGTGGCTGGGGAATACCGTCGATGGGGCAGCCCGTGACGCCGATGGAGTCGCGGGTGATGGCCTCGACCATCTGCTGCGCCCGCCGCGGGTCTTCTACCCAAGTGCGGTAGAAGTCGAACGGGCACTCGGCCACGCCCTTGTCGCCGTCGCCCGAAGCATAGACGCCGGTGTAGCCCCGGTGCATCAGCTTGAAGAGGTGGTTCTGCGCCTGATCGTTGGCCCGGGAATCGCGAATCTGCGAGACCGAGAGCTGGGCGTACTGGATGCCGTTCTCCTCCTCGCCGCACTCGCCGAGGGTGCGGCCGTCGAAGCCGACGATCGCCGAGTGGCCGAAATAGGTGTAGACGCCGTCGTTGCCGGCGGCGTTGGCGACTGCCACGTAGCAGCAGTTGGACCAGGCCATCGCCTTCGCCAGCATGATCTGCTGGTCCTTGGCCGGGTACATGTAGCCCTGGCAGCGGACGATCAGCTCGGCGCCCTTGACCGCACAGTCGCGCCAGATCTCCGGGTAATTGCCGTCATCGCAGATGATGAGGCTGATCTTCATACCCTTGGGCCCGGTGCTGACATAGGTGTTGTTACCGGGATACCAGCCCTCGATCGGGCACCAGGGCAGGATCTTGCGGTACTTCTGGACGATGTCACCCTCGTTGTTCATCAGGATGAGGGTGTTGTACGGATTCTTGTTGGGGTGATCCGGGTGCTTTTCGCCGGTGAGCGAGAAGACGCCCCAGGTGTTCGCCTCGCGGCAGGCCTCGGCGAAGATGTCGGTCTCAGGCCCCGGAATATCCGACGCCGTGTCGAACATCTCCTGACGGTCGTACATGATCCCGTGCGTGCTGTATTCCGGGAAGATCGCGAGATCCATTCCCGGCAGCCCGACCTTCGCGCCGACGATGAGATCGGCGATCTTCCTGCAGTTGTCGATCACCTCTTGGCGCGTGTGCAGGCGCGGCATCTTGTACTGAAAGACCGCGCATCCCACGGTATCCGGGCTGCTGACGATATCGCCGTGTCTCATGGCTTGGCCTCCCTAGCCGTCCGTATCCTGGCCGCGTTTATACCGCGCCCCGGTCAAGGAACCAAACGCGGGCCAAGACTGCAATCGCGAAGTGGCGGCGTCCGGTTCGTCGCTAAACGGTCATGTGCTTGCGGACGATTTCGTCCGTCAACGCTTCGATCGCGCCGCTTGCCGCGATCTCGCCTCTTTCGATAATGCAGAAGTGCTGGGACGACGCGCGCGCGAACTTCACGTTCTGCTCGACAAGAACGATCGTCAGACCGACCTCTTTGTTGAGCCGCTGAATCGTGTCCTCGATCTGCTCGACGATGTTGGGCTGGATGCCTTCCGTGGGCTCGTCCAGCAGCAGAATTCGGGGCTCCGACGCCAGCGCCCGCGCGATCGCCAGCTGCTGCTGCTGGCCGCCCGACAACAGCCCGGCTCTGCGGCTGAGGTTATCGCGCAAGTAGGGGAACAAGTCCCTGACCAGGTCGGGCACCAAACGCCTGCGGTCGGTCCGCCCGTAACACCCCATCAGAATATTGTCGCGAATCGAGAAATCTGGAATGAGCTCCCGTCCCTGCGGCACGTAACCGATCCCGGCGCGGGCACGAAGGTATGTGGGTCTCGCGGTGATATCCTCGCCGTCCAGCGTAATCGTGCCGCGGGTGCGGACGTCCAGCCCCAGAATGCTCTTGAGCAGCGTCGTCTTGCCGACGCCGTTCCGCCCCAAAATGCTGACGATTTCGCCACTCTGAACCGACAAGTCTATATCGCGCAAGACGTGGCTCGCGCCGTAGTAGACATTCACCTGCAAGAGCTCAAGCATGGGTGATGCCGCCGCTGCCTAGATAAGCATCGATCACCGCCCGGTCGTTCTCGATCTGCTCGACCGTCCCTTCGGCGAGCTTCTTTCCCAAATGCATGACGGTAATGACCTCGCAAATCGACCGCACGAACGTCATGTCATGCTCGACGACGATGATGGAGTGCTCGCCCCTGAGACCGTTGATGATTTCTGACGTTTTTTCCGTTTCGAGGGCCGTCATGCCTGCCGTTGGCTCATCCAACAGCACGAGCTTGGGGTTCTGCATCAGGACCATGCCGAGCTCGAGCCATTGGCTCTGCCCGTGCGACAGGCTGCCGGCGAGCGTGGCGCTCTCATCTGCGAGGCTTGTGAGTTCCATCGCGCGCTCGATCTGGGTGTTGAGCTGGCGCGGCTTCGCGCTCACGGTAAGGTTCCGCCATACCGACAGGCTGCGGGTATGGGCTACCTCGAAGTTCTCGCGCACCGTCAGGTCCTTGAACACGCTCGGCACCTGAAACTTCCGGCCGATCCCTCGGCGAGCAATCTTGTGTTCCTGCCGATTGGTGATGTTGTCACCCAAGAACGTCACCTTGCCGCCGGTCGACTTGGTGCGCCCCGTGATGAGATCCATCAGCGTCGTCTTGCCCGCACCGTTGGCCCCGATCAGGACTCGCAGCTCTCCTTCCTCGACAGCCATGTCGAACCCGTCCACGGCGCGAAAACCGCGGAAGTTCACCTCAAGGTTCTCGATCTCCAGAATCGTCGGCATGACGTACCGGTTTCCTTTTCGATCTATGAACCTTCAAGCGATGCTTCTTGCCTTGCGAACCATCGCCTCACCTGGCTCGTCGTTCCTTGACCGCCTTGTGGAGCCGTTCCAGCGCCAAGTCCGCGGCGTCTTGGAAGAAGCCCGCGAGCCCGCGCGGCATTACCAGCACGACGAACAGGAAGATCGCGCCAATGATCAGCTGCCAAGCCTCAACGAACGTTTCCGTTTCGCTCACCGTGGCCTCGACAACATTCAGGAGAATCGCACCGAGGCATGCACCCAACAGCGACCAGCGGCCGCCGACGGCCGCCCACACCACCATCGATATGCTGAAGCCGATGTTCATGAAGGTGGGCGAGGCGAACTCGGCCGCGATCACATAAAGCATGCCCGCCAAGCCCGCGATCGCCGCAGATACGCAAAAGAAGAAGACCTTGAAGATCGCGACGTCGTAACCGAGATAGCGGACGCGCTCCTCGTTGTCGCGGATGGCCTGCAGCACCACCCCCACCTTGGTGTTGACCAGCCAGCGCGCACCGATCAGCACCAGGCAGGTGATGATCGCGATGAGATAATAGGTCTCGACGAGATAGGGATCGAACTCCAGCCCGCCGACCGTGAACCAGCCGAGATCCGTCAGACCGTTGAAGCCGTTGATCAGCGGCTGCGCGTCGATCACCAAGAGCCTGACCAGCAGGCACAGGGCGAGCGTCAGAATCGCGACATAGACGCCCGCAATTCGCGCGCGAAACATCGCGTAGCCCAGCACGAGCGCGATGAGCGTCGGCATGACCAGCCCCATAGCCACGCCGAACCATTGTTCCTTGAAGGGAATCCACAGGAACGAACCCTGGTTGATGCAGCAGAGGTCGATGGGCGCGCCCGGCTCCGATGTCCACAGCATGAAGTCGGGAACCGGCTCGTCGGCGGACCCCTGTTGCAGGCTGGTCGGGCTCGCCAGCTTCAACGACATCGCCAGCATGTAGGCGCCGAAGCCGAAGAAGAGGCCCTGACCCAGATTGAGGATCCCCGCGTAGCCCCAGGACATGCTGATGGCGATGGCGAGCATGCCGAACACCAGATACTTCGAAATCCGGTTGAGCCAGAAGACGTCCATGAAGAGCGGGAGAAGCATGACGACGACGATGAACAACCCGTACGCGGCGAGCTGAAGGTTGCTCCGGGTCAAGAGCTGCATCGTCAGCGCCCCCGACGGGAGAACAAGCCTTGGGGCCGCAGGATGATGACGACGATGATGACGCCGAACACGATCGCCCGCGCGAGAACGTCATTCAGCAGGCTCGCGACCCAGCCCTGGACCTCGCCCAGGATTATCGCCGAGCCGAGCGTGCCGAAGAGGCTGCCGACACCGCCCATCACCACGACCAGGAAGCCGTCGATCACGAACGGGGTTCCCATGCTGGGCGAGACGGTCTTGAAGCCGGCCAGCATTACGCCGGCAGCACCGGCCAGCGCAGAGCCGTAGGCGAAGGTCCACGCGTTGATCTTCTTGTCGTCGATGCCGCAGCAGGATGCGATGCCGCGATTGCGCGACACTGCGCGCAACTGCATGCCGAAGGACGTATGGAAGATCAGCCACCATGTCAGGATGAACAGTCCGATGGTCAGCACGATGATGAAGCTGCGATAGGGCTGCACCACGAAGTCGCCGACCAAGAACGTTTCCCGGAAGAACGAAGGGATCGGGACGTTCTGCAGGCCCGGCCCAAGACCGTCGATGTGCAAGCCCGCGAACGCGGCACCGAACTCGAGGCGAATGGCCTGCTGGATGATGATCGCGAGCCCCCATGTCGCGAGCAGCGTGTCAAGCAGGCGGCCGTACAGTCTTCGCACCACGAAGCGCTCGATGGCGTAGCCGAACGCGCCGGTGACGACGAAGGCAACCGGGATGCACAAGAGAAAGTGCAGGCCGAAGTGGGTCTGGCAGAGAACGGTGACGTAGGCGCCGATCATGACGAGCTCGCCATGCGCCATGTTGATGACACCCATGGTGCCGTAGGTGATGGCGAGCCCGAGAGCGACCAACAGCAAAATGGACGAAAGACTCAGTCCGATGAAAATTACGTCGGCCATACTATGAAAGCCGTTCCGGTTCCGACGATGCGCGACTCCAGATTGACGGGGGCCGGCACTTCAACGCCGGCCCCCGCGCCCTCAACGGTTAGGTCTTGAGCTTGCTGGAATCCAGGCCAGCCTGCGTGCAGAAGAGATTGTCGGGAGCTTCGCCGTATGCCGAGTAGGGAAGCGGCATCAGCGGCTCCGCGTACTCGTCGACGATCTCGGCCTGGCCGTCGGAGCCCCACACCCCGATACGCGGCGTCAGCCAACAGTGCAGGTTCTCGGGCTCGATTCTCACGCGCCCTTCCGGCGCATCGACCTCTTGACCCTTGGAGGCTTCGCGAACCGAGAGAGGATCGACCTCGCCCGCCTTCTCCACCGACTGCGCCCACAGGAACACCTGGAAGTAGGCGCATTCCATGGCGTGATAGGTGACGGTGTCGCCGCCCATCGTGCTCTTCACATCTTCCACGAACTTCTCGTTCGCCGGGTTGCTCACCGTCTGGAAATAGGGGAAGGACGTGACGCTGCCGGCCGCGTAATCGGCCCCCATCGCCTGCACTTCAATCTCCGAGCAAACCGTGGCAAAGATCGGGAACTTGTCGTAGCTCAGGCCCTGGTTGATGAACTCGCGACGGAAGGCAACGATCGAATCGCCGACGACGTTGGAATAAACGCAGTCGCACTCGCCGGCTTCCCACATGGTCTTCATCTTGTTGACCATGGAGCCCCATTCGGTATGACCGAGTTCAAGGTACTCGTCGGCTACCCAGGAGCCGCCCTCTCTCTCCACCAGGATCTTGCAGACCTTGGCCATCTCGCGCGGGTAAATGTAGTTCGATCCCACGATGAAGAACTTGTTGTAGCCCTGATTCGTGATCCAGGGGACGAAGTTCTCCTGCTGCTGGTTGGGAACGGCGCCCGTGTAAATCACGTTCTTCGAGCACTCGAACCCCTCATAGAATGTGGGATACCAGTAAAGATTCTTGCGCTTCTCGAACACCGGCAGCGCTGCCTTGCGGCTCGCCGAGGTGTAGGAACCGAAGACCGACGGCACACGATCCCGCACCACGAGCTTGTTGGCCTTCTCGTTGAACGTGCGCGGATCGGAGGCCGGGTCCTCGATGATCGGCACCACCTTCTTGCCGAGAACGCCACCGTTGGCATTGATCTGGTCGATGGCCATTTCGGTGACTTTGCTCAACTGCTTCTCGACGATTGCCGTCGTACCGGTCAGCGAATAGAGAACGCCGACCTCGATCTCGTCATCGTCGGCCCAAGCAAACTGGTAGTCCTTCACCCAGACATGCGGGAACGTCGTCAGCCCGGCCGCACCGAGTGCAATACCCGATTTCTTCAAGAAGTCTCGACGTCTCATAGCTCCCTCCTCCCTGTGATTTGTGTACGCACCAAGGGCAGTCTAAGGTCGTCGTTTGTGCGATTGATGGCCGGTATCTGATCGGCCTTCGGCGCCGCAAGAACCGTGAGGTGGACAAAAAAAGTCGAACGAAATGGGCCCACCTGCTTCTCCCTGACGGTGTTCATAGACTTGCCCGTTTAGCCCCGACCCCAATCGGAGAACGGGGTGACCTGCGGCATCTCGCCTAGTCACGTCGCAAGTATGGTATGGGCGCCCCTACCCACCGTCAAGCAGGGCACCCTGTGGTCATCGGCCAGCCACGAACGGGAACACCCCGATGTCCCGGCGCGCTTCGACGATCGAGGGCCCATCGATGGTCCTTGCCCTGGCGAGGGAAATGTCAATCGACCAACGAGGCGCTGGACCCTCCGGTATGATCGCGCCCATACTTCGATACAACGAAAAAGCATATGACAGGGAATGGAGGGGACGATGGATCTGATTCTGGCGAACGGCAAAATCGTGACCGCCCACGAGAGCTACGACGCCGATATCGGGATCGAGAACGGCGTCATCAAGCAGATCGGCCACGGCCTCGGGCCCGCCGGCCGCACGGTTGATTGCAGCGGCAAGATACTGTTCCCCGGCGGTGTCGACGTGCACACCCACGTCGAGTTCGAGCTGATGGGCCAGGAGACCGCCGACGATTTCCACTCGTCCACGGTGGCCGCCGCCTGCGGCGGCATCACGACGATCTGCGATTACGCGTTCCCGGAGCCGGGCCAGTCGCTGCAGGATTGCCTGGTCCGCTGGAACCAGCGCGGCGAGAAGTCGGTGATCGACTACGGCCTGCACCCCACCATCTTCCAGCCGGGCGAGCACACGCTCAGCCAGATGCGGGACTGCGTCGCCGACGGCTACACCAGCTTCAAGATCTTCATGATCGGCTTCGCCGAGTTCGACAAGTACGCG
This sequence comes from Alphaproteobacteria bacterium, assembly GCA_965243375.1. Classification (GTDB taxonomy): domain Bacteria; phylum Pseudomonadota; class Alphaproteobacteria; order UBA828; family UBA828; genus WTGU01. The sequence goes on along the minus strand of CBDEUT010000009.1, from coordinate 822,802 downwards.
GCCGAGTACCTGCGCTGCATGGAGGAGGCCGGCAAGCTCGGCGCGATGGTCAACATCCATTGCGAGGACCAGTGCTGCATCTCCTACATGACTCAGAAGCTCGAGGAGGAGAACAACTCCAACGTCCGCACCTTCCCCGATTCCCGGCCGCGCATCTCGGAGGGGCTCGCCGCCCGCCGCGCGCTCTGGATGGCCCACATCGCAGATGTGCCCGCTTACCTCGTCCACCTCTCGTGCCAGGAAGGGCTGGATGCTCTGAACGACGCGCGCGGGCGCGGCCAGACCTGCTACGGCGAGACCCGGCCGATCTACCTCCACCTCTCGCGCGAGCGCTTCAACGAGGAGGTGGACCCCGAGCGCTACGTCGGCTGGCCGCCGCTGCGCGAGGCCGACCAGATGGAAGTGATGTGGCAGGCGCTGGACAGCAACGTGCTCCAGACCGTCGCCACCGATCACGTCGGCTGGAACATGAAGCAGAAGAAGGCGAGCGTGACCGTGGACGAGCTGCTGCCCGGCATGTCGAACCTGGAAACGGTGCTGCCCATGCTCTATTCCGAGGGCGTGCGCCAGGGTCGGCTCTCGCCTCACCGCTACGTCGACGTGAGCGCCACCCAGCCGGCCAAGCTCATGGGCATGTATCCGCAGAAGGGAACCATCGCGGTGGGCTCCGACGCCGACGTCATGGTCTTCGATCCGGACAAGCCCGTCACAATCCGCCAGCGCGACATGCACTCCAAGCAGGACTGGGAGCTGCACGAGGGCTTCGAGGTCACCGGCTGGCCGACCATGACGATCTCCCGCGGCGACATCATCGTGGAGAACGGCAAGGTCAACGCGGAGCCAGGCCGCGGCAAGCTGGTCAAGCGCCGCACCTACACGTCGTAGTCACGAACGGGGCGGAACAGGTGGCGCAAGCGCTCGAGGCCGCTACCACGCACCACGAGCCGCGGGCGGAGCCCGGCGTCGCGCTCCGCGTCGACGATCTCTACAAGAGTTTCGGCGACCTGGAGGTGCTCAAGGGCGTCTCGCTCACCGCCTACGAGCACGACGTCATCGCCATCCTGGGCGCGAGCGGCTCTGGCAAGAGCACGCTGCTCCGCTGCATCAACCTGCTGGAGGTCCCCGACTCGGGCGAGGTCCACGTCGGCGGTGAGCTGATCCGCATGAAGCACGACCGGCGCGGCCGAGCGATGCCTGCGGAGCGCCGCCAGGTCGATCGCATCCGCGCCCGGCTCGGCATGGTGTTCCAGCAGTTCAACTTGTGGTCCCATCTGACCGTGCTGCAGAACGTCATCGAGGCGCCCATCCACGTGCTCAAGCTGCCCCGGCGCGAGGCGGTGGACCGAGCCCATGCGCTCCTCGACAAGGTCGGCCTCGCGGACAAGCACGACTACTTTCCCGCCCACCTTTCGGGCGGGCAGGAGCAACGCGCCGCGATCGCCCGCGCACTCGCCATGGAGCCCGACGTCATGCTCTTCGACGAGCCCACCTCGGCGCTCGACCCGGAGCTCGTCGGCGAGGTGCTGAAGGTCATCCGCGATCTCGCCGAGGAAGGGCGGACCATGCTGATCGTCACCCACGAGGTCGGCTTCGCCCGCGAGGTCTCATCGCGCACCGTGTTCCTGCACGAGGGGCAGATCGAGGAGGAAGGCCCGTCAAGGGCGCTGCTCGACGACCCGCAATCGCCCCGTCTCAAGCGGTTCCTTTCGGGCGAGCGCGGCGACGCCTAACCCATGCAAACCACTCACCACCAACGAGGGAGTACGGAGAGATGAAGAAACTCACATTCTTAGGCTTGTTCGCGGCGCTCGCGCTCGCGGCCGGCACGGCGGCGGCCGACATGAAGAAGGTCACGCTCGGCACCGAAGGCGCCTACCCGCCCTTCAACTGGATCGACGAGAACGGCGATCTCCAGGGCTTCGACGTCGAGATCGGCAACGCGCTCTGCGCCTCCGCCAACCTGGAATGCACCTGGGCGGTGCAGGACTGGGACGGCATCATCCCCGGCCTGCTGGCCAAGAAGTACGACGCCATCGTCGCCTCGATGTCGATCACCGAAGAGCGCAAGAAGAAGGTCGACTTCACCGGCAAGTACTACACCACGCCGGCCAAGTTCGTGCGCATGAAGGGCTCCGGCATCGAGATCACGAACGAGGGCCTGGACGGCTTGGCCGTCGGCGTGCAGCGGGCGACCATCCACGAGAACTTCCTGCGCGACAACTACGGCGACATCGTCACCATCAGGGCCTACGCCACCCAGGACGAGGCCAACCTCGACTTCGTCGCGGGCCGCGTCGACCTGCTGCTGGCGGATTCGATGGCCCTGCAGGGGGGCTTCCTCGACACGCCGGACGGCGAAGGCGCGGAGTTCGTCGGGCCGGACTTTACCGATCCGCGCTGGTTCGGTGACGGCGCCGGCATTGCGGTGCGCAAGGGCGAGACCGAGCTGCTCGACGCGCTCAACGGCGCCATCGCGGCCATCCGCGCCGACGGCACCTACAAGACGATCAACGACAAGTACTTCAATTTCGACGCCTACGGCGACTGATCGCCACCGACATACGGGCGGGTGGCTGTCCCAGGCCGCCCGCACCCCGGTGAGTTAGCAGGGCCGGGGGCCGATGCTCGATCTCAGGGGCTACGGCTGGATGCTGTGGCAGGGCCTGGAGCTCACCATTCTGGTCGGGCTCGGGGCCATGGCGGTGGCGCTCGCGCTCGGCCTCATCGGCGCCTGGGGCAAGCTCTCGCGCGCACGGGCCGGGCGCTGGGCCGCCGGCACCTACACCACCGTCATCCGCGGGGTGCCGGAGCTGCTGCTCATCCTCCTGGTCTATTACGGCGTGCCCACGCTGATCCAGGACATCGCCGAAGGCGCCGGCTACGAGATCATCGTCGACCTCAACCCCTTCGTCGCCGGTGTCGTCACCATCGGGTTCATCTACGGCGCCTTCGCCACCGAGGTGTTCCGCGGTGCCTTTCTCGCCGTACCGCGCGGCCAGATCGAGGCGGCGCGCGCCATCGGCATGAGCCGCGCGCTGACCTTCCGCCGCATCGTGCTGCCGCAGATGTGGCGCTTCGCTCTGCCCGGGCTCGGCAATGTGTGGATGGTGCTGATTAAGGCCACGGCGCTGATCTCGGTGATCCAGCTCCCGGAGCTGATGCGCAACGCACAGATCGCCATGGGCGCGACCAAGCTGCCGTTCACCTTCTTCTTCGTAGCCTCGCTCTTCTATCTCGGCATCACCATCGTCTCGATGGTGGTGCAGCGCCGCGCCGAGGCGTGGGCCAACCGCGGTGTAAGGCGAGCCTGAGGCGGTCGGCAATGGACCTCAGCATCGTATGGGAGAGCCTGCCCCGCCTGCTGGACGGCGCGGCGCTCACGGTCGAGATCACTGTCATCAGCCTGGCTATTGGGCTTGCGCTGGCGGTGCCGCTCGCGATCCTGCGGCTCTCGTCCAACCCGCTGCTGTGGATGCCGGTCTACGGCTACATCTTCTACTTCCGCGGAACCCCGCTGCTGGTGCAGCTCTTCCTGGTCTATTACGGCTCCGGGCAGTTCCGACCCTTCCTCGAGTCCATCGGGCTCTGGGTGCTGTTCCGCGAGGCCTATTTCTGCGCCGTTCTCACGCTCACCCTCAACACCGCCGCCTATACCGCCGAGATTCTGCGGGGCGCGATCCAGGGCGTGCCGCGCGGCGATATCGAGGCGGCGCGTGCGGTCGGCATGTCGGGTAGCCTGCTCTACCGGCGCATCGTGCTGCCCAAGGCCTTCCGGCTCGCGCTGCCGGCCTACACCAACGAGGTCGTGTTCCTGCTCCAGGCGACCTCGCTGGTCTCGATCATCACGCTGCTGGACCTCACCGGCGTCGCCCGCATCATCGTCGCCCGCAGCTTCGAGCCCTACAAGCTCTACATCGCGGCAGGGCTGATGTACCTGGTGATGAGCTACTTCTTCATCCTGCTCTCGCGCTACATCGAGCACCGCCTCTCCGGCCACATGCGCGAGCGCCCGGCGAGCGGCCAAGCCGCCTCCGAGCCACGCTAATCCGCGAACGCCGTCCGGTAGTCGTTATCGGTCAGGACGCTCGCGCCGGTGAGGCGAAGTTCTCTGCGCGCCGCCTCGAGAGACGGGTCGGCAATGGCGGCGAGCAGCCCCGCCCGCATCCTCTCGATATCGTCGTCCGATGTCGCGGCGCCGGTGACGTACGGCATGGCGGGCGCGTTCGGCGACGAGGTCAGAATCCGGGTGCCGCGCAGCTCGTCCCCGGCCTGGTCGGAGAGCAGCGCGTGCGTCACGCAATCGACCGCGCAGGCATCCGCCTCCCCCGCCACGACGCAGCGAATGCTGGTGCGGTGGGAGCCGGAAGCGACAATCTCTCCGAAGTAGGACGGCGGGTCATCGCCGGCGGCCAGGATGTGCCGCCAGACGTGGTAGCCCGAAAAGGAGGTCATGCCGTTGACGGCCAGTCGGCACCCCCGCAGGTCGCCGACCGACCGCGCCTCCGCACTCTCGCGAACGATGACGTGCGCCGCATACCCGGCGACTTCGCATCCCGGCGCATCGTAGCTGGGAGTCGCGATGAGCTTCACCGCCGGCCCGATGAGGTTCACCAGGGGGTAGCCGCAGGTCTGGCTGAAGAGCAGCCCGGGCGCGCGCCAATGGCCGTGATAGTCGTCCGGCCACGTCAGCGTCTTGGGAACGTCCTGCACGCCGTGCTCCCGCAGGTGCCGGGCAAGACCAGACCACCAGCGCTCCGTCGCGGGACGGACCTCGTCCTCGCAGTACATCGGCAGGCTGGCGAGGCGTGTTTCGGCGGTCATCGGCTATCCCTCGGTCGGTCGGGCGGGGCCGTTCCGCATCAGCCCGCTACGATGGGACTCCGGCCCGCGGCTGGACAACATGTCCGCGCTCGGTGAAACTCGCATTCGAGAGCGGCGCGTGAATATGGGAGTGGGCGCTCCACGAGCGGGCGATAGGCGGATGCGGTTTACGATTGAGGTCGAACGCGAAGAGGACGGGCGCTGGATCGCCGAGATCGCCGAGATTCCGGGTGCGATGACGTATGGGACGAGCCGGGGCAAAGCGATCGCCCGGGTCGAAGCCCTGGCACTCCGGGTCCTGGCGGAAAGGATCGAAGCGGGAGAGCAGCCTGTCGAGCCGATCGAGATCACCTTCGCCGCCGCATGAGCCGATGGGGTAGCGCGCGAGCGCGCCGCGTACTCGCTGCTCTAGAGCGCATCGGTTGGAAGATCAAGCGCACGTCGGGGTCTCACCGAACTCTGTCGCGAGACGGATACCCGGACTTCGTCTTTGCCTTCCATGACAGGGAAGAGATCGGGCCTCGAATGCTGGCCCGGATTGCGAAGCGCACGGGACTGACTCCAGACGGTCTGTGACGCTCGCGCCGTCTGGAAGGCCGTTCCGCATCAGCCGGTGACGATGGGGCTCCGTCCCGCCGCGTCATCCTCGGCCTTGAGCTTTTCGGCGGCAGCCAGTGCCGCCTCCGGCTTATCGAAGCGCATATCCTCGAACATGATCAGCGGCTTGGCGCGGTCCGCGGCGAGCTGGCCCACGCACCACTCCTCGTCCGGCTTGGTGCAGACCACGACGTAGAAGCCGGGGATCGGGCCGAGCTTGTGGGCGTTCAGCGCGAACAGCACCTCGGAGAGGTCGTTGAGCTTGTCGGGGTCGAGGTCGCCGAGCAGCGCCTCCTCCAGCGCGGTCGCCTGTTCGCGCGTCGGCAGCAACTTCTTGCCCGGCGGGGGCATGACCATGGGCATGAGAGAGCTGCGGGTCTTGTCCGAAATGCTCATCCGCAGACTCTCTCCGCCCAGGCTGAGGCGGCCTTGCACTGCCGCCGCTTGCGTCGGCTCCGCCGGGTCAGGGCAGCGGCCCGTCCTTGAGGAAGCCGTTGATCACGTTCTCCATGATCTTGGAGACGTTGTTGTCGTAGTTGTTGTGCGAAAGGCTGCCGCACCAGACCAGCGAGCCGGGTCCAAACACCGCGCCATCGTTCGGCGTCTTGTAGTAGATCATGTCGGCCCGAATCTGCGGGTTCTCGTGTCCGCCGCCGTAGTAGCCGCGGCAGGCGAAGTGGATTTCCTCGTTGACCTGGAGCATCAGATCGGTGTGGCCCTCGGAGCGGGCGAGCAGATAGCCCTTGTGCGGCGTGCCGAACTCAAGGTCGTAGCGGTCGAGCTCCAGCCCCGCAGCGCCGCCGCCAACGAGGCCGAAGTCGCCGATGATCTCGTCATCGCCGATGCCCTCGAAGATCCACTCGCACTCCGTGCGGAAGCTGTCGGCCTCGCGCCGGTAGTAGGACGAGACGTCGAAGCCGTAGGCCGTGAAGGTGAGGCCGCAGACCTTGCTCGGAATCCGCCCCCGCGCCCGCCACATGCCGCCGAACTTGCCGTCGAAGGCATTGTTGTATTCGCCGGGATTGGCGGTCCAGGCGCGGGTGCCGGCCTCGCCCTTGCGCACCTCGATGATGTTGCCGTTGTCGGGGTGATACTGGCTGCACCAGTAGAACCCGTCGGCACCGAGGTAGAGCCAGCGGCCGCCCTGGTGCTGGTAGGCCTCGTAGGCGTCGATCATGGCCTCCGATGAATACTCCGGGTGCGAGCCGGTGAGCACCACGCGGTACTGGTTCAGCAGCGCCACGCCCTCGCGGTCCAGGTCCTCGTCGGTGTGCACGTCGTAGTCGAAGCCTACGGCCTCCAGCCAGTCGGTCAGGTGCAGGTCTCCGTTGAGCTGCCAGAGCGAGGGCGAGAGCCAGTGCCGGTACTTGGGGCGCATGTTGAGGATCGGCCGGAGTCGCGACGAGTAGCAGACGCCGCTGCCGTCCGAATGCAGCGAGTAGGTCGAGAGCCCGTACTCGCGATGCTCGTTGAGGTAGAGGTCGGAGGCCTGCATCAGCGGCACCTTGCCGGCCAAGAGCTGCGCCACCACCGAGTTGGTCGCCAGGTTGTCGTTGGAATAGGCCAGGTAGCTGTTGGTCGGGATGATGACCGCGACCTTCGCCGAGGGCTGGTCTTTCGGCGGGCGCACCACGAAGGGGATGTAGTCTTCGGTCGCCGACGACTCCACGCCGCCGATGCGGAGCCGGGCGGCATAGAATCCGCTCTTCAGCCCCTCCGGCGCGGTGAAGCCAAAATCCGCGTCCCACCTGGCGTCGTCGATATCGTCGTCGTGGAAATGGATCGCGCCGTATTCCTCCGGCGCGTGATGGTAGACGATCTCGTCGGCGGTCCAGTTGTAGCCGGTCATGCCGCGCGCCGGCAGGTTGATCGCGAAGCCGTTCAGCACGTTGGGCGAGGTGTCGATGATGTAGGTGGATGCGATGCTCTTGGTGATGTTGGCCTGGAAGTCCCAGGCGCCGATCACCGCGCGCCGCAGGTCCGCCGGGCAGCCCTTGAAGCCGCGCGCAAGCGCGTCGATCTCGTGCTTGCCGAGCGCGGCGGCGGTGAGCCGGGGACGGTCGATCTTGCCGTTGTAGGTGTCGCACTGCTCCGGCAGCCCGACGGGGGTCAGCGCCTCCTTGTAGTGCGCGCCGCAGATCGAGCGGCCCGAATCCGAGACCCTGGTCGATGCCGCCATGAGGAAGGGCGCGTCGTTGGCGCCGGGGCCGGTGCTGCAGGTGTCCGAGACCTCTGCCGTGGTCTCCTCCGCCGGATGCAGCAACGCCATGCCCAAGCCGCCGTTGGCCGACGTCACCACCGGCTCCTGATAGAGGCGCAGTTCGCCGCTCTCCGCGTCGTAGGAGGCGGCGGCGAGGTACCAGACCTTGCGCAGCAGCGGCTTGCCGCTGGAGAGCTTGTGCACTTGGTCGCCGTCGCCGATGCAGACCGCGAGGCTGCCGTCGTCGTCGACGAAGAGGCCGTAGCCGGTGTCGTTCACCCACTTGGTGAGGATGCCCTGGCGGCCCTTGGTCGGCGTGGTCGGGAAGATGAAGGCCTGGATGGTGAAGCTCGACACGGACATGCGCTCGTCGTGCGGCACGATCACGTAGGAGCCGCCGTGGATCTTCTGGTTACGCCCCGTGTGGTTGCCGTCGAACGGCGCGTCGATCTCTTCTTCCTTGTAGCCCGGCCCGTCGGGGTTGGTGTCGCCGTGAATCAGGCGGACGAGCTTGGCCTCGTAGTCTTCGCCGTTCTCGGAGTTCACATAGAACGTGATGTCATCGCCCGGACGGATCGAGTAGCAGTCGCTGTATCCGGTGATCCGCAACATGTCGTGTCTCCCAACCGTGTGTTCGTCGAATTCAGAGGACGCGTCTACGAGCTGTAGCCGTAGAGCGAGAGCAGGTCGTTGACGCGCTTCACGAAGATCGCGTGCTCGCACGCGTCCTCGCTCGGATACGACTCGTCCTCCAGGATCTTGACCGGCTCCCCGCGCACGCCGGAGGTGATGCCGATGCGGTATTCCTCGTGGGGTTTGGCGCAGATCCGCACGTACTTGCCGGTCATGGGCGCGCGGCGCAGCTTGTCGATCACCGTGATGAGATCGGGGCTGTGGCCGACGCCGGCCTTGCCGGCCTTGCCGGGCTTGCCGACCGGATTGTTGCGGTGCTCTTCGATCAGCCGCGCCCGCGTCTCCGGATCGGTGAGCAGCGGCAGCACGTAGGTGCGGGTGATGAAGTCATCGGTCGAGGCCCGGCCCTGATCGAGCTGAATGCCGGTCTCTTCGGGGATATTCGGTCGCATCCTTTCCTCCCTAACGCACGTCCCGCCTCTCCCTCAGAGAGGCGTGTGCGCTGTCACGCATCCCTTGGTGATCAAGGGCTCCAGCTGATCCGAGATTTTTCTTACCCCGGCGGCTTCGCAGACATCTGCGGCCCTGAGATCGGCGGATAGGGCGGATCGAGGATTTCCACCCCATAGCCGACGACGCTCCCAGGCTCACTTCCGGCCCCGTCGCGTCGTCCCGCCCGAATCGGATAGAAGGTGTCGCCATCGGGCCAGAGGCCCTCGTTCCATCCACCAGCCCTGGTAGGGAGAACGTGATGGCGACAACGGAGAAGCTACCCTTTTCCTGGCAGGCTGTCGAAGGCCTGCCGGACCTGGATCGCCTGCGTCTGGTGCTCGACACCCTGCCCGACGAGGAGATCGTGGCTGCGCTTGAGGCCGGGCGAGGTCGCGGGCGCAACGACTACCCGGTGCGGTCGATGTGGCGTGCGCTGATCGCGGGCGTGGTGTTCCAGCACGCCTCGATCCAGTCGCTGCTGCGGGAGATGGGCCGCAACCCGGCGCTCCTGGAACTCTGCGGGTTCGACCCGCTGCCTTTCCAGAGCGCGCCCGTGTTGGAGCTTCGCGCAGGTACGAAGGAGCCACCATGCGCGGTGGCGCATCCGGCGCAGGTCCGCTCGACGGTGCCCAGCCACTGGAACTTCTCGCGCTTCCTGCGGCGCGTCGTGCTGCTTGAGAACGAGTGCAGCCTGGTGTCCGCAATGGTCGAGAGCCTGCGCGCGTCGCTCTTCGAAGAGCTGCCCGACTTCGGCCGCCATCTCGGCTACGACGGCAAGGCGATCGAGAGCCACTCGACGGGCCGGGTTGCCGAGGACAAGGGGAAGACCTCCGACCCCGACGCCGACTGGGGCAAGCATGAGACGAGCGGGGTGAACGCCAAGACCGGCGCGATCTGGAAGAAGGTGAAATCATGGTTCGGCTACGGCCTCCACCTGATCGCCGACACCCACTACGAGGTCCCGGTGGCCTTCGAGGTGACGCGGGCGTCGGACTCGGAGGTCAAGATGCTCCCCAAGATGCTGGAGAACCTGTTCGCAAGAGCGCCGGAAATGGTGGAGCGCTGCGACGACTTCAGCGCCGACCGCGGTCTCGACAACGCTCCCCAGAAGAAGTTGCTCTGGGATAAGTGGGCCATTCGGCCGCTGGTCGACACGCGCTTGATGTGGAAGGCCGAGAAGGAGGAGCCGGGCTATGATCCGACGAAGCCGATCACGCGGGCGCTGTTCCCCAACCGCGCCGACGTCGTCGTTCACGACGAGCGCGGCCGCGTGTCCTGCATCTGCCCCCAGACCGGCGAGGTCCGCGCCATGGCCTTCCAGGGCTTCGAGGCCGAGCGCGGCCTCTGCGGCACGCTGAAATACCGCTGCCCGGCGGCGGCCTTCGGCTTCGACTGTGCAGGCAGCAAGGCGTGCCACCGGGCGGGCGGGGTGGAGCCCGGCGAGTACGGCCGCATCGTGCGCATCGATCTCGACAAGAACGACCGGCGCGTCTTCACCCCGACGCCCTGGGGCAGCCCGTCCTGGCGGCGCGGCTACAACCGGCGCTCTGCGATAGAGAGGATCAACAGCCGCCTCGACAACAGCTTCAACTTCGAGACCCACTACATCCGCGGGCTCGCTAAGATGAAGACCCGTGTCGGGCTGGCGCTGGTGGTGATGATGGCGCTGGCCCTTGCGCAGGTGCGGGCCGGCCACGCGGAGCGGATGCGCTCGCTGGTCGGCGCGGTGCCGTACCTCGACACCGGCTGACCGGTTGTCCCACCTCCGACATCGCCGCTCGACCAAGCCGCCTGCCGGCGGATGGCAGACCGCGGCCATCCATGTCACGATGTTCCCGTAGCGTTCCGATCTCGCGTCTAATCGCTGCATTCTGCTCACCCGGCGGGGATCAGGCAGTCGATATCCGGCCGCCAAAGATCAGCGTCACGATGTCGAAATACGCCACAGCGCACATTCCTCTCAGACTCAAGAGGCAGGACGGCCGACGGAACCGGCGGCAATCTGCCCGATGGCATCGGCCATGACAAGCGCGGCTACTGGTATGACTCTTAGGTAAATTGCGCAGTATTTGGCGATGGCCGTCAGCGCCCTCGATCAGGGCGTTCCCGCCGGTTGAGCCAGCGCCAAAGCCTGGAAATCCAGCCCTCCCGCCCCGCGGCCGCTTCGCTGGCCTTGGCGCGGCATTCCTCCATGACGTGGCGCGGCGTGAGCCGATAGGCGAGCCAGAGCGCGATCGCCGCGACCACCAGGTCGTCGAGCATCCCGAGCACGGGAATGACGTCGGGGATGAGGTCGACGGGGCTCGCGAGATAGGCCAGCAGGAGGATCAGCACCGCCTTGACCGGCCAGGGCGTCTCCCGGTGGAGGAACACCAGCCAGAGGGTGTGAACCTCCAGCGCAAGGCGACGCGCCAGCCGGTCGAGAAAGGCGATCAGCCCGTCGGCGACGTCGCCTGCCTCGGGCTTGTCCGGCTCGGGCTCAGCCGGTGGCACGGTCGCGCTCGAGCGGCTCCCGGCTCTTGAGCAGCACGTAGAGCGCACCGGCGCCGCCGTTGCTCTCGGGCGCGTTGGTGATGGCGATGATGTGCCGGCGCAGCGCCGGCTCGTTGAGCCAGCGCGGCACCATCTGGCGCAGCACGCCGCCCTTGCCGCTCGCGACCGAGCCCTTGCCGGTGATGACCAGCACGCAGCGGCGCCGCGCCATGCGGCTCTCTTCGATGAAGTCCTTGAGCGCGTCGTGCGCCTGGTCCTGCGTCCTGCCGTGGAGATCGAGCCGCGCCTCGACCGTGAGCTGCCCCCGCTTCAGCCGCCGCGCCGTGCGTCGGTCGACTCCCGCAGGCAAAACCGGGTCGAGCTCGGGGAGCGCCGGCGGGCTGGGCGGCGCCGGGGCCGCTGCGGGCGCCGCACGACGCGGCTTCTTGATCTTCTTCGGCGGTGGCGGCGGCGGGGCTTCCTCCAGTGTCTCCGCTTCGTCCAGCGCCACGACGCCGCGCGGCAGCGGCGTCACGTCGCGGGCGATGCGCTGCCAGAGCGCCGCCTCTTCGTCCCGTATGCGCCGGCCGCCCTCGCTCATGCCCCGTCGCCCTCTACGATGACTATATGGAGCCGGCGCGGCCCATGCGCGCCGAGCGCGATGGTCTGCTCGATGTCGGCGGTGCGCGACGGGCCGGTGACGAGGTTGACCGTGCGCGGCATGAAGCCGCCCTCCCCGTCCTGCCCAGCTTCGGCGCGCAAGAGCGCCCAGCCTTCCTCGTAGGCGCCGCCGATTTTGCCTGCCGGCAGCACCACGATGTGGGTTTCGGGCAGAAAGTTGAGCGTGGAGGGATGGTCGGGGCCGGAGGTCATCATCAGCGTGCCGGTCTCGGCGAAGCCCATCGCGGCGCCTGTCACGCCGACCCGGTCGGCCTCCTCCGCCCGGCCGCGGCGGATGGCGAGCATGGGACGCTCGCCCCAGGGATAGGCGTCGAGCGCGGGATCGGGTGCCATCACCAGTGCCGGCGGCAGGTTGTGCTGCGCCAGGTAGTCGGCGACCGCGCCGGGCACCGCGTCGGCGCCGGAGACGCGGTCCACGGTCGCAAACACCGCCTCCGCCATCGAGGTGAAGAGCGCGACTCTCTCGTCCTGGGAAATGTCGGTCCGCGCCGGCACGAGATTGGGCGAGGGCTTCGCCAAGCGCTCGTCGAGCGCGGTGCGCGCGCCTTCGTCGAGAGGCCCGCGGCCGAGCGAGCGGCGGATCGAGCCGAGGATGGCGTCGCGCCCACCCGCCGCGCTCATGCCCGCCGCCCCTTGCGCCAGAGCGCGTGGAAGGTCGCGCCCTCGGGCGCCGGCAGATCGCGCGCGGCGGTCCAGCCGCCGGCGAGCGGCAGCCGCGTGAAGCGCCCGCGCCGCCGGCCGAGCACTCCCAGCACGCGCATGCCGAGGCCGGTGAGGCAACGGTAGAGCGCCGGCCGCCGGACGAGCCAGGCCCAGACGCCGATCCCGGTGCGGACGGCCGCCGGGTTCAGCCGCCGCTCGAACTCCTGCTCCCTCAGCTTGCGCATCAGCCCCGGCAGCGGGATGCGCATGGGGCAGACCTCCTCGCAGCGGCCGCAGAAGCTCGATGCGTTGGGCAGGTGGCGCGCCTCTTCCAGACCGATCAGGTTCGGCGTCAGCACCGCGCCGACCGGCCCCGGATAGACCCAGCCGTAGGCGTGGCCGCCCACAGTGCCGTACACCGGGCAGTGGTTCATGCAGGCCCCGCACTTGATGCAGCGCAGCACCTCCCGAAACTCGGAGCCCAGCATCCGCGAACGGCCGTTGTCGAGCAGCACCACGTGATAAGCCTCGGGCCCGTCGGCATCGTCCGGCCGGCGCGGGCCGGTCGAGACGGTGGTGTAGGTGGAGAACTCCTGCCCCGTCGCCGAGCGTGCGAGCACGCGCATGATCGTGGTGGCGTCTTCCAGGGTCGGCACCACCTTCTCCAGCGTCGCGATCACGATGTGCATGCGCGGCAGAATCTGGGTCAGGTCGCCGTTGCCCTCGTTGGTAACGATGGCCGACGACCCTGTCTCCGCGATCAGGAAGTTCGCGCCGGTAATGCCGACATCGGCGGCGAGATAGCGCGGGCGCAACACCTCGCGCGCCTCCTCCACCAGCTCTTCGACGCGCTCGAGCCGGCGGGTGCGGCCGAGCGGCGTGTGCTTCTCGTGAAAGAGGTCGGCAACCTGATCCCGGGTCTTGTGCACCGCCGGCGCGATGATGTGGCTCGGCCGTTCGTCGGCGAGCTGCACCACGTATTCGCCGAGGTCGGTCTCCACCGGCTCGATGCCATGCTCTTCGAGGAAGGGGTTGAGCTCCATCTCCTCGGCAATCATGGACTTGCTCTTGGTCACCGTCTTGGCATCGGCCTCCTGGCAGAGCGAAAGGATGACCTGGCGTGCATCCTCGGGCGTCTGGCACCAATGCACTGTCCCGCCCGCCGCCGTCACCTGCGCTTCGTAGCGCTCCAGGTAGTGATCGAGATGCGCCAGAGTGTGATCCTTGATGGCGCGCGCCTCATCGCGTAGCGCCTCGAACTCGGGCAGGCGCTTGGCTGCCTCCACCCGCTTGACCTGAAAGCCGCCCTGAAAGCGCGCGAGCGAGGTTTGCAGATCGGCGTCCTGCAGCCCGGCGCGCGCGTTGGCGACAAAGGTGCGGCTGGTGGCGTCCATGGCCCGACGCTCTTGCGCGACCCTAACGGCCCCGCGCCGGCTGGCCGATGGCCGGGCGGTCGGCCATGCCCGCGAGCACCTCGGCGACGTGGCGCGCCTTCACGCCCGAGCCCTCGCGGCTCAGCCGGCCCGCGATGTTGAGCAGGCAGCCCATGTCTCCGGCGAGCACCGTGCCGGCGCCGGTGGCGGCGATGTCCTTCGCCTTGTCGGCCACCATGCGGCCCGAGATGTCGGGGTACTTGACGCAGAAGGTGCCGCCGAAGCCGCAACAGACGTCGGGCGCCGAGAGCTCGGTCAGCTCCAGCCCGTCGACACTCTTGAGCAGGCGCCGCGGCTGGGCCCGGACCCCGAGCTCGCGCAGGCTCGAACAGGAATCGTGGTAGGTGACGGTGCCCGGGTGGCGCGCGTCAACGGAGTCGACGCCGCACTCATCGGTGAGAAACGAGACCAGCTCGAATGTACGCGCGGCAAGGCGCTGGGCGCGCGGCTCCCAGTGAGGATCGCCGGCGAAGAGAGGCGGGTAGTGGCGCTTGATCATGCCGGCGCAGGAGCCCGACGGCGCCACGGTCGCATCGAAGGGCTCGAAGGCGGCGATCACGTCACGCGCGATGGCCCTCGTATCGGCGCTGTCGCCGGAGTTGTAGGCGGGCTGGCCGCAGCAGACCTGCGCGGCCGGCACCTCCACCTCGCAGCCCGCGCGCTCCAGCAGCTTCGCCGCGGCGAAGCCCACGGTCGGCCGGAACAGGTCGACGAGGCACGTCACGAAGAGGCCGACCCGGCGAGGCGTTGCGGGCATGGACGGCTCTACAACTTGGGAAAACGGACCGAGAGACTAGTCGAGGTGCGCGCTCACGTCGAGACCGCGGGGCAGAAGCAGCCAGTAGCGGCCTTCGTGCTTCATGCGGCCGGCAACCGCGCCGGCCTCGGCTCCGGTGCCCCAGAACACGTCGCCCCGCACCGGGCCACGAATCGCACCGCCCGTATCCTGCGCCACCATGAGACGCCGGATTAGTCGGTCTCCCTTCGCGGGGTCGGGATCGGGTGCCGCGCTTTCCAGCCAGATCGGCACTGTCATCGGCACGAAGCGCCGATCGACCGCGAGCGAGCGCCCGGCGGTGAGCGCCACGCCTTGGGCGCCGACCGGGCCTTCCGTCGCCTGCTCCTCCTCGAGCCAGCGGAAGAAGACGTAGGACGCGTTCTCGTGCATGACCTCGGACGCCCGCTCCGGGTTCTTCGCCAGCCAGTCCCGAATCGCCGGCATCGTCACGTCCTCGCGGCTGAGCGCGCCGAGATCGACCAGCCGCCGGCCGATCGCGAAGTAGTTGTGCCCGTTGGTGGCGGCATAGGCGAGGCGGCGGGTCGTGCCGTCCTCGAACACGACCCGGCCGGAGCCCTGGATGTGCAGAAAGAACGCGTCGACAGGGTCGTCCACCCAGACGAGCTCCAGCCCCTGCGCCGCCAGCGCGCCGCCGTCGATCTCGGCCCGCGTCGCATAGGGCTCCAGCGCGCCGTCCGCCACCCGCCCGGCGACCCGCTCGCCGGCGAGCGCGGGCCGGAAAAGGCCGAGATCGACCGTGACCAGATCGTGCGGACGGCCGTAGAGCGGCACGCCGTAGCGCCCGCCGGCCCGTGTAGCGCCGCGCAGCTCGGGCTCGAAGTAGCCGGTGAAGAGGCCCGCGGCCTCCGCGCCGTTCCGCGCCTCGTAGGGGGTGAAGTGCGATTCGAAGATGTCGCGGGCCTGGTCTGCGCCCTCCAGCCCGGCAGTGGCCGCGCAGATCTCCCGCCAGTCGCCCATGCGCCCTCCCAGCGCTGCGATATCCAGCGGCTCGTCGTCGGCGCGCTCCTCCAGAGCGGCGCATGAGCGCTGAAACGCCTGCAGCGCCGCACTCTGGTCGTCGGCTTCCCAGCCCGGCAGGTCATGGTACGAGACGGCGCGTAGCACCAGCCGGTCTGGCTCAGCCTTTTCGGGTCCGGGAGCACAGCCTTGCATGAGGATCACGACGGCGGCCAGCACCCACGGCCAGCGCCGGAGCACGGCCCTCAATTGGGGATGCTGGTCTCGATCAGCGCCCAGTTGGGATCGGACGAGCGGGTGTTGCGGGCGAAGGTCCAGATATCGGTGACCCGCTCGATCAGGCTGGGATCGCCGCCGATCTCCTCGCCCTCCTTGTCGCGCACCACGTTGATCTGCTGGCTCACGAACTTCACCGTCACCCGCGCGGTGCTTGAGCGCATCTCGGCGCTGATGATCTCGGCGGCGTCGAGGGCCACGATGGTGGTCTCCTGAATGTGCCCCTCGGCCATGCGCTCGCGAATGGCCGCCGCGAACTCGTCGTAGACATCGTCGCCGAGCAGGGGCCGGAGCGTCGCCGTGTCCCCCTTGGCGAAGGAGTCGACCACCATCTCGAAGGCCGCCTGCGCACCTTGAACGAAGCGCTTGGGCGAGAACTCGTGGTCCGCCTGTCCGATCTGCTCCAGGCCGGCCCTGAGGCCGCCGATCGCATCGTCCTGCTCAGGCGCGGCCTCGTGTCTCGCCGCCCGCATCGGTCGCGGCGCGGCGGGCTCGTGCGCCACGTCTTCCGGCGCCACGTCCTGGGGCGCCTCGTGCGTGGGCCGGGTGCGATCCGGCAGCTTGACGACTTCGCCTGGGCCCTGGCTCGGCCCCTGGCCCTGGCCTTCCTCGGGAGGCTGCTCGGTACGGGCGAATCGATCGGGGTGGCGCTGGCGGTGCTGGCCGGTCCGCCGCCCGAGAACTCCGCGCAGCCGCAGGATGATAAAGATCGCGATCAGCGCGAAGAAAATGATGTCGTAGAACTGAAATCCGTCGGACATGTCCCGAACCTTGTGGGCTGGCGGCGTTCCGTCGCACAATGGCTGCCGAATACGGCCACCGAATCCCGGACCCCCGTCAGCGGCGCTCGCCAGCAACCCCGGCGCGAGCGACGGTCCCGCCGAAGCCCGGCGCGGGGAGCCGACATAGTGCAAGATAGGTAGAGCGCCGCGCGAGCGCAAGCACGGAGCACACCGCCTTCATGCCCCTCCTACTGCTTTTGTTGGCGATTCCCGTCGGCGAGGTGTTCATCTTCCTCGAAGTCGGGAGCGTCATAGGAACGTGGCCGACGATCGGGCTGATCGTCGGCACCGCCGTGGCCGGCGGCGTGATCTTGCGCTGGCAGGGTCTGCAGACCCTGGCGCGGGCGCGCCAGCAGCTCGCGGCGAACCGGATTCCGGTGGCCGAGATGGCCGAGGGCGCGGCGCTGGCGCTGGCGGCGGTCCTGCTGCTGACGCCCGGTTTCTTCACCGACGCGCTTGGGACCCTGTTGTTGCTGCCGCCGCTTCGCCGTAGTCTCCTGCGCCGCCTGCTGGCCCGCTTCGCGCCTCAGGCCCGCTATGGCGACTCCGATGCCGGCCCGGCGCCGGGTGCCGAGAGCGGGCGGGTCATCGACGGCGAATACACGGTGCTCGACGAGACACCCGAACCCGGGCCCCCTCATGTGCGCCCCCAAGGAGGAGAGCGATGACGGCTGACGAGACCGGTACAGGATCCCCCGCACCCGCGCCGGCCGGCGCCGGGGCCGCAGGCAACACCCAAGGCGCGCAGGAGGTCCGGCCGCAGCTCGGGATACAGACCCAATACGTGAAGGACCTCTCGTTCGAGAATCCTTCCGGGCATAACCGGCCCGCCGAGGCGGATCGCTCGCCGCAGATCACGGTCAACGTGCAGGTCGAGGCGCGCAGGCAGAGCGAGACCGAGTTCGAGGTGGTCCTCCAGATCACGGCCGACTCTCGTCACGAGGGGAAGCCCGTCTTCCTGGTGGAGCTCAGCTACGCCGGGGTCTTCACCTTCATCGGCATTCCCCAGGATGCGATGCAGCCGGCGTTGCTGATCGAGTGCCCGCGACTGCTCTTCCCCTTCGCGCGGCGCATCGTCGCAGATGTCACCCGCGACGGCGGCTTCCCGCCGCTCCTGCTCGCACCGATCGATTTCATGGCCCTCTATCGCAACCGCCAACAGCAGGCGGCACAGGCGCAAGCGGGCGAAGCCGTCGGCGCGGAGGCCCGGCCGCCGGAGGCCGAGCCAGTGGCGGCAGAGCCCATGGAGGTCGTGCCCTCCATCAACGGCGGAGGGGGAGACTAACCCGCGGCCCTCACCGCGCCGTCGAAGCGTTCAGGGAGACGGTCCGGCGCCCTTCCCTCTCAGAACGTCATGTTGAAGGTGAGGAAGAAGGTGCGCCCCCAGCCGGCTGCCGTGGGTCCGTCCGTGCTGTTGGGGTTGGCGGTGTCGGTCGTAAGCGGCGTGTCTGTGAGATTGAACACGCCGGCCGAGAACCGCGCACCTTCGAACCCCAGCGGATCGGCCCAGTCCACCACCACGTCGTGGCCGGTCCAGGACTCGAATTCCCCGGTTTCCGTCTGGTTCTCGAATCCCGAGCGGTAATTGGCGGTCCAGATGGCGCTCACGTTTCCGCGCTTCACCAGGAACCCGACGCGGAAGGCATTCCGGGCGATCACATACCGGCTCTCTACGCCCGCGTAGCGCCGTTCGGCGTCAACGACGTACCGCCAGGCCCCGCGCATGCCGACAACGCCCCAATTCGTCCTGAAGCCCGCACCGAAGCGTGTATTGATGCCCGAGATCTGGGACTCGGCGACGTTCTCGAAGCCCCGGTGGAGCGTGATGTCGCCGCCGCCTTGCCGCTCGATGCAGTTCTCCCTAGCACCTTCCGCACACTCAGGCAGATTCAGAATGGCCCAGGTGGCGGTGTTTAGCCCCACCCCGTCAGAGGTGGACTGCCGGTACCATTCCCCGCCCACGAAGAACGGCCCCTGTCGCGCCTCGGCGCCGAAGGCGAGCCTTTCTCCCTTCACCGGATCGAGGTTGGGATTGCCGGAGAGTTCCTGAGTCACCTGCCGGGGGTTCGGCGCCGGACAGGTGCGGGGCGGAGGACCGGAGCCCGGATCGCACAGAACGTAGGGATGGCCCTGCACCTCGGTGCTGTAGAGATGCGCCATCGAGGGCGATGACTCTCCCGTGCTCCAGGAGCCCCGCAGAGTGACGATGTCGGTTGCCCGGTATTCGAAAGCGTTCGGTCACGCAGTGATGAGAGTGGTGGATTCAACGATTGAGTGTTCGCTTCCAGTCCTTGCGGAGGGGCCGCAACCAGACGTCCTTTTTCGGCTGGGCTCGCTTCGTATGCCTGTCATAGCGTCCTCTTCCCTGGGTGGTGCCGACGCAGTGATGGAATGGGCTGAGGTCATTTTCGGCACCCTCAACAAGACACTGGTAACGCCAACGACGATTCGATATCGTCGCGCGCATGGCGATGCGCGACGAGGATTTCGGGGCGATCCCGACGCTGACCGAGGCGGACGGCGGGCTCTGGTCGCCGCCCATGGCGACGCCGGAGCCGCGCGACTGGCGGTCTCTGTACGAGCAGGCGCAGGCGCGAGCGGAGACGGAGCGGGCTCGGGCGGACGCAGCGGAAGCGCGCGTCGCAGAGTTGCTTGTGGCGGAGAGGACTGCCCGTTCCCGAGCGGGCCAACTGAACACACAACTCGACAAGAACCGGAACAAGCTCAAGGCGGCCAACGAGGAGGTGAAGGAGGTCCGGCGCGCGGCCAAGGACGCGCTGTTCCACCAGTCGGAAGCAGCGCGGCTGGAGAAGCTGCTTTCGGAATCCGGTGTCGATACGCGCAAGCGCAGCACGATCGTGTCGCTGCGCATGGAAGTCTTCGAACTTCGCGAAGCCTTGAAGACGCCGAAGCCCGGCGACGCCGCGATCGAGGAACTGCGCGGGGAAGTCGATACCCTGACCCGGGAGAACGCCCGGCTGAACAAGGCGCTGGAGCGGTCGCAGGGGCAGAACGACGAGATCGCGGCGCTGCGCAGGAAGGTCGAGGCGCTCCGTCGCCGGTTGAAACGAGCGGCAAAGCCTTCGCCGGCTGGCAGAGCGAGCGCCCAGCTTCGCAAGGCGCTGGAACGCGCACGCAAGCAGAAGGACACGATCAGGGCGTTGCGCGGCGAAGTCGGCACGCTCAGCCGGGAGACCCGTCGGCTGAACCGGGAGGCCCGTCGGCTGCGCCGCCAGTTGGAACCGTTGCCGGACCTCAAGAAGACTGCCCGCAAGATGACCGCCGAGGTCGGTTTTTTGCGCCAGTGTCTGGCCGCCTTCTGCGACCAGAGGGACCGCATCCAGGTGCTGGAGAACCGCATCTTCCATCTGAACGTGGCCGTGAGGACGGCGGCCATCAAGAACGAGAAGCTGGAGGCCGAGCTTGCCGAGCGTCCCCTGCTGTCCGCGATCTTCAAGGTAGTGCGCGCTCGGAACAGGACTATCGAATCGCTGCACGAGGAGATCGCCCGGCAGCGCAAGGCGAACGGCCGGCAGGACAAGAAGATCGCCCGGCTGCGCGAGACGAACGCTGCACTGGGCAAGAAGATAAAGGCGCTTCGGGCTCTGACCGCGAGCCTGGAAGGCCGGATCGTCCAACTCCGCTCGTCCAGGGCGGTCCTGTCGAAGGCCGTCTTCGGGGGCAAGAGCGAGAAGCAGGACAAGCCGCGCTCGGAGCGCAAGCGCGGCCAGCAGCGCGGCGCGCCCGGCCACGGCCGCACCCCGCGGCCCGCGCTCAAGGAGAAGGAGGAACGGCGGGAGCCGCCGCCGGACGCGCTGATCTGCTCGTGCTGCGGCAAGCCCTATATCGCCAACGGCGAGAATGCCTCGTCGGTCATCGAGATCGCGGTCAAGGCCCATATCCGCAGGATCGTGCGCCCGCGCTACCGCCGGAGCTGCGAGTGCGCGTCCTCGGCGCTGGAGGCGATCGCGCCCCCGCCGGCTCGGCTGTTCCCCAGGACGCCCTACGGGGTCAGCGTCTGGGCGCGCATCCTCTACGAGCGCTTCGCCTGCCACAGGCCCCTGCGCCGGGTTGCGGCATGGATGGCGGACCAGGGACTGCCGATCGCGCCGGGGACGATGGCGAGCAGCGTGCGCCGCTTCCTGCCGCTGTTCGCGCCGCTCGCCGAGGCGATCCTCGCCCACCAGAACGGGATGGCGGTGCGCCACGGAGACGAGACCGGCTGGCGCATCCAGGCGCTGGGCGAGACCGGCGGTTCGCGGCGCGCGTGGTTGTGGATCTCGGTCGGCAAGGATGCCGTCTATTACCGCATCGACCCCTCGCGCAGCGCCGAGGCCGCGATGAAGCTGTTCGGTTCGGTCAAGGGCACGGTGTTCCTGGTCTGCGACCGCTACGTCGCCTACGTGAAGATGGCGCGCGAGCTCGACGGCAAGGTGATCCTGTGCTGGTGCTGGATCCACCAGAGGCGCGACTTCATCGAGTGCGCCGCCGGCCAGGTGAAGCTGAGGCAATGGTGCGAGGGATGGATCGAGCGGTTCGCGTCGGTCTTCCGACTGAACAAGGAGCGGCTGAAGCATTACGATCCCGCTCTCGCTCTCGAACGCCAGTCACCGGCGTTCGACGCGGCACATGCCCCGCTGAAGAAGGCCGTCGAGGATCTGTTCGTACAGGGCAAAGCGGAGCTGGCCGGGCTGCCGGACAAGGCGCGCCAGGGCAAGGCGCTGCGCTCGCTGCTCAAGCATCGCGAGGGGCTGAGCGTCTTCGTCGACAATCCCCAGGTCCCCATGGACAACAACCTCCCGGAGCGCGAGTTCCGGAAGGCCGTTATCGGGCGCCGGTTATGCTTCGGTTCGGACAGCGAGGACGGCGCCGACCTCACGTCGACGATGTACTCGGTCTTCGGCACGCTCTCGATGAACGGCATCGTCGTCCTGCGCTGGCTGGAGGCGTGGCTCGAAGCCTGCGCGGAGAACGGTGGCCAGCCACCGGACGACCTGTCGCCGTGGCTGCCCTGGACGATGACCGAGGAGCGCAGGCGCGAGTTCATGACGCCGGAATGACCGGCGTCGTCGAGTGCCGCTATTACGGGCGCGACTTCACCGCCGACGAGATGGCGCTGCTGCGCGCCCTGATCGCCGCCGATCCGCCGCCGACCCGCGCCAACCTGGCGAGGGAGTTCTGCCGGCGTACCCGCTGGCTCAAGCCCGACGGCGGCCTCAAGGACATGATGGCCAAGGTGACCATGCTCGCCATGCACCGCGACGGCGTGATCGAGCTGCCGCCGCCGAGGGGCAAACAGGGCCGGCCCAAGCCCATCGTCTTCGGACCCGACACCGAGCCGCCGCTGTTCCCCGCGCCGACCGCCCTCGACGAGGTTCGGCCCCTCGACTTCCGCACCGTCGTGCGCAACACCCGCGAAGGGAAGCTCTGGAACGAGTTCGTCGCCCGCTATCACTATCTCGGATACAAGCCCCTGGTCGGCGCCCAGATGCGCTACGCCGTCCATGATCGGAACGGCTGGCCGCTGGCCATGCTCGGCTTCTCCACCGCCGCCTGGAAGCTCGCCCCGCGCGACGACTTCATCGGATGGACGCCCGAGCTGCGCGAGAAGAACCTGCCGCTGGTGGTCGACAATCCGCGCTTCCTGATCCTGCCGTGGATCGAGATCCCCAACCTCGGCTCGCACATCCTTGCCATCGTGCGTCGGCGCCTGCCCGCCGACTGGACCGAGCGCTACAACACCACGCCCGTGCTCATCGAGACCTTCGTCGAGACCCCGCGCTACACCGGCGCCGTCTACAAGGCCTCGGGCTGGACGCGGGTCGGCACCACCCAGGGAAGAGGACGCCATGACAGGCATACGAAGCGAGCCCAGCCGAAAAAGGACGTCTGGTTGCGGCCCCTCCGCAAGGACTGGAAGCGAACACTCAATCGTTGAATCCACCACTCTCATCACTGCGTGACCGAACGCTTTCCGGTATTCGGCCCCAAGGCGCCAGGACCCCAGCCCGCCCACATCGTCGAGTTCGGAGCCGCGTCCCGCGACTCTGAAGTCGAGCCTGTCGGCCACCGGAAGCAACGCTTCCCCAAACGCCGCAACGTACGTGCGCTCGCCGGCGTAGCTTACCCCGCCCGACCCAAGCACGTCAGTCACTGGGTGAGTCACGTCGTGACGGTCGCGAAATCGAAGGAGTTGATGGGACTCGACCGTGCCCAGCTCGATCCCTGTCGTCCATGCCGCATCGCGGTTGCCGATCGAGAAGCCGGATCCCTCGAGCGCCAGCCGCGCCGAAAGGGACTGTGAGCCTGAATCCTCCTCCTCGGTCACTCTGCTGTCCTTTATGGCTTCCAGATGCACCGGGTCGTCGGAGAACGGGTTTACAAGATCGTATTCTCCCGCCTTAATTTTCTCTCTTATCGTTGTGGCACGCACCAGATTGTCGCCGGTCAGAAAACTGTCCCACCGATAGGCGTCGAAGCGCGCATCGTAGCCCATACCCTCCGTCAGGCGGCCCTCGACGCCCAGGGAGATGTCGTATTCCTCGCCTTCGGTCGTCCAGAACCGGTTGCCGTGGCCCACCAAGCGGTGCCCCACCGAGAAATAGTCGCCTTCGTCCGCCTGAAAGTCCGAGCCGGCCGACGCAGCTGCAGCATTGATCGCGTCCACCAAGTCCGGTTGACCGTTGTTGTTGCTGTCCGTGTTAGGTGGAGTGAAGGAGAATACATCGACCGACGGCGCATATTGAAAGCCCGTCTCGTATTGCGTGAAGTTCGCGTCCAGATGCAGTTCGGCATCGTCGCCCAGGGGATGGTCCAGCACGACGATGGCGGTCTGCTGCTCGCGGCTGCTGGTGTCCCACCAGATGTCGCCATAGGCGAAACCGCAGCCCAGATCGTCCGTTGTGATCCCGGGCGGATTGATGAGCGGACCGGTGTAGCCATGCACCGGGTCGCAGTCCCCCAGCGCGACCGACCTTGTGGGTAAAGGCATACCGTTCTCGTCCAGTTGCCTGTTGCGGTCTTCATCCAACTGGACGACGAATACGGTGTTGCCGCTGACGCTGACGTTCTTCGCCTGGCTAAACGTACCGCCCGGGACCCATTCGGATCTGCTGTGCACCCGGCTCCTGCCGGGGATTTCCTGGCGGTTGCTGATGTCCGCACCCAGGGTCAAGCGTCCCTCGCCTACCGCGCCGCCCCAGAAGACGCTGCCCTGCTGGCCGTCGCCGCCGTCCCTGCTCGGCATACGCGAGAGCACGCGCGTCTCGAAGCCGTCCAGGTCCTTCCTGAGCACGACATTGAGCGCGCCGCGCAGCGTGCCAGCGCCGAGAGTGCCCAGGCTGTCGCCACCGAGAATCTCGATGCGCTCGACAGCCGAGAGGGGCAGGGGATCCAGATCACCGCCGGTTGTGGAGTAGGGCCTGGCGTCGACCAGGACGAGCAGCGCCTGCCCCCCCGTAAGGAAGTAGCGGATGATTCCGGTATCCAACAGCTCTTCTAGCGTCTGTGCGCCGGTGCGCTCAATAAAGTTCCGGTCATATTCGGCGACGACGCGCGGGCCAGGAGCAAGGGAGCCGGCTTGGGCCGCGCTCGCCCCCAGCAAGGCGCAAACGGCCAGCGACGCCAAGAGCGTCTTCAATGGAAATATCGTTCCGGTTCGGCGACCACAATCCGCCGCTCGTGCGCGTCGCTCGGCCTGCCCGGGCCTCCGCGATCGGAACAGATGGCCTAAGCCGGTTGGGTACGGAACTGTCGCGTTCATACGGGTGCCCTCCCCTCGCCGCATGCCGCCGAATCGCAATAGCGGCGCCCGGACGATGGCGCGAGCATAGTCTCAACGCTCCCCTGATCGAAGAGTGACTTTTATGTAAAGGCAATAACTTATTCGAATGGCGGGGAGGGCCGGCGGCCTCGGCTATGTGGGCCGGTGCCTAACGCCCGTAGTTGAAGTCGGTCTCTTCGCTGTCCTCGTATTCGGCGAGCAGCTCGTCCATCTCCGCGTACATCGCCTCTTCTTCTTCCTGCTTCTTGCGGCGCTTCTTCTCGACGAAGCCGACCGAAATGATCGAGATCTCGTAGAGCGCGATCAGCGGGATGCCGAGACCGATCTGGCTGAACAAATCGGGCGGGGTGAGGATCGCCGCCGCGATGAACACGGTGACGATGGCGTACTTCCGCTTGCGTTTGAGACCGGCCGAGGTCGCCAAGCCGGCGCGGCCCATCAGTGTCAGCATCACCGGGAGCTGGAAGGC
Organism: Alphaproteobacteria bacterium; assembly: GCA_965243375.1. Taxonomy (GTDB): domain Bacteria; phylum Pseudomonadota; class Alphaproteobacteria; order UBA828; family UBA828; genus WTGU01. The sequence goes on along the minus strand of CBDEUT010000009.1, from coordinate 797,765 downwards.
GATGCCGAACGCGAAGATCAGCTTCATCACCAGCGAGAGGTACTCGCCAATTCTTGGCAGCAGCTCGAGGCCGAGGCGATCGTCGGTGCTTCCTTCCTGGAATGAGATGAAGAAATTGAACGCCTGCGGGAAGATGAAGTAGTAGACCAATCCGCCGCCCGAGAAGAACAGGACCGGCGTCACGAACAGGAAGGGCAGGACGGCCTTCTTCTCGTGCTTGTAGAGCCCCGGCGCCACGAACATCCAGAACTGCGTCGCGATCAGCGGGAAGGAGACGAAGAAGGCGCCCCAGAAGGCGATCTTCAGCTCGGTGAAGAAGGCCTCGAGCAGGTGCGTGTAAATGAGGTTGGTATCGTATCCTCCGTCGGCCAGCACGTCGCGCAACGGCTCGACCAGGAAGGCGAAAATGTCCGAGGCCACGTACCAGCAGCCCAGAAATGCGATGACGAGCCCGATGGCCGCGAAGGCGAGACGGCGCCGGAGCTCGATCAGATGGTCGATCAGCGGCGCGCGCGATTGTTCGATACTGTCGACCACCGCCTAACCGCCTCTCGGGGCGGCGCCCCGCAATATGTGAAAACGAGTGACCCGGCTGGACGCCCCGGAGTCGGGTCTGTGCGGCGCCGACGCGCCGTGCAGGAGCCGCGGCAGCATCCCCCTGATCTGCCCGGCGCCTACGCGCTCGCGCCGCGCGGGGGCGGTTCGTCCGCGCCGTTGCCTTGAGCCTCCGCCGCAGGTGCCGCTTGTGCCGTGGCGGGCTCGCTATCGGCCGCAGACGCCGCAGCCGTCTCGGCCTGGCCGCCGTCGGCCGCGGCCGCCTGACCGCTCGGCGGCTCTCCGCCGTTGGGCTTGGCCGCCGCGGCCTCGGCCGGCTCCATAGCATTCTCGCTGAACATCTTGTTCACTGATTCCGTGCCCTCGTTGACATCGCGCTGCATCGCGTCCGCGCCCTCGGCCACATCCCTCCGCGCGGTGGCGAGCTCGCGGTTGGCCTCGTCGATCTCCTTCTTGACCGCATCGATCTCGGTCGCGTCCGCGGCCTCCTCGATGGTCCTCTGGAAGTCGCGGGCATAGCCGCGCGCCTTGCCCATCCACTGGCCTGCGGTCTTGACGATTCGCGGCAGATCCTTCGGCCCGACGACGATCAGGGCGATCAGCATCAGGATGATGATCTCTTGCCAACCGATGTCGAACATTGCTTCGCCCGCTGCGGTAGCGGGTGATCTCCCTGTTTCTGTTCAGCCGCTCGGCGTCTGGCGTCTAGCTCTTGGCGGCTTCGTCCTTCTTGACGGCGCTGGCTTCGATGGTTGCGGCATCGCCCTCGATCACCTTGGGCTCCTGCGGAGCCTCAGCGGGAGCGGCCGCGCTCTGTGCCGGCGGCGGAGGCGCCTCGCCTTCCCGCATACCGGTCTTGAAGCTCTTGATGCCCTTGGCGAAGTCGCCCATCAGGCGCGGCAGCTTGCCGGCGCCGAACAACAGCACGATCACCAGGACGATCAGAAGGATTTGCCAAATCGAGATGCCCATGACACGGCTCCAGTTTCACCACGGCGGTGGCGGCGCGACGCCCGGTCGCGAGCGCTTCATCCGCCGCACGTTACCGGTCCCGCAGCCTTGTCGCCTACAGGTCCTGTGTCGCAGGGAACACAAAAGTGCGGCGTGGGTCAAGCCGAATGCGGACGACATCGTCGACGCCAGGCGCGCCGTCGTCGGCGACATTGAGCGTCAGCGGCGCCGCGTGACCGTCGATCGCGAGCTTCAAATGGCTGGTCGAGCCCATCGGCCGGCTGTCCAGAACGCGGGCGGACGGTAACCCGTCGGCGCCTGACGCAGCGCCGTTTACCAGCTCCACGGCCTCGGGCCTGACGTAGACCCGCACCTTGCAGCCCTCGCCGCAGGCCGTCGGCGCGCGCCCGATTGGCGTCTCCACCGCGCGCCCGCTGACTCGGCCGTCGAAGGCCGGGAGCGCGCCGAAGAAACGCACGACGAACGGGCTCGCCGGCTTTCGGCAGAGCTGGTCCGGGCTACCCACCTGGACCAGCTCGCCCTCCCGCATCAGGGCGATCTGGTCTGCCATCTGCAGCGCTTCGCCCGCATCGTGGGTGACCAGCACGATCGGCACCCCGGCCTCGTGGAGGAAGCCCAGCGTGTCGTCGCGGACCTGTTCCCGCAGGCGCTCGTCCAGACCGGAGAACGGCTCGTCCAGCAGCATTGCCCGCGGCGCGGGCGCGAGCGCACGGGCGAGCGCCACGCGCTGTTGCTCCCCGCCCGAGAGCTCGTGCGGATAGGCGTCGGCGAGGTCCGCGAGGTCGAGCCGCTCCAGCATCGCGAACGCAACGCGCCGACGCTCCGCCCTTGGCACGGCCGTCAGCCCGAAGCCCACGTTGTCGATGGCGCGCACGTGCGGGAAGAGCGCGTAGTCCTGGAACATCAGGCCGATGCGGCGCTTCTCCGGTGCGACGAAGCGGTGCGGGCCGGCGACCTCCTCACCGTCGATCAGAACGCGGCCGGCGCGCGGGCGCTCAAGGCCGGCGGCGATCCTGAGCAGGGTGGTCTTGCCGCATCCCGACGGGCCCAGCAGGCACATGATCTCGCCGGGTCCGACCACCAAATCGACGCCCTTGACCACCGGCGCCGCGTCGTAGGCGTGGTGGATGGCTTCGAGCACCAGCCACCGCGACGAACCGTTCCCCGGCACGCGCGCCGCCCCTCCGGATGCCGTCGGTTCAGCCAATCCGTTCACGGTCAAGACCATGCGATTGCAAGTCATTGTCACATTAGCGCCGCAGTGGCCCGCTGTCTATCCCTTGCGGCGGCAAAGGCCCCTGCCCTGGCGGCAAGCCGGGACCTCGGCTTGAAGGGCCTCTCAAGTGCGACTACGGTGCCGCCCCGAAAGTGTGGCAAAGGGGGAGAGGATGGAGCTGCAACGGGAAGCGTTGATCGACGTGGCCATGGGCTACGAGCCCGCCGACACGGTCATCACAGGCGGCCGCGTGGTCAACGTCCACACCGGCACCATCAAGGCTGAAGGCATCGCCATCAAGGGAGAGCGGATCGCGGCCGTCGGCGACGTCGCATATGCAGTCGGCGACGACACCGAGGTCATCGATGCCGAGGGGCGCTTTTTGGTTCCCGGCCTGATCGACCCCCACTGCCATCAGTGGCACACCTACGCCAATTCGACCGTCTTCGCGGCCTGCCGTCTGCTGCACGGCTCCACGACGATCGTGGACGGCTTCTACGGCCACGCCATCGTCAACGGCATGCGCGCCTCGCGCTTCTTCCTCGACGAGCTGCTGGCGACGCCGGTCAAGCCGATCTTCGTCACCCCCACCATGTGCTACACCCAGAACCGCGGCATCGGCTTCCCCGCCTCGCCCAATGCGCCCAGCATCGACGACCTGCGCGACTCGCTCGCCTGGCCCGAGACCAAGGGCATCGAGGAGATCAGCCCCGAGCTGATGCTCTATCAGAACCAGCGCGACCGGGCGCTGCTCAGCCTCATGGAAGAGGCGCTCGACATGGGCAAGGTGATCCAGGGGCACTCGGCGGGCATGACCGACGAGAAGATCACCAACGCCTGGGTCGCCTCCGGGATCATGCACAACCACGAGATCGTCAATGCCTCGGAGACCCGCCGTCAGGCCGAGCTCGGCATCTGGATCGTGATCAGAGAAGGCAGTGCGTGCAAAGACATAGAAGCGTGTCTTCCAGTGATTACCGAGGAAGGCTACCACGCCCGCGCCTACCAGCTCTGCACCGACGTGATCACGCCGGACTGGATGCTGGAGCGGGGCCAGATGGACAACGCCATCCGCGTCGCCGTGCAGAACGGCATGGACCCGATGACCGCGATCCAGATGTCCACCATCCAGCCGGCTGAGTTCTACCGGGTGAACCACGACATGGGCATGATCGCGGCGGGGCGCTTCGCCGATATCGTGTTCGTCGATACCCTCGAAGGCTTCGAGATCGACCGCGTCATGGCCAACGGCAAGGTCTGGGTCGAAGGCGGCGAGCTCGTCAACCAACTGCAGAACCCGGACTACCCCGACTGGCTCTACGGCACCATGAACATCGACCGCGTGCTCAAGCCGGAGGACTTCCGCATCGAGGCACCGGCGGGAGCCGGCGATACGGTGAAGGTCCAGTGCATCAACACGCGGGACGGCTCCCTGGAGACGCCGGGGTCGGTCGAGACGCTGCGCGTGGTCGATGGCTTTGTCGACGCGGACCCCGAGAACGGCATCAACAAGATCTGCATGATCGACCGGATCATGGGCACCGGCGAAGTCGGCGTCGCCTTCGTCAAGGGTTTCGGGATCAAGGAAGGCTGCATCGGCACCACCGCCAACGTCTTCAACCAGAACATCGTCCTGGTCGGCGCCTCGGACGAGGACATGGCGGCAGCCGCCAACGAGACCGTCAAGATGGACGGCGGCTTCATCGCGCTCCGCAACGGCACGGTCGAGGCATCGCTGCCGACACCGCTAAACGGGCTCGCCTCCGACCTCCCCTTCGACGAGCTTTTCGAGCGCCAATACAAGCTGATAGGCGCGTGGCGTGACATGGGGTGCGAGCTCGAAACGCCGCAGATGAACCTCGAATTCGTCTCCCTCGTCACCATCCCCTACTACCGCATCAGCACCAAGGGCCTCGCCTACATGACCCAGGACCGCTTCGAGCTCGCCGAGCTTTTCGTCGACGAGGCGGCCTGAGGCGACCGTGGCGCCAGACACGGCGACGGGGGAGGAGGAGACCGCCGGCGCGCTCAAGCTCGGCGTGGTCGGCGCGGGCCACTTCGGCCGCTACCACGCCCAGAAGATGGCGGCGCTCGACGATGCCCGCCTGGTCGCGGTCGCCGACGTCGACACTGACCGGGCCGCCGCCGTCGCTGACCCGCTCGGCGCCGATGCCGTGGCCGACCACCGCGCGCTGATCGGCCGGGTGGACGCCGCCTCCGTCGCCGTTCCGGCGGCCGCGCACTACGCGGTTGTGAAAGACTTCCTCGACGCCGGCATCCACGTGCTGGTGGAGAAACCTTTCACCGAGACCGTGGCCACCGCCCAGGAGCTTACGGCCTTGGCCGAGGCCAAGGGGCTGGTGCTGCAGGTCGGGCTGATCGAGCGCTTCTCCGACACCTTCCGCGCCGTCGCCCCGCGCATCACCCGCCCGCTCTACATCGAATCGATCCGCGTCGGGCCGTTCTCGGAGCGCGGCACCGACGTGAGCGTGGTCCTCGACCTGATGATCCACGATATCGACATCGTCCTGGCCCTGGTGGACGCGCCTGTCGCCGACATCGACGCCGTGGGCACCCCGGTGTTCTCCAGCAGCGAGGACATCGCCAACGCCCGGCTGAAGTTCACCAACGGCTGCGTCGCCAACGTCACCGCGAGCCGGGTCAGCCTCAAGACCGAGCGCACGCTCCGCATCTTTCAGCCCGACATGTACATCAAGGTCGATCACGGCGAGCGCAGCGTCAGAATCGCGCGCAGGAAAGACGGCGACGCACCGCTGACGGGGCCTGACGGTGTGGAGCTGGAACACCTGCGCTTCGATCAGGGCGACGCACTTCAGCGCGAGATCGAATCGTTCGCGCAGGCTGTCAGAACGGGCGGCGTGCCGGCGGTGACCGGCGCCGACGGCGTGCGCTCGCTGGAGGTCGCCCACCGCATCACAGCCAGCATGAGCGAGAACCGGGCGGCCCTGAACCTCCCCTAACACTCAATCGCGTCGGTAGTGCTACTCCGCCGCGTCGCGGGCGAGGCCGGCTGCCGGCAGCGGCTCGTAGCCGACCACAGGCTTGGACGGAGGCTGCTCGTAAGTGATCTTGCTGTGGCTCAGCCCGGCGTCCACCAGGCTCGCGGCTGTCTTGATCGCCCACGGGATCGGGTCGACCACGGGGACGTCGTAGCCCCGGGCAAGCAGCCCCTGGCGCACGGCCTCTGCGCACCCCAGCATGCCGGTGCAGCCGAAGATGATCGCATCGGCGCCGTCGTCCTCGACCGCTCGGACCGCCTCTTCGACGAGGGCTTCCTTGGTCCGTTCCAGGTCCTGCTCCAGCTCGAGAACCGGGATTGAGACTGCGCGCACCGAAGCGAGCTTCCCACGCACACCGTAGAGCTGCGCCTGATGCTCGAACTGCGGACGCAGGCGCTTGAGCACGGTGACGACGCTGAAAGTGTGCCCCAGCATCGAGGCCACGTGCATCGCCGCCTCGCACGGTCCCACCACGGGGATCGACACGCATTCGCGTCCCGGCAGAATGCCCGGGTCGCCCATGCAGTCGATCACCACCGCGTCGCAGCCTTCGCGCTCGGCCTCGACGATCTTCGCGATCGTGCCGGGGACGGCGAGTGCCTCGTCATACTCGCACTCGATCGAGGCCGGCCCGGTCTCGATCTCGATATGGCTGATCGCGAGACCCGGCCGCTCCAGAGCGAGAAACTCGGACTTGTCGCGAAACCCCCAAGTCGTGATCGGGGTCACCACTCTCACGTCCATTGCCATCGTCGGGCCCTCCCTGTGCCGTGCTCGTGACTGGCTTACCGCCGGAGGCTGTCTGGTTCAAGCAAAGACATGGACGCAGGTCTCCGGGCGGGCGCGGTCCGAGCCCAAATGCGTTGTCGCCGGCAAGGAACCTGGTGGGATTTGATTCGACCTTCCTGAGCGTGTATCCGGCTCCGTTCCCGAGCGACAAACCCCGACGAGTGCACCATGGACGAGAAGCAGCTCGACACCGGGCTCCTGCCCTACCCCTTGCCGCCGTGGAAGCATCGCTTCCGCACCCTCAGCATCTTCTGCGAGGTGGACGAGGCGGCGCTCCGACCGCGGGTGCCGGCGCCGCTGGAACTTGCCACCAACGTCGTGCAGATCACCGTCATGCACTTCGAGAGCACGGTTCCGACGCGCCCCTACTACGACAGCGCCGTGATCGCCCAGGTGCTCTACGGGGGCGAGATCGGCGGGCACTGGGTGCATGCCTTCACCAGCACCGACCAGGTCTGCGCGGGCACCCGCGAGCTCTGGGGCTTCCGCATGAAGCTCGCCTCCATGGAGCTGCACGTGGATTCGAACCGGATCTGGGGCTTCACCGAGCGCCTGGGCCGGCGCGTGATCGAGATCGACATGCAGCCCACCGGCCGGGCGTTCGAGCCGCTCAAGACCTTCCCCCGCCTCTTCGTGAAAGCGCTGCCGGAGGCGGACCGCGCGGACGCGGTGAAGCGGCAGGTGGTGCAGCTGCCGGCGGAGACCGAGATCACCGAGACCGTCTGGGGCGAAGGCACGGTGCGCTTCGAGCCGAGCGACGACGACCCCACCCACCTGCTGAAGCCCACTCGCATCCTCGGCGCGAGCCTCGTCTCCGGCAACCAGGTGCTCCCCTGGGGCGTCGTGCTCTCGGGCTAGCCCCGCTTGAGAAGCGTCCGTCCGTCTACCCGACGCCCCTCAACACGTCATGGCCGCACTTGTTGCGGCCATCCACGTGTTTGCCCCGAGTTCGGTGAATCCAGCTGAGAGAGATGCCCGGATCACCCCCGGACTTGATCCGGGGGCCGGGCATGACGAGAGTTGGAGAGGCTCGGTCGGAGAGTCCGCGCACCGCCCATGCTATCGTGCCCGCCGCCAACGACGGGAGGCAGGGCATGAGGCTTGAGGACAAGGTCGCGATCGTCACTGGCGGCTCGCGCGGGATCGGCGCAAGCATCGCGCGCCGCCTGGCACAGGATTGCGCCCAGATCGCGGTGGTCGCACACACCGCCCGCGACAAGGCCGAAGCCGTGGCGCAGGAGATCGCGGACGCCGGCGGCCGCGCCGCGCCGTTCCAGGCGGACGTTTCCAGGGTCGTCGACTGCGAGCGGCTGTCTGCGGAGGTGGCCGACGCCTTCGGCACCATCGACATCCTCATCAACAACGCCGGCGTCTATCACCCGCAGCCCATGGAGGAGACCACCGAGGAACTCTGGGACGCTCAGATCGACATCAACCTCAAGGGCAGCTTCTTCATGGCCAAGGCGGTGGCGCCGGTGATGAAGGCGAAGGGCGCGGGCAAGATCGTCAACATCACGTCCACGCTCGGCGTCGTCGGCTCCAGCGCCGGCGCCGCCTATTGCGCGTCGAAGGGCGGCCAGATGCTGCTGACCAAGGCGCTCGCCCTGGAGCTCGGGCCGCACGGCATCAACGTCAACGCGGTGGGGCCCGGCGCCACGAGAACCGACATGAACGCGGCGATCCGCGCCCAGCCCGGCAAGATCGAGCGCATGGAAGCCATCGCGCCGACCGGCCGCTACTGGATGGAGGCCGACGACGTCTCTGGCGCCGTGGCTTATCTGGTTTCGTCGGAGGCGGATGCGGTACACGGCGCTCACCTCATGATCGACCTCGGCTGGACCGCCTGGTAGGCGGCGCTCCGGCCGGCCTGCCACCATGTGCGGACGATTCACCCAGCGCCTCTCGTGGCGGGAGCTTCACGAGCTGCTCGGCCTGATCGGCCCGGCCCTGAATCTGCGGCCGCGCTACAACGTGGCGCCGACGCAGAATATCGCCGTGGCGCGCCTGGCCGACGGCGGCCGACGGCTCTCCATGCTGCGCTGGGGGCTGATCCCCGCGTGGGCCAAGGAACCGAATATCGGCTACAAGCTGATCAACGCGCGCTCCGAGACCGCGCATCAAAAACCCTCGTTCCGCGCCGCCTTCAAGGCGCGCCGCTGCCTGATCCCGGCCGACGGCTTCTACGAGTGGAAGCGCGAGGGCAAGGCCAAGCAGCCCTACCTGATCGGAATGAAGGACGGCACAGGCTTCGTCTTCGCCGGCCTGTGGGAGAGCTGGCGGGTGCCCGATGGCCTCACGCTCACCGGCAAGCTGTCCGAACTGGAACCGGGCGACGTGCTGGAGACCTGCACCATCCTCACCACCGAGGCCAACGCCACGCTCGCCCCGATACACCCCCGCATGCCCGTAATCCTGCCGGCGGACGCCTACGACCCCTGGCTCGCGGGCGAGACAGTCCGCCTCGCCCCCTACCCCGCGGACGCCATGTCCTTCCACCCAGTGAGCACGCTGGTCAACAACCCCGCAAACGACGATGTGTTCTGAGACGATAATCACCTGACAGTTAGGCTGGCACCGGCGCACGACCGTCAAGAGTCGTGCGCGCCGGCGGGTCCGACAGCGCCGCTGCGACCGCCTTGCGCTGCGCCGCCGTCAACGCGTCAACACGCGAGAGCCAGTCATGAGACCGCTCGTGATCCATCCCTCCGACCTCCAGGGCGAAGACGGTGCGGTCCTACCTCAATGCCTGCAAATCGCGAACGAGCCAACGGACATGGCCGGTGCCCTGGATGTGGCACGGGCACCAGCCCACTCCGCGATAGCTCGTGCCCCACTCAAGGCCGTCGATGAGGCCCTGATTCACCGACATGGTCGTGAGGCAAGGTCGGAGTCTCATCAGTAGGTCGCGCTCAGGCCGCCGTCGACGCAGATCGCCTGGCCGGTGATGTAGAGGCTGAGATTGGACAGGAGGAAGACGAAGGCACCGGCGCAATCGTCCGGTTTGCCCGGGCGGCGCAGGGGAATACGCCCGGCCTCGATATAATGGCTGCGAAAGTCTTCGAGCTCGTGCTCGTGCCTGCCGTCTTCCATCAAGGCCATGCGCGTGTCGATGAAGCCGGGCGCGACGGCGTTGACGCGGATGCCTTCCGAGCCGAGGTCGACCGCCATGGAGCGGGTCAGCATGAGCAGGCCACCCTTGGCGGTCGCATAGGCGGCCGATTGGGGAACGCCGAAGAACGCCTGCGTCGAGAGCGTGTTGACGATTGCGGGCGACGTTGATCGGCGAAGCAGGGGCAACGCCGCCTGCGTGACGCGGAGCGCACCGGTGAGGTTGACGTCGAGCACGCGCGACCAGCGATCCTCGGGGACGTCGGCGGCATGGCTGATGTCCAGCATCGCGGCGTTGTTCACAATTCCGTCGAGGCCGGCCCAGTCTTCGATCCGCGAGAGTGCGGCCGCGATGCTGGCGCGGTCGGACACATCGAGGACGACGGGGCGCAGGCTGTCTCCGTGAGCACTCAGCCCACCCGCCGTCTCTGTCAGGGCCTCGGCATCCACATCCGTAAGCAACACGCAGGCACCTTCGGCAAGGCACTGCCCGGCGACGGCGAGGCCGATGCCGCGCGCGGCCCCGGTGATCAGAATGCGCTTGCCGTCAAGAAGCATCGCGATCCCCCGACCAGGCCAAGATCGCAGCCTCGCGTGCGCGCTTGACGTCGCTCCAGCTCGCGCGGCATCCGTCTCCCCGTGCCCCGAAGCGCTCCGCCTCTTCCCGAATTGCGGCGGCGACAACGGCGGCCTCTTCGTCCGTCAGGTTGCAGGGGTCGAGGTAGATTTCCTGCCGCTCGATCAGGTCGTCGCGCACCACGATCCGGGGCGTTCGGGCGGCAAGCCGCTCGGCCAGCTTCCACGCGTGGAAGCCAGCGCTCTCTGGCGTGATCGTGACTTGGACTCGCGTGATCGGGTTTCCGGTCCAATCGGCGTGGGGTGCCACGGAAATGCCGGGGATGTCCGCAAGCTCGCGCAGCCAGAGGGCGACGCGTGCCTCTTCGGCGCGCCGGGCGGCTTCGTGATCCCGTTTCTCCCACATCTCCAGCGCCGCCATGGCGCCGACGACGCTCTCCTTGCCGGCCTTCATGGTGCGCCCGATGCCCCGATGCTGAAGATAGGTCGCGCGGATCAGATCGGACGTTCCCGCGACGATGCCGCTCGTCACGCCCGACAGGAACTTGTGGCCGGAGTAGATTGCGGCGGACGCGCCGAGGGCGATGGGTCCGGTCAGATCGTACTCCGAGGCCATGTCGACGATCACCGGCACGTCGTGCTCGCGGCAAAGCTCGATGAAGACGTCCATGGGCAGCTCGTTCTCGCGCACGGTGTGGTGCGAGACGACGTACAGGGCGGCGGCCGCACCCTCCGCCAAAGCGTCGGCCAGGTGCCAGGTCTCGCAGGCGGCGGCGGTGCCCAAGGGAACGACCTCGGCCCCGGCGAGGCGGACCGCCTGATCCACCGGCGCACCGTAGTTCACCATGTGCCCCATGGGCAGAAGCACCCGCCGCTCGCCGATCACCGCCGGGAGCGCTTCGATCCTCGCCAGGTTCGCGCCCGTCAAGCATGCGGCAACCGCCTGCGTCATTGCGGCTGCCGTGCACGAGGCGACGCACCCCGCCTCCGCCCCGGTCACGCGCGCGATGATCGCGCCGGCCCGAGACTGCAGCTGGTCCATGTCGACGAACGACGCGAGGATGCGATCGACCGTTGCGCGCACTTCGTCGGGAACGCGCGATGCGCCTATGCCCGTCATCGTGCCGGACGCGTTGATGACCGGCGTTAGGTTCCATCGGGCGAAAGGGTCGTCCGTCATGCCAGCCGTTCTCCCGTCGCGCTGTCGAAGGCGTGCAGCCTGTCGGGGCGGAGCGCGAGCGACAGCGTCTCGCCCGCGCTGACCGTGCCGCGAATGTCGCCGCTGGTTCGGACGGTCAGATGCGAGCCGCGGGCATTGCTGAGGTGCAGCAGCGCCTCGTGTCCGAGATCCTCGATCCTGTCGACCCGCGCCTTGCCGATCCCGACCGCGCCTTCCGCCGGTCCGATCAGGAGATGCTCGGGCCGGATGCCGAGCGTCCCTCGACGAACGCGCCCCTTCAGTGGATCGGCCGTCGCTGCGGCCTCGCCCAGGAGGTCCTTCGCGTCGAACAGGTTCATCTTGGGACTGCCGATGAAGCCCGCGACGAAGGTATTCGCGGGCCGTTCATAGAGCTCGGTCGGCACGCCGACCTGCATGATTTTCCCCTTGTTCATCACCGCGATTCGATCACCCATCGTCATCGCTTCCACCTGGTCATGGGTGACGTAGACCGTCGTCGTCTGCAACTGGCGCTGCATCTCGGAGATTTCTCCCCGCATCTGAACCCTCAGCTCGGCGTCAAGGTTCGACAGCGGCTCGTCGAAGAGAAACGCGTCCGGTCTGCGGATCATGGCGCGCCCGAGAGCGACACGCTGGGCCTGGCCGCCGGAGAGCTGGCGGGGCTTGCGGTCGAGCAGCTCGCCCAGGCCCAGGGTGTCGGCGACCCGGGCGACTTCCGACTTGACGGTTGCCGGGTCGGTCTTCCTGACCTTGAGGCCGAAGGAGAGATTCTCCCGCACCGACATGTTCGGGAAGAGGGCGTAGGACTGGAAGACCATCGAGATGTTCCGCTCGCCGGGCGACAAATCGTTCGCGCGTTGCCCCCCGATCATCAGGTCGCCCGCAGTGACCGACTCGAGCCCCGCGATCATGCGCAGCGTGGTGGACTTGGCGCAGCCCGAAGGGCCGACCAGCACCATGAACTCGCCTTCGTGAACGTGCAGGTTCAGGCCGGAGATGACCTCGACATCGCCGTAGCTCTTCGAGACATGGCGAAACCGTATGTCTCTCATCCGGCGGCCCCCCGGCAGGGAGACATCGAGATGTTCGCCCCTGCTTCGACCGCGGCGCTTCCAGTCAGGGACCTCACGCCGGCGACAGCGCGCCCCGCGTTTCCTCCATTGCGGCGGCCAGCGCGTGCGGTCGCGAGTTCATGCGGAATAGGCACTCTCGATCCTGTCTCTGGCCGCATTGAGAAACTCTTCCGTCACGTGGAAGTCGTTGGCGATCCCGTACGCCAGCCCCTCGCGCTGGACGAAGGCCTTCAGCCCGCGCATGGCGTCGAAGACATCGGACCAGGTCACGTCCATGGCGGCGGGCCGGATATCGACCCCTAAATGGCTCACCGCGCCGAGCAGTTCCTCCAGCCGCTGACCGTGCATCATCGCGCCGAGAACGAGGCCGAGGCAGACCGCCTGGCCGTGCAGGAACGTCTTCCCGGTTCCCGCTTCGAGTGCATAGAAGATGTAGTGCTCGACCCCCTCGATGTGACGCGGATTCCAGCCCGCACCGTGGTATGAGGCGCCGCCCCACCTCAAGGCGTCGACCATGAGCCGGATGCCGCGTGGGGAAAGGGTCCTGATCTCGTCCAGCTCGGCCAGCGCGGCTTCGGCCTTCGCTAGCGAGATGGCCGCGAGGCTTTCGTCGTAGGGCCAGCGCGGCTCGCACCTGCCACGGACCTGGGCATAACGCCAGTCCATCACGCCGGTGATGAAGCAGAATATGTCGCCGACGCCGCCGATGTTGAGCGCGCGCGGCGCGGACTCGATGATGCCGAGGTCGATGTAGACCGTCCCCGGCACTGCCCAACCCACATACTTGACGACGCCGCTCTCCCGCACGCCCGCCCGATGCCCGAAGACCGCGTCGACAGACAGCGACGTCGGAAACTGGAAGAGCGGCAGGTTCAGTCGCCAAGCGAAATATTTGGCGGCGTCGATGGCCTGGCCGCCGCCGAGGCCGACGATCGAGGCTACGTCGCCGAGCGTCGTCAGATTGGCCTCGAGCGCGGTGCGTTCCATGGATCGCACCATGTAGGGCGTAGCGTCCGATGGCAGAGAGCCTCGAAAGAGCGGCCAGAGATCCTCCATCGTGACCACCAGCATCTTCGGACGCACGAAGTTCTCGACTTCGGGCAGAAGGCTGCGTCCGAATACCGTGTTGAACTGCGCGATATCGGATTCCTTGAACGGCATGGTTCAGCCCTTGACTGCGCCAAGGGTCAGCCCCTTGACGATGTGCTTCTGCGCGACGATGGCGAACAGCAGCATCGGAACGATGGCGACGATCGATGCGGCGGTCATGGCGCCCCAATCGAACGCCGCATAGCCGCGGAAGCTGGTCACGCCGAGAGTGATCGTCTGTGCCTTGGAGAAGGTCAGGCCGAGTGCGATGGCGAGCTCGTTCCAGATCCAGATGGCGTTCAGCACCGCGGTAGCAGCGATTCCCGGCAGGGTACAGGGGACGTAGATCCTGATCAGGATCTGCCAGTGCGATGCGCCTTCGATTCGGGCGGCCTCGTCGATGGCCGGATTGATCTCGCGGAAGAACGAGCTCAGCAACCAGATCGAGAGCGGCAGGACATGGACCTGGTACATCAGCGCGAGGCCCACGTGCGTGTCGTAGAGCCCGGTCCACTGGTAGAGGGAGAACATCGGAATGACGAACAGGAACTCGGGCAGCATGTAGGCCAGTATCAGCCAGACGCCGACAAGGTTCCGCCCCCTGACCTTCATCCGGACGATGGCGTAGGCGGTCGGTATCGCGATGGCGAGCGACAGGGCCAGGCCGATGATCGTGACGATGACGGAGTTGAGGAACGCGTACTTGAACGTCTCGTGGCCCCAGAGCTTGATGTAGTGGTCCGCCGTCGGATCGAAGAGCCAGAGCGGCGGGGTTATGAGGCTGTCGCGCTTGGATTTGAGCGAGTAGGTGAGCACCCAGTAGACCGGGAACAGGCTGAGCACGATCATGGCCCCGGTGAAGACGTAGGCCCAGGCGTTGGAGACGCGGGCGCCGAGACCGCCCTGCCGCGCCACGATGGCCAGCGCGCTCACGCGTCGTGCTCCCCGCGCCGCTGCAGCCTTTGCAAAGCCAGAGATATGACGAGGATGAGGAGCGAAAACAGGACCATCGCCGTCATGGCCTTGCCGATCTGCTGATAGCTGTAGGCGGTTCGGTAGACGAAGGTCTGCACGACCTCCGTGGCCAGTGCCGGCCCGCCGCCGGTCGTGCCGAAGACGATGTCGAAGACCTTCAGTGTATCGATGGCGCGGATGATGACGACCGTGATCATGAGCGAGCGCAGCATCGGGAACTTGATGCGCCAGAAGATGGTGAATTCGCTCGCACCCTCGACGCGGGCGGCCTCGACCGGGTCGGTGGGCAGGCCGCGCAGTCCCGCAAGCATGATGATGAAGACGAAGGCGGTCTGCCACCAGACGTCGACCCCGATGATGGAGGGCATCGCCGTGTCGGCGGCGCCGTAGAAGGCGGACGGCCCGAAGCCGAGCAGACCGATCAGATGGTTGATGATGCCGAGGAAGGGGTCGAACATGACCTTCGACATCAGGGCGACGACGATGCCGGAGACCATCAGCGGCAGCATGATGAGGGCGCGGATGAGGTCGGTGCGGATCGCGAGCTTGTCGACCTGCACCGCGAGGTAGAACCCGAGCGCGACTTCGATGGCCGTCGCGCACGTCGCGAACACGATGGTGTTCTTGATTACGGTCCAGAATTCGGCGTCGGCCAGAAGCCCCGAATAATTCGCCGCGCCGACGAAATCGAACTGGTTACCCCAGTTCCAGTTGGTGAACGATACCACCAGCCCGAACCCGACGGGGTAGAGCGAGGTGAACGCGAGCACGAACAAGCAAGGGAGGATGAACCAGAGGGCAGATGCGTTGCCGATGGATCTGAGCACAGAAGTCATGGTGCTCTCCAAACCGGAAAGCAGGATGAATTCTGTCGGAAGATGCCCCGGATAGCAAAGAACCGCTATCCGGGGCCAAGAAAGGTCAGTTGGCGAGCATCTTCTCGAAGTCGGCTTGAGCCGCGGCACCGGCCTCGGCCGGGTCTGCGCCGCCGTAGATGTCCTGGATCACGTCCACGATGCGGAGCGCGAACTCGCTCCAGCCCGCGCGCTGCACCACCGACGTCTGCGAGTTCGGCATCGCTGCCGCCACTGCGTCGACATAGGCCTGCGGGAAGCTCGACGCATACTCGGCATCCGCCCACGTCGAGAGGCGCGGGGCGCCGCCGTGGAGCTTGCCGATGGCAGTCGCGTTATCGACGTTCGACATGTACTGGATGAAGAGCCAGCCGGCCTCGGGAGCCGCAGCATTCTGCGCAATGCCGAAGCCCCACTGCCAATGGGCCGAGTAGGGCTGGCCCTCGTCGTTGTCGATCGGAATGACGGAATACCCGATCTTGCCGGCGATCAGGCTCTCATCCGGGTTCTCGAAGCCGGGCGCGAAGAGGCTCGCGTCGATGAAGAACGCGGCGCCGCCGGCCATGAAGAACTGCGAGGCTTCGGGCCAGTCCATCGCCTGGATGTTGATGGGTCCGGCCTTCATCAGCTCGGCGTAGTTGCTGAGCCCCCGCACAATGTCGGGATCGTTCATCTTCGGCTTCGACCAGTCGCCGTCGAACCAGACGTTGTGGGGCGCCGAGCGGTCCGCCGCGCCGACCGAGTTGTTGACGAAGCCCGTGATCGTATCGATCAGGGTGTCCGAGCGGACGCCGCGCAGGACGGCCCCTGCCACCGCGCCGCCGCTTTCCTCCTTCACTTCGCGCGCCGCCGCGATCAGCGCCTCCATCGTCGCCGGCACCTGGCCGTCGAGATACTCGTTCACGTGATCCATGTTGGCGAAAAGGATGTAGGTCTCGAACGACGCTGGGATGCCGTGATATTCCCAATTGCCGTCGACCTCATACAAAGTCGAATCGAGGAAGCCCGCCGGGATGTCGTCGAGATTGTAGTCGGGTGCGGTCAGATCGGAATTGTCGATGAAGCCCTGCAGCGAATGGACGAGGCCGTTCGTGTGTTGTGTGTAGGCGGTCGAATCCATTGGCAGGAAGTAGACGTCCATCTGCGAAGTATCGCCGGAGCCCCGCAGCGCCACTTCCATCCGGTCGAAGTAGAGGTCTTCGGCCATCGTCTGCAGGTTGACGTCGATGCCGGTGTCGGCCTCGAACTGGTCGAGCACCACGCGCACCCCGTCCGTGACGGGATGCTCCGGCATCATCACCGTGATCGATTGTCCCGATTGCTGGTCCCACGAAAACTCGGCCAACGCGGCCGTGGCACTGAGCGCCAGCGCCATTGAAGACGCAGTGACCAGCGCGGCCGCTCTGAGAAAGGTTCCTCTCCCCAAAGTGTTCATGGCTTCCTCCATGTCGTCTGAGTGCCTGCCCGGCAGGCAGCGGTCGATCGAAAACTCTCGGTACGGAAAGCGGTTGACCAATTGACGCAAGTGCTCAACCATTTGTCAAACCCGTTGTTCGCCCTTCGGTGAGTGCAACGCAGCTCCTAGCGCAGGGGTTGGCCTTGCAAGATTGGACGACCAATCCGAAAGGAACAGATGTGTCGAGTTCAGTTGGCGTGGCGGACCGCGTGTATCGCGAAATTCGGGATCTCCTGCGGTCAGGCGACGTCATACCCGGCCAGAGGCTTCCGAACGAACGCAAGCTCGCCGAGATGAAAGGGGCCTCGCGCACGCAGGTGCGCGATGCGCTCCTCATGCTGCAGAAGGAAGGGCTGGTCGAGCGGAAGATCGGGAGCGGCACCTACCTCTCCGACCGCGCCCCCCAGATCATCGAGTTGGTGGACGCTGCGGTCCAAATGTCGCCTGAGCGGTCCCACAGCTTCCACGAGACCTTGGAGGCCCGGCTCCTGATCGAGCCGTCGGTCGCCGCCCGCGCCGCCGGATCGCCGTCGTCCGAGTTCTGCGCGGCCCTCGACGCTGCGCTGGAGCGGATTCTGACCGCGCGCACCTGGCTCCAGTTCAAGGAGGACATCTACGGCTTCTCGCGCCTCTACTATGTGGAGGCCGGCAACGATTTCCTGTGCTGGACCTTCGACCAGATTGTCGCCGCCCGCCGCGCCAACAAGTTCGATGGCGGGACCGACCAGGCGCCGGTGGCCAACCTCGTCCGCAAGCATTTCCACGACCGATTGTCGAAGATCGCAGACGCGATCGGTTCCGGCGATGTTGAACGCGCCAGAGCCGAAGTGGAAAGTTTCCTGGTCGGGATGGCGGCGTCTTCAGCGCTTTGATGCCCTGGTTCGGCCGATCGTCGCCGCCGCTGCTTCGTCAAACTCTCTCGATGGCGCCGGTGATCAGGCCGGTGACTTCTTCGGGCGAGGTCTCGCTCGTCGGCCTGTCGGCCACCTTGACGCCCCGGCGGAGCACGACGACCCGGTCCGCGACGGCGAACACGTCCGGCATCCGGTGCGAGACGAGGAGAATCGACACGCCCTGATCGCGCAGGCGCCTGATCAGCTTCAGCACCTGCTCCACCTGGCGCACGCTGATCGCCGCCGTCGGCTCGTCCATCAGCACGGCCCTTGAATCGTTGAGCCGGGTGCGGGCAATGGCGACGGCCTGGCGTTGCCCGCCTGACATGCTGTTCACGATCTGGCTGGCACGTGTGTCGGATTCCAGCTCCTGGAACAGCTCGCCGGCCCGCTTGCGCATGGCGCGGAAATCCACCGCGACCGGGAGCGATCCGAGCCGTCTGACGATCTCGCGCCCGAGAAACACGTTCTCGGCGGCGCTGAGGTTGTTGCAGAGCGCAAGGTCCTGGTAGACGACCTCGATGCCGTTGCTCCTCGCATCGGACGGGTTCGAGAAGGCCTTGAGCTCGCCATCGACGAGGAGCTCTCCGCTGCTCGGGCTCAGGTTCCCGGCGATGATCTTCACGATCGTGGACTTGCCCGCCCCGTTATCCCCCATGAGGCCGAGCACTTCGCCTTCGTGAAGCTCGAGATCGATGTCTTTCAGCGCTTCGACCGCGCCGAAATGCATCCCGACATTGCGCATCTGCAGGAGCGGTGCTGTGGGTTCAGCAGTCATGGCTCACACCCTGCCGCCCCGCCGGGCGAGCCAGGAGTTGACCAGCACCGCGACCAGGATGACCACTCCGCGCACGACCTGCTGGACGTCCGGGTCCACGCCGGTCAGCACCAGTCCGTTGGCCAGAACCGCAATGACGATGACGCCGAGCAGCGTGCCGACCATGCGTCCGTGTCCGCCGGAGAGAAGCGTTCCGCCGACGATGACGGCGGCGATCACGTCGAATTCCATCCCCGTTGCGGCGTTGGCGTTGCCGGAGCCGAGCCGTGCGTCGATCAGCACACCGACGAACGCGGCCATCGCCCCGGTCGTCGCCATGATGAGTATTCGTATCCGGGCGATATCGATTCCGAGCGCCGAAACCGCCGCCGGGTTCGCGCCGAGCGCATAAATGTGCCGGCCGTATCGGCTGAACCTGGCCAGGTAGGCGAAGATCAGGAAGGTGGCGATCATCATCCAGGCGACGACGGGGAGGCCCAGCAGGTCTCCGCCCAATGCCGTGCGGAATTCCTTGCTGGGCACGATCACCGGCAAGGCGTCCGTCCACCAGCGGGCCGCACCGCGCAGCGAGCTCCAGAGTGCGAGGGTGGCGATGAAGGTGGGCACGCCGTAGGCCACCCGCGCCAGTCCGGCAGCCCCGCCGACGAGCGCGCCCACGGCAACCACCAGCGGCAGAGACACGCCAATGGGCACGTCGTAAGTGCCGACGAGATGCGCGAAGGCGACACCGAAAAAGGCGACGGCGGGCCCCACGCTGATGTCGATTTCCCCGGCGACGATCACGAACGTCATGGGAAAAGCGACCAACCCCACGTAGGAGGCAGAGCGAAGAATGTTGACCAGGTTTCGGTCCGACAGAAAATTCGGCGCGATCTGTGAGTACACGACGACGAGACAAATCAGCGCAAACAGGAGTCCGAGTTCGTTGAGGTGGTCGTCCCACCAGTGCTTCGGACGCAGATCCTGCGCTATCGGGGAAAGAGTCATGGGCGACTGACGAACCGCTCGGCGATCGATCGAGAGCTTTCGACGGTGGAAGCGCAGGGGCGGCCTTTCGGCCGCCCCTCAACTCTGACTGGACCTGACAATCAGGGAATGCCGTCCGCGTGGGCTTCCATCCAGTCGGTAACGCTCTGAGGCTTGCTTGCTTCGAGGACCAGCGTCGGAATGTAGATCAGCTTGTCTTCGACCGCTTCGCCCGCGAGAATTTTCAGCGCAATCTGCACGGCACCGCGCCCCATTTCCTGCGGCTGCTGTGCGATCACCGCCTTGAGCACGTCGCCATCCTGCAGCATTTGCGCGATCTGCAGCGTGATGTCCGACCCGAAGACGGATGTTTGCCCGCCGAGACCCGCAGCCATGACACCGAGCACCGCACCGATGGTGCCGCCCTCGTTGGCGGTCCACATCACGTCGATATCCGGATTTGCGGTCAGCATCTCGGTCGCGGTCTGCGTGGCCGCGTCGGCAATGAAGCCTTCCTGGTCCGAGATGATCTCGTAGCTGGCTCCCGCCTCGTCGAGCGCGGCCAGGAAGCCGGCCTTGCGCTGCTGGCAGGCCTCGTAGCGGTCGCAGTTCAGGATGCCGACACGAGCCGTCGTGCCGGAGGCGACGATGTGATCCGCCGCGACCGCGCCGACGCCCTTGCCGAAATCGAACTGGTTGGTGGTCACGAGACCGCCGGCCAGGCGCTCGGTGTCCGCGTCCGAGAGACAGGTGTTGTAGCAGACGACGGGGATACCGGCCTCGACCACGCGCTCGACCGCCGGCACCGATGCCTCGAACGACACGGGCGACATGATCACCGCGTCCACGCCCGCACCGATCGCCACGTCCAGGAACTCGGCTTCGATGGTCGGGTCGCTTTCGGAGTTGCTCGAGATCAGAGAGACGTTCGAATCGGCGGCGCCTTCGACGATGCCCTTCTGGATGCCGCCGAAGAACCCCTGGGAATCAAGGAACAGCACCGCCAGCTTGGTCTCCTGCGCTTGTGCCGTCCCGGCGATCGCCGCGGCCGCGAGGATCCCGGCGGCGAGCGCCATCCTGGCAGGGCGAACAAAACGATTCATGATTTCCTCCCTTTGCTTTCGGTTCAATCTGCTGGACCGGTCGGGCAATCGACCGCGACACTGCCAACGAGAACGTGCGCGGCCATCTTGGTATGCCGCCCCGGTCGCAATCAAGTCGAGATCATCTTTTTCTCTATACCCACACCGGCCTCGACCGCGCGCTGATACTCCAGCGGCACGGTCGCGGAATCCTGGATCGCGATCCCGGTCGAATCGAAGAGCGTGATCTCGGTGTCGTCCCGCCGGCCCTCCAGCCGGCCACAGATGACCGCGCCGATTTCGCCGGCCACGTCGTCGGCGCTGATCACGCCGTCTGCGATCGGCACGTTGATCTCGCCGTCCGGCACGCACTGCCTGATGTCATCCACGAAGATGCGCGCGCGGGCCGCGATCGCGCTCTCCAGCTCTTGATTGCCGGCGAGGTCGGAACCCAGGGCCGCTATGTGGGCGCCGTCCCCAATCCATGCGTCCTCCACCACGGGATCGGCACCGGTGGTGGTGGTCACCACCGCATCAGCGCCCCGAACGACCCGCTCCAGGTCGGTCGACGGAACCAGGTTGAGCCCCGGATGGCGCGGCGCCTCGCTCGCCATGAAGGCATCCAACGTCGCCTGGGTGCGGCTCCAGACCCGCACCTCGGACCACGCGCGCTCGCTCGCGCAGGTCCGGAGCGAGCCGATGCCCACGTCGCCCGCGCCCACCAAGGCGAGTACCGACGCATCCTCGCGCGCGAGCCACCGGATCGAGACTGCCGCAGACGCCCCGGTGCGCATCATGGTGTGGTAGCTGCCGTCCACGATAGCCAATGGGAAGCCGGTCTCGGGCTCGGTATAAACCAGGATCGAGAACACCGTCGGCAGGTCGAACTTCGCCCGGTTGTGCTCGCGGATCGAGACCCACTTGCATGCCGCGGCCTCGGTCACGCCCGCCCCCGCCGGCTCCTCGATATAGGAGGGCATGACCTCCCACTCGCCCGGATATTTGTCGAGCACGATGTGGCCCTTGGGCTCCAGGTAGCAGCGCCCTTCGCCGTGCCGGCGGAACGCGGTCTCGACGCAGTCGACGTACTCGCCGGGCTCCAGCAGGCCCATCATGTCGGTGCGGCTGAGGATCAGGGTCTTGCGATTGCGCCAGCTGGTCATGTTGCGTCGACTCCTTCCCTTGGCTTGGATCGCGGCTGCCCGTGCAGGATGCGCCAGATCGCTTCGGGCGTCGCCGGCATCTCGACCCTGTCGTGGCCGCCGTGGTCGCGGAGCGCATCGGCCACCGCGTTCATCACCGCCGCCGGCGCCACGATCGAGCCGGCCTCGCCGCAGCCCTTCACGCCGAGCGGATTGGTCAGGCACGGTACCACGGCGAACTGGCCTGCGAAGAGCGGCAGGTCGTCGGCGCGCGGCAGCGTGTAGTCCATGAACGAGCCGGCGAGGAGCTGCCCGCTCGCTTCGTCGTAGACCGCGTGTTCGGTGAGTGCCTGCCCGATACCCTGGGTGACGGAGCCGTGGTTCTGGCCCTCTGCCAGCAGCGGATTGAGGATGCGCCCGAAATCGTCCACGGCGGTGTAGCGCACGATCCGCACCAGGCCCGTGGCCCGCTCGATCTCCACCTCGCACACATGGCAGCCGTTGGCGAAGGTGACGGCGGGGGCCACGTGGTCGATCTCGCAATCGAGCCCCAGCGTCTCCGCCTCCGGCCGGAGCGCCGGGTCGAACGAGGCGCGCACCACCTCGGCAAAGCCCGCCGAACGGTCGGTGCCGGCGATGCGGTAGCGCCCGCCCTCGAAGCGCACGTCCGCCTCCCGCGCCTCCAGCAGCGCGGCGGCGGCGGCGCGGCCCTTCTCCGCCGCCTCCTCCGCCGCGCGCAGCACCGCGTTGCCGCCGAAGGGGAGGCTGCGCGAGCCGCTGGAGCCGCTGCCGTGGGCAACGAGGTCGGTGTCGCCCTGCCGTACGCGCACGTGGCCGACGGGCAAGCCGAGATGGTCGGCAACGATCTGGGCGTAGGCTGTCTCGTGCCCCTGCCCCGTCGACTGGCTGCCGATCAGCAGCGTCGCCGCGCCTTCGGCATCGAATCGCAGCGCCACCCACTGATTGCGGTTGGCGCCGCAGGGATCGACGTAGAACGCGAGCCCGATGCCGTGCAGGTAGGCCCCCGCTCCGGCTGCGCGCCCGCGCGCCGCGCGCCAGCCGCTCGCATCGCACGCCTTCTGCAGAATCGCGGGGAAGTCGCCCGAATCGTAGGTCTGCCCCATCGGCGTGCGGTAGGGCATGGCGTCGGCGGCGACCAGGTTACGGCGGCGCATCGCGGCGGGATCGAGACTCAAGTCGTGCGCGGCCTTATCGATCAGACGCTCCAGCAGATAGACGTTCTCGGGCCGGCCCGCGCCGCGATAGGCGTCCGTCGGCGCCGTGTTGGTATAGGCGGAGCGCACGCGAACGTGCAGCGCCGGCGTCCGGTAGGGGCCGATCAGCGCGCGGGTGCCGCCCACGGTGGAGACGGAAGGCCCGTAGTTGGAGGCGTAGGCGCCGAGGTTGGCGACGCTCTCGATAGCGAGCGCGAGAAAGCGCCCGTCGGCGTCCAGCGCGAACGTCGCCCGCGAGCTGAGATCCCGGCCCTGGTGGTCGCTCGCCATGGCCTCGTTCCGCTCCGCCACCCACTTGACCGGGCGCCCAAGCCTGCGCGCCGCGAACAGCACCAGCGCGTACTCGGGATAAACCCAGAGCTTGACCCCGAAGGCGCCGCCCACATCCGGCGTCACCACGCGCAGCCGCTGCGCCGGCACCTTCAGCACGTGCTTGGCCAGGACATTTCGCACCAGGTGGACGCCCTGCGTGCCCGCGGTCAGCGTGTAGGTGCCGCTGCCGGCATCGTAGGCGCCGAGCGCCGCCCGCGGCTCCATGGGGCAGACGATGACCCGCTGGTTGCGAGTCACCAGGCTGATGCGATGGGCCGCCGCCGCCAGCGCCTCCTCCACCGCAGCCCGCTCGCCCAGCTCCCAGTCCACGCAGAGGTTGCCGGGCGCGTCGTCGTGCAGCAGCGGCGCCTCGGGCCGCAGCGCGGCCTCCGCATCGGTCACCGCCGAGAGCGGTGAGTACTCGACGGCGACGGCCTCTACCGCAGCGCGGGCCTCCTCGGCACTCTCCGCCACGACGAAGGCCACCGGGTCGCCCACCATGCGCACCCTCCCGGCCGCGAGCACCGGGCGGGCCGGCGTCGCGCTCTCGCTGCCGTCCGCGCCCTTGGGCTTCATCACGCAGGGGATCGCGCCGATCCCGGCCTCCGCCAGGTCGGCCGCGGTGTAGACCGCGAGCACTCCCGGCATCGCCAGCGCGGCACTCGCGTCGACCGTGCCCAACTCCGCATGGGCGTGGGGCGAGCGCACCATCGAGCCCCAGGTTTGGCGCGGCAGCGCGAGATCGTCGAGATAGCGCCCGCGGCCGGTGAGGAAGCGCTCGTCCTCCACCCGCCGCTCCGCCGCACCGATGCCGCTCGTCATCCCGTCCCCGCATTGCCGTGCGTGCGCGCGCACGTTAGATAGCCGGGCGCCCGGCCGCAAACGGCGGGATACGCCGGGACAAAGCGGGACAAGGCGGGAGACGCGGAGGCGTGGCAGGCGACGACGACGGCTACGACGTGATCGTGGTGGGATGCGGCATCGCGGGCTTGTCGGCCGCCGTCAGCGCCCAGCAGGCCGGCGCCCGTGTCGCGCTGCTGGAGCGCGCGCCCAGGGAGGAGCGTGGCGGCAACACCCGCTACACCGAGTCCTTCTGGCGCATGCGGAGCCACGACGAGGTCTCCGACGACTTCCTGGAGCGCTTTGCCGAGAACGCCGGCGGTCACCTCGATCCCGCTGTGATCCAGGAGAGCATCCGCCCCTACGACCAGTGGCCGAGACTCCTGCGCGGCCTCGGCTTCGTCGATCCCGAGCTAATCACGACCCTTGCCGACAATGCCGGTCCCACGCTCCGCTGGCTCACCGGCTTCGGCGTCGCGTTCGACTTCCTGCCCAACTACTTCATCACCGAGAGCACGACGCGCATGGCACCGGCAGGCGGCGGCCTCGCCCTGGTGGAGGCGCTGGCGGCCCACGCCGAGACCGTGCCCGATCGCATCGCCATCCACTACGGGACGACGGCGCGACGCCTCATCCAGGACGACACCGGCCGCGTCAACGGCGTCGAGGCGACCGGCGCCAACAACCGCACCGTGCGCATGCCAGCCCGCGCCGTGGTGCTCGCCTCCGGCGGCTTCGAGGGCAACCCCGAGATGCTGAGCCGCTATCTCGGCCCGCAGAGCCAGTTCATCCGCCCGGTCGCGCGCGGCGGCTACTACAACCGGGGCGAAGGCATCCGCATGGCGCTTGAGATCGGTGCCGCCCCTTGCGGCGACTACGGCAGCTTCCACGCCCAGCCGGTCGATCCACGCTCGGGTCAGCACGAGCCGGTGGTGCTCAACTACCCCTACGGCATCCTGGTGAACCGCGAGGGCCGCCGCTTCGTCGACGAGGCGCCGGCGACGGTGGACGCGAGCTACGAGGCCGCGTCCAGGCGCATGATGGCGCAGACCGAGGGCATCGCCTTCGCCATCACCGACGCGAGGCTCGACGACGTGCCCAACTGGCAGAAGTCGGTGCGCACCGACCAGCCGCCGGTGCAGGCGGAGACCCCGGCCGCACTCGCGAGCGACCTCGGCTTAGATGCGGAAGGGCTCGCGCAGACGCTGGCCGCCTACAACGCCGCCTGTCGCAGCGAGGACGGCTTCACCCCCCTCGCCCTCGACGGGCTCGGCACCGACGGCCTCCAGCCCCGAAAATCCAACTGGGCGCGTCCCGTGGACCGGCCGCCCTACCGTGCCTGGCCGATCATCGCCGCCAATTGCTTCACCTTCGGCGGGCTCAAGATCAACGCGTCCGCCCAGGTGCTCAACACCGACGGCGAGGCCATCCCCGGTCTCTACGCCGCGGGCGAGACCGCCGGCCTCTACTACCGCACCTACACCGGCTCCACCTCGGTGATGCGGGGCGCCGTCTTCGGCCGGATCGCCGGTCTGGACGCGGCGGCGCGCAAGAACCGGCCTTAGCCGGGGGCATCGCATCGTGAGCCAGGTCGCGCTCCCCGCCGTCTTCATGCGGGGCGGCACCAGCAAGGGCCTCTTCTTCCATCGCCGCGACCTGCCGGCAGACCGCACCGACTGGGACGCGCTCTTCCTCGCCGCCCTCGGCAGCCCGGACCCGCACGGCCGCCAGCTCGACGGCATGGGCGGCGGCATCTCCTCGCTCAGCAAGGTGGTGGTGGTGAGCCCGAGTGAGCGCCCCGGCGTGGACATCGACTATCTCTTCGGTCAGGTGGCGGTGGACCGCGCGCTGGTCGACTACCGCAGCAACTGCGGCAACCTCACCGCGGCCGTCGGCCCCTTCGCCGTGGACGAAGGGCTGGTGCCGGCGGCGGACGGCGAGACCGTCCTCACGCTCCACAACTGCAACCTGGGCCAGACCATCGAGACCCGCTTCGCGGTCCGGGGAGGTCGCGCGGTGGTGGAGGGCGAGACGGTGCTCGACGGCGTCGCAGGCCAGGGCGCCCCCATCGGCCTTTCCTTCCTGGAGCCGGGCGGCGCCGTCACCGGCCGCCTGCTGCCGACAGGCCACGCGCATGACGTGTTCGACGTGCCCGGCATTGGCGAGATCGAGGCCACGCTGATCGACGCATCGACCGCCCTGGTCATCGTCCGCGCCGAGGCCCTGGGCCTGCGTGGGATCGAATCGCCCGACACCATCGAGACCGACCCCGTCCTCGCCGCGCGGCTGGAGGCGATCCGCCGCGCCGGCGCCGTCACAATCGGGCTCGCTCCGGAGACCGAGAGCGTGCCCAAGGTGGTTTTCGTCGCCCCGCCCGCCGACGCGCCGAACCTGAGCGGCACGCGCCTCTCGGCGGGCTCGGTCGATCTCACGGCCCGCGCGGTCTCCATGGGGCGGCCGCACCGGGCGCTGCCGCTCACCGCCGCGCTCGCGCTCGCCGCGGCCGCGTGCATCCCCGGCACCCTCGCCGCCGAAGCCGCCCGCCCCGATGCCGGCAATCCCCTCCGCCTCGGCCATCCCTCCGGCGTCGCCGAGGTGGCGGTCGATCTCGCCACGGCCGATCCGCCCCACGTCGCGCGCCTCACGGTAACCCGCACCGCACGCCGGCTGATGGAAGGACGCGTGCTCGTCCCCGCCCATCGCCTCGCCGGCATATCGGACGCCGGGTAAGCCACACGCACCGACACCAACCAGGAGCAGCATCCATGCGCGTCGGATTCATCGGTCTCGGCACCATGGGCGCCCCTGCCGCCCGCAACGTCATGCGGCGGGGCTTCCCCCTGGTCGTGCACGACATCCGCGCCGACGCCGCCCGGCCCCTGATCGAGGTGGGCGCGGAGTGGGCGGCCACCCCCGCCGACGTTCTCGCCCGCGTGGACGCGGTGGTGACCATGGTGTTCGGGCCGAAGGAAGTCGAGCAGGTCGCGCGCGGCGAGCACGGCCTCTTCTCCGCCCCCTGCGAAGCCAAGACCTGGATAGACCTCACCACCAGCAGCCCCTCGCTCATGCGCGCGCTCGGCCGGGAGTTCGCCGCGAAAGGCGGCCACCCCGTCGACGCACCCGTGACCGGGGCGGTCGACGGCGCGATCCGGGGCGACATGCTCATGTTCGTCGGCGGCGAGGACGCGGCGGTCGAGCGCGTGCGCGGCGTGATCGAGGCCATGGGCGAAATCCGCCGCGTCGGCCAGCACGGCAACGCCTACGTCGCCAAGCTGGTCAACAACATGCTCTGGAAAGTACAGGCCGCGGCGATCGCAGAAGCCATGGTCGCGGCCAAGGTCGCAGGGCTGGAGCCGCAGGTCTGGTGGGAGGCGATGAAGGGCGGCGCTGCGGACAGCTACGTCATGCACCACGACGTGCCCGCCGTCTTCGCGGGACACTACGACCCCTCCTTCCCCATCGCACTCTGCCTCAAGGACCTGGACCTGATCGCCGATCTGATGCGCGAGACCGGCGTCCGCAACGACCTCATCGCAGCCGCGCACGCCCGCTTCCGCGAGGCCGGCGAGCGCTATGGCCCGGGCGCCGGCGACATGACCGTCTGCAGGCTGCTGGAGGACGACGCCGGCGTCGAGCTCCGCGTCCCCGGCGACTGGGTCGCCTCCTGGGAAGTCCCCCACCCCGACGACGAGGCCTGAGCCGGGGCGAGCGCCGCCGGGCAAAGAGTGTCGAACGCCCCCCTGCACGCTAGTAATCGCGGTTGACGCGCTGACACACTACCAGATATTGTAGGTTATGGGCGTGCACGCGCCGCCGTGCACGCCCGGCCTCGGAACCTCGGCATAGCGTTGCGCGCCATGGCTACAACCGAATCACCGAACCTTCGTGCGCCTCTCAGACTCGTAGACGCTGAAGCGCCCGACCCTCTTGATGCACAGTCCGACTTGAGTACACCCGAAGAAAAGACCCGCGAGCAAACGGATACCCGTGAGATCGACGAATCCCAAAAAGCCGTGACCGAGCGAATTCGCGACCAATACTGGTCTTGGTGACCGCTCCGTTCATCCGTCTAACCGTATGGTTCCCCTCCCCCCTCCACCATTGAGGCGTGTGCGCTGTCACGCATCCCTTGGTGATCAAGGGCTCCAGCTGATCCGAGATTTTTCTTACCCCGGCGGCTTCGCAGACATCTGCGGCCCTGAGATCGGCGGATAGGGCGGATCGAGGATTTCCACCCCATAGCCGACGACGCTCCCAGGCTCACTTCCGGCCCCGTCGCGTCGTCCCGCCCGAATCGGATAGAAGGTGTCGCCATCGGGCCAGAGGCCCTCGTTCCATCCACCAGCCCTGGTAGGGAGAACGTGATGGCGACAACGGAGAAGCTACCCTTTTCCTGGCAGGCTGTCGAAGGCCTGCCGGACCTGGATCGCCTGCGTCTGGTGCTCGACACCCTGCCCGACGAGGAGATCGTGGCTGCGCTTGAGGCCGGGCGAGGTCGCGGGCGCAACGACTACCCGGTGCGGTCGATGTGGCGTGCGCTGATCGCGGGCGTGGTGTTCCAGCACGCCTCGATCCAGTCGCTGCTGCGGGAGATGGGCCGCAACCCGGCGCTCCTGGAACTCTGCGGGTTCGACCCGCTGCCTTTCCAGAGCGCGCCCGTGTTGGAGCTTCGCGCAGGTACGAAGGAGCCACCATGCTCGGTGGCGCATCCGGCGCAGGTCCGCTCGACGGTGCCCAGCCACTGGAACTTCTCGCGCTTCCTGCGGCGCGTCGTGCTGCTTGAGAACGAGTGCAGCCTGGTGTCCGCAATGGTCGAGAGCCTGCGCGCGTCGCTCTTCGAAGAGCTGCCCGACTTCGGCCGCCATCTCGGCTACGACGGCAAGGCGATCGAGAGCCACTCGACGGGCCGGGTTGCCGAGGACAAGGGGAAGACCTCCGACCCCGACGCCGACTGGGGCAAGCATGAGACGAGCGGGGTGAACGCCAAGACCGGCGCGATCTGGAAGAAGGTGAAATCATGGTTCGGCTACGGCCTCCACCTGATCGCCGACACCCACTACGAGGTCCCGGTGGCCTTCGAGGTGACGCGGGCGTCGGACTCGGAGGTCAAGATGCTCCCCAAGATGCTGGAGAACCTGTTCGCAAGAGCGCCGGAAATGGTGGAGCGCTGCGACGACTTCAGCGCCGACCGCGGTCTCGACAACGCTCCCCAGAAGAAGTTGCTCTGGGATAAGTGGGCCATTCGGCCGCTGGTCGACACGCGCTTGATGTGGAAGGCCGAGAAGGAGGAGCCGGGCTATGATCCGACGAAGCCGATCACGCGGGCGCTGTTCCCCAACCGCGCCGACGTCGTCGTTCACGACGAGCGCGGCCGCGTGTCCTGCATCTGCCCCCAGACCGGCGAGGTCCGCGCCATGGCCTTCCAGGGCTTCGAGGCCGAGCGCGGCCTCTGCGGCACGCTGAAATACCGCTGCCCGGCGGCGGCCTTCGGCTTCGACTGTGCAGGCAGCAAGGCGTGCCACCGGGCGGGCGGGGTGGAGCCCGGCGAGTACGGCCGCATCGTGCGCATCGATCTCGACAAGAACGACCGGCGCGTCTTCACCCCGACGCCCTGGGGCAGCCCGTCCTGGCGGCGCGGCTACAACCGGCGCTCTGCGATAGAGAGGATCAACAGCCGCCTCGACAACAGCTTCAACTTCGAGACCCACTACATCCGCGGGCTCGCTAAGATGAAGACCCGTGTCGGGCTGGCGCTGGTGGTGATGATGGCGCTGGCCCTTGCGCAGGTGCGGGCCGGCCACGCGGAGCGGATGCGCTCGCTGGTCGGCGCGGTGCCGTACCTCGACACCGGCTGACCGGTTGTCCCACCTCCGACATCGCCGCTCGACCAAGCCGCCTGCCGGCGGATGGCAGACCGCGGCCATCCATGTCACGATGTTCCCGTAGCGTTCCGATCTCGCGTCTAATCGCTGCATTCTGCTCACCCGGCGGGGATCAGGCAGTCGATATCCGGCCGCCAAAGATCAGCGTCACGATGTCGAAATACGCCACAGCGCACATTCCTCACCATTGATCGAAACGCCTTCTATCGCTATTGGATAGCCTCGAATTGCGGGAGGACCCTGTGCGGCGCCGGGGGGCGGCTGCGCGGGGCGAGGGAGTGTGCGCCATGCTGAACCCCGCGGGGGGCGCGGCAACGGGCCAAAGGCCCGAGCTCGACATCATCGCGCGGATGCGTGCGGACCACGCGCGCTGGCTCGAAAGCGACGGTGCGGCGGGTACGCGCGCCGACTTCTCCGGCATGGAGCTCTCGGACGTGCGCTTCCCCGGTGCGGACCTGCGGCGCGCGCGCTTCGCGGGCGCCAACCTCTTCCGCGCCGATTTCGCGGGCGCCGATCTCTCCGAGGCCGATTTTTTGGGCGCCAACCTGAATCGCGCCGACCTCGCCGGCTCCACGCTCCAGCACGCGGTGCTGGACAGGACCGATCTCTCCGACGCGGCCCTCGGCGATGCGCGCATGGAGCATGCCTCCCTGGTCGAGGCCAGCCTGCAGCGCGCCTGGCTCGGCCGCGCGCACCTGGAGCACGCGACGCTCACCCGTGCTGACCTGCACGGCACCTGGGCGGGCCGCGCCAGCTTCGAGCAGGCCAACCTGGAAGGCGCCATGCTGGTGGGCGCCGAGTTCCCCGGCACCAGCTTCCGGGGCGCGTCGCTCAGGAGCGCCTACTTCGGCGGCGTGGCCCTGGCGGACGCCGATCTCTCCGGCGCCGACCTGGGCGAGGTGCGCAACCTCACGCCGGCGCAGCTCGAGGCGGCGCGGCTCGACGAGCGGACGATCCTGCCGCCGGAGCTCGACCTTCGCGACAACAAGGCGTCTGCGGCGGGGTGAAGCCGGGACCAAGGGAGACAGGGAGGCCGCGGCACTGACGGCACAGCGGCGACATCGGACAAAGCGCGGGAGGACTTCGTGACGAAGCTCAGGGTAGCGGTCGATATCGGTGGCACGTTCACCGACATTTGCATTCTCGACGAGGGCTCGGGCGCCCTCAGGGTCGCGAAGACGGCCTCGACGCCCGAGGACCCCCTGATTGGCGCGATGCGCGGTCTCGAAGAGGCGGAGGTGTCGCTCAAGGACGTGACCCTCTTCTCCCACGGCACCACCGTCGCCACCAACGCGCTGATCACGCGCCGGCTGCCGCCCGCCGCGATGATCTGCACTGAGGGCTACCGCGACGTCATTGAGATCCGGCGCTCCAACAAGGAGGACCTCTGGGACACCTACAAGGACGTGGCTCAGCCCTACATCCGGCGCCGCGACCGGCTCACCGTGCGCGAGCGCATCGACCACGGAGGCCGGGTCGCGACCCCGCTCGACGAGGCGGACGCCCGCGAGAAGGCCCGCATCCTGCGCAAGCGCGGCGTTCACGCGGTCGCCGTCTGCTTCATGAACTCCTTCATCAACCCGCAGCACGAGGCGCGGATGAAGGAGATTCTGCAGGAGGAGCTGCCGGGTGTTGAGATCACCACGTCGTCCGAGACCCTGCCCGAGATCTTCGAGCACGAGCGCTTCTCCACCACGGTGGTGAACGCGATCCTGAGCCCGGTCGTGGGCGGGTACGTGAAGCGCATGAACGACGCGCTGCAGCAGGGCGGCTACGCCAGCGACCTGCTCATGCTGCACTCCGGCGGCGGCGTGATGACGCCGGCCACCGCCGGGCAGTTCGCGGGCCGCCTCGCCGGCTCCGGGATTGCCGCCGGTGCCATCGCAAGCCGCCACATCGCCATGCTCTGCGGCTACGAGAACTCCATCGGCCTCGACATGGGCGGCACCAGCTGCGACGTGTCGCTCGTCTTCGGCGGCGAATCCCGCGTCACCAAGGACTGGCACATCGAGTTCGGCTACCCCATCCGCTTCCCCAGCATCGAGGTGCTGACCATCGGCGCGGGCGGCGGCTCGCTCGCCTGGATCGACGACGCGGGCTCGCTGCACAACGGGCCGCAGTCGGCCGGCGCCGACCCGGGACCCGCCTGTTACGGCCGCGGCAACACCACGCCCACCAACACCGACGCGAACCTCGCGCTCGGCCGGCTCGGCACCTCACTTGCCGGCGGGCAGATCGAGCTCGACAAGGCGGCGTCCGAGACCGCCGTCCGCACCGGCGTCGCCGAGCCCCTCGGCATGGACCCTGTCACGGCCGCCAAGGCCATCGTCAGCGTCGCCAACGCCAACATGGCGGATGCGGTCAGGCTCATCTCCATCAGCCGGGGCTACGATCCGCGCGACTTCGCGCTCGTCGCCTTCGGCGGCGCGGGCGCGCTGCACGGAGTGGCGCTGGCCAAGGAGCTTTCGATCCCCACCGTGATCGTGCCGCCCAATCCGGGCGTGACCTCGGCTCTGGGCTGCCTGCTCGTGGACGTGCGCCACGACCTCTCGCAGACCTACCTCGCGCTCGCGGCCGAGGCCGACCCGGCTGCCATCGAAGCCCGCTTCGGTGAGATGGAGGCGGAGGCGCACAGCCGGCTGGTAAAGGAGGGCGTGGCCGAAGCCGACATGGTCCTGCAGCGCAGCATCGACATGATGTACCAGGGCCAGTGGCGCTCGCTTCAGGTGCCTGTGGTCTCGCCCTTGACGTCCGTTCCCGATGCGGTCGCCGCCTTCCACGCCGATCACGACCGCGAATACGCCTTCCGCCGGGACGACACACCCGTGGAGCTCTTCCGCCTCAGCGTCACCGCCATCGGCACCGTGCCCAAGGCCGAGCTGATGAGCCATGCGGCGAACGGCGCCAAGGCGGTGGCGGAATCCTCCCGCATGGTCGACTTCGACGAGGTTGAGGGCGCCGTCGAGACCCCGATATACTCTCACGAAGGGCTTCCGGCGGGTGTCACCATCGAGGGGCCGGCAATCGTCGAGCAGCTCGATTCGACGACCGTCATCCCGCCCGGCGTACGCGCAGAAGTGGACGAGTGGCTCAACATTCGGATCCACGTAGCGGAGGCATGAAGATGAGCACCAACGGCACTGGCATCACGCTCGATCCGGTCACCTTCGAGGTCCTGAAGAACTCCTTCATCACGACCGTCGATCAGATGGCGGAGCAGATCCTCCGGACCTGCTACTCCTTCGTGAT
Source organism: Alphaproteobacteria bacterium (assembly GCA_965243375.1). Classification (GTDB taxonomy): domain Bacteria; phylum Pseudomonadota; class Alphaproteobacteria; order UBA828; family UBA828; genus WTGU01. Next base: position 764,523 of record CBDEUT010000009.1, on the reverse strand, counting down.
CTACAACCGCGACTTCTCCTCCGCCCTCAACGACGCCAATGGCGATTCCATCGCCCAGGGCAACATGGATATCGCGGTCCACGTCGGCACGCTGCACTACACCTGCAAGGCGGTCATCGACACCTTCAAGGACGACATGCGGCCGGGCGACGTGTTCATGACCAACGACCCCTACGCCGGCGGCACCCACTTCAACGATGTGCGCATCATCCGCCCGGTGTTCGTAGGCGACGAGATCATCGCCTTCGCCCAGTCCAACGGCCACTGGTCCGATGTCGGCGGCTCGACGCCCGGCTCCTTCGACGTGCTCGCCAAGGAGATGTTCCGCGAGGGCATCCGCATCACGCCGACCCGGCTGATCGACGCGGGCAAGTGGCGCAAGGATTTCGCCGACATGATCGCCGCCAACACGCGCGATCCGGAATCGATCATCGGCGACATGAACGCGCAGGCCGAGGCCACCCGCGTCGCCGAGCGCGAGCTCCTCAGGCTGGTCGATAAGTACGGCAAGGACACCGTCGTCACCGGCTGCAAGGAGGTGCAGGACTACGTCGAGCTGGCCACCCGCCAGCGCATCGCGGAGCTTCCCGACGGCACCTGGGAGAACGTCGACTACATCGACCGCGACCCGGCGCTCGGCGAAGGGCTGATCCCGATCAAGGTGAAGCTCACCATCGAGGGCGACGAGGTCACCTACGACTTCACCGGCAGCCACGAGACCATCAGCACCCTTTACAACTCCGCTTTCGGCGGCACCTTCTCGGCCGTGGTCGCGGGCATGAAGACCTACTTCCCCGATCTTCCGCTCAATTCCGGCTTCTACCGGCCGATCAACGTGATCGCGCCCGAGAACTCCATCGTGGACGCCAAGTGGCCGGTGGCGGTGACGGGCTTCCTGATGCCCTTCGAGAAGATCATGAACTCGATCTACGAGATCTGGTCCGACATCATGCCCGAGCGCGCCATCGCCTGCGCCTTCAACCTGGAGTATCTGCTCACGGGCGGGCGCGATCTGCGCACCGAGGACCGCAACATCTTCATGTTCTACGACTGGCTGCCCGGCGGCTGGGGCGGGCGCAACGGCAAGGACGGCTGCAACGTTACCACCGCCTGCTTCGGCACCGGCCTGATGACCCAGCCGGTGGAAGGCCAGGAGCGGCTCTGCCCGATCATCGCCAACGAGTACCAGATCAACACGGATTCTCCCGGCCCCGGCAGGTGGCGGGGCGGCGCCGGCGTGGTCAAGACCAGCACCCTTCAGGACGCCGAGAGCACCGTCATCTCCTATATCTGCGACCGCGAGCGCGCGATCGTCTGGGGCATCAAGGGCGGGCTGCCATCCATGCCCCACGGGCTCTACATCCAGCGCAAGGGCAAGAACGAGCGCGAGTGGCTGGGCTCGATCTTCTCCGACGTGCCCATCGAGTCCGGCGACATCTTCTCGCGGCCGACCGCCGGCGGCGGCGGCCTGGGCGATCCGCTCGAGCGCGACCCCGCGCTGGTGATGAGGGACGTGGAGGACGACTACGTCTCCATCGAGCGCGCGCGCAAGGACTACGGCGTCGTGCTCAAGGTCATCGATCTCGACCTCGCGAGCTACGAGGTCGACGTCGAAGCCACGCGCACCGAGCGTGCCGCCATCGCCAAGGCCAGGCGCAGCTGGCTGGAGGAGGACGGCGCCACGGTCGCCGAGCGCTACCGCAACGGCGAGCTGGACGAGTTCGACATGGTGCGCCGTTACGGCGTCATCGTGGACTGGGGCACCGGCGAGTACTTCCCCAAGACCACCGCCGAGTTCCGCACCATGATGAAGAAGCGCTCCGCCGCCCACTGGAACGACGCCATCGCAGAGCTCGATCAGGCCGCCGAATAGGCCCGCACGGGCTCTCCGTGGCCGAGTACTTGAGTTTTCGGCAGGAGCGCCTCTGCTCTTGATGCGTGTTCCCGGTACGGGAGCCCCGACGCACAGGCAACAGGTGAGGATTCGGGGCTAACAGCAGGCAATAGCCCCTTTCCCGCCCGACACGTAATCACTTACATCACCCCTTTTTGTCTTCCAGATAGGCGCGGTGCGGCTATCGAGATCCCCCAGCGTCGCCTCATCGCGTGGCTACCTGGGGCCGCTCCTACCTTGCCGAACGGTTGCTCGATCTCGGTCAATCGATTTGGCCATGAGCCCCGACGTAAGCATCCGGCGGGGACCGTCTGTGCGATAAGCTGAAAATCGGCGAGTGTTCGCGATCGGTGGTGGGCACCGTGGTGCCCACCGTGGAGCAGACGGAGGCGATCGCGGATGTCGAATGAACAGCAGGCGAATTTGGGTGCCGAGGCCGAGGCCGGGAAACGCCGCCGGGCCCGGAAGTGGAGCGACGCCGACAAGCGGCGGATCGTTGCGGAGAGCTACGCGCCCGGCGCCACGGTGACGGCGGTGGCGAAGCGCAACGACGTGCGCGCCAATCTGGTGTTCGATTGGCGACGTCGGTTTCGCGAGGAGGATGGCGAGGCCGGGGGCGGCGGGTTCGTGCCGGTGATTGTCACGCCGTCGGGCGATGCACCGCCGGAGGACGGCTACTTCGGCGCAGCGCCGGCGGCCGGGCGGATCGAGATCGCGCTTTCCGGTGGCGTGCGGGTGACGGTTGACGGAACGGTGGATGCCCCTGCGCTGGCGCGGGTGCTTGCGGTCGTGGAGCGCCGATGATCCCGGTCCCGGGCAGCGTGCGGGTGTGGTTGGCGACCGGGGTGACGGACATGCGCCGTGGCATGAACACGCTGGCGCTTCAGGTTCAGGAGGGTCTCGGCCGCGATCCCCACGCGGGGGATCTCTACGTGTTCCGCGGACGCCGCGGCGATCTCGTCAAAATTTTGTGGCATGACGGTCTCGGGTTCTCGCTCTACGCCAAGCGCCTGGAGCGGGGCCGGTTCACTTGGCCGTCGGCATCGGGCGGCGCACTGTCGATCAGCTCGGCGCAGCTCGCCTACCTGCTTGAGGGGATCGAGTGGCGCAACCCGGTTCGCACTTGGCGCCCGTCGCGGGTGGGCTGAGGCCGGGCGAATCACCCTGCGCGATTGGCAATTGCCGTGAGGCTGCGAATCTGATTCATTCCCGGCCATGACGGTCACGGCCCGACGCGACGTTGAAACTCTCGAGGCGGCGCTTGCGGCCTCGGAGGCTCGGGCAACGGCGGCCGAGGAGCAGATCACCTCGCTGAAGCTGATGGTCGAGAAGCTGCGCCGTGCGCTCTACGGGCAGCGCTCGGAGCGCACGGTGCGTCTCCTCAACCAACTGGAGCTTGCGCTCGACGAGCTGACGGCGGACGCGACGGAGGACGATCTCGCGGCCGAGCAAGCCGCGGCCGAGACCACCCAGGTCAAGGGGTTCACGCGCCGCAAGCCGTCGCGCAAGCCCTTCCCCGAGCATCTGCCGCGCGAGCGGGTGGTGGTTCCTGCACCGACATCGTGCGCGTGCTGCGGGTCGGAGCGGCTGTCGAAGATCGGCGAGGACGTGACCGAGACGCTTGAGGTGATCCCGCGCCGGTGGAAGGTGATCCAGACGATCCGCGAGAAGTTCACCTGCCGCGATTGCGAGAAGGTCTCGCAGCCGCCGGCGCCGTTCCACGCGGTGCCGCGAGGTTGGGCGGGTCCGAACCTTCTGGCGACGATCGTGTTCGAGAAATATGGCCAGCACCAGCCGTTGAACCGGCAGCGCGAGCGCTACGCGCGCGAGGGGGTCGACCTGAGCCTGTCGACGCTGGCCGATCAGGTCGGGGCCTGCGCCGTGGCGCTGAAACCGCTGCATGACCTGATCGCCGATCACGTGCTTGCGGCCCGGCGCTTGCACGGCGACGACACTCCCGTCCCGGTGCTGGCCAAGGGCAAGACCGTCACCGGGCGGGCTTGGGCCTATGTGCGTGACGACAGGCCGTTCGGCGGTCCGGATCCGCCGGCCGTGCTGTTCCGATACTCCCGCGACCGTTCGGGCAATCACCCGGTCGAGCACCTGAAGACCTTTGCCGGGGTGCTTCAAGCCGATGCCTATGCTGGCTTCAACCGGCTCTATGTGCCGGGCCGCTCGCCGGGAGCCGTGATCGAGGCCCTGTGCTGGGCTCACAGTCGGAGGAAGTTCTACGAGCTTGCCGATATCGCGGCGAGCAAGAGGCGCGGCGAGCAGGCGCCGCCGATCTCGCCGCTGGCGATGGAGGCGGTGAAGCGGACCGACGCGCTGTTCGACATCGAACGCGAGATCAACGGCAAGAGTGCCGATCAGCGCCTTGCCGTGCGCCGGGAGGCGAGCGCGCCGCTCGTCGCCGATCTCGAGGACTGGATGCGCACGGAGCGTGCCAGGCTGTCGCGCCACGCCTCTGTCGCCAAGGCGATGGATTACATGCTCAGACGCTGGGACGGCTTCACCCGTTTCCTCGATGACGGCCAGATCTGCCTCACGAACAACGCTGTCGAGAGGGCGCTTCGGGTCATCGCTTTGGGACGAAAATCCTGGCTGTTCTGCGGCTCCGATCGCGGCGGAGTGCGGGCGGCGGCGATGTACACCCTCATCGGCACCGCCAAGCTCAACGATGTCGATCCCCAGGCCTGGCTCGCCGATGTTCTCGGACAGATTGCCGATCTGCCGCAAAGCGACCTGCACCAGCTCCTGCCCTGGAACTGGAAGACAGCCCAGCACCAGGCCCTGGCCGCCTAAGCCGGACCTCACCAGAGACACCGTCTTCCCTGCGGCCGAGGCCGCGTCTCTGCGCGGTCCACCGTGAGCGTCACCGTGGGGCTGAGCGTCACTCGCCTGCCCACCTTGGAACTCCCCGTCACGTTCCGCGATTCACCGTCTGCGGTCCCCGCCGGATGCTTACGCCCCGACCGACGCTCACCCGAAATTCGATCGCCGGGAATCTCTCTACTGCTCGGCCTCGTGCGATCGGTCTCGCATGATGAAAGAGATTTGCTTCTTGCGTTTTATGATATCTCATTTATGCTATAACCATATTACAAGAACCAATCGCGCCGCGCAGGTTGCGTTGAATTCGGCACGATCCTGCGGACGGTCATGAGGTGGAGGTTTCGTGCCAACCCTCAAGCGAAGACCGCAGACCATGCGGCCAGGGCAAGTTGCCGGTAGGTCTTCCAGCGTCATTCCGAGCATTTCGCCAAGGTCACGCTCTGCGTCGCCCGCCCATGCGCACAAGCACTCGGTACGCTCAGGCATTCGAGCCTCTCTAGCGGCGTTCCTCTTTGTCTTCATGGTTCTGCAGATATGCGATGCATTTGCGGCCTCGTCACTCGCACCTAGCAATGTTCGCGTCACGCCGGGCGATGGAAAACTGGGTGTGGTCTGGGAGCCTCCGGCCGAACGAGACATGCCAGTTTCCTACTACCTCGTTAGCCTTACCATTCCACATGTATACGGGCACAATCTGGACTTTAAGTTTTGCAACTTCAACAGTGTAGATAGTACGTACACCACCGTTTCAAGCACTCAAAACTCCTACACGTTTACAAGTCTTCAGAACGGACAAGAATACTGCGTTCGCGCGGCGGCACAGTACGCGACAACGTCAGGCTATTCTCCTCAATTTCTGGCAACGCCAAGTGGGGGCGAACAACCCCTGCTCGTTAGCGCCAACGTCGTTGGCGCTACCCTTCGTCTCACGTTTGACCAATTGCTCGATACCAATTCCGTACCGCCAACCAGTGCCTTTGCCGTTGTCGCCGGGGGAAGCAGCGTAGCAGTTTCCCGCGTCAGTATCGCAGGTACAGAGGTCACGCTGACACTCTCGACCGCGACGTCTGCCAGCGATACCGTCTCCCTTAGCTATGCGGTACCGAGCGGCCCTACGGCTCAGCCCCTTCAGGATTGGATCGGCAACAAGGCACCGGCTCTGAGCAACCGCGCCGTCGTGAATTCCGGGGCGGCATCTTCCGATGCAACGTTGAGTGCGCTGTCTGTTTCCGGAACGACCCTGACACCGGCATTCTCGTCTGCCACCGAGCAGTACCAGACAGTCCTTCCGCATTCCGTAACGTCGGCGACCGTTACTCCGACGCCCAACGACCCTAACGCCACAGTCGCTTTCTCGCCCTCTGTAGACGCCGATACCAGTGCTCCCGGCCATCAGGTCCTGCTCGGCGCGGGACAAAACACCCTGGACATCGTCGTCACGGCGGAGAACGCCATCGATCGCAAGACCTACACGGTCTCCCTGACGCGGTCCCAGGCTCCGCCGGAGCCTCCCGTGGGGCCATGGTTGGCCGGTCGGAACGATGGAACGCTCAGAATCAAATGGAGGCCGCCCCCGCGGGACGGTGGATCGCCAATCATCGGCTACAAGCTGCAGTGGACATCGGACCCGAGTTCATGGACTTCGCCCAGTCAAGCGATCGTTACCGAGATGGTCCAATTCGGCTCCAGTCTTCGCGGGGAATACAGCATTACGGGATTGCAGAACGGTACCGAATACAGAGTCAGAGTTATTGCCTACAATTTGCTGGGTGACAGCCAACCCTCGAGTGAAATCACAGCAACACCGATTTCACTGGATGCGTACCTCCGCAGCTTCATGGAAAATGAGATCGTCGCGGTACACGGCAGTACATCTCCCTGGCTGCGCACCGCGTGGGAACACATGAAGCGCAACGGAAAGGTATTCACAGTTGTTGAATCGGTGGGCGGGAGCGCCCAGGTGCTTAGCACGTGCGGCTTGCGGGCCGATGGGCTGCACGCTTGCCAGGTGCTTTATGCAGTCATCGAAGAGAACGCGTTTCTCCTTGCGGATTCCACACTCGCAAAAATTCTGATCCACGAAATGGCGCACTACTACGATCGAACCATCGACCTGTCTGGTGACAACGCCGCGCTGGCTGGTTTCCGTCTGTATCTTCAGAGTCTTCCGGTCAGTCCCGGCAATCACTGCAGCGTGTCCGAACTTTACGCCGACGTCTTCCTCCTGTCCGTATTGCCGAACGCCAGTGCCTCATATTGGGGTCCCTGCACCCGCTCGGAGCCGGCTCGAACGGCGGAAGCCGTGGCGGCCGCGAGAAGCGCGCTTTCGGGAACGATGCCTGCATGGTTTTCCACGACCTACGGCGCCGCTCCGGTCGGTCCGAACCTGGAGCGAGTTTGGGCCGACATCAAGAACATGACGCAAAGCATCGATCGAATGACGGCAATCTACCAATTCAGAAATTCGTTTGGTGGGTATTGCAGTAACAGCAAGGCGACCGAGTCGGCGTTGGAGGACGGCGTTGCGCGCAATCCGTGGCAGGACGGCGGCTGTGTGCCCGGCGCGCCCGCCAATGTCGCTGCCGTCCCCGCAGGGAGCGGACAGCTCGCGGTCTCCTGGAGCACGCCCGCCAGCGATGGGGCTCTCCCATCGAAGCCTACAGAATCCAATGGAAATCGGGATCGCAGCAATACGACAGCACACGGCAGGCCACGATCGCCCACGTCGCCGAGAGGCACGCCCATACGATTGCCGGGCTGACGAACGGCACGGAATACTCGGTACGGCTCGTGCCCTACAACCAGAACGGTGACGGCGCTTCGGCGGAGGTCGCGGCGACGCCATCGGCGACGGACTCCACACCACCGGAATTCCTCGAGGCCACGGTCGATGGCGATGCCCTCGTGCTGACATGGAACGAGACGCTGGATGCAGCGTCCGTACCCGCTGCCAACACGTTCACGGTGACGGTCGCGGGCAACGATCGTGCTGTGAGCACCGTGGCCATAGCGGGAAGCGCCGTCGAGCTAACCCTGTCGTCGGCGGTCATCGCGGCCGAGGTCGTGTCGGTGAGCTACACGGTTCCAACGGCTCCGGGCGCGACACCAATTCGCGACGTGGCAAGCAACGCCGCAGTCTCGCTGGCCGACACCACGGTGCGAAATACGACCGTGCCCCTGTCTTCGGACACGAGCATCAAGAGAGTCTTGTTCGGTCTAAGTCCCAATCCACAAGTGATCGCCGCAAGAAGGCAAAGCTCGGGGGACTACGAGGCGATGTTGTCCGCACCGTGGGCGACCAGTTTGGCGCACTTGGCCGTCGAGCCGGCCAATTCGAACGCAACCGTCACGTTTTCGCCCGCCAAGCTGGCGGTTGGGGCGTTCAACCTCCTCGGCAGCTACTGCAACCAACCGGGCGACGATTGTCGCCTCTATGAGTTCGAGCCATCGGTTGGTGCGAATGTCATAACCGTCTCGGTGACCGCCGAAGACGGGGTCACGAGCGATAGCTTCACGGTGACCCTGCTGCGCGACCCTCGGCCGGTTACGGTCGAGTTCGCAAAAGCATCCTACGCTGTGACGGAAGGGGGCACGACGTCGGTCTCGGTTCGCTTGAGTGCTGATCCTGAACGTACAGTCACAATCCCCATAACTGCGACGCCCCTGGGAGGCTTATCCCCGCTCGAATACTCGACGCCCAGTAGCGTCACATTCACCAGCGGCGGTTCGCTGACCCAGAGGGTGGCTGTCACGGCAGCAACCGACAGCGAGGCGGAGCAGGGAGAGCGCATCGTTCTCGGATTCGACCGCCTGCCTGACGGCGTGGATTCGGGCAATGTGACGACCGCGACCGTCACGCTGCAAGATGAAGATTCAACGCCGCCAGTGCTGGAAAGCGCAACGGTCTCCGGATCGACGCTCACTCTTACCTACGACGAAGCATTGGACGCGGGCTCGGTACCGCCCGCGAGTGCATTTGCGGTCAGAGTGGCCGGCACATCGCGCTCCGTCACCGCCGTATCGTTATCGGGCGCAACGGTGGAATTGCAGCTGAGCGCGGCCGTTGCACCGAGCGAGCCGGTGAACGCCTCATACACCGTGCCCACAGCGAACGGAGAGTCGAAACTTCGCGATACGGCGCACAACGACGCCGTAGGTTTTGCGAACCGGTCGGCACCCAATCATGCAATTGGCGGTGTATGCAACCGAACCTCAGTGGTGCTGGATAAGATCGTCGCAAAGCTCCAAAAGAGTTGTTCGGCAATTACGGCCAGAGATCTGGCGATGATTACTACGTTGGAATTAGGCGGTGGCATCGGTTTCGGTCTTTCTTCACTCAAGAAGGACGATTTTTCCGGCCTCATTGGATTGGAATGGTTGAGAATGATCTGGTTCTTCAATCTCCCGTCTTTACCCAGACACGTGTTTTACGGTCTTTCCAATTTGGAACACTTGTCTCTTTCCTCAAACGGGCTGACGGTGCTGGACTCGGACCTGTTTTCGGGATTGAGCGCTCTTCAGATACTCAGTCTAAGCGACAATCAACTGAGCAACTTGCCGGACGGGGTATTTTCCGGACTGACGTCGCTTGAAACTCTGATTTTGAGTGAAAACACTGTCGATCCCCTGCCCATCACAATCGGGCTCGTAGCGGCAGGAGACGGTACGTTCAAGGCAACGGTGCACAGTGCGGCGCCGTTCCGCATCGAGCTGCCGATCGTCGTCGGCAACGGGCAGCTCAGCGACGGCTCGAGCACTGTCGTCATTCCCACAGGCAGCAAGGAAAGCGCGCCGATCGGCGTCTCACGTTTGGCGGGAACTCAGGCGGTTACCGTGGATATCGGCACCCTTCCGTCGCTGCCGGCGTCGCACTCGGGCTATTCGCTCGTGAAATCCGGAAGCCTGCCATTGGCGATCACGACCGATGCCGTCGTCGGCACGTCCGAAGTATCCATTGCGTCGGGATCGAGCCCGGTGACGGAGGGAGACGCCGCCGCCTTCACGCTGACGCGCACGGGCGACACGGCGGCCGCGCTAACGGTTGATGTATCGGTAACAGAGACCGGCGCAACGGTGAGCGGCACGGCGCCTGCGACCGCGACCTTCGCGGCCGGCTCGAGCACGGCGGAGCTGACCGTCGCGACTGAGGACGACACCGTCGTCGAGGATGCGAGCACGATCACGGCGACGGTCGCAGCCGGGACCGGCTACGACGTGGATGCCAATGCGTCCTCCGCCGAGGTGGCGGTGAACGACAACGACGCGGCGACATTCACCGTCTCGGCGAGCCCGGCGCAGATCGAGGAGGGCGAGGCCTCGACCCTGACTGTCGCGATTGCGAACGGCGTGACGTTCGGGGCAGACCAGACGATTGTGCTCGACCTCGCGGCCAGCACCGCAGCGGCGGCCGACTACGCGCTCGCCGACGATGGTGGGCAAGTGCTCGCCTCCCCCTACGCGCTGACGCTCGCGGCAGGCGCGAGCACAGTGACGGCCACGGTGACGGCCTCCGACGACAGCGAGCAGGAGCCGGCGGAGACGATAGAGGTCGCAGTCTCCCTCGACGGTACGGCCATCGGCTCCGCGACGATCGAGATAGCGGCGAGCGACGCGCTCACGGCGCGTTTCGAAAGCGTGCCGCAGAGCCACGACGGTTCTGCCTTGTTCTCGTTCGAGCTTCACTTCAGCGAGGAGTTCCGGATCGGCTACCGGACGCTGAGGGACGCGGCATTCGAGGTGAGCGGCGGGTCGGTGACGAGGGCGCGCCGTCTGGAGAAAAGCTCCAATACTGGCTGGGAGATCACGATCGAGCCGGATTCGGATGAAGACATTGCCATCACACTGCCGGCGCGGGCCTGTACCGAAACAGGAGCGGTGTGCACGGACGACGACCGGGCGCTCGCGGAGGCCGTGTCGACCACCGTGCCGGGCCCGGCGTCGGGGGAGATCGAGATATCCATCGCGCCGAATGCGAGCCCGGTGACGGAGGGCGAGGCCGCCACCTTCACCCTGACGCGGACGGGAGGTACGGCGGCCGCGCTTACGGTGGATGTGAATGTAAGCGAGACCGGCGCGACGGTGAGCGGTACGGCGCCCGCGACGGCGACCTTCGCCGTCGGCTCGGCCACAGCGGAGCTGAGCGTCGCGACCGAGGACGACGCGGTCGTCGAGGCGGCGAGCACGATCACGGCGACGGTCGCAGCCGGGACCGGCTACGACGTGGATGCCAACGCGTCGTCCGCCGAGGTGGCGGTGAACGACAACGACGCGGCGACATTCACCGTCTCGGCAAGCCCGGCGCAGATCGAGGAGGGTGCGGCCTCGACCCTGACGCTGGCGATCGCAAACGGCGTAACCTTCGCAGTCGACCAGTCGATCTCCCTCGACCTTTCGGCCAGCACCGCGGCGGAGGCCGACTACACGCTCGCCGACGATGGCGGGCAGGCGCTTGCCGCTCCCTACGCGCTCACACTCTCGGCGGGCGCTGGCACGGTGACGGCCACGGTGACAGCCACGGACGACTCAGATCAGGAGCCGGCGGAGACTATCGAGATAGCGGCCTCTCATGACGGAACGCCGATCGGCTCTACAACCATCGAGGTGGCAGCAAGCGATGCCCTGACGGCGCGTTTCGAGAGCGTTCCGACGAGTCATGACGGTTCGAGTGTGTTCACCCTCGGCCTCGCCTTCAGCGAGGCGGTGTTCGACGGCACCGAGCCCTTCGACAAGAACCAGGCGATTCAGGACGCCCTCCAGGTGACCGGCGGCACGGTCGGGGGCAGGCGCCGGGTCGACCCCGGCGCTTACGATCGCTGGATTTTCTGGATAAGGCCATCGGGCAAAGGGACGGTGACGGTGACGCTGCCGGCGACGACCGGCGCCTGCTCCGAGGCGGGCGCAATCTGCACGCCGGACGGCAAGGTGCTGTCGCGCGCCCCGTCGGCGACGGTGCCGGGACCGGCATCCGTTGCGCAGGTCTCAATCTCGGCGGGGTCGAGCCCGGTGAACGAAGGGACGGCGCCGGCGTTCACGCTGACGCGGACCGGTTCCCTGACAAGCGTGCTCACGGTGAATGTAGACGTGGGCGAGACCGGGGCGATGCTGAAGGACACGCTGGCGTCGACCGTGACATTTGATGCCGACTCGGCAACGGCCGACCTGACTGTGGCGACGGAGGACGACGAGGTCGTCGAGGATGCGAGCACGATCACTGCGACGGTCGAAGCCGGGACCGGCTACGACGTAGATGCAACCGCGTCGTCGGCCGAGGTCGTGGTGGATGATGACGACGCCGCGCCGGTCGTGACGACAGTCTCGCCGGTTACCGTTGCCGAAAATGAGACCGCGGTCGTGACACTCGCAGCGACCGACGACGACACGGAATCGGCGGACTTTATCTGGGCGATTCCGACGGGGAGCACGGGCGGAGCGGATGCCGCCAAGTTCTCGTTGACGCCGGCAGGCGCGCTATCCTTTACGGCGGCGAAAGACTACGAGACACCTGACGACGCGGATCAGGACGGCGATTACGAGGTCACGGTGCGCGTCACAGACCGGGCCAATTGGACGGATAAGGCCCTCATCGTACGACTCATCGATGTGGACGAGATCGCGCCCACAGTCTCGGATGCGAGCGTCGACGCCGACACGCTGACTCTGACGTTCAGCGAGGCGCTGGACGAGGGTTCCGTGCCGGAATCATCCGCGTTCGAGGTGACCGTTGCTGGCAGCACGCGGGGTATCTCGAATGTGTCGGTCGGCGGCAGCGTGCTGACACTGACGCTGGCGTCTGCAGTCGTTTCCGGCGAGACGGTGACGGTGGGCTACACGGTGCCGACCGGCACGAACGCGAACCCGCTCCAGGACGTTGCCGGCAATCCGGCAGCCGCCTTGACCAACGAGGCGGTGACCAACAACACATCGAACACGGCGCCGACCGGTCTCCCGTCGATATCGGGTACGGCGCGGGTGGGCGAGACGCTGACGGCGTCGGCTTCCGACATCGTGGACGATGACGGTCTCAGCAATGCGACCTTCGCCTGGCAGTGGATCGCGAACGACGGGAACTCCGACGCCGATATTGTCGGGGCGACCGCGACCACCTACGCGCTGACCGCTACCGAGGTCGGCAAGACGGTCAAGGTGCGCGTCACGTTCACTGACGATAGAGGTACGGAGGAGACGCTCGTCAGCGAGTCCACGACGCAGGTTGCGGCAGCGCTTCCGGTGGTCTCCATCGCGGCGGATACGAGCCCGGTGACGGAGGGGACAGCAGCCTCGTTCACGCTGAGGCGAACGGGCGATACGGCAGTGGGACTCAGAGTATCGATTACGATCTCGGAGGCCGGCTCCGTACTCTCTGGAACACCGGCGTCGACGGTCACGTTCGCCGCGGGGGTCGCGGAGGCGACCCTCAGCGTCGCAACGGACGACGACAGTGCGGCCGAGGCGGACGGCCGGGTGACGGCATCGGTGGTTGCCGGGACCGGCTATGAGGTGGCTGCGGATGCGGGCTCGGCCGGGGTCGACGTGTACGACAACGACGAGGCGGCCTCGACGGCGGTGGAGACGCTGTGGACGTCGACACTGACGGTGTTCGACCTCAGCGGCATCATCGTCGGCCGCTATGAAGGACTGGGCGGCGATCTCACGCCGGACGGTTGGACGGAGGACGGGACGCAGTTCCGCGCCGAGCAGCTGTACTACTACAGCGGAAGTTCGGAGTTGGCGTTCGATGTTTCCGCGTGGCCCCCGGACTCCGGCCAGTTGACCTTGCACATCGACGGTCTGCAACTGCGATTGAGCGAGGTAGAAGGGACGCAAATGTTCACCTGGACGGTTGACAACCCCGGTTGGCAGGAGGGCCAGACAGTGGCGGTCTCGCTGGCGCGGGCGGACCCGGACGCGGCGGTGGACGCCGGCCCCGGCATTTCGGTAGCGGACGCGCAGGTGCAGGAGGCCGAGGGGGCGGCGCTTGCCTTCAGTTTGACGTTGGATTCGGCTCAAACCTCCGCCGTCTCGGTGCGCTACGCGACGGCGGACGGCACGGCGACGGCGGGTGCGGACTATGAGGCGGTCTCGGGCGCACTGCGCTTCGAGGCGGGCGAGACGGCGAAGACGGTCTCGGTGCCGGTGCTGGCCGACAGCCACGACGAGGGCCCAGAGACGCTGACGCTGACATTGTCTGCGCCCTTCGGCGCGCGACTCTCCGATGAACATGCCACGGGCACGATCGTCAATACCGGGCCGATCCCCCAGGCGTGGCTCGCACGCTTCGGGAGAACCGCCGCGGAGCATGTGCTCGAAGCCGTGGAGGAGCGGGTTGCCGCAGCGCGCGATGCTGGAACGCGGATCGTGATCGCCGGGCAGGTGGCAGATGGCGAGGCGTTGCGCGGCGCGGAAGACGCTGACCCCGCTACGGGTGGGACGGAAGTGGACGCGGCTCTGGGTGCGTTGCTCCAGGGCATGGCGAGCGGCCACGGCCACAGCGCGACGGGAGGCACCCTGGACGACGAGCATGGTTGGACCGACGAGCCGTCGGGCGGTCGCGGCATGCAGACGTGGAGCATGACCGGAAGGGAGGTGCTGGCGGGAACATCGTTGCAGTTCGGCTCCGAGACCGCGGAAGGGGGGCTCGCGTCACTCTGGGGCCGGGGCGCCTACACGAGCTTCCGGGGAGACGACGACGGCATGGCCATCGAGGGCGACGTCTCGACGGCGACGCTCGGCGCGGACTACGCGGCCGGCAGCTGGATCGCCGGTCTGGCCCTTTCGCACAGCCGCGGCGAAGGGAGCTGGCGCGGCAGCGATGCCGGGGGCGTCATCGAGTCCGACGTGACGGGCGTTTACCCCTACGCCTCCTTCGGCATCGGCGAGCGCTTCTCCCTTTGGGGGACGTTGGGTTACGGCAGCGGCACGCTGACGGTATCGCCCGAAGGCCATGAGCCGCTCGAAACCGGGCTTGCACTGAAGATGGTGGCTGTCGGGGCGCGCGGGGCGCTGCTCTCACCGGAGGCTGGTGACGGGTTCGACCTGGCGGTGAAGACGGACGTGCTCGGCGTGAAGACCAGCTCGGAGGCGGCGGAGAATGCAGGCGGACGCCTTGCCGCGGCGACTGCAGACGTGACTCGCCTGCGGCTCGCCCTGGAAGGGTCCTGGGAAGCAAGCCTCGGGACCGACTCCTTCTTGCGGCCGGCCTTCGAGGTCGGCCTGCGCCACGATGGCGGCGACGCCGAGAGGGGATTCGGACTTGAGCTCGGCGGCGGACTGGCCCTTGCCGAACCGGTGCTGGGGCTCTCCGCGGAGATCAGCGGGCACGGCTTGCTCACGCACGGAGACGAGACTTTCCGAGACCATGGCGTGGCGGGATCGTTCCGCTACGACCCGCATCCCGCCTCGGACCTTGGACTTTCGCTGTCCGTGTCGCCGTCTTGGGGCGCGGGGCAACGTGGGGTCGAGAGTCTGTGGGGAACCGCCCCGACTCCCGGTGCTGCGCTCGGGAGCTTCGAAGAATTCGATGGATCGGACACGCCGCAGGGTCGCTTGGAAGCGGAGATCGGGTACGGTTTGCCGGCTCTTGGCGGCGGGGCGACGGGGACGCCGTGGGCCCGTCTCGGGCTTGCCGAGGGCTTCGGTGACTATCGTTTGGGATATCGCCTGAGACTAAGTCGGAGCGAAGTCGGGATCGAATTCGGGCAATCGCAATACGAACACGATTATCGGTTCGGCTACAATTTCGGGATTGCGGAACGCGGTCGTCTCGAGGCCCACATTGACGTAGAGGTGACTCACCGCGTGCTCGCCAACGACAACGACGCCCACGACGAAGTCGCGATTCGGGCGAACCTGCGCTGGTAGTTCCGGGAACAGGTCGCAGTCTTTGCGGCGAGGGCCTGCTTGCGATGCCTGCCGGGAAGGAGGCCGGCAGACAAGTCGAACGCGCTTTCCCGCTAGATCTCCGGCTCTCCTTCGGTCGTCGGCAGACCGTCCGCGAAATGCAGCCACGGGACACGGTCGGCCACGAATATGTGGCGTTGGGGCGTCAGCCGCTCCGGGCGGTCGAGCGAGCCCAGCGTGACCCACACCGGCGGGGTCTGCTCCGTCGTGTATTCGTAGAACAACTGCCCGCCGCAGCGGCCGCAGAAACGCCGGTTCGCAAATGACGAAGAGTTGTAAGTCTCCGCCGTTCCCTGCGTCACTGTGAGGGCGTCGGCCCCGAAACCCGCCCAGGTCTGGAACGCGGTGCCGCCCGCCCGGCGGCACATCGAGCAATGGCAGTGGAAGACGTATACCGGCTCCCCGCGGATCTCGTAGCGCACGTCGCCGCAGAGGCAGCCGCCGGAGAGTGTCTCGGACATGGATACCGCCCTCGGTCGTGGAGTTCCCTCGCCCTCTGGTAGGGGACGCCGGAAGAGCGCGCAAGGGAAGCTGTTTACGCCGTGAGGAGAAGGGCGGCAGGCGGCGGGAGGGCCGCCTATTCGAGGATCAGCTCCTCGATCATCAGCGGCAGCCCTGCCGTGAGCCCCCCGTCGACCACCAGGTTGGCGCCGTTGACGAAGCCCGCTTCGTCGGCTGCGACGAAGGCGACGGCGGCGGCGATATCCTCCGGCTGGCCGACGCGCCCGACCGGATACCAGCGGGCCAGCTGCTCGAAGATTTGCGGGTTCTTCTGCCGCCGGAGTTTCCAGGTCTCGATCCCCGTCTCCACCGTGCCGGGCGAGACCATGTTGGTGCGAATGCCCTTGGGCCCGTACTCGATCGCGAGCGAGCGGGTGAAGCTCAGCAGCCCGGCCTTGGCAGCGCTGTAGGCGGGGTTGCCGAGCGCCATCAGGCCGTTCACCGAGCCGATGTTGACGATGGCACCCGCTCCGCGCGCGACCATCCCCGGCAGAACGGCCTTGGCGCAGACGAACTGGCCGTCCAGGCCGACCTCCAGCTCCGCCCGCCAATCGTCGAGCTCCGTGCTCTCCAGGTCGCCCTTCGTGGCCCAGACGGCGTTGTTGACCAGCACGTCCGGCGCACCGATGGCGTCGGTCATCTGCGTGAGCGCCGCGTTAACGGAATCCGGGTCTGTGATCTCGGCCACGAGCGCCAGCGCACGCCCTCCCGCCGCCTCGACGCGCGCCGCCACGTCCGCCGCCGCGTCCGGTTTGCGATCGAGCACGCCGATGGCGCCGCCCTCCTCCGCCAGCCGCAGCACGATGGCGCTGCCGATGCCCCCGCCCCCGCCGGTGACCAGCGCGGCCTTCCCCTCGAAGCGCATCATGGTGTCTCCTCCAGCACGGCAAGCGCCTCGCGCACCTGCTCGAGCGCGCTCAGCGCGACGTGGCCGTAGTTGTAGAACGCGATGCCCTGCAGCCCGCCCGCCTTGAGCGCACGCACGGCGGCGGCGGTCTCCGCCCCGTTCGCGAGGTCGGGGTGGGCCGGGCGCAAGATGTAGCTGATCCTCGCGTCCGCGCCCGCCCGGCGGCGCACGTCGCCCGCGTCCAGCGCCACCGCCGCCGCGCTGGCCTCGTAGGCCGGGACCTCCAGCGTGTCCGCCGCCTCGGCCAGCAGGCGCAGGTCGGTTCCTTCCGACCAGGCCGCAGCCGTCGGCCGCTGCACAGTCGGGATCACCGCGAGCGAGGTTTCCTTGGGCAGCGCCGCGCGGACCTCGGCCACCAGATCGGCCACCAGCTGGCAGCGCCAGCTCAGGAACACCGCCCATTCGGGATCCGCGATCAGGTCCGCGATCCACCACTCGGCGGCAATGTGGTCGGGCACCGGCTCGGGGCGGGCGAAGAACGAGTCGAGCGCCGCGCAGGCCTGCCAGCGCAGCCGCTCGGCATCGATCCCGCGCGCCTCCGCCGCGGCGATGGTGCCTTCGGAGAAGCAGAGCCCGAGCAGCCAGCCGGCCCAGCGGTTCATCGGCAGCAGGAAGAACTCGTGGTGGAAGCCGTGATCGAAGGGCAGGAACCCGGGGGTCTCCAGCGCCACCCCGTCGAGCTCGTAGCGCTCGGCCATATCGACGCAGAGCGTCACCACGTAACGGCGCACCTCCTCGTAGGCCGGGCACAGGCTGTAGACGTAGGAATCGCCGTAGCAGTTGCGCACCGCGAACTCGGGATGGCGCATGCCGAGCGGCGTGTTGTGCAGGCACACGGTCCAGGCGACCCGCCCCATGTCGGGCGCCTCCGCCTTGAGCTCGGCGAAGACGTCGCGCTCGGTCACGAGCTTGCTCTGGATCGGCTTGATCGCGCCGTAGCGGCCTAGGCGCGGGCGCACGTAGACCGTGCCGTCCTCAGGAAAGTACACCTTCCCCGCCGGTGAGTGAGGTCGCAGGAACTTTCCGGCGTGGTAGCTCGCGGCGAGGGTGACCGTGTTGATGCCGCAGTCGCGCATGCGACCCGTTGCGGAGCCGATCCCCTCGTCCACCAGGTCCCAAGGATATGTGTACATGCCCTTGTACACAGTCGCGCCTCCCGCGCCGCGCCGTCGGCGCGGCCATTATCTGACCGGCGCGCGGGTCAGTTGAGCCGGTCGCGAACCTCTTGGATCGAATCCTCGATCATGCGGTTGGCGCGGTCTTCGTCGATGGTCTCGCTCATGAGACGGCGCGCGGCCTCGATCGCCAGCACCGCGGCGGTCTGGCGCACCTCCCGCATCGCCTCTTCCTCGGCGCGGGCGATGCGCTGCTCGGCGAGCGCGGCGCGGCGCTTCATGGTCTCTTCGAGCGCAGCCCGCGCCTCGGCTGCGTGGCGCTCGGCCTCCGCCTTGGCGTGCTCGACCATCTGGCGCGCCTCTTCCTCGGCCTCCTGACGCTTGCGCTCATGCTCCGCCAGCAGCGCCTGGGCCTCGGCGCGGAGCGCCGCCGCTTCGTCGAGCTCGTTCTTGATCCGCTCCGCCCGCTTGTCGAGGATCTCGGTCACCTTCTTGTAGGCCGCGCGGCCGAAGGCGCCGAAGAAGGTGATGAAGGCGATGAGGATCCAGAAGTTGGCCGACTCGGTGATCTGGCTGCCGACGATGACGAAGACGCAGGCGGCGACGATGATCCAGAACTCGGGCTTGCGGATCATCTTCTTCATGGCTCAGCGCCCCTCGCCCATGCTGGCTTCCACCGCCGCACGGGCCGCAGCCTCGGAGGGCGCGGTGCCGACCAGCCGCTCGGTCGCGGCGCGTGCCACGTCGCCCGCGACATCGCGCAGGCTGGCGAGCGCCTGAGCGCGAGTCTCCTGGATGCGCGCCTCCGCCTCGGCCGCACGGGCCGCGAGATCGGCGTCGAGCTCCGCGCGCAGCGCATCCGCCTCCGCCGAGAGCTTCGCCTGGGTCTCGGCGAGCACGCCGTGGGCCTTGGAGCGCGCGTCTGCCAGCGCCTCCTCATAGGCCTTGAGCGCGGCCTCCGCCTGGCCCTTGGCGCGCTCCGCGTCCGCCAGGTCCTCGCTGATCTTGTTTTCGCGCGCCTCGATCACACGGCGGATCCGCGGCAGGCCCACGGACCACATGATCACCATGAGCGCGACGAAGGTGACGACCAGCCAGAAGATCTGGGGCGCGTAGTCCCCCATCTCGAGCTGTGGCATCGAGCGCCTCCCGCCTCCGTCTCAGGCAGCCGGGCTGCCGTGGATCAGGAGCCGAACAGGATGATGAAGGCCATGACGAGCGCGAACAGCGCAATCGCCTCGGTCAGCGCGAAGCCCAGCAGCACGTTACCGAACAGCTTCGGCGCCGCCGCCGGGTTGCGCCCCGCCGCCGAGACGTAGTTGCCGAAGATGATGCCGATACCGACACCGGAGCCCGCCACGCCGATCGTGGCGAGACCGCCGCCGATGAGCTGACCGAGCAGTTTCGCTGCATCTGCTTCCATGATCCTTGTTCCCTCGGTTTGTTCGGAGTTTGTGGCTTGCGACCCGCGTCTTGCCGCTCAGTGATGCAGCTCGATCGCGTCGCGGATGTAGAGGCAGGTCAGAATGGTGAAGACGTAGGCCTGGAGCACGGCGACGAGCAGTTCCAGCCCGTAAAGCGCCACGATGAACGCGAAGGGCAGAACGCCGGCGAAGCTCAGGACGAAGACGAACGCGCCGAACACGTGCAGGATCGAGTGTCCGGCCATCATGTTGGCGAAGAGCCGCACCGAGAGGCTGATCGGCCGCGCCATGTAGGAGACGACCTCGATCGGCACCAGCAGCGGCGCCATCCACATCGGCACGCCGGGCGGCAGGAAGAAGGTCAGGAAGCGGTGCTTGTGGATGACGATGGCGAGGATCGTCACGCCGACGAAGACCACCAGCGCGAACGCCAGCGTCACGATGATGTGGCTGGTGAAGGTGAAGGAATAGGGAATCAGCCCGAGCACGTTGCCGAGCAGCAGGAACATGAACAGGCTGAATACGAACGGGAAGAACTTTTGGGCGCCGCGGCCGCCCACGATGTCGCCCAGCATTCGGGCGATCATCTCGTAGCTCATCTCGACGATGGACTGCATCCGCCCCGGCACCAGCCGCCCGCGGCCCATGCCGACCGTGGTGAGCAGCGTGATGATGATCACGGTCACGCACATCATCAGCGCCGAGTTGGTGAACGACGCGTCGAAGCCGCCGAGGTCGATCTCGACGTAGCGGTTGATCGCGAATTGATCGAGCGGGCCGTGATGCGCGTCGCCGTTATGCCCGGCGGCGCCGTTGTCCGTCGTTGCCACTGGCCGTCCTACCTCTGGCTTCGCCCGTCCTGCTCTTCACCCCGCTCCCCCGCATCCGCGCGGGAAAACGGCGTGGCCCCCATTCGTTGAGCCGCCCGAAACGCGTTCAGGATGCCGGCCGCGATCCCCACGAAGATGAAGACCACGAACAGCCACGGCCTGGTACCGAGCCATTCGTCGAGCAGCCAGCCGATGCCACCGCCGACGGCCAGCGCGGCCGCCATTTCGATCGCGAGATGCAACGCTTGCCCAAGACGCGTGCCGGGCAACCGGCCACGATTGCCCGACTCGTTCCCGCCTCGGGCCTTGCGCAGCCGGGAGTCCAGATCCTCCAGGGATGGCCGTGGTTTGTCGCCCATGCAAACCCGCTCGGCCAGGGCGCGCACGTGCCCCGCAGTCGAAAAGCGCCCGCACCATAGGGACTGCCCCGCCCCCTGTCAAGCCGAGGAAACGACGCCAGACAACGTCTTAGCACATTGAATTAACAAAGGAAATCGCGCCGCCGGAATTTGCGTGCGCGGGCTCAGGCGCTCTCGCGCAGCTGCACGGCGCGCTCCAGATCGACCGAGACCAGTTCGGAGACCCCCTGCTCCACCATGGTGACACCGAACAGCCGGTCGACACGGGCCATGGTGATGCGATGGTGGGTGACGACGATGAAGCGGGTGTCGGTCTCGGCGGCGAGCTTCGTGATCAGCGTGCAGAAGCGCTCCACGTTGCTGTCGTCGAGCGGCGCGTCCACCTCGTCGAGCACGCAGATCGGCGCCGGGTTGGTGAGGAACGCGGCGAAGAGCAGCGCGATGGCGGTCAGCGCCTTCTCGCCGCCGGAGAACAGCGAGAGCGATTGCGGCCGCTTGCCGGGCGGGCTCGCCACCACCTCCAGGCCGGCCTCCAGGGGATCGTCCGAATCGACCAGCGCGAGATGCGCCTTGCCACCGGCGAAAAGC
Source organism: Alphaproteobacteria bacterium (assembly GCA_965243375.1). GTDB lineage: Bacteria > Pseudomonadota > Alphaproteobacteria > UBA828 > UBA828 > WTGU01. The sequence goes on along the minus strand of CBDEUT010000009.1, from coordinate 743,177 downwards.
TCGGTGAAGAGCTTCCGGAAGTGCCCGTCGATCGTGCCGAACGCCGTCAGCATCCGCTCGCGCCCCTCGCGGTTGAGGCCGGCGATGCCGCGCCGCAGGCGCCCGATCGCCTCCAGCAGGTCGGCGCGGGACTCCTGCATCTCCCGAATGCGCTCGTCGAGCTCGCTCGCCTCCTGCTCCGCCCGCAGGTTGACGGCGCCGATGTTCTCGCGCTCGCGCATCAGCCGCTGCAGCTTGACCTCCACGGCTTCGGCATCGGGCAACTCGGCGTCGGGATCGATCCCGGCGATCTCCTGCGCCTGCTCCGGCGCGACCCCGAGGCGCTCCGTGATCTGGGCGCCGGCAACCGTCTCCGCCTGCCCGGCCTCGGTGAGCAGGCCGTCCAGCCGAGCCGCAGCCTCGCGCGCCGCGCCCAGCGTCGCCTCAGCCTGCTTGAGCGCGGTGGCCGTCTCCTTCGCCTCCCGCTCGGCGCTCGCCAAGGCGTCGACGGCGGCACGGTGCTCGCCCTGTGCCGTCTCGATCGTGCCCAAGAGCCCGGCGCGCCGCGCCTCGAGCTCGGCCGGTCGCGCGTCGAGGGCAGCGCCCGCCGTCTCGGCGGCGTCCCGCCGTTCTGCGAGTTCCTGCAGGCGCTGCCGCGCGCTGGCCGCACGCGCCGCCCAGCCCTCGCTTTCCCGCGCCAGCTCGGCGATCCGGACGCCGCGACCGTCCGCCGCCTGTGCCACCTGGTGGTGGCGCCGCGCCGCATCGTCATGCTGCGCGCGCAGATCCACGAGAGCGGTTCGCAGCCGCTCGTTCTCGTCCTCGCCGGCGGCGCCTTCTGCCGGCAGCGCGTCCAGCGCGGCGCGGGCGGCCTGCTCCGCCTCCCCGGTCTCGGCGATCTCGCCTTCGAGGCGCGCGGCCGTCTCGTCCAGCGCGGCGAGCCGGGACCGTGCCGCTGCAACCTCGGTCGACGCCGACGCCCGCGCCTCTCGGGCGCCCCGCAAGGCCTCGGCCGCGTCGTCGGCCGCCGCACGGGCACCTTCGCACGCGAACTCTGCCTTCGCCCTCGCCGTGGCCGCCGCCGCTGCGGCGTTCTCGGCCGTACGTTTGTCGCTTTCGGCCTGCGCACAAGTCTCGGCCAGAGTCGCGAGCCGGTTGCGTGCCTCAAGCCGGCGGGCCGCAGCCGTCGGCGCCTCGGCAGCCACCGAGAAGCCGTCCCAGCGCCAAAGCGAGCCTTCCCGGCTCACCAGGCGCTGGCCGATGCGAAGCTTCGCCTGGAGGCGGGCCCCGTCCGCCTCCGCCACCACCCCGATCTGCGCGAGGCGCGTGGCCAGCGCTTCCGGCGCGCGCACCATATCCGCCAGCGGCGCGGCGCCTTCGGGCAACGGCTTGGCGTGGTCCGCCAGGGCCATTGTGCGCCAATGGACCGGTGCGTCGGTATCCGTGCTGGCCTGGAGGTCGTCGCCGAGCGCGGCGCCCACGGCCGCTTCGAAGCCGGGCTTGACCGTGACCCGGTCCCAGAGCGCCCGGCCGGGGCCGGCGGCGGGGTCGTCGAGCAGCGCGGCAAGCGCCGCCCGCTCGGCCTCGCTGCCCGCGAGCGCGGCATCGGCCTCGCGCAGCGTCTCGCGGAGCGCACGCTCCCGGTCCATGGCCCCGGCCCGTGCCGTCTCCGCCTCCTCCAGCGCGGTGCGTGCGGCCTCGAAGCGGGCCGCCTCGGCCTGCTCCGCCGCCTCGGCCTCGGTCATGCGGCCGTCGGCGGGGGCGTCCTGCTCCAGCCCGGCGCGCTCGTCCCTTGCGTGGGAAAGGTCGCGTTCGAGCCGTTCCTTCCGGCTTCGCGTCTCCTGGATCCGTCTGCCGAGGGATTCGCGCTCGGCTTCCGCCCGCGCCCGCGCCCCGGCCAACGCCGCAAGTTGCTGTTCCACCGCCTCGACCTCGGCGCGCGCGTCTTCCCGTGCGGCACGCGCCGCCGCCTCGGCCGCGGCATCGCCCTCGGCCGCCCGGGCGAGTCTTTCGTGGGCTTCTTCCAGGCGCTGCTGCGCCGCTTCGGCATCCTGGGCAAGCGCCTGTTCGCGTTCGATGTCGGCGGCGATCTGCGCCCGCCTGCCCGCATTCTCCTCGCGCGCGCGGGCGACGCGCTCCTCCTCCTCGGCCAGCCGCTCGTGCTCGATACGCAGCCGATGCAAGGCGGCGGCGCGCTCGGCTTCGTGCCGGCGTCGTTCCGGCAGAACCGCAGCAGCGTCCGCCTGCCGGCTCGCGGCCCCGGCGGCGGTCTCGGTCGCCTCCGAGACCCGGCGGGCGGCGTCATCCGCCTCGCGCGTTACCGCTTCGACGCGGGCCCGAGCCGCCAGCCAGCGCACCAGCAGCAGCGCCGCCTCGGTCTCGCGAATCCTCTCCGAGAGCCGCGTGTAGCGCTTGGCGTGGCGCGCCTGACGCTCGAGATCGCGCAGCTGCGTCTCCAGCGTGCCGATCACGTCCTGCAGGCGCTCCAGGTTGGTCTCCGCCGCCCTGAGCTTGAGCTCCGCCTCATGCCGCCTGGCGTGCAGACCGGTGATGCCGGCCGCCTCTTCGAGCAGGGCCCGGCGCTGGACCGGCTTCGCGCCGATGATGTCGCCGATGCGCCCCTGCCCCACCAGCGCGGCGCTGTGCGCGCCGGTGGCGGCGTCGGCGAACAGGAGCTGCACGTCGCGCGCGCGGACGTCCCTGCCGTTCACCGTGTAGGCCGAGCCTTCGCCCCGCTCGATGCATCGCGTCACCTCGATCTCGGCCGCGTCCCCGAGCCCCGGCAGCGCCCTCCGGTCTGCGTTATCGAGGCTCAGGGTGACCGCGGCGAGGTCGTAAGCCGGGCGGCGGGCGGTGCCGCCGAAGATCACGTCCTCCATGCCGCCGCCGCGCATCTGGCGGGGCGCTGTCTCGCCCATGACCCAGCGCATCGCCTCGACGAGGTTCGACTTGCCGCAGCCGTTGGGGCCGACGATTCCGGTCAGCCCAGGCTCGATGTGTAGCTCCGTCGGCTCGACGAAGGACTTGAAGCCCGCGACCCTGAGCTTCGTTACCTGCACGGCCGCGCGCTCCGTCTACGACCCCGCGAGGAGACGGTCGATGTGCTTGGAAAGCCCATCGAAGGTCATCTTGCCGTCGTACTTCTCGCCGTTGACGACAAGCGTGGGTGTCCCGCTCACGTCGTAGTTGGCCTGGCCGTCCGCGATGGACTGGAAGATCGCGGTCTCGATGTCCTCGTCCGCGAGGCAGTCCGCGAACCGGTCCCGGCTGACGCCGCCCAGCTCGCCGATCTGCCCGAGCTTGTCGGTGTAGTCGCGCGAGCCCGCCCAGTCGTCGAAGGTCTGGAACAGCACGTCGATGAAGGTGAAGTAGCGCTCCCGGCCGGCGCAGTGGGCGAGCACCGCCGCCTGCAACGCGGGCGCGTTGAGCGGAAAGTCGCGCGCCACGAAGCGCACCTTGCCGGTGTCCACATACTCCGGCTCCAGCCGGTTGTAGACGTTCTTGTGGAACCGCAGGCAACTGGGGCAGGTGAGCGAGAAGAACTCGATCACCGTGACCGGCGCGTCGGGGTCGCCGACCGCGAGATCGCCGGGCCTCTCGCCGATGCCGGCGGCGCGGGCAGGCGCGAACGGCGTCAGCACCGTGACGGCCGGAATCGTCGCCATCGCCCCAACCAGGAACCGTCGGGAAATCATAACGTTATCCTCATCCGTTGATGTCGCATCCGAGGAAGGTTCGCCGCTTCTGCCGGCACGCCTCCATGACGGAGAACGAGCCGGCCGCGGGATCGATGACCACGTCCCCGGGATTGCTGACGGCCTCGATCAAGGCGCTCTGCAGCCCCACCGGCTTCGGATGGACCCGGTCGCGCTTGCCGATGGCCTCGCTCCACACGTCCGGGATGGTGTGGACCTTCCACACGCCCTTGGCCTTGCGCGGCGCCTTCTGCAGCACGATCAGGTGCTCGCTCGCGCGCCGGGTACGGTAGCCCATGCCGATCCGCTTCTTGTGCCACGTCACCATGTCCACGATTTCGAGGGACGTGCCTTCGAGCCAATCGCCGATCCCGGTGCAGAGGTGATACTTGTCAGTCCAGAGGAAGAGATGGCCGCTCGGCATCAGGCAGCGGTCGATCTCGCGGATGAACGACGGGATTTCGTCGGTCATCTGCGGCAAAGAGGCGCGGGCCGCGCCCCGGCGCACACCCTCGTTGCCGTAGGCGAGATGGTCGAGCACGCCGCGATACTGCGGATCCAGGAACGCCACGGGAACGGCGCTTGACGGCAGCAGGCCGAGAAAGCGCAGCCCCTCCATCTCCAGCCTGCAATCGAAGGCGAGGGCAGGCGGCAACGCCAATGGCGGCTGGTCGACCTGCCGCACGGAGGAGAACACCGAGACGCTCTCCGCGCCCGGCGGCTCGTCCAGGGGCGTGGCGATTTCGTTCACCATTCGGGTCGGACTGTACGCGCCCGCCACGAAAAGTATAGTTTGCAAGTGAAGGAGCGACTGTGGCGCCCCGACGCGTTGCTGTTTCGCTCGAACTATATTTTCATTATCAACAGGTTACTTGGTCTGCGGGCGGGCGAGAACCGCCCGGCCCAAAGCCGCGAGCGCCGACTTCAGACGATGGTCCCGGGTGGAAACGACGGCGGTTTCGACACGTGCGGCCGACTCCGAGTCGATTTTCGGCGGCACCCGGCGCTCCGAACGCCGCGTTGGCTCAGGCGAACGCGCACGGTTCACATAGGCGATCCGCGTCACCGCGCGGTAGCCGTAGAAGGCGGCGATCCGCTCCAGAATCTGAGGTTCGAGATGCTGAAGCTCGACCGCGACCGGCCCGGAGACGCAGACCCGGAGCGTACCGTCCCGCCCCAGGCGCTCCGGCCACGAAGAGGCGGCGACCGCCTCGCCCACGATCGCCGGCCATTCGGTGGCGATGCCTGCCGCCACCAGCCCGCGCGCCTCGAAGGACTTGGCGGTGATCTTGCCGATCAGCGAGGAGAGCGGCTTCGCCTGGCGGGGTTTGCGCATGGCTGATGCGGTACGTCGCAGGGTCCAGGCCAAGGGTGTACGCCCTCCGGCGCCGGCTGTGAAGCGCCGCCGGCCATGAGCGCCGCCCGGCCCGCCTCGCCCGCCTCCCTGGCCCGGGCGCTGCTCGACTGGTACGACCGCCACCGCCGCCCGCTGCCCTGGCGCGCCGCTCCTGGAGAGAAGCCGGACCCCTACCGGGTCTGGCTCAGCGAGATCATGCTGCAGCAGACCACCGTTCCGGTGGTCGCCGGCTACTTCCAACGCTTCCTGGAGCGCTGGCCCACCCTCGAAGCGCTCGCACACGCCGGGCTCGACGACGTGCTCCATGCCTGGCAGGGGCTCGGCTACTACGCCCGCGCGCGCAACTTGCACGCTTGCGCGCGCCTCGTGCTGGCCCAGTACGGCGGGCGCTTCCCGGCCGATGAGAAGGCGCTGCGGGCGCTGCCGGGGATCGGGCGCTACACCGCAGCAGCGATCGCGGCCATCGCCTTCAACCGGCCGGCGACCGTGGTCGACGGCAATGTCGAGCGGGTGATCGCCCGCCTGCGCGCGGTGGAGACGCCGCTGCCGGCGGCCAAACCCGAGATATACGCCCTCGCCACCGAGCTTACGCCCGAGACTCGCCCCGGCGACTACGCGCAGGCGTTGATGGACCTCGGCGCGAGCGTCTGCGCGCCGCGCAATCCGGGCTGCCTCGCCTGTCCGTGGCAGGATGCTTGCAAAGGCCGTGCGCGCGGCATCGCGGAGAGCCTGCCGCGCCGGGCGCCGAAGCCCGAGCGCCCGCTGCGCCACGGCGTCTCCTTCTGGCTGATGCGCGCGGACGGCGCCGTGCTGCTGCGCCGCCGGCCGGACGAGGGCCTGCTCGGCGGGATGATCGAGCTGCCGACCACGCCATGGCGCGATAAGCCCTGGGATCTGGCGGAAGCCTCGGCCCATGCACCGCAGCCGCTGGCGTGGCGGGCGCTGCCGGAGCCGGTGCGTCACGGCTTCACCCATTTCGAGATCGAGCTGCTGGTGGCCGTCGCCGAGACCGAGGACGGGGTTGCCGCCCGAGAGGACGGCGGCATCTGGTGCCCGCCCGCGCGCTTCTCGGAGCACGCGCTCCCGACCCTCACGCGCAAGCTCGTGCGCTACGCGTCGCGCCACCGCCCCGGACCCGTGAGCACGCCGGAGGGCGGACAAGGCTGAGCACCGCAGCGTCCGTGGTAGCATCGCCGCGTCTCTCAGACAGCCAGCGAAGGAGACGCGGGTGGCGGCAAGCGGACGCCAGGCGGACCGGGACAAGGGCACCAAGCTCTCGCCGACTCGTGTCCGTGAGGCGATGCGGCGCGCCGCGCGCCACGCGCGGACGGGTCGGCTCGCAGAGGCGCACGACCTCTACCGCACCGTGCTCGCCACCCGCCCCGACCATCTGGAGGCGCTGAAGGCCTGCGCGCTCGTCGCCTTTCGGCTCGATGTGGTGGACGAGGCGGCGACGCTCCTGCACCGCGCCGTCGCGCTCGACGACACCGACGCCGGCGCTCTCAACGACCTCGGCAACGTTCTCCAGGCCGCCGGCCGGCTCGATGCCGCCGTCGCCGCCTACCGCCGCGCGGTCGCGCTCGACACGGAACGGGCCGAGGCCCACGCCAATCTCGGCCAGGCGCTGCGTGCCAAGGGGGACCTCGACGGCGCCGCCGAGGCCCTCGGCCGGGCCGCCCAGCTCCGCCCCGACCACGCCGGCACCTGGCTCCGCATCGGCCTCGTCCATCACGCCAAGGGCGACCTCGACGAGGCCGCGCACGCCTTCCACCGAGTGCTCGCCATCGAACCCGAGAGTGCCCAGGCGTATTTTGCGCTCGGCAACGTCCTCTATGCCCAGGGCCGGCTTGACGAGGCACTCGAGTCCTACGCCCAGGCGGCGGCGCTCAGGGCGGACATCCTCGACGCCTCGTTCGAGGTGGGGAAGCCCCGCCACGTCCACGCCCATCTGGATCGCGGGGACCCCCGAGAAGCCGTCGCCGCGTGCGACGACCTGCTGGCCCGGCACCCCGGCCAGAGCGGCGCGCTCGCGATGAAGGCGGTCGCGCTCCAGGAGGCGGGCGAGAAAGGTGCGGCCCGGACGCTGCTCGACTTCGACCGCCTGCTCCGCCCCGAGCGCTGCGCACCGCCAACCGGCTACGCCGGCATCGGCGCCTTCAATGCGGCACTATCCGGGATAGTCCGGGATCATCCGACATTGCGGGCGGCGCCGGAGAGCTACTCCATGGAGCGCGGCCGGAGCACCGGCGAGCTGCTGCCCGGCCGGGGCGCGGCAGTCGACTTCGGCGCGCTGGTGGCGGAAGCGGTGGACCGCTACCGCGATGCGCTGCCGCAAGACCCCGGCCACCCCTTCCTCGCCGACATCCCGGAAAGCGTCAGGATCACGGCGTGGGGCGTCATCCTCGACGAAGGCGCCTATCAGGTGCCCCACATCCACCCCTCGGCCTGGCTCAGCGGGGTCTACTACGTGGCCCTCCCCCCTGCCCTCGGCGCCGACGACGACGGAACCGCCGGGTGGATCGAGTTCGGCCGGCCCTACTGGGATTTCCAGATCAGGGCGGAGCCCGAGACCCGCCTGATCGAGCCCGAAGAGGGACTGATGCTGCTCTTCCCCTCCTACGTGTTTCACCGCACCCTCCCCTTCGCCGGCTCCGGCGAGCGCATCAGCATTGCCTTCGACGTGCTGAGGGCAGAGTGACGGCGCCGACGAGCCACGGGAGCGAGACCATGACCGAGCAACGGCATCTCCCGCAGGAGGCCGGCTACAACCTGCGCCTGCGTCACCCTGACTTCGAGGACTACTTCACGGTGTGGGAGGCCGAGAGCATGCGGGTGCGCGAGTCCCTCGCTTGCACCGTCGATGTCCGTTACGGCACGGGCCCCAACATGACCGCCGACCTGTTCCCGGCGCCGGCGGCTGGCGCGCCGATCCAGGTCTTCATCCACGGCGGCTACTGGCGCGCCATGGACAAGGACGTGCACTCGTTCCCCGCCGAGGGCTTCGTCGCCGCAGGCGGCGCGGCGGTCTCGCTCAACTACGCGCTGGCGCCGGCGGTGACCCTCGACACCATCGTCGAGCAGTGCCGCACCGCAATCGAGTGGATCGCCGACAACGCCGGCAGGCTCAAAGGCGACCCGGACCGCATCTTCGTCTCCGGACACTCTGCCGGCGGGCACCTCACCGCCATGATGCTCTGCACCGACTGGGCGGCGCGGGGGCGCCCCGCCGGCCTGGTGAAGGGCGGCACGGCGATCTCCGGCATCTTCGACCTGGCACCGATCAGGGAAACCAGCATCAACGACGATGTCCGGCTCGATGCCGAAGCGGCCGTGCGCAACAGTCCGATCCATCATCTGCCGGAGACGGGCGCACCTCTGATCGCGGCGGTCGGCGCGGCGGAAACGCCCGCGTTCGTCGCCCAGAACCGGGCCTTCGCCGAGGCTTGGCAGGCACGCGGGTTCGACGCCACGGTCATGGAGATCGAAGGCCTCCACCACTACAACGTGGTGAGCGAGATGGGCCGCCCCGGCAGCGCGCTTACACAGGCCGCGCTCGCCCAGATGGGATTGTGAGGAAAGAGCCTTCGCCTCCCAGACTCCCCGTGCCGCCAACTGTATGAACTACGGGCTTGCCGAACCGTTGCGGGGGCGGTAGGGCAAGGCCCGGTGGCTGGCTCGGCCGCCGAGCCCCACGAGGTGCGCCATGACCGTAAGCCGCGGCCGCGATTTCCTGGCCCTTCCCGGCCCCACCACCGTCCCCCACGAGGTGCTCCAGGCCATGCAGCGGCCGGCCGTCGACATCTACGGCGAGGAGCTGACCGCCGTCACCGACAGCTGCCTGGACGACCTGCGTAAGGTCTTTCGCACGGGACAAGGCCGCACCTACATCTACATCGCCAACGGCCACGGCGCCTGGGAGGCTGCGCTCACCAACGTCCTCTCGCGCGGCGACAAGGTGCTGGTGCTGGAGAGTGGGCGCTTCGCCATCGGCTGGGGCGAGATGGCGGAACCCCTCGGCATCGAGGTCGAGGTGCTGGAGGCAGAGTCTCAGCGGGCGGCGTCGCCCGCGGCACTGGAGCAGCGCCTCCGGGCCGACAGCGCGGGCGAGATCAAGGCCGTCCTGGTGGTGCAGGTGGACACCGCGTCGGGCATCGCGAACGACATTCCCGCGCTGGGCGGCGCCATCGAGGCGAGCGGTCACGGCGCGCTCTTCATGGTCGATGTCATCGCGTCTCTGGGCTCGATGCCGTTCGAGATGGACGACTGGGGCGTCGATGTCGCGGTCGCCGGCGCGCAGAAGGGGCTGATGATGACGCCCGGCCTGAGCTTCATCGGCGCAAGCGAGAAGGCACTGGCCACGCACGCCGATGCCGGCCTCCGCACCCGCTACTGGGACTGGACCGTGCGCGAGGGCGAGCTTCACTACATGAAATACTGCGGCACGCCGCCGGTGCATCTGCTGTTCGGCCTGCGCAAGTCCCTCGACATGCTCTTCGAGGAAGGCCTGGAGAACGCCTTCCGCCGCCACGAGCTCCTGGCCGGCGCGACCCAGGCGGCGGTCGAGCGTTGGAGCGAGGGCGGCGCGCTCGCCTTCAACGTCCCGGAACCGGCTGAACGCTCGCCCACGGTGACCACGATCCTCATGGACGACCCAGAGCTCAGCCGCCTGCTCAACTGGTCCTATGAGTTCTGCAACGTGAGCCTCGGCATCGGGCTCGGGCCACTCGACGGCCACGCCTTCCGCATCGCCCACATGGGCCATGTGAACGCACCCATGACGCTGGGCACGCTCGGCGCCATCGAGACCGGCCTCGCCGCGCTCGATATCCCTCACGGCAAAGGCGGCGTCTCCGCCGCTATCGACTATCTCGGCAGCCGCCTGAAGGCGTGACCAGGGTTTACGGGTTTCAGACATGAGGAAGCGAAACGGGATGAGGCCGGTGCATCCGGGAGAAATACTGCGCGAGGAGCTCGATGAACTCGGGTTGTCGGCGAATGCGCTGGCCAAGGCGCTGGGCGTGCCGGTGAACCGGGTCACGATGATCCTGAACGGTCAGCGAGGCGTGAGTGCGGACACGGCGCTCAGGCTCGCACGCTATTTCGGAACGACTCCGCAGCTATGGATGAACCTGCAAAAGTCTTGGGAGCTTCGTCGGGCCGAGATCGAGGCGGGTCACGAGATCGAAAAACGCGTGACGCCCCGGCCTTCGGCAGCCGCCTGAAAGTGTAAGTCTGGAGCGCCCTACTGCGTCGACGATTCCTGGGTCGGGGCGGGGCCGGTGCCCGACGAATCGTCGTCGGCCGGCTGCCCAAGGAACATGGCCAGCGCGACGAGGACGGCGCCGACGAACAGCGCGACGGCGGCGTCCCTCAGGAAGCGCTTCATGCTAAGCGCTCCCCTCCCCCGATGACTCTGGACTGACACCCGAGACGCGCTCCCGCGCCGCCGCCAGGGCAGCCTCCAGCGCCTTCTCGAAGTGGCCGCCCACGATGGGTCCGTTGTGGCGGCGGTATTCGCGCACGATCTCCACCTTCACCTGAGCCGTGATGTCGCGCGCGAGGTCCAAACGGTGTTCACAGACATCGCAAACCAGAGCCTCATCGCCCACCGCCGGTGTGCGCCACGCGTGCGGGCTGCATCGCTCCATCGGACTGCCCCTCCTCCTCGCCGCGCCGGCCACAGCATACGCCCCCCACCGCCCGCGGCGAACGCTCCGCGGGACGCTTCATTGCAGGGAGACCTTGCGACCAGACCCTCAAGTCCGATCGGCGCAGTCGATGTCGCGAATCTCGTGTTCCGGAAACGCCTTCTTCCAGGCTTCGTCGAGGGTGGCGCGCTCGCCGCCCGCCTGTGCATATACGGCGTACTCGGTGGCGGTCCTCATGTTTGCCGTGGTCACCACGGTGTAACCCAGCGCCTCCACCTCGGCGACGCGGCGGGTCATGTAGCGCCTGTTGCGGTACACGCCGAGGGAAACGCCGTTGATCTGCGTGCCCCTGTCGATGATCCAGAGGTCCTCCACGCCCTTGTCGCGCAGCTCGCGTACCAGCGCTCTCGCCGCCTCGCGGCTACCGGTCGGCGGCAGGTACACCTGGTAGTTCTTGATGATCTGATGCTCTTCGGAGCGCACCTGAATTTCCGTCGCTCCGCGAGCGCGCATCCATGCCGCCGCATCGTAAGCGGCATCCGAGTTCTCGAACCATCCCGCTTTGATGCAGCTCTCGCCAGGCGCCTGAGCGACCGTCTCCTCAGGTTCCTCAGGGCCAGGCTCCGCGGGGACTTCGGGCTCCTCGACGACTTCAGGCGCTTCGGGGACTTCAGGTTCTTCGGCGACCTCGGGTGCCTCGGGGCTTTCGGGTTCCTCGACGACCTCGGGGACTTCAGGCTCTTCGGGGCTTTCAGGTTCTTCCGCAACCGCTGGTGCTTTAGGGCTTTCGGGTTCCTCCACGATCTCGGGCTCCGCGGGTACAGCGGCCAGGGCTTCGACGTCTTCTTCTTCCGCTGCTTCGGCAGCAGGAGGCTCGACAACCACAACCTCAGGCCGCGACGCCGCCTCGGCCTCTCCGGTCTCGACCGCCGCTACATCCTGCTCAATGCGGAGCTCATGGGCGCGCTCGTAGGCCCGTTCCGCGAGCTTCATGTAGACATCGCCGAGATTGGCGTAGATGACGGCATCGGACCTCAGCTCCAGCGCGGCGATCAGCGCCGTGCGCGCGTCGTCGAGCCGGCCGAGCTTGGCGTAGAGCACCGCGAGGTTGTTGTGCGCCTCGAACATGGTGGGATGGTCGTCGCGAAGGCTCTCGAAAACGGCGACCGCCTCGACGAGGTTTCCTTCGCGGGCGTACAGCACGCCTTGCAGCAAGCGCACGCCGGGCGCCTCGGGGTTGCGCTCGAGCATCTGCTCGATCGCCTCGCGCGCTTCCGCGTTGCGTTCTTGCGCGACCAGGGAAAGTGCGTCGTCGACGGGATTGTCGGCGAGCGCACCGGCACACACTATCGGCCCCAGCACGCCGCATGCGATCGCTGCCCGCCTGAGCCAAGTCATGGCTGGCACTTTTGGCCGGGCAAGTGCCGTGCTATCCACGACCGCGACCCTGTCGATTTCCGTGACGGTTCACCATAGGTGGCAACCGCACCGCAGTCCATCGAATCGCCGACGCTCGCGCCGATGAGCCACTCATGACCGAGCAGATCCTGATCCTCGACTTCGGCTCCCAGGTGACCCAGCTCATTGCCCGCCGGGTTCGCGAGGCCGGGGTCTACTGCGAGATCAGGCCCTTCACGACTCCGGCCGCCGAGATCGAGCGCCTGGCGCCCCAGGGCGTCGTCCTCTCGGGCGGCCCGGCGTCGGTCACCGAGGCCGAGGCGCCGCACCCCGACGAGGCGATCTACAGGCTCGGCATCCCGTTGCTCGGCATCTGCTACGGCCAGCAGGCGATGTGCGCGGCGCTGGGCGGCGCCGTGGAATCCACCTCGCAGCGCGAGTTCGGCCGGGCGCACCTCGACATCGTCGAGCCCTGCGCGCTCTTCGACGGGGTCTGGCAGGTGGGCGCGCGGGAGCAGGTCTGGATGAGCCACGGCGACGCGGTGGCGGCGCTGCCGGAAGGCTTTCGCGTGGTGGCCCGCACCGACTCCGCCCCCTTCGCCGCCATTGCGGACGACGAGCGCCGCTTCTACGGTATCCAGTTCCATCCGGAAGTGGTGCACACGCCCCACGGCGCGGCGCTCCTGCAGAACTTCGCGCGCCGGGTTGCAGGCTGCCACGGCACCTGGACCATGGCCTCGTTCCGCGCCAGCGCCATCGAGGCGATCCGGTCGCGTGTGGGCGACGGGCGGGTGATTTGCGGGCTCTCCGGCGGCGTCGATTCCTCGGTGGTGGCGGTGCTCCTGCACGAGGCGATCGGCGATCAGCTCACCTGCGTGTTCGTCGACACCGGGCTCATGCGTCACCGCGAGGCCGAGGAGGTCACGAGCCTCTTTCGCGGCAGCTACAACATCCCCCTCGTCCACGAGGATGCGCAGGCCGTGTTCCTGGAGCGGCTCGCCGGCATCACCGAGCCCGAGGAAAAGCGCAAGATCATCGGCGCCACCTTCATCGACGTGTTCGAGGAGGCCGCGCGCGGCGCGGGCGACGCCGATTTCTTGGCCCAGGGCACGCTCTACCCTGACGTGATCGAATCGGTCTCCGTCAGCGGGCCGAGCGTCGTCATCAAGTCCCACCACAACGTCGGCGGGCTGCCGGAGCGGATGAACCTCAGCCTGGTCGAGCCGCTGCGCTCGCTCTTCAAGGACGAGGTGCGCGCCCTCGGCCGCGCGCTCGGGATGCCGGAGGCGCTGACCGGGCGCCACCCCTTCCCCGGCCCCGGCCTCGCGATCCGAATTCCGGGCGAGGTGACGGCCGAGAAGGTCGCGGTCCTGCAGCAGGCCGACGCCATCTTCATCGAGGAAATCCGTGGCGCCGGTCTCTACGACGCCATCTGGCAGGCCTTCGCGGTGCTGCTTCCGGTTCAGACGGTGGGCGTGATGGGCGACGCGCGCACCTACGAGCACGTCTGCGCGCTCCGTGCCGTCACCTCGGCGGACGGCATGACCGCCGACTTCTACCACTTCGACATGGGCTTCCTCGGCGGGGTCGCGAACCGCATCGTCAACGAGGTGAAGGGCATCAACCGCGTGGTCTACGACGTGACCTCGAAACCGCCGGGAACGATCGAATGGGAGTGAGCGGACGGACGCGCCGGTGCACACGCTGGGCACTTGCAGCCCTCGTCGCCGCAGCGCTCGCGCTCGGCATCGGGCCCGCCGCCGCCGATTGGGACAAAGGCCAGGCCGCCTTCGAGCGGGGCGACATCGCCGCAGCACTCGAGGCATGGCGCCCGCTCGCCGAAGCAGGCGACGCCCGCGCGCAGGCCGCCCTCGGCAGCCTCTACATCAACGGCCAGGGGGTCGCGGTCGACTATGCGGAGGCGCTGCGCTGGACCCGGCTCGCCGCAGAGCAGGGCGACGTCACCGGCCAGTTCAACATGGGCACAATCTATGCCGGCGGTCTCGGCGTCGAGCGCGACTACGGGACGGCGGCGGAATGGTTCAGGCGCGCGGCCGAGCAGGACGATGCGGCCAGCCGCTTCAACCTCGGCGTGCTCCATGCGCGCGGGCTCGGCGTGCCGAAGGACGACGAGGAGGCGATCTTCCTGCTCAGCACGGCGACGATCATCGCCGGCGATCCGGAGGCCGACCTGCAGGATATCGGCGCCGCCGCCGAGAACTATGCCTACATCGTGATGATGACGATGGAAGAGCCGGAGCTGACACGGGCGCTCGAGCGGACCCGCGCCTGGGAGAAGGATTTCTTGCGCCGTTACCTGTCGCGCCGCATCAGCCCCGCCGAGGCCAGGGGCGACTCCGACCGCCGTTCCTACGAGTGATCGGAGCGCCGTGGGGCGTCAGGCCAGGACGTATTCCAGCCGCTGTGACTCCGGCAGCGTGAGCAGCGCACGGATATGGCCGGCGAGGCGCATCGCCCAGGCCTCGACCGCCTCCGGCGTACGGATTTCGTTGTTGCGGATCTCGATGAGCAGCGAGGGCAGCCCGCGCCTCTCGGCGTGAACCGGCAGCGTGTGGTCGGTGAGCACGCCGAAATCGTAAGGCTCGTTGGCGCCGACGATGAGTCCCTCCGCCCGCAGGCGCTCGATCAAGGGCGTCGACATGCGTCGGTCCTTGTCCCAGCAAATGCCGATCTCCCAGGGCCGCGGCTCGCCGCCGGCAAGCTGCGGCGTGAAGCTGTGGACCGCCACCAGAAACGGCACCTGCCCCGCAGCCGTCATGCGATCCAGCGCAGCGGCGATCGCGTCGTGATAGGGCTCGAATATCTCCGCGATCCGCGCGTCCACCGCCGCCCGGTCGAGGTCCACGTTTCCGGGCACCGGCACCGTGTCGCTCACCGGCGGAATCCGGTCCGGCGCGCCCACGGGCCGGTTGCAGTCGATCACCAGGCGGGAGTAGCCGGCGAGGATCGCCGGCGCGTCGAGCAGCGCCGAGAGCCGCCGGGCCACGGCCCCCGCCCCGATGTCCCAGCCGATGTGCTCGGTGCGCTCGGTCTCGCTCAAGCCGAGGTTGTCGAGCGCGGCGGGAACCCGGCAGCTGGCGTGGTCGCAGACCAGAAGCACGCGCGACGTGCTCCCCTCGTTGAGCGTCTCGAAGGGCGGCGGGTCGCCCGGCCCGAGCAGCGTCGCAGGCATCGTCACGTCTAGACCCTGTAGATGCGCCGGGCGTTCTCGACGCCGATCAGCGATGCGATGCGCTCGGCGTCCGCTATCGAGCACTCGTCGTCCTCCACCCAGCGGCTGAGCGCGCGGGCAAGAGCGGTGCGGAAGCGCAGCGCGCCCAGGTAGTAGAGCTCCGCGAGGCCGAAGGCGTCGGTGCTGAAGAGCTGCTTCGTGAAGGGCACCAGTTCAAGCGCCTCGTCCATGATCCGCTGGTAGCTCGGCCCCACCCAGTTCAGCGCAAAGCCCACGTCGAAGTAGACGCACGGGAAGTTCTCCGACATCAGCCCCGCTTCGCGGTGGAAGGGGTAGCAGTGCAGCAGCGTGATGGGGAAGCCCCAGGGCTCCACCGCCTTGATCCAGGGCGTGAGATGGCTCGGGTCCACACGATGCAGCTCGATGTCGGGATCGCCGATGCCGATATGGAACTGGATGGGGAAGCCCTGCTCACGGGCGATGTCGGCGCCGGTCCAGATCAGGTGTCGCTCCAGCACCGGGTCGGTGAGGCGCACCTGGCCGGTCCGCTCGATCTCGGCGAGCCAGCGTCCGGCCGCCGCCTCGACCTCGGCTGACGTGGGTTTCGCGTAGTCGATGCGGAGCGTCGCGCGGTAGGCCAGGATCGACTTGAGGCCGACGACCTCGTCCCCGAGTGATTCGCGCAACGACGCCTCGAAGGCCTGCGCGAAGCCCGCCGCGGAAACGCCGCCCTCTGCGACCCTCTCGGCCACCGATTCCATGCGCACGATCTCGCGTGCCGGCCGACCGGCGATCGCGCCCACCTCGGAGACGCCGCAGAGCTCCTCCGGCCGGTTGCCGCTGTCCACCACATAGGTGCCGATCCCCGAAGCGGCGAGGAAGCGCCGGTTCACCCCCGCCGCGCCGATCTCTCGACGGCGCGCGGCGTAGTCAGCGGGCGCACAGAACGGCTCCAGGTCCAGGAGGGGTGCGCACCAGCGCCGCAGGCTGAGCGCCACCGGCTTGTCCCAGTGGTCGGTGCCGGGCGGCGCCGGCGCAAAGGCCTCGCTCAGCGAATCGGCGAGCCGCTCGTCGTCCAGGTCCACGGGAAAGAGACCGTGGCAGTGATGGTCCACCAGCGGCAGCGTGTCGGTAATATCGCTAATAGGCATCGAGATAACTCCGGATCACTGCGTCGGGGACAAGCTCGCCCGCCTCCGCAAGCTCGTGGCGCTTCAGCGAAACATAGGCCTGCCAGAGCGGATCGGGAAACCATCCCCGCATCCGCGCCCTCACGACACCGCGCCGCCACTCTAAGGGCGGTTGGCGAGTCATGCTATCGTCCGGCCGCAACCGGCGGGAGGGGAGCATGGCGATCACGTTGCAGGGCAAGGCCGCGATCGTGACCGGCGCGGGCCGCGGCATCGGCAAGGGCATCGCGACGGTGTTCGCGAACGAGGGCGCGAGCGTGCTGGTGGTGAACCGCAGCGCCGAGCCGGGCCAGGCCACGGCCGACGAGATCGCGGCCGCCGGTGGCGAGGCCTCGTTCCTCCAGGCCGACGTCAAGCAGCGCGGCGACATGGAGCGGATGGCGGCGGCCTGCATCGAACGTTACGGCGCCATCGACGTCTTCTGCGCCAATGCCGGGGTCTTCCCCACCTCCCACATCGTGGACATGGACGACGAGACCTGGGACGACGTGATCGACACCAACCTCAAGGGCGTCTTCTACGGGATGCGGGCCTGCATTCCCCAGATGAAAGCGCGGGCGCAGGGCCGCATCGTGGTCATCTCGTCGATCACCGGCCCCAACGTGGGCTGGCCGGGGCTCTCCCACTACATGGCGTCCAAGGGCGGCGTGAACGCGCTCGTCAGGGGCGCGGCACTGGAGCTCGCCAAGCACAACATCACGGTCAACGCGATCTCCCCCGGCTCGATCATGACGCCGGGCCTGGTGGAGCTCGGCGGGGAGCAGGTGGAAGAAATCAGGGCGATCATTCCGGCCGGCTACATCGGCGAGACCGAGGACATCGCCTACGCCGCGGTCTACCTCGCCAGCGATCAGGCCCGCTACATCACCGGTCAGGCGCTGGTGCTCGACGGCGGCCAGATTCTTCCGGAGAGCCCCGCCGCCCTCGCCGACGCCTGAACTGGTTACGTCCCGCGCCGCCGAGCCACCGCCCCGATTGACAAACGCCCCGCCGCCGCTATCGATGGGGCCAGCGCGCCCGTAGCTCAGCCGGATAGAGCACTTGATTCCTAATCAAGGGGTCGCAGGTTCGAGTCCTGCCGGGCGCGCCATCTGAATCGTGTTGCTCGGCACCCAAGTTTGACTCCGTGGGGCCCCGGTTAATCAAAGAGTTAGCGTGCCGATCGGCGTTACGCCTGCAAGCCGACCGACATGTCGCGGAGCTGGGATACTCCGGTCTGGCTGAGATGCCGGCCCGCAATGCCGCCAACCAATCGGGCGCTCACGCGCCAAGAGCCCCCGCAGCGCCGATGGAGCCCCGCTAAATGACGCCCGAAACACTGACCTTCCACAGCGTCGAGGTGCGCGCTGTCGTTCTCAAGCTGAGGCGCCCCGTCGTCGCCAAGATCGCGACCATTACGGAGTGGCCGCTCATCCTGATCGATCTGAAGACCGAAGAGGGGATCGTCGGGCGAACCTACCTGGAGCCCTACATCGTCAAGTCGATGAACTATCTCGTGCCGGCCCTGCGCGACATGGGGGCGATGCTCAAGGGCCAGAGGCTGGCGCCGGGCGAAATCTATGAAACCGCTCGAAAGTCGCTGCACTTCGTCGGCTACGAAGGCATGGCGATGATCGCCGTATCCGGCATCGACATGGCAGCCTGGGACGCGTTGGCCAAAGCCGCCGGCATGCCGCTCTGCACATTGCTCGGCGCCTCGCCCGGCCCGGTGCGGGCCTACAACAGCAATGGGCTCTGGCTCCAGTCTCCGTCCGAAGTTGCCGCCGAGGCCATCGAGATACGCGATGAAGGTCGGTTCGATGGCGTGAAACTGCGTCTCGGCCGGGACGATCCCAAGGACGACCTCGCCACGATCGATGCGGTTCGCCGGACGGTCGGCGAAGACATGCATTTGATGATCGATTTCAATCAAGGTCTGGACATGGCGGAGGCACTGCGCCGGTGCCACATGCTCGACGACCTCGGATTGACCTGGCTGGAAGAGCCGGTCGTCTATGACAATTTCGACGGATACGCCCAGCTCGCCCGGGAGCTGAAGACGCCCCTGCAGATCGGCGAGAATTTCTACGGACCGCGCGATCTGCACAATGCATTGCGTGCCGGGGCCTGCGACCTTGTGATGCCGGATTTCATGCGCATCGGCGGCGTCACCGGATGGATGCGCGCGGCAGCCATTGCCGGCGCGGCCGGTATCCCGATGTCAACGCACCTCTATCCCGAGTTCGGCGCCCATGCGATGCGGGCGACCGAAACCGCGCATTGGCTGGAGTGGCAGGACTGGGCCGATCCGATCCTGGAACAGCCCTACGAGATCAGGGACAGCCACTTGCACATCCCGGATGTGCCCGGAGTGGGCCTGAACTGGAACGAAGATGTGGTCTCCAGAAACCTGTACGAAGCCTGACGGCCTGACATCAAAGGAAATCAACACGTTGCCACGCCGGTCGGCGTCCTATCTGCGCGCCGAACAACAGCCCGAAGAGTGCGTCACGCGAACGGCAGGAGTACCGTCGAGCCGGTGGTGCGCCGTTCCTCGATGGCGCGGTGCACTTCGGCGGCCTCGCGCAGCGGATAGCGGTGGTGGACGGTAATCGTCACCGCACCCGACGAGACGACCTCGAACAATTCCTGCGCCGCGGCAACCAGGTCCTCGCGTTCTTCCATGTAGTGCATGAGCGCCGGGCGGGTGACGAACAGCGAGCCGCGCGCGCCCAGCTCCACGACATCGACCGGGTCCGGCGCGCCCGAGGCATGGCCGTAGCACGCCATGATGCCGAGCGGGCGCAGGCAGTCGAGCGAGCGGGTGAAGGTGTCCTTGCCGATGCTGTCGTAGACCACCGGGCAGCCCTTGCCGTCGGTCACCTCCATGACCAGCGGCACGAAGTCCTCGCGCGAGTAGACCGCGACATGGTCGGCGCCGTGGGCCTTGGCGAGCTCCGCCTTCTCGTCCGTGGACACCGTGCCGATCACCGTCGCGCCCAAATGCTTGGCCCACTGGCAGAGGATCAGCCCCATGCCGCCCGCCGCCGCGTGGACCAGCACCGGATCGCCCGGCTGCACCAGGTAGGTTCGGCGCAGCAGATACTGGGCGGTGAGGCCCTTGAGCGTGATGCCGGCCGCGTCTTCGTCGGAGACGCTGTCGGGCAGCTTGACCAGCCGCCTGGCCGGCATCACCCGGCGCTGTGAATAGGCACCGTGGGGCGGGCTGGCGTAGGTGACCCGGTCGCCGACCGCGCACTCGGTCACGCCCTCGCCCACCGCTTCGACCGTGCCCGCGCCCTCGATGCCTAGCACGACGGGGAGCGGCGGCACGGGCCACGGATGCGGCATGCCGCGCCGGTTGTAGGTGTCGATGTAGTTCACGCCGATGGCGCCGTGGCGGATCAGGGCTTCGCCCGGCCCCGGCTCGCCGACCGGCCAGTCCTCCCAGCGGAAGACGTCGGGCGGGCCCTTTTCGTGGATGACGGCGGCTTTGTTGCTCATGGTCGCTCCCGGTTCGGCCTGCGGCCTGAGGCCATGGTCCCGGCCCTCTTTAGCATGTTCCGCGGCAGCGAGAGGCGGGCGTTCGCCCTGGCGCCTCCGATCGTCCCGCCGCCATAACCAATTCGACGCCCGTATGCGGCAAATTGTCGCTATCTGCGGCAACGGGCCGGATATATGATCAGGCCAATGACGTGCTGGCTGCGGCGGATAGTCCGTTCGCGGCGGTTCGAGTGAGAACTCCGAACCGCACGGAGTCGTTCGGATCAGAATTCGATGACATCGAAACGGGGAGAAGCAGATGTTGGATAGCAAGCTAGTCAGGCTCGGTGCCGTTGCCGCGCTTGCCGTGGGCGCGAGCTTCGGCGTGCAGAGCGAGGCGTTCTCGGCCGAGAAGACGGTGCAGATTGCCGGCTTCGGCGCCAAATCCGGCGTCGTTCGCTCGTTCGGAATCAACACGGAAGCGGTGCTCGTCGGGGCGATCGAAAACATCAACGCCGCCGGCGGCGTCAAGCTGGGCGACGGCTCCATGGCGATGCTGGAGCTGACGTTCTACGACGACCGCTGCAACGCGGAGGAGGGCATTTCGGTGCTGCGCCGCATTGCCGGCAGCGATGCGGTCGTCGCCATCGGCCCGACCTGCTCGAACGTGGCCGAGCCGCTCTTCGGCATCCTGCAGAAGACGGTCGGCGATGAGGGCGATTCCGGGCTGCAGATCCCGGTCTTCACCGATACCGCCATCAAGGGCGGGTTGGCGAAGATTTCCCAGTGGGCGTTCCGCAACGTCCCCAACGAGAACCAGATGTACAAGTCGCTGTTCCAGTGGATCGCGACGGAGCATCCGGACCTCAAGACCGTCTATGGCGGTGTCGAGGAGGATTTCGCCCACTCCCGCTTCACCTGGCACAAGGTGATGAAGGAGCGCTCGCCGGAGGCAGGCTATGAGGTGCTCGGCGAGTCCAAGTGGCTCCTGACCGACACCAACTTCACCACGCAGGTGCGCCAGATGAAGAAGGCGAAGGCCGATATCGTCGCAATCTCGGCGCATCCCTTCACCACCTGCGGCGTGCTGAAGGAGATGAAGCGCCAGCGGGTCAAGCCAAGTCTGCTGGTCGGGCTCACCAGCTCGTCGAGCATGGAGACGCTGCAGGGCTGCTCCGAGCAGGCAGAAGGCATCATCATCCCGACCAGCTTCGCGCCGGTTACGCCGGCCGCCAAGGCTGCGGCCGACGCGGCGGCGAAGCACGAAGGGAGCGCCGACCTGCACAGCGCCGCCGCCTGGGAGATCGTGATGATCCTCAAGGAAGTAATGGAAGCCCAGGGAATCTCGGCGGACGACGATTCGGTGGAGGCTGACCGGCGCAAAATTCGTGACGGGCTGGCCAATCTGAAGGAGACCGACGGGCTCCTCGGCAAGATCCAGCGCACGGACGAAGGCGAGGCGGTCAAGCCTTACCTCTACGTGCACGCCCAAGCGGGTGAGTGGGCGATCCTCCACGACCCGTCGCAGTAAGCGTTATCGGGCGGATGTGCGCCAGACGCGTGGCGCACATCCGACCCTTTTTCGCCGACGCCTCTTGAGCGGGGGATGATCGGGTGGATTGGCTCGACTTCTTTCAGTCGATCACGGACGGCTTGCTGTTCGGCTCCATCTACGCGCTCATCGGCATCGGCTTCACCCTGATTTTCGGGGTGATGCACAAGATCAACCTGGCCTACGGCGCTGCATCCATCGCCGGCGCCTACGTCAGCATCGCCGTGGCCGCCTACGTGCCCCTTCCCGCCCTGGTCACGTTCCTGATCGCCGCCATCGCCTCGGGCGGGATCGCGTTCCTGATCTACCTCGCCAACTTCCGCTTCATCCCGCTCGCGAGCCCGCTCGCCACGTTGATGGCGACCGTCGGCATGCTGATCCTGATCGACGAGATCGTGGTCCACGCGACAGACGGAATGCCCCAACCCTACCCGGCGCTCCTGACTTCGATGGTTGAATCACGTAAGTAGTTGATATTGGCCGGTTCTCATTTCCGGCTAGGCACTACACTCGGCATTTCTTCGAGCCCGGGCCGGGCTTCGCCGGCGCTCAGACGAGTTGGTACGGGGTGATCGTCAGGGGCAGCCCCATGGTTGCGTAGATCTGCTCGGCCGCCGGCGTCGGCTTCGACGGGATGACGTAGCGGTTGCCCGATTGCGCGCAGCGCAGGACCGAGCATTGGCGGTGGACGAGGGCGGAGCGGATCACTTCCGGGGACATCCGCCTCTTCTGGACGGCGACACGGTAGGCAAGGTGGCGGACGCAGGCGAAGGCCATGAAGGCGATGGCGATGTGGGCGCGGATCCGGTTCTCGTTCCAGTGCCAGATCGGCCGCACCTTCAGGTCGTGCTTGGTGATCCGAAAGCTCTCCTCGACCTGCCAGAGCCCGTGGTAGTGGGCCATCACTTCGGTGACGCTGGCGTCGCGCAGATTGGTGATGACGCCGGCGAGCCCGTCCCATCGCTCGGCCTCGGCGATCTTCTCCGGGTTCACCGTGAGCCGCGCGTCGCCCTCGACGGCGATGAAGCGCTTGGCGCCGTGATTGGAGAGCAGCTCCTTGGGATTGTCGCTGCGCTCCAGCTTGTCGAGCAGGCGCGCCACCGCCTGGCGGCGCTCGTGTGCGTCCTTGCGCGCGCGCTCGGGGCAGAAGACGACGATCAGGCGCCGGCCCTTGTGCTCCCATTCGCCGACCCGGCGGTTCTCCGATCCCTCGAGAGGACCATAGGCGTCCAGATCGAGAACCTTCTTCTTCAGCGCGGCCGGCAGCTTGCGCAGCCGGGCGCCGAGCACGTACTCGCCGCGGATGTCGTCCATGGCGTCGAGGTTGTCTGCGCTCAGCATGCCCCGGTCGGCCACACAGACCGTGCGCTCCACCTGGTGGCGGCGCTGCATGTCCTGCAGGACCGGGACCAGGCTCTTCCCCTCGTAGGTGGAGCCGGGGAAGACCTCGTAGCTGATCGGCAGCCCTTCGCGCGTCACCATCAGGGCCAGCAGGACCTGCGAGTCCCTGTGCTTGCCGTCCTTGCTGAAGCCGTGCTGGCGAAGCTCGTCCTCAATCGCGGTCTCGAAGTAGAGCGTGGTGCAATCGAAGAAGAGCACCGCCACCGGCTCCGGCAGCAGCGAGCGGCTCGCCTCGCCCACGCGCGTGCGCAGATGGTTGATCACGGGCGCGTCGAGCTGGTCCATCATCCGGTAGACCTTCTCGAGGGGAAGGCTCACGCCGAAGTCCTCCTCGAGCCGGCGCACGCTGCCCCGCTTGCTGTCGGGGTTGGCGATGCGTGCCATCACCACGTGGAACAGCGCGTCGTGCGAGGCGCGGTAGCGCGATCGCCGCAGCAGCCCGTCGAGGCCCAGCAGCCGGTACATCTCGCCGTAGACCTCGTGGATGCCCGTGATCAGCCGCTGCTCCTCTTCGAGTTGCTTGAGATCGACGGGAAGCTCTTGCTTGCCGTCCCCTTGGCGTCCGACGCGGATCACCTGGTCTGCGATCTTCTCGGGCGCGAACAGCAAGGGCTGGCGCTCGTCCTCCAGCTTCGCCTTGACGTACTCGCCGAGCTGCCTCAGGCGCTCCAGCTCGTCCTCGTCCATGGCCACGCCGATGTGGCGGACGATGCGCTGGCGGACCTTGCCGCCGTCGCGCACGGCCTCGACGAGCTGGACCGAGCGGCGCGGGCTGTTGGGGGTGGTCTTGATACGCACGAACATGGTGGGAGTGTAGCGCGGGGCGGGGATATCGACAATCCAATATATCCACTAGGCACTACAACGCGACTTGACCGCACCGCAACCGCTAAGTCATTGTCTTCGCTGAAATCTCCAGACGGGAGATCGGCCAGAATCAGGCCCAACCGTCGAAGTCAGGATCCCGCTCGCGAGCCCGCTCGCCACGTTGATGGCGACCGTCGGCATGCTGATCCTGATCGACGAGATCGTGGTCCACGCGACAGACGGAATGCCCCAACCCTACCCGGCGCTCTTCGCGGACATCTATATCGAGTGGGGCGATTTCGGCCTGCGCGGCGATCTGATCTTCATCTTCGTGCTCTCGCTGATCGCCATGGTCGTGCTCATGTTCATGCTCTACCGCACGCGGCTTGGCATCGCGACCCGCGCGGTGGCGCAGCAGCCGGTCGCGGCCCAGCTCGCTGGCATCAGCCTGGACCGCACGAACGCGCTCACCTTCGTCATTACCGGCCTGTTGGGCGGGCTCGCGGGCGCCATGATCGGCGCCTCGGTCGGCGTGCTTTCGCCCCTGCTGGTCGTGCCGATCACGGTCAAGGGGCTGATCGTCTGCGTCATCGGCGGCCTCGGCAGCATCCCCGGCGCTATCGTCGCCGGCCTCGCGGTCGGGGCCTTCGAGAACTTCTTCCTGGCCTTCAGAGGGGTCACCGAACGGGACATGTACGTGATGCTGCTGCTGTTCGTGTTCCTGGTGTTCCGGCCCGGCGGCATCTTTTCGCGCTCGGTGGCGCGCGACTGAGCGGGGGAGAAGGCGATGGACTTCTTCTTCGGGCTGCTTCAGATCATCGGCGTCCACACACTTCTCGGGCTCTCCGCCTACGTCGTTCTGCAGACCGGCCAGGTCACGCTGGCACAGGCGGGCTTCTTCTCCATCGGCGCCTATGTCTCGGCGATGCTTACGGTGCTGGCGGGCTGGCACATCATTCCGGCGCTTCTGGTCTCGGCCACGCTCGCCGGCATCGTGGCCGGCATCGTCGGGTTTCCGGCACTCAGGATTAAGGGCCTGATGCTGGTGGTCGCGACCATCGCCTTCGGCGAGTTCATTCGGCTCTTCTGGTTTAATTTCGACTACCAGATCGAGAAGAAGGGCATCGTCGTCGGGCCGCAGGGCGGCGAAGGATTCAAGCAGATCCGCTTCTTCCCCGAGAACGGATGGAGCACTCTGGATGTCGCGATCTTCATCTGGGTGATCGTCGCCCTCGTCATGCTGGCGCTGTGGTGGACCGACCGCTCCCGCGCCGGCACCGTGCTCAGGGCGGTCGGCGAGGACGAGTTGGCAGCGCAGAGCGTCGGCATCAACCTGACGGCGGTGAAGGTCGGCGCGTTTGCCGCCGGCGGCTTCATCGCCGGCATCGGCGGCGCGATCTACGCCCACTACACGACGCACATCGAGCACCTGAACTTCGGCGTCATGCTGGCGACCTTCGCCATCGCCTATCCGATCCTGGGCGGGCTCCGCAATGTCTTCGGCACGCTCGTGGCGGTGATCTTCATCCAGGGAATCCTCGTCGAGGGCCTGCGCTTCATGGGCGACTGGCGAAACCTGCTGTTCGGGGCGCTGATCGTGCTCGCCATGAACATCCAGCCGCGCGGGCTGATCGACGAGCGCTCCGTGCGACTCGTCCGCGGGCTGTTCACCCGCGACACTCGCAACTAGCGCGATGCCGATACTGGAGCTCACATCCCTCACCAAGCACTTCGGCGGCGTCCATGCCGTCGACAAGCTCGACCTCGCGGTCGAAGAAGGCGAGATTTTCGGCCTGATCGGACCCAACGGCTCGGGCAAGAGCACCACGGTGAATTTGATCTGCGGTGTCGTGTCGGTGACCGGCGGGACGGTCGCCTTTGAGGGGCGCGATATCACCGGCTCCGCACCGCACCGGGTGCTGGCGGCGGGCGTGGCGCGCACGTTCCAGAACATCCGCCTGTTCGGCCACCTCACGGTCTGGCAAAACCTGTGGGTGGCACAGAATTCCGTGGAGGACCGGCGCAGCGAGAATTTTGCGAAGCGATGGTTCTTCGGCTCGGGCGCAGCGCGCGACGCGGTCGACGAGCAGCTCGAATTCGCCGGGCTGGCCGGCAAGCGGAACGAGCTCGCGGCCAACCTGGCCTTCGGTGAACAGCGCCGCCTGGAGCTGGCCCGCGCGCTTGCCACCAAGCCCCGGCTCCTGCTGCTCGACGAGCCCGCCGCCGGCATGAACCTGGAGGAGGTGCACGCGCTCGACGGGCGCTTGCGGGCGCTTCAGCAGGCGGGCATGACCATCGTCCTGGTCGAGCACGTCATGGAGCTCGTCATGGGCGTGACCGATCGCATCGCGGTGCTCAACTTCGGGCGCAAGATCGCCGAAGGCCTGCCGGCCGCGATCCAGGAGGACCCGGCGGTGCAGCAGGCCTACCTCGGCGGCGGCGTGGAGGCGGCACATGCTTGAGATCGACGGCATCGCGGCCGCCTACGGCAACATCGAAGCCCTGCGCGGTGTCGATCTCTCGGTCGACGAAGGCGGGATCACCTGCCTGCTGGGACCGAACGGCGCCGGCAAGACCACGCTGATGATGACCATCGCGGGCATAGTGAAACCGAGACGCGGCACCGTCAGCTTCCTCGAGCGGAACATTACCGGCATGACGCCGAGCGGGGTGGTGCGGCGGGGGATCGCGCTGGTGCCGGAGAACCGGCTCGTATTCCCCGACATGAACGTGCACGAGAACCTCGTCGCCGGCGCCTATCTGCGGCTGGGCAAGAGCAGGGCGCAGGTGCATCAGGACATCGAGCACGTCTTCGCCCGGTTCCCCAGGCTGCAGGAGCGGTCGAAGCAGATGGCGGGCACGCTCTCCGGCGGCGAGCAGCAGATGCTGGCAGTCGCGCGTGCCCTGATGGCGCGGCCCAAGCTCCTGATGATGGACGAGCCGTCGCTCGGCCTGGCACCCCTGGTCGTCGAGGAGATTTTCCGGATCATCAGCGATCTCAACGCGGACGGCACCACGATCTTCCTGGTCGAGCAGAACGCGCACATGGCGCTGCAGGTAGCCCATCACTTCTATCTGCTGGAGCAGGGGCAAGTGACGTTCAGCGGCAAGCCCGGCCAGCTCTCCGAGCACGAAGTGATCCAGCGCGCATATCTGGGAAAAGGCCCGCAGCGGGAACGGGCGGCGCAGGACCGGGGCCACCCCGGCGGGACGACACACCAGGGCGGCTGACGCCGATGGCCGGACCTCCGACAGCGATGCGGGAAGAGGCCGGTGGTTGATTTCATCCAAAACTGCCTCGACGGCATCATGCTGGGCTCGTCCTATGCGCTGCTGGCCATAGGGTTCACCCTGATCTTCGGCGTCATGCGCCGGCTCAACCTCTCGTACGGGCCGTCGATCATGGTCGGCGCGTTCGTCGGCACGCTGGTCTATCTCGAGTTCAAGGCCAATGCCGTCGCGATTGCCGCGGCCACCGTGGTCGGCGCCGTAGTCGTGGGAATCTACGTCGAGCGCCTGTGCTTCCGGGCCATTCGCCGGGGCGCGGCGGTGGCTTCGATGGTCTCGAGCTTCGTCATATGGATGCAGCTCGAAGAGATCGTGACCGTGGTGTTCCCGGACCGGACCTACTTCTTCCCGCCCATGGTCACGGCCGATCCGATCGACCTGGGTCCCTTCTTCTTCAAGGTGGAGAACATCGTGATGTTCGCCTGCGCGGTCGTCATGACCGTGCTGCTCCACTGGCTGCTGCAGTACACGCGCTTCGGTCTGGCTCTCCGCGCAGTCTCCGAGAACCCGCGCGCGGCGCTCTTCATGGGCATCAATGTCGGCGCGGTCATGTTCCTGGCCTTCGTCATCGCGTCCGCCTTCGGCGGCGTCGCCGCCTACCTGATCGTGAGCGCCGACGGCCAGATCACCCCGCTCTTTGGGCTCTGGGCGACGTTCAAGGGGCTGATCGCGATGATGCTGGGCGGGATGGGCTCGATCCCCGGCGCCGTCCTAGGCGGGCTGCTGCTCGGCGTCGTCGAAGCCCAGAGCATCTGGTATCTCGGCACCGAGTACCGAGACCTCTCCGCCTACTTCCTGCTGTTCCTGTTCCTGGTCTTCCGGCCCGGCGGCCTCATGGGCCAGCTCGCCGTCGAGCGCGAGCTGGCGGCGACGCGGCGCGTCTGAGCGATGGACGACCTCTATCTCATCACGGTCCTCTCCAACATCGGCATGATCTCGTTCATCGCGCTCTCGGCCTATCTGCTGCTCGTGGTGGGCGAGATCTCCTTCGGTCAGCAGGCCTTCTTCGCCGTCAGCGCCTACGGCTCCGGCATCGCGACCGCGATGTGGGGCTGGCCGATTTGGCTCGGCCTGCTATGGGGCGCACTCATGGCCGGGGCGGCGGCGCTGGTGGTGGCGATCCCGACGGTGCGGCTGCGCGGGCTCTACTTTTCCGTCGCGACCCTCGCCTTCGCCGAGATGGTGCGGCTGATTTTCGAGATCTTCACCTACCAGGTCGAGATCGACGGCGAGCTGGTCGGCCCCGACGGCTCCGACGGATTTCGCGACATCCGCGCCATCTACGACAGCGACGTCTCGGCGTTCGAGTACATGCTGATCATCTACGGTCTGCTGGCGGCGGTCCTGGTCGGTTTGCTGATCCTCGAGCGCTCCCGCCTCGGCGCAATCTTCCGGATGATCGGCGAGGACCCGATGCTGACGGAGATGCAGGGGCTGAACGTCACCCTGTACAAGATTCTGGCCGTCGTCATGGCCGGTGTCATCGCCGGGATCGGGGGCGCTCTCTACGCCCACCTCGCGACCTACGTCGAGCCCAAGATCTTCAATGTCATGCTGGGCGTTCACGCACTCGCTTACGGCCTGATCGGCGGGCTGGGCACGGCCATCGGGCCGCTGATCGGCGTCGCTATCGACATCGGCTTGCTGGAATCGATCCGTGCGATCTCGGGCTACCGCATGATCGTCTTCGGCGGCTTGGTCGCCGTGCTGCTCATCGTGCGGCCGCGCGGGCTGCTGGACGAAGCCGCCGTGCACTGGTTGCGCGGGCGCTGGCGAGGGTTGCTGCGTGCTGAGAATTGAGGGCCTGAGCCGGTCCTTCGGCGGCGTTGCCGCCCTGGAGGCGCTCGACCTCGCGGTCGCGGACGGCGAGGTGGTGGGCCTCATCGGCCCCAACGGCTCCGGCAAGACGACGCTCTTCAACGTGATCACCGGAGTCCATACCGCCGATTCGGGCCGCGTCCTCCTGCGCGACGAGGACATCACCAGGCGCACGCCGGCCGGGATAGTCCGCCTCGGCATCGCGCGAACCTTCCAGAACTTGCGCATCTTCCAACGCATGAGCGTGCGCGAGAATGTCTGGGTGGCGCAGCAAAGCCTGCCCGACGTCGGGCCTCGGGAGCTTCTGTCGAACCGGTCCGCGGCCGAACGGGCGCGCAAAGCGGAGGTCGACCGGCTGCTCGACGCGGTGGGCCTGGCGGATCGGCGCGACGCCCTCGCCGGCAGCCTGCCGCTCCCCGAACAGCGCCGGCTCGAGCTCGCCCGCGCGCTCGTGCGCTCTCCGGCGTTGCTGCTGCTGGACGAGCCGGCGGGCGGCATGACCCCGGCCGAGACCGCGGAGATGGCTGCGCTCATTCGCGACTTCGCGGTGCCGGGGCGCACCTGCATCGTCATCGAGCACAAGCTCGACCTGATCTCGACGCTGTGCCAGCGCCTCTGCGTCCTCAATTTCGGCCGCAAGATCGCGGACGGCGAACCGGACCGGGTCCTGGGGCAGGCCGACGTGCTGGAAGCCTATCTCGGGCGGGACGGGACCGATGCTTGAGGTCCGCGACCTCCACGTGAGCTACGGCAAGGTGCGTGCCGTCCAGGGCGTCTCCCTCCACGTCGAAGAGGGCGAGATCGTTGCGCTGATCGGCGCCAACGGGGCCGGCAAGAGCTCGACCATGCATGCGGTGTGCGGCATCGAGCGGGCGGCGCAAGGTCAGGTTCGCTTTCTCGGACAATCCATTACCCGCCTGCCGCCGCACCGGATCATGCGCCGCGGCATCGTGCAGGTGCCGGAGGGCCGGTTGATCTTCGGCGGGCTGACGATCGCGCAAAACCTGCGGCTCGGCGCCTACAATATAGCCGGCCACGCCAAGGCCGAGGCGGATATCGATCGTGTGCTCGAATTCTTCCCGATTCTGCGGGACCGGCTCGACGAGCGCGGCGCGGCGCTGAGCGGCGGCCAGGCCCAGATGCTGGCGCTGGCGCGGGGGCTGATGGCACGCCCGAAGCTGTTGATGCTCGACGAGCCCTCGCTCGGCCTTGCGCCGATTGCGGCACAGGAGGTCTTCGCCCTGATCCCCAGGCTGCGGGACGCAGGGGTGACGATCCTGCTGGTCGAGCAGAACGTGCGACAGGCACTCGCGATCGCGGACAGGGGCTACGTGCTCGAAAGCGGACGGATCATCCTGGACGGCGAGGCTGCGGAGCTCGCGGAACACGAGCTGCTGGTCAGCGCCTATCTGGGTCTGACGAGGGGAGGTTGAACGATGCGCATCTTCATCGCGGGAGCGATGCTATCGGCGATGCTGATGGCGGGCGGGGCCGCCCTGGCGGGCGAGCGGGTCGCGGCCGATGTGAGCTGCACCGCGACGGCGGAGAAGCTCACCTATGACTGCACGATCATGCTCAAGGGCAAGAAGAGCGGCGATCCCGTGGCGGGTGCCGAGGTCGTGGTCAAGGCCGACATGCCGTCGATGCCGCTGGCGCACAACGTGCGACCCGTGAAGGCGGCGGCAGGCTCGATGCCGGGCCACTACACCGCCACGCTTGAGCTTGAGATGCTGGGCGAATGGGCGCTCACCCTCGACGTCAGCGGCCCGACCCGGGACCGTGTCGTCACGAAACTACACTTCGGCGGTGCGGCGGACGAGACCGAGCACATGCACGGAGAGATGAAGGACCACGGCGGCGGCAAGGATCACGGCGAGACGAAGATGGAGGAAGCCCAGTAGTCGAACCTGCTTGCCGGCGCGTAAAGATCGCTCGGTAGCCGACCACCCTGGACCATGGTGCGGTGCACGGGGCGCGGCGGGCGCGCCATCATCGCACCATGACATGCGAGAGCGAGCGAGCCGCGGCGGGCGCGGTCGCGAATACCGGCCGTGGGCGAGGGGCACACATGGCGCGTGCCGGCAGCGGCGCAGGAATTGGGACCGGCCACCGGCTGTTCTTCGGAATCCCACGGAATCCCGCACTATCCCACTTATCCCGCTACATCCCGCGTTATCCCGCTTCGTCCCGCTTTCTCCCGCTTCTTTCTCCGGGGGCCGCCCGCCTCGCGCGGACCCCCGGCCTGGGAGAGGACGGGCGCCGACTGTCCGTTGGAATCCCACGGAATCCCACTTTGTCCCGCATAATCCCGCTTCTTTCTCCGGGGGCCGCCCGCCTCACTTGGATCCCCGGCCAGAGGGAGGACGGGCGCCGGCTGTCCGTCGGAATCCCACGGAATCCCACTTTGTCCCGCATTGTCCCGCTTCTTTCTCCGGGGGGCCGCCCGCCTCGCGTGGGTTCCCGTTCGGGGAGAGGACGGGAGCCGGCTGTCCTTCGGAATCCCACGGAATCCCGCATTATCCCACTTATCCCGCTGCATCCCGCGTTATCCCGCTTCGTCCCGCTTTCTCCCGCTTCTTTCTCGGGGGGCCGCCGCCTCGCGTGGTCCCCCGGCCGGGGAGAGGACGGGCGCCGGCTGTCCGTCGGAATCCCACGGAATCCCACTTTGTCCCGCATTATCCCGCTTCATTCTCGGGGGGCGCCCGCCTCGCGCGGACCTCCGGCCAGGGAGGGGGTGGATCGCTGCGCCTTGGGCTATTCTCGCTCCCGACGCAACCAGAGGACGAGACCGCGATGGTGAGAGGGCGCAGAATTTCAGCGGGGAATCAGGGCTGATCCGCTCGAATTAATCGAGGATTTGGGGTGGTTGCCCCCCGGCGATCTTGCATGAAGGCCGCCGGAGGGCTTGTCTCGGTGACGGTGATATCAACCTGAGACGGCCCCAATGTCGCACAAGCTGTTCCGGCACTCCATCCATTCGAATGCCCGGGTCTGGGCTTTTCTCAAGCGCGTCGATGCGGCGGAGGCGGAGGCCTGCCGAGCGGCCGGCTGTCCGCGCTGCGGCGGCACGCTTCACAGCGCGACCTACCCGCGCAAGCCCTACGGTCTGGCGGTGGATCTTCGGGACGACGCGCGGCGCTTCAGCTTGTGCTGTTCGTCATGCCGGCGCCGCGTGAAGCCGCCGTCGGTGCGTTTCTTCGGGCGCCGCTTCTACGTCGGGGCGCTGTTCCTGGTGGTGAGCGCGCTGGCTGTGGCCGGCGGCGTGCGGTTGCAGACGATCGCGCGGCGGTGCGGGGTTCCGGCCTCGACGCTGAAGCGCTGGCGGCGCTGGTGGCTGGAAGTCTTCCCGCTGACCCGGGAGTGGGGGGCGAAGCGGGGCGCGCTGGCGGCACCCCCCGCCGACGTGCCGCTGCGCTGGCTGCTGCGCACCATGCGGGGCCGCGGCTTCCGCTCGCGGCTGTTGCGCAGCCTGGTCTGGCTGATGCCGTGGACCGGCTTTTGCGCGCTCGGCGCCGGGCCGGCGGCGCCCGCAGAAAACGTTTCTGTCATGAACGGATAGGGCGCTCTACATGGGCATCTCCCCGACACGGCCAGGGAGAGATGCCGCCATGGACAGCAACAACGGAGGGGGCGACCGCGACCGGTGGGCGCGGCTGCGCTTCGCGGTCGTCGGGCCGTTGCTGGCCTCGCCGCCGCCCACGGGGCAGTTGCGGGCGGAGCTGGAGCGGCTGTCGCAACGCGACTGGGATCACCCGTCCGGCAAGGGGCCGGTGCGCTTCTCGGTGTCGACGATCGAACGCTGGTACTACCAGGCACGGGCGGCGGACCGGGATCCGGTCAAGGCGCTGCGCCGCCGGCCGCGCACCGATGCCGGCCGCGAGCGGGCGATGTCGCCGGCGCTGATCGAGGCGCTGCGCGGCCAGTACCGGGCGCATCCGTCGTGGTCGGGGCAGCTGCATTACGACAACCTGCGGGCGCTGGTCGAGGTCGATCCGGCGCTCGGCCCGATGCCCTCCTACGCGACGCTGACCCGGGCAATGCGCAATCGCGGGTTGGTGCGCCAGCGCCGCCGGCGGCGCTTCGACCGGGAACCCGAGCGGGCGCCGGTCGAGCCGCGCGAGGTGCTGAGCTTCGAGGTCTCGCGCAGCCATGCGCTCTGGCACACCGACTTCCATCATGCCCGGTGCCGGGTGCTGACCGCGTCCGGCGCCTGGCGCACGCCGATCATGCTCGGCTTCCTCGACGACCACTCGCGGGTGGGTTGCCACCTGCAGTGGTACCTGGAGGAGACCGCCGAGGTCTTCGTCCACGGGCTCTGCCAGGCCTTCATGAAGCGCGGCCTGCCGCGCGCGCTCATGAGCGACAACGGCTCGCCGATGATGGCGGGGGAGGTCGAGGAGGGGCTGCACCGGCTCGGCATCATCCACTCCAGGACCCTCGCGGGGGCGCCTCATCAGAATGGCAAGATGGAGGTCCTGTGGGCCTCGGTCGAGGGCCGCCTGATGGCCATGCTCGAAGGCGTCGAGCCGCTCACCCTGAAGACGCTCAACGACGCGACCGTCGCCTGGGTCGAGCAGGACTACCACCGCCGGGTGCACCGCGAGCTCGGCACCACGCCGCTCAAGCGCCTGCTCGACAGCGACGATGCGTCGAGGCCCTGCCTCGGCCGCGACGAGCTCAGGGCGGCGTTCCGCATCACCGTGAAGCGCACGCTGCGGCGCTCGGACGGAACCGTGTCGCTCGAGGGCATCCGCTATCAGGTTCCCGCGCCGTGGCGCCACCTGAGCACGCTGTGGATCCGCTATGCGCGCTGGGACCTGGCCAGCGTTGATCTGGTCGACGGCCGAAGCGGCGAGCGGCTGTGCACCCTCTACCCGCTCGACCGGCGCGGCAATGCCGGCGGTATGCGCCGCCCGGCCGGGCCCGGCGACAACGATGGCGGCGGCAGCGCCGGCGGGGGCGAAGCCGCGCCGCTGCTCAGGCGCATCCTCGACGACCAGGCCGCGACGGGCCTGCCGCCGGCCTGGCTGCCTCACGCCGAAAGCCCCGGGCCGGGCGAAGACGACGATCGGGGAGACCCCTCATGAACCGCGAAATGCTCACGCTGTACGGCCTCAAGTGGAACCCCTTCTCCACCGACCTCCCGGTCGATGGCCTGATGACCACACCCGCCGTCGAGAACTTCTGCCGCAGGGTCGAACGGCATCTGGTGCGCCAGGGCGGCTTCGCCCTGATCGGCGGCCCGCCCGGCATCGGCAAGAGCGTGGCGCTGCGGTTGCTCGCCGAGCGCCTTGAGCGCATCGACAGGTTGAGCGTCGCGGTCCTCACCCATCCGTCCTCCAGCGTCGCCGACTTCTACCACGAGATCTCCGACCGCTTCGCCATCACCATGGCCCACAACAATCGCTGGAATGGGATCAAGGGACTGCGGCAGCGCTGGCTCGACCACCTCGACGACACGCGCATGCGCCCACTCCTGCTGGTCGACGAGGCACAGGAGCTGCCCAACGCGGTGCTGACCGAGATGCGCCTGCTCTCCTCGACCGACTTCGACTCGCGCACCATCCTTGGCGTGGTGCTGGCCGGTGACAACCGGCTGCTCGCAAAACTGCGCACGCCGGAGCTGCATCCCATCGACTCCCGCATCCGCCAGCGCCTCCTCATGACGCGTCCCGAAGACGAGGATCTACTGCGCCTCCTCGACCACCTGCTGGAGGAGGCCGGCAACCCCGCCCTGATGACCGCCGGCCTCAAGGACACCCTCGTCGCCCATGCCGGCGGCAACCCCAGGACGCTCACCGTCATGGCCGATGCGCTGCTCGCCGCCGGCGCCGATCAGGATCGTGAAGTGCTCGACGAAAAGCTCTTCCTGGAGACCTGGGGGGAGCCCACCAAGACCAGGAGAGCGCGCCGGTGAAGGGCTTCCCGACCCGAAGCCCGGCCGACCTTGAGGACCGCCCGAGCCGGCAGCAGTGGCTGGTCGACGGCCTCTGGGGACGCCAAGCCGTCGGCATCGTCGGCGGCGAACCCAAGTGCGGCAAATCCTTCCTGGCTCTGGACCTCGCCGTGGCCGTCGCCGCCGGCGTTCCCTGTCTGCGCCGCTTCGCCGCCAAACAGCCCGGACCGGTCCTGCTGTTCGCGGCCGAGGACGCCGGCCACATCGTGCGCGCCCGGCTTGAGGGCATCGCCCGGGCAGCCGGCGCCAGCTTCGAGACGCTCGACATCGCCGTCATCGACGCTCCCATCCTGCGCCTCGACCATGCCAACGACCGGCAGCGTCTGCGCGAGACCGTGCAGCGCATCGCGCCACGCCTCGTGGTCCTCGACCCCCTGGTCCGCCTGCACGGCGTCGATGAAAACACCGTCGCCGAGGTCGCTCCCATACTCGGCTTCCTGCGCGACCTCCAGCGCCGCTTCGAGACCGCCGTCCTGCTCGTCCACCATGCCCGCAAGAGCGGTGCCAGCCGGCCGGGCCAGGCGCTCAGGGGGTCGTCCGAGCTCCATGCCTGGGGCGACAGCAACCTCTATCTGCGCCGCCGCGACAAGCAGATCGTCATGACCGTCGAGCATCGCGCCGCTCCAGGCCTCGCCGACATCGAGATCGAACTCGCCGATGACGGCGAGGGACCCGCCCTGCGCTTGCGGCGGCCGGTGCCGGCCGAGGCCGCGCCGGAGCCGGAAACACCCGAACGGCGCATCCTCCAAGCCCTCGCCGACGCCGATGCACCGCTCTCGCAGCGCCAGATCCGCGAGCGCGCGGCAACCCGGCCCGCAACCGTCGCCGAAGCGCTGAGCAAGCTCGTCCGCGCCGGGCGCGTCGAACGCGCACCCCAGGGCGGTTACCGCCTCGCCGCCGAAAACGCGGCGCCGCCGGCCGCCGTCAACCACGCGGGCCGCAACGACGCGTTACCGAAAACCGTTACCGCCTCGAACCCCTAGGGAGGCAGGGTAACGGTAACGGGTAACACCCCTCGCCAGCCCCCGTTGCCGCACTGCGTCGAGCGATCGGCCCGTGGCCGGAAGCTTGCTTACGGCCATGGATGCACTCCGTCGGATGGACGGCGGGGGGTCACCCGAAGGGCCGGAGCGAAGCGGAGGAGCCGCGTAGCGGCTTGACCCGCCGACGGCCGTCCGACACCCCCGGTCACCCCACCAGCCGCGAACGATGCCCATCAAACAAACCGATCACCGCGCCATCAGATACCGAGAGCGCGCTCAATGGGCAGGCTGAAGGGCAAGGTGGCAGTGGTGACGGGCGGCTCGCGCGGCATCGGCGCCGCCATCGCGCGGCGTTACGGTGCGGAGGGCGCGCGCGTCGCCGTGGTCTACAGGGCCGCGGCCGAGGCCGCGGACGAGGTCGTGACCGACATCGAGGCTGCCGGCAGCGAGGCTGCTGCGATCCGCTGCGACGTGGCGCAGACGAAGCAGTGCAACGCCATGGCGGACGCCGTGGCGGCGGCCTTCGGCGGCACCGACATCCTCGTGAACAACGCGGGCATCTACCTGCTGACGACGCTGGGCGAGACCAGCGAGGATGAGTGGGACAGTCAGATGAACACCAACGTCAAGGGCGCCTACTTCGCAGCCCAGGCTCTGCTGCCGCAGATGATGGCGCGCGGCGGCGGCAAGATCATCAATATCGGCTCGATTCTGGGTGAGACCGGGCTGCCCGCCTCGGCGATCTACAGCGCCACCAAGGGCGCCATCAAGCTCATGACCCGATCGCTGGCGCTGGATCTCCGCCCGCACAACATCCAGGTCAACAGCCTCTCGCCGGGCATCGTCGAGTCCGACATGAACACCGAGTACCGGGCCGAGTTCGGGCGCCACGATGCTTCGCTGCTCGGCCGCTTCGGCGCAGACGATCCATGGATGGTGCCCGACGACCTGGCGGGCACGGCGGTGTTTCTCGCGTGCTCCGATTCCGACATGGTTACGGGCGCCAACATCATGGTCGACAAGGGGTACTCGGCCTACTGAGGCAGGCCGGGCGCCGGTGGCGCCTTCGGCCCTCTTGACGTAGCGTTGGGCGCGACCGCGCCCGCGTGGGGCGCGCGGCAGGGGAGGTTGAGGCGTGGCCCAGCTCGATCACGATCGCGTTCACGACGAGGCCATCGTCGTCGATGCGGTGAGCCCGCTCGCGATGCGCCGCCACTACATCGACTGGTACATCGAGGGGGGCGCCAATGCGACCGCGCCGACCATCGCCGTGTTCGAGCGCGCCGGCCCCACCCTGCGGATCCTGGGCGACTGGATCCGCGCGATCGATGCGGACCCCCGGCTCACCCTGATCCAGCGCGCCGCCGACTTCGAAGCGGCCAAGGCCCAATGCAAGTTCGGCATCCTGTTCCACTTCCAGGGAACCGGGCCGATCGAGGACGACCTGAACCTGATCGATGCATACAAGGCGCTGGGCGTCGGCATGATCCAGCTCGCCTACAACGTCAAGAACAGCGTCGGCGACGGCTGCGAGGAACGAACCGATGCCGGCCTCAGCAACTTCGGCCTGCAAGTGGTCGAGCGCCTGAACCAGGCCCGCGTCGTCGTCGATTGCACGCATACGGGCTACCGCACCACGATGGATGCGATCGAGGCGTCGTCGCGCCCTGTGGTCTTCTCGCATTCCAACGCGAAGGCGGTGAAGGACTCGCGGCGCAACATCACCGACGATCAGATCAAGGCGGCGGCAGCGACCGGCGGCCTGATCGGCATGGTCGGCTTTCCCTCCTTCGTCAGCGCGTCGGCCAAGCCGACGCTCGACGAGTTCATCGACCACATCGACCATGTGGTGAAGCTCGTCGGCGACGATCACGTCGGCCTCGGAATCGACTACTACTGGATTCAGGCGGCGTTCACCGAGATAGAGGAGGCCACCCGGCTCTACGAGGGGTTCATTGCGGCCGGTAAGTGGCGGCCGGAATCCTATCCGCCGCCGCCCATCCACTACGTGGACGGTATCGAAACACCGCGCGACCTGCGTAACCTGACCAGGCGCCTGCTGGAGCGCGGCTACAGCGAAGAGGCGACGAAGAAGATCCTAGGCGGCAACTGGATCAGGGTCTTCAGGGAGGTGTGGGGCGAATAGCGCCGCCCGCCGCTCCAGGCGGCACGCTCAGTCCTTCAGGTATTTCAGGAACAAGCACCCGGAGGCGTCGAGCCGCGCTTCGAACCCGGCATCGAGATAGGTCGTCGCGGTCTCCTCCGTGACGATGGCCGGGCCCTCGACCGTATCGCCGACCGCAAGCGATTCGCGTGCCACGATCCTGAACGGTTGCCGCCTGTCCTCGGTAAAGGAATAGGCCTCGACCTCGGCGCCGCCTGTGTCAGAAGCGGCAACGGACCTGTATTCGCTCTCGCGCCGCGGGAGCGGCAGGCGCAGGGTCGCGCGGATCGAGACGATTTCCGCGTCCTCCTCCATGGTGTTGCGGAAGGTCCGCTCGTACTCCTGGGTGAAGGCTTCGAGCACCGCCTCGGCGGAGGCAGTGACGACGCCGTCCGGCGCCTCCATCGGCACCGTCAGATTGTGCTCCTGCCCCGCGTAGCGCATGTCGAGACCCACCTCGCGCGAGCGGGTCTGGCCGTCCCTCAGCGGCCCCTGGCGCTCTTCGAGCGTGGTGAAGAGGTCCGTCAGAATGTCGTTCGTCTCGGCGAGCGCGTCATCGGAGAGCTTCATGATCTTGGTCCGCGCAGCGGCCTGTGTCAGGTCGGCCCCCAGCAAGCCCCACGCCGAGAAGTTGCCGGCATAGGGCGGGATCACGATGCTTCCGATGTTCAGCTCGCGGGCGAGCGCGCAGGCCATCAACGGGCCGGCGCCACCGAAGGCCAGCAGCGTCGCCTGCCTGGGATCGACGCCCTGGTCGATGGTGATCTCGCGGATGGTGTTGGCCATCGAGGCGGTCACGATGGTCATGACGCCCTGGGCGGCCTGATCGACGGTGAAGTTCAGCTTCGCGGCGACAGGTTCGATGGCGGCGCGCGCCTTGCCCACATCGAGCGTGATGCCCGAGGCGAGCTTGCCTTCACCCAGCATGCCCAGGCTGAGCGCGCAGTCGGTGACCGTGGGCTCGGTGCCGCCACGCCCGTACGAGGCGGGTCCGGGGTCGGCGCCGGCGCTTTGCGGGCCGACCTGCAGCAGGCCGCCGACATCGATATAGGCGATGGAGCCGCCGCCCGCACCGATCGAACGCACATCCACCCAGGGTGTCTGCACCGGCAGGCCGACGACCATGCCCTCGTACATGAGCTGCGGCCTTCCGCCGCTGACGAGGCAGGTATCGAAGCTGGTGCCGCCGACATCGGCGGTGATGAGGTTGTCGATTCCGAGCGAGCGCGCGAGTTCTCCCGCCCCTTCGGCGCCTGCGACCGGGCCGGACATGATGGTCTCGAACGGACGCTCCTCGGCCTCGGCGAATGTCATCGAGCCGCCGCCGGACCGCGTGATGAGCAGCCGTCCCGCGAAGCCGGTCTTTGCGAGCTCCTCGTCCAGCCGACGCAGGTAGTGGATCATGCGGGGGCGAACGAAAGCATCGATCACCGTGGTCGTCGTTCGCTCGTACTCACGGTACTCGCCCGAGACGCGATGGGAGACCGATATCTCGCCCTCGAAGCCCGCGGCGCGCAGCTCGCGCTCGGCCTCGATCTCGTGGACGGGATTGGCGTAGGCGTTCATGTAGGCGATGGCGATGGCGTCGACGCCCTCGCTCCCGAACACCCCAAGAGCCTCGCGAACATCGGCGGTTTCCTGGGCGATGTGGATCTCGCCGTTGGCGCGGACCCTCTCTTTCACGGGACGACGGAGCCGGCGGGGCACCAGCGGCGGCGGCGGGGTCCAGAACAGGTTGTACATTTCTTCGCGATCACCCCGGCGGATTTCCAGAATGTCGCGGAAGCCCTCGGTGGCCAGCAGTCCCACCACGGCGCCACGGCGCTGCAACAGCGCGTTGATGCCGACGGTGGTGCCGTGGAGGAAATACTCCGCTGCCCTAACGCGATTGGCTGGCACGGCCTGGCCGATGGCGTTGACCACGCCCTCGTCGGGATTGTCCGGCGTGGTCGGCACCTTGGCGACCAGCGATTCACCCGAGACGTCGTCGTAGTAGATGAGGTCGGTAAACGTCCCCCCGATATCAACACCGATTCGCGTCGCCATTACGCCCCACCTCTCCCCGGCATGGACCGCGTGAGCGGCCCTGGCTTGGTTGCCGCTCAGGGGCCCGGAGACTATCGTGCGGCCCTCGCAGCGGCAACGCCGCGCCGCCGTGCAGCGGGATCAGGGGGCATGACGGGCACGATCCTCGAGGTCGAGGACCTGGCAAAACACTACACGGTCGGCAAGGACGTGGTGCGGGCGCTCGCGGGCGTGAACCTTGCCGTTGCTCCGGGAGAGAGCGTTGCCATCGTGGGCGAGTCCGGCTCGGGCAAGACGACGCTCGCCAAGCTCGTGCTGGGCGTCGAAGAGCCGAGTGCCGGCCGCATCGTGTTCGATGGCGCGGAGCTGGGTGTGCGGCGCGACCGGGGCTTGCGCCGGCGCATGCAGGTCGTGCAGCAGAACCCGCTGTCGACGCTCAACCCCAAGCGCACGATCAGGCAGGCGGTCGAGCTGCCGCTCCGGGTGCACGGCATGGTGCCGTCGGGCGACTACGCCGAGTCCGTGGCCGAGCTTCTGGGCATCGTCGGGCTGTCGCCGGAGTACATGGACCGCTACCCGACGGCGCTCTCCGGTGGCCAGCGGCAACGGGCCGCTCTCGCCCGGGCGTTGGCAGCCAAGCCCGACCTCATCGTGCTCGACGAGCCGACCTCGGCGCTCGACGTATCGGTCCAGGCGCGGGTGCTGACGCTTCTGTTCGACCTCCAGGCGCGTTTCAATCTCACCTACCTCTTCATCACCCACGATCTCGGTGTGGCGCGAAACATGGCCTCGCGGATCGCCGTGATGTACCGGGGCCGGATCGTCGAGAGCGGGCCGACCGAGCCGGTGTTCCGCGAGCCGCGCCATCGCTATACGGCGATGTTGCTCTCCTCTGTTCCGGTGGTGTCCGAAGAGGAAGAATCGCTACGGCCACAATGGCCAAGAGACCGCAGCCTGTTG
The DNA here is from genome assembly GCA_965243375.1 of Alphaproteobacteria bacterium. Taxonomy (GTDB): domain Bacteria; phylum Pseudomonadota; class Alphaproteobacteria; order UBA828; family UBA828; genus WTGU01. The sequence continues at coordinate 702,301 of CBDEUT010000009.1, read as the reverse complement.
GAAGGCGAGGAGCGCGCCTCCGAAGGCTGCGCCTTCGCGCCGCGCTGTCCTTACGCGCTGGACCAGTGCTGGTCGGACGCGCCCGACCTCGCCGCCTTCGGCGATGACCATCTGGCGGCATGCCACAACCCCGGAGAGGCAACGCTCGGACGCAGCCAATAGGGCAGCGCCCGGCCCCGTCCGGCTTTACCGCGGCGCCGAGAATGCGGCGCCTGCCGTAGCCGGTATCCCTTATTCGGCGGCCGTAGCCTGGAGATCGGCGAAGGCGTGGGGGTAGTGGGCGCGGGCGTGCGCCTCCGTGATGTATCCCTCGCGCAGGTCGTTGTGCACCGCCGCCGGGTCGCGTTGGGCCGCCGGGCCGTAGCCGCCGCCACCGCCGCTCGATAGCTCAACGACCGCGCCCTCTGGCAGGAACATGCGCGTGGCCTTGCCGAAGGGGCCGATGCGCTCGCCGTCGGGCATGTGCGCGTAGATGGTGTTGCAGACGCCGTCGTCGCCGCCCTGAAGCCCCCACGGCGTGGTCTTGGTGCGGTCCACGGTCGTGGTGACCCAGGAATCTGCGAGCATGCGGAAGTGGAAGCTGACCCCGAGCCCGCCACGGTGCCTGCCGGGCCCGCAGCTGTCGACGGCCAGCGAGACCTCATCCACCAGCCAGGGGAACTTGGCCTCCCAGATCTCGATCGGCGAGTACCGGGTGGCGGCCTGCATGATGTGCATCGAGGAGACGCCGTCGCCGGCTGCGTGCGCGCCCTGACCGATGGGGTGGGGTGCGCCGTCAGCCCAGGGCTCGCCGGTCTCCGGGTCGTTGCCCCAGAAGATCATGGCGCAGACATCGCCACCGGAGGACGCGGGCACCGCCTTGGGCATGGCCTGGGAGAGCGCCTGGTAGATCACCTCGATCGCTTGCATCGCCGGCCAGCCGTAGAGGAAGCACGGCGCCGGCCATTCCGGATGGAACATCGAGCCCCGCCGCGTCACCACCTCGATGGGTCGGAAGTGCCCTTCGTTGGGCGCTTCGGAGCCGCCGGCCAACATGGTGATGGCGCACCGGCTGGCCGAGATCGTCGAGGCCTGTGGCGTGTTGATGGGGCCGGGGCGGGTATCCGGGACGGTCGAATAGTCGATCCGCACCGTCGAGCCCTCGACCTCCACGATGACGTCGAACGGCACTTTCTCGTCGCTCAGGCCGTCGTCGTCCATGACCCCGTGGCCGACATACCGGCCGTCTGGAATGCGTTCGAAATAGCTGCGCACGATCGACTCGCCGTGGTCGAACATGCGCTCCGTGGCCTGGTTGAAGGTTTCGAGCCCGAAACGCTCGACTACTTCGATCAGCGCTGCCGCGCCGGTGCGACAACCGACCACCTCGCCACGAATGTCGCCGTCGACCATCTTCGGCACCCGCGAGTTGGCGAGGAGCATGCGGTTCATCTCCTCGTCGAGCACGCCGCGCTTGTAGAGCTTGATGCCGGGATAGATCGTGCCTTCCTGGAAGACATCGACGGTGTCGGTGGAGTAAGGGTCCTTTCCCCCGATATCGAGCAGATGGCCCTTGATGGTGGTGTAGCCGATCAGCTCGGCATCGTTGAGGAACACCGGCATCACCAGGGCCAAATCCTGCTGGTGGGAGCCCATGCCGAAGGGATCGTTGTAGATGATGATGTCGCCGGGCTCGAGGTTCTCCTCGCCGCCCACCGACGCGACCGCGCTCTCCACGCAGAAGTTCATGGTGCCCATGAAGATCGGCATGCTCGGCGCCTGGGCCAGCATGCGGACCTTTCGATCGTAGATCGCGACGGCGAAGTCCAGCACCTCGACGATGCAGGGAGAGAACGCGGTGCGCACGATTGCCCGCTTCATCTGGTTGGCGGCGATGTTGAGCGAGTTGCGCACGACCTCGGTGGTAACCGGATCGGCGTCGACCGCACCCGAGCCTCCGGCTACGCGGTAGGTGACCAGCTCGCGGGTCATCGGTACAGTCCCTTCGGTGGGAGAGGGGCCTACTCGGCTGCCACGCTCGCCTCGAACACGTGGGGGTAGTAGGCGCGGGCGTGGTCCTCGCTGATGAGGCCTTCGCGAAGGTCGCCGAGCACCGCATCGTGGCTGCGGAGCGCGGCCGGTCCGTATCCACCCCCGCCGGCAGTGCGCATCTCAAGCGTTTCGCCGGCGACCAGCTTCAGCCGGGTCGCCTTGGTGATCTCCTCGCGCTCGCCGTCGGCGCGGCGCACGTAGGCGACGTTGGCGCGGCAGCCCTCGCCGCCGCCTGCCAGTCCCCAGGCCTTGGACTTGTTGCGCTCGATGACCACCGTGACGAAGGACTCGGCCAGCATGGTGTAGTCCATGTCGAGCCCCAGTCCGCCCCGGTGCTGCCCGGGCCCGCAGGTGTCGGGCGCCAGCTCGAACTTGGTGATCAGCCAGGGGTCGCGCGATTCGTAGACCTCGCAGGGAATGTTGCGGGTCGCCGCTTCCATCGGGTGCATCAGGCAGCTTTGGCCGTCGCTCCTGGACCAGGCGCCCTGCCCCCCCATATGCGGCATGCCCTCGGCCCACGGTTCGCCCGTCTCCTCGTCGACCCCCCACCACACGGTGGCCTGGATGTCGCAGTCGCTGGCCGCAGGCACCGCCTCGGGCATGACCTCGGACATGGCGCGCAGGATCACCTCCATCGCCTGCATGGCAGGAATGAAGTAGAGGAAGCTCGGCGCCGGCCACACCGGGTCGAACATGGTGCCGGGACGGGTGACGATCTCGACCGGGCGGAAGTAGCCCTCGTTGACGTTGTCGCCGCCGCCCGCGATCCACATGATCGCCATGCGCGTCGCCGATACGGTCGATGCGATCGGGCAGTTCACCGGCCCGTTCTGCATCGGCGGCGAGTTGGAATAGTCGACGCGGACGGTCGAATCCTCGACCTCGAGCGCGACCTCGAAGGGGATGGAGTCGGTGTCGACCCCGTTGTTGTCCATCATACCGTGGGCGATGTAGCGGCCGTCCGGAATCTTCTCGAAATAGATGCGGATCACGGCCTCGCCGTGCTCGTACATGCGCTCGACACAGGTCTCGACCTCGTCGAGCCCGAAGCGGTCGACCACATCGCACAGGGCCGCGGCGCCTGCGCGCACAGCGACCACCAACGCTTCCACGTCGCCCACCACGTACTTGGGCACCCGTGAGTTGGCCACCAGCATGCGGTGGACCTCGTCGGAAAGCTCGCCCCGCTTGTAGAGCTTCAGGCCGGGGAAGATCGTTCCTTCCTGGAAGACGTCGACGGTGTCGGTGGAGTAGGGCTCCTTGCCGCCGATGTCCTGGAGATGGGCCTTGATGCCGGTATATCCGATCAGCTCCCGGTCGCGATAGAACACCGGCATGATCAGCGCCGCATCCTGCTGATGCGAGCCGGTGCCGAAGGGATCGTTGTAGAGGATGATGTCGCCCGGCTCCAACGCGTCCTCGCCGCCCACCGCTTCGACTGCGGCTTCGACGCAGAAGTTCATGGTGCCCATGAAGAGCGGCAGCGTCGGCGCCTGGGCCAGCAGGCGCACCTCGCGATCGTAGATCGCCGCGGCGAAGTCGAGGACCTCGTAGATGGTCGGCGAGAAGGAGGTGCGCACCAGCGCACGCTTCATGTAATTCGCCGCAACCTGCAGTGAATGCCGCACCACCTCGGTGGTCACGGGATCGGCATCCTCGCCGAGATTCTTGCTCGGTGCGGCGCGATACGTGCGCGGCTCGCTCTCGCGGACAGCCTGGGTCATCTCGCCTCCCTCCGCGTTCCGGTCCGACCGATGCGACAAGCTAGCCCGGAATTCTTGCCGATGTCACGGCCTGAGGCTCACGCCGATGCAGAACCCCTTGTTCGGTGAGCTGGGCGATGGAGGCTGCGTCGTAGCCGAGCTCTTCGAGGATCGCCGCGTTGTCGGCGCCGAGCCAGGGCGCGATAGACCGTATCTCGGCCGGCGTTTCCGCGAAACGGGCCGCCGGCCTCGGCTGGCGCACCGGGCCAAGTTCACGGTCCTCACGGACCTCGATGATGCCGTTCTCGACCACCTGGGGGTCCGCGATCACCTCGCCCCGCGTGAGCACCGGCGCGGCGGGGACGGTCTCTCGGTCGAACTTGGAAAGGATCTCCGCCGTCGGCCACTTGGCAATCTCCCGGTTCATGATCGTCCGGCGATCGGTCCGGTTGTGGCCGCGCGCGGCGGCGGTCGTGAAGCGCGGGTCCTCTATCAGCTCCTCGCGGCCGAAGGCGCGGCACATCCCCGCCCATTCCGCGTCTGTGACAGCCGCCGCGGTGATATAGCCATCGGCGGTCCGGAAGATCAGATCGGGCCCCGCCTGCTCCTGCGCCGGAGCCTGCTCGTTGTCGAGGAAGGTCAGTGGCGAACTCGCCTCCGGCCACAGGTAGGCGATCATGGTGTCGAGCATGGAAAGGCGGACGTGCTGGCCGCTCCCGGTACGTTCGCGCGCGAAGAGTGCCGCCGTGATCGCCTGCGCCGCGGTCAGCGATGTCGTCTTGTCGGGGACGATGGTGCGCACCATGTGCGGACGCCCCGTCTCGTTATCGGTCTGGATGTCGCAGAGCCCGCAAAGCGCCTGGATGACCGAATCGTAGACCCGCTGGTGGGCATAGGGCCCCGACTCGCCGAAGCCGCTGATTGAGACGTAGATGATGTCGGGCTTGAGCGCGCGAACGATGTCCTCGCCGAGCCCCATGCGCTCGATGGCACTGGGGCGAAAGTTCTGCACCAGCACGTCGGCGGTCTGTACAAGCTTGCGGACGATGGCGAGCCCCTCGGCGGTCTTGAGATCGACGCAGAGCGAGCGCTTGGAGCGGTTGCAGGACAGGAACGTGGCGGACATGCCGCGGTGGACGACACCGTACTGCCGCATGATGTCGCCTGCCGGCGCTTCGATCTTGATCACGTCGGCGCCCTGGTCGGCCAGCATCATGGTCGCCACCGGGCCCGAGACCATGGTCGTCAAGTCGAGAACGCGGATGCCATCGAGCGGGCCGGGCATGGCTCAGACCTCCGGAGCGCTGCGACCGCCATAGTTGCGCGGATAGGTCTCCGCATAGGCGGGGCGCGCCCGCATGCGGATGCGGTAGTCGCGCAGCCAGTCCGGCAAGGCGAGCTCGTAGTGCTCGGCCGCATCCAAGCAGGACATGAAGAGAATGTCGGCGATGCTGAACTTCTCCCCCATCAGGAATGGGCCGGCGCTGGCGATTCTTTCCTCCATGCATTCGAGCTGGTGGTCGAAATACTCGATCGCCGCACGGACGGCGACAGGCGAAGCGCCGTATATCTCGACCAGGTCGCCGTGGCGACGGATGCTGTAGATCGCGTTGGCGTCGAGCTCGCTCATGGCGAAGAAGCACCATTCGAGCAACCGTGCTCGCCCCAGCGCGTCATCGGGCACGTAGACGTGATTCGGAATCGGAAACGTCTCGGTCATGTAGGTCATGATCGCTGCGCTCTCGGTCAGGCAGACGTCGCCGTGGACCATTGTCGGAATCTTGTGCCGCGGGTTGATGGCCAGGAATTCGTCGGTCTTGGTCTCGCCGGTGCGCGGGCCGATGGGGCGGTGCTCGTAGTCGAGGCCCAACTCCTCCGCGAGCCAGAGCGTCCGGTGGGTCCGCATCGTGCCGGCACCCCAGAGAACCAGTTCTCGTGTCGTCATGTCGTCGCTCTCCGAGTGTCACTCGCCCAGGCGGCATCCGATCGATCCGGATCATACCCGCGGCGCCGACGTCGTTTCTGAACTCGTGCGAGCCGGGCAATCGAGGCACCGCAACGCTGCTTCATCTCAACAATAAACACGTGGCCTGGACCGATGCGACCCTTCCACATCGCCCTGCCCTGCTTGCTCAATCCTTCGCCGCTATGGCAAACTTTCCGCCGCCCTTGCATGCGCGAGGCCGACTGGAATTCAGGGAGGGAAGACAAGTCATGAGATCACTTTTCGTAGGAATCGCGGTTGCAATGGCGTTCGTTGTGACCGCAAGTTCCGCTTTGGCGGAACGTGTGCTTCGTATCGAAGAAGTGCCGATCGGTGAACTCGATCCCCACAAGGCGATTGATTACATCGACTCGATTATCAACTTCAATGTTTACGACAGTCTTGTGTGGCCCAATCCGGACGGCACGTTTACCGGTTTGCTTGCCGAGTCTTGGGAAGTCAGCGACGACGGCCTGAACTACACGTTCACGATGCGGGACGCGAAGTTCCATGACGGGTCTGTGGTCGACGCCCACGATGTCGTCTACTCGCTCGCGCGCACCCAGGCGGTCGGCCAAGCCTATGCGAACTTGTTCGTCGGCCTCACGTCCACCGCCGTGGACGATCGCACGGCCCGGATCACACTGCCCGCGCCGAACGCCGCGTTCCTGGCGACGCTGCCCAGGCTCTCGATCGTGAACAGCGATCTCGCCCGGGCCAACCAGCAAGACGGCGATTTCGGCGAGAACGGCGATTACAGTTCCGCCTTCCTCTCGGGCAACGACGCCGGCTCGGGGGCCTACACGGTCGAGTCTCACAACATGCAGGAACTCACGGTCCTGAAGGCCTTCCCCGACTACTTCGATGCCTTCGACCCGTTGGCGCCGGATACGGTCCAGATTCGCTACGGCATCAGCGCCGCGACCATGCGCACGCTGATGGCCAACGGCGAACTCGACCTGTCCATGCAGTGGCATCCCTACGAGACGTTCGGCGGCCTCGCCGGGCTCGACAATGTGGCGCTCACCACCGAGAAGGGCGTCGGCTACGTGGTCCTGCCCATCAACACGCAGAAGGCGCCGACCGACGATGTGCACTTCCGGCGCGCCATGGTGTACGCGCTCAACTACGACGCGTTCTCCAACATCGTGAAGGTCACTGACGACCTCCTGACTTCGATGGTTGAATCACGTAAGTAGTTGATATTGGCCGGTTCTCATTTCCGGCTAGGCACTACACTCGGCATTTCTTCGAGCCCGGGCCGGGCTTCGCCGGCGCTCAGACGAGTTGGTACGGGGTGATCGTCAGGGGCAGCCCCATGGTTGCGTAGATCTGCTCGGCCGCCGGCGTCGGCTTCGACGGGATGACGTAGCGGTTGCCCGATTGCGCGCAGCGCAGGACCGAGCATTGGCGGTGGACGAGGGCGGAGCGGATCACTTCCGGGGACATCCGCCTCTTCTGGACGGCGACACGGTAGGCAAGGTGGCGGACGCAGGCGAAGGCCATGAAGGCGATGGCGATGTGGGCGCGGATCCGGTTCTCGTTCCAGTGCCAGATCGGCCGCACCTTCAGGTCGTGCTTGGTGATCCGAAAGCTCTCCTCGACCTGCCAGAGCCCGTGGTAGTGGGCCATCACTTCGGTGACGCTGGCGTCGCGCAGATTGGTGATGACGCCGGCGAGCCCGTCCCATCGCTCGGCCTCGGCGATCTTCTCCGGGTTCACCGTGAGCCGCGCGTCGCCCTCGACGGCGATGAAGCGCTTGGCGCCGTGATTGGAGAGCAGCTCCTTGGGATTGTCGCTGCGCTCCAGCTTGTCGAGCAGGCGCGCCACCGCCTGGCGGCGCTCGTGTGCGTCCTTGCGCGCGCGCTCGGGGCAGAAGACGACGATCAGGCGCCGGCCCTTGTGCTCCCATTCGCCGACCCGGCGGTTCTCCGATCCCTCGAGAGGACCATAGGCGTCCAGATCGAGAACCTTCTTCTTCAGCGCGGCCGGCAGCTTGCGCAGCCGGGCGCCGAGCACGTACTCGCCGCGGATGTCGTCCATGGCGTCGAGGTTGTCTGCGCTCAGCATGCCCCGGTCGGCCACACAGACCGTGCGCTCCACCTGGTGGCGGCGCTGCATGTCCTGCAGGACCGGGACCAGGCTCTTCCCCTCGTAGGTGGAGCCGGGGAAGACCTCGTAGCTGATCGGCAGCCCTTCGCGCGTCACCATCAGGGCCAGCAGGACCTGCGAGTCCCTGTGCTTGCCGTCCTTGCTGAAGCCGTGCTGGCGAAGCTCGTCCTCAATCGCGGTCTCGAAGTAGAGCGTGGTGCAATCGAAGAAGAGCACCGCCACCGGCTCCGGCAGCAGCGAGCGGCTCGCCTCGCCCACGCGCGTGCGCAGATGGTTGATCACGGGCGCGTCGAGCTGGTCCATCATCCGGTAGACCTTCTCGAGGGGAAGGCTCACGCCGAAGTCCTCCTCGAGCCGGCGCACGCTGCCCCGCTTGCTGTCGGGGTTGGCGATGCGTGCCATCACCACGTGGAACAGCGCGTCGTGCGAGGCGCGGTAGCGCGATCGCCGCAGCAGCCCGTCGAGGCCCAGCAGCCGGTACATCTCGCCGTAGACCTCGTGGATGCCCGTGATCAGCCGCTGCTCCTCTTCGAGTTGCTTGAGATCGACGGGAAGCTCTTGCTTGCCGTCCCCTTGGCGTCCGACGCGGATCACCTGGTCTGCGATCTTCTCGGGCGCGAACAGCAAGGGCTGGCGCTCGTCCTCCAGCTTCGCCTTGACGTACTCGCCGAGCTGCCTCAGGCGCTCCAGCTCGTCCTCGTCCATGGCCACGCCGATGTGGCGGACGATGCGCTGGCGGACCTTGCCGCCGTCGCGCACGGCCTCGACGAGCTGGACCGAGCGGCGCGGGCTGTTGGGGGTGGTCTTGATACGCACGAACATGGTGGGAGTGTAGCGCGGGGCGGGGATATCGACAATCCAATATATCCACTAGGCACTACAACGCGACTTGACCGCACCGCAACCGCTAAGTCATTGTCTTCGCTGAAATCTCCAGACGGGAGATCGGCCAGAATCAGGCCCAACCGTCGAAGTCAGGACGCAGAAGGCGCCGACCGACGATGTGCACTTCCGGCGCGCCATGGTGTACGCGCTCAACTACGACGCGTTCTCCAACATCGTGAAGGTCACTGACGACCTCTATGCAGGAAACCCGACGCGCACCGCCATCCCGCGGGCCATGTTCGGCTACGATACGGACGCGCCTGCGTTCAAGCAGGACCTCGACAGGGCACGCGCAGAGCTGGCCCAGTCCAAGTACGCCGACACCGCCGGCGACTACGAGGTCGAGCTCGCCTGGGTCGCGGAGGTTCCGATGGAAGAGAAGATCATGCTGCAGTTGCAGTACGACCTCTCGCAGATCGGCATCAAGGCCAAGATTACCAAGAACCCGTGGGTGCGGTTCTCCGACCGCGCGGCGACCGTGGAGGACACGCCGCATGTCGGACTCCTGATGTTCTCGGCGACCTACTCGGATCCGATTTCTCTGCTCGGCGACTATCACTCGAGCATGAAGGGGTCGTACCTCTCGATGTGGTGGCTGCAGGATTCAGAGGTGGACGGCCTGATCGAAGCGACGAAGGTCGAGCTCGACATGAACAAGAGGGCCGAGGTGCTGAAGCAGCTTCAGCGCCGCATCCTCGATGTCGCACCGGCGATCTACGCCTTCGAGTTCGACGCCGTCTTCGCGAAGGGCGCACACATCGGCGCGCCGCCGCTCGATGACGATTCCAAGACCGTGGCGGTGATGGGCGGGAACTTCCGCTTCCACACCTGGCAGGTCGGCGACGCAATGTAGTTGGGACGAGCGCTGGGCCGGTCCGGATCTTGAACGGTCTGGCCGGCCCGGCGGCCCGACACAACCGGGACGGCAATTGTGCCGTCACGAGCGCCGCGACCTTCTCCTGAAGACATAATGAGGCACGTTTCGTGAGCGTCGGCCGCTATCTCTCGCGGCGATTTATTGCCTCCATCATCGTTCTGATCGGGGTCTCCATTGTCATTTTTCTGCTGGCGCGCCTGATCCCGGGCGACACGGCCAGAATTGCGGCCGGACCCCGGGCGACCCCCGAGATGGTCGAGATGATTCGCGCGCGCCTCCACCTCGATGAGTCGCTCCCGGTTCAGTACTACTACTTCATCAAGGGCCTGCTCACCGAAGGCGACCTCGGAATGTCGATCTACACCAATCGAGCGGTAACGATCGACATCGTCGAGTTCTTCCCTGCGACCTTCGAGCTCGTGCTGTTTTCGGGCCTGTTCATGGTCCTGATCGGCGTGCCGCTGGGGATTTTGTCGGCGCGCCATCGCGACGGGCTGACCGACAACATTGCGCGTGTCGTGGCGCTGCTCGGAGTCGTGACGCCTACCTTCGTGTGGGCGATCTTTCTGATGCTGGCGTTCGCCTACGCAATCGATCTGTTCCCGACGATCGGCCGATTAAGCGACGGCGTGACGGCGCCTCCCAGAATTACCGGCATGTACACGATCGACGCGTTGGCAGCGGGTCAGCTCGCGGTGTTCGCGGATGCAGCGCTGCACCTGATCCTTCCGGCCTTCGCCCTGGCGCTGACCGGAATGGGCCAGGCGGCGCGGCTGACCCGCACCAACATGATCGAGAGCTTCCAGCGGCCCTACTCCGAGTTCGCGCGCGCCTACAACTTCGGCCCGCAGGAGATGGCCTTCAAGTACGCGCTCAAGCCGGCCATGATTCCGACGCTCACCATTCTCGGCCTCGACTTCTCGGTGATGCTGGGCAACGCCTTCCTGGTCGAGATGGTGTTCGGTATCGGCGGTATGGCGCGCTACGGGGTCGACGCGATCATGCACAAGGACCTGAACGGCATCATCGGGACCGTTCTGGTCATCGCCACCTTCTTCCTGATCGTCAACGTGATCATCGATCTGGTGGTGGCCTACCTCAACCCGCGGGTTCGATTGGCCGCGCGATGAACGCGTTCGCCGCGACAGCGATCTTTCGTACCCGCGCGTGGTACCGCTTCAGTCGCAATCCCCTGTCCGTGACCGGCGCCGCTATCGTCCTGGTGGTAACGCTGCTCGCCATCTTCGCACCCTTCGTCACGCCGTTCCCCGAGCACGCCGGAGGCTTGGTCGATTTCGCCAATTCCGACAGTGCGCCAAACGGGCGGAACTGGCTCGGGACCGACGGGGTCGGCCGCGATTACCTGACCCGGATCATCTACGGGTTTCGCGTATCGCTGATCCTAGGCGTCGTCGTGCTTGCGATCGCGGTGCCGCTCGGCGTCGGTCTCGGCCTGCTGGCCGGCTACTACGGCGGTTGGACCGAAACCATCATCATGCGCATCACCGACGTATTCCTGGCGATCCCGGCGTTGGTCGCCGCGCTGGCCATCATGGGGTTCCTAGAACCCACGCTCATCAATGCCATGATCGCGGTCGCCGGGCTATGGTGGCCCTGGCACACGCGGCTCGCCTACAACATCACGCGCTCGGTGCGCACCGAGGACTTTGTCGTCGCCTGCCAGGTGATCGGGGCTTCGAACGCGCACATAATGCTTCGCGAGATCCTCCCCAATTGCGTGCCCTCGATCCTGACCAAGGTCACGCTGGACATGGGCTTCGTGATTCTCGTCGCGTCCGCGCTGAGCTTCCTCGGGCTCGGCGTTCAGCCGCCGACTCCCGATCTCGGCCAGATGGTGGCCGATGGGGCGCACTACCTGCCCGACCTGTGGTGGAAGCCGGTGTTCCCCGGGCTCGCAATTCTCATCCTCGTCCTGGGCTTCAATCTGCTGGGCGACGGCCTGCGCGACATGCTGGACGTGAACCTCTAGCCATGGCCTCCCTGCTCGAAATCCGCGACCTGCACATGCGTTTCTCGCTGTTCGAGGGGCTCTCGCACGTCCTCAACGGGATCAGCCTTTCGATCGAAAAGGGCGAGCGGGTTGCGATCGTGGGCGAGTCCGGGTGCGGTAAGTCGGTGACGGTGCGCGCCATCCTTGGGCTGCTGCAGCAGAGGAACGTGGCGATCGAAGGATCGATCCGGTTTCACGAGACCGAGCTGCTGGGCATGCCGGAGAGGGCGTGGCGCGAGATTCGCGGCAGCCGCATCTCGATGATCTTCCAGGACCCGATGGCGTCGCTCAATCCAACGTTCAAGGTGCGCGACCAGCTCCTCAAGGTGATCCGGCGCGGCGGGCGTGCCGGCTCGTCCCGAGAGGCCTACGACATCGCGTGCGCAGGTTTGCGCCGCGTGGCGATCGTCGATCCTGACCGCATTCTTGCCGCGTATCCGTTTCAGCTCTCGGGCGGCCTGGCTCAGCGGGTGATGATCACCATGGCGCTGGTGAACCGGCCCGAGCTGGTGCTGGCCGACGAGCCGGGATCGGCGCTCGACGTGACGGTGCAGGAGCAGACGCTCCGGCTGATGCACGAGCTGACCCAGGATGCTGGCGCTGCGGTGCTGCTCATTACCCACAATCTGGGCGTGGTGCGCGAGTTCGCGCAGCGAGTCTACGTGATGTATGCCGGCACGATCGTCGAAGAGGCGGATGTCGAGACCCTGTTCCGCGAACCCGCGCACCCCTATACGCGCGCGCTTCTGGAGGCCGTGCCCAAGCTCACCGGGGCCGGGCTGCCGCGTCCGATCGAGGGCATAGTGCCGGACTACACGGCGGCACCGAGCGGATGCCGCTTCCACCCGCGCTGCGAGTTCGCCGAGGCATCGTGTCGTGAGGTGCCCCCGGTCATCGAGCTCGGCTCACAGCATCGTGTCGCCTGCGTCCTGCCGGCCAGGGACCGTGTGGCGGTCCCGACCTAGGCCGCGGAGCCGCCGATGGCCGCCCCCGACATCGACCACATCGTCTATCCGGCGCCCGAGCCTCTTCGCACGTTCCGCTTGCCCGTAGGAGACGGACACGAGCTCCATGTCGAGGAGATCGGGAATCCCGAGGGGCAGCCCGCCGTGGTCCTGCACGGCGGACCCGGCAGCCGCATCGAGGATCGCCACCGCCGCCTGTTCGACCCGGACCGCTACCGGCTCATCGCCTTCGACCAGCGCGGCGCCGGGCGCAGCACGCCCAGGGGCGAGATTCGGAACAACACGACATGGCATCTAGTGGAGGACATCGAGGCCCTGCGCCGGCACCTCGGTATCGAGAAGTGGCTGGTGGTGGGCGGCTCCTGGGGCTCCACGCTCTCGCTGCTCTACGCCCAGACCCATCCTGAGAGAGTGACAGGCATCGTTGTCTGGAGCGTTTGGCTTGCCGACAGCATGACCCGGCGCTGGTTCTTCGAGTATGGCGCCAACATGGTCCGACCCGAGGCCTGGGACGAGTTCGTGGGCCACTTCACGGCCGAGGAAAGGAACGATCTCGAAGCCGCGCTCTATCGCAGGATCGACGGCGCCGATCGCACGGCTGCTGCAGCCGCTGCGCGTGCGCTCGGCGAATGGGAGACGTCCATGGTCTACTTCCATTCCCGCGAGGGCGGTCTCGCCGATATCAGCGGCGTCGATCACGCGGAAAACTACGGGCGCATCCTCAGCCACTATTTCAAGAATCGCTGCTTCCTCGACGGCGACGACCACGTGCTTTCGCGCTGCACCGCCATCGCCGACATCCCCGGCACCATCGTCCAGGGCCGCTACGACATGTGCACGCCGGTGCGCGAGGCCTGGCGCCTGAAGCAGGCATGGCCGCGCGCCGAACTGAAGATCGTGGAGCATGGCGGCACATGACCGACGAGCCCGGCATGGCCGCAGCAATGGTCGAAGCGCTCGACGCCATGGCCGGCGGGACATGAACCTGAGCGATCACGAACGGGGCGTCCTCTCCGGCGCGAGCGGACCCGAGGGTGCGCGCATGGCGATGGAGATCGTCGTCGAGGCGGCCCGGATGATGGGGGCGGAGCGCTTGGTTCCCATCGTGTCGAGCCATATCGACGGCTGCCTCTATCACGGCGATGCCGGCGTGCTGTACTGCGAGAGGCTGGCGCAGGAAGGCGCGCGGGTGGCGGTGCCCGCGACCACGAACGTCGGGTCCCTCAACCTCTTGAGGGCGGACCAAGTGAAGCTCCCGGAAGCCCAGCGCGGGATGGCGCTCCGTCTGATGACGGCGCATCGGCGGATGGGCTGCACCCCGAGCTGGACCTGCGCGCCCTACCAGACTCAGGCGCGCCCCGCACAGGGCCAGCAGATCGCCTGGGGCGAGTCGAATGCGGTCGCCTTCGCCAACACGGTGCTGGGCGCGCGGACGAACCGCTACGGCGATTTTCTCGACCTCGCCTGTGCGATTGCGGGCCGGGCGCCCTACTACGGCCTGCACTGCCCGGAGAACCGCAGTGCACGGCTCTTGTTCGAGGTTTCGGGGCTGCCCGAGCCGCTGTTGAGGGAAGATGCTTTCTTTGCCGTGCTCGGAGCCCTGGTGGGGCGGCTCGCCGGTGACGCCGTCTCGGTTGTCGACGGGATTCCGGGGCCGGTGCGCGAGGATCAGCTCAAGTCGTTCTGCGCTGCGGCAGCGGCGACCGGTGCGGTGGCGCTGACGCACATCGTTGGCGTGACGCCCGAGGCGCCGGACGCTGCGACCGCGCTTGGGGGGTCGGCGCCGGAAGAGACCGTCCAAGTGACCCCGGACATGATCGTGGACGCACGTGATCGCCTCAGCCTCATCGGGTCCGGTCCCATCGATTGCGTCGCCCTCGGCAGCCCCCACTTCTCGGAGGAAGAATGTCGCGAGGTGCTGACCCTGGCCGACGGCCGGACGTTCCGGGTCCCCGTCTACATCTGTTTGGGGCGGCATACTCTCGATGGCTTGCAGGCGGACGGTGCGTACGAGGCGCTGCAGGGCCTCGGAGTCGAGTTCGTCGTCGACACCTGCGTCGTGGTCACGCCGATCCTTCCCGCGCGCCCGGGCGTGATGATGACCAACTCGGCCAAGTTCGCCTACTACTCGTTCGGCAACACCGGGTACAAGCCGGTGTTCGGCACGCTCTCGGACTGCATTAGGAGCGCCCAGGCCGGAGAGGTCGAGCGCGACCGGGAAATCTGGGGATGAGCTGGAAGGCGGACGTCCTGATCGGCGGCCAGACGCGAGGCACAGTCCTGCGGCTGGATGAGCCGGTGAGTTTCTGGGGCGGGGTCAGCCCTGCCACTTCCGAGGTCGTCTTGGCCGGCCACCCGCAACGCGGCGAACGAATCGCTGGGAAGATCCTCGTGCTTCCAAGGCCAATCGGCTCGAGCTCGTCCGCCTCGGTCATCCTGGAGCTGCTGCATAAAGGGTTGGCGCCGCGCGCCCTCATCCTCGGGGTCCGTGACGCAATCCTGCCGGTCGGCGTCCTCGTCGCCCGTCAGATGGGCTGGGACGTCATCCCGGTCCTGGCCATGGCGGCCCCACCCTTCCGCACCGGCGACGCCCTGCAAATCCATGAGGACGGCGCCATAGAGGCTATGTCGTGACCTCCGCCATGCCGCAATCGAGGAACGGAACCATGCGCGTCTTCAGCGCTGAAGAGACCCGGGACATGCTGCCGTTCGGCGCGCTGATCGAGGCGCTGCGGGAGATGTTCCGGGCAGGTGCGACTGTGCCCATGCGCCATCACCACACCATTACTCTGGACGGGCTGCCGGACGCGACCCTGCTCCTGATGCCCGCGTGGAACCCGGCGGGTCTTGGCGGGGTTAAGGTCGTGCACGTCAATCCGGGGAATACGGACATGGGAATGCCCGCGCTTTCGTCGTCCTATCTTCTCTTCGATGCGCGCACCGGGCGGCACCTGGCGATGCTGGATGGCGGCGAGATCACCAACCGCCGCACCGCCGCCGCCTCGGCGCTGGCGGCATGCTACCTAGCGCGAGCGAATGCGCGCCGGCTCCTGGTGGTGGGCGCCGGGCGCGTCGCGAGCAACCTGGCCGATGCGTTTCGGGCGGTGCGCCCGATCGAGGATGTCACGGTCTGGGACATCGATGCGCAGATGGCCGAGAGGCTGGCGCGAAGGCTGAGCAGCGAGGGTATTCGTGCTGAGGCCACGGCGGACCTTGAGGCTGCGGTGGCGGGCGCCGACATCATCAGCTGTGCGACGCTTGCAATCGATCCGCTGATCGCCGGCGCGTGGCTCATGCCAGGACAGCATCTCGACCTGATCGGCAGCTTCAGGCCCCACATGCGCGAAGCCGACGACACGGCGGTGAGCCGTGCGCGCGTTTACATCGACACCGACGGCGCTCTAAAGGAGAGCGGCGACCTCATCGACCCCATCCAGTCCGGCGTGCTGACAGAGGAGCAGATCGCGGGCGACCTGTTCGGCCTGTGCCGGGGAACCGCGGCCGGCCGTGAAGGAGAGCAGGAAATCACGCTGTTCAAGGCCACCGGAACCGCACTCGCGGATCTGGCGGCGGCGACACTCGCCCACACAAAGTTTGCGGATGGGGGATGATTGCAGCCTGCACCGTGACGATCGTGACCAGCCCCCGGCGACGGACCGTCGCGCCCTAAGCGGGTGCGGGCGCGCCTGGGACGGGGAGCGTCGGGATGCGGTTCACGTCCTTGTAGAGCAGGTAGCGAAACGGACCGGGGCCGCCGGCGTAGCAGGCCTGCGGGCAGAAGGCGCGCAGCCACATGTAGTCGCCGGCCTCGACCTCCACCCAGTCCTGGTTGAGCCGGTACACTGCCTTGCCCTCCAGCACATAGAGCCCGTGTTCCATGACATGGGTCTCGGCGAAGGGAATCGACCCGCCGGGCTCGAAGGTCACGATGTTCACGTGCATGTCGTGGCGCAGGTCGCCCGAATCCACGAAGCGCGTCGTGGCCCAGGCGCCGTCCGTGTCCGGCATCGGCACCGGCTCGACGTCGTGGTCGGAGGTGACGAAGCACTCGGGCGCGCCGATGCCGTCCAGGGGCTGATACGCCTTACGGACCCAGTGGAAGCAAGCTGGCTCGCGTCCCGCGTTGGCGACCGTCCAGCGCGTGCCCGGCGCGACGTAGGCATAGCCACCTGGTGCGAGCACGTGTTCGGCATTGTCGAGCGTAAGCCGCAATTCGCCGGCCATGACGAACAGCACGCATTCGACGTGGCCGTCCGGCTCAGGGCGCTCGCTGCCGCCCCCCGGCTCAAGCTCGACGATAGACTGGGAGAACGTCGTCGCGAAGCCTGCGACCGGGCGCGACAGCACCCACGCTCGCGCGCCCTGCCAGTGCGGGAAGTAGCTGGTGACGATGTCGCGAAGCACGCCGCGCGGAATGACCGTGTACGCCTCGGTGATGACGGCGCGGTCGGTCAGCAGCGTCTGCTGCGGCGGAAGACCGGCCACCGGCGTGAAGTAGCGGCGCGCGCTCATCGATCGGCCAAGTCTTGCCGAATTCTCATCGCAGACTTTCCTCTCTGGACGTTGTCGCAAGGCGCCGGGCTGCACGCCGGAGAGCGGCACTGGAGCCGCTTGGGCGGGCTCGTACGAAATTGGTCGGAGCGGGCGGATTCGAACCGCCGACCCCTTGACCCCCAGTAAATTATTGCCGGCATGGTGTTTCATGCCGTGATCTTACCATACATACCGATTGCCGCGTCCGATCAATAGGTTGCGCCCATGTGTTGCTTACCTTGCATGACCGTGCCTTACTCCGTATTCTGTCGCGGTGCTGACACAGTGCTGACACGGAAGGCCGGACGATGGCAGCGGAGAGACTTACCGAGCGGCGAATCAGGGACGCAAAGCCGGGCCCGCGGACCCGCATCATGTGGGACAGCGAGGTTGTGGGATTGGGAGTCCGGATCACGGTCGGTGGCATCAAGGCCTACATCTTAAACTACCGCGTCGCGGGCCGCGAGCGCCGGGTGACGCTGGCAAGATGCGCGGAATTGTCATTGCGGACCGCACGCGAGCGCGCCGCTGCCGAGCTTGTGGCGATCCGCGCCGGCGAGATCGACCCCTTGGAGCGTCGTCGCACTGCGGACGAGGCGCCGACGATGGCCGATCTGATCGAACGCTTCCTCGAAGTCGAGGCGCCGGCACGCATCAAGCGCGGACGTTTGAAGCCCGGCACGGTCGAGGTCTACGGCTACCAGTGTCGCAAGCACATCCTGCCGGCCATCGGCAAGCGGCGGGTGGCGGAGGTGACGCGCGGCGACTTGGAGCGGATGGTCGCGGCGCTCCCCGGCCCGTCGCGGAATCGCGTCCTGGCGCTGGTATCGCGCTTGCTCACGCTGGCGGAACATTGGGAGTGGCGCCCGCACAAGTCCAACCCCGCGTTCGGCATAGAGCGGGCGCACGAGGAAGCGCGCGACCGCGTGCTGACACCGGCCGAAATGGCGGCGCTGGCGGCGGCGCTGGCCGAAGCCGAGGCGCGAAGCCCGGCAAGCCTTGGGAGCCTGGCCGCGATCCGCGTTGCGGCGCTCACCGGCCTGCGCATTGGCGAGGTCCTGGCAATGCGATGGGAGCATATCGACTTCGAGTCCGGACGGCTGTTGCTCCCACAAACCAAGACCGGCCGACGGTGGCATGACTTGCCAGCGCCGGCGCTGGCGATCCTGGCCGATCTGCCGCGCACCTGCGAATGGACGTTCACGAACGACGGCCGCTCGGCGCCGACCTACAAGCGCTGCCGCGAGGCCTTCGCGCGCGCCGCCGAGGCGGCCGGCCTCGCGGACGTGCGGCTGCATGACTTGCGGAGAACGCTCATGACATCGGCCGCAGCGGCGGGAGTCGGCGCCTACGTGCTTCGCGACTTGTTGGGGCACCGCACGACGGCGGCGGCCGAAGGCTACATCCGCGCTGTCGGCGATCCGGTGCGCGAAGCGCGGGAACAGATGGGCGCCACGATGGCCGGGATGATGGCCGGCAAGGGCGCCGACGTGGTGCCGATGGAGCGCCGTCGTGGATGAGCTGACTGAAGCCGAACGCGATAACATCCGCGCCTTCGTTGAGAATGCCGATGACAGCTTTCCCGAATTGTCAGACCTGCCCGCGATGTGGGACGCCCTAGCCCCCGATGCGCGCTCCCCGACATTTCCAAACTATCCCGCGCGCGACATGCTGATCTTTTCTTACATCAATTGGTCGCACACCAAGCGATGGGCTTGGGACGGTCTAAATCGACTTCTGGTCAGTCTTGAAGATCGCCGTGAACCGATCCCTGACGCGCTGAAGTATTGGGCAAGAACTGTCCCTTCGCGGCAATTTCGGGGGAGGCTGAAGATTCCTCGCAAGCAAGGAGGAGGTCCCTTCGCGTCGAAGGATGACCGCGATTTTCGCGTCATGCGCGTGCACAATGTTCTTCGCCAAATGGGTTGGACGCGGGACAAGGCCATCGGCGATATCGCGTCTGCGTGCGACATGCCGGAGGACACCATCGAGTCCGTCGTGAGGAAAATGAGCAGCATGCGTCCCTTCAAGGGGGCAACTAAAAGCGTCGCATAGTTCACCCTGACACGCCGCGCGCCTGACTTCATATTCCCCGGTATGACCACTGGTGAGCGGAGGGGGAAATGTTCGGACTCGACGGCAGCAAGGCGTACCGGCCCAGCGACGATGCGCTCCGGCTGATCGCGAGCGAAGGGCTGCTTGCCAAGTGGCGGAGTGAAGGCAAGGGGCCGCCCTTCGTCAAAGTCGAGGGCAAGGTGTTCTACGACGGCGCCGACCTGATCCGCTGGCTTACGGAGCGGCGCGTGTCGCCGTCCGATGGAGCACCCGTCGCAGCCTGACATGAAAGGCCGGGAGCGGCTGCCACACCGCCCCCGGCCCCGGTTCCCCGTAGCGTTCCCGCGTCCACAGAGAATTCCCGATGCGTAAGCCACAACCCCGCGAGTCGTCAAGCGTGCCGGGCCTGGACGCAAGGGCGCTCGCGACGTACGCGACCCGCCCGGATGGCGGCTGGAAAAAGTCCGCACTCGATTCGGCGATGGAGCGGACGCCGCGCGGTAGGGCGAAGGCGATGGCGCGGGAAGCCGACACGGGTACCCGCGTTGTGGAGGCGGCGACTCGGGCGCACCGATGGGCGCCGGACCTGGCGGCGGCGGTACGGGCGGGCGATCTTCCTGCGGTGGAGGCCTCTCGCTTGGTCGCGGCGCGGATCGAACGCGCGAAGCGCTGGCAGCACGCAGTGGCGGATGCCTTCGCAGCCGAGGGCAAGTCGGACATGGCGCGCCGGGTGCGATCGCAACCTATCGACCGGGCGGCGCGGTTGTGGCGATGGTTGCGGGCGGTGGTCGCGGCATACACCGACGCAAGCCCGGACCTGCTACACGCGCGGGGAGCGACCGGTGCGGCTGTCCTGGGCTTCGATCCGGTGGATTGATGCAACGGCCGTTCGATCCGCGCGCCGGCTTCGTCGGCGAAGTCGAGACCGGGCCGCACGGCGCGTTCCCGGCAGACGTGATAGGGCGCATCCGGTGGGCGCTGGATGCACCGCTGGAAAGCCCTGCGGCAAAGAGCGTGCTTGTGATCCTGGCCGTTCATGCGGACCGCAGCGGAAAGGCATGGCCGGCGGTGGAGACCATCGCGCGGCAAGCGAGCATCGGCCGGCGGACCGCCTACCGCGCGCTGGATTGGCTCGAGGCGAACGGCTGGATTGCGAGCTACCGTCGCCAAGGACGTTCGACCATGTACTGGCCGAAGGCCGTTGCCCATGTACTCTGCCGGGGCTGTTGGATCGTGCTGCCGAGGCCGATGCGGCTCTGCCCATCGTGCGGTTTCGAGGTCGAGACCCTTGCCAATCTGGCCCCCCCCCCCTTGCCGCTCTGGCACCCATAAGTACCAAGTAAGGACCAAGACTCTCTGACCAAGGGAAGGAGGAATCATGCGTTGTGTGATCTATGGCTTGGGCAACGCGGTGGCCGATACGCCGCCGAACCTGCGGACGGTGCTCTTCGACCGCCAAGTGCCGAACGATATCCAGAAATGCCGGCGGACACGCTTCAACCGCAACCAGTCGTGGAATGACTACGTGCCGGTGGCGATGGTGAGCGTGCCTGGGGCGCACTTCGACAGTGGGGAGCTATGCTGGGGAGGGCGGGGCTACACCGCATCCGAAGTGCTCGACCGTCGCGCCGATCCTGACCTGACGGTGTTCTGCCTGGTGGGGAATGGAGGCACGTGGGGCGCGAAACCGCTTGGCGATGAGGGACGCGACGATGCCGACGCTTGATGAGTTCCGCGCCATGATAGGCGCTCACACCGACCCCGATGCGTGGCTGCTGAACGAGATTGAAGAGCTCGACCAAGCGCTGCGGGACGGCGACATCGAGGCCGTGAAGACACACGCGGGCCGCGTCGCCTTCAGTCATCCTTACCTCGTCGAGCGGCTGAAGGCCGGGGACCCCTGATGGCATAGTCTGTCGGTAGGGCGAGAGCGTCGTGGGTAGTCTCGAGGACAAACACACCGATGAGCGTCGGCGCCAACCTGATCCGCTATCTCGAGACGCTGATCCTGGCGGGCGGCGATCACGACGGCGCGCCGTTCGAGGTCCTGCCCTGGGAAGCGCGCTTCGTTCGAGGCGCCTTCCGGGTGCGCGGGCCGGCGGCGCTGAGCGTCGCGAGGGGCAACGGCAAATCGGCCTTGGTCGCGGGGATCGCGGCGGCGGTGGTAGACCCGGCCGGGCCGCTGCATGGCAACCGCCGCGAGGCGGTATGCGTAGCCAGCTCCTTCGATCAATCCCGCGTCATCTTCGAGGACGTGCTGGCGTTCCTTCGCGAGCGGCACGACATCGGCAACACGAAGCGATGGCGGCTCCAGGACAGCGCCAACCGCGCCATGGTCGAATACCGTGCGACCGGCGCGCGCGTTAGGACCATCGGCTCCGATCCGGGCAAGGCGCACGGGCTGCGACCTGCGCTTGCGCTCCTCGATGAGCCTGCCCAGCACGACATGACGAAGCGCGACAGGATGCTGGCGGCGATCAAGACGGGCATGGGCAAGGTGCCGGGGTCCAAGCTGATCGCGCTCGGCACGCGGCCGGCCACGTCGGATCACTGGTTTGCCCGGATGCTCGCGGGGCAGGCGCACTACTGGCAGGTTCACGCCGCGGGCCCGGCCGATCCGCCGTTCCGCCTGCGGACCTGGCGCAAGGCCAACCCGTCGTTCGATCACCTGCCCAGCTTGGCAGCCGAGATACGCGAGGAAGCCGAAGCGGCGCGCTCCGATCCGGCCATGCTCGCGGCCTTCCGCGCGCTGCGGTTGAACCTGGGCACGGCCGACTCCGAACAACAAGTGTTGCTCGATGCCGGCACCTGGCAGCGCATCGAGGGCGAAGCGGACCGGGCCGGGCCTTGCGTGTGGGGAATCGACCTGGGCACGTCGGCGGCGCAATCCTGCGTTGCCTGCTACTGGCCAGAGACCGGCGCCCTGGCCTGCATCGCGGCCTTCCCTGCCGAGCCGAGCCTTGCCGAGCGCGGCCTGCGCGATGGCGTTGGCCGGCTCTACTCGGAATGCGAGCGGCGTGGCGAGCTGATCCTTGCCGGCGGGGCGGCCGTCGATATCGGACACTTGCTTAGGTCGGCGCTCGACCGATTCGGCGCGCCGGCCGCTCTCGCGTCCGACCGCTGGCGTGAAGCCGAGCTGCGCGACGCGCTCAAGGCCGCGCGCATTCCGATTGCTCGCCTTGAGCTGAGGGGGCAAGGCTTCAAAGACGGCGGCGAAGACGTGCGCAGCTTCCGCCGGGCGGTGGCGTCTGGCGATGTGGTGCCGTCGCGCTCGCTCCTACTCACGGCCGCGATGGGGGAGGCGCGGTGCATGGTCGATCCGGCCGGCAATGCGAAGCTCGCGAAGGGCACGGAAGGCGGGCGCCGGCTCCGCGCTCGCGACGATGCAGCGGCGGCGGCGATCCTCGCGGTTGCGCTGGGCAGGCGACGCGAGCGACGGCCGCGCGGTGGCGCCTACCTTGGCAAAGTCACGGCGTAGCCATCCCGCGAACTCGGACCCGACGCGGTGGCGCAAGCTGCGGTTGCGCATCTTCGACCGTGACGGATGGCGATGCGTGCGGTGCGGGAAGGCCGGCCGGCTCGAATGCGATCACGTCGTGCCGGTGGACAAGGGCGGCGACCCCTGGGACCCGGCCAACCTGCAAGCCATATGCCGGGCGTGCCATCGTCTCAAGACTGCCGGGGAGAACGAGCGCGACGATCCGGCGCGCGACGCTTGGCGCAATCTTGTTGCCGATATGCTCGACACGTCATAGGCTTACGCTGACCGCGATGGTCGCTGTTGTTTCCCAGATTAGCTGACCGCAGATTTGCCGGATTATTTCGCGCGGCGGCGAGGCGGATTTCCCACGCTGTTTGGTCATTGTCGGAAGGAAGAGAGGGGGTGGGGGGGTGTCGGCCGGCCGTCGGCGCGTCAAGCCGCTACGCGGCTCCTTCGCTGCGCTACGGCCCTTCGGGTGACCCGCCGCCGTCCGCCCGACTGAGTGCATCCATGGCCGTAAGCGGAGCTTTCGGCCATGGGCCGATCGCTCGACGCCTTGTCGTGGCCGGAGCCTGACGAGCGGTTTGCGAGGGTGGTTCCCGTGAGCGGTTCCCCCTCGAACCCCTAGGGATGGGCGGAACCGGGAACCGGGAACCGGGCGTTGTCGGGGTGGCTGCCGTTGGCGGCCGGGGAGGCCTTTTCGGCCTGGCCCGCGGCGAGGCCGTAGTGCCCCTCGGCGTCGTGCCGGACGCGTCCTTCGCGGACGAGCTTTTTGAGGACGACGCCGACGGTCTTGTGCCGGGTCGCGGCGCGTTCGCGGATCTGGCGCTGCGACAGCGGCGTCCCGGCTTCGGCGAGCGCCTTGAGGATGCGCCGTTCGGCGGTTTCGGGCTCGGGCGCGGCCTCGGCAGTATCCACTTGGCGGAGGCGCAGCGCGGGCCCCTTGCCGTCATCGGCGAGTTCGATCTCGATGTCATTGAGGCCGGGGGCGGCGCGGTGCTCGACGGTCATGACGATCTGCCTGTCGCGTCGGCGCAGGTAGAGATTCGAATCGCCCCACGCGTGCAGTTCCGAGCTTCCGCGCAGGGCCTGGCCGGGCCTTGTGGCGCCGCTCTTGCGGGCGTGGTGGACGAGCAGGACGGCGGCTCCGAAGCGGCGCTGGATGTCGCGTAGGAAGCCGAGGATGGGGGCGACCTCGGCGACGGTGTTCTCGTCGACGCCGTGCAGCCGGACCAGGGGGTCGAGGACGACGAGGCGGGGCCGGATGCGTTGCACCGTCTCGACCAGCCGCCGGCGGTCGGCGCGATGATCGAGGCGCAGCGCGGGCACGTCGATGACTGCGATGTCGAGGCTCTCGAACCGGGCGCCTGCGGCGCTCGCGATACCCTGGAGCCGGGCACGCACGATGTGGCCGGCGTCCTCGGCGGCGAACAGCAGGACGGGTCCTGGCTCGTCGGCGGCGAAGCGGCGCAGGCAGGGGACGCCGGCGGCGACCGCGACGGCGAGGTCGAGCGCCAGGAAGGACTTGCCGCACTTGGGCTCGCCGCCGACGATGCCGACCGCCTGGCGCCCCCACAGCCCGTCGATGAGCCACTGCTGCTGGCGCGGCCGGTCCTCCAGCTCCACCGGCGCCCGCGTCGGGAAGCCGTTCGCCGCCGCGTCCCCGGTGCCGGTCACGGCTTGAGCTCCTCGATGGCATTCTGGAGGTGGCCGGCGTTGACCGTCTTCGCCTTCTCCAGGGCGGCGGCCGACAGCGCGTAGTGGGCGAGGCGGTTGACCTGGCGCGGCAGGCCGCGGGTTCCCTGGAACAGGGCCTCGACGGCGGCGTCCTCGAACAGCGGCAGCTCGCATCCGGCGAGGCGCAGGCGGTGGGTCAGATAGGCCTCGACCTCGTCGCGGTCGAGGCCGGTGAGGTGGTGGCGGACGACGACGCGCTGGGAGAGCGATTCGTGCACCGCCATCGACAGCCGCCGCCTGAGCTCGGTCAGCCCGACCAGGATCAGGCACATGCGGTTCTCGGAGTCCATCGCGAAGTTGGTCAGCAGGCGGAGGTCCTCCAGCACGTCGTTGCGCAGATGATGGGCCTCGTCGACGACCAGCACCGGGAACTGCCTGGCCTCGGTCGCGAGGCGCGAGATCTCGGTCCTGATCGCGTGGTGGGCCGAGGATCGCGAGCGCTCGACGGTGATGCCGATCTCCCAGGCGATGGACTTGTACATGTCGAGCACGTTGCCGGTGGTCAGCGAGACGTAGTGGACTCGGAACAGGCCGGGGTGGAGCTGGGCGGTAAGATGCCGGCACACGGTTGTCTTGCCGGCACCGACCTCACCGGTGAGCATGCCGATGCCCTTGAGCTCGATGAGGTGGCCGAGCCGGGCCTCGGCCTCGCGGCGCGCGCTGGATTCGAACAGCTCGTCGGTCTCCGCCACGGTCTCGAAGGGCATGCGGGTGAAGGCGAAGTGGCGCTGGTACATCAGTCGTCCTCCTTGAACTTGCGCATCTTGAGCGGCGAGGGCGGCGGCTCTGGGGCCGGGTCGTCGGGTTCGATCTTCTTGGAGTAGTGGCCGCGCTTCACCGCGGTGTTGGCGTAGGCGTCGAGGCGGGTTGCCTGGCCGACAGGCTTGCCGTCGTGCACCACGCCGAGCGGCCGCGACGGCGGCGCATCCGGGTCGTAGCGCAGCACCACCCTGTGGCCGACCAGCAGGGCGTCGACCTCGTAGACGCGGCCGTTCAGGCTGACGGTGCGGTCCTTGTGGACCAGCCGCTTGGCCTCGAAGAGGAAGATATCGTCGAGGTCCAGCGTGGCGTCGGGGTAGCGGACCGCGGCCGAGGCGAGTGCCCATTGCTCGAGCGGGGTGCGCCCCTCAAGGCCGCGATGCGGACTGTTGTGATACTCGCCCTCGATCCACGCCCACAGGCTGCGGTTGAGCGTCTGGAGGCTGTCCAGGACCGGCGCATCGAGATGGGCGAGCCAGCCGGCGCGAAGCGTTCTGAACCACCGTTCGATCTTGCCCTTTCCCGCTGGTTGATACGGCCTGGCATGCACCAGCACGATGCCCAGCTTCGCGCAGATCAGGGCGAGCTGGCGGGAGCGGTAGGCGGCGCCGTTGTCGACATAGAGGCGCTGCGGCAGGCCGCGGCGGATCAGCGCGTTCTTGAACACGGGCAGGAAGGCCTGGACGCTCTCGGCCATGGCGAAGGCGGCGAAGGGCACGACCCGGGTGGCGTCGTCGATGAAGGCGATCAGGTAGGTCTTGCGTCGGCTCCGGCCGTGCCGGACCTTCGGCCCGTGCATGACGTCGCTCATCCACAGCTCGCCGGCGTCCCGGAAGGCGAAGCGGCGGCGGTCGGCGCCGTCCGGCGGCTTGCCGTCGAACAGCCCCTCGCGGCTCAGCAGCCGGTGCACGGTGGATGGAGCGAGCGGGTGATCGATGCCCTCCTCGACGGCCGCGCGGATGATCGCGCGCACCGGCCAGGTCGGGTTGTCGACCTTCAGCGTGACCAGGCGCTCGGCGACCTCGGCCGGCAGCCGCCGGGGCTTCCCGCGGTCGCTACGTGGTCTGGGGTAGAGCGCCTCGAAGCCGCCATCGCGATAATGCCTGATCCAGTCCCGCATGGTGTCGGCGGCGACACGGGTCCGGTCGGTTCCGGGGATGGCATAGGTCTGGCTCGCCTTCTCGCGAAGCTTGTCGCCGACGCCCTTGGCGCCCATCGGCAGATGCACCAGATCGGCGATGACGCCGTATCGGAACAGCGCGATCGCCTGGCGAAGGTCGTCGTCGGATTCCTTCATGTCATGGTCCTCGTTGCTGGGGCTCTTCGGCCCCGGGACCATGACGCTACGCCGCCGCCGGAGGGGGATCAGGCCCCATCGAGTGTTGGAAGCCCGCCTTGCGACTCATCGTGCCGATTCCGTGGGGTTGGAAGCCCAATGGGGCGGGCAGCATCTGCAGTTGCTCAGACACCAGGCCACGCAGCGCCATCAAGGCGCTGTCGCTGTTGAGACGCTCGCGAACCGCCACCATGGTGGCCGCGCAGCCCGCCAGCCGGTCGGGGATCAGGCCGATGACACGGACAAGAACGTTGTGGACCAGGCGAAGCCGGTGGCGCACCCAGCGCATCGCGCCGGGAAGCTCGATCGCGTCTTCGTCCTCGGGGCAGCGCACCTCGTTCGCTGCCTCCTCCAGGCTGCCGGCTTTCTCCGCCGCCACAACAACCGCTTCCAGATCGTCGAGCGTGCCCGGCAGCCGCGACGACAGGCAGTCGGCCAGCATGCTGATCGTCGTATGGCTCTCACGGCAATACCAGCGGGGAACCTTCGCACCGGGCGGGGTCTTCCGCCCGTAGGTGCCGTGGCTGCCCACGGAACATCCGCCGTGCGGGTGATTCGGGCAGCGCTCAAGCCTTGCCTCGCGCCACGCCTCGGTCTTAACGTATTCCTCGCCGGTAAGCCCCGTCTCGTAACGAAGCTGCAAACCGGCCATGGCCCGGCGGGGATCAGCCCGTGCGGGCCTCTTCCTTGTTGTTCCTCGTCAGTCCGAGACTACGAAACCGCCCCGGCGACGCAAAGCCGCCAGGTCCACCCATCCCACGCTCGGCCACAATCCCGGGGAATTCACCGGCAGCCCAATGTGGGAAAAAAACCCGAGTTCCTATCGGGCTAAACCGCGAGACAACAGTCGCCGAAGGCTGCGCGATGCAGCGACGACGGGCCGTGAGGCCACAGACGGGCCGTGAGGCCACGACGGCAACCGGCAATCGAAGGGCCATCGCATGACTCCCCTACAGAACGCGCAGCTGCGCGCTTCCGAAATTCGCGGCAAGCTCGCGGAGCTCGGCGGCGTTGACGAGCTCACCGACGAACAGCGCGGCGAGATCGCCGAGCTGCGGAACGAGTATCAGGACGTGGAAACCCGAATTCAGGCGCTCACCGTCGCCGACGATGAGCCGAAGGTGACGGAACAGCGCTCCGAAAATCGCGACCTGGCCAAGCTGATCGCGGGCGCCGACGTGGGCATGATCTTCGAGTCGGCGGTGGAACACCGCTCGACCGATGGCGAGACTGCCGAGCTTCAGTCGCACTTCGGACTCGGCGCCAACCAAGTGCCGCTCGCCTTGCTTCGCGGTGCGGCCGGTGCGGAGCTCGAGACCCGCGCCGTGACGCCGGCGCCGGCGGACGTGGGGCAGCAACAGGCGGCGATCATCCCTGGCGTCTTCCCGCAGGCCTGCGCAACCTTCCTGGGCGTCGATATGCCGACCGTGGCCGTGGGCGAAGCCGTCTTCCCGGTGCTGACGACGAATGCCGACGTGGGTGCGCCGGCAGAGAACGCGGCGCAAGCCGAGACGACGGGGAGCTTCAGTGCGGACGTGCTTTCGCCGAAGCGGCTTCAGGCCTCGTTCTTCTACAGCCGCGAGGATCGCGCGCGCTTCCGGGGTATGGGCGAAGCTCTCCGCGCCAACTTGTCGGACGCGCTCGCGGACGCGCTAGACAAGCAAGTCCTGGCCGGCACCGATGGGCTGTTCACCGGGACCAACCTGGCGAATCACAACGTCAACGCGGTTACGACCTACGCGCTCTATCGCGACCAGCTCGCCTACGGCCGAGTCGACGGCACCTATGCCAGCACCGTCGCCGACGTTCGCGCGGTGGTGGGCTCCGCCTCCTACGCACACGCGGCCAAGCAGTTCCGCTCCGACAACGCCGGCGACCGCGCCGCGCTTGAAGACCTGATGAGCGTGACGGGTGGCGTGAAGGTGTCGGCGCACGTGCCGGCGGTGGCCAGCAACAAGCAGAATGCCGTCGTGCGACTCGGGATGCGTCGTGACATGGTGTCGCCGATCTGGGAGGGCGTAACCCTCATTCCGGACGAGATTACGAAGGCTGCGAACGGGCAGATCGTCGTGACGGCCGTGATGCTTCACGCGGTCAAAATCCTGCGGGCGGCGGGCTTCTACAAGCAACAGCTCAAGCACGCCTAGGCCGGCGCCGTGGCCGGCATCCTGCTATCGGGGCCGGCGGGCGCGTCTAAGTCTGCGCTCGCCAGGCGCCTACTCCGCGAGAGTCCGGAGCTCGCGGCGATCGCCGACTTTCAGGCCGTCTATGCCGCGATCACTGGCGACGTGCGCGACGCCGCGACCGGCCGCTATCCGCTCCGCGATGATCGCCTGCTACCGCTCACTGAGTACGTGCGGCGGGCGATCATTACCGGGGCGGTGGCGCGCGATATCACGATCCTCGCGACCAACAGCGACGGCGATCCTGAGCGGCGCCGCTTCATGCTCGGGCAGCTCGGGCCGGGCGCAACCGAGCGGATCGTCGACCCCGGCCGCGAGATCGTGGCGGCGCGCCTGGCGGACCCGGAGAGCGGGGAGTTGAGCGACGAATGCGGCGAAGCCATCGGCCGCTGGTATGGGAGGCTGCCTTGAACGAGACCCGCGAGCTGATCGTCGATATCGAGCTGAGGCAGGACGACTCCCGCCAGTCACCGGGCCGGATCATCGGAACGCTGATCGAGTACGGCAAGCGCGCGTCCGACCGGGCCGAAGTCTTCGCCGATGGCGCGCTGCATTGGCCGGACGGCGGAATCATCCTCAATGAGCATCACAACCGGGCGGCGCCGATCCTGCGCTTCACGCCGACTGTTGAGGGCCGCGAGGTCCGCATTGACGCGGCTCTCCCTGACACGCAACGCGGGCGCGACGTCGCGACGATGGTGCGCGACGGCACGCTCACCGGCCTGTCTGTCGAGTTCCGCGCCGAGTCGGCCGGCTTCACGGGCGGGGTGCGCGAGGTCCGTCGCGCGAAGCTGGTAGCCGCGGCGGTGGTCGACTCCGCGTCCTACAAGGGAAGCCTCGAAATCCGCCACGGCGGCGACGGTGGCGCGAAGCCGAGGCCTGAGACGCTATGGCTGTAACGCTCACCGCTGCGCAGCTCGCGACGGCGATCCGCCTGGGAAGCACGACCGAGGAAACTGCCGAGGCAACCCGACTCCTGGGCTACGCGACCGAGGCGATATCCCGCCACCTTGGCGACGCCTACGCCACGGCGCCGGCGACGGTGGTCAACGAAGCGACGATCCGCCTGGCGGCGTACCTGTACGATCAACCGACCGTCTCCCGCGGCGACGGCTTCGCGAACGCGATGCGCAACACAGAGTGTGAAAGTATTTCAATAAATCCGGGTTTGCGGTCCGGCCGCCCGTGATAGGTTTTTCGGCATTCCAGGCAGCCCCGAGGTTTACCGCGATGCCCGAGCGACGCTACCGGGAGGTTCAGTCCCGAAGCCAGGTGATGCTTCTGCCGCCCTGTCTGGACGACTACGTGTCCGAACATAATCCGGTGCGCGCGATCGATGCGTTCGTCGGCACGCTGGACCTACAGGCGCTGGGTTTCCAGAACACGGAGGCACACTGCGGCGCCGGTCAGCCGGCCTACGATCCCGGATTGCTGCTGAAGCTCTACCTGTATGGATACCAGCACCGGGTACGCAGCTCGCGCCGGCTCGAAGTCGAGACGCATCGCAACCTGGAAGTGATCTGGCTGTGCCAGGGAGCCAGGCCGAGCTACAAGACGATCGCGGATTTCCGCAAGGACAATCTGGCGGCTCTGCGGGCGACCAACCGGGAGTTCGTGCTGCTGTGCCGGGAACTGTCCCTGCTGGGCGACAGCCGGGTAGCGATCGACGGAACCTTTTTGAAGGCCAATGCGCGTCCCGCCAGCATCCACACCAGGGCGAGACTGGAAAAGGAACTGAAGAGGCTGGACGAGAAGATCGCGGCGTATCACCGGCAGCTGGACGAGGCGGATGCGGACCCGGAGGATGGTGCGGACGGTGGGGAGGATCCGGAACTGGCGGCGAAGATCGAGGCCATGGTGAAGAAGCAGAAGCACAGGAAGGCCCTGCAGGAGCGCCTGCTGGAAAGCGGGGAGAGCCAGGTATCTGAGGTCGATCCCGATGCGCGGACGATGAAGAAGTACGGCAAGTCGGTGGGCGGCTACAACTGCCAGATTGCGGTGGACGACAAGCACAAGCTGATTGTGGCGGAGGACGTGGTCCAGGACGGCAACGATTCAGGTCAGTACGAGCCGATGATGACGAAAGCCTGCGAAGCCACGGGCAATCCCGGACTGATCGGTCTGGCGGATGTCGGCTATTGGAGCGGCGCGCAGTTGAAGGAATGCGAGGACAGGGGGATGGATGTGTACGTTCCAATCCCCACGCAGCTGGGCCGCAAGGGCAAGGGAGATCGGTTCAGCAACGATGATTTTCGTTACGACCCGCAGGACGACACCTATGTCTGTCCGGCCGGGCAGCGGCTGGCTCGAACCAACGAGACCGCCATCAGGCGTGACAGGGGTGACAGGCGGTATTTCGTCTATCGTGCGGAGCGAGAGGTTTGTCGGGGTTGTCCGCTGTCAAGCCGATGCCTGGAAAAGACGAAACCGCGGCGCAGGGTGGAGCGCTGGGAGCATACGGACTGGCTGGACCGGTATCGCAAGAAGATAAGCGCCGCTTCGCCATTGATGCGCAGGCGGGCCGGGCTCGTCGAGCACCCTTTCGGCACCATCAAGCGCTGGGCGGGGATCGATCATTTCCTGATGCGCGGCCTCGAGAAGTGCCGCGGCGAGTTCAGCCTGATGGCGCTGGGCTACAACTTCAAGCGAATGGTGAACGAGCTGGGCGTGGATGCATTCAGGGAGCATTGCCTGCAAAAGCAGCGGACCGCAGCGATCGGTGCGTGATATTGCCGGGGAGACCGTGTTTCCTCGTCATCAAGGGCTGATTCGAGCATAAATTTCGTGTCCTTTGGCACGATGTGGTCAATTCATCGCATTATCCCTCCGCTCGCGGCGACCTGTCCGATCTGGACATCGAAACCGTCATCCGGACGTCCGGACGAATAGAAATCAGCCTGTGGCGAGCTGATACTCTCACACTCTGAACAGCGGCGCCGGCCGCATCTTGTTGCCCTATCGGGTGCACCGGGCCGGGACCACTGCCGAGGCCTGATGGCGCTCGACCGTCCTGCGACCCTGACCATGCCGACGCCCGGCAGCCGGAACGAATATGGCGAGTGGGTTCCAGGCGTAGCGACCGAGTATCGCGTCTGGCTGACGCGGATCGACGCGCCGGCGGACCGCGAGCTTAACCCCGAAGGCAATCGCACGGTGCAAGTCGGCCGCTTCCGCACGCGATGGTTCGCGGCGCTCGCGGGCTTCGACGTATCCCGCGACGGCTCCATCGCCATCGACGGGGAGGGGCAATGGCGCCTGACGGGAGTCGATGAGACGGACGCCGGCCACATCCGTTCCGACCAAGCGCGACCCCTGCGCTCGCGGCGCCGGTTTCTCACGCTCACCGCAATCAGAACGGACGTGACGGGATGATGTGGCCATTCAGGCGCCGGGAGACGCGCGCCGACTCCAGCTACACGGATGCGCTCGTGGCGGCGATCACCGCGAACGCCGGCGGCAAGTCGACGAGCTTCCCGACCGCGACGGCCGCACTTGAGGCCTGCGCAGGTTTCGTCGGTCGCGCCTTCGCGGCTGCCGAGATCAAGGCGCCGGCCTACGCCACGGCCGCGCTCGATCCGGCCTGTCTATCCCTGATCGGCCGCGCGCTGATCCGCCGTGGCGAAGTCGTGCTGCTGATCCGAGTCGACGATGGGCGCGTGAAGCTGTGGCCGGCCGAGTCGCACGACGTGGACGGTGGGCCGGACCCGGCCACGTGGTCCTATCGCGTGTCCCTGGGCGGACCTGAGCGCACGCTGACGGTCGATCACGTGCCGGCCGATGGCGTCGTGCATCTGCGCTACGCCGTCGATCCTGAGCGACCCTGGCGAGGGTACGGGCCGTTGCAGGTTGCCCAGCTCGCGGGGCGACTGTCGGCGGAGACGGTGGCGGCGCTCGCGGACGAGTCGGGTGGGCCGCGCGGATCCTTCCTCCCGCTGCCGGTGGACGGGCAAGATCCGACTCTGGCCAACATGAAGGCCGATATCCGGGGAGCGAAGGGGAACATTCTCACGGTCGAGGCCGGCGATTGGGACAGCGCCGATTCGACCAAGCGGGCGGCCTTCCAGGCCATGCGCTTCGGCGCCGATCCGCCGGCGGCCTTGGTCGAGTTGTTGGGCAAGGCGAGCGGGGAGGTCTACAGCGCGTGCGGCCTGGCGTCGTCGCTCTTTGCCGATGGCGATGGCACCGGGCGCCGCGAGGCCTACCGTCAGGCGCTCCATTCCGTGATTGCGCCGCTGGGCCGAGTCGTCGAGACGGAGCTTGCCGTGAAGCTCGACGGCGACGTGACGTTGTCCTGGACGGAGCTTCGCGCCGGCGACATCGCGGGCCGGGCACGTGCATTCCAGTCGATGGTCGGCGCCGGCATGGAGCTCGACCGCGCGGCGTCGCTCGCTGGGCTGCTCGTGCCGCAAGCGGCGGACGATGGCTGAGCCGGCCCGCTGCCCCGATTGCGATGGCGCGCGGCATCCGGCCTCGCGGCGCTGCCCGATGTGTGGATCGTTCGCCGCCGCGGTGCCGGCGCCGGGTGAGATCACAGAAGGGGGCGAGCCGGCCCGGATCGTGGCCAGTTTTTGCGATCCCTACCTCTCGGGTACGTAAGCGTTCCGCCAGACCGTGGAGATGGTTATCCGCTCAATGGCACGCTCATCTGACCGATCCCGTTGCAGCGGGATTTTAGCGGCTGAGCGCTCTTTGCCAATCCCTTCTGAGAGGGCGAAGCCAGACATCCTTGCGGGGCTCCCGAGCCGTCGAGACCGTTCTGCGTCGGCACAATCCGCGCCGAATCGAGCATGCATAATCCTGCTGGTAACATGATTCTCCATGCGCTATCGTCGAGCGCATGGCGGTTCTCGACGATGATCTCCGCACCGTAGACGGGACGCTGACCGAGGGCGACGGCGGTTTGTGGTCGCCGTCCAAGAAGGTGTCGGCGGGTGCGCCGCGCGATATCCAATCCCGTTACGAGCAGGAACGAGCGCGTGCCGACGCGGCGGAGGCGCGCTGCGAAGAGCTGCGCCAGGCGGAGGTGGCTGCCCGCAGCGACGCCGGTTACTGGAAGTGGCACTTCAAGTCCTGCCGACACCGGCTGAGCGAGGCCGAGGAGGAGACGAAGCGGCTCCACCGCGCGGCGAAGGGCGTGCCGTCGTTGCAGGCCGAAGTCGCGCGCCTGACGACTCTGCTTTCCGAAGCCGGTATCGAGTCGCGCGAGACCGGGAAGGTCGAGACGCTTCGCAAGGAGGTCGCCAGGCTTCGCAGGTCCTTGGCAACGCAGTCCGGGAAGGGCACGACCGGGGAGGCCCGGCAGACTCGCCCGGTGCCGGAACAGGCGCGCCGCAGCGAGGACACCATCAGGACGCTGCGCAAGGAGGTCGCCCGGCTGAACAGGGAAGTGGTCCGGCGCGACAAGGAGATCATCCGTCTCAATGAGCGCGTCGGCAAGGAGAAGGAACGGACGGAGGGCGTCAGGGAGACCGCCAAGAAGCTGTCGCAGGATTCTCTCCGGCTCTACAGGGAGATCGGGTTCCTGCGCGACGCCGAGGCCCGTTCGGCGAAGCTGTCGGACGAGAACTTCTGGCTGCGCCATGCGCTTGACGTATCCAGGTACGGGCAGAAGAAGCTGACGGCCCGGATCGCCAAGCTCCGCGCGGCCGGAGCGACGCTGACGAAGTTGCCGTTCGACGAGGCGGCTCATCTGCGCAACATCCTGCGAAGGTCGAGGCGTCAGAAGACCGCGATCGCCCGGCTTGGCAAGGAGAATGCCCGGCTGCGCAAGGCGTTGAAGGCGGCCAAGGCCGGCCGGGAGGCGGCGGAAGCCCGGGTTGCGGTGCTTCGCACGGCCCGCAAGGCGTTGTCGAAGAAGCTGTCCGGCATGGATGCCGAGTTGCGCAGGGTCCTGCGCCGGTCGCGGCGCCAGAAGTCCACAATCAAGTCGCTGGCCGGGGAGAACGCCCGGTTGCGCCGGATCGCGCAGAGGGCGCGGAACCGGGTCGAGGCGCTGGAAGCCGACATCGCGCGACTGCGCTCGAGCGGGGCGGTGCTGTCGAGAAGGCTCTACGGACGCAAGAGCGAGCAGCAGAAGAAGCCGCGCTCCGGGCGCAAGCGCGGCCAGCAGCGCGGCGCGCCCGGCCATGGCCGCACCCAGCGGCCCGGACTCGACGAGCGGCCCGAAGAGCTTGAAGTGCCGGAAGAGGCGCGGGTCTGCGGGCGCTGCGGCCAGCCCTACGCGCCGAACGGTGCCGAGGTGTCCACCCTGATCGAGATCGAGGTCATCGTGTTCAAGCGCGTGATCAGCCGTGAGCGATTGCGCCGAACTTG
Source organism: Alphaproteobacteria bacterium (assembly GCA_965243375.1). Classification (GTDB taxonomy): domain Bacteria; phylum Pseudomonadota; class Alphaproteobacteria; order UBA828; family UBA828; genus WTGU01. The sequence continues at coordinate 667,337 of CBDEUT010000009.1, read as the reverse complement.
CTCGTGCATGTCCTCGCCTGCGGAAGTGACCGTGCCCCCGGCGCCGCGGCTGTTCGTCAGAACGCCGTACGGGATCAGCTTCTGGGCGCGCTTCCTCTTCGAGCACTGCGCCTGCTTCCGGCCGGTTCGTCGCATCGCGGCGTGGTTCACCAGCCAGGGGCTGGCGGTCTCGCCAGGGACGCTGGCCAACAGCCGCAAGCGCTTCGTGGCGCTGTTCGAGAGCCTGTACGAGGCGATCCTCGCGCATCAGAACACTGCGGCGCTGCGCCATGCCGACGAGACCTCCTGGCGCGTGCAGGAGCTTCGCGGTGAAGACAACTCGGGCCGCGCTTGGCTGTGGACTTCGGTCAGCAGAGACGCGGTCTGCTTCCATATCGATGCGAGCCGCAGCGCCGAGGCGGCGCTCAAGCTGTTCGCCGAAGCCCTGCCCGGCACGATCATCGTCTGCGACCGCTACAGCGCCTACAAGCGCCTCGTCCGCCTTCTCGGGGACAAGGCGATCCTGGCCTATTGCTGGGCTCATCAGCGCCGCGATTTTATCGATGCCGCCGCCGGCCAGCCGCGGCTGGAGCAATGGTGCCAGGGATGGGTTGGGCGGATCGCAGCGATTTACGACCTGAACAGGGAGCGGCTGAAGCATTACGACCCCGGCCGCAAACGCCAGACAGCGGCGTTCAGGAAGGCAACGCGCAAGCTGAAGAAGGCGCTCGACCGCCTGTTCGACCAAGCCGAATCGGAACTGGCCGACTTGCCGGACCATGCACGCGAGGCCAGGGCGCTGCGCTCCCTTCTCAACCATCGCGAGGGGCTGTGCGTCTTCGTCGACAAGCCCCAGACCCCGATGGACAACAACGAGGCCGAGAGAATCTTGCGCGCGCCCGCAATAGGGCGAGGGTTGTCACACGGCTCCGACAGCGAGGACGGCGCCCGGTTCACCGCGATCATGTACTCGGTTGTCAGCACGCTCTTGATGAACGGCATCGACGTGCTGCGCTGGCTGGAGGCCTGGCTGACCGCGTGCGCGGAGAACGGCGGCAAACCGCCGGACGATCTGTCGCCCTGGCTTCCGTGGTCGATGAGCGAGGCGCGCCGGCGCGAGTTCACGGCGCGGGGATGACCGGCACCATCGAGTGCCGCTACTACGGCCGCGACTTCACCGCCGATGAAATGGCGCTTCTGCGCGCCCTCGTCGCGGCCGAGCCGCAGCCGACCCGCGCCGCCCTGTCGAGAGAGTTCTGCCGGCGCATCGGCTGGCTCAGGCCGGACGGCGGCCTCAAGGACATGATGGCCCGCGTCACCATGCTCGCCATGCACCGCGATGGCGTGATCGCGTTGCCGCCGCCGAGGGGGCGGAAGCACAGGCCGAAGCCCATCGTGTTCGGACCCGACACCGAGCCGCCGCTGTTCCCCGCTCCGACCACCCTCGACGAGGTCCGCCCGCTGGAGATGCGCCTCGTCGTCGGTGGCACACGGGAAGGTATGCTCTGGAACGAGTTCGTCGCCCGCTACCACTATCTCGGATACAAGACCCTGGTCGGCGCGCAGATGCGCTACGCCGTCCACGACCGGAACGGCTGGCCGCTCGCCATGCTCGGCTTCTCCACCGCCGCCTGGAAGCTCGCCCCGCGTGACGACTTCATCGGATGGTCCCCCGAGATGCGCGAGAAGAACCTCCCGCTGGTGGTCGACAACCCGCGCTTCCTGATCCTGCCGTGGATCGAGATCCCCAACCTCGGCTCGCACATCCTCGCCCTCGTCCGCCGCCGCCTGCCCGCCGACTGGACCGAGCGGTACAAGATCACGCCCGTGCTCATCGAGACCTTCGTCGAAACCCCGCGCTACACCGGCGCCGTCTACCGCGCCTCGGGCTGGACCCGCGTCGGGACCACCCAGGGGCGCGGGCGCTACGACCGGGACAGGCAGTTCGACAAGCCCCGCAAGGACGTCTGGCTTCGCCCTCTCAGAAGGGATTGGCAAAGAGCGCTCAGCCGCTAAAATCCCGCTGCAACGGGATCGGTCAGATGAGCGTGCAATTGAGCGGATAACCATCTCCACGGTCTGGCGGAACGCTTACTCGGGTACCAGAGGACCCCCGGACGGCAACGGGCGCTGACGGCGCTCTGAGGGCCGCTGAGGGGTCATTGTTTGCTGACACAGTGCTGACACGGCTACCAGGCCGATATGGGGAAATCAACTAACCCCCTGATTTAGATGGTCGGAGCGGGCGGATTCGAACCGCCGACCCCTTGACCCCCAGTCAAGTGCGCTACCAGGCTGCGCCACGCTCCGACCGGCCCGCATGACGCGGCGTTTCGCCGCCGCAGGGCCGCGCGCACTATAGCGTCCGCCTCCGGACACGGCCAATCCTCCGTGCAAGAGGGGCGGCAAGATTGGACCGCAGCAGATGACGAGAGCTCGCCCAGGGCCGGCAGATCCGCTCTCGGATGCCGAGAAGCGGCGCTTCGTAAAGGAGGGATTTCTGCATGTCCCGTCCGCGGTTTCGCCTCGGCTCATCCGCCACGCCCGGCGTGCCATCAATCACTCCCTTGGTGCCGGTGTCGACAAGCGCGACGTCGAGCGTCTGAACGCGCAGTCGTTCTGCGAAGAACTGGTGGAGGACCCGCGGCTGCTCCGCCTCGCGACGAACCCCGGCGTCTGGTCCCATGTACGCTCGCTGCTGGGCGACCGCCGCGCGGAGAGGCCCAGGGAGTGCCAGATCGCCCTGCGCTTCCCGCAGCCCGAAGGAACGTCTCGAAGGCTCGACCATCCGCACCTGGACGGCTACCACACGCCGTGGAATGGCCTTCCCGACGACGGCGTCGTCTACGCTCACACCCTGCTGCTCGGCGTCATGCTGAGCGACGTCGAGGAGCCCTTGAGCGGAAACTTCACCGTCTGGCCGGGCACGCACCTGAAGCTCGAGCAGCATTTCCGGCAGCACGGCGTCCAGTCCCTCGAACGAGGCAACGTGACGACATCCAGAATTCGGCTCCCACGACCCGTCCCCATCACCGGGAAGGCGGGTGACATCGTCCTCGCCCACTATCAGCTCGCCCACGCCGCGTCGCCGAATCTCTCGGGCGACATTCGCTACATGTGCTTCTTCCGGCTCTCGGTGCGCGGACTGGCCAATCACCGCGTCGAGTCGATGCTGGACATCTGGCGCGACTGGCCGGCGCTCCAGGAATTCGTCGACCGCAGTCCCGACTGAACCATAAACCGATGACCAGGAACAATTTTTAGTCGCGCTGCGGGCTGGGGATGAGTGAGATCACGCACGCTGCGGCTGTTTCGGGGGAACCCCGAATCTGCCTGATGGACGTCACGGTGGTCGCTCGAAGCCGCCGGGCGGCGTTTTCGGCCTGGACGGGCCGAGCGGTTTCGCCGCGCCGCCCTGCGGCACGTGCATGCGTGGCAGTGGGGGGCGCGGTATCAGCCGATGGGCGCGATCATGACCGCGTCGAGGGCCTCCTGGGCACGGGCGGCGTAGTGCCGGTTGGCCTCCGGTACGTAGCGGAAGCGGCCGTCGCAGCGCACGATGGCGATGGCCGCGTTGCTCAAGCAGGCCAGATTCCTGGGCAGGTGGCGCACGTACGCCCGGCAGCGATCTTCGTCGTAGGTGAAGTCGCGCACATAGTGGAGCCTGTTCTCGATGTGCCAGTGGTTGCGCACCAGTTCGAGCAACTCCTCGGGTCCGGCGCGCTCTGGGCCAAGCGAGGTAACGCTGTAGGTCACCTCGATGCTGCGCTTGCCGGTCTTGATGATCTCGCGCTCTCGTTCGATGCACATCGCCTGGCGCCGCCCGTGGAGGTTGGCATAGCCGTCCCACTCGGCAGCGGAGAGGTCGACCGCGGCGCAGCGCCGGCGCTCGATGCGGCCATGGCCCTTGTCGACGGTTTCGTGCGAGGGCGCATCGCTGAAGTCGATCGCCTTGAGGTCTTCGAGGATGGTCTCCTGATTGTCCTTGACGGCACTGATCACGTAGTCGGCACGGCGCCCAAGGAGGCACCGCGCGGTCTCGTGCTGGGCGTGCATGGCATCCATGGTGACGATCCGGCCCGTGAGGTCGAGGCCGCCGGAGAGTTCGCGCACGGCCGGGATTTCGTTGCTCTTGGCGTCGACCTCGACCTGGCCGAGGACGACGCCGGTGTCATGCTCCACCGCTGCGACCATCATCCTGCGCCCGTCCTCGGTCTGCTTGGATGCGCCGCGCAGGTCCTTGCCGTCCATGGCGACGGGCGCTTGCGCGCTGTTCTGCTGGCCGGTCCACTGGCCGATCGCGTTGTCCAGGGTTTCCGGCGGCAGCGCGGCAAGGACGTTGTGGAAGGTGGTGATCGCGGGCGGGGTATAGCACTGCTTGGACGGGCTCCAGAAGGCACCGACCGCCTTGAGCTGCTCCTGGGAGAGCAGGGCGGCGAACTGGGCGAATGCGTTCACCCCCCGGTAGCCGGCAAGGCGGGCGGCGACGGCAAGCGTCAGAATGGTGTTGAGCGCATAGCGCTTTCCCCGGGCATGGCGGTACTCGGGCACCTCGCCGAGGCACTCGAACAGGCTGCGCAGCCGGGGCGCGGCCATCGGCTCGGTGTGCTGCTCGGTGGCCCAGTTTGGCGGCATCTCGGTCTGGCTCAGCGCCTCGGGGGCGCCGTCTGTCAGGTCGAACACGAAGACCTCCTTGGGCTGGCCGTGGTGACGCCAGCGCGCCGCCCCTCCGGGCTCGCGGGCAAAGCCGCGGGTCAGTCCCAGCGAGCGCCAGTTGGCTGCGAGGTAGCAGGTGCCGGCGAAGCGCGAGACGTCCACGAACGTCTCCGCCAGAAGAGCCGGATATCCATGCGCCGCCTGCATGTCCGCAGACAGCCGTCGCAGGCTCAGCCCCAGCACACGGGAGGCCAGGTTGGGCACCCGCTCAGGCGTCAGGATGACGAAGCGCGAGTTGTTGGCGATCAGATGCAGGCGTCGGAACTGCTGCTCCGCCGACCACCCGATCCAGCGATCCCGCGCGCCCAGCTTGAACGCGCCGGGCTGCCAGCCGATCAGCGCGAGCCAGGTCTCGCCGTGTACAGCGACATGACGCAGGCCCTTGCCGATGACGCCGTGGAACGCCAGGTAGTGGTGCTCCTCCACCAACCGGTCCCAGCGCCGGTGCTCCTGCGCGCCCCAGGTCGGACGCACCGTGACCGCGCGCAGATCAATGGACGAATCCGGGATCGGCAGCGTCGCCATGAGCGGCACACTGCCACATCGAGAAAGGAATGGCCAGCGCCGACTTCAGCTCACCCTGCGCGACGGGCAGACAATAAATTCGCCCTGAACCGATGACAAGATTACTTGACGTGCGCGCCTCCGTGGTCTCTAGTTCACTCACGTGGCGATTTGAGCGACCGGCTTGCGGCCACGTTAAACAATCGCGCTAAAAGGTCGAAGGGAGGGACCCCGGCCAGCGCGGCCGGGGTTTTTGCATATGGGGCAACGGGAACGTGAGCGGGCCTGGGCGCAGGCCACCCAACTGGTGCGGGGCGGGACCGAGCGCTCGCATCATGGCGAAACCAGCGAGGCGCTCTATCTCGCCTCGGGCTTCGTTTACGACACGGCAGCGCAGGGCAATGCGCGCACGGCGGGCGAAGAGACCGGCTACGTCTACGGCCGCTTCGGCAACCCAACCGTCACCATGTTCGAGGACCGGCTCGCGCTGATCGAGGGCGCCGACGCCTGCCAGGCGACCGCCACCGGCATGGCGGCGGTCTTCGGGTCCCTGATGAGCCAGCTTCGCGCGGGCGATCACGTCGTCGCGTCCCGCGTTATGTTCGGCGCCTGCTACGTGGTGATCGACCAGCTTCTGCCGCGCTACGGCATCGAGACCGATCTCGTGGACGGCACCGATCTCGACGCGTGGGAGCGCGCGCTCCGGCCGGAGACCCGCTGCATCTTCCTCGAAAGCCCAGGCAACCCGACCATGCCGGTCGTCGACATCGCCGCGGTCTCCGCCCTCGCCCACGGCGTCGGCGCCCGCGTCGTCGTGGACAACGTGCTCGGCATGCCGACCGTTCAGCGTCCCCTCGCCCTCGGTGCCGACGTCGTCGTCTACTCCACGACCAAGCACATCGACGGCCAGGGCCGCTGCCTGGGCGGCGCCGTCCTGGGCGACGACGCGTATTTCGCAGACGACCTCGTGCCCTTCATGCGCACCACCGGGCCTGTGATGAGCCCCTTCAACGCCTGGGTCATGCTCAAGGGACTGGAGACCCTGGAACTGCGCACGGCCCGCATGTGCGAGTCGGCGGAGCGGCTGGCGGCGTTTCTCGAAAGCCACCCTGCCGTGGATACCGTTCACTATCCGGGCCTCGCGAGCCATGCTCAGCACGCGCTTGCGGCACGGCAGATGAGCCGGGGCGGCAGCGTGATCGCGTTCGACCTTGCGGGCGGGTGGGATGCCGCCTTCCGCTTTCTCGATGCGCTGGAGCTGATCGATATTTCCAACAACCTGGGCGACGCCAAGAGCCTCGCCACCCACCCCGCCAGCACCACGCATCAGAAGATTGGCGTCGGCGCCCGCGCCCTGCTCGGCGTCGGCGACGGGCTCGTCCGCTTCTCGGTCGGGCTGGAAGCGGAGGCGGACCTGCGTGCCGATCTCGAGCACGCACTCGCTGCGGTGGGAGGCTGAAGCGCGTCTGCAGCCGATCTTCTGTGGCGCAGCGCGCGGCGCGGGTTTAGGCTGCCGCCGGTAACGATAGCGAGTCTGATTTGCAGCGACGCCCATGAGTCTGCTCGAAGTTCACGAACTGTCTCGGCATTTCGGCGGCCTCGCCGCCGTCAACAATCTTTCCTTCACCGTGGACGAGGGCGAGATCCACGGGCTGATCGGCCCGAACGGCGCCGGCAAGACCACGACCTTCAACGTCATCAGCGGCTACTACAAGCCGACCGCCGGTGACATCGTGTTCGGCGGCCGCAAGATATCCGGGCTGCGCCCGAGCCGGATTGCGGCCCGAGGCGTGGTCCGCACCTTCCAGGCGACCACGCTCTTCCAGGAGCTCACCGTCTTCGAGAACGTGCTGGTCGGCTGCCACATGCGCTCGAAGGTGGGTCCGTTCAGCGCGCTGCTGGGCACCAGCAGACACGCCGAGCGAGAGACCGAGGAGCGGGCTGCCGAAGTCCTCGAGTTCATGGGCCTGGGCGACCGCCGCGACGACGAGACGGTCAACCTGCCGCACGGCCACCAACGGGCCCTCGGCATCGCGGTGGCGCTGGCGGCCGAGCCCAAACTGATCCTGCTCGACGAACCCTTCACCGGTATGAACCCCGAAGAGACGCGCCAGATGATGGAGCTGGTCGAGCGCGTGCGCAGCCAGGGCGTCACCATCCTTCTGGTCGAGCATGACATGCAGGCGGTCATGGGGCTGTGCGACCTGATCACGGTGCTGAGCTTCGGCGAGCTGCTGGCGGAAGGCACGCCCGACGAAATCCGGGCCGATCCGGCCGTGATCGAAGCCTACCTGGGGACGGCCTGAATGCTGTTCCAGATCAAGTCGCTCTCGGTCCACTACAACAAGGTACGGGCGTTGCGCGCGGTCTCGATGGAGGTCGACGAAGGCGACATCGTGACCCTGATCGGGGCCAACGGCGCGGGCAAGAGCACGACGCTCCGCACGGTCTCGGGCCTCGTGCGCGCGAGCGCGGGCGAAATCTGGTTCGACGGTGCGCGCATCGACACGCTCCCTGCCGACGAGGTGGTGAGGCGCGGCATCGCCCACGTGCCCGAGGGCCGGCATGTCTTCCCCGAGCTCACCGTCTTCGAGAACCTGAACACGGGCGCCTTCCTCCGGCGCGACAAGGACGGGATCAAGCAGGATCTCGAAGCCGTCTACGAGCGCTTCCCCCGGCTCAAGGAGCGCCGCACCCAGTACGGCAAGACCCTCTCAGGCGGCGAGCAGCAGATGCTGGCGATCGGACGGGCGCTCATGGCTCGGCCCAGGCTGCTGCTGCTGGACGAGCCCTCCCTCGGGCTTTCGCCGGTGATGGTGCAGGAGATCGCCAAGATCGTCGTCGATATCAACGCACGCGGTGTGCCCGTGGTGCTGGTCGAGCAGAATGCGGAACTCGCGCTGAAGCTCGCGCGCTACGCCTATGTGCTGGAGACGGGCCGCGTCGCGCTTGAAGGCGAGGCCGAGCGGATCCGCGACGACCAGCACGTCCGCAAGGTGTACCTCGGCGGCTAGCGGTCAGGCCTCATGAAGGCCGTGTGAGCAAGTGGAAACCCGCGAGCTCTTCTGGGAGATCACCTCCCTCGGTCACACGCTCTTCTTCGTGGTGGCGGGGTTGGCGATGGCGGTGGCTGCGGCCGGCGTCGCCTGGCACGTCTACCGCTACGCCCGCGCGCGGCGCAGCCCGGTCCCGGTCCACCCGTGGCGCGGCTTCTGGCGCATGGTGTTCGACATCTTCTCGCAGCGGACCGTGCACCGTCGCGACCGCCGCGCCGGTCACGCCCACACGCCGATCATGTACGGCTTCCTCCTGCTGCTGGCCGCCACCAGCATTATCACGGTCGAGTACGACATCTCGGAGCCTTTCTTCGGCTTCACCTTCTGGCACGGGGACTTCTACCTCGCCTTCAGCCTGATCGCCGATCTCGCCGGCCTCGGCCTCATCGTCGGTGTCGTCTACATGATGTGGCGACGCTGGCAGGTCCGGCCCCCAAAGCTCGCCTACCGGCGGAACTATCGCGGCGAAACGGAGACCCGGCCGGACGCCCGCGCCTGGGAATGGGATGACACGCTGTTCCTCTGGGCGCTGTTCCTGATTGGATTGACCGGCTTCCTGCAGGAGGGCGTGCGGCTCGCCATGGACCAGCCGCCGTGGGGGGCGTGGTCGCCGGTAGGTTGGGTGCTCGCCCAGATCTTCCTCGGGCTCGGAATGGACGAGGCGACGGCCGCCGCTATTCGCCGGGCCAACTGGTGGATTCACGGCATCGCGGCGCTGGCTTTCATCGCCGGCATTCCCTGGACCAAGGCAAAGCACATCATCGCCGTGCTCGGCTCGCTCTCGACCCGCGATGCGCTGGCCCTGCGCCGCCTTCCCAAGCCCGCACCCGCCCGTGCGGCCGTCGCAGAGGACACCGAGCCCGAAGTCGGCTTCGGCAGCATCGCCCAGTTCTCGTGGAAGGACCTGCTCAACCTCGACGCCTGCACCAAGTGCGGACGCTGCCACGAGGCCTGCCCCGCCACCGCCAGCGGCGCGCCGCTTAGCCCGCGCGACCTGATCCTCGACCTGCGTTCCCACGCCGCGCGCAGCGCCTTCCGGCCGGGAGGGAACGGCGCGGCGCTGATCGGCGACGTGATCGAGGCGGAGACACTCTGGTCCTGCCGCTCCTGCGGCGCGTGCATGGAGATTTGCCCGGTCGGTATCGAGCACCCGCCCATGATCGTGCAGATGCGGCGCCAGCTGGTCGAGGACGGCGCCATGGAGCAGCAGCTTCGCGACACCCTCGACATGATCGCCAACCGCGGCAACAGCTTCGGCGAGAGCGCGCGCAGCCGCGGCGGCTGGACCGCGGCCCTGGAGTTCCCGGTCAAGGATGTCCGCGCCGAGCCCGCCGAGCACCTCTGGTTCGTGGGCGACTACGCCTCCTACGACCCGCGCAACCAGGATGTCTCGCGCACGGTCGCCCGCCTTTTCCGCGCCGCCGGCCTCGACTTCGGACTGCTCTACGAGAGCGAGCGGACCGCCGGCAACGACGTGCGCCGGGTCGGGGAGGAAGGGCTCTTCGAATCGCTGGCCGAACACAATTTGACCGCGATGGGCGAGGCCAAGCAGTTCGACGCGATCGTGACCACGGACCCCCACAGCTACAACACGATTCGCAACGAGTATCCCGACTTCGGCGATGTCGCGCCGATCCGCCACTACACCAGCGTCCTCGCCGAGCTGCTGGAGAGCGGGCGCCTCACGGTCACCAAGCCCCTTGGCAGGCGGGTGACGCTGCACGACCCCTGCCACCTCGGCCGGCTCAATGGCCACTACGACGAGCCGCGCCGGGTACTGGAGCTGATCGGCTGCGAGCTGATCGACATGCCCCGCTGCCGCGACAACTCGTTCTGCTGCGGCGCCGGCGGCGGGCGTATCTGGATGCCGGATCCGGTCGGCAAGGAGCGCCCGGCCGAGAATCGGATGCACGAAGCGGCGTCTCTCGGTAATCTCGACGCCTTCGTCGTCTGTTGCCCCAAGGACCTGACCATGTTCGAGGACGCCCGCAAGACCAGTGGCCACGAAGGCGACTTCGTCGTCCAGGACCTGGCGGAGCTGGTCGCCGAGGCGATCGACCTCAAGAGCATCGACCTCAAGGAGGTGCCGGCGCTGGTCGACCGCATCACCGAGGCCGTCGCGACCCGGATTGCCGATACCGTGGCGGACCGGCTGGCCGAACGCCTCGCCGAGACCGTGACGGAACGGGTGCTGAGCGAGCTCGCCCAGCGCGCCCCCGCTGTTGCCGCAGCTGCCGCGTCACCCCAGCCCGCGCCGGTCGGCGAGCCGCAAGAGCAGCCGGAGGCGACACCCGAGGCCGGCCCATGGCGCCCGGCACCGGTCAGCGCGGCGACGCTGCCTGCATACGAGGTGCCGGCGAAGGAAGGTCCCCGCGTGCTCGTCGCGGTCAAGCGGGTGGGCGAGCTGAACCCCGACTTCGCCATCGACGAAGCCGGCGGCACGATCGCCGACGAGCACTTCGAGTACGAGCTGAACGAGTGGGACGAGGCGGCGCTGGAGGAGGCGCTGCTGCTGACCGAGAAGCTCGGCGCAGGAGAGGTCGTCGCCGTCACCATCGGCCCGGAGGATGCCGAGGAGACCCTGCGTCGTGCGCTCGCCAAGGGTGCGCACCGGGGCGTCCGGGTGTGGGACGAGAGCCTGCGCGACGCCGACCCGGTGACCGTCGCCCGCGTGTTGGCGGGTGTCGCCGCGCAGGAATCGCCCGATATCGTGCTCACCGGCGCGCAGTCGGCCGATCTTGGCCACGGCGCCACGGGCTCGGCGCTGGCCCGCATCCTGGGTCTTCCGCACGCGGCCGTCGTCCTCGGCATCGAGTGGGACGGTACGGACGCGATGACTGTCACCCGCGAGCTTGAAGGCGGCATGCGCCAGCAGTTCGCGCTGCCGGCGCCGGCGCTGCTTACCGTGCAGACCGGCGGCAGCACGCCGCGGTACGCCACCATGCGCATGATCAAGCAGGCCCGGAAGAAGCCGATCGCGGTGGTGGACGGCGCGGACGTCGGTCTCGACCAGGCTGGCGCTACCGTGCGCCGGCTCTACGAGCCGCCCAAGTCCGGGCGCGCGGCGATGATCGAGGGCGACGCCGAATCGGTCGCCAAGGTGATCGCCGACATCATTCGCGACAAGCGGGGAGAGGTGTGATGGCCGGTATCCTCGTCGTCGCCGAGCACTTCGACGGCGTCCTGCGCGATGTCACGCAAGAGATGATCGGCGCTGCCACCGAGGTCAAGGCCGGCCTCGGCGGCCCGCTCGCCGTACTCGTCATCGGTCAGGATGTAGAAGGGCTTGCCTCTGCAGCCAATCGCGAGGGCGTCGACGAGATCGTCACCGTCGCCCAGCCCGACAAGCATTTCGATCCCGCGCTCTATGAGGAGGCGGTGTGCGCCGTTGCCGAGGCGCGTCAGGTCCGGCTGGTGCTGATCGGCCACACCGCCGCCGGCATGGCCTTCGGGCCGGCGGTCGCCGCGCGGATCGGCTCGGGCTTCGCATCGGACGTCTTCGGGCTCTCGGCCGAGGGCGGCGAGCCCATCGCGACCCGCGGCGGCTACGGCGGCAAGGTCTCCATGGACGTCGCCTTTCCGGACAAGCCCGTGATCGTGCTGACCCTGCGAGGCGCGACCTTCAATGCGCCCGATGCGGAGGGAGACGCGAGCATCGTTCCGTTCGCGATCGAACTCGACACCGTACCCGGCGCCAGCCGCCACATCGACTATCTGCCCGCCCCGCCCGCCGACGTGGACATCGGCAAGGCCGAGTTCATCCTCTCAGTCGGCCGTGCCCTCGGCGAAGACACGAACCTGCCCCAGTTCGCGGCACTCGCGGAACGGCTCGGCGCTACCCTCGGCTGCTCGCGCCCGGTTGCCGATTCGGGCTGGCTGCCCAAGGCCCACCAAGTCGGCCAGTCCGGCACGATCGCGGCCAGCTGCTCACTCTATCTGGCTTTGGGTATCTCCGGCGCGGTTCAGCACCTGGCCGGCATGAAGCACGTGGACACCATCATCGCGGTCAACACCGACCCGGAGGCGCCGATCTTCAACGTCGCCCACCACGGCGCCTGCGTCGACATCTTCGAGCTCGCCGAGGCCTTGGAGCGCGAGTTCAACTGACCCGTCGCTCCGCCTTTATTGCAAGGGCGCCACGCGCTCCAGGACGCGAATGCGGCTGAGCAGCTGGTCACGATCCACGTAACAGCCTTGCAGGTGCCGCCCACCGGTCGTGGGGTCGAACGCGGCGCGCCCGTGTAGAACCCGCCGGTTGTCGAAGATCAGAAGCTCGCCCCGGTTGAGCCGGTAGCGGCACTCCAGCGCCGGATCTCGAATCACCGCCGCAAAGGTACGCAGTGCGCGACAGAGCGCTCCCATGCGCTTAGTCGGAGCGCTAATCGCATCCATCACGGCGAAGTTGAAGCGTATCTCCGTGACCGAGCCGGTTTCGTCCAAGGCGATGGTGGGTGCCCGGAATCGAATGTCCGAGTCGCGGTCCTGAAAGTGGAAATCGATCGGGCATTGGCTGAGCAGCCGGAAGGCAGCGGGCTCCCGCGAGCGCAGCGTCTCCGCCGCCCGGAAGCCGTCCACGAGGATCGAGTCGCCGCCCTCGGCGTCGTTCCTCAGGCAATGCAGCAGCTGGTAGTCGGGCGGCCGTTCCCAGTTGGGCAGATCTGTGTGGCAGAGCAGCCCGAGCGCGGTGTAGGCGTTGCTGTTTGGCTCCTGCTTCGAGAGCACATCGAAATGCTCGCCGAAGTTGGTCGCCCGCGGGGGGCCGACGAGACCCGCGAGGGCGAGAACGCTGAGCGGCTCGCGCGGCGTGTCGCGCAGGACCGCAGCGCCGAAATCGCGCAACAAACGGAGCCAGTCCAGCAGGGCATCGTCGCTGCCTGTAACCGCGTCATAGTCCGCGCATGGTATGGCTTCCGAAAGCTCGGCGCCCCACGTGGCAGGTGCCGCACCGTATGGCGAAGCCTCGTCGGCGCCGCCGCGATGTCCCCTGAGCCAGTCCGCATCGTAGTCGCTGACATGGCCTTCGGGCTGCCATCGGACCTGCAACCCGCCCGCGTCGGTAATCGAGACCGACCCGGCGTCGAGGTCCGCCGGCACCGAAAGCGGATCGAGGATTCGTTCCAGGGTGTCCGGGTGCCGGCATCGCGGACAACGACAGTTGTCCCGCAGCCAGAGGTGGTGGAACGTCCCGGCGGTGCCGTCGTCCCAGGTGACGCGAACGGAGCGCGGCTGCCGCCTTACGCTGCGGAGTCGACGGCCTCCCGTACCAGCTCGTGAAAATAGAACACGCCGTTTTCGTGCAGCGGGCTGAGCGGGCCCACCTTGTAGATGCCGGCTTCTAGGTTCTCCTGAATGATCGGCGTGATCCATTGGTCCTCCTTCGAAACCTGGACGCCGTACTCCAGCGTCGCCTCGAAGTCCTCCATGCTGACCGAGTCCGGCCGCCAGTAGTCGTAGACCAGGCGCGTCTGGCGCGGACCGACCGGCTCCATCCGCATGAAGGAAAGCCCGTCCGGGTACGAGTTGAACGCAAAATGAGGAAAACGCCAACCGAAAGCGCCGGGGTGGTTCGAGCTTCCCTTCGCCGGACCTTCATGCAGACTGCCGCCCTCGAAGTTGATGACCCTGTAGCGCTTCCAGTCGAGGTCACGATGCAGTCCGGGGTGCAGCGGTGGAATGTGATAGCCCTCCTGGTAATTGTCGACATAGGTCTTCCAGTTGCAGTCGACAAGAAACTCAAGGTGACGACCGAATTCGACCCGCGCCGGCGCGGTCCGTTCCACCACGTCCTCGATCGGGCCGAGCCACTCGATGAGTGGCGGCGCATCCGGGTCTAGGCAGACGAAGACTTGGCCGCGCCAGACATCGACCGAGATCGGGAACAGAGACAGCTCGTCCTTCGGGAAGTCCGGCGCCTCGCCGAACAGCGGCACATGATCGAGCGCGCCGTCCGATCGGTAACGCCAGCCGTGATAGGGGCACTCGATGGTATGGCACTGCCCACTCGGCTCCGTCAGCAGCTTCGAGGCCCGGTGACGGCACACGTTGTGGAAGCCGTTTAGCGCGCCGTCTTCCGAGCGCCGGACGAAGAGCGGGAATTCCGCCGGAGCGGCCGTGATGTACTGCCCCGGCTCGGCCACATCGCCCTCACGCCCGATCCACAGCCATTGGCGCGAGAAAATGGTTCGGCGTTCGATCCGATAGATATCGGGATCCGCGTACCACCGCGCTGGCAGCGCCCACACGGTGGACGCTTCCATCCGCTCCTTGATGCCACCGTCGAGGTCGTTGGCCGACTGTACCGCAGGCTCCATCGTGCCCTCACCCTATAGCCGCTGCCGCCGCCGTCACGTGTCGATCCGGTCGACCGCCCTGCCTTCGGAATCGAAGCAGGCGGCGGTCAGGGTGCCGCCGAAGCCTGCGCCGCCATCGACCGTCGCCACATAGTCGTCGAGGCTGACACCCCCCTGATACGGGTCGAAGCCTCGAATGATCTTCCTGTATTCGGCATAGGGCGGCGTGAGCTGCGCGAGCTGATCGGCGCCCCACCAGAAGGCGTCTCTCTGGGTATCGAGCGGACGTGCTGGATCGAGTCCCGAATTCACGAAGAGCAGTGCTCCATCGTCTGTGACGGCCGCCTGCCGCACGCTGGCGAGCAACTCCTGATGACCAGGATACATCTCCATCCTGGCGCGCACCTCGCCAAGCCAGCGGGCGATCTCCTGGGAGCCGTTGCCGACCCGCTCCTGCGCCTGGTCGGCACCCCAGCCGTAGGCCGCGAGGGTCTGCTGCACCCCCTGATTCATCATCCAGGACAACACGTCCACCGGCTCGACCGAGAGATGGAGGCGGAACAGCTTCTGCCACATTTCCTCCTGGCTGCCGCGCAGGTAGGCCACGTCGCAGACGTTCATGTGGGGCACCGAGAGCAGCGCGCTGCGGAAGGCCACCATCTCGTCGATGGTGGCGGCGACCTCGCGGCCGTGACCGAGAAAATTCCCGAGATAGACGATGCGGTCTCCGGCCTCGAAACGCTCTTCGATCCCGGCGTGCAGCTCGGCCAGCCTCGATGCTTCGCCGTGGATAGCGCCAACGGCCCAAATTCGCCCGCCGCTGCGGATCGTCACGAACCGTTCGTTGGTGGCGCAACCCACGTGGCTGAGGGGAGGCCCGCTCCTACGCCGCGCGTAGGACGTCCTCAAGCTTGTTCGCGGCTTGCTCGGTATCGGTGTTGTCGACCGCCGCGAACTCCCGCGCCAGGCGGTCCAGCGCGGCCTCGTACATCTGGCGCTCGCTGTAGCTCTGATCCGGCTGGCCGACATTGCGGTGCAGATCCCGCACGACCTCCGCGATCGAGACCGGATCGCCGGAGTTCAGCTTCGCCTCATATTCCTGGGCGCGCCGGCTCCACATGACGCGGCGCTGACGTGCCCGCCCCCGCAGAGTGGTGATTGCGGCATCCATGGTCTCGCGCGAACTCAGCCGGCGCATGCCTGCCGACTCCACCTTGTGGGTGGGGACCATGAGGGTCATCTTGTCTTTCTCGAAGGCCACGACGAACATTTGCAGGGTCTGGTCCGCAACTGCCCGTTCGTCGATCCCGGTAATCCGGCCGACTCCGTGGGCCGGATAGACCACGTGATCGCCCACCGAGAATCCATTGACCTGGGTCGGGGCCTTCTTCTTGCGCCGCGCTTCGGCGCCCGCGCCTGCCTTGGCCGCGTCGGCGACCTTGGTAGTGCGTTTGGCTCTCGCTACGCCCTTGGCCCTGGTCTCTTTAGCGGCTTTGGTGTTCTTGCCGACTTTGGCGGCCTTGGCGCTCTTCGCGCGCCCGGCCGCTCCCTCCGGCTTCACCGTGTCGCCCTCCTGGGCTTCCGGATGCATTGCCTCCGGCCGCGACGCAGTGCGCCGCGCACCGGACGCCGCGCCGCTGGTCTTCTTGGTCGCAGCCCGAGTCCGCGCCGATGCCTTCGATCGCGCCGCTGTACTCGGTGAGGAGGAAGACCGTTTGCGGGCCTTGGCGGTGGTCTGTTCTTTAGCGGAAGTCTTCGATTTCGACGGCGCCTTGCTGCTCACTGTGTCCAGATATCCTTGTCCAATTTGGATAAGGCCGCGCTCGAACGGCCCTACGCCAGCGGCGGTCGCTCAGCGCTCCGTCGCGGTCGGCCGGGCGACGATCACCCTGCCGCAATGAAGTGCACCATACCAGAGTTGCGGTGCAATTTCCAGGTCTTGGCCCCCGTTTTTAATCTCCCTCGCCCGGCTTGTCCGAAAAATACTTCTCGAACTTGCCCGATTCGTCTTTGTAGTCGTCCGCGTCACCTGGCGGGTCGCCTTTGCGCGTGATGTTGGGCCAAATCTCGGCAAACTTTTGATTGATCTCCAGCCACTTCCCCTCATCGTCATCGCCGGCGGTATCGGGAATAATCGCTTCGACCGGACATTCCGGCTCGCACACGCCGCAGTCGATGCACTCGTCCGGGTGGATCACCAGCATGTTCTCGCCTTCATAGAAGCAATCCACCGGGCACACTTCGATGCAGTCCATGTACTTGCACCGAATGCAGGATTCGGTCACCAGATACGTCATTCGTTTTGTGCTCCGTGCTTCGCTCTCGGGTGCGCCGCAGCCGATATCTCACGTGGCGGCTGCTCGCTCCCCTCCCTGTCCGACGCGGGCTAGGACACGTTTGCGCGCTTCCCCTCGTTCCCGGTCCGTGATGTGAAGCAAGCCGCCGACGCGGCGAATCAGATTGGCTTCGTATGCATGAAGCCTACCGTCAGCATAAACCACCTCCCACAGCATCTCCATCACTGCGAGACGATCCGCATGGTCGTAGCGGTCGTTGATGGCCCGCGTGAAGCGGTGCAGATCGGTTGCCTCGTGGTGGACAGCCTCTGCCTCTTCGATCAGGGTGCCGGCCTCGGCATCGTTAAGCCCGAAGTGCGCGCCCAGGGCTATACAAATTGCGTCACGCTCGTCGCCGTCGAAATGCCCGTCCATGCACGCCGCCTCAACCAGAAGCGCCGCCGCCGCGAGCTTCGGCACGTCAGGTTCGGCCGGTTCGGCGCTAGCTGTGCCGGCGCCGCTGAGAAGAGATTTTATCCTGTCGATCACGGGCGCTGCGTATCATAACGGCGGCGACCGACTCAAGGGTCACCCGGATGCTTTGGCCGACGCGAATCGAGCCCTACTCCTGCTCAATTTCCTCGTAGAGTTTCCGCGCTTCAGGCGCGGGCCCGCGCCGCTCCGCAACCGCCAGTATCCGCACGATTCTTACCACCCTGCCCTGCACGAAGGTCAGCACGTCGCCGGGGCCGACGGTCCGATGCGCCTTGGTGATGCGGCGGCCGTTGACCCTTATGCGTCCCGACTCGCAGGCCTTCTGCGCAAGCCCCCGGGTCTTGAAGAAGCGCGCATACCAGAGCCACTTGTCCAGCCGGATCGCGGCGAGAGCAGGTGCGTCGTGCGTCACGACGGGCGCGCACCTCCGGTGGCAAGCTCGCGGAGCTTCGCGAAGGGAGAATCGGGGTCCAGCCCCCTCCCCCTACGGCGTTTCTTCGCTGCCGGCCGGCCCGGGCGCACGTCGCTCCGACCATAGCGCGGCAGGCCGTCGGTGCCGAGCCCCACCATGGCGTAGCCGAGAGCGGCGAGAATGTCGTCGAACTTGGCGCGCTTGCAGGCGGCCAGCTTGAGCATACCGGGGTCGACTGCGAAAGGCTCCTTGCGGGCCGCCTTGCGCAGCCGAGCGGCGAGGCGCTCCGCGATGTCGGCGCGGACCACCTGAGAGCCCAGGGGAACCAGACCGAGCGCGGCGTAGCAGGTGTCGGGCACGGCCGGGTCGCGGTCCATCGAGACCGCCGAGCCCGGCATGGGAGGCGGCGTGCCGGCGCCGCTCCAGGCCCACCACAGCAGGCCGGCACAGCGTGAGCGCGCGGGTTTCAGCATGGCGGGCAAAAACACGCTGAGCGCGCCAAGCCGTACGCCGGCCTCGGCGAGGGTCCGCCGCCCCGCAACGTCCAACCCGGCGATCTGGGGGCTGAGCGAGCGCTTGGGCACGCAGCCGAGCGCCTCGCTCAATGCGAAGGCGACGCCGCGGGCCGAGCCCTCCAGCGCCGCCTCGCGCAAGGATACCAGGGGCCCCACGTCGCGCTCGATCCGCCGATCGAGCCATGACTGAAGGCGCCGGCGCACACGCCCGCGCTGCGCAGCACTCAGATGATCCTCGCCGATCAGCGCGATCTGCGGCCGAAGCGGCGAATCTCCCTGCCCCAGGCGCGCGATGGCGGCGCCCTGCCAGGCGATCTCGCCCCAGCGCGGCACGCCTTCCCGCCCCGTCTCGAGCCCGAGCGTGAAGGCATCGTCGCCATCCGCCACCGCGGCCGCGACCCGCCTCGCCACCTCGCGCTCGACCACGCGGTTGGCGGCTGCCAGAACCTCGCGGCTGCGCTCGGCCCCCGTATCCGGCCGAAAGCGAAAGCCATCGAAGACGCCGGCCAGTTCGCCTTCCACCGTCACCGCGCCGCCCTCGCCGACGAGCGCGAAAAGCGCCTCGTCCGCTCGCCTGCCGAAGCGGCCCTGGCGCGCCCTCCGATCGACGAAGAGCTGGGTCAACTGTGCATGGAGGGCATCGGAGAGCGCGTCCTCCAGCGAACGCGTGCGCTCCTGCCACCCCTGCGCGTCGTCCACCCAATCGGCGCGGTGGGACACGTAGGTCCAGGTCCGCACATGGCTGATCCGGGCGGTCAGCGTGTCGATGTCGCCCTCGGTGGGCGCCAGCCTCTCGATCGAACGGCCGACCCAGTCCGGCGGCAGGCGCCCGCTCTCGACCAGGGAGAGGTAGATTCGGCGCACCAGGCCGACGTGATCCTCGGCCATGGTCTTCCGAAAATCGGGGATCTGACAGGCCTCCCAGAGCAGCGCGACACGGTCCGCACCGGTCAGCGTTTCTGCGACCGCCGGATCGCGGGCCAGCACGAGCAACGTGCGATGGTCGTCTGCATCCTGGGTGCGGCGAAGGCCAGGCATCGGCGGCGGCTCGGCCAACGACTCGGCCAGCGCGGGCAGCGACTCGAAGCAAAGCGCAGCGTTGCGCCAATAGGCCCGGCGGACCGGCGGAAACCGGTGATTCTCCACCGCGTGCACCTGGGAGGGCTCGAATGGTTCGACACCCCCGGTCGTGCCGAAGCTGCCGTCCCTAAGGTGGCGCCCGGCGCGGCCTGCGATCTGCGCGATCTCGGCGGCCGTGAGCATCCGCGTCGTGTGGCCGTCGAACTTTTGATAAGCCGAGAACGCGACGTGATCCAGGTCCAGGTTGAGCCCCATGCCGATGGCATCGGTCGCGACCAGACTATCCACCTCGCCCGCCTGGTAGAGCCCCACCTGCGCGTTGCGCGTGCGCGGACTCAGTGCTCCCAACACCACGGCGCATCCGCCTCGGAGCCCCCGGATGCGCTCGGCGAGCGCGTAGACGGATTCGGTCGAGAACGCGATGACCGCGTTGCGGGGTTTGAGCCGCGCGAGCTTGCAGTGCCCCTCGTGCGCGAGCGTGGAGAGCCGGGGGCGACTCGTAAACCGCGCCTCGGGGACGAGCGTGCGGAGCAGCGGGCGCATGGTGTCCGCGCCGAGGAACATGGTCTCCGCCGTGCCGCGCGCGCGCAGCAGTCGGTCGGTGAAGACATGGCCGCGCTCGCGGTCGCCTGCCAGCTGAACCTCGTCCACGCCGACGAACTCGACCTCCCTGTCCAGGGGCATCGACTCGACGGTGCAGACGAAGTAGCGGGGCTCTTTCGGGATTCGCCGCTCTTCTCCCGTCACCAAGGCGACCGCGCCGGCCCCCTTCTCCTCCACTACCCGGTCGTAGACTTCGCGCGCGAGGAGGCGGAGCGGGAAGCCCATCATCCCGGTGCGATGGGCCAGCATGCGCTCGACCGCCAGATGGGTCTTGCCCGTGTTGGTCGGGCCGAGCAGCGCGGTGACGGCGGCGTTCTCGGCGTCGTGCCGAACCATGGCGGGAGGATTGGCGCTCCAAGCCGATTTGGCAACCCCACGCATAGGTCCTACGACTTTCCCACTCCGACGATCGACTCTGTGTCACGTCTCACGTTCAGCTAGAATAGTCAGGCACGGCACACATACTCCGCCCGTAGGGAGGTAAACCAATGGCTAGCCTCAAGAAAACTGCGACGACCGGCTTGGTGGCTGCAACCCTGGGTCTCACGGTTGCGGCATGCCAGCCGCCAGCGATGGCGCCCCCGGCAGAGAAAGGGACCGCACATCCAGCAGAGGAGGCCACCGCTTCCACCGGCGTGCTGTCCGTGGCCCAAGTCGAGTCTCTTGTCACTGGAAAGACGATCGTCATCAGAGACGACGCGATTAGGGTGAGCCGAGCCGAGTATTTCGCGCCAGACGGAACCGTGAAAATGAAGGTGAAACCGGATGCATTCGGCGGCATGACGTTCAGTTTCGATGGCACATATTATTTCAACGATATGGGAGAACTCTGTACGAACTATCCCGGTATACCGATCGGCGATAAAGAGCATTGCGATCATGTGGCCTCTCAAGGCGATGGAGGGTACGGGCAGACCGGCGGTGGCATCTACGAGCAGGTTCTCGACGGCGAGCAACTCGACGCGCTGTAGCAGCCCGTCGCGCTCGGCGTCGTCGCCGAACGCAGCCGGCGCCGGCCAACCCCATTTTGTTAGCCGCCGGTCCAGGGTTGTCCGCCGACCCGTGCTCCGACATCGAGTGCGCGCACGGGCTTGAACCGCCTGCGGGTTCGTCACATATAGCGCTCCGAATCGAGGGCGCACGGGCGAATCGGAGGAGTCGATGGCGAACACCAGCGGGGAGCGTCACGCGTTCCAGGCCGAGGTCAGCAAGCTGCTCGGCCTCATGGCCAACTCGCTCTATCGCGACAAGGAAATCTTCCTGCGCGAGCTGATTTCGAACGCGTCCGACGCCTGCGACAAGCTGCGCTACTCGGCAATCACCCAACCCGATCTGCTGGGCGACGATGCCGCGCTCGCGGTGACCATTACGCCGGACAGCAAGGGCAGCATCCTGGTCGTGGCCGACAATGGCATCGGCATGAACCGCCAGGAGCTGATCGACAACCTCGGCACCATCGCACGTTCCGGCACCGAGGCCTTCGTCAAGCAGATGGCCGATTCGCAACCCGATGACGGGCAGGACGCGGAAAGCGGACACGACGAACAGGACGGCGTGGCCGCCGGGCTCATCGGCCAGTTCGGCGTCGGCTTCTACTCTTCATTCATGGTGGCGAAGCGCGTCGACGTCGTGACCCGCAGAGCGGACGAGGCCGAGGGCTGGCGCTGGCGCTCGGACGGAACCGGATCGTTCTCGATTGCACCGGAAGCCGACGCCGCCCGCGGCACCCGGATCGAGCTCCACCTGCGCAAGGACGATCGAGAGTTCCTGGAGCCGCTCCGCATCCGCACCATCGTCAAGGCCTACTCCGACCATGTCGGCCTGCCGATCTGGCTCGAGAACGAGAGCGGCCAGAAGGAGATGGTCAACGAGGGCTCGGCGCTCTGGAGCCGGCCCAGGAGCGACATCGAAGAGGACCAGTACCGCGAGTTCTACCACCACATCGCCCACATGCCGGGCAACCCCTGGCACACAATCCACCTGCACGCCGAAGGGCGGATCGAGTACACGGCGCTGCTCTTCGTGCCCGACACCACGCCCTTCGATCTGTTCGACCCGATCCGCCGGCACCGGGTCCGGCTCTACGTCAGGCGGGTCTTCATCACCGACGAGTGCGAGGGGCTGATCCCGCCCTACCTCCGCTTCATGCGGGGCGTGGTGGATTCCGCCGACCTCGCGCTCAACGTCAGCCGCGAGACGCTGCAGAACGACCCGATTCTGGCGAAGATCAGGACCGGCTTGGTCAAGCGCGTCTTCTCCGAGCTGGAGAAGCGCGCGAAGAAGACCCCCGAGGAATACACGTCGTTCTGGGACAATTTCGGCGCGGTCCTGAAGGAAGGGCTCTACGAAGACGCCGAGCAGAAGGACCGGCTGCTTCCCCTCGTCCGCTTCCGTTCCACAGGCGGCGGCGAGCGCTGGCTCTCGCTCGACGACTACGTGGACGCCATGCCGGAGCAGCAGGAAGCCATCTACTACATGAGCGGGGAGGACGCGGACGCGCTGCGCCGCAGTCCCCAGATCGAGGGCTTTCGCGCGCGCGGCATCGACGTGCTGCTCATGGTCGACCCGGTCGATCAGTTCTGGCTGCCCGTGGTGGGCTCATACAAGGAGAAGCCGTTCCGCTCGGTCACCCAGGGCGCGGCGGACCTGGACAAGTTCGCGGTGAGCGACGAGGCCAAGCCGGACGAGTCCGATGCCACGCCGCCCGGCGAGATGGACAAGCTGATCGCACTGGTGAAGCTGACGCTGGCCGATGCCGTGAAGGACGTGCGGACCTCCGAACGCCTGACCGACAGCCCGGTCTGCCTCGTCGCCGACGAGGGCGACCTCGACATGCATCTGGAGCGGCTGCTGCGCCAGCACAAGCACGAGCTGCCGGAGCAGAAGCGCGTGCTCGAGATCAACCCGTCACACGATCTGACTCGCGCGCTGGCGCGGATGATCGGGCAGAAGGGGGCGAGCGAAGCGCTCGAGGACGCCGCGCACCTGTTGATGGATCAGGCGCTGATCTTGGAAGGCGAGCCGGTGCCCGACCCCTCGGCCTTCACCAAGCGCCTGTCCGGCTTGGTGTCGCGCGCGCTAACGGAGTAGCAAGCCGAACTCGGCCAAAGCTAGTCGTCAGCTCTCGTCGAGCCAGACGATATCCGCGCCCAGGATGCGGCCCTTGCCGCGATTCCCCTGGACCAGGACCGCGCAGCCATCGCCCATGCCCTGAGCCGTGCTCGCCAGCTCGTCCGGTCCGAGCTGGAGAGTCATGGCCTTGCCGGTCCACCTGCCGATGGAGCGGAAATCGCGCACCACGTTGTGGTTGACCAGCGTCCTGCCTCGATTCTCGCCGGCATCGACCGAGGTCGTGTGCTTGCGGTCGACGGAGATCAGCCAGATCGTGGCGGCTCCGTGGTAACCGCTCGACTCGCCGATCCTGACGGTAAGACTGCCGGAACTGTTCGCCGACAGCGCCACCGGCACCCGCTTCGCCTTCGTCTTCTTCGAGACAGCGATCGCCTTCTTCACCGCGCCCTTGTTGGACCCCACGACGTGGCGCTTGCCGTCGATCACGAGCTGCGGCGTGTAGATGTAGGCGATGCCGAGCGCGCGCCCGTAGTCGCGCTGCCGCGTCGTCGTCTCCTCCGTCGCGAACCGGTCTTCCCAGCCGATGTAGTTCCAGTAGTCGACGTGGAACGAGAGCGCGACCACGTCGTCCCGAGTCGCCGCCAGCTCTCCTAGATACGCGTCGGCCGACGGGCACGACGAGCACCCTTGGGAGGTGAACAGCTCCAGGACCACCTTCGGGTCGTCCGCGCGCGCCGACAGGGGCGCGAAGGCGAGCGCCGCGGCCATGAGTAGAGCGCCGAGTGCCATCAGTTTTGTCATGGCGCCATCGTATCATGCGAACCCCTGACGCGATCGCAAGGCCAATCACGTTTGGGTGAAGGACGCGCCGCGTCTCAACCGGCTTGCTCCTCCTCCTGCGGATAGAGCCATGCCTTCGGGCGCCCTGCCGACTCGCCAGCCGCCTCTGCCTCGAGCCCCGGCGCGCGCTGTTTGGTGAGCTTCATCGTGATGTGATCGCCCGAGGTCGTGCGCCCGTAGCGCGCCGGATTGTCGGCGCTCACGCAGCTCGGCAGACACTCGATCTCGGCATCGTAGTTGGGCTGATGGAAGAAGATCAGCGACAGCCGGTCGAGGTGCGCCTTGTCGCGGGGCGGATTGGCGATGCGGTGCATGGTCGAGCGCCAGCGGTCGTTGGTCCACTCGGCCATCAGGTCGCCGAGATTGACCGAGAAGCTGTCCGGGAACCAGGGCACGTCCTCCCACGCGCCCGATTCGGTCTGAATTTGCAGCCCGCCTACGGCAGTGTCGCAATGCACCAGCGTCAGGCTGCCGTAGTCGGTATGGGCGCCGCCGCGTAGCTGCTCCGGCAGCGGCGCATCCGGCTGCGACGGATAGTAGATGGCGCTGAAGTTGGTGATGTGCTCGTCGATCTTGGCCTGGAAGAAGCCCTCGGGCATGTCGAGCGCCACGGCGAAGATCCGCATGATGTCGGCGGAGAGGCGCGTCATCTCGCGATAGTAGGCCTCCCACACCCGGGGCATGTTCGCCGGCTTGTCGGGCCAGATGTTGGGGGCGAAATAGCGCGCGCCGACCGGGCCGTAGTGATACTCGTCGTAGGCCGCGTCCACCGGCCCCATGCTGTAGGCCTCCTTGAGGTCCGGCGGGCGCTCTTCGTCGAGGCTGTAGGCTAGGCTCTCCGTCCCCGGCGGCGTGTAGCCGCGATAGCGGTCGGCCGGCATCTTGTGCTTCATCTTCTCCCAGTGGGGCCGCGAGAAGAAGCCGCGCGAGACGCCGTGCATCTCGGCGATGAGCGATTTCGGCACCCCGTGACCCGCCACCACCAGCCAGCCGAACTCGCGGCAGGCGTCGTCGAGCACTCTCGCCGTGCGCGCCTTGTCCCCCCGAGAGCCGTGGAGGAAGGGTTCGATATCGATCAGCGGGATCATGGTCCGTCGCTCGTCGTCGCGGTTCGGGAGCGGTTTCTACCTCAGCGCCGGATACCGCGCACCTGCTGCTGGCCGTGCCCTGCTCCGGCCGGCTCAGTTGTGCGTGCCGAGGATTTCCCGGGCCTCCGCCGGCGTCGCCGGCTCCGCTCCCAGCATGCGGACCAGCGCCACCGCCTGCTCCACCAGCGCCGCGTTGGAGGGCGCGAGCGTGCCCCGCCCCAGGTAGAGATTGTCCTCCAGCCCCGTGCGCACATGGCCGCCGCTCAGCACCGAGAGGCCGGCAATGGGAAGCTGGTCGCGCGAGATGCCGAAGGCCGCCCAGTGCGCACCGTCCGGCAGCAGGCTCTTCATGTAGCAGAGCGCCTCCGGAGTCGCCGGTGCGCCCCACTCGATCCCGAGGCAGAGCTGGAAGAACCCCGGTGCCTCCACGTGGCCCTTCTCGATCAGGTTGGCCGCCAGCCGCACGCCGCCCACGTCGAAGACCTCCAGCTCCGGCACCACGCCCCATTCCCGCATGTTGTCGGCCATGTAGCGGAGCTGCGGCGGCGAGTTGATCATGACGCTGTCGTCGCGCACGCCGCCCGAGTTCATGGTCGCCACGTCCAGGCTGCAGATTTCGGGCCTGAGCTCTCCCACGTGGGCGATCCGCCGCGCCGGCGCTGTAAAGGTCGTGCCCGGCCCGTAGTCGAAGGGATCGTCGACGCCGGGGCTCAGGCGCGCGCCGTAGCCTGTGGTCAGGTTCAGTACCACGTCGGTCTCGCTCTGGCGGATGCGGCCGGCGGTCTCGCGGTAGTGGTCCAGCTCCATGCTGGCCTTCCCGCTCTCCGGATCCCGCACGTGGACGTGCACGATGGCCGCCCCCGCCTTGGCCGCATCGAGCGCGGATTGTGCGATCTCCGCCGGGCTCACCGGCACCGCTGGGTTCCTGGCCACCGTGTCCGCCGAGCCCGTCACCGCACAGGTGATGATGACCTTGCGCGCCATGTCTCCCCTCCCCCGCATCGCACCGCCGGAGCCGATGCCCCTCGGGCGATGATGGCACGAATGCCCGCGCCCCGCGACCGAGCCCCGCCGGCAGACGCGCGGCAAAACCGGGATTCCCCTGGATTAAGTGGGATTAACTGGGAACCGCATATTGAGTTCGAGGTCGGGGTGGTCGAACGGCTATAATGTTCTCTGTTCGTTCGTATGCCCGGAGCCCGCGGATGAGACCACTCCCCGATAACCTCCTCGCCTTCCAGCGTCTGTTCCCGGACGATGACGCCTGCGCCGTCCGGCTCAGGGACATGCGCTGGCCTGACGGCTTCGTCTGTCCCGCGTGCAGCCACGACAGGGGATGGGCGCTGCGCGGCAAGGCCCGCACCTGCGAGTGCGCCGGCTGCCGACGACAGACCTCGGTGACCGCCGGGACGATTATGCACGCCAGCAAGCTGGCGCTGACCGTCTGGTTCTGGGCTGGCCGAAATCTCCTCCTACGGCGCCGCCGACCTCGGCCACTTCGTCGAAACCGCCGCCGACCTCGACGCCAAACCCACGACCTACAGCATGTCGATCAAACCGGAACTAAGTGCATAAGCGGTTCCCGCTTTGTCCCGGCGAATCCCGCATTATCCCGCTTTAGTTCGAGGAATCCCGCATCTTCCGCCCAGGGTCCCCGCGCGGGTTGATCTTCCCATGGGCGGGGCGCACGAGGCCTGACGGGTGTGGAAACGGACCGCGCTGCCGGATATGCCGGGGCGGCTGGCGCGTGTGTCGCTAGCAAGTGCATTTGTCCGGTTTTGGTAGCACATTGATTGTCCGCTTCTGTTGTTGCGGTTGGCCCTGTGGGGAAGTGGTCAGGCGCTTTGCGGCTGTCCACTTATCCACAGGGCTTGGTCTGGCCGCGTCGAAGCGTCTCACGCGGCCTGCCGGGTCTGTGTGTCGATGGGCTCTCCGTCGGCGCGGTAGCGGGCGAGACATCGGGGCCCGTGGAAGATGGCCAGGGTTCCGTCGGGATACTCGTGCACGCGGACGGTGGCCTTGACGTAGTGCGCCCTGGCCGGGGAGGCGGGGATTTGGAGCCTGCGTTGGCCGTAGCGCACGGTGTTGTCGTTTCCGACCACACGCTCTTCCTGGCGACAGAGGATGTTGTCGGCCTGGTCGGGCGGGACGAGGGGGACGAAGGCGCTGTCTTCGAGCGCAGGCTCGGTGGCGAAGCGTCGGTTGTGGTCGGGCAGGTAGCTCTCTTCGATGAAGCGGTTTGCGGCCTCGATCTCGGTGATGCCGGCGAGGCTGAGTTCCTTGACCAGGCGGTCCTGGAGGGTGCCGAAGGTGCGCTCGGATCGGCCGCGCGCCTGGGGCGAGTAGGCGGCGATGTGGTCTATGCCGAGCTGGTGCAGGGCGCGGCCGACCTGGGTGCGCCTGTCCTTGACGACCTTGCCGCCCGCCTCTGGGGTGTGAAAGTAGTGGCTGGCACGGTCGGTATAGAGGCTGCCGGGCAGGCCCTCGGTGCGGAACACCTGCTTCAGCGCGCGGAAGGTGGACGCGGTGCCTTCCTCGTCGACCAGGAAGGCCGAGTAGATCTCGCTCGTGGCGTCGTCCATGGTGACGATGAGGTCGAGAGGCGGCTGGCCGGCGAGCCATTCATGCCGCGAGCCGTCCTGATGGAGCATCATGCCGACGCAGGGCTTGCGCTGGCGCCGGCGGCGGTGGGCGCCGCGCCTTCGTGCCCTGGGGACCAGGCCTGCGCGCTGCAACGTGGTCTTGGTCCAGGTGTAGCTCCAGGCGAAGCCGTGGTGGGTGCGCAGATGGTCGTGGAAGTGCTTGACCGTCCAGCCCATGTGGCGGCTTCGGTACTCGTCGAGCATCCAGGCCACCCGATCGGCCGGCACGCGGCGCGCAGACGCCTTGCCGAGCCTGCGGTCGAAGAGGCCGTCCAAGCCTTCCTCCTCATAGCGCCGCCGGTAGCGGTGGAAGCTGCGCCCGCTCATCCCCAGAAGCTCCACCGCCTCCAGGGCCGAAAGCCGCCGTGCCTGCCAATGGCCCAGAACATCACAAAAGCTCTGCATCCTGCGTTCCTGTAGCAACGCCGTCCGGTTCATCGCGGTCCCTCCCCACGGAGAAACCAAACCGGACAACTCGTGTGCTACCTAAACCGGACACATCATCTGCTAGCGACAGGGCGGCAGGCGCGTGTTGTCGGAACAGCGGGTCTGCGATAGGGTGGAGTGCTGGCTCCGGGCGCGGAGTCGACGGACCCGCCCCGAGCATCCCCATGACCCAGCGAGGGCCTAACGTGGGCGACAACGGCAGCATGCAGGTCATCCTGGCGGAGCCCCGGGGCTTCTGCGCCGGCGTCGAGCGGGCGATCGAGATCGTCGAGCGCGCGCTTGAGGTCTTCGGCCCTCCGGTCTACGTCCGCCACGAGATCGTGCACAACAAGCGGGTGGTGGACGACCTGCGCAAGAAGGGTGCTGTCTTCGTCGAGGAGATCGACGAGGTGCCCGAGGGTGCCGTCACCATCTTCAGCGCCCACGGCGTCTCCGAGAAGGTGGAGAGCGAGGCCGCGAACCGGAACCTGCCGGTGATCGACGCGACCTGCCCGCTGGTCGCCAAGGTGCACATCGAGGCCCGCCGCTACGAGCGCGAGGGCCGCGAGATCATCCTCATCGGCCACGACGGGCATCCCGAAGTCGAGGGCACCAGCGGCCGGGTGAAGAACGGCGTGCACATCGTCGCCACGCCGGCCGACGTCGCTAAGCTGGAGGTGGCGAACCCGGACAAGGTCGCCTACGTCACCCAGACCACGCTGAGCGTTGACGATACGCGCGACGTAATCGAGGCGCTGACCTCGCGCTTCCCGAGCATCTCCGGCCCCGACGTGAAGGACATCTGCTACGCGACCCAGAACCGCCAGGCCTCGGTGCGCAAGCTCGCGGAAGAGGTCGAGCTGATCCTCGTGGTGGGCGCGCGCAACAGCTCCAACTCCAACCGCCTACGCGAGATCGGCGAGGAGATGGGCGTGCCGACCCACCTGATCGACGACGCTCGCGACCTCGACCCGACCTGGTTCGACGGCGTGCGCCGCGTCGGCGTGACCGCCGGCGCGTCGGCGCCGGAAGAGCTGGTGCAGGACCTGGTCGCCAGGCTGCGGGAGATCAACGCGGTCGAGCTGCAGATCCAGGACGGCATCAAGGAGCGGGTGCGCTTCAAGCTGCCGGCCGAGCTGGTCGAGGCCAGCGGCAACGGCAAGGCGCCGGAGCCGGCCGCCGGTGCGGCGCCCGCCGAGTAGGGGCTCATGTCCGTCCCGCTGATCCAGAAAGTCCGCGTCGGCGCCTATATCGTCGGCAAGAAGCTCTCGGGCGAGCGGCGCTATCCGCTGGTGCTCATGCTCGAGCCGCTGTTCCGCTGCAATCTCGCCTGCCCCGGCTGCGGCAAGATCGACTACCCGCCGGAAATTCTGAACCAGCGCCTGAGCGTGGACGAGTGCCTCGAGGCGGTGGACGAGTGCGGTGCGCCGATGGTATCGATCCCGGGCGGCGAGCCGCTGATCCACCCCGAGATCGGGGAGATCGTCTCCGAAATCATTGCGCGCAAGAAGTTCGTCTACCTCTGCACGAACGCGCTGCTGCTGAAAAAGAAGCTCGACCTCTTCACGCCGAGCAAGTACCTGACCTTCTCGGTCCACCTCGACGGGCTGGAGGAGGAGCACGACCACGCGGTCGATCAGCCCGGCACGTTCAAGCGTGCGGTCGACGCGATCAAGGAGGCCCGCAGCCGCGGCTTCCGGGTCAACGTCAACGCCACCGTGTTCGACGGCCACCCGGCGGAACGGCTCGCCGCGTTCTTCGACTTCGCCACGGATGAGCTCGGCGTCGAGGCGATCACGGTCTCGCCCGGCTACTCCTACGAGCGCGCGCCCGACCAGCAGCACTTCCTCAACCGCAGCAAGACCAAGGCGCTGTTCCGCGACATCTTCGCGCGGGGCGAAGGCAAGAAGTGGCGCTTCAGCCAGTCCAGCCTGTTCCTGGATTTCCTGGCGGGCAACCAGGATTTCCAGTGCACGCCTTGGGGCAACCCGACCCGCAACGTCTTCGGCTGGCAGAAGCCCTGCTACCTGATCGGCGAGGGCTACACCGGGAGCTTCCGCGCGCTGATGGAGGAGACCGACTGGGACTCCTACGGCACCGGGCGCTACGAGAAGTGCGCCGACTGCATGGTCCACTGCGGCTACGAGCCGACGGCGGCGGAGCACTCGCTGTCGCGGCCCTGGTCCGCGCTGATGGTCAAGCTGCGCGGGATCAGGACGACCGGACCGATGGTGCCGGAGATCGACCTGACGCGCGCCCGCCCGGCCCAGTACATGTTCGACCGGCACGTGCAGGAGAAGCTGCGCGAGATCCGCCTGGCCGAAGAGGCCGCCTCAGAAGCTCGCGAGAAGGGGCGCCGCCCGGCGACCAACGCGGCGTAGCCGGCGCATCGCCTGCGCGCCGTCGAGCGCGAGCGTCAGCATGTCGATGCACTCCCACGGGCGCCGCAGCAGCATGCCCGCCACTGCGCGGCCGGCGACGCGGCCCTCGTCGGTGAGTCCGGCAAGCGCGGCGAGGGGGATCGCGCGGTTGCTCGGGTCGCTCACGACGCGGATCGCGACGAAGGGCACCCCGGCCGTCTTTGCCGCGCGCGCGACCACGTGGCTCTCCATGTCCGCAACCCTGGCGCGGGTCTGTGCGAGCAGGGCGAGCTTCTGGCTGCCGTTCATCAGCGGGCGGTCGACGCCGGCGACGATGCCGCCCGCATCCGGCTCTTCCAGCTCCCGGCCCAGCGCCTCCCGCAGGGTCTCGTCCGCCAGCAAGAGGTCTTCGTCCGTGGGTGCAGGCGGCGGCTCGGCCTCGCTGTCCCGCTTGAAGGAGGCGAGCCGCTGGAGCTGGTCGCGCACGCCGCCGCGTCTGGGCTCCTCGACCTCGCCTTCGTGGACGATGACGGCCTCGGGCAGTACCAGGTCTCCGGGGCCGAGGCGCGGATCGAGCCCGGCGGCGAGGCCGTAGCTCACCAGCAGCCGGGCGCCGCCGGCAACCATCGCATCGGCCGCCTGGGCCGCACGCACAGGGCTCGCGGCCGAGACCGCGATCCAGAAGTCGCCCTCGGGCAGCGTCGCAGCCTCCGCCACGAGGCCCGTAACGATGCCGACGCGGGACCGGTCAACCATGGCCTTGGTGAGAGTCTTGGGCTAGAGCACCATCCGCCCTTACCGGGCGAGGGCTGCCCGAACGACACCCACCTCCCCCTGTCCCCCTCCCCCCAAAGGGCGGAGGGGGAACGTAAACGGCACCAGCCTTATCTCCCTCTCCGCCCCTGGGGGCGGAGAGGGCCGGGGTGAGGTGGGGGTTTCTCGGTCCGCACTTCGAATCGACGAGATAGGAACTGCGGTAGCGGAACACCGGCTACATGCCGTGGCGCGGGCGGTGGTCGTTGCCGCGCACGAGGGAGCGGTAGCGTGCCAGTGCCCAGAGCGGGAAGTAGGCGCTGTAGCCGTGGTAGCGGAGATAGAAGACGCGCGGGAAGCCGACGGCGGTGTAGTCGTCCTCCAGCCACTTCGTACCCTGACGCTTAGCGCGACAGAGATAGTCGATGCCGCGCCGCACCGCGTCGCTCCGCACTTCGCCCGCGGCCATGAGCGCGAGCACCGCCCATGCGGTCTGCGACGGGGTGGAGATCACGTCGAACGCGCGCTCGATGCGCTCGGCGTAGTAGCTGTCGCCGGTCTCGCCCCAGCCGCCGTCGGCGCGCTGCCTGGCTTCGAGCCAGGCGACCGCCTTGCGGACGGCCGGCGACGCCGAATCCTCGCCGGCGGCGTTCAAGGCGCAGAGGACCGACCAGGTGCCGTAAATGTAGTTGGTGCCCCAGCGGCCGAACCACGAGCCGTTTTCCTCCTGCTCGGCGCGGAGAAAGGCGAGGCCCTTGGCGACGGTGTTGTGCTCGCGCGAATAGCCGATCTGACAGAGGAAGCTCACGCAGCGCGCGCTGACGTCGGCGGTCGCAGGATCGAGCAGGGCGCCGTGGTCGGCGAAGGGAATGTGGTTGAGCGCGTAGTGCTCGTTCTCGGCGTCGAAGGAGCCCCAGCCGCCGTTCTCGTTCTGCATGGCGACGATCCACGCGGCCGCCCGCTCGATCGCCTCGCGATGCGCTTCCGCGTCGGCGCGGTGGAGCGCCATGGCGACGACCGCCGTGTCGTCCACGTCGGGGTAATAGTCGTTGCGGTACTGGAAGGCCCAGCCGCCGGGCGGTGCGTCCGGCCGAATCGCCACCCAGTCGCCCGCGACATCGAGGATCTGGAGGTCGGCGAGCCAGGAGAGGGACCCGTCCACCGCGCGACGGTCCTCCTCGCCATCGCATTCCATCAGGCTCAGCGCCGCGAGGCCGGTGTCCCAGACCGGCGAGACGCAGGGCTGGCAGTACTGGCTGCCGTTCACGGGCTCGGTCAGCAGGAGGTCGAGCGCGCGGCGGGCGGTGCGGCGCGGCGGATGATCGGGCCCATGGCCCAGGGCATCGAAGGCCATGACCACGTTGGCCATCGGCGGGAAGATCGCGCCCAGGCCGTCCTCCCCGTTGAGGCGCGTCATGCACCAGTCGAGCGCCTTGTCGATCGCGCGGCGGCGCATCCTGCCCGGTATCGCCTTCTCGCCGACCGTGAGCGCGCGGTCGAGGGTCAGGAAGGACCACTGCGTGAGGGTCTCCCTCGGGAAGTAGTGCCATTCCCGCTCCGGCGGGGTCGTGAACAGCTCGCCGATCCCGACGCCCCGCGGGTTCTTCGCGCGGGGCTTCAGCGCGAGCAGGATCGCGAGCGGCACGATGGTGGTGCGCGACCAGTAGGAAACCTTGTCCAGGTGGAAGGGGAACCAGCGCGGCAGATACATGATCTCCACCGGCATCGCCGGTGCGGCGCGCCACGGCACTTGGCCGAAGAGTGCGAGCGTGATCCGCGTGAACACGTTGCACCGCGCGGCGCCGCCGGCGGCGAGCACAGCCTTGCGCGCCCGCACCATGTGCGGGGCCTCGGGGTCGTCGCCGAGCAGCTTGAGGGCGTAGTAGGCCTTGACGGTGCAGCTTATGTCGAAGGCTCCACCGTGGAAGAGCGGCCAGCCGCCGTGATCGGCCTGACGAGCGCGAATGTAGTTGCCAAGGCGCGCCTCGGTCTCGGGATCGATCTCGTCGAGGAAGTGGTTGAGAAGGACGTACTCGGCCGGGATGGTCGCATCGGCCTCGAGCTCGAACAGCCAATGGCCGTCGTCACGTTGGAGGCTGCGCAGGCCGGCAGCGGCGTCCTCGATGACCTGCTCGATGTCGGGGGCGGGAACGGAGCCGTCCAGACTGTCCGACGGATGGCGGACGATGGTCTCACTCCGCCGGTCTGGCCCGGCGCGCGCAACTTCCATGGGCGTCAGGCGCGCCGCGGCAGGGTGGCCGAGTTGCTGCCCAGCGCGCCGAGCGCCGTGTCGACGATGTCGCCTGCGGTGAGGCCCGCGTCCTCGTACATGCCGGCGGGCGTGCCGTGGGCCACGAAACGGTCGGGCAGGAGCATCGGCCGGATTTTGAGGCCGCCGTCGAGGTAGCCCGCCGTAGCCAGGAACTGCATGACGTGCGCGCCGAAGCCGCCGATCGAGCCTTCCTCAATGGTGATCAACACCTCGTGCTCCCGCGCGAGGCGCCGGATCAGG
This sequence comes from Alphaproteobacteria bacterium, assembly GCA_965243375.1. GTDB lineage: Bacteria > Pseudomonadota > Alphaproteobacteria > UBA828 > UBA828 > WTGU01. The sequence continues at coordinate 633,718 of CBDEUT010000009.1, read as the reverse complement.
TCCTCGTCCAGTGGCTTAGCGAAGCGGGCGTCGGCGACGGTGGTGGAGAGGCCCCGGGTCTGCAGCTCGTCGGCCGCCGCCAGGGCCTCCTGCAGGCGGGCGCCGAGGGAGACGATGGCGATGGCCGTGCCTTCCCGCACGATCCGCCCCTTGCCGATCTCCAGCATCTTGGGCGTCTCCGGCAGCGGCACGCCGACGCCCTCTCCGCGCGGGTAGCGGAAGGCGCTCGGGCAGTCGTCGAGCTTCGCCGCCGTGTGCACCATGTGGACCAGCTCGGCCTCGTCCGCCGCGGCCATCACGACGAAGCCCGGCAGGGTCGCGAGATAGGTGATGTCGAAGCTGCCCGCGTGCGTGGGGCCGTCGGCGCCCACCAGGCCGGCGCGGTCGATGGCGAAGCGCACCGGCAGCTTCTGGATCGCGACGTCGTGCACGATCTGGTCGTAGGCGCGCTGGAGGAAGGTGGAATAGATCGCGGCGAAGGGTTTCAGGCCCTCCGTCGCCATCCCTGCCGCGAAGGTGACGCAGTGCTGCTCCGCGATGCCGACATCGAAGCAGCGGTCGGGATGCGCCTTCGCAAACTTGTCGAGCCCGGTGCCGGACGGCATGGCGGCAGTCAGCGCCACGATCTTCTCGTCGCGGTCCGCCTCCTTGATCAGGCTCTGGGCGAACACGCTGGTGTAGCTCGGCGCCTTGGCCTTGCCCTTCTTCTGCTCCCCCGTCACCACGTCGAACTTGCCGAGCGCGTGGCCGCGGTCCGGCGCGCTCTCCGCAGGCTCGTAGCCTTTGCCCTTGCTGGTGACGACGTGCAGCAACACCGGCCCAGGCGTCTCGTCCTTGCGCACGTTGCGCAGCACCGGCACCAGATGGTCCAGATTGTGGCCATCGATGGGGCCGATATAGAAGAAACCCAATTCCTCGAAGAGGGTGCCGCCGGTGACCATACCGCGGGAATATTCCTCGGCCCGCATCGCGGCGTCGCCCATCGCCTTGGGCAGCCGGCGCGCCCACTGCTTGCCGAGCTCGCGCAGGCTGCGGAACTGGTGGCTCGAGAGCAGCCGCGAGAGGTAGGCGTTGAGCGCGCCCACCGCCGGCGCGATCGACATCTCGTTGTCGTTGAGGATGACGATGAGGCGGGGCGGCATCGAGCCCGCGTTGTTCATCGCCTCGTAGGCCATGCCGCCTGACATGGCGCCGTCGCCGATGACGCAGATGACGTTGCGCGCCTCGCCCGTCAGCCCGCTCGCCACCGCCATGCCGAGGCCGGCCGAGATCGAGGTGGAGGAGTGTGCCGCGCCGAAGGGGTCGTACTCGCTCTCGGTCCGCTTGGTAAAGCCGTAGAGGCCGCCCGGCTGGCGGATGGTGCGGATCTTGTCGCGCCGCCCGGTGATGATCTTGTGCGGATAGGACTGGTGGCCGACGTCCCAGATCAGGCGGTCGCGGGGGGTGTCGAACACGTGGTGGAGGGCGACCGTCAGCTCGACCACGCCAAGGCCTGCGCCGAGATGGCCGCCGGTCTCCGAGACGGCGTCGACCGTCTCGGCGCGAAGCTCCTCGGCAACCTTCTTGAGCTCCTTGACCGAGAGGTTGCGTAGGTCTTCGGGGCTCTTCACGCGGTCCAGATGCGGCGTCTCCGGCATGGTTTCCTCTCCCTGTCGAGTCACCGTTCCGCCCGTCGCGCCACGCGATTCTCACGAAGCCAACATGACAACCGTACTACAAAGGACATAGGCGTCAATCGGCCTGTCATGGGCCGTCGCCATGGACGCGCGAGCGCGATATGGGCCAGCATCGGGGGCTATAATTGCACCTTGGACCGCCTTGGGGAAGGCGGTCCGGCGATGTATTCTGGCTTTCCGTCCAAGCCCTTGAGCCAGCCTCGAAAATGCGAAATTTCGACGACGATCCCCCGATCATCACGCTCAGTGCAGGGCCGGTCGATGCGTACCCCGTCGTCCTGCGGGCGCTTTCGCGGCCCGTCACCTACGATTTCGATCCCTCCTTCCAGAGTTTCTACGAATCGACGATCTTGAAGACCGCCGAGTCGCTGCGCACCGCGCTGCCGCCGGTGATCCTGATGGGCGAGCCGGTGCTGGGTCTCGAAGCCGCCGCCGCCGCGCTGATCGGCGCGGACGACGTGGTGATGAACCTCGCCTCGGGCGAGTACGGCAAGGGCTTCGGCCTCTGGGCGGCGCGCCATTGCCGGGAGCTGATCGAGATCGTGGCGCCCTACGACGACGCCATCGATCCGGACGCGGTGAGCGAGATGCTGAAGGCCCGGCCGGATGTCCGCATCCTCTCCGTCTGCCATCACGACACGCCGTCGGGCACGGTGAGCGCGCTCTCGGTATCTGATGGCGCGGTGATCGGTTTGTTTGATGGGCATCGTTCGCGGCTGGTGGGGTGACCGGGGGTGTCGGACGGCCGTCGGCGGGTCAAGCCGCTACGCGGCTCCTCCGCTTCGCTCCGGCCCTTCGGGTGACCCCCCGCCGTCCATCCGACGGAGTGCATCCATGGCCGTAAGCAAGCTTCCGGCCACGGGCCGATCGCTCGACGCAGTGCGGCAACGGGGGCTGGCGAGGGGTGTTACCCGTTACCGTTACCCTGCCTCCCTAGGGGTTCGAGGCGGTAACGGTTTTCGGTAACGCGTCGTTGCGGCCCGCGTGGTTGACGGCGGCCGGCGGCGCCGCGTTTTCGGCGGCGAGGCGGTAACCGCCCTGGGGTGCGCGTTCGACGCGCCCGGCGCGGACGAGCTTGCTCAGCGCTTCGGCGACGGTTGCGGGCCGGGTTGCCGCGCGCTCGCGGATCTGGCGCTGCGAGAGCGGTGCATCGGCGTCGGCGAGGGCTTGGAGGATGCGCCGTTCGGGTGTTTCCGGCTCCGGCGCGGCCTCGGCCGGCACCGGCCGCCGCAAGCGCAGGGCGGGTCCCTCGCCGTCATCGGCGAGTTCGATCTCGATGTCGGCGAGGCCTGGAGCGGCGCGATGCTCGACGGTCATGACGATCTGCTTGTCGCGGCGGCGCAGATAGAGGTTGCTGTCGCCCCAGGCATGGAGCTCGGACGACCCCCTGAGCGCCTGGCCCGGCCGGCTGGCACCGCTCTTGCGGGCATGGTGGACGAGCAGGACGGCGGTCTCGAAGCGGCGCTGGAGGTCGCGCAGGAAGCCGAGTATGGGAGCGACCTCGGCGACGGTGTTTTCATCGACGCCGTGCAGGCGGACCAGGGGGTCGAGGACCACGAGGCGTGGCGCGATGCGCTGCACGGTCTCGCGCAGACGCTGCCGGTCGTTGGCATGGTCGAGGCGCAGGATGGGAGCGTCGATGACGGCGATGTCGAGCGTCTCGAAGCTGGCGCCGGCTGCCCGGGCGATGCCCTCAAGCCGGGCGCGCACGATGTGGCCGGCGTCCTCGGCCGCGAACAGCAGGACCGGTCCGGGCTGTTTGGCGGCGAAGCGGCGCAGACAGGGAACGCCGGCGGCGACGGCCACGGCGAGGTCCAGAGCCAGGAAGGATTTGCCGCACTTGGGTTCGCCGCCGACGATGCCGACGGCTTGGCGTCCCCAGAGGCCGTCGACCAGCCACTGCTGCCGGCTCGGGCGGTCCTCAAGGTCGGCCGGGCTTCGGGTCGGGAAGCCCTTCACCGGCGCGCTCTCCTGGTCTTGGTGGGCTCCCCCCAGGTCTCCAGGAAGAGCTTTTCGTCGAGCACTTCACGATCCTGATCGGCGCCGGCGGCGAGCAGCGCATCGGCCATGACGGTGAGCGTCCTGGGGTTGCCGCCGGCATGGGCGACGAGGGTGTCCTTGAGGCCGGCGGTCATCAGGGCGGGGTTGCCGGCCTCCTCCAGCAGGTGGTCGAGGAGGCGCAGTAGATCCTCGTCTTCGGGACGCGTCATGAGGAGGCGCTGGCGGATGCGGGAGTCGATGGGATGCAGCTCCGGCGTGCGCAGTTTTGCGAGCAGCCGGTTGTCACCGGCCAGCACCACGCCAAGGATGGTGCGCGAGTCGAAGTCGGTCGAGGAGAGCAGGCGCATCTCGGTCAGCACCGCGTTGGGCAGCTCCTGTGCCTCGTCGACCAGCAGGAGTGGGCGCATGCGCGTGTCGTCGAGGTGGTCGAGCCAGCGCTGCCGCAGTCCCTTGATCCCATTCCAGCGATTGTTGTGGGCCATGGTGATGGCGAAGCGGTCGGAGATCTCGTGGTAGAAGTCGGCGACGCTGGAGGACGGATGGGTGAGGACCGCGACGCTCAACCTGTCGATGCGCTCAAGGCGCTCGGCGAGCAACCGCAGCGCCACGCTCTTGCCGATGCCGGGCGGGCCGCCGATCAGGGCGAAGCCGCCCTGGCGCACCAGATGCCGTTCGACCCTGCGGCAGAAGTTCTCGACGGCGGGTGTGGTCATCAGGCCATCGACCGGGAGGTCGGTGGAGAAGGGGTTCCACTTGAGGCCGTACAGCGTGAGCATTTCGCGGTTCATGAGGGGTCTCCCCGATCGTCGTCTTCGCCCGGCCCGGGGCTTTCGGCGTGAGGCAGCCAGGCCGGCGGCAGGCCCGTCGCGGCCTGGTCGTCGAGGATGCGCCTGAGCAGCGGCGCGGCTTCGCCCCCGCCGGCGCTGCCGCCGCCATCGTTGTCGCCGGGCCCGGCCGGGCGGCGCATACCGCCGGCATTGCCGCGCCGGTCGAGCGGGTAGAGGGTGCACAGCCGCTCGCCGCTTCGGCCGTCGACCAGATCAACGCTGGCCAGGTCCCAGCGCGCATAGCGGATCCACAGCGTGCTCAGGTGGCGCCACGGCGCGGGAACCTGATAGCGGATGCCCTCGAGCGACACGGTTCCGTCCGAGCGCCGCAGCGTGCGCTTCACGGTGATGCGGAACGCCGCCCTGAGCTCGTCGCGGCCGAGGCAGGGCCTCGACGCATCGTCGCTGTCGAGCAGGCGCTTGAGCGGCGTGGTGCCGAGCTCGCGGTGCACCCGGCGGTGGTAGTCCTGCTCGACCCAGGCGACGGTCGCGTCGTTGAGCGTCTTCAGGGTGAGCGGCTCGACGCCTTCGAGCATGGCCATCAGGCGGCCCTCGACCGAGGCCCACAGGACCTCCATCTTGCCATTCTGATGAGGCGCCCCCGCGAGGGTCCTGGAGTGGATGATGCCGAGCCGGTGCAGCCCCTCCTCGACCTCCCCCGCCATCATCGGCGAGCCGTTGTCGCTCATGAGCGCGCGCGGCAGGCCGCGCTTCATGAAGGCCTGGCAGAGCCCGTGGACGAAGACCTCGGCGGTCTCCTCCAGGTACCACTGCAGGTGGCAACCCACCCGCGAGTGGTCGTCGAGGAAGCCGAGCATGATCGGCGTGCGCCAGGCGCCGGACGCGGTCAGCACCCGGCACCGGGCATGATGGAAGTCGGTGTGCCAGAGCGCATGGCTGCGCGAGACCTCGAAGCTCAGCACCTCGCGCGGCTCGACCGGCGCCCGCTCGGGTTCCCGGTCGAAGCGCCGCCGGCGGCGCTGGCGCACCAACCCGCGATTGCGCATTGCCCGGGTCAGCGTCGCGTAGGAGGGCATCGGGCCGAGCGCCGGATCGACCTCGACCAGCGCCCGCAGGTTGTCGTAATGCAGCTGCCCCGACCACGACGGATGCGCCCGGTACTGGCCGCGCAGCGCCTCGATCAGCGCCGGCGACATCGCCCGCTCGCGGCCGGCATCGGTGCGCGGCCGGCGGCGCAGCGCCTTGACCGGATCCCGGTCCGCCGCCCGTGCCTGGTAGTACCAGCGTTCGATCGTCGACACCGAGAAGCGCACCGGCCCCTTGCCGGACGGGTGATCCCAGTCGCGTTGCGACAGCCGCTCCAGCTCCGCCCGCAACTGCCCCGTGGGCGGCGGCGAGGCCAGCAACGGCCCGACGACCGCGAAGCGCAGCCGCGCCCACCGGTCGCGGTCGCCCCCTCCGTTGTTGCTGTCCATGGCGGCATCTCTCCCTGGCCGTGTCGGGGAGATGCCCATGTAGAGCGCCCTATCCGTTCATGACAGAAACGTTTTCTGCGGGCGCCGCCGGCCCGGCGCCGAGCGCGCAAAAGCCGGTCCACGGCATCAGCCAGACCAGGCTGCGCAACAGCCGCGAGCGGAAGCCGCGGCCCCGCATGGTGCGCAGCAGCCAGCGCAGCGGCACGTCGGCGGGGGGCGCCGCCAGCGCGCCCCGCTTCGCCCCCCACTCCCGGGTCAGCGGGAAGACTTCCAGCCACCAGCGCCGCCAGCGCTTCAGCGTCGAGGCCGGAACCCCGCACCGCCGCGCGATCGTCTGCAACCGCACGCCGCCGGCCACAGCCAGCGCGCTCACCACCAGGAACAGCGCCCCGACGTAGAAGCGGCGCCCGAAGAAACGCACCGACGGCGGCTTCACGCGGCGCCGGCATGACGAACAGCACAAGCTGAAGCGCCGCGCGTCGTCCCGAAGATCCACCGCCAGACCGTAGGGCTTGCGCGGGTAGGTCGCGCTGTGAAGCGTGCCGCCGCAGCGCGGACAGCCGGCCGCTCGGCAGGCCTCCGCCTCCGCCGCATCGACGCGCTTGAGAAAAGCCCAGACCCGGGCATTCGAATGGATGGAGTGCCGGAACAGCTTGTGCGACATTGGGGCCGTCTCAGGTTGATATCACCGTCACCGAGACAAGCCCTCCGGCGGCCTTCATGCAAGATCGCCGGGGGGCAACCACCCCAAATCCTCGATTAATTCGAGCGGATCAGCCCTGATTCCCCGCTGAAATTCTGCGCCCTCTCACACGGTCAACCCTGTGCGTGAGATCGGCACGATTTGCCGCGACCACGACGTGCTGACCATCGTGGACGCGGTCTCCTCCTTCGGCGGGATGGACGTTCACCCGGAGGACATCCACGCCGACATTTTCGTGACCGGCCCGAACAAGTGCCTCGGCGGCAGCACCGGGCTCTCCATCGTCCACGTCAGCGAGCGCGCCTGGGCGAAGATCGACGGCAACCCCGCCGCGCCGACGGACTCCGTGTTGAGCCTGAAGGACTGGCGCGACGCCTGGCGCGCCGACGTGCTGTTCCCCTACACGCCCTCCGTCTCCGAGGTTCACGCGCTGGACGCCGCGGTCCAGAACTATCTCGACGAGGGGCCGGAGGCGGTGTGGGCGCGCCATGCGCTGACGGCGCGCGCCTGCCGCGCGGGCGTGCGAGCCATGGGCCTCGAGCTCTGGCCCGCGCGCGAATCGATCTGCGCCGATACCGCGACTACGGTACGGGTGCCGGAGGGGCTGGAGGACGCTGCGATCCGGCAGGCGGCGCGCCGGCTCTACGGCGTGGTCTTCTCCGCCGGCCGCGGCACGCTGTTGGGCAAGCTGGTGCGGATCGGCCACATGGGGCCGGTGGCGCGGCCGATCTTTGCCACGGTGGCCGTGACCGCGCTCGGCGGCGCCGTCGCGTCGCTGGGCGGAAAGGCCGACGTGGGGGCGGGGGTCGAGGCGGCGCTCGCGGTGATAGACGGTGCCAGCTGAGGCGATAACACGCCGTCAGAGCTTCGGCAGCACCTCGCTCCCGAGAAGCTCCAGCTGCGTCGGCAGCTCTTCCGAGGGGACGACGCAGAGCACGACCCGCGTGGCGCCTGCCGCGAAGAGAGCCTCGATACCGGCGCGGCAGTCGTCGGGACGGCCGGCGACCACGAGCCAGTCCAGCCAATCGTCCGGCATATCGGACTCGATCGCCGCAGCGCCGCCCGCCTCGATCATCGCGGCGAGCGCCTCGTTGGCGTCGTAGACGCCGGTGATCAGCGTCGGGCCCATGGCCTCCAGATAGAATGCGCTAACCGGGCGGACCTTGGCGCGGGCAGCGGCCCGGTTCTCACCCACGCTCGCGAGCGCGTAGACCACGATCTCGAAGTCCTCGGGCAATCCGCGCGCGCGGCGAACGGCCGCGATCCGCTCCCGCACCGCCGCGACGTAGCGCGGCCCCGCGAGCACGGAGACGACCATGCCGTCCGCGATCTCGGCGCAGACATCGACCGACTTGGGCCCGACCACGGCGGCCAGCACCTTGAGGTCCGGCGCGGGATGGGTGAGCGCAACGTCGTCGTAGCCGTAGTAGGCGCCGGCTTGCGTCAGGCTCTCGCCCGCGAGCAGGCGCTTCACATCGGCGATCGCCTCGCCGATCGAGCCCAGCACCGACTTGGGCGTGAGGTGCATTTGCGCGACCCAGGCCGGCACGCCGTGGCCGATGCCGAGGGTGAAGCGGCCGGGATAGGCGTTGGCGAGCGTCGACGCCTCCATCGCGGTCACGGCCGGATGCCGCACCCGGTTGGAGACCGCGCCGATGCCGACGTCGATCTCATCCGTGGCCTGCAGCGCAATGCCTGCGCTCGCGAAGCCCGAGAGCATGAAATAGTCCTCGGCGAACCAGAGGTCGGAAAAGCCGCAGCGCTCCACCTGTCGACTCAGCTCGACGATGTTCTCTGGCGCCACGTCGCCGAGAATGAAGACGCCAACGGGGCGGGAGGCCGTGGGCATCGGGTTCGTCCTCCGGGTATCGGTTCAGCCGTCACTCTGCATCTGCGGGAGCCGATCACGCCATGTGGGGCGCGAGCGCCTCGCGCAGGACCGGCGCGACCGCATCGATGCCCGGCGTGTCGGAGTGGATGCACACGGTCTCGACGCGGATGGGCACGTCGACGCCCTCCACCGATGTCACCATGCCGTCCTCGATGGCACGCAGGGTGCGCGTGGCCGTCGCGGCCGGCTCGTAGGACTCGTGCTCGCGCGTGATGATGAGGTTGCAATCCCGGTCGTACTCCAGATCGGCGTAGAACTCGGGCCACCAGGGTAGGCCACGCCGGGTGTAGACGGTGTCGTGCATCGTGCCGGCCTGGCCGATCAGCGGCACGCCGAAGACTTCGGCCACATCGGCGGCGGCCTCGGCGCAGTGCTCGTACTTCGAGGTCATGCCGAAGAGAGCGCCGTGGGGCTTGATGTGGTTGAGCGGCGCGCCGGCCGCTTCGAGGAAGCCCTTGAGCGCGCCGACCTGGTAGATCAGCAGGTCGCGCAGCTCGTCCCGCTCCATCTTCATCTCCCGCCGCCCAAATCCCTGGCGGTCGGGCAGCGACGGGTGCGCACCGACCTTGACCCCGTGCTCAAGGGCGAGGCGCACGGTCGTATGCATCACCGATGGGTCCGAGGCGTGAAAGCCGCAGGCAACATTGGCGATGCTGATGAACGGCATGATCCGCTCGTCGTTGCCGAAGGTGTAGAGGCCGTACCCCTCGCCGATGTCGCAGTTGATGGTGATCGCCATGACGGGCTCCCGATCCGCTTCGGCAGGGAACTCTGCACGGGCGTGGCCGGGCAGTCAAAGCGGGCTAGACTGGCCGGGACCGGATAGGCAGGGAGGCCGATCATGGGCGACGGGTTCACTCATCCCTACGTGCCGAACGCGGCGCCTGAGCCGCGGCGCAAGCTGCTGGATGCCATCGGCGTGGGCGACGTGTCTGAGCTTTACGCCGCGATTCCGGAGTCGCTCAAGGTCAAGGGGCTGCTCGACCTGCCGCCCGCGCTCCCCGGTGAGCAGGACCTGCGGCGGCACCTTGAGGAGATCGTCGCCCGCAACCAGCCCTGCACCGGGTCGTGGCTTAACTTTTGCGGTGCCGGCTGTGCCCAGCACTACGTGCCGGCGATCGTGGACGAGATCGTCCATCGCGGCGAGTTCCTCACGGCTTACGGCGGCGGCACCTACTCGGACCACGGCAAGAACCAGGCGCTCTTCGAGTTTCAGAGCCTGATAGGGGCGCTGGTGGGCATGGAGGTGGTCTCGACCCCTGTCTACGATGCCGGTGCCGCGACCGGCAGCGCCGCGACCATGGCCTGCCGCATTACAGGCCGGCGCGGTGTGCTGGTGCCGGAGACCATGAGCGCGGACCGGCGCTCGCAGCTTCGGGGCTTCACCAAGCCCTTCGCGACCGTGGAGACCGTCGCCCGCGATCCCGCGACCGGCCTGATCGAGCTCGCCGACCTCCGCGCCAAGGTGTCGTCCGAGACCGCGGCCGTGGTGATCGAGAGCCCCGGCTATCTCGGCCCGATCGAGACCCAGGCCCAAGCCATCGCCGATATCGCCCACGAGGCCGGAGCCTTGTTGATCGCCAGTGTCGACCCCATCTCCCTCGGCGTGCTCGCGGCGCCCGCCGATTACGGCGCCGACCTGGTGGTGGGCGACATGCAGCCGCTCGGCATCCACATGTATGCAGGCGGCGGCAACGGCGGCTTCATCGCGAGCCGGGATGAGGCCCGCTTCGTCTCGGAATACCCCTCGATCCTGTTCAGCATCGCGCCGGCGGTGGAGGGGGAGGGCTTCGGCTTTGCCTGGTCCACCATGGAGCGCACCTCCTACGACACCCGCCACGACGCCACCGACTACGCCGGCACCACCCAGTGGATCTGGGGCATCGGGGTTGCGGTCTATCTCTCGCTCATGGGCCCGGAAGGCATGGCCGAGCTCGGCCGCGGCATCATGCAGCGCGCTTGCTACGCGGCGGAGCGGATCGCGGCGCTCCCCGGCGTCTCGGTGCCGCACCTGGGGCAGCCGTTCTTCAAGGAGTTCGTGGTCGACTTTTCCGCCACGGGCAAGACCGTCGCGGCCATCAACAGGGCGCTGCTGGAGGCCGAGATCCACGGCGGCAAGGACCTGAGCGGCGAGTTCCCGGCGCTAGGCCAGTCCGCCCTCTACTGCGTGACCGAGCTGCACGGGGCTTCCGAGATCGAGAGACTGGTCTCCGCGCTCGGGGAGGCGGTCCGATGACCGACCGCGTGGGAAGCAGCTTCCACGCCGCGCACTGGGACGAGCCCCTGATCGACGAGATCCCGGGCGACGGCGGGCGCGGCCTGCTGCCGCCCAGAGTGGACGACGCCATCGCCGATGCGGTCGGCGATGTTGCCGCGGCGCTGCCCGAGGGGGTGCGGCGTGCCGCGCCACCGGCGCTGCCCCGGCTGCCGCAACATCGGGTGCTCCGGCACTTCTTGCGGCTCTCGCAGATGGTCATGGGCTTCGACGTCACCGTCGACATGATGGGCACCTGCACCATGAAATACAGCCCCAAGGTGCACGAGTATGTCGCGCGCCTGCCGGCCTTCGCCGACGTCCACCCCCTGCAGGACCCGGAGACGCTGCAGGGCACGCTGGAGATCCTCTACCGCTTCAACCGCATGATGTGCGCGATCGCCGGCATGGATGCATTCACCTTCCAACCGGCGAGCGGGGCGCAGGGCATCTACACCAACGCCTGCCTGATCCGCGCCTATCACGAAGCGCGCGGCGACGGCGGCAAGCGCGACGAGATCATCACCACCGCGTTCTCGCATCCATCCGATGCGGCGACGCCGGCGGTGGCGGGGTTTAAGGTCATCACGCTGATGCCGGGCGAGATGGGCTTCGCCGAGGTCGATGCGCTGAAGGCCGCGGTCTCGGAGCGCACCGCCGGCCTGATGCTGACCAACCCCGAGGATACCGGGCAGTACAACCCGCACATCCGCGAGTTCGTGGACATCGTGCACGAGGCGGGCGGGCTCTGCGCCTACGACCAGGCCAACGGCAATCCGCTGCTGGGGATCGTGCGGGCGGGCGACACTGGCTTCGACATGTGCCAGTTCAACCTGCACAAGACTTTCTCCGCGCCGCACGGCGCGCTCGGTCTGGGCTGCGCCGCAGTCGGGGTCAAGGAGCACCTGGAGCGCTTCCTGCCGCGCCCGATCGTCACCTACGACGGGGAGCGCTACGGCCTGGACCACGAGCCGGGTGAGGGGATCGAGAAGATCCGCGCCTTCATCGGCAACGTGCACGCGGTGCTCAAGGCCTATGCCTGGGTCCGCAGCCTGGGGGCCGAGGGCCTGCGCGCGGTCGCCGAGACGGCGGTGCTCAACAACAACTACATGCTGCACCACATCCGGCAGATCGAGGGCACGACGATCCCCTGGCCCAAGAACACTTATCCCAAGCTGGAGCAGGTCCGCTACAGCTGGGAGCCGCTCTACGAGGCAACGGGCGTCACGAGCCACGACGTGCAGAACCGCATGGTCGACTTCGGCGTGCAGCACTACATGGAGAGCCACGTGCCGATGCTGGTGCCGCAGCCCTTCACCCTGGAGCCGGGCGAATCGCTCACCATCGCGGAAATGGACCATGTGCTCGGCGCGCTGCGGCGGATCGCCGAGGAGGCCCGCACCGCGCCGGAGCGCGTGACGGCGGCCCCGCACAGCGCCGCCATCCGGCCCATCGACGGCGACGTGCCGGAGGACCCGGACTGCTGGGCCTTCACCTCTCGTGCCTACCGACGCAAGCGGGGCAACTGGGCCAACGTCAAACGCGGCATCGGCGGCCACGGCGGCGGCTACAGCTGAGCGGCAGGCCATGGCCGGGCCAAGACTCGGCCTGATCGTCAACCCGATCGCCGGCATGGGTGGCAGCGTCGGGCTCAAGGGCACCGACACGGCGGCAATCCTGAGCGAGGCCCGCGCCCGCGGCGCGGTGCCGCAGGCGGGCGCACGCGCGGCCATGGTGCTGGAGGCACTCGCCGCCGCCTGGCCTGGACTGGAACTCCTTGCGGCCCCCGGTGCGATGGGGGAGCGGATCGTGCGCGACGCGGGTCTGCGCCCGACCGTCGTGGGCGCACCGACCGTGGTGGAGACCAGCGCGGCGGACACGCGTGCTGCGGCCGGGGCGATGGCGGCAGCCGGCGCCCGTCTCATCGTCTTCGCCGGCGGCGACGGCACCGCCCGCGACATGGCGGCCGCCCTGGGCGACCGCGTGCCGGTGATCGGCATCCCGGCCGGGGTGAAGATGCACTCGGCGGTCTACGCCACCAGCCCCCGCGCCGCCGCGGACCTCGCGCTCAGGGCGCTGGCACAGGACATCGACGCGCGGCCGCGCGAGGTGATGGATATCGACGAGGAGGCGTTCCGCGCCGGCGCCGTTTCGGCCAGACTCTACGGCTACTTGCCGGTTCCCTACGCCCCCGACCTCACCCAGAGCGTGAAGGTCGGTGGGGTCAGCAGCGACCGCGCAGCGCTTAGCGGGATCGCAACAGAGATCGCAGGCCGGATGGAGGCTGGGCGGCTCTATATCCTGGGTCCCGGCACCACCACGCAGGCGGTGGCCGACGCACTGGGTCTGCCCAAGACCCTGCTCGGCGTCGACCTGGTGCGGGACGGGGCGGTGATCGGTGCCGATGCGACCAAGGAGGGCATTCTGCGCGCGCTGTCGGAGAGCCGGCCCGGCGCCATCGTGGTCACGCCCATCGGCGGCCAGGGGCACTTTCTCGGCCGCGGCAACCAGCAAATCGGCGCGCGCGTGGTGCGGGCGGTGGGCCTCGACCGGCTGCTCGTCGCGGCGACGCCCGAAAAGCTCGCTACGCTGCGCGATGGCACGCTTCACGTCGATACCGGCGATCCTGACCTCGACCGGGCGCTCTCCGGCTGGCGCCGCGTCATCACCGGGCGCGGCAACGAGACGGTGTGCCGGGTCGCGGCCTGAGCCGCCCAGGCTAGGCCACGCGGTAGATCTCCAAAGTCTCCTCGTTGATGGTGACGCCGAGGCCCGGCTCCTCGGGCACGGCGACGAAGCCGTCGACGAGATCGAAGGTCTCGTTGGTGATCTCGTGCCGCAGCGGCGACTCCGACATGCAGTATTCGAAAATCTCGCCGCTGGGCACGGCGGCGAGCGCATGAAGGGACGCCGCGATGGTGATGCCGCTCTTGAAGCTGTGGTTGGCGACCCTCGCCCCGTGCTCGCCGGCGTAGCGGCCGGCGGCCACGAAGGTCGAGATGCCGCAGCGGCCCGGATCGGGTTGGATCCAGTCGAGCCCGCCGTCGCGGATCAGGCGCTGAAAGGCCTCCAGTTCCGACTCCGCCTCGCCGGTCGCAATCGGGATCGGGCTTTCGGCGGTCAACAGGCGATAGCCATCGATGTCCTCCGGCTGAAGCGGCTCTTCGAGCAGGAACGGCCGGAACTCCTCGAACTGGCGGGCGCGCGTGAGCGCCGTCTGCCAGTCCCACACCTGGCCTGCGTCGATCAGGATGTCGACGTCGTCGCCGGCTCCGCGCCGGGCCTCGCGCACCAGCGCTATATCGGTCTTCTCGTCCTGCCCCATCGGCCCCCAGCCGAACTTGATGGCGGTGAAGCCCATGTCGGCATGGCGGCGGGCGAAGTCGTGGGTCTCGGCCGGCGTGTCGCCGAAAAGGATCGAGCAATAGGCCCTGAAGCTCCTCGCGCCGTCGGCCCCGAGCAGCGCGCAGACCGGCTTGCCCGCGGCCTTGCCGGCAATGTCCCAGAGCGCGATGTTGACTCCCGCCATGGCGTGGGCGCCGACGCCGACGCGCCCGTAGTAGTTGGCGCCGTCGTACATGGCGCGCATGCAGCCCTCGATGTCGCCTGCGTCGCGGCCCTTCAAGATGTTGCCGAGCCCGCTACAGATCTGGTGGGAGAGAGGCGCATCGATCACCGCCTTCACCACGGTCGGGCAGGAATCGACCTCGCCCCAGCCGACCAGGCCCGATTCCGTCGTGATGCGAATGAGGCAGGTGTCCTGACTGCCGTCGCAGGCATCGGTGACATGCGGCAGTCGCAGCACGAAGGCGGAAACGTCGGTGATCTTCATGTCCGGTCTCAATCGAAGATGGCACGGCCCTCGGCGTCCACACCCGACACCGGGCCCCGCGGCTGAAACGCATGGAGACGGAGCGTCGTGCTGATGACGTCCCCAGGCTGGAGCGTCAGCAGCGGCCCGCCGCGCCGGTCGATATCGGCGAGGCCCGTCGCGGGCCAAGAGGTGCTGGGCTCGACGCCGATCAGGTGCGCCCGGCCATGCCAGGGCGCATCGTGGTTGCCGGCAAGCTCGCACCAGAGCCAGGCATAAGGGAAGAGGGCGGCGTCCCACGAAAGCGCGGCGCCGATGGTGCCGTCGAGCCGTCGCAGTGCGACCCAGGCACGGTCGAAGTCGCTCAAGTAGGCGAGCGATGCGACCGGGGCCCTGGGGCTGCTCAGATCGAACGGCCCGGCCTTGCCGGGGACGGTGGGCCACGTCCCCGTGGCACCCAGTTGCAGCGGATTGGCCGGTGGATCGTAGGCATCGTCGACCGTGACGGAACCCGCCGACGTCTCGACCGTGAAGTCGTCTGCCAGAAGCTCCGCCCCGAAGGTCGGGTGGTGATTCCACAGCACACGCACCGGCCGGGCGCCCTCCATGCGCACCGTCTCGTCGACGACGAGCACGTCGTCGTCCACCGCGAACGCGCGTTCCATCGTCACCGGCACGGTGAAGAATCGGCGCACGAGGCGGAGCACGCCATCCTCCGTCTCCGCCTCCCAGGGTGCGAGCGACGCCTCGCCGTGGAAGCCGTGCTGCACGCCCTCGAAGGTGCAGCCGGCGCCGCCGTTCGGGAACAGCAGCGGCCAGCCGCCGGGGTAGCGCGTGAGCCAGGCGAGCTCGTCCGCCGGCGATGCCGAGAGGTAAGGCACGCGCACCGCATCCCACGGCGCGCGGCCCAGGACCGATGCGCCCAAGCCCCTATGAGTGACCGAAAGAATCATACCGCCGATCAGCGGGTCGACGACGACGCGGAGCGCGGCGCTTTCAAGCACCACCGGGTCGTTTTGCTGCGTGCCGGTCATGGGTGTGTCCCCTACTTGAGGGTGCCGGCCATGAGACCGCGCACGAAGTACCTCTGGAATGCGATGTAGAGAATCACCATGGGCGCGCTGGCGATCACCATGCCCGCCATGGTGAGCGGAATCTGGTTGTTGTAGCGGCCCTGGAAGACGCTGAGCCCGGCCATCAGGGTCCGGCTCGAATCGTCCTGAAGGAAGATGATGGCGATCAGCAAGTCGTTCCAGACGAAGAGGGAGTTGACGACGACGAGCGTCAAAATCGCCGGCAGCGAAAGCGGCACGACGATCCGCCACAGGATGCCGAAATCGCGGGCGCCGTCGATGCGCGCCGATTCGAAGAGCTCCCTGGGCAAGGTGCGGAAGAAGGTGGTCAGCAGGTAGACGGAAAACGGTGTGATCAGGCCGGCATAGATCAGAATCGCACCGTGAAAGGTGCTGATCAGGTTAAGCTGGGTGTAGAGCACGAAGAGCGGCACGATCATGACCACAGGCGGCACCGCCATGAGCGAGGTGCTGGTCGCGAACAGCGTGTCCTTGCCGCGAAATCGCATGCGGGCGATGGCGTAGGCACCGAGGCAGGAGACGATCGTGCTCAGGCCGACGGCGCCCACCACCAGTGTCACGCTGTTCGCCATCCACAGCAGGAAGGGGCTGTCGATGAGCGCGGACTTGAAGTGATCGAGCACGGGCTCGGACGGGAAGCCGACCTTGTCGAGGACATACTCCTCCTGCGACTTCAGCGCGGTCGAGATCATGTAGATCGTCGGCACGAGGGCGATGAACGCGGCGACGAGCAGGATGCCGTGCTTGAAGGCGCCACCGGGCGTCATGGTCCGGCTCCCGGCTGCCGTCCCCGGTTCAATCCATTTCGTCTTCACGGGCCCTCCGGCGTGCCGCGAACAGCGGGAAGATGAGCAGAATCGAGACCATGAACAGCATGACCGCGACCGCAGACGCGATGCCGGGCAGGCTGGTGCGGATCAGCGCATTGAAGATGTAGAGCTCGAGGACCCAGGTCGAGGTCCCCGGTCCGCCGCGCCCGCCACCGATCATGTAGATGTAGGCGAAGACCGCCGCCAGCATGGTGATGATGCTGACGACGACGAAGAATTCTATCACGCCCTTCATCTGGGGTAGGATTACGTACCAGACGCGCTGCCACCAGTTGGCGCCCTCGATCCGTGCCGCCTCCAACAGGGATTCATCGAGGCTCAGGAGTCGTGCCAGGAAGAGGATGATGCCGAGCGCGGACTCGCGCCAGATGATCACCAGGATCACGGTCCACAAGGCGACGTCGGTGGAGCCGATCCAGTCGAGCGCAAGGAAGTCGAGGCTGAGCCAGTGCAGGACCTGGTTCACCGGGCCCGAGAACTGGAACATCTTCTTGAGCACCACGGCGATGATGGGGACCGCCAAGACGAAGGGCAGGAAGAGGATGACTCGATAGAGCTTCCAGCCATGGACTCGCTCGTAGAGCACGATCGAGATCACGAGAGCCAGGACCACCATGACCGGGATCGCGAGCAGAAGCATCAGGTTGTGGGTGACCGACTCCCAGAAGAGCGGCTGGTTCAGCACGAGCTCGTAGTTGCGCACGCCGATCCAAGGACCGTCGACGCCGCGCACCATCTTGAAGCTGAACTCGAAGATGCGAACGAGCGGATAGCCGAAGACGAAGGCGAGCAGCGCCAGCAGCGGCAGGACGAACAGAAAGGGCGTCAGCCTCCGGGAAGAGTGCAAGGCGCCGTGGCCCCTGCCGGCCTATCTTGTTCAGGCAAGACAAAAGCGCCGGGAGCGCGCAGCGCACGCCCCCGGCACGACAGGCAACAGAACTATGTCAGGTCCGTCGCCCATTTCTGATACTTCTCCACCAGGTCGGGATTGAACGAGCGCCACTCCTCGACCACACGGGCTGCGAGATCGCCCGCCTCCTCGCCGGTCAACGTGCCCTCGACGACCTGCTGGCCCGCCGGGATCAGCGCCTGCTCGTAGAACTGGCCCGGCGTCAGATTGGCGACATAGGGAATGTTCGCCGAGAGGCCCCAGTTCTGCCACATGGTGCGCACCGTTTCGTCCGCGATGATGCTGTCGTCGAAGTTGGTGTTCGACGGAATCCAGCCGGTGGCATCCCAGAACGCCTGCAGCCGCTCCGGCGTGTGCAGGTATTCGAGGAATGCCGCGGCCGCCTGCGGGTTCTCGGAGTCGGTGGAAATTCCGATGCCCTGTACGTCGAGGATCGGGATGCCCGCCATCTTGCCGGTGCCGTAGACCGGCATCACCATGCAGCCGATCTGGCCGCCGGTGGCCGCGCTGTCGGCAGGGAGCCGGGTTCCGATGGATTCGCCCATGGCCAGCTCGCCCGCAACGATCAGGTCGATGCCGGGATAGAGCTCCAGCGACGACATGTCCTTGTTGAGGAAACCCAAGTCGCGGAGCTCCTGAAGCCGGGTCCAGTGCTCGTGGTACTTGGGCTCGCGGAAGCTGCGATCGCCGATGAAGAGATCGAGCGCCTCGCCGGTGGAATCGATGTTCTGCGGCAGGGCGTGACCCAGATACCACTCGCCCCAGTAGCCGTCCTGGATGCCGCCGCCGATCGGCTCGATGCCGGCCGACTTCAGCTTGTCGCAGGCATCGAGGAGGGCGTCCCAGGTCAAGGGCGGCGAATCGGCATTCAGGCCGGCTTTGCTGAACAACTCCTTGTTGTAATACCAGACCATTGGAATCGGGTACCAGCCGACGCGATAGACGTTGCCGTCGTAGTTGCTGAGCAGCGTCGGGTTCGTGGCCTTGAGCAATTCGTCGCTGACCAGCCCGTTGACCGGCTGGGCGTAGCCGAACCACACGCTCTCCATATGATAGATGCCGTTCCAGAAGTACTGCATGTCCGGCGCCTCGCCGGCGGCCGCAGCGGTCTGGAACTGCGAGATCACGACGGCCGTGTCCTGCAGCATGGTGTTAACCGTCGCGCCCGTGTAGTTGGCGACCGAATCGTCCACGAAGGCCTTCAGTCCGGGCAGCTCCTGCTCGCCCCACCACCACATCGTGATTTCCGCGTCCTGCGCGCGCGACAGCGACGGTATGAGACCGCTAAGCGCGGCTCCGGCGCCCAGAGCCGCCGAACCCTGCAAGACTCCGCGACGGGTGATCGGTAGTTGCCTTCCCTTGTCCTTTGTCATGTTGGTTTGTCCTTGCTGTTTGTCGTTGTGCCCCAAGATACCCTGCCCCGCCGGCGGATCGTGCTCCTGCGAGGCGACTAGAACGTGCTCATCAAGCCGCCATCGACGACGAGCAACTGGCCCGTCATGTAGCGGCAGTATTTCGACGCGAGAAACACGACCGCGCCCGATACGTCCTCGGGGTGGCCGGTGCGACGCAGCGGCACTCTCCCCTTGTCAACGTACCATTCGAGAAACTCCGGTGTCGTGGTCTCGTCGACGCCGTCGATGATCGACATCGGCGTCCGCATGAACCCCGGCGCCACGGCGTTGACCAGGATGTTGCTGGGGCCGAGCTCCACCGCCATCGACTTGGTGAGCGCGATGATGCCGCCCTTGGCCGCGTTGTAGGCCCCGACCTCGCCGCTGGCGGCGAAACCCTGAACTGACGCGACCGAGACGATGCGTCCGCTGCCCCGCTCGGCCATGCGCGGCGCCACGAGTTTGGAGCCCATGTAGACCGCTTCAAGGTTGACGGCGATGGTGCGCCGCCAGTCGTCCAGCGTATCGTCCAGAATGGTGCTGTAGGGCGGCGTGATCGCGGCATTGTTCACGATGGCGTCGACCTTGCCGAACCGTGACACGACGTCGTCGACGACCGAGCGGTAGGCGTCGTAGTCGGTGATGTCGAGCTCGTAGGGCTGGCACACGCCGCCCCTCTCACGGACCTCCGTGGCGACTTTGTGGAGCGTTTCGGGATTGCGTTCGAGCAGCGCGACCGTGCTGCCTTCGTCGCTGAACTCAAGGGAGACGGCTCTGCCGAGCCCTTGGCCCGCGCCGGTCACGATTGCGACGTTGTCCGTCAGCAGGCCCATCAGCTGCTTCCCGCAGCGTGCAAGGCTGCAATATCTGTCGCCACACCGGCGCCCCTCATCCCCCCTCGCGCATTCCTTGGCTATTGCGGAATGTCGACGCTTGATCTTGGGCAGCGTAACTATCCAAGATAGCCATGGAAAGAGTTGTCTGGGCAGACGGGCTCGGGGAGTGTCCAGTGCCCCGAGACTCTTGCTAGCGCGCTAGCGCCATCGATTTTGGGGAAGAGTGACCGTGGCCGACGATGCGAACCGACTTACCCTGACCAATCTGGGGCACCACCTGGATCACCCCGAGGCCGTCGCCTGGGGGCCGGACGGCATGGTCTACGCCGGCGGCGAGATCGGCCAGCTCTACCGCATGGGGCTTGACGACGGCAGTTTCGAGCAGGCGGCCCTGGTCGAGGGCGGCTTCGTGCTGGGTATGGCGCACGATGCCGATTGCAACGTCTATGCCTGCGACGAGCTCCTCGCGCGCGTCCACAAGATCGCGCCCGACGGCGAGGTCTCGGTGTACTCGAGCGGCAACGCTGACCAGCCGATGCGGCTGCCGAACTATCCGGTGTTCGACGACGACGGCAATCTCTTCGTCTCCGACTCCGGCGACTTCGGCGCCAAGAACGGATTCATCTGGCGCGTGCATCCGGGCGGCGACGCGGAGATCTGGGACCGCTCGGCGAACGGCTTCACCAACGGCATGTGCCTCTCCGAGGACGGCCGCGCGCTCTATGTGGTCGAATCGTCGCCGCCGCTCGTCTCCAGGGTTGAAATCCGGGCCGACGGCTCGGCGGGCGCGCGCACGGTTCTGGTCGAGCTGCCCCGGCAGGTCCCCGACGGTGTCGCGCTCGACATCGACGGCAACCTGTATATTTCGCTCTACACGCCCAACATCATCTACATGCTGACGCCAGGGGGCGAGCTCATTACCCTCATCGAGGACTGGCAGCAGCTGCAGCTCGTGGCGCCGACCAACGTCGCCTTCGGCGGCAAGGACATGAGGACGCTGATCATCGCCAGCCTGTGCGGCTGGTCGGTGCATACCGCACGGGTGGACGTGCCGGGTCTGCCTGTGCGCTATCCCAAGCTTTGACGGGACATCGGAAGGACAGGTTTGAGGCCATGAGACTCACCGACGATCAGGTCGCCCGCTACAACGACGAAGGCATCCTTTCGGTCCCCGGCTTTCTGGCGCCGAGATGGATCGACGCATTCCGCGCCGAAGCCGATCGCCTCACCGCCGCTTCGACGGCCGCCGACTTCGATCCAGAGCGGGTGGAGATGGAGCCGAACCAGGATTCCGCCGGAAACAGCATCCGGCGCATCTACGAGCCGTGCGCGTACTATCCGGAGTTTCAAGAGTACTCCGAATCGCCCGAGATTCTCGATCCGGTCGAGCAGCTGATCGGCGGCAACCTGCTGCTTCACTACAGCAAGCTCAACATGAAGCCGGCCGAGCGCGGCTCCGTCGTCGAGTGGCACCAGGATCTCTCCTACTACCCGCTCACCAACCACGACTCGCTCGCGGTCCTGCTCTATCTCGACGACGCGGACGAGGAGAACGGCTGCCTGCGGGTCCTGCCCGGCCGGCACCGGGGCAAGCTGATGGACCACACCACAGAGGGCGTGTTCCAGGGCCTCATCACCGAGCCGGTCGATGAATCCAGGGCCCGGAACCTTCCCGGAAAGGCGGGCACGGGGATCTTTCTGCACGGGATGACTCCCCATGCCTCGGTGCAGAACCGCTCGGGCAGGCCGCGCCGTACGCTCATCATCAGCTACCGCGCGGCCGACAGCTTTCCCTTGTATGTCGGCAACCGGTCCGCCTCAATCGACGCGTTCACTCGCCTGGTCAGGGGCCGCCCTGCCGGCGAGGCACGCTTCACACTCAAGCGTTTCCCGGTTCCGATCTACTCGGTCAACGAGGCCTCGCTCTACCAGCTCCAGGAGATGTCGCGCGAAAACCGACTCGCAGCCTCCTGACCCCACTCTCACGCAATGCCGAGGCCGGAGAGCGCCGTAGTCTCGCCGATCTCGCCGCGCACGACCCATGCGGCGGGTGGACTTGGCCGGCCGGTGTGGTGTGCGATAAGAAGGACCCGCTCCGCCGACCCACTTCTCCCCACCGAAAACCGATGAGACGGCCATGAAAATCACCGATATCGAATGCTTGGTCCTGTTGGTGCCCGATTACGACGCCGAGGCCTGCAGCTCCGCCCAGGACGATCTGGTCGTCAAGATTCATACCGACGAGGGTCTGATCGGCATCGGCGAGACCGACACCAATCCCTGGGCGGCCAAGGCGACCATCGAGGCGCCGGGAACCCACTGCATGGGGCTGGGCCTGAAGGAGATGCTGATGGGCGCCGACCCGCGCGATGTCGAGGGCATCTGGGAGCGGCTCTATACCGGTTCTGCCATGACCGGACGTCGCGGGCTCGGCATCTGCGCCATCGGGGCGCTCGACATGGCGCTCTGGGATCTGCGCGGCAAGATCGAGGGAAAGCCCGTGTGGGAGGTCCTGGGCGGCAAGCGCCAGCCTCACGCCGTGCCTTACGCCTCGCTCCTGCCCGAGGGCGACGACCTTGACGCCTACACGGAATCCCTCGTGGACCGCGCCAAGGGGGCGAAGGAGCTGGGCTTCCGCGCCGCCAAGCTCGAGGTCTGCATCAAGGGCCCCTACTCCCACAACGCGATCCAGATCGAGGACGACCGCGCGATTGCCGACGTGGTGCACGCCTGCCGCGAGGCCGTGGGACCGGAGATGATTCTTGCCGTCGACGTCGCCTACTGCTGGCCCGACTGGCGGGCCGCCCTGCGCGCAATCGAGATGTTCGCCGACGACGACATCTACTTCATCGAGACGCCGCTGCCCACCGACGACCTGGAGGGCTACGGCAAGCTTTGCGCCGTCTCGCCGATGCGCGTCGCCGTGGGCGAATGGCTCAACACCCGCTTCGAGTGCCTGGAGGCGATGGATCGCGGCGGTGTCGACGTCATCCAGCCCGATGTCGGCCGCGTCGGCGGTCTCACCGAGGCGCGGCGCGTCGCCGAGCAGGCGCGCGATCGCGGTGTCATCGTCGTGCCGCACTGCTGGAAGTCTGCCATCGGCATCGCCGCCTCCCTGCATCTCGCCATCGTCGCCGGCAACTGCCCCTTCATCGAGTTCCTGCCCCCGCAGCTCGCGGACTCGCGGCTGCGCAGCGACTTGACGGCCGAAGAGTTCACGTTCGTCGACGGCGTCATCCCGGCACCCACCGAGCCGGGGCTCGGCATCTCGCTCAACGAGGATGCCGTCGAGAAGTTCCAGGTCGCCTGAGAACGTCCCCGCGCCTCGCCTGCGAGAGTCTCGCCTCCGGCTATCACTTGCTGCCCTGGCACGTGGTACTCATTCGAAGAGAAGCCCGCACCGGGTGATGGTCGGTGTGGAGAAAGCCGAGATCGATGGTCTCGACCTGCTCGATAACAACGTTGGGCGAAACCAGGAACCCGTCGATGACGGTCACGTAGTTCACGCCTACCTCGTAGGGCCGATGCAGCGTGCGCACGCTGGGAACGGACGGGTCGAGGCCGAAGGTCCATCCCTTGGGGACAGTCTCGTGGGGGAAGTCGTGAATCCAAGAGAGGTACTTCTCCTCGGTTCGATGGGGAAACGTCGTGTCGACCAGCCGCATGTTCCAATCGCCGCCGAGCACCACATGCGCGCCGCTTCGGTACGCGGCTTGTGCCAGCTCGAGCAGCGCTGCGACCTGCTTTGATCTGACTTTCCCGCCGTCGTCGAACGCGGAGAGATGAATATTCATGATCACCCACTCGCGGCCGTCCTCGACTGGAATTCGGGTGACGAGAGCACCGTAATTCTTCTTGAGTATTCCGAAGCGAAAGCCGGGCTCCTGGGGCAGGGGTTGCACTGTGCACCGTAGGGCGGCGATGCGCGCGAGCGTCATCATTCCGTTGGAAAGATTGAAGGGCGGCGGCAGCATCCTCGTTGCGAAATCTTCCCAATAGGCAATGCCGTAGCCGTTCAACGCCCTCAGAGTACCCGCTTTGACATCGACTCCACGGGTCGCGAAGCTCGCCGCCGCGATCTCCTGCAAGAGCACGAGATCGGCATCCAGCCTCCCCAGTGTCTCGCCGATGGCGTCCACCGCGGCAGTTATGCTGCGGCGGTCGAGAGCGCGCACGCTGCGTCCGCCATCCGCGACGAAATCCGCACCTGCCCCCAGTGATCCGTAGCCGACGTTCCATGTAACGATCTGCAATGCGGCGCCTGCCGCGCCTGCCTGATCCGGCTCGCTGAACGGGATGGCGCCATAGCGCGGGGACTTCAGACGATTGGCGAGGAATACGACACCGACTGCAGTGCACAGCACCAGCAGAACCGCCACCGCCGCGATCACTGCGATGATCTTCCCATCAGGTTGGGTAACCGGGAGGTCGCTTGCTGTGCGATGCCCACGAGTATGACGAGAAACACCGCTTCTGAGAGCAGGGCCCTGATGAAGCCGCTAACTCCACCTGCTGCGCTCACCTCACGGTAGATCTCAGCGTACCTCATGTAGTGACGGTGATCGGTGGCGGACCACTCCTGCAGTTGCGAGAGCGAGGCCGCAAGGCCGCGTGAGGCGACGGTCGCATGCAGGAAATAGCTGCCCAGCGACACCCCCAGGAGGACGATCACGGCGATTAACGAAACGGTCGTGCTCAGCCGGCGCGCGCGGGCGCGATACGCGGCTGCGATCGGCGTCATTGAAACCAGCAGGGTCATTGCCATGACGTAGAGGAACAGGAAGGCGATCGGCTCAACCTGGAGGAGCACGTCGCTCAGCAATTCGCGGAACGACAGATAGGCCCGCTCGACCTCAATGATGGCGTTCAGGTCGAATACGCCGGGCTGGATCCCGAGGAGCGCGTCGGCCTCAGTGACCAATTGCCGGGAGGCCGCCGCGTTGATCTGCCAGTCATGCCAGAATTGGTGAGCGACCTTGGCGAGGGCGAGGCCGCCTAGACCAAAGACCACACACGAATACAGGTCGTAAACGCGATACGCCTGCCGCAACTGCTGACGAAGCTCTTTGCGAAGTGTGTCGCGGTCTTCCTCTGACCGATTGCGGCCGCCAATGGCGTCGATTTCGCCGACTTCCGGGCCGGCACTAATCTCCCTTCGCGAGTAGAAGCGGGCGCCAACATAGGTGCAGCCGAACCACAGAATGACGACGGCCAGCTTCGGACCGTCCGCGTGGTACAGGCTCGCGTCCGGGCACAAGACCATGACGATGATGGCTCCGGCGATCACCATGGCGAGCACCGCGAGCTCGCCATATGCACCGCAGATTCGCCGTTTCGACGAGCCGCGGCCAATGAGGATTGAATGACGTACCCACCACAGCTTACCGCCGCACCAGTAGCCGCCCAGCAGCGCGAGGACCGCCACGCCGGAAAGTCCCAGAGTCGGGACCACTTCGTCCCAAATCGAAACGGCGAACACGCGACGCTACGCCATCAAATTAGGGGAACCCATCGGCTCAGTGCTTTCAGGCCGCGGTACGCGCCGATTCCACGGCCTGGCGGATCGAGATCGCGACCTTGTCGACGATCTCGTCGAGCTCCTCCCGCGTCGCCGTGTAGGCCGGGATGACGAGGGCGTAGTCGCCGCGCACACCGTCGATGATGGCGCCGCCCTGGTAGCTCAGCATGCCGTTCGCGAGCGCCGCGTCCCGGTAGCGCTTCCACACCTGGAGTGCGGGATCGAACGGTTCCTTGGTGTCGCGGTCCTTCACCAGCTCGATCCCCCACATGAGGCCGCAACCCCGGATGTCGCCGACCGCGTCGTCCTGGCCCAGAGCCTTGTCCAGCCGCTCCTTGAGGTAGATGCCGTCGGTCGCGACCTTCTCCACCAGCCCGTCGCGCTCGATGATGCCCAGCACCGCGCGCCCGGCGGCACAGGCGGCGGTGTGGCCGGAATAGGTGCGGGCCGTTTCGAGATTGCCGTAGGCGCCGTCGATCGTCTCGCGCACCTGGCGCGAAAGCACGCAGGCGCTCAAGGGCATGTAGCCGCCGGAGAGCCCCTTGGCGATGGTCATGATGTCGGGCTCCACGCCCTCGTGCTCCAACGCGCGCCATTTGCCGGTGCGGCCAACGCCGCAGAAGATTTCGTCCGCGATCATGAGGACGCCGTGCTCGTCGCAGACCGCACGCATGGCCTGGGCGTAGCCGGCGGGTGGCGGCAGGATGCCGCCGGTGCCGCCGCCGATTGGCTCGAAGATGAAGGCCGCGACACGCGCGGGACCGACTCGCCCGATCTCGGCGTCGAGCTCGTCCGCGTAGTGCTGCGCGAGGTCCTCCGGCGCCACGCCCTCGGGCGGGCGGTAGAGCATCGGTGCGGAGACGTGGGTCGCGCGGCCGAGCTCGCTCTCGTAGAGGCTCCGCCGCCAGAGGTGGTTGCCGACGTCTAGCACGCCGAGCGTCGCCCCGTGCCAGGAGAGCTTGCGGCCGATGAAACGGGTCCGTTCGGGAGCGCCGTTCGCGAGGTGATACTGCAGCGCGGCCTTGAGCGCGTGCTCGTTGGCCTCGGACCCGCTCGACGAATAGAAGACGCCGCCGAAATGATCGGCGCCGGCGGCGGTCACGATGCTCTCGGAGAGCTCTTCCACCACGTCGGTCGTGAAGGTCATGCTGAAGCCGTAGGCCATTCGGTCGAACTGGTCCTTGATCGCGGCCGTCACTTCCGGATGGCCGTGGCCGAGCGAGAACAGCCCCGGCCCGCCGGTGCTGTCGATGTAGCGCCTGCCGTCCTCGCCGTAGACGTAGACGCCTTCGGCACAAACCGCCTTGGGCAAGGGCGCACCATCGACGCTCTGGCTGATCCAGTAGGACATGGGGGTTCTCCGCTGCTTGGCCGAACGGCGCGCAAGTTTAGGCGGCGGACGAAGTGTCTGCCAAGAAAAGGGCCGGGCCGCAGGCCCGGACGGCGCGACCGCGCCGCGCGCGCAGCGCGGAGCCAAGCGAGCGGTGCGAGCGCCCGGCGATTGAGGGAAAATGTACAAGTCTTAGCGCCATGTACACCCGCCACAGGGCGGCGCTATAGTCATCGCGATCCAAACTAGGGAGGGACACATGGGTACGGACAGAGAGACTCTCTACAAACAGTCAATGCAGCACGCGCGCGACATGCGGGCGAAGATGACTCGCCGTCAGATGCTTCAGCTGTCGGCGGCCATGGCTGCGGCTGCCGGCGTCGGCATCGCGCCGAAGTGGGCGCGCTCGTCCGACACCAACGGTCCGGGCTGGTACACCGACGACAGCCTGGAAGGCGACGTGGTGGCCTACACCTTCGCGGGTCAGCGCTGGGGCCTGCCGCTCGAAGCGGTGGTCGGGACCTTCAAGGAGCGCTTCCCCAACGTCAACGTGAAGATCATCGCGGAGCCAGTGGGCGAGGCCTACACCAAGATGCAGGTCTATGCGGCGTCCAAGTCGGACTCCTACAACTGCGCCATCAACGACCACAACGTGATGTCGTCGATCGGCACCATCGGCACGCCGCTCAACCTCGACGAGTGGCTCGCCGAGGACCAGGGCTGGCTCGACGACTACCACGCCGACGTCCCGGCCAATGTCACCGTGGGCTACAACTTCCCGCAGACGCCGGAAGGCCACCACGCGTCCATCGCCTTCGATAGCAACACGAAACTGATGTACTACCGCCAGGACAAGTTCGACGAGGCGGGCATCACCCAGGTTCCGACAACCTGGGAAGAGACCATCGAGGTCTGCAAGGCCCTGCACGATCCTGACAACGACATCTACGGCTTCGTCACCACCGGGCGCCGCGGCCTCTTTGCCGGTCTCGAGCTTTACCAGGTCATTCGCTCCTATGGCGGTGTCTGGTTCGACGAGAACTGGGAGCCGCAGTTCAACACCGAGATCGGCCACAAGTCGTTCGAGGTTCTGCTCAGGCTGATGGAGTATCGCCACCCGATCACGATGAACGCGACGGACGAGGAGGCGAACTCGGTGCTCGCCAAGGGCTCGGCCGTGTTCGCGCCGATGGAGTGGGGCACCTCGGTGCTGCAGGATCCGAACTTT
Organism: Alphaproteobacteria bacterium; assembly: GCA_965243375.1. Lineage (GTDB taxonomy): Bacteria > Pseudomonadota > Alphaproteobacteria > UBA828 > UBA828 > WTGU01. The sequence goes on along the minus strand of CBDEUT010000009.1, from coordinate 605,979 downwards.
ACGGATCACCACGCGCACTTCCGCTCGGACGTCGTGCCCGGAGGCGAGACGCCGGAGAGCAAGCAGGAACCGCTGATGGGCGGCTTCGGCTTCTACGTCAACAGCTTCGGGGACGACCAGCGGGCCGCGTTCGAGTGGGTCAAGCACATGAGCTCGGGCGATTATGTCGACACCCGCATTGGCGAGGACTTCGTCAACGCGGCCGGGCAGCCGGCGCGGACTTCGCTGCTGAACAAGTACGCGGACAAGCAGCCCTACTTCGACGCACTCGCCAAGTCGATCCCGATCTGCACGCCGGGCTTCGTCTGGGTGCCGCCGACCTTCACGCTCGCCGACACGCTCGGCAACGATGTCGCAGCGGTGATCGCGGGCGAGAAGGGCATGGAAGAGGCGCTCGTAGACATCGACGCAGCGCAGCGCCAGATCATGGCGGATAACGGCTACTACGACTAAGCGTTCGCTGCATGGCTGAGCCAGGGCTGGCGGGCACCCGCAGGGTGCGCCGCCAGCCTTTTATCCACATGAGCGAGAATCGGATCGCGTACCTTCTCGTCCTTCCGACTCTCCTCATTCTGATCGGGCTCGCGGTCTACCCCTTAGGGTGGACCGTGGCCACGGCGTTCCGCAGCGACAACCTGTTCAACCCGTTGGCGGCGCGCTGGGTCGGCCCGCGCAACTTCGAGTTCCTCTTCTTCAACGACGACACGTTCTGGAAGACGCTCCGGCTTGCGGGCATCTGGTGCGCGATCACGGTGCCGGTGCAGCTCATCCTCGGCCTCTTCCTCGCCATGCTGCTCGACACGACCATGCGTGGCATCGGCATCCTGAGAACCCTCATCGTGATCCCGGTGTTCATCACGCCGGTGGCGCTCGGGCTCTCCTGGCGGGCGATGTTCGAGCCCATCGGCGGCCTGCTCAACTATCTGCTGCAGGGCGTGGGCCTGGAGAAGAGCCTATGGCACACCCATCCCGACACGGCGCTGCTCTCGGTGATGATCGTCGACATCTGGCAGTGGACGCCCTTCGTCACGCTCATCCTGCTCGCCGGCATGCAGGGAATCTCGCCGGAGGTGGTCGAGGCGGCCCGGCTCGACCGGGTGCGCGGCCTCACCTATCTGCGCCGCATCGTGCTGCCGCTGATCTGGCCGGTGGTGACGGTTGTGCTGCTGCTGAGGCTGGTCGATGAGATCCGCATCTTCGATGTGATCCTCATCATCACGCGGGGCGGGCCCGGCTCGTCCACGCTGCTCGCCAGCATGAACATCTACTCGATCTTTCACGCCGGCCGGCTCGGCGTCATGGCGGCCTACGGCGTGCTGATGGTGATCGCCATCAACATCGTGGTGATCAGCTTCCTGCGCGTCCTGCACCGCCAGGAGAAGGCGACGCGACAGAAGGTGAGCGCCTGATGCGCACGCCGCTCAGACGATTCCTGGATGTCGGCGCCGTCGTGGTGGTCGCGGTCTATCTCGCGCCGCTCTACTGGATCGCGATGACCTCGGTGAAGCCCACGAATGTGATCAACGCCCCGAAGCCGCGATTCGCCTTCGATCCCACGCTGGAGCACTACCACACGACGTTCGAGCGCTTCGATTTCGCTCAGGCCATCCTCAACAGCGGGATCATCGTCATCGTCTCCACCATCATCACGATGTTCCTGGCGCTGATCTCGGCCTACGCACTGGCGCGGATGAAGATGCGGGGCGCCGACGGCATGTCGCTGCTGATCCTCTCGCTCCGCTTCATGCCGGGCGTGGTGATCGCGCTGCCTTACTTCCTGATGGCGCAATGGACCGGACTCACCGACAGCCACCTCGGCATGATCATCGTCTATGTGGCCTACGGCCTGCCGTTCGCGGTGTGGCTGCTGCGCGGCTTCCTGCTCGACCTGCCGCGCGAGGTGGAAGAGGCGGCGCGGCTGGACGGCCTCGGCTGGTTCTCGATCATCTGGCGCATCATGCTGCCGATGGCGACCTCGGGCATCGCGGTCACCGCGGTCTTCACCTTCGTCTTCGCGTGGAACGAGTTCCTCTTCGCGCTCTATCTCACGAGCTACAAGGCGGTCACGATCCCGGTACAGATCGCCAAGATGATCGACCTCTACAACGTGCTCTGGGGGCCGCTCTCGGCAGCGGTGGTGATCCAGCTCGTGCCGATGTTGATCGTGGTGTTCCTGATTCAGCGGCACATGATCCGCGGCCTCGCGCTCGGCGCCGTGAAGTAGGCGAAGCCCGAAAGCCTCGCTCCCTCTCGAAGATCACGGGTTGCGGTCGATCTCCCTCCGGGAGTCCGCGACGAAGCTGAAGGAGGCGGGATCGAACATGAGGCGCCGCTGCACCGGGAAGAAGCGGATATCGAAGCGCTCGGCGATCAGGCCCCAGACGCCCTGCGGCGCCCGCAGCATCATCAGCACCGCAATTCCGCCGAGCACGATCAGATACCAGCTGCCGAAGTCCGCCAGCAGCTCGCGCAGCACGAAGAAGATGATGACCCCGATGATCGGCCCTTCGATGGTGCCGATACCGCCGATCACCACGATGAAGATGACGTTGGCGGTCCAGTCGATCACGTTGAAGCCGGCCTCCGGTGAGATGCGGAGCTTGGTGAGAAACACAAGCGCGCCCACCATCCCGGTGCCGAAGGCGGCGACGATATAGACCCAGATCTTGGTGCGGAAATTGTCGACGCCGAGGCTGCCCGACGCCTCCTCCGAGTCGCGGATCGCGGTCAGCGCGAGGCCGTGGCGCGAGCGCAGCAACAGGTAGACCAGCGCGATGGCGCCGACGGCAATGGCGAGCCCGGTCCAATAGATCGTGGTCTCCCGCCACATGCGGCCGGCAGCGATGCCCTTCACCACCGCTGCCGGCAGGCTTATGCCGGAGCCACCGCCGAGCGCGGAAATCTGCGCGAAGGAGAGCATGTACACCTCGGCCACGACCCAGGTGCCGATGGCGAAGTAGGCGCCCCGCAGGCGGAAGACGATGAACGCCGTCGGCACAGCGAAGAGCGCGGCCGCGATGCCCGCGAGCGGGATCGCCGCGATAGGGTGGACGCCTGCATTCATCGCGAACACGAAGAGCGCGTAGCCGCCGAGCCCGAGAAACGCCTGCTGGCCGACCGAAACCAGCCCGGCGTAGCCCGCGAGCAGGTTCCAGAGCTGCGCGAGCGCGAGGTAATAGGCGATCTCCACGATGGTTCGCATGTCCGCGCGCCCGCCCCAGAAGGGGAGCGAGATCAGGACCGCGAGCCCCAGGATCGCGACCAGCGCGCCGTAGCGGCTTGCGCGGGTGCCGCGCGCGACCCTGTAGCCGGCGGCGCCCTCGCTCACCGGTCCCTCGTGCGCGGGAAGAGCCCGTTGGGCCGGAGCACGAGCACGATCAGGAACGCGACGTGGCCCGCGAGGATCTGTCCGCCGGGGTGGAACTTGGCGCCGATGGCCTGGGCGACGCCCAGAATCACGCCGCCGGCAAGCGTGCCCCAGAGGCTCCCCAGCCCGCCGATGATCACCGCCTCGAAGGCGTAGAGCAGCCGCGCCGGCCCGATAGCGGGCGAGAAGTTGGTGCGGATCGCCATGAAGGTGCCGGCGAGCGCGACCACCGCGAGTGCCAGCGCCATGGCGAGCGCAAAGACGTGGCGGTTGTCGATGCCCATCAGCGCCGCGGTCTCGTGGTCGTCGGAGGTCGCGCGAAAGGCAGTCCCCAGCCGAGTGCGGAAAAGCACGAGCTGCAGGATCGCGATCACTCCGACCGCCGAAAGGAAGACGATGAGCGGGAACCAGCCGATGGCGATCTGCTCGCCGATAGCGATGCTCGCGGTCTCCAGCGCGCCGGCCTTGAGTCGCTGCGTGTCGGCGGAGAACACCTCCAGCAGGACGTTCTGGATGATGATGGAGAGGCCGAACGTCACCAGCAGCGGCGGCAGGATGTCTCGACCCAGCGTGAGGTTGAGGATGCCGCGCTGGAGCGCGTAGCCGATCCCCGCCATCACCGGTACGATGACGACCAGGCTGATGAGCGGGTGAACGCCGGTGCCGTTGAACATGGCGAGGCCGAGAAAGGCGGAGAGCACGATCAGATCGCCATGGGCGATGTTGACCAGCCGCATCACGCCGAAGATCAGCGAGAGCCCGGTCGCGAACAGCGCGTAGAGCCCGCCCAGCAGCACGCCCTGGATGATGGCGTCGAGCCACTCCATCTCAGGCTCAGACCGCTCGCGCAGGCGCGCGGGTCGTGAACAGCGGGGCACGGGCAGGAAGAGCGCACCCCTGCCCCCGAATCCCCAATTCGTCATGGCCGGGCTTGACCCGGCCATCCAAGTATATGCCCCGACTCCGTTGGAAGGGTGCCGTGGAGGCTGCCGCACCCGCGTGGATGCCCGGATCAAGTCCGGGCATGACGATGCTTGGGATTAGCGGGCCCAACGCCATCACCGGAACCGGATCCGCGTGCACATCGGTTCCACCGCGCTAGACCCCGAAGTAGGCCGTGGCGACGTCTTCGCGGGAGAGCTCGTCCGGCCTGCCCTGGAGCGAGACGCGGCCCTCCTGGAAGCAGTACACGCGGTCGGCGACGGCAAGCGCCTGGTTGATGTCCTGCTCGACCACGACGATGGTGGTGCCCTCCGAGACGATTACGGGCAGCACGGCGTAGATCTGCCGGATGATGACCGGTGCGAGGCCCAAGCTGAGCTCGTCGCAGAGCAGAAGCGTTGGGTTGCTCATCAGCGCGCGGCCGATGGCGCACATCTGCTGCTCGCCGCCGCTGAGCGCGGTGCCGGGCGTCGCGCGGCGCTCCCGCAGGACCGGGAAGAGCTCGTGCACGCGCTCGATCCGCCACGGCCCCGCACGCTTGCCGTAAGCGCCGAGACGCAGGTTCTCCTCGACCGAGAGCGACGGGAAGAGCAGCCGCCCCTCGGGCACCAGTGCCGCGCCGCGGCGCACGATCTCGTGGGCGGGCAGGTGGCCGATGGGTTCGCCTTCGAACGTCACTTGCTCGCGCGCCGACGGCAGCTGCCCGACGACGCTCCTCAAGAAGGTCGACTTCCCCGCACCATTGGCGCCGATGATCGCGACGGTCTCGCCCCGGCCTACGTGCACGTCAATCCCGAACAGCGCCTGGAAATCGCCATAGGACGCAGTGAGGTCGTGGGTCGCAAGCATCGCCTCTGGCACCGCGCTCATTCGGCGCTGATCCCCATGTAGACCTCCTGCACCTCGGCGCTCGCCATCACCTGCTGCGGGTCACCCTCGGCGAGCTTCTGGCCGAAGTTGATGACGATCAGGCGGCTCACCACCGAGAGCAGCGCGTGCACCACGTGCTCGATCCAGACGATGGAAACGCCGGTGCGGTGGATCGCTTTGATGGTGTCCACCAGCGCGACGCACTCGTGTTCCGTCAGCCCGCCCGCGATCTCGTCCAGCAGCAGTACGCGCGGCCGGGTCGCGAGCGCGCGCGCCATCTCCAGCCGCTTGCGCTCCAGCAGGGTGAGCGCGCCGGCGAGCGCGTTCGCCTTCTCCAGAAGCCCGGTGCGCCCGAGGATCTCGTAACACTCCTCATAGCACGCGGCCTCCGAGCGGCTGCCGCCGAAGGCCGCGCCCACCAGCAGGTTCTCGAACACGGTCATGTTCGCGAAGGGATGGGGGATCTGGTAGGAGCGCCCGATCCCCATGCGGCAGCGCTCGTGCGCCGGTGTCCGCGTGATGTCGCGGCCGGCGAAGAGCACGCGCCCTTCGTTGGGCCGCACCGCGCCGGTGATGATGTTGAACATCGTGCTCTTGCCGGCGCCGTTCGGGCCGATGACGCCGAGCGCCTCGCCGTCCCCGAGCTCCATGCTGAACTGGTCGGTCGCCCTGACCGAGCCGAAGCTCTTGGAGACGCCCTCCAGCGCGATCAGCGCCGCCATGCCGGCACGCGCCTGCGGAGCGGCGCCGGGGGCGCCCTCCGCAGGTCTCGCCTAATAGCCGATGAGCTCCATTTCGGCGTTGGTGGGAACGTCCGGCGCGGTCTCGTTCGACGTGATGGTGAGGTCATAGTCGAAGGGGCCGTCCGGCGTGCGCCGCCACTGGCCGCCCACCAGCGGCATCTTGGCGACGTTCTTCACCGGGCCCGAGCCCCACGAGACCGGCCCTGCAATCGTCGAGATGTCGGTGGAGACGATGGAGGCCAGCATGGCCTCGGTGTCGTTGATGTCCTCGGCCCGGCTCACGACGTCCAGCGCCACCTCGAAGATCGAGTGGCCGTAGCCCACCGGCTGGCTCCACTGCTTGCCCGTGGCGGCGGTGAAGGCGGCCGCAAGCTCGCCGCAGGTCTGGCCGGTGATGCTCGAGGTGAAGGGGTGCGAGGGGCTCCACCAGATCTCGGAGCTCATGTTGTGCCCGGCCTCGCCCAGTGCTCCGATCGCCTCAGGGAAGAGCAGTGCCTTGCCCACGGTCGCCGCCTTGGGCCTGAAGCCCTGCTGCGCGGCCTGAGTCCAGAATGTGGTGAAGTCCGGCGGCAGCACGACACCGGTGACGATCTCGACGCCGTTCTCCTTGAACTCGGAAATGTGGGCCGAGAAATCGTCTGTCAGGTTCTGGTAGCGGCCTGGATCGATCAGGGTGTAGCCGGCGGCGGCAAGCGGCTTGGGGAAGCCCAGCTCGGGATCGCCCCAGGCGTTGCCGTCGCCGTCGTTGGGGTAGAGCCCGCCGACCATCTTGTTGGTCTCGATCTTGGCCCAGAGGTTGAGGAAGACCGCGATTATGTCCTCCAGCCCCCAGAAATAGTGGTAGGTCCACTGGAAGCCCTCCGCCGGATTGCCGCCGCGGCCGAAGAAGTAGGGCTGCCACGGGCAGAGCGTGGTGACGCAAGGGACCTCGTTGATCTCGGCCTGATCGGCGACCGGATTCGTGGTCTCCGGCGTGTTGCCGCCGCAGAGCAGGTGCACCTCGTCGGAGAGGATCAGCTCGCTCGCCACCTCGGCCGCACGGTTCGGGTTCGACTGGCTGTCCTTGACGATGATCTCGACATTGAGGCTCCCGCTGGCGGATTCAACCGTGCCGCCGATGGCCTCCAGCACCGTGGCGACGTTGAACTCGTCGGAAACGGCGAAGGGCGCGAGCGGGCCGGTCCTGGGGCTGACGTAGCCGATCCGCACCGTGTCCGCAGCGCGGACGATGGAGGGGAAGCCTGCACTGAGCGCGGCCGTGCCCACGGCGCCGGCCGCACCGGCTTTCAGGATATCGCGACGGGTGCGCCCAGCGCCTTTGGCCTCGCGGTTCTCTTCGGTCATCGACTGCCCTCCTCTCCCGGAATTCGCCGTGCACAAGAGTCGGCGGGACACTAGCAGACCTTCCCATACCCTGCGAGAGAGGCATATCCCGCCAACTCCTTACGGCGGCGGCGCGGCAGCCGAAGCGGCGTCCATCCGCCGTTGCACCTCGGCAGCGATACGCGGCGTCTCGTTGACCGGCTCGTAGCGCCATCGGGCCAGCCGGCCGTCGAAGGGGCGCACGATGCCGTGTTCCCTGAGAGCGGCATGGAAGCGGGCCAACCGGCGGCTGCCGCCTGCCATTCTGGCCAGATACACGGGTTTTCCCGTGGAAATCGCCTCGCTGATCATCGAGACCGAGTCCTCCGTGACCACGATGTGGCGGGCCAGCGCCAGCATGCCGAGGTAAGGGTTGAGACCGGCCCCGTCCCAGAACCATGCCCGCGGCAAACGGGACTTGAGCGCATCGACGACGCCTGGCTCCGTCCGCCTCGACGCCGTCACGGCGATGGGTCCGTTGAGACCAGCGAGGCCACGCGCCAGCCCGTCGACCGTCCGCCGCGTGAAGCGGTACGAGCGTGTCGGTCCGCCGAGCAGGACTGCGGCAGTCAGGTTGCCGAGCCGGCCCCGCCACTCCGCCCCCGCGGTCGCGAGCTTCTCCGGGGTTATAGGGTGCAGCGCGGCCCGCGATGGCACCACGTTCGCGCCGGTGAGCCCGTCGTGCCCCAGCGGAACGATCAGGTCGAAACAGCGGAGGGGTATTCGCGGATTCTGGATGTGGACGGCGAAGGTTCGACCGCCTGCAGCGCGCCTGACCGCAGCCGAAACCGGGGCGCTGCGCCTGCCGCAGCTGATCAGCAGATCGGGCCAGAGTTGCGGCAGTCTCTCTTCCGACCCGCGGCGCAGGAGACCCGACGGCTGCCGATGTGCCGGCAGCCAGAGCCAGGGCCGGCGCGGCCGGACGACGATGCTCTCGAAAGGCCAGCCGAGCACCTCGGCCAGGCCCTCCGCCTGAGAGACCATGCCGGCTTCGCCGGTGGTGAGAGCCCAAACCCGCTTAGCCGACGGGCGTGTCGGGATAGGCACACTCGTGACGGCTGCGCCACTCGCTCGTGACGAAGTTGACGATCAGTGAGCGACGCACGCCGTCGATCTCTCGCGGCAAAAAACCGTGCCACGTGTCCGCACCGGGGATGAGGATCATGCCCGCGTTATCGGCGAAGCGGAGCCTCTTCGCGGGCGTGTTCGTGTCGGAATAAAGGTCCGTTCCCCAATCATGCTCCTCATCGCCGTCGTCCAGGTAGACGAACATGGTGAAGGCCTTGACGCCTATATCGGTGTGCGGCTCAAGCCAAAACCCCGCCATGTCCTGGGCGTACTCGATCCGGAGACTGGTACCGGCGAGACTGGCGCCGCACCGTGCCTCCATGGCGGAGACGACACGGGTGTCCTGAAACGCTTCGGCGAGCGCTTTGGCGGGCCCGATTCGCGCGATCGCGTCGGCATTTACGTAGCGCCGAGTCGGGTTGTTCTCTTCCCGCCGGCCGAGGGCGTATCGGACCCTGGGCGCCGCGTGCGGCCATGCCTTGAGGCCCGCGAGCGTGTCAGAATCGAACACGTCGTGAAGCAGCCAGTGGCGATACGGCCACGCCTCTTCGTCTGCGCGTTCCAGCGCAGAAACAATTGCCGATCCCGTCATGGCCCTGGCCATGACTATCACGCAATCATAGCTCTACAATAATTGTCAAGTTAAGGATGAAATAATTTACCTAATATTACTCACTTAACTTCGTCACACCTGATCCATGACATATACACATTTGAAACAGTTGACTTATTCAAAGAACAATCGGAGCGAATAACTGTTGCACTGTTTCATTCAATACACAGGCTTGCAAAGAGGTCGGCCTGCCGTACGCGCTCTCGTTCGGATCATTTGCGCCGCAGGGCGGAGGCAGCGGCGGACGGCGGGACGTCGCGGCGGAAGCGACCCTGTTACGCCGCCAGGTCCTCGCCGGCCAGCGCACGGTCGATCAGTGCGACCGTCTCCGCCAGCCCGTAGAGCACGATGAACGAGCCCATGCGCGGGCCCTGGCTCTGGCCCAGCAGGATCTCGTAGAGCGCCCTGAACCAGTCTCGCAGAGACTCGAACGGGTGGCGCTTGCCGACCTCGTAGACCTCCGTCTGGATCTCCTCGGCGCTCGCATCCGCCGGCAGCGCGGCGAGCACGGCACGTAGTTCGTCGAGCGCCGCCCGCTCCTCCGACAGTGGCGCGCGATAGGCCTTCGTCGGCTTCACCATGTCGCGGTAGTAGGCGATGGCGTGGCCGACCAGCGCGTCGAGGATGGGCGCGGTCTCGGGCGAGGCCGCGGGCACGTAGCGGGTGATGAAGCCCCAGAGCACTGCCGGGTCCTCGGTGTTGCAGACGCTGGCGAGGTTCAGAAGGATGCCGTAGCTCAAGCCGCTCTCGGGCGCGGGCGGATGGCCGGCGTGAATGTGCCACGCCGGGCTCTCGAGCCGATCGGCCGGTTCCTGCTCCGAGTACTTCGCAAGATGCGTCAGGTGGTCGTCCACATGGCGCGGAATCACGTCGAAGTAGAGCCGCTTGGCCCGCCTCGGCGCGTTGTACATGTAGAGCGAGAGCGAATCGCGCGGCCCGTAGGTGAGCCATTCCTCGATGGTGAGCCCGTTGCCGCGCGACTTCGAGATCTTCTCGCCGTTCTCGTCGAGGAAGAGCTCGTAGATGAAGCCGGCGGGCGGCGTCGACCCGAGCGCGCGGCAGATCCTGCCCGAGAGCTCGACGGAGCTGATCAGGTCCTTCCCCGCCATCTCGTAGTCGACGCCGAGCGCGTGCCAGCGCATCGCCCAGTCGGCCTTCCATTGTAGCTTGCAGCTGCCGCCCGTGACCGGGACGGTCATGATATCGCCGTCCTCGTCGACGTAGCTCACGGTGCCCGCGTCTTCGTCGCGGGCCGTGATCGGTACCTGCAGCACGCGGCCGGTCTTCGGGCAGAGCGGCAGAAAGGGGCTGTAGGTCGCCTGCCTTTCCGCCCCCAGGGTCGGCAGGATGATCCGCATGATCTCGTCGTAGTGGCGCAGCACGTCCATGAGCGCGCCGTCGAACTCGCCCGAGCGATAGGCCTCGCTCGAACTCTTGAAGGTGTAGTCGAAGCCGAAGTCGTCGAGGAAGGCGCGCAGATGCGCGTTGTTGTGGGCCCCGAAGCTCTCGTGCGTGCCGAAGGGGTCGGGGATCTGGGTGAGCGGCTTGCCGAGATGCTCCTCGACCATCGCGCGTTCGGGGATGTTGTCCGGCACCTTGCGCAGCCCATCCATGTCGTCCGAGAAGGTCACGAGGCGCGTCGGGATGTCGCTCAGCGTCGCGAAGGCGTGGCGCACCATGGTCGTGCGCGCGACCTCGGCGAAGGTGCCGATGTGGGGCAGACCGGAGGGACCGTACCCGGTCTCGAACAGCGCATAGCCCTTCGCCGGCGTCTCACCGCCGATGCGCTTCAGGAGCGCCGCGGCCTCCTTGAAAGGCCAAGCCTTGGCGTTCTGGGCGACCGCCCGCAGGTCGTGTGACGTGTCGTTCATCGTCCGGGTCCGAAGGCCGACGGAACATGCGCCGGGCCGCCGGGGCGCGTCAACCGCTATACTCCCGCCCGATGCCCGCCACCCTCGAGTCTCCCGAGCCCGCCCCACCGCCGCCGAGGCCGCCGCTGCTGCCGCGCGCGCCCGTGCTCGCGGTGGCGCCGCGTCACGCGGCCTGGCTGGACGAGCACGGCGCGCTCTCGCGGCTATCGCACGGCGCGGCGGCCGAGCGCCTGGCTGCCGATGGCCGCCCGCCATACGTCTGCCACGCCAAGGCGACATCGCGACGGCTCGGCCTGCACACGCTGGCGGCACTGGATGTGTTGGAGCTCTTCGCCTTCGTGCATCCAGCGCACCAGGCCGTGCCGACGGTGCGGGGGCTCGCGCGGGCGCTCGATCTGCCGCTGCCCGCGAGCATCGAGGATGAGGCGGCGACCCTGCTCAAGGCGGCCGAACGCCTCCTCACCACGCTCACAGCGCCGGAGCTTGCGGGCGCGGACGAGGCACCCGCCATCGCGCGCACGATGGCCCGCGCGGGCTGGCTCTGGGGCGATGCGGTGGTGGCTGCGCTGGCAGCCGGCGGCCGCACGGCGCCGGGTGCGGGCCGTGTCGGCGACGGGGGCGCGCTCGCGGTCTGGACCCGGCTCAAGGAGTGGCAGGAGAGCGCGCCGCCACCGGCGCCGGGACACGACCCGGTGGCGACGGCGGCGGCACGGCAGCGCCTCGCGCTCCTGCTGGGCGAGGGCGCGGAGCCTAGGCCCGAGCAGGCGGACTACGCATCGGCCGCCTGCGCCGCCTTCGACCCCATCGAGGCGGAGGAGGAGCCCCACGTGGTGCTGGCGGAGGCCGGCACCGGAGTCGGCAAGACGCTCGGCTACATCGCGCCGGCGAGCCTCTGGGCCGAGCGCAACGAGGGCACGGTCTGGCTCTCCACCTTCACTCGCAACCTCCAGCGCCAGATCGACCAGGAGCTCGACCGGCTCTACCCGGAGCCCAAGGTCAAGGCGGAGAAGGTGGTGCTGCGCAAGGGGCGCGAGAACTACCTCTGCCTGCTCAACATGGAGGAGGCACTGAGCCGCAGCGCGCTGGTGACGGGGGACCGCATCGCGCTTGGCCTCATGGCGCGCTGGGCGGCCGCGACGCGGGACGGCGACATCACCGGCGGCGACCTGCCGGCCTGGCTCGCCGACCTGCTCGGCTACGGCCGCACCCTCGGCCTCGCGGACCGCCGGGGCGAGTGCATCCACAGCGCCTGCACCCACTACCGCCGCTGCTTCATCGAGAAGAGCCAGCGCAAGGCGCGGCGGGCCGACATGGTGATTGCCAACCACGCGCTGCTCATGGTGCAGGCGGCGCGCGCGGCCTTCGGCACCGGCGACGAACGCGGCGTGCCGACCCGCTACGTGCTCGACGAGGGCCACCACCTCTTCGATGCGGCGGACAGCGCCTTCTCCGCCCACCTCTCCGGCAAAGAGGCGCTCGAGCTGAGACGCTGGCTGCTGGGGCCGGAATCGCGGGGGCGCGGCGATGCCGGCCGCGCGCGCGGCCTGCGCAGCAGGATCGAAGACCTGATTGCGGACCGCGAGGCCGCGCGCGAGGCCCTCGACGACGCATTGAAGGCAGCGCACGCGCTTCCCGGTACCGACTGGCACCAGCGGCTCGCGGGCGGCTCGGCGCAGGGCGCGTGCGAGCGCTTCCTCGCGCTGGTGCGGAGCCAGGTCATGGCGCGCGCACCGGAGCCCCGCAGCGGCTATAGCATCGAAGCGCCGGTGCACCCGCTCATTCCCGGCATTGCGGAGGCCGCGTCAGCCCTGGAGACGGCGCTGGCCGGGATCGCCCGGCCGCTCGTGCGGCTCGCGGCTCAGCTCGCGGCGCATCTCGACGCGGAGGCCGAGAGCCTGGAGACCGCCGAGCGCCAACGCATCGAGGCCGTGGTGCGCGGCATCGAGCGCAGGGTGGGCGAGCAGCTCGACTCCTGGCGCGCCATGCTCACGGACATGACGGCCGCGCCGGTCGCCGACGAGGATCTGTCGCAGGACGACGATGTCGCCGCCGACCCTGCGGGCTTCGTCGACTGGTTCGCGATCTCCCGCATCGACGGGCGCGACGTCGATGTCGGCATGCACCGCCACCACGTCGACCCGACGATCCCCTTCTCCGGGTTCGTCATGGGCCGCTCCCACGGCGCGCTCATCACCTCGGCGACGCTGCGGGACGGCAGCGGCGATCCGGAGCACGACTGGGCCGCAGCCGAGGCGACGACGGGCGGGCGCCACCTGAAGGCGCCGGCGATCCGCGCCGCCCTCCCCTCCCCCTTCGATTACGGCGCGCAGACCCGCGTGCTGGTGGTGACCGACGTGAGGCGGGGCGCGCCCGACCGGGTGGCGGCGGCCTACCGCGCGCTCTTCACCGCCGCCGGTGGCGGCGCTTTGGGTCTCTTCACCGCGATCGCGCGGCTGCGCGGGGTGCACGAGCGCATCGCCGGCGCGCTGGACGAAGCCGGCCTACAGCTCTGGGCCCAGCACGTGGACCCGCTCGACCCGACCACGCTGGTCGACATCTTCCGCACCGAGACCGACGCATGCCTGCTCGGCACCGATGCGATGCGGGACGGCATCGACGTGCCCGGGCGGAGCCTCAGGCTCATCGTCTTCGACCGGGTGCCGTGGCCCCGGCCCGACATCCTGCACAAGGCCCGCCGCCGGGTTTTTGGGGGCGGGCGCTACGACGACCGGCTCACGCGCGGGCGGCTCCGGCAGGCCTACGGCCGGCTGGTGCGGCGGGCGGACGATCGCGGCGTCTTTGTCCTGCTCGACCCCGCGCTGCCGAGCCGGCTCAAGGGCGCCTTCCCGCCCGGCGTCGAGGTGGAGCGCGTCGGCCTCGCCGAGGCCGTGGAGATTACCCGCATCTTCGTTGGGCCCGAGGCATGGGCGCCCCGACGCAGTCCGTGACATTAGTCGGAGGTCCGGGCTAGGGTCCGCGCGCCTTTCAACCGGCCGGAACACCCATGTCGGACTCGGAGTTGTCGCCCCTGCTCAAGCGGGTCGCGGAAGCGCTGGAGCGCCTCTCGCCGGCAGACGTAGAGGACGCGGGCCTCGATGCTGCGGAGGGCTTCGTCTGGCATGCCGATGGCGCTCGCCTGGAGGCCGTGCCCCGGATCAACCGGCTGGAGCTATCGCTGCTCAAGGGTATCGACCGCGTCCGCGACATCCTGCTCGACAACACGCGGCGCTTCGCCCGGGGCCTTCCCGCCAACAATGCCCTGCTATGGGGTGCACGGGGCATGGGCAAGAGCTCGCTGATCAAGGCGGTGCACGGCGTGGTGGCGGCCGACGCTGCGGGCGGCCTCAAGCTGATCGAGATTCACCGGGAGGAAATTTCCTCTCTGCCGCTCCTGCTCGGGCGCCTGCGCGGCTGCGACCACCAGTGCCTGCTCTTCTGCGACGACCTCTCCTTCGAGTCCGAGGACACGACCTACAAATCGCTCAAGGCGGCACTCGAGGGCGGGATCAGCGGGCGGCCCGACAACGTGCTCTTCTACGCCACCTCGAACCGCCGCCATCTGATGCCGCGCGACATGATCGACAACGAGCGCTCGACCGCGATCCACCCCGGCGAGGCGGTGGAGGAATCTGTCTCGCTCTCGGACCGCTTCGGGCTCTGGCTCGGCTTCCATCCCTGCGACCAGGCGACGTTCTTCGCCATGGTCGACGGCTATGCGGATCACTTCGGCCTCGCCGTCGAGCGCGAGACCCTGCACGCCGAAGCCATCGAGTGGAGCATGACCCGGGGCGCCCGCTCGGGCCGGGTGGCCTGGCAGTTCGTGCAGGACCTCGCCGGGCGGCTCGGGGTCGAGCTCGCCCCGGCCGACAAGCGCTCGGCCTGACCTCTCCTACTTGCGGGTGAGCAGGCGCAGCGGGTCCTGCGGCTCGCCGTCGCGCCTGATCTCGAAATGGGCCTGCGGGTTCGAGACGCCGCCCGACCTGCCTGAGCGAGAGATCACCTGGCCGCGCCGCACCAAGTCCCCTTTTCCCACCAGGAGCGAGTCGTTGTGGGCGTAGGCCGTCATCCAGCCATCGTTGTGACGGATCAGCACGAGGTTGCCGTAGCCCCTGAGCTCGTTGCCGGCGTAAGCCACCACACCGCTCTGTGAGGCACGGACGTCGCTGCCGACCGGGGCTGCGATGTTGATCCCGTCATTGTGCTTGCCGCCGGGCTTGGCGCCGAAGCCGGAGATCACGCGGCCCTCGACCGGCCAGAGGAAGGTGTTGCGCGTGGGCGGCAGCGGCACGCGGCCCGCATCCGGCTGTCGTGCCAGCGCGTAGAGTGTGGGTCGGGATGGCGTCGCCTCCGGCTCCGCCCGCGCCACACGCGGACCGGGGGAACGCGGCGGCTCGGGTGCCTCAGGCTCCAACCGGATCAGCGGTGCGGGCTCGTCGGGCTCCATCCTGATCGGCGGCGCGGACTCCGCTTCGACTCGCGGAGCGAGCGTCGCGCGGGTCCGCGGAGCGGGCGCAGCAGCCTCCGCATGCGCGTGTTCTTCGGGCTCCAGGCGGGCCGGCGTCGCTGGCTCGGCCTCGATCTCGGCGACCGCTATTGCGGGTTCGCCATTGGCTAAGCGCGATGCCTCTGCCGGCGGCTCATCGCGGCGGGCGACGGCAAAGTCTGCGCGAGGAAGCGCGAGCTGCTGGCCCGTGTGCAGCCAGTAGGGATGGCTCAACTCGTTGAGCACGATGATCGCGGTCGCCGTCACACCGTAGCGCTGCGCGATGCCTCCGACGGAGTCGCCATACTCGACCGTGAGCACGAGTGCCGGCTTCTCCCGCGGTATCGGCGGAGGCAATTGGGGCACCGCCGCCTGGAACGGCGGCGGCATCCTCTCCTCCGGCGCGGGTTCGTGTTGCCCCACCTCCACCGGCGCCGCATCGGCCTTGGCGGGCATTGCCGCCGTCTCCTCGTGCAGGCTGAAGGGAAGTCCCGCGCAGGCGCCAATTGCCAAGAGCACGGTCGCCATCAGGGCGCCGCCCGCAAACGGTGCGACCAGTCGAGTCTCACGGGTGCAGCCGATCATTCGATGACCTCCCGCAACCATGTCAGGGTTCGCCGGTGGGTAAGGTCCATGTGAAGCGGGGTGACCGAGACGTAGCCCTCGTCGAGCGCGCTCATGTCGGTGCCGCGCTGCCCGCTGCCAGCCGCAGGCAACTGCGCCCCGATCCAGTAGTAGGGCCTACCCCGGGGGTCGATCCGCTCTTCCAGGGTATCGTCGAGCGCGTGCAAGCCCTGACGCACCACCCTGATCCCGCGCACGTCGGCAGCCGGCAAGTCCGGGAAGTTCACGTTGATGAGGACACGCTTGGGCCATCCACGCTCGATCAGCATAGGCAGGAGACGCCCGGCCCATTGCTCTGCGGTCGCCCAATGATGCTTGCGGCCGTCCCCGTAGGCCTGGCTGAACGCCACCGCCGGCGCGCCGAACAGCGTTGCCTCCATCGCCGCCGCGATGGTGCCGGAATAGGTCACGTCCTCACCGACGTTGGGGCCGTCGTTGACGCCGGAGAGCACCAGGTCGGGCGGGCCGTCGGCCAGGATCTTGTTGAAAGCCAGAAAGACGCAGTCGGTGGGCGTACCGTTGACCGCATAGCGGCGCCTGGCAATGCGGCGGAGACGCAGCGGACGGTGCAGCGTGAGCGAATGGGAGGCAGCGCTCTGCTGAGTCTCGGGCGCTACCACCCAGACGTCCTTGGAGAGGCCGCGTGCGATCCGCTCCAGCACCTTGATGCCGGGCGCGTCGATGCCGTCGTCGTTGGAGACGAGGATGCGCATCAACCGATCACCTCCAGGCCGCCGAGATAGGGGCGGAGCGCCTCGGGCACGGTCACGCTTTGTCCCAGCGGCTCCTCTTGATAGGTCTCGAGCACGGCGACCAGGGTGCGGCCGACCGCGAGCGCCGAGCCGTTGAGGGTGTGGACGAACTGGGTCTGCCTCTCTCCTGCCTTGCGGTAGCGCGCGTTCATGCGGCGCGCTTGAAAATCCCAGCAGTTGGAGCAGCTCGAGATTTCGCGGTAGCGCCCCTGGCCCGGCAGCCAGACCTCGATGTCGTAGGTCTTGCGGGCGGAGAAGCCCATGTCGCCGCTGCACAGCACGACGACCCGGTAGGCGAGGCCGAGGCGCTTCAGCACCTCCTCGGCGCAGGCGGTCATGCGCTCGTGCTCGGCCTCCGAGTCCTCCGGCCGGGTCACGCTCACCAGCTCGACCTTGGAGAACTGGTGCTGGCGGAGCATGCCCCGGGTGTCCTTGCCGGCAGCGCCCGCCTCGGCCCGGAAGCAGGGGGTGTAGGCGGTGAAGCGGAGCGGCAGCGCGTCCTCCTCCAGGATCTCGCCGGCAGCGAGGTTGGTGAGCGGCATCTCTGCCGTCGGGATCAGCCAGAAGCCGTCGGTTGTGTGGAACAGGTCCTCCTCGAACTTTGGCAGATTGCCGGTGCCGAAGGCGGCGGCATCGCGCACCAACAGCGGCGGCGCGGTCTCGGTGTAACCGAACTCGGTGGTGTGCATGTCCAGCATGAAGGCGGCGAGCGCGCGTTCCAGCCGGGCCAGGGCGCCGGAGAGCACGACGAACCGCGAGCCCGAGAGCTTGGCCGCTCGCTCGAAGTCCATGAGCCCGAGCGCCTCGCCGATCTCGAAGTGCTGGCGGGCGCTGCCCTCCGCATGCGCCGGCTCGCCCCAGCGCCTGATCTCGACATTGGCGCTCTCGTCGGCGCCGTCGGGCACGTCTGCAGCCGGGAGGTTTGGGAGGCCCGAGAGTAGTTCGTCGAGCTCAACGCCGAGCGCCTTCTCCTCCCGCTCCAGCGCCTGGGCTACTTCCTTTACTGCCTTGACTTCGGCTTGAAGGGCCCCGGTGTCTTCACCGCGCGCGCGAGCAGCGCCGATCTCCTTCGACAACCAGTTGCGCGTATGCTGCTCTCCTTGAAATTTCGCCTGGGCCGCGCGGTGCCGTGCGTCGAGCGCAAGCACCCGGTCCGCATGTGGTTCCACGCCGCGCCGGGCGAGGCCTGCGTCGAACGCGGCGCCGTTCTCGCGAATCCACCGGGCGCTGAACATGACGGATGGGCTTGTAACGGTCGGAACTCCCTTGTCAATACGTCAATGCGCAGAATGGCTTCGGGCTCTGAGCTCTTACGCAGTGCACGAATGCGGCGGTTAGGATTGAAAAACTAGGGAAAACGGGCGCCGCGGCGCGCATGGCGAGAGCGGCTGACTTGGCTCCTTATTTGTCGACACGGGGCCCAAACGGTCGCGGTTTCTTGTAGAAGTCTAGGTATACCGGCCGCCGAGTCGCGAGCCGGATGTCGTGGGAATGAGGGGGCACAATAAGTGGCCCACGACCGGGAAGACCAGGCGCTCTCCATCGGCGACGCCGTGCGCTTCAGCCATCGCGGGCGGACAATCCACGGGCACCTCGTTCGCCGGCCGGGGCGGCGCCGGTTCGCCACCGTGATCGACGCAGACGAGACGCTCTGGAAGGTGTCGGAGGCGGTGCTAAAGCCCTCGGGACGCGCCCGCCGCGCGACGATGCTGACACCGCAAGACGCAGCACGCGCCCGCTGGCGGGTGTGCGATCGGGTGACCTTCGCGAGCCCCGAAGGCGTCCGTCAGGGCAAGATCGTGAAGCTCAACCCGACCCAGGCCAGAGTGCGTGCGGGCCGCAGCCTCTGGAACGTGCCCTACGCCGGCTTGAGCGACACGGGCACCGGCAAGGGGCGCCCGAGGAACGGTGCGGAGCGCCTGACCCGCATCGCCGCGATGGCGCGGGACTTGATGGACGAACACGGTCTCGACACGTGGACGTTCGCCTTCCTCGAAGCCGAGCGGCGCCTCGGCGACTGCCACTTTCAGGACCGCGTGATCCGCGTCGGCCGGGCGCACGCGCTGGACGCCAGCGAGGCCGAGATCAGGGACACGATCCTGCACGAGATCGCCCACGCGCTGGCCGGTCCCGAAGCCCGCCACGGCCCGAAGTGGAAGGCCATCGCCCGGCGCATCGGCGCCACGCCGCGAGCGAATGTCTACGAGCGCAGAGGGCGGTGAAGGCGAGGTGGCGGCGCGTCGGCTACGCCGTAATCCGCACTTGCATCCCAAGCGCTCGTGCAATCCGCGTCACAGTGGCAAAGCTGGGGTTTCCGTCCTCGGAGAGCGCTTTGTAGAGCCCCTCACGGCTCATTCCCGCGTCTCGGGCCAACTGGCTCATGTTGCCCGCCCGCGCGATGTCGTTGAGAGCGGCGCGGATTAGACTGCCATCGCCCGGGTCTTCCTCCGCACAGGCTTCCAGATAGAGGCGCGCGTCCTCGCGGTTCAGGAGGTGCTCGGTGACATCCCACTTGGTGAACGCTTCGGTCATCGTTGCCTCCACTCTCTCGCCAGCCTCTCAGCGCGTTCGATGTCGCGATGCTGGCTGCCCTTGTCGCCGCCGCAGAGCAAGACCACCGTCGCGCTCTCGCGCAGAAAATAGATGCGGTAGCCGGGCCCGTGGTGCAGCCGCACTTCGAACAGCCCGCCGCCCACTGGCTTCACATCCCCGACGTTGCCCAGCGAAAGGTTTCGCAACCGCGCGTTAATCCGTGCAACGGCCCTTCGATCACGCAATCCTCGAATCCAGCGCTTGAACGTGGCGCTCTCAACAGCATCGGGCACGGGTCAAATGTAAACTTTGGTTCACACCCGATCAAGCGCGTCGCCGATATCTTGTGGGGCAACCGGAGCTACTTGGGCGTCGCGATCAGACGAAGCGTCTACTCCTTCGTGCCGAAGAAGGAGCCGATGAAGGCGCCTTCGCTGCCGCCGTCGCTGGTCGCCTCGGCGCCGAAGGTGCCGGCCACCAAGCGGGGATCGCCGTTGCTTTCGGGAATGTTCGAGAACCGTCCGCCCTACGCGCCCTCTGCGCTGTCGATCGAAACGACCCGGTTGTGCAGGCTTATCTCCGCGTCGTCGAAGGTGCCATTGGCGTGGAAGCCGGTGGCTTCGAGATGCATCCAGTAGCCGGAATCCGACGTAAACACGTCACGGCCCTCACCGGTATCCATGTCTTAAAGTACCCCGATCAGCGAGACCGCTTCGCGGCACCCCACGCAGCCTTCGATGGTGCCGGCCGCGAAATCGGCCGTGAGCTCGACGCTCGAGGAGAACTCGCCGATCTCAACCGAGTCCAGAGGACCCGACCCGTCCGCGCCGTGGACGACGCTATAGGCGCCGCCTGCAGGGCCGAAATATGACGCGGTTCCCTGGGCAGGCAGGCTCACCGGTGACTCCGGTGAGAGCTCGGGACTGTCGACGAACGCCCCGATCTCGACGCCGGTGACGCTGAGCTCGGTCAGATCCCCAGCGATGTGCGTCCAATAGCCCATCGCCAGATACTCTGCCGCTTCGTCGTCGTTTGCAGTTACGGCGGCCTGAGCGACCGACATGCCCTCGGTGCCGATCTCCAACACGACCACAATCCGAGCACTATGTCCGATTATGAATGACTCGAAGGGGTCGGAAACCTCGGAGGGGTCGCTCTCCGTATGCAGCGTCAGCGGGTCGCCATCGTCACGCGATACCGTGATGGTCAGGTCGCTGCCGTCGAACGTCGTGGAAACGTCGGAAACGCCCGGCACGCCAGCGCCTGCGGACTGAACAACGCCTCCGCCCTCGACTTGAGGCGGCGACATTGCTGCCACGCCGGTCACGTCCAGGATTTCGTCCGAGTTGGCGCCGCGGATATCGCCGAAAGATTCCGTGGCCGCGTCCGTTTCGTCGGTCGCGGGACGCTCCGAGTCGTCGTGCAAGCACACTGAAAGTGCCAGCAGGCCGATCGTGGCCAGCATGGCAGTGCTTGTGATTGCCCTAATGGTTGCCCTCCCTGTCTTTGGAGCCTTGGGCGGCCGGGTGCCGCCTACCGCGGAAACGAAGCCCCGTTGATGTCGATGACGGTGCCGGTGGCATGGCGCGCCGCGCCCGAAGCGAGGAAGGTGACGATGTTCGCCACCTCCTCGGGCGGGATCAGGGTGCCGAGCGCGTTCTCGCCGAGCGGGCCGCGATCGCCGGTCTCGTTGATGTAGTCCCACGACATGTCGGTGCCGACCCAGCCGGGCGCCACCGCGTAGGAGAGGATGCCGTCACCCCCGTGGTTGCGGGCGAAGGTGTGGCTCAGCGCGTTGAGGGCGCCCTTGCTCGCCGCGTAGGAGCCGAGCAGCGGCTTCTCGCCCCGATGCGCGGCCCGGCTCGAGAGGTGGATCAGGATGCCGCCCTCGCCGCGGGCTTGGAAATGGGCGATGGCGCGCGTGGCAAGCTCGGCCGGCGCCAGGAGATTTAGCTGCAGCGTGCGCTGCCAGACCGCGCGCCAGGCTCCGGGCCAAGCGTCGTCGTCCGCAAAGGCGGGCTCGGCCTCATAGACCGCCGCGTTGTTGACCAGCACGTCGATCCGGCCCTGCCAGGCGAGGGCCTGCTGCCAAAGCGCCCTGGGCGCCTCCTCGTCGGTGAGATCGGCCCCCACCAGGTGGCAGCGTTCGGGCGCCGCCTCGGTCAGCGTTTCGGCCGCGTCCCGGTTCTGGTTGTAGTGCAGGACGACGGATGCGCCGCCGTCGAGCAGCGCGCGCACGCAGCAGGCGCCGATGCCACGCGATGCGCCGGTCACCAGCACAACCTTGTCTTTCACGCCGACTTTCCCGCCTGCCGCACGATCTTCCGCCATCGCCTCCTCCGCCGGTCACCGCAACGAATCGAGGAATTCACCCATACAGAATGGGCAATCCCGGCGGCACGTCACGCGCATTTCGCGGCAGGCGCGGGCGTGCCATGCTGGTTCGCGGCCCCGGAGGCGGACGCCGATGAAGAAGCGCATCCACCTCAACGCGTTCTCGATGAACTGCGTCTCCCACATCCAGCACGGCCTCTGGGTGCGGGACGACACGCGCCAGCGCGAGTTCAACCGGATCGAGCCCTGGATCGAGCTCGCCCGGCTGCTGGAGCGAGGCGGATTCGACGCGCTCTTCCTCGCCGACGTGATCGGCACCTACGACCTCTATCGCGGCGGGCCGGAGACCGCGATCGTGGAAGCGGTGCAGATCCCGGCGAACGATCCGATGCCGCTGATCCCGGCCATGGCGATGGCGACCGAGCACCTGGGCTTCGCCTTTACGAACTCTGTCCTTCAGGTGCCGCCCTTCACCTTCGCCCGCCAGATCTCGACGCTGGATCACATCACCGGCGGCAGGATCGCCTGGAACATCGTGACCTCCTATCTGCCCAACGCGGGCACCAATCTCGGTCTCGGCGGGCTGCCGCCCCACGACGAGCGCTACGCCCGAGCCGAGGAGTATCTGGAGGTCACCTACAAGCTCTGGGAGGGAAGCTGGGAGGAGGACGCGGTGCTCTGCGACACCGCGCGCGGCCGTTATGCCGACCCCGCCAAGATCCACTCCATCGACCATACGGGCGCATACTACGAGGTCGAGGGGCCGCATCTCTCCGAGCCCTCGCCGCAGCGGACGCCGCTGCTCTTCCAGGCGGGCTCCTCGGAGCGCGGGCGGGAGTTCGCCGCCACCCATGCCGAGTGCGTCTTCATGTTCGCCTCCATGCGGAGCCTCAAGGCGTCCACCGGCGTGGTGCAGGACATCCGCGCCCGCGCCGCGCGGCGGGGCCGGCGGCCCGAGGACATCCTGTTCTTCCAGGGCGTGACGCCCGTGGTGGGCGGAACGGAGACCGAGGCCCAGGCCAAGGCGGCGGACTACGCGGCACAGTCGAGCGTGGAAGGCGGGCTCGCTCACATGAGCGGCAGCGTCGGCGTGGACCTCGGCGCGATCGACCTCGACGCGCCGCTCGCGAGCCTCGAGACCGACGCCATGCAAGGTGTGGTCCGGGGACTGATCGAATCGGCGCCGGACAAGTCGCTCACCTTCCGCGACCTCGTGCGCTCCCGCGCGTCCGGCCAGTTCCTCACCGGCACGCCCGAGCAGATCGCCGCTCGGTTTCAGGCCTGGCACGAGGCGGGCGTGGACGGCTTCAATATCGTCTACGCGGTCACCCCCGGCACCTTCGCGGACTTCATCGAGGGCGTGGTGCCGGAGTTGCGCCGGCGCGGGCTCGTTCAATCGGACTACGCGCCGGGCACGCTGCGCGAAAAACTGTTCGGCACGGCACGGCTCTCGGCACGCCACCCCGCCGCCCGATATCGACGTTAGGGAGGAAGAACGCCATGGACGCCGACCAACTCAGATCACTGCAGGCACCGCTCAAGGAGCGCTACCGCGAGGACGCCGATTCCGCCCTCATCGTGCTCAAGGCCTCAGGTGCGGTGGACGATTCGGAGATCGCGTGCTCGGTCGACACCGGCAAGGCGCTGGTCGAGGCCGGTCTGCACCCCTCGGGCGGCGGCACCGGGCTCCAGGCATGCTCCGGCGACATGCTGTTGCAGGCCCTCGTCGCCTGTGCCGGCGTGACGTTGAGAGCGGTCGCGACAGCGCTTTCCATCGAAATCCGGGACGCGCAGGTAAGCGCTGAAGGCGACCTCGACGTGCGCGGCACGCTCGGCGTCGACCGCGACGCGCCGGTGGGTTTTCGGGCGATCCGCCTGCACTTTGCACTGGAAAGCGACGCCGCGCCGGAGGACCTCGACCGGCTCTACAAGCTGACCGAGCGCTATTGCGTGGTCTACCAGACGCTGACCGGTGGCGCCCCGGTGACCATCAGCCGCTCGGACACTGCGACGACAGATTAGTCGGATGAGTCGGACTTGAGTCCGTATTGCGCCTGTACTGATCGGGCGCGGCCGGCGCGGCGCGCCTGCACGGCGTAGATCGCGACGAAGCTGATGATGATGACGGCGAGCGAGAACACCGTGGTCATGGTGCCGACCGCGTAGAGCGAAGGCGTCGCCGCAGTGCCGGTGACGGCGACCATTTCGACAGGCAGTGTGTTCGCGGTCCCGGTCACCAGCGAGGTGCGCGGATACTCGTCGTAGGAGAGGGTGAAGCCGAAGAGACCGACCGCAATCATGCCGGGCGCCATGATGGGAATGACGACGTTGCGCAGGTTCTGCCACTCGGTCGCGCCAAGGTCGCGCGCCGCTTCTTCGAGCGAGCGGTCGAAGCGGGCGAACACCGCCAGCATGATCAGCACCCCGATCGGGATGGTCCAGCTCAGGTGGGCGCCGAGCCCGCCGGACCACCACTGCGTCTGCATCTCCAGGTTGGCGAAGCCGAGGCCGATGCCGAGACTGACCAGGAAAGACGGCGCCACCAGGCAGGTGATCACCAGGTAGAAGAGCACCGTGCCGCCCCGGAAGCCCTTGCGGTAGGCGAGGCCGGCGAGGAACGACACCAGGACCGTCAGCGCCATCACGATCAGCGCCAGAATCACCGACCGTCCGAAGGGCCAACGGAAATCGCCGATGTAGGTGGGGTCGATCACGTCCTTGAACCAGTGGATCGAGAACCCGGTCATCGGGAAGGTGAGCCCCCCCTGCGGACCCTGGAAGGAGAGAATGGCGATCACTGCGATCGGGCCGTAGAGGAACAGCATGAACAACCAGAAAAAGATCGTGCGCGGAATGAAGCCCGGCGCACGGCGAATCCTCTCCCCGCCCTTCATAGCTGCTTCCTCACGTCCACCACGCTCATGATCCCGCCGACGATCAGCAGCAGCACGATCAGCAGCAGCACGGCGCTGGCGCAGGCGAAGGGATATTGCAGCACGTCCACCTGATTGCGCATGGACATGAGCACCGTGCCGGCCTGGCCGCCGCTCAGCACCCGGATCGAGACGAAATCGCCCATCACCAGTGCGACCACGAAGATCGTGCCAATCGCGATGCCGGGCTTGCAGAGCGGAACGATGATGTTGAAGAAGATCTGTATGCTCGAAGCGCCTGAATCGCGGGCCGCCTCCAGCAGGGAGCGGTCGATCTTGGCCATCACGTTGAAGAGCGGCGCCACTATGAACAGCGTGTACATGTGGACGTAGGAGACGATCACCGCGAACTCGGAGAACAGCAGGAATTCCAGCGGATCGTCGATCACCCCGATGCCCTGCAGCGCGCGGTTGAGCAGCCCTTCCTTACCGAGGAAGGGAATCCAAGAGATCATGCGGACGACGCCGGAGGTCCAGAACGGCACCACACTCAGCAGGAAGAGAAAAATCTTCCAGCGGAACGCGATGATATCGAAGACGAAATAGTAACTAAGTATAAATCCAAATACCAAAGTAACGGCCCAGGTAATGGCCGTTATCTTGAACGTGGCCAAATAAGCCTCCAGCGTATTGAACGAAGTGAAAATACCTTCGTAGTTGTCGGTAACGAAGCCGGGTTCCATGAAGAACCCGTTGAAAATATAGAAGCTGAAAATCAGGATGACGATGACCGGGCCGACCAGGAACAGCAACAGCACCACACTGAGCGGCGTGACCTGCAACCCGGAACTGAAACGCTTGAAGATCGGGGTCAGCGTGGCAACGGTGGCGTTCATCGCGTGAGCGAACCCGCGTCAGGCGGCGGAGCCGGACGCAGGACGCCCGGGCGCCTCCCGCGTTCCGAACATCCGCGCTGCCGCCCCCGCCATGCGCCGATGCGTCGGCATCGCGGGGGCGGCTAGGTCAAGAGTGTTCACAATCGCAACCGAACGGCCTGCCGTTATGCCGTCAGGAACTCGTTCCAGCGCTGGATGACATAGGCGTTCTCGGCCATCGTCGAGTTCCAGATGGCGACCCGGCCCATTCGGTTCTTCCACGAGCCGCCGTCGCGCACGCTGCCCGCCTTCTCCATCACGTTGCCGAAGGGATCCTTGATCTCGTTCACGGCTGGCTTGCCTTCGAACCAGAAATCCCATTCGTCGGCCGGCAAATGTTGCCTGGTCTGCTCGGGCGTCGGCATGTAGTAGCCCTGGCGCGCGAAGAAGGCGCCGGCCGGCCCCGAATAGTACCAGTCGAAGAAGTCGTAGACTGCGCCGAGCTTCTTGCCCTCGACGTACTTCGACAGCAGGAAGCCGATGCCCCAGGAGCGGTAGCCCTCGTCCAAATCGCTATAAATGCAGGGCACGCCCTGGGAGCGGACTGCGGTCACCGCCGGCGACCACATCGACTGGATCACGACCTCGCCGGAGAGCATCAGGTTCACCGACTCGCTGAAGGTTCCCCAGAACGCGCGGAAGTGGCCCTTCTTCTTGAGCTCGATCAGGAAATCGATGGTCGTATCGATCTCGTCCCGGGTCATGTTGCCCTTGTTGCCGTAGGTCATCATGCCCTGGGCCTCGATCGCCATGGCGAGGTCCATGAGGCCGATCTGCGGGAAGTTCTGGAGCGCCGCCCGGCCCTCGAACTCGGGGTTGATGAATTCGGACCAGGACGTGATCGGCCGGCCGATCAGGTCGGGGCGGATGCCGAGTGTGTCGGCATTGTGGTTGGTGGGTATCATGGTGAGCCATTGTGTCTCCGGCTCGACGAAATCGCGGCTGTCGATGGCGGAGGTGTACTGCACCTGAGTCGGGTGCTGCCCCTGGCCATACCAGGCGTCGGGCCAGATCTTGCCTTCCTTCTTGTAGAGCCCGATCGCCTGATCCCAATAGGCGAGCTTCGTGGTGTCGACGGCCTGGAAGTTCCCGGTCGGCCAGATGGCGTTGATCTGCTGATAGGCCGGCTCGACCGTGTCGAAGGAGCGCGGCTGGGTAGCCGCGCGCTGCCCCAGCGTGGCGAAATCGACCACCGTCTGCAGGATCTGGAAGCCGAGCGCCTCTTCGGCCATCAGCTCCAGCTCCTTGATGTGCGACACCGCAGAGCCCAGCATGTGGATCTCGATGTCCTCGATGTCCTGCGCCCAGACGGTGGGAAAACCGCCGAGCGCCGTTGCCGCAACGGCCGCGGCGCCGCCCTTCAGGGCCGTGCGCCGGGTCATGGATGGAAGAAGCTTCGTCGAACGTGATTTTTTCATCGCGTCGTCTCCCGCCAGCTAATGCTGCGGCGCTGACGCCTGCGGGTCGCTACGGCCCGCGGCCGCGCCCTCGCCTCCCTCGCGGCCGGCTTCGCGTTATCAGGCGCACCGTTTATTTTTGCGCCGGCGTTGTTGCATCGCCATGCGCGATCCCGACCGCAACTGAGGGAAGTATTCTCTAGCGGGTCGCGCCATGCAAGCCACTTGAGGTTGCGGTCGTAGCCAATTCCGGTCGAGAGAGATAGAAAGCCGGTCATGGCCGGGACGACCTCATACCGCCCCGTCGTCCTCTGCGTGCTGGACGGGTGGGGCCATCGGGCGGAGACCGAGCACAACGCTATCGCGCTCGCCGAGACCCCGGTGTGGGACCGACTGTGCGCCGCGCGCCCCTACGGCCTGCTCGCGACCGCCGGTCCTGCCGTGGGGTTGCCCGAGGGCCAGATGGGCAACTCCGAGGTGGGTCACATGACCATCGGTGCAGGACGGGTGATCCTGCAGGACCTGCCCCGCATCGATGCTGCCGTGGCGGACGGCTCGCTCGCGCGCAACCCGGCCCTGCTGTCGCTTGTCAGACGGCTGCGCGAGAGCGGCGGTCGCTGCCACCTGATGGGGCTGGTCTCGCCGGGCGGCGTGCACTCGCATCAGGACCACATCGTGGAGATCGCACGGATCGTGAGCGAAGCCGGCGCGCCCGTCCGCATCCACGCCTTCCTCGACGGCCGCGACGTGCCGCCGCGCTCGGCGCTCGACAACCTGCCGACGTTCGAGGCGGCTCTCGACGATCTCCGTGAAGTGCGGATCGCGACGGTCGCCGGCCGCTACTACGCCATGGATCGGGACCGGCGCTGGGAGCGGACCGCGCGGGCCTACGACGCGTTGGGCTCCGGGCAGGGCCGGCCGGCGACGAGCGCAATCGACGCCGTGAGCGCGAGCTATGCGGACGACGTCGGCGACGAGTTCGTCGAGCCCGCCGTGATCACCGGTTACGACGGCATGGCCGACGGCGACGGGCTGATCATTGCCAACTTCCGGGCGGACCGCGCGCGCCAGATCGTGACGGCGCTGCTCGACCCGGACTTCGACGGCTTCGCGCGCACGCGCCGGCCAGACTTCGCTGCAGCCTGCGGGATGTGCAGCTACTCAGAGGCCCTGGAACGCCTGGCCGAACCGCTGTTCCCACCACTGCAGGTGACGGACCATCTGGGCCAGGTCGTCTCACGCGCCGGGCTGCACCAGCTGCGTGTCGCCGAGACCGAGAAGTACGCCCACGTCACCTTCTTCCTCAACGGCGGCGAGGAACAGGAGCTGCCGGGGGAGGAACGGGTGCTCGTGCCCTCGCCCAAGGTGGCGACCTACGACCTGCAGCCCGAGATGTCGGCGGCTTCGGTGACCGACCGCGTGGTGGAGGCGATCGCCGGCGGTCGCTTCGACCTGATCGTGGTGAACTACGCCAACACCGACATGGTGGGCCACAGCGGCAACCTCGACGCGGCGATGGCGGCGGTCGCCGCCGTGGACCGCTGCCTGGGCCGGCTCGCCAGCGCCGTGGAGGAAGCAGACGGCGCGATGCTGATCACCGCCGATCACGGCAACGCCGAGAAGATGCGGGGCTCCGACGGCGCGACCCTCCACACGGCGCACACCGACGGCCCCGTCCCCGCCGTGCTCGTCGGCGCGCCGGGCCTGGCGCTCGGCGACGGCGGGCTTCCCGATATCGCGCCGACGGTGCTCGAGCTCGTGGGCCTGCCCGTGCCGGCGGCAATGACCGGGCGCTCGCTGGCTTTTCCGGTCCCATCGGCGGGCGCCGCGCCGATCAGGAGTCGCCAGCCAGCACAGGCTCGATAGCGCTTCCAAGACGCAACAGGCGTTCCTCGTGGCCCGGCGGGGCCATCAGCATGAGACCCACCGGCACACCGTTGCCGTCCCGCCCGCAGGGAAGCGTCAGCGCGCAGCACGCCAGGTAATTCGCGAGGCGCGTGTTGCGCAGGATCGCGACGTTGGCGGCCCTGTAGACTTCGATGTCGGCTTCGAGGTCGGCGATGGGCGGCGGGCTCACCGCCACCGTCGGCATGATGAGAACGCCGTGCCGCCTGATCCGCGCGTGCAGGCGTCCCGCGATCCCGGCGAGTCCCTGCTTGGCCCGCGCGGCGTCGGTGGCCGACATCTCCGCGCCGGAGCGGATGCGCTCCCGGATGGGCGTGTAGACCAGCTCGGGCCGCGACTCGATTACGTCGTACCAGAGCGCGTGGCATTCGGCGGCGTGATAGGGGCCGTGCCGGCCGACCAGCGCCTCGGCCTCGTCGAACTCGGGCACCGGCGTCACGTCGATGGCGCAGCCGGCAGTGCGCAGGCGCTCGACCGCGTCCCGCGAGGCTGCCTCGACTCCGGGATCGAGCGAATCCCAAACAAGCGTGGTCGGTAGTACGAAGCGGGCACGAGAGACCGCGGCGCCGTCGAGGTCGGGAGCCGGACGGTTGCCGGCGCCGTAGCGCCCGTCGAGGACGGCGAAGAGGGCGGCAGCGTCCGCCACGTCGTGAGTCAGCGGGCCCACCGTGTCCATGCTGGTGCTGAGCCCGAGCACGCCATCCAGCGGCAGTAGCCCGAAACTCGTCTTGAGGCCAACGAGGCCGTTCCACGCGGCCGGCACGCGAACCGAGCCGCCCGTGTCCGAGCCGATGGCGGCGGCAGCAAGGCCGCGCGACAGGGAGACCGCTGCGCCCGAGGACGACCCGCCGGGCAGGCGGGCAACAGACTCGTCGAAGGGATTGGGCGGCGTGCCCAGCTTGGGATTGAGGCCGAGGATGGAGAAGGCGAACTCGCTCTGGTTGGTCTTGCCGAGGCAGACCAGGCCCGCGCGGGTGGCGCGCGCGAGCACCGTCGCATCGCGTCGGGCGACACGGTCCGACAGCGCCGGCGTGCCGTGGCCGGCAACGTCGCCGGCGCTGTCGTAGAGGTCCTTCCACGAGATCGGCACGCCGTCGAGCGGCGAATGCCTGAGGCCGGCCCGGGCGCGCCGGTGCGCCGCCTCGGCTTCGGCGCGGGCACGCTCGGCGGTGAGGCGCAGGTAGATCGCGCGGTCGCTGTCGGCTGCCTCGATTCGCTCGAGGAAGAACGCGGTCAGCGCGCGCGGATCGATGGCGCCGCTCCCGATGCCCGCGCCGAGCGCGAGCGCGCTCATCCGATGCCAGTCGCCGCTCATGGCCAAGTGCCTCCCGCCGCTGCCGTTTTCGCGCACGCCTTTGTAGTCCCTCCCGCGGCCGCATGACAGCCGGCGCGGCGCTACCGTCCCGGCGCGGCCGAACTGTCGGCGGCCCCACTCCTTTCGGCTCGTCGGCTTTGCGCGCTTGCACCGTCTGCGGCGCCCTCGCTAAACTTGTGCCAACAACCTGAAGACGCGGTCGGCGCGGCACTCCACCCGTCGGCTGCTGTACGACCTTCGAACCACAAGCAAGGGGAGGCGGCTCGATGGAGTGGTTTCACAAACGGAAGCAGACCAAGAAGCAGAAGTTCGACGAGGAAATCAAAGCCTCTGGCGGGATCGTCGATCCGCTGAACCCGTCGCGGCGCGGCTTCATGTCGTTCGCCGGCACCATGGCTATCGGCGCCATGGGCGTGACCGGGGCCAACACCCTGGTCGCGCTGAACAACGGCGCTAAGGCCGACGGCGAGCCGATCCCGATCGGCGCCATGCTGCCCTATACCGGGTGGGGCGCGGACGATTCGCGCAACTTCGAGGCCGGCATCACCTTGGCGGTCGAGGAGATCAACGAGTATGGCGGTGTCCTCGGGCGGCCCTTGGAGGTCCACTTCGAGGATACGAAGGAGATCACCGCCGAGACCGTGACCTCGGCCGCGCGGCGCCTGATCGACCGTCACGAGGTGCACGCCATCATCAACGGCTACAACTCGCTCTCGGTCCGTGCCGAGTACGACACCATCGCCGATGCTGGCATACCGTACATGCACGACAACACCCAGTACGGCCACCAGTTCGCCGTGCGCGACAACATGGATCGCTACTGGTGCATCTTCCAGGACGAGGAATGTGCGCTGTGGCGTATTTCGACATCGTGACGCTGATCTTTGGCGGCCGGATATCGACTGCCTGATCCCCGCCGGGTGAGCAGAATGCAGCGATTAGACGCGAGATCGGAACGCTACGGGAACATCGTGACATGGATGGCCGCGGTCTGCCATCCGCCGGCAGGCGGCTTGGTCGAGCGGCGATGTCGGAGGTGGGACAACCGGTCCTGACTTCGATGGTTGAATCACGTAAGTAGTTGATATTGGCCGGTTCTCATTTCCGGCTAGGCACTACACTCGGCATTTCTTCGAGCCCGGGCCGGGCTTCGCCGGCGCTCAGACGAGTTGGTACGGGGTGATCGTCAGGGGCAGCCCCATGGTTGCGTAGATCTGCTCGGCCGCCGGCGTCGGCTTCGACGGGATGACGTAGCGGTTGCCCGATTGCGCGCAGCGCAGGACCGAGCATTGGCGGTGGACGAGGGCGGAGCGGATCACTTCCGGGGACATCCGCCTCTTCTGGACGGCGACACGGTAGGCAAGGTGGCGGACGCAGGCGAAGGCCATGAAGGCGATGGCGATGTGGGCGCGGATCCGGTTCTCGTTCCAGTGCCAGATCGGCCGCACCTTCAGGTCGTGCTTGGTGATCCGAAAGCTCTCCTCGACCTGCCAGAGCCCGTGGTAGTGGGCCATCACTTCGGTGACGCTGGCGTCGCGCAGATTGGTGATGACGCCGGCGAGCCCGTCCCATCGCTCGGCCTCGGCGATCTTCTCCGGGTTCACCGTGAGCCGCGCGTCGCCCTCGACGGCGATGAAGCGCTTGGCGCCGTGATTGGAGAGCAGCTCCTTGGGATTGTCGCTGCGCTCCAGCTTGTCGAGCAGGCGCGCCACCGCCTGGCGGCGCTCGTGTGCGTCCTTGCGCGCGCGCTCGGGGCAGAAGACGACGATCAGGCGCCGGCCCTTGTGCTCCCATTCGCCGACCCGGCGGTTCTCCGATCCCTCGAGAGGACCATAGGCGTCCAGATCGAGAACCTTCTTCTTCAGCGCGGCCGGCAGCTTGCGCAGCCGGGCGCCGAGCACGTACTCGCCGCGGATGTCGTCCATGGCGTCGAGGTTGTCTGCGCTCAGCATGCCCCGGTCGGCCACACAGACCGTGCGCTCCACCTGGTGGCGGCGCTGCATGTCCTGCAGGACCGGGACCAGGCTCTTCCCCTCGTAGGTGGAGCCGGGGAAGACCTCGTAGCTGATCGGCAGCCCTTCGCGCGTCACCATCAGGGCCAGCAGGACCTGCGAGTCCCTGTGCTTGCCGTCCTTGCTGAAGCCGTGCTGGCGAAGCTCGTCCTCAATCGCGGTCTCGAAGTAGAGCGTGGTGCAATCGAAGAAGAGCACCGCCACCGGCTCCGGCAGCAGCGAGCGGCTCGCCTCGCCCACGCGCGTGCGCAGATGGTTGATCACGGGCGCGTCGAGCTGGTCCATCATCCGGTAGACCTTCTCGAGGGGAAGGCTCACGCCGAAGTCCTCCTCGAGCCGGCGCACGCTGCCCCGCTTGCTGTCGGGGTTGGCGATGCGTGCCATCACCACGTGGAACAGCGCGTCGTGCGAGGCGCGGTAGCGCGATCGCCGCAGCAGCCCGTCGAGGCCCAGCAGCCGGTACATCTCGCCGTAGACCTCGTGGATGCCCGTGATCAGCCGCTGCTCCTCTTCGAGTTGCTTGAGATCGACGGGAAGCTCTTGCTTGCCGTCCCCTTGGCGTCCGACGCGGATCACCTGGTCTGCGATCTTCTCGGGCGCGAACAGCAAGGGCTGGCGCTCGTCCTCCAGCTTCGCCTTGACGTACTCGCCGAGCTGCCTCAGGCGCTCCAGCTCGTCCTCGTCCATGGCCACGCCGATGTGGCGGACGATGCGCTGGCGGACCTTGCCGCCGTCGCGCACGGCCTCGACGAGCTGGACCGAGCGGCGCGGGCTGTTGGGGGTGGTCTTGATACGCACGAACATGGTGGGAGTGTAGCGCGGGGCGGGGATATCGACAATCCAATATATCCACTAGGCACTACAACGCGACTTGACCGCACCGCAACCGCTAAGTCATTGTCTTCGCTGAAATCTCCAGACGGGAGATCGGCCAGAATCAGGCCCAACCGTCGAAGTCAGGAATATAGAGGAATGTGCGCTGTGGCGTATTTCGACATCGTGACGCTGATCTTTGGCGGCCGGATATCGACTGCCTGATCCCCGCCGGGTGAGCAGAATGCAGCGATTAGACGCGAGATCGGAACGCTACGGGAACATCGTGACATGGATGGCCGCGGTCTGCCATCCGCCGGCAGGCGGCTTGGTCGAGCGGCGATGTCGGAGGTGGGACAACCGGTCAGCCGGTGTCGAGGTACGGCACCGCGCCGACCAGCGAGCGCATCCGCTCCGCGTGGCCGGCCCGCACCTGCGCAAGGGCCAGCGCCATCATCACCACCAGCGCCAGCCCGACACGGGTCTTCATCTTAGCGAGCCCGCGGATGTAGTGGGTCTCGAAGTTGAAGCTGTTGTCGAGGCGGCTGTTGATCCTCTCTATCGCAGAGCGCCGGTTGTAGCCGCGCCGCCAGGACGGGCTGCCCCAGGGCGTCGGGGTGAAGACGCGCCGGTCGTTCTTGTCGAGATCGATGCGCACGATGCGGCCGTACTCGCCGGGCTCCACCCCGCCCGCCCGGTGGCACGCCTTGCTGCCTGCACAGTCGAAGCCGAAGGCCGCCGCCGGGCAGCGGTATTTCAGCGTGCCGCAGAGGCCGCGCTCGGCCTCGAAGCCCTGGAAGGCCATGGCGCGGACCTCGCCGGTCTGGGGGCAGATGCAGGACACGCGGCCGCGCTCGTCGTGAACGACGACGTCGGCGCGGTTGGGGAACAGCGCCCGCGTGATCGGCTTCGTCGGATCATAGCCCGGCTCCTCCTTCTCGGCCTTCCACATCAAGCGCGTGTCGACCAGCGGCCGAATGGCCCACTTATCCCAGAGCAACTTCTTCTGGGGAGCGTTGTCGAGACCGCGGTCGGCGCTGAAGTCGTCGCAGCGCTCCACCATTTCCGGCGCTCTTGCGAACAGGTTCTCCAGCATCTTGGGGAGCATCTTGACCTCCGAGTCCGACGCCCGCGTCACCTCGAAGGCCACCGGGACCTCGTAGTGGGTGTCGGCGATCAGGTGGAGGCCGTAGCCGAACCATGATTTCACCTTCTTCCAGATCGCGCCGGTCTTGGCGTTCACCCCGCTCGTCTCATGCTTGCCCCAGTCGGCGTCGGGGTCGGAGGTCTTCCCCTTGTCCTCGGCAACCCGGCCCGTCGAGTGGCTCTCGATCGCCTTGCCGTCGTAGCCGAGATGGCGGCCGAAGTCGGGCAGCTCTTCGAAGAGCGACGCGCGCAGGCTCTCGACCATTGCGGACACCAGGCTGCACTCGTTCTCAAGCAGCACGACGCGCCGCAGGAAGCGCGAGAAGTTCCAGTGGCTGGGCACCGTCGAGCGGACCTGCGCCGGATGCGCCACCGCGCATGGTGGCTCCTTCGTACCTGCGCGAAGCTCCAACACGGGCGCGCTCTGGAAAGGCAGCGGGTCGAACCCGCAGAGTTCCAGGAGCGCCGGGTTGCGGCCCATCTCCCGCAGCAGCGACTGGATCGAGGCGTGCTGGAACACCACGCCCGCGATCAGCGCACGCCACATCGACCGCACCGGGTAGTCGTTGCGCCCGCGACCTCGCCCGGCCTCAAGCGCAGCCACGATCTCCTCGTCGGGCAGGGTGTCGAGCACCAGACGCAGGCGATCCAGGTCCGGCAGGCCTTCGACAGCCTGCCAGGAAAAGGGTAGCTTCTCCGTTGTCGCCATCACGTTCTCCCTACCAGGGCTGGTGGATGGAACGAGGGCCTCTGGCCCGATGGCGACACCTTCTATCCGATTCGGGCGGGACGACGCGACGGGGCCGGAAGTGAGCCTGGGAGCGTCGTCGGCTATGGGGTGGAAATCCTCGATCCGCCCTATCCGCCGATCTCAGAGCCGCAGATGTCTGCGAAGCCGCCGGGGTAAGAAAAATCTCGGATCAGCTGGAGCCCTTGATCACCAAGGGATGCGTGACAGCGCACACGCCTCAGGACGATCCGTCGGAGTACTACTACGGCTCCGGCCTGATCTACTTCCTCGACGAGCTCGAGCGTCTGGGCAAGTGGAAACGCCCCAACAACCATTTCGCGCTGTTCTCGGGCAGCATCGACTACGCGATCACCATCGCCGGCGCGGCGCGCGACACCGCACCGCAGTTCGGCTGGGAACTCACGATCGATGACGTCGTGACCCAGCCGGTCGACGATTGGGGGCCCGCGCTGGTGCGTGCGCGGGAGGTCAAGCCCGCCATCATCGCGGCGACCCACGGTTTCGCGACGGATCAGACCGGTCTGGTCACCGGCTTCGCCGAGAACCCGACCAACAGTCTGCTCTACGTGCAGTACGCGCTGCAGCAGCGGGCTTTCCTCGACATCGTCAAGGAGACCGGGCACGGCGTGTTCTGCTCGACCACGATCGGCACCCTGCAGGACGAGATCGGCAACACGTTCTCGAGGAAGATTCGTAGCCGGTTCGGCGAGGACGCGACTCCGTCGGTCGCCGGGCAGGTGTACGATTCGTACTTCCTGTGGGCGATTGCGGCCTGCCGTGCGGGCGGTACGGGCGTGCCCTATGACGGCATCGAGCAGAACAAGAAGGTCTGCCACTTCCTCCGCGAATCGATCTATCGCGGCGTGGTCGGGACCATCAAGTTCATGTGGGGCCAGGCGGCGCAGCCGTATCCGGCGGAGACCAACGATCCTTCGCTCGGCATGCCGACGATCATGATGCAGTGTCAGGATTGGACCAAGGACGTGGTCTACGTCGGGCCGTCTCCGTACGACACGGCCGAGTGGATCAACCCACCGTGGTTTAGCGGCTAGGCCCTGCATCCCCTGGAGGCATGAGAACACAGTAGAACACGGTCCAACAGATGGCTCCGGGGGAAGGTACACCGCTGCTGGCGTGCCGTAATGTCTTCAAGTACTTCGGTGCGCTGGCAGCGGTGAACGATTTCGATCTCGACGTTTATTCGGGGGACGTGGTCGGTATCGGCGGCCCGAACGGCGCCGGCAAGACCACGTTTCTCGACGTCATTTCAGGCATCAACCCCGCCACCAGCGGGGAGATCGAGCTCGAGGGGCGCGACATCTCAAAGGTCCGCCCCGATCTCATCTGTCATCGAGGCATGGCCCGCACCTTCCAGCTCAATGCGGGCTTCGATTCGCTCACGATTCGCGAGAACGTGCTGATCGGCTCGGCCTTCGGCCTTGGCGATCACGGCATACCGGCGATGACCTTCTCGCGGGCGATGCGCGAGCGGGTCGACCGCGCCCTTGAGCTCTGCAGGCTCACCGACCGCGCGGAAGCAGTCGCACGCGACGTGCCGGTGCTCGAGCGCAAGCTCCTGATGCTCGCGAGCGCCGTCGCGACCGAACCCAAGCTCCTCCTGATCGACGAGCCTGTGGGCGGCCTCAACCCGCACGAGGTCGACGACGTGATGGAGATCGTCGACGGCCTCGCCGCCGAGGGCATGACGATCATCCTGATCGAGCACGTGATGCGGTTCCTGCTTCAGATTTCGAGCCGGGTCGTCATCATGCATCACGGCGAGAAGATCTATGAGGGTGACACCCAGGGGCTGCTGAGCGACCGCCGCGTCGTCGAGGTCTATCTCGGCGAGGGCACCGCGGATCGCCTGCAGCACATGCTGGAGGAACGGGCGGCGGCCGATGGCTGAGTTGCTCCTCTCCGTCCAGAACCTGCATGCAGGGTATGAAGGGCAGAAAGTCCTCAGGGACGTGTCGTTCGACGTGCCCAAAGGCGGGCTCATCTCCATGCTCGGCCCCAACGGGCACGGCAAGACCACGCTGCTGCGCTGCATCGCCGGCCTGCTCAAGCCGACCGCCGGCCGAATCGAGCTGGCGGGGCGGCGGATCGAGGGTGCCGAGGCGGAAACCGTGGTCGGGCTTGGCGTCGTCCTGATCCCACAGGGCGACATGCTGTTCCCGGAGATGAGCGTTTACGACAACCTGAAGATGGGCGCCTACCTGCCCCGGGTGCGCAAGACCTTCGAGCAGGAGGTCGAGAAGATCTACGAGATCCTGCCCCGGCTGAAGGAGCGCACGACGCAGCTCGCGCGCACGCTCTCGGGCGGTGAGCGCCGCATGCTCGCCATCGGCCGCGGCCTGCTCGCCGGTGGGCGCATCCTGATGATCGATGAGCCCTCGCTCGGTCTCGCGCCGATCGTCATCGATCAGATCTATGAGATCATCACCGACCTCAAGGCGTCGGGGCGGACGATCCTCCTAGTCGAGGAGAATGCGAGCCGGATCATCGACCTCGCCGACCGCATTCACCTGCTCGACACGGGCCAGATCGTCTGGGCCGGCGACGGCGAGGAGCTCCATTCCAACCAGCAGATCCTCGAGACATACCTCGGTGGCTGACGGTATCGGGCGCGCACAGTGAACTTCTTCGTCCAGATCATCGTCAGCGGCCTCACCTTCGGCGCCATGTATGCGCTGGCTGCGGTCGGGCTCGCCCTCGTCTGGGGCGCGTTCAACATGCTGAACATGGCCCACGGCATCATCATGACGCTCGGCGCTTACTTCGTGCTGGTCTGGGCCGAGGGCTGGGGGCTGCCGCTCTGGTTCGCGGGCCCCTTCGCATTCATTGCCGGCGGCGTTTTCGGCGCGGCGGTCTACTTTACTTCGGCCCACTGGATGCTGAAGCAGAGGAACTTCGAGGTCACGATCATCATCGCGACCTTCGGGCTCGGCATGGCGCTGGAATCGGGATTGATGAAGATCCTGCGCGAGTGGTTCCACGTATCGCCCTACTCGCAGCCGCTTTCGATGGGCGCCGACTCGTTCCTCATCGGCGATGTTCCGGTCAGCTATCAGCGCATCATCATCT
The DNA here is from genome assembly GCA_965243375.1 of Alphaproteobacteria bacterium. Classification (GTDB taxonomy): domain Bacteria; phylum Pseudomonadota; class Alphaproteobacteria; order UBA828; family UBA828; genus WTGU01. The sequence continues at coordinate 568,184 of CBDEUT010000009.1, read as the reverse complement.
GGGCGGTCGCAGTGGTGCTCATCGTTCTCGTCGGGCTCTTCCTGACCCGGACCACCATGGGGCGCGCAATCCGCGCCACCGCGCAGAACCGCGATGCGGCGCGGCTGATGGGCGTGAAGGTGAAGCGCGTTTACGTCATCGTGCTCGCGCTCGCGAGCGCGCTCGCCGGCGTCGCCGGCATCATGCTGACCTCGTTCAAGGACGTGGTGCCGCTGATGGGCCAGACGCCGATGCTCAAGGCGTTCATCGTGATCGTGCTGGCCGGCCTCGGCAACATGACCGGCGCGCTCTATGCCGCACTCCTGATCGGCATGGTCGAGGCGGCGGTGAAGGTGCTCTTCGCCGACAAGTGGGGCTTCCTCGCCATGCTCGTCGTGGTGGTCATTGCAATCATCTGGCGCCCCGCTGGGCTATTCGGCAAACGCCAGGTCGCGCGGCAGTGAAGGCGATGAGATGAAGACCCGCGACTACGTCTTCTTCGCCATCCTCTTGGCGGTGGCGGCGGCATTCCCCTTCATGGGGGTGCCGCGCTACATCATTGCGAGCGCGTTGCTGCTCTTCTGCTACGCGACCGTCGTCAGCCAGTGGAATCTGGTGTTCGGCATCGCCGGCATCTTTTCGCTTGCGCAGCTCGCAATCTTCGCCTTCGGCGCCTACACGACGGCGCTCATGGGGCGCTATCTGGACTGGAGCCTGTGGCCCACCTTCCCGATCGCCGGGGGCGCCGGCGTCGTGCTTAGTGTCTTTATCGGCCTCGCCTGCCTGCGCATGCGCGGCATCTACGTCGCGCTGCTGACACTCGCTATCTCGCAGACGATGTTCGTGCTGATCCAAACGGATTCGGATTGCAGCGCGCTCAACAAAGCGATCAACCCGGCCACATGCGTCTCGTTCACCGGCGGCGCGCAGGGGCTGGGCGACTTCGGCACGTTCGGCTGGCGCGAGGTGCTCGGCGGGCGCAACTGGATGATCGGCGATTACTACACCATGCTCGGCCTGCTTATTGTCGCGCTCATCTTCACGGCGGCGGTGACCCAGAGCCGCATCGGCCTCGCCTTCAAGGCGCTGCGCGACAATGAGGAGCTCGCCACCTCCCGCGGCGTCAGCGTCTTCAAGTACCAGCTCATCGTCTTCGCCGCCTCGTCCTTCCTCACCGCCATGGCAGGCGGCTTCTACGCCGCGCACTTCGGTGCTGTCGGTTCTAACCTGGTGGGGTTTGCGCTGCTGCTCTTCCTGATCTCGATGCTCGTGGTGGGCGGCATCGGGCGCAACTGGGGGCCACTCCTCGGCGCTGGACTGCTGATGGTGGCGGACGAGTTCTTCAAGGAGTTCTCCGACTTGCGGAACGTCGGTCTCGGGCTGGTGGTCCTGCTCTTCATGATCTTCCTGCCCGAGGGCGTCGCCGGCGCCATCGACTCGATCTGGAAGCGCATCATGCGCCTCGCGGTCGCCCAGCGAATCGAACGGCAGCTGTCTTCTGCCTTGCGACGAGACCCGGCCGCACCCGACTAGGCCCGCCGCGGAACGGACGCGATGACGCTCCGACAGACCCGCGCATACCCCGCCGCTACTCTGCTCGCCCTGCTCGTCTCGGCGGGCGGAACCGTCGCTGCCAACGGGGGCGACCCGGCCGAACCCCGAGCCCCGTACTTCGTCGACGTCGCCGCTGCGGCCGGGGTCGAGCACGCCTATACCGGCGACTGGGAGCACTACGTGGGCGGTGGAGTCGCCGCCTTCGACTGCGACCTTGACGGCGACCCGGACCTATTCTTCGCGGGCGGCGCCAGCCCGTCCAAGCTCTTTCGCAACGACAGCGAGCAGGGCGCACTGCGCTTCACGCTCCTCGCCGACAGCGAGCTCGTCGAGACTGGCGGGACCGGCGCTTATCCGCTCGATATCGACGGCGACGGTGTGATGGACCTCGCCGTGCTGCGGCTCGGCGCGAACCGGCTCTACCGCGGTCTCGGCGGCTGCCGCTTCGCGCGCGCCGATGATGCTTGGAACGTTCCCGGCGGCGACGGCTGGACCACGGCCTTCAGCGCAATCTGGGAAGGGAATAGTCGCCTGCCGACCCTCGCCTTCGGCAACTATGTCGATCGCGACATGTGGGCCGCCATGCATTCGCCCTTCGGCGACTCGGCGATGGGCTCTGAGCCGACCCCGGCCTGCCCGGATAATGTCCTGTTCCGACCGACCAGCACCGACGCTGCGACGTACGGGCCGGCGGTGCGCCTCAGCCCCGGTCATTGCCCGCTCTCGATGCTGTTCTCCGACTGGAGCCGCGCGGGGCGCCCAGACCTGCGCGTCAGCAACGACCGCTTCTATCACGAGGACACCGGCGAGGAGCAGCTCTGGCACTTGGGCGTCGAGCCCCGGCTCTACGGCCGCGCCGACGGCTGGTCGCGCCTCAGAATCTGGGGCATGGGGATCGCCAGCCACGACCTGACCGGCGACGGGCTGCCCGACTACTTTCTCTCCAACATGGGGACGAACCGGCTGCGGACGCTCGCGCCCGGCAGTACCGGCGGGCCCGAATTCCACGAGACCGCCTTCGAGCACGGGGTCGAGGCCACGCGCCCCCACGCCGGAAACGACGAGCGGCCGTCGACGGCGTGGCATTCGCAGTTCGCCGACGTGAACAACGACGGCTGGATCGACCTCTTCGTCGCCAAGGGCAATGTAGAAGAGATGGAGGAGGCCGCAGCGGACGACCCCAACAACCTTCTTATGGGGCGTCCCGACGGGCGATTCCGCGAGGCCTCGGAGGAAGCCGGCGCGGCGAGCATGCGGCGGAGCCGCGGCGGCGCAGTAATCGACCTCGATCTCGACGGCCTGCTCGATATCGTCGTCGTGAACCGCGTGGCCAATGTCGAGATTCTGCACAACCGGAGCCGCACCGGCGGTCATTGGCTTCAGGTGATGCTGCGCCAGGAGAGAGCCAACCGGAACGCGATCGGCGCCTGGATCGAGGTGCGTGCCGCCGGCCGCATCCAGCGCCACGAGGTGGTGGTGGGCGGCGGTCATGTCAGCGGGCAGGCCGGTTGGATCCACTTCGGACTGGGCGCGAACGATTCCGCCGAGGTGCGCGTGCAGTGGCCGGACGGGACCTGGAGCCCCTGGCAGCACACCGGCGCGAATCGCTTCCTACTGATCGAACGTGGGCGTACTCTAGCCGCAGCACAGGAAGTCGAGTGACGGCATGGACGACTGGATCGCCCGCAAGGACCTGATCGAGGCCAAGCGCCTAAAGGCGTTGTCGCGGCGTTCGGACCTCCTGGGCTGGTTCCAGGTGCTGAGCCAGCTTGGTGCGGTGGCGCTCACCGGCTATGCGATCCATGCGCTGTGGGGCAGCTGGTGGGTGGCGCCGGTGTTCGTGGCCCACGGCATCATCCTCTGGGGCTTCGGCTACGCGGGCCAGCACGAGTTCGGGCATTGGACCGTGTTCCGCAGCCGGGCCCTGAACGATGCCTTCGGCCACCTGGCGAGCTTCCCCCGCTTCTACGCCCACAACTATCAGCGCTTCTTCCATTTCGCCCACCACCGGCACACCAAGGTCGCCGACCAAGATCCGGAGCTCTTGGTTCAAGAGCCGTGGACATTCATGGGCTACTTGAAATTCGTGGCCGGTCTGGCCCTATGGATTGCGCTGATCCGCAACGTCGTGAAGCACGCTTGCGGCCATGCGCCGGAACCCTTTCTCCGGGAGAAGGAGCGGCGCATCGTGATCCGCGAGGCGCGGCTCTATCTGCTCGGCTACGCAGCCGTCATCGCGCTCTCGATCTACTTCGAGAGCTGGGCGGCGCTGATCTACGTGTGGGGGCCGATGCTGGTCACGACGGCCTTCTATCGCCTCTATGTGGCGGCCGAACACCACGGCCTGCCCAACGGGCGCGGCGTGATCGGGAGCACGCGCACGACCCGCGCCGGCCCGATCCTGCGCTGGCTGATGTGGCAGATGCCTTACCACACCGAGCACCACCTGTTCCCCGGCGTGCCCTTCCACAAGCTGGGCGCGCTGAGCCGGGAGCTGCGCGAGCGGCCGGACTCCAAGCTCGCCGGCATCAACGAGGTTTCGCCCGGTTACATCGCCGTGAACCTCGAGCTCCTCGCCATGCTCCGGCGCGGCGAGGACCCCACCTTCCTGGCCGAAGCGGTACAGGCGTAGCGAACGGCAGGGAAACCGACCCCATGATCGACCGCCCAACCGGGTCGTTTCCTGCTATCTGCCGCGCATCGTCTTCGATTAACGGTATCCGGCGCGGCTGAAGAATTCGGCAAGGGGAGGAGCAAGATGAAGGTGGACGGCGGCTGCTTCTGCGGTCAGATCACCTACGAAGCGGAACTCAACACGGACCGAATTGTTATCTGCAACTGCACGGACTGTCAGACGCTCTCGGGCTCGGCCTTCCGCACGGTCGCGTTTACGAAGGAGGACGCCTTCACCCTGCTCACCGGCGAGCTCAAGGTCTACGTGAAGATCGCGGACAGCGGCAACCCGCGCCGGCAGGCCTTCTGCGGCGACTGCGGCTCACCCATCTATGCGACCTCGGACCCGGCCGGACCGTTCTACGGCATCCGCGTCGGCACCATCAAACAGCGCGACCAGCTGGTGCCGACGGTCCACATCTACAACCGCTCGAAGCAGCACTGGCTCGACCAGATCCCCTCGCTCCCCACCATCGAGGAAATGCCTTAGCCCCCCGCGGCGGTCTTCGTCCCAGCATTACCGCGCCTGCCGGTCCCCACAAGCCGCAAGGAACCGCCATGTCGGAACCCGTCGTTTACTACACCAACCCGATGTCGCGCGGGCAGATCGCGCGCTGGGCGCTGGAGGAGACCGGCGCCGCTTACGAGACAGTCATCGTCGAATACGGCACCGAGATGAAGGCGCCGGCCTATCTGGCGATCAACCCCATGGGCAAGGTGCCGGCAATAACCCACGACGGGCGAGTGGTCACCGAGACTGCCGCCATTTGCGCCTATCTCGCCGAGGCGTTTCCAGAAGCCCGGCTGGCGCCCACGGCGGAAGAGCGCGCCGCTTACTGGCGCTGGTTGTTCTTCGCCGCCGGGCCGCTGGAATATGCGATTGCCTTCAAGTTCATGGGCGCAGAGGTGCGGGAAGAGCACACTGCCAGGATCGGCTTCGGCACCAACGACGATGCGGTCGGCGCCGTCGATGCCTTGCTCGAGCGGAACGACTACGTCTGCGGCGGCCGGTTCACCATGGCGGACGTCTACCTGGGCAGCCATGTCGAATGGGGCCTCCAATTCGAGACGTTGCCGAAGCGCCCGGCCTTCGAGGCCTATGCCGCGCGGATCGGCGCGCGCGCGGCCCGCCAGCGCGCTCGGGAAGTCGACCGGGCCCTGATCGCCGAGCGCGAGGCCGCGAAGTCCTGAGCGCAGCGAGCGACGTTCGGCTCAGCGCGTGAAGCGCTCGTCGATCACGGTGAGCGAGGCGTCGAGCGCGTCGGCTGCGGTGTCGATCTCCTCCTGGGTGATCGTGAAGGGCGGGCCCACCTTGATCGTGTTGGGCGAGAAGCCGCCCAGGAAGACGCCGCGCTTCGCATTCTCCGCCGCGACGATGACGTTGGGATGCGTGCCGAGATCGCCGGTGAAGGGCGAGTAGCGGTCCTCTGGCACGATGGGCTCTCCGTTCCCGTCGACCAGATCGAGCGTGTAGAAGAGCCCGCGCCCGGACACGCGGCCGACGCAGGGGTGCCCCTGCTTCAGCCCGTCGAGGCGCTCCTTGAGGTAGGCCCCGCGCTGGCGCACCTGCTGCATGATGTCGTTGGCGAGCATGTATTCGAGGTTGCCGACGATGGTGGCGCAGAGCAGCGGGTGGCCGTCCCACGTGCTGCCGGTCCACCACCGGGCCCGCTCGAAGTGATCGGCAATGGTCTTGCTCGCGATCACGGCGCCCACCGGCAACGCCGAGCCGTTGATGCCCTTGCCTGCGGCCATGAGGTCCGGCTTGACCCCGGGCCAGTGCATGTAGCCGAACCACTCGCCGAGCCGCCCGAAGCCGCAGATCACCTCGTCGTCGATCCAGAGGAAGCCGTACTTGTCGCAGAGCGTGCGGAGCGCCGGCAGGTAGTCCATGTGCGGCAGCGTGCCGCCCGCGCCGAACATGGGTTCGCTGATGACCGCGGCGATGTTCTCGGGCCCCACCGCGCGCACGATATGCTCCGTCGCCTCAAGCGAGGGCAGCGGCCCCTCCCCCGCCCAGTCCTCGTGCTCCGGCGGCGGGATCGGGATGTAGCCGTGCGGCGGGAAGCCCGGAACGTCGGCGACGTCCGCGAAGCCGCCCTCGGTCGAGATGTTGTTGCGGTAGCCCCGCATCATGGTGGGCCCGACGGTCATACCGTGGAAGGAGTGGGCCTGGGTCAGGATGACGCTGCGTCCGGTGTAGAGCCGCGCCATCATGATGCAGCTGTCCACCGCCTCGGTGCCCGACGGCAGGATGCGCAGCCTGCCGGCCCAGCCCTCCTGCCCGAGGATGTCCGCGATCACGAGCTTGGCGGCGCGGGCGCGATATTCGTTCGCCATCGTGTAGGTGACGTGGCCGTAGCGCTCCATGGCCTCGGCCAGCGCGCCGTGGATCGCCGGGTGGCGGTGACCCAGGTTGTCGGAGATCAGCTGGCTCATGAAGTCGAGCAGCCGCGTGCCGTCGGCAAGCGTGAGGTAGTTGCCGTCGGTGCTGTCGACCGCCGTGATGCTGAGCTCGTCCTCGGCCTGGAGGCCGTGCAGGTAGTAGGCCCGGTCCCAGCGCTCGAGCTCGTTCCAGTCGCGTGCCATGACGTCACTCCCCAGCCGGTCGCGGAACGCGTTCAGGTTAGCCCGCATTTCTCCCCGGTTCTAACTCCCCCTTCGCCAGCCGATGTCTGGACGGCGCAAAAACCGTCGCTTGGCGATTGGAGGCTCGCTTCCAGTTTTCCGGAGCGCCAAGCGGGGCTTCCGGTCGGCGGTGCGCAGGGATAGGCTGGCGGGACGGAGGAGTGGCGGACATGTCGGAGCGTGACTACGATCTGCTGGTCATTGGATCGGGACCCGCCGGCCATCGGGCGGCGATACAGGCGGCGAAGCTCGGCAAGAAGACGGCCGTGGTGGAGCGTCAAGCGGTCGTCGGCGGTACCTGCATCAACACCGGAACCATCCCGAGCAAGACGCTCCGCGAGGCGGTGCTGCATCTCTCCGGCTACCGGGAGCGCAATATCTACGGTGCCTCCTATCGGGTGAAGAGGGACATTTCGATGGCGGACCTGCTGGTCCGCACCGACAACGTCGTCGCCCACGAGCTCGACGTGAACCGCCATCAGCTACTGCGCAACCAGGTCGAACTGCTGCAGGCGGAAGCGGCCTTCGTCGATCCGCACACACTGCGTCTTGCTGGCCTCGACGGGCGGGGAAACTGGGAGGTCACCGCCGACCGAATCGTCATCGCAGTCGGCACGGCGACGACTCGCGAGAGCAATGTCGAATTCGACGGTCAGCGGATCTTCACCAGCGACGAGATCGTGACCCTGAAGAGGCTGCCGCGTTCGCTGATCGTCATCGGCGCAGGCGTCATCGGCCTCGAATACGCGACCATCTTCGCCGCGCTCGGCGTCAGGGTCACGGTCGTCGACAAGCGGCCACGGCTGCTGAGTTTCATCGACCACGAGATCATCGACACGCTGGTCTACCAGATGCGGCAGAACCGCATGACGCTGCGCCTCGGCGAAGAGGTCAGCAGCCTGGAGCGGCTGGACGGCAACAAGGGCGAGAAGGTTCGCGTGCATCTGGCCAGCGGCAAGCAGATCCAGGCGGATTCCGCGCTTTACAGCATCGGCCGAACCGGCGCCACGAAGACGCTCAACTTGAGTGCGGCCGGGTTGAAGGCGGCCGATCGCGGCTTGATCGCCGTCAACGAGTCCTTTCAGACCGAGGTTCCGCACATCTACGCGGTCGGCGACGTGATCGGCTTCCCGAGCCTGGCCTCCACCTCGATGGAACAGGGCCGTATCGCCTCCTGCCACGCCTTCGACGCACCGGCGGAAAGCACCCCCAACCTGCTGCCCTACGGCATCTACACGATTCCGGAAATCTCCATCGTCGGACGCAGCGAGGAAGAGCTGACCGACGCAGGCGTTCCCTACGAGGTCGGCAGGGCGGCCTACAACGAGATTTCCCGCGGCCAGATCCTCGGCGACTCGGAGGGTATCCTGAAGCTGACTTTTCACCTCGAGACCCACGAGCTGTTGGGCGTCGCAATACTCGGCGAGGGCGCCACGGAGCTGATTCATATCGGCCAGGCGGTGCTCACGCACGGCGGCAAGATCGACTATTTCGTCGACACGGTGTTCAACTATCCGACATTGGCGGAGTGCTACAAGACCGCTGCCTTCGACGGAATCAATCGTCTCGACTAACAGTAGTTGCAGGGCATTCGAGAAGAGCTGAACGGAACGCGTTGAGGTTACCGACCCGCGCGAATCGCCCTACCCGCACCGATCCTGCCGACGGTTTGACCACTGGAGCCTGCTGCCTATCATGCGCGCCGTCCGGGCGCGGCCCGGAGTAAATCGATGGGGAGATGAAGGAATGGCGAAGGGTAAGGCGGTCGTCGTCGGCGGCCTCGGTATGATCGGGCGCAACATCATCCAGGCACTCGAGGCCGAAGGCGGGTGGGAGATCGTCGGGCTGTCGCGGCGACCGGCGAATTTCGAGACCAAGGCCACCTTCATCTCCGTCGACCTGCTGGACGAAGCCCAAGCCCAGGAGAAGCTCTCGGGCCTCACCGACGTCACCCACATCTTCTACGCGGGCCTCTCCGGCGGCGTCGAGGCGGAGAACGTGGAGGGCAACCTCGCGCTCGTCGTCAACTCGGTCGGCACGATCGAGCCGATCTCGCCCACGCTTGAGCGCGTGATCCTGGTGCAGGGCGGCAAGTACTACGGCGTGCACCTCGGACCGCACAAGACGCCTTCGAAGGAAACCGACCCGCGCCACCTGCCGCCCAACTTCTACTACAACCAGCAGGATTTCATCACCGCGCTGCAGGCGGGGAAGTCCTGGCACTACACCATGCTGAGGCCCGAGGCGGTGGTCGGCTTCGCCGAGGGCATTCCGCTCAACACCGCGTCACTGGTCGCGGTCTATGCCTCCGTTTGCCGGGAGATGGACGTGCCGCTCAACTACCCGGGGCCGGAGGCGGCGTTCACGGCGTTCAACAAGTTCGTCGATGCCAGGCTGCTCGGCCGCTGTGCTGCCTGGGCCGCTCAGAATCCCGCCTGCGCGGGCGAGGCCTTCAACGTGACCAACGTCTCGGGCATGCGCTGGTGCAACCTCTGGCCGCTGTTCACCGCGTACTTCGGCTGCCGGCCGGGTGTGCTCGTGCCGATGAGCCTCGCTGACTTCATGGCGGACAAGGGCCCGGTCTGGGACGAAATCGCGCGCAAGCACCAGCTCAAGACCATGGCCTTCTCCGACCTCGGCGACTGGGGCTTCGCCGACTGGAATTTCGGGCGCACCTGGGACACCATCCTCGAAGACACCAAGCGCCTGCAATACGGCTTCACCGAAGCCATCGACACCGAGCAGAATTTCGTCGAGATTTTCGACGACATGCGCGCCGCCCGGGTGATCCCGGCGGGATAGCGGGCTGTCGCCGGGTCAGCCCCGGCTGCGTCCCCACCTCACCCCAGCCCTCTCCTCCCCAGGGAGGAGAGGGGGCAATGGGCGGCGCCGTCTACGCCTCCTCTCCACCCTCCCGGGCCGCAAAGCGGTAAGCATCCGGCGGGGACCGTCTGTGCGATAAGCTGAAAATCGGCGAGTGTTCGCGATCGGTGGTGGGCACCGTGGTGCCCACCGTGGAGCAGACGGAGGCGATCGCGGATGTCGAATGAACAGCAGGCGAATTTGGGTGCCGAGGCCGAGGCCGGGAAACGCCGCCGGGCCCGGAAGTGGAGCGACGCCGACAAGCGGCGGATCGTTGCGGAGAGCTACGCGCCCGGCGCCACGGTGACGGCGGTGGCGAAGCGCAACGACGTGCGCGCCAATCTGGTGTTCGATTGGCGACGTCGGTTTCGCGAGGAGGATGGCGAGGCCGGGGGCGGCGGGTTCGTGCCGGTGATTGTCACGCCGTCGGGCGATGCACCGCCGGAGGACGGCTACTTCGGCGCAGCGCCGGCGGCCGGGCGGATCGAGATCGCGCTTTCCGGTGGCGTGCGGGTGACGGTTGACGGAACGGTGGATGCCCCTGCGCTGGCGCGGGTGCTTGCGGTCGTGGAGCGCCGATGATCCCGGTCCCGGGCAGCGTGCGGGTGTGGTTGGCGACCGGGGTGACGGACATGCGCCGTGGCATGAACACGCTGGCGCTTCAGGTTCAGGAGGGTCTCGGCCGCGATCCCCACGCGGGGGATCTCTACGTGTTCCGCGGACGCCGCGGCGATCTCGTCAAAATTTTGTGGCATGACGGTCTCGGGTTCTCGCTCTACGCCAAGCGCCTGGAGCGGGGCCGGTTCACTTGGCCGTCGGCATCGGGCGGCGCACTGTCGATCAGCTCGGCGCAGCTCGCCTACCTGCTTGAGGGGATCGAGTGGCGCAACCCGGTTCGCACTTGGCGCCCGTCGCGGGTGGGCTGAGGCCGGGCGAATCACCCTGCGCGATTGGCAATTGCCGTGAGGCTGCGAATCTGATTCATTCCCGGCCATGACGGTCACGGCCCGACGCGACGTTGAAACTCTCGAGGCGGCGCTTGCGGCCTCGGAGGCTCGGGCAACGGCGGCCGAGGAGCAGATCACCTCGCTGAAGCTGATGGTCGAGAAGCTGCGCCGTGCGCTCTACGGGCAGCGCTCGGAGCGCACGGTGCGTCTCCTCAACCAACTGGAGCTTGCGCTCGACGAGCTGACGGCGGACGCGACGGAGGACGATCTCGCGGCCGAGCAAGCCGCGGCCGAGACCACCCAGGTCAAGGGGTTCACGCGCCGCAAGCCGTCGCGCAAGCCCTTCCCCGAGCATCTGCCGCGCGAGCGGGTGGTGGTTCCTGCACCGACATCGTGCGCGTGCTGCGGGTCGGAGCGGCTGTCGAAGATCGGCGAGGACGTGACCGAGACGCTTGAGGTGATCCCGCGCCGGTGGAAGGTGATCCAGACGATCCGCGAGAAGTTCACCTGCCGCGATTGCGAGAAGGTCTCGCAGCCGCCGGCGCCGTTCCACGCGGTGCCGCGAGGTTGGGCGGGTCCGAACCTTCTGGCGACGATCGTGTTCGAGAAATATGGCCAGCACCAGCCGTTGAACCGGCAGCGCGAGCGCTACGCGCGCGAGGGGGTCGACCTGAGCCTGTCGACGCTGGCCGATCAGGTCGGGGCCTGCGCCGTGGCGCTGAAACCGCTGCATGACCTGATCGCCGATCACGTGCTTGCGGCCCGGCGCTTGCACGGCGACGACACTCCCGTCCCGGTGCTGGCCAAGGGCAAGACCGTCACCGGGCGGGCTTGGGCCTATGTGCGTGACGACAGGCCGTTCGGCGGTCCGGATCCGCCGGCCGTGCTGTTCCGATACTCCCGCGACCGTTCGGGCAATCACCCGGTCGAGCACCTGAAGACCTTTGCCGGGGTGCTTCAAGCCGATGCCTATGCTGGCTTCAACCGGCTCTATGTGCCGGGCCGCTCGCCGGGAGCCGTGATCGAGGCCCTGTGCTGGGCTCACAGTCGGAGGAAGTTCTACGAGCTTGCCGATATCGCGGCGAGCAAGAGGCGCGGCGAGCAGGCGCCGCCGATCTCGCCGCTGGCGATGGAGGCGGTGAAGCGGACCGACGCGCTGTTCGACATCGAACGCGAGATCAACGGCAAGAGTGCCGATCAGCGCCTTGCCGTGCGCCGGGAGGCGAGCGCGCCGCTCGTCGCCGATCTCGAGGACTGGATGCGCACGGAGCGTGCCAGGCTGTCGCGCCACGCCTCTGTCGCCAAGGCGATGGATTACATGCTCAGACGCTGGGACGGCTTCACCCGTTTCCTCGATGACGGCCAGATCTGCCTCACGAACAACGCTGTCGAGAGGGCGCTTCGGGTCATCGCTTTGGGACGAAAATCCTGGCTGTTCTGCGGCTCCGATCGCGGCGGAGTGCGGGCGGCGGCGATGTACACCCTCATCGGCACCGCCAAGCTCAACGATGTCGATCCCCAGGCCTGGCTCGCCGATGTTCTCGGACAGATTGCCGATCTGCCGCAAAGCGACCTGCACCAGCTCCTGCCCTGGAACTGGAAGACAGCCCAGCACCAGGCCCTGGCCGCCTAAGCCGGACCTCACCAGAGACACCGTCTTCCCTGCGGCCGAGGCCGCGTCTCTGCGCGGTCCACCGTGAGCGTCACCGTGGGGCTGAGCGTCACTCGCCTGCCCACCTTGGAACTCCCCGTCACGTTCCGCGATTCACCGTCTGCGGTCCCCGCCGGATGCTTACGCAAAGCGGCCGGGACGGCGCGACCGCGCCGCGCGCGTAGCGCGTAGCCAAGCGAGCGGAGCGAGCGCCCGGCGCTTGAGGGAAATGAATAAGCTGGGAAGGGCGGGGCCAAGACCCCGCCTCGCTCAGCCCTTGAAGCGGGGCTCCGGCAGCCCGGTGCAGCCCGTGCCGGTGACGGCGAAGATGCTGCCTGCCTGCTCCTGCTTCGCCAGCACCTCGTCGCTCAGGTTCACGCGGGCGCCGGTGACGTAGAGCACGTCGAGGTCGGAGCGGCCGAACATCGGGCAGGTGACCTGCTGGAACGGCATCTCGACGGTGCGGTCCAGCGTCCCGTCGGGCGCGAAGCGGGCGACGCACCAGCCGTTCCAGCGCGCGTTCCAGACGTAGCCTTCGGCATCGACGGTGGAGCCGTCGGGGATGCCCGGCGCGACGCCAGGGCCGACGAAGACCCGCTTGTTGGAGATCGCGCCGGAACCGGTGTCGAGGTCGTAGGCCCAGATCACGTCCTGGTCCAGATCGGCGTAGTACATGGTCTCGCCGCCTGGGCTGAAGGCGATCGAGTTGGAGACGACGATGCCGGTCTCGGTCTTGTGCAGGCTGAGATCGTGGTCGAGCCGGTAGAGCGAGCCGAGCGGGCGGCCCGTCATCGTGTCGTCGATGCTACCGGCCCAGAACCGGCCCTGCCGGTCGCAGCGGCCGTCGTTCATGCGGCTCTCGGGCTGGTCGGTCTCGACCTCGTGGATGGTCTCGACCGCGCCGGTCTCGGGGTCGAAGAAGCGGAAGCCGCCGTAGAAGGCCACCACCATGCCGCCCTGCTCGCGCAGCACCAACGAGCCCGGTTGCTCGTCCACCGGCACCTGCTTGTACTCGCCCGTTGCCGGCGCGAGCCAGCTGATCGACTGGCCCTTGATGTCAAGCCAGTAGAGGCGCTGGTCGACGGGGCACCAGACCGGGCTCTCGCCGAGCTCATCCCGACAATCGAGCACGCATGAGACCTCTGCCATCGATATGTCTCCCGATAAGTTGCCGCGTCGCGTGGCGGCGAGTGGGGTGGATTTAGCCGCGGAAGCGGGGCTCGGGCAAGCCGGTGCAGCCGGTGCCGGTGACCGCGAAGAGGCTGCCGGCCTGCTCCTGGCTCGCAAGTTCGTCCTCGCTCAGCCTGAAGCGTGAGGTGGTGACGTAGATCACGTCGAGGTCGGGGCCGCCGAACATCGGGCAGGTGATCAGCTGCAAGGGGATCTCGACGGTGCGGTCGAGCGTGCCGTCCGGCGCGAAGCGGGCGAGGCACCAGCCCTTCCAGCGCGCGCTCCAGACGTAGCCCTCGGCATCCACGGTGGAGCCGTCGGGCAGGCCGGGCGCGGAGCCGGGACCGGCGAAGACACGCTTGTTGGAGAGTGCGCCCGTGGCGGTGTCGAGGTCGTAGGCCCAGATCACGTCCTGGCCGAGGTCGCCGAAGTACATGGTCTCGCCTTCGGGGCTGAAGGCCATAGCGTTGGAGACGATGATGCCGGTGTCGGCCTTGTGCAGGCTGAGGTCGTGGTCGAGGCGATAGAGGGAGCCGACCGGCCGGCCGGTCATGACGTTATCCATGCTGCCGGCCCAGAAGCGGCCCTGCCGGTCGCAGCGGCCGTCGTTCAGGCGGCTGTCGGCTACGTCCGTGTCGACCTCGTGGATGGTCTCGACCGCGCCGGTCTCGGGATCGAAGAAGCGAAAGCCGCCGAAGAAGGCGACCACCATGCCACCCCGCTCGCGCAGCACCAGCGCGCCCGGCTGCTCGTCCACCTGCACCTGCTTGTATTCGCCCGTGCTCGGCGTCAACCAGCTGATCGTCTGGCCCTTGATGTCGAGCCAGTAGAGCCGCTGGTCGACGGGGCACCAGATCGGGCTCTCGCCTAGCAGGTCGCGGCAATCGACCACGCATTCGACCTCGGCCATCGATGCGTCTCCCGAAGTGTCGCGCGGCAGGGCCGCCGCGTCGCGGCGGCAGCGGCAGGCCGGGCTGGTGGGCGCTGCTGGATTTGAACCAGCGACCCCCGCCGTGTGAAGACGGTGCTCTCCCGCTGAGCTAAGCGCCCGCCCGGCAGGCGATTAGAAGAATCGCGCCCGTCCCTGTCAAGGCGGCGCTGCGTGACCCTGCGCGCTTTAGTCGTAGAGCACGATGCAGCGCACCTCGATGCTCCAGCGATCGGGTGCGTCCGGCGGCGTGGACGGGTCCTCGAAGGCGGTGTGGAAGCTGAAGGTGCAGGGCGCGTCGGGGCGCATCGCGTCTGCGCTTGCGCCCTCGGAGCGCGCCATGCCTCCGGCCGAATCCCACTGCTTGATCAGCAGCGCCTCGTCACGGGTGAGCGCGGGGTAGAAGTACCAGCGATGGGCGTCGGCGTGCTTCGCGAAGTAGTTCTCGCCGATCCGGTCCGCGTAGTGGATCTCGAACACGACCAGATCGTCCGGATGCACGCTGGCCGCATCGCAGAGCGCGAGCGGATTGGTCGCGACCGGCTCCTCGGCGATGTTCCGCCAGAGATTGATGAGCGCGAACCTCCCTGAGTCGAGGGCGCGCGCGACATCCGCCTTGTCGAGGAGCGTTTCGCCATCGGCCAGCAGGGTGCGGTACGTGTCGTTGACGGTCGGCGAATTGGCCAGGTCGCGCAGGCGCTGCGGCCCGCTGGTCAGCGTGTAATCGCCGTGCACCACGTGCGCGGGACGCTGCACCTGCTGCCCGCCCGCGATGCGCCGCCCGCTCAGCTTGCCGGTGGCCGAGCGCACGTTGTGGTCGAAGGCCCTGACGATGCGCGCGCCAGTGTGCTCCCGGACGATGTCGGCGCAGCGCGGGTAATAGCGGCCCACCACCTGCTCGTGATCCAGAAAGTCGATGTCGGACGCCGCCAGCGGCCGTTCCAGCATTTCGAAGCCGTTGGCCTCGAGCGTGCGCCGCTCGGGCCCCGCCAGGCGCCTGGCATCGTGAATTTGCACCTGCCGCCTGTCCCGCTCGGTGCCCTCCCACGGGGTGTCGTTGCCGTCGCTGTTCCTCCGAACGAGCACCTTGCCGTTGCGGTAGAGCGAGGTCTCGACCGACGCCGCAAGGTAGGTCACCGCCCCGGTACGCACCGCGTCGGCCTGTGCTTGTTTGGCCACGTTCATGGGTAATCCTTATGCAAGCCAGCGCGCGAGATTAGCACGCACGTAGTCGTCGTCGGTGAGGTGGGGGTAGGCCGCCGAGACCCTGTCGATCTCCGCCGCCTGGCCGGGGCTGAGCCCTTCCTCCGGATCGAGGCACCAGATGCCGCGCATCAAGCCTTGGCGGCGCAGCACCTCGTGGCAGCCCGCGATGCAGCCTCGAAAGTCGTTGGCGACGTCGAAGAGCGCTGCGTTGCAGTCGGTGATCTGGGAGTCGAGCGCCAAGAAATCCGGGTCGATGGCGCCCGCCTCCGCCGCCGCGTGGGCGCGGTCGAGCGTTTCCACGGCCCGCTTGACCCAGACGCTCCAATGGCCGAGCAGCCCGCCCTTGATGCGCACCGTGACGGCCTCGCCGTCGCGCATGAGGCGCCAGGGCGTGACCAGATCCAGCAGGATGTGATCGTCGTTGCCGGTGTAGAGGGTGACGCGGTCCTCGGCGCGGGCCTCGATGACGCCCCGCACCACGTCCAGCGTGCGGTAGCGGTTGAAGGGCGCGATCTTGATCGCCACCACGTTCTCCAGCGCGGCGAGGCGGCGCCAGAAGGAAGGGCCCAGCACCACACCGCCCACCGCCGGCTGCAGGTAGAAGCCGACGAGGGGGATGCGCCGGGCGAGCCGGGCGCAGTGCTCCAGCCGCTCGTCCTCGCTCGCGTCGGCGAAGGCGGCGAGGCTCACCATGCCTGCGTGATAGCCTAGGCCGAGGGCGATGTCCGCCTCTGCCAGCGCCTGCTCGGTGCGCCCGACCAGGCCCGCGATCCGCACCAGCGGCCGGTCGGTCCAGGCGTCCGCGGTCTCGGCGGCGAGCCGCAGCACCGGCTCGTAGAGCCCCGCCTCCCGGATCGCGAACTGCGTGGTGTGGACGCCCACGGCAAGCCCGCCGGCGCCGGCGTCGATGTAGTAGCGGGAGAGCGCGCGCTGCCGCTCCGCGTCCAGCCGGCGCTCGGCGTCGAGCGCGAGCGGATGCGCCGGGATCACCACGCCCTGGGCGAGCGTCGCCCGCACCGGCGCCGGCACGTCACCCCAGGCGAGACTCACGATGCCGCCGGCGCGGAGAACACGCCGTCCCTCACCTCGTACTGGGTGGGCTTGGCGAGGCTCGGCATGTCGCGCGCGACCCAGTCCGCCACCCAGTCGATCATCCGGCCCAATGGCACGCGCGGATAGCCGAAGAGCCCGAAGGCGCGCTCGGCGTTGGTGAGCCAGCCTGTCGGCGCCTCCTCTCCCACGTACACGGGCTCCTTGCCAAGCCGCTCGCCTAAGGCCGCCGCCAGCGCGCGGATGCTCACGGTCTCCGGCCCGCTCACGTTGAGCGGTGCGGCCGGCACGGTGCAGTGCTCGAAGCAGCGCAGCGCCATGGCGTTGGCGTCCCCCTGCCAGATGACGTTGACGTGGCCGGCAGTGAGGTCGATGGGTGTGCCATCCCGCACCTTGCGGGCCACGTCGTGCAGCACGCCGTAGCGCATGTCGATGGCGTAGTTGAGCCGCACCAGGCAGCCCGGCGTGCCGTGACGGCGCGAGAAGTACTGGATCAGCCGCTCGCGGCCGACGCAGGAGTTGGCGTACTCGCCGGGCGGCGGCGTGGGCGGTGTCTCCTCGGTCGCACCCTGGTGGCGGACGTCGACGAAGGGATAGACGCAGCCGGTGGAGAACGCGACGATCCGGGATTCGCGGAAGGTCTCGGCGACGATGGCGGGCACGTTGGCGTTCATCGCCCAGGTCAGGTCGTCGTCGCCGACCGCGCCGAACTTGCGGCCGGCCATGAACACCACGTTGGGGAGGCTCGGCAGCGCGGCGACCGCATCGCGGTCGAGCAGATCGCACTGGATGGCCTCGATATCCCAGGCGGCGAGTTTCTGGCGCACGCGCGGGTCGGAGAAGCGGGCGACGCCGATAACGCGCTTCCCCGGCGCGGCGCGCTTGGCGAGACCCGCGAGCGTGGGCCCCATCTTGCCGCCAAGGCCGAGCACGATGATGTCACCGTCGACGCGGGCGAGAGACTCGCGAAGCGCCTCGTCCGGCGCGGTCATGATGTCTTCGAGCGCGGCCTCGTCGGCGATGCGCTCGGGCCACGCCGGCGCGCCGCTCATGAGGTGAGCTCGGGGCGGCGGTCTGCGCGGTAGGTCGCGATGGCGCGCCAGCGGTCGAGATCCTCCTGCGCGATATCGATTCGCGCCACGGCCATTCCCTCTCCCTCGGTGAGCGCGGCGAGGATCTTGCCGGAGGGGGCGGCGATGCAGGAATGGCCGAGGCTCTTGAAGGAGAGTTCCGGCGTCAACGCCTCCTCGCCGACACGATTGGCCATGGCGACGAACGTGCCGTTCTCCAATGCCCGCGTGGCGGCCAGGCCTTGCGTGACCGGCCCGCTCCAGCCCCAGGTCTCGCGCTGATAGGCGTCGGCGATCCAGTTGGTGCTGTTGACGATGAGATCGGTGCCGAGATCGCCCAGGCGCCGCACGTAGTCAGCAAAGATGAAGTCGTAGCAGACCGTCATACCGACCTTGCCGAGCGGCGTTTCGACCACGCACGCACTGTCGCCGGCGCGGCAGCTCTCGCGCTCGGAAGCGAAGAGGTGCGCCTTGTCGTAGACCGCGAGGCATTGCCCGTCGGGCCCGAACAGGAGCTGCGAATCGTAGACGCCGCCGTCGCGCTGCGTGTAGGCACCGACTGCCATGGTGAGGGCGTTCTCCCGCGCGATCTCGCCGAGGCGCCGTGCGGTCGGCCCATCGGGCGGCTCCGCCAGGACCGCGAGCCGGTCACCCAGGAAGTAACCGGTGGTCGCGCACTCCGGGAAGACCGCGAGGTCCACCTGCTGCGCCGCCGCTGCACGGGCGAAGCGGGCGATGGTCGCGAGGTTCTTCTCCGTGTCGCCCGTGGCGCAGTCCATCTGCACCACGGCCAGGGTCCAGGCCACGCCGCTCATGTCACCTCCCCGACCATTCGTGACGCTACGCGCTGCTCTTGCGAAGCGCTCCGGAAATAGACATGGCTAGCGTCGACGCCCCCTTCCCGTCATTGCCGGGCTTGTCCCGGCAATCCACGGCAGCACCCCGGTCTCGCCCGACGCGACTGGATGCCCGGATCAAGTCCGGGCATGACGATGGGAGGTATACGGCAGCCATGCGTACTTCCGGGATGCTAGTTCCTGAGCGGCTTGCCGGTCTCCAGCATGTGCTCCATGCGGGCGATGGTGCCGGGCGTGCGGATCAGCGCGAGCAGCGCCTCGCACTCCAGCTCGGAGAGGCGGTCCTCCGGGATCTCCCGCACCGCGTCGGTCTCGCCGCCGGTGAGCACGTTGCCGAGGTGCTCCACCACCACCAGATCGTGGGCCGTCGCCTTGCGGGTCTTGGCGAGCCCCCTTACCGCCATCTTGAGCGCGACGCGCCCAGTCTTGCCCGGCAGCTTGACCGTGGCGGGCTCCGGCGGCGCGTAGTCCTCCGCCAGCGCCAGCGCCTTGGCCTTGGCATCGGCCAGCAGCCGGTCGCGGTTGGCGGTGATGCCGTCGCCCTCGCGCAGGAAGCCGAGCGAGCGCGCCTGCTTGGCCGAGCGCGAGACCTTGGCGAGGCCGATTGTCTCGAACACCTTGGAGATCGCCGGCATCGCGCCACCGAAACCGGTCCGGCCGGAGGAGAGGCCCCGCAGCATCATCTCCTTGCAGCCGCCCCAGCCGGGAACGAGCCCGACGCCGACCTCGACCAGGCCCATGTAGCTCTCGGCATGGGCCTGCACCGCGTCGCAGTGCAGCAGCACTTCGCAGCCACCGCCGAGCGCCATGCCCGACGGCGCGCCGACCACGGGGAACGGCGCGAACTTGAGGCCCCTGAAGGCGGCCTGACCCTGCTTGATCGTCTCTTCGATCATCGGCCAGGCGCCGACGTTCACAACGAAGAGCGCGAGGCCCAGGTTCATGCCGACGGAGAAGTTGCTGCCCTCGTTGTGGATGACCAGCGCCTTCATCTCGCCGCCCACGATCTCCAGCGACTGCTCGACCAGCGCCATGATCTCGGTGTCCAGCGCGTTCATCTTGGCGTGGAACTCGAGGCAGGCGACTCCGTCGCCGATATCCCAGAGGCTGGCGGAGGCGTTGCGGGCGAGCGGCTCGGTGCTGCGCTTGATGTCGGAGAGGAGCAGCACGCCGTCGGGCCGAGTGAGTGGCGAGTACGAGCCGCTGCCGGCGAGATGGTCCGCGCGGTCGTCGGCGATCCGGTAGAAGCCGTCTCCCTCCGCCGCCGCCCGCAGCAGGGGCGGCACCTCCCTGCCCTCTTCCTCGAGTTTACCCGCGAACCAGCCGGCGCCGACCTCGTCAATCAGCTCGAACGGCCCGCGCTTCCAGTTGTAGCCGAGGCGCATGGCGCGATCGACCGCCTCGACGTCGTCGGCGATCTCCGGCACGAGGCCGGCAGCGTAGGCGAGCGTGCCCGACATCACCTGCCAGGCATAGGCGCCGGTTTTGTCCGGGTGCTCGAAGAGCGCGCGGAGCGAGCGGCCGGCCTGCTCGATGCTCTCCAGCCGCGGGCGCCGGGCGGGCCCGTACTCGCCTGTGGCGAGGTCGCGCACCTCCTTCTCTTTCTTCTCCGAATCGGGCTTCAGCCGGTAGAAGCCGCCCTTGCCCTTGCGGCCGATGTAGCCGGTCTCGATCATCTCCCTGACGAACTCGGGCTCGTCGTAGACCGCGTGGAAGGCATCGCTCTCGGGGAGTGCGTCCCGCAGGCTGCGGCCGACCAGGGGCATCAGGTCGAGCCCGACCAGATCGATCAGGCCGAACACGCCGGTCTTGGGCACGCCGATGGGGCGGCTGAGGACGGCGTCCGCCTCCTCCACCATCACCCCGCTCTCGACCGCAGCCCGCACGGCGGCGACCAGCCAGTAGGTGCCGATGCGGTTGGCGATGAAGCCCGGCGTGTCGTTGCAGGGCACCACGCCCTTACCGAGCTTGCGGTCGGCGAAGTCGCAGATTTCCGCCACCGCATCTGCCCTGGTCTCGGGTCCTGCCACCACCTCCAGCAGCCGCATGTAACGCGGCGGGTTGAAGAAGTGGGTGATGATGAAGTCCCGCGCGAATTCCTCCGGCAAGCCGTCGAGCAGCATGTTGGAGGGAATGGTCGACGTGTTGGACGAGACGATCGAGCCCGTCTTCCGCACCGAATCGATCTTGCGGTAGATGGCCTGCTTGGCATCGACCTTCTCGATCACCGCCTCGACGATCCAGTCCGCATCGCCGAGCATGTTAAGGTGGTCCTCGACATTGCCGGTCTTGATGCGCTTGGCGTCGGACTTCGCCATGAAGGGCGCGGGATCGGTCTTGAGCATCCGCGCCACGGAGCCTTCGGCGAGCGCGTTCCGGTCTTTGGCGCCGTCCGGCACGATGTCGAGCAGCACCACGTCGTGGCCGGCATTGGCGATGTGGGCGGCGATGCCGCCGCCCATCAGACCCGCCCCGATGACGGCGGCCTTCCGGATTGCCATCAGGCGGCCTCGAGCACGGTGGAGATGCCCTGGCCGCCGCCGATGCACTGGGTGGCGAGCGCATAGCGCTTGTCCTCGCGGCGGAGGATCTGCGCGGCCTTGCCGGTGATCCGTGCGCCGGTGGCACCCAAAGGATGGCCGATTGCGATGGCGCCGCCGTCGATGTTCATGCGCTCCAGGTCGATGGAGAGCTCGCGCACGCAGGCGAGCGCCTGGACCGCGAAGGCCTCGTTGAGCTCGATCACGTCGACGTCGGACATCTTGAGGCCGGCGCGGGCAAGCGCTTTCTCGGACGAGACCACCGGGCCGTAGCCCATGATCTCAGGCTGGCAGCCGGCGACCGCGATCGCCTTGATGCGGGCGAGCACCGCGAGCCCGTTGCGCGCGGCGTAGTCCTCGGTGCAGACCAGCACGGCGGCGGCGCCGTCGGTGAGCGGCGACGAGGTGCCGGCGGTCACCGTGCCCTCGGCATCGAACGCAGGCTCGAGCCCGGCCAGAACCTCGGCATTGGTGCCGGGGCGGATGCAGCCGTCTCGCTCGACCGTGCCCTCGCCCGTCTCGACCGCGATCACCTCGCCCTCGTACTTGCCGTCGTCCCAGGCGGCGGCGGCGCGGGCGTGGCTCGCGACCGCGAGCGACTCCTGCTCCTCGCGGGTGATCTGGTATTTGCGGGCGAGGTTCTCGGCGGTCTCGCCCATGGACATGTAGGCGCCCTCGTTCTTCTCGTAGAGCTCAGGGTTGGGCGCCGGGTTGAAGCCGCCCATGGGCACGCGGCTCATGGATTCGACGCCGGCGCAGATGAAGGCCTCGCCGGCGTCCATGCGGACCGCGCCGGCGGCGATGTGAATCGCCTGCATGGACGAGCCGCAGAAGCGGTTGACGGTGGCGCCGGCGACCGAGATCGGCAGCTCCGCGATCAGCGCTACGATGCGGCCCATGTTGAAGCCCTGCTCGCCCTCGGGGAAGGCGCAACCGATGATCAGGTCCTCGATTTCGGCGGGATCGACGCCGGTTTGTGCGAGCAGGCCCTGCACGACCTCGGCGGCGAGATCGTCGGGGCGCTTCTCGACCAGCGCGCCCTTGTGGGCGAAGTGAAAGGGCGAACGGACATAGCCGGCAATGACGGCATTGTTCATGGGCTGGGGCCTCTTGCTTGGTCAGATGCTATGTGTGGTGGCGCCGGGCCGCGTTCAACCGGCGCCGGCGGCGGCAGCGCCCTGCTTGGCGGCCTCTTCGGCAATCAGCTCCTTCTTCGAGAGCTTGCCGATGATGGTCTTCGGCAGCTCGTCGCGGAACTCGATCTGCTTGGGCATCTCGATGGGCGAAAGCTTGTCCTTGAGGAAGTCTGTCAGCGCGTCGCCCGTCAGGCTCTGGCCGTCCTTGAGGCGGACGAAGGCCTTGACGGTCTGCTGGCGGTGGGCGTCGTCGACGCCGATCACCGTCACCTCCAGCACGGACGGATGCTTGTAGATCGCCTCTTCCACGTGGCGCGGATAGATGTTGTAGCCGCCGGCGATGATGACCTCCTTGAGCCGGTCGATGAGGTAGACGTAGCCGTCCTCGTCGATGCGGCCGACGTCGCCGGTGTGGAAGCGCCCGCCGGCGAAGGCGCGCTCGTTCTCCTCGTCTCGCTTCCAGTAGCCCTTCATCACCTGCGGGCCGGAGATGCAGATCTCGCCGATCTCGCCCTGGGGCAAAACCTTCTCCGGCTCGTCGATGGAACAGATGTCGACCACCGTGCCGGGTACGGGCACGCCGAGCGAGCCTTCGCGGCTGCCGCCGGGCGTGGTCGGGTTGCAGGTCGCGATCGGCGCGGTCTCGCTCAGGCCATACCCTTCCACCAGCGTGCAGCCGGAGAGTTCCTGGAACTTCTCCTGCACCTCGCGCGGCAGCGAGGCGCCGCCCGAGAGGCAGAGCTTGATGGAAGAGAGATCGTACTTGCCTGCCGCGACGTCGGGATGGCCGTTGATGGCAATGTAAATCGTCGGCACGGCGGGGAAGAAGCTCGGACGCTTCTTGTCGATGACCTTGAGCACGGTATCGAGCTCGAAGCGCGGCAGCAGGATCATCTTGGCGCCGATTTTGATGCTGAAGTTCATCACCACGGCCATGGCGAAGACGTGGAAGAGCGGCAGCACGCCGACCATGACCTCGGAGCCTTCGTCGGCACCGGGCATCATCATCGCCCCCTGCGCCACGTTGGCGCTGAGGTTGGCGTGGGTCAGCATCGCGCCCTTCGAGGTGCCGGTGGTGCCGCCGGTGTACTGAAGCACCGCGATGTCTTCCTTGGCGTCGATCTCGACCGGCGTGGGCCTGCCCGGGTTATCGAGCAGCGCGCTGAAGCGGAGATGACGGGAGTCGCGCGGCACCTTGGCGATCTCGCTGCGCTTGACGATGGGGAAGAGCAGCTTCTTGAGCCCCGGCAGCATCTCCGCCATGGAGACGATCACGAGGTGAGTGAGGCGCGTTTGGTCGAGCGCGAGGCGGGCCTTGTCGTAGAGGATTGAGAGGTCCAGGGTGACCAGGATATCGGTCTCCGAATCCTCGATCTGGTGCTTGATCTCTTCGATGGCGTAGAGCGGGTTGTAGTTGACCACCGTCCCGCCGGCCTTGAGCACGCCGTAATAGACGGCGACGAAGGCCGGGCAGTTCGGCAGGAAGATGCCGACTTTCTTGCCCTTGCCGACTCCGAGCTTCTGGAACCCTTGGGCCGCCTTGTTCGCCTGCTCGCCGAGCTCCCGGTAGCTCGTAATTTTGTCCATGAAGTCGATCGCGGGCCGGTCGCCGAAGCGGGCGACGGCATCGTCGAGCAGCCGGTGAAGCGCACCGGTCGGAAGCGGCGCGTTCCAGTCGACGTTCTCGGGATACGACTTCTCCCAGGGATGGGCACTGCCTTGCGCTTCGCTCTCAGCCATGCGCTCCGCTCCTTTGGCCTGGGATTCGCGGCCCCGCTCCGCCCTGTCCAGACGCGGGGAACACACTTCCGCGCACTATGGAAACCCGGTCTTCCGCCGTCAAGGCGGGAAAGCGAAAACAGGATAAACCCTCGTCCCCTTGGAGGCGTGTGCGCTGTCACGCATCCCTTGGTGATCAAGGGCTCCAGCTGATCCGAGATTTTTCTTACCCCGGCGGCTTCGCAGACATCTGCGGCCCTGAGATCGGCGGA
This sequence comes from Alphaproteobacteria bacterium, assembly GCA_965243375.1. Taxonomy (GTDB): domain Bacteria; phylum Pseudomonadota; class Alphaproteobacteria; order UBA828; family UBA828; genus WTGU01. The sequence goes on along the minus strand of CBDEUT010000009.1, from coordinate 543,942 downwards.
TAGGGCGGATCGAGGATTTCCACCCCATAGCCGACGACGCTCCCAGGCTCACTTCCGGCCCCGTCGCGTCGTCCCGCCCGAATCGGATAGAAGGTGTCGCCATCGGGCCAGAGGCCCTCGTTCCATCCACCAGCCCTGGTAGGGAGAACGTGATGGCGACAACGGAGAAGCTACCCTTTTCCTGGCAGGCTGTCGAAGGCCTGCCGGACCTGGATCGCCTGCGTCTGGTGCTCGACACCCTGCCCGACGAGGAGATCGTGGCTGCGCTTGAGGCCGGGCGAGGTCGCGGGCGCAACGACTACCCGGTGCGGTCGATGTGGCGTGCGCTGATCGCGGGCGTGGTGTTCCAGCACGCCTCGATCCAGTCGCTGCTGCGGGAGATGGGCCGCAACCCGGCGCTCCTGGAACTCTGCGGGTTCGACCCGCTGCCTTTCCAGAGCGCGCCCGTGTTGGAGCTTCGCGCAGGTACGAAGGAGCCACCATGCGCGGTGGCGCATCCGGCGCAGGTCCGCTCGACGGTGCCCAGCCACTGGAACTTCTCGCGCTTCCTGCGGCGCGTCGTGCTGCTTGAGAACGAGTGCAGCCTGGTGTCCGCAATGGTCGAGAGCCTGCGCGCGTCGCTCTTCGAAGAGCTGCCCGACTTCGGCCGCCATCTCGGCTACGACGGCAAGGCGATCGAGAGCCACTCGACGGGCCGGGTTGCCGAGGACAAGGGGAAGACCTCCGACCCCGACGCCGACTGGGGCAAGCATGAGACGAGCGGGGTGAACGCCAAGACCGGCGCGATCTGGAAGAAGGTGAAATCATGGTTCGGCTACGGCCTCCACCTGATCGCCGACACCCACTACGAGGTCCCGGTGGCCTTCGAGGTGACGCGGGCGTCGGACTCGGAGGTCAAGATGCTCCCCAAGATGCTGGAGAACCTGTTCGCAAGAGCGCCGGAAATGGTGGAGCGCTGCGACGACTTCAGCGCCGACCGCGGTCTCGACAACGCTCCCCAGAAGAAGTTGCTCTGGGATAAGTGGGCCATTCGGCCGCTGGTCGACACGCGCTTGATGTGGAAGGCCGAGAAGGAGGAGCCGGGCTATGATCCGACGAAGCCGATCACGCGGGCGCTGTTCCCCAACCGCGCCGACGTCGTCGTTCACGACGAGCGCGGCCGCGTGTCCTGCATCTGCCCCCAGACCGGCGAGGTCCGCGCCATGGCCTTCCAGGGCTTCGAGGCCGAGCGCGGCCTCTGCGGCACGCTGAAATACCGCTGCCCGGCGGCGGCCTTCGGCTTCGACTGTGCAGGCAGCAAGGCGTGCCACCGGGCGGGCGGGGTGGAGCCCGGCGAGTACGGCCGCATCGTGCGCATCGATCTCGACAAGAACGACCGGCGCGTCTTCACCCCGACGCCCTGGGGCAGCCCGTCCTGGCGGCGCGGCTACAACCGGCGCTCTGCGATAGAGAGGATCAACAGCCGCCTCGACAACAGCTTCAACTTCGAGACCCACTACATCCGCGGGCTCGCTAAGATGAAGACCCGTGTCGGGCTGGCGCTGGTGGTGATGATGGCGCTGGCCCTTGCGCAGGTGCGGGCCGGCCACGCGGAGCGGATGCGCTCGCTGGTCGGCGCGGTGCCGTACCTCGACACCGGCTGACCGGTTGTCCCACCTCCGACATCGCCGCTCGACCAAGCCGCCTGCCGGCGGATGGCAGACCGCGGCCATCCATGTCACGATGTTCCCGTAGCGTTCCGATCTCGCGTCTAATCGCTGCATTCTGCTCACCCGGCGGGGATCAGGCAGTCGATATCCGGCCGCCAAAGATCAGCGTCACGATGTCGAAATACGCCACAGCGCACATTCCTCCCTTGGGGGGCGTTGACATCGAACAATGGGTCTCCATTCTGGCCTTATGACGAGCAGCGGCGCGCAATGCTGACCATCGGCAAGGGCCCGGAGACCTGGCTGGTCCACCGCGTGCTCGAGCAGCGCGCGGCCGAACGCCCCGACCGCCCGGTGATGCACTGGTCGGGGCTCGACTACAGCTACGCCGCCATCAACCGCGAGGCCAACCGCATCGCCGCCGGCCTGGCCTCGCGCGGGATCGAGCCCGGCCACCGCTGCGCCGTGATGATGCAAAACTCGCCGGCGCACGTCTTCGTCTGGTTCGCCACCGCGAAGCTCGGCGTCGTCGAGGTGCCGATCAACACCGCCTACCGAGGCGACATCCTCACCCACATCGTGACCAGCGCCCGGGTGACGGCGATGGTGCTGGACGCCGAGTTCGTGCCCGTGGTTGCCCGCATCGCCGACCGCTGCCCCGGACTCGGAACCTTCATCGTCGCCGGCGGTGACCTGGAAGACGCGCGGCGCACGCTGCCTGGCGTCGTGCTCTCGCTGGAGGAGGTCGCGACGGGAGACGGCGCGGACGAGCCGCGCGCCATCGAGGCGACCACCACGGCCTGCATCATGTTCACCTCGGGCACCACGGGGCCGTCCAAGGGCGTAGTCATCAACAACCATTTCGAGCTTTCGTTCGCCGTGGTCTTCAACGAGATCGTGTCGCTCCGCGCCGACGACGTGACCTACAACTTCCTCCCCTTCTTCCACATTGCCGGCAAGTTCATCCTGCTCGGCACCATGCTGGCAGACTGCCGCATGCTGCTGCGCCCGCGCTTCAGCGCCGGCCAGTTCTGGCCGGACGTGCGCGCGCACGGCGCGACCGTGACGGTGGGCGTGGGCGGCATCTGCCACATGCTCTGGGCCGAGCCGCCGCAGCCGGAGGACGCGGACAATCCGCTCCGCATGATCTACTCGGTGCCCAATCCGCACGAAGTGCAGGAGGAATTCCTCGAACGCTTCGACCTACAGCTGACCGAAGGCTACGGCTCGACCGAGGCCAATATCGTGGTCTACACCCGGCCCGACGAACCCACGCCGAAGGGGACGGCAGGGCGCGCCGCGCCCTACTACGAGGTGGCGATCTTCGACGAGATGGACCGCCCGGTGCCGCCCGGCACGTCGGGCGAAATCGTGGTCCGGGCCAGGCACCCCTACATCCTGATGGAGGGCTACGACGGCCTGCCGGAGGCGACGCTCGCGGCCTTTCGCAACCTCTGGTTCCACAGCGGCGACCGCGGCCACATGGACGAGGACGGCTTCCTCTTCTTCCACGACCGGATGAAGGACGCGATCCGCCGGCGGGGCGAGAACATCTCGTCCTTCGAGGTCGAGCGGATCGTCAACAAGCACCCGGATGTCGCCGAGACCGCCGCCATCGCCGTCCCCGCCGAGGTGGGCGAGGACGAGGTGAAGATCGTGGTGGTGCGGAACCCCGGCGCCGCCCTGACGGAGGAGGCGTTGCTGCGCCACTGCGCGGCCGAGATGCCCTACTTCATGGTCCCGCGCTTCATCGAGTTCAGGGCCGACCTGCCGCGCACGCCCACGCAGAAGGTGCGCAAGGTGGTGCTGCGCGAAGACGGTATCACGCCAGCGACTTGGGACCGCGAGGCGGCCGGGTTCAAGGTGTCCCGTGACGGGCTCAAGCGGCGTCTCTGAGCGGCGGCCCCACGCCAGCGCGGCATTCGCCGCCTACCAAGCGGGCAAGGGCACCGAGGCGGAGGCCATCGGGCGCGCCATCCTCGACCACGACCCGCGCGATGCCGGCGCGCACTACGTCTGCGGCCTGGTCGCGGCCGATCGCGGCGCCCTCGACCGGGCGCGCCTGGCCTTCGAGACCGCGGCGGCGCTGGCACCCGACAAGGCGAGCCTGCGCATCACCCTCGGCAATCTGGCGCTCCGGCAAGGGGACGACGAGGCGGCCGAGCGGGCCTTCCGTCAAGCGCTTGCGCAGGCGCCAGGCTCGGTGGCCGCCCATACCAACCTCGGCGCGGCACTGAAGCGGCAGGGGCGGCTGGAAGAGGCCGTGCAATGCTACCGCGCGGGGCTCGCGCTCTATCGCGGCTCCGCCTGGTGGGGCACTGATCCGGCCGCCGGCGCCGCGGTACTCGACCCCGCCCAGCAGGCGACCTTCGAGACCGCGTCGCGGGTCAGGCTCGAACACGACCTTGCACAGCTCGACTATCTGCTGGAGCTAGGCCGACTCCCGCCCGCGCTCGCCGAGGCGCGCGAGAACTTGCGCCGGGTGCTCGCGGGCTTCGGCAACGAGGAGCGGCCGAGCGTGCCGCGCCCGCTCACGGAGGTTGAGCGGCGGCTGAGCGGCCCCATCTACAACCGTGTGATCTACCGCCCGCCGGAAGAGGACATCGCACCTGCGCTCAACCCCCGCCTGGATGCGGGCGCGATCGAGCGGCGCTACCGCGAGACTGCGCCCTCCGTCGTCGTCGTGGACGACTTTCTCAGCGCGCCGGCCCTGGCTGCGCTCCAGCGCTTCTGCGTGGAGGCGACGATCTGGTTCGACTGCAAGGAGCACGGCGGCTATCTCGGCGCCTATCTGCACGAGGGCTTCGACCACCCGGTGCCGATCGCGCTGGCCCGCGAACTCGGGGAGCGCCTCGGCGGCATTATCGGCGGGCACCGGCTCGCGCAGATGTGGGCGTTCTCCTACGGGCAGGCGGGCGGCGGCACGCGCATGCACGCGGACAAGGCCGCCGTCAACGTCAACCTCTGGATCACGCCGGACAGCGCCTGCCCTGCCCCCGAGGATGCCGGCCTGGTGGTGCACGATGTCGCCGCGCCACCGGACTGGGGCTTTTCGGACTACAATCTGGACTCGGCGCCGCTCGACCGCCTCGTCGCGCAAGAAGGGCGGGCGCCGGTGCGGGTTCCCTATCGCTGCAACCGGGCGGTGATCTTCGATTCGAGCCTCATTCACGAGAGCGGCGGCGTGCGCTTCCTGAACGGCTATGCGAACCGGCGGATTAACGTCACTTTGCTCTTCGGCGAGCGTGCGGAGAACGGGTGAGCCGATGATCCCGATCACCGATGCGTTGATCGACGAGATGGTTGAGGCCATCGTTGCCGAGGTCGATCCCGAGCAGGTGATTCTCTTCGGCTCCCGCGCGCGCGGCGAGGAGGGGGAGCGGTCGGACGTCGACCTGATCGTGCTGGAGGCCGAGCCCTTCGGCCCGGCGCGCAGCCGCCACAAGGAACTGATCAGGCTCTACCACGCAATCGCCGGGTTTCCCGTCGCCGCCGACGTGCTCGTCTATTCCCACGAGGACGTGGACTACTGGCGGGATTCGCTCAACCACGTGCTCGCGCGGGCGCTCCGGGAAGGCAAGGTGCTTTATGAGCGACCCTAAGTGCGCGCGGATGCTCGTGGAGGCCGCCGAGCGCGACATCGAAGCGCTCCGCATCATGCGTCGCACCGATGACATCCCCGACGAGATATTCGGCTTTCACGTGCAGCAAGGAGCTGAGAAGCTGCTCAAGGCCTGGATCGCGCTTCAAGGCGACAGCTATCCGCTCACCCACAGCATCGAGACGCTGTTGGCGCTCCTCGCCGATCGGGGCGCTGCGACCGAGCCCTTCAACGACCTTGCTGCGTACACGCCTTATGCGGTCGAGTTCCGCTACGCGGGCGTCGGTCCGAACGCTGAGCCCATCGACCGTGCCGGCGCGCTGGCGCTCGTGGAGGCACTCTTGGGAGAGGTCGGGAATCAGCTACCAGAGGAATAGGTTCGTGACGGGAAGCGGACCCATCCTCGGCGGACGAGCGACGGAGCGAACGAATGCTTAGCCATTGGTTGACCGAAGCCGGGCTTTCGCCGGACGACGCGGCGCCGGCCCTCGAAGGCGATGCGCGCGCGGACGTCTGCATCGTCGGCGGCGGCTTTTGCGGGCTGTGGACGGCGATCCGCCTGAAGGAGCGGGACCCCTCCATCGACATCGCCGTCGTCGAGCAGGGCCTCTGCGGCAGCGGCGCCAGCGGGCGAAACGGCGGCTTCGTGCTGAGCTGGTGGGCCAAGTTCGGCTCGCTCTGCAAGATCTGCCCTTCTGACGAGGCGGCCCGCCTCGCCCGCGCCTCGGCCGATGCCGTCGGCGAGATCGGCCGCTTTTGCGCCGATCACGGGATCGACGCGCACTATCGCGGCGACGGCTGGCTCTGGGCGGCGAACAACGCACACCAGGTCGGCTCGTGGGACTCCCTGGTCGACACGCTGGAGCGCCACCAGCTGCATCCCTTCGAGCTCTGGGAGCCGGAGACGGTCAAGCGCCGCTCGGGCAGCGACAGGCACATCGCCGGCGTCTTCGAGCCGACCGGCGCCACGGTGCATCCGGCCCTGCTCGCGCATGGCCTGCGCCGGGTGGCGCTCTCGAAGGGCGTGCGCATCTACGAGCGGACGCCGATGATGAGCCTCCATCGCGGCCGCCCGCCGCGCGTGGTGACGCCCCGGGGCATCGTGACCGCGGAGAAGGTGGTCATCGCCATGAACGCCTGGGCGACCATGCTCCCGGAGCTCAGGCGCACCATCGTCGTCATCTCGAGCGATATCGTGACGACCCGGCCGATGCCCGAGCGCCTCGCCGCCTCCGGCTGGAACGACGGCATGTGCATCTCGGACTCCAGAACGCTGGTGAACTACTACCGCCCGACCATGGACGGCCGCGTCGCCTTCGGCACCGGCGGCGGGCGGCTCTCCTTCGGCAACCGGGTCGACGACCGCTTCAACGGTGCCTCTCCGCGGGCCCGCGAGGTCGAGGGTTACTTCCGCCGGATCTATCCCAATTTCAGCGATGTGCCGATCGCGACCAGCTGGACCGGACCGATCGACCGTTCTCTCAGCGGACTGCCCTTCTTCGGCCGTCTCGGTGGCCGGGACGACCTGCTCTACGGCCTCGGCTTCTCGGGCAACGGCGTGGGGCCGACCGCCGTCGGCGGGCAAATCCTCGCCTCCCTCGCGCTCGGCGCGAAGGACGAGTGGTCGGAGTGCGGGCTGGTGCAGGGCGGCGTGGGGCTCTTCCCGCGCGAGCCGGTGCGCTACGTCGGCGGCCGCATGGTGATCGCGGCGAACCGGCGCAAGGAGCGGCTGGAGGACGAGGGCCGCACGCCGGGCGCGCTCACGGTCAAGCTCGCAGGCCTCGCGCCTGCCGGCCTCGTACCGGTCAAGGGGGTCGATGCGCCGACGGCGAAGGCCTGAGGTGTGACCACCGAGCCACCGGCGCAGATTGGGACCCTCACCGCCCACGACGGCTTCCCGCTCCGCACGGTCGTCTGGCCCGCGCCGCCGGGCGGCGGGCGTGGAACGGTGGTGCTGCTGCAAGGCAGGGCCGAGTTCATCGAGAAGTACGGCGAGACCGTGGAGGACCTCAGGGCCCGCGGCTTCGCCGTCTACGCGCTGGACTGGCGGGGCCAGGGGCGCTCCGGCCGGGTGCTGAAGAATCCGCGCAAGGGTCACGTCGTCAGCTACGCCGACTATCTCAAGGACCTCGACCTGTTCCTGGAGCGGCTGGTGGTGCCCGAAGCCCCGCGGCCCATCCTGGTGCTGGCCCATTCCATGGGCGGCCACATCGTGCTCCGTCACCGGGCCGAGCACGATGTGCGTGCCGGACCCTATTTCGCGGAAGGGATCGCCCTCTCCGCCCCCATGGTGGACATCCTGATGACCCCCGCCGAGCGGGCTCTGGGCGCGGTGCTCACGGTTGCCGCCATGAGCGTCGGCCTCAGGAACCAGTACGTGCCGGTGCGCGGGCCCTTCCCGCCGCCTTACGACGGTAATCCGCTGACCCGCGACCGCGCACGCTACGAGCGCATGGAGACGCTGATGCGCGAGAGCCCGGCGCTCGCTATCGGCTGGCCGACCGTCGGCTGGCTTGCCGCCACCCGGCGCTCGGTGGCGATCCTGCGCAGCCGGGGCTACCCCGAGCGAATCGCGACGCCGGTGCTGATGATCGGCGCGGAGGCCGACAGGGTGGTCTCGAACGCGGCCCAGGCGCGCATCGCCGCGCGGCTGCCCGACTGCCGCCGGGAGACCATTCCCAGCTCCCGCCACGAGCCCCTGATGGAGACCGACGAGGTCAGGGCGCAGGTCCTCGCGCTGTTCGATGCGTTCGTGGACGAGGTGCTGGGGCGCGATCCGACTATACGGGATCACGGCGAGCCGAAAGGCTCCCACCTCCCCCTGTCCCCCTCCCCCGAAGGCGGAGGGGGAACGTAGGTGGCACCAGCCCTTTCACCCTCTCCGCCCCTGGGGGCGGAGAGGGCCGGGGTGAGGTGGGGGTTGCTCGAGCCGCACCGTATGCGAAACGAGGGGCTGTGCGGCAATTGGGTGCGATTCCGTACAGTCGGATAGTGCTCCGGGAAGCGGGGCTCAGTCTGCCAGCCGATAGAAGCGCATGGCGTTGTCGTGGAAGAGCGCGCGCTGCTCGGCGGGCGTGAGGTCGGCGACGATGGTCTTGAACGAATCGTAGATCGCATCGGCGCCGCCGTGCAGCGCCGCCACCGGAAAATCGCTCGCGAACATGCAGCGCTCGGTGCCGAAAGCGTCGATGGTGTGGCGGATGAAGGGCCGCGTGCTCTCGGTCGTCCAATCGTGGTCGTAGGCGCCGAGGTCGGAAATCTTGACCGCGACATTGGCGGCGCCGGCCAACGCGCTCATCCCTGCGCGCCAGGCCGCGATGGCGTCCTCGTCCCGGTCGGCCGGGCTGCCGGTGTGGTTGAGGATGATCTGGGTGTCGGGGAAGGCCTGCGCCAGGTCGAGCGCGTCGCCGAGCTGGCCGGAGTAGATCATCATGTCGAAGGAGAGATTGAACTTCCGAAGCAGGCCGAAACCGCGCCGCCAGGCCGCATCGTGCATCAGGTCGGCGCGCTCGTGGAAGGTCCAGGCCGGGTTGGCGTGCCAGCTCAGGATCTGGCGGATGCCGCGCATGTTGGAATGCGCGCAGTGGGCCTCCAGCACCCCCTCGACATCCGGCTCCTCGAGCAGGGCGTAGGCGACGATGCCGTGGGGGAAACCGTGCTCGTCGGCGATGCCCTGCAGCCAGCGGGTCTCGGCCACCGGGTCCTCGAAGAAGCTCGCCTGGATGTGGACCGACTTGACCAGGTCGATGCTGGCCATGTCCGCCAGGTAGTCGGCGAGCAGGTAGTCGCGGATGAGCGGCCCGGTGCTGCCGAACACCACCTCGCGCGGGCCGTCGGTGAGCCACGAGTAGCGGCCCGAGCTCAGGTCCCAGAGGTGATGGTGGGCGTCGATGATCGGGCCGTCGTAGAGGCTGCTCATGGCCTGCTCCGCTCGTCTGTCCAGCGTGCGCCGATGGCCGCACACGGGCGCCCTCAAGTCAAGACGAGGGCGGTCCGCGCATCAGGATGTGGACGATCTCGTAGCTCAGCACCGGCTCGTCCCGCTGGTTGCGGACGTCGTAGGCCATGCGCACGTAGCCGCGATCGGGCTTGGAGCGGGAGGGCCGGACTTCGGCGACGGTCGCGATGGCGTGGATGGCATCGCCCGGCCTTGCCGGCTGGTGGAAGCGGACGTTGTCGATCCCCGGCCCGCCGATGCAGGCCTCGTTGATCACACCGAGCTCGTAGAAGAGGCGGAAGCCCAGCGCCATGGTCTGGAAGCCGCTCGCGATCAGGCCGCCGTAGGGGCCGTCGGCCGCGCCCGCGGCATCGACGTGGATCGGCTGGGGATCGAACGCGCGGGCGAAGGCGACGATCTCCGCCTCGTCGAGGGTCCATGTGCCCGTGACGAAGCGCTCGCCTTCCCCCAAATCCTCGTAGTAGCGAGCGGCCGTCACAGCGTCGGGTTGTCGATCTCGAGCCCGTAGAGCATCCGCCCGTAGGTCGTGAAGTTCACGTCCTTGTTCTGGGTGAAGTGCTGATTGGCGACCATCATGTCGGTGTAGAGGTTGCCGAGCGAGCTTCGGGTGTAGACGCTCGCGGCGCCCGAGAGGTCCCAGATGGCGCGCGCGGCGTCCATGGCGATGTTGCCGGCGTAGGTCGCGAGCGCGCGGCAGCGGGCGCGCTCCTCCAAGTTCGGCACGCGGCCTTCCTCGACGGCGATGGCGCTGATCTCGTCGGCCGCGACCCTCAGCAGCTGCTTCGCGCCGTCGACCGCGCACTTGGCCTCGGCGAAGCGGATGTGCTGCGAGGCGAAGGCGGAGACCTGCTTCTCCGCCATGATCGAGCCCTTCTTGCGCGCGATCTCGTTGTATTCGGCGACCATCTCCAGCGCGATGCCGACCGCACCGCTGGTGATGCCGCAGCCGAAGATCGGATAGCTGGGGAGCAGGTAGAGCGGCGTCTCGCGCCAGTGGCCGCCGGGCGATTCGCCACCGCGCAGCGCCTCCATGGAGAGCGCCCGGTGCTCGGGCACGAAGAACTCCTTGAGCTGCACGTCGTTGGTGCCGCTGCCGCGCAGGCCCAGCGCGTGCCAGGTGTCGAGAATCTCGATTTCCTTGCGCTTGATGAGGAAGTGCAGGTGGCTCTCGTGCTCGCCGAACCTGCCTTCCTCGTAGCCCGAGACGATGCACCAGTCGCAGGTGTCCACGCCGGTGACGAAGGGCCAGCGGCCACTCACCCGGTAGCCGCCGTCGGCCCGCACGTAGCGGCCCAGGCTCTGAATCAGGATGCCGGCGACCAGGGCCTTCGGGTCTTCGCCCCAGACCTCGTCCTGCCCCTCGCGCGGCCACTGGGCCACCATGAAGGGATGAACGACGTACTGAACCACCGCCCAGCCGGTGGAGCCGCAGGCCGCGCCGATCTGGGAGACGGCGTCTACGATGTCGCGCAGCGGCCCGCCGGCGCCGCCGTAGGCCGGAGGCTGCAGAATGCGGGCGGCACCCGACTCCCGGACCATCTCCCTGATCTCGGGCAGGACCGTGCGGTTCTCGCGGGTCTCGTCCCGGCGTTCGCGCAGGGCGGGCAACAGGGCATCGAGATCGGCGCGCATGGCTTCCTTTCAGTGCTCCACGAAAATGGTGAGGGTGGCTCCCCCGCCGGCCGGCGGCCCCGGCGGCGCGCATCATGGCCGCGCCGAGCGACAGGAACAAGGCTGGGCGGGAACGGGTGTACCGGTCTGCAAGATCATGCCTTGAGCTGGTTCACGGCGACCGCTACGCGTTGTATTCCGTCATTGTTGAGGCCCTCGGAGGCGCCATGCCTCGTACAGTCGATATTGGAGACGCGAAGGCGCAGTTCTCACAGCTGATCGCGCTTGCGGAGGCTGGAGAGGACGTGAATGTTGCGCGGCATGGCGTGCCCGTCGCCCGTATTGCTCCCGTAGCGAGGCGGGTCGACGAGACCACCGCGCTTATGCGGCGCGAACGCGCGCAAAGACCGCGAGTTGCGGCCGCAGACATTCGAACCGACAAGGAGCAGGGCCGCGCCTGATCCACTGATGCTCCAGTGTCCCATTTGGGGAGCCTCTATCCCTGTGTACGGCACCCCCAACTCGTCATGCCCGGGCTTGTTCCGGGCATCCATATTGACGACGTGCGGCAGAGAGACGTGGATGGCCGGAACCAGTCCGGCCATGACGGAGGGGGACGGGGGACCAAGAGACGGGGGCCCTTGAATCAGAACACCAGGCTGAAATTGCATGGCGTTGCCGGTGGAAGACTGTACTCTCCCGGCGCGCGGCGGTGGGCCGGGGTTGAGAAGAGAGGGAGAGCGGCATGGGCAAGACGGCGATCGTGATCGGTGTGGGTGCGGGCGAAGGGCTGGGCGCGGCGGTCTGCCGCATGGCGGCGAGCGAAGGGCTCCACGTCTTCGTCGGCGGGCGCACCGAGGCGAAAGTGGAGGCGGCTGCGGACGCGATCCGCGCGGCCGGCGGTGAGGCCACCGCTGTCGTCGCCGACACCACCGACGAAGCCTCCGTCGCCGCCTTCGTCGGCGCGGCGGAAGCGCAAGGGCCGATCGATCTCGCCGTCTTCAACGCCGGCAACAACATGCCGGGCAACCCGCTGGAAATGGAGGCTGAGTACTTCGAGACCTGCTGGCGCATCGGCTGCTTCGGCGGCTTCCTGTTCAGCCGCGAAGTGCTGCGCCGCATGGTGCCGCGTGGCACGGGCACGCTGCTGCTCACCGGAGCCAGCGCGTCCATGCGCGGCAAGCCCAACTTCGCCGCCTTCACCTCCGCCAAGGCGGGGCTCCGGGCGCTAGGCCAGAGCCTCGCGCGCGAGTTCGGCCCGCAGGGCATTCACGTGGGCCACGTCGTGGTGGACGGCGGCATCGACGGCTACCGGCTCAAGAGCCGCGCACCCGATTTCGCGGCGCGCGTGGGCGAGGGCGGGCTGATCGGGCTGGAAGGGCTCGCCGACTCCTATCGCTTCCTCTATCGCCAGCCGCGCAACGCGTGGACGCAGGAGCTCGACCTGCGCACCCACAAGGAGCAGTACTAGGCCCGCAGCGGCGATTGACATGCGGGCCTAGACGCCGCTTCTTGCCGCCATGTCCGGGAAACTTCCGCTCGACGGCGTCCGCGTCATCGACCTCGCGACCTTCATCGCGGGGCCGTTCACCGCCGCCGTGCTCAGCGAGTTCGGCGCCGAGGTCATCAAGGTCGAGCAGCCGGGGCTCGGCGATCCGTTGCGCAAGTTCGGCTCGCCCAGCGAGCGGGGCGACGGCTACGCCTGGCTCTCGGAGCAGCGCAACAAGAAGTCGGTCACCCTCGACCTGCGCCAGCCCGAGGGGGCGGCGCTGTTCAAGCGGCTGGTCGCCGAGGCCGACATCCTGTGCGAGAACTTCAGGCCGGGCACCATGGAGAAGTGGGGGCTGGGGCCGAACGAACTGAAGGCCGTCAACCCCGGCCTCGTCATGGTGCGCATTTCGGGCTACGGCCAGAAGGGCCCCTACAAGGACCGCCCCGGCTTCGCCCGCATCGCCCATGCCTTCGGCGGCCTGACGCACCTGACCGGCGTGCCGGGCGGGCCGCCGCTCACGCCCGGTTCCACCTCGCTCGCTGACTACATCTCCGGCCTCTACGGCGCGGTCGGCGCACTGATGGCGCTGCGCAGCCGCGAGGAGGCGGGCGGGCAGGTGATCGACATCGCGCTCTACGAATCGATCTTCCGCGTGCTGGACGAGATGGCGCCGCTCTATGCGGCCACCGGGTTCGTCCGCCCGCGCCTCGGGCTGATGACCAGCAACGTCTGCCCTCACGGGCACTTCGAATGCGGCGACGGCGGCTGGGTCGCGATCGCGTGCACCAGCGACAAGATGTGGCGCCGCATGGCCACGGTGCTCGGCCGCGCCGAGCTGGGCGAGGACGAGCGCTACGCCACCAGCGCCAGGCGGGTGGAGAACCGCGACGACGTGGAGGCCATGGTGACGGCCTTCACGCTATCGCTGCCGCGCGACGGGGTGGTGGAGACCTGCAACGCGGGCGGCGTGCCGACGTCGCCGGTCTACTCCATCGCCGACATCTTCGAGGACCCGCACTACCGGGCACGGGGCACCCTGAAGGAGGTCGTGGAGCCGGAGACCGGCGAGGAGGTCCACGTGCCGAACGTGCTCCCCGCCATGTCCGAGACCCCAGGGCGGATCGAGAGCCTGGGACCCAGGCTCGGCGCCCACAACGACGAGGTCTATGGCGGCCTTTTGGGTCTCTCCGCCGAAGAGCGCGACGCCTTGCGCGAGAAGGGCGTGATTTGAATGCGGGATCCGTGCCGGCTCTACCTGATCACGCCGCCGGAAATCGAGCTGGAGAGCTTCGCGCCCGCGCTCGAGGCAGCCCTGGACGCAGGCGATGTCGCCTGCCTCCAGTTGCGGCTGAAGGAGGCGAACGACGACGCTGTGCGCCGCGCGGGCGCGCGGCTGCTGCCGATATGCCGGGCGCGCGAGGTGCCGCTGCTCATCAACGACCGGCCCGAACTGGCGGCCGAGATCGGCGCCGACGGCGCCCACGTCGGCGCCGACGACGCGAGCTATGCGGAAGCGCGCGAGCGCGTGGGCGCGGACGGGATGGTGGGCGTGAGCTGCTACGATTCGCGTCACCGCGCCATGGAGGCGGCGGCGGCGGGTGCGGACTACATCGCCTTCGGCGCCTTCTTCCCCACCGAGACCAAGACACCGCGCGCCAAAGCGGACACCCACCTGCTCAAGTGGTGGAGCACCCTGATGGTGGTGCCCTGCGTCGCCATCGGCGGCATCACGGCCGAGAACTGCGGGCCCCTGGTGGAGAACGGCGCGGACTTCCTCGCGGTGATCGGCGGGGTTTGGTCGCATCCGGAGGGGCCGGAGGCCGGCGTCAAGGCGATCAACCGCGCCATTGCCAGCGCGGGGGCGAGTTGATATAGCCTGCTGCCTCTCTCCGGAGGCAGAACCCATGAAGATCAACGGCAACGCCATCCGCCCCGGCATGGTGATCGAGCATCAGAATCGCCTCTGGGTCGCGGTGGAAATTCAGCACACCCAGCCCGGCAAGGGCGGCGCCTACCTCCAGGTCGAGCTCAAGGATCTGCGCGACGGGACCAAGCTCAACGAGCGCTTCAGGGCATCCGAGAACGTCGAGCGCGCGCGCCTCGACCAGAAGCGCTACCAGTACCTCTACGAGGACGGCGACCTGCTCCACTTCATGGACCAGGACACTTACGAGCAGACCAGCCTCGCGCGCGACATGATCGGCGAGCGCATCGTCTTCATGCACGAGGGGATGATCGTCACCATCGAATCCCACGAGGGCTCGCCGCTCGGGGTGACGCTGCCGGACACGGTGGTGCAGACCGTCACCGAGACCGAGCCGGTGGTGAAGGGCCAGACGGCCGCAGCCTCCTACAAGCCTGCGCTGCTCGACAACGGCGTGAGGACCATGGTGCCGCCGCACGTCTCGGAGGGCGAGCGCGTGGTGATCAGTACCGCCGATTCGACTTATGTCGAGCGCGCCCGCGACTGACACGCCCGCGCATGGGTAGGGCGAAGGCCCCTGCCCGCCCCTAGAACGACGACAGAAAGACCCAGATGTCCCGCCGCACGCCGCTCGTCACGGTCATGGTGAATGCCGCCTACAAGGCGGCGCGCGACCTGATTCGCGACTTCGGCGAGGTCGAGAACCTGCAGGTCTCGCAGAAGGGGCCGGCGGATTTCGTCTCGGCGGCCGACCACCGGGCGGAGAAGACGCTGGTCGCGGAGCTCGGCCGGGCACGCCCGCGCTTCGGCTTCCTGCTGGAGGAAGGCGGCGCGGTCGAGGGCGAGGACACGTCGAACCGCTGGGTCGTCGATCCCCTGGACGGGACCACCAACTTCCTGCACGGACTGCCTCATTTCGCGATCTCCATCGGGCTGGAGCGCGACGGCAAGCCCTATGCCGGCGTGATCTACGATCCGGTGCGGGACGAGCTGTTCTGGGCGGAGAACGGCGCCGGCGCCTTTCTCAACAACCAGCGGCTCAGGGTCTCGGCCCGGCGCGCGCTGGCGCCCGCGCTGCTTGCGACCGGGCTGCCCTTCGGCGCGCGGCCGCGCTACCCGGGCCATCCCGCCATGGTGCGCCGGCTCGCAGGCGAGACCGCGGGCGTGCGGCGGACCGGCTCGACGGCGCTCGACCTCGCCTACGTCGCGGCCGGGCGGCTCGACGGCTACTGGGGCTTCGGCATGGAGCCCTGGGACCTCGCAGCCGGCATCGCCATCGTGCGCGAGGCCGGCGGCATCGTCACCGAGGTCGGCGGCGGCGCGGACTCCATGACCAGCGGCGACGTGCTGGCCGCCAACGGCCATTTGCACGGGCTGCTGCGGGAGGCTCTGGCCATAACGGACGGCTGAGCGTGCCGCGCGCCGAAGCGGCGGTGAAAAATCCGGATTAGTCCACGGCCAGGAAGCGGCGGAGCGCATCGTTTACCGCCGCGCCGTCCCGTTTCGACAACGCGCCGAGCCGACGGACGATCAGCGTGTAGTCGAGTGTGAAGAGCTTGAAGCGGACCTTGCAGGGAGCGTTTAGACCTGCCTCCTGCCAACCTTGAATCGCCACGTCGCTCGGCCACTCGATGGCGGTTGTCGTGATCATGGCCAAGACCGCTTGCTCGTGAGCCTCGTTGAAGCAGTCGGACGAGACTATCAAGGCCGGCCGGCGCTTGGAGGCCCGCCGGTCGGTGAAGGGAAATGGGACGACGACGACATCGAACGGCTCATAGGTCACGCCAGGCTTCCTCGTCCTCGGGCGAGAGCCATTCGCCCATCACCTCGCCCAAGCCATGCAAGTATTCGTCCCGTCCCGGCACCACCTTGTGTACCACCAGGCGGTTGCCTTCGAATTCGAAGGCAATCACGTCGCCCTCGTGCAGGCCGGCCGCCTCTCGGATGCTCTTGGGGATCGTGGTCTGACCGCGTGCCGTGATCTTGGCGAGTTCCATCGCTCCGACTTTCTGAGATTCTGTAAAATCAGAATATATGACTGAACAGTAATGCTTGCAATGCCGCAGAACTGGTTGGCCGACCGCTGCTTGTCCGCGGTCGCGCCCGGCTGGCGGTCGCGCGCGCCTTGGGCGAAAATGCCGGCGCTTGTGAGACGCGGGCCGCGGGCCCACATGGGGGACAGCCGGGTATGGACATCATTCTGAAGAACGCTCTCGTGGCGCACGAGGACCAGCCGGTGCGGGCGGCCGACATCGCCATCGAGGGCGAGCATATCGTGGCGGTCGAGCCGGGGATCACGGCCGAGGCCGGCGAGACGATCGACTGCCGCGGGCGCCTCGTCTCGGGCCCGCTGATCGACCCGCACGTCCATCTCGACGCCGTGCTCACCGCGAACCTGGAGCCCAACGTCACCGGCACGCTGCACGAGGGCATCGCCAACTGGGCCAGGCAGAAGAAGATTCGCGACCTCGAATCGGTCAAGGCGCGGGCCAGGCAGGCGATCGACTGGGAGGTCGCGCAAGGCGCGGGCTTCATCCGCACCCACGCCGACACGTCGGACGAGGGCCAGCTCTCGCTGCGGGCGTTGCTGGAGGTCAAGGACGAGGTGAGCGACCGGGTCGACCTGCAGATCGTGGCCTTCCCCCAGGACGGCATCCACTCCCACCCCGGCGGCCCGGAGCTTTTCATCCGCGCGCTCGACATGGGGCCGGACGTGATCGGCGGCATCCCCCACAACGAGGCGACGCGGGAGACCGGCGTCGCCAGCCTCAAGCTGATCTTCGACGAGGCGGAGAAGCGTGGCCTGCTGATCGACGTCCACTGCGACGAGGTCGACGACCCCAACTCGCGCTTCACCGAGGTGATGGCGCACGAGACCTATTACCGCGGCATGCAGGGCCGGGTGACGGCGAGCCACTGCGCGGCCATGCACTCCTACGCCAACGCCTACGCCTTCCGCCTCTTCGGCTGGCTCGAGAGGGGCGGGCTCAACGTCATCGCCAACCCCTTCGACAACCTGATCCTGCTGGCGCGGGAGGACAGCTACCCCAAGCGCCGCGCGATGACCCGTGTGAAGGAGCTGTGGCAGGCCGGGATCACGGTCGGCATCGGCCACGATTCGATCATGGACCCGTGGTATCCGCTGGGGCGGGGCGACATGGTGCAGGCGGCCTCGCTCGCGCTCCACGTCTGCCAGATGTCGGGCACGGCGGAGATCGACGCCTGCTTCGACATGGTGACCTGGAAGAACGCCGAGATTCTCGCGCTGGAGGACTATGGCGTGTCGCCCGGCTGCCGCGCGGACCTCGCGGTGTTCGACGCTGCCAGCAAGGCGGACGTGCTGCGGATCAACCCGGCGTGCACCCACGTCTTCAAGCGCGGCAAGCTGGTCGCCGCGACCACCCCGGCGAGCCGTTCGGTGATGGGCCAGTCGGTCGACCTTACGCTGGGCAATTGAGCGCGGCTTTTTCGGAGGATGGAGAGAAACGATGGTGCAAACCTATAACGCGCCGCTTCGGGACATGCGCTTCGTGCTCAACGAGCTGCTCGACGTGGGCGAGATCGCCACGCTACCCGGCTACGAGGACGCGACGCCCGACGTGATCGACGCCATGATCGAGGAGGGCGCCAAGCTCTGCGAGAACACGCTGCTGCCGCTCAACCGCCCGGCGGACGAAGAAGGCTGCCACTACGAGAACGGCGTGGTGCGCACACCGCAAGGCTACAGGGAGGCCTACAAGACCTTCGTCGATGCCGGCTGGACCGGCGTCACGATGTCGCCCGACTACGGCGGCAAGGGGCTGCCGCAGCTCATCAGCATGGTCTTCGACGAGATGGTGTGCTCGACGAATCTGGCCTTCGGTGTCTACCCGCTACTCTCCAACGGCGCCGCGGCGGTGATCGAGCTGCACGCCACGGAGGCGCTGAAGCAGACCTATCTGCCGCACCTGGGCGACGGCACCTGGAGCGGCACCATGTGCCTGACCGAGCCCCACTGCGGCACTGACCTGGGCCTGATCCGTACCAAGGCGGTGCCCACGGGCGAGGGCCGTTACGCGCTCTCCGGCACCAAGATCTTCATCTCCGCCGGCGAGCACGACCTGACCGAGAACATCGTCCACCTGGTGCTGGCGAAGCTGCCGGGTGCGCCAGCGGGTGTGCGCGGCATCAGCCTCTTCCTGGTGCCGAAGCGCAGGCTCAAGGAGGACGGCACGCCGGGGCCGGCTAACGGGGTCTCCTGCGGCTCGATCGAGGAGAAGATGGGCATCCACGGCTCGGCCACCTGCGTGATGCACTTCGACGAGGCGGAGGGCTATCTGATCGGCTCGCCCCACAAGGGCCTGCGCTGCATGTTCACGATGATGAACGGCGCGCGCCTCGGCGTCGGCCTCCAGGGCTTAGGCTTGGGCGAGACCGCCTACCAGAGCGCGACGGCGTATGCGAAGGACCGCCGCCAGGGACGCGGGCTCAAGGGCGCCGAAGAGCCGGAGGCAAGCGCGGACCCCATCATCGTCCACCCCGATGTGCGCCGCATGCTGCTCACCCAGCGCGCCATCAACGAAGGGGCGCGGGCGCTCGCCTACTGGACGGCGCTACAGCTCGACATCTCGCGCAGCCACGAGGACGCCACGGTTCGCGAGGATGCGGACGAGCTGGTGCAGCTGATGACGCCGATCATCAAGGCCTTCTTCACCGACTACGGCTTCGAGGCCACCAACCTCGCGGTCCAGGTCCACGGCGGCCACGGCTACATCCGCGAGCACGGCATGGAGCAGCTGGTGCGCGACGCGCGGATCAGCCAGATCTACGAGGGCGCGAACGGCATCCAGGCGCTCGATCTGGTGGGCCGCAAGCTGCCCCGGCGGGCCGGGCGCTACCTGCGGCACTTCTTCCACCCCGCCGTCGCCTTCATCGAAGAGAACAAGGACGACCCGGAGCTCGCCGACATCGTGGGCCCGGTGGGCAAGGCGCTCGGCAAGCTGCAGACCGCGACGCTGACGATCGCGCAGCGGGGCCTGGGCGACCCGGAGGAAGCGGGTGCCGCGGCCTCCGACTACTTGCGGATGTTCGGGCTGGTGGCGGTCGGCTACATGTGGTGCCAGATGGCGAAGCTCGCCCGCGACAAGAAGAACGGCGAGGCCTTCTACGACACCAAGCTCAAGACCGCCCGCTTCTACGTGCAAAAGATTTTGCCGGACACCGCCGGGCTCTTCCTCAAGATCATGGCGGGCAAGGGCACCGTCATGGCCCACGGGGCGGAGGAGTTCTAGTCCAGTGTCCTCTTCTCGTCATGGCCGGGCTGGTCCCGGCCATCCACGTAGCCGCCGCACTATGACGGAGCTGGGCGAGATGGATGCCCGGATCACCCCCGGACTTGATCCGGGGGCCGGGCATGACGCTGGGGTGGCTTTGCTAACGCGCGCGTCCAGCATGGGCTGCTAGGCGGGCGCAGCCGATGACCGAGACCCTCGCGCTCGACCGGCTTGCGGGGCGGGTCGCCGACGGCGCCATGCTGGCGCTGCCGCCGGACTACTCGTTCGTGCCGATGGCGGCGGTGCGGGCGCTGGTGCGGCGCGGCGTGCGCGGCCTGCACCTCGTCACGGTGCCGCAGGCCGGCATCGCGGCGGACCTGCTGATCGGCGCGGGTTGCGTCGCGACCGTCGAGACCGCGGCGGTGAGCCTCGGCGAGCTAGGTATCGCGCCCCGCTTCAGCGCGGCGGTCGAGGGCGGCACGGTGGAAATCCGCGACTCCACCTGCCCCGCGATCCACGCCGCGCTCCAGGCGGCCGAGAAGGGCGTGCCCTTCATGCCGTTGCGCGGCCTCATCGGCTCGGACCTGCTGCGCGTCCGGCCCGATTGGCGGGTGATCGACAATCCGCTGGCGGACGGCGGGGGCGACCCCATCGTCCTGCTGCCGGCGCTCAGGCCCGACATCGCGCTCTTCCACGCACCCTGGGCCGACGAGCACGGCAACGTCTGGCTCGGCGCGCGCCGCGAGCTCGTGACCATGGCCCATGCGGCCAAGGAGACGCTGGTCACGGTCGAGGAGGTGCGGCCCGGCGACCTGCTGGCCGACGAGACGCTGGCGGCGGGCGCGCTGCCCGCGCTCTATGTCACGGCGCTGGCCGAGGCGCCGCAGGGCGCCTGGCCCCTGGGCCTCGCCGGCCGCTATGAGCCCGATCGCGCTCATCTCGCCGATTACGCCATGCTCGCCGCGAGCGAAGAGGGCTTTGCGGAGTATTGCGCGGCGCACGTGTCGGGTGACAACACGGACGACGCCACCGGCCTCATTGCCGCAGAATGAGCCCGGACAAGACCGCGCTCCTCATCGACGTTATCGCCGGGATGCTCGAAGGGCTCGGCCGTGTCGCGGTCGGGGCCTCGTCGCCCATTCCCGCTGCGGCGGCGTGGCTCGCGCGCGAGCGGGGCGGCGGCCGACCGCAAGTGAGCGTGCTCGGCAGCGGCGCGCACAGCGACATGACCGACGGCGGGCGGGAGCTCTTCGATCGCGCCGGCCAGGGCCGCATCGACGCCTTCTTCCTGGGCGGCGTGCAGATCGACGGCGGCGCCAACATCAACCTGATCGGCACCGGCCCGCATCCCGCGGCGGACAAGCGCTTCCCCGGCTCCTACGGCTCCGCCTACCTCTACTTCGTGGTGCCGCGCGTGATCCTCTTCCGCGTCGAGCACACGCCCCGCACGCTGGTGGAGAAGGTGGATTTCGTGAGCGCGCCGGGGACGAGCGCGCCCGAGGTCTACCGGCCGGGCGGGCCCTACGCGCTGGTGACGGGCCGCTGTGTCTTTCGCTTCGACGCGGCGCGCGGGCGCTTTAGCCTCGCCTCGCTGCACCCCGGCCATAGCCTCGACGAGGTGCACGCCGCCACCGGCTTCGACTTCGAGTGCGAAGACGACCCTCCCGTCACCCCTGCCCCGAGCGCAGAGACCATGGCGCTGATCTGCGGCCCTGTGGGCGCGGCGCTCGCAGACGTCTACCCCCGCTTCGCCGCCGAGCTCTTGGCCGGCGAGAGGAAGGTGTAGGCCGGCCTCGACCCCCGTCGAGATCGGCCCTTGGATCGGGCCTCCGCAGGGCCTATCTTACTTTTGCTTTACCCGCAGCGACCCGGAGCAGAGCGATGTCGATCCCGGAGCGGCTCACCACCACCGTATCGACCAAGGGTCAGGTGATTCTGCCCAAGGCGATCCGCCAAGCGCTGCATTGGGAGGCGGGGATGCGGCTCGTCGTGGAGAACACACCCGAGGGCGTGCTGCTAAAGCCCGTGCCGGCGTTTGTCGAGACCCGGCCGGAAGACGTGTTCGGATGCCTCGAGAGCGGCGGCGCGCCCAAGTCTCTGGCGGAGATGGAAGCGGGCGTTCTGGCGGAGGCGAAGCGGCGCCATGCTGGCGATTGATACCAATATCGTCGTCCGCTACTTGACCCGCGACGATCCGACGCAAGCCGCCGCGGCAAGAGCCGTTATCGACGGGGGCCGCGTCTTCGTCAGCACGACGGTCTTCCTTGAATGCGAATGGGTGCTTCGAAGCGTCTATGGCTTTGCCCGAGGGGAGGCCGCGGCGGCCTTGCGCGGCTTCGCGGGGCTGCCGAACGTTTCGGTGGAGAGCCCCATCTCGCTCGCGGAAGCTCTCGATCGTGCCGAGGCGGGAATGGACTTCGCAGACGCGCTGCATCTCGGTGCCGCCGCGCAGTGCGAAGCGATGCTGACGTTCGACCGCCAATTCATCGAGTCCGCGCGGGATACACCTATCAGGGTAACATTCCCCCAAGCAACCGTGTGGAGGAATGTGCGCTGTGGCGTATTTCGACATCGTGACGCTGATCTTTGGCGGCCGGATATCGACTGCCTGATCCCCGCCGGGTGAGCAGAATGCAGCGATTAGACGCGAGATCGGAACGCTACGGGAACATCGTGACATGGATGGCCGCGGTCTGCCATCCGCCGGCAGGCGGCTTGGTCGAGCGGCGATGTCGGAGGTGGGACAACCGGTCAGCCGGTGTCGAGGTACGGCACCGCGCCGACCAGCGAGCGCATCCGCTCCGCGTGGCCGGCCCGCACCTGCGCAAGGGCCAGCGCCATCATCACCACCAGCGCCAGCCCGACACGGGTCTTCATCTTAGCGAGCCCGCGGATGTAGTGGGTCTCGAAGTTGAAGCTGTTGTCGAGGCGGCTGTTGATCCTCTCTATCGCAGAGCGCCGGTTGTAGCCGCGCCGCCAGGACGGGCTGCCCCAGGGCGTCGGGGTGAAGACGCGCCGGTCGTTCTTGTCGAGATCGATGCGCACGATGCGGCCGTACTCGCCGGGCTCCACCCCGCCCGCCCGGTGGCACGCCTTGCTGCCTGCACAGTCGAAGCCGAAGGCCGCCGCCGGGCAGCGGTATTTCAGCGTGCCGCAGAGGCCGCGCTCGGCCTCGAAGCCCTGGAAGGCCATGGCGCGGACCTCGCCGGTCTGGGGGCAGATGCAGGACACGCGGCCGCGCTCGTCGTGAACGACGACGTCGGCGCGGTTGGGGAACAGCGCCCGCGTGATCGGCTTCGTCGGATCATAGCCCGGCTCCTCCTTCTCGGCCTTCCACATCAAGCGCGTGTCGACCAGCGGCCGAATGGCCCACTTATCCCAGAGCAACTTCTTCTGGGGAGCGTTGTCGAGACCGCGGTCGGCGCTGAAGTCGTCGCAGCGCTCCACCATTTCCGGCGCTCTTGCGAACAGGTTCTCCAGCATCTTGGGGAGCATCTTGACCTCCGAGTCCGACGCCCGCGTCACCTCGAAGGCCACCGGGACCTCGTAGTGGGTGTCGGCGATCAGGTGGAGGCCGTAGCCGAACCATGATTTCACCTTCTTCCAGATCGCGCCGGTCTTGGCGTTCACCCCGCTCGTCTCATGCTTGCCCCAGTCGGCGTCGGGGTCGGAGGTCTTCCCCTTGTCCTCGGCAACCCGGCCCGTCGAGTGGCTCTCGATCGCCTTGCCGTCGTAGCCGAGATGGCGGCCGAAGTCGGGCAGCTCTTCGAAGAGCGACGCGCGCAGGCTCTCGACCATTGCGGACACCAGGCTGCACTCGTTCTCAAGCAGCACGACGCGCCGCAGGAAGCGCGAGAAGTTCCAGTGGCTGGGCACCGTCGAGCGGACCTGCGCCGGATGCGCCACCGCGCATGGTGGCTCCTTCGTACCTGCGCGAAGCTCCAACACGGGCGCGCTCTGGAAAGGCAGCGGGTCGAACCCGCAGAGTTCCAGGAGCGCCGGGTTGCGGCCCATCTCCCGCAGCAGCGACTGGATCGAGGCGTGCTGGAACACCACGCCCGCGATCAGCGCACGCCACATCGACCGCACCGGGTAGTCGTTGCGCCCGCGACCTCGCCCGGCCTCAAGCGCAGCCACGATCTCCTCGTCGGGCAGGGTGTCGAGCACCAGACGCAGGCGATCCAGGTCCGGCAGGCCTTCGACAGCCTGCCAGGAAAAGGGTAGCTTCTCCGTTGTCGCCATCACGTTCTCCCTACCAGGGCTGGTGGATGGAACGAGGGCCTCTGGCCCGATGGCGACACCTTCTATCCGATTCGGGCGGGACGACGCGACGGGGCCGGAAGTGAGCCTGGGAGCGTCGTCGGCTATGGGGTGGAAATCCTCGATCCGCCCTATCCGCCGATCTCAGGGCCGCAGATGTCTGCGAAGCCGCCGGGGTAAGAAAAATCTCGGATCAGCTGGAGCCCTTGATCACCAAGGGATGCGTGACAGCGCACACGCCTCGTGTGAAGTGCCGCGAGGCGCGGGCGGCGTAGGCGCGGTAGCACGGGCTGCGGTTCGGAGTATCACTGCGGGCGCGGGCCACTGACCCGCCGGGAGCGAAGGAGCTGCGCAGCCTTGCCGCTCGCCCGCCCCGAGTCTTGACGCACGCATCGTTCAGGGAGTCCCCCATGTCGTCATCCAATCCGGCATTCCTCACCGCCTGCGAGGCGTCCGAGTCGATCCAGGCCGGGCGGCTCAGCCCGGTCGAGCTGGTGGACGCCTTGCTCGACCGGATCGATGCGCACGATGGGAAGCTCCACGCCTTCGCAGCGGTCTACCGCGACGAGGCGCGCGCCGCGGCCGAGGCCGCGCACAAGGCCATCCGCGCTGGCCACGGCATCGGCCCCTGGCATGGGGTGCCGATCGCGCTGAAGGACATCATCGACATCGAGGGCCGCATCACCACGATCGGCAGCAAGCACTGGGAGGACCGGATTTCGCCCACCACCGCGACGCTCGCGCGCCGGCTGATCGAGGCCGGGATGATCGTTATCGGCAAGGCCAACACCGTGGAATTCGCCATGGGCGGTTGGGGCACCAACCAGCACATGGGGACGCCGCGCAATCCGTGGGATGCCGAGGTGCACCGGGCGCCCGGCGGCTCCAGCAGCGGCTCCGGCGTCTCCGTCGCCGCGCGTCTCGCGCCGTGGGCCATCGGCACGGACACCGGGGGCTCGGTGCGCATTCCTGCCGCCTGGTGCGGGCTCGCGGGCCTCAAGGTGACCATCGGGCAGGTCAGCGCCGCCGGCGTCGCGCCGCTCTCGCACACGCTCGACACACCCGGCCCCATGACGCGGTCGGTGGAGGACGCGGCCCGGCTCTACATGGTGCTGCAGGGGCCGGATTCCGCCGATCCGGCGACGCGGCGCCACGTCCCCGCCGACCCGCTCCCCGCGCTCAGGCGCGGCGTCGACGGGCTGCGCTTGGGGGTGATGGCCGAGGCCGAACGGCACGGCGTGGATGCAGACGTGCTCGCCGCCTTCGACGCCGCCGTCGAGGTTCTCGAACAAGCGGGTGCACGCTGCGAGACCCTGGCGATGCCGCGCTCCGTCGCCGAATACGGCAACCGCGTGGGCAAGCTGATCGGGACGGAGGGCTACTTCCACGTGGGCGCGCTGGTGGACGACGAGTCGCTTCCCATCGACGACGACGTGCGCCCGCGAATCCAGCTCGGGCGGGGCGTCTCCGCCGTCGAGTACATGGCGATGATGCGCGCGCGGGACGACGACAAGCGGGCCGCGCTCGCGGCGCTGGAGGGCTTCGACGCCCTGCTCACGCCGGGCACGCTGGAGCCCGCGCCGGCGGTCGCGGCCATCGACCAGAGCAAGACCCCCGCCCACTTCACCCGCATGGTGAATTGGCTGGAGTGGTGCGCCCTCGTGGTGCCCAATGGGGCTGCGGCGAACGGCCTGCCGACCTCGCTGCACATCGTCTGCCGCGAACGGGACGAGGCGACGGCGCTCCGCATCGGCTGGGCCTACGAGCAGGCCACCGACTGGCACCTCCGCGTGCCGCCCGGGCTGGAGGCGTAGCCGGCGTCTCCTGCGGGGGTCGCGGTCTGCACGGCGCCCCCAACACGTCATGGCCGCACTTGATGCGGCCATCCACGCGTTTGCCCGTCGTCCCGCGGGTCCGGCTGAGGGAGATGCCCGGGTCAAGTCCAGGCCGACCCATTCCGCGTGCCATCGCGATGACCCCCGCTGCCACAACCCCAGGGCCAGCGCATAATGAAACTTACGTCAGTTCCAGATGACTAGAGCAATTTCCGACCAGACGGGATCGAATTCGATTGCTACGCGATGCCCCCTTGCGCGTGCAGTGCGGTCCGGAAAGCCCCCGCCTCACCCCGGCCCTCTCCGCCAACCCATTCGTATCCCTCAGTCGCCGGGCGCTCGCTCCGCTCGCTTGGCTCGGGGGCGGAGAGGGAGAGCAGGCGGCGCAGCCACGTCCCCCCTCCGCCCTGCCGGGCCGAAGGCCCGGACGGCGCGACTGCGCCGCGCGCGAACGCGCGTGGGCAAGCGAGCGGAGCGAGCGCCCGCCGACTGAGGGAAATGATTAACTTGGGATGGGACAGGGGGAGGTGGGGAGCGTTCGGGTCAAGGTGATCCCGTGTGGTCGGATACTGCCCTGGGAAGCGGGCCTGCGCCCTCTCAGGCTGCGGGCAGGTCGAAGTTGTAGAAGCGGGCGCAGTTGTTGAAGGTAATGTCGCGCCGCGTCTCCTCGTCCAGATGGCCGAAGACGCGCTCGATCACCTTCATTGTATTCGGGTAGGTGCAGCGCGCGTGGGGGAAGTCGGAGCCCCACATGATGGTCTTCGGGTCGATCACGTCCAGCACCTTGTCGAGGTAGGGATCGTCGATCAGCCCGTGATAGATCTGGCCCATGTACTCCTCGATGGGCCGCTCGATCTTGGGGATGTCCAGCGCCGGCCCAAAATCGTCCTGGATCTGCTTGGCGCGGAACAGCCAGTAGGGCAGCCAGCAGACCTCGTACTCCGAGAGCACCAGCTTGAGGTTCTCGAAGCGGTCGAGCACGCCGCCGAAGATGAACTCGTTTGCGAGCACGGGCCCGGCTTCGGCCAGCACGCCCATGGCACTGCGCGGCACGTTGCTGCGCTCGGGCCCGTGCAGGACGAAGGGGTCGATCTCGTTGCCGGTGATGATGTGGAGCGTCACCGGCTGATCAAGCTCCTGTGCGAGCGCCCAGAAGGGGTCGTAGTGCTTGTCCTGGAACGGCGGCCAATCGGGGCGGGCGTCGCAGTTGATGATCACGCTCTTCAGGCCGCGCTTGGCCGTGCGCTCCAGCTCCTTGCAGGCCCAATCGATGTCCGCCATGTGGATCATCGAGGTGCCGTAGAGGCGCTTCGGCGCGTGGCTGCAGTACTCGGCGAGCCAGTCGTTGAACACGCTGCACAGGTCCTCGACCAGCCGGTCGTCCCGCGCGCGCATCGCGTAGAGCATCCAGGTCGAGTTCACGATCTCGCCGACGACATTGTCCTCGTCCATGCAGACGAGGCGAATCGCCGGGTCGGTGCCGGAGCCCACGAGCTTCCGCTGCAGCTCCTCGTCGCCCTCCACGATCTCGTCCACGCGGACGTACTCGAAGCCGGTGAAGAAGTGATCGGCCTCGGTGCCCGCGTGTTCGGACACCATGTGCGGCACGGCGTCGCCGTAGCGCGCGCCGAGCGGCCTGGTCCAGAGGTCCGCCGGCTCGATAACGTGGGAATCGCCGGAGATAACGGGCAGCTGTCCGTTCGTCGCCATCGCCAACTCTGAGCCGTGATTCTTGGGAACTAGTCTCTGAGCATGAGCAGCAGCTTCTGCCGGTAGTTGTCGGCGATCACCGCGAGGATGAGCAGGATGCCGATCACCACCAGCTGCATGTAGGAGCTGATGCGCAGCAGGTTCATGCCGTTCTGCACGAGGATGATGAAGATGGCGCCGAGCACCACGTTGGGCAGCCGCCCGGTGCCGCCGAAGAGGCTGACGCCGCCGATCACGCAGGCTGCGATCGAGAGCAGCGGGTACTCCTTGCCGATGTTGCCCTCGCCGCTTTCCAGCCTTGCCGTGAGCATGATGGCGCCGATGGTCGTGATCCCGGCGGTCACGACGTAGGCCATGAACAGGTAGAAGCGCGTGCTGATGCCCGAGAGCTGCGACGCCTTGAGATTGCCGCCGAGCGCGTAGAGGTAGCGCCCCATCCGGGTCCAGTTGAGGAACACGTACATCAGGATGATGAACCCGATGGTGATCCAGATCGGGATCGGGACGCCGAGCCCCCTGCCGTAGCCGAGGATGTTCGCGAAGTCGTCCGGCATGCCGTAGATCGGCGTGCCGCCCGTGATCATGAGCGCGATGCCGAAGACGATGGACGACATGGCCAGCGTCATCATGAAGGGCGGCACCCGGAAGACCGCGACGCCGATGCCGTTGACCACGCCAATGCCGGTGCCGGCGCCGAAGCCCGCGAGGCAGCCGATGAGGATGGCGCCCGTGGTGGCAGCTCCGCCGTCCCACGCACCCACCATCGCCATCGACGTGATGACCGAGACCAGCGCGAACATGACGCCCACGGAGAGGTCGAGTCCGGCGGTCAGCAGCACAACCATCTGGCCCATCGACACCATGGTCAGATAGGTCGCCTGGCGCGCGACCTGCATCAGGTTGCGGCTGCTGAAGAAGTTGTCCGTGGTGATCGCGAAGACGACGATCGCGATGAGGAGGAACCAGGGAAGCACGCCCGCTCGGACGAAGATGAGCGTCGCGAAATACTCCGCCCTCTCCAACGGCGTCGGGCGCTGCTGGGCGGTATCGGCCATCAATTCTCCCTCCGGGTCACGCCTCATCCTCCTTCTCGAAGAAGTGGTGCAGCACCGTTTCCTCCGAGATCTCGGATTGATCCAGCTCAGCGCGCAGTTCGCCGCGGTACATCACGTAGGTGCGGTGCACCAGGTGCAGGATCTCCGGCAGGTCCGAGGAGATCAGGAGCACGCCGGCGCCCGCCTCGCAGAGATCGCGAATGAACTCGTAGATCGCGACGCGTGCGCCAACATCGACGCCCACCGTCGGCTCGTCGAAGACGAAGAGCTTCACGTCCCGCACCAGCGACTTGCCGACAAGCACCTTTTGCTGGTTGCCGCCCGAGAAGTGCTCGAGGTCGCGCTCGATGTTGAGCGGCATCAGGTCGAGCTTCTGCGCGATGTCGCGCACGACCTTGCGCTCGTTGTTGCGGCGCAGGAACAGGCGGTTCGAGAACTTGCCCAGCCCCAGCGAGGGCAGCGCCACGTTCTCCCGCACGTTCTGCATCATCACCAGACCCTCTTGGCGGCGGTCCGAGGGCAGGTAGTAGAGGCCGCGGTCGAGCATCCGGCGGGTGCCCAGCTTGTTCACATGCTTGGCCCGGTCGTAGACGACATTGCCGTCGAAGGTGATCCTGCCCGCCATGATCCGCTCGAGGCCGAAGCAGGCGCGGCCCAGGTCGGACTTGCCCGAGCCCACCAGGCCGGCGAGGCCGACCACCTCGCCGCGCCGCACGTTGATCGAGACGTCGTTCACGAAGTGCTTCGCGGTGACGAGGTTCTCGACCTCCAGCAAGGTTTCGGCAGGGTTGCGCTTGATGTCCGGGAATATCTGCTCGATGACGCGGCCGGTCATCAGCTCGACGAGCTTCTGATCGGTCGCCTCCTCGACCGGGATCGTGTCGATGTGCACTCCGTCGCGCAGCACGGTGATGCGGTCGCCGATCCGCTTGATCTCGTTCATCCGGTGCGTGATGTAGATGATGCCGATGCCTTCGGCCTTGATCTGCTCGATCAGGCTGAACAGGCGGTCGGTCTCGCGCTCCGTGAGCGAGGCGGTCGGCTCGTCGAAGATCATGATGTTCGGCCGGGTGCGGAAGGCCTTGGCGATCTCCACCATCTGCTGCTCGGCGCGGGAGAGGTACATCACCTCGTCGCGCGGCCGGAGCGGGAAGCCGAGGCGGTCGAGCGTCTCGCGCGCCTGCCTGGCGAGCGCCCGCTTGTTGAGCAGGCCCCCGCGCGTGAGCTCGTCGCCGAGGAACAGGTTCTCCTCGACCGTGAGGTGCGGCACCAGCGAGAATTCCTGAAACACGGCGCTCACGCCCAGTATGCGGGCATGGTGCACCGAGTGAATATGGATCGGCTCGCCGCGCAGGTGGATGGTCCCGCCGGAGGGCCTGTGCACGCCGGCGACGATCTGGATCAGCGTCGACTTTCCCGCCCCGTTCTCGCCGAACAGAACGTGCACTTCGCCCGCCTTCACGTCGAAATTGACGCGATCCAGTGCGAGCGTGCCGGGAAATTGCTTCGAGAGATTCTCTAACCTGAGAAGGGTGTCCCCGGAACCCTGAGGCTCCGGGGACTCGTCAAATACTGCTGATGGTTCCGCCACTGCTATGGGCCTCCATCAGTCTCGTACTTTGTCGGACGAACGCACGCCTAGTCGGTGCTGAACACCGGCGTCCAGCCCTTGGGCGCGAGCGTGGTCGACGTGTCGAAGTCCGCGTGGTTCTCAGGCGTCACCTGCATCGCCACCGGCTGCACATGCTCGATCATCCGGCCGGTGTCGTTGAACTCAGGCCGGCCGCCGGTCGCGGACGGCTTGCCCTCGAGCAGACGGACCGCCTGGTCGATGGAGATCCGCGCCTGGATGATCATCTGATCGGTCGGCGCCATGGCGACGCTGCCGCGGCCGACGAACTGATGCATGCCGGGCGTGTAGTAGTAGGAGACGAGCTTGATCTCGTCCTGCAGGCCCAGGTCACGGAGCGCAGCCATGCCGCCCTCGACCGCCGGCGCCACGCCAACGATGTAGTCGAGATCGACATCGCTGCCCGAGGTCTGCGCCTGGATCACGTTCTCGACGAGGCTGAGCTGGGCCTCCTTGCTGGTCTGGGCCCACTTGGTCGAGATGATCTCGGCGTCGGAACCGACGACCGCGTCGTGGCAGCCCTGATTGCCGGCCACCGACCAACTGGCTCCGGGCGGGCCCGGGAACCAGGCCAGCTTGACGTTGCCGCTGCCTGCCGGATGCTGATCGGCGATCCACTTACAGGCGATCCGGCCCATGCTGTAGTAGCTCTCCAGCGACTTGGCATCGACCTCGGTGTTGATCCCGTTGATCAGGTCGACAACCATGATGCCCCTGGCGCGCAGCTCGTCGACCTGCTTGATGTTGCCTTCGGCGGAAATCGCCGAAAGCACGAGGATCTCGGCGCCGTTCGCGATGCAGTCCTCGACCTGGGAGAGCTGCTTCTCCAGCTTGTCGTAGCCGCCGGCCTCGATCAGGGAGATCTTCTGGCCGAGGCGCTTGCCCTCTTCGATGATCCCGTAGGCCGCGCCGACCCAGTAGGAGTCCACGAGGTGGGGGAAGGACACGCAGATGTGGTGCTTCGCGTCCACCTCATCCGGCATCAGCGGCACGTAGTCGACGATCTCGAGGTTCTGGTTGGCGGGGTCGGTCCAGCATGCCGGATCGCCATCCGTGCATGACGGGTTGTAAATCTCGACTTGCGCCGGCCACCAGACGCCGTCGTCCTCCGCCTGCACGTCGGACGCGGCAAAGCCGGTAAGAGCCATGCCCGCCGCGACGGCGGCGCCTAGAGTCAGTTTCCACATGGTCGTCTCTCCCATTTGTCGTGGACCCGTATCGGCGAGGGCGCCGGTGAACTTCACCGGCGCCCACACAATCACGTCTCCGTGTGGAGCGCATATTACGGGCCGGCGACGAAAGCGCAAAGGCCCATTGCCCTCCGTTTGGCGGGTCAGTGAGCCGGTGCCCGCATGTCCTCCGGCACGACTGCGCCTTCCTCCACGATCAGCTCGTCGTCGAGCCAGAGCGAGCAGCCCTGCATCGGCAGGTCGAGGTGGCAGGGGGTGTCGTTCTCGCCGCCGAACTCGGTGTCGGGGCCGAGCGAGAACAGCACGTTGCCGTAGTGCGCGCGGCCGTCCATGCCGATGCCCGGCAGGTCGGGCCGCCAGATGCAGTGGTGGTTGAGCCCCCAGCCGATGTGCGAAACCGCGTAGGCGCGGGGGTCGTTGTAGCCCTCGATGAAGTCCCGCAGACGGTCGGCGCGGGCGCCCCCAGAAATCTCCGTCACCATGCCGTCGCCGATGTCGAAGGCGATGCGCTCTCCGGTGAACTCGCGCAGCGGGAAGACGATATCGTCCGCCTCCATCACCACCCGCCCGTTCACGCCTTTCTCGGCCGCGAGCGTGGCGAGGAAGCCGCCCGGCCAGTGGTCCCAGCGCCCCGCCTCGGTGGTAAAGCCGTACTCCGTCAGGATGAATTTGTCGCCGAGCGTGTAGGTCACGTCCGTGCCGGCGCCGTTGGTGAAGCGCAGGCTCTGCGCTGCCTTCAATCGCCGCTCGCCGGCCTCGACGCGCGTGCGCATCTCGGCGGTCGGGAACAGGCGCTCGAGAATCTCCACGGGCTCGACGATGAGCAGGATGCGGCTACCCGCCTCCTGCATTGCGATCTGCTCGTGGGAGAAGAGCAGGAGCATGTGGTCGACCACCATGTCGGCGTCCTTGCAGGTCTGCATCGCCTCCGGGTGCTTGCTCAGCGCGTTCTGCCCGATATTGGCGATCCTGACCGCCGGGTCCTCGGCACCGACAGACGGGAGGTGCACGTCGGCCACGTCCGCGCCGAGGTCGCGCGCCGCCGCGAGCGAAGCCTGCCTGTAGTCCCCGAGCTGGTCGCCCTCCGAGAGGACGGCGACCGTCTCCCCCGGCCCCACCTCGCAGAGCTCGAGATTCTTCCGGAACAACTCCGTCAGTCGTGCCTGATCCTGCTGTGTGCCCATGGTCCCGGCTCCTATTCCGCCGCGCTCACCAGCGCGGTGTAGCCGCCGTCGCGCGGCTCCCTGTTGCGCGAGGCGCTCTCGCGCAGGGCGTCCTCGCCGTCCCGGTGGCGCCTGGCGCGGGCCTCGTCGTCATCGCTCAACAACTTGTCGAGATAGTAATTGAGAAGGTGGTGAATGGCGCGCTCCAGCTTGACCGTCGGCCCCGGCCGGAAGGCGCGCGAGCCGACCCCGTTCTGGAGCGATTCCAGCATCGCCCGATCCTCGTTCGCGACCAGCCGGATGAAGTCGCCATAGATCTTGTTCTTCTCTTCGAAGGCGGGCTCGTCGAAGTAGGCCTTGGGCAGCTGCGTGTAGATGAAGATCCGGGTGGTGGCATGGTCGATTGGCAGCGCCACCCAGGGCTGAATCAGGTCGTGCCGCCCAAAGATGTTCATGGTCGGCCGGATCCAGGTGGTGCACGCGAACTTGTCCGTCACCCTGCCCTTGAGCCACGGCATGGTGTCGAAGAGCGTCACCCCCTTCGGCGCCATGGTGAAGCTCTCGTAGGCGGCGTTGTAGCCGTTCCTCTTGAGGTTGAAGCGGAAGTCGTTGACCGGGAAGTGCCTGCCGAAGGATTCCTTGTGGATGACCCCCACGTGGTACATGTCCATCAGGTTCTCGGGGATGAACTTCCAGTTGCACGGCACGTCGAAGACGTACATGTCCGACGTCCGCGTATTCTCGGGCTGCAGGAACGCGGCGAACTCTCTGATCCCGTCCTCGTCCAGATAGTCGGCGAGGCTCGGGCAGTCCGGATCGAAGTTGACGAAGATGTAGCCGCCCCAGATATCGAGGTTGACCCTGGGCAGCGCGCAGGTCGAGAAGTCGAAGCCCTCGACCTCCTTGGTGTGCGGCGCGCCCAGCAGCTTGCCCTCCAGGTCGTAGACCCAGGAGTGATAGGGGCAGCGGAAGCTCTTGAGGTTGCCTTCGCCGGTCGCGACCTCGACGCCCCGGTGCTGGCAGACGTTGTTGAAGGCGTTGAGGGTGCCGCTCGCGTCACGGCAGACCAGCAGGGGCTCGCCGGCGATCCGCATGGCCCGGTAGTCGCCTTCGTTCTCGAATTCCTCCACCCGGCCGATGCAGAGCCACTCCTTCATGAAGATTGTGTCGACCTCGTAGGCGAAGATCTCGGGCGACGTGTAGAGGAAGCCCGGCAGATGCCGCGCCTGGCCGAGGTTCCGGCGCGTCTTCCTGATCTCTTCGAGAATGCTCTCGTCGAGCGTGATGCCCCGTTGCTGCATCGCTCAACGTCCCCCCTGCTTGCCGAAGCTGGCAGTATAGCGGCCCGCCCGCGACGAGTCCGCAGGCTGCGATGCGCCTACACCGGGCAGCGGGTCAGCAGGCGGCCCTCGTGGTCGAAGCGGAGCGCCTCGGCCTCGCCCAGCACCTCGCCCGCGCCGCTGAGCTCGGCGGCGAGCGGCGGCGAGACCAAGATCGTCTCCAGGTGCAGGGTGGACCGGATCAGGCAGAGCCGCGCGTCCGCGCCGTCGAGATACCAGGACGTGCCGACGGCGGCCTGCAGCGCCGCCTTGTCGGTGGCGAGCACGGCCGGGATCCGCACCCGCTCGGTGAAGGTCGCGGTGCAGGCGTTCATGTACATGGCGTAGAGGTCGAGGCTGTCGGCGACCGCCTTGGTCGTGTAGTCGGCGTTGCCGACGCCGAGCCCGTTGCCGTGGGTCTCCGGCGTCAGCCCCAGCGCCACCAGCTTGGTGATCGCCGGCGCCGGCGGGTTGGGGCGCCCGCGGATGTCGAAGCGCGCGGTGACCGCCGGGTCCATGCCGGTGCCGGAGATGTTCTTGCCGAGCTGCTCCACCGCGACCACGTCGATCTGCTCGAAGGGGAGCTTGGGGACGCAGCCCTTGGCGGTCTTCAGCAGGCGGGCGTCGGTCTCGTAAAAGTCCTCCGGCTCGGCGCCTTCGATCACCGCCGCCTCGCGCTCGGCGTTCTCGACGATGGCGAGGCCGTAGGCGACCGGCGCCTCGCGGATGGCGATGGCCGCCCATTCGGGCAGTACCTCCATGTAGCCGCGCACGCCGAGGCGGTGCACGAAGCGCGCACCCTCCGCCTTGCCGAGGCCGATGGCGACCATCTTGGTGAGCCCGCTCTCGACCTCGCGGTCGAAGGAAGTGTGGGACTTGACCCGGCCCACCACCAGCACCGCATCGGACTCGAAGGCGCGGCGGTCGAAATGGACCGGTATGCCCGCACCGGTCTTGCTCAGCCGGACCACCTCCATGCTGGCCTCGATGGGGCAGCCCATGGCCTCTTCGGTGAAGCCGAGCTCGGCCAGCAGCGTCACCTGGCCCGAGGCGACCGCGCCGGCGTGGCTGCCCATCGTGGGCACGATGAAGGGGTCGAGCCCGCGCTCCTTGAGCCAGGCGACCGCCGCCTTGACCACCGCGGGCTTGCTCTTGATGCCCCGGCTGCCGCAGGTGATCGCCACGCGGGAGCCGGCATCGAGCGTGGTGAGTTGCCGCGAGTCATCGAGTGCCGCGCGCGTCGCGGCGGCGACATCGGGGAGCGCCGGCACGTCGGGGTGACGCAGCGCCACCGGCATCACAGGCGGCAGCGGCTCATTCTCGAACTGCGGCAGCGCGATGGCGGGGAAGGTCGGGCTCGGCGTGTTCAGGGTCATGGCGTCACGATACACCAGATTGGTCCGCTAGAAGCGGACGATGGAGCGCCCGAAGATGCGGCCCTCCCTGAGATCGTCGAGGGCGTCGTTCATCTGATCGAGGCCGTAACTGCGCGTGACCAGCTTATCCATGGGGAATTTCCCCTCGTTGGAGAGACGCAGGTACATGGGAAAGTCCTCGTCGGGTATGGACGAGCCGTGGCTGCCCCGGTACTGGCGCTGGTGAAAGACGAAGTGCTCCCCGTTCAGCTTGAACTCGGTCTGTGGCCAGCCGATCATGACCGCCATGCCGCCGAGGTTGTCGGCACCCGGGCCGCCGCCCCGCACCATCTCGAGAATCTGCTCGTGGGTGGGCACCGTCCCCACCGCATCGAAGGCGTAGTCGGCGCCCTTGCCGGTGATGTCCCAGACCGCTGCGATCGGATCGACCTCGCTGGCGTTGACCGTATGGGTTGCCCCCCACTGCTTGGCGAACTCGAGCTTTTCGTCGTCAAGGTCGACGGCGATGACGGGGTAGGCCTGCAGCAGCGATGCCATCTTGAGCGCGCATAGGCCGATCCCGCCGGCGCCCACCACGACCACGGACTCCTCGGTCCGCACCTTGGCGGTGTGCAGCACCGCGCCGCCGCCGGTGAGCACGGCGCAGCCGATGATGCTGCTCTCCGGGCTGGCGAGCTCGGGCGCAACCTTGACCGCCAGCTGGTCGCTGGCCAGGCAATGCTCGGTGAACGTGCCGATCGGGCCGGCGATTTGCTTGTCCCGATACGTCGTGCCTATCGGCGCGAGGCCTTCGATGAACTCCCGGCCCGGAAAGCCCCCTCGCGGCACCCAGGTCGTGATCGCCCAGTCGCCTTCCTTCAGGTGGGTGACGTCCTTGCCCACATGAGTGACCACGCCGACGCCCTCGTGGCCGAGCACGCAGGGACAATCCTCTCCAGGAATCAGGTTCAGCTCGTGAATCTGCGAGGCGCAGATGCCGCTGGCCGTCTGCTTGACGATGACCTGATTGGGGCCGGGCTCCGGCACGTCGATCTCGTCGATCGTCAACGGCTCGCCGGGGGCGGTCATGATGGCGGATCGTGATTTCATCGCAGAACTCTCCGTGTTTCAGTCTGGCGCGGCAGGGTTTGCTGGCGACATGGCCCGGCGCAGTTCCCTAGTGTAGCGGCCCAGGCGGGCGCTCGCTCGTGGGCGGCGCGGGCTGCGATTGGCCGGCAGGCCCGGCCTGATGGTGGACCATGCGCCAGCCGTCCTGCTCGCGGGCGAAGACATTGGTGGCGATCAGCCGGCCCTGCTCCAGCACCTCGCGGCAGATCACGAAGGCGCTCGGGCCGAGCACGAAGGCCCTGGGCGCCTCGCAGCGGATTTGCGGCGCGCCCGCGCCGCCGAGGATCGCGGCCCAGCTCTCCATCACCATGTCGCGCCCCACCAGCGCGTCCCAGCCCGGATGGATGCAGGCGACCGGCGTCTCCTCGGCCCAGAGCGCGTTCATGGCTTCAAGGTCGCGGGCGGAGAAGGCCCGGTAGAACTCCTGGTTGGCGGCGAGCACCGCGTCTTCGTCCGACATCGCCTGCTCCGGCATGGCCGCTTCCTCCCGCGCCGTTCAGCCGCGCAGCGCCTCATATTGGGCGGTATAGGCCTCGGGATCGACCGTCACGTCGACCAAGACCGGCCCGTCGTGCGCAAACGCTTCCGCCAGCGTCGGCGCCAGGGCATCGGTGGCGCCTACGCTCCAACCCCAGCAGCCGAGGCCCGCCGCGACCTTGGCATGGTCCATCGCGCCGAACCGCACGCCCCGGCTCTCCCGCTGCTGCCGCTGCTGCTTGATGTCGATGAGCGAAAGCGCGGAATCGTTGAACACCACGACCGCGATCCGGCAGCCGAGGCGGGCGGCGGTCGCAAGCTCGGCGAGGCACATGTGCAGGCCGCCGTCGCCGGTCATGGCGATCACCGGGCGCGCCGGCTCCTCCAGCGCGGACGCGATGGCCGCAGGCAGCGCGAAGCCCATGGTGGAGAGCCCGTTCGACTTCAGCACGTCGTTGGGCTCGTCCGCCTGCCAGAGGCCCATGGCCGAGAACATGTGCGCGCCGGAATCCACCGTGAGCCGCGCCCGCGCCGGCGCCGCGTGGCGCACCGCGCTCACCACGTCCTCGGCCGTGCGCCGGCCCAGGCCGACCATCGCGAAGCCCGCGCGAAGCCGGCTGCGGAGCGCGGCGATCTCAAGCTCCGACCAGCCCACCGGCTGCGCGTCCTCGATGAGCGCCACGGCGGAGCGGTCGAGGGGGCCGGTCAGCACCGCGGCCGGCGCCGCCGGATATTCGTAGCCGGCATGGGCCGCCAGCGCGAGGATCGGCCCCTCGAAGCGCCAGGGGCCGGGGAGCAGCTCGATCGGATCGAGGCCGAAGAAGATCAGCAGGTCGGCTCGGTCGAGGCAGCGCGCATCGGCCGAGGCGCCGGTGAAGCACCCGACCACCAGCGAGTCGTCGTCCGCGACCGCGCCCTTGGCCTTGTAGGTGGTCATCACCGGGCAGCCGAGCGATTGCACCAGCACCCTGAGCGCCGCGCACGCCGCGCGCCCCCGCGCCTCCATGCCGGCGACGATGAGCGGGCGCTGGGCCTTGGCGAGCAGCCCGCGCGCCTCTGCCAGCGCGACCAGGTCGAAGTCCATGGCTTTCTTCGCGGTCCTCCGCCGCTTGGCTTCCGGCGCGGCGGGGCTCGTGGCGGGCGCGGTGGCCGCCGCCGTCGTGAGGTCGAGCTGCACCGGCCCCGCCGGGTGGGCCATGGCCGCGTCGAGCAGTCTGTCGATCCCGTTCGGCCCGTCGCCCGGCTCGGGCCTCGCATAGCCCTTTACCAGCGGCGCGAAGAGGGCGCGCTGATCGAAGCGCTGGTGCAGCGCGTGGTGGCCAGGTGCCGGCTCCGCCAGCGCATCGGTGACGAGCAGCACGGGCGCGCGCTCCAGCGCTGCGTAGGCGATGCCGTTGACGGCGCTGGCCGCGCCGGGGCCCACGCCCGTCACGACCACGCCGGGCGCGCCGCCGAGCTCGGCCGTGACCGCCGCCATCAGGGTTGCGGAGGTCTCGCCGTGCGTGAGCACGAAGTCGATGCCGTCCGCGGCGAACGCGTCGATGACATCGAGGCTGCTGGCCCCGCCCGGCACGCCGAAGGCACGGCGCACGCCGCGCTCCCGGCACGCCGCCGCGAGTCCCTGGGCCAGCGTCTCGGCCATGCCACCCGCCGCCGATACCCCTCGGGGCGCGCCCTCAGGGGATCAGCACCGCACGACCCTTCACCGTGCCGGCATGGAGGTCGTGCAGCGCCTGGTTGGCTTCGGCGAGCGCGTATTCGCGGGTGGCGAGCGTCACCAGCCCCCGGTCGGCGAGCGCCATGAGCTCGACCAGCTCGGCGTAGGTGCCGACCAGATTGCCGACGATGGTCTTCTCCGAGACGATCATGTCGATCGCCGGAATCTGCACCCGCCCGCCGTAGCCGACGATGTAGTAGAAGCCGTCGTTGCGGGTCATGGCGAGGCCCTTGTCGATGGCATCGCCCTCGCCGACGAAGTCGATCACCGCTTCGGCACCGTGCCCGCCGGTGAGCGCGAGCACCTCGTCGACCGCGCCGTCGCCCGCCCGCACAACGTGGTGGGCGCCGCATTCCCTGGCGAGGTCCAAGGCGAGGTCGGAAAAGTCGAGCACGATGATCTCGGCCGCGCACAGCGCCGCCAGCGACTGGATGCCGATATGGCCGAGCCCGCCGGCGCCGATGATCACGGCATACTCGCCCGGCACCAGATGGGCGGCAGCCTTCTTGGCGACGCGGTAGGCGGTGAGCCCTGCGTCGGTGTAGGGCGCCACGTCCTTGGGCGCGAGGCTCTCGGGCAGCTTGATCAGGGCACGCTCGCCGGTCAGCAGGTAGTCGGCATAGCCGCCGGCCGCGTTGATGCCGGGAAAGCTGCTCTCGCCCGCGTGCATGTCGTTGCCGCGCCGGCAGGCAAGACAATGGCCGCTGGTCACCAGCGGATGGCAGATCACCGGGTCGCCGACCTTGACGCTTTCGACGCCGGAGCCGACCTCCTCCACCCAGCCCGCGTTCTCGTGCCCCATGATGTGGGGGAAGGCGACATCCACATGCCCCTTCCACACGCCCTCGATGATGTGGAGGTCGGTGCGGCAGACGCCCGCGCCGCCGATGCGGACGACCACGTCCGTGGGCTTCGTGATACTCGGATCGTCCACGTCCTCGTAGGTCACG
Source organism: Alphaproteobacteria bacterium (assembly GCA_965243375.1). Lineage (GTDB taxonomy): Bacteria > Pseudomonadota > Alphaproteobacteria > UBA828 > UBA828 > WTGU01. Next base: position 504,666 of record CBDEUT010000009.1, on the reverse strand, counting down.
AATTCGGGGCTGGTGAGAGCCTCGTCGTAGCCGTGGAGCGTCGCTGCCTTCATGGGTTCCTCCAGTGATGGGTTCAGTTCAAGCGCTGCCCGGTCTCCGGGTCGAACAGGTGCACGGCGCCGGCGCGGGGGGCAAGCGCCAGCGTCTCGCCTTCGTGGACCGCCGTGTAGCGCGGCAGGCGGACCGTGAGCTCCTGGCCTTCTTCGGTGGTGCAGAAGACCAGCGTGTCCGCGCCCATCGGCTCGACCAGGGTGACCTCCGCCCGCAGCCTGCCCCGGTCCGCCGCGCCGTCGGGCAGCAGGTCCTCGGGCCGGATACCGACGGTAACCGCGCCGCTCGCCGCGCCGGTGGTGGCCGCTTCCGTCTCGCCGATGCGCACGACGCCGTCCGCTGCCGTGCCCTTCAGGAAGTTCATGGCGGGCGAGCCGATGAAGCCCGCGACGAACTCGTTGACCGGCCTCTCGTAGAGGTCGTCCGGCTCGCCGATCTGCTCGATCCGACCGTCGCGGAGCACCACCACGCGGTCCGCCAGCGTCATGGCCTCCACCTGGTCGTGGGTGACGTAGACCGACGTGCGCCGCATTTCCTGGTGCAGCCGCTTGATCACGGTGCGGAGCCGCACGCGCAGCTCGGCATCCAGGTTGGAGAGCGGCTCGTCGAAAAGGAAGATGCGCGGGTCGCGCACCAGCGCCCGGCCGATGGCGACCCGCTGGCGCTGGCCGCCCGACATCTGGCGCGGGCGGCGCCTCAGCAGCTCGGTGATCTCCAGCCGCTCGGCGACCTCGCGCACCTTGCGGTTTACGGTCTTGCGGTCGACGCCTCGGATGCGCTGGTTGAAGGCGAGATTGTCGAACACGTTCATGTGCGGATAAAGCGCGTGGCTCTGGAACACCATCGCCACGTCGCGGTCCTTGGGCGCGATGCCGGCCATGTCCCGGCCGTCGATAGAGACTGAACCTTCGCTCTGGCGCTCCAGCCCGGCGACGATCCTGAGCAGCGTGGACTTGCCGCTGCCCGACGGCCCCACCAGCACCACGAACTCGTTGTCGTGGACGGTGAGGTCGATCTCCTGCAGCGCCGCGACCGGGCCGAAGCGCTTGAAGACGCCGCTGACAACGACTTCCGCCACGGGCCTACTCCCGGATCACGCCGGCGAGCGTGCCGCGCGCAAGGTAGCGCTCCAGCACGAACGCGATGATGACCAGCGGCAGCACCGAGACCAGCGCGGACGCGCTCAGACTCCACCACGGCACCTTGTTGGAGTTGAGGATCACGATGGTGGGCGGCAGCAGCTGCACCTTGGCGAAGGTGAGCGTGAGCGCGAAGAAGAAGTCGCTCCACGAGAAGATGATGCAGAGCAGAGTCGCCACCACCATGCCGGGCGCACAGTTGGGCAGGATGATCCGGTAGAACGCCTGGATCGGGTTGCAGCCGTCGATCAGCGCCGCTTCGTCGAGCTCGATGGGCACGGTGTTGAAGAAGTCCACCATCACCCACACCACGATGGGCAGCAGCATCGCGACATAGACCAGGATCAGCCCCAGGTGGGTATCCAGCAGGCCGGTGAAGCGCAGCAGCAGGAAGTAGGGGATCGCGAGCACCGCCGGCGGCATGATCCGCTGGGAGATGAAGAAGAAGGTGATGTCGTTGTTGCCCAAGGGGCCCGCGCGGAAGGTGAAGCGCGAGAGCCCGTAGGCCGCGAGCGTGCCGAGGAAGAGCGCGATCGAGGTCGAGATCAGGCTCACGACCAGGCTCGAGAGATAGGGCCCCTGCATGCTGATGCCGCCAGAGCTGGTATCGCGGAAGAGCGCGGTCCAGCCGTCCACCGTGGGCTCGTATTCGAGGAAGGGGATGTAGGTCGCGCCGCCGACCACGCCGGGGTCGCTCTTGAACGAGGTGGAGAGCGCCCAGAGGAAGGGCGCCACCACGAAGATCGCCCAGGCGATCAGAGCGGCGTACTTGAGCACCCGGTAGACGTCGGCCTTGAGCCCGGTCATGGCGACGCCGCGCGCCCGCTCCCGCACTGCCTCGTGCGCGCTCATAACCGCACCGGCCCCTGGCGCCCGATCATGAGGCGGCTCAAGCTGCGCGCGAAGATGGTGAGCGCGATGATCATAATCGCCAGATAGATGATCGAGAGCGAAGCGGTGTAGCCGATCTGAAACTCGCGCAAGCCCCTGATATAGAGCAGATAGCTTGTGGTCTCGGTGGACGAGCCGGGGCCGCCGGAGGTGAGCGCGTAAATCGTCTCCATCAGCTTGGAGGATTCGATCAGGCGGATGATCAGCGCGCCCAGCGTGATCGGCGCCATCAGCGGGAAGGTGACGTGGACGAAGGTGCGGATCGGCCCGGCGCCGTCGATCTGGGCCGCCTCGTAGGGCTCGCGCGGCAGCGACATCAGGCCCGCCAGCAGCAGGATGAACATGAAGGAGGTCCACTGCCAGACATCGATGATGACGACCGCGGCGAAGGCGGGGCCGGACTTGCTGAGCCACGGCACGGCCGGGATGCCGAACCAGCTCAGCACGTCGTTCAGCGGACCGAGGGTTTCGTGGAAGATCGTGCGCCAGACCACGGCCATCACCACCGGGGTCACGCACATCGGCACGATGAAGAGCACGCGGAAGAAGCGCCCCGCGCGGACGTCCTTCCAGAGCAGGAGCGCGAGCCCGAAGCCCAGCAGGTACTCGAAGACGACGCAGAGGAGCACCATCAGGTAGAGGGTGCCCATGGAATCCCAGAAGCGCCCGTCGGTGATGGCGCGGGCATAGTTGTCCCAACCGATATAGTCGAGCTCGGGGAAGTTCACGTCCCAGCCGGAGAGGCTGAGGCGCACCGTGTAGATCAGCGGAAAGATGATGATCGCGACCAGCGCGAGCAGCGCCGGAAGCAGGAAGATGTGCTTGTAGCGCGAGTCCAGCATGGCCGGGCGAAGAACGACCGGCGGGCCTCAGCCCGCCGGTCTCTTCAAGCGTGGTCTGACGTTGTCTCGATGGACCCCGGCCTTATTGGACCTGATCCAGCGGGACGTTGTCCTCCAGCGCGACCACGTTCCTGTAGGCTTGGCGGATCACGTCAACGCCGATCCTGTCGGCGATGCGCGTCCACTCCTCGGCGACCTCGTCGAGCGCATCCTGGGCGGTCATCTCGCCCGCCATCGCCTTGGCGACGCTCGCCATCATCGCGGTGTAGAACTGATTGACGCCGGGCACGCGCAGGTCGAAGACCCGGTTGGTGCTCGTGTCCATGCCCTGCAGCATGACGGTGAAGCTCTCCGCCACCGCGCGATCCCAGCCGGCTTCCTGCTCCCAGTAGTCCGGGTCCATGTGGCTGGTGCGGAAGGGATTGACGCCGAAGCGGCCGATCAAGAGGTCGTGGTTCGTGTTGGCGTAGTTCGAGAAGAAGCAAAACCAGTCGAACGCCATCTCCTGCTCTTCGCTGTACTTGGAGACGCCGGCGCCCCAGCCCCAGGTCACGTAAGGCGCGACCGAGGGTGTCTCGAACTCGTCCCACTGGCCGCTGACCCGGTTCCACACCTTGTGAGAGCCCATGGAGGGGCCGTACTCGGTGCCGACGCGGATCTGGTTGCGGATCGGCGAATCCGGCTGCATCGCCTGGATGAAGGCGTCGTCCCAGGTGACGCTCATCAGCGACTCACCGCCGCCCCAGGAGAAGATCTCCTCGCCGATGCCGAAGTTGATCCCGCCGGGCGGCATGTAGCGGAGCGCGTCCATCCACATCTCCAGCCCCTTGACGAAGCCGGGGTTGTTGACCTGCGGGGTCATGGTCTCGAGATCGAACCAGAAGCCGCCGGTCACGTTCGGGTTCTTGGCGTAGGAGGCGACGCGGGTGATGAAGTTGGCGAAGGCCACGTCGTCGCGCTTGACGATCTCGGTCGAGCCGTATTCCAGCTCGCCGTCGCCGTCCCAGTCCCAGCCGCTGAAGAAGGTGGCGACCTCGGCGTACTCCTCCCAGGTCGTCGGCACGGCGAGATCGCGGCCGTACTCGGCCTTGAACTTGGCCTGGTTCTCCGCGTCCTCGAACGGCGGCAGGATGTACTTGAAATAGTTCCGGTCGCCGTCGAAGGTGTACTGCAGGCGCTGGCCGTTCCAGCTGGCGACACCCTGGTAGGCCGGCGTGATGTCCTTCATCTCGTCGGTGTCGAGGTACTTCTGGGGCACGGGCGCGAGATGCGGCGCCCAGTCGCCGATCCAGTAGGAGCCGCCGTAGACGATGTCGTAGACGTGCTGGCCGGTCTGGAAGGGGATCATCACCTTCTGGTAGAGCTCGCCGAAGGGGGCGTGCACCACGTTCACCGTGCCGCCTGTCAGCTCCTCGAACTGCTTGGAGTGCAGCGCCACCGGCTCGCCCATCACGGGCACGGCGTGGGTCAGGATGGTGATCTCGTGCCCGGTGTAATCCTTCGCGTCGGTCGCCTCGTATGAGCAGATGCCCGGATGGTCTTGCTTGATCCCGTACTTCGCGACGTAGTCGGTCTCCGCGAAGGCGGGCATGGTCGCGGCCACGCCGAACGCGCCGAGCACGCCGGCCGCCAGAACGGTTTTCGGTTGCATCGTTGTCTCCCTGAGTGGCTTGCAGGACGCCGCGCGGCAGCATCGCCGCGCAGGCGCCGGCTCACGGCCGGCGAGTATGCGTCATCGCCCGCAAGCCAAGCAAGGAGCGGCCCGCGAATCCCCCACCTCACCCCGGCCCTCTCCGCCAACCTGTTCGTATCCCTCAGTCGCCGGGCGCTCGCTCCGCTCGCTTGGCTCGGGGGCGGAGAGGGAGAGTAGGCGGCGCCACCTACGTCCCCCCTCCGCCTTTGGGGGAGGGGGACAGGGGGAGGTGGAATTCGTTTGGGCCGCGGTGATTCGGTCAAGCTGAATTCTGGGCTAGATTTTGCCCTCGACCGCGGCCTCGATCAGGTAGGGCTCGCCCGCGGCGAGGGCGTTCTGCACCGCGTCTGCCAGCTCGTCGGGCTCGGTGACGCGGGTGCCGGCGACACCCATGCCGGACGCCATCTCGACGAAGCCCAGAGGCGGGTCGACCAGGTCCATCTGCACGTAGGGGTGGTTCGTGGCCACGCCGAAGCGCTTCCGGTAGATGTCGAGGTTGTGCTTGAGGATGCGGTACTCGGCGTTGGCGAGGATGACGAAGACGATCGGCAGCCGGTGATGCGCCGCGGTCCAGAGCGCCTGGATGCTGTACATCGCCGAGCCGTCGCCCGAGAGGCACACCATCGGGCGGTCCGGCATCGCCAGCTTGACGCCGAGCGCTCCGGCGATCCCCTGGCCGATGCCGCCGCCCCGGCCGCAGAAATAGTCGCCGTGTCCGCCGAAGCTGAAGGCCTTGGGGATCTCGGGGCTGCCGGTGATCGCTTCCTCCACGATCACCACGTCCTCCGGCACCGCCGCCGCCAACGCTTCCAGCATGATCGGCACCGGCATGGGCCGGCGGTCCCCGATGGCTTTGAGGCGCGCACGCCTGTCCGCCCGCTCCTTCTCGTGGAAGTTGACGAAGACCTGGTTTCGCTCCTCGGCGTCGGCGGCGTAGGCGGCGGATCGCTCCGCCTCCACCTGCGCGCGGATGGCTTCCAGCGCGGGCTTGAGCCCCGCAATCAGGCCGGCATCGAGACCGTGGTTGCGGGCGAGCCGCTCGGTCGACTCCTCGATCTGCAGCACCTTGGCACCGGGCGGGAAGGGCCCTCCCGGCGCGTACCAGACCTCCTCGAAGAAGGGGCCGCCCACCATCAGCACCGCGTCCGCCCCGCCGAAGCTCGTCGCGATGGTGGCGGGGTCGGTGGGGATGCGGCCCCGGTAGTTGGGGTGCATGTTGGGCACCGGCTGGTGCTGGTGGATCAGCTCGGTCCAGATGCCGGCGCCCACGGTCTCGGCCAGCGCGACCAGCGCTTCGCCCGCGCCCGTGCGCGCGACGTCGTCGCCGATCATGATGGCGGGCTCCTGGGCGGCCAGCAAATGCCCGGCGATGGCGGCGACGCCGTCGGGGTCCGGGGGCGGCGCGCGGTAGAGCGGCCCGGCCGCGCGCGCCAGGGTCTCGGTCTGCTGCTCCATCACGTTGATCGGCAGCGCGACGAAGACCGGGCCCGACGGCGCATCGTGCGCGATCTTGAAGGCGCGCCGCATGACCGGCGCGATCTCGTCGGCGCTCTCGGCCTGCGCGCTCCACTTCACCACCGGCGCCGCCATGGCCACCAGGTCGTGGCCCAGGATGGGGTCGCGCAGGCGAAGCCGCGTGTCCTGTTGGCCGGCGGTGACCACCATGGGCGAATTGGTGCGGAGTGCCCCAAAAATCATGCCGATGGCGTTGCCGAGGCCGGGTGCCACGTGCAGGTTCACCACGCCCGCGCGGCCGCAGGCCTGGGCGTAGTAGCTCGCGGCCCCGATGGCGACGCCCTCGTGCAGCGCGAGCACGTAGTCGATCCCCTGGTAGCGCGCCAGGCTGTCGATCAGCGGGCTCTCGGTGGTGCCGGGGTTGCCGAAGAGGTGCCGGACCCCGTGCGCCAGCAGGCTCTCCATGAAGACGTCGCGCCCGTACATGTCTCGTCCCTGTGGCTCTGTCGCCGCGCGCCTCGGCCGGAGCCGGGCGGGCGCGCATCTTGGCAGAAACCGCGCCCGCCGGCACCCCGCGCGGTGGTTCTCAGGTCCAGGTCCGGAGCAGTCGGGTGCGTTCCTTGTCCACGACGATGTCGATGCCATTGGCGGCGCGGACCAGGGCGACCTTGTAGACGCTCAACGCGCGCTCGATGCCGAGCCAGCCGCGGGCGACATCCTCGGCGACCGCGGCAGGGGCCCGTTCTGTTGGGTCGCCGTAGCCGCCGCCGGCGACTGTGCGGTAGTGGATCGCCTCGCCCGGCGCGAGGCGCTCCTCGTGGAACGAGGGGAGGGTACGCAAAGCCCCGTCCGCTTCCCGCTTGCGGTTGAGCGAGGGCGCGCCCGCCGCGCCGCCGAGCACTCCCTGCGCCGGGTTGAGATCGCCGTCGCTGCAGTAGAACACCGAGACCGGGCCGGCGAGCGAGCGGTAGGCGCCTTGCGTTGCCGGCGCGCCGTTCCAGCGGCCCGCGCCCATGGTATCCGGAGCGATGCGGCGCTCCTCCATCAGGATCGGATACTGCGCTTCGTCGATCTCGATCGAATCGATCACCAGCACGCCGCCGCCGTCCGGCGCCTCGTAGGTGAGCCAGCCGTCGTGGCCGTGGGTGCCGGGGCCGCCCGAGAGGCCGACGCAGAACTGGTTCACGTAAGGCACCGCCTCGCCGTCCCGCTCGTCCACGCCTGAGACCACGCCGAGGCCGGCGGACATGTTGCCGCCGCCTTCGGCCAGTCCGTGGGGCGAGCCCATCTGCGCGAAACAGCACTGCACGGCGTTGATGAGACGGTCGTTGACGTTGGTGGTGGCGACCGAGGTGCCCGCCGGGAAGGTCGGCCGCCCCACCACGCAGCCGTCCCTGAGCAGCACCCCGATGCGGCTCGCGCTGCCCTCGTTGTGCGGGATGGTCGGGTCGAGGTTGTAGAAGACGCCGATCCGGCACGAGCCCGCGGCGCAGGCTTCGGAAAGGTTGACCCCGCCCGGCACGCAGTCCGGATTGTCGCGGAGGTCCACGGTGATGAAGCCTTCCTCGGGCTCGACCGTGACCTCGGCCGTGATGGGGATGCCGTCTTCCGCGACGCCGGGGATCGGGTCGTGGCTGCAGGTATAGCGCCAGGTGCCGGCGGGGAGTTCGCGGATCGCCGCCGCCGCGCGGCGCGCGCCGTAGTCCATCCAGGCCTCGACGAAGGCGCGCACGGTCTCGATGCCGTAGTGCGCGACCAGCGCCTTCAGCCTGCGCTCGCCGATCCGGCAGGCGCCCACTTGCGCGCGGTAGTCGCCGTACCAGACGTGCGGCGCGCGGATTTTCTGCAGCCCGATGCGCACGATGTCCGCCTTGTCCTCGCGCCCCTCCTGGATCCGCACGCAGGGGAAGTGCACGCCCTCCTGGTAGAGCGTCGCGGCGTAGGGCAGGTAGGTGGTGGGCTCCGGCGCGCCGACGTCCGCGTGGTGCGAGCGCGAGAGCACCCAGAAGAGCGGCTCGCCGTCGGCGAAGACCGGCACGCAGAGCGTCATGTCCGCGTGGTGCGTCACCCCGTGATAGGGGCTGTTGTTGAAGAAGGCATCGCCCTCCTTCACGTCGTCGAAGAGCGCGGTGATCGGCCGGGTGGTGAGTTCCAGCGCGCTGACGTGGATCGGCATCGCCTCCTCGACGCAGATCAGGCGGTGGTCGTAGGTGAGGATGCCGCAGGACATGTCGCGCGCGTTGGTGATGACCGCCGAGCGCGACGCGCGCATCACCGTGTTGCTCATCTCGCGGATGATCGCCTCCAGCCGGCGCGAGAGCACGGCCATCAGCAGCGGATCGAAGCGGGTGCTTGTCTCTGTCATGCCGGTGCCCTCAGCCGCCGCCGCTGTGGATGTGGAAGTTGCCAGCCGCGTCGGTGCGCGCCCGCTGGCCGGCGAGCAGCAGGATCGTGGTCGTGTCGCTGTCGATCAGGGCGGGACCCGCGATCTCGGCGCCCGCAGGCGGCTCGTTGCCGTCGTAGGCGGGAAGCGCACGGAAGGCCCGCTCCTCGCCGAGATAGACCGCCCGCCGGCCCCGCTCGGGCAGTCGCCCGCCGGCGTGCTTGGTGGCCTGTTCTTCCGGCGGGCCGAAGCCGCTCCCGGTGCCGATGGCGCGCACGGTCCAGGTGGTGAACTCGACCTCGCCGTCGTCTTCGCGGATGGTGTGGATGCGCTCGTGCATGGCGTGGAAGGCGTCCGAGAGCGCCGGTACGTCGCCCTCGCCAAGCGCCCCATCGGCCGGCTCGAAGGGCGCCTCGATCTCCCAGGACTGGTACTTGTAGCGGGCCTGGAAGGCGTACTCGTAGCGGCGCTCGGCCTCCGGCACACCGGCGCGCCCGAGGAAGCGCCGCGCCCGCTCGTAGAGCGCCGCGAGCGTGCGGTTGACCGGGTCGAGCGCGAAGTGGCGGTTGCTGGTGTGGAGGGTCGCGGTCTCCTCGCCCCGGATGTCCGTGACCAGCCCGCCGAAGGCGCTCAGGCCCGCCGCTACACCCGGCACCATGAAGCGCTCGATCCCCAACGCCTGCGCCATCTCGCCGATGTGGCAGGCGGTCGCGCCCCCACCCGCCACCAGAAAACTCTCGCGCGGGTCGATGCCCTCGTTGACGGTGATGTCCTCGATCGCGGCGATCATGTTCTCGTTGCTGGTGACGTGGATCGCGTAGGCCGCCTCTGCCACCTCCAGCCCGAGCGCATCGGCCACCGTGGCGACGGCTCGGTGCGCCGCGTCGGTATCCAAGGGCAGCCGCCCGCCCAGGAAGTAATCGGGGTCGAGCAGACCCAGCACCAGGTTGGCGTCGGTCACCGTGGGTCGCGTGCCGCCCCGGCCGTAGGCCGCAGGGCCCGGATCGGCGCCGGCGCTCACCGGCCCCACGCGCAGCAGGCCGCCGGAATCGACCCAGGCGATGCTGCCGCCGCCCGCGCCCACCGAGCGCACGTCAATCTTGGGCAGCCCCAGCAGGTCGTCCACGATCGGCGCCTCGGTGGTGCGGATCAGCGCGCGGGCGCGGATCGCGGAGACGTCGAAGGTGGTGCCGCCCATGTCGATGACGACGATGTCGGGCTCGTCCGATAGCGCGAGCGCGGCGATGGGGGCAAGCGTCGGCCCGCTCATCACCGCGTGGATCGGGCGCGCGGCGATCTCGCCCAGCGTCATCATGCCGCCCTGGCAGTTGGCGACCAGCAGCGTGCCGCCGAAACCCGCCTCGCGCACCGCGCCCTCCAGCCGGCCGAGATAGGCGGGCACGATGGCGTGCAGCGAGGCGTCGATGGCGGTCGCGATGGTGCGGCGGTACTCGCGGGGGATCGGGTTGAGCGCGTGGCTGAGGGATACCGGCACCTCGGGCCAGAGTTCGCCCACGATCTCGCCCACCCGGCGCTCGTGCGCAGGCTCCACCACCGACCAGAGCAGGCTGACGGCGACGGCATCCACCGGGCAGCGCCTGAAGTGCGCCACGGCGGCGTGCACGTCCGCTTCCGCCAGCGGCGCAATCTCGTTGCCGCGTGCGTCGATCCGCCCGCGCACCTCGAAGGTGCGGTTGCGGGGGACGAGGGGCCGGGGATAGTCGAGCCGCCAATCGAAGGCGCGCTTGCGCGGCGCTTCCCGCAGCGTCAGCACGTCCGGGTGGCCGGCGGTGCAGATCAGCCCGACCGCGCCGGTGCGGTCCTCCACCAGCGCGTTGGTCGCGACCGTGGTGCCGTGCACGATGCGCGCCGTCCGGGCGAGGAAGTCGGGGAGGGCGCTGTCAAAGGCGCGGGCGGCGAGCGCCAGCGCGTCCATGAAGCCCCGCTCGAACGCGGGCGGCGTCGACGGTGCCTTGACCACCGCGCGCCGCGTGCCGTCCGAGACCACGCAGTCGGTAAAGGTCCCGCCGATATCGATCGAGACCCGATACTGGCTCAACCGCCGGTCCCCCGCGCCCCCGTTCCCTGCGCGGGCATCCTCGCAACGCGCCGGCGGGTGGCGCAAGGGCTGCGCCGAGGCGCGCGCCATCCGCCGCCCAGGGCTCTCACGTTGGAGTAGGGCCGGCGCTCGTTCTGTACTATTATTCGCCGGACATAGCGACTCATGGCCGGGTAACGGCGAGGCGTACCGAGCGCCGATCAAACAAGGCGCGCACGGGGGGAACCATGAGAACGCATGCAGCACTGGCTGCGGTGCTTGCCGCAGCCATGGTTTGGTCTGTGGGCACGGCGCACGCCTACACGGTCGAGCCCTTCGACAAAGTGATGGAGCTTGTGAAGGCCGCGAACATGCGCGCCGGCCCGAGCACCGACTATGACGTGCGCGTCGTCCTGCACCCGGGCGCGACCGTGCGCGTGACCGGCGCCGTCCTCGGCCGCGACTGGATGCGGGTCGATTTGCGAGGAGACGGCGACGAAGCCTTCGTCTACGCGCCGCTGCTGAAGGAGACCAGGGACGGGGCGGGCCTCCGGCCCGTCGGCCCCAACTGGTCGGCCACCCAGGGCCGGCCCTGCCATGTGTGGAACGACGGCCTGCGCGTCCACGAGCCGTTCATCTGGTGGGGTGACTGCGTGGACGGCAAGGCCTCGGGCGAAGGGCGGCTCATCTGGCACACCCGCTTCGGCCGGCACGTCTACGAAGGCAGCATGGTGGCCGGCAAGCAGCACGGGCACGGGACCCTGCTGCGCAGCGATGCCGCCCGCTACGAAGGCGAGTGGCACGACGGCAAGAGGCACGGAATCGGCATCTACACCTGGGCCGCTGGCCATCGCTACGAAGGCGGCTGGCGCGACGACAGGCCGCACGGTTTCGGCACCGCGACCTTTGCCGACGGCGATGTCCACCGGGGCGAGTGGCACCAGGGCTGCTACGGCGAGCGCGACGGCATCTGGTCCGCCCTGATCGCGACCGTGGAAGACTGCGGCTTTTACTAGAGCGTCTCCGTTTCGCACGGAAACGCTCCGGTGTCGTGTTTCCGAAGTGCATGCGCATTCGGTCTGGCCGGCGGCACTACCACCATTTCGAGCGCGAGGTGAGCGGGCGGGGCTCCGGCGCTGGTCTTTGCATTTCCCTCAGTCGCGGGCGCGTGTCTTTTCATTTCCCTCAGTCGCCGGGCGCTCGCTCCGCTCGCTTGGCTACGCGCCATTCGGCGCGGCGCGCGGTCGCGCGCTCCGGGCCTGCGGCCCGGCCCCCTTCAAAGCAGGCTCCTCGTGGGCTGCCGGGTGCGAGACCAGGCCCTTTCTTCGTCATGGCCGCACTTGATGCGGCCATCCATGTCACCGACACCCGGTGACGGGCCAGGCGGAGAGAGATGCCCGGATCAAGTCCACTGCTGTCCGGTTTAGATTTTGGCGAAGGGGATTTGGAGTTGGTCATGGGGTTCTGGGTTGTCCGGGGGCGGTTCGAAGAGGTCGGTGAGGGCCCGGCGCTGGAAGGTTGTCTTGGCGACGAGGCGGGCGATGGCCTGGAGGCCGAGCTCGGTTCGGGTCCCGACCTGCGCGAGCCGCAGCAGCAGATAGGCGATCAGCGCGGTGACGATCTGGATGCGCACCGCATTCTCGCTGGCGCCCAGGAAGTGCCGGATCTTCAGGTTCTGCTTGACCCACTTGAAGAAGCGCTCGACCTGCCAGCGCTGCTTGTAGAGCGCCGCGATCTCTGCGGCCGGCGCATCGAGGTCGTTGCTGAGCAGCGTGATCACCCTGCCGCTGTCGATGCGCACGTCGATCAGGCGGACCGGCTTGTCGAAGGGGTTCTTGCGGCTGGATGCCAGGCGCTCCGACAGGAAGGCGACACGGTCGGCCAGGACCGGCCCCTCCGGGTCGACCGCGCGGGTCTCGATCAAGCGCGTCGGCGAGTTCTTCTTCAGGCGGGTGACGAAGCGGCAGCCCTCGGCATCGAGCGCTGCCCAGAAGCCGAAGTCGTAGTAGCCCTTGTCGAAAACATAGGTGGCCCGGGCTCGATGGGGAAGCGCTTGGCCGGCGTGATGTCGTTCATTCTGACCGAGGTCACGGCGAAGCAGACTGGCGCGTCCGCGCCCGGGTCGTAGACCACGTGCAGCTTGACGGCACCGTCGGCCTCCCAACTGGTGATCCGCTTGCCGACCATAACCCGGGTCGCGTCGACGAGCCGCAGCATCTCCCGCTCGCGCCGGCCCGAAGAACGGCCCAACTCCCTGACCAGGGCCTCCAGCACGTCTTCGAACAGGGCTGCCGGACGCACCCGGTTGGCATCTGCCAGCGTAGAGCGGCGCACCGGCTGCATTCCTAGATGGGCGCGGCTCTTGGGAAAGCGTTCCAGCGCACCGACCACCTCGCGCAGCGAGCGCGAGCCCGACAGCTGACAGAACACCATCGCCTGGAGCTGGCTCCACGACGAGAGCCGCCGGACCCGATAGTCCGCCCGATGACGCTCCACCAGCCTGTCGAAACGCCAACGCGGAAACGCCTTCATCAAACCGCCGAAAACCGTATCCTGGTAGGGCATGGCTTGGGCTCCACTTCGAGCTTCGATTCAACAGGTCTTGCAAAAACCAAGTTGAATCCAAGCCATGCACCTTGTCTACCCTTCCTAAACCGGACAGCAGTGGATCGAGTCCGGGCATGACGAGTGTGGGGTGAGCGGGCGGGGCTCGGGCCCCGTGCCCCGGACCATGGTGCGGTGCACGGGGTGCGGTGGGAGTGCCAGCATTGCGGCATGCGAGACGAAAACCGACCGACCAGAACCGGCGGGCGCTCCTCTGTCGACCGCCTGCCGGACACACTGCGCGAGGCCGTGGACGCGGCCATCGCGGACGGCGCAACCATCGACGAGATCACCGCGCGCATCCGGGAGGGCGGCGGGGACTGCTCCCGCTCGGCCGTCGGCCGCTACTCCAAGGACGCGCGCGAGCTGATCCGCCAGCAGCAGGAGACCGACCGCACCATCGAGGCCTGGGTGCAGGAACTCGGCGCCCGGCCGGAGGGCGGCACCGGGCTCTTCCTGATCGAGACCCTGCGAACCATGACTGATCCTCCCCCATCCAAATGGTCCACCCTTAGCTTATTGAAAGAGGAGGACCGACGATGGCAAGGAAGCGCTACGAGCCCGAGGAGATCGTGAGCCTGCTGCGGCAGGCTGAGATTCTACACGGGCAGGGGATGTCGATGGCGGACGCGATCCGGCAGCTCGGGATCAGCGAGGTCACGTTCTATCGCTGGCGCAAGGAGTACGTCGGGATGAGCGGCGATCAGCTCCGTCGCCTCAAGGAGCTTGAGGAGGAGAACGAGCGGCTGCGCCGGGCGGTCTCGGACCTGACACTGGACCAGCAGATCCTGAAGGCTGAGCGCATGCACGCCACTGGTCCGAGTGCATGCGCGAATGCAGGGGGAAACTTCTTCTCTATTCGGGGTCCACGGGTCAATGCTCCTCTCGTCGCTTCTCCGTCCAGTGCAACGTCCGCGAGGTCCGTTCTCCTCTCCGAGGTCAGCGCGAGGCCGCCTCACGATGGGGTCAGGGGAGCGGTCGGATCCATCTAAGCCGCGCGTTCGGCAAAGTGCCCACGCACGAGTTTCCACGATCTCGCCAGCCCTCCGTCCCCGCGGTCGTCAACCTTCCCGGCGGGGAAGTCCGGTGTTCAGTCCTTCTTCGATGCTCCGGTCGATGTGCTCAAGCTGCCGCGGTCTCCTTGCCCCACTGGAAGTCGGTGCCGTCCACCCACATGCGGTGCAGGATCACGGCCAGGCGGCGAGCGACAGCGACGATCGCCTTTTGCTTGCCGCGCCGGCGCGCGATGGCGATGCCCCAGGCCTTGAGCGAAGACCATTTGGCCGATCCCGTCATCTGGACCAGGGCGGCCTCGTACATCAGGGAACGCAGGTTGGCGTCGCCGCTTCGCGACACGCGTCCCATTCGCGAGACTTCTCCCGATTGGAACATCCGCGGCGTCAGGCCGATATGGCGCCGACACTTCTCGATTTGGCGAAGCGCGCCGGGTTGTCGATGACGGTGCGGTAGGTCAGGGCAACGACAGGACCAACGCCCGGCGCCGTCATCAGGCGCCGGCAGATCGGGTCACGCCGCGCAAGATTGAGCACCATCCGGTGAAGCGCGTCGTATTGCGCCTGAAGCGCTGCGCGCGCCGTTAGAACCGGGGTCACGATCGCCTCCAGGATCGCGTCCCCAGCGACCAGCTCTCGGACGCGTGCCTCGAACCGGGACTTGCCGACCACGCCCACCTTGAGGCCGAAGGTCTTCAATATGCCGCGCAGCTCGTTCTCCAGATCCTGAACCTTGCGTTGCAACAGCTTCCGGCTGGTCAGGAGAACGCGGCGGCGCTGGCTCGCCGGCGTCTTCACATGAACCGCCTTGTAAAGCCCGACACGCATCATCTGCGCGATGCCGAGCGCGTCGTTCCGGTCCGTCTTGTTGATCTGAGCCGACAAGGCTGCGTGCATATGCCGGGTCTCGACACAGATGGCGGGCAGGCCCGCGTCGACAAGCCCGGCATAGAGCCACTCGCACAGCGGGCCCGCTTCAAGTCCGATACGCTCGATGACGAGGGATGGGACCGCCAGGACGTCGACAATGGCCTGCGGTTCGCTCGGCACCCTTGTCTGAAGGATGACTGCGCCGTCGCCCTTCACCACGCAAATGCTGGTCTCCTTGACCGATACGTCCAGTCCGACGAAATGCTTCATGGTTGCTCCCTCCTGTTGATCGACAGGCAACGCACCTGTCTCGCATCAAGGTTTAGTCTGAGGAGCAAAACGCCTCACCGTCTCCAGCTTCGAAGCCCCGAATACCCCATCTAAGCCCCTCGCGCCGCCGGGCGTGCATCGACCATGTCTAAGCCCCTCGCGCCGCCGGGCGTGCATCGACCATGTCTGCGGCCGGCTCGGCATCTCGGAGCGGGGAGCCTGCCGGGTGCTGGGGCAGCACCGCTCGACCCAGCGCCGTATCCCTCTCGGCCGCGACGACGAGAAGCGCCTGGTCGCGGACATGATCGAGCTGGCCCGCAAGTCAGGCCGTTACGGCTACCGGTGGATCGCGGCCCTGTTGCGCGACGCCGGCTGGCAGGTCAACGACAAGCGTGCCCTGCGCCTGTGGCGGCGCGAGGGGCTGAAGGTGCCCGAGAAACAACCGAAGCGGGGCCGTCTGTGGCTGAACGACGGCTCCTGCATCCGGCTGCGGGCCGAGCGGGCAGACCACGTCTGGTCCTATGACTTCGTGCATCACCGGACGTATGACGGCAGGGCCTTCCGCATGCTCAACGTCCTGGATGAGTTCACCCGCGAGAGCCTGGCCATCCGGGTCCGGCGCAAGCTCTCCTCGATCGACGTCATCGACGTGCTGACCGACCTGTTCATCCTGCGCGGCATCCCAGGCTACATCCGCTCCGACAACGGCCCGGAGTTCGTTGCCGAGGCCGTGCGCCGGTGGATCGCCGCAGTCGGCGCCCGCACCGCCTTCATCGAGCCGGGCTCGCCCTGGGAGAACGGCTACATCGAGAGCTTCAACGCCCGGCTACGCGACAAGCTTCTGCGGCATTAGGTAGCAGATGCACCAGTTTGGAGGCTGGTCGCAGGCGGTGTTCTGGCGGTTCAATGGGGCATGGGCGAAGCTCTTGTCATCCGGTCGCTGAAGGACAAGCGTTCCGAGATCCACGGCCGGATTACGGCCTATGAGGCGCAGATCGCGCAGGCCAGACACGATCTTGCACACGTCAACGCGACGATCCGACTGTTCACGGAGCCTGAGCACCAGCGTGCCCGCTACATGGTCAGCCACGGCTTCTTCAAGAAGGGCGAGATAGCCGATATCTGCGTGCGCCATCTCGGGGTAGATGGCGAGATGACGACCCGCGCGCTCGCCGAGAGGGTCATGGCCGAGCGCAAGCTCGACGCGTCCGACACGACGCTGCGCAACTCGGTCGTCTTCAAGGTGGTGCAGGCGCTGCGTCACGCCAAGCGGCGCAAGCTGGTCCGGATGGTAGACAAGCGCAAGGGCATGTGCGTCTGGGCCGCCGGCGACGCTGTCACGCTGCGCGTTGTTGCCAGTAGCCCTTCCAGCTCCGGCTGACGGGCGCAGCAAGAGCTCTGCCGATCAGGCGGTCGGCGAGCGCGCCGTTGCCCTGGCCTCGATGGTCCTCCAACCAGGCGGCGTGCGCGGCATAGGCGCCAAGAAGCCGGCCGCCGACCTTGTGGTGCTGCCCGCCGACCATGCGCCGAAGCCGGGCAAAGTAACTCTCCGCCAGATTGGTGTGGACGCCGTCGCGGCTGTAGGCGTCGGAATGGTTGATGCGGTGAACATCGAACGTCGGCTCGAGAAGGTCCCAATGGGCGATCTCATCGGCTGAGATCGTCGATCCCGGTGCGATCCTCTCCCTCGCGAAGTCCACGCCCTCGGCCTCACGCAGGAATGTCCGCGTGAGCGTCGATCCGCCGCGCTGCCTGAGCGCGACGACCACGCGGCGCTTGGGGCTGCGGTTTTGCAGCAGGCGCCGATCGCCGCGGTCTTCGCGCGCATTCGCAGGCCGGACATGCCCGCCGAAGGCGGCGCCGTCCACTTCCACATGGCCGCCGAGCTGCATATCCCGCGTCTCGGCAGCCATCACCTCGCGCAGCTTGTGCATCAGCACGAAGGCGGTCTTGTATTGGACGTCGAGGTTGCGGGAGAGTTGAACCGCCGAGAGCCCCTTCGATGCGTTCACGAACAGGCAGATCGCGCCGAGCAGTTCGACGAAGGAGAGCTTGCGCGAGGCGAAGATCGTGCCCGACGTGACGCTGAACTGGTGGTGACAGGCAGCGCACTTGAAGCGGCGCCGCGTTGTCAGGTCATAGATGTCGAGGCAGCCGCAAGCGGGGCAGACCGGCGCCCCATCGGTGCCCGGCCAGCGCAGCCGGCGGAACCGCCGATATGCCGCATCCTCTCCTTCGGAGAAGATCGTCTTGAGCGACAGCGTGCGCGCGGCCGCCGAAAGCAGGAAGTGCTGCGCCACAATCCGCTCCTCAATGCAGCGTCCATCATGTTCCCTAATCGTTCTAATACGCAGCGCGCGCAATATCAAGCTCAAAGTCCCCATAGACAAACAAAATCAACCACCTAAAGATAATCTGGTGCATCTGCTACCTAATGGCGGACGGAACCGTAGCCGGCGTTTCGGATGTAGTTTTGGCATTCGCTGGGTTGGATTGTGGCGATGAGGCGTCCGAGATGGCGCCAGGTGTCCTCGAAGTCGCGCTTCTGGGCGTTGCGCATCCGGTGCTTGATCTTGGCGAAGGCCTGCTCGATGGGATTGAGATCGGGTGAGTAGGGCGGCAGGAACCGGAGGCGGGCGCCGGTGCTGCGGATCGCCTGGCGGACCGCCTTGCTCTTGTGGCTTGCGAGATTGTCGAGGATGACGATGTCGCCGGGCCGGAGCGTGGGGACGAGTTCTTGCTCGACCCAGGCCTGGAAGCATTGGGTGTTGATGGGGCCGTCGAAGACGCAAGGGGCGTCGATCCCGTCTGCGCGCAGGGCGGCGAGGAAGGTCATGGTGCTCGCAGCCCCGTGCAGTGGACCGCATCGTGCGCGCGGCGAAGGGCTTCATTCCTCTCCGGGCTGCGCCATCCGATAGCCGACACCGCGCTCGTTGAAGATGTAGACAGGGTTTGCTGCGTCGTCGCCGAGCTTGGCCCGAAGCTTCTTCACGAAGGCGCGAACCGGCTCGGTGTCGGAGGCGTCCCGTGTGCCCCACGCCTGGCGCAGCAGCGACTCCGACGTCACCACTCTTCCGGCGTTGACCGAGAGAATACGCAACAGCTCGTACTCGGTGGCGGTCAGCGATACCGCGCGCTGGCCCACCTTTACCCGGCGCCGCTCGTAGTCGATGACGAGCTCGCCGAGCACGAACGGCTCCGAGCCTGCACGGCTACGTAGCGCTGCGCCTACGCGCGCGGTGAGCTCAGTCGGTGAAAACGGCTTGACGATGTAGTCGACGGCGCCGGCCTCGAAGGCGCGTGCGATGGTCTCATCGCGTCCATAGCCCGAGATGAAGATGACCGGCAGATCGGAAAGCTCGGGCACCTGAGCCATCAGCTCGATGCCGTCCGTCCCGGGGAGCATGAGGTCGAGCAGCACGAGCTTCGGCTTCTCGTTGCGGATGAGCCGGGCAAGCTCTTCCGGCTCGCCGCTCTCCAGCACCGCGTAGCCGGCCCCGGTAAGCGCGTCGCGCACGTGGCGAAGCGTCTGCGGGTCGTCGTCGACGACCAGAATGCGGGACCTTTCCCGCCCCTTCCGCCGGGCCCGAGAAGGGCTGGGTGCGTGCCGGGCCTGGGCGCGGGTCTCCTCGCCCTCGGCCACAGGAAGCGTGAAGGTGAACCGCGCGCCCTGGCCGAGGCCTGCACTCTCGGCGCGGATGCGACCCCCGTGCGCCTCCACCAGCCCCTTGCAGATCGCAAGCCCCAAGCCGATCGCCGCGCTTCCGCCTTCGGCGTTGCCGCCGGCGAGCGCGACGTGCTTGCGAAAGAGCTGCCCCAGCATCTCCGGTGGCACACCCCGGCCCTGGTCGGAGACCGAGACCGCGACGTGAACGCCCTCGTGCGCGGCCTCCACCCGGATGGGAGAGAACTCCGGAGCGTGCCGTGCGGCGTTCGAGAGCAGGTTGTTCAGCACCTGCACGACGCGCTCGCGGTCGGCCATCACCAGGGGGAGCTCGGCCGGCAAGTCGATGTGAACCGTATGCCGGGCGCCGCCGCTCTGGAACGTGTTCCGCGCCCGGTCTACGAGCGCTGCCACCTCCGCGGGCCGGGGATCGACCGATAGCGTTCCCGCTTCGATGCGCCCCGCGTCGAGGAGGTTCCCGATCAGGCTCTGCATGTGGTCGGCCTGGGACTCGACGATGCGGAAGAACTGCAGCGTCTCGGCCTGAGCAAGCGCGGGCGCGGCGCCCAACACCGCGGCTGCTGAGCCCTTGATGGCCGCGAGCGGCGCGCGCAACTCGTGGCTCACCATGCCGAGGAACTCCGCGCGCTGCCGCTCGAGCTCCTCGAGCGGTGCCAGGTCCTGCATCGTGACGACCGCCGAGACGACCTCGCCCTCCACGGAATGGATCGGAGTCGCGTCGAGGAGCACTGTGACGCTGCGCCCGTCCGGGACCGAGAACACGACCTCTTCGGCACGCACCGTCTCTCCGATGCGCAGCAGCTCCGCTATGGGGAACTCGCTGAGCGACACCTCGCGGCCATCGGCGCGTCGGAAGGACGCCACTTCGAGCAGCTCCTCCAAAGGTTGGTCCTCGGTGCGCAGAGCCTCGACGATGCGCCGGGTCTCGCGGTTGAACGATATCGGACGGCCGGTTCGGGCATCGAACACCACGACGCCGACCGGGGAGGTCTCGACCAGCGCTTCGAGGTCGGCCCGCGCGCGCTGCTCGTCGCGGTGCGCGCGGGCGTTGGCGATGGCGGTCGCGGCCTGCGAAGCGAAGAGCACGAGCACCTCCTCGTCCTTGTCGGTGAACGTCGGCGCGCCCTCCTTTTCGGCGAGGAAGAAGTTCCCCACATGCACGCCCCGGTGGCGCATCGGGGTGCCCTGGAGGGTTCTCGAGCGTATCAGGTCAGCGGAGAAGCCGAGATCGCGGACGTAGGACGGAAAGTCCGTGAGCCGCACCGGTCCCGGAAGGTCGCGCAGGTGGGCGAACAGCCGGGGGCCGTCGGGCCACGCCAAGAACTGATGTTTCTCCTCCGGGGTGAATCCCGAGGTGACGAACTCTCGCACTTCGCCTGCCTCGTCGATGGTCGTGATGATGCCGAAGCGCGCGGCGGTCAGCGCGCGGGCGGCGTCGACGACTTCCTGGAGCACGGTGGCGAGGTCGAGGCTCGCGCTGACGCCCAGAATGGCCGCGCTCAGCGCGGAGACCCGCTCTCTGAGCGCCTCGATCTCGTCGTGCGCGTCGTCGGTACGGTTCATCTGCATGATCCTCGCGAGTAGGGACCGAAGTTGGTCGGTGTGGGTGTAGCGGATTCGGGCGCGGCGGCCGACTCGGTCACTGCCGGGTAAGGATAAGGCCTGCGGCTTCAGCAGGCACGAAATAGATATGAAACTGCTGCAGCAAAGAACACAAAGATCACGACCGATGCTGTAGCGCTGCTAAAGGATCGAGACCTTTGCGTCTCGGTCACGAAGGAGCAGACCGAGGACATGCGCCTCCACGAAAACAATTGTTGTTATGCGTGGAAAATTGCCCCCCCATGACGCCGGCACACAATCTCGCCGCCGTTGACATTCAGGGAATCCACGAGGAATCGGACGATCGGGACCCTATACGAGAGAATTCTCTCCGGCCTCATGCGTCTCTGTGGCCGTCGCGTGATGATCAGGATTCGCCGCACGTAGTACGTGCTGTGGAGTGGGCCCCTGGGGTCGGACAGGTGGCTTGAATTGATTTGACCGGTGCGCCGGGCATTCGAAGGATCGACGCCCATGGCAAAGCACCGTACCCACCGCACCCACAGCATCGCCTTCAAGCGCCAGGTCGTTGAGGAGTATCTCGCCGGCGAGACCCTCCACGGCCTGGCCCGTCGGCACGAGCTCTCCCGCACCCTGATCCGGATCTGGGTCGACAAGTACGAGGCCGGCGCCTTCGACGAGGACACTGCGGCGGCCAGCACGATCCAGGAGTACGAGGCCCGGATCGCGGCGTTGGAACGCTTGGTCGGCAAGCAGGCCCTGGAGCTCGAGTTTCTAAAGGGGGCTCAACGGCAGGGACGGCCGCCGAGAAGCGCGCCCATGTCCGTCATCACCGGCCCGAAGGCCTCTCCGTCGCCGAAGGATGCCGACTGATGGGGATGGCGCGCTCCACCTACTACGACGAGCCCAAGGGCTCTGCCGACGACACCGCCCTGGTCGAGGCCATGCACGCGATCAAGGACGAGTTCGAGGCCTACGGCTGGCGGCGCATGCAGGCAGCACTCAGGCATCGGGGTTGGGTGGTGAACCACAAGAAGGTCAAGCGCCTGATGCGCGAGCACGCCTTGCATCCGCCGCGCAGACGCCGCTTCGTCGCCACCACCGACAGCAACCACGACGAGCCCATCTTCCCAGACCGCTCCAGGGACTGCGAGATCGGTGGCCCGAACCAGCTCTGGGTCGCGGATCTGACTTACATCGCCATCCTCGGCGGCTTCGTCTACCTGGCCGCGATCATGGATGCATGGTCGCGCCGCATCGTGGGCTACGCGCTCGGCCGGCGGATCGATGCCAGGCTCACCCTTGCGGCACTCATGGCAGCGATCGAGGGCCGCCATCCGCCGCCGCGATGCATTCACCACTCCGACAGGGGCTCGCAATACGCCGCCCAGGCCTATCGGGCCCTGCTGCACGACCATGGCCTGATCGGCTCGATGGCGCGGCGCGGCAACCCCTACGACAACGCCATGATGGAGAGCTTCATGAAGACGCTGAAGGTCGAGGGCGTCTACCCCATGGCCTTCGAGAGCGCAGAGGACGTCGAGGAGCACCTGCCGCGCTTCATCGACAGCTACAACGAGAGACGCCTACACTCGGCGCTCGGATACCTGAGCCCCAATCGTTTCGAGGAGGAACAGCTCAGCAAGCCGGTCAAATCCGCCGCATGAAACTGTCCGGCAACAGGGGCCCACTCCACTGTGCATGGTCGCCGAGCTGCGGAGCCCGGACTGGAGCCCTCCCTGGTCGCTGGACTACGACCGAGCGCCTGGGACCTCGCCCACGTCTTCGGGGCAAGGTTGGAGGTCAAGGAATGTGCGTCGCTGCAGCCCGAGAATCCCGACGGCAAGTCCTGGCCGGAAGCGCCGAGTGTTCTGAGACGTTAATTACCTGGCAGTTTGGTGGGCGCCGGCCGCCCTGGTCTACCCCGCTTGGGCGATGCGCGTGATCTCGCAGAGGTAGGAGCGGTGCGGCACCGAGCCGGAGATGGGGTCGGTCCCTTCGTTGCCGATGACCGCGTTGACGTTCGCTCCCTCCGGGCTGGTCGCGTCGTAGCCCGGCAGGTCGAGCGCGGCGCAGGCCTGCCACCAGCCATGGGTGGCGCTGACCACGCGGGGGTCCAGGCTCGGCTTGAGGGCGGCACGGGCGCGGGCGGCGCCGTGCGGGGTCGCGATGCGCACCCAGTCGCCGCTCTCGATGCGGCGCGCGGCTGCGGCCTCGGGGTGCATCTCGACCGTGGGGTCGGGCTCGCGCCGGCGCAGCGACGGCATGCCCCGGTGCTGGCTGTGGCAGTAGTGGAGCGACTTGGCCGACGTCAGCACCAGGGGAAAGCGCGTGGCAAGGTCGGCCCGGCTCAGCGGCCCCATGGCAGGCTCCACGTGATCCGGCAGCGGCGCCTGGCCGGCTGCGAGTAGCCGCTCGGAGAAGACCTCCACCTTGCGCGAGGGCGTCGCGAAGCCCGGCTCGCCGCCGTTGCCGCCGGCGTACTTGCGGTAGCGGGTCTCGCGGTCCACGCGCACGCCGGCGGGTGACTGCCGCAACTTTTCCAGCTCGAGGCCCGACGGCGCCAGCAGCTCCCGGTAGGAGGCGTCGATGTCGCCGCCCCAGAACCGATTGGCGAGGCCGAGGCGCTTGGCCAACTCGAAGGCGATCCAGACATCGCTCTTCGACTCGCCCTGCGATTCGACCGCCGGCGGCCGGAGCTGGGCGAAGGCTGTCGCGTCGGCGCCCACCTTGAAGTCGGTGCACAGCCCCTCGCGCTCGAACGGCGTGTTGACCGGCAGCACGATGTCGGCGAGCGAGGCCGAAGGGGTCATGAACATGTCCACGTGCACGGCGAAGTCGAGCGCCTTCAGCGCCGCCTCGCCGCGCGCCGTGTCCGCGTGGCTCACCAGGATGTTGGTGCCGAAGCTCACCATGCCCCTGATGGGATAAGGCCGGCCCTCGAGGATCGCGCGGTAGAGGTCGTCGCTGGTGATCCAGCCCTGCTGCTCGGGCCCGAGCGGGCGGCCGGCGCCGCCCACCGCCTTCGCGAGCTGCGCGGGCGAGAGCATCTCGCGGCCCCGGATGTCATTGATCGGGATAGTGTCGAACAGCACGTTCCCGCCCGGCGCATCGAAGCTGCCGGTCAGCGCGTAGAGGAGCGCGATGGCGCGCGAGGTCTGGCTCGCATTGGTGTGCTGGCCGACGCCGGACCAGCTGTAGCAGGAGACCGCGACCGCCTCTGCGATCAGACGCGCGGCTGCGCGAAGCTGCGCGGCCGGCACCCAGGCGATCTCCTCGACCCGCTCCGGCGTGTAGGCGGCGCAGCGCTCCCGGTAGAGCGCGAAAGCGGTGCGGCAGGGGATCGGCGCGCCGTCCGCGTCCGCAACCTCGTAGCGCCCGTCGAGCGCCGGCGTGCCGCCGTCGTAGCGGCCGGCGGTTGGGTCGTAGAGCATCGGTGCGCCGGCGGTCGCCTCCCACGCGACCCTGAGCGCGGGATCCGCGCCGTGGCTCAGGTGGTCGGCACGGAGCGGGGTGCCGTCGTCCTCCCGCACCAGCAGCGGTCCGTTGGTCCAGTCCCGCATGAAGGCCGCGTCGTAAGCGCCCGCCTCCAGGAGCAGGTGGGCGAGGCCCAGCGCGAGCGCGCCGTCGCTGCCGGGCCTGACGCGCAGCCAGGCATCCGCCTTGACCGCGAGACCGGCGCGGCGCGGGTCGACGACGATGAGCTTGGCGCCGCGCGCCTTCGCGTCCGCGACACGGCTGGCGTAAGCGAGCCAGGTGGTGCTCGGGTTGTGACCCCAGAGCATGATGCAGTCGGTGTTCTGGAAATCCGGCATCGGCGTGTCCACGCCGAAGGTGAGCGCATTGATGTCGTCCCGGTGGAAGTTGCAGATCTCCGTGCCGTAGGGCGCGTTGGGGCTGCCGAAGGCGTGGCGCAGACGCTCGATCCAGGGATAGGCGTCCTGAATGCCGGTGCCGGACGGCGTGGTGATACCGAAGGCGACGCTCTCCGGCCCGCTCTCGGCGGCGAGCCGCTTGAGCTGCCGGGCGGTCTCGTCGAGCGCCTCGTCCCAGCCGATGCGCTCCCACTCCCCCGGCGCGTCCTTCGGCGAGACGCGGCGGAGCGGATGCAGCACGCGGTCTTCGTGATAGACCAGCTCCGGCGCCGCCCTGCCCTTGCCGCAGAGCGCCTTGCCGGTGGGGTGTGAGGGGTCGGGCTCGACCGCCACCAGCCGGCCGTCTTCCACCACCGAGATGCAGCCGCAGACGGACGTGCAGAGCGCGCAAAACCCGGGAACACGCTCGATGGTCTTCTCGGTCGCCATGGCTCTCTCGTCCTCGCGCAATCTGAGCGGTTGACCCGGTGGCCGCATAGCCCTAGATGCCAGGAGAGCGGCCACCTTGCTCGGCGGAGCATGGCGGTGCGCGCCCCCCGTGGCAATGGCCGGCAACGCCGGAGCGATGCTGGCAGACGGGCGCCGGGCTGGTTATGGTCCGCGCCGCGCGCCGAACGCGCAGAATTGCAGAGGATTTCATGGTCGAGCGTATGGGCGCCCTCGGGCGCTATCCCCAAACCCGCATGCGCCGCAACCGGCGCGACGATTGGTCGCGCCGCCTGACGGCGGAAACGGTGCTCACGGCGGGCGATCTGATCTGGACCGTCTTCGTCTGCGAGGGCGAGGGCCGGCGCGAGCCGGTGGGCTCCATGCCCGGCATCGACCGGCTCAGCGCTGACGTGCTCGCCGAGGAGGCGCGCGCGGCCTACGACCTCGGCATTCCGGCGCTCGCGGTCTTCCCGCAGACGCCGCAGGCGGCCAAGACCCCCGACGGCGACGAGGCGCTCAACCCGGACAACCTGGTCTGCCGGGCGGTGCGGGCGGTCAAGGCGGCAGTGCCGGAGATGGGCGTGGTCTGCGACGTGGCGCTCGACCCCTACACCAGCCACGGCCACGACGGGCTGATTCGCGGCGGCTACGTGGTCAACGACGAGACGGTCGAGGTGCTCTGCCGCCAGGCGCTGGTGCAGGCCGAGGCCGGCTGCGACGTGATCGCGCCATCGGACATGATGGACGGCCGCGTCGGTGCCATCCGTCGCGCGCTGGACGGGGCACGGTTCGAGCGGGTGCGCATCCTCTCTTACGCCGCCAAGTACGCGTCGGTTTATTACGGGCCGTTCCGCGATGCCATCGGCTCCACCGGCAACCTCGCCGGCGGCGACAAGCGCACCTACCAGATGGACCCGGCCAACGGCGACGAAGCGCTGCGCGAGGTCGCCATGGACATCGAGGAGGGCGCCGACATGGTGATGGTGAAGCCCGGCATGCCCTATCTCGACATCGTCTACCGGGTGAAGGCGGCGTTCGGCATGCCGACCTACGTCTATCAAGTGTCCGGCGAGTACGCGATGCTCAAGGGCGCGGGCGAGCGCGGCTGGCTCGACGGCGACGGCGCGATCGTGGAGGCGCTGCGCGGCTTCAAGCGGGCCGGCGCCGACGGGGTGTTGACCTACGCCGCCCTCGACGTCGCCCGGCGCCTGCAGGGCTGATCCCCACCCATTTGCGGGGCCGTCGGCGGCCTCGGCGTGTATACTCCCGAACCCAGACAGGGAAGCATTGCGATGACCGTGGATGGACCGCTGGGCGGCGTCACCGTAATCGACCTGACGCGCGTGCTGGCCGGGCCCTACTGCACCCTGGTGCTGGCCGATCTCGGCGCCCGCGTAATCAAGGTGGAGACGCCGGGTGGCGGCGACGATTCCCGTGCCTTCGGCCCCTTCATCGAAGGGAAGTCGGCCTACTTCATGTCGATCAACCGGGGCAAGGAGAGCATCTCCCTCAACCTCAAGGAGGACGGCGACCGCGCGATCTTCGAGGACCTGCTGGCGGGCGCCGACGTGGTGATCGAGAACTTCCGCGCCGGAACCATGGAGCGGCTCGGCTACGGCTGGGAGGCGTTGCATGAGCGCTTCCCGCGCCTGATCTATGCGGCCTGCTCGGGCTTCGGCCACACCGGGCCCTACGCGGGCCGGCCGGCCTACGACGTGGTGGTGCAGGCCATGGGCGGCATCATGAGCCTGACCGGCCAGCCCGGCGGGCCGCCGGCCAGGGTGGGAAGCTCGGTCGGCGATATCGTGGCCGGCCTCTTCACCGCGATCGGCGTCAACGGCGCGCTCTACCGGCGGACCATGACGGGCGAGGGCGTGAAGCTCGACGTGTCCATGCTCGATTGCCAGGTGGCGATCCTGGAGAATGCGCTCGCGCGCTACTTCGCGTCCGGCGAGGTGCCGGGGCCGCTCGGGACACGCCATCCCTCGATCACGCCGTTCCAGGCCTACGCGACCGCCGACGGCTACGTGGTCATCTCGGCCGGCAACAACGCGCTGTTCGCGACGCTCTGCAACGCGCTGGAGAGGCCGGACCTCGCGGAGGACGCGCGCTTCGTCGACAACCCCGCGCGCAACGCCAACATCGACGCGCTGGAGCAGGAGTTCGAGGCGATTCTGACCGCGCACCCCACCGCGCATTGGCTCAGGGTGCTGGAGGAGGCGGGCGTGCCGTGCTCGCCGATTAACAGGGTGGATGACGTGCTCGCCGACCCGCAGGTGGCGGCACGCAACATGGTGATCCGGGCCCAGGACCCGGTTGCAGGGGAGGTACAGATGGCAGGCAACCCGATCAAGCTTTCGGCCTATCCCGACCCGACGGAACGGCCGCCCGCGCCGGAGCTCGACCAGCACCGGCCGGCGATCGTCGACGGAGAGCAGTGATGCGCGCCGCGGCCTCAACCCGCACGTCTCACCACGGTCATGGTCTGCGCGGCGCTGACCGACCTACAGAGCAGAAAAGCCGCGAAGCGCGATGTGGGGCATCGGGCGAGTGGCTTGACGCACTCTGTAGGTCGGTGAGCGCCGCCCTTCGGGTCGCGTCCAGGCGCCCGCCCGCGGCGTCGCGGACCTCAACCGTATTCCCCGATACGCTTTTCGGCCCGCTCCTGGCGGATCGAACGCCTGGACGCGACGCAGGCCGTGACGGTGGTGAGACGTGCGGGTTAGACAGGGCAGGTCGGCGGCAGGGCATCACACTCGGGCGACTTCGACCGTATTGCGCGGCGGCCGGCGCGCTCGCGCTGCTCGGCGTGCTGCTCGCGGCGGGCTCGTGCTCCTGGTTCGCGCTCCCCTCCTATGACGGAGACGAGGAGGTTCCCGGCCTCGATGCGCGGGTGGAGGTGGTCCGCGACGCCCACGCGATCCCCCACATTTACGCTCAGTCACCGCGGGACGGCGCCTTCGCCATGGGCTACGTCCATGCGCAGGACCGGCTCTGGCAGCTGGAGCTGCAGCGCAGGATCGGCCAGGCGCGGCTCGCGGCGGTTGTTGGGGAGCCCGGCATCGAGACCGACAAGTTCCTGCGCACGCTCGGGCTCTACCGCGTCGCCGAGCGCAACTTCGAGATGCTCGCGCCCGAAGTACAGGCGATCTACGAGGCCTATGCCGCCGGCGTGAACGCCTATCTGGAGACCCACTCCGAGCTGCTGCCGCCCGAGTTCACCCTGCTCGGCCACGATCCCGAGCCCTGGCGGCCGGCCGACAGCCTGGTCTGGCTCAAGATCATGGCCTGGGATCTCGGAGACAATTTTGCCGACGAGCTGCTGCGGGCGCGACTTGCCGGCAGGCTCGACCGGGCGCAGCTCCAGGACCTCTGGGCCCAGCATCCGGACGACCCGCCCATGGGGCCGCACGGTGAGGCGCCGGCTTTCGATCCCGCCGGCATCGACTTCGCGGCGCTCGACGCAGCCGTGGACGGCGCGATGCCGGCGCTGCGCGCATCGGGGCTCGGCTCCAACGCCTGGGTGGTGAGCGGCGAGCACACGGAATCCGGCAAGCCGCTGCTGGCCAACGACCCGCATCTCCGCCTCGAGATTCCGAGCGTCTGGTACCTCGCGCACATCTCGACGCCCGAGTTCGATGTGGTGGGCGCGACGCTGCCGGGGCTGCCCTTCCCGCTGCTGGGCCGCTCCCGCACCCTAGCCTGGGGCTTCACCAACACCGGGCCGGACGTGCAGGACCTCTTCATCGAGCGGATCGACCCGGAGGATGCCGGGCGCTACCTCGCGCCGGATGGGAGCCTGCCCT
Source organism: Alphaproteobacteria bacterium (assembly GCA_965243375.1). Taxonomy (GTDB): domain Bacteria; phylum Pseudomonadota; class Alphaproteobacteria; order UBA828; family UBA828; genus WTGU01. The sequence goes on along the minus strand of CBDEUT010000009.1, from coordinate 476,059 downwards.
TCGACGTTCGCACCGAGACCATCGAGGTGAGCGGGGGCGATGCGATCGAGCTCACGGTGCGCGAGACGCGCCACGGGCCGGTGATCTCCGACGTGCTGGAGGATACCGAGGCGTACCTGGAAGCGGGCCACGTGCTCGCGTTCTCGTGGACCGCGCTCGCGGACGACGACAAGAGCGGCGAAGCGCTGGTGAACGCCACCAAGGCGGAAGACTGGGAGGCCTTCGTCGAGGCGCTGCGCGACCTCGCCGTGCCGCAGCAGACCATCGTCTTCGCGGATGCGGACGGCAACATCGGCTACGTGGCGCCCGGGCGCGTACCGATCCGCGCCTCGGGCCAGGGCCATATGCCCGCGCCCGGCTGGACCGGCGAGCACGACTGGGTGGATCACGTGCCCTTCGAGGCGTTGCCGGGGAACAGCAACCCGCCATCGGGCCGCATCGTCACCGCCAACAACCGGATGGTCGCCCACGACTATCCCTATTACCTGACGGACGACTGGACCGCGCCCTACCGCGCGCAGCGGATCGAGGCGCTGCTCGACGCCCGGCCCAAGCACGACGTGGCAAGCTTCACCGCGATCCAGCAGGACCTGGTCTCGCTCGCGGCGGCGCGGCTCACGCCGGTGCTGCTCGATCTCGCCGAGCCCTCGAACGACACGATGCGCACGGCGCTCGCCATGCTCGGCACGTGGGACCACGGCATGCAGGCCGACCGCGCCGAGCCGCTCATCTACATGGCGTGGCTCAGGGAGCTTATGTACGTGCTCTTCGCCGACGAGCTGGGCGACGTGTTCGAGGACTACTGGAAGATCCGCACCGAGCCGATCCACCGCGCGCTCGGCGAGCGCAACCAGTGGTGCGATGACGTAACCACCCAGGGCGCAGAGGAGACCTGCGCAGAGGCCGTGAGCCGGGCGCTCAAGGTCTCGCTCGAATACCTCGCCGTCACCTACGGCCACGACATGGACGACTGGGAATGGGGCGAGGCCCACGCGGTCCACATGAAGAGCCGCATCCTGGGCGAGGTGCCGGCCATCGGCTCCTGGTTCGAGGTGAACATGCCGACGGGCGGCGAGAAGGAGACGGTGAAGGCCGGCGGGTTCGACGTGGACGACCCGGAGAGGCCGTTCGCGCAGAACCACGGCGCGGGCTATCGCGCGGTCTACGACTTAGGGGAGCCCGAGCGTTCGGTCTTCATCCAGAGCACGGGGCAGTCCGGCAATCCGCTCTCCTCCTACTACGAGGACTACGCCGAGCACTGGCGCGACGGCCGCTACGTCCCCATGCTCACCGACCGGACGCGGGTGGAGGAGGACGCGCTGGGGACGCTGGTGTTGACGCCGAAGTGAAGCCAAACATCTATAGCATTTTTCCCTTCAGCACAGTCGTGCCATCAAATGATGCCCCGTGACTTCAAAGAGGCATATAGCTTTTCACCTATACTTTCCACGGCAATCAACTTCTTACTCAAGGACCTAGCAATAACTCGTTCTACATCCTTCCTCTGGTAACGACGTATATTTCCTTCGAGTCGAATGCAAGAAGCTAAACTAGAAAGTCTTCCGAAGGTAAGATTAATCAAATCCTTGTGCCAATCGTTAACCTGAGAGTCACCTGTCTCGCCCGGTACCTCGCTAGATCCAATATCGCACTTGTCCAAGACACTGCTAGACACAATCGCTACGTCCAAGTGCTTTATGTGATCGCGCCTTGCCGCGAGAGCTGCAACTACCCTATCCAAGTGTCCATCCCGATCCTCAAATACATACACTGACATCGTATTGTTACAGCTGATAAGGCACCTTGTCGCGTCTGCCTGAACTTCGCCGTCTTCAATCCATGGGGTTTTATCCCAATGACGCTTCTGGCTCAACTTCCTCAGAAGCAGCATGAATTTCAACACTCCAGAGATTGGATCAGAGCCTCTAGGTCCATCCGCAACTCAGACACATTCTCTATCTGTAACGCCCTGCGTAAGTGAATCAATGCTTCTTCCTCATCAAAGTCTGCAAAGCTTAGTGCAGCTGTGTCTCTCACTAGTGGTGAAGAATGCGAAAGGCCATCTTTGAACAGTTCACTGACTTCATGACCTAAAGTCCCTCGTTGTCGTGATGCCCACTCCAAGACTTCTACGATAACTTGAGGGTCACAGGACGACGTCGCCATTCGTCTCATTAAGGATTGAAGACTGAAATCCGGATTCACCAAACACAACTCATCCAGTTTCTGCGAAAATCGGCTGTCCATTCCTACTTGAAATCTCTCTTCACTGGCCGCGATGAACACGTCCTCAAGTCGACTCTCTAGCCATTCAGAACTCCAACTATACAACCGCCTTGGACGGCTATCTTGGAAATTAGCCCAATCTAAGATTGTGTAGTTTGTTCCAAAAGAGTTCCCAACAATATGTCTTCCATAGAAGCGACCAAATAATTGGCTTTCAAGTGGCCCGACAGTTGGCCCATGCGATGTTCTTGCCGCTTCAACAGGCACCGCGATATTCGCAGAAACCCACTCAGCGTAATGCTCAACATCCCGTTGATTTCCTTCTACATCAAAAGGGCCTTGAAAGGTCCGAATGAGTTCGCCAGTGTCATACACACACACCTTACTAACGTCCGGCGCGCAGATGTCTCGAAAACCGATAGAATGGGAAAGATGGGGGACTGCTGTACTGTCCTCGCTGGTCTCGATTATGGGGGTTGGCTGAGTGTTGGCCCCACCATGAATTGCGATCATATCTCTGCGCAGATCGTGGGCTCTCCGATCTGATGCAGCGTCTGCCTCTCGGAAGGCATAAGTCAGGACCGGCAAATCCCCGACGTTCACGGCTTTCTGTCCCATAACTCCGGGGGTCATGAGATGTCTCCTCGTATTGCAATCTCTTTAGCATAATTCACGAGACTAGCAAAGATATCTGAGAGCAAATGATTCTCTAACTCGACGCCGGTGTCTGGAACGGTATTCATATCAAGCTCGAGTCGACAAATGCAAGAATCATCGGACGTCCTCACTGTCGCTCTCTCAGGCGACGACACATCTACCTGGATTCTAGATATGTTTGCAATAGACCATGTAGATATTCGATTAATTTGCAGATTGATCCCGTTATTCTGAAGATTTCTTCTGCGGTTAATTCTGAAGAGAAAATCACTGGTGTTCTCCAAATCAAGGGAGTGCAACGGCATCATATCCTTAATCAAACGATGTGCAGAACGTAGGTCCGAAACTGGCCACAGTAACACAGCACCGAGCGCGACGCGAGTGGCACGTGGACAAAGATCCGGCCATCCTAGCAATAGTTCCTGAAAGTCTACAAATGACTCCTCATACGGTCCCAGTGTAGGTAAATCGCCGGGAGGATTTCTTGGATTGAAGGATAAACGCCAGTCAATGCGATCGCTTCGCGATTCGACATGCAGGGTACCTTTAGAGAATTCTCCAGACTCTATAGTTAATCTCTCGCTCGGACGACTGATTTTTTCATCCGGGGCTTTGCCAACCAACCGCTCCCAAATGCTCGACTCTGTCTGCTCGATAGGGCTGAGCAGAAAAGTAGTGTGTCTAAGGCTCTCGGTCTGCCAATTGGCGACATTAGCTACGATCATGGAGCAGTACCTCTGCGCATCTCAAGCACGTCGTGTTTATGGAATAACCCAAGATGGTACGAAGGCAGCATAAGGGAGGGAGAGAGGTAGTGATAAACTACAGGCATTGTGGCGCGGGTTCCCGCTGGGAGGGTACCCACACCAGAAAAAGACTGTTGGAAGGTCAGCCATAAGCAGGTTCCAATAGCGCATTTATCAGATTGGATGGTCAGCGTCCTACATTTGAGTTTAGAATAGTACGTAATCAATACGCAAAGGGAAAATTGTTGATCAGTCACGATATTCGACCGTGGAGAACTCAAAGTGTAGTGACAGTCGGCAAGATAGCGGGAGAGCGAGGGCGGTACTTTTTGGGGGCTGATCCACATAATGCTACAAGATATAGGGTTAAGCGGATTGAGTGAGAGGCAGTTTATTTTGGAATATGAGCAGAAGCGTCTTCAGCACGCTGGCATTGGACCAGTTGCGCGACGGGATTGCCGTGGCGTGTGAGGGTCAGGCACTCACTCTGCAGGACGCGGTCGAGTAGGCAGCGAAAGTGCTCCCGGCCTCGAAAGCGCCGAGCCGTTTCATCGTGGGCCTCGGTTCAGTGTCGGGCGAGATAGAGCGTGCCGGTGGGTCGGCTGGTCGTGATGTATACCCAGCCGTCGCGCTCTCTCATGTCCCCATGATGTAGGCCGTGAATACCCAAAACGAGTCCGGACATGACGGTGTGCAAGAGGCAATGCGGTGGCGACGCGACATCGTTCAGCGCCCTTAACCCTTAGGCCCCGCACCATGGAGCGGTGCACGGGGCGGGAGGGAGAGGCAGGATGCAGGGATGCGGTGCGCGGACCATGGCACTGGCGCGGACGCTCCGACCCGCGCGGGTGGACGCTGCGCTGCATCTTTGCCCCATCCGTCGGCTTTGCTCTACTCTGGCGCCGGGGTATCCGGTCTGAGCGGCGGGTGGGGAGGCGCCGGTGGAGAGAGTCGGTCAAGACTACGAGAACGCCCTCCGTGCCGAAGGCATCGAGATGTGGTTCGGCAACGTCGGCGCGCTCACCGGCGTGGACCTGAGCGTCGGCCGCAACGAGATCGTCGGGCTCGTCGGCGACAACGGCGCCGGCAAGTCGACCCTCATCAAGATCATCACCGGCGTGCTGCGGCCGACGGCGGGCAGCCTCTACGTCCGCGACCGGGCGGTCGATCTCCGCAACTACTCCGTGCTCAGGGCGCATCAGCACGGGATCGAGACCGTCCACCAGGAGCGCTCGCTCTGCGAGAAGCAGCCGCTCTGGCGCAACTTCTTCGTCGGCCGCCAGATCACCAATCGCTTCGGCTTCATCAACGTCCGCAAGCAGAAGGAGCTCGCCCAGGAAATCCTGCTCAAGTCCTGACTTCGACGGTTGGGCCTGATTCTGGCCGATCTCCCGTCTGGAGATTTCAGCGAAGACAATGACTTAGCGGTTGCGGTGCGGTCAAGTCGCGTTGTAGTGCCTAGTGGATATATTGGATTGTCGATATCCCCGCCCCGCGCTACACTCCCACCATGTTCGTGCGTATCAAGACCACCCCCAACAGCCCGCGCCGCTCGGTCCAGCTCGTCGAGGCCGTGCGCGACGGCGGCAAGGTCCGCCAGCGCATCGTCCGCCACATCGGCGTGGCCATGGACGAGGACGAGCTGGAGCGCCTGAGGCAGCTCGGCGAGTACGTCAAGGCGAAGCTGGAGGACGAGCGCCAGCCCTTGCTGTTCGCGCCCGAGAAGATCGCAGACCAGGTGATCCGCGTCGGACGCCAAGGGGACGGCAAGCAAGAGCTTCCCGTCGATCTCAAGCAACTCGAAGAGGAGCAGCGGCTGATCACGGGCATCCACGAGGTCTACGGCGAGATGTACCGGCTGCTGGGCCTCGACGGGCTGCTGCGGCGATCGCGCTACCGCGCCTCGCACGACGCGCTGTTCCACGTGGTGATGGCACGCATCGCCAACCCCGACAGCAAGCGGGGCAGCGTGCGCCGGCTCGAGGAGGACTTCGGCGTGAGCCTTCCCCTCGAGAAGGTCTACCGGATGATGGACCAGCTCGACGCGCCCGTGATCAACCATCTGCGCACGCGCGTGGGCGAGGCGAGCCGCTCGCTGCTGCCGGAGCCGGTGGCGGTGCTCTTCTTCGATTGCACCACGCTCTACTTCGAGACCGCGATTGAGGACGAGCTTCGCCAGCACGGCTTCAGCAAGGACGGCAAGCACAGGGACTCGCAGGTCCTGCTGGCCCTGATGGTGACGCGCGAAGGGCTGCCGATCAGCTACGAGGTCTTCCCCGGCTCCACCTACGAGGGGAAGAGCCTGGTCCCGGTCCTGCAGGACATGCAGCGCCGCCACCAGGTGGAGCGCACGGTCTGTGTGGCCGACCGGGGCATGCTGAGCGCAGACAACCTCGACGCCATGGACGACATCCGCGGCGAGTACGTGCTCGGCGCCCGGCTGCGCAAGCTGCCGGCCGCGCTGAAGAAGAAGGTTCTCGATCTGGACGCCTATGGTCCTCTCGAGGGATCGGAGAACCGCCGGGTCGGCGAATGGGAGCACAAGGGCCGGCGCCTGATCGTCGTCTTCTGCCCCGAGCGCGCGCGCAAGGACGCACACGAGCGCCGCCAGGCGGTGGCGCGCCTGCTCGACAAGCTGGAGCGCAGCGACAATCCCAAGGAGCTGCTCTCCAATCACGGCGCCAAGCGCTTCATCGCCGTCGAGGGCGACGCGCGGCTCACGGTGAACCCGGAGAAGATCGCCGAGGCCGAGCGATGGGACGGGCTCGCCGGCGTCATCACCAATCTGCGCGACGCCAGCGTCACCGAAGTGATGGCCCACTACCACGGGCTCTGGCAGGTCGAGGAGAGCTTTCGGATCACCAAGCACGACCTGAAGGTGCGGCCGATCTGGCACTGGAACGAGAACCGGATCCGCGCCCACATCGCCATCGCCTTCATGGCCTTCGCCTGCGTCCGCCACCTTGCCTACCGTGTCGCCGTCCAGAAGAGGCGGATGTCCCCGGAAGTGATCCGCTCCGCCCTCGTCCACCGCCAATGCTCGGTCCTGCGCTGCGCGCAATCGGGCAACCGCTACGTCATCCCGTCGAAGCCGACGCCGGCGGCCGAGCAGATCTACGCAACCATGGGGCTGCCCCTGACGATCACCCCGTACCAACTCGTCTGAGCGCCGGCGAAGCCCGGCCCGGGCTCGAAGAAATGCCGAGTGTAGTGCCTAGCCGGAAATGAGAACCGGCCAATATCAACTACTTACGTGATTCAACCATCGAAGTCAGGAAACGAGTCCGGACATGACGGTGTGCAAGAGGCAATGCGGTGGCGACGCGACATCGTTCAGCGCCCTTAACCCTTAGGCCCCGCACCATGGAGCGGTGCACGGGGCGGGAGGGAGAGGCAGGATGCAGGGATGCGGTGCGCGGACCATGGCACTGGCGCGGACGCTCCGACCCGCGCGGGTGGACGCTGCGCTGCATCTTTGCCCCATCCGTCGGCTTTGCTCTACTCTGGCGCCGGGGTATCCGGTCTGAGCGGCGGGTGGGGAGGCGCCGGTGGAGAGAGTCGGTCAAGACTACGAGAACGCCCTCCGTGCCGAAGGCATCGAGATGTGGTTCGGCAACGTCGGCGCGCTCACCGGCGTGGACCTGAGCGTCGGCCGCAACGAGATCGTCGGGCTCGTCGGCGACAACGGCGCCGGCAAGTCGACCCTCATCAAGATCATCACCGGCGTGCTGCGGCCGACGGCGGGCAGCCTCTACGTCCGCGACCGGGCGGTCGATCTCCGCAACTACTCCGTGCTCAGGGCGCATCAGCACGGGATCGAGACCGTCCACCAGGAGCGCTCGCTCTGCGAGAAGCAGCCGCTCTGGCGCAACTTCTTCGTCGGCCGCCAGATCACCAATCGCTTCGGCTTCATCAACGTCCGCAAGCAGAAGGAGCTCGCCCAGGAAATCCTGCTCAAGTCGATCGGCTTTCGCGGCGCCGGCATCACGGTCGACACCATCGTCGAGGACCTCTCGGGCGGCGAGAGGCAGGGCATCGCCATCGGCCGCGCCATGCACTTCAACGCCGACCTCATCCTGCTCGACGAGCCGACGGCGGCGCTCGGCGTGAAGGAGGTGCGCAAGGTCCTGGAGTTCGTCGACGACATCAAGACCTCCGGGCGCGCCTGCCTCTACATCGAGCACAACCTCGCGCACGTGCACGCCGTCGCCGACCGCATCGTCATCATCGACCGCGGCACCATCGTTCACGAGGTTCTTCGGGGGGAAATGTCGGTCGCCGAGCTGACGAACCTCCTCATCGAGCTGCAGACCGAGCGGGAACATGGCGAGGCCTGAGCTCAAGACCCATCAGACGCTGTGGACGCGGATCGAAGGCCTGCCGATCATCCTCGCGTTCCTGGTCGTGATCGGCGCCTTCATGATCACGGCGCCCGAGAGCTTCCTCGGCTATCGCATGTACACGACGCTGGGCAGCACGGTCGTGCCCCCGCTCATTCTCGGCCTCGGCCTCACGCTGGTCATCGCCGCCGGCGAGATCGACCTGTCCTTCCCCTCCGTGCTCAAGGTGTCCAGCCTGGTCTTCGTGATGATCACCAAGTTCGGCGTCTTCCCTCTCGACGAGGACATGGCGGACAAGCACGACCTGCTGGTCTGGGGCGCCTTCGTCGTGGCGCTTCTCGTCGGCGGCCTGATCGGCTTCCTCAACGGCCTCCTCGTGGTCCGGATTGGGATTCCCTCGATCATCGCGACCCTGGCCACTCTCTTCGTCTGGGAGGGGGCGACGGTCATCTCCTCGGGCGGGCTGAGCCACAACATCCGCGACATCAAGGAGTACGTCATCTTCGACGTGCTCACGGGCCGGCTCGGCCCGGTGCCGGTTCAGTTCTTCTGGGCCATCGCGCTGGCGGCGCTGATGTGGTTCGTGCTCAACCGGCACCGCTTCGGCGAGCATCTGCTCTTCATCGGCGACAATGCGAACGTGGCCCGCGTGGTGGGCGTCAAGGTCGACTGGGAAAAGATCAAGCTGTTCACGCTGATGGGCGTGCTCGGTGCACTGTCCGGTGTCATGCTGACGCTCGAGAACAAGAACTTCTTCACCACCCAGGGCACCGGCTTCCTGCTCGTCGCGCTTGCTGCCGTCTTCATCGGCGGCACGTCGATCACCGGAGGCAAGGGCAGCATCGTGGGTACGGTCTTCGGTTCGTTCATCGTCGGTACTGTCGAGGCCGGTGTCGTCGGCAGCGGCATCAGCGGCTTCTGGACACGCCTCGTCGTCGGCCTCGTGTTCATCGCGGCCGTCACGTTCCACCTGACCGTGGAGAAGCCGAGAGGACTGGCCGACATCAGGCGGATCGCCGGGATGGGCGGCCGGGGGCCCGAGGAAGGCTCCGAACGGCCGCGAAGTACGAGGCCGCCCTGAGCGGCCTGAGGGGCGCAGTGCGCCTATACCAACCCGTGCCACACAGTTGTACGCTCGGGCGCGGTCGTTTCGTTTCTATTGCAACAAGGGAGAGTGAGTATGACCAGATCACGCAAGTACCTTAGCGCCGTCGCCGTTGCGGCAGGCGTGTTCATCGCGGCCGGTATCTCAGGGCCGGCGGCGAGCCAGGAAGGCACCATCGGCGAAGGCCTGGTGATGTATTTCCAGATGGGCGGCAACCCCGGCGGCGGCGCCACGCTGGCGCGGACCAACGGCGCCCGCGCCGCGGCGGAAGCCTTCGGCGTCGACCTGCGCGAGCAGTACTCCGCGTGGCAGCCCGACGTCATGATCAATCAGTTCAAGGAAGCCATGGCAGGCAATCCGGACTGCATCGAGATGATGGGCCACCCCGGCAACGATGCCTTCTGGGATCTCGCCGCCGAGGCCCGTGAGCGCGGCATCGTGCTGACCAGCGGCAACTCCCAGCTCAGCGATCTCTTCAACGAGTACCGCCAGTCCGGCTTCGGCTTCGTCGGCATGGACAACTACCGCTCCGGCAGGCTTGTTGCAGGCGCGACGATCAGGAACGCCGGCCTCAAGGAAGGCGACCGCGTCATGGTCTACGGCCTGCTCTCGCAGGACGAGCGCGGCAAGCTCGAGCGGGGCGCTCTGGACGTCTACGAAGAAAACAACATGACCATCGACTACATCGAGATCAGCCCGGAAGTGAACGCCGACCCGTCGCTCGCCGTGCCGATCCTCGTGGCCTATATCGAGCGCACCCCCGATGTGAAGTCGATCATCACTTCGCACGGCACGGTGACCGGCTTCCTGGGCAAGGCGCTGCAGGAAGCCGGCAAGGAGCCTGGCGAAATCTTCGGTGCGGGTTACGACATCGTGCCCGCCGCCGTCGAAGCGGTGCAGGAGGGCTATGTCCACGTGCTCTTCGACCAGAACCTCTTCCTGCAGGGCTTCCTGCCGGTAGTTCAGTGCGTGCTCTCCGCCACCTACGCCATTCCGGGCCTCGACATCGACACCGGGATCGGCCTGGTGACGCCCGACAACATCGACCAGCTCATTCCCGAGATCGAGGCGGGAATTCGCTAGGCTGAGGTGCAACTAGACCATGAATTGATCGCAGGAGCGTGTCCGGCATGGCCGGGCGCGCTCCTGCAGGTCCTTTCATACCGCGCCTGCGCTAGATGTCCCGATAGCGGACCGGGATACGCTTGCCCGAGTCCCATGATTCGAGCATGTGATCGACGACTTCCGCGACCCGGTAGCCATCCCGGAAGGTCGCGGCGAGTGGGGATACTTCGTGCCGGCCGATCACTGCGCCGACGAAGTGGTGGACCTGGTGCACGAAGCACTCGATCCAGCCGATCGGGTGGCTGCCCTGCACGCCGCCGTCCCACCAGAAGTCGGCGAGAGGGTGCTCCGGCTTGATGACCTGGATGGTGCGAAAGCCCTGATCGCGGCCCTCGGCGATCTGAAGCTCGTTTAGCTTGCCGACCTGGTAGCGCAAGGAGCCGCCGGTGCAGTCCACCTCGATGCTGCCGAAGTGGCCGTAGCCGGCCGCCACCCGTGACGCCTGGATGGTGCCGACCATGCCGCTCTCGAAGGTGACGATGGAGGCGAACGAGTCGTCCACCTCGACCCGGTGGCCCGCGACCTCGGGCACGTTGACCTTGGCGATGGCCATCACCTCGGCGATCTCGCCGACGAGGTAGCGCGCGGTGTCGATATGGTGCGAGCCGAGATCGCCGAGGGTTCCGGTGCCGGCGACGGCCTTGTCGAGGCGCCAGGCCATGGGCAGATCCGGCCTGAGATAATCGGACATCAGGTAGCAGGAGCGGAAGTGGATCGGCTCGCCCAGCGTGCCGCCCTGGATCAGCTCGCGCATGTACCGGATAGCCGGGATGAAGCGGTGGATGAACGCGGCCTGGTGAACGATCCCGGCCCGTTCCGCCTCGCGCCACATCGCGTGCGACGCATCGGCGTCGTGGGCGAGCGGCTTCTCGCAGAGCACCGGAATGCCGCGCCGCGCCGCCTCCACCGTGGGCTCCATGTGAAGGTTGTTGGGTGCTGCGTTGACGAAGACGTTGACGCCGGTGCCGTCGAACATCGCGCGCCAATCGTCGCCCGTCTCCTCGTAGCCGAAGCGGTCCTGCACCTCGTTTCGCGTGGCCTCGTCGAGGTCGACGATCCGCTTCAGCCGTATGGTGGCGGGGAGCCGGTTCTTGACCAGCGTCTGCATCGCGAACGAATAGGAATGGAACGAGCCGATGAAGCCCGCTCCCAGGGTTCCGACGACGAGCTCCTGATTGGACATGCGGGCGGGCTCCGTAGGACTAAGCGGTGGCGAGGCTGCGCGCGGTCTCGACCAGCCGGTCGACCTCGTCCGGGTCGGTGTCGTGGCGGGTGACGAGGCGGATCGTGGTGGTCGTGGGATCGGTCTCCGGCCAGGAATAGAAGAGCACGCCGGCCTGGGCGAGCCCGTCGATCACCGCGCGGGGCAGGGTGACGAAGAGCTCGTTGGCCTCTGCCGGGGCCGCGAGAGAGGCGCCGGGCACCGCCTCCAGGCCGGCGGCCAGCCGCTGCGCTTGGCTGTTCGCCTGCTCCGCCAGCCTGAGCCAGAGGTCGTCCGCGATGTAGGCCGCGAGCTGGGCCGAGACGAAGCGCATCTTGGAGAGCAGCTGCCCCGCCCGCTTGTGGCGGAAGGCGAGCTCGCCCGCGCGGGCACCGTCGAAGAGCACGATCGCCTCGGCCGCCAGCGCGCCGTTCTTGGTCGCGCCGAAGGAGAGTGCGTCGACTCCGGCCTTCCACGTGAGCGCCGCCGGACTCTCCCCGCTCGCGGCCACGGCATTGGCAAAGCGGGCGCCGTCCATGTGGACCGCGAGGTCGTGGTGGCGCGCAATGTCGGTGAGCGCCGCAAGCTCGTCCGGCGTGTAGATCTGGCCCATCTCGGTCGGCTGCGTGAGGCTGAGGCAGGCGGGCTGCGACCAGTGCACCTCGCCGGTGCCGGCGGCATCGAGCGCGGCCTCCAGCGCTTGCGGCTGGATCTTGCCGAAGCGCTCGTCGATGCCCGTGACCTTGGCGCCGCCGGTCATGAACTCGGGCGCGCCGCACTCGTCGTTCTCGACATGGGCGGCTCGGCCCGCGTAGATCACGCCCCAGGGCGGGGTCAGCGTCGCGACCGCCACGGAGTTCGCCGCGGTCCCGGTCACCACCGGGAAGACCTTGACGGAAGTCTCGAAGAGCTCCGAGAACGCGGGCTCCAGGCCCTCGGTCCAGGGATCGCCGCCGTAGGGTGTGGCGCTGCCGCGCGCGGCTTCGGCCACGGCGTCCACGATCTCCGGTGCGGCGGAGGCCACGTTGTCGCTGCGAAAATCCATCTGCTCCGTGCCTCCTACAGGCTCATTCGTCTATGCCGCCGAGTTCGAGCCCGAGCGGCCGGAAGGCCGAGCCGTCCTCGGTCGGCTTGTAGGCCCTGGTCGCACCCGCCCTGCCGTCGGCCACGGCGGTGATCAGCCAGACCATGTCGGGCTCGAAGATCATCGAGATGTCCGTCTCCGAGGGCGCGGCGCTGCCGTTGGGATGGGAGTGATAGACCCCGACGATTGAGTCCGGGCCTTCCCGAAGCTCGCGCGCGAGCCTGAGGCGGAGCTTGGGATCGACCTCGAAGCGCCGCGTGCGCGGCGGCTCGGCCACGTTGGCGCTCGCTTCGACCGCACTCACCCTGCAGGCGCCGCCGGGCTCGGAGCGCCCGACCAGCAGGCCGCAGGCCTCCTCCGGGTAAGCCGCCTCCGCCGCCCGCTCGATGGCCTGTAGCTGCACAGGCGAGAGCCGGACCCGGGGCTCGCTCACGGCGTCCCCTCGAGCCCGATACTGCTGACCACGCCGCCGTTGCGCAGGTCGACGATCACGATCCGCTCGCCCCGATCCGGCACGGCCACCACGAGGATGAGGCGGTGGCCCGCAGCGGTCATCCGCCGCACCTCTGAGCCCGCCGGCAGCCCCAGGTCGCCCGGCGTAGGCAGGGGGGCCGCGGCCTCCGACAGGGCGCTGGCGCCCCAATCGTCCGTCGCCGCCTCGCCGCTATCCTCGCTGAGCTCGGCCAGCTCGCCGCTCTTCTCGACGAGCTTGATGCCGATGACGACGAGCCCCGCCGCAATCATCACCCCGAGAACGATGACGATGATCTTGAGATAGGTGATCATGGCCCGTACCGGATATGAGCACCGCCGCCGAAACGCGCCGCCGCTTTACCGTCGCTCGGGCGGACGCTCGCGCGCGGCTCGACCGGCTGCTGGCGGACCACGTGCCGGCGCTGTCACGCTCGCGACTCAAGAACTTGATCGAGACCGGCTGGGTCTCGATCGCGGGCGCGACGATAACGGAGCCCGGATATCGGGTCAAACCGGGCCAGGCGGTGACGCTCGTCATTCCGCCGCCGGTGGACGAGACGCCGCGAGCCCAGGCGATCCCGCTCCAGGTGGCGTTCGAGGACGAGCATCTGATCGTCGTGGACAAGCCCGCCGGCCTCGTGGTCCACCCGGCGCCGGGCAACCCCGACCGCACGCTGGTCAACGCGCTGCTCGCCCATTGCGGCGCGAGCCTCTCGGGCATCGGGGGCGTGCGCCGGCCCGGCATCGTCCACCGGCTCGACAAGGACACCAGCGGCCTCATGGTGGCGGCCAAGCACGACGCCGCCCACCGGGGGCTCTCCGAGCAGTTCGCGACAAGGCGGCTGAGCCGGACCTATCGGGCGGTGGTCTGGGGGGTGCCGCGGCCGGCGCGAGGGCGGATCGTCGGCGCCATCGGCCGCGACCCGCGCAACCGCAAGCGGATGGCGGTGCGGACAAGCGGCGGCAAGGCTGCGATCACGCACTATCGCGTGCTGCGGCCGCTCGATCCGCACTGGAGCCTCGTCGAATGCCGGCTGGAGACCGGGCGCACTCACCAGATCAGGGTCCACATGGCCCACCGGGGCCATCCGCTGGTGGGCGATGCGCTCTATGGCGGCGCCAAGCGCCGGGGCCTCGACGAGCGTAGACGCGATGCGCTCTTGCTTTGCCCGCGCCAGGCGCTGCATGCGGCAGCCTTGAGCTTCGTCCACCCCGTGAGCGGCGCGGCGCTCGCCTTCGAGAGCCCGCTGCCCGCCGACATGCATGCCATGATCGAGGCGGCACATGCGGGCGATGACATAAGCATCACAAAGCCTTGATATAAGACGAATTGCCTTGAAACCGCCCAATTTTGGGGCCATTTCTCCCTCATGGAGCCGCAGGCGTGTTAGGAGAGTGCGGCGCGGCACCAGAGAGACGCCGAGGCGTCTCGACTAGAGGAGGGATGGAACAATGGCTTCGCGCGCCGTTCCGATACCGGCGACACTGGATGGGAGCGGAGTCTCCCGCTATCTCCGCGAGATTCGCCAATTCCCGCTCCTCACGCCCGAGGAGGAGTTCATGCTGGCCAAGCGCTGGCGCGAGCACGACGACGCCGAGGCGGCGCACCGGCTCGTAACCAGCCACCTGCGCCTGGTGGCCAAGATCGCCATGGGCTATCGCGGCTACGGGCTCCCGGTGGGCGAGCTGATCTCCGAGGGCAACATCGGACTCATGCAGGCGGTCAAGCGCTTCGATCCGGACCGGGGCTTCCGCCTCGCCACCTACGCCATGTGGTGGATCCGCGCCTCGATCCAGGAATACATCCTGCACTCCTGGTCGCTGGTGAAGATGGGCACCACGGCGGCGCAGAAGAAGCTCTTCTTCAACCTGCGCAAGCTGAAAGGCGAGATCGAGGCGATCGACGACGGCGATCTGACGCCGGAGCAGGTGGAGCATATCGCGACGGCGCTCAACGTCTCCAACAACGACGTGATCTCCATGAACCGGCGGATGAGCGGCCCCGATCAGTCGCTCAACGCGCCGGTTCGCGAGGAAGGCGGCGGTGAGTGGCAGGACTGGCTCGAAGACTCCACCGAGAGCCAGGAGACCACGGTCCTCGAGGCGAACGAGCTGGACCACCGCAGGCAGCTCTTCGCGGAATCGCTGGAGGTGCTCACCGACCGCGAGCAGCGCATTCTGGCCGAGCGGCGCCTGAAGGAGGAGCCCATGACGCTGGAGGAGCTGAGCCGGGAATACGGCGTCTCGCGCGAGCGCATCCGCCAGATCGAGGAGCGCGCCTTCAAGAAGCTGCAGAAGGCCATGCGCGCCGCGCACCGCAAGCAGCGGGAAGAGGCGGCCGCAGCGGCTTACCCCTAGCCACCTGAATTTAAAGTTCGTGGCATAAGTTTTGATCGCCCCTCAGGCAGAAGCGCTTGACGGCGGCGAGGATGTCGTCGGCGGACTTGGTCCACTTGAAGGGCTTGGGGTCTCGACCCGAGGCGACCCGAGCTGCCGGACCGGTCAGCCGATATCGACGTAGACGGAGCCGTTCTCGATCCGTGTCGGATAGACGGTCAGATCGTCGAGCACCGGGGCGCCGAGCGCCTCGCCCGTCTTGTAGTGGAATCGACCGTTGTGCTTCGGGCACATGATCACGTCGTCGAACACCATGCCGTCGGCGAGGTGCGCCTCTTCGTGCGTGCAGTATCCGTCGGTCGCATGGAACTCGTTGTCGGGGCTGCGGTAAATCGCGAACGTCCGCCCGTCGTGGTCGAAGCGGATCACGTCCTCGGGCTCGATATCGTCGACCGCACAGGCCCGGACCCAGTCGCTCATCGCACTTATTTTCCAGCTGCCGGTTTGCTACGCGCGCGAGCGCGCGGCGCGCACCCGGCCCCGAGCCCCCGACGACGCCTCACTCCGCCGCGGCCGCCACCTTCGTTTCGGCGGGGGCCTGGGGCAGATCCTTCTTTAGCCAGTATTCCGGGTCACGACGCTGCCTGAGCAGAACCGGAACGAGCTCCTTGTAGGCCGCCCAGACGCTCGGGCAGGGTGGCGGGCAGTCCGCCTTGATCTCCTCGTGCAGCTTGGGGAGCGCATGGTAGGGCACCAGCGGGAACATGTGGTGCTCGACGTGATAGTTCATGTTCAGGTAGAGGAACCGCAGCACCGGGTTCATGTAGACGGTGCGGGTGCAGAGGCGATGGTCGAGCACGTCGTCGCCAAGGGCGAGGTGCTGGGTCACCCCGAAGAAGAGCGCGATCCAGAAGCCGACGAACGGCGGCACCAGCACCAGCGCGATGGGCAGCACCGAGCCGGTCGCGATCGCCAGCGCAATGACGCCGAACCAGATCGCGATCCACACCCGCGCGGCCAGATACACCCTCCACCACTCCGATTCCGGCACGAAATCCTCTTCCGGGAAGGTTTTCTTGCCGCACGCGTGGATGAAGACGTGCTTGATCGCCTTGACTCCGATGTTGAGATTGAAGGCTGCGAAGAACAGCGAGCGAAAGTTGGGCGGCCGCGGTGTGATGATCTCCGGGTCCCGGCCGACGATGATCGTGTCGGTGTGGTGGCGCGTGTGGCTCCAGCGCCAGACCGTCGGCTCGCGCAGCAGGAAGAAACACGCGAAGTTGTAGACGGCGTCGTTGAGCCAGGGGATGGCGGTCGCCGTGCCGTGGCCGAACTCGTGCCAGCGCGGATCGGACGAGCCGCCGAGGATCGTGCAGTAGGCGAAATAGACGGGCACCATCCACCACGTGCCCCATGTGAACCAGGTGAGGACGCCCAGCCCGCCGATCAGCGAAAGCCAGAGGAGGAGGTGCCAGATGGCGGGGAAGTTGCGGCGCCTCATGAGCTCCTTGAGGCGGGCGCGCGGCACCGGGGACTGGTACCAGTCCGCCGAGACGAGGCCCTTCTCCCAGGCGCGCCTGGTCTCCTCGCCGTTCAGGCTGTAGTCCCTGCGTGCGATGGCCATGCGGTTACCTCTCCCGTGCGCTCAGACCGGCGCGATATTAGCCCATGAGTGGCCCTGCGCTCCAATTCTTGCGGGCGGCTCAGGCTCCGGCCGCTTCCGCGACGACCGCCCGCCACGCCTCCTTGACCCGCCTCTTCATCAAGAGCGCCTCCTCCCACCGGTCTGAGAGCTCGTTGCCGTCCGGCCCGGTCATCGCGTACTCCTTCGGTCCGATCTCGCAGGTGAACGTCAGGGTATCGCCCTCCGCGGCCCGTCCCAGCCAGCTACGGAAGCCGTAGGACCACCAGCCGAGAAAGAGCTCGAACCACTCCTGGTGCTGGGGGAAGCTGATCTGCACCTGCACCTGCTCGCGGCTCGCCACCCGGCCGTGATAGGCCCAGCAGTTGTCCAGAATTCGATGCATGAGGGCGTGGTTTTCGTCGTCGATGGGCCACGCGAACTCGCGACCGACAAGGTAGTGGGAAAGGTCGCCGGTCAGCCTGAGATCGGGGAAGCAATCGAGGAGCTGTAGCGTGAAGAAGAGATCGGTGGTCATCCGGTCGCGGTGGGTCTCGATGAAGACCGGGATGGAGGTCTGCTCCGCCAGTCGCCGCCAGCCCTCGAGATAGGGAATACAATCCTGCACCCGATAGGGGCGAACGTTGGGCTGGATGCTGATGTGGTTGGCGCCGAACTCCTCCGCGTTTTCGATGACCGGCGCGAGGGCTTCCACAGTCCGGGGAAAGCCCAGCGCCTGCGCCGACAGGCCGTGCGCTTCCTGCCAGGCGCCGATCCGCCTCGCGAGATCCCGATCCTCGAAGCTGACGCTCACGCCGTCGAAGCCCGCTCCCAGGATCATTTCGAGGTTCTCGTCGAGCGTGCGTTCGTATCCGTCCGGGTGCCGGCGTTCCATCGCCCACGTCGACTGGTAGACCAGCAATCTGTTCAAGTCGCTGCTCACGTCGCGTCCTCCTTGCAGAGTTCTCGGCACAATTCGTTCGGCGCAGGTCCTTGCCGAGCCGGACGCATGCGAGTGCCCCATTGTAGTCGAAACCGGCCGTCGAGTGCCCGGCCGGCTTGCAACGACTCGTCGCGCTGCCGATCGGAGAGGCGTGTGCGCTGTCACGCATCCCTTGGTGATCAAGGGCTCCAGCTGATCCGAGATTTTTCTTACCCCGGCGGCTTCGCAGACATCTGCGGCCCTGAGATCGGCGGATAGGGCGGATCGAGGATTTCCACCCCATAGCCGACGACGCTCCCAGGCTCACTTCCGGCCCCGTCGCGTCGTCCCGCCCGAATCGGATAGAAGGTGTCGCCATCGGGCCAGAGGCCCTCGTTCCATCCACCAGCCCTGGTAGGGAGAACGTGATGGCGACAACGGAGAAGCTACCCTTTTCCTGGCAGGCTGTCGAAGGCCTGCCGGACCTGGATCGCCTGCGTCTGGTGCTCGACACCCTGCCCGACGAGGAGATCGTGGCTGCGCTTGAGGCCGGGCGAGGTCGCGGGCGCAACGACTACCCGGTGCGGTCGATGTGGCGTGCGCTGATCGCGGGCGTGGTGTTCCAGCACGCCTCGATCCAGTCGCTGCTGCGGGAGATGGGCCGCAACCCGGCGCTCCTGGAACTCTGCGGGTTCGACCCGCTGCCTTTCCAGAGCGCGCCCGTGTTGGAGCTTCGCGCAGGTACGAAGGAGCCACCATGCGCGGTGGCGCATCCGGCGCAGGTCCGCTCGACGGTGCCCAGCCACTGGAACTTCTCGCGCTTCCTGCGGCGCGTCGTGCTGCTTGAGAACGAGTGCAGCCTGGTGTCCGCAATGGTCGAGAGCCTGCGCGCGTCGCTCTTCGAAGAGCTGCCCGACTTCGGCCGCCATCTCGGCTACGACGGCAAGGCGATCGAGAGCCACTCGACGGGCCGGGTTGCCGAGGACAAGGGGAAGACCTCCGACCCCGACGCCGACTGGGGCAAGCATGAGACGAGCGGGGTGAACGCCAAGACCGGCGCGATCTGGAAGAAGGTGAAATCATGGTTCGGCTACGGCCTCCACCTGATCGCCGACACCCACTACGAGGTCCCGGTGGCCTTCGAGGTGACGCGGGCGTCGGACTCGGAGGTCAAGATGCTCCCCAAGATGCTGGAGAACCTGTTCGCAAGAGCGCCGGAAATGGTGGAGCGCTGCGACGACTTCAGCGCCGACCGCGGTCTCGACAACGCTCCCCAGAAGAAGTTGCTCTGGGATAAGTGGGCCATTCGGCCGCTGGTCGACACGCGCTTGATGTGGAAGGCCGAGAAGGAGGAGCCGGGCTATGATCCGACGAAGCCGATCACGCGGGCGCTGTTCCCCAACCGCGCCGACGTCGTCGTTCACGACGAGCGCGGCCGCGTGTCCTGCATCTGCCCCCAGACCGGCGAGGTCCGCGCCATGGCCTTCCAGGGCTTCGAGGCCGAGCGCGGCCTCTGCGGCACGCTGAAATACCGCTGCCCGGCGGCGGCCTTCGGCTTCGACTGTGCAGGCAGCAAGGCGTGCCACCGGGCGGGCGGGGTGGAGCCCGGCGAGTACGGCCGCATCGTGCGCATCGATCTCGACAAGAACGACCGGCGCGTCTTCACCCCGACGCCCTGGGGCAGCCCGTCCTGGCGGCGCGGCTACAACCGGCGCTCTGCGATAGAGAGGATCAACAGCCGCCTCGACAACAGCTTCAACTTCGAGACCCACTACATCCGCGGGCTCGCTAAGATGAAGACCCGTGTCGGGCTGGCGCTGGTGGTGATGATGGCGCTGGCCCTTGCGCAGGTGCGGGCCGGCCACGCGGAGCGGATGCGCTCGCTGGTCGGCGCGGTGCCGTACCTCGACACCGGCTGACCGGTTGTCCCACCTCCGACATCGCCGCTCGACCAAGCCGCCTGCCGGCGGATGGCAGACCGCGGCCATCCATGTCACGATGTTCCCGTAGCGTTCCGATCTCGCGTCTAATCGCTGCATTCTGCTCACCCGGCGGGGATCAGGCAGTCGATATCCGGCCGCCAAAGATCAGCGTCACGATGTCGAAATACGCCACAGCGCACATTCCTCATCGGAGCGGCAGCGTTGAAATCCAAATTTGCGCTTGCTAGGGTTCCGAAACGGCGGTCCGGGTGACCGCCGTGGGCCTGGGCGCGCCGACGGGATCGAGGGGGACCTCATGGCGATTAGCGACCGGCAGGTGCAGCAGTACTTCGACGATGGCTTTCTCATCGTGGAGGACCTGTTAGCGGACGACGACCTGCAGCCAGTCATGGACGAGCTCGAGGAGGTCGTGGACGAGTGGGCCGAAAAGCTCTATCGGGCCGGCAAGATCTCGGACAAATACGCGAACGAGGACTTTTTCCATCGCCTCACGAGGCTCGAGGAGCAGTGGCCGGGCGCCGCCCCGCTGGTTCACAACCGGGAACAGGTTCGGCCGGCACTGGCGAGGCTCTGGACCTCGGACAAGCTGCTCGACATTCTCGAACGGTTTCTCGGCCCCGACATCTGCGGCCATCCGATCAGCGCGATCCGGCCCAAGACCCCGAAAACGCAGCTGATGACCGTGCCCTGGCATCAGGACGCGGCCTACTTCACCCCGGGAATGGAGCGCACGCTGCAGCCGGTCGCGTGGATCCCGTTCATCGATGTGAACAGCGAGAACGGAGCGCTCCAGGTGGTCCGCGGGGGGCACCGGTCGGGACAGGTGTTCCGCCACCGCAAGGAGTGCATGGTCGGGCACCCAAAGTCCTGGTACGTCTATATCGACGAGGCCGACTTGCCGGAAGGCGAGTGCGTCACCTGCGAGATGAAGGCGGGCTCGGTCCTCTTCCACAACACGATGATGCCGCACCGCTCGACCGAGAATTACTCCGACAAGATCAGGTGGTCGGTCGACCTCCGCTATCAACGTCCGGGCGAGCCGGCGGGGTTCGAGGACCGGCCACTGGTGCAGATGCGAAAGGCCGACGACCCCGATTTCCGTATCGACGTCGCCGAATGGGCGGAGGGGCAGCTCGACGACGTGCAGGCGTACCGCGGGCTCGCCGACGACAGCTTCGAGTACTCGTGCACCGGGCCCTGGCTCGATCGTTGGGAGGAGGCGGCCTGACGGACTTTGGCTCACAATTGACAAGAGCGACCGGGGTTTAGGAAACCCCGGACTATGCCCGTCCTCTGCGGACGGGTACTGTGTGAAACCCACCAGCCACAAATTCTAGGGAGGCAATCAGACCATGACCCGAAACAAGATTCTCGTCGCGCTGGGAGCGGCGGTCCTCGGACTGGCGATCGCGCAGCCGGGCCAGGCCAAGCTCGACGACGACAATGTCGACGTCACCCTCATCGTCCACTGCTGCCCGGGCAACGTCTTCTTCGAGCCGGTGATGTACGGTGCTCGGGAAGCGGCCGAGCTCTTCAACGTCAACCTCGACATCCAGAATGCCGAGGGCGACCCGCAGCGCCAGATCAACATCATCGAGACCGCCATCGCCAACCGGCAGGACGGCGTGGTGCCGATGATCTCCGTCGAGGACGCGATGATCGAGGTCATCGCCAAGGCGCGTGCGGCGGGGCTCGCGGTCATCTCTTCGAACATCGACGACCCCGATACCGCGCGCCAGGCCTTCGTCGGCCAGGACTTCATCGCGTCCGGCTACATCATCGGCTCGCGGATGATCGCGGAGCACGGCCTCAAGGAGGGCGACCACTGCGTCGCGCCGGTCGAGTTCCCCGATCTCATCTACGCCGGCGAGCGCTACCAGGGCGTCAAGAATGCGCTGGATGCGGCAGGCATCACGAGCGAGATGATCGGCACCGGCGACCAGGTCGCGGAAAACCTCAACATCGTGGCCGAGTACCTGCTGGCCAACCCGGATACCGACTGCGCCATCGGGCTCGGCAACGTGCCGACCTCGGTGCTTCCGCAGGCCGCTGAAGAGGCGGGGCTCGACGGCCTGCCGAACGGCGGTTTCGACGTCAATCCGCGCATCATGGAGAACATCAACGCAGGCCTCACGACGGCAACCATGGACCAGCAGCCCTTCTGGCAGGGCTTCCTGCCCGTCATGTTCATCGCCTACAACGTTCGCTACAACTTGGCGCCGGGAGGCGTCGACACGGGCAACGGCGTCGTCGATGCATCCAATGCCCAGGCGGCGACCGACCACGCCGGAACCTATCGCTAGGGTTCCGCTCGCAGCCTGACTCGGTAACCGAGACCCCTCCCCGCGACCCTCCTCCTCTGGACGGTCGCGGGGACGGGGAGACTCGGTCTCCAACAGGGAATCCCCGGCGGACATGAGCGTTTCGGAACCGAACGCCGTCGCGGACGCGGCTGCCAGCCGCTACGTTCGCCAGTCGGCGTGGGTGCGCTTCCGCCGATACCCCGCCGCCAACATCGTCGTCCTCTACGGCGTCTTTCTACTCACCCTCATCGTCATCGGCCTGGTGGTGCCCAGCGAGTTCCGGTTCCTCGCCTCCGGCAATCTCGGCGTGCTGTTCCAGACCATCCCGACACTCGGGATACTCGCGCTCGGCGTCGGAATGCTGATGATTGCCGGCGAGTTCGATCTGTCGGTCGCCGGCGTCTACACCCTCGCCCCCTATCTGATGGGGCTGTCGTTCAACGAATGGGGCTGGCCGCTCTGGGCAGCGGTGCTGCTCGCTCTCTTCGTCGGCCTCGTGGTCGGGGTCGTAAACGGGCTCATCACGACCAAGCTGGTGATCCCGTCCTTCATCGCGACGCTCGGGATGATGTTCTTCCTGCGTGGCGTGGTCCGCTTTTTCTCGTCGGACCCCAAGTCTTCGTCCTCGGAGCAGGTCTCGATCTTTCCCGGCGAGACGTTCGAGGCGGTCCTCACCGGCCAAATCGCAGGGCCGCTCCATGCCCAGTTCCTGTGGTTCATCTTCTTCGCGGTCCTGGCCTATCTCTTCCTGAACCGGCATCGCCTCGGCAACCACTTCCTCTCCGTCGGCGGAAACCGCGACGCGGCGATTGCCGTCGGCGTCAACGCCAACCAGGTCAAACGGATCGGATTCGTCATCTGTTCGGTGGGCGCGGCAATTGCGGGCACGATTTCGGCAACCCGGGTCAACGCGATCATCCCTGCCCAGACCCTCACCGGGCTCGAGCTCCAGGCCATTGCCGCCTGCGTCGTCGGCGGCGTCTTCCTCTTCGGCGGCCGGGGCACGGTGCTCGGCATCTGTCTCGGTGTCGCCCTCATCCTCACCGTCGACAACCTCCTCATCCTGCTGCGCGCGCCCGGGGTCTACCTGCAGGGGTTCGTCGGAGCGATCGTGATTATCGCGGTCATCGTCAACGCCTGGTTCGCCCGGCGTGTCGGCGGGCAGCAGAGCTGAGCAGGGCGCGCTAGCATGGTGGACACCGGACGCGGCGACACGGGCGTCGATCGCTACGCCGGAGCGAGCATCCTAGACCGGTTTCGCGCGCATCCGGCCGGCAACGTCATCATCGTGTTCCTCGTGTTCCTCGCCGTCTGCGTCATCATCTCGCTGCTGTATCCGAGCGACTTCCGGTTCACGCAGCCGGCCAACATCCGAATCCTGATGCGCGCGATCCCGCCGCTCGGGATCATGGCGCTGGGCGTCGGCCTGCTGATGATCTGCGGCGAGTTCGACCTCTCGGTGGGCGCCGTCTTCATCGTGGCGCCCTACGTGATGGTGTTCGCCTACGTGAACGACGTGCCCCTTGTCCTCGCCATTCTCTGCGGCATGGCGACCGGCATGGGGATCGGGCTGATCAACGGGGTGATCACGACCCGGTTCGGCATACCATCCTTCATAACGACGCTCGGCATGTTGTTCATGCTGCGTGCTTTCGCACGCATAATTGCCAACAACCGCCCGCTCAGCTTCTTCCCGCCGGACGGCTTCGAGGACGCGCTGACCGGGCGGCTCGGCACGCACATGCAGGCGCAGTTCCTCTGGTTCCTCGGAATCGCGGGCCTCTGCTACCTGTTTCTGAACCGGCATCGCCTCGGCAACCACTTCTTCGCCGCCGGCGGCAACCGCGAAGCGGCGCTCTCGGTCGGCATCAACGTGGTGCGGACGAAGCTGCTCGCCTTCGTCCTCTGCTCGGGCCTCGCCACGTTCGCGGGCATCATCAGCACCACGCGAATCAATTCCGCGACGTCGACCCCCGTGCTCTTTCTCGAGCTGGAGGCGATCGCGATTTGCGTCATCGGGGGCCTCGCGCTGATGGGCGGGCGCGGCGCGATCGTCGGCATCGTCGTCGGGACCTTCATCCTGCAGATGGTCAAGGACGTGATCATCCTGGCGAAGCTGCCCGGCTTCTATCTCGACATGTTCATCGGCATCGTCATAGTCTTCGGGGTGGTGCTCAACCAGCTCGCTCGTAAGAAGTACTGACGGCGCCGGGGGAGGAAGGAAGATGGCGGAAGCTCAAGTTGCACTTGACGAGACCCGTGTCGCAGAGGCGGACGCGCCGATCTTCGAGGCGCAGGGGGTGTCTAAGTCCTACGGCCACGTGGAAGCGCTGATCGACGTCGACTTCGAGATCTTTCCCAACGAGGTGGTCGGCCTGCTCGGCGACAACGGCGCGGGCAAGTCCACGCTCATCAAGATCATGTCGGGTGTCGTGCAGCCCGATAGCGGCTCGTTCCTGCGCGCCGGAAAGCCGATCAACATCAACTCCCGCAGAGCGTCCGAGGCGGCGGGCATCGAGACGATCTATCAGGACATCGCGCTGGTGGGCTCGATGTCGATCATGCGCAACATCTTTGCCGGGCGGGAGCTGGTCAACAAAGCCGGCTTCCTGCGCATGAAGGAGATGCGCGACACCGCGATGGAGATCCTGGACAAGTACGTCCGCATCGCGGGCATCACCTCGCCGGAGCTGATGGTGGAGGAGCTCTCGGGCGGACAGCAGCAGGCGGTCGCCATCGCCCGCGCGGTGCACTTCAAGCACGACATGCTGCTTCTCGACGAGCCGACCAGCGCGCTCTCGGTACGGGAGACCGAGAAGGTGCTCGGCTTCATGACCGAGCTTGCGTCAACCGGGGTCTCCTGCGTCTTCGTGACCCACAACCTCTATCAGGCTTCGCAGGTCTGCCATCGCTTCGTGGTGATGGCCCACGGCCGGGTAATCAAGGTCGCCCGCAAGGAAGAGACCACGATCGAAGAGCTGACGGAGCTCCTCGTCACCCACTGAGAAATATCAGCGGCTCTGTTCCGAGCCGCAAGCAGGGTCAGCGGTAGGCGATCTGCGTCGCTCGGCCCTCGATCGCCTTCTCCGCCGCCTCGATCATGCAGAGCGCGTCGCGCGCGTCGGCGAGGGTGGAGAGCGGCGGCTCGCCCGCGCCGAGGCACCGGCTGGCGAGATGTTGGTACAGGTGCCGGAAGCTCTCGTGGTAGCCGGCACGGTCCCAGCCCGGCAGCGGCGCATCGCGGAAGTCCACGTCGCCCCAGCTGAACGAGAACCCGCCCTCGGTGCCCAGCACCTTGTAGATCATGGTCCAGGGATCGCGGGTCCGGTCGTCGGCCGCGAAGCTGCCCCAGACCGTGGCGATCGCGCCGGCATCGGTCTTGAAGGCCATCAGCACCTGGTCGTCGCCGCGCGATTCCGGCGCGCGGGCATTGGCCGAGAGTGCGACCGCCGTCGAAGGGCGGCCGAGGAAGAAGAGCACGACGTAGGCGTGGTGCATGCAGAGCTCGCGCATCGTGAGGTCGGGCGCCATCGCGCTCGCATCGTGGGACTGGTTGTAGACCATCCAGACGCTCGCGATGCGGCCGAACTTCCCCTCCCGGGCGAACTCCCGCCCGCGCACCAGGGCCGGGTCGTAGACGTAGTTGTGGCAGGGCATGCAGAGCCGCCCGGCCTTTTCGGCCTCGCGCTCCAGGAGGTCGATCTCGTCGAGGGTGGTGGAGATCGGCTTCTCGACGACGACGTGCTTCCCGGCCCTGAGCGCCGCGAGGGCCTGCGAGACGTGCTCAGGCGCCGGCGAGCAGACCGCGACGACCTCGACCGCGTCGTCCGCGAGCAGCGCCTCCTGGCTCTCGAAGGCCCGCCCGCCTTGCGTGTCCACGAAGCGGCGGACGTTCTCGGGCGTCCGGCTGAACGCGCCCGCGACCTCGAGCCCTTCGACCGCGTTGATCGCGTTTGCATGCAGGGTGGCGACCCCACCCGTTCCAATCAATCCGATTCCAACTGTGTCCGCCATGGCTGCGTCACTCCGGCTGGGCGTTGGCGCAGAACACTACACGTCTCCGCATAGCGGCGACATCCCGCCTGCGGTGCTATTCGTCGCGGCTTTCTGCCTTGACCTTGAGGCTGGCGGGCCGGGACAGCGCCCTGCCTCGACGGCCGGTCCCCGGCGCCCTTACCACGTCATTGCCGGATTCATTCCGGCCGTCCACGTGTTCCCACACCACTCCGACAGGTCCGTTGAATAGACATGGATGCCCGGATACCCGGATCGAGTCCGGGCATGGCCGGGCATGACGAGTGTGGGGTGAGCGAGCGGGGCGCGGACGCTGGTCTTTTCATTTCCCTCAGGCGCCGGTGTTGTCTCGCGGTTTAGCCCGATAGGAACTCGGGTTTTTTTCCCACATTGGGCTGCCGGTGAATTCCCCGGGATTGTGGCCGAGCGTGGGATGGGTGGACCTGGCGGCTTTGCGTCGCCGGGGCGGTTTCGTAGTCTCGGACTGACGAGGAACAACAAGGAAGAGGCCCGCACGGGCTGATCCCCGCCGGGCCATGGCCGGTTTGCAGCTTCGTTACGAGACGGGGCTTACCGGCGAGGAATACGTTAAGACCGAGGCGTGGCGCGAGGCAAGGCTTGAGCGCTGCCCGAATCACCCGCACGGCGGATGTTCCGTGGGCAGCCACGGCACCTACGGGCGGAAGACCCCGCCCGGTGCGAAGGTTCCCCGCTGGTATTGCCGTGAGAGCCATACGACGATCAGCATGCTGGCCGACTGCCTGTCGTCGCGGCTGCCGGGCACGCTCGACGATCTGGAAGCGGTTGTTGTGGCGGCGGAGAAAGCCGGCAGCCTGGAGGAGGCAGCGAACGAGGTGCGCTGCCCCGAGGACGAAGACGCGATCGAGCTTCCCGGCGCGATGCGCTGGGTGCGCCACCGGCTTCGCCTGGTCCACAACGTTCTTGTCCGTGTCATCGGCCTGATCCCCGACCGGCTGGCGGGCTGCGCGGCCACCATGGTGGCGGTTCGCGAGCGTCTCAACAGCGACAGCGCCTTGATGGCGCTGCGTGGCCTGGTGTCTGAGCAACTGCAGATGCTGCCCGCCCCATTGGGCTTCCAACCCCACGGAATCGGCACGATGAGTCGCAAGGCGGGCTTCCAACACTCGATGGGGCCTGATCCCCCTCCGGCGGCGGCGTAGCGTCATGGTCCCGGGGCCGAAGAGCCCCAGCAACGAGGACCATGACATGAAGGAATCCGACGACGACCTTCGCCAGGCGATCGCGCTGTTCCGATACGGCGTCATCGCCGATCTGGTGCATCTGCCGATGGGCGCCAAGGGCGTCGGCGACAAGCTTCGCGAGAAGGCGAGCCAGACCTATGCCATCCCCGGAACCGACCGGACCCGTGTCGCCGCCGACACCATGCGGGACTGGATCAGGCATTATCGCGATGGCGGCTTCGAGGCGCTCTACCCCAGACCACGTAGCGACCGCGGGAAGCCCCGGCGGCTGCCGGCCGAGGTCGCCGAGCGCCTGGTCACGCTGAAGGTCGACAACCCGACCTGGCCGGTGCGCGCGATCATCCGCGCGGCCGTCGAGGAGGGCATCGATCACCCGCTCGCTCCATCCACCGTGCACCGGCTGCTGAGCCGCGAGGGGCTGTTCGACGGCAAGCCGCCGGACGGCGCCGACCGCCGCCGCTTCGCCTTCCGGGACGCCGGCGAGCTGTGGATGAGCGACGTCATGCACGGGCCGAAGGTCCGGCACGGCCGGAGCCGACGCAAGACCTACCTGATCGCCTTCATCGACGACGCCACCCGGGTCGTGCCCTTCGCCGCCTTCGCCATGGCCGAGAGCGTCCAGGCCTTCCTGCCCGTGTTCAAGAACGCGCTGATCCGCCGCGGCCTGCCGCAGCGCCTCTATGTCGACAACGGCGCCGCCTACCGCTCCCGCCAGCTCGCCCTGATCTGCGCGAAGCTGGGCATCGTGCTGGTGCATGCCAGGCCGTATCAACCAGCGGGAAAGGGCAAGATCGAACGGTGGTTCAGAACGCTTCGCGCCGGCTGGCTCGCCCATCTCGATGCGCCGGTCCTGGACAGCCTCCAGACGCTCAACCGCAGCCTGTGGGCGTGGATCGAGGGCGAGTATCACAACAGTCCGCATCGCGGCCTTGAGGGGCGCACCCCGCTCGAGCAATGGGCACTCGCCTCGGCCGCGGTCCGCTACCCCGACGCCACGCTGGACCTCGACGATATCTTCCTCTTCGAGGCCAAGCGGCTGGTCCACAAGGACCGCACCGTCAGCCTGAACGGCCGCGTCTACGAGGTCGACGCCCTGCTGGTCGGCCACAGGGTGGTGCTGCGCTACGACCCGGATGCGCCGCCGTCGCGGCCGCTCGGCGTGGTGCACGACGGCAAGCCTGTCGGCCAGGCAACCCGCCTCGACGCCTACGCCAACACCGCGGTGAAGCGCGGCCACTACTCCAAGAAGATCGAACCCGACGACCCGGCCCCAGAGCCGCCGCCCTCGCCGCTCAAGATGCGCAAGTTCAAGGAGGACGACTGATGTACCAGCGCCACTTCGCCTTCACCCGCATGCCCTTCGAGACCGTGGCGGAGACCGACGAGCTGTTCGAATCCAGCGCGCGCCGCGAGGCCGAGGCCCGGCTCGGCCACCTCATCGAGCTCAAGGGCATCGGCATGCTCACCGGTGAGGTCGGTGCCGGCAAGACAACCGTGTGCCGGCATCTTACCGCCCAGCTCCACCCCGGCCTGTTCCGAGTCCACTACGTCTCGCTGACCACCGGCAACGTGCTCGACATGTACAAGTCCATCGCCTGGGAGATCGGCATCACCGTCGAGCGCTCGCGATCCTCGGCCCACCACGCGATCAGGACCGAGATCTCGCGCCTCGCGACCGAGGCCAGGCAGTTCCCGGTGCTGGTCGTCGACGAGGCCCATCATCTGCGCAACGACGTGCTGGAGGACCTCCGCCTGCTGACCAACTTCGCGATGGACTCCGAGAACCGCATGTGCCTGATCCTGGTCGGGCTGACCGAGCTCAGGCGGCGGCTGTCGATGGCGGTGCACGAATCGCTCTCCCAGCGCGTCGTCGTCCGCCACCACCTCACCGGCCTCGACCGCGACGAGGTCGAGGCCTATCTGACCCACCGCCTGCGCCTCGCCGGATGCGAGCTGCCGCTGTTCGAGGACGCCGCCGTCGAGGCCCTGTTCCAGGGAACCCGCGGCCTGCCGCGCCAGGTCAACCGCCTCGCCCACTACGCGCTGTCGGCCGCCGCCCTGGAGAAGGCGAAGACGGTCAACGCCGGCCACCTCCAGAATGCCATCGAGGAGCTCAAGCCGTGACCGGCACCGGGGACGCGGCGGCGAACGGCTTCCCGACGCGGGCGCCGGTGGAGCTGGAGGACCGGCCGCGCCAGCAGCAGTGGCTCATCGACGGGCTGTGGGGGCGCCAGGCGGTCGGCATCGTCGGCGGCGAGCCCAAGTGCGGCAAGTCCTTCCTGGCGCTCGACCTCGCCGTCGCGGTCGCCGCCGGCGTCCCCTGCCTGCGCCGCTTCGCCGCCGACGAGCCAGGACCCGTCCTGCTGTTCGCCGCCGAGGACGCCGGCCACATCGTGCGTGCCCGGCTCCAGGGTATCGCGAGCGCCGCAGGCGCCCGGTTCGAGAGCCTCGACATCGCAGTCATCGACGTGCCCGCGCTGCGCCTCGATCATCGCGCCGACCGCCGGCGGCTGGTCGAGACGGTGCAACGCATCCGGCCCCGCCTCGTCGTCCTCGACCCCCTGGTCCGGCTGCACGGCGTCGACGAGAACACCGTCGCCGAGGTCGCCCCCATCCTCGGCTTCCTACGCGACATCCAGCGCCGCTTCGGAGCCGCCGTCCTGCTCGTCCACCACGCCCGCAAGAGCGGCGCCACAAGGCCCGGCCAGGCCCTGCGCGGAAGCTCGGAACTGCACGCGTGGGGCGATTCGAATCTCTACCTGCGCCGACGCGACAGGCAGATCGTCATGACCGTCGAGCACCGCGCCGCCCCCGGCCTCAATGACATCGAGATCGAACTCGCCGATGACGGCAAGGGGCCCGCGCTGCGCCTCCGCCAAGTGGATACTGCCGAGGCCGCGCCCGAGCCCGAAACCGCCGAACGGCGCATCCTCAAGGCGCTCGCCGAAGCCGGGACGCCGCTGTCGCAGCGCCAGATCCGCGAACGCGCCGCGACCCGGCACAAGACCGTCGGCGTCGTCCTCAAAAAGCTCGTCCGCGAAGGACGCGTCCGGCACGACGCCGAGGGGCACTACGGCCTCGCCGCGGGCCAGGCCGAAAAGGCCTCCCCGGCCGCCAACGGCAGCCACCCCGACAACGCCCGGTTCCCGGTTCCCGGTTCCGCCCATCCCTAGGGGTTCGAGGGGGAACCGCTCACGGGAACCACCCTCGCAAACCGCTCGTCAGGCTCCGGCCACGACAAGGCGTCGAGCGATCGGCCCATGGCCGAAAGCTCCGCTTACGGCCATGGATGCACTCAGTCGGGCGGACGGCGGCGGGTCACCCGAAGGGCCGTAGCGCAGCGAAGGAGCCGCGTAGCGGCTTGACGCGCCGACGGCCGGCCGACACCCCCCCACCCCCTCTCTTCCTTCCGACAATGACCAAACAGCGTGGGAAATCCGCCTCGCCGCCGCGCGAAATAATCCGGCAAATCTGCGGTCAGCTAATCTGGGAAACAACAGCCGGGCGCCGGCTTAATCATTTCCCTCAGTCGCCGGGCGCGAACTCCGTTCGCTTGGCTCCGCGCCTACGGCGCGCGGCGCTATCGCGCCGGCCGGGCCGCTGCGCGGCCCGATCCCTATCGGGGGCAGCCTCTTCGTCTGGTGCCGGGAACCCCGGACCATGGTGCGGTGCACGGGGCGGGGCAGGTGCGGCAGCATCGCGGGATGAAAGACCAGAACCGACCGATTCGAACCCGCGGGCGCTCCTCTGTCGACCGCCTGCCGGACACACTGCGAGAGGCCGTGGATCAGGCCATCGCGGACGGCGCAACCATCGACGAGATCACCGAACGCATCCGGGAGGGCGGCGGGGACTGCTCGCGCTCGGCCGTCGGCCGCTACGCCAAGAATATGCGCGACCTGTTCCGCCGGCAGCAGGAGGCCGACCGCGTCGTCAAGGCCTGGTGAGCGCGCTCTCGGTATCTGATGGCGCGGTGATCGGTTTGTTTGATGGGCATCGTTCGCGGCTGGTGGGGTGACCGGGGGTGTCGGACGGCCGTCGGCGGGT
This sequence comes from Alphaproteobacteria bacterium, assembly GCA_965243375.1. Lineage (GTDB taxonomy): Bacteria > Pseudomonadota > Alphaproteobacteria > UBA828 > UBA828 > WTGU01. The sequence goes on along the minus strand of CBDEUT010000009.1, from coordinate 444,691 downwards.
CAAGCCGCTACGCGGCTCCTCCGCTTCGCTCCGGCCCTTCGGGTGACCCCCCGCCGTCCATCCGACGGAGTGCATCCATGGCCGTAAGCAAGCTTCCGGCCACGGGCCGATCGCTCGACGCAGTGCGGCAACGGGGGCTGGCGAGGGGTGTTACCCGTTACCGTTACCCTGCCTCCCTAGGGGTTCGAGGCGGTAACGGTTTTCGGTAACGCGTCGTTGCGGCCCGCGTGGTTGACGGCGGCCGGCGGCGCCGCGTTTTCGGCGGCGAGGCGGTAACCGCCCTGGGGTGCGCGTTCGACGCGCCCGGCGCGGACGAGCTTGCTCAGCGCTTCGGCGACGGTTGCGGGCCGGGTTGCCGCGCGCTCGCGGATCTGGCGCTGCGAGAGCGGTGCATCGGCGTCGGCGAGGGCTTGGAGGATGCGCCGTTCGGGTGTTTCCGGCTCCGGCGCGGCCTCGGCCGGCACCGGCCGCCGCAAGCGCAGGGCGGGTCCCTCGCCGTCATCGGCGAGTTCGATCTCGATGTCGGCGAGGCCTGGAGCGGCGCGATGCTCGACGGTCATGACGATCTGCTTGTCGCGGCGGCGCAGATAGAGGTTGCTGTCGCCCCAGGCATGGAGCTCGGACGACCCCCTGAGCGCCTGGCCCGGCCGGCTGGCACCGCTCTTGCGGGCATGGTGGACGAGCAGGACGGCGGTCTCGAAGCGGCGCTGGAGGTCGCGCAGGAAGCCGAGTATGGGAGCGACCTCGGCGACGGTGTTTTCATCGACGCCGTGCAGGCGGACCAGGGGGTCGAGGACCACGAGGCGTGGCGCGATGCGCTGCACGGTCTCGCGCAGACGCTGCCGGTCGTTGGCATGGTCGAGGCGCAGGATGGGAGCGTCGATGACGGCGATGTCGAGCGTCTCGAAGCTGGCGCCGGCTGCCCGGGCGATGCCCTCAAGCCGGGCGCGCACGATGTGGCCGGCGTCCTCGGCCGCGAACAGCAGGACCGGTCCGGGCTGTTTGGCGGCGAAGCGGCGCAGACAGGGAACGCCGGCGGCGACGGCCACGGCGAGGTCCAGAGCCAGGAAGGATTTGCCGCACTTGGGTTCGCCGCCGACGATGCCGACGGCTTGGCGTCCCCAGAGGCCGTCGACCAGCCACTGCTGCCGGCTCGGGCGGTCCTCAAGGTCGGCCGGGCTTCGGGTCGGGAAGCCCTTCACCGGCGCGCTCTCCTGGTCTTGGTGGGCTCCCCCCAGGTCTCCAGGAAGAGCTTTTCGTCGAGCACTTCACGATCCTGATCGGCGCCGGCGGCGAGCAGCGCATCGGCCATGACGGTGAGCGTCCTGGGGTTGCCGCCGGCATGGGCGACGAGGGTGTCCTTGAGGCCGGCGGTCATCAGGGCGGGGTTGCCGGCCTCCTCCAGCAGGTGGTCGAGGAGGCGCAGTAGATCCTCGTCTTCGGGACGCGTCATGAGGAGGCGCTGGCGGATGCGGGAGTCGATGGGATGCAGCTCCGGCGTGCGCAGTTTTGCGAGCAGCCGGTTGTCACCGGCCAGCACCACGCCAAGGATGGTGCGCGAGTCGAAGTCGGTCGAGGAGAGCAGGCGCATCTCGGTCAGCACCGCGTTGGGCAGCTCCTGTGCCTCGTCGACCAGCAGGAGTGGGCGCATGCGCGTGTCGTCGAGGTGGTCGAGCCAGCGCTGCCGCAGTCCCTTGATCCCATTCCAGCGATTGTTGTGGGCCATGGTGATGGCGAAGCGGTCGGAGATCTCGTGGTAGAAGTCGGCGACGCTGGAGGACGGATGGGTGAGGACCGCGACGCTCAACCTGTCGATGCGCTCAAGGCGCTCGGCGAGCAACCGCAGCGCCACGCTCTTGCCGATGCCGGGCGGGCCGCCGATCAGGGCGAAGCCGCCCTGGCGCACCAGATGCCGTTCGACCCTGCGGCAGAAGTTCTCGACGGCGGGTGTGGTCATCAGGCCATCGACCGGGAGGTCGGTGGAGAAGGGGTTCCACTTGAGGCCGTACAGCGTGAGCATTTCGCGGTTCATGAGGGGTCTCCCCGATCGTCGTCTTCGCCCGGCCCGGGGCTTTCGGCGTGAGGCAGCCAGGCCGGCGGCAGGCCCGTCGCGGCCTGGTCGTCGAGGATGCGCCTGAGCAGCGGCGCGGCTTCGCCCCCGCCGGCGCTGCCGCCGCCATCGTTGTCGCCGGGCCCGGCCGGGCGGCGCATACCGCCGGCATTGCCGCGCCGGTCGAGCGGGTAGAGGGTGCACAGCCGCTCGCCGCTTCGGCCGTCGACCAGATCAACGCTGGCCAGGTCCCAGCGCGCATAGCGGATCCACAGCGTGCTCAGGTGGCGCCACGGCGCGGGAACCTGATAGCGGATGCCCTCGAGCGACACGGTTCCGTCCGAGCGCCGCAGCGTGCGCTTCACGGTGATGCGGAACGCCGCCCTGAGCTCGTCGCGGCCGAGGCAGGGCCTCGACGCATCGTCGCTGTCGAGCAGGCGCTTGAGCGGCGTGGTGCCGAGCTCGCGGTGCACCCGGCGGTGGTAGTCCTGCTCGACCCAGGCGACGGTCGCGTCGTTGAGCGTCTTCAGGGTGAGCGGCTCGACGCCTTCGAGCATGGCCATCAGGCGGCCCTCGACCGAGGCCCACAGGACCTCCATCTTGCCATTCTGATGAGGCGCCCCCGCGAGGGTCCTGGAGTGGATGATGCCGAGCCGGTGCAGCCCCTCCTCGACCTCCCCCGCCATCATCGGCGAGCCGTTGTCGCTCATGAGCGCGCGCGGCAGGCCGCGCTTCATGAAGGCCTGGCAGAGCCCGTGGACGAAGACCTCGGCGGTCTCCTCCAGGTACCACTGCAGGTGGCAACCCACCCGCGAGTGGTCGTCGAGGAAGCCGAGCATGATCGGCGTGCGCCAGGCGCCGGACGCGGTCAGCACCCGGCACCGGGCATGATGGAAGTCGGTGTGCCAGAGCGCATGGCTGCGCGAGACCTCGAAGCTCAGCACCTCGCGCGGCTCGACCGGCGCCCGCTCGGGTTCCCGGTCGAAGCGCCGCCGGCGGCGCTGGCGCACCAACCCGCGATTGCGCATTGCCCGGGTCAGCGTCGCGTAGGAGGGCATCGGGCCGAGCGCCGGATCGACCTCGACCAGCGCCCGCAGGTTGTCGTAATGCAGCTGCCCCGACCACGACGGATGCGCCCGGTACTGGCCGCGCAGCGCCTCGATCAGCGCCGGCGACATCGCCCGCTCGCGGCCGGCATCGGTGCGCGGCCGGCGGCGCAGCGCCTTGACCGGATCCCGGTCCGCCGCCCGTGCCTGGTAGTACCAGCGTTCGATCGTCGACACCGAGAAGCGCACCGGCCCCTTGCCGGACGGGTGATCCCAGTCGCGTTGCGACAGCCGCTCCAGCTCCGCCCGCAACTGCCCCGTGGGCGGCGGCGAGGCCAGCAACGGCCCGACGACCGCGAAGCGCAGCCGCGCCCACCGGTCGCGGTCGCCCCCTCCGTTGTTGCTGTCCATGGCGGCATCTCTCCCTGGCCGTGTCGGGGAGATGCCCATGTAGAGCGCCCTATCCGTTCATGACAGAAACGTTTTCTGCGGGCGCCGCCGGCCCGGCGCCGAGCGCGCAAAAGCCGGTCCACGGCATCAGCCAGACCAGGCTGCGCAACAGCCGCGAGCGGAAGCCGCGGCCCCGCATGGTGCGCAGCAGCCAGCGCAGCGGCACGTCGGCGGGGGGCGCCGCCAGCGCGCCCCGCTTCGCCCCCCACTCCCGGGTCAGCGGGAAGACTTCCAGCCACCAGCGCCGCCAGCGCTTCAGCGTCGAGGCCGGAACCCCGCACCGCCGCGCGATCGTCTGCAACCGCACGCCGCCGGCCACAGCCAGCGCGCTCACCACCAGGAACAGCGCCCCGACGTAGAAGCGGCGCCCGAAGAAACGCACCGACGGCGGCTTCACGCGGCGCCGGCATGACGAACAGCACAAGCTGAAGCGCCGCGCGTCGTCCCGAAGATCCACCGCCAGACCGTAGGGCTTGCGCGGGTAGGTCGCGCTGTGAAGCGTGCCGCCGCAGCGCGGACAGCCGGCCGCTCGGCAGGCCTCCGCCTCCGCCGCATCGACGCGCTTGAGAAAAGCCCAGACCCGGGCATTCGAATGGATGGAGTGCCGGAACAGCTTGTGCGACATTGGGGCCGTCTCAGGTTGATATCACCGTCACCGAGACAAGCCCTCCGGCGGCCTTCATGCAAGATCGCCGGGGGGCAACCACCCCAAATCCTCGATTAATTCGAGCGGATCAGCCCTGATTCCCCGCTGAAATTCTGCGCCCTCTCACCTGGGTGCAGGAATTCGGCGAGCGGCCGGAGGGCGGCACCGGGCGCATCCTGATCGAGACCCTGAAGACCATGACGCTCGCCACCATGGCCGCGCTCAGCGGGCGGGACGAGCCCGCGTCCCTGCAGGACCTCTCCCGCCTCTCGCTCATCCTCAAACGTATCGAGAGCACCGAGAAGCTCCGCAGGGACCGCGAGCGCGCGGCGGAGAAAGAGAAGGCGGCGGAGAAGGCGGCGGCGGAGAAGGCGGCGCTCGCCCGGACCGAGCGCCAGGGCGGGCTCTCGCCGGAGACCGTCGCCGCCCTCCGCGAGGCGGTGGAGGGGCCGCGTCCGCCTCGTCGCACGGCCACGTCGGTGCCGGTGGACCCGTGGAATCCCGAGGAGTCCCAAGCGGTCCCGGCGAATCCCGGCGAATCCCACTTAATCCCGGACGATCTCAGCGAATCCCAAGCCCAGGCGATCCGGGATGCTCACTACGAATGCTGGGAGGAGATCGCTCCCCGGGTGTATCGCACCAGCCCCACGTCGATCCTGTCCCTCGGCCCGGCGAGGCCGGACGCCACCAGTGGATGCGCGGATCAAGTCCGCGCATGACGATGTGGGGGCGTAAGGGTGTGGGGCGGGTGAGGCTCAGCCGGAGGGATCGTTCACCGGCCCGACAACATGCGAACCAACTTCGGAATCGGGAGACGGGGAGCGGGTTTCGCGCTTATCCGCCGCGACCGCGACCGCCGTCGTCGACCTTGAGCCTGGAGGCCCAGCGCTGGAGATCCGTATTGAACATGACAGCGGTGATGGTCAGGCCACCAAGCGCCAGACGGAAGAACTCGATGTCGACTCGCGCCATAATGAAGCCGTTGTCGATGGAGCGCACGAGCAGGGCGCCCACCAGCGCGCCCAGCACCGACCCGACGCCGCCGAACAGCGACGTGCCGCCGATCACGGCCGCCGCGATCGCCTCCAATTCTAGCCCCACCCCGTAGGTGGGCAGCACGCTCCCGCCGACGCGGAAGGTCTGTAGAATCCCTGCGAAACCGGCGAGCATCGAGCAGACCATGAAGCATCCCATCTTCACGCGACGCCAACTGATGCCCATGTCCCTTGCTGCCTGGGTGTGCCCGCCCGTGGCATAGACCCAGTTTCCGACGTTGGTGCGGTGAAGAACGATGCCGATGACAAGAGCCAACCCAAGATACCACAACAACGATGCTCGGATGATGCCGAAGTCGTAAACAAAGACGTCGAAAGGAATGTTGTCCGGAACAGGCGGACGTGGCCCGACAAGCACGACCACTAAGCTGCGAACGATGAACAGCATTCCAAGAGTGACGATGAACGACGGAATTTGCCGGTAGACCGTCACCAACCCATTGATCCAGCCCACGCCGCCTGCGACCGCTACGGCAAGGATGATGGCAAGCCAAGGGGGCAATCCCCCGCTCGTGTAAAGCACGTGCATTACCATGGGTGCCAAGGCAAAGACCGAACCCACGGAAAGGTCGAATTCCCGCGCAATCATCAGAATGACAACGCCCAGAACGACGATTCCCAACTCGGGCGCGATGCTCAAAACGAGCTCGATATTGCGTTCGGTCAGGAAAATTCCGGTGTAGAGATGAAATCCGACCAAAATACCAATGAAAATTATGAGGGCGCTTACGCCCGGCGCTCCGATCACCTTTTTGATGTGTTCGGTCATGACCGTTCAGTTCTCAGCGCCCAGGGCCCGGCTTAAGGAGCTAAGGCCGGAAGGCTGAAGCGTCTCGACGGCCGGTCCCCGACGCACAACGGCCGGGGACCGGCGAGACGCCGATGACTGACGTCGAGGCGGACTACTGGAGCTTCCAAACGCGGAGGCCAGAAAGGGTTTCCGCAACCTCCTTATCCACAACGCCCTTCAGAGAGCCTGCCGTATCCACGTCAAAGGGGGGCAAACCCTTCGTGAGTAGATAGAGTTGCACGATCGGTAGGTAGCCCTGGAGATACGCGCCCTGATCCTGGGTCACGGCTACCCAGCCACTCTTGATCTCTTCAATGGCCAAGTCGTAGGCGCCGAAGCCCCCCAACACGACCTCGCCGGCCTCACGGCCTTGCTCTCTCAGCATCTGACCCACCTGAGGATGCCAGATGCTGCAATCGACGTAGGCGTTTGTCTCGGGACGGGCCTGAAGATAAGCGCCGACCCGGCTGGTTACCACAGAGCCGTCGTTCGACACCTCGATCACATCGTAAGTGATTTCCCGCTGGGGATTAGCGGCGATGAATTCGTCGAGGAAAGCGGTGATGCCAGCCGCGCGCTGGATCGCGAAGTTCTGCGTCACGTCCGAGTGGCCCACCAGGACGTGGATGGGCCCTTCCGCCGGGAAGTGCTTGGACAGCCCTTCCGCGATGTCGTACGCGGCCTGCCACAACCCGGAGCCGATATAGGCGAGTCTCGGATTACCGTCCCTGCCCATGGCGTCGTCAGTATTGGCCGAAACTACCGGAATTCCGGCATCGAGCGCATCCTGTACCGGACGGTCGAACATGTTGTCATCGATTATTGTGGTGACGATCCCGTCGACTCCAGCAGCCACCGAGGCCTGGAAGTTGGCAAGCTGTTTGGGGTTGTCGCCGCCCGATCCGATCATCAAACAGTCGACGTCGAGGTCGGCGCATGCATCCCTCATGCCGAGCAGCACGATGTTCCAGAACACTCCCTCCGGATCGGCGTGCATGACGTAGTTAAATTCGAGCTTTTCCCCGTCGTCCTGGGCCACGACGGGGGCCGAGCCGGCAAAGATTGCCACCGCTGCAGCGGCAGCGACGAGACGAAGTGACGATTTGAGCTTCATGCCTCTTTCCTCCCTGAACTGCGCTCCCGACATCACCGGAGCGCCTATTCGGCACAATCGAGACCGGAAGCCTATAGATTCCAAATTCGGAACGCAAAGCAGGGCCGGCCTGCTACGCGCCGCCTCGCGCCGCGCTCCCTGTCAACGATTGCGGGATTGTGGGCCACTCCTCGTCGCGCTAGCCTTTGCCGGGGTTCCGCCTCCGCGGCGGTTCCGGAGATTGCGAAGCGCGAGCCTGCGAGAGTGCGCTGATGGATACACCGGTGCTCCAGGGCGTGGGGCTGCACAAGTGGTACAAGGGCGTCCACGCGCTCAAGGGAGTCGACATTCGGCTCGGCCGCAGCGAGGTCGTGGGCCTCGTGGGCGACAACGGCGCCGGCAAGTCGACCCTGATCAAGATTCTCTCGGGGGCGCATGCGCCGGACAAGGGCGCGGTCGAGTTCGAGGGCAAGGAGGTCAGGTTCTCCTCGCCTAAGGATGCGATGACGCTGGGCATCGAGACCATCTACCAGTACTCCGCCCTCGTCCCGCAGATGAGCATCGCCCGGAACATCTTCGTCGGGCGAGAGCCGGTCCGGCTCCGGATCGGGCCGTTCGGCATCCTCGACACCCGGCGGATGGCGCGCGAAGCCATGCAGGCGCTGCGGGACGTGGAGCTGCATCTGCGCTCGCCCGATACCCCGGTCGACGAGCTCTCCGGTGGCGAGCGTCAGGGCGTGACCATCGCCAGGGCCATGTACTTCAAGACCAAGGTGATGATCCTGGACGAGCCCACCAATCATCTCTCGATCAAGGAGACCAACAAGGTGCTTGGATGGGTGGAGGACATGAAGGATCAGGGCATCACGTCCATCTTCATCACCCACAATTTGCACCACGTCTATCCGATCGCGGATCGGGTGATGGTGCTGTCCCGAGGCGAAAAAGTCGCCGATGGCGCCAAGGAAGACACCTCGATCGAGGAGCTGACGGACCTGATCGTCTGAGCGGCGGATGTTGGCGGTGCAGCCGCTCCAGCGCGCGACGCTAGAGCACTATTCGACCAGACGGGATCGTATCCGGTTGGTAAACGGCGCTCCATTTCGCGTGCTGTGCAGTCCGGGACTCCCCTCCTCACCCCGGCCCTCTCCTCCCCAGGGAGGAGAGGGAGAATTTGCCGGTGCCGTTTGCGTTCCCCCTCCGCCCTCCGGGGGGAGGGGGACAGGGGGAGGTGGGGAGCGTTCGGGTCAAGGCGATCCGGTGTGGTCGGATACTGCGCTAATTGGGGGCTGACGCGGCCCAGTAATTCTCCCACCGGACCAGCCAGGGCGAGTCCGGCGCCGAGTACTCGAAGCTGTCGTCGGTGAGCCGGCGGTAGTTCTGATTTCCCTCCGCCTCGTGGGCGACCCATTCGGACCAGTCCAGGGCGTAGTCGGGGTCGTCGGCCTTGCGCATGGGCGGAAGCCCGGTCTCGTCGGGAAAGCCGGTCGGCTCGCCGGGTCGCTGGTAGCGCAGATCGCAGGTCCAGCGCACCTTGTCCGAGAAATTCTCGGTCGAACGGTGGACGATCATGTTCTGGTGCCACAGCACCGAGCCCATCGGCATCTCGCAGACCACGCGGTCGCCGGGCGGCAGGTCCGCGTCGGCGATGTAGAGGTACCATGACTTCGGATGCCCGATGTCCTTCTCGATCCGGTGGGGAAAGACCGTCTTGTACCTGTGGCTGCCGCGGATGATCTGCAGGGTACCGTTCTCCTGCGTGGCGTCGATGAACGGGATCCAGGCCGTGGGCTGCAGCGTGTCCTCGCCGCCTTCGAGAAAGTAGCCGGCATCCTGGTGCCACGGCACGGTCATGAGCGCCGTATCCGGGGTCTTCGAGCGGAAGATGCTGATCGGGTGGCCGACGATGTCGGGGCCGAGGAACTGCTCCACCATGTCGAGCAGCTTGTCCGAGCACCAGAGAGAGGCCAGAGCGGGCGCCATGCTGTTGCGCTGCGTGACGAACGCCGCAGCGCCGGGCCACTGCTGCTCCAGCGACCAGAGCCGCGTGTACGTGTCCTCGCCCTCGTGCTTGTCCTCGATCATGCCGGCGGCGTGAAGCCTCTCCGCGCAGTCGTCGACCAGCGTGTCGAACCAGTCCATCACGGGCTGCAGCTCTTCCTCCGAGAACACGTTCTCGACCACGAGGAATCCGTCGACCATGTATTGCTGGACCTGCTGCTGGCTCAGTTTCATGGGGACATGCTCCTCGGCGCGCCCGGCGGGCGAACCGTTCCGATTCACTGAATCGCCGATTATCGGCCGTGCGGCCGCCGGTTCAGCCGATGGCCGGCGTTGAGGCGTGCCGTCCCGTCACGACGTGGCCGCCGCCGTCTTCGCCCACTGCCGCTTCCGCAGCCGCTCCTTCATCCACTCGTGGGCTTCGGGCGAGCCGTCGTGGAACGTGCCCATCAGCCTGTCGAGGAGCGGCAGGCCGTCGCCGCCGTAGTTGCACTCGAAATACTGGTGATGGAGGTAGTGCATGTAGGCCCCGATGGTCACGCTCTTGCCGTTCTCGGCACCGATCCGGTCGTAGCCGGTGTGCCCCGGCGCCGCCGAAAGCCCGGCGTGGAAGACGTGGAACATGGCGTGGATCGGATGCGACACGACCACCCAGTGCACCAGCACGCCTGAGAAGTAGAGCAGGTGCTCGATCGGGTGCATCGAGAGCCCCGACCACGGCCCGATATTGACGTTGCGGTGGTGCAGGTAGTGGGCTGAGCGGTAGAGCGGCTTCCAGTGCAACAGGCGGTGCACCAAGTAGAAGTGGACCTCCCGCATCAGCGGGATCAGCAGGATGAGGACCACGAACCAGACCGGGTTAGAGGCGAAGTCCAGGTAGGGCAGCAACGCGTTGGCGTACATCCACCAGGTCACCACCTCCCAGGCCGTCCACAGCGTCACCCCGCTCGCCAGCGACCAGAGCATGTTCTCGCGAACCTGGCGACCGAAGTGCCGGGATTTGTCCTTGTCGGGCGGTATCCGCGTCGCGTAGCGGTAGTCCGTCCCCTGCCCCTTGAACACGTAGAAGTAGAGGTGCAGACCGCCGTAGAAGAGGATCGTCAGCCCCAGGTTGCGGGCGTAGATGGCCCCGATCCACCAGGCCTCGAACGTCGCCATCTCGGCGATGGGCGGCGTCATGAAGAAGTACGCCAGCAGCGCGATCCCGAGGTAGAACGCGTTCCACGGCCAGAGATACCCTTCCCAGCCGAAGAACCACTTCAGGATCTTGAGGGGGCGGGGCGGCCACGCTATCGGCGCCGGCGGCTGCTCGAGGTACTTGGGTGCCCAGTTGCCGCGCTTGTCGCGGTCTACAACGGTGGCATCGGACATCGTCGGCCTCCCACCCGATAGAGCGTCCCGCCCCCGCTATCACACAGCCGGCCCGGGATCAAGATCGGGCCCGTTCCGTAGTTGTGCGCCCTTGAGCCTCACCGCTGTATCTGCGGGGCGCCGTCAGGCGATCTCGGAGACCTGGACCAGGCGCTTCTCGCTTAGCGACTTGTAGGCCGCCTCGGCCAGGATGAGGGCGCGGCGGCCGTCCTCGAAGCTCACCTCGGGCTGCTCGCCGGTCTCGACCGCATCGACGAAGGCGTCGATCTCGGCCATGAAGGCTTCGGTGTAGCGCTCGATGAAGAAGAAGAGGTAAGGCTCCGCGCCTTCGATGCTCTTCGCCGAGTAGCGCCGCATCTCGTGAGGCTTGCGGTTGCCGGACTGCACCATGCCCTCGGTGCCCATCAGCTCGATGCGCTGGTCGTAGCCGTAGACGGCCGTCCGCGAGTTGTTGATGTGGCACTGCATGCCGCTCGCCGTCCGCATGACGATCATGGCGCTGTCCACCTCGTCGAGCTCCGCGCCCAGCACCGGGTCGATCAGCGCGCCCGCCACCGCGAAGACCTCGACCGGCTCCTCGCCCAGCATGTAGCGGGCGAGATCGAAGTCGTGGATGGTCATGTCGCGCAGGAGCCCGCCGGCATCCTCCAGGTAGCCGCGCGGCGGCAGCTCCGGGTCGCGCGAGGTGATGATGACCTGGTGGAGATCGCCGATGTCGCCGGCGAGGACGGCGTTGCGTGCGGCCCTGTGACCGGGGTCGAAGCGGCGGTTGAAGCCGATCTGGACCGGCACCGACGATCCGGCGATCCGGGCCCTGCAGGCCTCGACGCGGGCGAGGGTGAGGTCGATGGGCTTTTCGCAGAGCGCGGGCTTGCCGGCCGCCACCGCCTTCTCGATGTAGTCGGCATGGGTCGGCGTCGCGGATGCGATCAGGACCGCGTCGGCATCGGGCGAGGCAAGCACCTCCTCCGCGCTTGCCATGGCGCGGGCGCCCTCGCGCTCGGCCACGGCTTCCGCCGCCGCCCCGTCGATGTCGTAGACCATCGCGAGCGAGGCGCGCGGGTGGCGCGCGATGTTGGCCGCATGCATCTGGCCGATGCGCCCGCACCCGAGAACCGCGATCCGAACCATGTCATTCTCCTTCTGCATGTATGCGCCGTTCGGCGTTTGGCGCCGGAACGATCCGGCCGCGGCGGGGCGGCGTCAAGTCCCGACCGGGAGCCAGCGCCGCTCGCGCGAAGATCGCCGGATCGTCTCCATCAGGATCTGGGAGCGCAGACCGTCGCGGAAGCTGAAGGTCTCCGGGCCCTTGCCCGCCATGGCATCGACGAAGCCCGCCATCTCGATCGCCTTCAGGTCGTTGAAGCCGAGCTGATGGCCCGCACCCGGGCAGAAGCGGCCGTAGGGCGGATGATCCGGCGCGGCCTCGATGCGGCGGAAGCCACGCCGCCCCGGCGCATCGTCCACACTATAGTAGTGCAGCTCGCTGAACCGTTCCTGGCTGAAGGCCAAGGCGCCCTTGGAGCCGTAGACCTCGAAGTCGTGCTGCATCTTGCGCCCGGTCGAGAGCCAGTTGCCCTCGATCGACCCGGTGGCACCGTTCTCGAACACGACGAAGGCCCGGCCCACATCGTCGACCTCCATCGTGCGCCGGCCGCCGTCTTCGTGGGGACGCTCGGGGATCATGGTCACGCAATGCCCCATCACCTCGGCGATCGGGCCTAGCAGATACTCCGCCGTGGCGAGCGCGTGGCTGCCGATATCGGCCAGCGCCCCGCCGCCCGCCGGCTCGTGGCGGAAGTTGGGCGGCGCCTCCGTATCGGTCATGTAGTCCTCGCAGTGGAGGCCGCGGTAGCCCCGGATGTCGCCGAGCTCGCCGGAGGCGATCATCTCCTTCGCGAAGCCCATCATCGGGTTGCAGAGGTAGTTGAACCCGACCTGCGTCTTGATGCCTGCGGCCTCGGCCGCCTCCGTCATCGCGCGCGCGTCGTCCACCGACGTCGCGAGCGGCTTCTCGCAATGGACATGCTTGCCCGCGGCGATGGCCGCGAGCGACATCTCGCAGTGCAGCGCGTTGGGCGTGGCGACGTGGATCACGTCGATCGTCGGATCGTCGATCATGGTCCGCCAGTCGGTCGTCCACTGCGCGAAACCCAGCGTGTCGGCCGCGCCCGCCGCGAGTTCCTCCGTGACTTCGGCGACCGTGTGCATGACCGGCGCGAGCGGCATGTCCAGGACCCTCTGCGCCGTGGCGTAGCCGAAGACGTGGGCCTTGCCGATGTATCCGGCCCCGATGACGCCGACCTGGAGCGGGGGCTTCTCCGCCGCGGTTGGCATCAGTAGATGCTCCCGGACTTGGGGGCGGTTTGTTGGTCTCTTCCTGTGAGGGTTCGCCATGCTGCGACGGATGCGCTGGCGGCGGCGGCGAGCAGGCGGGAGTCGGCTGCGACCGAGGTCCAGGCGTAGCCCCACTCGATGGCGCGGCGCGCATACTCGGGCGTGCCGCAGTGGATGCCGGCCTGGATGCCGTTCTCCTGGCAGACGTCGGCGATGCGGCGGATGATGGCGATCATCTCCGCCTCCTCCCGGTCGAGCGCAGGCGGGAGCCGCCCCTCCTGGGTGCCGAGCGTGAGGTCGGCGGGGCCGACGTAGACGCCGTCGAGGCCGGGGGTGGCGCAGATCGCCTCGAGGTTGCGCACGCCGTCGGCGGTCTCGATCATCGCCATCGCCAGCACCTCGGCGTTGGCGTCCACGCCGTAGCCCGGCATGGCGACGGCGGCCCGTGTCGGGCCGAAGCTGCGCTGGCCGAGCGGCGGGTAGCGCATGTAGGAGACCAGGGCTTCGGCGTCCTCTCGGGTGTTGACCATGGGGCAGATGATGCCCATGGCGCCGGCATCCAGCGCCTTCATGATCACCCCGGGCTCGAGCCAGGGGACGCGGGCCATGGGCACGACGCCTGAGGCGCGCACCGCCTGCAGCATGGGCAGCAGCGCGGCGTAGTCGAGCGCGCCGTGCTGCACGTCGACCGTGATCGCGTCGTAGCCTTGGTCCGCCATGATCTCGGCGGTGAACGGATTGCCGATGGAGCACCAGCCGTTGAGCACCGGCTGCCCTGCGGCCCAGATCTCTTTCAGCGCGTTCCGTTGCATGTCGCCTCCCTCGGCGTGCGGGCCGGGCCGGCGCGGCATCGGCGGGCCCGCCCCCCTCCCTCGCTGCGCCCGCCTTCCTACCATCAGCTGCGCCGGAAGGCGATCAACCGCTTGGCGTCTCCCCCGCGGCGGCCTTCGTTGCAAGGTGCGCCCTGTGTCACTATGAGATCGTCAGTCATCGGGGATCACGCTTGCGCGGGGGAGGGGACGACGATGCCACGCGATACCGTACGCCTGACGATGGCGCAGGCCCTGGTCCGCTATCTTTGCAGCCAGCACACCGTGATCGAGGAGGAGCGGGTTCCGCTGTTTGCCGGCGTGTTCGCGATCTTCGGCCACGGCAACGTGACCTGCCTCTCGGAGGCGCTGGAGCCGGTCCAGGACCTGTTGCCGACCTGGCGCGGGCAGAACGAGCAGTCCATGGCGCTGGCGGCCATGGGCTATGCCAAGGCGAAGCGCCGGCGCCAGATCATGATCGCGACGTCCTCGATCGGGCCGGGCGCGCTCAACATGATGACGGCGGCGGGTGCGGCCCATGCCAACCGGCTGCCGATCCTGATCCTCGCGGGCGACACGTTCACGAACCGGCTGCCCGATCCGGTGCTGCAGCAGGTGGAGCACTTCGGCGACCCCACGGTCACGGTGAACGACGCCTTCAAGGCGGTCTCGCGCTACTGGGACCGGATCGCGCACCCGGCGCAGCTGATGGCGTCGCTGCCGCAGGCGATCGCCACCATGCTCGACCCCGGCGACTGCGGCCCTGCGTTCATCGCGCTGCCTCAGGACACGCAGGAGATGGCCTTCGACTACCCGGAGGCGTTCTTCGAGGAGAGGGTGTGGACCGTCCCGCGCCCGCGCCCGGACCGTGACCGGGTGGCCGAGGCGGCGGCGCTGCTGCGGACGGCCGAGAAGCCGCTCATCATCTCGGGCGGCGGGGTGCGCTACGCCGGCGCGGAGGGGGCGGTTGCGGCGCTTGCCGCCGAGCGCGGGATCCCGGTGGTGGAGACCATTGCCGGCAAGGGGGCGTTCAGCCACGACGATCCGGTCCATTGCGGCCCGATCGGGGTGGTGGGCTCGACCTCGGCCAACACGCTTGCGGAAGAGGCCGACGTGATCCTCGCCATCGGCACCCGGCTGCAGGACTTTACGACCGGGTCGTGGACCGCGTTTGCGCGGGACGCGGCGTTCATCTCGATCAACGCCGCGCGCTGGGATGCGACCAAGCACCGGGCGCTCGCGGTGGTGGGCGATGCGCTGGAGACGGTGCGGGAGCTGGACGCAGCGCTCGGCGAGTGGAAGGCAGAGGGCGCCCACCTGGCGAGGGCCCAGGCGCTCTTCAGGGAGTGGGATGCGCTCTTGGACGAGCACCAGGCGCAGACCAACGCGCCCGTTCCCACCTACGCGCAAGTGGTGGGCGTGGTGAACAAGGCTGCGGGCGAGGGCGACCATCTGATCGCCGCCGCCGGCGGCATCCCGGGGGAGGTCGCGAAGGGCTGGAAGGTCAAGCAGCGCAACACCTTCGACCTCGAGTTCGGCTTCTCCTGCATGGGCTACGAGGTGGCTGGCGGCTGGGGCAATGCCATGGCGACCGGGTCCGCGCCCATCGTCATGGTGGGCGACGGCAGCTACCTGATGCTGAACGCCGAGCTCTATTCCACGGTGCTCACGGGCCACAAGATGATCGTGGTGATCTGCGACAACGCCGGCTACGCGGTGATCAACCGGCTGCAGGAGTTCAAGGGGACGCCCGGCTTCAACAACCTGTTCAAGGATTGCCGCCGGGCGACCACCGGCGACCCGCCTCTGGTGGACTTTGCGCAGCACGCGGCGTCCATGGGCGCCCACGCGCGCCACTGCGAGAGCCTCGCCGACCTGGAGGCCGGGCTTGAGTGGGCCAAGGGCACCGAGAAGACGACGGTGCTCTCGATCGCGACGGAGGCCTACACCTGGACGCCGGGTGATGCGGCCTGGGATGTCGGCGTGCCCGAGGTCTCGGCGCGCGAGACGGTGCGCGCCGCGCGCGTCCAGCAAGAGGACATCCGCGCGAAGCAGCGCGTGGGAGTGTGAGGGATGCTTGAAGCGAAGCTGGGCATCGCGCCCATCGCCTGGTGGAACGACGATCTGGTTGAGCTTTCCGACGACGTGAGCCTGGACGAGTGCCTGCGCCAGGCCTCGGTTGCGGGCTATTCGGGGATGGAGACGGGCCGGCGCTTTCCGATGAACATGGGTGAGCTCGGGCCGATCCTGGAGCGCCACGGGATCACGGTCTGCGGCGGCTGGCATTCGGGCCATCTTCTGGAGGGCGACATCGAGGCGGAGAAGGCGCGCATCCGGCCGATGATGGACCTCTTCATCGCGGCCGGGGCGCCCTGCATCGTCTATGGCGAGATCGCGGGCGCCATCCAGGGCGAGCGCAGTGCCCCGCTCGCGACCAAGCCCAGGATCGCTGACGACGAGCAGATGAAAGCTTACGGCCGCACCATGACCGCATTCGCGGAGTGGTGTGCCGACGAGGGCATGCCGATCGCCTACCACCACCACATGGGGGCGGCGATCGAGACCGAGGCGGAGCTCGACAGCCTGATGAGCCACAGCGGCGAGGCGCTGCGGCTGGCCTACGACACCGGCCACCTCGCGTTTGCCGGCGGCGACGGGCTGCGGGTGATCGAGCGCCACCGCGAACGGCTCGGCCACATCCACACCAAGGACGTGCGCCAGGGCGTGGTGGACGGCATCGACCGCAGCCGGGAGAGTTTCTTGGACGCGGTCATCAAGGGAGCGTTCACGGTGCCGGGGGACGGCGATCTCGACTTCGAGACCATCGTGGGCCGCCTCGCCGAGGTCGGCTACGAGGGCTGGTTCGTGGTCGAGGCCGAGCAGGACCCCGTGCCCAACCCCCCGCTGGAGATGGCCATAAAAGGACACGCCGAACTCCAACGCGTCATGGCAAATGCCGGATACACAGTGACGCAGTAAACAGTATCGGCCGCCCTTTCCCGACCTAAACTTCGCGAGACCCGAAGGTACGCCCGATGCCCTGGATAGACGTCTGTTCGGCCGACGACATCGACCTCGAAGACGCCAAGCCCTTCGACCACGACGGGCGAACGTTCGCTCTCTTCCGCAACGACCAGGGCAACTTCTTCTGCACCGATGGCCTCTGCACCCACGAGGACATCCACCTCGCCGACGGCATCGTGGAGGGAAACACGATCGAATGCCCGAGGCACGCGAGCGTCTTCGACTTCACCACCGGCGAAGTGGACTCGCCGCCGGCCTTCGAGGACCTGTGCACCTACCCGGCAGAGGTCCGGGACGGCCGGGTCTTCGTCGAGATCTGAGGCTTCGGGTCCGTCGATCCGTTAGCGTTGGGCGCGTCATTCGCTAAGCTGAAAGGCGTTGCGGCGCCGGACAAACAGGGAGGATACGAACCGTGGTGGATTTTATCGACAGGAACCGCAGGACCGTGGCCGACATGCGCGCGATGAAGGCCAGCGGCGAAAAGATCACGATGCTCTACGTCCAGACGCTGGAAGAGGCAGAAGCGGCGGACCAGGCCGGCATCGACATGCTCTCGATCGAAGCACGCTTCTTCTCGCCCGAAATGCGCGAGGCGGCGGGCAGGTGCTTCGTGCAGGTGGGCCTGCCGTTCGGCCAGTTCGGCGATAACGCGACCGCCGAGGACTACCTGCGGGGAGCGTTCCACTACACGCGCGTCGGCGCCGATTGCATCTACTGCGCGGCGTCCTTCGACATCCAGAAGGTGCTCTGCGACAACCACGTGCCGATCGTGGCCCACGTGGGCTTCGTCCCGGCCAACGTGACATGGACCGGTTGGCGGGCCGTCGGCAAGACGGCGGGCGAGGCGCTGGCCGTCTATAAGCAGGTGAAGCGGCTGGAAGCGATCAACGCCTTCGGCGCGGAGCTGGAGGTCATCCCCGACCGCGTCGGCGAGATGATTTCGAAGAACACCACGATGCTCATGCTTGGGATGGGTGCGGGCCCCGGCGCCGATGCGCAGTACCTCTTCACCGAAGACGTGCTGGGCCACACCTCGGGCCACAAGCCACGCCATGCCAAGACCTATCGGAATTTCGCCGCCGAGTACGAACGGCTGCAGAAAGAGCGCGTCGCCGCCTTCAAGGAATTCATCGCCGACGTGCACTCCGGCGCCTACCCCGCGCCCGAGCACGTCGTCCCCATCTCGGACGAGGAGTTCGAAGGGTTCCTCGCAGGCATGGAGGACTGAGGCTCGCGAGGCCGCGCTCGTCGATCGCGGAGAGAGCGTCTTGCATAGGGGCCCGGAACCATGAGTGCGATCCGCGTTGCGCTGCTTCAGCTCAGTGCCGGCGCGAACCTCGACGAGAACCTTCGTTCGGGACTCGCGGCATGCCGCGAGGCGCGCGCGAACGGCGCCGACATCGCCCTCCTTCCCGAGGTCTGGAGCCACGGTTACGCGCTCCCGAACGCCGACGACGGTGCCGCCGCAGAGGCCTGGCGAAAGACCGCGCTGCGCGAGGATTCCGCATTCGTCCGCGCCTTCCGCGAACTTGCAGCAGAGATCGGTCTCGCGATCGGCCTGACCTTCCTGGAGGACCACCGCTCGGGCCCGCGCAACGCTCTCGCGCTGATCGACGGCAAGGGCGAGATCGTTCTCCGCTATGCGAAGGTCCACACCTGCGCGTTCACCGACGAGCGTCTGTGCGCGCCGGGCGAGGGCTTCAACGTGACCACGCTCGACACGGACAAGGGTGCGTTGGAGGTCGGGGCGATGATCTGCTACGACCGCGAGAACCCGGAGAGCGCGCGCATCCTGGCCATCAAGGGGGCCGAGCTGGTGCTGGTTCCGAACGCGTGCGTGTTCGAGGAGCACCGGGTCGCGCAGATGAAGACCCGGGCGTTCGAGAACGTGATCGCGCTCGCAATGACCAACTATCCGGTGTCCCATCCCGACGGCAACGGGCACTCGCTCGGCATCGTGCCGATGGCCTTCGGCCTGGGCGGCGAGAAGAACGGGCAGGGCCGGAGCCGGGAGACATTGATCCTGGAAGCCGGCGAAGAGGCGGGCATCTACTACTGCGATTTCGACCTCGACGAGATACGCGCGTACCGCGAGAACGCGATCTGGGGTCCGGGCGCACGGCGCCCCGCCGCCTATGCCGAGCTGCTGACCGAGGCCAGGACGCCGGTGCTCGATCCGGAGAAAATGATTCACTGACGCGGCCGTCGCGCGGGAAGCCAGGCCTGGGATTGCCCCGTTCGAGCCGTGCCCAGCTTAGCGCACCCCTCGGTCGCCCAATTGTCATGGACACGCGGTTTCGGTAATTTGGCGCGCGATACGGCGCGCATCACGCCTTGCAGGGCGGCCCCTTCCCGGTTCGGCCGCCAGAGTGGGAGGAAGGCGTGAGGCACGCAGCGTGCGTGCCGCCGATCCGGGAGAGAGACGATGGCAGAGACGACCCTCGGCATCCGTGACAAGCGCGGCAACTGGCGGCCGCCCTACATCATCCAGAAACCGATCTTCTTGAACTGGCCGCCCAAGCCGGTCGAGATCTTCAAATTCTTCTTCGGGTGGCCGGGCTATCTCTGGCCGTGGAACGCCTTCTTCTTCATCTTCCCCCTGCTGTCGTGGCTCTACATGACGCCGCCGCTGGAGAGCATGAAGACGTTCGAAGCGTGGTGGATCGGCATCATCTTCGCCCGCAACCTGGGGCTCACGGTGGTCCTCTTCAGTGCCTTCCACCTGTGGTTCTACGTCTTCAAGGCCCAGGGCACGCACACCAAGTACACGCTTCGCCCGCTCGCCAAGAACAACAAGGTCTTCGCCTTCAACAATCAGCTCGCGGACAACATCTTCTGGTGCCTGGGCAGCGGCGTGCCCATTTGGACGGCCTACGAGGTCGTCTGCCTGTGGCTCTTCGCCAACGGCTACGTACCGTTCATCGAGCTGCGCACGGACCCGGTGTGGTTCGTCGTCTTCATGCTGCTGATCCCGCTCATTCGGGATATCCATTTCTACGCCACGCATCGCCTGCTGCACTGGCGGCCGCTCTATGAGCTCGCCCACAAGGTGCATCACCGCAACGTCAATGTCGGCACGTGGGCCGGCATGTCGATGCACCCCGTGGAGCATGTGCTCTACTTCTCCGGCGCGCTCATCCACCTGGTCATTCCCTCGCACCCGCTGCACATGATGTACCACCTGCAGCACGCCTCCCTGACGGCGCCCCAGGGCCACCACGGCTTCGAGAGCATCGGCGTCGAGGGCAAGGAGGTGTCGTTCGGCGCCTACGGCCACTACCTCCACCACAAGTACTTCGAGTGCAACTACGGCGGCGGCGACGGCCTGCTGATCTGGGACGTCCTGTTCGGCACCTGGCACGACGGCTCCGACGAGGCCCACGAGCGCATGAAGCGCCGGCTGGCCGAACGCAGCTGGGCGGAGAAGGCGGCAGGCGCCGCATAGATTGATCCACGCATCTCGGGTTGCGCGGAGTCTCCTCCCCCCGGCTGAACGGCGCGCGGCGCGGTAGCCCCATGCCTGCGCTACCGGCCCCCAGTGTCATGTTTCCGAAGTTCATTCGCACTCGGTCTGGCCGGTGTGCGGTCTCTCCGACCGAGCCTCTCCAACACTCGTCATGCCGGGACGTGCCCGGACTTGATCCGGGTATCCGGGCATCTCTCTCAGCCGGACCCACCGAACGCTGGGCAAACACGTGGATGGCCGCATCAAGTGCGGCCATGACGTGGTGGGGGCGTCGTGTAAGTGGATAGAAACTCCTGGAACGGGACACCAGCTCAGTCGGCTGCCGTGAGCCTGACCCGTCCACACCCGGCTGCCTGCTCGAAATGCGGGTTAGCTGGGTCTTCGACGCCGACAGCGACGCTGGGGAAGGTCGCGGGGGCAACGCGTGTGGAAACACCGTGCCGGGATTGCTAGTCTATCGGCGCCAATCACAAACCGAATTATGGGAGGAAAGCTATGAGGAAGTTCGTGTGTGCCCTCGCCGCCGCCGGTCTCGCGACCGCCGGGCTCGCGGCCACCGACGCGCAAGCCGAGGAGGAGAGCTACAACTTCATCTTCGTGCATCACGCGGCCCCCGGACACCAGTTCTGGGAGATCGAGAAGAACGGCATGGAGGAGGCCTGTGCGCTCATCAACGCCGACTGCCAGATGGTGTTCCTGCAGACCCAGGACGGAAACATCGGCGAGGTCCTGCAGAACCTGGAAGCCGCGGTCGAGCAACAGCCCGACGGCATCGCCACCACCATCATGGACCCCGAGGCCTTCGACGGCACGATCCAGCGCGCCATGGACATGGGCATTCCCGTGGTCTCCTACAACGTCGACGACGCGGACGGCGCGGCGGGTAGCGCACGCATGGGTTACATGGGCTCCAACCTCATCAAGGCCGGTTACACGCTGGGCCTCGGTATTTCCAAGTACTTCCCCGAGGAAGGCCCGATTCACGTGCTCCTCGGCACCAACGATCCCGGACAGCAGTGGTCGCAGCATCGGACCCTAGGCGCCGAGATGTTCATGGAAGAGTTTGCGGCGGCCAATCCGGACCGCGACATCACGTGGGCCAACATCGATGCCGGCTATGACCTCGGCGTGACCGGCGCCCGCGTGAGCTCCTACATCCAGACCAACCCCAACACGACCGCCTATCTGGACAATGGGTTCTGGGAGGTCGGTGTGGCCCGCGCGCTGCGTGATCTCGGGTACGAGCCCGGTCAGATTCTGCTCGGCGGGTTTGACCTGAACACCTTCAAGCTCGAAGAGATGAAGGAGAACTGGATCCAGGTCACGGTCGATCAGCAGCCCTACCTGCAGGCGTTCCTTTCCGTCATGCAGCTCTACCTGCACAACAAGTACGGGCTGGGACACTGGAGCGTCGACACCGGCGAGCTGATCGTCACGCCGGATACCGCCAACTCGGTCCTGGAGCTTTCGGCCCAGAACAAGCGTTAGGTGTGACGAATCAGGTTGCCGGAAGAACCGGTGAGGGTCCGGGCGCCGCGTGCGGTGCCCGGACCCCGGCCGTTTCTCCCTGCCGGACCCTCGATAGCGTGACCGCCCGCCGGGACGCAGGTGCCATCGTGGCTGCGGGAGTCACATGAAGGGCCTCGTCAAGACGGTCCTGTCGCGGCCCGAGATCACCGCCCTCACGGTGATGATCGTGTTGGGCGCCATCTTCTTCATCAACACGCCCGTTTTCCTGAGCGCCGGCAATTGGCGCGTGCTCTTCGGCATCATCCCCGAACTCGGGCTGCTGGCGCTGGGCGTCACCATCCTGATGATCTCGGGCGAGTTCGATCTCTCCGTCGGTTCGATGTTCGCCCTGGGCGGCATGCTCCCGGTCCTTCTGATCCAGATGGGGGTCGACCCGTGGGCGTGCCTGGTCATCGCCACGCTGGCCGGCGTCAGCGTCGGCTACATCAACGCCACGGTCACGCTGACCTTCGGCATTCCCTCGTTCATAACGACGCTGGGCATGATGTTCGTTGCGCGTTCGGTCGCCGTGGTCATCTCGGGCGGCCACATGCCGGTGTGGCACCCCGACCTGCCTGACAAGCTGTTCACTGGGGTCATCGTCCAGGGAGGATTGTTCAGGGCTTCGTTCGTCTGGTACGCGGGCGTCGCCATCGTGCTGGGCTGGATGCTGCACCGCACCAACTTCGGCAACTGGATTTTCGCCACCGGTGCCCATGTCCAATCGGCTCGGGACATGGGTATCAACACCCGGCGCGTGAAGACCGTGTGCTTCATCATCTGCTCGGTGTGCGCTACGTGGGCCGGTATCTTCTCCGTGATGCGCTCCCACATGGGATTGCCCAATCAGGGCGAGACCTTCGAGCTGCAGGCCATCGCAGCGTCGGTCATCGGCGGCGTCGCGCTGTTTGGCGGCTTCGGCTCGATCCTCGGGCCTATCGTCGGCACCTTCATCATTCGCATGCTCGACAGCGGGCTGATC
This sequence comes from Alphaproteobacteria bacterium, assembly GCA_965243375.1. Classification (GTDB taxonomy): domain Bacteria; phylum Pseudomonadota; class Alphaproteobacteria; order UBA828; family UBA828; genus WTGU01. Next base: position 422,062 of record CBDEUT010000009.1, on the reverse strand, counting down.
ATGGCGGGTGTCGGCGCGGGCTGGTTCAAGTTTGCGATCGGCGTCTTCCTGATCGCCGCCGTGGTGTTCAACCTGTACCTCATGAGGGTCGGCCAGGGGATGCGGCTGGCCGAGCAGGAGGAACGCGAGGCCGAATCCGAGGACTCCAACGAACCGGAGAAGCGATCATGACCGCTGAGACACACGTTGCGGATGCGGCTGCGGAGGCACCGCCCGTGCCCGCCGCCGAGACCGGCGAGCCGCTGATCCGCTGCTCCGGTCTCCACAAGTGGTATGGCGGTGTCCACGCCCTCAAGAACGTGGATCTCGACTTCGGCTACAACGAAGTCCTCGGGCTTGTGGGCGACAACGGCGCCGGGAAATCGACGCTGATCAAGATCCTTTCCGGAGCGCATCGCCAGGATTCGGGCGACATCTTCTTTCAGGGAAAGCGCGTCACCTTCGCCTCGCCGCGAGAGGCCATGGATCTCGGCATCGAGACCATCTACCAGTACAACGCGCTCGCGCCCACGCTCTCCATCGAGCGCAACATCTTCATCGGCCGCGAGCCCACCACCGCCCGCATCGGCCGCATCGGCAACATGGACTTTCGCAAGATGGGGCGGGAGGCGATGGAAGCGCTGCGGGATGTCGCCCTCCACCTGCGCTCGCCGTCTACCCCGGTCGAAGAGCTCTCGGGCGGCGAGCGCCAGGGCGTCACCATCGCCCGCGCGATGTACTTCAAGACCAAGGTGCTGATCCTCGACGAGCCGACCAACCACCTCTCCATCAAGGAGACCAACAAGGTGCTGGGCTGGGTCGAGGGACTGAAGGCGCAAGGCATCACCTCGGTCTTCATCACGCACAACCTGCACCACGTCTACCCCATCGCGGACCGCCTGTGTGTGCTTTCGCGCGGCGAGAAGGCGGCCGAGATGCCGAAGTCCGAGACCTCCATCGAGGAGCTCACGGATCTCATTGTCTGACATGAAACGCTGCAGGATTCGCCCGGAAGCGGAACCGTGAAAGCACTGACCAAGCTCCTGCTGTCGCGACCCGAGATCGCCTCGATCATCGTCGCGATCGCGCTCGCCGTGGGGCTCGGCCTCAGTGGCGAGCGGTTCATGACCGAGGGCAACATGCGCGTGATACTGGCCATCGTGCCGGAGCTCGGGCTGATCGCGCTCGGCGCAGCAATGCTCATGATCTCGGGCGAGTTCGATCTGTCGGTTGGCTCGGTGTTCGCGATGGGGACGGTGATGCCGGTGATCCTCGTCGCCAATTACGGCTTCGACCCGTGGCTCAGTTTCGCCATCGCCACCGGGGCAGCGCTACTCATCGGCTATTTCAACGCGTTCGTGACGCTAACCTTCCGCATACCCTCCTTCATCACGACGCTCGGCACCCTCTTCATCGTCCGCTCCGCCTCGGTGGTCTTTTCGGGGGGCTACCCGCCGCGTTGGCCCAAGCACATGCCCGATTGGGTGTTCGTCGGCTATCTCACCGAGGGCGGTGTCGTGCGCGCGTCGCTGCTCTGGTACCTGGGTATCGCGGTCGTGCTCGGCTGGGTGCTGCATCGAACCAATTTCGGCAATTGGATCTATGCGACCGGCTCCCACAAGCAATCGGCCCAGGACATGGGCATCGACGTGAGGCGGGTGAAGATGACCTGCTTCATGATCTGTTCGACGCTCGCGACTTGGGCAGGCATCCTTCAGGCCCTGCGCAGCCACTCGGCGTACCCGTCAGTCGGCAACGGCTACGAGATGCAGGCGATCGCGGCCTGCGTGATCGGCGGCGTTGCGCTCTTCGGCGGCTTCGGCTCGATCCTGGCCCCGATCATCGGCATCATCATCATCCGCATGGTCGACAACGGCGTGGTCATGGCGCGGGTCGATTCGGGCTGGTTCAAGTTCGTCATCGGCACGCTCACTGTCGGCGCAGTGGTCCTGAACGTCTCCTTGCGCCGGCGCGCCGAGCGCATCCGGCTCGAGGACGAAGCGGCTTCCGAGACGGAGGAAGCGCAGGAAGACCGGGCCTGATACCCTTGGCCGGAGTCTGTCCGGACGCGAGGAACAATCCATGACAGAGAAGATCGGCTGGGGCCTGATCGGCGCCTCCCGCATCGCGGCGGATTCGATGATCGGCGCGATCCGCGCCCAGGACGACAGCGACGTCGTCGCCGTGATGAGCAGCAGTCAGGAATGGGGCGCCACCTACGCGCGCGAGCACGGCATCGAGCGCTGCTGCGGCGATCTCGATGCGCTGCTCGCGGATCCGGGCGTGGATGCGGTCTACATCAGCACCACCAACGACCTCCACTGCGCGCAGACCGTCGCGGCCGCGGAAGCTGGCAAGCACGTGCTGTGCGAGAAGCCGCTCGCGCTCACCCTCGCCGATGCGCGGCGCATGGTGGACGCCTGCGCGGCGGCCGGCGTGCAGATGGGGACCAACCACCACCTGCGCAGCACGGTGGGCCTCCGCGCCATCCGCGACATCGTGAGAGACGGGCGGATCGGGCAGGTCCTGTCTGCGCGCATCTGCTTCGCGATCGTTCTGCCGGAGCGCTTTCACGACTGGCGCCTCAACGACCGGGACGGTGGCGGCCCCATTCTGGACCTCGGCGTGCACCTGGCCGACTCTCTGCGGTTTCTGCTTGACGACGAGCCGCGCGACGTCGTCGCACAGTCGGTGAATCACGGCCTGACCGTGCCGGGCCTGGAGGACGAGGCCATGTCGGTGGTGCGGATGCGCGGCGGTGCGCTGGTCCATCTGTTTCCCTCCTGGGCCGTGACCTACACCGAGGCCGACATCGAGATCCTCGGCAGCGAGGGCTTCGTGCTCGCGCGGCACGCGCTGATGCCGCACCTGTTTGCCGACGTCGTGCTCGGGAGCGAGGCGGGACGGACGACGATCGATCTGGAGGACGAGCCCTGCTACGAGCGCGTCGTTCGCCTCTTCAATGCGGCCATACGCGGCGACGGCGAGCCGGCGTGCACCGGCCGGGACGGCATGCGCTCGCTCGCGCTCGCGCTCGCCATCCGCGAGGCGGCCGCGACGGGCTCTCGCGTGGCGGTCGAGACCTGAAGGCGCCAGTCGTGACCCCGGCGAAAGCTCCGGGCTAGAGTGGTGGCTCGCCAACGCGGACCGGATCGAGGAGGATTCACCATGCTGAAGCGGCACAACCCTGCCACCGTCGTCGAGGCCTACGGCGGCGGCTACAGCCAGGCGCTGGAGATCCCGGCGGGTGCCCGGCTCATGTTCACCGCAGGCCAGGTGGGCGTGGCCCCCGACGGCACCACGGCAGAGAACTTCGCCGCCCAGGCCGACCAGACCTGGGCCAACGTGCTTGCGCTGCTCGGCGAGGGCGGCATGGGCGTCGAGCACATCGTCAAGATCACCGGCTACATCGTGGGCGCGGAGAATTTCCCGGCCTACGCCGCGGCGCGCAAGAAGGCGCTCGGCGGTATCCGCCCGGCATCCACCGGGATCATCGTGCCGGCGCTGGCGCTCCCCGAGTGGCTGGTCGAGATCGAGGCGGTGGCCGCCAAGGTCGACTGAGCGGGCTGCCGGCTTTTGATGGCGGCGGGAGGAGAGGAATCATGGTGACTCCGTCCATGCAACTGATCGGCGAGGCGCTGGCCGAGGTTGCCAGCATCTCGGTGGACGAGGCGCTGGCACTGGTGGACGGCGGGGATGCGGTCTTCGTCGACGTGCGCGAGCGGGCCGAGCACTCTGCCGGCGCCATCGCGGGCGCCGTGGCCGCGCCGCGCGGCTTCCTGGAGTTCATCGCCGATCCCGCCTCGCCGATGCACAACGCCGCGCTGTCGTCCGGCAAGCGGCTGGTGATCTACTGCGCCTCCGGCGGGCGCTCCGCGCTCGCGGCCAAGACGCTGCAGGACATGGGGTACTCGGAGGTCGCGAACCTCACCGGCGGCTTCCAGGCCTGGACCGAGGTCGGCGGCCCCACCGAATGACCGCGGGAGCGTCCGGCGGAACGACCGCGTCATGACTAAGCGCGACACGACCGCGTCATGACTGAGGGCGGAGCGACTCCGCCGCTCGATACCGCCTTCGCCCGCGCTCACTTCCCGGCGCTGGCGGGACCCTGGGCGCTGTTCGAGAACGCGGGCGGCACCCTCGCCGCAGCGCAGGTGCTGGACCGCATCCGCACCTACATGGCCGCGTACCAGGTGCAGCCTGGCGCGGCCTATCCCGCCTCCGCCCGCGCCACCGAGATGATCGCGGAGAGCCACCGGGCGATGGCCGCGATGATCAACGCCCGGCCCGAAGAGGTGATGATCGGGCCGTCGACCTCGATGAACGTCTTCCTGCTGGCGCAGGCGCTCCGGCCCGGCCTCCGCGAGGGCGACGAGATCGTCGTCACCAATCTCGACCACGAGGCGAACGTCGGCGCCTGGCGCCGGCTCGCGGCAGACGGCGTCACGGTGCGCGAGTGGCGTTTCGATCCCGACAGCTTCGCGCTGGAGCCGGACGGGCTCGCGGCGCTGCTGAACCAGCGCACGCGCCTGGTCTGCTTCGGCCACTGCTCCAACATCACCGGCGGCTTCACCGACGTGCCGGCGCTGGTGCGCACGATCCACGACGCGGGCGCGCTCGCCTGCGTGGACGGCGTCGCGTACGCGCCGCACCGCGCCATCGACGTGAAGGCGTGGGACGTCGATTTCTACCTTTGCTCGACCTACAAGCTCTACGGGCCGCACCTCGCGCTGCTCTACGGCAAGCGCGCGCACTTCGAACGGGCGGCGCCGCTCAACCACTATTTTCTCGACGACGCGCTGCCGCTGAAGCTGAATCCGGGCGGCCCCAACCACGAGCTGAGCGCGGGCCTCGCGGGCATGACCGCCTATCTCGACGCCCTCCACGCCCACCACGAGGGGGAGACCAACCTCCCGCTTCACGGCCGCCTGGCCGCGGTCTTCGAGCGCATCGCGGCGCACGAGGAGGCGCTGGTTGCGCCGCTCCTCGACTATCTCGCGGCGAAGCCCGGCGTGCGCCTGATCGGCAACCCGAGCGCCGACCGCCACAAACGCGCGCCCACGGTTGCCTTCGCGGTCGAAGGCCGGGATGCCGGCGAGATCGCCCGCGCCGTCGCTTCGCACCAGGTGGCCATCGGGGCCGGCGACTTCTACGCCGCCCGCTGCATCGAGGCCCTGGGCCTTGCAGACCGGGGCGGAGTCGTCCGCGCCAGCATGGTCCACTACAACACGCCCGACGAAGTCCAACGTCTGATCCGCGCTCTCGATCAAGCCATTCCCGGCTGACATCTGTCGCGCGCGGCGGCGCGCAGGGCACGCTTGTGTCCCGAGCCGTCATGACGCACCCTTCGGGAACTCCGGTTCAGTTCCGACAGGGGGGACGCGGGCATGGGGATCGTGACGGACGTCGTATTGCCGATTGCGCTGGCGTTTATCATGCTCTCGCTCGGGCTCGGGCTCACCGTCGGCGACTTCGCCCGGGTCGCGAAGCAGCCGCGCGACTTCCTCGTGGGCGCCGTGGCCCAGGTGGTGCTCCTGCCGGTGGCGGCCTTTGTCCTGGTCAGCATCTGGCCGCTCGCGCCGGAACTCGCACTCGGCGTCATGATAATCGCCGCCGCCCCCGGTGGGGTGACCTCCAATCTGCTCACCGCCTTCGGGCGCGGCGACGTGGCACTCTCCATCTCGCTTACCGCCATCGTCAGCCTGCTCAGCATCGTCACGATCCCGCTCATCGTCGTGTTCTCCTACACCCACCTCGTGGGCGGCGATGCGGGCGACGTCTCCGTTGCCGAAACCGCGCTCGGCGTCTTCCTGATCGTCACCCTGCCGGTGCTGATCGGACTCGCGGTCCGCCGCTGGGCCGCGGGCTTCGCCACGCGGGTCCAGCCCAACGCGCGCCGGATTTCGGCGCTGCTCTTCGTCCTGGTGCTGGCCGCCGCCATCTACCAGGAACACGAGAACGCGCTCGAGTACATGGGCCAGGCCGGGCCGGTGACGGCCGTGCTCAACGTCGTGATGATGGCCTTGGCCTACCTGCTCGCGCGCTTCCTTGCGAGCGGCCCGCGCCAGCGCATTTCCATCTCCATCGAATGCGGGGTGCAGAACGGCACGCTCGCCATCGCCGTCTCGACGCTTCTCTTCGATGGCGGGCTCACCGTCGTGCCGGCAGCCACCTACAGCCTGATCATGTTCGGGTCCGCGCTCATCTTCATCGCCTTGCTCAGACGCGGCACCGCGCCCTAGAGCATATCCGTTTTAGACGGAACCGTATCCGGCGTTTCGGATGTAGTTTTGGCATTCGCTTGGCTCGATGGTGCCGATGAGGTGGCCGAGATGGCGCCACGTGTCCTCGAAGTCGCGCTTCTGCGCGTTGCGCATCCAGTGCTTGATCTTGGAGAAGGCCTGTTCGATCGGGTTGAGGTCGGGTGAGTAGGGCGGCAGGAACCAGAGGCGGGCGCCTGTACTGCGGATGGCTTGGCGGACCGCCTTGCTCTTGTGGCTTGCGAGATTGTCGAGGATGACGATGTCGCCGGGCTTGAGCGTGGGGACGAGCTCTTGTTCGACCCAGGCCTGGAAGCAGCGGGTGTTGATGGGGCCGTCGAAGACGCAAGGGGCGTCGATCCCGTCTGCGCGCAGGGCGGCGAGGAAGGTCATGGTGCGCCAGTGGCCATAAGGCGCATATGCCCTCAAGCGCCGGCCTCGCTGCGCCCAGCCCCTGAGCGGTGCCATGTTGGTCTTGATCCAGGTCTCGTCCACGAAGACCAGGCGGTCCGGGTCGAGGTGGCGCTTGAGCGCCTGCCAGCGCGCCCGTTTTCGGGCGACCGCGGCGCGTGCCTGCTCAGTGGCGAACAGAGTTTTTTTTGAAGCTCAGCCCCTCGCGCCTGAGGAAGCGCCAGATGGTGTCCCGGCTCACCGCGATCCCCGCAGCGGCCAGCAGGTCTCGAAGCCGGTCGATCGTCAGATGCGGCGTCTCGGCGACCAGCCTGTGAACCAGCTCCCGGTGCGGCTCCAGCAGCCAGGGGCGGTGACCGCCGACCTTGCCCGGCGCCACACTCCCCGTCGCCCGGTAGCGCGCCACCCACTTCGGCACCGAGGAGACGCTGACACCGAAGCGCGCCGCCACCTGGCGGATCGGCTCGCCCGCCAAATGGGCCCGCACCACGCGCTCGCGAAGATCGCTCGAATAGGGTTGTGTCATCCATGCTGGCCTCCTTCACCAGTAGCCAGCTTGAATCACATTCCGTAACTAATGGGAATTCCTAATGATTCTCTCAATCTCGGATATGCTCTAGAGCCTACGCGCCTGGGCGATGGGGAGGGCGGCGATGCGGGCATACTCGCCGGTCTTGAGCATGTTCGGATCGCCCAAGTAATCCAGCACCAGATCGGTCGTATCCAGGCCCCAGAAAATCTCGTCTCCGATGGCAAACGTGGGTATGCCGAAGACCCCCCGTTCTGCGGCCTCCTCAGTGCCTCGCCGCAGAGCGTCCTTGACCTCGCGCCGGGCAATAGTCTCGTCGGCGTCTGCGATGCCGAGGCGGGCCGTCAGCGCCTGCCACTCCGCATCGTCGGAGGGGTCGCGCCCCTCGGCCCATATGGCGTCGAACAGCGCGCGAATCAGCGCGGGCTCGGCGCCCCGGGCGACGGCGAGGCGGAGCGGGCGCAGCGGGTTGAAGGGGTGCGCCGGCGGCATGCGGAAGGGGATGCCGCGGCGCGCCGCGTACCAGTGGCACCAGCGATAGGTCTGCACCCGCTTGGCCGGGATCTCCGCCGGCCCCTTGTGCTCCCAATGGGCGAGGAGGCCTGCGAACAGGACCGGCCGGTAGGTCACCTCCAGGTCCGGCGGCAGCCGGTCGAACTGGGCGAGTTGCAGATAGGAAAAGGGAGAGAGAAAATCGAAGTACCAGTCTGCGGCCGGCATCGGCCCGTCCTTTGCGCTCAGGTGTGGCGGTTGCCGGGCGATTGTGCCCGGTTTGGCCCGGCCGAGCGAGGGCGAGCGGGCGGCCTGCGAGCAGAAGCGGCGGAGGGATGATGAGCGAGACGGAGCGCGAGGCGCGGATCGACCTGGCGGCGGCCTATAGGATCGCCTGCCACCACGGGCTCAACGAGGGCGTCTGCAACCACTTCTCCCTCATGCTGCCGGGGAGCGACGATCGCTTTCTGCTGATCTCCTACGGCACCCACTGGAGCGAGGTGCGCGCCAGCACGCTCCTGGTCGTCGACATGGAGGGCCGCATCATCGAGGGCGAGGGCGACGTGGAGGAGACCGCCGTCTGTCTTCACGCCCCGCTGCACAAGGCGCGGCCGGACCTGCGCTGCCTGATGCACACCCATCAGCCCCAGGTGCTGGCGCTCGCCATGATCGAGGACGGCAAGCTGGAACCCGCAAGCCAGAACGCGCTCCGCTTCAGCCGCCGCATCGCCTACGACCGGGACTACGGCGGCGTCGCCCTGGCCGAGAGCGAGGGCGAGCGCGTGGCGCGTGCGATGGACGGCGCCGACATCCTCTTCATGGGCAATCACGGCGTGATGGTGGGCGGCGGCGACGTCGCCAAGGCCTACGACGACCTCTACTACCTGGAACGCGCGGCGATGGTTGAGGAATGTGCGCTGTGGCGTATTTCGACATCGTGACGCTGATCTTTGGCGGCCGGATATCGACTGCCTGATCCCCGCCGGGTGAGCAGAATGCAGCGATTAGACGCGAGATCGGAACGCTACGGGAACATCGTGACATGGATGGCCGCGGTCTGCCATCCGCCGGCAGGCGGCTTGGTCGAGCGGCGATGTCGGAGGTGGGACAACCGGTCAGCCGGTGTCGAGGTACGGCACCGCGCCGACCAGCGAGCGCATCCGCTCCGCGTGGCCGGCCCGCACCTGCGCAAGGGCCAGCGCCATCATCACCACCAGCGCCAGCCCGACACGGGTCTTCATCTTAGCGAGCCCGCGGATGTAGTGGGTCTCGAAGTTGAAGCTGTTGTCGAGGCGGCTGTTGATCCTCTCTATCGCAGAGCGCCGGTTGTAGCCGCGCCGCCAGGACGGGCTGCCCCAGGGCGTCGGGGTGAAGACGCGCCGGTCGTTCTTGTCGAGATCGATGCGCACGATGCGGCCGTACTCGCCGGGCTCCACCCCGCCCGCCCGGTGGCACGCCTTGCTGCCTGCACAGTCGAAGCCGAAGGCCGCCGCCGGGCAGCGGTATTTCAGCGTGCCGCAGAGGCCGCGCTCGGCCTCGAAGCCCTGGAAGGCCATGGCGCGGACCTCGCCGGTCTGGGGGCAGATGCAGGACACGCGGCCGCGCTCGTCGTGAACGACGACGTCGGCGCGGTTGGGGAACAGCGCCCGCGTGATCGGCTTCGTCGGATCATAGCCCGGCTCCTCCTTCTCGGCCTTCCACATCAAGCGCGTGTCGACCAGCGGCCGAATGGCCCACTTATCCCAGAGCAACTTCTTCTGGGGAGCGTTGTCGAGACCGCGGTCGGCGCTGAAGTCGTCGCAGCGCTCCACCATTTCCGGCGCTCTTGCGAACAGGTTCTCCAGCATCTTGGGGAGCATCTTGACCTCCGAGTCCGACGCCCGCGTCACCTCGAAGGCCACCGGGACCTCGTAGTGGGTGTCGGCGATCAGGTGGAGGCCGTAGCCGAACCATGATTTCACCTTCTTCCAGATCGCGCCGGTCTTGGCGTTCACCCCGCTCGTCTCATGCTTGCCCCAGTCGGCGTCGGGGTCGGAGGTCTTCCCCTTGTCCTCGGCAACCCGGCCCGTCGAGTGGCTCTCGATCGCCTTGCCGTCGTAGCCGAGATGGCGGCCGAAGTCGGGCAGCTCTTCGAAGAGCGACGCGCGCAGGCTCTCGACCATTGCGGACACCAGGCTGCACTCGTTCTCAAGCAGCACGACGCGCCGCAGGAAGCGCGAGAAGTTCCAGTGGCTGGGCACCGTCGAGCGGACCTGCGCCGGATGCGCCACCGCGCATGGTGGCTCCTTCGTACCTGCGCGAAGCTCCAACACGGGCGCGCTCTGGAAAGGCAGCGGGTCGAACCCGCAGAGTTCCAGGAGCGCCGGGTTGCGGCCCATCTCCCGCAGCAGCGACTGGATCGAGGCGTGCTGGAACACCACGCCCGCGATCAGCGCACGCCACATCGACCGCACCGGGTAGTCGTTGCGCCCGCGACCTCGCCCGGCCTCAAGCGCAGCCACGATCTCCTCGTCGGGCAGGGTGTCGAGCACCAGACGCAGGCGATCCAGGTCCGGCAGGCCTTCGACAGCCTGCCAGGAAAAGGGTAGCTTCTCCGTTGTCGCCATCACGTTCTCCCTACCAGGGCTGGTGGATGGAACGAGGGCCTCTGGCCCGATGGCGACACCTTCTATCCGATTCGGGCGGGACGACGCGACGGGGCCGGAAGTGAGCCTGGGAGCGTCGTCGGCTATGGGGTGGAAATCCTCGATCCGCCCTATCCGCCGATCTCAGGGCCGCAGATGTCTGCGAAGCCGCCGGGGTAAGAAAAATCTCGGATCAGCTGGAGCCCTTGATCACCAAGGGATGCGTGACAGCGCACACGCCTCTGGTTCAGATCCTCGCCATGAGCACCGGCCGCCCGCTCAAGCCGATCCTGCCCGAGATGGAGGAGGAAGCCGTACGCCAGCTGTCGCGCGACAACAGGCACCGCTACGCGGTCGAGCACTTCACGGCGATCAAGCGCATCCTCGACCGCACCGAGCCCGACTACAAGGACTAGAGCATATCCGTTTTAGACGGAACCGTATCCGGCGTTTCGGATGTAGTTTTGGCATTCGCTTGGCTCGATGGTGCCGATGAGGTGGCCGAGATGGCGCCAGGTATCCTCGAAGTCGCGCCTCTGCGCGTTGCGCATCCAGTGCTTGATCTTGGCGAAGGCCTGCTCGATCGGATTGAGGTCGGGTGAGTAGGGCGGGAGGAACCAGAGGCGGGCGCCGGTGCTGCGGATGGCTTGGCGGACCGCCTTGCTCTTGTGGCTTGCGAGATTGTCGAGGATGACGATGTCGCCGGGCTTGAGCGTGGGGACGAGCTCTTGTTCGACCCAGGCCTGGAAGCAGCGGGTGTTGATGGGGCCGTCGAAGACGCAAGGGGCGTCGATCCCGTCTGCGCGGAGCGCGGCGAGGAAGGTCATGGTGCGCCAGTGGCCATAAGGCGCATATGCCCTCAAGCGCCGGCCTCGCTGCGCCCAGCCCCTGAGCGGTGCCATGTTGGTCTTGATCCAGGTCTCGTCCACGAAGACCAGGCGGTCCGGGTCGAGGTGGCGCTTGAGCGCCTGCCAGCGCGCCCGTTTTCGGGCGACCGCGGCGCGTGCCTGCTCAGTGGCGAACAGAGTTTTTTTTGAAGCTCAGCCCCTCGCGCCTGAGGAAGCGCCAGATGGTGTCCCGGCTCACCGCGATTCCCGCAGCGGCCAGCAGGTCTCGAAGCCGGTCGATCGTCAGATGTGGCGTCTCGGCGACCAGCCTGTGAACCAGCTCCCGGTGCGGCTCCAGCAGCCAGGGGCGGTGACCGCCGACCTTGCCCGGCGCCACACTCCCCGTCGCCCGGTAGCGCGCCACCCACTTCGGCACCGAGGAGACGCTGACACCGAAGCGCGCCGCCACCTGGCGGATCGGCTCGCCCGCCAAATGGGCCCGCACCACGCGCTCGCGAAGATCGCTCGAATAGGGTTGTGTCATCCATGCTGGCCTCCTTCACCAGTAGCCAGCTTGAATCACATTCCGTAACTAATGGGAATTCCTAATGATTCTCTCAATCTCGGATATGCTCTAGGGCAGTATCCGACCGCACGGGATCGCCTTGACCCGAACGCTCCCCCACCTCCCCCTGTCCCCCTCCCAAGACTCTTTCACTTCCCTCAGGCGCCGCGCGCTCCGCGCGCGTGGACGCGCGACGCTACGCGCGCGGCGCAGTCGCGCCGTCCGGGCCTTCGGCCCGGCAGGGCGGAGGTAGGGGAGTGGTCCGTACCAAATGCGGGCTAGTCCTCGGGCTCGTTGCCGGGGAGCGGGATCGTGAGCATCAGCGACGACAGGCTCTTGCCGTGGATGTCGAGCGCGCCGGTCGCGGTGACGCCGCCGCCGTGTAGCCGCTCGATGACGAAGTTGAACGCGCCTAACCCCGGCAGGGCGTAGCGGCGCACGGGACCTTCCGCCAGCGCCGCGAAGGCCGCCGCCACCCGCGCCTCGGTCAGCTCGCGCTTGAGCCGCTCGTAGCCTGCCTCGTCGTAAGCGATCACCGAGATGTTGACGCTATGCCCCTTGTCGCCCGCGCGGGCGTGGGCGAAGTCGTAAACGGTGAGCATCAACCGGCGTCCACCACCTCGACGCAGGGCGTGACCAGATCGCGCGGCAGCAGCACCGACTGCACGGCAAGGATCTCGCGCACCGAGGCCGCGTCCCCTGCCCCGCCCGCCGGCCCGTTGGTGTAGAGCGCTGCGACCTCGAAACCCACCGCTTCGGCAGCCTTCCTGTCCTGCGTGCGGCCGGTGACGCGGAGCCTCACCTCGTAGGGCTCCGGCCGGCCCGCGCCCGGCCCGTGCAGGCTGTCGATCCCGATCAGGCGGGCGTCCAGCGCGTCGTAGGCGAAGCCGCGCAGGCGCAGCCTCTCCGCCACGATCTCGCCTGCGAGCCGGGCACGGGCGACCGCGTTGGGACCGCCGTAGGAGAGCTGCCCTTCGCCCAGGTAGCCGTCGAAATAGCCGATGCTCACCTTGTAGGTGCCGGTGCGAGGCTGCGCCCGCTGAGCGCGCTCTCGGTATCTGATGGCGCGGTGATCGGTTTGTTTGATGGGCATCGTTCGCGGCTGGTGGGGTGACCGGGGGTGTCGGACGGCCGTCGGCGGGTCAAGCCGCTACGCGGCTCCTCCGCTTCGCTCCGGCCCTTCGGGTGACCCCCCGCCGTCCATCCGACGGAGTGCATCCATGGCCGTAAGCAAGCTTCCGGCCACGGGCCGATCGCTCGACGCAGTGCGGCAACGGGGGCTGGCGAGGGGTGTTACCCGTTACCGTTACCCTGCCTCCCTAGGGGTTCGAGGCGGTAACGGTTTTCGGTAACGCGTCGTTGCGGCCCGCGTGGTTGACGGCGGCCGGCGGCGCCGCGTTTTCGGCGGCGAGGCGGTAACCGCCCTGGGGTGCGCGTTCGACGCGCCCGGCGCGGACGAGCTTGCTCAGCGCTTCGGCGACGGTTGCGGGCCGGGTTGCCGCGCGCTCGCGGATCTGGCGCTGCGAGAGCGGTGCATCGGCGTCGGCGAGGGCTTGGAGGATGCGCCGTTCGGGTGTTTCCGGCTCCGGCGCGGCCTCGGCCGGCACCGGCCGCCGCAAGCGCAGGGCGGGTCCCTCGCCGTCATCGGCGAGTTCGATCTCGATGTCGGCGAGGCCTGGAGCGGCGCGATGCTCGACGGTCATGACGATCTGCTTGTCGCGGCGGCGCAGATAGAGGTTGCTGTCGCCCCAGGCATGGAGCTCGGACGACCCCCTGAGCGCCTGGCCCGGCCGGCTGGCACCGCTCTTGCGGGCATGGTGGACGAGCAGGACGGCGGTCTCGAAGCGGCGCTGGAGGTCGCGCAGGAAGCCGAGTATGGGAGCGACCTCGGCGACGGTGTTTTCATCGACGCCGTGCAGGCGGACCAGGGGGTCGAGGACCACGAGGCGTGGCGCGATGCGCTGCACGGTCTCGCGCAGACGCTGCCGGTCGTTGGCATGGTCGAGGCGCAGGATGGGAGCGTCGATGACGGCGATGTCGAGCGTCTCGAAGCTGGCGCCGGCTGCCCGGGCGATGCCCTCAAGCCGGGCGCGCACGATGTGGCCGGCGTCCTCGGCCGCGAACAGCAGGACCGGTCCGGGCTGTTTGGCGGCGAAGCGGCGCAGACAGGGAACGCCGGCGGCGACGGCCACGGCGAGGTCCAGAGCCAGGAAGGATTTGCCGCACTTGGGTTCGCCGCCGACGATGCCGACGGCTTGGCGTCCCCAGAGGCCGTCGACCAGCCACTGCTGCCGGCTCGGGCGGTCCTCAAGGTCGGCCGGGCTTCGGGTCGGGAAGCCCTTCACCGGCGCGCTCTCCTGGTCTTGGTGGGCTCCCCCCAGGTCTCCAGGAAGAGCTTTTCGTCGAGCACTTCACGATCCTGATCGGCGCCGGCGGCGAGCAGCGCATCGGCCATGACGGTGAGCGTCCTGGGGTTGCCGCCGGCATGGGCGACGAGGGTGTCCTTGAGGCCGGCGGTCATCAGGGCGGGGTTGCCGGCCTCCTCCAGCAGGTGGTCGAGGAGGCGCAGTAGATCCTCGTCTTCGGGACGCGTCATGAGGAGGCGCTGGCGGATGCGGGAGTCGATGGGATGCAGCTCCGGCGTGCGCAGTTTTGCGAGCAGCCGGTTGTCACCGGCCAGCACCACGCCAAGGATGGTGCGCGAGTCGAAGTCGGTCGAGGAGAGCAGGCGCATCTCGGTCAGCACCGCGTTGGGCAGCTCCTGTGCCTCGTCGACCAGCAGGAGTGGGCGCATGCGCGTGTCGTCGAGGTGGTCGAGCCAGCGCTGCCGCAGTCCCTTGATCCCATTCCAGCGATTGTTGTGGGCCATGGTGATGGCGAAGCGGTCGGAGATCTCGTGGTAGAAGTCGGCGACGCTGGAGGACGGATGGGTGAGGACCGCGACGCTCAACCTGTCGATGCGCTCAAGGCGCTCGGCGAGCAACCGCAGCGCCACGCTCTTGCCGATGCCGGGCGGGCCGCCGATCAGGGCGAAGCCGCCCTGGCGCACCAGATGCCGTTCGACCCTGCGGCAGAAGTTCTCGACGGCGGGTGTGGTCATCAGGCCATCGACCGGGAGGTCGGTGGAGAAGGGGTTCCACTTGAGGCCGTACAGCGTGAGCATTTCGCGGTTCATGAGGGGTCTCCCCGATCGTCGTCTTCGCCCGGCCCGGGGCTTTCGGCGTGAGGCAGCCAGGCCGGCGGCAGGCCCGTCGCGGCCTGGTCGTCGAGGATGCGCCTGAGCAGCGGCGCGGCTTCGCCCCCGCCGGCGCTGCCGCCGCCATCGTTGTCGCCGGGCCCGGCCGGGCGGCGCATACCGCCGGCATTGCCGCGCCGGTCGAGCGGGTAGAGGGTGCACAGCCGCTCGCCGCTTCGGCCGTCGACCAGATCAACGCTGGCCAGGTCCCAGCGCGCATAGCGGATCCACAGCGTGCTCAGGTGGCGCCACGGCGCGGGAACCTGATAGCGGATGCCCTCGAGCGACACGGTTCCGTCCGAGCGCCGCAGCGTGCGCTTCACGGTGATGCGGAACGCCGCCCTGAGCTCGTCGCGGCCGAGGCAGGGCCTCGACGCATCGTCGCTGTCGAGCAGGCGCTTGAGCGGCGTGGTGCCGAGCTCGCGGTGCACCCGGCGGTGGTAGTCCTGCTCGACCCAGGCGACGGTCGCGTCGTTGAGCGTCTTCAGGGTGAGCGGCTCGACGCCTTCGAGCATGGCCATCAGGCGGCCCTCGACCGAGGCCCACAGGACCTCCATCTTGCCATTCTGATGAGGCGCCCCCGCGAGGGTCCTGGAGTGGATGATGCCGAGCCGGTGCAGCCCCTCCTCGACCTCCCCCGCCATCATCGGCGAGCCGTTGTCGCTCATGAGCGCGCGCGGCAGGCCGCGCTTCATGAAGGCCTGGCAGAGCCCGTGGACGAAGACCTCGGCGGTCTCCTCCAGGTACCACTGCAGGTGGCAACCCACCCGCGAGTGGTCGTCGAGGAAGCCGAGCATGATCGGCGTGCGCCAGGCGCCGGACGCGGTCAGCACCCGGCACCGGGCATGATGGAAGTCGGTGTGCCAGAGCGCATGGCTGCGCGAGACCTCGAAGCTCAGCACCTCGCGCGGCTCGACCGGCGCCCGCTCGGGTTCCCGGTCGAAGCGCCGCCGGCGGCGCTGGCGCACCAACCCGCGATTGCGCATTGCCCGGGTCAGCGTCGCGTAGGAGGGCATCGGGCCGAGCGCCGGATCGACCTCGACCAGCGCCCGCAGGTTGTCGTAATGCAGCTGCCCCGACCACGACGGATGCGCCCGGTACTGGCCGCGCAGCGCCTCGATCAGCGCCGGCGACATCGCCCGCTCGCGGCCGGCATCGGTGCGCGGCCGGCGGCGCAGCGCCTTGACCGGATCCCGGTCCGCCGCCCGTGCCTGGTAGTACCAGCGTTCGATCGTCGACACCGAGAAGCGCACCGGCCCCTTGCCGGACGGGTGATCCCAGTCGCGTTGCGACAGCCGCTCCAGCTCCGCCCGCAACTGCCCCGTGGGCGGCGGCGAGGCCAGCAACGGCCCGACGACCGCGAAGCGCAGCCGCGCCCACCGGTCGCGGTCGCCCCCTCCGTTGTTGCTGTCCATGGCGGCATCTCTCCCTGGCCGTGTCGGGGAGATGCCCATGTAGAGCGCCCTATCCGTTCATGACAGAAACGTTTTCTGCGGGCGCCGCCGGCCCGGCGCCGAGCGCGCAAAAGCCGGTCCACGGCATCAGCCAGACCAGGCTGCGCAACAGCCGCGAGCGGAAGCCGCGGCCCCGCATGGTGCGCAGCAGCCAGCGCAGCGGCACGTCGGCGGGGGGCGCCGCCAGCGCGCCCCGCTTCGCCCCCCACTCCCGGGTCAGCGGGAAGACTTCCAGCCACCAGCGCCGCCAGCGCTTCAGCGTCGAGGCCGGAACCCCGCACCGCCGCGCGATCGTCTGCAACCGCACGCCGCCGGCCACAGCCAGCGCGCTCACCACCAGGAACAGCGCCCCGACGTAGAAGCGGCGCCCGAAGAAACGCACCGACGGCGGCTTCACGCGGCGCCGGCATGACGAACAGCACAAGCTGAAGCGCCGCGCGTCGTCCCGAAGATCCACCGCCAGACCGTAGGGCTTGCGCGGGTAGGTCGCGCTGTGAAGCGTGCCGCCGCAGCGCGGACAGCCGGCCGCTCGGCAGGCCTCCGCCTCCGCCGCATCGACGCGCTTGAGAAAAGCCCAGACCCGGGCATTCGAATGGATGGAGTGCCGGAACAGCTTGTGCGACATTGGGGCCGTCTCAGGTTGATATCACCGTCACCGAGACAAGCCCTCCGGCGGCCTTCATGCAAGATCGCCGGGGGGCAACCACCCCAAATCCTCGATTAATTCGAGCGGATCAGCCCTGATTCCCCGCTGAAATTCTGCGCCCTCTCACCGCGCGCCTGAGACCGCCACCCGGTCGGGCCCCGTCTCGTCGAACGCGATGCCGGTCATGTCGAGCACGCAGTCGGGCGTGACGTAGGCCGCAGGATCGTCGACCTCGTAGAGCAGCTGCTCGGTGCAGGTGGCAGCGTCGATGCGCCCGCCGCTGCCATCGCACTTGCCGATGGTGACTTCGCCCCCATCCGTCACGTCGGCGAAGGGGAAGCCGAGGCGAGCCAGGCCGGCCACGTCCTTGATGCCGGGGTCGGCAAAGTAGCCGCCGGTCACCTGGCCGGCGCATTCGAGCAGGTGGCCCACCGCCGTGGCTCGGGCGAGGCGGGCGTAATCGTCGTAGCCCCAGCCGAGCACATGGACGATGGGGCCGACGAAGAGCGAGGGGTCGGCGACCCGGCCGGTGACCACCACCGGCGCTCCGGTGTCCAGCGCAGCCGCCACGGCGTCCGCGCCCAAGTAGGCGTTCGCCGAGGCCATGCGCGGCAGGATGCTCTCCAGCGGCGCGCCGGTCTCCATCAGGGGCAGGTCCGGGCGGGTGGCAACGGTCTCCTGCACGTCGTCGCCCAGCAGCACGGCGCAGCGCCGGTCTGCGAGGCCGAGCGCGGCCGCGATCTCGGCGGTCTTGCGGCCCGCCGCCAGCGGGTCGGCGGCGCCCATGTTGCTGAGCACGCGCACGCCCTGCGCCGCCGCTACCGGCAGCACGGCGCGCATGCGGTCTTCAAGCTGGGGGTTGTAGCCGCTGCCCTGCCCCCGGCACAGCGCGAGGGTTTCGCGCGCGATGGTGCGCTCGGCCAGGCACTCGAAGGCGATGTAGTCGAGGCCGCCGCGCTCGACCAGCTCGACCGCCGGCTCCCATCGGTCGCCGGCGAAGCCCGCGCCGGAACCGATGCGCACGCTTTTCGCCGCCATCGCCCCCTACCGGTGCGGCATGGCGGGAGACCGGTTCAGGAAGCCCCGCGCGCCGCCTGGATCTTGCGCCAGAGAGAATTCGGCCTGAGCGGCAGGTCCGTGATCTCGATATCGAAGGGGCTGAGCGCGTCGCAGATGGCGTTGCAGAGCGTCCCCGGCACGTCGGACGGCCGCCCCTCGCCGATGCCCCGGCTGCCAAGCGGCGTATACGGGCAGGGCGTCGGCGCATGGGTCACCTTGATGTCCGGCACGTCGGCTGCGGTCGCGAGCTTGTAGTTCTCGAAGTCGGCGGTGAGCTGCTGGCCGTTCTCGTCGTAGACGAACTCCTCGAACATGGTGTTCGACAGGCCCTGAACGATGGCGCCCTGCATCTGCCCCTCGACGATCTGGGGATTGATGATCTGCCCCACGTCCTCCGACGTGGTCCAGCTCAGGATCTTGAACTGGCCGGTCTCGATATCGACCTCGACCGTGCAGACATCGGCGTTGAAGGCGATCATGGGCTTCTCGGCCTCGAAGAAGGCGGTGTGCTCGAGGCCGCCGGACTCGCCCTCCGGCAGGTTGATCGGCGCCATGATGACGCGCTCCACCGCCTCTCGGAATGTCTTCTTGATGTTCGTGTCCTTCTGGTAGGTGACGAAGCCGTCCCTGAACTCGAAATCGGCCGGCGACGCATCGGCGAGGGCCAGGTCGTGGGCCATGATGCGCGCGATCTTCTCCTTCAGCACGTCGCAGGCCTGGACCGCGGCGCTGACGAAGTAGGAGCCCGCGCGGGCGCCGACGGTGCCGGAGCCGAAGGGCGTGGTGCCCGTGTCACCCGTGGTCACCACCACGTCGTTCGGGTGGATACCGAAGCTCTGGGCGACTGCCTGGGCCACCGTGGTCTCGTGCCCCTGCCCTCCCGGCGCATCGCCCTCGAAGACCAGCACCTTGCCGCGCGGGTCGAGGCGCACGGTCGCAGCACCGTAGCCCGGCTGGTTCTCCATGGGCACGAAGAGCTCGGAGGCGACGCCCGAGAGCTCGACTCCAAGGCCGAAGCCGATGCCGAGATAGCGGCCCTCGGCCCGCGCCTCCGCCTGGCGGGCGCGGAAGCCCGGCAGGTCGGCCTCTGCCATCAGGTTGTCCCACACCTTGATGAAGTCGCCGCTGTCGAAATACTCGTTGGTGATCGACATGTGAGGCAGCGTGGCGACCAGGTTCTTGCGGCGCACGTCCGCCGGCTCCATGCCGCAGCGCTTGGCCACCATGTCGATCGCGCGCTCCATGGCGAAGCGGGTGGGCAGCTCGCCGAACGCCCGCGCCGGCGAGAGCGCCGACTTGTTGGTGATGGCGACCTTCACCTTGATATCGCCGATCGGCCAGTCATAGGCGTTGGGGAGCTCGACCGCGCCGAGGAAGGGCATCAGGAAGCCCCAGTAGACCCCTTCGCAGCCGTCGCCGCAGTCGGCGAGGCCGCGATCGCGGATCGCGAGCAGCTTGCCGTCGCTCGCCGCCGCAACCTCCAGATCGTGAATCTGGTCGCGCTCCTGGCTCACCGCCATCAGGTGCTCCTGGCGGGTCTCGATCCAGCGGATGGGACGGCCCAGCTTCTTAGCCATGTAGGCGATCAGCATGGGCTCCCGGTAGAACGGCGCCTTGACGCCGAAGCCGCCGCCCTGGTCGCGCGGCGCGATGATGCGGACCTGTTCTGCCGGGATTTCGAGAATGTCGGAGAGCGCGAGGCGGTCGATGTGGGGGCGCTGGGTGGTGAGCCAGCCGGTCAAGCCGTCGGACTCGTCCCATTCGAAGAGCGCGCCTCTGGTTTCCATCGGCGCCACGCCGCAGCGATGGCAGGTGAAGCGCTGCTTGATCACGATATCGGCGCTGTCGAAGACCTCCTGGACCTTGGCCTCGTGCGCCCTCTGGCTTTCCTCGTCGGCGCCGCCCGTGAAATCCATCTGGAAGATGACGTTGTCGGGCCAGCCTTCGTGGACGATGGTGGCGCCGTCCGCGAGCGCGCTCTCGGGATCGCCGACATAGGGGAGCGGGTCGTACTCGACCTCGATGGCCTCGGCCGCGTCCTCGGCGACGTAGGGGTCGCGGGCGATCACCGCCGCGACCGGCTCGCCGTGCCACTTCACCTTGCCGACCGCGAGCGGCCAGTGCCTGGGATAGTTGGCGGGCAGCGCCGGCTGCACCACCGGCTGCGGCATCGGCAGAATCTCGTCCTTAATGTCGTCGCCGGTGACGACCGCGACGACTCCTGTCATCGCCTCGGCCGCGCTCACGTCGATGCTCTCGATCGTGGCGTGCGCGTGGTCGCTCCGCTTGAACACGATGTGGAGCGCGCCCGGCCGCGCGATATCGGCCAGGAACCGCCCCTTCCCCGTGATAAGGCGATGGTCTTCCTTGCGGTGGAAGTGGCTGCCGACCCAGCCTTCGCTTGTCCCGGTCATCCGCGTCGCCTCCGTCACCTGGTCTCTTGCGCGGCCTGACGGACCGCGTCGACGATGTGCGCGTAGCCCGTGCACCGGCAGAGGTTGCCGACCAGTCCGCGACGGATTTCCTCATCCGTCGGGTCCGGGTTCTCGCGCAGGAACTCGTCCATGTTCATGAGGATGCCCGGCGTGCAGAAGCCGCACTGCAGGGCGTGCTGCTCGTTGAAGGCCCGCTGCAGGGGCGAGAGCTCGCCGCCCTGGGCCAGGCCCTCGACGGTGGTAATCTCGTGCCCGTCGGCCTGGGCGGCCACCATCAGGCAGGACTTCACCGCCTCGCCGTCGAGCTGGACCGTGCAGGCGCCGCAGACGCCCTCGTAGGTGCAGCCGATGTGGGTGCCGGTGAGCGCAGCGCGCTCGCGAATAAAATCGACCAGCAGCATGCGGACCGGCACGGTCTCCTCGAAGACCTCGCCGTTGATCGTCACCGTGATCGTGGTCGTGCTCATTGCCGGATTCCTCTCCCGCCCTTAGCCGGCCGCTCGCGCGAAGGCCGTGGCCGTGACCTCGGCGCCGAGCGAGCGGATGAGCTGCTTGCGATAGTCGCTGTCGGCCCAGAGGTCCTCCTGGGTCTCGATCTCAGTAGCGGCCGCGTCCATCGCTGCCGCGATGCCGTCGCCATCGCCGGCGGCGACGCCGGCCAGCGCCTCCTCGGCGGCGGCGGAGCGCGTGGGCCCGGTCTCTAGGCCGCCGACCGCGACGCGCGCGCCGGTGCAGCGCCCGTCCGCCACCTCCAGCGCGACGCAGACGCCGATCACCGGCAGCGCGTCGGTGACGAGGCCCCATTTCTTGTAGGCGCTGCCGGCATCGCCCGCTGGGGCCGGGATGGTGATGGCGGTGAGGATCTCGTTGTCCTCGCGCGCTGTCTCCAGGGGGCCACCGATGAAATCCTCCGCGGCCAGGGTGCGCGTGGCGCCATCAGCCGCCGTCAGCTCCAGCGTGGCGCCCAGCCCGATCGCCGTGGGCGGCATGCAGGCGGCGACATAGTTCCAGCAGAGGCTGCCGCCGATTGTGCCCCGGTTGCGCACCTGCCGGTCCCCGACACGCTCGGCCGCGTCGCGGAGGGCCCCGCAGGCGCCGCTGAGCCGCTCGTCGCGGGCGATCTCCGCGTAGCGGGTCATGGGCCCGATGCGCACCTCGGCCGCGCCGACATCGATGCCGGAGAGCCCGTCCACCGCCTGAAGGTCGATCAGGCAGCGCGGGCGCACGAGGCGCGCCTTGACGGCCTGCATGAGGCTCTGGCCGCCGGCGACGAAGACCGCGTCGCCTTCGTCGTAGCGGCCGAGTGCGGCGAGCGCGTCCGCGACCGTCGCCGGCCGCACATACTCGTCGATCGGTGCTGGATACATGGTGGGTGCTCCCCCTCGCTCACCGGCGCGCCATTATACAGGAATGCCGCCCGCCCTCACGCAGCAGCGCGCAGCCATGCTTGCGCAGGTGCCGCAGGAGCTTGCGTCGTTTCATACGACGACGATGGCTTCCTCATAGTCCTGCCCCGCAGCTTCGATGGCCTCGCGGCGATTCAGCTCCAGCGCCTCTCGCAGGGTCACCCGGAGCGTTTCCAGAAGTTCCTCCCTGGTGCGCTCCTGGCAATTGACGCCGGGAATCTCCTCAATCCAGCCGATCCACCATGGGCCGGATTGCTTCACGACAGCCGTAAACCCTTCGTGCATCGTGACCCCCTCCCGGTTTGACTGCCAGCGGACCCGATTCGCGCCGCACTATCGCCGGTGCCACCTAGCGCAGGAAGTTCTTGACGTAGTCGGCGCCGAGGCCGACCTCCTCGTAGTGCTCCCGCGCGCGGTCGAGGCGGTGGAAGACGTCCTCGGCGCGGACGTCCCGGCCGTCCTCGTCCACGTAGTTGACCGAGCCGGAGATCGCG
This sequence comes from Alphaproteobacteria bacterium, assembly GCA_965243375.1. Lineage (GTDB taxonomy): Bacteria > Pseudomonadota > Alphaproteobacteria > UBA828 > UBA828 > WTGU01. Next base: position 399,646 of record CBDEUT010000009.1, on the reverse strand, counting down.
AAGAAGCAGTGCATCTCGGGGCAGTCGTCATCCACCACGAGGGTGTGAACCTCGCCGGGCGGCTCGTAGATGTAGGTGCCCCGATCGGCGATCCAGTCGTGCTCCAGATAGCGGAAGGCGCCCTTGAGTACGAGGCCATGGACCGGCGCCGGGTGCCGGTGGCGCGAGACGAAGCCGCCACCCGTGACCTTCACCACCTCGCACCAGCCGCCCTGCACGGTGTTGTACATCAGCGGGCGCAGCCAGACGCCTTCCTTCAGCGGCACCCAGATACGCTCGTCCTCAGGCTCGGTCTGAAGCACGATGTCGGGCGGCGAGAAGGGATGGGCGCTCGGCGCAGAGATGCGGGCGACGGAGGCGGCGGCTCGGCTCATCGGGCTCTCCTAGGTGATGCGGGCCGAGCCTAGCCGATCGGTGCTACCGCGCAAGCGGTGGCAACCCACGCACTCCGCGACGGTGGCGAGAAACGCGGATCAGTAGTGCAGGATGCCCTGCAGCATGACCGCATGGCGGGCCGGCGACGAGACGAATTCGCGCCGCTCCGTGTCCAGGCTCAGGTGGCCCACACTTCCCAACGTGAGGCGGGTGCCCACCCTGTAGCTCCGCTCACCGTCGTCCCCCAGGCTCAACGCGCCGAAGGGCACCAGCGCGCCCTGTTCCCTGAACGCCGCGAAGCCGTAACCGACCTCCAGACCCAGGCGCCCTGCCAGTGGGTCGTCCGTGGCCAGATCGCTCGGCTCGTCTTCCCAGAGCTGCTGCACGCCGCTCGCCGGCTCGCCCCAGGTCTGGGACAGGCTCACCCACGGGCCGAAGTTGGGGGCCTCGGGACTGTAGCGGACGCGCAGGCCGAACCCCTGCTCTTCCGGCAGCGCGTCGTCCTGTGCCAGGACCCAGCGGCCATAAGCTTCCGCGTTCCACCCCTGCTCGATTTGCCGGTAGTGCAGGCCGCCGCCGAGCTCCAGGCTGGAGCCGGTCGCCCCATCGCCGCCATCGTGGCGCAGGCCGAGCTCCACCCAAGGCGCGAGCACGCCCACATAGGGGACGACTTCTTCATGCTCGACTTCGGCCGCGACCCGCAGCCGTTGCAGGTTCACCGCCGCGTTGCGGAACGCAGCGGACCTACCGGCGACATCGAGTTGTGCCAGCGCCCACTCGCCCTTCAGCCGTAGCGTCGTCCCACCGAGCTCCAGCAGCCGGCCGTTGATGCCGATCGTGCCCGAAGCCAGCGTTGCCTCGCTGGCGTGAGAAGAACCGGCAGCGTCGTCCGCCACCTGCAGCTCGCCCCGGGCCAGGCCGAAGGTTCCCCAAATTTCTAGGTCGTGCGACACCCACCAGCCGAAATAGGGATGCAATCCTGTGAGCTGCAGATCGTAGCGCCCATCGGACCGGTCGCTACCGATCCCCACACCATCGAATTCGAGCGAGCCCTGCGACTGGGAGAGAGACACGCCGGCGAGCAGGTTGCGGGCGACGATCGCGTCGGCCCCAATCTGCATGTTGAAGGCCTCGCCGCCCCACGCGCCCGCGTTGCTCCCGCCGTTGCCGGTCAGATAGCGGTAGTCGCCGCAGCCCCAGGTTGAGAAACGGATCTCGCTGCCGTCGCCCCCGATCAGCGGTAGCAGGAACGAGGTGTTGCCGAGCACCTGCTCCAAGTCCGGTGACCGGGCGTCCCGCTCCTCCCATTCGAGGTTGGGCGATGCGAAGGATTGTGCAGGCTGTTCGAGAGAGAACGGCGAACTGATGGACGGGCTCACCCAGCCGCGGGCCATGTCGGAGAACGCCTGCTCGATACGGCAGCGCACCGGGGCGAACGCCAATGCCCGGCCGAGTTCGGGAAGAAGCTCCTGATTGATCGGCGCAAGTGGCCTAACGTCGTCGTCGGTAATCGTCCCCGTTGCGGTGCCATCCGCAAGGGTCGCGCCGCTCGGGCCGAACAGTAGCACCGTGAACGTCTCGTTCGGCTCGTCCAGGTCGTCCTCGCGGGTCTGCACCTCGATAGTCTGCCGCGTGACGCGGGGACCGAAGGTCAGCGTGCCGGATGCCGCATCATAATCCTCGCCCTCGGCCGCAGAGCCGCTTTCCGTCCGGTAGCTTACCCTCACGGTCTGCTCGCTCGGCGGGTTGAGGGTCACCGCGAACCGCGCCGTTCCACCCTCGACCACCAGCGCATCCGCGATGGAAAGACCCGACACGTCATCGTCGACAATCGTCCCCGTCGCGGTGCCGTCTGCCAGCGTCGCGCCGTCGGGGTTGCTCAGCGTCACCCTGAACGTCTCGTCCGGCTCGTCGAGGTCGTCCTCGCGGGTCTGCACCGTGATGGTCTTCTCTACGTCGCCGGCCGAGAAGGTGAGAGTGCCCGATGCCGCGATGTAGTCGGTGCCCTCGACCGCCGTACCGCCTGACGTCTGGAAGTTCACCGTCACGCTCTCAGTGCTCGGCACGTTCATCGTCACGACGAACTCTGCCGAGCTCCCCTCGTGCGCAGTCGCGTCCGCGATGGAAAGGCTTGCCTGGTCGTCGTCGACGATCGTTCCAGTTGCGTTTGCGTCCAACAGCGACGCGCCGTTGGGGTCGCTCAGCGTCACCCTGAACGTCTCGTCCGGCTCGTCGAGGTCGTCCTCGCGGGTCTGCACCGTGATGGTCTTCTCTACGTCGCCGGCCGAGAAGGTGAGAGTGCCCGATGCCGCGATGTAGTCGGTGCCCTCGACCGCCGTACCGCCTGACGTCTGGAAGTTCACCGATACGGCTCGGTCGCTGGCTGTTCTCAGTCTCACCGCAAACTGTGCGACATCGCCCTCGACCACCCTCGCATCCGAGACCGAAAGCGTAGGCAGCGGTGCGGGCTCCCCGTCGCCGTCACCATCGCCGTCGCCATCCCCATCGCCGTCGCCATCCCCATCGCCGTCGCCATCCCCATCGCCGTCGCCATCCCCATCTCTGTCGCCATCCCCATCTCTGTCGCCGTCACCACCGCTACCGTCATCACCGCCGCCGTCGCCGCCATTGCCGCCATTGCCATCGCCGCCGTCGCCGTCCCCATCGCCGCCGGTACCATCGCCACCGTTGCCGCCGTTGCTGCCGTCCCGGTCGCCACTGTTGCCATCGTCACCGCTGCTGTCGCCGCTGTTGCCGTCGCCGCCGTTGCCGCCGCCGTTGTTGGGGTTGACCTCATCTTCGGTGTTAGTGCCGCCACCGTTGTTGCCGTTCCCGTTGTTGCCGTTCCCGTTGTTGGGGTTCACTTCGTCTTCGGTGTTAGTACCGCCACCGTTGATGTCGCCGACGTTGCTATTGCCACCTCCGTTGTTGAGGTTCACCTCGTCGTCGGTGTTAGTGCCGCCGCCGTTGTTGCTGTTCCCGCTGTTGCTGTTCCCGCTGTTACCGCCGCCCTCATCCCAGTTCACCTTAACCGTCACTGTGCCTACATCGTGTATCGGACACCACTCGCTGGTCGCCCACACCTCGTGGGTAAAGGTTATCTTCGTGTTCTTTTCTACAGTGTCATCCGCGGTTATCGAGATAGTCCGCCATTGATTCCAGTTGTTGGTATTGAACTCCCAGCCGACCGACGGAATCCAACTAATGCCGTTGTAGTTGCCGTCGTACCGTACGGTGCCGTCGACGTGAATCCTGACCCACCATTTGCCGCCGTCATAATCCGAAAGCGGTTGCTCGCTGAGTCTAATGCGATAGGTGACTCTCTCTCCTGGCCCGAGAGTCAACGGTTCCGACGCAGGATCAACCTCCACCGTCCCACCCCACTCCGGGGGAGACTGAGCGTAGGGTTGCGGCCCGAGGAGTGTGGAGAGGATCGCCGACAGCCCGATGACGGCGGCGAAGACGACGAGGCCCGGCCGGCGTAGGCAAAGGCGCCGCAGCCGGGCAGCTGCCGATCGCATGCGGCGGAGAACGAACTCAGGGATAGGAGACATCAGGACGACGCCGGCGTTCGTGTGACGAGGTGTTCACGAATTCGTCCCAGTAGCTTCGAGTCGTATGCGAGTATATCATATCCTTCTATATAGGGTACTTAGAGCTATATATGGTATGCGATTCTCAGTTAAATCGATAACGCAGTTGGCATATAATGCTTTAGCTCGCATATCCGGTTCAGCACGATGCTCACGATCTGTGTTTCAAGCGTCGTTACCACACGCCTGCCGCCTTCCGTGCCAGCCCTCGCAGGCGGCAAACGCATGCGTTACGCTCAGGAGCAACCCGTGCGCCGCGCGCCCGCCTCCGCTGACAGGAGCCGGCAAGGACCCGACGATCCATGCCATCCACGAAACCTCGTACCGCCCCGCAACTCCCTGATTCGGTGAACGAAAGAACGCGAACGGCCGAACCGAACCTGAACGACACCGCCTACGCGACGATCAAGGACGACATCATCTCCTGCGCCCTGCAGCCGGGCGAGGAGGTCTCGGAGGGCGTGCTCGTCGCACGCTACGGCATGAGCAAGGCGCCCATCCGCAGCGCCCTGATGCGCCTGCGGCAGGAAGGGCTGATCGTCTCGCGCGGGCGGCAGGGCAACGCGGTCTCACCGGTCACGCTGCGCGACATTCAGGAGATCTTTCAGCTCCGCCTCGTGCTCGACGTCACTGCTGTGAGGCTCGCCGCCGGCAAGGTGGATGCCGCGCGTCTGCGCGCGCTCAACGAGGCAGCGCACACGACCTATCCGGAAGGCGACAGGGCCGGCCGGGCGGCCTACCTGCGGGCCAACCGCGAGTTCCACCGCTATGTCGCGGAGTGCAGCGGCAACCAGCGCCTGGTCGCCCTGGTCGTCGGCCTGATGGAGCAGCACGAGCGCATCGTGCACCTTGGCCTCGCCATGCAGCGGCGGGAGCACGAGTTCCACCACTTCCACGACGACCTGGTCGACGCGCTGATCGAAGGCGACGGCGAGCGGGCCGCGGAACTGACCGAGAACGCGCTGCGCGGCAGCCAGCGGAAGGTGATGGAGGCGCTGACCGACTCCCCCGCGCAGCTCTCGCTCGGGCCGATGGACCTCACACCCTAGCCACACTGCTGCGCGGGCTCGCCCCCGTTCGCGTTGACATGTCACGAGACATGTCATAGCTTTCCTCCATGGCGGCGATGCTCAGACTATGGGTGCTGGTTGTCGCCCTGACCGCGACGCTGGCGGCGACCGAGGCGCGCGCCAATCCGGACGTGTGGGTCGAGACCACGTTCACCGTCGCGTTCGACGAGCAACGGGTCAGCGGCCTGGATTTTTCATGGGCGTTCGACGACTTCTACAGCGCTCACACCGCCCAAATCTACGATTTGGATGGCGATGGAACGCTCAATTCTGTCGAAGTTAAAAACCTGCGCGCCGAGACCTTCGAACCGCTTTCGCCCGCCGACTATTTCGTTCACATCTGGTCGGGGGAGAAACAATACGAAGGCCTCGACGTGAGCCGGTTTACGGCGCGAATCGAACAGGCACGGCTCGTCTACGAGTTTTCTGTGGGCCTTACGCCGCCTCTCGATCCGAGAACGGAACCCGTGACTATCAGCCTTTTCGACCGCGAGAATTTCGTGGATTTCAGCTTTTCCGATTCGCCCTTCCTGCTAGTTAGCGGCGAGATGACGCCGGGATGCAAGTTCCGCGTCGCGCGCGGCAAGGGCGCGCAATCCGGCCATCCTCAACCCATAACGCTCGCCTGCGATCGATAAGCCGCGATGAGTGATCGGCCCCATAAACACAGCCTGCGCAAATCGATCGCGCTGTTGTGTCTGTTGGGCCTGCTTCTGGTGACGAGCCTGTTCACGGCACCGCTCGCGCTCTCGCAGACAGACGACGCAGCGCCATCACCGGTCGCCGTCGAATTCGTCGAAGAGGACACCGGCCTGTTCGAGAGGCTGACCGACCTATTGATGGACTTCCAGCGCCGCGCCAACGCCGAGGTGTCCTTCCACATGAACGCGATCGAGCGGGGCGAGGATCTCGGCGCCTTCCTCCTGGCCCTCGCCGTGGCCTTCGCCTACGGCGCCGTCCATGCGTTCGGACCGGGACACGGCAAGTTCGTGGTCGTGTCCTACTTCCTCGGGCGCGAGGCGCGGGTCATGCGCGGCGTCGTCATGGCCGTGCAGATCGCCATCGTGCACGTCATCGCTGCCATCGTCATCGTCTGGCTGGCCGATCTGGTGCTGCGCGGCGGCTTCGGACTGGGGCTATCGGATGTGCCGGGCGTGCGCGCCGCGAGCTTCCTCATCATCGTCGGCATCGGCCTCTACATGCTCTACCAGGCCGTGCGTGCCTCGCTGAGGCCGCGCGGCCGCGGGGCCCACACTCACCACCACGACCATGCGCACGGGCACCATCACGGCCACAGCCATCATCATCACCATCACGGCCACAGTCACGGCGGCAAGGCGGAAGGCGGCATCCTGGCGCTCGCGGCCGGCATGGTCCCCTGCCCCGGCGCCGTGCTCATCATGCTGTATGCGGTGGCGAACGACATGATCTTCCCCGGCTCCCTGCTGGTCGGGGCGATGTCGCTCGGGATCGGATCGAGCATCTGCGTGCTGGGGGTCGGCGCCATCCTCGCAAGACGGGCCGCGATGCTGGTCATGGAGCGCTCGGGCGGCGGCGGGGTCAATACGCTCCGCCACGGCATGAACTACGCCGGCGCGGCCTTGGTCACCCTCGTCGGCCTGGTCTCGTTCATCGCCTTCCTCGACACGCCGTTCGGCTGAGCCTTTCCGGACTCCGGCGCTGTCAACGCTGACCAGGTCGTTACCGTCTCCGGCTGACCGCCAATCGTCCCGCCTTCAGGAGGCCGGCGGCTCTTGCTCCGCCTGCCCGATGCGGTATAGAAATTAAACATTATAACGTTCGGCATAGCCGTGACCGCCCAACAGACGGAGACGGGACCATGGATCGTCCACGCATCGTACCGCGCCCCCTCCCCATCGCGCTCGCCGCAGCGGCGCTGCTCGGCAGCGCGGCCCCTGTACCCGCAGCGGCAGACGACGAACTGCAGGTCGTTGCCTCGATCAAGCCGGTGCATTCTCTGGTGAGCGCGGTGATGGCCGGCGTGGGCGAGCCTCACCTGATCATCCGGGGCCAATCCTCGCCGCACACCTTCACCATGCGCCCCTCGGACGCGGCGGCTCTGGAGGATGCCGACATCGTATTCATGGTCGGCGAAGCGATAGAGTCCTCGCTCGTCGAGCCGGTGGCAGCGCTGGCCGGGCACGCCCGCGTGGTCAAGCTCGTTGATACACCGGGCTTGGTACTCAGGAGGTTGCGCGAGGGCGGCGCCTTCGAAGACCATGACCACGACAGCCATGGTCACGAGGGCATGGACGATCACCACGATCACGCGGACCACGACGACCACGAGGACGAAGAGGATCACGCCGACCACGACGATCACGCGGACGACGATGATCATATGGAACACGCCGATCATGACGACCACGAAGAGGACCACGCCGCCGTGGCCGACGATCATGACGACGAACACGGGCACGGGCATGAGGACCACCACGACGAGGCGATGCACCGTGACGACGATCATGACGACCACGGCCACGGGCATGACGACCACGATGGCCATGCCGACGATCACGACGACCACGGCTCCTTCGACATGCACGTCTGGCTCGACCCGATCAACGGCTGGACCCTGGCGCGCACCATCGCGGGCGCCCTGGCCGAGGTCGATCCTGCCAACGCCGCCACGTACGAAGCCAACGTCGACGACCTTCTCCACCGCCTGGATCACCTGACGGAGGAGATCGCCCAGGAGGTCGCACCGGCCCGCGGCGTGCCGTTCATCGTCTTCCACGACGCCTATCGCTATTTCGAGGACCGCTTCGGGCTTACGGCTGCAGGCTCGGTCGTCATCAGTCCCGAACGCGCGCCGGGTGCCCGGCGCATCTCGGAGCTGCGCGAGAAGTTGAGTGAGCTGGGGGTGGTCTGCGTGTTCGACGAGCCTCAGTTCGACGAGCGCCTTGTCGCGACCGTCATCGAAGGCAGCGACGTGAGGTCCGCCACCTTGGATCCACTCGGCGCCACCATCGAGAACGGGCCGGAGCTCTACTTCACGCTGCTCCGCAACATGGCGACGGCCTTCAAGGACTGCCTTGCGCCCGACGAAGGAGCCTAGCCGGCTGCGGCCTGGGGCTCCTGCTCCTCTCCCTGCTGCAGCGCGAAGATCGAGGTGTAGCCGCCCGACCAGTCCGGCGGCAGAAGGCAGGGCCTGGGGTCGAAGTGGATCCAGCGGGGGCGCGCGCCCCGCACGATCTCCCCGTTATGGGTCGAGGGATAGTTGTAGGCCGTCACCGGCAGTGCATCGGCGGACGAGAAGGCGTTGAGCAGGAGCGGGCGCGAGCGCTCCGGGTTGGCGTTGGGCTTGGAGCCGTGGATCATGCGGCAGTGGTGCACCGTCACCGAGCCCGCCGGTCCCTTTAGATAGACCGCCGTCTCCACCGGCACATGCGGGAGGTCCTGCTCGCCGATGGCGCCGGCCCAGCAGTCGTTCCCGTCATAGAGGTCGTAGAGCTCGCCCTCGTGCGCGCCCGGGATCACGCCCATGGGCCCCATGCTCTCGTCCACGTCCTCTAGATAGACGCCGATGGTGAGCACGCTATAGTTCGTGTGCGGCCAGTACTGGATGTCCTGGTGCCACTTCACCTCCTCGCCGCCGCCGGACCATTTGAAGTTGAGCTTGGAGTGGTGGAACATCACATTGGGCCCGAGCAGGTCCTCGGCCAGGTCGGTGATGCAGGACTCGCTCGCGAAGCGCCAGTAGTCGGGGTGTCGCGCCACAGGCTGGTTCAGGCGCCTGAGCCGGGGCGCCGTCGCGCAATGATCGGCTTCCAGATCGAACTCATCGTTGGAAGCGGTCGCGCTCCGGCTCTCGCCGATGAAGTGCTCGCTCAAGCCCCGAAGCGTCGCGAGCCAGTCCTCCGGCACGAAGCGTTCGAGCAGCAGGTAGCCGTCTCGGAAGTACGCCTCCCGCTGCGCTTCGGTCAGCACCTTGGGGGGATGGGCGAGCACCTGCTCCGGGGTCATCGCGGCGCCTCTCGTCGGAATGAGTTGCAGCGCCAATGTGTCACGAGCCGGCGTTCCCCGCCAGCCACCGTTTGCTGAATGCGTTGAAACTGAGGTTCGGCCTCACGCTCGCTCACTTATTCACTCGAACGAAGGCAACGAACAATTCCGATCGGTGGGTGGGGAACCATTCGTCCCAAGCGAGAGAATTTGTGAAACAACGCACCTATTTTGGCGCCTAAATCCGGAGAGGCCAGCAAAACAACGGATCATTCGTGCCAATATTGACCCATATTTCGGCGCGACCGGTTCAAATTTTCAACGTTTTCTGCGACCGACCGTTCACTGCGTGCCGCGACCAAACCCACAAGCACTTCCACGAGAGCGGTGGCACCGACGCGAGAGGGAAAGAGGCTCGGGCTGTGAACCGAAATAAGCAGGATGTCGTCCGAGCAGGCAGCCAACGGCGACGTCCGCCGATCGGTAATGCCGATAACGCGGGCGCCCGCCTCCTGAGCGCGCCGAGCAACTATGATCGATTCGGTGGCGCAGGGCTCGACGGCGATGCAGACGACGGCATCGCCGGGCGCCAGGGCTTCCAACAGACGAGAGAAGTCGCCCCTGCTGGGTACCAGCTGGTGCCAGTTGCCGAATCCCATGGCCGCGACGTGATGCAGGTAGTTGGCGAGTGACTCGGACGCGAACGCGCCGACCACGAGGACGGTGCGCGCATCCGCCAACGCCTGCACGGCGCGCTCCAGCGCAATGCGGTCGATGTGATCGAACAAGGTGTTGATATTGGTAACAGCCGCCTGTTGAAAGGCACTGAGTTCGTGGTCGAATTTATTTTCACGGGCGACCACGTGTACTTGGCCGCCCTCGAGAGAATAACCTGTCGCTTGATCGTTGATACTATCGCGGTATAGCGCGCGAAACTCGTCGTAAGTGTCGAAGCCAACCGTCTTGGCGAGCCGGTTCATGGTGCTGGGGGGCACCCCTGCCCTTGCCGCCAGCTGGCGCATGGAGAGCGTGGCGACCTCGCTCGGATGCTCCATAATGTAGGCGGCGGCCTTCTTGAGCTGTCGGCTGAGCGTCGGGTACGCCCGTGTCAAAATATCGGCTCCTTTGCCGAATTCCACCCGCACCGCTAGCCCCGTGCGACAGTATCGGTGAACGGCATAGGATCGCACCCCCGGCTCTCCATCATCGCCAACTGCCCAACGCGTCTCCTCCACAGCAGCTGCCGCACATCGATCTTGCGTACCCGTCCCTTCGTTCGTGCTTGGAACGCTCCTGCCATCGTTCCCAATCAAGCTCGTACGCTCCGTATCTAGAGTCGCAAATCTTCTAACATTCGTCAATATCAATCCCGTAGTTCTGAAAAAATAAAATTTGGATCGATGATGCACACGAGATTGTTCCTGAGTCAGAGAGGGAAAATAAACCGTGTGTTGCAGCGGGACAAATTCAGGGGATTGAATGAAACGGGACATGTCTCGCCGCCACTTGCGCCGCGCAGAAGGCGTGACCGAGGCGCGGTTCGTCGCCGTCACGATAGGCGGCGTGGGCGGGGGAGTGCTATAACGGCGCGCTCTCGATCCTCGCGCGGCGGGACGGCTTCATGAACCTCCACGAATATCAGGCCAAGCAAGTGCTGGCGGGGTTCGGCGTGCCGGTGCCGCGTGGCGTGCCCGCACTCGTACCGGAGGACGTCGCTGCCGCTGCGGACGAGCTCGGTGGACCGGTCTGGGTGGTGAAGGCGCAGATTCACGCGGGCGGGCGCGGCAAGGCCGGTGGAGTCAAGGTCTGCACTAACCGCGACGACGCGATCGCGGCGGCGCAGGCCATGTTCGGCAAGGTGCTCGTCACCCATCAGACGGGAGCCGCCGGCCGCGAGGTGCGCCGCGTCTATCTGGAGGAAGGCGCCGATATCGCTCACGAGTACTATCTCGGCGCCGTGGTGGACCGCGAGAGCGGGCGTGTCGCGCTGATCGCCTCTCGCGAAGGCGGCGTCGAAATCGAAGCGGTCGCGGCCGAGAACCCGGATGCGATCGTGACCGTGCCCATCGATCCGGCGAGCGGCTTCCAGCCCCACCATGGACGCAGCATCGCGTTCGGCCTCGGCCTCTCCGGCGAGACCGCGAAAGCGGCGGGAAGGCTCGCCCGCGCCGTCCACGACGCCGTCATGGGTACCGACGCGAGCCTGGTGGAAATCAACCCCCTGATCGAGACGGGCGAAGGCGCGCTCATCGCCCTCGATGCCAAGGTGAGCATCGACGACAACGCGCTATTCCGCCGGCGGGAGATCGCGGCGCTGCGCGATGCGGACGAGGAAGACCCGGCCGAACGCGCCGCCGGCGAACACGGGCTCAGCTACGTCAAGCTCGACGGCAACATCGGCTGCATGGTGAACGGCGCGGGCCTCGCCATGGCAACCATGGACATCATCAAGCTTCATGGCGCGGAGCCCGCCAACTTCCTTGACGTCGGCGGCGGCGCTACCCGCGAGCGGGTCACCGAAGCCTTCAAGATCATCCTCTCGGACGCCAACGTGCGCGGCATCCTGGTCAACATTTTTGGGGGCATCATGCGCTGCGACGTGATCGCCGAGGGCATCGTCGCCGCTGCGCGGGAGGTTTCGCTGGAGCTCCCCCTTGTCGTCCGGCTCGAAGGCACCAATGTGGAGAAGGGCAAGGCGATCCTGGATGGTGCCGGGATCGACCTGATCGCGGCCGACGACCTCGGCGATGCGGCAGCGAAGGTGGTTCAGGCAATCGAGCGGGCGGGTTGATGGCGGTCCTCGTCGACCGAAACACACGCGTGATCTGCCAGGGCTTCACAGGCGCCCAGGGCACCTTTCACTCGGAGCAGGCGATCGCCTACGGCACGCGCATGGTGGGCGGTGTGACCCCCGGCAAGGGCGGCAGCACCCATCTCGACCTGCCGGTGTTCGACACCGTGGCCGAGGCCCTCGCGGCGACCGGGGCCGACGCCTCCGTGATCTACGTGCCGGCGCCCTTCGCGGCGGACGCGATCCTGGAGGCCATCGACGCCGAGATCGGCCTCGTGGTCTGCATCACCGAGGGCATCCCCGTACTCGACATGGTGCGGGTCAAGCGCGCGCTCAGCGGCTCCCGAACCCGGCTCATCGGCCCCAACTGCCCGGGTATCATCACGCCGGACGAGTGCAAGATCGGAATCATGCCGGGCCACATCCACCGGCGCGGTCGGGTGGGCATCGTCTCGCGTTCGGGCACACTGACCTACGAGGCCGTGGGGCAGACCACCGCCGCAGGGCTGGGACAATCCACCTGCATCGGCATCGGCGGCGATCCGGTCGCCGGCACCGACTTCATCGACTGCCTCGCCCACTTCGCGCGCGACGACGAGACCGAAGCCATCGTGATGATCGGCGAGATCGGCGGCAGCGCCGAGGAGAAGGCCGCCGACTTCGTGCGTGCCGAAAGACTTGGCAAGCCCATCGTGGGCTTCATCGCAGGCCTCACGGCGCCGCCCGGCCGGCGCATGGGCCACGCCGGCGCCATCATCTCGGGCGGCAAGGGTGGCGCCCAGGACAAGATCGAGGCCATGCGGAGCGCCGGCATCACCGTGACGGAATCGCCGGCGGCCATCGGCACCACGGTGCTCGACGTGCTGAACGGCCGCCGCCGCGCGGGGCACGCAGCATGAGCGACCGCCTCGACGGCGCATCCGCCTTTCTCGGCGGGGCCGACCCCGCCGTCATCGAGCAGTTCTACACGCAATACTTGCAGGATCCCTCCTCGGTCGATCCGAGCTGGCGCCGCCTGTTCGAGGAAGAAGGAGGGATGGGGAGCGGCGACGGCGCGCCAGAGAGAGCGGCAGCGGCACCCGCACAGAACGAACAAACCATGGGGCTGCCGGAGCCCCGGCCGGCCGCAGGCCCGTCCTCCGCGAGGGCCGACGCCGATGGCCCGGTCCGGGCCGAGACAATCGATTCCATCCGCGCGCTCATGATGATCCGCGCCTACCGGGTGCGCGGCCACCTGATCGCAAGCCTCGACCCCCTCGGCCTGGAGGGCGAGCGCCACCATCCGGAGCTCGATCCCAAGAGCTATGGATTCTCCGAGACGGACTACGACCGGCCCATCTATGTCGACGGCGTGCTCGGGCTGAAACGGGCGACGCTGCGCGAGGTGCTGGCGATCCTCAAGCAGACCTATTGCGCGCGCATCGGCGTGGAGTTCATGCACATCCAGTACCCGGACAGGAAGGCCTGGGTGCAGCGGATGATGGAGGGCGAGCGCAACCGGCAGTCGCTCTCGCGCGGCGAGAAGACGGAGATCCTGCGCCACCTGCACGAGGCCGAGGGCTTCGAGCGCTTCCTCGACGTGAAGTATGCCGGCGCCAAGCGCTTCTCGCTGGAGGGTTCGGAGAGCGTCATCCCCGCGCTCGAGGCGGTGATCGCGCAGGCCGCCGATCATGGCGTCGAGGAAATCGTCATCGGCATGGCCCACCGCGGCCGGCTCAACGTGCTGACCAGCATCATGGGCAAGTCCTATGCCGCGGTGTTCTCGGAGTTCCAGGGGGGCGAGACCACGGCCGGCGACGTCCAGGGCTCGGGCGACGTCAAGTACCACCTCGGCGCATCGGCCGACCGCGTGCTCGAAGACGGCCATGCGCTCCATATCTCGCTGACGCCCAACCCCTCGCACTTGGAGACGGTCAACCCGGTGGTGCTGGGCAAGGTACGCGCCAAGCAGGCGATGCGCCGCGACAAGGCCCGCGAACAGGTCATGGGCCTCTTGATCCACGGCGATGCCGCGCTCGCAGGCCAGGGGACGTGCTCAGAGGTCTTTGAGCTCTCGCAACTGCGCGGCTACCGTACCGGTGGCACGGTCCACATCGTCATCAACAACCAGATCGGCTTCACCACGAGCCCGAGCCAGGCGCGCACTTCGCCCTACCCGTCGGAGGTCGCGAAAATCATTCAGGCGCCAATCTTCCACGTGAACGGAGACGACCCGGAGGCGGTCGTGCGCGTCTGCCAGATCGCTGCCGACTACCGCCAGCAGTTCAAGGCGGACGTGGTGGTGGACATTTTTTGCTACCGCCGCCACGGCCACAACGAGGGCGACGAGCCGGCGTTCACGCAGCCTGCGATGTACCGCGCGATCAGCGAACGGCCCACGACTCGGCATATCTACACCAAGCGGCTGGTGGCCGAGGGTGTGCTCACGGTCGGGGACGCCGACCGCATGATGGAAACCTTCAGAGCCCGGCTGGAGACCGAGCTCGAAGCCTCCAAGAGCTACCGCCCCAACAAGGCTGACTGGCTTGAAGGCGATTGGGCGGACATCGAGGCGGCTCCCCGCGACGAACGGCCCGGCGATACCGCCGTGGCGCCCGACGTGCTGGCCGAAATCGGCCGGGCCGTCACCCGCGTGCCGCCCAACTTCGCCGTGCACCCCCGCATCCGCCGCCAGCTCGAGGAAAAGCGCCGGGCTCTAGAGGCGGGCGGTCCCATCGACTGGGCGACGGCAGAGGCGCTGGCCTTCGGTTCACTGCTGCTGGAAGGCAAGCCGATCCGGCTCTCGGGCCAGGATTGCTCGCGCGGCACCTTCTCCCAGCGCCATGCCGGCCTGGTCGACCAGGAAAATGAGGGGCGCTACATCCCTCTCAACAACATCAGGACCGACCAGGCCAAGCTCAAGCTCGCGGACAGCCTCCTCTCCGAGGCCGGCGTGCTGGGCTTCGAGTACGGCCATTCGATCGCGGACCCGAACGCGCTCGCGATCTGGGAGGCCCAGTTCGGCGATTTCGCCAACGGCGCTCAGGTTATCATCGACCAGTTCGTCGCCGCCGGCGAAACCAAGTGGCTCCGTATGTCGGGCCTGGTCATGCTGCTCCCGCACGGCTTCGAGGGGCAAGGCCCGGAGCACAGTTCGGCACGCCTGGAGCGCTACCTGCAGCTATACGCCGACGGCAACATCCAGGTGGTGAACTGTTCGACGCCCGCGTCCTACTTCCACGTGCTGCGCCGGCAGCTCCGCCGCAGCTTCCGCAAGCCGCTGATCGTGATGTCGCCCAAGTCCTTGCTGCGCCATAAGCGCTGCGTGTCCCGGCTCAAGGAAATGAGCGGCGGCGCCCGCTTCCACCGCGTGATCGGGGAGACGGACCCCGCTATCACGCCCGAGCGCGCCCGCCGGGTCGTCTTCTGCTCCGGCAAGGTCTACTACGACCTGCTGGCGGCGCGGGAGGAGCACGGCATCGACGACGTGGCGTTGCTCAGGTTGGAGCAGATCGCGCCCTTCCCGAGCCGGAGCCTTATGGTGGAGGTCGCGAAGTACGGCGAGGCCGAGGTGGTGTGGTGCCAGGAGGAGCCCGAGAACATGGGCGCCTGGACCTTCGTCGCACCCCACATCGAGCAGGTGCTGACGGAGCTCGACGGTGCTGTGCGCCGACCCCGCTACGTCGGGCGTGCGCCCGCCGCCTCGCCCGCCACGGGCTTCCTCGTCGCGCACCAGCGTCAGCAGCGGGCGCTGATCGACGAGGCCCTCGACGGGGAGGCCGGGAGGTGACCGTCGATATCACCGTCCCCGTCCTCGGCGAATCGGTCACCGAAGCGACCGTCATGCGCTGGCACAAGGCGCCGGGCGATGCCGTCACGCTCGACGAGACCCTGGTGGAGCTGGAGACCGACAAGATCGCCGTCGAAGTCAAGGCAGAGAGCGCCGGCGCGCTGGCGGAGATCGTCGCCGGCGAAGGCACGGACGTGGAGGTGGGCGCGCTGCTGGGCCGCCTGGAGCCGGGCGAGACAACTGCCATGGCCACCGATGAAGGCGCCGCCGAATCTGAACCCAAGCGGCGCGTCTTAAGACTAAATCTGCCGCCTCAGATGTCGCCGGCCGTGCGGCGCCTTGTCGAAGAACATGGGCTCGATGTGAAGGGCATTCAGGGAACCGGCAAGGGCGGACGCCTGCTGAAGAGCGACGTGCTCGCCGCGGTGGTAGCCCGTGCTACCACGGCCGCGGCGCCGGCGGCCGAGCCAGAGCCGCCGTCAGAACCGGCCCAACCCGAAGCGTCACCGGCCGTCGCTTCTCCGCCGAAGCCCGCGCCCGCAACGGTTTCCGCACCCGCAGAACACCGCGGCGAGGAGCGGGTGCCGATGAGCCGCCTGCGCCGGCGCGCGGCCGAGCGGCTCAAGCTCGCGCTCGACACGGCTGCGATGCTCACCACCTTCAACGAGGTGGACATGAGCGCAGTCAACGCGCTGCGCGCGGCACACGGCGAGGCGTTCGAGCGGAAGCACGGCGTCCGCCTCGGCTTCATGTCCTTCTTCGTGAAAGCGTCCGTCGCTGCGCTCGTCGAATACCCAACGGTCAACGCGCAGATCGACGGCGACGACATCGTCTACAAGCACTACCACGACATCGGTGTCGCGGTGAGCGCGCCCCAGGGCCTGGTGGTGCCGGTGCTGCGCGACGCCGCGCAGATGAGCTTCGCCGAGGTCGAGCAGGCGATCCGTGCGCTCGGCGTCAAGGCCCGCGACGGCAAGCTCGCGCTGGACGATCTCCTCGGCGGCACCTTCACCATCTCCAACGGCGGGGTCTTCGGCTCGCTCATGTCCACGCCGATCATCAATCCGCCGCAGTCCGCGATCCTCGGCATGCACAAGGTCGAGGAGCGCCCGGTCGCCGTCGCCGGCGCGGTGGAAATCCGCCCGATGATGTACCTTGCGCTGAGCTACGATCACCGCATCATCGACGGCCGCGAGGCGGTGAGCTTCCTGGTCCGCATCAAGGAATGCATCGAGGACCCTCAGCGCCTCCTGCTCGATCTCTAGTCCCGCAAGGCCAGCCGGAGCCGCCATGAGTGAACACGATTTCGACGTTCTGGTGATCGGCGCCGGGCCCGGCGGCTATGTTGCCGCGATCCGCGCGGCCCAGCTCGGCCTGTGCACGGCCTGCGTCGAGCGCACGCCGACCCTCGGCGGCACCTGCCTTAACGTCGGCTGCATCCCGTCCAAGGCGCTGCTGCATACGTCGGAAGAGTACGCCCACGCCAAGACCAAGCTCGCCCGCCACGGCATCGTGGTTTCGGGCGTCGAGCTCGACCTCGACGCGATGATGGCCCACAAGGACAAGGTGGTGGGCGCCCTCACCAAGGGCGTTGCCGGCCTGCTCGAGAACAACGACGTGACCCACCTGCAGGGCCACGCCCGCCTGACCGGCCCCGGCACGGTGGCAATCGAGGGGCCGGAGCCCCGCACCGTCACTGCCAAGGCGGTAGTGATCGCGACAGGCAGCGTTTCCGCGCCGCTCCCGGGCGTGGAGGTGGACGAGGAGCGCATCGTCACCTCCACCGGCGCGCTCGCGCTGCCGGAGGTGCCGGCGCGCATGGCGGTGATCGGCGCAGGCTACATCGGCCTCGAAATGGGCTCGGTCTGGAGCCGGCTCGGCGCCAAGGTCACGGTGATCGAGTTCCTCGACCGCGTCCTGCCTGGCATGGACGGCGAGGTCACGACCCAGCTTCACCGGCTGCTGCGCCGCCAGAAGATCGCCTTCAAGCTCGGCACCAAGGTCACCGGCGCCGAGCGCACCAACGAGGGCGTCAGGCTCTGCATGGAGCCGGTCTCGGGCGGCGACAGCACGACGCTGGACGTGGACGTGGTGCTGGTGGCGGTCGGCCGCCGACCCAACACCGAGGACCTGGGCCTCGACAGCGTCGGCATCGCGCTGGACGGCCAGGGCCGCATCGAGGTGGGCGAGCGCTTCGAGACCGGCGTGCCCGGCGTCTACGCCATCGGCGACGTGATCGCGGGCCCGATGCTGGCGCACAAGGCCGAGGAGGAAGGGATCGCCGTCGCCGAGATCATCGCGGGCGGGAGCGGACACGTGAACCACGAGACCATCCCCGGCGTCGTCTACACCGCGCCCGAGGTGGCGACGGTCGGCCAGACGGAAGAGGCGCTGGCAGAGGCCGATATCGAGTATACGGTTGGCCGCTTCCCCTTTGCCGCCAACGGGCGCGCGCGGGCGATGTCGGTGACCGACGGCTTCGTCAAGGTGCTGGCCGATGCCGAGACCGACCGCGTGCTCGGCGTCCACATCGTCGGTCACGACGCCGGCACTTTGATCGCCGAGGCGGTCACGATCATGGAGTTCGGCGGCTCGGCGGAGGACATCGCGCGCACCTGCCACGCCCATCCCTCGCTCAACGAGGCGGTGAAGGAGGCGGCACTCGCGGTCGCCGGGCGGGCGATTCACGTCTA
The DNA here is from genome assembly GCA_965243375.1 of Alphaproteobacteria bacterium. Classification (GTDB taxonomy): domain Bacteria; phylum Pseudomonadota; class Alphaproteobacteria; order UBA828; family UBA828; genus WTGU01. The sequence continues at coordinate 381,389 of CBDEUT010000009.1, read as the reverse complement.
AGCTGGACAAGGCTGAACGAGGCTTAACCATGAATACCGGCCCACAGGTCGCGACCATGCGGCGCATCAGCGAGATGACGGAGACCCGCTTCGACGGGGTGGCCAAGCCCTACGTGCCGCCCAAGCAGCTCACCATCTCCGACAAGCTCACCCTGCACCGGGACTGGGAGACCCAGATCGATCCCGTCACCTACGAGGTGATCCGCCACAACCTCTGGAACATCAACGAGGAACACGGCGCCACCATCCAGCGCATCTCGGGCTCGCCCGTGGCGATCTATGCGCTCGACCTCAACCCCTCGATCCTCACCGAGGACGCCGAGTTCGTCTATTTCGGCCCCTACATGCAGTACATGTCGGGCGTCACCGACACGCAGGTGAAGTGGATCCTGGAGAACCGCAGCGACAATCCGGGCATCCGCGAGGGCGACATGTTCCTCGCCAACGACCCCTGGGTCGGCGCCGCGCACCAGATGGACGTGATGGTGATCTGCCCGGTGTTCTGGGATGGCGAGCTCTTCTGCTGGATCACCAACTGCCTGCATCAGTACGACATCGGCGGCATCACGCCGGGGAGTTTTTGCCCGGCCGCCGAGAGCGCCTTCGACGAAGGCATCCTCATCCCGCCGGTAAAGATCGTCGAGAACGACGTGGTGCGCCGCGATATCGAGGAGCTTTACCTGCGCTCCTCCCGCAAGCCGGAGATGGTGGCGCTCGACTTCCGCGCCCAGCTCGCCGGCAATATGAGCGCGCGGGAACGCCTCCTGCAGCTCGTCCGCCGCTACGGGCCGCGCACGGTCAAGGGCGTGATGAAGCGCATCATCGACAATGCGGAGACCGCCTTCCTCGCCAAGCTGGAGCGGCTGCCCGACGGCGCCTGGAGCGACCGCACCTATGTCGAGGCCTGTAGGCCGGGAGACCGGCGCACCCACCGGGTGCAGATCACCGTCACCAAAGAGGGCGACCGGCTGATCTTCGACAACGACGGCACCGCGCCGCAGGACGGCGCCATGAACGCCACCTATTCCGGCTGGCGCGGCTCGGTCATGGTGGCTATCAACGAGCTGCTCGCCTGGGACCAGTATTTTGCGGTGGGCGGCGCGCTGCGCCACATCGACTTCGACCCGACCGCAGGCACGCTCAACTGCGCCGACTTCCCGGCCAGCGTGTCGACCGCGCCCACCCAGTCCATGGAGATATCGCTCTACCCCGCCTACAACGCGATCTCCAAGATGCTCTTCTCGGACGAAGAGCTGCGGGGCGACATCATGGGCATCGGCGGCACCAGCCAGTGGCCGGCGACGCTCTTCCGCGGCATCGACCAGTGGGGCGAGCGCTACGGCTACCTGCTAATCGACCCCATCGGCGGCTCCATCGGCGCCTTTGCCCACGCCGACGGCATCAACACCGGCGGCCAGGCGCGCACGCCAATCTGCCAGCTCCCCAACGTGGAGCACAACGAGCAGAACTTCCCGCTGCTGGTGCTCTACCGCAAGGAGCTGCCGGATTCGGGCGGCGCCGGCCGGTACCGCGGCGGGCTCTCCGCCGAGACCTGCTTCATCCCCCACAACACCGAGCGCATCACCCAGGACACGCTGTCGTCCGGTAATGCGACGCCAACCTCGACGGGCATGATGGGGGGCTTCCCGTCCACCACCAACGCCTACCAGTTCATCCGCGAGAGCGACATCCTGGAGCGCATGGCCGAGAGCCGCATGATCGACGACCACTCGCAGGTCTCGGGCCGGCCCGAGCACCTGGAGCTGCGGCAGGAGAACTTCGACCAGCACCCGGCAGATGTCTACGCGGTGCGCTGGTCTGGCGGCGGCGGCTTCGGCGACCCCATGCGGCGCGACCCCGCGAAGATCCAGCACGATCTGCTGCACCAGAACGTCACGCCGGAGGCGGCGCGGGCGATTTTTGGGGCCGTGCTGAGCGAAGATGACGTAACGGTGGACGTAGAGGCGACCGAACACAACCGCGCCGCGATCAAGGCCGATCGACTCGCACGCCTCACCAACGGCGCGACGCCGCCCGCTGAGCGCAACGGCGAGCTTCGCCTGCGCGCGACCGATTCCCTCGACGTGCGCGAGGATGCATCGGGCGCCTACTGGGCCTGCGGCGATTGCGGCGCCTCCCTCGGCCCGCTCGATGCCAACTACAAGGATGCTTGCCTGCAGGACGTGCTGCCGGTTTCGGACTCCAACCCTCTGATCGGCGATCCCTCCCTCTTCGTGGACGATGCCGTCGAGTTCCGGCTGTTCTGCTGCCCCGGCTGCGGTGCGCAGATCGAGAACGAGATCGCCGTCGCCACCGACCCGATCCTGCGGGATATTCGGGTCGACCTCCCTCGCGATGGCTGACGCCGCTCCCTCCCACGCGCCCTCCAACGCCCACGCCGACCTGATGGCGCGGGACGCCGCGTGCGTCTACGGTTGGCGCTATCAGCCGGCGATCCAGTTCGAGCGCGGCGAAGGCATCTGGCTCTACGATGTCGACGGCAAGCGCTACTACGACCTGACCGCCGGCATGATGTGCAACGTGCTGGGCCACTGCCACCCCGAGCTGGTGGAGGTGATGCGCGCGGAGGCCGGCAGGCTCTGGCACGAGAACTCGTGGTACTCGAACCCCCATCTCGTACGTTTCGCCGAACGCATCGCCTCCACCCTGCCGGACGGGCTGGAGGTCGTGAACTTCGCCGTCACGGGCTCGGAGGCGAACGAGGTCGCCATGCGCATGGCGCTGGCGGTCACCGGCAAGCACGACATCCTCTCGGTAATCCGGGGACTCCACGGCGGCAGCCTCGCGGTGGAATCCGTGACCACCATCGGCGGCGCCCGGCGGCGTCATCTCGGGCCCCTGCTGGCACCGGCCAACGCGCCCGCGATCTACGCGCCCTTCTGCTACCGCTGCCCGGTCAACCTCGAATACCCCGCCTGCGACGTGGCCTGCCTCACGCAATCGCGCGAGCTGATCGACCACATCACAAGCGGCGACATCGCCGCCGTGCTGGCCGAGACCATGCTGGTCGCCGGCGGCATGGTGGTGCCGCCGCCTGAGTGGCTGCCCCGGCTCAAGCGGCTCGCGGAGGCCGAGGGCGCGGTGCTGGTGCTGGACGAAGCCCAGCTCGCGCCGGCGCGGACCGGTAAGCTCTGGGGCTTCCAGCACTACGACGTGACTCCCGATATCGTGACCTTCGCCAAGGGCATGAGCGCGGGGCTCGCGATCTGCGGCGCCGTCACCACGCGCGAGATTGCGGAGGAGGCGCGCGGCAAGGCGGGGCTCCCCTGGGCCGGCACCTATTCCGGCGACCCGCTGCCGGCGGCGGTCGCCGACAAACAACTGGAGATCGTGCTGCGCGACAAGCTGGACGAGCGCGCCGCCGCCATGGGCCAGGTGTTGCGCACCGCGCTGGAGCGCCTGCGCGACACCCACGCGGTTATCGGCGACGTGCGCGGCCAGGGGCTCTACCAGATGCTCGATATCGTGAGCGACAAGGAGTCCCGCACGCCCGACCCAGCCATGGCCGAGCGCATCCGCCTCAACGCGGCCCTGGGCGGCGTCATCGTCATCTGCGTCAAGAATTTCCTCCGCATCTGTCCGCCGCTCACCGTAACCGAGGAGGAAATCGGGGCCTTCACCGAGCGCCTGGACCGGGCCATCCGGCGCGCGCTCGACGGCCATCCGAAGGACGTGGATTTCCGCGCCTCAAGCTCGCTCGCCATGGGGAGCGTCGCCTCCGTCTAGCCCGCGTTCTCACCCCGGTTGTAGTGAAGAATGCGCGCTCTCGACGTGGACACGCCCTTGCCGCACCGCGGGCCGGGCGGCTATCGTCCGCCGCTCAATCGGCAGCGAGACACGACATGGCAACGATGCCCGACACGGTCGGTCGCAATCTCGACCTCGACAGCGCAGTCGACGAAGTCAAGGCGCGCTACACGAGCGCCAATCCCGCCAGCGAGGCGCAGCACGAGCGGGCGAAGCGGAGCATGCCCGGCGGCAACACCCGCACCGGCATGTTCTACACGCCCTTCCCGCTTTCCATCGCGACGGCCGCCGGCGCGACGCTGACCGACGTCGACGGCCACACCTACACCGACTTCGTCGGCGACTTCTCGGCTGGACTGTACGGGCATTCGCATCCAGTGATCCGCGAGGCCCTGAGCGCGGCCCTCGACGACGGCATGGCCTACGGCTCGTCCAGCCCCTACGAGGAGCGGCTGGCGACGCTCGTCTGCGCGCGGTTCTCCTCCATCGAGCAGGTGCGATTCACCAACTCGGGCACCGAGGCCAATTCCATGGCGCTGGTTACCGCCCGCGCCGTCTCCGGCAAGGACCTGGTGATGGTGTTCGAGGGCGCCTATCACGGCGGCACCATCTACTTCGGCCGCAAGAGCGCGCCGATCAACCTGCCCTTTCCCTTCCTGATCGCGCCCTATAACGACCCGGAAGAGGCGACGCGCCTGATCGCGGAGAATGCGAACCGCCTCGCTGCCGTGCTGGTCGAGCCGATGCAGGGTGCGTCCGGCGCGATTCCCGGCGATGCGGACTTTCTGCGTGCGCTGCGCGAGGCCTGCAGCGCTCACGGCGTGCTGCTGATCTTCGACGAGGTAATGACCTCTCGGGTCTCACCCAACGGGCGCCAGGGGCAGCTCGGCATCACGCCCGACATGACGACGCTCGGCAAATACATAGGCGGCGGCATCTCCTGCGGCGCCTTCGGCGGCCCGGCCGAGATCATGGGGCGTTACGATCCTTCGAAGCCCGGTGCCTTCGTCCACCACGGCACCTTCAACAACAACGTGCTAATGCTGAGAGCCGGCGCCGCCGGGCTCGAAAAGGTCTTCACGCCAGAGGTGCAGGTGGCGCTCAACGACTCAGGGATTGCCTTGCGGGACGCCCTCAACGGCCTCGCCGCCAAGCACGGGGCGCCGTTCCAGGTCACCGGCCTCGGCTCGATCATGACGATACACTTTCAGAGCGAGCCGCTCCGCTCGATCCGCGACATCCAGCCCCGGGACGAGCGCCTGCGCCAGCTGCTGCATCTCTACCTGATCGACAAGGGGTTCTTCACGACCCGGCGCGGCTACATGGCTCTCTCGCTGCTCATCACCGAGGCCGATTGTGCCGGCCTGACCCAAGCGATCGACGACTTCCTGGCTCATCACGGCCATCTCCTCGATGCCGCCCCGGCGGGAGGCCCTGTCGAAGATTGGCCGGCGGCCGTCGGCGCCACCACCTAGTGAGGGAGAACGAATGAACGATAGCGAACGCCGCAATCTCGCTGTGATTACCGAGGTCTGCGATGCCTATAACCGGCACGACGTGGAGGGCATCGTCCGCCACTTCGCCGAGGATTCCTCCTGGCTGCTCTCGCGGGGCGTGCCGCCCGAGGGCGGGCGCGCGCGCGGCATAGACGAGATCCGCGCCATGGCGCACAGGCGCTTTCGCACCATCCCCGACATGTACTGGCACATTCGCAGCCACTGGGTCGGCGGCAACCGGGGCTGCTCCGAGTGGACCGTCACCGGCACCGAGACCAACGGCAACAAGATCAACTGGCTCGGCTGCGACATCTGGGAGATGAACGACGACGGCAAGGTCGTCACCAAGGACACGTACTGGAAATTCGCGGGCGAGGAGGCGCCGGAATAGTCACCGCGCCCCGTTGTTGACAGCGTTCCGGCCGGCTCTGTAAACAACGGGGCCGCGCCGGCACGGGACACCGCCGGAGGGATGGCCGAGTGGTCGAAGGCGGCGGTTTGCTAAACCGTTGTACGGTGACAAGCCGTACCGTGGGTTCGAATCCCACTCCCTCCGCCACTTCTCTCGTATAACGAGTTGTATTGAATAAGAATTATTGGAGAGCTTATAGCAACGCCCTCCTGTTTTCAGACCTATTTGAGGAATGTGCGCTGTGGCGTATTTCGACATCGTGACGCTGATCTTTGGCGGCCGGATATCGACTGCCTGATCCCCGCCGGGTGAGCAGAATGCAGCGATTAGACGCGAGATCGGAACGCTACGGGAACATCGTGACATGGATGGCCGCGGTCTGCCATCCGCCGGCAGGCGGCTTGGTCGAGCGGCGATGTCGGAGGTGGGACAACCGGTCAGCCGGTGTCGAGGTACGGCACCGCGCCGACCAGCGAGCGCATCCGCTCCGCGTGGCCGGCCCGCACCTGCGCAAGGGCCAGCGCCATCATCACCACCAGCGCCAGCCCGACACGGGTCTTCATCTTAGCGAGCCCGCGGATGTAGTGGGTCTCGAAGTTGAAGCTGTTGTCGAGGCGGCTGTTGATCCTCTCTATCGCAGAGCGCCGGTTGTAGCCGCGCCGCCAGGACGGGCTGCCCCAGGGCGTCGGGGTGAAGACGCGCCGGTCGTTCTTGTCGAGATCGATGCGCACGATGCGGCCGTACTCGCCGGGCTCCACCCCGCCCGCCCGGTGGCACGCCTTGCTGCCTGCACAGTCGAAGCCGAAGGCCGCCGCCGGGCAGCGGTATTTCAGCGTGCCGCAGAGGCCGCGCTCGGCCTCGAAGCCCTGGAAGGCCATGGCGCGGACCTCGCCGGTCTGGGGGCAGATGCAGGACACGCGGCCGCGCTCGTCGTGAACGACGACGTCGGCGCGGTTGGGGAACAGCGCCCGCGTGATCGGCTTCGTCGGATCATAGCCCGGCTCCTCCTTCTCGGCCTTCCACATCAAGCGCGTGTCGACCAGCGGCCGAATGGCCCACTTATCCCAGAGCAACTTCTTCTGGGGAGCGTTGTCGAGACCGCGGTCGGCGCTGAAGTCGTCGCAGCGCTCCACCATTTCCGGCGCTCTTGCGAACAGGTTCTCCAGCATCTTGGGGAGCATCTTGACCTCCGAGTCCGACGCCCGCGTCACCTCGAAGGCCACCGGGACCTCGTAGTGGGTGTCGGCGATCAGGTGGAGGCCGTAGCCGAACCATGATTTCACCTTCTTCCAGATCGCGCCGGTCTTGGCGTTCACCCCGCTCGTCTCATGCTTGCCCCAGTCGGCGTCGGGGTCGGAGGTCTTCCCCTTGTCCTCGGCAACCCGGCCCGTCGAGTGGCTCTCGATCGCCTTGCCGTCGTAGCCGAGATGGCGGCCGAAGTCGGGCAGCTCTTCGAAGAGCGACGCGCGCAGGCTCTCGACCATTGCGGACACCAGGCTGCACTCGTTCTCAAGCAGCACGACGCGCCGCAGGAAGCGCGAGAAGTTCCAGTGGCTGGGCACCGTCGAGCGGACCTGCGCCGGATGCGCCACCGCGCATGGTGGCTCCTTCGTACCTGCGCGAAGCTCCAACACGGGCGCGCTCTGGAAAGGCAGCGGGTCGAACCCGCAGAGTTCCAGGAGCGCCGGGTTGCGGCCCATCTCCCGCAGCAGCGACTGGATCGAGGCGTGCTGGAACACCACGCCCGCGATCAGCGCACGCCACATCGACCGCACCGGGTAGTCGTTGCGCCCGCGACCTCGCCCGGCCTCAAGCGCAGCCACGATCTCCTCGTCGGGCAGGGTGTCGAGCACCAGACGCAGGCGATCCAGGTCCGGCAGGCCTTCGACAGCCTGCCAGGAAAAGGGTAGCTTCTCCGTTGTCGCCATCACGTTCTCCCTACCAGGGCTGGTGGATGGAACGAGGGCCTCTGGCCCGATGGCGACACCTTCTATCCGATTCGGGCGGGACGACGCGACGGGGCCGGAAGTGAGCCTGGGAGCGTCGTCGGCTATGGGGTGGAAATCCTCGATCCGCCCTATCCGCCGATCTCAGGGCCGCAGATGTCTGCGAAGCCGCCGGGGTAAGAAAAATCTCGGATCAGCTGGAGCCCTTGATCACCAAGGGATGCGTGACAGCGCACACGCCTCTATTTGAAACGCGATTTCGCAACACGCGCGGGGACCGCACACCGGTCAAATCGGCCGCCCGAGGGTGTCCGGCCCAAAGGGCCCGCGCCTGACAACAGGTCAACGACGGTTCCGGTATTCGACTGCGGATTGAGAAGGCGGGCCATGTCCGGTCCTGTGATCCTCCCGCCGTCACCGCTCGGCGCCAGATCCGCGATTGTGCCGACCCCTGCAAGGCCGAGCAGTTGCGAAGCCGGGCCGATCAGGTCCGTTCTCGTTGCTGGCCTTGCAGATTGTGCCTGTGCCCAAGGCTGTTGCCGGTCGCAAGGTCGAACAGGCGGATGCGATCGCCGTTCGTGACGAGGTCGATGACTTCGCCACGCGCGGGAACGTCGTCCGCCGACACCCGCAAGGTCAGGAACCGAGCATCGTCATGTGCCAGCACGGCCGTGTCTTCCTGGCTGCTGCCGACGAATTCGTCGGCTTTGCGGACGACGATGGCCGGGTCCAACAGGGATACAGAGACGTAGGCCTCGGGCTCGATATGCTCGACGAGCTCGACGCGGGCCTGCAGGAGACCCGAAGCACCATCCTCGCTGCGTCGCCACCCCAGGTGCTCCGGCCGAATCCCCAATAGCACTCGATCACCGGGTCCGGCCCCGTCGCCGAGCGACAGCGGGCCAAGCACGATCTCGCTGCCACCCATCGAAGCCTTGGCCTCCGCAGCGCTCCCGGTGAGCTCCGCTTCGACGAAGTTCATCGCCGGGCTGCCGATGAAGCCGGCCACGAAGATGTTGGCCGGCTGGCGGTAGAGCGCCTGTGGCGTGTCGTACTGCTGGAGCGAGCCTTCCGAGAATATGGCGACGCGATCGCCGAGCGTCATCGCCTCGACCTGATCGTGGGTGACGTGAATCGTGGTCACGCCGAGGCGTTCGTGGAGGCGCCGCAGCTCGGTGCGCAACTGCACCCGCAATTTGGCGTCCAGGTTGGAGAGAGGCTCGTCGAGCAGAAAGGCGCCCGGATGGCGCACGATCGCCCGCCCCATGGCCACCCTCTGCCGCTGGCCGCCAGAGAGTTGCTTGGGCTTGCGGTCGAGAAGCTGGTCGAGGTCGAGGATGCGCGCCGCCTCCTTTACCCGCTCCGCGATTTCGGCCGGGCGGAATTTGCGTACGCGCAGGGCGAAGGCGATGTTCTGGCGCACGGTCATGTGCGGGTAGAGCGCGTAGTTCTGAAAGACCATGGCCATGTTTCGCTCGCGCGCCGAGACCTCGTTGATGACCTGACCGTCGAAGCGAATCTCGCCGGCGGTCATGGTCTCGAGCCCGGAGATCAGCCGCAGCAGGGTAGTCTTGCCGCACCCCGAGGGGCCGACGAACACGACGAACTCGCCGTCGTCGATTTCGAGGTCCACGTCGTTGACGGCCACCGTGCCGTCCGGGAAGACCTTCCTGATCCCGCTCAGACCGATCGCGCCCATCGGGAATCCCTACCCAGCATTGGCGCTCGCCGGCACGTTGACCGCACCGGTGCACCCCACTACCGTCGCCTATCCACAGTTTGATACAGGCTTTCGGGCGCAATGGGTACCGCCCGCCGACGGAGAACCATGGCGGGACGCCGCTCGATTGCCCCAACCCATACACTTTCCGGAGGAGCCGATGTCCTCGGATAACGTCCCGCTCGGCTACGCGCGCGACATCTTCGACCTCTCCGGCCGGGTGGCCGTGATCACGGGCGGCGGCAGCGGTCTCGGCCGGGCCATCGCCATCGGCTACGCGCAATGCGGCGTCACGGTCGTCGTCGCCGACATCGACGAAGCGGGCGCGGCCGAGACCGTGGCGACCGTTGATGAGCAGGGTGGGACCGCCGTCGCGGTGCCCCTCGATGTCACCAAGCGCAGCCAGTGCTTCGAGGTGGCGGAGGCGGTGCGGCGCGAGCACGGGCGCGTCGACATCCTCGTCAACAGCGCAGGCGCCGCCCATCGCAGCCCGGCCGAAGAGTTCCCCGAGGAGCGCTTCGACCACATCATCGAGCTGAACCTGAAGGGCACGTACCTCTGCTGTCAGGCCTTCGGCAATGTCATGCTGGAGCAAGGCAAGGGCAGCATCGTCAACATGGCGTCGATCGGCTCCTTCATCGCCTATCCGCTCTCGAGCGCCTACATCGCGTCCAAGGGCGGGGTCGCCCAGGTGACCAAGGTCCTCGCATTGGAGTGGCGCGAGCGGGGCGTCCGCGTCAACGGCATCGGCCCGACGCTGATGGAATCCCCGATGACCCGCAAGGCGGCTCAGACCACCTCGCTCACCGCCGATTTCATCAAGGCCCGCATGGTCCGGCCACGGTTGGGACTGCCGCGCGAGCTGATCGGGGCCGCGATCTTCCTCGCGAGCGACGCGTCGGAGCTGGTGACCGGCCACACCATCATGTGCGACGACGGCTACCTGACCGCGTAATCCGCCCCCATCGCCGAGCCTCGTGCTCGGCGGGCCGCTGGCCCCCCCTATGACTTCGGTGATAGTTTTGCCCGTGATTGGCGCATAAGCGCCGGCAGCAAGAATTGGGAGGAGACACAATGGGTCGCAAGAACGAGTCCGGACGCAAGGGCGAGCCGGGCAAAGGCATCCTCGGCGGGGTGAATCGCCGTCAAGTCATCAAGGGCGCAGGTGCGGCCGGTGTCACGGCCGCGGCGCTTCCGGGCCTCTTGGGCGCACGGCAAGCGTTCGCTGCCGACTACGACCCGATGAAATACGCCGGGACCGAGATCAACATCCTCATGACCGGCGACGAGAACGATCACCGCGCGCTCAATGACCTTCTGCCCGAAATGAGGGAGGAGACGGGAATCGACCTGGTGGTCTCGGCGCCCGCCCTCGGCCCGTTGATCGAGAAGACGCTGCAGAACCTGACGGGCGAGCAGTCGGCGTTCGAGATCATCATGTACCTGGGATTCCTGACCACGCAGCAAGTGGGCGGCGGCTACTTCTCGCAACTCAACGATCTGATCGACGACCCGAGCGAGACGCCGCCCGACTGGGATTTCGGCGACTTCATTCCCGCTGCGATGAGAAATGTCGGCTACTACGACATGGCTTCGGGAACGGTCGGCCAGGGCACGGACGTCTACGGCATTCCGGGCCTGCACTCCGGCTCGTGCATTTACTTCTACCGCAAGGATCTGTTCGAGGAGGCCGGGCTCCAGCCCGCCTCGACCTGGGACGAGTTCATGGCAGCCGCCCAGGCGTTGCACAGCGACGACGTGGCCGGATGCAGCTTCATCGGCGCCAACGATTTCTCGCTCGCCACGGTGGACTGGTACACGCGCTTCATCACCACCGGCGGCAGCCTGATGAGCGGCAACCCCAATGAGAAGAACTTCACGCCGCAGATCAACTCGGCGGAGGGGATCAACGCGCTGCAGATGCTCATCGATTCCCTGCCTTACGCGCCGAAGAACGTGACGCAATACGGCTTCGCCGAGAACGTGGACGGCTTCTCCACCGGAAAGATCGCGCAGATGATCTTCTGGTCGACCATTGCGGGGCCGGTCCTCAACGAGGAGAACTCGCTGGTCGCCGACGTGACCGGGACCGCGCACGTACCGGCCGGGCCGGGGCAGGTGCCCAGGGCGATTCAGGGCGGCTGGGGGGTCGGCATTCCCGCGAACGTCGATCCCGCCAAGAGGAACGCCGCCTGGCGGGCGCTGACCTGGATCACCAACAAGCGGATCAACCGCTACTCGATCGAGGCCTACAACATCGATGCAAACCGGACCTCGGCGTTCAAGGATCCGGAGCTGCTCGAGACGTTCCCCTATCTGGAGCACTCGCTGGCGGCGATCGAGAACGCGGTAACCATCCCGACCTCGCGGATTCCGGAGTTCTTCCAGATGAACGCCATGATGAACGTCGAGTTCAACGCGGCGCTCATCGGCGCGCAGGACGCCAAGTCCGCGTGCGACAACGTGCAGGCCCAGTGGGAGGATGTTCTGCGCAAGGCGGGCCACCTCGCATAGGCCGAAGAGAGACCGTCACCGCGCGTAACTCGATCGCGGGATGACTCCCGCCAGTCGCGAGCGTCTCGGCACCAAGCTGGGCAAGCTGGATCGGCCGGGGACAGTCGTATGGCTGCTCCTCGCGCCGACCCTGCTTTATCTCGCGGCGTTCGCGATCTTTCCGCTCTTCTACAGCCTGCGGCTCTCGTTCACGGACCTGACCGCCGCGGCAGGCACCGGAGACTGGGTCGGCCTCAGGAATTACGGCGACCTGCTGCGCGACCCGCATTTCTGGAACGCGACCAAGAACAGCGCGGTCATGGTGAGCGCCTCGCTGGCGATCCAAATCGTGCTCGGGGTCGCCCTTGCGATGTTCTTCAATCTGCACCTCAGGGGCGCGTGGCTGGTGCGCGGCATCCTGGTGCTGCCCATGCTGATCACGCCAATTGTCGTGGGCGTGATGTGGAGGGCCCTGCTCAACCCGGACTGGGGACTCGTCAATTGGTGCATCGAGGCGGTGGGCCTGGAGCCGCCGAACTGGTTCGGCTCGATCGAGATGGCCATGCCGACGCTCATCCTCGTCGAGTCCTGGCAGTGGACGCCGTTCGTCTTCATCATCGTGTACGCGCGCCTGCAGGCGTTGCCGCAGGAGGTCTTCGAGGCGGCCATCGCCGACGGCGCCAAGCCGCTCGCCACCTTCCGCTTCGTCACGTTGCCGCTCCTCATGCCGGCGATCATTTTTGCTGCGGTCTTCCGCGCGGTTGATTCGTTTCGTTCCTTCGACCTGATCTTCGGGTTGAGCTACGGCGGACCGGCACGAAGCACGACGACGCTGAGCTTCTTCTCGTTCCAGAACGGCTTCCAGTGGCAGAACTACGGCTACGCCGCGGCGGTTTCGTACATGATGCTGCTGATCCTTGCGGTGGGCACCATCGTCCTGCTCCGCTTCGTCCAGATCCGGCCGGGGTACGCCAAATGAAGCGCAAGATCGGCAGGGCGTTCGCCTATCTCGTGCTGATCATGCTGGGGCTCGCCGGCATCGCGCCCATCGTCTATCTGGGAGTGCTGTCGACCAAGAAACGCATCGAGATTCTGGCGCAAGTGCCACCGACCCTGGATTTCAAGTGGGCCCGGATCACCAAGAACTACAACGAAGTGCTCTTCAGCCAGGGCATGCTGGAGTTCACCGTCAACTCGATCATCGTGGTGGGCGCCACCACGGTGCTGGTGCTCGTGATCGCGACGCCGGCGGCCTACGCGTTCTCGCGCTTCCGCTTTCGCGGCAACGAGAACCTCGCGTTCACGATCCTGAGCATGCGCTTCATGCCGCCGGTCGCGATCGCGATCCCGCTCTTCCTGATGATGCAGTGGGTGGGCACGCACGACAGCTACTTCGGGCTGATCCTGCCCTACATCGCGTTTTCTCTGCCGCTGGTGGTCTGGATCATGATCGGGTTCTTCGACGAGATCCCGCAGGAGATCGACGACGCGGCGATCATGGACGGCTGCACCCGCTTCGAAGTTCTGTGGCGCGTGATGCTGCCCATGGTACGGCCCGGACTGGTGACCGCGTCGCTGTTCGGCGCGATCTTCATCTGGAACGAGTTTCTGGTGGCGCTCTACGTCATCGACTCGCGAGAGTTTCAGACCATCGCGCTCGGCGCTGCCACGCTGGTCAGCGCGCAGCGGCCGATCGACTGGAACATCGCCGCGGCGGTGGGCGTGGTGACGGTCGTTCCGATCCTGATCTTCTCGCTCTTCGTGCAGCGCTATATCGTGCGCGGACTGACCGCAGGAGCCGTGAAATGAATGTTGGAGATGCGCCCGAACTCGTGGCCTCCGGCCTCGGCTGGCCGGAGGGGCCGACCGTCAGACCCGACGGCAGCGTGGTCTTCGTCGAGAGCTACCGCAGCCAGCTCACGGTGGTGGGTGCGGGCGGCGAGATGCGCCGCTTCGCCTACACCGCGGGCGCGCCCAACGCCTGCGTTCTCGGAAGCGACGGCGCGCTTTACGTCTGCCAGAACGGCGGCACCGTGGGCCCGTGGCGCGCGGCGGAGATGACCGCGCCCTCGATCCAACGCGTGCGCGAAGGCGGCACGGCCGAGACCCTGGTCACGGAGATTGCGGATATTTCGTTGAACGGCCCTAACGACCTGGTCTTCCATGCCGACGGGCGGCTGATCTTCACCGATCCCGGCACCTACAACCCGGACGATCCGGACCCGAGCTACATCTTCGCCATTGCGCCGGACGGCAGCACCGGCCTCCTCGTCGACTTTCCCGAACCCGTCTTCCCCAACGGGGTCGCCGTCGAGGCCGACGGCTCCATCGTTTGGGACGAATCCTACACCGGCCACGTCGGCCGCCTGCGGCCCGACGGAAGCAAGGAGGACCTCGGCCGCCTGCCGGGCGACAACCCCATTCCCGACGGCATGAGCGTCGGCGCCGATGGCCGCCTCTACGTGACCGACCTCGTCGCCGGCGGCATGCACGTGCTCCAGCCCGACGGCACGGTCGACGGCTTCATCGCCTGCGGCGGGGCGCCGACGAACTGCGTCTTCGATGGCGAGACCATGTGGGTGACCGATGCCGGCGTGCTCGCCGTGAGCACGGAGCCCAACTACAACGGCCAACTGTGGCGCCTGCACGTGCCCGGCGGCGGCGGATCGACCCATCACGGCATCATCAGTATGGACGGGGAGCGATGACAGAGCGAACGAGACATCCCGGCCTCGACTACCGCGGCAGGACCGCGTTCGTCACCGGCGGCGGTTCCGGCATCGGTCTGGAGACGGCACTTACGTTGGCCGATCTGGGCGCCGATGTCGCGGTGCTCGACTGGACGCCGGGCGCGGCGGCGGCCGCTGCCGAGCGCATCGAGAAAATCGGCCGCCGCGCGCTCGCCATCGAAGGGGACACCGGCGACGAGCAGACCGTCGTCGATGCCTTTGCAGAGACGCGCCGCGCGCTGGGCGAGATCGACGCGGCCATCGCCTGCGCCGGCGTGCTCGGCGAGGGCGGCCCCGTGTTCGATACCCCCGTCGAGGATTTCGAGCACGTCATGGGCGTCAATGTACGGGGCTCCTTCCTTGTCACACGCGAGGCCGCGCGCCACATGCGCCCCCGCCGCACCGGCGCCATCGTGCTGCTCTCCAGCCTCGACGGGCTGCAGGCCGAGCACGGCATGTTCTCCTACTGCACATCCAAGGGGGCGCTGCTGAACCTGGCGCGTGCCGCTGCGCTCGATCTGGCGCGGGACGGAATCACGGTGAACTGCGTCTGCCCGAGCGTCACCTTCACGCCGTTGCTGGAGGGTCGTCTTGCGACCATTCCCAACGGCGATGAGGTGCTTCGGGCCTATGCCGAGCGCCACCCGCTCGGGCGCGTCCTCACCTCCCGCGATATCGCGTCGGCGATCGCCTACGTCGCCTCCCCGCTCGCGACCGGAATTACAGGCGCCGCCATCCCGGTCGACGCCGGCATCGGTGCGACGTGGGATAATTTCAGGGACCCGCCTTGGGTGGGCCGGTGATGCGCGCGAGACCAAGCCCGTGGGTCGACCCTTACCCGGGAGACACTGTTGCGCACCCGTGAACTTGAGTACTCCTGCGGTCCGCAAACGAGGCGGGCGAACGCTCATCCGCCCAACCTAGTTGCGCGTTGGCGACCATGGATGACGACCCGCTGTCCCGAGGGTGCGCCGCCCGAGGTCGCCTTCGTGGCTTAGCGCATGCCGGGCAAGACGCGGCAGGGGCTGCTTCGCCACACCGGCAAGGAGGATGCCCGGCACCCTTCGGGGACGACGGTTGCAACGCGCGGCGCAAAACGCTTAAGTCACGCTCGGAAGGGCGCCGGCCGCGTCGCCGCCGCCCGGCGCGCTGAAGGAGGGGAGAGCCGAGAGTGAGCCTGCTCGAACTCGAGGGCATCACGAAGAGTTTTGGGGCGATTCAGGCCCTGCAGGATGTCGATCTCGACGTCTCGGTGGGCGAGGCGGTGGGGCTCATGGGCGACAATGGCGCGGGCAAGTCGACGCTGATGAAGATCGTCGCCGGCAATTACCCGCCGACCGCGGGTGCGATCCGGATCGAAGGGGAGGAAGTCCACTTCCACAAGCCCATCGATGCCCGCGAGCACGGGATCGAGATCGTCTATCAGGACCTCGCGCTCTGCGACAACCTCACGGCCGCCGCGAACGTGTACCTGGGCCGCGAGCAAAAGAAGCGGCTCGGGCCCTTCCGCTATCTCGACCATCAGGCCATGTTCCGGCGCGCGGGCCAGCTGTTCACCGAGCTCAAGTCCGAAACCCGGCCGCGGGACCTCGTGCGCCAGATGTCGGGCGGGCAGCGCCAGGCGGTCGCGATCGCGCGCACCCGCCTCTCGGACCCCAAGCTGGTGCTGATGGATGAGCCGACGGCGGCGATTTCGGTGCGCCAGGTCGCGGAGGTCCTGGCGCTGATCGAACGCCTGAAGGAAACCAGCCACGCCGTCGTCCTGGTCTCGCACAGAATGCCGGACGTGTTCGCGGTGTGCGACCGGGTCGCCGTGCTACGGCGCGGCAGGAAGGTCTCGGACAAGGCGATCAAGGATACGAGCCCCGAGGAAGTCACGGGACTGATAACGGGGGCGATCGAGCAGGCATGACCGATTCCGACCGCAGATCCTTCGCTGAAATCGACGAAAGCGTTACGCAGAGGCAGGAGTTAACCGGATTTCAGGCTGCGCTCCGCACGCAGCCCTTCTGGGTGCTTGTCTCCATCTGCGTGATCGTGGTGGCCATGTCCTTTGTCTCGGACGTGTTCATGACCGAGCGAAATCTTTTCAACATCACCCGCAATTTCGCGTTCTTCGGAATTATGGCGCTCGGCATGTCTGCGGTGATCTGCACGGCAGGCATCGATCTGTCGGTGGGCTCGCTGATGGGGCTCACGGGCATCGTCGCGGGCCTGGTGATGCAGTCGGGCAATGGGATCATCCTTGGATTCGTGGCCTGCATGGGCACGGCGGCGCTCGTCGGCTTCGTGAACGGCGTGCTCATCGCCTACCTGCGATTAGCACCCTTCGTCGTGACCTTAGGCATGCTGGCGATGGCGCGGTCGATCGCCATGGTCGTCTCCAACAACAAGATGATCTACAATTTCGGGCCGGATCAGGACCTGTTCGAGTGGATCGGCGGCTCGAGCGTCATCGGCGTGCCGAATCCAGTCTGGGTGCTGATTTTCCTCACCATCATCTTCTCGTGGGTCTGGCGCTATTCGACCTGGGGCCGCTGGGTGATCGCCATCGGCGGCAACGCGCAGGCCGCGAAGCTCTCGGGCATCCCCGTGGAGCGCGTTACGGTCTCCGTCTACATGGTCAGCTCGCTCTGCGCGGGCCTTGCGGCCTTCCTGATGGTGGGCTGGTTCGGCTCGGTGACCAACGCCCTCGGCCTGACCTACGAGCTCAACGTGATCGCCGCTTCGGTCATCGGCGGCGCCAACCTGCTGGGCGGGGTCGTCTACGCCATCGGCGCGCCTATCGGGGCCG
This sequence comes from Alphaproteobacteria bacterium, assembly GCA_965243375.1. Classification (GTDB taxonomy): domain Bacteria; phylum Pseudomonadota; class Alphaproteobacteria; order UBA828; family UBA828; genus WTGU01. The sequence goes on along the minus strand of CBDEUT010000009.1, from coordinate 364,031 downwards.
GGCTGATGGAGCTCATCCGCAACTCGCTGCTCCTTGCGGGCATCGACGCTTTGTGGCAACAGTTCTTCGTCGGCCTGTTTTTGATCCTGGCCGTCCTTCTGGAGCAGATCCGAAACCGGAGGCGGAACTGACGCCGCCCCACAATCTCGAAATGATGGGAGACACGCTATGAAGAAGCTTGTGCTTGCCGCTGCGGTTGCGGCGTTCGTTGTTCCGGGCATCGCCCAGGCGGCGGACTACACCTTCGCGCTGGTGCCGAAGGCGATGAACAATCCGTTTTTCGATCTGGCCCGTGACGGCTGCTACAAGGCTCAGGAAGAGCTCGCGGACGTGACCTGCGAATACATCGGCCCCGGCGAGCATACCGAGATGGAGCAGATCCAGATCGTTCAGGATCTCATCTCCAAGGGTGTCGACGGCATCGCAGTTGCACCGTCCAACGCGCCGGCAATGGCCAAGGCGTTGAGGGCCGCACAAGAGGCCGGAATTGCGGTGATGACCTGGGATTCGGACCTGCTGCCCGAGGATGCCGGCCTCCGCACCACGTATGTGGGCACCTACAACTATGACATCGGCGTCAACCTCGCCAAGCTCGCCATGGCGCGCCATGCCGACGGCGGCACGATCTGCCTGCAGACCGGCGGCGCGGCGGCAGCCAATCACAACGAGCGCCTGAAGGGTGCGCGCGACACGCTGGCCGGTGCCGACACTGGCACGCCTCCGGGCATGGCTCTCAGCGGCGAGGGTGGCTGGACCGAGATTTCCGGCTGTCCGCTGATCACGAATGACGACGGCAACGTCGCCGTGAACGGCATGACCGATATCCTGGCCGCCAATCCGGACCTGACGGTGTTTCTCTCCACCGGCGCCTTCACCCAGTGGTACGACAACGCCTATCGTCAGGCTGTGGAGCCCTACATGGACCGCCTCAACGACGGTTCGCTCACCATCGTCGTCGCCGACACGCTGCCGATGCAGATGGAGCAGCTGGCCGAGGGTCTGGCCAACGGCAACGTCGGTCAGCGCCCCTTCGAGATGGGCTACATGGCCATGCACATCATGAAGGATATCGTCGAGGGCAAGCAGGTCGACGACCCGATCTATACCGGTCTCGACGTCTGCAACAACGAGAACCACGACACTTGCCTGGCCCAGTAGCCACCGCTCTTTGACGAGAGTGACCGGCCCCCGGCTGCTGCCGGGGGCCGGTGTCGTTTCGGGGCGGCTGCCGGCCGCACCGATGTGAGCTGACATAGGAGTCACGGACAATGAAGCTAGGTTTCGTCTCCGACAGCCTCGGCGGGATGCCGTTGGAGGAGCTCCTGGACACGGCCGCGGGGCTCGGCGTCTCCGGCATCGAGGTGAACACCGGCGGCTGGTCGACCGCGCCGCACTTCGACCTCGCGGTGATGAAGCAGAGCCCGGCGGCGCGCCAAGAATTCCTTGCGGCGTTCGAGGTGCGCGGGCTCGAGCTCATCTCCCTCAACGCCAACGGCAACCCGGTGCATCCGACGCAGCCGGAGCAGAGCGCGTGCCTGAAGGACACGATCCGCGTCGCGGGCGAGATGGGCGTCAGCACCGTGTGCACCATGTCGGGCCTGCCCGCAGGGTGCGCCGGCGACACCATGCCGAACTGGGTCGTCGCCTCCTGGCCGCCGGAGACCCAGGAGATTCTGCGCTACCAGTGGGAGGACGTGCTGTTCCCCTACTGGACCGAGATCGCAGCGCTGGCCAAGGAGAGCGGCGTTGAGCGGATCGCGCTTGAGCTGCATGGCAGCCAGTGCGTCTACAACGTCCCGTCTCTGCTGAAGCTGCGCGCGGAGGTGGGGCCGGTGGTCGGTGCAAACCTCGACCCCTCGCACCTGTTCTGGATGGGCGCAGACCCGCTGGTCGCCGCCGAGGCGCTGGGCGAGGCCGTCTACCACGTTCACGCCAAGGACACGCTGCTCAACGCACCAGTGCAGGCGACGACGTCGCTGCTGGAGAACGGCAGCCTGATGGACATCCCCGCCCGCAGCTGGTCCTACATCACGCTCGGGTTCGGGCACGGCGAAGAGTGGTGGCGCCAGTTCTGCTATCGCCTGACGATGGCAGGCTACGACGGCTGGCTCTCGATCGAGCACGAGGACGTGCTGCTCAACTCGCTGGAGGGTCTCGAAAAATCGGTGGCGCTTCTGAAAGACGTCATGCCGTCCGAGCCGAGCGACTTCACGCCTCAAGCGATCTGACCCGCCCCTGGAGGCCAGCTCCATTAGGTTCGGGTGAGTTTGGGTTGGCTGTGCAGTCTCCTTGACCCTGCAAATGCTCTCGTCATGCCCGGACTTGATGCACTGCTGTCCGGTTTAGATTTTGGCGAAGGGGATTTGGAGTTGGTCATGGGGTTCTGGGTTGTCCGGGGGCGGTTCGAAGAGGTCGGTGAGGGCGCGGCGCTGGAAGGTCGTCTTGGCGACGAGGCGGGCAATGGCCTGGAGGCCGATTTCGGTTCCGGTTCCAACCTGCGCGAGCCGCAGCAGCAGATAGGCGATCAGCGCGGTGACGATCTGGATGCGCACCGCATTCTCGCTGGCGCCCAGGAAGTGCCGGATCTTCAGGTTCTGCTTGACCCACTTGAAGAAGAGCTCGACCTGCCAGCGCTGCTTGTAGAGCGCCGCGATCTCTGCGGCCGGCGCATCGAGGTCGTTGCTGAGCAGCGTGATCACCCTGCCGCTGTCGATGCGCACGTCGATCAGCCGCACCGGCTTGTCGAAGGGGTTCTTGCGGCTGGATGCCAGGCGCTCCGACAGGAAGGCGACACGGTCGGCCAGAACCGGCCCCTCCGGGTCGACCGCGCGGGTCTCGATCAAGCGCGTCGGCGAGTTCTTCTTCAGGCGGGTGACGAAGCGGCAGCCCTCGGCATCGAGCGCTGCCCAGAAGCCGAAGTCGTAGTAGCCCTTGTCGAAAACATAGGTGGCGCCGGGCTCGATGGGGAAGCGCTTGGCCGGCGTGATGTCGTTCATTCTGACCGAGGTCACGGCGAAGCAGACTGGCGCGTCCGCGCCCGGGTCGTAGACCACGTGCAGCTTGACGGCACCGTCGGCCTCCCAACTCTCGATCCGCTTGCCGACCATAACCCGGGTCGCGTCGACGAGCCGCAGCATCTCCCGCTCGCGCCGGCCCGAAGAACGGCCCAACTCCCTGACCAGGGCCTCCAGCACGTCTTCGAACAGGGCTGCCGGACGCACCCGGTTGGCATCTGCCAGCGTGGAGCGGCGCACCGGCTGCATTCCCAGATGGGCGCGGCTCTTCGGAAAGCGTTCCAGCGCACCGACCACCTCGCGCAGCGAGCGCGAGCCCGAGAGCTGACAGAACACCATCGCCTGGAGCTGGCTCCACGACGAGAGCCGCCGGACCCGATAGTCCGCCCGATGACGCTCCACCAGCCTGTCGAAACGCCAACGCGGAAACGCCTTCATCAAACCGCCGAAAACCGTATCCTGGTAGGGCATGGCTTGGGCTCCACTTCGAGCTTCGATTCAACAGGTCTTGCAAAAACCAAGTTGAATCCAAGCCATGCACCTTGTCTACCCTTCCTAAACCGGACAGCAGTGGACTTGATCCGGGCATCTCGTTCAGCCAAATCGGTCTCAAGCCAGCAAGAACGTGGATGGCCGGGTCACCCCCGGACTTGATCCGGGGGCCAGCCATGACGTGGTGGGAGCGCCGTGCACTTGAAAGGAAACTTGTCGAACGGGTCAATTGCCCGCGTTTCAGACCATCGTCACGAGCCTGAGTCGCGCTCGATGATCCAGTCGTGGTCGGGATGGTTTCGGAAGCGCCACTGGCGCTTCGGGCCGGCCATGACGTTCAGGTAGTACATGTCGTAGCCGTAGGGCGCGCCGCAGGGGTGGTGGCCGCGCGGCACGATGACGGTGTCGCCGTCGGAGATCGCCATGGTCTCGTCCAGCTCGCCGTCCTCGGTGAAGACCCGCTGGACGCCAAAACCCTGGGGCGGATCGATGCGGTGGTAATAGGTCTCCTCCAGGTAGGTCATCTCCTCGCCTTCGTCGGCATCGTGGCGGTGCGGCGGATAGCTCGACCAGTGGCCCTGGGGCGTATACACCTCGGTGATCAGCAGGCTGTCGGCAACATCGGCGTCATCCATGGCGATGGGGTGGATGTAGCGCGTGTTGGCGCCCTTGCCGCGCTCCAGCAGCGGGATCGTGTCCGGGTCGATGGCGGCGGCGGCATGGCCGCCCGTTCCCGGCGCCGAGCAGACCGCGATTGTGCAGTCCGTCTCGGCACGCGCCGACCAGGAGGTCCCGTTGGGAACGTAGACGGCATGGGGCTTCACGCGCTCGAAGACGCTCATGCGCGCGCCCTGGAGGCCGAAGTCGACCTCGGGCGTCGCCAGATGGGCCTTGCCCTCGACCATGACCAGGATCGCCTCGCGATCGCCGGTCTCCTCGCCGGCGGTCTCCCCGGCCCTGAGCGCATAGACGGCGAAGCCGACGTAGCGCCAGCCGGCGTCTTCGGGCGTGATGTCGATGATCTTGCCTGTCGAGCCCGAAGGCCTCCGCAGAAGGTCGCTCACGTTCCGGTCTCCTCGTTTCCTATCGTGCGCGGGCCTCGTCCCAGGCCGCGCACAGCCCGGCGAAGTTGTCGGCCATTCGCGTCGTCGCCTCGCCGTCGCTCATGGTGCCGGCCATCCAGCCCCGGGCGACATCGGCGAAGATGGTGCGGCCGATGGCGAACCCCTTCACCAGGTCGTGCCGGGCCGCGACCCGGAAGCTCGCGTGCAACTCGTCGGCCGGCGCGTCCAGGCCGAGCACCAGTATGCCCCGGCAATGGGGGTCGTGGGTATCGATGGCGTCGCAGGTCGAACGCCAGGCAGCATCGGAGAGCATCGGCTCCAGCTTCCACCAGTCGGGGTAGACGCCGATGGCATAGAAGCGCTCGACGATGGCGGCGGTCATCGCCTCGTCGGTCGGCCCGAACTTCGACGAGACGATCTCCAACAGGAAGTCCAGATTATTGGCGCGGGCCGCTTCGGCCAGCCGCTTGACCGTGGTCTCTTGGCGGGAGCGAAGGTCGGCGAGATCGTCGGGGCGATAGAAGCAGAGCGCCTTCACCACGTGCTCCGACGGCCATTCCGCCAGGCCTGAGCCGAAGTCGTCGCCGAGCTCGACCTCCAGCGGCCGCGATCCCGGCTTCTCGACCGGGCGCCCGATCCAGAGGCCCGTCCCCGCCGCCGTATAGAGCGCGTCGCGCCCCAAGTCGCCGTCACAGAGGACGCCGCCGTAGCCCTCGCCCCCGTCCGCAACCCTGAGCGCCGCATCCAGGCAGAGGCGCTTGAAACGGCCGATGCGTTCTTGCCCCGCGCCGCAACCGGCCGCGATCTCTTTCAGCTGCGTGCGGTGATCGAAGGCGAAGACGCGCAGGCTTGGCCATGCCTTGGTCCGGTTCGTCGCCCAGTGGATCTGCTCCAGTCGCGTATCGTGGCGCACGGCGGGTGTCGCCGGGCCGTGGTCCAGAAAGTGCTTCAGCTCGATGGCGCTGGGGTAGGACGGCGTGCAGCCGTGGCGCGAGACGGCGAGCGCACCGCACGCATTGGCGATGCGGAGCGTCTCGGCCCAGTCTTCGCCGCCGAGCCACCCCTTCAGGAGGCCCGCCATGAAGCCGTCGCCGGCGCCCAGCACGTTGAACACCTCGACCTGGAAGGTCTCGCCGCTGATCCCCTCGTCGAGGCTCGCCGGGATCGGCCCCTCGAACGCGGTGGCCCCGGCAGCGCCTCGCTTGCAGACCAGGGTCGCCTCTGTCACACCGCGTACGTTGGCGAGCGCTTCGCGCGTTTCGGTCGCGCCACCGGCGATGTGGAACTCCTCCTCGGTGCCGACGATCACGTCGAAACGGTCCAGGATCCCTTGCAGCTTCGCGGTGACGGCGCCCGATTCGATGAAGCGGCTCTCACCCGCCCCGTGCCCCGCGAGGCCCCAGAGATTGGGCCGGTAGTCGACGTCGAGGATCGTCTTCGCGCCCCCTGCGCGCGCGAGATCGACCGCCTTGAGCGTCGCGGCTTCGGTCTGCGGGTTCGAGACGTGGGTGCCGGATGCGAGCACGCAGCGGGTCTCGGCGATGAAGTCGGGATCGATATCCTCGGGCGTGAGCCCCATGTCCGCGCAATTCTCGCGATAGAAGATGAGCGGGAACTGCTCCTGGTCGCGGATGCCCAGCAGCACCAGCGCCGTCAGGCGTTCCGGGTCGGTGATGACGCCGCGGACGTCGACCCCTTCGGCCCGCAACTGCTCGCGGATGAAGCGGCCCATGTGCTCGTCGCCGACACGCGTGATCACCGCCGACTTCATGCCGAGCCGTGCGGCGCCGGCCGCCGTGTTGGTAGGCGAGCCGCCGATGTACTTGCTGAACGTCCGCATGTCCTCCAGGCGGCCGCCGACCTGGCCGCCGTAGAGATCGACCGACGAGCGGCCGATGGATATGAAATCCAGGGGCCGCATCACGGGATTCCGCCGGGGGAACTCTCAGGCCGGGCCATGCCCTCAATTAGCACCGTGGAGCGGGCGCTGACCATCGCGGCGTGGCGGCTCTCGGCGTCCGGCGGCCTGCAGCAAAGGGCCGGAACGCGACCGGCGCCGCGCATCGGGCCGTGCGCGGCGCCGGGTAAAGGGCCGGCCGGCGGCGGAGGCGCCGCCGGCCGAGGCCTGGTCTATATCTTCAGGCCCAGTTCCTCCGAGCGGGCGAACGCGACTTCAGTGCGCCAGCTGAAGAGCTCGAGGTTCTCCGGCGTGACGACGGCCGTGCCCGTGTTCATGATCGGCGGCAGGTTGCCCCGTTCGAGCCGGGCCCAGCCCACCGCGCAGGGCAGATAGCCCTGATTGTAGAGCTCCTGCCCGACGGAGAAGGGGATGTAACCCTTCTCGATGCCCTCAACGATGTCGGGTCCGATGTCCGGACCGGCGACAGGGATTTCGCCCGGCGGGACCCCGGCCTGCTCCAGCATGCGGAACGCCGCGACCATGCTGGTGTAGCCGCTGACGGTGAACGCTGCGAGGTCGTCGCCCAGACGACGCATGACGGTCGAGTAAAGCGGCACCGACTGCGCCATGTCGTGCGCGAAGTCGGCGAACTCCTCGACCTCGAAGGTGGTGCCCTGGCTGTCGTTGAACTCCTGTGCGGCGTCCGCGACGCCACGCCTGCGGTCCTCGAGCACCGCGTGGCCGGGCTCGGTGTTGCCGAACATAAGCTTGCCGCCGGTGCGGCCCCGCGCGATCAGATCGGGGATCAGCTTGCGTCCGACGATCAGGCCCTGGGCGTGGCCCGAGGCGCCGATGAAGCCCCAGTTCACGTGACGCGCCTGCACATCGGGGATGTGCGAGTTGTTGATGAGGATCAGAATCCCGGCCGCCTCGGCCTCCTCATAGATCGCTTCCATCGCGGGGTCGATGACGGTGCCGACCAGGACGTCCGGCTTCGCCTGGATGGCGAGCTTGACGCCGTTGACGTTGTCCTCGACGGTCCACGCGCCACCGGGGACCCCGATCTTCTGGTATTCCCAGCCCGCCTGTGCGCAGAAGTCCGAGAAGCCGACGTCGAGCGGCAGGTTCCACTCCGCCTGGCTGTGGGTCACCCACATGATCTTGCGCGGCGGACCGAGTCCCACCTCGGCCTTCGCCGCGCCCGAGAAGAAGGGCATCGATGCCCCGCTAAGAGCCGCCGCGCCACCGGCGGCCATCATCCCCGCCTTGAGGAGCCCGCGTCGGCTGATGCCGTCCTGCGACGTCTCCTCCACCTCGTCAGTCCTGTTTTCTTTGTCGCTCATGGTCTTGCTCCTCCCTTGTGGCCGGCTGATCCGGCCGGTTCACGACTCTCGACGCTCAAAACCCGTCGTCATTGGCCCCCGTTGGCTGGAGGTTCCTCTTCTTCGCTCTCGGTCGCGGCGGCCGCGAATGCTGCCTGCGCCGCCCGTTCGCCCGCGCGCCGCATCGCGGCATCGAGGACGCCCGCGAACACCACGATGAGGCCCGCGGCGAGCAGGCTGGCGGCCGGCGGGTAGCCCATGAGGACCAGCCCGTTGGTCACCATGCCCAAAATCGCGGTCCCGACCAGCGTGCCGTAGATGCTTCCTTCTCCGCCCGTGAGCGCGGTCCCGCCGATCAGCACTGCGCCGATGACCTGCAGCTCGAAGGCGAGGCCGGTGGTCGGCGTTGCCGCCTTCAGCCAGGCCGCCTGCAGCACGGCGATGAGCCCGCACGAGAGCCCCACGAGGACGAAGGCCACGAACCTGATGCGCCGGGTCGGGATGCCACTCTCCCGCGCCGCGAGCTCGTTGCCCCCGGTCGCGAACAGCCAGTAGCCGAACCGGGTGTAGCGAAGGACGACGATGCCCGCCACGACGACGGCGACGAACCAGATGGCCTGGACGGGAATGCCCAGCGGGCTTGAGTCGCCGAGCGGGTAGAGGCTCGACTCGGCGCCGCGCGCAAAGGAGATGGGGAAGCTTCCCGACATGTAGTGCGCGGCACCGCGCAGGGCGCTCAGCATGCCGAGCGTCACCACGAAGGCGCGCACGCCGACGTAGACGGTGATGACGCCGTTGATGGCGCCCACCGAGGCGCCGAAGAGCAGCGTGAGGCCGGCGGCAATCCACGGATCGAGGCCGCCGGAGGCGATCAGCCACGCCATGATGATGGTCCCGAAGCCGTAGATCGAGCCAACCGACAGGTCGAGCTCGCCGGCGATCAGGAGATAGGTCCACGTCACCGCGACGATGCCGATGAAGGCCGAGGCGCGGACGATGTCGACGATGTTGCCCCAGCTCGCGAAGTTATTGGCGGAAAAAGCGAAAAAGATGAAGAGGGCGATCGCAACCACGGTCATCGCCACTTGCCGCGTGAGGAGAGCGCCGCGGATGGTCTCGATACGCTGTGCCGAGCGCGCCTCCGCCGCCGCGCGCGAGACGGCGTCGGCCGCCTGGTCTTCCATCGATGGCGGGGTTGCCACGGCTACACCGTTCCCGACGTGAGGAGGCTCACGACGTCCTGCTTGCTGGTCTCCGCCTTGGTGAGGTCGGCGATCTTCGTGCCGTGCCGCAGGATGATGATCCGGTCGGCGAGATCGAACACCGTCTCCAGGTTGTGGCTGATGAGGAGGATCGCGTGCTGCTCCTCGCGCATGGTCCTGATGAGATCCATCACGCGCGCGGCCTCGCGCACGCCGAGTGCTGCGGTCGGCTCGTCGAACAGCGTGATCATCCCGCCCTGGAGCCAGGCGCGCGCAACGGCCACAGCCTGGCGCTGACCGCCCGAGAGCGAGCCGACCTTGGAGCGCACATCCGGCAGGCCGACCCGCAGGCGCTCGATGGCCACGCGCGCCTCGCGCACCATGCGCTGACGGTCGACCATGAACATGTAGCGTCTCGGCTCCTGGCCCAGGAACATGTTGTTGGCCACGTCGCGCTGGTTGACCAGGGCAAGATCCTGGAACACGGTCGAGATGCCGAGCCGCAGGGCATGGTTGGGTGAGTCGATGCTGACGCGCTGCCCCTCGATCAGCACCTCGCCCTGGTCCGCGTAGTGGACGCCGCAGAGGATCTTGACGAGCGTCGACTTGCCGGCCCCGTTGTCCCCGACGAGCGCCACGATCTCGCCCCGGTTCAGCGATGCGTCGACGCCGCGCAGCGCGAGCACGCCGCCGAACCGCTTGACGATCCCCCGCGCCTCGAGAACCGGCTGAGCGTCGTTCACGTCAGCGCCTGAGTGCAGGCTCGGGCGCCCGGAAGCAGGCACGAACGGTGCCGCGTGCGCCACGACGTCCAACCGTCGTTTTGGCCATCGGCAGCCTCCCCTGGCCGCGTCGCTTCCGGGAAGCCGGTCGCGCTACCCGTCGGATCCGGCGCGGCTCACGTCGAAGGATACACCAGGCGGCCCAGCTCACAACAGGGGCCCGCGCGGCCGCTGGCGATCAGCGGGCGTGCAACCAGCCCCCGCTTGTCCCCCCGGCGCCGCTCGCCTATGGTGCGCCGGCGAAAGCGGACGGGGCGGCCGCGCCGGGCATGTGCGGTCGCACGGCGGCGCCGCGCCCCCGGCGCAGGGGCGGTTCATGGACAGTATTCGCATCAGGGGCGGCCGCCCGCTCGAGGGCGAGATCGAGATCTTCGGCGCCAAGAACGCGGCCCTGCCGCTGATGGCCGCGTGTCTCTTGACCGAAGAGACCCTGACGCTCGCCAACATCCCGCACCTCACCGACATCACGACGCTCGCGCATCTGCTCGCCCAGCACGGGGTCGAGATCGGCATGGAGGGCCACGCGAGGCACGGCGGCAACGCCGGGCGGGTGCTCTCGCTCCGTGCCCGACAGATCGCCAGCACCAAGGCGCCCTATGAGTTGGTGAGCCGGATGCGCGCCTCCATCCTGGTGCTGGGCCCGCTGCTCGCCCGCACGGGGCGGGCGACGGTCTCGCTCCCCGGCGGCTGCGCCATCGGCACGCGCCCGGTCGACCTGCACATCGAGGGGCTCACCCGGCTCGGCGCCCAGGTCGTGCTCGAGGACGGCGACATCCGCGCGCACGCGCGAGGGCGCCTGCGCGGGGCCGAGATCAGGCTGCCCTTCGCCTCGGTGGGAGCCACGGAAAACCTGATGATGGCGGCGACACTGGCGGACGGCGAGACGGTGATCCGCAACGCCGCGCGCGAGCCGGAGATCGCCGACCTAGCCCTCTGCCTCAACAGGATGGGCGCGGAGATCGGCGGAATCGGGACCGATGAGCTCGTGATCCAGGGCAAGGAAGCGCTCTCCGGCGCCGAGCATCACGTGCTGGGCGACCGGATCGAGGCCGGCACCTATGCGCTGGCCGCAGCCATCGTGGGCGGCGATGTCGAGCTCGCCGGAGCGCCCTCGGCGCTGCTGCGCTCCCTGCTTGAGTATCTGGAGGCCACCGGAGCCACCGTCACAGAGACGCCGCGCGGGCTCAGGGTGCGCGGCGACGGGCGGCCCACGGCTGCGGACGTGACCACGCGGCCCTATCCCGGCTTCCCCACCGACCTGCAGGCGCAGGCGATGGCGCTGATGACGGTCGCCGACGGGGCCGCGATGATCACCGAGACGATCTTCGAGAACCGCTTCATGCACGTGCAGGAGCTGCGCCGCATGGGCGCGGATATCGCCGTGCGGGGCGCCACCGCGCTGGTGCGGGGCGTCGATGCGCTGACCGGTGCGCAGGTGATGGCCACCGACCTCCGGGCCTCGTCGTCGCTGGTCCTCGCAGGCCTCGCCGCCGAGGGCGAGACGGTGGTGCACCGGGTCTATCACCTCGACCGCGGCTACGAGCGGATCGAGGACAAGCTCGCGGCCTGTGGCGCCGAGATCGACCGGGTCCATCATTGACGGCGTGCACGCGTCTCAAGCTGCGGGCGGAGGATGCCGGCGATCTCGCCGTGATCTCCGCATGCCTTGAGGATGCCGTCTTCGCGGTCGGCGAGATGGCCTTCGAGCCTGCCGACAGCCGCTTCGCGGCCATCGTCGTGCGCCGCTGCCGCGAGGCCGAGGGCGGCCCCGCGGGCCAGGCGAGAGCCGCGATCCACTTCGATGCGGTCTCCGCGGTCAAGCTGCGCGGGATCGACCGTTCAGAACCGGCACACCTGCTCAAGCTCGCGGGCATGGTCGCCGAGCCCGGCCAGTCCGCGACCGTGGTGCGGCTCCTGTTTCTGGACGGCGCCGAGGTATGGATCGAGGCCGGCCATCTCGCCTGCCTGTTCCAGGACCTGGAGGAGCCGCGACTGGCTCCCGTGCAGGGGCAGGAGGATCGGGCATGAGCGCCGGCCTGCTGCTCGCCCTGCCGAAGGGCCGCATCGCGCGCGAGCTCTCGCCCGTGCTTTCGCGCGCCGGCATCGAGCCGGAGGCCGCGTTCGCCGACGAGCACGCGCGCCAGCTTCGCTTCGCCACCTCGGATCCGGGGCTCGGGCTGATCCAGGTTCGCAGCTTCGATGTCGCCACCTTCGTCGCCTTCGGCGCGGCCCAGCTCGGCGTGGTCGGCAACGACGTGCTGATGGAGTTCGACTATCGCGAAATCTACGCGCCGCTCGATCTCGGCATCGGGCTTTGCCGCATGGTGGTAGCCGAACCGGCGGAACTTGCGACCGGGGACGATCCCTCGCGCTGGAGCCACGTGCGGGTCGCCACCAAGTATCCGCAAGTGACGCGCCGTCATTTCGCCGCCCGTGGCGTGCAGGCCGAGTGCATCAAGCTCAACGGCGCGATGGAGCTTGCGCCGGGGCTGGGGCTCTGCCGCCGGATCGTCGATCTGGTGGGCAGCGGCGCAACGCTCAAGGCCAACGGCCTGGTCGAGGTGGAGCATATCGCCGATATCTCCTCCCGGCTCGTGGTCAACCGCACCGCGCTCAAGACCCGGGCCGGCGAGCTGCAGGCCTGGATCGAGCGCTTCGGCGAGGCGGTGAATGGCGCATAAGCTGGACAGCGCGGGCGCGGGCTTCTCCGCCGCCTTCGACGCTCTGCTCGCGGCCCGGCGCGGCGTCGCGGAGGATGTCGACCGCGAGGCGGCGGCGATCGTGGATGCGGTGCGCGCAGGCGGCGATGCGGCGCTGCTGGATTACACGGCGCGCTTCGATCGCATCGCGCTCACGCCCGACACGATCCGCCTGTCGGCCGGCGAAGCCGCCGCGCAAGCCGCTACCGCGCCCAAGGCCGTGCGTGACGCGCTCACGCAGGCGGCGGAACGGATCGAGGCCTTCCACGCCCGCCTGATGCCGGCCGACCTCGACTACCGCGACCAGGCCGGCGTTCATCTCGGCGCCCGCTGGCGCCCGCTGGATGCGGTCGGGCTCTACGTGCCGGGCGGCACCGCGGCCTATCCCAGCACCGTGCTGATGAACGCGATCCCCGCGCGGGTCGCGGGCGTGCAGCGCATCGCCATGGCGGTGCCGACGCCGGACGGCGCGCTGGATGCGGCGGTGATGGCCGCCGCCGAAATCGCCGGCGTCACCGAGATCTACCGGGTCGGCGGTGCGCAGGCCGTCGCCGCGCTCGCCTACGGCACCGAGACCATCGCGTCGGTGGACAAGATCGTGGGTCCCGGCAACGCTTACGTCGCCGCCGCCAAGCGGTTGGTCTTCGGCACCGTCGGCATCGACATGATCGCGGGCCCCTCCGAAATCCTGGTGGTCGCCGACGCCGCCAACGAGCCCGGGTGGATTGCCGCGGACCTGCTCTCCCAGGCCGAGCACGACGGCGATGCCCAGGCGATCCTCATCACCGACGACAGGGAGTTCGCACACCGGGTGACGGAGGCGATGGCGGCGCATCTGGCGCGGCTGCCGCGCGCGAACATCGCCGCTGCGAGCTGGCGGGATCACGGCGCGGTCATCGTCGTGGGCGCCCTCGATGAGGCGCCGCCGCTGATCAGCCGGCTCGCGCCCGAGCACCTGGAGCTTGCGGTGGCCGAGCCCGCCCGGCTGGCCGATGCGGTGACCAGCGCCGGCGCCATCTTCCTCGGCCGCCACACGCCGGAGGCCATCGGCGACTATGTTGCCGGCCCCAACCACGTGCTGCCGACCGCCCGCAGCGCCCGCTTCTCCTCGGGCCTCTCGCCGCTGGATTTCCTCAAGCGCACGACCTTCGTCGGCTGCGACGCCGCGAGCCTCGCGCAAATCGGCCCGGCGGCCGTGACGCTCGCCGAAGCCGAGGGGCTTCACGCCCACGCGCTCTCGGTGGCGCTCAGGCTCGGCGGCGGCTCGGAGTGAAGGGGTGGACACGGACCCGGCCGGCACGGACCGGCTGGTGGAGGTCGTGCTGGACCCGAGCGCGGGGTTTCGGCGCGGCCCGGACTACGAGCACGAGCGCCGCATCGCCATCCACGACCTGTTGGAGGAGAATTCCTTCGCACCGACCGAGGGATCGGGCGGCCCTTATCGGCTGCGCATCGGCCGCGAGGAGGGGCGGCTGCTCCTCGATGTCGAAGACGACATGGGCGTGCCGCAGGTCCAGGCCGTGCTGCTGCTGGCTGCGCTGCGCCAGACCCTGCGCGACTACGCGACGATCTGCGACACCTATCACGAGGCGATCAGAACCGCGCCGCGCTCGCGCATCGAGGCGATCGACATGGGCCGGCGCGCCTGCCACAACGACGGCGCCGAGATCATCCGGCGCGAGTTGGCCGGCACCATCGATATCGACGAGACGACGGCGCGGGCGCTGTTCACCCTCGTCCATGCGCTGCATGTCCGGCTCTAGTCCCGGCCATGGGCGTACTCCCCGGCAGTATCCTCTTCGCCTGCACCTGGAATTCCGTGCGCTCACCCATGGCGGAGGGGCTGATGAAGAGCCTCTTCGGCACCCGGCTCTTCGTCGATTCGGCAGGCGTGCGCAGCGGCGGCGGGCGTGATCCTTTCGCGGTCCTCGTCATGGCGGAAATCGGGATCGATATTGGGGGGCATCGGCCCAAGACCTTCGACGATCTCGAAAGCGACTCCTTCGACATGGTGGTCTCGCTCTCGCCGGAAGCGCAGCACCGGGCGATCGAGCTCACCCGCACCGCCCATTGCGAGATCGAGTTCTGGCACACCCTCGATCCCAGCATCGTGGAGGGCAACCGCGAGACCCGCCTGTTCGCCTACCGGGAGGTGCGGGACGGACTCATGGCGAAGCTGCGCGATCGCTTCGGCGCGCCCCGCCCGCCGGTGGTCTGAGCGTGACGCCTGTCCCGCCGCGCCCGCCTCTGGTGCTCGCCTCGGCGTCGCCCCGCCGGCGCGCGCTGCTGGAGCAGATCGGCTACGCGCCGGATGCGGTCGAGCCTGCGGCTCTCGACGAGGCCGTGCTCTCCGGCGAGAAGCCGGAGGAGCACGCGGCCCGGCTCGCCCACGAGAAAGCCGCAGCCGTCGCGGCGCGCCATCCGGGGGCCTTCGTGCTCGGCGCCGACACGGTGGTGGCCTGTGGCCGGCGAATCCTGGACAAGGCGGAGAGCGAGGAGGACGCGCGGCGCTGTCTATCGCTCCTCTCCGGCCGGCGCCACCGGGTCTATGGCGGGGTCACGGTGATCGACCCGGCGGGGCGCACGGTGAGCCGGCTGGTGCGCACCGCCGTGACCTTCAAGCGGCTCTCGGCGGAGGAAGTGGAGGCCTATCTCGCCGGCGGCGAATGGCGGGGCAAGGCCGGCGGCTACGCGATTCAGGGGCGGGCGGCGGCCTTCGTCCGCTTCGTGGGCGGCTCCTATTCCAACGTGGTGGGGCTGCCGCTGCACGAGACCTACCGGCTGCTGATGGGCCTCGGCTTGCCGCCCCGGCCTCCCGGCCCCATGTGACCGAGGCGATGGGCGACGAGTTACTCATCACATCGACCCCTTACGGCATGCAGGCGGCGGCGGTCGCGGGCGGGCAGCCGGTCGCGTTCTTCACCGAGTGGACGGCGAGTCCAAGCCGCATCGGCGACGTGCACGTGGCGCGTCCGCTCGGCCGCATGACGGGCATCGACGCCTGCGTCGTCGATGTCGGCGGGGGCGAGGAGGCGTTCCTGCAAGGCGCACGGGCCCTCGACGCCGACGGCGGGCCGCCGATAGTCCAAGTCGTCTGTGACGCCTACGAAGGAAAGCGCGCGCGCGTCACGCGGAAGCCGGCGCTGGCGGGCCGCTACGCCGTCCTCCGCCCCGACGGGCGGGGGCTCACCTTCTCGCGCCGTCTCCGCGACCCGCAGATCAAGCGCGTGCTGGGCGCGGCGCTGGAGGGGATCGAAATCCCCGGCGGCGCGTTGACGATCAGGGGCGCTGCTGCCGGGAACCCAGACGCGGCGCCCACCGAAGTCGCTGTGCTGGCCGCGCGATGGCGGGAAATCGAGGCTGCGGCGCGGCGCGACCGGACGCCCCGGCGCCTTTGTTACGCGGGCGGGCTGCTCGGCCGCCTGCTGCGCGACGTGGCGTCGCCCGGAACGGCAAGCATCGCCATTGACGACCGCGAGACGTTTGAGCGGACCAAAACGCTTGCGAAAAGCGAGGCACCCGACCTCGTGCCCGTGCTCTCATTGGTCGACCCGCCTCCCCCTCTCTTCGAGCGGCACGATTGCGCCGGCCGGCTTGCAGCGGCGTTGGAGCCCGAGGTCCTGCTTCCCGGCGGCGCGCGGCTCACGATCGAAGAGACCCGCGCGCTGACCGCGATCGACGTCGACACGAGCCAGGCTGCCGGCGCCGCGGCAGCCGAGACTGCCGAGGCCGCGGGCCGCGAGATCGTCCTGCGCAACCTGAGCGGGCTGATCGCCATCGACTTCGCAGGCCGCGGCCGGGGCCGACGACGGGAAGCGCAGATCAGCGCGTTGAAGCGCGCGCTGGCGGCCGACCGGACCCCCAGCCGTGTGCTCGGGGTCACCGCCGGGGGCGTGGTGGAGGTCAACCGCCAGCGGCTCGGCCCGAGCCTGCGTCAGGCGCTCACCGAGCCGGCGGCCGGCGCCTTCGGCGGCCGCAGGCTGCGGCTGGAAGCCGAGGCGCACGAGGCGGCCGCTGCAAACCGCAGAGGCAGATGCTCGACCCGCTGACCCATATCCAGCTCATCGGCGGGTTCATTCTGCTCTTCGTGGGCGGTGAGGCGCTGGTGCGGGGCTCGGTCTCGCTCGCCCGGCGGCTGCGCGTCTCGCCGCTGCTCATCGGCGCCACGGTCGTGGCCTTCGGCACCTCGATGCCGGAGCTGGTGGTCACCCTGCAGGCCGCGCTCAGGGGCTCGACGGGCATCGCCTTCGGCAACGTGATCGGCAGCAACATCGCCAACCTGCTTCTCATCTTCGGCCTCGCCGTCGCGATTACGCCGGTCATGGTGTCGCGGCAGGCGGCGGTGCGGGACGGCGCGACGCTGATCGGGGCCACGGCGCTGCTCGTCGTGTTCATCTCGTTCGGAGTCCTGGTCGCCTGGCAGGGCGCGCTGATGCTGGTTCTGCTCGGGGCGGTCACCGTCGCCTCCTACTGGCACGAGCGTCGTCTTGAGGGCGACAAGAGCAGCCGCCACAGCCAGGAAGCCGAGGAGCGCCAGCACCTGCCGAGGCCGATCTGGTTCGCTGCGCTCGCCGCGTTGCTCGGGCTCGCCGCCGTCAGCTTCGGCGCGCATCTGATGGTGGGCGCCGCCACGATCATCGCGCGGGGCCTCGGCATCACCGAGACCGTGATCGGCATCACCTTGGTGGCGGTCGGCACCTCGCTGCCGGAACTCGCGACCACCGTGGTCGCGGCCTACCGCAAGCACGCCGAGGTCGCGATCGGCAACGTGATCGGCTCCAGCGTGTTCAACATTCTGGCGATCCTGGGTGTCGTGACGGTGGTGACGCCGCTGCGGGTGCCCGACGAGATCATGCACCTCGACATCTGGGTGCTGGCAGGAGTCACCGGCCTCGTGATCGCGGCGATGCTCTCGGGGCTCAGGCTCGGGCGGCCGTTCGGCGTGCTCCTGCTGCTGGGCTACGCCGCTTTTGCGGCGGTGCAATACCTAGCAGTTTGACGGTTTCCACGGCCGTAGCCGGCGCATGGACAGGTGCCGCTAGGTGCCCTATACAAACGCGCACATGCCGGCCTAGGCCCAGGTAGCTCAGTTGGTAGAGCAGCGGACTGAAAATCCGCGTGTCGGTGGTTCGATTCCGCCCCTGGGCACCGGCACTCCCGGACTGCGGTGGGCGGGCCGTAGAGTGTCCGGACGAGGCGAGGACCGACGATGACGCCGCAGGGCATGAGCTACGTGAGCGGTGCGAGCGCACACCCGCTGCTCGGCCTCACCATCGGCGCGCAGCTCGACCGGACCGCCGCGCGCTTCCCCGACAACGAGGCGCTGGTGGTGGCGCACCAGGACGTGCGCTGGCGCTACGGCACGCTTACGGAGAAGGTGGATGAATTCGCCGCGGGCCTGCTCGCGCTCGGCCTGGAGCCGGGCGATCGCATCGGCATCTGGTCGCCCAACAACAGCGAATGGGCGGTGACGCAGTTCGCCGCCGCGAAGGCCGGGCTGATCCTGGTCAACATCAATCCCGCCTACCGCCTGGCCGAGCTCGAATACGCGCTGAACAAGGTCGAATGCCGCGCGCTGGTCACCGCCGAAGCCTTCAAGTCGAGCCGCTACATCGAGATGCTGCGCCGGCTCGCGCCGGAGCTCGACGACGCCACGCCCGGCGCGCTGAAGGCCGAAAAACTGCCGCATCTGGAGACGGTCGTGCGCCTCGGCACAGAGACCACAGCCGGCATGTACAATTTCGCCGATGTGCCGGGGCTCGCGGGCGCTGCCGAGCGCGACCGGCTGCTGGCACTGGGTGAGCAGCTCCAGTTCGACGACCCGATCAACATCCAGTTCACCAGCGGCACCACGGGCTTCCCCAAGGGGGCGACGCTCAGCCACCACAACATCCTCAACAACGGCTACTTCAACGGCGTGACACTGGGCTTGAGCGAGCGCGACCGGGTCTGCATCCCGGTGCCGCTCTATCACTGCTTCGGCATGGTCATGGGCAACCTGATGTCGGCCGCGTTCGGCGCGACCATGGTCTACCCGAGCGATGCCTTCGACCCGCTGGAGGTGCTGCGCGCGGTCGAGGCGGAGCGCTGCTCGGTGCTCTACGGCGTGCCCACCATGTTCATCGCCGAGCTCGACCATCCGGAGTTCGCGCGCTTCGATCTCTCCTCGCTCCGCACCGGCACGATGGCAGGCTCGCCCTGCCCCATCGAGGTCATGCGCCGGGTGATCGGCGAGATGCACATGGAAGAGGTCACCATCGCCTACGGCATGACCGAGACCAGCCCGGTGAGCTTCCAGTCGGCGACGGACGATCCCATCGAGCGCCGGGTCTCCACCGTGGGGCGCGTGCACCCGCATGTCGAGGTCAAGGTCGTGAACCAGGACGGCAAGGTCGTGCCCAGCGGCGAGACCGGCGAGCTGCTGACGCGCGGCTACTCGGTCATGCGCGGCTACTGGAACGACGAGGAGAAGACCCGCGAGTCCATCGACGGCGCGGGCTGGATGCACACCGGCGACCAGGCCACCATCGACGCAGAGGGCTATTGCAACATCGTCGGCCGCATCAAGGACATGGTGATCCGCGGCGGCGAGAACGTCTATCCGCGCGAGATCGAGGAGTTCCTCTACCGCCATCCCAAGGTGCAGGACGTGCAGGTGATCGGCGTACCGGACGAGAAATATGGCGAGGAGCTTTGCGCCTGGATCAAGCTGCGCGACGGCGAAGAAGCGAACGCGGACGAGATCAAGGCCTTCTGCAAGGACCAGATCGCCCACTTCAAGGTGCCGCGCTACGTGCGCTTCGTGGACGAATTCCCGATGACCGTCACCGGCAAGATCCAGAAATTCAAGATGCGCGAGACCATGATCGAAGAGCTCAACCTCGCGGAGCAGAAGACCGCCTGAGGCGCCGCCTCGCGCCCGGCCGCAACCACGGAGGGCCCCATGGCCAAGTTCACCCACATCAACCCGGACAACGTGCCCGACTATCTGACCTACGGCCTGAGCCACGCGGTGGTGGCCGAGGGCGGCAGGACCGTCTACCTCTCCGGTCAGGTCGGCTGGAACGAGAACAGTGAGTCCGTGGGCGCGGACCTCGCGGCCCAGCTCGCGCAGGCGCACGAGAACATCCGGCGCGTGCTCGCCGAGGCCGGCGGCACGGTGGCCGACATCGTCCGCCTCAACACCTATGTCGCGAACTACCGTTTCGAGGAAGGCGAGGTGGTGAACGCCGCCAACAAGAAACTCTTCGAGGGCCACACGCCGCCCTCGATGACGCTGATGGGCGTCCAGGCCCTCTACTCGCCCGATGTCCGCTGCGAGGTGGAGGCCACGGCCGTCATCGGGTGAGGCGCAAGTCTAGTCACTGCGACCCGACTATGTGTTGCCATCCAAAGCTCTTGTAGTGTTCAGCTTCTCAGTCCTTCACGGATTTACGTTTGCGGTTCGGTTTCCCCGATCGGGCCATTTTTCTCGTCATGCCCGGACTTGTTCCGGGCATCTCGCCCGGCCAGATCTGTTGAACTCTGAGCAAACACGTGGATGGCCGCAACAAGTGCGGCCATGACGTAACAAGATGGTGTACAAATTCGGGTAGTAGCTTTAGAAACCATAGATTCGCAACGATTTAGCCTTACAAGTCGAAAGGGTTTCCCGGCATTATTGTCGATTGTCCGCTCTTGAGGTGATGTGGACCACTCAAGAGTAACCAATGCTCGGTATCGCCTTCAAAGTAAGAGAGATAGCAATTGGCCTCGTAAGTCGACTTCCAGGCCTCCCCGTAGCTATAAGTGAGCCGCCCGGTAGCGGGGTCACGAAACCTCAGTTTGTTCAGCCTGAAACAGCGAGCACCACCCTCGTTGGTCCACCAAGCGCCCGCCGAACGAAACTCGCCCTGGCGGTTCACGAACGTGGCATTCAGCGTTCCATCGGCGGCGTAGTATGCAGAGAGTCTAATTGACGAGGTCACCGTGTTATGCGTGTTACCTGACAGCTTGGCGACGATCTCTTCGGCGGTAGCGGGGCGTAAGCCCTTCTTTTCAAGTGACCCCCGCAGCTGTTGCGCCATTCGAATTTCCATCTTGGCCAAATTCTCTTGAACGACCCAGTACTCCTCTGCAGTCAGAGGTTTTCCCTTGGTGACAGGCTTAGGGGTCGGCGCACATGAAACGGCCAATACAGCCGCTATCAAAGTTGCAACTATTCCCGCAAGACGCTTCATCAGGTTTCCACTGCCTCCAAAGCAAGTTCTCTATCGGCCGTTGCAAGGAAACTTCCTTATCACATTTCTTGAACCGCCTTCAGCCGGCGGACGCGCTGTCCGCCGTTGCAGGGGCCCAGTGAATGCCGGCGGCGCCGCCGGTCCATAACACTACCCGGACCATGGTGCGGTGCACAGCGCGTGCCGAGTGCATCAGCATCGTGCAATGCAGGTCGGTAGCGAGAGCAGCGCCGCGGACGGAGGCAGGAAGGGGGAGTGCCCGGCGCCTGAGGGAATTGAATGAGTCTTGGGAGGGGGACAGAGGGAGGTGGGCATCGTTGCGGCCGTCGTCTGCTCCGTGCGATCCACTCATCCCACCAGTCCAGCTTGATCCCGGCGAATCCCACTTGTCCCAGTTAATCCCACTTAATCCCGGCGAATCCCGGGAATCCCACTTAGTCCCACTTGATCCCGGCGGATCCCGCCAAGAAGAGGAGAAGAGCCGTCACAGGCGCCCGCGCGGCGGAGGCCGCGCGTGCGTTGAAAGAAGGAGCGCCGCCGTCGGCACGATCGTCGAGGGCGGGTGTTGCCCATCCCATGGAATCCCACCTGTCCCACTTAATCTCACCCAATCCCGAGAATCCCACCTAACCCCGGCGAATCCCGCTTGTCCCACTTGATCCCGTGGAATCCTGCTTGTCTCACCTGATCCCGCGCAATCCCGGCGAATCCCGGCAGGAGACTTGAAGTTCATCCCACTTGCCCGTGCGGGGCAGGCCGTGACTGCGGCGAGAAAAGGGGCGCCGCCCGCGGTGGGAGGCGCCCCTAGAGATGCGCGGCCGGCGGGGACCGGCGGCCCGAAATGCGTGTTACACCGTGTAGACGCCCAGGCTCTCGAAGGCGCCGCCGGCCTGGATCACGGTCGCGTCGTCGTAGCGCTTGCCGATCAGCATCAGGCCGATGGGCGAGTCGTCCGCCTTGCCGCAGGGCACCGTCATGGCCGGATGGCCCGTGGCGTCGAACGGGCAGGTGTTGGCCAGCATGTTGAGCGCGGCATCGACGTACTCCTCGCGCGAGCAATCGGGCTCCGGCAGCTTGGTCGCGAGCATGGGCAGCGTCGGCATCGCCAGCACGTCGTACTCTGCCAGCGAGGCGTCGTAGGTCTCGCGCAGCCTGCGGCTAAGGTTCTGCGCCTTGGCGTAGTAGCGGCCGTGATACTCGCGGTGCATGAACTCGCCGAGCATCATGACGTACTTCACGGTCTCGGAGAGATCGTCCGGCCGCGAGCGCCAGCCGCGCGCGTAGGCGTCCATCAGCGAGGTGGCGTAGTAGCCCTCCCAGTTGGTGCCGAAGGCGTTGCCCTTCAGCATCAGCGCGGTCGCACCCTCGACCGCGATGCCGTTCCAGATGTGCGGCCCGTCCAGGTGCATGGGGATCGAGATCTCGTCGACCGTGGCGCCGAGCTCGGCGAAGCGCTGGACCGCGGCGTGCACGCAGCTGTCCACGGCGTCCTCGCTCTCGGGATGGCTGAAGCCCTCCTTGACCAGGCCGATCTTCATGCCGTCGGCGCCCTTGTCCACGGCGCTGGTGTAGCGCTGGGTCTTGGTGCCGATCTGGCGCGGGTCCTGCCCGTCCGGCCCGGCGATGACCTGGAGCAGGGCCGCCACGTCGCTCACCGAGCGCGCCATGGGACCGGTGTGGTCGAGCGTCATCTCGATGGGGAAGATGCCGGTGTAGGGCACCAGGCCGTGCGTGGGCTTGTGCCCGTAGATGCCGCTCCAGCAGGCCGGCATGCGGATCGAGCCGCCCTGGTCGCCGCCGAGCGCCATGTCGGCCTCGCCGGTGAGCACCAGCACGCCGCTGCCGGCGGACGAGCCGCCGCAGGTGTGGCCCGGCTTGTGCGGGTTGTCGACCATGCCGGTGGCGGTGGTGGCGCTGCCGCCATCGAAGCAGAGATAGGTGTTGGCGGCCTTGCCGACGATGGTGCCGCCGGCATCGAGAATCCGGGTCACCACGGTCGCGTCGACGTCGGGCACGTAGCCTTCGAGCACCGTCGCACCGTTCATCATGGGCACGCCGGCGAGGCAGATATTGTCCTTGAGCGCGACCTTCTTGCCCTTGAGCGGCCCCCTGCTCGCGCCCTTGACCTCGGACTTCCAGTACCAGGCGTTGTAGGCGTTCTCTTCCGGCGGCGGCCGGTAGCCGGGGCTGCGCGGGTACTTGACGGGGAGCTTGGGCTCGTCGAGATCGTCGAGCCGGTGGTAGGAGGCGATCGTGCCCGCCATGAGGCCGCGGTACGATTCCGCGTCCTCCACGGTGATCGTCATGCCGTAGCCCTCGGCGATGTCGAGGACCTCCTCGATCGTCGGTGTGCGTACCGTCGGAAACTTGGCCATCGGTTCTCCTCCCTTCATTGCCGCGCCGACGGCGAGCGCCGCCGTCCCTGCCGGAGCGCCACATATACCGCGCGTCCGCGCCATCGAACAGGGCGGCCGCACCCGAGTGCGGAGGGCGGCGGCGATGGGCCTCGGGCGCGCGCTTGCCAGGCGCTCTGTTGCACCGCACAATCCGCCGCTCGGCAACGCGGAAGGAGGGAATTCGATCATGGTGCACACGGCCGACGCGGCCCCGGGCGATGCCCGATTCGGTTATTACTTCGAGGACCTGAAGATCGGCATGAGCGCGGAATACGGGCGCATTATCAACGACGAGGAGATGCGGCTCTTCGCCGATCTGACGGTCGACACCAACCCGCTCCACTTCGACGACGACTTTGCCGAGCAGTCGCGTTTCGGCGGCCGGATCGTGCACGGAATGTGCACCGCAGCATTGATTTCCACGGTGATCGGCACCCGGATGCCGGGGCCGGGCTGCATCTACCTGTCCCAGTCTCTCCGATTCACGGCGCCGGTCAGGCCGGGCGACGAGGTGGTGGCGCGGGCCGTGGTGGACCGCCTGATCCCGGAGCGCCGGCGCGTCGAGTTCGAGACCACGTGCTCCGTGGGCGAGCAGACCGTGCTGTCCGGCCGGGCGCTCGCCCAGGTTCCCTCCCGCGACGAGCCGGCATAGTGGGCGGTTTACTCGCCATGACCCTGACCGTACCGGCCTTGCGCCGGTCGCTCCCTCTCACCAAGTCACAGGTAGAGAGGACGATGAAAGGGCACGGCAGATGAGGCCACGGCGGCAATCACGACAGACGCCCGGACGGCGTCAGCCGACCGCCGCATGCGCTCGGGCTATCCCTGCAACACCAAGCCACTCAAATGGAGCAAGCAGGAGACATAGAGAGCACGGGAAACCGTGAGCACAAGAAGCTGGGTGAAGCGAAGCCAATCTGGCCCCGCGACCGGCAAGAAGGGAATAGCGTTAGATCGTTCGCCATAAGTATTTTCGATAGCTTCGAATACGTTCTCTGCTGGTTCTATTACCTGGTCGGCCACGTCGCCAGCTTCCGATTCCTCCTGCAATTCTCCGCCGTCATGCTGTTCGCCATGGGCGTCTACGGCGTGACCATCGACATGGAGAAGCGGCAGATCGATCGCGGCGTTCGCGAGGCGACCCTGTTCGCGATGATCGCGCGCACCCATGCGCTGCCGGATGGCAAGGGGGCGAAGGCGCTGAAGCCCAGCGTGGAAGCGCTGGCCCGCGACGGGGTCACCATGGAGGAGATCAACCTCAGCGGGGCCGACCTTCGGGGCGCGAGGCTCGCCGGCGCCACTTTCAGGCGGGCCGATCTGAGCGGCGCAATCCTCGTCGAAGCGGACCTCAGCGGGGCCGATCTGCGCGGCGCCAATCTCAGCGGAGCGGTCTTCATTCGGGCGAATCTGACGGACGCGGACCTCTGCGAGGCCGACCTCAGCGAGGCCGACCTCGTCGGCGCCGTGTTCGAGGACGCGTACATGGAAAAGGTCAATCTGGAGGGAGCCGAGCTGCTCGTCGCCAACTTCTCCGACGCCCACCTGGCTGGCGCGATCGTGACCTCGGCCAATGGCGCCTATTCCAACTTTGCCGGCGCCGACCTCTCCAACGCCAACTTCGGCGACACGGAGCTTCAGGGAGCGCTGTTCGACGGCGCAGACATCGGCGGGGCACGGCTCAGTCAGTCCTACGACCTCTCGAACACCCAGATCTCGAAGGCATGCGCCCCGCCGGATGCCCCTCCGGTCCTGCCGGAACACCTGGAATGGACGGAGAGACGGTGCTGAACGGACTTGCGATCCGACCCGGAGACCACCTCGCCCACGAGCGAGCCGTGGGGTGAAGGAGAGCGACCATGGAGTACAAGGACATCGTTGTGCATCTCGGGACAGACAACCGGTCGGCAGCGCGGCTCGATGCCGCAATCGAGCTGGCCGAGCATCACGACGGCAGAGTGACCGGCGTCTACGTGTTGTCTCCGCGCAACATCCCCGGGTTCGTCCGCTGCGAGATTCCACCAGAGGTCCTGAAGCGGCTGGATACGGAAGAGCGAGCGTTCGCCGAAGAGGTCGAGGCGCGGTTCGCCGAACGGGCGTCGAGGACTCAGGTGCCCTGCGAATGGCGCCTCATGACGGGCGATCCCGTGGAGGCCGTCTCCACGTGCGCGCATTACGCCGACATCACCATCGTCGGCCAGACCGACCCCGATGACGGACGGAGCCCCAGCGGATTGGCAGATAGTGTGGTGCTCGACGCCGGCGGCCCCGTGCTGGTCTGGCCCTACACCGGCGCATGCCACGCCACCGCGGCGACCGTCATGCTCGCCTGGAACGGCACCCGCGAGGCGACGCGCGCGCTCGCCGACGCGCTACCGCTCCTGCAGCAGGCGCGCAAGGTGATCGTCTTCGGCGTCGACAGGAACGACGGCAGGCACATACCCGGCGCAGACGTCAGCACGCACCTGGCGCACCACGGGGTTCGGGCGGAGGCCCGGCACACGCGCACCACCTCGGGCATCCGCATCGGCGATGCCCTGCTCTCCGAAATCGGCGATTGCGGCATCGGCCTCCTCGTCATGGGCGGCTACGGCCATCGCCGCGTGCGAGAAAGGCTGTTCGGCGGCGTCACGCGTGACATCCTGCGCGAGATGACCGTGCCGGTCCTGATGGCGCATTAGTCGACGGACGGAATGACTCATGTCAAACCGCGCGCTCAGTCGCCCGGTTAGGCTGGCCTGCGCTCCCTTGCTCGGGTGGAACGCAGGGGCCGGTGTGGAGAAGGAGGCCTGACCATGGCGTACAGGGACATCGTCGTGCATCTGGCTCAGGATGGTCGTTCGCCGGCGAGGCTCGAAGCCGCGATCGAGCTGGCCGAACGCCACGAAGGCAGGGTAACTGGAGTCTACGTGCTGCCGCGTCTCGTCGTCCCCGGTTTCGCCAGCTTCGAGCTCTCTACCGAGGTCTACAAGCGGCTCGATACGGAGCAGCGTGCGCTCGCCGAGGAGGCCGAGCGGCAATTCGCGCAACGGACGGCGAAGTCGACGGTGCCGTCCGAATGGCGCCTGCTGACGGGCGACGCGGTCGACGGGGTCACCACGAGCGCGCACTACGCCGACATCACGATCGTCGGCCAAACCGACCCCGACGACGAGAACAGCATATCCGGGCTGGCGGACAGCGCCGTGCTCGCCGCGGGCGGGCCGGTGCTGGTCTGGCCCTATGCCGGCTCTTTCGGCGTCAATGCGGAGACGGTCATGCTCGCCTGGAACGGCACTCGCGAGGCGAAGCGCGCGCTCGCCGACGCGCTGCCGCTCTTGCAGCAGGCGAGCAAGGTGATCGTCCTTGGGATCGATACCGGGGACGGCAAGCACATACCGGGGGCCGAGATCAGCACGTACCTGGCGCGGCACGGTGTCAGCGCTGAGGCCAGGCACGCGATCAGCTCATCGGATCTCGGCGCGAGCGACGCCCTGCTATCCGAGATCGCCGATCACGGGGCGAACCTGCTCGTCATGGGCGGCTACGGCCATCACCGCATGCGGGAGGTGCTGCTGGGCGGCGTCACCCGCGACATCCTGCGCCAGATGACCGTGCCGGTGCTGATGTCGCACTAATCAGGATAGATTTCGCCGCGCAAAGCGTTTGCGAGCGCGGCCACCACGGGGCCGAAAGCCGGACGCTCCGCCGGGTCGGGCACGATCTCCCGGGCCGCGGCCTCGAGCGCGGCCAGCGGAGCAGGGACCGGCCGCTCGGTGACATCCAGGGCGCGGAGCGCGATCGGCACGAGGCTGGCCAGCGCCATGTCGAGGCAGCGGCCGGCGCGGTCCTGCTTGAACCATGCCAGAAACACCGGGCTCGCCACGTCGTTCTGGCCGAATCCGCCCGACTCGCTGCCAGGCAGCAGCGTGGCCTGGGCGTAAAGACGGGCCTCCTCCTCATAGCCGGTCTGGGCCATCGGCAGGCATCCCATGTAGGGGCGCGGGGCATCGCCGTCGGCGTCTGACGCAGCCAGCTGATCGGGAAGCAGCGAAACCGCACCGTCCAGCAACTTCGCGCCGTGGCGCTCGGCAAGGACGCAAAGATTGGCACACGAGGCGGTGAGCGCATCCATGGCGAGCACCGCGTGGGGGTTGTGATAGCCCCCGTTGGTGACGAAGCGCCCGAAGGGTTGATCGTCGCCGATGCCTTCGGCCCACACCGGGTTGTCGGTCACGGCCTGGAGCGATTCCGCCGCGACCTCGGCGGCGAACGACGTTGCGCGCCGGGCCTGACCCAGCATACGCGGGAGGATGCGGTAGCTGACGGGCGCCTGATAGGGGCGCCGCTCCCCACCGTGACCGCCTTCCACCAGTGCGCGCAGGCGCCCGAGTGCCCAGCGATCGTGGGGATTGTTCCAGTTGTCGCCCAGCGCCGGATCGAGATGGTCGAGCGGCGCGTTGAAGGCCTCGAAGGAGAGCGCGAAGACCTGGGCCGCGACATCGAGGCGATTCTCCGCAACGAGCGCGGCATCGGTGACGAGACCCGTGGCTGCGGGCGAGCCGTTGACCAGGCACATCACGTCCTTGATCGCGGGCTGCGCCTCCTCTGCGAGGTCCATGAACAGATGGCTCAACGACAGGATCTCGCCGGCACCCCCCTGGCCCTTTGCCGGGACCATGGGCATCGTGCCCTCGCCCAGCATGGCGGCGACACGCTGGGCGATATCCGGCGAGACCGCTGAATGGCCCTCCACGAAGTTGGTCAGCCGAGCGAGCACGATGGCGCGGACCACGCGCTCAGGTAGCGGATCGCCCCACGATGCCGCGATCCGCGCCGGCGACATGCCGGCCCAGCGTTCGCGCTGCTCGGGCGTCAGCTTCCTGCGGGCAAGCTGGCCCGGACCCGTGGTCACGCCGTAGATCGTGACGTCGGGGTCATGCTCGACGATGCGTTCCAGGCGCTCCCGGCCTCGGGCGATCGCGGCGAGCGCGGTGGCGCCGAGCTCGACCCCCTCGCCCTCCCAGGCCACGCGGCGGGCGGCCTCGAGCGTGAGGTCGGCACGGGTCTCAACGAGTACCGTCATGGTCCATTACCCCAGTGGAAGAAGTGCGTGGTGTTTCGGAGACGGCGATCACCGCCCTGCGTGATGCGGAACTCTGCCGCACAGCCTCACCTTAGCGCTGAAACCGTAGGGAAGCGGGAGCCGCTCAGGCCGGACGGTACTCCGCCATGGCGTCGAGCAGCCAGGTGGCGAGGTAGACCGAGAACGAGTTGCGCACGGTGATCTCGTAGGAAGGCGCGTCGTCGGTCTGGTGCAGGATCACCTGTGCCTTGGCGAACGCCGTCTGCACGCAGGTGCCCGGCGCGAAGGCGCGAGGGTGCACGTCGAGGCGGCAGCCCTTCATCAGCACCTCCCGGGCGCGCGGTCCGGAGAGCGCGAGCGTGGCGTACATGGCGCTCACGTCGGTGAGTGCGTGGTGATGGCCGTCGAGGCGGGCCCGAAGCGCCTCTTCGAGCCCGGCACCTTCCTCGGCCAGTCCGGTTACCAACCACTCGTCGGGACCGAGCCAGAGCAGCGTCCAGCCATTGATCGTGGCGGCTGCGGTATTGGGCGCCAGCGGCAACGAGCCGCCGAGCGCGGCACCGGCGGCAGTCAGCGCCTCGGCATCTTCGGGATCCAGCCTTAGGTTGAGCCGCGCGCGCCCGCTAATCTCGGCGAGGTTGACGCCGTCGGCGTCCCCGCCCGAGAGCGCGTCGCCGAGGCCCGAGAGCGGGCTGCGCGGTGCCGGCGCCTCAGCCATCCCGCTTGGCTCCCTCCGAATCGTAGAACACCGGCTCCGTGATCTTGCAGGGCAGGAAGCCGCTCTCGGGAGCGGCATAGACGGTCTCGCCCTTGCGTGCGCGGCCGCCCCTCACCAGCGCAAGCGCGATGGAGCGGTCCAGCGTCGGGCTCGCGTAGCTGGATGTGACGTGGCCAATCATCGGGATGGGCGGCCGCCCCGGCTTGTCCACAAGCTGCGTGCCCTCTGGCAGCACCTGCTTCGGGTCGTCGGTGAGGATGCCGACGAGCTGCTTGCGGTCCTCACGCTGCGAATCCTCGCGGCTCCAGGCGCGCTTGCCAAGAAAATCCGCCTTCTTCCTGGAGACGATCCAGTCCATGCCGAGGTCGTGCGGCGTCGTGGTGCCGTCGGTCTCCTGACCCACGATGATGAAGCCCCGCTCGGCGCGGAGCACGTGCATCGCCTCGGTGCCGTAGGGAGCGATGCCGTGGGCGGCGCCGGCCTCCATCAGCGCCTCCCACAGGTGGCGGCCGTGGTGCCAGGGCACGTTGATTTCGAAGCTGAGCTCGCCGGTGAAGCTGATGCGAAAGACGCGAGCGTTCACGCCGGCAACGACGCCCTCCTTCACGCTCATGAAGGGGAAGGACTCTGTATCGAGCGTCATCTCGGGCGCCAGCGCAGCCAGCACTTCGCGGGCGCGGGGGCCGGCAAGCGCCACTGTCGCCCACTGCTCGGTGACCGAGGTGCAGTAGACCTTGAGCTCAGGCCACTCGGTCTGCAGCCATTCCTCCAGCCACTCCAACACTTGAGCCGCGTTACCGGTGGTGGTGGTCATCAGATAGTGATTCTCGCCGAGGCGCGCCGTGGTGCCGTCGTCGAAGACCATGCCGTCGTCGCCGCACATGAGGCCGTAGCGCACCCTGCCCACCTTCAGCGTCGAGAAGGCGTTGGTGTAGACCATGTCGAGCAGGATCGCCGCGTCCGGCCCCTTGATGTCGATCTTGCCGAGGGTCGAGGCGTCGAGGATGCCCGCGCCCTCCCGCACCGCGCGGCACTCGCGCGCCACCGCGGCGTGCTTGTCCTCGCCCGGCTTGGGATACCACCAGGGGCGGTGCCACTGGCCCACGGGCTCGAACACCGCGCTGTGCGCCTCGTGCCACTCGTGCATCGCAGTGCGCCGCACCGGGTCCATCAGCGGGCCGGTATCGCGGCCGGCGAGTGCGCCGAAGGTGACGGGCGTGTAGGGCGGCCGGTAGGTGGTGAAGCCCACCTCGGGCACGGTCTTGCCGAGCGCATCGGCGAGGATGGCGAGGCCGTTGACGTTCGCCGTCTTGCCTTGGTCGGTGCCCATGCCGACGGTGGTGTAGCGCTTGACGTGCTCGACCGAGCGAAAGCCCTCGCGGGCGGCGAGCCGGATATCCGCCGCAGTCACGTCGTCCTGGTGGTCGACCATGTGCTTGGCCTTGCCGTGGCCGAGCGGCTTCAGCCCCGGCGCAAGCCAGAAGGGCGCGATGGCGCCGGGCCCCGGCGCTTCGACGGTTGGTGCCGGCGGCGGCGTGCCGTCGCCGAAGCCCGCCGCCTGGGCTGCGCGGGCGCCGGCGGCGGCCCCTTCCGCCAGGCAGGCGGCGAGGCCGAAGCTGCCGTTGGCAGCACCCGCAACCTCCACGGCCTGTGTGGCGGTGCCGGGAAGGAAGATGCCGCGCGCCTCCTCATAGGCGAGCTTGCCGGCCGACTGGCTGAAGAGGTGCACCGCCGGGTTCCAGCCACCGGAGACGAGCACGCTGTCGCAATAGATGCGGTATCGCTCGCTGCTCGCCCCGCCGTCCTTGCCGAGCCTCGCGACGGTGATGGAGCGGACCCGCTTCGCGCCGTGGGTGGCGGCGATGACGGACCCGGTGTGGAGCGCAACCCCGGCCTCCTTGAGCTGAGGCGCCAAAGGGGCCGCAGGCTCGGACCGGCAATCGACCACGGCGCCGACCGTGCCGCCGGCCTCGACAATATCGTGCGCCGCCTCGTAAGCCGCGTCGTTGTTGGTGAAGAGCACCGCGCGCTCGCCCGGCAGCGTCGCGTAGTGGTTGAGGTAGCGCTGCGCCGCAGACGCCAGCAGGATTCCGGGGCGGTCGTTGTCGGCGAAGACCAGGGGCCGCTCGTGGGCGCCGGTGGCGAGCACCACCCTGCCCGCCTTGATGTTCCAGAGGCGCTGGCGGCTCATGCCGGAGGGCGCATCCGGCCCCAGGTGGTCGGTGCGGCGCTCGAACGCGCTCAGCGAATTGTGGTCGTAGTAGCCGAAGAGCGTGGTGCGGGTGAGGACACGCACCTCGTTCATGGCGGCGAGCCGTCCTGCCGCCGCGTCTGCCCAGTCCGCGCCGTCCATACCATCGACCCGGTGCCGGAGGCCCGGCAGCGCGCCACCGAGCGCGGCCTCGTCGTCCACCAGCACGACCCGCGCGCCGGCCTCGCCGGCGGCGAGCGCTGCGGCGATCCCGGCTGGCCCGCCGCCCACCACCAGCACGTCGCAGTGGACGTTCATCTTGTCGTAGGAATCAGGGTCGGGCGCCTCGGGCGCGCGGCCAAGGCCCGCCATCCGCCGGATGACGGGCTCGTAGAACGCCTTCCAACACGCCGCCGGCCAGAGGAAGGTCTTGTAGTAGAAGCCGGCCGGAAAGAGCGGCGCGAGCCGCCCGGTCCAGGCGGCGAGGTCGAAGTCGGCGCTCGGCCAGGCGTTAACACCGGTGGCGGTGAGCCCGTCGTAGAGCTCGACCTGGGTCGCGCGCAGGTTGGGCTCCGTCCGCGCGCCGGTGCTGAGCTGGACCAGCGCGGACGGCTCCTCCGCACCTGCGGTGAGGATGCCGCGCGGCCGGTGATACTTGAAGCTCCGGCTGGTCAGGTGGGTGCCGTTCGCGATCAGCGCAGACGCCAGCGTGTCGCCGGCATAGCCCTCATAGCTCCGCCCGTTGAAGGTGAAGCGGAGGCGCTGCGCCCGGTCGATCCGCCCCCCCGCTTTGAGACGAAAGCGCATTATCCGCCCTGCACCTCGTCACCCGGCGCATCGGGCCTGGGCGTGCCCATGGGATAGATCGTGAGCACGTCGTTGCTGACGGTGTCGCGTAGCACGTTGAACCAGCGCCGGCAGCCTTCCCGGTGCATCCAGCGCTCGGCGTGGACCCCCTTGGGGTTGGTCCGCATGAAGAGATAGTCGGCCCAGTCCGCATCGTCGGTCGTCGCGGGATCGGGGCGCGCGATATGCGCCTCGCCGCCGTAGCGGAACTCGGTCTCGGGCCGGGCCCCGCACCAGGGGCATTCGATCCAGAGCATGCTGCGCTTCCTAGTGCGCGACGGCCGCCGCCGCGTGTTCGTCGATCAGCGCGCCGGAGGTGAAGCGGTCCAGCGCAAAGGGCGCGTTGAGCGGGTGTGGCTCGCCTGTCGCCATGGTGTGGGCCAAGACCCAGCCCGAGCCCGGAGTCGCCTTGAAGCCGCCGGTGCCCCAACCGCCGTTGATGAAGAGGCCGTCCACCGGGGTCTTTCCGATGATGGGCGAGGCATCGGGGCAGACGTCCACGATGCCGGCCCAGGAGCGCATCATGCGTACCCGGCTGAAGATGGGGATCAGCTCGACGATCGACCCCATCTGGTCCTCGATGGTGTGGAGCCCGCCGCGCTGGCTGTACGAATTCGGCGGGTCGAGTCCGGCACCGATCACGAGCTCGCCCTTGTCGGACTGGCTGACGTAGACGTGCACGCCGTTCGACATGATGACGCAGTGCAGCACCGGCTTGAGCGGCTCGGAGACCAGTGCCTGCAGCGGGTGGCTCTCGATCGGCAGCCGGAAGCCCGCCATCGCGGCCAGCACCGAGCTGTGCCCTGCGACCACGATGCCCACCTGCTTCGCGGCGATGGCGCCCTGCGTGGTTTGCACCCCGGTCACCCGGCCGCCCTCGACGTCGATGCCAGTGACCTCGCAGTTCTGGATGATGTCGACGCCGCGCGCGTCCGCCGCACGGGCGTAGCCCCAGGCGACGGCATCGTGGCGCGCGTTGCCGCCCCGCCGCTGCAGGGTGCCGCCCATGATCGGGTAGCGCGTCTTGGGCGTGGTGTTGAGGATCGGGCAGAACGCCTTGACCTCTTCCGTCGTCAAGAGCTCGGCATCGACCGCGTTGAGTCGATTGGCGTTGACCCGCCGCGTCGCCTCCTGCAGATCGTGGACGTTGTGGATCAGGTTCAGCACGCCCCGTTGGCTGAACATCAGGTTGTAGTTCAGCTCCTGCGCCAGCCCCTCCCACAGCTTGAGTGAATGCTCGTAGAGGGCCGCGCTCTCGTCCCACAGATAGTTGGAGCGGATCACCGTGGTGTTGCGCCCGGTGTTGCCGCCACCGAGCCAGCCCTTCTCCAGCACCGCCACGTTGGTGATGCCGTGGAGGGCGGCGAGGTAGTAAGCGGTGGCGAGCCCGTGCCCGCCGGCGCCGATGATGATCACATCGTAGGCGGGCTTGGGCGCGGGGCTGCGCCACTGCTCCGGCCAGTGTTCGTGATGGCTCAGCGCGTTGCGCGCCAGGCTGAAGATCGAGAACTTCTTCATCTGCGGATGCCGGAATACAGGAAGCGCCCGGCCGTGTCACTCGCTTGCCGCAGGCCGACCAGGCCGACGTTCGCGGGCCGCTTGAGCACTGAGTGGCCCCGCTGTCCGCACCTGCCGAAACCGGTCAGTGCTTCGGCAGCCTGCTAGCTCACCGGCGGTCGGCGCGCAACCACGAACCTCACGACATCGTCGATCAGAAAGCGGCTCTCGGCGAGCTCGAGGCCGGCGGGCTCGACATGGCGCTGCGGCTCCCGGTCGAAGCCGGCACCATAGGCCCACCGCACCCAGGGCGCCCAGAGCCCCATGACGAAGCGTCGCCACGGCCGCTTGGACCACGTGTAGTCGAGCAGGCGGATCTCGCCGCCGGGCCTCACGATCCGCCCGAGTTCTTCGAGCGCCGCCCGCTGCCGATCCGGCCTGAGTACGCAGAAGACGAAGCTCGCGACCACCGCGTCGAAGCTCGAGTCGGCGAATCCGGTCCGCAGCACGTCCATCGCCGCGAGCGGCACGTCGCTGCCGAGCGCGTCGCGCCGTGCACGGGCCTGCGCCAGCATCGCCCGCGAGAGATCGATGCCGACCACCTGAACGTTGGCGGGATAGTACGGGATGTTGCGGCCTGTCCCGACGCCGGCGTCCAGAATTCGCCCCGTAAGCCCAGCGAACAGTGCGCCCCGAATCGGCGCATAGCGCTTGCGCTCGAACGATCCGTCGAGAAAGTCGTAGAAGGGCGCGATGCGCCGATAGACCCCGCGCGCGTCGCCGACGGTGGTCACGGCGAACGCCGGTGCGGCTCGGCGCTACTCCCGTGCGCGCACCGTCGCCGCGTAGTCCGCCATCAGGGTGCGCGTCACCGGCCCAACCTGGAAGTTGTGGTCGTCGATCGCACCGACCGGCGTGACCTCGGCAGCGGTACCGGTGAGGAAGATCTCGTCGCTCTTCCCGATTTCGTCGGGCATGACGGCGCGCTCCACCACTTCGTAGCCGCGCTTTTCCGCAAGTTCGATGACCGTGCGCCGGGTGATTCCATCGAGGAAGCAATCCGGTGCCGGCGTGTGAATGACCCCGTCCTGAACCAGGAATATGTTGGCGCCCGTGGCTTCGGAGACCTGTCCGCGCCAGTCGAGCATCAGCGCGTCGTGGCAGCCTTCCCTCTCCGCTTCGTGCTTGCTGAGGGTGCAGATCATGTAGAGCCCGGCGCACTTCGCGGTCAGCCGGTGCTTGCGGTGTCCGGCGCGGGCCGGCGCCAGCGCGCGGTCTTCAGCTTGATGCCCCGCGTCACCGCATCTTCTCCGAAATAGGCCGGCCACGCCCAGGCGGCGATGGCCACGTGAATCCTGAGACGCCCATCATCTCGGCCCCGCGCCAGGCCACCGGCCGCACGTAGCCGTCGCCGAGGTCGTGCGCCGCAACGACCTCCTTCGAAGCGTCGACCAGCTCCTCGCAGCTGTAGGGAATCTCGAAGCCCAGCGCGTCCGCGGAATCCAGAAGGCGCTGCGTGTGCTCCTCGACCTTGAAGATGCGCCCGTCGTAGACCCGCTCGCCTTCGAACACGCAGCTTGCGTAGTGCAGGCCGTGGCTCAGCACGTGCAGCTTGGCGTCGCGCCACGGCACGAGAGCTCCGTTGTACCAGATGACTCCGTCGCGATCGTCGTAGGGGATGAGGTCGGCCATGGCGCTCACGGATGGTCGGCAGGTGGACAGAAAGCAGTTGCGCTCCCTATCATCGGCCTGCATATAAGTCAACGTGACTGACGTAAAGGCCGGGCCGAATCCCCTCTATCTGCGTGAAGACCAGCTTCACGAGGCGATGGAGCTGCTGTTCTTCGCCTACCGGGACTTCACGACCGAATGCGATGCGATCCTTGCGTCCCACGGCTTCGGGCGCGCGCATCACCGGGTGGTCTATTTCGTCGGCCGCAATCCGGACATCTCGGTCACGGCGCTGCTTGAGATTCTGAGGATCACCAAGCAGAGCCTGTCGCGGGTGCTGGGCCGCCTGGTGAAAGAGGGATTTGTGACGACCCGGCAAGACCCTGCCGACGGGCGACGCCGTCTGCTCGCCCTCACTGCGAAAGGGCGGAGCTTGGAGAGTCGCCTGTCTGCGACCCAGCGGGCCCGCATCGCCAAGGCTTACCGCAGCGCAGGCGGCATCGCCGTGGAAGGATATAGGGAGGTGTTGATGGGAATCATCGACGAGGCCGATCGGCGCCGCTTCGACCGGCTCTGAGGCTGGCGGTTCGAATCGGCCCGTCCGGCGAGGGACGATGCGTCGATGAAGGGCGAGAGCGCGGCAACCGACACCGCCCACCGGGAGGCGCCCCCGGCCGAGGCGGAGCACATCCTGGTGGTCGACGACGACGACCGCCTGCGCACATTGCTCGGCCGCTATCTTCGGGACAACGGCTACCTCGTCTCCACCGCGAGCACGGCCGCCGAGGCGCGGGCCAAGCTCGACGGCATGACCTTCGACCTGATCGTGCTCGACGTGATGATGCCGGGCGAGTCGGGTGTCGAGTTCACGCGCGGGCTGCGTCGCTCCGACACGGTTCCGATCCTGCTTCTCACGGCGATGGCCGAGCCGGACGACCGCATCGCCGGGCTGGAGAGCGGCGCCGACGACTACTTGACCAAGCCCTTTGAGCCGCGCGAACTGTTACTGCGCGTCGCCACCATCCTACGGCGCACGGCCGCGACGCCTCCTGCGACGCCGGAGACCTGCATCGTGATGGGCGACGTCCGCTACTTTCCGGCGCGGGACCAGCTCCTGCGTGGCGATGAGGCAGTGCGGCTGACGACCGCCGAGGCCGACCTCCTCCGCGTCTTCGCCACCAATCCGGGAGAAACCTTGGGCCGGCACGCGCTGAGTGAGCGTCTCGGCGGCGGCGCCTCGCGTCGCGCGATCGACGTGCAAATTGCCCGACTGAGGCGCAAGATCGAGCCGGAACCCCAGAATCCTCGATACCTGCAGACCGTCTGGGGTCGGGGCTATGTGCTGCGAGCCGACTGAACCACGACGATCGCTACTGAGGCGTGCGCCGTGATTTCGCTGCGGAGATTCCTGCCGCGCGGTCTGTTTTGGCGCGCGTTCCTGATCATGATCATCCCCCTGCTCCTGGTTCAGGGGACGGTGGTCTACATCTTCTATGAGCGACACTGGGACACGGTGAGCCACCAGCTGGCGATGGATGTCAGCGGCGATGTCCTCTCCATCATGCGTATGTCGGAAGGTGTGACCGACCCCACCGAGCGCGCCCGGATCGATGAGATCGCCCGACGGGAAATGCAGATGGGCGTCGTCTTCGATGATGGTGTCGTACTGCCCGACGAGGCACCGCCGCAGAGCAGTGGCATCTCCTACGAAATGCTGCGCCGGCAGCTCGACCGGCGCATCGAGGCGCCCTACCATCTCGACAGCACTCTGCCCAACAAGGGCATGACAATTCGGGTGCAGCGCCCAGACGGCGTGTTGACCCTGGTGATGACGACCAGGCGCATGCGGGAGTCGACCACCGTCCTGCCCTTCCTGTGGATGGCAGGGATGGCGCTCATAGTCACGGCGATCGCCGTCATGTTTCTGCGTAACCAGGTTCGTCCCATCAGGCGGCTGGCGGATGCCGCCGACGCGCTGGGCAAAGGACGGCCGGTGACCGACCTCAAGCCTGCGGGCGCATCCGAGGTCCGTCTCGCGGGAGCCGCCTTCTTGGAGATGCAAGGGCGGATTCAGCGTCAGATTACGCAGCGCACGGAGATGCTGGCCGGGGTCTCG
The DNA here is from genome assembly GCA_965243375.1 of Alphaproteobacteria bacterium. Classification (GTDB taxonomy): domain Bacteria; phylum Pseudomonadota; class Alphaproteobacteria; order UBA828; family UBA828; genus WTGU01. The sequence continues at coordinate 326,840 of CBDEUT010000009.1, read as the reverse complement.
CACGATCTTCGGACGCCACTCACCCGGGTGAGGCTGCAGCTCGCCATGCTGGCTGACTCGCACCCGGACTCCCGTGCCGAGATCGGCGAATCCGAGCAGGACCTGCTGCTCATGGAGCACATGATCGACGAGTACATGGCCTTCGCCCGCGGCCAGGGCGGGGAGGCGCCGGTCAGCACCGACCTCGCCGAGATCATCGACGATGTCACCGCCGACGCCCGCAGTAAGGGCAGCCCGATCACAGTCGAGGTCGAGCGGCCCTTGGTCATGGCGCTCCGGCCGAACGCCATCCGCCGCTGTCTCACCAACCTGGTCGAGAACGCCGTACATCACGGGGCAAGGGTCGTAGTCAGCGCCGTGCGCCGGGATGACGTCGTCTCGATCGCGGTCGAGGACGACGGGCCAGGCATTCCCGAGGACCAGCGGGAAGAGGTGTTCAAGCCGTTCTTCCGGCTCGATGACGCACGCAACCCGCGCACCGGCGGGGCGGGCCTCGGCCTCGCTATCGCGCGCGATGTCGCCCGCGGGCATGGCGGCGACATCCGCATGAGCGGAGCCTCGCTCGGCGGGCTCCGCGCCGAGCTCCGCCTACCGGTCTAGGCTAGGAATCTACCCGGCTTCCGCTGGCTGGGTGTCGCGCCAGTCGCGGCTCGGCGCGAAGCGGCAGAGTGAGCGCGTGATCCGGTCGAGACGCCTGAGTCTGCGGTCGAGCACGGCCATGGTGCGCGCCATGTCCTCGCTGTCGTCATGGAGCCAGACCCGAAGCATCGAGACATAGAGCGCACACAGCGCCTTGATTCGAAGCTGGCCTCGCAGACCCGCGCTGCTCAGATCGGCGGCTTCGAGCATCCAGCGCATCGAGCGTCGCAGTCTGACCGGCTCGCACAGCATTGCTTCCGGGTTGCACGGGCCGCTCCTTACGATCGCGACGACTCCCTCCCTGTGAGCGTTCATCAGATCGAAGCGCTTCATGATGACATCGAACAGGCGCTCGGTGGCCGGGCGTCTCGCCATCTCAGGGTCTCGCGCTGCCAGCACCTCGCGGTCGACATCGGCAAAGTGGGCGGCGACGATGGCGTGCTTCGAAGGGAACTCCGCGCGCAGCTCGGCGAGAGAGACTTCCGCCGCCTCGGCAATGTCGCCGAGCCCGACCCGCACCCAGCCGCGGCTCGCGGCCAAAGCCAGAGCGCCCTCGATGATGGCCTGGCGTACGTCCCTTCGCTTGCCGGCCCCCGATGCAGCTTTCCTCGGCATGGTCCTGCCTCTCGCGTCCGCCACCAGCCCTGAAAGTGTAGTCCGCCCCGAATCCGCGGGTCAACGAGCCTGCGACGAGAGGACTAAGTCGGGGCGAGAGCGCGCCCTCGCTCAGTGGCGGCGCGAACCGCGCGGGTCATGAGGGGGCTCAGCCCATCCGATGCCATCAGGACCGAGAGCGCGGCTTCGGTGGTGCCGCCGGGGCTGGTCACGTTGCGGCGAAGCTGAGCGGCGTCGTCTTCCGCCTGTGCCAGCAGCGCGCCGGCGCCGCTCACCGTGCGCTCGGCCAGCAGGCGCGCGAGGTCTTCGGGCAGTCCGGCTTCGACCGCGGCCTCGGCCAGGCATTCCGCGAGCAGAAAGACGTAGGCCGGGCCGCTGCCGGAGACCGCCGTTACCGCATCCATGTGGTACTCGTTGTCGATCCAGGCGACCGCGCCCACCGTTCCCAGCAGCCCCTCGCAGAGCACCTTCTGATCCCAGCTTGTGGCCGAATTGGCCCAGGCGACGGTCATGCCTTCGCCGATGGCGGCCGGGGTGTTGGGCATGCCGCGAACGATGGCAACGTCGCCGAGATCCCGTTCCAGCAGGGCAGTGGGCCAGCCGGCAGCGATCGAGAGATGCACGCACTCGGCACCTCCGAAGCCCGCGTACTGCGGCACGACCTCCGCCATCACCTGCGGCTTGACGGCAAAGACGATCGCCGCCGGCCAGAGCCCGGCGGGCAAGGCGGCGGCCTCGGGCACGCGTTCCGCCCCGAGCGGTGCGAGGCGTGCGGCCACGCCGTCGTCCGGCTCGACGATGCGGAGCTGCGCGGCATCCAGCGGCCCGCGCAGCCACCCGGCCGCAAGCGCGCCGCCCATTCGGCCGCCACCGACCAGGACGATCGGGCCGGAGGACTCCGCCATCAGGCGCTTCCGCGCGGCTCCATGAGCGCCGCCTCGAAGGCATCCTCGGGCGCGAGGCTCGCCTCAATCACCTGCTGGAATGCCGGATAGAAGCGCTCGCACTCGCCGACGCCCAGGGTCACCACCTCGACGATCTGGGAGTCCTCCACGCCCTGGGTGCCACGCAGCAGGAGCGCGTGACGCCACGTCGGCCGGCCCTCCTCGGCCCAGAGATCGAAGTGGCCGACCCACAGGCTCTCGTTGATGAGGTTGATCAGGGCGCCGACCGCCGGACGGCGGTCATCGGGGATGTCCATGTCGAAGCCGCTGGCGAAGTGCAGGACGTCGAGATCGGCGCGATAGGCGAACCAGAGCTGGTAATCGCTCCAGCCGCCGGCGAGCGAGCCGGTGATGTCCTCGTCGCCCATGCGCTCGAACGAGAGCCGGCTCGCCATCATCACCCGCTCGACCGCGTCGAGCGCATCGCTCGAAAGGCGCTCCGGTTCCACAAGCGAAACCGCCATCTCATCGCCTCGTCGTGGTGCCAACACACGCGGCAGGCGCCGTTGCCTACCACATGTGACGCTAACCACAATAGGGTGTGATGGCGAGGGAGAAAATCCCAAAATGTTGGGTTTTGGACGAATCCCATAGCGCTGGCGGTTTAGATGGGAAGCTGCGGCGCGGCCCCGTCGGGGAGCGGGACGCGATGCTCGTTGAGCGTCATCGCGATCAGTGCGTAGTAGCCGTTGAGCGCCGTAAGCTCGACCACACCGCTGGGGCCCAGCAGCGCGAGCGCCTTGTCGTAGGTCTCGTCGCTCACGGCACGGTTCATTTGCAGCTCGCAAGTGAAGTCGTAGACCGTCATCTCGTCCTCGGCAGAGAGGGGTGGCGGGCGCCGGTGCTTGATTGCCTCGATCACCCCGTGCGGCAGGCCGGCACGCTCCGCCTCGGGCGCGTGCCAGTGCCATTCGTACTGGCACGACCAGTGGCGGGCGACCGCAAGGATCGCGAGCTCGCTGAGCCTGGGCTCCAGGCTGGTCTGGTAGCGCAGCAGGGCGCCCAGCGCCTGCACGCGGTCCGCGAGCTCGGCGTTGTGCATCAGCGCCATGAATAGATCGGGCACCGTGCCTCGCGGCCCGCTCGCGATGGCGTCGTAGACATGGCGCTGGTCCGCCGACAGTTCCTCGACGTCGGGTAGTGGTAGGCGATTTGCGGTCACTGCGCGGCCAACCCGCCGTCCGCCGGCTCACGTTCGGCGATCGGCGGCACGAATTGCAAGTCGGTGTCCCAGGGGAAGAATATCCAGGTGTCCTGGCTCACCTCGGTGACGAAGGTGTGCGCCTCGCCCCGCCCGGCCGGCTTGGTGTAGATGCAGGCGAAGTGCGCCTGCGGCAGCATCTCGCGCACGATGCGGGCGGTCGCGCCCGTATCGGCGAGATCGTCGATGATCAGCATGCCCTCACCGTCGCCCGCCACTGGCTTCAGGACTTTAGCCGAGCGCTGGTCCTGATGGTCGTAGGAGGAGATGCACACGGTATCGACCAGGCGGATATCCAGCTCGCGAGCGACGATCGCCGCCGGAACCAGGCCGCCCCGGGTCACCGCGACGATGCTCTGCCAGGGGCCGAGCTCCGCCAGCCGCCAGGCGAGCGCACGGGCGTCTCGATGAAGTTGATCCCACGAAACCGGGAAGCCCTTCGCATATTTCTCCGTCATAACATGCGCCTTCCTGAGCCGTTGTCCTGCCGCGCGCATGCAAGCGGACAACGCCCGGTTGGGCAAGGGGTCGCGCCGAGAGGCGCGCGGCAGTAAGGGCGGCGATGGGTCGCGGCCGGGCACCGAGGCCACCTTTCGATCACGGACCGATACGAGTAAGAACGCTCTATGGTCGACCAGCCACGCGCGCTGCCGGGCAGCGAAGCCGAGACGCGGGCGCTCCTCGAGGAGGGGCGCTATGTCGCAGACGACGCGCTGGTCAAGACTCTCTACCTGAGCTTCGCCCTCGGCCGCCCCCTGCTGCTCGAAGGCGAGGCCGGCTGCGGCAAGACCCAGCTCGCCGCGACCCTTGCCGAGACCCTCGGCCGCCGCCTGCTGCGCCTGCAGTGCCACGAGGGCCTCGACTCGGCCGCCGCCGTCTACGAGTGGAACTACGCCGCCCAGATGCTGGCGATCCGCCTGGCCGAACGCGGCGCGACCGGGCGCGACGCCCTGGCCGAGGACATCTTCGGCGAGCGCTTCCTGGTCAAGCGCCCGCTGCTCACGGCGCTCGAGCCCGATCCCGGTGGCCCCCCGGTTCTGCTGATCGACGAGATCGACCGAGCCGATGCGCCCTTCGAGGCCTACCTGCTGGAGGTGCTCTCCGAGTTTCAGGTGAGCGTGCCCGAGATCGGCACGGTGACCGCCGCCGAGCGGCCTGTCGTCGTCATCACCTCGAATCGCACGCGCGAGGTGCACGACGCGCTCAAGCGCCGCTGCCTCTACCACTGGGTCGACTATCCCGATGCCGCGCAGGAGAAGGCAATCCTGCGCGCGCGCCTGCCGGGGATCGAGCAACGCCTGAGCGACAACATCGCAGCCTTCATCGAGCGCATGCAGAAGGCCGACCTCTCCACGGTGCCGGCGTTCGGCGAGGTGATCGCGTGGTCGAGCGCCGTGATCCAGCTCGACCAGATCGAGCTCGACCCCGAGACCGTCCGGGCCAACCTCGAGCGCCTGCTGGCCTACCAACGGGGCCTCGCGGAGGCCAGCGGCCGCGCCCCGTCGGGGCCCCACCAGCCGGGGCAGCGGCCGTGAGTGTCTGGCAGCAAACGCTCGGGTCCGAGGCAGGCGGCACGCTCGCCTACAACGTCATGCACTTCGTGCGCGGCCTGCGCGGGGCCGGCCTGCCGGCGGGGCCCGGCAAGACCATCGAGGCGGTTCGCGCCGTCGAGGCGGTCGACCCCACCCGCCGCAGCGATCTCTACTGGGCGCTCCACGCGGTGCTCGTCGAGCGGCGCGATCAGCACGACCTCTTCGACCAGGCTTTCCGGCTGTTCTGGCGCGAGATCCGGCTGGAGAGCGCGGTCCAGGGGCCGGTCATGGGGACCGACAGGCTGCCCCAGCCGGAGGCGCCGCCGGCGAGCCGCCGGGCCAGCGAGGCCATCACCCCGCGCCTGCCGGAGGAAGAGGAAAGCGAGGAGAACGTCGAGATCGAGCTCGACGCGGTGCTCACCTTTTCGCCCCAGGAGGTGCTGCAGGAGATGGACTTCGAGGACATGTCGGCGGACGAGCTGGCCGAGGCAAAGCGCGCCATCGCGGCGCTGAGGCTGCCGATCAAGCCGGTGCCGACGCGGCGCTTCCGGCCCGACCCGCTGGGCCGGCGCATCGACATGCGCGCCACGCTCCGCGCGAGCCTCCGCTCCAGCGGCGACATGATGCCGCTCAAGCGCCGCTCCCGCGCCGAGCGCCTGCCGGCGCTGGTGGTGCTCTGCGACGTGTCGGGTTCCATGAGCCGCTACTCGCGCATGTTCCTGCACTTCGTCCACGCCGTGACCAACGACCGCGACCGGGTGCACAGCTTCCTCTTCGGCACCCGGCTCACCAACATCACGCGCCATCTCCGGCACCGCGACGTGGACGTCGCCGTCGGCCGTTCGAGCCGCGCCGTGCGCGACTGGTCCGGCGGCACGCGGATCGGCCCCTGCCTCAAGGACTTCAACCATTTCTGGTCCAGGCGCGTGCTGGCCCAGGGCGCGCTGGTGCTGCTGATCACCGACGGGCTCGACCGCGACGACCTCGGCATCCTGCAGGCCGAGGTGGAGCGGCTGCACAAGTCCTGCCGCCGCCTGATCTGGCTCAACCCGCTGCTCCGCTACGAAGGCTTCAAGCCCGAGGCCGGCGGCGTACGCACGATCCTGCCGCACATCGACGAGTTCCGCCCGGTCCACAACATAGCCAGCCTCATGGACATCGCCGCCGCACTGAGCGAACCGTCGGAAGCCGAGCCGAGCACCGCCTGAGCCTGAAACCGGGCCGCCGGCCTTGTGACGGGCCGCGGCGGAACTCTAAGATCGGCGCCGGAACAGGGGATGGGGAGTCATGAAACTCGAAGGCAAGGTCGCGATCGTCACCGGCTCTTCGCGTGGTATCGGCGCCTGCATCGCGCGCCGCTACGGGCAGGAGGGCGCCACCGTCGCCGTGGTCGGCAACACCAGGCGCGAGCGCGCCGAGGCGGTGGTGGCCGAGGTCGAGGCCGCCGGCGGCAAGGCCCAGGCGTTCATGGCCGATGTCGGAGTGGTCGCCGACTGCGAGCGCCTGGCGCGGGAGGTGATCGACGCCTTCGGCACGGTGGACATCCTGGTGAACAACGCCGGCATCTTCACGCCCAAGCCGATCGAAGAGGTCACGGAGGAGAACTGGGACGCCCAGCACGCGCTCAACCTCAAGGGCGCGTTCTTCATGGCCAAGGCGGTGGTGCCCACCATGAAGGCCAAGGGTGCCGGCAAGATCATCAACATCTCCTCCATCGCCGGCTGCGGCGGCTTCCCGAACTCCAGCGCCTACTGCGCGTCGAAGGGCGGGCTCACCAACATGACCAGGGCGCTCTGCCTGGAGCTCGCGGGCGACGGCATCAACGTCAACGCGCTCTCCCCCGGCAACATCAAGACCGACATGAACGCCGCGTTCCGCGCGGATGCGGACTACGATGCGCGGCAGGCGGAGCTTACGCCCGCAGGCATCGGCCACATGGACCCGGAGCAGCTTACCGGCGCCGCCGTCTTCCTCGCCTCGCCTGATTCGGACTCGGTCCACGGCGCGGACCTCCTGGTCGACAACGGCTGGGCCGCCTGGTAGCGCCGTAGGAACCGAAAAGCCCATGCCCAACGACATCCTCTACGAGGTGCACGGCCACGTGCGCCTGATCACCATCGACCGCGCCGAGAAGATGAATTCCCTCGACTTCGCGGCCAACGACCGGCTGATCGAGCGCTGGCGCGAATTCGCGGCGGACGACGAGGCGCGAGTCGCGGTCATAACCGGCGCGGGCGACAAGGCCTTCTGCGCCGGCGCCGACCTCAAGACCTACACGATGAACTACGCCGGGCGGCCTGCGCCCGAGTTCCGCACCCGCTTTACCGACGGCCCCGGCTTCGGCGGCATCACGCGCGGGCTCGAGATCGCGAAGCCCATCATCGCGGCGGTCAACGGTTACGCGATCTCCGGCGGGCTGGAGCTTGCCGAGGCCTGCGATATCCGCTTCTGTTCGCCCAACGCCGAGTTCGCCCATCAGGACGTGAACTGGGGCTTCCACCCTTGCGATGGCGGCTGTGTGCGGCTGCCGCAGATCGTGGGCCTCGGCAACGCCATGGAGATCATCCTCTCGGGCCGGCGTGTCGACGCCGAGCACGCGCTCCGCATCGGCCTGGTCAACCGCATCGTGCCGGCCGCCGACCTGGTGGCCGAGACCATGGCGTTCGCCCAGCTCCTGGCAAGCCGCGCGCCGCTCGCCCAGCGCTTCGCCAAGGACGTGATGATGCGTTCCTTCGACATGCCGCTCGCGGACGCGCTCCGCCTCGAATCCCGCTCGTTCCACGACCTCGGCCAGACCCAGGACCTCAAGGAAGGCACCGACGCCTTCCGCGAAAAGCGCCCGGCCGACTTCAAGGGGCGGTGAGCGGACGCGGCGTGACCCGCTTTACGGCGTCGGGCCGGTCATCTTGGCGGGATCGATCCAGCGCTCGAAGTCGGCCTCGCTTACGACGCCGAGGGCGAGCGCCGCTTCCTTGAGCGTCGTGCCCTCGGCATGGGCCTTCTTCGCCACCTTGGCGGCGTTGTCGTAGCCGATGTGGGGGTTGAGCGCGGTCACCAGCATCAGCGATTCGTGCAGCAGCCGGTCGATGCGCGCGCGGTTCGGCTCGATGCCCGCCACGCAATTGTCGGTGAAGCTGCGGGCGCCGTCGCCGATCAGGCGGATCGACTGCAGCAGGTTATAAATCATCACCGGCTTGAACACGTTGAGCTCGAAGTGGCCGTTGGCGCCGCCCACCGATATGGCGACGTGATTGCCCATGACCTGGGCCGCCACCATGGTGAGCGCCTCCGCCTGGGTCGGGTTGACCTTGCCCGGCATGATCGAGGAGCCGGGCTCGTTGGCGGGCAGCTCCAACTCGCCCAGGCCGCAGCGCGGGCCTGAGGCCAGCAGGCGGATGTCGTTCGCAATCTTCATCAGGCTCGCGGCGACGGTGTTGAGCGCGCCCGACATCTCGACCACCGCGTCGTTCGCGGCGATGGCCTCGAACTTGTTCTCGGCGGTGCGGAACGGGAGCCCGGTGAGCGCCGCGACCTCGGCCGCGAAGCGCGCATCGAAGCCCGCCTTGGTGTTGAGCCCGGTGCCAACGGCGGTGCCGCCCTGGGCGAGCGCGCAGAGCCGGGGCAGCGCGGCGTTAACGCGCTCGATACCGTATTCCACCTGTGTCGCGTAGCCGGAGAACTCCTGGCCGAGGGTGAGCGGCGTCGCGTCCTGCAGGTGGGTCCGGCCGATCTTCACGATCCCGGCGAAGGCCTCCGACTTAGCCGCGAGCGCGCCATGCAGATGCTCCAGCGCCGGCAGCAGCAGGCGGTGGCACTGCTCGACGGCAGCGATGTGCATCGCGGTCGGGAAGGTGTCGTTGGAGGACTGGCTGCGGTTGACGTGGTCGTTGGGGTGGACCGGGGTCTTCTGGCCCATCGGCTGGCCCATGATCTCGCAGGCCCGGTTGGCGATCACCTCGTTGGCGTTCATGTTGCTCTGGGTGCCCGAGCCGGTCTGCCAGACGACGAGGGGAAAGTGATCGTCGAGCGAGCCTGCGATCACCTCGCCCGCCGCCTCGTCGATCGCCGCGCCGAGCTCGGCATCGAGCGAACCGGCCTCGACGTTCACCCGCGCCGCCGCCTGCTTGACGATGCCGAGCGCGCGGATCAGCGGCGCCGGCATGCGCTCGCCGCCGATCCTGAAGTTCTGCAGGCTGCGCTGGGTCTGAGCGCCCCAGTAGGCGTCGGCCGGCACGTCGATCGCGCCGATCGAGTCCGTCTCGCGCCGGGTTTCCGCCGATGTGTCGGTCATGGCCGTGCCCTCTCCGGTTGCGCGCTTCCTTTACCACGTAGGCCCCGGCGGCGCGCGCCTCCACGGCCCTCAGCTGGTGGCCGGCTCCGCAGAAAGGACCCGCGTCGTCTCGACGATCCGCGCCCAGGCCCTCTCGATATGCTCTTGCCGGGTTGCGGGCGAGCCGACCGCCAGGCGCAGCACGAGCCGGTCGTCGAGCCGGGTGTGGGTGAGATAGAGCGCGCCCGATTCGTTGAGCCGGTTCATCAGGGCCTCGTTGAACCCGTCGCCCGCACGGTGGCGAAAGCACACCAACCCGACCGAGACCGGGGCGGCCAACTCGAACTCTTCGCTCGCCTCCACCAGCGCGGCGAAGCGGTCGGCCAACGCGACGCAGTGCCGCACGTGGGCGCGCAACCCCTCCGTGCCGTAATGGCGGAGCACGAACCAGAGCTTGAGCGCGCGGAAGCGGCGGCCGAGCGGAATCTGCCAGTCGCGGTAGTCGATCACCGCTCCCGATTCCGTCGCGCGGTTGCGCAGGTATTCCGGGAGCACGCTCAGCGCTTCGATCAACGCGCCCCGGTCCGCCACCCAGAAGCAGCTGCAGTCGAAGTTGGTGAGCAGCCACTTGTGCGGGTTGAAGGTGTAGCTGTCGGCATGCTCCAGCCCGTCGATCAGGCCCCGGTGCTCCGGGCAGATGGTGGCGCTGCCGGCGTGCGCGGCGTCGACGTGGAGCCAGGTGCCCTCGCGGCGGCAGGCCTCGCCGATGGCGCGGAGCGGATCCACGGCGCCGGAGGAGGTGGTGCCCACGGTGGCACACACCATCGCGGGCAGGGCGCCGGCCGCGCGGTCCGCCGCAATTGCGGCCTCCAGCGCGTCGACCCGCATCGCATGGCGTTGGTCGGTATCGACCAGCCGCAGGTTGTCGCGCCCGAGGCCCGCGATCTTCACCCCCTTCTCGATCGAGGAGTGGGCGTGCCGGGAGGTGTAGACCGTGAGCCGCGGTCCCTCCGCACCCGCCGGGCCGCAACCGACCCCATGCTCGTTGATGGCACCGGCGCTCGCGCGTTCGCGTGCGGCGATGAGCGCGGTGAGCGTGCTGCTCGACGCGCTGTCCTGGATCACTCCGCCGCCGGCCGTGCTCGACCGGTAGCCCTCCGGCAGCCCGAGCAGGTCGACCAGCCAGTCGAGCATATGGGTCTCGAGCTCGGTACACGCCGGGCTCGTCGCCCAGATCATGCCCTGCACCCCGAGCCCGGCCGCGAGAAGGTCGCCTAGGATCGAGGGGCCGGAGGCGTTGGCCGGGAAGTAGGCGTAGAAGTTGGGCGACTGCCAATGGGTGAGGCCGGGGATGACGATCTCGTCGATGTCGCGCAGCAGGTCGGCGAAGGGCTCGCCCTGCTCGGGCGCTGAGTGCGGCAGGCGGGCGCGGACCGACCCCGGCTCGGCCCGGGAGAGCACGGGATACTGCTCCACCTCCTTCATGTAGCGGGCGATGCGTTCGATGAGCGCGGTTCCGCATCGGCGGAACTCGTCAGGCGTCATGTGCGGAGCTTGGTCCATCAGCAAGCCCTTCCCGTTGACCGCGGTGGGTGGGTCGCCACTCGGGCGCGAAGATGACTTAGAGGCGCCAGGCTCACGGCGCAATTGCGCAGTTGCCGACGTCACGCCCGAGTGAAGCCCATTGGCGCAGGGCGACACGAACGACAACGGCGTGAGGGATTTGGCGGGCGCGGACGGCCCCACTATCCTCGCGCCGTCATTCTAGGGAGTCTGCCATGGCGAGCGATACCCCACAGGCCGTGATGGTCACCGGCGCCGGCCGCAGCATCGGCCGCGCCGTGGCCGAGCGCTTCCACGCCGCCGGCGCCCGCGTCCACATCTGCTGCGTGACCGACGAGAGTCTCGAGGATGTGCTCGGCGCCAATCCCGGCATGTCCGGCAGCATCGCGGATGTGGGCTCTGCGGCAGCAGTCGCGCGCTGGTTCGAGGAGGGACTCGCGGCCCTCGGCAGGCTCGACGTGCTGGTGAACAACGCCGGTATCAGCGGCCCGCGCGCGCCGGTGGAGGAGATCGAGGACGACGAGTGGCAGCGGGTGATCGACGTCAACCTCAACGGCATGTTTCAGTGCGTCAAGCGGGCCGTGCCGGTGATGAAGGCGCAAGGCTCGGGCTCGATCATCAACATTTCGTCCGCGTCCACGCGTGTGGGGATGCCGCTCAGGACCTCCTACATCACCACCAAGTGCGCCGTGGACGGCATGACCATGAACCTCGCGCGCGAGCTCGGCCCCGCCGGCATCCGTTGCAACGCCATCCTGCCCGGCATCATCGACAATCCGCGCGGGCGGCGCCTGATCACGCACCTCGCGAAGGAGCGGGAGCAGACGGTCGAGGAGGCGCACGAGCGCTACGTGAGCTTCATCTCCACGCGTTCGCTGATCGGCTGCGAGGAGGTCGCCGACGCCGCGTTCTTCCTGGCGCAGGACTCGGCGCGCAACATCACCGGGCAGCTGATCGGGGTCTGCGGCAACCTGGAGTGGGAGGAGTAATTACTTCTTGCGGAACTGGTCGAGTGCCACGACCTTTTCACCGCTCTCCTCAGGCGAAACGTCTTCACCCGTCTCCGGCGCAGCCTCCTCATCATCCGGCTCCGGCACGACCTTCTCGCCGTTCGCCTTGGGCGCGTCCTCTTGGGAGACCGCCGCCGGAGCCTGACGCCGCTTCTTGCCGGCCTTCTTGGCCGGCTTCTGCGACTGTCCGAACTGCAGGCCGAACTTGACCGACGGGTCGGCGTAGCTGGTGAGCGCGGCGAAGGGCACGACGACGCGGTGGCCGACCTTGTTGAAGCTCAGCGTCACCGAGAAGGAGTCGTCCTCGACCTCCAGGCCCCAGAACTGGTGCTGAAGCACGATCGTCAGCTCGTCCGGGTAGCGCGTGTGCAGGAAATCCGGCACCTCGACTCCGGGCGCCGCGGTCTTGAAGGTGATGTAGGCGTGATGGGTGCCGGGCCAGCCTTCTTCCGCAACGCGGCGGAGCGCTTCGCGGACCACCGAGCGCAGGCCGTCTTCGACCAGCGTGTTGTAGCCGATGAGGTCCTTGCTCATTGCCGCGTCCGTGTCCGCCCGCTCAAGCGGGTCTTCCGTTGTCCGACGCCCCAAACCACGCGCGTTCGGAGACGCCGGCTAGCTTAGCCCGGATGCCTCGCCAGGGTCACGGCTCCATCGGGATTTTCGGATTAGCGGGGGGCTTCTGTTGCCCGGCGCCCCCCAAGCCGCGCTTACCTAGCGATGCTAAGCAGCGAGTGCGACTTCGTTGTCGTTCGCACCTCTGAGTTGGCCCGATAACGGCGGTACCATGCCGGGCGAAAACCACACCTTTACCACGCACGTCGATCCTGGTTCGCCCCCGCAACTTGAGCCGCCGGCTCAAGGGGTGGTGGAGGCGCCGGGTACTGCCCCCGGGTCCGCAACGCTTATTTCGAGCAGCGTTTATCGCCATAGTCGACGGTCTCCCGCCGACCCCGACAATATAGGTGCTCGAAGCGCGCTTGGGAAGACGCCGCGGCACTTCTGCACTCGATTGCGGGAGCGGGTATGATCGCCGCCACGGTTCTCCGATTCACCTCACCGGGGATGCCCCTCACCGTGCCGGTCGACGACAACAAGCGGGCGGAGATCGAGGCCCAACGCGCTGCCTCGCACGAGACCAGGCGCGCCACGGTGCCGGCCCTGGAAGCGATCCTCTACGAGCGCTTCGACGTGCTCGACCACGGCTTCGTCCGCGTGATCGACTACATGGGGGACGATTCCGCCATCGTGCAGGCGGCGCGGGTCTCCTACGGTGCGGGTACCCGCCGGGTGCGGGAGGACCGCGCGCTGATCCGCTACCTCCTGCGCCACCGCCACACCACGCCCTTCGAGATGTGCGAGCTGAAGCTGCACATCAAGGCGCCGATCTTCGTCGCGCGCCAATGGCTCCGCCACCGCACCGCCAGCGTCAACGAGTACTCCGCGCGCTACTCCCGCCTGGACCGCGAGTTCTACGTGCCGGATGCGGCCCACCTGCAATCGGTCCATGAGGAGCAGATCGGCCGCCAGCGGGCCACCAGCAGCGGCATGGACGACCTGTTCGGAGCCGTGGAGGCACCGGACGAGCGCCGGGCGCTTGCCGCGCAGTCCGGCTCCAACAAGCAGGGCCGGGACGACGCGCTAACGGACGCGGAGGCCCGCCAGGCGCTCTCTCGCCTCGACTGGATTTCGACCCGCGCCTACGGCGTCTACAAGAATCTGCTCAATGAGGACGATTCGGGTGAGCCGAAGGACCCGGAACGCGCCGGGCTCGCCCGCGAGCTCGCCCGCGCCGCGCTGCCGGTCAACTACTACACCCAGTTCTACTGGAAGATCGACCTGCACAACCTGCTGCACTTCCTGTCGCTGCGGGCCGACGACCACGCCCAGTACGAGATCCGCGCCTACGCCGAGGCAATCCTCGACAAGATCGTCATGCGTTGGGTGCCGGCGACCTACGAGGCATTCCGGGACTATGGGATGGACGCCGCATCGCTCTCGAAGGGCGGGCTCGACGTGGTCAAGCGCATGCTGGCGGGCGACGCGGTCGATCAGGCGAACAGCGGCCTCTCCAAGCGCGAGTGGCGCGAGCTCATGGCAGTGCTGGGGCGGGAGCCCTAAGTTCGTCCGTCACGCGATGCGGTAAGGGGCAACAGGAGCGCGACGGAAACCAGCAGGGCGAGCCACCAGTTCTGCCACGCGCCGTGTGACACCGAGGCTATGGCCAGGGCAGCGACGAAGAGGGGCTGCCCGAACAGCCGTGTCCTGCCGGCTGCGGCGTCGAGCCGCATCGCGAAGAGGCACAGGAGCGCCAGCGCGATCACGGCGCCAACGGCGCCGAGTTCCAGCATGATCTGAAGCGGCGCGCTGTGCGGATGCAATGCCGCGAGCTCGCGACCCGTGCTGCTGAGGTCAGGGTAAAACACTTGCATGTGGCGAGAGCCGTCGAAGCCCCATCCGAGCAAGGGCCTCTCGGCAATCCGCTGAACCGCGAAGTCCCATATCTCGATGCGATGCTGGGCCGATGCGGCAAGCCAGTCGGCCTTATGCCACCCGTGACCGTGCATCTCGCGCGCGGCGAAGGGCATGGCGACGAAGGCCAGAACACCGGCGGCAATCGCGATCGCAAGTCCTGCCTTGCGATGACTAAACGCCAGCAACAGAGCCGCAATTCCTGCGGCAAGACCGAGGGTCGCCGCGGCACTCTCCAGGACGAGAGAGGCAACACCCAGCGCAACGGGAAGAGCGAACGCCTTCCAGCGAAGGCCTCTTGCCCAGAGCCATGCCGTTACCGGCCAGACGATCAGCGCCAGCGCAATCGCGCCGCGATTGAACCAGACCGCTTCCTCTCCAGCTTCGGCGGTCTTGAATGGGCGAAGCATCGGATAGTCGAGCCCGATCTCCACGGCTACGAGGAAAAGGCTCAGTCCAAACCCGGCGACCAGCCATTGGCCGATGCGCTTTCTCGCCGCGTCGTCCAACGCTACCGCGATGGGAAACAGCACCAGGCCGGCAGCGAGGATCGCGGCGACGCGGAGCGCGAGCACGAGGGAGCGCATGCTGTCCTCGCTCCAGGCCGAGGCGATCGCGCACCAGACGACGAGAAGTGCGAGAGCGATCGCAATACGCAAGTCAGGAACCGGAAAGCGGCGGTGGGCCCACCAGTGGATCGGGACGGCCAAAACCGCTGCGAGAACCAGCACCACCACGGTGCCCTTGGTAAGCGCCGCGCCGTCACCCTTGTTGACGGGTGACGCCCGGGATTGTCGGAGCGAAGTTCCAGGGCATGAGCTCGTCGATGCGTGACACGGGGTGCATGTCGACGATCCGGCGCAGGGTGTCGGTCAGGTAGACCTGCGGATTGATGCCGTTGAGCTTGCAGGTGCCGATCAGGCTGGCACACCGCGCCCATGTCCTGGCGCCGTCGTCGCTGCCGGCGAAGAGCGCGTTTTTCTTTGTGAGCTTCACCGGGCGGATGAGGTTCTCGATGGGGTTGGTGTCCATCTCGATACGCCCGTCATGGAGGAACCGGCACAGGCCGTCCCAGCGCTTGAGGGCATATCGGATGTGCTTGGCGAGTTCGGACGCGCTGGACAGACGGTCGAGCTGGGCCTCAAGCCAGGGCCGCATGGCCTCGACGATCGGTGCCGACAACTCCTGCCGCGCCTTCAGCCGAAGCTCCGGCGGGTGGCCGCGCACCATGGCCTCGATCCGGTACAGCGCCGCGATCCGTTCGAGGATTTCCTCGCACACGGGCGAGGCCGTGCCGCGCTGGAAGTCGACGAAGCGTCTCCGCCAGTGGACCCAGCAGTAGGCAAGCACCCATGGGCTGACCGTCTGCTTCGGATCGCCGAGCGCGTCGTACACCCTGTAGCCGTCCACGTGCAGCGGGCCGCCGCCGGTGTAGCCCCGCATCAACTCAAGAGCGACCTTCGCACTTCGATGGCGCGAGTGGTGGAACACCACGATCGGCGGGTCGGCCCCGCCATAGCCGCGCTGATCGCGGGCGATCGCCCACAGATAGTCGAGGCGCGTCTTGCCGGTCCCCGGCGCCATCACCGGCACCGTGGTCTCGTCCATGAACAGACCGTCCGACGCCTTGAGGTGCTCGATCATCCGGTCGATCACCGGGGCCAGCACCTGCATCCCGCGCCCCGCCCAGTTCCCCAGCATGGTGCGGTCGAGGTCGATCCCCTCGCGACGGTATGCCTCGCTCTGACGGTAGAACGGTTGGTGATCGGCGAACTTGGCGACCAGCGTGTGCGCCACCAGCGCCTCGGTCGGCAGGCCGCGCGGCACCAGATATTCCGGCGCCGGCGCCTGGGTGCTCTGTTTGCCTTCGCAGGCGCGGCAGATGTATTTCGGCCGGATCGTCACCAGCACCCTCAACTTCGCCGGCACGACGTCGAGCCGCTCGGTGCGGTCCTCGCCGACCTTCACCATCTCGCCGCAGCCGCAAGGGCACTCCGCGCTCTCCGGCTCGATCACCTTCTCGAAGCGTTCGAGGTGCTTGGGCAGATGGCCGAGGTTGCGATTGGTCGGCTGTGGCTTGCGCCGCTGCCTGCCGGTCGCCGCGTCGGCCTTCTCCTGGGCTTCCGCCAGCATCCCCTCGGCGACCGCGATGTCCTCGAACAGCGGCAGCCGGTCCTGATCGGCATGGCGCTTCTCCGAGCGCGCGCCCCACACGGCATGGTTCAGCGAGGCGATGATCCGCTCCAGGCGTTCGCGCGCCCGCTCGGACACAGCCAGCGCGTCCTCGGCGGCCTTGCGCTCGGCACGCTCCTTCGCAAGTTGGGCTTCGACGGCCGCCAGACGGCGTTGCAGATCACTCACGGGAACGGCGCTTCCCATGCTGGTTATCATGGGATTCCTCTAGCAGAATCAATGAGGTAACGCAAGGTGAACATGCTTCCGGCCCCGCCGTAAACGGGGCCGGATAGCTCGTCTTGGCGACACCGGGGAGACGGTGGGATGGACACCGTTCCCCGGTGAAACGGCAAGCTGCGCGGTCAGGCCGCCTGGCGCGGCCGAGGCCGTCGCACGGCCCGGACCGCCTTCCAGTCGAGACCTTCGAACAACGCCGAGAACTGCGCCGGCGACAGTCCGATCACGCCGTCCGAGGGGCGCGGCCACTGGAAGCCGCCGCCCTCCAGGCGCTTGTAGACCATGACCAGCCCGGTGCGGTCCCAGACCAGGATCTTCATTCTGTCGCCTCGCTTGGAGCGGAAGGCGAAGACCGCGCCGCTATAGGGGTCGTGACCCAGCACCGTCTGCACCACCGCCGACAGCCCGTCATGTCCCTTTCGGAAGTCGACGGGGCGGGTCGCCAGCCAGACCCGGATCTTCTCCCCGGTCAGGATCATGGCGCGGCCCGAACGCAGACCAGGATGCGCGACAGGTGCCCCGCGTCGAAGTCCGGCGGCACCACCACCCGGATGTCGGCGATCTCGATCGCGATACCATCCGCGGGCACCGAGGCCGCGCCGTTCCGCTCAGCAGCGACCGACACCGTCACCGGGACCAGGCCGAACGGATCGTCGCCCGCGCCGGCGACCGGGCCGAGAAGCCCGTCCCGAGCCATGCGCCGCCAGCCGCTCAACTGCGTCCGTGAGAGGCCGTGACGCCGGGCAACCCCCGCCACCGTCGCTCCCTCCTCGAACGTCTCCTCCACGATCCGCGCCTTCACCGCTTCCGGCCAGACCCGTGCGCCGTGCGCGCTCGTCGCGACCGCGACCGAAGCGTCGGTGGCGTCCTCCGTCACTCGTTGATGCAATGTGTCTGTCATCTGTCACCTCCGTCGTTGACGGGGTCCAGATGACCACGAAAATCTCAGACAACAACGAGGGTGACGGCGCGGCGCTTACTGCCCTTGGGCGCCACGACGCCGACCACCGGCAGCAGCACAGCGAACGCACAAAACACCCCGGTCAGGAATGCACTTGGCTTGCCCGAGGCCACCGCTCCAGCGGTTGTCAACACACGCTGCTCTGCAAACGATTGGACGGTGGCGCCTGCCTTACGATGCGCCCTGCCAGCGCTCGGCCGCGCGGTCGTCCGCGGCGCGTGCCTCGACCCAGCGCTCACCGCCGGCAGTCTCCTCGCGCTTCCAGAACGGCGCCTTGGTCTTGAGCCAGTCGATGAGGAAGGCGCAGGCATCGAGCGCGGCGCGGCGATGGGCCGCCGCGGTCACCACGAGCACGATCCGGTCGCCGGGCTCGAGCCGCCCGTAACGGTGGACGATCAGCGACGCGGTGAGGTTCCAGCGCCGGCAGGCCTCGGCCTCGATGTCCGCGAGCTGCTTCTCGGTCATCGCCGGGTAGTGCTCCAGCGTCATCGCGGTGACCGCATCGCCGGAGTCCTTGGCCGCGTCGGCGCGGGTGATGCCGACGAACGACGCGACCGCGCCAACGTCGTCCCTGCCGCCCGTGAGCGCCTCGATCTCGGCGCCGATGTCGAAATCCTCGCGCTGGACGCGGATCACGGCCGGGCTCCGCCGGTCACGGGCGGGAACAGGGCGACCTCGTCGCCATCGGCGACGGCGCGGTCCGGCGCGGCGAACTCCTGGTTCACCGCGACGCGGATGACCGACAGGTCTTCGAGCGCTTGCGCGTAGCCGCCACCGCGGCTCCGCAACCAATCGAGCAACGCCGCCACGGTCTGCACGTCGGCGGGAAGCGCGATCTCCTCGGTATCGAGGCCGATCCGCTCCCGCACCCAGGCGAAGTAGAGCAGGGTCATCGGTACATCTCGTTGAACGGCAAGAAATCCACCATCGTGCCTGCGCTGAGCGTGGTGAGCTCTTCCGGCAGCTCGATCAGCCCATCGGCGAAGACGGCGGAAGTGAGGATCCCGGCACCGTCGCGGGCGAATTTTTCCGCCCCGAGCGTTCCGTCCGGCTGCGCGGAGAGCCGCGCGCGCAGCCATTCGCGCCGCCCCCGCTTCTTCTTGTAGTCGAAGCCCGCCGGCACCCGGTAGTGCGCGGGCTCGACCTCGGTGCAGCCGCCGAGCCGCAGGATCAGCGGGCGCGCGAAGCGCAGGAAGGTGACCATGACCGCCACCGGGTTGCCGGGCAGCCCGATGAAGGGCACGCGGCCGACCTGGCCGAGGGCGATGGGCCGCCCAGGCCGGATGGCGAGGCGCCAGAAGTGCAGATGCCCGAGGGCCTCCACCGCCGCTTTCACGTGATCCTCGTCGCCGGTCGACATCCCGCCGGAGGTCAGCAGCAGATCGTGATCGCGGCTCCGCTCTGCCAGCGCGTCGGTAATCGCGTCGAGCCTGTCGGGCAAGATGCCCATGTCGGTGACGGCGCACCCCAGCCGCTCCCCGAGGCCCGTGATGACGTAGCGGTTGGAGTCGTAGATGCCGCCCTCGCCGAGCGCTGCGCCCGGCTCGTAGACCTCGTCGCCGGTGGAGAAGATCGCCACCC
Source organism: Alphaproteobacteria bacterium (assembly GCA_965243375.1). Classification (GTDB taxonomy): domain Bacteria; phylum Pseudomonadota; class Alphaproteobacteria; order UBA828; family UBA828; genus WTGU01. The sequence goes on along the minus strand of CBDEUT010000009.1, from coordinate 307,643 downwards.
TGAGCCGCCGGAAGACCGTGAGCTCGGTGCGCCCGATGGAAGCGGCGAGACCCACGTCCTGCGGCCTGAGCGCCCGGCCGGCGGTGAGGATGGTCGTGCCGGGCGCGATGTCCTCGCCTGCGTTCCGCCGGTTGGCGCCGCGCTTGATCCCGGGCGGCACGATGACCGCACCGTCGTCTTCGCGGCAGTCCTCCTGCATCAGCACGGTGTCGGGACCCGCTGGCATCGGGGCGCCGGTGAAGACGCGGACCGCCTCGCCCCTCTCGGCTGGTCGCCCCAGGGGATGCCCGGCGGCAACCCGTCCGGTGCAGGGCAGCCGCGTGTCTTCCTCGCTGTTGAGGTCGTCGAAGAAGACCGCGTAGCCGTCGACGGCGGCATTGTCGTGCGGCGGCACCGCGCGTTCCGAAACCACGGTCTCCGCCAGGATGCGCCCGTTCGCCGCCTTCAGGCCCACGGTCTCGGTCTCGGCGATGGGGTGTACCACGCTCTCGAGCCGCGCCAGCGCCTCCGCTGCCGGAGTCAGCGCACCGCCGAAGGCGAAGCAGTCGTCGCTAAGCTGCGCCATGGGCCAATATCGGTTCGTCGCTCTTCGCAGCACCGCAATGCGACACCACGAACGAGGCGATCGCCGCCACGTCGTCGATATCGAACACCGGCACCACGCGCCCGAGCGAGGCCGCGGCGGGCACGGGCCGGTCGCTGGCGATGGCGACGACGGTGGCGTCGGCAGCGGCAAGCAGCGGCACGTCGCCCGCGCCGCGGCGCACCTCGATCTTGTCGTGGCCGCCCCGCTTGTAGCCCTCGATCAGGACGAGATCGGCCGGCTCCACGCGCGCAAGCAGCAGGTCCAACGGCGGCTCGCCGTCGTCGCCGGTCTCGCGGAGATGGGCGAGGCGGTCGGGCGCCGCCAGCACGATGTCGCGGGCGCCGGCAGCGCGCCACGCCTGGGCGGGATGCCCTACCGGCAGCAGGTCGAAGCCGTGGTGGGCGTGCTTCACGGTGGCCACACGCAGGCCGCGCGAGCGCAGTCGCGGCAGCAGCCGGCACACCAGCGTGGTCTTGCCGCTGTCGCTCAGCCCCGTGACCCCGAACCGCTTCACCTAGTCCTCCTGCTTTGGGCGAGCGGCCCGCAAGCCGCGCACGCTTGCCCGAACATAGCCGATCGCGCTGGCCCAGGTCAGCACTGCCGCGAGCCAGAGGAGCCCTTCGCCAGCGCTGGCAAGCCCTGCGCCTACGGCCTCGGAGAGCCAGGGCGCGATGGCCGGCGCCAGCAGCAGCAGCGCGATGGCGACCATCTGAGCGGCGGTCTTCCACTTGGCCAACGGCTGGACCGGGAGCGCCACCTTGCCGGCGAGCGCCTCCCTGAGCCCCGAGAGTAGGAACTCGCGGGCGAGGATCGCCACCACGGCGATCACCGGCGCGCGGCCGTCGGTCGCCAGCATCACCAGCGCCGCTGCGACCAGGAGCTTGTCGGCGATGGGATCGAGGATGCGGCCCAGCAGCGAATGTTGATCGAGCCTGCGCGCCAGCCAGCCGTCGAAGAAGTCGCTGAGCGCCGCCACAGCGAACACCGCAAAGCCGAGCCACAGCCCGCTCGCGCCGGCAACGAAGAACGAGCCGACGAGCGCGGGGACCATCACGATGCGCAGCCCCGTGACCGCGTTGGGCCAGCTCGCCACGCGCAGCGGATCGGCCTCCGTCACAGGCTCCGACGCCCCGGCGCCCTCAGCGATCGGCGCGGAAGTGGTCATGGATCGCGCGCGCGACCGTGCCCGATATGCCGTCCACGGTCTCCAGATCGGCGAGGCCCGCCTGGCTCACACCCCGCGCCGAGCCGAAGCGGTGGAGCAGCGCCTTCTTGCGCCGGGGGCCGACGCCCGGAATCTCGTCGAGCGCCGAGCGGGCACGGGCCTTGGCCCGCTTGGCCCGATGGGTGCCGATGGCGAAGCGATGAGCCTCGTCCCGCAGACGTTGCAGGAAGTAGAGCAGCGGGTCACGCGCACCCAGCGAAATCGGCGGCTTGTCGGGCAGGAAGATGCGCTCGCGGCCGGCGTTGCGCTCCGGCCCCTTGGCGATCGCCGCGACGGCGAGGTCGGCGATGCCGAGATCGGCGAACACCCGGCGCGCCTCGCCGAGCTGGCCGGCGCCGCCGTCGATCAGCACCAGGTCCGGCCACGATTCGCCGGCACGGCCGGGATCCTCCTTGATGAGGCGGGAGAAGCGGCGGGTGAGCACCTCGCGCATCATGGCGTAGTCGTCGCCGGGCGCGGCCGGGTCAGGCGCCGCCACGGACCGGATCGTGAACTTGCGGTAGCCGCTCTTGATGAAGCCCTCCGGGCCCGCGACGATCAGGCTGCCGACCGCATCGGTGCCAGAGATATGGCTGTTGTCGTAGACCTCGATCCGGTCGGGGGCGCTCTCCAGCCCAAAATTCAGGGCCAGGGTCTCCAGCAGGCGCCGCTGCGCCGTGCTCTCGCCGAGCCTGCGGGCGAGCGCCTCCCGCGCATTGCGCTCGGCGTCTTCCACCAGCTTGCGCTTCTCGCCCCGCTGCGGGCGATGCAGCCTGACCCGCCGCTCCGCCTTGAGCGTGAGCGCCTCGGCAAGCAACGGGGCCTCCGCCAGGGGCCGGTTCACCAGGACCAGGGGCGGCGCCTCCCGCGCGCTGTAGAACTGCCCGATGAAGGCGCGAAGGATCGCCTCGGCCGGCTCGTCCGCCGCGTGGCGCGGAAAGAACGCCCGGTTGCCGTAATTCTGCCCGGAGCGGAAAAAGAAGACCTGCACGCAGGCCTGGCCCGCTTCCTCGTGGATGGCGACGACATCGGCATCGCCCATGGAGGGCAGGTTGATGCCCTGGCGCATCTGGATGTGTGCGAGCGCCTTGATGCGGTCGCGGTAGGCTGCGGCCGTCTCGAACTCCAGCGCATCGCTCGCCGCGGTCATCCGTTGGGTGAGCCGGTGCTGTACCTCCCGGCTGCGCCCGGCGAGGAAGGCCCGCGCCTCCTCCACCAGCCCGTCGTAGTCGGTCTTGCTGATGCGGCCGACGCAGGGCGCGGTGCAGCGCTTGATCTGGTACTGAAGGCACGGGCGGGTGCGGCTCTCCAGCACCGAATCCGAGCAGGAGCGCAGCGGGAACGCCCGCTGCAGCGCGTTGATGGTGAGATCCACCGCGCCGGCCGAGGCAAACGGGCCGAAGTAGTCCCCCTGCCCGCTCTTGGCACCGCGATACTTCGTGATCTGCGGCCAGGTGTGGCCCCGGCGCAGCAGGATGTAGGGGAAGGACTTGTCGTCCCGGAGCAGGATGTTGTAGTGCGGCTTGAGCCGCTTGATCAGGTTGCTCTCGAGTAGGAGCGCCTCGACCTCGCCCTCGGTGGTAATCACCTCGACCGAGGCCGTGGCCGCGATCATGCGCTGCAGGCGGACGGAGAGCGTGCGGACGTTGACGTAGGTCGCGACGCGCTTCCTCAGGCTCTTGGCCTTGCCGACGTAGAGCGGCTTCTCGTGCCGGTCGCGCATGCAGTAGACGCCTGCGCCCGCCGGCATCGTCCCCAGCGCCGCGCGTAGCGCCGCGACGCCGCGCTCCAGCGAGACGCCGGCATCGGCGAGCGCCGCCGCATCGTCCGTGACGGACGTGGTCGGCCGCTCGATCTGCACGTCCACCATCGCGTCGTCCGCCTGATGCGCTGCTAGGCCTGAGAGATAGTCCCTGCCCCTTAGCCCGTCAACGCGCGCACTGTCGACGGCACAGCATCACGCTGATTCGGTAGCGTATCGTGCTGATCGGCGCGCAACTCAAGCGCCGTGCAGCGCCCGGCCTCGCCAAGCAGTTAGCACCTGGTGAGGGCGCATCGATTCACCGAGCGCCCTCACCCTGGTTCCTGCCTGAGTTCCGGCCCTGCCGGTCGACCCCCTACTCTATCGGGGTCCAGGTGCCGTCGTCCCCGACGCCGTTGAGGGAGTAGGTGCCCGCCACGTCGCCGTTCTCGTCGAACTCGATGGCGCCGGACGCGCCCTCGTAGTTGATGTCCTCGCCGGCCGCAATGGCTTCCTTGGCCTTGGCCCACTCGCCAGGGCGAATGACCATGCCAGGGGCGTTAGCGACCTCGCGAAGCGCCGCGGAGATCAAGCCGCGATCGGCCGAGCCTGCCTTCTCGATGGCGAGCGCGGCGAGGAAGGCGATATCGTAGCCGTGGGAGACGAAGGGGGCACCCGCGTTCTCGAAGGCAGCTGCGAAGGCCATGTACGACGCGTCCTCGGTGTCGGACGCGGGCTGCGAAAGCAGGATGTTGCCGCGCAGGTTGTCGGCGCCGATCTGCTCGATGACGGAGTTGTCCATCATACCGTCCGCCCCGAGGAACTTGCCGAAGAGCGCGTTCTCAAGGCTGTTGCGCAGGATGGTGATGCCGCTCCCGCCGAAGTAGGCGAAGAGGGCGAGTCCCTCCGGCTCGCCGGCCGCGAGCGTCGCGAGCTCGGCCCGGTACGACGCCTTGTTCGGCTCGTGCGCCTCGTTGCCGGTGACCGTGCCGCCGAGCTCGGTAAAGGCGGCCGCGAATACGCCGGCAAGGCCCGAGTTGTAATCGTCGTTGGCGTAGGTGACCGCGAGCTTGCGGTAGCCCAGCGCCCAGGCGTTCTCGGCAAGGGACCGTCCCTGGTAGGCGTCGGAGGGCGCGACCCGGAACACGAGGTCGTTGTCGTCGAGTTCCGAGATCGAGGGCGCAGTCGCGGTGTCGGACAGCATCACGACGCCGGCCGGGATGGTAACCGACTGGGCCATGCCGTTGGTGGCGCCCGAGCAGTTGGGGCCGATGACCATCACCGCCTGCTCGACGTTGACGAGCTTCGCTCCCGAGTCGACCGCAGCCTTCGGGTCACACTGCGAATCGCCCTGCACGAGGCGGTAGGTGTCCCCGCCGAGCAGGCCGCCCTGCTCGTTCACGTGGCTCGCGGCGAGGTTGCGGGCGTCGACGATGTCGACCACCAGCTCTGCGATGGGGCCGGTAACGGCCGCCGCGGAGCCCACATTGATGTCGGCCGCGCTTGCGGCAGCGCCGTTCATGGCGAGCGCGCCCGCGGCGACAGCTAGCAACATTTTCCTCATGGCGGTTGCTCCCTGTTTGGGGATGAAGGAGCGGTGCGGAAGCGGCGCTCGCGGAAGATGCCGTCCGGGTATCGTTGCAGGATGAACTGCAATGCAAGGCCCACGAGAAAGATCCGCAGGTAAGCCGATTTGACCGCCCACTCCGGGGGTAGTCGCGCAATCAGTATCTCGGCTGCCGACCAGATAGTCCAGATCAGGATGGCGCCGAAGATCGCGCCCCGATTATTCGCAGAGCCCCCGACGACGAGCATGACCCAGACCAGGAAGGTGGCGGAGATCGGCTCCGCCGCGTTCGGCTCGATGAACTTGATGTGGTGCGCCATCAGCGCCCCGCCGAGGCCCATGAGGGCGCCGCCGAGGACGAAGGCTTCGATGCGCAGGCGCTCGACGTTCTTTCCCGCCGCGCGCGCGGCCGCCTCGTTCTCTCGGATCGCCGCCATCACCCGTCCCCATGGGGAGCGCCGCGCCCGCTCCAGCAGGACATAGAGCGCGGCGACCACTGCGAAGACCAGCAGCAGCATCCCGACATGGTTCCACGGCTCGGCGTAGTGCTCGAAGGGCTTCGGGATGAGGGAGATCCCACGCGGGCCGTTGGTCGCCCACACTTCGTTCTTGAGGACGAGCCGGAAGATCTCGGCGATGCCGAGGGTGGCGATCGCGAGGTAGTCGGCGCGGAGCCGGATGCAGATTCGCCCCACGCCCCAGGCGATGATCGCGCTCGCGATCATCGCGGCGACCATGCCCGCCGCCGGCGACAGGCCGAAGCCGCCCAGGTGCCGCTCGGAGGCGGCGGAGGTCACGATGGCGGTGGTGTAGGCGCCGATCGCGAAGAAGCCCGCTACGCCGGCGTTGAAGAGCCCCGTGAAGCCCCAATGGATGTTGAGCCCGAGGGTGAGTACCGCGTAGATCCCGCCCATCGTGAGCAGAAACACGCCGTAAAGGAAGATGCCGTAGAGCTGTTCCATCTACGGGGCCCGTCTCTTCCGTGAGGGGTGCGCACCGGGCGGTATGGGCATCGACTCCGTCATGGTCTAGAACACCCGACCCCGGAAAATCCCGCTCGGGCGCCAGATCAGAATGGCGACCATGATCGCGAAGGCGACCCCGGTCTTGTAGCCGGGTGGGACAAGTGCATCGGTGCCGATCCACGGGTAGGTGGAGAGCTCTTCGACGAGGCCGATCACCAATCCCCCCGCCATCGCGCCGTAGGGCCGCCCGATTCCGCCTAACAGGGCGGCGGCGAAGATCGGCAGCAGCAGCTTGAAGCCCAGCTGCGATTCGATGTGGGTGTCGTAGGCGAGGAAGACCCCGGCCGCAGCCGCAAGCCCTGCGCCGACGATCCAGGTGGTGAGGATCACGCGCTCGGTGTCGATGCCGGTGAGCCGGGCGAGGTCGGGCGAGTCGGCCATCGCGCGCATCGCCTTGCCGGCCCTGGTGCGGGTCAGCAGCAGGTGCACCGCCAGCATCAGCACGAGGGCGGTACAGACGATGGTGACATGCTTGGGGAAGATGCGCAGCGAATCGAAAAGCACCCAGGGTAGCTGGATGCCCGGACCGAAGGATTGGAGCTTCGCGCCCCAGATGAGCTGCACCAGGGAGCGCACCATCAGCATCAGCCCGAAGGAGGCGATCACGAGGATGATGGTCGAGCCATGGCGGAGCGGTCGGAAGAAGAGCCGGTCCAGGCCGAGCACCGCGAGCGCGGTGAACACCATCGCCAGGGGAAGGACGGCGAAGGGGTGCCAGCCGGTGAAGGAGGCGAGCGAGAGGGCGATGAAGGCGCCGAGCGTCATCGTCTCCCCGTGCGCGAAGTTCGCGAAGCGCAGGATCCCGAAGGTCAGCGTCACGCCGATGGCGCCGAGCGCGTAGATGCTGCCGAGCACCAAGCCCGGAATCAGGTAGAAGTTGAGAAACTCGATCACGGCGCGCTCGCCCCCCGCGAAGGCCCGCCTTTACCGCCGGCCGAGTCGTCTCCGCGCCCGCCGAGAAACATCGCGCCCACCTCGGGGTCCGCGAGAAGCGCAGCGCCGCTGCCGTCCAGGCGGTTGCGTCCGTCGACGAGGACGTAGCCGCGATCTGCAATACCCAGAGCCTGACGCGCGTTCTGCTCCACCATGAGGATGGGAACGCCGCCCGCGTTGATCTCCCGCACCACGCGGAAAATGTCGCCTCGGAAGCGCGGCGAGAGCCCCGCGGTCGGCTCGTCGAGGAGGAGGATGACCGGCTCCACCATCAGCGCCTTGGCGATCGCCACCATCTGGCGCTGGCCGCCCGAGAGATATCCGGCGGGGGTGCGCTTGCGGTCCGCGAGCGGCGGAAAGAGCTCGTACATTTCCTGCATGCGGGGGCGGTAGTCGTCGCGACGGATGTAGGCCCCCATCTCCAGGTTCTCGTTCACGGTGAGGTTGGGGAACACGTTGGCGGTCTGGGGGACGTAGCAGACGCCCTGACGCACCACCCGATCGGGGGCGGTGTCGGTGATGTCCCGGCCCTGGAGGCTCACCCGCCCGCCCGCGAGCGTGAGGCGGCCGAGAACGGCGTTCATCACCGTGGACTTGCCCGCTCCGTTGGGGCCGACGAGCACGACGATCTCGCCCGCACCGACGCTGACCGAAACCTCGTGAATGATCTCGGTCCCGCCATAGCCCCCGGTCACGCTCTCGAGCGCGAGCACCGGCGTTCCCGCCCCCTCTTGCGGTGCCCCGCCGAAAGGGTCGCTCACGGAACGTCCCCTTCCGCCGTGGCTTCGGGGCGGGCACCGTCTTCGTCTCTGCCGAGGTAGGCGTCGAGCACCTGCGGGTCCCGGCGCACCTGCTCCATGGGACCGTCGGTGAGGACGGCGCCCTGCGAGAGCACGATGACCCGCTCGCAGAGCGAGGCGATAAAGTCCATGTCGTGCTCGATGACGACGAAGGTGTAGCCACGCTCCCGGTTGAGCTCCAGGATCATCTCCCGGAGGCGGACGAGCAGGGTCGGGTTGACTCCCGCCCCCGGCTCGTCGAGGAGCACGAGACGGGGCGAGGTCATCATCGCCCGGCCGAGCTCGAGCAGCTTCTTCTGGCCGCCCGAGAGGTTCATCGCGAGCTCGTCGCGCAGATCCCACAAGGTGAGGAAGCGCAGCGCGTCCTCAGCCCTCTCGCGCACTTCGCGTTCGCGACGGGCGACCGCGCCGGGCGCGAGCCACACCGGCCACAGGCGCTCTCCGGGCTGGGCGGCGGGCACCGCCATGAGGTTTTCGAGCACCGTGAGGCGGCCGAACTCGTGCGGAATTTGGAAGGTGCGCACGATGCCCCGGTGGAAGAGCCGGTGAGTCGGGAGACCGGTAATGTTTGCGCCGTCGAAGAGGATCCGGCCCGCGCTGGGAGGCAGCGCCCCAGCCACCATACTGAAGATGGTGGTCTTGCCCGCGCCGTTCGGTCCGATCATCCCGGTGATGCGGCCTGCCTCGATCGTGAAGGAGCAGCGGTCAACCGCGGTCAGGCCGCCGAAGCGGCGGGTCAGATCCTCGACTGCGAGAATTGGCGCCGGCGAACGGTCGGGTTCGGGCTGCGGGGCAGTGTTCATGGCGAGGCCAATGGTAGCCTGCCTGCTTCACTGAGCGCGCCAGGAATTATGGTCGGAAACGACCGCGTTTGAGCACCCCCTAGGGGCTACAATGGTCGGAACCAGCCGGTGCGACGTGTGGCGAGGGAGTTTGCGTTGAACGACGAGTCGAACCCGCGTGCGGTCCGGGCACCCGGAGCGCATGGTGAGGCGGCAGCGGATTCCACTCCGGGCGCAACGGCACGGGCCGAGCTGCTCCTGCCGAGTCGCGACTTGCACGCGGATCTCGCCTTCTTCCGCGAACGGCTCGGCTTCCGCCTCGATTCCATCTTTCCCGCCGACGACCCCGCGCAGGCGGTGCTGTCCGGCCACGGCGTGCGCATCCGGCTCGAACGCGGCGGCACCGAGACCCCCGGCGCGATCCGGCTGCACTGCGAGGACCCGGTCGCATTCGGAAATGGTGCGCGGGAGCTCCACGCCCCGAACGGCACCCGCATCGAGCTCCGGGACCTCCATCCCCCCCTGCAGCGCCCGCCCACCAGCCATGCGCTGTTGGTGCAGCGCCAGGGCGCAGAGGGCGACGCGTGGGGGGTCGGCCGTGCCGGCATGCACTACCGGGACCTCATTCCGGGGCGCCTCGGCGGCGCGATCATCGCCTCGCACATCCGCATCCCGGAGGCGGGACCGGTGCCCGACGATGTGCACTACCACATCGCGGCGTTCCAGCTGATCTTCTGCTACCGGGGCTGGGTGGACCTCGTGTACGAGGACCAGGGCCCACCCTTCCGCCTCGAAGCCGGGGACTGTCTGATTCAGCCACCTCAGATCCGCCACCGGGTGCTCGAGTCCTCCGCCGGCCTGGAGGTAATCGAGATTGCGGTGCCGGCGGAGCACCTCACGGCGCTCGACCACACTCTGGAGCTCCCCACCGGCCATCTGCGCCCGCAACGCGACTTCGGCGGCCAGCGCTTCTGCCGCCACTTGGCGCGCGACGCCGTGTGGAACCCGGCCCGCCTTCCCGGGTTTTCCGCCTGCGACACCGGAATCGCCGCCGCCACCGGCGGGGTGGCGAACGCGCAGGTCGCGCGACGCGCCAGCGGCGGCGACACGGCGGAAACCAGCCATGACGCGGACATCCTCTTCACCTTCGTCCTTGAAGGCGGAATGACATTGCGCGTGCCGGAGCGCGAGAGCTGCGCGCTTCGGGCCGGAGACGCCTTTGTGTTTCCCCCGGGCCTTCGCAGCGCCTATGAGCGCTGCACGGACGACCTGGAGCTGCTGGAGGTGTCCCTGCCCGGTGCATTCGCAACGACCATCCACCAAAGCCCGTGACGGGAAACTTCGGCACTCACGACCCCGAAGTCCTCCCTGCAACCGACGCCCGCAGCCCCGAATTTCGGGTCAGATCCGGAGGCGCTCTCGCGAGATCTGGATGAGGCGTGCCATGCCGTGCGGCTCGAGGATCAGGATCGCGATGATGAGGCCGCCGAAGATGATGACCTCGATGTGCTTGGCGAGGTCCACGGCGAGGTCGATGCCCAGGATCGGGTTCAGGTTGGTGAGGAAGATCGGCAGGATGGTGATGAAGGCGGCACCGATAATGGAGCCCGTGATCGAGCCGAGGCCGCCCACGATGATCATGAAGAGCACGAGGAAGGAGACGTTGACGTCGAAGGCGATGGTCTCGGCGCTGCCCAGATAGAGGAAGACGAAGAGCGCACCGGCGACGCCGCAGAGATAGGAGCTCACGCCGAAAGCGAGCAGCTTGGTGCGGAGCAGCGGGATGCCGACGATCTCGGCGGCCACGTCCATGTCGCGCACCGCCATCCAAGCGCGGCCGAAGCGGCTCCGCATCAGATTCCAGGAGAAGAAGACGAAGACCGCCAACAAGACGAGCGCCACCAGATAGCGCACCTCTGCGGCAGCCTCGGGCCCCGTGACCATGACGCCCGCGAAGGTGCGCGGCGGTGCCGTGATCGTGCCCGACGGGTTGTCGTTGTAGAACCAGGGCACCCGGTTGAAGAGCCAGATCAGGAAGAACTGCGCGGCCAGCGTCGCCACCGCCAGATAGAAGCCCTTGATGCGCAGGCTCGGCAGCCCGAACAGGATGCCGACGCCGGCGGCGAAGAAGCCCGAGATGAAGAAGATGGCGATAATGTCCAACTCGGGCCACGCGGTCGTCATCTTGAAGGCCGCGTAGGCACCGACCGCCATGAATCCGCCGGTGCCGAGCGAGAGCTGACCGGCGAAGCCGGTGAGCAGATTGAGCCCGAGCGCTGCGAGCGCGAAGATCAGAAACGGGATCAGGATCGCCTGCAGCCAGTATTCGTTGGCGAGCGTCGGCACTGCGAAGAGCGCGAGCAACGAGATCACGGTCACGAAGACCGTGTTGATCGTGCGCGAGCGGGTCGCGAAGAAGGTGCCGTAAAGGTCGTTGAAGTAGGTGAGCACGGTCACACCCGCTCGATGATCTTTTCGCCGAACAGGCCCTGGGGCCGGAACATGAGAACCAGCATCGCCAGCATGTAGGCGAACCAGTTCTCGATCGCGCCGCCGATCACCGGGCCCCAATAGACCTCCGCGACCTTCTCACCGAGGCCGATGATGAGCCCGCCGACGATGGCGCCGGGAACCGAGGTCAGCCCGCCCAGGATGAGCACGGGCAGCGCCTTCAGCGCGATCAGCGACAGGCTGAACTGCACGCCGCTCTTCGCGCCCCACATGATGCCGGCCACGATGGCGACGACCCCGGCCACCGACCAGACGATGATCCAGATGGTCCTGAGCGAGATGCCGAGGGAGAGCGCCGCCTGCGGATCGTCGGCCACCGCCCTGAGCGCGCGGCCCATGGGCGTGTGCTGGAAGAGCAGCGCCAGCGCTGTTACGAGCACCGCCGCCACCAGCGCGGCGATGAGGTCGAACTCGTTGAGCAGCATGCCACCCACATCGACCGGCGAATTCGGGATGCCGAGGTCGAGCGCCTTGACGTTGGAGCCCCAGACCCATTCGCCGGCACCTTCGAGCAGGAAGCTCAGCCCGATGGTCGCCATGAAGAGCGTGATCGGCGGCTGATTGATCAGCGGGCGCAGCATCCCGCGCTCGATCACGAAGGCGAGCGCGACCATGACGATCGCCGTGACCGGAAGTGCGCCCCAGACCGGGACGCCGTGCTCCATCAGCCCCACAAGGGTGAGCGCGGCGAACAGCACCATCGCGCCCTGGGCGAAGTTGAACACCTGCGAGGCCTTGAAGATGAGCACGAAACCCAAAGCCACCAGCGAATACATCACGCCGGTGAGCAGACCGGAGACCGCGACCTCGGCCAGGAAGATCGGGAAGTCGATCATGTCGAGGAAGGGTGCGACGAAGAAGTCCCAAAGGAACTCCATCACTCGTCATCCTCGGTCGCGACTCCCAGATAGGCGTCGATCACGGTCTGGTCGTTGCGCACCTCCTCGGGCGTGCCGTCGGCGATCTTGCGGCCGTAGTCGAGCACGACGATGTGGTCGGAAAGCTCCATGACCACGCTCATGTCGTGCTCGATCAGGGCCATGGTCGTGCCGAAGCGCGCCTTGGTATCGAGGATGAAGCGGCTCATCTCGGCCTTCTCGCCCCGGTTCATCCCGGCCATGGGCTCGTCGAGCAAGAGCAGGTCGGGCTCGGCAGCGAGCGCGCGCGCGAGCTCCACCCGCTTCTGCAGGCCGTATGGCAGACGGCCCACCGGCACGTTGCGAATGTCCTCGATCTCGAGGAAGCGGATGACCTCGTCGGCAGCGGCGCGGTGGCGCGCCTCCTCCGTTCGCGACGGCCCTACCGGCAGCAGGCAGGCCACAAAGTTGCTGTGCATCTTGAGGTTGCGGCCGGCCATCACATTGTCGAGCGTGCTCATGCCCTTGAACAGCGCGACGTTCTGGAAGGTGCGTGCCATGCCCTCCTGGGCAGCAACGCGCGGGTGCATCTTGCGGCGCGTGCGCCCCTTGAAGGTGATGGTGCCCTCGCTCGGCTGATAGGCACCGTTCAGCACGTTGAGCATGGAGGTCTTGCCGGCACCGTTGGGCCCGATGATGGCGCAAATCTCGCCGGCGTAGATGGTGAACTCGACACCGGCCAGCGCCTGGACTCCGCCGAACCGGAGCGCAATGTCCTGGACGCTGAGCATCGGCTCGCCCGGCGCCGGGTGGCCGTTCTTCGCCTCAGCCGCCATGGTCGCCTTCGTCCGGTGCAGCGTCCACGGCGTGCGAGAGGCCGAGATAGTGCTCCCTCACCGCCGGGTTGCCCTGGAGCTCCGCCGCGGTGCCCTCCAGGGCAATCTGGCCGCTTTCCATGATATAGCCGTAGTCGGCCACGCCGAGGGCCACGTTCGCGTTCTGCTCGGCAAGCAGGAACGTGACCCCCTCCTCCCGGTTGAGCTGGCGGACCTCCGAGAAAATTCGCGCCACCACCTGCGGCGCGAGGCCCATCGAGGGCTCGTCGAGGAGGACCATGGTCGGCCGCGACATCAGCGCCCGGCCGATGGCCAACATCTGCTGCTCCCCGCCCGAGATGAAGCCCGCGAGGATGCGGCGCCGCTCGGCCAGCGCAGGGAAGTGTCCGTAGACCCGCTCCAGGTCGTCCCGCACCGCCGCCTTACCGTCCTTCCTGGTATAGGAGCCGGTCAACAGGTTCTCGTGTACCGTGAGATGGGGGAAGCAGCGCCTCCCCTCCATGACCTGGATGATGCCGCGGCGCACGAGGTCCCCGGGCGCCAGCTTGTCGATGCGCTCGCCCTGGAAGTGGATCTCTCCGCCGGTGATGTCGCCCCGCTCCACCCGCAACAGGTTGGAGACCGCCTTGAGCGTGGTGGACTTGCCGGCGCCGTTGGGCCCCAGCAGCGCAACGATCCCCCCTTCGGGGACGACGATGCTGACGCCCTGCAGGACCGAGATCACGTGGTCGTAGACGACCTCGACCGCGTCGAGACGCAGGAGGGCCTCAGGGGTGGCAGCGGTTTCCTCGCCGCCACCCCCGGCCACACTCTCCGATTGTAGCGTCACATCTCCTGCGAGCAGTCGCGCGGGGTGATGTTGTTCTCCTCCGCGTACTGGGCTGCCGCCGCCTCGATCATCGGCCGCACGACGTCCTGCATGGGCTCGATCCAGTCGCTGACGATGTTCCAGTTCTCACCGTCCCACTGCTGGATGATCACGGGGCCGTTGCCCTCATGGTCCTCGCAGGTGATCTTCACCGGCGGGGTGAAGCCGGCGAGGCCGAGCTCCGCCAGCCGCTCGTCGGTCAGGTCGAGGTTCTCCAGACCCCAGCGCACCTCTTCGCCGGTGAGCGGCCGGTTGCCGTACTTGGCCTGGGCGGTGCGGATCGCCTCGGTCGTGTAGACGGAGCTGAGCAGCCCGCGATTGTAGAGAACTTCGCCGAAGTTCTTCTCGGCCGCTGCCGCCGCGTCGCCGCCGTAGAGGCTCTGCAGGATCTCGTCATGGAGCGGGAAGCCCGCGCCCGGCGAGTGGAACGAGCCGCCCCGATAGCCGATGGCATCGTCGCCGGCCGGTACCACGTCGGACTCGCTCGACGACCACCAGACGCCGATCAGACGACTCATGTCATAGGCGATCGCCGCGGCCTCCTTGAGCGCGACCTGGTTCATCACGCCCCAGCCCCACAGGAAGGTCCAGTCGGGCCTGATCTTGCGGATCTGCAGCCAGGTCGCCCGCTGCTCCTGCCCCGGATGGTCGACCGGAAGCAGCTCGAGCGTGTAGCCAAGTTTCTCCGCCAGCACCTGCAGCGTCGGGATCGGCTCCTTGCCGTAGGGGCTGTTGTGGTAGATCAGCGCGATCGTCTTGCCCGCCAGATTCTCCATGCCGCCCTCCTCGGCACCCACAAACTTGACGAAGGCCGAGGCCTGGCTCCAGTAGGTGGTCGGGAAGGTGAAGGTCCACGGGAAGACGCGCCCGTCCGAGGCCGCCGTCTGCCCGTAACCCATGGAGTGCACCGGAATCTTGTCGACCGGCGCCCTCGGGTTAAGCTGATAGGTTACGCCGGTGGACAGCGGCATGACGATCGACGCCCCCGTCGCCCCCTGGTTCTTGAGGCGCTCGTAGCACTCGACGCCGAGCTTCGTGTCGTAGCGGTACTCGCACTCCTCGAAGGCGAGCGCGACGCCGTTGATCCCGCCGTCGCGTTCGTTGATCAGCGTGTAATAGTCGAGAGCGCCGTTCGCGGCCGGGATGCCGTTGGGCGCATAAGGCCCGGTCCGGTAGACGAGCAGGGGAATGAACTGCTCGTCCTGCGCCTGGGCCTCGCCGCTGGTGAAAGTCGTCGTGGCCGCCGCCGAAAGTCCGCCGGCAACCACCGCCGCGGCCAGCACTCCGCCGATGCCGCGACGCAATCCGTTCCTCGATGCCATTTCCATCCTCCCGCGTCAGAACCAAGCGCGCCCGGAGGGCGCGCCGCTCGTTCCGCGCGCACGTTAGCACGGAGAAACGCGTGCGGCCATTTTTACGCAGAGTTTTTTCTTGTTGTACGCATTGATACGAATGTTTTGTAAGCAGTGATCCGAACGCGCTGCGATTTCGTTTGATCCGGGCTGTGCAAAAGCAAGGGGCGCGAGCCCTTCGGCCCGCGCCCCGCTCTCTGTGCCATGACCGCGAAGCGATCTCGCGGTCCTGCCCGATCAGAAGGCCTTGCGGTCGATCCGCCTTTGGCCGCCGGTCTCGATGGCGATCTTGCGCGCCTTGAGCGCTTCGGGGAGCTCGCGCACCAGGTCGATGTGCAGCAGTCCCTTGTCGAGCGCCGCACCCGTCACCTGGATGTGGTCGGCGAGGTTGAAACGCCGCTCGAACGCGCGGGTCGCGATGCCCCGGTGGAGATAGCTCTCGTTCGCGCCATTCTCCTTGGCGAGCTTGCCCGCGACGGTGAGCAGGTTCTCCTTCACCTCGACGCCGATCTCGTCTTCGCCGAAGCCGGCGACGGCCAGCGTCACGCGGTAGGCGTTCTCGCCCGTCTTCTGGATGTTGTAGGGCGGATAGGTGGGCGCGGTCTCGCTCGGCAACTGCTCGAGCATCCGGGCCATCCGGTCGAAACCGACCGTGGTGCTGAAGAGCGGGGAAAGATCGAATGCACGCATGGTGTGACTCCTTCTCGTAAGCAAGTCTTCCGGTGGTCCGCCGTCGTGGCCGGACCGGTTCCATGCCCTGTCGGGGGCCCACTCTGCGGCACCCCCTGGGGCAGCCGAGAGATGGTGATGGCGAGCGGGGATTTCAAGGGCTCGCGAGCGGCGCTGGACCTCCAGGCGGCGCTGCGCCACGGTGGGCGCCATGGCGGACCCCCCTGCCCCGCGAGACGGCTCCACGCCCGGCGTCCACGGCGCGGCGTTCGTCGCCATGTTCCTGATTTCGTTCAGCTATCCGATTGGCGAGGCAATCGCCAACGAGCTGGACACGGGCGTTCTACTGTTCCTTCGTTTCGTGCTGGCGCTCGCGATCTTCGGGCCGCTGGTCGCCTGGCGCCACGGCCTCCGGTGGCCCGGCTGGCGGGTGCTTGCCGGCTATGCCGCGATCAGCACCTCGCTCGCCGCCTTCTTCTGGTGCCTGTTCTACGGCCTGCGCTTCACCAGCGCGCTCAACACCGGCGCAATCTCCACCCTGATCCCGGGCCTCACGGCGATCGGCGGTGCGATCCTCGTCGGCGAGCGGCTCGGGTGGCACCGCATCGCGGCTCTCGGCATCGGTCTGATCGGTGCGCTCTGGGTTGTGTTTCGCGGCGATTGGGACCGCTTCGTCGGGCTCGACCTCAATACCGGCGACCTGATCGTGTTCGCGGGCTGCGTCGTGATGGGCTTCTACAGCCCGCTGGTCAAGCGCTTCCACAGGGGCGAGCCGGTGATGGTCATGACCTTCTGGATCATGGCCCTCAACGCGCTGTGGTTCTTGCTTCTCGCCAACAGCGCGCTGTGGACCATGGACTGGGGCACTGTCCCGCCCTTCGCCTGGGGCGGCGTTGCCTGTATCGCGATTCTCTCGACCGTGATCTCGTTCTTCCTGATTCAGTGGAGCACGCTCAGGATCGGTCCCACCCGCGTCCAGTCCTACAGCTACGTTCTGCCGGCCTTCGTGCTCGCTATAGACTGGGCGCTCGGCAAGGGGCTGCCGACGACGCTCACCATCCCCGGCATCGTCATCGTTCTGGCTGCAAGCCTGGTGATCCAGCGCGGAGAGATATTCGCCGGCCGCTCCGTCGGCCCCGCGCGCTCCTAGCCCGGACCCCTCGTCGGCGTCAGGCCCTGCGGCGTTCGATCCCGAAAAGGCCTGCCGTGATGGCGAGGCCAATGGCCGGGCAGACCAGCATGCACCACCAGGCGGCCTCCCAGCTGCCGAAGCCGCCGACCACGACCGCCATGAGCGGCGGGCCGATCAGCATGCCGATCGCCGCCCCCTGGACCATGAAGCCATTGGCCATCGCCACGAGATCGGGCTTCGGCGCATGCACGGCCGCGCCGGCATAGGCTGCGGCCGGCAGCATGCCGCTGACGGCGCTGAAGACGATCGCCAGCGGAATCTTGGCACCGTCCGGCACGAAGCCCGCGAGAATCAAGGCACCGGTGACCCCCATGACGGCGTTGGCCGCCCCCACCAGCACGAAGCGCGGCACGTGCCGCTGCATCAGCCAGCCGCCGATCATGTTGCCGGTAACGTTCATGCCCACCACCAGCGCCGAGAAGAGCGCCGCCCCGATGGGCCCGCGGCCTTGCGTCTCGGTCAGGAAGGTCGGCAACCACGCGGCAATGGCGAACCACTGGACCGTGAAGAGCAGGAAGGCCCCGCCGTAGAGCCACAAGGCGCCGACCGGCAGCGTCGCCCGGGCTCCGGCCCAGTCGAATCCTGCGTGCGCATCGAGGCTCGGCTGCTCGGGCCAGCGCCGGCGCGTCGTGCCGACCACCGCCAGCACCGTCGCGACCAGCGCCGCGCCGGCGGAGAGCCACCAGAGGCTGCGCCAGCCCAGCGGCTCGGCGAGGAATGGTGCGACGATCATCGCCAGCGCCATCCCGCCCGGCATGTAACCGCTCCAGATGCCGAGCGCGAGGTCCCGGTCCTCGGGCCGCGTGGCGTCGACCGTCATCTTGGGCGCGGCGGACACCATGGTGGCGTAGCTGATCCCTTCGAAGACGCGGACCGCAAGGAGCATGGCCCCGCTTGTCGCGAGCGCGCCGGCGATACCGCTGAGCACGAGAACGAGAACGCCGGTGAGAAGGAGGGCCCGCGCACCGACGCGCCCCCCGGCCATCCCGGTCAACACGCCGAAGCCCGCGCCGAACGCGAAGTAGATGGAGGCGAGCCAGCCGGCGGCGACCCTGTCCAGCCCGAACTCGTCGGAGACCAGCCCGATGGTGGGCGGCACCTTGCCGACCGCGTAGCCGGCCACGACGCTCGCCAGAATGACGACCGAGACGACGTCCCACCGGGTACGCGTCAAGCCGGCGGCCGCTGCGCCTTCATTGCCCGTCACGACGCCGCTTGCCTTCGCTTCGTCCGCACCGGCCAAGCGACTCGCCGACTAGCGCCAGGGGCCGCAGGCGGAGAGCGCTTGCGTATCCTCGTAGGCGTCCCAGACGGCGATCCTGCCGCCCCGCACGGCGAAGACCCAGCACCACTTCGCGCGGTAATGCTTACCGCTGATCTTCGACGAGCCGGCCTCCTCGCCGTTGACGGAAACGGCATCGCCGTCGACGACCCAGGTCTTGATGACGTGCTCGTGCATGGCGAGCGCTGCCGGCATGACCTGGAAGTAATCCTCGATCGCCGCGCGCCCCTGCCAGCGCCCCGCCCAGGGTAAATCATCGCCGCCCGGCATGTCGATTACCGCGTCGTCGGTGAACATGGCCACGATGGCGGCGGCGTCCCCACCCGCAAGCTGGCCGAGGAAAGCCTCCACGACGCTTCTTGCAGACATGGGCGTTGCTCCTTAGTCACGGGGACGTGGAACCCGCAGGTGGGCGATTCTGCATGTGTCTTAGCACCCTACATGCTTCTTTGCGATGGATCGCGCCCGATCCGCCGGCGCGAATTTGTGGCCGCCGTCTCCGGAACCGGGTCCCGTGACCGAGCCGGGACGCGCCCGTCATCCGGCGTTGCTGGCTCTAGCGGGCCTTCTGTCGCTGGCGGTCGGAATCGGCATCGGGCGCTTCGCCTATACCCCGATCCTTCCCTACATGAGCGCGGGACTCGACCTCGCCAAGTCGGAGGCTGGCCTCATCGCATCGGCCAACTACCTGGGCTACCTGCTGGGTGCGCTCGCGGCGGCTTGGCGGGCGGTGCCGGGCGATCCCCGCTTCTGGCTGCTGGGCGCGCTCGCGGTGAGCGGGCTCAGTACCGGCGCCATGACGTTCACGACGAGCCTGGGCGCGTTCCTGCTCCTGCGCTTCGTGGGCGGCGCAGCCGGCGCCCTGGTGATGGTGCTCGCGTCCTCCCTGGTCATGGACAGGCTCGCCGCCGCAGGCCGCGACGGCTGGGCCGCGGTGATGTACGCAGGCGTCGGCAGCGGCATCGCGATCTCCTCCTTGGCGGTGCCGGCAGCCGCATCGGGAGAGAGCGACTGGCAAGCCCCGTGGTTCTTCTGCGGCGCACTCTGCCTCGCGTTCTCGCTTCCGGTCGCGCTGCTACTGCCGCGGCCGCACGCGCCGACACAATCAGCGCCGGGCGACCCGACCGATACGAGAAACGGCGGCCTCTTCCGGCTGATCCTCGCCTACGGCCTGGTCGGCTTCGGCTACGTCATTACCGCCACCTTCGTCGCCGACATGGTGCGCGCCGATCCCGTGCTGCAGCCGGCGGAGCACTGGGTCTGGCTCTGCGTCGGGCTGACGGCGGCACCCTCGGTGGCGCTCTGGGGCTGGGCCGGGCGGCGCTGGGGCAATGAGCGCGCCTTCGCGGCCGGCTGCCTGATCGAGGCGGTAGGCGTCGCACTCAGCGTGCTGGGCGGCGGCATCTGGTCGATCCTGCTCGCGGCCGGGCTGCTCGGCGGGACCTTCGTGGGGCTGACGGCGATCGGTCTGATCGAGGCTCGCCACCGTTCGGGCGGCGACCCGCGCCGCATTCTGGCGTTGATGACCGCGGCCTGGGGGCTGGGCCAGATGGTGGGCCCGACGCTCGCCGGCGTGCTCTTCGATGCGCTCGGCAGCTACCTGGTTCCGTCGCTGCTGGCCACGGCGGCGCTCGCCGTCGCCGCCGTGCTGGCCGCGAGCCTCTCGTGGCGCACGAGCGCCGCGTGACGGCCCCTCCATCGGCTTCAAACGGCTGGACGGATCGCCGAATTGCTGGCTTGCTTCACTTCGGCTCAAGACGACGAAGAGGACAGATCCGTGGCCCTGAGTGACGCGCGCGGCGTGCCGACATCGGCGACCAATCCCAAGAGCCTGGAGATTCTGGAGACGGCGATACGCCAGTTCCAGTGCTACCGGGGCGATGCGGTCGAGACCATCGACCGGGCGCTGGCGGACGACCCGGACTTCGTGGCGGGGCACATCTTCCGTGCCGAGATGCACGCCATGCTTTGGGAGAAGACCGTGCTTCCGGAGGTCGAGGCGGAGCTCGGCCGCCTCGACGCGCTTGCGGACACGGCCACGGAGCGCGAACGGGCCCACATCGCCGCGATCGCCAATTGGGCCGCCGGCGATTGGGACGGGATGTCGGCACGGCTCGACCGCATCGTCGCCGACGAGCCGCGCGATGTGGTGGCGCTCCAGGTCGGCCATCTCTCCGACTTCTTCCTCGGCAACCGGGACAACCTGCGGGGCCGCGTGGCCCGCGCGCTCCCGGCATACAGCCGGGACGAACCGGGATACGGCTTCCTGCTCGGCATGGCCGCATTCGGCCTGGAGGAGTGCGGCGACTACGGCGCGGCGGAGGACGCCGGCCGGCAGGCCATTGACTTGGAACCGGACGACTGCTGGGCCCAGCATGCGCTCTGTCACATCATGGAGATGCAGGCCCGGCAGGAGGAAGGCATCGCCTTCATGGAGGGACGCCGGGCCCATTGGGCGCAGGACGACAACGGCTTCGCCTTCCACAACTGGTGGCACGTCGCGCTCTTCAATCTCGACAACGACCGCTTCGACCGGGTGCTGGAGATTTACGACGGCGCGTTGCGGCCCGAACCCTCGGAAATCCAGCTCGAGATGCTGGATGCCGCCGCATTGCTCTGGCGCCTCCGCCTGCGCGGGATCGATACGGGAGATCGCTACGAGAAGCTCGCTGCGACCTACGAGGCGCTGGCCGAGCACGGCTTCTACGCGTTCAACGACATGCACGCGATGATGGCCTATGTCGCCACCGGCCGCGACAAGGCCGCCGACGCGTTGGAACGGGCGGCGGTTGCGACGGTGCAGGGCACGAGTAGCAATGCCCGCATGACCCGCGAGGTGGGACTCCCCATCCTGCGTGCGATCCGCGCGTTCGGCGCTGGGCGCTACGGCGAGACGGTGGACCTGCTGTTGCCTGTGCGCTACCGGGCCCAAGCCTTCGGTGGCAGCCACGCCCAGCGCGACATCGTCCATCGCACGCTGATCGAGGCCGCCATCCGCGACGGCCAGCACGGCCTCGCGCAAGCGCTCGCGAACGAGCGCATCTCGCTGAAGCCTGACTGCCCGTTCAGCCGCTCGCTGGGAGAGCGCGCTCGGGCGATGTCGAATTAAGGCCGCACGGGAAAGCTCGTTGGGCCCTTGAGGTGCGGGAGCAGCGGCTGGACGCGGGCGATCCAGTCGCAGAGCACGGGGCGGGTCTCGCGCGGGTCGATGAGGTCGTGGAAGGAAAAACTCTCCGCGCGCGGCACCGGAGACTGCCGCTCCAGCATCTCCGCCTCGAGCCGCTCGCGCTCGGCGACGGGGTCGTCGGCCTTGGCGATCTGACGGCCGAAGGCCACCGCCACGCCGCCCTCGACCGGGAGCGCACCCATCTCCGCAGAGGGCCAGGCGACGACGAAGCCGTCCGGGCCGAAGTGCGCGGCCACGGCGACGCCGTGCGCCTTTCGCACGATCACCGACGCCCAGGGCACCACCGAGCTCGCCGCCGCCAGCACGGCGGCCGCGCCGAAGCGGATGGTGCCGGCCTTCTCCGCCTCCGTCCCCAGCATGAAGCCGGGCTCGTCCACCAGGCTCACGATCGGCAGGTGGAAGGTGTCGCAGAGCTCGATGAAGCGGCGCGTCTTCTGCGAGCCCGCGGCGGTCATGGCGCCGGCAAGGTGCCAGCAGTCGTTGGCGAGCACGCCGACCGGCTGGCCCGCGAGCCGGGCGAGGCCGGTAATCGTGCCTTGCCCATAGAGCCGGCCGATCTCGAAGAACGAGCCCTCGTCCAGCACCAGCGCGATCACGCGGCGCATGTCGTAGAGTTTGCGCCGGTTGCGCGGCACGATCTCGATCAGCTCCTCGGCGCGGCGGTCCGCCGGGTCGTCGGCCGCCGTGCTAGGCGGGAGCTCCCAGACGTTCGGCGGCAGGTAGCTCAGGAAGCGGCGGATCTCGGCGAAGGCCGCAGGCTCGTCCGCCACCAGGTTGTCGACGACGCCGTTCCTGGCATGCACCTCCGGCCCGCCGAGCGCCTCCTTGCTCGGGCGGCGGCCGAGCGCGCGCGCGACCACGGCGGGGCCCGCGACCAGCACTTGCGTCGTCTCGGTCATCACCGAGAAGTGCGAGGCCACCAGGCGCGCGGCCGGCAAGCCCGCGACCGCGCCGAGCCCCGCCGAGGCGACCGGCACGGTCGCCATCGCGCGCGCCAGGGAGGCGAAGCGCGGCGGGGCGCTGACCGGCGTGCCCACCGTCTTGGAGCCGGAGCCGGCGACGCTGCCGCCTGCGCCTTGATGCAGGCGTACCAGAGGCACGCGGTAGGTGCAGGCGAGCTCCTCCGCGTAAACGCTCTTGCGCAAGCCGGCCTCGTTGGGCGAGCCGCCCCGAAGCGTGAAGTCCTCGCCGCCGATCACACAGCGGCGCCCGTCGACCATGCCGAAGCCGAGCACGAAGTTGGCGGGAGAGAAGTCCACGAGCCGCCCTTGGTCGTCGCGGGCCGCATCGCCCGAGGCGCCGCCCAGCTCCTGAAAGGAGCCCGCGTCGAGCATGGCATCGATCCGCTCGCGGATCGTCAGCAGCCCTCTGGCGTGCTGCCGGACGACGCCTTCTTCCCCGCCCTGCGCCTGGGCGAGCGCGCGCTTCTGCGCGAGCTCGTCGACCTCCTTCTCCCAGCTCATTAGGGGACTTATAGGGAGTTCAGGCGACGATGCCGGCGTCTTGCAGCGCGGCGATCTCGCTGGCGGAAAGACCGGCCTCGACGAGCAGCTCCTCCGTGTGCTCGCCGAGCATCGGTGCGCCGCGACGGATCGCGCTGGGGGTCGCCTCGAAGCGCGCCGCCGGCCGCGCCTGGCGCATCTTGCCTGCGACGGGATGATCGAGCTCGACCAGCGTGCCGGCGGCGGCGACCTGCGGATGCTCGACCAGCGCGTTCCTGGTCAGCACCGGGGCGCAGGGCACGCCTTCGGCCTCCAGCCGCTCCATCCACTCGTCGATGGTCCGGGTGCGCAGCACCTCCTGGGTGAGCGAGAGGCGGTCGTCGATATTCTCGTCCCGGAGCGCCGGCGTCGTGAAGCGCACGTCCTTCAGCCATTCGGGCCGCTCCAGCGCACGCGTGAGCCCGACCCACTCGCGGTCGCTCATCACCGCGACGCTCATGTGGCCGTCCTTCGTCTCGTAGATGAGATCGATGAAGCTCGCCGCCCGCTGCTCCGTCGGCGCCTGCTCCAGGAAGGTCTGGCCGCCCATGTCCGACGCCCAGAGGAACGAGACGACGGCATCGAGCATGGAAAGGCGCACGTGCTGGGCCCGGCCCGTGCGCTCGCGCGCGAGGAGAGCGGCGGTAACGGCCTGCGCTGCGGTCACACCCGTCAGCTTGTCGGGCAAGATCGTGCGTACGAGCCGGGGGCGGGCATCGTCGGAGCCGCCCTGGACCGAGGCCAAGCCCGAGGCGGCCTGGATGATCGGATCGTAGACGCGCTTATCCGCGTAGGGGCCGGTCTCGCCGAAGCCGTTGATCGAGACGTAGACGATCTCCGGGTTCGCAGCCCGGATGTCAGGCTCGGCGACCCCCAGCCGCTCCACCACGCCCGGCCGGAAGTTCTGGATGAAGACGTCGGCACTCGCGGCAAGGCGGAGCACCGCATCGCGCCCGCGCGGGTCCTTCAAGTTGACGGCGATGGAGCGCTTGTTTCGGTTGACGTTGAGAAAGCCCGAGGCGAGCCCGTTGGAGCGGTTGCTGCCGGTGCGCGTGTGATCGCCCTGGCCGACGGTCTCCACCTTGATCACCTCGGCACCCTGGTCGCCCAGCATCATGGTGGCGAAGGGACCGGAGACCATCGACGTGAGGTCGATGACGCGGTAGCCGTCGAGCGGTCCTGGCACTTGTCGTCTCCTCGCTGGGCTGAACGGCGCGATATTTCGGACGCCGCCCTACTAGCCGGCCGGTGTCCGCTTCTTCAACTCGATGGGTTGGCCGTGGGGAGTGTGGATGGTCGCCTCGGTCCAGTCGTGCTTGAGGCTGGCGAGTTCAGACTCCGACCCGAGCCCCTTGTCGATCACGAGCTTCTCGAGAGCTCTCAGCCAATGCTCGTAGTAGCGATCGCCGAGATCGGGATCGCCGCGCTGCTTCGCCGCCGCGATCTCCGCCGACAGGTAATCGACCCACTCGGACCAGGTGAACTTGCCGGCCTCCGAGAGGCGCACCGCCATGGCGAAGGCGGTCGCCTCCCACGGCGCCTTGAAGACCGGCCCGTCTTCGGCCTCCCAGGGAAGCTGCGGCAGGTCGTCGACCGATTGCGCGTCGCTCATGCGCGATCGAGATAGTCGTCGAAGAGATCGATGTAGACGCAGGCGTTCGCATTGGCTCCGGCACCCCAGAGCTCGCTCCCCTCGAAGCGCACGCTGTAGACATGCTGCGGGTCGCTATGGGTGCCCGACGCGGCCGAGGTGTCCGGGAACGAGAAGACGCCGTGATCCCGCGTGATCCGTCCGGTCCTGCCGCGGATGTAACGCGGCAGCCTCGTGTGGGACACAGGGTTGATGTCGCGGGCCTTGACCGTGTCGCCCACCTTGAACTTCGGTGCGACGTCCGCATCCATCCGGCACGACGCGCCGGCGGCCACCAGGCCGGGGACCATCTCTGGGGTCAGCGTCGGCATCACGACTCTCCCGCTTCACGCAGGCTCGCGATCTTCTCGTCGATCTCGGCCTGGGTCAGGATGCCCCGTTCCACCAGCACGGTCTCGTAGACGTGCAGCCAGTGCTCGTAATACGAGGTCTCCAGATACTCGGCCGGGCCCATCCGCTCGATGGCGTGGCGGAACATGTCCACGTTGAAGTGGCCTTCGGCGAAGTTGGTAAAGAACATGCCGAAAACCCGGCCCTCCCACTCTTCGTGGAACTGGGGCTCGTTCTCCTCGCGGATAATTGGGCCCATGCACTGCATGCCGCCCATGTCGTGGATTCCGTTCATCGCTGTGCTCCCTCAGGAACCGGCTAGCTGGCGGGCGCTTCGGCCAGCGCCGTGCCGATCATCGAATCGCGGGTCACTAGCGCCGTGAGCTCGTCCTCGCTCATGCCCTCGGTGCCGGCCGGCCGTTGCGGCAGCACCAAGTAGCGGAGCTCGGCGTTGCTGTCCCAGACCCGCACCTCGACGTCCTCGGACAGCTCGACGCCGAATTCCTCGAGCACCCCGCGCGGGTCGATGACCGAGCGGGCCCGGTAGGGGGCACTCTTGAACCAGATGGGCGGCAGTCCCAGCGTCGGCCACGGGTAGCAGGAGCAGAGCGTGCAGGTGACCAGGTTGTGCACGTCGTCGGTGTTCTCGACGACCACCATGTCCTCGCCCTGCACGCCGCTGTAGCCGAGCTCGGCGATCGCCGCAGTCCCGTCTTCGAGCAGCCGCTGCTTGTAGTCCGGGTCGGTCCATGCCCGCGCCACCACCTTGGCGCCATTGCGCGGGCCGATGCGGGTCTCGTAGGTCTCCACCAAGGTATCGATGGCGGCGGGGTCTAACAGGCCCTTCTCAGTGAGAAGCGTCTCCAGGGCCTTGACCCTCATCGCCGTCTCGGATGGCGGAGCGTTGTGGGCGTGATCGTGTGCCATGGCTAGTGATCCCCCGTTCGCAGCCCTGCCCCGATGGTATCCGCAGGCCGGGGGGCATTCAATCACGTTCGCGTCAGGCTCGCCCTTCTCAGCGCGTTCGCGGTCTGCGCGGCACCGTGGGGAAAGACCGACGCTCTCCTTACCCCGCGCTGTCGGGGTCAGGCTGCTGGCCGTAGGTCTTCAACATCTCCAGCACCTCGCCCATCTTGCGCTGGGAAATGACTTTCGGGTCGTTGCCAGTGGCCGCGCCGATGGCCAGTGCGCGGCAATAGAGCTCCGCCAGATACTCAACCTCGATGAGCAGGTTGACGCAATCATCCGGCGTCTCGCCCAGGACGATGGAACCGTGATTCTGCAGCAGGCAGGCGCGTCGGCCCTTGAGAGCTTCGACGGCGACGTCGGAGAGTGCCTGGGTCGTGGGCGTGCGGTAGGGCGCGCAGCGGATGTTTGTGCCTCCCGCGGTTCCTACCATGTAGTGAACGGCCGGAATTTCCATCCCGTGCACGGCGAGCGCGGTGCAATGAACCGAATGGCTGTGGAGGATCGCGTTCACATCCGGCCGCGAGGCGAAGATATCGCGATGGAAGCGCCATTCGCTGGTGGGGATTCGGGTGCCCCATTGACGGCCGTCGAGATCCATCTCGACGACGTCGGCAGGTGTCATCGTGTCGTACGGGAGGCCGGAGGGTGTGACCAGGAACCTTTCGCCCGCCCGGAATCCGATGTTGCCCGCGGTCCCGTGATTGAGGCCCAGTGTGTCGGTCTTGCGGCCTGTCTCGATAATCGCGCGCCGCGCTTTCAAATGCGTCAGTCTCTTGTGGGGCATGTCAGCGTCAGCGCCGGGCGCGGGCGACAACCCGCGCCGCGCCTTACTCCTGAAGTGCGGCGACGATAGCCGCCGTGATGGTGTCGATTCCGCCAGAGCCGTCGACCCGGGCGAAGCGGCCGCCGGCCTCGTAGTGCGGGATGATCGGCGCCGTCTGCTCGCGGTAGGCGGCGAGGCGCGCGGTCATGGTCTCGCGGTTGTCGTCGGCCCGGCGCGTGAAGTTCTTGCTGCCGCAGTGGTCGCAGACGCCCTCGACGCTCGGCCGGTTGAACCGATCATGGTAGCCGGCGCCGCAGTCGGCGCAGGAGAAGCGGCCCACGATGCGCTCGATCAGCGCTTCCTCGTCGACCTCGATGGCCACCACCCTGTCGAGCGCGAGCCCGCGCTCCGCCAGCATGGCGTCCAGCGCGTCGGCCTGCGCCACCGTGCGCGGGAAGCCGTCGAGGATGAAGCCGTTGGCGCAGTCCGGCTCATCGATCCGCTCCGCGATCAGGGCGACCATGAGCGCATCCGGCACCAGCTCGCCGGCCTCCATGATCGCCTTGGCCTGGGTGCCGAGCGCGGTGCCCGCCTTCACCGCCCCGCGCAGCATGTCGCCCGTGGAAAGCTGGACAATGCCGAAGCGCTCGACCAGTCGTTGCGCCTGCGTGCCCTTGCCCGCCCCTGGTGGGCCGAGAAGGATCAGGTTCAACGCCGGCTCCCTCGAAGCTTCGCCTTCTTGATCAGCCCTTCGTACTGATGCGCAAGCAGGTGGGACTGGATCTGTCCCACGGTATCCATGGTGACGGTGACCACGATGAGCAGACTCGTGCCCCCGAAGTAGAACGGCACGGCATACTGGGAGATCAGGAGCTCGGGCAGGAGGCTCACCGCAGTGAGATAGAGCGCACCCCAGAAGGTCAGCCGGGTGAGCACGTAGTCGAGATACTCGGCGGTGTTCTTGCCTGGACGGACTCCGGGTATGAAACCGCCGTTCTTCTTCAAATTGTCGGCCGTGTCCTCGGGATTGAAGACGACCGAGGTATAGAAGTATGTGAAGAAGATGATCGCAGCCGCGTAGATGATCATGTAGATCGGCTGGCCGCGACCGAGATAGCTGGTCAGCGCCGTCAGCCACTCGGGCCCGGAGCCCGCGTTGATGCTCAGCGCGGTGATCGGCAGCAGCAGGATCGAGCTTGCGAAGATCGGCGGGATGACGCCGGCGGTGTTGACCTTCAACGGCAGATGGGTCTGCTCGCCGCCGAACATTCGGCGGCCTACCTGTCGTTTGGGGTACTGCACGACGATGCGACGCTGCGCCCGCTCGATGAAGACGATGAAGCCGATGACGGCGATCGCCATGACGAAGAGCGCGATGAGCACGACCGCAGAGAGCGCACCGGTTCGGCCGAGCTCAAGCGTGCTGGCGAGCGCGCCCGGCAGCTCCGCCACAATTCCGGCGAAGATGATCAGCGATATGCCGTTGCCGACTCCTCTGGCGGTGATCTGCTCACCGAGCCACATCAGGAAGATCGTGCCGCCGGTCAGCGTCACCACTGTGGTCAGGCGGAAGAAGCCGCCCGGATCCAGCACCAGGTTGCCGCTCTGGCCGGTGTAGCCCTCGAGGCCCGAAGAGATGCCGAAGGCCTGCAGCGCGGCGAGGAAGACGGTGCCGTAGCGGGTGTACTGGTTGATCTTCTTGCGCCCGGCTTCGCCCTCCTTCTTGAGCTGGGCGAGGTGCGGCGAGACCGTCGTCATCAGCTGGATGATGATGGCGGCCGAGATGTACGGCATGATGTTGAGCGCGAAGATAGTCATGCGCCCGAGCGCACCGCCGGCGAACATGTTGAACATGCCGAGGATGCCGCCGGCCTGCTGCTGGAACACCTCGTCGAGCACCACCGGGTCGATGCCCGGGATCGGGATGTAGGTGCCGAGCCTGTAGATGATCAGGGCGCCGAGCGTGAACAGCAGGCGCTTCTGAAGCTCCTTCGCCTTGGCGAAGGCCCCGAAGTTGAGGTTCGCAGCGAGTTGTTCGGCTGCCGAAGCCACGTCTGCTAGGCGTCCTCTGCCGATTCCTCGGCCGCACCGTCGGCCTTCGCCTCGGCCTTGGCCGCGCCGCTGAGGGTCACTGAGCCGCCGGCCGCCTCGACCGCCGCGATGGCCGTCTTCGACGCGCCGGTGACCTCGACGGTGACCGCGCTCTCGATCCGGCCCTTGGCGAGCAGCCGCACGCCGTGCCGCCCGCGCGTGAGCCCGGCCGCGGCCAGCGCGGCCTCGGTCACGGGTTCGCTCGCATCGATCCGCCCCCGCTCGATCGCCTCCTGCAGGCGCCCGATGTTGACGGTCTCGAAGTTCTTGCGAAAGGGGGCGTTGGTGAAGCCCCGCTTGGGCAGACGCCGATAGAGCGGCATCTGGCCGCCCTCGAAGCCCTTGAGGGCGACGCCGGCCCGCGACTTCTGGCCCTTGTGGCCCCGGCCCGAGGTCTTGCCGCGGCCAGAGCCGATGCCGCGCCCGAGCCTGCGGCCCTTCTTGGCCGCGCCGGTGCGGTCAGCGAGTTCGTTCAGCCTCATCACTCAGCCTCCGCGTCCACCGGCTCAGCCCGCACGAGGTGCGAAATCTTGTCGATCATGCCGCGCACCGCAGGCGTGTCCTCGAGCACACGGCTCCGGTGCATCTTGTTCAGGCCGAGGCCCACCAGAGTCGCGCGCTGCTTCGCCGGCCGGCCGATGGGGCTGCCGATCTGCGTCACCCGCACCTTGGGCGCCGCGGCGGCCTTCTTGCTCCGTGCCATGGCCTACGCCTGCTCCTTCTGCTCCTTGGCGGAGTCGTCCTGACCGAAGATCTGGCCCACCGTGCGGTTGCGCTTGCCGGCGACGGCACGCGGCGAATGGCAGCGACCGAGCGCATCGAAGGTCGCCTTGACCATGTTCTGCGGGTTCGACGAGCCGACGGACTTGGCGACCACGTCCTTCACGCCCAGCATCTCGAACACGGCGCGCATCGGCCCGCCGGCGATGATGCCGGTGCCAGGGGGTGCCGCGCGGATGATCACCTTCCCCGCTCCGAAGCGGCCCTGAACGTCGTGATGCAGCGTACGCCCTTCGCGAAGCGGCACGCGCACCATGCGCCGCCTGGCCTGCTCGGTGGCCTTGCGGATGGCCTCAGGCACCTCCCGCGCCTTGCCCGAGCCGCCGCCGACGCGTCCGCGCTGGTCGCCGACCACGACGAGCGCCGAGAAGCCGAAGCGCCGGCCGCCCTTCACCACCTTGGCGACGCGGTTGATGCTGACCAGCTTGTCCAGCAGCTCGGGCTCTTCGCGGTCCCGCCCGCGGCCGCCGCGATCCCGATCTCGATCCCGCTCCATGCCTGGTCGTGCCATACCGGGCCCTTCCCCTAGAAAGAGAGGCCGCCTTCGCGGGCCGCCTCGGCGAGCGCCTTCACACGCCCGTGATACTGGTATCCGCCACGGTCGAACACGACCTCCTTGTGGCCGGCGGCGAGCGCGCGCTCCGCAATGAGCGCGCCGACCCGGCCGGCGGCCTCGCGATCCGCCCCGTTCTGGCTGCGCAGCGCGCCTTCCACCGTCGATGCGGCGGCCACGGTCCTGCCCTCTCTATCGTCGATGAGTTGGGCGTAAATATGGCGGTTGGAGCGGAAGACCGAGAGCCGCGCCCTGCCTCCTGCGGCGGTGCGCAGCTTGAAGCGCACCCGCTGCTTCCGCTTGTCGAATTCGCTCCTGCTCATCGCTACTTCTTCTTGCCCTCTTTGCGCCGGACGTATTCGCCGACATAGCGAATGCCCTTGCCCTTGTAGGGCTCGGGCTTGCGGAAGGCACGTATCTCGGCAGCGACCTGGCCGACTTCCTGGCGGTCCCTGCCGGCGACCCTGATAGCCGTCGGCCGCTCGCACGTGATCTCGATGCCGTCGGGAATCGGGTAGCGGACCCTGTGGCTGAAGCCGAGATCGAGCAGGAGCGTCTTGCCCTCGACTGCGGCCCGGTAGCCGACGCCCTCGATCTGCAGGTTCTTGTGGAAGCCCTGGCTCACGCCCACGACCATGTTGTTGATGATACTCCGGGTCAGCCCCCACATCTGGCGCGAGCGCTTGTCCTCTCCACGCGGCGTGACCGAAACCTGCCCGTTGCCGAGTTCGGCGCTCACTTCGGGCGCGATGGTGGCCTCGAGTCGGCCCAGCTTGCCGCTGACCGCGACCGCCGCGCCGTCGATCGCCACCTCGACGCCATCCGGGACGGGAACGGGGTTCTTGCCGACGCGCGACATCTCAGAACACCCGGCAGAGCACTTCGCCGCCGACATTCTGCTGGCGCGCCTCGTTGTCGGAGAGCACGCCGCGCGGCGTCGAGAGAATGGAGATTCCCAGGCCGCCATAGTAGCGCGGCAGGTCCTTGATACCGGAATAGACCCGACGGCCGGGCTTCGACACCCGATGGAGCTCAGCGATCACCGGCCGGCCTTCTTGGTACTTGAGCTCGATCGAGAACGCGGGCTTGCCGGTGTCCGATTCCGCCTTCGAATAGCCCCGGATATAGCCCTCGCGCTTCAGCACATCGAGCACAGAACCGCGCAGCTTCGACGCCGGCGACAGGACCGCGGACTTGCGTGCCTGCTGCCCGTTCCGGATCCGGGTCAGCATGTCCGCCAGGGGATCGGTCATCATGGCCTGCGCCTCACCAGCTCGATTTGACCATGCCGGGCACCTGGCCCGCCGAGGCGAGCTCCCGCAGCGCGATGCGCGAGAGCCCGAATTTGCGGTAGGTGCCGCGCGGCCGACCGGTCAGCCCGCAGCGGTTCCGCACCCGCACCTGCGCACCGTTACGCGGCAGCTGCGCGAGCTTGAGCTGTGCTGTGAAACGCTCTTCCGCCGGGCGCTCGCGGTCGCGCACGATGGCGCGAAGGTCCGCCCGCTTGGCTGCGTCCCGTTTCGCCATCCGCTGACGCCGCTTGTTCTTCTCGATCGTGCTCTTCTTCGCCATCTCTCAGCCCGGCCCCTCTGCACTCACTGGCCGACGAACGGCATCTGAAAGCCGGCGAGCAGCGCCCGGCCCTCGTCATCCGTCCTCGCCGTCGTGCAAATGACGACATTCAACCCGCGCACCTGATCGACCTTGTCGTAGTCGATCTCGGGAAAGATGATCTGCTCCTTGAGGCCCAGCGCGTAGTTGCCCCGGCCGTCGAAGGCGCGCCCGGAAAGCCCGCGAAAGTCGCGCACCCTCGGCAGCGCAATCGTGACCAGCCGGTCGAGGAACTCGTACATCCGCTCGCGCCTGAGCGTGGTCTTGCAGCCGACCTGCATGCCGGTGCGCACCTTGAACGCGGCGATGGACTTCCGCGCCCTGGTGACGATCGGCTTCTGGCCGGCGATCAGCATCATGTCCTGAACCGCGGCATCGATCTTCTTGTTGTCCGTGGCCCCTTCGCCGACTCCCATGTTGACCACGATCTTGTCCAGCTTCGGCGCCTGCATGATGTTGGCGTAGCCGAACTGCTGCATCAGCTGCGGCCTGATCTCGCTCTCGTAGAGCAGCCGGAGCCGGCTCTGGCCGTTGGCCTCGCCGTCGGTCTGACCGCCGTTCTGGCCGTTCGCTTCAGACATCGATCACTTCCCCCGAGCGGGCGGCGACGCGCACCTTGCGCCCGTCCTCGAGATTCTTGTAGCGCACCCGGGTCGGCCGATCGCTCTCGGGATCGATCAGCGCCACGTTGGAGATATGGATCGGCGCCTCGCGCTCGACGATGCCGCCCTGCGGCTCGGCCTGAGTCGGCTTGACGTGGCGCTTGGTCACGTTGACTCCCTCGACGAGCACGCGGTCGGTCTTGGTGATGATCCGAAGCACGGCGCCGCGCTTGCCCTTGTCCCGTCCGGTGAGGACGATGACCTCGTCATCCTTTCGTATCTTTCGCTTGCGCATGGCGGCCTACAGCACTTCGGGCGCGAGTGAGATGATCTTCATGTACCGGCGCTGACGGAGCTCGCGGGTCACCGGCCCGAAGATGCGGGTCCCGATCGGCTCTCCCTGGGCGGTGATGAGCACGGCCGCATTGCGGTCGAAGCGGATCGCGCTGCCGTCCGGGCGCCTGATTTCCTTGGCGGTGCGCACGATCACGGCACGGTGCAGCTCGCCCTTGCGCACCTTGCCGCGCGGGATCGCCTCCTTGACCGTGACCACGATGGTGTCGCCCACCGAGGCGGTCTTGCGCTTGGACCCGCCCAGCACCTTCACGCACTGCACGCGCCTCGCACCGGAATTGTCGGCGACGTCCAGATTCGTCTGCATCTGAATCATGGCATCCGACCCTTCCGCTGCCCGCCGCGGCCCTCAGCCCTGCTCGGCGCCGGCATCGCCGAGCACGATCCAGCGCTTGCGCTTGGAGATGGGGGCGCACTCGCGAATCTGTACGATGTCGCCGACCTTATGGCTGTTGCCGTCGTCATGCGCGGTGTAGCGCTTCGAGCGGCGTACGACCTTCTTGTAGAGCGGGTGCATGACGCGCCGGTCGACGCGGACGACGACGGTTTTGTCCGCCTTGTCGCCGACCACGGTTCCCCGCATTACACGGCGCGGCATGCGAGCTCTCCTTCACCCATCTCCCAAATCCTCAGGCTTCGCCGCCTTGAGCG
The DNA here is from genome assembly GCA_965243375.1 of Alphaproteobacteria bacterium. GTDB lineage: Bacteria > Pseudomonadota > Alphaproteobacteria > UBA828 > UBA828 > WTGU01. The sequence goes on along the minus strand of CBDEUT010000009.1, from coordinate 274,415 downwards.
CGTCCGCGCTCGGCAACGATCGTCTTGATGCGGGCCACGTCGCGCCTTACGGCACGCATGCGCGCGGTATTCTCAAGCTGGCCGGACGCCCGCTGGAAGCGCAGGTTGAAGGCCTCCTTCTTCAACGCGAGCAGCATCGTCTTCAGCTCGTCGTCGGTCTTTAGGCGGACTTCGACGCCGTTCATCAGGACGCCCCTTCGCCGAGCCTGCTCACCACCCTGGTCTGCACCCTGAACTTCGCGGACGCGCGACGGAACGCCTCTTCCGCCACCCCGCGCGGCACGCCGTCCACTTCGAACATGATGCGGCCGGGCTTCACCTTGGCGACCCAGTATTCGGGCGAGCCCTTGCCCTTGCCCATGCGCACCTCGGCAGGCTTGGTCGAGACCGGCACGTCCGGAAAGATGCGGATCCAGATCTTGCCGGTACGCTTCATATGCCGGGTGATGGTACGCCGGCCGGCCTCGATCTCGCGCGCCGTGATGCGGCCGGGCGTGATCGCCTTGAGTCCGTGGGCGCCGAAGTTGAGCTGCGAGCCGCCCTTGGCCTTGCCATGGATGCGGCCCTTGTGGGCCTTGCGGTATTTGGTGGATTTTGGCTGCTGCATGATCCGGTCCCCGGTCCCCGTCCGGCCCTAGCGGGGCGTGGCCTGCTCCATGGCGCGCTTGTCCTGCGCCATGGGGTCGTGCGCCATGATCTCGCCCTTGAACACCCAGACCTTGACGCCGCAGGTGCCGTAGGCCGTACGCGCCGTGGCGAGCCCGAAGTCCACATCGGCTCTCAGCGTGTGGAGCGGGACCCGGCCTTCGCGATACCACTCGGTCCGCGCGATCTCGGCCCCGCCGAGGCGGCCGCCGCAGTTGATGCGGATGCCCTGCGCGCCCAACCTGATCGCGGACTGCACTGCCCGCTTCATGGCCCGGCGGAACGCGACGCGGCGCACCAGCTGCTGGGCGATATTCTCTGCCACCAGCTTGGCCTCGATCTCGGGCTTGCGGATCTCGACGATGTTCAGGTGGACGTCGCTCCCGGTCATCTTGGTGATGTCGGTGCGCAACCGCTCGATGTCCGCGCCCTTCTTGCCGATCACGACGCCCGGCCGGGCGGTATGGATGGTGATGCGCGCTTTCTTGGCCGGGCGCTCGATCACGACGCGCCCGATTCCCGCCTGGTTCAGCCGCTTGAACAGGAACCCGCGGATTTGCAGGTCCTCGTGCAGCAGCTGGGCGTAGTCGTCGTCGGCATACCAGCGCGAATCCCAGGTTCGGTTGATGCCGAGACGCAGCCCGACGGGATTGACCTTCTGACCCATCAGGCCCCCTTGGCGCGTTCGCGCACCACGATGGTGAGATGGCTGAACGGCTTCATCACGCGCCCGACCCGTCCGCGCGCCCGGGGCCGCCAGCGCTTCAACACCAAACCCTTGCCGACCGTCGCCTCGGCGACGACGAGCTTGTCCACGTCCAGCTCGTGATTGTTCTCGGCGTTTGCAATCGCCGACTGCAGGCACTTGCGCACGTCGCCGGCGATTCGGCGGCGCGAATGCGCCAGCGAGATCAGCGCCTGATCCACCGGGCGCCCGCGAATGGTGGCGGCAACCAGGCCGAGCTTCTGCGGGCTGATCCGCAGATTCCGGATCATCGCCTGGGCCTCGGTCTCACCGAGCTGCCGGGGACGCGAAGTCTTGCCCATGATCAGCCCCGCCGTGCCCTCTTGTCGCCGGCATGGCCGTGGAAGACCCGCGTCGGCGAGAACTCGCCGAACTTGTGGCCGACCATGTTCTCGTTGACCAGCACGGGCAGGAACTTGCGCCCGTTGTAGACGCCGAAGGTGAGGCCCACGAACTGCGGCAAGATCGTCGACCGCCGCGACCAGGTGCGGATGATATCCTTGCGGCCGCTCGCCCGCGCCTCTTCGGCCTTCTTGAGAAGATAGCCGTCGACGAAGGGGCCCTTCCATACGGAACGTGCCATCGACTGTCCCCCGCCCTACTTCTTGCCCCGACGCCGCATGATGAAGCGGTCGGTTCTCTTGTTGCTCCGCGTGCGCTTGCCCTTGGTGGGCACGCCCCAGGGGGTGACCGGATGCCGCCCGCCGGAGGACTTGCCCTCGCCGCCGCCGTGGGGATGGTCCACCGGGTTCATGGCGACGCCGCGCACCTTGGGACGCCGACCCTTCCAGCGCATGCGGCCGGCCTTGCCCTGATTGGTGTTCTGATTGTCTGGGTTGGAGACTGCGCCGATGGTGGCCATACATCGGGCGTGGACGATGCGCTGCTCGCCCGACGGCAGCCTGAGCTGGGCGTAGCCCTGGTCCTTGCCGACCAGCTGCACGTAGTTGCCGGCAGAGCGTGCGATCTGGCCGCCCTTCCCCGGCTTCATCTCGACGTTGTGGATGATCGTGCCGACGGGGATGTTGCTCATCGGCATCGCGTTGCCGGGCTTGACGTCGCAGCGATTGCCCGAGACCACCTTGTCGCCCGGCGAGATCCGCTGCGGGGCTAGAATGTAGGCCTGCTCGCCGTCCTCGTAGCGGATCAGCGCGATGAAAGCCGAGCGGTTGGGGTCGTACTCGAGACGCTCCACGGTCGCCGGCACATCGAACTTGCGCCGCTTGAAGTCGACCGTGCGGTAGCGGCGCTTATGCCCGCCGCCCCGGTGGCGCATGGTGATGCGGCCGTCGCTGTTGCGCCCGCCCTTCTGGCTGAGGCCCTCGGTCAACGCCTTGACCGGCTTGCCCTTCCAGAGATCGGAGCGGTCCACCAGAATCAGCTGGCGGCGCCCCGGCGTGGTCGGCCTGTAGTTTTTAAGAGCCATCGCCTAGAGCCCGGTCATCACGTCGATCGCATCGCCTTCGCCGAGCGATACGGTGGCCTTCTTCCAGTCCGAGCGCTTGCCCAGCCGGCCGCGCCGGCCGCGCTTGACCTTGCCCTTGACCATGCTGGTGTTGACCTTCCTCACCTTGACCTCGAACAGCCCTTCCACGGCTTCCTTGATCTGAGGCTTGGTCGCATCGGTGCGCACCTTGAAGGTGACCTGGTTGTACTCCGAGCCCTGAGTAGACTTCTCGGTCACCACCGGGCCGAGGATCGTGTCGTACCAGCGCTCTTTGGGCTCGGCGCTCATGCGAGCCTCGCCTGCAGGCTTTCCACCGCGCTCCGGGTCAGCACCAATTGGTCGCGGCGGAGAATGTCGTAGACGTTGGCACCCAGTTGCGGGAGCACCTGAACCTCGGTCAGGTTGCCCGCCGCCCGGGCGAAGCCGGCATCGACCTCGTCGCCGTCGATCACCAGCGCAGACGACCAGCCGAGGCGCGCCAGGCGAGTGGCGAGAACGCGGGTCTTGGCCGAGCCGAGGTCGAGGGACTCGACGATCGAGAGCTTGCCGTCCGCCTGCTTGGCAGAGAGCGCGGACTTGAGCGCGAGCTTGCGCACCTTCTTAGGCAGCTTGTGCGCGTGGTCGCGCAGCTGGGGGCCGAAGATCGCCACGCCGCCCCGATGGTGCGCCGCGCGGCGAGAGCCTGCGCGGGCACGGCCCGTGCCCTTCTGCTTGAAGGGTTTGCGGGTCGATCCGCGGATCTCCGCCACCGACTTGGTCTTGTGCGTGCCGGCGCGGCGCTTGGCGAGCTGCCAGCGCACGGTGCGGTGCATCAGGTCGGGCCGCACGGCCACGCCGAACACCTCGTCGGCGAGCTCGATCTCGCCGACGCGCTTGGCTTTGAGGTCGATGACGTCGACCTTCACGAGGTCTCCTCCTCGTCGCCGTCGGCGGTGTCCTCGGCAGCGGGCTCGTCGTCGGCCTCGCTGCCGGTCTCCTCGTGCGTGTCGTCGGGTGAGCTCTCGGCCTCGGCCTCGGGAGCAGCGTCCTCTTCGGCCTCCGCTTCCGGCTCCGTCTGCTCCATAAGCCCTGCCGGGAACGGCACGTCGTCCGGCAGGCTGCGTTTCTTCGCGTCCGACAGCAGGACAACGCCGCCTTTCGGGCCGGGGACGCCGCCCCTGACCATGATCAGGCCGCGCGCCGCATCCGTCGCCACCACCTCGAGGTTCTGCACGGTCGCGCGCGCATTCCCGAGATGCCCCGCCATCTTCTTGCCCTTGAAGACCTTGCCGGGGTCCTGGCACTGGCCGGTCGAGCCGTGGGCGCGGTGCGAGACGGAAACGCCATGGCTCGCGCGCAGACCCGCGAAGTTGTGCCGCTTCATGCTGCCGGCGAAGCCCTTGCCGATGGAGGTGCCGACCGCATCGACGAACTGGCCGGCGGCGAAGTGATCGGCGCCGAGCATGGCGCCCACATCCACCAAGGCATCCTCGCTGACGCGGAACTCGGCCACATGGCGCTTGGGCTCGACCCGCGCCTTGGCGAAGTGGCCGCGCTGGGCGCGGGAGGTGTTCTTGACCTTGACCCGGCCCGCGCCGAGCTGAAGCGCGACATAGCCGCCCGCATCGGGGGTCCGCTGCGCGATGACCTGGCAGCCGTCCACGCGCAGCACGGTCACCGGCACGTGCTCGCCGGCGTCGTTGAAGACGCGGGACATGCCGAGCTTCTCGGTGATCACGCCCGTGCGCCTGCGCGCTGCCGCCTGGCCGGCCATGACGCCCTCCTACAACCTGATCTCGACGTCGACGCCGGCCGCGAGGTCGAGCTTCATCAGCGCATCGACGGTCTGCGGCGTGGGATCGACGATGTCGAGGAGCCGCTTGTGGGTGCGGATCTCGAACTGCTCGCGTGACTTCTTGTCGATATGGGGCGAGCGCAGCACCGTGTACTTCTCGATCCGGGTCGGCAGCGGGATCGGGCCGCGCACCTGGGCACCGGTGCGCTTGGCCGTGTTCACGATCTCGCTCGTCGACGCGTCGAGCACCCGGTGATCGAACGCCTTGAGGCGGATCCTGATGTTTTGGCTATCGATGGCCATTGTGCGTGCCCGGCCTCTTGTCCGCCTCGGTTAGGCTCTACTCGACGATTTTTGCGACGACGCCGGCGCCGACGGTGCGCCCGCCCTCGCGGATGGCGAAGCGCAAGCCCTCGTCCATCGCGATCGGCGCTATCAGATCGACCTGCATCGTCACGTTGTCGCCAGGCATCACCATCTCGGTCCCGTCCGGCAAGCCGATCGTCCCCGTAACGTCCGTCGTCCGGAAGTAGAACTGCGGGCGGTAGTTCGAGAAAAACGGCGTGTGACGGCCACCCTCGTCCTTCGTCAGGATGTAAGTCTCAGCCTCGAAACGCGTGTGCGGCGTGATCGTCCCGGGCTCCGCCAGAACCTGACCGCGCTCCACCTCGTCCCGCTTCGTGCCACGAAGCAGAACGCCCACGTTGTCACCGGCCTCGCCCTGATCCAACAGCTTCCGGAACATCTCAACGCCCGTGCACACCGTCTTGGTCGTCTCGCGGATCCCGATGATCCCGACGTCGTCGCCCACCTTCACCACGCCGCGCTCGATCCGCCCCGTCACGACCGTCCCTCGGCCAGAAATCGAGAACACGTCCTCGATCGGCATCAGGAACGGCTGGTCCTTCGGGCGCTCGGGCTGCGGCACGTAGTCGTCAACCGCCGCCATCAGCTCCAGCACCGACGCACGGCCCGTCGTCTCGTCGCCGCCCTCGAGCCCCGCAAGCGCAGAGCCCCGGATCACCGGAATGTCGTCCCCGGGAAACTCGTACTCCGACAGAAGCTCACGAACCTCAAGCTCGACAAGGTCCAGGATCTCCTCGTCGTCCACCATGTCCACCTTGTTCATGTAGACCACAAGCGCCGGAACACCCACCTGACGCGCCAGCAGAATGTGCTCCCGCGTCTGAGGCATCGGGCCGTCCGCCGCAGAAACCACCAGGATCGCGCCGTCCATCTGCGCAGCACCCGTGATCATGTTCTTCACGTAGTCCGCGTGACCCGGGCAGTCCACGTGCGCGTAGTGCCGGTTCGCCGTCTCGTACTCGACGTGCGCCGTCGCGATCGTGATGCCGCGCTCGCGTTCCTCCGGCGCCTTGTCGATCTCGTCGAACGGCACGAAGTCCGCGCCGCCCGCCTCGCCGAGTATCCGCGTGATCGCCGCCGTCAGCGTCGTCTTCCCGTGGTCAACGTGACCGATCGTCCCGACGTTGCAGTGCGGCTTCGTACGCTCAAACTTCTCCTTAGCCATCGGTGCTCTCTCTCAGAGGGTTCTTGTCGCGGCTACGCGGTCAGGCGTAACGGGCGCAGACTTCGTCCGATACCGCCCGCGGCACCTGATCGTAGTGATCGAACTCCATCGTGAACTGCGCCCGCCCTTGGGTGAGCGAGCGCAGGGTGTTGACGTACCCGAACATGGTCGCAAGCGGTACCATGGCACGAATTACCTGGGCGTTGCCGCGCGGCTCCATGCCGCCGACATGCCCGCGCCGGGCGTTGAGGTCGCCGATCACGTCGCCCAGGTAGTCCTCGGGCGTCACGACCTCGACCTTCATCATGGGCTCCAGCAGTGCAGGCGCCGCACGCTGCAGGGCCTCGCGGAATGCCGCACGTGCGGCAATCTCGAACGCGAGCGAGCTGGAATCGACGTCGTGCGACGCGCCGTCGATCAGCCGCGCCTTGAAGTCGATAACCGGGAAGCCGGCCACGATGCCGGCCTGCCGCGACTCCTCGATGCCCTTCTCGACGGCAGGAATGTAATCCTTGGGCACGGAGCCGCCCACGACCTCGCTTTCGAAGGCGAAGCCCGCGCCGGGCTCCACCGGCTCCAGCACGACCTTGACCCGCGCAAACTGACCGGCGCCGCCGGTCTGCTTCTTGTGCGTGTAATCGACCGTGGACTCGCGGCCGATGGTCTCGCGATAGGCGACCTGGGGCTGGCCGACGTTGGCGCCCACCTTGAACTCGCGGCGCATGCGGTCGATCAGGATGTCCAGATGCAGCTCGCCCATGCCCTTGATCACGGTCTGCCCGCTCTCGGGATCGGCGGTCACGCGGAACGACGGGTCTTCCTCGGCGAGCCGCGCCAGCGCGACCGAGAGCCTGTCCTGATCGGCCTTGGTCTTGGCCTCGACCGCGACCTCGATCACCGGATCGGGGAACTCCATCCGCTCCAGCACCACCGGGTGCGCCGGGTCGCTCAGGGTCTCGCCCGTTGTGGTGTCCTTGAGGCCGGCGATGGCGACGATGTCTCCGGCCCGCGCCTCCTGGATATCCTCGCGACTATTCGCATGCATCAGCAGCATCCGGCCGACCCGCTGCTTGCGGCCCTTGCCGCTGTTGAGCACCTGCTTGCCGGTCTGGATCATGCCCGAATAGAAGCGCACGAAGGTGAGCGAGCCGACGAAGGGATCGGTCATCACCTTGAAGGCGAGCGCCGCCAGCGGCTCGTCGTCACTGCAGGCGCGCTCGACCTCGCCGCCCTTGCCGGGGACGACGCCATGCACCGGCGGCACGTCGGTCGGTGCAGGCATGAAGTCGCACACGGCGTCCAGCAGCGGCTGCACGCCCTTGTTCTTGAAGGCTGAACCCGCCAGCACAGGCACCATCCGGCCCGAAAGCGTGCCGATGCGCAGACACCGCTTGATCGCCGCCTCGTCCGGCTCCTCGCCCTCGAGAAAGCGTTCGAGCACGGCATCGTCCATTTCGACCACCGCCTCGATCAGCGCCTGGCGGCTGGCCTCGGCCTCGTCCTTCATGTCGTCGGGCACGTCGCCGACCGTGTACTCCGCGCCGAGCGTCTCCGAGTTCCAGACGATGCCCTTCATCGCGATCAGGTCGACGACGCCGATGTGCTTCGCCTCGGTACCGATGGGCAGCTGGATCGCGACCGGGTTGGCGCCCAGCCGCTCGCGAATCATCTCGATGCAGCGCGGGAAGTCGGCTCCCACGCGGTCCATCTTGTTGACGAAGCAGATGCGGGGAACGTTGTACTTGTCGGCCTGGCGCCAAACCGTCTCGGACTGCGGCTCCACGCCCGCGACCGCGTCGAACACCGCGACCGCGCCATCCAGCACTCTGAGCGAGCGCTCGACCTCGATGGTGAAATCGACGTGGCCCGGCGTGTCGATGATGTTGATGCGGTGGTCGCGCCAGAAGCAGGTGGTGGCGGCGGACGTGATGGTGATGCCGCGCTCCTGCTCCTGCTCCATCCAGTCCATGGTGGCGCTGCCCTCGTGGACCTCGCCCATCTTGTAGGACTTGCCGGTGTAGTAGAGCACCCGCTCGGTCGTGGTCGTCTTACCGGCATCGATGTGCGCCATGATGCCGATATTGCGGTAGCGTTCGAGGGGCGTGGTCCGAGCCATGATCTTCTTCTTGTCCACGAACGCCTGCGCCTACCAGCGGTAGTGCGAAAAGGCTCGGTTGGCCTCGGCCATGCGGTGGGTGTCTTCCCGCTTCTTAACGGCGACGCCGCGGTTTCCCGCGGCGTCGAGGAGTTCGTTGCTGAGGCGATCGACCATCGTGGTCTCGGAGCGATCGCGGGTCGCGCCGATGAGCCAGCGGATCGCGAGCGTCTGGCGCCGGTCGGGGCGGACCTCGGTCGGTACCTGATAGGTGGCCCCGCCAACCCGGCGCGAGCGCACCTCCACCGCCGGCTTCACGTTGTCGAGCGCCTCGTGGAAGACCCGGACCGGGTCCTGCCCGGTCTTTTCCCTGATCCGGTCGAGCGCGCCGTAGACGATTCGCTCGGCCGTCGACTTCTTGCCGGCGAGCATGAGCGAGTTCATGAACTTCGCCAACACCACATCCCCGTGACGGGGATCGGGGTTGACGGTTCGGCGCTCTGCAGCGCGACGACGGGACACCGGGCGGCTCCTTCTTCTTTGGCTATTTCGGCCGTTTAGCGCCGTACTTGGAGCGCCGCTGGCGGCGATCCTGGATGCCCTGGGTGTCGAGCGAGCCGCGGATGATGTGATAGCGCACGCCGGGCAGGTCCTTCACCCGGCCGCCGCGAATCATCACCACCGAATGTTCCTGAAGGTTGTGCCCCTCGCCGGGGATGTAGCTGGTCACCTCGAAGCCGTTGGTGAGCCGCACGCGCGCGACCTTGCGCAGCGCCGAGTTCGGCTTCTTCGGCGTCGTCGTGTAGACCCTGGTACACACGCCGCGCTTCTGCGGGCAGGCCTGCAGCGCCGGCACCTTGTTGCGTGCGGCAGGCGCCGTGCGGGGCTTGCGAATCAGTTGGTTGATCGTCGGCATCGCGGCGGTTCCGGTTTCAGCAGACAGTGCGGCGCGTGCAGGTGGACCGGGACAGGCGGAACCGATCCGCCTACCCGCCGCCGGCCTGCGCCGACCCGTCGGAAACTCTCTCGATCACAAAGCGTGGCAGCGGGCGCCCAGAGCCGCACCGACCAGCCTCGTCGGCAAGAGGGTGGCGCATCCTAGTGATGGGCCTACCCACCGTCAAGCAGCAAAAACGGCGAAATTCCTAGAAAATCTGCAAGAGAATCGCGCGCCTGCGTAAGCCCGAGCGTGTATCGTAACGCCCCGATTGGCCGAGTTGGAGAGACCTCCATGAACGTCCTGGTCGTGGGCTCAGGCGGGCGCGAGCATGCCCTCTGCTGGCAGCTCGGCGCGTCGCCGCTGCTGGGAGGGCTCTGGTGCGCGCCGGGGAACGCGGGCATCGAGAACGAGGCGACCTGCGTTGCGCTCGACCCCATGGACTTCGACGGGCTGGTGGCGTTTTGCCGCGAGCAGGCGATCGACCTGGTCGTGGTGGGGCCGGAGGCGCCGCTCTGCGCCGGCCTGGTCGACCGGCTGGAGGCAGACGGCATCGCCGCCTTCGGCCCGCGCGCGGCCGCCGCCCGGATCGAGGGCTCCAAGGGGTTCATGAAGGACCTCTGTGCCCGCTACGGCGTGCCCACCGCGGCCTACAGGCGTATCGCCTCGCTCGCGGAGGCCGAGGCGTTCATCGCCGAACTGGGCGCACCGCTGGCGGTCAAGGCGGACGGGCTCGCCGCCGGCAAGGGTGTCGTGCTGGCGGAGACCGGGGCCGAGGCCCTCGATGCCGCGAAGGCGATGCTGGGCGGCGCCTTCGGCGAGGCCGGCGCCGCGCTCGTAATCGAGGAGATGCTGGTGGGCGAGGAGGCGAGCTATTTCGCCCTGGTGGACGGCGAGACCGTGCTGCCGCTGGAGACGGCGCAGGACCACAAGGCGGTGGGCGACGGCGATACAGGGCTCAACACCGGCGGCATGGGCGCCTATTCGCCGGCGCCTGCAATGACGCCTGCGCTCTGCGAGGAGACCCGGCGAGGCATCGTCGAGCCGCTGGTGCGGGGCCTCGCGGCGGAGGGCGCGCCCTTCACCGGGGTCTTCTACGCCGGGCTGATGCTCACTGCCGACGGGCCGAAGCTGCTGGAGGTCAACGCCCGCTTCGGCGACCCGGAGTGCCAGGTGCTCATGCCCCGGCTCAGGTCCGACCTGCTGGCCGCGCTGATGGCGGCGCACGATGGCGAGCTCAAGGATTTCGATCTGCGCTGGCGCGACGAGGCCGCGCTTTGTGTGGTGCTCGCCACACGGGGCTATCCGGGCGCCTACGAGAAAGGCAGCGTGATCCGCGGGATCGACACGGCTGAAGACCACGAGGACGTGATGGTGTTCCACGCGGGAACGGCGCGCACCGGGGCCGGCGTCGTCGCCGCAGGCGGGCGCGTGCTCGGCGTGACGGCGCTGGGCACGGGCGTTGCCGCGGCCCAGAGCCGTGCTTACGAGGCCGTCGGGCGCATCGAGTGGCCGGAGGGATTCTGCCGCCGGGACATCGGCTGGCGGGCGGTCTAAGAGCAAGCGGCTGCTTGGCGAAGCGAGGCTGGGCCCGGTTGTCTCACCATGTTCATGGTCGGCGCGGCGCGGTTGGGCCGACAGGGTAGGAACGGCGCGCTGTCGCTCCGCGGGCCCCTGTGCAGCGCAACCGAACGCTCGGTTCTGCGTCACGGCTCTTCACGCAGTTTGAGCGATGGGGCTGGCGCCCGCAGTACTCCAACCCCGTGCGCGACATAGAGCGGGCCCGCGAGGAACCACGCGACCGCGTGCTTGTGCCGTCCGAACTGGCGGCGCCGGCTACAGCGTTGGACGCGGCCGAAGCCCGCAGCCCGGCCGCCGTCGCGGCGATCCGCTTCACGGCCGTACCCGGGCTTCGCATCGGTGAGGTCCTCGCGATCCAGTGGGACGACGTCGAATTCGAAACCGGGCGCCTGATCTTGCCGGCGACGAAAACCGGCCGGCGCGGGCACGACCTGCGCCCGAGCCGGGTGAACTCGGCTTCCGTCTTGTTGCCGCCGGGACAGACCCGGACCCCGAAGCCGGGAAGGTCGCGGTCCCAGTAGACCATGTCGCGCTCGACCGCGAGCGCCGCTACGGCGCGGTCGGTGAGGGGCTTCCTGTGCACCGCCATCGTCCACCCCCTCGGGCCGTCTCGGCGCGCTCGGGAACGATCTGGGCGCCGATGCTGTCGGAGGTGCGCGCGGCGGCCGTCCTCTCGGCGTCGCGTATCAGGTGGGCGTACTTGGCGGTGGTGCCGACCCGCACGTGGCCGAGCAGCCCGCCGATCGACGGCAACCCCTCGCCGAGGGCCAGGGCGCGGGACGCATAGGAATGGCGCAGGACAATGGAAGCGAGGCCGGCGAGGCCATGGATGTGGCCTCGCCGGCGACCCTTCAACGAACGGGCCGGATGCGGCCTAGAAGGGCGACAGGCCGTAGTAGGCGTCTTCGCCGAGGACTGAGATCACCACGTCCTTGAAGCCTTGCGCATTGTTGGCGTCGACGATCATGGGACCGGTGGCGATCGGCGTGACGGGCCACATCTGGGACTGGTTGTAGTGATAGAGCACCTCGTAGGCATACGGCGCCTGGATCGGGAGCTGCTGGCTGAACGTCGCCAGGCACAGGCCGGCAAGCACGCATTCCAGCGACGACGGCGAGGCGTCCGCAGTTGTGATCAGGATGTCTTCGCGACCCAGCTCCTCGACCACGTCGGTCATCCACTTGTTGGCATTCGTCGCGGCGAACAGCGCGCCCACATCCGGATTGGCGACGATGTAGGACCTGATGATGTCCTTCGCCTTTAGCGGCTCCTCTCCGATGGCGACCCTGTCGGTGGCGACGCCTTGCGGCATGGCGGAGAAGAAGCCCGCGGCGCGTTGCTCCTGGCCTGCATGGCCCAGATGAGCCATGAGGTAGGCCACACGATCCGGGGTTCCTTCCTTCAGAACGCGCTTGCCGATGACCGTGCCGACGATCGATTCGTCCGCGCCGACCCAGGTCAGGTAGAGACCTTCGAGCTTGGCCTCCTCCTCCGGCTGGGGCGGATGCGAGGTCACGGAGACGAAGGGAATGCCCTTTTCCTGGGCGGCCCGCAAGCCCGGCAGCAGCGCGTCCACCGACGAGATGTGCATGGCGATCCCGTCCGGATCGGCGTTCAGCACCGTGTCGAGGAACTTGGCATGCTCGGCCGGGTCATAGTTCTCGGGGCCGACATACCTGATCTCCACGTCCGGATGCGAAGCCATGTAGGCGTCGCCGGCCTTGATGTGGAACTGGACATTGGCGTCCACCATTCCCCACAGGATGTGGTAGAAGGTGTACTTCGTCTCCGCGAAGGCTCCGCCGGAGAACAGCACCGCGGCGATTGCGGCGCTCAGTCCGAGCAAGCCGGTCTTCAATGCCTTCATGTAATCCTCCCATTTGCGCTTAGTTTGTCATGACCTCGTGGACGCCTAGTCGGCGCCATCGGAACAGCCCGCCGTCTCCCCGCGAAACCTAATCCTCTCGGAGAGGCGGCCTATTCCAGTTCAACTTTAACCCAAACGTGCATCCCATTCCAAAGGGCGCTCAGACCTTGCCGAGCGCGCGCAGCACCTTCTGCGGCGTGAAGGGCATGTCGGTGAGCCGCGCGGCGAAGGGCGCGAGCGCGTCGTTGAGCGCATTCATCACCGCGGCCGGCGCGCCGCAGGTGCCGGCCTCGCCCGCCCCCTTGGCGCCGAGATCGGACTCGGACGTGGGCGAGACCGCATGGCCGCAGCGCATGTCGGGCAGCTCCGCCGCCATGGGCACGAGATAGTCCGCCATGGTGGCGTTCAGCATCTGCCCGTCGCTGTCGTACACGCACTGCTCCCAGAGCGCGGCGCCGAGCCCCTGCACGATACCGCCCCGGATCTGCTCGTCCACGAGCAGCGGGTTGATGACGGTGCCGCAGTCCTCGATGCACCAGTGATCCAGCAGGGAGATGAAGCCGGTCTCGACATCGACCTCCAGGTATGAAGCCTGCGCGCCGTTGGTGAAGGCGAAGGGGTATTGGCGCGGGACATAGTGGCGAGTCGCGACCAGCTCCGACTGGAAGCCGTCCGGCAGGGTATCGGGCCGGTAGTAGCAGACGCGCCCGACCTCATCGAGGCCGATGCGTTCCGCGCCGGTCGCCCTGTCCACCACGACCCCGCCCTGGATGTCCAGGTTCTCCGCCTCCTCCTGGAGCATGACCGCCGCCGCGCGCAGAATCTGCTGCCTGAGCGCGCGGCCCGCCTGGGCCACCGCCTCTCCGCCGATGCCGGCCGCGCGCGAGGCCCACGTGCCGCCGCCATAGGGCGTGTGGTCCGTGTCGCCGGTGACGATCTTGAGCCGTTCGGGAGGAACGCCGACGGCCGTCGCCGCGACCTGCGAGATCACCGCCTCCATGCCCTGGCCCTGCTCGGTCGCACCCGTCGCGACGAACACGTTGCCCTTGGCGTCGAGGCGCATCGTCGCCCCGTCCTGCGCGGAAATGCGCGCGCCGCCCACGCCGTAGAACATCGCGGACGGGTTCGTGACCTCGATGAAGCTGGCCAGGCCGATGCCGCGATAGACCCCCTCGGAGCGAAGGGCGTCGCGCTCCGCCTTCAGGGCGTCGTAGTCCATCGCGTCCAGGAGCTTCGCGAGGCTCTCCTGGTGCGAGAGGTTCTCGAACGGGAGCCCCTGCGCCGACTTGCAGGGATAGGAGTCGTCCGCGCGCAGGTTCCTGCGGCGAATCTCGGCCGGATCGAGGCCGGTCGCACGCGCCGCCGCATCCACAAGCCCCTCGGTCACCGCGCATTTCACCGGATGTCCGACCGCGCGGTACTGGCACATCATGTTCTTGTTCTGAAAGACGACGGTCGCCTGCGCCCGGTAGTGGTCGAACGCGTAAGGGCCGCCCGTCAGGTTCACGATCTGGTTCGCCTCGATACCGCTCGTGCGCGGATACATGGAATAGGGGCCGATCCCGCTGAGCGCGTCGATCTCGAACGCGAGAATGGTGCCGTCGTCCTTGACGGCGACCTTCCCCACGACCCGCTGGTCGCGCGCATGGATGTCGGAGAGGAAGCTCTCCAGCCTGTCCGCCACGAACTTGACCGGCCGCTTGAGCAGGAGCGAGAGCCCGACGGTCGCGATCTCGTCCGCATAGGTGTGGACCTTGATCCCGAACGATCCGCCGACATCGCGCGCGATGACGCGGACCCGGTGTTCCTCCAGGCGGAAATGGGTCGCGAGGATGTTCTGGACCATGTGCGGGCACTGGTTGTTGTGCCACACGGTGAGCTGCCCTTCTCCCGGGTTCCAGTCCGCTAGGATGGCGCGCGGCTCGACGCACACCCCGGTGTGCCGGGCAAAGACATAGGTTTCCTCGACGATATGGTCGGCCTCCGCATAGGCCGCCTCGATATCGCCGAAATCCGCATTGCGGCGCCAGGCGAGGTTGTCGCCGAGGCTCTCGTGGATGACGGGCGTCGCGGGGTCGAGCGCGGTCTCGGCGTCGGTGATGGCCGGCAGCACCTCCCAGTCGATCTTCACGAGCTCCGCCGCATCCTCGGCCTTGGCGCGGCTCTCGGCGACCACCGCGACCACCGCCTCGCCCTGCCAGGTCGCGGTCTCCAACGGCAGCGCATATTGCGGCGCGGACTTGAGGCCCTTCAGGTGCGACAGCACGCCGACCCAGGGGTCGTGTATCTCCGCGAGCTCGCGTCCGGTCACGACCGCGATCACCCCCGGCGCCGCCTTCGCCGCGTCCGCGTCGATGGACCCGATCCGGGCATGGGCGTGGGGAGAGCGCACGAAGGCCGCATGCCCCGCCCGCCCGCCGGTCTCGATATCGTCGACGAAGGCGCCGCGCCCTTCCGCGAGGCGGGGCGCATTGGGGCGCGGAACGGACCGGCCGATATAGGAGTTCGGGCGATCGAGGAGCCAGCGGTCCGCGATGAGATCGGTCATGACGGGCCTCCTTCGCGCGCGCGGGCCATCTCGAACGCATCCACGATCGCCTCGTAGCCCGTGCACCTGCAGTAGTTTCCGGAGATGAACTCGCGGATCTCCTGCCGGCTCGCGGCGGGATTGCGCTCCCTCAGCTCGGCCAGGGTCAGCAGCATGCCGGGGGTGCAGTAGCCGCACTGGAGCGCGTTGCGCTCGACGAACGCCTCCTGGAGGTCGCGGATCTCGCCCGTGTCGCTCAGCCCCTCGATGGTCCAGACATCGGCGCCGTCCGCCTGCGCGGCCAGCATGAGGCAGCCGCGCACGATGCGCCCGTCCACGCGGACGGTGCAGGCGCCGCACACGCCGTGCTCGCAGCCGACATGGCTGCCGGTGAGGCCGAGCTCCTCGCGCAGGAAGTCCACCAGGTTCATCCGCGCCTCGATGCGGCGGCTCGCCCGTTCGCCGTTGACCCTCAGGCCGACTTCGACGTTGGTGTCCATCGCTCCCTCCCTCAAGCCGCCAGCGGGGCCAGCACCCGCCTGGCGAGCACCCCGGCGAGATGCCGGCGCATCGCCGCATCCGCATTCAGGTCCTCCGGCGGGTCGAGCTCCTCCTTGAGCGCATCGGCGATCCGGGCGCCGAGGGCGTCCGACCAGCGCTCGCCTTCGAGCAGCGCCGCGCTCCGCACGGCGGAGACGGGCCGCTCGCCCGCCCCGAAGAACACGAGGCGGCCCTGGCCGAACCTGCCGTCCGCCATCTCGACATGGGCGGCGAGGCCGATCATCGCGTAGTCGCCGTGCCGCCGCGCCAGTTCCCCAAAGCCCGACTTCCAGCCCGCTCCGATGCCTGGAACGTCCACTGCGGTCAGCACCTCGCCCTGCTCCAGCGCAGTCTCGTAGAGGCCCTGGAAGAACGCATCCGCATCCATGGTCCGGGTGCCGCCCTTGCCCGCAATCGTCATCCGCGCGCCGAGGGCGACCGCGCAGGCCGGGAGCTCGGCCGCCGGGTCGGCGAGCGCGATGGAGCCGCCGAACGTGCCGCGGTTGCGGACCGCCGGATGGGCGATATGCGGCATGGCGCTGGCGATGAGCGGCGCGCGGGCGGCGACGAGGTCCGAGGCCTCCACCTCCGCATGGCTGGTCATGGCGCCGATCCGAAGCCCATCGCCGGTTTCCTCGATGCCCGCAAGGCCCGGCACGCGGCCGATATCGACCAGCACCTTAGGCGCCGAGAGCCGCATGTTGAGGGTGGCCATCAGGCTCTGGCCGCCGGCGAGAACTCTCGCGTCCTCCCCGTGCTCGTCCAGCACGCCGAAGGCGTCTTCGAGGCTCTCCGGCCTGACATAGGCGAATGGAGCAGGTTTCATGAGCGCGTTCCCCCGCTATTGCGCCGGATGAGCGTCATCGGGATGTCGTTCAGCTCCACCCCATAGGGGATGGCTGCGAGCGTACCGTGTTTGCTCCGGATGTCGAAGGGCCGGTCGTCCACCGGGCAGCGTCGCGCCGGGCCCCAGACGAGAAGCCTGCCCTGAACGGGACCGGGCCGTCAGGCCCGGAACACGCGACTGCGTGCCGCGCCGAAGGCCCGTAGCCAAGCGAGCGTCGCGCGGATACGCGCGCGGAATCAAGTCACGCGGATACGCGCACGGAATCAGAGAGCGAGCGCCCGGCGCCTGAGGGAAATTGTTAAGCCTGCAGCCCGGTTCCCGTCAATGGCAGACGCTTCGTTTGGTGCCGAGGCGCGGCACGGTCGCGCCCCACACCCTTGCGCCCCCACCTCGTCATGCGCGGCCCCCGGAACATGTCCGGACATGACGAATTGGGGGAGTGACCGGGGCGGAAGGAAGGGCAGCGGTTCTTCCGTACGAAAACTCTGGAAGCCGGACTCTAGTCCACGATGTGATAGACGGGGGCCTTCTCCATGGCCCACTCCCCGGAGTCACGATCGAAGCGGGACAGGGTGAAGCAGTGCCAATCGGCGTCGTCCAGCTTCGGATGATCGCCCCGATAGTAGTAGCCCGGCCACCGCGTCTCGGTCCTGTACATCGTGTGATGCGTCACCGCCTCCGAGGCCAGCACCCGGTGGTGAAGCTCCCACGCCCGCTGCAGCTGATGCAGGTCCTCGGCGCCGAGGTGGTCGAGATCCTCCTTCAGCATGTCCAGCAGCTCCAGCCCTCGGGTGAGCATGGGCTGGTTCGTCGTGTAGTTGGCGCCGATCCCGCCGACGTACTCGTCCATGATCTTCTCGAGGCGCTGGAGGCCGTGGATCGGCAGCATGTAGCTGGGCGAGACCGTCCCCGCGACGATCTCGTTGCGGCCGATGCGGTAGGTCTCCAGTGGCTGGTAGATAACGGTCTTGAGATCCTCGTACTCTTTCTCGTTGACCTGCGGCTGGTCGCCCTTGAGGTCGTTGACGTAGTTGACCGCCGCCTTTCCGGCGATCCGGCCTTCCGTGTAGGAGCCCGACGAGAACTTGTGGGCGGAGCCGCCGATGGTGTCGCCGGCGCCGAACAGGCCTTCGACGGTCATCATCCGGTTGTAGCCCCACTGGTAGTCCGCCGGCGCGCAGTCTTCCGGGCCGCTCGCCCAGGCGCCCGAGCAGGTGGCGTGAGAGCCCATGACGTAGGGCTCCGACGTGGTCAGCTCCGGATTGGTGTGCTTGGGATCGATGTTCTGAGACGCCCAGACCACCGCCTGCCCGATGGTCATGCCCAAAAAATTCTCCCAGCCGACCTGCTCCTTGTGCGGATCGGCGAAGGCCTCCTTCGTCACCATGCGGATCGGCCCCCGGCCGGCCTTGACCTCCTCCAGGAAGGCGTGATTGCGCAGGCAGGTCGGCACCGGATGCATGTCGATGTAGTCGCCGACCAGCGCCTTGGTCTGGTCGTACCACTTGGACTCGTACTCCTCCCCGTAGGCGTTCTCGGTGTAGGTCTTGAGGTGGAGGAAGTAGGCGCCGACCGGCCCGTAGCCGTCCTTGAAGCGGGTGAGGACGATGCGGTTCTCCATCTGGGTCATCTTGGCGCCGACCAGGATCGGCAGCGCATAGGCCGACGCACTGCTCCAGGGCGCGTACCAGGTCCGCCCCATGCCCTCGCCCACGGCGCGCGGCTTGAAGATGTGCGAGGCGCCGCCGGCGGAGACGATCACGGCCTTCGCGCGGAAGACGTAGAACTCCCCACTGCGGACGTTGAACCCGACCGCGCCCGCGACCCGGTTGGGCTTCGTCCGGTC
The DNA here is from genome assembly GCA_965243375.1 of Alphaproteobacteria bacterium. GTDB lineage: Bacteria > Pseudomonadota > Alphaproteobacteria > UBA828 > UBA828 > WTGU01. Next base: position 256,033 of record CBDEUT010000009.1, on the reverse strand, counting down.
CGTCAGCAGGTGGGTCACCATGATCCGGTTGTAGACTTCGGCGGCGGCCTTGCGCGCGGCCTCGGCGACGATTGGCTTGTAGCTCTCGCCGTGGATCATGATCTGCCACTTGCCTTCGCGCTGATAACGCCCGGTCTCCGGGTTGCGCATGATGGGAAGGCCCCACTCCTCGAACTTGTGCACCGTGGAATCGACGTGGCGTGCGATGTCGTAGCCCAGGTCCTCGCGCACCAGGCCCATGAGGTCGTTCCGGGCGTAGCGGACGTGGTCCTCGGGCTGGTTCTCGTCCCATTGCATGCCCATGTAGCAGTTGATCGCGTAGAGGCCCTGGGCCACCGCGCCGCTGCGCTCGATGTTCGCCTTCTCGACGCAGACCACCTTCAGGTCGCGCCCCCAGTAGCCGGCTTCGTAGGTCGCCCCGCAGCCGGCCATGCCGCCGCCGATGACCAGGATGTCCGCGTCGACGAAGACCGTCTTGCGGCGGGAGAACAGGCCCACTAGAGGAGTCCTTCCTTGAACCGCTCCGGCGCCATCGCGGGCAGCGCGTCTACGTTGAGTGAGTCCGGCTCGTGCGCGAGCTCCTGGGATTTCATCGCGTCCGCGGTGGGTGCCGCGTAGTCGGCCGGCGACGGGATCGACCCCCACGGCGTGGTCCGGATCGGCGAGACGAAATCCTTTTCCTCGCCGTCGCGGAACTTGATCTTCCAGGAGATCGTGCCCTTGGCCTCTTCCCGGAGCGCGCGGACGCTGTGACCCATGGGCGCGAAGTCGGCGTAGCCGCGGCAGTCGATGGCATGCTGCGGGCACGCCTTCACGCAGGAGTAGCACTCCCAGCACATGTTGGGCTCGATGTTGTAGGCGCGCCGGTAGGTCTTATCGATATGCATGATGTCGGACGGGCAGATGTCGACGCAGTAGCCGCAGCCGTCGCACCGGGTCATGTAGACGAAGGTCGGCATGGGGTTCGGTACTCTCCTCTATCGAAGACTGATGGCCGTTCAGTAGTGGCGGGGCCGTTCGCGGGCGATGCCGAGCGTCTCGGGCTTGTCGGCGGGGGGCGGCAGATTGCTCCGCGAGCCGGCCGCTTCCGACACCCGCTTCTCGAAGGCCGCCGCTGGCTTGAAGAACATGTGCGAGAACTTGGACCACGGGACGGAGCCGAACAGCACCGTCGTCGCGATGAGGTAGAGGCCGAGGACGATGTTGGTCCCCCAGCTATCGACCGACTGCAGCGCGGCCCAGATCAACCCCAGCGACACGCTGGCGAGCATCGAGAGGATGAAGAGGTCCGCACGCACGATGCGGAACGGCGTATGGCCCTCGGCCGCCACGTCCACCCGGATGAAGAACCAGAACCAGTAGCCGCCAAGGCAGACCAGCAGGGCGCCCGCGATCCAGAGCTGGGGCAGGACGGCGGGTGTCGCCGTGTCGGGTGTCGCATAGCAGAACACCATGACGACGGTGGTCGCGAGGTAGAGCAGGAAGCCGTACATCGTCAGCAGGTGGGCAGCTCGGCGGCGGCCCATGCCGAACTCGGCCGAAGTCAGGACCTCCGAGGCGACGGTCCGGACCGCGAGCGATGCGACTTTCCCGCCGCCGACGCGCTGCGTCCCCTTGCCCTTTGCATTGCGCCAGCTGCCGAAGAAGTAGGCCGCGCTCCCCTTGTGCCAGACGTCGAACAGGGTGCCGCCCACGACCAGCGCGATCATGACGCCGACGTATGTCTGTATGGCGTCGGCCGGAATGGTCGTCGTCAGCGCGGCGAAGGGATTGCTGGTGAACACGCGACTCCCCCATTGTCAGCCTGTTCATGTAAACGCCGGTCGCGACGGTATCAATGCATTCCCGCAAAGGACATCAAATTTTTTGATGGAGCCGGATGGCGAGCGCTGGGCCGGGCTACTCCTTCGCAGATGCAAGATGAAACCGGTTACATCTCGCACGGGCGCATGATCGAGCGCAAGCAAAATCGGGTTACAGGCACGGGAAAATCGGCGCAGGCGACGCTCAGTCTCCGACGGCGAGCGCCGGGACGGGCAGGCCGCTCGGCACGCTCTCGGGCACGATGAGCGCGCGGTTTCCGGCCTGGTCGTCCTCCAGGCTGTGGAGAAAGGCGAGGAGGCTCCTGCGCTCGTCTTCGCCGAGCGCGACGCCCCTTCTCAGCATGGGCGAGAAACTCGCGCGCCGCAGCGCCTCGGCCGCGGTCTCGTGCGGGGACGCAGCAGGCGGGGCGAGATGGAGCGCGATGGCGTCCTCCAGGCTCTCGACCGCCCCGCTGTGGAAATAGGGCGCGGTCAGCGTGACGTTGCGGAGCGGCGGCGTGCGGAACTGATAGCGCTGCCGGGGAATCCGGGTCGCCTCGTAGCGGCCGCGGTCGTCGCCGGTCTCGTCGATCCCCGGGCCGATCTGGGGCACGGCGAGGGAGTGGAACTGGAAGTCGCTGAGCAGCGGGCCGCTGTGGCAGGCGACGCAGCGGCCCCTGCCGTAGAACAGCAGCGCACCCCGCTTCGCGTCCGCGCCCATGGCGCCCTTCTCGCCGGCGAGATAGCGGTCCCACGGCGTCTCGCGCGTGACGAACGCGAGTTCCTGGAAGTGGCCGACGGCGTTGGCGAGATCGCCGATGGTGACGGCGCCGAGCAGGGTCTCGGGAAACGCCTGGGCGATGAGCCGGCGGTAGGCGATCTGCCAGTCGGCGAGGGGCGTGCCGGCCTGGCCCAGCAGCCGGCGCATCAGCGCGTCGTGGACCGCGACGAAGCGCTCGGGCTCGTCCTCGTCCAGGCCCGCCGCCGCAAGCGCAATCTCGTTGGGCTTGTCCCCATGGCCGCCGGGCAGGTCGGGCGCCGAGCGGTCGCCCGGAAGGCCCAGCATCTCTTCCTCACCGGCGAGCGGGAAGAGCGCCTGGGCCGCCAGCACGCTCTCGATCCCGTCCGGCAGGTAGTCCATCATCGGGGTCTGGAAGCGGCTCACCGGCGCCTCGATCTCGCTCACCCGCCCGTCCCAGAACATGTTGCGCACGCTCGGGTGCCCGCGATTCCAGATGTCCATCGTGTTGCGCGGGTGCACGCGCTCGGTGTCGAGCGCGCGCCGCTCCTCCGCAAGGCCGACGGCTCGCACGCCGAGCGAGAGCGCCACCCCGTCCGACGTGCCGCGCCCCGCCAGGTGGCAGGTGGCGCAGGCCACGTCCCGCGTGCCGCTGAGGATCGGGTCGAAGAAGAGCATCTGGCCCAGGCGGAACTTGGGCGTGACCGCCAGCGGCGGCATCTCCAGGGGCACGAGCCCGCGCGCGCCGATGACGCGGTCGAGCGCCGCGTCCAGGTCGTCGTTCGCCGCCTGCGCCGACAGCCCCGCTGCGCCGGAAAGGCACAGCCAGGCACACAGGAAAAGCAGCGCTTTGGCAGGCCGAAGCGGCCGCATGACGGCAGTTCCTCAACCCGTTCGGTCTTGCCTGCGAGCTTAGCCCGGAACTCTCGGCACGGTCATGGTGTGAGTCGCGGGAAACTCGCGCGATACCGCTCGGGTCATATGAGACGGGTGTGATCCCTCCCCCTCTGCGCTACGATGCGGCCCGCGTTTCGGAAACGGACGGAGGGGGGACGTCCATGCCAGAGTTGCTTCGGCCCGGCTCGATCGACGAAGCGGCCGATCTGATTGCGCACCACGGCGCCGCAGCCGCGGTTCTCGCCGGCGGCACCAGCCTGATGCGCGAGACCTATCCGTCCGACGGGGGCTATCTGATCGGGGTCGACCGCCTTGGCCTCGACAGGGTGGTGGTACGGGACGGCGGGTGGTCGGTGGGCGCCGCAGTCTCGCTCAGCGCACTCCGCGAGGCCGTGCCGATCCCTGCGCTCCAGGCCGCGACCCGCGAGATCGGCGGGCCGGCGGTGCAGAACATGGCGACGGTCGGCGGCAACCTGTTCGCCCGCGCGCCCTTCGGCGACCTCGCCCCGGCCCTGCTCGCCCTCGGCGCGCGACTGGTCTTCGCGACGGCCGACGGCGAGACCACGCAACCCATCGAGGACTTCTACGCCGGCTGGGCGGACGGTGCACCGCCCCGCACCGGCCTGCTGACCCGGATCGAGCTCGGCGCGCCGGCCGGCGATTGCGCCTACATGAAGTGCGCGCGGCGGCGCTACTCGACCCCCTCGGTGGTCACCGTCGCCGCCTGCGTGCAGAAGGACGGCGGCGCGGTGTCCGCCGCCCGGATCGCGCTCAGCGGCGCGCACGCGCAGCCCACCCGGTGTGCTGCGGCGGAGCAGGCGGTGACCGGCTCCGGCCTGGACGAGGCGGCCATCGCGGCGGCGGCCGCGGCGGCCGAGGCTGCGGTCGAGCCCCGAACCGATGCGGTCGCGACCGACTGGTATCGCCGGCGCATGACCGGCGTCTTCGTCGGCCGGGTGCTGGCGGCGCTCGCCTGACGACGTTGAGCGGGAGGCAACGATGGAAGACAAGCTGATACGCCTCACGGTCAACGGCCGTGACGAGGCCGTGGTGATCCGGCCGCTGGCGACGCTGCAGGACGTGCTGCGGGACAACCTGGAGCTCAACGCCGTCAAGAGCGGCTGCGGCCAGGGCGGCTGCGGCAGCTGCTCGGTGCTGGTGGACGGCGAGCTTCAACTCTCGTGCCTGACGCTCGCCGAGCGGGCGGTGGGTTCGGAGGTGACCACGCTCGAAGGCCTCAACGAGACCAACGCGATCGTGCCCCTGCAGCATGCCTTCGTCGAGAACTACGCGGCCCAGTGCGGCTACTGTACCGCCGGCATGGTCATGGCGGCAAAGGCGCTGCTCGACCGCAACCCGGCGCCGAGCCGCGATGAGATCGTGGAGGGGCTCTCGGGCAATCTCTGTCGCTGTACCGGGTTCGCGCCCATCGTCCGCGCGGTGCAGCAGGCCGCACAGGCGCTCTCGGATACCGGGGAGGAGGCGAGCTAATGTCGATGAAGGAACTCGGCGTCGTCGGCCGGAACGTCGGCCAGCGCGATCTGGAAAGCCATGCGCGCGGCCAGACCACCTATTACGAGGACGTCCACTACCCGCGCATGCTGCATCTCAAGATGCACCGGAGCGCGGAGCCCCACGCCAACATCGTTAGCGTGGACACCAGCAAGGCCGAGGCCAGCCCCGGCGTCGTCTGCGTGCTCACCCACGAGGACTTGCCCGGCAAGAAGGTGTGGAACGGGCTCGCCGCCGTCGGCGTGGGGCCCGAGGACGAGCCGATCCTCGCCTTCGACAAGGTGCGCTGGCGGGGCGAGCCCATCGTCGCCGTCATCGGCGAGAGCGCCGAGGCCGCCCGCGCCGGCGCCGCCAAGGTCGAGGTCGAGTACGACCCGCTCCCCGGCGTGTTCGACGTGGAGGAGGCGATCGCCGGCGAAGCACCGGCGATTACCGCGCATTGGCCGAACAACCACTACATCTACCCCGACGATCACGGGGCCTCGCAAATCCGCTTCGGCGATGTCGAACAGGGCTTCGCCGAGGCCGACCGCATCGTCGAGGACAGCTACCAGACCAGCCCCATCGAGCAGGCGCCGATGGAGACGAACGGCTGCATTGCGAAGCCCGGCGGCGACGGGCGCATCACGGTGCACACCAACACGCAGGCCGTGCACTTCGCCCGCGACAACACCGCCGGCATCCTGGGGCTCGCGCCGGGCAAGCTGCGCTTCCTCGGCGGCACCGTGGGCGGCGGCTTCGGCGGCAAGGTGGATATCCAGGTCGAGCCGCTCTCGGTGCTGGCCGCCATGAGGACCGGGCGGCCGGTCAAGTTCAAGTACACGCGGGAGGAGGAGATGCAGGTCTCCTCCACCCGCTCCGCCTGGCGCCTCTACATCAAGGACGGGGTGATGGACGACGGGCGTATCGTCGCCCGCAAGATCACCTCCTATCAGGATTCCGGCGCCTACCTGCGCTTCAGCTCCTACGGCTCGATGAAGCACGCGGGCCACATGCCGGGGCCCTACACGATCCCGAACGTCTGGGTCGATGCGCGGGTGGTCTTCACCAACCGGCCGCCGTCGAGCGCGATGCGGGGCTTCGGCGTCATGGCCGCCTCCTTCGCCATCGAGCTGCAGATGGACAAGGTCGCCAAGACCATCGGCATGGACCCGTGGCAGCTCCGGCTGCTCAACGCCTACCGCAACGGCGACATGCGGGCGCACCGCAAGGTGAACGAGGATGCCGCGATGGTGGAGACCATCCAGGCGGCGGCCCAACTCGCCGGCCACGAGTTGCCGGCGGATTACCAAGCGATGACCTCCTGGGACAGAAAGGCAAGCTGATGGCCAAGGTAAGGGGCACCGGCTTCGCGGCCGTGAACTATCCGACCGGGATGCATCTCGGCGGCGATCCCACCCAGTCGCTGATCCACATGACCCCGGCAGGCGACTTCGTCGTCACCATGGCGAGCGTCGATCTCGGCCAGGGGCTCAGAACCGTGCTCGCGCAGATCGCGGCGGAAACCCTGGGCGTTCCCTACGACAGCATCGTGGTGGAGACCGCCGATACCGACACCGGCCCCCACTGCACCGGCACTTTCGCGAGCCGCACAACCCATCGCGCCGGCAACGCGGTGGTGATGGCGGCGCAGGAGGCGCGCAAGGCAATGCTGGAGGTAGCCGGCGAGCTGCTGGAGGCGAGCCCGGACGATCTGGAGACCGACGGTGACGGCAACATCCACATCAAGGGCGTGGCCGAGAAGTCGGTCTCGGTCGGCGAGGTCGCGGGCGCGGCCCACTTCGGCTACGGCAAGACGATTGCCGGGCGTGGCGCCTACCTCAAGCCGCCGAGTCCGATGGACCCGGAGACCGGGGAGTGCGACCCGGATTCGACCCAGGCCCACGCCTGCACCGTGGTCGAGGTCGAGGTCGATACCGAGACCGGGGTGGTCGAGGTGCTCGACATGAAGAGCGTCTACGAGGTGGGCCAGCAGGTGAACCCCGACCTCGTGAAGGGCCAGATCGTCGGCGGCTCCTGGATGGGCATCGGCCACGCGCTCTACGAGACCACCGCGCCCGGCTACCCGGCGATCGACCCGGCGCCGGTCGATTTCCAGAACTACCTGCAGCCGGGGGCGGCAGAGATGCCCGAGGTCACCTGCGAGGTGCTGGAATACCCGGCGGAGAGCGGCCCCTACGGCGGCAAGGGCGTGGGCGAGATGGTGACCAATGGCCCGATCCCGGCCATCGTGAACGCCATCAACAACGCGCTCGACGTCCGCATCACCCAGATTCCGGTGACGCCCGAGGTCGTCCTTCGCGCCCTGGACGAGAAGGCGCAGGCCGGCGCCTGACGCCGCCTCGCGCGCCCTCTCCCCGAATGTAACGGCGGCGGGCAAGGCCACCGGCCTGCCTAGCGCGATATCACAAACCTGTCACATCAGCGCCGAGCGGCCGAAACCGGATGCCGCTATTCTAGGCCACGCCAGCGCCGGATGAGCGGCGCAGGCTCAACTGCTCAGCTTCATTCAACCACGGGAGATGGACATGCGTGACGACGCGGTGACCGCACAAGATGCGGTCTCAGTTAGCGATACCGACGAGAGCAACAACCGGTTCGCCTCACCCACAGATTTCGAGCAGATCGCCGAGCGGGCGATGTCGCGGCGCGGTTTTCTCTGCGGTACCGCCCTCTGCGGCGCGACCGCGTTCGTGATGGCCGCAGGCAGCATGGTTGCACGCCCGGCCCGCGCCGGGGCGGAGGGCCTCGACTTCACGCCCATCGGCGCCAACGGCCTCGACACGATCACGGTGCCCGAGGGCTTCAGCTGGCAAGTGGTGGCCCGCTGGGGCGATCCGCTCTGGTCGTCAGGCGCTGCCTTCGACCATGCGACGCGCGGCAGCGGCGAGAGCCAGGAGGCATCCTTCGGCGACAACTGCGACGGCATGGCGCTCTTCGCCCACGAAGGCCGCAGCGTGCTCACCGTGAACAACGAATACACCAACCTCGCCATCGCCTTCGCCAACCGGGAGTCGGGCAAGCCCGAGACCGAAGACGACGTGCGCAAGAGCAAGGCAACGCACGGCGTCTCCGTGGTCGAGATCGCCGAGCAGGACGGCGCCTGGGGGATCGTCCAGGATTCGCCCTACAACCGCCGCATCACCCCGGACACGCCGATGGAGATCACCGGGCCCGCGCGCGGCCACGATTGGATGAAGACCGCCGCAGACCCCGCCGGCACCACCGCGCTCGGCACCTGGAACAACTGCGGCAACGGGCGCACGCCCTGGGGCACCTATCTCGCCTGCGAGGAGAATTTCAACGGCTACTTCTCGTCGAGCGACCCCGACTTCGCACAGAATGGGGCCCAGAAACGCTACGGCATCAAGCAGGAGGATTGGGGCTACCGCTGGGCGATGGCGGACGAGCGCTTCGACGTCTCGAAACACCCCAACGAGCCCAACCGCGCCGGCTACGTGGTCGAGATCGACCCGCTGGATGCCGCGTCCACGCCCAGGAAGCGCACCGCGCTCGGCCGCTTCAAGCACGAGAACGCGGAGGTGACCTTCGCCGCCGACGGGCGCGTCGTGGTCTACATGGGCGACGACGAGCGGGGCGAGTTCCTCTATCGCTTCGTGAGTGACGGCGTCTACGCGGAAGGCGGCGACAACGCCGACCTGCTGGGGAGCGGCTCGCTCTCCGTCGCGAGGTTTGCCGACGACGGCACCGGCGCGTGGCTCGCGCTCACGCCCGAGACCACGGGCATGGCATCGCAGGCCGAGGTCTGCATCCACACCCGCCAAGGGGCGTCGACGGTCGGCGCCACGACCATGGACCGGCCCGAGTGGGTGGCCGCGAACCCGCACAAGGCCGAGGTCTACTGCTGCCTCACCAACAACAAGAACCGGGGCGTCAAGACCAACGCGGGCGGCGACCTGACGCCGGTGGGCGGCCCCAACCCCAGGGAGAAGAACAATTACGGCCAGATCGTGCGCTGGGCGCCCGACGGCGGCGATCACGCGGCCGACACCTTCGCCTGGGACCTCTACGTCATCGCCGGCAACCCGACGGTCCATGCCGACGCGTACGCCGGCTCCGGCAACGTCAACGCCGACAACATGTTCAACTCGCCGGACGGTCTCGCCTTCGACAGCCAGGGCCGCCTCTGGATCCAGACCGACGGCAACTACTCCAACGAGGGCGATTTCGCCGGCCAGGGCAACAACGTGATGTTGCTGGGCGACCCCGCCACCGGGGAGATTCGCCGCTTCCTCGTTGGCCCCAGGGAATGCGAGGTCACCGGCATCACCTGGAGCGCCGACCGCAAGACCATGTTCATCGGCATCCAGCACCCCGGCGAGAAGGGCGACAGCCACTTCCCCGAGGGCGGCGACGCCGCGCCGCGCTCGTCAGTGGTGGCGATCACCCGCGACGACGGCGGCGTGATCGGCTGACCGATCGCCGTGCCGTTTCGGGGCCGCCTCTTACGCGGGGCGGCCCCGCCCGGGCGCGGTTGACCGGCGCGGCTCAGTCAGTAGTATTGCCGCACCCGGTTTTGCAGGTGAGCCCCGTGGGAGAGTTCGTGCGGCCCGGCCGCGCGACGCCGAAGGAGCAAGCGTCCCGGAAACTCTCAGGCATCAGGGACCGCGGGAGGATGCAACTCTGGAAAGCAGGCGGCGCACACCGCGCCGCCTCACCGACGGGGTAAGCCGGCGGCAGGCCATCGCCCGCCCGGTTAATCTCTCAGGTTCCGAGACAGAGGGGGCACCGGACGATCCCGCACGGGATCGTTTTGGGTCGCCTTTGTTTGCCTGGGAGATGCCATGAGCGACGACGCCGGCACCGACGCCCTCGCCCGGACTCCGCTCTTCGTCGAGCACCGCGCCCTCGGCGCCACGCTGGTAGGGTTCGCGGGCTATGCCATGCCGGTGCGCTACGGCCCCGGCATCATGGCGGAGCACACGCACACGCGCACTGCCGCCGGCCTCTTCGACGTCTCGCACATGGGCCAGCTGCGGCTTACCGGCGACGACGCCGCCCAGGCGCTGGAGCGACTGGTGCCGGGCGACATCGCGGGGCTCGCGCCCTGGGCCATGCGCTACACCCAGCTCACCAACGAGGACGGCGGCATCCTCGACGATCTGATCGTCACCCGCAGCGACGACGGGCTCATCCTGGTGGTAAACGCCTCCTGTAAGGACTCGGACATAGCCCATCTCGAACGCCGGCTCGATGCCGGCGTCAGTTTGTCGGTGCTGAGCGAGCGTGCGCTCATTGCGCTGCAGGGGCCGAAGGCCGCCGCGGTGCTCGAGCGCCATGCGCCGGGATGCGCCGGCCTCGGCTTCATGACCGCCGGCCGGTTCGCCGTGGGCGGCGTGGACGCGCTGATCTCGCGCTCGGGCTACACCGGCGAAGACGGCTTCGAGATTTCGCTGCCTGCAAAAGAGACCGCTGCGTTCTGGCGCCGGCTCATGGCCGAGCCCGAGGTCGAGCCGGTGGGGCTCGGCGCCCGCGATTCGCTCCGCCTGGAAGCGGGGCTCTGCCTCTACGGCCACGACATCGACGAGGCCACCACGCCGGTCCAGGCCGGGCTTGCGTGGTCCATCGGCAAGCGCCGCCGGCAGGAGGGCGGCTTCCCCGGCGCTCCGCGAATTCAGCATGAGCTGGCGGAGGGCCCCCGGCGCCGGCGTGTCGGCATCCTGCCCGACGGCCGGGCCCCGGCGCGCGAGGGCACGGCGGTGCTGAACGCGGACGGCGACAAGATCGGCACCGTGACGAGCGGCGGCTTCGGACCGACCGCCGGCGGGCCGGTCGCCATGGGCTACGTCGCGGCCGATGCCGCCGAGACCGGCAGGCCGGTGTCGCTGCTGGTGCGGGGCAAGCCCCGGCCGGCGACCATCGTCAAGCTGCCGTTCGTCCCCCACAACTATTACCGAGGCTGAGCAAGAGGATGCCATGAGCGGGCTCAAGTACAGCAAGGATCACGAATGGGTGCGGGTCGAGGGCGATGTCGGCACGGTCGGCATCTCCGACTACGCGCAGGATCAGCTCGGCGACGTGGTCTACGTCGAGCTGCCGGAGGCGGGCCGGACCGTCGCCCAGAACGAGGAGGCCGCCGTGGTCGAATCGGTCAAGGCCGCGAGCGAGGTCTATGCGCCGGTCTCGGGCGAGGTGGTCGAGGTCAACCAGGCGCTGGAGGACGACCCCGCGCTGGTCAACGGCGACCCCACGGGCGAGGGCTGGTTCCTCAAGCTCAGGCTGAGCGCGCCCGGTGAGCTGGACGGGCTGATGGACGAAGCGGCTTACGCCGACTACGTCGCCGGCCTCGGCGACGACTAGACGCGACAATCGAGTGTGTGCGGGACGCGGCGCCCATAAGCCGCCGCCCGCCGACAGGGAAGAAACGACCGCGATGACGGCACACGACTGTTCACTGACGGCTCTGGAGCAGGCGGACGCCTTCGTCGGCCGGCATATCGGCCCGCGCGACGAGGACGTGGCGACCATGCTCGACGCCGTGGGCTACGAATCTCTCGACGCCCTCATGGATGCGGCGGTGCCGGCCTCGATCCGCGCCGAGATCCCGGCGGACTTCCCGGAAAGCCGCACCGAGCGCGACGTGCTGGCGGAGCTGGCTGCGCTTGCCGGGCGCAATCGCGTCGCGCGCTCCATGATCGGCCTCGGCTACCACGACACCGTCACGCCGCCGGTCATCCAGCGCAATATCCTGGAGAATCCGGGCTGGTACACCGCGTACACGCCCTACCAGCCGGAAATTTCCCAGGGCCGTCTGGAGGCACTGCTCAACTTCCAGACCATGGTGATGGACCTCACCGGGCTTAGCTGCGCCAATGCCTCGCTGCTCGACGAGGCCACGGCGGCGGCCGAGGCCATGCACATGAGCCACGGCATCGCGAGGAACGGCAGCGACCGCTTCTTCGTCTCCGACGCCTGCCTGCCGCAGACCATCGCGGTGGTGCAGACCCGCGCCGAGGCCATCGGCATCGAGGTGGAGGTCGGCGACCACAGGGCCGGGCTGCCGGAGGGGCCGTTCTTCGGCGTCCTGCTGCAATACCCCGAGGCCGGCGGCGCGGTGCCGGACTACTCCGGGATCGTTGCAGAGGCGCACGCCCAAGGCGCGGTGGTCACGGTCGCGGCGGACCTGCTCAGCCTCGTGCTGCTGACTCCGCCCGGCGAGTTCGGCGCCGACATCGCGGTCGGCAACACGCAGCGCTTCGGCGTTCCCCTCGGCTACGGCGGGCCCCATGCCGCCTACTTCGCCACCCACGAGAAGTACCGCCGCGCCATGCCGGGCCGGATCGTCGGCGTCTCGGTGGATGGCCGCGGGCGCCAGGCGCTCAGGCTCGCGCTCCAGACCCGCGAGCAGCACATCCGGCGCGAGAAGGCGACCAGCAACATCTGCACGGCGCAGGTGCTGCTCGGCGTGATCGCCGGCATGTACGCGGTCTACCACGGGCCCGAGGGGCTGACGCGGATTGCGCGGCGCGTGCACCGCCTCACGGATATCCTCGCGGCCGGGCTCCCGCGCCTCGGCTTCGCGGTCGAGAACGATGGCTGGTTCGACACGCTCACGGTCCGCGCACCCGGCACCGCCGAGGCAATCCTGAAGCGAGCCGAAGCGGCGGGCTACAACTTGCGGCCGATCGACGGAGACCGCCTCGGCATCGCCTGCGACGAGACCACCACCAGAGCCGATATCGAGGCCGTATGGCGCGCCTTCGCGGACGGCGAGCCCGGCGTCGACGTCGCCGCGCTCGATGACGAGGCCCGTTGCGGGCTCCCCGAAGGCCTCGCGCGGCAGAGCGCCTTCCTCGAGCACCCAGTCTTCAACATCTACCACGCCGAGACCGAGCTGCTGCGCTACATGCGCAAGCTGGAGGGCCGGGACCTCACTCTCAACCAGGCCATGATCCCGCTCGGCTCCTGCACAATGAAGCTCAATGCCACCGCCGAGATGATGCCGATCACGTGGCCGGGCTTCGGCGGAATCCACCCCTTCGCACCGGCCCAACAGGCGGCGGGCTACCGCGAGCTCGTGGCGGGGCTGGAGCGGATGCTGAGTGTGGTCACAGGCTTCGCGGCGGTCTCGCTGCAGCCCAACGCCGGCAGCCAGGGCGAGTACGCCGGCCTCCTGGTGATCCGCCGCTATCACGAGAGCCGCGGCGAGGGCGGGCGCAACGTCTGCCTGATCCCGAGCTCGGCGCATGGCACCAACCCGGCGAGCGCCGTCATGGCCGGGATGGCGGTGCAGGTGGTGGCCTGCGACGAGGACGGCAACGTCGACCTCGCCGACCTGCGCGCCAAGGCCGAGGCCCATGCCGACGACCTGGCCGCACTGATGATCACCTATCCCTCCACCCACGGCGTGTTCGAGGAATCCATCGTCGAGATCTGCGAGGTGATCCACCGTAACGGCGGCCAGGTCTACATGGACGGCGCCAACCTGAACGCGCTGCTGGGCCTGAGCCTGCCCGGCCGGTTCGGCCCGGACGTGGCGCACCTCAACCTGCACAAGACCTTCTGCATCCCCCACGGCGGCGGCGGGCCGGGGGTGGGGCCCATCGGCGTCGCAGCCCACCTCGCGCCTTACCTGCCGGGCCACCCGGTGGTGCCGGAGTCGGGGCCAGAGGGTGGGATCGGCGCGATCTCGGCGGCGCCCTGGGGCTCGGCGGGGATCCTGCCGATCTCCTGGGCCTACATCGCGATGATGGGCCGCTCGGGACTCACGCGCGCGACCCAGGTCGCCATCCTCAGTGCCAACTACATCGCCAAGCGCCTGGCTGCGCACTATCCGGTGCTGTACACCGCCGCGAGCGGCCTGGTCGCACACGAGTGCATCATCGAGATGCGGCATCTGAAGAAGAGCGCCGGAGTCGAGGTCGACGACGTCGCCAAGCGCCTGATGGACTACGGCTTCCACGCGCCGACCATGTCCTTCCCGGTCGCTGGCACGCTGATGATCGAGCCGACCGAGAGCGAGTCCAAGGCCGAGCTGGACCGTTTCTGCGATGCGATGATCGCGATCCGCGCGGAGATCGCGGCGATCGAGGAAGGCCGCGCGGACCCGGCCGACAACCCGCTCAAGAACGCGCCCCACACCATGGACGACATCGCCGAGACCGAATGGGGTCGCGGCTACAGCCGGGCCGAGGCGGTCTTCCCGGCCGACGGCCTCAGGCAGGCCAAGTACTGGCCGCCGGTGAACCGGATCGACCAGGTCCACGGCGATCGCAACCTGATCTGCGCCTGCCCGCCCATGGAGAGCTACCAGGAGGCCGCGGAGTAGCGCGCGGACTGAAGGCGCCTAAGTACTTGGGGCCATGAACCGAGGACCGTCAAGAGTCGAGAATGAAATGCCTCTGCGGTTCCATGCTTTCGTGCAGGACGCGAACGATCAGGACGCCTCGGTCCACTGTCACGTAGAACACGACATGTGATCGATAGGGGTAACGCCGCAGCCCCGGTGCGAGAGGTTCGGCGTTGCGACCTAGTACCGGATGCGTCGCCAACTCTTCGAAGCGGCCGTGCAAACCGGATAGGTAGCTTCGCGCCTGTTCCAATCCGAAGTTGACGGTCGTGTACTCGTAAATGCCGTTGAGATCGTCGGTCGCCTTCTGCGTTAGCCTATAGCCGGCCATCGGCGCGCAACCGGGCTTCGACTTCCTCCATGATGTCAGGCACGGTCTTGTCGCTCACGCCGCTCTCGATGCCTTCTCGGATTGCAGCCTTGAGCGCTCGATACTTCGTACTCTGCTCCTGGTCCCGCCGAATTAGGTCGCGGATATACTCGCTGTCGTTGGTGAAGCTGCCGCCAGCGATTCTTGCCTTGATCCACTGGTCCTGCTGGTCCGTCACCGTGATCGTCTTGCGCACGGTTGTCATGTCCACCTCCGGTAATTGTATGAAATTATCATAACTTCAACGCAAATTATCATACGACTGGCTCACTGAAGGCAAATTGCCAACTTCCTCGTCCATTAGCGGTTCGCACCTGGGATCCAAAGGGTGTCGGTGGCGCCGTCGTCGTTGAGGTGGCGGGCGAGCACGAAGAGGTGGTCGGAGAGGCGGTTGGCGTAGATCACCGCCAGCGGATTGACCGGCTCGGTCTCCGCGAGCGCCGTGATCAGGCGCTCGGCGCGGCGGACCACGGTGCGCGCGAGATGCAGCGCCGCCGCCGCGCGCCCACCGCCCGGCAGCACGAAGGATTCGAGCGGCTTCAGGCGCTCGTTGAGCGCGTCGATCTCGACCTCCAGCCGGTCGATCTGCGACTGGACGATGCGCAAGCCCTCGTCGAGCGATCCTGGCCGGCAGAGGTCGGCGCCGAGGTCGAACAGATCGTTCTGAATGCGCTCCAGCATCGCATCCGCCTCGCCCCCGGTCTCCAGCCGGGCGAGGCCGATCGCCGCGTTCGCTTCGTCCACCGTGCCGTAGGCTTCGACCCTGGCGTCGTGCTTCTTCACCCGCGCGCCGCCGCCGAGCGAGGTCTCCCCCGCGTCGCCGCCGCGAGTGTAGATCTTGGTGAGTCTGACCACGGCTTACTTCTGGACGACGAACACCAGCAGCGCGAGCAGCGCGATCGCCGCAAATTGGAGGCCGACCCGCCAGCGCATGAAGACGTTGCTCTTGCTGTTCTTGCCGCCGCCGTACATCGCGCCGAGCCCCATCACGAGCGCGACCACGACCGCGCCCATCAGGACGTAGACGGCGATTTCGAGAATCTCGGCCAGCATGGCTGCCCTCGTGGCGCCCGGACCGGCGCGCGCCCGGCCCTCGGCAGGTTATAGCGCGTCCCGCAAGCACTGCCCACGGCATTCGCTCGCACGATGTTCGCTCGCAGCCAGGCCGCGCCTTGTGCCGGATGGGGCGCGCCGCCATGATCCCCGCGTCTTTCACAACGGGCAGCGAGGAGAGAGCGTGAGCGCCTTGACTGGACCGGAACGGCCGCCGGCGGGCGGGGGCAAGCCGCGCAAGCTGGTGCTCCTGCTGCATGGCCTCGGCGCCGACGGCAACGACCTGATCGGCCTCGCCGAGCCCTGGGGGCGCCTCGTGCCCCACGCCCATTTCGCCGCGCCCGACGCGCCAGAGCCCTGCGACATGGCGCCCACGGGGCGGCAGTGGTTCAGTCTCTCCGACCGTTCGCCGGAACGGGTGGCCGAGGGCGTTGTCAGCGCGGCGGAGGCACTCAACGCCGATATCGACGCGCGGCTTGCGGCGCTGGGGCTCGGCGAGCAGGACCTCGCGCTGGTGGGCTTCAGCCAGGGAACGATGATGTCGCTCCACGTCGCCTACCGCCGCGCCGCGCCCTGCGCCGGCGTATTGGGATTCTCAGGGCGGCTGGTGGGCGGCGAGCACCTGGGAAGCGAGCTGCGCGCGAGGCCGCCCGCCTTGCTGATTCACGGCGACGCGGACGATCTGGTGCCGGTGGGTGCGCTATTCGAGGCGTCGACGCTGCTCGGCGCCTGCGAGGTGCCGGTGCAATGGCACGTGAGCCGGGGGATCGGCCACGGCATCGCGCCGGACGGGCTCGAGTTCGGCGGCCGCTTCCTCCGCGACGTGCTGGGCGGGGGCTGATCGAGGCCGCATTTCTCGCCTCGGTCTTAGCCCGGCCGGCGCCTTCGAGACGGCGGACGGGTCAGGCCTGCCCTTTCGGACTCACCGGACCATGGTCCGGTGCAAAGACGGCCTCGCCTGCGCCAAGATCGCGCCATGCGGTGCACGAGCGAGCGGGTCGCGGCAAACAGAGTGAGCGGTGTCGGTCGGTCCGCCGGCCGGCGCCCGCATGCTGCGTGGTCGCCGGCGCCTGCGGCAGCGGTCGCCCGTCATACGGAATCCCACTTGTCCCGCTTAATCCCACTTAGTCCCGACGAATCCCACTTGTCCCACTTGTCCCGCTCGATCCCGCTCAATCCCGGCGAATCCCACTTGTCCCACTCAATCCCACTTGATCCCGGCGAATCCCACTTGTCCCGCCTGATCCTACTCAATCCCGGCGAATCCCATTTGTCCCACTCAATCCCACTTGATCCCGGCGAATCCCACTTGTCCCACTTGTCCCACTTGTCCCACTTGTCCCACTTGTCCCGCTCGATCCCGCTAAATCCCGGCGAATCCCACTTGTCCCGCTCGATCCCGCTAAATCCCGGCGAATCCCACTTGTCCCGCCTGATCCCACTCCATCCCGGCGAATCCCACTTATCCCACTTAATCCCAGCTAATCCCGCCACATCCCGCGCCAACTCAAGGTTGCGTCCACGTCGCGCGTCCCGCGCGTGCAGGAGCGCACGACGTGCCGGAGGCGGCGCTGGTCGTGACCGCGGAGAGATGTACGGGTTAGCAGGGTGCAGCGACCCGGCGTCAGTCGAGGCCGATGCCGCTCCCGCGCAGCGCCGCCACCGCCGCGTCGTCGAGGTCGAGCCAGTCGCGCAGCACCGTGTCGCCGTCCTCGCCGAGCATCGGGGCCGCGCGCGGATAGTCGACCGGCGTCTCCGAGAACTTGATCGGGTTGGCCGGGTAGTCCACCTCGACGCCGAGGCTGTGCGGGATGCTCACCTTCATGCCCCGCGCCTGGACATGCGGGTTGGCGAACACCCGATCGAGGGTGTTGATCGGCCCGCAGGGGACGCCGACCGGCTCCAGCACCGCGCTCCACTCGTCCATGGTGCGCTCGCGGGTGATGTCGTTCAGCGTGGCGATTAGCGCCACGCGATTCTGCAGCCGGGCGATATTGGTGGCGAAGCGCGGGTCGTCGGGAATCTCCGGGTGGCCGGCCACGTCGCAGAACTTGCGAAGCTGGCTGTTGTTGCCGATGGCGAGCGCGAAGTAGCCGTCGCGGGTGGGGAAGACGCCGTAGGGCACGATGTTCTGGTGCTCGTTGCCGGCGCGCTCGGGCGCCTCGCCCCCGATCAGGTAGTTCATGGCCTGGTTGGCGAGCCAGGCCACCTGCGTGTCGAGCAGAGCGAGGTCGATGTGCTGGCCGCGCCCGGAGCGTTCCCGGCTCGCGAGCGCGGCGAGGATCGCGGTTGCCGCGTACATGCCGGTCATCAAGTCGGCGGCGGCGACGCCCACCTTCTGCGGGCCGCCGCCGGGGAGGTCGTCGCGCTCGCCGGTGATGCTCATGATGCCGCCCATGGCCTGGGCGATCAGGTCGTAGCCGGTGCGGTGCGCGTAGGGCCCCGACTGGCCGAAGCCCGTGATCGAGCAGTAGATCAGGCGCGGGTTCACCTCCGAGAGCGCGGCATGGTCGAGGCCGTACTTGGCAAGCCCGCCGACCTTGTAATTCTCGATCAGGACATCCGCGCATTTCACCAGCCGCTTCACCACGGCCTGGCCCTCGGGCGCGGCGAAGTCGAGGGTGATCGAGCGCTTCCCCCGGTTGGCGGACATGTAGTAGGCGGCGTTGTTGGTGGTTTCCGCACCGGATGGATCGCGCAGAAAGGGCGGCCCCCAGCCGCGCGTGTCGTCGCCCACGCCCGGCCGCTCGACCTTGACCACGTCGGCGCCGAAATCGGCCAGCAATTGGCCCGCCCAGGGGCCCGCGAGGATGCGGCTCAAGTCGAGCACCTTGAGGCCCGCGAGCGGGCCGGATCTTTGCTGATGCATGGGTAATACCTAGGTTTGGTCGCCGTCTGCGGAAATCTCCAGCGCGCGGAGGTTCTCTCGCGTGGTGTTGTCGAGCGCGATGCCATGAGTGGCCGCGGCGCGGGCGGCGCAGAGAACGATCCGCTCGAACCCCTCGATCTGAGATTCGATCCTGAGAGTCCGCCGCCCGGCCTTGAGCGTGAGCTGCATCCAGCCGCGATCACGCTTCCGCCTGGTGGAATAGTAGCCGAGGGTGCAGCGGGTCAGCCGCTCCCACGGCAGGTACCGGTGCGGGAGGCCGTGCACGGCGATGCCATCGTCGTTTACGCTGAGCCACATGCGGTGCCGAAGCACCGTGCGGACGCCGTAGACGGCAAAGAGCGCACCCAGCGCGCCGAGCGCCCAGGCGGCGGGACCGCCAGCCCCTGCCAGCCCCAGTGGGCCGAGGGTAAAGAGCAGGCCGAGGCCCGCATAGAGATAGTCCAGCAGCACCACGCGCGGCGGGTAGCGGTGGCGGCTCTCGCCGTCCTCCGCCGTCTTAGCGCTGTTGGACGCGTCCTCGGGCAAGGCCTCGTGCACGGGCGTGCTCACCGGGAAGCCCCCAATCGCTCGCGCCTGATGCGCACACCCGCCGCCTCGCGGTCCCAGCTGTCCACGGTGATGCCGTCTAAGCGCAGCCTGTGCTTCTCGATCTTCTCGGTCGGCGTCTTGGGCAGGGCGTCGACGATGCGGACGTAGCGCGGGATCATGAAGCGGGCGAGGCGGGGCTCGAGGAACGCCAGCAGCGCCGCCGGGTCGAGCGCCTGCCCCGGCTGCAGCGCGACCACTGCCATGACCTCGTCTTCGCCGAGCTCGCTCGGCACCGGGACCACCGCGGCCTCGCGCACCGCCGCATGCGCCGCGACTTCGGTCTCCACCTCCAGGGAGGAGATGTTCTCGCCGCGCCGGCGGATCGTGTCCTTCAGTCGGTCGACGAAGTAGAGGTTGCCGTCCTCGTCCACGCGGCCGGCATCGCCGGTGTGGAACCAGCCGTTGCGCCAGGCCCGCGCGGTCGCCTCCGGCTCCTTGTAGTAGCCGTGGTTGATGGCCCAGGGCGTATCCGCCCGCACCACGATCTCGCCGACAGCGCCCGTCGGCACCTCGCAGTCGTTCGCATCGACCACGCGAAGCTCGCAGCCCGGCCGCACCCGGCCCGCACTGCCCGGCACGGTCATGGGCACGGTGGTCATCACCGGGCAGCAGAGCTCGGTCATGTTGTAGATCGAATAGACCTCCAGGCCGAAGCGCTCCATGAAGGCATCCACGTCGTTCACCAGCGGCACCATGCCGACCGTGCGCAAGGGGTTGTCGCGGTCGTCGGGCCTGGGCGGCTCCTTCTCCAGGAACTGCGCCATGACGCCGAGCAGGAACACCGAGGTGACCCCGGTGCGGCGCACGGTCTCCCAGAACGAGTGCGTCTTGAAATACTCCACCAGCGTGATCGAGGCGTGTTGGCAGAGCATGCCGTAGGCGATGGTGGCACCGCCGAGGTGGAAGAGCGGCAGGCTGATGAGGTAGCGGTCCTCCGGCGTGATGAACTGCCAGGTGTCGGGCCCGAAATTGGAGAAGGCGTGGCAGTAGGAGCTGAGCACCGCCTTCGACGGCCCCGTGGTGCCGGAAGTGTAGATGATCGACTGCGTGTCCCAGGGCTCGATGGGGCGCTCCAGCGGGGCGAGCGACCCGCCCTCGGGGTGAAGCGCCGCCTCGTCCAGGACCGCAAGTCCGTCGATGGCGGGCGGCGGGCCGCCGACGGCCACCAGGGTCTCCAGGCTGGCGCGGCCGATGCTGGCAAGCCGGGGCGCAAGCGCCGCGTGGGCGACCATGATGCGGGCGTCGGAGCGCGCCACCACGTGCTCCAGCAGCCGGCCCTTGTAGGCGGTATTGATCGGCACGTAGACGGCACCCAGGTAGTTGGCGCCGAAGAAGATGCGGAGCGCATCGGCGCCGTTGGGCAGCCACGAGAGCACGTGGTCGCCCTGGCGCACACCCAAAGCCTGCAGGGCGACGGCGGTCTCGATCGCCTCGGCGCAGGTGCGGGCGTAGCTCCACTCGGCGCCGTCCTCGAAGACGCAGAACGTCTTGTCAGGCGTCGCCGCGGCCAGCCGGTCGAGCAGGTAGCGCAGCACGCACCTCTCCGCCGCCGGGACGCGCGGATCGCCGTGGGACGCCAAGGGGTGTTCCACCGCCGTCGCTCGCTCGTTGCCTGCCACTTCGGACGGCCCCTTGTAGCCCGGAGCCGGCTTTGGATTAACCCGGATTTCCTGCTGCGGATCAGCCGTCCGTGAGCGCGGTGTCGAGGGCGCGCTGCAGCGTCGCGGCGGCGCTTTCGATCCCGTGCTGCCTCTCTGCTCGTGCCGCCGCTGCGGCGCCCATCGCCTTGCGCCTCTCGGCGTCGGTGGAGAGCTCGACCACCGCGCCCGCGAAGGCGACGTCGTCGTGGCGCGGCGTGAGCAGCCCGGTCTCTCCGCCCCCGACCACTGCGGCGGCGCCGGGCCAGTCCTGTGCCACGACGGGGAGGCCCGCGGCCTGCGCCTCCAGCATGGCCATGCCGAGGGCTTCCCGATAGGCGGGCCAGACGAAGAGGTCGCAGGCAGCGTAGACGGCCGAAAGCGCGTCCTCCACACGGGCGCCGGCGAAAACCGCCACCTCCGGCCCAAGCGGCGCCAGCGCCTCTTCCACCAGCCATCTCGCCTCGCCGTCGCCGACGACGACCAGTTGCCAGGGTGGATCCGCGATGAGGTTGAGCGAACGTCCTAGTAGGCGCCAAGACGCCAATGCGGCGCCAGACTGCATGGGAGCGACCGCCAGCAACCACGGGCGTGTGGGGTCAAGCGGCAACTCCTCCGCGAGTGCGCGCCGGGCCGCGCTACGGTCTATCGCCCGGTAGGGCGCGAGGTCGAGGAAGGGCGCCAGCCGGTAGAGCCGCGCGGTGCTCGGGACCAGCGGCCGGATGCTCTCCTCCTCCTCGGCGGTGAACGAGAGCACCGCCCGCGCCCGTGCGATGGCGCGCGCCGTGTACGAGAGCCAGCGCACGTGCGCGCCACCGGCCTCGGCCCGCACGTAGGACGCACCCGCCAGCAGATAGGGGATGCCGAGCGCTTCGGCCACGGCGGGGCCGATCAGGTCCGGCGCCGTGTGGCGCAAGTCGCAGGTGAGCCACGCCTGGGGCCGCGCGTCCGCCGGCAAGTCCCGGTAGGCGACGACCAGGCGGCGGGCGCGCGCAGCGGCTTTTCGCTCCAGCGCCGTCTGCTGGCGGCCGTCTCCCGCGATCCCGTCGCTACGAAATTCCACGGGCGCAACGGCCTGATGGCCGGCAGCGTCGAGCGCCCGCGCGATGAGTTGCATCAGCCGCGGCCCGCCCCACGGGGCACTCGGATCGGGTCGCCCGGCGGGCGTGTAAATCGCGATGGGCATGTCAGGAGGCGGGCAGCGGCACTGCCGGCGTCTCGGGGTTTGCGCCCCGTACCCTCCATCGGCGAATATCCGGCGCCAGCAACAGGGAGGACCACCGGTGACCGAGACACCCCTCAACGAGGCTGAACTCGCGGCACTGCGCGCCTACGACACGCCCACGATCTGCAACGCGCTCGAAATCGTCTGCCCCGAGCGCCGCACCCTCGGCTTCACGACCGAGACGCTGATCTGCTCCTTCCCGGAGCTTCAGCCCATGGTGGGCTACGCGCGGACCGCGACGATCCGCTCGATGGAAAAGCCCGCGAAGGACGGCGACGCCATGGCCGCCGACCGCGTCGCCTACTACCGCTATGTGGAAGAGGGCCACGGGCCCTCCATCATGGTCATCCAGGATGTCGATTCCCGGCCGGGCGCGGCCTCCTGGTGGGGAGAGGTGCATTCCGCCGTACACCAGGCCCTGGGCTGCCTCGGCGTCGTGACCAATGGCGCGGTGCGCGATCTCGACATGATCGCCGACGGCTTCCAGCTCATCTCGGGAACAGTGGTGCCCTCCCACGCCTGGGTCCATCTGGTGAGCCACGGTGACCCGGTAGACGTGAGTGGCATGCTGACGCACTCGGGCGACCTGGTGCACGCGGATCGCCACGGCGCGGTGATCATCCCGCATGAGTCGGCGCGCGACGTGCCGGCGGCGGCCGAGCTCTGCATGCGGCGCGAGGCGCCGATCCTGGCTGCGTGCAAGGAGCCGGGCTTCTCGGCGGCGGTTATGGAGCGGGTGCTGCGCGAGGCGAAGGAGATTCACTAGCCGCCGGCGCCGGCGCGCGAGGCGGCCCTGTCGCGCGTGGCCTCGCCGAACGCGCCGAAGATCGCCATCGAGAACGCATCCTCCGTCACCTTCCACTCGGGGTGCCATTGCACGCCGAGCGCGAACGCAGACGAGTCGGCGACGCGCACGGCCTCGATCTGACCGTCCGGGGCGACCGCCTCGATGGCAAGCCGGGGCGCGGGGCTCGCGATCCCCTGGGCGTGCAGCGAGTTGACCGTGACCTCTGGCGTGGGCCAGAGCGAGGCCAGCAGGCCGCCGGCGGCAAGCGTCACCTCATGGGCCGGCCCGTACTGCACATCGCGGTGCTGGTCGTCGTCCGAGCGATGGTCGATCCGCCCCGGCACTCGGTGGACCTCCTGGTGGAGACTGCCGCCGAGAGCGACGTTGAGCTCCTGAAAGCCGCGGCAGATGCAGAGAATGGGAATCCCCGCGTCGATAGCGTTCCGGATCAACGGCAGCGTCGTCGCGTCGCGCTCCGGGTCGTGGAGCGTGCCGTCGGCGCTCGGCGGACCGTCGTAGTGGGCCGGCTGCACGTTCGACGGGCTTCCGGTGAAGAGCAGGCCGTCGCAGCGGTCCAGCACCGCGTCCTGGTCCAGCGCCCCGCCGAGGGCGGGCAGCGCCACCGGCAGCCCTCCTGCGGCGTCGACCACCGCCCGCATGTACTTGTCGCCGACAACGTGGAAGGGGTGGATGCCGATGTCCCGCACGCAGGCGGGGAGGCCGATCAGGGGAACCGGCGGCGCGGTCATGCCGGCTCAGCTATCACGGGGCTGATCTGCGGGCAAGAAGCCGCCCCGCCGCTGAATTCCTAGATAGATGGCGCCGAGCCCCGCACCCCTCACCACGTAGAGTAGCGTCATCGCAAGCCAGAGGCCGTGATTGCCCATGGGCTCACGCAGCAGCCAGGCGCACGGCGTGAAGACGGCGAACGCCAGCATCATCGTGTTTCGCATGTCGGCGGTGCGCGTGGTGCCGGTGAACACGCCGTCGAGGAAAATCCCCCAGACCGCCACCAGCGGCAGCGCGATCAGCCAGGGCAGGAAGTCGTAAGCCACGGCGCGCACGTCCTCGATATCCGTGAGCACGCGGACGACCGGCGCACCGGCGAGGCCGTAGACGGCGACCGTAAGGAGGGCGAGCGCGAAGCACCAGAGAGGAATGTGCGCTGTGGCGTATTTCGACATCGTGACGCTGATCTTTGGCGGCCGGATATCGACTGCCTGATCCCCGCCGGGTGAGCAGAATGCAGCGATTAGACGCGAGATCGGAACGCTACGGGAACATCGTGACATGGATGGCCGCGGTCTGCCATCCGCCGGCAGGCGGCTTGGTCGAGCGGCGATGTCGGAGGTGGGACAACCGGTCAGCCGGTGTCGAGGTACGGCACCGCGCCGACCAGCGAGCGCATCCGCTCCGCGTGGCCGGCCCGCACCTGCGCAAGGGCCAGCGCCATCATCACCACCAGCGCCAGCCCGACACGGGTCTTCATCTTAGCGAGCCCGCGGATGTAGTGGGTCTCGAAGTTGAAGCTGTTGTCGAGGCGGCTGTTGATCCTCTCTATCGCAGAGCGCCGGTTGTAGCCGCGCCGCCAGGACGGGCTGCCCCAGGGCGTCGGGGTGAAGACGCGCCGGTCGTTCTTGTCGAGATCGATGCGCACGATGCGGCCGTACTCGCCGGGCTCCACCCCGCCCGCCCGGTGGCACGCCTTGCTGCCTGCACAGTCGAAGCCGAAGGCCGCCGCCGGGCAGCGGTATTTCAGCGTGCCGCAGAGGCCGCGCTCGGCCTCGAAGCCCTGGAAGGCCATGGCGCGGACCTCGCCGGTCTGGGGGCAGATGCAGGACACGCGGCCGCGCTCGTCGTGAACGACGACGTCGGCGCGGTTGGGGAACAGCGCCCGCGTGATCGGCTTCGTCGGATCATAGCCCGGCTCCTCCTTCTCGGCCTTCCACATCAAGCGCGTGTCGACCAGCGGCCGAATGGCCCACTTATCCCAGAGCAACTTCTTCTGGGGAGCGTTGTCGAGACCGCGGTCGGCGCTGAAGTCGTCGCAGCGCTCCACCATTTCCGGCGCTCTTGCGAACAGGTTCTCCAGCATCTTGGGGAGCATCTTGACCTCCGAGTCCGACGCCCGCGTCACCTCGAAGGCCACCGGGACCTCGTAGTGGGTGTCGGCGATCAGGTGGAGGCCGTAGCCGAACCATGATTTCACCTTCTTCCAGATCGCGCCGGTCTTGGCGTTCACCCCGCTCGTCTCATGCTTGCCCCAGTCGGCGTCGGGGTCGGAGGTCTTCCCCTTGTCCTCGGCAACCCGGCCCGTCGAGTGGCTCTCGATCGCCTTGCCGTCGTAGCCGAGATGGCGGCCGAAGTCGGGCAGCTCTTCGAAGAGCGACGCGCGCAGGCTCTCGACCATTGCGGACACCAGGCTGCACTCGTTCTCAAGCAGCACGACGCGCCGCAGGAAGCGCGAGAAGTTCCAGTGGCTGGGCACCGTCGAGCGGACCTGCGCCGGATGCGCCACCGCGCATGGTGGCTCCTTCGTACCTGCGCGAAGCTCCAACACGGGCGCGCTCTGGAAAGGCAGCGGGTCGAACCCGCAGAGTTCCAGGAGCGCCGGGTTGCGGCCCATCTCCCGCAGCAGCGACTGGATCGAGGCGTGCTGGAACACCACGCCCGCGATCAGCGCACGCCACATCGACCGCACCGGGTAGTCGTTGCGCCCGCGACCTCGCCCGGCCTCAAGCGCAGCCACGATCTCCTCGTCGGGCAGGGTGTCGAGCACCAGACGCAGGCGATCCAGGTCCGGCAGGCCTTCGACAGCCTGCCAGGAAAAGGGTAGCTTCTCCGTTGTCGCCATCACGTTCTCCCTACCAGGGCTGGTGGATGGAACGAGGGCCTCTGGCCCGATGGCGACACCTTCTATCCAATTCGGGCGGGACGACGCGACGGGGCCGGAAGTGAGCCTGGGAGCGTCGTCGGCTATGGGGTGGAAATCCTCGATCCGCCCTATCCGCCGATCTCAGGGCCGCAGATGTCTGCGAAGCCGCCGGGGTAAGAAAAATCTCGGATCAGCTGGAGCCCTTGATCACCAAGGGATGCGTGACAGCGCACACGCCTCACCAGAGGAAGCAGGCGCGGATGGCGCGGGTCATGTCGTTGCGCCGCCTGGCGCCCAGCGCGCGGCCGGTCAGCGCCTCGGCAGCGAAGGCGAAACCGTCGAACCCGAAGTTGAGGAAGATCACGAAGTTGAGCAGCACCGCGTTCGCCGCGAGCACCACGTCGCCCTGGCGCGCGCTCAGCGTGGTGAAAAGCGCGAATGCCGTGATGACGAAGAGCGTGCGCAGGAAGATGTCGCGGTTGATGCCGAGGAAGCGCCGCATGGCGACAGCGTCGAGCACGAGGTGTGCACGCCAGCGGCCGCCGTGGCGCTGCGCGAGGCGGGCGGTGACGGCGAGCCCCAGGATCAGCCCGGAATAGTCGGCGGCCACCGTGGCCCAGGCGACGCCTGGCACGCCGAGCTCGTAGACCAGCACCAGCACCAGGTCCAACACGATGTTGATGCCGTTCACCGTGAGCAGCAGCACGAGCGCGGCGCGCGTGTTCTGCATCCCGATGAACCAGCCGACGAGCGCGAAGTTGGCGAGGGTGGCGGGCGCCCCCCAGATGCGGATGAAGAAGTAGCGCGCGCCCTCGCCGGCGACCGCCTCGCTCGGCTCGACCAGATAGAATGCGAGCCAGCCGATTGGCCCTTGCAGCGCAAGAAGCACGACCGCAAGTGCGAAGGCGATGAGGAGCGCGCGGGCGAGCGTGGCGCGCGTCTCGTCTCGGTCGCGGGCACCGAAGGCCTGGGCGGTGAGCCCCGTGGTGCCCATGCGCAGGAAATTGCAGCCGAAATAAATCGTGTTGAAGATCAGCGCGCCGACCGCGACCGCGCCGAGGAAGTGTGGCTCCGGCAGATGGCCGATTACCGCCGTATCGACCGCGCCGAGCAATGGGACCGACAGGTTGGAGACAAGCATCGGCCAGGCCAGGCGCCAGACCCGCCGATGCCAGGCCCAGTCAGCCGCCGGCAGCAACCGCCGCATCAAGCCTTCCCTCCGGCGGCCGGGCGGCCACGCGGCGACCGCCTGTTATCGACCGGTCTTCTTCTTGCGCGGGTCGTCGAAGACGAAGAGCCTGCGCGACAGCCTCATGTTGGTCCTTAGCTTGTGCAGGGTGACGGTAGTGACGTGCCCCTGTGCGTCGGTTATCCGCCAGTGGGTGAGGCGCATCGGGTCGGCGTCCAGGTACAGGGTCAGGCTCCCGCCGGTCGGGTCGTCCTCCTGCACCACCCTGATCGCGATGCGCCCGTCGCGCTCCACGAACCCCGTGACATCGACGTCCTCGTCGAAGCGCATGTCTTCCTTCGTAAGCGCGCCGAGCGGCGTGTCGTAGATGAACCAGCTGTCGATCTGGCCGAGCTCCTTGTCGTGATAGTGAATCAGGAAGCCGTCGCCCACGATGATTACAGGCACTGGAGGCTTGTATTCCACGCGCAGCAGGCCCGGCCGGCGCAAGTAGATGACCCCTTCGGCGGGCTCGCCGTCGGGCCCGACCTGCGTGAACTCCGCCTTCAGGGTCTGTATCCCGTTGAGGTAGCGCTCGACGGCGTCCAGCGTCTGGCGCGCCGCCCTATCGAGGACGAGAGCATCCGCAGCCTGGGCGGGCGTTGGCTGGGCAGAAGTGAGCCAGGCCGCGAGCACCGGGGCGAGGCATAGGAGCGCGGCAGCGCGGATCAACATCGGCATGGTGTGGAATGTAGGGCGCTCGGGCCGCGCGAACAATCACATGTCGTTGAGACTCAGCCTACCGAATGGTCGGAGACCAGCACCTCGCGCTTGCCGACATGGTTGGCCTGGCTGACGACGCCCTCGCTTTCCATCCGCTCGATGATCCGGGCGGCGCGGTTGTAGCCGATCTGGAGATGGCGCTGCACGAAGCTGGTGGAGGCCTTGCGCTCGGCCGCGACCAGCGCCACGGCGCGGTCATAGAGCGGGTCCTCGTCGCCGCCTTCGTCGATGCCTGCGGCGGCCGCTTCGGGCTCTTCGGTGATCCCC
The DNA here is from genome assembly GCA_965243375.1 of Alphaproteobacteria bacterium. GTDB lineage: Bacteria > Pseudomonadota > Alphaproteobacteria > UBA828 > UBA828 > WTGU01. The sequence goes on along the minus strand of CBDEUT010000009.1, from coordinate 228,130 downwards.
TCAATGTAGTTGGGCCGCCCGCTGGCGCGCAGGAAGTCGGTCACGCGCTCGACCTCCGCATCGCTCACGAAGGGCCCGTGCACCCGCGCCACGCGCCCGCCGGCACCGAGATAGAGCATGTCGCCCTGGCCCAGCAGCTGCTCGGCGCCCGCTTCGCCGAGGATGGTGCGGCTGTCGATCTTGGACGTGACCTGGAAGCTGATCCGCGTCGGGAAGTTGGCCTTGATAGTGCCGGTGATGACATCGACCGAGGGCCGCTGCGTGGCCATGATCAGGTGGATGCCGGCGGCGCGCGCCATCTGCGCCAGCCTCTGCACCGCGCCCTCGATGTCCTTGCCGGCGACGAGCATGAGGTCGGCCATCTCGTCCACGACGACGACGATGAACGGCATGGGCGTGAGGTCGATCTCGAATTCTTCGTGGATCGGCGCGCCGGTCTCGGCGTCCATGCCCACGTTGACCCGCCAGGTGAGCTGCTCGCCTGTCGCGCGGGCTTCGGCGAGCCGCTTGTTGTAGCCCGAGATATTTCGCACCCCGAGCTTCGACATCGCCTTGTAGCGGGATTCCATCTCCCGCACCGTCCACTTCAGCGCGACGACCGCCTTGGCCGGCTCGGTCACCACCGGCGTGAGCAGGTGTGGGATGTCGTCGTAGACCGAGAGCTCCAGCATCTTGGGGTCGATCAGGATCAGCTTGCACTGGTCCGGCGGCAGCCGATAGAGCAGCGACAGGATCATGCTGTTGATCGCGACCGACTTGCCCGAGCCGGTGGTGCCTGCAACCAGCAGGTGGGGCATGCGCGCGAGGTCGGCCACCACCGGGTTGCCGCCGATATCCTTGCCGAGCGCAAGCGTGAGGCTGGACTCGGTGCTCTCGTACGCTGCGCTCGCCAGTAGCTCGCGCAGGAGCACGGTCTCGCGTTGGCTGTTGGGGAGCTCGATGCCGATGACGCTGCGCCCCGGAATCGTCGCGGCGCGCACCGAAATCGCGCTCATCGAGCGCGCGATGTCGTCGGCAAGCCCGATTACCCGCGAGGTGCGCGTGCCGGGCTGCGGTTCGAGCTCGTAGAGCGTGACCACGGGCCCCGGCCTGACTTGCGTGATCTCGCCGAAGACCCGGAAATCCTCGAGCACGGAGACCAGCATCTCCGCGTTCTGCCTGAGCGCCTCCTCGCTCGCGCCGGATCCCGTCTTGGCGCCATCGGCGGTGGCCAGCAACGCAAGCGCCGGCAGCGTGTATTCGACGCTGTCCTCGAGATCGAGGTCGGGCTGGCGCTCCTTCTTCTCGCGCTTGCCGGGCTTCACCTTGCGCCGGTGCTTCTCGACGATGCTGGGCTCCGCCGGCTGCTCCTCCACCTCGGTACGTGCCACGGGCAGCAGGCTCGGCTCGCGCCGGCGCTCGGTCTTCGTGGCAGATCGGGCGGAGCGTCGCGGCCTGACTGCGGGAGCGGCCTGCTCGTCGTCCTCGACGCCGGGCGCCGGATCGCCGCTCCTGCCGGAGGACCAGCGGAGAGCCCAGACGGTACAGAGAACCACGCCGCGCAAGAGCCAATAGGCGCCCCGAAACAGCGCGCGCCATTCGCGCCACGGCACGCCGAGCGCAAAGACCAGCGCACCTGCGGCGGCGACCAGGAACGCCGCGCCGATTCCGGCAGCGGTCATCCCAGTCGCGTCGCCGAGCCCGGCCGAGCCCAGCGCGGACAGCGCGAGCCCGCCTGCGGCCCCGCCCGCCCCGGTCGCAGACGGCCAATCGGCCATGCCGAGCGACGCGCAGCCGACTGCCGCAAGCAGGACGGAGAGCGGCGCAAGGGCGAAGCGCACCAGCCGCCGTGTCAGTCCGCGGTGGCTGAGCAGAGCCCAGGCCCAGGCTGCGAGAATTCCGGGCACGATGGCGGCGGCGAGGCCAAGCCACTGCAGCAGAAGGTCCGCGCCATAGGCGCCGGGGCGGCCGATCAGATTGGCGGGCGCGCCGCCGCTCGCGCTATTGAAGGAGGGATCGGCCGCCGAATAAGTCGCCAGCGCGACCGCCATGACGGCCGCAAGCGCAACGAGCGCAAGCCCTGCAAGCTCACTCAGCCGACGGGCGAAGAAAGGACCCGAGCCCGTGGGCAGGAGCGGCGCGCGCGCTTCCCGTTCGGCAGTCGCTACCAACGTGAGCCCCCGCCTGCGTTCGATGACGAATCGAACATCGCATCCATTACAGGGGTTTATACAGTTCTGTTACGGAGGAGTCAAAGCTGGGGTATGCGGATCAAACAGAGTACAAAGGCCCGGGCACCTGCGATCCCCGCTCGGGCTAGAACGAGACGCAGGCCTCGGTCACAACGCGGAGCACGCTCGATTGGCCGAAGGCCCGCTTGTACGCGTCCGCGATTTCATCGGTGCGCCGCATGGCGTCCTCGCCCGGCGGAGCGAGGACGAGCAGGAGCTTGGTGCGCTCCCGCACGGTCGCGCCCGAGTCCTCGCGCCACTGCCCCGCCGCATCGAGAACGGTAAGGCCCTCGGGAAAGCGCGGCGTAACCTCATCGGCGAGGAAGGCGCGCCAAGCCTCCTCGCTCACCACCTCGACTTCGCCCTGGCTCCGCCCGAAGAAGAGCCTGTATTCGGCGAATAGCTCGGTACCGGACGGGCAGGTTGCTGCGTCGGCCCCGAGCGTGGGCGCGGCGGCAAATGCGAAGCCCGCAATAGCGGTCGCAGCGACGAGGTGGCGCGTCTGCGCGATCAAGGTTTGTGCGCCGCCGTGCGACCGCGCGCCTACTCGGCGGGAACGGAGACGTGCTCCTCTTCCATCGCCACGGAGTCGCCCACCGATTCGCCCAGTGCATCGCCGAAGGCGTCGTCGGTATCCTCGATGGCAGCGGCCTCGGCCTCCGCCTCGGCCTCTTCGGCCTGCCTGAGCAGCTCGCGCTCTACCGCCTGTTTCTGGATGCGGTTGACGACGCTGCCGGTGCCGGCCGGGATCAGGCGGCCCACGATCACGTTCTCCTTGAGGCCGAGCAGGCTATCGGACTTGCCCGAGACCGCAGCCTCGGTGAGCACGCGCGTGGTCTCCTGGAAGGACGCGGCGGAGATGAACGAGCGGGTCTGCAGCGACGCCTTGGTAATACCTTGGAGAACGGGAATGCTGGAAGCGGAATCGCCCTCGACGCGTTCGTTGACCTCGTCGTACTCGACCCGATCGACCTGCTCGCCGACGAGGAAGGTGGTCTCGCCCGGCTCCACGATCTCGACCTTCTGCATCATCTGGCGGCAGATCACCTCGATGTGTTTGTCGTTGATTTTCACGCCCTGCAGCCGATAGACCTCCTGGATCTCGTCGATCAGGTAGGTCGCGAGCGCCTCGACACCAAGCACGCGCAGGATGTCGTGCGGGGCGCGGTTGCCGTCCATCAGCGGGTCGCCCTTGCGCACGATATCCCCTTCCTGGACGCTGATGTGCTTGCCCTTGGGGATGAAGTACTCGGCCGGCTTGGCGTCGCCGTCGTCGGGCACGATCACGATCCGCCGCTTGGCCTTGTAGTCCTTGCCGAACTCGACCCGGCCGGTGATGTCGGTGATGACCGCGTGGTCCTTGGGCTTGCGCGCCTCGAACAGCTCTGCCACCCGCGGCAGGCCGCCGGTGATGTCGCGGGTCTTGGTGGATTCCCGCGGGATGCGGGCGAGCACGTCGCCGGCGTGCACCGTCTCGCCGTCCTCGACATTGAGGATGGCATCGACTGACAGGAAGTACTGCGCCTCGCGCCCGTTGGGGAGCGTGATGATCTCGCCGCTCTCGTCGGTGAGGCCCACGCGCGGCTTGAGGTCGCTGCCGCGCGGCTGCTGGCGCCAGTCCACCACCACCTTGTTGGAGACCCCGGTGCGCTCGTCCACCACCTCGCGGAAAGAGAGGCCCTCCACCATGTCGGAGAAGCGCACCACGCCTGCACGCTCGGAAATCAGCGGCAGCGTAAACGGATCCCACGACGCGACGGTGTGCCCGCGCTCGATGTTCTGGCTCTGGGAGACGTAAAGCTTGGCGCCGTAGGGGATGCGGTGGCGCGCACGCTCCCTGCCCTGCTCGTCGCGCAAGGCGACCTCGAGATTGCGGCCCATCACCACCGACGTGCCGGTGCTGTCGCTCACCACGTTCTCGTTCTCGATCTCGACCGTCGCACCGATCGGCGCCTCGACACTCGACTGCTCCGCGCCCCGCTGGGCCGCGCCGCCGATATGGAAAGTGCGCATGGTGAGCTGCGTGCCGGGCTCGCCGATGGACTGCGCCGCGATGACGCCGACCGCCTCGCCGATGTTGGCGAGCGTGCCGCGCGCCAGATCGCGCCCGTAGCAGAGGCTGCACACGCCGTCGTCGCTCTCGCAGGTGAGCACCGAGCGGATCTTGACTTCTTCGATATTGGCCCGCTCGATCAGATCGACGGTGCGCTCGTCGATCATCTCGCCGGCGTCCATGATGGTCTCGCCCGAGAGCGGATCCAGGATCGGCTCCGACGCAACCCGTCCCAGTGCCCGCTCGCCGAGCGTCGCAATGGTCTCGCCGCCCTCGATCACTGCCTTGATTGTCAGGCCGGCGGTGGTGCCACAATCGTCCTCGACGATGATGCAGTCCTGTGCGACGTCGACGAGGCGGCGGGTGAGATAGCCCGAGTTGGCTGTCTTGAGCGCGGTATCGGCGAGGCCCTTGCGCGCTCCATGGGTGGAGTTGAAGTACTCGAGCACCGTCAGCCCTTCCTTGAAGTTGGACTTGATCGGCGTCTCGATGATCTCGCCTGAGGGCTTGGCCATGAGCCCGCGCATGCCGGCGAGCTGCTTCATCTGCGCTTCCGAGCCGCGCGCGCCGGAATCGGCCATGATGTAGATCGAGTTGAGCGCCGGCCCGCCCCGCCGGTCCTCGCCCACGGTCAGGTCCGACATGCCCTTCATCATCGCCGTCGCCACCTTGTCGGTGCACTGGGACCAGGCGTCGATGACCTTGTTGTACTTCTCGCCCTGGGTGATGAGACCGTCGGAGTACTGGCGCTCGTAGCGGCTCACCTCGCGGTCGGTGAATTCCACCAGCTTGGCCTTGTCGCGCGGCACTACCATGTCGTCCTTGCCGAAGGAGATGCCGGCACGGGTCGCATACCGGAAGCCGAGATTCATCACCTGGTCGGCGAAGATCACGGTCTCCTTCTGGCCGCAATGGCGGTAGACGGAATCGAACACGGCGCTCAGCTCGCGCTTGGTGAGCAGATGGTTGATCGCCTCGAAGCGGACGTTGGCGTTCTCCGGCAGCACTTCCGAAAGGATCAGACGGCCCGGCGTGGTCTCGACCCGGACGGCGTCCGCGCCGTTCTCGCCCGCCCTGCGGCAGGTGATCTTGGCGTGCAGCGAGATCACGCCTGCATCGAGCGCCTTCTGCACCTCGCCGATATCGGAGAACGCCATGCCCTCGCCGCGCTCTCCGTCACGGGTGTAGGTCAGGTAGTAGATGCCGAGCACGATGTCCTGGCTCGGCACGATGATGGGCTTGCCGTTGGCGGGGCTCAGGATGTTGTTGGTGGACATCATCAGGACCCGCGCCTCGAGCTGCGCCTCGGGCGAGAGCGGCACGTGCACCGCCATCTGGTCACCGTCGAAGTCGGCGTTGAAGGCGGCACAGACCAACGGGTGAAGCTGGATCGCCTTGCCCTCGATCAGCACCGGCTCGAAGGCCTGGATGCCGAGGCGATGCAGCGTCGGCGCCCGGTTGAGCAGCACCGGATGCTCGCGGATCACCTCTTCCAGGATGTCCCAGACCTCCGGCCGCTCCTTCTCGACCATGCGCTTGGCGGCTTTGAGCGTGGTCGCCATACCGTAGAGCTCGAGCTTGGAATAGATGAAGGGCTTGAAGAGCTCGAGCGCCATCTTCTTCGGCAGGCCGCACTCGTGCAGCTTGAGCTCGGGCCCGACCACGATCACCGAACGCCCCGAATAGTCGACTCGCTTGCCGAGCAGGTTCTGCCGGAAGCGCCCCTGCTTGCCCTTCAGCATGTCGCTCAGCGACTTCAGCGGGCGCTTGTTGGCGCCGGTCATCACCCGGCCCCGGCGGCCGTTGTCGAAGAGCGCGTCCACCGCCTCCTGCAGCATGCGCTTCTCGTTGCGCACGATGATGTCCGGCGCGCGCAGCTCGATCAGCCGCTTCAGCCGATTGTTGCGGTTGATCACCCGGCGGTAGAGGTCGTTAAGGTCGGAGGTGGCGAAGCGGCCGCCGTCCAGCGGCACCAGCGGGCGGAGCTCCGGCGGAATCACCGGCACCACCTCGAGGATCATCCATTCCGGCCGGTTGCCCGAGAGGATGAAGGATTCGACCAGCTTCAGCCGCTTGACGAGCTTCTTGCGCTTGGCCTCGGAGTTGGTGGCGGCGAGCTCACCGCGCAGCGTGTCCCGCTCCTCTTCGAGGTCGAGCTTGGCCAGCATCTTGCGGATCACTTCGGCCCCGATGCCAGCCTCGAAGGCATCGGCCCCAAACTCGTCCTGCGCATGGCGGAACTGATCTTCGGTGAGCAGCTGGAACTGGTTGAGCGAGGTGAAGCCCGGCTCCGTGACGACATAGCTCTCGAAATAGAGCACGCGCTCCATCTCCTTGAGTGTCATGTCGAAGAGCAGCCCGATGCGCGACGGCACCGACTTTAGGAACCAGATGTGGGCGACAGGCGAGGCCAGCTCGATATGGCCCATGCGTTCGCGCCGGACCTTCGACTGGATCACTTCGACGCCGCACTTCTCGCAGACGATGCCGCGGTATTTCATGCGCTTGTACTTGCCGCACAAGCACTCGTAATCCTTGATCGGCCCGAAAATACGGGCGCAGAACAGCCCGTCGCGCTCGGGCTTGAAGGTCCGGTAGTTGATGGTTTCCGGCTTCTTGATCTCGCCGTAAGACCAGGAGCGAATCTTCTCCGGGCTCGCGATGGAGATCTTGATCTGGTTGAATTGTTGGGCCGTGCTCGACGGACCAAAGAGATTGATCAACTCGTTCATCGAATGTCCTCCGAACCTGCCGCGATGCCGCCTGGCCGTGCCGGCTCTGCGTCAGCTCGTTGTCCTGAGATCGATATCGAGGCCGAGGGACTGCATCTCCTTGACCAGGACGTTGAACGACTCAGGGATTCCGACTTCGAAGTTCTCGTCGCCGCGCACGATCGACTCGTAGACCTTGGTGCGGCCCGAGACGTCGTCCGACTTGACGGTCAGCATTTCCTGCAACGTGTAGGAGGCGCCGTAGGCCTGCAGCGCCCACACCTCCATCTCGCCGAAGCGCTGGCCGCCGAACTGCGCCTTGCCGCCCAGCGGCTGCTGGGTGACGAGGCTGTAGGGCCCGATCGAGCGGGCGTGGATCTTGTCGTCCACCAAATGGTGCAACTTCAGCATGTATATGTAGCCGACGGTCACCTGGCGGTCGAAGGGCTCGCCGGTCTGCCCGTCGATCAGCGTCACCTGGCCGCTCGCGTCGAGACCCGCGAGCTCCAGCATCTTCACGATGTCGACCTCGTGGGCGCCGTCGAACACCGGGCTCGCCATCGGGATGCCGCTCCGGCTGGTTTCGCCGACTTCGGCGAGGTCTTCATCGGACATCGTGGCGACCTGACCGTCTGCCTCTCGGTCGCCGTCGTAAACCTCGCCAAGCAGGCTCCGCAACTCACCGTTGGCCGTGCCGCCTGCGGCCTGAGCCTGGTCCAGGATCTCGCCGATCTTGAGCCCGAGCCCGTGGGAGGCCCACCCCAGATGGGTCTCCAGGATCTGGCCGACATTCATCCGGGACGGCACGCCCAAGGGGTTGAGCACGATGTCGACGCTGGTTCCATCCTCCAGATAAGGCATGTCCTCGACTGGCACGATGTTCGAGACCACGCCCTTGTTGCCGTGGCGGCCGGCCATCTTGTCGCCGGGCTGCATCTTGCGCTTCACGGCGACGAACACCTTGACCATCTTGAGAACACCGGGCGGCAACTCGTCGCCGCGCTGCAGCTTCTCCACCTTGCTCTCGAAACGTTCCTGAATCCGGCCGATGTTCTCGTCGAACTCCGCCTTGAGCGCTTCGAGGCGGGTGAGGATCGGCTCGCTGGCCGGCACGATCTGCCACCATTGACCGCGGGAGAGGGAGTCGAGGACGCGCATCGTGATCTTGCTATTGGCGGCAACGTCCTTGGGGCCGCGGGCTGCGATGCGGTTCAGCAGCAGCGCCCGCACGCGGTCGTACATGTTGCGCTCGATGATCGCGCGCTCGTCGTCGCGATCCTTGGCGAGGCGCTCGATCTCTTCTCGCTCGATCGCAAGCGCGCGCTCGTCCTTGTCGACGCCACGCCGGTTGAAAACACGGACTTCGACCACCGTGCCCATGCCACCAGGCGGCACGCGCAACGAGGTGTCGCGCACGTCCGAGGCCTTCTCGCCGAAGATCGCGCGCAGCAGCTTCTCCTCCGGCGTCATGGGCGATTCGCCCTTGGGCGTGATCTTGCCGACGAGGATGTCGCCTGGCTGCACTTCCGCACCGATATAGACGATGCCGGCCTCGTCCAGGTTGCGGAGCCCTTCCTCGCCGACATTGGGAATGTCGCGGGTGATCTCCTCCTGGCCCAGCTTGGTGTCGCGCGCCATCACCTCGAACTCCTCGATATGGATCGAGGTGAAGACGTCGTCCTTGACCAGCCGCTCGGAGATCAGGATCGAATCCTCGAAGTTGTAGCCATTCCACGGCATGAAGGCGACGAGCACGTTGCGCCCGAGCGCAAGCTCGCCGTAGTCGGTGCTGGGCCCGTCGGCGATGACACGGCCCGCCACCACCCGCTCGCCGACCCGCACCAAAGGCCGTTGCGTGATGCACGTGCTCTGGTTGGAGCGCTGGAATTTCAACAGGTTATAGATGTCGACGCCGGCAGATTCTGCGTTACCGTCCTGCTCGCCCTCGGCGCGGACCACGATGCGGGTGGCATCCACCTGCTCGACCGTACCGGTACGGCGCGCTGCGATGGCGGCGCCGGAATCCCGGGCCACCACCTCTTCCATGCCGGTGCCGACCAGCGGTGCCTCCGCGCGCACCAGGGGGACCGCCTGGCGCTGCATGTTGGAGCCCATCAGCGCCCGGTTCGCGTCGTCGTTCTCGAGGAAGGGGATGAGGGCAGCGGCAACCGAGACCAGCTGCTTGGGCGAGACGTCCATGTACTCGATGTTGTCGGGCGCCGACATCACGAACTCGCCGTTGCGCCGGCAGCTCACCAGGTCCTCGCTGAGAGCGGCGCCCTCGTCCGTCTTCGCGTTGGCCTGGGCGATGGTGTACTTCGCCTCCTCGATCGCGGAGAGATAAACCACTTCGTCGGTCTGGCGGCCCTCCTCCACCTTGCGGTAGGGGCTCTCGATGAAGCCGTAGCGGTTGACCCGCGCGTAGGTGGCAAGGCTGTTGATCAGCCCGATATTGGGGCCTTCCGGCGTCTCCACCGGGCAGATGCGCCCGTAGTGCGACGGGTGCACGTCGCGTACCTCGAAGCCTGCCCGCTCGCGCGTGAGCCCGCCGGGCCCCAGCGCAGAGAGCCTGCGCTTATGCGTGATCTCGGAGAGCGGGTTGGTCTGGTCCATAAACTGCGAAAGCTGGGACGAGCCGAAGAACTCGCGCACCGCCGCCGCCGCCGGCTTGGCGTTGATCAGGTCGTGCGGCATGACGGTGTCGATATCGACCGAGCTCATCCGCTCGCGGATCGCACGCTCCATCCTGAGCAGGCCGATCCGGTACTGGTTTTCCATCAGCTCGCCGACCGAGCGCACCCGCCGGTTGCCCAGGTGGTCGATGTCGTCGATGTCGCCGATGCCGTCCTTCAGCGCGACGAGTGTCGTAACGACCGAGACGATATCCTTGCGCCGCAGAACCCTGAGCTCGTCGTTGCCGTCGAGATTGAGCCGCATGCCCATCTTCACCCGGCCGACGTCCGAGAGGTCGTAACGCTCGGAGCCGAGCGTGGCGAAGGCCTCCGCCGGCACCCACACCGGCTCGTCGATCTCGTCGGGCCGGTTGGCCGCCGGGACAATGATCCTGAGCCAGTCTTGCTCCTGCTCCAGAATCCAGACCTCGCCCATCTCGGCCCGCTTCAGCCTAACGAGCACGTCGGCAGAGGTTTCGGGCTCGGCACGCGCCTCGACCGATTCATCCTTCAGCCGGGCCTTGCCGAAGAACAAATCGTAGAAGAGCTTTTCGGCAGTCTCGACGGTCGGCGGCTCGCCCGGCCGCATCACCTTGTAGATCTCGAGCAGCGCCTCTTCGCGGCTCGTCGTCCGGTCCTGCCTGATGGTGTTGCGTATGTAGGCACCGACGTTGATGTGGTCGATGCCGAGGACCGAGATCTGGTCGATCCCGCATTCCTCCAGGGATTCGAGCGTCTTCTCCTCGATTTCGCCGCCCGCCTCGATCAGCACCTCCCCGGTCTCGGGATTGATCATGTCGTCGGAGGCGTATTGCCCGATCAGCTTGTCGGCGCCGATCAGCTGCTCGGTCATGCCGGCGTCGCTGAGCTTCTTGAGCACGCGCGCGGTCACGCGGCGCCCGGCCTCGACCACAATCTTTCCGGTGGCCGCGTTCACCAGATCGTCGAGCAGCTTCACCCCGCGCAGGCGCTCGGGCTCGATCGGCGCCTTCCAGCCGTCATCGGTCCGGGTGTGCATCACCTTGGAATAGAAGTGATCGAAGATCTCCTCCGTATCCATGGCGAGCGCGCGCAACAGCACCGTCACCGGCAGCTTGCGGCGCCGGTCGATGCGCACGAACACCAGGTCCTTGGCATCGAACTCGAAATCGAGCCAGGAGCCGCGATAGGGAATGATCCGGGCGGCATAGAGATACTTGCCCGAGCTGTGCGTCTTGCCGCGGTCGTGGTCGAAGAAGACGCCCGGCGAGCGGTGCATCTGGGATACGATCACCCGTTCGGTGCCGTTGATGACGAAGGTGCCGTTGTCGGTCATCAACGGCATATCGCCCATGTAGACGTCCTGCTCCTTGATGTCCCGCACCGAGCGGAGCCCGCTGTCGTCGTCCACATCCCAGACCACGAGACGCAGCGTTACCTTGAGCGGCGCGGCGTAGGTGATGCCCCGCTGCTGGCATTCCTCTACATCGTACTTGGGATCCTCGAACTCGTAGCGCTCGAATTCCAGCGACGCCTTGTCGGAAAAGTCCCTGATCGGGAACACCGACTTGAAGACCCGCTGAAGCCCGGATTCGGAGCGCTGGTCGCCCTTCATATCCCGTTGCAGGAAGAACTCGTAGGAGCGCTTCTGCACCTCGATCAGGTTCGGCATCGAGGCGACTTGGGGAATGCGGCTGAAGCTGCGACGTAGCCTGCGGTGGGCCTTGCGAGACTGCACCATGGTACCCCTCGGACTCTCGGCCCCGGCCGCGGCTTGAGCGCCGCGGCGGGCCGTGGGTTAGTCTTTACGTGCGGTGCGGCGGCACACGCCGCGCACCGTTGGCCGCGCGCGATCGTGCCCGCCCGCGCCGCGGCGCGACGGCGGGGCCGGAGCTACCCGGCACGTGGCCGGGCGTGCGCCGGCGATAGCCAATCGTCTCTACTTGACCTCGACGGTCGCGCCAGCAGCTTCGAGCTGCTCCTTTATCTTTGCCGCGTCGTCCTTCGACACGTCTTCCTTGACCGCGTTCGGAACGCCCTCGACCAGCGCCTTGGCCTCCTTGAGGCCGAGGCTGGTGATCGCGCGGACCTCCTTGATCACGTTGATCTTCTTCTCACCAAAGGAGGTAAGCACCACGGTGAATTCGGTCTGCTCTTCGGCCTCCTCGGCCTCAGGCGCGGCACCTGGGGCGGCGGCGACGGCAACGGGGGCGGCCGCGGAGACCCCCCACCTCTCTTCGAGCATCTTGCTAAGCTCGGAGGCCTCGATCACCGTCAGGGTCGAAAGCTCGTCTGCAATTTTGGCCAGATCAGCCATGTCGTTGGTCTCCTGGGGGCTTGGGCTTTTCTCGGTGTGCGTTGGCGATCAATCGCCGGATGGTTTGCTCTCGCTAGTGGTGTCTCCTTGTTCCGAATAGGCGTTGAGGACGCGCGCGAGCTGGCCTGCCGGCGCGCTCAGCACGGCGGCGATCTTGGTCGCCGGCGCGTTCAGCACACCGATCAGCTGGGCACGTAGGGTATCGAGCGAGGGCAGCTCGGCGAGCGAGCGCACATCGCCCTTGTCGAGCGCAGCCCCGCCGAGGGCGCCGCCCACGACGATCAGCTTGTCGTTCTCCTTGGCGTAGGCCACCGCGACCTTCGCTGCGGCCACCGGATCGTCCGAATAGGCGATCGCGCTGGAGCCCGTGAACAGCTCCGCGAGCGGGGCGAAGGTCGTGCCTTCGACCGCGCGCTTCGCGAGCCGGTTCTTGGTGACGCGGAAGGTGGCCCCGGCCGCACGCATCTGGCGGCGCAGGTCGGAGGCCTCGGCCACCGAGAGCCCGCTGAACTGCGTCACGACGACGAGATTCGTGCTCTCGAAGATGCCGCGCAGGGCTTCGACAATCTCTTCCTTCTTGAGCCGTTCCACGACTTCCTCCGGCTTATCCGGCGGACACGAGGCGCAGACGCGCGCCGCTCACGCCACCGGTCACGATGCCGCTATCTCCGCCTGCAGGGCGGCAACGTCGAGCTTCACGCCGGGCCCCTGGGAGGAGCTGAGCGCCGCCCGCTTCATGTAGGTTCCCTTGGCGCCGCTCGGCTTCGCGCGGTTGAGCGCGCCCACCAGTGCGCGCGCATTCTCGGCCAGCGCATCGTCGGCGAAGCTCGCCTTGCCGATGCCGGCGTGGACGATACCGGCCTTCTCGACCCGGAACTCCACCTGGCCGCCTTTGGCTGCCTGCACGGCCTCAACCACATCCGGCGTCACCGTGCCGAGCTTGGGGTTCGGCATGAGGCCGCGCGGGCCCAGAATGCGGCCGAGCTTGCCGACCACCGGCATCATGTCCGGCGTCGCGATACAGCGGTCGAATTCGATCTTGCCGCCCTGGACCTCGGCCGCGAGGTCCTCGTCGCCGACCACGTCGGCGCCCGCTTCGCGCGCGGCCTCGGCCTTGTCGCCCTTGGCGAAGACCGCGACGCGCACGGTCTTGCCGGTGCCGTGGGGAAGCGCCACGACGCCGCGTACCATCTGATCCGCGTGGCGCGGGTCGACGCCGAGGCCGACGCTCATTTCGACGGTCTCGTCGAACTTCGCCTTCGCCCCCTGCTTGACCAGACTGATCGCATCGCCCAGCGCATATGTCCTGTCGCGGTCGACCCGATCCTTGGCCTGCCGCAACCTTTTTCCGATCTTCGCCATCGCCGCTAGCCCACCACCTGGATGCCGATGGAGCGCGCCGACCCTTCGATGATCCGGCAGGCTGCGTCCATATCTTCGGCGTTGAGATCCACCATCTTTTTCTCCGCAATCTCGCGAACTTGCGCCCGCGTAACCTGGCCCACCGGGTCGATCCGGCCGACCGTCTCGGAGCCCTTTTCGATGCCCGCCGCCTTCTTGAGAAAGAAACTGGCCGGCGGGCTCTTGGTCACGAACGAGAAGGTCCGGTCGTGATAGACCGAGATCACGGTCGGGATCGGCATCCCCTGCTCGAGGTTCTGGGTCTGTGCGTTGAAGGTCTTGCAGAACTCCATGATGTTGAGCCCTGCCTGACCCAGCGCCGGGCCGATCGGCGGCGACGGATTGGCTTGCCCCGCCGGCACCTGCAGCTTGATCGTCCCCGTGACTCTCTTTGCCATGTTGCTCCCGTCCTGCCCTCAGGCCTTCTCGACCTGCGCGTATTCCAGCTCGACCGGGGTTGCCCGGCCGAAAATCGAGACCGCGACCTTCAGCCGCGCCCGCTCCTCGTCGATCTCCTCCACCAGTCCGCTGAACGAGGTGAAGGGCCCGTCGCAGACCCGCACGGTCTCGCCGATCTCGAAGATGACCGAGGGCTTTGGCCGCTCCACACCTTCCTTGACCTGCTTGAGCACGCGGTCCGCCTCGTCGTCGCTGATCGGCACCGGCTTGCCGCCGCTGCCGAGAAATCCGGTCACCTTCGGCGTGTTGTTGATCAGATGCCAGGTCTCGTCGGTCATGCTGAGGTGCGCTAGCACGTAGCCGGGGAAGAACTTGCGCTCCGACTTGACCTTGGCGCCGCGCCGCATCTCTACGACCTCTTCTGAGGGCACCATGACGTCGGCGATCAGGTGGTCGAGGCCCTGCTGCCTTGCCTGCTCGCGGATCGACTGCGCCACCTTCTTCTCGAAGCCGGAATAGACGTGGACGATGTACCAGCGCCGCGCCGGCCCCTGAGCGTCCGCCGTATGCACCTCTGCTGCCGGCATGTCCGTCATCCGCCGAGCCCCAGAATCGCCCGCACCCCGATGGAGAGCACCTGATCGATCAGGAAGAAGAAGACTGCCATGATAATCACCATGATCAGCACCATGATGGTGCTGATGGTGGTCTCCTTGCGGGTGGGCCACGTGACCTTGCCGATCTCCTGGCGTGCCTGGCGCAAGAACTCGAGCGGCGGCGTGCGAGCCATGGTCAGCACACGCCCCTAGCTGCGCAGATGGCAGGAGTGGAGGGTCTCGAACCCCCAACCTCCGGTTTTGGAGACCGGCGCTCTACCAATTGAGCTACACTCCTAGTCCGTTTGCGTGCCGCGGCGGGAGGCCGCATCCTACTCGACGATTTTTGCGACGACGCCGGCGCCGACGGTGCGCCCGCCCTCGCGGATGGCGAAGCGCAAGCCCTCGTCCATCGCGATCGGCGCTATCAGATCAACCTGCATCGTCACGTTGTCGCCAGGCATCACCATCTCGGTCCCGTCCGGCAAGCCGATCGTCCCCGTAACGTCCGTCGTCCGGAAGTAGAACTGCGGGCGGTAGTTCGAGAAAAACGGCGTGTGACGGCCACCCTCGTCCTTCGTCAGGATGTACGTCTCGGCCTCGAAGCGCGTGTGCGGCGTGATCGTCCCGGGCTCCGCCAGAACCTGACCGCGCTCCACCTCGTCCCGCTTCGTGCCGCGAAGCAGAACGCCCACGTTGTCACCGGCCTCGCCCTGATCCAGCAGCTTCCGGAACATCTCAACGCCCGTGCACACCGTCTTCGTCGTCTCGCGGATCCCGATGATCCCGACGTCGTCGCCCACCTTCACCACGCCGCGCTCGATCCGCCCCGTCACGACCGTCCCTCGGCCAGAAATCGAAAACACGTCCTCGATCGGCATCAGGAACGGCTGGTCCTTCGGGCGCTCGGGCTGCGGCACGTAGTCGTCAACCGCCGCCATCAGCTCCAGCACCGACGCACGGCCCGTCGTCTCGTCGCCATCCTCGAGCCCCGCCAGCGCAGAACCCCGGATCACAGGAATGTCGTCCCCAGGAAACTCGTACTCCGACAGAAGCTCACGAACCTCAAGCTCGACAAGGTCCAGGATCTCCTCGTCGTCCACCATGTCCACCTTGTTCATGTAGACCACAAGCGCCGGAACGCCCACCTGACGCGCCAGCAGAATGTGCTCCCGCGTCTGTGGCATCGGGCCGTCCGCCGCAGAGACCACCAGGATCGCGCCGTCCATCTGCGCAGCGCCCGTGATCATGTTCTTCACGTAGTCCGCGTGACCCGGGCAGTCCACGTGCGCGTAGTGCCGGTTCTCGGTCTCGTACTCGACGTGCGCCGTCGCGATCGTGATGCCGCGCTCGCGTTCCTCCGGCGCCTTGTCGATCTCGTCGAACGGCACGAAGTCCGCGCCGCCCGCCTCGCCGAGTATCCGCGTGATCGCCGCCGTCAGCGTCGTCTTCCCATGGTCAACGTGACCGATCGTCCCGACGTTGCAGTGCGGCTTCGTACGCTCAAACTTCTCCTTAGCCATCGGTGCTCTATTCCCCGTCTGCCGCGTCTTCGCGGCAGTTAAAAGGACGACGCAAGCCGCGCACCGCTGCTGCGGTGTCGGCCGAATACTCTGGAGCGGGTGATGGGAATCGAACCCACGTAACCAGCTTGGAAGGCTGGGGCTCTACCATTGAGCTACACCCGCTCGATCCCAAGTCCCTCGCGCCCTGCGTCGCGCGTGCGCGCGCCGCCCGTGTGGTGGAGGGGGTAGGATTCGAACCTACGTAGACATACGTCGGCAGATTTACAGTCTGCTGCCTTTAACCACTCGGCCACCCCTCCGCGCCGAGGTGGACGCGCCCGGGACTCGGAACGGCGCACTATGGACATCCGCGGCCGATTGTCAACGCCCAAAGGAGCTCTCCGTGACGGCCCACCGCGCCATCGGCCGCCGCGGCTGCGGCGTCAGCGCGCGCCGGGCGGCCCGTGTACCGGGGCGTCTCGCAAAAGGGATGGAAGTCTTATAATAGGGTGCGTCATGGCACGCAACAGTTCTCGCCGCCCGCGCGAGCGCGGAACCGGGCGCCGGCGCACGCATCAGGAGCAGCGCGCCCAGGCACGTCCTCGCCGCGAGCGGCTCTACGGCGCCCATGCGGTCGCCGCAGCGCTCGCCAACCCGAGCCGCCGCTGTCACAGGTTGATCGCGACGGAGGAGGGTGCGGCGCAGCTCGCCGAGCGTGCCGACGCGCGCGCACTCCCGCTCGCGGCCCGTGCCCTGCTCGATGCACCGCAGATCGTCTCCCGCCAGGACATCGTCGCCCTCTTGCCGGAGGGTGCCGTGCATCAGGGCATCGTGCTGGAGACGGCGCCGCTGCCGGCGGTCGATCTGGCCTCTGCCTGCCGCGGCGTGGCGCAGAGGGCGGAGGGTCCGCGGACCGTTGTCTTGCTCGACCAGGTGACGGATCCGCACAACGTCGGCGCGATCCTGCGCTCGGCGGCGGCCTTTGCGGTGGGCGCCGTAGTGGTTCAGGACCGCCACTCGCCGCAAGGCGCGGGCACGCTGGCCAAGGCCGCCTCGGGCGCGCTGGAGACGGTGCCGCTCGCCCGCGTTGTCAACATCGCGCGTGCGCTTATTGTGCTGAAAGAGCTGGGTTTCTGGTGCATCGGCCTCGACCCGGATGCGTCCGAACCGCTCGGGGCCGTCAACGTGAGTGCGCCGCTCGCGCTCGTGCTCGGCGCCGAAGGACAGGGCATGCGCAGGCTCACCCGCGAGCGCTGCGATTCGACCGCGAGCATCCCCATGCCGGGCTCGATGGCGAGCCTCAACGTCTCCAACGCCGCCGCCATCGCGCTCTACGAGGTCTCGCGGCGATGAGCGCGGTGTGCTTGACTCGGCCGGCAGGCCGCGCTTGAAAGCGGGTCTTCCGTGATCGCGCGCGCCTGCAGTGGCCGATCGGCCGGCGTAGCTCAACTGGTAGAGCACTTGATTTGTAATCAAGGGGTTGCGGGTTCGAGTCCTGCCGCCGGCACCAAAGATTCAGCATGGTCAGTGCCGCCGCCCTGATCGTCGCGGCCGGGCGCGGCCACCGGGTCGGCGGGCCGCTGCCCAAGCAGTACCGCCAGCTTGCCGGGCGCGCGGTGCTCAGCCACAGCGTGCAACGCTTCGCGACCCATCCGGGCATCGACCGGGTCAGGGTGGTGATCAACCCCGCCGACCGGCCACTCTTCGACGAGGTGGTGCGCGAGAGCGGCAGTTCGGCAGACGCCGCGCTGCTCCCGCCGGTCTCCGGCGGCGAGACGCGGCAGGACTCGGTGCGTAACGGACTGGAAAGCCTCGCGGAATCGCCGCCCGACCTGGTGCTGATCCACGACGGCGCGCGTCCGCTTGTCTCCACCGCCGTGATCGACGGAGCGCTCGATGCGCTCCGAGGTCACGACGGGGCGCTGCCTGCGCTCGCGGTGAGCGACAGTCTCAAGCGGGCGCCGCCGGGCAGCGTGGTGATCGCGGGCGCGGTGCCGCGCGAGGGGCTCTGGCGCGCTCAGACCCCGCAGGGCTTCCGCTATCCCGCCATTCTCGATGCCCACCGCGCCGCGGCCGGCAGCGCGCTCACCGACGATGCCGCGGTGGCCGAGCAGGCCGGGCTCTCCGTCGCGCTCACCCCTGGCGACGAGGACAACCTCAAAATTACCACCGAGCAGGATTTTGCCCGTGCCGAGCGCATCCTGGCGGCGCAGGGCACCCGCGACGTCGCTGCCGAGGCCGTATTCGAGACCCGCGTCGGCATGGGCTTCGACGTCCACCGCTTCGGTCCCGGCGACCACCTCATGCTGGGCGGCGTGGCGGTGCCGCACGCGCAGGGGGTGATCAGCCATTCCGACGGAGACGTTGTGCTTCACGCCATCGTCGACGCTCTGCTGGGCGCCTTGGCGGCGGGCGACATCGGCACCCACTTTCCGCCCACCGACGAGGCCTGGCGAGAGGCCGATTCCGCGCTCTTCGTGGCCCACGCGCTCAAGCTCCTTGCGGAGCGCGGCGGCCGCCTCAGCCACGTGGATGTCACGGTGATCTGCCAGCGCCCCAGGATCGGCCCGCACCGTGAGGTCATGACGGCGCGTCTTGCCACTTTTCTGGGCTTAGACCCCACCCGCATCAGCCTCAAGGCGACCACGACGGAGCGTCTCGGCTTCACAGGGCGCGGCGAGGGCATCGCCGCGCAAGCGGTCGTCACGGTCCGACTGCCCATCGAGAGTGGCGATGACCGCTGAAGCGGAGCCGGCCCGCCTCAACCTGCGCGATCCGGCGGCCCTGATCGCGACCTGCTTCGGCGCAGGCCTCGTGCGCTGGGCGCCTGGGACGGTGGCCTCGGCACTGGCGCTGCCCTTCGCGTGGCTGTTCAGGACCTACACCGGCACGCTCGGCCTCGCGATCGCAACCGTCGTCCTGATCGTGATCGGGATCTGGGCGGCCGGTGCCTACGAGCGCCGTACGGGGACCCGCGATTCATCGGCGATCGTGATCGACGAGGTCGCCGGCCAGTTCGTCGCCCTGCTGCTGGTGCCGCCGACTGTCGCCGTCTACGCGGTGGGCTTCGTGCTGTTCCGCCTGTTCGACGTCGTGAAGCCCTGGCCGATCAGCCTGCTCGACCGGCGCGTGAAGGGCGGGTTGGGCGTGATGCTGGATGACATCGTCGCGGGCGCCCTGGCGGCGGTGCTTCTCTGGAACGTCTGGATATGGCTGTGACCTTCCCGGCGGACATCGTCGAGCGGGCCGAGCGGCTGCTGACGCTTTGCCGCGCGGAGGGCGTGCGCGTCGCCACGGCGGAATCCTGCACCGGCGGGCTGATCGCCGCGTGTCTCACCGAGATCCCTGGCTCATCGGACGTAGTGGATCGCGGCTTCGTGACCTACGCCAACGAGGCCAAGCGGGACCTGCTGGGAGTGCCCGACGAGCTGCTGATGCACGTGGGCGCGGTCAGCGAGGAGGTGGCGCGGGCGATGGCGGAAGGCGCGCTCGCCCGCTCCGACGCCACTCTCGCGGTCGCGGTGACCGGCATCGCAGGGCCCGGCGGGGGAACGGATACCAAACCGGTCGGCCTGGTGCACCATGCCTGCGCCGGGCCTGGCGGCAGACTCCTTCACCGGCGCACGGTCTACCCCGGCGATCGCGGCGCCGTCCGCCTCGCAACCGTCGCGACCGCGCTCGACATGCTGATCGACGGTGCCGAACGGAGGACCTAGCGCCCTAGCGGCGAGCGAAACGACCGTGCCTGAGAACACGCGCGACGCGATCCTCGCTCACGCCCGCTCGCTCGGGTTCCAAGCCGTGGGCGTGGCGAGTGCCGACGATGAGCCAACGGACGCCGAGGGGCTCCGGCACTTTCTGCAGCTGGGCTACGCCGGGGACATGGCGTGGTTGCCCCGCACCGCCGCGCGGCGCTCGGCCCCCCGCGCGCTCTGGCCCGAAGTACGCAGCGTCGTCGTGGTGGGCCTCAACTACGGACCGGCGCACGACCCGCTCGGTCTGCTGGGCGCACCAACGCGGGGCATCGTCTCGGCCTATGCGCAGGGACGCGACTACCACGACGTGCTTAAGGGCCGGCTCCGGCGGCTCGCGCGCTTCGTGGTCGATACCTTCGACGCCGAGGTGAAGCTCTTCATTGACACGGCGCCGGTGATGGAGAAGCCGCTGGCGGCTCGCGCGGGCATCGGCTGGCAGGGCAAGCACACCAACCTCGTCTCCCGCCGGCACGGCTCGTGGCTCTTCCTCGGCGAGCTGTTTACGACGCTCGACCTTGCGCACAACGACGCCGAGTCCGACCACTGCGGCTCTTGCCGCCAGTGTCTGGACATCTGCCCGACCGACGCCTTCCCCGCTCCCTACCGGCTCGATGCCAGGCGCTGCATCTCGTACCTCACCATCGAGCACAAGGGCCACATTGCACCCGAATTCCGCGAGGCCATGGGCAACAGGATCTATGGCTGCGACGATTGCCTCGCGGTCTGCCCGTGGAACAAGTTCGCCCGCCGGACCGAGGAGTACGCCTTCCTGCCGCGCGCCGAGCTGTCGGCGCCCCGGCTCGCCGACCTCGCCACGTTGGACGACAGGACATTCAGAACCATCTTTTCAGGCAGCCCGATCAAGCGCACCGGGCGCGATCGCTTCGTTCGCAACGTGCTGATCGCCATAGGCAATTGCGGGGACGTCTCGGTCCTGCCGGTCGCGAAGCAGCTGCTCCGCGACCCCTCGCCTCTGGTGCGGGCCATGGCTGTGTGGGCGTCACGACGGCTTGCGCCACCGGCTGATTTCGCCGCGCTCCGTGCCCGCAATGCCCCCGCCGAGACCGACCCCGCGGTGCTCGCGGAATGGCTCGGCGCCGAGCCCCCAACGGGTGCTTCCGGCCTCGCGCAGCCATGACATTGGCACGCGGTAAACGACTATTCTGTTTCGGCTACGGGTTCAGCGCGTCCGCCTTGGGTGCGCTGCTGGCTCCCGCCGGCTGGTCCCTCGCCGGCACTTGCCGAACGGCCGAGGGTTGCCGCGCGCTGGCGTGTGCGGGCGTCGACGCCATCCCCTTCTCGCGCGAGACACCGCTCGAAGACCCGGCAAGATCGCTTGAGGGCGCGACGCACGTCCTTCTCTCAATCCCGCCGGACTCCGACGGTGATCCTGCACTCGATTGCCACGGCGAGGACATTGCCGCCATCGAGAGGCTGGAATGGATCGGCTATCTCTCCACCACCGGGGTCTACGGCGACACCGGCGGCGGGTGGGTGGACGAGAGTGCACCGCTCACGCCCACCGGCGCACGCGGCAAGCGCAGGCTCGAAGCGGAACGGAGCTGGCTCGCCCTCGGCGAGGAACACGGGCTTGCCGTGCACGTTTTTCGCCTGGCCGGAATCTACGGGCCGGGGCGCAACGCGCTGGCCGCTGTGAGACGCGGGACGGCCAAGCGTATCGCGAAGCAGGGCCAGGTGTTCTCGCGCATTCACGTGGCCGACATCGCGCGGGTGCTGGCCGCCTCCATCGCCAAGCCCCGTGCCGGCGCCGTCTATAATGTGTGCGACGACGAGCCGGCTCCTGCGGCGGATGTGGTCGCCCACGCCTGCGCCCTGCTGGGCGTCGCGCCACCGCTGCTCACGCCCCTGGAAGACGCGGACCTCTCACCGATGGCGCGGAGCTTCTATGCCGACAACCGGCGGGTCTCCAACGCTCGCATCAAGGCCGAGCTGGGCGTCGCGCTGCGCTATCCGAATTACCGCACCGGCTTGGCAGCCCTGCTCGCTGCGGAGGCCGGTGGCGCAGACGGCGGCAAGAGTCGATAATGGCGCGCGAACGCGCGCGTCGCTTGGAGGCAGGGCCGAGCGTCAGCACCAGGACGGATGGTCTCTTGGCCATCGCGTGTGCTGGCCGGCCGCCACGCGGGAGGCATCCGATGCGTCCTCTCATTCGCTCTTTCCTGGTTGTCATCGCCATCGTCGGCTTCGCGTCCGGCGACATCCTGAATGATTCCGCCAATGCAGCCCTGGCTCGGGAGCTGGCAGCCGTGCAGGTGTCGCTCGCCGGCGAAGCGGGCGAGGCCGCAGTCGCCGCGCACCGCAGCGCCCTCGCCGCCGAACGCCTCTCCGACCGGGAGCGCCCGGCCGGACAATGGCACAGCTTCGTCCTGGCGCACACGGGCCGGCGCGCGGTCGATGCTCCGCCGCGCCTTGGCGAGGCGCACGCCGACGAGCACGCCGTGACCCTGGGCTTCGGTCAACAACTCGAGCCCGGCTGCTGGTGGGGCGTAGCACTCAGCAGGGGCCGCCACGACAACACCGTCTCGAGCGCCCACCTGGAGGGCGACACGACCGTCGGCTCGCTCTACGGGACTTGGGGGCAGGGCGGATTCTACGCGGGCGGCGGGCTGCACCTGGGCAGGACCGGGCTGGACATCGAGCGCTCGATGACCCTCGGAACCGCTGTCAGCAAGGAGCGCGGCTCGACGGTGGCGCGTCAGCTCGGCCTCGATTTCATTCTCGGCTGGACGATGGGTGAGATGGCGGGGACCCGCCACGGGCCGGAGCTCGGCCTCTCATGGCTCGATCAAGAGGTGAGGAGCTATCGCGAAAAGGGACGCTCCCCAACCGCCATGCGCTTCTCCGAGTTCGAGCGGAACTCCCTCGTCGCCCGCGCCAGCTACCGGATCACGTTCGAAGCGAGCTCGGAGACCCTCGGCATTCGCCCCTACGCCGCCGTCGCCTACGAGACGGAGCTCGACGGCGACCCCATTTCAGTCACGGCGGAGTCCAACACCATGGCAGGCGAGTTCACGGCCGAGGGTTTCGTACCGCCCGAGGCCTGGGTGAGCGTCGATCTCGGCGTTTCCATGAGCTTCGGCGGGCAGGCGCGCGCGGTCCTGGGCTACTCGGGCCGCGCCGGCGACGGCTCGCGCAGCGACCACCTGGTGAACGTGGGCCTGCGCGTCGCGTTTTGATCGGCGGCGCCGGGCGCGCGGAGAGTTGCCCGACCGGCGCCGCCGGAGACGAAGCCTACATGAGGCCCAAGTTGTGGACGCGGTGCTTGACCCTCTCGATGTTCGACTTATCGATGACCGCCGGCCCGGTCAGGATGTCCTGGCTCGGCAGCATGCCCCAGTCGAGGTAGTTGCGGGCGACAACGGCCGGCAAATATCCCTGCATGTACATGAGCTGATCGACCGCCGCCACGGCCTCGCCGGACTCGATCGCAGCCACCATTAGTGGATCGACGTCGAACGTCACGAGCGTCACGTCGTCGGTGCGGCCTTCGCGCCTCACCACCTCGAGCATGGCGCCGAAGGCGGTGGCCTCGGCGTTCATGGTGAACATGGCGTCGGTGTCGGGATTGGCCGTCAGATGGTTCGAGACGGTCGCCTCGGTAACGGCGACGTCCTGGCCGATCGGAACGACGTCGCCCGGCGCCCCGGAGCCGGCCTCCATGGTCTCCAGGAAGCCGCGGCACATCTCATCGAGTCCCACGTGGCCCGGCGCGTTGTGGAAGCACACCGCCCGCTTGGAGTCGGGACGCACGGCAAGGACGCGGTTGGCCGCTTCCACGCCGCTCAGATAGAGGTCTGCACCGATGAAGATGGCGTATGGCAGCCGCTCGCTCCTCGGTGCCGGATCGGCCGTGTTGATGGCGATGACGAATGTGCCGTCCTCGAGCGCCTTTTCGACCGTGGGGCGCATCGCCACCGGGTCGGTGGCGGTGATCACCAGCACATCAGGCCTCTCGGCCACCGCCGCCTCCATGCGGTTGATGGTCGTCTCGATACTGAAAGTCTGGTCCTGGGTCCATTTCATCCTGAGGCAGTTGTCCTTAGCGCCCTGGACCGCACCGCGGCGGACCCTCTCCCACGCCGCCTCGGCAATGGCGTGGGTGGCATAGTAGATGAAGTGCTCGGCCCGTCCCTCGCAATGGTCGCCGGCGTCGGCAACTTTCACGGTGCCGGTCACGAGGCCGAGCGATAGGACCGCTGCGCCGAGCGCGACAATCAAGGACCTTTTTGCATTCGCGAAAATCATTGTCTCCTCCCTGGTTCGGGCAGCCGGCAACGGGGGGGGGGGACTCCCCACCATTTGTAAAGAGGGATCCCGCACGCACGAGTACGCGTGCTGCGTAGGGTGAGCACACCGGGTGTGGTTCGTGTTTCACGCTGCATGGGCTTGTCTCGCGAAGGCGGGATTGAAGACCGTCTGGTTTTCGAGCATCGCGCAGGCAACGCCGAGCAGACGGTCGGCGACGCCGCGAAGCGCGCGAGCGTCGCCGTGACCGCGGGCACGCAGCGCGGCGTATTTCGCCTTGCTGACGGGGTCGTGCTGTATCGCGACCCCGGCCCAGTGGTAGACGGCATCCTGGAGCCGGTTGTGAGACGCGAGACGGCGTATGACGATCAGCGACTTGCCGGACCGCTTGGTCACGGGAGCGACGCCGGACAGGCATCGCAGGGCTTGATAGTCTCGCCGGCGCAGAGGATCGTGTGCTTCTGCGAGCAGCGTGGCGAGGACAATCCTGCCGACGCCGGGAAGCGATCTCAGGATTTCCACGTCACGCTGCGCATCTATTCCCGGCTCGTCCTCCGGGGAGGCAGCCGATCGGGACAGCGTTGCGCTCAGGCGGTCGAGTTCGCCATAGGCCCTGGCGAGTTGCTGCGCGATGACGGCGAGCTGCGAGAAGACGACCTCGACATGAGCGACCGCGGCCTCGGTCGTGCCGGGCGCGACGGACACCGCCGGCTCGCGCAGGGTCCGGAGCGCGGTTTCGCCGTCGATCCGGCGCACCCGATGGCGCTTCAGGAGCTTGGCGACGGTGGCGGCACGGACGCGCTGCGCCTTTGCGGGCGTCGGCGCCAGACACCAGAGTTCCCGGACCCAGGCCTTGGTGAGATCGCTTTCGACCTTGAGGAGCTGCGGATAGTAGCGCCAGAGCTGCTGGCGGGCCCGGTTCACCAGCCTGGTCCTGTCGCCGGTCAGGTCGCTGGCAATCCGCGACCACTCGCGCAGCTCGACGATCTCCGGCGCCGCCGGGTCCAGGCGCCGGAACGCATGGCCATCGGTCCGCAGAGCATCGGCAAGCACGCGGGCGTCGCGGCGGTCGTCCTTGGCGCCAGCCGGTGAGAAGCGGTCGCGGAAGCGGTCGAGCTGCTTCGGATTCACGGAGTGGACCGTGAAGCCGCGCTCCATCATGGTCTCGACGACGGGTCCGTGCGGGATCTCGATGGCAACTCCAACCGCGTGCGGTTCGACGCCCGCCCTGGCGAGGATCCAGGCCGCCATCTCCGCCAGACCGGCTCCGCCGTGACTGAAGGCCCGCTCGGCCGACACCTCGCCGGCGCTGTCGACAATGCAGACCTGGTGGGTCTCCGAACCCCAGTCGATCCCCGCAAAATACTCAAACATGTGCATGGCATTCCCTTCGCGCCCTTGTGCAAACGGACCGCCACGATGCCTTCCCGTCCCTGTACTGGCGCTCAAGGCGCAAACTCCCCACTAGGCGTCCATCGTGGCCAGGGACCGAGGCACAGGTCCCCCCCAGGTGCTCACGGCGCAGGGGGTGCTTGGTTGCTCTCGATCCCTTGGCCCGTCCCGCCCGCAATGGACGGGACTCCCACGATGGCAGGGAGCTTCGATGACCTGCACCTGGCCACTGGCTTCGCCTCCGCGCTACGCGCTCCGGCAAAGCCAGTGGCCAGCCAGCACTGCTGCGATGAAGGTCGAAAGAATGGCCAAGCAACGTCTTCACCCCGAAACGGTCGAAGCATTGCGAGAGGTACAGGGGGTAGCGCCCTCGACGGCGGGCCCGGATTACACCGCGCGGTACTCCCTTCACGCATGCAGGCGCTTGCGCACCGCATCGCCGATGACCGCAGCGGGATCGGCTCAACGCCGATCCCGGCACTATACCAGTTTCTTACCTCTGAGGTTTACATGAATGCGGGTTGGCCGTGCGGCTTCTCCGGCCCCGCATTTTGCCGCTCGAAACTAGTGACCCGTTCCAGAGGTTTCGATCCATCCACACTGCGCCCCCACCACGTCATGGCCGCACTTGATGCGGCCATCCACGTGTTCGCCCAACGTCCGGTGGGTCCGGCTGAGAGAGATGCCCGGATCGAGTCCGGGCATGACGAGTGTTGGAGAGGCTCGGTCGGAGAAACCGCGCACCGACCCAACCGAAAGCGAATGAACTTCGGAAACATGACACTAGAACACACGCATCGGGGGAGGCGATCTCTCCCCCGGTGCGCCCGGTAACGTTTGCGCCTAGCGCAGGTCGGCTTCGAAGACCCGCCGCTTCACGGCTTCGATGTTGACCGAGCTGATGACCGCAGGGCCGGTCAGGATATTGCTCGAGGGAATCATTCCCCAGTCGAGATAGGTGCGGGCGAGCACCGCCGGCAGATACCCCTGCAGGTACATCAGCTGATCGATACCGCCGATCGCCTCGCCCGAAGCGACCGCCTCAAGCTGCTCGGGCGATACGTCGAAGGTCGTCAGCGTCACGTCGTCGGTGCGCTCCTCGCGCCTGACGACCGCGAGCGCGGCGCCGAACGAGGCCGGCCCGGCATCCATCGCGAAGACGGCGTCGGTATCGGGATTGGCGGTGAAGTAGTTGGATATGGTCGCCTCCGTGACGCTGATGTCGAGCGAGACCGGAATCACCTCGCCGGGCGCGCCCGAGCCTTGGTTCATGCCGTCGAGGAAGCCCCGGCACATGGCGTCGAGGCCGACATGGCCCGGCGCGTTGTGCAGGCAGAGCGCCCGCTTCGAGTCAGGCCGCTCGGCGAGCACGAGCTGCGCGGCTTCCATGCCGCTCAGGTACATGTCCGCGCCGATGTAGAGCAGATAGGGCACCCGCTCGCCACGCGGCGCCGGATCCTCGACGTTGATGGCGATGACCGGGATCCCGTCGGCAGCGGCCTTCTCGAGCGTAGGCCGCATGGCGGTCGGGTCGGTCGCGGTGATCACGAGCAGGTCCGGCTTCTCGGCGACCGCAGCCTCCATGCGGTTGACCGTGTCCTCGATGCTGAACGTGTCGGATTGGGTCCACTTCATCCTGAGGCAGTTGTCCGCCGCGCCCCGAACCGCGCCCCTGCGCACGGTCTCCCAAACCGGGTGCGGAATGGCATGGGTGGCGTAGTAAATGAAGTGCTCGGTGCGACCCTCGCAGGAGTCGGCGGCGTCGGCGACTTGCGGGGCGCCGGTGATGAGGCCTAGCGAAAGGACGGCCGCGCCGAGCGCGGCGATAACGGACTTCTTGGCAATCGCGAGTTTCATCTCTTCCTCCCTGGTTCGGACAGCCGGCGGGGGGGGGGGGGTATCGCCCTCGTCGGTGGGCCCGGATTGCGCTGCGCTTCGGTCACGCATGCATGCGCTTGCGCACGATATGGTTAATGACCGCGGCGGCGATCAGCAAGATGCCGATGCCGGCACGATACCAGTAGACCTGGACGCCGAGAAGTATGAGGCCCTGCTGCACCATGGCGACCATCAGCACTCCCAACGCGGCGCCGACGATGCTGCCATAGCCGCCGGTGAGCGAGGCGCCGCCGATAACGACCGCGAGCACGACCTCAAGCTCCATGCTCTGGCCGCGCAGACCGTCCGTGCTGGAAAAGCGTGCCACCGAGATGAAGCCGGCGAAGGTAGCCATCATGGAGCACAGCATGAACGCCACGACTTGCGTGCGCACGGTGTGGATTCCCACGGCGATGGCCGACTGCTCGTTGCCGCCGACGGCGAAGATGTGGTTGCCGAAGCGGTGCCGCGACAGGACGATGTGGAAGACGACGACGAGGACGAGGAACCAGAAGAAAGGCCCCTGCATCCAGCCGTTGGGCGGCGGCCCCCAGATGAAGTCGAAGGCATCCAGGAAGGCGTGCTCGGCATTGAGCCGGATCGGGAAGCCGCCGGTCAGCGCCAGCAGACACCCGCGGTAGAACATCAAAGCGCCGAGCGTGATGATGAGGGAGTGGATGCCGAGCTTGGTCACCAGAAGCCCGTTGACGGCGCCGATGGCGAGACCCGTGATCAGGGTGATGACGAGAACGATGGGCGCCTCCACGCCCGCGTTTAGAAGCATGAGCGTGACGCCGGACGCGAGGCCGTAGACCGAGCCGACGGAGAGGTCGAACTGTCCCGCGATCATGAGCAGGCCGACTCCGACCGCGAGGATGCCGAGCGTCGCCGAGCTCAGCATGATCGTGCCGATGACGCGCTCGCTGAGGAAATGCGGCGAGGCGAGCGAGAAGAATATGAAGACGGCGACAGCCGCGACGAGGGCGCCGGTCTCCGGCCGCGCGAAATTGCGCATGAACCAGCTACGCTTACGGCGCCGGCTCAACGCCGCGGAGGATTGCTCGAATGGCGCTTCGGTCGACATGCCGCCGTCTCCTCCGCCTTACCTCTTTGGTCTTGCGAGCATTCTGGAGCGTTCCGACCCGCGTGGCCAGCCTCGGCGGGGCGCCACCGACCGGGGGGACCCCCTTCGCTCAGCGCTCGGCAACGCCGCCGCGGCGTTCCCGTGCGAGTCCCACGCGCCGCAGTCTGACCTGCACCTCTCGCCGGGGCCACGGCCCGCGTCCGGCACGAGCGTCCGCTCCACCAGGAACGGGGGAGGGGCAAGTGGACCGGCCGGACGCAAATTCTAGGCGGGATAAGCGGGAATCGCTTATGCACCTGGTTCCGGTTTGATCAAGATGTTGTAGGTCATTGGTTTGGCATTGAGGGCGAGGGCGAAGAGGGATCGGAAGGCGTCGTGGCGGGATTTTCGTCGGTTGAAGCGGAAGACGAACTCGTCGAGGTAGGCCTGCAGGTGCTTGCGACGCAGCCCGTGGTAGACGCCTCGCGCCCAGCCCTTGAGGTTTGAGAAGATCTGATGGATCCAGCGCAGGACGAGATGGGCGGGGGTCTTGCCGACGACATGGACGTCGTGGCGCTCTACGGGAATGCTGGCATAGCCAGGCCAGCCGTCGGTTTTCGCTGTGGCGTCGAGGGCGACGGCGGTTTCGACGAAGTGGCTGAGGTCGGCGGCGTCGTAGGAGGAGATTTCGGCCAGCCGCAGGCGGCCCGGTCTGGTTCCATCCCCGAGCTCGATGGCGCCGACGATCAGCATCTTGCCGTCGTGGCTGCGCCCCCGCGCGGCGCCGGGGGGATCGCTCTTGGTGCGAAAGGGGAGGCTGGCCTCGTCGATTTCGACCAGACCCGACAATGGGTTGCGCTCAGGCTCGACCATTACCTGACGCAGCTTGTGAGCGAGCAGCCAGGCGCTGCGGTAGGAGCCAATGCCGAGCTGTTTCTGGAGTTGCAGGGCGGAGATGCCGTTGGAATGGGTCGCCATCAGGTAGGCAGCCCAGAACCAGACGGTTAGCGCCAGCTTGCTGGCGTGCATGATTGTCCCGGCTGTCACCGAGGTCTGGCGCCGGCAGCCGGCGCACTCGAAGGTGTGGGCCTTGCCGCGCAGCGCCCATCCCTTGTCGTGGCCGCACGCGGGACAGACGAAGCCGTCTGGCCAGCGCGTGTCGATCAGCCAGGCGGCGCAGGCGTCGTCGTCCGGGAACAGACGCTGGAAGGCGAGGAGGCTATCGGGGAGTGGTCTCATCTGCGGGCTCCGGGCATACGAACAAACAGCGAACATCATAGCCCTTCGACCACCCCAACCTCAAACTCAATATGTGGTGGCCAAACCCCGAAACCGGAGCTATGTGAATAAGCGGTAAGCGGGATTAAGTGGGATACGCGGGATTGAGTGGGACAAGTGGGACAAGTGGGATTGAGTGGGATACGCGGGATTAGGTGGGACAAGCGGGATTTAAGTGGGACAAGCGGGATTAAGTGGGACAAGTGGGATGGGGGAACGTCCCGCATGCGCGGTGCGTCGTGGGCACAACATGTCGCCCAGGCCTGAAAGGTCGCGGGAGCCCGAGCCGCCCGCGCGCTAAAGGTCGCGGGCGCCAAAATAAGGTCGCCACCGCCCGCTGCGGCACGCTTGCTCTCCCGCGTCATGGTGCGACTCTGACACGGGCGGCCTACCCTGTGCGCCGCACCATGGTCCGGGGAGTCGGCAGGACACACCTCAAGTGAGCGGGATCCGGCCTATCTCTCGGGCGGCAGAATCTCCTGCACGCACACCTGATCGATCACGTGGGCGCGACCGATGTCGGCGAGGTGAGCGCGCTTGTGGTCGTTGCTGAGCGCGGCGCCGATGCCCTGTGTCATGGCGAGCACCAGGGAGCGGTCGCTCATGTCGAGCCAGAAGCCGCGGCGGATCAGCTTGCCGTCCGCATCGCGCGCGAAGGGATCGTCCGGATTCCTGCCCAGATCGGGCTCGTAGAACCTTGCCATGCTTCGGCACCCACTTCCTGACTGAGCGAACGACAACGTAAGCGGCCAGCCTAGGAGCGACAAGTGGAGCAACGATGACGGAGACAGTGTTCGACCCATTCGATGCGGCGGTGCCCAGGGTGCTGCACCGCCGGGCACCGCTGTTGGCGAACCGGCCCGACTTCGCGATGTTCCGGCGCCATGCTATACGCGGCGCCTCGAAACGGATATGCACGCCGCTCCCGGCGGCGGCAGCAACGCGGGAACATCACCCATGAGCGCGGATCGCAAGGTCGCCCTCGTCACGGGCGCAGGGCAGGGGATCGGCAAGGCAGCGGCCCACGGGCTGCTGGCTGACGGCTGGACCGTGGTCTTCTCCGGCCGCCGGAGTGAGACGCTGGAGTCGGCCATCGCCGAGGCCGGCGCGGGCGCGGATACGGCGATCGCCGTGACCTGCGACGTCGGCAAGCCGGAGGAGGTCGCGGCGCTCTTCGCCGAGACGAAGTCCGCCTTCGGCCGGCTCGACCTGCTCTTCAACAACGCCGGCATCGGCGCCCCGCCCGTGCCGCTGGAGGAACTCCGCTTCGACAAGTGGCAGCAGGTGGTCGATACCAACCTCACTGGCATCTTCCTCTGCACCCAGGAAGCCTTCCGCATCATGAAGGTGCAGCAGCCCATGGGCGGGCGCATTATCAACAACGGCTCGATCTCGGCCCACGTGCCCCGGCCCAACTCGGCGCCCTACACGTCGACCAAGCACGCCGTGACCGGGCTCACACGCTCGACCTCGCTCGACGGGCGCAAGTACAACATCGCCTGCGGCCAGATCGACGTCGGCAACGCGGCGACCGAGATGACCCAGCGCATGAGCCAGGGGGTGCCGCAGGCCGACGGTTCCATCGCCTCCGAGGCGACCATGGCGGTGGAGAACGTGGCCCAGGCGGTGGTCTACATGGCGCGCCTGCCGCTCGACGCCAACGTTCAGTTCATGACGGTGATGGCGACGACGATGCCCTTCATCGGCCGTGGGTAGGGTTCTCCCGCCGGGAACATTTCTCCGTCGCTGCGCCTTTACCCACCCGATATATCGATCCCTGACCAAGGCTATAAGTTTTTGCAATACAGCCGCAGCTTTGTCGTTGACGGGCGCCTATAGTACGGGTGATGGTGCGGCACAATGATCGAGATTGGCGGCTTCGTCGGCCTCGCCGCGCTGGTAATTGGGCTCTTCGCGTGGATGCGCGGGGACATGCGGTTGTTGCGGTCCGAATTTAGGAGTGGCATCGCTGATCTGCGCACAGAGCTGAAGGGTGATGTCCACAGACTGAAGGGCGGCATCGCCGATCTGCGTACTGAGCTGAAGGGCGACATCGCCGTGCTGCGCGAAGGTCTTTCGGAGTTGCGCGAGGGCCAGGCAGAGCTGCGCGAAGGCCTGTCAGAGCTGCGGGAGCGTATGGCGCGGCTCGAAGGGTTGCTCGACGGTCTCCGTGAAGCCGTCACTTGGCGCTCCGGCCCCCGCGACGCCGCCTGACCGCGACTTCACCTCCTCGACGGACTTCGCCCAGGACCGCCGCTCGCAACCGGCAACTCTGATTTCAGGTGCGCCGGCTCCTCAGCTCGCCAGGATCTCCCTGATCGCCTCGTTCTGGAACGCCACGTCGGCGGGGTTGAGGAAGCTCGAGGCGAAGTGGCCGTAGTAGGACTCGAACACGCGCAGCTCGGCGTTCGGCATGTTGGCGACCTCGATCTCGCTGTCCTCGGGCGGGAAGTAGAGGTCGGTCCGCCCCGGCATCACGATGGCCTTGGCCTTGATCCCGGCGAGCGCCTTCTTGAAGTCGCCGCCGTAGAGCTCGTTGTCGCCGATGTCGCCGTTCTGCCAGGTCCAGAGCATGGCGAGCAGGTTGTTCGCGTCCTTGTGGATGAAGAACCCTTCCCAGAACGCCACCAGGAAGTCCTCGAGCGATGAGAAGCCGAGCTTGAGGTCCTCCTCCACCCTGTAGAAGGTTTGGGAGAATCCCCAGCCGGCATAGACCCGCGCCATGGCGCGCAGGCCCTTGGTGGGTGGTGCGTCGTACCAGCCATTGTTCCACGCGTCGTCGGCCGTGAGCGCCGCCTTCACCCCCTCCAGGAACACGAAGTTGTGGCGCGAGCACTTGGCCGAGCCGCAGGTCGGCACGATGCGCTCTACCATGTCGGGGTAGAGGCAGCCCCAGTGGAAGGTCTGCAGCGCGCCCATGGACCAGCCGGTTACGAGCTTGATCCGCTCGATGCCGAACACCTCGGTCACCAGCCGGTGCTGCAGGCGCACGTTGTCGCAGGCCGTCACGCCCGGGAAGCGCGCCTTGTCGTAGGGCGCCGGCGTGTTGCTGGGCGAGGACGAGAGGCCGTTGCCCAGCATGTTGGGCACGATGATGAAGTACTGCCGGGGGTCGAGGGCCTGGTCTTCGCCGATGGTCCATTCCACGTCGGTGTGGTGGCCGGAATACCAGGTCGGCTGGATGATGACGTTGTCCTTCTTGGCATTCAGCGAGCCGTAGGTCTTGTAGGCGAGCTTGGCGTCCCTGAGCGTCGCGCCCTTCTGCAGCACCATGTCGCCCGCGTCGAAGATTTCGTAGTCGCTCATCCGTCCCTCTCCCTGCCGTATGTGCATGGCCGGTTTGCCCATCCTGAGCCGCCGGGCCGGGCGTTGCAATCGCCCGTGCCGGGCGGGTCTGATATCGTGCCGGCGATGAGCGGTCACCAGGCGATCCGGGCGCTTCTGGAGTGGTACACGCTCGCCGGTGTCGACCAGGCGATCGACCCCGTGCCGCGCGATCGCTACCGGGAAGCGACCGACGCGCTGGCGGGTGCCGCCGAACCCCCGCCGACGCCCGAGCCCGTTACTGCTGCGGCGCCCACGCCCCCAGCGCCGGTGCTGCCCGCGGAATCGCTGCTCCCGCCGGGGGACGCGACCTGGAGCGCGCAGGAGATCGCTGCCGCCTGCACCAGCCTCGATCAGCTGGTGGCGGCCGTGCGCGCGTTCGATGGCTGCGCGCTCAAGCGCACGGCGACCAACACCGTGATCGGCGACGGCAACCCGCAAGCGGCGCTGATGATCGTGGGCGAGGCGCCGGGCGCCGAGGAGGACCGCCAGGGCCTCCCCTTCGTCGGGCCGGCGGGCCGGCTGCTGGACCGGATGCTGGCCACTATCGGCCTGGACCGCTCGGCCGTCTACATCACAAACATGCTGCCCTGGCGGCCGCCCGGCAACCGCTCGCCCACCGCCGAGGAGCTCGCCATCTGCCAGCCCTTCCTGGAGCGCCAGATCGAGCTGATCGCGCCCCGCATCCTGGTGCTGGTGGGCGGTATCGCTGCCAAGGCCCTGCTCAACCGGCGCGAGGGCATAACCCGCCTGCGCGGCCAGTGGTTCCCCTTCTCGACCCCGCGCATGGAGGGGGCGATCCGGGCCACGGCGACCTTCCACCCCGCCTACCTGCTGCGCACACCGTCGGCGAAGCGCGAGGTCTGGCGCGACCTGCTGGATATCGAGGACAAGATGAAGAACGGAGAGACGTTGCCATGATCGGGATCGACGAGAAGCGGCCTTTCCGCGCCGTGAACATCGCCGTGCTCACGGTCTCTGACACCCGCGGCCTTGCCGAGGACCGCTCCGGCCGGGTGCTGGTGGAGCGGATCGAAGGCGCCGGCCACCGCGTCGCCGACCGCCGCATCGTCCCCGACGAGCGGGCCGATATCGTGGCCGCGCTCCGGGGCTGGATCGCCGACCCGGAGGTCGACGTGGTGATCGCCACCGGCGGCACCGGAGTCACCGGCCGCGACGTGACGCCCGAGGCCTTCCACGACGTCTACGAGCGGGATATTCCGGGATTCGGCGAGCTGTTCCGCCAGCTCAGCTACGATCTGATTGGCACGTCCACGATGCAATCGCGCACCACCGGCGGTGTCGCCGGCGGCACCTACCTGTTCGCGCTCCCCGGCTCGCCCGGCGCCTGCAAGGACGGCTGGGACAAGATCCTGCAGTACCAGCTCGACTACCGCTGGCGGCCGTGCAACCTGGTCGAGCTGATGCCGCGCCTGCAAGAAACCGAACGCCGGGGAGTTGCTTGAATCAACCGGTCGAGTCCCGAGAGGACGAGAAGGTGGAGAAGGAAATCGTCGAGATCCCCAAGCTGTCGGACGCGATACGCGAGATCGGCGTGCCGCTCTCGCCCTGCGTGCGCGCAGGCGGCTTCCTCTACGTCTCGGGCCTGCCGCCGCTCGACCTCGACTCAGGCACCATGGTGAAGGGCGGCATCGACGTGCAGACCGAGCAGGTGATGGAGGTGCTGAAGCACACGCTGGAGAGCGCGGGCTCCTCCCTCGACCGCGTCGTGAAGTGCCAGGTCTTCGTCACCAACGCGGCCTACTACCGGATCGTGAACGAGATCTACGGCCGCTACTTCCCTCAGGACCCGCCGGCCCGGACCTTCGTCGCCATGGCATCCTGGCCGATGGAGTTCGACATCGAGATCGAGTGCGTCGCGCTCGCCTGAGCGCGCATATTCAAAGCTTCGCTCGCCTGAGCGCGCGAATTCATGGCTTCGCTCGCCTGAGTGTAGGGACGCAGAGACGGGTTCGACCGAGCCTGCCAGTCCCGGTACGCAGCGCCGTCGTCGACATCGGCGAGGCGGTCGACCCGCGCGAGCCGAAACCCCGTCGGCAGGCCTCGCTCTGTATCGGCGAGCGCCCACGGGCTCGACCAGCGCACGCCCTTGAAGGGGTCGATCGTCCGGGCCCTGGGCCCGAGGCCGATCAGCCAGTAGCCGCCGTCCTCCGCAGGCCCCAGCACTATGTCGGCGCGGCCCAGCGCCGCGAAGCCGCGCGCCACGTGCTCCGGTGCGAGGTCCGGGATATCGCTGCCGACGATGATCGCGGGCCCCGGCGGCAGGCTACGGAAGACCCGCAGCATGCGCTGGCCGATGTCGCCCGGCCCCTGCGGCAGGCACGGCAGCGCGAAGGGCCAGAACGGCTCCCGCCCGCACCAGTGGTCGGGCGCGGTCGCGAGACACGCGCTCCAGCGCGCATCCCGGGCGAGCGGCGGCAGCACCCGGCGCACCAGCCGCCGATAGAAAAGCCAGGCCTCTGCGTGCCCGACATCGCGGGCGAGCCGCCCCTTCACCCGCCCGAGCCTCGGCTCCTTGACGAAAATCGCGAGGCTGGGCTTCATCCGTAAATCCTGGCCACGGTCTCGGCCCGCACGCCGAAGATGAAGAGCAGCAAGCAGCAGAAATTGCGCAGCATGCGGGGCAGGTAGCCCGCGCGCCGGAAGCGCACGGCCGAGGTCACCGCCGGCGTCGCCAGGTAGGCGAGCCGCCGCCGGCCGATGCGGCGCACGAGATCCACATCCTCCATCATCGGCAGCGGGCGGAAGCCGCCCAATGCCTCGTAGAGGCTGCGGTGGATCAGGAGCCCCTGGTCGCCGTAAGGGAGCGCGAACAGGCAGCACCGGAGCGCCACCAGCCACTCCAGCAGGCGCGCGGCTGTGGCCCGGTCGTCGAGGGCGAAGCGGAAGCAGGCAGCGCGGCCCCGGTTGGCGGGCAGGGCGATGAAGGTGCTCACCTCCTCGTCCCAGCCCGCTGCCGGGCGCGTGTCGGCGTGAAGGAAGAGCAGCCACGCGCCTTCCGCCGCTTCCGCGCCGGCCGCGAGCTGCCGGCCGCGGCCCGCTTCCGCTTCCACCAGCCGCGTGCCGTGGCGGCGGGTTTCGTCGGCGGTGCCGTCGCGCGAGCCGCCGTCGGCGATCAGAACCTCGACCGCCGTCCCGCCTTCTTCGAGCCGCGCGATGCCGGGCGCCATGCCGGCGAGGGTCGCGCCGAGCGGGCCGGCGGCGTCGAGGGTCGGAATTACGATACTGATGGGTCGCGGCACGTGGCGGACGATGGCCGTCCGCCGCCCCACCGTCAATCCCACCCCCTCATACAATCCTTGACCTGCCCGCGTGGGGGCTTCAGAGTGATCGTCTGACAGGACGGCGCGCTGGTGGCCCTCGCCGCGCGGTTCGCCGTGTGACGGGAGCGTGAGACATGTTCAGCCCGATGAAGCTGCTTATCCTCGTGGTGCTGATTGCGGCCGTCTGGTTCGGCTTCAAGGCAATCGGCCGGGTGCGCGCCAAGGCCAGGGCCGCGGAACCGCTCGAGCACGAGGAGCATCAGAACATCGACGACAACACCCGCTGACGCTCGCTCCCGCGGCAACTGCGGGGCATCCGCGCGGTTGACCGCCGCCTGAGCGGGGGGCATTGTCCGCCCGCCCATTCACCCGAATCGCCGGCCTTCGATGGACGCCAACAGCCGCGACCGGTCGTTCCAGTCGCTCATCCTTGGCCTACAGGCCTATTGGGCCGAGCGCGGCTGCGTCATCCTGCAGCCCTACGACATGGAGGTGGGCGCCGGCACCTTCCATCCCGCGACCACGCTGCGCAGCCTGGGGCCTGAGCCCTGGCGCGCGGCCTACGTCCAGCCATCCCGCCGGCCCGGCGACGGCCGCTACGGCGAGAACCCCAACCGGCTCCAGCACTACTACCAGTTCCAGGTGATCCTCAAACCTTCGCCCGAGGACGTGCAGGACCAGTATCTCGGCAGCCTGGGGGTGCTCGGCATCGACGTCCGCGCCCACGACATCCGCTTCGTCGAGGACGATTGGGAGAGCCCGACGCTGGGCGCCTGGGGACTCGGCTGGGAGGTCTGGTGCGACGGCATGGAGGTGACCCAGTTCACCTACTTCCAGCAGGTGGGCGGGATCGACTGCGACCCGGTCCCGGTCGAGCTCACCTACGGCATGGAGCGCCTCGCCATGTACGTGCAAGGGGTCGACAACGTCTACGATCTCGATTGGGACGGGCAAGGCACGGTCTACGGCGACGTGTTCCTCCGGGCCGAGCGCGAGTTCTCGGCCTTCAACTTCGAGCACGCCGACGTGGACCGCCTGCGCCGCCATTTCGAGGACGCGGAGACCGAATGCACCGCGCTGCTCGCGGGCGATAAGCCGCTTGCGCTGCCGGCCTACGACCAGTGCATGAAGGCCAGTCATCTCTTCAACCTGCTGGACGCACGCGGCGCCATCAGCGTGGTCGAGCGCGCCGCCTACATCGGCCGCGTCCGCGCACTGGCCAAGGCCTGCTGCGAAGCCTGGCTCGCGGGCTCTGAGGCATGAGCCATGCCTGATCTGCTGCTGGAGGTGCTCTCCGAGGAAATCCCGGCACGCATGCAGGCGGGCGGGGCGGAGCAGTTGAAGAAGCAAGTCCTCTCCCGGCTAGAGGACGCCCGTCTCTCATTCGATACTGAGGGCGTGCAGTCGTTCGCGACGCCGCGGCGACTAGCCCTGATCGTACCGGGCCTGCCGGCGGAGCAGCCGGACATCTCGGTCGAGCGCAAGGGCCCGCGCGTCGATGCGCCCGAAAAGGCAATCGCGGGGTTCCTCAAGTCCACCGGGCTGACACTCGACGACTGCGAGCAGCGGGAGACGCCCAAGGGCCCTGTCTGGTTCGCGGTGAAGCAGGAGCCGGGCCGCCCCGCCGCCGACCTGCTCGCCGAGCTTCTGCCACAGGCGCTGACTGCGGTCTCCTGGCCCAAGTCCATGCGCTGGGACGAGAGCGGCATCCGCTGGGTGCGCCCCATCCGCTCCATCCTCTGCTTGTTGGACGATGCGGTGGTGCCGTTCCGCTTCGGCACGGTTGAGAGCGGACGCTCCACCCTCGGCCACCGTTTCCTCTCGTCGGGGCCACTCACTATCGCCTCTGCTGGCGACTACACGACGATCCTTGAAGACGCCAACGTCATGCTGGACTCGGTGCAGCGAGAGGCAATCATCGTCGACAACGCGGAGGTACTGGCGCAGGACGAGGGGCTTAAGCTCGCAGATGACGACTGGCTAGTGGAAGAGAATGCCGGTCTGGTGGAATGGCCAGTCATGCTGATGGGGTCCATCGACGAGCGTTTCATGGACTTGCCGCGAGAGGTGCTACGCTCCGCTATGCGTACCCATCAGCGCTATTTCGGACTGCTCAGCTCAGACGACATTATTAGGCTGGCACCGCGCTTCGTCATGGTCTCAAGTGCCGAGATGGCCGAAGGCGCAACCGCCGTCATCGCTGGCAATGAGCGGGTACTACGCGCTCGCCTCGCCGACGCGCGCTTCTTCTGGGATCAGGGTAGGCGGCAGCGGTTGGAGAATTGCTTGCCAGCACTAGAAGGTGTGGTGTTCCACGCTCGCCTCGGTTCCATGAAAGACAAGGCAGAGCGCATCGCGGCGCTGGCGCGAACCCTCTTCATCATCATCAAGAATGCGAATCCGGAGTGGGCGGGCGACGCCAAACCCGACGACGCGGCGCGCGCCGGCCTTCTTTGCAAGGCAGACCTCGTGACCGAGATGGTGGGCGAGTTCCCCGATTTGCAGGGTGTCATGGGACGCTACTACGCGTTGTATGGCGCTGAAGGGCCTGTGGTAAGTGACGCGATTCGTGATCAATACTCCCCAGCAGGGCCGAGCGAGCCATGTCCGACGGCACCGGTCAGTGTCGCCGTAGCTCTTGCTGACAAGCTCGATACTCTCGCGGGATTCTTCGCCATCGACGAGCGACCGACCGGCTCTAAGGACCCCTTCGCGCTGCGCCGCGCCGCCCTTGGGGTGACTCGGCTCATCATCGAAAACGCACTCAGGCTGTCGCTCGGCGATGCACTGAGGGCAGCACTAGTCGGCTACGGCAACTCGCTTCCTGACGAGCCGGGGCTGGAGACCACCAAGAGCGCGCTGTTGGCCTTCATTTTCGAACGTTTCAGGGTGCGTCAGCGCGAAATGGGCTATCGCCACGATCTGATCAGCGCGGTGCTTGCGGTAAGCGGCGAGGACGATCTGGTGCGCTTGAAAGCGCGTGCCGATGCGCTCTACGGCTTTCTTATTGAATACGATGGTTCCAACCTGCTCACCGCCTACCGACGCGCGGCCAATATATTGCGCATTGAGGAGAAGAAGGACGGTATCCGCTACGAGGGCGAAGTCGACACCAAACTCTTTGAAGAGGACAGAAGTGAAGAGCGCGGCCTTCACGACAGCATTGCTACCGCCAACAACCAAGCCAAGACCATGCTTGAGCGCGAATTCTTCGAGGAGGCTATGGCCTCAATGGCGACGCTCCGCGCACCCGTGGATGCCTTCTTCGACAACGTCACGGTCAACTGCGAAGACCCCGCGCTACGCCACAATCGCTTGCTGATGCTCTCGCAGATTCGCAGCACGCTGGACCGCGTCGCCGACTTCTCGAAGATCGAGGGCTAACGTGGCCCGGAATAGGATTGCTTCCAGCGCCTCCCTTCTCGTCATGCCCGGACTCGTTCCGGGCATCTCGTCGGGCCGGGCGATGGATGGCCGGGTCGAGCCCGGCCATGACGATAGAGGTGTAGCTCTACCGACAGGCATGTTCGGGGCAAGGGCCTAGGCCGTGGCCGAGTGGGTCTACCGCTTCGGCGGGGGGGAGGCGGACGGCGACGCCGGGATGCGCGCGCTGCTCGGCAGCAAGGGCGCTAACCTCGCCGAGATGGCCGCCATCGGCCTCCCCGTCCCACCCGGCTTCACCATCACCACCGCGCTCTGCAACGCCTACTACGCGCAAGCGCGCGCGCTACCATCCAGTCTCGATGCCGAGATCGAGGCGGGCCTCGCCCATGTCGAGCGGATCGCGGGCGCAGGCTTCGGCGACCCCGACCGCACGCTGCTGGTCTCTGTCCGCTCCGGCGCCCGCGCGTCGATGCCCGGCATGATGGACACCGTCCTCAACCTCGGCCTCAACGACCAGACGGCGGACGGCCTCGCGCGCGCAAGCGGCGATGCCCGTTACGCCTACGACAGCTACCGCCGCCTCATCCAGATGTACGGCGATGTCGTCCTCGGCGTTCCCCACCGCGCCTTCGAGGAGCTGCTGGAGAGGGAAAAGGAAGCGAGGGGCTACCGCCTCGACACCGACATGGAGGCTGGCGACTGGTCCCGCCTGATCGAGGACTACAAGGCGCTGGTCCAGGCCGAGACCGGCAGCGACTTCCCGCAATCGCCGAAGGAACAGCTTCGGGGCGCGATCCGCGCGGTCCTCGATTCATGGATGAACACCCGTGCCGTCACCTACCGCCGGCTGCACGGCATCCCGGCGGAATGGGGCACGGCGGTCACCGTGCAGGCCATGGTCTTCGGCAACATGGGGGAGGACTGCGCCACCGGCGTTGCCTTCACCCGCAACCCGTCGACCGGCGATGCGGCGCTCTTCGGCGAGTATCTGGTCAACGCGCAGGGCGAGGACGTGGTGGCCGGCATCCGCACGCCGCTACCGGTGAGCGAGGCCGCGCTCCAGGCGAGCGGGACCGACGGCCCCTCCATGGAGCGGGCCATGCCCGAGGCCTTCGGCGCGCTCGAAGCGGCGCTCGGCCGGCTCGAAGGCCACTACCGCGACATGCAGGACGTCGAGTTCACGGTGCAACAGGGCACTCTCTGGATCCTCCAGACCCGCGCCGGCAAGCGCACCGCCAAGGCGGCTCTCAAGATCGCCGTCGACATGGCAGGCGCGGGCCTGGTGAGCGAGGCGGAGGCGCTCGCACGGGTGGACCCGCTCGCACTGGAGCAGTTGCTCCATCCCACCCTCGACCCCGACGCGCCGCGCCGGGTGCTGGCGCGCGGCCTGCCGGCGTCGCCTGGTGCCGCCTGCGGCAAGGTCGTCTTCGACGCCGACGAGGCCGAGGACCGCGCCGCGCGCGGCGAGGCGGTGATCCTGCTGCGCACAGAGACCAGCCCCGAGGACATCCACGGCATGCACGCAGCACGCGGGATCGTCACCAGCCGGGGCGGCATGACCAGCCACGCCGCCGTGGTCGCCCGCGGCATGGGGCGTCCCTGCATCACCGGCGCCGGCGCGCTCCGCATCGACGAGGCGGCGCGGGAGTGCCGGGCCGGAGGCGCGGCGATCGCGGCGGGCGACGTCGTTACCATCGACGGCACGAGCGGCGAGCTGCTGGAAGGCGCT
Source organism: Alphaproteobacteria bacterium (assembly GCA_965243375.1). Taxonomy (GTDB): domain Bacteria; phylum Pseudomonadota; class Alphaproteobacteria; order UBA828; family UBA828; genus WTGU01. The sequence goes on along the minus strand of CBDEUT010000009.1, from coordinate 186,934 downwards.
GTGCCCACCATCGAGCCCGCGCTCTCCGACGACTTCACCACCCTCATGGGCTGGGCCGACGGCGCGCGGCGCCTGCGCATCCGCGCCAACGCCGAGACCACCGAGGATGCCGAGACGGCGCTCCGCTTCGGCGCGGAGGGGATCGGCCTTTGCCGCACCGAGCACATGTTCTTCGACGACGCGCGCATCGTCGCCGTGCGCGAGATGATCGTGGCCGAGGACGCGGACGGCCGCCGCGCCGCGCTCGCCAAGCTGTTGCCGGCGCAGCGCAGCGATTTCGCCGCGCTCTTCCGTATCATGGCGGGGCTCCCGGTGACGATCCGCCTGCTCGACCCCCCGCTGCACGAGTTCCTGCCACGTACCGATAGCGAAATCGCGGGCGTCGCCCAGGTCGCCGGGGTCACGTTCGAGGCCCTGCGCGCGCGCATCGCGCAGCTGCACGAGACCAACCCGATGCTGGGGCATCGCGGCTGCCGCCTCGGAATCTCCTACCCCGAGATCTACGAGATGCAGGCGCGAGCCATCTTCGAGGCTGCGGCGGAGGCCGGCGGAACGCGCCCGGTCGAGCTCGAAATCATGGTCCCCCTGGTGGCGACCAGGCACGAGTTCGACATCCTCAAGGCCGCTATCGAGCGCGTCCACGTGGCGGTGGAGGAGGAGACCGGTGCGGAGATCGCCTATGCGATCGGCACCATGATCGAGCTGCCGCGCGCGGCGCTCCGCGCTGGCGAGATCGCCGAGAGCGCGTCCTTCTTCAGCTTCGGCACCAACGACCTGACCCAGACGACCTTCGGCATCTCGCGCGACGATGCGGCGAGCTTCGTCGGCGACTACGAGCGGGCGGGTATTCTGCCGCGCGATCCCTTCGTCACCATCGACCCGGAGGGCGTCGGTGAGCTGGTGCGGATTGCCGCAGAGCGCGGCCGGGCAACCCGCGTCGACCTCAAGCTCGGCATCTGCGGCGAGCATGGCGGCGACCCAGACTCTATCGCCTTCTTCGAGGAGGTCGGCCTGGACTACGTCTCCTGCTCGCCCTACCGCGTGCCGGTGGCGCGCCTCGCCGCAGCCCAGGCCGCCATCTCGCGCGGGGAGGACGCGGACGCGCTCAGGGAAGATCGGGAGGGATAACCCGCGCCTCGCCTGCGGTGAGTGGTTCTCCCGCCTCGGCAGCCGCGGCGATCCTCTCCAGGCGCAGCACCGCCAGCGCAGCATCGTCCAGGCCTGAGCGGATCTCGCCCACCTCCCGCTCGCCCGCCATGATCGGCGTGCCGGCCGGTGGCAGCGGCCCCTCCAGTGCGACCGGCGCGAGCTGCCGGCGCACCAGGCCGCGATGCTTGGTGCGCGCCGTCAGCTCCTGGCCGACGTAGCAGCCCTTCTCGAAGTCGACGCCGTTGAGCGCCTCGAAGCCGCACTCCATCAGCGTCGCCCGGCCGACCTCCATGTCGCGGCTGCCGTCAGGCGCGCCATGGGCGATGCGGTGGCGTTCGTAGTCGGCGACGTGGCCTTCGGCGAAGCCCGCCCGCTCCAGGAACGCGAGGTCCGCGTCGCGCGGCAGAACCGCGCGTAGCCCGAGCGCCGCGTTCCTGGGATCGCGCAAGACGGTGCCGCCTGCGCAGGGCGCCGCGCCGCCGTCGCCCGGCGGCAGGTCGAACGCACCGTCGGTGTCCTCGCCGCCGAAAAGCGCGACGACCTGAAAATCCTCGGTCGCGTCCGCGAGCTGGACAGCGGCGCGTAGCCTGTAGGCCACCAGCCGCCCCCCGAGGTCGCCAACACGCGGCCCCTCGCAGTCGAGCAGATAGCCATCCCCCTGCCGCATCACGAAGAAGTCGTGCAGAAACTTGCCCTGAGGCGTCAGCAGCGCGGCGTAGATGCCGCCGGCCTTGGACACACGCTCGATGTCGTTGGAGATCAGCCCCTGGAGGAAGGGGACGGCCTCGGGACCGTCCACGGAGACGACCCCGCGATTGTCGAGCGGGACGTAGAGAGGAATGCTCATCGCCGAGAGTCGGGCCTCCCGCGGATCGTCCAAACCAGCAAGCACTATAGACCCGCCCGGCGCCCACGACGATTGCGTCGCCGCCCAAATTGCCGGTCCCAAGATGCAGCCACGCGGGAGCGGCGCTGGAGCGTCGGCGCCAGTTTACAGCGAAGCTGGAGGCCGAGGCCGGAATCGAACCGGCGTACACGGATTTGCAGTCCGCTGCATAGCCACTCTGCCACCCGGCCCCGGGGCGCACGTCAGCGTCCGCGCTCCAATTAGGCGCCGCGAACCGTCAGGGTCAACCGTATTAGGCATGGAATTTGCACAGCAGCTGCGGTGAGCGCGTCTGGCGGCCCGTGGGCGCGCCGGCTACACTCGGCGCCCATCCACGGTCGGAGGATTCAGGATGACGGCGGAGCTTACACGCGAAGAAGAAGTCAGGCGGGCACTGGAGACGATCTTCGCCGCCGATTCCGAGATTTATCAGTCACGAGGCTTCCAGCGCCGCATCGGGTTCGGAACCAGGCCGGCGCTCCTGATCATCGACCTGGCCAACGCCTGGACCCGGCCGGGCCACAATTTCACGTGCGACAACATGGAGGTGATCATCCCCGCCAACCAGCAGTTGCTGGCCGCCGCACGCGAAAAGAACATTCCCGTGATCTACACGACGACGGCCTATCAGGACCCGACCGGGCCGCATGCCGACACAGGGCTCTGGCACATGAAGATTCCGGTCGAGACCCTGCGCGAGGGCTCGCCGGAGGCGGAGATCGACGAGCGCATCGCGCCGATGCGGGAACGCGGCGAGCAGGTGATCGTGAAGAAGCGCGCGAGCGCGTTCCACGGCACCTACCTCGCGGGCTACCTCCGCGCCCAGCGGGTGGACACGGTGATCATCACGGGCGTCACCATGGCCGGCTGCGTGCGCCACTCTGCCGAAGACGCGATCGCCGAGGGCTTCCGCCCCATCGTCGTTCGGGAAGGCGTGGGCGACCGCGTGCCCGGGGTCGTCGAGTGGAACCTGTTCGATATCGACGCCAAATTCGGCGATGTCGAGCCGGCAGACCGTGTCCTCGCCTACCTCAACGAGCTTGAGGCCTTCAGCAACGAATAGAAGCACGCGCCATGGCCGCAGCGGACCTCGAGCTTTGTTACATGAGCGCGCTCGATGCGCTCGCCGCCTTCAAGGCGCGAACGCTGTCGCCGGTCGAGCTGATGAAGGCGGTGATCGCCCGTTGCGAGGCGGTCAACCCGGCTCTCAACCTCGTCACCTACAGCTATTTCGAGCGCGCCCTGGAGCAGGCCAAGGCGGCCGAGGCGCGCTACGGCAAGACCGACGGGCGGCTCCGCACGCTCGAAGGTCTGCCCTTCGCGAGCAAGGACTATCACGACATCAAGGGCGAGATCACCACGATCGGCTCCAAGATCATGGAGCACAACCGCCCGGATCACACTTACCCGGTGACCGACCGCCTCATGCGCGCCGGCGCGATCCTTCACATCCGCACCACGACGCCCGAGTTCGGCTATGCGGGGACGAGCCATAGCCCGCTCTGGGGCGTGAGCCGCAATCCCTGGAACAGCGACTACACGCCGGGGGGATCGTCCGGCGGCAGCGGCGGCGCAGTAGCCGCAGGCATGACCACGATCGCGGACGGCGGCGACGGAGGCGGGTCGATCCGCATCCCGGCTTCGGTCAACGGCATCTTCGGCTTCAAGCCGCCCTACGGCCGCAACCCGAACGACACCACCGCGCCCCACGCCTTCCTGGTGCAGATCGGCGTGCTGTCCCGCACGGTGGCCGACTCCGCCCTGCTCCAGAACGTCGTCTCGGGCCCCCACAAGGCGGACATCAACTCCCTAAGGACACGGGTTCGCTTGCCACTCACCTACGAGGGCATCGAGGGCTGGCGCATCGCCTACTCACCAAATCTCGGCTATGTCGAGGTCGATGAGGAGGTGCAGGAAAACACGCGGAAAGCTGTGGAGGTCTTCCGCGATCTCGGCTGCGCGGTCGAGGAGATCGATCTAGGCTGGACCTCGGGCGTGCTGAACCAGTACCTGCGGCTGTTCGAGGTCTTCTTCGCCAGCAGTCTTCAAGACTTTCTCCCAGAATGGCGCTACGAGATGGACCCGAAGGTGGTCGATCTGGTGGAGAAGGGGAAGCGCGTCAGCGGCGTCGAATTCGAGCGAGTCAGCCAAACGCGGGGCTGGATGTATCAGAAGCTCGCACCGATCCTCGAGCGCTACCACGTCATGATCTGCCCGACGCTCGCGGTGCCGGCGGTCAAGGCCGATCACACCAACATGGATCCCGGCTTCACTGTCAACGGCAAGCCTGTCGAGCCGCACTTGGGCTGGCTGCTCACCTACCCGTTCAACATGATGAACCAGTGCCCGGTAGCGAGCGTGCCGACCGGATTCGCGCAAAACGGCGTTCCCACGGGCCTGCAAATCGTCGGCCACACCTACGACGATGCCCGCGTGTTTCGCGCGGCGGCTGCCTTCGAGGCGGCGACCAACTGGAGCCGGCACCGCCCGCCGCTTTAGCGGGGAATCTTCAGCAGGATCAGAGTTTGCCCGGCTCGCCCGATCTACGCCGCCATCGGGATTCACCCGTTCCGGCGCGCGACCCGCTATAATGAGACATGCCGCGCTACCAACGTTACCTCCTGCGCCAGCTTATAGGCCCATTCCTGCTCGTCTCGCTGGGGCTTACGGCGGTCGTCTGGCTGTCGCAGTCGCTGCGCATCATCGACCTGATCGTCAACAAGGGTCTGTCGTTCAGCACCTTCCTGCTGATGAGCATGCTGGTACTGCCGACATTCCTGAGCGCGATTCTGCCGATCGCATTCTTCTGTTCGCTGCTCTTCGTTTACAACAAGCTCACGATCGACAGCGAGCTGGTCAGCCTGCGCGCGGCCGGCGTGAGTCAGTGGTCGCTGGCGAAGCCGGCGCTGGCGATGGCCACGATCATCGTCGTCATCTCCTATGCGATCATCATGTACGTGATGCCCGTCAGCCACAGGGAGTTCAAGGAACGGCAATTCCTCCTGCGCGGCGATCACTCGGCGCTTCTCTTGGAGGAGGGCACTTTCAACACGCTGACTGAGGGCGTCACCGTTTACATCCGCGGGCGTGAGGGCGGCACGCTCCACGGCATCCTCGTGCACGACGCCCGCGAGCAGGAACGGCCGGTCACGATGATGGCCGAGCAGGGCAACCTGGTGCAGACCGCGGAAGGGCCGCGCTTCATTCTCATCAACGGTCACCGGCAGCGGATCGACCGAGACTCGTCGCGTCTCTCCCTGCTCAATTTCGAGCGCTACACGATGGACTTGAGCGATTTCGTCCAACGCGGAGGCACGCGCTCACGCGGGCCGCGAGAGCGGTTCATCGACGAGCTCCTCGATCCTGACAGCGAGGGAGCGGACCGGCTGCGCAGCAAGTTCCTCTCTGAAGCACACAACCGCATTGTGTCGCCACTGTTCGGCTATGCGCTCGCAGCCATTGGGCTCGCGGCGCTGCTCTCCGGCAATGTCGACCGGCGTGGCCAGTGGCGCCGCATCCTCGTGGCCATCGCAGCCGGGGTCATGCTCGAAGCCGTGGCCCTCTTCCTGGTCAACGCGACCGCCAAGAACAGCAATCTCATCCCGCTCATGTATCTCAACCCGGTCCTCATGATTGCCGCATCGGTGGCCCTGATGCGCCGGCGCTGGCCGCGCGTCCTCGGGGGCCGCAGTGCGGCGGCTGAGCCCGGCGCGCGCGGGTAGGGCCAGGGCGCATGCGTCTCTCATCCACCCTCTCGCTTTACATGGGCAGGCATTACCTGCAGAGCGTCGCGCTCGTGTTTCTGCTCGTCATGTTGACCATCCTCATCGCCGACACGATCGAGCTGCTGCGCCGCGCCTCCGGGCCGGACAAGACGGCGACGATCGAAACCGTTCTCCAGATGGCATCGCTGCACATCCCGTTCATGGCACAAAAGGCGTTGCCCTTCATCGTGCTCGTCGGCGGCATCGTGACCTTCGCGAAGATGACGCGGAGCCGCGAGCTCGTGGTGGCCCGCGCGGCGGGTGTCTCGGTCTGGCAATTCCTGCTGCCAGCGCTTGTCATCGCGGCTCTGATGGGCGGCCTCTTCGTGACGGTCGTCAACCCGCTCGCCTCGGCCACGACATCGCGATTCGAACAGATGGACGCGACCTACTTGCGCGGAAAATCGAGCCTCATGGAGCTTTCCCAGTCCGGAATCTGGCTCAGGCAGGGGGATTCGGAGAGCCAATCGGTGGTTCACGCCGAGCGCATCGATCAGGAAACGATGACGCTCTACGACACCATCATTTTCCTGTACGCGAAGGAGGATCAGTTCGTCGGGCGGATCGACGCCGCCGAGGCCCAACTGGAGGACGGGTACTGGAACCTGCGAGATGCCCTCTTCAGCGCGCCGGACGAGCCGGCCCGACATCGCGCGAATGCTCGCTTGCCCACTGACCTCACCTTGGAGCGCATCCAGAACAGCTTCTCGCCGCCAGAAACCCTGTCATTCTGGGCGCTTCCCGGCTTCATAAAGGTGCTGGACGATTCCGGCTTCTCCTCGGTGAAGCACCGGCTGCATTGGCATTCGCTCCTCTCCGGTCCCCTCCTCCTTTGCGCGATGGTCTTGATTGCAGCGACCTTCTCCCTCCGTTTCACGCGGCGAGGCACTTGGGTGCTGGTTCTTGCCGGATTGCTTACGGGCTTTCTCCTCTACTTCATCTCGGACCTCGTGCTTGCCCTCGGCCTTTCCGGCAAGCTGCCGCCAGTTCTAGCTGCATGGACACCGGCGGGCATCTTCACGTTGCTCGGTGTCGCGGGCCTGTTCCATCTCGAGGACGGATAGCGGCGGCATGACGAAGGCCCTCGCGCCGCTCGTTTTCGCGTGCCTCCTGGCCCTCTCCTCGCTGGAGGCGCGTGCGCAAGAGACCGACGCCACGCCCCATCTCGGCGACCTGATGACCGGCGATCTCCTGATAACCGCCGATGAGCTGATCTACGACCAGGCCACCGATACGGTCATCGCCTCCGGCAATGTCGAAGTCGCCCAGGCCGATCGTGTGCTGCGTGCCGCCCGCATCCATTACCGGCGCGGCGACGATGTGGTGACGGCAACGGGCGATGTCGCGCTGCGGGAGCCGACCGGCGAAGTGTTATTCGCCGATTCCGTCGAGCTTACCGGCGATTTGAGAGACGGCGTGATTCACCGTCTGAGTGTCCTGTTGACGGACCAGTCGCGGCTCGTTGCAAGCGGCGCCCGACGCGTCGACGGCACCCGCACGGTGATGCGAAGGGCGGTGTATTCGCCTTGCGAACTATGTCCGGACGATCCCGCGCCGGCACCGCTCTGGCAGCTCAAGGCAGCGCGTGTGATCCACGATCAGGTTGAAAACTCCATCACCTACCGCGACGCATCGCTCGAGTTCTTCGGCTTGCCGATCCTGTACACGCCCTATTTCCGTCATCCCGATCCTAGCGTGATCCGCCAGAGTGGGTTCCTGGCCCCGTCCTACAGCAGCTCCAGGGCGCTCGGCGCCGAGGTGATGATTCCCTACTACTGGTCGCTCGCACCTGATCGGGATGTGACCTTCTCGCCCCGGTTCACCGCCCAAGAAAGTGCCGTACTGGCCGGCGAGTATCGCGAGCGCACGCAGGACGGCCAGTTCACCATCGATGCGAGCATCACCCGCGCCCTTACCGCCGACGAAGACGGTGACAGAATCCGGGGACACGTCTTCGGCCATGGTCTCTTCGACATCGACGAGACTTGGCGATGGGGCTTCAATTTGGAGCGCGCCCTCGACGACACCTATCTGCGCCGCTACAGCATCTCGTCGAAGGACGATCTGATCACGACCCTGTTTGCGGAGCGGTTCCACCGGCGCAGCTACATGTCGGGCGCCGGCTACTCGTTCCAGGACCTCCGGGCCGGACGGCAGGGAGACCAAAGCCCGATCGTGCTCCCCCTGCTCGATGCGCACCTGGTGAGCGAGCCCCATTATGCGGGCGGCTACACCACGCTCGACGCCAATCTCTTGATATTGGAGCGCGTGGACGGAACAGACACGCGAAGGCTCTCGGTCAGCGGCGGTTGGCACCGGCCGACGATCTTGCCGGGCGGTCACCTCTTCCGCATCGACGCCAGCCTGCGCGGCGACCTCTACCACGCCTATACTCCGGTGGATCACCGGGGACCCTACGGCGTCATGAGGAGCGAAGCCGCAGGGCGCTTCGTGCCCGAGCTTGCGGTCGAATGGCGCTATCCGCTCATCTCGCGGATCGGACCGTACCGACAGCTTATCGAACCCATCGTACAAGGCGTGATCAGCCCAAAAGGCGGCAATCCTTCTGACATTCCCAACGAAGACAGCCGGGATTTGGAATTCGATCACACCAACCTGTTCAGCACCAATCGCCACACCGGCCTCGACCGTATCGAGACCGGACCGCGCGTGAATTACGGTGTCCGCCTCGGCCTTTACGGCCCGGGCGGAGGCCGTGCGACAGCGCTGATCGGCCAAAGCGCGCGGGCCGATGAGGATTCGCCGTTCGAGGCCGGCAGCGGCCTCGAAGATCAGATGTCCGACTACGTTGGCCGCATCCTCGTGCAGCCGTCGCCTTGGCTCGATTTTTCCCTGCGGTTCCGTCTCGACCACCGTGACTTCACCGTCAGACGCAACGAAATCGACCTCACCGCCGGTCCGGCGTGGCTGCGTACCCGGCTCGGCTTCGCAGACGTGGACCGGCCGCCGGAAAGCACGATGGGAGACTTTGTCGGCGGTAGAGAGGCGCTCATGGGTTTCATTGCGAAGCCGTTCGACAACTGGACGCTCTCCGCCGAGGCCCGGCGCGACCTGGAAGACAACACTTCCATTAATTGGAGAGTCGGTCTTTTCTATGAAGATGAATGTATTGTTATCGGCACGGGCGTGTCGCGCTCCTTCACTCGCGACCGGGACGTAGAGCCGGGCACGACATGGCACTTGACCGTCAATCTGAAGCACGCCGGCTGAGGCGGCCATGAAGCTCTTGCCGCTCGCGCGCGTGGCTCTGCTGCTGTTCGGGCTTCTGCCGATCATGATCGCGCCCGTCGACCGGGCGAGCGGTCAGGAGGCCGTGCGGATCGCCGCCGTGGTCAACAACCAGGCAATCTCGATCCCCGATCTCGTGGCGCGCATCGATATCGCCATCGTGTCGTCCCGATTACAGGTGAGCGATGAGCTGCGCCAGCAACTGGCGCCGCAGGTGCTCCGCTCGCTCATCGACGAACGACTGAAGGTACAGGAGGCCGAGCGCCTCAGGGTGAGAGCCAGCAGGGCCGAGCTGGCGAACGCGCGACGCACCGTCGAGCAACGCAACGGTATCCCTGCCGGCGGGCTCGATGACTTTCTGCGGCGCCAGGGACTGGACATCGCTTCCGTCACGGAACAACTGCGCGCCGAGATCCTCTGGTCCAAGCTTGTGCGCGGCCGCCTGGGTGCGGCGGTTTCGGTTGGCGAGGGCGAGATCGACGAGGCAATCGCCCGGCTCGAGGCCAACCGGGGGCGTCCCGAATACCGCGTGGCCGAGATCTTTCTGGCGGTCGATTCAAGTGCGCGGGAAGCCGAGGTTCGGGGCGCCGCAGCGAGCCTCTACCGTCAGTTGAATGCCGACGCCAGCTTCGCCCAGATTGCGCAACAGTTTTCGCAGAGCGCCACCGCCGCCGTCGGCGGCGACATCGGTTGGGTGGTCGAAGGGCAGCTCCCGCGCGAGATCGAGGCCGTGCTTGCGGACTTGGAACCGGGTTCGATCGCGCCTCCGGTGCGGGCGTTCGACGGCTACTACATCGTCTCGCTGATCGACCGACGCACCGTGCTCGCGGACGCGCCTGCCGCCGGGCTCGATCGGGAGGCGATCCGGCAGGATATCGCGGGGCACAGGCTCGAGATGCTCGCGCGGCGCTACGTGCGCGACCTGCACCGATCGGCGTTCATCGACGTACGAATTTGACGGGCAGCGCCCCCGATGCGGCGGACACCGCAGAAGCGGGACACGCCGCCCCGCTGCCGCCGCTCTCCGCCGTCATCGCCCGTCACGGTCTGCAGCCCAGGCGGGCGCTCGGGCAGCACTTCCTGCTCGATCCCAGCCTTTGCGGGAGAATCGCCCGGGCGGCCCGGCCTGCTGCCCCGGCCGCCATATTGGAGATAGGGCCGGGGCCGGGCGGGCTGACCAGGGCGCTGCTGGCCGCCGGCGCGCCCCGTGTCGTTGCAGTCGAGAAGGACCGCCGCTGCGTGGCCGCGCTCGGTGAGCTCGCGGCGCACTATCCCGGTCGGATCGAGATCGTCGAGGGCGACGCGCTCGAGTTCGACATTGCGACTCTCGGGCCCGCCCGTATCGGAATCGTGGCAAACCTCCCCTACAACGTCGGCACACGGCTCCTGTTGCGTTGGCTGGAACGGGTCGAGCGGATCGAGAGCATGACCCTCATGTTCCAGAAGGAAGTGGCGGCGCGGATTACCGCGACCGGTGGGCGGGACTACGGCGGCCTCTCGGTGCGTGCGCAGTGGCTCTGCACCTGCGAGCGCCTGTTCGACGTGAGTCCACGCGCTTTCGTGCCGCCGCCCGGTGTGGTCTCGACGGTGGTTCGCTTGGTGCCAAGGCCCGCGCCGCTCGCGCCGGCGGAGCCCGACGCCCTCGACGCCGTGACCCGCGCGGCATTCGGCCAGCGCAGGAAGATGCTGCGCCGCGCCCTTCGCAGCCTCACCCCGGAACCGCTGGCGCTGCTTCGGAGCGCAGGCATCTCACCTGAAGCGCGGGCCGAGATGCTTTCGGTCGCTGACTTCTGCGCACTCGCACGCGCTTGGTCGGCGATGCGACAGTCCGAAGCTCTGTGATTCTCCTTGCCAATGCGTCCGACACGCCTTAGTCAGCCTCCCATGACACGTTTTGCTCGCGAGCGACGACGACACCGCTGACACCGCCGCGCCACCGGCACGGCGGCACCTTCATCGCGTCCGTCCGTCGTCGAGAGCAACGTCATCATGCCTTCCATTCGCACCGAGGGGCCGCAGGACGCCCCGCACATCGAGGCCCTGCTGGACCGCGCATTCGGCGCGGACCGACTGGCCCGCCCTTCCTACCGCCTGCGCGAAGGTCTCCAGCCCGTGCACGACCTCTGCTTCGTCGCGGAGGCCGAGGGTCGAATCCTCGGCACGATCCGACACTGGCCCGTGCGGATCGGTGACGCGGAGCCTGTGCTTCTGCTGGGGCCGATTGCGGTCGATCCGGCTCATGAACGGCGCGGGATTGGCGGACTCCTGGTCCGAACCGCACTCGAACGGGCCGCCGCGGTGAGACACACGGCCGTCGTCGCAGTGGGTACGCCGAGCTTCCTCGGCCGCTTCGGCTTTGTGGGCGCGGACCGCTACGGGATCACTCTCTCCGGCCTCGATGATCCCCGTCGGCTACTTGCGCTGGAACTCGTCCCCGATGCCTTCGACGGTGTGAGCGGTACAGTCGCGCGAGTCAGCCCCGGGACGGCTTCGTGCCGGCCGTGAGTCCGCGCACGAACGCGTCGAGCCCCTTCAGGCGGCCCCGGCGCAGCCGTTCGGCGCGGAGCACCGCGCGCACCTCCTCCACGGAGCGTTCGAGCGCGGTGTTGACCACCACGTAGTCGTACTCGTCGTAGTGGCTCATTTCGTCGTCGGCGCGGCTCATGCGGTCCGCGACCACGGCCGGGCTATCTTGGGCGCGGCGCTTCAGTCGCTGCTCCAGCGCCTCCAACGACGGCGGCAGGATGAAGATACGGACCAGGTCGCCCCGCACCGCCTCGGCAAGCTGCTGGCTGCCCTGCCAGTCGATGTCGAACACGACATCGCGGCCGGCATCGAGCGCGCTTTCCACCGGGTCGCGAGCGGTGCCGTACCAGTGGCCGAACACCTCCGCGCATTCGAGGAAAGCCCCTCGCTCCCGCAGGCGTGCGAACCCGGCCTCGTCGACGAAGTGATAGTCGCGCCCGTCCATCTCGTCCGGCCGCTTGGGCCGCGTGGTGTGCGAGACAGAGATTTCGACGCCGGCGCCCTCAAGCTCGACCAGGCGGCGGGTAATGGTCGTCTTGCCGGCGCCGGAGGGCGATGACAGCACCAGCAGGAGGCCGCGGCGCCCGAGAGCCGAATTGTCGCTAGATTCGCTCACCGCCTACTCGACGTTCTGCGCCTGCTCACGGAACTGGTCGATGGCGGCCTTGAGCGCGAGGCCGACCTCCGTGAGCGCTGAATCGGAGGCCTTGGAGCAGAGCGTATTGGCCTCGCGGTTGAACTCCTGGGCCAGGAAATCGAGCTTGCGCCCGACCGCGCCTCCCTCCCGCAGGTGGCGCTCCGCCGCCGCGCAGTGGGACTTGAGCCGATCGATCTCCTCGGTCACGTCGATCTTGACGGCGAGGAGGGCGAGCTCCGTCGCCAGCCGATCTTCGGACGCAAGTGAGCCTGCGCCGACCAGAGCCGCCACCTGCTCGCGCAGCCGCGCACCGAGCGCCTCCTGGCGCGCGGGCGCCAAGGCCTCAGCCTGGCGTATGAGCGACGCGATTTCCTCGATTCGCTCGGTGAGCGCGGCCGCGAGCGCGGCTCCCTCGGCCTGCCGCTCGCGCACCAGCTCCGCGAGTGCCACGTCGAGCGTCTCCAGCATGGCGCCGTCGTGCCGGGCGCCTTCGGCGTCTTCGGAAGAGTCTGCCGCCTCGATGACTCCGCGTAGCGCCAACATGCCGTCGAGGCGCGGCGGCGCGATGTCGTCCCTCCCACGATACTCGGCGGCAAGCACGATCAGCTCGTCGAGCCAGGCCCGGTTGACGCGCAAGGCGGCGGCTTCCGGCGCCTGAGAGAGCCTGAGCCCCACCGTGACGTTGCCGCGCCGAAGCCGTGCGGACACCGCGCTGCGCACCGCCGGGTCGAGCCGCTCCATCCCCTGCGGCACGCGGCAGCGGATATCCAGCGCCCGCCCGTTGACGCTCTTGACCTCCCAGCTCCAGCCGGCCCCGCCATCGCTGCCGCTCGCCCGCGCGAAGCCGGTCATGCTGGAAACGGAGCTCGTGTCTCCCATCCGGACGGCCCGCCGTCGCTATTTCTGTGCCTTGGCCCGCTTCGCGCGCCAGCGCGCCACGTTGCGGTTGTGCTCATCCAGGGTTGTCGCGAACGCATGGCCGCCTGAGCCGTCGGCGACGAAGTAGAGGGCGTCTGTTTCGGCCGGGTGCATTACTGCGGTCAGCGCCGCGCGCCCCGGATTGGCGATGGGGCCGGGCGGCAGACCCTTGTTGCGGTAAGTGTTGTAGGGGCTCTCGAACCAAAGGTCGGCGCGCCTAAGCGCTCGCCCCAACGGCTTCTTGCCGCCGGTCAGCGCATAGATCACGGTCGGGTCGGCCTGAAGCCGCATGTTCTGCCTCAGCCGGTTGAGGAAGACACCGGCGATCACCGGCATCTCGTCGGCGAGAGCGGTCTCCTTCTCCACCACGGAGGCCAGCACCACCGCATCGTGTGCTTCGTCGAGGCCAACCGCAGGATCGCGCGCCGACCATAGCTCGTCCACCAGGCGCGCCATGGCCCGCTGCATGCGCTCGATGAGGATGGCGCGGTTGTCGCCCAGCGCATAGTGATAGGTTTCGGGCAGGAGCGAGCCTTCCTCCGGCACCGCCATGATCTCGCCTTCGAGCCCAGGTGCTGCGCGGACCGCGGCCACGACCTCGGCGCTGGTCATGCCCTCGACGACGGTCAGGCGGTGCACGACGGTCTTGCCCGCGACCAGCTTCTCCATCACGCCGCGCGGTGTGACCAGCGCCTCGAACACGTACTCGCCGGCCTTGAGCGCGTGCTGCTTGTCCTCGATCCAGAGGCCCGCGACGAAGAGCAGCGGATCGTCGATGACGCCTGCTTCCTCAAGCGCGTCCGCGATGTCGAAGGCACTCAGCCCTTGGGGCAGGACCACGGTGCGCTCGTCGCGTGCTGGCCCCGGCGTGTCGAATCGACTGTGGACGTAGAGCCAGCCCGCGATCGCCAGGACGACGGCGAGGCCCACCAGAACCGCCACGCCCGTGAGCGGCCATAGGAGGGCGCGCCTCATCGCCCGACCCGCTAGGTGGCTCGGCCTACGATGACCGTGGCGTTGGTACCGCCGAACCCGAAGGAGTTCGACAGCGCCCGCTCGACCTTGCGCTCCTTGGCCTCGTGCGGGACCAGATCGAGATCGCAGCCCGGCGACGGGCTGTCGAGATTGAGCGTCGGCGGGACCACGCCGTCCTTGATGGCGAGGATGGAGAAGATCAGCTCAACGCTGCCCGCAGCGCCGAGCAGATGCCCGATCGACGACTTGGTCGACGACATCGAGAGGCGCCCGGCGTCCTCGCCAAAGAGCTGTTTGACCGCACCCAACTCGATTTCGTCACCGAGCGGCGTCGAGGTGCCGTGCGCGTTGATGTAGTCGATCTCGTCGGTGTTGAGCTCAGCGGTCTTGAGCGCGTGGGCCATGGAGCGATAACCGCCCGAGCCGTCCGGCGCCGGCGCGGTCACGTGGTGGGCGTCGCCGCTCATGCCGTAGCCGATGACCTCGGCGTAGATGGGTGCGCCCCGCTTCTTCGCGTGATGGTACTCCTCCAGCACGACCACGCCTGCGCCTTCGCCCATCACGAACCCGTCGCGCGCCTCGTCCCAGGGGCGGGATGCACGCTCCGGCGTGTCGTTGAAGTTGGTGGAGAGCGCGCGCGCCGCCGCGAAGCCGGCGACGCCGATGTGGCAGACACCCGCCTCCGCACCGCCGGCGACCATGACGTCCGCATCGCCGCGCAGGATGAGGTGAGACGCATCGCCGATCGCATGCGCCCCGGTCGAGCATGCCGTCACCACCGAATGATTGGGCCCGCGAAAGCCGTATCGGATCGAGACATGGCCCGAGGCCAGGTTGATCAAGCTCGACGGGATGAAGAACGGGCTGAGCCGCCTCGGCCCCTTGTCGTCGACCAGGACCTTCGCCGCTTCGATGGTCTTGAGCCCGCCGATGCCGGAGCCGATCATCACGCCGGTCCGCTCCAGGCTCTCCTCGTCGTCGGGCATCCAGCCCGAGTCCTCCACCGCCTCCACCGCAGCGCAGAGCGCGTAGACGATGAAATCGTCCATCTTGCGCAGGTCCTTGGTGGATACGACGTCGGCCGGGCGGAAGTCGCCCTCGTTATCGCCGGACGAAATCTCGCCCGCGATCTTGACCGGCAGATCGCTGGGATCGAACCCTTCGATTTCCGCGATGCCCGAGCGTCCTTCGACGAGCCGCTCCCAGCTCAGGCGGACGCCGTTCGCCAGCGGTGACACCATGCCGACACCGGTGACCACCACTCTGCGCGCCGGGTCAGCGGTGAGCATTCACTGCTCTCCAGCTATCGAGGTCTCGCGCAGGCCGCGTCCGCGCCATCGGCCCCTCTGGCCGTCCCGTCAGGTGATTTGCTCAATGTGATCGATGGCGTCCTTCACCGTGAGGATCTTCTCGGCGGCGTCATCGGGTATTTCGCAGCCGAACTCCTCCTCGAAGGCCATCACGAGCTCGACCGTATCGAGACTGTCCGCACCGAGATCGTCGATGAAGCTCGCATTCTCGGTCACCTTTTCCTCTTCGATGCCAAGGTGATCGACGACGATCTTCTTGACGCGCGCGGCGATATCGTTATCGCTCATGTAACCTTCCCTCGTCGGACTGCGTGAACGGCTACGCCGGTCTCAACCGGCGGACAGCGGCCCCGTGCGGCTCCCGAATCGCAAACGGACCGTGCCGCGCGGACGGACGGACGCGGCGCTAGGTAACACATTTTTCGGCGATACTCCATACGAGAGGAATGTGCGCTGTGGCGTATTTCGACATCGTGACGCTGATCTTTGGCGGCCGGATATCGACTGCCTGATCCCCGCCGGGTGAGCAGAATGCAGCGATTAGACGCGAGATCGGAACGCTACGGGAACATCGTGACATGGATGGCCGCGGTCTGCCATCCGCCGGCAGGCGGCTTGGTCGAGCGGCGATGTCGGAGGTGGGACAACCGGTCAGCCGGTGTCGAGGTACGGCACCGCGCCGACCAGCGAGCGCATCCGCTCCGCGTGGCCGGCCCGCACCTGCGCAAGGGCCAGCGCCATCATCACCACCAGCGCCAGCCCGACACGGGTCTTCATCTTAGCGAGCCCGCGGATGTAGTGGGTCTCGAAGTTGAAGCTGTTGTCGAGGCGGCTGTTGATCCTCTCTATCGCAGAGCGCCGGTTGTAGCCGCGCCGCCAGGACGGGCTGCCCCAGGGCGTCGGGGTGAAGACGCGCCGGTCGTTCTTGTCGAGATCGATGCGCACGATGCGGCCGTACTCGCCGGGCTCCACCCCGCCCGCCCGGTGGCACGCCTTGCTGCCTGCACAGTCGAAGCCGAAGGCCGCCGCCGGGCAGCGGTATTTCAGCGTGCCGCAGAGGCCGCGCTCGGCCTCGAAGCCCTGGAAGGCCATGGCGCGGACCTCGCCGGTCTGGGGGCAGATGCAGGACACGCGGCCGCGCTCGTCGTGAACGACGACGTCGGCGCGGTTGGGGAACAGCGCCCGCGTGATCGGCTTCGTCGGATCATAGCCCGGCTCCTCCTTCTCGGCCTTCCACATCAAGCGCGTGTCGACCAGCGGCCGAATGGCCCACTTATCCCAGAGCAACTTCTTCTGGGGAGCGTTGTCGAGACCGCGGTCGGCGCTGAAGTCGTCGCAGCGCTCCACCATTTCCGGCGCTCTTGCGAACAGGTTCTCCAGCATCTTGGGGAGCATCTTGACCTCCGAGTCCGACGCCCGCGTCACCTCGAAGGCCACCGGGACCTCGTAGTGGGTGTCGGCGATCAGGTGGAGGCCGTAGCCGAACCATGATTTCACCTTCTTCCAGATCGCGCCGGTCTTGGCGTTCACCCCGCTCGTCTCATGCTTGCCCCAGTCGGCGTCGGGGTCGGAGGTCTTCCCCTTGTCCTCGGCAACCCGGCCCGTCGAGTGGCTCTCGATCGCCTTGCCGTCGTAGCCGAGATGGCGGCCGAAGTCGGGCAGCTCTTCGAAGAGCGACGCGCGCAGGCTCTCGACCATTGCGGACACCAGGCTGCACTCGTTCTCAAGCAGCACGACGCGCCGCAGGAAGCGCGAGAAGTTCCAGTGGCTGGGCACCGTCGAGCGGACCTGCGCCGGATGCGCCACCGCGCATGGTGGCTCCTTCGTACCTGCGCGAAGCTCCAACACGGGCGCGCTCTGGAAAGGCAGCGGGTCGAACCCGCAGAGTTCCAGGAGCGCCGGGTTGCGGCCCATCTCCCGCAGCAGCGACTGGATCGAGGCGTGCTGGAACACCACGCCCGCGATCAGCGCACGCCACATCGACCGCACCGGGTAGTCGTTGCGCCCGCGACCTCGCCCGGCCTCAAGCGCAGCCACGATCTCCTCGTCGGGCAGGGTGTCGAGCACCAGACGCAGGCGATCCAGGTCCGGCAGGCCTTCGACAGCCTGCCAGGAAAAGGGTAGCTTCTCCGTTGTCGCCATCACGTTCTCCCTACCAGGGCTGGTGGATGGAACGAGGGCCTCTGGCCCGATGGCGACACCTTCTATCCGATTCGGGCGGGACGACGCGACGGGGCCGGAAGTGAGCCTGGGAGCGTCGTCGGCTATGGGGTGGAAATCCTCGATCCGCCCTATCCGCCGATCTCAGGGCCGCAGATGTCTGCGAAGCCGCCGGGGTAAGAAAAATCTCGGATCAGCTGGAGCCCTTGATCACCAAGGGATGCGTGACAGCGCACACGCCTCGATGTAAGCGAGGAATGTGCGCTGTGGCGTATTTCGACATCGTGACGCTGATCTTTGGCGGCCGGATATCGACTGCCTGATCCCCGCCGGGTGAGCAGAATGCAGCGATTAGACGCGAGATCGGAACGCTACGGGAACATCGTGACATGGATGGCCGCGGTCTGCCATCCGCCGGCAGGCGGCTTGGTCGAGCGGCGATGTCGGAGGTGGGACAACCGGTCAGCCGGTGTCGAGGTACGGCACCGCGCCGACCAGCGAGCGCATCCGCTCCGCGTGGCCGGCCCGCACCTGCGCAAGGGCCAGCGCCATCATCACCACCAGCGCCAGCCCGACACGGGTCTTCATCTTAGCGAGCCCGCGGATGTAGTGGGTCTCGAAGTTGAAGCTGTTGTCGAGGCGGCTGTTGATCCTCTCTATCGCAGAGCGCCGGTTGTAGCCGCGCCGCCAGGACGGGCTGCCCCAGGGCGTCGGGGTGAAGACGCGCCGGTCGTTCTTGTCGAGATCGATGCGCACGATGCGGCCGTACTCGCCGGGCTCCACCCCGCCCGCCCGGTGGCACGCCTTGCTGCCTGCACAGTCGAAGCCGAAGGCCGCCGCCGGGCAGCGGTATTTCAGCGTGCCGCAGAGGCCGCGCTCGGCCTCGAAGCCCTGGAAGGCCATGGCGCGGACCTCGCCGGTCTGGGGGCAGATGCAGGACACGCGGCCGCGCTCGTCGTGAACGACGACGTCGGCGCGGTTGGGGAACAGCGCCCGCGTGATCGGCTTCGTCGGATCATAGCCCGGCTCCTCCTTCTCGGCCTTCCACATCAAGCGCGTGTCGACCAGCGGCCGAATGGCCCACTTATCCCAGAGCAACTTCTTCTGGGGAGCGTTGTCGAGACCGCGGTCGGCGCTGAAGTCGTCGCAGCGCTCCACCATTTCCGGCGCTCTTGCGAACAGGTTCTCCAGCATCTTGGGGAGCATCTTGACCTCCGAGTCCGACGCCCGCGTCACCTCGAAGGCCACCGGGACCTCGTAGTGGGTGTCGGCGATCAGGTGGAGGCCGTAGCCGAACCATGATTTCACCTTCTTCCAGATCGCGCCGGTCTTGGCGTTCACCCCGCTCGTCTCATGCTTGCCCCAGTCGGCGTCGGGGTCGGAGGTCTTCCCCTTGTCCTCGGCAACCCGGCCCGTCGAGTGGCTCTCGATCGCCTTGCCGTCGTAGCCGAGATGGCGGCCGAAGTCGGGCAGCTCTTCGAAGAGCGACGCGCGCAGGCTCTCGACCATTGCGGACACCAGGCTGCACTCGTTCTCAAGCAGCACGACGCGCCGCAGGAAGCGCGAGAAGTTCCAGTGGCTGGGCACCGTCGAGCGGACCTGCGCCGGATGCGCCACCGCGCATGGTGGCTCCTTCGTACCTGCGCGAAGCTCCAACACGGGCGCGCTCTGGAAAGGCAGCGGGTCGAACCCGCAGAGTTCCAGGAGCGCCGGGTTGCGGCCCATCTCCCGCAGCAGCGACTGGATCGAGGCGTGCTGGAACACCACGCCCGCGATCAGCGCACGCCACATCGACCGCACCGGGTAGTCGTTGCGCCCGCGACCTCGCCCGGCCTCAAGCGCAGCCACGATCTCCTCGTCGGGCAGGGTGTCGAGCACCAGACGCAGGCGATCCAGGTCCGGCAGGCCTTCGACAGCCTGCCAGGAAAAGGGTAGCTTCTCCGTTGTCGCCATCACGTTCTCCCTACCAGGGCTGGTGGATGGAACGAGGGCCTCTGGCCCGATGGCGACACCTTCTATCCGATTCGGGCGGGACGACGCGACGGGGCCGGAAGTGAGCCTGGGAGCGTCGTCGGCTATGGGGTGGAAATCCTCGATCCGCCCTATCCGCCGATCTCAGGGCCGCAGATGTCTGCGAAGCCGCCGGGGTAAGAAAAATCTCGGATCAGCTGGAGCCCTTGATCACCAAGGGATGCGTGACAGCGCACACGCCTCCATACGCTCGGAAGATGGTGCCGGTACGAGCGCAAATTCAAGCCTGAAGCCGGCCTGTGAGCCATGAGAGAAGCACCGATTCCACCGTCACGTACCCGGCTATGAGCGATCAACAGACCGAATCGAGCGCCAGTTCTGGACGCGGGCGGGTGCTCCTTGGCGCAGTTCTCGTGGCCGCCGCCGGGTTGATGTTCGCCCTCGCCGGTATGGGCATCAAGATGGCGGAGGAGAGCCTTTCCAGCTTCGAAGTGCTGTTCTGGCGCAACGTGCTGAGCCTCGCGATCCTCACCCCCTGGGTCATCAGGCACTGGCCCCGGTCGATGCGCCCGGCGCATCGCGGGCTCATGGCGATGCGGGGGATCGCGCTGGTGGCGGCGCTGCTCTGCTACTACCACGCGGTTAGCGTACTCCCGCTTGCCGAGGCGGTGCTGCTCAACTTCAGCTCGCCCATCTTCGTGCCGGTCCTGGGATTTCTGCTGTTCCGATTCGCGCTCGATGGCCGGGTGCTGGCGGCGGTGTTGATCGGCTTCGCCGGCGTCGCCCTGATCCTCAAGCCGGGAACGGAGTTCTTCCAGTATGCGGCCCTGATCGGGCTCGCATCCGGCGTGCTCGGCGGGCTCTCCGCCGTCGCGATCTGGCGCATGCCGGCCGACGAGGACCCGTTCCGCATCGCCGTCTATTTCGCGCTCATCGGCATTCTGGTCACGCTCACGCCGGTGCTGATGAACCCGACCCTGCCGCCGGCGGAAGCCTGGCCGGGCTTGGTCATGCTCGGCGTGTTCTCGACCGCCGCCCACGTTCTCTTCGCGAAAGGCTGCCTGATCGCGCCGACCGACCGGGTCGGCACCTTCATCTACTCGTCGGTGGTCTTTGCCGCCGCGTTCGGCTGGCTGTTCTGGGGCGAGGGCGTGGACTGGCTCATGGGTGCGGGCGCGGTGCTGATCGTCGCGGCGGGCGTGCTCGCGATCCGCGCCGGCAAGCCCGGCCGCAAGCGGGCTAGATCATCGCCATGCCGCCGTTGACGTGGAGCGTCTGCCCGGTGACGTAGCGGGCCTCCTCGCTCGCGAGGTAGACGCAGGCGGCGGCGACGTCGCTTCCCTCGCCGAAACGCCCGACCGGAATCGTGCCGAGCAGCGCCTCCTTCTGCGCATCCGCCAATGCATCGGTCATCGCCGTCTCGATAAAACCGGGAGCCACGCAATTGGCGGTGACGCCGCGTGCGGCCGTCTCGGCGGCGAGCGCCTTCACCATGCCCGCGACGCCGGCCTTGGAGGCCGCGTAGTTCGCCTGCCCGGCGTTACCGGTCGTCCCCACCACCGAGGTGATGAAGATGAGCCGCCCCCAGCGCTGGCGGATCATGCCGCGCAGGCAGGCGCGGGCGAGCACGAAACCGGCGCTGAGATTGACCTCCAGCACCTCCTGCCAGTCCTCGTCCTTCATGCGGAGCGCGAGTCCATCCCGGGTGATCCCGCCGCAATGGACCAGGATGGCGGGCGCCCCCAGCGCCTCCGCCGACCGCTCGGGCAGCGCCGCGAGGGCGTCGCGGTCGGCGAGATCGCACGGTACCGCTTGCGCGCCCTCCCCTAGCTTCGAGGCAAGCGCCTCTAGCGCGTCAGCGCGCCGGCCAGAGAGCGCCACCGCTGCCCCCCGGCGGTGCAGGGCCTCGGCGATGGCGCCGCCGATACCGCCCGACGCCCCCGTCACCAGCGCCACCTTTCCCGACAAATCGAACATTCCTTGCCACTCCCTGCTACTGACGCCCGCCGCGACTACGCCGTTCCTTTCAACAGCGCCTCGACGTCCGCGACCGTTCCGACTGCGCTCGCGCTCAAGCTCCGGTCGATGCGGCGCGCGAGCCCGGTGAGCACCTTGCCGGCGCCGACCTCGATCAGCGTATCCACGCCCTCGCCCGCCATGTGAAGCACGCTCTCGCGCCAGCGCACCATCGCCGTAACCTGGCGTACCAGCAGCGCCGGAACGTCGGAAGCCTCGTGGACCGGGCGCGCGGTCACGTTGGAGACCACCGGGACGCTCAGCGGATTGAAGGAGATGTCCTCGAACGCCGCCGCCATGGTCTCCGCCGCCGGCGCCAGCAGCGGCGAGTGAAAGGGAGCGCTCACCGGCAGCATCACGGCGCGCTTGATGCCGTGCTCTGGTGCGAGCGCCACAGCGCGCTCCACCGCCGACGCGGCTCCGCTCACTACCACCTGGCCGGGAGCGTTGTCGTTGCCGATAACGCAGACCTCGCCCTCGGCCGCCGCCTGGGCGAGTGCCTCGGCCCGCCCTAGATCGACACCGAGCAGCGCGGCCATGGCGCCGACGCCCACCGGCACCGCCTCTTGCATGGCTTCGCCCCGCAGGCGCAGCAGGCGCGCCGCATCACCCA
This sequence comes from Alphaproteobacteria bacterium, assembly GCA_965243375.1. Lineage (GTDB taxonomy): Bacteria > Pseudomonadota > Alphaproteobacteria > UBA828 > UBA828 > WTGU01. The sequence continues at coordinate 164,760 of CBDEUT010000009.1, read as the reverse complement.
GCGCGAGGCATCCCGCAGCGGCGAGCGCCGTGTACTCACCCAGCGAATGTCCGGCGACGAAGGCTGCGCGAGCGGACAGCCGCGATGCACCTTCGTCCTCGAGCGCGCGAATTATCGCGATCGAGACCGCCAAGAGCGCGGGCTGCGCGTTCCGCGTCAGCGTGAGCTCGTTCTCTTCACCTTCGAACATGAGCTGCGAGAGGGGCTCGCCGAGCGCCTCGTCCACCTCCTGAAACACGGCGCGTGCAGCCGGGAAGGCGTCGTGCAGGTCCTGGCCCATGCCGACCTGCTGGGAGCCCTGTCCGGGGAAGATGATGGCCGTCGTCATTCGGGGGACTTTCGCGCTCCCGCGAGCCTGACTTGCGCGCCGCTACTCACCACGCAGCCCGAGACCTGTCAAGCGAACCGGCCGCAGCACCGCTTGCGATGCAAGAACGATGATGTATAGTCCGCCGCCTGGGTCTGCCGCCCCGTTGGAGCGGGGCGGGCGGCCTGCTACGCGCCGCGACCGACACTCAGGAGAACAGCGCCGCATGCCGCTCTACGAGAGCACGTTTATCGCGCGTCCCGACATCTCGTCCCAACAGGTGGACGGCCTTGCCGAGCAATTCCGCGAGATCCTGACGGAGGCTGGCGGCGAGATCGCCAAGACCGAGTATTGGGGGCTGCGCAGCCTTGCGTACCGCATCAAGAAGAACCGCAAGGGCCACTACTACTTTATGAACATCGTTGCGCCGCCGGAAGCGATCGACGCCATGGAGCGCACGATGCGCATCAACGAGGACGTCATCCGCTACCTGACGGTGCGGGTGGACGAACACGACTCCAACCCGGCGCCGCTCACCCAGTCGCGCGGGCGCGGTCGCGATGGCCGTGGCGGTCGTGGTGGACGGTGGGAGAGCCGCGGCGGCGAGGGCCGACGCCGGGAGGGCGACGGTGAGCGTGGCGAGCGCCCGAAGCGCGAGGACGCCGCGCCGGCTGCCGATGCAGCGGCCAAGGAGGCTGCGAGCGAGCCCCCTGTGAGCGACGCGCCGAGCGGCGGCGAGAGCGCGGCGGACAGCGGTGCCGAGGAGAAGAGCGATGGCTGAAGGCGAACGGACCGAAAGCGGCCCGCAGCCCGCCGGTGCAAGCCGGCCTGGGCCGGGTGGCGGCAGCCGCAGCCAGCATCCCTTCGGAGGACCGCGCCATGGCGGGCCGGGCGGCGGCCGCGGCGGCGGGGGCGTGCCGATGGTCTCGTTCCCGAGGCGGCCGTTCTTTCGCCGCAAGAAGTCCTGCCCCTTCAGCGGGTCCAACGCGCCGAAGATCGACTATCGGGACGTGAAGCTGCTGCAGCGCTTCCTCTCCGAGAGAGGCAAGATCGTGCCGAGCCGCATCACGGCAGTTTCGGCCAAGAAGCAGCGGGAGCTCGCACGCGCCATCAAGCGCGCGCGCCATCTGGCGCTGCTGCCCTACGTCATCAAGTAGAGAGATCGTCGGTCTTCGCCCGGCAGGGGTGCTGCAGGCCGGGCGATCCGCCAAGCGGGGAACAGGGGCATGGAAATCATCTTGCTCGAGAGGATCGAGAAGCTCGGCGGGATGGGCGATATCGTCGGGGTTAAGGACGGCTACGCCCGCAACTTCCTGCTGCCCCGAAAGAAGGCCCTCCGCGCCACGCCGGAGAACATGCAGCGCTTCGAGCGGGAGCGGGAGGCGCTGGAGCAGCTGAACAGCGATCGGCGCGATGCCGCCGGCTCCGCCGCCACGCGGCTCGAGGGCGAGAGCATCATCCTCATCCGCCAGGCGAGCGACACGCTGCAACTCTACGGCTCCGTCAGCGCACGGGATATCGCCGAGGCGATGGCTGAGCGTGGTGCCGAAGTCAGGCGCCAACAGGTGCGGCTCGACCGCCCGATCAAGTCGCTCGGCGTCCACGACGTGCGGATCGCGCTCCACCCGGAGGTGACGGTGACGGTCAAGGTCAACGTCGCCCGCTCGCCCGAGGAGGCGGAGATTCAGGCCCGCGGCGGCACGATCCTGGATGAGCAGGAGGACGAGGCGTACGAGGATGCAGCGGCTGAGGGGACCGCGGACGCCGCCGCGCAAGAGTCGGCTGTAGCTGATGACGCGCCCGAGGCAGCAGCCACTGCAGAAGATACCGAGGCTGGGACCGACGCGGCCGCTGAAACCGAAGCGGACGGCGGCGCAGACGGACCGCAGGACGAAGGTTCCTCCAGCACCTAGATCCTAGAATCGAGGCTTTCCGCCATGCTGGTTGCGCCCCTGCTCAGGACTTTGATGAAGCGGGGCACGCTTCGCGTGGTGGATGCGCGGGGCAAGCTCCACACCTTCGCAGGCGAGCCGGGGGACACCGTCACAATCCGGCTGCACGACCGCTCGCTCCACTGGAGGCTCTTGTTGAACCCGCGCCTCGTCGTCGGCGAAGCCTACATGGACGGCACGCTGACGGTGGAAGACGACGCGACCATCCGTGATTTCCTGCACCTGGTCGGCGCGAACATCCATCTTCTCGACGAGAACGCCGTAATCAAGGCGCGCAACTGGCTCGCCCAATGGGTCCGCCCGCTGCAGCAGCACAACCCAATCGGCCGCGCCCGGCAGAACGTCGCCCATCACTACGATCTCTCGGACGACCTCTACGACCTCTTCCTCGACCCGGACCGGCAGTATTCCTGCGCCTACTTCGACACGCCCAATCACTCGCTGGAGCAGGCCCAGCATGCCAAGAAGCGCCACCTCGCGTCGAAGCTTCTGCTCGACCGGCCCGGCCTTAGCGTGCTCGACATCGGCTCCGGCTGGGGCGGGCTCGGCATCTACCTGCACAAGGAGACCGGGGCTTCCGTGACCGGGCTCACGCTTTCGCGCGAGCAGCTGGCCCACGCCTCAGCGCGTGCCAAGGATCTCGGCATCCAAGATCGCGTGGCCTTTCATCTGCGCGACTATCGCGAGGACACCGGCACCTACGACCGGATCGTCTCGGTCGGCATGTTCGAGCACGTGGGCGTCAAGCACTACCTCGAGTTCTTCAGCAAGGTGGAGCGACTGCTCAAGGAGGATGGCGTCGCCCTGCTCCACACCATCGCCCGCTGGGACGGGCCGAGCGTCACCAATCCGTGGCTGCGCAAGTACATCTTCCCCGGCGGCTATTGCCCCTCGCTCTCCGAGGTGTTCGCCGCGCTGGAGCAGACGGGTCTGAAATCCCTCGACGTGGAGATGCTGCGCCTGCACTACGCCGACACGCTCAAGCACTGGTCGCGCAACTTCCAGGCGAACCGTGAGCGGGTGAAGAAGGTCTACGACGAGCGCTTCTGCCGGATGTGGGAGTTCTACCTTGCCGGGTCCGAGGCAGCGTTCCGTCATCAGGACCACATGGTGGCCCAAATCCAGCTCGCCCGGCGCCAGGACGCGGCGCCGCTGACCCGCGACTACATGGTGGACTGGGAGCGCGCCCACGCCGCGTGAGTCCGTGGGCCAGTCTCGATCTACTATCCACAGTGTTGTTCACAGCCCAATCGGCAGAGTGGGCGGGAATCGAGCGAGTTTCGCCCGTATCCATCAGCCTGTGGATAAGGAAAGCGCGCAAAGAATTTCCACGATATCCTCAGTTTTCACGTGCGGAGCCGTGTAGAGCCGTCCGTCACGCACATGTCATAGTGCGGGCATGGCCACTCGAGTCCCTCTACAGGAAGCAACTACCGAGACACCGAGCTACCGCTCCCCACCGAGCAACCTCGAAGCCGAGCAGGCGCTGTTGGGCGCGCTGCTGGTCAACAACGAAGCCGCCAGCCTGGTCAGCGCGTTCCTGTTGCCGGAGCACTTCTTCCTGCCGGTGCATGGCCGCATCTACGACGCCGTGCTCCGCATGGTCGAGCGCGGGCAGATCGCGAACCCCGTGACCCTCAAGCACTATTTCGAGCGCGACGAGGCGCTGGAGGAGGCCGGCGGCGGGCAGTATCTGGCCCGCCTCGCGGGCTCCGCGGTGACGGTAATCAACGCCGAGCACTATGGGCGCGCGATCCACGACCTGGCACTGCGCAGGGCGCTGGTTACCATCGGCGAGGAGGTGGTGAACGACGCCTACGACGGGCCGCTCGACCAGCCGGCGTCGGAGCAGATCGAGGGGGCGGAGCACAGGCTCTACCAGCTTGCCGAAGAGGGCCGGGTCGACCCGGGCGGGCAGCAATTCGCCGCACCGCTCGCGAGCGCGGTCGAGATGATCGAGCAGGCCTACAAGCGCGACAGGCCTCTCACCGGCGCGCCGACCGGCTTCGTCGATCTCGACCGCCTGCTGGGCGGACTGCATGCCTCCGACCTGATCATCCTGGCCGGCCGCCCCGGCATGGGGAAGACGGCGCTCGCAACCAACATCGCCTTCAACGCCGCAACGCGCTTCAGTGCCGGCGGGGAGGGGCCGGACGGCACGAAGCCGCCGGACGGCGCCAGGGTCGCCTTCTTCTCCCTCGAAATGTCGGCCGAGCAGCTCGCGACACGGATTCTCGCCGAGCAGACCGAAATCTCGTCCGACAAGCTCAGGCGCGGCGAGGTGCGCGACGCCGACTTCGTCAGGATTGTCCGCGCCAGCCAGGCGATGGAGGCACTGCCGCTCTTCATCGACGATTCGCCCGCGCTCACCATCGCGGGCCTGCGCGCCCGCGCCCGCCGCCTCAAGCGCCGCCACAGCGTCTCGATGATCGTGGTCGACTACCTGCAGCTCCTGCGCCCGACCACCAGCATGCGACTCAACAACCGCGTCCAGGAGGTCTCGGAGGTGACCCAGGGCCTCAAGGCGCTCGCCAAGGACCTCGACCTGCCGGTGCTCGCGGTAGCGCAGCTCAGCCGCGCCGTGGAGCAGCGCGACGACAAGCGGCCCCAGCTCGCCGACCTGCGCGAGTCGGGCTCCATTGAGCAGGACGCGGACGTGGTCATGTTCATCTACCGCGAGCAGTACTACCTCGGGCGCAAGGAGCCGGAAGAGGGCACCGCCGACCACGCCGAGTGGCAGGAGAAGATGGACAAGGTCCACAACAAGGCCGAGGTCATCATCGCCAAGCAGCGCCATGGGCCGATCGGCAAGGTGGAACTCTATTTCAATGCCCTGCTGACCAAATTCGACAACCTCGACAGGATGCATGAGGCGGGGGACGATCCGCCCTTCTGAGGATCGAGGCCTGCTCGGGCAGGGGAAAGGCGTTCGGCCTCATCGCGTTTACGGCAGCCGGCTCGTTGACTAGAGTTCCACGCGCTTGGCGCCGAGTCGCGGCCTGGGCGGGTCGGCCCGGAGGCGTCATCGACGGGAACGCTGCGTGAAGAGCAATCCGCTACAGGCGATCGGCCACGGCGTCCTGGCGTTGTTCGAGGCCGTCGGGCGCCTCTCGCTCTTCGCGCTCGAAGCGACCTCGCACTGCGCGAGGCCACCCTTCTACCCGCGCCTTCTCCTGCGCCAGATGGTGGAGATTGGCTTCTATTCCCTGCCGGTGGTGGGGCTGACTGGCCTCTTCGCCGGCATGGTGCTGGCGCTGCAGAGCTACACCGGGTTCTCCCGCTTCTCGGCAGAGAGCACGATCCCGACCGTCGTCGTGCTCTCGATCACCCGCGAGCTCGGGCCGGTGCTTGCGGGCCTCATGGTTGCTGGCCGGGTCGGCGCCGCGATGGCGGCGGAGATCGGCACCATGCGGGTCACCGAGCAGATCGACGCGCTCACCACGCTGTCCACCAACCCGCACAAGTACCTGATCGTGCCGCGTCTCCTCGCCGGCCTTCTGATGCTGCCCTTCCTCGTCCTCGTCACCGACATCATCGGCGTCGGCGGCGGCTATCTGGTCAGCGTCTTCAAGCTCGGCTTCAACCCGGACGCCTACATCAACAACACCCTCGAATACCTGGAAGTCATGGACGTGGCCTCAGGTCTCGTGAAGGCGGCCGTCTTCGGCTACCTGATCGCCCTGATGGGCTGCTACCACGGCTTCCACTCAAAGGGCGGCGCCCAGGGTGTGGGCAAGGCCACCACCAACGCCGTGGTGACCGGCGCGATCCTGGTGCTGATCTTCAACTACATCATTACCGAAGCGTTCTTCGCCCAATGAGTGCGCCCGCGAACGATCGTACCGGCCCGGGCGCGAACCGGCCCAAGATCGCCCTGCGCGGTCTGCGCAAGGTGTTCGGCGGCGCGGTGGTGCTCGACGGCCTCGATCTCGAGGTCGGCACCGGGGAATCGGTGGTTGTGATCGGCTGCTCCGGCGTCGGCAAGTCGGTCATGCTCAAGTGCCTGCTCGGCCTGCTACGCCCCGATGCGGGCAGCGTGACCATCGACGGCGAGGAGCTCTCCCGCAACCGCACGGCGCGCGAAGACGCCATGCGCAAGATCGGCATGCTGTTCCAGAACGCAGCGCTCTTCGACAGCCTCTCGGTGTGGGAGAACGTCGCCTTCGGCCTGATCCAGGCGCAGGGCATGCCTCGCGGGCAGGCACGCGGGGTCGCCATCGAGACGCTCGCCCAAGTGGGCCTCGACGCGGACTCGGCCGATCTCTACCCCGCCGCGCTCTCCGGCGGGATGCGCAAGCGGGTCGGGCTCGCCCGCGCCATCGCCACGAAGCCCGAGATCATCCTCTTCGACGAGCCCACAACAGGGCTCGACCCGATCATGGCCGACGTCATCGACGACCTCATCGTCGCCTGCACGCACGAGCTCGGCGCGACCGCGCTCACCATCACCCACGACATGAGGAGCGCACGCAAGATCGCCGACCGGATCGCCATGATCCACGACGGCACGATCATCTGGCAGGGGCCCGCCGCCGAGATCGACAGCAGCGGGAACGCGCATGTCGAGCAATTCATCAACGGCCGGGCGGAAGGCCCGATTCAGCTCGCGGTCGCCCATGCCGGGGCCGACTGAGCGGCGCACGCCGCCGACACTGCGGAGCGAATAAGAATACTCATGGCACGGGCGGAGAAGCGCTTCGTCTGCAGCGACTGCGGCGCCGCCCGGTCACGCTGGGCCGGCCGCTGCGACGCCTGCGGCGCCTGGAACAGCATCTCCGAAGAGCTGCCGCGCACTGCACCTCCGCGCGGCCTGGGCGGCGGCAAGGGCCGGGTCATCGATTTCCTGCCCCTCGACGGGCCCGGCGGCGTGCTCGCCCGGCGGCCCTGCGGGATTGGCGAGATCGACCGGGTCGTGGGCGGCGGCTTCGTGCCGGGATCGGTGGTCCTGCTGGCGGGCGATCCGGGCATCGGCAAGTCGACGCTCCTGCTGCAGGCGGCAGCAGCCCTGGCCGGGCGCGGCGGGCGGATCGCCTACATCTCGGGCGAAGAGGGCCTGGAGCAGATCCGCATGCGCGCCGCCCGGCTCGGCCTCGCCGACGCGCCGGTTGGGCTGGCTGCGGCCATCGACGTACGCGACATCGCGACGAGCGTGGAGGACGAGACGCCGCCCGACATGGTGGTGATCGATTCGATCCAGACCATGTATCTCGACACCCTGGATTCGGCACCGGGGACGGTGGCCCAGGTGCGGGGCTCCGCCCAGGAGCTGATCCGGCTCGCCAAACGCACCGGCACCGTCCTGGTGCTCGTCGGACACGTCACCAAGGAAGGGCAGATCGCGGGCCCCCGCGTGCTCGAGCACATGGTCGACTGCGTGCTCTATTTCGAGGGCGAGCGCGGCCACCAGTTCCGCATCGTGCGCGCCATCAAGAACCGCTTCGGGCCGACCGACGAGATCGGCGTCTTCGAGATGACCGACCGCGGCCTCGTGGAGATTCCCAATCCGTCGAGCCTGTTCGTCGATCCCGAGCGCGGCCCAGTGCCAGGCGCTGCGGTATTCGCCGGCGTCGAAGGCTCGCGGCCCGTCCTGGTCGAGATTCAGGCCCTTGTGGCGCCGGGGCCGGCGGGCTCGCCGCGGCGCACGGTGGTGGGCTGGGATGCCGGACGGCTCGCCATGGTGCTCGCTGTGCTGGAGGCCCGCGCGGGGCTCCGGCTCAGTGTCTGCGACGTCTATCTCAACGTCGCCGGCGGCCTCCGCATCACCGAGCCCGCGGCAGACCTTGCGGTTGCCGCCGCACTCGCCTCATCGGCGGCCGACCGCGCGCTCGACCACGGCGCGGTCATCTTCGGCGAAGTGGGCCTCGCCGGCGAGGTCCGGCCTGTGAGCCAGGGCGAGGCGCGCCTCAAGGAGGCCGCGAAGCTCGGCTTTACCCATGCGCTCGCGCCCGTGCCGGATCGCGCGAAGGGAGGCGAGGGAGAGGGTCAGGGAATCACGGTTCGGCAGCTCACCCATGTTCGCGACCTTGTGGCGCTCTTCCCCCCAACGACGCCCATGGCCTGACGATCGCGAGACAATGGAAGACCTGCCGGTCAACCTGATCGACATTCTGGTGGCGCTGATCATCATTGTTTCGGCGCTGCTCGCGTTCGGCCGAGGCGCCGCGCGGGAGATTCTGGGCATCGGCGCCTGGGTCGGCGCGGGCATTGCGACCTTCTTCGCCTTCCCCCACACAAGGCCCATCGCCCGCGACCTGATCCCTGACTCTATGTTGATCGCGGATGTGGTTGCAGGCGTCGCGGTCTTCGTCGTCGTGCTGGTGATCCTCACGATCATCAACCAGATCATCTCCGGACGCATTCAGCGGAGCCGCGGCGGGGCGCTGGACCGCACTCTCGGGTTCATCTTCGGCATCCTGCGCGGCGCGGCGCTGGTTTGCATCGCCTACATGCTGTTCGGCTCGGTGGTGCCCCAAAGCGACTGGCCCCCTTGGGTCGACGAGGCCAGGACCTTGCCGTATATCAAGCAGGGCGTCGCCGCGTTGCGCGAGGTGGTCCCCGAAGAGGTCGCCCAGGAAGGCACCCGGCACATCGAGGAGACCTTCGAGGATGGCCGCGAGCGAAGCGTGAAGGAGCTGACCGAGCCCGTGCCTGCCGAGCGAAGCGAAGAGGACGGCGAGACCGGCTACAGCGACCGCGAGCGGAATCAGCTCGACGGCCTGAGCGAAAGCGTCGAGTGATGGCGGCACCCTGGGTGGGCGGCGCGGCCGAAGACGACAAGCTGCGGGAAGAGTGCGGGGTCTTCGGCATCTTCGGGCACCCCGACGCCGCGGCCCATGCTGCGCTCGGCCTGCACGCGCTGCAGCACCGGGGGCAGGAATCGGCAGGCATCGTTAGCACCGACGGCACGCTCTTCCACTCGCACCGGGCGCTCGGCCGGGTCGGCGACATCTTCTCTTCGGGCGAGGTGATCGACGCGCTGGAGGGTCGCGCCGCGATTGGCCACAACCGCTATTCCACCCAGGGCGCGCCCGAGGTTCGAAACATCCAGCCGCTCTTCGCCGACCTCGCTTTCGGTGGGCTCAGCATTGCGCACAACGGCAACCTCACCAACGCGCTCTCGCTGCGCGCCGATCTCGTCTCCCGCGGCTGCATCTTCCAGTCCACCTCAGACACCGAGGTGATCGTCCACCTGATCGCCATTAGCCGACGTCCGCGCGTGGTGGAGCGCATGATCGAGGCGCTGGGCCGGGTGCGCGGGGCCTATTCGCTGGTGGCGCTGACCAAGGACTCGATGATCGGGGTGCGCGACCCCTACGGCGTGCGCCCGCTGGTGCTGGGCCAACTCGACGGCGCCATAATTCTCGCATCGGAGACGGTGGCCTTCGACATCATCGGCGCCGAGTTCGTGCGTGACATCGAGCCGGGCGAGCTGGTCATCGTCTCGAAGGCGGGCGTAGAAAGCATCAAGCCGTTCCGCCCCACCGGGCAGCGCTTTTGCGTCTTCGAGTACATCTACTTCGCGCGGCCCGACAGCGTCTCCGAAGGGATCGGCGTCTACGAGGCCAGGCAGCGCATCGGCGCCGAGCTCGCCCGCGAGGCGCCGGCACCGGCGGACGTGGTGGTGCCGGTGCCGGATTCCGGCGTGCCGGCGGCGATCGGCTACGCCGCCGAGGCCGGCCTCCCCTTCGAGCTCGGCATCATTCGTAACCACTACGTCGGGCGCACCTTCATTGAGCCCACCGACCGGATCAGGCACCTCGGCGTCAAGCTCAAGCACAACGCCAACCGCAGCGTCATCGAGGGCAGGCGGGTGGTGCTCGTCGACGACAGCATCGTGCGCGGCACCACCTCCACCAAGATCGTGGAGATGGTACGCGCGGCGGGCGCGGCGACGGTCCACATGCGGATCGCAAGCCCGCCGACCGCCCATTCCTGCTTTTACGGCGTCGATACGCCGGCGCGCGAAAAGCTGCTCGCCGCGCGTCACGACGTGGACGCCATGGCGCGCTCCATCGGTGTCGACAGCCTCGCCTTCCTCACGATCGACGGGCTCTACCGGGCCATGGGCGAGCCGGGGCGCGACCCGGCGCGCCCGCGCTACTGCGACGCCTGCTTTTCTGGCGACTACCCGATCCCGCTTTTCGATCGACAGGTTGGCGAGCCGCCGGCGCAGCTCTCCCTGCTGGCGGATTCAGGGTAGGCGCCGCCGTGGCGCCGCCGCGCCTCGAAGGGCGGATCGCGCTCGTGACCGGCGCCTCGCGCGGCATCGGCGCGGCCGTCGCCCGCCGCTTTGCCGTCGAAGGCGCCAGGCTCGTCCTCGTCGCCCGCACCACCGGCGGGCTGGAAGAGGTGGACGACGCCGTGCAGCGCGCATCGGGCGAGCCTGCCACGCTGGTGCCGATGGACCTGCGCGAGGGCGAGCAGATCGACCGGCTGGGCGGCGCGCTGGCCGAGCGTTTCGGCCGCCTCGATATCCTTGTCGCCAACGCGGGCACGCTGGGGCAGCTGAGCCCGGTGGGGCACTACGCGCCCGAGGACTGGGAGCAGACGCTCGCCCTCAACCTCGGTGCCAATTGGCGCCTGATCCGCAGCCTCGACCCGCTCCTTCGCGCCTCGCCCGCGGGCCGGGCGATCTTCGTCACCGCCGCCGCGGCCGAGACCGCGCCCGCGTTCTGGGGCCCCTATGCGGCGAGCAAGGCCGGGTTGGAGGCGCTTGTCCGCTGCTACGCGGCGGAAGCCCGGCGCAGCCCGCTCCGGGTCAACCTGCTCGACCCAGGCCCGGTTGCAACGGAGCTCCGCCGCCGCGCCTATCCGGGCGAGGATCCGAGCAAGCTGCTCGCACCGGACGACGTGACCGAGCCTTTCGTCGCGCTGGCCGAAGCGTCCTGCCAGGAGCACGGCGCGCGCATCGGCCCGCCGTCGGGCGCTCCCGCCGGCACACGAAACCAACGGAGCATCGAGCCATGAAGATCGGAATCGTCGGCGCCGGCGCCATGGGCTGCGTCTACGCGGCGCTCATGGCCGATGCCGGCAACGAGGTCTGGGCGATCGACACTTGGCAGGCACATGTCGATGCCATCGCCGCCAACGGGCTCCGTCTCGAAGGCGCGAGCGGCGATCGCACTGTAACGCTCGGTGCGACCAGGGACCCCGCGGCCGTCGGCCTCTGCGACCTCGTCATCGTCGCGACCAAGGCGCCGCAGGTGGAGGCCGCCGCCGCCGGCGCGCGCGTCCTGCTAGGCCCGGAGACTCCGGTGTTGACCATCCAGAACGGCCTTGGCAGCGCCGCGAAGGTGGCCCGCATTATGGGCGATGAGCGCGTGATGGTCGGCGTGGTGGGTGGCTTCGGCGCGTCTATCAAGGCGCCGGGCCACGCTCATCATAACGGCATGGAGCTGGTGCGCCTCGGCGAAGCGCATGGCGCGGTGACGCCCAGGCTCGAGCGCATCGCCGCGCTCTGGCGAGAGTCGGGTTTCACGGTCAAATGCTTCGACGACATCGACCAGCTCGTCTGGGAGAAGCTCATCTGCAACGTCTGCTACAGCGGGACCGCGACGCTCACGGGGCTGACCGTGGGCGAGATCATGGCGGACGCCGACGCCTGGCCTATCGCCTCGGGCTGCGCTGCGGAGGCCTATCAAGTGGCCCGCGCCAAGGGCATCCGGCTCGATTTCGACGACCCGGTCGCCTACGTGCACGACTTCGGCGCCAAGATTCCCGGCGCGCGCCCCTCGATGCTGCTGGACCACCTGGCCGGCCGCCGCTCGGAGATCGACGCGATCAACGGCGCGATCCCGCCGGAGGCTCTGGCGCTCGGCCTGGAAGCGCCCTACAACACGCTTGTCTCGGCGCTGGTCCGGGCCAAGGAAACGGGCTTCGAGACGCTGCAGAGCTCGTAGCGGGAGCAACCATGGCAGCCGACCTCAGGGAGCTGGTCGAGGGTTACCGAAGGCTTTCCACCGCCAACGTGTCGGACGGTCTCGACCGGGCTGGGATTGCCGGCGCGCCGCACGGCATCGGTCCCCTGTGGGACAGCTGCGCCAAGATCGTGGGTCCCGCCGCGACGCTGAAGCTGGTGCCGGTCGGCGAAGCGGAGGAATCGCCGGTGCTCGGCACGCTGGAGGCGGTGAAGCTGGGCAATCCCGGCGACGTTCTGGTGATCGACCAGGGCGGGCGCATGGACGTGAACAGCTACGGCGGTGTTGCCGGCTTCACCACCCGGCACTTCGGTCTCGTCGGTACGGTGATCGACGGCGTCACCCGCGACATCGACGAGTACAAGGCGCTCAACCTACCGGTCTACGGCCGGGGCTTCATCCAGCAGTCGATCCGCAATCGCTGCGCCTGCGCCGGCTATGGTATTTCCGTGCGCCTGGGCGGCGTGCCGGTCGACCGCGGTGACTTCATCGTTGCCGACGAGAACGGGGTCTGCGTCGTTCCCCGTGCCAGCGCGGCCGAGGTGCTGGAGCACGCGACGCTCTTCAAAAACATCGAGGAAGGTATAATCGAGGCCGTGCGCCAGGGCGTGGACCCGGTGGAGGCTCACGATCGGGTACGATACGACATGATGACCAAGGCGGGTGGTGGCAAATGAAAATCGACGGCCGGCTCTACCGGAGTATTTGGTTGGACGGGGACGGCCGCACTGTCGTCGTCATCGACCAGACGCGGCTTCCGCACAAATTCGGGACGCGCCGGCTCGAAACCGTGGAAGACGCGGCGCACGCCATCAGCACGATGGTGGTGCGCGGCGCACCGCTGATCGGCGCGACGGCGGCTTATGGCGTGGCCCTCGCGCTCTCTGAAGATCCAAGCGATGCGAACCTGGAGAACGCAATCACGCTCCTGGCCTGGACCCGGCCGACAGCGGCCAACCTGCGCTGGGCACTGGAGGACCTCGGCCGCCGGCTCCGCCCGTTGGCTGCCGAGGAGCGCGCCGCCGCGGCCTACCTGCGGGCGGGCGAAATCTGCGACGAAGACGTCGCCATAAACCAGGCGATCGGGGAGAACGGGCTCGCGCTGGTGGAGGCGGCGGCGGAAGGCAAGGACGGCCCGGTCAACGTGCTCACCCATTGCAACGCCGGCTGGCTCGCCACGGTCGACTGGGGCACGGCGCTGGCACCGCTCTACATGGCCCACGACAAAGGCATCTCGGTCCATGTCTGGGTGGACGAGACCAGGCCGCGCAACCAGGGCTCCGCTCTCACCGCGTGGGAGCTTGCGCGCCACGGGGTGCCGCACACCCTGATCGTAGACAACGCCGGCGGCCACCTGATGCAGCAGGGAATGGTCGACCTCTGCATCACCGGCACGGACCGCACGACTGCCCGCGGCGATGTCTGCAACAAGATCGGCACCTATCTGAAGGCGCTGGCAGCCAGCGACAACGACGTCCCCTTCTATGTGGCACTGCCCCATCCGACCATCGACTGGTCCTTGGAGGACGGCGCCGACACCCCCATCGAGCAGCGGGACGAGGACGAGGTGCTGACGATCACCGGGCGCGACGAGGCGGGGCAGGAAACGACGGTGTCGCTGACGCCCCCTGGCAGCCGTGCCGCCAACTACGCCTTCGACGTGACACCTGCGCGGCTCGTGACCGCGCTGATCACCGATCGCGGGGTGTGCGAGGCCTCCGAGAAGGGACTGCTGACGCTGTTCCCGGAGCGCGCAGCCGAGGCGTCCCCGTCATAGCGCCATAGGCTCGGCGGGCGGAAGGTCGCCGAGCCGGGCCTCGATCTCTGCAGCAGTCGGCATCGCGGGCGCCGCGCCCTCACGCAGGCAGGCGAGGCCGCCCATGACGCTTGCGCGGTGCAGCATCGCGGGCAGCGTCGTCCCTGCTTCGAGCCCGAGCGCGAGACCGGCGACGAAGGCATCGCCCGCTCCCACCGTGTCCACGGGCTCGATCGCGAGCGCGCCGCAGCGCCAGGCCTCATCGGGTGTGAAGGCGGCGGCGCCGGCGCTGCCCAGGCTGACCACCGTGGTCACGCCGTAGCGCGCGGCGATGGCGCGAGCCGCGTCCTCGCCCGCGACGGCATCGAGCGCTCGCGCGCGGGCGAGCATCTCGGCCTCGACTTCGTTGAACACCACGAGGTCGAAAGCGGGAAGAAGTTCGGCCGGCACCGGCTTTGCCGGGGCCAGATTGAGCACCGCGCGCGCGTCCTGCGCCTTGGCCCGCTCGACCACCGCCCAATTGGATTCGAGCGGGACCTCCATCTGCAAGACGAGCACGGTCTCGGGCCCGAGCCAGTCGTCCGGCAGTGCCTCCGGCGGCAGGTCCGTGTTGGCGCCGCTCGCCACAGTGATCTGGTTCTCGCCCACGCGATCCACGATCACCGCGGCGCAGCCGGTCGGCAGCGCACTCTCGGTGATCGCCTCGATCCCAACGCCGGCGTCCTTCAGGGCCTGCAGCGCGAGCGGGGCGAAGCCGTCGGGGCCGACACGGCCGACCATCTGCACCGAGGCGGTTGGTTCCGTCGCCGCTTGGGCAGCGGCCACTGCTTGGTTTAGACCCTTGCCGCCGGCCACGGCGCGATGGCCGGGGCAGAGCACCGTCTCGCCCGCGTGCGGCAGGGCATCGACGCTGAAGACGAGATCGGCGTTGAGCGAGCCGAAGACGACGATCATCGGCGTGCCTCCCTAATGGCGGAAGTGACGGAGGCCGGTGAAGACCATGGCGAGGCCCTGCTCGTCCGCTGCCGCGATCACCTCGTCATCCCGTTTCGAGCCGCCCGGCTGAATCACGGCGGTGGCGCCGGCTGCCGCAGCAGCCAGCAGCCCGTCCGCAAAGGGGAAGAACGCATCGGAGGCGACCACGCAGCCATCCGCACGCGACCGGGCTTCGCCGGCGGCGGCGGACGCGTCCGCCGCCTTCTGCGCCGCGATCCGGGAGGAGTCGACGCGGCTCATCTGGCCTGCACCGATGCCAACCGTCGCACCGTCCTTGGCGTAGACGATGGCGTTGGACTTCACGTGCTTGGCGACCGTGAAGGCGAAGAGGAGGTCCGCGCGTTCCTGTTCCGTCGGCGCGCGCTCGGTCACGGTCTTGAGCGCCGTTTCCCCAACCCGCGCCGTGTCCACGGTTTGTACTAGGAAGCCGTCGTCGAGGGTGCGGACCATCAGCCGTTCGCTGCTCACGTCGTCGCCGGCACCGGTCAGGAGGAGGCGTAGGTCGGCCTTGGCCGCGAGCACGTCGCGCGCTTCCTCGTCAGCCCCGGGCGCCACCACGACCTCAGTAAAGAGGCCGGCGACGGCGCGCGCTGTTGTTCCGTCGAGCGGTCGGTTTGCCGCGACCACGCCGCCGAAGGCGCTCACCGGATCGCACGTTCTGGCCTTCTCGTAGGCCGCGACGAGGGTGCCGCCCAGGCCGACGCCGCAGGGGTTGCCGTGCTTGATGATGGCGATCGCGGGAGGGCCAAACTCGCGCACCAGCCCATAAGCCGCGTCGGCATCGGCCAGGTTGTTATAGCTCGGCGCTTTGCCCTGGATGAGCTCGGCCTGCGCCACGCCGGGCGGTGCCGTTGGATCGACGTAAAGAGCCGCGCTCTGGTGGGGGTTCTCACCGTAGCGCAGCACCCTGCTTCGCGAGCCGCCGAACACGAAGCGAGGAGGCAGCGGGTCAATATCGGCTTCGGCCGCGAGCCGGCGCGCGATGGTGGCGTCGTAGGCGGCAGTGCGCGCGAATGCGGTCGCCGCAAGGCGCCGGCGCAAGCCTAGGCTGGTGGCGCCGCCCAGGCTCTCCAAGTCCTCGACCACTGCGGCGTAGTCCGAGGGCTGCACCACCACGGTCACGTCCTCGTGGTTCTTGGCCGCCGCCCGGATCATCGCCGGGCCGCCGATGTCGATGGTCTCGATGCAGGCGTCGATCGCGCCGCCGCCCTGCACTGCCTCCTCGAAGGGGTAAAGGTTGACCACGACCAGATCGATCCCCGCGATGCCATGCGCCTCCATGGCCGCGCGATGGCCTGCATCGTCCCTGCGGGCGAGAATCCCACCGTGGATCGTCGGGTGCAGGGTTTTCACCCGGCCGTCCATGATCTCTGGAAAGCCGGTGTGGTCCGAGACATCGGTGACGGCGATGCCGGCCTCCCGCAAGATCCGTGCCGTGCCACCGGTGGACAAGATAGCGACGCCGTGGCGCACGAGCGAGGACGCGAATTCTTCGAGGCCGGTCTTGTCGGAGACGGAGACGAGCGCGCGTGCAATGGGCCGGCCTGGCGTGTCGGACATCGAGCTACCCCCTGATGCGGCGTCGCGGCCGGCTATAGCGCGAGGCTGGCGTTCGCCGAGACGGTTGAGAGAGCGCTCTCGCTCGGCTCATACTCGGGCACCAGCGTCGCCACCAGCGCCAGCGCATCCGCCGTGCGCCGGTCGTGCGCGGCAGCCGCGAGCTGGTCGAGCCGGCGCCGCATGAGGGCTAGATCGGCAGGGCGCGAGCGGGCCCTGAAAATGCCCGGCGTCCCGGTTACGAGCATGGGTTCGCCTTGATTGAACAGTGTCTCGTCCCTCTTCTCGCCCGGGCGCAGTCCGGTGTAGACGATCTCGATATCCCTGTCCGGCGTAAGGCCCGCGAGACGGATCATCCGCCGCGCCAAGTCGACGATTTTGATGGGCTTGCCCATGTCGAGCACGTAGATGCCACCGCTTTCTTCGCTTGCACCGAGCGCCGACGCCTGAAGCAGGAGCTGCACCGCTTCCCGCGCCGTCATGAAGTAGCGCGCCGCGTCGGGGTCGGTGACGGTCACAGGCCCGCCGGCGGCAATCTGTCGCTGGAAGCGCGGCACCACCGAGCCGGATGAGCCGATCACATTGCCGAAGCGCACCGTCACCAGCCGCAAGCCCCCGGCCGCCGGCGCGCCCGCGAGCGCCTGGCAATAGTTTTCGGCGATATGCTTCGTCGCGCCCATGACGCTGGTGGGGGCGACCGACTTGTCGGTCGAGACCAGCACCATCAACCGGGCACCAAAGACAATGCAGGCATCGGCGACATTGCGGGTGCCCACCGCATTGGTCAGCGCGCCTTCGTTGGGATTGGTCTCGACCATGTGGACGTGCTTGAGCGCCGCCGCATGAAACACCAGCTCCGGGCGCGCGCTAGAGAAGGTCGCTGCGATGCTGCCCGGGTCGCGCAAGTCACCGAGCACGGCGCTGCGCGGAAGCTCCGGATGCGCCTCCTCAAGCTCGAGATCGATCCGGTAGAGGTTGTACTCTGAGCTGTCTAGCAGGGTGAGGTGCGCAGGCCCGCCGTCGGCGATCTGGCGCGCGAGCTCGGCGCCGATGGTGCCGCCGGCCCCGGTGATGCAGACCCGCCGGCCGTCGACCAGGCCGCGCATGGCGAAGCGGTCGGGCGTTACCTGCGGGCGGCCGAGCAGGTCTTCGGGGCCTATCGGTCGCGCGTCGATGTCCCGTTTGCCGCCCGCGTCGCGCCGAAAGATGCTGCCGAAACCGTGGCGGAGGAGCAGGGCAAGCGCGAACAACACGCCGGCTTTGGCCACGTCGTGGGCCGCGATTAGGTGCACACGTTTGACGATCAAGCCTGTCCGGATGCGCCGCATGTCACGCCCGTTCGATGCGCCGCATGATGTCCGAGCGGCGGCGTGAAGATACCACAGCAGTGTCGCGACGAGCAGCGCTCCCGCCGCGAGTGCCGCCGCGGCAGCGGACCAACTTTGCTGGGAGGCGAGCGCAAGCCCCATCAGCAGTAGATTGTGGCCGGCGATCACGGCGGTCGTACGCCCATGGCTCCAGCCGGCCGCCACCACGCGCTGATAGAAGTGCTCGCGATGCGCTTGCCACACGCGCCGGCCGCGCAACAGACGGCAAACCAACGTGACCGTCGCGTCGGCCAAGTAGTAGGCCGGTAAGAGCAACGCCGCCTGCCATGCGCCCGCTGCCGCCAACGCCAGCATGAGCCATCCGGCCAGGTAGCCGAGCGGGATACTCCCCACGTCGCCGAGGAAGATTTTGGCGGGATGCCAGTTCCAGAGCACAAAGCCGAGCGAGACGCCGGCGAACGCAAGCCCGAGCGGCCCGAGCCCGGCCGGAGCGGCACCGAGCAGCGCGAGCAGGAACGCGCCAAGTCCGAGGCTCGCACCCTCAACGCCGCTAAGCCCATCGATCCCGTCCATGAAGTTGAAGAGGTTCACGAACCAGAGCCAGGCCGCAGCGGCCAGCGCGTGATCGACTAGGGCGGGAACGGTCCCCTGGAGAATGAGCCCGTCGCCAGGGAGCGAAGCGATTCCGACGCCGACCGCCAGCACCTGTGCCGCAAGCCGCAGGGAGACCGAGAGGCCACCGCGCAGGTCATCGAGCCAGGAGACCGCAGCGAGCCCGAGCGCGCATGCGATCACAATCCAGAATTGCGCCTCTGATCTCGCCGACGTGCCCGAGAGCCAAAGCGTGAGCCATGCTGCGAGCAGGACGCCGGTAGTGACAAGGCCGCCGCCGCGCGGTATTGCGGTCTGGTGGCTCGAACGCTCGCTGGGCCGATCCATGACACCGTGGCGCAGCAGTAGCGTGCGCGCGAGACCGGTCAACGCGGCCACAGCCGCGACGCACGCGCCGCCCACCGCGAGCGATGCCGTGAGGCTCACCGCGCCCGTCGGGGCGCAGTATTCACTGGCCACCCATCACCCGTCATTACCCTAACCTCAATACGGAAGTGATCCGATCAGTCATATCAATCGTGAGCGTTGCAAAGTGTAGGCGAGGGAACTTGAAGACTCATTCGTATTCGACGCGATACGACGTGGCGGCATGCCGCGCGATATGACATACTGGAGACAGATTCGCAGTCGCCCCCAGTCCACGTCCTAGAGTGCCTCAACGAGACTGTCCCAGTGAGATCCACTAACTGATGTACTCGCGGCTCGACCCTGCCAAGCTGGCCTTCGAAATTGGGGTCGACGATTATCTCGCCACGCTTGCCGCGAGGCACGCCGGACTCGAACGGGCTATCCAGGAAGAAGCAGGGCGGCCAGCGCCGGATGGACTGTCACTGACCCACCTGAAACGGCGAAAACTCAAGGTAAAGGACGAGATAACACGGTTGCGAACGGCTGCGGCCGGTGAGGACCGTCGCTCGGGCGCACACAGCCGTCGCTAGGGGCGCCGCCAGGCCGATGGTGGGCGCCGATAGAGCAATATTTCCACGCCGGATTACGCGATATACCGGAAATGTATGCTCACAAAGCGATTGACGAGGCGTGTGCGCTGTCACGCATCCCTTGGTGATCAAGGGCTCCAGCTGATCCGAGATTTTTCTTACCCCGGCGGCTTCGCAGACATCTGCGGCCCTGAGATCGGCGGATAGGGCGGATCGAGGATTTCCACCCCATAGCCGACGACGCTCCCAGGCTCACTTCCGGCCCCGTCGCGTCGTCCCGCCCGAATCGGATAGAAGGTGTCGCCATCGGGCCAGAGGCCCTCGTTCCATCCACCAGCCCTGGTAGGGAGAACGTGATGGCGACAACGGAGAAGCTACCCTTTTCCTGGCAGGCTGTCGAAGGCCTGCCGGACCTGGATCGCCTGCGTCTGGTGCTCGACACCCTGCCCGACGAGGAGATCGTGGCTGCGCTTGAGGCCGGGCGAGGTCGCGGGCGCAACGACTACCCGGTGCGGTCGATGTGGCGTGCGCTGATCGCGGGCGTGGTGTTCCAGCACGCCTCGATCCAGTCGCTGCTGCGGGAGATGGGCCGCAACCCGGCGCTCCTGGAACTCTGCGGGTTCGACCCGCTGCCTTTCCAGAGCGCGCCCGTGTTGGAGCTTCGCGCAGGTACGAAGGAGCCACCATGCGCGGTGGCGCATCCGGCGCAGGTCCGCTCGACGGTGCCCAGCCACTGGAACTTCTCGCGCTTCCTGCGGCGCGTCGTGCTGCTTGAGAACGAGTGCAGCCTGGTGTCCGCAATGGTCGAGAGCCTGCGCGCGTCGCTCTTCGAAGAGCTGCCCGACTTCGGCCGCCATCTCGGCTACGACGGCAAGGCGATCGAGAGCCACTCGACGGGCCGGGTTGCCGAGGACAAGGGGAAGACCTCCGACCCCGACGCCGACTGGGGCAAGCATGAGACGAGCGGGGTGAACGCCAAGACCGGCGCGATCTGGAAGAAGGTGAAATCATGGTTCGGCTACGGCCTCCACCTGATCGCCGACACCCACTACGAGGTCCCGGTGGCCTTCGAGGTGACGCGGGCGTCGGACTCGGAGGTCAAGATGCTCCCCAAGATGCTGGAGAACCTGTTCGCAAGAGCGCCGGAAATGGTGGAGCGCTGCGACGACTTCAGCGCCGACCGCGGTCTCGACAACGCTCCCCAGAAGAAGTTGCTCTGGGATAAGTGGGCCATTCGGCCGCTGGTCGACACGCGCTTGATGTGGAAGGCCGAGAAGGAGGAGCCGGGCTATGATCCGACGAAGCCGATCACGCGGGCGCTGTTCCCCAACCGCGCCGACGTCGTCGTTCACGACGAGCGCGGCCGCGTGTCCTGCATCTGCCCCCAGACCGGCGAGGTCCGCGCCATGGCCTTCCAGGGCTTCGAGGCCGAGCGCGGCCTCTGCGGCACGCTGAAATACCGCTGCCCGGCGGCGGCCTTCGGCTTCGACTGTGCAGGCAGCAAGGCGTGCCACCGGGCGGGCGGGGTGGAGCCCGGCGAGTACGGCCGCATCGTGCGCATCGATCTCGACAAGAACGACCGGCGCGTCTTCACCCCGACGCCCTGGGGCAGCCCGTCCTGGCGGCGCGGCTACAACCGGCGCTCTGCGATAGAGAGGATCAACAGCCGCCTCGACAACAGCTTCAACTTCGAGACCCACTACATCCGCGGGCTCGCTAAGATGAAGACCCGTGTCGGGCTGGCGCTGGTGGTGATGATGGCGCTGGCCCTTGCGCAGGTGCGGGCCGGCCACGCGGAGCGGATGCGCTCGCTGGTCGGCGCGGTGCCGTACCTCGACACCGGCTGACCGGTTGTCCCACCTCCGACATCGCCGCTCGACCAAGCCGCCTGCCGGCGGATGGCAGACCGCGGCCATCCATGTCACGATGTTCCCGTAGCGTTCCGATCTCGCGTCTAATCGCTGCATTCTGCTCACCCGGCGGGGATCAGGCAGTCGATATCCGGCCGCCAAAGATCAGCGTCACGATGTCGAAATACGCCACAGCGCACATTCCTCGATTGACAGGGCGCTCTCGTACCATCAGGGTCGGGGGTTCGTTGCCGATTCCGACTGAAGAATCGACGGGCACGTGCGTGGTAAGGGGATTGATTCGGGGTATGGATCGCCGATCTCGCCGTTGGATAGGTCGAATTGCGGCGCTCGCGCTGATCGCGGCAGTTGCCATGGCCCTGGCCGCGCCAATCCAGACAGCGCTCGCATCGGCTGAAGTCGAAACGGAGCTTGAGACCCTTCGATTCGGGCGTGGCGACAGCCTGTCCGTCCTGCTGAGCCGCTCCGGCGTGGGCGCTGTCGAAGCCGACAGAATCATCAAGGCGATCCAGAAGAGAACCAATCTGCGGCGCATGTCGGTCGGCCGCGAGGTGCGGCTCCTGTTCCGAGTTGAAGGCGAGCAGCGTCGCGTTCCGGTCGCAGTCAGCGTGGAGACGCAGCCGGGGCGGTACGTCGAGGCGACCCGCACGGCTAAGGGCGACTACAGCGCCAGGCGAACCGGTATCCCTCTCACCCAGCCAGTCTCGCTCTCCGATGTCGCGTTCGAGCGGGACGGCCGCACCGTGACCGTGCGACGTGGTGAGACGATCGGCGGCATCCTGAGCCGCAACGGTGTCGACGGGGGAACCGTGGACGCCGTCGTGGGCGCGCTACGGGCAAGCTTCGACCCGCGCGATCTGATGCCGGGCCACAAGATTACGCTTGTGGCTGGGCGCGGCGCGAGCGGCGCTCCCCACTTGACCGGGGTTGCACTCCACCTCGACGACGACGCGGCGGTTGCGGTGGTGCGCACCGATGGCGGGGGCTTCGCGTCACGTCGCACCACGGCCTCGGCGCTCCGCGCTGCGGGGCTACGAGCTGCACCCGCGCCGGCCGTCGAAGAGGCCGTTCCACCGCTGAAGCCGACCCGCGAGGCGGTCGTGACCGGCGGCGACAACGAGGACCAGCCCGGCACCGAAACCGCGCGCTACGACGGTCCCCAGCACCTTGTCGAGCCTGAGTACACCGAGTTGAGCCGCACGCTGCGCTCGGGCCGCACTCTGATGGATGTGCTGCTGGACGCGGACGTGCGCAGATCCGAGGCGGATGCGCTCGTGCAGAGCCTGCGGCGCGTGTTCAACCCGCGGCGCCTTCCTGCCGGCGTTACCGTGCGTGTGACCAAGAAGCCCGTGGAGGGTTTCGAGCCGCGCATCGCCTTGCTCGATATCGAGCTCCGGAAGGGCCGGCACATCGTCGTGGAGCGCGGAGAGAAGGGACGCTTCTCCAGTCGCATCACGAAAGAGCCGCCTGCGCCTGTCCAGGCGCGCGCGGTGGCCGCTGCCGCCGAGGCAGACCGGACGGAGCCGATCGCAGCACCGGTCACGGCAGCCGACGCCCTGCCGCCCTCCGCCTCACGCGTCACGGTGCGATCGGGCGATACGCTCATGGCGATCCTGCGGCGGCACGGGATCGATCGTGTGGAGGCGGACCGCGCCATCCAGGCAGCCCGCAAGCTGTTCAACTTGAGACGGCTTCGCATCGGGCAGGAAATCACCCTGGTGACGGGCATCGACGAGACGGGCGCGGACACGCTCAAGGCCGTGGCGCTACGGCTCGGCGACGACCGCTACGTCAAGGTGAGCCGTGTAGCGAGCGGTTATTTCGACGCGGCAGAGGTCGATCGGCTCGAGCTCATGACCTCCCCGCTCACGCGCGTCGCCACGGTTGCCGAGCCGCCCGAGGAAAAGCCGCAGCCCGGCCGGGCAAGCGTGGCCGTGCGCGGCCAAGTGATGACGGGCGCCTTCGTCGCCGCCGCTGCGCCGTTCGCAACCCTCTCCTCCGGGCTTGAGCCGCAAGGCGCGGCAGATCCCCATAGTGGCACCGTCAACGGGACCGTCCTTCCCGTCATCAAGGACACCGTCAACGGTGCCTTCAACGACCTCGCCAGCACCCCGCTCGACGAAGACGACGGCCTGGTGCGCAAGGCGGTGGTCATTCGCAGCGGCGACACCCTATCGGTGGCGCTGACCCGCGCCGGCGGCACACGCGAGGAGGCGGAGGCCGCAATCGTCGCGTTCCGCAAGGTGCACAATCCGCGCAAGTTGCGGGTCGGCCAGACACTCTCTCTCGCGTTCGATCCGGAGAACGGATCGAACGGCAGCCCGCGTCTCGCCGCGCTCGCCCTCGATGTGGCGGCGGATCGCGATGTCATGGTCACTCGGGGCGAGGATGGCATTTTCCTCCCGAGCGTGGTGGATCGGCCGCTCGACCGTGTCCTGCAGCGGACGGCGGGGACCATCGATTCAAGCCTCTACGTTTCGGCGCGCGCCGCGGGAATGCCCAATCAAGTCCTCATGGAGATGGTCCACATCTTCAGCTTCGACGTGGACTTCCAGCGCGAAATTCAGCGCGGCAACAGCTTCGAGGTCCTTTACGAGGCAGTGTTCAACAGGGACGGCGAGTTCGTGGAGAACGGCCCCATCCTCTATGCCAAGCTCGAGGTCGGCGAACGCGAGATCGAGCTCTTCCGCTACGAGCCCGTCGAGGGGCCGGCGGACTATCTCGATGCCAAGGGTGCGAGCGTGCGCAAGGCCCTGATGCGCACGCCAATCAACGGAGCCCGCCTCTCGTCGGGCTACGGCATGCGCAAGCACCCGATCCTCGGCTACAACAAGAAGCACTTGGGCGTCGATTTCGCGGCGCCTGTCGGCACGCCGATCTACGCCGGGGGCGACGGGACCATCACCATGATCGGCTGGCACGGCAATTACGGCAAATACGTCCGCATCCGCCACAACAGCACGTACAGCACCGGCTATGCCCACCTCAGCGGCTACGCGAAGGGCATGAAGAGGGGCAAGCGGGTGCGTCAGGGGCAGGTCATCGCTTACGTCGGCAACACCGGGATGTCGACCGGACCGCACCTTCACTACGAGGTGATGCGGGGCAACAAGCGGATCAATCCGATGACGCTCAAGCTGCCCTCCGGTCGTAAGCTGAAGGGCCTCGAGTTGGCCGAATTCCATGCGCAGGTGCAGAAGATCACCATCCTGCTCGCAGAAGTGCCGGTGGTCACGAAGCTCGCCAACCGTTAGCCCCGGCGTCTCCCCAAGATCGCGCCCTGCGGCGGCACGCGCGGAGCGCATTGCCCCGCACGCCTAGCCGCTGCCGTCGTCCAGGTCTTGGGCGAGGGCAGCACGGGTTTCCTCCGGCATGACCGCGAGATGGCCGTAGGCCGGGTGCTCGATACCCAGCAGCACGCGCGTCCCCAGCGTGCGGAACCGCGCGGCCTCTGCAGGCGCGAAGGGGAAGCGGAGGAAATGGATCGAGGAGGTCTTGCCGTCTTCGGTGGTTCGCGCGACCTCGTCCTCGATGGGCTGGGCGGCAACCACAGCCCCGCCGACCTCCAGCCTGATGGTGTCCTCGATCCCGGCTAGACGATAGAGTTCGCGCTCCCTGCGCGCCGGATCGTCGATCTCGAGCATCATCGTCGCGATCAGGGCGTCGCCCGGTGGGATCAGAGGATTGTAGGCCTCGAGCTCGCCGGCGATCTGCTCCTCCCCGCCGCGCTCGATGTGGAGCATCTCGTGGACCTGCATCCACATGGTCTCGAAGCACTCGAAATGGAACGTGGCGAAGGGACCGACGGCGAGCCGCCGGTTGCGCTTCAGTGCCGTGATCGCGGCGCGGCGTTCCTTGCGGTCCCTGGCGTAGTCCGCCATGTCCATGATGTCGGCGCGGGTGAGCACGCGGTGCGTCTGGCTCATCGTCTCAGGCGAGGCCGTAGGCGCGGGCCAGAAGCTCAATCGGGTGATGAGCGCGTCCGGCAGCGGGCGCGCCGGCGCTGGGATCACCGTCCTTGGCCGACTGGCGGGCCATCCCGTTTACGATGTGGGCGCCGGCGAGCGGACACTCCGAGGCGAGATAGGGGTTCGCCGCCTCGCGCGCGCGGCGCGCGGTGGTCCGGCCCACCTTCAGCGCGGTCTCGTGGAAGCCCTTGGTGACGCCAAGGGAGCCGCCGTGGCCGGAGCAGCGCTCGATGATGGATACCTCGGTGTCCGGCACCAGCGCCAGCATGTCCGCCGACTTGCGCCCAACGTTCTGGGCCCGTTCGTGGCAGGGCAGGTGGAGTGTGATGCCGCCGTCGACGGGCGCGAGGCCCGGCGCCAGCCCCTCCGACCGGGAGATTCCGACGATGTATTCGCAAATGTCATAGCTGTGGTCGGCGAGCCGCTCGACCGCCGGTTCATCCGGTAGGATCAGCGGCCATTCGAGCTTGAGCATGAGCGCACAGCTCGCAACCAGGGCGATGACGTCGTAGCCCTTGTCGATCCACTCGCCGAGCGCCGCCGCCACATCCCGCGCGCCGTCTGCGACACGCTCGATATCGCCTTCCTCCAACTGCGGCATGCCGCAGCAGCGGGGATAGACGACGGCGGTCTCGACGCCGTTGTGCGCCAGCACCTTGCGGGCGGCCGCGCCGACTTCCGGCTGGTTGTAGTTGGCGAAGCATGTCGCGTAGATCACCGCCTTGCGCCCGTTCGCAGGCGCCTGCCGGTTGACTGCCGGCCCTCCCTTGGCCGCGCGGTCGAGCATGGTACGGCGATGGTAGCGCGGCAGCGGGGCCTCCTTGTGGACGCCGGCGACGGCCTCCATCAGCGGCCGGGTTAGCCGATTGCCCTGGGCGGAGCCCCAGTTCATGACCGGCGCGAAGGTGCGGGCCAAACGGCCGTTCCGGTCGGTCTCCGCAAGCTGTTTGGACGCGCCGGTGTGGCGCCGGCCCGCGCGGCGGTCGGCGGCCCGGTGGCGCAGCATGAGATGGGGAAAGTCGACGTCCCACTCGTGCGGCGGCGTGTAGGGGCACATTGTCATGAAGCACATGTCGCAAAGCGTGCAGGCGTCCACGACCGACCTGAAGCCTGACGAATCGACGGAATCGAGCTCGCCCGTGTCGGACTCGTCGATCAGGTCGAAGAGCCGCGGGAAGGAATCGCACAGGCTGAAGCAGCGCCGGCAACCGTGGCAGATGTCGAAGACCCGGCGGGTCTCCCGCTCCAGCGCCTCGCTGTCGTAGAATTCGGGGTTTCGCCAGTCTATCGGATGGCGGAAGGGCGCACCCTCGTCGGCCATCGCGAGGACAGTGTTACCGGCACGAACCGCAGAGCCGGTTGCCAGGCCCCGCGCTATCGAAATGGCGGCCGCAGCGCAGGCAGCGGCGTTGGCTCTCTTGCGCCTCCAGGCGATCGAGCTCCGCGAGTTCGTCGGAGAGTGAGATCATCCCCGGTCCTCGATCCACATTCCTGGCGGCTTCACGCCGCGCATCCCATTTGGTCCGTCGTTGAGGCGCGAGCGACATCATTTGGCGCGATTTCCCTGTCGAGGTTGTCGGTGAGTAGCCCGGTAGGACCATTGTAGCGGAACACGGCCCCTGAACTAAACCGAATTTTCATATCGGTGCCCAAATTGGACACCTAATACCCTGTGGGGGGCTATTCGGCGGCTTCCGTGCTGCCGGCGGGCTCGCGGAAGGCCGGAATCACCGCCTCGGCGAAAAGCCGCAGGCTTTTCAATAGATTATCCGCACCATAGTAGGGTGGATAGTGGAGCAGGAGGGAATCGAGTCCGGTGGCGGCGCGCAGCGCCCGGATGCGGGCAATCACGGTCTCGGGCGAGCCGTGGACCAGGGTGGTCTCCAGCAGCGTGTCGTAGTCGAACGCCACAGCGCTTTCCTTCTCCGAGACGTTGCCGAGGTAGCCCGCGGTCTTCTTGCCGAGGAAGGCTTCGAGGTGGCGGACGATGCCGGCCTCGCTCTCCTCCCGCGCCTTGGCGTCGGTCTCGGCAACGTAGACCCAGCGGGCGATATTGATGGAGCCGAAGGCGGGATTGGCATTCCAGGGTTCCGGGGCGTGGGCCATGGCCTCGCGGTAAAGCGCAATCTGCCCGGCGAGGGTCTCGAACGACGGCAGGGTGGAGAGCATCAGGCCGAAGCCATGGCGCGCCGCGATCTCGATTGAACGGTTCGTGCCGGCGGCCATGTAGAACGGCGGATGCGGCTGCTGCACGCTCACCGGGTAGATCTCGTAGTCGCCCTCGACCCGGTGCTGGAAGTGGGCGCCCTCGTGGTCGACCTTCCGCGTATGGAAGGCGTCGAGAATCAAGGGGATGGCCTCTTCCTGAATGTCGTGGCGAGCATCGAACGGGATCCCGAAACCTTCGTATTCGTAAGGCCGGTAGCCGGAGCCGAGGCCCAGGCTGAGGCGCCCGTTGCTCAGGATGTCCACGAACGCCGCGTTCTCGACGATCCGCACCGGGTTGTGCAGCGGGAGCGTCATCACCGCCGTTCCGAGCCCGATGCGGCTGGTCTTGGGTGCAAGGTACGCCAGATAGACGAAGGGGTCCGGCAGCACGCCGTACTGGTTGGAGAAGTGGTGCTCGGCGATCCAGGCGGTGTCGTAGCCCAGCCGGTCCGCCTCCACGATCTCGCGGGTCACCCGCGCGTGCACCGCGCGGTGGGGATAGGGCTCCACGTCCAGATTGGGCTGAGAGGTAACGAGAACGCCGAATTTCATCATTCACTCCACGGGCCACCCGCTGCGGATGCATGATCGTCCGCAGCCGGAGTGGCACCTATTCTCGACAATCTGTCCTCGCGCCGTCCTCGCCGGTCACCGGACCTTCGCCCGGCGCAGGGGGCGCAAACCGGTTGTCACGACGGGCTATTCCTCGACCGGCGTCTCGACCCGCGCCCTGAGGTCGCCCAGCAGGCCGTCGATCCCCTTGCGGTTGACCACCGAGGCGAACTCGACCCGGTGGGTGTGCAGCATGCTGATGCCTTCGACGTTCACGTCGATGACCTTGTAGCCGTTGTCCCGCATCCGCACGCGGAAATCGACATCGATGGGATCGCCGCCGGAAGGCCGCACGATCTGCGCCCGCACGATCTTGTCGCCGCTCTCGTCGTGGATCACCGAGCGCGCCGTGAACAGCTCGCCACCGTAGGAATCGAAGCGGCTGGCGTACACGCGGACGATGAAGTCGACGAAGATCGCCCGGTATTCCTTGCGCTGCTCCTTGGTCGCCGTCTTCCAGTGCCGCCCGAGCACGAAACGGCTGACGAGCGGAATGTCGAAGCCCGCCACCATGACCTCACGGAACGCCGCCTCCCGCTCTTCGAACGTCGAGTCGGCCTTGTCTTGGAGGACCGCGATGGCCTGGTCGCCGAGCCCCTGAA
Source organism: Alphaproteobacteria bacterium (assembly GCA_965243375.1). Taxonomy (GTDB): domain Bacteria; phylum Pseudomonadota; class Alphaproteobacteria; order UBA828; family UBA828; genus WTGU01. Next base: position 136,136 of record CBDEUT010000009.1, on the reverse strand, counting down.
TGAACGTCAGCGCCGGGTCATCGGAGGCGGAGGCCCGCTCTGCGCCAACCGCGGATATCAATACGGCCGCTGCGAGAGCGGCGGCCGCGAAGAAGCGTCGAGAGATGAAGATGCTCATGGCTCGTCCTCTCTGCTTCAGCCGCGTGTGCCGCGCGCGGAGCTCTTCCCCGGATCACTCCTCATAGAAATCCTCGTCGTCGAAATCGTCGTCGAAGTCGAAGTCGGGGATTTCCATCGCGGGCGGCGGCGCACCGTCCCTGATCTCCGTCGCACGATACTGCCGGTATAGCTCACGCAGTGCAGCATAAAAATCGACCGAGGTGGCTTCCAGCGTTTCCAGCTCTTCCAGGTACTGGGCACGCTGAGAGACGCCGCTCGTCACGCTGCGGGCGAGCCCGGCCTCGGCCGGCAGAAGATAGCTGTAGGGATCCGTTATCCAATCCACCACGAAGGCCGACGCGTCGCGGGGATTGGTCGGTCCCAGCAGCGGCAACATGAGGAACGGCTCGCCGCCAATGCCCCATGCCGCGAGAGTCTGTCCAAAGTCCTCGGGCGAGCGTTCGTACCCCAAGTCCCCAGCCACATCGAAGATGCCGGCTACACCCACGGTGGAGTTGAGCGAGAAGCGCATGAGTGTCGAGCCTGCCCGTTCGAACTTACCCTGGGCCGCGTTGTTCACCAGGTTGAGCGGCTCGCCAAGATTGGCGAGAACATTGGCAATTCTGTGGCGCACCTCGTTCGGGAGGACGAACACGTAGGCTTCCGCCACCGGCTTCAGCACGAAGCGGTCGATGGTCTGGTTGACGTCGAACATCACCCGGTTGAACTCTTCGAGCGGATCGTTCGCGTCGAAGGGATCCTGGGCGCGGCCATCGGCTGCAGCGAACAGCAGCGCACCGGCGATCAGCAGGATCGCCAGCAGGCGCTGCGGGGCGGCCAGAGGGCCGAAGGCGCGGGGCGGAGCGGGCTGTCGCGGGAGGCTCTCGCTCATGCCGGGTGTCAGTCGTCCTCCTTCGCTGCGGCGAGCACGTCGTCGGCGAGCCGCCCGGTGAGTTCCTGCAAGCGGTCGAACTGCGCTTCGAAGGTGCCGACCCCGAGAGTGAGCGAGCGCAGCTCGATAATCAGGTCGTGCATCTCCGCCTGCGGCATCTGGCTCGTGACCTCGTCCCAGCCGGACCAGTCCTCGCGCGTCTGGAAGCCCAGCACCTGTCCGCGCCGGCCGGTCACCAGGCGCTGGACGTTCGGCGTAAACTCGCTCGGAATCGAGATCCTGACCTCGCAGATCGGCTCCAGCAGCACCGGGTTGCACTTGGGCAACGCTTCGGCCATCGCCATGCGGCCTGCGGTCTTGAAGGCCATCTCCGAGCTGTCGACGGAGTGGTGCTTGCCGTCGGTGAGCGTCACCGAGACGTCGACGACTGGGAAGCCGAGCGGACCGCTGGTGAGGTAATCGCGCACGCCGGCCTCCACCGCGGGGATGTACTGGCGCGGCACGGCGCCGCCCACGACTTTATCCTGAAACTCGAATCCGGTGCCGCGCGGCAGGGGCTTCACGTCGATATGCACGTCTCCGAACTGGCCATGGCCGCCGGTCTGCTTCTTGTAGCGTGCATGCTGGGAGACCGGCTTTCGGATCGCCTCCTTGTAGGCGACCTTCGGCCTCTCGGTCTGCAGGCTGAGCCCGTACTTGCCGGCCAACCGGTCCAGCGCGACCTTCAGGTGCATCTCGCCCTGGCCCCAGAGCACCGCCTCCTGGGTGTCGGGATTGGGCTGGAAGCTGAGCGAAGGGTCTTCTTGCGCGATCCGGCTCATCGCGCCCGAGACCTTGACCTCGTCCTCGCGCCGGCTGGCCCGTACCGAATAGGCATAGACCGAGGATGGCAGGTTCGCCCGGGGAAGGGGCTCGACCTCGGGCCCGTCGGCAGGAGCGACGGTATCCCCGGTGGAGATCGACTCTAGACGCCCGAGCCCGACGATCTCGCCGGCTTGCGCCTTGTCGATCTTGTTTTGCTGCTGGCCATGCATCCGGTACATCCCGCCGATGCGCTGACCGTCGTTGAGAGTCATGCCGTCTTCGATGGTGCCCGCCCAGACTCGCGCGAGCGAGACCTTGCCGCCGTGCTGGGTCATGTAGGTCTTGACGACCTGCGCAACCGAGGCGCCGTCGGCACCGGCCGGCAGCCGCCGCGCCGCAAGCGCATCGCCCGGCGCAAAATCGATCAGCGATTCCAGCAGGCGGCGCACGCCCCAGTCCCGCTCGGCCGAGCCCATCATCACCGGCACCACGCCGGCATCCGCGAGCACACCGCGCAGGTAGGCCTGAATCTCCTCAGGCTCGGGAATCTCGTCCTCGAGCAGTCGCTCCAGGAGCGCATCGTCAAAGTCCGCGAGGCTTTCTAGAAGCTGCGTGCGCGCGTCTTCCCGACGCTCGGAAACCGCATCCGGCTCGTCGACGCCAACGGCACCGTCCTGGTCGCGATATTCGTAGGCCTTACCGGTAATGAGATCGACATAGCCGGTGACGCTGTCGCCGTCGCGGATCGCGACCTGGCAGGGCACCAGCGGCCGATCGCTGACCGGCTGCGTCGCCTCGATCAGCTCGGCGACCCGCACCGCCGTCTCGTCCATCCGGTTGGCGAACAAAACGTGCGGGATTTCGTGCTGGGCCAGGTATTTGAACAGCCGCCCCATGGTCCAGACCCGATTCAAGTCGGGCGTGCAGACGATGACGGCGAGATCCACGCCCATGAGCGCGTTGGCGGTCTCGGCGAAGAACTCGATCGAGCCCGGGCAATCCAGCACCGTAAAGTGGCGGTCGCGGTACTCGAACGAGGCGGCATTGACCTCCACGCTCGACTGGCGCCCGCGCGCCTCGTCGGACCAGTCTCCCACCGTGTTGCCGTCCGTGACCTTGCCCTTGCGGCCGATTGCCCCGGCGACGAACAACATGCTTTCCAGAAGTGTGGTCTTGCCGCTCGTATAGGGGCCGACAAGCGCAATGTTCAGCGCCCCGGTCGAATCGCTCATGCCATCTCCCTTTACCCAGAACCGCGCCGTCGGGCTTCGTCCCGCGATCGCGGCGGCGGCATGTTTCCAGTGCCCCGTCCGGAATGCAACAGCGATTAGCAGTGGGTTACCGGCATGGGGGCAGGGCAGCCGGCCCAGTCTGGCGTGGCCTGGGTCGGGCGGCTATGTTGGCCGGGGTCAGGCTGCGGGGACGAGCTTCGGTTGAGCATCTGGGGCAAGATCATCGGCGGCGCCGCGGGGTTCGCGCTGGGCGGCCCCATCGGCGCGATTCTGGGCGTGGCCGCCGGCCACTTCGTGGACCGCATGGCCACCGGCCGCCGCGTCCGGCGCATCGGCGCGGGCGATCAGGAGACCAAGCAGGCTGCGGTCTCGATCGCGCTGGTGGTTCTCGCCGCCAAGATGGCGAAGGCCGACGGCCACGTAACCCGCGAAGAGATCGTCGCGTTCAAACGGATCTTCGCCGTCCCCGAAGCCCATGCCGCCGCCATCGGGCGGATCTGGGACGAGGCGCGGCGAGAGGCGACCGGCTTCGAGCCCTATGCCGAGCAGATTGTCCAGATCTTCCCGCACGACACCACCATGCGCGAAGAGCTGCTCGGCGCACTCTTCCAGATCGCCATGGCCGACGGCGAGCTGCACGAGGGGGAGCGCGCCTATCTTTCCCGCGTTGCGCAGATCTTCGGCTTCGACGAGCGCGGCTTCGCGCAGATCATGTCGCGCCACATGGGTGGCGGCGAGACCGATCCCTACCAGGTGCTCGGTATCGAGCCCAGCGCGTCCGACGACGAGATCAAGCGGACCTACCGCCGGCTGATCCGCGAGCATCATCCCGACAAGCTCATCGCCGAGGGCATGCCGGAGGAGATGGTCCAGGTGGCCAACGAACAGATGGCCGCGATCAACGCGGCCTACGACAGGATCGCCAAGCTGCGCGGGCTGCGCTGACCGCGCTCTCCGCGCGCCTGCGCCGCCGCTCCCACGTTTTCCACTGCGCTCGCCGTTTCATGCAGCCGAGTCACATTGCGATCGCGGTCGGCACGGCCCTGCTGTGGGGCTTAGGCTTCGTGACCAGTAAGTACGGCGCGGACCACATGCCGCCGCTGTTCTTCCTGGCGCTGCGCTTCACCCTGATGGCGCTGATGCTGCTCTGGTTCGTGCGCCCGCCGGCCGGCCGCTGGCTCGCCGTAGGCCTGTTCGCGTTGACCATGGGCGCCGGCCACTTCGGTCTCTTCTACGTTGCGCTCAACATCGGGGTGGAGGCCTCGACCGCCGCAATCATCTGGATCACGCAGGTGCCGCTCAGCGCCGTGCTGGCGGGGTTGCTGCTGCGCGAGCGTCCCGGCTGGCTGGCCGTCGTCGGCATCGCCATCGCCTTCGGCGGGGCTGTCCTGCTGGTGGGCGAGCCGCGCCATACCGGCAATGCGCTCGGCATCGGGCTCATGTTCGGCTCCAGCATCGCGTGGGCGGTTGCCAACGTGCAGGTCAAGCGTCTCACCGACATCTCTCCGCTGGCGCTGAACGGCTGGATGTCGGCGTTTTCCGCCCTACTCCTGTTCCCGCTCTCCTTCGCCCTGGAGGAAGGACAGATCGCGAGCCTGCTGCAACCCGACTGGCGGCTGCACGGCTCGCTCATCTATCAAGTGCTCGGCTCGACCCTGCTCGCTTATTGGGGCTGGTACTATCTGCTCGCGCACAACAAGGTGGCGACGGTCGCGGGCTTCATGCTGCTGGTGCCGATGCTGGGCGTGATCTTCGGCGTCTTCATACTGGGCGAGCCGATCACCTGGCAGACCCTCGTGGGCGGCGTGATCATCGTATCCGGCGTCGCCCTCATCGTCCTCAGGCGCTCGGAGAAGCCGGCGGTGAAGACGAGATGACTGGCGGCAAGAGAGGCCCGAGCCTGGGCGAAGAGTTCGTTGCCGGGCGTGGGGTGATCGACAGGCTTTCGCCCAACTGGGACGAGCGGCCTGCGGATGCGGGCCCGATCGATACGCTAGTCCTGCACTATACCGGCATGGTCTCGGCCGAGGCCGCGCTCGCGCGCATGACCGACCGTGAGGCCAAGGTCAGCGCGCACTGGTGCGTGGGCGAAGACGGCACCCTCTGGCGGCTGGTGCCAGAGGCGCGCCGCGCCTGGCACGCCGGGGTAAGTGAATGGCGCGGCCGGGGCGCGGTGAATGACCGCTCCATCGGGATCGAGCTGGTCAATCCGGGCCACGAGCACGGCTACCGCCCGTTCCCTGCCGCCCAGATGGATGCTTTGGTCGACCTCGCCCGCGCCATCGCCGCGCGCCACCCCATCGACCCCCGCAACGTGGTGGCGCACTCCGACATCGCGCCCACGCGCCGGCAGGACCCCGGCGAGCTTTTCGACTGGGCGCGTCTCGCCCAAGCGGGCATCGGCCTTTGGCCCGAGGAGGGGGAGGAGTCTACACAGGAGGCTGCGCCGCTTCGCCGGGGCGATAGCGGCGACGCCGTGCGACTGCAGCAGGAACGACTGCACGCGGTCGGTTACGCCCTTGTGGCCGATGGCGACTTCGGCGCGGCCACGGCGGCCGTCGTGCGCGCCTTTCAGCGGCATTACCGCCAGACGCATGTCGACGGCGTGATCGATGCCGGCACGGCGGAAGTACTGGAGCGAGTGAAGGCGCTCGTGGCGGGCGGCACCCAGGCTTGACCGGGTCCTTGCGCGCGCGTAGTCAGGGCCGGCCAGACGGCCGGATGGCCGCCGTCGCCGCCCGAGGCGTGCGGCGGAGGAAAGTCCGGGCTCCACGGAAGCACGGAGCCGGGTAACGCCCGGCGGGGGCGACCCCAGGGAAAGTGCCACAGAGAGCAGACCGCTCGCCCAGGGCCGCGAGGCCGGCGAGCAAGGGTGAAAGGGTGCGGTAAGAGCGCACCGCGCTCCCGGCAACGGGGGCGGCACGGCAAACCCCTCCGGGAGCAAGACCAAGTAGGGGCGGCGCGGGGGCGGTCGCAGGACCGTTTCCAGGTTGGTTTCCAGACCTGCCGTCCGGGTCGGTCGCGCGAGGCGCCCGGCGACGGGCGTCCCAGATGAATGGCCATCGCGTGGGCCGCGAGGCCCGTGACAGAACCCGGCTTACAGGCCGTCTGGCGTTTCTCTCTCCGCCACCCTCAATATGTTGAGGGGTGAGAGCTCCTCCACGCAATATATTCCACTATCGAGAGTTGTTTTGTCAGCCGAGTCCAGTAACCGGTAGTAGAACATAAACAGAACATATAGTCGATCTCCGCCGAGACTTGAGTCCTCTCCCCGGTAACTGACGCTCTAGCTTTTCCTCCCCGGTCTTCATCCGTCGTCAGGTCAGAGTGGTCGGCCGGCTGCTTTTGCTTGTCCACCTGAACACTTGAATTTTTGTCTTGCAACCATATTTTCCCATAGAGTACCATGCTGTCCCATGATATCCCAGATCAGAGCGGGAACAGTCTAGAGCGAAGGCACGACGAACGGGGCGCGACCCAAGGAGCAACGCGATGGCTCTCTTTACCTACACGTTCGTCAACAAGGTGGATCGGAAGGGACGGGTCTCCGTCCCCGCCTCGTTCCGCAACGAGCTCGCTCGGCAGTCCTTCAACGGAATTGCGGTCTACCCCTCGATCGACGGCACCAAGTCCCTGACCGGTTGTGAGGAGGAGGTTCTCAGGCACTGGAGCGACACCTACCGGGCAGACGATCCCTTCGACACAGATTCCACCCGGAAGCGGATGCGGCTCTTCTCCGCGGTCCAGCGTCTCCCCCTGGACGCCGAAGGCCGGGTGCTGCTGCCGGCCGAGCTGCTTGCCCATGCGGGGATCGGCACCCACGCCACCTTCGTCGGCATGGGCCACGAGTTCCAGATCTGGGACCCCGCGACCTTCGAAGCGGCGGACGATGCGGAGGAGGAGCAATGAGCCCTGCCTCCGGCCACGTCCCGGTGATGGCGCAGACGATGCTCTCGCTCATCGCGCCGAGAGACGGCGGCGTCTATGTCGACGGCACCTTCGGCGGCGGCGGCTATAGCCGGGCGCTGCTGGAGACGGCCTCCTGCTCGGTCTACGGGATCGACCGCGACGCCGACGCTCTGCGCGCAGGCCAAGCGCTTTCGGTGCGCTTCGCCGGCAGGCTGATCCTGCTCCACGGCCGCTTCTCCGAGATGGAGACCCTGCTCGCACCCCATCGGGTGGGCGCGGTGGACGGAATCGCCCTCGATCTCGGCCTCTCCTCGCGCCAGCTCGACGACGGCGCGCGGGGCTTCTCGTTCCGCATGGACGGGCCCCTGGACATGCGCATGGACCGGAACGATCCGGGGCCGACGGCGGCCGACCTGGTCAACAACGAGTCCGAAGCCGAGCTGGCTGCGATCATCTCCGGCTTCGGCGAGGAGCGTCGGGCGCGCGCGATCGCGCGGGCCATCGTCGCGGCCCGAGCGGACGGCCCGATCGCCAGCACCGGGCAGCTTGCCGAGATCGTCCGGGGCGCGGTGGCGCGGCGCCAGCAGGCCGGGATCGACCCGGCGACGCGCACCTTTCAGGCCCTTCGAATCCGCGTCAACGACGAGATCGGCGAGATCGGGCGGGGGCTGCGCCAGATCGAGCGGCTCCTGCGGCCGGGCGGCCGCGCCATCGTGGTGTCCTTCCACTCCCTGGAGGACCGGCCCGTGAAGCGCTTCTTCCGCGAGCGCAGCGGAAGGCGGCAGCCCAATCGCCATGAGCCGCCCGCTGCCATGAAATCGCCCGATCCGACCTTCAGGCTGTTGACCCGCCGCGCGCGCAAGCCCGACGGCGTGGAGGTCTCGGCAAATCCGCGTGCGCGCTCGGCACGACTGCGGGCGGCCGAGCGCACCGGCGCGCCGCCGTGGCACGAGAGGCTCGTCGCATGATGCGGCACCTGGTCCTCATATCGATCGCAGCGTTCGTTGTCGCGATGCTCGCGCTCTTCCTCGTGAAGCACGAGGTAAGGGGGCTCGAACGCGAGCTCGCTGCGCTCGAGCTCGACCGCAAGCGCCATGTCGAGGCGATCCGGGTGCTCCGCTCCGAGTGGAGCTACCTGACTCGTCCGGCCCGGCTCGCTGCCCTGGCCGAGCGCAACCTCCCGCTGGAGCAGGTGCAGGCCCAACACGTGCGCTGGCTGCCCGGCCGGCCCGCCGGGCCTTCCGTCCTGGTACTGCCGATCGGCGGGGAGCTCGAGCGGTGAGAGACTTGGCCATACGGCGCTGGTGGCGCCGCGGTCGGGCACAGGCTTCGGATGACGCTTCCGAGCCGGCGCCTTCCGTGCGTCTGGAACGCGCGCGGGTCCGCCTGCTGGCCACCGGCGTGATCCTCGCGCTCTGCTTCGGCGCGGTGGTGGTGCGTACCCTCGACGTGGCGGTGATCGGCGCCCCTGTCGGCATCGACGGCGGGGGGAGCGTCACCGTGCTTGAGCCCGTTGCGCGGGCCGACATCGTGGACCGCAACGGTGTGCTCCTCGCCTCCAACCTGCCCACCCATGCGCTCTACGTCGAGCCGGACAAGATCTTCGACCGCGCGGAAGCGGTGACAGCACTTGGGCGCGTGTTCCCCGAAATGGAACTGGAGCGCGCGGCCGCCCTCATCGCATCCGGCAGAAAGACTGCGCTGCTGCGGCACAACCTCACGCCGGAGCAGGCCCACGCCATCAACAGTCTCGGCATCCCCGGCCTCTGGCTGGAGCGCCAGGAGCAACGCGTCTATCCGCAAGGCCGCCTCTTTGCCCACGCGCTTGGGTTCACGGACGTGGACAACCGCGGGCTCGCAGGCGTGGAGAAGGCGGCCGACGACGAGCTGCGCCGGCGCGCCCGGGACCGCAGCGGCCCGCTCGCACTCTCCCTCGACATCCGGGTCCAGCACGTTCTCGCCCAGGCGCTCGAGGACACCATGACCACCCATCGGGCGCTCGGCGCCGCCGGCATGGTGATGGACGTGGAGACCGGCGAGCTGCTGGCCCTGGTCAGCCTGCCCTCGTTTAATCCCAAGGCGCCGGATCGCAGCGCGTCGGAGGCTCTCTTCAACCGCGCCACGCTCGGCACCTACGAGCTCGGCTCCACCTTAAAGCCCTTCACAGTGGCCATGGCCCTCGAGCTCGGCATCGCCGGGATCGAGGACAGCTACGACGCCACAGAGCCGATCAGGATCTCGCGCTACCTGATCCGCGACCACCATCCGGAGAACCGCTGGCTCACGGTGCCGGAAATCCTCATCCACTCCTCCAACATCGGCGCGGCGCGGATGGCCGTGGACGTGGGTGCGGAGCGCCAACGGGCGTTCCTCGATACGCTCGGCATGTTCGAGCGGATGCCGCTGGAAACCTCCGAGCGCGGCCGGCCCCTCGCGCCCCGGCGTTGGTCCAAGCACACCACGATGACGGTGAGCTACGGCCACGGGATCGCGGTGACGCCGCTGCACTTGCTCGCGAACTACGCCGCGCTGGTCAACGGCGGCGTCACGGTGACGCCGACGCTGCTGAAGCGCGAGCCGGGCGAGCAACTGGTGCAGCGCCGTGTCATCAGCGCCGAGACCTCCGCCGTCATGCGGATGCTGCTCTACGCCGTGGTGGCCGAGGGCACCGGCAAGAACGCGGCGGTTCCCGGCTACCTGGTGGGCGGCAAGACTGGCACCGCCGAGAAGGCCATCGGCGGCAAGTACAAGCACGACAGCATGATCACCAACTTCGTCGGCGTCTTCCCCATCGACCGGCCGCGCTACGCGGTGCTGACGATGATGGACGAACCGAAGGGGACCAAGGAGACCTTCGGCTTCGCGACGGCGGGTTGGACCGCGGCGCCTGTGGCCGGGAGGGTCATCGAGCGCATCGCGCCGCTTCTCGGCGTACCGGCCAACGTCGAGCCTGATGAGACCGTAGCCGAGCCCGCGTTCGCCAGTTGGTACGGCGGGGAAAGTCATGCGTCTTTCTAGCCTGATCCCCCAAGCCGCTCCTGACGTGGAGATCACGGGCCTTGCCTCGGATTCGCGCGATGTGCGCCCCGGCTACCTGTTCGCGGCGCTGGCCGGCACGCGCGCCACGGGCGTCGACTTCATCCCCGATGCCCTGTCGCGCGGTGCGGCCGCCGTGCTCGCGCCCGAGGGCACCGACCCCGCTCTGGCGGAGGGGGCGAGCTTGGTGACGGACCCCAACCCGCGCCTCCGCCTCGCGGTCGCGGCCGCGCGCTACCACGGTCCTCAACCGGAAGTCGTGGTCTGCATCACCGGCACCAACGGCAAGACCTCGGTGGCGGATTTTACACGCCAGATCTGGCGGGCCTCGGGCCGCAAGGCTGCCTCCCTCGGGACCCTCGGCGTCAACGCGGATGGCGCGTGGCGCCCGCTTCAGCACACCACGCCAGATCCCATCGCGTTGCATCGCCTGCTCGCCGAGCTCGCGCAAGACGGCGTCGACCATCTGGCGCTGGAGGCATCCAGTCATGGCCTCGCGCAGTACCGGCTGGACGGCGTTCGCGTCGCGGCGGCTGCATTCACCAACGTCACCCGCGACCACATGGACTACCACCCGGATGCCGACGCCTACTTCGCGGCCAAGGCCAGCCTCTTCGATCGGGTCATGGCGGCGGACGGGACCGCCGTGCTCAACGCCGGTGACGAGCGCGTGGCGGGCCTCGCTGCGCGCTGCCGGGCGCGCGGGCAGCGGGTGCTCACCTTCGGCACCGGCGACACCGACATTCGGCTCCTGACTCGACGCGACAGCGAAGCGGGGCAGCGCCTCAGCATCGCCGTCGCCGGCGCGGTGCACGAGGTCGCCTTGCCGCTTCCCGGCGCCTACCAGGCCGTGAACGCGCTGGCTGCTCTCGGCCTCGCGCTCGCGACGGGCGTGGGCGCCGCGGACGCGATCCAGGCGCTCCACGGCGTGAAAGGCGTGCCGGGTCGGCTCCAGCGGGTCACGGGACACCCGGCCGGTGCCGCCGTCTTCGTCGATTACGCGCACACTCCGGATGCGTTGGCCGCAGCCCTGAGGTCCGTGCGTCTGCTCATTCCCGGCACGCTGGTGGTGGTCTTCGGCTGCGGCGGCGAGCGGGACGTCGGCAAGCGGCGCGAGATGGGCGAGATTGCCGCGAAGCTTGCCGATCGGGTCGTCGTCACCGACGACAACCCCCGCCGCGAGGACCCGGCCTCGATTCGCCAGACCATTCTCGATGCCTGCCCCGGCGCCGAGGAGATCGGCGACAGGGCACGGGCCATTCGCACCGCCATCGAGGGGCTGGGCACGGACGATGGGCTGCTCATCGCCGGCAAGGGCCATGAGCGGGAGCAGGTGGTGGGCGATCGCACGATCGCGTTCGACGATGTCGGCGTCGCGCGGAGCGCGGTGGCCGGCATCCCCGGTGGATGGGCAGCATGAGCCGGCCTGCTCATAAGGCCCCGCTGTGGACCTCGGCGGAAGCCGCCGCGGCCACCGGCGGAATGACGCCCGGGCCCTGGAGCGCGACCGGCGTCTCCATCGACAGCCGCAGCGTCGAGGCGGGCGACCTGTTCGTGGCCCTCGCCGGCCCCAACCACGACGGCCACGACTACGTGCAGGCCGCATTCGACCGCGCGGCAGCGGCGGCGATGGTGAGCCGCCGGCCCGAAGCGCAACCCGAAAGCGCGCCGCTACTGCTGGTGGTCGATACCTACGAGGGCCTGCGTACTCTGGCCGCCCGTGCCCGGGAGCGGAGCGCAGCCCACGTGGTTGCGATCACCGGCAGCGTGGGCAAGACCGGGACCAAGGAGCTGCTGGCCTGCGCGCTCGCACGCTGCGGCTCCACGCTCGCGAGCGCCGGCAACCTCAACAACCACATTGGCGCCCCGCTCAGCCTCGCCCGGCTGCCGCAAAGCGCCGCCTACGGTGTGTTCGAGCTCGGGATGAACCATCCAGGCGAGATCGCCCCGCTCTCGCGTCTGGTTCGCCCGCACACCGCGCTGATCACCACGATTGAAGCGGTCCACACCGAATTCTTCACCGACCTCGACGCCGTCGCCGACGCAAAGGCCGAGATCTTCGAGGGCCTGGAGCCCGGCGGCACGGCCGTGCTGAACCGGGACAACGCCTATTTCGATCATCTCGCCGCCGCTGCGCGCAGCGCAGGCGCAGGCCGGATCGTCTCGTTCGGCGAGAGCCCCGGGGCAGACGCCCAACTTCTCGCTTGGCAGCCCTCCGATACCGGCGGCACCGTGACCGCGGCAATCGACGGGGGCAAGATCGACTACGAGATTGCCTTCTCGGGCCGTCACTGGGCGCTGAACAGCGTGGCGGTGCTGGCCTGCGTCCATGCTGCAGGTGCGCCGCTCGAGCAGGTGTCCCAAGCGCTCCGCACGGTTGCGCCCGTCGCGGGCCGGGGCGTGCGCCATCGCATCCCGATCCAGGGCGGCTCCTACGAGCTGATTGACGAGAGCTACAACGCAAGCCCCGCCGCCGTCAGTGCCGCGATCGCGGCGCTCGCAGAGATAGCACCGCCGACGCGCGGTGGCCGGCGGATCGCGGTGCTCGGCGACATGCTGGAGCTCGGTGAGGACGCGCCGCGTTGGCACGCCGATCTCGCCGGTGAGCTCGAAGCCGCCGGGATCGATCTCGTCTACACCGCGGGCATGCTGATGACCCACCTTCACAATGCCCTCGATCCCGTCAGGCGCGGCACCCACGCGCCGGACGCGGAAAGCCTGACTGACATCCTGGGCGCCGAGATACGCGCCGGCGATGTCGTGCTGGTCAAGGGTTCGCTCGGCAGTCGCATGGGGCCGATCGTGCGGCGCCTCGTCGCCGACGCGCCGGTCGCTGGCCGGCCATGAGTGAGAGGGGCGAGCCGGGCGATGTTCTTCAACCTGCTGTATCCGCTCTCGGACTCGATCGGCATCTTCAACGTCTTCCAATACCTGACGTTCCGCACCGGCGCGGCGGTGCTCACGGCGCTGCTGATCAGCTTCGTCTTCGGCCCGCCGCTGATCCGCCTGCTGCGCGCGCGTCAGGAGCACGGCCAGCCGATCCGCAGCGACGGGCCGGAGAGTCACGCGGCCAAGGCGGGGACGCCCACCATGGGCGGTGTGATCATTCTCCTCGCCGTCATGGTCTCGACGCTGCTCTGGGCCGACATGACCAACTCGCTCATCTGGGCGCTGCTGGTGGTCACCATCGGCTTCGGCGCCATCGGCTTCACCGACGACGCGATGAAGCTGTTGAACCGCAGCCACCGCGGTCTGAACATTCGCGTGAAGGTCGCGGCCGAGGTGGTGCTCGCGGTGGGGACCGTCTTCTGGGTCACGATGATCCTGGAGGCGCCGCTCGACCACGGGCTCGCACTGCCGTTCGTCAAGTCGGTCCTGCTCGACATCGGCTGGTTTTCGGTGCCCTTCGCCGCCTTCGTGGTGATCGGCTCGTCCAATGCGGTGAACCTAACCGACGGCCTCGATGGCCTCGCAATCGTGCCGATCATGATTGCCGCCGCTTGCTTCGCGCTGATCGCCTACGTGGTGGGCAACACGGTGTTCACCGAGTACCTCCAGGTCCACCACGTGCCCGGCACCGGCGAGCTCTCAGTCTTCTGCGGCGCTCTGGTGGGTGCAGGACTGGGCTTCCTCTGGTTCAACGCGCCGCCGGCGATGGTCTTCATGGGCGACACCGGCTCGCTCTCCACCGGCGCGGCGCTCGGCCTCATCGCGGTCATCACCAAGCACGAGATCGTGCTCGCCATCGTGGGCGGCCTGTTCGTGCTGGAAGCGGTCTCGGTGATCGTGCAGGTGGCCTCGTTCAAGCTCCTCGGGCGGCGGGTCTTCGCCATGGCCCCGCTGCATCATCACTTCGAGCAGAAGGGGGTCGCGGAGCCCACCATTGTCATCCGCTTCTGGGTGATCGCCGTAATCCTCGCCCTGATTGGGCTCTCGACGCTGAAGCTGAGGTGAGCCAGTGATCCGGGTCCCGTTCTATCGCAATCGCACCGTCGCCGTGCTGGGGCTCGCGCGCTCCGGCCTCGCCGCGGCGCGGGCGCTCGGCGCCGGCGGTGCACGCGTGCTCTGCTGGGACGATTCGCCGGACGCGCGGTCGGCGGCACGCGATCAGGGTTTCGAGGTTCGCCCGGCCGGGCCCGAGGACGGGATCGCCGCCATGGTGCCGAGCCCAGGCGTTCCGCTGTCGCACCCGATGATCGTTGCCGCGCACGACGCCGGAATCGAGGTGGTGGGCGATATCGAGCTTCTGTGGCGCGTGCTGCCGGAGCCCCGCTACGTCGCCGTCACCGGTACCAACGGCAAGTCGACGACCACCGCGCTCATCGGTCACCTTCTGCACACGGCCGGCGCCCGTCACATCCGCGTCGGCGGCAATCTGGGGACGCCAGCGCTCGATCTGACGCCGGTGCCGGGAGAGGGCAACATCGTCCTCGAGCTCTCCTCCTACCAGCTCGATCTCACCATCGAGGCGACCTTCGACATCGCCGTGCTGCTCAACGTGGCCCCGGATCACCTCGAACGTCACGGGACCATGGCGGCCTACGTCGACGCGAAGCGCCAGATCTTCCGCCCGGGCCGGCTCGAGACCGCCGTTGTCGGCATCGACGATCCGATCTCGCAGGGTGTCCGCGACGCGCTCGGGACGCGCGACCAGCTCCAGGTGGTGCCGGTGACCGTGGAGGGTCCGTCGCGCGAAGGCGTTTCCGTCGAAGACGGGCTCCTCCATGAGGACGGTGAGCCGGTCTGCGATCTGTCGAACGCGGCAGCGCTGCCGGGCAGGCACAACTGGCAGAACGCCGCGGCGGCCTACGCAGCGGCGCGTGCTTGCGGACTCTCGCCCGAGCGGCTGGCGCCGGCGCTCCTCGACTTCCCCGGCCTGCCACACCGCATGGAGACGATCGGCAGCGTCAGCGGCATCCCGGTCGTCAACGACAGCAAGGCCACCAACGCCGAGGCGGCGGCGCGGGCCATCGCCTGCTACGAGAACGTCTACTGGATCGCCGGCGGGCGGCCCAAGGAGGGCGGAATCGACGTCATGGCGCCGCTCTTCCCGCGCATCGCCCATGCCTTCCTGATCGGCGAGGCGGAAGAGACCTTCGCCGCTACCCTGAAGGGGCGGTTGCCGGTGACCCGCTGCGGCACGCTCGACCGTGCGGTGGCGGCCGCGCTCGATGCCGCGTGCAGTAACGGGCGCAATGGCACCGTGGTGCTGTTCTCGCCGGCCTGCGCGTCGTTCGACCAGTTCAGCGATTTCGAGCAGCGCGGCGATCGCTTCCGCGCGCTGGTGCCTGTGGACCAGGGTGCCGCCAAGGGGGAGGCCACGCCGTGCATTCGGTGACCCCCTTCTCCCGCACCGACACAAGCGTGCTCGGGCGCTGGTGGTGGACCGTCGACCGCTGGATGCTGACTGCGGTGCTGCTGCTCATGCTGCTGGGTGCGGCCCTGGCGCTGGCAGCGAGCCCGGCGGCGGCCGAGCGGATCGGTCTCGATTCGTTTCACTTCGCCCGGCAGCAGCTGCTCTTCCTGCCGGTGGCACTGATCGTGATGCTCGGTGTCTCGCTGCTCTCCCGCAGCGGCATTCAGCGCATCGCCACGACCGGCACCGTGCTCGGCATCCTCTTGCTCGCGCTCACGCTCATCGTCGGGCCGGAGCTGAACGGCGCGCGCCGGTGGCTGCCGCTCGGCAGCTTCTATCTGCAGCCCTCGGAGTTCGTGAAGCCCTGCCTCGCCGTGTTCATGGCCGCCGTGCTCGCGCGGCCGCGGGAGGAGCAGCTGCGCTACGGCACGCTCCTCGCATCGATCCCCGTGGTGTTGGCGGCGCTCCTCCTGGTCCTGCAGCCCGACATCGGGATGGCGACGACGGTGGCCGCGGTGTGGTTCGTGCAGATGTTCGTGGCCGGCATGCCGCTCGTGCTCGCGGTGGTGGGCGCCGCGGCCACCGCCGGCGGCCTCGTCTTCGCCTACCACAACCTGACCCACGTCAAGGCCCGCATCGACCAGTTCATCGACCCCACGACCGGCGACACCTATCAGGTCGACACCTCGCTCCGCGCCTTCGAGGCCGGTGGGCTCTTCGGCCGCGGCCCCGGCGAAGGGGTCGTCAAGAACGTGCTGCCCGATGCCCATACCGACTTCATCTTCGCCGTTGCCGCTGAGGAGTTCGGAGTCATCGCCTGCATCGTCATCGTCGGGCTGTTCGGCTTCATCGTCTTCCGCGGCTTCGCCCGCACCATGCGCGGCGGCGATCTGTTCTCTCTGATCGCGGTCGCCGGCCTGCTTGCCCAATTCGGCTTCCAGGCCCTGATCAACATGGGGGTCGCAATCCGGCTCCTGCCCGCCAAGGGGATGACCCTTCCGTTCCTGAGCTACGGCGGCTCGTCGACGATGGCGACCGCGATCGGTCTCGGAATGGTGCTCGCGCTGACCCGCGAACGGCGGAGCAATGAAGGATTTGTACTGTGAGAACGCCTGCGCCCAACCCTCCCATTCTCCTCGCAGCAGGCGGAACTGGCGGCCACGTGTTTCCGGCTGAAGCCCTCGCGGCTGAGCTGGAAGCACGTGGTCGTCGTCTTGTTCTCATGACGGATCGGAGGGGCGCCGCCTTTGGCGACGTGCTCGGGCGCATCGAGAGACACGCCATCGCGGCCCGCAGCCCAAGCGTGCGCGGGCCCCTGGCACGCGTCATGGCCGTGCTCGCGCTCGCGCGTGCGGTCTTGCAGGCGGGGCGCGTGCTGCGCCGGATTCGGCCGGCCGCCGCCGTGGGCTTCGGCGGCTACCCGTCGGTGCCGCCGCTGGTGGCGAGCAGCCGGCTGGGTATTCCGAGCGTGCTCCATGAGCAGAACGCGGTGCTCGGCCGTGCCAACCGGATGCTGGCCCGCCGTGCATCGGCAATCGCCACGTCCTTCCCTGAAACCGACCGCATCCCGCGCCATCGCGCGACCCTCGTCACCCACGTGGGCAACCCGGTGCGCGCCGCCATCGCGGCGCTGCGCGGCGCCGACTACGTCCCGCCTGTGCCGGGCGGTCCGTTCCGCCTACTGGTCGCGGGCGGGAGCCAGGGGGCGCGCATTTTCGCCGAAGTCGTGCCGGCGGCCATCGCGGCGCTGCCGCAGGCGTTGCGCGAGCGGATCGAGGTGAGCCAGCAGTGCCGCCCCGAGGACCTGGCCGGCGTGGAGCGCGCCTATGCCGAGACCGGAGTGGCGGCGCGGCTTGCGCCCTTCTTCGACGATATCCCGGCGCGTCTCGGCGAATCCCACCTCGTAATCTGCCGCGCAGGCGCATCGACCATTGCCGAGCTCGCTGCGGCGGGCCGGCCGGCGATTCTGGTGCCGCTGCCGATCGCCGCCGACGACCATCAGAGCGCGAACGGGCGGGCCCTGGTCGCAGCCGGCGCGGCGATCATGATCCCTCAGCGGTCCTTCACGCCGGCGCGGCTCGCTCAGGAGCTCGAGACCCTGATGGCGGCACCCGCGCAGCTGGCTCAGCAGGCCGCCGCAGCGGCGAGCTTCGCGCGGCCCGATGCGGCGCGTGCGCTCGCGGATCTCGTCGAGGGGCTGATCAACGGGTCGCTCCCGGGACACCCGGTGCCGGAGCGTGCGGAGGGCGCGGCATGAAGGCGATGCCCTTCACCATCGGCACGATCCATTTCGTCGGCATCGGCGGAATCGGCATGAGTGGCATCGCCGAGATCATGCACAACCTCGGCTACCGCGTCCAAGGCAGCGACATCGCCGAGAGTGCCACCGTGCGCCGGCTGCGCGGGCTGGGTATCCCCATCGCCCACGGCCACGGCGCCGAGACCATCGGAGACGTGGCGGTGCTCGTGGTCTCGTCGGCCATCGGCGAAGACAATGTCGAGGTCGTGGCCGCGCGCGAGCGCCACATCCCCGTGGTACGCCGGGCCGAGATGCTGGCCGAGCTGATGCGCCTCAAGTGGTCGGTCGCGGTCGCCGGCACCCACGGCAAGACCACCACGACCTCGATCATCGCGGCCATGCTCGACAGCGCCGAGCTGGACCCGACCGTCATCAACGGCGGCATCATCAACGCCTACGGCACCAACGCGCGGCTCGGCGCCGGCGACTGGATGGTCGTCGAGGCCGACGAGTCCGACGGCAGCTTCGTCAAGCTGCCCGCCATCGCCGCCGTCATCACCAATATCGACCGCGAGCACATGGAGTTCTACGGCGACTTCGAAGCCGTCCGCTGGGCCTATCGGGCCTTCGTCGAGAACATTCCCTTCTACGGCGTCGCCGCGCTCTGCATCGACCACCCCGAGGTGCAGGCCCTGATCGGGCGCATCGAGGACCGGCGCATCGTGACCTACGGCTTGAGCCCCCAGGCCGAAGTCCGGGCGGTCAACGTCGCGGGCGACCCATTGGGCTCGACCTTCGATGTCGTGGTCTCCGGCTACGTCCACGAGCGGCACGGCGCCATGGAGGGTGTGCGGCTGCCGATGTTGGGCGCGCACAACGTGCAGAACGCGCTCGCGGCGATCGCCGTCGGTCGCGAGATGGGCTTTTCCGAGGCCGTGATCCGTCGCGCGCTGGCCGATTTCAGAGGCGTCGAGCGCCGCTTCACCAAGGTCGGCGTCGCTGGCGGAGTCACGGTGATCGACGACTACGGGCACCACCCGGTCGAGATTGCCGCGGTCCTCAGCGCGGCCCGCAGCGCCTATACCCAGCGCATCGTCGCGGTCGTGCAGCCCCATCGCTACACCCGCCTTCGCGACCTGTTCGAGGAGTTCTGCTCCTGCTTCAACGACGCCGATACGGTCGTCGTCGCCGACGTTCATCCCGCCGGCGAGGAGCCCATCGAAGGGATCGACCGCGAGGCGCTGGTCGAGGGCCTATGGCGCCACGGTCATCGCCACGTGCTGCCGCTCGAGACGTCCGACGCCCTGCCGGCGCTGATCGACACCCTGGTGGAGCCCGGCGACCTGGTCGTCTGCCTCGGGGCCGGCAGTATCACCCACTGGGCGCGGGCGCTTCCCGATGCCCTCGACGATCTCAGAGGCGGCGCGCGGGCGGCGAGCCCGGCCGGGCAGCCGTCATGATCGCGCACAGCAAGACGATGGATTGGGTCGAACGGCTGCCGGCGGTGCGCGGTCGCTACACCTTGGACGTCGACCTCTCCCGCACCACCTGGTTCCGTGCCGGCGGGCACGCAGACGTGGTGTTTCGGCCGGTGGACATCGACGACCTGGCGCACTTCCTCGCCTCTCGGCCCGCCGACGTACCGGTGACCGTCATCGGTCTCGGATCCAACCTGCTGGTGCGCGACGGCGGCGTGGAAGGCGTCGTCATCCGCCTGCGCCAGGGCTTCCGGGACGTAGACGTGCGCTGGGAGGGCGAGCGCGCATTGGTAGAGGTTGGCGCCGGCGCCCTCGACGTGAACGTTGCCCGCCATTGCCGCGATCAGGGTGTCGACGGACTGGCCTTCCTGAGCGGCATCCCCGGCAGCATTGGCGGCGCGCTCCGCATGAATGCGGGCGCCTACGGGTACGAGTTGGCCGATGTCGTGGTCGAGGCGCGGGCGCTGGATCGCGACGGCGTCATGCACGTGCTCTCGCCCGACGCCATGGGACTCTCCTACCGCCACTCTGCAGTGCCCGACGACTGGATCTTCGTCTCCGCGGTGCTCGCTGGCCGGCGCGGGGAGCCCGCCGCCATCGCTCGCCACATGGAAGAGATCAACGCCCAGCGCGAGGCGAGCCAGCCGATCCGCGCCCGCACCGGCGGCAGCACCTTCACCAATCCTGCCGGTCATTCGGCCTGGGAGCTGATCGACGAGGCCGGGTGCCGCGGGCTCACGCGCGGCGGCGCGCAAATCTCGAAGCAGCACTGCAACTTCATCGTCAATGCCGGCGGCGCCACCGCCTCCGACATCGAGGGCCTCGGAGAAGAGGTCCGCCGCCGGGTCGAGGAGAAGACCGGCCTCTCGCTCCAATGGGAGATCCGCAGGATTGGCCGCCATGGAAGCTGGCCGCAGGGCCAGGGCGGGGAGAGCGCGCAATGAGCGCCGCAAGCAAGCACGTCGCCGTGCTGATGGGCGGCTGGTCCGCCGAGCGCGAGGTGTCGCTGGTCTCTGGCGCCGCTGTGGAGCGCGCGCTCGCCGCAAGCGGCTATCGCGTGACGGGCATCGACGTGTCCCGCGATCTGCCCGCGACGCTGGCGGAGGTCCGGCCCGAGGTCGTGTTCAACGCCCTGCACGGCTCCATCGGCGAGGACGGCTGTGTCCAGGGGCTGCTCGAGGTCATGGGCCTGCCCTACACCCATTCGGGCGTGCTTGCTTCGGCACTTGCGATGGACAAGCCCGCGGCGAAGCAGTTCTTCGCCGATGCCGGGCTCACCTGCCCCGAGGGCCGGGTGATGTGCCGCGCCGATATCGCGGCGGGTGCCGCGGGCGAGCCGCCTTTCGTAATCAAGCCGCTCGACCAGGGCTCCAGCGTGGGCGTCCACCTGGTCTTCGGCGGTGACAACGCGAGGCTGCCGAACGGCGACTGGCCCTATGGCGACCAGGTGCTGGTCGAGCGCTACATCCCTGGCCGCGAAATCCAGGTTGCGGTGATGGGCGAGCGCGCTTTGGGCGCCATCGAGATCAGGCCGAAGGGGCGGTTCTACGATTACGAGGCGAAGTACACCGAGGGCCGGGCCGACCACTATATGCCGGCCCCCATCCACCCCGATGCGTACCGGGAAGCGCTGGAGATCGCACTGACGGCTCACAAGGCGCTCGGCTGCCGCGGCGTGACCCGTGCCGATCTCCGCTACGACGACACCGCCGGTGAGCCCGGCCGCTTCTACCTGCTCGAAATCAACACCCAGCCGGGCATGACGCCGCTCTCGCTCGTGCCCGAGATTGCCGCCGACGTCGGCATCAGCTTCGAGGACCTCGTCTGTTGGCTGGTGGAGAACGCCACATGCGACAGCTGAGCCTCTTCGGCACGCGCAAGCAGGCTGCGGGCCCGGCACCGCGCCCCAGCGTCTACCGCCTCGCGTCGCGGCGTGCGCTCAAGTGGGCGACGATCGCGTTGACGGGCGGCGGCATCGTCGCTGCGGCGATCTGGTTCGTGCAGCCCGGCACGCTCGCGAACGTGGGCGACGACATCCGGGCGGGCTTCGTGTCGGCGACCGCGAGCGCGGGCATGACGGTGCAGCAGATCGAAGCGACGGGCACCGAGCGGGCATCGGAGGCGGCAATCCGCACCGCAGTCGGCGTCGAAATTGGCACGCCCATCTTCGAGGTCGATCTCGCCGCCGCACGGGACCGCGTTCAGGCAATGGGCTGGGTCGAACGCGCGACGGTCGAGCGCCGTCTGCCGTCGACTCTCCACGTGCAGATCGTCGAGCGCACGCCGGTGGCATTCTGGCAACGCAATCAACGGCTGGTCATGGTCGACCGTGCCGGCGAGGAAATCGCCGCTCAATCCGTGAGCCAGTTCGCCCACCTGCCGGTCGTCGTGGGCGACGGTGCGCTTCGTCACATGCCGACCCTGCTCGATGCCATGGCGGCCGACCCGGTGCTGTCGCAGCGCGTCCGGTCGGCAATCTGGATCGGCGGGCGGCGCTGGACCCTCCATTTCGACAACGGTCTCGAGGCCAAGCTGCCGGAGAGCGAGATCGGGGCGGCGTGGGCCCGCCTGGTCCGGGAGATCGGCGACCACCGCTTGCTCGACCAGCCGATTGCGGTGGTCGACCTGCGCCTTCCCGAC
Source organism: Alphaproteobacteria bacterium (assembly GCA_965243375.1). Classification (GTDB taxonomy): domain Bacteria; phylum Pseudomonadota; class Alphaproteobacteria; order UBA828; family UBA828; genus WTGU01. Next base: position 114,451 of record CBDEUT010000009.1, on the reverse strand, counting down.
CGGACGATCCTGCGCGCCCGGCCGCCCGAGCTCCCGGCCGACGACCGAACATGATGAAGATGGGAGCCCCGAGACCGTGATTGCCGTCCTCGATATCGGCACGACCAAGGTGGCCTGCCTCGTCGCCCAGCGCGACGCGGAGGGCGCGCTTGCGGTCGCCGGCTGCGGCCAGGAGGTGGCCGCCGGAATGCACGCCGGCCGTGTCGTCGACATGGAGGCGGCGGAGGAGACGATCCGTACCGCGGTTCATCGCGCGGAGCGGATGGCCGGCGAGAACGTCCGCAGCGTCTTCGTCGGCACGTCGGGCGGCGCACCCAGCTCCAGCTTCGCCGATGTCGAGATCGGCATCGGCGGGCGCGAGGTCGCGGAGCGCGACATCCAGCACGCCTTCGACCAGATTCAGACGACCGACGAGGGGCAGGAGCGCGACATCGTGCACGCCGTGCCCATCGACTACGCCCTGGACGGATCGCCTGGGATCCGGGACCCGCGCGGCATGTATGCCGAGAATCTCCAGGTGCGCTTGCACATGGTGAGCGTCGCCCACGGCAGTCTGCGCAACCTGCTCTCCTGCGTCTCCCGCTGCGATCTGCACGTCGCCGCCCCGGTGGCGGCCGCCTACGCCTCGGGACTCTCGTGCCTGGTCTCCGACGAAATCGATCTCGGCGCGACCTGCATCGACATCGGCGGCGGCACGACCAAGCTCGCGATCTTCGGCGGCGGCAATCTGATGTGGACGGAGACGCTCCCCCTCGGCGGGGATCACGTCACCAACGACATCGCGCAGGGGCTGTCCACGCCGATTGCCAGCGCCGAGCGCATGAAGCGGCTTCACGGCAGCCCGGCAGACGATTCGGCAGACCCGAGCGAGAGCATCGAGGTGCCGGAGATCGGGCCCGAGAATGGCGGCGCGGGCGCCGCCCATCACGTGCCGCGCACGATGCTCAAGCGCATCGTGCGCGCGCGGCTGGAGGAGATCTTCGAGTTCGCCCGCGCCCGTGTCGAGGCGAGCGGGCTCGACGCGTGGGCGGGAAGCCGCGTCGTCATCAGCGGCGGCGTGAGCCAGACGACGGGCCTCGGCGAGTTCGCGAGCCGCATCCTCGACAAGCAGGTCCGGCTTGCCCGGCCGCTTTCCCTACCCGGCCTGGCGCAAGCCGTCTCCGGCCCCGAATTCGCGACCTGCGCCGGCCTGCTCGTCTATGCGGCCCAGAAGCACACGGAGCCCTGGGCCAAGCCCGCGCGCGATGCCGCTGCCGGGCGCTTCACCAACACCCTCACGCACCTCGGCCGCTGGCTGAGGGGCAACTTCTGGGAACACACGGATCAGAGAGCACCGTAAAGGAGGACGTTATGACCATCGATTTCATGCCGGAACGGCAACCGGAAAACAGACCGCGCATCACGGTCTTCGGCGTCGGCGGCGCTGGCGGCAATGCCGTCAACAACATGATCGCCGGTGAGCTCGAGGGCGTCGACTTCGTCGTCGCCAATACCGACGCGCAGTCGCTCTTCCAGTCGCTATGCGAAAACCGGGTCCGCCTCGGCATCAACATCACCCAAGGGCTGGGCGCCGGCGCCCGCGCCGACATCGGCAAGGTGGCGGCGGAGGAAGCCCTCGACGACATTCAGAACTTCCTCCAGGGGAACAACATGGTGTTCATCGCCGCCGGCATGGGCGGTGGCACCGGCACCGGTGCCGCGCCCGTGATCGCCCGCGCGGCGCGGGAGCACGGCATCCTCACGGTGGGTGTCGTCACCAAGCCGTTCCACTTCGAGGGATCGCAGCGCATGCGGGTCGCGGAACGCGGCATCCAGGAGCTGCACCAGTACGTGGACACGTTGATCGTCATCCCGAACCAGAACCTGTTCCGCGTCGCGAGCGATCAGACCACGTTCGCGGATGCCTTCGGCACGGCTGACAATGTGCTGCACGCGGGCGTGCGTGGCGTGACCGACCTGATGGTCAATCCCGGCCTCATCAACCTCGATTTCGCCGACATCCGCACGGTGATGGGCACCATGGGCAAGGCCATGATGGGCACCGGAGAGGCCGAGGGCGAGAGCCGCGCGACCGAAGCGGCCGAGGCGGCGATCAACAACCCGCTCCTCGACAATGCGTCGATCGAAGGCGCGCGCGGGGTGCTGATCAACGTCACCGGCGGTACCGACGTCACGCTGCACGAAGTGGATGAGGCGGCGTCGCGTATCTGCAAGCAGGTGGACGAGGAAGCCACGATCATCTTCGGCACCAGCCTCGATCAGAAGATGGACGGCCACATGCGCGTCGCCGTGATCGCGACCGGCATCGATTCCGACGAGGTTCGCGCGCCGATTCCCGATTCCACCGACAACATTCACGTGCTCGGCTTCTCCGATCGCAAGGGCGCGAGCGGTGGCGGCACTACGCTGTCGGCGACAGAGCCCGAGACGGAGTCGGTCGAGCCGGACGCTGCCCCGTCCTCCGCCGCGACCGGAACCGACCCTGCCGACATCGTCATCCCCGTGGCCGAGGCGGTTGCCGAATCGGCGGCGGTCGCGGGCGGCGGCGGGACCCAGCCCGCGCCGGCAGTGACCACCACGCCGCAGCCGTCGCCCTCTCCGCCTGCTCAGAGCCCGGCGCAGCCCGAGGCGCGGGCCAAGTCGGAGCACAGGGCGGTGGCGGCCAGCGCAGCCGGTGCTGTCGCCGCCAGGGCCACCGTCGCGGCGAAGGCGGAGCGGCCGGCGGCGCGGTTCACGGCTCCCGAAGCCAGGGCGCCCGAGACGAAGCCGGGCCCGGCGATCGAGCGGCCGGCAGTGGAGCCGCCGACAATCGAACGTCGGCGGGTCGAACGCCCGGCGATCGAACGGCCGACACCCTCGACGCGCCGCGCGGGAAGCGACGACGCGCCGACGACCGGCAAGCCCTCGCTCTTCGAGAGGATGACCGGTACGGGTCGGGCGCGTCGCAACGGTGCCGACGGAGATACACCTCCTGCCAGCACGCAACCGCGCATGCCCACCTCGGCGGAGGCGAAACCGGCAAGTCCACAGAAGACCGGCCCGGAAGCCCGGCTCCGCTCTGACGTGCCGCCGGGCTCCGCAGCGACGCCGACCCTTGGCGGTGCGACGCCTAAGCCCGCGGCCCCGACTTCGACGTCTGCCCCGCCTCTGGGCGAGGAGAAGCGCGAGGCAGCGACCCCGGCACCGAAGCCCGCGCCAGCCCTCGGCGTCCAAGCGCCCAAGGCGGCGGCTCCAACGCCAGAGCCCTTCCTCGACGGGTTCTCGCCCTCCAACCGGGCGCCCGGACGCACGGAGGATCCGCTCGACATTCCGGCGTTTCTCCGCCGCCAGGCCAACTGAGCCCGGCGTAAGACCGACCGAGAGGCAGAACGGACGGTAACAAAGTGTAACAAACAGTGATTTGCGCGCTGACGGCACGTTTGCCATGTTCGACGCGACTCAGATCGCCGAATGCCTTCGAGGTTGCGTCGGTTCCAGTTGGCGAACGCGCCGTCTGCCGTGGCGTACCCGACAAAATAAAGGGGGTGGCGATCCGGTGTGAATGGCCAAGGGGGCGGCCCGCGCCCATGCAGCAATGATCCCACAACAAACACTCAAATCGGCCATTCACTGCGCCGGCATCGGCGTACACAGCAACCGCAAGGTGCGCATGGAACTGCGCCCGGCGCCGCCGGGCACCGGTATCGTCTTCTGCCGCACCGACCGGCCGACCGGCTCCGCTCGAACGATCGAGGCGATCTACGACAACGTCGTCGACGCGACGCTGTGCACGGCGATCGGCAACGGCAGGGTCACGGTCCGGACCATCGAGCACCTCATGGCCGCGTTCGCCGGCTGCGGCATCGACAATGCGGTCGTCGAGCTCGACGGCGAAGAGGTTCCCGCGATGGACGGGAGCGCCGCGCCGTTCGTCTTTCTGATCGAATGCGCCGGCATCGTCGAACAATGCGTCCCCCGGCGCGTGATCGAGGTGCTCAAGCCGATCAGGCTCGGCGACGAGAGACGGTACATCAGCATCACGCCGGCCGACAGGTTCTCCATTCGCTGCGACATCGATTTCGATCATCCGGCGCTCGGCTATCAGTCGGTCGATTTCGATCCGCTGCGCACCTGTTTCCGCACGGAGTTCGCGCGGGCCAGGACATTCTGCCGGGAATCGGACGTGGAGAGCATCCTCGCTGCCGGCATGGGCCGCGGCGGGTCTTTGGAGAACACCGTCGTCATCGGTGACCACGGCCCCCTCAACGAGGACGGGCTGCGCTACGCCGACGAGTGCGCGCGGCACAAGGCACTCGACTGCTTCGGCGACCTTTACCTTGCGGGTGCGCCGATCATCGGCCATGTCCGCTGCCTGCGCTCCGGCCACGGCATGAACCACGCGCTCCTCTCCGCCCTGTTCGACGATCCCAGCGCATGGCGCCTCGTCGGCTCCGAGCAGGACGCAGGCTTCGGAGAGCAGGACCGCGAGCTGGTTGCCGCCATAGCCTAGAGCCGGGCTGCTCGCGTGGCGGCGGCGCGTCAAATTCCACTCCCGACGCTCAACAACAGCGTGAGATGCGGCCAGGTGCGGCTTACGCCCGCGTTCGGCGGGCGCCGCCCGCGGGATTAACTACCGGCAGGATCCGAGCTGGGGCACAACGGTCGCTGAACTCACCGGCGGCGCCGATCTGATCATCGAGACGGGCGGCATCACCTCGCGTCAGGCGCGCATTTCGGCAAGGTGGTGATCACTCACAAGTAGGCACCATAAAAACCCGATAGCTCCACTAGAGCATATCCGAGATTGAGAGAATCATTAGGAATTCCCATTAGTTACGGAATGTGATTCAAGCTGGCTACTGGTGAAGGAGGCCAGCATGGATGACACAACCCTATTCGAGCGATCTTCGCGAGCGCGTGGTGCGGGCCCATTTGGCGGGCGAGCCGATCCGCCAGGTGGCGGCGCGCTTCGGTGTCAGCGTCTCCTCGGTGCCGAAGTGGGTGGCGCGCTACCGGGCGACGGGGAGTGTGGCGCCGGGCAAGGTCGGCGGTCACCGCCCCTGGCTGCTGGAGCCGCACCGGGAGCTGGTTCACAGGCTGGTCGCCGAGACGCCACATCTGACGATCGACCGGCTTCGAGACCTGCTGGCCGCTGCGGGGATCGCGGTGAGCCGGGACACCATCTGGCGCTTCCTCAGGCGCGAGGGGCTGAGCTTCAAAAAAAACTCTGTTCGCCACTGAGCAGGCACGCGCCGCGGTCGCCCGAAAACGGGCGCGCTGGCAGGCGCTCAAGCGCCACCTCGACCCGGACCGCCTGGTCTTCGTGGACGAGACCTGGATCAAGACCAACATGGCACCGCTCAGGGGCTGGGCGCAGCGAGGCCGGCGCTTGAGGGCATATGCGCCTTATGGCCACTGGCGCACCATGACCTTCCTCGCCGCGCTCCGCGCAGACGGGATCGACGCCCCTTGCGTCTTCGACGGCCCCATCAACACCCGCTGCTTCCAGGCCTGGGTCGAACAAGAGCTCGTCCCCACGCTCAAGCCCGGCGACATCGTCATCCTCGACAATCTCGCAAGCCACAAGAGCAAGGCGGTCCGCCAAGCCATCCGCAGCACCGGCGCCCGCCTCTGGTTCCTCCCGCCCTACTCACCCGACCTCAACCCGATCGAGCAGGCCTTCGCCAAGATCAAACACTGGATGCGCAACGCGCAGAGGCGCGACTTCGAGGACACGTGGCGCCATCTCGGCCACCTCATCGGCACCATCGAGCCAAGCGAATGCCAAAACTACATCCGAAACGCCGGATACGGTTCCGTCTAAAACGGATATGCTCTAATAGGTGTTCAGCTTTTCGAGGTTCGTCTTCCGCAGCTCGTCCTCGGTCAGGCCGAGATCGTAGGCGGGCGAGAAGATCATCTCGGCTGCCGTAACGGCAATCCTCACGTAGGCGCCCACGTGGGGCCGGTACGGGCCCCATGCGGCTTCGAAGGCGTCATCGAGCGCGACGTCGGCATCGTCCTTGGGAACGATGGCGGCTGTGCCGGTCACCCGCACCGCCCGGCGGGTCACGACGTCGGTGAAGCAGACTTCGACAGCGGGATTGTGGCGCAGGTTTGCCACCGTTCCCGGCGAGCGGATGTGGCCGAAGGCGAGGGTGCGCTCGTCGAGCACGACGAACGTCGCCTTGGGCGAGACCGACGGCGTGCCGTCGGCGTTTACCGTCGCGACCGCGCCTGCGGAAAACCGCATGATGAGCGTTTGCATCTCGTCGGTCAGCATCGCAGCCTCTCCACTGGCGGAGTTCACGGGTTCGCGCCCCAGTCCGGATCGTCGCTGGGCGCTGCCGGAGTCTCGCCGGCGAGCAGGCCCTTTCCCGGAATATGGTTGATCTCCAGGCGAATTCCATCGGGGTCCTCGAAGACCACGAAGTAGTAGCCTGGCGCCCACTCCCGTTCCATCGGCCCGCGATCGATCGCAGCACCCATCGCGCGCAGCTTCGCCGCCGCCTTGTCGACGTCCTCGCGCGAACGCGCACGCAGGCACAGGTGGTGCAGCCCCACGCGATTCTGCACGAAGCGCTCGCCCTCATGCTCCGGCGCCGCGCGCTGGATGCCGAGAGCGGTGCGCCCGCCCACATGGTAGACAAAGTCGTTGCCGTCGAAGACCTTGTGCATGCCCAGGAAGGGCAGCAGCTCGCAGTAGAACGCCCGCGCCTCGTCGAAGCGGCTCACGGTGAGCACGACGTGGGCCATGCCGTTGATTTCGATCATCGGGTTCCTCTGAATCGACAGCCGCCGTGTCCACGGGGGCGGGCGCCGCTCAATACAGCACCCGCTCAGGCCGCCTTCGACCCCAGCGGTCGGCTGCTGCCCAGGCGATTGAAGACGGCGAGCGAGTCCTCGATCGGCGCCCGCTCCAGCCCGCGCACGATGAAGACCACGCGGGATTGGCGGCCCTCGTCCGGCCAGGCGTCGAGGTGCATCGGCGGATGGATGATGTGCTGCACGCCGTTGATGACCACCGGCGTGTCCACGCCCTCGACGTTCAGCAGTCCTTTCACCCGCAGAATGTTCTCGCCGTGGGTGTGCAGCAGCATGGTGAGCCAGATGCCGAAGGCGGTCCAATCCACCGGCTCGTCGTGGACCAGGCAGAAGGAGTGGATCCTGGCGTCGTGTCGGTTCACGTCGTGACTATGGCCGCGCGTGCGGGGCGCCTCAGCCTCCGCCTCGATCCAGCGCATCACCTCCCGGCCCTTGGCAGCGGGGTCGTAGACGTCGGCGCGGAGCACGCGCTCGACGTTGACCGCGCCGTGTTGGCCGACTAGGAACTCGGCGGACGGATTGATCCGGACGAGCCGCTGCCTCAGCGTCTCGACCGACTCCGGGTCCACGATATCGGTCTTGGTCAGCACGATGCGGTCTGCCACCGCCGCCTGCTTGAGCGATTCCTCCTGGCGGTCGAGCTGATCGAACCCGTTCACGGCGTCGACCGTGGTGACGATTGTGCCGAGCCGGTAGTGGTAGCGAAGCGAGACGTCGTTCATCAGGGTCGCGAGGATCGGCGCGGGATCGGCAAGCCCCGTGGTCTCGACGATCATGCGGCGATAGGGCGGCACGATGCCGCGGGCGCGCTTGTCGTGGACCTCCATGATCGCCTGCTTCAGGTCGTCCCGGATGGTGCAGCAGAGGCAGCCGCTCGAGAGCAGGACCGTGCTCTCGTCCACGGCCTCCACCAGCTGGTGGTCGATGCCGACCTCGCCGAACTCGTTGATGAGAACCGCCGCATCGCCGAGCGCGGGATGCTTAAGCAGACGGTTGAGCAGGGTAGTCTTGCCGCTGCCCAGAAAGCCGGTCAGCACGACGATCGGGGTCAGTTCCGTGTAGGCGCTCAGCGCGATCTCTCCCGGGTGGCGTCCGCTTCGCGGCGGGCCGTGCGATCAGGCCGCGTCCTCGGCCGCGACGCTGCCTTTGCGCCGGTGGCGCTTCGCCTCGTCGGCAACCGCCGACGCATCGGCATCGTAGACAAGGCGGCTGGCACCGGCGAGCGCGACGAAGCGCTTGCCGCGCGCGCGCCCGATCAACGTAAGATCGGCCTGGCGGGCAAGCTCGACGCCCCAGGCGGTGAAGCCTGAGCGCGAGATCAGGATCGGGATGCCCATGGTTACCGTCTTGATCACCATCTCGCTGGTGAGCCGGCCTGTGGTGTACATGATCTTGCCGGAGGCTCCGATACCGTTCTGGAACATGTAGCCCGCAATCTTGTCGATGGCGTTGTGCCGGCCCACATCCTCCATGTAGATCAGCGGCCGCCCTTCCTCGCACAGCACGCAGCCGTGGATGGCGCCCGCCGCGAGATAGAGGCTCGGCTGCATGTTGATGGCCCGGCTGAGCTCGTAGAGCCACGAGGTCTTGAGGCGGGCGTCCGGGTCCAGCTCGGTCGCCTCGAAGCGCTCCATCAGATCGCCGAACACGGTGCCTTGGGCGCAGCCCGAGGTGAGCGTCTTCTTGCGCAGCGTCTCCTCGAAATCGGTCGCGCGCCGGGTGCGGACGACGACCGTCTCGATGTCCTCGTCGTAGTCTATGCCGGTCACCTCGTCGTCGTGGCGCAGCATGTTCTGGTTGAGCAGGTAGCCCAAAGCCAGATACTCCGGGTAGTCGCGGATCGTCATCACCGTGACGATCTCCTGCCCGTTGAGGAAGAGCGTGAGCGGGCGTTCTTCGACGACGCGGGCCTCGATCGCCGCGCCGTCCTGATCCACGCCGTCGAGCAGGCGCGTGAGGCGCCCGTCTTCCGGGTCCGGCTTGACCACGAATTTCCGCATGGGCGCAGGGTGCCACGGGGCGGCGTGTGGTTCCAGAACCGTGCGTCTTTCTCCTATTCCCGCAGGACTCTGCGATACTAGGCGAGATAGCGGTGGAGTCGCCGACTCATGACACGCAAGACATCCCCGGCCGAGCCGCCGGCGCCCGAGCCGGGCTCCGAGAACGCGCCCAACCGCATGTGGGGCGGGCGCTTCGAGGCATCGCCCGACGAGGTGATGGAGGCGATCAATGCCTCCATCGACTTCGACCGCAGGCTCTATGCCGAGGACATCGCGGGCTCCATCGCGCACGTGACCATGCTGGCGAAGCAGGGGATCGTCTTGCAGGAGGATGCCGACGCGATCGCGGAGGGCCTGCGCCGGGTGCAGGCGGAAATTGAAGCTGGCGACTTCCCCTTCGACCGCGCGCTCGAAGACATTCACATGAACGTTGAGGCCCGGCTTGCGGCCCTGATCGGCCCGGCCGCCGGCCGGCTCCACACCGCGCGCTCGCGCAACGACCAGATCGCGACCGACCTACGGCTCTGGCTGCGCGCGCGTCTGGACCGGGCCGACGAGGCCTGCCGCGCCCTTCAGGCCGCGCTCATCGACCGGGCCGAGGAGCACGCGGCCACCGTCATGCCGGGCTTCACCCACCTGCAGGTGGCGCAGCCGGTCTCCTTCGGCCATCACCTCCTGGCCTATGTCGAGATGATCGGGCGCGACCGAGGGCGCCTCGCCGATTGCCGCAAGCGGCTCAACGAGTCGCCGCTCGGCGCCGCTGCACTCGCGGGAACCTCGTTTCCCATCGACCGCGCCATGACGGCCGAGCTGCTCGGATTCGACCGACCCGCGGCCAATTCCATCGACGCTGTCTCCGACCGCGACTTCGTGGTGGAGGCGCTGGCAGCGGCATCGCTGATCGCCATGCACCTCTCACGCTTCGCGGAGGAATTGGTGCTCTGGTCGAGCGCGCAATTCGGCTTCATCGCGCTTTCCGATCGCTTCTCGACCGGAAGCTCGATCATGCCGCAGAAGCGCAATCCGGATGCGGCCGAGCTGGTGCGCGGCAAGAGCGGGCGCATCGTCGGCGCGCTGATCGGCCTGCTCACCATGATGAAGGGCCTCGCGCTCACATATTCGAAGGACATGCAGGAGGACAAGGAGCCCCTGTTCGATGCCTTCGACACGCTCGCGCTCTGCCTTGCGGCGACGACCGGCATGGTGCGCGACATGACCGTGAACGCGGACGCGATGGCGCGCGCCGCCGGCACCGGCCACGCGACCGCCACCGATCTTGCAGACTGGCTGGCGCAGGATGCCGGCGTTCCCTTCCGCGAAGCCCACGCGACCACCGGTCGGATCGTCCGGTTCGCCGACGAGAATAGCTGCGATCTCAAGGACCTGGCGCTCGCCGACCTGCAGGCCATCGAGCCCCGGATTACCGCAGACGCGGTGACATTGCTCGACCCCGCCACGGCAATTGCGCGCCGCACCAGCGAGGGCGGCACGGCGCCCAGCGAGGTCGCGAAACAAGTTGCCCGCGCCCGGCAGCGTTTCCTATAAGCGCATCTTATAGAGACGCACCTCAGCCGGGTCAGAACGGCCACCCGGAGGGCCGAATCAGATGATACGCAAGCTCAGCCTTCTGATGACGATCATCGCGGCGATTGGCCTGGTCGTCGCCTTGTCGAGCTGCGGCAGAAAGGGGCCGCTCGAGCCCCCGCCCGCCGACGCTCACGCGGTGCCTGAAGCTGCATCTACCACGTACCGAGCCTGACGTGGACGCATTCGTCTATCGGGAGGAGAGCGGGAGCCGCGTTCTCCACGCCGAGGGAATCTCGCTCCCCGCAATCGCGGCGCAGTTCGGCACGCCCACCTATTGCTACGCGAACGCGGTCTTCGTCGCCCGCTACCGGGCGCTTGCCCAGGCTGCGCCCAACGCGCTGGTCTGCTACGCGGTCAAGGCGAACGACACCCTAGCGGTGGTCCGCACCTTCGCCCGGCTCGGCGCCGGCGCCGATATCATCTCGGGCGGCGAGCTGCGGGGCGCGCTCCGGGCCGGCATCGCAGCGGATCGCCTGGTGTTTGCCGGGCCGGGCAAGACGCGGGACGAGATGGACCTCGCGCTCGCAACCGGGGTCGGGCAGTTCAACGTCGAATCCCCGGCCGAACTCGAGGCTCTCGACGCAGCCGCCCGTGCCGCGGGCACCCGCGCGCCCGTCGCGCTCCGCGTCAACCCGGACGTCGATGCCGAGACCCACGACAAGATCGCCACCGGTCGGCGCGGCGACAAGTTTGGGATCGACGACGCGGAGATTCCAGAGCTTTACGCGCACGCTGCCGTACTGGAGGGGGTCGAGCCGGTCGGTCTTGCCGTGCACATCGGCTCGCAGCTCTCGCGGCTCGCACCGTTCGAGGCAGCCTTCGATCGGCTCATTACGCTGGTGGAGGGCCTACGGGCCGCCGGCCACGCGGTGACGCGACTCAACCTCGGCGGCGGGCTCGGCGTGCGCTACCGGGACGAGGCGCCGCCCGATGTCGAGGCCTACGGCGCGTTGGTCGAGCGCGTCCGTCAACGCCTCGGTGTGACGGTGGTGATCGAGCCCGGCCGCTGGCTAGTGGCGCCGGCCGGTGTCCTTCTCACCCGCGTGATCGCGGTCAAGCAGGCGGGCGAGCGCTGCTGGGCCATCGTCGACGCCGCCATGAACGACCTGATGCGGCCCGCGCTCTACGACGCCTGGCACGCCATCGACCCGGTGGCGGAGCCCACGCCGGGCATCGGAACGGTCGTGACCGACATCGCCGGGCCGGTCTGCGAGAGCGGGGACGTGCTGGGCCGTGGACGGGCGTTGCCCCCGCTCGCCGCCGGCGACCTGTTGGCAGTACGGGACGTGGGCGCCTACGGCTCGGTCATGGCGTCGACCTACAATGGGCGCCCGCTGCCGGCCGAGGTCATGGTGCGGGGCGACGCACTTGCCTGCATCCGGCCGCGTCAGGACCACGAGGCGTTGCTGGCCCGCGACCAGGTTCCGTCCTGGCTGGCTTGAGCGCCGATCCTACGCGGTGCGCCGCGTTAGCCCTCATCATCGGCGGCGAAGCCGACCGAAACTCTCGCGGCGCCCTCCGGCGGGTTTTCGAGCCAACTCTCGAAGGGTGTCGATTGCCCGCCGTCCAAAACCCGCGACTGCGCCGCCACCGGCCATTCGTGCAATTCGGTGCCGGCCTCGTCCGCGAGCGTCGCGCGGAGCGGCGGCAACCTGCGGCCCTTCCCAGTGGTGTTCTCGACCGTGCCGCGCACCAGCAGAATGGTCCTGTCGCCTTCCTTCACCCGCTCCGACTGCACGTCCACGATTCGCAGGCCCTGCGCTTGCGGGGTCTGGATCGGCAGGCCGACGGCATCGTAAATGCTGACCGTGCCCGGCCAGCTTTCGACGATCGCGTTGCGCGCGAGTGCGAGGCCGGCGAGCGCGGCAATGACGAAGAGCCCTGCCGCGGCCCAGCCCGCCCATACCGGCGGACGGTCCAGCGGCACCGGCGGCGCGGCCTGATCGGGCGCTTCCGCCGCTTCAACCGCCGGCGTCTGGTGCCAGACATGGCCGCAACGCGTGCACCGCACCCGGCGCCCGGCCTCGCCGAGGGCGGAGAGATCGACCAGGTAGCGGGTCGCGCAGGAAGGGCAGCGTACGATCATGGGCGGCGGGGTAGGGGTCCTCTCTCCGTATTAAGGCCCGTCGCACGGGCGTTCCGACCAAGTCACCTCATAGCCCGCCCTGTCAAGTCCGGCGCAGCGGCGATGGTCGATCATGCGGTCTAAGGCGGCTCCGGGCGTTCGGCGATGGACGCGCCGCACCGCGCGCGCGGTACTTGTGGCGGTTACGCTCTTCGCGCTGCTCTGGTCCGGCGGTCTCGCATGGTTCGCCGATACGGCAGGCGAGGGGACCCAGCAGCCCGACCTCGCGACCGAGGCTATCGTCGTGCCGACCGGCGGGTCCGGGCGGCTGGAGGAGGGGCTCCGCTTGCTCGAAGACGGCCTCGCCGAGGCCCTCTTCGTCACCGGCGTCCACGAGGGGGTCGAAAGCGCGGAGCTGCGCGCCCGCCACGATCCGGCGCTCTGGGCTTGCTGCGTGGAGCTCGGCTACGAGGCCGAGGACACTGCGGCGAACGCGCGAGAGGCCGCCGCCTGGATGGCCGACCGCGCGTTCACCAGCCTCCGCCTGGTCACCAGCGGCTATCACATGCCGAGGGCCATGATGGAGTTCCGAAGCGCCATGCCTAGTGCTACTCTTGTGGCTCATCCTGTGTTTCCGGATCACGTCAAGGTCGAGCATTGGTGGCGCTATCGCGGGACCGCGGCCCTGATCGCGAGCGAGTTCACCAAGTACCTGTGGGCACTGGCGCGCCGAACGCTCGGTTTCGGCCTGCGCAGGCGCACACCTTGGGGAACACGCTCCGCTCGGCACTTTGCACGGTCGCATTCTACACTTGGGGAGTGATGATCGGCACCGTGATGGTGCCGATGCTGATCCTGCCCCGCCCCTGGTTCCGCCAATTCGTGATCACCTGGTCGGCGGGCAACGGCGTGTTGCTCCGAATCATCGCGGGCGTCCACTCCGAAATCCGGAACCGCCAACACAGGCCCACGGGCGCCGCGATCATCGCGTCCAAGCACCAGTCGGAGTGGGAGGCTCACGTCTTCCTGCACGAGCTCGACGACCCCGCCTACGTGATCAAGAAAGAGCTTTCCTTCGTTCCGGGTTACGGCTGGTTCTCGGCCAAGGTGAACATGATCTTCGTCGACCGCCACGGCGGCGGAAAGTCGCTGCGCGGTCTGGTCAGGGGCGCGAAGAAGGCGGTCGCTCGCGGGCGCCCGGTCGTGATCTTCCCCGAAGGCACGCGGGTCTTGCCGGGCGAGAAGCTGCCCTACCGGCCCGGCGTCGCCGCGCTCTACGGCGCCCTCGGCGTGCCGGTGGTGCCGGTGGTGCTCAACTCGGGCATGCACTGGCCCAAGAGCTCCATCCGTCGCTATCCCGGCACCATCGTCATGGAGTATCTGCCGCCGATTCCGCCGGGTCTGCCGCGGCGGGAGTTCATGGAACGCCTCGAAACGACCATGGAAGAGGCATCGCAACGGCTCTTCGCCGAACTCTACGGCGCGCAAGACGAGCCCGCGCCCGAACAGGCTGACGCGGCGTAGTTCTAAGCCCGGCCTGTTCCGCACAATTCATCGAACCAGCAATCGTCCGCACGCACTATATTGAGGCGTGTGCGCTGTCACGCATCCCTTGGTGATCAAGGGCTCCAGCTGATCCGAGATTTTTCTTACCCCGGCGGCTTCGCAGACATCTGCGGCCCTGAGATCGGCGGATAGGGCGGATCGAGGATTTCCACCCCATAGCCGACGACGCTCCCAGGCTCACTTCCGGCCCCGTCGCGTCGTCCCGCCCGAATCGGATAGAAGGTGTCGCCATCGGGCCAGAGGCCCTCGTTCCATCCACCAGCCCTGGTAGGGAGAACGTGATGGCGACAACGGAGAAGCTACCCTTTTCCTGGCAGGCTGTCGAAGGCCTGCCGGACCTGGATCGCCTGCGTCTGGTGCTCGACACCCTGCCCGACGAGGAGATCGTGGCTGCGCTTGAGGCCGGGCGAGGTCGCGGGCGCAACGACTACCCGGTGCGGTCGATGTGGCGTGCGCTGATCGCGGGCGTGGTGTTCCAGCACGCCTCGATCCAGTCGCTGCTGCGGGAGATGGGCCGCAACCCGGCGCTCCTGGAACTCTGCGGGTTCGACCCGCTGCCTTTCCAGAGCGCGCCCGTGTTGGAGCTTCGCGCAGGTACGAAGGAGCCACCATGCGCGGTGGCGCATCCGGCGCAGGTCCGCTCGACGGTGCCCAGCCACTGGAACTTCTCGCGCTTCCTGCGGCGCGTCGTGCTGCTTGAGAACGAGTGCAGCCTGGTGTCCGCAATGGTCGAGAGCCTGCGCGCGTCGCTCTTCGAAGAGCTGCCCGACTTCGGCCGCCATCTCGGCTACGACGGCAAGGCGATCGAGAGCCACTCGACGGGCCGGGTTGCCGAGGACAAGGGGAAGACCTCCGACCCCGACGCCGACTGGGGCAAGCATGAGACGAGCGGGGTGAACGCCAAGACCGGCGCGATCTGGAAGAAGGTGAAATCATGGTTCGGCTACGGCCTCCACCTGATCGCCGACACCCACTACGAGGTCCCGGTGGCCTTCGAGGTGACGCGGGCGTCGGACTCGGAGGTCAAGATGCTCCCCAAGATGCTGGAGAACCTGTTCGCAAGAGCGCCGGAAATGGTGGAGCGCTGCGACGACTTCAGCGCCGACCGCGGTCTCGACAACGCTCCCCAGAAGAAGTTGCTCTGGGATAAGTGGGCCATTCGGCCGCTGGTCGACACGCGCTTGATGTGGAAGGCCGAGAAGGAGGAGCCGGGCTATGATCCGACGAAGCCGATCACGCGGGCGCTGTTCCCCAACCGCGCCGACGTCGTCGTTCACGACGAGCGCGGCCGCGTGTCCTGCATCTGCCCCCAGACCGGCGAGGTCCGCGCCATGGCCTTCCAGGGCTTCGAGGCCGAGCGCGGCCTCTGCGGCACGCTGAAATACCGCTGCCCGGCGGCGGCCTTCGGCTTCGACTGTGCAGGCAGCAAGGCGTGCCACCGGGCGGGCGGGGTGGAGCCCGGCGAGTACGGCCGCATCGTGCGCATCGATCTCGACAAGAACGACCGGCGCGTCTTCACCCCGACGCCCTGGGGCAGCCCGTCCTGGCGGCGCGGCTACAACCGGCGCTCTGCGATAGAGAGGATCAACAGCCGCCTCGACAACAGCTTCAACTTCGAGACCCACTACATCCGCGGGCTCGCTAAGATGAAGACCCGTGTCGGGCTGGCGCTGGTGGTGATGATGGCGCTGGCCCTTGCGCAGGTGCGGGCCGGCCACGCGGAGCGGATGCGCTCGCTGGTCGGCGCGGTGCCGTACCTCGACACCGGCTGACCGGTTGTCCCACCTCCGACATCGCCGCTCGACCAAGCCGCCTGCCGGCGGATGGCAGACCGCGGCCATCCATGTCACGATGTTCCCGTAGCGTTCCGATCTCGCGTCTAATCGCTGCATTCTGCTCACCCGGCGGGGATCAGGCAGTCGATATCCGGCCGCCAAAGATCAGCGTCACGATGTCGAAATACGCCACAGCGCACATTCCTCTATATTCCTGACTTCGACGGTTGGGCCTGATTCTGGCCGATCTCCCGTCTGGAGATTTCAGCGAAGACAATGACTTAGCGGTTGCGGTGCGGTCAAGTCGCGTTGTAGTGCCTAGTGGATATATTGGATTGTCGATATCCCCGCCCCGCGCTACACTCCCACCATGTTCGTGCGTATCAAGACCACCCCCAACAGCCCGCGCCGCTCGGTCCAGCTCGTCGAGGCCGTGCGCGACGGCGGCAAGGTCCGCCAGCGCATCGTCCGCCACATCGGCGTGGCCATGGACGAGGACGAGCTGGAGCGCCTGAGGCAGCTCGGCGAGTACGTCAAGGCGAAGCTGGAGGACGAGCGCCAGCCCTTGCTGTTCGCGCCCGAGAAGATCGCAGACCAGGTGATCCGCGTCGGACGCCAAGGGGACGGCAAGCAAGAGCTTCCCGTCGATCTCAAGCAACTCGAAGAGGAGCAGCGGCTGATCACGGGCATCCACGAGGTCTACGGCGAGATGTACCGGCTGCTGGGCCTCGACGGGCTGCTGCGGCGATCGCGCTACCGCGCCTCGCACGACGCGCTGTTCCACGTGGTGATGGCACGCATCGCCAACCCCGACAGCAAGCGGGGCAGCGTGCGCCGGCTCGAGGAGGACTTCGGCGTGAGCCTTCCCCTCGAGAAGGTCTACCGGATGATGGACCAGCTCGACGCGCCCGTGATCAACCATCTGCGCACGCGCGTGGGCGAGGCGAGCCGCTCGCTGCTGCCGGAGCCGGTGGCGGTGCTCTTCTTCGATTGCACCACGCTCTACTTCGAGACCGCGATTGAGGACGAGCTTCGCCAGCACGGCTTCAGCAAGGACGGCAAGCACAGGGACTCGCAGGTCCTGCTGGCCCTGATGGTGACGCGCGAAGGGCTGCCGATCAGCTACGAGGTCTTCCCCGGCTCCACCTACGAGGGGAAGAGCCTGGTCCCGGTCCTGCAGGACATGCAGCGCCGCCACCAGGTGGAGCGCACGGTCTGTGTGGCCGACCGGGGCATGCTGAGCGCAGACAACCTCGACGCCATGGACGACATC
Source organism: Alphaproteobacteria bacterium (assembly GCA_965243375.1). Taxonomy (GTDB): domain Bacteria; phylum Pseudomonadota; class Alphaproteobacteria; order UBA828; family UBA828; genus WTGU01. The sequence continues at coordinate 97,381 of CBDEUT010000009.1, read as the reverse complement.
CGCGGCGAGTACGTGCTCGGCGCCCGGCTGCGCAAGCTGCCGGCCGCGCTGAAGAAGAAGGTTCTCGATCTGGACGCCTATGGTCCTCTCGAGGGATCGGAGAACCGCCGGGTCGGCGAATGGGAGCACAAGGGCCGGCGCCTGATCGTCGTCTTCTGCCCCGAGCGCGCGCGCAAGGACGCACACGAGCGCCGCCAGGCGGTGGCGCGCCTGCTCGACAAGCTGGAGCGCAGCGACAATCCCAAGGAGCTGCTCTCCAATCACGGCGCCAAGCGCTTCATCGCCGTCGAGGGCGACGCGCGGCTCACGGTGAACCCGGAGAAGATCGCCGAGGCCGAGCGATGGGACGGGCTCGCCGGCGTCATCACCAATCTGCGCGACGCCAGCGTCACCGAAGTGATGGCCCACTACCACGGGCTCTGGCAGGTCGAGGAGAGCTTTCGGATCACCAAGCACGACCTGAAGGTGCGGCCGATCTGGCACTGGAACGAGAACCGGATCCGCGCCCACATCGCCATCGCCTTCATGGCCTTCGCCTGCGTCCGCCACCTTGCCTACCGTGTCGCCGTCCAGAAGAGGCGGATGTCCCCGGAAGTGATCCGCTCCGCCCTCGTCCACCGCCAATGCTCGGTCCTGCGCTGCGCGCAATCGGGCAACCGCTACGTCATCCCGTCGAAGCCGACGCCGGCGGCCGAGCAGATCTACGCAACCATGGGGCTGCCCCTGACGATCACCCCGTACCAACTCGTCTGAGCGCCGGCGAAGCCCGGCCCGGGCTCGAAGAAATGCCGAGTGTAGTGCCTAGCCGGAAATGAGAACCGGCCAATATCAACTACTTACGTGATTCAACCATCGAAGTCAGGACCGGTTGTCCCACCTCCGACATCGCCGCTCGACCAAGCCGCCTGCCGGCGGATGGCAGACCGCGGCCATCCATGTCACGATGTTCCCGTAGCGTTCCGATCTCGCGTCTAATCGCTGCATTCTGCTCACCCGGCGGGGATCAGGCAGTCGATATCCGGCCGCCAAAGATCAGCGTCACGATGTCGAAATACGCCACAGCGCACATTCCTCTATATTGAGGCGTGTGCGCTGTCACGCATCCCTTGGTGATCAAGGGCTCCAGCTGATCCGAGATTTTTCTTACCCCGGCGGCTTCGCAGACATCTGCGGCCCTGAGATCGGCGGATAGGGCGGATCGAGGATTTCCACCCCATAGCCGACGACGCTCCCAGGCTCACTTCCGGCCCCGTCGCGTCGTCCCGCCCGAATCGGATAGAAGGTGTCGCCATCGGGCCAGAGGCCCTCGTTCCATCCACCAGCCCTGGTAGGGAGAACGTGATGGCGACAACGGAGAAGCTACCCTTTTCCTGGCAGGCTGTCGAAGGCCTGCCGGACCTGGATCGCCTGCGTCTGGTGCTCGACACCCTGCCCGACGAGGAGATCGTGGCTGCGCTTGAGGCCGGGCGAGGTCGCGGGCGCAACGACTACCCGGTGCGGTCGATGTGGCGTGCGCTGATCGCGGGCGTGGTGTTCCAGCACGCCTCGATCCAGTCGCTGCTGCGGGAGATGGGCCGCAACCCGGCGCTCCTGGAACTCTGCGGGTTCGACCCGCTGCCTTTCCAGAGCGCGCCCGTGTTGGAGCTTCGCGCAGGTACGAAGGAGCCACCATGCGCGGTGGCGCATCCGGCGCAGGTCCGCTCGACGGTGCCCAGCCACTGGAACTTCTCGCGCTTCCTGCGGCGCGTCGTGCTGCTTGAGAACGAGTGCAGCCTGGTGTCCGCAATGGTCGAGAGCCTGCGCGCGTCGCTCTTCGAAGAGCTGCCCGACTTCGGCCGCCATCTCGGCTACGACGGCAAGGCGATCGAGAGCCACTCGACGGGCCGGGTTGCCGAGGACAAGGGGAAGACCTCCGACCCCGACGCCGACTGGGGCAAGCATGAGACGAGCGGGGTGAACGCCAAGACCGGCGCGATCTGGAAGAAGGTGAAATCATGGTTCGGCTACGGCCTCCACCTGATCGCCGACACCCACTACGAGGTCCCGGTGGCCTTCGAGGTGACGCGGGCGTCGGACTCGGAGGTCAAGATGCTCCCCAAGATGCTGGAGAACCTGTTCGCAAGAGCGCCGGAAATGGTGGAGCGCTGCGACGACTTCAGCGCCGACCGCGGTCTCGACAACGCTCCCCAGAAGAAGTTGCTCTGGGATAAGTGGGCCATTCGGCCGCTGGTCGACACGCGCTTGATGTGGAAGGCCGAGAAGGAGGAGCCGGGCTATGATCCGACGAAGCCGATCACGCGGGCGCTGTTCCCCAACCGCGCCGACGTCGTCGTTCACGACGAGCGCGGCCGCGTGTCCTGCATCTGCCCCCAGACCGGCGAGGTCCGCGCCATGGCCTTCCAGGGCTTCGAGGCCGAGCGCGGCCTCTGCGGCACGCTGAAATACCGCTGCCCGGCGGCGGCCTTCGGCTTCGACTGTGCAGGCAGCAAGGCGTGCCACCGGGCGGGCGGGGTGGAGCCCGGCGAGTACGGCCGCATCGTGCGCATCGATCTCGACAAGAACGACCGGCGCGTCTTCACCCCGACGCCCTGGGGCAGCCCGTCCTGGCGGCGCGGCTACAACCGGCGCTCTGCGATAGAGAGGATCAACAGCCGCCTCGACAACAGCTTCAACTTCGAGACCCACTACATCCGCGGGCTCGCTAAGATGAAGACCCGTGTCGGGCTGGCGCTGGTGGTGATGATGGCGCTGGCCCTTGCGCAGGTGCGGGCCGGCCACGCGGAGCGGATGCGCTCGCTGGTCGGCGCGGTGCCGTACCTCGACACCGGCTGACCGGTTGTCCCACCTCCGACATCGCCGCTCGACCAAGCCGCCTGCCGGCGGATGGCAGACCGCGGCCATCCATGTCACGATGTTCCCGTAGCGTTCCGATCTCGCGTCTAATCGCTGCATTCTGCTCACCCGGCGGGGATCAGGCAGTCGATATCCGGCCGCCAAAGATCAGCGTCACGATGTCGAAATACGCCACAGCGCACATTCCTCTATATTGTGTAAGGCGAGCCACGCTGGTAGAGTGTGCGGGAAGGAAACAAAGTGCGAACATCCGTAGAAATCGAGCCAATGGTCGCGCACGCGGGGGCGCCGGACCGGCCATGACCGAGATGCTGCCGATCTCGTCCCGCATCTGGGACATGAAGTACCGCCTCAAGGCGGCCGACGGCACGCCCATCGACGGCACGATCGAGGATAGCTGGCGGCGGGTGGCCCGCGCGCTCGCCTCGGTGGAGGCGGAGCCCGGGCGCTGGGAGCCCGCGTTCTACGACGCGCTGGAGGGGTTCAAGTTCCTACCCGCCGGCCGCATCCTCGCCGGCGCAGGCGCAGAGCGGCAGGTCACCCTGTTCAACTGCTTCGTGATGGGCCGAATCGCGGACGACATGACCGCAATCTTCGAGCACCTGAAGGAAGCCGCGCTCACCATGCAGCAGGGCGGTGGCATCGGCTACGACTTCTCGACGCTCCGGCCCAAGGGGGCGCCGGTCAAGGGCGTCGGCGCCGACGCATCCGGCCCGCTGCCGTTCATGGACTGCTGGGACTCGATGTGCCGCACCATCATGAGCGCGGGCTTCCGCCGCGGCGCCATGATGGGCTGCCTGCGCTGCGATCATCCCGACATCGAAGCCTTCATCGAGGCCAAGCGCGACCCCGGGCGGCTCCGCATGTTCAACCTCTCGGTGCTGGTGACCGATGCGTTCATGATGGCGGTCAAGGACAACGCGCCGTGGGAGCTGCGCTTCGAGGGTGTCGTCTACAAGACCGTCTCGGCGCGCGCGCTGTGGGAGCGGATCATCCGCTCGACCTACGCCTACGCCGAGCCCGGCGTGATCTTCATCGACCGAATCAACCGGACCAACAACCTCGCCTATTGCGAGGAGATTTTCGCGACCAATCCCTGCGGCGAGCAGCCACTGCCGCCCTATGGCGCCTGCCTGCTCGGCTCGATCAACCTGGCGAGCCTGGTGCAGGAGCCCTTCGAGCCGGAAGCTGCCCTCGACATGGCGGCGCTGGAGGCGCTCACTGCCACCGCCGTCAGGATGCTCGACAATGCCATCGACTGCTCGCGCTTCCCCATCGCGGCGCAGCAGGAAGAGGCACAGGCGAAGCGTCGCATCGGGCTCGGCGTCACCGGGCTCGCCGACGCGCTCATCATGTGCCGCGCGCGCTACGGCAGCGAGGCAGCAAACGACCTGATCGAGCATTGGATGGGCGGCCTGCAGCGGGCGGCGTATCTGGCCTCCGCGCGTCTCGCGGCGGAGAAGGGCGCCTTTCCGCTCTACGACGCCGAGGGCTATGCCGAGAGCCCGACGGTCCAGGGCCTCGACGACGATGTGCGGGCGGCGATCGCGGAGTCGGGGGTCCGCAACGCGCTGCTCACCTCGGTGGCGCCGACGGGCACGATCTCGCTGCTGGCGGGCAACGTCTCCTCCGGCATCGAGCCCGTATTCAGCTATTCCTACACGCGCAACGTGTTGATGCCGGACGGCACGCGCCGGGCGGAGTCGGTGGACGACCACGCCTATCTGCTGTTCAGGCGCCTCAAGGGCGACGCGGCGCAGCTGCCGGACTATTTCGTCGATGCCCAGTCGCTCCGCCCGGCGGATCACCTCGCCGTGCAGGCGCGAGTCCAGGCCTTCGTCGACAGCTCCATCTCCAAGACCATCAACTGCCCGGAGGAGATGGAGTTCGACGACTTCAAGGACGTCTACATGCGGGCCTACGATCTCGGTTGCAAGGGCTGCACCACCTACCGGCCGAACCCGGTGACCGGCGCGGTATTGGAGGGTGCATCCGGCGCGGCGGAAGGAAGCAACGCTGCGCCCGCAGCCGACAGCGACGCTCAACCGGTCGTTGCTGCTGTCCAGACTCTGCCAGCCGCGCGCCAGAGCGAGCTCCCGCTGGAGCCGCCGCCGGCCCGGCCCGAGGATGCCTTCGAGGCCGGCGCGGTCATCCAGATGACCCGGCCGCTGGAACGGCCGGAGGCGCTGCACGGCAGCACCTACAAGATCCGCTGGCCGGAGAGCGACCACGCCATCTACATCACGATTAACGACATCGTGCGTGACGGGCGGCGGCAGCCATTCGAGATCTTCATCAACTCCAAGAACACCGAGCACTATGCCTGGACGGTGGCGCTGACGCGTATGATCAGCGCCGTGTTCCGCCGGGGCGGCGACGTGTCATTCATCGTGGAGGAGCTCAAGGCGGTCTTCGACCCGAGGGGCGGACAGTGGATGGGCGGCCACTACGTGCCCTCCATCCTCGCCGCCATCGGCGGCGTGATCGAGCAGCACCTGGTGAGCATCGGTGCGCTCGCGCCGCTGGAGGCCGCGCAGCTGCAACCGCCGGCGGCGGAAGACGGCAACGCGCCGGCACGGGCGGTGCGATTCTGCGGGCGCTGCGGGCAGCCGGGGCTGCTGCATCGGGAGGGCTGCGATCTCTGCCCCGCCTGCGGCTACTCGAAGTGCGCTTGAACCCTTAGGGCGCTCTGATTACCGTTCTGCGGACCGAGTCCGTCCATGGGAAGTTCTATGAGGCGCGTCCTCTTGGTGGCGGCCGGTATCGTCGTCACGATTGCGATCGCAGTGGCCGGATACACCGGCTACTGGTTCATCGCTGCGGGCGAGATCGGGGACCGGATCGACGATTGGGCCGAGAAGCAGCGGCGGCAGGGTCTCGAAATCGAGACCGGGGGAACTTTCGTTTCCGGCTTTCCCCTTCGCTTCGAGGTCACCTTGCGCGAGCCCCGCATACAGGACACGCGCAACGGCTGGCGCTGGGCCTCCGATTCGCTGCGCGCCGAGGCCAGCGCCTGGGACTTTAGCGAGGTCACCGTCTTCCCCGACCGCCGCAATGCGGTTCAGGTTCTCGTCGAGGGCGGCGAATGGCGCGAGTTCGATGCGCACATCGGTGGCGGCCAGCTGGTCGTCAAGCTCGACGATGACAGGCGCTTCAGAGAGGTCACGCTCGATCTGCAAGAGCTTGAGATCGCGGGCGTGTGGCCTGAGAGGGTTGCCCAGATCGGCAGCCTTCAGGCCAACGGGGTTGCCATCGACGACGACGGGAGCGGCGAGCAGGTCCTGAAGACCTCGATTGCCGTGCGCGACGGCGTGCTCCCGAGCGATCTCGCCGAGGGACTCGGCGAGACCCTCGACTTCCTCGACATCGACGCGAGCTTGGTGGGATCGATCCCGAGCGAGCGCGGCACCAACGAGGCGATCACCGCGTGGCGCGACGCCGGCGGCACGCTGGAGCTGAACGACTTTCGCGTGCGCTGGGGGCCGCTCGGGATCGAATCGGCCGGCACCATCGCGCTCGACGGGGCGATGCGCCCCATTGCCGCGCTGACCGCCGACATCATCGGCTACGGCGACGTCATCGACGCGCTGATCATGAGCAACATGATCCCCCTCGGCGATGCCTTCATCGCCAAGGTCGCCTTCAACATGCTGGCCGAGAAGCCGGAAGACGGTGGCCCCCCGGTGCTGCGCGGTGTGCCGGTGACGGCGCAGGACGGCACGTTGACTGTGGCCACCATCAAGGTTGCTGAGCTGCCGCCGCTGCCTCTGGAATAGAGAGGCGAGTCGGTCCGGCGACCCTACGGCTTGGCCAGGACACCGCCGTCGACGATCAGCTCGGTCCCGGTGACGAACGAGGCCGCGTCGGACAGGAGGAACAGCGTGGCGTTCGCCATGTCCCGGGTGGTGCCGACGCGACCCAAGGGCACCGCCGCCTCGGTCGCGTCCTTGAGCTCGGGCTTGTCCAGCCAACGCTGTTGCATCGGCGTCATCGTCGGGCCCGGCAGAATCGTGTTGGAGCGGATGCCGTCGCCCGCGAACTGGATCGCGATGGATTTCGACATCGCGATGAGCCCCGCCTTGGAGGCCTGGTAGGCGTCCTGGGGCGCGTCGTCGCCGCGCACGCACTGGATCGTCGAGACGTGCACCATCGCGCCGCCGCCGGTCCGCTTCATCAGCGGTATCGCGTGGCGGGCGGTGAGCGCCGCGCCCTTGAGGTTGATCGCGAGCACGTCGTCCCACACGCCGAGGTCGATATCCACCAGCGAGCGGTCGCGGCCGAGCAGCAGGACGCCCGCAGCGTTCACCAGGTAGTCGAGACGGCCCGCTTCCTCGTGGCAATCAGCCATCGCCTGCGCGACGTCAGAGGCCGAGCGCAGGTCCGCCTGCACGTAGCGGGCGCCGGCTGGCAGGCCGTCCGGTGCGGGCTTCACGTCGAAGAGCGTGGCCTGCGCGCCCGCGCCGATCAGATCGCGCGCGATTTGCAGCCCCATGCCGCCGCCGGCGCCGGTCACGAAGGCGTTGCGGCCGCTGAAGTCAGCCTGCATCTGGGTCATCGGATCCTCCCTCAGTCAGGTGACGCTTTAGCCGCAGTTCCGACCCGCCCGCAAGCCATCACGCGCTATGGCTCCGTGGCGCGTATAGTGGAGCAGCAACCCGCGCCCGGCGATGGCGTGGCACGAAGGGAGCGGCTGTGAGCGCATGCGTGGGTTCGATCGCAGGTTGAGCGTCGCGCCGATGATGGCGCGCACCGACCGCCACTGCCGCTATCTGCTGCGACAGTGCAGCACGCGCACGCTCCTCTACAGCGAGATGATCCATGCCAACGCGGTGCTGCGCGGCGATGCCACCCGGCTGCTCGCCTTCGACAACGCGGAGCACCCGGTGGGGCTCCAGCTCGGCGGCGCGGAGCCGGACGGGCTCGCCCGCGCGGCGGAGATCGGCCAAGCCTTCGGCTACGACGAGATCAATCTCAACATCGGCTGCCCCAGCCCCCGTGTCCGCAAGGGCCGCTTCGGCGCCGCGCTGATGGAGACGCCCGATCTGGTGGCGGACTGCGCGCGCGCCATGCTCCGCGCTGTCGATGTTCCGGTCACGGTCAAGTGCCGCATCGGCATCGACGGGCGGGGCACCTACGAAGACCTCAGGGCCTTCGTCGAAACGGTCGCCGCCGCCGGCGTGACGAGCTTCGCCGTGCATGCGCGGATCGCTGTGCTCGATGGTCTGAGCCCGGCCGAGAACCGGGAGATTCCGCCGCTCCGCTACGACGCGGTCTACCGCCTCAAGCAGGAGCTACCCGCGCTGGAGGTGGTCATCAACGGCGGCGTCGCCAGCCTCGACGAGGCGGAGGCGCACCTCGAGCGGGTCGACGGTGCCATGATCGGGCGGGCCGCTTACGCCGATCCTGCCATGCTGCGCAGCGTCGACCATCGCATCTTCGGCGCGCCGGAGCGCACCCTGCCGAGCCGGCACGACATCGCCCGCGCCATGCTGCCCTACGTGCGCCGGATGCGCGCTGCGGGCGTGCCCCTTCACCACGTCACCAGGCATATGCTGGGGCTGTTCGCGGGTCGGCCCGGCGGGCGCGCCTGGCGTCGCGCGCTCGGCGGCGGCAGCCATCGCGCCGGCGCCGGCGCCGAGGTCATCGAAGAGGCGCTGGCACTGGTGCCGGAGCCTTCCCACCACCATGAGGCCGGGCACTCCGGTGCGGTGCAGACCATGACCCTGGCGCGGCTTCCGGGTTAGGATGGGAGGGCCGCGGCCGTCATGGCCGCGAATTGCATGTTTGGGGACAGGGGGCGATGGCGAGAATTGGCGTCGATGTCGGGGGGACGTTCACCGATCTCATTCTGGAAACGGACAGCCCCGCCAACGGCAGCGGCCGGGTCTTCGTGCACAAGGTGCCGAGCACGCCCGACGACCAGTCGCGCGGGGTCATCCAGGGCGTCATCGAGATTTGCGCCGAGGCCGGGGTCGCGCCGAGCGACATCGAGCAGATCGTTCACGGCACCACGATCGCGACGAACACGGTGATCGAGTATTCCGGCGCCGAGGTCGGAATGCTCACGACACGGGGGTTCCGCGACATCCTGCACATGGCCCGGCACAAGCGGCCCCACAATTTCTCCATGCAGTTCGACGTGCCCTGGCAATCGCGCCCGCTGGTCAAGCGGCGCAACCGCATCCCCATCACCGAGCGCATCCTGCCGCCGGACGGCCGCATCGAGGTCGCGCTCGACGAGGACGAGGTTCGCACCGCCGCCGAGCTTCTGAAGTCGCGCGAGGTGGGTTCGGTCATCGTCTGCTTCCTGTTCGCCTTCCTGAACGATGCGCACGAGCTGCGCGCCAAGGAGATCGTGAAAGAGGTGATGCCCGACGCCTACGTCGGCTGCTCGTCCGAGGTGGTCGACGTGATCCGGGAGTACGAGCGCTTCTCGACGGCGGCGATGAACGCCTTCATCGGCCCGCGCACATCGTACTACCTGAACAATCTAGCGACGGCGCTCATGGACAACGGCGTCGATGCCCAGATCCGCGTCATGCAGTCCAACGGCGGCGTGACCACGCTTGCCGGAGCCGCCGAGCGGCCGGTGACCATCCTCATGTCCGGGCCTGCCGGCGGCGTCATCGGCGGCCAGTGGGCGGGTGACATGTCGGGGGTGCGCAACCTGATCACCGTGGATATCGGCGGCACGTCGGCCGACATCAGCGTGGTGCCGGACGGCGAGGTCCGCATCATGAACCCGCGGGACACGCAGGTCGGCGGCTACCCGATCCTGGCCCCCATGATCGATCTCTCGACCATCGGCGCAGGCGGCGGCTCGATCGCGTACGTCGACGAAGGCGGGGCCTTCCGCGTGGGGCCCCGCTCCGCCGGTGCGGAGCCGGGCCCGGCCTGCTACGGCCGGGGCGGCACCGAGCCCACCGTTACCGACGCGCAGGTTGTGCTCGGCCGGCTGGACCCGGAGCAGTTCCTGGGCGGCGGGCTGGAGATCGACCCGGCGCGCTCGCGCAAGGCGCTGGAAGACAACCTGTGCGACCGGCTCGACATGTCTCTGGAGGAGGCTGCGCTCGGCGTGATCCGGGTCATCAACTCCAACATGTCGCTCGCGATCCGCGCGAATTCCGTGGCCAAGGGCGTCGATCCGCGCGATTACGCGCTCGTCGCCTTCGGCGGCGCCGGGCCGTTGCACGGCGTGGCGCTCGCACGCTCGGTCTTCGCGCGCGAGGTGATCGTGCCGCCGGCGCCGGGGATCAACGCCGCGACCGGGCTGCTCGCGACCGACATGCGCTACGAGTTCACCCGCTCGGTGCTGTGCGTCCTTACCAAGGCGAACCAGGACGAGATCGACACCCTCAACGAGCAGACCGACGCCTTGATGCGCCGCGCGCAGGAGGCGCTGGCGGCTGACGGCGTCGCTCCCGAACACCAGCGGGTGGTCAAGATCGCAGAGTGCCGCTACCAGGGGCAGGGCTTCGAGCTGCGCGGCACCATGCCAGACGGCTCGCTGACGCTGGACAACCGGTCGGAGCTTCTGGCGAGCTTCCACGAGCGGCACCGGCAGGATTACGGCCACGCCTTCGAAGACCAGGAGGTCGAGGTGATCACGCTCCGGGTCGTCGCCTCCGCCGGGATCGGCGCGCTGAGCTGGCCCGAAGCGCCACAAGGCGCGGGCCGCAATCCCGAGGACGCGCTGCTCTACCGTCGCGCAACAACCTTCGACGACGCCCAGACCTACGAGACCCCCCGCTTCGACCGGGGCGAGCTCAAGGGCGGCCAGCACATCGACGGGCCGGCCATCGTCATCCAGACCGATTCGACCACGCTGGTACCGCCCGGCCACGAGGCGGTGGTCGCGCCTTCGGGCAATCTTCACGTCAGGGAGGTCGCCGAGTCATGACCGTCAACAAGACCGAGGTGGACCCGATCACCCTTCAGGTGATCGGCGGCGCGCTGCACACGATCGCGAAGGAAATGGGCCATGTGCTCTACCGCATGTCCTACTCCTCGATCATCCGGGAATCGGAGGATCTCGGCGCCGGGCTCTTCGACCGCAACTTCAACACGCTCTGCGAATCCGATTCGACGCCGATGCACATCGGCTCGATCCCGGCCTACCTGCGGGGGATCGACAAGACCCTGCACGACCCCTGGCAGCCCGGCGACATCGTGATCCACAACCACCCCTATTACGGTGCGAGCCACTCGCCGGATATCGCCGCCGTGGCGCCGGTCTTCTACCGGGGCGAGCTGGTCGGCTACTCCGCCAACACGGCGCACCACGTGGATATCGGCGCGGCGACGCCGGGGCTCATCATCGACGTGCCGGACGTGTTCGCCGAGGGCATGCTGTTCAAGGGCGTGAAGCTCTACGAGGGGGGCAAGCTGAACCGCGCGTTCTGGCAGTTCATCGAGACCAACACGCGAGTGCCGAGCCAAGTGATGGGCGATATCGAGGCACAGGTCGCCTCCGTCGAGCTGGGCGTGAAGCGATTCATCGAATTGCTGGATCAACACGGCAAGGACGTGGTGTTCGCCGCGACCGAGCAACTCATGGACTATTCTGAGCGCATGTTGCGCCGCCAGATCGCGGCGATCCCAGACGGGGAGTACAGGGCCGAGGGCTTCCTGGACGACGACGGGCGCAACCGCAAGGAGCCGCTCCCGGTCAAGGTCGCGGTGCGGATCGAGGGAGATTCGGCCGAGGTCGATCTCACCGGTTCATCGCCGCAGGTGCCGACTGCCTTCAACGTACCGTTCGAGGGCTCGACCAAGGTCGCCTGCTTCTTCGCGTTCCGTGCGCTGCTGCTCGATACCGCGACGATCACCGAGCACGTGCCGCAGAACGAAGGCTCGTTCCGCCCCATCAAGGTCACCGCGCCCAAGGGCACAATCTTCAATCCCGAATACCCGGCGGCGGCGGAAGCGCGCTTCAACCAGATCCAGCGCGTGGTGGACTGCATTGCCAAGGCACTCGCGCCGGTGATCCCCGACAAGGTGACGGCGGGCTCGTCGGCAGACGTCTCGGCCATCGCCTATTCAGGGGTGAGGCCCGACGGCAACTACTGGGTCTTCATCGAGGTCAACGAGGGCGCCTGCGGCGGCAGGCCTTACTCGGACGGGCCGGACACGATCGAGGAGCTGATGCGCAACACCCGCAACAACCCGATCGAGGATCTCGGCATGCATCTGCCGCTACTCTGCGATCGCTACGAGCTGCGGGACGACGTGATGCCGGGCGCGGGCCGCCATCGCGGCGGCATCGGCGTGATCAAGGTGCAGCGCTATCTGACGCCGGGTTTCCTCACCCATGAGGCGGACCGGCACGACGACCCGCCCTGGGGCTTTCGGGGCGGCACCACCGGCAAGGGCGGGCGCCTCATAAAGTACAACATTGCGGAGCCGGATGACGTCGAGGACTTGCCGGCCAAGATCCACGGGCTGCGCAACCAGACCGGCGATTGCATCGGCTTCCTCGGCCCCTGCGGGGGCGGCTACGGGGATCCGTTAGAGCGGCCGGCCGAGCAGGTGCGAGAGGACGTGCTTGACGATTTCTGCACCCGCGAGCACGCCTATCAGGCCTACGGCGTGGTGCTCACCGATGCGTTGGAACCGGACGCAGTCGCCACCGAAGCACGGCGCGCGGAGATGGCAAAACAAGTGGCCTAGAGAAGGGTCGCCTAGAGGCGGAAGCGGTCGCCGAGGTAGACGCGGCGAACCTCGTCGTGCGAGACGATGTCCGAGGGCGCGCCCTCCATCAGCACGGCGCCCTCGTTGATGATGTAGGCGCGGTCGACGATATCGAGCGCCTCCCGCACGTTGTGGTCCGTCAGCAGCACGCCGATGCCGCGATCCTTGAGGTGGGCGACGAGATCGCGGATCTCCGCCACCGCGATCGGGTCGATGCCCGATAGCGGCTCGTCGAGTAGGACGAAGCGAGGCTTCGAGGCGAGGGAGCGGGCAATCTCGACCCGCCGCCGCTCGCCGCCCGAGAGAGCAAGCGAGGGCGTGCGTCGCAGATGGGTGATCGAGAACTCGGCGAGCAGCTCGTCCAGAACGAGCTCGCGCTCGTTTCGCGCCGGGACGGAGACTTCCAGCACGGCGCGAATGTTGTTCTCCACCGTGAGCCCGCGAAATATCGAGGCCTCCTGCGGCAGGTAACCGAGGCCGAGGCGGGCGCGGCGGTACATGGGCAGCCCCGTGATGTCGTGACCATCGAGGAAGACCCGACCATAGTCCGCCGCCATCAAGCCGGTCATCAGATAGAAGCAGGTCGTCTTGCCCGCGCCGTTGGGGCCGAGCAGGCCTACCGCCTCGCCGCGCTGGACCGTCAGGCTGAGGCCCCGCAGCACCGGCCGCTTCTTGAAGCTCTTGCCCAGGTTTTCCGCGCGCAGGCCGGGGTTGCCGGCGAGGACGACGGGAGCCGCAGAGCCTCCCTCGACGCCGGCGGTCACGGGCCGCGTCATGCGGCAATCACCCTGTAGTCTTGCACTCTCTACTCGTCCTCTTCCTCAGGCACGAAAAGGCCTTGCACGCGTGTGCTGCCGCCGGAGACCCGGCTGACCCCGGATTCCAGGTCCATCGTCAGCGTTTCGCCCTGGACGATGTTGTTGCCTCGACTCAGGATCACGCCGCCGGCCAGGTCGATGCGCCCGCCTTCGACATCGTAGGTGCCGCGTTGCCCTTGCGCCGTCTCATCCGGCGAGGAGATGACGACATTGCCCTCGGCATCGATGCGGGAGACCCCGAGGTTGCCCTGGCCGCCCTCGCTCTCGCGGTAATAGACGGTGAGAATGTCCGCGTTCAGCACCAGCTCGCCCTGGACCGCGTTGACGCTACCCTCGAAGACCGCGACGTTCTCCGACTGGCGCACCTCGAGCGTGTCTGCGGTGATCTCGATCGCCTGGCTTGCGTTGCCGGCCGTAACGCCCCCCTCGTCCGCATCCTGCGCCGCGCCTGCGCCGACCAGCATGAGCGCCGCCACGAGCACAGGCGCGATCAGACTCAGCCGCCACGGGCTCAGCACCCGTCCGAGTTGGCTAGCCTTGGTTCCCATCGCCTTGCCTTCCCAACGCGTCATCGGTTCCTCCCAGCGCATGCGGCAACAGGGTCATCCGCACCCGGCCGCCGAAAGTCATGATCTCGCCCCGCTCCAGGAGCGCGAAGTTGCCGGCGTCGAGCAGCCCGTACGGTCCGGCGCCGCTCACCGGCTCGTCGCCTCTCGCGATTCCCGCCGGTAGGTCGATACGGGCCTTCGAGGTCCTGAACTCGTGACCCGCGTCGTAACGGACCGTCACATCACCGGAGAGGTCGAGCTGCTCGACATCGCGCTGGTAGAGACCTTCGTTCGCTGTCATTGCCATCAGACTGTTTCGCGCTTGATCGCCGAAGATATCGGCCTCGATCCCGCTGAGATGCACGATGGGCGAGTCGTTCTCCGGCTGAAACGCTTCCGCCCCCCTCACGGCGAATGGCCGGTTCTTCGCGTCGGTTCCCTGATAGCTGGCATTGACCATCGTCAATCTGCCGTCGACGTCCGGGTCCTCGATCAGCGGGACGTGGATGCCCTCCTCCCCGCCACTCACGAGCGGCCAGGCCACGACGAGGCCGAGCAGGGCCGCCGCCATCGCCGGCAGCAGATAGCGCATGAGGCCGACAAAGCCACTGTAGCGGCCGGGTCGGCCGACGCTGCCGTCGCCGTCCGCGCGATAGTGCCGAAGCCGACCTGCGGGTGCGGCGCCGCCTGCCACTCCGCCAGTCCCCTTGCTCATGCCAGGCCCGCCCGCAGGCAATCGTGGATGTGCACGACGCCCACGGGTCGTCTCGCCTCGACCACGAAGAGGCTGGTAATCTGGCACTCGTTCATGAGGTGCACGGCCTCCGCGCCGAGCGCACCGGCATGGATCGTCACCGGATCGCTCGTCATGATGTCGGAGACCGGCCGTTGCAGCAGGCCAGCCTCCATGTGGCGCCTGAGGTCGCCGTCGGTCACGATTCCGGCCAGCGCGCCATACGCGTCGGTCGCGCCGACGCAGCCGAGGCGCTTCGCCGTCATGACGATCAGTGCCTCCGCCATCGAGGTATCGTCGGGGACGAGCGGCAGGTCCTCGCCCGCGTGCATGATGTCGGCGACCCGGACCAGTCGGCGGCCGAGCTTGCCGCCGGGGTGGTAGAGCTTGAAGTCCTCTGCCGTGAGGCCCTTGCGCTCCAGCAGGGCGACGGCAAGCGCATCGCCCAGCGCCAGCATCATAATGGTGGAGGTTGTCGGCGCCAGACCGAGGGTGCCGGCCTCCGGCTCGTCGGGCAGTACCAACGCGACGGTGGCCGCGTCGGCCAGCGTGCTCGGCGCCCGCCCCACGATGGCAACGAGTGGGATGTGGAAGCGCGTCGCGTAGTTCACCAAGTCGGCGAGCTCCGGCGTCTCGCCCGAATTCGAGAGCATCAGCAGCGTGTCCGCCTCGGTGATCATGCCGAGATCGCCGTGGCTCGCCTCCGCCGGGTGGACGAAGAGCGCCGGTGCCCCGGTGGAGGCGAAGGTCGCCGCGATCTTGTTGGCGATGTGGCCGCTCTTGCCCATGCCGGAGAGCACGATTCTGCCCTGCGTGGCGGCGAGCAATTCGGTCGCGCGGACGAAGTTGCCGGTCAATGCCTCGGCGAGGCGCGCGAGCGCGCGCGATTCCTGGCCGACCACTCGGCGGGCGGCGGCAAGGTCGTCGTGCTCGATCACGTCGAGCGCGGCAGCTGCAGCGGTCGGACTCACTGAATTCGAATTTTGTTCAAAACATGGCAAGCATGATGCGGACGGAGCCGCCCGTCAATGAATTGTGCCCGACTTGTGGCAGGTCGATAGGTCACAACCCCACATATTGTATGCCACGAGTGATATGCCGACTGATCATTCACGACTCCTGCCGCTGCGCGCCTGTTACGTGCGGTCGGCCAGCGGTGTTTGAGCGGCTCCATGAAGGGTATACATGGGGTGAGTTCGAGAGCGCGCAACTTTGCGAGGGACCGAGAGCGTGACCCCGGGCGAGCTGATCTACCTGGTCTGGAACGACCTTGTCGGCCTCTCGCGGACGCGCGGCGTGCCGGTTGCGGAATACGAGCGGCGCAAGGCTCACGGTCTTGGCTGGGCGCTGGCGGGACAGTCGCTGACACCGTTCGAGGACATCGCCGACAACCCGTGGGGGCCAATGGACGAGGTACGGCAGACGCCCGACGACGACACGCGACGGCGGATCGTGCTGCAGCCGGAGTACCCGGCCCTTCATCTGGTCCTGTGCGACAGTCTCAACCCTGACGGCAGCCCCTGGGAATGCTGCACGCGGAGCTTCCTGGCTGCGGCACTGGCCGACTTGAAAGCGGAAACGGGGCTTGATCTGCATATCGCGTACGAGAACGAATTCGGGTTGTTCGGCGAGGGACTTGAGTGGGCAGCGCCCTTCTCGCTGGATGCCGGGCGCCGGATCGCTCCGTTTGCCGAGCTCTGCGTGGCAGCTCTTATCGAAGCCGACCTCGGCCTCGAGACCTTCGAGCCCGAATACGGCGTGGGGCAATACGAGATAACCAATGGACCTGCGGCAGGGCTCGCGGGCGCGGACCGTGTGGTCCTGACGCGGGAAGTCGTGCGCGAAGCCGCCCGCCAGTGTGGGCTGCGTGCGACCTTCACCCCCAAACCGGCGTCGGACGCGGTCGGCAACGGCTGCCATCTTCACATGAGCTTCTGGGACGAAGACGGCAGGCCTGCCGCCTACGACCCTGGATCGCCTGGGGAGCTCAGCCCCGTCGCGGCAAGCTTCTGCGCCGGCGTGCAGCGGCACCTCGCCGCTCTCTGCGCGCTGACCGCGCCGAGCCCCATCTCCTATCTGCGCCTCGTCCCGCACCACTGGAGCTGTGCATACGACATCGTCGGCGTGCAAAACCGCGAGGCGGCGATTCGCATCTGCCCGTCCCCGGTCGCCGATCCGGCGACGCGCGGCGACGCCTTCAACATCGAGTTCCGGTTCACCGACGCCACCGCGAGCCCGTACCTCGCCATCGGCGCCATCGTGCGCTCAGGCCTTGAGGGCATCCGCGAGGAGCTGCCACACCCGACTCTGGTGGATGGCGAACCGGACGACCTGAGTGAAGACGAGAGAAGCGCGCTCGGCATAAGCAGACTCCCCACGTCTCTTCAGGGCGCTCTCGACGCATTTGGCGAAGACGAGACCGTGAAGGGCTGGTTCACGCCCACGATGATTGAGGCCTACACCGCGCTCAAGCGACACGAAGCGCGTGTCTACACGGAATCGAGGCCCGAGCGCATGTGCGAACGGTATGCGCAGGCCTATTGACGAGACCCCCGCTTTGAGAGTGGAGACAAAGGTCATGCTGCGCAGCGAAATAGATGCAATTCCCCTGGAAGGCGACGTCTCGTTTCGACAGCGGGCGGTGGAGCCCGAGCGTGCAGCGTTGCTCGTGGTCGACCTCCAGAAGGGCTTCTACAACGAGGCGATACGCGAGCGGGAGCCGGATCATCGCTACCTCTACGACCGCATTCGTGACGTCGTCCTGACTTCGATGGTTGAATCACGTAAGTAGTTGATATTGGCCGGTTCTCATTTCCGGCTAGGCACTACACTCGGCATTTCTTCGAGCCCGGGCCGGGCTTCGCCGGCGCTCAGACGAGTTGGTACGGGGTGATCGTCAGGGGCAGCCCCATGGTTGCGTAGATCTGCTCGGCCGCCGGCGTCGGCTTCGACGGGATGACGTAGCGGTTGCCCGATTGCGCGCAGCGCAGGACCGAGCATTGGCGGTGGACGAGGGCGGAGCGGATCACTTCCGGGGACATCCGCCTCTTCTGGACGGCGACACGGTAGGCAAGGTGGCGGACGCAGGCGAAGGCCATGAAGGCGATGGCGATGTGGGCGCGGATCCGGTTCTCGTTCCAGTGCCAGATCGGCCGCACCTTCAGGTCGTGCTTGGTGATCCGAAAGCTCTCCTCGACCTGCCAGAGCCCGTGGTAGTGGGCCATCACTTCGGTGACGCTGGCGTCGCGCAGATTGGTGATGACGCCGGCGAGCCCGTCCCATCGCTCGGCCTCGGCGATCTTCTCCGGGTTCACCGTGAGCCGCGCGTCGCCCTCGACGGCGATGAAGCGCTTGGCGCCGTGATTGGAGAGCAGCTCCTTGGGATTGTCGCTGCGCTCCAGCTTGTCGAGCAGGCGCGCCACCGCCTGGCGGCGCTCGTGTGCGTCCTTGCGCGCGCGCTCGGGGCAGAAGACGACGATCAGGCGCCGGCCCTTGTGCTCCCATTCGCCGACCCGGCGGTTCTCCGATCCCTCGAGAGGACCATAGGCGTCCAGATCGAGAACCTTCTTCTTCAGCGCGGCCGGCAGCTTGCGCAGCCGGGCGCCGAGCACGTACTCGCCGCGGATGTCGTCCATGGCGTCGAGGTTGTCTGCGCTCAGCATGCCCCGGTCGGCCACACAGACCGTGCGCTCCACCTGGTGGCGGCGCTGCATGTCCTGCAGGACCGGGACCAGGCTCTTCCCCTCGTAGGTGGAGCCGGGGAAGACCTCGTAGCTGATCGGCAGCCCTTCGCGCGTCACCATCAGGGCCAGCAGGACCTGCGAGTCCCTGTGCTTGCCGTCCTTGCTGAAGCCGTGCTGGCGAAGCTCGTCCTCAATCGCGGTCTCGAAGTAGAGCGTGGTGCAATCGAAGAAGAGCACCGCCACCGGCTCCGGCAGCAGCGAGCGGCTCGCCTCGCCCACGCGCGTGCGCAGATGGTTGATCACGGGCGCGTCGAGCTGGTCCATCATCCGGTAGACCTTCTCGAGGGGAAGGCTCACGCCGAAGTCCTCCTCGAGCCGGCGCACGCTGCCCCGCTTGCTGTCGGGGTTGGCGATGCGTGCCATCACCACGTGGAACAGCGCGTCGTGCGAGGCGCGGTAGCGCGATCGCCGCAGCAGCCCGTCGAGGCCCAGCAGCCGGTACATCTCGCCGTAGACCTCGTGGATGCCCGTGATCAGCCGCTGCTCCTCTTCGAGTTGCTTGAGATCGACGGGAAGCTCTTGCTTGCCGTCCCCTTGGCGTCCGACGCGGATCACCTGGTCTGCGATCTTCTCGGGCGCGAACAGCAAGGGCTGGCGCTCGTCCTCCAGCTTCGCCTTGACGTACTCGCCGAGCTGCCTCAGGCGCTCCAGCTCGTCCTCGTCCATGGCCACGCCGATGTGGCGGACGATGCGCTGGCGGACCTTGCCGCCGTCGCGCACGGCCTCGACGAGCTGGACCGAGCGGCGCGGGCTGTTGGGGGTGGTCTTGATACGCACGAACATGGTGGGAGTGTAGCGCGGGGCGGGGATATCGACAATCCAATATATCCACTAGGCACTACAACGCGACTTGACCGCACCGCAACCGCTAAGTCATTGTCTTCGCTGAAATCTCCAGACGGGAGATCGGCCAGAATCAGGCCCAACCGTCGAAGTCAGGACGAGACCCCCGCTTTGAGAGTGGAGACAAAGGTCATGCTGCGCAGCGAAATAGATGCAATTCCCCTGGAAGGCGACGTCTCGTTTCGACAGCGGGCGGTGGAGCCCGAGCGTGCAGCGTTGCTCGTGGTCGACCTCCAGAAGGGCTTCTACAACGAGGCGATACGCGAGCGGGAGCCGGATCATCGCTACCTCTACGACCGCATTCGTGACGTCGTCATCCCGAACGGGCAGCGCCTGATCGCCGCGTGCCGGCGTGAGGGCATCGAGGTCCTATACACGGTCGTCGAGTGCCTGACGCGCGACGGCCGCGACCGCGGGCTGGACTACAAGGTTTCCGGAATTTTCGCCGCCAAGGGATCGTGGGAGGCGGAGGTCATCGACGAGCTGGGGCCGGAAGACGATGACATCGTTATCCCGAAGACCTCATCGAGCCTATTCAATTCGACGAACTGCGATTACTTGCTCCGCAACCTCGGCGTCGAATACGTGATGGTCATGGGGATGCTGACCGACCAATGCGTCGAGACCGCCGTGCGCGACGGTTGCGATCGCGGCTTCCTCATGACCTTGATTGACGACGCGTGCGCCACGCACTCGGAGCAGCGCCACCGCGAGGCCGTGGTGGGCTTCAAGGGCTACTGCCGGATCCGAACCACGGACGAGCAGCTTGAGGAGCTCGGTCAGCATCCGGCCTGACGGCCGAGAATCCGGCTGGACCGCCGCTCTCCGGAGCACATCCGCTGCACGACGCGCTCCGCGACATTCCTGTTTGCAGGTCAGACGGAGCCGCGCAGACCGCGACCGTGGTGAGGAATGCCTAACTGCATATGGGCCAAATCTCGTACCAGGAATCGCAGTGGAAGTCTGATTCGCAGCGCTTGAGCTGTGCTTGGTAGCGGCTGGCTGTCTCGGACACTCGCTTGGCGATGCGTTGCAACGCGGGCTTCTCCTTCCAGGTGCCGCGGCGGTAGCCGGCGCGGCCCTCGTGATAGGCGAGATAGAGATTGCGCGCGTCGGTCTTGGCGATCCCCAGCTCGCGCGATGTCCCGTGGTTGTACCAGCCGATGAAGTCGAGGGCGTCCTCCATGTCCGAGCGACTGCGCCAGAACGAGCCGCGCTCGTTCGTGTAGTCCTCCCAGGCTGGGTCTTGCGCCTGGGCGTATCCCTTTGCGGACGACACACGGCCCCACGGGATGAACCAGAGGACGTACTTGCTGGGCGGGCGCGCATCGCTCCGGTAGCTCGATTCGTGGTGCACGAAGGCCATGAGAATGGGGACCGGCACGCCCCATGTGTTCGCCGCCTCGCGCGCGTAGTCGTACCAGTCGGGATGCTGGTGGAAGACCGCGCAGAGATCCTGCTGACGATCCGGAACCGAGGGCGTGCATGCGGCCACCAGCGCAGCCAGCAGCAGGGCGCCCAGGCCGGCACCGATCCACCGTCGCCGGCCCAAACGAGCCGTCAGGGTTGAAAGAACGCCGTCGATCCGCCTGCGCGTCATCGGCGGTGCGCTCACATCATGACGATGCGGGGCTGGGCGCGGCCGGCGCCGCTCACCGCCGAGGTGGCCTTGTCGATCAGGCCGGCGGCGATCTGCCGGTAAGATTCGGCGTGAGGGCTCTCGGGTTGCGTGACCACGATGGGACGGCCCGAATCCGATGTCGTCCTGATCTGGAGGTCGAGCGGAATCTCGCCCAGGAAATCCACGCCGAGTCGCAGCGCGGTCTCGCGCGCGCCACCATGGTGGAAGAGCTCGGCCCGGTGGCCGCACTCCGGGCATACGTAGTAGCTCATGTTCTCGACCACCCCGAAGATCGGCACGTTGACCTGCTGGAACATGCTGATGCCCCGGGTCACGTCGAGCAGGGCGATGTCCTGCGGGGTGGACACGATGACCGCGCCAGTGAGCGGCACCCGCTGTGCCATCGTGAGCTGCGCATCGCCGGTGCCGGGCGGCAGGTCGCAGAGCAGAACGTCGAGCTCGCCCCAATCGACGTCCCGCATCATCTGTTCCAGCGCCTGCATGACCATGGGCCCACGCCAGATCATGGCGGTGTCCTCGGCGACCAGGAAGCCGATGGACATGCACTTGATGCCGTAATTCGCCATGGGGCGCAGCGTGCGCTCGCCCACCATCTCCGGCTGGCCGCTGAGATTGAGCATGCGCGGGATCGAGGGGCCGTAGATGTCGCAGTCGAGCAGGCCGACTCGGACGTTCTGAGCGGCCATGGCCGTGGCGAGGTTGACGGCGGTGGTCGACTTGCCGACTCCGCCCTTGCCGGACGCGATGGCGATGACGCTCTTCACGCCGGGCAGGAGCTGGTCGGGCTGCTGCGCCCGAGCCTGAGCCTGCCTGCCGTGGGTGTGGCCACCGTGCGCGTGGCCATGGCCATGGCCTTGCGCGCGGCTTTGCGGCTGCCCGCCCGCAGGTCTCTCGGCGGTCAGCACCGCCGTCACGGATAGCACGCCGGCGAGCCGCTCGACCGCGGTCTCGCACGCCTTGCGCAGCGGCTCCTTCGCCGCACCCTGGGCCGGGTCGACCTCCAGCGCGAAGCCCACGTTGCCGTCTCTCACCACGACCCCGCTGATCAGGCCGCCGGCGACCACGTTCTGCCCGCTATCCGGATCCAGGACGTCGGCCAGCGCCGCCAGAACCTGCTCCTTGGTGACCGACGCCATCGTTCCGCTCCGATCTAGGGGACCTGCTGCAGCGTGCCGCGTGAGTGCAGGCGCGCCGTTGCGTGCGGCAAGCGCATGACATATAAGGCGCCGATGACAGCTTGCAAAGCCTTGGCGGGAAGGCCGACCCATGACTTGGTCTAGCGGCGGCGGCAACAGCGGCCCGTGGGGGCGCTCGCCCGGCGGCGGGGGCCGCCGTGGCGGTGGGCAACCCCCACCGCCGGACCTCGAGGAGATGCTCCGGCGGGGGCAGGACCGCTTCCGCAGGTGGATGCCCGGGCTGCGCGGCGGCCGCGGACTCATCCTGCTCCTCCTCGTCGTGATCGGCATCTGGCTGCTGACCGGCTTTTACCGGGTCGAGCCGGACGAGCAGGGCGTGGTGCTGCGCTGGGGCGAGTGGACCAAGACCACCCAGCCCGGCCTCAACTACCACCTGCCCTGGCCGTTCGAGACCGTCATCAGACCCAAGGTGACCAAGATCAACCGGGCCGAGATCGGCTACCGGACCCTGGTCGATTCCCAGCGGGGTGCGTTCACGCGGGCGGTGCCGGACGAGAGCCTGATGCTCACCGGCGACGAGAACATCATCGACGTGAAGTTCACCGTGTTCTGGCGTATCCGCGATGCCGGACAGTTCCTGTTCAACATCCAGGCGCCGGAGCGCACGGTGAAGGACGCGGCCGAGAGCGCGATGCGCGAGGTGATCGGCAAGACCCGCCTGCAGTCCGCGCTCGCCGAGGAACGCCTGCTGCTGGCCCAGCAGACGCACGAGCTCACGCAGTCGATCCTCGAGTATTACGGAGCCGGCATCGAGATCACCCAGGTCGAGCCGCAGGACATCGCTCCGCCGGAGGCCGTAATCGCGTCCTTCCGCGACGTACAGGCCGCACGCGCCGACCAGGAGCGGGCGAAGAACGAAGCCGAGGCCTACCGCAACGACATCATCCCGCGTGCGCGCGGCGCCGCAGAACGCCTCGTGCAGGAGGGCACGGCCTACAAGGAAGAGGTGGTCGCCAAGGCCCAGGGTGAGGCGGCGCGCTTCCTCTCGGTCTACGGCGAGTATGCGCAGAACACGGATGTCGTCCGCCGTCGCATGTACCTGGAGACGATGGAGGAGGTGCTCGGGGGGATCGACAAGGTTCTCATCGACTCCTCGGCCCAAGGAACCGGCGGAGTCGTTCCCTACCTGCCCCTGCCCGAGCTGCAGCGCCGGCAGGGCGACGGGGGCACGCAGTAAATCATGAGTACCCGCCTCAAGATCATCATCGCCGCCGCGGTCATCCTCGTGGCGATCGTCCTGATCCTGATCTCCACCTACAAGGTGCGGGAGGACCAGCAGGCGATCCTCCTCCAGCTGGGTGAGCCCATAAGCGTGGTGAACCAGTGGGGTACGGACGAGCCGGGGCTGCGCTTCAAGACGCCCTTCGTCCAGAACGTCGAGTATTTCGAGAAGCGCGTGCTGGACTTCAACGCGCCGGCGGAGGAGATGATCCTGGGCGACCAGAAGCGGCTGGTGGTGGACGCCTTCATCCGCTACCGGATCGTCGATCCGCTGAAGTTCTTCCAGTCCGTCGGCAACGAGGCGATAGCACGCGCGAGGCTCGGCGCGATCCTCAACGCCAGTACGAGGCAGGTGCTGGGTACGGTCGAGCTGATCACCGTGCTCTCCGGCGAGCGCGCCCAGCTGATGACCGAGATCAGGGACCAGGTGAACCGGCAATCCGTCGGATTCGGCGTCGATGTGATCGACGTGCGCATCCGCCGTGCCGACCTGCCGGAGGAAAACAGCCAGGCCGTCTACCAGCGCATGCAGACCGAGCGCGAACGCGAGGCCAAGGAGTTCAGGGCGCAGGGCGAGGAAGAGTCGCAGCGCATCCGCTCGCGCGCAGACCGGGAGCGCGTGGTCCTCCTCGCCGAAGCAGAGCGCGAATCCCAGACTCTGCGCGGCGAGGGCGACGAAGAGGCCCTGCGCATCTCGCGCGACGCGTATGGCCGCGATCCCGAATTCTACGCTTTTTACCGGACCATGCAGGCCTATCGCGTATCCCTCGGCGATAGCGATACCAGCATGGTTCTGTCGCCGGACAGCGAGTTCTTCCGCTTCTTCGACGACATCGTGTCGCCCCCGGCACCCGCTGCGACGACGCCGGAGTGACGCCTCCGGGCCGCAGCCCGGCCCACGGCCGACTCACGGCCGCTTAGCACGATCCAACCATGAGCGACGGGCTTACCGCATTCCTGACCGCGATCGGGCTGATTTTCGTTATCGAGGGTGGGCTCTACGCACTGTTCCCGGAGGCCATGCGGCGCAGCATCGCGCGCGTGCTCGCGCAACCTTCGGGCCGGATCCGCGCCATAGGAACGGGCGCGGCACTGGCGGGCCTCCTGCTGGTCTGGCTCGTCAACTAGGGGCAACGAGGCCAGCCGTGGCGAGAAGGAAGTTCAGCGGGTGAGTAGGCGGCTCCTGGTTCCGTTCGCGGGACTCCGGGTCGCACCGGACCATGCGGATCCCGTGGCGGCACCGCCCTATGACGTGCTGTCGGCGGCGGAGGCGCGCGCCGCGGTGAAGAGCCGGCCGTGGAGCTTCCTCCACGTCTCACGACCGGAAATCGACCTGCCGCCCGAGACGCCCGACGGCGCGCCCGCGCTCTACGACGGGGCAGCGGCGGCATTCTCCAGGATGACCGAGAATGGGGTGCTGATTCGGGATTCCGCTCCCCGCTTCTACGCCTACCGCATGGCGAGTGAAGACCGCACGCAGACCGGGCTCGTGGCCGCGGCCTCGCTCGCGGCCTACGAGGAGGGCGCGATCAAGCGCCACGAATCGACCCGGCCGCCCAAGGTGGAAGACCGCGCGCGGCACATCGCGGCGCTCGGCGCACAGACCGGCCCGGTCCTCTCGATTCATCGGCCCGACGAGGAGGTCCGCCGCCTGATCGGGGCGGCCTGCGACGGGCCGCCGCTCTGCAGCGCCGTGCTCGACGGCACGGTGACACACACGCTCTGGTCCATCGACGGCGCTGACGAGATCGAGGCGCTGGCCGCGCGCTTCGATGCGCTCGCCGTGCTCTACATCGCCGATGGCCACCACCGCGCGGCCGCCGCGCTGAGCGCGGCAGAGCGGGCTAGGGCGAAGGCCGGCCGCCTCCTGACGGTGTGCTTTCCGGCCGACGAGGTGCGAATCCTCGGCTATCACCGCATCGCACGGGGCCTGAACGGCCTCGCGCCAGACGCATTCCTTCGCGCGGTCGGCGAGACGCTGCGCTGCGAACCGGCGGACGGGCCGGTAGAGCCCGCAGAGCCGGCGCAATTCGGCATGTATCTGGCCGGCCGCTGGTATCGTCTCGAGGCCGGCGTGCTGAGCCCCGCGCGCGGCTCGGTCGTCGACCGACTCGACGTCTCGCGGCTTACGCACCTGGTGCTCGCGCCGATCCTCGGAATCGGCGATCCCAGGATCGATGCCCGGATCGACTTCGTGGGCGGCGGACGCGGTGTGGACGCGCTCGCGGCGGCGGTGGATCGGGGCGAGGCCTCGGTCGCTTTCTCGCACCATCCCATCTCCGTGGACGAACTCATGGCGGTCGCCGATGACGGCGCAATCCTGCCGCCGAAAACCACCTGGTTCGAGCCCAAGCTCGCCGACGGACTGGTCTCGCTGCCCCTTTCCTGACGGTGCCGAGGCACGCTCCAGTCGAAGACGGACCCTCGATCCTGGTGATCGGCGGCCCGACTGCGAGCGGCAAGTCGGCACTCGCGGCCGATACTGCCGAGCGTCTCGGCGGTGTGGTCGTCAACGCCGACAGCATGCAGCTCTATCGCGATCTACCGATCCTGACGTCCTGGCCGGACAATGCGCTCCGCGCACTCGCGCCGCACCGGCTCTACGGCGTGCTCGACGGTGTTGAGCGCTGCTCGGCCGGCCGCTGGCGCAGCATGGCGATGGCCGAGATCGAACGCATCCACGGGGAAGGCGAACTACCTATTCTGGTCGGCGGGACAGGGCTTTACCTGCGGGCGCTGCTCGACGGCCTTGCGCCGGTGCCGGCGATTCCCGAGGCCGTGCGCGAAGCGGTACGCACGCTCTGTGAGCGGGAGGGCAGCGCCGGCCTCCATGCACGCCTCGCCGCGCGCGACCCGGAGGCGGCCGGGCGGCTCGAACCCGGCGACAGCCAGCGCGTGATGCGGGCCTACGAAGTGATCGAAGCCACCGGGCGTTCGCTGCTCTCGTGGCAGGCGGAGCGGCATGATCGCTACGCTGGCCGTGCGGCCGTGCTCGTCCTCGAGCCACCGCGGGATGCGCTCTACGGCGCCTGCAACGAGCGCTTCGAGCGCATGATGACGGCAGGCGCGCTCGACGAGGCGGCGCGCCTGATGGAGCGCGGGCTCGACCCCGGGTTGCCTGTGATGAAGGCGGTCGGCGTCCGCGCCCTGCTCGATCACTTGGGCGGCGTCACGACGCTTGAGCACGCGGCCGACCTCGGCCGCCAGGCGACGCGCCGCTACGCCAAGCGCCAGACCACCTGGTTCCGCACCCAGATGTCGGGCGAGGCCCGTATGCCGGACCGTTATCGCGCGGAATCGAAACGGGAATCTCTAGCCCTCGTGGAACGCCTGCTATTGACCGGCTGAGGGCGAAGGACTACTGTCCGCCCTCCGAACACGGGTGCGCGACCCAGCGCACCGATGCGGACCGGCCGACCCCGGTGGAGGGGTGGGCCGCTTGCGCTTGTGCGGAAGGGAGATCGCCGTGACAACGGATGCCGAGGATCATGCCCCGGCAGAGCTGACCGGGGCCGAGCTAGTCGTTCGCACGCTGGTGGACCTCGGCGTAGAGGTCGTGTTCGGCTATCCCGGCGGCGCGGTCCTGCCCATCTACGACGCCATCTTCAAGCAGAACGAGCTGCGCCACATCCTGGTGCGGCACGAGCAGGGCGCGGTCCATGCTGCCGAGGGTTATGCGCGCTCCACCGGCAAGGTGGGCACGGTGCTGGTCACCTCGGGCCCCGGCGCCACCAACAGCGTCACCGGGCTTACAGATGCGCTGATGGACAGCATCCCCGTCGTCTGCCTGACCGGGCAGGTGCCGACCCACATGATCGGCAACGATGCGTTCCAGGAAGCCGACACGATCGGCATCACCCGCCCTTGCACCAAGCACAACTATCTCATCAAGGATGTCGACAATCTCAGCCAGGTGATCCGCGAGGCCTACTACATCGCGAGCGCTGGCCGGCCCGGCCCCGTGGTCGTGGACCTGCCGAAGGACGTGGTCATGGCCAAGTCGGCCTACGTCGCCGATGGGGAGGTGCCGGGCAACGGGTTGGAGCACCGCTCCTACCGGCCTCAGCGCGCGCCCGATGCCGACGCGGTCAAGCGCACCGTGGAGCTGCTGGCGCGCGCCAAGCGCCCGCTCTTCTACGCCGGCGGCGGCGTCATCAACGCGGGGCCTGGCGCGGCGCAGAGTCTCGCGGCGCTGGTGCGACGCACCGGCTATCCCATCACCAACACGCTGATGGGGCTCGGCTGCTATCCGGGGTCCGACCCCCTCTTCCTCGGCATGCTCGGCATGCACGGCACCTACGAAGCCAACATGGCGATGGCGAAGTGCGACCTGATGATCGCGGTCGGTGCGCGCTTCGACGATCGCGTCACCGGCCGGCTCGCCGATTTCTCGCGCGGCTCGACCAAGGTGCAGATCGACATCGATCCCTCATCGATCAACAAGAACGTGCCGGTGGACGTTGCCATCGTCGGCGATGCGGGTCTCGCGCTCGACGCCATCCTGGCCGAGTGGGAGGCGAGCGGCGCAGAGCCCGACGCCGAGACTTTGGCGGCGTGGTGGCGGCAGCTCGACCAGTGGCGGGGCCGCGACTGCCTGCGCTACAGGAACTCCAGCAACACCATCAAGCCGCAATACGCGCTACAACGGCTCTACGAGGCCACCAAGGAGCGGGACGCCTACTTCACCACCGAGGTGGGCCAGCACCAGATGTGGGCGGCGCAGTTCCTGAAGTTCGAGGAGCCCAACCGCTGGATGACCTCGGGCGGACTCGGCACCATGGGCTACGGCTTTCCCGCCGCCATGGGCGTGCAGGTGGCCCATCCCGATTCCCTCGTCATCGATATCGCCGGCGAGGCCTCGCTGCTCATGACGATCCAGGAACTCTCCACCATGGTGCAGTACCGGCTGCCGGTGAAGACCTTCCTGCTCAACAACGAGTACATGGGCATGGTGCGCCAGTGGCAGGAGTTCTTCCACGGCGGCCGCTACGCCGAGAGCTACATGGATTCGCTGCCCGATTTCGTGAAGCTGGCGGAATCGTTCGGGGCCACCGGGCTCCGCGCCCGCCGGCCCGAAGAGGTAGACGACGTGATCGCGGCCATGATCGAGACGCCGGGTCCCGTGATCGCCGATATCCTCGTCGACAAGGAAGAGAACGTCTATCCCATGATTCCCGCCGGCGCGGCGCACTACGAGATGAAGCTCGGGCCCGAGCACGGCGAGCTCGAAGAGCGCTCGGAAGACGGGATGGTGCTCGTCTAGGCGGCCTGGAGGAAGGGCCGTGGACGACGCCGAGCGCCGCACTCTTTCCGTGCTCGTGGAGAACGAGCCCGGCGTGCTGGCGCGCGTCATCGGGCTGTTCTCGGGCCGCGGCTACAACATCGAGAGCCTGACCGTCGCCGAGGTCGAGCACGACAAGCGCCTCTCGCGCATCAACCTGGTGACCTCGGGCTCGGCCATGGTGATCGAGCAGATCAAAGCGCAGCTCGACCGGCTGGTGCCGATCCACAAGGTTTCCGACCTCGGCAGCGAGGGTCCCTACATCGAGCGCGAGCTCGCGCTCATCAAGGTCGTCGGCACCGGCGAGAAGCGGGTCGAATCGCTCCGGATTGCGGACATCTTCCGAGCTCACGTGGTCGACAGCGAAATCGACTCGTTCGTGTTCGAGATGACCGGGAACGGCGGCAAGATCGACGCCTTCATCCGGTTGATGACGCCGCTCGGGCTGACAGAGATATCGCGCACGGGCGTGGTCGCGATCACGCGCGGCAAGGGATCGATCTGACGCGGCCCCGAGCCGCACGCAACGCCAACTTGGGAGAGCACGATGCGGGTCTACTACGATCGCGATGCCGATCTGAACCTGATCAAGTCGAAGAAGGTCTCGATCATCGGCTACGGCAGCCAGGGCTTCGCGCACGCGAACAACTTGAAGGAGAGCGGGGTCGAGGAGGTCGCCGTCGGGCTCCGGCCGGGCTCCGCAAGCGCGGCCAAGGTCGAGGCCGCAGGGCTCACGGTCATGGATATCGAGGAGGCCGCGCGCTTCGGCGACATCGTGATGGTGCTCACCCCGGACGAGCTTCAGCGCCAGCTCTACGCCGACGTACTGCATGGCTGCATGAAGGAGGGTGCTGCGCTGGCCTTCGCCCACGGGCTCAATATCCACTTCCGTCTGATCGAGCCCCGGCCCGATCTCGACGTGTTCATGGTGGCGCCCAAGGGTCCGGGGCACACGGTGCGCTCGGAGTATCAGCGGGGCGGCGGCGTACCCTGCCTGCTCGCACTGGCGCGCGATCCCTCCGGCAACGCCAAGGAGATCGGCCTCTCTTACGCGTCCGGCATCGGCGGCGGCCGCGCCGGCATCATCGAGACCAGCTTCCGCGAAGAGGTCGAGACCGATCTCTTCGGCGAGCAGGTGGTGCTCTGCGGCGGCTTGACGTCGCTGATCACCGCCGCCTGGGAGACCCTGGTGGACGCCGGCTACGCGCCGGAGATGGCCTATTTCGAGTGCCTGCACGAGGTCAAGCTGATCGTCGACCTGATGTACGAAGGCGGCATCGCCAACATGCGCTACTCGATTTCCAACACCGCCGAGTACGGCGACTACACGCGCGGGCCCCGGGTCATCGACGACGCGACGCGGGAGCGCATGAAGACGATCCTTGCCGATATTCAGAACGGCCGGTTCACTACCGAGTGGATGACCGAGAATGCGGCGGGTCAATCTTCCTTCAAGGCCATGCGCGCTCGTGCCGCCGAGCACCCGCTGGAGGAGGTGGGCGAGCGGCTCAGGGCCATGATGCCGTGGATCGCCGAGGCCAGGTTGGTGGACCGCAGCAAGAATTGACGGGTTTCGACACAAGCAAAGGAACTGTCGCAAGGCGACAAATTCGTTGCTTCGCGCAAGGAGTTAATCGTACAAGTTTCCCGAACCCGGGCGGCGAATCGATCTTGTGCCGCACCGGAGGGCTGCCTATGTCGTGCGAATGGGTTCGAGGGCCATGATCCGATGACAGTGCCGACGGAGACTGAGCCGACGGGCACGCATCAATTGCGCGACGCAGCGGCCACGGCACATTCCACCCCACTCGGGCTTCGACTTAGCCGCCCCTGAGCGGTTCGCCGTGCGCGATCGGCCGACCGTCCAGGGGAGTACGATGACTGTCGTAGCCGCCGGGGTGAAAGGATGCCCGTTATGACCGAGACAGGGAACCGAGTCCGAATTTTCGATACGACGATGCGCGACGGCGAACAGTCGCCTGGCGCGTCGATGAATCTGGAGGAGAAACTCCGGATCGCCGATATCCTCGAGGAGATGAGGGTCGACGTGATCGAGGCCGGCTTCCCCATCGCGTCCAACGGCGACTTCGAAGCGGTCCGCGAGGTCGCCAAGGTCGTGACCGAGAGCACCGTGTGCGGCTTGGCCCGTGCAGGTCGGCGGGACATCGACCGGGCGGCCGAGGCACTCGCGCCGGCCAAATCCGGCCGGATTCACACCTTCATCTCGACCAGCCCGCTCCACATGCGCGTCAAGCTGCAGATGGAGCCTGAGGACGTGCACGCGGCGGTGATCGACAGCGTGAGCTACGCCCGCAAGTTCACCGACGACGTGGAGTGGTCCTGCGAGGACGGCTCGCGCACCGAGCACGACTTCCTCTGCCGCTGCGTGGAATCGGCGATCAAGGCCGGTGCCGGCACCATCAACATTCCCGACACCGTGGGCTACGCCGTGCCGGAAGAGTTCGCGGAGCTCGTTGCCATGCTCTTCGACCGGGTGCCCAACATCGACAAGGCCGTGCTCTCGGTCCACTGCCACAACGACCTGGGCCTCGCGGTCGCCAACTCGCTGAGTGCGGTGCAGGCGGGCGCGCGGCAGGTGGAGTGCACCATCAACGGGCTCGGTGAACGCGCCGGCAACGCCGCGATGGAAGAGATCGTCATGGCGCTGCGCACGCGCAACGACCTTATGAGCTACGAGACCGGAATCAAGACCGAGAACATCATGCGCGCCTCGCGCCTAGTCTCGGCGGTGACGGGCTTCGTCGTGCAGCCTAACAAGGCGATCGTGGGCGCCAATGCCTTCGCCCACGAAGCGGGAATCCATCAAGACGGTGTCCTCAAGGACGCGCAGACCTACGAGATCATGACGCCCGAATCGGTCGGCCTCGTGCAGTCGACGCTCGTCATGGGCAAGCATTCGGGCCGGCACGCCTTTCGCGAGAAGCTGCGGAGCCTGGGTTACACCGAGCTCGGCGACAACGCGCTTCAGGAAGCGTTCGTGCGTTTCAAGGACCTCGCCGACAAGAAGAAGGAACTCTTCGACGAGGACATCATCGCGCTCGTGGACACTGAGGTCGCGGGCGCAAACGACCGCATCCGCTTCGGGTCCCTCTCGGTTTCCTGTGGCTCGTCAGGACCGCAGGAGGCGTCTCTCACGCTCGCCATCGACGGCGAGCAGGCGGAGGCGCAGGCCACCGGGAACGGCCCCGTGGATGCGGCTTTCAACGCCATCAAGGCAATCTTTCCGCATGAGGCCCGGCTGCAGCTCTATCAGGTTCATGCGGTGACGGAGGGCACCGACGCCCAGGCCGAGGTGAGCGTGCGGCTAGAGGAGAACGGGAGAACAGTGAACGGGCACAGTGCGCATATCGATACCATCGTGGCCTCGGTTCTGGCCTATGTGCACGCGCTCAACAAGCTTCTGGTCAAGCGGCAGAAGACGGCTCCGGAGGCGTTGTCAGCTTGAACGACGGGGTGGGCTGAGGCTGCTGCCTGCCTGCCCCGCTGCCGTTTAGGAGGAGAAGCAGCGCATGTTCTCGAAGTTGCTTGGGTTCCTTTCCGCCGACATGGCGATTGACCTGGGGACCGCGAACACGCTCGTCTACGTGAAGTCCCAGGGAATCGTCCTCGATGAGCCCTCGGTGGTGGCGCTCACCACCTGGAAGGGCAAGAAGCAGGTTCTCGCGGTCGGCAACGAGGCCAAGCAGATGCTCGGCCGCACGCCCGGAAACATCGAGGCGATTCGCCCGCTTCGAGACGGCGTCATTGCCGATTTCGAAGTGGCGGAGGACATGATCAAGCACTTCATTCGCAAGGTGCACAACCGTCGCAGCTTCGCGAGCCCCCAGGTCATCATCTGCGTGCCGTCGAGCTCGACCGCTGTCGAGCGCCGCGCCATCCAGGAATCGGCGGAGAGTGCGGGCGCGCGGCGCGTGTTCTTGATCGAGGAGCCGATGGCCGCCGCCATCGGCGCGAACCTGCCGGTGACCGAGCCCACCGGCTCGATGGTGGTGGATGTCGGCGGGGGCACTACCGAGGTCGCCGTGCTCTCGCTCGGCGGTATCGTCTACTCGCGCTCGGTGCGCGTCGGCGGCGACAAGATGGACGAGAGCATCATCGCCTACGTGCGCCGCACTCACAACCTGCTGCTCGGTGAGGCGAGCGCCGAGCGCATCAAGAAGGACCTGGGCTCGGCCTGCCCGCCCGAGGACGGCGACGGCGAGACCCTCAACATCAAGGGGCGCGATTTGATGAACGGCGTGCCCAAGGAAATCGTCATCTCCAAGAGGCAGATTTCCGAGAGTTTGGCAGAGCCGGTGGGCGCCATCATCGACGCGGTCAAGGTGGGGCTGGAGAACACGGCGCCGGAGCTCGCGGCCGACATCGTCGACAAGGGCATCGTGCTGACCGGCGGGGGCGCGCTCCTCGGCAACCTGGATTACGTGCTGCGGCATGCGACGGGACTGCCGGTCTCGATCGCGGACCAGGCCTTGCGTTGCGTCGCGCTCGGCACCGGCCGATGTCTGGAAGAAATGAAGGCCTTGAAGCACGCCCTTCACGAGACATATTAGGTTTCCCGCTACGCGGGCCCGATTCGGAGCACACCGCGTAAGGAGGTCTGAGTGAGGGTTGGCCGAGGGCGCAATTTCGTCCTGGCCGTGCCGGGCAGGGTCTTCGCCCAGCGCTTCGGCTACGCAATGCTGGCCTGCGCAGCGATCACTCTGATGATCCTGAGCCAGGCGGAGCCGCGCGTGGTGGAAACGCTGCGGGTCGGCGTCATCGATGCCGTGAGCCCGATTTTCGGCTTCTTCTCGCAGCCGGCGGCGACGATCGCCGGCGGGCTCGACGAGTTGGACGGCATCATGACCGTTCACGAGCGCAACGAGCAGCTGGCGCATGACAACGCCCAGCTCCGCAAGTGGCAGGCGGTGGCAGAGCAGCTCGGCTACGAGAACGACGAGTTTCGCCGCCTCCTCAAGGTCGTGCCCGACCAGCGGGCGAGCTTCGTCACCGCCCGGGTGATCGCCGATTCGGGCGGCCCCTTCATCCACATGGTGCTGGTTAATGCCGGCAAATCCCACGGCGTGCGCAAGGGCCAGGCGGTGGTCAACCACGACGGGCTGGTGGGCCGCGTGCTAGAGGCCGGCAAGCACACGGCGCGCATCCTCCTGCTCACGGACCTGAACTCGCGGATTCCCGTGGTCCTCGAGGAGAGCCGGGACCGGACAATTCTGCGCGGCGACAACAGCCCGCATCCCTATCTGGCCTTCCTCGCGACAGACGCCAGGGTCAAGCCCGGCGATCGCATCGTGACCTCGGGCGAGGGCGGGATGTTCCCGCCGGCGCTCGATGTCGGGATCGTCTCTGCGGTCGACAAGGACCGCGCGACCGTGCAGCCCTTCGTGGTCTGGGAGCGGCTCGATTTCGTCACCATCCTCGACTATGTGGTGCCGGGGGTCTTCCCCGAAACCCGCCGCGCCGAGCGTGCCGGGAGCCTCGAGTGATGGGCGACTGGCTGCAATGGACCGACCGCTCGCTGCGCGGTGCGATCCCGGTGACCGTCACCGTGATGCTCGTCTTCGCCGCGTCGCTCCCTTGGCGATTGCCGGCATTCGTCGAGGTCACGCCGGCGTTCGCGGTGATGGCGGTCTTCTACTGGACCATCTACCGGCCGGAGCGATTCCCTTACGCGGCGACTTTCGGCATCGGCGTGCTTCAGGATCTTCTCGCCGGCACGCCGCTCGGCATGACGGCGCTCGCGCTTCTCATCGTTCAGGGCGTCGTCGCCTCGCAACGAACCTTCTTCCGGGGCAAGCCGTTCCTCGTGATCTGGTGGGGCTTCTCCCTGGTCATGCCGTCGGTCGGGCTGCTCAGCTGGATCATCAGCTCGGCCTGCCTGGGCGCGCTGGTCCCGCCGCTACCCATCGTCATTCAGGTCTTGCTCACGCTTCTGCTCTTCCCGGTGTTCGTGCTCTTGTTCCGTCCCCTCGGCGTACTCGCCGCCGCGCGGCCAGAGTGACATGCGGGGCGAGACCGGACGCGCCAACCTCTTCACGCGTCGCGCGATCATCGTGGGCGGCGCGCAGGCGTTGCTGACGGCCGGCCTCGCCGGGCGCCTCTATCAGCTCCAGGTCGTCGACTCCGAGCGCTATCAGGTTCTCGCCGACGAGAACCGCATCAACATGCAGCTTCTGCCCCCGTCGCGTGGCCGCATCTTCGACCGCTTCGGCCAGGTTCTCGCCGAGAACCGGCTGAACTATCGGCTCATCGTGGTGCCCGAGGCGGCGCTGGACCTCGACCGGGCACTCGACGAAATCGCAGCACTCGTGCCGATCGAGGACCACGACCGCGAGCGGGTGCTGCGCGAGGCCCGGCGCAAGCAGCAATTCGTCCCCATCACGGTCCGCGAGAATCTGACCTGGGAGGAGGTCTCTCAGATCGAGGTCAACGCGCCCGATCTGCCCGGCGTGATGATCGACGTGGGCAGCCGCCGGCTCTACTCCTTCGGGCGCGACACGGTCCACATCGTGGGCTACGTCGGAGCCGTCAACGAATCCGAATTGGAACGGACGGACGATCCGCTGCTTACCCTCCCCGACTTCCGCATCGGCAAGAACGGTGCCGAGAAGGTGCTGGAGAGCTCGCTGCGGGGCGAAGCCGGCTCCCGGCAGGTCGAGGTGAACGCCTACGGGCGCGTCATCCGCGAGCTCAACCGCAGGACCGGTCGGCCGGGCGACGATCACATGCTGACCATCGACCTCGGGCTTCAGCAGTACGTCGCGGCCCGCTTTGGCGAAGAGAGCGGATCTGCCGTGGTTCTCGATGTCCATTCGGGCGAAATCCTCGCGTTGGCATCGATGCCGAGCTACGACCCCAATCTGTTCACATCCGGCATCAGCCAGCGGCAATGGCGAGAGCTGATCGGCCATCCGCGCTTCCCGCTCAGCAACAAGGCAATCGCCGGCCAGTACTCGCCGGGCTCCACGTTCAAGATGATCGTCGCGCTGGCTGCGCTCGAAAGCGGCGAGTTGAGCTATCATCACCGCTTCTTTTGCAACGGGTCGCTCAAACTTGGGAAGCGCCGGTTCCGCTGCTGGCGGCGCTATGGCCACGGGCACGTGGACATGGTGAAGGGCCTCACGGAGTCGTGTGACGTTTACTTCTACGAAGTGGCCAAGCGTGTCGGCATCGACCGCATTGCCGCAATGTCGGAGCGCTTCGGATTCGGCAGCAAGCTCGACATCGAGCTGCCGGGGGAGAAGCCCGGCCTG
Source organism: Alphaproteobacteria bacterium (assembly GCA_965243375.1). GTDB lineage: Bacteria > Pseudomonadota > Alphaproteobacteria > UBA828 > UBA828 > WTGU01. Next base: position 61,542 of record CBDEUT010000009.1, on the reverse strand, counting down.
GTGCCGACACGCGAGTGGAAGCTCGCCATGATCGGCGAGCCTTGGCAGGGCGGCGAAACGCTGGTCGTGGGTATCGGCCAGGGCTACCTGCTCACCACGCCGCTCCAGCTCGCGGTGATGGTCGCACGCATTGCCAACGGAGGCATCGCGGTCGAGCCTCGCATCACAGCGGAGGTGATCCGCGACAGGCAGCCGATACCGCAGGAGCGCGAGACCTTCGCGCCCATGGGAATCTCGCCCGCCCATTTCGATATCGTCCGCCGGGGGATGCTGAAGGTGGTGAACGATCCCAAGGGCACCGCCTATCCCGCGCGCATCGAGGAGCCGGCGCTTGCCATGGCCGGCAAGACGGGAAGCGTGCAGGTGCGGCGGATCTCCGAACGCGAGCACCGCACGGGGGTGATAAAGAACGAAGACCGCCCGTGGAAAGAGCGCGACCACGCGCTCTTTGTCGCCTACGCGCCGCTGGAGCGGCCGCGCTATGGCGTGGCCGTCGTGGTGGAACACGGGGGCAGCGGCGGCTCCGTGGCGGCGCCGATCGCCCGCGACATCCTGCGCGAGGTGCAGCGGCGTGACCCCTCGGCCCGCGCCCGCAATTTCGAGCCGGTGACCCGGCCGCACGAGACTGCCTGATGGCCCAGCTGGACATCGGCAGCCGCCAGGGCTTTCGCATTGCAGAGAGGCTGCTCAGGCTCGACTGGTTCCTGATCGTGCTCGTCTGCACCATCGGCGCGGTCGGTATCGGCATGCTGATTTCCGCCTCGGGCGGTTCTACGGAGCCCTGGGCATCGCGCCAGATGGTCTGGTTCGGCGCAGGCCTCCTGGTGATGATCGCGGTGGCCGTGATCGACATCGGCTTCTGGCTGCGGGCGGCCTACACGATCTACGGCCTGGCGTTCGCCCTGCTGGTGGGTGTGGAGCTGCTGGGCGCGGCAGGGAAAGGGGCGCAACGCTGGATCGACATCGGCGTCATCCAGCTGCAGCCGTCCGAGCTGATGAAGATCGCGCTGATCCTGGCGCTCGCGCGCTACTTTCACGGCGTCCCGCTCGACGGGCTCGGGCGTATCCGCACCTACCTGCCGCCACTGCTCCTGATCATCGCACCCGCCGCGCTGATCCTGCGCCAGCCCGATTTGGGGACCGCACTGCTGCTCGCCATCGGCGGCGGGACCATGCTGTTCCTGGCCGGAATCAAGGCTTGGAAGATCGGTGTGGGCATCGCCCTCGCGCTCGGCTCGGGGCCCGTGGCCTGGCAGTTCCTGCACGAGTACCAGAGGGCGCGGATCCTGACGTTCTTCGATCCCGAAGCGGACCCGCTCGGCGCGGGCTATCACATCCTGCAATCGAAGATCGCGCTCGGCTCTGGCGGCTTGTTCGGCAAGGGATATCTCCAGGGAACCCAGAGCCATCTCAATTTCCTGCCGGAGAAGCAGACCGATTTCATCTTTACGATGATGGCGGAGGAGCTGGGGTTCTTCGGCGTCGCCGGCGTGCTGCTGCTGTACTTAGGCATCGCCACCTACGGCGTGGTGATCTCGGCCCGTAGCAACAACCATTTCGGCCGCCTGCTGGGCATGGGAATCACGGTCACGTTCTTCTTCCACGTGTTCTTCAACGTCGCGATGGTGATCGGCCTGATTCCCATCGTCGGCCTGCCCCTGCCCCTGATCTCCTACGGCGGCAGCGCCATGCTGAGCCTGATGCTGGGCCTCGGGCTGCTGCTGTGCGTGGGCGTTCACCGCGACGTCATCATCACGCGCCGCCCCGGTTCGGCCGGGTAAGGGATCGGTTCGCAGGCTCAGACGATCGTCGCTTCCACCGCGCCCAGCCCGTCGATCTCGTAGAAAAGGCGAACGCCCGCTTCCGGGAACTGCGTGGCGAGCGTGCTCCCGGTCATCACGATCATGCCGCGCTTCAGCGTCGTCCCGCGCGAGGCGAGCTGGTTGGCGAGCCAGACGAGGGAGTTCAGCGGGTTCCCCATGGCGGCACCCGTGACCGCCATAGCAGGCGGGGCGTCGTTGACCCTGAGCGAGACCGGCGTGTTGGCGAGATCGAGCGAGCGCCAATCGGTGCGGGGCGGCCCCAGAACCACGCCGGCGCACCAGGAATTGTCCACGAGGATGGAGAGCGCGTCCACGTCGTCGTGATCGGCATTGCGATCCTCGATCAGCTCGAAGGCCGGCATGCAGGCGGCGACGCGGGCGCGGGCGTCGTCGAGGTCGAACAGCGCGTCCTCGGGCCGGAAGTCGCGTCCGATCTCAACCGCAAGCTCGAACTCGATCCCGAGGTGGGTGTAGTCCGCGAGCGCAATCCGGGCAGGGGAGCGGTGCACCCCGGTCTCGAACACCACGCCGCTGATCGGCTGATCGCTCCCGTACATCGTCTGGATGGCCTCGGAAGTGAGGCCCACCTTGTAGCCGGCGATCCCGCCCCGCCCTGCCTCTGCGAATCGCCGGTTGAGCAGGCCCTGGACGCGATATCCCTCGTCGAGCGACGCCGGTCGCTCGGCGCCCCTGGGGCGGCGGAACGGCCGGCCTTCGACGTTCTCGGCGAAGAGCCTTTCGGCGAGCGCGGCTGCCCGATCATGACTGTCGGCCATGCATGGTCTCCCTGGGGTGATCGTCGCGCGGGAAACCCCGGCCCTGTTCAGGATGGCGGGACCAGGGTGAGCCAGCGGTGATCGTCGTTGGAGCGGCCGCTCACGATCTCGGCGAAGCGCCGCTGGATGCGCCGGGTGACCGGGCCGATCCCGCCGGGGCCGATGGTGATCCGGTCGACGGAGCGGATCGGCGTGATCTCCGCCGCGGTGCCGGAGAAGAACAGCTCGTCGGCGCAATAGAGCAGCTCGCGGGGCATCGGGCATTCGCGCACCGGCACGTCGAGGTCGGCGGCGATGGCGAGCACCGCGTTCCGCGTGATGCCGGAGAGGTTGCTGCCGTCGATCGGCGGAGTCAGCAGGGCGTCGTCCATCACCGCGAAGAGGTTCTGGCCGCTGCCCTCGCTGATCTGCCCGTCGTGGGTCAGCGCGATGGCTTCGACGAAGCCGTTGGCCATCGCCTCCAGCTTGATGAGCTGCGCGTTGTTGTAATGCCCGGTCGCCTTGGCCATGCCGGGGAAGGTGTTGGGCGCGGCGCGGCTCCACGAGGAGACGCAGACGTCGACGCCACGCTCCAGCGCGTCGGCACCGAGATAGGCGCCCCACTCCCAGGCCGGGATCCAGGTCTCGATCGGGCTGCCGATGCCGTCCATCCCGATGGCGCCGTAGCCGCGCATGATCACCGGCCGAATGTAGCAGTGGCGGAGCCCGTTGCGCCGTATCAGGGCGAAGCAGGCCTCGGTCATCTCCTCGTCGCTGTAGCCGATCTCCATACGGTAGATCCGGGCGGAATTGCGCAACCGCTTCAGATGCTCGGCCAAGCGGAAGACGGCGGGGCCGCCGGCGGTGTCGTAGCAGCGGATACCCTCGAAAACCGAGGAGCCGAACTGAACGGCGGTGGCCAGGATATGGACCGTGGCATCCTGCCAGCGGACGAACTCCCCGTCGCGCCAGATCCACGCGGTCTCCTTGAATGTCGTGCTCATCGACTCTCCGGCAGGCTCGAGGGGCGTGCGGGCGGGGATGTTAGTGGAGCAGGCACCGCGCGGCCATCCTTGTTACGCCCTCTATCGGTGCCGGTCGCACACAACCGGCCTACATCATCCACACGCGAGTCATAGCTTGTTCTCTTTTGAGGCGTGTGCGCTGTCACGCATCCCTTGGTGATCAAGGGCTCCAGCTGATCCGAGATTTTTCTTACCCCGGCGGCTTCGCAGACATCTGCGGCCCTGAGATCGGCGGATAGGGCGGATCGAGGATTTCCACCCCATAGCCGACGACGCTCCCAGGCTCACTTCCGGCCCCGTCGCGTCGTCCCGCCCGAATCGGATAGAAGGTGTCGCCATCGGGCCAGAGGCCCTCGTTCCATCCACCAGCCCTGGTAGGGAGAACGTGATGGCGACAACGGAGAAGCTACCCTTTTCCTGGCAGGCTGTCGAAGGCCTGCCGGACCTGGATCGCCTGCGTCTGGTGCTCGACACCCTGCCCGACGAGGAGATCGTGGCTGCGCTTGAGGCCGGGCGAGGTCGCGGGCGCAACGACTACCCGGTGCGGTCGATGTGGCGTGCGCTGATCGCGGGCGTGGTGTTCCAGCACGCCTCGATCCAGTCGCTGCTGCGGGAGATGGGCCGCAACCCGGCGCTCCTGGAACTCTGCGGGTTCGACCCGCTGCCTTTCCAGAGCGCGCCCGTGTTGGAGCTTCGCGCAGGTACGAAGGAGCCACCATGCGCGGTGGCGCATCCGGCGCAGGTCCGCTCGACGGTGCCCAGCCACTGGAACTTCTCGCGCTTCCTGCGGCGCGTCGTGCTGCTTGAGAACGAGTGCAGCCTGGTGTCCGCAATGGTCGAGAGCCTGCGCGCGTCGCTCTTCGAAGAGCTGCCCGACTTCGGCCGCCATCTCGGCTACGACGGCAAGGCGATCGAGAGCCACTCGACGGGCCGGGTTGCCGAGGACAAGGGGAAGACCTCCGACCCCGACGCCGACTGGGGCAAGCATGAGACGAGCGGGGTGAACGCCAAGACCGGCGCGATCTGGAAGAAGGTGAAATCATGGTTCGGCTACGGCCTCCACCTGATCGCCGACACCCACTACGAGGTCCCGGTGGCCTTCGAGGTGACGCGGGCGTCGGACTCGGAGGTCAAGATGCTCCCCAAGATGCTGGAGAACCTGTTCGCAAGAGCGCCGGAAATGGTGGAGCGCTGCGACGACTTCAGCGCCGACCGCGGTCTCGACAACGCTCCCCAGAAGAAGTTGCTCTGGGATAAGTGGGCCATTCGGCCGCTGGTCGACACGCGCTTGATGTGGAAGGCCGAGAAGGAGGAGCCGGGCTATGATCCGACGAAGCCGATCACGCGGGCGCTGTTCCCCAACCGCGCCGACGTCGTCGTTCACGACGAGCGCGGCCGCGTGTCCTGCATCTGCCCCCAGACCGGCGAGGTCCGCGCCATGGCCTTCCAGGGCTTCGAGGCCGAGCGCGGCCTCTGCGGCACGCTGAAATACCGCTGCCCGGCGGCGGCCTTCGGCTTCGACTGTGCAGGCAGCAAGGCGTGCCACCGGGCGGGCGGGGTGGAGCCCGGCGAGTACGGCCGCATCGTGCGCATCGATCTCGACAAGAACGACCGGCGCGTCTTCACCCCGACGCCCTGGGGCAGCCCGTCCTGGCGGCGCGGCTACAACCGGCGCTCTGCGATAGAGAGGATCAACAGCCGCCTCGACAACAGCTTCAACTTCGAGACCCACTACATCCGCGGGCTCGCTAAGATGAAGACCCGTGTCGGGCTGGCGCTGGTGGTGATGATGGCGCTGGCCCTTGCGCAGGTGCGGGCCGGCCACGCGGAGCGGATGCGCTCGCTGGTCGGCGCGGTGCCGTACCTCGACACCGGCTGACCGGTTGTCCCACCTCCGACATCGCCGCTCGACCAAGCCGCCTGCCGGCGGATGGCAGACCGCGGCCATCCATGTCACGATGTTCCCGTAGCGTTCCGATCTCGCGTCTAATCGCTGCATTCTGCTCACCCGGCGGGGATCAGGCAGTCGATATCCGGCCGCCAAAGATCAGCGTCACGATGTCGAAATACGCCACAGCGCACATTCCTCTCTTTTTGTTCCACATTCAGCCCATCAAATGTATAGTGAATGGGAAAAGTTCTGGTTCAGAGAGTCCGGCGCCACAGGTCCAGCCGGTCAGGGGTTAGCGATGCGCAAATGGTACGTTGTCCAAACGCGGCACCGTCAGGAGCAGCGGGCAGAAGTGAACCTCGTGCGCCAGGGGTATCGGGCGTGGCTGCCGATGACGAAGCGCTCCCGCCGCCAGGCAAAGCGATTCGAGACCAGGCACGCGCCGCTCTTCCCACAATACCTGTTCGTGGATCTGGATATCGGGCGCGAGCCGTGGCGCGCCATCAACGGCACCTTCGGGGTGAAGCGGCTCCTGGCCGACGGCCCGCACCCGCAAGCACTGCCCGGCGAATTCGTTGCTGCACTGCGGGAGGCGACCGGGGCCGACGGCCTGAGCACACTCGCGCCGCCGGATTTGCAGCCGGGAGATGCCGTCACCATCACCGCTGGTCCGTTCGTGGAGTGCGCGGCGGTTGTCTTGCGGCTTGCGCCGCGCGAGCGGGTCGAGGTGCTGCTGGATGTTCTGGGCGGGCGGGTACCGGCCCGGCTTTCCATTCGATCGGTTACCGCCAGCGCCTGAACCCGCCAGCGGTGGGTCGGGAAATCAGCTCTGAGCTTGTCCCTTGCCCCGGTAGATGCCGATGACCGTGTTCAGCATGGCGAGCGCGTCAACGCGCGGGCGCTGGAAGCTGTTGCGGCCGATGATCGAGCCGCTGCCGCCGCCGGCATGGATCGCGCGAACCTCGCCGAAGAGCCCTTCCAGCCCCTTCGCGGCGCCGCCGGAGAAGACCACCAGCCGGCGGCCGGCGAAAGCCGCCTGCATGATGTGCGCGATCCGCTTCTCCAGCGTCTCGCCGTTCACGCCTGCGGCGTTGTAGGCTTTGGCGGCGGCCTCCTGCTCCAGGTGGTCGGTCGGCGGCTTGACCTTGATGATATGGGCACCGGCAAGCGCGGCCATATGTGCTGCATAGGCCACCACGTCGAGCGCTGTCTCACCCTCCTTGGAGAGCGACCCGCCACGCGGGTAGGACCAGACCACCACTGCGAGCCCATGGGCCTTCGCCTCCGCCGCGAGCTCGCGGATCTCCTCCATCATCTCGTATTGATATTCGGAGGCGGGATAGATGGTGAAACCGATGGCCGAGCAACCCAGCCGGAGCGCGTCGCGTACCGAGCCGGTCACCGCCTGATCCTTGGCCGAGCCCAGGGAGTTGGCGTTGTTGACCTTGAGAATGGTCGGGATTGCGCCGGCGAAGCTCTCCGCGCCGGCCTCGATCATGCCGAGCGGGCTCGCGAACGCGTTCAAGCCGGCGTCGATGGCGAGCTGCCAGTGGTAGTGCGGGTCGTAGGCCGGCGGGTTGGGCGCGAAGCTGCGCGCCGGCCCATGCTCGAAGCCCTGATCCACGGGCAGGATGACCATGCGCCCGGTGCCGCCGAGCCGGCCGTGCATCAGAATACGGGCGAGGTTCGCTTTCGTGCCCGGATTGTCGCTCTCGTACCAGGAGAGGATATCTCTGACGCGCCGGGTGATTCGCATGGCCTATCCTGACCGAGGCGCCGCTCATTTTCCAGAGGTTATGAACGTCTGGCATGGCCTTTTGCGAGGTAGGCGGCGCTGTCACGCTGCGGGTCTGCGGAATGGACGAGGTCGAGCGCCGCGCGGCCCGGCCCTGCGGTGACCAGCCGGCCTTTCTGCCCGTCCGCGATGGCCTGGAGAGTCTTGCGCATGGCCCCGCGGCCGGTGAACGCCACACTGGCGAAGCCCCGGCTCAGCGCCTCGTGGGCGAGCACCGCGCTGCCCCTGCAGTCGACGACCGCATCGTGGTCAATCTCCGGCACTGCCTCCCTGGCCTGCGCGAAGACTGCTTCGAGAAAGCCAAGCCCAACATAGGACGCGGCCCCGGGCGCGGACCAAAGCATCACCGGGACCTCTGCTGCCGCGGCCGCGCGGAGTGCGCCGATGGCCTGGTCGAGATCGTGCACGACGATCGCGGGCCGTCGGCCGCTCATGGCCCACTCACGGGGTGCTCGGGGTTTCGAGCGCCGCGACCCCCGGCAGGGTCTTACCCTCCAGCCACTCCAGGAAGGCACCGCCGGCGGTGGAGACATAGCTGAAGGCGCCGAGCACGCCTGCGGCCTGGAGCGCCGCGACCGTGTCCCCACCGCCGGCGACGGAGAGCAGTCTGCCCTCCCCGGTGAGCCGCGCGGCGGCACGGGCACAACCCGTCGTGGCACGGTCGAAGGGCGGGACCTCGAAGGCCCCGAGGGGGCCGTTCCAGACCAGCGTGCGGGAGTCCGCGAGTGCTGCTTCGATTTGTGCGCAGGTCTCGGGCCCGAGGTCGAGGATCATTCCGTCGTTAGGAACGTCGGTGACCGGGACTTCCGTGCTCTCGGCGCCTTCCCGGAACTCCCGTGTCACCACCACGTCGGCGGGAAGGATGATCTCGCAGCCGGCGCCCGACGCCTCCCCCAAGATGCGGCGCGCATCCGCCGCCAAATCCGGTTCGTGAAGCGACACGCCGATGGAAACCCCTTGCGCGTGGAGGAAGGTGTTGGCCATGGCGCCGCCGATGACGAGGCGGTCCACCCGCTCGATCAAGTTGGCGAGGAGCGTTAGCTTGGTCGAGACCTTGGCGCCGCCGACCACGGCGATGACCGGCCGCTCCGGCGCCTGCAACGCCTTGCCGAGCGCCTCAAGCTCCGCCTGCATGAGCCGCCCCGCCGCGTTCGGCAGGCGCTCCGCCACGGCGGTGGTCGACGCATGGGCCCGGTGCGCGGCGGAGAACGCGTCGTTGACGTAAAGGTCGGCGAGGCGCGCGAGAGCATCGGCAAAGGCAGGATCGTTGGCCTCCTCGCCGGTGTGGAAGCGCAGATTTTCCAGCAGGGCGACGTCTCCAGGGGCGAGCTTGGCCACCGCAGCCTCGGCCTCCGCGCCGATGCAATCGGGGACGAAGTGCACCGGGAGACCGCCCAATGCTTGCGCGAGCGGCGTGGCGAGAGGGCCGAGCGACATGGCCGCCACGGGCTTGCCCCTGGGCCGGCCGAAGTGCGATGCGACGATCACCCTTGCTCCGCGCCCGGCGAGTTCCGTGAGCGTGGGCGCAACCCGATCGATCCGGGTAGTGTCCCCCACCGTGCCTTCGCGCATCGGCACGTTGAGGTCCACCCGCACCAGGACGCGCTTGCCGGCCACCTCGATGTCGTCGAGCGTGCGGAACCTTGTCATGGGCGCGCGGCTGCGCCGTCGGCGTCGTCACAGGTTGCCGAGATGGGCGGCGACATCGCCCATCCGGTTCGAAAATCCCCACTCGTTGTCATACCAGGAGAGCACGCGGCCGAGCGTGCCATCGACCACGGCGGTCTGGCCGGAATCGACGATGGAGCTTTCCGGTCGGTGGTTGAAATCGACCGAGACCAACGGCTCCTCGCTCAAGGCGAGCACGCCGGCCATGGCGCCGGCGGCGCCGCTCGCCATCGCTTCGTTGATCTCGTCGACGGTTGTCGCGCGCTTGGCGACGAAGTTGAGGTCGACCATCGAGACGTTGGCTGTCGGCACCCTGACCGCCGTGCCGTCCAGCTTGCCGGCGAGCGCAGGCAGCACGAGGCCCACGGCGCGCGCGGCGCCGGTGGACGTGGGGATCATCGAGCCCGCCGCGCCGCGGGCGCGCCGCAGGTCCTTGTGGAGCGTGTCGAGCACCGGCTGGTCCAGCGTGTAGGCGTGCACGGTGGTCATGAAGCCGCTCTCGATCCCGATGGCGTCGTGCAGCACCGAGGCGACCGGGGCCAGGCAGTTGGTGGTGCAGGACGCGTTGGAAACGATTCGGTGCTCGGGCGTAAGCGCGGCGTGATTGACGCCGTAGACCACGGTGAGGTCGGAATCCGTGCCGGGGGCCGAAATCAGGACCGCGCGGGCGCCGGCGTCCAGATGCGCCGCAGCCTTCTCGCGCGCGGTGAAGATGCCGGTGCACTCGAGCGCCACGTCGATGCCGAGGTCGGCCCAGGGCAGCACCGCCGGATTGCGCTCGCTCAGCACCTGGATCGGCCCCGCGCCGATGTCGATGGAACCGTCCGCCACCTCGACCGTGCCGGGGAAGCGCCCGTGGACCGAATCGTAGCGCAGCAGGTGGGCGTTGGTCTCTACGTCGCCCAGGTCGTTGAGGGCGACGACGGTGAGATCGGTGCGGCCGGACTCGTGGATCGCGCGCAAGATGTTGCGGCCGATTCGCCCGAACCCGTTGATGGCGATGCGAACCGTCATAATCCCTCCGCTCTGTGAGATGCCGCGTCTTGCTATCGGCTTGGCCCGCGGCGGTCAACCGCCACCATCGCGACGGGCCGGTGCCGCTCAAGCGACCCTTCTCCCGCGCTCGCGACCCTTCGGGCCCGCGCGACCCCGCACCATGGTGCTGTGCACGGTGTGCAGCGCCTGGTTCAAAGTCGCGCCATGAAGGGCGAACGAGGACCGGGCGCAGCGGGCCGGATGACACGATGTTCATCGCTCAAGAGGCTGTCACCTATGCGGCAAATCCCGCTTTGTCCCAGCAGATCCCGCTTTGTCCCGGCGAATCCCGCGTTATCCCGCTTTCCGCCGCCTCGCCACCGCGCCCGGACCGCGGCCGCTTTGACGGTCAGGAGTGTTGCAATCGCTGCCTGGCTGCTGCGACCACGGCGCCGGCCGTGATGTCGAAGTGGGCGTAGAGATCCTTGGCGGGCGCCGAGCCGCCGAAGCTGCGCATGCCGACGACGGTACCGCCGGGGCCCACGTAGCGCTCCCAGCCGAGCGGGCTTGCGGCTTCGACCGCAACCCGGACCGCATCGGCGCCGCCCAGCACGCTCTCGCGATAAGCGGGTTCCTGCTCGTCGAACAGCTCCCAGCAGGGGAGCGAGACCAGCCGCGTCGGCACGCCGTCGTCTTCCAGCGTCTGCCGGGCTTCGTCGGCAATCGCGCATTCCGATCCCGTCGCTATCAGCACGACGGCGGGATTCCCCGACGTCGCCTCGCGCAGCACGTAGCCGCCGCGCGCGCAGGCATTCTCGGAGCCATTATCGCCCGCTCGCAGATAGGGCACCCCCTGCCGAGTCAGCGCGAGCACCGACGGGCGCTCGGCGTTCGTCAACGCAAGCTCCCAGCATTCCGCGGTCTCGATGGCATCGGCGGGCCGGAAGAGAAGCAGGTTGGGCATGGCCCGCAGGCTGGCCAGGTGCTCGATCGGTTGATGAGTCGGGCCGTCCTCACCCAGGCCGATGGAATCGTGCGTCATCACGTAGATGACGCGGAGCTCCATGAGCGCGGAAAGCCGGATCGCCGGCCGGCAATAGTCGGTGAAGGTGAGGAAGGTGCCGCCGAAGGGGATGACCCCGCCGTGCAGCGCCATGCCGTTCATCACTGCGCCCATGGCGTGCTCGCGCACGCCGTAATAGAGGTAGCGGCCGCCGTAGTCGCCGGGCGTGATCGGGGCGAGCTCGTCGCTCTTGGTGCCGTTGGAGCCTGTGAGGTCGGCCGAGCCGCCGATGAGGGATGGCAGGGCGTCGGCGATGGCGCCGATGACACGCTTGTTGGCCACCCTGGTGGCGATGGTGGGGCGCTCCTCCGCAAGCATGGCCTTCAGGCCCGCGAGAGCCTCCGCGAGCGCCGGGGGCAGCGCATCCGCAGCCGTCCCGTCGAATTCGGTCCGCCTCCCCGCGTCGAGCGCAGCGCGGCGCGCCTCCCAGGCCTCGCGCGCTTCCCTGCCTCGGGTGCCGAAGGCGCGCCAAGCGTCCAGGATCGCGCCCGGCACCGTGAATGGTGCATGCGGCCAAACCAGCGCATCGCGGGTACCAGCGATCTCGTCAGGCCCAAGCGGCGCGCCATGGCTCGCGGCGGTTCCGGCCTTGGTCGGCGCGCCGTAGCCGATCACCGTGCGGCACTCGATCATCGAGGGCCGGGGCTCGGCCTTGGCCGCCGCGATGGCCCCCGCCACCGCGTCGGGGTCGTGGCCATCGACGCGCTGCGTGTGCCAGCCGGCGGACTCGAAGCGCGCCCGGGCGTCGTCGGAGCAAGAGAGGCTGGTGGGGCCGTCGATGGAGACGTCGTTCGAATCGTAAAGCACGATCAGGCGGTCGAGCCTCAGGTGACCGGCGAGCGAGATCGCCTCTTGGCTGATGCCTTCCATCAGGCAGCCGTCGCCGCAGACGACGTAGGTGTGATGATCCACCAGGTCGGCGCCGAAGCGGGCGGCCATGCTGCGCTCCGCCAGGGCCATGCCGACCGCGTTGGCAAGGCCTTGGCCGAGCGGGCCGGTCGTGGTCTCGATCCCGGCGGCGAGGCCGTACTCCGGATGCCCTGCGGTGCGGCTGCCGAGCTGGCGGAAGTTGCGGATCTCGTCGATGTCGATGTCCGGATATCCGGTGAGGTAGAGCAGCGAATAGAGCAACATCGAGCCGTGACCGTTGGACAGCACGAAGCGGTCCCGGTCGGGCCAGCCCGGGCGCGCGGGATCGAACTTGAGGAAGCGGCCGAAGAGCACGGTCGCGACGTCGGCAAGACCCAACGGCATGCCGGGATGGCCGGAGCGGGCCTGCTCCACCGCATCCATCGAGAGGGCGCGGATGGCGTTCGCCATGTCCGCGTGGTCGACGCGCGGTGCGCGCCCTTCAGCCATGGTGGACGGCATGGGCCCTCGCTTTGTGCCGCGCCGTTGCGCCGAGAAGTGCGCGCAACATGCCCCCCGCCGGGGTGAGCGTCAACCGCGCGCTCGCGCGACCTAGAACGAGGAGTTGGGGGTCTTGAGGAAGGCGATTTCCTCCGCTGTGGAGGGGCGAGAGAGCGCCTTGTTGCGGTGCGGATAACGCCCGAAACGGTCGATGATCGCCTTGTGCTGTAGCTCGTACTTCAGGCTCTCGGGATCGTCGAGGGATTCGAAGAGCGTGACGGCAACTTGGTGGATGAGGCGCGATTCGCTGTGCTCGTAGGGCATGTAGAAGAACTTCCGGCCTTCCTCCAGGACCGCCCGGTCGGCGCCGATACGCACGGCCTCCTGCGCGAGCGCCAGCGACATGCCGTCGCAGGCGAAGGCGCGCGGGTCCTCGCGGAAGAGGTTTCGGGAGAACTGGTCGAGCACGATGATCTCGGCGAGGCGGCCCTCCGGCGCCTCGCGCCAGTCGTGCAGCTCGCCCAAGGCAGCGCTCGCGTGAAGGGCGCCGAACTCTGTACGGATCGCCTCGTCGAAGGCGGGGTCCTTGGCCCACCACCGATCGGGGCCGTGGCGTTCGAACCAGAACGAGAGGACCTGCTCGATCATATTTTCCTTACTCCAGACTGCCGGCAATCAGCGCCCGTGCCTGCTCGAGCTGCGCCGGCGTATCGACGCCGAGCGGGACCGTGTCCACGAACGCGACCTCGATCCGCATCCCGTCCTCGAGCGCACGGAGCTGCTCCAGTCGCTCGCGGCGCTCGAGTGGGCTGGGCGGGAGCGCGACGAAGCGGGCAAGCGCCTCACGCCGGTAGGCGTAGAGGCCGATATGGTGCCAGAGCGGCCCTTCGCCCGAAGGCGCGGGCGCGCGGGTGAAATAGAGGGCCTGGCCGTGTGTCTCTCCCGGCCGTTGCGAGACCACGGCCTTGACCACGCTGGGGTCGTCGCGCTCCGCCGGGTTGGCGATCTCGGCCGCGAGCGTGCCGATATCGACCGCAGGGTTCGCCAGGAGCGCGAGAGCGCGCGCCGGCAAAGCGGGGTCGAGGGTGGGCAGATCGCCTTGCAGGTTGACCACCGCGTCGTGGTCGCCTGCCGGATCGATGGCCTGGAGCGCCTCGAAGATCCGGTCGGAGCCGGACGGGTGATCGGGGCGGGTCAGCACAGCGCGCCCGCCAGCGCCCTCGACCGCCTCTGCGATGGCGCGCTCGGCGCAGGCCACGACCACGGGGCCGATCTCCGCAGCCTCGGCGCGCTCCAGCACATGCACAATCATCGGCCGACCACCGATCTCGGCCAAGGGCTTGCCGGGAAGCCGGGTGGACGCCATGCGCGCCGGAATCAGCACGATGGGGTTCCGGGGCGGCGGCCTGGTGGTGTTGCCGGAAGCGCTCATCCGCCTCGACGTGCCGGTTGCTCAGGCGGCGGTCAGGGGTGCCGTCGCGGCGCGAAGCCAGGCGAGCGTTGCCGTGTCGTCCGCGAGCAGGGGCGCCAGCGTCTCCGCGACGCGCGCGTGATAGGCATCGAGCCAGGCGCGCTCGTCCGCCGTCAGCATGACGGGGTCGATGAGGGCGCGGTCGATGGGCGCGAGCGTCAGGGTCTCGAAGCCAAGGAATCCGCCCTCCGCGTCATCGGCCTCGATCACCGCCACCAGGTTCTCGATCCGGATGCCGTAGGCGCCGGTCTTGTAGTAGCCGGGCTCGTTGGAGACGACCATGCCGGGCGCGAGTGCAGCGCCCGAGCCCATGCGGGAGATGCGCTGCGGACCTTCGTGCACGTTGAGGTAGTGGCCGACGCCGTGCCCGGTGCCGTGGTCGTAGTCGAGACCCGACTGCCACAGGAACTGGCGTGCGAGCGTGTCTAGCTGGGCGCCGGTGGTGCCGCGCGGGAAGCGTGCCGTCGCCAGCGCGATGTGGCCGCGCAACACGCGGGTGAAGCGGTCCCGGCACTCGGGCTCAGGCGGGCCGATCGCGACCGTGCGGGTCACGTCGGTGGTGCCGTCCAGATACTGGCCGCCCGAATCGACGAGGTAGAGGGTGCCCGGCTCCAGCGTGCGGTTGCTCTCGTCCGTCGCCCGGTAGTGGACGATGGCGCCGTTGGCACCGGCGCCCGAGATGGTATCGAAGCTCGCGCCCCGGTAATGCTCGCCGCCTGCGCGCATCGCCGCCAAGCGGTCGACCGCGTCGAGCTCGGTGATCGAGCCGGGCGGGGCGGCCGCGAGCCAGGCCAGGAAGCGGGCGAGCGCCACGCCGTCCCGACGATGGGCCGCACGAGTGCCGTCGAGCTCGACCGCGTTCTTGCAGGCCTTGGGCAGCGCGCAGGGATCGGCACCGCGAATCACCTCCGCACCGCCCTCCGTCAGCCGGTCGACCATCCAGACCGGCGTCGCCGCCTCGTCGATCAGGACCGCCTTGCCCGCATCGGCAAGCCCGTCGAGCACGTTCGCCATCGTCTCCGGCGCTTGCACGTGCACGGCATTGCCGAGATGCGCCGGAACCTCGGGGAGGAGCTTGCGCCGGTCCACGAACCAGTTCACGTCGCCGTCGCGGTGTACGATGGCGAAGGAGTGGGGGAGGGGGCTGTTGGCGACATCGGCGCCGCGCACGTTGAGCAGCCAAGCGATGGAGTCGGGCGCGCTCAGCACCGCGGCGGCCGCACCCCTCTCCGCAAGCCGGGCGGCGACGATCTCCCGCTTCTCGCCCGCCTCTGCGCCAGCGAAGCGAGCCGGATGGGGCGCGATGGGCCCAAGCGGGGCCGGCGGCTGATCCGCCCACAGCGCGTCGATGGGATTGTCCTCGCACGGGACCAGCCGGGCGCGGACAGCGCGACAGGGTGCCGCCATCCGGTCGCGCTCACGGGTGCCGTGCAGCCGGGGGTCGTAGCCGAGCGCGGCACCTGCCGCGAGATGCTCCCTGAGCCACGCGTCGGTCGGCCCCTCGGCGATGTGACGGTGCTCGTAGAGGCTGCCGTCCACCTGCGCCGCCGCCTGCAGCGTATAGCGCCCGTCGACGAAGAGTGCGGCCCGTTCGGCCAGCACGACCGCCATACCGGCAGAGCCCGTGAAGCCGGTGAGCCACGCCAGCCGCCGCGAGCGCCGCGCCACGTACTCGCCCTGGTGCTCGTCGCTGAGCGGCACCACGAAGCCATCGAGGTTGCGCCGGGCAAGCTCGGCCCGGAGCGCCGCGAGGCGAGACTCTTGTTGTGGGGTGTCGATGCCGTCGGGTGCCTCGGCGTAGGCCTGACGCAGCGTGTCGAGCCGCTCAGCGAAGGTCGGGCCGGCCTCAGGGTGAATCAGTCGGAGCCAATCCCTGTCCTGCACCGCCGCTGCGGCGACTCCCTGCACCAGCGCGTCGATTTCATGGGTCGGCGTATCGATACCGGCCTCGGCGAGTACCTGCGCCAGCCCGTCGGTTGTCGTGCTTGTCTCGGACATGACTGCGTTTCTGCCAGCGCGCCGCTCACCGCGTCAATATCAGCGTGACCCAGGCGCCGAGCCGAATGCGTCGCTTGAGCCGAAGCCCCCGCGTGCTGAAGGCCGCGAGCACCAGCCGTTCTTCGTCGGCTAGAAGGCCGGAGAGCACCGCAGTGCCCATCGGCCGCAGGTGCCAAACGACTGCCGGTGCCATCGCGGCGATAGGCTTTGCCCTGATGTTGGCGACGATCAGGTCCGCCCGGCCGAGCCGCCCCACGATGCCTGCACGAAGACCTCCGGCCCGCACCACCGCCACCCGGCGGGAGAGTCCATTCCGCCGCACTGTCTCTCGTGCCGTGGCAACCGCCATCGGGTCGCTATCCAGGGCGAGCACCCGTGCCGGCCAAAGCCGGGCCACCGCCACCGCTAGGATTCCCGAGCCCGTGCCGATGTCTAGTGCACGACGCACGCGCCTGCGGCGGGCGAGCCAGTCGAGCGCGAGCAGGCAACCTTGGGTCGACTCGTGTCGGCCGGAGCCGAAGGCGGGGCCGGCATCGACGCGGAGGACGAAGCGCCGGTGGGGAGGGGCCTGGCGCGCGCCCACGATCCTCAAGCGCCCGACCGAGAGGGGCGGAAAGGGGGCCATCGCGTGGGCTTCCCAATCGGTGGAGCACACCGGCTCAACAGTGGCGTCGTCGGGTGCCGCGTCGGCTGCTTGGAGGAGCGCCAGCACCCGCGCGGGCCTTGCGTCCTCGGCCAGCGAGGCAGTGCCAAACATCGTAACGTGCAGAATGTCCGCCGGGGCATGCTCTATCGGGTGTGTCGTCTCGATGGTCTCGGCCACCACGGCATCCGCGTGGTCTTCAAGAGCCGCCTCCAGTGCCTCGAAGGCGGCACGGTTGAGTGTTACCTGGAGCCGCCAGCCCTGGGCCTCGGGGCGATTTCCGCTCACGGCCGCCCCCGCCGCGGTCGGATTCCGGCTATGATGGGCCTCCCGCAACGCACGGTCGGAGGCCGACGATGCCTGAGATTCCGGACTGGCAACGCTTCCTGAGCGCTGATGACAGGGAGACCATCGAGCGCGGCCGCTGGGCCAAGCGCGTCGGCTTCGGCGTGCGCCCGGCCGTCATCCTCATCGACGTGCAGAACTATATGGTGGGGGAGGAGGGCAACCACGACCTCGCCGCTTATCCCTACAGCTGCGCCGCCGGCTGGGATGCCGTTTGGCAGACAAAGCGCATCGTCAGCGCAGCCCGCGCCACCGGCGCGCCGGTAATCTACACCCGCTTCGCCATCGACCGCACCGTCGGCGATGCCGGGCTCTTCGACGCCAAGATCGGAGCGGAGGCCGGCGAGAACGTCTACTTCGAAGGCACGCACGGCGGCGAAATCGTGGGCGCGGTGGCGCCCGAGCCCGGCGATCTCGTCTTCACCAAGAAGAAACCGAGCTCCTTCCATGGCACGCCCCTCCTGCCCTATCTGATCGACCGCGCCATCGATACGCTGATCGTCACCGGCGGCGCCACCTGCAATTGCGTCCGCGCCACGGTCTTCGACGCGTTCTCGTACAATTACCGCACCATCGTACCGTCGGACGCTGTGTTCGACCGCTTGCCGATCAGCCACGCGATCAACTTGTTCGACATGAATCGCTGCTCGGCCGACGTGACGAACACCGAGGCCGTGCTCGCCTATTTCGCCGAGCAGGCACAGCGCGCGGCCTAAACGCCGCCGGCGGCAACTGCTATAGTGCGGGCGGGAGATCGGCGGCGGACGGCTAACTCGCCAACCCGGTCAGGTCCGGAAGGAAGCAGCCGTAACGAGCTTCAAGCCGGGTCGTCTGCCGGTCTCCTGCCGCCAACTCCATGCGCCGCCCCCGCAAGACGCGGATCGAAGGACGCCATGCACCGATGAGCGAGGACGCCGCCGCCTATCGCGTGCTCGCGCGAAAGTACAGGCCGTCGAGCTTCGCTGGGCTGATCGGTCAGGACGCCCTGGTGCGCACGCTGAGAAACGCAATCGCGATGGACCGCCTGGCCCACGCCTACCTGCTGACCGGCGTGCGCGGGGTGGGCAAGACCTCGACCGCGCGGATCATCGCGCGCGCCCTCAACTGCATCGGCGAGGACGGGACCGGCGGCCCCACGCCCGAGCCGTGCGGGGCGTGCGATCACTGCATCTCCATCGCCGAGGATCGCCACGTCGACGTGATCGAGATGGATGCCGCCTCGCGCACCGGCATCGACGACGTGCGTGAGCTGATCGAGAGCGTGCGCTACCGCCCGGTCTCGGCGCGCTACAAGGTCTACATCATCGACGAAGTGCACATGCTCTCGAAGCAGGCCTTCAACGCCCTACTCAAGACGCTCGAGGAGCCGCCGCCCCACGTCAAGTTCGTCTTCGCGACGACCGAGGTGCGGCGCCTGCCGGTGACCGTGCTGTCCCGCTGTCAGCGCTTCGACCTGCGCCGGGTCGACATGGAGGTGCTGGTCGAGCATTTTTCGGGCATCGCCGCCAAGGAGGGCGCGGAGGTG
The DNA here is from genome assembly GCA_965243375.1 of Alphaproteobacteria bacterium. Taxonomy (GTDB): domain Bacteria; phylum Pseudomonadota; class Alphaproteobacteria; order UBA828; family UBA828; genus WTGU01. The sequence continues at coordinate 43,215 of CBDEUT010000009.1, read as the reverse complement.
GAGCCGGCGGCGCTCGCGCTGATCGCCCGGGCCGCCGATGGCTCTGTGCGCGACGGGCTTTCCGTGCTCGACCAGGCGATGGCGCACGAGGGCACGCGCATCACCGAAGAGGCAGTGCGGGCCATGCTGGGCCTCGCAGATCGCACCCGGCTCTTCGACCTGTTCGATATGCTGATGAAGGGCTCGATCAAGGACGCGCTGGACTGCTTCTCCGAGCTTCACGACGCGGGCGCGGAGCCGCAGGCGCTCTTGCAAGACCTGCTGGAGCTTTGCCATTGGCTGACGCGGCTGAAGCACGTGCCCGCCGCGGCAGAGGATCCCGCGGTGCCCGAGGCCGAACGTACGCGCGGACGTGCCATGGCCGAGGCGCTGGCGGTGCCGTCGCTCACACAAACCTGGCAGATGCTGCTCAAGGGACTGGAAGAGGCCAATCGGGCGGCGCGGCCAGCGCTTGCGGCCGAGATGACCCTGGTGCGGATCGCCTATGCCGCGGACCTGCCGAGTCCGGCCGATGCGCTCCGCGCTATCGGCGCCGGCGGTGCGGCCACACAGCCGAAGGACGCGCCCGCGGCGTCACCCGCCCCTGCTCCGGTGCCACCAACTGGCGGTGCGGCAAGCGCGGGTGCTGCGGCGGAGCCTGCGGTGGTGCCCGCAGCGGCGCCCGAGCCGGCGCCACAGCCAGCGCCAGTGGCAACATCCGCCCCGCATGTGCAGCCGGCCTCCTGGCGCGAGATCGCGGCGCTCGCCGAGGAGCGGCGGGAGCCCATCCTGAGCGCCTGGCTCAGGACCGAGGTCCGCCCCATCCGGGTTGCCGCAGGCGCGATCGAGATCAACTGCGGGCGTTCGCCGGACAGCAAGATGCTCGCCCTGCTTCAGGAACGGCTCGAGCAATGGACCGGCGAGCGCTGGATGATCGCGCTGAGCGAGGAGGGCGGCGAGCCCTCCCTCGACGAACAGGATCGGGCCGCGCAGGAAGCAGCCGACCGGGCAGCGATGGACCACCCCCTGGTGCGGCAGGTCCTCGATGCCTTCCCCGGCGCGCGCGTACGCAAGGTGCACCGGCCGGCGCCGGATAGCGAAAACGATGGAGATGCCTCCCCATGAAGAACATCGGCAAGATGCTGAAGCAGGCGCAGGAAATGCAGACCAGGATGGCCGAGCTGCAGGAGAGCCTGGGTGCGCTCGAGGTCGAGGGGACGGCGGGTGGCGGCCTGGTGCGGGTGACGCTCACCGGCAAGGGAGAGATGCGCCGCCTCTCCATCGACCCGGCGCTGGTGAGCGGCGACGAGGTGGAGGTGCTGGAAGACCTGATCGTCGCCGCCTTCAACGACGGCAAGGCCAAGGTCGAGCAGCTCGTCCAGGAACGGATGGCCGAGGTCACCGGCGGGCTCAAGTTGCCGCCGGGCCTCGACCTCGGCCTGTGAGGGCCCGCCACAACCATTCTCCTGCTGGTTACGGGCGATGACGAGCCCTGCGATCGAGCGGCTGGTCGGGCATCTCGGCAAGCTCCCCGGTCTCGGGCCGCGCTCGGCGCGCCGCGCCGCCCTGCATCTGCTGGAGCGGCGCGAAGCGCACCTGGAGCCGCTGCTCGCCGCGCTGCGAGCAGCCGCTGAGAGCGTCCGCCCCTGCGCCACCTGCGGCAATCTCGACGCCCAGGACCCCTGCGCGATCTGCGCCGACCAGGAGCGCGATCGCACGGCCATCTGCGTCGTCGAGCAGGTCGCGGATCTCTGGGCGCTGGAGCGCACGCTGATGTTCCGCGGCCGCTATCACGTGCTGGGCGGCCTGCTCTCGGCCCTCGACGGGATCGGGCCTGAGGACCTCGCCATCGCCGGCCTCGTTGCTCGCGCAGGCGCGCCTGAGGTCGGCGAGATCATCCTCGCCACCAGCGCCACCGTGGACGGACAGACCACGGCCCATTATCTGACCGACCGGCTTGCCGAGAGCGGCGTCGCGATCTCCCGCCTTGCGCACGGCCTGCCGGTCGGCGGCGAGCTCGACTATCTCGACGACGGCACCCTCGGCACCGCGCTCAAGGCACGTCAGCGCCTCCTCTGAGCCGACACCAATGCGTGCTGGATTGTGCGGTCCGCGCCCTCTATGGTCGCGCCCCGGCCGCCAGCGGGGCGGCGGGCAAGGCCGTTGGAGGGGGCATGGCTGACGACTCGAAGAGCGCGGGCCGGTTGGAACGTATGCTGCGTGCGGGCGAGTTCGCCATCACCGCAGAGATGGGGCCGCCCGATTCGGCGGACCCGACCGACGTGCTGGCCCGCGCCGGCTGCCTCAAGGGGCTCGCCGACGCCGTCAACGTGCTCGACGGCGCCGGCGCTCGCGCGCATCTCTCGCCGCTCGCAACCGCCGCGATCCTGGTCCGCGAAGGCATCGAGCCAGTGCTCCAGTTCACCATGCGCGACCGCAACCGGCTCGCGCTGCAGGCCGACGCGCTGGGGGCAGCGGCGCTCGGCGTGCACAGCCTGCTCTGCCTCACCGGCGATTCGGTCAATGCCGGCGATCAGCCGGAGACAAAGCCGGTCTTCGACCTGAAATCCGACGAGTTCATGGCGCTGGTTCGCACCATGCGGGACGAGGCGGTGCTCCCGGGCGGGCGCAGCCTCGCCTCGGCGCCCCGGCTGCTGATCGGCGGTGCCGATGCGCCCCGCGAGCCGAAGGCAGGCGAGGCGCCTACTAGCCTTCAGGACAAGATTGAGGCCGGCGCGGACTTCTTCCAGACCCAGTTCTGCTTCGATACGGCGATGCTCAGGCGCTACCTCGCCTGGCTCGGGGACTTCGGTATCCCTGAGCGCGCGTCCATCTTAGTCGGCATCGGGCCGATCAGGTCGGCGCGCTCGGCCCGCTGGATGAACGAGAACCTCTTTGGCGTGCATATCCCGGATGCCGTCATCGCCCGGCTCGAGGGCGCCAAGGAGCCGCAGGCCGAGGGCATCCGCATCTGTGTTGAGTTGGTCGAGGAGCTGCAGGGCATCGAGGGCGTTGCCGGCGCCCACCTGATGGCGCCGCGCGGCGAGCAGGCGATCGCCCAGGTTATCGCCGAAACGGGACTCCGCAGCGCCGGTGGTGTTTGAGCGCGCCCTCGGAGGTGCGCCCTCGGGTCCCTAGAAGCGGTACCGGATGCCGATTTCCAGGAAGTGAACCCGCAGGTCGGTCTCCGAACGCGTCGAGACACCCTGACCTGTACCGCTGAATTCCAAGCCGTTCAGCGCTTGCAGGCGATATCCGATGTGGAGTGTGGTGCTGTCCGAAAGAGCGTAACCGATGCCGGCCCCGATTTGGTAGGCGAACGCGGAATCGGTCGCGGAGAGTGTGGGCACATCCAGGTTCTGGAGGCCTTGGAGGGGGCCAAGTGCTGCACCAAGCGCCGGGTTCTGCGCGGCCGCGGCTTGGACCGATTGGCTAACGGCATTCTTTACGGCGTTGGTGTTGTATCGCACGTCGCCCTGATCGATGCGAATGAAGCCGAGGCCGGCGCCGACATAGGGCGTCCAGTCGCTGCCCGTCTCGATGTCGTACCAGAGGTTCAGCATGGCGCCGAGCTGGTTTGCCGAGCCGGACACGGGGACGTCCACCTTCGTCGGAAGGGCCTGCTGAAGCTGCTGCAGCTCCGGCAAGCTGATGCTGGTGTGGGTCAGCTTGCTGACCTTGGCCCTGGCGAGGAAGATCTCGCCCTCGATGCGGATGGCACTGTCGAGGTGGTAGCCGAGAACGCCGCCGAGCTTGTAGCCCGTGTCGTGCTCCGACCTGACCGTCGAGCGTTGCGTGACCGACATTTGGCCTTGGCCGAACGTCGTGGTGGCGGTCGAATCCGTGTCGTCGATGAACATGAGGGGCATGTTGGCCCCGATGTACCACGCGCCTTCCTCAGCCTGCGCGGCGGTCGCTCCACCGGACGCCACGCACGCAGCCAGCGCCATCGCAGAAATCCAGCGCACTCCGATTCGGCTTCGACTCATGTCCTGTCCTCCCCGTTGCAGCGCCCCACCTGCGTCTCCAGCCTAAGACGACGGGAGACGCCGCGCAATTCCCGTTGGCAGACCCGAGAGGGTCCAGGCGGAATGACGACGGTCGCGTGTGATCCGTGTTGGGCAGCGCCCCTCTCGTCGTAGTCCATGGGACACACAAAAAAAGGGAGCGCCGAAGCGCTCCCCAATACGAGTATCGACGAGGACCGATCAGAAGCTGATCGCTACGCCAGCCATGAACTGGACCCACTCGGACTCGTCGGGTGCCGTCGGCATGTCATTATTGCCGAAGTCGAGCTGCACATCGAACTGCACGCCTTCGCCCAGCGGATAGGCGGCACCGAGTGCGTACATATTGGTGGTATCCGAGCTGCTCCAGCCGGCGCCGAGGGTGAGTGCGCCCATTGCGAGGGTGGCGCCAATGTCCGACTGCATCGATTCGGCACCCATGGCATTTCTCGAGTCCCTCATGCCGCCGCCGACAGTGATGTCGCCAAGCGAGACCGTCAGGCCGGCGTTGAGATCGCTGATCGAGGGGCCGCCCGCGTCTCCGGTCTCGTAGCCGACGTTGACGCTGACGCTGGCGTCTCCGAGGTCTTGCGTGTACGTGGCGGCGATGGCCATCTGCTCCGACACCGAGCCGTCCGGTGCGTAGCTCGCGGCAAGCTGGATACCACCGACATCGGGCGACTTGTAGATGACCTTGGGATCGCGGTTCGCGATGCCGGCGCCGGAGTCGTTGGTGCCGACAGGCTTGGCGACGCCGCCTTGGTAAGGTCCGTTGACGCCGAAGCTGCTGGTCGCACCCGGCGAGGCGATCCGCATCTGCCCGCGTGCGCTCCTGGTGACGCCGAGCTGAATATCGCCGAAGGCGCCGCCCACGGTGATGGAGCGGTCATACAGGAGAGCGCCGGGATCGCTGGTGGTGGAGACGCTGAAGGTCAGGCCATTGTCCATGGTCGCCGACCCGCCAATCCCGAACTCAACGTATTCGTGCAGGGCTGGCGAATCGCCACGGCTCGAAGCACCGGCGATGACACGGGCGCTACCGCTAAGGCCGACCGAGACCGGCTCGGCCGCCATCATCTCCTCTTCCATCATCTCTTCTTCGGCCATCATCTCTTCTTCGGCCATCTCCTCATCGCCGGCGTAAGCCACGCTGGTGACCAGAAGGCCGGCGGCGACGAGCGCCGTCGTGCTCAACAGTACCTTTTTCATACTCCCATCCTCCTCATTCGCGCGATTAGAGTGTTCCATGCATGCATTCGCGGCAGTGCGCCTTTGCACCGGCGCTACTCGCCGCGTGGTGAGAATGGCCTGGAGGGCGTGCACAACGCAAGCTCCATCCACCATTGAGGAATGTGCGCTGTGGCGTATTTCGACATCGTGACGCTGATCTTTGGCGGCCGGATATCGACTGCCTGATCCCCGCCGGGTGAGCAGAATGCAGCGATTAGACGCGAGATCGGAACGCTACGGGAACATCGTGACATGGATGGCCGCGGTCTGCCATCCGCCGGCAGGCGGCTTGGTCGAGCGGCGATGTCGGAGGTGGGACAACCGGTCAGCCGGTGTCGAGGTACGGCACCGCGCCGACCAGCGAGCGCATCCGCTCCGCGTGGCCGGCCCGCACCTGCGCAAGGGCCAGCGCCATCATCACCACCAGCGCCAGCCCGACACGGGTCTTCATCTTAGCGAGCCCGCGGATGTAGTGGGTCTCGAAGTTGAAGCTGTTGTCGAGGCGGCTGTTGATCCTCTCTATCGCAGAGCGCCGGTTGTAGCCGCGCCGCCAGGACGGGCTGCCCCAGGGCGTCGGGGTGAAGACGCGCCGGTCGTTCTTGTCGAGATCGATGCGCACGATGCGGCCGTACTCGCCGGGCTCCACCCCGCCCGCCCGGTGGCACGCCTTGCTGCCTGCACAGTCGAAGCCGAAGGCCGCCGCCGGGCAGCGGTATTTCAGCGTGCCGCAGAGGCCGCGCTCGGCCTCGAAGCCCTGGAAGGCCATGGCGCGGACCTCGCCGGTCTGGGGGCAGATGCAGGACACGCGGTCGCGCTCGTCGTGAACGACGACGTCGGCGCGGTTGGGGAACAGCGCCCGCGTGATCGGCTTCGTCGGATCATAGCCCGGCTCCTCCTTCTCGGCCTTCCACATCAAGCGCGTGTCGACCAGCGGCCGAATGGCCCACTTATCCCAGAGCAACTTCTTCTGGGGAGCGTTGTCGAGACCGCGGTCGGCGCTGAAGTCGTCGCAGCGCTCCACCATTTCCGGCGCTCTTGCGAACAGGTTCTCCAGCATCTTGGGGAGCATCTTGACCTCCGAGTCCGACGCCCGCGTCACCTCGAAGGCCACCGGGACCTCGTAGTGGGTGTCGGCGATCAGGTGGAGGCCGTAGCCGAACCATGATTTCACCTTCTTCCAGATCGCGCCGGTCTTGGCGTTCACCCCGCTCGTCTCATGCTTGCCCCAGTCGGCGTCGGGGTCGGAGGTCTTCCCCTTGTCCTCGGCAACCCGGCCCGTCGAGTGGCTCTCGATCGCCTTGCCGTCGTAGCCGAGATGGCGGCCGAAGTCGGGCAGCTCTTCGAAGAGCGACGCGCGCAGGCTCTCGACCATTGCGGACACCAGGCTGCACTCGTTCTCAAGCAGCACGACGCGCCGCAGGAAGCGCGAGAAGTTCCAGTGGCTGGGCACCGTCGAGCGGACCTGCGCCGGATGCGCCACCGCGCATGGTGGCTCCTTCGTACCTGCGCGAAGCTCCAACACGGGCGCGCTCTGGAAAGGCAGCGGGTCGAACCCGCAGAGTTCCAGGAGCGCCGGGTTGCGGCCCATCTCCCGCAGCAGCGACTGGATCGAGGCGTGCTGGAACACCACGCCCGCGATCAGCGCACGCCACATCGACCGCACCGGGTAGTCGTTGCGCCCGCGACCTCGCCCGGCCTCAAGCGCAGCCACGATCTCCTCGTCGGGCAGGGTGTCGAGCACCAGACGCAGGCGATCCAGGTCCGGCAGGCCTTCGACAGCCTGCCAGGAAAAGGGTAGCTTCTCCGTTGTCGCCATCACGTTCTCCCTACCAGGGCTGGTGGATGGAACGAGGGCCTCTGGCCCGATGGCGACACCTTCTATCCGATTCGGGCGGGACGACGCGACGGGGCCGGAAGTGAGCCTGGGAGCGTCGTCGGCTATGGGGTGGAAATCCTCGATCCGCCCTATCCGCCGATCTCAGGGCCGCAGATGTCTGCGAAGCCGCCGGGGTAAGAAAAATCTCGGATCAGCTGGAGCCCTTGATCACCAAGGGATGCGTGACAGCGCACACGCCTCACCATTGAGGAATGTGCGCTGTGGCGTATTTCGACATCGTGACGCTGATCTTTGGCGGCCGGATATCGACTGCCTGATCCCCGCCGGGTGAGCAGAATGCAGCGATTAGACGCGAGATCGGAACGCTACGGGAACATCGTGACATGGATGGCCGCGGTCTGCCATCCGCCGGCAGGCGGCTTGGTCGAGCGGCGATGTCGGAGGTGGGACAACCGGTCAGCCGGTGTCGAGGTACGGCACCGCGCCGACCAGCGAGCGCATCCGCTCCGCGTGGCCGGCCCGCACCTGCGCAAGGGCCAGCGCCATCATCACCACCAGCGCCAGCCCGACACGGGTCTTCATCTTAGCGAGCCCGCGGATGTAGTGGGTCTCGAAGTTGAAGCTGTTGTCGAGGCGGCTGTTGATCCTCTCTATCGCAGAGCGCCGGTTGTAGCCGCGCCGCCAGGACGGGCTGCCCCAGGGCGTCGGGGTGAAGACGCGCCGGTCGTTCTTGTCGAGATCGATGCGCACGATGCGGCCGTACTCGCCGGGCTCCACCCCGCCCGCCCGGTGGCACGCCTTGCTGCCTGCACAGTCGAAGCCGAAGGCCGCCGCCGGGCAGCGGTATTTCAGCGTGCCGCAGAGGCCGCGCTCGGCCTCGAAGCCCTGGAAGGCCATGGCGCGGACCTCGCCGGTCTGGGGGCAGATGCAGGACACGCGGCCGCGCTCGTCGTGAACGACGACGTCGGCGCGGTTGGGGAACAGCGCCCGCGTGATCGGCTTCGTCGGATCATAGCCCGGCTCCTCCTTCTCGGCCTTCCACATCAAGCGCGTGTCGACCAGCGGCCGAATGGCCCACTTATCCCAGAGCAACTTCTTCTGGGGAGCGTTGTCGAGACCGCGGTCGGCGCTGAAGTCGTCGCAGCGCTCCACCATTTCCGGCGCTCTTGCGAACAGGTTCTCCAGCATCTTGGGGAGCATCTTGACCTCCGAGTCCGACGCCCGCGTCACCTCGAAGGCCACCGGGACCTCGTAGTGGGTGTCGGCGATCAGGTGGAGGCCGTAGCCGAACCATGATTTCACCTTCTTCCAGATCGCGCCGGTCTTGGCGTTCACCCCGCTCGTCTCATGCTTGCCCCAGTCGGCGTCGGGGTCGGAGGTCTTCCCCTTGTCCTCGGCAACCCGGCCCGTCGAGTGGCTCTCGATCGCCTTGCCGTCGTAGCCGAGATGGCGGCCGAAGTCGGGCAGCTCTTCGAAGAGCGACGCGCGCAGGCTCTCGACCATTGCGGACACCAGGCTGCACTCGTTCTCAAGCAGCACGACGCGCCGCAGGAAGCGCGAGAAGTTCCAGTGGCTGGGCACCGTCGAGCGGACCTGCGCCGGATGCGCCACCGCGCATGGTGGCTCCTTCGTACCTGCGCGAAGCTCCAACACGGGCGCGCTCTGGAAAGGCAGCGGGTCGAACCCGCAGAGTTCCAGGAGCGCCGGGTTGCGGCCCATCTCCCGCAGCAGCGACTGGATCGAGGCGTGCTGGAACACCACGCCCGCGATCAGCGCACGCCACATCGACCGCACCGGGTAGTCGTTGCGCCCGCGACCTCGCCCGGCCTCAAGCGCAGCCACGATCTCCTCGTCGGGCAGGGTGTCGAGCACCAGACGCAGGCGATCCAGGTCCGGCAGGCCTTCGACAGCCTGCCAGGAAAAGGGTAGCTTCTCCGTTGTCGCCATCACGTTCTCCCTACCAGGGCTGGTGGATGGAACGAGGGCCTCTGGCCCGATGGCGACACCTTCTATCCGATTCGGGCGGGACGACGCGACGGGGCCGGAAGTGAGCCTGGGAGCGTCGTCGGCTATGGGGTGGAAATCCTCGATCCGCCCTATCCGCCGATCTCAGGGCCGCAGATGTCTGCGAAGCCGCCGGGGTAAGAAAAATCTCGGATCAGCTGGAGCCCTTGATCACCAAGGGATGCGTGACAGCGCACACGCCTCACCATTGAACATGCCGGAAACCTGTCAAATACGCCGATTTCCAACCTGCTGTGGCACAAATGCCACAGCAGCAAACATTGCCGCCGTCCTGCCCACCTCGCAGACGCGTGCCTCAACCCGCACTCGAATCAAGAGCGTAGCCGGCAGAGCGGACGGTCCTGATCAGGTCCGGGCGGCGCTCGGCGTTGAGTGCCTGACGCAAGCGGCGCACGTGCACGTCGACCGTCCGGCTCTCGATGAAGATGTCCGGGCCCCAGACCGAATCGAGCAGCTGCTCGCGCGAGAAGACGCGGCCGGGGTGCTCCATCAGATGCCGCAGCAGCCGGAACTCGGTCGGCCCCAGGTGGATCGAGTCGTCTCCCCGCGTCACCCTGTGGGCGGCGAGGTCCATCTTGAGATCGGCATAGTGCAGCACCTCGTCGCCGAGCGCGGGCCGCATGCGCCTCAAGATCGCGCGGATGCGGGCGAGGAGCTCGGCCGGCGAGAACGGCTTGACCACGTAGTCGTCCGCGCCGCCGTCGAGGCCGCGCACCCGGTCCGCCTCCTCGCCCCGCGCGGTCAGCATGACGATGGGGAGCGGCTGCGGGTCCGACCTGCGCCTGATGCGTCGACAGACCTCGATGCCGGAGAGCGTTGGCAGCATCCAGTCGAGCACCATCAGGTCGGGGCGCCGCTCGTCCACCATGAGCAGCGCCTCCTCGCCGTCCACGGCCTCGCCCACCTCGAAACCGCCCTTCTCCAAGTTGTAGCGGAGCAGCGTGAGCAGCGCCGCCTCGTCCTCGACGACCAGAATGTATGGCTTCATGGTGCCGTCGCGTCCGTCTCGTCGCCCGCCTGGTGGAAGGGCGTGACGTCGCCTTTGGGCCGCTCTTCCTCGACGGGGGTGCCTGTCACCACGTAGCTCACGGTCTCGGCGATGTTGGTCGCGTGATCGCCGATCCGCTCGATGTTCTTGGCAATGAAGAGCAGGTGCGTACAGGCGGTGATGCGGCGCGGGTCCTCCATCATATAAGTGAGCAGCTCGCGGAAGAGGCTGTTGTAGGATTCGTCCACGTCTTCGTCGCGCCGCCAGACCGCCATGGCGCGCTCCACATCGCGATCCCTGAACGAATCGAGCACGTCCTTGATCATGCCCTGGGCGATGCCCGCCATGCGCGAGATTGCGTGGGTCAGCCGGACGGGATCGATCTCCTGGATGGCGATGGAGCGCTTGGCCACGTTGGCGGCGTAGTCGCCCATGCGCTCCAAGTCGCTCGCAACCTTGAGCGAGGCGGTGATGACCCTGAGGTCGACCGCGACCGGCTGGCGCAGCGCCAGGATTCGCACCGCAAGCTGGTCGATCTCGGCCTCCAGCGCGTCCACCCGCCTGTCCTCGGTGATCACGCTGGATGCGAGCTCGTCGTCCCGGCGGGCCAGCGCGGCGATGGAGGCGGCGAGCTGCTGCTCGACGATACCGCCCATCTCCAGGATCGCGTTGTTCATGCGATCCAGCTCTTCGTCGTAGGCCTTGACCGTGTGCTCGGTAGCCATCGGTCGCTCTCCCTGTCCCCAGCCCCTTCCCACGCCTAACCGAATCGTCCGGTGATGTAATCCTGCGTCCGCTGGTCGTGCGGATTGGTGAAGATATGCTCGGTCGCCTCGAACTCCACCAGCTCGCCCAGATGGAAGAACGCGGTGAACTGGGAGACCCGAGCGGCCTGCTGCATGTTGTGGGTGACGATGGCGATCGTGTAGTGCTCGCGGAGCTCGTCGATCAGCTCCTCCACCTTGGCGGTGGCGATGGGGTCGAGCGCCGAGCAGGGCTCGTCCATCAGGATGACCTCGGGGCTGATGGCGATGGCGCGCGCGATGCAGAGCCGCTGTTGCTGCCCGCCGGAGAGACTGGTGCCCGGCTGGTGCAGCCGGTCGGAGACTTCGTCGAAGAGGCCGGCGCGCCGCAGGCTCCGCTCCACGATGTCGTCGAGTTCGCGGCCCTTTCTGGCAAGCCCGTGGATGCGCGGGCCGTAGGCCACGTTCTCGTAGATCGACTTCGGGAACGGATTGGGTTTTTGGAACACCATGCCGACCCGCGCCCTGAGCTGCACCACGTCGATGTCGCGACCGTAGATGTCGCGGTCGTCCAGGGTGATCGAGCCGGTCACCCGGCAGATGTCGATGATGTCGTTCATCCGGTTGAGGCAGCGGATGAACGTGGACTTGCCGCAGCCCGAGGGGCCGATCAGGGCCGTCACCTTGTTCTGCGCCAGATCGATATCGACACCGAAAAGCGCCTGCTTGTCAGCGTAGAAGACGTCGACGCCACGGGCGCGCATCCTGATCGGCGCTGGCGCCTCGACGTGGGCCACGGCGGGGGCGGCTGCGGGTGCAGCAGATGGCGCAACGGCCTCTTCCATCATCAGCGAGACCATCCCGTCGGAGTCATCCATCACGATACCACTCCCGCCCGCCTACCAGCGGATCTCGAACTTGCGCCTGAGATAGATCGCCACCGCGTTCATCAGGATCAGAAACGCCAGCAGCACCAGAATTGCCGCCGAGACCTTCTCGACGAAGCCCCGCTCGGGGCTGTCCGCCCAGAGGAAGATCTGCACCGGCAGCGCCGTCGCCGGGTCGAACGGGCCACCGGGAATATCGACGATGAAGGCGACCATCCCGATCATCAGCAGCGGTGCGGTCTCCCCCAGCGCCCTGGCCATGCCGATGATGGTGCCGGTGAGGATGCCCGGCGTGGCCAGCGGCAACACGTGGTGGAACACCACCTGGATCGGCGACGCGCCCACGCCGTAGGCACCCTCGCGGATCGAGGGCGGTACCGCCTTGAGCGCAGAGCGGGCCGCTATGATGATCGTCGGCAGCGTCATCAGCGTGAGCGTGAGCCCGCCCACGATCGGCGCGGAGCGCGGCAGGTGGAACAGGTTGATGAATACCGCAAGCCCCAGCAGGCCGAACACGATAGAGGGCACCGCCGCCAGGTTGTTGATGTTGACCTCGATCATGTCCGTGACGCGGTTCTTGGGCGCGAACTCCTCCAGATAGATCGCCGCGGTCACGCCGATGGGGAAGGTCAGCACCAGCGTGACCAGCAGCATGTAGAAGGAGCCCGCGATTGCCCCGCCGATGCCGGCGATCTCCGGCTCCCGCGAGTCAGCGTTGACGAAGAACTCACCATTGAATCCGGTCTCCACGAAACCGGCAGCGTCAAAGGCATCGATCCAGGCAAGCTGCCGGTCGTCGAGGCGGCGCTCGTCCTCCGGCACGTCGCGGGGCGCGCTCCCCTTGATCAGCATGTCCACGTCGCTCGACGCGGTGAGCCAGACGCGCCGGGTCGTACCGATGATCGAGGGGTCGTCGACGATGAGCTCGCGCAGCTCGAATCGCGCGGCCGTGCTCACGAGCTTGAGCAGCTTGCGCCGCTCCTTCCGTGCCGTCACCTCGGGGAAGGCGGCGAAAACGGATTCGCGCAAGAGCTTGCCGTAGTTCGCTTTTTGAAGCTCGTCCCTACTCGGCGTCGCTCTCACGCCGAGCACCTTGGGATCGAAGTCGACCTCGAGCGCGACCGAGGTGCGCACGAAGGCGGGATAGCCTTCGGCGATGACGCTCCCAATGAGCAGCGCGAGAAAGCCAAGCGCGACGGCCACGGCGATGATGCCGTAGGCCTTGAAGCGCCGCTCGGCACGGTAGCGCCGGCGCAGCCTGCGCTTCGTCCAGTCCGCGTCCTGCCAAGCGTCGGCGAGCTTCGGTTCGGTGAGGTCAGTCATATTGCTCCCAGTACTTGCGCGCGATGTGGAGCGCGAAGATGTTGAGCGCGAGCGTCACCACGAACAGCATCAGGCCGAGCGCGAAGGCGGCCAGCGTCTTGGCGCTGTCGAACTCCTGATCGCCGACCAGCAGCGTCACGATCTGCACCGTGACGGTGGTCACCGCATCGAGCGGATTGGCGGTGAGGTTGGCGGCGAGGCCTGCGGCCATGACCACGATCATGGTCTCGCCGATGGCGCGGCTCACCGCGAGCAGGCAGGCGGCGACGATCCCCGGCAGCGCCGCCGGCAGGATCACCTTGACCACGGTCTCCGACTTGGTCGCTCCCATGGCGAGCGAGCCCTCGCGCAACGAGTTGGGAACGGCGACGATGGCGTCGTCGCTCAGCGACGAGATGAAGGGGATGATCATGATGCCCATGACGACACCGGCGGCGAGCGCGCTCTCGGACGCGACATCGAGGCCGATGGATTCGCCGATTCCCCTGACCGCCGGCGCCACCACCAGGGCCGCGAAGAAGCCGTAGACCACCGTCGGCACGCCGGCCAGGATCTCCAGGATCGGCTTGGTCACGTTGCGGAACCGGGGGCTCGCGAACTCGGCCATGTAGATGGCGGCGAAGAGGCCGACCGGTAGCGCGACCAGCATGGCGATCAGCGTGATCATCAGCGTGCCGGTGAAGAGCGGGATGGCCCCGAACGCGCCGGTGCTGCCTACCTGATCCGCGCGGATGGCGGTCTGCGGGCTCCATTTCAGACCGAACAGGAAGTCCCAGAATGGGATGATCGAGAAGAAGCGGATCGATTCGAACAGCACCGAGAGCACGATGCCGATGGTCGTGACGATGGCGACGCAGGACGACAGGATGAGCACGATGTTCACCACCCGCTCGACCTTGTTGCGCGCCCGCAATCCGGGTGCGATTCGCCGCCAGGCCCAGCCGAAACCGGCCCCGGCCAGGGCCACGCCGATTGCCAGAACGGCAGCCTGCGCTGTCGACTTCATGCTGCCGTAGCGATCCGCCGCCGCCTGCAGGGCCGGGTCGACCTCGCGGCTCACCACGTCGCCCGAAGCCAGATTGCGCACGTCGTTGAGCAGCAGGCCGATCATCGCCTCCGACTGCTCTGCCACCGCAGGCCCGAGGTAGGAGAGCAGCAGGGCTTCCAGGATCGGCGCTTCGATGATCAGCCAGACGATGAGGACGGTGCCCGACGGAATGCCGCACCAGAGCGCCACATACCAGCCGTGATAGCTCGGCATCGAGTGGAGCTTGGTGAGATTGGTGCCGGCGGACCGGAGGGCGCGGCGACGACCGAAGTAGAGGCCGATGACCGCGAGCGCCAAGATCGCGATGAGAAGGATGGTGAGCTGCACGCCGTCGGCCGCCCCTGCCCCGTGCGCCCGGTCAAGCGAGCGCCAGCTTAACCCTGTGAACGGGCCGATTCAGGGATAAGTCAGTTTCGTTACGATTTTGTGACGGCGACTTGGGATAGGTCGTCAGCCGGCTCCGCTACTCGTTCGCCAGTCGACTGTGTTGGCGCTGCCAGCGCTGCGTCCTCGGCCACTGCGAGCGGCTGCAGGTAAACGGTGAACGTGCTGCCCTCGCCGGGGGTACTGTCGATGGCGAGCGCGCCGCGGTGCCGGTTCACGATGTGCTTGACGATGGCGAGCCCGAGGCCGGTGCCGCCGAGCTCGCGGGAGCGTGCCTTGTCCACGCGGTAGAAGCGCTCCGTGAGCCGCGGCAGATGCTCGCGCGGGATGCCCGCCCCCCGGTCGGCGACGGAGACCACGACCGCGCCGTCCTTGCCCGCCCTCCAGCCGGCCGCTTCGGCTTCCGCAACCCGTCGCACCTCCACGCTGACTGTTCCCTCGGCGTCTCCATACTTGATCGCGTTATCGACCAGATTGAGAAACACCTGGGTCAGCTCGTCGCCGTCGCCGATTACCGGGGGCAACTCCTCTTCGGCATCGATGGCGACGGTTACCTTGCGCTGCTCTGCGCGCCACGCGAGCGTGTTGCGCACGTGGGAGAGCAGCGGGGGGAGCGGCACCGCATCCGTGGGCGGCGTGTGCTCGTTCATCTCGATTCGCGAGAGCGAGAGCAGGTCGTCGACGAGGCGGGCCATGCGCTTGCCGTGCTGGTCCATGATGGCGAGGAAGCGCTCGCGCGCTGCCGCATCGTCGCGAGCGGTCCCCTGCAGCGTCTCGATGAAACCCATGAGCGTGGCGAGCGGAGTGCGGATCTCGTGGCTCGCGTTGGCGACGAAGTCGGCCCGCATCTGGTCGGTGCGGCGCACCGCCGTGAAATCGACGAGCGCGAGCAGAACGGCAGCGCCCCCCTCCCGCGGTTCGGCCAGCGGCTCGACACGCGCTGCGAAGGTGCGTTCGACCGGCGCCTGCAGCGTAAACTCGATGTCGCATCCGTCGCCGCCGTCCAGGGTTTGTTCGACGGCCTCGATCAGCGCCGGATTGCGCAGCGAGGCCGCGATGTGGCGCCCGGCTACCTCGCCATCGAGGAGCGCCGTTGCCGCCCGGTTGGCGCGCACGATCTTGCGGTCGGCATCCAACAGGAGGAGCGGTTCGGGCAAGGCATCCAGCGCGCGTTCCAGCTCGGTCCTCTCGCTGGCAAGCTGCGCCCGGCCTTCGGCGCCGAGCCGGGCCAGGCGCTCGACCGATGCCGCGA
This sequence comes from Alphaproteobacteria bacterium, assembly GCA_965243375.1. Lineage (GTDB taxonomy): Bacteria > Pseudomonadota > Alphaproteobacteria > UBA828 > UBA828 > WTGU01. Next base: position 27,512 of record CBDEUT010000009.1, on the reverse strand, counting down.
GCTCGTGGGTGAGCGGCCCCGCCGGTGCAGCGCCGTGGCGCGTCTCGCCTTCATTCTCGGCGGATGTCTCCACGTGGCGCGCGAGGGCACCGACATCCGCCAGCAGCAGGCCGACCACGGCTGCCGTAAGCAGGCTGAGACCGGCCCAGGCGAGCACCGCAGCGATGGGCGGCGTGAGGCCGAGTGCACCGAGCACCAGGAATGCCAGCCCGAGCGGCAACGACGCCGCAAGGCTCAGGCGTGCCCATCGGCGTAGCGGAACAACGCGCGCCGCCATCGACCGGCTCTCCTCCAAAGCGGGGTTCCGGACTCTCGAGTCTACCAGAGGCACCCGACCGTGAGCGTGATGAATATAAGACAGACAGGGGTCATGGACGCCTTCCTCAGGCTCCGAATCGCCGGCAACCGCTTGTGGTAGTGTCGCGCCATGCCCGATGACGCCGAGGCACAAGCGACCGTCGCGCCGTCCGCCGCCCGCAGCGCCCGCCGAAGCCGGCCGCGCGCGCGGCGCGTCGAGCCGGCGACGCCGATGATGACGCAGTATCTCGAAATCAAGGGTGCCCACCCGGATCACCTCCTCTTCTACCGGATGGGAGATTTCTACGAGCTCTTCTTCGACGATGCCCGCCAGGCCTCAGAGGCGCTCGACATCGCGCTCACCAAGCGTGGCCTCCACCAGGGACAGGAAATCCCGATGTGCGGCGTGCCCGTCGTGAGCGCCGAAGGCTACCTCCAGCGCCTGATCCGCAAGGGCTTCAGGGTCGCCGTCTGCGAGCAGGTGGAGGACCCGGCGGAAGCCCGCAAGCGGGGCGCGAAAGCGGTGGTTCACCGCGAGGTCATCCGCGTGGTGACACCGGGGACGCTGAGCGAGGATGCGCTCCTGGATGCGCGCGCGGCCAACTACCTCGCGGCGCTCGCCCAGGCCGAAGGTTCGCTGGCGCTGGCCTGGGCCGAGATGTCCACCGGCGAGTTCGCGGTGATGGGGGTCTCCGAGGCTTCGCTGCCTGCGGCGCTCGCGCGCCTCGAGCCCGGCGAGATTCTGGTTCCCGAGCCGCTGCTGGAGACGCCGGCGCTCTTCGAGCTCTTCGCCGAGTGGAAGGAAGCCCTTACGCCGCAACCGCGCTCGCTCTTCGACAGTGTCACCGCCGGGCGTGCGCTCGCGGCGTTCTTCGGCTTGGCTTCCCTCGACGGCCTCGGCTCCTTCGGACGCGCTGAGCTCGCCGCCGCAGGCGCCGTGCTCGGCTATCTCAAGCTCACCCAGAAGGGCCAGCTACCCCGACTCGCACGGCTCCGTTCGACCGAGACGGGCGCTGCGATGGCGATCGATGCCGCGACCCGGCGCAACCTGGAGCTCACGGCGACTCTCGATGGAGGAAGCGCCGGCAGCCTGCTTTCGGTGATCGACCGCACCGTCACCGGCGCGGGTGCCCGGCTGCTCAGGGCGCGGCTCACCGCACCGCTGACCAACCCTGCCGGCATTGCCGAGCGGCTCGATGCCGTCGGCTTCCTGGTCGAGGCGGAGGGCGCGCGGGGTGACCTCAGGGAGCGGCTCCGTCGCTGCCCGGACGTGGAGCGCGCGCTCTCGCGCCTCAGCCTTGGCCGCGGCGGCCCGCGCGACCTCGCCGCCGTACGCGACGCTCTCAGCCAGATTCCGGCGATCCGTGATGCTCTCGGCACCGAGGCCGCCGACGGCCTGCGGCCTCCGCCACCTGCGCTCGCAGCCGATCTCAAGGCGCTCGGCCATCACCAGAGCCTGGTGGACCGCCTGACCAGCGCCCTGGTGGAGAGCCCGCCGCCCAGCATTCGGGACGGTGGCGCCATCGCGCGCGGCTACGACGAGGCGCTCGACGAGGTCGTGGAGCTGCGCGACCACAGCCGGCGCCTGATCGGAGGGCTGGAGGCCCGCTACCGGAGCGAAACCGGCGTGAATGCCCTCAAGGCGCGCCACAACAACGTGCTCGGATATTACGTCGAGGTACCGCCGCAGCGGGCCGAGGCGCTGCCCGAGGCCTTCATCCACCGCCAGACTCTCGCGAGCGCGATGCGGTTTACGACCGTGGAGCTCGGCGAGCTGGAGGCGCGGATCAACGGTGCGGCCGACAAGGCGCTCGCCCTGGAGCAGGCGCACTTCGACGACCTCCGTACCGACGTCGTCCTCCGGGCGGAGGACATCGCGCGGGCCGCCGGTGCGCTGGCTGCGCTCGACGTGGCACAAGGGCTCGCGCAGCTCGCCGTCGAGCGCCGCTACGTGAGACCCATTGTCGACGACACGACCGTCTTCGAGATCACGGGCGGCCGGCACCCGGTGGTGGAAGCCATGGGCGCTGGCGGGGACACGCCCTTCGTTCCCAACGACTGCGACCTGGGCGAGAATGCCCGGATCTGGCTGGTCACCGGCCCCAACATGGCCGGCAAGAGCACCTTTCTGCGCCAGAACGCGCTGATCGCAGTGCTGGCCCAGACAGGCTCGTTCGTGCCCGCCACCTCCGCCCGCATCGGTGTGGTGGACCGGCTCTTCTCCCGCGTGGGCGCCGCCGACGATCTCGCGCGGGGCCGCTCCACCTTCATGGTGGAGATGGTGGAGACCGCCGCCATTCTCAACCAGGCCGGCGAGCGCGCGTTGGTGATCCTCGATGAGATTGGGCGCGGAACCGCCACCTACGACGGGCTCTCCATCGCCTGGGCTGCGATCGAGCATCTGCACGACACCAACCGCTGCCGCGCACTCTTCGCGACCCACTATCACGAGCTCACCGCCCTCGCGCAGAAGCTCGACCGGCTCGCCTGCCACACCATGCGGATCAAGGAATGGCAGGGGAGCGTCGTGTTCCTGCACGAGGTGGCGCCGGGCGCGGCGGATCGCTCCTACGGCATCCACGTGGCGCGCCTTGCGGGCTTGCCCGAGGCGGTGCTGACCCGCGCCCAGGCGGTGTTGGAGGTGCTCGAGCAGGGCGAGAAGGCCACCGCCGCCTCACGCCTTGCGAACGACCTGCCACTTTTCCAGGCTCTCCCGACACCCGCGCTGCCTGAGCCCGCGCCCGATCCGCTTCGTACCCGCCTCGCCGCCATCAATCCCGACGATCTCACGCCGCGGGATGCGCTGGAGCTCGTCTACGCGCTCAGCGCCGGGCTCGACGGCGATGAGAACCCGGATGGCTAACCGGCCACCTTGTACCGATATAAGATCGGGGCGCATGGATCGACTGCCGGGTCGCGCGAGGTTATGAAGCCGCCGCCCTTCGCCTACGAGTGTCCAACCGAGGTCGCGGAGGCTGTGGACCTGCTGGCCGCGCACGGGGCCGACGCACGGCCGCTTGCCGGCGGGCAGAGCCTGGTGCCGCTGCTCAACTTCCGCCTGGCCCGGCCCGCCGTTCTGGTCGATCTCAACCGAATCACGCCGCTCAGCCACGTCGCGGCCGAGGATGGAGCGCTCCGAATCGGTGCCATGGCACGCCAGGCGGCGGTCGAGGCCGATCCCGGAGTAGCGCGCGGCTGGCCGTTGCTGACCGAGGCCATCGGCCACATCGCGCACCCGCAGATTCGCAACCGTGGCACCATCGGCGGCAGCCTAGCCCACAACGACCCGGCGGCGGAGTTGCCAGCAGTGATGCTGGCGCTCGACGCCGAAATGACAGCCCGAGGCCCGAAGGGGCATCGCACAATCCAGGCCCAAGATTTCTTCGCGGGCACGATGGAAACCGCGCTCGCGCCAGACGAACTGCTGACCGAGGTCAGGATTCCCAAGCTCCCCAAGGGAACCGGCTGGGCCTTTCGGGAGGCCGCGCGCCGGCAGGGGGATTTTGCGCTCGTGGCGGTCGCGGTGTCGCTGCGGCCGGACGGCACCGCAGGCAGAGGCATCGACGCCCGCGTCGTGGTTACCGGCACCGGCGACGGGCCCGTGCGTATGCGCGAAGCGGAGTCGGCTCTGGCCGAGCGGGGAACGGACGGCGAAGCGTGCGAGGCGGCGGGCAACGCCGCGGCCGAAGCCTCCGAGCCCGCGGACGATCCCCACGCGCCCGCCTGGTACCGCCGGAAGCTCGTGGCCGCGCTCACACGCCGCGCCTGCCGCGAGGCAGCAACGAGGATGGGGCGCTGAATGGCGGACCACGGCCGCAACGTCCGCGTGACCATCAACGGCGAGACTCACGAGCGGCGGGTCGAGCCCCGGCTCCTGCTCTCCGACTTCATCCGGCACGAGGCCGGGCTCACCGGCACTCACGTGGGCTGCGAGCACGGGGTCTGCGGCGCTTGCACCGTGCTTCTGGAGGGCGCCCCGGTGCGCTCCTGCCTCATGTTCGCTGTGCAGGCGGACGGTGCCTCCATCGAGACTGTCGAATCGCTGGCGGACGGCGAGGCATTGCACCCGCTGCAGGAGGCCTTCCGCCGCGAGCACGGGCTGCAATGCGGCTATTGCACACCCGGCATCCTGATGACCCTCAAACCCTTCCTCGCCGCCAACCCGGCGCCGAACGACGCCGAGATCAGGCAGGCGCTCTCGGGCAACCTCTGCCGCTGCACCGGCTACCAGCAGATCGTGGCGGCGGTGCGCAGGGCCGCGGCGATGCTGCGGGGCGAGGAGCCATGACCACGCGGCTGATCGGGGAGCCGGTCGAGCGGCGCGAGGATGCGCGGCTCCTCACCGGTCGGGCGCGCTTCATCGATGACATTCACCTACCCGACATGCTGCATGCGGCGGTGATTCGCAGCCCTCACGCCAAGGCCCGGTTCGCGCACATCGACTCCAGTGCCGCGCTGGCGCTCCCCGGCGTCCACGCGGTGATCACTCACGAGGACCTGGGCATCGCCAACACGCCCATGCCGCTCCTCAACCAGGATCCCGGCTTCATCCATCCCCGCACCCATCGGGCACTCGCGCCGGGGCAGGTCCGCTTCGTCGGCGAGGCGGTGGCGCTGGTGGTCGCCGAGAGCCGCTACCTCGCCGAGGACGCGCTCGACCTGATCGAGGTCGACTATGCGCCCGAGGCGGCGGCGGTCGATCTGGTGGCGGCGGCTGAGTTCGGCGCACCCCTTGTCCACGACGACACCGATTCCAATGTCGCCTGCCGCACCGCCGACAACGCCGGGGATATCGAGAGCGCCTTCGCCCAGGCCGATTTCGTGCTGCGCGAGGAGCTCCGGCCCGAGCGGGGCGCGGCCCAGCCGATGGAGACCCGTGGCGTCGTCGCCCGCTACGACGCGAGCCTCGATCAGCTCACGATCTGGGACGCGACCCAGGCGCCGGTCTCGGCCCGCGGCGTGATTGCCGACAAGCTCGGGATGCCCGAGGCCGCGATTACCGTGATCGCGCCGGACGTGGGCGGCGGCTTCGGCGTGAAGATATACCTGGTCTATCCCGAGGAACTGCTGATCCCGTTCGCGGCCCGTCTGCTCGGCCGGCCGGTCAAGTGGATCGAGGACCGCCGCGAGCATTTTGTCGGCTCCAACCACGAGCGGCTGATGGTGCACCGCATCGAGGTGGCGGCGACCAGAGACGGACGCATCCTCGGCATCAAGGACCGCTTCCTCTACGACAGCGGCGCCTACTGCCCCTACGGCCCCATCAATGCCCAGTGCGCCCAGGCGATCCTGCCGGGACCCTACAAGATCCCGGCCGTGCACACGGAGTACGAGGCCGTCTACACCAACACGCCGGTTGTGAGTCCCTACCGGGGTGCCGGCCAGCCGCACGGCAACTACGTCATGGAAGCGGCCATGAACCACGTCGCCCGCGCGCTCGGCCTGGATGCGGCCGAGATCAGGCGGCGCAACCTGGTGAAGCCGGAAGACTGCCCCTGGGACTCCGGCCGCGTCTTTCAGGGCAACACCCCGCTCATCCACCGCGACTGCGACTACCCGGCGCAGCTCGCAAAGGCGCTCGATGCACTCGATTTCGCCGGTGTGAAACGCGGTCAGCCGGCGGAACGCGAGCAGGGGATCTTTCGCGGTGCCGGCATCGCCTGCTTCGTCGAGGGCACGGGCATCTCGCCCTACGAGGGAGTAGAGGTGCGCGTGGAACCCACCGGCCACGTGCACGTGACGACCGGCTATCCCTCGCAAGGGCAGGGCCATCACACGACGCTCGCGCAGGTGGTCGCGGAGACGCTCGCCGTCGCGCCGGAGCAAGTGGTGGTGGAAAGCGGGCGGAGCGACCGCTTTGCCTGGGGCGTCGGCACCTTCGCCAGCCGCGCGGCCGTGGTGGGGGGTAGTGCTGCGCTCGGCGCGGCGAAGGCGGTCCGCACGCGGGCGCTGGAGCTCGCCTCCGAGGAGCTCGAGGTGGCGCCAGAGGATCTGGCGCTGGCCGATGGCGCCGTGCACGTCAAAGGGGCGCCGCAGATGGCGGTCACGCTCGCCGCTCTCGCGTATGCGGCCAATCCCATCAACACGCTCCAAGCCGGCGTCGAGCCGGGCCTGCGCGCCGCCGACTACTACCGCACCCCCGACGGTGCGTTTGCGAGCGGGGTCCACGGCGCGGTGGTGGTGGTCGATACCGCCACCGGTATGGTGGAGATCGAGAAATACGTCGTGGTCCACGACTGCGGCGCGATGATCAACCCCAGCATCGTCGATGGCCAGATCATCGGTGGCACGGCGCAGGGGATCGGCGGCGCCTTCTACGAGAAGCTCAGGTTCGACGAGGACGGCCAGCCGCTGGTCACCACCTTCATGGACTACCTGATCCCGACGGCCATGGAGATCCCGCCCATCGAGATCCACCACATGGAGAGCCGCTCTAGCCTCAACCCCTTGGGCGTCAAGGGCGTGGGCGAGGGCGGCGCAATCCCGGCTGCCGCCGCTTTCGCAGGCGCCGTGGAGGACGCGCTGGAGCCCTTCGGCGCCACCGTCCGCGCCGTCCCCCTCGACCCGCCCACTGTGCTTGCAATGATCGAGGGTCACGGCGGAGGTAGCGCGCCTCCCTGACCGCCCACCCTCCGCTTGGCGCAAGTGCGGCGGGCGACTATCGTGCGCGGCTTGTCGCCACGGCGCGCGCAACACCGTGAACGGGAACGTGAATGAGTAGCACCACCGAGGGCGCCCGCTATGTGCTCGCGGTCGATGTCGGCGGAACGTTCACCGACGTGATCTGCCACGACACCGAGTCGGGCGCGGTCGAGGTTGCGAAGACTGCCTCTACGCCGCCCGACTTCATCGACGGCATGCTCGCAGGCATCGAGGCCGTGGACGCCCGGCCCGCGGACATCAAGCTCATCAAGATCGGCACCACCATCGCCACCAACACGGTGATCATGCGCACCGGCGCCCGCACCGCTTTGGTGACCACCGCGGGCTTCACCGACGTGCTGCACGCAGCGCGGGCGGCCCGGCCCACGCTCTACGATTCCGATTGGGACCCGGCGCCTGCGCTGGTCGACCGCCGCGACACCATGACCGTCGCTCAGCGCACGACGTACGAGGGCGAGGTGCTGGAACCCCTAGACGAGGCCGGCTTGCGCACCACCGCAGCGCGGCTCCGCGAGCGCGGCATCGAGGCGGTGGCCGTCAGCTTCCTGCACAGCTACATCAACGACACGCACGAACGTCGCGCGCAGGAGATCCTCGGCGAAGAGATGCCCGGTGGCTACGTCTGCCGCTCCTCCGACATCCTGCCCGAGATCCGCGAGTTCGAGCGCACCAGCACCACCGTCGCCAACGCCTATCTCGGCCCGGTGCTGGAGCGCTATCTCGCCGCGCTGCTCGAACGCCTCGAGGGCATCGGTTACACGGGGTCGGTGCTCATCACCCATTCCGGCGGCGGCGTCATGTCGATCGAGGCGGCACGGCGCATCCCGGCACGCATCTGCCAGTCGGGGCCCGCGGCGGGCGTCATGGCAGGCGCCGCCATCGGGCGGCTGGCCGAGCGGCCCGACGTCATCGTTCTCGACGTGGGCGGGACCAGTGCCGACGTCTCGCTCTCGCGCCGGGGCCGCCCGCTGGTCCGGCCCGAGTGGAACATCGAGTTCAACATCGTCATCAGCTTTCCCTCGGTGGATGTCACGGCCATCGGCGCCGGTGGCGGCTCCATCGCCCGCATCGACGAGGGCGGAGTGCTGAAGGTGGGGCCGGACAGCGCCGGCGCGCGGCCGGGTCCGGCCTGCTACGGCCAGGGCGGCGCACAGCCCACCGCGACCGATGCGAACCTGGTGCTGGGCCGGCTAGGCGGAGAGACCAAGCTCGCGGGCCGGGTCGCGCTGCACCCGGCGCTCGCCGAGCAGGCCATCGACCGGATCGCGGAGCCCCTGGGCTATTCGCGGGCGGAGGCTGCGACCGGCATCCTCCGCGTCATGCGCGCCAACATGGCGGGTGCGATCCGCCTCATCTCGGTGAAGCGCGGCCACGATCCGCGCGACTTCGCGCTGGTCGCTTTCGGCGGCGCGGGGCCGCTCTACGCGCTCGAGCTCGCCCGCGATCTCGGCATCCCCGAGGTGATCGTGCCGTTCCGCCCGGGCCTGGGCTCGGCGATGGGCGTGCTCCACGTGGAGGTGCGGCACGACTTCGTGCAGTCGATCTTTGCGACCGACGAGCGCTTCGACACCGGCGAGATAAACGACGCCTTCGCCGAGCTGGAGGAGCGCGCCATGGCACGGCTCACGCGCGACGGCGCGGCGGGCGGGGACGTGGTGCTCCGCCGCGAGATCGATGTGCGCTACTATGGGCAGGTCTCGGGCGGCCTCACGCTCGCGGTCAAGGCGGGCACGCTCGACGACGATGACATCCGCGGGCTCTTCCGTGCGTTTCACGAGCGCCACACCGAGGACTATGGCTATACCCTGCCGGAAGACCTTGCCGAGCTCGAAATCGTCAACGCGCGGGTCGCGGCCGAGGCCCGCGCCACGACCGGCGCAGAGCCCACGTTCGGCGCGAACGGCGCTGCGAATCCCGCCCCGCGCGGGCAGCAGCGCATGTACGACGAGGCCGAGGGCTGGGTCGGGGCGCCGGTTTACGAGCGCACCGCGCTCCCCGTCGGCTTCGAGATTCCGGGCCCCGCCATCATCGAGCAGCTGGACAGCACGACGGTGCTCATCCCCGGCTCGAACGCCCGCGTGGACGAGCGCTTCAACCTGATCTGCACGAGCGGGTAGGACCATGCAGCTGGACCCCATCACCTTCGAGGTGTTGCGCAACGCCTTGGGGAGCATGTGCGACGAGGGCAGCGAGATGATCGCCCGCCTTGCCTATGCGCCCACCATCAGCGAGGGCCACGACCACTCCTGCGCGCTGCTGACGGCGGAAGGCCGCCTCGTCGCCCACGGCAACCGCGACCAAGCCCCCCACATCGGCTCCTTCGAGCCTTCCGTGCGGGTGGTGAAGGAGTGGGTCGGCGAGTTCGAGCCCGGCGACATCTACATCTTCAACGACCCCTACACCGGCGGCATCCACTGCAACGACGTGAAGCTGATCAGGCCCATCCATCACGAGGGCCGCCTCGTCGCCTTCAACTCCAGCACCGGCCACTGGCCCGACGTGGGCGGCGCGCTGCCCGGCAGCTTCAACCCGCGCGCAGTGGACTGCTACTCCGAGGGGCTGCGGATGCCGCCGATGCGGCTCTTCCACGACGGCGAGCTCGACCGCACGGTGATGACGCTGATCGAGTACAACATGCGCACCGGCCGCGAGCGCATTGCGGACATCCACGCCCAGCGGCAGGCGGGCTCGCTGATCGAGGACCGCCTGTTGGAGCTTTACGCCCGCCACGGGGCGGAGACCATCGAGGCGTTGTTCGAGGATATCTTCGACTACACCGAGGAGCGCTTTCGTGCACAGGTCGCCCAGCTGCCGGACGGTGTCTACGAGTTCGAAGATTTCTCCGACAAGGACATCATGCACCCCGAGCACCCGCGCATCCGGGTGCACTGCCGGCTCACCATCCAAGGCGACCAGGCGAGCTTCGACTATCGGGAGAGCGATGCTGCGCCTGTCGGCCCCTTCGGCTTCCCCCGCGCCTCGCTGGAGACCGCGGTCTTCGACGGCACACTCCACTGCTTCCCGCAGCTCGCGCCGCTCAATCATGGCCTCAGCCGGGCGGTCGAGGTGTTGTCCGTACCGGGGAGCTGCGTCCATATCGAGGAGCCGACGCCTGCGTCGGGTTACGCCAGTGGAGCCTACGAGAAGGTCGCCGCCGTCACCATGGCCTGCTGGGCCGCAGCATTTCAGGACGTGGACCCAAAGCGCATGTACGCCGCCGGCATCAACCTCGCGAACCTCTGCATCGGCGGCGTGCATCCCAAGACCGGCAAGCACTACGTCAACTACCTCTGGAACGAGGGCGGCCAGGGCGCGCGCAGCTACAAGGACGGCAACCCCTTCCAGATGATGATCTTCATCGGGGGCGCCACCAACCAGCCGGTGGAAATCCTGGAGCGCTGGTATCCGCTGCTCTACACCAACTGCGAAGGCGTCACCGATTCCTGCGGCGACGGCACCTATCGCGGCGGGGTCGGGATCGACCGGAGCTTCAAGACGCTGGGCGCCATGACCATGACCATGCACGGCGACCGCGCCGAGGTGACGCCCTTCGGGCTCGCCGGCGGCACTAACGGCGGTCCCAACACGCTCAGGCTGCGCCGCGCCGCCTCGCCGGAGACGGAAGAGGAGCTCGGCATGCACGCCATGGGCATCCGCCTCGCCCCTGGCGACCAGTTGATCTACCGCTCCAACGGCGGTGGGGGCTTCGGCGACCCTCGTACAAGGGCGCCTGAGGCGGTGCTGGCCGATGTCGAGCAGGGCTGGATCACGCGGGAACGGGCGGAACGGGTCTACGGCGTGGTGCTCGCGGGCGGCAACGGCGCCGGCGAGTCCTTGCGAATCGACGAAGCGGCGACGGCGGCGCGCCGCACGGACGCCGAGCCCGCGGCAGAAGGCTACGGCCCCGGCGAGGTGCATCCACTAGGGCGGCTGCTGAAGGCGTCGGGCAATGGCGCGGACGCGGGCCAGAGCCCAACGTGAGTTGATCGGAGGAGAAGCGGTATGGAGTTCGGGATTGCCTTCAAGGGCGACATCGGGGTCGAGCGCACCGTCGCCATCGCGCGCCAGTGCGAGGTGGCGGGCTTCGACTACGTCTGGTTCTTCGATTCCCACATCCTCTGGTCGGACTGCTACACCAAGATGGCGGTCTGCATGGCGAATACCGAGCGCGTGCGCTACGGCCCGCTGGTGACCAACCCCAAGGTGCGCGACTGGTCCGTGGCGGCGAGCCTCTTCGCCACGTTGAGCGACATCGGGCGCGGCCGCTTCGACATCGCGGTCGGGCGGGGCGACAGCTCCATGCGGGTCATGGGCAAGTCGCCGGCGACGCTGGCCTATACCGCCGAGTTCTGCGACGCCATGCGCAAGATGGTGGCTGGCGATACGGTGCAGTACGCGGACTGCCCGGAGCCGGTCTACATGGAGTGGGTCGCGGGCCACCCCTTGCCGGTCTGGTTCGCGGCCTACGGGCCCAAGGCGCTCAAGACCGCGGGCGAGGTCGGCGACGGGCTCATCATCCAGCTTGCCGACGTTGGGCTCTGCGAGTGGTTCGGCGGCCAGGCCAAGGCGGCAGGCGAGGCCGCGGGCCGCGACATGGGGGGCTACCGGGTGCTCTCGGCCGCTCCGGTCTGGGTCGGCGACAGGGAGATAGGTGTCGCGCAGACCAAGTGGTTCCCGGCGCTGGTCGGCAACCACGTGGCCGATATCGTCGAGAAGTACGGCGCCGGCACAGACCTCGTGCCCGACAGCCTCACCGCCTACATCGAGGCGCGGCGCGGCGCGGGCGCGGGCGGCGAGGGCTACAACTACCGCCAGCACGCCGACAAGGTCTCCGACAACACCTATTACATCACGCCGGAGATCACCGACTCCTTCTGCATCCTGGGTGAGCCGGACGAGCACGTGGCCAAGCTCAAGGCGCTGGAGGCGGCGGGTGTGACGCAGTTCACGATCTACCTCACCAACGGCGCGGAGGAGCGCATCGTCGCCGACTACGGCGACCACGTGATCCCGCACTTCCGGTAAGGCACGCGTTCCCACCCCTCCGCCGCTGTAAGCGGCGGAAAGGCACGTCCAACCGGGCGCGGATCGTCGTTGCCTGCATTGTCGGTGATCGTCGCGGCTGGTAGCATTCGCCCGTCACGAACACCGCCCGGGGGAATGGCCGATGACGTTCGACCTGCTGATCCGCAACGGAACCCTGGTCGACGGCTCCGGCACGCCCCGCTACCGGGCGGACGTCGGGGTCAAGCAGGGACGGGTCGCGGAAATCGGCCGGATCCGCAGCCCCGCCCGAGAGACGATCGACGCCGAAGGCATGATCGTGGCACCCGGCTTCATCGACGGTCACACCCACATGGACGCGCAGGTGGCGTGGGACCCGGCGGGCACGTGCTCCTGCTGGCACGGCGTCACCACCGTGGTGATGGGCAACTGCGGGTTTGCGCTGGCGCCCTGCAAGCCGGAGGCGAGAGAGTGGTTCGCCGAATGCCTGGAGGCCGTTGAGGACATCCCCAAGGACGCCATGGTGGCCGGGATCGACTGGCGCTGGGAGACCTTTCCGGACTATCTCGAAGCGGTCGACTCGTTCCCCAAGGCCATCAACTACGCCGCCTACATCGGCCACTCGGCTCTCAGGATGTACGCGATGGGAGAGCGCGCCCTGGACCGGGAGGCCGACGAGGACGACCTCGCACTCATGGCGGACCTGGTGCAGGAGGCGCTCCGCGCCGGCGCCGTGGGGCTCTCTTCGTCGAGGGCCACCACCCATATCCGCCCGGACGGCGGCCCGGTGGCGAGCCGCATCGCGAGCTGGGCCGAGATCGCGCACCTGGTGCACGCGATGGCCGAGCTGAACGCCGGCATCTTCCAGGTCGGGCCCGACGTCTCCGGCGGCGAAGCCCAGGGCGCATGCCTGGACGAGCTGGCGAAGATCGCGGTCTCCAGCCGCCGCCCGCTGATGCTGGGGGTCCTAGCTTCCCGCCAGGGCGACGATCCCAATCCCCTCGAGTACCAATTCGAGTGGATGGACCGGGTTGCGGCCCAAGGGGGGCGGGTGCTGGGGCAGGCCACCACGCGGTCGATCAACGCCATGTTCTCGCTAAAATCCTACCTGCCGTTCGACGCGCTCCCGGTCTGGCGCGACATCCGCGGCCTGCCGGTGGCGGAACAGCAGGCCCGCTTCCGCGACCCGGATACCCGCGCCAGCCTGGTCGCTGCGGAAGCGGGGATGCCGCCCAGGAGCAACGAGTTCCAGGGCGGCGGCGCTGCCACGACGAACCCGCGCAAGCCCGACTATGCCAACCTGTTTCCGATGTTCGACGTGAACTGGGACGAGCCCAGCATCGGGGAACTCGCGCGAACCTCCGACCGGAACCCCGTCGAGGTGATGCTCGACCTGATGGCGGAAAACGAGGACCTGCTCTTCTTCCAGCCGCTGGTGAACGAGACGCCGGACGAGGTTCGCCGGATGCTGGAGAACCCCCGCTCGCTTGCCACCTTCTCCGACTCCGGCGCGCACGTGTGCCAGGAGATGGGGTCGTCGCTCCAGACGCACCTGCTGAGCTACTGGGTGCGCTCCAGGCAGGCGTTCACGTTGGAGGAAGCGGTCAAGATGCTGACCTTCGACAACGCGTCCGCCTGGGAGATGCACGACCGCGGCCTGCTGCGCCCGGGCTTCGCGGCCGACATTGTCGTCTTCGACGAGGCAACGGTGAAGCCGCGCCTGCCGACCGTCCAATACGACCTGCCCGGCGGTGCGCGCAGGCTGGTGCAGAAAGCCGACGGCTTCGCTGCCACCGTCGTCAACGGCGCGGTTACGCTGAGGGAGGGCGAGCCCACGGGCGCGCACCCCGGCCAACTCATTCGAGGCGGAGCCGCCGCCCACTGACGCGTGGGGATGCCGACTTGGGATCGATCGCCACCTAATCCAGCCGCACCACCTCTCCGGTCTCCGCCGAGCGCTCGGCCGCGAGCGTAGTCCTGACCGCCTCCATCGATTCCTCCGGCGTGATGATGGTGGGCGGCGTGCCCTCGCGCACGCAGCGGGTGAAATAGAGGAACTCCTCGCGGAGCGCGCCCGAGAGCCTGCCGTGCAGCTCCGGCCAATAGGTGGTGTCCGGGCTCCTGAAGCCGTCCTTGGTGCAGATGCCGATGTTGGGGAATGTGTCCTGGATGTGAATAAAACCCTCCGTGCCGATGATCGACATGCGCTCGTCGATGTCGAAGGGGGTCTTCTCCGGCATGCACCACACCGTCTCCAGCGTCGCGGTCGCCCCTGAATCGAAGCGGTACATGGTCTGGCCGATGTCGGGGTACCTGAGGCCGCGCACGTCCACGGTCTGGGCGTAGGCGCTCACCACCTTCGCGCCGGTGAACCAGAGCATCAGGTCGGTGTCGTGGATGGCATCGCCGATGATCGGCCCGATCTTGTTGAGGATCTCGGGCGTCCACGCCGCCGGGATGTTGCGCCGCGAGCTGAGCGCCACGATGCGCCCGATATTGCCGGCCTCGATCTCACGCTTGGCCGCGGCGTAGCGCGGGTTGAAGCGGCAGATGTGCCCCACCATGAGGAAACCTGATGCTGCCTTCGCCGCTGCCACGATCTTCGCGCAGTCGTCGACCGTCGACGCCATCGGCTTCTCGAGGAAGACGTGCTTGCCCGCAGCCAGCGCATCGAGCGTTGGCCCGGTGTGCTGGTCCCACATGGTGACGACGCTGACGGCATCGAGGTCGTCGCGCTCCAGCAGCGCCCGGTAGTCTGTCTCCAGCACGTCCACGCCGTACTTGGCTCCGAGGTCGGCAAGCCGCGATTCGGTCCGCGTACAGAGCCCGGCCAGCTCCAGGCCGGGGGTGGCTCGGATCGCATCGCAATGGATCTCGCCGAACCAGCCGAGGCCGATGACGCCGATGCGCACGTTCTCCATGGCTCAGCCCTCCCGCCCGGCCGCGCCGCTCAGGCGGCCTCCTCCTTCCGCGCGGTGAAGGTCAGACCCTTGGCCGCGAACTTCTCCTTCACGCCCGGCTTGATCGCGTCGAGCTTGACCGCGGTCGAGGGCGCCATGTCGATGTCGGTCATGTCGTGCACGCCGCCCGAGATCAGCACCTGCAGGATGGCCTCGTCGTCGCCGATGTTGCGGAAGGCGCGGTTGACCTTGGGCGGCACCGAGATGGTGTCGAACTCGTCGAGCTCGACCCGCCCGCTGGCGTCGTCGTTCCAGGTCACCTCGAAGCGGCCCTTGAGCACGGTGAAGGTCTCGTAGGTCTGGTGGTGGGCGTGGAGCGAGGGGCCCTGGCCCGGCGGGCAGACCGCGAGCGTCATGGTCATGCCGGCGGCGTCCACGATGGGCGCGCCGGTGTTGATCGGCGTGTCCACGTCGCCGCCGAGCCCGATCACCGAGAGCAGCTTGCGCGCATAGATGACGTCGTTGGCCTCCAGCGGAATCTCCGGGTCCTGCTGGATCGGCAGCGGCTTCAGCGCGCCGTAGCGCGAAATCCGGCTCTGCATCTCGTCCTGCGTGATCTCGATCGTCTTCATCGCATCCTCCCTGGCGCGCACCCCGGCGCCGCGCCCGGAATGGTAGAGCGATCCGCACCGGATTGGAATCGCCCATACTCGGGCTGGCATCCCGCGGAACGTGGGTGGGACAGGAGATTCAGCCGTTGGGCGGGATTCGCCGGGATCAACTGGGATTAGGTGGGACAAGTGGGATTCGCCGGGATGAGTGGGATTAGGCGGGATGAGTGGGATTAGGCGGGATGAGTGGGATTGAGCGGGATAAGTGGGATTCGCCGGGACTGGGTGGGATAAGTGGGATTCGCCGGGACTGGGTGGGATAAGTGGGATTCGCCGGGATGAGTGGGATTAGGCGGGACTGGGTGGGATAAGCGGGATTCTGCGGCGGAGGCGGCGCTCGTGGCGGAGACGGCGCAGGCCATCTTGCCCCCGCCCGCTGCGATCCGCTCGCGTCGGTTGTTGCCCTGCATGGCTCGATCATGGCGCTCCCGCTGCCCGCCGTGCACCGCACCATAGTCCGTTGAAATCCGCGTCTTCAGCCCAAGCAGCCGAGAGTCCCGGAATCTTTCTTCAAATTCTTGCTATAAAACAATGTATTATGGACTACCCTCTATTCTTCATATTTTGCTGACAATTTACTGATACCAAATAGGTACCACTTCAAATCGAACCCGCGCGTAGATGTGTCCCGACGGATTTCCGTATTTCGATATAATATTGTTATTATCGCAATTTTGTCGAAACCCAGTAACTGCGATAACCGTTCTGGCCAACTTTCAATTTTCCACGCCGGGTACCATGATGGAGAACTCCGCGCGAGTCTTCAGTTGCGCTTCCTGCCGTCGGCAAGTCGTTCTCTGCCAGAGTTGCGATCCTGGCAACGCCTATTGCTCAGATGTAGGTGACGGCACTTGGTGTAACGGCAAATTCGGATGCTGAGACAGATACCGAGTGCGAGCACGATGCGGCGTCGCAGGAGCGCAGGACATTGAAGCATGGGAGGCTGCTCATGGTTCCGTTGCCGGTCAAAAACAGTTTCTATTTTCTCAACTATAGAAACCCTTCTAAGGTGTATCTGTCTCCCGAAATTTTCGCATAACGCAACCAAACGTTCGGAATTCTGGCTCTTGACTTGCGTCGACTCGTCAGATAATGGTTGCAGAGCTTGCGCAATACATAAGCATACCCTGACTTTGAATCGGCATGATCGCTACCGTCGCGGATGGTTCTGGCCTTTGGCAGGTGTGCAAGCGTGTTTAGCGCGCTTTTTCATCGTCGCCAACATGTGCGGTCCGATCGCGCATAGCTTCCGCGCAGTCAAGCCGTTCGACAGTCGAGCGCCCCAGCATTCTCTATCCCGAATGGCGATGCAGACGCCCCGTACTGACCAACGGGTTGGTAGCAGGCGGCGTCACCAAAGCAGCCGGAGTGAGCGATCATGGATTGAACCGGCGGAATGAAACTGCCAACCGAACCAGCTTGAACGAGGCCAACAATGACCGCATCCATCTCCCAACGACCTTGCACAATTCGTGCCCTTGCGAATCGCCGTGAGGACACGATTTCTACCCCCCCCCCCCCGCGAGCGGTTAGGGGGCGTGCAATTGGTTCGTTTCCCATCTCCGCATAGGGAGCGCGCCCAATGAAACACTTGCCTTCATTCAACGCCCTGCGCGCCTTCGAGGCGGTAGCCCGCCTCGGATCCGTATCATTAGCGAGCAGCGAGCTTTCCGTCTCGCCGGGCGCCGTGAGCCGCCAGCTCAAGGAACTCGAATCCAGTCTCGGCGTCACGGTCCTGGAACGGGACGGTCGCGGCGTGCGCCTGACTTCCGACGGCAAGTGTTTGAAGAGCGGACTGCATCAGGCCTTCACCATGATCAACAACAGTGTGCAGAGCACTCGCCGCAGCCTGGGCCGCAGCAGGTTGCGGCTGGCAACCGTTCCGCTCTTTGCGACATTCTGGATGATCCCCCGCCTGCATCGCTTCGTTCGGGCCGAACCCAAGGTCGATATCGCGATTTCCGACAGGTTCGAACAGACTGCCAATGGTGCCCGCGGCTCCGACGCCGCCATCGAATGGGGAACCTTCGACAACACCGACGACCTCATCGCCGAGAGGCTGACGGTGGAGACCGTCATCCCGGTATGCAGTCCGACGGCGTGCCCGAATGCCGGCCTTGCCGGGGCCACCCTCCTGCATCGTCAGGATTTCCCGAGCCGCTACAACTTTCCGAGCTGGCCCGAGTTCCTGGCGGCGGTCGGACTCGATGGGCCCGACGTTCCCGCTTCCCAATCCGGTCCGGGCATCAGCGGCGGCCTGGTCATGGGTGCCGCGCGCGAGGGCATGGGAGTGGCGCTGGTCGTCGGCACCATCGCTCACGACGACTTGGCCTCGGGACGCCTCGTACGCCCCATCCCCCACAGCATGGAAACTAAGCACGGCTACTGGCTCCTGATCCGAAGGGCCGTGAGCGAGCGAAGCGACATACGGGCGTTCCGCGACTGGCTACGCGAGGAACTTGCTGCCTCGGTGGGGCAACCCTGCCGCGAGAACCCGGTCCCCGCAACCGATACTACGATCCGGGCGGTCGTCTAGCCCGTTCTGACCCGGACCTGAAGCCTATGGCGCCGAGGATACGGGGCTCGGCGTCTGGATGGATGGGGATATGCGCCTCTTTCCTCGGCACCTGTCTCTGTCTTTCACCTGAGGAACGTGGATAGCGGCGCAAGCCGTGAGCGCGCTCTCGGTATCTGATGGCGCGGTGATCGGTTTGTTTGATGGGCATCGTTCGCGGCTGGTGGGGTGACCGGGGGTGTCGGACGGCCGTCGGCGGGTCAAGCCGCTACGCGGCTCCTCCGCTTCGCTCCGGCCCTTCGGGTGACCCCCCGCCGTCCATCCGACGGAGTGCATCCATGGCCGTAAGCAAGCTTCCGGCCACGGGCCGATCGCTCGACGCAGTGCGGCAACGGGGGCTGGCGAGGGGTGTTACCCGTTACCGTTACCCTGCCTCCCTAGGGGTTCGAGGCGGTAACGGTTTTCGGTAACGCGTCGTTGCGGCCCGCGTGGTTGACGGCGGCCGGCGGCGCCGCGTTTTCGGCGGCGAGGCGGTAACCGCCCTGGGGTGCGCGTTCGACGCGCCCGGCGCGGACGAGCTTGCTCAGCGCTTCGGCGACGGTTGCGGGCCGGGTTGCCGCGCGCTCGCGGATCTGGCGCTGCGAGAGCGGTGCATCGGCGTCGGCGAGGGCTTGGAGGATGCGCCGTTCGGGTGTTTCCGGCTCCGGCGCGGCCTCGGCCGGCACCGGCCGCCGCAAGCGCAGGGCGGGTCCCTCGCCGTCATCGGCGAGTTCGATCTCGATGTCGGCGAGGCCTGGAGCGGCGCGATGCTCGACGGTCATGACGATCTGCTTGTCGCGGCGGCGCAGATAGAGGTTGCTGTCGCCCCAGGCATGGAGCTCGGACGACCCCCTGAGCGCCTGGCCCGGCCGGCTGGCACCGCTCTTGCGGGCATGGTGGACGAGCAGGACGGCGGTCTCGAAGCGGCGCTGGAGGTCGCGCAGGAAGCCGAGTATGGGAGCGACCTCGGCGACGGTGTTTTCATCGACGCCGTGCAGGCGGACCAGGGGGTCGAGGACCACGAGGCGTGGCGCGATGCGCTGCACGGTCTCGCGCAGACGCTGCCGGTCGTTGGCATGGTCGAGGCGCAGGATGGGAGCGTCGATGACGGCGATGTCGAGCGTCTCGAAGCTGGCGCCGGCTGCCCGGGCGATGCCCTCAAGCCGGGCGCGCACGATGTGGCCGGCGTCCTCGGCCGCGAACAGCAGGACCGGTCCGGGCTGTTTGGCGGCGAAGCGGCGCAGACAGGGAACGCCGGCGGCGACGGCCACGGCGAGGTCCAGAGCCAGGAAGGATTTGCCGCACTTGGGTTCGCCGCCGACGATGCCGACGGCTTGGCGTCCCCAGAGGCCGTCGACCAGCCACTGCTGCCGGCTCGGGCGGTCCTCAAGGTCGGCCGGGCTTCGGGTCGGGAAGCCCTTCACCGGCGCGCTCTCCTGGTCTTGGTGGGCTCCCCCCAGGTCTCCAGGAAGAGCTTTTCGTCGAGCACTTCACGATCCTGATCGGCGCCGGCGGCGAGCAGCGCATCGGCCATGACGGTGAGCGTCCTGGGGTTGCCGCCGGCATGGGCGACGAGGGTGTCCTTGAGGCCGGCGGTCATCAGGGCGGGGTTGCCGGCCTCCTCCAGCAGGTGGTCGAGGAGGCGCAGTAGATCCTCGTCTTCGGGACGCGTCATGAGGAGGCGCTGGCGGATGCGGGAGTCGATGGGATGCAGCTCCGGCGTGCGCAGTTTTGCGAGCAGCCGGTTGTCACCGGCCAGCACCACGCCAAGGATGGTGCGCGAGTCGAAGTCGGTCGAGGAGAGCAGGCGCATCTCGGTCAGCACCGCGTTGGGCAGCTCCTGTGCCTCGTCGACCAGCAGGAGTGGGCGCATGCGCGTGTCGTCGAGGTGGTCGAGCCAGCGCTGCCGCAGTCCCTTGATCCCATTCCAGCGATTGTTGTGGGCCATGGTGATGGCGAAGCGGTCGGAGATCTCGTGGTAGAAGTCGGCGACGCTGGAGGACGGATGGGTGAGGACCGCGACGCTCAACCTGTCGATGCGCTCAAGGCGCTCGGCGAGCAACCGCAGCGCCACGCTCTTGCCGATGCCGGGCGGGCCGCCGATCAGGGCGAAGCCGCCCTGGCGCACCAGATGCCGTTCGACCCTGCGGCAGAAGTTCTCGACGGCGGGTGTGGTCATCAGGCCATCGACCGGGAGGTCGGTGGAGAAGGGGTTCCACTTGAGGCCGTACAGCGTGAGCATTTCGCGGTTCATGAGGGGTCTCCCCGATCGTCGTCTTCGCCCGGCCCGGGGCTTTCGGCGTGAGGCAGCCAGGCCGGCGGCAGGCCCGTCGCGGCCTGGTCGTCGAGGATGCGCCTGAGCAGCGGCGCGGCTTCGCCCCCGCCGGCGCTGCCGCCGCCATCGTTGTCGCCGGGCCCGGCCGGGCGGCGCATACCGCCGGCATTGCCGCGCCGGTCGAGCGGGTAGAGGGTGCACAGCCGCTCGCCGCTTCGGCCGTCGACCAGATCAACGCTGGCCAGGTCCCAGCGCGCATAGCGGATCCACAGCGTGCTCAGGTGGCGCCACGGCGCGGGAACCTGATAGCGGATGCCCTCGAGCGACACGGTTCCGTCCGAGCGCCGCAGCGTGCGCTTCACGGTGATGCGGAACGCCGCCCTGAGCTCGTCGCGGCCGAGGCAGGGCCTCGACGCATCGTCGCTGTCGAGCAGGCGCTTGAGCGGCGTGGTGCCGAGCTCGCGGTGCACCCGGCGGTGGTAGTCCTGCTCGACCCAGGCGACGGTCGCGTCGTTGAGCGTCTTCAGGGTGAGCGGCTCGACGCCTTCGAGCATGGCCATCAGGCGGCCCTCGACCGAGGCCCACAGGACCTCCATCTTGCCATTCTGATGAGGCGCCCCCGCGAGGGTCCTGGAGTGGATGATGCCGAGCCGGTGCAGCCCCTCCTCGACCTCCCCCGCCATCATCGGCGAGCCGTTGTCGCTCATGAGCGCGCGCGGCAGGCCGCGCTTCATGAAGGCCTGGCAGAGCCCGTGGACGAAGACCTCGGCGGTCTCCTCCAGGTACCACTGCAGGTGGCAACCCACCCGCGAGTGGTCGTCGAGGAAGCCGAGCATGATCGGCGTGCGCCAGGCGCCGGACGCGGTCAGCACCCGGCACCGGGCATGATGGAAGTCGGTGTGCCAGAGCGCATGGCTGCGCGAGACCTCGAAGCTCAGCACCTCGCGCGGCTCGACCGGCGCCCGCTCGGGTTCCCGGTCGAAGCGCCGCCGGCGGCGCTGGCGCACCAACCCGCGATTGCGCATTGCCCGGGTCAGCGTCGCGTAGGAGGGCATCGGGCCGAGCGCCGGATCGACCTCGACCAGCGCCCGCAGGTTGTCGTAATGCAGCTGCCCCGACCACGACGGATGCGCCCGGTACTGGCCGCGCAGCGCCTCGATCAGCGCCGGCGACATCGCCCGCTCGCGGCCGGCATCGGTGCGCGGCCGGCGGCGCAGCGCCTTGACCGGATCCCGGTCCGCCGCCCGTGCCTGGTAGTACCAGCGTTCGATCGTCGACACCGAGAAGCGCACCGGCCCCTTGCCGGACGGGTGATCCCAGTCGCGTTGCGACAGCCGCTCCAGCTCCGCCCGCAACTGCCCCGTGGGCGGCGGCGAGGCCAGCAACGGCCCGACGACCGCGAAGCGCAGCCGCGCCCACCGGTCGCGGTCGCCCCCTCCGTTGTTGCTGTCCATGGCGGCATCTCTCCCTGGCCGTGTCGGGGAGATGCCCATGTAGAGCGCCCTATCCGTTCATGACAGAAACGTTTTCTGCGGGCGCCGCCGGCCCGGCGCCGAGCGCGCAAAAGCCGGTCCACGGCATCAGCCAGACCAGGCTGCGCAACAGCCGCGAGCGGAAGCCGCGGCCCCGCATGGTGCGCAGCAGCCAGCGCAGCGGCACGTCGGCGGGGGGCGCCGCCAGCGCGCCCCGCTTCGCCCCCCACTCCCGGGTCAGCGGGAAGACTTCCAGCCACCAGCGCCGCCAGCGCTTCAGCGTCGAGGCCGGAACCCCGCACCGCCGCGCGATCGTCTGCAACCGCACGCCGCCGGCCACAGCCAGCGCGCTCACCACCAGGAACAGCGCCCCGACGTAGAAGCGGCGCCCGAAGAAACGCACCGACGGCGGCTTCACGCGGCGCCGGCATGACGAACAGCACAAGCTGAAGCGCCGCGCGTCGTCCCGAAGATCCACCGCCAGACCGTAGGGCTTGCGCGGGTAGGTCGCGCTGTGAAGCGTGCCGCCGCAGCGCGGACAGCCGGCCGCTCGGCAGGCCTCCGCCTCCGCCGCATCGACGCGCTTGAGAAAAGCCCAGACCCGGGCATTCGAATGGATGGAGTGCCGGAACAGCTTGTGCGACATTGGGGCCGTCTCAGGTTGATATCACCGTCACCGAGACAAGCCCTCCGGCGGCCTTCATGCAAGATCGCCGGGGGGCAACCACCCCAAATCCTCGATTAATTCGAGCGGATCAGCCCTGATTCCCCGCTGAAATTCTGCGCCCTCTCAGCCGGGCGCCAATTCCGCAGCCCGATCCGTGCAATCGAAATTGCTGCAGTTCTCTCGGGCCAGGGCTGGAAATCGCGGGTCGCCGCAACGGAAGCACCGGTCCTGTGCCGCCGTGTTGACTTACCAATGTCGCAGTACGGGCACGATGCTGGCGTAATCGTCGGTCCACACCGGAACTTGGTCGGATGGGCCGAGCGCCACCCAGCCCGGATCGAGATCGAGCGCCGCCAGCACATCCTCGTCGCGGGCGAGGACCGCCACTTCGGACGATTTGACCAGCTCGGGCGGCGTCACGCCTTCCGGCGCCCGATAGCGCTTGATGCGCCCGGCGAGACCCATGCGTTCCGCCAGCGCCGCCAGAACGGGCTCCAGGTCGAGATGCCGGTTGCTGATGTGGACCGCGATCACGCCCTCGGGTGCCAGGGTGCGCAGGTAGACGCGGAATGCCTCCTGTGTGAGAAGGTGGACGGGGATCGCGTCCGAGGTGAAGGCGTCCAGCGCAAGGACGTCGAGCCTCGCCAGCTCGCGGTCGAGGAGCAGGCGCGCGTCGCCGACGGCGACGGTCGCATCGGGCGCACAGGTGCGGAGCGCCGCAAAGTGTTCCCGCGCGAGCCGCACGACGACCGGGTCGATCTCGTAGATGCGCACCTCGTCGCCGGTGCGGGCGTAGCAGGCAAGCGAGCCGGTGCCGAGTCCGACCATCCCGATGGCGTTGGGCGAGGGCCTGCGTGCGAGCGCCGCGAAGAGCTCGTGGTAGGGGGTGCCGATCCCATAGTAGGTGGTGCGGCTCTCGATCGAGCCGTCGGGCCGCCGCCACTCGGCGCCGTGCAGCGTAGTCCCGTGCCTGAAGATGCGCACGCCGTCTGCCTCGCCGATCCGGTAGACGCCGAAGAACGAGCGCTCCCGTGCGATATCGCCGTTGGAGCTGCCTGAGATCGCAGCGGGAGCGAGAAAGACCGTGAGAAGAGCACCTGCGAGAAGAACAGGCCGTGCACGCAGGATTCCCAGCGCGGGCGCGCACAGCGCGGCAAGGGCGAGTGTTCCCATCCAGAGCCAGCTTTCTCTGCCGAATCCTTCGGTAAGCACAAAGGAAAGTCCGGCGACGACCACGACCAGCGCGACGGCCGCCACGATCAGACGGCCGCGGCGCAGGTGGGACGAGGCCGCTGGTACGAGCGCGGCGACGAGGGCAAGCACGATGGGGTGCTCGTAGACGTCGACGAAGACTAGCGGAGCCACCAGCGCGACCAGCAGGCCGCCGACGAGACCGCCTGTCGAGATCAGGAGGTAGTACCGGGTCAGGTCGGCTGCCGGCGGACGCAGGCGAGCGATTGTCCCGTGGCAGTAGAGGGCGGCAAGGACGAAGATCAGCAGGTGCGCCGCACCGAACGCGAACACCGTGCGGCTCAGCGGGTAGACGACCGCGATGCAGATCAGCAGCAGCGGGAGGATGCGCGCCGAAAGTGCATGGGAGATGAGCTGGCGCCGGGCGAAGGCGTGAATAAACGTGCCGAGGTAGAGCGCCAGCGGCACGATCCAGAGCAGTGGCACGGACGCGATGTCGGTTGTGATGTAGCGTGTGACCGCAAGCAGCAGGGCGCTCGGCACCGCCGCGAGCGCGAGGATGCGCACCGCCGGGAGCTTGGCCGAGGTCGAAGCGGAGGGTGCGCCGTGTGTAGGGGCTGTGGCGGCGACAGATGAACCCTCGCGGTTCGTCGCCAGCCAGAGCACGATGAGGATGGGGCCGAGCCCGAGCAGGACCGCGCTCCAGAGCCATGCCTGGTTCTCCAGGCCGATGGCGGGCTCAAGCAAGAGCGGATAGGCCAGGAGGGCGCCGACGGAGCCTGCGTTGGAGGCCGCGTAGAGGACGTAAGGGTCGGCCGAGGCCCGGCCGCTGCCGGAGCGCGCGAGCCAGGCCTGGACCAGGGGCGTGAGCGAGGAGGCTGCGACGAACGCCACCCCGAGCGTGCCCGTCATGGTGCCGAGAAGCCAGAGCACCGGCGGCAGCTCGCCGGGCGCCTCACCCAGCGGGCGGAGTCCTCCGGCTGGCGCCGTGACGGCGACCCCGATCCAGAGGAGGCAGAGGAGGGCGAGCTGCCCGGTGGGCGGGAGGCGGCGCACCAGGAAATGGGCGAAGGCATAGCCTGCCAGGAGCGCCGCCTGGAAGAACACCATCGCCGTGTTCCACACCGCAGGCGCGCCGCCGAGAGCGGGCAGGACACCCCGCACCGCGAGCGGCTGGATCCAGAACACCAGCCAGGCACCGGCGAAGACGGCGAGCCCGTAGAGCCAGACCGGCGGTGCGACGCGCGCGAGTGGATCGGGAATATCGAGCGCCTGCAATGCGCCGCCGATCGAGACCGATCGCAGGACGCCATCGCGCCGGGGTTCGTAACTTCGCCGGAAAATCGTCATGGTTCGCAGCATGTTTCTTTCTCGATTGTGCAGGTGAAGAGGCACGGCACAGCGGCCGACTCTCGTGCCACGCGCTCAGCAGGGTTCCTGAAAATACTCGTCGAGCGCGCTGACGATCGCTCTGGCCAGCGCCCTCCTTTGATCGTCGCTCTCAAGGCGCTCCGCATCCCGTTCGTTGGACAGAAAGCCGAGCTCGATGAGAACCGACGGAACGTCCGGCGCCTTGAGAACGCGGAACGCCGCAAATCTGTGGGGGCGATTGACCAGTGGTGTCACGCTAGCGAGTTCCGGCACAAGCTGTTTCGCGAGCGCCGCCGAACAGTTCATCGTACCTTGCTGAACCATGGAGGCCAGCACCGCGGCCACATCCGGATCGTGGCTCTCCGGCTCGAACGTGCCGGCCACGGTATCGGCCCTGTTCTCCAGCCGGGCGAGCTCGGCGGTTTCGGCATCGGAAGCCTCCTCGGAAAGGGTATAGACCGCCGCTCCGCGCAGTTGCGGGTCGTCCGCGCGATCCACATGGATCGAGAGCAGGACTTCGGCGCCTGCGTTGCGGGCGATCGCAACGCGCTGCCAGAGACCCACCCTGTTATCGCCGTCACGGGTCATCGCCACCCGGTAGCGGCCCGACACCTCGAGAGCGGCGCGGAGTTCACGCGCAAAGGTGAGCACGACGGCTTTCTCCTTCACGCCCTCCAGCGAGACCGCCCCGGGATCGCGCCCGCCGTGGCCGGGGTCGAGGGCGATCAGCCGGCGCATCGACAAGGCCAGCGTCTTCCGCTGCGGCAGCGGTGGAGGCTCAGAAGTCTCCATACGGACGGAGGCCAGGAACGCGACGGACGGCACCGGGGCGAGATTCAGGATCAGCCGGTAGGGTGTCCCGGACACCGCATCCGCCTCCTGCCACTGCGCCCCACCCAGGATCAGCGGCCGGGCCAGGTCGATCACGATACGCGACGTATCCGCACGGAACTGGCCGAAGCGTATCTGGGCCACGCCGTCGCGGCCGAAGGCCAGCGTCCGCTCCGGCAGATGCCAGCTCACGGGTGGGAGATCGATCACCAGCCGCTCAGGACTTGCCAGGGTGAAGACCTCGAACTCCACCGTCCCGGTCAACTCGACGACCAAGCGGGTTCCCTCGCCGTATGGGCCGAGGCGCACGTCCGTCACCGACGGTGCAGCCGACGCGGCCGCAGCCGCAAGAACCGAGAGCCACGACGCAGCGGCCGCCAAGGCAAACGTGCGCGAAAGGGCTATAGCCACTGCTACTATCGTTATGCGTCAGGAAGGTCAGACGAGCGGCTGGGCCGCTAGGTCGCGGTGACGGCTCACCCCGGCAACTGCTCTGAGCTTGTGGCGGAGAACGTTCGTTGCGCCATCGTCGGCGAGCGCCATAGCTGCGGAGCTACACGCAGTAGACGGCATAGATCGCATCGTCCCTGTCCCGGTGCATCAAGTTGACCTCTTCGATCTCCCAATAGCGCGTCAGCGCGATCAGCCCGTCGCCGGCCTCGGGGCGTGGCGGGCCCAACAACAGGAACACTGCGGAGCCGTCCTGTTGCGGGAACTGCTCGGCGGCATGGTGATCGGCCTGCACCAGTTGCCGCTCCACGCGGTCCGCTCCGTCTACCACGGCGCCCGGCGGGCGGGGGAAGTGCTTGTTCTGTCTCAGGTGCCAGCCAATGAATCCGAACTCCTTGAGGTGTCGGGCGGCGGTCAGAGCTGCCGGGTTACGTTCCAGACCGCGTCTTGTCATTGATCCAGGGTCCTCGATGCACGTTGCGTCAGGGGAAAAGAAAGTCATTGGCTCACCAGCGTCCCTGCGTGCGGCTGCGCACGGGCCCGGCGACCGCGGTGTACGCGCGGGGTGGGGGTGGTCGCCGGATCGTTTGGGGGGCGAGCACCTTGCTCTGAGCGGTTGGTTACGGCGGCAGAGTGCCTCCCCCTCCCTGTGGTCAGCACGGACCTGCCGCCCAACAGAAGATGCGGCGAAGCATGGCGGTGGGCGAAGCCGATCATTTCGATACGGATCGGCACCACAGCGCCATGATCCCCGGCACTGCGGCGATAGCGGTACCCAGCCTTGCGGACCTTGAGCGCCGCGAGCGACCACGGGATCGGCATGACGGGCTTTTCGACGACGGCAGCACAAGGCCCAAGACGAGCGCGGCCTCGTCGAGCGCCTGTGAGCCGCTCGCATGGACAGGGTCGGAATCGCTGCGTCGCGCATCACCGGCGCGACCTCCGCCACCCTGCCGCCCGCGCCTCGGCCTCGGTGCAGAACCAGCGCTCGCCCTTCGCCGGATCGATCCGGGTCCGGTCGTAGTATTGGCCTCCAGGGAGATGGTAGATGCGCTCGCCGCCGCGGGAGATATTGCCCTTGATGCGGCAGTTGCCGTCATCCCTCTTGTCTTCGTGACGGAGCGGAGTCAGGCGAACGCCTGACCGCCAGTCCCAGGGAAGGACGA
>CBDEUT010000008.1:0-942792 GCA_965243375.1 Alphaproteobacteria bacterium | reverse complement strand
ACCCCGGCGGCCGCGTTGAGGCCGTCCGTCGCCTCCCATTCCACCCGGTAGCCCGTGGCTCCCGCCACCGCGTCCCAGGTCGCCTTTGCGCTCGATGCGTCCACCGCCGCCAGCTGGAGGTTCGACACCGGCTCCGTCGGCGGCCCGGAGACCACAAGCGGCGCGTTCGACGTGCTGCCCATGCCCGGGCTCGACCCCTTGCCGGTGATCATGGGGCAGCGGAACTCATACCCGTCCGCGCCCCGGCGGCTCTGGCTCATCATATGGGCGCGGATGGTGCCGACGGACCAGCTGTGCGGGCCGGTCATGCCGCGCACCCCGCCGCCCGTCGCCGTATGGGTGATGTCGGTGCAGCCGAGCACCCCGGTCTTGCCGGCAGCGAGGTCGTGCACATAGACCCGGCGCCAGCACTGCCACGACGATTCCGCCGTATTGTCATAGTCCTCGCCGTCGTTGCCGAGCCCGTTGTTGCAGTGCGGGGCGGGGTCGCGGTCCTTGAAGGTCAGCGTCAGCGAACTCTGCGGCGTCCCGTTCGGGGTCAGCGAAATCCCCGCCAGGTTCGAATCCCCCACCGTCGCCGTCACCGTCACCGTGCCCCCCGTCGCCGGGCGGTTCGACAGCCGGATCACGTAGTCCAGCGGGCCGGCATGGATGTCCTGCCGGATGTTGATGCCCCGGGTCGCGGTGATGGTCTTCGGGCGGTCCAGCCATATGCTGGGGCCGTAGACGGTGCGCACCCAGCCCTCCCACGCCTCGACCTCGGGCGCGTCGTCCACCTTCACCGGCAGGTTCCCGGTGGCGCCGCCGTAGGTGCTGTCCGCCGAGGTGAACGCATGGCTCAGCGTCAGCTCGTGGTTGCGGTTGCGGTTGCCCCCCGTGTTCTGGTCCACGCCGGTCACCGTGATGGTCACCGGGTCGTCCCAGGTGCCGTTCGTGCCGCTGGTGAAGGTATGGGACGACGGGCTTATCGTCGCCGCGCCGGTGTGCGTGCCGGTCCTGGTGATGCTCATGGTCACGTTCGCCGTCGGCTCCGCGTCCAGCACCACCGTGTAGGTCGCGCTGCCGGTCTCCAGAAGGCGCACCTCGTTCGTCGAGACGCTGACGGAACCGGTCAGGGGCGGGGCTGCCACCGTGAACACCGGGGAGAGGGCGTAGAAGCGGTTATTGTTGGTACGAGGTTGAGTACCAAGTTCGAAAGGCGAAAATCCTGCTAAAATTCGACCGACTGTAACCGAAGGACTATTGCCCAACGGGTGCTGCCTCTTCGTGCCGTTCGGCTGGCTGCCTGTCCAGACAAACAGAGTGCCTGTCATTGTTGCCCCCGACTCATTTCTGGCGGTAACAGAGTCCCAGCCTCCGTCGTAGAAATCGGCGTAGTTGTCGGCGGCCTTGGCGCCGTTCAGCCAGTAGATCAAGGCATCCGTGTCGGTCGACTCGCTGTCGGTGTTGACGCGGGCATCGACCGAGGAGGTCGAGCCGAC
Organism: Alphaproteobacteria bacterium; assembly: GCA_965243375.1. GTDB lineage: Bacteria > Pseudomonadota > Alphaproteobacteria > UBA828 > UBA828 > WTGU01. Next base: position 941,311 of record CBDEUT010000008.1, on the reverse strand, counting down.
GACCTTGAAGAGGTCGCCGCAACTGTCGCTGATCGCGCTGTGACCGGCCTTGGCGCGGGTCTGCACATACGTGTTGTAGGTGGCGATGTCGGTCGCCGTCCCGTCGCGCTGCGTCGAGGTGGCGAACAGCAGCCGGAACTTGGTCCCGACGGCGAGCCCCGAAGGCTTCAACGCCCAGTCAGACGGAACCGTGTAGGAGCCGTCGGCGTTGGCCGTGCTGCATTCGACCGTCTGCGCCTCGGCCCCGGTCGGCAGGCCGGCCAGCAGCGGCAGCGAGAGCAGCGCCGCGGCGAGGACAGGCCGCAAGCGGCGGGCAACAGGACGGAGGCCCGCGGCCGTGCGGGCGGCGGAAGAACCGAAGCTATCGGAGGAAGAAGCGGGCCGGCCTCTATCGGAGCGCCGGCCGGAGGCGGAAGGTTCAGGCGGGGAGGCCGGCGGGCGGGCGCGGTCCCGCGATGCGGGCGCGCTCATGACCGGACGCGCGCACAGTATGGGCGACCCGGCGACCCGGCGACCCGGCGACCCGGCGACCCGGCGACCCGGCGACCCGGCGACCCGGCGACCCGGCGACCCGGCGACCCGGCGACCCGGCGACCCGGCGACCCGGCATTATACCCGGAGCGTCAGTTGCGGAAGTCAAGCGCAAAACGCCGGACCAGCGTTCCAGCCCGCTCGCCGTCATGGCACGAAGCGCCGCCACACCGTCGCTCAACATGGTCATCGGGTTCATCGCGGCGCCTCCGCTCCTGTCGCCCGGCATGGCACCCCGTGCGGCGCGCACTTCTGCCGAGCGTCGCCTGTTCCGATTTCGCGTACCGTAAGCCGCAACCGCCTGGAGCGCAAGGCAACAACCGGTCGCGTCTGCGCGTCAACGGCGATCCCCTCGCCGCTGTCCGCTGCCCGGTCATCGCCGCCAAAGGCGACCGCGACACCAACGCCAGGCGCCGCGCGCTCGTTGCCGCCGGTGACGACAGCACCGCCGACAGGACGGTCCGCCGCGATGCCGAGCCCGGTGCAGCCGGTCCCGTCATCGCTCGCGGCAGGCGCGCCGACAGTGCCGCCGGATGCCGTGATGGACCTCGTGCCCGTCGCGGTGCACCGTGATCGTCTTCCGCGCTTCCTATACTGACCCTCTGCAAGCCGCTCGCGGATTGCAGCGTCAATCCCTCACCCGTTCGGGCAGATTCCCGTTCAGACGCCACTCGGGCTAAAGCGTTGAACCGCCTTGCTGCCATCGTTCGACATTGAGGCTGAACGCCAATTCCAATTGACTCGCTGACGCGAGTTAAGAGCTTCACACCCGACGCAGCGTGCTGCCCTGTCATCCCCTGTCACCCTCTGGCTCCCTCAGGCGACTTCATGTCCCCCTATGTCCCCGATAATTCTCCGGAGAACCCTTGGAAAAGGCGATGGCTCTGGGGAACCACCGGCGCAACACGGCGTATTGCGCTTCAAACACATGCCGCGATTTCAAAGGGTTAGGACCGCCCGGCGCGCTTCCCTGGAGAACCGTGGCTCGCGGCGGCTTCCCGGCGCATGTCGCACCGATACACGCCGCCGCGCCCGGCGATCGCGACTTTTCCATGATACTTCTGTCCACTTCCAGCCGCCCCAGGACATGGGGGAACGGCCCCGGCATCGCGCTGCCCTCGCTGGCCACCCCTGGCCGGTTTCAGGAAAATCGGCGGCCGTGACGGACGCGCCTCGCGACGGAGTCCTGGTCCGTCCCCGGTGTCGTGTTGGCCGGAAAGGGAGAGGGGAGGCTACAGCCCCATATCGAAATCGCGCGACTTCTGCTTCGCGCCGGCGGCCTTTTCGAGTTCGGACTCGCGGGAAGTTTGCTGCCGGGAGACACTGCTACGGTCGAGTCCGCGATCCTTGCCGCTCGATTCCTTCCCGCTGCGCTCGCGATTCGTGGAGCGCGCGGCGGATTTTCCGTCGCGGTCCCGGCCGGCTTCGCGCCCGATCCGATGTTCGCGCTCGCGTTCGCGGCGGACTTCGCGGCCCGTTCCGCGATCCAGATGCCGCTCGCGAACCTGCCCGTCCTGCCCGTCGCGGGCGGTTTCATGGCCGCGATCCATCGCGTCAGAAGCGCGTGTCAGGTGATCGCCGCCCCTGTCGGGACCCGCGCCGCGCTCGAACACGGCCTCGTGCGCGGCCTGTTTCGCGGTCGCATCGAGCGCCGCGAGGCGCTCGCCCGTCGCCCGCTGGAGCTGGTCGGCGAGCTTGTGGGCGTCGTCGGTGACCAGCATCGCGGTCTCCCGCGCCCGGCTGATCGCCACATAGAAGGCGCGCTGGTCGGTCAGCTTCGGGTTGCCCACGGGCATCGCCGCGACGATCCGGTCCACCGTGCGGCCCTGGAACGCATGGACCGTCGCCGCGAACGCGCGGTCGATATGCCGGAGTTGCGGGTCGTTCTGCCACAGCGTGGCGAGCGTTCCGTTCTCCAGGCGGAAGCGAACGCCGTCCCGGCCCACCACTTCGACCGTCGCGGTCTCGCCGTTCGTGAGACCGGAGGCGGGATCGTTGCGCGTGAACCGCACCCGGTCGCCCCGGCGAAGCTCCATCGCCTCGCCCCTGAAGACCTCCACCCCGCCCTTGGCGCCGGCGATCATGTAGGGCTTCCACTCCGTTTCGGTGCCCCTCGCGTCGGCGAGGACGACGGTATGGCCGTTGTGGATGAAGCGCGCGACCGTCCGCTCGTCGCCCTTCTCGACCCCGAGCGTCTTGTAGGGGCGGGTGAAGATCACCGTATCGCCCGCTGCGTAGTTCGCGGCGCGGGCCATTTGCGCGCGGGTGAGATCGCGCGGCACCAGCTTCTCGCCCGGCCGGGCGGGGCCGGAGATCGCGCCTTCGGCGACCAGGCCCTCGCGTATGGTGGCGTTGATACCGTCGCGCAGAGCCCGCGTCGGGGCGATCACCCCGGTCGCCGCGCGCTGTTCATGCGACAGGTCGAGCCAGCGCCGCGCGGTCTCGGTGCCGAGTTCGCCGTATTCGACCTGCCGGATATTGTCGCCGAGCTTCGCGAAGGCGCCCTTTACGTCACCCGTCAGGCTCGCCTTGACCGCCGCCTTGAGCTCGGCATCGCGCTGGCGCACGATGTCGCCCATCACCGCCGTGGTCATCCCGGCGGCCTTCAGTTGCTCGAACGGCTTGCCGGCCTCGACCGCGCCGAGCTGTTTCTCGTCGCCGACCAGCACCACGCGGGGCAGGCGCAGCGCCGTCGCGATGCGCAGGAGATTGCGGACTTGCTCGCTGGAGGCGAGCGAAGATTCGTCCACCACCAGCATCGTCTTCGCGTTGGCGGCGCGGAGCTTGCGCAGCCCCGCCGCCGTGCCGCGCCCGTGCGCGATCCCGTCATGGCGCGCGAGGTAGCGTTGCAGCGTCTCCGATTCGATGCCGGATTCGTTCTGAAGCGTCTTCGCCGCCGAGGCCGAGGGCGCGAGACCGATGGTGCGGTAGCCCTGGCTCGCGGCCAGCACCCGGAGGCGCTTCAGCATCGTCGTCTTCCCCGTGCCCGCGTAGCCCTGGACCGCGACCACGCGATCCTTGCCGGCGAGGACGGTCTTGACGGCTTCCTTCTGGCCCTCGTTGAGCCGGCCCCGGTGCAGTTTCGTTTCCGCGACCCAGCGGCGCATCACCGTCTTCTCCGCCCCCTGGCCCGCGCGCATCAGCGCGATGGTCTCGGATTCCCGCGCCAGCGCCGCGTCCGTGGACCAGTGCCTTCCGTGGTCGAGGCCGCGCGCGGCATGGAGCGCGCCGTCGCGTTCGAGCGCCGCGATGGCCCGCTCGGCGGCATCGACCGTCACCGCGCCCGGCTCGCGGGCGAGGGTTGCCGCCAGCAGGTCGGCATGGCCGAACACCGCTTGGCGCTCGGCAAGGTGCGCCACCGCCCAGGCCGCCGCGTCGCCCGCCGCATAGCCCGGACCCGCGAACAGGTCCGGGCCGAGAAGGTTCCGCTCCGCCTTGCGGGCTTGCGAGAGCACCTTCCCCGCCGAGAAGCCGAGCGCCTTCGCCTGGCGCTGCCATGTCCTGTGCAGCGCCGCCTTGTCCACGTCGTGCTTGGCCGCCCGCGTCAGCAGCGCCGCGCGGTCCGCCAGATGGGGGTTGTCCTTCGATTCGCCCATCCCGCGTTCGGCCATCGCGGTCTCGATCTCCGCCCGGCGCGTGGAATAGGCCTCGATGACTTCGCGGGAGACCCCCGCTATCTCGAAGCGCCCGTCGGCGTGGGACTTCTCGATCTTGTAGCCGAGATCGCCGAGACCCTGTGCCAGTTCCGCCCGGTAGATCGCCCCGATGGCCATCTTGTTGCGGTAAAGGCCGTCATTGACCATCGTTCTCCACTTGCCAGCGTCGTCCTGGACCATGTTGGCGATGACGGCGTGCGTGTGAAGCTGGGGATCCAGATTGCGGGACGTGTCATGCCTGAACGTGGCCGCGACCATCTTCTGGCCGTCCGCGTGGACCATGGCGCTGCTGGCCTTGTCCTGCATCCGGGTGAGCACGGCGTTCTTCTCGATCCAGCCGAGCGTCGCCGTCACCGCTTTGTCATGCGCCTCGACGATGCGCGCGTCGCCGCCCACCATCGCCATGAGGCTGACGGATTTGGGCGCGCTCAGGGTCACGTCCCGGCCGGGACGGTGGGTTATCTCCCCGTCCTTGCCGCGCTTGCCCAAGCGCGGCCCGTCCGGCACCCGGCCTTCGAGGACCGCCTTGAAGGCGGCGGAATCCACCGGGCCGGAGAGACCGAGCGCCGCCGCGCCCTTGCCCGCCCAGGCGCTCGCTTCCCGGTGCGCCGGGTCGTCCTTCGAATAGTATCCGTCGCGTTCGAAATAGGCCGCGCCCTGCGACGGCGAGGCGATCACGCCGATGGACGCTACCATCGCCGGGGCGCTCGGGCAGGGACGGATTTCGAGGGTTGGTGCCTGTCCATAAAGGCCAGATATGCGCTCGCGAGCTACGGAACAAGGGCCGAACGAACGGTCTCATCCTGGAGTCATCTCCTGTCCTCTCATGGCCTCAACTTTCGGCGAATATCCTCCCCGCAGGTGCTTGCAGGGGTCGCGTCAATCTGATAACAATTTGACAACCGACACTTGGAGACGGACCGATGGTGACGATCAACGTGCGGCGGCTCGACGACGATGTGGTGGAACGTCTCAAGCGACGCGCCGCCCTGAACAACCGCTCGCTGGAGGGCGAGGCCCGCCACATTCTGCAATGCGCCGCCGATGACGACATGGCAGCGAAGCGTGCCGCGTTCGCGGAGACCATGGACCGGCTGCGCCCCTTGACCGAGGGACGCAAGCAGACCCCGGCGGAAGTGCTGATCCGCGAGGACCGCGACCGCGGCCATCGCGACGACTACTGATGCGCTTCGTGGTCGATGCGAGCGTGGCGGTCAAGTGGCTGGTCGTCGAGGAGGATGCGGGCGTTGCGCGGGAGCTGGCGACGAGCGGCCACGACCTGCACGCGCCGCGCCTGATGGCGTCCGAGGTCGCCAATGCTATCTGGCGCAAGGCGCGGACAGGCGGGATGGAACGCCATGCTGCGGGCGTCCTGCTGGACAACCTGCCGGACATCCCGGTGCGCTGGAGCGCCGACGAGTTCGTTTCCGCCGATGCCGTGCGTCTGGCGCTGGCCCTCGACCACCCGATCTACGACTGCGTATATCTCGCGCTCGCGCACCGCATCGGCGCGACGGTGGTGACGGCGGACCGCCGATTCGCGAATGCCGTGGCACCGACCGAGCACGGCGAATCCGTCCTGACGCTGGCCGATTACGCGCAAACGCGATGATCGCGAAATTTTTTCAGATTTTTTCGATCATCCTCCTGGTGCCTCCTGTCGCCTCATGGACCGCCAAGGGGTGACATGAGGCCCCAAGAAGTTGATTCCATGCAGGAAATTCCCTTGCCCGACGGTTTGACAAGCCCTGTTCGCAGGTTCAAATCTCCCTTCCAGGGTCACGAAATCCGGGAAGGCGGAGGCGATGCGGAGAGACGGAAAGGGCCGCGAGCGGGAGGGAGTTTCCCGCGTTGCCGCGAACGACAACCCCGGCTCGAAGGCCGGGACGGGCAGCGGGCCGGAAGCGCGGATCGACGCCGCCGTGATGCGGCTCGCCCGGCTTCTCGGGCGCCAGATCGCGCGCGAGCAGTTCCGGCAGTCCGAAGCCGCCAACGACAATGCGCCGCCGGAGAAGGAGGCGCACGACCGATAGGAGACCCGAGACCATGACCCTTCGCTGTGCGCTCTATGCCCGCTATTCGTCCGACCAGCAGCGGGCCGCTTCCATCGAAGACCAGTTCCGTATCTGCCGGGAACACGCCGAGCGCGAGGGCTGGACCGTCGCCGCGACCTACAAGGACTCCGCGATCTCCGGCGACAGCGTGATCCTGCGCCCCGGCATCCAGGGGCTGATCGAGGACGCGCGGCGGGGCGCGTTCGAGGTCGTGGTGGCCGAGGCGCTGGACCGGGTGAGCCGCGACCAGGCCGACGTTGCGATCCTCTACAAGCATCTTCGCTTCGCGGGCGTGCCGGTGGTGACGCTGGCCGAGGGCGAGATCAACGAGCTTCACGTCGGCCTCAAGGGCACGATGAACGCGCTGTTCCTGAAGGACCTCGCGGCGAAGACGCACCGGGGCATCCGGGGCCGCGTGGAGGCCGGCAAGGCGGGCGGCGGCATCTGCTACGGCTACGACGTGGTGAAGGCGCTGGACGCCGCAGGCGAGCGGATACGCGGCGAGCGCACCGTCAACGAGGGCCAGGCCGAAGTCGTGCGGCGCATCTTCCGGGAGTATGCCGCAGGAATGAGCCCCCGCGCGATCGCGCGGGGCCTGAACGCGGAGGGCATCCCCGGCCCCACGGGCAAGCGGTGGAGCGACAGCACGGTGCGCGGCCATGCGAGCGCGGGCACGGGCGTGCTCAACAACCCGCTCTATATCGGGCGGCTGGTGTGGAACCGGCTTCGCGGGATGAAGGACCCGGAGACCGGCAAGCGGGTGACGCGGCTCAACCCGCCGGAGGAGTGGATCGAGGTCGAGGTTCCCGAACTCCGCATCGTAGACGACGCGCTGTGGCAGGCGGTGAAGGACCGGCAGGCGGAACAGGCGGAGAAATACGCGGCGGTGATCGCGGGGGTGCGCGCGGCGAACGTGAACCGGCTGAACGCGGCCCACCGGCCCCGCCACCTGCTGTCGGGCCTGCTCGAATGCGCCGTGTGCGGCGGGCCGTATGCGATGCGCGGCCAGGACCGCTATTCCTGCACCGGCCATGTCACGGGCGGCTGCACGAACCGCAGGGGCATCCGCAGGACCGTCATCGAGGAGCGGGTGCTGACGGGGCTGAAGCACCGGCTGATGGCTCCCGAGGCGGCCGAGGCGGCGATGCGGGCCTACGCCGAGGAGACCAACCGGCTCAACCGCGAGCGTCGCGCTTCGGGCGCGAGCGACCGCAGGGAACTTGCCGCCATCGGGAAGAAGATCGCTTCGATGATCGCGGCCATCGAGGACGGCGGCTATGTGCGAGGCATGTCGGACCGGCTGCGCGAGCTGGAAGCGCGCCAGGACGAGCTGACCGCACTTCTCGCCGCCGTCCCGGCCGACCTGCCGGACATCCATCCCAACGTCGCGGCGATCTACCGGCGCAAGGTCGAGCGGCTTGCCGAGGCGCTGAAGCGCCCCGACGAGCGCGCCGAGGCGGCGGACGCCATCCGGGGGCTGATCGAGCGGATCGTGCTCACCCCCGGCGAGAAATGGGGCGAGGTCCACGCCACGCTGCACGGCGACCTCGCCACCATCGTCGAATGGACCGAAAACGGCGGCGGAAAGGGCGGGAACGGCACGCCCGGCTCGGGATTGTCGGTCTCGGCTAAAACGGGGACTTGATCCGGGCATCTTTATCCGTCGGGCCCGTCATCGAGTGACGGGTGACGTGGATGGCCGGATCAAGTCCGGCCATGACGAGTAGAGGGCGTTGAGTAGATAGATAGAAACTTCCCGAACGGGGCACTACGAGCGGCCTTCGAGCGCGCGGCGGACGGCGACGAGCTGGCCGGCCCGCTTGCCTTGCAGGGCTTTGATGTCGTCAGGCGTGTAGGAGAAGATGCCGGTGCCGGTCTTCATGCCGAGATCGCCCTTCTCGGTCCGCTCCGTGATGTAGCCGCTCACGTTGTCGCGGTTGCAGAGGTCGGCGTTCAGGTAGCTGCCGACAGCCTGGTAGATGTCGAGGCCGGCCATGTCGAGCAGCGACATCGGGCCGACGACCGCGAGCTTGTAGCCGATGCCCCAGGAGACGCAGGTGTCGAGGCCCTCCGGCTCGATCACGCCGTTCTCCACCAGATCGCAGGCCTCGCGCATGATCGCGTAGAGGATGCGGTTCTCGACGAAGCCGGGCACGTCCTTCTTCACCACCACGGGCAGCAGGTTGAGGTCCTTGATCGCCTGCACCATCGCATCGCAGGTGGCCTGCGTGGTCTCGGCGCCGGCGATGACCTCGATGACCGGGATGATGAAGGGCGGGTTCGACCAGTGCATGCCGACCACCCGGCCGGGCGCCGAGTTGCCCTCCTGCAGCGTGGTCACGGGGATGCCCGAGGTATTGGAGGCGAGGATGCACTCCTTCGAGACCAGCTTGTCCAGGTCCGCGAACACGGCGCGCTTGATCTCGACCTTCTCGGGCACGCTCTCCAGGACGAGATCGCAGCCCGCCACGGCATCGGCCAGGGTGTCGTGATAGCTGATGGCGTCGGCCCCGCCGCGATCGGGCATCCCGAGTTTTTCGAGCACACCGAACGCGATGCCGGCGGTGCCCGGCGCCTTCTCGAGCTGTGCCGCCTCCGTATCGAAGGCGCGCACCGTGAGCCCGCCGCGCGCGAGCGTTGCCGCCATGCCGGGCCCCATGGTGCCGAGGCCGATCACCGCTGCCGTGGTCATGTCTTTCGTGCTCCCTCTGGTGGATGCGGGTCCGCCGGCTTGCGCCCCCTAGACGAGGCGAACGCTATCGCCGGCCTCGTCGCGGCCCCATTTCTTGAAGTGCCCGAGCGCGGCGAGCGCCGGCTTGTCGCTCGCCACGAAGAGGATTGCGGGCTCGGTCTCCGACTCGTTGACGTGGTGGCACCATTCGCCACCCGGCACCGCGAGCGTGTCGAAGGGCCGCCAGACGAAGCGGGTCTCGCCCACGATGCTGTGGCCCTGCCCTTCGAGGGGCGAGACCAGCAAGCTCGCGGTCTGCCGCAGCGGCCGGGTCTTCTCGCCGGGCCGCAGCATCTGGGCGTAGAAGGTCATGGTCCTGAACACCGGGCCGCCACGCGTGGGGTCCACGTACTCCACCATCAGGGCCTCGTGGGGGTCGCCGTCGCGGTCGCGGTGCGCCTCCAGCATCTCGCGCATCGGCTCCCAGCGGTAGACGTACATGGGCGAGCCGGTGCCGCTGCCGCGCCCGTGAGGGACGAAGCAGGGCATCAGGCCGCCCGAGCCGTAGACCTCCGCCGAATAGTCGGCACTAAAGCGGGCGGACTGCTCCTTCGCGGAGACCGCGCGGCCGTCTTTCTCTTCCTTGTAGTCGAGCTCGAAGTAGATCGCGTTGAGCACCTCGACCAGCGGCAGGTCGAGCACGGAGAGGTTCACGGCAGGCTCGTCGCCCTTGTTGCCGTGGTTGTGCCAGGTGTCCTGCGGTGTCAGCACCATGTCGCCGGGGCCGAAAACGATGTCCTCGCCTTCGACGCCGGTGAAGTTCATCGAGCCCGTGAGCCCGAGGCGGATGGCATTGGGCGAGTGCCGGTGAGGCGGCATCACCTCGTTAGGGTCGTTAAGCCGGTAGGCGGAGTACATGGTGGAGACCGTCGCGCGCGTCGGCGCGAGGCCGGGGTTCACCAGGATCAGCGAGCGGCGCTCGGAGTCCGCCATCGAGACCAGCTCGGCCGAGCGGCGGAGCAGGGGCCCGATCTCGCTCTCGTAGCGCCAGAGATAGGGGATGGCGCCGCGACTCCCCATAAGTTGCCTGATCTCGTCGTGCGCGACGTCGGTGGTGGTCGCCCAGAACGGAAACATGTGGCCGCGGTGGACGTCGTCGTAGAGCGCGGCAAGCGCCGCCTCGCGATTGCCCGTCTCAGTGCTCGCGGGCTGCGCCTCGCTCATGTCCCGCCTGCCGTCTCTCACCCGCCGCCCGTGGGGGTTATTGCCCCAATGGCCACTTAGACTAGCCCGGAAGTCTAACCGCGGTCACGGTTCGCGTCCCGGTTCGACGATTGAGGCGGCAACGGCCGTGCTTCGTCTCGAAGCTCTCAAGCGTGATTGTGTGTAAGCATAATTGATGTTACATATTCGCACATGAGAACGACCATCGAAGTCAACGACGCGCTGCTGAAGGCAGTCAAGACGCGCGCAGCGAACGAGCGCAAGACCTTGAAGGAAACTTTCGAGCAGGCGCTCCGCGAGTATCTGACGGGACCTGCCGGCGCCACTACCGACGCACCGCGCATTCCAACGTTTCGCGGAAAAGGCGTGCAACCTGGCGTGGACCTGACCGACAACGCCGCGCTCCTGGCGATCATGGATGCAGTGCCCTGACGTTAACATCCTGGTAAGCGCATTCCGCGAGGACGCCGTCCACCACGAGCGTAGCCGAAGATGGCTAGACGACGCCTTGGCGGGCAGGGAACGGGTGGGCTTGTCGGAACTCGTGCTGAGCAGCGTGCTGCGAGTGCTGACGCATGCCCGCATCTTCGACCCGCCATCGGCCAGCGGCGCGGCGGTCGAATTCGTCGATGCATTGCTGGCTCAGCCGGGGAGCGTGACGCTCCGGCCTGGCGACGGTCACTGGCGCATATTCCGCGGCTTGACCGTCACGCTCCAGCTCACGGGCAATCGGCTGCCTGACGCCTACCACGCCGCCCTCGCCATTGAACACGGCTGCGAATGGGTGACGCTGGATCGCGGCTTCTCGATCTATCCCGGGCTGCGCATAGTCAATCTTCTCGACAGTTGACGGGGAAGGCCCTCGCCGTACCCCGGACTATGGTGCGATGCCCAGCGCGCGCTACCTGCGCTAGAACTGTGCCATGTCGATCGAGAGCGAGCCGAGTGCCTCGGGCCGCAGCATGAGCGGGAACGGCCGGTTGCGGGGCGCCGCCGCGCCGCCGCCGACACTCTGCTTCGTTGCGACCGCTACGGATGCCGCAGAATCCCACTTATCCCACTTATCCCACTTATCCCACTTATCCCACTTATCCCACTTATCCCACTTATCCCACTTATCCCACTTATCCCACTTATCCCACTTATCCCACTTATCCCACTTATCCCACTTATCCCACTAAATCCCACTTATCCCACTAAATCCCACTTATCCCAATTATTCCCACTTACCGCTTATTCACATGGTTCCGGTTTGATCAAGATGTTGTAGGTGATGGGTTTGGCTTTGAGGGCGAGGGCGAGGAGGGAGCGGAAGGCGAACTCGTCGAGGTAGGCCTGCAGATGCTTGCGGCGCAGCCCGTGGTAGACGCCTCGTGCCCAGCCCAGAACCGGACGGTCAGCGCCAGCTTGCTGGCGTGCATGATCGGCCCGGCGGTCACCGAGGTCTGGCGTCGGCAGCCGGCGCACCCGAAGGTGTGGGCCTTGCCGCGCAGGGCCCATCCCTTGTGGTGGCCGCACGAGGGACAGACGAAGCCGTCTAGCCATCGCATGTCCCTGAGCCAGGCGGCGCGGGCCGCGGCCGCTCGACCGGGAAGCGCCGCCTCGCCGCAGCTGCGGCGCCCCGTCCGCCCTCGTTCCGCATGGCGCGATCCTGACGCGGCCGCCCCGCGCCGTTCACCGCACCGTGGTCCGGGGCGTTACGCCGAAAGCATTGCCGCGGTCCGCGTCGAGTTGACCCTCGTCGCGCCTGTGGATACCGTCCGAGCGGAACCTGGGACCGCGTTCCGGAGTTCCAAGAGATACGTCGGGATGCCGGCCACCGGCTGAACTGGACCGGCCCGCTTCGCGAGTAGCGAGACCCATGGCCTACGTCGAGATCAGATCTGTGGCCAAGAGTTTCGGCGAGACGGAGGTCCTCCACGACGTCGACCTCGACATCGAGGAGCAGGAGTTCGCCGTCTTCGTGGGCCCCTCGGGCTGCGGCAAGACGACGCTGCTGCGCCTGATCGCGGGCCTCGAGGAGCTCAACGCCGGCACCATCGCGATCGGGGGCGAACGGATCGACCGCCTGCCGCCGGACAAGCGCGGCATCGCCATGGTGTTCCAGAACTACGCGCTCTATCCGCACATGTCGGTCTACGAGAACATGTCCTTCGGGCTCAGGCTCGCCCGCGCCGACAAGGCCCTGATCCGCCGGCGCGTCGCCGAGGCCGCCGACATCCTGCAGATCTCCGAGCTGCTGAAGCGCAAGCCGAAGCAGCTCTCCGGCGGCCAGCGCCAGCGCGTCGCCATCGGCCGCGCCATCGTGCGCGAGCCCAACGTCTTCCTGTTCGACGAGCCGCTCTCGAACCTCGATGCGAAGCTCAGGGTCCAGATGCGGGTCGAGCTCACGCGCATCCATCAGCGCCTCAAGGCGACCATGGTCTACGTCACCCACGACCAGGTCGAGGCGATGACCATGGCGAACAAGATCGTGGTGCTGAACGACGGCCACGTGGAGCAGGTGGGCGCGCCGCTCGATCTCTACAGCGCACCCAGCAACGTCTTCGTCGCGGGCTTCATCGGCTCGCCGGCCATGAACTTCCTGGACGGCAAGATCGTGGGCATCGAGAGTGAGCGCATCGAAGTCGAGCTCGACGGCGGCTATCGCGCGGTCGCGCGTTGCCGGCCGGACGGAAGCGCGGCCCAGGGCGCGCCGGTGACACTCGGGGTGCGGCCCGAAGCGCTCAATCCCGACGGCGCGGGAGACACCACCGTGCCCGGCAAGGTCTACGCGGTCGAGCGCCTGGGCGGCGAGACCTACGTCTACCTCAACACGCCCGAGGGCCGAGAAGTCACGGTGCATGCGCCGGGCGACAAGGTGATCGCCATGCGCGACGACGTCAGCATCGGCTTCGCCGCCGACAGCTGCCATCTGTTCGATGAGAACGGCCGGGCGTTCGAGCGCGTGCAGGCGTAAGCGCGCGGCTTCTGGTGCCCTGTGGGAGACGTTTCTATCCACTCGCACGGCGCCCCCCCACGTCATGGCCGCACTTGTTGCGGCCATCCACGTGCTTGCCCCGCGTGCGGTGAGTCCAGCTGAGAGAGATGCCCGGAACGAGTCCGGGCATGACGAGTGGTGGAGAGGTCCGGTCGGAGACACCGCGCGCCGACGCGAACGAACACGAACGAAACTCGAGAACTGACACTGGCCCGTCGCGCGGGCCCGTGTTCGAGCTTGGAGCGAGGAAGACTTGGGTCGGTCCGACCTTGCCGAGACCTCTTCCTTGAGCCTGGACCGGGCTTCCCGCAGGATGGCGCGGGTTTGCCGGGACGGGGAGCAGGAGGATGACGGAACTTTCCTGGGGCGTGCTCGGCGCCTCGACATTCGCCATCGAGCACATGATCCCGGCACTGCAACAGACCGAAGGCGTCCGCGTCCACGCCATCGCGAGCCGCGAGTTGGCCAGGGCGGAGGCGGTGGCCGAGCAGTTCGGCATGGCGCAGGCCTACGGCGACTACGAGTCCCTGCTCGCCGATCCCGCGATCGACGTGATCTACAACCCGCTGCCCAACCACCTCCACGTGCCCTGGACGGCGAAAGCGGCGCGCGCCGGAAAGCACGTTCTCTGCGAGAAGCCGATCGCGCTGGACGCCGAAGAGGCCGCCTCGCTCATCGCGGTCCGCGACGAGACCGGCGTGCAGATCCAGGAGGCCTATGTCGTCATCCACCACCCGCAGTGGCAGCGGGTGCGGGAGCTGGTGCGCGCGGGCCGCATCGGCACCCTGCAGGCGATCCAGGGCTGGTTCAGCTTCAGGCTGGAGGACCCCGACAACTACCGCAACAAGCGCGAGATGGGCGGCGGCCCGCTGTTCGACATCGGCGTCTACCCGTTGCTCACCGGGCGCTACATCTTCGAGGCCGAGCCGCTGCGGGCCTTCGCCTCCATCGAACGCGACCCTGAGAGCGGTGTCGACGTGCTGACGAGCGCGATGCTGGCCTTCCCGACCGGCATCCTGACCTTCACCTGCGCCATGCGCCTCATGTTCCATCAGCACATGGCGATCCACGGCACGGAGGGGCGGATCGAGCTGCCCGACCCCTTCGCCCAGCACTACACCCGCAACGCGCGCATCTCGATCCTCGGCCCACGCGATATCTGGGCGCCGATTGACGCGGAGGTCGAGACCGTCGAACGGGTCAACCAGTACGTGCCGCAGGCGGAACGGTTCTGCGCGGTGGTGCGGGGCGAGGCGCCGCCGTTCTTCCCGCTGGAGGAGTCGGTCAAGATGATGCGGGCGCTGGATGCGCTGGTGCGCTCGGGCGAAAGCGGCCGGTGGGAAGAGGTCGGGGCATGAGCGCCCGGTGCCGAGGGCTGCTTGCGCTGCTATAACGACCCGGACCGGATCGGGGCAGGGAAGGGGACATGACCACGGCACCGAGCGAGGCGCTCAAGCTCTACGGCACCGAGCAGGAGAGGCCGGAGGCGCGGACTCTCGCCGCCGGCGCGCTCACGGCCACGCTCGAGGCCGGCAAGCTGCGCTGGATCCGCTACGGCGGTGTGGAAGCATTACGCGGCCTCGCCTTCGTCGTGCGCGGCGCGGGCTGGGAGACCCGCTCGCCGGAGATCGTCAACCTGGAGATCGAGCAGGCGGGCGGCGGCTTTCGCGTGGGCTACGACGGGCGGATCGACTCCCCCGACGGCGTGCTCGACTTCCGGGCCGAGATCGTCGCGGAGAGCGAGCGCAGCCTGGTCTTCACGGTGGACTTCGAGCCGGAAGGCGAGTTCAGGACCAGCCGCACGGGCTTCGTCGCGTTGCATGCGATCGAGGGCGTGGCGGGAGAGGCCTGCGCCATCACCCACAGCGACGACACGGTGGAGGAGACCGCCTTCCCCGGTCTGATCATGCCGCTGCAGCCCTTCTACGACATCGCCGCCATGCGCCACCGGGTCTCGCCGGGTGTCTGGCTAACCTGCGCTTTCGAGGGCGCCGACCCGTGGGAGACCGAGGACCAGCGCAACTGGACCGATGCGTCCTACAAGACCTACTACCGCCCGCTGGCGCTGCCCTTCCCCTACACGCTGGCGGCAGGCGAGCGGCTGCGGCAGGTCGCGACCCTCACCATCGAGGGGGGCTCGGCGGCCGTGGCGACCGGGGCGGGCGGCGACGGTGCGATCGAGATCGCCCTCGGCGGCGCAACCGGGACGCAGATGCCGGAGATCGGGCTCGGCGTCGCCAACCTGGAGCGCGACCACCTCGAGCACGGGCTCGACCTGCTGAAGGCGCTGGGGCCGGGGCACCTCGTCTGCGAATGCGACCCGCGCGACGCCGAAGCAGTCGACGCACTCGCCGCCGGCAGGGGCCTGGCAGAGGCCCTCGATGCCGAGGTCGTGCTGGAGATTACGGTGCCCTGCGAGCAGCCGGTGGCCGACGAGCTGGCGCAGGCTGCCGAGATCGCGGGCCGCGCCGGGCTCGCACCCGACGC
This sequence comes from Alphaproteobacteria bacterium, assembly GCA_965243375.1. Taxonomy (GTDB): domain Bacteria; phylum Pseudomonadota; class Alphaproteobacteria; order UBA828; family UBA828; genus WTGU01. Next base: position 925,708 of record CBDEUT010000008.1, on the reverse strand, counting down.
CATCGTGTCCGAGCAGGCGCGGCTCCTGAAGTTCACCCTGGAGAAGATACCGGCCCTCGGCATCCCCGACTTCGACGAGGTCTACGGCGCGGCGCGCGCGGCCTTCCCCGGCGTGCGGCTCGGCGGCGGCGTCTTCACCAACTTCACCGAGCTCAACCGCAATGTCGCCGCGCCGGACCTGTTCGACTTCCTCACCCACGCCACCTGCGCCGTGGTGCACGAGCCGGACGACAGCTCGGTAATCGAGACCCTGCAGACGCTGCCGGACATCGTCGCCTCGGCCAAGGCGTGGGCCGGCGGCAAGCCCTACCGCATCGCGCCGAGCGGCATCGGCATGCGCTTCAATCCCTACGGGCAGGACGTCCACCAGAACGGCGACAACGGCCGCTACTCCTTCAACCGTCAGGACCCGCGCCACCGCGCGCTGCTCGGCGCGGCCTTCACGCTCGGCTATGCTGCACGGGTGGCGCCGCTCGGCCTGGAAGCGCTGGCGATCGGCCAGCCCTCCGGCGCGCTCGGCATGGTCTACCGCAGGACCGAGCACCCGCAGCCCTGGTTCGACGATCTCTCAGGCCCGGCGGTGATGCCGCTCTATCACATCGTGGCGGCGCTGGCGGCGGCAAAGGGGGCGGCGGTTCGCGCCGTGACCAGCGGCGATCCCACGCAAGTGCTGGGCCTCGCCTACGAGCATGGCGGCGGCACCCTGCTCTGGCTCGCCAACCTCACGCCAACGCCGCAGACGGTGACCGTCTCGGGCCTCTCGGGCGGCACGGCCACCATCGGCAGGCTGGATTCGAGCAGCTTCGTTGACGCCGTGACCGACCCGGCGGGCTTCGCGGCAGCCCTCGGCGAGCCGGGCGACCCGAGCCGAGTCGAGCTTGCGCCGTTCGCGGTCTCACGCATCGAGCTCGGCGCCTAGGCCCAAGCGGCCGCCGACAGAGCATTCCGACGGATCGAAAAGGTAGGAGCACATGACAGAATTCGCCCTCAAGGAGATGTCCCGCCACGGCCGGCTCAAGGTCGGCACGTTCCTGGTCGAGTTCAGCACGCCGGGGATCGGCCAGATCCTGAAGGCCGCCGGCTGCGAGTACGTGCTGCTCGACATGGAGCATTCGGGCTTCGGCTTCGACACGGTGAAGCAGATGCTGCGCTACATGCAGGCTGGAGACATGCCGGCGATCGTGCGGGTGCCCTCGCGCGAGTACCACCACGCGGCGCGCGCCATGGATATGGGGGCCGAGGGCATCATGCTGCCGATGGTGGGCTCGGCGAAGGCGGCGCGGGAGCTGCTGAGTTACGTCAAGTACGCGCCGGACGGCGAGCGCGGCGTCGCGCTGCAGATCGCGCACGACCGCTACGCGCCGGGCGACGTGAAGCAGAAGCTGCGGGGCGCCAACCGGCGCTGCACCTTCGTCGCCCTGATCGAGACCGGCGAGGGGGTCGAGAACGTCGACGACATCGCGGCGATCGAGGACGTGGACGTGCTCTGGATCGGCCACTTCGACCTCTCGGTCTCCATGGGCATCGCCGGCCAGTTCGACCACCCGGACTTTGTCGCGGCGGTGGCGCGGATCGCGAACGCGGCGAAGCAGCACAACAAGTCCTTAGGGAGGCTCGTGCCCAACGTCGAGACCGGCGTGGCGCTGTTCAAGGAAGGGTTCGACTTCATCTGCTACTCGGGCGATGTCTGGCTGTTGCAGCAGGCGATGCGCGAGGGTGCAGAGGGCCTGCGTGCCCAATGCAAGCGAGGCCGGCGGCGGCCGAAGAGATAAGGGAGATCAACAGGTTATGGCTGAAAAGTTCAGAATCGCACTGAGCGCGGACTATCTCACACCGGAGGGCGAGCCGCTCTTCCCCATGTTCGACCGGGGGCCGCTCGACGACGATCCCGACATCGAGTGGAGCTACCTCAAGAACAGCGACGGGCCGGTGGACGCGGAGGAGCTCGCAGGCCACGACGCGCTGATCCTGCTGGCCCAGCGCTTCGAGCGCTCCAGCGTGCCGGCCGACGGCAGGCTCGCCATGGTGGCGCGCTTCGGCGTCGGCTACGACAGCGTGGACGTGCAGGCCTGCACCGACAACGGCATCTGCCTGGTCATCACGCCGGACGGTGTGCGCCGGCCGGTCGCGGTCGCCATCATCGCGCTGATCCTCGCGGTCACCTGCAAGCTCCTCATCAAGCACCAGCTGACCGTCGAAGGCCCGGCCGGCTTCGCCAAGAGGTCCGGCCATATGGGGGTGGGCATCGTCGGCAAGACACTGGGCTCCGTCGGCATCGGCAACATCGGGGCGGAGATGTTCCGCCTGGCCAAGCCGTTCGACATGAACTTCATGGCCTGCGACCCCTACGCCGACCCGGCGGTGGCGGAGGAGCTGGGCGTGAAGATGGTCGATCTCGACACGCTCTGCCGGGAGTCGGACATCCTGACGGTCAACTGCTTCTTGAGCGACGAGACCCGCCACATCGTGGACGGGCGCCTCATCGGCATGATGAAGCCCACGGCCTATCTGGTGAACACCTCGCGCGGCGGCACGGTCGACCAGAAGGCGCTCACCGCGGCGCTGCAGGAGGGGCGGATCGCCGGCGCCGGCCTCGATGTGCTCGACCCCGAGCCGCCGGACGCGGACGACCCCATCCTCAAGCTCGACAACGTGGTCCTCTCGCCGCACGCGCTGGCCTGGACCGACCAGTGCTTCGCGGGACTCGGCGCCGGCGACGTCATTGCCTGCAAGGCGCTGAAGCAGGGCGAGGTGCCGCCCGCCGTGGTCAACCGCGAGATTCTCGACAACGCGGCCTGGCGCGCCAAGCTCGCCCGCTACGCCGAGATCTTTGGTGGCTGACCCTCTGTCGCCAGGGGCGAACATTGTTGGTGTCTCGTTTTTCGAGGCCTCATGCGGTTCGTTCCGAGTGTGCTCTCGTCGGCGCCACCCTTTCACACCGTCATGCCCGGACTTGATCCGGGCATCTCTCTCCGCCAGCACCGTCGGTGGCTGAGTGACCACGTGGATGGCCGGGACAAGCCCGGCCATGACGTGTCGTGGGTCCCACAAGTGCACACGGACTTCAGCGACATCTCACTTGTCCCGCTCATCCCACTTAATCCCGGACAATCTCACCTAACTCTTGGGTGCGCCGTATCCCGGAGGGCGCGGCGATGGCCGCGTCCTCGGCGAGATCTGGTAGGGCGCCGCGCACCGTGACCGGATTCGATTTCCCGCCGCCGGCGATGCCGCCCGGCACCGACGCGCTGCGCGCCGAGGTCCGGGCGTTCCTTGCGGAGTCGCAGGAGGCCGAGGGCTGGCGGCCCGATTCCGACTTCGGCTCGGAGTGGTCGGCCTCGTTCAGCCGTTCGCTCGGTGCGCGGGGCTGGATCGGCATGTGCTGGCCCAGGCGCTACGGCGGACACGAACGCTCGGCGCTCGAGCGCTACGTCGTGATCGAGGAGCTGCTGGCGGCCGGCGCGCCGGTCTACGCCCACTGGGTGGCGGACCGACAGAGCGGCCCGCTGCTGCTGCGCTTCGGCAGCGAGGAACAGCGCCAGGCGATCCTCCCCAGAATCGCCGCGGGCGAATGCTACTTCGCCATCGGCATGAGCGAGCCCGATTCCGGCTCCGATCTCGCCTCGGTGCGCACCCGCGCGGAGCGGACGGCGGACGGCTGGCGCATCGACGGCACCAAGGTGTGGAGCAGCAACGCGCACCGCTCGCAGTACATGATCGCGCTCTGCCGCACGGGGCCGGCCGGAGAGAGCCGCCACGAGGGGCTCAGCCAATTCCTGATCGACCTCGAAGCCGACGGCGTGCGGGTCAGCCCCATCGTCAACCTGGCCGGCAAGCACGACTTCAACGAATGTGTCTTCGAGGACGTGACGATTCCTGCCGACCGGCTGATCGGGCAGGAGGGCGACGGCTGGCGTCAGGTCACGGGCGAGCTCGCGCTGGAGCGGAGCGGGCCCGAGCGCATCCTCAGCACCTTCCATCTGTTCGCCGCGCTGGTCGAGGCGGCCGGCCCTGCGCCCGAGCCCCGGCTCGCCGAGGCGATCGGACGGCTCACGGCGGAGCTTTACGCGCTCCGCGCCATGTCCCTCGCGGTCGCCGGCCAGTTGGAGCGAGGAGAGTTTCCGGACGTCGAGGCCGCCATCGTCAAGGACATGGGCACCCGCTTCGAGGCCGAGGTTGCGGAGACGCTGCGCCGCGCCGTGCCGCTGGAGCCGGTCGCGGGGGGAAGCGCCAACGCGCCCTCGCTCGAATCCGCGCTGGGCGCGACGCTGCTGGGTTTGCCGTCGTTCACCCTGCGTGGCGGCACCAACGAGGTGCTGCGCTCGATCATCGCGCGCGGCCTGGGTGTCCGGTGAGGGGCCGATGAGCGACGACACGGCGCGCCTGGTCGAGCAGACGGCCGACGACCTGTTCGCGGCGGAGAGCGAGGCCGCGCGCGCGGCGCTCGCCGAAGGCTCCTGGCCGGAACGGCTCTGGCAGGCCTTTGCCGAGACCGGGCTGGCGCAGGCGGCATTGCCGGAGGAGGCGGGCGGCGCCGGCCTCGCGGCTGGGCTCGCGGTGCTGCGCGCGGCAGGCCGTCATGCCGCGCCAATTCCGGTCGCGGAGGCGCTGGTGGGCGGGCTTCTCTGCCATGCGGCGGGCACCGAGGCGCCGGACGGCCCGCTTGCCGTGCACGCTCTGGCGGATAGAGCGGGCACTAGCGACGCCGCTGCCCTGCCGCGAGTCCCGTGGGCGCGCTTCACCTCCGCCATCGTGGTCGCCGTTCCAGGCGAGGGGCTGGCCTCGTGCAAGCCGGTCGATGTCAGCGAAGGCGCCAACCTGGCCGGCGAGCCGCGCGACGACGTCACGCTTGCCGGCCCGCCGGACCGCTTTGCCGCCTTGCCGCCCGAGGTGGACGGCTTCGCGCTGATGGCCCTCGCCCGCGCCGCCCAGCTGCGGGGCGCGATGGAGCAAGTGCTCGCCATGAGCGTGGGCTACGCGCACGATCGCGTGCAGTTCGGCCGGCCGCTGGCGCGCTTCCAGGCGATCCAGCACTATCTTGCCGAGATGGCGGGCGAGGCGGCGGCCACCGGGGCGGCGGTGGACGCGGCTGCCGAGGCGGGCACCCCCTTTGCCTTCGCCGCCGCCAAGGCGCGGGCGAGCCAGGCGGCGGGCACCGTCGCCCGCCTCGCGCACCAGGTGCACGGCGCTATCGGCTACACCGCCGAGCACGACCTGCACATCTGGACCAAGCGGCTCTGGGCGTGGCGCGACGAGTGCGGCAACGAGGCCCATTGGTGGCGGGTGCTCGGCGCCGAGACCGCGCGGGGCGGCGGCGCGGCGCTCTGGCCCACGATGGTCACCGCCGGTGGCAGCGCGGCACCAGAAGAAGGAGTGAGCCCGTGAGCGACGAGATCCGCCTGGAGGTCGCAGAGCGTATCGCGACGATCACGCTCAACCGGCCCGAGCGGCGAAACGCCTTTACCCGCACCATGATCGACGCCTGGGCTGCCGCCCTCGCCGACTGTCGCGACCGCGAGGACGTGCACGTGCTGGTGGTGACCGGCGCCGGCAAGGCCTTTTGCAGCGGCGGCGACATCAAGGAGCTGATGGGGGAGGGGCTGGAGCAGGCGCCGGCCGAGCAGCGGGCAACCATCGGCGAGCACGTGCACCGCATCCCGCTCGCCCTCGCCGACATGGACAAGCCGGTGATCGCGGCGATCAACGGTGCGGCCATCGGCGCCGGTCTCGACCTCGCACTTGCGATGGACCTGCGCTTCGCCGCGGCCTCGGCGAAGTTCGCCGAGACCTATGTCAGGGTCGGGCTCGCGCCCGGCGCCGGCGGCGCCCATTGGCTGCCGCGGCTGGTGGGCCAGGCCAAGGCGCTGGAGCTGCTGTGGACCGGCGATGCCATCGACGCGGCGGAGGCCGAGCGCATCGGCCTCGTCAACCGGGTTTTCGCGGACGACGAGCTGATGCCCCAGACCTTGGACCTCGCGCGTCGCCTCGCGGACGGCCCGACTCTCGCCATCCGCGCCATCAAGCGGCTGGTGCGGGACGGCATCGGCGGCGATCTGCGCGCCGGGCTGGATCGGGCCTCCGCCACCTATGGCGTGCTCGGCTCCACCGACGATCACCGCGAGGCGGTGCAGGCGTTCGTCGAGAAGCGCGCGCCGCGCTTCCAGGGGCGGTAGCGCGATGGCGGCGGAGAACCCGGCCCCGCCGGACCTTGCGGCGATCGAGGAAGCGCGGGCCACACTCGGCGATCTGATCGAGGAGACCCCGGTGCACCGCTGGCGGGCGGCCCCAGTCTCGGATGCGCTCGGGCCGGAGAGCGCGGTCTTCCTCAAGCTCGAACTGTTCCAGCGCACCGGCACCTTCAAGGCGCGGGGCGCGCTGCTCAACGCGCTGGCTCTCGACGAGGCGGGGCGCGCGCGTGGCGTCACGGCGGTGAGCGCCGGCAACCACGCCATCGCGGTGGCCTTTGCCGCGCAGGGCGTCGGCACCTCTGCCAAGGTGGTGATGATGGAGGGCGCCGATCCCTTCCGCGTGGCCCAGGTGCGCCGCTACGGCGCCGAGCTTGTGCAGGTGCCGGACGTGCACGCGGCGTTCGAGGCCGTGCGCGCCATCGAGGCCGACGAGGGGCGCGCCTTCATCCATCCCTTCGAGGGGCCAACGACAGCGCTCGGCACCGCGACCGTGGGCCTGGAGCTTGCGCGCCAGGTGCCGGCGCTGGATGCGGTCGTCGTGCCCATCGGCGGCGGCGGGCTCTGCGCCGGTGTCTCCTGCGCCATCAAGACCCTGCAGCCGCAGTGCCGGGTCTACGGTGTCGAGCCCGAGGGCGCGGATACCATGCACCGCAGCTTCGCCGCAGGCTCGCCCCAGCCCATCGACAAGGTCGCCACCATCGCCGACAGCCTCGGCGCGCCCCATGCCGCCCCTTATTCGTTCGGACTTTGCCGGCGCTACGTGGACGAGCTGGTGACGATCGACGACGAGGCCATGCGCCGCGCCATGGGGCTGCTCTTCGCCGAGATGAAGCTCGCCGTGGAGCCGGCAGGCGCCGCGGCAACGGCCGCGCTGCTCGGCCCGCTCGCAGGCCGGCTTCGGGGCAAGCGCACGGCGGTCATCGTCTGCGGCACCAACATCGACGCGAAGAAATTCATGGCCCAGGCGCTCTTCGCCTGAGCAGTCCGAACCGTCGGCAGGCACCGCCCCGTGGAGCCCGCCCGTGGCGACGCTCAGGCGCGAATGCCGATCAGGATATCCTCGCCCTCGACCTTCACCTCGTAGGTGGCAAGGGGCTCCGTGGCCGGCGGGCACGTCGCTTCGCCGGTGCGGATGTTGAAGCGGGCGCCGTGAAGCGGACATTCGATTTCCTCGCCTTCCACGTATCCCTCGCTCAGGGAGCCGTGGGCATGGGTGCAGGTGTCGTCGGTGGCGAAGAACTCGCCGGCAATTCTGTAGAGCGCGATCTCCCGTCCCTCGACGACGACACACTTGACCTCGCCTTCGCCGAGATGGGCTGTTTCGCCCACGACGTGATACGCGACGCTCCCCATCTGCCGTCGGCTCCCTTCCGTGCCGTCGACCGCGGCCGCGCGCGGCAGCCGTCTCAACTTTACTCAGCTACCGAAGCGGAAGCGCCGTCGCCTGCCACTGAAGCGGGAGGCGGCATGTCGTCAAAAATCCGGTCGGATTCGATGCGTACCGAATCGAGGCAGCGGGCCAGGGCATCCGCGCTCTCGTCAGCAGCTCTCGACAACTCCTTGAGCCACCTGCGATAGGCGATGGAGACCTTGTCGGTGAGCACGGAATACTCCTCGGCGGGGGCAGGGATCTCGGGCGGCTCCTGCGCCTCGATCACCGGCAGGTCTTCGCTCAGCACCAGAGCCTGGAAGTCGAGGTGCGGTTGGTCGGATCCATCCCGATCCGCAGTCCGGCTGGTGAACCAGAAGCTGCGGCACACGCCAGATTCAACCGGGGAGGCGGACATCCAAAGCTGGCTGCGCTCGCCGTCGGGGAAGAAGAACTCGAGATTGACGGTAAACGGCACCCAGAGGCGATAGTCGGTAGGCGCCATGAGCGCGACGCCGGGGAGCTGCATCTCCGGCGACGGCACGAACTGGAATCGCAGCTCCCGGTTGAGCCGGTCGACCTTGGCGATGGGAACCCGTGTCTGTCGCCGGTCGCCGAGCGAGCCGTCGTGCACGAAGGGAAAGTGTGCAAGGTCGACGAAGTTCTCCAGCCGCCGAGCCGCCGACGTCGGCCATGTGTAGGGCTCGCCGGCCACGCAGCGAAATGCGGCATCGCCGAACGCGGGGCAGCCGGGGATTAGGGTATCGAGGGAGGAATCGAGCCGCACCCAGACCAGGTCGTATGCGATGGCCGCGTCGTGAGCCCCGACCTTGCAGTCTTCGGGAATCGAGTGCTCGGGCATCGAGGGAATCTCCCGGCACCGCCCGTCCGCTCCGTAGAGCCATCCGTGATACGCGCAGCGCAGTCCTCCGGATTCGACGCGTCCCACCGTGAGCTTCGTCGAGCGGTGGATGCAACGGTCCTCGAACGCTGCAACGCGGCCCCCGATCTCCGCCACCGCCAGCCTCTCGCCCAGCAGGGTTACGGCGAGCGGCCGGTTCCCGTCTGCCGCCGCGGCGCGCAGTTCCGCAACCGTGCACACCGGGTGCCAGAAGTACCGCCACGCCTGCTCGTTCAGAAAGTTTGTGCTCGTGCGCATCGTCGATATCCCGCGCTGACGGACGGCCTCTTAGCCTTCGGACGATAGCACGTCGCGATCCCGGTTCTGCGGGCTGCGGCGCGGGCGCCGGCAGGATCGTGCGGCTCCGCCGGTCGAACCTGCCCGGCGGTGGGTCGCCTCGCGTTGGCGCTGCCGACGACGTGAGACAGGCGCTCAAAGCGCCTTGAGCGCGTCGGCGATGGGCGTCTTGCCCCCGATCATCTCGAAGGTCTTCTCGATGGTGTTGTCGAGAGCGAAGCAATCCACCAGCACCCTTGCCACGTCCTCGCGGGTCACCGAATGCGTCTCCTTGGCAATCGGGCCGAGGTCGTCGCCGGTGGCGATGGCGCCGGTGCCGGGCTCGTTGGTGAGGAAGCCCGGCCGCACGATCGTGTAGTCCAGGCCGCTCGCCTGCAGTTGGCGATCGGCGATCGCCTTGGCCCTGAAATAGTGATGCAGGCTCTCGGGCCCGCGCTCCGGCTCGTCGACGGCAATCGAGCTCAGCATGACGAAGCGGCGAGCGTTGAAGCGCACGCAGGTCTCGATGAAGGCCATCGCGCCGTTCTGGTCCACGTCGATGGTCTTTTCCGGCCCGGTCTTGGAGCTGGAGCCGGCGGCGAAGATGGCGGCGCGGCAGCCGCGAACGGCATAGCCCACCGGCTTTTCCAGATCGCCGATCCGGCATTCCGCTCCCAGCGGCTCCAATTCCTCGCGCTGGGCGAAGTCCCGGATCATGGCGACCGGCTGATGCCCGGCCTCCGCCAGCATCCGGAGCACGATCCTCCCGGTGAGCCCGTTGGCGCCCGCCACCACAATCTTCATCCCCGCCTCCGATTCTGCGACCGCCGGATCATGGCAGACGCGCCGCGCCTTGCCCATCCTGCGCCCGGCCCCTATCAAGGGCCGCGGTGCCGATCAAAGAGGCCGAGAATGGGTGCGATCACCGATATCAGGGCGCGGGAGATTCTCGATAGCCGCGGCAACCCGACCGTCGAGGTCGACGTGGTGCTGGAGAGCGAGGTCGAGGGGCGCGCGGCGGTTCCCTCCGGCGCCTCCACCGGGACGCACGAGGCGGTGGAGCGGCGCGACGGCGGGCCGCGATTCGGCGGCAAGGGGGTGCAAGACGCGGTGCGCGCGGTCAACGAGGAGATTTTTCCGGCGCTGAGCGGCATGGAGTCCTCGGAGCAGGCCCGGATCGACGCGGCACTCAACGCCCTCGACGGCACCGAGAACAAGGCCCGGCTGGGCGCCAACGCGATCCTGGGCGTCAGCCTCGCCGCCGCCAGGGCCTCGGCGGCCGAGCTCGATCAGCCGCTCTTCCGCTATGTCGGCGGTCTCGACGCACGGCTCCTGCCGGTGCCCATGCTGAACGTGCTCAACGGCGGCGCGCACGCCGACAACAACATCGACGTGCAGGAGTTCATGGTGATGCCGGTCGCCGCCGGCAGCATTGCGGAAGCGATCCGCGTGGGGGCCGAGATTTTCCACGGCCTGGGCAAGCGGCTGTCCGATGCCGGCCACGCCACCAACGTCGGCGACGAGGGCGGCTACGCGCCGGCGCTGGACAGCACCGACGCCGCCCTCGGCCACCTGATGAAGGCCATCGAGGCGGCGGGCTACCGGCCCGGCGAGGACATCTTTCTCGCCCTCGATACGGCGGCGAGCGAACTTTACCGGGATGGCGCCTACCGGCTCGCAGGCGAGGGCCGTACCCTGGATGCCGCTGGCATGATCGCCTACTACGAGGACCTGGTGGCGCGCTATCCCATCGCCTCGATCGAGGACGGCCTCGCCGAGGACGACTGGGCGGGCTGGGCCGCGCTCACGGCGGCCGTGGGCCCGCGCGTCCGGCTAGTGGGCGACGACCTCTTCGTCACCAATGCGGCGCGGCTCGGGCGCGGCATCGCAGACGGCGCGGCCAACGCCATCCTGGTCAAGGTCAACCAGGTGGGCACGCTCACGGAGACCCTGGAGACGGTCTCCCTCGCGCTTCAGAGCGGCTTCGGCGCGGTCATGTCGCACCGCTCGGGCGAGACCGAGGACACCACCATCGCCGACCTCGCGGTCGCGACCGGATGCGGCCAGATCAAGGCCGGCGCGCCGTCGCGCACCGACCGCACCGCCAAGTACAACCAGCTCATTCGCATCGAGGAGGCGCTGGACGACACCGCCCGCTACGCCGGCCGCGCGGTCCTGCGTACCTCCTAATCCGGCGGTCGGGCGCTCGCCGTCCGACCGTTTAGGCCGGCACTGCTGTCTTGACAGTCGCCGGCGCCGGCGTTGATGTCTTCCCATCATGGCCGAGCGATTCGCGCGCGTTCGCTACCGGACGATCATCGTGCTGCTGACCTGCGCGCTGGGCCTGCTCTACGTGGGCTATCAGAGCGTGCAGGGCGAGCGGGGGCTGCTCAGGTGGGTCGAGCGCTCCGCCGAGGTCGAGCGGACCCGCGCCGAGGTGGCTGCGCTCGCCGAGGAGCGGCGTAAGCTGGAGCGCCGCGTCTCCCAGCTCAGGACCGAGAGCCTGGACCTCGACCTGCTCGACCAGGAGGCCCGTCGGATGCTCAACCTGGGGCATCCGGACGAGGAGGTGCTGTTCCTCGAAGGGCCAACGCAGCCCGCGCCGGCACCCGGCGAGTAGCGCTATCCTCAACGAAGGCCCAGACTGCTTGCTATGGCAAGTAGTACTTGCCTTGCCCTTGTCAGAGTGCCCGGTTTGACCTAGCGTGCCTTGAAGTTCCGCACCTGCCGATTACGTAACGGGTGCAGCGGGCACCGGAGGCGAGGAAGAGATGGCGACCGCCAGAAAACGGGCCCGGAGCGGGGCCGCGCCCGCCCAGGCAGCGGCGATGGAGCCGGAGACGCTGCATCGCGCCTTCCGCGACATGCTGCTGCTCCGCCGCTTCGAGGAGAAGGCGAGCCAGCTCTACGGCATGGGGTTGATCGGAGGCTTCTGCCACCTCTACATCGGGCAGGAGGCGGTGGTCACGGGCATCCAGTACGCGCTCGGGCCCGGCGATTCGGTCATCACCGGCTATCGCTGCCACGCCCACATGCTGATTGCGGGCGTTCCGCCCAAGGAGGTCATGGCGGAGCTCACCGGGCGGGCCGCCGGCTCCTCCAAGGGCAAGGGCGGCTCGATGCACCTGTTCGCGCCCGAGCGCGGCTTCTACGGCGGCCACGGCATCGTCGGCGCCCAGGTGCCGCTCGGCGTCGGCCTCGGCTTTGCCCACAAGTACCGCGCCTCGGATCGCGTCTCCGTCACCTATTTCGGCGACGGCGCGGCCAATCAGGGCCAGGTGTTCGAGGCCTTCAACATGGCGGCGCTCTGGCAGCTCCCGGTGCTCTTCGTGATCGAGAACAACCAGTACGCCATGGGCACTTCGGTCGAGCGTTCGGCGGCGGTGGCGGAGCTGCACGAGCGCGGCGCCGCCTTCGGCATTCCCGGCGGGCGGGTCGACGGCATGGACGTGGCGGCCGTGCACCAGGCGGCCGAGGAGGCCGTCGCGGGTCTGCGAGCGGGCAACGGGCCGCTGCTGCTCGAAGCGATGACCTACCGCTACCGCGGCCACTCGATGTCCGATCCGGCGAAGTACCGGAGCCGCGAGGAGGTGAGCAAGGTCCGCAAGGAACGAGACGCCATCGAGCAGGCGCGCCAGGCCCTGATCGATGGCGGCCACGCCGACGAGGACGCGATCAAAGAGATCGACCGGGAGATCAAGGCCGTCGTCAACGACGCCGCAGACTTCGCCCAGTCTGCACCCGAGCCCGCCCCGGTCTCTCTCGAGGCCGACGTCGTGGCGCACGCCTGAAGCTCACCCGGAAACCCGCGACACATGGCTCTGCAGACCGTTCGAGAGGCGCTCCGCGACGCGATGGCGGAGGAAATGCGGGCCGACCCCGACGTCTTCCTCATGGGCGAGGAGGTCGCGGAGTACCAGGGCGCCTACAAGGTGAGCCAGGGCCTGCTCGACGAGTTCGGCGCGGGCCGTGTGATTGACACGCCCATCACCGAGGCCGGGTTCGCCGGCATCGGCGTCGGCGCCGCCATGGGCGGGCTCAAGCCGATCGTCGAGTTCATGACCTTCAACTTCGCCATGCAGGCGATGGACCATCTGATCAACTCGGCCGCGAAGACGCTCTACATGTCGGGGGGCCTGCTGCCGGTGCCGGTGGTGTTCCGCGGCCCCAACGGCGCCGCTGCCCGGGTCGCGGCGCAGCACTCCCAGTGCTATGCGAGCTGGTTCGCCCACGTGCCGGGCTGGCGGGTGATCGCGCCCTATTCGGCGGCCGACGCCAAGGGGCTGCTGAAGGCCGCCATCCGCGACCCCAACCCGGCGGTGTTCCTGGAGAACGAGCTGCTCTACGGCCAGAGCTTCGAGGTGCCAGACGGCAACGACCACCTCGTGCCCATCGGCAAGGCCACGGTCGCGCGTGCCGGCAGCGATGTCACCGTCGCCGCCTTCTCGATCATGGTGGGCCGCGCGCTGGAGGCGGCGGAGACTCTCGCCGCAGAGGGCATCGAGGCCGAAATCATCGACCTGCGCTCGCTCCGCCCGCTCGACGGCGCGGCAGTGCTGGCCTCGGTGGAGAAGACCAACCGCCTGGTCACGGTGGAGGAGGGCTGGCCCTTCGCCGGCATCGGCGCCGAGGTCGCCGCGCTCGTCATGGAGCAGGCGTTCGACATGCTCGATGCGCCGGTCGCGCGGGTCTCGGGCGCAGACGTGCCGATGCCCTACGCCGCCAATCTCGAAGCCGCCACGCTGCCCGGCGCGGCCCAAATCGCCGACGCCGTCCGCCGCGTCTGCTACCGAAGTTAGGGAGACGTCATGCCGATCCAAATTCTCATGCCGGCCCTCTCGCCGACGATGACCGAGGGCAACGTCGCGAGCTGGCTCAAGAACGAGGGAGACGCGGTCCAGGCCGGCGATATCCTGTGCGAGATCGAGACCGACAAGGCGACCATGGAGGTGGAGGCGACCGACGAAGGCACTCTTGCCAGGATCGTCGCCCCCGCGGGCTCCGAAGGAGTGGCGGTGAACGCCGTCATCGGGTTGATTCTGGAGGAGGGCGAGGACGCATCCACGCTCGAAGGCGCAGAGGCCGCAGCACCCGCCGCCGTCCCGGCGGAACCGGCGGCTGAGGCCGCAGCCGAATCCGCGCCGGCAGCAGCGCCAGCGGCTCCTACGCCCGGCGGCAACGGCGCGACCCCGCCTGCACCTCAGCGCGAGGCCGGCGCGCGCATTTTCGCAAGCCCGCTGGCGCGCCGGATGGCCAAGCAGGCCGGCCTCGTGCTGGAGGCCATCGCCGGCACCGGCCCAAACGGGCGCATCGTCAAGGTCGATGTCGAGGCGGCGATCGCCGCTGCAGCGGCCGCGCCTGCGGCTGCCGCTCCGGCACCGGCACCTGCTGCTGCACCCGCCGCGGTGCCGGCAGCGGCGCCCGTCGCACCCGCCGCGGCCTACCAGGACGCGCCTGCAAGCACCATGCGCAAGGTCATCGCGCAGCGGCTGCAGGAGGCGAAGCGCGAGGTCCCGCACTTCTATCTGACCGTCGACTGCGCGGTCGACGCGCTGCTGGAGACCCGCGCGCAGCTCAACCAGCGCTCGGACGACTACAGCCTCTCGGTCAACGACTTCGTGATCCGCGCCGCGGCGCTGGCGCTGCGCAAGGTCCCGGCCGCCAATGCGTCGTGGGTGGACGGTGCGCTCCGCCAATACGCAAGCGCCGATGTCTCGGTAGCCGTTGCCATCGAGGACGGGCTGGTGACACCCATCGTGCGCAATGCCGACGGCAAGGGGCTGGCCGAGATCTCGGCCGAGGTGAAGGAGCTCGCCGCCCGCGCCCGCGCCAAGCCGATGGGCCTCGCGCCGGAGGAGTACCAGGGCGGCACCTTCAGCGTCTCCAACCTCGGCATGTACGGCATCAAGGAGTTCGCGGCGATCATCAACCCGCCGCAGTCGATGATCCTCGCCGTCGGCACCGCCGAGCAGCGGCCGGTGGTCAAGGACGGCGCGCTTGCCGTCGCCACAGTGATGTCGTGCACGCTCTCGGTCGATCACCGCGTGGTCGACGGCGCGCTCGGCGCCCGGTTCCTGCAGGCATTCAAGGGCCTGATCGAAGACCCTCTCACCATGCTTCTCTAGTGCGCTGTCCGACCGAACGGGATCGTACCCAGCCGCCGCACGGTCCCTCATTTCGCATGCCGTGCGGCCCGAGGAACCCCCACCTCACCCCGGCCCTCTCCGCCCCCAGGGGCGGAGAGGGAGAGCAAGCTGGTGCCGCCACGTCCCCCCTCCGCCCTTCGGGGGGAGGGGGACAGGGGGAGGTGGGTTCGAGCCGCCGAGATTCGGCACGGTCGAGTAGTGCTCTGACTAACGCGCCGGCCGCGCCGGCCCCTCACGCATACCAGACCGGAGGACATCATGGCCGATCCGTCCTTTGACGTGGTCATCGTCGGCACGGGCCCCGGCGGCTATGTCGCGGCGATCCGCGCGAGCCAGCTCGGCCTGAAGACCGCCGTGGTCGAGCGCGAGCACCTCGGTGGCATCTGTCTCAACTGGGGCTGCATCCCGACCAAGGCGTTGCTCCGGGTCTCGGAGCTGCGCCACACCCTCGGCCGGCTCGGCGACTTCGGCATCAGCGTCGGCGACATCTCGGTCGATATCGAGAAGGTCGTCGCCCATTCGCGCAAGGTCGCGGACCAGCTCTCCCGCGGCGTCGCCTACCTGATGAAGAAGAACGGGATCGCGGTCATCGAGGGCCACGCCCGGCTCGCGGGCCCTGGCGCCCTTGAAGTCACCAAAGAGGACGGAACGGCCGAGACCGTCCGCGCCGCCCACATCATCCTCGCGACTGGCGCACGCGCGCGGGTGCTGCCAGGGTTGGAGCCCGACGGCGAGACGATCTGGACCTACAAGGAGGCGATGGTGCCGCGCGCGCACCCGGCATCGCTGCTGGTGATCGGCGCCGGCGCCATCGGCATGGAGTTTGCGAGCTTCTATGCCGACCTCGGCAGCGCCGTCACCGTGGTCGAGATCCTGCCGCGCGTGCTGCCGGTGGAGGACGAGGAAATCTCGGCCGCCGCCCTCAAGGCCTTCGAAGCGCAAGGCATGACCATCCACACCGGCGCGCGGGTGACCAGCCTCGCCGCGAGCGGCGGCGCGGTGCAGGCCGCCATCGAGACCGCAGACGGCAAGGCGCAGGACGCCACCTTCGACCGTGCGATCCTCGCCGCCGGCATCGTCGGCAACGTCGAGGACATCGGGCTGGAGGGCACCGGCGTCGTGGTCGAGAAAGGCCACATCCGGACCGACCCCTGGATGGCGACGGGCGAGCCCGGCGTCTACGCCATCGGCGATGTCACCGGCCCGCCCTGGCTCGCCCACAAGGCCAGCCACGAAGGCGTGCTCTGCGTGGAGAAGATCGCGGGCGCAGACGGCGTGCATCCATTGGATGCCAGCCGCGTGCCGGCCTGCACCTACTGCCGGCCCCAGGTCGCTTCGGTCGGTCTCACCGAAGCTGCCGCCAAGGAGGCGGGGCATGCCGTGCGGGTCGGACGCTTCCCCTTCATCGGCAACGGCAAGGCCATCGCGCTCGGCGAGCCCGAGGGCATGGTCAAGACCGTGTTCGACGAGACCACCGGCGAGCTGCTCGGCGCCCATATGATCGGCACCGAGGTGACCGAGCTGATCCAGGGCTACACGGTCGCCCGCTCGCTGGAGTGCACCGAGGCGGACCTTGTCGAGACGATCTTCCCGCACCCGACATTATCCGAGGCGATGCACGAATCGGTGCTTGACGCCTATGGGCGCGTCATCCACATCTAGGCGGGAAGCCGAGGAGCCGCCGATGGCTGAGTCGCAGGTCACACCGCTGAAGTCGCGTAGCGACCGCGAGCCCAAGCCGCGCTGGCTCCGGGTCAAAGCCCCCACCTCGACAGAATACAACGCGACGCGGAAGCTGATGCGAACGCACCAGCTCAACACCGTGTGCGAGGAAGCGGCGTGCCCCAACATCGGCGAGTGCTGGGCCAAGGGCCACGCGACGGTGATGATCTTGGGCTCGGTCTGCACCCGCGCTTGCGCCTTCTGCAACATCGCGACCGGCCGGCCCGATCAGCTCGACCCGCACGAGCCGGACGAGCTCGCGCAAGCGGTGGGCTCCCTCGGCCTGGACCATGTGGTCATCACCTCGGTCGACCGGGACGATCTCGACGACGGCGGCGCCTTCCAGTTCGTGCGCTGTATCGAGCGGCTGCGCGAGACCGCGCCGGAGACCACCATCGAGGTGCTGACGCCCGATTTTCGCAACAAGCCGGGCGCCATCGAGGCGGTGACCGACGCGAAGCCCGACGTCTACAACCATAATCTGGAGACGGTGCCGCGCCTCTACACGGAGGTGCGCCCCGGCGCGCGCTACTACCACTCGCTCCGCCTTCTGGACACGGTGAAGCGCCGCGATCCTTCGATCTTCACCAAGTCCGGCGTCATGGTGGGCCTCGGCGAGGAGCGCCGCGAGATCCTCCAGGTGATGGACGATCTGCGCTCGGCCGACGTGGATTTCCTGACCGTCGGCCAGTACCTGCGCCCGACCGAGCGTCACCACGAGGTGATGCGCTACGTCACGCCGGACGAGTTCGCCGAGTACGAGCGGCTGGCCTACGCCAAGGGTTTTTTGATGGTGTCGTCTTCGCCGCTCACGCGCTCCTCCTACCATGCCGGCGACGATTTCCAGACCCTGCGGGCTAACCGAGAGGCCAAGCTCGCCGCCGACGCGGGCGCTCCCCCCGCCAGCGCCTGAAGGCGCGCCCATGCCGCAGCACGTCGAGCGCCGCTTCATGCCCTACAGCTCGGACCAGATGTTCGATCTGGTGGCCGAGGTCGAGTACTACCCCGAGTTCCTGCCTTGGTGCCTCGGCACGCGGGTAACAAAGCGGGAGGTCGGCGAGCCCGGCATCGTCGAGGCCGACATGCTGATCGGCTTCATGATGCTCCGCGAGCGCTTCGGCTCGCGGATGCAGCTTCACCGCGACGAGCACCGGATCGAGGTGAACCACACCCACGGGCCATTCCACTACATGGTCAACCGCTGGCGCTTCAGGGAGCGCACGGACGGCTGCGAGGTGGACTTTTTCGTCGATTTCGAGTTCCGCTCCAGGCTGCTCAGGCGCGTCATGGGCGCCCTTTTCGCCGATGCCGTGGACCGCATGGTCCGCGCCTTCGAGGTCCGCGCCCGCCAGCTCTACGGCACGCCTGCGGTGGAAGCGACGGCCTAGGGCGGAGGCTTGCGGCGGTGAAAGTCCGAAAATTACAAAACGAACCCAATTTCACATAACTTGCTGATTATATTGAAGAATTTATGAAAGAACCGGCTTCCGGTCGAGCGGCGAGGGGAGGGCAGTCCATGGCGATCGAGGCACCCACCACCGACCGGATCGTCGAGGTCGGCGCGCAGCTCAGCATGCACCTCAGCGAGGACGAGGCGCCACCCAGGGAGAACCTACGCCATGAAGCTCTACGAATTCTCGCTCGCGCCCGGCCCGCGCCGGGTGCGCATGTTCATCGCCGAGAAGGGGATCGAGATTCCCTCCGTCCAGATCAACACCCGCGAGCGTCAGCAGTTCACCGACGAGTACCGCGCCGTGAACCCCAACTGCGTGGTGCCCACCCTGGTACTCGACGACGGCACCAGCATCGGCGAATCGGTGGCAATCTGCCGCTATCTGGAGGAGACCCGGCCCGAGCCCAACCTGATGGGCAGGGACGCCAAGGAGAAGGCGGTCATCGAGATGTGGAACCGGCAGGCGGAGCTTGAGGGCTATCTCGCCGCCGTCGACGCGGTGCGAAACAGCGCGCCGATGTTCGAGGGCCGCGGACTGGCCGGCGTGACGGGTGGGGTGCCCCAGATCCCGGCGCTGGTCGAGCGGGGCAAGCAGTCCATGGGGCGCTTCTTCGCCAAGCTCGACCGCCGGCTTGCCGAGAGCAGCCATCTCGCCGGCGACCGGTTCTCCATCGCCGACATCACGGCCTTCGTGACCATCGACTTCGCCAAGCGCGCCGAGATCGAGATTCCCGAGGACTGCCCCAACGTCGCCCGCTGGTTCGCCGAAGTCGGCGAGCGCCCCAGCGCCTCGGCCTAGGCTGCCCCAATCCCGGGCCGCCAGGCCCGGACGACGCGACCGGCCCACGAGGTGTCTGCTGTTATGAGTGCCGGACCGCAGGTCCGGAGCGCGCGACCGCGCGCCGCGCCTTTGGCGCGTAGCCAAGCGAGCGGAGCGAGCGCCCGGCGACTGAGGGAAATGATTAGACCGGCTAAGGCTTGCCGCCATCGCGCGGCCGCGCTATGAGCGGGCGATGGAGGTGCGCATCTACAGGCCGGCGAAGACGGCGACTCAGTCGGGCCGGGCGAAGACCAACCGTTGGGTGCTTGAGCACGCGCCGCGCGGCCAGCGCGCGGTAGACAGCCTCATGGGCTGGACCGGCTCCGACGACACCACCCAGCAGATCACGCTGAGCTTCGCGACCAAGCAGCAGGCGATCGCCTACGCCAAGCGCAAGGGCCTCGCCTATGTGGTGGACGAGCCGCAGTCGCGCCCCGTCCGGCCCAAGTCCTACGCCGACAACTTCATCCGCAAGACCTGAGGCGGCGCCTTCGCGCCTAGTTGCGACTAACTTGCGACGATTAGGCAGGCTACACGGCGAATCCCGTGTTTGGGACAAGCCAAATTTCTACCAATGCTCATTGCCCTGTGGCTCGCCGGTGTCTCGCTCGGGATGCAAGTTGTCGTCGGTAATGCGGCTCAACAAGTCGGCGAGTTCGTAGGGCCTCTTGGGCGCCTCTAAGGGATCGCTCTGCGAAGCCGTCTTGACTGCTACTCCTTCAGAGGCGTTCGACCGGTCGATAGTTTCCTCGGGGATGTGCACGGTCGGACAACTCACCCCGCAAACCGCGGCTCGGGAATGCCCCTGATGCCGAGGCCGGTGACTGCGAACAGGCCGCCGGCGAGGAACTGCGGCTTGGCCTCCACCGCGAACATGTCGTGCACCGCCGGGTGCTGCACGCGGGCCATGGAGGTGACGTAGAGCACGTCGAGGTCGTCGCCGCCGAACATCACGCTGGTGACGTTCTTCACCGGCATCCCGATGCGGCGCTCCACCGAGCCGTCCGGCGCGTAGCGCACCAGCTCGCCGCCGATCACCTGCGCGTTCCAGAGGCAGCCCTCCTCGTCCACCGTCGAGCCGTCGGCCACGCCCGCGTCCTCCTTGGTCGAGGCGAACACCCGCTTGTTGGAGAGCGAGCCCGTCTCGATGTCGTAGTCGAAGGCCCAGAACTCGTCCTGGAAGCTGTCGGCCAGGTAGAAGGTCTTGTCGTCCGGGCTCCAGCACGGGCCGTTGGTGCAGATGATGCCGCCGTCCACCTTGGTGACGCTGAGATCGGGGTCGAGCCGCCAGAGGCCGCAGATGGTGAGCTCCTCCTTGTCGTCCATGCCGCCGGCAAAGAAGCGCCCGCGCCGGTCGCACTTGCCGTCATTGAGCCGGGTGCGCGGCTGGTCTTCGTCGACCTTGGTAATCAGTTCCATCTCCGCCTTGTCGTAGTCGAAGAAGTAGAATCCGTCGTCGAGCGCCATCACCGCGCCGCCGCCGGCCCGGAGCGCCATGGCGCCGATGTCGTGCTCGCCGAGGGTCCAGTTCTCGACCTTGCCCGTGCGCGGGTCCATGCGCCAAAGCTCGGGCTTGCCGACCCGGCGGCCGGTGCCGTCCACCCAGTAGAGCCGGCCTTCGTCCACGTCCCACACCGGGCCTTCGCCCAGATGGTTTCCGCAGTCGAGGATGCACTCGATCCTGATGCTCATGCGCGTCACCCTTCCGTTTGCCCGATGGTGGCGGCGGGTGGTGCCGCGCGCAAGGCCGCACGCATTGTCAGCGGGCGGTGCGGCGGCTAAGAGGGGGCGGGGAGGACCGCATGACCGCACACGACATCGATCTCGCAGCGCTCGGCCGCTACGACACGCCCACCATCTGCAACGCGTTGCTCGCCATCGCGCCGGAGGCGGCGGGCCGCTCGACCAAGATGACGCTCCACTGCGCGCGCCCTGACCTGCCGCCCATGGTGGGCTTCGCGCGCACCACGATCTACCGCACGGTGGAGCCGGGCGCCCTCGATGCCGAGGCCGAGAAGGCACAGGACCTCGCCTGGTTCGACTACGTCGCCGCCGGTCCCGAGCCCCGCATCGTCGTGGTGCAGGACGGCGACACGCCCCATGCCGCCACAAACGCGATCTTCGGCGAGGTGATGAGCTTCATGCACAGCGTGCTCGGCTGCATCGGCCTCCTCACCAACGGCGCCGTGCGCGACGTGGCCGGCATGGCCGAGGGCTTCCGGGTGCTCTGCGGCGGCATCGCGCCCAACCGCGCAGGCTTCCACCGCGCGGATTTCGACTGCGAGGTCAATGTCGCAGGGCTCTACGCCCGAACCGACACGCTCATTCATGCGGACGTGAACGGCGCCGTCGCCGTGTCCCCCGAACACGTGCCGCAGATCCTGGAGGCGGCTGCCGAGGTCACCAAGAAGGAGCAGGCGATCGTCGACTTCTGCCGCGGCCCCGATGTGACGGTCGAGAGTTTCAAGCGCTTCTGGCGCGGGGGCTGAGCGGCGGTGCGTATCCTTCTCCTGCAGAATCACGACAATTCCGGGCCGGGCTATCTGGAGGAGCCCGCGGCAAGGCGCGGCGCGCGCTTCGAGGCCTGCATGCCGCACCTCAATGCCGACGACCGGCTGCCCAGGGACGACTCAGGCTACGACGGCTTCCTTCTCATGGGCGGCGCCATGCACGCGGGCCACGTGGAGGAGCACCCCTGGCTCGAGGATGCGGCGGCGCTGGTGCGGCGCTTCACGCAAGCGGAGAAGCCCGTGCTCGGCGTCTGCCTGGGCTCGCAGATCGTCGCGCGCGCCTTCGGCGCGCGCTGCTACGACATGGCGGTGCCCGAGGTGGGCTTCGTGCCGATCCGGCTGACCGAGGCGGCGGAGACCGACCCGCTGCTCGGCCAGTCCTTCGACAACCCCGTCCACCTCGCCGAGTTCCACAGCCAGACCTTCGACCTGCCCGAAGGCGCGACCCGGCTCATGGTGGGCGACGCGGTGCCCAACCAGGCCTTCCGCATCGGGGCCGCAACCTATTCCTTCCAGCCCCATTTCGAGGTGACGCCGGAGATGATGACCCACTGGGTCTCGATCTCCGACGAGATCGTGCCCACCCTCTATCCGACGCTGCCCGAGGCGCTGCCGCACCAGCTGCAGCTGCACCACTACGCCTCGCACGACTTCTGCTACCGCGTCGGCGACGCCTGGCTCGACCTCATCGCCAAGCGGGCGCGGCGGGAAGGGGCGGGTGGATGACGATGGTGACCCCTACGGGAATTGAACCCGTGTCTCCACCTTGAAAGAGTGGTGTCCTAACCTCTAGACGAAGGGGTCATTGCCATGGGCCGCGCCATGTAGCGCGCGGGGCGCCTCGGAATCAAGGGCGATCAAGGGCCGTCGGGCGGCGGGGCGGGGGCGCCGTCGTCGATGTGCAGCTCGACCGCGCGAGTGCCCCGCCGGCGGTCGAGGCGGAGCCGGCCCGCGATGTGGAAGGGGTGCTCCGCGCCGGCCAGGAGCGCGTGGCCCAAGGCGTTGTCGGCGGCGCGGAAGGCGATGCCCTTGAGCCGCTTGCCCGAGCGGCCCGCAAGCTGGCAGCGCACGTGGCCCCGGCCCACGATATCGGCGCGCAGCAGCTGGGCGCCGGCGACGGCGAAGCGGGGCTCCGGGTTGCCGGCGCCGTAGGGGCCGGCGGCCTCCAGCATCTCCAGCAGGTCCGCCGTCGCGCCCTCGACGCCGAGCGCGCCGTCGAGTCCGAGGGTCGGCGCGTGGGCGGCCTCGTCTGCATCCGCGCCCAGGCGGTGACGCAGGAATTCCTGGAGCGGTGAGAGCTTCGCCTTCTCGACCGTAAAGCCCGCCGCCATCGGATGGCCGCCGCCGTTGACCAGTAGCTCCGCCTGCCGCGCGGCGGTGATCGCCGCACCGATATCGACGCCCGGCACCGAGCGGCACGACGCCTTGCCGACGCCTCCCGCGCCGTCCTCCCAGGCGACGACGACGGCCGGCCGGTTGTAGCGCTCCTTCAGCCGGCTCGCGACGATGCCGATCACGCCGGCGTGCCAGCGCTCGTCGTGCACGAGGACCAGGGGCGCCGACGCCGTCGCGCCGTCGCCTGCCGTCTCGACCTGCTCGACGGCCTCCTCCAGCACCGCCTGCTCGATGGCCTGGCGCTCGCGGTTGAGGGCATCGAGGTGCCGGGCGATCTCGCGTGCCTTGTCGTCGTCCTCCGTGGTCAGCAGGCGCGCGCCCAGACTGGCCTCGCCCACCCGGCCACCGGCGTTGACGCGGGGGCCCAGGATGAAGCCCAGGTGATAGACCCCCGGCGGTTCCTCCAGCCCGGCGACGTCGCCGAGCGCCCTCAGCCCCACGTTGCGGCGCTGCCGCATCATCGTAAGGCCCTGGCGCACGAAGGCGCGGTTGACGCCGGTGAGCGGCACCACGTCGCAGACCGTGCCGAGCGCCACCAGGTCGAGCCATTGCAGCAGGTCGGGCTCCGCGCGCTCGCGGTACCAGCCCGTCTCGCGCAGGTGCCGGTTGAGCCCGACGACAAGCAGGAAGGCCACGCCCACGGCGGCGAGCTGGCGGTGGGTGCTCGCGTCGTCCAGACGGTTGGGGTCGATCACGGCGCAGGCCCCGGGCAGTCGCGCCTCGGCCACGTGGTGGTCCACCACGATCACGTCGAGCCCGGCGTCGGCGGCGTCCGCAAGTGCGTCGAAGGCGCTGATACCGCAATCCACCGTGATAACCACGCGCACGTCCTGCGCTGCCAGCATGCGCATGGCGGCGGCGTTCGGGCCGTAGCCCTCGCGCAGGCGATCGGGGATGTAGATGGTCGGCGTCTCGGCCACGGCCTCGAAGAATCTGCTGAGCAGCGCGGCCGAGGTCGCGCCATCCACGTCGTAGTCGCCGAAGATCGCGATCTTCTCGCCCGCCTCCAGTGCGCCCGCGAGCCGCGCGATGGCCCTCTCCATGTCCAGCAAGTGAAGCGGGTCGGGCAGGAGCCGGCGGAGCGTCGGGTCGAGGTAGTCCGGCGCGTCTTCCGCCGCGATGCCGCGGGCAGCGAGCACGCGGCCGACCAGCTCCGGCACCTCGATGGCCTGGGCGAGGGTGAGGCCCGTCATCGAGTCTTCAAGCCTTGAACGCCAGCGCTTGCCGAGCAGCGACCGCTCGACCCCGAGCATCGCCGCCCCGTCGTTCATCGCCTCGCTCTACGCCGTGAAGGAGGGGAGCACGTGCCCCCTCCTCACCCCAACCCTCTCCTCCCCGAGGGGAGGAGAGGGAGAGACGGGCGGCTGCAATGTAGTCCCTTCTCCGCCCTCCCGGGCCGTAGGCCCGGACGGCGCGACTGCGCCGCGCGCGCATGCGCGTAGCCAAGCGAGCGGAGCGAGCGCCCGGCGATTGAGGGAAATGAACAGGTTGGGAGAGGGACAGGGAGAGGTGGGGGAGTCGCGGTCCAGCCTCATCACGCGCCGATGCGTTCGGGCGCGCGGGAGAAATCGTGCTCGGCCTCGATCATGCGCAAGGTGCCGGTGCGCGAGCGCATCACCACCGAGCTGGTGCGCGCACCGTGGGGGAGGCGCGAGACTCCGCGCAGCATGGCGCCGTCGGTGACTCCCGTCGCACAGAACATCACCTCGCCGCCGGCAAGTTCGTGCAGGCTGTATTTGCGCTTGAGATCGGTGACGCCCATCGCCCGCGCGCGCTTCTTCTCGTCGTCGTTGCGGAAGACGAGGCGGCCCATCATCTGGCCGCCGATGCAGCGGAGCGCCGCGGCGGCGAGCACCCCCTCGGGTGCGCCGCCGATCCCCATGTAGATGTCGACGGTGCGGTTGAGCCGTGTGGTCGCGATCACGCCGGCGACGTCGCCGTCCCGGATCAGCTGGATGCGGGCACTGGTCTCGCGCACCTTGGCAATCAGCTCCTCATGCCGGGGCCGGTCCAGGATCAGGACGGTGAGCTCGTTGACATCGCAGTCCTTCGCCTTGGCGAGCTTGGCCAGCGTCGTGGCCGGCGGGTCGTCGAGATCGACCAGCTCGTCCGGCAGCCCGTCGCCGACGGCGATCTTGTCCATGTAGGTGTCGGGCGCGGCGAGGAAGCCGCCTTTCTCCGCCATGGCCAGCACGGCGAGCGCGTTGGGGCCGCCGGTGGCGCAGATCGTCGTGCCTTCGAGCGGGTCGAGCGCGACATCGAGGCTGGGGCCCTTGCCGGTGCCGACGGTCTCGCCGATGAAGAGCATCGGCGCCTCGTCCCGCTCGCCTTCGCCGATCACCACGGTGCCGTCGATGTCGAGCGCGTTAAGGCCGCGCCGCATGGCATCGACGGCGGCCTGATCGGCGGCCATCTCGTCGCCGCGGCCGATCAGGCGTGCCGCCGCGCGGGCCGCGGCCTCGGTCACGCGCACAGCATCCAGCGCCAGGTTCCGGTCGAGGGAGATCGCCTCCTCAGCCATGGGCAACCTCTAGAAAGCCTCGATCCGGATCATGCGTGGTGGCTCCAGCACCGTGTCGAGGCGGTCGATCGCAGCGAGCGCGCTCACCACCGCCGCCTCCTGCGCCTCGTGGGTGGTAAGCACCACGGGGACCAGCTCACCGGGGTTCCGTCCGCGCTGCAGCATGGCCTCCACGGAGACCTGCTCGTCGCGCAGGCAGGCAGCGATGCCGGCGATCACACCCGGCTTGTCCACCACCATCAGGCGAATGTAGTAGGCGCCGACGTGGTGGTCCATGGGCCGCGCCGCCGCCCGGAGCGTGCTCGCCGCTGCGGCGGGAAAGGCCGGCATGATCTGGCCGCGGGCGATGTCCACGAGGTCGGCGACCACGGCCGATGCGGTCGGGCCGGCGCCGGCGCCAGGGCCTTCGAATAGCGCGCTGCCGATTCGGTCACCCTCCGCCACCACGGCGTTGAACACACCGTCGACGCGGGCGATGGGCGCCGTCTCGCGGATCATGCAAGGGTGCACTCGCTGGGTGATCGCCGCTTCGTCGGCGCGGGCGATTCCTAAGAGCTTGACCCGGTAGCCGAGCTCGATGGCGAAGCCGATGTCGAGCGCGCTGACGTGGCGGATGCCCTCGACGTGCACGGCGTCGAAGTCCACCGGGCAGCCGAACACGACGCTGGTGAGGATCGCGAGCTTGTGGGCGGCATCGATGCCGTCGATATCGGTCGAAGGATCGGCCTCGGCGTAACCGAGCCCCTGCGCCTCCTGAAGCACGGAGTCGAAATCCCGCGCCTGGCCGGCCTGCACCGATTCGTGCATCGCCGTCATGATGTAGTTGCAGGTGCCGTTCAGGATGCCGTAGACGCCGCCGATCCGATTGCCCGCGAGGCCCTCGCGCAGCGCCTTGACGATGGGGATTCCGCCAGCGACCGCGGCCTCGTAGCCGAGGTGGCGGTCCGCCCGCCGGGCGGCTTCCGCCAGCGCCGCCCCGTGATGGGCGAGCAGGGCCTTGTTGGCGGTCACCAGGTGCTTGCCGTTGGCGAAGGCGGCCTCGCAGAGAGCGCGCGCGGTGCCCTCGGAGCCGCCGATCAGCTCGACCACGACATCGACGGCGGGGTGGGCGGCGAGCTCCCCGGCGTCGTCCCGCCAGTCGAGCCCGTCAAGCGCAATCCCGCGATCCTTTCCCTTGTCGCGGGCGGAGACCGCGACCACCTCGATCGGCCGGCCGGTGCGTTGCACCAGCAGCGGGGCATTGTCGCGCAGCAGCGCGAGCACGCCGCAGCCGACCGTGCCGAGCCCGGCGATGCCGATTCTTAGCGGCTCAGGCATAGAGTCGTTCTTCTTTCGAGCTGGTCCGTGGCGTGGGGTGAGCGCAGCCGGCCGATCCCCGGCCGCCCGGCAAACCGTGAAAGCGATGGGTCACGACGGGATAGGGGCCTCGGCGAGCCGGCCGCGAGGCGGGTGGTGGCGCGAGCCGGCGGCGGTCAGAGCAGGCTCCGTCTACTCCTCCACCGGCTGATACACGGCGCGAACCTGTGCGAACGGCTCTTCCTCCTCCACGCGCGCGCGGAGCTCCTCGGCCGTGTACTGCGCCTTCTCGCGATCCGCGACCAGGCCGGCCGTCAGCCGAAGGCGCTCTTCCTCGGTCGAGACGGGCGGCGCTTCGCTCGGCACCTCGCTGACGGAACGATAGGGCTCGTCGCCGCCGGAGACGTCGTCGCTGCCGAAAATCTCGTCGTCGTCCTCGACGTGGCTGAACAGGTCGCCGATGTAGTCGGTCGTGTCCTCGATCGCCGTGCATCCGGTGACGAGGAGGCCGAGTGCGATCGGGCCGATCGCGAGGAGCGCGAGTGGCCGCATCCGCTGCCGCCTGAGCGCGGGTTCAATCGTCTGTTGGCCCTGGGAATCGTGCATGGGGCATTCTCCTGGTTGGCTGGCGCTGGCCTGCGGTCGCCGGCATTGAGCACGGTCCGACTCGTGAGTAGCATATACTCAATTCCGATCATTCGCATTGGCGGGCGGCGGCCGATGGGCGCACCCGCCAAACCACTCCACACGGATAAGGCTCACAATGCCTGACGACTCGCCCGCCGCAGACGCGGCGGAACACAACACAGCCGCCCACTTCGCCGCCATTGCGGAGCAGAGCCAGCGGATCGCAGCGCGCTTCCTCAGCGGGCAGGGTGCGACGGGTGCCGGGGCGGCTTCCGACCCGCTCAACCTGAGCGCTGCCCTGGGGGCGATGGCGCGGAGCCTGGCGGACAATCCGTCTCCACTGATCGACGCGCAGATGAAGTGGTGGGACGGCTACCTCAGGCTATGGCAGCAGGGCGCGCAACGTCTACAAGGCGAAGAACCGGCTGAGCCGGTGGCCGCGCCCGGGCCCGACGACCGACGTTTTCGCGATCCCGCCTGGACCGAGAGCTGGGTCTTCGATCATCTCAAGCAGTCGTACCTGCTGACCGCCGCCTGCGTGCAGTCGGCGGTGGGGAACCTGAGCGGCCTCGACGAGAAGGACGCCGCAAAGCTCGCCTTCTACACGCGCCAATTCGTCGATGCGCTGGCGCCGACCAACTTCCTCGCCACCAACCCCGCGGCACTGAAGGAGACCGCCGAGACCAAGGGCGAGAACTTGCTAAAGGGCCTGCGCAACGTGCTCGACGATCTGGAGCGGAACGAGGGCCGGTTCTCGCCCCGCATGACGGACGAGAGCCATTTCACCCTGGGGGAGACCATCGCGACGACGCCCGGCAAGGTCGTTTTCCAGAACGAGCTCATGCAACTGATCCAGTACGCGCCGAGCACGGAGACGGCGTTTCGCCGGCCGCTCCTGATCGTGCCGCCCTGGATCAACAAGTACTACGTGCTCGATCTCAGGCCGAAGAATTCCTTTGTGAAGTGGGCGATTTCAAAGGGTTACACGGTCTTCGTCATTTCCTGGGTCAACCCTGACGAAGCGCTCGCCGAGAAGGCCTTCGAGGACTACATGGTCGAGGGCCCACTCGCGGCGCTCGATGCCGTCGAACAGGCGACGGGCGAGCGCGATGTCGCGGCGATCGGCTATTGCCTGGGCGGCACGCTGACGGCGGCGACCCTGGCCTATCTCGCGACGCGGGGCGACAAGCGAATCAGGAGCGCGACCTTCTTCGCCTCCCTCGTCGATTTCGCCGAGCCCGGCGAGCTCGGAGTCTTCATCGACGATGCCCAGCTCGAGTCGCTGGAAGCCACGATGGCGGAGAAGGGCTATCTCGACGGCCGCCACATGGCGACGACCTTCAACATGCTGCGCGACAACGACCTGATCTGGTCATTCGTCGTCAACAACTACTTGCTCGGCCGCGAGCCGCTGCCCTTCGACCTGCTCTTCTGGAACGCGGATTCCACCCGGATGCCGGCGGCGATGCACGGCTTCTACCTGCGCAAGATGTACCGGGAGAACCTGCTGGCCCGGCCGGACGGCCTGAGCCTCGCCGGCGTGCCCATCGACCTCGGCCGCATCGACGTTCCGACATACATCGTGGCGACGCGGGAGGATCACATCGCGCCGTGGCAGTCCTGCTTCGCGGCCTGCGGGCTCTACCGGGGGCAACGCCGCTTCGTCCTCGGCGCCTCCGGTCATATAGCCGGCATCATCAACCCGCCGGCGGCCGGCAAGTACGGCTACTGGACCGGGCCGGTCGTCGAGGCGCAGGACGCCGACACCTGGCTCACCGCCGCCGAGCACCACGAAGGCTCGTGGTGGAACGACTGGCATGCCTGGCAGCGCCGCCGGGCCGGCGGCAGGAAGGTGCCGGCGCGGGTGCCCGGCGACGGCGCGCTCAGGCCGATTGAGGACGCGCCGGGCGCCTACGTCTTGGCGGGGTAGCCGCGGTCGCCCGCTGCGGCGGGCCTGACGCGACGCGGTACTCGCCCGCGCGGTTGGCGTAGCGCCGGGCGATGGTGGTGATGGTCTCGCGCTCGGCGTTGCTCACCATGCGCACCGCCTTCGCGGGCCGGCCCATCCACATCTCGCCACTCTTGACCCGCTTGCCCGGCGTTACCAGCGCGCCGGCGGCGACCCAGGCGCCGGACTCCACAACCGCGAAGTCCATCACCGTGGCGCCCATGCCGATCATGCAGGCGTCTTCCAGGATGCAGGCGTGCAGCAGGCACATGTGACCCACGACCACGTCTTCTCCGATGAGCGTGGGGCCGTCTGCCGTGGCGGTGTGGATAATTGTGCCGTCCTGGACATTGCTGCGCGCGCCGACGCGGATGTAGTTCACGTCACCCCTGAGAACGCAGTTGAACCAGATGCTCGACTCCGCCCCCATGATGACGTCGCCGATCACGGAACTGCCGGCGGCGACAAAGGCGTTCGGCGCTACCTGAGGCCAGCGGTGGTGATAGGGGAGCAGCAGACCGGCGGACATGGGCTCCCGCCTCCTCAGGGGAAGAGCGGCGCCTGTTCCAGCCCCGTCGTCTCCGGCAGGGCGTGCATCAGGTTCATGTTCTGGATCGCCTGGCCCGAGGCGCCCTTGACCAGATTGTCGATGGCGGAGATCAGGATGGCGCGTCCCTCGATCCGGTCGTCGAAGACCCCGATGAGGCAGTGGTTGGAGCCCCGCACGTGTCGCGTCGCCGGCGCAGTGCCCGCAGGCAACACGCGCACGAACGGCTCGTCCGCGTAGCGCGCGGACAGGGCCCCGCGCAGGGCGTCGGCACCCGCGCGGCAGCGCACGTAAATTGTCGCCAGAATGCCCCGGTTCATCGGCATGAGGTGGGGCGTGAAGTTGACCCGCACCGGCGCACCGGCCGCCGCCGAGAGTCCCTGCTCGATCTCGGGCGCGTGGCGGTGGGCGGCGATACCGTATGCGTTCACGCCCTCGCCGACCTCGGCGAAGAGGCTCGCCTGCTTGGCCTCGCGCCCCGCGCCGGAGACCCCCGACTTGGCATCGATGATGATGTCGTCGCTCTCGATCAGCCCGTCTTCGAGCAGCGGCGCGAGCGGCAACTGCGCGGAGGTCGGGTAGCAGCCGGGGTTCGCCACGAGGCGGGCACCCCTGACTTCATCGCGCGCAAGCTCGGTCAGCCCATAGACCGCCTCCGCCTGCAGCGCCACGGCGCCATGCGCACGCCCATACCATTCCGCGTAGACCTCGGGGTCCGATAGCCGGAAGTCGGCCGAAAGGTCCACCACCTTCAGGTGCTCGGGGAGGGCGTCAACGACCTCCTGCGTGGTGCCGTGGGGCAGGCAGCAGAAGACCGCGTCGAGCGAGTCCCAAGCGGCATCCTCGATCTTGATAAGGTCGGGAAAGCCCGCGCAGTCGAGATGGGGAAAGACCGCGCCCAGGCTCTGGCCTGCGCGGCGCTCGGCGGTCAGCAGGCCAACCGAGAAGCCGTCGTGGCGCGCCAGCAGGCGCAGCAGCTCGCCGCCGGTATAGCCGCTCGCGCCGAGCACGCCAACGCGCGCGGTGTTGCCCGTGCCTGAGGAGGAGGGGCCCATGGGTAGCCTATTGCGATCGCAGGAGCCGGAGGAACAGGCGCGCCGGCAACGCCAAACTCAGCGTTTCGAGAACTGGAAGCTGCGGCGGGCCTTGCGCTTGCCGTACTTCTTGCGCTCCACGACGCGGCTGTCCCGGGTGAGGAAGCCGCCGGACTTGAGCATCTTGCGCAGCTCCGGCTCGCGCGCCGCGAGCGCCCGGCTGATGCCGTGCCGCAGCGCCCCGGCTTGGCCGGAGAGGCCGCCGCCCTTGACCGTGCAAATGACGTCGTACTGGGTGCGGCGCCCGACCAGTTCCGCTGGCTGGTTGATGATCATCCTGAGCGCTGGGCGCGCAAAGTAATCTTCCACCGAGCGCTTGTTGACCGTGATCGTGCCGATGCCGGGCCGCAGCCACACGCGCGCCACGGCGTCCTTGCGCTTGCCGGTCGAATAGGTTCGGCCCAGGCGGTCGATCTGCGGCTCGGGCTCGATGTCGGCGTCGGGCCGGGCGACCTCGCCGAGCTCGGCAAGGCTGGTCAGAGTCTTCGGCTCGTCAGCCACGGAGCGTGCTCCTCGCGTTCTTCGGATTCATCGCGGCGATGTCGAGAGGCTCGGGCTGCTGCGCCTCGTGCGGATGGTCCGGGCCGGGGTAGACCTTGAGGTTCGACATCTGCCGGCGGCCTAGGGGGCCCTTGGGGATCATCCGTTGCACCGCCTTGATCACCACCTCCTCGGGCCGCTTGCCGCCGAGGATGCGCCCGACCGTGCGGGTCTTGAGGCCGCCGGGATACCCGGTGTGGTGATGGTAGACCTTGTCTTCCCGCTTGCGCCCGGTGAGCCGCACCTTCCCTGCATTGACGATGATGATGTTGTCGCCGCAATCCATGTGCGGGGTGTAGCTCGGCTTGTGCTTGCCGCGCAGACGGGTCGCGACGATGCTGGCGAGCCGGCCGAGGACGAGATCCTCGGCGTCCACCAGCATCCACTTCTTCTCGATTGTGGCAGGCGTTGCCGAGAAGGTTCTCATTTCGCTCACGACGATAGGATGTGACAAAACGGCGCGCGGCCTCATTCGGCTCTCGCCGGCCAGCGCGCCGCCGGGAGTATGCCACAGGACTCTGGCCAGTCAACGGCAGCGTTGCGGGGTGATGCGTGGCACTATCCGCATGGATCGACGACGGAGTTTTGGGACCATGTCCGACGTAACAGGGAAGGTTGCACTCATCACCGGTGGCGGCACCGGCATCGGCAAGGGTATCGCGCAGCTATTCGGGCGGGAGGGCATGAAGCTCGCCCTCAACGGGCTGGAGCATGCGCCGACCGCCGACAATCAGTACGAGACGAAGCACATCGGCGGCTACTCCGCGGCGCAGGCCGTGGCGGACGAGATCGGCGGCGACGCCATTGCCATCGATGCGGACGTGGCCGACGCCGCTGCGGTCGAGGCCATGTTCGCACAGACGGTCGAGCGCTTCGGCCGCGTCGATGTCGTGGTGAACGCCGCCGGCGTGATCACCGCCCGCCCGATCGCCGACATGACCGAGGCGGAGTGGGACAACATCATGGACGTGAACGCCAAGGGCACGTTCCTGGTGAACCAGGCGGCGGTCATCCAGATGCGCGCGCAAGGGGGCGGCGGGCGGATCATCAACATCTCTTCGGTGGCGGGAAAGTTCGGCACGGCGACCCTCTCGCACTACTGCGCGTCCAAGTTCGCGGTCATCGGCTTCTCGAACGCGCTCGCCAAGGAGGTTGCGCGCGAGGATATCACGGTGAACTGCATCTGCCCCGGCATCGTGGGCACGCAGATGTGGACCATGCTCAACGACGCCTTCGCGGAGCCGGGGGAGACGCCGGAGCAGGTCTACGCACGCTTCGTCGAAGGCTACATTCCCCAGGGCGTGCCACAGACCGAGGAGGACATGGCGGAGCTCGCGCTCTATCTCGTGCGCGCGCCCCATGTCACCGGGCAGGCCATCAATCTCGACGGTGGCGCCGCCCTGTAAAGTTTGAGCCCCTCCCATATGTCGTCATGCGCGGACTTGATCCGCGCATCCATTTCGGCCCCATGCGGCGGCCCGACGTGGATGGCCGGATACCCGGATCAAGTCCGGGTAAGTGCGGCCATGACGTGTTGGGGGGTACCGTGCGCTTGGACTGAAACGTCTCGGCCGGGACGCCGAGTGCGGTCACGCCCCGCGGATCAGGTCGGCGGCCTTCTCCGCGATCATGATGACGGGCGAGGCGGTGTTGCCCGACGTGATGCGGGGCATGATCGAGGCATCGACGACGCGGAGGCCGCTCAGCCCGTGCACGCGCAGCTCCGAGTCCACCACCGCGTGCGGGTCATCGCCCATCTTGCACGTCCCGGTCGGGTGGAAGATCGTGGTCGCGATGTTGCCGACCTCTTTCACAAGGTCGTCGTCGGACCGAACCTCCGGGCCGGGAACAAGCTCCTCAGGCATGTAACGCTCCAGCGCCTTAGCCGTCATGATCCGTCGGACCTGGTGCACGGACTTGACCGCGATGCGGCGGTCATGCGCGGTCGAGAGATAGTTCGGCTTGATCTCGGGCTGCGCGGCGAGGTCGGTGGTGGTCACGTGGCAGGTCCCGCGGCTCTCCGGGCGCAGGTTGCAGACCGACATGGTTATGGCGGGGTAGGGGTGGAGCGGGTCACCCAGCCGGTCGGTGGAAAGCGGCTGGACGTGATACTCCAGATCGGGGGTCGAGAGCGCGGGATCGGACTTCGTGAACATGCCGAACTGGCTCGGCGCCATCGACATCGGGCCGCTCCGGCGCAATGCGTATTCGAGGACGATGCCCGCCTTCCCCCAGAGACTGTTCGCGAGCGTGTTCAGCGTCTTCGCGCCACTCACCCCGTAGACCGTGCGGATCTGCAGGTGATCCATCAGGTTCTCACCCACGCCGGGGCTCTCGTGCGCCACCTCGATGCCGAGCCCGGCGAGCCGGTCGGGCTGGCCTATGCCGGATAGCTCCAGGATCTTGGGCGAGTTAATGGAGCCTGCGGCGAGCAGCACTTCGCCATCGGCGTGTGCCTCACGACGCGCGCCCTTGTGACGATAGACCAGGCCGCGCACCGCGCGGCCTTCGAGGATCAGCCGCTCGGTCTCGGCCTGGAGGACGACGCGCAGGTTGGGCCGCTTCATCGCAGGCTTGAGGAAGCCCCTGGCCGTGGTCCAGCGCACGCCGTTGCGCTGGTTCACCTCGAAGAAGCCCGAGCCCTCGTTGTCGCCGTCGTTGAAGTCGGCGCGGGGCTGGATGCCGAACTCCTTCGCGGCTTCCTGCACCGCTTCGAGGATCTCCCAGCTCAGTCGCTGCGTGGTGACCTTCCAGCCGCCCCCCGCCCCGTGCATCGGGCTCGCACCGGCGTAGTGGTCCTCCGACTTGAGGAAGTAGGGCAGGACGTCGTGCCAGCCCCAGCCGAGGTTGCCCAGCTGGCGCCAGTGGTCGTAGTCCGCCGCCTGGCCGCGCATGTAGATCATGCCGTTGACCGCGGTGCAGCCGCCCAGCACCTTGCCGCGGGGATAGACCAGGCTGCGCCCGTTGAGGCCGGGCTCGGGCGCCGTCTTCATCATCCAGTCGGTGCGGGGGTTGCCGATGCAGTAGAGGTAGCCCACGGGGATATGGACCCAGTGGTAGGCGTCGCTGCGGCCAGCTTCCAGCAGCAGCACACGGACGCGAGGGTCTTCGGTGAGGCGGTTGGCGAGCACGCAACCGGCAGTGCCGGCGCCAACGATGATGTAGTCGTAGCGGCCTTCGAGCGGTGCGGGGGCTGCCACGCGCGTCTCCACGCAGCCGCTACAGCGAAAGGCCGAGCCGGCCGCGAGTGAGCTGGAACTCGGTGACGCCGCGCGACCAGAGCGCCGGCCGGTAGCGGGCGGACGCCACGTCGGCGATCAGCGTGGCGAGCGCGGCGACCGTCTCCTCGACGTCCTGTTCCGGCGCGAGCACGCGATCCAGGTCGTTGCCGTACTGCGCAGCGACCTTGGGAACGCTCGTCACCTGGAGAAGCGGGAGCATCGGATGCCCCTGAAGCGGGGTCTGCCCAACATGGCAGAGCATCAGATCGACCCCGGTCGCGCCGAGGCCCGTGAACGCCTCCACCGGGTTCTCCGTCGGGGTCTCCATGATGTGGAACCCCGCGCCGGCGGCCGGCCGGCCGAAGGCGAGCGAGGCAGGGGGCGCCGTTCCATCGGGGAATACCGCGCGCCGGAAGCCCTCGTTGCCGAGCAGGCCCTCGTTGTCGGGCACGACCACGGTCGCGCCGGCCGCGACGAGGCCCGTGGCCAGCCGGCCGAACGCCTCCGCCACCTCGTTCGGCAGCGGCCCGTGCGCGGCAAGCGCCACGCGCATCTCGTCCGCGCCCACGCGCCGGCGCTCAGGTGCGGCCGCGGCACGGTCCGCCGCCATGGCTTCGAGCTGGCCTGTCACCTTGTCTTTGACGCTGGCGATGCCGCCGTCCAGCTGCACGCTCGCCCAGCCGAAGCGGTCAGCCGCGACGCCATGCGCGGCGAGGTGGTTACGCACCGCGTCGTTGTGGGTCATCTCGCAGCCGTGCTCCAGCAGAACCGCGTGGCGCACGCTGCGGTGCGCGAGGTGGCCGGTGAGCGTGTCGAGATAGAGGCCGGCGCCGTTGGCCGAGCCGCAGCCCTCCGTGTGCACGAGCGCGACGAACCGCGACACGTCGCTCCAGGGCGGCGGGTCCGCGTCGAGTTCGTCTGCAATGAGGCGCGCGACTTGGCCGGAGCAGAGGCTGGTTGGCATCACCAGCGCGATCTGATCTGAGGCCACGCCCTCTTCGGTGACCAACGCGTCGAAGGCGAGGTCGAGCGGCGGCGCCTGCCGCACCGCCACGGGCCGTCCGTCAGGAACAGGACGCCCACGGGCCTCCTCCAGCCCGTCCCTGTCCGTGCGCGGCCAGTCGCGCCAGATCGAGACCTGGGCATGGCCGGCGAGCTCCCCCTTGCTGCGCCGGCCGGAGGCGATGTCGAGCGCGAGCTCGAAGGTCTCCGCGCCGAGCGCGTCCATCTCCATGCCGTCGTTGTAGCGGCCGGCGTTCACGTCCATCTCGTTCGCGAGCAGCTCGAAGCGCCCGGTTGTGGTCACGAACTTGAGGGTCGGCACGAAGGGGAAGTTGGTGATCGAGCCGTTGCCGGTAATGAACAGGATGAGGTTGGAGCCCGCCGCCACCTGGCCCGCGATGCTCTCCAGGTCGTTGCCGGGGCTGTCCATGAAGTAGTAACCGGGGGCGCGCATGGGCTCGCCGTAGTCGATGACGTGGTCGAGCCGGACCGCTGGCGCCTTCTTGCGCGCGGCGCCGAGGGATTTGAGGGCGATGTTGTAGAGCCCGCGGAAATTGTTCCCGCCCGTGGGATTCCCTTCTGCCGTGGCCCCGTGATTGGCG
This sequence comes from Alphaproteobacteria bacterium, assembly GCA_965243375.1. Taxonomy (GTDB): domain Bacteria; phylum Pseudomonadota; class Alphaproteobacteria; order UBA828; family UBA828; genus WTGU01. Next base: position 889,530 of record CBDEUT010000008.1, on the reverse strand, counting down.
GCGTAGCGCTTGAAGTTCTCGATCTTGTCCAGGAACGCGCGGGCAGTGGCGGCGTCGCGCACGTTCTCCAGCACGTAGGGCTCGGCGCCGATGAGTTCGTCGGTCTCGGCCAGGTTCGCGGCGCCGCCGTGCCGGATGACCTCCTTCGCCACCCAGCCTGCGAGCGCGTTGCCGGAGACGCCGGAGAAGGCGTCCGAGCCGCCGCACTGGAGGGCGAGTCGAAGGTCGCCGGCAGGCTCGGGTGTGCGGCGCGCGGCCGCGACCTCCGGCAGCCAGACTTCGATCAGCGCAGCCGCACGCGCGACCTCGTCCTCGAACCCGCCCTCGATACGGAAAAACCCGTGCGGCACGTGGTCGAGCGGGTCGTCGCGGTCCGCCATGAATCGCCGCAGGTCGTCGTTGGTGTAGGCGCCCGCGCCGTCGTCGGCCGCGAGCACCGCGCCCACGTTGGGGTGCACCATGAAGCCTGCGAGCACGCGGAGCACGTGACCCAGATTGTTGGGCCGTCCCGCGCCGCCGCCCTCGGTATGGGTGACCGCGACCACGCCGTCGATCCCGGCGGGCGCCTTGGCCGCCGCGCGCTCCGCGACCGCGCGCACGAAGCCGTTGGCGCGCGACGTGGTGGCCACCACCGCGACGAAGTTGCGGGTGCCGACGCCTCGCCCGCCGGGACGGCGGAAGCCCTCGAAGGTGGCGCCGACATCGGCGGGCGCGACCTGAGCGCCCGGCGCGAAGCAGGCCTCGTCCAGCGAGTAGGTCTCCATGGTGTCCACGAAGTTGGCAGCGTCGGGCAGCGCGAAGTCGATATCGCGGGCCCCCAGTGCCCCCAGGATCCTCTCGTTGCAGACGTATTCGCCGGGCTCCAGTGCGCGGGTGGCGATGCCGAAGGGGAGCCCCCAGGAGGTGAGCTGCGCGCCTTGCGGAACTGGCACACGGACGAAGCGGTGCCCCTCCATGACCGTGTGGGGCAGGCGAAACGCACCCGTTCCGTCCGCGACGCGGGTGCCGGCCTCCAAACGCCGCGTCGCGATCGCGACGTTGTCTCCTGGCGCCGGAACCCGCGCCACCCGGTCGAATTCCATACCATCGCCCATCGCGTGTTCCCTGGCTCTACATGCCGTCCCTGGCACAGTCGCCTTCATTATCGGTAAACGCCGCCGAAGGGGAGTCTCGGGGCGTTCGGTTTACGCCTGCGCCGAGCGGCCCTATCGTCCGCCGCAGGCGGAGCATCGCGGCGGAGGGCGGACGGCGCATGGCGATCCACTTCACGAGAGACGAGTTCGACCGGCGTCGCGATGCGGTGGTCCGCGCGCTGAAGGGACGCGGCCTCTTCGGCATCCTGCTCTTCAAGCAGGAGAGCATGTACTACCTGACGGGCTACGACACCTTCGGGTTCTGCTTCTTTCAGGGTCTCTGGCTCGGCAGCGACGGGCGCATGACGCTGCTCACCCGCGCGCCGGACCTGAGGCAGGCGCAGCACACCTCGATCATCGACGACATCCGCATCTGGGTCGACGAGGCCGGCGCGGACCCTGCCGGCGCGCTCCGCGATGTGGTAACCGGGCATGGCGGGGCCGGCACCCTGATCGGCGTCGAGCGCGACACGCAGGGGTTGACGGCAGCGAACTGGCTCCGGGTCGAGCGGGCGTTCGACGAGTTCTGCACGCTGGAGGACGCATCCGACCTCGTCTCCGCGCACCGCCTGGTCAAGAGCGACGATGAGCTGGCCCATGTGCGCCGCGCGGCCGAGCTCGCCGACGACGCCCTGGCGGAGGCCGAGCGGCTGGCCGCGCCTGGCGCGTTCGAGGGCGACATCCTGGCGGCGATGCAGGGCGCGGTCTTCAAGGGCGGCGGCGAGTATCCGGGAAATCCCTTCATTCTCAGCTCCGGCCCCGATGCGCTGCTGTGCCGTGACAAGGCCGGGCGCCGCCGGCTCACGGAACGGGACCAGCTCACCATCGAGTTTGCCGGCGCCTATTGCCGTTACCACGCCGCGCTCATGCGCACGCTGGTGATCGGCCCGGTTTCCGACGAGCACAAGGCCATGCACCGGGCCTGCAGCGACGCCCTCGGCGCGTGCCGCGATACCCTGCATCCCGGCCGGCGCTTCGGCGAGGTCTTCGACGCCCACGCCCGCGTGCTCGACAAGGCCGGCTACCGCAAGCATCGCCTCAACGCCTGCGGCTACAGCCTGGGCGCCACCTTCGCCCCGTCCTGGATGGACGGACCGATGTTCTACACCGGCAATCCGCAGACCGTGGAGCCCGGCATGGTGCTCTTCGTTCACATCATTCTCGCGAACAGCGATGACGGGCTCGCCATGACGCTGGGCGAGACCTACGCCATCGGGGACGACGGCCCGGAGTGCCTGAGCCGGGCGCCGCACAATCTCGCTCCCGGCGGTGGAGAGGCCGCCGGATAAGCCATGTACGAGGTGGCGCTCACAAAGGCCTACTTCCCGGCGCAGATGACGGCGGCTACACGGGCCAGGAGATGCCGCAATCGGGCGGCTTGATCGCCTCGCATTTCCTCCCAGCATCGCTCCCGGCCATGGCGTTTGAGGCGTGTGCGCTGTCACGCATCCCTTGGTGATCAAGGGCTCCAGCTGATCCGAGATTTTTCTTACCCCGGCGGCTTCGCAGACATCTGCGGCCCTGAGATCGGCGGATAGGGCGGATCGAGGATTTCCACCCCATAGCCGACGACGCTCCCAGGCTCACTTCCGGCCCCGTCGCGTCGTCCCGCCCGAATCGGATAGAAGGTGTCGCCATCGGGCCAGAGGCCCTCGTTCCATCCACCAGCCCTGGTAGGGAGAACGTGATGGCGACAACGGAGAAGCTACCCTTTTCCTGGCAGGCTGTCGAAGGCCTGCCGGACCTGGATCGCCTGCGTCTGGTGCTCGACACCCTGCCCGACGAGGAGATCGTGGCTGCGCTTGAGGCCGGGCGAGGTCGCGGGCGCAACGACTACCCGGTGCGGTCGATGTGGCGTGCGCTGATCGCGGGCGTGGTGTTCCAGCACGCCTCGATCCAGTCGCTGCTGCGGGAGATGGGCCGCAACCCGGCGCTCCTGGAACTCTGCGGGTTCGACCCGCTGCCTTTCCAGAGCGCGCCCGTGTTGGAGCTTCGCGCAGGTACGAAGGAGCCACCATGCGCGGTGGCGCATCCGGCGCAGGTCCGCTCGACGGTGCCCAGCCACTGGAACTTCTCGCGCTTCCTGCGGCGCGTCGTGCTGCTTGAGAACGAGTGCAGCCTGGTGTCCGCAATGGTCGAGAGCCTGCGCGCGTCGCTCTTCGAAGAGCTGCCCGACTTCGGCCGCCATCTCGGCTACGACGGCAAGGCGATCGAGAGCCACTCGACGGGCCGGGTTGCCGAGGACAAGGGGAAGACCTCCGACCCCGACGCCGACTGGGGCAAGCATGAGACGAGCGGGGTGAACGCCAAGACCGGCGCGATCTGGAAGAAGGTGAAATCATGGTTCGGCTACGGCCTCCACCTGATCGCCGACACCCACTACGAGGTCCCGGTGGCCTTCGAGGTGACGCGGGCGTCGGACTCGGAGGTCAAGATGCTCCCCAAGATGCTGGAGAACCTGTTCGCAAGAGCGCCGGAAATGGTGGAGCGCTGCGACGACTTCAGCGCCGACCGCGGTCTCGACAACGCTCCCCAGAAGAAGTTGCTCTGGGATAAGTGGGCCATTCGGCCGCTGGTCGACACGCGCTTGATGTGGAAGGCCGAGAAGGAGGAGCCGGGCTATGATCCGACGAAGCCGATCACGCGGGCGCTGTTCCCCAACCGCGCCGACGTCGTCGTTCACGACGAGCGCGGCCGCGTGTCCTGCATCTGCCCCCAGACCGGCGAGGTCCGCGCCATGGCCTTCCAGGGCTTCGAGGCCGAGCGCGGCCTCTGCGGCACGCTGAAATACCGCTGCCCGGCGGCGGCCTTCGGCTTCGACTGTGCAGGCAGCAAGGCGTGCCACCGGGCGGGCGGGGTGGAGCCCGGCGAGTACGGCCGCATCGTGCGCATCGATCTCGACAAGAACGACCGGCGCGTCTTCACCCCGACGCCCTGGGGCAGCCCGTCCTGGCGGCGCGGCTACAACCGGCGCTCTGCGATAGAGAGGATCAACAGCCGCCTCGACAACAGCTTCAACTTCGAGACCCACTACATCCGCGGGCTCGCTAAGATGAAGACCCGTGTCGGGCTGGCGCTGGTGGTGATGATGGCGCTGGCCCTTGCGCAGGTGCGGGCCGGCCACGCGGAGCGGATGCGCTCGCTGGTCGGCGCGGTGCCGTACCTCGACACCGGCTGACCGGTTGTCCCACCTCCGACATCGCCGCTCGACCAAGCCGCCTGCCGGCGGATGGCAGACCGCGGCCATCCATGTCACGATGTTCCCGTAGCGTTCCGATCTCGCGTCTAATCGCTGCATTCTGCTCACCCGGCGGGGATCAGGCAGTCGATATCCGGCCGCCAAAGATCAGCGTCACGATGTCGAAATACGCCACAGCGCACATTCCTCGCGTTTGCTTGACGGTCTCCGACCCGAGGGATAGCCTTTTGAGTAGGGCGGTCTGGGACGTGGGAGGCACGAAGACCATGTTCATGAAATCAAAAGAGAAATCGAACCTTCGCGGATGGCTGAAGCGGTCGTTCGCGATGGCGGTCATCGCCGGGGCGGTTGCACTCGCAGCGCCGGCGCAAGCGAACGACACTATCAAGATCGGCTTCAGCATGGCGCTGACCGGCGGACTTGCCGGCGCCGGCAAGGGTGCTTTGATCGCCATGCAGGTGTGGGCCGAGGACGTCAACGCCAGGGGCGGTCTTCTGGGCAAGCAGGTCGAGCTCGTCTACTACGACGACCAGACCAACCCGGCGACCGTACCGGCGATCTATACCAAGCTGCTCGACATCGACGAGGTCGACTTTGTGGTGTCCGGCTACGGCACGAACCTGATCGCGCCGGCGATGCCGATCGTCATGCAGCGGGGCCTGGTCTTTCCATCGCTGTTCGGTCTCGCGGTGAACGAGAAGTTCAATTATCCGAACTACTTCCAAATCATGCCGGCGGGCCCGGAGCCGATGACCGACTGGTCGCGGGGCTTCTTCGAGGTCGCTATGGCACAGGATCCGCCGCCGAAGACGATCGCGCTCGTCGGCGCCGATGCCGAATTCGCCAAGAATGCGGTGAACGGTGCGCGGACCAACGCGGAGAACCTGGGGCTCGAGATTGTCTACGACGAGTCCTATCCGCCAAGGACGGCCGACTACACCCCGATCGTCAATGCGATTCAGGCGCGTAATCCCGACATTGTCTATGTCGGCTCGTACCCGCCGGACTCGGTCGGGATGGTGAAGGCGGCCACCGAGGTCGGGCTCAAGACCAAGATGTTCGGCGGCGGCATGGTGGGGCTCCAGTTCGCCTCGATCATGACGAGTCTCGGGCCGAAGCTGAACGGCATCGTGAACTACGACTTCTGGGTGCCGGAGCCGACGCTGAAGTTCGAGGGCGTCGAGGCGTTCCTCGCCAAGTACCAGACGGCGGCCGAGGGCCAGGGCGTGGACCCGCTGGGCTACTACCTCCAGCCCTATGCCTATGCGTATCTGCAGGTGCTTGAGCAGGCGATCACCAACACCAACAGCGGGGATCACGCGGTGCTCGGCGAGTACATCCGCAACAACTCGTTCGACACGGTGGTCGGCAACGTGAGCTTCGCGCCGAACGGCGAGTGGGCCAAGACCCGCACGCTGATGGTCCAGTACCAGGGGATCGCGGACAACGAGCTCGCGACCTTCACCAAGGCGGGCACGCGCGTCGTGCTCTATCCGGCGGAGTGGAAGTCGGGGACCGTCAACTACCCCTACGCCGAATAGCCAACGCTCCCGAGAGGAGCTCAGCAGCAACAACCGATGGAAATGTCATCCCGCTCGCGACGGGATGACATTTCCTGTTTCCGGTAAGCGGTCGTCCGTTGTTTACCGTCGATCTCTTGTTCAATGCGCTGATCGCCGGCGTGCTGCTCGGTGGCTTTTATGCCGCCGTGAGCCTCGGGCTCACGGTCTCGTTCGGGCAGCTCAACATCGTCAATATCGCCCACCCGGCATTTATCATTCTGGGCTCCTATATCGCCTACATGTGCAACAGCCTGTGGGGGCTGGATCCGATCCTGACGGGAATCATTTTCATTCCCGTGTTCTTCCTGATCGGAGCCGGCGCTTACCGGCTTTACTACGAGAGTTTCGAACGCAAGGACGATGAAGCGCTGCGCGGCCTCGCCTTCTTTTTCGGCGTCATGTTCATCATCGAGGTCGCGCTCATCATGGTCTACGGCGTGGACTTCCGCACCGTGCAGGCCTCTTACATCGGGCAAAGCTGGAAGGCCGGCGGGATCGGCGTGCCGACCCGCATGTTCGTGCCGTTCTGCGTCTCCGTCGCCATGTTCACGGTCGTCTATCTCTACATGTCGCGCACGTTCAACGGCCGCGCGATCAAGGCCGTGGCGCAGGATCGCCTCGCGCTGCAGCTCATGGGCGCCGATCCGGTCAAGATCAAGCAGCTCGGTTTCGGCATCAGCATCGGCACCGCCGCGCTGGCCGGCGCGCTGCTGATCATCATCATTCCCGTCGAGCCTTCCGTGGGCCGGCTCTACATCGGGCAAGTGTTCGCGATCGCGGTTCTCGCGGGGCTCGGCTCGATCCCCGGTACTCTGGTCGCGGGCGTCGTGCTCGGTATCGCCGAGAGCCTGGTCTCGACCTTCTTCGGCCCGTCCTGGGCGCCCGCCGTGGCCTTCGGCATTCTGCTGGCGGCCCTCGCCTTCAGGCCGCAGGGGTTGTTCGGCCGATGAGAATGCCTGCGCTGAAGCTCTCGGCCTTCTGGATCTGCGCCGCGGTCGTCGTGCTGGTGGGAGTCGCGCTCACGATCTTCGACGTGGTCGTCATCAACAAGTTCATCTTCTTCGCGGGCTACGTCGTCCTGCAATACGTGGTGCTGGCCACCGCCTGGAACATCATGGGCGGCTACATGGGCTACGTTAATTTCGGCACCGCCGGCTTCTTCGCGGTGGGCGCCTACGCCTCCGTCGTCCTCTACAACCTGATCGAAGCGCCGCTTGGCCTGATGATTCCCTTCTCGGGCGTGGTCTGCGGCTTGCTCGGGCTTGCCATGGGCTATCTGACGCTCAGGTTGCGGGGTGTCTTCTTCGCCATCGCCACGCTGGCGATGGCCATCGTCCTCGAAACGTTGATCATCAATTGGGATTACGTGGGCGGCGCCACCGGCGCCTACATCCTGCGCTCGCGCGAGATGGCGCCGTTCGGCGACTACGTCGAGTTCCTGTTCTTCGTGATGCTCCTGCTCGCGATCTTCGCGGTCGCGATGGCACGCTGGCTCGAGTTGTCTAAGACGGGGCGTGGCTTCACCGCCATCCGCGACGACGAGATTGCCGCCGAATGCGCGGGCGTTCCCACCCTGCGGCTCAAGCTGATCGCGACGACGGTGTCGGGATTCCTGATGGGCGTCGCCGGCGCACCGTTCGCGCTCTACGTGAGCTTTATCGAGCCGTCCTCGGCGTTCAATCTCATCTATGCGGTGAACGCCATCGCAATGCCGATGATCGGCGGCGCCACCACGTGGCTCGGCCCGCTGATCGGCGCGCTCCTGCTTGGCACCGTGCAGCAGGTCGCGACCGTGACGATCTCGTCCGAGCTCAACCTCCTGATCGTCGGTGTCGTCCTGGTGTTCTTCGTAATCGTGGCGCCGGAAGGGATCGTCGGGCTGCTCAAGAAGTGGTTGGGGGGCCGTCGCGATGACCGCTGACCCGCTGCTCGACGTGCGCACCGTCACCAAGCGCTTCGGCGGCTTCACGGCGCTGGACCAGATCAGCATGGAGGTCAGGAGCGGCGAGCGCTTCGGCTTGATCGGCCCGAACGGCTCGGGCAAGACCACCATGATCAACTGCATCTCGGGCACGCTCGCCAACGACGGCGGCGAGATCGTCTTCAAGGGCGTCAAGCTCGACGGCAAGAAACCCCATCAGCGTACGCGGCTGGGGATCGCGCGCTCGTTCCAGATTCCCAAGCCGTTTCGCTCGATGACGGTGCTGGAGAACCTCGGTATCGCGCTGGAATACGCATCCGATTCGGCGCCGGGCGAAGTACACGAGCGCGGCATGGCGATCCTGGAGACGATCGGGCTGGCGGACCGCGCCGGCGCGAACGCGGGCGCGCTCACGCAGATCGACATGCGCAAGCTGGAGCTCGCCCGCGCGATGGCGACCCAGCCGGAGTTGCTGATTTCCGACGAAGCGATGGCCGGCCTGTCCTCGACCGAAGTGGACGACATCCTAGACATCCTGTTCCGGCTGAACGAAGCCGGGATCACCATCATCATGATCGAGCACATCATGCGGGCGGTCATGCGTTTCTCGACGCGGATCGTGGTGCTGGATGCGGGGCAGAAGATAGCGGAGGGCACGCCCGACGAGATCGTCAACGACCCCGAAGTCGAAAGGGCCTATCTCGGTGAGTAGGATCGTCGTCGATAGCGTGGAGGCCGGCTACGGCTCGGTGCGGGTCCTGCACGGCGTCTCGGTCTCCGTCGACTCCGGCGAGACGGTGGTGCTGCTCGGTACCAACGGCAACGGCAAGTCCACGCTCATCAATTGCATCATGGGGATCGTCGCGCCCTCCTCAGGCTCCATCACCTACGAGACCGACGAGGGCGAGCGGATCGAGCTCGTGGGCAAGACGCCGCAGGACGTGGTCGAGCTCGGCATCTCGCTGGTGCCGGAAGGGCGCCGCCTGTTCCCCCAGCTCACGGTGGCGGAGAACCTGACGCTGGGCGCCTACCGTGAATCCGCGCGGAAGCGGATCGGCGCCAATCTCGAGTTCGTGTTCGAGGCCTTCCCGGTGCTGGCCGAGCGACGGCGCCAGCTCGCGGGCTCGATGTCAGGCGGCGAGCAGCAGATGCTGGCGATTGCGCGTGCGCTGATGTCGGAGCCCCGTATCCTGGTGGTCGACGAGCCCTCCGTCGGGCTCGCGCCGATCCTGGTCAGCCGCGTGATCGCCAAGATCAGGGAGCTGAAGCAGCAGCGCAGTCTGACCGTGCTGATGGCCGAGCAGAACTTCAACCAGGCCATCAAGATCGCCGATCGCGGCTACATCATCGTCCACGGCGAGATAGCCTTCGCCGCCGCCTCCGCCGCCGATCTCTCCGAGAACGAGATGGTCAAGCAGTACTACCTGGGTGCCTGACGCGAATCCCGGCAACACGTCGCCCGCACCGTTGCCGCAAGGGGCCCGCTGACATACGCTTGCCGGCCCCGGCTGCCGACTGGTCCGACCATTGCGGCGGCTTGCCCGCCCTCGAACATTGGAGACGCAGCATGTCGCTCGATCAGGCCCAGAACATCTCGCTGGAGGAGCTCGACAAGCAGGTCCTGCTTCACCCGGTCACCTCAATTGCCGAGCATCAGGACGCAGGCCCCGTCATCTTCGGCAAGAGCGGCGGAGTGAAGGTCTACGACCGCCAGGGCAAGGGCTACATCGACGCGGCCGCGGCGCTCTGGTGCGTCAACATCGGCTACGGGCGGACCAGGCTCGCCGAGGTCGCGGCCGAGGAGATGGCGCGCATCGGCTTCTTCCACACCTTCGGCGCCGCCTCCAACGAGCCGCAGATCAGGCTCGCCGAGAAGCTGCTCTCGCTGCTGCACGAGCACGCCGATTGCCACCACATCGGCAAGGTGTTCTTCGGGCTCTCGGGCTCGGACGGTAACGACACCCAGTTCAAGCTGGTCCGCTACTACAACAACCTGCGCGGCCGGCCCGAGAAGAAGAAGATCATCTCGCGGCTCGGCGCCTATCACGGCGTCACCGGCGCGGCCGGGAGCCTCACCGGCATTCCGCTCTACCACAAGGCCTTCGACCTGCCCTTCGAGGGCGTGCTGCACACCGACTGCCCGCATTACTGGCGCGAAGGCCTGGAGGGCGAGAGCGAGGAGGAATTCGCCGACCGCATGGCCGCGTCGCTCGAAGCCATGATCGAGCGGGAAGGGCCCGAGACAATCGCGGCCTTCATCGCAGAGCCGGTAATGGGCACCGGCGGCGTGATCATCCCGGGCGGCGGCTACTACGACAAGGTGCAGGCGATCCTGAAGAAGCACGACATCCTGTTCATCGCGGACGAGGTGATCTGCGGCTTCGGGCGGCTCGGCACCTGGTTCGGCGCGAGCTACTTCGGGCTCAAGCCCGACATGATGACCTTTGCCAAGGGCCTCACCAGCGCCTACTTCCCGATGTCGGCGGTGGCGATCTCGGACGAGGTCTGGCAGGTGCTGGCGGACGGCACGGCCGAGGTCGGCATGTTCGCCCACGGCTTCACCTATTCGGGCCATCCGGTGGGCGGCGCGGTCGGTCTCGCGAACCTTGAGATCATGGAGTCCGAGAACCTGGTCGCGAACGCGGCCGAGGTCGGACCCTACTTCAAGCAGTGCCTGATCGAGCGGGTGGGCGATCATCCCAACGTCGGCGATATCCGGGGCGCGGGCCTCATGCTGGGAGTCGAATACGCCGCAGAGCCGGGAAGCAAGGCCGCGCCTGACATGACCCCGCCGGCGCACCGGCGCGTCTCCGTTGCAGCACAGGAACGCGGCTTGCTGACGCGGGGGCTGCCCTTCCTGCCGGTCAACGCGTTCTCGCCGCCGCTCACCTTCTCGCGCTCCGATGTCGACGAGACCGTCGGCATCTTCGGCGAGGCAGTGGAAAGCGTCTTCGGCAAGGGCTGAGTCCCCGCCCACAGGGGCCCCGGCATGGGGCTTCGCATTTCCGTCGATACCGGCGGCACCCTTACCGATGTCGTGGCCGGCGGCGACGGGCGGGAGGTGGTCGGCAAGGCACCGACCACGCCCGATCGCATCTTCGTCGGCATGCAGGGCGCGCTGGAGAACGCGGCCGAGCAGCTTGGCCTGAACCTTCCCGCGCTGCTGGGCGAGACCGACCTGCTGATCTACGGCACGACGCGGGCCACCAACGCGATCGTGCAGGGTGCGGTGGCCAAGACGGCGTTCCTGGTTACCGCCGGCTTCCCCGACATCCTGGTGCTGAAGGAAGGCGGCAAGCACGGGGTCCACGACTTCGAGACCGACTACCCGGACCCCTACATTCCGCAGGCCCACACCTTCGAGATCGGCGAGCGCATCGATGCCGAGGGCGGCGTGGTGACGCCGCTGGACCGCGAGCAGGCCCGCGCGGTGCTCGGGCTGGTCAAGGAGCGCGGCTTCGAGGCGGTGGCCGTATGCCTGCTCTGGGCGGTCGCGAACCCCACGCATGAGCAGGCGCTCGCCGCGCTGATCGAGGAGGTTCTCCCCGGCGTCCCCTACACGCTCTCGCACCGGCTGATCCCCATCGTGCGCGAATACCGCCGCGCGTCGGCGACCGCCATCGACGCCTCGCTCAAGCCGTTGATGCAGGCGCACCTGCAGGGCATGGAGGACGATCTGCGCGACGCCGGCTGCAAGGGCGAGATACTGGTGAGCACCTCCGTCGGCGGCTGCATGCACGTGGACGAGCTGGTGGAGCGCCCCATCCACACGGTCAAGTCCGGCCCCGCCATGGCGCCGGTGGCCGCACTGGCCTACTCGCAGATGGAGGGTTTTGGGGACGATGTGATCGTCTGCGATGCGGGCGGCACCACCTTCGACGTGAGCCTGGTGCGGGACGGTGCGGTCAAGCAGACCCGCGAGACCTGGATCGGCGGTCTATGGACCGGACATATCCTCGCGATCTCATCGGTCGACGTGCGCAGCATCGGCGCGGGCGGCGGCTCGATCGCCTGGATCGATCCGGGCGGCCTGCTCCGGGTGGGCCCGCGCAGCGCGGGCGCGGTGCCGGGGCCGGCCTGTTACGGCGCCGACGGCACCGAGCCCACAGTGACGGATGCGGCGCTGCTGCTCGGTTATCTCGACCCCGATTACTTCTTGGGCGGGCGGCTTGCCCTCGACATCGGCGCAGCCCGCCGCGCGGTGGGCGGACTCGCGGAGCAACTCGGCAAGTCCCTCGACGACGGGGCGCACGCCATCATGAGCCTCGCCAACGAGCTGATGATCAAGGCGATCCAGGACATCACCGTCACAGAGGGCTTCAATCCGCGCGACTGCACGCTGGTGGCGGGCGGCGGCGCGGCGGGCCTCGGCGTCATGGCGATCGCGGGCGAGCTCGGCTGCGAGCGGGTGATCCTACCGCGTACCGCCGCCGTGCTCAGCGCCTGCGGCATGCAGGTCTCGGAGGTGATTCACGAGCACTCGGCGAGCATGGTCACGCGCTCCGCCGGCTTCGACTTCGAGGGTGTGAACGCCGTGCTCGGTTCGATCGACGCCGAGCTGGAGCGCTTCGCCGCCACCCTCGGCGAGCGCGGGCTCGAGACCATGCGGATCGAGCGCTTCGTCGAGGCGCGCTACCTGTTCCAGGTGTGGGAGCTCGACGTGGCGCTCCCGGTCGAGCGCTTCGAGAACGAACGCGATGTCGCGGCCCTGGTCGAGCGCTTCCACGCTACGCACGAGCAGGTCTTCGCCGTGCGCGATCCCGACAGCATCCTGGAATGCCTCAACTGGAAGGGGCGGGTCTCCGTCGGGCTCGACGCAGCCGCCCGGCCGCCGTCGATCGCCGGCGCCGCCGGCCCGCCTGAGCCGGACAGCCGCCGGCCCGCCTATTTCGGCGGCGGCGCGCGTGTGGACACGCCGATCTATCTCGGCCGCAATCTGAGCCCCGGCGCCGCGATCGAAGGGCCCGCGATCATCGAGGAGCCGACCACCACCATCGTCGTCGACCCCGGCACGCGGACCCGCCTGAGCGAGGCCGGAAACTTCATCCTGGAGGCCCTGTGAGATGACGCAGCCCGCGCAACCGCCCGAGGCGCTGGACCCGGTCCTGCTCTCGGTGCTCTCCAACCGGCTCGACGGCATCGTGCGCGAGATGTCGAACACGCTGCTGAAGGCGGCGCGCTCGGCGGTGATCGCCGTGGCGCGGGATTTCTCGTGCGCGATCTGCACCGCCGACAACCAGCTGCTGGCGACGGCGGAGGGCCTGCCGGTCCATATCTTCGGCTCGCACCTGCAGACGAAATCGATGACCGCGCTGCACGACGATCTCGCCGAGGGAGACGCCTTCCTCCATAACGACCCCTACCTCGGCAACACCCACCCGGCCGACCACGCGGTGATCGTGCCGGTCTTCATCGACGGAGAGCATATGTTCTCCGCCCTGGCCAAGGGCCATCAGGCGGACATCGGCAACAGCATCCCGAGCACGTATCACGCCGCGGCAAAGGACATTTACGAGGAGGGCTCGCTGATCTTCCCGTGCGTGCGCGTGCAGCGGGACTTCGAGATGGTGGACGACGTGATCCGCATGTGCCGCCGCAGGATCCGGGTGCCGGAGCAGTGGTACGGCGACTTCCTGGCCGAGCTTGGCGCGGCGCGCATCGCCGAGCGTCGCCTGAAGGAGCTCTGCGACAAGTACGGCAAGGAGGTCATCAAGACCTTCATCCGCGAGTGGTTCGACTATTCCGAGCGCCGCATGGTGCAGGCGATCAAGGACTTGCCGAAGGCCGAGGTCGAAGCGGAGGGCATGCACGACCCCTTCGAGCCCTTCCTGCCCGACGGTATTCCGATCAAGGTCCAGCTTCGCATCGACCCGGACGAGGGCCGGGTCACCATCGACCTGCGCGACAACATCGACTGTCTCGACTGCGGCCTCAACGAATCCGAGGCCTGCGCGATCAACAACGTCGTGGCGGGATTCTTCAACTGCCTGGGGCCGGAGATTCCCCATAACGGGGGGTCGTTCCGGCGCGTGGACGTGCTGCTGCGGGACGGCTGCGTGGTCGGCCGCCCGTCCTTTCCCCATTCGACCTCGATGGCGACCACCAATGTCGCCGACCGCCTGGTCAACATCACCCACTCCGCGATGGCGCGGCTGGGCGACGGCTATGGGTTGGCGGAAGGCGGCAGCGCCATGGGCGCAGGCACCGCGGTGATCAGCGGCAATGACTTTCGCCGAAGCGGCGATCCCTACGTCAATCAGCTCACGATGGTGGTGAACGGCGGCCCCGCCGGGCCCAAGGCCGACGGCTGGGTCACTTACGTGCTGCCCGTGGTCTCCGGCCTCATGTATCGGGACAGCGTGGAACTGGCCGAGGTGAAGCACCCGATGATCTTCGAATCGGTGCGTCTCCTGCCGGGCACAGGCGGCGCCGGGCGGTACCGGGGCGGCCCTGCCTCCGAGGTGGTCTACGGGCCGCGCGAGGACCCGATGACGGTGATCATCCCGTGCGATTGCCAGATCAACCCGGCGCGGGGCGCACAGGGGGGGGCGCGACGGCACGCCGGCCGTCCAGTTCAAGGTCGGCGCCAATGGCGACGAGACCCGGCTGCCCAACGTCGTGCAGCTCGCCCTGCAGCCGGGCGAGATGATCCGCGGCCTCGACGCCGGGGGCGGCGGATACGGCGACCCGATTGAGCGCGATCCGGAGCGGGTGCGCATGGATGTCGCGCGCGGCTGGGAGACGCCTGAGCGTGCCCGCGAGATCTACGGAGTCGTGCTGACCGGGGACCGCGAGACCGATTCGCTGGCGGTGGATCGGGCGGCTACCGAGGCGCTGCGCGGCGCGAATTCTTAGACAACCCGCAGGCATCCGGCACACCCTTCATAGCGTCTTGCCCTTGCCTACGGTGCGTGCTAACCCTGTCGCCGCTCGCGGCAGCCGCCGCGAGCGTGTCGTGATGGTTGCTCGTTTCTAGGTTCCCGAAGGCAATCCCATCAGGCAGTTCGAAGGGGGTTCGACCATGGCTGACGCCGCGCCGCCCACGGATGGCTCGTCCGAGCACGCGGGCACGCGACGCGACTTCCTGGTGCTGGCAGCGGGTGCCATGGGCGGCATGGCTGTCGTCGGCATCACCTGGCCCCTGATCGAGACCATGAACCCGTCGGCCGACGTGCTTGCGCTGGCGTCCACCGAAGTCGATCTCTCCGCCATCGAGGAAGGCCAGACCATCGTGGTCAAGTGGCGCGGCCGGCCGGTCTTCGTGCGCTATCGCACGGCCGAGGAGATCGCGGCGGCGCAAGAGGTCAATGTCGACGACCTCTCCGACCCGCAGCTGGATTCGGAGCGGGCGCCGCAAGCGCAATGGCTGATCGTGGAAGGGGTGTGCACGCATCTCGGCTGCGTTCCGCTCGGCTCCAAGATCGGCGACCCGAGGGGCGAGTTCGGCGGCTGGTTCTGCCCCTGCCACGGCTCGCACTACGACACCTCCGGCCGCATCCGCAAGGGGCCGGCGCCGGCCAACCTGCCGGTGCCGAGCTACGAGTTCCTCGACGACGAACTGGTTCGGATCGGGTAAGGGACCGCGCCGGATGACGACACCCGTACCGCAGAACCGCGTCGCCCAGTGGATCGAGTACCGGCTGCCGGTCTTCAGCTGGACCAACAAGCACCTCGTCGACTATCCGGCCCCGCGCAACCTGAACTACTGGTGGAACTTCGGCTCCCTCGCCGGGATCATGCTGGTGGTGCAGATCATCACCGGCGTGGTGCTGGCGATGCACTACACGCCGCATGCCGATCACGCCTTCGATTCGGTCGAGCACATCATGCGCGACGTGGAGTGGGGCTGGCTGATGCGCTACCTCCACGCCAACGGCGCCTCGATGTTCTTCGCCGTTGTCTACATCCACCTCTTCCGCGGCCTCTACTACGGCTCCTACAAGTCGCCGCGCGAAATCCTGTGGTGGATGGGCGTCATCATCCTGCTGCTCATGATGGCGAGCGCCTTCATGGGCTACGTGCTGCCGTGGGGGCAGATGAGCTTCTGGGCGGCGACGGTGATCACCAACATGACCTCCGCGATCCCGTGGATCGGCGAGACGGTCGTCACCTGGCTGTGGGGCGGCTTCTCGGTCGATCACCCGACGCTCGTCCGCTTCTACGCGCTGCACTACCTGCTGCCCTTCGTGCTCTTCGGCGTCGTCTTCATCCACCTGTGGGCGCTGCACCACCGCAAGTCGAACAACCCGCTCGGCATCGATATCAAGAGCGAGAAGGACACCATCCCCTTCCACCCCTACTACACGGTAAAGGACTCGTTCGGGGTCGGGGTGATGATGTTCATCCTGCTGATCTTCACCTTCTACATGCCGAACGCGCTGGGCGAGGTGATCAACTACGAGAAGGCGAACCCGCTGCAGACGCCCGCGCATATCGTGCCGGAATGGTACTTCCTGCCGTTCTACGCGATCTTGCGCGCGATCCCCGACAAGCTCGGCGGGGTCGTGGCGATGGTCGCCTCGATCTTCATCCTCTTCATCCTGCCGTGGCTGGATTCGTCCCGGGTGCGGAGCGCGCGCTTCCGCCCGATCTACAAGTGGGCGTTCTGGGTCTTCGTGGTGGATTGCATCGCGCTCGGCTGGGTCGGTGCGAACACGCCCGAGGGCAACTTCATCTGGATCGGGCAGGTCACCACCGGCTACTACTTCGCGCACTTCCTCATCATCGTGCCGCTCATCGGCAAGTTCGAGCGGCCCACCAAGCTGCCGGAGAGCATCCATCAGGCGGTCCTGAAAGGCGGCGGTGAGGCGGCTGCGGCGCCAGCGGCGGATGCTGCGGCCGCAGCAACGGCGGCGACCGGGGAGAAGGCGTGATGCGGGGCGTCGTGCTCGCCGGGCTGATCGGCGCCTTCGCACTCTTTGGCGGCAACGCAGCGCTCGCGGCCGGCGAAACACCGGACGTTCCCGATCAGGACTGGCAGCACGAAGGCGTCTTCGGCACCTTCGACCGGGGCGAGCTGCAGCGCGGCTTCCAGGTCTTCCAGGAAGTCTGCTCGGCGTGCCATTCGCTCCAGTACATCGCCTTCCGCAACCTGGTGGAGATCGGCTTCACCGAGGAAGAAGCCAAGGCGATCGCTGCGGAGTACGAGGTCGAGGACGGGCCCGACGACGAGGGCGAGATGTTCGACCGGACCGCCCGGCTCTCCGACTACTGGCCCTCGCCCTTCGCCAACGACAACGAGGCGCGGGCCGCCAACGGCGGCGCGCTGCCTCCCGACCTCTCGCTGATCATCAAGGCGCGCGAGGGCGGTGCGGATTACATCTACGCGCTGATGACAGGCTACGAGGAAGAGGCGCCGGAGGGGATGGAGCTCTCCGACGGCATGAACTTCAACCACTTCTTCCCGGGTCAGCAGATCGCCATGATCGAGCCTCTCTACGACGAGGCGGTCGAATACGTGGACGGCACGCCCATGACCCTCGAGCAGCATGCGCGGGACGTGACCGCTTTCCTCGCCTGGACCGCGGAGCCGGAGCTCGAGGAGCGCAAGCAGACCGGCCTCAAGGTGCTGATCTTCGTCTTCGTGCTCACCGCAGTATTGTTCGTCATCTACAGGCGCGTCTGGGCCAGGCTGCACTAGCGCATCGTCACACCCCCTCGTCGGGCCGGGCGTGACGGCGGGGCAAGCCGCCGGACCGAACGCGGAGGGGAGTGAACAATGGCCCAACCCACAGGCTCACAGCACACCGATCCCAAAAGCGATATCGATATCGCGCGGGCCGCCACCAAGCGCCCGATTCTCGATCTCGCCCAGGACCGCCTCGGCATCGCACCCGAGCATCTGGTCCCCTACGGCCACGACAAGGCGAAGATCACCCTCGACTACATCGGCTCGCTGGGGGACAGGCCGGACGGCAAGCTGATCCTGGTGACGGCGATCACGCCGACGCCGGCGGGCGAGGGCAAGACCACCACCACGGTCGGCCTCGGCGACGGCCTCAACCGGATCGGCAAGAAGGCCGTGATGGCGCTGCGCGAGCCGAGCCTCGGCCCCTGCTTCGGCGTCAAGGGCGGCGCTGCCGGCGGCGGCTACGCCCAGGTGGTGCCGATGGAGGACATCAACCTCCACTTCACCGGCGACTTCCACGCCATCGGCGCGGCCAACAACCTGCTCGCGGCGATGGTGGACAACCACGTCTACTGGGGCAACAAGGCCGGCATCGATCCGCGCCGGGTGAGCTGGCGCCGCGTGGTCGACATGAACGACCGGGCCCTGCGCAGCGTGGTCTCCTCGCTCGGCGGCGTGGCCAACGGCTTCCCGCGCGAGGACGGCTTCGACATCACCGTCGCCTCCGAGGTGATGGCGATCTTCTGCCTCTCGCGCGACCTCGACGACCTGCGCGCGCGGCTCGGCAACATCGTGGTCGGGCTCACGCGCGAGCGCGAGCCGGTTCGCGCCAGCGCGGTGAACGCGGACGGCGCCATGACCGCGCTGCTCAAGGACGCGCTCGCGCCCAACCTGGTGCAGACGCTGGAAAACAACCCGGCGCTAATCCACGGCGGCCCGTTCGCCAACATCGCCCACGGCTGCAACTCGGTGATCGCGACCAGGGCCGCACTCAAGCTCGCCGACTACGTGGTGACCGAGGCCGGCTTCGGTGCCGACCTCGGGGCCGAAAAATTCTTCGACATCAAGTGCCGCAAGGCGGGGCTTGCGCCGGACTGCGCCGTGATCGTGGCGACGATACGCGCGCTCAAGATGCACGGCGGCGTCGCGCGGAGCGATCTCGGCAGCGAAAACCTGGAGGCGCTGGCGGAGGGGATGGAGAACCTGGCCCGGCATGTGAAGAACGTGCAGGGCTACGGCGTGCCGGCGGTGGTGGCGATCAACCGCTTCTCCGCCGATACCGAGGCCGAGCGTGCGCTGGTGGCGGAGCGCTGCGCCGAGATGGGCGTGACGGCGGTGGAGTGCGATCACTGGGCCATGGGCGGCGCCGGCTGCGAGGCGCTGGCGCACGAGGTGGTGGGCACGATCGAGTCGAAGCCCTCGACCTTCCAGCCCCTCTATCCGGACGACATGACCCTTTGGGAGAAGATCGAGACCGTGGCCGAGCGAATCTACGGCGCCGACGGCATCACGGCGGATGCGGCGGTCAGCCGCCGGCTCGACGAGCTCCAGGGCGGCGGCTTCGGGCACTTCCCCGTCTGCATGGCGAAGACGCAGTACAGCTTCTCGGCCGATGCGGGGCTGAAGAACGCGCCCAGCGGCTTCGAGGTGCCGATTCGCGAGGTGCGCCTCTCGGGCGGCGCCGAGTTCGTGGTGGTGATCTGCGGCGCGATCATGACCATGCCGGGCCTTCCCCGCGTGCCCGCCGCCGACAACATCGCCGTCGACGAGAACGGCCACATTACAGGGTTGTTTTAGTTCACAATCCGCCGCTGGAGATGAAGGCCAGACTCACGCACAAATGTGTGCGGGATTTGTAGGCCGCATACTCATAGAGACAAATTATTGCCCGTCCGGCGAATCCATGTATCAAGCCCCCAGATCGATGGGAGCCCAACGATGATTCGCCCGCGCCAGTACCGGTTTATGTGGCTACGACTTTCTCGACTTCCGGGACTCGTGCTCCGCCTCGCGGTTCCCCTGTGCGTCGTCATCCCGGTCCTGGCCGCCTGCAACCTTCTTGTAGACGACGAGGAGGAGCTGGAGCCTTGTGTCGAGACCCATGACCGGGGCTGCCTTTCCGAACCCGAATTCGAGGCCTTGGTGCAGGAAATCGCGGCCGAGTACGCCGAGCCGTCGAGCTTCCAGAACCAGTGGGGCCTGGCTGCGATCAATGCCGACCGGGCGTATGCGAACCTGGAGCTGGAGTTCGGGCCCGACGTCGCGCCCGGCGAGGGCGTGACCGTCGGCGTGCTGGATACGGGGATCGACGGCGCGCATCCTCACTTCCGGAACAAGACCGTCATCGAACGGTTTACTCCGGGCGCGACCGACGAGGACGGTAGCGAGAGGTCTCACGGCACGGCGGTGGCAAGTATTATCGCCGGAGAAGACCTTTCCCATATCGACTTCGACTCGCACGGCGTGGCCTGGGGCGCCGATCTTGTCGTCTTCGCGATGCCGTTGGGTACAGCTCCCGAATTGTATGACCCCATCAAGATTAGCGAGCTGCCGAGAAACGCGGAATACTTTGCGGACAGATTCGATGAGATACTCGCTTGGCGATTCGGCTCCCGGAGCATCGAATTCCTGAATCTGAGCCTTGGCGTTTCTGGAATTATCGACAACTACAGCGAAGAGGTCCTTCGCGAACCGTTTGCGCGGATGATCGCTTCAATCGTTCAGGAGGGCGCCGAAGATAAAGTCGTCTTGGTTTGGGCCGCGGGAAACGCGCATGGCACGGCATGCGACATCTCGATCCCTCAGTGTGTAGACGGCGCAGTTGAGGCGAATTCGGTGGATCTGTTTCCCGGATTGGCCACACACTTTCCGAAACTGGAGGAGAATACGGTTGCCGTCGTGGCCATACGCCCTGACGGCGAGATTGCCGACTTCTCCAACCGCTGCGGCATCGCGGCGGAATACTGCCTGGCGGCCCCGGGAGACGAACTGCGGTTTTCCTATTTCGGTCCGGGCCCGGACGGCCCAGGCTTTCGGGGCATTGGGGTTGGAGGCGGCACGTCGTTTGCCGCGCCGATGGTGACCGGCGGCCTTGCGGTGATGAAGCAGTACTTCCGGGGCCAGATCTCCAACACCGATCTGCTCTCGAGGCTTCTGGAGACGGCGGACCGCAGCGGCATCTACGCCGACGCCGCGACTTACGGCCGCGGACTCATGGATTTGGGCGCCGCGACCTCGCCCGTGGGCCAGACGGTCGTCGCGATGGGCGATCGGGTGGATAGTTCGGGGGCCGCCCTGAGCGATTCGGTCATACAACTCGGCCTTGCCCTTGGTGATGCACTTATTCCGGCACTCGAAGGTCGCGAGATCGCCGCGTTCGATACTCTCGGCGCACCCTTCTGGTACGACGTCGACGCGCTGGTGAGCGTTGCTGCGAGGCCTGCGCTGCACGATCGCTTCCGAGACTTTCAACAACTGTCGCTCTCGGAGCCGCTCAACTCACCGGCAAGCGGCATCCGAATCCCCATCCTGCAGTCGCCCGATGATCCTCATGGCGCGATCCCCACCCTGTATCTCGCGAAATCCGGCGCCCCCAATGCCGCGAACGCCAACCACTTTGCCCTCGCCAGACACAGCGTCGTCGCAACCCTGCCGGTCGCTGCGAACCTGAGCGCCACCCTGCTCACCACGGAGGGCCTTGCCCGGCAGGAGCCAGCGTCGGGCGCGGCGCTCTCCTGGCGCGAACCTGAGGCTCCGATCGGCCTTCGGGCCGGTTGGATGGGCGAGCGCCAGACCTTGCTCGGCAGCGAGTCCGACGGCGCGTTCGGTGACCTTGAAGCGCACGCCGCCTTCGCGGGAATTGAGGCAGACGCGGAGTTCGGCCAGTGGCGCCTCGGCGGCACTGCCGAAATCGGCACCGTGACTGCGCAGGTGCAAGGCGGCGTGTTCCAGGAGATATCGCCTCTTGCCACCAGCGCGTTCGCATTGCATGCCACCCGTCAGAATGACGACGGCAGCGCGTTTCGCGTGTCTGTGTCGCAGCCGCTCCGCGTCGAGGGCGGTCAGGCGCTGATTGCGCTTCCCTCAGGACGAACGACAGCGGGCGAGGTGATCCGCAGCACGCTGACAGCGGATGTGGAGCCCGGCGGCAGGCAGGTCGACCTGGCGCTGCAATGGCATCAACCGTTGGAGATCGGAGAGTTGCGCCTCGGTGCGACCGTGTCGCACGAGCCGGGCCACCGCAAGAACGCGGACGCAGAGCTAATCCTGCTCTCCGGCTGGCGCCACTTCTTCTGATTCGGCCTGCGGCGGGAGCGTCGCGCAATCTACGCCATTGCGGCGCGGAGGCGGCGGTCGATCGCGTCCAAAAAATCCTTGGAGTTGAGCCAGCCTTGGTCGGGGCCGATCAGGATGGCGAGGTCCTTGGTCATCTCGCCGGCTTCCACGCACTCGATGCAGCAGCGCTCCAACGTGTCGGCGAAGTCCACGAGCGCCTGGTTGCCGTCGTGCCGGCCGCGGTGCTTGAGGCCGCGGGACCAGGCGAAGATCGAGGCGATCGGGTTGGTCGAGGTCTCCTCGCCCCGCTGATAGGCGCGGTAATGGCGAGTAACGGTGCCGTGCGCCGCCTCGGCCTCGACCGTCTTGCCGTCGGGCGACATCAGCACCGAGGTCATCAGGCCGAGCGAGCCGAAGCCCTGAGCCACGGTGTCAGACTGCACGTCGCCATCGTAGTTCTTGCAGGCCCAGATGAAGGCGCCCTCCCACTTGAGCGCGGCGGCCACCATGTCGTCGATCAGCCGGTGCTCGTAGCCGATGCCGGCGGCCTCGAAGCGGTCCTTGAACTCGGCCTCGAAGACCTCGTCGAACAGGTCCTTGAAGCGCCCGTCGTAGAACTTGAGGATCGTGTTCTTGGTCGACATGTAGACCGGCCAGCCCCGGTCCAGCCCGTAGTTCATGCAGGCGCGGGCGAAGTCGCGGATCGAATCGTCCAGGTTGTACATGGCGAGCGCGACGCCGCCGCCCGGGAAGTCGAACACCTCCCGCTCGATGGTCTCGCCGCCGTTCGCGGGCTCGAAGCGCACCGTGAGCTTGCCCTTGCCAGGCACCACGAAATCGGTGGCGCGGTACTGGTCGCCGAAGGCGTGACGGCCGATCACGATGGGATTCTCCCAGCCGGGTACGAGGCGCGGCACGTTGCGGCAGATGATGGGCTCGCGGAACACGGTCCCGCCCAGGATGTTGCGGATGGTGCCGTTGGGCGAGCGCCACATCTTCTTGAGGCCGAACTCCTCGACGCGGGCCTCGTCGGGCGTGATGGTCGCGCACTTGACGCCGACGCCAATCTCCTTGATCGCTTCGGCGCAATCGACCGTGACCCGATCGTCGGTGGCGTCCCGATGCTCGACGCCGAGGTCGAAATAGAGGAGATCGATGTCCACATAGGGCAGGATCAACTGGTCCTTGATCCACGCCCATATGATCCGCGTCATCTCGTCGCCGTCGATCTCGACGACGGGGTTGGCGACCTTGATTTTCGCCATCCGAGGCTCTCCAGGAATGCGTTGCGGGCTAGGGGCCCCGAGAGGAAGGCGTCGGCAGCCGGCGGGGCCGCGCGCACCTTAGCAAAGCGGTCCGACCGGTCAAGGACAGGCCCGCCCCGAAGACAGCCCGGCGGATCGACTAAGCCTCGCCGTTGTCGAGGACGCGGAACAGCTCCTCGGTGGAGCGGACCACGGTGGCGAGGCCGGGCGCCGCCGGCGGAGCAAACCCCTCGGCGCTCACTTGGTCGAGCAGGTCCAGCAGCGGCCCCCAATAGCCGTCGCTGTCGAGCACGACGATCGGCTTGTCGAGGAGCTCGAGCTGCTTCCAGGTCAGCACCTCGAAGAACTCGTCGAGAGTGCCGTAGCCGCCCGGCAGAATCACGAAGCCGTCGGCGCGGTCGAGCATGATCCGCTTGCGCCGGAACATGTCTTCGGTGACCACCGTCTCGGTCAGAGTCGGATGAGTCAGCTCAAGACTCTCCAGCTTTTCGGGGATCACGCCGACGACCTCGCCGCCGCCCGCCAGCACGGCATCGGCCACCACCGCCATCAGGCCGATGCCGCCGGCGCCGTAGACGAGCGTGATGCCGCGCCGGGCGAGCGCCGTGCCCAGGCTGCGGGCGGCCTCGGCATGGGCCGGGTTGCGGCCCATTTGAGAGCCGCAAAAGACGCAAAGAGACGCGATCGCCGCCATCGCCGGTCCGATCCTGGGTCAGTGGCTGGACGTGTAGGAGTGCCGCTCTGTAGCAGAGACCGCCGCCGGCCGCCAGCCGTGATGAAGGCAGGGGGCTTTGTTGCAATGCCCGACGAAGAGACTATGTCAGAATACGGCCCCAAGCGCCGAGAGCAGCACCCAACGCGGGATCCCATGGCACGGCCGAGCACTCGTTTCTCCCATCGCGTCGCCTGGCTGCTGCTGGCGCTGCTGGCAAGCGTCGTGCTTGCCGGGGCGGCGCCCGCGGCGGAGCCGGCGGTAGAGCCCGATTCGGCCAGCGCGGACCCGGTGGCGCGCGGCGCCTACATCCTGCGCGCGGCGGGCTGCGCCACCTGCCACACGGATGTCGCGCGCGGCGGCGCCTTCCTCGCCGGCGGGCGCATGCTGTCCTCGCCCTGGGGGGCGATCGCAGCACCCAACATCACCCCGGATCCCGAGACCGGCATCGGCGGCTGGTCCGACGAGGATTTCGTGCGTGCGCTGCGCGATGGCAAGTCGCCCGGGGGCCGCACCTACTACCCGGCGTTCCCATACACCGCCTACGCCGGCATGCGTCACGAGGACATGCTCGACCTCAAGGCCTACCTCGACACGGTGGAGCCGGTCGTCGCCCACAACAGGCCGCATGAGCTGCGTTTTCCGTTCAGCGTGCGACTCTTCCTCCATCCCTGGCGCTGGCTGTTCTTCGAACGGGAGCCCTTCCCGGCCATTCCCGGCGAGGACGAGCGCCTGGCGCGCGGCCGCTATCTCGTGGAGACGCTGGGTCACTGCGCCGAGTGCCACACCCCGCGCAACATGCTGGGCTCCCTGAAGCGCGGCCCGCACCTGGCGGGATCGCGCTACGGGCCGGGCGGCATCCAGGTTCCCAACATCACGCCCGATGGCGAGACCGGCATCGGCTCATGGTCCGAGATCGATCTCGCGTTCTTCCTGCGCACCGGCTTCACGCCCTATGGCGACGACGTGCAGGGCGAGATGCGCGAGGCCATCGACGACGGGCTGCGCCACCTGACCCAGGAAGATCTGGAAGCCATGGCCGCCTATCTCAAGTCGTTGCCTGCGATCCGCAACCCGGTAAGCCCGACTCCATCCCCACCGCCCGCGTTCTCGTCCGGCGGCGACTGGTAGGGTGTCAGTTGGGGTAAACTGTCGCGCTCCGAGCGACTCGTGTATCGTGGCGCCGCCCATCACTGCTAGGCGTATCGAGTGAGCGAGACAGGCACTTTCACCGGTCGCGTGGCCGCTGCGTTGCGGCGGCGCGAGACGCTCCGCATTGCGGCCCCGGCCGGTGTCGCCGTCGTGGTCGTCGGCGTCCTGCTAGGCGTGTTTCTGACCGGCGGGGACGAGCAGGACGGAACGGGGCAGTCCGTCGACATCGCCGACCGTACGATAGAGGAGGAAGTGCCCGCCACGGCCGATACCGACACTCTCAAGCCGACCGAGGAGGAGCCCGACACGGCAGATCAAGTCGTTCCCAAGCCGGCCGATCCAAAGCCCGCAGAGACGGTTGAAGCACCACCGACACCGCAGGACCCGCCGGGCGGCGATGTCAGCGTCGCCGAGCAGGATGACGCGACGACCGACCAGGCTGCGCTGGCTCCGGAAAAGCCGACCGAGGCCGACACCGCCGAGACGGCTGACGCGACGCCGACACCGGCCGACCCGCCGGCTGGCGACGTCGCAGTCGTCGAGGAGGAAGAAGAAGAGGAAGAGACGGCCGGAGCGGACGCAGTGGACGAGGGCGTTCCCGCAGTCACGATCACGGACGATGCCACCGAAACCGACGTGGCCGCCACGGCTGGTGATGGTACGGAGCCCACCTCCGAGGAGGACAAGGAAGTCGCAGCCGAGGCGGGAGCAACGGAGGACGCGGCCGGACCCGACACCATGGCGGCGACCGACGACGGCATCGCGTTAAGCACCGAAGAGGACGAAGAAGTCGCGGCCGAGGCGGGGGCAAAGGAGGACGCGGCCGGCGCCGACACGATGGCGGCGACCGACGACGACACCGCGGCCGGCACCGAGGAAGAAGAAGTAGCGGCTGCGCCTGAAGCAGAGACAACGGAGGACGCGGCCGGACCCGACACCATGGCGGCGACCGACGACGGTACTGTGCCCGCCGCCGAGGAAGAAGAAGTTTCGGCCGAGGTGGGGGCCACGGAGGACGCAGCCGGCTCCGACACGATGGCCGCGCCCGACGATGGTGCCGCGCCCACCACCCAGGAGGATGCAGTTGCTGCGGCTGAGCCGGAGGTAGCGGACGCGGCCGGCGCTGATGTCGTGGCGGAAGTCGAAGACGGGACCGCGCCCGCCGCTGAAGACGGCGAAGAAGTCGCGGCCGAGGCTGGGGTAACGGACGACGCGGCCGGCACCGACACGATGGCGGAAGGCGACGACGGCGCTGCGCCTGCGGCCGAGGACGATGTGACGGCTTCCGCCGAGCCGGGGACAGCGGAAGACGCTGCCGGCTCTGCCACGATGGTGGAAGGTGACGACGGAACCGCGCCTACTACCATGGACGATGCAGCGGTTGCGGCTACGACAGAGGCGGCCGGAGACGCATCCGTTGCCGATACCATGGCGGCGACCGACGACGGCACCACGCCCGCCACCGAGGAAGACGTAGCTGCTGAGGCCGAAGCAGAGACATCGGAAGACGCGGCCAGCACCGACACGATGGCGGCGACCGAAGAGGGCCCCGCACCTGACTCCGAAGAAGAATTAACGGCTGCGTCTGAGGCGGGAACAACCCGAGACGCATCCGTTGCCGACACGATGGCGGCGGCTGAAGACGGCACCGAGCCCGCTATCGAGGACGATGCAGTCGCTGAGGCTGAGCAGGAGACAACGGAAGACGCGGTCGGCACCGACACGATGGCAGCGATCGACGATGGCACTGTGCCCGTGGCCGAGGAGGACGAAGAAGTTGCGGCCGGGCCGGGGACAGCGGGAGACGCTGCAGGCTCCGTCACTATGGCGGAAGGTGACGACGGAACTGCGCCCACCACCATGGACGATGCAGCGGTTGCGGCTACGACAGAGGCGACCGAAGACGCATCCTCCGATGCGGACACAATGGCGGCGGCTGGAGACGGCACCGAGCCCGCTATCGAGGACGATGCAGTCGCTGAGGCTGAACCGGAGGCAGCGGAAGGCGCGGTCGGCGCCGACGCGATGGCGGCGACCGAAGACGGCATCGCGCCTGCCACCGAGGACGATACGGTCGCCGCGGCTGAGTCAGAGGCGGCGGACGACTCTGCCGGCACAGGCACGATGGCGGAAGGCGATGACGAGCCCGCGCCCGCCGACGAGGAGGAAGAAGTAGCGGCTGCGGCCACGCCAGAGGCTATGGAAGGCGCGGCCGGTACTGACACGATGGCGGCGACCGAAGAGGGCACCCAGCTCGCTATCGAGGACGAAGCAGTCGCTGACGCTGAAACCGAGGCAACGAGAGATGCGGCCGGCGCCGACGCAATGGCGGCGGTCGACGACGTCGAGATGGAGACCGCCGCTGGCGAGGTCGCGCCCTCTGGCACTGAGGAGAGAGACGGGGAGGCGGAGCAGGAAATCGTCGAGGCGCGCGTCGTGCCCGACGACCCGGTGGAACAGGCTCAAGAACCGCCGACCGTCGAGCCGGAAGTATTGGAGGAGACGACGCCTGACGAAGAGCCGGTGCCGGCGGTGATACCGCCCAGCTTCGATACCGTGCGGATCAAACCCGACGGCAGCGCGGTGATCGCGGGCCGGGCCCCGCCCGGCGCCGAGGTCACGGTGAAGAGCGAAAGCGTCGACCTCGGTTCGGAGACTGCCAACCGGAGCGGCGAATGGACGCTCGTGCCGTATGTCCGCATCCCGCCGGGCGATCACCAGTTCTCGGCGATCGCGACCCTGCCGGACGGCACGCAGGTGGAATCGGATGAGGTGCTCATCGTCTCCATCCCCGAGCCCGATGAGGACAAGGGGTCGGTGCTCGCCCTCCTGATGCCGCGTGACGGCGACGGCGCAAGTACTGTTCTACAGAAGCCGGAACCGGCGCCCGAGAAGGTGGAACCCGAGCCCACTCCAGATGTGGAAGAAGAGCCGACGATTGAGGTGGCGCGTCTCGATGAGGCGCCCGCGGATGAGATCGGTCCCGACGAGGAACAGCTGGACGAGGCTCGCCCGGAGGAGACTTCGGAAGAGGAACCGATTGAGCTGGCGCGCACTGATTCGGCGTCCGGGGATGATGCCGGCCCCGGCGAGGAACAGCTGGACGAGGCTCGCCCGGAGGAGACTCCGGAAGAGGAACCGATTGAGGTGGCGCGCACCAATACGGCGCCTGCCGAAGAGGCCGGTCCCGGCGAGGAACCGCTGGACGAGGCCCGCCCAGAGGAGACTCCGGAAGAGGAACCGATTGAGCTGGCGCGCCCCGATACAGCGCTCACAGATGAGGCCGGTCCCATCGAGGAACAACTGGACGAAGCCCGCCCCGACGAGGCCAAACCGGACGAAGAGCCGATGGTCGAGGCTCGCCCCGAGGAAGCGCAGCCGGACGAGGAGCCGATGGTCGAGGCCCGCTTGGACGAGGACGGCTCCGCCGAACCCGGGACGGAAACCGCCACTGAGGCCGCCGGGGACGCGCCCGCTGCGCCCTCCGAAGACGAGGACCAGGGCCCGCTGGTCGTGGACACGGTGGATTACGACGACGAGGGCGACATCACCATCACCGGCAAGGCCGAGCCGGAGGTGGACCTGCACGTCTATCTCGATGAGCGGCACGTGGGGACGGTCGAGAGCGACGCGACAGGCGACTGGGAGCTGGACCCGGACGAAACGGTCGAGCCCGGCAGCTATACGCTAAGGGTCGATCAGATCGATCCGGCGGGCGTGGTTCTCGCCCGTATCGAGACCCCGCTGGTCCGGGCCCGGCCCGAGCTGCTCACGCTGGGCGACGCCATCGTGGTGGTGCAGCCGGGCAACAGCCTCTGGCGCATCGCCCGGCGCACGCTGGGCGGCGGCATCCACTACACCGAGATCTACGAGGCCAACGTCAGCCAGATCCAGGATCCGGCACTGATCTATCCGGGCCAGATCTTCACCGTTCCGGGTATCGACTGACGACGGCGGCTGTCGCCGGGCCGCTAGCCTAACCGGGCGACGACGTAGCCGAGCAGGCTGAGCAGGCGCTTCTTCTCGTCCTCGGAGAGGCCGTGAGTCGCCAGCGCGTTCACCTCCAGCGCGGCCGGCACCAGCTCGCCGCAGAGCTCCCGACCCCGTTCCGTGAGCACCACGCGGCGCTGGCGGCCGTCCTTTTGGTCGGGCACGCGGCGGATCAGACCGTCGCGCTCCATGCGCTGCAGGGTTCGCGCCGCCGTGGGCTCCTCGATTTGCTGCCGGCGGCTCAGCTCCTTCTGGGTGAGGCTCTCCTCCTCCCAGAGCAGCAGGAGCATCGACCATTGCGCCACCGAGACCCCGTAGCGACCCAGCCGCTCCTGCAGCGCGCGGGAGAAGAGGCGCGAGGCCAGCGAGACGAGGTGGGCGGTGCTTTCCTCGATCACGAACGGCGTGGCGCCGCTCGTCTCGTCTCCGCTCCGTGCCGCCGGCCGGCGGCGAATCACCGCGTATGACACCGCACTCACTCTCCTGACGACCCGCTTCAATCCTATGGTGCGCCGGCAGGCCCGGACAAGGAAGGGGTGCGGCAGGGCGGTATGCCGCTCGTGCGCGCTGCCATGCGGAAAACCATTCAAACCGCCCGCCAACGCTGGCATAGTGCGCGCCGCGTCGCCGCGGGTTTCGGCGGTGTGCCGGGGAGGCGAGGGGGGACATGACGCTCAGCGTGGCGATCGTCGGCTCAGGGCCGGCGGGTTTCTATACGGCCGATTCGCTCCTGAAGGCGGACCCGGAGTGCCGGATCGATATCATCGACCGGCTGCCGACGCCCTACGGCCTGATCCGCTTCGGAGTCGCGCCGGATCACGAGAAGACCAAGAACGTGATGCGGGGGTTTGCGCGCACGGCCTCCGACGACCGCGTCAACTTCTACGGCGATGTCGATATCGGCGAGGCGCTCTCCCTCGACGAGCTGCGGGAGATGTACGATGCCGTTGTGCTCGCGGTGGGCGCCGCCCACGACCGCAGGCTCGGCATCCCGGGCGAGGACAAGGCCGGGGTCGTCGGCTCCGCGAGCTTCGTCAACTGGTACAACGCGCATCCCGATTTCGTCGATCGCACGCCCGACCTCGACACGTCGAGCGTGGTCATCATCGGCGCCGGCAACGTCGCCATCGACGTGGCGCGGGTGCTGGTCAAGACGCCGGCGGAGATGGCGGCGACCGACCTACCGGACTACGCCGCCCGCCCCATCCACGGCGCGCCGATCAGCGACGTCTACATGGTGGCGCGGCGCGGCCCGGTCGAGGCCAAGTTCACCAATGTCGAGCTGCGCGAGATGGGCCACCTGGAGCAATGCGTGCCCCAGGTCGCGACCGCCGACCTGCCCGACGAGGTGACCGGCGAGATGTCTCCGCGCGACCGGCGCGTGCGCGAGAAGAACCTGGAGACACTCCGCGCCTTCGCCGGGCGGGAGGCCGGCGAGAAGCCGAAGCGCGTGCACTTCGTCTTCTTCGCGAGCCCGGTGGAGATCCTGGGTAACGAGCGTGTGGAGGCGGTGCGCTTCGAGCGCACGCGGGTCGAGAACGGCCGCGCCGTGGGAACCGGCGAGCACTTCGAGATCGCCTGCGGCCTGGTGGTCGCCGCCGTGGGCTACCTCTCACTGCCCGTGGATGGCGCGCCGTTCGACCACAAGTACGGCGTCGTGGTGAACGAGGAGGGCCGGGTCGGGCCCGGCCTCTATGCGGTCGGATGGATCAAGCGCGGCCCCACCGGGGTGATCGGCACCAACAAGCCGGATGGCCGGGATGCCGCCCAGCAGATCGTCGACGATCTCGGCGCGGGCGGCGGCAAGCCCGGCCGCGAGGGGCTGGAGGCGCTGTTGCGCGCGCGCGGGCGCCGCTGGGTCGATTTCGCGGACTGGCAGCGGATCGAGGCGGCGGAGATCGAGGCCGCCGCCGAGGGCGCGCCCCGCCGCAAGCTCTACCGGCGCGAGGATTTTTTGGCCGTCCTGGGCGAGCAGCGCGCTGCCGGCTGAGTGGCGCTATCCGGCGCCGTTGCCCGACAGGGTATAGGTCCGGGGTTGCCCCAAAATTCTCCCGCCCGGGATGGGTGGCCCGGGCGGGAGAGTGACGGTTCCTACTTGAATGCTTCCGCGTTCTCCATGGTCACGAGGACCGTGCCTGTGTCGATGATCGGAGGAAGCTCACCGCCGCCGATCAGCGTCATCACGCTCTCGATCCCGATTGCACCCATGTTGTAGGGATTCTGCGCAACCGTTGCCGACATCTCGCCGGCCAGCACGCTGGTTGCCGCATCCGGATTGGCATCGAAGCCGACCACGAACACCTGGTCCAGCATATCCGCGTTCTTGAGCGCTTCGATCGCGCCCAAGCCCATGTTGTCGTTGCTGGCGAAGACGGCCATGAGGTTCGGATTGCCGGTGATGATGTTCTCCATCACTGCCAGCCCTTTTGCCCGGTCCCATTCACCGGTCTGCTCGGCAACGATATTGAGACCGCAGGCGGTGAGACCGGCGTTCGAGCCATCGGCGCGCGCCTTGCCGGTCGACTGCGTGATGATGCCCTGCAGGATGGCAACGTCGGATCCGGCGGCCACATTCGCGCAAATGTGCTCGGCGGCGAGGGCGGCGCCCACCTGGTTGTCGGTGCCGATATAGGTCACGCCGGCATTCGAGCCCTTCGTATCGACGAATACCACCGGGACCCCGTCGGCGATCGCCTCGTCCACGACCGGAGCCAAAGCGTTCGGATCGGTCGGTGCAAGAACGATGCCGCTCACGCCCTTGGCAAGCTGGTCCTCGACCTGCGCGATTTGCGCCGCAACATCGGATTCGGTCGGCGGCGCGAGCACGACGACGTTCACGCCGAGTTCGGCACCCTTCTCCGTTGCGCCGCGCTCGACGGCGGCCCAGAACGGGTTGCCGGCGCCCGGGCCCTTCATGCTGACGAGGACCGTCTCTTCGGCTGCGGCCATCGAGGCGAGGCCGAGCAAGACCGTTGCCGCGACTGCGGCTATTCCACCTTGTAGCTTGTTCACTGTCGTTTCCCTCCAGGATTAGTTTGCCGACTTGATTAAACTCAACGTCCCGAGCACGGGTCGTTTAACCAAGTCCGGATTGCACCTAACTGCAGCGCCTAGCGGCGCGTGCCAAGGTCGCGCCGCAGCACGTCGATAAACACCGCGAGCACTATGATCGCACCGATTAGGATTTGCTGCCAGAAAGAACTGACATCGTTCAGGTTGAGACCGTTCCTGATCAATCCCATGATCAGCACGCCGCCGAAGATGCCGAGCACCTGCCCGCGGCCGCCGAAGAAGCTCGCCCCGCCGATGATGACCGCGGCGATGGCTTCGAGCTCCATGCCCAGCCCCGCATTCGGAAATCCGGAATTGGTGCGCCCGGCCATGATCAGCCCTGCGACGCCGGCCATGAATCCGCATATGGAGTAGACGATGATCAGCGTGCGGTCGACGTTGATTCCGCTGACCCTGGCCGCTTGCGGATTGCCGCCGATGGCGTAGACGCGCCGGCCGAACACCGTGTGCTCCAGCAGGATCCAGAAGACCAGGTAGACGAAGACGGTAAAGAGGAACACGACCGGCAGGTTGAACCGCGTTCCGTCGATTTCGCCGAGAAAAATACGGGCCGATCCGAGGAACCGGACCGGGTCGGGCAGACCAGAATAGGGCACACCGCCGGATATAAGGTTCGCCAGTCCGCGCGCCATGAACAGCATGCCTAACGTCATGATGAACGGGTGCGGCATGCGCAGCTTGGTAATGCCGACACCGTTCACGAAGCCCGCGGCAAGCCCCACCAGCGGCGAGAGCACCAGCACCACCGGCCAGGGAACGCCGGACGCGCTGGTCACCGCGAGAGTCATCATGCCCAGCGCCAGGACCGAGCCGACCGACAGATCGATTCCGGCAGTCAGGATCACCAGGAACATGCCGATCGACAGCATTCCGTTGGCTGCCGTCTGCTTGAAGATGTTCGTGATATTGCGCCACGAGAAGAACACATCGGGCTGCAGGGCCCAGAGGACCACGCACATCACGATGATGACGATCAGGATGCCGTAACGGTCGAGGAGCGGCATGAGCCTGACCCGCAAGGGGTCAGTGTCTTCGAACTCCGGCTCGGGGCCGACGGGATCACGCGACACGGTGATGCGCCGGTTCCTTCGCGTTTTCCTTCGTTCCCATGATCCAGCCGATGACTTCGCTGCGGCTTGTCTCGGCCAGCTTCGACTCGGCGAAGTTCGTGCCGTGGTAGAGCGCCATTACCCGATCGCAGACATAGAAAATGTCGTCCATGCGGTGGCTGATGATCACGACCGAAATACCGCGATTCTTCAGGCCGACGATGAGATCGAGCACCTTGCCGACCTCCTTTACCGCAAGCGCCGCAGTCGGCTCGTCCATGATCACGATGCGCGCCTGGAACGCGATGGAGCGCGCGATCGCGACCGCCTGCCGCTGGCCGCCCGACAGCTCCTCCACCTTCTGCTCCACGCTCTTCACGTGGATTTTCAGGTTGTCGAGGTGCTGTTTTGCCTTTTCCCGCCCGGCGCGATGGTCGAACAGCGACATCAGCCCGCCGAGCACTCTGCGCGTCGGCTCGCGGCCGAGATAGATGTTCTCGGCAATGTTCATGTTACCGGCGAGGGCCAGGTCCTGATAAACCATCTCGATTCCGAGATCGCGGGCATCGCGCGGGCTGCCGAACTGAACCTGCCGGCCATCGAAGATGATTTGTCCTTCGCTTGCCGGATGCAGGCCCGACAGGACCTTCATCAGGGTCGACTTGCCGGCGCCGTTGTCGCCGACGACACCGAGCACCTCGCCCGGCCAAAGCTCGAGATCGACATCGCGCAGGGCCGTAACCGCACCGAAATACTTCCAAATTCCATGGGCCTCGAGCAGCGGCTTCGGTGCTTCTTCGGTGCGTTCGCTCAAATGTCCACCCGCATGCGCAATAGCGATCGGTCCTCGCGCGAACCATAGGTTGACCGCGTTTGAATCGTCAAGGCTGCGCCCGCCATCGACCGGTCAGTCGCTGCCGGCTGGCCGAGCGCGACATCTTGGGCGAATGCGCCTCACGGACTGGCCCAGAATAGGTCCGACCACTGGACATCGGGGGCCGGTGGGAGTAAGTGATTCGTTCCGCCCCGGTCGGGTGACTCGGCGGGCTTTATGGAGAATGACAGGGCCATGGCAGAAGCAGCATTGACGCTCGACGAGGTGCCGCGCGAGGAGCTGGAATCGGCCGTGATCCGCTTCGCCGGGGATTCCGGCGACGGCATGCAGCTCACCGGCGGGCGCTTCACCGAGACCACGGCGCTCGCCGGCAACGATCTCACCACGTTCCCGGATTTCCCGGCCGAGATCAGGGCGCCGATCGGCACGACCTACGGCGTCTCCGCCTTCCAGATCAACTTCGGCTCACGCAACGTGATGACCTCCGGCGACCTGCCGGACGTGCTCGTCTGCATGAATCCCGCCGCGCTCAAGGTCAATCTCTCGGAGCTCAGGGAAGGCGGCCTGGTCATCGTCGATACCGGCACCTTCACCGACAAGAACCTGCAAAAGGCTGGCTACGAGGCCAATCCGCTCGACGACGACAGCCTCTCCCGCTACCGGGTGATGGCCATCGACATCTCGAAGCTGACGCTCGAGGCGGTCAAGGAGTGCGAGGTCAGCAAGAAGGAAGGGCTCCGCGCCAAGAACCTGTGGACCCTCGGCCTGATCTACTGGATGTACGACCGCGACGTGGCGGCGACGGTGGAGTGGCTCGGCACCAAGTTCAAGAAGCTGCCCAACATCGCGGCCGCCAACATCGCCTGCCTCAAGGCGGGCCACGCCTTCGGCGAGACCGCCGAGCTTCCCGACGGTGCCTTGGTTTACGAAATCAAGCCCGCAACCTTTCGGCCGGGGCTCTACCGCACCGTCACCGGAACGGAAGCGCTAGCCTGGGGCCTCGTGGCGGGATCGCAGCTCGCCGGGCTCAAGCTGGTGTTCAGCTCCTACCCGATCACGCCGGCGTCGTCGGTGCTGCACGTGCTCTCCCGGCTCAAGGCCTATGACGTGGTGACCTTCCAGGCCGAGGACGAGATTGCCGCGGCCGGCGCCGCGATCGGCGCCTCCTACGCCGGCGCCCTCGGCGTCACGTCGAGCTCCGGCCCCGGCGTCGCGCTCAAGACCGAGGCGCTCGGCCTCGCGATTACCGCCGAGCTGCCGCTGATCCTGGTGAATTCCCAGCGCGCGGGCCCGTCCACGGGCATGCCGACCAAGACCGAGCAGTCGGACCTCTATCTCGCCGTCTACGGGCGCAACGCGGATGCGCCGCTGGTGGTGCTCGCGGCCCGCTCGTCGGCGGAGGCGTTCGACGTCGCCATCGAGGCGGTGCGTCTGGCCACCCGCTACATGACGCCGGTGGTGGTGCTGACCGATACCTTCATCGCGAACGCGGCGGAGCCCTGGCGGCTGCCCGACGTCGGCTCGCTCGAGCCCTTCCCGGTGGCGTTCCACACGGATGCGGAGGGCTTCCAGCCCTACCGGCGGGATGCGGAGACGCTGGCGCGGCGCTGGGTGAAGCCGGGCACGCCGGGCCTCGAACACCGCATCGGCGGGCTGGAGAAGGACTACACCACGGGCAACGTTTCCTACGACCCCGAGAACCATCAGCGCATGACCGACGTGCGCCACGAGAAGATCGCCCGTATCGCGGACGACATTCCCGAGCAGGAGGTCGATCAGGGGCCGGATCACGGAGCGATTGCGGTGGTGGGCTGGGGCTCGACCTACGGGCCCATCAGCCGCGCCGTCGAGCGCAGCCGGCAGGAGTACGGCCTCGACGTCGCGCACATCCACCTGCGCTACCTCAACCCGCTGCCGCGCAACCTCGGCGATATGCTCGCGGGCTACGAGACGGTGCTGGTGCCGGAGATGAACATGGGGCAGCTCACCACGGTGCTGCGCAGCCGCTACCTGGTGCCGGCCGTTAGCGTGCCCAAGGTTACCGGCAAGCCCTTCAAGATCGCCGAGATCATGGACGCGATCCGCGCCCATTCGGAGGCATGAGATGAACGATACGGTCGCAATTCCCGCGCTGACGCCGCAGGACTTCACCTCCGACCAGGAGGTCCGGTGGTGTCCGGGCTGCGGCGACTACGCCATCATCAAGGCCGTGCGCAAGGCACTCGCCGACATCGGCACCGACACCAAGGACGTGGTGTTCGTCTCCGGCATCGGCTGCGCGGCGCGCTTCCCCTACTACATGGCGACCTATGGGTTTCACACCATCCACGGTCGCGCACCTGCGATCGCGACCGGGGTCAAGCTCGCCAATCCCGACCTCGATGTCTGGGTGGTCTCGGGCGACGGCGACGGGCTCTCGATCGGCGGCAACCACACGCTGCACGCCCTGCGGCGCAACGTCGATCTCAACATCCTGCTGTTCAACAACGAGATCTACGGGCTCACCAAGGGCCAGTACTCGCCGACCTCGCGCGAGGGCACGCGCTCGCCGTCGACCCCGCTCGGCTCGGTCGACCATCCCCTGTCTGCGACCCGCTTTGCGCTGGGGGCCGGGGCGCGCTTCGTCGCCCGCGCCGTGGATACCGACCAGAAGCGGCTCCCCGATATCCTCAAGGCGGCGCACGCCCACAAGGGGACCTCGTTCCTGGAAATCTTCCAGAACTGCATCGTCTACAACGACGGCGCGTTCGATGCGTTTACCGAGCGCAAGACCGCGCCCGAGACGCAGATCTTCCTGGAGCACGGCAAGCCGCTGATCTTCGGCAAGGAGCGGGACAAGGGGCTCAGGCTCGCGCCCGGCACCTTCTCGCTGGAGGTGGTGCCGCTCGGCGAGGGCGGCGTGGACGAGTCGGAGCTGCTGGTTCACGACCAGACCAACCGGCCGCTCGCCGGAATCCTGGCGGAGATGGAGCCGCCGGACTTCCCCGTGGCGCTCGGCGTGCTCTTCTGCAGCCCGGAAGAGAGCTACGAGGCCGCCGTCTACGCGCAGATCGAGGACGCCAAGGCGAAATCCAAGGCCGACGGGATCGATGCGCTGCTGCGGACCGGACACACCTGGACGGTCGAGGCGCGCTGATCGCCTGCCGCCTTCGGCCCCATAGTTTCCCGTGCATGAGGCCGCGATGATCGAGGCCCTGATCTTCGACATCTTCGGCACGGTGGTCGACTGGCGTACCGGCGTCGCCCGCGAGGTCGAGGCGTTCTTCGCGGAGTCCGACCGGACGGTCGATCCCATCGCGTTCGCCGACTCGTGGCGGGCCAAGTACCAGCCGTCGATGGAGGAAATCCGCTCCGGCCGGCGCGGCTACACGGTGCTCGACGTGCTCCATCGCGAGAACCTCGATGCGACGCTGGCGGAATTCGGGCTCGACGACGCCGTGGACGACGAAGGCCGTGCACGCCTCAACCGGGCCTGGGAGAAGCTGCCGCCGTGGCCGGATGTGGTGCCCGGCCTGGAGGCGCTGCACGGCCGCTATCTGCTCGCGCCCTGCTCCAACGGCTCGATCGGGATGATGGCGCGGCTCGCGCGTTCCGCCGGGCTGCCGTGGGACGCCATCGTGGGCGCCGACATCGCGCACGACTACAAGCCGCAGGCGGCGGTCTACCGCGCCTCCGCTGCTGTGCTCGGCCTCGCGCCCGAGGCGGTGATGATGGTGGCCGCGCACAACTTCGACCTGGCGGCGGCGCGTGAGGCGGGGCTCAAGACGGCGTTCGTATCGCGCCCCGAAGAGTACGGCGACGGCCCGGTCGGCACCCCCGATCTCGCCCCCAGCGACGACTGGGAGGCTGTAGTGCCAGATTTCCAGGCGCTCGCCCGGCAGATGGGGGTGGAGTAACGCCTAAGGCGAGTCCGCTCCCGTTGCCGACACGAGGCCGTGGCGGGCGAGGAATTCGAGGACGTAGGTGGGCAAGCCGAAGTCCGGGAGGTCGGCGTGGTCGGCTTCGGGGATGAACACCGCCTCCTTGGGCTCGCGGGCGCGCTTGAAGAGCTTGCGTGCGAGGCGCACGGGAATGGTCCGGTCGCGCTCGCCGTGCACGATCAGGATCGGCGCCGCGACCTTGCCGATCTTGGCGACCGAATCGAAGCGGTCCACGATCAAGGGGCGGACCGGGAGCAGCGGGAAGCGGCCCGAGGCGATATCCACCACCGAGCTGAAGGGCGCTTCCAGCACCAGAGCCGCGGGCGAAGCCTCACGTGCGAGGTGGACCGCGACGCCGGTGCCCAGGGATTCGCCGTAGAGAATCTGCCGGGCGTCGCTGCAGCCGCGGGCGCGCAGGAAGGCGCGCGCGGCGCGCCCGTCGGCGTAGAGGCCGTCCTCGGTCGGCGTACCGGGGTTGCCGCTGTAGCCCCGCCAGGTGGTGAGCAGGACGCCGAGCCCGGCGTTGAGATAGGCCCGCACCTTGAAGCCCCGCATGCCGATGTGGCCGGCATTGCCGTGGAAGTAGATCAGGCTCGGTGCGTCGGCTTCGCGGGGCGGGGCATGCCATGCAAGCAGCGCGAGCCCGTCCTCGGTCTCGAGCGTGACGGGTTCAAGTTCGGGAACGTCCGACTCGGCTGGGGTCGGGCGGGTCCGGTCGGGATAGTAGGTGAGTGAGCGCTGGAACGCCGCGAGCATCGTTCAACGAAAAGGGCACCGGGCGTTGGCGGCCCGGTGCCCTCCGTCCCTATCCGGCCGCGCCGCTATTCGCGTGCGGCGCCAAAGAGATGCAGCAGCAGGATGAAGATGTTGATGAAGTTGAGGTAGAGCGAGAGCGCGCCCATCACCGACTTCTTCACCATGACCGCCTGGCCGTCGGTCTCGCGATAGACGTCCTTGATCCGCTGGGTGTCGTAGGCAGTGAGCCCGAGGAACACCAGCACGCCGATCACCGAGATCAGGAAGTGAAGCAACCCCGACTGCAGGAAGATGTTCACCACCATCGCGATGATGACGCCGATCAGGCCCATGAACAGGAACGAGCCCCAGGAGACCAGAGAGCGCTTGGTGGTGTAGCCGTAAAGGCTCATCGCGCCGAACATGCCCATGGTGATGAAGAACACCCGGACGATGCTGGTCGCCGTGTAGGCCATGAAGATGTAGGAGAGCGAGGCCCCCATCAGGATCGAGAAGGCCCAGAACAACCACTGCGCCGTGGTGTGCTTCATGTTCTGGATCTTGATCCCCAGGAAGAACACGATGCCGAGCGGGGCCAACATCACCACGAAGCCCAGGCCCGAGCCGTAGAGCACGTTGAAGAGCCCGGTATTGGCGATCACGTAGGCCGTGATGCCCGTGAGAGCCAGGCCCGAGGCCATGTAGTTGTAGACCCGGAGCATGTAGCTCCGGAGACCCTGGTCGACCTGTTCCTGAGTCAGAGTCGTGCCGACGAACGGCCGGCCTTGCGTCCCGAGTGCCATCGAAGCGTCCTCTAGTGCGGCAAACTGTCGGATTCGTAGTCTATATTAGGAAGCCTGCGGCCCACTTTCAACGCCTGGGCGAATTACGATTTCTCCAGCAACGGCCCTGCAAGCGGCATGTCAGGTCGCGGGCGGAGGGCCCGCCGGAGTCCCGAGCGAGGGTCCCTGGGCGCTCAGCTTGCGGTAGGCGACCGAGACCACCGCCACCGGGATGCTGACGGTGAGGAAGGTCAAAGCGTTGAAGAACGACACCATGGCGCCGGGGCCGAACGTGGCGAGGATCAACGATCCCAGCACGCCGCCGAGCAGGAACAGGAGCACCGTAATCGCCACGAAGGAGAGCAGGATCGCGCCCACGAGCTGAAGCGTGGCGCCGCGCAGCAAGCGCCGGGAGGCAAGGAGACCCTGGTAGCTGTCGACCGCCGTCGCCGGGAAGGCCAGCGCAAAGGGTGCTGCGACGAAGAGAGTGATCAGCAGCAGCACCAGGACCAGCAGCAGGTCCTGTGCCTGCATCGCAACCAGGATGATCTCCTGCGGCAGCAGGAAGAGAACGAGCCGGCCGAAATACCTGACGTCCCGCATGCTCGGCCAGAACTGGATCGGCACGGCCGTGTCGCGCGTCCCCAGCAGCAGGTAGCGGTGCCAGGCGACCGCGAACACCGAGAGCAGGAAGAGCCGGGCGAGCGCGTGGATGACCAGCAGCTCTTCGGAGGCCATGCTCTCGAGGTCGAGCCGCATCACCGCCGGCAGCAGCACCGCCAGCACCATGGGCGCCAGCGCCAGCCCGAGCATGGTGCGGAAATTGCGGAAGGTGAGTCGGAAGGCCTCACCCACCGTTTCATACACCCTGAGCCTCGGCGGCGAGGGGGCTCCGTGGCCGTGCATCTATTCCACTCGCAGGAGGGGCGCGGCCTTGCGGCCGAGCGCGCGCCATGTGCTCGCGAATCCGAGAACGAGCGTCATGGTTATACAGGCTGCGGCGGTGACGGCCACATACTCGGGCAGGAAGCGCCATTGCAGGTCGAGCACTTGCGTTACGAAGGCCCAGGCGGCGAGCGTGCCGATGCCGATGGCAAGCCCGGCGATGGCGCAGCCGAGCAGGATGTGCTCGGCGAGGAAGGCGCGCAGCAGGTCGCCGCGCCTCGCACCCAGCACCTTGAAGACCACGGCATCGTGGACGCGCCGCTCGTGGCCCGCGGCGGTCGCGCCTGCCAGCACCAGCAGGCCCGCGGCCACCGTCAGTCCGGCCACCGCCTGGATCGCCGCGCCGATGCGTCCCATGAGCTCGTCCAAGGCCTCGATGATCGCGCGTATGGGGATCGCCGTGATGTTGGCGAAGCGCTCCGTCACCGCGCGCTCGAGCACGGGTTCCGCCTCCGGTGTCGCGTGCGCGGTGGCGAGCTGCGTCTGCGGCGCTCCCTCCAGGACTCCGGGCGAGAATATCACGACGAAGTTGATATCGAAGGCCGTCCAGTCCACCCGGCGCAGGCTCGCAACCTCGGCCGTGAAGTCGCGCCCGAGCACGTTGACCGAGAAGGTGTCCCCGATGTCCAGCCCGAAATCGAGCGCCTCCTCCTCCGCAAGCGAGACCAGCGGCGGGCCGTCGTAGTCGGCGGGCCACCATTCGCCCGCGACGATCTCCGCATTGGGCGGCGCCTCCGCGGCGTAGCTGAGGCCGATATCGCTCTGCACCACCCATTCCGAGCCCGGCGCGACCTTGGCGTCGCGCACCGGGACGCCGTCGATGCGGACGACTCGGCCGCGCAGCATCGGCACCCGGCGGAGGCCTTCGACGCCCGCAGTCTGTTCGATCAGCCGCTCGAACGGCGCGATCTGCTGCTTCTGGATGTCGAGGAAGAAGAACGCCGGCCGCTCGTCGTTGCGCTGCTCGCTGATCATCGCGCCGAGATTGCCCTCGACCAGCGCAATCGAGACCAGGACCGCAAGGCCCGTGCCCAAGGACATCGCGACGGGCACCGTGGGCGCCCCCGGCCGCGCCAGATTGGCGAAGCCGAGCCTGAGCGCAGGGAGGCGCCGGGGGCGCGTGCGCCGCGCCAGGACGACCACCAGGGCCGCAGCGGCTCGGAAGATCGCAAGCGCCACCGGCGCGCCCAGCACGAAGCCCAGCGCTATGCTCATGCGTGGCGCGGTGCCGACGGCGATGCCGGCAAGCGCCAGCGCGGCCAGCGCCGTGCCCGCGATCGCGGCGGGAGGCGGCCAGCCCGAGGCCGGCGCGGCGGCGCCGCGAAAGAGCACACCGGGCCGGGTCCGGGCGGCGCGTCCGAGCGGCCAGAGCGAGAAGGCGAGCATGGTGAGCGCGCCGTAGGCCGCGGCGAGGGCGAGCGGCCATCCGTGGATGACACCCGCCAGCGGTATCGGCAGCGTGTCGCCGAAGAGGGCGGAGAGGACGGGCGGCGCCGCAGCGCCGAGGATCAGCCCCACCGCGATGGCCCCGAGCCCGAGCACGCCAAGCTGCAGCAGGAAGGCGCGCTGCACGGTGGCTTGCGTGGCGCCGACGCACTTGAGCGCCGCGATGGTGTGCAGCTTGCCGTGCAGGTGGCTCGAGACGGCGCTGGCGACGCCGATGCCGCCCACCAGCAGGGCGGCGAGGCCCGCGAGCGTGAGGAACAGCCCGACCCGGTCCAGTTGGCGCCGGAGCGACGGGTTGGCGTCGCGGGTGTCGCGCAGCCGCCAGACGGCAGCGGGAAACGCCGTCTCAAGGCCCGCCACCCAGCCGGGGATGTCCGTGCCCTCGGGCACGAGCGCGCGGTAGCGGTGCCGCACCAGGGTACCCGGCTGCACCAGTTGCGTCTCCTGCAGCGACGCATGATCCAACATCAGGCGGGGGCCGAGCGCGATGCCGCCGGTGATCCGGTCGGGTTCGCGAACGAGCACGCCGCGCACGGTCAGGAGTGCCGCGCCGATCCGGACCCTGTCGCCGATGCCGATGCCGAGGCGGTCGAGCAATCCCTTCTCGACCGCGGCGCCGCCGCTGGCGAGCGCGTCCGCGAGCGCCGTGCCGTCCTCCAGACGCGCGCGGTCGACCAGCGGATAGGCGCCGTCCACCGCCTTGAGCTCGACCAGCGAGCGGTGCGCGCCGTCCTCGTCGCGGGCCATGCTGCGCATGGTGACGACATGCGAGAGCGCGGCGGTGTTCGCCTCGAGCCAGGCCATCTCCTCGCCCGCGAGGGGCTGGGAGAACTGCATCAGCTCGATGTCGCCGCCGAGGATCATGCGGGCGTCTCGGGCGAGACCGGTCTTGAGCGCCTCGCTGAGCGAGCCGACGGCGGCGGTGATGCCGACGCCCAGAATCAGGCAGGCGAGGAAGACGCGAAAGCCGCGCACGCCGCCGCGAAGCTCGCGCCGGGCGATGCGCCACGAGGCCGGCGCCTGACGAGGCAACGCCATCGGGGATCAGGCCTCGGCGGGCGCCACGATCCGCCCGTCGGCGATGTGCACCATGCGGTCGCACTGCCCGGCGAGCGTATGATCGTGGGTGACCAGGATCAGCGTCGAGCCCCCTACAGCGCGCATGCGGAAGAGCTCGCCCATCACCGCGTCCCCGGTCTCGCCGTCGAGGTTGCCGGTGGGCTCGTCGGCGAGCAGCACGTCGGGCTGCGGCACGAAGGCCCGGGCGAGCGCCACCCGCTGCTGCTCGCCGCCGGAGAGTTGGCTCGGGTAGTGCTGCACGCGCTCGCCGAGGCCGACGCTCTCCAGCGCCTCCTTTGCTGCGCCGAAGGGATCGCCGTGGGTGCCGAGCTCCAGGGGGAGCGCGACGTTCTCCAGTGCCGTCATGGTCGGGATCAGGTGGAAGGCCTGGAACACGATGCCGACGGCGCTGCGCCTGAAGGCGGCGAGATCGCTCTCGCCCAGGCCGCCGATCTCGGTGCCGCTCACGACGACGCGGCCCCGGTCCGCCCGCTCCAGGCCCGCTATGATCGCGAGCAGGGTCGACTTGCCGGCGCCCGACGGCCCGAGCACGGCGATGCTCTGGCCCCGTTCGGCGGTGAGCGACACGCCCCGCAGGATGTTGACGGGGCCGGCCTTGCTGGTCAGGGTGAGGTGCACGTCATCCAGCACCACCGACTGATCGCTCATGTCATCCCGCCGCTCCCCCGGCCGCGTTGTAGCGTGGATCGGAGCCGCCTTGTGCGCGTGGCTCCTGCTTCTCGGCCCGACGTCCGCCGCCGGGGAGCCCCGAATCGCCGTGCTCGGCGACAGCCTGACCGCAGGCTTCGGGCTGCCGAAAGAGGACGCCTTCCCGGCGCGTCTTGAAGCCGCGCTCAGGGCCGGGGGCCACGCCTGGCAAGTGGTCGACGCCGGGGTCTCCGGCGATACCAGCGCCGGCGGGCTGGCGCGGCTCGACTGGGTGCTCGCCGACGAGCCCGAGGTCGTGATCGTCGAGCTCGGCGCCAACGACGGCCTGCGCGGCCTGCCGACCGACCGGATGGAGGCCAATCTCGACGCGATCCTTGCGCAAACCCGCAGCTCCGGATCGACGGTGCTGCTCGCCGGCATG
The DNA here is from genome assembly GCA_965243375.1 of Alphaproteobacteria bacterium. GTDB lineage: Bacteria > Pseudomonadota > Alphaproteobacteria > UBA828 > UBA828 > WTGU01. Next base: position 845,760 of record CBDEUT010000008.1, on the reverse strand, counting down.
CGGGCGCCGGCCAACTTCGGCCCCGACTATGAAGCCGCGTTTCGTGCGGTCTATGAGCGTCTCGCCGCCGAGCATGGGGTCGCGTTCTATCCCTTCTTCCTCGAGGGGGTGGCCATGGAGCCCCATCTCAACCAGTCGGACGGCATTCATCCCAACGCAGACGGCGTGGCCGAGATCGTCCGCCGCATTATGCCGCATGTGGTGGCCGTCATCGCCGGGCACAAGGGCGGCTGAAGGGTAGGGGAGGGGGACTGCCCGATGACCCGGCTCTTCGTCGCGCTTTCGCTTCCGGAGGACCTGCGCTGCCGGCTCGAGATGCTGGGGGGCGGCCTGCCCGGCGCGCGCTGGCAGAGCGCGGAGCAGATGCACCTCACGCTCCGCTTCATCGGCGAGGTCGACGGCGCTGCCTTCGCCGAGATCGTGGACGCGCTCGCAGACATCGAGGCGGAGGCGTTCTCGCTCACGCTGGAAGGCGTCGGCCACTTTCCGCCGCGCGGGAAGGCGCGAATCCTGTGGGCCGGAGTCGCGCCGAACCCCGCGCTCATGCGCCTGCGGGAGCGCACCGAGGCCGCCATCACCGACCTCGGGTTCGAGCCCGACGGCCGCAACTATGCGCCGCACGTGACCCTCGCGCGCTTCGCGTCGCGGGTGCCTGCACACCGGCTTCAGGAGTTCGTTTCCTACCACGGGCCGTTCAGCAGCGGGCCATTCGCGGTGCGCTCGTTCGAGCTTTTCTCCAGCCACCTCGGCGCAGGCAGCGCGCACTACGAGATAGAGGCGAGCTATCCGCTGATGGATGCAGAAGAGTAGCCACCGGCGCACCCCGTCTCATCCGGCTTCCTCGATCCGTTCCATGTCATCGTCCGAGAGGCCGAAATGGTGGCCGATCTCGTGGATCAGCACGTGGCGGACCACGTCCTCCAGGCTGTTGCCGGTCTCGACCCAGTAGTCGAGCAGCGGCCGGCGGTAGAGGAAGATCAGGTCGACATCCTCGCGGATGTCGTGGACCCCGCTCTGGTCGAGGGAGACGCCCTGGTAGAGGCCGAGCAGCTCGTAGGGGCTCTCCAGCTCCATCTCCTCCTGCACCTCGTCGCTGGGAAAGTCCACGACCCGGATCATCACCGGGTCGACCTTGTCGCGCATGAACGCGGGGATGCGGCGGTATTCGTGATCCGCGATCAGCTCGATGTCAGCCGCGCTCGGCGCGTGTGAGTTGCGCTCGCTCATGGCGCCAAGCCTAAGGACAATTCGTTGCAAGCGGAACTGGAGGGCCAGCGGAGCCGGGCTGCGCTGCGCCGTCGGCTCGAATGGGTGTGACAAGCCCTGATTTGCCGGCTCACAAACCAGGTTGCAAACCCTATTCTGCGGGCATAAATTCTGCACCAACACAACCCATCGGATTGCCGCCCAGACAGGGAGACACGGAATCCGATTATCACCACCCCAGGGACGCCTTGCGCGTCCCTGTACTTTGCGGGTTCCAGAATGCCCGATGACGAGCCAGCTCCGGGACCGCGCCATCGCGTGAGGGTGTTCGTTGATTTCTGGAACTTCACTCTCTCCATGCGGGATACGGACGAGGCTTTCCGCACGGACTGGTCTCGTCTTGGACCGGTGCTTTCCCGCGCTGCTGTTGCGGTGGTCGATGCAGCCGCCGCTGGCGAGTATCAGGGACTGAATTTCTACGGTTCATACGACCCGGCGAGTGAAGCGGACCGAAGACTTCACCGATGGGCGACGAGAGTGGTGGACACGTTTCCCGGCGTGAGCGTGTCGATCGTTCCGCGTCAGAGGAAGCGTTCGCCGCCCGCGTGCCCTACCTGCCATACGGCAGTGGGTGAATGCCCTGCTTGCGGTGCCGACATGCGCGGGACCGAGGAGAAAGGCGTCGATGTCCGCATGGCAACAGACATGATCAGCCTCGCCTGGGTCGACAACTACGACGTCGCAGTTCTGGTCTCGTCCGACCGCGACTTCGTGCCGGTGGCCGAATTCCTTGAGACCAGGGGCATCAAGGTGATTCACGGGGCATTCCCACCGAGGGGCGCGCACTTGACCGCCCGGTGCTGGGGAAGAATTGACATCGCCGGATTGCGGGAAGGGTTTCGCTTCATCCGGCCTGAGCCCTGAGGTGGCCACGTCCATTCGGACAATCCGGCGGCTCGGCCGAGTCGAATACGGGATTTTCCAGATCGCCAAGCTCCCTCGAGTCGAGCCGGGTGGTGGTCGGCCTCAGCCGCCATGGTAAAGAGAGGGCGTGACTGCTCGCCCAGGAGTGGGCGGGCCGTGTTGCACTGCGTGGGGACCCAGAGGGAGGCCGGGACGGTGAGCAACAGGGAGGCGCTGCTGCGCGGGTTGCGCGAGCAGGCGCTGCAGATCCGGCGCAACACGTGGCGGGCGCTGCGAGCGGCGGGCTCCGGCCACATGGGGGGCTCGCTCTCTGCGGCCGACCTGCTGGCGGCGCTCTACTTCCACCACCTCAGGCTGCGGCCCGAGGAGCCCGACTGGCCCGAGCGCGACCGCTTCGTGCTCTCCAAGGGGCACGCCAACACGGCGCTCGGCGCGGTGCTGGCCCAGGCCGGTTTCGTGGACGACGGCTTCATCGACACCTTCTACGGCTTCGAATCGCTGTTCGGCATGCATCCCGACATCAAGGTCCCCGGCATCGAGATGTGCACCGGCGCACTCGGCCACGGCCTCTCCGTCGGGCTCGGCATGGCGCTCGGGTCCAAGGTGCAGGGCAGGGACTGGCGCACCGTGGTGATGCTGGGCGACGGCGAGCTGCAAGAAGGCTCCAACTGGGAGGCGGCGATGGCCGCAGCCCACCTCGCGCCGCTCCGGCTCACCGCCATCCTCGACTACAACAAGGTGCAGCAGAGCGGCCACGTCCACGAGATGCTGGGGCTGGAGCCGCTCGCCGACAAGTGGCGGACCTTCGGCTGGTCCGTGCGCGAGTGCGACGGGCACGACATGGCGGAGATCGTTGATGCCCTGGACGCGCTGCCAGCCGCGCCCGACACGCCCTCGCTGCTCATCGCGCATACGGTGAAGGGCAAGGGTGCGAGCTTCGCCGAGGATACCTACCTCTGGCACAACAACGCCGTCAGCGACGAGGTGTACGAGAAGGCCATGGCCGAGTTGGGAGAGCCCGCATGAGCGCAGCGCAGCAGGGCAACGGGGCCGAGCCCGCCTGGGTCAAGGCGGTGGCCAATCAATCGCGATTGGCCTTCGGGCTTGCGGTGACCGAGCTCGGCCGGCGCGACGAGCGGGTGGTGGCGGTCTCGGCAGATACCCTCGACCTGATCGGGCTCCGGGGCCTCGTCGAGCATGCGCCGGACCGTGTCATCGACGTCGGCATCGCCGAGCAGAATGCCATGGGGGTTGGCGCCGGGCTTGCCACCTCTGGGCTGCGCCCCTTCGTCTGCGGCTATGCGCCCTTCATCACCGCGCGCTCCATGGAGCAGATCCGCAACGAGGTCGCCTATGCCAATCAGCGCGTGGTGATCGGGGCGGCGGCAAGCGGGATCTCCCTCGGCGTCTCGGGCGGCACCCATCATGCGCTGGAGGACCTGGCGCTGATGCGGAGCCTGCCCAACATGACGGTCGTGGTGCCGGCGGACGCCCACGAGGCGTGGCACGCGACGCTGGCGACGGACGAGATCGACGGCCCCGCCTACATTCGGCTCGGCGGGCGCGTGCCGGAGCCCCCGGTGACGCCGGTCGATGCACCGTTCGGCCTGGGCCGGGCCGCGTGCCTTGCCGAGGGCTCGGACGTCGCCGTGATCGCCTGCGGAGCTCTGGTTGCGCCGGCGGTGGACGCGGCGAAGGAGCTTGCCGAGCAGGGAGTCAGCGCGCGCGTCCTCAACATGTCCACGATCAAGCCGCTGGACGAGGACGCGATCCTCGCTGCCGCCGAGGAGACGCGCGGTATCGTCACCGCCGAGGAGCATCATCTGACCGGCGGGCTCGGCGGCGCGGTGGCGGAGCTGCTGGCGGTCAAGCGGCCGACGCCCATGCGCCTGGTCGGCATGCCGGACGAGTTCGCCGTCGTCGGCCCCACCGACCGCATCCGTGCCCGCTACGGCATGAGCGCCCAGCACATCGTGGATGCGTGCCTCGATCTGTTGGGCTAGGGGCGCTGGAGGCGGGAAATGAGACGTATAGCAGTTCTCGGGTGCACGCTGTTGCTGGTCGCTGGATGCGGCGGCGGGGGCAGCAGTGGCGTCGAAGGTACGATGACCACGGAGCCGGTTCAGCCAGTCAGTGAAACCACGCTGAGCACCACGGGCGAATTTCGAGTTGTCCCGATCAATGGCGGTGGAGTTGCCTTGACCGCCGAGTTTTTTCGGTGGGGGGCATGGGGAGGAGTCCTCAGAGCCGACTATGTCACGTGTACGGCCATTGGATGTCCTCCCGCAGGCGACACGATTTTCTGGGCGCACCTGACGAGCGAGACCGACGGGACCGTCACCGCGACGGTGGACGGTACGCGGTCGGGATCCTCGCCAGTCAACGTGAGCGCTATCTGGATCGGCGATGTCCACGCCTACGAGACTGAGGACGTTGTGAACTCCGAGGGAACGTCCGTCACGACCCATGCGCCAGTCGAGGGCGACGCGCGGTTGGAGGTCGATTTCGCAGCCGTAACGGTCGATGTCGACTTCACGAACTTCGGCAACGACCGGGTCGACATGTCCTGGGACGGTCTCGCCCTGGACAATGGCGGGTTCGGGAGCGGAACCGCGGGCATCGATGGATGCTTCTACGGCACGAACCATGAAGGCGCCGCCGGCACCTTCGCCCGCGATGGCCTTACCGGGGTGTTCGGCGCCCTTCGTTCCTCCGAGTAGTCCGCATTTGTCCCGACGCCCCGGATCATGGTGCGGTGCACGGGGCGCGTGGCTCGCGCCATCATCGCGCCATGCGGAACGAGGGTGGACAGCGCATGACAGCTGCTAAGAGGCGGCTTCCCGGTCGAGTGGCCGCGTCTTGCGTCGGCCGCTGCTCGTCCCACAGAATCCCACTTATCCCACTTAATCCCGTCGAATCCCACCTGTCCCGTCGAATCCCACCTGTCCCGTCGAATCCCACCTGTCCCGGCGAATCCCACCTATCCCGGTGAATCCCACCTATTCCGGTGAATCCCACTTAATCCCAGTTCATCCCGGACAAGAGATCCTGAGGCGCGTCCCTGGCCGTGGCGGGTGTGGCCTCGGCGCCCGCGCCGTTCCGCTATGATGCCGCGCGGATGTTGGAGATACACGGCCATCGCGGCGCGCGCGGATTGCTGCCGGAGAACACGCTACCCGGGTTCGAGCGCGCCATCGCTCTCGGCGTCGATGCGCTGGAGTTCGACGTCTGCATGACCCGGGACGGCGTTCCCGTCGTCTATCACGACACGGCGCTCAACCCGGACCATACGCGCGACGCCGGCGGGGCGTGGCTGGAACGACCGGGGCCGTTGCTCAAGGACCTGGACGTGGCGGAACTGTCCGGCCTCGATGTCGGCAGAGCCTGGCCGGGCAGCCGGACAGCCCTGCGGTTCCCGCACCAGGAGCCGCGCGACGGCGCGCGAATCCCCACTCTGGCGGACGTCCTGGCGCTGGGGCGGCGGCCGGCAGCCGGCGCGGTCCGCTTCAATGTCGAGATCAAGTCGTCGCCGCTGGAGCCGCACGAATCGGCGGGACCGGAGGCGCTCGCGCGGGCGGTGGCAGAGGTGCTGCGGGCGGAGGGGACGGTCTGCCGGGCGACCGTCCAGTCCTTCGACTGGCGCGTGCTTCGGGCGTTGCGCACGCTTGCGCCGGACATCTCAATCGCCTGCCTGACCTCCGAACGAGGCTGGCGCGACACCGTGCTGCGCGGCCGGGCCGAGCCCTCGCCCTGGATGGCGGGCCTGAGTCTCGACGCGGAAGGCGGCTCGGTGCCGCGGCTGGTCCATCGGTTCGGGGCGCCGGTCTGGTTGCCCTTCCATGCCGACCTGACGGCAGCCGCGCTCGCCAAAGCCCGGACGCTCGGCCTCAAGGTCATCGTCTGGACGGTGAACGAGGTGCCCGACATGGAGGCGCTCGCCCGGCTCGGCGTCGATGGGATCGTGTCGGACTATCCGGATCGGGCTCTTGAGGCGCTTGCGCCTTGGCGCTCGGGGTCCCTGCTTGCGTCCGCCCCGCGATGACATGACAATGGCGGGCGTTGCTGCGGCTGCGGCGCAAGGCCGCGGCGCCCCGGAAATGTCAGCGTGCGGGAGGCCGGCGATGCTCGAACGCTCCGAGTGGTACGATATCGCGCGGGATACCAACTGGACGCCCTCCTACGTCGCGCAGGAGGAGCTGTTTCCGCCCGAGATGGGCGATCCCTACGGCATTCCCACCGAGGAGTGGGAGACCTTCGACGAGCCCTACAAGGTCTCCTACCGCGAGTACGTGAACATCCAGCGCGAGAAGGATTCCGCCGCCTACTCGGTGAAGGCGGCACTGGCGCGGTCCAAGTTCTACGACCAGGCCGACGAGGGCTGGGCCAGCGTGCTCAAGCTGCACTACGGCGCCGTGGCGCTCACCGAGTATCAGGCCTGCCAGTTCCAGGCGCGGATGTCGCGCTTCGGCCCGTCTCCGGCGATGCGCAACATGTCGGTCTACGGCATGCTCGACGAGCTGCGGCACACCCAGCTCCAGCTCTTCTTCCCGCACGAGCTGGTGCACCTGGACCGCCAGTACGACTGGGCCCACCAGGCGCAGCATTCCAAGAACTGGGCGGTGCTCGGCGGGCGTCACGCCATGGACGACATCATGATGACGCGGGACGCGATCACGTCCTCGGTGATGGTCTCCTTCGCCTTCGAGACCGCGCTCACCAACCTGCAGATGATCGGCCTCTCCACCGACGCCGCCAACATGGGCGACCACACCTTCGCCAACCTGATCACCAGCATCCAGTCGGACGAGGCCCGTCACGCCCAGCTCGGCACGCCCACTATCGAGATCATGATCCGCAACGGCCGCAAGGAGGAAGCGCAGCAGGCGATGGACATCGCGCTCTGGCGCGTCTGGCGGCTCTTCTCGATCACCGTCGGCATCCCGATGGACTACTACATCCCGCTGGAGCAGCGGCACATGTCCTTCAAGGAGTTCATGCACGAGTGGGTGATCAACCAGTGGGAGCGGCAGGTGCAGGACCTCGGCCTGGAACGGCCGTGGTATTGGGACATCTTTCTGCTCGATATCGATAACCACCATCACTGCCAGCAGGGCGGAATCTGGTCGTGGCGGCCGACGGTCTGGTGGAACCCGCCGGGTGCGGTGGGGCCCGAGGAACGCGCGTGGCTGGAGGAGAAATACCCCGGCTGGAACGAGAGCTACGGCAGCTATTGGGACGTCATCACCAACAACCTGCTGCAAGGGCACGAGGAGAAGACGCACCCCCAGTGCATCCCGATCATCTGCAACATGTGCCAGATTCCGATCTCGCACCGGCCGGGCCCGGAGTGGGGTGCGCGCGCCTACCAGCGCGAGTACGGCGAGCGGCGCTACAACTTCTGCACCGAGGTGTGCCGCTGGATCTTCGATACCGACCCGGAGCGCTACAAGGACCACGAGACCATCGTGGACCGCATGTATTCGGGAGAGATCGACCCGCCGACGCTGGAGAACGTGCTCACCTACATGGGCATCGGCGTGATCAGCGAGGGCGGCCGCGACGGCGACGATTACGGCTGGGTCGAGGGCTTTCGCGCCCAGGCGGCGGAATAGCCAAGCGGCACTCATCGCGTTGTTGAGGGCGGCATGAGCGCGTTCCCCATTCTCTCGCGCTTCCAGCAGGATGCGCACATCAAGACGGTGGAAATCGAGCCGGGCCAGACCATGGACGAGGTGGCGGCGACCTGCGCCTTCCACTCGATCGGGCTCCACGTTGCCGACAAGCCCGGCTTGACCCTCCGCGTGCGGCCCACCACCCAGGACGACTCCGCGCCGCCCTGGCCGCGCGATCTCACGGTCGAGAAGGCGGGCATCCGCTTCTACGACTGCATCGACATCTACTTCGAAGAGCCCCGTTAGCCCGCGCGCACCGGGGATGGAGTGACCGACGTATGGCGTTCAAGAAAGCCTGCACGCTGGACGATATCTGGGAAGGCGACATGGAGACCTTCGACGTGGACGGTACCGAGGTGCTGCTGGTCCATGTCGAAGGCGAGGGCATTCACGCGGTCCAGGCGCAATGCCCGCATCAGGAGGTCGATCTGGTGGACGGCGACCTCGACGGCCGGGTGCTGACCTGCATGATGCACCTCTGGGAGTTCGACATCGTCGCCGGCAAGGGGGTGAACCCCGGCCATGCCGAGATCGCCCAGTACCCGGTCAAGATCGAGGGCGAGGACGTGCTGGTAGACGTCGAGGGCATCGAGCCCAAGCATGCCAAGCCCTGACGGCGCGGCGTGGCGGAGGAGACGGCGATGAGCGGTGACGAGGTAGCCCGCAGGAACGCGGTAGGCCCTGTGCTGCGCGCGGGCGAGGTCGCCGACGCCGTGGTCGAGGCCTTGCAGGAAGACAACCCGGGCAAGGAGTTCAGGGTCGAGGACCGTGTCGCCTACGTCAGGGTGGAGACCGAGGGCGAGTGCGTGGTGCGGGCCGGGACCGTGGCGCGAGTGCTCGGCCGGCCGTTCAAGATCGCCGAGCTAGAGGTCAATCTCAGCTCGTTCTCGGGCCGGATCGAGACCACCGACGACACCATGCGCTTCTACTTCGAGAAGCGGCTGTAGTGGCGTCCCACAAAAATTCGCACTGTCTTGTACGCCGCCCCTGCCTCGTCATGGCCGGCCCCCGGATCAAGTCCGGGGGTGTCCCGGCCATCCACGCAGCCGCTCAACCTCGGCGGGAGGTCGGCCGGATGGATGCGCGGATCAAGTCCGCGCATGACGATGTAAGGAGTGGCCGGTTCGGGTTGGGCTGAGACATGGAGACTGAGAGCACAGGCGGCCGTGTTCAGGCCGCGATCCGCCAGAAGCTGAGCGAGGCGCTTGCGCCGAGCCGCCTCGACATCGTGGACGATTCCGCGCGTCACGCGGGTCATGTCGGCGCGCGGCCCGAGGGCGAGAGCCACTTCATCGTCGAGATCGCCTCCGAGCGCTTCGCCGGTCTCTCCCGAATCGCGCGTCAGCGCCTGGTCTACAGTGTGCTCGAAGACGAGTTGCGCACCGACGTGCACGCGCTCGCGCTCAAGACCCTCACGCCCGAGGAGGACGCTGCGGGTTAATCCGCCGCCATCAGCGTCTCGACGTGGGCGGCGGCGCTGGCGCCGAGGGCGCGCAGGTCGTAGCCGCCTTCGAGGGTCGAGACCACGCGCCCGTCGCACACCTCGCCCGCGAGCCGGGTCAGCTCCGTGGTGATCCAGCGGTAGTCGTCCTCGACCAGCTCCAGGTTCGCCAGCGGATCATCGCGGTGCGCATCGAAGCCGGCGGAGATCAGGATCAGCTCGGGCCGGTGGGCGCGGAGCGCGGGCAGCATCTTGCTCTCCATCGCGTCGCGGAAGCCGGCCGAACCGGTGCCCGGGCTGAGCGGCGCGTTGACGATGTTGCCAACGCCGGTCTCGCTCGCGGCACCCGTGCCCGGATAGAGCGGCCACTGATGGGTGGAGCCGAAGAAGAGGTCGCCGTCCTGCTCGAACGCCGCCTGCGTGCCGTTGCCGTGGTGGACGTCGAAGTCGACCACGGCGATGCGCGTGCAGCCGTGGGCGCGCCGTGCCCGCTCGGCGCCGATCACGACGTTGTTGAAGAGGCAGAACCCCATCGGCCGGCGCGGCTCGGCATGGTGGCCCGGCGGGCGCACCGCGCAGAAGGCGTTGTCCGCCTCGCCGGCGAACACCGCGTCCACCGCAGCCGCGACCGCGCCTGCCGCGCGGCGCGCGGCCTCGCCCGAGGCGGGCGACAGCACCGTGTCGGCGTCGATGGCGACGCGCCCCTCATCGGGCACGTTGGCGAGAATGGCGTCCACCAGCTTCTCGTCGTGCGCCCAGGCGAGGATCTCGGGCTCGCCCACCGGTGCCTGGCGGCGATCGAGCGTCGCGAACGTGTCGGCGCTAAGCGCCTCCTCGATCGCCCCAAGCCGCGCGCCCGATTCCGGGTGCTGCGCGCCGGGGTCGTGGTCCGCGCAAACGGGATGGCTGAAATAGATCGTCTTCGCCACGGCCTGCCCTCCTGTTGCCCAGAGCCTAGCACGGCCTCGTCGACGATATTGTTCCTATGCACGAACGAGGGCTCATTGGGGCTGGACCTGCGCCAGTTAATCGCCACATTGGGGGCTAAGAATTCGAGGGAGGATTCGATGCGCTTCCTGCTGCCGCTGCTCACGCCCTTCCTGCTCGCGCTGACCCTGGTCATCGCGGCTCCGCCGGCACACGCGCACGTGGCGGGGGAGGAGCAGCACTCGCTCGCGCCGCTGGTGAAGGAGATCGGGCCGGCAGTGGTGAATATCCAGGTTACGGGCGAGCCGAGGCAGATACAGCAGCAGCCGCAGCAGCCGCATCCCTTCTTCGACCACCCGTTCTTCAAGGAGTTCTTCGGCGATCGCGAGTTCGAGCGCGAGCGCCGGCGCCCGCAGATGCGGCGGCCCAGCGCACTTGGCTCCGGCGTCATCGTGGACGCGGAGAACGGCTACCTGCTCACCAACAACCACGTCATCGAAGTCGGGGCCGACATTACCGTCACGCTGACCGACCGCCGCGTGTTCAAGGCGGAGCTGGTGGGCGCCGACCCGGAGACGGATGTCGCGCTGCTCAAGATCGACGCCGATTCGCTCTCTGCCATGCCGATGGCGGATTCGGACGACCTGGAGGTCGGCGACTACGTCGTCGCCATCGGCAACCCATTCGGGCTCGGCCAGACCGTGACCGCCGGCATCGTGAGCGCCGTCGGCCGCTCCGGCATCCTCCCCCTCGGTCCCGATTCCTACCAGGACTTCATCCAGACCGACGCCGCCATCAATGTCGGCAATTCCGGCGGCGCGCTCGTCAACCTCGAGGGGGAGCTGGTCGGCATCAACACCGCCATCTTCAGCGGGCGTGGCGGCAATATCGGTATTGGCTTCGCGATCCCGATCAACATGGCGCGCCAGGTCATGGACCAGCTGGTCACTCACGGCGAGATTCAGCGCGGCCGCATCGGCGTGCAGATTCAGGACATGACTCCCGAATTCGCCGAGGTGCTCGGGACCACCTATCAGAAGGGTGCACTGGTTGCTCAGGTGTTGCCCGGTACGCCGGCGGAGGCGGCCGGGATTCAGCGCGGTGACATCGTCGTCGAGATGAACGGCGAGCCCGTCACGGGCTCCGCCGATCTGCGCAACAAGGTCGGCATGCTGCGGGTGGGGGACGCGGTTCGGCTCGGTGTGGTGCGAGACGGCGAGACCATGACCATCGATCTCGCGGTCGGTGAGGTTGGAGAGGTCGCCCTCAGCGCCGAGAGCCAAATTCCCGAGCTGAAGGGCGTCGTGCTCGGTCCGATCGAGCCCTCATCCCCGCTCCACGGAGAGGTGGAGGGCGTGCTTGTCATCGAGGTCGAGGAGGACACGCCGGCCTGGGAGGCCGGCCTGCGTGCGGACGATGTCATCGTCCAGGTCAACCGGCGCGAGGTCCGCGAGCCCGACGAGATCGTGGCGGTGGTGGAGGAGACCGGCCTTCCCATCCTGCTGAACGTCAAGCGAGGCGAGGGGGCGCTCTTCCTGTTGATCCGCTGACTTCGCGGGCTCCTCGCCGGCCGCTTGGCTGCGGGCGGCGCGCGCTCAGGCGGTGATGCGCATCTGGATCGGGCCTTCGGCGCGCTGGTTGATCAGTTGATCCAGGTGGGCGCTGCCGCTCTCGCCGATCTCGTCGGCCGCGCCCTGCCACATGATCGCCCCCTCATGCAGCATGGCGAGCCGGTCGAAGTTCTCCCGTGCCACGCTCATGCCGCTCGTGACCGTGAGCGCGGTCGCTCCGCTTCGCAGGATGGCGCCCCGAATCAGCGAGACGATCGTGCCGGTCAGGATCGGGTCGAGCCCGGCGGTCGGATCGTCGAGCACCAGGAACCGGGGCTCGGCGGCGATGGCGCGGCCCAGCGCGACGCGCTTCTGCATGCCGCCGGAAAGTTCGGCCGGCGAAAGATCGGCGACCTCGGGCTTGAGGCCCACCGATGCGATGGTCTCCAGCGCCCGTTGCCTTGCGGCCCGCCGCGCCATGCCCTGGCCGTGAATCAGGGTGAAGGCCACGTTCTCCCACACGGTGAGGCTGTCGAAGAGCGCGTTCTGCTGAAACAGCACGCCCACGTCGCGCATCAGGCGCTCCAGCTCACTCTTGTCGAGAGACGCAAGATCGGTGTCGCCGTAGCGGACGGAGCCGCCATCCATCGGCATCAGCCCGAGCAGGCACTTCAGCAGCACCGACTTGCCGCTCGACGAAGGGCCGACCAGGACGGTCGAGCGCCCCTCGGGCACGTCGAGATCGACCCCGCGCAGCACCGGCTTGCCGTCGAACGCCTTGACCACGCCGCGCGCCGTGACCGTAATGCTCATGGCATGTCTCTAGCCCGGCCCGTGCCCGCGGGTAAAGGCGAACCGTCCCATCGAACAGCGGCTGCCGCCCCTCCGGCCGTCACGCGAGGATCCCGACAATGTCCGACGATACGCTGCTCGAACGCCGGCATCGGCTGTTGGGTGCCGGTGCGCCGCTCTTCTACGACCGCCCGCTGCACCTGGTGAAGGGGGAGGGGGTCCGGGTCTGGGACAGCGACGGGCGGGTCTACCTCGACGCCTACAACAACGTGCCCCACGTCGGCCACTGCCACCCGCACGTGGTGGAGGCGCTGGCGGACCAGGCCGGCCGGCTCAATCTCTCCACCCGCTATCTGGACGAGCGCATCCTCGACTACGGCGAGGCCCTGACGGCCACCTTCGCGGACGAGCTCTCCCGCGTCTCGCTGGTGTGCTCGGGCACCGAGGCGAGCGAGCTTGCGCTGAGGATGGCGCGCGCCTGCACGGGCAACGAAGGCGTGATCGTCACCGACTTCTGCTACCACGGGAACTCGGCCGTGGTCGCCGGGCTCTGCACCGCGTTCGCGATGCCCGAGGGGATCGACCCCAGGGTGCGCACGATCAGGGTGCCCGAGGCCGACGACGACCCGGCCGAGGCGGCGGCCGAAGTGGAGGCCGCCATCGCCTCGATGGCCGAGGCCGGCATGAAGCCCGCCGCGATCTTCTTCGACACGATCTTCGCGACCGAAGGCATGCCGGCGGTGCCCGAGGGCTACGTCGAGCAGGCCGTCGCGCTCACCCGCGAAGCCGGCGGGCTCTACATCGCGGACGAGGTGCAACCGGGGCTCGGACGCACGGGCGCCGGGATGTGGGGGCATCAGCTCTACGACGCCGTGCCGGACCTCGTGACCCTGGGCAAGCCGCTCGGCAACGGTCATCCGCTGGCCGCCGTGGTCGCCAGGCCGGACCTGATCGACGACTTCGCGGACAAGGCGATGTATTTCAACACCTTCGGCGGCAATCCGGTGTCCTGCGCGGTGGGCCATGCGGTGCTGGAGGTGATCGAGCAGGAAGGCCTGATGGAGAATGCTCGTAGGGTCGGCGCGCATCTGCAGGAGGGGCTGCTCGCCCTCGGCAACAAGCACGCCATGATCGGCGCACCGCGCGGTCGGGGTTTCTTCATGGGCGTTCCGTTCTTCGCCGACGGAGATCGCGAAACGCCGGCGCCGGAGCTGACCAAGGCTGCCGTGAACGGGATGCGCGAGCGGGGTGTGCTGATCAGCCGCACCGGCCGGCACGATCACGTGCTCAAGATTCGCCCGCCCATGCCGTTCTCCGCAGCGGACGCGGATCAGCTTCTCGCAGCCCTCGACGAAACCCTCGCTTCGCTCGCGTGACAGCGCACTCATGACCGATTTCTATCGTCTGCCGCTCGACGAGCGGGCCGAGCGACTGCGCGCGCTCGCACTGGAGGCGCTGCTGCGCTGGGGCGTGGAGGGATGCAAGCCCGAGATCGTCAAGTATCGGGAGAACGCGGTCTTCCGCGTGGTCGCAACGGACGGGCGCGACGCGGTGCTCCGCATTCACCGCCACGGCTACCACAGCGACGCGGGGCTTCGCTCGGAGCTTGCCTGGATGGAGGCGCTGCACGCCGAAGGCATCGACGTGGCGGCGGTGATCCCGAGCGCCAGCGGCGAGCGGTTCGAGACGGTGCAGGGCTCGGGCGTGCCCGAACCGCGACAGGTGGACATGCTGACCTGGATGCCGGGCATCCCCATCGGCACCCTGGAGGAGGGCCTGAACCCGGCGGTCACGAACGTGCACGCGGTCTTCGTCGAGGTCGGCCGGCTTTGCGCCCGTCTTCACAACCAGACCGAATCGTGGGCCCTTCCCGCCGGCTTCACCCGCCATGCCTGGGACCGCGAGGGGCTGGTCGGCCCGGACCCTCTCTGGGGCCGGTTCTGGGAAGCCGCAGCGCTGGGCGCCGAGGAGCGCCGGCTGATCGAGCGTGCCCGCGCCAGCGCGGACGAGGCGCTCACGGCATACGGCCGCTCGCACCGGCGCTACGGCCTGATTCACGCCGATTTCAACCTCGACAACATGCTGCTCGACGGCGAGCGGGTGATCCCCCTCGATTTCGACGACTGCGGCTTCGGCTGGCACCTCTTCGACCTGGCGACGGTCTGGACGATCTACCTCGGCAGCGACGTTGCCGAGGCGATCCGCGCCGGCGTCGTCGAAGGCTACCGCAGCGCGCGCGACCTGCCGGACGAAGAGCTCGCGCACATGCCGCTCTTCGAGCTCGTGCGCGCCTTCAGCTACCTGGGCTGGGTCCATACGCGCTCGGAAACCGCAAGCGCGCAGGCCCTCGCGCCGGAAGTGGCCGAGCTCGCGTGCACCCTTGCGGAGGATTACCTGCGCCGCGCGGCGGCCTGATTACGGGAAGAGGGTGAGGACGCCGGTGTAGCCGTAGAGCCGGTTGTGCGAAATCTCGCCGTTGCAGAAGAAGCCAACGAGTGGCACGTCGCCGAGGGTGCGTTCGATCAGCCTGAGCTCCTCGGAAGCTTCGCCGAACATGTTGGGGCCGCGGGCGAGGCAGGTGAAGTAGAGGGCGCCGCGCGGCTCGGCGCCGGCCCGGCGCTTCACCGAGGCTACCATGCGGCCGAGGTCGTGCTCGGCGGCGGCCGCATCGCGGCGGCAGAACTGCAACTGGGTGCCGCGCTCCACCAGCTCGCCGATACCGATAAGGCCGCGGTCGACGTCGAAGCCCACGATGTTGCGCACCAGGTAGTCGCCCGTGTCGCTGCCCGAGACGGGAAGGGCCGCGAACATGAGGCCGCCGACCCGGCGCAGGTCGCTCGCGAGCTCCTCTCCGATCTCCTCCTTGAAGACCTCCAGCGCCGGCCGACCGTCGAGCTCGATCAGGATGTTGGCGCGGCAGTCGGTAATCTCGTGGCTCGGGCCGATGGGCATGCAGCTCTGGCTGAGCGCGGTGGCGACGGCGACGGTCTCCGACAGCAGAACGCCGGAGACCCCGCCCTCGGTGACGCCGCCCGCGATCTGCGCGGGCACCGCGCGCGAGGACGAGAGGCCGCCCACCAGAAAGCCGTCGAGCTCCTCGGCGAGGTCGGCGATGATGTCGCCCGTGCGCTGGTTTCGCGGGTCGGCGTGCACGATGCCGAAGCGCGCCGGAGCGCGGGCGATCCAGGCGCCGTTCGAGCGGCTGAACTCGCCGAGGTCGTCGCGGACGGTCTCGAAGACCCTGTAGCTCGCCGGGTCGAGGTCGGCGACCATGACCGCGGCGGCGGGCTCGTCGAAGTACTCGCGCCCGGTGGCGCAGATGCCGATGCCGACCGAGCCGATCCACTCGTCGATGCCGGTCGCGCGCTTGAGCCTCTCCAGCGCGGCCGGCAGGTGATCGCCGATCGCATCGGTCACGTAGAGCATGCCGAGACCCTGCTGCGGCAGCGAGGGGCCGAGCCGCTCGATGCAGGACTCGATAGCGGCTTCGCCGCTGGAGCCGCCGGCGTGGGCGAAGTGAAATCGCGTCATATTCTGCGTCCCGGCGCTATGGCGCGCCCAATGGTGCGCCTACCCGCCCGCTTCCTGCAAGCGGGTGCTGCACCAGGCCGCAGCCCGCAGCGTCGTCGCATCGGCGCCGTAGCGCCCGACGACCTGAAGGCCGAGCGGCAGGCCATCGACCGCAAGGACGGGAACGTTGATTGCCGGTACGCCGAGCATGGTCCAGAGCATGGTCTGTTGCCGGCTTCCGGTGAAGGCCAGTCCCCCGGGCGCGGCTCCCGGCGCGGCCGGGGTCAGCGCCGCATCGTAGGGCCGCATCGCGTGCTCGAACGCGCGCCGCATCGCGTCCGCCGCGTCGAGCAGGTCGAGGTAGCCGTCGGCGTCGATCTCCCGGCCACCTTCGATGTGCTTGCGTATGGTTGGGGAAAGGTCCGCCGCGCCGCGCTCGCACCAGGGCGCGAGCGCGTGGGCGACCTCGCGGCGCATGATGCCGATATGCACCGCCCCCGCCTGGTCGAAGGGAGAGCGCAAGGTGAGCGGCGCCGCGCCGCAGGCATCCGCTGCGGCCTCGAGCGCCGCCTTGGCGTCCGGTTCGACTTCCTCCCAGGCCGGCTCCCTGATGAAGGCGAGACGAGGCTGGCCGAGCGGGAGCGTGAGGGCGGCAGCGAGGCGGGTCGGCGCCCGCCCGGCGCTCGCCTGATCCTGCCCGTCGTCGCCGGAGATCGTGTCGATGCCGAGCGCCACGTCCTGCGCCGAGCCTGCGAGCACGCCGACGTGGTCGAGCGTGCGCGACAGCCGCGTAACCCCGGTGCGGGGGATCGTGCCGAAGCTCGGCTTCATGCCCCAGACGCCGCAGAAAGCGGCGGGTCGTACGACGGAGCCCGCAGTCTGGGTGCCGAGGGCGAGCGGCACGCCGCCGGCCGCCACGGTGGCCGCCGAGCCCGAGGACGAGCCGCCCGGCGTTCGCGAGAGCGCGTGCGGGTTGCGGGTGGCGTTGGCGGCGCCGCAGGCAAGCTCGGTGGTTACGGTCTTGCCGAGGATCAGCGCGCCTGCCGCGCGCAGGCGGCGCACGACCGTGGCGTCCACGCCTGGCCTGCGTCCTTCGTCAAGCGGGGTTCCGTTCCCGGTCGGCTGATCAGCCGTATCGATGATGTCCTTGATGGCGACCGGGACGCCGGCGAACGCGCCGCGCGGGCCGGCATCGTCGATCGCCTGTGCCCTTGCCGCAGCCTCGGCGGCGTCGAGATAGTGCCACGCCTGAACCACTGCCTCCGTCTCGGCAATGCGGCCCAGAGCCGCGTCACAGGCCTCCGCCGCGCTCTCGCGCCCGGTGCGGACGCTGGCTGCGATCTCCGCCGCACTCGGGCAATCCGGCAACACAGGCGTGGACTCTCTGCTCTTCCGGCTCCTTGTCATCGTGCCCTCATTGCTGCGATCCGCCTCTCGTTCTTCCCGTTCGGCCCGACTGTAGCGCCCTTGCTTGGCAAGCCATGCGGGCACCGCTATAAGCCGACGCATGCTTGTCACCCTGGTCGACGACTCCATCCCATTCAACGGGATGACCCCGGCATATCAACCGATTGGAGGCGCCGAGAAGGCGTTCGCCAGCCTGCCGGCGGCGCTCGCGCGCCAGGGCCACGTGGTGCGTGCCGTCAACCGCAGCCCGAACAGCATGAGTTTCGAGAACGTCAGCTGGATCCACTGGGATGGCCGCAGGCCGCCGATCACCGAGGTGCTGATCGCGTTCCGCAAGCCGGCGCTGCTCGAGTTCACGCGGGCGGTCAAGGCGCGCATCCTCTGGGTCGCCGGGCCGCCGGACTATCTCCACCGGCCGCAGGTCAACGAAGTGCTGAAACGCACCGACGCCAAGCTTGTGTTCCTGGGCAATACCCATTCCGAAGCCTATCGGAGCCAGGGCGAGGACCTGGTCTACTACCGCTCCATCGCGCCGGGCGTGCGCGAGGAATACCGCAACAACGAGGAGATGTCTCCCGACGACCCGCCGACTGCAGTGGTCACGACCCACCCCAAGCACGATCTGGATTGGCTGCTCGAATTGTGGGTCGAGCGGATTCGCCCGCAGGCGCCGAACGCCCAGCTACAGGTCTATTCGGCTGGCTTCAAGCGCGCCGAGACTGCCGGCGACACGCTCGCCGAGGATCTCCAGCCAATTTTCGAGAAGGCAAAGGCAGGGGCCGACCACGGGGTGACGATCATGGCGCCCGGCGGCGACCGGGACATGGCGAAGGCCTACGCCAGGGCGCGGGTGCATCTCTATCCCGGCTCCGAACGCGAGATGTATTGCTCGACGCTGGCCGAATCGCAGGCCGTGGGCCTGCCGGCGGTGGCCAGGCCGATCGGTTCCGTGAAGGAGCGATTCACCGATCGTCAATCGGGCTTTCTCGCTTCTGACGACGATGCTTTCGTCGAGAACGCTCTGGCCATGTTGAAGGATGACGACGCCTTCCAGGCCACGAGCAAGATCGCCCTTCGAAGCAGCCGGAGCCGAAGCTGGGATACGGCGGCGACCGAGTTCGAAACGCTGTTCCGTTAGAGAGTGTTATCGCTCACGGCGGCCGGCCTACGGCCGGCGCCTCCGCGACGGCGCCGCATTCGCGGCGGGCCGCGGTCGCGGCCTGTCGCGCACCCGTCAATGACGGACGCACGCTTGGCCCTACATGACGCCGTATTTCTCCCAGGCCTCGGTGGTCGACAGGCCGGACTCGATCTCCTGGGCGATGACGTTTTCGATGCGTCGCTTCTCCAGCGCTTTCTCCACGCATTCCGCCGCGAAGTCGCTCGGGACCACGAGCACGCCGTCGTCGTCGCCCACGATCAGGTCGCCGGGCCGGACGGCGACTTCGGCGATGCGAACAGGCTCCCGATAGGCGACCACCCGGCCCCGGCCGCGCTGGTCCTGCGCGTAGGAGCCGCGCGCGAAGACCGGCAGCGTCATGGCACGGATCTCCCGCGTATCCCGCATGTAACCGTCGAGCACGGCGCCCGCTGCGCCCTGCGCCAGCGCGCGCGTGGTCATCAGCTCGCCCCAGAGCGCGAAGGGCGGCGCGCCGGCGGCGGCGACATAGACCTCGTCCTTCCCGAGGGAATCGAGGGCCTCGAACATCAGGCCGAAGCTGTGATCGTCCGGCGTCGCCGCGATCTCCAGCAGCGGCATCGCCCGGCCGACCAGCGTGGTGCCGGGCATGGTCGAGCAGATTTCGGGCGGCAGGAACTGATGGCGGCGGCCGAGAGTGTCCAGCACGTCGCCCAATTGCGCGGTGGAAAGCTCGGCACGGACCTGCGCGAGAAGCGTGTCGGGAACCTGGGTCATGGCGTTTCTTCCTCCGGCTGGGTCGGGCGCGTGCGGTCGATCAGGGTCGCGATGACGGGATGGTAACGCGCGCCGAGGCCGCGCTCGATGGCTTCGTTGAACAGCGCTTCGACCAGCGCGGCACCCTCGGCATCGACGCCAGTTTCCGCCGCGAGTTCAAGCGCGTAGTCGAGATCTTTCAGTGCGTAGGTGACGGAGAATGCGCCTTCGGGGTAGCGCTCCGGCAGCATCGCCTTCATGCCGTGATTGCGCAGCGCGAAGCTGTCGCCCGAGCTGCGGCTCACCGCCTCCAGGAACGTCCGAGGCTCGATCCCCTGGCGGCGTGCGATCGCGAGGCCTTCCGCCAGCGCCCGGACGTTCTGGAAGAGGATCATGTTGTTCAGGATCTTGACCGCCTGCCCGCTGCCGACCGGGCCGCAGTGGGTCACATCCTGGGCGATGTGGGCGAGGAGCGGGCGCAGGCGCTCCACCAGCGCCGCATCGCCGCCCACCATGATGCTGAGCGTGCCGTCGACGGCGGCCTGGCGCGTGCGCGCAATCGGGGCATCGGCGAAGGCGATGCCGCGCACGGCGAAGGTGCCTTCGAGCTCGCGGGCGAGCGCGGGCGGCGCGGTGCTTGTGTCGACCACGGTGCGCCCGGCGCCGAGGTGCTCGATCAGGCCGCCGTCGCCGAGGCAGACCTGTCGCACCTCGCGGCCCGAGGGGAGCGACAGGAAGATCAGGTCGGCGGCCGCGGCGAGTGCCGCGATGGAGGGCGCGATTTCCGCTCCATCGGCGGCGAGGCGCTTCAGTGGCACCGGGTCGAGGTCGTAGGCGGCGACCGGCCCGTCGTGCTTGCGTACGAGGTTGCGGCACATGGGCTCGCCCATGACGCCCGTGCCGATGAAGCCGACGCGGATGCCGCTCACCGTTTGCGGCCTTCCTTCGCGAATTGGGCGGCGCCGTCGCCGGCGAGGCGGCCGAAGACCGCGCCCGAGACCAGCCCCGTGCCGCCCGGATAGTTGCCGTAGAAGAGCCCGCCGACCAGCTCGCCTGCCGCGAAGAGGCCGGGGATCGGCGCGCCGGAGACCGCCTGCACCCGGGCGCCGGGGTCGATGGCGAGCCCGCCGAAGGTGAAGGTGATGCCGCAGGTGACGGCGTAGGCCTCGAAGGGCGGGGTCTCGATCCGGTGGGCCCAGTTGGACTTGGGCGGCGCGATGCCACGGGTGCCGCGGCCGTCCTTCACGGTCGGGTCGAAGGGGACTCCGGTCATCACGGCGTCGTTGTACGCCCGCACGGTCGCGAGGAAACGCGGGCCGTCGATGCCCTCCATGCGCGCCGCAAGCGCCTCCAGCGTGTCGGCCTTCGCCTTGGTGACCTGGCGGATGCGGTACTCGTCGCGCAGCAGGTGGGTCACCTGCGCGTCGAACACCTGCCACGCCACCTGGCCCGGCTGCTCCAGCACCCGGCGGCCATAGGCGGCGTAGGTGTAGTTCCGAAAATCCGCGCCCTCGTCCACGAACCGTTCGCCCGCCGCGTTGACGACGATGGAGAACGGGTAGCTGTGTTTCTGTAAGCCGTCGCCTACCGTGAGGTCGCCGTACTCGGGCGCGTTGCGGTCCCAGGCGACCGCGTGGCAGCCCGACCAGTTGCCGGCCGCCATGGCGCCGGCGTCGAGCGCCATGCGAATGCCGTCGCCCTGGTTGAAGCGGGTCCCGCGCACTTTGGCGAGGTCCCAGCCGGGCCCGAGATAGCGCGCGCGCCAGGCGGCATTGGCCTCGAAGCCGCCGCAGGCGAGCACCACGGCCCGCGAATAGACGTCTGTCGTGCGCCCGCCGACGCGTGCGATCACACCGTGCACGCCGCCGTCGTCCGCGAGCAGGGAAAGCGCCGGGGCCTGGTAGTGGACGGTGATGCCCGCCTTCGCTGCGGCCTCATAGAGAGCCGCGACAAGGCCCGGCCCGCCGCCCCAGACCTCGACCGCGAGCCCGCCCCAGAAGCGGAAGCGGCCGTCGTCCCGCTTGAATGCCTGGCGGCCGTAGCTCGGCTGAAAGCGCACACCCTTCTCGCGCATCCAGACGAGCGTGGCGTGGCTGCGGGTGACGAGCTGCTCCACGAGGTCGGGGTCGGCGCGGTACTGGGTGAGCCGCGCCATGTCGTCGTAGTAGTCGGCCTCGGCGTAGGCGCCGAAATCGGTCTCCGCCAGCTCGCGCTCGGAGAGGTCGGGCATCAGCGCGCGGAGCGAATCGGGACCGTCGAAGACCGTCCGCATGGCGCCTGCGGTATAGGTGCTGTTGCCGCCGCGCTCCTCTTCCGGCGCGGCCTCCAGCAGGCGCACGCTGGCACCGGCCTCCGCCGCTGCGAGCGCTGCCGCAAGCGCGGCGTTGCCGCCGCCCACGACCACGACGTCCGTCGACATCGCCTCGGTCATCCTGTTCCTGTAGTCATATCTTGCGTGGCTGTCTCCGCAGGTTCCGCATAAGGCTGTCTCAACAGGCAGTTCGCCGCGTCGAGCAAGCCGCCGGCCGCAGTTCGTCCGATCGAAGCGTCGCGGTCAAGGTTGGAGTGGAGATCACTTCCGACTGCGGCGGTGGACGCTCCCGCTGCGGTTGTTGTATCGTGTCAACATGCCTCGGGCCAGGCATCCGAAGAAGGAGGTGGAGGGTGCGATACGCGATGCCGAACGTGGCGGTTGGACCGTGACGCCGACGCAATCGGGGCATCGCTGGGGTGTGATGAGATGCGGCGTGGATGGTCCTTACGGTTGCCAAATTTCGATCTGGTCCACCCCCCGCAACGCCGGCAACCATGCCAAGCAGGTGCGACGTTTCGTCGCCCGTTGCCCGCACTCTTGGGCTCAGCGAACGTGAGGTGGCTGAAATGCCTACGTATCACTTCACCTTGATCGTCGAGGGGCCCGACCTTCAGGACGAGTCGTGCATCGACGCGCTGTTCGAGGCCGGGTGCGACGATGCGGCGATCGGACGAAGCGATGCAATCCAGTTCGTGGATTTCGATCGTGAGGCCGGGACTCTCGACCGGGCCATCCTTTCGGCGGTGGACGACCTGGAAAAGCTGGAGGGGGTCGAGGTCGTGCGCATTGCCGACGCCGGCCTCGCATCGCTGGCGGATATCGCCGCCCGCCTCAGCCGCACTCGAGAGAGTGTTCGATTGCTGGTGAGCGGTGCCCGCGGCCCCGGCGGATTTCCGCAACCGGTCACCGACCCGCGCGGTCGCTATCGACTGTGGCGCTGGTCCGACGTGGAGCGCTGGTGCGTGGAACGGCTGGGCGAGGCATTGCCGGTCGCGCAGGATGAGGTGATGGCGGCTTTCAGTGCCGCATTGGAGCTTCGGCACTTCCGGCGTGCACTGGCGCCGGCAAACCCGATCACTCTTCGGGAGTTGGTCGGCGTGGATGAGTTGCGGGCGTCTCAGGAATAGGTGCTGCCGCGCGTTCTGACTCGTTGAAGGCGGGAGACGCCCTCCCGCCGCCTTACTCCGCTGCGCGTTCGCTGAGGCGCGATTGCAGGGCGGCGCAGAGGGTTCGCAGGACTTCGAGGCGGGCGTGCCGCTTGTTGTTGCCGGGGACAAGAGTCCACGGCGCCTCGCGGGTGCTGGTGCCGGCGATCATGTCGTTGGCGGCGTCCTCGTAGGCCTCCCACTTGGCGCGGTTGCGCCAGTCCTCCTCTGTCAGCTTCCAGCTCTTGTAGGGGTTCTCCTTGCGCGCGAGGAAGCGCCGCTCCTGCTCGTCCTTGTCGATGTGGAGCCAGAACTTCATCAGCAGCGTGCCGTGGCCGATGATCTGCTCCTCGAAGTCGCGAATCTCGGCGTAGGCGCGCCGCCATTCCGCCTCGGTCGCGAAGGATTCGACACGCTCGACCAGGAGCCGGCCGTACCAGCTGCGGTCGAACACGGCGATCTGCCCGGCCTCGGGCAACCTGCGCCAGAAGCGCCAGAGGTAGTGATGGGCGCGCTCCTCGTCGCTCGGCGCGCTGACCTGATGCACGCGGTAGCTGCGGGCGTCCAGCGCCGAGACCATGCGCCGGATGGCGCCGCCCTTGCCGCCGGCATCCCAGCCCTCGAACACGAGCACGACCGAGAGGCCGTGCAGGAGGTTCTGTGCGGCGAGCCAGTAGAGATCGGCCCTGAGGCGCGCCATCGACTTCTCGTAGGCCTTGCGGCCCACGACGTTCGAATGATCGATCGTCGCGAGCGGTTTGACCTCCCGCACCGTCGCACCGACCACCGCCGGGCCCACGACCGGTGCGCGGGCGCGGAAGCCCGCATCCGGCGGCGGCAGGCCCGCCAGGCGCGCTTCGAGCGCCCGGTGCACCATGCCCAGCACCCGGAGCGAGCGATACCGTGCGTGGCGGCCATCCACCACGAGCCACGGCGCCTCGGCGGTGCTGGTGCGGGTGATGATGTGCTCGGCGGCCTCGTTGAAGTGCTCGTAGCGGTGCCAGTTGCGCCAGTCCCACTGCGAGATCCGCCAGTGGTCGCGCGGGTGCTTCTGCATCGCCTCCAGGCGCTGCTGCTGCGCCTTCTTGTCGAGGTGCATCCAGAACTTGAGGATCAGCACACCGTCGTCCGCGAGCGTCCGTTCGAACGCCGCGATGCGCGCGAGCCGCCGGTCGAGGGCGCTCGGCCCGATGCGCCCGTAGGCGCGATCCAGCAGGGGCTCGGAATACCACGCGCTGAGGAAGAGCCCGAGCCGACCGCGTGCCGGCAGGTCGCGCCAGTAGCGCCAGAACTCGGGCCGCTGGCCTTCCTCCTCCGTCAGCCGGTCGTAGGCATGTGTGACGATCCGGCGCGGATCGAGCCACTCGGTGAGAAGGTTGACCGTCTCCCCCTTGCCCGCACCGTCCACGCCCGCGAACAGCACGACGACCGGAAAGTCCGCGTTAGCGAGATGGCGCTGCGCCTCCACCAGGGAGACCCGCAAGGCCGCCGCCTGCTCCTCGAACGCGGCCTTGGAAAGCTCCCGTATCCGCTCGCGCTCCACCTCCTCGAATACCCGAGCGCTCATCGCCGTCTCCGCCGAAGTTCATCTGCCAACAGGCGCGCGGCACGTGCCGGCAAGTCGCGCGGCGGCCTTGTCGCCGCCTTGTCCTGTGCCCGCGTTCCCGAACCGTAGTATGCCGGCGCGTTCAATGCGATAGCTTTTGGACATGGGTGCGCGCCGTTCGCGAGCCCCGGGACCGGATCGTTGCGCTTATTGCTTGGCCTGCTCGGCCGTGTTCTTTCTCAGCGTGATGACATTCAGCTCGTCGCGGCGCTGGTAGGTCACGTCGTCCATCATCTGTTGAACGAGGAAGAGGCCGAGACCGCCGAGAGAGCGCTCTTCCAGAGACGAGTCGGTATCCGGCTCCCTCTCCAGCGAGGAGTCGAACGCGCGGCCGTCATCCACGACTTGGACGACGAGGACATCGCCCTCCATGCACATGGAGAGCCCGATCCGATGCTGCTCGTCGTCGTCGTAGCCGTAGCTGATGGTGTTGGTCAGGATCTCGTCGATCGAGAGATTGACCGCATAGGCGATCTGCGTCGTGATCTCCCGCTGTTCGCAGAAGGCGTCGATTCTTGCAGCGGCGGCGGCAATCTCCTGCAGGTCGTTGACCAGCGAGAGCTCCAGCGTGTCGTCGTGCGCGTTCTCGTCCATCGGCCAATCGTGTTGCGGGCCCCGCTGGGCTACGTATCGGCGCTCACCACGTCCACCTTTACGCCTATTCGGGAGGCCATGCCAAGCGGTTTGCGCCGGTGCGAGCCTCTCCTGCGCATCGGGGTCCGCCTCACTTGATCGAACCCGCCCTGCCGGCCAAACTGGCGGCGGAGGACTGGCCGAGCGGGGATTCGCGCGGTCGCTACAGGGAGGAACGACCGAGATGTCCAACGACGCCGAAGCTGCGCTGCTCGATCGAGACAACGCGCACCTGCTCCATCCGCTGCACAGCCGTGCCACCCACGCCACCGGCAAGGTCTGGGTCGGCGGGGAAGGGGCCTTTCTCGTCGATGCGAACGGGGACCGCTATATCGACGGCCTCTCGGGCCTCTGGAACAACACCGCCGGCAACGGCTGCCGCGAGCTGATCGAGGCCGGAAGCAAGCAGCTCGCCGAGATGGCGTACGCGTCGGGGTATGCCGGCAGCACCAACCCGCGCGCGATCGAGCTTGCCGAGAAGCTCGCCCGCATCACCTACCCCAACATCAACCACTTCTTCTTCACGTCGGGCGGCGGCGAGGCGACCGACAGCAACATCAAGATGGCCCGCTACTACTGGAAGCTGAAGGGCCAGCCGGAGAAGACCAAGGTCATCTCGCGCATCTGGGGTTATCACGGCGTCACGCTCGCGGCCATGTGCGCGACGGGCATGAGCATCTACTGGCCGGCGTTCGAGCCGCGCATGCCGGGCTTCACCCATATCCCGAGCCCCTACCCCTATCGCTACGAGGCGCCGGAGGGGGCGGAGAGCCAGGGCATCGCAGCGGCGGACGAGCTGGAGAAGGCCATTCTCGCGGAAGGGCCGGAGACGGTGGCGATGTTCATCGCCGAGCCCGTGCAGGGCGGCGGCGGCGTGATTCCGCCCCAGCCCGACTACTTCCCGCGCATTCGCGAGATCTGCTCCAAGTACGATGTGCTGATGGTCTCGGACGAGGTCATCACCGGGTTCGGCCGCACCGGCAAGATGTTCGGTCTGCAGCACTGGGGCGTCGAGCCCGACATGATCCAGTTCGCCAAGGCCATCACCTCCGGCTACTTCTCCCTCGGCGGCATCGGGATCAGCGACGAGATCGCCAACACGATGCACGAGAGCGGCAAGCCCTGGATGCACGCCTACACCTACAGTGCGCATCCCACCGGCTGCGCCATCGGCTGCGCGATGCTCGACCTGGTCGAGCGCGAGGATTTCCCCGGCCAGGCCGCGGCGAAGGGCAAGCGCCTGCTGGTCGGGCTCAAGGACGCCCTTGCCGACCATCCCAATGTCGGCGACATCCGCGGGCTCGGGCTCATGTGCGGCGTGGAGTACGTGAAGGACCGTGCGACCAAGGAGAACTTCGATCCTGGCGACGGCATCGCCGCCAAGATCAACGCCGAGGCGGTGGCGCGCGGGCTCTTCAGCCGCTTCCGGCCGGACGTCTATATGGTCGCGCCGCCGATCATTATCGACGACGAGACCATCGACCGGATGGTGGAAATCACTGCCGACTCAACGAAGGCCGTCCTCGGCTAAGGGCGGCGCGCGCGATATGGCGGGGCAGGGGGGGTCCGAAGCGCGCCCTGCCATCGACTGGGAGGCGCCCGCGTACCTCGACGCAGGCGCACTCGACGACGAGCTGTGCCGCGTCGCGGGCGTGTGCCACACCTGCCGTCGCTGCGAGGACCTCTGTGAGAGCTTCCCGAGGCTCTTCGACCTGATCGACGGAGCCGGCGGCGTGGCCGCGGTGAAGAGCGCCGGCTTCGAGAGCGTGGGTGCGGCCTGCACGCTCTGCGACATGTGCTATCCGGTCTGCCCCTACACGCCGCCGCACGTGCACGCGGTGGACTTTCCCGCGCTGATGGTCCGCCAGCGGGCGCGAGCGCTGCGCGACGGCGCGGTCGGCCCCATGGAGCGCGCGCTGGGCGAGACCGACCGCAACGGCCGCTGGCTCGGCACTTTCGCGCCGCTCGCCAACTGGTCGGCGCGCCGGGGCAACCGGCTCGCCCGGTCGCTCATGGAGGCGTTCGCCGGCATTCACCGAGACGCGGTGCTGCCGCGCCTCCATGCCCGGCGCTTCAGCCGGCGGGCCAGGGCGTCCCCGCCGCCGGTGAACGAGAGCGCGCCGGCGGCCGGCCGCAAGGCCGTGATCTATGCGACCTGCTTCGTCGAGTACAACAACCCGGGCATCGGCCGCGCCGCCCAGGGCGTGCTCGCGAAGAACGGCGTCGAGACCCAGATCGTCTACGACGAATGCTGCGGGATGCCGCAGTTGGAGCGCGGCGACGTTGCCGAGGTGTGCCGGCGTGCCCGCCGCGTCGCGACCGCGCTCGGCTCCTGGATCGAGCGGGGCTGGGACGTGGTGGCCCCGATCCCGTCGTGCGCGCTGATGATGAAGACGACGTGGCCGCAGTACCTGCCGGACGATCCGGCGGTGGCGCGCCTCGCGGAGCACACCAGCGACATCTCGGAGTACGTCGTGGGCATCGCCCGCGAAGACGGGCTTGCCGAGGGGCTGGCGCCGCTCAAGGGCGATGTCGCGCTCCATCAGGCCTGCCACGCCAGGGCCCAGGACATCGGCGCGAAGGCTGCGGTCATGCTGCGCATGATCCCGCAGAGCAACGTGCTGATGATGCAGCGCTGCGCCGGGCACGGCGGCACCTGGGGCGTGATGAAGCGGAATTTCGAGACCGGCATGAAGGTCGGCGAGCCGGTCATCCGGCAGGCGGCCGAGAGCGGCCGTGCCTATCTCGCCTCGGAGTGTCCGCTGGCCGGCGAGCACATCGTGCAGGGGATGGAGCGGGTCGGCGAAGGCCGCGCGCACCCGACTCGCGCCCATCACCCGATCGAGCTGATGGCGATGAGCTATGGCATCGACACCTGAGGGCGCGCTCGACGCGCACGCGGAGGCGACGCTGACGGCGATGGCGCGCGCGCTCTACCCCCACGACTTCCTGGACGACGCCCCCTACCGCCGCGTCGTCGACATCGTTGCGGAGGAGGGGGGAACGGCCCGGCGCACGCTGCTGGCGGATGGCGTGGCGGCGCTGGATGCGGCGATGGGGCGCTCCTTCGTCGCCCTCTCGGAGAAGGAGAAGCTGACGGCGCTCTATGCCATCGAGGGCTCGCAGTTCTTCGAGGTCGTGCGGGCCGGCACTGCGCGCCACCTCTACGACAATCGCGCGCTCTGGCCCCGCTTCGGCTACGAAGGGGCGTCGTCCCACCTCGGTGGCTACAAGGAACGGGGCTTCGACGACCTCGACTGGATCAGCGAGGAGGAGTCGGAGATCGATCGATGACAGTGCCCTATTTCGATGACGAGGACGTCCCTGCCGTCACCTACGACCTGAACGACGACAGCGTCGTCGTCATCATCGGCTCGGGCGCCGGCGGCGGCACCATGGCCGACGAGCTAACCCGGCGGGGGATCGACGTTGTGCTGCTGGAGGCCGGCCCGCGCTTCAAGATGAGCGACCTCGTCAACGACGAGTGGACGATGTACGACCGCCTCACCTGGAAGGACGAGCGCGCCTGCACCGGCTCCTCGCCCATCGCCCGCGACTACCCGACGGCGCCGACCTGGACCTGCAAGGGGCTGGGCGGCACCACGCTCCACTGGGCGGCGATGTGCCCGCGCCCCGACCCCTACGAGTTCAAGGTGCGCTCGACCTACGGCGAGATCGACGGCGCCGCCCTGGAGGACTGGCCGGTCGACCACGAGGAGATGGAGCCCTTCTGCCGCGAGGCCGAGAGCAAGATGGGCGTGAGCGGGCGAGGCAACATCCCGCAGCACCGGGGCTCCAACAACTATCGGGTCATGGCGCTCGGCGCGAAGCGCGTCGGCTACCGCGACTACGGCCCCAACAACGTGGCGATCAACGCGGTGCCGCGCGACGGCCGCAACGCCTGCGATCAGATCGGCTTCTGCATGCAGGGCTGCCGCTCGGGCGGCAAGTGGTCCACCTTCGTCTCGGAGCTGCCGCGCGCAGAGGCCACGGGCCATTGCGAGATTCGCACGCGCTCGATGGCGCTCCGCATCGAGCATGACGAGCGCGGCCGGGTCAGCGGGGTGCTCTATGCCGATGCGGCTGGCAACCATCACCTGCAGAAGGCGCGGCTGGTCTGCGTCGCGGCGAACTCGATCGAAACCGCGCGGCTGCTGCTCAACTCCGAGTCGAGCGCCTGGCCGGACGGGCTCGCCAACGGATCGGGCACGGTCGGCCGGCACTACATGCGTCACGTCACGGCCTACATGTACGCCGAGTTCCCGAAGCCGGTGCACATGTACCGCGGAATCGTCGTCTCCGGCCTCATCCGCGACGAGGCGCGGCACGACCCGGCGCGCGGCTTCGCCGGCGGCTTCTACATGGGCACCATCGGCCTCGGCCTGCCGTTCTTCGCGGCGTTCATGAGCCCGGGGCGCTGGGGCCGCGACTACACGAGCTGGATCGAGGCCTACGAGCGGGTCGCGGGGTTCTTCGTGAACGGCGAGGACATGCCGCTCGCCTCCAACCGGGTGACGCTGCATCCCAGCGCGCGAGACCGGTACGGGCTGCCCGTCTCCTGCCTCAACCTCGACGATCACCCCAACGATCTCGCGATGAAGCGCTATTCCTACCGCAGCGGGATCGCGCTGCTGGAGGCGGCCGGCGCGCTCCGCATCTTCTGCTCGCCGCCGCTGCCGGTCTCGCACAATCTCGGCACCTGCCGGATGAGCGCCGACCCCGAGGCCGGCGTGGTCGACCGCTGGGGCAGGAGCCACGAGATTCCCAACCTCTTCATCTCCGACGGCAGCCAGTTCACCTCATCGCTCGCGGGCAACCCCACGCTAACCATCGTCACCCTCGCCATCCGCCAGGCCGGCCACATCGCCCGACTGATGGGCCGGGGAGAAATCTAGGCCGCCTCTCCAGGCGACGCTGGCCGCGCGCCGGCATTCGGGCTATGCCGGCGGGAGGCGCACGCACATCATGGAGGAAAGCATGGCGACGGTCGCGATGGTGGAGTACGACGACGCCCCGCCGGAGGTCCGCGCGGTCTACGACGACATCATGGAGACCCGCAAGACCGACTGGATCAACAACTTCTGGAAGGTGCTGGCCAACGATCCGCCGACTCTCGCGCGCACCTGGAACAGCATCAAGGAGGTGATGGCGCCGGGCGCCCTCGACCCGCTTACCAAGGAGCTGATCTACGTCGCGGTGAGCGCCACCAACGGCTGCGAGTACTGCATCCGCTCCCACACCGCAGGCGCCCGGCGGCAGGGGATGACCGACGCCATGCTGGCCGAGCTGATGGCGGTGGTGGGCATGGCCAACGAGACCAACGCCCTCGCCAACGGCTACGCCGTCGATGTCGACGCCGCGTTCCTTGGCAAGAGAGAGTGAAATGGGGGCAGCCCCAGCAGCTTCTTGGCGCCCGCCCACTTCGACTTCGCCGACCTGCGGGCCTCCGAGATGCCTGAATGCCTCGCGTACTTGTTTTTCATTGCCATGCCTAGCTTTAGCACACACCACAGGGCACTCAGCTAGGCAAGACCCTTCCTTCTCGTATCGCTCGCATTGGTCGACCTGGCCCTTGCCGTCAGCGGCGACCGCAAAGGCAGCCAGCCATGACGGGCTGGCTCGGCAGGGCATTCGTCGCCGGCGTCCTGGTTTTTCTGGCCGCGCCCCTCGTTGTGGTTGCCGGGGTATCCGTCAACCAGCCGAAGCGTCTCATGTTTCCGCCGGAGGGATTCTCCCGGCGGTGGTACGGCGAGCTCTTCACCAAGAGCGACCGGGCCGGGTCCCTGACCAACTCGGCGATCATCGCCGTGCTTGCCGGCCTTCTCGCCGTGTCCGTCTCGCTGCCGCTAGTCACCATCTCGCTTGGCCTCGAAGGCATCGACCGCTCGTTGATCGAAGCCGTGCAGACCATGGGCGCAAACCGGCGAACCGTGTTTCTGACCGTGGTCTTTCCTCTGGTGCGCCCGTACGTCGTGTCGGGCTTCGCCTTCGCCGTCGTCCTCAGCCTGAACGAATACATCATCGCCTACATGGTCGCCGGGTTCTCCGCCGAGACGCATGACAGTCCCGGAGGCGATCCTCACCGTCGGCGTATGCAGGACTCAGGTGCGCCGGGGGACGTTGCTGCCCATTTGGCGACCATCTCGCGCGCGACCGCTCAGGCGTCGCGGCGTGGTCGTTCAGCCCTCCTGGCGATCCAGGAAGTCACGCAACGCTGCGATATATGCGTCCGGTTCCTCGAAGAAGGGCGTGTGCGAGCTGTTGGGGAAGACGACGCTCTCCGCATTCGGCAGCGCCTCCTGCATGAGCATCGCCCCTTCGGGGGTCAGCTCGTCGTGGAGGCCGCTCACGATCAGGCAGGGCACGGTGATACGTGCCATGTCCGCAAGGCGATCCCAGTCCCTGAGCGTGCCGACGCAGCAGAACTCGTTGGGGCCCCACATCGTGCCGTAGACCGCCATGTTGATGCCGTCGAGCGAGCGCTGCAGCGGTGCGGGCCAGTCGTCGACCCGGCAGAGATGCCTGCGGTAGAGAATGGTAACGGCTGCCTCGTAGGCGGGGTGATCGGTCGTTCCCTGCGCTTCGTGGCGCTGCATCATGGCCACCGTCTCGGCGCCGAGGGCGGCGCGCAGGCGCTTCATTTCGGATACGGTGTGCGGCACGCTGCCGGAGCCGTTCGCGATCACGTACGATGCGACGTTGCCCTGGTACTTCAGGCAGTATTCCGTGCCCAGCCACGTGCCCCAGGACTGTCCGAGCAAGTGGACGCGGCCGAGCCCAAGCGCGGCTCGCACCGCTTCGACCTCCTCCACGTAGCGAGGCACGTTGAAGAGCGAGGTGTCGTCCGGCTTGTCGGACTGGCCGCAACCGAGCTGGTCATAGACCACCACGCGATAGCCGTGATCCGCCATGACCGAATGGCTGTCCCGCACGTAGTCGCAAGGAAGCCCAGGGCCGCCGTGAAGGCAGAGCAGGACCCGCTCGCCCGCGCCATAGCTGTAGACCGCCACCTCACCGCCATCGACGGCGACGCGGCAGGTCTCGTCGGGTCGTCTCTCTTCGCTCATCGTTCCCCTCGCACTACTGCCCCGGCGTGCCGTAGGTCTCGCTGAATTCGGCGTACATGCGCTCGTAGCGGTCCGCATTCATGGTGGAATAGATGCGGAAATCGAAGTCGATGGGCTTGTCCATCATCTCGGAGACGAAACTCCAGGTCGTCTCGCGCAGGGCCGCGGCGACTTTGGCGGCCGCGAAGCGGTAGCGCAGCGCGTCGGTGACCGGCTCGTCATAGTAGTTCTCGAGAAAGACGTCGCTCTCGCCGGATCCGATTTCGATATTCATGGCCAGCACGCCGAGATCGAACAGGTCCACCACGAAGCCCGCGAATTCCCAATCCACGAACCAGAGCCGCTCGCCGTCGTCCATGATGTTCTGCGGGTTGAGGTCGTTGTGGCCAAGGACCACGTTGACCGGGCCGAGCGCGCGCTCCAGCTCCTCGTTCGCTAGAGCGAGGCCCGGCAGCATGTCGCGCCAGCGCTCGTAAAGCCGATCGGAGCGCTGCTCCAACAGCCGAATGTGCGAACGCTGATGCTGGAATGGCCAGAACATGAAGCCCGTCGAGTCCAGATGCTTGTGTGCTTCATCGTGAAGCCGGCGAAAGAGACGGGCCACCTCGGTGAGACGCGCTGGCTCACGCACGTCGGCAGGCAGGAGCGAGCGGCCTTCGATGAAGCGGATCACCATGAGACCCGGCTCGCCATAGACGACCTCGGGCGCCACACCTGCCGCCCGTACCGCGCAATTTCTGCCTGGTCTCGCCGATGCATGGATGGAGAGAAAGTTCCGTAGTTAGAGCGGGTTAGGGTACACCCTGTCTCTTCCGGCCCCGTGGCTTGCCTGTGCAATCGCCGCCGCGGCCGCTTCCTATATTGACCCGCTGCCGCGCGGCCCCTGACTAAGGAGCCGCCACATGGCAAAGCCAGATTCCCGCCCTTCCTTCGCCCGTCGCATCGCGGCGGCCCGGCCCCGCGAGAAGGAGTATGCCGTCTGGGACGACGCGATCTCCGGGCTCGGTGTGCGCATCTACCCGAACGGCGCCCGGCGCTTCTTCCTGCGCCGCCGGCTGCCCGACGGCGGGGTGCGTTCGGTCACCCTCGGACCTGCCGACCGGATGAGCCTGCCCGAGGCGCGCAACCAGGCGCGCCGGGCGCTCACGACCTTGGTTGAGACGCCGGAGACGGGGGACGGCCCCCGATATCCCGGCCGTCCCATGACGGAGTTCGCCGAGGAGTTCATCGAACGTCACGCGCGTCACTGGAAGCCGAGCACGCTGGCGGGCAACCGGCGCTTCATCCGCGACGTCATCCTGCCCGCCTTCGGGGACATGACCGTGGACGCCATCGCGGTCGAGCACGTTCAGGACTGGTTCGCCTCCATGGCCAACCGGCCCGGCACCGCCAACCGGGCGATGCCGGTGCTGTCGGTGATGATGAAGACGGCCGAACTGTGGGGCTATCGCCTCCACAACACCAACCCCTGCCGGAACACCCGGCGCTACCCGATGGCGCCCAAGGAACGCTATCTCACGCCCGAGGAGTTCGCCCGGCTCAACGCCGTGCTCACCCGCGACGAGTTCTGGTGCCCGCATGTCGTCGCCGTCATTCGCCTGCTGCTGCTGACCGGCTGCCGGGTCGGCGAGGTCCTCGCGCTCGAATGGGACTGGATCAGGGACAAGCGCATCATGCTTCCCGATTCGAAGTCGGGGCCGCGCACGGTGTGGCTGTCGGGAGCCGCGCGCGCGGTGATCGATGCGATCCCGCGCTACGGCGAGGACTGCCCGTATCTGTTTCCGGGCCGCCCGCCGACCCGGCCGATCCGGAACATCGACGTGCAGTGGGGCCGTATCCG
The DNA here is from genome assembly GCA_965243375.1 of Alphaproteobacteria bacterium. Classification (GTDB taxonomy): domain Bacteria; phylum Pseudomonadota; class Alphaproteobacteria; order UBA828; family UBA828; genus WTGU01. The sequence continues at coordinate 811,832 of CBDEUT010000008.1, read as the reverse complement.
CCGCGAGGCCGGGCTGTTCGACGTGCGCCTGCATGACTGCCGGCATAGCTGGGCCTCCGTCGCCGCCATGAACGGCGTGGACATGGTGACCATCGCCAAGCTGCTCGGCCACGCCCTGGTCGAGACCACCGAGCGCTACGTCCACCTGTCGGACCGGTCGGTCGCGGAGGCCGCCGAGCGCGTCTCCGGGCGCATCCAGGCGGCGCTGGCCGGAAGCGGCCGGGAGCGGGAGGGAGGGGGCGGCCATGCCGACGGTTGACCTGACCGCGAAGCTCGCCCGCGACAGCCGGCCCGGCGAGAAGGAGACCATCCTGTTCGACCGGGCGCTGCCGGGCTTCGGGCTGCGCATCCATCCGAGCGGGCGCAAGGTGTGGATCGTCCAGGCGCGCATCGACGGCCGGACCCGGCGCCTGGGCCTAGCCCGGCACGGCGAGATCGCGCTGGCCGAAGCGCGGCGCCGCGCCCGCGAGATGCTGGCGCGTATCCGCGCGGGCGACGATCCCGCCGAGGAGGCCCGCAAGGCGAGGGCCGCGCCGACGGTGAAGGACTTCGCCGACGAGTATCTGCGCTGTTGCGGCCCCGGCCTGAAGCCGTCGGGACGCCGGACCGTGCACATCTATCTCAAGGCGCGCATCCTGCCCGCGTTCGGCGCCATGCGGCTCGACATGCTCGGCCCCGAAGACGTGGCCGCCTGGTTCGACGCCGCGAGCCGCGACTGGCCCGGCGCGGCGAACCGGGCGCTGGAGATCCTGCGCGCGATGATGTTCCGGGCCGAGGAGTGGGGATGGCGGGCGCCCGGCACCAACCCCTGTCTCGGGATCAGGATGAACCCGAAGAAGCCGGTCGCGCGCTTCCTCGACACCGGCGAGCTCGAACGGCTCGGCCGTGCGCTCGACGCGCGCGCCGCCGACTGGCCCGAGACCGTCGCCGCGATCCGGCTGCTCGCGCTTACCGGTTGCCGGCGCGGCGAGGTGCTGACACTGCGCTGGCGCAACATCGGGCGGGACACGATCCAGCTCGACGACGCCAAGGCCGGGCCGCGCACCGTGCCGCTGGGTTCGCCCGCGCGCGCGATCCTCGATGCGCTCCCCGGCGAGCGGCGGCCCGACGCGTTCGTGTTCCCCGAGCACGCCCGAAGCGCATGGTGGCAGGACCAGGTGCGGGTCCGATGGCACGCGATCTGCGCCGACGCCGGGATCGGCCGGGCGCGGCTCCACGATCTGCGACACGCCGTAGCGAGTCACGCCGTCATGTCCGGCGAGAACCTGCCCCTGGTCGGCAAGCTGCTCGGGCATCGCCGCCAGTCCACGACCGCCGGCTATGCGCATCTGGCCGACGACCACCTCGTCGCGGCGGCCGAGCATGTCGGCAGCATCATCGCCGAGGCGATGTCGCTCGCCCCCGGCGCGTCCGATCCGTGACGGCATCGCCGCCGGTGTCGTCGTGGCGCCGGCACGAGCACGCGGCCCGGTTGCCCCGGTGGGTCAACAGGCACCCCCCGCGCGTCTTCGCTCCGCGTAACGCGAGGCGCTACGCGAAGCCGCGCGGGTCCCCCCTATTGACTACCGGGACAACCTCCGTCCCGTCGACCACGACCGCCAACAGCGCGCTTGCGCCGCCAGGCGTGCTTCCTATAATGACCCGGTAAGCTGCGCGGCGGGTCCGGAACCGTCTTCATCGCATGCGCGGCGAGGCCGGGCGCTCAAGCGCCGCTCGGGCTAAACTGTGGGAACCGCATGGTTTCCTCGGCCCGAAGCGCTTGCGTGTGGAGGGGCGTTGCTCGACGCCCTTCGGGCGTTAAGGGTTACACACCTGCCGCATGAGCCGCGCGAAAGGCCAGGAGCTCGTGGTCGCGAAAGACGCCGAAGACGGGCTCATCCTCGCCGACCCGGATCACGTAGCGCTCGCCGGCGTCGTCCACCGTCAGGTTGATGTTGCTCAAGCCCCCGCTTAGCAGCGCGGGTTCGACCGCGCCGGACCAGATCGGCAGCGCCCGCGCGCGCTCGATCGCGTCGCCGCTGCGCGCCTCCATGCCGCGCGCGCCGCCGATCAGCGAATAGACCTCGTCATCCGATGTGGGTTTTTGGGTCATGTGTCGCGGGTCCGTCTCCCGTTGCCCATGAGCCTCCCCGGCGCGCGATCCTGCGCCGCGGCCTCCATCGGCGAAAGGCCTTTCGGCGATCGATTGGCGAGGGGCAGTGTAGCAACGCGCCGTGCCGCGTCGAGGTGTTCCGTGCTGTCCCCCAGCCGTGGCGGTGTACCGCACCCAGGCCCGGTGCTATGGTCGATGCGGCCCAACAAGCGCCCGCCGGCAAGCCGAGCCGCACTGAGCGAGGTGCTCGCACCATGCCTCTCGATCGCCCCAATCTTCGCGCCTCGCTCTGGGCCGTTCTTTATACTTTTCTGGTTGTCGTTGGCTGCGGCGCGATGATCGAGGCCGATATCTCGCCCTTCATCGTCGTGCCGATCGGCCTGTTCGCCTTCCCCTTGATCGCGAGCGTGCCGTTCCTGTTCGTCCTCCGAGCGGACAAGAACGCCCCGTAGGCGCTGCCGTGCTGGAGCACATCATCGTCTTTGCCGTCTGCGCTCCGTTTCAGATTCTCCTGGGAATCTGGAACACGCGTAAACGCTGGCTCACGCCCGGCGAGGTCCGGTTCTGGGGTGTGGCGCTCTTCGTGGCCGCCGAGATGATCTACCTCGGAGCCTTGTGATGACGGCTGTGCGGCTCGAGCGCCTCTCCAAGCGCTTCGGCGCCGTCGCCGCCGTCGATGCCGTCGATCTCGACATCGAAAGCGGCGAGTTCGTCGTCCTGGTCGGCCCCTCGGGCTCGGGCAAGACGACATGCCTGCGGATGATCGCGGGACTGGAGGCGGTCACTTCGGGGAGCATCTTCATCGGCGACCGCGATGTCGCCAGCGTTCACGCCAAGGACCGCGACGTCGCGATGGTGTTCCAGTCCTACGCCCTCTACCCGCACATGTCGGTGGCCGACAACATGGGCTTCGCCCTGAAGCTGAAGAAGGTGCCGCGTGACGAGATCGATCGTCGCATTCAGGACGTGGCGACAATCCTCGGCATCACCGAGGAGCTTCCGCGCAAGCCCAAGACGCTCTCGGGCGGGCAGCAGCAGAGGGTCGCGCTGGGGCGGGCCATCGTACGGGACCCGGCGGTCTTCCTGTTCGACGAGCCGCTATCCAATCTCGACGCCAAGCTGCGCATGGCGATGCGCGGCGAGCTGATCAAGCTGCACCACCGGCTCTCGGCGACGATGATCTATGTCACCCACGATCAGACCGAGGCGATGACCATGGGGGATCGCATCGTCGTCATGAACGAAGGGCGTATCCAGCAAATCGGCACGCCGCTCGCCGTCTACGACAATCCGGACAACAAGTTTGTCGCGGGCTTCATCGGCAGCCCCACGATGAACCTGATCGCGGGCTCGATCGAGCCGAGCGATGGAGCATTGGTCTTTCACGCGGGCGATCTCACGCTCAGGCTGCCGCCCGCCCATGCTGCGGCGCAGGCGCGCGCCGTCACGCTCGGGATCCGCCCGGAGTTCCTCACGCTCGGCACGGCGAGCGACGGCGTGGAGATGGACTGCCGGGTCGAGGCCGTGGAACATCTCGGCGCCGAGACGATCCTCGAGCTCTCGTCCCAGGGGCCGCCGCTGACAGCCAAGACGATCCGCAACGATGCGGTCCGCTATGGCGATGCGATCAGGCTCGTCACCGATCCAGTGAAGGTGCTCGCGTTCGATACCGCAACGGGCGAGCGTTTGCGCGCCTGAGTCTCTCCTTTCTGCCGCGTGGCTCAGCCCTTGACCGCGCCGAAGGTGAGGCCCTGCACCAGCTTCTTCTGGATGAAGAAGATGAAGATGAGAACGGGGATGCTCTGAACGATCGAGGCTGCGGCGACCTGGCCCCAAAGCGTTCCCGTATGCAGCACCAGGGAGGGAATCATCACGGGAAGCGTTCGCGTCTCACCGCCCGAAAGGATCAGGGCGAACAGCAGCTCGTTCCACGAGAAGATGAGCACGAAGATCATCACCGCCACGAGACCGGGGTAGGTCATCGGGATCGCGAAGCGCCAGAACACCCGAAAATGCCCGCAGCCGTCCAGGTAAGCGGCCTCCTCGATCTCGCGTGGGACGTCGTTGAAGAACGACCGCATCATCCAGACAACGAGGACGAGGTTGAAGGTCCCGTGAGCGAGTATGACTGCGAAGTGAGTGTTGACGAGGCCGAAGGCGTCGAAAACCAGGTACATCGGCAAGGCGTAAGCGACCGGCGGCCCGAGCCGGGTCGCCAGGATCAGGAAGAAGAGGTGGTTTCCCGCCGGTATCTTGAAACGGGAGAAACCGTAGGCCGCCATGGTGCCGACGACCACCGTCAGGGCGGTGCTCGAAAACCCGATGACGATCGAGTTCAAGAGAAATACGTCGAACCCCTTTCCGAAGATTTCGACGTAATTCACGACCGTGGGCTCGAATATCCACTTCGGATCGCGCGTGATCAGGTCCACTCGCTCTTTGAAGCTCGCGAGCAGAATCCAGATGTAGGGAATCAGCGCGACGCCCAGCAAGAGGACGAGGGGAATGAGGAAGGTGACCCAGTTGCGGCGCAGCATCTAGGCGGCCTCCTGGGTCGGCGCCTTGCCGCTGACGATCTTGTAGAAGAGCGCCGCAACCACGAGCGACGCGAACGCGAGAACCAGACAGACCGCCGCACCGTACCCCAGGTTCCACGTCAGGAAGTTCGTGCGATAGGCGAAGGTGGCGATGACCTCCGTGGCGTTTCCCGGCCCGCCGCCCGTCAGCACATGGATCGTGTCGAAGATCTTGCTCGCGTCGATGGCGCGCAGCATGAGCGCGATGATGATCAGCGGCACCAGCATGGGGAGCTCGATGTGGCGCAGGATCTGCCAGCGCGACGCCCCGTCGAGGGTTGCGGCCTCGATGGGCGCTCTCGGGACCGCCGAGAGCCCCGCCAGCATGATCAGCATGATGAAGGGGGTCCATTCCCAGATGTCGATGATCATCAGGGCGCCGAACGCGGTCACCGGGCCGGAGAACACGCTCGTCTGCTCGAACAGCCCGATCCGGTTGAGGTAGACGGTGAGCACGCCGAAGCTCGGCATCAGGAAGAAACGCCAGATCATGCCGACCACCACCGGCGCGATCATGGTCGGGATCATGATGATCGTCAGCACCAGGCGGCGGCCGGCAAACTCGCGGTTGAGCCAGAGCGCGATCATCAGGCCGAGCACGAACTCCACCGGCACGACGACGGCCATGAAGATCGCCGTGTGCGCGATCGCAGCGTAGAACTTGGAATCGGTGGCGATCAGATCGCGGTAGTTGTCGAGCCCGATGAACTGGCCCCGCTTGGTCAGGCTGGTGAGCGAGAGCTCGCGGAAGCTGTCCACGATCGCGAGCGTCATCGGCGCAATCGCCACGATAATCAGGAACACGAGAACCGGGCCCATGCAGACCCAGAGGAAGGCTCTGGTCGACGCGGAATCGGCCAGGACGCCTCCGCTCGCTGCACCGTTGCTCATGCGGAACCCGCGTCGCCGCTGCGCACGGCGTCGAGCAGCGCCCCGAAATCTTCCCGGCCCATGATCGCTTTGGAGCGCGTAAAGCGATCCATCGCGTAGTCCCAATAGCTCGCGAAATGATACGCGGGCGCCTGGTTCTCGTTGACCTCCTGCAGCACGCCCCACAGCGTCCAGAGCAGGAAGGCCATTGCCTTGTAGATCACCAGCCGCGCCTCCATCGCCTTGGAGGGCGGGCCGTCGCAATAGGCTTCCAGCAGGATCGCATCCTGTCGGTCGTCGAAGTCGGCCTCGACCGAGAGGTCCGAGAGATCCCACATCGGGTCGTTGTTGCCGCAGAACTCCCAATCGAGGATGTAAACACGTTCGCCGGTAAAGACGAGGTTCTCCGGCGCGGGGTCGTTGTGACAGGGCGCGAGCGCGATGTTTGCCTCGACGAGCGCCTGCCGCACCGTCTCGGCGTCCCGCTTGGCTTCGACGTATCCGTCCGGCAGGCGGGCGTCGTGTCGGCGCAGGACGTCCAAATACTCGTCCATCTTCTCGAAGTTGCTGAAGCGTCCGAGAAAGGGCGTCCCGCAGGTATGCAGCTTGCGGAAGGCACCGGCGGCAAGCCTCAGCGCGTGCGGATCGCTCAAGACCTCCGGGTTCATCGGCGCGCTGTTCTCGATGAACGCCGTCACCTGAATTCCGTGTTCCCGGCTGTAGTAGACGAGCGGCGCGCTGACGCCGATTTGCGCCGTCACCCGCGCGGCGTGCTCGTCCGCTTCGCGATCGATGTATTCCTCTGTGCCCTGGCCCGCGATCCGCAGCACATAGTCGCGCCCGTCGATGGCGACCTTGAAGCTCTGGTTGGTCATGCTGGCCAATCGGAGGATCTGGCCGACCTCGGCCTCAGGTCCGAACACCGGCACCTCGGCCACCTTGGCACGAACGAGGTCTTCCACGGTCACCTTCTTGCTCTTGCAGAGAGTTCAGGCCTGCTGACGCGTTCCCTTCGGATCGTAGAGCGGCTCATCGTGGCGCACGGCGGGAACCAGCCGCGAGAACGCCTCGATCTCGTATTCGCGGTGCCGCGCCTCCGCGCTCGGAACGTAGCCCATGGCTATGGGCTTTCCAACGGTGTGGCCGAAGTTGGCGCTCGACGTCACGCCGAGGACAGCGCCGTCGCGCAGGATCGCCTCGCCCCCGAAGACATCAGCCGGCTGCTCCAGGGTGAAGAGGCAGAGTGTCTCCTCCGGCCCTTCCGCCTCGATGCGCTCCAGCGCCTCCCGCCCGATGAAATCGCCCTTGCTACGGGAGACGAAACGCCCGAGGCCCGCGTGAAGGGGCGAGTAGTCCGGTGAGATATCGGCGGCCCAGGCCACGTAGCCCTTCTCCATCCTGAGCGTGTCGAGCGCGCGGTAGCCGATGTCGGCAAGCCCGTGCTCGCGCCCGGCGTCGCGTAGCAGTTCGTAGACGTGGGCCGCATATTCCGTCGGCACGTGCAGCTCCCAGCCGAGCTCACCCGAGTATGACAACCGGATCGCGCGAACATGCGCCGCCCCGATCACAATGTCCTGGCACCTCGAGAAGGGAAAGACCTCCGGCGAAAGATCGCTGTCGGCAATCTGCTGCAGCAGGGCGCGGGAGCGCGGGCCGCAGACGTGCAACACCGCGTAGGCCGAGGTCACATCCATGGACGCAACCGTGCCGTCATCCGGAAGATGGCTCTTGACCCAGCCGAAATCGTGCTGCCCGAAGGCGGTGCCGGTGACCACGTAAAAGCAATCCTCCGCGATCCGGCTGATCGTAAGATCGGCCTCGATCCCGCCGCGTTCGTTGCAGAGCTGGGTGTAGACCGCGTGGCCGACCGGCCGGTCCAGGTCCGCGACCGCCAACCGCTGCAGGCCAAGCAGCGCACCCGGGCCCCAGACTTCCATCTTGGCGAACGACGATTGGTCGATCACGGCGACGCGTTCGCGTGCCGCTCGATGCTCCTCGCCGACAATGTCGAACCAGTTCGCGCGTCCGAACGAGGGCTCGTCGCGTGGTGTGGTTCCCTCTGGCGCGAACCAATTGGCGCGCTCCCAGCCGGCCTTGCTGCCGAATACCGCTCCCCGCTCCTTCAGCATCCAGTAGAGCGGGCTGCGGCGGATGCCCCGAGCGCTCTCCGGCTCTTCGATCGGCCACTTCATCGTGTAGTGCTTGCCGTAGAGCTCGACCGCGCGGCTCTCCAGGAAGTGGCGCGCGTGGTGGTGGGCCGAGAAGCGCCGGATGTCGAGCGACCAGAGATCGAGGCTCGGCCGGCCCTCGACGATCCACTCGGCCATCATGCGGCCCGCGCCGGGCCCGCCCGCGATTCCGTAGAGGAAGCCGCTCGCCACGAAATAGTTGTCGAGCTCCGGCGCCCTGCCCATGACGAACTCGCCATCGGCGGAGTAAGGGATGGCGCCGTTGATCAACTGACGCACGCCGACTTCGTTGATGATCGGCGTGCGCCTGCCGGCACGCTCGGCGATCTGCGCGAAGCGGTCGAAGTTCTCGGGCAGTAGCTGTTGGGCGAAGCCCGGCGGTATACCGCTTGAGCCGAAGGGCACGGTATCGGGCTCGTAGCCGCCCACCACCATGCCGCCCACGTCGGGCTTCCAGTAGCTGAGCAGATCGGGGTCGCGCACCGTCGGCATGCCGGGGGGCAAGTCGGGGATCGGTTCCGTGACGATGTACTGGTGCTCCAGCGCGACCGTCGGCACGCGGACCCCCACCATGCGACCGAGTTCGCGGCTCCACATGCCGGCCGCGTTGACCACGGTGTCGGCGTGCACGGAACCCGCGGCGGTGCGAACATCGTGCACCCGCTGGCCGGTCACGCCGAACCCCGTTACCTTCACGCCTTCGACGATCCTGACCCCGCGTCGGCGCGCGCCGATGGCCAGCGCCTGCGTGGCGCTCGCCGGGTCGACGTAGCCGTCCGACGGGATGTAGGCCGACCCCTCGACGCCATCGAGGCTCATGATGGGGAAGAGTTCCTGTGTCTCGCTCGGCCCCAAAAGATGCATGTCGAGCCCAAAGCTCTTGGCCGTGGTGGCAGCCCGCTTGTACTCGAGCATCCGGTCCCTGGAGGACGCGATGCGCAGGCTGCCGACGCGCTTCCAGTCGATCGCTTGCCCGGTCTCTTCCTCCAGGCTGTCGTAGAGGGCCACCGTGTGCCCGAGCATGCGCGTCACGTTGCGCGACGGACGCAGCTGCCCGATTACGCCGGCTGCATGCCAGGTCGCGCCATGGGTGAGGCCGGACTTCTCGAGCACCAGAACGTCGGTCTTGCCCATATGGGCCAGGTGGTAGGCGATGCTGCACCCGACGATGCCGCCGCCGACGATCACGATCTCCGCCTGGGTCGGGAGAGTTTGTGGCATAGCCTCGGCCCTTTCTCGCGCGGCACGGCCGCGATCCCGCCATAGTACCGACAAACCCTCCCGCGCCGTGGTCCGCCCACGGCGTGGAAGCTAGGATGGGTCGAGTGATCGTCGGCGACGGCAAGGATCGCGGTCCCGTGGCGTGCGGCTTCGGAACCGACCAACGAACGCGGAGGATGTCATGGACTGGCAACTCGCGGGGAAGCGGGCTCTGGTCACCGGCGCAGCGAGCGGTATCGGCAAGGCGATCGCCCTCGCCCTGGCGCGAGAAGGTGCGACGGTCGCAACCCACGCACGAACGGCTGAGAAGAGCGCCGGCACCGTCGACGAGATTGTGGCGGCAGGGGGCAAGGCCTTCCCCGTTGCCGCGGACCTGACCGATAGCGGCGCCATTGCCGCCATGTGCGCTGCGGCGATCGAGCGGCTCGGCGGGATCGACATCGTCGTCAACAACGCCGGCGTCTGCGACCTGGGCAAGGTCGAGGACATGGAGGAGTCCTTCTGGGATTGGGTGATCGATACCAACCTCAAGGCGCCGTTTCTCGTCACCAAGCACACGGTGCCGACGCTCAAGCAGCAGGGCACCGGCGGCGCGCTCATCTACAACGCCTCGACCAACGCCAAAACTGCGGATGCGGAGTGGAGCGCCTACAACACCTCGAAGCACGGGCTGATCGGTTTCATCCGCTGCATCGCGGCCGAGCTGGGAGAGCACGGCATTACGTCGAACGCGATCTGTCCCGGCTGGGTCGAGACGCCGATGGCCGTGAGCCTGCACAAATCCATGGCAGCGGATGCCGGCGAGTCCTACGACAAGTTCTATGACGAGAGCATGCGCTTCAACATGCTGAAGGAGATCCTGCCGCCCGAGACCATCGCCGATATGGCGGTTTACCTCGCGAGCGAGCGCGGCAAGTACGTGACAGGCCAGTCGATCAACGTCTGCGGCGGGCTTTGCTATTTCTGAGCGCCTGTCCTTGCCGGCTCAGACCTTGATGCGGGCATTCTCAGGGTCGTAGAGCGCCCTCATGTGAAGGGTGGCGGGGAACCTGCGCATCCGGGCCTCGATCTCGTAGCGGCCGGAGCGCAGATAGTCGTCATCGACGCCCGCCGCGTTACGCACATAGCCGAGGCCGATGCCCTTTCCCACCGTGTAGCCGTAGCCGCCCGAGCTCAGGTACCCGACACGTTCGCCGTTCCGGTAGATCGTCTCGCGCCCCAGCAGGATTGCGTCCGGATCGTCGACAGTGAATGTCGCCAGCCGCTTGGCGAGCGGTGACCCGCGCTGCCGCTCGACCGCCGCCCGCCCCACGAAATCCGATGCCTTCCCGAGCGATACGGCGAAGCCCAGCCCGGCCTCGTCGGGCGTGTAGTCGGACCCTATGTCGGCGGCCCAGACGCGATAGCCCTTCTCCAGGCGGAGGGATTCGATGGCGCGGTAGCCCGCATCCCTGAGAGCCACCGCGCTGCCGCTTTCGCACAGCGCGTCGTAGACCGTGCACATGTATTCGGAGGGGATGTGGAGCTCCCAGCCGAGCTCGCCGACGAAGGTCACGCGCAGCGCACGAACCGGCGCTCCGGCCACGAAAATCTCGCGGCAATGGCCGAAGGGGAAGCTCTCGTTGTCGATCGCGCCCTCGGCGATGGCGGCGAGGACGGTGCGGGCCTCCGGCCCCATGAGACTGAGCGTGCCGTAGGCCGAGGTGACGTCGATCAGCTGTGCCCGCGCATCCGCCGGGACGTGGCGCCTGATGTGGGCGAAGTCGTGGGTCGCGTAGCCCGTGCCGGTGACGATGTAGAACTCCTCGTCGCCGAACCGCGACACGGTCAGATCGCACTCGATCCCGCCGCGCGGGTTGAGCATCTGCGTATAGGTGAGCCGCCCCACGGGCTTGCCGACATCGCCCGCGCAGATGGTCTGGAGCACGGCCTCGGCATCGGGGCCCACCATGAGGAACTTCGCGAAGAAGGATTGGTCGAAGAGCGCTGCTGCTTCCCGGCAGGCCGCATGCTCCTCACCGACATGCGTGAACCAGTTGGCCCGCTCGAAAGAGGCGCGATCCCTCGCCTCGACGCCGGGCGGCGCGAACCAATTGGGGCGCTCCCAGCCGAACTTGGTTCCGAAGCAGGCGCCCCGGGCCGCGAGCTTGTGATGGATCGGGCTTAGCCGGAGCGGGCGGCCCGCCTCCATCTCCTCGTGCGGCCAGCGAATCGTAAAGTGGTGAGACTGACCCTCCAGCGAGCGCGCGCACACCTGATCGTCCGAGCCGTGGTAGGCGCCGAAGCGCCTGATGTCGGCGGCCCACAGATCGACCGGCGGCTGGCCTTCGAGGATCCACTCCGCCAGCGCGTAGCCGGCGCCGCCGGCAGAGGCGATGCCGAACGCGTTGAAGCCGGTGCCGATGAAGAAACGGCGGAGCTCCGGCGCCTCGCCGAGGATGAACATGCCATCCTCGGTGAATGATTCGATGCCGTTGAACCATTGCCTGACACCTACGGTCTCCAGCGCCGGGATGCGCTCCATCGCCGGGATCATCAGCTGCTCGAAGTGGTCCACGTCCTCCGGCATCAGCTTGAACTCGTGACCTTCCGGGATCGGCCGCGTGCGATAGGGCTTGGGGTTGCGCTCGTAGCCGCCGACGGCGAGGCCGCCGATCTCGAGGAAGTAGGTCAGCTTGTCCGGGTCGCGAACGGTCGGGTGGTCGCGGGTCAGGCCCTCGATCCGCTCCGTCACCATGTATTGGTGGTGGGCGGGCTGTATGGGCACGTTGACGCCGGCGAGCCGCCCGATCTCGCGCGACCAGATGCCGGCACAGTTGACCACGAACTCGCAGCGGATCGTTCCCCTGTCGGTGACCACGCCGCAGGCGGCACCCCCGTTCGTCTCGAATCCGGTGACCCTGGTATCCTCGATCAGCCGGACGCCGTTCATCCTTGCGCCCGCCGCCAATGCCATGGCCGCATCCGAAGGGCTCGCCATCCCGTCGCTCGGGACGTAGGCGGCGCAAACCAGGTCGCCCACGTCGAGCAGCGGAAACAGCTCCTTCGCTTCGCGGGGCGAGACGAGCTCCATCTCCAGGCCGTAGGAGCGCGCCGTGGTTACCGCGCGCTCGTACTCGGCGCGGCGATCGGCGTTGGTCGCGAGCCGAAGCGAGCCGTTCTGGTGCCAGCCGGTGGCCTGGCCCGTCTCTTCCTCCAATCGGCTGTAGATTTCGACCGAGCGGCCGAGCAGCCACGAGACATTGGCGCTCGTGCGCAGCTGGCCGACCGCGCCCGCCGCATGCCACGTCGAGCCGGAGGTCAGCTTGTGCTTCTCCAGCAGGACGACGTCGCGGCAGCCGCGGATCGCGAGGTTGTATGCGGTCGAGCAACCGACGATCCCGCCGCCGACGATCACCACCCTCGCCTGATCGGGGAACGGCGCATTCATGCGAAGCGCCTCGGGGCGGGTCCAGGAGCCTCAGGCGTTGGTCCGCAAGATGTGATGCGCGGCGTTGTGGCCGGGTGCGCCGGTGACCTCGCCGGCCGGGTGGGTGCCGCCGCCGCAGAGATAGAAGCTTCCGATCGGCGTGTCGTAGCTGGGCCGGCCGTTCAGGAACTGGCTCGGCACCACGTCGAGATGGCGGATCGCACCGTCGGTGATACCGGCGCGCTGCTCGATGTCCCACGGGCTCATGAACATCCATTCGCGGATTGCGGAGCGGAAGTTGGGAACGAAGCGGGTCACGTAATCGATCAGGCGTTCGCCCACCTCCTCGCGCCGCTCTTCCCAGGTTCCTTTCGCCAGGTGCGCCGGCGCATAGAGCCCCCAGATCGAGCAGATGTGGCCGTCCCTGTCGGTCAGAGTGTTGTCGTAGAGCGTCGGCACCTGAAGGTGGCAGATCGGCTCGCTGCACGGCTCGCCCGCGCGCATCTCGGCCCCCGCCCGCGCGTAGTGGTCGAGGCTGGGCGCAATCATGATGTAGGAGACCGGCGGGCCGTCATAGCCGGGCACATAGCCCGAGACATCCGGCACGTCGTCCATCACGCAGTGAAACTTGAAGTAGCCGGTCCCGGTCTTGAGCCGCTCGACGCGCCTGGCGAGATCGCCCGGCAGGTCGTCGGGCGCGAAGAGCGTGCGGTAGGTGCGCTTGGGATCGGCGTTGGACACGACGATGTTCGCGCGGATCTCCTCGCCCGATTCGAGGCGGACGCCGGTGGCCTTGCCGCCCTCCACCAGCACCTGCGCGACCGGGGCGTCGCAACGGATCTCGCCGCCCTGCTCCGTCACCGCCTCGGCCATGTAGCGGGTGATCGAGCCCATCCCGCCCTCGACGACGTAGTAGCCGTGCCCGCCCGCAGCGCCGAACTGGAAAAAGACTTCGGCCCAGGCGCTGCCCGGCGCGTAAGGATCGGCGATATCCTGGACGTAGAGCATCATGGCGCGCACGCGCTCGTCCTCGAAATAGTCGGCCGCGAGATCGACGAGCGAGCTGGTGAGGAAGCGCTCAAGCACGGCCTCATCGCCGCTGGCCTTGGCGCGTTCCCAAACGTCGGAGAGCGTCGGCGGATCGGTCAGCATGTGGGGCTGCACCAGCCCCGTCGCCCGGGTCCAAAGCTCCACCCAATCCGGGAAGCGCTCGGCATCGCGGCCGTTCAGCCGCGCGATCGATGCGACCGTGCGCTCCAGGTCGTAGTGCAGGAACGCGTGCGAGCCGTCTTCGTAGGGGAAGAACACCGGCGGGTCGATCAGGTGCATCGTCAGGCCGCGCCTGTCCAACCCCATGTCGTCGCGCACCTTCTGCTCCAGCTTCCACATCACGTAGGCGCAGGAGGACACGCGATAGCCGTCGAACAGCTCTTCGGTGGCGCAGGCACCGCCGACGAAGGACCGGCGCTCGCAGAGCAGCACCTTCCGCCCGGCGCGCGCGAGGTAGAAGGCGGCGACCAGCCCGTTATGTCCTGCGCCGACGATGATCGCATCGTAATGAACGTCTGCCATGACAAGGCCCTTCTCGGAATTGGGGAGTAACGAGGCCCAGAGTGACGGTCGCGGTCACGGTCACGCTGTGCCGTGCCGCGGCAATCTCGTGGCCGCCCCCGGCGTTGCCGAACGCAACACCGGGGACGGCACGTCGCCCACATTGCAAGCCTAGGCTCGGGTCCCGAAGTCCCGATCGGAGCCCCGGAAGCAGGCTGCCCCAGGCTGCGACACCTGCGCTGTTACTGCTCGGCCACGTCGCGCATCCGCTCCGCGATATTGGCGACGGTGGTCGCCGCATCCTGGTTTCCGGCCCCGGCGTTGGAGAGCTCTTCCGTCAAGATCTCCGTCCATGCGAGCCAAGTCGGCGGATTCGGCCGTGCCAGCAGCTTGTCGTTCTCCACGAGTGAGTGATAGAGCTGGTCGCGCTGGATGTTGACCCAATCCGGGGCGCTCCACTCGGGCATCTCGTAGACGTCGCTCCGGGTCGGGTTGCCGCCCGCGGGCATGGTCCGCGCCTGGATGTCCTTGCGGTTGATCCACTGGGCGAAGAGGAACGCGGCCTCGGGATTCTTGGCGCTCTTCGGAATCATCCAGTTGTTGGCCTCGGCGATCGAGAGACCCATGCCGGGATGCGCGAAGTAGGTCATCTTTCCGACCGAACCGGGGCAGTCCGCCGGGATCTCAAGGTAGGGCGTGGTATCGCCCCAGGTGAATATCAGGAACAAGTTACCGGCGCACATCCCCGCGTATTCTTCATCCCAGGTCGCCTCCATGTAGCCGGGATCGGAATAAGGCCGGAGCGATAGCATGAACTCGAGCGCCTTGACCGCGGCGTCGCCTTCGTCGATCGCGACGTTGCCGTTCTCGTCGGTGAAGCGGCCACCCATGTTGATCAGGATGCGCTCGTAGTCATAGAGCACGGCGATGTGGCGCTTGAACGGCACGATGGTGCCGTAGAAGTCGTTCTCCAGCACTTCACCCGCCAGCATCTCGCCCTTCGAACGTGTGTAGAAAGCCGCGAGGTCGTGGTAGTGCTGCCAGGTGGTCGGCGGCAGCGGCATGGCGTATCCGTATGCGGCTTCGAAGTTGGCCATTTCCTCGTCGGTCGCCAGGTCGTGCCGATAAACCATGAAGGCCAGCACGAACTTCGTCGGCACGCTATAGAGATTGCCGTCGAAAAGAGTCGAGACTTCGTACAGCGCAGGGACGAGATCGGACGCGAAGTTGACGTCCGGGTCCTTCAGTGCGGCATTGTCGGTGAACGTCGACCAGTCGTAGACGAAACCGTGGGCGGGAAACACGCCGGTCGAGAACGAAATCACCTCGACCAGGTCGTAGTACTGCGATTCCGTTATCTGATCGGTCAGAAACTGGGTCTGGATCGCTCCCAGGTCGGCGATCTCGAAGTTCACCTTGATGCCAGTGAGCTGCTCGAACTCGTCGGTCAGGGCGACGTAGGACATGCACGGCGCATAACCGTCGCAAATGCCGCGCACTTCCGATCCGGCATAGGGCTTGGCCGCCTCCTCCAACGACCAGGCGTACGCCTCGTTGGCATCCAGGGGTGCCCCGGCCAGGACGCCGGCCAGCGCAGCGGCGCCGATCCCTAGCGCAAACTTGTTGGTTTTCGACATCGTTGTCCTCCCCTTCTTGTCCACGTCAGTTGCTCTGACGAATTTCTCTCGTTTATTTGGGAAATGATGCTCAACGCATCCGCTCCGACGTTAGCCCGGATTTCTCACCCATGTCACGGCCTGCGTCGCGTCGACCCGCGCCGCGCTCGAAGGCCGCTCACCAATTCATGTAGGCCTGGACCGCCTCGTCGGAGACGCGGCCTTCGGCGACATCGGTGAGGGCCTGGTCGATGATGGCGAGCCCCTCCTCGCATTCTGCGTCGCTCAAGTTCAGAGGCGGCGTGATTTCCAGCACGTTGGCGGCAAGCCCGACGTAGATGAAGCTCGCGCCGAGTTCGTAGGCGCGCAGGATCACCTTGGCGGTGGTGGTGGCCTCGACCGGTGCCTTGTTTTCGCGGTCCTGCACCAGGTCGACGCCGATTGCGAGGCCGCGACCGCGCACATCGCCGATCGTCGCGTGCCTCTCGCCGAGCGCGCGCAAGCCGTCCGCCAGCTGTTTGCCCATGCGCGCGGCGTGGGCCGGAAGGTCCTCGTCGAGAATGGTGCGCAGCACGGCAAGGCCGGCGGCGGTGCAGACCGGATTGCCGCCGGTGGTCTGAATGGCGAATGCCGGGCGGTGGTCCAGCACCTCAGCGGGTCCGATCACGGCGGAGAGCGGCAGCCCGCCTCCGATCCCCTTGCCCAGCACCACTAGATCGGGCGTCAGGCCCTCGTGGCTGAAGGCGTGGAACAGCCCGCTGCGCCCGCAGCCGACCTTGACCTCGTCCAGCACCGTGAGAATGCCGTGCTGCCGGCAGCGTTCCTCCAGCGCCTTCAGGAAGCCGGCGGGAGGCACGATCAGCCCTCCGTCGGACATTACGGGCTCGATGAAGACGGCGGCGACCTGCTCCGGTGGACACGTGGTCTCGAACTGGTAGTCCAGCATGTCGAGCACGTCTTCCGCCGAGAAGCGCGGCCGGTACGGGTCGGGATAGGGCAACAGCACCAATCCCGGCCGCGGCAGGGTGTGGGTCATCGCGGTGTGGCCGGAGATCGCCATCGAGCCCGCAACGCCGCCATGGTAGGAGCCGATAAACGAGATGAAGCGGGGGCGGCCGGTTGCCGCCTCCAGCACGCGTGCCGCGGCATCGTTCGCGTCCGAGCCGGAATGGCCGAACCAGACGCGTCGCTCGCCGCTGCCCGGCGTGACCTGGAGCAACCCTTCGGCGAGCGCGGCGGCCGACTCGTTCGGATACATCAAGAGGCTCGCGCCAGCCATGTCGGTGAGCGCCCTGGTTACGGCATCCGTCACCGCCGGATGCGCGTAGCCGAGGCTGGCGGCGGTCGCGGACGCCGAAAGATCGAGGATGCGCCGGCCGTCCTCGGTGGTGAGGTAGGAGCCCTTGCCGCCGCGGGCCGCCAGCGGGTTGAAGCGGAGCTTCTGGATCCCTGCAATTGCGGCGGTGTCACGCTGGCTCAGATCGTCGTTCGAGCGGGCCATCGATCTAGCTCCTTCGTAGAGGGTCCGCGCGCCAGTGTCGTGCGCACGCAAACCTTGAGCATCCCGGATGGTCGAGGCTGCGCCGGCGCTCTCTCCCAACTGGCATTTTGCATCCCTATTGGCCTTGCGTCATGCTTCGATAGAACAAGACGCACGCGATGCATGGGGGGCAAGGCGATGGCGGGTGATCCGAAGTACGATGTCTTGTTCGAGCCCGTTCGCATCGGGCCCAAGCAGACTCCCAATCGCTTCTTCCAGGTTCCTCATTGCAACGGCGCGGGCTCCCACCGGCCCGGCGCACAGGCCGCCTTTCGAGCCATGAAGGCCGAGGGCGGCTGGGGCGTCGTGTGCGTGGAGTACTGCGCGATCAGCCCGGAAACCGACGACACGCCCCACGTCAGCGTGCGCATCTGGGACGAAGGCGACGTCATCAATCTGCGGCACACGACTGAGAGCGTGCATCGGCACGGAGCGCTCGCCGGCATTCAGCTCTGGTACGGCGGCGCGCACGCACCGGTGCGCGAAACTCTCGCGATATCGCGCGGCCCGAGCCAGATGCCGTCGGAGACGGCCTATCAGAACTACTGCCACGAGTGCGACGAGGACGACATCCGCGAGCTCATCCAGATGTACGTCGACGCCGCCAAGCGTTCCGAGGACGCAGGCTTCGACTACGTGGAGGTGATCGGCTCGGATTCCTCGCTGCCGACCCAGTTCCTGCAGCCGATGTACAACAAGCGCACCGACCGCTGGGGCGGCTCGTTCGAGAACCGCGCGCGCTTCTGGGTGGAGACCATGGCGGCGCTCAAGCGCGCCGTGGGCGACCGTGTCGCCGTCGGCACGCGTATCGCCATCGACAATCTGCTGGGCCCGATGGGTCTGGAACTGGAGGAGGGCCTCAAGTTCGTGGAGTTGATCACGCGCGAAGGCGTGTGCGATCTCTGGAACATCAAGATTTCGTACTTCATGGAGTGGGGCAACGACGCCGGGCCCTCGCGCTTCTTCGAGCCCGGCTATCAGACCTGGGCCACCAAGGCCGTCAAAGAGGTGACGAACGTGCCCGTGGTCGGCGTGGGCCGGGTCACCAGCCCGGACGACATGGTGCGTATCATCCAAGCGGGCGAGGCGGACCTGATCGGCGCCGCGCGGCCGTCGATCGCCGATCCGTTCCTTCCCCGCAAGATCCAGGAGGGCAGGTCGGACGACATCCGGGAGTGCATCGGCTGCAACATCTGCGTCTCCCAGTTCAACATGGAGGCGCCGCTCGTCTGCACCCAGAACGCGACGGCGATGGAGGAGTACCGGCGCGGCTGGCATCCCGAGCGGTTCGATGAGGCCGCGGACCCCTGTTCGGTGCTCGTTGTGGGGGCGGGTCCCGCAGGGATGGAGTGCGCGCGCGTGCTCGGCGAGCGCGGCTACGATGTGCACCTGCGCGAGCGCGAGGACGAGATCGGCGGGCACATTCGCCAGGTCATGCGCTACCCGGGCCTCGTGGAATGGGGCCGCATCGTCAGCTACCGGCAGACCCAGCTCGACAAGCTCAAGACCGTCGAGGTCCATACCGGCGTGGACGACATGACCGCCGACAGCGTGCTCAGCTACGGCGCCGACAAGGTCGTGATCGCCGTCGGCGCCCGCTGGGTCAGCGATGGTCTCAATGCCGTCAGCTTCGGGCCGATCGACGGCGCCGATGCCGAGACGCCGCAGTTCTGTACGCCCGAGCAGGTGATGAACGGCAAGGATATCGGCGACCGCGTGGTGATCCTGGACGGTGACGGCTACTTCACCGGCGTCGCCATGGCGGAAATGATGGCGGAGAGGGGCAAGCAGGTCTCCGTCGTCACCCAGTTCAACGAGGTCGCGCCGTTCTGCCAGAACACCCTCGAGGGGCCGAACCTGCAGCGACTTCTCCATGAGCAGGACATCCAGTGCTACCCGCTTCACTGGATCGAGTCCCTTGCCGTCAACAACACGATCAAGGTCGAGATCGCCTACGCCTACCGCGACAGTCCCCGCATCGAGCTGCCGCCGCGAACGGGCCAGGTGCCGAGGCGTCTTGGCACCGAAACGACGACGCTGGAATGCGATACCGTGATCTTGTGCACGGCGCGTGAGTCGTAAGCGCCGCGCCGTCACCCTCGTTGTTGTCTGAGATTTTCGTGGTCATCTGGACCCCGTCAACGACGGAGGTGACAGATGACAGACACATTGCATGAACGAGTGACGGAGGACGCCACCGACGCTTCGGTCGCGGTCGCGACGAGCGCGCACGGCGCACGGGTCTGGCCGGAAGCGGTGAAGGCGCGGATCGTGGAGGAGACGTTCGAGGAGGGAGCGACGGTGGCGGGGGTTGCCCGGCGTCACGGCCTCTCACGGACGCAGTTGAGCGGCTGGCGGCGCATGGCTCGGGACGGGCTTCTCGGCCCGGTCGCCGGCGCGGGCGACGATCCGTTCGGCCTGGTCCCGGTGACGGTGTCGGTCGCTGCTGAGCGGAACGGCGCGGCCTCGGTGCCCGCGGATGGTATCGCGATCGAGATCGCCGACATCCGGGTGGTGGTGCCGCCGGACTTCGACGCGGGGCACCTGTCGCGCATCCTGGTCTGCGTTCGGGCCGCGCCATGATCCTGACCGGGGAGAAGATCCGGGTCTGGCTGGCGACCCGCCCCGTCGACTTCCGAAAGGGACATGACGGGCTGTCGGCGGTGGTGCAGACGGTGCTGGGTCACGACCCCTATAGCGGCGCGGTCTTCGCCTTCCGCTCCAAGCGAGGCGACAGAATGAAGATCCTGGTCTGGGACCGCACCGGGCTGGTCATGGTCTACAAGCGCCTGGAGGGCGGCGGCTTCCAGTGGCCGCGCCCCTCGGACGGCGTGATCGGACTGTCGCCGGCGCAGTTCTCGGCGTTGTTCGAAGGTCTCGACTGGAAGGCGGTCCGGGCCGTGCGACGGCCTCGGCCGCGCCAGGCGGCCTGACCGCGCAGCTTGCCGTTTCACCGGGGAACGGTGTCCATCCCACCGTCTCCCCGGTGTCGCCAAGACGAGCTATCCGGCCCCGTTTACGGCGGGGCCGGAAGCATGTTCACCTTGCGTTACCTCATTGATTCTGCTAGAGGAATCCCATGATAACCAGCATGGGAAGCGCCGTTCCCGTGAGTGATCTGCAACGCCGTCTGGCGGCCGTCGAAGCCCAACTTGCGAAGGAGCGTGCCGAGCGCAAGGCCGCCGAGGACGCGCTGGCTGTGTCCGAGCGGGCGCGCGAACGCCTGGAGCGGATCATCGCCTCGCTGAACCATGCCGTGTGGGGCGCGCGCTCGGAGAAGCGCCATGCCGATCAGGACCGGCTGCCGCTGTTCGAGGACATCGCGGTCGCCGAGGGGATGCTGGCGGAAGCCCAGGAGAAGGCCGACGCGGCGACCGGCAGGCAGCGGCGCAAGCCACAGCCGACCAATCGCAACCTCGGCCATCTGCCCAAGCACCTCGAACGCTTCGAGAAGGTGATCGAGCCGGAGAGCGCGGAGTGCCCTTGCGGCTGCGGCGAGATGGTGAAGGTCGGCGAGGACCGCACCGAGCGGCTCGACGTCGTGCCGGCGAAGTTGAGGGTGCTGGTGACGATCCGGCCGAAATACATCTGCCGCGCCTGCGAAGGCAAACAGAGCACCCAGGCGCCGGCGCCGGAATATCTGGTGCCGCGCGGCCTGCCGACCGAGGCGCTGGTGGCGCACACGCTGGTCGCCAAGTTCGCCGATCACCAACCGTTCTACCGTCAGAGCGAGGCATACCGTCGCGAGGGGATCGACCTCGACCGCACCATGCTGGGGAACTGGGCGGGGCGCGGGATGCAGGTGCTGGCCCCGGTGATCGACCGGATGATCGAGCACCTCAAGGCGTCGGACGGTCTGTTCATGGACGAGACCACGGTGCCGGTGATGGCGCCGGGGACCGGCAAGACGCGCCTCGACTATCTGTGGGCGATCGCCCGCGATCAGCGCGGCTATGGCGGGGCCGACCCGCCGATCGTGGTGTTCCACCACTCGCGCCATCGAAGTGCGAAGGTCGCTCTTGAGTTGATGCGGGGCTACACCGGCGGCGGCCCGCTGCACGTGGACGGCTACAGGGTGTACGACGCGCTCGGCGATCCGAAGCAGACGGTCAGCCCATGGGTGCTTGCCTACTGCTGGGTCCACTGGCGGAGACGCTTCGTCGACTTCCAGCGCGGCACGGCCTCGCCCGTGTGCGAGGAAATCCTCGAACGGATCGCGGCGCTGTACCGGATCGAGGCCATGGTGCGCGGCCACCCGCCGGAGCTTCGGCTGAAGGCGCGGCAGGAGTTGTCGGCACCGATCGTCGAGGCCATGCGGCCCTGGCTTGAGGCCCAGCTCGACCGTCTGTCCAGCGCGTCCGAACTCGCCAAGCACATCCGATATGCCCTCAAGCGCTGGGACGGCCTGTGCCGGTTCCTCCATGACGGGCGTATCGAGATGGACACCAACCCCATCGAGAACCTCATCCGCCCGGTGAAGCTCACAAAGAAAAACGCGCTCTTCGCCGGCAGCGACGACGGCGCCAGGACATGGGCGCGGTGTGCCAGCCTGATCGGCACCTGCAAGCTCAACGGCATCAATCCGCAGGTCTACCTGACCGACACCCTGCGCCGGATCGTCGACATGCACCCCGTGTCACGCATCGACGAGCTCATGCCCTGGAACTTCGCTCCGACAATCCCGGGCGTCACCCGTCAACAAGGGTGACGGCGCGGCGCTTACCGTGAGTCGAGACGCGAGCTGTTTGCAGCGCTCAAGGCACGGAAGGACGAGTGGTCCGAGAACGACGTGCAGGCGGTCTATCAGGTAGGCGATTGCCACACGCCGCGGTTCATCCAACTGTCGGTGTTCGAAGGGCACCGGCTCGGCCGCGAGTTCGAGTCCGACAACCCGCAGCACCCGCTGCCCTACATCCGCGAACAGCACACCTGGGGAAACGAGACCTACCCGAAGAGGGGATAGGGACGTGCCATGCCCAACTTAGGGTCCATCTCCTGATCGGTACGTTCCAGCAGGCCGTCGCTACAAAAGCCTTGGGGACAGTCAAAGGGTTACAGCGGGTCAGACCGCCACTTCGATCAGATGTCGGTCTCGGGGGTAGCGAGCCCCCGCAATCACCGATAACGCCGCTAAGTTTCGATAGATCAACAACTTAGCAGCGTTCATCCTTTTGAGTGTTGTTCGGCGCGCACGATCGCGATCGATATGTCGGAACGACTAGACGGTCTCGAAGTACCGCCGCATTTCCCAGTCCGTGACGCGACTGGCGAGCCACTCGTTCCAAATTCGCAGTTCGACCCTGCGCGAGAACACGTAGTGGTCGACGAAACGATCCCCGAAGAAGGAGCGGAGGAAGGCGGAGCCGTCCAGCGCGTCTGCCGCTTCTTCCAAGGACCTGGGGAGTTCTTCGTAAGCATCCGGCGGGGACCGCAGACGGTGAATCGCGGAACGTGACGGGGAGTTCCAAGGTGGGCAGGCGAGTGACGCTCAGCCCCACGGTGACGCTCACGGTGGACCGCGCAGAGACGCGGCCTCGGCCGCAGGGAAGACGGTGTCTCTGGTGAGGTCCGGCTTAGGCGGCCAGGGCCTGGTGCTGGGCTGTCTTCCAGTTCCAGGGCAGGAGCTGGTGCAGGTCGCTTTGCGGCAGATCGGCAATCTGTCCGAGAACATCGGCGAGCCAGGCCTGGGGATCGACATCGTTGAGCTTGGCGGTGCCGATGAGGGTGTACATCGCCGCCGCCCGCACTCCGCCGCGATCGGAGCCGCAGAACAGCCAGGATTTTCGTCCCAAAGCGATGACCCGAAGCGCCCTCTCGACAGCGTTGTTCGTGAGGCAGATCTGGCCGTCATCGAGGAAACGGGTGAAGCCGTCCCAGCGTCTGAGCATGTAATCCATCGCCTTGGCGACAGAGGCGTGGCGCGACAGCCTGGCACGCTCCGTGCGCATCCAGTCCTCGAGATCGGCGACGAGCGGCGCGCTCGCCTCCCGGCGCACGGCAAGGCGCTGATCGGCACTCTTGCCGTTGATCTCGCGTTCGATGTCGAACAGCGCGTCGGTCCGCTTCACCGCCTCCATCGCCAGCGGCGAGATCGGCGGCGCCTGCTCGCCGCGCCTCTTGCTCGCCGCGATATCGGCAAGCTCGTAGAACTTCCTCCGACTGTGAGCCCAGCACAGGGCCTCGATCACGGCTCCCGGCGAGCGGCCCGGCACATAGAGCCGGTTGAAGCCAGCATAGGCATCGGCTTGAAGCACCCCGGCAAAGGTCTTCAGGTGCTCGACCGGGTGATTGCCCGAACGGTCGCGGGAGTATCGGAACAGCACGGCCGGCGGATCCGGACCGCCGAACGGCCTGTCGTCACGCACATAGGCCCAAGCCCGCCCGGTGACGGTCTTGCCCTTGGCCAGCACCGGGACGGGAGTGTCGTCGCCGTGCAAGCGCCGGGCCGCAAGCACGTGATCGGCGATCAGGTCATGCAGCGGTTTCAGCGCCACGGCGCAGGCCCCGACCTGATCGGCCAGCGTCGACAGGCTCAGGTCGACCCCCTCGCGCGCGTAGCGCTCGCGCTGCCGGTTCAACGGCTGGTGCTGGCCATATTTCTCGAACACGATCGTCGCCAGAAGGTTCGGACCCGCCCAACCTCGCGGCACCGCGTGGAACGGCGCCGGCGGCTGCGAGACCTTCTCGCAATCGCGGCAGGTGAACTTCTCGCGGATCGTCTGGATCACCTTCCACCGGCGCGGGATCACCTCAAGCGTCTCGGTCACGTCCTCGCCGATCTTCGACAGCCGCTCCGACCCGCAGCACGCGCACGATGTCGGTGCAGGAACCACCACCCGCTCGCGCGGCAGATGCTCGGGGAAGGGCTTGCGCGACGGCTTGCGGCGCGTGAACCCCTTGACCTGGGTGGTCTCGGCCGCGGCTTGCTCGGCCGCGAGATCGTCCTCCGTCGCGTCCGCCGTCAGCTCGTCGAGCGCAAGCTCCAGTTGGTTGAGGAGACGCACCGTGCGCTCCGAGCGCTGCCCGTAGAGCGCACGGCGCAGCTTCTCGACCATCAGCTTCAGCGAGGTGATCTGCTCCTCGGCCGCCGTTGCCCGAGCCTCCGAGGCCGCAAGCGCCGCCTCGAGAGTTTCAACGTCGCGTCGGGCCGTGACCGTCATGGCCGGGAATGAATCAGATTCGCAGCCTCACGGCAATTGCCAATCGCGCAGGGTGATTCGCCCGGCCTCAGCCCACCCGCGACGGGCGCCAAGTGCGAACCGGGTTGCGCCACTCGATCCCCTCAAGCAGGTAGGCGAGCTGCGCCGAGCTGATCGACAGTGCGCCGCCCGATGCCGACGGCCAAGTGAACCGGCCCCGCTCCAGGCGCTTGGCGTAGAGCGAGAACCCGAGACCGTCATGCCACAAAATTTTGACGAGATCGCCGCGGCGTCCGCGGAACACGTAGAGATCCCCCGCGTGGGGATCGCGGCCGAGACCCTCCTGAACCTGAAGCGCCAGCGTGTTCATGCCACGGCGCATGTCCGTCACCCCGGTCGCCAACCACACCCGCACGCTGCCCGGGACCGGGATCATCGGCGCTCCACGACCGCAAGCACCCGCGCCAGCGCAGGGGCATCCACCGTTCCGTCAACCGTCACCCGCACGCCACCGGAAAGCGCGATCTCGATCCGCCCGGCCGCCGGCGCTGCGCCGAAGTAGCCGTCCTCCGGCGGTGCATCGCCCGACGGCGTGACAATCACCGGCACGAACCCGCCGCCCCCGGCCTCGCCATCCTCCTCGCGAAACCGACGTCGCCAATCGAACACCAGATTGGCGCGCACGTCGTTGCGCTTCGCCACCGCCGTCACCGTGGCGCCGGGCGCGTAGCTCTCCGCAACGATCCGCCGCTTGTCGGCGTCGCTCCACTTCCGGGCCCGGCGGCGTTTCCCGGCCTCGGCCTCGGCACCCAAATTCGCCTGCTGTTCATTCGACATCCGCGATCGCCTCCGTCTGCTCCACGGTGGGCACCACGGTGCCCACCACCGATCGCGAACACTCGCCGATTTTCAGCTTATCGCACAGACGGTCCCCGCCGGATGCTTACAGTTCTTCCGCGCATGGGCGGACACCGCCGCCCGCGCCCACGCGCGGCTGCTCTCCGAGACCTGCCGCGATGCCCTCCAGTCCCGCCGCAAGCTGGAGCGAGACGGTGAGGTAGGCGTTCGAGTCGGCACCGGCTAGGCGGTTTTCCACGAACGCCCCGCCGGGCTCGCGCTGAGCGACGACCAGGGGCGTTGCCGTCGAACCGTCGGTGCGACCATCGCGGCGGTAGGCGTTGATAGTGGGCATGCAGAACGCCGCGAGGTCGGCCAGATGCATCCGCTGGCCCGCAGCAAAGTGGTGGGCGATGTCGGAGATTCCCTCGCCGGCCTCGAACGCGCATTCGCCGTCACGCCACAGGCTGTGGCGGACATGGCCACGGTGGAACGGCCGCGCCATGTCGTGCCTCGCCATGAAGCTCGCAATGAGACCCCTCTCGGAGCAAAGCTCCTTGAGATAAGTCTTGGTGCGCATGGCCCGGTCGCCTGCTTCCAGAGCCGGCGCGGGCTCCAGCGCGATCGTGAGCGCGCCCTCCTCTTGGGTGAGACGCGCGCTCTCCAGCGGCGCACCGATGGCGGCCATGCGCCCGGCGAACGCCTCGACGATGCCGCGCAGGACCGGCGCGGCGACCGACCGGAATTTGTCGGGTTCAGCAGAGCAGGGCTCGCACGGGGAGCCGCTAAGCCGTTCCGCCTCGTCCACATCGAAGACGGCGACGCCATACGCGATCGCGGCACGCGGCTCGAAGCCCATGGCGGCTGCACGGTCAACGGCCTTGTGCAGCGCCGTCCTGGGGGCTTCGGGCGTCATGGTGCCGTCTGCGTCGTACATGTCACAGATCACGGCGGCGGTCCGGGGATGCCAGGGCAGCGGGCGGATGGTCTCGGCCTGGGGCCGGGCGAAGAAGTCGCAAAAGCCACCCTCGAAGGAGGCGAACGGCGCCTCGTAGACATCGTCGGCGGTCGTGGACGTGAGCAGCGTCGTGCAGAAGCCGACGTCGTCGCCCAACCCCTTGGAGAGGGCTACGAGCTTGCCGCGCAGCGCACCGTCGAGTTCAGGGACCTCGATCTGCACCAAGCGAATGCCGTCGGCCTCGAGTCTGCGGCGCGCCTGGTCGAGCATCTCGCTCACCCGAACAGCTCGCTAACGGGTGGGCGCGTCGGCAATGCCACGCCGCCCGATGGCCTCGCTGGCTACATGTGGAAGGTGAGCGGGCAGCGCAGTCGCGGGGTCCAGAGGCCGAGCGGTGCGGATGAGTAGGCGGCGACCATCTCCTCGAAGCCGGGATTCGGCTCCTCGAACGCAACCCGCGCCATGTCCGCCTCCAGCGTGTCCCACTGCAGAGCATCGAGCTCGGCCCTGCTGAAGCGCGCGCGCACGTCCTCGCGACCGAGTTGAGACACGGGGTGCGGCGCACCGTTGGCGAGCGATACTGCGTGGACGACTTCGGGCCGCTGGGCATACTCGACAAAAGCGGCGGCGAGTTCGCCGGCCTCCGCGTTGTCGACGACGCACAGCAACTCGACCCGGGCGATCCCTGCACTTCCATCGATCGGTCCGCTGGCCGGTATGACCGCCCGCACGTTGGCATGGCCTTCCATCCGTGCCGGTGCCGCGGAGGCGATGCCGCCCGAACAATAGAAGTCGATGTCGCCGGCGAGGAGAGCGTTGTTGAGCTTCGCCGGATCAGCCGAGAGCAACGCAGCGTTCCTGAACCACTTCCGGGCGCATTTCTCCAGGGCCACGATGTCGTCGTGACTGGGCGGCTTGAAGGGGTCCACGCCAACGCCGACACACATGTGGGCGATATTCCAGATGTCGTCGGTCAGGATGCCGAAGCGACCCTGGTTGGCATCGTCGTTGAACAGCGCAAAGCCCTGCTCCTCGGCGGTCTGGAGCGACACCTTGTCGGTGTTGACGACGAGGGAGAGGAGGTCGAAGCGCTGAGGAATGCCGATCAGCGCGCTCTCGTCGAGGCTCATCGCCCATTTGAAGGGCGGTTGAAACGCCGGCAGCATGCCGGCGAGGGCGGGCTCGAAGCGGTTGCGGTCGAGCGCCCTGATCAGCCCTTCGGCATAGAGGTCGTGACGGGCCGCGACGTGACCGACACTCACCACATCCAATTGGTCCGCGTCACCGGCCTGCAAACGCTTGACGGTGTCGGCGTCGGTGGCTGTACGCTCCGCCGTGACTATGACGCCGTTTGCCTCGTTGAAGGTGGCAAGCACCTGGTCCAAGCCATATCCGTCCGCGCCGCGAATGCGCATCTCGCCGGGGAGCGAAGCATCGTCGTACGCCGACTGTATGGCGCAGCCCGCAAAAACCGAGGTGGTGCCCAGCAGGGCGGCGCCGCACGCCACCCCACGGACGACCTGACGGCGAGAGGGATCGAACTTAGTCATTTGCTCCTCCTTCTCTGTAGACGGCGCTACTGGCTGCCGCTGGCGACGGCCTCCTTGCGCTCAGTGCTAAGGTTGAACAGAAAACCCTGACGAGCATCCAGCCTGACGAACAGGCGCTCGCCAACGCGTGCAGAAAACTGCGGGTCGACGATGACCCGGATCTTTTCCTGCTGCGGCGTCTCCAGGATCACGATGGACTCCTTGCCGAGGCGTTCCAGGGCGAAGACCGTCGCGGGGATCGCCTCGGCGCCGTCGTCCTGAGTCAGCGTCAGGTGCTGCGGCCGAATGCCGAGGCAGAAGCGGCCACCGTTCGTGTCGCTGACCGTCAGCGACGCCCACGGCAGCGTTAGCGTGCGCTGCTCCGAGACCAGCGCGAGCACGCCGTCGCGCTGCGAGAGCTCGCCTTCCAGGAAGTTCATCGGCGGCGTTCCCACGAAGCCGGCGACGAACAGGGTTTCGGGCCGGTGGTAGATGTCGTCCGGCGTGCCGACCTGCTCCAGCAGCCCGTCCTTCATGACGGCGATCTGATCACCCATCGTCATCGCCTCGGTCTGGTCGTGAGTGACGTAAATCATCGTCGTGGCGAGGGTCTTCTGAAGGTTGACAAGCTCCGAGCGAAGCGTGAGCCGGAGCGCGGCGTCGAGCGCGGAAAGCGGCTCGTCCATGAGAAACGCGCCCGGCTGGCGCACGATCGCCTTCGCGGTGGCGACCCGTTGGCGCTCGCCGCCGCTCATCTGGCTCGGCATCTTGTCGAGCAGGGCCTCGATGCCGAGGATCCGCGCCGATTCGACCACGCGTTGGCCCTGTTCATCTCGTGCGAGTCCGCTGCGCTTGAGACTCATGACGATGTTCTGTCGTGCGGTGAGATGCGGGTAGAGCAGCGCCGACTGGAACACCATTGCGATGTTGCGCTGGTGCGGCGGGAAGCCGGTGACGTCGTTGTCATCGAAGAGGATGCGGCCATCGGTCACGGTCTCGAGGCCCGCGATGCAGTTCAGTGTCGTGGTCTTGCCGCAGCCCGAGGGGCCGAGGAGAACCATGAAGTGCCCGTCGGGCACGTCGAGGGTCAGGTCTTCCACGGCGACGTGAGAGCCATGAAGCTTGCGCAAGTTTTGCACGGATATGGACGCCATGACCCGAAACCTCAGCGCAATGGTTCGACCAGGTTCATCTCGGCGATGTGCCGCTGCAGGAAGTAAGCCACGATGAGCGGTGGGATGAGAGAGAAAAAGATCGACGCCGCCAGCTGGGACGGCTCCGGCACCTGATAGAGGAATCCCGAAACCGATGCAGGCAGCGTCGTGGCCTTGGTGCCGTTCACCAGAATCTGGGCGAAGGTGTACTCGTTCCAGGCGAAGAGGAACGAGACCACGGCGCCCACCGCGATGCCGCTTCGCGCCAGCGGCACGATGATCCGCAGGAAGGCCATGAAGCGGGAGAAGCCGTCGATGCGAGCCAAACGCTCCACGGGCGGCAGATTCCTGAAATAGCCGATCAGCATCCAGGTCACGAAGGGGATCGTGATCGTGAGCGTGACGATCACCAGACCATGGATCGTGCCCACCAGATCGAGCTGCACGAACAGCGCGTAGAACGGGATCATGGTCGAGATCGGCGGCAGCGCCACGGCCAGCAGGATCGCAAAGAGCAGCTTGGTCTTGTGGCGAAACTCGAGCCGGGCGAACACGTAGGAGAGCGGCACAACCACGACCATGGTGATCAGCATCACGATCACGGCCACGATGAAGCTGTTCTTGAGGCCGGACAGCACCTGCCCCGCCTGGCCCGAGGCTCTGAAGAACAACCCGTCGTCGGTCGTGTAGCTGTAGCCCACCACGTTGTAGAAGGCCGCGAGCTGCGGCTCGAGCGGGTAGAGCGGCGGCGGGAAGCGGGCGATCTCCGCCGGGCTCAGGAAGGCCATTTTCAGGAACCAGTAGATCGGGATCAGCGTCCAGATCAGGACGACCGCGATCAGGATTGCGCGTACGGCCGGCTTGTTCACGGCCGTGCCGCCTCCCGCCGGCCCCAAAGGAAGTAGAGTCCGATGGTGCTGCCCAGGATTAGCGCGAGCAGGAAGAAGGACCTCGCCGCGCCAGGCCCGAGATCGAGGTTCTGGAAGCTGATCTTGTAGATCTCGTAGGTCAAGACGGCGGACGCTCGGCCGGGCCCGCCGCCGGTCATCACGTAGATGTAGTCGAACTGCTTGAGCGCCAGCACGGTCGCAATGCAGGTGAACACGAAGAGCGTGAAGCGCAGCGGCGGCAGCGTGACGTTGTAGAACTTCTCGAACGCGCTCAGGTGGTCGAGATCGGCGAGATCGTAAAGACGGCGCGGTACGGTCGAGAGATTTGCCATCAGGAAGAAGGCGACGAGCGGGGCCAGATTCCAGGCACTGCCGATGGCCAGGAACTCGATGATCCAGTCCTTGTCCATGAAGTTGACGGGCTCGTCGATGCCAAGCGCGAAGGCGATCGCGGTGCCGACGCCGGTATGCCCGCCGCCGATGTAGGAGAACATGATCGCCGTCGCGTAGAGCGAGAGCGCCCAGGGCAGGACGACGAGCGTGCGAACCACGTTTCGGCCGGGGAACGGCCGGTTGAGAACCAGCGCGAGCCCGAGGCCGATCAAGATGGTGAGAACGACGGTCTCAAGCGTGTAGCGGACCGATATCCAGGTCGATCCCCAGAATTTTTCATCGAGAAAGGTGTCGACGAAATGCTCGCCGCCCACGAAGGAGGTGCGGTAACCGCCGAAGAACATCACCTGGTTGACGCTGAGCCACACGGCGTAGCCCAGGGGATAGGCGACGACGAGAATGAGGAATACGAGGACGGGCAGGGCCAGGAGCAGCGCGAACTGCAGGTTCGAGAGCTCCCTGACCCTGCCCGAGATCATCACACGATCACGTTCCGAACGCGGCCCCGGGGCCCGCACCGAGCAGCGCGGGCCTTCAAGTCGTCCAAACGAAGCGAGGCGCGGTCCGGACGGTCCCCACTAGAGGCCGTACTTCTTGTTCAGGTCGGCGATCATCTCGTTGATCTCCTCGATCGTCTCGCCGACGTCCTCGTCCTCCAGCACGAAGACCTCGAGGCGCTCCTTCAGCCAGGAGTTGAACTCCGGCGCCCAGACCACGCTCCAGACGCCCTTCGGATAGGGAGTCGCTGCGTAGACGTCGAGCACCACCTGATAGTCCTCAGGCCGCGCCAGCGCCTTCGTGATGGCTTCCTTGGCCTCCGAGCTCTCCATTACCGAGCGGTAGCCGGAGAACAGCATGGAGTCGTTCATCCAGCGGTCGGCGACGAAGACCTTGCCCTCGTGATTCTGATAGCCGTACCAGTTGACGAAGCGCATCACGTCGGCGGTGTGATCATCGTCCCGGTCGCGGCCGGTCATCAGGTACATGGCGCTGTCGAGCAGGCCCCAGCTCTGGCCCTGATAGGGCAGCAGCGTCACGTGACCGGGGATTTGCGACTTCTCCGGGTTGTTGAAGGTCTCAAGGTCGTACATGGCCTGCGGGCTGAACACGAAGCGGCCGGAGGCGAAGGCCTCGGTGTTGTGCGAGTTCTTCATGCTCAGGACTTCCTTGGGGATGAGACCGGCGTTCCACGCGGCCTTCCAATCCCTGAGCGTCTCGCCGCCGGGGCCCTCCACGGTGAGCATCGGCTCGTGCGTCTCGCCATCGGCCACCTGACCGCCGCGGTTCATGACCTCGAACACGAACGACCAGCTGATGCCGTACCACTCGTTGAACCACATCGGCAGATACGGCTGCTCGACGCCCTTGGCCGGCATCTCCTGGATCTGGTCGTAGAGCGCATCCCAGCTGCCGGGGAAGTCCGCATCGGTGTAACCGATCTCGTAGTACTTCTGCAGATTGACGAGCGGCAGTCCGCGCACCGACGTGAAGTAGGAAAGCCCCAGAAGATCGCCCTTGTACGTCCAGGCTTCCCGGATGTTGGGGTAGAGGTCGGCCAGGATGGTCTCTGCATTGGGCAGATCGGAGGCCGGGATCAGCCATCCGCCATCGTAGTACCGCGCCGCCTGGGAGACATTGGCGTAGAGAATGTCAAGCTCGGCACCGGCGATCAGCTGCTTCTCCATGATCGCAGGGTAGTCGCCGGTCACGGTCGCGTAATCGACATGACCTCCGACCTCGTTGTTATAGATGTCCACGTTGTCCTGGACGATGTGTGTCTTGTACTGCCAGCCGCGGAAGAAGACCGTCTCCTCGGTGGCCGGTGCCAGGTCGGACGCCGACGCGACTGCGGCCCACGATACCGTTGCGGCCGCCAGAACCAGCGATGTCCCTACATTTCGAAAGCGCATTCTCCTGTTCCTCCCATTTGTGCCGCGATGCGTGTGAGAACGCCGAACCCGTCGTTTGCCGCGGCAATGTCTAGACGGGGCTCGCGAGACTGGTAACGGCCTCGGATGCGCTGTCGCCATTCGAGGACGCGCAGACGGAGGCCGACGCACCGATCGCGTCCACGTGGCGGAATATTCGGTCGTTGCCGCAGGTTTCGCGGCTGCTGTCGTCCGCGTTCAATCGCCAAGCCCTCTCCCTCATGGGCGATCTTGCCATGATCGGACGAGGGCTCTCAACCGCCATCTCCACGCGAGGCCCAGGGCTAGCGCCCGAATTTGGGCTTCCGCTTCTCCTGGAAGGCGGCGAGGCCTTCTCTGATGTTGGGATGATTGAACAGCGCAGCGAAGGCCTCGGTCTCCACGGTCTGGCCGGCCGCGAGAGACTCGGAGAGCCCTTCTGCGAGGCACCGTTTGGCCATGCTGAGCGCGTTTGCGGGCCGTTCGAGCAGGGCGGAGACCAAGTCCTCCGTCGCCTCGTCCAACGTCTCGGCCGGCACGACGCGGTTGATCAGGCCGATGCGACAGGCTTCGCTAGCATCGATGGAATCGCCCAGGTAGACGAGCTCCCGCGTCCGCGCCGGTCCGAGCTCGCGCATTAGGCGCTGCGTCCCGCCGGCGGCCGGCAGGGCGCCAAGCTTGATCTCGGGGAAGCCGATCTGCGTTCCTTCCGCCGCGATGCGGAGATCGCAGGCGAGCATGAGCTCCGCGCCGCCGCCGAGGACATGGCCCTTCAGCTTGGCGATGGTCAGTTGAGGAAGAGCGGTGAGGCGATCCAGCAGGTATTGCTCGAAGCGGATCTTGTTGACCGCGCCCACCTCGTCCTGGGGGAACGACTTGATGTCCGAGCCGACAGAGAAGGCCCGCGCGCCCGCGCCCTCGAGAACCACCACGTCGGGCCCGCCTTCCTCCGCAAGCCGGTGTACGCACCGGAACAGCGCTTCCCGCACCGCCGTCGTCAGGATGTTCAGGGGCGGGTTGTCGATCCGCAGGCGGGCTACCCGCCCGTCGCGTTCCAGGTGAAACGAGATGTCGCCCATGGAATGTCTCCCGTATTCGCCGTCGCTACCGTCGGGCCCGGCTGACGCCGCTCACGCCTCCTCCAGATAGGCGCATTGCGCCGGGCCGCGCAATGGTGCGGCCACGTCGCTCGGCCGAGGGCCGCTGTGCTAGCATGCGCGCGCGAGCGGAGCGGAGGTCGGCATTGAACGAGAGCGGTTCAGGCCTGTTGGATGGTGTGCGGGTGGTGAGCTTCAATCACTTCCTGCTGGGCCCCCACGCCATGCAGACGCTCGGCGATCTGGGCGCGGACGTGATCGCTATAGAACCGCCCGGCGGCGCGTTCCAGCGCCAGTGGGGCGGTGCGGACAAGCGGATCGACGGCCAGACCACGCTCTTCCTCTGCGCCAATCGCAACAAGCGCAGCCTCGCGCTCGATCTCAAGTCGGACGAAGGCCGGGAGATCGCCTGGAAGCTGATCGCGCGCGCCGACGTGGTGAGCGAGAACTTTCGCGCCGGCGTGATGGACAAGCTCGGCTTCGGCTACGACGCCCTGAAGGCAGCCAACCCCGGAGTGATCTTTGCGTCTGCCTCAGGCTTCGGGCCCGATGGCCCCCACGCGAAGCGGCCGGGCCAGGACCTACTCATCCAGGCGATGTCGGGCCTCGCGGCGATTACCGGTAACACGAATGACCGTGCGCGCGCCCTCGGCTGCGCTCTCGTCGACGTTCATGCCGGCTCCCTCCTGGCGACGGGTATTCTCGCCGCCCTGGTGCGCCGGGCGCGGACGGGCGAGGGCTGCCGGATCGACGTCAATCTCCTCTCGGCCGCGATCGACCTTCAATCGGAATCGTTCAGCACCTACCTGAACGGCCCCAGGCCCGAGGACGTGCGGCCGCCGCACTGTATAGCGGGCTGGTATTACCCTGGCCCCTACGGCATCTATGCGACGGCAGACGGCCACCTCGCAATCTCTTTCTCCAACCACGAACACCTGGCCGATGCGCTGTCCCTGCCCGAGCTTGCGACGATCCCCAATGACGACGGCTACGCCCGGCGGGAGGAGATCGCCACGCTCATCGCGCCGGTGCTGGAGACGCGAGGCACCGAGTCCTGGCTCGACGCCTTCGACGGCCGCGAAATCTGGTGCGCGCCGGTCAACGACTACGAGGACGTTCTGCGCGATCCTCAGATACGGCACAACGGTTGCTTCGAGACTATCGCCGGCGCCACCGGAACGCCCATAACCATCGTGGGTCACCCCATACGATACGACGGCGAGACGCCGGGCGTGCGCCTGGCGCCGCAGCCGCTCGGCGCGCAGACCGACGAGGTGTTGCGCGAGATCGGCTACGGCAGCGAGGCCATCGCGCGGCTGGAGGCGGACGGCGTGATCGGACTCCACCGCCCGGCCGTAGGCCAGCCCTCAAGCGACGCCTGAGCAAGAGCGGAAAGGGCAATCCCGGAGCGAGCGATGTCGGAATTTCACGTAAGCGTCGGCGAACAGGTGAGGTTCTCAAAGACCGTTGGCGAAAGCGACATTTACATGTTCGCAGGCATTACCGGCGATTTCTCCGGCAATCACGTCGACGAGCAGTACATGTCGAAGTCGTCCTTCGGACACCGTATCGCGCACGGGGCCCTGCTGGTCGGCTTCATGTCGACGACGTCCACCATGATGATCGCCCGCTGCGTCGAGAGCGGTATCGACGAGACGCCCATCTCCCTCGGCTACGACCGCATCCGTTTCACCGCGCCCGTCTACATCAACGACACGGTGAACGTGACCTACACGGTCGCCGAGATCGACGAGGAGCTCCGGCGCGCGCTCTCCGACATCGAGGTGGTCAACCAACGGGGCGAGACCGTCGCCGTCGCCCGGCACATACTCAAGTGGGTGCCCGACGCATAGCGCTAATCTCTTCGGCCAGTGAGTGAAAAATCGTGTCGACGCCAAGCGACGCACAGAACGCCCTCTTCTCGGGCGCCCTCGACCTGCTAGCGAAGAAGCTTCTGGAGGACGAGGCGACCATCGGCGTCGCCTTTCCCTACGTGACCGAGAAGAGCGGGGCGTGGCGGACGATGCCCGCCTCGCTGTCGGCCGGCTACTCCGGCGATGCGTGGAGCCACGGTAACTGGTTCTGCGGCTTCTGGGTCGGCCTGCTGATCGCCGCTCATCTCCATACCGGTGAAGGCAGATACCTTGACCTCGCCCGTGAGCGCATGCGCCTCGTGGCCCCGCGCTGCGAGGACCCCAACACCCATGACATCGGCTTCATCTTCTGGAGTAGCGGAGTCCGCGCGTATCATGTCACCGGCGAGAGGTGGTTCGCCGATCTCGCGCTTCGAGCGGCGGAGAAGCTGCGGGCGCGCCTGATCACCACGCCGGCCGGTGCCTACCTGTCCTCCTGGGGCCCGCTCGACGACCCGCGCGGCCGGCTAAGCTCGGCCATCGACACGATGGCGAACCTGCCGCTCCTGTTCTGGGCCGCCGACCATGCCGATGACGGAAGCTTCAGGCTCGCGGGCGAGGCCCACGCCCGCATGACGGAGCGCGCCTTTGTCCGCGCCGATTGCTCGACCTATCACGCGGTCGAATACGACGAGGAGGGGAGGCGGACGCGGGGCTACACCTTCCAGGGCCACGCCGACGAAAGCCTTTGGTCACGCGGCCAGGCCTGGGCCATTTACGGCTACGCGGCCACGGCCGCGGCGACGCGCAACACCGCCAATATCGAGGTGGCGGAGGCGGTGGGCCGCCGTTATCTCGAACGTCTCGGCGACCATCCCGTTCCGTTCTGGGATTTCGACGATCCGGCCATCCCGGACGCGCCGCGGGATTCGTCGGCTGCGGCGATCGTCGCCGCCGGCTTCCTCACCATGGCCGGACTGCACCCGGACGCTGAAAAGGGCGCCGCGTGGCGCGGACACGCACATGCCATGCTGGAGTGCCTGTGCACGGACTATCTGGCACGAGAGGACTGGCACCGCGGACTGCTTAAGCACGGCTGCTATTCGATCCCGCATCGGGACGGCGTCGACAGCGCGGTGCTCTTTGGCGACTATTTCGTTGTCGAGGCGCTCATGGCAGCTCTGTCACCGGGGGCATTCCTGCTGGAGCCGACCCCTCTCTGACGACAGCAGGAACCCCCTGATGCCGGTAATTCGCGTCGAAGTCCCCTTGGGCACGTCCACCGACACAGAAGTCCATCCGCACCGCGGTCAAGACGGCAGTGCTCAAGACCGTCGGGTCCAGATAAACCGAGTACGACGACGTCGCCGTGCGCGAAGTGGTCGCCAAGATCGGCGACGGCGTGAGATTGCTCTGCGGCCGAGGCGCGAGTCCGAGCGAAAGAAGGCTGATCCTCCCCCATCGACTCGGTCCATCCTTAGGTTACAGAAAGAGGAGGGCCGACGATGGCAAGGAAGCGCTACGAGCCTGAGGAGATCGCGAGCCTGTCACCCGCAGATAGAGCCC
Source organism: Alphaproteobacteria bacterium (assembly GCA_965243375.1). Classification (GTDB taxonomy): domain Bacteria; phylum Pseudomonadota; class Alphaproteobacteria; order UBA828; family UBA828; genus WTGU01. The sequence goes on along the minus strand of CBDEUT010000008.1, from coordinate 775,445 downwards.
GTTCCCGTCACCGTGCATGCCGAGCCTCTTGATCGCCTTGACCGTTGCGGCGGAGAGGCTCGCCATTCTCAGCCCCACATTCATGTGGGGTAACGCAAGATACTTCGCGGGAACGTTCAAGTCTGCGCTATGGAGAAAAACCCCGGAAATCCGGGGTTTTTCTGGAATTCATGGGTACTACTTGGAAAGAGGAATGGTAGCGGGGGAGGGACTCGAACCCCCGACCCATGGATTATGATTCCACTGCTCTACCGACTGAGCTACCCCGCCCCAGGAGCCGGAAGCGCACCGCTATACGCGGCGCCCTCGTTGCCTGTCAAGCGGGCCCGGAAGCGGCTCGGCATCGTCTTCAGCGGAACGGGGGCGAATAGAGGATGCCGCCGTCGCGGTAGAGGGCGCTGAGGCCGCGCGGCAGGCCGAGGGGGCTGCCGGCGCCCAGGTTCTCGTCGAAGATCTCGGCGTAGTTGCCGCTCGCCGCAATGGCGCGGACGGCCCACCGGGGGTCGAGGCCCAGCATCTCGCCCAGCGAGCCTTCGGTGCCCAGCATCCGGTTGATTTCCGGGTGATCCGTTCCCTCCGCCATCTCCATGACGTTCGCCCGGGTCACGCCGAGCTCCTCGGCGCTGATCAGCGCGTTCAGCACCCAGCGCCCGATGTCCGCCCACTGACTGTCGCCGTGGCGCACCAACGGCCCCAGCGGCTCCTTCGAGATGATCTCCGGGTAGATCACGTGGGCGTCCGGGTCGGCAAAGGTCGATTTCGTCGCAGCGAGGCCGGAAACGTCCGTCGTGTAGACGTCGCAGCGCTCCGCCTCGTAGGCCGCGCGTGCTTCGGCGTTGGTCTCCAGCGGCACGGGCTCGTAGGCGATGCCCTCGATGCGGAAGAAATCGGCGAGGTTGAGCTCGGTGGTAGTGCCGGTCTGGATGCAGATCGAGGCGCCGTCGAGCTCGGTGGCGCTCTCCACGCCGAGGTCGCGGCGCCCGAGGAAGCCCTGACCGTCGTAGTAGTTGATGCCGACGAAGGTGAAGCCCAGGTCGACGTCGCGCGAGAAGGTCCACGTGGTGTTGCGCGAGAGCACGTCGACCTCGCCGGAGGCCAGGGCCGGGAAGCGTGTCTTCCCGGTGAGCGTGACGAAGGAGACCTTTTCGGGATCGCCCAGCACGGCCGCCGCCAGCGCACGGCAATAGGCCGCCTCGAAGCCGGACCACCGGCCCGTGTCGTCGGTGTGGGAAAAGCCCGGCAGGCCCGGATTGATGCCGCACCTGAGCCAGCCATCGGCCCGCACGTCGTCGAGTGTCGCCGCCTGAACCGGGAGCCCGGCCGCAATCGATAGCGCGCCGGCCACCGCAAGGGCTCCGGCAATCTTCGAAACGCTCACCCTTGTCCTCCGAGGATTGGCGTCTAGTGAAACCGGATACAGTCCGTATATGCGACACATACCGGAAAAGGCCAATGACAATTATCGCCTCTCTTCCATAACTATTTCTTATATATATCAAGTTCTTATCGCTTCCCGAGCTTCGGCCGGCGGAAGCAGCCTTGCGCGGCTCAGGGCGGACGGGGACAATCGCCCCGCCCTCGGCGCCTCTGCGCCACGCTTGCCTCTACGGCGACGGTGACCATCCCATGAGCGACCAATCCGACCTCTCGAAGCCGTTGAAGACCTGGAGCCACCTCGCCGGCAAGCGGCGCAGGCCGAGCGAGTACGAGATCGTCTCGACCAACCTGCTCTGGAGCACCGACGACGAGATGCCGTGGGCGCTCTCGCCCGATATCGACATGAACAAGTGGTATCTCCGGTACCGCAACAACTCGCCGCTCAGGCACGACGACTGGGATGCGTTCCGCGACCCCGACGAGATGGTCTACCGCTCCTACAACGTCATGCAGGACGGGCACGAGACCTACGTCGACGGCCTGATCCGCGATCATGCCAAGAACGACCACGACGCCGGCCTGAGCGCGGACTGGGTGGCGGCACTCGCGCGGCTCTACACGCCCTCGCGCTATCCGCTCCATTGCCTGCAGATGGGCGCCGCCTATCTGGTGCAGATGGTGCCGGCGAGCACGATCGAGAACTGCGCGATGTTCCAGGCGGCAGACCAGCTGCGCTGGGTCTCGCGCGTCGCCTACCGCACCAAGGAGCTCGCCAACACGCACGCGGACGCGGGCTTCGTCAGTGGCGAGCGCAGGGCATGGGAGGAGGACGCTTGCTGGCAGGGCTTTCGCGAGCTGCTGGAGCGGGTCCTCGTGGCCTACGACTGGGCGGAACACTTTGTGGCGCTCAACGTCGTCGCCAAGCCGGCGTTCGACGAGGCCTGCGTCCGCCAGCTCGGCCGCCCGGCCCGGCAAAGCGGCGACACGCTGCTGGCCCAGATGCTCGACGCGCAGTGGGAGGATTGCGAGCGCGCCAGGCGCTGGACCGGCGCGCTCGTCGCGTTCGCACACGAGACCGAGGGCAACGCGGACGTGATGGCGGACTGGGTCGCGAAGTGGGGGCCGCTCGGCGATGCCGCCATCGACGCCTACTGCGCCGCGCTGCCGGCGGGCGCGGACGCGGCGGCGGAGGCGAAGGGCGCGGCCCGCGCCTACCGCGCCTCGTTGGGATTCGCGGCCTGAGGCGCGAGGGCGCGGTCCGCATTCTCGGAGGGATGACATGCGCAAGGTGACGATCGGCGGGACCGGGATGACCCGGTTCGGCAAGTTCCTGGACACGAACCTGCGCGCGCTCGCCGCCGAGGCGGCGACGGCAGCGCTCGCCGACGCGGACACCACGGCCGACGAGGTCGGCATGGTCTTCTTCGGCAACGCGGCGGGCGGGCTGCTCGGCGCGCAGGAATGCGTGCGCGGGCAGGTGGCGCTGCGCCACTCCGGCCTGCTGGGCAAGCCGATCGTCAATGTCGAGAACGCCTGCGCCTCGTCGTCGACCGCGTTTCATCTGGCGGTGCTGGCCGTGGGCTCCGGCCAGTGCGACGTGGCGCTCGCGGTGGGCGCCGAGAAGATGAGCAACGAGGACAGGACCGTGCCGATCAAGGCGCTGGAGGCGGCGGCGGACCGCGACGAGTTCGAGGAACTCAAGAAGCGGATCGCCCCCGGCGGTGCCGGCACGGGCTCGGTCTTCATGGACCTCTATTCGAGCCTCGCGCGGGACTATGCGGAGCGGACCGGGGCGACGCCCGCCGACTACGCCCGGGTCTCGGTCAAGCAGCGGCGCGCCGGCGCGCTCAACGAGAAGGCGCAGTTCCAGGAAGAGGTGACGCTGGAGGACGTGCTGGAGAGCCGCATGATCGCGGAGCCGCTGACGCTGATGATGTGCTCGTCCATCGGCGACGGCGCCGCAGCCCTGGTGCTGATGAGCGAGGACCATGCCCGGCGCAAGGCCGCCCACCCGGTGGCGGTGCTCGCGAGCGCGCTGCGCTCCGGCCAGGGCGACGACCCCGAGGCGCCGCCGGTGGCCCAGGCGGCGGCCACGGCGGCCTACGAGACGGCGGGGCTCGGGCCGGAAGACATCAGCGTCGCCGAGATCCACGATGCCGCGGCGCCGGCGGAACTGATGCTCTCCGAGCAGCTCGGCTTCTGCCGGCCGGGGGATGCCGTCGGGCTGCTGCGGGATGGCGTCACCGCGCTGGACGGGCGCATGCCGATCAACCCGAGCGGCGGGCTCATCAGCAAGGGGCACCCGATCGGCGCGACCGGCGCGGCGCAGCTCGTGGAGCTTGCCGACCAGATGCGCGGCCGCTCCGGCGCGCGGCAGCGCGAAGGCGCGCGCTTCGGACTCGCCGAGAACGCCGGCGGCTGGATCGGCGCGGACGCAGCCGCCGCCTGCGTCACCATCCTGGGCTCAACTAGACACTAGAGCGCAATTCGAGAACGGCATCGCGTGCGGTCGTCGCAGGGTCCATTTCTCGCATGCGGTGCGGCCTGAGAAATCCCCACCTCACCCCGGCCCTCTCCTCCCCAGGGAGGAGAGGGGGAAACGGCGGTCTCGGGCGGGTATGAATTCCTGCGGGACCGGGCCGTCAGGCCCGGAGCGCGCGACCGCGCGCAGCGCCTGATGGCGCGAAAGCCAAGCGAGCGGAGCGAGCGCCCGGCGCTTGAGGGAAATTGTTAGACCGGCGCCCGGCGCTTGAGGGAAAAGAAAGAGACAAGGAGAAGGGCATGAGCGAGAGCGCCGTGCTGGTCGAGACCGCGGGCAGGGCAGGGGTCATCACCATCAACCGGCCGGAGCGGCTGAACGCGCTCGACGTGCCGACCTGCGGCGCGCTGGACGCCGCCGTGAGCCGGGTGGAGGCGGACGAGGCGGTGCGGGTCGTGGTGTTCACCGGCGCGGGCCGCGCGTTCGTGGCGGGCGGCGACATCGCCGACCTCGATTCGCGCCGGGGCCTCGCCCACTACGAGGAGTTCGCGGCGCCGATCCACCGGCTCTTCCGCCGGATCGAGACGCTGGACAAGCCCACCATTGCGGCGGTCAACGGCTTCGCGTTGGGCGGCGGCGCAGAGCTCATGCTGTCCACCGACATCAGGGTGCTGTCTGCGGCGGCGAAGATCGGGGTGCCCGAAATCAATCTCGGGCTCTTCCCCGGCGCCGGCGGCTCGCAGCGCCTGATCCGCCAGATACCGCTCTGCCGCGCCAAGGAGATGATGTTCTCCGGCGCCCCCATCGGCGCCGAGGAGGCGGTGGCGCTCGGGCTCGCCAACCGGGTGGTCGAACCCGAAAAGCTGATGGAGGAGACGCTGGCGCTTGCGGAAAAAATCGCGGACAAGTCGCCGCTCGTGCTGCGCTTGCTCAAGCGCACCATCGATGCCGGTGCCGACATGCCGCTGCCGGCGGCGCTCGCCCACGAGCAGGCGATGATCTCGCTGGTGCTCGACAGCGAGGACGCGCACGAGGGCTGCCAGGCGTTTCTGGAGAAGCGCAAGGCGAGCTTCAAGGGCGCCTGAGCGGTGGAGGTTCAGCTCAGCGAAGAACAGGCGCTGATGCTCGAGACGGCGCGGCGCATCGGCGCCGACTACGGTCTCGACTATTGGCGCGCGCTGGACCGGCAGGGCACCTATCCGAGCGCGATGTGGCAGGCGATCTGCGACGCGGGCTTCGGGGGCATCGCGCTGCCGGAGGAGCACGGCGGCGCCGGGCTCGGGATGCTCGACCAGGCGCTGGTGATCGAGGCGCTCTGCGAGGCCGGCGCGGGCTCGACGCTCGCCCAGATCTTCATGGTGAACCCGATTTTCGGCGGCGTCGCCATCGCGCGTTACGGCTCGGAGGCGATGCGCCGCGACCTGCTGCCGCCGCTCATCGCCGGCGACATCCAAAGCTGCATGGCGCTCACCGAGCCCGACGCCGGCACCAACAGCCTGGAGCTTCGCACCTTTGCCGAGGCCCACGGCAACGGCTGGCGACTCAACGGGCGCAAGATCTGGATCTCCGCGGTGCCGACGGCGGACAAGATGCTGGTGGTGGCGCGCACCAAGAGGGTCGAGGAGTCCGAGCGCCGCACCGACGGCATCTCGCTCTTCCTCATCGACGTGGAGCGGGAGGGGCTGACGCACTCCACCATCGAGAAGGCCGGCACCCACTGCGTGCCGGCGAGCAACGTCTACTTCGAGAGCGTGCCGGTGGCCGGCGACGAGCTGGTCGGCACGCTCCACGGCGGCTGGAAGGAGCTGCTCGACGTGCTCAACACCGAGCGTATCGTCACCACCGCCGGCCTGGTGGGCACGGTGCGGCTCGCGCTCAGCCTCGCGGTGGATTACGCCAACGGGCGCCGCGTCTTCGGCGATCGTCCGATCTCCTCGTACCAGGGGCTGCAGTTCCCGCTCGCCCAGGCCAAGGCGGAGATCGAGTGCGCCGCGGTGATGAACCACAGGGCCGCCGCCCTGCACGATGCCGGCCTGCCCTACGGCTCCGAGGCCAACATGGCCAAGCTCATCGCCGCCCAGGCCGCCGCCGAGGGGCTGGAGCGCGCGATGCAGGCCATGGGCGGCATGGGCTACGCCAAGGAGATGCACCTGGAGCGGCTCTGGCGCGACGCGCGGCTCTTCCGCTTCGCGCCGATCTCGGAGGAGATGATCCTCAACTACATCGCCGTCCACGACCTCGGCATGGCGCGGGGGTATTGAGGGGGCCGGCTGATCTTACGAGCAGTGGGCAGCGAGGGCGCCCCGTCCTCACCCCGGCCCCAACATCGACGCGAGCCAATCAGGGAGGCAGCCATGCGCATCTACAACTACAAGAAGGGGACGGCGCGGCGGATCGCGGTGGAGGACGACAAGGTGCTGGTCGATCCGATCGATGCGCTGGGCGGCCACCGCAAGCTCGCTGTGCGGGACCGCGACGCGCTTGCCGACACGATCTCTTTCATCGAATCCGGGGATCGGAGCCTGCGCCTCGCGCGCGAGGCGATCCGCGAAAGCCGCGGCAGCGGCAAGGGCCGCCGCAGCCTGGCCCGAGCCACGCTGTTCGCGCCGGTCGAGCCCGCGGTCATCCTGTGCTCGGGCGAGAACTACTGGGATCATCGGGACGAGAAGCCGGCGGTCGAGGGCAAGGAGCCCGAGTTCTTCATCAAGCTCCAGCAATGCGCCAACGGCCCATACGACGACATCGTCTACGAGCCGAAGATCACCAAGAAGCTGGACTATGAAACCGAGCTTGCGATCGTCATCGGCAAGGGCGGGCGCCACATCGCCAAGCGGGACGCGATGAAGCACATATTCGGCTTCACCGTCATGAACGACGTCACGGCCCGGGACCGGCAGGTCAAGATGCGGCCCGATGGCACCTCGCAATACGCGCTCGGCCCGGGCAAGAACTTCGACACCTCCGCGCCGCTCGGCCCCTGCATCGTCACGACGGACGAGATTGGCAACCCGCAGAAGCTGGCGCTCCGCACCTGGGTCAACGACGAGCTGCGCCAGAACAACACCACCGCGATGATGATCTGGAACGTCCGGGAGCTGGTCCATTTCTTTTCGGGCTTCGTCACCCTGAAACCGGGTTCGGTGATTTCGACGGGCACGCCGGGCGGAACCGCGTGGGGAACCGACCCCGAGCTGGGCGGGCGCGGAGCCCAGTCCGGGCGCGACGACATCGCGCTGGCCGGGGGCTATCTCAAGGTGGGCGACGTGGTCACCAATGAGATCGAAGGCATCGGCCGCCTGCGCGCCCGGGTCGTGCGATCCGGGCATTCCCGGAGAAAAACCTCGGCCGGCACCAAGCCCGCGCGCGATCGAAGGGTCTAACCCGTTGTTATGGAACCCTCGTTGACCCTCCGCAATCCGCCTGCAATCTGGCTGAAGGAGCGCCGCCGATGACTCGTATCGACATCCAGTTCACCATGTTCTCGGCCTTCTATTCGCCGCTGATCGCGACGATGGCCGGCGGGTTCCTGACCGAGGAGGGGCTGGAGGCGGACTGGTCGGTCGCGCCGCCGGGAGTTTCCGCCATCACGGCCCTGAGGGAAGGCACTGCCCACGTCGTGCAATCGGCGCCGAGCCAGGCCTTCGGACCGCTGTCGAAGGGCGAGGACCCCGGCGTCGTCCACTTCGCCCAGATCAACGAGATGGACGGCTTTTTCCTCACCGGGCGGGCGCCGGACCCCAATTTCGACTGGCGAAAGCTGGAGGGCGCCGAGGTCGTGCTGTTTGGCGGCGGCCAGCCGCTCGCCATGTTCAAGTATGCCTGCCACAAGGCGGGTATCGATTACGGCCGGCTGAAGGCGATCCATCCGGGCAACGCCTCGGAGATCGACCGCGCCTTTCGCGACGGCGTGGGCCAGTACGTCCAGCAACAGGGACCGTTTCCCCAGCAGCAGGAGGCCGACGGCATCGGCCATGTCGTGGCCCAGGTCGGGCGCCAGGTCGGCCGCTGCGGCTTCTCCAGCTTGTGCGCCCGGCCGGACTGGCTCGAGACCCACATGGCGCGGGCCTTTACCCGCGCGTACCGCAAGGCCCGGCTCTGGCTCAACGAAACGCCGGCCGCCGAGGTCGCCCGCGCCGAGCGCGCCTTCTTCCCGGAGATCGAGCTGGCGGCGCTTGAGCGCTGCATCGCTGCCTACCAGCAGCTCGGCTGCTGGGCGCCGCATGTCGAGATCACCCGCGCAGCTTACGAGGCATCGCTCGATATATTTGCCTACAACGGCCTCATCTCCGAGCGCTTCGCCTACGAGCGGGTCTGCGCAGCACCGCCGGAGGACTAGCCCAACGTCCTCGCCACGGTGATGGCCGCGTGCGCCCGGCCGTGACAGGTGAGAGGACGGGAGGGGGGCCGCCCTCCCTCAGTTCACATTCGCGGCTGCGCCCAGGATGGGGCCGATTTCGCGGTTTATGACGAGGTCGGCGATGCCGTCGAGGTCAGTGGGTTCGCGGTTCAGGATGACGAGGGCGGAGCCGGAGTCCTTGGCCAGGATGGGAAACCCGGCGGCGGGGTAGACGACGAGTGACGAGCCGATGGCGAGGAAGAGGTCGCAGGCAAGCGTCTCGCGCCTCGCGCGCTCCATCTCGTCCTCCGGCATCGACTGACCGAAGGAGATCGTCGCCGTCTTGACCGGCGCGCCGCAGAGCGTGCAGGTGGGCGGCACGGAGTCCTTCTCGAACGCCTCCTTGATCGGAGCGAGCTCGTAGCGGGTCCCGCAGGCGACGCACTTCGCATAGCTGCCGTTGCCGTGGAGCTCGATCACCTTCTCCTTGGGCACGCCCGAATCCTGGTGCAGGTTGTCGATGTTCTGGGTGATCACACTCGAGACCTTGCCGAGCCGGACCAGCTTGGCGACCGCTCGGTGCCCGCGGTTGGGCGTGGCGTCGGCCATGTCCCGGTCGATCAGCAGCTTGCGCCGCCAGGTCTCGATACGCGCCTCCTCGGAGGCGAGAAACTCCTGGTAATAGATCGGCGTGATCTGCGACCAGATGCCGGTCGGGCTGCGGAAGTCCGGGATGCCCGATTCAGTCGATATCCCGGCGCCGGTAAAGACGACTGCCCGGCGCGCGTCCGCGATCTTGCCGGCGAGGCGCTCGATATCGGCGCGGGCGTCCTCCATCTCAGCCGGGCTTTAGAGCCCGTCCGTCAAGGGCGGCCGCCCCCTACCGGTGCTTCTCGAGGAAGGGGCCGACGGCGGCGTGGTAGGCTTCGGGGTTCTCCCAGAAGGGCATGTGGGCGCAGCCGGGGAAGAACGCGTACTCCGAGTTCGGCAGGTACTGGCAGGAGACGGCGCAGAGCTCCGGCAGGACGTAGTCGTGCTCGCTGGCGACGACGAGGACGGGCGTCGTCACGCGGTGCAGGTCGGCCACGCGGTCGAACCATCGGAGGGTGCCGGTGCAGTTGAAGAGGTGCGGGCCGAACATGCGCCGGAGCGGGCCCATGCCGATATCCTCGAATGACTGCTGCACCGGCTCGGGCCAGGTCTCCATCCGGCACATGTGCCGGTAGAACAAGATGGTCACGGCCGCCTGGTATTCCGGGTGCTCGGTGGTGCCCTCGGATTCGCGGCGCGCCATCATGCGCACGGTCTCGTCGCCGAGGTTCTGCTTGCAGCGGAGGAAACCGGCCTGAATCCCGTGGAAGTCGTAGGCGATGCTGCTGGAGACGAAGCACTTCGCGTTGTCGGCATGGGCGAGGCAGTATTCGAGGCCGAGCATCCCGCCCCACGAGTTGCCCACCACGGCGACGCGGCCGAGGCCGAGGGCGCTGCGCACCGTCTCCATCTCTTCGACGTAGCGCTCGACGGTCCAGAGCGAATCGTCGTCCGGCCGGTCGGATTCGCCGCAGCCGAGCTGGTCCCACGAGACCACGCGGTACCCCTGCTCGGCGTAGCAGAGATGGGCGTCGCGCACGTAATTGCACGGGACGCCGGGCCCGCCGTGGACCACCAGGATCACGTCGTCGCCTGTGCCCTCGCTGTAGGCGGTCACCGTGTGGGCGCCGATGCGCACCGGAATTCGCTCCATCTCCCTCTCCCCTCCCGCCGTTGCGGACACCTTGGACTGCGCTCGGCCGGCCGCCGGTGCGGACTATGAGCGCGATAAGGAATGCAGGTTTACCCCGGACCATAGTGCGGTGCACGGGGCGCGGGGCTCGCGCCACGATCGCGCCATGGGGAAGGAGGGCGCACAGCGCACGACGGTTGCAAAGAGGCGGCTTCCCGGTCGAGTGGCCGCACCTCGCGTCGGCCGCTGCCCGTCCCGGGGAATCCCACCTGTCCCACCTATCTCACCTAATCCCAGTTAATCCCGGTGAATCCCGGCGAATCCCGCTTGTCGGCCCGCGGCCCGACGGCTGCAGCCCGGCTCCGCTGCTGCCCGCGCCGTTGCAACGCCGGGTGGGACTACTCCGCTTCCGCTCCCCGAAGGGCGGCGGTGGCGGCTTCGTCGAGCGCGCCGTCTGTCGATACGGCGACCGCGTAGTCCCGCCGCGCTGCGTGGGGCGAGACCAGGTCGTTGCGCACGTCGGCCGCGACATCCCCGGCCGCGCGATCCCGGGGGTCGCCGTAGCCCGCGCCGCCGGGGAGCACCAGCCTGAGACGCTGGCCGGGCGGGATGGTCTGCTGCCCCTTGCCGCGAAGCCGGGTGCCGTCGTCGAGCGCGACGGTGCCGGCTGCGCCGTCGAGCCCGCCGCCCCGGCCGCGCGCGGGGTTGTCGATGCGCTCGAACTGCGCGAGCACGCTGAAGGGCGCGCCGTCCGCGCCGCCGATCTCGATCACCTGGCCGAGCCCGCCGCGCAGCAGGCCGGCGCCGCCGGTATCCGGCGCGAGCTCCTTCCGCCAGATCACGATCGGCGCCACCGTCTCGGTGGCCTCCGCCGGGATGGTGCGCACGCCGCTCGGGAAGGCGGTCGCGGAGAGGCCGTCCTTGCTCGGCCGCGCGCCGGCGCCGCCTGAGTTGAAGAGCGCCACCTCGAACTCCGGCGGCTCGAAGGCGGCGTTGCGCCGGGCCTCGCTGTCGATGGCGGTCGCGCCGCCCCGCAGCTGCACGATCCAGAGCGAGGCCGCGCCCTCCGCCGGCACCCGCTCGGGGATCGCCTGGTGCAGGCAGCCGAACACCAGGTCGGGCAGCATGTGGCCGATGACGTGGCGGGCGGCGACCGGCCACGGCCGGGGCACGTTGAGGATCGAGCCCTCCGGCGCAGACACGGTGAGCGGCGCGAGCGAGCCCGCGTTATTGGGAATGTCCTTGGCCACGATGCACTTGAGGCCGAAGCTCGTGTAGGCGGTGGTGTAGTTGAGCACCACGTTGATGCCGTGATTGCTGGCGGGCGAGGTGCCGGTGAAATCGACGTGGATGCCCTCGCCCGAGACGGTCATGGCGGCGGCCAGCGTGATCGGCTCGTCGTAGCCATCCATGGTGAGCCTGTTGCGGTAGGTGCCCTTGGGCAGCTCGGCGATGGCGGCGAGCGTGGCGGCGCGCGAGCGCTCGATGATCTCCTCGCCCAGCGCATCGAGGTCGGTCAGCCCGAACTCCTCCATCATGGCGAGCAGACGGTCCGCGCCCACCCGGTTGCAGGCGATCAGCGAGTGGACGTCGCCTTCGAGCTGGAGCGGCTCGCGCACGTTCCAGCGCACCAGCTCCAGCAGGTCCTCGTTGATGCGGCCCTCGCGGCAGAGCGGCATGATCGGGATGTAGAGCCCTTCCTCGAACACCGAGCGCGCGTCCGGCCCGAAGCCGCGCCCGCCGATGTCGACCACGTGGGCGGTGCAGGCGAAGGAGCCGACGATCCGGCCCTCGCGGAACACCGGCGTCACCACCGTGAGGTCGTGCAGGTGGCCGCAGGTGAGCCAGGGGTCGTTGGTGATGTAGACGTCGCCCTCGCGCATGACCTCGTTGGGGTAGCGCGCGAGGAAGTGCTGCACGGCAATGGCCATCGAGTTGACGTGGCCGGGCGTGCCGGTGACCGCCTGGGCCAGCATCCGGCCCTTGGTGTCGAAGATGCCGGCGGAGAGATCGCCCGCCTCGCGCACGGTAGTGCTGAAGGCGGTGCGCAGCAGCGTCTGCGCCTGCTCCTCGACCACCGAGATCAGGCGGTTCCACATGATCTGGGTCTGAATCTGGGCGAGGCCGGAATCGGTACTGCCGTTCATCGGGCGTCCTCCCCTTGAGGCGGCCGGCGCTCCAGCACGATCGCGCCGAGCGCGTCGACCGAGGCGGCAAACGCCGCGCTCACCACTGCCGTCGTGTCAGTCTCGACGATGAGGGCGGGCCCGTCCACCCGCGCGCCGGGGGCAAAATCCGCGCGCCGGTAGAGCGCCGCCTCGACCACGCGGCCGCTCCCCGGGTCGAGTACGGGCCGCACGCCGCGCGCTTGCGGTGCGGCCGCAGGGGCGGGCGGGCCGACCGGGGCAACGGTCTCGGGCACGGCGCTGACGCCGACGGACCAGCTCACGATCTCGAGGTCGAGCTTCGGGATGATGCGTCCGTAGAGTGCTTCGTAGGCGGTCGCGAAGGCCTCGCGGATGATGGCGGTGTCCTCCCGCTCCCAGGTGCGGTTGGGGAGGGGCACGACGACCTCGTGCCCCTGGCCGAGATAGCGCATGTAGGCGGAGCGGTGCTCCTGCGTCGGTGCGCCCGGCGCCCCCTGCGCGACGATGGCGGCGGCCTCGTCCCGCATTTCTCCTAGTACGCGATTGGTCAGCTCGGGGTTGAAGGCGCTCAGCACCTGGTAGGCGCTGCGCACGACCTCGTAGGCGACCGGCGCGCAGAGGAAGCCGACGGCAGAGCCGACCGCCGCAGCCGTCGGGATCAGGATTCGGTCCATGTCGAGCTTCTCGGCAAGACGGGCCGCGTGCAGCGGCGCCGCGCCGCCGAACGCGATCATCGTGCGCTCGCCGAGCGTGGCGCCGATCTCGATGGCATGGACGCGCGCCGCGCTCGCCATGTTCTCGCCGACCATCTCGCTGACCCCGAGGGCGGCCACCTGCGGCGCCAGATCGAGAGGCGCGCCGATCTCGGCTGCGAGCGAATCGACGGCGGCCTTCTCGTCGAGCGCGATGCGCCCGCCCGAGAACTCGGCGGGGTCGATGCGGCCCATCACCAGATCGGCGTCGGTCACCGTGGGCTCCGCGCCGCCCTGGCCGTAGCAGGCCGGGCCCGGCTGGGCGCCCGCACTCTCCGGCCCCACCCCGATGCGGCCCAAGCGGTCCACGGCCGCGATGGAGCCGCCGCCTGCGCCGATCTCGACCATCTCGATCACCGGGATGCGGAGCGGCAGGCCGCTGCCCTTGAGGAAGCGATGGGCGCGGGCGACCTCGAAGGCCCGCGTCGTCTGCGGCTGGGCGTCGTCGATCAGGCAGATCTTGGCGGTGGTGCCGCCCATGTCGAAGGAGAGAACGCGATCGAGCCCGCACTGGCGGGCGACGTGGCTCGCGAAGACGGCGCCGCCCACCGGCCCGGATTCCACCAGGCGGATGGGGAAGCGGATCGCCGTCCCGATGTCGGCGACGCCGCCGCCCGAGAGCATGACGAAGAGCGGGCAGCGGAAGCCCGCCTCACGCAGGCCGCCTTCCAAATTTCGCAGGTAGCGCGCCATGACCGGCTGCACGTAGGCGTTGGCGCAGGCGGTGGAGAAGCGCTCGTACTCGCGCATCTCCGGCGCCACCTCGGACGAAAGCGTGATCGCGAGGCCCGGTAGCGCGTCCTGCAGGATGTCGCGGACCCGTCGCTCATGCGCTGGGTTGACGTAGGAGTGCAGCAGCCCGATCGCGGCGCTCTCGATGCCCTCGGCGGCGAGCCGGTGGGCCGTGGCTGTGACCGCCGCCTCGTCGAGCGGCAGGATCGGATCGCCCGCGGCGTTGAGCCGCTCGGGGACGGGAAAGCGCCATTGCCGGGGCACCAGCGGCACCGGCTTCTCCATGTCGATGTCGTACTGCTCGAAGCGGCTCTCCGTCCCCATCTCGATGGAATCGCGGAAGCCCTCGGTGGTGATCAGAGCGGTGCGCGCGCCCTTGCGCTCGATCATCGCGTTGGTGGCGAGCGTGGTGCCGTGAATGACCAGCGCCACCTCGTGCGGGGCGACGCCGCACGACTCCATCGCCTGCGCGAGGCCCTGGCGCACGCCCTCCTCGGGCGCATCGGGCGTCGTCAGCACTTTCGCCGTGAACCGCTCGGTCCCTCGCTCGAGCACGATATCGGTGAAGGTGCCGCCGATATCGACGCCGATCCGAACCTCCGCGTCCGCCATTACCTACCTGCTTTTGAGGAGTTGAATCACACGATTAGAGAGGATGACTTCCGCTACTTGGCGTCAATGGGCGTCGGCCCAGCTTGCGCCGGTGCCGATATCGACGGTGAGGGGCACGTCGAGATGGGCCGCGCTCTCCATCAGCCGAGTCACGACGGCGCCGGTCTCGTCGACCTCCGCTTCCGGCACCTCGAAGACCAGCTCGTCATGCACCTGGAGCAGCATCCGGGCGCCCAGGCCCTCGGCCTCCAGCGCGCCCTGCATCGGGATCATCGCGCGCTTGATGACGTCGGCCGCGGCGCCCTGGATCGGCGCGTTGATCGCCGCCCGCTCCGAAAACGCGCGGCGCGCCGGGTTGCGGTCGTTGATGCCCGGCAGGCGGCACTTGCGGCCGAACAGCGTGGTCACGAAGCCCTCCGCGTGCGCCGCCTTCTTGGTGCGCTCCATGTAGTCCTTGATGCCGGGATACTGGGTGAAATAGGCCTCGATAAGGCTCTTGGCCTCGGCCTGAGGCACGCCGATCTGGCGCGCCAGCCCGAAGGCGCTGATGCCGTAGATAATCCCGAAGTTGATGGCCTTCGCCGAGCGGCGGACCATCGGGTCCATGCCCTCCAACGGCAGGCCGAACACCTGGCTCGCCGTCAGCGCGTGGATGTCGATCCCGTCGCGAAAGGCCCGCTTGAGCGACTCGACGTCCGCGACGTGGGCGAGGATACGAAGCTCGATCTGCGAGTAGTCCGCAGACATCAGCACATGGCCGGGCGCCGCAACGAAGGCACGGCGGATGCGCCGGCCTTCCTCGGTGCGAATCGGGATGTTCTGCAGGTTGGGGTCGTTGGAGGAGAGCCGCCCCGTGTTGGCGGCGGTCATCGTGTAGGTGGTGTGGACGCGCCGGGTCCGGGGATCGATGTGCTCGATCAGCGCATCCGTGTAGGTGCTCTTGAGCTTGGTGAGCTGACGCCAGTCGAGCACCCGCGCCGGCAGGTCGTGACCCTGGGCCGCAAGCTCCTCGAGGATGTCGGCGCCGGTGCTGTAGGCGCCCGACTTGCCCTTGCGCCCGCCTTGCAGCCCCATCTCCTCGAACAGCACCTCGCCCAGCTGCTTGGGCGAGCCGATGGTGAAGGGATGGCCGGCGAGGGCGTGGATTTCCGCCTCCAGCGTCTCGGTACGCCCGGCGAAGTCCTCCGACAGCGCGACAAGCTCGCCCTGGTCGACCAGGATGCCGGCGGACTCCATCTGCGCGAGCACCGCGATCAGCGGGCGCTCGATCCGCTCGAAGACCGTGGTGAGCCGGTCGGCGACCAGCCGAGGCCGAATGACCCGGTGCAGGCGGAGGGCGAGGTCGGCATGGGCCGCCGCGGTATCCCGCAGCGCCTCCGGAGTGACCGCGTCGACGGAGACCTTGTTGCGCCCGCTGCCGAGCACGTCGGCGAGCGCTGGCGCCGCGCGGTCGAGGTGGATGCGCGTGAGGTCCTCGAGCGCGTGGTTGTGCAGGCTGCCGTCCAGCACCCAGGAGGCGAGCGTCGGGTCGTCGATCGGGCCGAGCGCGCCGTTATCTCGCGTCAGCAGACGCAGCGTGCGCTTTATGTCGAGGCCGACCTTGAGCACGCCCGGCTGGGACAGCACCGGCCCGAGCACGGTGAGTGCCTCGTCGGGACTCAGTTGTGGGACCGCCTGCTCCGCCCCGATCAGGTCGGGGCCGGCGTGGCCCAAGGGCACGTAGCACGCCTCGCCAGGGCTGGTGGCAAGCGCGAGGCCGACGAGGCCGGTGCCTTCCGGCGCGCGCGCCATCGTGAAGGGCTCCAGCGCCAGCACGCCGCTCGCGCGGGCCTTGTCCGCCCACGCCGTGAGCGAGTCTGCGTCGGTCACCAGCGGGTACGAGGCGGGGAGGGGGGCCGCCTCTTCCGGCTCCGCCTCCTCCTCGGCCAGCGTCGCCTCTCCGTCATCGGAATCGAGCCGGGCGGCGATCGACCTAAAACCGTTCTCCTGGAAGAAGGCGCGCAGCGCGCCCGGCTCCGGCTGCTTGCGCGCGAGCGCCTCCAGCGGCATCGGCAGCGGCGCATCCCGGCGCAGCGTCACGAGATCGCGGGAGAGACGCGCCATCTCGGCGTGCTCCATCAGGTTCTGACGCCGCTTGGGCTGCTTGATCTCTTCCGCGCGCTCCAGCAGTCGGTCGAGGTCGCCGTAGTCGTTGATGAGCTGCGCCGCCGTCTTGACCCCGATGCCGGGGACGCCCGGCACGTTGTCGGTGCTGTCGCCTGCGAGCGCCTGCACGTCGATCACCCGCTCCGGCCCCACGCCGAAGCGCTCCAGCACCTGGTCCGGGCCGATCTCCCGATTCTTGAAGTAGTCGTACATGACCACCGAATCGGCATCCACGAGCTGCATCAGGTCCTTGTCGGCGGACACGATGGTGACCCGCGCGCCCTGCGCCCGCGCAGCGTCGGCATAGGCCGCGATCAGGTCGTCCGCCTCGAAGCCTTCGAGCTCGACCGATGCCAGGTTGAAGGCGGCGGCGGCCTCGCGCACGAGCGGGAACTGCGGGATCAGCTCCTCCGGCGTTTCGCCCCGGTTCGCCTTGTAGGGCTCGTAGATCTCGTTGCGGAAGGTGAGCCGTGCGGTGTCGAAGATTACCGCCGCGTGGTCCGCATCGGTCTCGCGCAGGATCTTCCAGAGCATGTTGCTGAAGCCGAGCACCGCGTTGACCGGCGTGCCGTCGGGGCGGGTCAGCGGCGGCAGCGCATGGAAGGCGCGGAAGATGAAACCCGAGCCGTCGATCAGGTAGAGGTGGCGCAGCTCGCTGGCTGCGGCGGAGGCGTCGTCGTTCACGGTCGGTGCTCCGGCTCCCGGACGGTCTTGGAGTGCCCTTGCGGCGGGCGGTGCGCGCCACTATGCCACGCGGGCCGGCCCCGGCACAGCAGGCCGGCGGCCTCCCGTCACCAACCGCCGGCAACCGAGAACCCGCCCGTGTCCGCTCCGAGCCCACCCGTCCCCTACGCGGCACCGCGTATCTCCGCCTTCTACGCGGCCTACTTCCTGGTGGCGGGGGTGGCGCTGCCGTTCTGGCCGCTCTTTCTCCAGGCGCGCGGGCTCTCGGTGACGGAGATCGGGCTGATGCTCGGTCTCACGTTGATGTTGCGCGCCGCCGCCGGGCCCTTCATCGGCCGCTTCGCCGACCGCCGCGACAGCACGCGCGGGCCGCTCGTCGCCTGTGCGCTGACCGTGCTCCTGGTTGCCGCCGCGTTCTACTGGACCTGGGGCTTCTGGCCGATCTTCGTGGTCAGCACGGTCTTCACGCTGGTCTACGCCGGCGTGCTGCCGTTGGGGGAGACCATCGCGCTCCGCACCGTCTCGGCCGAGTCGGGCTACGGCCGGGTGCGGCTCTGGGGCTCGGTCTCGTATCTCGTTGCCGCTGCCGTCGGCGGCGCGGTGCTGGAGATCGACGCGGTGCCCTCCGCCGAGCTCATCCTCGCCATGATCCTCGCGACCATCGTGGTGATGATCGCCGGCTCCTTCGCCATGCCGGACAGGCGCGGCGGCAGCGCGCCGCCGGCGGCGCCGATCCTGAGCGTGCTGCGGGAGCGGCGGTTCCGCTTGATGGTGTACGCCACCACCGCGATCCACGGCGCGCACGCGGTGTTCTACGGCTTCTCGACCCTGCACTGGCTCTCGGCCGGACTCTCGGAGTGGGTGATCGGCCTCCTGTGGGCGGGCGGCGTGGTGGCTGAGGTCATCCTCTTCGCGTGCAACCCGCCGCTCGTGCGCCGCATCGGGCCGACAGGGCTGCTCGGCGTTGGCGCGGTGGCCGGGGTCGTGCGCTGGGCGGTGCTCGCGCTGACGACGGAGGTCTGGGCGCTGGCGCTGGCCCAGTGCCTGCACGCGTTCACCTTCGGCGCGATGCACTTGGGCGCGATGGTGTTTATTGCGCGGACCGTGCCGGCCGGATCGTCGAACACGGCACAGGCGCTCTTCGCCGCGACGAGCAACGGCTTGGGCCTGGGCGCCGGGCTCCTGCTCGCAGGTTTGCTCTACGCCGCCTGGGGCGCCGACGCTTACTGGGTGTGCGCCGCGGTCTCGGGCCTGGGATTCATCGCGGTGCTCGCGATGTATCGCCCCGCTCGGGAGGCGACACCCTAGAGCGTTTCCGCTTTACACGGAAATGCTCTCGCAGTTTTTCGCTCACGGCAGCCGGCCTGCGGCCGGCGCCTCCGCGAGGGCGCCGCATTCGCGGCGGGCCGCGGTCGCGGCCTGTCGCGCGTCCGTCAAAGACGGACACGCTCTAGTGGCCGCCGGCGCCGGCGGCGTCTTTCCTCAGCACGAAGCGGCGGTCGCAGTAGGGACAGTCGACGAACCCGTGGGTTTCCAGATTGAGGAACACGCGCGGATGGCCGAGCGCGCCGCCGCCCCCGTTGCACGCAACGACCGTGTCGTCGACCTCTATGATTTCGGGCGGATCGATGGTCACGGGCTGCCCCTCATCCTGTCTTCGCCGTTCGGCGCGAGCATTTGACCGCAGCGGCGGGGCGATGATACCCATTGCCCGCCGCCGTTCAACCGGACGCCGCAGGCTGCGGCGCCGCCGTCCGCATCGGCGTTATCTGCACTGCTGCGGTCCTAGCCTGGAGGGCACTCCCCTGCACCCCATTCACGCGTGCGATAGGCCCGCGCCATGAGCAAGCCGATCCCCTACGTCCGGGATCTCGACTTCACCTATGGCAAGGTGGCGCAGGTCTCGCCTCTGGTCCGCCGGGTCATCGCGCACAACCCGAGTGTCTTCACCTTCCATGGCACCGGCACCTACATCGTGGGCCGTGGCAATGTGGCGATCATCGATGCCGGGCCTGACCTCGCCGGCCATGTCGATGCCCTGCTCGCCGCCGTGCGCGGCGAGACCGTGACGCACCTCGTCGTGACCCACACCCATATCGATCATTCGCCGGCGACCCGCCGCATCAAGGCCGCGACCGGGGCGCCGAGCTACGGCTTCGGCCCGCACGGAGGCGGGGAGGGGCCGGCGGTCGAAGAGGGCGCGGACCGCGACTTCGTGCCCGACCATCGGGTGGATGACGGTGAGGCGATCGAGGGCGACGGCTGGACGCTGGAGGCCGTGCACACGCCGGGGCACACCTCGAACCATCTCTGCTTCACGTTGGCGAAAGAGCGGGCGCTCTTCTCGGGCGATCACGTCATGGGGTGGTCGACCACGGTGGTCTCGCCGCCGGATGGCGACATGGGCGCCTACATGGCCTCGCTGGAGAAGCTCAAGGCGCGAGACGAGGCGACCTACTGGCCGACGCATGGGCCGCCGATCCCTAAGCCGCAGCGATTCGTCGGCAAGCTGCTCGCCCACAGGCGCCAGCGGGAGGCGGAGATCCACTCCGCCGTCGCGGAAGGTGCTGCGACCATTCCGGAGATCGTGGCCCTGCGCTACCGGGGGCTCGACCCGCGCCTCCGCCCCGCTGCCGCGCGGACGGTGCTTGCCCACCTGATCCATCTGGTCGAGAGCGGGCACGTCGTCTGCTCCGGCGAGCCGGATGAAGACGCGCGCTACAGCGCGATACCGTAGCGAAGAGGCCGATCCCTAGCGAGCACGCTTCTTCGGCGGCGAATCGCGGAACTCCTGGACCTGAGCGCGGGCGGCGCCCTGGAGCAGCTTCACGTCCTGACCGCAGACGACAAGATCGTAACCGCGCTCGAACGTCCACTTGACCGACTTGCCGGGGCGCGTGACCGTGGCCAGCAGCTTCCCCGTCGCCCGCATCTTGCGCTCCGCCTTCTGGATCAGGCGGATCACCGCGGGCTCCTTCATGTCCAGCATGTGACCGATGCTGGCCGAGATGTCGCTCGGGCCGAGGAAGAGCATGTCGACGCCCTCGACCGCGGCGATCTCCTCGATGTTGTCGATCGCCTCCTCGGTCTCGATCTGACAGGCGACAATCAGCTCCTGCGGCATCGCCGCGCGATACTCCGCGATCCGGGAACCCCAGCCGGAACAACGCGCGGCGTGCGGCGCCACTCCGCGCACGCCGTCGGTCGGAAAACGGCAGGCCGCGACCGCCGCCGCGGCCTCGGCGGCGTTCTGCACGTAGGGCACGACGATGCCCATCACGCCGATGTCGAGCGCGCGCTTGATGTAGACCATGTCGTTCCACGGCACGCGCATCATCGGGGTCGGGCCGTAGGGGGCAGCCGCCTGCATCAGGCCGATGGCGTTGAGCAGATCGCCGGGCCCGTGCTCGTGATCCATGATGATCGTGTCGTAGCCGGCGCTGGCGACGACTTCGGCAGCGATGGGGCTGCCCATTGCGAGCCAGGCGCCCAGCGCGGGCTCGCCCGCGAGCATCTTCCTCTTGCAACGGTTCTCGACGGTCATGCGCGGCGCCTCCGGGCGGTGTGATGACTTGGAGTCAGGAGAGTTCCATCGGCCCAGACACGCGGTCGATGGGCGCGGCCGGTTCTACCACGGCCTGCGCGAGCGGGCGAGGCGCTCCGCGATCAGGACAGGAACAATTTTTAGTCGCGCTGCGGGCTGGGGATGAGTGAGATCACGCACGCTGCGGCTGTTTCGGGGGAACCCCGAATCTGCCTGATGGACGTCACGGTGGTCGCTCGAAGCCGCCGGGCGGCGTTTTCGGCCTGGACGGGCCGAGCGGTTTCGCCGCGCCGCCCTGCGGCACGTGCATGCGTGGCAGTGGGGGGCGCGGTATCAGCCGATGGGCGCGATCATGACCGCGTCGAGGGCCTCCTGGGCACGGGCGGCGTAGTGCCGGTTGGCCTCCGGTACGTAGCGGAAGCGGCCGTCGCAGCGCACGATGGCGATGGCCGCGTTGCTCAAGCAGGCCAGATTCCTGGGCAGGTGGCGCACGTACGCCCGGCAGCGATCTTCGTCGTAGGTGAAGTCGCGCACATAGTGGAGCCTGTTCTCGATGTGCCAGTGGTTGCGCACCAGTTCGAGCAACTCCTCGGGTCCGGCGCGCTCTGGGCCAAGCGAGGTAACGCTGTAGGTCACCTCGATGCTGCGCTTGCCGGTCTTGATGATCTCGCGCTCTCGTTCGATGCACATCGCCTGGCGCCGCCCGTGGAGGTTGGCATAGCCGTCCCACTCGGCAGCGGAGAGGTCGACCGCGGCGCAGCGCCGGCGCTCGATGCGGCCATGGCCCTTGTCGACGGTTTCGTGCGAGGGCGCATCGCTGAAGTCGATCGCCTTGAGGTCTTCGAGGATGGTCTCCTGATTGTCCTTGACGGCACTGATCACGTAGTCGGCACGGCGCCCAAGGAGGCACCGCGCGGTCTCGTGCTGGGCGTGCATGGCATCCATGGTGACGATCCGGCCCGTGAGGTCGAGGCCGCCGGAGAGTTCGCGCACGGCCGGGATTTCGTTGCTCTTGGCGTCGACCTCGACCTGGCCGAGGACGACGCCGGTGTCATGCTCCACCGCTGCGACCATCATCCTGCGCCCGTCCTCGGTCTGCTTGGATGCGCCGCGCAGGTCCTTGCCGTCCATGGCGACGGGCGCTTGCGCGCTGTTCTGCTGGCCGGTCCACTGGCCGATCGCGTTGTCCAGGGTTTCCGGCGGCAGCGCGGCAAGGACGTTGTGGAAGGTGGTGATCGCGGGCGGGGTATAGCACTGCTTGGACGGGCTCCAGAAGGCACCGACCGCCTTGAGCTGCTCCTGGGAGAGCAGGGCGGCGAACTGGGCGAATGCGTTCACCCCCCGGTAGCCGGCAAGGCGGGCGGCGACGGCAAGCGTCAGAATGGTGTTGAGCGCATAGCGCTTTCCCCGGGCATGGCGGTACTCGGGCACCTCGCCGAGGCACTCGAACAGGCTGCGCAGCCGGGGCGCGGCCATCGGCTCGGTGTGCTGCTCGGTGGCCCAGTTTGGCGGCATCTCGGTCTGGCTCAGCGCCTCGGGGGCGCCGTCTGTCAGGTCGAACACGAAGACCTCCTTGGGCTGGCCGTGGTGACGCCAGCGCGCCGCCCCTCCGGGCTCGCGGGCAAAGCCGCGGGTCAGTCCCAGCGAGCGCCAGTTGGCTGCGAGGTAGCAGGTGCCGGCGAAGCGCGAGACGTCCACGAACGTCTCCGCCAGAAGAGCCGGATATCCATGCGCCGCCTGCATGTCCGCAGACAGCCGTCGCAGGCTCAGCCCCAGCACACGGGAGGCCAGGTTGGGCACCCGCTCAGGCGTCAGGATGACGAAGCGCGAGTTGTTGGCGATCAGATGCAGGCGTCGGAACTGCTGCTCCGCCGACCACCCGATCCAGCGATCCCGCGCGCCCAGCTTGAACGCGCCGGGCTGCCAGCCGATCAGCGCGAGCCAGGTCTCGCCGTGTACAGCGACATGACGCAGGCCCTTGCCGATGACGCCGTGGAACGCCAGGTAGTGGTGCTCCTCCACCAACCGGTCCCAGCGCCGGTGCTCCTGCGCGCCCCAGGTCGGACGCACCGTGACCGCGCGCAGATCAATGGACGAATCCGGGATCGGCAGCGTCGCCATGAGCGGCACACTGCCACATCGAGAAAGGAATGGCCAGCGCCGACTTCAGCTCACCCTGCGCGACGGGCAGACAATAAATTCGCCCTGGCGATCAGGAAACGGGGGGAGGGACGGGTGTCTCGTGGCCGCCGAGCGGAGGCAGGATGCTCACGTCCGGCTCGTCGTCCGAGGCGGCGAGCCGGTCGAGCGCCGCTTCGTCCTCGTCGGTCCATTCGATGGGGACGAGCGGGCCGGTCAGTGCATGCTTCAGGATGTCGTCCATCGACTCGACCGAGACGATGGTGAGGTCCTTCTTCACATTGTCCGGGATGTCGTCCAGGTCCTTCTCGTTCTCCTTCGGGATCAGGACCGTCGTGAGCCCGCCGCGCAACGCCGCGAGCATCTTCTCCTTGAGGCCGCCGATCGGCAGCACGCGCCCGCGCAGCGTGATCTCGCCGGTCATGGCGATCGACTTCCTGACCGGGACGCCCGTGAGCACCGAGACGATGGAGGTCACCATGGCGACGCCGGCGGAGGGGCCATCCTTGGGGGTCGCGCCCTCCGGCACGTGCACGTGAATGTCGCGCTTGCTGAGGATGGTCGGCCTGATGCCGAACTCCACCGCGCGCGACTTCACGTAGCTCTCGGCCGCCTGAACGGACTCGCGCATGACGTCGCCGAGCTTGCCGGTGGAGATCACCCGGCCCTTGCCCGGCAGCGTCACCGACTCGATGGAGAGAAGCTCGCCGCCGACCTCGGTCCAGGCAAGGCCGGTGGTGACGCCCACCATGTCCTCGTGCTCGGCCTCGCCGTAGCGGTACTTGCGGATGCCGGCATATTTCTTGAGGTTGCGCCGGGTGACGCGAACCTTCTCACGCCCGTCCGCGACGATCTCTCTCGTCGCCTTGCGGGCCAGGTTCGCGAGCTCGCGCTCCAGATTGCGGACCCCCGCCTCGCGGGTGTAGTAGCGGATCAGGTCGGTCAGCGCATCGTCCGAGATCGACCATTCGCCCTTCTTCAGGGCATGTGCCTTGGCCTGCTTCGGGATGAGGTGGCGCTTGGCGATCTGAATCTTTTCATGCTCGGTGTAGCCGGGGATGCGGATGGTCTCCATCCGGTCGAGCAACGCCGGCGCCATGCGGAGCGTGTTGGCCGTGGTAATGAACATCACGTCCGAGAGGTCGTAGTCGACCTCAAGATAGTGGTCGTTGAACGTGTTGTTCTGCTCCGGGTCCAGCACCTCCAGCAGGGCGGACGCAGGATCGCCCCGGAAGTCGGCGCCCATCTTGTCGACCTCGTCGAGGAGGAAGAGGGGGTTGGACGACTTCGCCTTCTTCATCGACTGAATGATCTTGCCGGGCAGCGAGCCGATATAGGTGCGGCGGTGGCCGCGAATCTCGGCCTCGTCGCGCACGCCACCGAGGGAGAAGCGCACGAAGTTGCGTCCCGTCGCACGTGCCACGGACTTGCCGAGCGAGGTCTTTCCAACGCCGGGCGGGCCGACGAGGCAGAGGATCGGCCCCTTCATCTTGCGCGCCCGCTGCTGGACCGCGAGATACTCCAGGATCCGCTCCTTGACCTTCTCCAGCCCGTAGTGGTCGTCGTTGAGGATCTTCTCGGCGTTCTTGATGTCCTTCTTGATCCGGGTGCGCTTCTTCCACGGGATCGAGAGGATCCAGTCGAGGTAGTTGCGGACCACCGTGGCCTCGGCCGACATCGGGCTCATCGAGCGCAGCTTCTTGACCTCGGCCAGCGCCTTCTCGCGCGCCTCCTTGGTGAGCTTCGTGGCCTTGATGCGCGCCTCGAACTCGGCCGCCTCGTCGCGCCCGTCCTCGCCTTCGCCGAGCTCCTTCTGGATCGCCTTCATCTGCTCGTTCAGGTAGTACTCGCGCTGCGTCTTCTCCATCTGACGCTTGACGCGCGAGCGGATGCGCTTCTCCACCTGGAGCACACCGATCTCGCCCTCCATCAGCGAAATCACGCGCTCCAGCCGGCCGCCGACCGAGTCGATCTCCAGCAGCTCCTGCTTCTCTTCCAGCTTGATCGAGAGGTGGGAGGCGATGGTGTCCGCGAGCTTGCCCGGCTCCTCGATCTGGTTCACCGAGACCAGAACCTCCGGCGGGACCTTCTTGTTGAGCTTTACGTACTGCTCGAACTGGTTCGCCACCGAGCGGCTGAGCGCCTCAAGCTCGCTGGGGTCGACCTCGTCTTCCTCCAGCTTTTCGGCCCGCGCCTCGAAGAACGCCGGATTCTCGCGGAACTCGACGATCCGCGCGCGAGCGCCGCCCTCGACCAGCACCTTCACCGTGCCGTCCGGCAGCTTGAGGAGCTGAAGCACCGAGCCGACCACGCCGACGGTATGGATGTCCTTCGGCGCGGGGTCGTCCTGAGAGGCGTTCTTCTGCGCGACGAGGAGGATCTGCTTGTCGTCCTTCATGACGGTTTCGAGCGCCGCGACAGACTTCTCGCGCCCCACGAACAGCGGCACGATCATGTGCGGGAAGACGACGATGTCCCTGAGCGGCAGGACCGGGTAGCTCGGAATCGACGAGACGTCCAACATTGTTCCTCGTGCGCCTTGCGATTGCGCTTCAGAGCGGTGGCCGGCGCCCCCGCTCTACCCTGGCAAGGTAAGTACGATTGCGCGGCCGTTCAAGCGGCCCCTCAGGATGCCGACGAGCTGGCGTCCTCGAGCCGGTCGGAATAGATCAGAAGAGGCTGCGCCCGGCCCTCGACCACCTCGCGGTTGATCACGACCTCCTCGACCGAATCGTAGCTCGGCAGATCGAACATCGGATCGAGCAGAATGCCCTCCAGGATGGAGCGCAGGCCGCGCGCGCCGGTCTTCCGCGCGATGGCCTTGTGGGCGACCGCACGCAGCGCGTCCTCGGTGAAGGCCAGCGTCACACTCTCCATGTCGAACAGTTTTTCGTATTGCTTCACGAGAGCGTTCTTCGGCTTGACCAGGATTTCCACCAACGCGTCCGCTTCGAGATCGTCGAGGGTTGCGAGCACGGGGAGCCGGCCGACGAACTCGGGAATGAGCCCGAAGCCGAGCAGGTCCTCGGGCTCGACCTCGCGCAGAATCTCGCCGGTCTTGCGCTCGTCCGGCGCGCGCACGTCGGCGCCGAAGCCGATCGCCATGCCTTTTCCGCGCTGCGAAATGATCTTCTCCAGACCTGAGAAGGCGCCGCCGCAGATAAACAGGATATTGGTGGTGTCGACCTGCAGGAACTCCTGCTGCGGATGCTTGCGCCCGCCCTGCGGCGGAACGGAGGCCACGGTGCCTTCCATGATCTTGAGCAGCGCCTGCTGCACGCCCTCGCCGGAGACGTCCCGCGTGATCGAGGGGTTGTCCGACTTGCGCGCGATCTTGTCCACCTCGTCGAGGTAGACGATGCCGCGCTGAGCCCGCTCGACATTGTAGTCCGCCGCCTGGAGCAGCTTCAGGATGATGTTCTCGACATCTTCGCCGACGTAGCCCGCCTCGGTCAGCGTGGTCGCATCGGCCATGGTGAAGGGCACGTCGAGGATGCGGGCCAGCGTCTGCGCAAGCAGGGTCTTGCCGCAGCCGGTCGGCCCGATGAGCAGGATGTTGGACTTGGCGAGCTCGACCTCGTTGCCCTTGCTGCCGTGGGCGAGGCGCTTGTAGTGATTGTGCACGGCGACGGAGAGCACGCGCTTGGCGTGGTCCTGCCCGATCACGTAGTCGGCCAGTACCTCGCAGATCTCGGAGGGCGTCGGTACGCCGTCACGGCTCTTGACCCGAGCGCTCTTGTGCTCCTCGCGGATGATGTCCATGCAGAGCTCGACGCACTCGTCGCAGATGAACACGGTCGGCCCCGCGATGAGCTTGCGCACCTCGTGCTGGCTCTTGCCGCAGAAAGAGCAGTACAGCGTGTTCTTCGAATCGCCGCCGCTGGACTTGTTCATGTCCGCTCCGTACCGTCGCTTGCCGGGACTTGCCTGCTTGTGCCGTCCTTAGGCTCGCGACGTTCTTCTCCAGACAACCCGAACTCCGTGAGGTTGGCAAACACCCCGGCCCGTGTCTAGGCCGAACATGCAGCGAATTCCAGGCCCAACATCTAGTGTTTTTCGGCCCCGGATTTGGGGTCGGATGTACCACGCAGCGGCCTGCGTCGGCCGACTGCGGCGCCTAACTTCCCTTCTTCGTGCCGCCCTTGGCCTCCGAGTCGTCGGGGGTTTCAGGCCGCCGTGCCACCACATCGTCCACGATGCCGAACTCCTTGGCCTCGTCGGGAGTCATGAACTTGTCACGTTCCAGGTTTTCTTCGATCACCGCAAGGTCCTGGCCGGTGTGGCTCACGTAAATTTCATTGAGCCGCTGGCGCAGCAGCAGGATTTCCTTGGCGTGAATCTCGATGTCGGTGGCCTGCCCCTGAAAGCCGCCGGACGGCTGATGCAACATGATCCGCGCATTGGGCAAAGCGAAGCGCTGCCCTTCGGCGCCCGCCGCCAGCAGCAGCGAGCCCATGGACGCCGCCTGGCCGATGCAAAGCGTCGCCACCGCCGGGCGCACGTACTGCATCGTGTCGTAAATCGCGAGACCGGACGTCACGAGGCCGCCCGGGCTGTTGATGTAGACGGAGATGTCCTTGGTCGGATTCTCGGATTCCAGGAACAGGAGCTGCGCGGTAATCAGGCTCGCCACTTCATCGCCGATGCCGCCGGTGAGGAAGATGATCCGCTCCTTGAGCAGGCGCGAATAAATGTCGTAGGCGCGCTCGCCCCGGTTGGTCTGCTCCACGACCATGGGCACGAGGGTGTTGGCGTAGGTCTCGACGATATCCGCCATGACGTTCTCCCTTCCGGCGGGTCGGATCAGCTCGGTTCGCCGGCCTCGGCCGACTCGTCCTCGCCGGCCTCGTCCGACTCGTCCTCGCCGGCCTCGTCCGACTCGTCCTCGCCGGCCTCGTCCGACTCGCCCTCGCCGGCCTCGTCCGACTCGCCCTCGCCGGCCTCGGCCGACTCGTCCTCGTCGGCAGCAAGTTCTGCGGACTTCGACGGCTTCTTGTCTTCGTCCGGGTCGCGCATCAGCGTTTCCACATCCACCACCTCATCGGAGACGGTGGCGAGCTCGCTGAGGAACGCGATCACCTTGTCCTCGAACACCGTCGGGCCGAAGCGCTCCAGCGCCTGCGGCTGGCTCCTGTAGTACTCGAGGAGTCGCTGCGGCTCGGGGTGCCCGCGGGCGCTCGTCATGGCGGCACGGAGCAGGTCCTCCTGCTCGACCGAAATGTCGTTGGCCCCGCCTATTTCCGCGATCAGGAGACCGAGGCGCACCCGCCTCTCGGCGATCCTGCGAAACTCCTCCCGCGCTTCCTCTTCCGGCTGATCGAGGATCGTGGCGATCTCCGCCTCGGCCCTTTTCGCGTCGTTCTCGATTTGCTGCCAGACGGCGTCGAACTCACGCTCGACCATGCCGGGCGGCACGTCGAACTTGTAGCGCTCATCGAGGACATCGAGCAGCGAGCGCTTGAGACGGGCCTGGGAGGCTTGCTCGTACTGCTGCTCGATCTGCCCCCGCACCACGCCACGCAGCTCGTCCAGGTTCTCCGCGCCCCGACGTTCGGCGAAGGCGTCGTCGAGCGCGGTCGGCAGCCGCTCCTGCACCTCCTTGACCGTGATCTTGAAGACGGTCGCCGGCGCTGCCGCCGCGGGCTCATCCTGCTCGCCGGCTTCCGACTCGGGTGTCTCGGGCGCGACGGTCACTTCGCGCTCCTCGCCCGCTTGAGCACCGACGAGCTGCTCCCTCATTTCGGGCAGGAGCGCTTCGGGATCGAGTTCCAGCGGCACGTCCGTGCCGCTCCGCTCAGGCGAAGGCTCGCCGTCGACCTCGACCGCGATGTCGACCAGAAGCTGGTCGCCTTCCTGGGCCGGCCGCGGCGTCTCGACCGGCTCGAAACGCTTTTCGGCCTCGGCGAGTCGGCCAAGCGCCTCCTCCACCGTGTCGTCGGTCACGTCGGCCTTGAGCCGGGTGACGGTAAGGTCGGAGAAATCGCCGAGCTCGATGGTCGGCAAGACCTCCATGCCCATGGTGAACTCGAGATCCTTGCCCTCGTCGTAGGCCGTGATTTGGATCTCGGGCTGCTCGGCCGGGCGGAGCGCGCGCTCCTCCAGGACCTCGCGCGAGCGTGTCTCGATCGTCTGTTGCAGCACCTCGCCCAGCACGCGCGGCTGGAAGCGGCGGCGCACGATCGAGAGCGGCACCTTGCCGCGCCGAAAGCCCTTCATGGTCACGGTCTTGCGCAGCTCGTCGAGCTTGCCCTCGACCTCGGATTCGAGATCGGCCGCCGGCACCGTCACCTTGAGCTCACGCTTCAGCCCCTCGGAGAGGGTTTCCGTCACCTGCATGGCATAGCACTCATGTCGTACTCCGCTTGGCCCTTGGGCGCCCATCGAGGCGCGGGCGCGGGCTCCACCGGCGATGGTGCGGGCGAAGGGACTCGAACCCCCACGGCCTTAGCCACGTGGTCCTAAACCACGCGCGTCTACCAATTCCGCCACGCCCGCGCGCCCCCGGCCAATCCTAGAATCGTAAAGCGCTCCGGAGCCGGAGCGGCTGTGGCGCCCTATAGCACAGAAGAGCGTCGATTAGCCAAGACGCCGAGCGCCGTCGTTTCCGGCTTGAACGAAGACCCGTGGACTGATGGTATCGCGCCCTGGATGGGTGGCCGAGCGGTCGAAGGCACCGGTCTTGAAAACCGGCAGGGGCGCGAGTCCCTCGTGGGTTCGAATCCCACCCCATCCGCCACATTTGTTGCTTAATCGGGTCTTGCCTAGCTGAGTGGGCTTGTCAACGGTAGCGTAGCAGGGATTTGTGTTTGTCGGCATTGCGATGGGTGAACCGCCATTCGGCTCCTTGAGGTGCAGGTGGAAGGTGTGCCGAGCGCGTGCCTGCCGGCCATGACCTCCTCGACGATAGCCCGCTGCATGGGGCGCCCCTCGTCGCAGGTTGGCTCCGGGCGGAAATCGTCGATACCGGGAAACCAGCGCTTCAGCTCCTTGCGAGCGTCGTGCCGCTCCCGGCACCAGCCGCAGGCCGCGTCGGTGCAGGCCGTGTCCCGCAGCCGTCGCACGAGGCGCCCGGCTTCCGGGAAACTGGTGGCGCACCCAGGGCGGCATGACCGAATCGCCGCCGGCGACCGAGAGCCAGGCCAACGCGTAAGCCAGCGCCCAGCCCGTCGTTACTGTGTCCTGACTTCGACGGTTGGGCCTGATTCTGGCCGATCTCCCGTCTGGAGATTTCAGCGAAGACAATGACTTAGCGGTTGCGGTGCGGTCAAGTCGCGTTGTAGTGCCTAGTGGATATATTGGATTGTCGATATCCCCGCCCCGCGCTACACTCCCACCATGTTCGTGCGTATCAAGACCACCCCCAACAGCCCGCGCCGCTCGGTCCAGCTCGTCGAGGCCGTGCGCGACGGCGGCAAGGTCCGCCAGCGCATCGTCCGCCACATCGGCGTGGCCATGGACGAGGACGAGCTGGAGCGCCTGAGGCAGCTCGGCGAGTACGTCAAGGCGAAGCTGGAGGACGAGCGCCAGCCCTTGCTGTTCGCGCCCGAGAAGATCGCAGACCAGGTGATCCGCGTCGGACGCCAAGGGGACGGCAAGCAAGAGCTTCCCGTCGATCTCAAGCAACTCGAAGAGGAGCAGCGGCTGATCACGGGCATCCACGAGGTCTACGGCGAGATGTACCGGCTGCTGGGCCTCGACGGGCTGCTGCGGCGATCGCGCTACCGCGCCTCGCACGACGCGCTGTTCCACGTGGTGATGGCACGCATCGCCAACCCCGACAGCAAGCGGGGCAGCGTGCGCCGGCTCGAGGAGGACTTCGGCGTGAGCCTTCCCCTCGAGAAGGTCTACCGGATGATGGACCAGCTCGACGCGCCCGTGATCAACCATCTGCGCACGCGCGTGGGCGAGGCGAGCCGCTCGCTGCTGCCGGAGCCGGTGGCGGTGCTCTTCTTCGATTGCACCACGCTCTACTTCGAGACCGCGATTGAGGACGAGCTTCGCCAGCACGGCTTCAGCAAGGACGGCAAGCACAGGGACTCGCAGGTCCTGCTGGCCCTGATGGTGACGCGCGAAGGGCTGCCGATCAGCTACGAGGTCTTCCCCGGCTCCACCTACGAGGGGAAGAGCCTGGTCCCGGTCCTGCAGGACATGCAGCGCCGCCACCAGGTGGAGCGCACGGTCTGTGTGGCCGACCGGGGCATGCTGAGCGCAGACAACCTCGACGCCATGGACGACATCCGCGGCGAGTACGTGCTCGGCGCCCGGCTGCGCAAGCTGCCGGCCGCGCTGAAGAAGAAGGTTCTCGATCTGGACGCCTATGGTCCTCTCGAGGGATCGGAGAACCGCCGGGTCGGCGAATGGGAGCACAAGGGCCGGCGCCTGATCGTCGTCTTCTGCCCCGAGCGCGCGCGCAAGGACGCACACGAGCGCCGCCAGGCGGTGGCGCGCCTGCTCGACAAGCTGGAGCGCAGCGACAATCCCAAGGAGCTGCTCTCCAATCACGGCGCCAAGCGCTTCATCGCCGTCGAGGGCGACGCGCGGCTCACGGTGAACCCGGAGAAGATCGCCGAGGCCGAGCGATGGGACGGGCTCGCCGGCGTCATCACCAATCTGCGCGACGCCAGCGTCACCGAAGTGATGGCCCACTACCACGGGCTCTGGCAGGTCGAGGAGAGCTTTCGGATCACCAAGCACGACCTGAAGGTGCGGCCGATCTGGCACTGGAACGAGAACCGGATCCGCGCCCACATCGCCATCGCCTTCATGGCCTTCGCCTGCGTCCGCCACCTTGCCTACCGTGTCGCCGTCCAGAAGAGGCGGATGTCCCCGGAAGTGATCCGCTCCGCCCTCGTCCACCGCCAATGCTCGGTCCTGCGCTGCGCGCAATCGGGCAACCGCTACGTCATCCCGTCGAAGCCGACGCCGGCGGCCGAGCAGATCTACGCAACCATGGGGCTGCCCCTGACGATCACCCCGTACCAACTCGTCTGAGCGCCGGCGAAGCCCGGCCCGGGCTCGAAGAAATGCCGAGTGTAGTGCC
Organism: Alphaproteobacteria bacterium; assembly: GCA_965243375.1. Taxonomy (GTDB): domain Bacteria; phylum Pseudomonadota; class Alphaproteobacteria; order UBA828; family UBA828; genus WTGU01. Next base: position 743,735 of record CBDEUT010000008.1, on the reverse strand, counting down.
TAGCCGGAAATGAGAACCGGCCAATATCAACTACTTACGTGATTCAACCATCGAAGTCAGGAACTGGTGGCGCACCCAGGGCGGCATGACCGAATCGCCGCCGGCGACCGAGAGCCAGGCCAACGCGTAAGCCAGCGCCCAGCCCGTCGTTACTGTGTCTATCAGCAACTCGCGCGCGTGGGTGGCGCGGGCGGTGCCCTTCAGTCGGCGGCCGATCGCCACTTGGGCCTCGACGTCGGCGGGCCGATGCGCCCCCCGAGTGTCCGAAAGGAAATCGTCGAGGGCGCGGTCCACGCCGTCGGGCTTGGGCGTGGTCGGCCAGTGCCATGCGGTTAGCAGGTCTGGATCGGCCTTTCCAAGCGCCTCGCGCTGCTCGCCGAAGACTTCCAGCGCGAGGCGGGCATCGAGTTCGGGGTCGTTGATGCGCCCGCGCAAGAGACTTCCATCCTGATAGTGCTTGACCAGGAGGTGGTAAGGATTGCGCGGAAAGGCCAGCGGACTGAGCCGCAGCGTGTCGATGACCGGCAGGTCGTGCAGCCGCAGGTCGGGCTTTGCCGCCCTGAGGTAGGGCAGGTCGAATTCGATCAGGTTGTGACCGAGAACGAAGGAGACGCCATCGGCGAGCGCATCGAGCCTTGTTAGTTGCGATGCCGATCCGCCGCCGTGGTACCCGTGGCCTGTTTCGCCGCGCACCGCCCCGAAGACGTGGATGCGGCATCTTCCTTGCCGACCTCCAGGTCGAGCGAAAGACAGCGAGGATTGAAGGGCTCGTCTCGCATCGCGGCCGCAGCTGGACCATTCAATTCGTCATGGATCGGTTCGGTACAAAATTCGAAGGAATTTTGCATGCCACTGGATCAGTAAGTCGAAGGCCCAAGGCCGACTCATGCGCATGCGAGTGGACGACCTAGAATGGACCTTGGCCCTGCGTTAGCCTGCAACCGCTGGAGTCCGTGACTCCGAAGCTCCAGCCTTTGCAGTCCGGGACGGCAGATCGACATGGACGTAGGCGACCGGTTCTTCGACCGCCCGATCCTCAATTCACCTTACGAGTACCCTTCGCAGCACTGGGAGCTTGACCAGAGCGGTCAGCCCACCAACCGCATCCTCGAACGGCGGCGGCGAGTTTCGTTCATCACGCCGATCCCCAAGCCGAAGAGGGGCAAGGGCGCGCAGCAGGCGCTTGTCTTCGACGCGGAGGCGCAGCGAGTCGCGACCGAAGGCCAGCAGTACGAGCTGGCGCAGACCATCAACAGCGTCCGCAATGCCGTCGATCGCTTGCGCGGGCTGCCGGATCAGGGGCAGTGGCGGGTGACTCCGGAGACGGCCCGGCTGTTGCATCACTGGCGCCACCACCGGTTCAACGACATCCGCCCGTTCTTCTGCCAGGTCGAGGCGGTGGAGACGGTGATTTGGCTCACCGAGGTTGCGCCCACGCTAGGCAACGCCGGGCGGCGCTTTCTGGAACACCTCGAGAGGGCGAACGACGAGGCAAACCCCGATCTGGCGCGACTCTCCCTGAAGCTCGCCACCGGCGCCGGCAAGACCACGGTGATGGCCATGCTCATCGCGTGGCAGACGATCAATGCGGTCCGCCGCCCTAACAGCCGGCGCTTCACGCGGGGTTTCCTGGTCGTCACCCCCGGCATCACCATCAAGGACCGCCTCCGGGTGCTTCAACCCAACGATCCGGACAGCTACTACCAGAGCCGGGAGCTCGTGCCGGGCGACATGCTGGGCGATCTCGAGCGGGCGAAGATCGTCATCACCAACTTTCACGCATTCAAGCGCCGCGAGACGCTGGAGGTCTCCAAGGGCGGCCGGGCCCTGCTCCAGGGTCGCGGTCCCGACCTGAAGTCGACCGAGAGCGAAGGACAGATGCTCCAGCGGGTCATGCCCGGGCTCATGGGCATGAAGAACGTCCTCGCGCTGAACGACGAGGCGCACCACTGCTACCGCGAGAAGCCGGGCGAGGACGACGAAGGCGACCTGAAAGGCGAGGACCGAAAGGAGGCGGAGAAGAACCGCGAGGCCGCGAGGCTCTGGATCTCCGGGCTGGAGGCGGTGGGCCAGAGACTCGGCCTCAACCGCGTGGTCGATCTCTCGGCGACGCCCTTCTTCCTGCGCGGCTCCGGCTACGCGGAAGGGACGCTCTTCCCCTGGACCATGAGCGATTTTTCACTCATGGACGCGATCGAGTGCGGCATCGTCAAGCTGCCCCGCGTGCCCGTCGACGACAATATCTCGACGGACGAAATGCCGACGTTCCGCAACTTGTGGGAACATATCCGCAAGGACATGCCGAAGAAGGGTCGCGGCAAGGCTTCCAACCTCGACCCCTTGCAGATTCCTGTAACCCTGCAGACGGCGTTGGAAGCCCTCTACGGACACTATGAGAAGACCTTCAAGCTCTGGCAGAAGGCAGGCATCGAGGTCCCGCCTTGCTTCATCGTGGTCTGCAACAACACGTCTACCTCGAAGCTGATCTACGACTACATCGCCGGCTTCCACAGGGAGAACCCGGACGGTTCCACGACTCTGGAGAACGGCCGCCTTGAGCTGTTCCGCAATTTCGACGACTACGGCAACGCGATCCCCCGCCCCCGCACGCTCCTGATCGACAGCACGCAACTCGAGTCCGGTGAGGCACTCGACCGGAACTTTCGTGCCATGGCGGCTGACGAGATCGACCGCTTTCGCCGCGAACGGATACAGCGTTCTGGCGACATTTGCGCCGGCGATAACATTTCGGACCAGGACTTGCTGCGCGAGGTCATGAATACCGTCGGCAAGAAAGATCAGCTGGGCGAGACGATCCGGTGCGTCGTCTCGGTCTCGATGTTGACGGAAGGGTGGGACGCCAACACCGTCACCCACGTGCTCGGCGTGCGCGCCTTCGGCACGCAGCTTCTGTGCGAGCAGGCCGTGGGCCGCGCGCTTCGCCGGAAGTCCTACGAGCTGAGCGACGACAATCTGTTTCCTGTCGAGTATGCCGACGTGCTGGGCATTCCCTTCGACTTCACGGCGAAGCCCGTGGTCGCCAAGCCGCAGCCGCCCCACCCGACCGTGCAGGTCAAGGCAATCACGCCGGAGCGTGACGCTTGCGAAATTCGTTTCCCCCGCGTCCAGGGCTACCGTGTCGAGCTACCGGAGGAACGTCTGCAGGCGACTTTCACTGCCGACGACACGCTGGTGCTGACGCCCGACCTCGTCAGGGCCCCCTCCGTCACCCGCAACCAGGGCATCATCGGCGAGGGGGTGAATCTCAACCTGATTCACACGGGCGATCTGCGCCGCTCAACCCTGCTGTTTCATCTGACGAAGCGGCTGCTGGAGACGAAGTGGCGTGACCCGGGCGAGGAGCCGAAGCTTCACCTGTTCGGCCAGCTCAAGCGCGTCGCGCGGCAGTGGCTCGACGATCACCTCGTCTGCAAGGGCGGCACCTACCCGGCGCAGCTCATGTATCTCTCACTCGCGGATATGGCGTGCGAGCGCATCACGCGAGGCATCGTCGAGCGCCACGTGGGCGAGCGCGCGGTCAAGGCCGTGCTCGATCCCTACAATTCTACCGGCTCAACGAGGCATGTCCGCTTCACGACTTCAAGAACGGTCCGCAAGACCGACGCGCGGTACTGCCACATCGACTTCGTGGTCTGCGACAGTGACTGGGAGGCGAAATTCTGTCTCTCCGTGGAGGGACACCCCCGCGTCCGCGCCTACGTCAAGAACCACGGTCTCGGGCTGGAGGTGCCGTACCGGCTCGGCGGCGAGGCGCGCACCTACATTCCCGACTTCATCGTGCTGGTGGACGACGGCCGGGGCGACGACGACCCACTGCACCTGATCGTCGAGATCAAGGGCTACCGCGGCGAGGACGCGAAGGTGAAGAAGGCGACCATGGAGACCTACTGGGTGCCGGGCGTGAACGCTCTCGGCACCTTCGGCCGCTGGGCCTTCGCCGAATTCACGGACGCCTACGAGTTCGAGGCCGGGTTCGACGAGCTTGTCCGCGGTTTCCTTCTCGCAGATGCTGCCGAATGATGGCGACCCACTCTCGGATTCAAAAGGGGCCAGGAGTGAAACTGCACTACTATCCCGAGACCGATAGTCTCTATGTCGAGTTCAAGACGGGGCCGGGGGTGGAAACCCGTGAGGTCTCGGACGGCCTGAACGTCGACCTCGACGGGGACGGCGAAGTCGTGGGTTTCGACATCGACCACGCGTCCCGGCGCCTCGATCTCTCGACGTTGGAGACCCAGGCTCTGCCGCTGCGCTCGACCAGGCTCGGTTGAGCTGTGGCGCTTGAGTCCGGGTCGGCGAAGGCGAGGAAGGGCCGGTGAGCAGAGACGAGGTTCTCGCGCTGCTGCGGGCGCACAAGGCGACGCTTGCGCAGCGCTTCGGCGTCGCCGATCTCGCCCTGTTCGGCTCCTTTGCCCGCGACCGGGCGGGCGATGACAGCGATGTCGATATCCTGGTCCGTTTCGACGGGCGCGCGACCTCGAAACGCTACTTTGGCGCACAGTTCTATATCGAGGACCTGCTGGGTCGTTCCGTCGATCTGGTGACGGACGACGCTTTACGCCGGGAGCTGCGTCCCTATGTCGAACGCGAGGCGATTCATGTCTGAGCCGGAGCGGGATGCGCGGGGTTGGCGCTTCTACGTCGAAGACATGATCGACTTCTGCGGAAGGGTTCGAGACTACACTGCTGGGCTGGACCAGGTGGCATTCGTTACGAGCCCCATGCCTTACGACGCCACCTTGCGCAACCTCGAGCTCATCGGCGAGGCGGCGACCCAGATCCCTGAATCGGTCCGCGACGCGCATCCGGAGATTCCGTGGCGAAGCATAATCGGGACGCGCAACCGTCTCATTCACGGGTATCTGGGCATCGACAACGACATCGTATGGGACATCGTGTGCAACGACGTTCCCGCGCTGCTGGTGGCGTTACGAGAGCTGTTAGAGAGGACGGACAGCGAGTAAATGGCGAAGCGGAAGAAGTCCAAGTCGGTCGAGACGCTCACGCACGGAGAGGCGGCGCGGCGCAATATCCCGACCGCGGAATACCACCCCGTCATGGCCGACGAGGACAAGGCGCCGGTCCGCGTGGCTTACGAGCGCCGCAACCGCGACCTCGACCCGCAGCTCGTCTGGCGCGGCAAGGACGAGCAGGACGCCGCCGATCTCGTCGTCCAGGCGCCGCCGCTCTACATCCAGGAGAAGGTGCACCCCAAGGTCCTGATCGACGACCTGCTGCGCCAAACGAAGGAACGGCGGGAGGAGGAGGCGCCCACCACGCCCGACCTCTTCGCCGACTTCAACGGCCTGCCCGACGGCGCCGCGCGCACCGAGTTCTACCGCCACGACGCCAACTGGTCGAACCGCATGATCCTCGGCGACAGCTTGGCTGTGATGGCGTCGCTGGCGGAGCGCGAGGGTCTGCGCGGCAAGGTGCAGTGCATCTATATCGACCCGCCCTACGGCATCCGCTTCAACTCCAACTTCCAGTGGTCCACCACCAGCCGCGACGTGAAGGACGGCAAGTCCGACCACATCACGCGCGAACCGGAGCAGGTGAAGGCCTTCCGCGACACCTGGCGCGACGGCATCCACTCCTACCTGAGCTACCTGCGTGATCGGCTGACCGTGGCCCGCGACCTGCTGACGGAGAGCGGCTCCGTCTTCGTGCAGATCGGCGACGAGAACGTCCACCGCGTGCGGGCTTTGATGGATGAGGTATTTGGAGAGGATCACTTTGTTTCGCAGATTTCGTTTCAGAAGACTTCCTCGACCTCTTCAGAGATGCTCTCCGGTGTGTACGATTTGCTTCTTTGGTATAAGAAATCAGAAACATTGAAATTCCGACCACAATTCCAGGTTAAGAAGCCGGGAAGTTCAGGAGCAACGCAGTATAGCTACGGCGAAAATTCTGATGGCACGCGCTTAACACTTGATGACTGGGATGCGTTAGACGTAAAGAGCAATTCGTTGAAGATTTTTTCGCACGACAACATTACGAGCCAAAGACCCGCACAGGGTGAAGACGTTCGCGAATTCAGCTATGAGGGAAAGCGTTTTCAAGTGAATAAAGGAACTTTCAAGACAGATGCAGTCGGATTGACGCGTATGGCGCGGGCAAGACGAATGATTTTTGTCGGGAGCACGCTCAGATACGTTAGGTTTCTGAACGACTTTAGAATCTTTCCTCAATCCAATCTCTGGACTGATACCGTTACATCGGGCTTTGCAGATCCAAAAGTCTACGTGGTCCAGACAAATCGTTCTGTCGTTGAACGCTGCATTCTCATGACCACCGACCCCGGCGATCTGGTGCTAGACCCGACCTGTGGCTCCGGCACCACAGCCTTCGTCGCCGAGCAGTGGGGCCGGCGCTGGGAAAGCGTTCGGTCACGCAGTGATGAGAGTGGTGGATTCAACGATTGAGTGTTCGCTTCCAGTCCTTGCGGAGGGGCCGCAACCAGACGTCCTTTTTCGGCTGGGCTCGCTTCGTATGCCTGTCATAGCGTCCTCTTCCCTGGGTGGTGCCGACGCAGTGATGGAATGGGCTGAGGTCATTTTCGGCACCCTCAACAAGACACTGGTAACGCCAACGACGATTCGATATCGTCGCGCGCATGGCGATGCGCGACGAGGATTTCGGGGCGATCCCGACGCTGACCGAGGCGGACGGCGGGCTCTGGTCGCCGCCCATGGCGACGCCGGAGCCGCGCGACTGGCGGTCTCTGTACGAGCAGGCGCAGGCGCGAGCGGAGACGGAGCGGGCTCGGGCGGACGCAGCGGAAGCGCGCGTCGCAGAGTTGCTTGTGGCGGAGAGGACTGCCCGTTCCCGAGCGGGCCAACTGAACACACAACTCGACAAGAACCGGAACAAGCTCAAGGCGGCCAACGAGGAGGTGAAGGAGGTCCGGCGCGCGGCCAAGGACGCGCTGTTCCACCAGTCGGAAGCAGCGCGGCTGGAGAAGCTGCTTTCGGAATCCGGTGTCGATACGCGCAAGCGCAGCACGATCGTGTCGCTGCGCATGGAAGTCTTCGAACTTCGCGAAGCCTTGAAGACGCCGAAGCCCGGCGACGCCGCGATCGAGGAACTGCGCGGGGAAGTCGATACCCTGACCCGGGAGAACGCCCGGCTGAACAAGGCGCTGGAGCGGTCGCAGGGGCAGAACGACGAGATCGCGGCGCTGCGCAGGAAGGTCGAGGCGCTCCGTCGCCGGTTGAAACGAGCGGCAAAGCCTTCGCCGGCTGGCAGAGCGAGCGCCCAGCTTCGCAAGGCGCTGGAACGCGCACGCAAGCAGAAGGACACGATCAGGGCGTTGCGCGGCGAAGTCGGCACGCTCAGCCGGGAGACCCGTCGGCTGAACCGGGAGGCCCGTCGGCTGCGCCGCCAGTTGGAACCGTTGCCGGACCTCAAGAAGACTGCCCGCAAGATGACCGCCGAGGTCGGTTTTTTGCGCCAGTGTCTGGCCGCCTTCTGCGACCAGAGGGACCGCATCCAGGTGCTGGAGAACCGCATCTTCCATCTGAACGTGGCCGTGAGGACGGCGGCCATCAAGAACGAGAAGCTGGAGGCCGAGCTTGCCGAGCGTCCCCTGCTGTCCGCGATCTTCAAGGTAGTGCGCGCTCGGAACAGGACTATCGAATCGCTGCACGAGGAGATCGCCCGGCAGCGCAAGGCGAACGGCCGGCAGGACAAGAAGATCGCCCGGCTGCGCGAGACGAACGCTGCACTGGGCAAGAAGATAAAGGCGCTTCGGGCTCTGACCGCGAGCCTGGAAGGCCGGATCGTCCAACTCCGCTCGTCCAGGGCGGTCCTGTCGAAGGCCGTCTTCGGGGGCAAGAGCGAGAAGCAGGACAAGCCGCGCTCGGAGCGCAAGCGCGGCCAGCAGCGCGGCGCGCCCGGCCACGGCCGCACCCCGCGGCCCGCGCTCAAGGAGAAGGAGGAACGGCGGGAGCCGCCGCCGGACGCGCTGATCTGCTCGTGCTGCGGCAAGCCCTATATCGCCAACGGCGAGAATGCCTCGTCGGTCATCGAGATCGCGGTCAAGGCCCATATCCGCAGGATCGTGCGCCCGCGCTACCGCCGGAGCTGCGAGTGCGCGTCCTCGGCGCTGGAGGCGATCGCGCCCCCGCCGGCTCGGCTGTTCCCCAGGACGCCCTACGGGGTCAGCGTCTGGGCGCGCATCCTCTACGAGCGCTTCGCCTGCCACAGGCCCCTGCGCCGGGTTGCGGCATGGATGGCGGACCAGGGACTGCCGATCGCGCCGGGGACGATGGCGAGCAGCGTGCGCCGCTTCCTGCCGCTGTTCGCGCCGCTCGCCGAGGCGATCCTCGCCCACCAGAACGGGATGGCGGTGCGCCACGGAGACGAGACCGGCTGGCGCATCCAGGCGCTGGGCGAGACCGGCGGTTCGCGGCGCGCGTGGTTGTGGATCTCGGTCGGCAAGGATGCCGTCTATTACCGCATCGACCCCTCGCGCAGCGCCGAGGCCGCGATGAAGCTGTTCGGTTCGGTCAAGGGCACGGTGTTCCTGGTCTGCGACCGCTACGTCGCCTACGTGAAGATGGCGCGCGAGCTCGACGGCAAGGTGATCCTGTGCTGGTGCTGGATCCACCAGAGGCGCGACTTCATCGAGTGCGCCGCCGGCCAGGTGAAGCTGAGGCAATGGTGCGAGGGATGGATCGAGCGGTTCGCGTCGGTCTTCCGACTGAACAAGGAGCGGCTGAAGCATTACGATCCCGCTCTCGCTCTCGAACGCCAGTCACCGGCGTTCGACGCGGCACATGCCCCGCTGAAGAAGGCCGTCGAGGATCTGTTCGTACAGGGCAAAGCGGAGCTGGCCGGGCTGCCGGACAAGGCGCGCCAGGGCAAGGCGCTGCGCTCGCTGCTCAAGCATCGCGAGGGGCTGAGCGTCTTCGTCGACAATCCCCAGGTCCCCATGGACAACAACCTCCCGGAGCGCGAGTTCCGGAAGGCCGTTATCGGGCGCCGGTTATGCTTCGGTTCGGACAGCGAGGACGGCGCCGACCTCACGTCGACGATGTACTCGGTCTTCGGCACGCTCTCGATGAACGGCATCGTCGTCCTGCGCTGGCTGGAGGCGTGGCTCGAAGCCTGCGCGGAGAACGGTGGCCAGCCACCGGACGACCTGTCGCCGTGGCTGCCCTGGACGATGACCGAGGAGCGCAGGCGCGAGTTCATGACGCCGGAATGACCGGCGTCGTCGAGTGCCGCTATTACGGGCGCGACTTCACCGCCGACGAGATGGCGCTGCTGCGCGCCCTGATCGCCGCCGATCCGCCGCCGACCCGCGCCAACCTGGCGAGGGAGTTCTGCCGGCGTACCCGCTGGCTCAAGCCCGACGGCGGCCTCAAGGACATGATGGCCAAGGTGACCATGCTCGCCATGCACCGCGACGGCGTGATCGAGCTGCCGCCGCCGAGGGGCAAACAGGGCCGGCCCAAGCCCATCGTCTTCGGACCCGACACCGAGCCGCCGCTGTTCCCCGCGCCGACCGCCCTCGACGAGGTTCGGCCCCTCGACTTCCGCACCGTCGTGCGCAACACCCGCGAAGGGAAGCTCTGGAACGAGTTCGTCGCCCGCTATCACTATCTCGGATACAAGCCCCTGGTCGGCGCCCAGATGCGCTACGCCGTCCATGATCGGAACGGCTGGCCGCTGGCCATGCTCGGCTTCTCCACCGCCGCCTGGAAGCTCGCCCCGCGCGACGACTTCATCGGATGGACGCCCGAGCTGCGCGAGAAGAACCTGCCGCTGGTGGTCGACAATCCGCGCTTCCTGATCCTGCCGTGGATCGAGATCCCCAACCTCGGCTCGCACATCCTTGCCATCGTGCGTCGGCGCCTGCCCGCCGACTGGACCGAGCGCTACAACACCACGCCCGTGCTCATCGAGACCTTCGTCGAGACCCCGCGCTACACCGGCGCCGTCTACAAGGCCTCGGGCTGGACGCGGGTCGGCACCACCCAGGGAAGAGGACGCCATGACAGGCATACGAAGCGAGCCCAGCCGAAAAAGGACGTCTGGTTGCGGCCCCTCCGCAAGGACTGGAAGCGAACACTCAATCGTTGAATCCACCACTCTCATCACTGCGTGACCGAACGCTTTCGGCGCTGGATCACCATCGACACCTCCCGCGTGGCGCTCGCGCTGGCACGGGCGCGCATCATGGGCGCGCGCTACCCCTGGTATCTGCTCGCCGACAGCCCCGAGGGGCAGAAGAAGGAAGCCGAGATCACGCAGCGCGCGCCCTCGGAAGCGCCCACCGGCGGCGACATCCGGCAGGGCTTCGTCTATGAGCGCGTGCCGCACATCACCCTGAAATCCATCGCCAACAATGCCGAGATCGACGTGATCTGGGAGCGCTGGCAGGAGACACTGGAACCCCTCCGCGCCCAGATCAACGCCGCCCTCGGCGAGGCGTGGGAGGAGTGGGAAATCCCGCGCGAGGCCGGCGAGGGCTGGCTCGCCGATGCCACGGCCGCGCACGCCGGGTGGTGGGAGGCGCGCATCGCCCGGCAGGCGGCGATCGACGCCTCCATCGCCGCCAAGGCGGACCACGAGTATCTCTACGACAAGCCCTATGTCGACAACGCGCGCATGCGCGTCGCCGGCCCCTTCACGGTGGAGAGCCTCGCGCCGCACCGGATGCTGGCGGTGGACGAGGACGACGAGCTCTTCTCCGCGCTCGCCGACCAGAAGCTCGGCTACGGCGAGGCGCCGAACTTCACCGAGATGATCCTGGAGAACCTCAGGACGGCGGGTGTGCAGCAGGCGCACAGGGAGGACCGCATCGCCTTCACCGCGCTCACGCCCTGGCCCGGCCACTACGTCTGCGCCGAGGGGCGCTACGTGGAGGGTGGCGGCGAGGCGGGCACCACGCGGCGCGCGGGCGTCTTCATCGGGCCGGAGTTCGGCACCGTCGCCCGGCCCGACCTGGTGGCGGCCGCGCGCGAGGCCGCCGACGCCGGCTTCGACGTGCTGATCGCCTGCGCCTTCAGCTACGACGCCCACGCCGCCGAGTTCGAGAAGCTGGGACGCATCCCGGTGCTCAAGGCACGCATGAACGCCGACCTGCACATGGCCGGCGACCTCAAGAACACCGGCAAGGGCAACCTCTTCGTCATCTTCGGCGAACCCGATATCGACATCCTGGAGGACGGCGCCGACGCCATCCGGGTGCGGATCAACGGCGTGGACGTGTTCCACCCCAACACCGGCGAGGTGCGGAGCGACGGCGCCGACGGCATCGCCTGCTGGTTCGTCGACACCGACTACAACGAGGAGAGTTTCTTCGTCCGCCACGCCTACTTCCTGGGCGCGAACGATCCCTACAAGGCGCTCAAGACGACGCTGAAGGCGGAGATCGACCTCGACGCGTGGGCGACGCTGAACAGCGACACCTCCCGCCCCTTCCCCAAGCCCGCCTCCGGCCGCATCGCCGTCAAGGTCATCAACCACCTCGGCGACGAGGCGATGAAGGTGTTCCGGGTGTAACGGGCAACGGGCTCGCTGGCGCGCGGCGCATTCGCCATTGCCGTACTGACCGCTCCATGGAATTCCGTATCGCCGACACCTTCACCGACAGTCTCGCGCGGCGTTCCCCGTATGGCCGGCCGGCGTGTGCTCGACGGCATCGTGCGGGTGCAGCGCTTCGGCGGACCCCGGCGTTGCGCTCTCAGACCCCCAGGTATCGGTCCGTGAGCGCGGGCGTGAGGTCGGCGCTTTTGCCGGACCAGCAGGTGGCTCCCTTCTCCAGGATGACGCAGCGCTCGGCGACGGCGGTGAGCGCCGCGAGCGACTTGTCGACCACCAGGATGGAGAGGCCGGCCTCCTTGAGCGTCGCGATCACCGACCAGATTCCCCGGCGGATGAGGGGCCCGAGCCCCTCCGTCGCCTCGTCCAGGATGAGCAGCCGGGGATTGGTCATCAGGGCGCGGCCGATGGCGAGCATCTGCTGCTCGCCGCCCGAGAGCGTGTTGGCCTTCTGGGCGCGGCGCTCCGCAAGCTGCGGGAAGAGCGCGACGACCCGGTCCACGCTCCAGTGGCCCGGGCGGGCGGCGGCGATCAGGTTCTCGCGCACCGTGAGCGTCGGGAAGCAGCGCCGGCCTTCCGGCACCAGCCCGAGGCCGAGCCAGGCCGCCCGGTGCGAAGGCAGACGCGCGAGGTCGTGGCCGGCGAAGGCGATGCGCCCTTCGCGGTGCGGCATCATGCGGCAAATGGTCCTGATGGTGGTGGTCTTGCCCATGCCGTTGCGCCCCATGAGCGCCACCACCTCGCCTTCGCCCACGGCAAGGTCGACGCCGAAGAGCGCCTGCGAGGTGCCGTAGAAGGCGGTGACGCCCGCGACCTCAAGCAGGGCCGTCATGTCCCTCGTCCCCGAGATAGGCGCGGCGCACCTCCTCGTTGGCGCGAATCTGTTCCGGCGTGCCGCTCGCGATGATGCGGCCGTAGACGATGACGGAGATACGGTCCGCAAGGGCGAAGACCGCGTCCATGTCGTGCTCGACCAGCAGGATCGGGGCCTCCGCCCGCAGCCCGTCGAGAATCTCGATCAGCTTCGCCGTATTCTCCGGCCCCATGCCCGCCATGGGCTCGTCGAGAAGGAACGCCTTGGGCCGGAGCGCGAGCGCGATGGCGATCTCCAGCGCCCGCTTCTCGCCGTGCGACAGATCGCCCGCGCGGATCTCGGCCCTGTCGTCCAGCAGGAGGCGCACGAGATGGGACATCGCCTGCTCGGCGAGCGAGGCGTCCTTGAGCGCCGGCTTGACGAAGCGGAAGGTCTTCCGCTCCACCGACTGGACCGCCAGCATGACGTTCTGCAGCGCCGAGAACTCCGGCGCGATGGACGAGACCTGGAAGGTCCGCGCCAGCCCGAGCCTCGCGCGCGTCACCATGTCCAGCCGGTCGACGTCGCGGCCGGCGAAGCGGATGGAGCCCGAGTCCTGGCGGATCTCGCCGGCGATCTGCTTGATGACGGTGGACTTGCCGGCACCGTTGGGGCCGATCAGCGCATGGATCTCGCCGGGAACGAGGTCGAGCGTCACCGCGTCGCTCGCGACCACCGCGCCGAAGCGCTTGGACAGCTTCTCGGTCTGGAGGATCGGCTCAGGCATGGCGCGGTTGGCCTGCGAGAATGCCGATCACGCCGCCGCGGGCGAACAGCACCAGCGCCACCAGCAGCGCGCCCAGCAGGAGCAGCCAGTGCTCGCTGACGTCGCCCAGCGTATTCTCCAGCACGATGTAGAGCGTGGCTCCGGCGACCGGGCCGAACAGCCGCCGCGTGCCGCCCAGGATCACGAACACCATGATCTCGCCCGAGGTGTGCCAGGACAGCATCGACGGGCTCACGAAGCGGTTGAGGTCGGCGTAGAGCGCGCCGGCGAGCCCCGCCATCATGCCCGAGATCACGAACGCGGTGAGCTTCACGCGGAAGGGGCTGATGCCGACGGTGGCGAGCCGCGTTGCGTTCTGGCGCGCGCCATTGAGCGCGAGCCCGAAGCGCGACTGCGAGAGCAGGAAGGAGAAGCCGATCGCGAGGATGAGGAGCACGTAGCAGACGGCGAAGAAATGGAGCGGGTTGAGCGTGTTGAGGCCGGGAAACTCGTTCCTGATGTAGATGGAGAGCCCGTCCTCGCCGCCGTAGGCCGGCCACGAGATCGCGAAGTAATAGACCATCTGGGCGAAGGCCAGGGTGATCATGATGAAGAAGACGCCGGTGGTGCGGAGCGAGAGCGCGCCGATTACCAGCGCGGCTGCGCCGCTGACGACGATGGCGACGGGCCAGATGATCAGCATCTGGGTCGTGCCTTCGATGTGCAGCGGCGCGGTGAAGAGCGGCTCGTAGTTGAGCGCATGGCTCGCGAGGATGCCGGCCGCGTAGCCGCCGAGGCCGAAGAACGCCGCATGGCCGAGCGAGACCATCCCGCCGTAGCCGAGGGCGAGGTTGAGGCCGGTGCCGGCGAGTCCCAGGATCGCCACCTTGGTCGCGAGCGTGATGACGAAGGGCTCGTCGAAGGCGTTGCCGAGCAGCGGCGCGGCAAGCAGGCCCGCCGCGATCAGGAGACTGATGACCGCCTCGCGGGTCATCGTCAGTGCGCCCGCGTGCCGAACAGGCCGGTCGGGCGCAGGAACAGCACCAGCGCCATCAGGATGTAGATGAGCATCGACGCAAGCGCCGAGCCGACGTTGTTGGCGCTCGACGAGTCCATGAAGGTGTCGAAGAGGACCGGCAGCAGGAAGCGCCCGAGCGTGTCGGTCAACCCCACCAGGATCGCGCCCAGCAGCGCGCCGCCGATGGAGCCCAGACCGCCGATGATGATGACCACGAAGGCGAGGATCAGCACGGGCTCGCCCATGCCGACCTGCACCGACTGGATCGTGCCGACCAGCGCGCCGGCGAAACCGGCCAGCGCCGCGCCGAGGGCGAACACGGTGGTGTAGAGCTTGCGGATGTCGACGCCGAGGGCGGCGATCATCTCCCGGTCGGACTCGCCGGCCCGGATGCGGATGCCGAGCCTCGTGCGCGCGATCAGGAGAAAGAGCCCGCTCGCGATCAGCACCCCGACCAGGATGATCGCAAGACGGAAGAGCGGGTAATCGAGGCCGCCGGGGAGCGCCACCGGCCCCGACAGGAAATCGGGCACCGTGAGATAGAGCGGGAAGGAGCCGAACACCCAGCGCGTGCCTTCGGAAAAGACCAGGATCAGCGCGAAGGTCGCGAGCACCTGATCGAGGTGATCGCGGCGATAGAGCCGGCGGATGACGGCGACCTCGACGAGGGCGCCCGCGGCTGCGGCTGCGGCCAGGCTCGCCGCGAGCCCCACCCAGTAGGAGCCGGTCGCGGCGGCCACGGCGGCGCAGGCGAAGGCGCCGATCATGTAGAACGAGCCGTGGGCGAGGTTGATGAGGCCCATGACGCCGAAGATCAGCGTCAGACCCGCCGCCATCAGAAACAGCATGACGCCGAACTGCAGGCCGTTCAGCAGCTGCTCGACGATGAGCGAGGCGGTCAAGTCGGTAACCCGTTCACACCAGGGGCTCGGCGGGCGGCGACTCGGTGCGCGTGTCGCTCGCGGCCCTCCGTCCCCGTGCGTTCAACTTCAGACGCATGTGATCCACTTACCATCTTGAGCGCCTGACGAGGTAGGGCTTGCGTCGAACGCGCTTCCTGCCGACACTCTGGTCAGACTGGTCAGGAGCACGTGATATGGCGACGTGGCAGGTGCAGGAAGCCAAGGCACGCTTCAGTGAGTTGATGCGCGGTGCCGACGAGGCCGGGCCCCAGACGATTACCGTGCGCGGGCGGCGTGCGGCGGTGCTGCTCTCCGCGAACGACTACGATCGTCTCCGCAGCCGAAAGCCCTCGTTGACCGCGTTCATGCGAGCGTCTCCGCTGGCCGGCATCGAGCTCACCGTCGAGCGCGACCGAACGCCGCCGCGCGACATCGATTTGTGAGCTTCCTCGTCGACACCTGCGCGCTCTCCGAGCTGGTCAAGCCGAAACCGTCGAGCGACGTCTGCGACTGGTTCGACGCCGCACCGCCGGAAGCGCTGTTCGTGAGTGTCCTGACGCTCGGCGAGATTCGAAAGGGTGTGGAGAAGCTCGAAGACGGTCGCCGACGCGCACGGATCGCCATGTGGCTCGAGACGGCGTTGCCTGCGTGGTTCGAGGACCGGGTCCTGCCGGTGGATGCCGGCGTCGCGGAGGAATGGGGTCGTCTGACCGCCCGCCTGCCCAGGCCGGTTCCTGCCATCGACAGCCTCATCGCTGCGACCGCCATCCGGCACCGCCTCGCGATCGTCACACGCAACGAATCCGACTTCGCGACCGCGGGGGTGGACATCTTGAACCCGTGGAAGGATTCCTGACTTCGACGGTTGGGCCTGATTCTGGCCGATCTCCCGTCTGGAGATTTCAGCGAAGACAATGACTTAGCGGTTGCGGTGCGGTCAAGTCGCGTTGTAGTGCCTAGTGGATATATTGGATTGTCGATATCCCCGCCCCGCGCTACACTCCCACCATGTTCGTGCGTATCAAGACCACCCCCAACAGCCCGCGCCGCTCGGTCCAGCTCGTCGAGGCCGTGCGCGACGGCGGCAAGGTCCGCCAGCGCATCGTCCGCCACATCGGCGTGGCCATGGACGAGGACGAGCTGGAGCGCCTGAGGCAGCTCGGCGAGTACGTCAAGGCGAAGCTGGAGGACGAGCGCCAGCCCTTGCTGTTCGCGCCCGAGAAGATCGCAGACCAGGTGATCCGCGTCGGACGCCAAGGGGACGGCAAGCAAGAGCTTCCCGTCGATCTCAAGCAACTCGAAGAGGAGCAGCGGCTGATCACGGGCATCCACGAGGTCTACGGCGAGATGTACCGGCTGCTGGGCCTCGACGGGCTGCTGCGGCGATCGCGCTACCGCGCCTCGCACGACGCGCTGTTCCACGTGGTGATGGCACGCATCGCCAACCCCGACAGCAAGCGGGGCAGCGTGCGCCGGCTCGAGGAGGACTTCGGCGTGAGCCTTCCCCTCGAGAAGGTCTACCGGATGATGGACCAGCTCGACGCGCCCGTGATCAACCATCTGCGCACGCGCGTGGGCGAGGCGAGCCGCTCGCTGCTGCCGGAGCCGGTGGCGGTGCTCTTCTTCGATTGCACCACGCTCTACTTCGAGACCGCGATTGAGGACGAGCTTCGCCAGCACGGCTTCAGCAAGGACGGCAAGCACAGGGACTCGCAGGTCCTGCTGGCCCTGATGGTGACGCGCGAAGGGCTGCCGATCAGCTACGAGGTCTTCCCCGGCTCCACCTACGAGGGGAAGAGCCTGGTCCCGGTCCTGCAGGACATGCAGCGCCGCCACCAGGTGGAGCGCACGGTCTGTGTGGCCGACCGGGGCATGCTGAGCGCAGACAACCTCGACGCCATGGACGACATCCGCGGCGAGTACGTGCTCGGCGCCCGGCTGCGCAAGCTGCCGGCCGCGCTGAAGAAGAAGGTTCTCGATCTGGACGCCTATGGTCCTCTCGAGGGATCGGAGAACCGCCGGGTCGGCGAATGGGAGCACAAGGGCCGGCGCCTGATCGTCGTCTTCTGCCCCGAGCGCGCGCGCAAGGACGCACACGAGCGCCGCCAGGCGGTGGCGCGCCTGCTCGACAAGCTGGAGCGCAGCGACAATCCCAAGGAGCTGCTCTCCAATCACGGCGCCAAGCGCTTCATCGCCGTCGAGGGCGACGCGCGGCTCACGGTGAACCCGGAGAAGATCGCCGAGGCCGAGCGATGGGACGGGCTCGCCGGCGTCATCACCAATCTGCGCGACGCCAGCGTCACCGAAGTGATGGCCCACTACCACGGGCTCTGGCAGGTCGAGGAGAGCTTTCGGATCACCAAGCACGACCTGAAGGTGCGGCCGATCTGGCACTGGAACGAGAACCGGATCCGCGCCCACATCGCCATCGCCTTCATGGCCTTCGCCTGCGTCCGCCACCTTGCCTACCGTGTCGCCGTCCAGAAGAGGCGGATGTCCCCGGAAGTGATCCGCTCCGCCCTCGTCCACCGCCAATGCTCGGTCCTGCGCTGCGCGCAATCGGGCAACCGCTACGTCATCCCGTCGAAGCCGACGCCGGCGGCCGAGCAGATCTACGCAACCATGGGGCTGCCCCTGACGATCACCCCGTACCAACTCGTCTGAGCGCCGGCGAAGCCCGGCCCGGGCTCGAAGAAATGCCGAGTGTAGTGCCTAGCCGGAAATGAGAACCGGCCAATATCAACTACTTACGTGATTCAACCATCGAAGTCAGGAGCCGTGGGCGAGGTTGATGAGGCCCATGACGCCGAAGATCAGCGTCAGACCCGCCGCCATCAGAAACAGCATGACGCCGAACTGCAGGCCGTTCAGCAGCTGCTCGACGATGAGCGAGGCGGTCAAGTCGGTAACCCGTTCACACCAGGGGCTCGGCGGGCGGCGACTCGGTGCGCGTGTCGCTCGCGGCCCTCCGTCCCCGTGCGTTCAACTTCAGACGCATGTGATCCACTTACCATCTTGAGCGCCTGACGAGGTAGGGCTTGCGTCGAACGCGCTTCCTGCCGACACTCTGGTCAGACTGGTCAGGAGCACGTGATATGGCGACGTGGCAGGTGCAGGAAGCCAAGGCACGCTTCAGTGAGTTGATGCGCGGTGCCGACGAGGCCGGGCCCCAGACGATTACCGTGCGCGGGCGGCGTGCGGCGGTGCTGCTCTCCGCGAACGACTACGATCGTCTCCGCAGCCGAAAGCCCTCGTTGACCGCGTTCATGCGAGCGTCTCCGCTGGCCGGCATCGAGCTCACCGTCGAGCGCGACCGAACGCCGCCGCGCGACATCGATTTGTGAGCTTCCTCGTCGACACCTGCGCGCTCTCCGAGCTGGTCAAGCCGAAACCGTCGAGCGACGTCTGCGACTGGTTCGACGCCGCACCGCCGGAAGCGCTGTTCGTGAGTGTCCTGACGCTCGGCGAGATTCGAAAGGGTGTGGAGAAGCTCGAAGACGGTCGCCGACGCGCACGGATCGCCATGTGGCTCGAGACGGCGTTGCCTGCGTGGTTCGAGGACCGGGTCCTGCCGGTGGATGCCGGCGTCGCGGAGGAATGGGGTCGTCTGACCGCCCGCCTGCCCAGGCCGGTTCCTGCCATCGACAGCCTCATCGCTGCGACCGCCATCCGGCACCGCCTCGCGATCGTCACACGCAACGAATCCGACTTCGCGACCGCGGGGGTGGACATCTTGAACCCGTGGAAGGATTGAGTCGTCAGAGAGACCGGTCGTCTGCCACGGCATGAACCGCCAAGAGCAACGGAGCGGGCCGCGCTGAGCGGCCCGTTCCGCCTGCCCGCGCAGGCTACATCTGGCAGTCGTCGATATAGGCGTTGGCGTGGTCGGTGATGGCGACGGCCACGGTCTTGTTGGTGTAGACGTCGCCTTCCTTGATCACTTCGCGGACGTAGATGTCCTGGATCGGGTGGTGGTTGGATGCGAACGCGAAGTCGCCCCGGGTGGACTTGAAGTCGGCCGCCCTGAGAGCGTCGCGGAACGCGTCGGCATCCGAGACGCTCGCCTTGCCCATGGCCGAGATCAGCAGGTTGGCCGTATCGAAGCCCTGGCTCGCGTAGAGCGAAGGCAGGCGGCCGAATTCGGCCTGGAAGCTCTCGACGAAGGCATTGTTGGTCGGATTGTCGATGTCCTTGTTCCACTGCGAGGTGTTCTTCACGCCCATCGCTGCCTCGCCGACGGCCTGCAGGATGCCCTGGTCGAAGGAGAAGGCAGGCCCGACCAGCGGGGTGTCGAGGCCGGATTGGGCATACTGCTTGAGGAAGGCGATCCCCATGCCGCCCGGCAGGAAGAAGTACACGCTGTCGGCGCCCGAGGCCCGGATCTGCGCGATCTCGGCCGCGTATTCGTTCGCGCCCAGCTTGGTGTAAACCTCGTCGGCGACGGCGCCCTTATAGAAGCGCTTGTAACCGGTCAGCATGTCCCGGCCGGCGGGATAGTTGGGCGCGAGGAGGAAGCTGTTGGTGTAGCCGGCGTCATTGGCGTAGCCGCCGGCGGCCTCGGCGAGATTGTCGTTCTGCCAGGCGACGTTGAAGTAGTTCTCGTGGCAGCGTTCACCGGCGAGCAGCGAGGGCCCCGCGTTGGGCGAGAGGTAGAACTTGCCCTGTTGCACCACCGCCGGCACGACGGCGATGGCAAGGTTCGACCAGATGATGCCGGTCAATACATCGACCTTGTCGCTCTGGACCATCTTGTCGGCGAGCTGGACGGCGATATCGGGCTTGCGCTGGTCGTCCTCCACGATCACCTCGATGTCGGCGCCGGCTTGCTCGATGGCGAGCATGAAGGCGTCGCGCACGTCGATGCCGAGCGCGGCACCGCCGCCGGAGAGCGTGGTGATCATGCCGACCTTGAGGGTCTCGGCATGGGCCGACGTTGCCAGCGCCATCGCTGCAACCGCCGCCGTGAGCAGGCTGAGTGATTTTCTCATGGGTCTTGGTCTCCTGTGGTGTCGTGTCGTCTATTCGGTGGAAGGGAACGATCACGCGCCTGCATTGACCGGGGGCACGCGATCCGCCCAGGGCTGCGCCTGTTCGAGCTGGCCGGCGAGGCGGAACAGCAGGGCCTCGTCAAGATCGCGCCCGACCAGCTGGGAGCCCACCGGCAGGCCGTCCGCCGTCCAGTGCAGCGGCAACGAGATGCCGGGAAGCCCGGTGGCGTTGAAGGGCTGGGTGAAGGCGCAGTCCGGCCCCATGATGTTCGCGTTGTAATCGTCGCAATCGCGCGACATGTCGTAGTAGCCGATCTTGCGCGGCACCATCGGCACCACCGGGCAGAGCCAGGCATCGTAGGCGGCCATGCGGCCCACGATGTCGCGGCACATGGCGCGAAGCAGCGCGACATCGTTGTGGTGATCGACCGCCGAGATGCCGCGGCCCCGCTGGATCGTCGTCCAGTAGAGGTTCTCGGTCTCGTCCTGCCTGAGGGTGTGGTCGACGAGCTCGGCAGAGCCGTCGAACCAGGCCGCCGTGACCACCGCGCCGATCCGCATATAGCAGTCGTAGAGCGGCCAGAAGTCGTAAGGCGCTGTCTCGGGTGTGACTCGGTGGCCGAGGCTCTCCAGCAGCTTCCCGGTGTTCTCGATCCCCTCGCGCACCTCCGCGTCAACCGGGGTGCAGCCCTCGGGTGAAGCGGTGACCATGGCGATCGAGAGCGAGCCAGGGTCCTTGCCGATCTCGTCGAGGTAGGGGGTCTCCGGCATCACCGCGTAGTAGGGGTCGCCGGGGAGCGGGCCGCCGACGGTATCGAAGAAGGCCGCCGTGTCGCGGACCGAGCGCGTGACGCAGAGGAAGGTCACGCCGCCGTACCAGAAGTCCGCACCCGGCGCCATGGTGATGCGCCCGCGCGCGGGCTTGAGGCCGACGAGGCCGGAATGGCAGGCGGGCGTGCGGATCGAGCCGCCGCCGTCGCTGGCTTCCGCCAGCGGCAGCACGCGGGCCGCCACCGCTGCGGCCGAGCCGCCGGAGGAGCCGCCGGGCGTGCGCGTCGTGTCCCAGGGGTTGACGGTGGGGCCGTACATCTTGGGCTCGGTGGAGAGCGCCCAGCCGGCCTCGGGCGAGTTGGACTTGCCGAGCAGCACGAAGCCCGCCTTCTTGACGCGCTTCACCTGCTCGTTGTCGCTGGTCGACACGATGTCCTTGAAGTAGGGGCAGGCGTTGGTGTTCTGCAGGCCGGTCCAGTCGGTCGCGATCTCCTTCACGAGCCAGGGCACGCCCTTGAAGGGTCCGTCGGGGAGCGCCGGGTCGGCCGCCATCTCGCGGCCTTCCTCGTAGGCCTTGTAGGTGAGGAAGTTGAGCGTGCCGTTGACCGCCTCGGCGCGGCGGATCGCCTCTTCGAGCACCTCGCTCGGTGAGACCTCGCCTTGTCTGATAAGGGCGGCGAGCCCCATGCCGTCGAGTGAGCCGTAAGCCTCGGAAATCCCGCCCGTCATGCGTCCTCTCCCTGCATCGTGCGATCGATTTGCGCTTCGCCGTCTTATCACACGCCGGGCGCAGGCGGGATAGCCTCGGCCTCGCCGGTGCCCCGGTCGCTCAGGCCGGTGCCGGCTGGCGTGCTGCGCCGGATCGTTCGGCGCGCAGCCGACGGGTCGCCTCCTCGTCGAGCCGCATTTGCGTCGGATCGATCACCACGCCGTAGTCGTCCCGCGCGCGTTCGATGGTGGTGAAGCCGTCGAACACGTCCGCGAGCACCAGCGCCGGCTCGCGCTCCAGCGGATCGCCGTAGCCGCCCGAGTTCGGCACCGTGATCTCGATGCTGTCGCCGGCGGCGAGGCGGAAGCCGGTGAACTTGGAGGGCCACGCCTCTTCGTCCGCGCCGCCCCGGTTGCGCACCACGGAGGCGTTCAGGCCCGCCATACCGCCGAAGATGCCCCAGGGCTCGTCGGATTCGTGGCGCTCTCCCTCGCAGGTGACGATGGTGTCTACCAGCATCTTGTTGACCCGCACCATGCCGATGCCGCCCCGCCACTTGCCGGCGGCGCAGGGCTCGTTGCGCAGCTCGTAGCGTTCGGTGCGGATCGGGAAGCGCCACTCCAGCTCCTCGATCGGGTTGTTGCGGGTGTTGGCGATGAGGCAATCCACGGCGTCCATGCCGTCGCGATCCGGGCGGCCCCCGTAGGAGCCTTCGTCGACCTCCAGATAGACCCAGTACTCGCCCTGGTCCGCGTCGAAGCCTGAGTAGGAGATGAAGTGCAGGTGCGCCGAGTTGCCTGCCGTGACCTTCTCGGGCACCACCGGGGCGAGCGCGCGGAGCACCAGATCGACGGCGCGCTGCACCTGGCAGAAGCGGGCGAAGCAGGAGCGCGGGAACTTGGGATTGAAGATCGATCCCCTGGGCGCGATGACGTTGATCGGCCGGGTCATGCCCTCGTTCTGCGGCACGTAGACCGGGTGGGTCACGGTGTCGAGGAAGATCATCCGCGTGATGAAGGACATGGCGGAGCAGGTCGTGCCTTCGAAGGGCACGTTGTAGCCGGTCGGCACCTCGTCGCTGGAGCCGGTGAGGTCGTAGGTGATCTCGTCGCCCTCGATGATCACCTTGACCTTGACCGGCAGCTTGCGGCCCCGGTTGACCCCGTCGTCGTCGAGATAGCCCATCGCGGTTTCGTACTCGCCGTCGGGAATCTTCGCGATCTCGCGCCTGAGCATCTGCTCCGAATAGGTCATCCAGTGCTGGCCGGCCGCGTCGACGGCGGCCTGCCCATAGCGCTCGATCAGGTCGAGGTAGCGCCGCTTGGCCAGCTCGCAGGCCGCGATCATCGCCTGGATATCGCCCTCGTTGGGCGTGGGCGTGCGCATGTTCTCGAGGATGTGCTTCCAGAGCCCGTCCTGGCGCACCCCTTTCACCGCGAGCTTCACGGCGCGGTAAATGTTGCCTTCGGCATAGATGTCCACCGCGTTGATGTTGAGCCCAGGATAGGCGCCGCCGATGTCGAGCAGATGGGCCGACGCGCCCGCGAAACCGACCAGTTCGTCCCGGTGGTAGATCGGCATCACGATGGCGCAGTCCGGCGAATGCGTGGCCCCGTAATAGGGGTCGTTGTGGAAGATGATGTCGCCCTCGTCGATGTCGCCGGCGAGCAGCTCGATGACGTTCTGGACGATGCGCGGCATCGCGCCCATGAACATCGGCGTCGACTCCGATTCCGCCAGCATGAGGCCGTCCCGGTCGAAGACGCCGGCGCCCAAGTCCTCGGATTCCCGGATGATCGAGGAGTAGGACATGCGGTAGAGCACGCCCGCCATCTCCTGCGCGATGGCGGTAAAGGCGCCGCCGATGACGCGCTGCATGATCGGCGCAGCCAGGTCGTGCCCGTGCTGCGCCACCGCGTCCGCGCAATCGATTACGATGTTGCCGCGCCTGTCGATTTCGGCATCGCAGCGAAGCGGGATCACCACGGTCGTGTCGTATTGCTCGACGATCGCGGGGCCCGCGATCCGATCGCCGGCGCGGAGTGTGGCGCGGTCGTAGAAGGGAGTCTCGTGGGTCTCGCCCTTGCCTTCGACCTCGAACACCACCGGCTGGCGCAGCAGTGGCGTTGCCGTGCCGTCACCGCCTACGATCTCCGGCCAGTCGAGGTCCGGGATGCGGCCGATGGCGACCGCGCGGATGTTGATGATTTCGACCGGTGCATCGAAGCGATGGCCGTATTCCGCGTCGTGCGCGCGATGGAAGCGTTCGGCCAGCTCCTCGATCCAGGCGTCGTCGATCTCGCCCGCCGGCGCGTCGAAGCGGACCTCGTAGCCCTGGCCGGCGTAGCGGCAGTCGGCGAGACGGCGGATCAGCCGGTCGCCCTCCGGCACGCCGTCGGCCTCCAGCCCCGCCAGCGCCTGACTCGTCAGCTCCTCGAAGCGCGCGGCGAGATGGTCGCGGTCGAGCGTCGCCAGCGGCTGGCGTTCGGTGGTGACGAACTCGTGCTGCATGTCGGTGGCCAGCAGGCCGGTGGCCGAGAGAATGCCGGGATGCGGCGGCACCAGGACTCTCGGGATTTCCAGCTCCACCGCGATGTCGCAGGCGAACAGCGGGCCGGCGCCGCCGGCGGCGACGAGGGTGAAGTCGCGCGGGTCGTAGCCGCGCCGCACGCTGTTGAGCTCGATGGCCTGCACCATGCTGAACTTCTGGATCTGGAGCGCGCCGAGCGCGGTTTCCTCCAGCGACATGTCGAGAGTGCCGGCGAGCCCTTGCAGGGCCTCCTGGGCGAGGTCCGCGTGCAGGGTCATGCTGCCGCCGACCAGGCCGCGGTCGGTGCGGAGTCGGCCGAGCGCCACCTGCGCATCCGTTGAGGTGGGATCGCTGCCGCCGCGCCCGTAGCAGGCGGGGCCGGGATCGGCGCCGGCCGATTGCGGTCCCACACGGTAGATGCCGCCTTCGTCGACGTAGGCGATGGAGCCGCCGCCGGCACCGATGGTGTCGATATCCACCATCGGGATCATGGCCTGGTAGTCGCCGACCTTGGTGTCGAGCAAGTGGCGCATCCTGAGCGCGCCGTCGGCGGCCACGCCGATGTCCGCCGACGTGCCGCCAATATCGAGCGTGAACACGTTGTCGTAGCCCGCCATCTTGCCGGCCCAGATGCCGCCGATCAGCCCCGCCACCGGCCCCGACATCATCAGGTTGACCGGGCCGCCGGTCGCGCTGTCTGCGGTGGTCATGCCGCCGGAGGACTGCATCAGGCGGACGCCGCGCGCGAGCCCCGCATCCTTCAATCCCGACTCCAGCCGGCCGACGTAGCTGCCCACCCGCGGGCCGACATAGGCATTGAGGCAGGTGGTCGAGAAGCGCTCGAACTCGCGATAGAGCGGCAGCACTTCGCTGGAGACCGAGAGGTACGCGTCGGGGCACTCCTCCCGGAGAATCTGCTTGATGCGCTGCTCGTGCGCGGGGTTGAGGTAGGCATGCAGCAGGCAGACCGCGATGGCGTCGACGCCGGCCTCACGCAGCTCCCGCGCGCGCTCCCGCACCTCCGCCTCGTCGAGCGGCACGACGATCTCGCCCTTGGGCGCGGTGACCCGCTCCTTCACCGTCAGCCGGTGGCGGCGCCTGACCAGCGGGCGCGACTGCCACGGCAGCTCCTGCTGGAGCGAGAAGTTGTGCGGCTTCTTGTGGCGCGCGATGTGGAGGATGTCGCGGAAGCCCTCGGTCGTGATCAGGCCGACCTCGGCGCCCTTGTGCTCGATGGCGATGTTGGTCGCCACCGTGGTGCCGTGCAGCAGCAGGTCCACCGCCTCGAGGCTGACCCCGGCCTTGCCGCAGAGCGCGTCCACGCCCGTCATCACGGCGCGCGCCGGATCGTCCGGCGTGGACGGCACCTTGTCGACCGTGATCGCGCCTGCCGCCTCGTCGACCAGAATCAGGTCCGTGAAGGTGCCGCCGACATCCACTCCGATGCGCCGCATGGCTCCTCTCCCTCGAATGGCGGTGTTTCCGCATCTTCGCCGACGCCCGGCCTCGCGACAATTACTATAGGAGCCGATTGCTTGGAGGGGTGAGCGGCTCACCGATGCGAACGCAGTGTGCATGGGAGTCTTGCAACGGGTCGCGGCCGTCGCCACCTGACGGTTGAAGGTCGCCTGCAAGCCAGCGGGACCCTGCCAATCGGCGAGCATCGTCGGGATGTTCCTGAGCGTCTTCGATATCTTCAAGATCGGGATCGGCCCGTCCTCGTCCCACACCATGGGGCCGATGGCGGCGGCCGGGGCTTTCCTCGCGCAATTGGCGGAGCGGGCCGCAACGGACCCGCCGCCCGATGCATGGCTGCGCATTCACGTCTCGCTCCACGGCTCATTGGCCTTTACCGGCAGGGGCCATGCGACGGACCGGGCGATCGTGTTCGGACTGCTTGGCCATCGCGCCGGCGACATCGACATCGACAAGGCCGAGGCCGACGTGGCGGTCCTCAGGCAAAGCAGGCACCTGCCTCCGCTCGGCGGCATCACGCTCGTGTTCGATCCGCATCACCACGTCTTCTTCGACTATGGCCCGCCGCTCCCGGGCCATCCCAACGGCATGGAATTCCATGCAATCGATGCCGAAGGCGTGGGCTATCTGAGCCAGATTTACTATTCGATCGGCGGCGGCTTCATCGTGACGGCCGAGGAGCTCGACGATGGCGAGGCGGGCGCCGGCGACGATGCGGGCACGCCGGTCCCGTATCCGTTCGACAACGCCGCCTCCATGCTGCGAATGGCGGAGGAAAGCGATAACTCCATCGCCGCGATGATGCTGGCGAACGAGCGCATGCTCCGCTCCGATGCGGAGGTCGATGCCGGGCTCGCGACGCTCTGGGGAGCGATGGACGCCTGCATCGATCGTGGGCTCGTGTGCCGGGGCGAGCTCCCCGGCGGGCTGCGCGTGAAGCGGCGGGCGGGCGCGCTGTTCGAGCAGCTCTGCGACGAGCAGGGCTCCAACAGCGCCCAGCCGCACGTCTATTCCGACTGGCTCACCGTCTACGCCATGGCGGTCAACGAGGAGAACGCGGGCGGGGGCAGGGTGGTCACGGCGCCCACCAACGGCGCGGCCGGCGTGGTTCCGGCCGTGGTGCGCTACTACCTCGACCATTGCCTGGATGCCGGGAGGGGGCGGATCGGGGAATTCCTGCTCACCGCCGCGGCGATCGGCGGCCTGAT
Source organism: Alphaproteobacteria bacterium (assembly GCA_965243375.1). Lineage (GTDB taxonomy): Bacteria > Pseudomonadota > Alphaproteobacteria > UBA828 > UBA828 > WTGU01. The sequence goes on along the minus strand of CBDEUT010000008.1, from coordinate 717,000 downwards.
CAAGGCCAATGCGTCGATCTCCGGCGCCGACGCCGGCTGCCAGGCGGAGGTAGGCTCCGCCGCGGCCATGGCCGCTGCCGGCCTCTGCGCGGTGCTCGACGGCACGCCGGCTCAGGTGGAGAACGCGGCCGAGATCGCGCTGGAGCACCATCTCGGCATGACCTGCGACCCCGTCGCCGGCCTCGTCCAGGTGCCCTGCATCGAGCGCAACGGCATCGGCGCGATCAAGGCCGTGGCCGCTGCATCGCTCGCGCTCAGGGGCGATGGCACCCACTTCATGCCGCTCGACAACTGCATCGAAGCGATGCGCGAGACCGGGCGGGAGATGAGTTCCAAGTTCAAGGAGACCAGCCTCGGCGGCCTCGCCGTGAACATGCCGGAGTGCTGAGCCAGTCCGCGCCCGTTGATCGTTACTCGGCGGCTTCTTCGGCCCGGGGTTCGACCAGCTCCTCTGCCTGAGCCTCGCGGGGTTCGAGCTCGACCGGCTCCAGCGGTGGAATCGACGACGAGGCCGGGGTGACGCCCAGCGATTCGAACTTCCGCGCCGCCGGCAGCACGCGACTCTCGAGCGAGCCCACGCCCTTGTTGTAGCGATCCACGGTCTGCCGCAGCGACTTCCCCAGATCGCCCATGTGCCCGCCGAAGACCTTGATCCGCTCGTAGAGATCGCGGCCCTGCGCCGCCACCACCTGCGCGTTCTCGGCCAGCTTCTCCTGCTGCCAGCCGTACGCGATCGTCTTCACCAGCGCGATGAGGGTGGTCGGCGTGCTGATGAGGACCCGCTGGCGCGCGGCGTTCTCGAACAACGCAGGATCGCTCTCGATGGCCGCGGTGAAGAACGATTCGCCCGGCACGAACATCACGACGAATTCGGGGGTCTCGGGCAGGGCCTTCCAATAGTCCCGCGAGGACAACGCGCGCACGTGGTCGCGGACCTGGCGCGCATGGTCGCCGATGAAGCGCTTGCGCGCCTCTTCGTCGGGCGCCTCCACGGCGCTGAGGTAGGCGTCGAGCGGCGTCTTCGCATCGACGATGATCGACTTGCCGCCTGGAACGCGGATGATCACGTCCGGCCGCAGCCGGCCTTCTTCGCCCTCGATGGTCGACTGCTCGACGAAGTCCACGTGCTCGGTCATGCCCGCCATGTCGAGCACGTTCCTGAGCTGGTACTCGCCCCAGCGCCCGCGTGTCTGCGGACGCCTGAGCGCCTGCACGAGGCGGCTGGTTTCCGTGCGCAGGCCCGTCTGCCCCTCCGCCAGGGTCTTCACCTGCTCCGAGATGGCCCGGTAGGCGCCCTCGCGCGCCTTCTCGATCGCGTCGACCTTGTGCTCGAACTTGGAGAGGCTCTCGCCGAGGGGCTTCACCAGGGTCTCGATCGCAACGCGGCGCTTCTCCAGGTCGTCCTTGGCGCTCGCGCTGTGCTTCTCGAATCGTTCGCTCACGAGCTTCAAAAAGCTCTCGCTGTTCTTGCCGAGCGCGTCCGAAGCGAGGCCCGCGAACTTCTTCTCGAGCTCGGCGCCCATGCGCGTGAGCTCCTGGACGCGCGCCTCGTGGCTCTTGCGCTCGGCCTCCAGCGCCGCTTCGAGCGCCGCCTTCTTCCGGTCGATGTCCTGAAGCCGATCCCGGAGCGCGGCGGCCTCTTCTTCGAGCCCAGGCACACGCTCGGCAGCGGCGGCGAGACGGGCGATCTCCGTAGCACGCGCCTCCCGCTCCCGCGCCGCTCTCCGCGTCGAAGGGAGAACGAGGGTGACAAAGCAGACCGCCGCGCCCGCAAGAGCCGCCAGCACGATGACGATGATCGTCAGCCCGAGGCCCATGTCGTCGATCCGTCGTTGCCTTGCCGCAGGCCCGCTGTTGTCAGAAGTTCAGCCGCTTGAGGTTGATCACCGCGGCACGGGACTGCAGTTTGGCGAGCACATCGTCAGGCACTACCGAATCCACGCCGATGAGGCCGATCGCATCGCCGCCCGGCTCCCTGCGCCCCAGGTTGAAGGTGGCGATGTTGATACCGGCATCGCCGAGGATGGTGGCCACTGCGCCGATCAGGCCCGGCCTGTCCTCGTTGGTGAAGTACAGCATGTGCGGGCCGAGCTCGGCCTCGACCTCGATGCCCTCGACTTCCACGATCCGCCGCCCGCCGCGGCCGATAAGCGTGCCGGCCACGGCCTGCGGCCGCTCTTGCGACAGAACTTCGACGCGCATGAGGGTCTGATAGTCCGCCGTCGTCGCGCTCTTGACCTCGCGCACCGCGATGCCGCGCTCGCGGGCGATGAAGGGGGCGTTGACGATGTTGATGTCGTCGAGGCGCGGGGCGAGCAGGCCCTGGAGGGCGGCGGCGGTGAGCAGTCGAGAATCCAGCGCGCTGGCCTGGCCTTCGTAAGCGACGGTGACGCCGCGGATGCGACCGTCTGCAATCTGGCCGGCGAAGCTCCCGATCTGCTCGGCAAGCGTGAGGTAGGGGCCGAGCTTCGCCAACTCTTCGGGCGCCACGGAGGGCGTGTTGACCGCGTTCAAGACCGTGCCGGTCAGCAGGTACTCGGCCATCTGCTGCGCGATCTGGTGCGCCACATTCTCCTGCGCCTCGACCGTGGAGGCGCCGAGGTGGGGCGTCGCGATCACCTCGTCGAGGTCGAAGAGCGGGTTATCCTCCTGCGCGGGCTCCTCCTCGAACACGTCGAGCGCCGCGCCTGCCACATGGCCGCCCTCGATGGCACTCCGGAGGTCCGCCTCCACGACCAGCCCGCCCCGCGCGCAGTTCACGATGCGGATGCCCGGCTTGGTCTTGGCCAGCGCGTCGGCGTCGACGATCCCCCGCGTCTCGTCCGTGAGCGGGACGTGCAGGGTGATGACGTCGGCCTCGCTGAGCAACTCGTCCATCGTCGCCAGCGTGACGCCGAGCGAGGCGGCGCGGTCCGGTGCAAGGTAGGGATCGAAGGCGACGACCCGCATTCTGAGCCCTTGGGCCAGGGTCGCGACGATGGCGCCGATGGTTCCGCAGCCCACGACTCCGAGCGTCTTGTCGCGAAGCTCGACGCCCATGAAACGGCCGCGCTCCCAACTGCCGTTGCGGGTGGAGCGATCGGCCTGCGGAATTCGTCGTGCAAGCGCACACATCATCGCGATGGTGTGCTCGGCCGCGGTCACGGAATTGCCGTGGGGCGTGTTCATGACCACGATGCCGCGCTTGGTCGCGGCGTCTATGTCGACGTTGTCGACGCCGGTGCCTGCCCGGCCCACGACCTTGAGCCGGATCGCCTGCGACAGCAAATCCGGGGTCACTCTGGTCGAGGAGCGGACGACGAGGCCCTCATAGTCGCCGATGATCTCGGCCAGTGCCGCGGGCGCGAGCCCCGGCCGCACGCTGACCTCGATGCCGCGCTCGGCGAACGCCTGCACGGCGACCTCGCTCACTTCGTCTGCTATCAGGACTCTCGGCATCGCGTCCGGCCCCCGCCGCCAGGCGGCTCAGCCCGCCCCCTGCCGGCGCATCTCGTCCCAGGCCCAATCGAGCCAAGGGGTCAATGCTTCGAGATCGCCGCGCTCGACCGTTCCGCCGCACCAGATGCGAAGCCCCGGCGGGGCGGCGCGGTGGGTCTTGATATCATACGCGGCGTTCTCCGCCTCCAGCAGCGCGCACATCAGCTCGATAGCGTCCCACTGCTCGTCGGTGCCGAGGCCGTTGAACCAGGGATCGACGATGCTGAGGCACACCGAGGTGCGGGAACGAGTCTCCGGCGCCTTCGCCAGGAAGTCGACCCACTCGCGCTCGGCGATCCATGCCTCGATGACGCCGAAATTGGCCTGCGCCCGCGCGATCATCCCGGACCGGCCGCCGATCGATTCGATCCAGCGGAGCGCGTCGAGTGTGTCCTCGATCGCCATCATCGAGACCGTGTTGATGGTCTCGCCCCGGAAGATGCCTTCGTTGAGGCTACCGTCGCCGGTCGTGAGCCGGAAGACCCGCGGCACCGGCCAGGGCGGCGGCGCGCTCTCCAGCCGCTCCACCGCCCGCGGGCCCAGGATCAGCATGCCGAACCCGGCCTCGCCGCCCAGCACCTTCTGCCATGAGTAGGTGGTCGCATCGAGCTTGGTCCAGTCCATCGGATAGGCGAGGACGGCGGAGGTGGCGTCGCAGAGCGTGAGCCCTGCACGGTCGGCGGCAATCCACTCGGCATCGGGCACCCGCACGCCGGACGTGGTGCCGTTCCAGACGAACACCGTGTCGCGGCCGGGGTCGACCTGCGCGAGGTCTGGCAGGCGGCCGTAGGGCGCGTCGATCACCCGCGCATCCAGCGGGCGCAACTCGCGCTCGCCGTCGAAAGCCCAGAGCGCCCCAAAATTGTCCCAGCGCAGAAAGTCGACACCGCGCGGTCCGAGCAGCGACCACATGGCCATCTCGATGGCGCCCGTATCGGAGCCCGGCACGATGCCGATGCGCCACCCGTCGGGCAGGCCGAGCAGCGCGCGCGAGCGCTCCAGCAGCTCCTGAATCCGAGCCAGCGGCTCTTTCGCCCGGTGCGACCGGCCGAGCAGCGCGCCTGAGAGGACGTCCACGGACCAACCGGGGCGCTTGGGGCAGGGCCCGGAGGAGAAGAGCGGAGTGTCGGGACGAACGCTTGGTTTCATGGGCGGTACGGCCGGTACGGGCCTCTCGGGCTCAGACCGCGATCGTCCCCTCGAGATACTGGACGGCGCGGCCGGCGAGCAGGACCCGGTCGCCTGCGACCGTGCACTGCACCGCCCCACCGCGGGCGGAGACCTGGTGGGCGTGCAGCGTCGTCTTGCCCAGGCGTTCCGCCCAGAACGGCGCGAGCATGCAATGGGCCGACCCGGTGACCGGGTCTTCGGGGACGCCCAGCCGGGGGCTGAAGAAGCGCGAGACGAAATCCGCGCTCTCGCCGGGTGCTGTGACGATGATGCCGCGCCGCTCGTCGAGACGGGCCAGCGCCGTCATGTCGGGCCGGATCGCCCTGACGTGGGCCTCGGTTTCGAAAATCGCGAGATAGTCCATGTCGGCAAACGTCGCCTGGGGCTGGGCCCCGAGACCCCCGGAGAGGTCAGCCGGCGTCTCGACGGGGTGCGCGGCAAGCGCCGGAAAATCCATGGTGAGATCGTCGTCGCTGCGGGTCACCTCCAGGCGGCCGCTCCTGGTCTCGAAGGCGACCGAATCGGCTTCGGGCTGCAGGTGGCGAAACACGACATGAGCGCTGGCGAGGGTCGCGTGACCGCAAAGATCGACTTCGGCCAACGGCGTGAACCAGCGCAACGCATAGGCGCCGTCTTCCGGCACGAAGAACGCGGTCTCCGAAAGGTTGTTCTCGTTCGCGATGGCCTGCATCGTGGCATCGTCGAGCCAGGATTCCAGGGGACACACCGCGGCCGGGTTGCCGCCGAACACCGCGTCGGTGAACGCATCGATCTGGAATATCCGCAGGCGCATGCAACAGTTTATTGACGATCGCGGACAGGCGTGCAAGGTGAGGCAGGGGCTGCGGCACCGCGCGCCGCGCCGCAACGATCGGGTTCCGCCGACGGCATGGGCCGCGACTCCTTGCGAGCATTCCGAACATTCGGGTTGGCTGCCTGCGTCGGGGCGGCTGCACTTTGCGCGTCGGCGTTCGCCACGCCGAAGGTGACGGCGGCGGACTTCTTCGAGGCCTACGAGGCGTTTCAGCGGGGGGATTACGGCGAGGCGCGATCCATCTGGTCCACGCTCGCCTACTCTGGCGACGTCGACGCGCAGTTCAACCTGGGCACGCTCTACGAGAACGGCCTGGGCGTGGACGCGGATGCCGAGCAGGCGGCGCGCTGGTACCGCGCCGCGGCGTCGCGCCGGGTCGACCTCGCCCGGCTTGCATTGGCGCGACTGCAACGTGTGGGCGCCCTCGAGCCGGAGCCGGACGAAGACCAGATCAAGCTCCTGGAAACCGCCGCGCGTCGCGGCCTCGCCGAGGCCCAGTACGAGCTCGGCGTCGCCTACGATCATGGAGTCGGCGTCACCCAAAACCATGCGACGGCGGCGGGCTGGTACCAGCGTGCGGCTGAGCAGGGCTTGACCGACGCACAGTACAATCTGGCAACCCTCTACGACGAAGGGCTGGGCACCCCGCGCGATATCGTTCAGGCCCTGGAGTGGTACATTCGCGCAGCCGACGCCGGTGAGGCGCGGGCCATGAACAATCTGGGCTTCATCTACGAGAAGGGATTGCTCGGCGTCCGGGACTACGGCAAGGCGGTCGTGTGGTACCGCCGCGCGGCACGCAAGGGTCTCGCCATCGCCCAGAGCAATCTGGCTGTGCTTCACTACCTCGGCCGGGGCGTGAAGCGCGACTTCGAGCAGGCCCGCCACTGGTACAAGGCTGCCGCCATGCAGGGCGACGCGCTGGGGCAGAACGGGCTCGGCCTGCTCTATGCCAACGGTCTCGGCGTCAAGCGCGATCTGACCCAGGCAATGGCCTGGTTCAGCCTCGCCGCCCATGCCGAGGGCCCCGCCGGCGAAGATGCGATCAACTACCGCGAACGGCTCAGCCGCCTGATGTCGCCGCAAGAGCGCGCCAGGGCACACTGGTTGAGTGCTCAAATCCTGGCCCAGGCAGACGCCGAGGAAACGCCGGACAGGCCCGCTTTCGGCGTTGCCCTGCCGCGGCCTGCGAACGGGTTTCGCGATTCCGCGATATACGCGCAACGGCTCCTCAAGACGCTGGGATACTATGATGCGGCGGTGGACGGAGTCGCCGGCGAGCTCACCATCCAGGCGACCCGGCTATTCTTGAGGGAGAACGGGCTGCGCATGGAACCGCAGATCACGCGCGATCTGGTGGCGGCGCTGGAGGAGGTGCGGGAAGACCGCATCGCGGAGGCTGCCGCCGCTGCCGCCGCCGAAGAAGCCGCGAGGCTGGAGATCATGGAAGAACCGGCCGAAGAGTCGGTCGAGCATAACGGGCAGGACCAGTCATGAGGCGAATGCGCACGTTGGTTCCCGCGACCCCGGTGACGTTGGCTGCGTCGATCGGGCTGGTCTTGGCACTGCTCGTGGGCTGTGCGACGGGAGACGAAGAGGCCTACGTCGAACGCTCGGTCGAGGAGCTCTACAACGAGGCGATGGACAGCCTGCTGGACGACGACCTCGCGGCGGCGACGGCGGGCTTCCTCGAGGTCGAGCGTCAGCACCCGTATTCGGTGTGGGCGACGCGGGCGCAGATCATGTCGGCGTACGTCTACTACCAGGGTAACCGCTACGACGAGGCCATCGCCGCGGCCGAGCGTTTCGTAGAGCTGCACCCGGGCCATCGCGATGCCGCGTATGGCTACTACCTGGTCGCCATATCCCATTACGAACAAATCTCGGACGTGGGCCGCGATCAGGGGGCGACGGCGCGTGCCTTGCGGGCTCTGGAAGAGGTGGCGCGCCGCTTCCCCGACAGCGTCTATGCGCGCGATGCCCGCCTCAAGATCGATCTGGCGCGCGATCATCTCGCCGGCAAGGAAATGACCGTCGGCCGCTACTACCTGCGGCGAGAGAACCCCATCGCGGCGATCGGTCGCTTCCGCATGGTTGTCGAGCAGTACCAGACCACGAGCCACACGCCGGAGGCGCTGCACCGCCTGACCGAAGCGTACCTGGCGCTCGGCGTGCCCAACGAGGCGCAGACCTCGGCCGCGGTCCTCGGCCACAACTACCCGGGCAGCCGGTGGTACCAGCACAGCTATGCCCTGCTCGTCGATTCCGACCTCAAGCCTGTGGTCCACGAGGAGTCCTGGATCAGCCGGGTCTTCGGCGACGTGTTCTGACGCGGGCAGATGCTTCGGCGCCTCTCGATCCGCAATTACGTTCTGATCAGCAGCCTGGATATCGACCTCGGCGCCGGCATGTCGGTCTTCACGGGAGAGACGGGCGCCGGCAAGTCCATCCTGCTGGATGCCCTGGGGCTGGCGCTCGGCGCGAGAGCGACATCGGGGGTCGTGGCGCGCGGCAGCGACCGCGCCAGCGTCGTCGCCGTGTTTGCCATCGATGGCGGCGACCCGGTCCACGCTCTGCTGGCCGAGCACGATCTCGACCGCGACGGCGAGCTCCTCCTGCGCCGCATGATCGGAGCCGATGGGCGCAGCCGCGCCTTCGTCAACGATACGCCGACGGGACTCGCCTTGCTGAGAAGCATCGGCAGCCTGCTGGTCGAAATCGACGGCCAGAGCGAGCCGGGCGGGCTGCTCGACCCAGCGAAGCACCTCGCCATGCTGGATGACTTTGCCGGGCACGGGGAGCAGCGGGAGAGTCTTGCGGCCGCCCACGCGGCATGGCGGGCCGCCCAGGCGGAACAGCAGGAGGCGGAGGCTGCGCAGGAGGCCTCGCGGCGGGAGGAGGAGTATCTGCGGCACGCGGTTTCCGAGCTGGAGGCGCTGGCACCGGAGAGCGGCGAGGAGGAGCGCCGCGCCGCCGAGCGCGCGATGCTGCTGAACGGCCAGAAGATTGCCGAGGCGCTGGACGCGGCGTCGGCCGGTATTGGCGCGGAGAGCAGCGTGGGCGCTCGTCTGCGCGCGGCGCGGCGCGAAATCGAGCGCGTCGCCCCGACCGCGGCCGGAACACTGGACGGCCTTCTCGAAACTCTCGAACGGGCGGCGATCGAGGCGGAGGAAGCGGAGGACGCTTTGAGCACGGCGCAACAGGCGCTCGACACGGACACCGGCCGGCTCGAAGGGGTGGAGGAGCGGCTCTTTTCGCTCCGCGCTGCCGCGCGCAAGCATCGCATCGACCCCGATTCCCTGCCGGCGCTGCTGACAAGGCTGCGGAGCGAGCTCGATCTGATCGAAGGCGGCGCCGATCGTCTCGCCCTGCTCGGGACGACGACCGAGGCGGCGCGTCGGGCATACCGTGACAAGGCCCTGGCGGTGAGCGGCGCCCGCCAATGTGCAGCGCGTGCGCTCGACGCTGCCGTAGCCGGCGAGCTCGCACCGCTGAAGCTCGCGCGCGCACGCTTCAGCACGGCGCTCGCCCCGGTCGCCGAGGGGGCGGAGAGCCGGACCGGAATCGACCGCTGCCGCTTCATGCTCGCCCCCGATCCCGGCGCGGACCCGCAGCCGCTGGCGAAAGTCGCCTCCGGCGGCGAGCGCGCGCGGCTCCTGCTTGCGCTCAGGGTCTGTCTCGCGCGCGCTGCGGGTCTCTCGACGCTGGTCTTAGACGAGATCGATCGCGGCATCGGCGGCGCGGTTGCAGACGCCGTCGGCGAGCGCCTGGCGCGGCTCGCGCAGGACGTGCAAGTCCTGGTGGTCACGCATTCGCCTCAGGTCGCGGCGCAGGGCGACCGTCACTATCGGGTCACCAGAGCCGAAGGGGAGCAGGGCGCTTCCGCGCGGGTTGCGCTCCTGGATGAAGAACAACGGCAGGAGGAGATCGCGCGCATGCTCTCGGGCGCGCAGGTCACCGAGGAGGCGCGCGCCGCCGCCGACAGCCTGCTGACACGGGCCAGCGCATGAGCGACGAGACGACAGCACCCGGGGAACTCTCCCGCGAGGCGGCGGGACGCGAGCTCGAGCGGCTGGTACGGGAAATCGCCCGCCACGATTCCCTCTACTACGTCGACTCCGCGCCGGAGTTGAGCGACGCAGAGTACGATCTGCTGCGGCGTCGCAACACGGCCATCGAGGCGCGCTTTCCCGACCTCAAGCGCGCCGACAGCCCGAGCGAGCGCGTCGGCGCACCGCCGTCGTCGAGCTTCGCCAAGGTTCGCCACAGCCGGCCCATGCTCTCGCTCGGCAACGCTCTCAACGACGACGACCTGGCAGAGTTCGAGGGCCGCGTCCGGCGCTTCCTCAATCTCGATGACGACGAGCCGGTGGTGCTCTACGGCGAGCCCAAGATCGACGGCCTCTCGGCGACGCTGCACTACCGGGCGGGCAAGCTCGTGCTCGGCGCCACCAGGGGCGATGGCGAGACCGGCGAGGACGTGACCGCCAACCTGAAGACCCTGCGCGACCTGCCGCATGCGCTCACCGGCGACGACGTACCCGAACGATTGGAGGTCCGGGGCGAGGTGTACATAGGTCTCGCCGATTTTGCGGCGCTGAACCGGGAGCGGGAGGCGGAAGGCGAAGAGGCGTTCGTAAATCCGCGCAACACCGCTTCGGGCGGTCTGCGCCAGATCGACACGGCGCTGACCGCGAAGCGCCGGCTCCGCTTCTTCGCCCACGGCTGGGGCGGGGCGAGTGAGCAGATGGGAGAGAAGCAGGCGGACGTTCTGGCGCGGCTCGATGCGTGGGGGTTCGCCCTTGCGCCGCTCGCCCGGCGCTGCACCGGCCTCGACGAGGCGCGCGCGCTCCATCGGGAGATCGAGGCAGCGCGGCCCTCGCTCGACTTCGAGATCGACGGCGTCGTCTTCAAGGTCGACCGCCTCGACTGGCAGGAGCGGCTCGGCGCCGCCGGCCGCGCGCCGCGCTGGGCCATCGCCTACAAGTTCCCGGCCGAGCAGGCCGAGACCGTGCTCCACCGCATCTCGATCTCGGTCGGGCGCACCGGGGCGCTGACCCCGGTCGCGGAGTTGGAGCCGGTGCATGTCGGCGGCGTCACCGTCTCCCGCGCGACGCTGCACAATGAGGACGAGATTGCGCGCAAGGACATCCGCGCCGGCGATGCGGTGGTGGTGCAGCGCGCCGGCGACGTGATCCCGCAGGTCGTTCGCGTGATCGAGGAGAAGCGGCCGGCCGGGAGCGAGCCGTTCGTCCCGTCCGATGTCTGCCCGGAGTGCGGCAGCCACGCCGTGCGGGAAGAGGGGGAAGCGGTGCGCCGCTGCACGGGCGGCCTGGTCTGCCCGGCGCAGGCGCTTGAGCGCTTGCGCCATTTCGTCGCCCGCGATGCCTTCGACATCGAGGGACTCGGCGCCAAGCAGATCGAGGCGTTCTATGCGGAGGGGCGGGTGCAGAGCCCGGCCGACATCTTTGATCTGGAAGCGAAGGACGGCACCGAGGAGTTCCCGAAGCTCGCCGAGCGCGACGGCTGGGGCGAGACCTCCGTCGCAAATCTCTATCGCGCCATCGAGGCGCGCCGACGCATTTCCCTCGACCGCTTCATTCACGCGCTGGGCATCCGCCATGTCGGACAGACCACCGCGCGCCTGCTTGCGCGCCGTTACGGCACCGTCGAGGAGTGGCGTGCGGCGATGGATGCTGCGTCGGAACCGGAGAGCGAAAGCCTGGAGGCCCTCAACGATATCGACGGGATCGGCCCGGTGGTCGCCGACGCCATCGTCGAGTTCGTGGCGGAGCCCCGCAACGGCGCGATCCTCGACGCTCTTTGCGAGCGCCTCGACATCGAGCCGTTCGAGGCGCCGACCGCCGACTCTCCGGTTGCCGGCAAGGCCGTCGTCTTCACCGGAAAGCTGCAACGGATGACGCGGCAGGAGGCGAAGGCGCGGGCCGAGGCGCTGGGGGCGCAGGTGGCGGGCTCAGTATCGAAGGCGACCGACTACGTGGTGGCGGGGGAGGATGCAGGCTCCAAGCTGAAGCGCGCCGAAGCGCTCGGCGTCACGGTGCTGAGCGAGGACGAATGGCTCGCCGTTGCCGCCGGGGAGGCGCCGCCGGCAGCCGACGATGGCGGCGATGGCGACGGCTAGACCCGCCCGCAGCGACGCCGGTACCGCTGTTGCTTCAGGCGTGCCGGCAGTCGAATGGTCGGTTGCGCCGGGGCCGGTGCCCTATCCCGATGCCGTCGCTTCGATGGAGGAGCGGGTCGCCGGCATTCTCGCGGGACGGGCGCCGGAGCAGGTATGGCTGCTTGAGCATCCGCCACTCTACACCGCCGGCACGAGCGCGCAGGCCGACGATCTGCTCGATCCTCAAGGTCTCCCGGTCTTCAAGACGGGCCGCGGCGGCCAATACACCTATCACGGCCCGGGTCAGCGGGTGGCCTACGTCATGCTCGACCTCGCCGGGCGCCGGCGCATGGACCTCCGCTGCTTCGTGCGCGATCTGGAACAGTGGCTGATCGGCACACTTGCCGAGTTCGGCGTGGCCGGCATGTGCCGCTCCGGCCGCGTCGGCATCTGGGTCGAGACGAACGGCGGCGAGGCCAAGATCGCGGCGATCGGCGTGCGCGTGCGCCGCTGGGTCACCTTCCACGGCGTCTCGCTGAACGTCGCCCCCGATCTGGCCCATTACCGGGGCATCGTCGCCTGCGGCATTCGCGAGCATGGCGTCACCTCGCTCGCCGCTCTCGGGGTCGATGCCACGATGGCGGATGTCGACCGCGCGCTCAGGCGCCATTTCGAAGCGGTGTTCGGTTAGTGCGCGCCGCGGGAGAGGTTCAGCCCGACGACGCCGATGATGATGAGGACGATGGAACCGACCCTGAGCGGCCCCATCGGCTCCTTGAACCAGATGTAGCCGATCACGGCAATGACGGCCGTTCCGATACCCGCCCATATCGCGTAGGAGAGCCCGAGATCGAGCTTCTTCAGCGCAAGCGCGAACAGCACGAAGCTGACCCCGTAGAGGACGAAGATCAGCGCAGTGAAGACCGGCTTGGTCAGCCCTTCGCTCAGCTTCATGGAGGTCGTGCCGCCGATCTCGAAGACTATGGCAAGGGCGAGATAGAACCAGTGCATGGCGCGACTCCCGGCGGGTGCTGACCGAGGCCCGTCAATCTTTGATGCGCTGCCCGGAGTCAAGGCATGGCGGACTCACGCAAGGCGCGCGAGGGGCTGGCAGCGGAGCTTCAGAGGTCGAGTTTGCGAGCGGGGACGCGCGGTTGCCTCAGGGCCGCTCTCCCCATAACATCCTGCCGCCCGGCACACGGGGAGGCCGGGACACGATCGAATCGGTGCGTCGCCGAGCCGGAGCGGCCCGGCGAACGCTTTAACGTGTGGGAGAGTGGCGTTGACGGATTATCTGGTCGGGATCGATGTCGGCGGTACGTTCACGGATTTCGTGAGCTACAATTCTGAGACCAGGGCGGTCGATGTCTGGAAGATACTGTCCACGCCCCACGACCCCAACGAGGGCATCCTGGGCGGGCTCGGGCGCTTCGATGCGCCGTCGGACATCCGCAACATCAGGCTCGGGACCACGGTGGCGACCAACGCCATCCTGGAGCGCAAGGGCGCGAAGGTCGCTTACGTGACCACCGAGGGCTTTCGCGACATCCCATTCATCCAGAGGGGCAACCGGCGCAGCCACTACGACATCACCTGGATCAAGCCGAAGCCGCTGGTGAAGCGCCGCAACTGCTACGAGGTGAACGAGCGCATCATGTCCGACGGTACGGTCCATGTGCCGCTGGACGAGGACGGGGTCCGTGCCATCGCGCAGCAGATCAGGGAGGAGGGCTCCATCGAAGCGGTGGCGGTCAACTTCCTGTTCTCATACGTGACGCCTGACCATGAACGGCGCGCCAAGGAGATTCTGGAAGAGGAGTTGCCGGATATTCCGATCTCCATCTCCTACGACGTGCTGCCGAAGTGGAAGGAATACGAGCGCGCGTCCACCACCATCGCCGACGCCTACGTCAAGCCGGTGGTGAACAGCCAGGTCGCGAACCTGCGGGAGCGCTTCAGGGCGAGTGGGGTTACCGACCAGGCCGTGGTCATCAAGTCCAACGGCGGCGAGATGACCCTGGAGGCGGCGCAACGCACGCCGATCCAGATGACCGTTTCGGGCCCGACGGGCGGGGTGATCGCGGGCAAGCACGTCGCCAAGCTGAGCGGGATCAGCCACCTCGTCACCCTCGACATGGGTGGCACCTCGACCGACACGTCGACCATCGTGGGTGGGCAGGAGAACTTCACCACCGACTACGAGGTGGAGTTCGGCGTCCCCATCCAGATCCCAATGATCGATATTCGCACCATCGGCGCGGGCGGCGGCTCCATCGCCTGGATCGACAAGGGCGGGATGCTGCGGGTCGGGCCCGAGAGCGCGGGCGCGAATCCCGGCCCCGCCTGCTACGGCACAGGCGGCGAGCGGCCTGCGGTCACCGACGCCAACCTGCTGCTCGGCCGCATCAACCCCGAGAACTTCCTCGGCGGCGAGATGGCCCTGGATCTCCAGGCGGCGGAGAGGGCGATCGCGAGCGTCGCCGGGCCGCTCGGCCGCACCGCCGAAGAGACGGCATTGGCTATCGTGCAGATCGCCAACAACAACATGGTCGGCGCACTCCGCTCGGTGCTGATCGAGCGCGGCCTCGACCCCCGCGATTTCGCGCTGCTCGCCTTCGGCGGGGCGGGCCCGCTGCACTCGGCCGATCTGATGAACGACGCCGGCATCCCGTCGGGCGTCATTCCCAACTATCCGGGGCAGTTCTCGGCCTTCGGCTTCATCCTCACCGACGCCCGCGTCGACGTGCAGCGCACGGTGCAGATGACGTCCAAGCGCTTCGACCAGGAGCGGGCGTCGGAGGTGATGAGCGCGCTGATCGAGACCGGCATCGCCGAGCTCAAGGCGCAGGGCTACGTCAAGAACATCGAGATCTACCGCTCGCTGGAGATGCGCTATCTCGGCCAGAACTACGAGCTGGAGATTCCGGTCGCCTTCGACTCGTTCACGGACGAGACCACGCCGAAGGTCTGGCAGGCGTTCCACGACATGCACCTCGCGCGCTTCGGCTTCAACATCCCGCGCGAGGTGATCGAGGTCATCACCGTCAAGGCGACCGTCGTCTCGCTCACGGAGAAGCCCGACCTCGCCACCATCGGCAAGGCCGAGGGCGAGGTCGAGCCCGTGGCAACGCGTTCGGTCGTGTTCGACGACGGCCGCCACGACACGCCTATCTACAACCGCGCCCAGCTACGCGACGGCCACGCGATCACCGGGCCCGCGGTCATCGAGGAACCGGTCTCGGTGACCGTGCTGCGGCCCGGACAACCCATGAAGGTGGATCAGTACGGTAATCTTCTGATCGGCCGCATCGCCGAGGAGTCCTGACCATGACCCAGAAGCCCGACGTCGACATGGTCGCCATGTCGATCATCGATTCCACCATGACCGCGGTCTGCCGCGAGATGGGCATCGTGCTGATGAAGACGTCGTACTCGACGATCTTCAACGAGGCGCTGGACTTCACCTGTGCGCTCGCGAGCCCCCAGGGCGAGATGATCGCGCAGGCCGAATACTGTCCCTCGATGATTGGCGGCGTGCCCTTGCTGGTGCGCAGCTGCGTCAAGGAGATCCCGTTGGAGACGCTGGAGCCCGGCGACGTGATCTGCCACAACGACCCCTATCGCGGCGGCCTGCACTGCCCCGAGCACACGCTGATCAAGCCGGTCTTCGTCGATGACGAGCTGATGGGCTTCGCCATGACCATCGGCCACCTGCAGGAGATCGGCGGCATGGTGCCGGGCGCCTTCGCCGGCGAGGCGACCGAGATCTTCCACGAGGGCATCCGCGTGCCGCCGGTGAAGATCAAGAGCCGGGGCGAGGACGTGGAGGAGGTGTGGAAGCTGCTCCTCGCGAACGTCCGCACCCCCCGCTACAACTACGGCGACCTGCGGGCGCTGATCGCGGGCGTCGATGTCGGCGAGCGCGGCTTGGCCAAGCTCATCCGCAAGTACGGCAAGGAGCAGTTCCGCCGCAACGTGCTGGACCTGATGGACTACTCCGAGAGCCGCATGCGGGCGGAGATCGGGGCCATCGAGGACGGCGTCTATCGCTTCCAGGACCAGGTCGAGGACGACGGCATCGAGAGCAAGCCCTACGACATCAAGGTGGCCGTCCACGTCCAGGGCGACGAGGTGGTGATCGACTATTCCGGCACCTCGCCGCAGGCGCTGGGCCCGATCAACGCCACCCTCGGCGTCTCCTACTCCGCCGCCTACAACGGCATCCTGCAGGTCACCGACGAGACCATCCCGAAGAACTCGGGCTGCTTCCGCCCGATCCGCGTGGTCTCGCCGCCCGGTACCTTGCTCAACGTCGACTATCCCGGACCCGAGGTCGGCGGCAACACCGAGACCCACTGCAAGATCGCGGGCGCCGTGATCGGCGCGCTGGCGCCGGCGCTGCCCGATCGCACCATGGCGGCCGAGGGCGCGACGCACACCAACTTCGTCTTCGGCGGCACCGACGAGGAGAGCGGCGAGGCCTTCGTCTGCTACGCCATCGAGCTATCGGGCTGGGGCGGGCGCAGCTTCGCCGACGGCAACGACGCGACCGATTCGATCAACGGCAACTGCCGGGTCGTGCCGGTCGAGGTGTTCGAGACCCGCTTCCCGTTCCGCACCGAGTCCTACATCCTGGTGCAGGATTCCGGAGGCGCCGGCCTGAACCGCGGCGGGCTCAGCACGCAGCGCACGCTCAAGAGCCTGGATACCGAGATCATGGGCAGCCAGATGTCGGACCGCCACCGCAACCGCCCGTGGGGGCTGCGCGGCGGCCAGCCCGGCGGCCTCGCCGGCACCTGGCATCAGCAGGCGAACACGACAAGCTGGCACATGATCGACGAGGCCTTCGGCAAGGCCAGTCCCAGCAAGTGGAGCAACGTCCGCATCCGGCCGGGCGACTCGATCCGCTTTCAGACACCCGGAGGCGGCGGCTGGGGCGATCCGCGCCAGCGCTCGCGCGAGCAGGTGATCGAGGACGTGGCCGAGGGCTATATCTCCCCCGCCTCCGCGCGGGAGAACTACGGCCTGGAGGGCGCCGCCGAAGCGGCGGAGTAGGGGCGGGCAGCTACGCCCGGCGACGCTCTGCGACGAGGGCGTCGAGCTTCTCGAGTAGGGCCGAGCGGTCGGGCGCGAAGCGGTGCTCGATCCACCAGTCTTCGACTGCGGTGAGAAGGCGGCCGACCTTTGGCCCCTCCGGGATGCCGCGCGCCAACACGTCCTCGCCATTCAATAGGAATGGCCGAGCCTCCCATTTTGCGGCCTCATCCAGAATTTCTTCCCACGCACTTTCATTTTTGATGTCGTCCTGCAGGGCCCAGGTCATCAGAGTCACGTCCCGGAAATAGTCCGGGCCCAGCCGGTAGAGCAGGACTTGCCGGGAGTGCTCATCGGCAGTGAAGTCGGACATTGCGGGCAGTTTGCAGAGAGCAGCGAGGCGGGCGCCGTCGTCGGCGACAAGACGCCAACGGGCCGCGATCTGCTTCGCGACTGCGTCGGTACGGGAGGTGTACGCTTCGCGGTGGACGGCGGCGTCCCGCTCTTCGTGTTGTGCGGGGGTGATCAGGGCAGCAAGCCGCCTGATGGGATCGGTGTCGTTGAGGGTGCGCTCGATTGCGATCAGGTTGATGAGGCGGTTTGTCCCCTGCGCCTCAGGCAACAGCACAGCCAACACACCGGCGTCCTGCATGGTGCGCAGCGCTGGCATGGGATCACCAGCCGCCAGCAGCGTCAACATCTCGGCCTGCACCCGCTCGGCTGAAAGGGAGGGGATCGTGTGGGCGGCATCCTTGCAGGCAGCGAGTGCGGCCGCGTTCGGTTCTCCCTTTCCATACCACGCATGGAAGCGGAAGAAGCGGAGCACGCGCAGGTGGTCCTCGGCGATGCGGGTGGCGGGGTCGCCGACGAATCGCACCCTTCCGTCCTGAAGGTCCGTGTGTCCGCCAAAGTAGTCGTACAGAATGTTGGCGGGATCGGGGGTCGCGCTCATGGCGTTGATGGTGAAGTCGCGGCGCGCCGCGTCCTCCTGCCAGTCGTCGGTGAAGGCGACCTCGGCATGGCGGCCGTCGGTGCGCTCGTCGCGTCGGAGCGTGGTGATCTCGTAGCGCTCGCCGCCGGCAAGCGCAGTCACCGTGCCGTGCTCGATCCCTCGCGGGACGGTGCGGGTCTCGATGCCGGCACCCTCCAGCAGCGCCAGCACCCGCTCCGGCTCGTCCGGCGTGCCGATGTCGATATCCGCGCTCTCGCGCCCGAGCAGCGCGTCGCGCACGCAGCCGCCGACGAAGCGGACATCGCAGCCTTCGATGGTGAGCGCCCCGATCAGTTCACGGGTCGGCTTTGCCGTCATCCAGTGCGGGGGCGCGTTGCTCCAGGGTGCCGGCGAAACGTGCGCCATCTGGCCAATTCTCAGTCGATGACCTCGCCGGGGACGATCTCGCCGTCGACGATGCGCGCCGGCACGTAGGTACCCTCCGGATCGCCGCCGGCGGTCAACGCCCACACCACCAGACTCGCCGCGGCGAGAACGAGGCCGCTGCCGAGCAGCCTCACCCACGGCATCTTGCGCAGCTGCGCCGCCATCTGGGTGCGGCTCAACTGAAGGCGGCGCGTCAGGATGAGGAAGGCGAAGAAGAGGATCGTCGGCGCGAGCAGGATCAGGATATGGATCAGGGTGGTTCTCAACATGATGCGCGCACCACATCCCGGAAGTTGACGAGGATCGCCGCCGTAGCGCCCCAGACATGATACGCCTCGTAGGGCAGTACGTAAAAACGGCGCTCGACGCCGCCGATGGTCATCTTGTCGCGCCGGTAGTTGGCAGGCTCCAGCACGAAGGAGAGCGGCACCTCGAAGACCTCCGCGACCTCGCGCCTATCGGCCTCGAAGGCCGGCGGTTCCGCGACGAAGCCGACAACGGGGGTGATGCGGTAGCCCGTGCCCACCAGGTAGTCGTCCAGCCGCCCGACGATCTCGACCTCGGATGCGGGGAGCCCGATCTCCTCCTCGGCTTCCCGGAGCGCCGTTCTCTGCGGGGTTCCGTCGTCGGAGTCGGCGCGGCCGCCGGGAAAGCTGATCTGGCCTGCGTGACGCGCGAGCCGCTCGGCCCGCCGGGTGAGCAGCACCGAGAGCGCACCGGCACGCTGGATGACCGCGACGAGCACGGCGGCGGGCGTGATCGGCTCGGACGGCGGAAGGCGGCCCCAGGACTCTTCGCTGTGACGGAGCGAGCCGGGCACGCGGGACGCAGGCGCACGGTCCGCTGCGGCGATGACGGCTTCCCAAGGCTGATCCGGTGCGCCCGGTGCCTGTTGTGCGACCGCACGCAGAATGTCGGCTTGCATCGACGGGGCTCGTCGGGCGCTCAGGCGGTGTCGTCGAAGGGGAAGAATACGCCCTCGCTCCAGACGCCGAGCACCGGACGGCCCTCGATCTCCCGCTCGACGCAGAGCTCGACCAGCGGATAGTAGGCGGCGCGCGCCACCCGCGCCTCCAGGCCATCGCGCACGGTGAGATAGGGCGCCTTCTCGTCCGAGCCCGGCAGGGACCGGAAGGCGAGGGGGTGCGCGGCGTCGGCGCTCACCCACTCGTCCAGATTGGTGCGGAAGCGCAGGCACTGGCCCTCTCCGTTGCCTTCGGCCTCCATCTCGACCGCGATGAAGGGCACGTCGTCGACGACGATGCGCGCCTTTTCCACCGGCGTGACGAGCCAATAGTCGTCGTCCTCGCGCCTGAGCACGCTCGCGAAGAGCTTGACCAGCGGCATCCGGCCGATGGGACAGCCCTCGTGGAACCACGTGCCGTCGCCCGCGATCCGGATGTCGATGTCGCCGCAGAAGAGTTGCGGAGGCCGGCCGGCGGCCGGCGCCTGCGATTCGCCCATGCGCGCAGTATAGCCAAGCGGAGGGGCAGCGGGGTCACATCCAATGATCGCTTTGGCGCATTCGGCAACCAATTCGGAAGCAACCCCTTCCTCACCCCAGCCCTCTCCTCCCCGCCGGGGAGGAGAGTGGACATAATCGCGACGGGCCGATCACGAGCCGGCATTCTCCAGGCTCGCCTCGGTGCAGAGCGCGGCGATGCGGCGGCGCTCGGCTTGCGCTTGGGCCACGGAGACCTGGCGGAAGCGGTAGATCTCGTTGGGGCGGGACTGGCCGAGCTTCCACCAGGCGCAGGTGGGCACCGTGTAGGGGTTGATGAAGCCGCCGAGGGTGAGCGTGTCCACCATCAGGACGATCGGGGTCTGGCCGCAGAGGTTGATGGCGCCGATGGGGTAGCCGTGGTCGATCACGTTGGAGGGATCGGCGCCGTTCTCCGGCGCCTTGTCGGTCGCCTTCTCCGTGAAGGTCCATTCCGGCCCTTCGAGCCGGAAGCCGACGCGGTTGCTCTTGGGCGAGAGCTTCCAGTCGCTCTCCAGGAAGCGCCGCCGGCCGGCCTCGTCGATCCAGTCGTCGTTGGGGCCGGCCACCACCTCGATCTCCCAGGCGCCGCCGGTGGGGGCAGGGGGGCACGCGCCTTCCTTCAGCCGGCGGCCGGGCGCCGCGTCGTTGGAGGGACCGAGCGGGACGGTCCGCCCCTCCTTCAGCGCGGACCCGTCGAGCCCGCCGCAGGCGCCGATGACGAAGGTCGCGCGGGAGCCGAGGAAGGGGGCCACGTCGATGCCGCCGGCAAACGCGATGTAGGTGCGGGCGCCGGTGATGGCGGAACCCAATGCGAGCGTCTGCCCGGCGGCCACACCGATGCTCTGCCACAGCGGCACGGGGTCTCCGTCCAGTACGGCCTGCATGTCGGCGCCGGCGAGCGCGATCACGGCATCCCGCTCGAAGCGCAGTACAGGGCCGATGAAGGCGCATTCCAGCGCCGCCGCGCCTGGCGCGTTGCCGACCAGGACGTTGGCGAGGCGAAAGGACCAGTGGTCGATCGGGCCGGAGGGCGGGAAGCCCATGCCGAAGGCGCCCTTGCGGCCCGGATAGTCCTGAACCGTGGTCTCGAGCCCGCCCTTGATCACCGTGACCGCCATGACATGTGCTCCCGCGCGCCTTCCGCGCGACTCAGAACCGCTCGCCGGCATCGAGGGAGGCGGCCCAAGCCTTGTAGGCACGGACCGAGAAGCGCTGGTAGCCGGTCACGTTGAAGGCGTAGGTGCCGTCCGCCACGCGGCGCTCGATGTATTCGAACTCCTCCAGCTCGACGGGTACGAACTTCACCCGGTCCGCGGCGTCGAGCAGCACGACCCGGTCGCGGTAGGCGGGGAGCTTCGCCCGCGTGTCCCAGAGCGGCACCGGAGTGCGGCCGATCAGGTTGTAGCCGCCCGGCCCCGGCGTCGTGTAGATCGAGGTGGAGAGCCCGCCGACACCGATGGCGCCGAGCGTGGTCCAGGTGCGCGGCGGGTTGTACTTGGGCGAGGTTATGGCGCAGCGCGGGTCGAGCGCCACCATCAGCGGCAGGCCCGGCGTCGAGCAGACGGCGACCACCCAGTGCTCGGTGCCGGAATGGACGCGGGCGAGCTGAGCCGCATCCTCCAGCCCGTTGATGCGGGCCACGAACTCGGGGTCGCCGTCGCGGGGCGCGATGCGCCGGGCATAGTCCTCGACGCAGGCCTTGGTCCAGGGGTCGCGGTACATGACCGGCAGGTAGGCGAGGCGGCTCTCAAGCTCCAGGTCCTCGACCGAGCCGAGACCTTCGATCAGGCGGCGAAGCTCATGCGTGAGGTCGTCCGCGCCGATCAGGTCGGGGTCGTACTCGACCACCACCGAGTTGTAGGAAGGGTTGGTGTCGATCACGCCCTTCGTGCGGTCCTCGCGCAGCGCGGCGGTCAGGCCAAGCGCCATGAAGTTGAGGTCGATGCGCGCATCGTCGCCGAACTGAACCAGCACGAATGTATCGCCGCCCGGCAGAAAGCGCGGCTCGTCGTAGATCACCCGGCGTCCTCCAGGCTCGACTCGGTGCAGAGCGCGTCGATGGCGCGGCGTGCGGCCTGCGCCTCCGTCACCGAGACGAGGTGGAAGCGGTAGGTGTCGTTGGGCTTGGACTGTGCGAGCTTCCAGAACGCCGCGGACGGCACCGTGTAGGGGTTGATGAAGCCGCCGGCCGAGGGCCCGTCGTTGACCAGGATGATCGGCGTCTGGCCGCAGAGGTTCACGGCGCCCACGGGATAGCCGTGGTCCAGGATGTTGGAGGGGTGCTCGCCGTGCTCCGGCCCCTTGTCGGTCGCGCGCGCGGCGAAGGTCCACTCGGGGCCGGTGAGGCGGAAGCCGGTGCGGTTGCTGCGGGCCTGGAGCGTCCACTCGCTCTCCAGGAACATGCGCTGGCCCGCCTCGTCGATCCAGTCGTCGTTGGGGCCGGCGACGACCTCGATCTGCCAGGCGTTCTCGGTGGGGATGGGCGGCCGGCAGTCGTCCTTCACCCGCCGGCCGGGCCGGCCGTTGTCACCGCCATCGCCGAGGGGCAAACGCTGGCCGTTCTCGATAGCATGTCCCTCCATGCCCCCGACGCCGGCCATGTGGAAGGTGGAGCGCGAGCCCAGCACCGGCGCCGTCTCGATGCCGCCGGCGACCGCGAGATAGGCGCGGGCGCCCACGCGCGCGAAGCCGGTCTCCAGCACCGCGCCGGCGAGGACTGCCACGCTCTCCCACTGCGGTATCGGGGCTCCGTCGAGCTTGGGCGCCATGGTGGCGCCGGTGAGCGCGATCACGGTGTCGGTCTCGAAGCGGAGCGTCGGGCCGAGGAACTGAATCTCCAGCCCGGCCGCCTCCGGCGCGTTGCCCACCAGCAGGTTGGCCAAGCGGAACGACCACATGTCGAAGGGGCCGGAGGGCGGAAAACCCTGTTCCCAGAAGCCGTAGCGGCCAGGAAAATCCTGCACGCCGGTCTCGAGCCCGGCCTTGACCACCTCGATCATCGCTGTCGCCCGTTCCCCAATTTCGTCACGGCCATACCCGCCCCGGCAAATTGCGTTGCCCGGTCTTCACGCGGCCCCTGTCTCCTCTCGCTGTAATCCTGCGGTCAGCGGTTGTCGGGGACAAGCCCGCTCCAACGAACGCGCGGGGCAATACCTCGTGGCAATGTCCGGACGGTGCAATCTATGATGGCCTCCACGACCGGTTCGCGTGGGTGCGGGCGGGAGGAGAGAGCACGATGGACTCCAAGACCTTGCAGGAGGCGGCTCTGAACCTGCCGCCCGATGAACGGGCGGCGCTCGCCGAGAAGCTGCTGCTGAGTCTCGACGAGCCGACCGATGCCGAACTCGAACAAGTTTGGCTTTCGGAGGCGGCCCAGCGAGCCCGCGAACTCGACCGCGGGGACGTGCAGGCGATTCCGGCGGAAGACGTGCGGCGAAAGGCGCGGTCGCTGCTGCGGTGACGGTCCGGTTCCACCCCGAGGCGGAAGCGGAGCACCTGGAGACCGTCGCCTACTACGAGACTCGGCGGGCGGGGCTCGGCGCCCTCTACCTGGCAGCGTTCGAGCAGGCCCTGGAAACCGTGCGAATGAGCCCGAAGCGCTACCGGATCGTCCATGAGCCGGACATTCGCAGGGTGACCCTGGCCCGCTTCCCTCTCTCCATCATCTATCGACAGACGAGCGAGAGGGTCGAGATTCTCGCCGTGGCTCATCACAAGCGCAGGCCGGCCTACTGGATCGCTCGGTCCTGAAGAGGCGCATCAGAACCGCACGCTCATGTCGAGAGTCTCGAGCCACGCGTGATAGGCGCGGATCGAGAACTTGGCGTAGGCCGCGACCTGGTGCTCGTAGTCGCCACTCTCCACCTGGGCCTCCACGTGGTCGTATTCCTCCCGGCCCACGGGGACGAAGCGCACGCGGTCGCCGGGCCTGAGCAGCGCCAGGCGGTCGCGGAAGGCGCGCAGGCGCTGCTCCAGGTCGAACACCGGCACCGGCGAGTGGCCGATGATCTGGTAGCCGCCGGGGGTGCGGGCCGGATAGAGGCAGGTGACCGAGCCGCCGTAGCCCAACGTGCCCTTGGGCGTCCAGGTGCGAGGCGGGTTGTACTTGGGCGCCGTGAGGCGGCAGCGCGGGTCCAGCGCGATCAGCGAGGCGAGGCCCGGGTAGAAGCCCAGTGCCGCGACCCAGTACTCGGTGCCCGAATGGATGCGGGCGAGCTGCGCGCGGCTCTCAAGCTTGTTGAGCCGCACCATGAGGTCGGGGTCGTACTCCTTCTCGACGATGCGGGCGCAGTAGTCCTCCCAACAGGCGCGGGTGACGTGATCGAAATAGAGCACGGGGAAGGTGTAGAGCGGGCTCGGCAGCTCCACGTCCTCCAGCGAGCCGAGGGAGGCGAAGATCCCGCCGATCTCGCGCACCACGTCGTCGTAGCCGATCCGGTCCGGATCGTAGCTGATGACGATGGACGCCATGTTCGGCAGGAGCTCGACGATGCCGTCGACTTCGGCCTCGCGCACGCGTGCGGTCAGCGCGTGAACCAGGAAGTTGAGGTCGAAGTTGAGCTCGTCCCCCAGCTCCATCTCGATGAAGCGGTCGCCGCCCGGCGTGAATCGCGGCTCGTCGTAAATCATCGTGCGCGCCGGCCTCCGCCGCGTCTCCCCTCCGGCCGAGCGGCCGGTGCGTTGGGTTCTAGCCCGATCCGCGGTGCGGCGCCAAGCGCGGCGGCGCGTCCGCCTCGCGCGGACCGTTACCGCGAAGAAGACTCCCCGGTTAGCTGCGGCAGGTGCGGTACTCGTGAGGCGTTGTGCCGACAATGCGCTTGAACCACCGCGTGAAGTGGGCCTGGGACGAGAACCCGCATAGCTCGGCGATCTCCACGAGGGGAAGCCGCCCTTTCTCGATCAAGCGTTTGGCGCACTCGATCCGGCGGTTGGTCAGGTATCGGTGCGGCGCCGTCCCGGTCGCCGCCTTGAAGGCGCGGGCAAAATGGAACGGGCTGAGGCAGGCCTCGTTCGCCAGCGTCGCGATGGTCAGGTCCTCGCTGAGATGGTTGTCGATGAAGTCCGTGACCCGTTGGAGACGCCGGGCATCGAGCGCACCGCGGGCCGTCGGCAGCGGCTCGGCCGCAAGTTCAAGGTTGGAATAGCGCCGCATGATATGAACGCCGAGTGCGGTCGCCAGGCTCTCGACCAGCATCTGTCCGGCCGGGGCCGGATCGATCAACTCGCGGCAAATTGTCCGCGCAATCTGCTCGATCAGGAAGTCATGGAAACCGCCGTCATAACGCAGGCCGACCCCGGCGGGATCGACATCGAGTTCCTGAAGCGCGGTGGCCGACAGCAATGTCGACGGGAGGAAGAGATGGAGGCTTTCCTCGACCTCGCCGTAAAGATGGATCATGTCCTCGCGGACACCGTCGGGACATAACCAGATCGTGCCGGGAACCGCGTCGCACCGCTGCAGCCGGCCATCGCCGCGGCGCCGGACACGCAGACGACCCCGGAGCATGACGATGACTTCGGTGTCCCGTACCTGGGCCTCGCCGAGGTCACCCTCCGAATGTCGCCAGCGCTCCGCCAGCAGCCCGTTCCATCCGCGTTCGCGACTGGTCCCGAGCCGGGTCCCCGTGGTGTATTTCGCTCGACCGTGGCCGCCCAAACGAACCAATTCACTGCTCCGCGTGGAAGATTACTGAGAATACCGTAAATCGTAGTCAAACCCTGACGCGACTGAGTTTCAAGTTCAACCGACCCATCTATACCTGGCGTGAATAGCGCAAGGCCGTGCAAAAGCTCGGCAAGACCTTGCAATACGGACCATGCCGCCGGTCTCTAATATCGACCGCTAACGGCGCGACCGGCTGGAGCATAGAGCGGCTGTGGATACGTTCACCGATTCCCCCACGCCGCGCTCCCGGAGCCGCACCCGCTTACCACTTGCGAGGGGAACGATGGCTGAAGCGAGCGATTCGGGGATGATCGGGCCTGCGGTAACGCATGGCATTATCTTGAAAAACGACGAACGCGAGCACGCTCGCCTCCATGAGACCGTCGATGCCTTCGCGAAACGGAGTGCGTTTTCCGAAGCGGAGAAGGTTGCGCTTCAATTCTGTCTCGAAGAGGCTTTCCTGAACATCGTGAAGTACGGCTTTGACGACGTCGACGAGCACGAAATCGACGTTCAACTTCATTTCCTTCTGGACAAGAGAGTTCTTTTGATCTGGATCGCTGACGACGGAAACACGCTGGAGTCATTCGATCACGATACGCCACAAGAACTCGATCAGATCGTCCGTAATCAATCGTCGGCGAGTCTCGGGCTTTACCTGGTACGGAAGTACACGAGACACGTCTCCTATTGCCGCGAAGGCGGGTACAATCACCTGATCCTCTCCAAGAAAATTTCTGAATGATCCGAGGGATCGGCCGTTAGATTTCCTCTGCAGGCAAGGCGACTCTCCCGGACGGGGCGCCCTCTCTGCTATAACCGGCGGATGGCTCGCCGGCCCGATGCAGGCCGGGCGGATCGCGCGGTTGCGGGCAGGGGAGGGCGCCATGCCGACGATGGAACCGTTGATCTCCGAGACTCCGTGGCATCGCCTCGTCGCCGACGAGGACGACTGGCGGAGCGAGGACCCGCAGGTCCTGGCTTACCTGCTGGAACAGCTCCTGCTCATCCGCCGCTTCGAGGAGCGGATTCTGGAGTTGTTCAAGGCGGGCTGCGTGCACGGGCCGGCGCACGCTAGCATCGGCCAGGAAGGTGGCGCAGTCGGCGCCATGTCGACCTTGACGGATGTCGACAAGATCAACGCCACCCACCGCGCCCATCATCAGTTCCTCGCCAAGTTCCTGAACCACGCGGCGCCGGAGCATTACGACCCGCGCGAGGACGACTGGCCCGAGGCCATGCAAGAAGTCGTGCACCGCTCCATGGCCGAGATCATGGGGCTCTCGCCCGGCTATTGCGGCGGGCGCGGCGGCTCCATGCACATGCGCTGGGACCAGGCCGGCGTACTCGGCACCAACGCCATCGTCGGCGGCAATCCGCCGCAGGCGGTGGGCTACGCGCTGGCCGAGAAGCTGCGCCGCAGCGGCAACCTCACCGTCACCTTCTTCGGCGACGGCGCGATGCAGAACGGCGCGGCCTACGAATCCCTCAACATGGCCGCGCTCTACGACCTGCCGATCGTGTTCTTCGTCGAGAACAACCTCTATGGCGTCTCCACCCATGTCTCCGAGACCACGCGGGAGACGCGGCTCTCGGCGCGGGGGCAGGGGCTCGCGGTGCCCTCGGTCGAGGTCGACGGCATGGACGTGATGGCGGTGCGCAAGGCGATGCAGTGGGCACGCGGCCAGATCGAGGCGGACAAGGGCCCGGCCCTGGTCGAATCGCTCACCTACCGCTACTTCCACCAGCACGGGCCGATGAAGGGCAGCGCCTTCGGCTATCGCGACAAGGACGAGGAGGAGTCCTGGCACGCCCGCGACCCGGTGACGGCCATGCCGAAGCGCATGATCGAGGCCGGCGTCCTGGACGACGCCGGCGTCGCGGCGCTGGAGGAGCGGGCCCGCATGGCCGTTGAGAGCGCCGCCCAGGCGCTGACCGAAACCGAGCCGGGCTCTAATCTGCTGCGCGTCGTGCCGGCGCTCTGGCCGGACACGGCCGAGATCGACATCGGCATCCGGGGCGATCTCTCGGAGCTGGACGGCGTGCCGGAAAGCGTTCGGTCACGCAGTGATGAGAGTGGTGGATTCAACGATTGAGTGTTCGCTTCCAGTCCTTGCGGAGGGGCCGCAACCAGACGTCCTTTTTCGGCTGGGCTCGCTTCGTATGCCTGTCATGGCGTCCTCTTCCCTGGGTGGTGCCGACCCGCGTCCAGCCCGAGGCCTTGTAGACGGCGCCGGTGTAGCGCGGGGTCTCGACGAAGGTCTCGATGAGCACGGGCGTGGTGTTGTAGCGCTCGGTCCAGTCGGCGGGCAGGCGCCGACGCACGATGGCAAGGATGTGCGAGCCGAGGTTGGGGATCTCGATCCACGGCAGGATCAGGAAGCGCGGATTGTCGACCACCAGCGGCAGGTTCTTCTCGCGCAGCTCGGGCGTCCATCCGATGAAGTCGTCGCGCGGGGCGAGCTTCCAGGCGGCGGTGGAGAAGCCGAGCATGGCCAGCGGCCAGCCGTTCCGATCATGGACGGCGTAGCGCATCTGGGCGCCGACCAGGGGCTTGTATCCGAGATAGTGATAGCGGGCGACGAACTCGTTCCAGAGCTTCCCTTCGCGGGTGTTGCGCACGACGGTGCGGAAGTCGAGGGGCCGAACCTCGTCGAGGGCGGTCGGCGCGGGGAACAGCGGCGGCTCGGTGTCGGGTCCGAAGACGATGGGCTTGGGCCGGCCCTGTTTGCCCCTCGGCGGCGGCAGCTCGATCACGCCGTCGCGGTGCATGGCGAGCATGGTCACCTTGGCCATCATGTCCTTGAGGCCGCCGTCGGGCTTGAGCCAGCGGGTACGCCGGCAGAACTCCCTCGCCAGGTTGGCGCGGGTCGGCGGCGGATCGGCGGCGATCAGGGCGCGCAGCAGCGCCATCTCGTCGGCGGTGAAGTCGCGCCCGTAATAGCGGCACTCGACGACGCCGGTCATTCCGGCGTCATGAACTCGCGCCTGCGCTCCTCGGTCATCGTCCAGGGCAGCCACGGCGACAGGTCGTCCGGTGGCTGGCCACCGTTCTCCGCGCAGGCTTCGAGCCACGCCTCCAGCCAGCGCAGGACGACGATGCCGTTCATCGAGAGCGTGCCGAAGACCGAGTACATCGTCGACGTGAGGTCGGCGCCGTCCTCGCTGTCCGAACCGAAGCATAACCGGCGCCCGATAACGGCCTTCCGGAACTCGCGCTCCGGGAGGTTGTTGTCCATGGGGACCTGGGGATTGTCGACGAAGACGCTCAGCCCCTCGCGATGCTTGAGCAGCGAGCGCAGCGCCTTGCCCTGGCGCGCCTTGTCCGGCAGCCCGGCCAGCTCCGCTTTGCCCTGTACGAACAGATCCTCGACGGCCTTCTTCAGCGGGGCATGTGCCGCGTCGAACGCCGGTGACTGGCGTTCGAGAGCGAGAGCGGGATCGTAATGCTTCAGCCGCTCCTTGTTCAGTCGGAAGACCGACGCGAACCGCTCGATCCATCCCTCGCACCATTGCCTCAGCTTCACCTGGCCGGCGGCGCACTCGATGAAGTCGCGCCTCTGGTGGATCCAGCACCAGCACAGGATCACCTTGCCGTCGAGCTCGCGCGCCATCTTCACGTAGGCGACGTAGCGGTCGCAGACCAGGAACACCGTGCCCTTGACCGAACCGAACAGCTTCATCGCGGCCTCGGCGCTGCGCGAGGGGTCGATGCGGTAATAGACGGCATCCTTGCCGACCGAGATCCACAACCACGCGCGCCGCGAACCGCCGGTCTCGCCCAGCGCCTGGATGCGCCAGCCGGTCTCGTCTCCGTGGCGCACCGCCATCCCGTTCTGGTGGGCGAGGATCGCCTCGGCGAGCGGCGCGAACAGCGGCAGGAAGCGGCGCACGCTGCTCGCCATCGTCCCCGGCGCGATCGGCAGTCCCTGGTCCGCCATCCATGCCGCAACCCGGCGCAGGGGCCTGTGGCAGGCGAAGCGCTCGTAGAGGATGCGCGCCCAGACGCTGACCCCGTAGGGCGTCCTGGGGAACAGCCGAGCCGGCGGGGGCGCGATCGCCTCCAGCGCCGAGGACGCGCACTCGCAGCTCCGGCGGTAGCGCGGGCGCACGATCCTGCGGATATGGGCCTTGACCGCGATCTCGATGACCGACGAGGCATTCTCGCCGTTGGCGATATAGGGCTTGCCGCAGCACGAGCAGATCAGCGCGTCCGGCGGCGGCTCCCGCCGTTCCTCCTTCTCCTTGAGCGCGGGCCGCGGGGTGCGGCCGTGGCCGGGCGCGCCGCGCTGCTGGCCGCGCTTGCGCTCCGAGCGCGGCTTGTCCTGCTTCTCGCTCTTGCCCCCGAAGACGGCCTTCGACAGGACCGCCCTGGACGAGCGGAGTTGGACGATCCGGCCTTCCAGGCTCGCGGTCAGAGCCCGAAGCGCCTTTATCTTCTTGCCCAGTGCAGCGTTCGTCTCGCGCAGCCGGGCGATCTTCTTGTCCTGCCGGCCGTTCGCCTTGCGCTGCCGGGCGATCTCCTCGTGCAGCGATTCGATAGTCCTGTTCCGAGCGCGCACTACCTTGAAGATCGCGGACAGCAGGGGACGCTCGGCAAGCTCGGCCTCCAGCTTCTCGTTCTTGATGGCCGCCGTCCTCACGGCCACGTTCAGATGGAAGATGCGGTTCTCCAGCACCTGGATGCGGTCCCTCTGGTCGCAGAAGGCGGCCAGACACTGGCGCAAAAAACCGACCTCGGCGGTCATCTTGCGGGCAGTCTTCTTGAGGTCCGGCAACGGTTCCAACTGGCGGCGCAGCCGACGGGCCTCCCGGTTCAGCCGACGGGTCTCCCGGCTGAGCGTGCCGACTTCGCCGCGCAACGCCCTGATCGTGTCCTTCTGCTTGCGTGCGCGTTCCAGCGCCTTGCGAAGCTGGGCGCTCGCTCTGCCAGCCGGCGAAGGCTTTGCCGCTCGTTTCAACCGGCGACGGAGCGCCTCGACCTTCCTGCGCAGCGCCGCGATCTCGTCGTTCTGCCCCTGCGACCGCTCCAGCGCCTTGTTCAGCCGGGCGTTCTCCCGGGTCAGGGTATCGACTTCCCCGCGCAGTTCCTCGATCGCGGCGTCGCCGGGCTTCGGCGTCTTCAAGGCTTCGCGAAGTTCGAAGACTTCCATGCGCAGCGACACGATCGTGCTGCGCTTGCGCGTATCGACACCGGATTCCGAAAGCAGCTTCTCCAGCCGCGCTGCTTCCGACTGGTGGAACAGCGCGTCCTTGGCCGCGCGCCGGACCTCCTTCACCTCCTCGTTGGCCGCCTTGAGCTTGTTCCGGTTCTTGTCGAGTTGTGTGTTCAGTTGGCCCGCTCGGGAACGGGCAGTCCTCTCCGCCACAAGCAACTCTGCGACGCGCGCTTCCGCTGCGTCCGCCCGAGCCCGCTCCGTCTCCGCTCGCGCCTGCGCCTGCTCGTACAGAGACCGCCAGTCGCGCGGCTCCGGCGTCGCCATGGGCGGCGACCAGAGCCCGCCGTCCGCCTCGGTCAGCGTCGGGATCGCCCCGAAATCCTCGTCGCGCATCGCCATGCGCGCGACGATATCGAATCGTCGTTGGCGTTACCAGTGTCTTGTTGAGGGTGCCGAAAATGACCTCAGCCCATTCCATCACTGCGTCGGCACCACCCAGGGAAGAGGACGCTATGACAGGCATACGAAGCGAGCCCAGCCGAAAAAGAGGAATGTGCGCTGTGGCGTATTTCGACATCGTGACGCTGATCTTTGGCGGCCGGATATCGACTGCCTGATCCCCGCCGGGTGAGCAGAATGCAGCGATTAGACGCGAGATCGGAACGCTACGGGAACATCGTGACATGGATGGCCGCGGTCTGCCATCCGCCGGCAGGCGGCTTGGTCGAGCGGCGATGTCGGAGGTGGGACAACCGGTCAGCCGGTGTCGAGGTACGGCACCGCGCCGACCAGCGAGCGCATCCGCTCCGCGTGGCCGGCCCGCACCTGCGCAAGGGCCAGCGCCATCATCACCACCAGCGCCAGCCCGACACGGGTCTTCATCTTAGCGAGCCCGCGGATGTAGTGGGTCTCGAAGTTGAAGCTGTTGTCGAGGCGGCTGTTGATCCTCTCTATCGCAGAGCGCCGGTTGTAGCCGCGCCGCCAGGACGGGCTGCCCCAGGGCGTCGGGGTGAAGACGCGCCGGTCGTTCTTGTCGAGATCGATGCGCACGATGCGGCCGTACTCGCCGGGCTCCACCCCGCCCGCCCGGTGGCACGCCTTGCTGCCTGCACAGTCGAAGCCGAAGGCCGCCGCCGGGCAGCGGTATTTCAGCGTGCCGCAGAGGCCGCGCTCGGCCTCGAAGCCCTGGAAGGCCATGGCGCGGACCTCGCCGGTCTGGGGGCAGATGCAGGACACGCGGCCGCGCTCGTCGTGAACGACGACGTCGGCGCGGTTGGGGAACAGCGCCCGCGTGATCGGCTTCGTCGGATCATAGCCCGGCTCCTCCTTCTCGGCCTTCCACATCAAGCGCGTGTCGACCAGCGGCCGAATGGCCCACTTATCCCAGAGCAACTTCTTCTGGGGAGCGTTGTCGAGACCGCGGTCGGCGCTGAAGTCGTCGCAGCGCTCCACCATTTCCGGCGCTCTTGCGAACAGGTTCTCCAGCATCTTGGGGAGCATCTTGACCTCCGAGTCCGACGCCCGCGTCACCTCGAAGGCCACCGGGACCTCGTAGTGGGTGTCGGCGATCAGGTGGAGGCCGTAGCCGAACCATGATTTCACCTTCTTCCAGATCGCGCCGGTCTTGGCGTTCACCCCGCTCGTCTCATGCTTGCCCCAGTCGGCGTCGGGGTCGGAGGTCTTCCCCTTGTCCTCGGCAACCCGGCCCGTCGAGTGGCTCTCGATCGCCTTGCCGTCGTAGCCGAGATGGCGGCCGAAGTCGGGCAGCTCTTCGAAGAGCGACGCGCGCAGGCTCTCGACCATTGCGGACACCAGGCTGCACTCGTTCTCAAGCAGCACGACGCGCCGCAGGAAGCGCGAGAAGTTCCAGTGGCTGGGCACCGTCGAGCGGACCTGCGCCGGATGCGCCACCGCGCATGGTGGCTCCTTCGTACCTGCGCGAAGCTCCAACACGGGCGCGCTCTGGAAAGGCAGCGGGTCGAACCCGCAGAGTTCCAGGAGCGCCGGGTTGCGGCCCATCTCCCGCAGCAGCGACTGGATCGAGGCGTGCTGGAACACCACGCCCGCGATCAGCGCACGCCACATCGACCGCACCGGGTAGTCGTTGCGCCCGCGACCTCGCCCGGCCTCAAGCGCAGCCACGATCTCCTCGTCGGGCAGGGTGTCGAGCACCAGACGCAGGCGATCCAGGTCCGGCAGGCCTTCGACAGCCTGCCAGGAAAAGGGTAGCTTCTCCGTTGTCGCCATCACGTTCTCCCTACCAGGGCTGGTGGATGGAACGAGGGCCTCTGGCCCGATGGCGACACCTTCTATCCGATTCGGGCGGGACGACGCGACGGGGCCGGAAGTGAGCCTGGGAGCGTCGTCGGCTATGGGGTGGAAATCCTCGATCCGCCCTATCCGCCGATCTCAGGGCCGCAGATGTCTGCGAAGCCGCCGGGGTAAGAAAAATCTCGGATCAGCTGGAGCCCTTGATCACCAAGGGATGCGTGACAGCGCACACGCCTCAAAAAGGACGTCTGGTTGCGGCCCCTCCGCAAGGACTGGAAGCGAACACTCAATCGTTGAATCCACCACTCTCATCACTGCGTGACCGAACGCTTTCGCGTGCCGCGCAAGGAGCCCGAGGACGTGGACCCAGACGCGGCGCGGGAGATGACCTACATCGAATCGATCGCGGCCGCGCAGTTCCGCGCGATGGAGCGGGACGAGAGCGTGATCGTGCTGGGCGAGGACGTGCACCGGCTCAAGGGCGGCACGGTGGGCGCCACCAAGGGGATCGGCGAGGCGTACCCTGAGCGCCTGATCGGAACGCCCATCGCGGAGAACGGTTTTTGCGGCATGGGGCTGGGCGCGGCGGTCAACGGGCTGCGCCCCATCGTCGAGATCATGTACGCGGACTTCTGCCTGGTCGCGGCGGACCAGCTCTTCAACCAGGCCGCGAAAGTGCGCCACATGTTCGGCGGCGGCCACGATGCGCCGCTGATCCTGCGCGCACGCGTGGCGGCGGGCGGGGGCTACGGCTCGCAGCACTCGATGGACCCGTCGGGGGTCTTCGCACTCTGGCCCGGCTGGCGCATCGTCGCTCCGACCACGCCCTTCGACTACGTGGGGCTCTTCAACAGCGCGGTCCGCTGCAACGACCCGGTGGCGATCATCGAATGCCAGGCGCTCTACCAGGAGAAGAGCCTGGTGCCGGAGGACCTCGACTACTGCATCCCCTTCGGCAAGGCGCGCGTCGTGCGCGCGGGCTCGGCCTGCACGGTAGTGACCTGCGCCAACATGGTGCCGGTGAGCGTCGCCGCAGCCGAGGCCGCGGGGATCGACGCGGAGGTGATCGACCTGCGCACCCTCGACCCGCTCGGCATGGACTGGGAGACCATCGGCGCGAGCGTGCAGCGCACCAACCGCCTTCTCATCGTGGAGCAGACCGCGCGCGGACCCTCGCTCGGCGCGCGCATCGCCCAGGAGGCGCAGGAGCGACTCTTCGACTGGCTCGACCACGAGATTCTCAGGGTTTCTGGCTCGCAGGCGGCGCCGGTCGTCTCCAAAGTGCTGGAGACCGCGGCCCTCGCGCAGGAAGATGACGTGATCGCCGGCCTGCGCGCCGTCACCGAGGCCGCACCGCTCAGAGCGTCCACCTGAGGGTGCGTCGAAGGGCCGCTCGCGCTGTAGACGGCGAGAGGCTCATCTGCCTGTGTAGCCCTACCTATCCGCTCGTTGCGTGGCTCGCGAATGAGCCATAGAGAGGCGTGTGCGCTGTCACGCATCCCTTGGTGATCAAGGGCTCCAGCTGATCCGAGATTTTTCTTACCCCGGCGGCTTCGCAGACATCTGCGGCCCTGAGATCGGCGGATAGGGCGGATCGAGGATTTCCACCCCATAGCCGACGACGCTCCCAGGCTCACTTCCGGCCCCGTCGCGTCGTCCCGCCCGAATCGGATAGAAGGTGTCGCCATCGGGCCAGAGGCCCTCGTTCCATCCACCAGCCCTGGTAGGGAGAACGTGATGGCGACAACGGAGAAGCTACCCTTTTCCTGGCAGGCTGTCGAAGGCCTGCCGGACCTGGATCGCCTGCGTCTGGTGCTCGACACCCTGCCCGACGAGGAGATCGTGGCTGCGCTTGAGGCCGGGCGAGGTCGCGGGCGCAACGACTACCCGGTGCGGTCGATGTGGCGTGCGCTGATCGCGGGCGTGGTGTTCCAGCACGCCTCGATCCAGTCGCTGCTGCGGGAGATGGGCCGCAACCCGGCGCTCCTGGAACTCTGCGGGTTCGACCCGCTGCCTTTCCAGAGCGCGCCCGTGTTGGAGCTTCGCGCAGGTACGAAGGAGCCACCATGCGCGGTGGCGCATCCGGCGCAGGTCCGCTCGACGGTGCCCAGCCACTGGAACTTCTCGCGCTTCCTGCGGCGCGTCGTGCTGCTTGAGAACGAGTGCAGCCTGGTGTCCGCAATGGTCGAGAGCCTGCGCGCGTCGCTCTTCGAAGAGCTGCCCGACTTCGGCCGCCATCTCGGCTACGACGGCAAGGCGATCGAGAGCCACTCGACGGGCCGGGTTGCCGAGGACAAGGGGAAGACCTCCGACCCCGACGCCGACTGGGGCAAGCATGAGACGAGCGGGGTGAACGCCAAGACCGGCGCGATCTGGAAGAAGGTGAAATCATGGTTCGGCTACGGCCTCCACCTGATCGCCGACACCCACTACGAGGTCCCGGTGGCCTTCGAGGTGACGCGGGCGTCGGACTCGGAGGTCAAGATGCTCCCCAAGATGCTGGAGAACCTGTTCGCAAGAGCGCCGGAAATGGTGGAGCGCTGCGACGACTTCAGCGCCGACCGCGGTCTCGACAACGCTCCCCAGAAGAAGTTGCTCTGGGATAAGTGGGCCATTCGGCCGCTGGTCGACACGCGCTTGATGTGGAAGGCCGAGAAGGAGGAGCCGGGCTATGATCCGACGAAGCCGATCACGCGGGCGCTGTTCCCCAACCGCGCCGACGTCGTCGTTCACGACGAGCGCGGCCGCGTGTCCTGCATCTGCCCCCAGACCGGCGAGGTCCGCGCCATGGCCTTCCAGGGCTTCGAGGCCGAGCGCGGCCTCTGCGGCACGCTGAAATACCGCTGCCCGGCGGCGGCCTTCGGCTTCGACTGTGCAGGCAGCAAGGCGTGCCACCGGGCGGGCGGGGTGGAGCCCGGCGAGTACGGCCGCATCGTGCGCATCGATCTCGACAAGAACGACCGGCGCGTCTTCACCCCGACGCCCTGGGGCAGCCCGTCCTGGCGGCGCGGCTACAACCGGCGCTCTGCGATAGAGAGGATCAACAGCCGCCTCGACAACAGCTTCAACTTCGAGACCCACTACATCCGCGGGCTCGCTAAGATGAAGACCCGTGTCGGGCTGGCGCTGGTGGTGATGATGGCGCTGGCCCTTGCGCAGGTGCGGGCCGGCCACGCGGAGCGGATGCGCTCGCTGGTCGGCGCGGTGCCGTACCTCGACACCGGCTGACCGGTTGTCCCACCTCCGACATCGCCGCTCGACCAAGCCGCCTGCCGGCGGATGGCAGACCGCGGCCATCCATGTCACGATGTTCCCGTAGCGTTCCGATCTCGCGTCTAATCGCTGCATTCTGCTCACCCGGCGGGGATCAGGCAGTCGATATCCGGCCGCCAAAGATCAGCGTCACGATGTCGAAATACGCCACAGCGCACATTCCTCCATTAGAGGCGTGTGCGCTGTCACGCATCCCTTGGTGATCAAGGGCTCCAGCTGATCCGAGATTTTTCTTACCCCGGCGGCTTCGCAGACATCTGCGGCCCTGAGATCGGCGGATAGGGCGGATCGAGGATTTCCACCCCATAGCCGACGACGCTCCCAGGCTCACTTCCGGCCCCGTCGCGTCGTCCCGCCCGAATCGGATAGAAGGTGTCGCCATCGGGCCAGAGGCCCTCGTTCCATCCACCAGCCCTGGTAGGGAGAACGTGATGGCGACAACGGAGAAGCTACCCTTTTCCTGGCAGGCTGTCGAAGGCCTGCCGGACCTGGATCGCCTGCGTCTGGTGCTCGACACCCTGCCCGACGAGGAGATCGTGGCTGCGCTTGAGGCCGGGCGAGGTCGCGGGCGCAACGACTACCCGGTGCGGTCGATGTGGCGTGCGCTGATCGCGGGCGTGGTGTTCCAGCACGCCTCGATCCAGTCGCTGCTGCGGGAGATGGGCCGCAACCCGGCGCTCCTGGAACTCTGCGGGTTCGACCCGCTGCCTTTCCAGAGCGCGCCCGTGTTGGAGCTTCGCGCAGGTACGAAGGAGCCACCATGCGCGGTGGCGCATCCGGCGCAGGTCCGCTCGACGGTGCCCAGCCACTGGAACTTCTCGCGCTTCCTGCGGCGCGTCGTGCTGCTTGAGAACGAGTGCAGCCTGGTGTCCGCAATGGTCGAGAGCCTGCGCGCGTCGCTCTTCGAAGAGCTGCCCGACTTCGGCCGCCATCTCGGCTACGACGGCAAGGCGATCGAGAGCCACTCGACGGGCCGGGTTGCCGAGGACAAGGGGAAGACCTCCGACCCCGACGCCGACTGGGGCAAGCATGAGACGAGCGGGGTGAACGCCAAGACCGGCGCGATCTGGAAGAAGGTGAAATCATGGTTCGGCTACGGCCTCCACCTGATCGCCGACACCCACTACGAGGTCCCGGTGGCCTTCGAGGTGACGCGGGCGTCGGACTCGGAGGTCAAGATGCTCCCCAAGATGCTGGAGAACCTGTTCGCAAGAGCGCCGGAAATGGTGGAGCGCTGCGACGACTTCAGCGCCGACCGCGGTCTCGACAACGCTCCCCAGAAGAAGTTGCTCTGGGATAAGTGGGCCATTCGGCCGCTGGTCGACACGCGCTTGATGTGGAAGGCCGAGAAGGAGGAGCCGGGCTATGATCCGACGAAGCCGATCACGCGGGCGCTGTTCCCCAACCGCGCCGACGTCGTCGTTCACGACGAGCGCGGCCGCGTGTCCTGCATCTGCCCCCAGACCGGCGAGGTCCGCGCCATGGCCTTCCAGGGCTTCGAGGCCGAGCGCGGCCTCTGCGGCACGCTGAAATACCGCTGCCCGGCGGCGGCCTTCGGCTTCGACTGTGCAGGCAGCAAGGCGTGCCACCGGGCGGGCGGGGTGGAGCCCGGCGAGTACGGCCGCATCGTGCGCAGGAACAATTTTTAGTCGCGCTGCGGGCTGGGGATGAGTGAGATCACGCACGCTGCGGCTGTTTCGGGGGAACCCCGAATCTGCCTGATGGACGTCACGGTGGTCGCTCGAAGCCGCCGGGCGGCGTTTTCGGCCTGGACGGGCCGAGCGGTTTCGCCGCGCCGCCCTGCGGCACGTGCATGCGTGGCAGTGGGGGGCGCGGTATCAGCCGATGGGCGCGATCATGACCGCGTCGAGGGCCTCCTGGGCACGGGCGGCGTAGTGCCGGTTGGCCTCCGGTACGTAGCGGAAGCGGCCGTCGCAGCGCACGATGGCGATGGCCGCGTTGCTCAAGCAGGCCAGATTCCTGGGCAGGTGGCGCACGTACGCCCGGCAGCGATCTTCGTCGTAGGTGAAGTCGCGCACATAGTGGAGCCTGTTCTCGATGTGCCAGTGGTTGCGCACCAGTTCGAGCAACTCCTCGGGTCCGGCGCGCTCTGGGCCAAGCGAGGTAACGCTGTAGGTCACCTCGATGCTGCGCTTGCCGGTCTTGATGATCTCGCGCTCTCGTTCGATGCACATCGCCTGGCGCCGCCCGTGGAGGTTGGCATAGCCGTCCCACTCGGCAGCGGAGAGGTCGACCGCGGCGCAGCGCCGGCGCTCGATGCGGCCATGGCCCTTGTCGACGGTTTCGTGCGAGGGCGCATCGCTGAAGTCGATCGCCTTGAGGTCTTCGAGGATGGTCTCCTGATTGTCCTTGACGGCACTGATCACGTAGTCGGCACGGCGCCCAAGGAGGCACCGCGCGGTCTCGTGCTGGGCGTGCATGGCATCCATGGTGACGATCCGGCCCGTGAGGTCGAGGCCGCCGGAGAGTTCGCGCACGGCCGGGATTTCGTTGCTCTTGGCGTCGACCTCGACCTGGCCGAGGACGACGCCGGTGTCATGCTCCACCGCTGCGACCATCATCCTGCGCCCGTCCTCGGTCTGCTTGGATGCGCCGCGCAGGTCCTTGCCGTCCATGGCGACGGGCGCTTGCGCGCTGTTCTGCTGGCCGGTCCACTGGCCGATCGCGTTGTCCAGGGTTTCCGGCGGCAGCGCGGCAAGGACGTTGTGGAAGGTGGTGATCGCGGGCGGGGTATAGCACTGCTTGGACGGGCTCCAGAAGGCACCGACCGCCTTGAGCTGCTCCTGGGAGAGCAGGGCGGCGAACTGGGCGAATGCGTTCACCCCCCGGTAGCCGGCAAGGCGGGCGGCGACGGCAAGCGTCAGAATGGTGTTGAGCGCATAGCGCTTTCCCCGGGCATGGCGGTACTCGGGCACCTCGCCGAGGCACTCGAACAGGCTGCGCAGCCGGGGCGCGGCCATCGGCTCGGTGTGCTGCTCGGTGGCCCAGTTTGGCGGCATCTCGGTCTGGCTCAGCGCCTCGGGGGCGCCGTCTGTCAGGTCGAACACGAAGACCTCCTTGGGCTGGCCGTGGTGACGCCAGCGCGCCGCCCCTCCGGGCTCGCGGGCAAAGCCGCGGGTCAGTCCCAGCGAGCGCCAGTTGGCTGCGAGGTAGCAGGTGCCGGCGAAGCGCGAGACGTCCACGAACGTCTCCGCCAGAAGAGCCGGATATCCATGCGCCGCCTGCATGTCCGCAGACAGCCGTCGCAGGCTCAGCCCCAGCACACGGGAGGCCAGGTTGGGCACCCGCTCAGGCGTCAGGATGACGAAGCGCGAGTTGTTGGCGATCAGATGCAGGCGTCGGAACTGCTGCTCCGCCGACCACCCGATCCAGCGATCCCGCGCGCCCAGCTTGAACGCGCCGGGCTGCCAGCCGATCAGCGCGAGCCAGGTCTCGCCGTGTACAGCGACATGACGCAGGCCCTTGCCGATGACGCCGTGGAACGCCAGGTAGTGGTGCTCCTCCACCAACCGGTCCCAGCGCCGGTGCTCCTGCGCGCCCCAGGTCGGACGCACCGTGACCGCGCGCAGATCAATGGACGAATCCGGGATCGGCAGCGTCGCCATGAGCGGCACACTGCCACATCGAGAAAGGAATGGCCAGCGCCGACTTCAGCTCACCCTGCGCGACGGGCAGACAATAAATTCGCCCTGGCATCGTGCGCATCGATCTCGACAAGAACGACCGGCGCGTCTTCACCCCGACGCCCTGGGGCAGCCCGTCCTGGCGGCGCGGCTACAACCGGCGCTCTGCGATAGAGAGGATCAACAGCCGCCTCGACAACAGCTTCAACTTCGAGACCCACTACATCCGCGGGCTCGCTAAGATGAAGACCCGTGTCGGGCTGGCGCTGGTGGTGATGATGGCGCTGGCCCTTGCGCAGGTGCGGGCCGGCCACGCGGAGCGGATGCGCTCGCTGGTCGGCGCGGTGCCGTACCTCGACACCGGCTGACCGGTTGTCCCACCTCCGACATCGCCGCTCGACCAAGCCGCCTGCCGGCGGATGGCAGACCGCGGCCATCCATGTCACGATGTTCCCGTAGCGTTCCGATCTCGCGTCTAATCGCTGCATTCTGCTCACCCGGCGGGGATCAGGCAGTCGATATCCGGCCGCCAAAGATCAGCGTCACGATGTCGAAATACGCCACAGCGCACATTCCTCTCATAGACAAAGCCGGGTGTTCTGTGTATGTTCCACACATTCGCGGTTGCGAGTGCGTTGGATTTACAAGATGATGCGGGGTAGGTAGAATCATGGCCCTAAATATGGACATGCCACTCAAGCCTACACCTGTCGAACTCGGTACGACGCCCACTTCCCCGGTATCGTTTGGCCACAGCGACGGTAGCGCATCACTCACTTTGGGTGACGCGATGAAATGCTACGAACATTGGCCATCCCCGACTGCGATTGTCGCGGACGGCCCGTATGGTCTCGCAAAGTTTCCAGGTGAACCAAACTCAGCGGACGACCTCAATGAATGGTACGCACCGCATGTCGCCGAGTGGTCGCGTTTCGCGCTGCCCGAAACAACTCTCTGGTTCTGGTGTTCCGAAGTTGGCTGGGCCGAGGTACATCCGGTCCTCAAACTTCATGGTTGGCAATATAGGACGGCTCACATTTGGGATAAGGGAGTCGGCCATGTTGCAGGCAACTGCAACGGCGACTCCATCCGAGGCTTCCCAGTGGTTACGGAAATTTGTGTACAATACGTCCGCGACACAAAGCTAAAGACAGCAGACGGTGACTTGCTATCCATGAAAGAGTGGTTGCGACATGAATGGCAGCGAAGCGGCCTTCCGCTGTACAAGACCAACGAGGCATGCGGAGTCGCAAATGCGGCGACTCGAAAGTACTTTACGCAATGTGACCTTTGGTATTTTCCTCCGGCTGATAAGATGGTCGCTCTTGCGCAGTATGCCTCAAAGCACGGCGCGCCGACCGATCGTCCGTACTTTTCGCTGGACGGAAAGTCACCGTTGACGGTACTGGGCTGGTCACGAATGCGGGCAAAGTGGAACCACCTTCACGGCGTCACGAACGTGTGGAGTGAACCGGCAGTGCGAGGGGCGGAACGGGTCAAAGGGAATGGTACAAAGGCGCTGCACATCAACCAAAAGCCCCTAAGCTTGATTGATCGCATCATAATGGCTGCGACAGATTCGGGCGATGTTGTATGGGAACCGTTCGGGGGGCTCTGTTCAGCGGCCGTTAGCGCTATGCGTTCGGGGAGACACTGTTACGCTTCGGAGATCAACCCCGCCTACTATATTGCCGCGGTAAGGCGTCTCGAAGAGGAGAGTCGGAATATTGAGCATGAAATCCCCGCCACCAAGTCCATCGGAACCCGATGCCACTTGGAAGCATATTGAAGTATGGAACGGCGTTAAGAGGGCAATCTCCGCACTTCCCACTCGATTTGAATCCGAGCTTGTTGTCTCGGGTGTGCTAGCAACGGATCTGTTTGCATTCAATTCCTCTCTCGGTGCTACAATTGAAGAACAAGTTGTCGCATCGTTAAACAACCTTCGGCCTGTGTGGGACAATGGTCAAGAATACTCTCTATACAGCTTTGAGCGCCAACCTCAGACATTCCCGGACGTTGTACTTCGAGCCTCGACTACCGATGTCAAGCCACATGTTCTTATGGGCATTGAGCTAAAGGGCTGGTATGCGCTGGCAAAGGAGAGAGAGCCCAGCTTCCGGTACAAGGTGACGCCCGCCGTTTGCGCCCCAGCAGACCTGCTCGTCGTTGTGCCGTGGACACTCTCAAGAGTTATTTCGGGTTCTCCAACCGTATTCACGCCCTACGTAGTCGGCGCCCGCTATGCTGCGGAGTACCGAAACTGGTATTGGGAAATTGCGAAGGGTGGTAAGGGAAATAACTCGGTTGGCCTTTCAACTGCGTCGAGCTATTATCCAAACAAGAACGATATGATCGCAGACAGACCCGCCAATGATGGAGGCGGGAATTTTGGACGTATAGCTCGAACAAAGATAATGGATGACTATATCGACGATCTGTTCGACGAGAAGCTCGCAGGTATCCCACTAAGTGCGTGGCAGAAGTTTCTATCTTTGTTCACAGAAAATCAGGCTAAAGGAGACATTTCACGTGGCCTCGAATTACCCGCGAACAATATTGTTGAAGGCGTGCCGTCAACAGTGGCGCGAGAGGAGATCAGAGATAAGCTACGAGAGATTGCTGAAATAGTATCGATGGGTTAAGCAAAAAAAACGGCGGAGTAGCGCGCAGCGGCGCTGTCTTTGCCGGTCGGCAGCGTACGACGGGGGAGGCCTGACTCTCCAGCGAACTAGGAGTGGCAGATGAAACACTATATGGGAGGCACATTCATGGCGCTGGCCGCAGCCGCAATGTTGGCCTCGTGTGCGCCGCCTGCGCCGGATCCGGTCAAGCGGCAGGCCCTGCTGCAGCTGGAGCACCAGGAAGCCGAGAACACGCGCGCGGCTCTCGAGGGGCGCGGCGTGCGCCCCGCCACGGCCGAGGAGGTCATCGCCAGGCGGTCAGGCAACACGGGCAGCATGTCGGGGGGAAAGGTCTCGTTCAGGACGTACTACCTGCCCGACGGAACGGTCAGGGCCAAGCTGGTGACCCAGCGGGGCTACTATCGTGCGTCGGGGACGTGGGTCGTCAACGACGACGGCACGCGCTGCATCACCCTCGGGGGGTTCAAGGGGCGCGTCAGGGGAGCGTTCGGCTGGACCGATGGCGTGCCCACGGGTGCGTGGACGGGGAGCGACGAGACCAACTGCTACCAGGTCTACTACGAGGGCCACTACGAGTACTGGTACCTGGTGAGCGGGCCGCACTTTCTCAAGTTCGGAAAGACCCGCCTCGTGCCGGGGAACGCGTACCGCATGTAGGCGCCGCCGCAGTCTCAGCTATTGAAGGGGACGTGGGCGACGCTGTCCTCGACCTCGATGCCGAGCACGGCGCAGAAGCTGCCGATGAGCTGGTAGTAGCCGATCATCACCACGAGATCGACCAGGCCGGCGTCGCCGAGCGCCGCGCGCAGCTCCGCGACCAGCGCATCGTCCACGTCTTCGCCCGCCGCGACGAGGCGGGAGAGGCGGAGCGCCGGGCCCACTGGCGCCGGCTCCCGCTCGGCCGCAGGCGTGCCCACGACGCCCTGCATCGCTTCGGGCACCCGGTGGATGTGGTGGTCCCACTCGTAGACGTTGCCGACCGCCTGAGCGACGGTGCAGATGACCATCTCGCGCAGGTCGTTATCGAGCGCCGAATGCCAGCGCACGTGCTCGCCCACGGCCGCGACGGCCCTCAGCGCCTCCGGGCTCTTCCCCATGACCGCGAACATGTTGGGCATGAAGTCGAGCTTGCGGGTCTCGACCACGCGATCCCAGATCGACACCTGCCCGGCTGAGAAATCGGTGCGCTCCGCCCGCGGCAGTCGTTGGCTCTTGGCGTAGCTGGTCATCGGACTCTCTCTTTCGTGTTCCCTCAGGCGCATCGCGCGCTCATGCGCGCGTTTCCGCGCGACGCGCTCGCTCCGCTCGCTTGGCTTCCGCGCCTCTCGGCGCGGCGCGCAGTTGCGCGCTCCGGACCTTCGGTCCGGTTGCACGTATTCTCTCCGGCGAGATGACCCCGTTCAATCCGCGAACGCCTCGATCATGGCATGGTGGTTGGCGAGCGATTCCTCGCGGTCGATGAAGGGCATCGGGCAGTAGAGCAGCACGGTCTCGAACAGCCCCTCGAAGCGGTCGAGCTGGCTCCGCACCTCGTCCGGCGTGCCGGCCAGTACCAAAGTGTCCACCATGTCGTCGGTCACGAGGTCGGTCATGGCGGCGAGGTCGGCGCGGGCCCAGGCGTCGCGGATCGCCATCTTCTCGCGCGTGAAGCCGGCGGGGTCGAGCACCTGGTCGAAATAGGGCAGGCAGGAATAGAACGCGATGGGACCCCGCGCGCGCCGCCGCGCACGCTGCCTGTCCCGGTCGACGGAGCAGACCTTGAGCGAGCAGAGCTCGATGTCGGCCCGCGTCCGCCCCGCCCTGGCGAGGCCCTTGTCGATGTTGGGGTGCACGATGTCGGAAAAATAGCGCGGCGTGTTCAGCAGGTTCGCGAGCAGGCCGTCGGCGATCTCGCCGGTGAGCTGCAGCATCGCCGGCTGCACGGCGGCGAGGTAGATCGGCGGCGGCGCGCAGGGCGGTGCCAGCACGCGGCGGTAGTCGCGTATCGTGATGATCTCGCCTTCGTACTCGATCGGCGACTCGGGGCTCGCGGTCCACATCAGGCGGATCGCCTCGACGTACTCCCGCATGCGCCGCACCGGGCGGCGGTAGGGGAGGCCGTGCCAGTTCTCGTTCCATGCCGGCGGCGCGGTGCCGAGGCCGAGCACGAAACGCCCTTCGGTCAGCTCCGCCATGGACATGGCGCTGATCTCGGTGAGCGCCGGAGGCCGGGCGAAGACGGCGACGCCGGTGCCGAGGCGGGCGCGCCTGCACCGGGCCGCCATGCCGGCGAGCGGGACGAAGGCGTCGCGGCCGAGCTCGGTGGTCCAGAGGCTCTCGGCACCCGCGTCCTCGGCCTTGGCCGCGAAGTCGACGGTCTCGGCCAGCGTCAGGTTGTCTCCGCTGAAGAGCACGCCCCATTTCCACTTGCGGGCCATCGGCATTCTCTCCGGTCAACGTAGCTGGGCGCGGAGCGCGGCGGTGGCGGCCTCGTCCACGGCGCCGTCAGTCGCGATCACGACGCCA
This sequence comes from Alphaproteobacteria bacterium, assembly GCA_965243375.1. Lineage (GTDB taxonomy): Bacteria > Pseudomonadota > Alphaproteobacteria > UBA828 > UBA828 > WTGU01. The sequence goes on along the minus strand of CBDEUT010000008.1, from coordinate 672,361 downwards.
TAGTCGCTGCGCGCGCGCTCGGCCGAGATGTAGCCGTCGGCGACATCGGCGGCGACTGCCTCTGCCGGGCGGGTGAGGGGGTCGCCGAAGCCGCCGCCGCCGCCGGTCACCACGGCCACGCGGTCGCCTTCGCTCACCGGCCGATAGGGGATGCGCGCGACTCGTTCCACGGAACCGTTGCTCTCGATCTGCATGTAGTTGTTGGAGCCTTCGCCGCCTCCCGCGAGCCCCCAGGGGCGCTCGATGGAGCGGCCGATGCTGCAAAAGGTGTGCGCTTCGTCGCCGGCCACCTCGAACTCGCGGACCACGCCGAAGCCGCCCCGATGGCGGCCTGCGCCGGCGCCGTCCTCCACGTTGAGGGCGTAGCGGCGGATGGCGAGCGGGAACTTCGCCTCGAAGAGCTCGACAGAATAGTTGTAGGTGTCGCCGTCGGTGGTGGCGATCAGCGCGCTGGTGCCGTCGCCCGACGCGGTCGCGCCCCAGCCGCCGATGGCGGGCTCGATGTGGACGTAGACCTCGCCGCTCTCGGGGTCGCGCCCGTAGAAGTAAGAGGCGGCGAGGCTCATGTAGGAGCCGGCGCTGAAGCGCTCCGGCGCGACTTCGGCGAGCGCCTTCCAGGCGAGCTCGGAGGCATGCGCCGAGCCCTCGTAGTACCAGCCGGTGGGCGCGGGCTTCTCGGCTGTGAACACGGTACCCGGGGGGCAGACCAGGCTCACCGGGCGGAACCAGCCCTCGTTGGAGGGCGCCTGCGGGTCCACCAGCGACTTGAACACGGTCTTGACCGCCGAATCGAGGGCGCCGAAGGCACAGTTGATGGGCCCCTTGACCATCGGGCTCGTACCGGTGAAGTCGAAGGTGATGGTGTCGCCCCGGATGCTGACGGTGACCGCGACGCGGAAGCGCTCGTCCGTAATTCCGTCGCCGTCGATCCAGTCCTCGGCCGCGTAGTCGCCGTCCGGCAGTGCTGCGACCGCGGCCCGGCTCAGGCGCTCGCTGGTCTCGAGGATGTGGCCGAACGTGGCGTCCACCGCCTGCACACCGTAGCGGGCGATGACCTCGCGCAGCCTGGTCTCGGCGATGCGCACGGCAGCGAGGCCCGCGTTGAAGTCGCCGAGGGACTGCACCGGCAGGCGCACGTTCTCGCGGATCAGCGCGATCACGTCGTCGATGGTCTCGTCGTCGCGGCAGACCCGGATGCCGGGGAAGCGCACGCCCTCCTGATAGATCTCGGTGGCGGTGGGCGAGATGCTGCCGGGCACGGCGCCGCCGACTTCGCTCCAGTGCGCGACCGAGATGGCGAAGGCGAAGAGCCGGTTGCCCACGAAGATCGGCTTGATCAGCGCGATGTCGCAGCTGTGGGTGCCGCCCTCGAAGGGGTCGTTGGTCATGAAGACGTCGCCCGGCCGCATGGTCTCGCCGTGGCGGCGCACGATCGAGCGCACTTGCGGCGCGAAGGTGCCGGTGAAGAGGGTGATGCCGTTGGTCTGCACGATGAGCTCGCCGTCGGCATCGCAGAGGCCGCAGGCGAAGTCGAGCACCTCGTAGATCACGGGGCTCATGGAGGTCTTGGCGATGACGATGCCCATCTCGTCGGCAAGCGCGAGCAGCTTGCCGCGGATGATCTCGCGCGTGACCGGATCGGCGCCGGTCTCGTTATCGGGTGCGGTCATGGTTCCTCACGGCGCGGGATTGTTCCCGAGGCTCCGGCGCCGCGCAAGCGGAGGGGTCGCCCGCGCCGGGCAGAACACCCCGCACCATGGTGCGGTGCCCGCGACTGCCGCCGGACCCTACGATGCGCCGTTTCGTCCGATAGGAAAGGAATCATCGTGGCCACACAGCGACAGATCGAAGCCAACCGCAGAAATGCCCGGTCGAGCACAGGCCCGAAGTCGGAGGCCGGCAAGGCCGCATCGTCGATCAACGCGCTCAGGCATGGCCTGACGGCCGCCAAGGCCGTGGTGCTGCCGGAGGAAGACGCCGATGAATTCGAGAGGCTCAGGGAGGGTGTGATCGTCGACCTCGCGCCGGAGGGCGCGCTGCAGGAGGCGCTGGCGCATCGCGTCGCCGTGCTGCTCTGGCGACTCGACCGCGTCGCTCGGCTCGAAGCCGATCTCTTCTATCACGGCCAGCTTAAGATGATACGCGGCAGGGTGCCCGACTCGAATCGTTCTTCAAGAATCTTGCAGGGTTTCCCCGACCTGCCGGAGGAGGTAAAGCAGCATCAGGGGGCGTGCGAGCAGTTCAGGAACCAGATCGACGACGACATCGGCGAGAACGTGCCCTCCGCGCAGGTGCTGGTGGAGCGGCGCCAGAGCGCGCGCGCCTTCGACCAGATCGGGCGCCAGGAGGCGATGCTGCAGCGGGCGCTGAACCGGACTCTCGACGAGTTCCGCCACCTGCGCGACGCATCGGGCGTGCTGGCCGATCCCGACCCGGAGCTCGCTCGGGACGCTCCGCCACAGGCGCCTCAAGTCTCGCAACCTGCCGGCGACGAGACCCGCGGCAGGGCCGCGCACGACGGCGAAAAGGCGTATTTGCAAAACGAAGCCAATTCTGCGCAAACGCTTGAAGGGGAAGCCGGTTCGGAGGTTTGAAGGGAATTGCCGCAGGCTGGGGCCGGCACGGTGGGTGTCGGCGAAAGCCCGGAGGAGGCGTTCCGGACCGGATAGACCGGCGCGCCTCGGCTCATGGTCACTGCCGCGCGGCGGCCGCCATCATGCCGACGGCCGGAATTCTCGCCCGGAGCTTGGGCTGCGTGGATCAATGTGCCGCTGAGGCCAGGCGTTCCACGGCTTCGTCGGCCGTCATCACGTCGCCGTAGCTCGCGAGGCAGACGGCGTAGGTCCAGGCGTCTTCTTCCGCCGAGCGGCCGCCGTTGGCGTCCGAGATCATGACGGTCTTGAAGTCGTAGGCGGCGGCCTCGCGCGCCGTGGTCTCGCAGCAGACGTTGGTCACCGTGCCGACGACGAGGACCGTGTCGACCCCGAGATCGCGCAGCACGCGCTCGAGCCGCCCCTGGCTGCCGATGAAGCCGCCGAAGCGGTTCTTGTGAACCACCGGATCGCCGTCGCGCCGGTCGAGCGCGGGCCAGATCGCGTGGCTATCTGCGCCCTCGCTGAGGCCGGCGCGGAAGACCGCCGCCGCCTCTTCGCCCAGGATCGCGTCGAGGTTGGCCCAGTTCCTGTCCGCCTCCGGGCCGTAGGTGGAGACCACCCAGACCACGTGGCCGCCCCGGGCCCGGAGCGCGCCGGCCAGCCGATTGACCGTCGGCACGATCTCCCTGGCGTGCGGGATCTCGGACGGGCTGCCCTCGCGCATGAAGTGGACCTGCAGGTCCACCACCAGCAGCGCCGTGCGCGCCGCGTCCAGGCTCTCGTAGGCGTGAAGCCGGCCGCGCCGGCGCACCACACGGTCGATGACGTGTTGTGGGATCTGTGCCGGCTCCATGGCGTGCTCCCGTCTCCGGTGAGTTGCCGGCATTCTGGCACAGGCGCCACACGCTGGCTGCTAGAGGAATGTGCGCTGTGGCGTATTTCGACATCGTGACGCTGATCTTTGGCGGCCGGATATCGACTGCCTGATCCCCGCCGGGTGAGCAGAATGCAGCGATTAGACGCGAGATCGGAACGCTACGGGAACATCGTGACATGGATGGCCGCGGTCTGCCATCCGCCGGCAGGCGGCTTGGTCGAGCGGCGATGTCGGAGGTGGGACAACCGGTCAGCCGGTGTCGAGGTACGGCACCGCGCCGACCAGCGAGCGCATCCGCTCCGCGTGGCCGGCCCGCACCTGCGCAAGGGCCAGCGCCATCATCACCACCAGCGCCAGCCCGACACGGGTCTTCATCTTAGCGAGCCCGCGGATGTAGTGGGTCTCGAAGTTGAAGCTGTTGTCGAGGCGGCTGTTGATCCTCTCTATCGCAGAGCGCCGGTTGTAGCCGCGCCGCCAGGACGGGCTGCCCCAGGGCGTCGGGGTGAAGACGCGCCGGTCGTTCTTGTCGAGATCGATGCGCACGATGCGGCCGTACTCGCCGGGCTCCACCCCGCCCGCCCGGTGGCACGCCTTGCTGCCTGCACAGTCGAAGCCGAAGGCCGCCGCCGGGCAGCGGTATTTCAGCGTGCCGCAGAGGCCGCGCTCGGCCTCGAAGCCCTGGAAGGCCATGGCGCGGACCTCGCCGGTCTGGGGGCAGATGCAGGACACGCGGCCGCGCTCGTCGTGAACGACGACGTCGGCGCGGTTGGGGAACAGCGCCCGCGTGATCGGCTTCGTCGGATCATAGCCCGGCTCCTCCTTCTCGGCCTTCCACATCAAGCGCGTGTCGACCAGCGGCCGAATGGCCCACTTATCCCAGAGCAACTTCTTCTGGGGAGCGTTGTCGAGACCGCGGTCGGCGCTGAAGTCGTCGCAGCGCTCCACCATTTCCGGCGCTCTTGCGAACAGGTTCTCCAGCATCTTGGGGAGCATCTTGACCTCCGAGTCCGACGCCCGCGTCACCTCGAAGGCCACCGGGACCTCGTAGTGGGTGTCGGCGATCAGGTGGAGGCCGTAGCCGAACCATGATTTCACCTTCTTCCAGATCGCGCCGGTCTTGGCGTTCACCCCGCTCGTCTCATGCTTGCCCCAGTCGGCGTCGGGGTCGGAGGTCTTCCCCTTGTCCTCGGCAACCCGGCCCGTCGAGTGGCTCTCGATCGCCTTGCCGTCGTAGCCGAGATGGCGGCCGAAGTCGGGCAGCTCTTCGAAGAGCGACGCGCGCAGGCTCTCGACCATTGCGGACACCAGGCTGCACTCGTTCTCAAGCAGCACGACGCGCCGCAGGAAGCGCGAGAAGTTCCAGTGGCTGGGCACCGTCGAGCGGACCTGCGCCGGATGCGCCACCGCGCATGGTGGCTCCTTCGTACCTGCGCGAAGCTCCAACACGGGCGCGCTCTGGAAAGGCAGCGGGTCGAACCCGCAGAGTTCCAGGAGCGCCGGGTTGCGGCCCATCTCCCGCAGCAGCGACTGGATCGAGGCGTGCTGGAACACCACGCCCGCGATCAGCGCACGCCACATCGACCGCACCGGGTAGTCGTTGCGCCCGCGACCTCGCCCGGCCTCAAGCGCAGCCACGATCTCCTCGTCGGGCAGGGTGTCGAGCACCAGACGCAGGCGATCCAGGTCCGGCAGGCCTTCGACAGCCTGCCAGGAAAAGGGTAGCTTCTCCGTTGTCGCCATCACGTTCTCCCTACCAGGGCTGGTGGATGGAACGAGGGCCTCTGGCCCGATGGCGACACCTTCTATCCGATTCGGGCGGGACGACGCGACGGGGCCGGAAGTGAGCCTGGGAGCGTCGTCGGCTATGGGGTGGAAATCCTCGATCCGCCCTATCCGCCGATCTCAGGGCCGCAGATGTCTGCGAAGCCGCCGGGGTAAGAAAAATCTCGGATCAGCTGGAGCCCTTGATCACCAAGGGATGCGTGACAGCGCACACGCCTCTGCTATTCGCAGACCACCCCGTCGCCGTCCCCGTCGCGCATGAAGGCATAGGCCGGATGGCTGCGCGGCACGGGTGCAATGCCGTGACGTCGCGCCTCCGCGCACGTGATGCGGCCGTTGCGATTGTCGTCGTAGAGAGCGAGCACGTCGGATGCGGAGACGGTGCGAGGCGTGTCGGAGGCGGTGCGGGTGGGCTCGCGCGCCAGCGATGCGGTGACGATCATCTCGGTGGACTCACAGGCCGAAAGAACCCGTTCGAGTGCGGCAGCCTCACGCCGGTCGACAGTCAGTGCGTACGCACGCTTGACTGCGACGATGCGCGCTGCGTACCAGCAGCGGTTCATCGGCGGCAGCCATTCTGCGAAATCGAAGGCGCATTTGCCGCCGTTTCCGCATCGGTTCACCTCCGGCGCAGCCAGGGTCAGGTTGAGCAGGTCGGAAGCGAAGCGATGCCGAACCGATCGGTCTGCGGCGCAGAGCCCGCTGTCGTGAGCCTCGGAGACGGCGACGATGTGCTCGATGTCGGTGCGGCGTGTGCTCAAGAAGTAGCGCCCCGTGTAGGGCCCGTAGACCCTGCCGCCCATGGTGGCGACGATCTCGGCCTCGACCGACTGCGAATAGGGGTAGTCGTCCCGGTCGTATGGGGCGCAGCGATGCTCCGGTGCGATGACGAGGCCGTGCCAGGTCTCGGCGCCCAGGGCCTGACCGCCATGGGCAATTCCGGTGGCTGCGATCGCGAGCACGGCAAGCAGGACTGCCGCCGTGCGGCAGGCGAAACCGTATGGTCGGGTCATGGCGATACCCCCGATGAATTTTGTGAATCGAACTAATCATTTAGCTGACCTAATTGAGCCATACGATTCAGATTCGTCGACCGATTTTTTGGCCGCGACGACGCAGGTTTCTTCAAGTTTCAGTGGAGTGACGCGTGCCCGGAGTGGCGTGTGCGCGGAATAAGGAGGCGGGAGGGGAGGCGCGGCTTGCGGGCGGCGCGGACGCGGCTTAGCTTCGGCGCGCTACCGCCGTGGCCTGCGACCGGGGAGGGAGATAGGGATGGCCAAGATCGTCGAGGTTCGGGCAAGCGCGCATTCGTGCCCGTTCGAGAGCAACTTCGTGCGCCTGGGCCTCGGCACCAACACGAAGCGCGATATGGTGCTGGTGCGGATCACGGACGAGAGCGGCACAGTGGGCTACGGCGAGGCCCACCACGGTCAGAATCCCACCGCCATGGCGGCGGTTGTCCAGGACGGCCTCGGCTCGCTCATCATCGGCGCCGACCCGCTCGACAGCGAGGGTATCTGGCACCGGCTGGAGCGCCAGCAGGTCGTCACCCACGGACTCGGCGCCGGCAGCATCACCGCGCTCGCAGGCATCGACAACGCGCTCTGGGACCTCAAGGGCAAGCTGCTGGGGCTCCCGGTCTACACGCTCTTGGGAGGGGCCAAGAAGCGCATCCGTGCCTACGCCGGTGGGTTAAGTCTCGGCTTCAAACCTCCGGAACAGCTCGAAAAAGAGGTGGCCGCTTTGGTGGCCGATGGCTACACGGCGATCAAGATGCGGGTCGGCGACCACCCGGCGCGGGACGCCATGCGCGTCGGCCACATCCGCAAGACCTTCGGCGACGATCTCGACATCGCAGTCGATGCCGCCACCCGCTACGACCTGCTCGATATCCCGGAGGTGCTGCGCTACTGCGAGGAGAACCGGGTGTACTGGCTGGAGGAGCCGTTCACGCCGGACAACATCCCGGCTTACGCGGAGCTGCGCACGCGCACCGCGATCCCCATCGCCGCCGGCGAGAACCACTATGGGAGGCCGGCCTTCCGCGCGCTCTTCGAGGGACGGGCGATCTCGATTTGTCAGGCCGATTTCTGCAAGTCGGGCGGGATCAGCGAGCTCAAGAAAATCTCCGACATGGCCGCCGCCTGGCACATCCCGATGGCGCCGCACACCAGCCACACAATCCTGAGCGCCGCCGGCAACGCGCATCTGCTGTGCGCGATCCCGAACGGGCTGATCTACGAGGCCGACGTGGGGGACGTGAATCCGTTTCGCACCGACCTAGCCCCGGGCTATACCGGTGTCGTCGACGGCCATATCGAGCCGCCGGATGGGCCCGGCTTCGGGATCGAGATCGACGAGGCGGTGCTGGAGCGCTATCCGGCGGTTCCGGGGCCCTGCTACATCCCCGGCTGGGCCAGGGAGTAGGCCCGCGAAACGGGAGGGCGCGATGACTCCTGAGATCACGCCGACCGACGCCACCCTCGGCGCGGTGGTCGGCAACGTCCGGCTGAACGCGCTCGACGACGAGGCGTTCGCGGTGATCGAGGAGGCGTGGCACGCCCACGCGGTCCTGGTCTTCCCCGACCAGCACCTCTCGGAGGAGGAGCAGGTCGATTTCAGCCGCCGCTTCGGCCCGCTGGAGCGCAGCCTCACCAAGACCCACACCAAGGGCGACCCGGCGATCATCCACCTCTCCAACGTCAAGAAGGACGGCACGCTCTGGGGGGCCGACAGCGACACCGGCAGGCTGCTGAAAGGCAACAACTATTGGCACACCGACAGCTCCTACAAGCGGATCCCGGCCAAGGCTTCGCTGCTGACCGCGAAAATCGTGCCCAGGACCGGGGGCGAGACCGCCTTCGCCGACATGCGCGCTGCCTATGACGACCTCGATGCCGCCATGCAGGACTGGCTCGCGGACAAGATCGCCGTGCACAGCTACGCTTACAGCCAGGGCAAGGTCGGCGGCATGGGCGGCATCACCCAGGACGAGTGGGACGATCTGCCGCCGGTGGAGCAGCCCGTGATCCGCACGCACCCGGCGACCGGGCGGCGCAACCTCTATATCGGCCGCCACGCCAGCCACATCGTGGGGGAGGACCACGACGAGAGCCGCACGTTGCTGGAGGAGCTTTGCGTGGAGGCCTGCCGGCCGCCGCGCATCCACATCCACAAGTGGGACGTGGGGGACCTGGTCATATGGGACAACCGCTGCGTGCTGCACCGGGGCCTCGGCCATCCTCCCGACCAGCCGCGCCGCATGGTCCGCACCACCGTCGCCGGCGACAGCGACGAGGCCAACGAATGGGTGGCGTGAGGCTGGGGGGCTGATCCCGGCGTCCATAGCGCTTTCTAAGCACTCGGCGGTTGCTTCCGAACGCGCCATACACGCTGGACTCAGCGGTGCGATTCCTTATATTTATCGTTGTAAATCGTACGTTAGACGAACGATATGCAACAATTTATTGCGCGTCCCGAGCTCCTGACCGCTACCGTCCAGGGGCTATCCGAAGTGCCGGCGGTCGCCTTGCTGGGTGCCCGACAGGTGGGCAAGACGACGCTGGCACGCCGAGTCGCGGACGAGTGGCTGGGGTCATCCACTCTCCTGGACCTAGAGATAGCCGCGACACGGGAGGCACTATCCGGAACGCCCGAGAGGCTGCTGGGAAACAGCGAGGGTCTCGTCGTCATCGACGAGATCCAGCGCATGCCGGGGCTCTTCGAGGTGCTGCGCCCGATCTGCGACGACCCGGACCGGAAGGCGGTCTTTCTGCTGCTGGGCAGCGCGTCGTGGGACCTGATCCAGGGGGTTTCCGAGACGCTGGCGGGACGGATTCTCTTCGTGGATGTGGGCGGCTTCTCGCTGGCCGAGGTGGGACCCGCCAATCAGGACGCGCTCTGGATGCGGGGCGGTTTTCCGCGCGCGTGGCTGGCGCCGTCGGCGGCGGTGTGGACGCGCTGGATGCGCTCCTTCACCCGGACGTTCCTGGAGCGCGACGTTCCGGGGTTGGGTTCGCGGGTGTCGCCGGAATCGCTGGGCCGCTTCTGGCGGATGCTGGCGCACTATCACGGACAGACCTGGAACGCGGCCGAGCTGGCACGCTCGATGGACGTGGGCGTTACCACAGTGAATCGCTACCGCGACCTGCTTGCTGGCGCCTTCATGGTCCGGGTTCTGCCGCCGTGGTTCGAGAATCTCGGCAAGCGCATCGTCAAGTCGCCCAAGGTTTATTTGCGCGACAGCGGCGTCCTGCACTTCCTGCTGGGGCTCGAAAAGGCGGCAGACCTGCCCCTGCATCCTCGCTACGGTGCCAGTTGGGAGGGGTTTGCCCTGGAGCAGACGCTGCTCGCGCACGGCGAGCACGAGGCCTATTTCTACGCCACTCAGCGGGGCGCCGAGCTCGACCTGCTGTTGCTGCGGCGGGGACGGCGCTGGGGTTTCGAGTTCAAGTGCACCGACGCGCCGCGCACGACCAAGTCCATGCACATCGTCAGGGAGGACCTGGGTCTGGAGCATCTGTGGGTTCTCTATCCGGGAGATCGGGCCTATCCGCTTGCCGACGGCATCACGGCGCTGCCTCTCAAGAACATCGGTGAGATCGAACTGGAGACCGCTGATCTTGCGCCGCGCCGCGACTGAGGCGGCCGGCGGGGCGTGCTAAGGTCGCGCGCCGGCTGTATGGTGGCGCCGCGTGGGTGGGACGGAGAGGGAGACGAGAGATGATTGAGCTGCCGGATCTGGCCAGGCGGCTGCTGGACGGGAAGAATTTCGCGACCGTGGCAACCGTGATGGGGGACGGCCGGCCCCAGGCCTCCGTCGTCTGGATCCATACCGAAGGCCCGCACATCGTCTTCAACACGGCGGAGGGGCGCGTAAAGCCCAGGAACATGCGCCGGGACGCGCGGGTCGCGATCGCCGTGTTCGACATGGAGAACCCGTATCAGCAGGCCATGATCCAGGGCCGCGTGGTGGCGATGGAGCACGAGGGCGCCGAAGAGAACATCGACGCGATGACCAAGAAGTACCTGGACTTGGACAGCTATCCCCACCGCCGGGAGGGCGAGCAGCGGGTGATCGTCAAGATCGCGCCGGAGAAGGTCGCGCTCATGGAATAGGCGCCGGCCACGGCGCAGCAGGGGAGGGAGAACGATGAAGCTAGAGGGCAAACGGGCATTGATCACGGGCGCGATGGGCGGCATCGGCCGCAAGGTCGCCGAGCGCTTCGCCGCCGAGGGCGCAGAGCTTGCACTGGCGGACGTGGCCTCGGGCGAGAGCCCGGTCGCGGGCGCGCGGTGCTATCAGGCCGACCTCAGCAGCGTCGCGGAGTGCCGGCGTCTCGCCGCCGAGGTGGAGGCCGACCTCGGCCCCATCGACCTGCTCGCCAACTGTGTCGGTGTCTTCGAGCAGATGCCCTTCGACGAGACCACGGAGGAGAACTGGGACCGCAACCTCGACATCAACCTGAAGGGCGTGTTCTTCCTCATCCAGGCCGTGGTGCCGCAGATGCGCCAGCAGGGAGGCGGGCGCGTGGTGAACATCACATCGATCGCAGCCACCCAGGGCTTCGCCAACACCGGGGCCTACTGCGCGTCGAAGGGCGGACTTCTCAACCTGACGCGTGCGCTCGCGATGCAGCTCGCGCCCGAGAAGATCAACGTGAATGCAGTGGCGCCCGGCTTCATCCGCACGCAGATGACCGAGCATCAGTGGACCGACAACGCCTTCATCACCGGCCTCGCCCGCATGCTGGCGACCCGCACCGGCTACATGGAGCCCGACAACATCGCCGCCGCCGTGCTCTTCCTCTGCTCCGACGATGCCGCCCACATCCACGGCATCAATCTCAGCGTGGACGACGGCTGGCTCGCCGGAATCTCAAGCACCGCGTTCCATTAGAGCCGCCGGCGACCGAAACGACGGGACCATTGCGATGCAGTTCGGTCTGCTCTTCGCTCACCAGGTGCCGCCGGAGAGCGGCATCGCGAGCCAGGACACCTACCGGGACATGCTGCGCTGCCTGCCGCGCGCGGAAGAGCTGGGCTACGTCTCGGCCTTCCAGTGCTCCCACCATATCCAGAAGGACAGCTTCTGCCCCGGCCCGCTGGTGGCGATGGCCGGCGCTGCGGCGCTCACCGAGCGGATGCGGATCGGCACGGCGGTGCTGCTGGTGCCGCTCTACGCGCCGCTCAAGCTCGCGGAGGACGTCGCGGTGATCGACAACCTCTCGGGCGGGCGCTTCGTCTTCGGCGTGGCGCCGGGCTACGTCTCGCAGGAGTTCACGGCCCATGGCGTGCCGCGGGAGGAGCGCGTCGGCCGCTTCGAGGAGGCGCTGGACCTGATGATCCAGGCCTGGACCGGGGAGCCGTTCTCCTTTGAGGGACGCTACTACCGGGTGCCGGAGGGGCGGGTGACGCCGAAGCCGGTGCAAAGCCCGCATCCGCCCATCTGGTACGGGGTCTCGGCGCCGGGCTCGCTGCGCCGGGCGGCGGCGCGGCGATGCGTGCAGATCATGTCGCCCCGCCACGGGCTCGCCGAGCTGGAGGAGCATTTCCGGCCCTACGAGGCCGCCGCAAACGACGCCGGTTGGGAGATTCCGGAGCGGCCGGTGATCCGCCAGGTGTTCGTCGCGCCGACCATGGCGGAGGCGGAGGCGAAGGCCGCACCCGCCGTGGACTACCTCTATCGCGTGCTTTACGGCGCTGCGTCCGCCGCCGGCGACCGGGTGCTGCGGCGGGACGACGGCAGCGTGATCGACGACCCCACCGAGGTCGCGTTCGCGACCTTCAAGGACCGCTACATCATCGGCGACCCGGAGTTCGCAATCCGCCGCATCCAGGACTACCGGGCGGCGGTGAACCCGAGCGAGATGATCTGCTGGATGCACATGCCGGGCGTGACCGGCGCCGACGCGATGGCCTCCGCCGAGCTCTTCGCCAGCGAGGTCATGCCGCAGTTCCAATAGCGCCCCGTTCGCAAGCTATCTGACAATGCGGTCACACTGTGTCCTTTCGCACGGGCAATCCGCGGCGTAGGTTCGCAATATCACTAGGATCCCAAGAGCCAGGTCATGGAATACGCCTTGTGCGACGCGAAAGCGCGCCTTTCCAAGCTCGTCAGGGACGCCCAGAACGGCGAGCGCGTGGTCATCACCAAGCACGGCAAGCCGGTGGTCGAGCTCGTGCGCTGCGCGGGGCGCGGTGGAATCGACTTCGGCAGGCTGGAGGCGGACCGCCAGCGCCTTGGGATCGAGGACGCATCCCCGGAAGAAGCCGAGGCGATGAATGCCGCCTTTCACGATCCGGCGCTGAGCCGCCGGGTGCTCGGACTGGAAGGTGAAAATTAGTGGACAGACTAGGCGTAACATGAGCGCAGGCGACGACTTTATTCGGGCGGTGGTCCGCGCCGACCTTGCGGCCGGGCGGCATGACGAGGTGGTGACGCGCTTCCCGCCCGAGCCCAACGGCTATCTGCACATCGGGCACGCCAAGTCGATCTGCCTCAACTTCGGTGTGCCCCAGGAGTTCGGCGGTCGCTGCCACATGCGCTTCGACGACACCAACCCCACCAAGGAGGAGCACGAGTTCATCGAGGCGATCATGGAGGACGTGCGCTGGCTCGGCTTCGACTGGGACAGCCACCTCTATTTCGCTTCCGACCATTTCGAGCGGCTCTACGAATGGGCTGAGCACCTGATCCAGAGCGGCGACGCCTACGTGGACGACCTCTCGGCCGAGGAGATCCGCGCGCACCGCGGCACCCTCACCGAGCCCGGTCGCGACAGCCCTTATCGCACGCGGCCTGCGGCGGAGAGCCTCGATCTCTTCCGCCGCATGCGCGCCGGCGAGTTCCCCGAAGGCACGCGGGTTCTGCGGGCGAAGATCGATATGGCGTCCGGCAACATCAACATGCGGGACCCGGTGCTCTACCGCATCCTGCACGCGGCCCACCCGCGCACCGGCGAGGACTGGTGCCTCTACCCCACCTACGATTTCGCGCACGGACAGTCGGACGCGATCGAGGGCGTGACCCATTCGCTCTGCACGCTGGAGTTCGAGGATCACCGCCCGCTCTACGATTGGTTGATCGAGCACCTGCCGGTGCCGATGGTGCCGCAGCAGTACGAGTTCTCGCGCCTCAACCTCAGCCACACCGTGCTCTCCAAGCGGCGGCTTACGCAGATGGTGGAGGAGGGCCGGGTGGACGGCTGGGACGACCCCCGGATGCCGACCCTGCGCGGCCTGCGCCGGCGCGGCGTGCCGCCCGAGGCGATCCGCGACTTCGTGGGGCTGTTGGCCATCTCCAAGACCAGCGACAACCTGGTGGAGCAGGCCATGCTCGACCACGCGGTGCGCGAGCGGCTGAACAAGACCGCACCGCGCCGCTTCGGGGTGCTGCGGCCGCTCAAGCTCACGATCGAGAACTACCCGGACGGCGAGGGCGAGTGGGTCGACGCCCTCAACAACCCCGAGGACCCGGACGCGGGCACCCGGCAAGTCCGTTTCGGCCGCACCCTCTATGTCGAGGCCGACGACTTCATGGAGAACCCGCCCAGGAAATTCTTCCGGCTGGCGCCGGGCCGCGAGGCGCGGCTGCGCTACGGCTACCTCGTGACCTGCCGGGAGGCGGTCAAGGACTCCTCTGGCGCCGTCACCGAGCTGCGCTGCACCTACGACCCCGAGACCCGAGGCGGCCAGGCGCCGGACGGGCGCAAGGTGAGGGGCGCGTTGCACTGGGTCTCGGCACGGGATTCGGTCGAGGCCGAGGTGCGGCTCTACGACTCCCTCTTCGCCACGCCGTTGCCGGGTGCCGACGGCGGCGCGCTGTGGGACGACCTCAATCCGGCCTCGCGTACCGTGCTGACCGGCTGTCGGCTCGAGCCGGGCCTCGCGGCCGCGGTGCCGGGGGGGACGGTGCAGTTCGAGCGCCAGGGTTATTTCTGCCCCGATCCGGTCTCCACGCCCGACGCGCCGGTCTTCAACCGCACGGTAGGCCTGCGCGATTCCTGGGCGCGGGCACAGAAGCGGGCGGCGAGCCAGGGCTGAGCCGACGCATTGCGGAGTGTCGATCTGGTCATATTCGACTGCGACGGAGTCATCGCCGACAGCGAGGTCATCAGCGCAACTCTCCTGGTTCGGCAGCTTCTGCCCTACGGCATTCGCATCGACGCCGACTACGTCTTTCGCAACTTTGTCGGCAAGAGCTTCCCGATCGTGGCCGACATCATCGGCGAGCGTTTCGGCGTCGCGCTGCCCAACACCTTCGTGGGCGATTACCGCGCGGCGCTCAAGGAGGCCTTCACGGAGAGGCTGCAGCCCACGCCCGGGTTTCTCGACGTGCTGGGTCAACTGACCTGCCCTGCCTGTGTCGCAACCAGCTCGAGCGCGCCTCGCGTGGCCCATACGCTGGAGGCGCTCGGGCTCACCGACCATTTCGGCGCCGATGTCTTCACCGCCTCTCAGGTCGCCAACGGAAAACCGGCGCCCGACCTCTTCCTGTTTGCGGCCCGTGCGATGTCGACGCCGCCGGAGCGCTGCCTGGTGGTCGAGGACAGCGCTGCGGGGATCGAAGCGGGGCTGGCGGCCGGCATGACGGTCTGGCGCTACGTCGGCGCTTCGCACATCGCCGATGCCGCGCGCGCCCACGACGAGACGCCGGCGGGCGTGACGGTCTTTGACAACTGGGACCGATTCTACGTATTGGCGCCCGAGTTGAGGGCGTGACGGGGCGACCATGGCGAGGACCAACTGCGGCAACCGCCTCGACGACGCGGCCCGGGCCGGGTGGCTCTACTACGTCGCGGGCAACACGCAAGACGAGATCGCCCAGAAGCTGGGCATCTCGCGGCAGACCGCGCAAAGGCTGGTGTCGCTGGCAGTCAGCGAAAAGCTGATCAAGTTCCGGCTGGACCACCCCATCGCGCGCTGCATGGAGCTGTCGAGGCAGCTGAGCGAACGCTTCGGCCTGCAGTCCTGCGAGATCGTGCCGACGGATCCGGGCGCGCCGGAGTCGATCGCCGGCGTTGCCATCGCCGGCGCTGCCGAGATGCAGAAGCATCTCGATACGAAGACGCCGAAGGTCATCGCGGTAGGGACGGGGCGCGTCCTGCGCGCCTGCGTGGAGCAACTGCCGCCGATGGACTGCCCGCAGCACCACCTCGTTTCGCTGGTCGGCAACACGATGCCCGACGGCTCCGCCACCGCCTACAACGTCGTGGTGCGCATGGCCGAGCGTGTCGGCGGGCGGCACAACCCGATGCCGCTCCCCGTGCTGGTGCGCAAGCCGGCCGAGCTCCCCATCCTGCACAGCCAGGAGCCGGTGGCGAAGACGCTCGGGCTGTGCGCAGACGCCGACGCGACCTTCGTCGGGATCGGGCATATCGACGGCTCGGCGCCGCTCACGGTGGACGGGTTCATCACCCATGAGGAAAGCCGGGCGCTGATTCGCGTCGGCGCGGTCGGCGAAATCGTGGGCTGGGTCTTCGATTCCGGAGGGAAGCCGATCGAGGGGCTGACCAACGATCGAGTGTCGAGCGCGCCGCTGGTGCCCGCCAACCCGCGCCCGGTGATCGGGCTCGCTGCCGGCGAGGTCAAGGTCGCGGCGATTCTCGGGGCACTGCGCGGCCGGCTCATCAACGCGCTGGTGACCGACGAAGCGACGGCCGAGGCCGTTCTGTCCCACGCCTGACCGGACTAACTCTCTGGAAGGAAACGGTATTCGTGGCTCACCGCCGCGAGATGCATTTTGCGTTGACTCTTGGAATCACTTGAATGAGTATTTGCCCGTATCAATAGCAATTGCTCACCGCGAGCATGGAGAGAAAGCGATGAAGATCAAGCTTAGTGCCCTGATGGGCGCCGCCGCTGCCACGTGCCTTCTGGCATCGGCAGCGGCTGCCGAGACGTTGACGATCGCCACCGTCAACAATGGCGACATGATCCGCATGCAGGGTCTGACCGACGACTTTACCGCCAAGAACCCGGGCATCGAACTGGAGTGGGTGACGCTGGAGGAGAACATCCTGCGCCAGCGTGTGACCACCGACATCGCCACCAAGGGCGGCCAGTACGACATCATGACCATCGGCACCTACGAGGTTCCGATCTGGGGCAAGCAGGGCTGGCTGGTCGGCCTGAACGACCTGCCGGAGAGCTACGACATCGACGACCTGCTGCCGGCGATCCGGGGCGGGCTCACCGTGGATGGCGAGCTTTATGCCTCGCCCTTCTACGGCGAGAGCTCGATGGTGATGTACCGCACCGACCTGATGGAAAAGGCCGGGCTCGAGATGCCTGAAGCTCCCACCTGGGACTTCATCGGCCAGGCGGCCCGCGCCATGACCGACAAGGACAACGAGATCTACGGTGTCTGCCTGCGCGGCAAGGCCGGCTGGGGCGAGAACGCGGCCTTCATCACCGCCACCTCCAACAGCTTCGGCGCGCGCTGGTTCGACGAGAACTGGAACCCGCAGTTCGACAGCCAGGCGTGGTCGGACACGCTGAACTTCTACCTCGACCTGATGGCCGATGCCGGACCTCCAGGCGCCTCGTCCAACGGCTTCAACGAGAACCTCGCGCTGTTCCAGACCGGCAAGTGCGGCATGTGGATCGACGCCACCGTCGCCGCGTCCTTCGTGACCAATCCGAACGACTCGACCGTGCACGACAAGGTCGGCTTCGCGCTCGCGCCCGATAACGGGCTCGGCAAGCGCAGCAACTGGCTCTGGGCCTGGTCGCTGGCGATCCCGGCGGGCTCCGAGAAGGTCGACGCCGCCAAGAAGTTCATCGCGTGGGCGACGTCCAAGGACTACCTCGCGCTGGTCGCCTCGAAGGAGGGCTGGGCGAACGTGCCGCCGGGCACCCGCACCTCGCTCTACGAGAACCCGGAATACGCCAAGGTTCCGTTCGCCAAGATGACGCTGGACAGCATCAACTCGGCTGATCCGACCAACCCGGCGGTCGATCCGGTGCCTTACGTCGGCGTGCAGTTCGTCGCGATTCCCGAGTTCCAGGGCATCGCGACCGCGGTCGGCCAGCAGTTCTCGGCCGCGCTCGCCGGAACCGTCAGCGCCGAAGAGGCGTTGGCGAACGCGCAAGCCCTGACCGTCCGTGAAATGACGAAGGCGGGTTACATCAACTAGGCTTAGCTGCCTGCGATCCGGTGGGGGCCGGCGGACCGGCTCCCACCGGAACCGACGCAACCGAGAGACCTTCCATGCCGACGCAACACTCCCGAGTGAAGGCGCGGCTGATGGTCTCTCCCGCGGTCATTCTGCTTCTGGGCTGGATGCTCATCCCGCTCGGGCTCACGGTCTATTTCTCGCTGCTGCGCTACAACCTGCTCATGCCGGGCATGGAACAATGGACCGGCCTGACCAACTACCGCTTCTTCCTGACCGACCCGGCCTTCTTCGACGCGCTGCGGAACACGCTGGTGCTCGTCGTGGGCGTCCTGGCGATCACCGTCATCGGCGGCGTGCTGCTGGCGCTGCTGCTCGATCAACCCTTCTGGGGCCGGGGGATCGTCCGCGTGCTGGTGATCGCGCCGTTCTTCATCATGCCGACCGTCTCGGCTCTGGTGTGGAAGAACATGTTCATGAATCCGGTCTCCGGCCTGTTCGCGCACGCCGCCAAGGGGCTCGGGCTGGAGCCTTTCGATTTCCTGGCGCACGCGCCGCTCTTCTCGATCATCCTGATGGTGAGCTGGCAGTGGCTGCCGTTCGCCACCCTGATCCTGCTCACCGCCCTGCAATCGCTCGACAGCGAGCAGCTCGAAGCCTCGGAGATGGACGGGGCGAACTACTGGAACCGGTTCTTCTTCATCGTGCTGCCGCACCTCGCGCGTGCGATTACCGTGGTGATCCTGATCCAGACGATCTTCCTGCTGTCGATCTTCGCCGAGATCCTGGTGACCACGAACGGGGGCCCCGGCACGGCGTCCACCAACCTGACCTTCCTGATCTACGCCCAGTCGCTCCTGCACTTCGATGTCGGCGGCGGCGCGGCCGGCGGGATCATCGCTATCATCCTGGCCAACATCGTCGCGATCTTCCTGATGCGGATGATCGGCAAGAATCTGGACGCCTGAGGGGAGGGGAGTAGCGACATGGCGCGCAACGTCTCACCCGCCCGCAAGGCCACGACGACGGCGGTCGCATGGATTATCGGGCTCACGATTTTCTTCCCGATCCTCTGGACGATTCTCACCAGCTTCAAGACCGAGGCCGAGGCCATCGCCTCGCCGCCCAGCTTCGT
Source organism: Alphaproteobacteria bacterium (assembly GCA_965243375.1). Classification (GTDB taxonomy): domain Bacteria; phylum Pseudomonadota; class Alphaproteobacteria; order UBA828; family UBA828; genus WTGU01. The sequence continues at coordinate 653,854 of CBDEUT010000008.1, read as the reverse complement.
CCTGTTCGACTGGACGCTGGAGAACTTCTCCATCGTTCAGGAACGCTCGGACTATTTCCGGCACTTCCTGAACTCGGTGATCATCTCGGTGGGCTCCACCGTGCTCGGCCTGATCATCGCGATCCCGGCGGCCTGGTCGATGGCCTTCGTCCCCACCAAGCGCACCAAGCACGTCCTGATGTGGATGCTGTCGACCAAGATGCTGCCACCCGTCGGCGTCCTGGTCCCGATCTACCTGATCTTCCGCGATGCCGGGCTGCTCGACACGCAAGCCGGGCTGGTGATCGTGCTGACCCTGATCAACCTGCCGATCATCGTCTGGATGCTCTACACCTACTTCAGGGAGATTCCCGTCGACATCCTGGAAGCCGCGCGGATGGACGGGGCCACGCTGCGCTCGGAGATCATTCACGTCCTGATGCCGATGGCCGTGCCCGGCATCGCGTCCACTCTGCTGCTCAACATCATTCTCGCCTGGAACGAGGCGTTCTGGACGCTCAACTTGACGGCCGCCAAGGCGGCGCCGTTGACGGCCTTCATTGCCGCCTATTCAAGCCCCGAAGGCCTGTTCTACGCCAAGCTGAGCGCCGCCAGCACGCTGGCCATCGCGCCGATCCTGATCATGGGCTGGTTCAGCCAGAGACAGCTCGTGCGCGGCCTCACCTTCGGCGCGGTGAAATAGGAGACCCGTCATGGGCCAGATACGACTCAACGAAGTCTCCAAGAGTTTTGGCGACGTGGAAGTGATCCGGCCGCTGGACCTGGAGATCTCCGACGGCGAATTCGTGGTCTTCGTCGGCCCGTCGGGCTGCGGCAAGTCCACCCTTCTGCGGCTGATTGCCGGGCTCGAGGACGTCACCTCCGGCAGCATCGAGATCGACGGGGCCGACGCCACCGCCGTGCCCCCGGCCAAGCGGCGGCTGGCCATGGTGTTCCAATCGTATGCGCTCTATCCGCACATGTCGGTGCGCAAGAACATCGCCTTTCCGCTGCGCATGGCGGGGCTCGGCAAGGACGAGCAAATGAGGAAGGTCGAGGAGGCGGCCAGGGTTCTCAACCTGACCGAGTACCTCGACCGCCGCCCCCGTCAGCTCTCCGGCGGGCAGCGCCAGCGGGTCGCCATCGGCCGCGCCATCGTCCGCGACCCCACCGCATTCCTGTTCGACGAGCCGCTCTCGAACCTCGACGCGGCGTTGCGCGTGAACATGCGGCTCGAGATCTCCGAGCTGCACCAAAACCTCGAGACCACCATGGTCTACGTCACCCACGATCAGGTCGAGGCGATGACCATGGCCGAGAAGATCGTCGTGCTGCAGGAGGGCGTGATCGAGCAGGTGGGGAGCCCCATGGAGCTCTACAGCGCGCCGCGCAACCGGTTCGTTGCGGGCTTCATCGGCTCGCCCACGATGAACTTCGCCAACGGCGAGAGGGCCGCCGGGCACGGCGCCCATAGCATCGGCATCCGTCCCGAGCACCTTTCGATCTCGACGACGGCAGGCGCCTGGCAAGGCACGGTTGGCGTCGCCGAGCATCTGGGATCGGACACGTTCCTCTACGTGCACCTCGCCGACGGCCAGGGAACCTTTACCGTGCGTGCCGAAGGTGAGTACGGCGCGATCCACGGCGATACCGTCTACCTGACCCCCGATCCGGCCAAGATCCATCGCTTCGACGCCGCAGGCCTGCGGATCGAATGACAGGCCGGGTTGCCAAGACGAGGCCGTTCACGCCGCAGGGCCTGAGCGGAGGGGCCTCACTCATCTCCCTGTGCGCGGCATGCCGCGTCACTCACATCCAGAGGCGCGGTCAAGAATAATGAACAGACTGGTCAACCCTGTGAAACTCTCTCTCGCCAATCTCGACCGGCTGCCGGGTCACGTTACCGGCCCGCGTTACGCGCGGTCTTCGTTGAGCCCGGGCATCCTGCACATCGGCGTCGGCAACTTTCATCGCTCCCACCAGATGCTCTACCTGGACAGGCTTTTCGAGCAGGGCCGCGATCTCGACTGGGCGGTCGTCGGTGCCGGGATCAAGCCCTTCGACGCCGAGCAAAGGCGCCGGCTGGCGGCGCAGGACTGGCTGACGACGGTGATCGACCTGAGCGCCGACGGGTCCTCGGCGCGCATCGTCGGCTCGATGGTCGATTTCTGCGAGGTGCGGGCTGGGGCGATCGTCGCGCGCTTGGCCGACCCGGCGATCCGCATCGTCTCGCTGACCATCACCGAGGGCGGATACTTCATCGACGCGACGACCGGCGGGTTCGATGCGGCACATCCGGAAATCCGCCACGACGCCCAGAACCCCGACGAACCGCAGACAGTGTTCGGCGTGCTGCTCTCGGCCCTTGAGGAGCGCCGGGACCGGGAGATTGCGCCCTTCACCGTGCTCTCCTGCGACAACGTCCCGCACAACGGGGATGTCACCCGCCGCACCGTGCTCGGCCTCGCCGCGCTGGTCTCGCGGGAGCTGCACGACTGGATCGCCGCGAATGTCGCCTTTCCGAACGCGATGGTCGATTGCATCACGCCGGCCACGTCGGAGCGCGAGCGTGAGCTGGTGGCGGACCGCTTCGGCTTGGACGATGCTTCCCCCGTCGTCTGCGAGCCCTTCAGGCAGTGGGTGATCGAGGACAACTTTCCCCAGGGCCGCCCGGCGCTGGAGCACGCCGGCGTGCAATTCGTCGACGACGTCACGCCCTACGAGACCATGAAGCTCCGCATTCTCAACGGGAGCCACGCCGCCATCGCCTATCCATCGGCCCTGCTGGGCTACGAAGCGGTTCACGACGCCATGGACGACCCGGACATTGCGCGCTGGATGATGCAGCTGATGCGCCGCGAGGTCATTCCCGTGCTCACGCCGATTCCCGGCATCGACTTCGACGACTACCTGACAACCGGTGCCCGGCGCTTTTCGAACCCCGCGCTCGGTGACACGATCGCGCGGCTCTGCCAGGATGGCGCGAACCGGCAGCCGAAGTTCGTGCTGCCCACTGTCTCGGATGCCCTCAAGCGGGGGGCGCCGATCGACGGGCTCACGCTCGAAATCGCGTTCTGGAGCCGCTATTGTGCCGCCGCTGCCGACTCCGGGATCGCCCTCGACGATCCGAGGAGCGATCAGTTGACCTCTGCAGCCCTGGCCGCCCGGAGCGATCCCATGGCGTTCCTCGGACTCTCGGAGGTTTTCGGCGACCTCAGTCGGAGCGAACCGTTGGCCGAAGCCTTTGCGCGGCAGCTTGAGACTCTCTGGTCCGGGGGCCCGCGCGAGGCGTTGCACCGGTTCTTCGACGGCGTGGAGACGTGATTCGATGCTCCTTTGCTGCGGCGAAGCTCTGATCGACATGATCCCCACGCCGACCGCGTCGGGGCAGGAGGGCTACGTGCCGCACGTCGGCGGCGCGGTCTTCAACACCGCGATCGCGCTCGGGCGGCTCGGCGTGCAGACGGGAATGCTGACCGGGCTTTCCACCGATCTGTTCGGCCAGCAACTGATGGCTTCGCTGCACGCGAACCATGTCGATACGTCGCTGGTCGTCACCTCCGACCGTCTCTCCACGCTCGCGTTCGTGCAGCTCACGGACGGCAATGCCGCCTACACGTTCTTCGACGAGAACTCGGCCGGACGGATGCTCGACCGGGCCGACATGCCGACGCTGCCCGACGAGGTCAGCACGCTCTACTTCGGCGGCATCAGCCTGACCTGCGAGCCCGGCGCCGAGGCCTATGCCGCGCTGCAGGAGCGCGAGGCCGCAGCCCGTGTCGTCATGCTGGACCCGAACATCCGTCCAAGCTTCATCCGGGACATCAGGCGCTACCGCGACCGTCTGGATCAGATGATCGCGTTGTCGGACATCGTGAAGGTCTCGGACGAGGACCTGAACTGGGTCTATCCCGGCCCCCAATCGCTGGTGGAGAAGCTGGATTTCGTGCGTCAGGCCGGACCCTCCGTCGTGATCCTGACGCGCGGCGGCAGCGGCGCCACCGCCTTCCTGAAAGACGGCACCGAAGTCTCGGTTCCGGCCGACCGCGTCGACGTCGTCGACACCATCGGCGCGGGCGATACCTTCAACGCGGGCGTGCTGGCCAAGCTCGCGGAACTCGGACTGCTCATTAAGGGCTCCCTGGCCGCCGTCGACCCGGACCGGATGCGCGAGGCGATACACTTCGGCAATCAGGTCGCCGCGATCACCGTCTCGCGCGCCGGCGCAAACCCACCGTGGCGGCATGAGCTTTGAAGATGATAGTCACTTGATCGGCTAGGTAAGCGGGGATGCTCCTCTCAGTGGCGCCGTCCCAAGCCCGCAATTCTCACCAGGGTCACGGCCTGCGTCGCGCCCAGGCGCTCGATCCGCCAGGAGCGGGCCGAAAAGCGTATCGGGGAATACGGTTGAGGTCCGCGACGCCGCGGGCGGGCGCCTGGGCGCGACCCGAAGGGCGGCGCTCTCCGGCCGACAGCGTGCGTCACGGCGCTTCCCCGATGCACCACATCGCGGTGCGCGCCGTTCCTACCCTGTCGGCCGGAGAGCGCCGCGCAGACCATGACCATGGTGAGAATCGCGGGCTAGGCGGGCTGGAGGTGGACTGAACATGGTTTCGCGAGTCATTCCGGTCGATCCGTTCGATCTCGTGGTCTTCGGCGGCACTGGCGATCTGGCGCGGCGCAAGCTGCTGCCCGCGCTCTATCGCCGCATGCTCGCCGGGCAGGCGCTGCAGGGTTCCAGAGTGATCGCCGTCGGCCGAAGAGTGCTCGACGCCGAGGGCTATCGCCGCATGGCCGAGGCGGCGCTCAGGGAGCATGCGGGTCCGGGCGCACTCGATCCCGATCGGGCGGCGGTCTTCCTCGACATGCTCGACTACGTGCGCGTGGATGCCGAGGGCGAGGGCGGCTGGGCTTCGCTCTCCGACACGCTCGAGGGCTCGGAGCGCATGCGGGTCTTCTACCTCTCCGTGGTGCCGCAGCTCTTCGGCCCGATCAGCGAACGGGTGGCGCGGAGCGGCTGTCGGACGCCCGACACGCGCCTGGTGGTCGAGAAGCCGTTGGGCCGCGATCTCCAGAGCGCGCAGGTGCTGAACCGCCGGCTCGCGACTCTGTTCGAGGAGCGCCAGATCTATCGGATCGACCACTATCTCGGGAAGGAGACGGTGCAGAACCTGATGGCGCTGCGCTTCGCCAATGCGCTGTTCGAGCCGATCTGGAACGCGCGCCACGTCGACCACGTGCAGATCACCGTCGCCGAGCGGGTGGGTGTCGAGGGCCGGGGCGCCTATTACGACCGAAACGGCGCGCTGCGGGACATGATGCAGAACCATCTTCTACAACTTCTCTGCCTTATCGCCATGGAGCCGCCGGCCCACTTCGATCAGGACGCAGTGCGCGACGAGAAGCTCAAGGTGCTGCGCAGCCTGAAGCCGCTGGAGGGCCTCGGCGACGTGGTGCGCGGCCAGTATCTCGGCGCGGGCGACGAGGCGGGCTACCTGGAAGACGCAGAGAACCCCGCGTCACGCACCGAGAGCTTCGCGGCGGTCAAGGCGGAGATCGCGAACTGGCGCTGGAACGGGGCGCCGTTCTACCTGCGTACCGGAAAGCGGCTGCGGGCGCGGATGTCGGAGATCGCCGTCGTCTTCAAGGACGCGCCGCATTCGATCTTCCCCGAGAGTGCGGGGAGCACGCGTCCCAACGTGCTGGCGATCAGGCTCCAGCCCGACGAGGGGATCAAGCTGAGGCTGACGATCAAGGAGCCGGGACCCGGCGGCATGCGGCTCTGCGAGGCGCCGCTCGACATGACCTTTGCCGAGACCCTGGGCGCCGAGGGGCTGAGCATGCCGGATGCCTACGAGCGGCTGGTGATGGACGTGATCCGCGGCGACCAGACGCTGTTCATGCGGGGCGACGAGGTGGAGGCGGCGTGGCGCTGGATCGATCCGATCATCGCTGCGGCGGAGACTGCGCCCCAGCGGCCGCGGCCCTATGACAGCTATTCGTCGGGGCCCGAAGATTCGCTGATGCTGATGCATCGGGACGGCCGGCGCTGGCGCTCGCTTGCGGCGTGACGGGATTCGTCGAGGCCGCGGATCGGGACGCGCTGGCCGACCTTCTGGCCGGCGAGGTCGCGGCGGTGCTGGAGGGGGCGATTCGAGACACCGGCCGGGCCGCGCTGGCGGTGCCGGGCGGCACGACTCCCGCCGCGTTCCTGTCGGCGCTCGGCGGCCATGAACTCGACTGGGAGGCCGTTGCGGTGACACTCACCGACGAGCGCTGTGTTCCCGCCGATCATCCGCGCTCGAACCGGCGCCTGCTCGACGAGACGCTGTTCGCCGGTCCGGCCAGTGCCGCGCGGTTCGTCGCGCTCGACGACGCGGAGGCGCTTGCGGCGCTGCTGCCGCTCGATGCCTGCGTGCTCGGGATGGGGGAGGATTTTCACACCGCCTCGCTCTTCCCCGGTGCGGACCGGCTGGAGGAGGCGCTCTCGGCGGAGTGCGACACCCCGGCATTGCGGTTGCGCGCGCCCGGTGCGCCGGAAGCGCGCATCACGCTCACCGCGCCGGTGCTGACCGGGGCGGGCCGGTGTTTCGTGCTGATCCACGGTGCGGAGAAGCGCGCGGCGCTCGACCGGGCGCGGGCTGCGGCCGGCCCTGCCGATGCCCCGGTCCGGCTTGTGCTCGACGGGCCGCGGCCCGCCACCGTTTACTGGGCGCCGTGAGCCAACGATCGGGAGAGCCCGATGCCACTGAACGATACCGTGCACCAGGTGACCGAGCGGATCCGCGCACGAAGCCGGACCGCCCGCACCGCCTATCTCGAACGCATGGCCCGCGCTGCCGACGCCGGGCCCGCGCGCGCGCATCTCTCCTGCGGCAATCTCGCGCATGCCTTCGCCGCCAGCCCTGAGGCCGACAAGGCACGCCAGGCCGGGGGCAGCGCCGGCAACATCGGCATCGTCACGGCCTACAACGACATGCTCTCGGCCCACCAGCCGTTCGAGGGTTTTCCGGCGCTGATCCGCGACGAGGCGCGGCGCGCGGGCGGCACCGCCCAGGTCGCCGGCGGCGTGCCGGCGATGTGCGACGGGGTCACCCAGGGTCAGCCCGGCATGGAGCTTTCGCTCTTCAGCCGCGACGTGATCGCGCTCGCGGCGGGCGTCGCGCTCTCGCACAACTGCTTCGACGCCGCGATCTTCCTCGGCGTCTGCGACAAGATCGTGCCTGGGCTCACGATCGCGGCGGCGACTTTCGGGCATATCCCGGCGATCTTCGCGCCGGCCGGGCCGATGACTTCGGGCCTGCCCAACGACGAGAAGGCCGCCGTGCGCCAGCGCTACGCGCGCGGCGAGATCGGCCGGGACGCGCTGATGGCCGCCGAGATGGCCTCCTACCACGGCCCCGGCACCTGCACGTTCTACGGCACGGCGAACTCGAACCAGATGCTGATGGAGTTAATGGGCCTGCACCTGCCGGGCGCGAGCTTCGTCAATCCCGGCACGCCGCTGCGCGAGGCGCTGACCCGGGCGGCGGCGCGGCGGGCGCTGGAGATCACCGCGGGCGGCAACTCCTACACGCCTGCGAGCGCGGTGTTGGACGAGCGCGCCTTCGTCAACGGCATGGTCGGCCTGCACGCCACGGGCGGGTCGACCAACCTGACCCTGCACCTCATCGCGATGGCCCGTGCCGCCGGCGTGCTGATCGACTGGGGAGACATGGCGGAACTTTCCGCCGTCACGCCGCTGATGGCGCGGGTCTATCCCAACGGGCTGGCCGATGTGAACCACTTCCACGCCGCCGGCGGGCTCGGCTTCATGATCGGCGAGCTGTTGGAGGCCGGGCTTCTGCATGGCGACGTCCGCACCGTCGCCGGCGACGGGCTGGCTCGCTACTCCGAGGAGCCGGTGCTGGGCGACGATGGGCTTGCCTGGCGCGAGGGCACGCGCCAGAGCCTGAACGAAAGGATTGTGCGGCCCGCGGCGGAGCCGTTCCAGCGCACCGGCGGCCTCGGCGTGCTCACCGGCAATCTCGGCCAGGCGGTAATCAAGACCTCGGCGGTCAAGCCGGAGCACCATGCCGTCGAGGCGCCGGCCCGGGTGTTCCACGATCAGGAGGAGATCAAGACCGCGTTCCGCGACGGCGGGCTGGAGCACGACTTCGTCTGCGTGCTGCGCTTCCAGGGCCCGCAGGCCAACGGCATGCCCGAGCTGCATTCGCTGACGCCGGTCCTGGGCTCCCTGCAGGACCGCGGCTTCCGCGTGGCGCTCGTTACCGACGGTCGCATGTCGGGCGCGTCTGGCAAGGTGCCGGCGGCGATCCACGTCACGCCCGAGGCCGCGGCCGGCGGGGCGATCGCGCGGGTGCGCGACGGGGATGTGCTTCGGCTCGACGCCACGGCGGGTCGGCTCGACGTGCTCGTCGATCAGACGGAGTTCGCCGCACGCGCGCCGGCAGAGGCCGATCTCTCGGCCAATGCCAGCGGTATCGGGCGCGAGCTCTTCACCGCCTTCCGCAGCAACGTCGGCCCGGCGGAAGCCGGCGCCGCGGTGGTCGTCTAGAGTCCCGTTCGTGAAGATTCTGTCCACCTGCCCGGCGCCCTTTCCGCGTCATGGCCGTGTGCGGACGCCCCCGTCGATGCAAGCATTTCTTCGGAGGGCTCGGGGCATGCGGTCGGGTGCTTCCGTGAGCCCGGCCTCTCGATGCGGCATGCGCGCGCCGCGGGCCCGGACTTGATCCGGCCATCCACGTCGTCCGTCGCTCGATGACGGGGCTGACGGATAAAGATACCCGGATACCCGGATCGAGTCCGGGCAGGGCCGGGCATGACGTGAAGAATTGCCCGATCGGGGAGACTGCACGGACAACCGGAAATCACGCCGCGCTGGAGATTGCGCCCACCTCGTTGTCGACGATCACCGGCGATTCGAAGTACTCGATCGAAGGCTCGGCGCCCAGGCGCTCGCGGATGCCGGCCCGCCAGGCGTCGCTATAGAGGCGCTCGGCGTCCTCGCGCGACTCGAAGAGGTAGACCCCGCCGCCGGTCCGGCCGTCCTCGGACAGCAGATAGTATTTCCGGACCAGGCCCTGGACGCCCTGGTAGAGCGGCGCGGACGCCTCGAATGCGGCCTTTGCCGACTCGCGCGACTTGTCCTCGGGCAGCGCGAAGCGAACGATCGCGGTTACCGCCATGGCTTGTGTCCCCTCGGTTCATCAATGGGCGGAGGATAGCAGCCGCTGCGTACGTGGTCACCGCGCCCCTTCGGCGGCTGCTCCTGCCCGAGCGCATTGCCACGCTGCGCCGTCAATCGACGCCCTCGACCACCCGGAAGTCGCGCTCCACCGCGCCTTCGAGCTTCGCGGCCGCGGCCTGGTAGGCGGCACCGTCGTGGGTGGCGAGCGCCTGCTCGAAGCTCTCGAACTCGACCACGACCGTGCGCCCGGCAATGCCGGCGTCGAAGGCCTGGACCTTGCCGCCGCGCGCCAGGAACGTGCCGCCGCCGGCCAGAATCGCGGGCCCTGCGAGCTTCGCGTATTCCGCCAGCGCGTCGGGATCCTTGATCTCCCGGTAACAACTGACCCAGTAACCCTTCGCCATTCCGTCCTCCTTTCGGCAATGCGCCCCGGCGCGCCCAGCCCGTCGGGATACCGATGCGGCCGTTGCAAGGCAAGACCGAACGAATACCATTGGCGGCGCTCGTACCGCCGAATGGTTGCATTTGTCGTGTGACGGGCGGCGAGGCGACTTGGGAGCCGGTGAGACATGCGGGTCAAGGTTGAGCTGATCGCGATCGAGCTTCCCCAATTCGGCAGCGCGAAGAGCCGCGAGCTCGACCTGGAGGCGGGCGCGAATGTCGCGGACGCGCTCTCCGGCCTCGGCGTGAACGCCGACCCCGCCATTCTCGCCATGGTGAACGGCGAAGCCGTGCCCCGCGATCGGTGGCCCGAGACCCCGCTCTCCGCCGGTGACACGATCAGCCTGTTTAGGCCGTTCAAAGGGGGCTGAGTCTCGATCGAGAAGTCGGACTGAATTGACGGAGTGCTCCCACACACGGCCATGACGACGAGGAGGCGCGGGGCCGGGGAGGTTGGGCCCGAGGTGTCACGTATCGCCGGGCACGGTGCCCAGGGGCAGGCTCTCGATGTGGGCACAGATGTCGCGCGGGCGGGTCAGCCAGATGCGGTCGCGCTGGGGCGCGATGAGCTCGAAGAAACGGCGCAGGTGGCGCACGCGATAGGGTCTACCCATCACGAAGGGATGGATGGAGACCGGGAACACCAGGGGCTGCCCGTCGCTCTGCGCCAGCATCTCGTCGAAGCCGTCGATCAGCATGTCCACGAACTCGCGGGCGGTGTGGCCGTACCAGACGATGCCGCGGGTGTCGTTGCACTCGACCGGGTAGGGCATCGCCAGGATGCGGCCTGCGCGGGTCGTCATCCAGATCGGCTGGTCGTCGCAGGTCCAGTCCATGAAATAGCGATAGCCGGCCTCCTGCAGCAGGTCGGGCGTGAGGGCGCTGTTGGAGAGCCAGGGGCTCATCCAACCTGCCGGGCGGCTGCCCTCGTGGCGCTCGATGGTCTCGGTGACTTCGGCGATGAGCGCGGCCTCGGCCGCTTCGTCGAGGTGCTCCTGCATGTCCGAGTTGGTGATGCCGTGGCCCAGGATCTCGTCGCCGCGCTGCCGGAGCGCCGCCGGAATGTCGGGGCAGTGCTCGTAAACACCGAGGTTCATCTGGGCTTCGATGGGGATGTCGAAGGCGTCGAACAGCTCGAGCAGGCGCCAGATGCCGACCCGGTTGCCGTAGTCGCGCCACGAGAAGACGCTGTGGCTGTTGGCCTGGTCCGGCGGCGCGATGGCCGCGCCCTTGCCCTCGCCGAAGCTGAACTGCTCGATGTTGACCGCGACGTAGACGGCAAGCCGCGTGCCGTTCGGCCAGTCGTAGACCGGGCGCGTGGCGATGCTGGAGTAGGGGTAGCGACCGTGGGTGCGAATCATGCCGACTTGGGTCCCGTGCGCCGCTGAGATAGCGTCAGCGAACCTAGCCTGCGGCCGCGCCGACCGGGTTGAAATCGTGCTCGCCCACGCCCTGAACCAGGGTGACGCGGCAGTCACGGCCGTCCTTGCCGGAGACCCGGTGCGCGGTCATGGGCGGCACGACGCAGTGGTTGCCGGGTTCAAGCTCGTGGCGGGCGCGGGGCGCGCGGGTCTCGATCACCACCGTTCCTTCGAGGCCGACGAAGACGTCGGTAATGACCGTGTGGTAGTGCCAGGGAACCTCCTCGCCCGCGCCGATGGTCATGACCTGGACGCGCATGCCATCGGCCTCGGCGACGATGTCGTGGTCGGTGATGGAGTAGGGCAGGTCTTCGAGCGCGGTCATGACGGTTTCCGATCGTCGGCAGTCTGGCTCGGATCGATCAACATAGCGGCTTCGCCCGCGCTTGTGGGTGAATTCGACACGTGAACTTAATGGCGTCTCTCGAACCGAGAATCGCCGCGCGCGGACCGATGGAAACCGGGGAGGAGAACGATGGCCATTCGTCAGATCGCGAAGATGGGGCACCCCGTGCTGCGCAGGAAGGCCGCCCCGGTCGACGACCCGACGGACCCCGACATTGCCCGCCTCGCGGCGGACATGCAGGACACGCTGGAGTGGATCGGCGCCACGGGAATTGCGGCGCCGCAGGTCTACGACGGCCGGCGTGTCGTGGTTTACCGCATTCTGGCCGAGCGCATTCCGCCCGGTGTCGCGCTCGAGCCCCTGCCGTGGACGGTGATGGTCAACCCCGTGGTTACGCCGCTTGGCGACGAGGTGGGCCTGATCTGGGAGCGCTGCCTTTCGCTGCCGGGCCTCCACGGCAAGGTGCCGCGCTACAAGCAGGTCGAGATCGTCTACCGGACGCTGGAGGGAGTAAGCGAACGGCGGGTGGTCGAGGATTGGCACGCGATGATCCTGCAGCACGAGTGCGACCACCTGGATGGCATCCTCTACCCAATGCGGATGACCGATCTCTCGTACCTCGCGTTCAATGCCGAGCCGGGCGAGCTCGCGCGGGAAGCTGAGACGATGCCCGACCTGGACCCGGCGCTCCGCGCCATGGTGGACGCGTGGCCGGCGCGGGAGAAGTGGCTCGCGTCCTGACGCGGCGCCCGCCGGCACCGTAGACAACCCGGTCCGGCTAGGAGAGGCGAAGCCAGGAGCATGGATTGAGCAACAGAATTGCCATCGACATCCACGAACGGACGGCCTTTGCCGGCGGTCACGCATTCGGCGAGGCCGGCGCTTACGAGCGGCTGACCGGGCGGGCGCGGTTCGCGGTCGATCCCGGGGCGCCGGCGCAGGCGGGCATCGTCGATCTGGACAAGGCGCCGCGCAATCGGGACGGCCTGGTCGAGTTCGCGGCCGACCTCTGCATCCTGCAACCGGCCGATCCGGCCTGTGGCAACAGGCGGCTCTTCTTCGACTACGGCAACCGCGGCAACAAGCGGGCGGTGCAGTATTTTTGCGACGCGCCGGCCTGCAACGACCCGGCCACGCTGGAACACGCCGGCAACGGCTATCTGTTCCGCCGGGGCTACACGGTGGTGTGGGGCGCCTGGCAGGGGGACCTGCTGCCGGGCGACGGCCGCATGACGATGGACCTGCCCGTCGCGACCGACGGCGCCGCGCCGCTCACCGGCCCGGTGCGGACCGAGTTCATCGTCGCCCAGGAGGGGCAGACCTGGCTGCCGCTGAGCGGCTGGGTCTCCACCCGAAGCCACCCGGCGGTCTCGCGCGATACGTCCCAGGCTCGGCTGACACGCCGCCGCTACCCCGACGACGCGCGCATCGAGATCGCGTCGGAGGCCTGGCAATTCGCGCGGGTCGACACCGGCGTCGGCCTCGACTTCCAGGGCGCCGAGCACGCGATCGTCGAGTCCGACACCCACATCTACATGCCGGGCGGGTTCGAGCCCGGCTGGATCTACGAGCTGGTTTACGAGGCCCGCGATCCGCTGGCTCTGGGCCTGGGCCACGTCGCGGTGCGCGACCTTGTGAGCTTCCTGAGGTACGAGGAGGTCGATAGCGAGGGGCGTGCCAGTCCGGTGGCGAGCGCCGGGCCGATGGAGAGGGCCTATGCCTTCGGCCGCTCGCAGACGGGACGCTGCATCCGCGATGCGATCTGGCGCGGCTTCAACGCCGATGCTGCCGGGCGCAGGGTGTTCGACGGCGTGCTGGCGCATGTCGCCGGATGCGGGCGCATGTGGATGAACCACCGCTTCGCCAACGTCGTCGTGCCGGCGGGGCAGCAGTACGAGGACCACGACAACGCGGCCGACAGCTTCCCGTTCTCCTACGCAGAGTGCCGGGATCGCCTGACCGGCAAGTCGGACGCGATCTGCAAGCGGCCCGAGACCGACCCCCTGATCTTCCACACGCAGACGGCCACGGAATACTGGCAGCGGCGCGGCTCGCTCGTGCATACCGACACCGAGGGCAACGACCTGGAGCAGCCCGAGAACGTGCGGGTCTACTTCTGGTCGAGCGCGCCTCACGTGGGCGATCCGAACCAGGGCGCGCCGGTGCGGGGCGTGTGCCAGAACCTGAGCAACGTGGTCCAGACCTCCATGCTGTTCCGTGCGCTGCTCGACGCGATGGACCGCTGGGCGAGCGACGGCACCGCACCGCCGGCAAGTCGAATTCCCAGGCGCGAGGACGGCAGCCTGGTCGGCATGGACGAGTGGCGGGCGCAGTTCCCCGCCATTCCCGGTGTCGCCACCCCGCGCGGGCCGAGCGCGCTGCCGCTCCTCGACTTCGGGCCAGAGGCGGAGGGCGGCGTTCAGAGTACGCTGCCGCCTGCCGTCGTCGATCCCGACGGCTACACCGTGCTGGTGCCGGCGGTCGACGCAGACGGCAACGACGTCGCCGGGGTGCGGGTGCCGATGGTCGCCGCACCGCTCGCCACCTACACCGGTTGGAACCTGCGGGGCAGGGGGCACGGCGAGGGCGCCATGCACGAGTTCACCGGCAGCACGATCCCCTTGCCCGAAACGGACTCGATACGCGCCGCCACGGGCGACCCGAGGCTGTCGATCGAACAGCGTTACGGCGATGCCGACGGCTACGTGGCCGCGATGGTCGAGGCGGCGGAGCGCCTGGTCGCCGAGGGCCTGATGCTGGAGGAGGACGTCGCCCGGGTCGAGCGGCGCGCCCGCAACTGGAGCCGGCCGCTGCACGACGTGCGTCTCTAGCGGCGGGGCCGTCGTGGCGATCTGCGAGCTGAGCGAGTTGAACCGGCGGCTGGCGGCGGAGGCGCGCCTGATGGGGCTCGATCTCGGCGCCAAGACCATCGGCGTCGCAATCTCCGATGTGAGCCGCACGATCGCGACGGCGCGCACCACGCTCAGGCGGACCAAGCTCACCCGCGACATCGAGACCCTGCGCGCACTCATCGCAGACGAGGGGATCGGCGGTATCGTCGTGGGGCTGCCGGTCAACATGGACGGCAGTGAAGGGCCGCGCGCGCAGTCCGCCCGCGACACGGCGGCGCGCCTCGCGGATGGGCTCGGGCTGCCGGTGGCTCTTTGGGACGAGCGCTGGTCCACCGTCGCGGCCGAGCGCGCGATGCTCGACGCCGACCTCTCGCGCCGCAAGCGCGCGCGCAAGGTCGATCAGGTGGCGGCGGCCTACATCCTGCAGGGTGCGCTCGATCGGCTGCGCGCGCCGTAGCGGAACGAACCCAGGCAGAGTTTCTGCTGCGCTCATGGTCTGACCACGAGACCCCGAACCATGGTGCGGTGCACGGCGCGCATCGGACGCACCAGTATCACGTCATGGCGCGCAAGAGCGAACAGCCGCGGCATGTGGCGGCAAGGGACGCGGAAGGTCGCCGCTGGGGCGTCTCCATCCCGCAGTCCGAGTCACGGCCGTCGACGCATCGCGGGCGCCAGTCGCCTCTGTTTCGGAATCCCATCGAACCCGCTTATCCCGGCAAATCCCACTTATCCCAATTAATCCCACCGAATCCCGCTTATCCCATCAGATCCCACTCAATCCCGCCGCATCCCGCTTATCCGGGCGAATCCCACTTGGTTCACCGCATCCTACTTGTCCCGGCGAATCCCACTTGGTCCCGCCGCATCCCGCTTATCCCGGCGAATCCCACTTGGTCCCGCCGCATCCCACTTGTCCCGGCGAATCCCACTTGGTCCCGCCGCATCCCACTTATCCGGGCGAGTCGGTCGTGTCCCCACAGGTGGTGTAGGAGCTCTGGCTTCCGTTGGTAGCTGTGGGTAAACAGCCCGCCGCAGCGACCGCCGCGAGTCTGGCGGCGGCGGGCTGGTTATCCACAGCGGAGGCCATCGCGGTTCCGGTTTAGGGTTGGGCGCTTGCAACGACCCGGACCCTGAGGAGGAACCACGATGACCGACGACATGATGACCCTGCGCGGGCTTTTGAAGAAGAGCTCCGACGCCGATCTGCTGCGCGAGATGATCGGCTTCGCGGCCGAGCGTCTGATGGCGCTGGAGGTGGACGGGCTGACCGGGGCCGCGCATGGCGAGCGTTCGCCGGAGCGGATCACCCATCGCAACGGCTACCGCGAGCGCAGCTGGGAGACCCGGGCCGGCACGGTAGCGCTGAAGATCCCGAAGTTGAGGAAGGGGAGCTACTTCCCCGGCTTCCTGGAGCCGCGCCGGATGGCCGAGAAGGCGCTCACGGCTGTGATCCAGGAGGCCTACATCCAGGGCGTGTCGACGCGCTCGGTCGACGACCTGGTGCAGGCGATGGGCATGTCCGGCATCTCGAAAAGCCAGGTGTCCAGGCTGTGCGGCGAGATCGACGGCAAGATCAGGAGCTTCCTCGACCGGCCGCTGGAGGGCGACTGGCCCTATCTCTGGCTGGATGCGACTTACGTGAAGGTGCGCGAGGCCGGGCGCATCGTCCCGGTCGCGGTGACCGTCGCGGTGGCGGTTAACGACCAGGGACGGCGCGAGGTGCTGGGCATGGCGATCGGCGCGTCCGAGGCCGAGACCTTCTGGACCGCGTTCCTGCGCTCGCTCACCCGGCGCGGCCTGCGCGGCGTCAAGCTGGTGGTCTCCGACGACCACAAGGGGCTCAAGGCCGCAGCGACCCGCATCCTCGGCGCGACATGGCAGAGATGCCGCATCCACTTCATGCGCAACCTGCTCGCCCATGCCGGCAGGCAGGGCCGGCGCGTCGTGTCTGCCTTCGTCGCCACCGCCTTCGCCCAAGACGACGCCGACAGCGCCAAGGCCCAGTGGCGCCTGGTCGCCGACCAGCTCAGGACCAAGGCGCCGAAGCTCGCCGCCCTCATGGACAACGCCGAGCACGACGTCCTCGCCTACATGACCTTCCCCAAGGAGCACCGCAGCAAGCTCCACTCGACCAACCCGATCGAGCGGCTCCATGCCGAGATCAAGCGCCGCACCAACGTCGTCGGCATCTTCCCCAACGAAGACGCCATCACCCGACTGGTCGGCGCCATCCTGCTCGAGCAGAACGACGAGTGGGCCGTCTCAAGGAGATACATGACGCTGGAATCCATCGCCCCCGTGGGCGACAATCTAACCCTCAAGCTGCCCGCCGTGGCAGCCTGAGCGTCCCGGCCCAACCCGCCGGTTACCGCGACGGACGCCAGGCTCCTACACCACGGGGTGGGACACGATCCGAGTCCCACTTGGTCCCGCCGCATCCCGCTTATCCGGGCGAATCCCACTTGGTCCCGCCGCATCCCGCTTGTCCCGCCAAGTCCCACTCGGTCCCGCCGTATCCCGCTTATCCCGGCGAATCCCACTTGGTCCCACCGCATCCCGCTTATCCCGGCGAATCCCACTTGGTCCCGCCGTATCCCCCTTATCCCGCAGAATCCCACTTATCCCGGCGAATCCCACTTATCCCACTCGATCCCACCGAATCCCGGCAAAGCCTGGTCAATCCCATCCCACGCGACGCGCAGGATGCGACTCGAACCACAACCGAGGCGAGAGATGCGGTAGTGTCCCATTCCAGAAGTTTCTATCCATCCACACGACGCCCCCACCACGTCATGGCCGCACTTGATGCGGCCATCGACGTGTTTGCCCAGGGTTCGGTGGGTCCGGCTGAGAGAGATGCCCGGATACCCGGATCGAGTCCGGGCATGTCGGGCATGACGAGTGTTGGAGAGGCTCGGTCGGAGAGACCGCGCACAGACCCAACCGAATGCGAATGAACTTCAGAAACGGGACACTAGCGGAACGCGCGGATCGTGCCGCGCTGCACCACCAGGCTTGCCGCGAGGACGATGGCGAGGCCGGGCACTGTCATCAGCGGCGGCGCGGGCTTGCCGAGGGCGAGGTCGAGCAGGAGGACGATCGCCGGCAGCGCGTAGCCGTAAGCCTGCACCCGCGTCGGGCCGAGGCGGAGCGTGGTGTACTGGGTCAGGAAGAAGGTGATGAGGGTCGGCAGGACCGCGAGATAGACGATGCCGCCCAGCACCACGGTCTCGACCCCCGACCAGTCGGTGCGCCAGAGCTTGACGTTGCTCGCCGCCACCAGCCAGAGCGCCGCCGCCACCATGGTCCAGAAGGTCTGGATCAGGACCGGCTCGCCCCGGTGCAGGCGCTTGATCAGCGAGCTGTAGACGGCGTAGCCGACGCAGCCGGCGAGGAAGATGCCGTCGCCGATGTTGACCTCGAGGTTGACGAGGCGGGCGGGATCGCCCCGGAAGATCACCCAGAGCGCGCCGACCATGCCGAGCAGGAGCGCGGCCAGGCGATGGAGGCCGAGCCGCTCGCCCACCAGCACCGCGCCGAAGAGCGCGGCAAGGCCCGGCACGATGGTGAAGATCGCGCTGGTGTTGAGGCCGCTCGTGGTGCGCAGCGCCTCGAACATGCACCAGAAGAAGAAGGCCAGGGGCGCGCCGAGGGCTAGGTAGCGCAGGAACGACCGGGCCGGCGGCAACGCCAGCCCCTCGCGCCAGGCCACGATGGGCGCCATGAGCAGCGCAGCCAGGACGAAGCGGATGCACATCATCACCGCCGGGTCGAGGCCGTGGGTGATGTGCTCGCCGAGGGGAAACGACGTGGAGATGACGACGATGATCAGGAAGGCGAGGGCGTGCGCATGCAGCTGGCCCGTGCGCGTAGGCTCGGCGGGCTGCGGCGGCGCCTGCGGAGTGTCCTGCCCCATGCCTCACACTACCGCCTACATGACCATGGTGAGAAATGCGGGTTGGAGCGTCAGGCGGTCCTGCGCTCCCGAAGCGCGATGATCGCGCCGAGCACGACGAGGCCGTAGATGATGTTGCGCACGGCCTCCGGCAGCACCGTGCCGGACAGCATGATGCCGAGGCCGGTGAAGAGGATCGCGCCGCCCAGGATGCCGAGATAGTGGCCGCGGCCGCCGGTGATCAGCGTGCCGCCGAGCACCACCACGGCGATGGACGAGAGCAGATAGGGATCGCCCATGCCGTAGAACGCCTGGGCGCTGAAGCCTGCGAGGAAGACCCCGACCAGCGCGGAGCAGAAGCCGCTGAGCACGTAGGCGCCGACGATGGGGAAGCCGGTGCGCACGCCGGAGAGGCGGCTCACCCGCTCGCTGTTGCCGACCGCGAAGATGCGGCGGCCCGGCGCGCTCCGGTTCAGGTAGAGGGTCGCGACGACGACGAAGGCGATGAGGAACCAGCCGATCGGCGCGATGCCGGCGATGCGCCCGGTCACGAACCATGCCAGCGCCGGCGGCGCCTTGCCGATGGGCGCACCCGAGCTGAACAGCAGCGACACGCCCTCCAGGATACCGTTCATGGCAAGCGTCACGATGATCGGCGAGAGCCCGAAGAGGAGGATTGTCATGCCGTTCAGGAAGCCGATGGCGATGCCGATCCCGAGTGCCGCCGGGATTACCCACGCCGCCGGCGCGTCGAGACCGTTGCAGAGCGTGGTGACGACGATGGCCGGGAAGGTCATGGTCCAGGGGACCGAGAGGTCGAGCCCGCCGGTGATGATGACCGTGCCCTGGCCGAGACCGAGGATCGCCAGGAAGGCGGTCAGGATCAGCATGGCGTTGAGATAAGCCAGAGGCGAGAAGTCACCGCCAAAGATGCCGACCGTGGCACCCAGGATCACGATGTAGATGGCGTAAGCCGGCACGGCAAAGCGCAGCACCGCGCGGTGCCGGTCCAGCCAGGAGACAGCGGTTGCGCTGCCGGCGCCGACCGCCGGCGGGTCCGGCCCACCCAGGCGGATCGGCTCGCCCACGACCCGCAGCCTGGAGGGCAGCGAGGACTCCTTGAGAGCCCGCAGCGTTGCCCGCCAGAAGCGCGTGATCTCGACCACCGGCGAGTCGCGGCCGAGCGAGAAGCCGAGCACGGCGAGGAGCAGGATCACGCCTTCGACGATCGGCGTGTAATAGGTGCGCACGCCTAGCACGAGGAAGATGTTCACGACCACGGTGAGCGTCAGCGCACCGAATATCGTGCCGACGGCGCCGCCCCGGCCGCCGCCGATCAGCGTGCCGCCGAGCACCACGGCGGCGAAGATCTGCAGCAGCATCTTGGCGCCGATCAGCGGGTCGCCACCGCCCATGTTGGCGGTGATGAAGAGGCCGGCGGCGCCGTAGCACATGCCCGCGAAGGTGAAGGTGAGGAAGCGCGTGCGGCGGACGTCGACCCCGTTGGCCTCAGCCGAGCCCGCATCGCTGCCGATGGCGTAGATGCCTGTGCCGATCCGCGTGTTCTTGAGCAGCAGCCAGAACAGGATGGCGACCGCGAGCACGACGACGGGTGCGGGCAGGCCCTCGGTGATGACGTCCCCGGTGAAGACCAGGCTGAAATCCCACGGCATCTCGCCGCCGGGGAACTTGAGCACGAGCAGCGCAGCGCCC
This sequence comes from Alphaproteobacteria bacterium, assembly GCA_965243375.1. Taxonomy (GTDB): domain Bacteria; phylum Pseudomonadota; class Alphaproteobacteria; order UBA828; family UBA828; genus WTGU01. The sequence continues at coordinate 634,014 of CBDEUT010000008.1, read as the reverse complement.
TGGGCGATAAACATGGTGGCGAGCGTCACCACGATCGACTGCAGGCGCACGTAGGCGACGAGGAAGCCGTTGAGAGCGCCGATGGCTGCGCCCAGGCCGAGAGCGATGACCAGCGCGACGAGGGTGAAGAGGCCGGTCCCCATGTCGGCGACAGGGCCGAGTTGGGTGACCAGCACGACATTGACCAGCGAGATCACCGCGCCGGCCGAGAGGTCGAGCCCGCCCGCAAGGATGACGATGGTCTCGCCCAGGGCGGCGAGCGCGAGAGTCGCCGCGCTCGCGCTGATGCTGCTGATGTCGAAGTAGGCGATGCCCTGGCCCGTGATCAGCTGGAGCGCGATCATGGTCGCGGCGAACACGGCGATGGCGATGATCGTGCCGCGCTGGCGCGACCAGCTGAAGGGCGGCAGGTAGGGTGCGCGTAGCGCGCCGAGCGGCGTCATCGAGAGCCCTCGCCGAGCGCCGCGCGCATGATGCTGGCTTCGGTGATCTCGGCACCGGTGAGCGAGGCCGCCTTGCGGCCGCGGTAGATCACCATGACGGAGTCGCAGAGATTCACCAGCTCCGGCACGTCGGTGGAGTAGTAGAGCACGGCACCGCCGGCGTCGGCGTAGGCTCGCATCAGCGCGTAGATTTCCGCCTTCGTGCCGACATCGACACCGCGTGTCGGGTCGTACATGAGCAGCACGCGGCTCTCGGCGAGCAGCCACTTGGCGATGGCGATCTTCTGCTGGTTGCCGCCGCTGAAGACGTTGCAGGCGCTATGGAGCGCGCGCCGGTCCACCTGCACCATGTCGAGCGCCCGGCCCACCGCCTGCGCTTCCTGCTCCAGGTTCACGAGGCCGAAGCGCACGCAGCGGTCGATGATCGGGAGCGAGATGTTCTCGCGGCCGGTCAGCGCGAGGAAGAGGGCCTCGGTCTTGCGGTCTTCCGGCACGAAGCTGATGCCGATGCGGCTGTTCACGGCGTCCTTCGGTGTCCGCAGCGTCACCCGCTGGTCGCCGATCCGGATGTCTCCGGCGCTGAGCCCGACCATGCCGAAAAGCGCGAGGAAGAGGTCGCGCTGACCCATGCCTTCCAGCCCGCCGACACCGAGAATCTCGCCGGACCAGAGGTCGAAGGAGAAATCCTGCACGCCGCCCTCGATGGCCAATCCGTCACCGGCCAGGATCGGCGTCTCCCCGCGCCGTTCCGGCCGATCCGGCCTGGGCGGAAAGGTCGCGGCCAGCGAGCGCCCGATCACCAGCTCGATCACGCGGTCATCGGAGATTTCGTCGGCCCTGAAGCTCCCCACCATGCGGCCGTTGCGCAGGATGGTCAGGCTGTCGCAGAAGTCGCGCACCTCCTGCATCCGGTGCGAGATGAAGACGATGGTGGTGCCCTCCGCGCGCAGCCGGTCGAACAGCGCGCCCAGCCACTGCACATCGTTGCCGGAGAGGGACGAGGTGGGCTCGTCCAGCAGCAGCAGGCGCGGCTTGCGGGAGACCGCGCGGGCGATCTCGATCTTCTGCTGCGTCGGCAGCGCCAGGGTCCGCACCTCCGCGTGCGGGTCGATATCGTCGAGGCCGAGGTCGGCGAGAGCGCGGCGCACATGCCGCTCCGACTCGCGCCGCCTGATGTACCCGCTGGGCCCGGTGGGCTCGTAGGGCAGCAGCATGTTCTGCGCGACCGTGAGGTCGCCGATCAGGGAGATTTCCTGATAGGCGGTCTGAATTCCGAGGCGGTGGGAGTCACGCGGTGTGTGGATGTGCGCGGGGCTCTCGAACAAGGCGATCTCGCCGGCGTCCGGCCGGCTGAGCCCGCTCAGGATCTTGACCAGGGTCGACTTGCCCGCGCCGTTCTCGCCGAGCAGCGCATGGACCTCGCCACGGGGAATGGCGAGCGAGACATCGTCGAGCGCCACGGTCGCGCCGAACGCCTTGCTCAGGCCGTGGGTCTCGACAGCCGGCGCCTGCTCATCCATGGCCGGCTTCCGTGCACCGCCGCCCGGTCATACTGGGGGAGCGGGGCGCAGCGGCGAGCGCCGCGCCCCTCACGCCTCCGATCTTGCCGGGGCCGACCCGACTCAGAGCCGTTGCTCGCCCGTCGGGGTCAGCTTCCCTCAGGCACCTTGCCCTCGAGCGCGGAATTGACGTCGAGCTCGGGCACTTCGGAATGCCACACGTCGATGAAGTAGTTGGACGGTGCAACGGAGAGCGGCACCGCATTGCAGGACCAATCCTTGGCGGTGAGCTCGGCCTTGTCCCCCGTGTCGCAGAGCTCCGTCTGTCCCGGCGTGACCAGGGGCATCGGGATTTCGGCGAAGCGCGGGATCTCGGCGCCGTCGAACTTGGCCATCCCGAGCTTGAAGGCATACGGCGCGGCCCAGGGCGGCGAGCCCATGGAGGCGCTGCGCAGCCCGTAAGCGCCCTCGGTCGTTCCCGGCGCGAGCTGGGCCACGCGGTGACCGTTGGTGCCGTTGCCTGCGCAGGGCTTGAGCTGGTCGCCGCGTCCTGCGTCCACCTGCATTTGGGTGAAGACGTAGCAGCCGGTCTGGGTCCACAGGCCGTCGATCTTGTCCCAGCCGTGTGTGGCCACGATTTCGGTCAGCTTCTGCTTCGCCGTGGCGTTGTTCCACATGCTCGGCGTGTCGGCGATGATCGTGATGTCCGGAAACTCGGCGAACACGGCCTTGGCTGCAGAATTCCGCCGCAGGTCGACCATGTTGCCGGGGATGCCGCCCATGAAGACGATGTTGCCCTTGCCGCCAAGCTCCTCTGCCAGCCATTCGGCCGGCCCCGCGCCGGCCCAATCCTGATTGATGCCGACGTGATGGGCGCAAGGCTCGGTGACCTGGGCGTCGAAGGTGATGAAGACCACGCCCCGGCGGCACGCGTTACGGATAGCGCGGTTGAGCGCCGTCGGAGAAATCGCCCAGGAGACGATGACTTGCGCGCCCGCCTGGACCATCGCGTTGATCTGTTGGATCTGGGTCTGCGCATTGCCGCGCGCGGACTGGATTTCGATGTCCACCCGGTCCTTGTATTGGGGATTATATCGGATAGTCACATTCCACCCCTCAATCCACGCCCTCACGCCGCACGTTCACGGGCCGAAAGAACGCGCGGCGCACCGTCTTGAGCGATGCGCCCGGCATGTCGTGCTCCCGCTCCCGCTCCGCCTTCGGCGGCTGGTAGTCACGATCCGGCTCCCGGATGGTCACGGGCTTGGGCAGCTTCCGCTTGCGGGGCGGCTTGGTCATCGGCTTTCCCCCTCGCACTCGGTGAGCACGTCATCCGGCAGAGACACCGTGTAAGCCACTTCGTCGCCGTTCCTGTCCACATCGGGGTTGCAGTCAATGCCGAGGTGGACGCGATGGGCGGGCGCGTCGCCGGCGACCATCGCTGCCGCCAGTGCCAGCACCGGGAGAAGGTGAGTCATTGCGCGGCCCTCCATTCGGCCATCGTCTTGCCGCCCTTGCTACGGTTGCAGCCCGAGCACAGAAGCTGAAGGTTGTCGGGATGGTCCGTTCCGCCCTTCACGCGCGGCAGCATGTGGTCCACGTCCATGACGCGGAACGGGAAGTGCGTTTCGCAGCCCGCGCAGACGCCCTCCTGCTCGCCGTACAGGCGATGCCGGTGCGTCCGGTAGTTCGGGAGGTCGCCTAGATCGGTGCGCTTGGGCGGGCCGTCAGGGACCGTGGCACCGCCCCATTTCAACCCGCCGCGGTCTTCGGCGATCCGCTCGTTGACCAGCTTGACCGCGAGCGGCGACAGGTCGATTCCCGCCCATCGGCGCGAAAGGCGATCCGCGGCGACAAGTGCCGTCGCGCACCCGCAAAACGGGTCAAGCACCATGTCGCCCTCACGAGAGCTTGCCCGGATGACCCGGTCCAGCAAGGCGAGCGGCTTTTGCGTCGGGTAGCCGAGACGTTCTTGTGCACGAGAATTGATCGGCGGGATATCATCCCATAGCGAGTCGACAGTCTCGCCCGGCAATTCGTCGAGGAATCTTATGCGCTGTAGCCGCTTGGATTTATCGTCCGGGAAGTAAACCCGGCCTTCGTGGTCCATTTGTTCCATTCGTTCGCGTGAGACTGCCCAACCATTTTTCGGCGGTTGATAGCCCTTGTACTCGTACATCAGGTTCGGGCGGGGCGAAGGACTCGTGAGATTGTCGAGCCGGTATCGCCGTCCCTCATCGTTCACCTTGTTGAACTTGGAGGCGATATAGGCAGGGTTGCTTGCGCGGTATTGGCGGTTCAGGACGGTTTCCGGCGACTTTGCATAAAACAGGATCACGTCCGACGTTACTCCGAAACGCACCGCCACATTTTGAGTCTCGCCGCGGCCCGCCTTCCGCTTCCATGCAATGTCGTTTCGGAAATTCCCGCGCCCGAAAATCCCGTCCATGAGCAACTTCAAGTAGTGCGAGGCCGTGGGGTCGCAGTGCAGGTAGATCGAGCCGGTGGGCTTCAGAATCCGGTGCATCTCCATGAGGCGCACCGCCATCATGATCAGGTAGGATTGCATCCCTTTGCCGTGCGCCTGGCGCGCCGCTTCGATCACGGAATAGGCGGCAGGGTTCCTGTCCGCGAGCTCGCCATGCTCGCACACGTCAACATCGTCCAGCGTCCATGCGTCCTTGAACGCCGCACCAGCGGCCTTGCTCCCTATCGGAGCCTCGTAGTGCCGGTTAGAGTTGAACGGCGGGTCGAGATAGATCAGATCCACGCAGGCGTCGTTCATGCCGCGCATGACGGGAAGGTTGTCGCCGGTCCAGACCGTGCCGCTGGCCCAATTGGGCTTGCCCATGGCGGGCTACCGCCTACCGCCGGGCGGACCGAACAAGTGGCCCCAGACTAGGCAGCCCAGAATGAAGACGACCAGCACGAAGCCAAGGCCGCCAGCGTACAGATGCACCCAGTTATCCATCGCCGAACAAAACCTCGCCGATGATCTTCTGGCTGACGCGGTGCATGGAGAGCTTTTCGCCATCAATGAACAAATCGCAATTCATGTCGTCTTCGTTCCACCGCGACTCAATCTCAATCCGAAACAACGTGCAGCCGTTGTATTCGAGAACAGACCTGATAGCCCTTCCGTTTGTCGAGACGGAAGCAACGCGCCCAAATCGAGAAAAGGTCCAGTTCAAATCGTCAACGCGGTTTTCTCTGCAATCGTCGCTGCCGGACAGCTTGTTGAATGATGCAACGTCTGACTTGATGACAGCGATGAGCGTCTTGAAGACATTTTCCGTGCTGCAATTGAATCGGGCGGAAACCCAATCTCTCTCGCGGTCCACGCGCTCTTGATCGGTCATGAGCGCGCTCCCGAGTCCAGCCCGTTATCCGCAATCAACGCCTCGTAGGTCAGCCGCTTGCCGACCATGCCCGCGACGATCCCCGTCATTTGGTCAACGGTATCAGCCTCGCGGTCATTGTGGCGACCGGCGAATTCCGTGACGTAGCGGTCCAAGTGCTTGGGCGAGAACTTGTGGTAGATGCCCTGATGCCCGCGCTTCAGCATCGCCCAAAAGCTCTCCATGCCGTTGATGGTCGCTTGCTCCCGGACGTACTCGCCGACGCTATGGTTCACGGCCTCATGGTCGAATTCGGGCATCCCCTTGTACGCCTTCGCCTCATCCGTATAGACCTTCGCCCCAGCCTCAACGTTCTCGCGGACGAAGCCTTGCAGCGTCGGCGCGTCGGTGTTCGGAACCACGCGGGCGGAAACCCGGTTGGTCTCCCGATCCTTCGCCCCAGCAACGGTGGTCATGTCCACCGCACCCCGGCCCTTCAACTCTTTCCGCTTCGACAGCGGCTTGTTCTTCCGCTTCCCGCCAATGTGCGTTTCGTCCACTTCCACCGGCCCCGTGAACGGCCCGGCCTCATCCTCGAAGGCCATCCGCAGGCGATGCAGCATGAACCATGCGGCCTTCTGGCTAATGCCCAGCTCGCGATGCAGCCGCATGGACGAAACGCCCTTGATGTTGGTCGTGAACAGGTAGATGCCGACCGCCCAGGCGCGATACTTCAGGTTCGATCCCTCCATGACCGTGCCGGTCTTGATCGAGAACATCGTCTTGCTCTTGCCGGTGTAGCAGTCGCGGCAGCGATGCGTCATCGTCTTGTGAGCAATCCCGGACTGGACGTTGGTGGACCCGCACCGGGGGCAATGCGGGCCGTCCGGCCAGCGCTGCGAAGCAATCCAGTCCCGTGCGGTCTCTTCGTCGCGGAACATGTCGGCGACCTCGGTGAAGGTCAGTCCCTTGCGGTGCGATTTTCCCGGTGCCTTGCGTGTCATCTTCAATCCCCTGTTGTGACTATAAGATAGTCTATCGGCGGTCCGATTTCAAGAGGAAAATGTGACTATCCGATATAATCCCCCTTGTATTCCTTGGTCTCTGCTATCGAGCTCAGCAGGTTGGTGGACGCATCCATCCAGGTGTTGCCCTCGAAACCCAGACTCACATAGACCTTAACTTTCTCGTCCGCAGAAGCGGTTGCGACCGGCGCCATGCCGCCCGCGAGAAACGCCAGTGCCGCGGCCCCAAGCGCCGCATTGCGCAGAGTTTTTCTCATATCCGTAGCCTCCCTCTTGTTTCGCCGGTCGCGTACGCATTCTTGTTGTTGACCCTTGGCGGACACGCCTTTCTCTCCGGCACCGCAATCATAGGCGGTGCATTCTCATCGGGACAAGCGGGGGGAATTGGCCCGGCTGAATCAGCCGGCTTTTCGCACGCGGGTCAGAACGGCTGAGTGAGCATGGGGAAGCTTTGATCGCAGTTCGTGAGGTCCACACGCTTGAGGCGGATGCGCAGCCGTTCGCCGTCCTGCACGATGGTGTGGGAGTACCGACCGCCGAAGACGCGTTGCGGGTTGCCGGGGCGGTCCTCGACCATCACGAACTTGGAGCGGACCAGCCACGCGCCCTCCGCCGTCACGTCGTCGAGCCGGACGCCGGAGATCACGCGCACGCAGCGGGATGGCGGGCTCTGGCAGTGGATCCGGTGATGGTTGAGCCGCTGGACGCGGGTCCGCATCGTGTGCTTGTCGTCGTAGAAGAGGGACACGTGATCGCGCCAGCTCTCCTGCTCCGGGCTGGCGGGCACCCAGTAGGCGGCGTCCTCGGTGTAGAGATCGCACCACTCGTCGAAGCGCCGCTCGTCCAGCAGCTCCGCCTCGTGCTCGATCAAGTCGCGAAGCTCCTCCAGGCGCACGGTGTTGGAGCCCGCGACGGCGCGGGCGTCGGCGGTGACGCTCATGCGCCCATCAGGTCGCGCCACGCCTCGTGCTGGGCGCGCTGGCCGACCTCGCTGGAGCGCGGGCCGAAGAACACGCCGTCGCCCTCGTCGATCTCGGCGCCGAGGCCGCGTGCGACGAGCACCCAGTCGGTGCCCTGGGTGCTGAGTCCCTCCTGGCAGCGCTCGAAGGCCTCCATGTCGTCGGACTGGATGAAGGAAGCAGCCGCGTGGGTGATGTTAACGAAGCGCACGAGGTCGTCCGAGATGCTTGCGGGCGCGCCCACGAGGCGCACCGGCCAGACCTCGACCTCAGTGAAGTCCACCGCCACCGGGCGGACGACCCGCACCGAGGTCTGCGCCAGCAGGATGTCGGAGCTCGGGAAGAAGGTCATGCTGTGGCGGCGGTTCTTGAGGATGTCAGCCGTTCGCTCCTCGCCGTAGCGCTGCACCAGGATGGCGCGGTAATCGTCCCAGTGCCCTCCAGACTGCTCCCTGTCGAAGAGCGACGCCTCGGAGCTGTGGCGGTTGTTGAGGCCGCGCACGCCCGTCTGCGCGACGATCGCCTCGCCGTTGGGGGCGAAGAATGCCGCGTCGCCGCCCTCGTCGCCCGCACGGCGCTTGAACTGCCGACCGTCGGGGCCGACGGTGGACGCGTGGCAGGCAGCGGGGTGGTACATGTCCGCCAGATTCTCCAGCTGGAGCTTCCAGTTGCCGCGGTAGTGGTAGCGGTGGCAGCCGGCTGAAAGAGCCACGTCGCCCTCGGGCGAGCGGTCCACCAGCTCGTCGATGCCGTGCCGGGCTTCCGCGAGATAGTCGAGCAGCGGCTCGGTGTCGGGGTCGAACGACGCGAACACGAAGCCCCGATAGCTTTCCACCCGCGGTAGCTGCGCCATGCCGAACTGCGGGTCCGCGAGCGGCGCCTGGGGGAAGTCCTGGCGCATCGGCACGCCGGCGAGCGCGCCGTTCGGCCGGAAGCTCCAGCCGTGATACATGCAGGTGAAGACCTTGGCGTTGCCGCGTTCGCGGTTCAGCACCTTGGCGCCGCGGTGGCCGCAGCGGTTGAACAGCACGCAGATGCCGTCGTCCTTGTGCCGGCTCAGTACCACCGGCTGGCGGGCCAGGTGGGTGCAGTAGTAGTCACCGGGGTTCGGCACCAGGCTCTCGTGGCCGACGTAGAGCCAGACCCGGCGGAAGATCTTCTGCATCTCGATCTCGAAGATCGCCGGGTCGGTATAGATGGCGCGGTGCACCCGGTCGGGCAGCACCATCGCCCGCAACTCTTCGCTGGTATAGCCGGCCATGGTTCCCTCCGCCCGGTGCCGACGCGGGGGCATCTTAGCCCGGATTTCTCAGTCGTCGAGCAGCGGGCCCCGCGCCCGGCGGGCCTCGGCAAAGTTATCGGCGAGATGATGTGCGGCGCGGTAGGCGAGGGCGCAGATGGTGCTGGTCGGGTTAATGGCCGCGCCGGTCGCCATGGCGCTGCCGTCGGTGATGTAGAGATTGGGGCAGTCCCAGGTCTGGTGCCACTTGGTGACGACGGAGCTCTCGGGATCGGCTCCCATGCGTGCCGTGCCGAGCAGGTGCCATGCGGGCGGCGCGTAGACGCCGTTCGCGTCGCGGAAGGGATTGACCTTGATGTCCCAGGCGTCCATCGCGCCCGCGAGCTCCGCGGCCCGGCCAATGCCGAAGCGAGCCAGACGTGCGTCGTTCTCGCACATGCCGTAGGCAATACGGGGTGCCGGCAGCCCCGACGAATCGACCACGGTGTCGGAGAGGGTGACGCGGTTCTCGGGGCGCGGCAGGTCGTCGCCCACGATGAGAATGCCCATCCCGTGTCCGAAGTGGCGGGCGAACCAGGCGTGGTGATCCGCGCCCCACGGCGCCGTGTTGCCCGAATGCGAGCCCAGCGCCTGATAGCCCGCGCCGTTCTGGCGTACGATGTGGAGGGTGAAGCCGTTGACGAAGCCGCGCGACGTGTCGCTCTCAGCAAACTCCTCGCAGATCGCGATGGCGGAGATCAGGCCCTTGTGCGCCTCGGTGGGCGCGTCGACCCAGCATTCCACCATTCCGAGCGTGTGGTGCATCAGGTTGCGGCCCACCTGATCGGAGCGGTTGGCAAGCCCCTTCGGGTGCGCCGCGCTTTCCGAGAGCAGGAGCAGGCGCGGCGTGCCGACGCCGTTGGCGGCGAGGATCACGACATCCGCGGTCTGGATGTGACGTACACCGGTGTTGCGCTCGACGTAGACGACGCCCGTGGCGCGGCCCGACGCGTCGGTCTCGATGCGCTCGACGCGGCTGTCGGTGCGAAGCTCCACGCCCGCTGCAAGCGCCTTCGGCCAGTGGGTCACGGCCATGTCATTGAGGGAGCCTCGCGGGCAGCCGCTCTGGCAGGCCCCGCAGTTGTTGCAGGCTAGGCGGCCGTCGTATCCCTCGGCCAGGATGGCGCAGGGCATGGGCCACCAGTGCCAGCCCAACTTGTCGAAGCCGCGCGCCATGACCTCGCCCATGGCGCCGCGCGGGCCGGGCCGGGTCTGGAAGGGGCCGCGCGGCGGCATCGCCGGATCGTCCGGCCAGCCGGAGACGCCGCATGCTTCGTCGGCCATCTCGAAATAAGGGGCAAGGTCCTCGTAGGAGATCGGCCAGTCCGGCGCGAGGCCGTGCTCGGTCCCCTTGCGGAAATCAGAGGGGCGGTAGCGCGGCCAGGTGGCGGTGTAGATGCCGGTGGAGCCGCCGACGCCGTTCCACATCAGCGTGGTCTCGTCGGTGCTGTCCACCGGGTAGTCGTGGGGGTGGGCCCGGACGTTGACGGCGATCGACCAGTCGGTGGCGCGCCGCCATTCCCAATCCCGGCCGAAGTGCGGGCGCTCGGCCGGCGGGAACCACGAGCCCTGCTCCAGGCAGACCGCGTTGATGCCTTTCCGGGCCAGCACCTTGGCGGGAATGACGCCGCCGGGGCCGGAGCCCACGATAACGACGTCGGCGTGATCGTGGGTGGTGCGCCGGGCCATGGCGTTTGTCTCAGGCTTGGCCGGTAGCGTCGATACGGACGCCGCTCTCGGCATCGAAAATGTGTGCGCGTTCGGGGGCCGGGCTGATCCACACGGTATCGCCCGCCCGGACGGACGCACGCGCCTGCAGCAACGCGCAGATTCGCCGGGACCCCAGGCTGCCGAACAGCTCGATCTCTCGCCCGGTCGTCTCGACCACATCGATACCGAGCGCGAAACCCTCGCCTTCGCCGACGAGCTGCAGGTCCTCCGGCCGAATGCCATAGAGCACGCTGCGGCCGGACTGCGCCTCCAGGCTCTCCGCGTGCCGCACCGTGACTCCGCCCTCAAGCGCGATGGTTCCGTCCGGCCCGAGCGTGCCGGGCAGCATGTTCATCTGGGGCGAGCCGATGAAGCCAGCGACGAAGGTGTTGGCCGGCCTGTCGTAGACATGCTCCGGAGCGCCGATCTGTTCGATGTAGCCGTCGCGCATGACGACGATGCGGTCGGCGAGCGTCATCGCCTCCACTTGATCGTGCGTGACGTAGATCATGGTCGTCTGAAGCCGCTGGTGCAGCTCGCGTATCTCGGTCCGCATCTGAACGCGGAGCTGGGCGTCGAGGTTGGAGAGCGGTTCGTCGAAGAGGAAGACGATAGGCTCGCGCACCAGCGCGCGGCCCATGGCGACGCGCTGCCTCTGCCCGCCCGAGAGCTGGCGAGGATAGCGCTTGAGGTAGTCGGTAAGCTCCAGCACCTCCGCCGCCCACCTGATGCGGCGGTCCTGCTCGTCCTTCGCGATCTTTCGCATTCGCAGGCCGAACGACATGTTCCGGTAGACGGTCATGTGCGGGTAGAGCGCGTAGGACTGAAACACCATGGCGATATTCCGGTCCTTGGCGGCGACGCGGTTGACCACCTTGTCGTCGATCGAAATCTCGCCGGCGGTTATGTCTTCGAGGCCTGCGATCATGCGGAGCAGAGTCGACTTGCCGCATCCCGACGGCCCCACCAGCACCACCAACTCCTTGTCCGCGATCTCGACGTCGATGCCGTGGATGACCTCGACGGGGCCGAAGGACTTGTAGATATTGCTGATCCCGACGTTGGCCATGGTTCGCCTCTACGTCCCGCCGTCTGACCGGAGGGTGCCCACCCGTCCGGTGGGCTTTCCGCCTGCGCCCCTGGCGATGCCACCGCGGCCGCTCACCACAGCGTCGTCCTGGGTGATCGTCTCTGGCGCCAGCGGTTCGGACGGCAGGGGTGTGAGGTCAAGGCGCGTCACGTCCTCCGTCCGCACGTAGCTCCCGCGGCGGTGCGCCGGCGCCTGATGGGGATCGCTCTCGTCGAAGGGCGCCATGGCGTATCCCGCAGGCTGCGGCGCGTCGTTGTAGACGTGGCCTAGGGAGCGGACGGCGCGCACCACGGCGGGACTCTCGTAATAGGCGAGATAGGCGATCATCCGAAGCGTCTCGAACTGCTCCGGGTGAGAAGCCTCAAAGCGCCGCACGACGTCCTGCCGTTCCGTTGCACCCAGCGGACCAAGCGGCCCGCCGCAGGCCTCAATTGTTAGCGCTAGATCGTCGAGCGCAGCCTCGCCCATCTGCGCTACCAATCGATCCGCCACCACGCCGTGGGTGCCGGCGTCGCTCGCGGCCGGAAAGCGCTCGTCGCCGGGCAGCAGCACGTCCACCAGTTCTCTCAGCATGGCCGCGACCGCGGCGGGATCGGTCGCCATGCCTACCTCGTGCTGCCTGCGGTCAAGCCGCGAATGAGCCAGCGTTGGAAGAACATCGCCAGCAGGTAGACCGGCACGATGCCGATCAGCGAGGCCACCGACATCTGGCCGTAGCGAAGCTGCCGGTCGCCCTGATAGAGCGAGAGACCCACCGGCAACGTCTGCGTGCTTTCGCTCCGCGTGAGGAAGGAGGCCAGGAGGAATTCGTTGTAGGCCAGAATCAGGCAGATGATCCCCGTGCTGATGATGCCCGGCATGAGGAGTGGCACCGTGATGCGGAAGAGGACGGAACCGTAGCCCGCGCCGTCGATCCGCGCGGCATCCTCCAGCTCCTCCGGCAGGCGGCGGACGAAGCTCGAAAGCAGCCAGAACGCGACCGGCAAGTTCATCACGCCGTAAACCAGAGCCATGCCGAAGAGCGAGTTCACCAGTCCGATCGAACGCAGGAGGAAGAAGAGGGGGAAGAGCGCGACGATCGGAGGTGCCACGTAGGTCGCGAGGATGAAGACCGGCAGGAACTTGCCGCCAATGCGATATCGCACGATGGCGTGCGTCGCAGGCACCGCGATGACCAGCGTCACCAGCGCGCCCAGCGCGGCGGCGACGATCGAGTTACGCAGGTAGGTGCCGACCGCGACGGAGTTCCACGCGTCCGGGTAGTTCTGCCAAAACCACTCTTCCGGAATGAAGCCGCCGCTCGCGATATCCGGCTGCGTCTTAAACGAAACCATCAACATGAAGATCATGGGGAAGATGAAGAAGAGCACGACCGCCGCGGTCCCCGCCCAGCGGGCGAGAGTCCAGAGGCCGACCGGCGCCTCCGAAAGCCAGGTGCCTCCATCGAAATTTTGGACGCGGGCGGCTGTCACGACAGCCTCTTCTCAGCGACATCGTGCGCGGTGGTGAAGGGAATGGTGACCAGGCCCACTACCACCGCGAACATGAGTGTCTGCGCCGCTGCGGCACCGATGTCGAATTGCTGGATCGCGACCCGGTAAATGTAGAAGCTCGAGACGGTCGTCGCCTGGCCCGGCCCGCCGCCGGTCAGCACGAAGACGAGATCAAAGACCTTGAAGGCAATGACGAGCTTGAGCACCGCAATGGCGAGCAGCGCCGGCGCCAGCATCGGCAGCGTGATTGACCAGAACATCGCAGGCCCCGACGCGCCGTCCAGCTTCGCAGCCTCGTAGATGTCCTCCGGGAGGGTCTGCAGCGCGGCATAGGTCATCAGCGCGATGAAGGGTGTCCACTGCCACACGTCTGCCAGGCACACGAAGGGGAACGCCATGGTGGGGGAGCCCAGAAAACTCACCGGCTGGCTGAAGAGCGCCATGTCCATGAGGAAGCTGTTGAGCCAGCCGCCCTTCGGCATCAGCAACAGCTGCCACATGACGGCGACGGTGATCGGCGGTGTCATCAGCGGCAGAAGAATGAGCGTGCGCAGGATCTGACGGCCCTTCACGGCGCGGTCGATGAGAAAGGCCACGCAAACGCCGAGGATGACCGACGCCAGCGTTGTCATCAGCGCGAAGACGATGGAGCGAAGCAGGGAGCTGGTGAACTTCGCCTGGCCGATGGAGTCCGTGTAGTGCTCGACGCCGACCCATCCCCGGAACAGCGTGCCGAGGTTGGAATCGGAGAAGGAGAGGAAGATCAGGTAGATGAAGGGATAAACGGCGAAGACGATCAAGCCGCCGATGAGAGGCATGACCACCGCCCAGCCGATCAGTCTGCGCCGGTCGAGCGACAGCGCGCCGGCCCAGCGCCCGCCTGCCTGCGGCCCTTCGCGCGTGCGCTGCGGCGTGGTGTCCAGCTCAGCCATAGCAGGAAGACGGGGCGGCCGCAGCCAGGGTAGTCCCTGAGCGTGCGGCCGCCCGGCCCATGGCTATGTTAGCCGAGGATGTCCTCCCAGGCGGCCTGGGCGTCGCCCATGGCCTGCTCGGCGGTCTTGTCGCCGGCCATCAACAGGCCGAGCTCATCCGTGAGCGACTGCATGAGCTTGGGCGATTCCGGTTTCATCGGCCACGGGAAGGCGTCATCGATAGCCTGCTCCACGGCGTCTGCCTGCAGCGGCGCGAAGTTGCGATAGGCGGGCATCGCCGAGCGCCGCGTCGGGTCCACACCGGTCGTGTTGTCGGTGAGCACGCGGACGTGGAAATCCTTGCTCGACGACATGCGCACGAACTCCCACGCCATCTCGGGGTTGTGCGACCCGGAGGAGACGCCGAAGGCCCAGCCGGCGTTCATCGCCGGCCGGTTGACGGTGTTGCCGCCGGCGACAGGCATGGGCGACACGCCCCATTTGTCGACGATCTGACTTTGATTGGGGTCCTGTGCCCAGGTGCCGAGATCGGTCCAGAACTCGATCATGGCGGCGCCGCCGCTCAGGAACACCGGGATCGAGTTGCCGAACTCTGTCTCCAACGGCGTCGGCACCGCGTAGGGGCCGGCCTCGAGCATCGTCTGCGCGGCGCCGATCGCGGCATCGCTGGTCAGTGCCGGCGCGCCGTTGGCATCGAGGAAGTCGCCGCCGTAGCCGCCCAGCCGGTTTGCGTAGGTCGAGCAGAGGATGATCGGGAACTGCTTGCACATGAGCAGGGCGCCGTAGACGCCGTTGGCGCTTTCCGCTTCCGTCACCGCCTTGGCCACCGCGTTGTATTCGTCCCACGTCGCCGGCGGCGCGAGCCCGTTCCGGTCGAGAATCTCCTTGTTGTAGAAGAGAACGTGGGTGTCGCCGTCGTAGGGCAGGCCGTAGCGGCGGCCGTTCACCTCGGTATAGGCGTCATAGAGCGAGCCGAGGAAGTCGGCCGGGTCGATGTCGGCTTCCTCCGCCGCGATACGGTCGGAGATGTCGGCCAGCACGCCGTCCCGCACCAGCGCCTCCTTATCGACGTACCAGTACTGGAAGACGTCGATCTCGTTGATGCCGGACATGACGTCGAGCGTCGACTGCGCCGTGATCTGATCGTAGGGCACCTTCACCGCCTCGACATTGGCGCCGGTCAGCTCGGTAAAACCCTCTGAGAGCGGCTTGATGGAGCCGGCATGCGGGTTGATGATCATGAAGCGCAGGGTCTCGCCGGACCAGTCCGACGCCTGTGCGCGCGATGAAAACGCGCCCGAGCCTGCGGCGGTCAGCGTGGCTGCGCCTGCCGCCGTACCTCTTAAGAAAGACCGCCGGGAGAGCGGCGCTTTCGACCAAGTCGTTCCGTGGTCGGCCATCGATTTAATCCTCCTCGTGAGCTGTGTTCTGTCGTGCTGCCAAAGGACCTCGCTTCGCTTTCCTCAATAGGGGATGCACGCCCGCCCATCAACTCAAAACGGCGACACAACACGTGCTCGGAGGCGTCTGAACCGATGAGTTGGTCAGACTGCCTTGACGTTTCCGCGAAAGTTTCGTGAATATTCCATCCCGCCGCGCGAAAGAATGCGGTGACAGCAACCATCGCCGAAAACGGGTACCGATGGGCAAGGGAGACGGCGACGCGAGTGCGGTCGCCGACGAGGGTAGCTCTGCACTCGAAGTCGAGTTGACGCTTGGTGGCGATAGCGCCGCGCTCGACCGTGGCTGGCGCGCGGCGGTCCCCGCGGGCGGCGAGGGACCTGCGCAACGGCTTCGTAGCACCTATTACGATACCGGAGATTTTCGGCTGCGCCGGCGCGGTTTCACGCTGCGGATTCGGGAGGATGGCGAACGCCTCGTTCAGACCTTGAAGTCGGATGGACCGTCCTCGGCCGCTGCCGTGCTCAGGCGCAACGAGTGGTCCCGCACGGTCAAGAAGTCGCTGCCAAGCTTGCCGGTCTCGACCGATCCGGCGGTACGCGATGCGGTGGGTCCGCTACAGTCAACAGAGCTGGCGCCGGCGTTCTCCACCGACGTGATGCGGCGCACCGCGATGGTCGAGGTTGCCGGGTCGGATAACGGAACAGCACTGATCGAACTCGCTCTCGACAGCGGAGAGATCAAGGCGCGTGACAAGTGCGACACCATCTCCGAACTGGAGCTGGAGCTGATCCAGGGGCCAGCGAGTGCGCTCTATGAGCTTGCCTTGACACTGCACGCCTCGGCGCCGCTCCAAATACAGACGGCGAGCAAGGCCAAGCGCGGCTATGTCCTTGCCGGCGGCGAGGGCTACGCCGGCTACAAAGCGCCGGCGCTTGCGCTTGCGCGGGGCATTTCCGTAAGCGAAGCCCTGGGTAAAATCTTCCGCGCGTGTGCCAATCAGTGCGCGGCGAATCACGATGCGGTGCTGGACCGCAGCGATCCGGAAGGTGTCCACCAGTTTCGCGTCGCGCTGCGCCGGATGCGATCGGCCCTTGTGGTCTTCAAGACGGTTCTTCCGCGCGAGCACACTGCCTGGCTGGAGCGAGAAGCGAGCCGTCTCATCGACCTGCTGGGCCCGGCCCGCGACTGGGACGTGTTCATCACCGAGACGCTCGCGACCGTTCGTGCAGCGCGTCCGCACGACGAGACACTTGAGCGTCTTGCCGAAGCCGCCGAGGGAGCGCGCACCCGGGCTTACGAGCGGGCAGAGGCGCTGCGTGAGCCGGAGTACACGCACTTCCTGCTTCGCTTCGGCCGGTGGATCGAGACGGAGGGCTGGCGTGAAGAGGCGAACCATGCCGAGCTCGACCAGCCGCTCGCAGGCCTTGGGGGACGCCTGCTCGACAAGCGCCACAGGCGCGTACTGAAGCGTGGGCGTGAATTCGAACAACTTTCGGATGCCGACCTGCACCGGCTCAGAATCTCGCTCAAGAAGCTGCGCTATGCGGGCGAGTTCTTCGCGGTCCAGTTCCCCAGCGGCCGACCGCGTACCTATATCCGGGCATTGCGTCGGCTGCAGGACGACCTCGGCCAGCTCAACGACGCCGCCGTTGCAGAACGCTGCCTTAAGGAGCTCCTCGAAACCCAGCGGGAGAGCGACCACCTCGCCGCGCTCGGGGTAGGTGCCGGGCAGGTAATCGGTTGGCACGCGCGCGCGCGCGAGGAGACCCGAAGCCAGATCACCGAGGATTGGCACGCGTTTGTTGCTACCGAGCCCTATTGGCGTGCCGCCGCTGGCGGATCGCGCGATTGAACCTGTCGGATTCCGAAGCGTCCACGTCGCATCAAGGCCGATTATTGCGAGCCCCCAGATGATATGAAAGGGGGTGGGAGACTGGGCGGCCCGCCAGGAATGCGCGCCGTCTCTCTCGGTACCGGGAGAGTTCCGTCATGCCTGAGATCATGAGGGACGACGACAGCGCGAGCGCCGGCAAGCCGCTCCCCAGTCACACCAAGGTCGTCGTCATCGGCGGCGGCGTGGTGGGCTGCTCGATCCTCTTCCATCTCGCCAAGTTCGGCTGGAAGGATGTGATCCTGCTGGAGCGGGAAGAGCTTACCGCAGGGTCGTCCTGGCACGCGGCCGGGATGATTCACACGCTTTCGTCGGACCCCAACATCTCCCGCCTGCAGGGTTACACGATCAATCTCTACAAAGAGATCGAGGAGACCTCAGGCCAGTACGTCGGCATGCACAGCACTGGCGGCTTCTACCTTGCCTCCACCAGGGACTGGTACGACTACCTGAAGCGCGAGCGCTCCAAGGCTCGCTACATGGGCCTCGACCAGGAATTCATCTCGCCGAAGGAGGTGGCGGAGCGTCATCCCCTCATCGACCCGAAGCACTACTACGCGGCGCTCTGGGACGAACTCGACGGCGACGTCGATCCCTCCGGTGCGACCTACGCCTTCGCCAAATCCGCGCGCGTCCACGGCGCACAGCATTTCACGCGGACTCCGGTGGTGGAGACCAACCAGCGACAGGACGGCTCGTGGGACGTGGTCACGCCGCGCGGCACGGTCAACGCCGAGCACATCGTGAACTGCGGCGGGCTCTGGGCGCGCGAAGTAGGTCAGCTGGCGGGGGTCGCGCTCCCGGTCCAGCCGATGGAGCACCACTACCTCATTACCGACACGATCCCCGTGATCGAAGAGAGGATGGCGAAAGGCGGCGCCGGCCACTTGCCGGCAGGCATCGACTACGAGGCCAACATCTACTTCCGTCAGGAGCGGTACGGCGTCCTGCTCGGCACCTACGAACCCAAGTCCACGGCGTGGAACGTCTCCGGCACGCCACTCGACTTCGGTCAGGAGCTCTTGCCGCCCGACATCGATCGGATCGCCGACCGGCTGGAAATGTCGTTCGAGCGTATCCCGGCACTAGGCGAAGCGGGGATCAAGGACATCATCTGCGGCCCCTTCACCTTCGGGCCCGACGGCAACCCCATGATCGGGCCGGTGCCGGCGGTGCGGAACTACTGGGTGGCCGTGGGTGTCATGGCCGGGTTCTGCCAGGGCGGTGGGGTCGGTCGCAGCATGGCTGAGTGGATGATCGAGGGCGAACCCTCGATCGACGTGTGGGCGATGGACATCGCCCGCTTCGGCGAGTTCGCGACGCCTGAGTGGGGCACGGTTAAGTCGTCGGAGAACTACGAGCGCCGGTTCGTGATGACCTTCCCCAACGAGACCCTGCCCAAGGGCCGGCGGCAGAAGACCACCGCACTTTACGACCGGCTGCTCGCCAAGGGCGCGGTGATGGACCAGGGGTTCGGGTTGGAGCACGCGCTCTGGTTCGCCGACGGACCGGAGGACGCCCACGAGGACCCATCCTTCCGCCGCTCTCGCGCGCACGAGTACGTGGCGCGCGAGGTGAAGGCGGTGCGCGAGGCAGTGGGCTGCATCGAGATCGCCAACTATTCAAAGCACGGGTTCGAAGGCCCCGGCGCCCGCGCCTTCCTGGACCGCGTGCTGGCTGGCCGCGTGCCGAAGCCCGGTCGTATTGCACTGACGCCTATGTTGACGGACAAGGGCAAGCTCTACGGCGACCTCACCGTCGCGTGCTTGGCGGAAGGCGAATTTTTTGTGGTCGGCTCGGGCGTCATGCAAGAGGCGCACCGGCGCTGGTTCGTGCAGCGCCTCGGAACCGGCGTCGACTACCGCAACCTCTCCGACGCCCTGCATGGTATCGCGCTCTCGGGCCCTAACTCGCGCGACCTGCTCGCCCGCATCACCCGCGACGACGTGTCGGCGGAGGCGTTCCGCTTCCGCGATATTCGCCGGACCTTCGTCGGCGGCGTGCCGGCTATCGTCTCGCGGCTCAGCTTCTCCGGCGAACTCGGCTACGAGATCTTTGTCGCGCCGCAATACCAGATCGCGTTGGCGGAGGCGATCGAGGACGCCGGTGCTGACCTCGGGCTGCGCTGGTACGGGGCGCGGACGCTGATGTCGCTCAGGCTGGAGAAGGCTTGGGGCGTCTGGACCCTCGACTATCGACCCGACTTCACCGCGGCCGAAAGCGGGCTCGACGCCTTCATTCAGTGGGACAAGGAATTCGTCGGCAAGGCGGCGGCGGAAGCCGAGCGGCACACGGGGCCTGCCAGGCGCCTGGTGCCGTTGGTCATCGACGCCCCGGCAATCGACGGCGAGCCCATCGACGTGTCCAACGACGAGGCGATCCTGCGGGACGGCGCGGCGGTCGGGTACGTGAGCTCTGGCGGCTACGCACACCATGTCGGGCAGTCAATCGCGATGGGCTATGTGCCGGCTGAAGTTGCGGTGACCGACGAACGCTTCGACGTCGAGATCCTGGGCGAGATGTTCCCTGCCCGCGTTCACACCGCGCCTCTCTACGACCCCAACGGCGGGAGAATGCGAAGCTGATATGCATTCCTGGATATCGTCGATCGCCAGCTGCCGGGTGCCGGCGCGGCGACACGTTCTCCCCCAACGGAGGCGTGTGCGCTGTCACGCATCCCTTGGTGATCAAGGGCTCCAGCTGATCCGAGATTTTTCTTACCCCGGCGGCTTCGCAGACATCTGCGGCCCTGAGATCGGCGGATAGGGCGGATCGAGGATTTCCACCCCATAGCCGACGACGCTCCCAGGCTCACTTCCGGCCCCGTCGCGTCGTCCCGCCCGAATCGGATAGAAGGTGTCGCCATCGGGCCAGAGGCCCTCGTTCCATCCACCAGCCCTGGTAGGGAGAACGTGATGGCGACAACGGAGAAGCTACCCTTTTCCTGGCAGGCTGTCGAAGGCCTGCCGGACCTGGATCGCCTGCGTCTGGTGCTCGACACCCTGCCCGACGAGGAGATCGTGGCTGCGCTTGAGGCCGGGCGAGGTCGCGGGCGCAACGACTACCCGGTGCGGTCGATGTGGCGTGCGCTGATCGCGGGCGTGGTGTTCCAGCACGCCTCGATCCAGTCGCTGCTGCGGGAGATGGGCCGCAACCCGGCGCTCCTGGAACTCTGCGGGTTCGACCCGCTGCCTTTCCAGAGCGCGCCCGTGTTGGAGCTTCGCGCAGGTACGAAGGAGCCACCATGCGCGGTGGCGCATCCGGCGCAGGTCCGCTCGACGGTGCCCAGCCACTGGAACTTCTCGCGCTTCCTGCGGCGCGTCGTGCTGCTTGAGAACGAGTGCAGCCTGGTGTCCGCAATGGTCGAGAGCCTGCGCGCGTCGCTCTTCGAAGAGCTGCCCGACTTCGGCCGCCATCTCGGCTACGACGGCAAGGCGATCGAGAGCCACTCGACGGGCCGGGTTGCCGAGGACAAGGGGAAGACCTCCGACCCCGACGCCGACTGGGGCAAGCATGAGACGAGCGGGGTGAACGCCAAGACCGGCGCGATCTGGAAGAAGGTGAAATCATGGTTCGGCTACGGCCTCCACCTGATCGCCGACACCCACTACGAGGTCCCGGTGGCCTTCGAGGTGACGCGGGCGTCGGACTCGGAGGTCAAGATGCTCCCCAAGATGCTGGAGAACCTGTTCGCAAGAGCGCCGGAAATGGTGGAGCGCTGCGACGACTTCAGCGCCGACCGCGGTCTCGACAACGCTCCCCAGAAGAAGTTGCTCTGGGATAAGTGGGCCATTCGGCCGCTGGTCGACACGCGCTTGATGTGGAAGGCCGAGAAGGAGGAGCCGGGCTATGATCCGACGAAGCCGATCACGCGGGCGCTGTTCCCCAACCGCGCC
Organism: Alphaproteobacteria bacterium; assembly: GCA_965243375.1. GTDB lineage: Bacteria > Pseudomonadota > Alphaproteobacteria > UBA828 > UBA828 > WTGU01. The sequence continues at coordinate 613,055 of CBDEUT010000008.1, read as the reverse complement.
GACGTCGTCGTTCACGACGAGCGCGGCCGCGTGTCCTGCATCTGCCCCCAGACCGGCGAGGTCCGCGCCATGGCCTTCCAGGGCTTCGAGGCCGAGCGCGGCCTCTGCGGCACGCTGAAATACCGCTGCCCGGCGGCGGCCTTCGGCTTCGACTGTGCAGGCAGCAAGGCGTGCCACCGGGCGGGCGGGGTGGAGCCCGGCGAGTACGGCCGCATCGTGCGCATCGATCTCGACAAGAACGACCGGCGCGTCTTCACCCCGACGCCCTGGGGCAGCCCGTCCTGGCGGCGCGGCTACAACCGGCGCTCTGCGATAGAGAGGATCAACAGCCGCCTCGACAACAGCTTCAACTTCGAGACCCACTACATCCGCGGGCTCGCTAAGATGAAGACCCGTGTCGGGCTGGCGCTGGTGGTGATGATGGCGCTGGCCCTTGCGCAGGTGCGGGCCGGCCACGCGGAGCGGATGCGCTCGCTGGTCGGCGCGGTGCCGTACCTCGACACCGGCTGACCGGTTGTCCCACCTCCGACATCGCCGCTCGACCAAGCCGCCTGCCGGCGGATGGCAGACCGCGGCCATCCATGTCACGATGTTCCCGTAGCGTTCCGATCTCGCGTCTAATCGCTGCATTCTGCTCACCCGGCGGGGATCAGGCAGTCGATATCCGGCCGCCAAAGATCAGCGTCACGATGTCGAAATACGCCACAGCGCACATTCCTCCAACGGAGCAAGGGGCGACAGGACATTCGCTATGGGATAGGCTTGGCGGGCCAGTTTGGTTTTGGGCAGGGAGAATGGGGCCGCGTATCTCTTCCAAGAGCGGTGCGGCGGTGCCGGCACAGAGCAACATTCGGAGGACAAGCAGATGAAAGACAGAAAAGTGCTAAGCCGTGATCCGCGGCGCTACACGCTGCCGTCGGAGCGCGCGTTGGGCGCCGAGACCCATTCCTACCTGCCGGAGCTCTGCGATCAGCTTCAGACCGGCAAAATCAATCGCCGCGACTTCCTGCGTCAGGCGGCCCTGCTCGGCATGGCAACCGGCACGGTCTACGCCATGGCCGACAAGCTCGACGGTGGCGGCGACGTCATCGGATCGGCGATGGCCGACGAGATGCCCAAGGCGGGTGGCACTCTAAGGGTCACCATGCGGGTGCAGGAGATGACCGACCCGGCGACCTTCCCCTGGACGGAGAGGTCGAACGTTTCGCGTTTCATAGTGGAGTATCTGACCCGGACGCAGTCGGACAATGTCACGGTCCCCTATCTTGCCAGTAGCTGGGAGGCTTCCGATGACCTCGCGACCTGGGTGTTCCATCTGAACCAGGGCATCACCTGGTCGAACGGCGACGCCTTCACCTCGGCGGACGTGGCGCACACGGTAAACCGTTGGCTCGATCCGGCGGTCGGTTCGTCGAACCTCGGGCTTTTCGGCGCCATGGTCGAAGAGGGCGAGGACGGCCAGCCGCGAGGCATCCCCGGCGCGGTCGAGGTGATCGATGATCACACCATCCAGTTCAACCTGAAACAGCCGGCGCTGGCCATGCCGGAGAACTTCTACAACTACCCGACCGCCATCGTGCATCGGGGCTTCGGTGTAGATTACGAGGCCGATCTTTCCGCAAATCCGATCGGCACCGGCCCGTTCGAGCTGGCCGAGTACGCGCTGGGCGAGAAGGCCATCCTGCGCAGGGCCCGCGATTGGTGGGCTGGGGCGTTCTACCTCGACGAAATCCACTATTTCGACCACGGCGAGGACACCAATGCCTGGCTCGCTGCGCTCGCCTCGCAGCAGGTGGACATGGTCTTCCGCCTGCCGAACAACCTCATCGACGCCGCGCAGGCTCTGCCGTTCGTGGATCTTCATCCTGTGACGACGGCGCAGACGGCGGTCATGCGTTTCCGGATCACCGAGGCTCCCTTCGACAATCTGAAGTTGCGCCAGGCGGTGGTAGCCTGCATGGACCACCAGGAGATCCTGGACAAGGCGTTCCAAGGCCGCGGTCAGATCGCCGAGAACCACCACGTCTGTCCGATCCATCCCGAATACGCGACGCTGCCGCCGCTCAAGCGGGATATCGAGAAGGCGAAGGCGCTGCTGGCGGAGGCCGGCTATCCCGACGGAATCACACTCGAGATTGCCAACGGCGATACCGAGGGTCCGTGGATGACCGATGCCTGCGCGATCTTCAAGAACCAGGCAGCTCCGGCGGGCATCACCATCAACATCAACAAGATGCCGGCCAATCAGTATTGGGAGCTGTGGGACAAGGCGCCCTGGGGCTACACCGCGTGGACGCACCGTCCGCTCGGCACCATGGTGCTGGGGCTCGCCTACCGCAAGGGCGTGCCGTGGAACGAGGTCGCCTACGATAACCCGGCCTTCGACGCGGCGCTGGACGATGCCGAGGCCACCCTCGACGTCAACGAGCGCAGAAAGAAGATGGCTGTGTGCCAGAAGATGCTGCAGGACGACGCGATTATCCCGCAGCCCTTCTGGCGTTCGGTTTACAAGGCAGCGAACAAGCGGGTGAAGGGCCACAAGACCCACCCGACGCTTTACCACCAGTTCCACAACGTGTGGCTGGACGGTTGAACAAAACGCAGCGCGGGAGGCGCAAGTCTCCCGCGCTGCGTTTTCCGCCTAGGCGGATGCCCATGGAGCGAGACCTCTACTAGGCGCTGGAGCCAGGCATGGTCCAGCTGATCGTCCGGCGCATCGGCATGATGATCCTCATCATGCTGGTCGTCGCGCTGCTGCTGTTTCTCATCAACGAGGGAGATCCGACGCTTATCGCGCGCAGCGTTCTGGGCCCTTACGCCCAACCTGAGCAGCTCAACGCCTGGGTAATCGAGAACGGCTACGACCGCTCGGTCATCGTCCGCTACTTCGAATGGATCGGTCGGATATTTGCCGGCGATCTGGGTGAATCGGTGATCTACAAGCGGCCGGTGAGCGAGATTTTCTGGGACCGCCTCGGCAACACCGGCATCCTGGCAGGCGTCACCTTTGTAATCATGGTTTTGATCGCGCTCACTCTCGGCGTACTGGCGGGCATGAAGGAAGGCTCGTTGCAGGACCGGGTGATCTCGGTGTTCTCGATCATCACCACATCGATCCCCGAATACGCCAGCGCAGTTTTCCTGGTCGGCATCTTCGTCTTCTGGCTCGGCATACTGCCGGGAACCTCGTCGATGACGTCCGGGTTCGACCCGGTCCAGATGATCCTGCCGGTGTTGGTACTGACCTTGTACGGCTTTGGTTACATCGCGCGCATGACCCGCGCCTCCATGGCCGAGGTGATGACCACCCCCTATATCCGCACCGCGGTGCTAAAGGGACTGCCCTACCGGCACATCATTCTCAAGCACGCCTTGAGAAACGCGCTGATCGCGCCCTTCACCGTGATCATGCTGCAGATCAACTGGCTGCTGTCCGGAGTGGTCGTGACCGAGTTCGCTTTCGGTTACAAGGGGTTCGGCGCGCTGCTGTTGGAGGCGGCGCTCCGGCGCGACATCTTCGTCATCGAGGCCTGCGGCGTCGCGGCGGTGTTCGTCGCGGTCTTCACCCAGACCGTAGGCGATCTCGGCTACACATATCTGAACCCGAGGATCAGGTTCAAGTGAGCGACGTACCGCGCACTGACACTGTCAGCACGCCGCTCTCTAGGCTCGGCGCGAGCTTCGCGGCGTCGCTCAGGCCAGTCCTTCTGTTGAGGGAGAGCCCGGTCGGCATGATCGGCGGTGGAATCGTCCTCGGATTTGTTGTTCTGGCCATTTTCGCGGAGTTCATTGCGCCCTTCGATCCCAATGCGACGATGGTGCCATTCACCTTCCCCGGCGCGGAGGCGCCGGACGGGGGCATATTCCTGCTTGGCACCGACCATCTTGGGCGCGACATCCTGTCGAGAATCATCTTCGGCGGGCAGCGGGTGCTGTTCTACGCAACCGCGGCCACCGTCGCCGCCTACGTCGTGGGCATCCTCATGGGCCTCGCGGCGGGGTATTTCCGCGGCTATCTGGACGAGATTCTGTCGTTCGTCGCCAACGTCATTCTCTCGTTCCCCATCATGGTGCTCTACGTGCTGATCATCGCGAAGGTCGGCGCGTCGGGAATCAACATCATCTTCGCCGTCGTCTTCGCGTCTTCGCCCGGCATCATGCGCATCGTGCGGGGCGTGACGATGGACATCGCGACCCGCGACTACATCGCGGCGGCGCAGACCCGGGGCGAGGGCCCCTGGTACATCATGCTGATGGAGATCCTGCCCAATGCGCGCGGGCCGCTGATCGTCGATTTCTGTCTGCGCATGGGTTACACGACCATCACCATCGGGGCGCTCGGCTTTCTCGGCCTCGGCCTGCCGCCGCCGGACCCGGATTGGGGCGGCATGATCACCGAGACTCGCGCCTTCGTCTCCGGCGGCTTCCCCCACATGGCGATCCTGCCGGCCTGTGCCGTCTCCCTGCTGGTGCTCGGCTTCAACCTGCTGGCAGACGGCCTGCGCGAAGTGTCGCTCAAGGACTAGGAGGCGGAATGTCAGATCAGACCCCGGAGCCGCCGGTCCTCGAAATCACGGGCCTCTGCCTCAGCTACTACACGCGGGCCGGCGAGGTTCCTGCTGTCTACGACTTCGATCTAACGGTGGCCAAAGGCGAATCGGTCGGTCTCGTGGGCGAATCCGGCTGCGGCAAGTCCACGGTCGCCAACGGTGTCATGCGCTACATGGGCCACAACGGCGACATCGTTGGCGGCACCATCAAGTTCAAGGGCCGGGACATGGCCGAGATGTCCGAGGAGGAGATCCGCCGCGTGCGCGGCAAGGACATCGCCATGATTTACCAGGAACCGATGGCCTCGCTCAATCCGAGCCTGACCATCGGCCAGCAGCTCATGGAAGTGCCGATCATCCATGAGGGCGTGAGCCGGGCCGAGGCCTTCCAGCGTGCCTATGACATGCTGGCAGCCGTTCATATTCCCGATCCAAAGCGCCTGATGATCTCGTACCCGCACCAGGTTTCCGGCGGCCAGCAGCAGCGCGTGGTGATCGCCATGGCGCTGCTCTCAAAGCCAGCACTGCTGCTGCTGGACGAGCCCACGACGGCGCTGGACGTGACGGTGGAGGCCGGGATCGTGGAGCTGATTGCAGAGCTCAGCCGCCAGACCGGCTCGTCGCTGCTCTACATCTCCCACAACCTCGGCCTGATGCTGGAGGTCTGCGACCGGATCTGCGTGATGTACTCCGGCGAGGTGGTGGAGGAGGGGACCATCGATTCGATCTTCTCCTGGCCGAAGCATCCCTACACCCAGGGCCTCTTCGGCTGCATCCCGCTGCCGCACGCGGACAAGAACGCGCGGCCACTCGTCTCGATCAAGGGTCAGCTTCCGCTCCCCCACCAACGGCCCGATGGCTGCAATTTCGGGCCGCGCTGCGGCTTTTTCGAGGCCGAGCGCTGCGACAAGGGCCTGATCCCGATGGAGGAGGTGCACACCGACGACGACCCGGCCCATCGGGTGCGCTGTGAGCGGTGGAACGAGATCGACGTCTCGGAAGCGGTACGCGCCGACGACGTCCGGGAGCCGATCGAAGTCGGCGAGACTGTGCTTCAGGTCGCCGACATGCGCAAATACTACAAGGTGCGCGACCGCTCTTTGGCGGCCATGATTTCCGGCGGTGCGGTGCGCGAGGTGAAGGCGAACGAGAGCATCAGCTTCCGCGCGGGCGAGGGAGAGACCGTCGCAATCGTGGGCGAGTCCGGTTGCGGCAAGTCCACATTCGCCAAGGTGCTGATGGGGCTAGAGACCGCGACCGACGGCGAAGTCGTGCTCGACGGGACAGATCTCGGCAGCATCCCGGTCAACAAGCGCTCGGCTAAGCAGCTCTCCTCGCTGCAGATGGTGTTCCAGAATCCCAACGACACGCTGAACCCGTCCCACTCGGTCGGCTATCAGATCGGGCGCGTCATCAAGCGCTTCGGCATCGAACGGGATTCGGCCAAGCGGAAGGAGCTGGTGCACGAGCTGCTGGATACGGTGAAGCTGCCGCGGGCCTTCGTCTCGCGAAAGCCGCGTCAACTCTCGGGCGGGCAGAAGCAGCGGGTGGGTATCGCGCGCGCCTTCGCCGGCAACCCCAAGACGGTGATCGCGGACGAGCCCATCTCGGCGCTGGACGTCTCGGTCGCCGCCGCAGTGACCGAGCTGCTGATGGACATCCAGCGCGAGCACCGCACGACGCTGCTCTTCATCAGCCATGACCTCTCTGCGGTCCGCTATCTATCCGACCGTGTTGTGGTGATGTATCTCGGGCAAATCATGGAGCGCGGCTCCACGGAGCAGATCTTCTCGCCGCCCTACCATCCCTACACCGAGGCACTGCTCTCCGCAGTGCCAATCGCGGATCCCGAGGTGGAGAGGCGCCGCATCGTCCTGGAAGGCTCGTTGCCGAGCCCGCTCGACCCGCCCAAGGGGTGTCCGTTCTCGACACGTTGCCCGCGCAAGGTGGGAGCGATCTGCGATGACGAGTCGCCGCCGCTTCAGGCCAACGCCGACCGTCACGTGATCGCTTGTCATATCCCGCTGGAGGAGTTGCGCGAGGTCGAGCCGGTAATTTCCATCCCCGATCGCGACGAAGTCCACGCCACGCAGTAAGACCATGAGTGAGATGCCGCCGGCGCCCGACGAGACGGCGCTTCGCCTCGGGCGGCTGGCGCGACTCCGAACGGAGATGGCGCGATTCGACTTCGCGGCGCTGGTGCTGACCGATCCGCACAATGTGCGGTACGCGACCGGCGCCCGAAACATGATGCCCTTTCTCCTGCGCAACCCGGCGCGTTACGTGTTCGTGCCCCTGGAAGGGCCGGTCGTGTTGTTCGAGTTCGCGGGTTGCGAGCACTTGGAACGCGACAATCCGGCGATCGACGAAATCCGAGTCTCTACGACAGTCTCATACGTGGCGCGCGGACCGCTACTGGACGACACCGCAAGGGTCTGGGCCGGAGAGATCGCGGCACTGATGCGCCAACACTGCCCGGGCGAGACGCGGATCGGCGTGGAGCGCATCGATGTACGGGCCGTAGGCTATCTGGCGGAACAGGGATTCACGATCCTCGATGCTCAATTGCCGGCGGAGAGGGCACGCTCCATCAAGACGCCGGAGGAGATCGCCTGCTCGAAGCGCTCGATGGCGTGCGTCATGGCGGCAGAGCGAGCGGTGGAGCAAGCCATCAGGCCCGGGATCACCGAGAATGCGCTGTGGGCGGAGTTCCATCGGCACGTGATTGCAAACGATGGGGACTACGTGGAGACGCGGTTGCTCAGCTCGGGTGAAAGAACCAACCCCTGGTTTCAGGAGACCGGTCCGCGCCAAATCCGCGCCGGCGACCTGGTGGCCCACGATACCGACGTCATCGGACCGCACGGCTACTACGCCGATTTCTCGCGCACTTTCCTTTGCGGCAAAGACCGGCCGACTCCGGAACAGCGAACGCTCTATCGCCTCGCCCACGAACAGATCCAGCACAATATGGTGCTGATCAAACCGGGGCGAACGTTTCGAGAGATCACGAAAGCGGCCTGGAAAGTGCCCGCGCCATACTATGCAAGACGCTATTACCTGATGATTCACGGCATCGGGATGACCGGCGAGTACCCTTATGTCGTGTTCGAAGCCGACTACGATGGCGGGCAGGACTACGACGGCGTCGTCGAGCCCAACATGACCCTTTGCGTAGAAAGCTTCATCGGTCACGAGGAGGGAGGCGAAGGGGTAAAGCTCGAGCAACAGGTTCTGGTCACCGAGACCGGCATCGAGCTGATGAGCACGTACCCCTTCGACGAGAGGTTGCTCGGCCGCGAGGTGTGACGATGGAAACGTTGTTCCACCCGCTTCCGCCAGGGCCATTCGACATCATCTACGCCGACCCTCCGTGGGACTACAGGGGGCAGCTCCAGCACGCCGGCGAGGGTAGTCAGGATACGGGCGGTGCGATCAGGCACTATCCGACGACAACCCTGGGCGACCTCAAGACGTTGAATGTCTCCGGCATTTGCGCACAAGATTGCCTGTTGTTCATGTGGGCGACCAACCCGCATCTAGATCAAGCCATTGACCTGGGTAAGGCGTGGGGGTTTGCGTGGGCGACTGTTGCGTTTGTGTGGGATAAGGAGAGGGTGAATCCCGGCTTTTACACCATGAGCCAATGCGAGTTGTGTCTCGTATTCAAGAGGGGAAAGATTCCATCCCCACGCGGCGCGAGAAACGTACGCCAACTCGTCACCGCCAAGCGTGGGCCTCATTCGCAAAAGCCGGACGAGGTGCGGCTGCGCATCGAAAAAATGTTTCCCCTCCTCCGAAAAATCGAACTGTTCGCGCGCGAAATCAACGGGCAGGGCTGCGCCGAACATCAGTGGACAAGATGGGGGTTCGAAGCACATGGCGCGGAAGCGTTTGGAATGGCGCGAGGGCTGGCCGGCGAAGGCCATTGAGAGGGGAGGAAGCGCTGTCAGGCGGCCAACGAGAAAGAAAGGATGCGCGGAACGACGGGGCCCGTCTATTGCACGAATTTCGCATCGAGCCGATGAGCGCGCTCACTTTCCACGAGACACAACCCGACAGGCAGGAGCCGCTGTCGTGAAGCGTGTGTGCGTTCTGGTTCCATTGATCGTCCTGCTCGTTATCCCTGGAGCATGCTGGGCATTCTACAAGCCGGTGCGTGTGCTCGCGCCCGAACTGAACGGCTTTACGTGCTTCACCGATACGATTTGTACCGAGGAAATGGCGCGCTACGAAGAGGCGTCAGTCCTCTATGTGGAGGCTTTCGCGTTCGTGAACGCGGTGGTGGGTGCAATCGAGGATCCACCGCGCGCCGTCTTCTGCTCCACGCGAGACTGCTTCGAGTCCTTTGGATTCGATCAGGCGGCAGCGCATACAGTGCGCGTGTCGGGCATCGTCATGAGTCCGCAGGGTTGGAAGAGTCACCACATGCGCCACGAGATGATTCACCATCTGCAGGCGGAGCGGCTCGGCGTCTTCGAGCGATGGCGCGGTCCCGTATGGTCAAGGAGGGAATGGCTTATGCGATGGGCCAGGATGCCCGATCCGTTTTGTCCGAGCCCTGGCAAGGGTACCGTTCACAGTTTAAGGCATGGTTGAAATCGGTGGGAAGGGCATGTCTATGGATAGAAGCGGAAAGGCTGTGATCGCGCCGATGGGCGGTCGGGCGCATGGTACTCTGGGCTGCAGCACACGTCTGTCACGGTGCCACTTTTGCGCTGGAGACGGCCAATGACCCGCGAACCCGTCGACACATCAAACACACCGCGCCAGCACGGAGCGATGGAGCACACGATTCCCCCGTGCGACCTCGACGCGGTGCGTCTCTACCGGCTCGGGCGTTTGCGCGAGGCTCTGGCCGCACGCGATCTCGCCGGCATCATCCTCTACGACCCGGTGAACATCCGCTACGCCGTCGACTCCTCGAACATGGAAATCTGGTGCTCCCGCAACGAGGCGCGCTACCTCTGGGTGCCGACCGAGGGCCCCACCTGTCTCTTCGAGTTCGGCGGCGGCAGCGACCTGCTCACCACAGGGATACCCACTATTGACGAGGTTCGTCCCACGATCTCCTTCCTCTACTTCATCGCGGGCCAACGTCATGAGGACAAGGCGAGGGACTGGGCCGCCGACATGGACTCGGTCATCCGCGAGCACAGCGGCGGCAATCAGCGCATCGCCCTCGACCGCGTCATGCCGCTTGGCGTACTTGAATTGCAACGCTTGGGCTACGAGATCGTCGACGGTTTTGAGGTGATGGAGAACGCCCGACTCATCAAATCGCCGGACGAGATCACTCTGATGCGCCACAGTATTCAGGTTTGCGAGCAGGCCATCGCGCAGATGCGCGCGGCGCTACAGCCCGGTATCACCGAGAACGCGCTCTGGGCGAAGCTTCATAGTGGAAACATCGCTGGCGGCGGCGAATGGATCGAATGCCGTCTGCTCGCTTCCGGGCCCCGCACCAACCCGTGGTTCCGCGAATGCTCGATGCGGCCAATCGAGCGTGGCGACATCGTGGCCTTCGATACCGACCTGATCGGCCCTTACGGTTACTGCGCCGATATTTCGCGCACGTGGGTGTGCGATGCACGCCCGGGCGACGAGCAGCGGCGCCTTTACGCCGAGGCCCACGCGCACATTCAGGAGAACAAGGCGCTACTGAAACCGGGCATCACCTTTCGCGAAGTGACCGACGGACTGCGACCCCTCGGCGACGAGTTCGTCGAGCAGCGCTACGTGGCGGCGATGCACGGGGTGGGGCTCTGCGACGAGTATCCGGTCATCCACTATCCGGAAGACTGGGAACCGGGTGACGACGGGGTGCTCCGTGAAGGGATGGTGCTTTGCGTGGAGGCGCTCACGTCGCCCGCCGGCGGTCGCGAATCGGTCAAGCTGGAGGAGCAGGTGCTGATCACGGCCGACGGCTACGAACAGCTCTCGTCCTATCCGTTGGAGGAGGACTGGCTGTAGCGGGGGAGGGGGGCGAGTTCAGCCAAGCTCCGGCGATCATGAAACGGGTCTTGGATCTCGATCGCTGGCCCCTAGACGCGCTCGGTACCGCACGGGGGCAGGCGCTTGTTGAACGATGCCGGGACGAGCTGCGGGATGCCGGCATGTTCAACCTCGATGAGCTGATCCGATCCGACGTCCTCCGGGCATGCATCGAGCAGGTCGAGATGCTTTTCGATACCGCCTCCTTCACCCACGCGCGGGATCACAACATCTACTTCGACGACGAGATCGAGGGATTGGAGGCAGGCCATCCGGCCCTCAGTCGGCTGAGGACCGTCAACCGCACGATTTGCGGCGACCAGATTCCGGCCAGCACGATCGCGCAGATATACGAGTGGCAGCCGCTCATCGACTTTCTGGCGGCGGCGATGGAGAAGCCGCAGCTGTTCCCGATGGCCGATCCCCTCGGCCGGCTCAACGTCATGGCGTATCGGGATGGGGAGAGGCTCAACTGGCACTTCGACCGGGCCGAGTTCACAATCACGGTGCTCTTACAGGCGCCGCTGAGGGGCGGGGACTTTCAATACCGCAGCGGGCTGCGGAGCGAGGCGGACCCGAACTACGAAGGCGTCGCCCGCCTGCTCGCCGGCGAAGACGATCAGGTGAAGACCCTGCCACTCGCGCCCGGCACGCTCAACGTCTTCAAGGGCAAGAACACGGCGCACCGGGTGACGCCGGTTGAAGGCAGCCGGGAGAGGATCATCGCCGTGTTCTCGTACTACGAAACGCCGGACGTGAGCCTTTGCGACAAGGAGCGTTTGGGTTTCTACGGTCGGACTGGTCCCGTCGGCGCCGAAGCGTAGGGTCGCGAGATGACCGTGTCTCTCTTCTACAACGCGCGTTGCCCCGACTGCGTGCGTCAAGCCGAGTTGACGGCGCGCATGGACTGGCTGGGCCGGGTCGAGCTCAGCACGGACGACTCCCCGTTGGGCGAAGTCCCGGTCGGTGAGATTGTCGTGGTGGAGAAAGAGAGCGCCAGGGCATTCACGGGCGTCTATGCGACGCGCAAGGTTTGTCTGCAGGTTCCCCTGTTCTTTCTCTACGGGCTCGCGCTCTACCTTCCGCCGATCCGCACTCTGTTTGCCAAAGGCAAGCCGGGCTGCAACGGCGACGCCTGTGAAAACTGACCGAGAGCGCTGCCGCTCATACGGCGCCGTCGCTCCCGCTCGCCTCCATCATCTTCCGCGCCACCCAGCGATAGAAGCAGTGCGTGGTGCGCTCCAGCGCCGGGGACAGCACGCCGCCCTTGTAGGCCGGCGAGGCGCGGCCGCGTTGCATCCCTTCGACGACGAAGCGGTCTTCCTCGAAGATGCCGCGCCACAGGCGCGTGTTGGCTTCCCTAAGCTCGGCGCAGCCCTCGCCCACCGCCTCATCGGCGAAATAGTAGATGTCAAGATGCTCGATGGTGCGCCCGGTGCCTGCCGGCATCAACGTGCCGACGAAGCAATGATCGGCGTGGACGCCGAACAACGCGGTCGGGAACAGCGCGACATATTCCGCCGTCCCGTTCCAGCGCGCCGGAAGACCCGGCATGGTCGGTAAGCCGTTGCCGTTCTCCACAAGCTGCGGCCGGTAGGCGGTGCTACCCTGGCCGGCGTAGCCGTCCTTCTCCTCCGCGATCTGGTAGTGGTCCTCGAGCCGCGAGTAGCTGTTGAGGCTGGGGTGAATCCAGGGCAGGTGATAGGCCTCGCAGAAGTTCTCAACTGCGAGCTTCCAATTGCAGGCGACGTCAAGCGTGAAAGACGAGTCGCTTTTCTCGTAGTGCAGGTCCGCGCCGTCGAAATCCTTCCAGCGCCCCGCCACCGGCGCGATGAAGGTCTCGAAGGGCGGTGCGTCGCCGCTCAAGTTGACGAATACGGCGTCGAACCACGAGGCGGTCGGCACCGGCTTCAGTCCATGCCTCGCCCACTCGAAGCCTTCGCAGGTGTTGCTGTCGGTGCCGCCGATCATGGGAGTGGAGCGAAGCGAGCCGTCCAGGTCGTATGTCCAGGAATGGTAGGGGCAGCGGATCGTACCGCGCGTCCGCGTGGGCTTGTCCATCAGCACCATGCCCCGGTGGCTGCACACGTTGTGGAAGACTCTGACCTCGCCGTCGCGGCCGCGCACCATGATGAGTGGCAGGCCCGCAAATTCGAACGGTGTCGCATCACCAACCTCGGGCACGCGCCTGCCCGTGCCGATGCAGGCCCAAGTACGGGCCAAGAGCACATCCTGTTCCCATTCGGCGAAGGCTTCCGAGACATAGGTCTCGTTCGGCAGCCCGCTCGCCCACTCATCGATGGGGCGCACGACATCGGCGAGCGCGGTGCGCACACCCGTGCTGCTCGCCCACCAATGGTCCGACATGGCTGCGTTCTCCGCGTGCGCCAACGGCCGTTCCTGCCTCATATTCAGGCTATCGTGGCGCGAACCGTTACGGCTACTGCGAATCCGCATCAATTTGTCGCGATTGCGACGCCAGTGGGCGCCTTCTAACTGGGCAATGCAGGCGCCGAAGGCGGTCCTGATTCGGCGGTTGAGAAGGCTGCCTACGACCTCGGCGCCTCGCGCTGGCAGATTTTCAGAACCATCACGCTGCCCCTGCTGGGACCCGGCATCTTCGCCGGGTTCCTGTTCGCGGTTCTGCTCTCGTGGGGCAACTTTCCGCTCGCCTATTTTACCAGCGGTGCCGACGTCACCGTGCCCGAATGGTTCTACGGCGAGATGATTGGCGGCTACACGCCCATGGTGCCGGCGGTCGGGCTGATCACGGTCGTACTCGGCGGCATCATCCGCGCGATCGGGCTCACCATCAACGGGATGCTTCAGCGGCGCGACTGACCGCGTATTCCGCAACCGCGTCGGCGTTCAGCGTGACGCCAAGCCCGGGGCCGGTCGGAACCAGAATCATTCCATCTTCGTCGATCGGCGCGAGACCTCTCACCAGGCCCTGCCGCAGGCGTGACGGACTTGTCGAGTATTCGATCAACTCCACGTCTTGCCGTGTGGCCAGGAAGTGAAGATTGGCCGCGATGGTGATGTCGGTGTTGTAGGCGTGCGGCACGATCCGCCGGCCGGCGCCATCCAGCATCTGCATGAGCCGCAACGCCTCGGTGAAGCCGCCGAATACCGTGAGGTCCGGCTGCGCGATGTCGAAGGCGTCGGCCGCAACAAAGGGCTCGAACTCCCTGCAGGTGGTGAGGGCCAGATCGCCGACTCCGACGGCGATTCGTGTCGCGGCGCGTAGCCGCGCGTGGTCCTCTACATTGTCGAGGGGAAAGGGCGATTCGATCCAGGCGAAGTCCAATTCCGTCAGCAGATCGAGGAAGGGTGCCAGTTGGTCGAGGTACGTGAACTCCTGCGCGACATCGAGCATCAGGCCGCGCTTCGACCCCACCAAGTCACGCAGATGGGCGAGGTTTCGCTGGACCCGCTGCGGCTCACTCCACCACGGCTCCACGCAGATCTTAATGTGGCGGAAGCCCTGCTCGAGTAATGGTACGACCTGCGCGTCGATGCGCGCGGGCGTGTCTTCGAGGGGATAGATGGTCGCGTATGCTGGCAAGCGGTCGTGACGAGAGCCGCCCAGCGCCTCGCAGAGCGAGACTCCTTTCGACTGGGCGAAGAGGTCCCACATTGCGATATCGAGCGCGCTGATCGCGTGCATCGCGGCGCCGCGACGGCCGTGCCATTGCGTACGCTCATACATCTCGTCCCAGAGGCGGCGCGGGTCGTCCACTACCTGCCCGATGACGACGTCGGCGAGCCCTTCGGACCGCTGGTTGTAGGACGGCATCTCGATCGTGGCCCTGACGATCTCGGGCGGTGCGTCGCTCTCACCGATTCCCACGAGCCCGTTGTCGCCATGCACGAGCACGACCACGTTCCGGTAGCTGCCTTCGAAGCGGAAATAGGCGGCTTGCGGGTCCTGCAGGCCAAGGACCTCCACCCGCTCGATCGTCACGGTCATGTCGAAAAAACCCGGCGGGCGTAGACGAAGGGTTCGATCCTCTCCCAGTCCATCTCAACTCCCAGTCCAGGCAGATCGCTCGGGCGGACGAAGCCGTTCGAGTCCGGGCGAATGAGCTGTCGCGCGCCGAACTCGTACTTCTCAAACGGTGCCGCCTGTTCGAAATAGGTGCAGTTGGGATGAGCGAGCGTGAAGTGCAGGTTCGCCGCCTGCGTCAGCGTGTAGCCCCAGCTTTGCACTTCGCAGGTCTTGCCGAGGCCACGCGTGACCTCGGCCACTTCGCCGGCACCTGTGAAGCCGCCGATGCCGGTCACGTCGAAGCGGCTTCGGTCCCAGGCGTCCATCTCCAACGCGTACCCGATGAGATGTGCGTTGGGGAGGGTGTTTCCGCCGCAAACGATGTCGAGATCGAGCGCGTTGGCGAGTTTCCGGTAACTGCCCAAGTCCCCATCGGGAAGCGGCGCCTCAAAGAAATTCCAGCCCGCTTCGTCCAGAATTTTTCCCATAGAAAGCGCTTGGTCGAACGCGTACATGCCGTCCACGTCCAAGCTCAGGGTAATGTTCTTTCCTGCAAATTTATCGATGAGAGTTCTCACCAATCGGATGTCGTCATCGGACACGCAGTAGGGATGGATCTTGATCGCCCGATAGCCAAGTTTCAGCATGTCATAACAATAGTCGACATAGGCCTGATCTGTCGGCAGTAATGGACTGGACGCGTAGGCGGGAACTTTGTGCCTGGCGGCGCCAAGCATCTTGTATATCGGCAGGTTTGCGGACTTGGCCTTTCCATCATGCATCGCGATGTCGAACAGCGATGTCGCCAGATGGCCCAGCGGCACGTAGCGTTTTCGCATGTCTGCGTAGACGGCGCGAGTGTCGAATGCGTCGCGCCCGAGCACGAACGGCGCCATCAGGGCGGCGGCGGAGAACGTCGTCCTGTCGAATTCGTGTTCCGTGTAGGTCGTGGTCCCAGCAATGGCCTCCACGCCATTCGAGAGGAACAGCCGCGCCACGACCATCGCCTCGTACATGAGCCCGAGGTGTGACGACCACGTCACCCTCTCACCGTCGGGCCCGATCGCCAACAACTCGATTCGTTCGACGATGACAGAGGGAATCGATGCTATCTCATCAGATGAAGAAATACGCACAACAAGCCATCATATATGATTTTCTTGTCTAGATGAACGTTCCGGCCTTCATCCGCTCGGCAACCGCCAAACCGTCGATCTCCTGGAAGGTCAGGTCGTCTTTGATGGATATGCCGGCGGCGATGGCGGCGGCGCGGCCGTATTCGAAGCATTGCGCCGTGACCCGACAGCTCGCCAGCGCCTCATGTTCGGCACTGAGGCAGCGGCCGGCGACGATGACGTTGCGGCCTTCCTTGGGCACGAGTGTGCCGAAGGGCACCTCGTAGTAGTCGTCCACCAACCACTCCGTCTTCGGCTTGGCGCCATAGTGAAGCTCGATGGGCCAGCTTGACCGGGCGATGGCGTCAGTCCTCTTGCTTGTGCCCACGACATCGGTGTTCATGAGGCGTGCCATTCCATCGATGGAACGCGTCTGGCGCACGCCGACCTCGGCGCCGTAGTCGATGAAATAGGCGTCTTCGCAGCCTGGAATGTAATCCTTGAGGAATTCGAAAAATGCTCGTGCCTGGTAGATTGAGAACTGTTCGGCCTCTGTGTGATCGACGGGATCGGTAACGTCGAGTGCGCGGCCATCGAAGCCGGTGATCTTGGTCGCATTGACCAAGACCTCGCGTGGATTCACTGTCGGGAACAGCCACACCTTTTTGCGAACAAGTTCGTCCCGTGCTTCCAGCATGGAGATGACTTTGGGCGGCGAAATTGTGTCCTCACCCCAATAGTCGAGGTAGCGCTCGACATCCACATTGCCGATCTTGAACATCATTGTCGGGTTCTGGATTACGCCGTTGTTGCCCTTGGTCGTGTGCAGACCCATCTTGAAGACGGCGTCGGCATCGCCGCTGGCGTCGATGACCCGCTCAGCGCTCACTCGGGTGTAGCCAGACTTGGTGTGTAGAACGAGACCGGTCAGGGCGTCATCCTCGACGATCACGTCGATCATCTGAGTGTGATAGAGGGCGTCGACACCCGCACTCCGGACCAGATCGGTAGCCACTCTCTTGTACGTGGCACAGTCGTGGGTCACGACCCAGGTCTTTCCGTAGATCTGCGGGCGGGTCACGCCGCCTTGTTCTTCGAGCGCGGCGCGAAAGCGCTCGGCGAACCCGAATATGACCTGTTGGGGCTGCGCCATGCGCGGCTCCTCGACGGTCATGTAGAGACCGCAAATAGTGCCCGACATGCCCGAGACCGCAGCACCCCCGCAATAGCCGAGACGCTCGATTAGGAGTGTCTTGTGGCCCAGCTCGGCAGCGGTGGTGGATGCGGCGATGCCGGCAGGGCCGCCACCGACGACCACTACGTCGTAGTGGCCGAAGTGGGGCACGTCCTCGAAGGCAGCGGCACCCAGACGCCCGAGAAACCGTTCCATTCCGGCAACTCCAGAGAGAGGCGGCGCATTTGGCACACGGTTGTCTCGGGCGCGCAACAGGTTTCGGAATAGCTCTTTCGGTCGCCGCCACGATTCGGTGCCGCTATCCTTCGCGACGTTCGGAACGACGCGGGCCGCACACGTTGCGGCGGAGAGCAGGAGCATGGCCGAGACGGCGCCGGTATGGCAGGACGCCAGAAGCGATCCGCTGCTGCAGCCTTTCAGGCTGAAGCATCTCACGCTCAAGAACCGCATCATGAGCACCAGCCACGCCAGTGGTCTCGTCGAAGACGGGATGCCGCGTGAGCGCTACCAGCGCTATCACGAAGCGAAGGCGAAGGGCGGGCTCGCGCTCACCATGTTCGGCGGCTCGTCCAACGTCTCGCCCGAGTCCGCATGGGGCCTGCCCCAGATCAACCTGTACGACGATCGCGTGGTCGAGCACTTCCAACGGTTTTCTCAGCGCATCCACGCCCACGGCGCCGCTTTGATGTGCCAGGTGAGCCATGTCGGCGGGCGGGGCGAACCGTATGCGGGAGCGGCGCTCCCGCCCATCGGGCCGTCGCCCGTGCGCGAGACGCTGCACCGGGCCTTCGCCAAGGAGATGGATGACCACGACATCGCGCGCGTCGTGGCCGACTTCGCGGAGGCAGCCGCGCGGTGCAAGGAGGGCGGTCTCGACGGCATCGAGACCTTTGCCGGGGCCCACCTCATCGGTCAGTTCCTCTCGCCCGCAACCAATCGGCGCAACGACCGCTTCGGCGGGTCGCTAGAGAACCGCTGCCGCTTCGGGCTGATGGTGCACGAAGCGATTCGAAAGCGCGTCGGCGACGACTTCATCGTCGGCATCCGCTTCGTCATAGACGAGGCGGGACCGCACCACCTCACCTTCGAGGACGGCCTGAAGATCGCTGCAATCTTCGAGGCATCAGGCACCATCGATTTCTTCAACGCGATCTACGGCCGCATCGACACGGAACTCAAGCTCGCGGTGGACTGCATGCCGGGCATGGCCTCGCCCGAGGCGCCGTTCCTGGCCCGCGCCGGGGCCTTCAAGCAGGCGGTAGGGCTCCCGGTCTTCCACGCGACTCGCATCACCTCGCTGGAGACGGCGCGGCGGGCGATCCGCGACGGGATGCTCGACATGGTGGCGATGACCCGCGCGCACATCGCCGACCCCGATCTGGTCGCCAAGCTCGCCCGCGGCGAAGAGAATCGCGTGCGGCCCTGCGTGGGTGCCACCCATTGCATGAGTCCGCTGCGCCCGACTTGCATTCACAATCCCTCCACCGGCCACGAAAAGGCGTTGCCGCATGCGATCCAGCGAGCGACGACCAAGCTCCGCGTGCTCGTCGCTGGCGGCGGGCCGGCCGGACTGGAGTCCGCGCGGGTCTGCGCCGAGCGCGGCCACGATGTGCGGCTGTGCGAGGCTTCGGAGAGATTCGGCGGGCAGGTGCTGCTGGCCGCCAAGGCAAGCTGGCGCAGCGAGCTTGCTGGTATCGTCGAGTGGCGTGTCCGCGAGCTGGAGCGACTCGGGGTAGAGGTTCGCCTTGAGGCACCGGTCGAGCCCGGTTCGGTAGAGAACGATGCGGATATCGTGATCGTCGCGACCGGCGGCGTTCCCGATCTCGACTGGATCGAGGGCGCGGAGCACTGCACCAGCGTGTGGGATGTCCTCACGGGTGCGGCGAGCGACGCCGAGGACTCGATCGTCTACGACGGGACCGGCCGCCACCCGGCGCTCACGGCGGCGGAGGCGATCGGGCAAGCGGGCGGGGAGGTCGCGTTCTTCGGCCTCGATGGCCATCTCGCGATGGAGATGTCCTATGCGGAACAGGTCATCTGGCGCCGGCGCGCCTACGAGCTCGGCATCGAGCCCAAGCTCGACCGGCGCCTGGAGCGGGTCGAACGCGAGGGCAACCGCTTGCGCGTGACGTTCCGAAACGAGCTCACGGACGAGGCGGAGGAACATGAGACCGGCCGGATCGTGGTCGAGCACGGGACGCGCCCGGCCGACGCCCTCTTTCACGGCCTCGTGGATCGCTCTTCGAATCGCGGTGTCGTCGATCAGCGGGCTCTACTTGCGGGCGCGCCGCAGCCGGAGAGTATGGGCGACGGCTTCGCGCTCTTCCGTATCGGCGACGCGGTCTCCAGCCGAAACATCTACGCCGCCGTGCTCGACGCGTTCCGGCTCTGCCGCACCCTGTAGGCGGTAGGGAGGGCGCAGTCGAGCGGACCGCGCCCGTCACTATGACGCGCGCGCGGCACGCCTCCCGCGCACGAGTTGCGACAAGAAGACCAGGCCCAGCAACGCGAGACCGGCGGGATAGATCAGCTCCTTGGGCGGCAAGTCGGTCTGCTCCACATCGACGCCCGTGACGTAGTCGCCCCAGTCGATGCCCGCCTGCTCCGCCATCCCGTTCCAGGCGAGGTCGATCACGGCGTAGCGGCCGTCCGCCTCCCGCTCCAGCCCGACGCCGAAGGTTTCCGCTGGCGTTGTCGCCTGCTCCACTGGGGTCTCCAGCACGAACAGCTTGTAGCGCTCGCCGTAGTCGGTTTCGCGTGTCACGTGCAGGCGGACCTGGCGGCCAGGCTCCGGCGTGAAGGTGCTGGAGACGAATGACTGGAACGCGACCGGCTCGAAGGGCGGCGCGATGTGGTCCATGAAGAATCCGGGGCGGAACAGCATGAAGCAGGCCGCGGCGAGCAGAATCGCCTCGTACCACCGCACCTTGACGAACATCCATCCCTGCGTGAGAGAGCTGAAGGCCAGGATCGCCAGCAACGACATGATCGCCACCAAGGCGCCGTGCCAGATGCTTTCGACGCCGATCAGAAGCAGCTCCGTGTTGAACAGGAAGACCAGCGGAAGGATGGCCGTGCGGATGTCGTACATGAACGACTGCACGCCGGTTCTGAGTGGATCCGCCCTCGATATGGCCGAGGCCGCGAACGCGGCGAGGCACACGGGTGGCGTCGAATCCGCCAGCAAGCCGTAATAGAAGACGTAGAGGTGGATGGCGATCAGCGGCAAAACAAGCCCCGCTGCATTGCCCAGCTCCACCAGCACGCCGGCCAGAAGGGAGGCGACCACGAGGTAGTTGGCGGTCGTCGGCAAGCCCATGCCGAGAATGATGCAGAGGATCGCGGTCAGTCCGAGCAGGATGTAGACGTTGCCGCCGGCGATCGCTTCGACGACGCCAACCATGGCGTTGTTAAGACCGGTGGACGAGACGGCGCCGACGATGATGCCGGCGGCGGCGACGGCAACGGCGATACCCACCATGTTGCGCGCGCCTGCGACCATGCCGATGTATATCTCGGTAAAGCCGTCGCGTAGCGCCTCGCCCATCGGCTGGCCGCCGCCGCGGACCGACGCGACAATCCGCCTGATGACAATGATCACCATCACCGAGAGGATCGAATAGAAGACCGCGCTGTGCGCGCTCCAGCGCTCGACCATCAGCAAATAGACCAGAATGAAGATGGGTATCAGGTGGTGGGCGCCGCTGAAAAAGGTCTTGCGAAACGGCGGAATCTCGACCCGTGGCAGGCCCTTGAGACCGAGTTTCTTGGCCTCCAGGTGGGAGATGTAGAGCAGAGCGAGGTAGCTGAGTACTGCGGGAATCGCTGCCGCCGCCACCACGTCGAAATAAGAGATGCCGATGAACTCGGCGATGATGAATGCGGCCGCTCCCATGATCGGCGGCATTAGCTGGCCGTTGGTCGACGCTGCGACCTCGATGGCGCCGGCCTTGACCGCGGGCATACCGATCCTCCGCATGACGGGAATGGTGAAGGTCCCGGTCGTCACCACGTTGGCGATCGACGAACCGGAGACCATGCCGGTCATGCCCGACGCGAGGATAGCTGCCTTGGCCGGCCCGCCGGTAAAACGTCCCACCATGGCGAATGAAAGCGCGAGGAAGTACTGCCCCGCGCCTGCCTTGTCGAGCAACGCGCCGAACAGCACGAAGAGAAATACGAAGCTGACCGAGACGCTG
Organism: Alphaproteobacteria bacterium; assembly: GCA_965243375.1. Classification (GTDB taxonomy): domain Bacteria; phylum Pseudomonadota; class Alphaproteobacteria; order UBA828; family UBA828; genus WTGU01. Next base: position 592,014 of record CBDEUT010000008.1, on the reverse strand, counting down.
AGCGGAATGCCGAAGATCGCCTCGCCCGTGAGCCACTGATAGCCGATTAGCCGATTCAGGCTGAGCCCCTTGTGCGAGATGACGTCCGGCATCGACTGGCCGAAGATCGAGTAGACGAGGAAGACCGCGCAGACGATGACGAGCGGTATCCCGATGGCGCGCCGGGTCGCGTCCAACAGCAGCAGGATGCCGACACCGCCGAGGATGGCTTCGACAGGGATGCCGTTCCAGACGTAGAGGAGGCCGTGACGGGAGACGAGACCGTCCCAGCCGAAGAACAGGTAGAGGGCCGCGATGCAGCCGGCGAGCGCACACAGGATGTCCCACGGCGGCAAGCCACGCTCGCTCCAGCGGCGCGTCATCGGGTACATCAGGAAGCAGAGCAGCAGCGCGAACGACAGATGGATGCCGCGCGCGGGCACGTCGCCGATGATGGCGAAATCGAACATGAAGGGTAGAGGCGAGGCGATCCAGAGCTGGTAGACCGACCAGAGGAAGCAAAGCAGGCTTATGAGCAGTGCCAGGCGCGGCCCCTGCCGGCGCCCCTGGTACTCGACCTTCTCCAGGGTCTTTTGAACATCGGCGGGCATGGCCGCCGCGCTCGGCTCGCTGTTCGTCACGGGCGCCCCTGTCCGGCGCGTGCGCCCCCTAGCGTTGTACGCCCCGGGACAATCCGAAAGCGAACGGCCGGCACCCGTTCAGAGGTGCCGGCCGTCATGATCGTGAGGGCTGCTACCAGCCCTGTTCCGCGTAGTACTTGGCCGCACCGGCATGAATCGGTGCGGACAGACCGTTCGTAATCATGTTCGCGGGATCGAGGTTGGCGAAGGCGGGATGCAGAGACCTGAAGTCGTCCAGGTTCTCCATCACCGCGCGTGTGACCTCGTAGACTACGTCTTCGGGAACGTTCTCGTGGCTGACGAAGGTCGCCATCACGCCGAAGGTCGTCACGTCGCTGGTCGTGGTCTTGTAGGTGCCGGCCGGGATCGTGGTGAAGGCATAGTAGGGATTCTCGGCCACCAGCTTCTGCTCGACCTCGCCGTTCAGGTTGACGATGTAGGCACCGCAGCCGTCGGTCGCCACGGACACGCCGGCATTGGGCACGCCGACCGTGTAGCCGTAGGCGTCGATCTTGCCGTCGCAGAGTGCCTGGGACTGCTCGGTCGAAGTCAGCTCCGTTGCCGCCGCGAAGTCGTCGGTGGTCAGGCCGTAGCCTTCCATCAGAACCTCGGTCGTGCCGCGCTGGCCGGAGCCGGGGTTGCCGATGTTCATGCGTTTACCCTTCGTCTCGGTGAAGGAGCCGATCTCCGTGCCCGAGCCGGCGATCAGGTGGAAGGGCTCGCCGTGCACGGAGAAGACCGCGCGCAGGCCGGGGCAGTTCGTGACCTTGTCGGAACTGCCGTTGACGGCGTGGAACTGCCAGTCTGACTGGGCGACGCCGAAGTCGAGCTCGCCCTGGCAAATCTGACCGATGTTGTAGGTCGAGCCGCCGGTGGACGGCGCGGCGCAGCGGATGCCGTGCTTGCGGCCCGACTTGCGACCCTCGGCAGCTTCCTTGTGAACCATGCGGCAGACCGAGTTGCCAACCACGAAATAGACTCCGGTCGGTCCACCGGTCCCGATGGAGATGAACTTCTTCTCTTGCGCGCTCGCCTCGTCGGCAGCACTGAAGGTCGCGCCCATGAGGGCCACGGCGGCCAGCGCGCATGTGGTGAGTCTGAGTAGCGTCATAAGCTGTCCTCCCTGAGAGTTCGATGTTGGAACATTACACGTCATTGCGGTCCAGATACATGCCTACGATTAGATTATCGAAGCGGTGCGACGCCGGCGCGTCCGACACGCCTCATCCCATCACGAAGGAGCGGAATCGACGTGCCACGTCGCGGGGCGATACTTTGGGCCGGCCCAGCTCGGCGAGAGAGCCGGGTGCGATCGACGCGTGGATCAGCACCGGCCCCGGGCCTACGGTGAGCGCGGCTTCCAGTGCTCGCGCGAAGCCCGCTTCGGTGTCGCAGCGATAGGCGCTGGGATAGCCGCAGGCCTGTGCGATGGCGGCGAAATCCACGTTTGGGGAGACGGTAGCCTGCCCGCCGGTCGAGTCGTGCACGCCGTTGTCCAACAGAACATGGATCAGATTGCCCGGGGCGTGGGCGCCAATTGTGGCCAGAGTACCGAGCTTCATCAGCGCCGCGCCGTCGCCGTCCAGCACCAGTACGGGGCGGGCCGTGTTGAGCGCGATGCCGAGGCTCATCGCCGAGGCGCAGCCCATGGAGCCCACCTGGTAGAGCTGCTGAGCGCGGTCTTCGAGCGTGAACAGTTCGCGCCCGGTCTTGCCTGTGGTCGCGACCACTGCGGCCCCGGCAGGCACGAGCGCCTGAACGCGGCGCAGAAGGTCGATTCGCGCCGGCCGTTCGCCGCCCTGTCGCAGATCTTCGATCTGACCGCGCGGGCGGTTGGGCTGATTCGGCTGATCGAGGCCGTTGTCGCGCACGCTGCCCTTCTCCATGACGAGCGCGAAGGGAAGCTCGTCCGCCGCCATGGCCCGCTCGGCGCGGTCGAGCGCCGTCGGCACGGCCTCGGCTTCCTTGGGGAAGCCGGTATGGCCGACGGCGATGGTATCCAGGAGCGATCCCATTACCTCGCCCATGAGCTCGTGCTGGGGCTCGTCCTTGAGCCCAGGCTGCCCGCGCCGGGTGACGATCAAGAGCGTCGGAATCCGGAAGGGGTGGTTGAGGGACGTCAGCGGGTTGACGGTGTTGCCGAGGCCGGAGTTTTGGCACATCACGACGGTGCGCCGGCCTGCGAGCCAGGCGCCCGCCGCCACCGCCACGGCCTCGCCTTCGCTCGCCGCACCCACGTAGCTGAGAGCCGGATCGGAGATCACCCGGTTGATCAGCGGCGTGAGGAAGGAGCAGGGGACGCCGGTGTAGAACGAGAACCCGCGATCCCGCGCGGGCTCCAGGAAGGCGTCGGCCTCAATCATTCGGGTGTCTCCGGCAGGCGGGGATTTGGCTTATGATAGACCGTTACCACATCTGTAGGGATGATTGCGCCAACGGTTAGGTGCGCGGAATCAACAAGTAGAGCACCGCACTTGGCGCCATCGAAAACGGTTGGGCTCGGCCGGAAGCCGTGCCGCCACCACGACCCAGGAGTCGACCGGTTGCGCCGCTATCTGCTCCTCTACCGGTTCCTGATCGTCAATATCGTGGGCGCGGCGCTGCTCGGGCTCGCCGGCGCGCAGGGCTGGATCACGCGGATCGCCGAGGCGGATCCCACCGGCCTCGTCTTCGTCATATTCGGCGTCTTTGCGGTCGGTTTGGGGCTTTGCGGCTACCGACTGTTCAAGACAAGCCTCGCCCTCAACCGTCTGGAAGAGGGCGGGACGGTGGACCTTCCCGCCGACTGGACTCGTGCGCCCGTCCGCCCGGAACTGATGGCAGAGGCGCTCAAGGCCCGGCTCTTCAGCCGCATCACGGTGATACGGCAGATTGCGGCCGCGCTGGTCGTGCTCGGTCTTATCGGCACGGTCGCCGGGTTCATCATCGCGCTCTCCGGCGTCTCGGCGGAAGAGGCGGGAACGCTCGCCGCTGTGCAGCCGATGATCTCGACCCTCATCAGCGGCATGTCGGTCGCGCTCTACACGACACTCGAAGGCGCCGTCTTGGGCCTCTGGCTCACCGTCAACTACCGCATGCTGGCGACCGGCACCGCTACACTCTATAGCGAGCTCCTCACGGCCAATGGACGAGTTTGACGACGACAGCGGCACGATCTTTCGCGACGTCACGCTGCTGGCGCTCGCGGCCTTCGTCGCAATGGTGCTCATGCTGCTGCCCTTCCTCAATCCGGGCGCAGAGGCGGAGAGCGAGGACGATGGGATCACCGATCCCGGCAACGTGATCATCGAGCTTCTGTGGGCGGCGGATCGCGACGCCGACATCGATCTGTGGGTCAAGGCGCCGGAGAGGCTGCCGGTCGGCTTCCCCAACAAGGGCAACGACGTGGTCAACCTCCTGCGCGACGATCTCGGCTTGTTCCAGGACCTTACCGATATCAACTACGAGATTGTCTATAGCCGGGGCATCGTGCCCGGCGAGTGGATCGTCAACGTCCAGGCTTACCGTCTGGAGGACCCCATCAACCCGACTCCGGTGCAGGTCCAGGTGGTAATCAGCGTCAAGCGAGAGGGAGAGGACAGGCCGACGCCGATCCTCGAAAAGGAGGTCGAGCTGCGCTATCCGCGCCACGAGACGACCGTTTACCGCTTTGCACTGACCGGCAAGGGCGCACTCATACACGGCAGCGTCAACGACGTCCGCCTCTCGCTGATATATGAATATGCCCAATCCCAACTCCGCTCTCGCGAGGTGCGGCCGGGTGGATAGCTTCGCCTACCTCTACGTCGCCCTTGCGCTGGTGGGTGCTGCGCTCGCGAGCATCGCGGTGTGGTCTCGGCGGCGGGCGCTTTGGAAGGCCGTCGCCGTGGGCCTGCTCGCCGCCCTCGTCGTGATCGGATATTTCAGCTATTCAATGCTGTTATCGCGGCCGAAGACACTATCCTCCGAGATGGAGAGCGTGGCAGGCGCGCGGGTGCTCTCGGCCGCACTGCGCGAGGACGAAGCGATCTACCTCTGGCTTTCCATCGATGGAACGCCGCGCTTTTATGCGCTGCCCTGGGACCAGGCGACCGCCCAGCGGCTTCAGTCGGTCATGCGCGAGACCCGGCGCTCGGGCCATGACGTGGTGATCCAATCGGCCGAAGGCGGTGACGACGAGTCCGAGCCGGAGGAGGCGACGCCGGAGGTTCACACGTTCTACGCGGTGCCGCCGCCGATCATGCTGCCGACCAAGCGGCTGCACGCGATCCGCGGGCCCGCGGGCGAGATGTAAGCGTGAGCACGAGCGGTATCTCCCTATCAAATGTGGCAGCGCCGGCCCTGCAGTTCGGGGCAGCGCCCTATGCCTCGTTCCCCGAGCGGAGCCGCGGGCGCCTCCATCGGGAGCCGGAGAGCCGCACGCGGACCGCCTTTCAACGCGACCGCGATCGAATCATCCACTGCGCGGCGTTCCGTCGGCTCCAGCACAAGACGCAGGTCTTCGTCTATCACGAGGGGGATCACTACCGCACGCGCCTCACACACAGCCTGGAGGTGGCACAGATCGCGCGCTCGATCAGCCGCGTTCTCGGCGTGAACGAAGACCTCGCCGAGGCGCTCGCGCTGGCTCACGATCTCGGGCACCCCCCATTCGGCCATGCCGGCGAGGCCGCGCTGGACCGGGCTATGGCCGCTTACGGCGGGTTCGATCACAACGCGCAGACCGTGCGCATCCTGACCTCGCTGGAGCAGCGCTACAACGACTTCGACGGCCTGAACCTGACCTGGGAGACCCTGGAAGGGGTGGCGAAGCACAATGGCCCGCGCCCAGCTGATGCGACCCCCGGCGACATCGAGGCCTACTCGGCCCGGCACGACCTGGAGCTCGACACCCATGCCGGCCTGGAGGCCCAGATCGCAGCTCTGGCGGATGACATCGCCTACAACAATCACGACGTGGACGACGGGCTGCGCGCGGGCCTCTTCGCCGTGGATGACCTGCGCGATGTTCCCCCGGTGGGGACGATCCTGAAAGACGTAGCCGCCGATCATCCGAGCGGAGAGGAAAGCCGCCGGATTCACGAGACCGTCCGACGCATGATCGGCGCCATGGTCGAGGACGTGATCGATTCCAGCCGGCAGCGGCTGGAGCAGGTCGGACCGGCGAATGTGGAGGCCGTGCGCAACCATGGCGCCCCGCTGATCGCCTTCTCGACGACCATGCAGGCTCACGGTGAGGCATTGAAAGCCTTCCTGCACGAGCGCATGTATCGTCATCACAAGGTCAACCGGATGGCCAGCAAGGCGCGCCGGACCGTGCGCGAGCTCTTCGAGCTCTTCATCGACGAGCCGCAGTGTCTGCCCGAGGAGTGGCGGGCCCGGTGCGACGGTCCGCGCACGCTGAGTACGGCGCGGGTAGTTGCCGACTACGTCGCCGGAATGACGGACCGTTTCGCCATTCAGGAACATCGCAATCTCTTCGATACGGTGCTGTGGAGATGAATGTTTTCAGCTACTTGACGGGTGTCATTCGCGAAGAGATTGAAGAACTGGGCAGTGCCGGCGCGTTGCCCGTGGGGCTCGATCTCTCGGCGGTCCTGGTCGAGCCGCCGCGCGAGGCGGAGCACGGCGATGCGGCCTGCAATGCGGCGCTGGTGCTCGCCAAGCAGGCGCGCCGCAAGCCGCGCGAGATCGCCGAGCATCTGGCGGAGCGGCTGCTGTTGCGCGCGGAATGTCGCTCGGCCGAAGTGGCCGGCCCCGGCTTCGTCAATCTGCGGCTGACCAACGATTTCTGGTGGGAGCGGCTGGCCGAGCTGCTCGTCACCGGTTCCGGATACGGTGCCGATGACCTGGGTCAAGGGCGGCGCATCAACGTCGAATATGTCTCCACCAACCCCACTGGCCCGCTCCATGTCGGCCACGCACGGGGAGCGGTGGTGGGCGACGCGCTCGCCAACCTGCTCTCGCACATGGGCTTCGCCGTGACGCGGGAATACTACGTGAACGACGCCGGCGCGCAGGTCGATACGCTCGCTCGCTCGGTCCATACCCGCTACCGCGAGGCCTGCGGCGAGACCATCGGCGCCATTCCCGAGGGGCTTTATCCGGGGGACTATCTGGTTCCCGTGGGCGCAGCTCTCGCCGCCCGCGACGGCCGGCGCTGGCTGGAGGAGCCCGAAGCGGTCTGGCTGCCGGAGGTCCGCAGCTTCGCCATCGACGCCATGATGGACCTCATACGAGACGACCTGGACGCGCTCGGCGTGCGGCACGACGTGTTCAGCTCGGAGCGCGCGCTGGTCGCCGAAGGCCGGGTCGATGACGCGTATGCCGCCCTGGAATCGAGCGATCTGATCTATCGCGGGGTGCTGGAGCCACCCAAGGGCAAGCGAGACGAGGAGTGGGAGCCGCGCGAGCAAGACCTCTTTCGCGCCACCGCATTCGGCGACGATACCGACCGCCCGCTCCGAAAGTCCGACGGCACCTGGACTTACTTCGCCACCGACATCGCCTACCACCGCGACAAGATCGAGCGCGGCTTCGACGACCTGATCGACGTGTGGGGCGCCGACCACGGCGGCTACGTCAAGCGGATGAAGGCCGCCGTCGCCGCGCTCTCCGACGATTCGGCGACCCTCGACGTGAAAATCTGTCAGATGGTGAAGCTGCTGGACGGCGGGGAGCCCGTGGCCATGTCGAAGCGCGCCGGGCGCTTCGTGACGCTGCGCGATGTCGTCGACGAGGTCGGGCGCGATGTGGTCCGCTTCATCATGCTGACGCGCCGCAACGACGCTCCGCTCGAGTTCGACCTTCGCAAGGTGCTGGAGCAGTCGCGCGACAACCCGGTCTTCTACGTTCAGTACGCCCACGCCAGGGCGTGCTCGGCGCTGCGCCGCGGAGCGGACATCGTGCCTGAAGCGGAGCTCACGCCCGCCGCTCTCGCCCGAACCGATCTCTCGTGCCTGGGCGATCCGGCCGAGCTCGACCTGATCCGGCGGCTGTGCCAGTGGCCGCGTGTGCTGGCCGGCGCCGCGCTTGCCCACGAGCCGCACCGTATCGCCTTCCACCTGCATGACGTTGCGGCCGACTTTCACCTGTTCTGGACCAGGGGCAAGGACGACTCCCGGCTTCGCATTGTCGATGGCGAGCGGACCGACGAGACGCGCGCCCGGCTCGCATTGATCAGTGCGGTCAAGATCGTTATTGCGGAGGGGCTGGCGCTGTTCGGAGTCGAGCCGGTGCAGGAGATGCGATGAGCGGCGAAGACGGCCCCGAGGCCCCGTCGGCGCCCGACGCGCCGGGCCCGCAAGAGCCGCAGGATCAGCAAGAGCCGGCGGAGCCTGCCGCTGAGGAACGGGCCGAGAGCAGGCGCCCCCGATTGCTCCCGGTGTGGCTCCTCCTGGGCGCTGCGGTGCTCGCAGGCGGCGCATGGGCCGTGACGGATCGTATGGGGGGCGGGTCCTCGTCCCCCGACGAGACCTCGGTGCCGCTCATTACCGCATCGGCAGAGCCCTGGAAGGTCCGACCCGACGATCCGGGCGGCATGGAAATCCCGAACCAGGGCACGCTGATCTACGAGACGCTGACGACGGCCGATCCCGAGGAAGCGCCTGAGCGGATTCTGCCGCCGCCGGAGGAGCCCATGAGCCCGCCGTCGCCCGAGCCCGACCGCGCCGAAGAGCTTGCGGTTGCGGCATCCGGTGCGGCGAACGAGGTCGCGACGCAGCAGCCGGGTGCGGGCGTCGTCGACCGGCAGGCGCCCCCGCCGATCGAGGAAGCGGCGCCGGCCGAGCCCGAGGTGCCCGAAATCGCAGCGATCCGGGAAGAGCCCTTGACGGAACCCGAGGCGCCGGCGGAAGCCCAGGCGCCTATGGAACTTGAAGCGCCTGCCGAACCGGCCCCGGTCCAGGATGCGGCTCCGCTTGAACCGGAGCCCTTGGAAATCGACGGGATCCCGCTGCCGCCGCCGCCCAAGCCCGGAACGCTGGCGGCTGCTCGAATCGAGGAATCCACGCTGCCGGCTCTCGGCGAGCCGGCCATGACGGACGCCGGTCCGGAGGTCGCGGACGACGCGTTGCCGGAGCTTGAGCCCGAAACGCTGGCCCTGATCGAGGACTTGCTGGAGCGCGAGGCGCCGTCCCAGCCCGTGCTTGCGGAGGACCCTGACCCGGTGCCGCTGCCGCCCTACAAGCCGACGCGCATCGCCGGGGCAGCGCCGGCCGAGCGCGAGACCGCCGCCGCCCCGCGAGAGACTGCGTCGGTGCAATCCGACTCCCGCACCTGGCGCTATGTCCAGCTCGGTGCCGCCAACTCCAGAGGGCCGCTGGAGGCCCACTGGGAGAACCTGCGCCGCCGTCACCAGGACGTGCTGATCGGCCTCAGCCCGCTGATCATGCCGGTCGACAGCGGCGCCAGCGGCATCACGTACCGGCTGCGCGCCGGCCCGCTCAGCGACCAGGCTGCGGCGCAGCGGGTCTGTGGGCAGCTGAAGGCGCGCGGGCTCGATTGTTTCGTACCCCGGGATTGAGGCGGACGTGACGCTGCACGCCGCGCCGCGGGCGGTGGTGCTTGGCTGCGCGGGCACGGCGCTCGACGCAGGCGAGTATCGCTTCATGGCCGACGCCGATCCGGCGGGCTTCATCCTGTTCAAGCGCAACTGCGAGAGTCCGGAGCAGGTGCGGGCCCTGGTCGCGTCGCTGCGCGATGCGATTGCGCGGCCAGACGCCCCGGTGCTGATCGACCAGGAGGGCGGCCGGGTGGCCCGCCTCGGCCCGCCGCACTGGCGCGTGCCGCCGGCGCCGGCGCTTCTCGGTGCATTGGCCGGGATCGACAGGGCTGCCGGTGAGCGCGCGGCCTGGCTGAGCGCCCGCCTGGTGGCGGCGGACCTCTATCCACTCGGGATCACGCTCAACTGCGTCCCGATGCTGGACCTCCGCTTCGTCGAAGCCAGCGCGGTAATCGGCGACCGTTCGTTCGCCGCCGATCCGCACACGGTGATCCGGCTGGGACGCGCAGTCGCGGACGGCGTGCGCGCAGGCGGCGTCGTGCCGGCGATCAAGCACTTGCCGGGACACGGCCGGGCGGCCGCCGACAGCCACGCGGTTCTGCCCCGCGTCGACGCATCGCTCGCTTCGCTTCGCGCCCACGACTTCGTGCCGTTCCAGGCGCTGCGCGACGCGCCGGCGGGGCTGACCTCCCATGTCTGCTACACCGCACTCGACGCGGAGCGACCGGGCACGCTCTCCAGGGCCGTGATCGAGGAGGCCGTACGGGGCGCGATCGGTTTCGACGGCCTGCTCTTCAGCGACGACCTCTCCATGGGGGCGCTGACCGGGCCTGTCGGCGCGCGGGCCGCTGCCGCGCTTGCGGCCGGCTGCGACCTGGCCCTGCACTGCAACGGCAAACGCGACGAAATGGAGGAGGTCGTGGCGGCGGTGCCGCGGCTCGCCGGCCGCGCGCAGGAGCGGTTCGACCGCATGCAGTCCGCGCGCCGGGAACCCGATTCGTTCGACGAGGCCGATGGCCGCCGCGAGCTGGAGGCCCTTCTGGCCCGGGTGTCGACCCGGTGATCGAGGCGTGGATCCTTGCCGCATCGGTCTGGGTCATACCGGTGCTCTTCGCCGTCACGCTGCACGAGGCCGCCCACGGCTGGGCCGCGCTCAAGCTCGGCGACGACACGGCGAAGCGACTCGGCCGGGTCACGCTCAATCCGATCAAGCACGTTCATCCCGTGGGCACCATTCTGCTGCCGGGCGCGCTGATCGCCCTCGGCGCACCCTTCATCTTCGGCTTCGCGAAGCCCGTGCCGGTCAATCCGGCCAGGCTCCGCAACCCGCGCGGCGGCATGGTGCTTGTGGCGCTGGCGGGGCCGGGGATGAACATCCTGCTGGCCTGCGTCTCGGCAGTCTTGCTCCACGCCGCGACGGCGTTTCCGCCATCGCTGGCGGAGTGGTGGCAAGTGACGTTCACCCTCGGCATCGTGATCAACCTGGTGCTGGCCATCTTCAACATGCTGCCGGTGCCGCCTCTCGACGGCGGCCGCGTGGTGCACGGGCTGCTGCCACCGCGCCATGCTGAGCGTTTCGCGCGACTCGAACGCTTCGGTATAGTTGCCGTGCTGGCCGTGTTCTTCGTCGTGCCGCTGATAGCGGCGGAGTTCGGCAGCGCATTCAACCCGTTGGCCGCGATCGTGCTACCGCCGACGGCAGCGGGCTTCGAGTTGATCGTCGAACTGTTCGGCGTGGAGGCGTTGGTGTCATGGTCGATCTGACACCGTTCGAAGACGGCGCGGGCGCGGAGGGCGCGGCCGTGCGTGATTCTCGTGCCGCCGGCGACGAGCCCGCGCTGATCGTCAATCTCGACGGCTTCGAGGGGCCGCTCGACCTCCTGCTCACGCTCGCCCGCAACCAGAAGGTCGACCTCGCGCGCATCTCGATCCTGGCGCTTGCCGAGCAGTACCTGGACTACGTCGCGCAGGCGCGGCGGCTTCGCCTCGAGCTCGCGGCCAACTATCTGGTGATGGCGGCGTGGCTCGCGTACCTCAAGTCGCGCCTGCTCCTGCCCGACGAGGAGACCGACGACGAGGAGCCGAGCGGGCCCGAGATGGCGGCCGCGCTCGCCTTCAGGCTGCGTCGCCTGGCCGCGATGCGCGACGCTGCGGCCACGCTGATGGACCGCCCGCAGCTCGGGCGCGACGTCTTCGCCGCCGGCGCCGCCGAGGGCCTGCCGGTGCATGAGGAGGCGCTTCACGAGAGCACGCTGATCGAGCTGTTGCGGGCCTACGCTGCCCACCGCATCCGGCGCAAGCCCCGCGGCCTGCTGATCGAGCTCAGCGCCTATCACTCGATGGAAGAGGCCTACAAGCGCCTCTCCGAGCTGCTGGGCAGCACGCCGGACTGGGAGACGCTCGCGCGCTTCCTGCCCCGCAGCCCCGGTCCCGAGAGCGAAGCGGCCGCCCGCTCGGGCCTCGCGAGCACGTTCGCTGCGTCCCTAGAGCTCGCGCGCGAGGGGCGGTTGCAGTTACGCCAGATGGAGCCGTTCGGCCCGATCTATCTCCGCCGGAGGCGGGAAGAGCCATGATCGATCCACCCGAGTCGATGTTGTCCGCAGAGCCCACCGAGGACGAGGAGCGTGCGGCCCACGCGCGCCGCATCATGGAGGCCATGATCTTCGCGGCCGGCCGACCGATCGATGCCGCGACGCTTGCGGCGCAGGTGCCGGAGGGCACCGATGTCGAAGGCGAACTCGCCGCGCTCGCGGCCTTCTACGAGCACCGCGGCATCCGGCTCGTGAAGGTCGCCGGCGGCTGGAGCTTCCGCACCGCCCAGGACCTGGCCGACCATCTGGCGGAGCATCGCGTCGTCCGACGGCGGCTCTCGCGCGCGGCGCTGGAGACGCTTGCGATCATCGCCTACCACCAGCCGGTGACGCGGGCGGAGGTGGAGGAGATTCGCGGCGTTCACCTGGGGCGGGGTACGCTCGACATCCTGCTGGAGGCCGGCTGGATCGCGCCCAAGGGGCGCCGGCGCACCCCCGGCCGTCCCGTCACCTGGGTCACCACGCCGGCATTCATGGAGCACTTCGGCCTGGAGAGCCTCGACGACCTCCCCGGCGTCGACGAGCTGGAGGCCGCCGGCTTGCTGGAGAACGTCGATCCGTCAGCAGAGGGGGCAGGCGCTCAACTGCCGCTCGAAGGAGAGGGCGACGACCCACCCGATGCCGCCGAAGAACCCGACGAAGACGACTCCCCCGAGCCGGTCTCCACGACGGTCGTGCCGCTCTCCGGCCGGAGCGTGCCGTCTTAAACGAGCGAACGGGCGCCGCCCCGCCTCGGATTTCTCAGCGCCGCCGCGGCCTGCGTCACGCCCTGGGCAGGGATGAGACGGCATCGTGCTCTTTCCGAGATTAAGCGGGATTAAGCGGGATAAGTGGGATTCCACGGGATAAGCGGGATTCCGTGGGATAGGTGGGATTCCGTGGGATAAGTGGGATTCCACGGGATGAGTGGGATTCCACGGGATGAGTGGGATTCCACGGGATGAGTGGGATTCCACGGGATAAGTGGGATGCCACGGGAGAAGTGGGAGTCCTGACTAGAGCATATCCGTTTTAGACGGAACCGTATCCGGCGTTTCGGATGTAGTTTTGGCATTCGCTTGGCTCGATGGTGCCGATGAGGTGGCCGAGATGGCGCCACGTGTCCTCGAAGTCGCGCTTCTGCGCGTTGCGCATCCAGTGCTTGATCTTGGAGAAGGCCTGTTCGATCGGGTTGAGGTCGGGTGAGTAGGGCGGGAGGAACCAGAGGCGGGCGCCTGTACTGCGGATGGCTTGGCGGACCGCCTTGCTCTTGTGGCTTGCGAGATTGTCGAGGATGACGATGTCGCCGGGCTTGAGCGTGGGGACGAGCTCTTGTTCGACCCAGGCCTGGAAGCAGCGGGTGTTGATGGGGCCGTCGAAGACGCAAGGGGCGTCGATCCCGTCTGCGCGGAGCGCGGCGAGGAAGGTCATGGTGCGCCAGTGGCCATAAGGCGCATATGCCCTCAAGCGCCGGCCTCGCTGCGCCCAGCCCCTGAGCGGTGCCATGTTGGTCTTGATCCAGGTCTCGTCCACGAAGACCAGGCGGTCCGGGTCGAGGTGGCGCTTGAGCGCCTGCCAGCGCGCCCGTTTTCGGGCGACCGCGGCGCGTGCCTGCTCAGTGGCGAACAGAGTTTTTTTGAAGCTCAGCCCCTCGCGCCTGAGGAAGCGCCAGATGGTGTCCCGGCTCACCGCGATCCCCGCAGCGGCCAGCAGGTCTCGAAGCCGGTCGATCGTCAGATGTGGCGTCTCGGCGACCAGCCTGTGAACCAGCTCCCGGTGCGGCTCCAGCAGCCAGGGGCGGTGACCGCCGACCTTGCCCGGCGCCACACTCCCCGTCGCCCGGTAGCGCGCCACCCACTTCGGCACCGAGGAGACGCTGACACCGAAGCGCGCCGCCACCTGGCGGATCGGCTCGCCCGCCAAATGGGCCCGCACCACGCGCTCGCGAAGATCGCTCGAATAGGGTTGTGTCATCCATGCTGGCCTCCTTCACCAGTAGCCAGCTTGAATCACATTCCGTAACTAATGGGAATTCCTAATGATTCTCTCAATCTCGGATATGCTCTAAAGCCGGCCGCCATCCTCGATAGTGGCGGACGGTGTCGGCGCGAAGCGCGGGAATCAGCCTACCCGGCGACGTGCGCCCGCTTATGCGGACTCCGCCCGCCCCGGCCCGTGCTCTCTGGCTCCTCATAGCGCGATACTGGGGCCTGCGGCGCGTATTGTGTACCGCACCATGGTGCGGGGCGTTTGGGTGGCCGGACCGGCAGCCTCAGGCGGCCGGGCAGCGCCGCGACGGTATTCGCGCCAAGTGCTACTCAGCCGCCTCGGCCGGGGCTTCCACCGGGGTGACTCGGGCGGCGCAATACTTGAACTCCGGAATCTTGCCGAAGGGGTCGAGGGCCGGGTTGGTCAGCATGTTGCTGGCAGCCTCAGCGAAGCAGAAGGGGACGAAGACCACGCCGGCAGGCACTCCGGCATCGGCGCGGGCGCGAAGGCCGATGGCGCCGCGCCGGGTCTCGATCGTGATCGGCGCGCCCGGCTCGATGTGCATGCGCTCCAGCTCCGCCGGCGCGAGATGGGCGACCGCTTCGGGCTCCAGGTGGTCGAGCACCGTGGCGCGCCGGGTCATCGCGCCCGTATGCCAGTGCTCGAGCATCCGGCCCGTGGTCAACACCATTGGGAACTCGTCGTCGGGCGTCTCGTCCGGCGGCACGATCCCGGCGGGCACGAGCTTGCCGCGCTTGCTCGGCGTCGGATAGCCGTCCTCGAAGATCACGTCCTGGCCGGGCTCGTCCTCGCCCTCGCAAGGGTAGGTCACGCCGCCTTCGCGCCGCAGCCGCTCCCAGCTGATGTTGTCGAGGGAGGGCATGCAGCCCTTCATCTCGGCGAAGACATCGGCCGGGCCGCCATAGTTCCAGTCGAGCCCGATGCGGCGCGCGATCTCCTGGATGATCCACCAGTCCTGCTTGACGCCGTCGGGCGCGATGAGTGCGACGCGTCCCATCTGGACCTGGCGGTTGGTGTTGGTGACGGTGCCGTCCTTCTCCGGCCATGCGGAGGCAGGGAGCACCACATCGGCGTAGCACGCCGTCTCGGTCAGGAAGAGCTCCTGGACGACGAGATGGTCGAGCGAGGCGAGGGCTTCGCGTACGTGCCGCAGGTTGGGGTCCGACATCGCCGGGTTCTCGCCCATGATGTACATGCCCTTGACCTGGCCCTCGTGGGCGGCGTTCATCACCTCCACCACGGTGAGGCCGGCATTCGGGTCGAGTTCGGTGCCCCAGAACTCCGTGAATTTTGCTTGTGGCTCGGGGTCCGACACCCGCTGGTAGTCGGGGTACATCATCGGGATGAGGCCGGCGTCGGAGGCGCCTTGCACGTTGTTCTGCCCGCGCAGCGGGTGCAGGCCGGTGCCGGGGCGGCCCACCTGGCCGGAGATCAGCGAGAGCGAGATCAGGCAGCGCGCGTTGTCGGTGCCGTGGATGTGCTGGGAGATGCCCATTCCCCAGAAGATGATCGCCGCTTCGGCCCGCCCGTAGAGGCGCGCGACCTCGCGAAGCACGTCGGGCTCGATGCCGCAGACCGGCCCCATTTCCTCAGGCGCGTAGTCCTTGAGGTGGGCTCTGAGCTGCTCGAAGCCTTCAGTGTGGGCCGAGACGTACTGCCGGTCGTAAAGCTCCTCCTCGACGATGACGTGCATTAGCGCGTTGAGCAGCGCCACGTCCGTGCCGGGCTTGAACTGGAGGAAGTGGCTCGCGTGGCGGGAGAGGGCCGAGCCTCTGGGGTCGATCACGATCAGATTGGCCCCGCGTTTCGCCGCGTTCTTGAAGAAGGTCGCGGCCACCGGATGGTTCGCGGTGGGCTGGGCGCCGATCACGATGATGACGTCGGAATGCTCGACCTGGTTGAAGCTCGCGGTGACCGCGCCGGAGCCGATGCATTCCAGCAGCGCCGCTACCGACGAGGCGTGGCAGAGCCTGGTGCAGTGATCGACGTTGTTGGTGCCGAAGCCCGCACGCACGAGCTTCTGGAAGAGATAGGCCTCCTCGTTCGATCCCTTGGCGGAGCCGAAGCCGGCGAGCGCGCCGGGTCCGTGCCGGTCGCGAATCTGCCGCAAACCCGCCGCCGCCCGGTCGAGCGCCTCGTCCCAACTAGCCTCGCGGAAATGGGTGAAGGGATTCTCCGGGTCGATGTCGATGTCGGCGGATTTGGGCGCGTCCTCCCGGCGGATCAACGGCGTCGTCAGCCGGTGCCGGTGACTCACGTAGTCGAAGCCGAAGCGGCCCTTGACGCATAGCCTGCCGTGGTTGGCCGGGCCGTCCCTGCCGTCCACCCAGAGGATCTTGTTGTCCTTGACGTTGAAGGTGAGCTGGCAGCCGACGCCGCAATAGGGGCAGACGCTGTCGACCTGCTTGGCCGGCGTCTCCTTGCCCACCTCCTTGGCCGGCATCAGCGCGCCGGTGGGGCAGGCCTGCACGCATTCGCCGCAGGCGACGCAGGTGCTCTCGCCCATGGGGTCGTCGAAGTCGAAGACGATCTTGTTGCGCGCC
The DNA here is from genome assembly GCA_965243375.1 of Alphaproteobacteria bacterium. Classification (GTDB taxonomy): domain Bacteria; phylum Pseudomonadota; class Alphaproteobacteria; order UBA828; family UBA828; genus WTGU01. The sequence goes on along the minus strand of CBDEUT010000008.1, from coordinate 575,789 downwards.
CCCCGGCCCGCCATGCCGATCACGTCGTTGACCTGCACCTCGCGGCAGGCACGCACGCAGCGGGTGCAATGGATGCAAGCGTCGAGGTTCACCGCCATCGCTGTATGGGTGAGGTCGGGGGCAGGGGACTGCCGCGGCTCGAAGCGACTCGTCGAGAGCCCCATGGTCCCCGCCCAATCCCACAGCTCGCAGGACGGGTCGTGGCTGGATTCGGGCGGCGGCTGATCGGCGAGCAGCAGCTCCATCACCATGTCCCTGGAGCGGACCGCACGCTCCGCATCGACGCGGACCACCATGCCGTCCGCCGGCTTGCGGATGCAGGAAGCCGCGAGCACGCGCTCGCCTTCGATCTCTACCATGCAGACCCGGCAGTTGCCGTCCGGCCGGTAGCCGGGCTCGGGCGTGTAGCAGAGGTGGGGAATGTCGATCCCGTTCCGCTTGGCGACCTGCCAGATGGTCTCGTCCGGCTGTGCGGTGACCGCCTGGCCGTCGAGGGTGAAGCGGATCACGTCGCTCATGCGAGCTCCTCCGGGAAGTAGCGCAGGATGGAGAGCAGCGGGTTCGGCGCCGCCTGACCCAGCCCGCAGATCGAGGCATCGGCCATCGCGGCGCTCAGCTCGCGCAGGAGCGGCGCATCCCAGTGGCCGTTACTCATCATCCCGGCCGCCTTCTCGCAACCGACACGACAGGGCGTACACTGCCCGCAGCTTTCGTCTTCGAAGAAGCGCATCAGGTTGAGGGCCGCGCCTTTCAAGTCGTCCTTGTCGGAAAGCACCACCACCGCAGCCGAGCCGATGAAGCAGCCGTGCTCCTCGAGGGTGCCGAAGTCGAGCGGCAGGTCGGCCATCGAGGCGGGCAGGATGCCGCCCGAGGCGCCGCCCGGCAGGTAGGCACGGAAGGTGTGGCCCTCGGCCATGCCGCCGCAGTATTCCGCCAGCAGCTCGTTCATGGTGATGCCGGCAGGCGCGCGCTTGACGCCGGGCTCCTTCACCCGGCCGGACACAGAGAAGCTGTGAAAGCCGGACCGCCCGTTGCGGCCCTCGCCTGCGAACCAGCGCGGGCCGTGCTCAAGGATGTCGCGCACCCAGTGCAGCGTTTCGACGTTGTTGATGAGCGTGGGCCTGCCCCAGAGGCCGACCTGGGAGGGGAAGGGGGGCTTGTGCCGGGGCTCGCCCCGCTTGCCCTCGATGCTCTCCAGCATCGCGGACTCCTCGCCGCAGATGTAGGCGCCCGCGCCCCGGCGGAGGATAAGCTTGGTGTGCTCCGTGAGGCCTGCGGCGTCGAGCTTCGCGATCTCCTCCAGCAGCACCTCGCGGATGCCAGGATACTCGTCGCGCAGGTAGATGTAGCACTCGGCCGCCTCGACGGCCCAGCCGGCGATCAGCGTGCCTTCGAGGAAGCGATGCGGGTCCTGCTCCATGTAGACCCGGTCCTTGATGGTGCCGGGCTCGCCTTCGTCCGCGTTCACCGCCATCAGCCGGGGGCCGGCCTCGGCACGGACGAAGCGCCACTTGCGCCCGGTGGGGAAGCCCGCGCCGCCCTTGCCCTTGAGGTTGCTCTCCTCCAGCGCCGCGATCACGTCGCCGACGGCGCGCGCGCCCGAGAGGCACTCCTTGAGCACGGCGTAGCCGCCGTCCGCGACGTAAGCCTCGAAATCGACGTAAGCCGGATTGGCCGGCGAATGGTCCGCTCCCCTGATGCAGGCAAGGATCGAATCGACGGTCGCCCCGGTGACGTGGCGATGGCCGACCTCGGCCACCGGCGCTTCCTCGCAGCGGCCCATGCAGGGCGCCCGCACCACCCGCACGGCATCGCCCGCCGCGTCAGGTAGGGCCTCCAGCAGCGCAGGCGCGCCGAGACATTCGCAGGTGAGGCTGTCGCAGACCCGGACGGTCAGCGGCGGGGGCGGGCTCTCGCCCTCCATCACGATATCGAAGTGGGCGTAGAAGGTCGCGACCTCGTAGACCTCGGCCATGGCAAGGCGCATCTCGGCCGCGAGTGCCGCGAGATGGCGGGCGGAGAGGCAGCCGTAACGGTCCTGGATCCTGTGCAGGTGCTCGATCAGCAGGTCGCGGCGTCGCGGCTCGTCCCCCAGCAGCGCACGAATATCCGCCTGCGCCGCGGGATCGACTTGCCGGCCCTTCTCGGTGTAACGCGCCCTGCGCCGCCCGCTGCCCGGGTGTCTGGGTGCCTGATTTCCGGCCTGTAGGGCCACTCACGATCTCCGACGATGGTGGTCCGACCAAATCGGTCGGCGGCGGCGCAATCAACCGCCCCGTTGCCTAACACCTAGCCGGTCGACGGTCGAGACTTAGTTTGAATGTCGGTCCCGGCGCGCGGTATCGCAAGGGGGGGGCGCGGCGGGGCGTTCAGAAAGGGTCTTCGTCCGGCGGCGTGGGCGGTTCCACCTTGGTGAGGCTGACCACGGCGGCGTTGATCAGGCGCTTGCCCGCATTCTCGAAGTTGGCCGTCACCCGCTCGCCGATCACCGACTGGACCTGCCCGAGCCCCCAGTCCGGCGCCTGCGGGTTCCTCACCCAGTCGCCCGGCGCAAGGCCATCGACCATCTCTGTCCTCTCTCCGCTCGCCCGCGGTCCGCTGCCTGCGGCCCCGGCATGATAGCCGCGTGACGTTCCGCCGGCCATTTGTGGAGGGCGCGGCGCCCCGAGTCATGCCGTGATTACAGCTAGTTCGTTGTATTTGAGCCTCAATTGCCGCCAAGCCGAGATCTTTATCATGGTCGGGGGAGGGGCTTCGGAATGGCTTGCCGAGGCGCCGGTGCATTTTTATACTCCGCGCCCATTTCGAGGGGGAAGCGGCAGGGCAGTGGCGCAAAAGCAAGTAGAGCTCCCGGCCAAGTACCGGCCAACGAGCAGAGAGGAGTTCATGTCGCCGCAGATGCGGGAGTATTTCCGGCGCAAGCTGGAATTGTGGCGGCAGGACATCCTCGACGAGACCGACGCGACTCTCGAAAAGCTCAGGCTCGACACCAGCCAGGAGCCCGACCTGGGGGATCGCGCCGCCGTCGAGTCCGAGCGCTCTGTCCAGCTTCGCACCCGAGACCGTGCCCGCAAGCTGATCTCGAAGATCGAGGCGGCGCTGCAGCGGATTGACGACGGCTCCTACGGCTATTGCGAGGAGACCGCCGAGCCCATCAGCATCCGCCGTCTGGAAGCCCGCCCCATCGCGACGCTCAGTGTGGAGGCGCAGGAGCGCCACGAGCGCCACGAACGCACCCACCGCGACGGTTGATCTCTGTGACGCCCGGCCGTTGACGCTGGGTGGGGACGAGAGAATCCGCCCTGGGCCGCAACGCGATCCCTACTTTGTACCACTCGCCTCGGTAAGGAATTTACGCGCTGCGTGCGCACCGATCGCGGCGGGCGAACCCAATGCCAGTCCCGTCAACGTCTCCTCCATCCGGCGGACGAGCGTGACGAACGGCTTCGACACCCGTTGTCTCCCGAATTCGCCAGCGTAATGCGCGCGGATCGATTCGCGCACGCGGCGCGCGTTCTCAGGGTTCTCCGTCTTGGTCAGCCGAGCGGCTGACTCGTCTCGACGAAAGAAGACGTTGGTGGTGCCGGCCGATCGCTGTGCGGTTTCAGTTGCTTCCGTGAGGCCGGCCAAGCCAGCGCAGGTGCGCAATGTCCAAGGATTGAAATTGTAGATGTGGGCGTAGTGAAATATTCGGCCGCGTGTCCGCCGGTGGCAGTCCACTTCTATATTCGGGACCTCGACATATAACAGTCCCTGTGGAGAAAGCCAACTAGCAACCTGGCCAAGATACTTTACCGGATCGTTCAGGTGTTCCAACACGTGATTCATGCGAATAAAATCGAACTGTCCCGGCGCAAACAGATCCGGGGTCAGATGGGCAGTCTGAACGTCCAGACCGAGTTCCTCGCGACAGTACGCGGCATATGCGCCGTTGGGCTCTATTCCTTTTACGGTTTTCCCAAGCCGCTGCATCATGAATAGAAATTCGCCCGATCCTGCCCCCACATCCAGCACGTGAGTTGGCGCATCCAGCACATCACCATATGTGTGCAGATGTTTGGATACACGACGAAAATTGCGGAGTATTTGCCGTCGACGAGGTTTCGCAGCCCCCTTGTTGGCAACTCGGTAGTCCGCAGAATAAAACTGTGCCAACTCTGCGTCGCTGGGGATGGGGTCGTGGCGAACCAGCCCCGTCTCCATGCAGATCACGGTTCGCAGCGGTTTACCGCGCCGATCGGTCTGGGCGACCAACTCATGCGTGCCATCACGGCCGAGCACCCGCGACATCAATCTCTTGTACTCCGTTCCGATAAATGTCCGTTCATCGTATTGGTCGTATGCTGCCTCATTGCGGCCATTAGCAGTATGACTGTTGACTCGCTCACCTGATGAACTTTTTCATTTGTTGGGTGCTAGCGCACTACTCAAGTATCCAAAGTTGATCGATGCTGGCAAGCGGGTGGCCGTGGGCCGTCGCACGAGCCAACCAGTGGCGCGCGCTATCGAGATCGCGGGGCAGGCCGTGGCCACGCTCGTAGAGCAGCCCCAAGCTGTACTCGGCGAGATCGAAACCGCGTTCGGCGGCAGCCCGATGGTGGGCGAGGCCGCGCGGCGCGTTGGCCATCGTGCCGGCGCCCGCCAGGAGCGCCAGGCCGACCCAGTAGCGCGCGAAGAGCTCCGATCGATCGGTGTCACGGTCGGGAGGAAGGGCGTGCGCGGCGCGCGTGCGGGCAACGGCGACCTCCAGCCATTCGTCGGAGCCGGGGCCGAGAATGCCGGCTGTTGCTGCCTGTCGCGCACGCTGCACCGCTTGCATGGCGGCTTCCGCGGCAGCGCGGTGCAGAATGGCGGCGTATGCCTCGTCGGGCTCGAGCGCATCGCCCGCTCGGTAGAGCTGGCCGAGCGCGAGCAGCCCCTGCGGTTCGCCGGCCGCCGCGGCTACGCGCAGGTGGCGCACGGCCGCCCTGCCGCCGCGGGCGTGGTCGCGTGCGATCAAGCCGAGGGCGAGGTGTGCCGCCACGTCGCCGCCCGCGGCCATTCCATTGAGGTGGACGAGGGCGCCCTCGTGGCCTTGGGATGCGGCGCGTTCGAGCCATTGAAGGGCCTGCGCACGGTCGCGACCGATGCCCACTGTTGTTTCCCAGATTAGCTGACCGCAGATTTGCCGGATTATTTCGCGCGGCGGCGAGGCGGATTTCCCACGCTGTTTGGTCATTGTCGGAAGGAAGAGAGGGGGTGGGGGGGTGTCGGCCGGCCGTCGGCGCGTCAAGCCGCTACGCGGCTCCTTCGCTGCGCTACGGCCCTTCGGGTGACCCGCCGCCGTCCGCCCGACTGAGTGCATCCATGGCCGTAAGCGGAGCTTTCGGCCATGGGCCGATCGCTCGACGCCTTGTCGTGGCCGGAGCCTGACGAGCGGTTTGCGAGGGTGGTTCCCGTGAGCGGTTCCCCCTCGAACCCCTAGGGATGGGCGGAACCGGGAACCGGGAACCGGGCGTTGTCGGGGTGGCTGCCGTTGGCGGCCGGGGAGGCCTTTTCGGCCTGGCCCGCGGCGAGGCCGTAGTGCCCCTCGGCGTCGTGCCGGACGCGTCCTTCGCGGACGAGCTTTTTGAGGACGACGCCGACGGTCTTGTGCCGGGTCGCGGCGCGTTCGCGGATCTGGCGCTGCGACAGCGGCGTCCCGGCTTCGGCGAGCGCCTTGAGGATGCGCCGTTCGGCGGTTTCGGGCTCGGGCGCGGCCTCGGCAGTATCCACTTGGCGGAGGCGCAGCGCGGGCCCCTTGCCGTCATCGGCGAGTTCGATCTCGATGTCATTGAGGCCGGGGGCGGCGCGGTGCTCGACGGTCATGACGATCTGCCTGTCGCGTCGGCGCAGGTAGAGATTCGAATCGCCCCACGCGTGCAGTTCCGAGCTTCCGCGCAGGGCCTGGCCGGGCCTTGTGGCGCCGCTCTTGCGGGCGTGGTGGACGAGCAGGACGGCGGCTCCGAAGCGGCGCTGGATGTCGCGTAGGAAGCCGAGGATGGGGGCGACCTCGGCGACGGTGTTCTCGTCGACGCCGTGCAGCCGGACCAGGGGGTCGAGGACGACGAGGCGGGGCCGGATGCGTTGCACCGTCTCGACCAGCCGCCGGCGGTCGGCGCGATGATCGAGGCGCAGCGCGGGCACGTCGATGACTGCGATGTCGAGGCTCTCGAACCGGGCGCCTGCGGCGCTCGCGATACCCTGGAGCCGGGCACGCACGATGTGGCCGGCGTCCTCGGCGGCGAACAGCAGGACGGGTCCTGGCTCGTCGGCGGCGAAGCGGCGCAGGCAGGGGACGCCGGCGGCGACCGCGACGGCGAGGTCGAGCGCCAGGAAGGACTTGCCGCACTTGGGCTCGCCGCCGACGATGCCGACCGCCTGGCGCCCCCACAGCCCGTCGATGAGCCACTGCTGCTGGCGCGGCCGGTCCTCCAGCTCCACCGGCGCCCGCGTCGGGAAGCCGTTCGCCGCCGCGTCCCCGGTGCCGGTCACGGCTTGAGCTCCTCGATGGCATTCTGGAGGTGGCCGGCGTTGACCGTCTTCGCCTTCTCCAGGGCGGCGGCCGACAGCGCGTAGTGGGCGAGGCGGTTGACCTGGCGCGGCAGGCCGCGGGTTCCCTGGAACAGGGCCTCGACGGCGGCGTCCTCGAACAGCGGCAGCTCGCATCCGGCGAGGCGCAGGCGGTGGGTCAGATAGGCCTCGACCTCGTCGCGGTCGAGGCCGGTGAGGTGGTGGCGGACGACGACGCGCTGGGAGAGCGATTCGTGCACCGCCATCGACAGCCGCCGCCTGAGCTCGGTCAGCCCGACCAGGATCAGGCACATGCGGTTCTCGGAGTCCATCGCGAAGTTGGTCAGCAGGCGGAGGTCCTCCAGCACGTCGTTGCGCAGATGATGGGCCTCGTCGACGACCAGCACCGGGAACTGCCTGGCCTCGGTCGCGAGGCGCGAGATCTCGGTCCTGATCGCGTGGTGGGCCGAGGATCGCGAGCGCTCGACGGTGATGCCGATCTCCCAGGCGATGGACTTGTACATGTCGAGCACGTTGCCGGTGGTCAGCGAGACGTAGTGGACTCGGAACAGGCCGGGGTGGAGCTGGGCGGTAAGATGCCGGCACACGGTTGTCTTGCCGGCACCGACCTCACCGGTGAGCATGCCGATGCCCTTGAGCTCGATGAGGTGGCCGAGCCGGGCCTCGGCCTCGCGGCGCGCGCTGGATTCGAACAGCTCGTCGGTCTCCGCCACGGTCTCGAAGGGCATGCGGGTGAAGGCGAAGTGGCGCTGGTACATCAGTCGTCCTCCTTGAACTTGCGCATCTTGAGCGGCGAGGGCGGCGGCTCTGGGGCCGGGTCGTCGGGTTCGATCTTCTTGGAGTAGTGGCCGCGCTTCACCGCGGTGTTGGCGTAGGCGTCGAGGCGGGTTGCCTGGCCGACAGGCTTGCCGTCGTGCACCACGCCGAGCGGCCGCGACGGCGGCGCATCCGGGTCGTAGCGCAGCACCACCCTGTGGCCGACCAGCAGGGCGTCGACCTCGTAGACGCGGCCGTTCAGGCTGACGGTGCGGTCCTTGTGGACCAGCCGCTTGGCCTCGAAGAGGAAGATATCGTCGAGGTCCAGCGTGGCGTCGGGGTAGCGGACCGCGGCCGAGGCGAGTGCCCATTGCTCGAGCGGGGTGCGCCCCTCAAGGCCGCGATGCGGACTGTTGTGATACTCGCCCTCGATCCACGCCCACAGGCTGCGGTTGAGCGTCTGGAGGCTGTCCAGGACCGGCGCATCGAGATGGGCGAGCCAGCCGGCGCGAAGCGTTCTGAACCACCGTTCGATCTTGCCCTTTCCCGCTGGTTGATACGGCCTGGCATGCACCAGCACGATGCCCAGCTTCGCGCAGATCAGGGCGAGCTGGCGGGAGCGGTAGGCGGCGCCGTTGTCGACATAGAGGCGCTGCGGCAGGCCGCGGCGGATCAGCGCGTTCTTGAACACGGGCAGGAAGGCCTGGACGCTCTCGGCCATGGCGAAGGCGGCGAAGGGCACGACCCGGGTGGCGTCGTCGATGAAGGCGATCAGGTAGGTCTTGCGTCGGCTCCGGCCGTGCCGGACCTTCGGCCCGTGCATGACGTCGCTCATCCACAGCTCGCCGGCGTCCCGGAAGGCGAAGCGGCGGCGGTCGGCGCCGTCCGGCGGCTTGCCGTCGAACAGCCCCTCGCGGCTCAGCAGCCGGTGCACGGTGGATGGAGCGAGCGGGTGATCGATGCCCTCCTCGACGGCCGCGCGGATGATCGCGCGCACCGGCCAGGTCGGGTTGTCGACCTTCAGCGTGACCAGGCGCTCGGCGACCTCGGCCGGCAGCCGCCGGGGCTTCCCGCGGTCGCTACGTGGTCTGGGGTAGAGCGCCTCGAAGCCGCCATCGCGATAATGCCTGATCCAGTCCCGCATGGTGTCGGCGGCGACACGGGTCCGGTCGGTTCCGGGGATGGCATAGGTCTGGCTCGCCTTCTCGCGAAGCTTGTCGCCGACGCCCTTGGCGCCCATCGGCAGATGCACCAGATCGGCGATGACGCCGTATCGGAACAGCGCGATCGCCTGGCGAAGGTCGTCGTCGGATTCCTTCATGTCATGGTCCTCGTTGCTGGGGCTCTTCGGCCCCGGGACCATGACGCTACGCCGCCGCCGGAGGGGGATCAGGCCCCATCGAGTGTTGGAAGCCCGCCTTGCGACTCATCGTGCCGATTCCGTGGGGTTGGAAGCCCAATGGGGCGGGCAGCATCTGCAGTTGCTCAGACACCAGGCCACGCAGCGCCATCAAGGCGCTGTCGCTGTTGAGACGCTCGCGAACCGCCACCATGGTGGCCGCGCAGCCCGCCAGCCGGTCGGGGATCAGGCCGATGACACGGACAAGAACGTTGTGGACCAGGCGAAGCCGGTGGCGCACCCAGCGCATCGCGCCGGGAAGCTCGATCGCGTCTTCGTCCTCGGGGCAGCGCACCTCGTTCGCTGCCTCCTCCAGGCTGCCGGCTTTCTCCGCCGCCACAACAACCGCTTCCAGATCGTCGAGCGTGCCCGGCAGCCGCGACGACAGGCAGTCGGCCAGCATGCTGATCGTCGTATGGCTCTCACGGCAATACCAGCGGGGAACCTTCGCACCGGGCGGGGTCTTCCGCCCGTAGGTGCCGTGGCTGCCCACGGAACATCCGCCGTGCGGGTGATTCGGGCAGCGCTCAAGCCTTGCCTCGCGCCACGCCTCGGTCTTAACGTATTCCTCGCCGGTAAGCCCCGTCTCGTAACGAAGCTGCAAACCGGCCATGGCCCGGCGGGGATCAGCCCGTGCGGGCCTCTTCCTTGTTGTTCCTCGTCAGTCCGAGACTACGAAACCGCCCCGGCGACGCAAAGCCGCCAGGTCCACCCATCCCACGCTCGGCCACAATCCCGGGGAATTCACCGGCAGCCCAATGTGGGAAAAAAACCCGAGTTCCTATCGGGCTAAACCGCGAGACAACACCACTCCTTCCAGGAGCATGAGCCCCAACCGGTATTGGGACGACGCGTGACCCTGCACCGCCATGGTGAGTAGAACGGACTGTCCCTCCGCGCCGGCGTTCGGCGTTGCCGTGAGATGGAGGGCCATGGCGGCACCGCGTTCGACCTCATGGTCGTCGGCCGGCGCTGGCGGGTCGGAGTCCGCCAAGGCGGCAGCCGGAGCGAGCAGGCAGACGGCTATCGAAAGCGGTCTCAGTGGGCGAAGCGAAAGGGCGGTCATCGCCCGAGTCTATCACTCGGCCGGACGCGGCCAGAGCCGCCGGGCGTCGCCGGGCGATTACCCAGGTTCAGGGTCGGGCGCTGGCGGGTGGCGCGCCTTCGTCTGCGGCTTGTTCGAGGCGGCGACGGTCGCGGATGACGACGCCGGCAAAAGGACGCACGATATCGATGGCGCCGTCGCGCACCAGGTCGGCGAGAGTCCGGCTCACCGTTTCGGAGGCGAGGCCCAGGTAGTCGCCGATTTCGAGTTGGCTCATCGGCAGCGGGACGGAGCGCCGCCCTTCCTTGTCGCGCTGTCCGATGCGGCCATCGCATTCCAGGAGGAAGCCGGCGAGGCGCTCCCGCGCCGTCTTTCGTCCGAGCCAGAGCAGCCTTTCCTGCGCCGCCGCAACCTCCCGGCGCAGAGCCGAGAGCAGGCTCTCCTGCAGCGCCGGCGTTTGCGCCGCAAGTTCTCTCAGCCGCGCATGGGGGACCGAGCGGACACTGGCGTGATCGACGGCTTCGGCGCTGTAAGCGTAGCGCTCGCCCTGGGTGAGCCCCACCAGATCGCCTGGGAAGAAGAACGTCAGGATCTGCCTGCGCCCGTCCGCCGTCGCCTTGTAGCCGGCGATGGTGCCCCTCAGCACGCGGTGAAGACGATCGGCCGTGTCGCCTTCGAGCGCAAGCGACTCGTGGGGGGCGAGATGCCTGATCACGCCGATCGCGTCGAGCCGGCTGAACGCCGTGTCGGGCGCGCGAGCATCGACCGGATCGGCTATTGGATGGGTCGCGGCAACCCTCATCGTGGACAATCCCCCCGCGTCCGTTTCGGGTTCGCGGCGGGGAATGTGATGTCTTTTGCCGCACGATGTAATTCGGGTGGTTGCGTAAGGAATTTCCCTTAAGGGCAGTGCATCCATCCGCGTGATGGGGGTCAGATATCGCCCATGTCCACCTGCGCGATCATGGCCATGCGGACCAGATGCGAGAGGCTCGGTGCCTGCAGCTTCTCCATCACCCGGGCGCGGTGCACTTCCACCGTGCGCGGGCTGATACCGAGCTCGCGGGCGACGGCCTTGTTGGAGCTGCCCCGGACAAGCCGTTCGAAGACCTCGCGCTCGCGCGCCGTCAGCCGGTCGAGCCGACGGTCGACGTCGAGGCGTTGCGCCTCGCGGCTCAGCGTCTCCTCGCGCAACGCCAAGGCCTGCGCGATGCCGTCGAGAATGGTGCGGTCCGTGAACGGCTTTTCGACGAAATCGACGGCGCCGGCCTTGATCGCCCTCACCGCCATCGCGATGTCGCCGTGGCCGGTGATGATGATGACGGGCAGCGACGGTGCCGAGTCCGCCAGCCGCCGCTGCAACTCCAGCCCGTCCATCTCCGGCATCCGCACGTCGACCAGGGCGCAGGCGGGCGCGGCCCGAGGCAGGGCGTTCAGGAAGGCCCGCCCCGACTCGTAGGTATCGACGTCGTAGCCGGCGGCTTCCAATAGCGCGCTCAGGGAATCGCGCACCGCGTCGTCGTCGTCGATGACCGCGACTGCGGTGGCCCGGTCATTCATCGGCCCGGCCTCGCACCGGCAGCAGGAAATGGAAGGCGGCGCCGCCCTCCGGCGCGTTCTCGGCCCAGAGCCGGCCGCCGTGGGCGTCGATGATCGTGCGGCTGATGGCGAGGCCGATCCCCAGGCCGTCCTCCTTCGTGGTCTGGAACGGGCGGAAGGGATTGTCCACGATGCTCGGCGCCAAGCCGGGGCCGTTGTCCCTGATATCGACCTGGATTTGCCGGGGGCTGGCTGCCCCGGTCGCGATGCGGATCTTTCGCTCGCCCGGCCCCTCGAACGCCTCGATCGCGTTGCGCAGGATGTTGAGCACGACCTGCTGCACTTCGATGCGGTCGATCAGGACCGGCGGCAGCGTATCGTCCAGGGAGAAGATCAACTCGACGTCGCGGTCGCTCGCGCCGATCAGGGACAGCGCCGCCGCCTCCTCCACCACAGTGTTGATCGGCTCGAGGCGGCGCTCGCTCTCGTCCTTCTTGATGAAGCCCCGCAGCCGCTTGATGATCTCCGCAGCCCGCTCGGCCTGCTGGCCCGCCTTGTCCACGAGGTCTGCGATGGATGCGGGGTCCGGTTCGGCGCGGTCGAGCCGCCGCCGCGCTGCCCGCGTGTAGTTCATGACCGCCGTCAACGGCTGGTTCAGCTCGTGCGCGATCCCCGACGCCATCTCGCCCATGGCGGAGAGCCGGGACGCGTGCATGAGCTCCTGCTGCAGGATGCCGGCGCGGCGCTGGATGTTCTCCCGCTCGGTGATGTCGTGGAGAAACCCCGTGAAGAGCCGCCCCTGGTCGAGCTCGATCTCGCCGATCGCGAGACGCGCGGGGAAGGTCGTCCCGTCCTTGCGCCTGCCGACCACGACGCGGCCGATGCCGATGACGCGCTTCTCGCCGGTCTCGCGATAGCGCGCGAGGTGGGCGTCGTGGGCCTCCCGCTGGGGCGAGGGCATGAGGATCTTCACGTTGCGGCCGACGAGCTCGGCACTGGAATAGCCGAACAGGCGCTCCGCCGCCGGGTTGACCGTGTCGATGATGCCGCTCTCGTCGATGATGACGATGGCGTCCGGCGCGGTCCGGGTTATCGAGCGCAGGCGTTCCTCGCGCTCCCGCGCTGCGACGACAACGGCGGCGCCGTCTCCCGAATCCGCCATTCGCCCGCCTTGCTCCGCCGGCTCAATCCAGGTGCTTGCGCATGATCTCCGCCATCTTCTCCGGACCTTGCCCGAAGACGAAGTGGGTGAGGTAGTCGTTATCGGGGTCCATGAAGTAGATGTAGGAGGTGTGGTCGACCAGATAAGCGCCGTCCTCATCCGGCTCGTTGAGACGGTAATAGACGCGGTAGGCCTTGGCGGCGGTATGGATCTGCTCGTCGCTGCCCGTCAGGCCGACCAGGCGGGGGTGGAACGTCGGCACGTACTCGGCGAGGTACTCGACCGTGTCGCGTGCCGGGTCGACCGAGACGAAGAGCGGCTGGACCTCGTCGCCGAGCTCGCCGAGCTCGTCCACGGCCTGACCCATGATGAGCAGCTCCGTCGGGCAGACGTCCGGGCAGTAGGCGTAGCCGAAGTAGACCAGCAGGTAACGGTCGTCGAAGCTCTCCTCGGTGACCGTCTGCCCGGTGTGGTCGACGAGCTCGAAAGGCCCGCCGATGGAGGCGGCCTGAGCCGCCGGCGATCCGATCCAGAGCGCGGCGAAGGCCACCGCCGCGGCCATGGCGGCAACGGCTGCGCGGAGCAAGCGCTGCATGGGCCGAATCCTCTTGTGTGCTTTGGCTGTTCTCGAAACGCAATTTAGTGCGCCAGCCGGCTGCGGTCGATGCCCGGGGCGGAAAATGGCTACACTTCCGCGAGGCAGTTGTCGTGAGGGCGGAATGAGCGGAGAGGCGATCTACCGCAGCTACGATCGGGCGGCGCTCGACGCGCAGTACAACAACCGCGCGCGAATCCCCGAATACGTCGACTATTTCGACCGTTGGCTGGACTGGAGCGCGAAGACCCGCGCAGCCTTTCCGGGCGGGCGGGACGTTGCCTACGGCGATCTCCCGGTCGAGACCCTCGACATCTTCCCGGCCGAGCAGCACAACGCCCCGATTCTGATCATGATCCACGGCGGCTACTGGTACTCGCTCGACAAGCATCACGACAGCTTCGTGGCCGAGGGATGCCGACCCCACGGTGTGTGCACCGTGGTCGTCAACTACGGCCTCGCCCCCGAATACCGGATGGACGAGATCGTGCGGCAGAACCGGGCCGCTGCCGCCTGGGTCTGGCGCAATGCGGCATCGTTGGGCTGCGACCCCGCGCGCATTCACGCGCTCGGCCAATCGGCGGGCGGCCACCTTGCCGCGATGCTGCTCGCCACCGACTGGCCCGCCTTCGGTGCAGGCCTGCCGGCCGATCTCGTGAAGAGCGCGGTCTCGATCTCGGGCATCTACGACCTGGAGCCGATCCGGCTCTGCTATCTCAACGACAAGGTTGGCATGGACGCGGCCGAGGCGCGGCGCAATAGCCCGGTCGAGCAGCGCTACCCGGTGGAAGCACCGCTGGTGCTGGTCTCGGGCGATATCGAGTCGAAGGAGTACGAGCGCCAGGCCGACGCCATGGCGACGGTGTGGGAGACGCACGGCTACCCGCTCAGCCGGCTGGAGCTCCCCGGCTTCAACCACTTCACCATGGCCGATCAGCTTCGCGAACCCGACAGCGAGCTCACGCGGGCAACGATGGCGCAGATGGGCGTGCCGTCCTGAACTTCAGTCCATCGTGAGCACGGCGGCGCCCTGGAGCTGGCCCGCGCGAAGGCGATCGAGCGCAGTGTTGGCCTCGGCAAGCGGCATGGGCTCGACGTGCATCTCGATGTCTGTCCGCGCGGCGAGCGCCAGAAAATCCTCGCCGTCGCGCCGCGTGAGGTTGGCGACCGAGACGATGTGCCGTTCCCGCCAGAGAAGCTCGTAGGGGAAGGCGGGGATGTCGCTCATGTGGATGCCGGCGCTGACAACGGTCCCGCCCGGCGCGATGGCGCGAAGCGCGGTGGGCACCAGGGCGCCCACGGGCGCGAAGAGCAGCGCTGCGTCCAGCTCCTCCGGCGGTGCTTCGTCCGATGCGCCGGCCCATTCGGCACCGAGGCTGAGGGCGAAATCGATGGCCGCCGCATCGCCCGGCCGGACGAAGGCGAACACGCGGCGGCCCTGGGCCCGCGCGACCTGGGCGATGATGTGCGCCGCGGCGCCGAAGCCGTAGAGCCCGAGCCGTTCGGCATCGCCCGCCATCGTCAGCGCGCGGTAGCCGATGAGCCCGGCGCAGAGCAGCGGCGCCGAGTACGCGTCGTCGCGCTCGCCGGGGAGGGGGAAGCAGTAGCGCTCGTCGGCGATGCAGTAGTCGCCGTAGCCGCCGTCCAGGGTGTAGCCGGTGAAGCGCGCGTCCGGGCACAGGTTCTCCCGGCCGCTCCGGCAGTAGCGGCAGGTGCCGCAGGTCCAGCCGAGCCAGGGGATGCCGACGCGCTCGCCTTCGCGAAACCGCTCCACGCCCGCGCCGAGCGCCGCGACGCGACCCACGATTTCGTGCCCCGGCACCACCGGAAGCCGCGGCTCGGTGAGGTCGCCGTCCACCACGTGGAGGTCGGTGCGGCAGACTCCGCAAGCCGAGACACGGACCAGCACTTCGCCCGCGCCGGGCTCGGGAATCGGCCGCTGCTCCAGGGTGAGCGCGGGGCCATTGCCGCGATAGACCATGGCGCGCATGGCGGCAGCCCCGGTCACCGCCGCCCTATACCTCGGTGATTCTGAGAAAACCCAAATCGTCCACCCGGACGCGCTGGCCGGGGCAGACCAGGGTCGTCGACGATGGCTCTTCGACGATGACCGGGCCCGACGCCTCGAAGCCCGGCGGCAGCAGGTCGCGATCGTAGACGCGGGTCTCGTGCCGGCCGTCCTCGCCGAAATCGACCGTGCGCCCCTCCCGCGCCGCCGCGTCTGCCGAGCGGCCGTCGGCAGCCCACGGCGTCAGCTCCGGCCGGGCGACATCGGCGGTGGCGGTGAGGCGGAAGGTGACCAGCTCGACCGGCGTGTCCGCCAGGCGGAAGGTGTAGGCGCGCTCGTGCGCGGCGTGGAACGTGTCGAGGATCGATTCGCGGCTCGCCCCGTCGAGGTCGATCGGGATCGTCACCGCATGCTCCTGCCCGCCATAGCGCATGTCGAGATGGCAGGCGGCACTGAAGCTGCCGCGCCCGCCTTCAGACGCAAAGTAACGCTTCGCCTCCTCGTACAGCTCGGCGAAGAGCGTGCGCACGTCCGCGATCTCGAGCGTATCCGCGCGCTGGAGAGCGGTGCGCATGAAGTCCCGGCGGGGCGCGGTCGCCAGCATGCCCCAGGCCGAGAAGAGGCCGGGGTAGCGTGGCACCGCGATCTCCTTCACGCCGAGCTCACGACCGAGGCTCGCGCCGTGCATGGCGCCGCCGCCGCCGCCCACCATCAGCGCGAAGTCGCGCGGGTCGTGGCCGCGCTGGATAGAGACCAGCTTGAGCGCGTTGATCATGTTGGCGTCGACCAGGCGGATCACGGCGACCGCCGCCTCGTCGACGCTGCAGCTCAAGCCGTCGGCGATCTTGCCCATGGCGCTGCGGGCCAGTCCGACCTCGAGGGAGAACTGCCCGCCCGCGAAGTTCGCCGGATTGAGCACGCCGGTGATGAGCTTGGCGTCGGTCACCGTGGGCTCGGCGCCGCCCCGGCCGTAGCAGGCGGGTCCCGGATCGGCGCCTGCGCTGCGGGGGCCCACGCAGAGCGTGCCGCCTTCGTCGAACCAGGCGATGGAGCCGCCGCCCGCGCCGATCTCCACGATGTCGATCACCGGCACCCTCACCGGGTAGCCATAGCGGATGCGCGTCGCTTCCAGCCGGTAGTCGGTTGTGACCTTGGGCTCGCCGCCCTCGATGGTGGAGCATTTGGCGGTGGTGCCGCCGATGTCGAGGTAGATCACATCGGGCTCATCGCAGAGCCGGCCGATCAAGGCTGCGCCGTTGACGCCCGCCGCCGGCCCCGATTCCAGCAGCGTGATCGGGTGCTCCCTGGCCCAGCCGAAGCTCGTGGTGCCGCCGTTCGACTGCATCGCCATCATCGGGCAGTCGAGCCCGAGCCTGTCGATGCCGGCCTCCAGGGTGTCGAAGTAGCGCTGTACGATGGGCTGCACGTAGGCGTTGAGCACGGCCGTGTTGGCGCGCTCGTACTCGCGCCACTCGCGCGTGATCTCGTGGGAGGCGGTGATCGCGACGCCGTTGAGCCGCTCGCGCAGGTAGGCCGCCGCTTCCTCCTCGTGCGCGGGCGCGGCGTAGGAGTGGAGGAACTGGATGGCGATGGCCTCCACCCCCTGGGCGCGGCACACATCGATCACACGGTCCAGATCTTCCAGATGCAGCGGCACCCGGACGCGCCCCCTGGCGTCCACCCGTTCGCGCACCTCGAAGCGCAGCCGGCGCGGCACGAAGGGCACCTCCTTGCGGTAGCGCAGGTTGTAGAGATCGGGGCGGTTGCCGCGCGCGATCTCCAGCACGTCGCGAAAGCCCTCGGTGGTGACCAGCGCCGTCTTGGCGCCGGTCCGCTCGGTGATCGCGTTGATGACGGTCGTCCCGCCGTGGACGAAGTAATCCACGGCGTCGGCGTCGAGCGCCGCCTGATCGATGGTGTCGAGCACGCCCCGCGTGAGGTCGTCCGGCGTGCTGAGCGACTTCGCGACGCTGAGCGCGCCGGTCTCCTCATCGAAGTAGACGAGATCGGTGAAGGTCCCGCCGATGTCGGTCGCCAGTCGGCCCACTGCGGTCTCCCTGCGGCGCGTCGGCGCCGATTATTCACCGCCGCAGGCGAGGGTCAAACGGGGCGCACCCGGGCGCGCCTGGGAGCGACGCAGACCACGACCTTGGTGAGAAATGCGGGCTAGAGCATATCCGAGATTGAGAGAATCATTAGGAATTCCCATTAGTTACGGAATGTGATTCAAGCTGGCTACTGGTGAAGGAGGCCAGCATGGATGACACAACCCTATTCGAGCGATCTTCGCGAGCGCGTGGTGCGGGCCCATTTAGCGGGCGAGCCGATCCGCCAGGTGGCGGCGCGCTTCGGCGTCAGCGTCTCCTCGGTGCCGAAGTGGGTGGCGCGCTACCGGGCGACGGGGAGTGTGGCGCCGGGCAAGGTCGGCGGTCACCGCCCCTGGCTGCTGGAGCCGCACCGGGAGCTGGTTCACAGGCTGGTCGCCGAGACGCCACATCTGACGATCGACCGGCTTCGAGACCTGCTGGCCGCTGCGGGGATCGCGGTGAGCCGGGACACCATCTGGCGCTTCCTCAGGCGCGAGGGGCTGAGCTTCAAAAAAAACTCTGTTCGCCACTGAGCAGGCACGCGCCGCGGTCGCCCGAAAACGGGCGCGCTGGCAGGCGCTCAAGCGCCACCTCGACCCGGACCGCCTGGTCTTCGTGGACGAGACCTGGATCAAGACCAACATGGCACCGCTCAGGGGCTGGGCGCAGCGAGGCCGGCGCTTGAGGGCATATGCGCCTTATGGCCACTGGCGCACCATGACCTTCCTCGCCGCGCTGCGCGCAGACGGGATCGACGCCCCTTGCGTCTTCGACGGCCCCATCAACACCCGCTGCTTCCAGGCCTGGGTCGAACAAGAGCTCGTCCCCACGCTCAAGCCCGGCGACATCGTCATCCTCGACAATCTCGCAAGCCACAAGAGCAAGGCGGTCCGCCAAGCCATCCGCAGCACCGGCGCCCGCCTCTGGTTCCTCCCGCCCTACTCACCCGACCTCAATCCGATCGAGCAGGCCTTCGCCAAGATCAAGCACTGGATGCGCAACGCGCAGAGGCGCGACTTCGAGGATACCTGGCGCCATCTCGGCCACCTCATCGGCACCATCGAGCCAAGCGAATGCCAAAACTACATCCGAAACGCCGGATACGGTTCCGTCTAAAACGGATATGCTCTAGAAGGAGGCCAGCGCGACCTCGACCGCGCCGAGCGCCCCGAAATCCGCGCGCACGTGCTTCTTGTGCGCGATCTTGGCCGGCACGATGCAGGTGCCGGTGATGACCACGTCGCCGGCCGCGAGCGGCACGCCGTGGCGAACCCGGTCGTTCGCGAGCCAGGTCAGCGCGATGCGCGGATCGCCGAGGGCGTTCGCGCCCTTGCCCGACGCCGCCTCCTCGTCATCGATGGAGACCGCGACCGGATGGGCGGCCAGATCCCGCGACTGCCAGCCCTCCGGCGCCTCCGGCCCCAGCACGCAGTACTCGGTGCAGCCGTTGTCGGCGATGAGCTGGGCGGCACCCACGACGGTGAAGTCCCTGAAACGCGAATCCGGAATCTCGATGGCCGGTCGCAGCGCCGCCACCGCGTCCATCACCGCGTCCACCGTGTAGTCGCCGTCCCCGCCCGGCAGGTCCGCGCTCAAGCGGAACGCGAACTCCGCCTCGACCACCGACATGTGCAGGTGGCCGGCGGGCAGCTTGGTGCCGCTCTCGTGCAGCTTGCTCTCCCACAGGCGCCCGGCGAGGGGGCCGTCCACGCCGATGTGCTTCTGGCCGGCCTCGCTGGTGGCCGCGATCTTCCAGCCCACCGAATGCGCGCCGGCGAGGCGCGCGAGCGCGTCCTGCACCGCGTAGCCCTCGGCAGTCGTGCTCGGCCGGCACGCCTCGGGCAGGCCGTCGATTAGGTGATGGCCGCTCCAGGCCGTCCAGATGGCTTGCGCCGCCGCGTCGCTCTTCGAATCCGTCATGGGTCCAATCTATCGAGTAGGGGTGCCGAGCGACAAGCGCACCTCATCGACTCTCGGCAAGGCGCGCCAGCGGGATGTGCGGGGCGGCGTCGCGGGGCAGGAGGCCGGTGAGCCTCGGGTCGTCCACGATATCCACCTCGCTGTGGGTGATGGCGAAGCCGTGCCGTTGGTAGAAGGCGAGGGCGCCAGGATGGTCCAGGGTACAGGTGTTGAGGATCATGCGGCGGGGACGGTGACGCCCGGCGGCGGCGAGCGCGTGGGCGAGCAGCCAGCCGCCGAGCCCCTTGCCGATCCACGACGGGACCACGCCGAAATAGCGCAGCTCGATATCCGGCCTGGGCCGCAGATTCAGCTCGATTAGGCCGATCTCCTCGCCGTCGGCCTCGGCCACGTAGACCTCCGTCTCCTCCTCCGCGAGATAGGCCGCGAGCGCGGCCTCGTCCCATGCCAGCCGGCTCCACCAGAGCCAGTCGTCCCCGATTGCGTGGTAGAGACGCAAGTAGTCGGCGACCGGCATGGTCTGCCGGCGTTCGAGGGTGATACCGGGTGCCGGCGGGGGAGGGGCCTTCACCGCCGGCGGCGCCTCCATCGCGAGATGAGTAATCACCGTGTAGAGCTTGCCGGGCGGAACCGTCTCAGCCTTTGGCGCGCTCATGCCGTCGCTCAGAGGCCGCAGGAGATGCCCTCGTCCAGCAGCATGAGCGAGCCGTGGGCGGCGCGGCCGTCGTCCGAGCAGAGGAAGAGCGCGGCAGACGCCATGTTGTCGGCCTCCGAATAGGTCCGGTTGCTCGGCGTGACCGCGGTCATGCCCTCCAGCATCTCCTCGAACTGCGCCTCGGTGCGGATCTTCACGTTCATCGGCGTCGCCGTGTTGCCGGGAAGGATCGCGTTCACCGCGATGTTGTGGGGGCTGAGCTCCAGCGCGAGCGCGCGGGTAAGGTAGTTGATCGCCGCCTTCGACGCGCAATAGACCGAGAAGGTCTTGAACCCCATCACCCCCGTCACCGACGAGAGGTTCACGATCTTGCCGCCGCCCTGCGCGATCATGACCGGCGCCACCTCGTTGATCGCGAAGAAGGTGCCCTTCACGTTGATGTCCATGGTGGCGTCGTACTCGGCTTCCGAGGTCTCGCCGATGGGCGTCGGCTCGAAGATGCCGGCCGAGTTGACCAGGATGTCGATGCGACCGAAGGCGTCCTTCACGGCGCCGACCAGCGCCTTGACCGCATCCACGTCGCGCACGTCGGCGACGAAGGCCTGCGCCGCGCCACCTGCCGCCTCGATCCTCTCCACTACCGCCTCGGCCTTGGCCAGGTTCGAGGAGCTCACGACCGCGATACGCGCGCCCTCGGCCGCAAACCTGAGCGCGATCGCCTCGCCGATTCCCGAGGAGCCGCCGGTGATCAGCGCCGTCTTTCCCTCCAGTTTCACGATCCTCTCCTCCCCGGTCTCTCACGCCGCAGCGTGAACAACTGCCGCCCCCTTGCGGGCGCGGCGAGAATATCAGCCGGGAGTGGGAAAGTCTTTCGACCGGCGCGGCTGCGGCCGATAATGGCGCGGGGGGCGCGCGGCCCCGGCCGACCGCACGAGGGGAGGAGCCATGCACGGCCTGATGCAGGAGATCCCGCTGATGATCTCGTCGCTGATCCGTTACGCGGCGGAGTATCACGGCGACCGCCAGGTGGTCTCGCGCACCGTCGAGGGACCGATCCACCGCTACGGTTACGCCGCGTGCGAGCGGCGTGCACGGCGGGTCGCCAACGTCATGGCGCGGCTCGGGATCGGGCACGGCGACAGGGTCGGCACGCTGGCCTGGAACGGCTACCGCCACCTGGAGCTCTTCTACGGCGTCTCGGGCATGGGCGCGGTGCTGCACACGGTGAACCCGCGGCTCTTCACCGAGCAGATCGTCTACATCATCAACCACGCCGAGGACCGGGTGCTGTTCGTGGACCTCACCTTCGTCGAGCTGGTGGAGCGCATCGCGGACCAGCTCACCACGGTCGAGCAGGTCGTGGTGATGACCGACGAGGCGCACATGCCGGAGACCGGGCTCGAGGGCGTCCTCTGCTACGAGACCCTGCTCGCGGGCGAGAGCGAGGATTACGACTGGCCGCTCTTCGACGAGCGCGCCGCGTCCTCGCTCTGCTACACCTCGGGCACGACGGGCAATCCCAAGGGCGTGCTCTACAGCCACCGCTCGACTCTGCTGCACGCCATGGCCGCCTGCCAGAACAGCGCCATGGGCATCTCCGCCCACGACGTGCTGATGCCGATCGCGCCGATGTACCACGGCAACGCCTGGTCGCTGCCCTACCTCGGCCCTCTCTCCGGCGCGGGCCTGGTGCTGCCCGGCACGAAGATGGACGGCCGGAGCCTGCGGGAGCTGATCGAGGGGGAGGGGGTGACCTTCGCTTTGGGCGTGCCGACGGTCTTCACCATGCTGATCGACCACCTCGACGAGAGCGGGAAGCAGGTCGAGAGCCTGGAGCGGGTCGCCATCGGCGGCTCGGCGGTGCCGCGCGCGATGATCGAGCGGCTGGCCGACCCCTACGGCGTGACCGTGCACCAGCTCTGGGGCATGACCGAGACCTCGCCGCTCGGCACCATGGCGACCGCGACGCCCGCCATCGACGCACTCACCGACGAAGAACGCCAGGCGGTGCTGAGCCAGCAGGGCCGCGTGCAGTTCGGCCTGGAGCTCGCGATCACCGATGCCGCGGGCGCCCCGGTCCCGCGCGACGGCAAGACTTTTGGCGACATGTGGGTACGCGGCAACTGGGCCGCCAGCGGCTACTTCAAGGGCGAGGGCGGCGACAGGCTCGACGGCGACGGCTGGTTCCCGACCGGCGACGTCGCCACCCTCGACGAGCACGGCTTCATGCGCATCACCGACCGCACCAAGGACGTGATCAAGTCGGGCGGCGAGTGGATCAGCTCAATCGACCTGGAGAACGCGGCGGTGGGCCACCCCGATGTGAAGCAGGCCGCCGTCATCGGCGTCTTCCATCCCAAGTGGGAAGAGCGCCCGCTCATGGTCGTCGTGCCGCGGGACGGCTGCGCGCCCGACAAGGACACCATCAACGCCTACCTCGCCGCCAGGGTCGCAAAGTGGTGGCTGCCGGACGACGTGGTGCTGGTCGACGAGCTGCCCCTCACCGCCACCGGCAAGATCCAGAAATCGCGCCTACGCGAGATGTTCCAGGACTACCGTCTGCCCGACGCCTGAACGGTTTTTCCCGCCACATCTCCGCCAGCGCTGCGCGGTATCGGACGAAGCGTCTGCCATGGACAGGAACCGGGCTGCGCAGCAGCCCGGAGCGCGCGACCGCGCGCCGCGCCGAAGGCGCGTAGCCAAGCGAGCGGAGCGAGCGCCCGGCGCCTGAGGGAAATGGTTAACCCGGCCAACCCCGGCCCGAGGGACAGGATCGACGTGGGGCTGGTGCGAAATACCCGCGGAGCGATCTCCGGCCGGCGCTTGCCGGGATTAACCGGGATTGTCCGGGATTAGAGCATATCCGTTTTAGACGGAACCGTATCCGACGTTTCGGATGTAGTTCTGGCATTCGCTTGGCTCGATTGTGGCGATGAGGTGTCCGAGGTGGCGCCAGGTGTCTTCGAAGTCGCGCTTCTGGGCGTTGCGCATCCAGTGCTTGATCTTGGCGAAGGCCTGTTCGATGGGGTTGAGGTCGGGTGAGTAGGGCGGGAGGAACCAGAGGCGGGCGCCTGTACTGCGGATGGCTTGGCGGACCGCCTTGCTCTTGTGGCTTGCGAGATTGTCGAGGATGACGATGTCGCCGGGCCCCAGGGTTGGGACGAGCTCTTGTTCGACCCAGGCCTGGAAGCAGCGGGTGTTGATGGGGCCGTCGAAGACGCAAGGGGCGCCGATCCCGTCTGCGCGCAGCGCGGCGAGGAAGGTCATGGTGCGCCAGTGGCCATAAGGCGCATATGCCCTCAAGCGCCGGCCTCGCTGCGCCCAGCCCCTGAGCGGTGCCATGTTGGTCTTGATCCAGGTCTCGTCCACGAAGACCAGGCGGTCCGGGTCGAGGTGGCGCTTGAGCGCCTGCCAGCGCGCCCGTTTTCGGGCGACCGCGGCGCGTGCCTGCTCAGTGGCGAACAGAGTTTTTTTTGAAGCTCAGCCCCTCGCGCCTGAGGAAGCGCCAGATGGTGTCCCGGCTCACCGCGATCCCCGCAGCGGCCAGCAGGTCTCGAAGCCGGTCGATCGTCAGATGCGGCGTCTCGGCGACCAGCCTGTGAACCAGCTCCCGGTGCGGCTCCAGGAGCCAGGGGCGGTGACCGCCGACCTTGCCCGGCGCCACACTCCCCGTCGCCCGGTAGCGCGCCACCCACTTCGGCACCGAGGAGACGCTGACACCGAAGCGCGACGCCACTCGGCGGATCGGCTCGCCTGCCAAATGGGCCCGAACCACGCGCTCACGAAGATCATTCGAATAGGGTTGCGTCATCCATGCTGGCCTCCTTCACCAGTAGCCAGCTTGAATCACATTCCGTAACTAATGGGAATTCCTAATGATTCTCTCAATAACGGACATGCTCTAGCCGGGATCAGCCGGGATTAAGTGGGATTCGCCGGGATTAACCGGGACAGCGGGGAAGTCTGCGGGATTCCACGGGTCCACCGGCACCGATGTGACCGTGCGGGGAGGCCCGAGCGGCCTGCCCAGCACCGCCTCGTGGATGGCGGCGACCGTCTCCGGCGGGAGCCCGCCCTGGCGCTTGGCCCCGTCGGCGGGCTCGGCCTTCTCCGCCGCCTTCTCCGCTGCCGTCTTCGCTTTCTCCGCCGCGCGCTCGCGGTCCCTGCACAGCTTCTCGGTGCCCTCGATGCGCCTGAGGATGAGGGAGAGGCGGGAGAGGTCCTGCAGGGACGCGGGCTCGTCCCGCCCGCTGAGCGCGGCCATGGTGGCGAGCGTCATGGTCCGCAGGGTCTCGATCAGGAAGAGCCCGGTGCCGCCCTCGGGCCGGGCGCCGAGCTCCTGCACCCGGGCCTCGATGGTGCGATCGGTCTCCTGCTGCTGGCGGATCAACTCGCGCGCGTCCTTGGAGCAGCGGCCGACGGCCGAGCGCGAGCAGTCCTCGCCCCCCGCCCGGATGCGTTCGGTGATCTCGTCGATGGTTGCGCCGTCCGCGACGGCCGCGTCCACGGCCTCTCGCAGTGTGTCCGGCAGGCGGTCGACAGAGGAGCGCCCGCCGGTTCTGGTCGGTCTGTTCCGGTTCTTCATGCCGCGATGGTGCCGCAGCCACCCCGCTCCGTGCACCGCACCATGGTCCGGGGCATCCGGCAGCCCACGAGGAGCCCGCCATCATCGGGCCGGGCTGCGCAGCAGCCCGGACGGCGCGAACGCGCCGCGCGCGTAAGCGCGTAGCCAAGCGAGCGGAGCGAGCGCCCGGCGACTGAGGGAAATGATTAAGCCGGCGCCCAAGCCCCGCGCGCCCACTCCCAACCTCGTCATGCCCGGACTCGTTCCGGGCATCTTTCTCCGCATAGCCCATCACTGGGGGCCGAGTACGTGGATGGCCGCAACAAGTGCGGCCATGACGAAGTAGAGATGGCGCCGCCGTCTCCTCTTCTCGTCATGCCCGGACATGCCCGAATTCGATCCGGGTATCCGGGCTTCCACGGCTTGCAGCATGGGGGCGTCCGCACGCGGGCATGACGAAGAAAGGAACTAGGCGCGCGGTTCCGCGCCGCGCCGGGAGGCGGGCGGAGCCGGGGACAGGCCGGCTGCCGTGAGCGACGGGACGCTCTATTGCGCCGACATCGTCTCGATGAGGTAGCGGTCGAGCTCGACGGCGAGCGCGAGGTCGTCGCGTTCCAGGGCCTCGCGGGCGGTTGGGGTCATCAGGGCGGCGCGGCACGGCTCCGCCGCGACCACCGAAACGTGCGGCACATGCGGCGCGAGCGCCGCTTCGGCGGCGAGTGCATCGCCGGGGCCGTACTCCCCCACCCTCGAGCCGGTGTCGCCCTCGTGGGCGACGGCCCGGCCCTCGGTCACGAGAAGCATGCCGTCCATCGCCTCGTCCCGCGCCACCATGATCTCGCCGGCTTCGTAAGCGCGGGTCTCCAGCCAGGGCGCAAGCCGATGCACGAGCGCCTCGAACCGGGCCTGCCTGTCGAGGTCGCGCATGGCGTGATCGACGGAAAGCCCGAACAGCACCTCCCGCGCCTCGTCCGAGTCGCCGTGCTGCCGATCCCACGCGGCGATGACGAGGTCCTCGCAGCGTTCCAGCGCGCGGTCGAGGTCCTCGACCAGGATCAGCTGGTCCCGCAAGGGTGCAGGCAGGCCGCGATGCAGGATGGTGCGGACGTGCTCGGCCGCGGCGCTAAGCACGACCCGCGTGCCCCGCGCGCGCGCAGCCCGGACAGCGCGGCTCATGACATTCGCGGCGGAGCTGTCGAAGCCCGAGACCTGGGCCAAGTCCAGCAACACGCAGAGCGGCGGCGGGTCGGTCTTGAGAGCCAGACTCAGACGGTCGCCGATGGCAGCGGCGTTGCCGAAGATGACGTAGCCGCGCAGCCGATAGACCCGCACCCGCTCGCCCCAATGGCGGAGGATGGCGCGATGGGCGGCGGAGCGGGTCCTCTTGCTGCGCTGCTCGCGCAGGGTGAAGGCGGCCTCGACCACGCTCACCTTGCTGAAGCGCACCACGAAGAAGATCACGGCCGCCGCGAGACCCACGGCCACGCCTTCCAGAAACCCGACGAAGACGATGACGAGCGAGACTGCGAGGACGATGCCGTAGTCCAGCCACGGCAGCGTCTTGCGGCTGGAGACCAGCACTTCGTAGAGCAGGTTGAACCCGACGAACAGCACGAGGCCGGCGAGCACCGGCGTCGGGAGCAGCGACATGACGTCGCCCCCGACGAACAGAACCATGCCGACGATGAACGCGACCGTGATTCCGGTGAGCCGGGTCTCGGCCCCGGTCGCATGGCTGACCGCGGAGTTGGGGATCGAGTTGCAGCCGGGGGCGCTGCCGCCGAGCCCGGCCAGCAGGCTGGACACGCCTTCTGCGCGGAACTCCCTGTTCAGGTCGATCCGGACGCCGCTGATCAGCTCCAGTCCGCCCGCACAGAACACGAGGCTGATGAGAGCGACCAGCATCACGGCCAGGATTCCGGGAAGCTGGGACGTCACGACCCCCCAGTCCACGAGAGCGAGATCGCTCAGCCCGATGGGAGGCCAGGCGGACCCCGCCGGAATCCCCGCGAACAGGAGGCCCGACGCGGTGGCCTCCGCGAGGGGAATATCGAGCGCGAAGAGCGTCGCGTGGCAGACCCCGATCGCGACCACCGCCGATCCGGGCAGGATGAGGTAGTGGGGCCGGATCTTGGTGACGGCGAGCAGCAGGGCGCCATAGAACACGCCGGGCACCCACTTCTGGATCGTGTCGATCTCGCCCAGCGTGGGCAGCGTCTCCCACGTCATCGTGACTCCGCTCGCCACCGCGATGCTGCTCTTGGCCAGGAACCAGCCGAGCCCTGCAAGGAACCCGCCCACCAGGGGGTAGGGCATGAAGCGGAACAGATGGGCGAGCCCGAACCACCCGATGAGCGAATAGCAGATCGCCGTCGCCACGGTCGACAGACCGACGATGACGATCATCGTCGCGAACACCGCCTCGCTGCTGGCGGAGACCATGACGGCGGCGACCGCAGCGCCGATCGTCAGCAGCACGGCGGCCGGCGCGAAGTGGGGGACGGAGATCGTGCCCTTGTAGGTGCACGCCAGCGCCGTGAGAAAGCACATGACCACCGTGCCGAACAGAATCGCACCCGTGCCCCGGGGGATGAGCGGGGAGAGGGGGCCCGAGAAGATGATGGAGGCGATGGCGGCCTCGCCGACCAGCACGATCACGCCGGTGATGAGGCCCGTGGAAAGCGCAGTCGGCAGCATGGCCGAGCCGGCATCGGCCCGGAGCTCGGCAACGAGCGCGCGGATCACGAGTGCCGCTCCCGCGCCGTCCGCCTAGCTGTACCAGGCGGGCGCGGTGTCGTAGCCGGCGAAGGCGTCGCCGTCGTGGCCGACGAAGATCTCCGCGTCCCGCTCCAGCGCGACATCCTTGAGGCGCTTCATCGAGGCGACCGCTTTCACCGGGTCCAAGTGGAAGCTCGGGATGATCTCCTGCTCCAAGCCCTTGCGCGTGTAGGCGGCATCCGCAGTGAACAGCATGGGCCGCCGGCCGGCGAGCTCCACCAGCAAGCTGTAGTGCCCGGCCGTGTGCCCCGGCGTCTCGATCAGGTGCAGGCCCTTCGCGATCTCCTGGTCGCCGCTGATGAGCTCGACCCGCGGCGTCCAGATATCGCTCTCCGGGTCCGCCGGCACCTCGCGTCCCTCGCTTCTCAACCGCTCGCGGTAGAGGTCGGCATGAAAGCTCAGGTCGGAGTAGCCCAGCATCTCGAAGGGCGCCGGTGACGCGCACTGGGCGAATTCGAGCGCGTGGCACACCGTGCAGGCCTCGCGCAGGTGGCGGTTCCCGCCGCAGTGGTCGAAGTGGTAGTGCGAGTTGACGACGTAATCCACGTCCTGCGGCCGGTAGCCGGCGCGCGCCAGCGCGCCCACCAGCGTCTGCCTCTCCGACTGGATCGGCTTCTCGAAGGGCAGCATGGCGTTGACGTGGTCGCAGTCGAAGCCTGTATCGAAGAGATAGAGCCCGTCGGCGTGGTCGATCAGCACGCTGTAGACCGGGAAGCGCACCTCGCCCGCCGGCCCCCGGTTCCAGTAGATGTGGAAGCCGTCGATCACCAGCGTGCCGCCGTCCAGGATGAAGACCCGCGTCTCTTTCATCGCCTCGCCCTCCGTCCCCGTCGCCCTACAGTCTAGAGCGAGTCCGTCTTTGGCTGCGACCCGAACAAACGCCCACCTCCCCCTGTCCCCCTCCCCCGAAGGCGGAGGGGGGACGTAGGCGGCGCCGCCCGTTCTCCCTCTCCTCTGAGAGGGCGCAGAATTTCAGCGGGGAATCAGGGCTGATCCGCTCGAATTAATCGAGGATTTGGGGTGGTTGCCCCCCGGCGATCTTGCATGAAGGCCGCCGGAGGGCTTGTCTCGGTGACGGTGATATCAACCTGAGACGGCCCCAATGTCGCACAAGCTGTTCCGGCACTCCATCCATTCGAATGCCCGGGTCTGGGCTTTTCTCAAGCGCGTCGATGCGGCGGAGGCGGAGGCCTGCCGAGCGGCCGGCTGTCCGCGCTGCGGCGGCACGCTTCACAGCGCGACCTACCCGCGCAAGCCCTACGGTCTGGCGGTGGATCTTCGGGACGACGCGCGGCGCTTCAGCTTGTGCTGTTCGTCATGCCGGCGCCGCGTGAAGCCGCCGTCGGTGCGTTTCTTCGGGCGCCGCTTCTACGTCGGGGCGCTGTTCCTGGTGGTGAGCGCGCTGGCTGTGGCCGGCGGCGTGCGGTTGCAGACGATCGCGCGGCGGTGCGGGGTTCCGGCCTCGACGCTGAAGCGCTGGCGGCGCTGGTGGCTGGAAGTCTTCCCGCTGACCCGGGAGTGGGGGGCGAAGCGGGGCGCGCTGGCGGCGCCCCCCGCCGACGTGCCGCTGCGCTGGCTGCTGCGCACCATGCGGGGCCGCGGCTTCCGCTCGCGGCTGTTGCGCAGCCTGGTCTGGCTGATGCCGTGGACCGGCTTTTGCGCGCTCGGCGCCGGGCCGGCGGCGCCCGCAGAAAACGTTTCTGTCATGAACGGATAGGGCGCTCTACATGGGCATCTCCCCGACACGGCCAGGGAGAGATGCCGCCATGGACAGCAACAACGGAGGGGGCGACCGCGACCGGTGGGCGCGGCTGCGCTTCGCGGTCGTCGGGCCGTTGCTGGCCTCGCCGCCGCCCACGGGGCAGTTGCGGGCGGAGCTGGAGCGGCTGTCGCAACGCGACTGGGATCACCCGTCCGGCAAGGGGCCGGTGCGCTTCTCGGTGTCGACGATCGAACGCTGGTACTACCAGGCACGGGCGGCGGACCGGGATCCGGTCAAGGCGCTGCGCCGCCGGCCGCGCACCGATGCCGGCCGCGAGCGGGCGATGTCGCCGGCGCTGATCGAGGCGCTGCGCGGCCAGTACCGGGCGCATCCGTCGTGGTCGGGGCAGCTGCATTACGACAACCTGCGGGCGCTGGTCGAGGTCGATCCGGCGCTCGGCCCGATGCCCTCCTACGCGACGCTGACCCGGGCAATGCGCAATCGCGGGTTGGTGCGCCAGCGCCGCCGGCGGCGCTTCGACCGGGAACCCGAGCGGGCGCCGGTCGAGCCGCGCGAGGTGCTGAGCTTCGAGGTCTCGCGCAGCCATGCGCTCTGGCACACCGACTTCCATCATGCCCGGTGCCGGGTGCTGACCGCGTCCGGCGCCTGGCGCACGCCGATCATGCTCGGCTTCCTCGACGACCACTCGCGGGTGGGTTGCCACCTGCAGTGGTACCTGGAGGAGACCGCCGAGGTCTTCGTCCACGGGCTCTGCCAGGCCTTCATGAAGCGCGGCCTGCCGCGCGCGCTCATGAGCGACAACGGCTCGCCGATGATGGCGGGGGAGGTCGAGGAGGGGCTGCACCGGCTCGGCATCATCCACTCCAGGACCCTCGCGGGGGCGCCTCATCAGAATGGCAAGATGGAGGTCCTGTGGGCCTCGGTCGAGGGCCGCCTGATGGCCATGCTCGAAGGCGTCGAGCCGCTCACCCTGAAGACGCTCAACGACGCGACCGTCGCCTGGGTCGAGCAGGACTACCACCGCCGGGTGCACCGCGAGCTCGGCACCACGCCGCTCAAGCGCCTGCTCGACAGCGACGATGCGTCGAGGCCCTGCCTCGGCCGCGACGAGCTCAGGGCGGCGTTCCGCATCACCGTGAAGCGCACGCTGCGGCGCTCGGACGGAACCGTGTCGCTCGAGGGCATCCGCTATCAGGTTCCCGCGCCGTGGCGCCACCTGAGCACGCTGTGGATCCGCTATGCGCGCTGGGACCTGGCCAGCGTTGATCTGGTCGACGGCCGAAGCGGCGAGCGGCTGTGCACCCTCTACCCGCTCGACCGGCGCGGCAATGCCGGCGGTATGCGCCGCCCGGCCGGGCCCGGCGACAACGATGGCGGCGGCAGCGCCGGCGGGGGCGAAGCCGCGCCGCTGCTCAGGCGCATCCTCGACGACCAGGCCGCGACGGGCCTGCCGCCGGCCTGGCTGCCTCACGCCGAAAGCCCCGGGCCGGGCGAAGACGACGATCGGGGAGACCCCTCATGAACCGCGAAATGCTCACGCTGTACGGCCTCAAGTGGAACCCCTTCTCCACCGACCTCCCGGTCGATGGCCTGATGACCACACCCGCCGTCGAGAACTTCTGCCGCAGGGTCGAACGGCATCTGGTGCGCCAGGGCGGCTTCGCCCTGATCGGCGGCCCGCCCGGCATCGGCAAGAGCGTGGCGCTGCGGTTGCTCGCCGAGCGCCTTGAGCGCATCGACAGGTTGAGCGTCGCGGTCCTCACCCATCCGTCCTCCAGCGTCGCCGACTTCTACCACGAGATCTCCGACCGCTTCGCCATCACCATGGCCCACAACAATCGCTGGAATGGGATCAAGGGACTGCGGCAGCGCTGGCTCGACCACCTCGACGACACGCGCATGCGCCCACTCCTGCTGGTCGACGAGGCACAGGAGCTGCCCAACGCGGTGCTGACCGAGATGCGCCTGCTCTCCTCGACCGACTTCGACTCGCGCACCATCCTTGGCGTGGTGCTGGCCGGTGACAACCGGCTGCTCGCAAAACTGCGCACGCCGGAGCTGCATCCCATCGACTCCCGCATCCGCCAGCGCCTCCTCATGACGCGTCCCGAAGACGAGGATCTACTGCGCCTCCTCGACCACCTGCTGGAGGAGGCCGGCAACCCCGCCCTGATGACCGCCGGCCTCAAGGACACCCTCGTCGCCCATGCCGGCGGCAACCCCAGGACGCTCACCGTCATGGCCGATGCGCTGCTCGCCGCCGGCGCCGATCAGGATCGTGAAGTGCTCGACGAAAAGCTCTTCCTGGAGACCTGGGGGGAGCCCACCAAGACCAGGAGAGCGCGCCGGTGAAGGGCTTCCCGACCCGAAGCCCGGCCGACCTTGAGGACCGCCCGAGCCGGCAGCAGTGGCTGGTCGACGGCCTCTGGGGACGCCAAGCCGTCGGCATCGTCGGCGGCGAACCCAAGTGCGGCAAATCCTTCCTGGCTCTGGACCTCGCCGTGGCCGTCGCCGCCGGCGTTCCCTGTCTGCGCCGCTTCGCCGCCAAACAGCCCGGACCGGTCCTGCTGTTCGCGGCCGAGGACGCCGGCCACATCGTGCGCGCCCGGCTTGAGGGCATCGCCCGGGCAGCCGGCGCCAGCTTCGAGACGCTCGACATCGCCGTCATCGACGCTCCCATCCTGCGCCTCGACCATGCCAACGACCGGCAGCGTCTGCGCGAGACCGTGCAGCGCATCGCGCCACGCCTCGTGGTCCTCGACCCCCTGGTCCGCCTGCACGGCGTCGATGAAAACACCGTCGCCGAGGTCGCTCCCATACTCGGCTTCCTGCGCGACCTCCAGCGCCGCTTCGAGACCGCCGTCCTGCTCGTCCACCATGCCCGCAAGAGCGGTGCCAGCCGGCCGGGCCAGGCGCTCAGGGGGTCGTCCGAGCTCCATGCCTGGGGCGACAGCAACCTCTATCTGCGCCGCCGCGACAAGCAGATCGTCATGACCGTCGAGCATCGCGCCGCTCCAGGCCTCGCCGACATCGAGATCGAACTCGCCGATGACGGCGAGGGACCCGCCCTGCGCTTGCGGCGGCCGGTGCCGGCCGAGGCCGCGCCGGAGCCGGAAACACCCGAACGGCGCATCCTCCAAGCCCTCGCCGACGCCGATGCACCGCTCTCGCAGCGCCAGATCCGCGAGCGCGCGGCAACCCGGCCCGCAACCGTCGCCGAAGCGCTGAGCAAGCTCGTCCGCGCCGGGCGCGTCGAACGCGCACCCCAGGGCGGTTACCGCCTCGCCGCCGAAAACGCGGCGCCGCCGGCCGCCGTCAACCACGCGGGCCGCAACGACGCGTTACCGAAAACCGTTACCGCCTCGAACCCCTAGGGAGGCAGGGTAACGGTAACGGGTAACACCCCTCGCCAGCCCCCGTTGCCGCACTGCGTCGAGCGATCGGCCCGTGGCCGGAAGCTTGCTTACGGCCATGGATGCACTCCGTCGGATGGACGGCGGGGGGTCACCCGAAGGGCCGGAGCGAAGCGGAGGAGCCGCGTAGCGGCTTGACCCGCCGACGGCCGTCCGACACCCCCGGTCACCCCACCAGCCGCGAACGATGCCCATCAAACAAACCGATCACCGCGCCATCAGATACCGAGAGCGCGCTCACCTCCCCGGCGGGGAGGAGAGGGCCGGGGTGAGGAGGGGGGGGAGGCGGCCGACACTGCTTGCGATATGAAGGACAGTGCGGCGCGTGAGTGCGATCCCGCCCGGTCCGACAGCGCGCTACCGCTGCCCGCGCACGTAGGGCAGGCCGAGGGCCGCCGGCAGGCTCGCGCGACGGGCGAACAGCACCAGCACGATCATCACCATGAGGAAGGGCAGCATCTGCACCACGTCCGTCGGCACGTTGACGCCGCCCACCTGAAGCGCCGTGGTGAGCGAGAGGCTCGCGCCAAAGAGGAAGGCGCCGATCAGCACCCAGATCGGCCGCCCGCGCGCGAGCATCGCGAGCACGATGGCGATGAAGCCGGCACCCCCGGTCATGAAGGGCACGAAGATGCCGGCGCCGATCATCGCCATGTAGGCGCCGCCCATCCCCGCCATGACGCCGGTGAAGAGCACCGACCAGGTGCGGGTCGCGGTTACGCTGATCCCGGCCGCATCCAGCGCATCGGGCTTGTCGCCGGCCGCCTGCAGGTTGAGCCCGACATGGGTGTTGCGGAAGAGGTAGGCGAGCACCAGCACCAGGATCACCGCGATGTAGACCATCGGGTGCCGGGCGAAGAGGCTGGGGCCTACGATCGGAATCTCGCTCAACCCCGGAATGTCCAGGGTCTCGACCCGCGGCAGGCGCGGATAGGTGCGGCTGAACTGCACGTGGTGGAGGAGGGCGGTGATGCCGTCCGCGCCGAGGGTGAGCGCGATCCCGATCACGATCTGGTTCAGCCCCAGGCGGACGCAGAAGAGCGCCATCAGCATCGCCATCACGAGGCCGGCGGCGGCGCCCGCGAGGAAGCCGAGCCAGAGCGAGCCCGAGCCGAAGGCGGTGGCGAAGCCGGCGTAGGCGCCGAACAGCATCATCCCCTCGATGCCGATGTTGAGCACGCCGGCCTTCTCCGAGACCTGCTCGCCGAGCCCCGCCAGCAGCAGCGGCACGCCCGCCGCCACCGCGCCCGCGATCAGCGAGATCAGGAAGGCGTCGCTGAGCAGGCCCTGCGACACCGGTCAGTCCCGCGCCGTCATCTGCCGGCGCTGGCCGAGCCACTCGGTGAGCGCCAGGAAGATCAGCATCAGCGCCACCAGCACCAAGATGAAGTAGTTGGGGAGCCCCGCCTTGCGCGAGGCGGTCTCGCCGCCGATGGAGAGCACGGCGAAGAAGAAGACGAAGCCGATCACCGCGATGCCGTTGAAGCGGGCGAGGAAAACGAGCGGGATGATCATCAGCCCGTAGGCCGGGTTCCAGTCGGCCCGCACGTTGCCCCAGACGCCGAGGATCTCGACCGAGCCCGCGAGCCCCGCGAGGCCGGCACTCAGCGCGAACACGGCGACCATCAGCGCGCCGAGCGGCAGCCCCACATGCACCGCCGCCCTGGGGTTCGCGCCCACCAGCCGCAGGCGCAGGCCGAACGAGGTCCGCGTCATCAGCCAGTGGATGAACAGGATCACCGCGAGGCCGACGATCACGCCCACGTTGATCGTGCTGCCGAAGAGGCGCGGCAGGCGGTCGTCGGTCGCCAGCGTCTCGGTCTGCGGCACGGTGGTGGTAGGATCGTCGAAGGGGAGCTTGATGAGCACATTGGCCGCGCTGATCCCCAAGAAACTCATCATCAGCGTGGTGACGATCTCGTTGACGCCGTAGTAGGCCTTGAGCAGCGCCGGCAGCAGCGACCAGACCGCGCCGACCGCCATCGCCACCACCATCACAAGCGGCAGCACCAGCCAGACCGGCAGCACCGTGACCAGCGCCGGCGCGAGCGCGGCGGAGATCACCGCAGCCAGCAGGAACTGCCCGTCGACGCCCAGGTTCCAGAGTCCGGCACGGAAGGCCACGATCAGGCTCGCGCCCAGCAGCAGCAGCGGCGCGCAGCGTGTGATCGTGTCCTGCAGCCCGATCCAGCTCAGCAGGCCGCGCTTGACGATGTTGTAGTAGAAGGCGCCCGGGTCGGCGCCGAGAACCAGGAGGATCAGCGCGCCGACACCGAGCGCGAGCACGATGGGCAGCAGCGCTGCGGCGACCGGCGCGGCCCAGCGGCGCCAGGCGGACCAGCCGGGGCCGCGATGCTCCTCCTGCGCTATCGACCCCTGCGTCATCGCGCGATCACGCTTGGGCGCCGACCCCGATCATGAGCTCGCCGACCCGGCGCGCCGCGTCGCCGTCGTTCTCCACGACGCCGACCATTTGGCCGTCGAGCATGACGCCGATGCGGTCCGAGAGCTCCAGAATCTCGTCGAGGTCGGTCGAGATCAGAATCGTGGCGACGCCCGCATCGGCGTTCTCGCAGATCGCGCGGCGGGCGCGGCGGATGTTGTTGAGGTCGAGCCCATAGGTGGGCTTGTTGTAGATCACCGCCATGGGCTGGTCGTCGAGCTCGCGGGCGAGCAACGCCTTCTGCACGTTGCCGCCGGAGAGATGCCCGAGCGGGGTCTCGGGGCCCGGCACACGCACGTCGTGCTCGGCGATGAGCGTGCGCGCGTGGCGTTCCACCTCGGCGTTGCGGATGATGCCGTGGCGCCAGAACGGCTCGTCGCCGATCCGCTTGAGCAGCAGGTTGAGGCCGACGGGGAAGGTGGAGACGGTGCCTTCGCCGAGCCGGTCGTCGGTGACGTAGCGGAGCCCCGCGTGCTGGCGCTGGCGCACGCTCAATCCCTCGATGGGCGCGCCGTCGAGCGCGATGCGGCCGGCGTCGGCATGGCGCTGCCCGGCAATGGCCTCGGCGAGCTGCTTCTGGCCGTTGCCGTCGACTCCCGCGATGCCGAAGATTTCGCGCTCCCGCACCGCAAAGCTCACGCCCGCATCGCCGGCTGCTGCCGGGCTCTCGGATGGGCGGAGGCCCTCCACCTCGATCACCACCCTCTCGCCAGGCGCAGCCTCGCGCTGGGCGCGGCTCCGTTCCGGCACCGCACCGTCGGCGGCAGCGCCGAACATCAGGTCGACGATGTGATCGATGGCCTCCTGCGGCGCCATTTCCGCGAGCGCATCCGGCGGCAGCTCCCCCACCTTGCGGCCCTGCCTGAGGATCGAGACCCGATCTCCGAAGCTCACCGCCTCGTGCAGTTTGTGGGTGATGAAGAGAATTGCGATCCCGGCATCCCGCAGCCGCCCGATCACCCGACCGAGGTCCTCGACGCCCTGCGGCGTGAGCATCGAGGTCGCCTCGTCGAGGATCAACACGCTCTCGCCCCGCCACAGCGCCTTGACGATCTCGACGAGCTGCTGCTGGCCGAGGGAGAGCGAACCGAGCGGCGCGTCCTCCGGCAGCGCGATGCCGAGCAGGCCGGCGATCTCGCTCAGCCTCGCGCGGGTAGCGGCCCGGTTCATGGGTGCGCGCCAGGAAGACCCCAGCATCAGGTTCTCCAGCACGGTGAGCGTCGGCACCAGGGTCGGGTGCTGGTAGACGGTGCCGATGCCGAGATCGAGCGCGGTACGCGGGCTCGCGATCCGGGTCGCGTGGCCGTAGACCTCGATGTCGCCAGAATCGGGCCGCTGCATGCCTGAGAGGATAGAGATCAGTGTGGACTTGCCGGCGCCGTTCTCGCCCAGCAGCGCGTGGACCTCCGCCGGGTAGACGGCAAGAGAGACCGCGTCGTTCGCAACGACTCCGGGGAAACGCTTGGTGATGTCCCGCAGCACGACGATCGGCTCGGTCGTACTGGCAGAATACTCAAGGGGGCGGGAGGCCATAGTCAGGCCACGGACGTGAGGTCAGGCAGGAGGGCGCCGTAGCGCCTCCGAAGAAAGGGTGCAGGCGCGCCCGACGTGCGAATCCTCCGCCGCCGGGCGCCGCCTGCGTTCTCTAAGTGCGCTACTCAGCCGCGTCCACCGACGACATCAGGGCGCGCACCTCCGTGGCCTCCCAGATCGCGGGCACCTCGATCTCGCCCGCGATGATCTGGGCCCGGACGTCCATCAGCCCCGCCCACATCTCGTCGGAGATGTGGTCCGTCCGCAGCAGTTGCACCGAATCGTCGGCAAGCTGGATGGCGTAGCCGACGGTGCCGAACGTGCCGCTCTTCAGGTCTTCGACCATCGCGGAGTAGACGGGCACCATGTTCCAGACCACCGACGAGAGCAGGTGGCCCTGGTCGATCTCGCTCTTGTCGCCGATCACGTCGATGAACAGCACCTTGCCGCCATCGGCCGCAGGCACCGTCTCCACCGCTTGGAGCATGCCGAAGGTGGAGCCGTCGCCCTGGCCGAAGACGATGTCGGCGCCGGCCGCGATCACCGATTCCGTGACCCGCTTGCCGCCGGCCGCATCGGCATAGGCCGCAGGCCCGATTACCGCGTAGAGCAGGTTGACGTCCGGATTGGCCGCACGCGCGCCCATGGCGAAGCCGGCGGACTGCGAGTTCCAGGACGGCGGCTCGCCGGAGACGACGATGCCGAGCGTGCCGGTGCGCGAGAGCTGCGCCGCCAGCATGCCGGCCATATAGGCGCCGTCGTGCCCGCTCAGCGTGTAGTCGGCGACCAGGCCCGGCACCATGTCCTCGGGCCGGTCCACGATCGCCACCGCAACCCCGGTCTCGGCGGCGATCTCGGGTGCCGCGGTGTTGTAGCCGCTGGCGTGGGCGATCATCAGGTCGGCGCCTTCCGCCGCAAGCTCGCGCAGTGTCGGCCGCACGTCGCCGTAGCCGAGGCCCTCGGCAGCGATCACCTCGAGGCCCATGGCCTCGCCGACCGCCCGCGTCGCGTCGACTCCCTGCTGGTTCCAGCCGTAGTCGGTGCCCTGCTCGGGCACCAGCACCGCAATCGTGTCGATCTCCTGCGCTTGAGCGCCGCTGATGACCGCGGCCAGGCCGATCGCTGCGAGCGCCGATAAAGCTATTCTGTGCAACTTCGGTGTCATCGTCGGTTCTCCTCTTGCTACGGTCGCGTGGGCCTCCGCCGCGCCGAAGTGCGACGGAGGCCCGTTCTCGTTCGCGTCACCGGGCAGGCGGCCGCGCGCCGCGCCCGGCGATGGTTGCGGCTACAGAAGCTCCATGTCGCTCAGCAGCTTCTGGATCTCGGGCTCGTTCATGTTCTCCAGCGTGACGACCGCCGCCGGGATGGCCACGACGCGCGGCTCCACCGTCTCGCCATTGATGATCTTGTCCAAGGTGTAGACGCCGTCATAGCCCATCCTGAACGGGTCTTGCAGAACGAGTGCGTCGATGTAGCCCTCCTTGAACAGCTCGAACTCTTCGGCCGAGCTGTCGAAGGCGACGATGCGGAGATCGAGCTCCCGCTGCTTGGCAAGCTGACCCGCGCCGGTGCCGGCGCCGTCGCAGGCGCCATAGAAGCCGACGAGGTCGGGATTGCCGGTGTGCATGTCGGTCGCGATGTTCAGCGCCTTGGCCGGCTTGCATTCCGAGTACTGCACCGGCAGCACCTCGATGTCGGGATAATTCTTCATCTCCTCGACGAAGCCGTTCTCGCGCTCGTACCCGGTCTGCGAGCCGGCGGTGATGCCGATGTCGCCGACCTTGCCCTTGCCGCCGATCAGCCCCGCGAGGTGCTTCGCGGCGGCCCTGGCGGCGCCGATGTTGTCGGTGGCGATGTAGGCGAGCGAGGTGTCGGGGTCGATGCCGGAATCCACCGTGATCACCGGCACGCCGGCCTCGATGGCCTTGGTCACCGGGTCGGACAGCGCCTTGGCGTCGGTCGCGGCGATGAGGATGCCGTCGATCCTGCGCGTCACCATGTCGTTGACCAGGTTGATTTGGCCCGCGATCTGCGTCTGGTCCTGGGTGCCGACATAAAGGACCTCGTAGCCGAGCTCCGCGCCGGCCTTCTCGGCGCCGCGCTTGATGGCGAGCCAGAACGACGAGTCCGTCGACTTCGGGATCCATGCCAGCGTCTTGTCGGCTGCGGTGGCGTCCGACGCGAACCCGACAGCCCCGAATGCGGCGATCACGGCCGCTGCCGCGAGGCCTCGAATGGTCTTCGATATCGGTGAGCGCTTATTCATGTTTTCTCCTCCCTGGCGGCATCGTCGCCGCTTGCCACACGCGGCTCGATCCGTTCG
Organism: Alphaproteobacteria bacterium; assembly: GCA_965243375.1. Classification (GTDB taxonomy): domain Bacteria; phylum Pseudomonadota; class Alphaproteobacteria; order UBA828; family UBA828; genus WTGU01. The sequence continues at coordinate 537,294 of CBDEUT010000008.1, read as the reverse complement.
TTCTTATTGTTCTCCGCCGCGCCTCATACGCCGCCAATTGTCGATGTAGACGGCGGCAATCAAGATAGCACCGATGGCGACCAGCTGCCAGAAGGCGTAGACGCCCAGCACGTTCAACCCGTTGCGCAGCGTGGCGATGATGAGCGCCCCGATCCACGACGCGATCAGGCTGCCCTGGCCGCCGAAGAGACTGGTTCCGCCGATCACCACGGCGGCGATCGAGTCGAGCTCGTAGCCCACCCCGCCCGCCGGCTGGCCGCTGCCGATGCGCGAGGCCTCGGTGAGCCCTGCGATGCCGGCAGTGACGCCGCTCAGGCCGTAGATCAGGATCAGATAGAGCGGGATGTTGACGCCCGAGACCTTGGTCGCCTGCTCGTTACTGCCGATCGAGACGGTGTAGCGGCCGAGCCGGGTGCGAAGCAGCACGAACACGCCGATGGCGTAGAGCCCGAGCGTGGCGATCGTCGGGACCGGCACCACGCCCCAGATGCGCCCCTGGCCCAGGATCTCGAAGCCGTCCGCCACCCGGAAGATGGGAATGCCCTCGGTAATGATCAGTGCGTAGCCGCGGGCGATTCCCATCATGCCGAGCGTCGCGACGAAGGGCGGAATTCGCATGTAGCCGACCGCGACGCCGTTCGCCGCACCGAAGAAGGCGCCGACGACGATCCCGGCGATCACGCCGGCGGCAAGGCCGTAACCCGCATCCATGACCATGGTGGAGGTCACCGCGGAGGCGGCGAGGATCGCGCCGACGGAGAGATCGATTCCCTTGGAGAGGATGACGAAGGTCTGCCCCACCGCGATCAACGCGATCACGGCCGCCTGGACGGTGATCTCGAACAGGTTTCTGACCGTGAAGAAGTAGGGCGAGAGCTGCGACAGGATCAGCCAGAGCAGCAGCAGGATGCCTGCGGTGAAGACGGTGGGATTGTCGATGATCGCGCGCTCTGCCCAGCCAAGGAAACGCCCGGCGGGCGACTTCGGGTCCAGGCCCAGGAAGCGGGTCGTCAGGTCTTGACGAGCCAATGCGTACCCCCGCGCAACGTACCAAGCGTGACTCTAGGCAAGACCGCCGAGCGGCGCAATTTCGCGTGCAGTACGGTCTGGAATCCCCCACCTCACCCCGACCCTCTCCGCCCCCAGGGGCGGAGAGGGGGCACTTGCCGGCGCCGTCTACGTTCCCCCTCCGCCTTCGGGGGAGGGGACAGGGGGAGGTGGGAATTGCACGAGTCGCCCTATGCCTGTAGGGCCGGATGGTGCTGTCGGTGGGCCGTCTACCGCTGGGGAAAAGCCGCCCTAAAACGTCGCGCTCAGCGCCTTCGCCTCTTCGATCTCTTCGGCGGTCATCAGGCCTGCGACGGATTCGAGGATGAGCCGGGCGTTCGGGCTCTCCTTCTCGGCCGCCTTGTAGAGCCAGGCGTAGGCGCGCACGAGGTCGCGGGGCACATCGCCGCCGCGCGCATAAATGGTGCCGAGCAGGATCTGCGCCTCGGTGAGCCCGGCACTCGCCGCCTGCTCGTACCAGGGCACCGCCTCGGCGGGCTCGCCCTTGATCTGATGGGCCATGCCCAGCGCGTAGGCCGCCTGATAGTCGCCGGCTTCGGCGAGCGGCTGCCACTCGCCGATCGCCGTGTCGTAGTCACCGGCCGTGTACGCCTGCCAGCCCGCCTGCATGTCCGCCCGCGCAGCGGCAGGCGTGAGCACCGACGCCAGCGACAGAAGCAAACCTGCCGCGACCGCCAACGCCCCGCCGGCGTGCCGGCGGTGCAGCCCGGAAGACATGCAGAATCCTGCGGGTTCTATTTGATCTTCGCTTCCTTGAAGACCACGTGCTTGCGGGCGACGGGGTCGAACTTGCGGAGCGAAAGCTTCTCGGTCTGGGTGCGCGGGTTCTTGCGTGTCGTGTAGTAGAACCCCGTACCCGCCGAGCTGACGAGCTTGATCAGGATGCTGTTGGCCTTGGCCATTGGTTACGCTCGGCTATTTGGTGTCGCGGACGCGGCGACATTACCGCGTGATTACAAGGTGTCAAGCGGCAGCGGAACGCGGGGCGTCCCGCTGCGTCTATAGTATTCCCTCAATCGCCAGGCGCTCGCTCCGCTCGCTTGGCTACGCGCTTCGCGCGGCGCGCGGTTGCGCGCTCCGGGCCTGCGGCCCGGCACTCGAAACTTCCACACCTCGCCCGCGGCCAGATTGGCCGTCACTCTGCCGCTTGGCTGCCTTCGAGCAGCACGAGGTCGCCGTTCTCGTCGAGGCCGATCCCGTGGCGCTGCCCCTCCTCGATGGTCTCCTCGGGCCAGTGCACCTTGCCCGGATCGGTGCCGCCGACGACTGCCAGCATCAGCGAGGTCTCGTCGCCCACGTTGCGGAAGCCCCGGCTCGCGCCGATGGGGACCGAGACCGTGTCGTAAGGCTCCAGCACCACCTCGTGGCGCTGGCCGTCGCTGTTCTGCCAGTAAATGCCCCACTTGCCGGTGAGCGGAATGAACACCTCGTTGGTCTCGTGAATGTGCAGCGAGGCGCCCTTGCCGGGGTCGGCCTTGATCAGGCCGACATTGAAGTCGCGGTTGTCCGTGATCGGCGGCTTGAGCTCTTTGTCCTCGACCACGCCGCGGCCGATGATGTTGTAGATATCGCGCTCATAGCCCGGGATGAGCGCATCGACGAACGCATGCGCGCTCGACTTCAGGTCCTTGAAGCGGGCGACGCGCTCGCTCTCCATGTACTCGGGGCTGACATCGATCCGTTCCATGGCGAAGCTCCTGCTGTTGGCTTGCACCGAGCGGCGCGGGTTCTCGGCTCAGGGGCCGTCAGACGGGAAGGGGCTTCCCGCCCCCCCCCCGGCCTCTAGTAGAGCTCGGTGCGATAGTTCTCCTCGACGAACTCGTCGGTCTCCTTGACCGTCTCTTCCGTGGGCGGCTCTTCCGGCGCCGCCGTCTGCTCCAGGATCATGCGGCCCAGCGACGGCATCTCGCGGCGGTTCTGCCTGCTCTCTTCGTCCCACAGACGTGAGCGCTTGAACGCCTTGGCACAGTGCAGGAAGGCCTCCTGCACCTCGACCTTGATGCCGACCTTCGGCTCCTTGCCCTTGACCACGGCAGCCTGCGCCAGCGCGTCGTCGCGGACGATCGTCGCCCTGCCGTTCACCCGCAGCGTGTCGTCGAAGCCGGGAACGAGGAACAGCAGTCCGACATTGGGGTTCTCGATGATGTTGGTCATCGTATCCAGCCGGTTGTTGCCGGGCCGGTCCGGGATGAAGAGCGTGTTGTCGTCGAGCACCTGAACGAAGCCCGGCGGGTCGCCGCGCGGCGAGACATCGGCTTGGCCGCTCGCGCCGCTGGTGCCGATGCAGAGAAAGGGCGAGCGCTCGATGAACGCCTTGCAGTGCTTGTCCAGCGCGGGGATGCACTTCTTCATCGAGATATCCATGGTCTCGCCCATGGTCTCGCGCAGGTCGGCTTCCCGCTCGAAAACGCGTGCCTCTCCGGTTTCGTCCATGACGCCCGGCTCCCGGTCCGTTGGCTAGGCTGCCGAGTCTACCAAAGCGCGGCTCATTGAGCCATTGCCGTTGCCGCTTCGTTTCCTGGGGTTGGCGCCGGCGCAGAAGCGCGTGACGCTCGCGCCGCCCTGTGGCATCAATCGTGCGCTCGTATCTTCAGCGATTCGTAGGACCCTGCCATGAGCCACGCCGATTTCGTCCACCTCAGGGTCCGCACCGCCTACTCGCTGCTGGAAGGCGCGATCAGGCTCGACGAGCTGGTCGAGACCTGCCGCGAGTGGCGGATGCCCGCCTGCGCCATCGCCGATCGCGGCAACATGTTCGGCGCCCTGGCCTTCTCCGAGGCCTGCAGCGAGGCCGGCGTGCAGCCCATCGTCGGCTGCGACCTCGCGATCGGCACGCGCGCGGAGCAGCCCGGCCAGCAGGACCGCGCGCTATCGTGGCTCCTGCTGCTCGCCCAGGACGAGACCGGCTACCGCAACCTGACCGCGCTGACCAGCGACGCCTACCTGCAGGACGGCGCCGGCGGGCAGCCTCTGGTCACCCTCGACGAGCTGGCGGCGCAGGCGGAGGGGCTGCTGGCGCTCACGGGCGGCCCCGCCGGCCCGGTCGGGCGTCTCCTCATCGACGGCCAGGCCAAGACCGCGCGCACGCTGCTGGAGCGCCTCGGCGAAATCTTCCCGAACCGGCTCTATGTCGAGCTCATGCGACACGGCCTGCCGGAGGAGGAGCAGATCGAGCCGCAGCTGATCGCGCTTGCCGACGAGCTCGACCTGCCGCTGGTCGCGACCAACGACGCCTACTTCCTCCGCGCCGAGACCTACGAGGCCCACGACGCGCTGCTCTGCATCGCACAGAACAGCCACGTCGAGGACGAGAACCGGCGCCGGCTCACCCCGCAGCACCGCTTCCGCCCGGCCGACGAGATGCGCGCGCTGTTCGCCGACCTGCCCGATGCCGTCGACAACACTGTGGCCGTCGCCCGCCGCTGCGCCGTCATGGCGCCGACGCGAAAGCCGATCCTGCCGGTCTTTCCCACCGCCGGCGATGCGAGCGAGGCCGACGCGCTGCGCGCCGAGGCGGAGGAGGGGCTGGAGCGCCGGCTCGCCGCGCAGGTCTACGGTCCCGACATGGACGACGCCGCGCGCGAGGCAGCCGCATCGCCCTACCGGGAGCGGCTCGCCTACGAGCTCGGCGTCATCATCGAGATGCAGTTCGCGGGCTACTTCCTCATCGTCGCCGACATCGTGCGCTGGGCGAGGGGGGAGGGGATCCCGGTCGGCCCCGGCCGGGGCTCGGGCGCGGGCTCCGTGGTGGCGTGGGCGCTCACCATCACCGATCTCGACCCGCTCCGCTTCGGCCTCCTGTTCGAGCGCTTCCTCAATCCCGAGCGCGTCTCGATGCCGGACTTCGACATCGATTTCTGCCCGGAGCGCCGCGACGAGGTGATCGACTATGTGTGCCGGCGCTACGGCAAGGACCGCGTCGCCCAGATCATCACCTTCGGCAAGCTCCAGGCCCGCGCCGTGCTGCGCGATGTCGGCCGCGTGCTCGGCCTCGGCTACGGCCGCGTCGACCGGCTCTGCAAGCTGGTCCCCTACAATCCGGCCAATCCGGTGACCCTGCAGCAGGCGCTGGATACCGAGCCGCGGCTCAAGGCCGAGCGCGACGACGATGCGACGGTCGCGCGCCTGATCGAGATTTCGCTCCAGCTCGAAGGGCTGTACCGGCACGCCTCGACCCACGCCGCAGGCATCGTGATCGGCGACCGGCCGCTCAGCGAGCTGGTCCCCCTCTATCGCGATCCGCGCTCCGAGATGCCGGCGACGCAGTTCTCCATGAAGTACGCGGAGATGGCGGGGCTCGTGAAGTTCGACCTGCTGGGCCTGAAGACTCTCACGGTGCTCGACCACGCGAGCGCGATGCTGCGCGAGGCCGGGGTCGAGATCGACATCGATGCGCTCCCGCTCGACGATCAGAAGACATACGAGATGCTGGGCGCCGGCGCCGCCATGGGCGTGTTCCAGCTGGAGAGTGCGGGCATGAGGGACGCGCTCCGCAGCCTCAAGCCCGACTCCATCGAGGACATCATCGCCCTCGTTGCGCTCTATCGCCCGGGGCCCATGGACAACATCCCCCGCTACATCGCCTGCAAGCACGGCAAGGAGAAGCCCGACTATCTGCACCCGATGCTGACCGGCCTGCTGGAGGAGACTTTCGGCGTCATCATCTACCAGGAGCAGGTGATGGAGATCGCCAAGGTCCTGGCCGGCTACAGCCTGGGCTCCGCCGACCTGCTGCGGCGCGCCATGGGCAAGAAGATCAAGGCGGAGATGGACGCGCAGCGGGAGACCTTCGTCAACGGCGCGCTTGCCAACGATGTCGCCCGCAGCGATGCGACCCGCATCTTCGAGTTGGTGGCGAAGTTCGCCGGCTACGGCTTCAACAAGTCCCACGCCGCGGCCTACGCGCTGGTCGCCTACCAGACCGCCTATCTCAAGGCCAACCACCCGGTCGAGTTCATGGCCGCCTCCATGAGCCTGGAGCTCAACAATACAGATCGACTGGAGGTGTTCCGCCGGGAGCTGGAGCGGCTCGGGATTCCCTTGCTGCCGCCCGATATCAACGCCTCGCGGGCGACGTTCTCGGTCGAGAGCGGCACCGACGGCACCAAGGCGATTCGCTATGCGCTCGGCGCGATCAGGAATGTCGGCGTGCAGGCAATGACGGCGCTCGCGGAGGAACGGGAGTCGAACGGGCCATTCTCCGACCCCTTCGACCTCGCCGGCCGGGTCGATTCCCAACAGATCAACCGCCGCCAGATCGAGAACCTGGCGAAGGCCGGAGCCTTCGACAGCCTCACGCCGAACCGCAAGCAGATGGCGGAAGGTGCCGAGGTGCTACTCGCCTTTTCCGGCCAAGCCAAGCTCTCTCGCTCGCAGGCCTCGCTCTTCGACGAGTCCGACGCGACGCTCGCGCCCCGGCCGAGCCTGCCGGAGCAGGAGGACTGGGACCAGAACGAGAGACTGGCGGCCGAGCAGGAGGCGGTCGGCTTCTACCTCTCCGCCCATCCGCTCGATTCCTACGAGGACGCCCTGAAGGGGCTCTCGGTCACGCCGTCGGCCCAGGTGGCTCAGCAGGTGACGCGGGGCGTCACGCGCTTCCGCCTGGCCGGCGTGGTGCTCTCGGTCAGGGAGCGTGGGCCGGGCTCCCGGCGCTACGCCTTCATCCAGTTGTCGGACCCGAGCGGCAGCTTCGAGGTGGCGGCCTTCCGCGAGACCTATGGCGACGGGCGCAGCATGCTGGAGCCCGGCAGAGCGGTTCTGGTCACGGCGCAGGCCCGGATCGAGGGGGACGGGGTCAAGCTCTCCGCCCAGAGCTTCGACGACCTGGACTCCCGGCTCGCGCGCAATCTCACCGGCCTCGCGGTCTACGTGCACGACCCGGCTGCGCTGGAGCCGCTGGGCGCAATGCTCGCGGGCCGTTCTGCGGGCGGCGGGCGGATCGCGCTCTTCGTCGAGACCGGCGGGGACGGCACGGTCGAGGTAGAGCTGCCCGAGTCCTACGCGCTCAGCCCCTCTCTCGGCGGCGAGATCGGCGCGCTCGCCGGTGTCACGACCGTCCAGGAGCTCCCGCCCGCGCGGGCCGGCTAGTGACGTGTTTCTGAAATTCATTCGCGCGCGGCTTGGCCTGTGCGCGGTCTCTCCGATCGAGCCTATCCAACACTCGTCATGCCCGGACTCGATCCGGGCATCTCTCTCAACAAGTGCCACCCGTCGCCGGGCAACACGTGGATGGCCGCATCAAGTGCGGCCATGACGCGGAAAGGGCGCCGTGCAGCTGGATGGAGACTCCCCGAACGAGGCACTAGAGCGCGTCCTTCCTTGACGGGCGCGCGATAGGCCGCGACTGCGGCCCGCCGCGTTAGCGGCGCCCTCGCGGAGGCGCCGGCCGTCGCGCCGGGAGGCGCGCGGAATCGAAGGACAGCCGGCTGCCGTGAGCGATAAAATTCGAGAGCGTTTCCATGTCAAACGGAAACGCTCTCGACGCTGGTTGAGGCCTTGCGCGCCGGGGGCGCCGGCGTTATCAAGCGCACACCTGCCGTTGGCAGGAATTCGCACGCGGAAGACGGCGCTCGCAAATCGTGTGCCGGTCCGGTGCCCGGCCCAGCCGAGGCATGATCCGCGGAGGAAGAACCGGAGAAGGGACGACCAATGGCATTGCCAGAATTCACCATGCGCCAGCTGCTCGAAGCCGGCGTGCATTTCGGACACCAGACCCGGCGTTGGAACCCGAAGATGCGCCCCTACCTGTTCGGCGCGCGCAACGGCGTTCACGTCATCGATCTGGAGCAGACCGTGCCGCTGCTCCACCAGGCGCTGGTCTCGCTGCGCGACGTGGCCGCAGGCGGCGGGCGCATCCTCTTCGTCGGCACCAAGCGGCAGGCCTCGCGCCCGATTGCGGAGACCGCCAAGCGTTGCGGCCAGTACTACGTCAACCACCGCTGGCTGGGCGGCATGCTGACCAACTGGAAGGCGATTTCGGGCTCGATCAAGACCCTCGCCGATCTCGAGTCGACCCTAGCCGACGAGTCCGCGGGCCTCACCAAGAAGGAGATGCTGCAGCTGGTCCGGCGCCGCAACAAGCTCGACCTCGCGCTCGGCGGCATCCGCGACATGGGCGGCGTGCCGGACATGCTCGTGGTCATCGACACCAACAAGGAAGACATCGCGATTCTGGAGGCGCGCAAGCTGGGCATCCCGGTGGTCGCGATCATCGACAGCAACTGCGATCCCGACCTTATCACCCACCCGGTTCCCGGCAACGACGACGCGATCCGCGCGATCAACCTCTACTGCGACCTGTTCGCCCGCGCCGTGATCGACGGCCTGCAGGAGGAGCTCGCTGCCTCGGGCGCCGACATCGGCGCCGCCGAGGAAGGGCTGTCCGAGGACCTGCCGCCTGTCGATGCGGACGCAGCCAAGGAGGCGCCGGCCGACGCACCCGCGCCGGCGGCAGCCGAGCCGGCAGAGACGGCCAAACCGGCGGTGACATCCGAGCCGGCGGCAGCAGCCGAAGTAGCGGTGGCGTCAGCGCCGGCAGATGCGCCGCAGGACGCTGAGGCGACCGAGGCACCCGCAGCCGAGGCGTCCGAAGAAACCGCCGTGGACGCGTCCGAGGCGCCCGCAGAAGAAGCCGCCGAGGCGCCCGAGCCGGCCGAGGCTCCGGCAGCGCCGGAGGGCGGCGAGGCAGAGCAGGCGGCGGGCGCGTGATCGCGCCGCATAGTTGGGAGTAGTAGACGATGGCTCAGATCACGGCCGCGCTGGTCAAGCAGCTGCGCGAGAAGACCGGCGCCGGCATGATGGATTGCAAGAAGGCGCTGACCGAGACCGACGGCGAATTAGAGGCGGCGGTCGACTGGTTGCGCAAGAGCGGCCTCGCCCAGGCTCAGCGCAAGGCGGGCCGCACCGCAGCCGAAGGGCTGATCGGGCTGGCGACGGCGCCCGGAAAGGCGGCGATGGTCGAGATCAACGCCGAGACCGACTTCGTCGCGCGCAACGCCGACTTCCAGGCGGTGGTGCGCGAGGTCGCGACGCTGGCGTTGGACTGCGACGGCGATATCGGGCGCCTCTCCGCAGCGTCCTACCCGGGGACCGGCCGCACGGTCGCCGAGGAGATCACCAATCTCGTCGCCACCATCGGCGAGAACATCCAGCTGCGGCGGACGGCGGTCTTCGACATGCCGGCGGGCGCCGTAGGCGACTACCTCCACATGCCGGCGACTTCGGGGCTGGCTCGGCTCGGCGTGCTGGTCGCGGTGGAATCCGACGCGCCGTCCGAGAGCCTCGCGCGCCCCGCCCACGAGCTCGCCATGCACATCGCGGCCGCAAGCCCGCATGCGGTCTCGCGCGACTCGCTCGATCAGGCGATGGTCGAGCGCGAGCGCGCGGTCCTCGCGGAGCAGGCGCGCGCGGAAGGCAAGCCCGAGAAGATCATCGAGAAGATGATCGAGGGCAGGCTGCGCAAGTTCTTCGAGGAGGTCGTTTTGCTCGAGCAGACCTGGATCCTCGACGGCGAGAGCCGGGTCAATGCAGTGCTCGAGAAGTTTGGTGCCGAGCTCGGCACCCCGGTCTCCGTGAGCGGCTTCGTCCGCTACCAGCTGGGCGAGGGGATCGAGCGGGAAACCAAGGACTTCGCCGCCGAAGTCGCCGAGCAGCTCGGTTCCTGAGTGGAAGCCCCCCTGACCCGGAGCCTGCGATGACCGCATCTCCCCGCTTCAAGCGCATCCTCCTGAAGATATCCGGCGAGGCGCTGCGGGGAGACGAGCCTTACGGCATCAACGGCGACGCAGTGGAGCGGCTCGCGGGCGAGGTCGCCGAGGTTCACGAGAGGGGCGTGGGGGTCTGCGCCGTCGTCGGCGGCGGCAACATCTTTCGGGGCTCCTCCGACGCCGCCGCGGGCATGGAGCGCGCCACCGCCGACTACATCGGCATGCTGGCGACGGTGATGAACGCGGTCGCCATGCAGCATGCGCTGGAGCGCCTCGGCAAGGAGACGCGGGTGCTCTCCGCTCTCCCCATCGCGCCGGTCTGCGAGCCCTACATCCGCCGGCGCGGGCAGCGCCATCTGGAGAAGGGGCGGATCGTGCTGTTCGCCGGCGGCACCGGCAATCCCTTCTTCACCACTGATACGGCGGCGGCCCTGCGCGCTGCGGAGATGGGCTGCGACGCCCTGCTCAAGGGCACCAAGGTGGACGGGGTCTACGCCGCCGACCCCGAGGTCGACGCCGCCGCGACGCGCTTCGAGCGGCTCTCCTACATGGACGTGCTCTCCAAGGATCTGAAGGCCATGGACGCGTCGGCGATCTCGCTGGCGCGGGAAAACGAAATTCCGATTGTGGTATTCTCCATCCGGAAGAAGGGCGGGCTTGCCGCCGTACTGGACGGGAACGGACCCTTCACCGTCATCTCTGACTAGGGCTGCCGCCATGGCCGATCCCGATCTCGACGACTTGGAACGCCGGATGAACGGCGCCGTCGAGGCGCTCCGGAAGGAGCTGGGGGGGCTCCGCACCGGGCGGGCGTCGCTGAGCCTGCTGGAGCCCATCGTGGTCGAGGCCTACGACACCGAGATGCCCCTCAACCAGGTCGCGACCATCAATGTCCCCGAGCCCCGCATGCTCTCCGTCCAGGTCTGGGACAAGACGCAAGTGAAGGCTGTCGAGAAGGCGATTCGCTCTTCCGATCTCGGGCTCAATCCGATCGTCGACGGCCAGTCTCTCCGCATCCCGATTCCGGAGCTGAACGAGGAGCGCCGCCGCGAACTCGCCAAAGTTGCGGCCAAGTATGCCGAGCAGGCCAAGGTGGCGGTGCGCAACGTGCGGCGCGACGGCATGGATCAACTCAAGAAGATGGAACGGGCGAGTGAGCTCGGCGAGGACGAGTCCAGGCTTTGGGCGGGCGAGATTCAGGAGATGACCGACGGCTTCGTCAAGAAGCTGTCCGAGATGTTCGAGGCCAAGGAACAGGAGATACTGCAGGTCTGAACATGGCGCTCGCGCGGTCATTCGCCGACCGGCAGGACTCAGCCCTGCATGTCGGCATCATCCTGGACGGAAACGGACGCTGGGCACGGGCGCGGGGTTTGCCGAGAACGGCAGGGCACCGGCGCGGCGCCGAGGTCGTGAAGGAGATCCTGCGGGGCTGCCCCGAGAGGGGCGTCCGCTACCTCACCATCTACGCGTTCTCCTCCGAGAACTGGAAGCGGCCGCAAGGCGAGGTCGCCGACCTCATGGGGCTGCTGCGGCTCTACCTGCGCCGCGAGGTCGCCGAGCTGCACGGCAACGGCGTGCAGATCGCCTTCATCGGCGACCGCGCGCGGCTGAGCGGGGAGATCAACGCCCTCATCGAGGAGGCCGAGGAAAGCACCCGGCACAACGCCACGATCACCCTCACGGTCGCGGTCAACTACGGCGGGCGGCAGGAGATCGTCGACGCGGTGCGCCGCATCGCCGAGCAGGTCCGCGACGGTGTGCTGGATACAGACGCGCTCTCTGAAGAGACCTTCCAGCGCCACCTCCAGACCCGCGACCTGCCGGACCTCGATCTGGTGATCCGCACCAGCGGCGAGCAGCGCCTCAGCAACTTCCTGCTGTGGCAGTCGGCCTACACCGAGCTGGTCTTCGTGCCGACGCTCTGGCCCGACTTCACGCTGGAGCACCTCGATCAGGCGATCGGCGAGTTCCAGCGCCGCGAGCGGCGCTACGGCGGCGCCCGGAGCTAGTGTCGTGTTTCTGAAGTTCATTCGCATTCGGTCTGGCCGGTTTTCGGTCTCTCCGACCGAGCCTTTCCAACACTCGTCATGCCCGGACTTGATCCGGGCATCTCTCTCAGCAAGGCCCACCCGTCGCCGGGCAAACAGTGGATGGCCGGGTCAAGCCCGGCCATGACGAGGAATGGGGGCCGGGCAGGTGGATAGAAACTTCCTGAAAGGGACAATAGACGGCGGGCCGGGGCGGCGCGGTAGGGCAGGGAAATAGAGAATGGCCTTGTCCCCCCGCGAGCTCTGCGCCCTCACCGCCACGGACGCGATCGCAGCGTTCAAGGCCGGCACGCTCTCGCCGGTCGCGCTCATGGAGGCGACGCTGGCGCGGATCGACTCCGCCAACCCCGCGCTCAACGCCTTCACCGAAGTCCATGCCGAGCGCGCGCTCGACCAGGCCCGCGCGGCCGAGGCGGCGTATGCGCGCGGCGACGCCCGTCCCCTGGAAGGCATTCCCGTGGCCATCAAGGATTTTCATCCGGTGGCGGGTGAGCTCACCACTTTCGGTTCCAAGGCGTTCGCGGAGCACAGGCCCGAGCGCTCGGCGCCCACAGTCGCCCGCCTGCTCGATGCCGGCGGTATCATGCACGCGCGCACGACCACGCCGGAGTTCGCCTACGCGCCGATCACCGCGAGCCCGCTCTGGGGCGTCACCCGCAACCCCTGGAGCCTGGCGCATTCCCCCGGCGGCTCGTCGGGCGGCGCGGGCGCCGCGCTCGCCGCAGGCATGACCGTGCTGGCCGACGGCACGGACGCCGGCGGCTCCGTGCGCATCCCGGCCGCCGCCTGCCATGTCGTGGGCTACAAGCCGCCGTTCGGGCGCAACCCGCTCGACGTCGACCATCCCATCGAATCGCTGCTCCACTACGGGCCGATGACGCGGAGCGTCGGCGACGCCGCGCTGATGCAGAACGTGATGTCGGGCGCGCACGCCGACGACATGTGCTCGCTCAAGGAGCAGGTCGTCCTGCCCGAGAGCTACGCACCGATCGAGGGCTGGACGGTGGGCGTCTCGATGGACCTCGGCATGTTCGAGATCGACCCCGAGGTCGCCCGCAACACCGAGGCGGCGATCGAGGTCTTCCGCAATCTCGGCTGCACCATTCGCGAGGTGACGCCGGACTGGGGCGGGTTCGACCTGCCGCATCCCTACCTCCGCTATTGGGAGGGCATGGCGGCGTCGAGCCTGGGCGGCATGGTCGACGAGTGGCGCGACCAGATGGACCCCTACATGGTCGGCATCATCGAGAACGGCCGCGCCCACTCGGCGGGGACGCTCTACCGCTGCAACATCGTGCGGGGCGCGATGTACCGCTCGCTGGCGCCGATCCTGGAGGCGTGCAACGTGTTGGTCTGCCCGTCGCTCGCCGTGCCGACGGTCGGAGCGGAGCACGACTGCGGCGCGGAGGACTTCCGGGTCAACGGCAAGCCGGTCCACGCCTATCTCGGCTGGAACCTCTGCTACCCCTTCAACATGGTGAGCCAATGCCCGGTGATCGCGGTGCCCAGCGGACTTTCGTCCGATGGCCTGCCCACCGGCATTCAGATCGTCGGACGAACCTACGACGATCTCGGCGTCTTCCAGGCCGCGGCGGCCTATGAGGCAGCCAGTCCCTGGCGGGACGTGCTCCCGCCCATTTAACTATCCGCTCACACGCGCAACGAACATCGAAGCGGGGATCGCGCCATGACCGACGACCTTTTGACCCGCGACGCGCGCACCATCGCCGATATCGAGCGGATTCGCTTCTTCCCGGCAACGACCGTGGGCGGCGAGGGCTCCTACGTGATCGAGGAGGGCGGCCGGCGCGTGCTCGATTTCAGCGCCTCGTGGGGCGCGGCGTGCCTCGGCTATGGCCACCCTGCCCTGGCCGAGGCGATCGGCGAGGCCGCGCGCAACATGGGGGCGGTCAGCCTCGCCTCGTGTGCCGTCGGGCACGCAGTGGGGCTGGCAGAGGACCTGCTGGCGCGCCTGCCTGACGACCGCGAGCGCCGGGTCTGGTTCGGTCATGCGGGCTCCGACGCCAACGACGCCGTGGTGCGCCTGCTGGAGGCGGCGACACCCCGCCGCGGCATCCTCTCCTTCGTCGGCGCCTATCACGGCGGCAGCGCCGCCTCGATGTCGGTGTCGGGCCACAGCTCGCAGGCCCACGCGCCGGCGCGCGCAGGCCTCACGCGGCTGGTCTACCCCGACCCCTACCGCCCGCAGTTCACGCCCGATCTGGTCGAAGGCGCGCTCGCGGACCTCGACAGGCGCTTCGAGACCGAGCTGCGGCCGGACGAAATCGCCGCCGTCTTCATCGAGCCGATCCAGTCGGACGGCGGCCTCATCGTGCCGCCCCCCGGCTTCCTCAAGGGGCTGGAGGCGCGTTGCCGCGCCCACGGCATTCTGATCGTGGTGGACGAGGTCAAGGTGGGCATGGGCCGCACCGGCCTCTTCCATGCCTTCGAGGCCGAGGGCCTGAGCCCGGACATCGTCGTCTACGGCAAGGGGCTCGGCGGGGGCTTGCCGATCTCCGCCGTCATCGGCCCGGCGGAGTTGATGAACCTGCAACCCGCCTTCGCCATCATGACCGCCGCCGGGAATCCGGTGTGCGCCGCCGCCGGCCGCGCGGTCATGCGCACCATCCAGGAGGAGGACTTGATGGCCAGGGCCGCTCTCAGGGGCGAGCACCTGCTGGCGGGGCTGGCCCGGCTCGCCCAGCGCCACGCGCTGATCGGCCATGTGCGCGGGCGCGGCCTCACCTGCGGCGTGGAACTCGTGCGCGACATGGCAAGCAAGGAGCCCGCAAGCAGCGAGACGGCGAAGGTCGCCTTCCGCGCCCACCGGCTCGGGCTGATCTTCTATTACGTCGGGATGGAGTCGAACGTGCTCGAGCTCACCCCGCCGCTGACCATCTCCGAGGACGAGATCGACGAGGGCCTCGCCATCCTCGACCGCGCGCTGGAGGACGTGGCGGCCGGCCGCGTCTCCGACGCAGACATCGCCGCCTTCGCCGGCTGGTAGCGGCCCCGCGACTGACGCGGGGTGGAAGGCAAGCGGCACCCTCGTGGAGATCACCGGCTCCTCATTACCACACTGGACGAAGTGGTGCGGGCGGGGGTTCGGGGTAGATCGATTAGTAGTTGACGTTCGATTGCGATTCGTGTATTTGTGTATTCGTTGTAAGAACCAATAGGGATCAACTTGCGATGGCGTTGAAGGACTTAGTTGCTCAGAAGGCGAAACTCACTGAGGAAGCAATCGAGGACATCATGTCCGAATACGCTCGCTTTGACATCGAAGAGCGAGAAATTGTGTTTACGCCAGAAGCATCCGACCTTTCAAACAAGGCTAGGGTTCTGGTCTTTCTCATAGCTCAACAGGGTTGGCCGTTCGTTCTCGAAGAGATAGTCGATGTTGAAGTCTCGCCATCAAACATGGAGGAACTTCTAGGTATTCAAGGAGGGACCCTTCGTCCAATCCTAAAAAGTCTCAAAGACAAGAACATACTGATTTCAAAGTCTGGAAAATACTCTGTGCGTCCATCAAGCCTTAGTGCGATTAAGGCGGAACTTGATGAGCAGCGCATTGCCGTACGTCATCCAAAAAAGCGTGTCGGCAGGAAAAAGTCAACTAATGCCGATAAAGACGATGGCGCCAACGGAAATAGTAAGCCGGTATCCAGTCAAAAGTCCGGAACGTCTGTAAAAGGTGCAAAACATGGTGGTCTCAGTCCGGGCAAAGCATTCGATGAGTTAGTCAAGGAGGGTTTTTTTGATGATGGGAAGACTTTGGCAGACCTTCAGGAGCGCTTTCATCAGCGGGCTATCATCATAAATCAGTCAAGCCTTCCACAATACCTCTTGAAAGCGACCCGCGACGATCAACTTGCTAGAGAGAAAGAAAGCGTGGGAGGTAAACGCGTTTGGGTTTATAGAACGGTTAAGGGCTAGAGCTGGCTCATTCATGGTGTCCGTAGACGAACTCAAAGCGTTACTACACAAAGACTCATCTCGCCTCGATAAACTGATATTGATCCTCGCTTCAATAGAGAAGGGATGCCAAGTCAGCGACATCAGGGAACGGGCCAATGAGTGTGGTCTCCGTATTTCTAAATCTTGGAACGTGTCGACAACTTTGGCGAGATCAAAGGGACTTGCTATACGGACTCCAAGCGGTTGGGAGATTACTGAGGCTGGGTGGGAACACCTCAGCGAGATGGGCGTCTCTCGAGTAAGCAAGGCTGAAATAGAGGTGGCTGCAGGACTTAGAGCGGAACTAAGGAAAATTGGTAATCCCAATACAGGTGCTTTCGTTGAAGAGGCAGTAAAATGCTACGAAGCGCATCTCTATCGATCAGCAATAGTCATGTCTTGGTTGGCTGCTGTTGATGTGCTTAAGCAACACGTGCTGACCAATCACCTTGCTGGGTTTAATGCTGAGGCGAAGCGGTTTGATCCGAAGTGGAAGAATGCCAAAAGCACCGACGATATAGGACGTATGAAAGAGTCGGATTTTCTTGACCGTATGACCGCGCTCTCAATTATCGGGAAAAACGTCAAGGCGGAGCTAAAGGAATGTCTTGATCGCAGAAACGGATGCGGGCACCCAAACTCGCTAAAGATTGGTGCAAATACTGTTACGCACCATATAGAGATTCTGGTTTTGAATGTGTTCCAGCGCTTTCCTGTGTGACAGAAGCTGGTAAATCCGTCGCCACAGTCCCTATTGTGCGAAGACGTCAGCAGAGTGGAGGACTATCGGGGTGCGGTGGCCCCGCGCGCAACGCGGGGCCACCTCTCGCGGTTCAAGCGTAACGGTAGGGGCGTCCTGCCCTCTCCATGTCCGCGTTGTACTGCTTGAAGACCTCGACCACCTTGGCCTTGGTCTCCGATTCGGCCGCGATCTCGTCCCAGAACTTGCGCGCGGCGGCCTCGACCTGCGCCCACTCGTCGTCCGGGATCGAGGTCAGCTGCATCTTGGTGCCGTGCACGCGCAGGCTGGCCTCGCCGCCCCAGTACCACCACTGGCGGTAGTAGTGGGACTGGTCGCAGATCACGCGGAGCAGGGTTTGCAGGTCCTCAGGCACCTCGTTCCAGCGTTCCATGTTGGCGTAGAAGTGGCCGATCCAGGCGCCTGAGATGTTGTTGGTGAGGAAGTAGTTGGTCACGTCCGCCCAGCCCACCGTGTAGTCCTCGGTGATGCCGGACCAGGCGACGCCGTCGAGCTCGCCGGTCTGTACGGCGACCTCGATGTCCTCCCACGGCAGCGTCACCGGGACCACCCCGAACTGGGTGAGGAAACGCCCGGCGGTGGGGAAGGTGAAGACCCGCTTGCCCTCCAGGTCGGCGAGCGAATGGATCGGGTCCTTGGTTGCGAAGTGGCAGGGGTCCCAGGCGCCCGCCGAGATGTGCTTGATGCCGACCTTCTCGTACTCCGCTGCCCAGATCTCGTTGAGGCCGTACTGGTTGAAGAGCACCGGCACGTCGAGCGAATAGCGCGATGCGAAGGGGAAGTACCCGCCGAAGACGGTGACTTCGGTCGGTGACGCCATCGAGTCGTCGTCGGACTGCACCGCGTCGATGGTGCCGCGCTGCATGGCGCGGAATAGCTCGCCGGTGGGTACGATCTGATCGGAGAAGAACAGCTCGATCTGCATGCGCTCGCCCGCGATCTTGTTGAACATTTCGATCGCGGGTACCACCACGTGCTCCGCCAGGGCGGGGCCGGCATAGGTCTGCATCCGCCAGGTGATTTGTGCCTGCGCAACCGAAGGCTTCACGATGGAAGCAGCTGCGGCTGCGACCGGTACTGTTGCAGCGGCCTTGAGAAGATTACGCCGTGTCGTCATGGTTTTTTCTCCTTCCGGGTTGAAGTTTCAATGAACCGAACCATGCGTTAGTTGCCGTACACGTACGCCGGGAACCACAGGGCGATTTCCGGGAAAATCATGATGATCGCGAGTGCAACGATCATCACGCCGACGAAGGGAATGATCGATCGGTAAATGTCGCGCAAGGTGACTTCGGGCGGGGCCATGGCCCGCATCAGGAACAGGTTGTAGCCGAAGGGCGGCGTCATGTACGCGATCTGCGTGGTGATCGTGTAGAGGATGCCGTACCAGATCAGATTGAACCCCAGGGCGTCGACCAGAGGGACGTAGAGCGGGGCCACGATCACGAGCATCGCCGTGTCGTCGAGAAACGTTCCCATCACCAGGAACGAGAGCTGCATGAGGATGAGGACCATCCAGGGCGAGAGCCCCATTTGGTCGGTGAAGAGGTTCTCGATCGATTTGGCGGCCCCAAGCCCGTCGAACACCGAGCCGAAGGCCAGCGCCGCCAGGATGATCCACATGAACATGCAGGTGATGCGGAGCGTGTTGCGCACCGAGTTCTCGAAGACCTGCCGGGTCATGCGGCGCCTGACCACGGCGGCAAGGAAGGCGGCGAGCGCGCCGATGGCCGAGGACTCGACGAGCGAGGTCGAGCCGGTGACGAAGGGCACGATCATCACCGCGTAGATGAACAGCGGCAGGAGGCCGGCGCGGAGGAGCCTGAGCTTCTCTGCCCGGGGCACGTCGCGTTCCGCCTTGGGGAGAACGGGACCGAGGCTCGGCGTGACCCAGCAGCGCAGCGTGATGTAGAGGACGAAGAGGCCCGCCATCATGAGCCCGGGGAAGATCCCGGCAAGCCAGAGCTGGCCCACGGGCTGGCGCGCGATCATGGCATAGAGCACCAGCACCACCGATGGCGGCACGAGGATGCCGAGCGAGCTTCCGGCCTGGATGACGCCGGTTACCATGCGTTTGTCGTAGTTGCGCTTGAGCAGCTCGGGGAGCGCAATGGTAGCCCCGATGGCCATGCCTGCGACGCTGAGGCCGTTCATCGCCGAGACCAGCACCATGAGCCCGATCGTGCCGACGGCGAGCCCGCCGGCCATGCCGCCGGTCCAGACGTGGAACATGCGGTAGAGGTCGTCCGCGATCCTCGATTCCGAGAGGACGTAGCCCATGAAGATGAACATCGGCAGCGTCAGCAGCGGATACCATTTCATGAGCTTCATGGCGGCGGCGAAGCCGAGGTCGTAGCCGCCGCGATCGCCCCAGAGCAGGAGCGCGGAGAGGACGGCGACGAAGCCGATGGCGGCGAAGACGCGCTGGCCGGTCGCCAGCATGAGCATCATCAGCGCGAACATCAGGATGGTAATGAGCTCGTAGGACATCAGAATGCCGCGCTCCGGAGCCGCAGGATGTCCTTGAAGAACTCGGAGACCGCCTGAAAGATCATCAACACGATGCCGGCGACCATGGTGACCTTTATCGGCCAGAGATAGGGCCGCCAGGCGCTGGGGCTTCGCTCGCCCCCATACTGGAAACTATAGATCGTGGAATCGATTCCGCCCCAGAGAAGAACCGCCAGATAGAAGAGGAGAAAGAACACCGTGAAAACGTCGAACCACGCCTTGCGCCGCGCGGACCAGGAGCCATAGAACAGGTCCATCCGCACGTTCGCGTCCGTTTGGATCGCGTAAGGACCGCCAAGAATGTAGTAGCCCACCATCGCGAATTGAGCCATTTCGAGCGTCCAGAGGGACGGGTTGAAAAATGTCTTCGAGAGCGACGACCACAGCAGGATCGCCATGATCGCGAACATGCCGTACATGATGACGCGCCCGACACGGCGGTTGACCGTGTCGACCACGAGAATGTAGCCGCGCATCGCGCCGGTCACGCCCGAATCTCCCGCGATGGGATATTCAAGTTTCCAGGCAACGGCACGATGACCCTCACAGGCTGCGACGCCGGCCGAGTCTAGAAGGTCTTGGCGATCACGGGAACGGATACATGCGGCTGCTCAGTGCGGGGCGCAGGCCCTGATGGTGTTCTCGGCCATCTGCTTGGCGTTGGGGCCGGCGGCCATGGGCGCGATCATCGGCAGGTCGATGCCCGAGGCGCGATAGGCCTCGATCCGCTCGCGGCAGTGCGCGGGCGTGCCGGCGATGCAGACCGCGTCGATGTGCGCGTCGCTCACTGCCCTGGTCGCCGCCTCGCGCTCGCCCCGCCCCCATAGCTCCGCGATCGTCGCTGCTTCCTCGCCGAAGCCCTGATCCTGTGCCATCCGGTTGTAGCGGGGGAAGAAGCCCGTATACATCGCGACGCCTGGCCGGAGCGCATCGTGGGCGTCGGCCGGATCGTCGGCCGCCGCTGTCGGGATCAGCGTCGTGACGTCGACCGCGCCGGGGTCACGCCCCGCCGCCCTCGCGCCGGCGGCGATGTACTCGCGCGCCTCGGCCCCCACGCCGAGCGTGGTGCGGGTCAGGATCAGGCCGTCCGCCTCCTCTCCGCATACTCCGATCATCTTTGGGAACACGGCCGCGTAGTAGATGGGCAGGCTGGGGCGGAACGGCTGGAACCAGAGCTCGTAGTTCTCGATGGTGACGGTCTCGCCCCGGTAGGAGACCTGGCCGTCGCGCAACAGGCGGCGCACGACCTCTGCGGTCTCCCGCACCCGCGTCACCGGCTTCGCATAGGCGAGGCCGTGCTCCGGCTCGACCTGGACCTTGTGGCTGGAGCCGAGGCCCAGAATGAACCGCCCCTCCGAAAGCTGATCCACCACCGCCGCCGACATCGCGATGGTCGGCGCCGAGCGGACGAAGACGCTGGAGATGCAGGTGCCGAGCTGCACTCTGCTGGTCTGCGCCGCGACTGCCGAGAGCACCGCGAACTGGTCGCCGCCGTGCCCCTCTGCCATCCACACCGAGTCATAGCCGAGCGATTCGGCGAGTTGCGCGCACTCGACGGTTTCGGACGCGTTCAACCCAGCCGAGAACGCGACGCCCACTCTGCTCATGCCCCTGGCTCCCCGGCTACTCGGTTGCCTCAAGTTGCCGCTGATCGTACAGAGGGCGAAGGGCGAATCCAAACCCGCCTCCGCGCGCCTGCGGCCCCGTAGGGCGAGGCGCCGGGGAGTGCGGGAGCGCGGGGAAGGCAGTGATATGGGCGGATACCTGATCGCTGGCGGGCGGCTGCTCGATGCGACCGGGGCTGCGCCGCAGGACGGCGTCTCGGTGCTGGTGGAGGGCAACCGCATCCGCAAGATCGGCCCGGACCGCGAAGTCGCGGCCGCAGCCGAGACCCTGGGCGGTTATGAGACCATCGATGCCGCCGGCCACACCGTCATGCCGGGCATGATCGACGCCCACTGCCACATCTCCTACGGCGACATCCTGTCGTTCGAGGAGCTCGACCTCTACGGGAGCGTGGAGTACCGGACGCTGCGCGCCGCCAACAACGCCCGCAAGGTGCTGCGCGCAGGCGTCACCGCCTTCTCCGATCCGGGATCCACCTGGAACATCTCGGTGGCGGTGCGCGACGCCATCGACGCCGGCCTGATCGAGGGGCCGCGCATGGCGTCGGCCGGGCGCTACATCACCACCTTCAACGCGATCGGCTCGCCTTGGCCGTCGTGGATGGAGCACCCGAAGTCGTCGTTCGCCGTGCTCTGCAACACGCGCGAGGAGATGGTCACGGAGGCACGCCGCGAGATCAAGGACGGCGTCGACATCGTCAAGGTAGCCGGTGATGGCGACGTGCTCACCGGCGACGCGGAGCTTGCCGGCAGCATCGGGCTCGACGACCTGCGCGCCATCGCCGAGGTCACCCACCGCCTAGGCAAGGTCTGCACCATTCACGCACGCTCGGGCCAGGCGGCAGCCGACGCGATCCGCGCCGGCTTCGACTGGATCATCCACGGCTCCTACATGTCGGAGGACGACCTGGACGTGCTCTTCCGCAACCCGACGCCGCTGATCCCCACCTTCTCGCTACTCGCGAACACGCTCGACTGGGGCCCGGATCTCGGCTGCTCCAGCTTCATCCTTGACGCCTACAAGGACGAAGTCGAGCGGCTTGCCGGCGTCGTCTCGCGCGCCCATGCGGAGGGGATCGTCATCATCGCCGGCACCGACAGCGGCCAGGGCTCGGTGCCTTACGGCGAGTGGCACGCGCGCGAGATGGAGCACCTGATGACCTACGGCGGCCTGAGCGCCATGGAGGCGATCCGCGCGGGCACCGCCAACGCGGCGCTGACGCTCGGCATGGCGGACGAGATCGGCACGCTGGAGGAGGGCAAGCTCGCCGACATCCTGGTGGTGGACGGCGACCCGCTCGCCGACATTGCCGTGCTGCAGGACCGCCAGCGACTCGCCGTCGTGATGAAGGACGGCGCGGTCGTCGATACCGAGGCGCCGATCCCCGAGCCCGCGCGTTACAACTGGGAAAAGCCCATGCTCTACTGGCAAGACCCGCGGATGCCGACCCAGGGCTTCGTGCGCGAGCACGCGACCAGCAAGCCGCGCTGGATGCAACAGCAACGCCGCCTCGACGCAGCGGAGTAGGCGCTAGACCACAACCCGATCGCAACGGATCACGGCGCCCGGACGAAACCCACCTCCCCCTGTCCCCCTCCCCCCAATGGGCGGAGGGGGAACGTAGGCGGCACCGATAAACGCCCCCTCTCCTCCCCGCTGGGGAGGAGAGGGCCGGGGTGAGGAGGGGTGTCTCGGGCCGCACTGCACGCGAAATGGGGCACCCCTTACCAGTTGGACACGATCCTCTTTGGCCGGATCGTGCGCTACCGCCGCATGGACGGGGCCGAGCCCGGCGGGAATTCGGGCGCGGGGCAGTCGGGCGGCTCGGCGGCATCGTCGCGGAAGTCGAAATAACCCCAGACGGCCCAGTGGTCCGAGAGGTCGCAGTAGCCCTGCCCGCGCACGGCGGAGAACAGCGTGCGGTCCTCGAAGTCGTAGAGGCTGCGGAAGACCATCGGGCAATTGCTGTGGTATCGGGGCTCCCGCCAGCCCTTCTTGGCCAGCACGTAGTCGACGTAGCCGTTGCCGCGCCGCGCCCAGTCGCTGCGCGATTCGCGGGTGAAGCGGTGCCCGCGAAAGGCGGGCTTCAGCAGGCCGAGCGGCTCGTCGTCGAGCAGGTGATCGAAGTTGTGGCGGAGGACGTTGAAGTCGCCGCCGACGATGACCGGTTCCGAGCGCGGGATTCCCGAGTGCTCCTCCAGGAACTGCCGAATGGCGCGGAACTGCGCCGCCTTGGCCGTGCGCTGCTCGGCGCCCCAGCCGAACTGCGCGTGCGTGCCGATGACGTGGTAGTGCGCGCTGCCCTTGTCGATGCGGGCGTAGACGAAGCCCTTGGCGGCGCTGCAATCGCGCTCCACGCAATCGGCGTAGACCAGTTCCTTCGCGACACCGATTGGATGCCTGCTGGCGATGAGCACGCCGCCGTCCTCGCCGAACCAGGTGTCGCCTTCGCCGCCGCGCGGCGCGTCTTCGGTGAGAGGCTGCTCGTAGACCGTGCCCTTCTCGCAGGTTGAGGCTGCGCGGCAGGCGGCGCCCAGGATGCGGGTCGCGTAGCGAAAGCCCTGCGCCCTGAGCCCGGCGAGGAGCGTCGCGCGCGCGCCGTCGTCGTAGGCCTCGGCCAGGATCACCACGTCGTAGGGGGCGAGGAAGCGCGGGATCAGGGCGGCGCGCTCCTCCTGGGCGAGAGCGAAGCGTTCGCCCATGAAGGGAATGTTGCGGACGTACGAGGGCAGCAGATAGACGTTGTAGGCGATGACGCTGAGCACGTCGTCGGAAGCAGCCGGCTGTGGCCGATGGTTGATGCCCGGCCCCTCGCACTGGCGCTCCGCCGCCGTGCCGTGGCTTGTGAGTGCCAGCGTCAAGACTGCGGCAAGGGCCGCACCAATGAGCCGCGACCGGGAGCGGCTCTTGATCACCAGACCTGCTTGAGGGTCACGAAGAATGTCCGTCCGCGGATCGAATCCAGGGAGTCGTCCGGGTACTCGGGAAACTCGGGGTTGATGGAGGGCTCGGCGTCGAAGACGTTGAGGATGCCCGCGACAAGCTCCGTGCCCCCGATCTCGTAAGGATTTCGCCAGCGCAACGAGACGTCGTGACCAACCCATGAGCCGAAGCGGCCTCTTCTCCACCTGTAGCCGGTGACCCCGTAACCGTGCCACTGCGCGGTGATCTTGCCCCGAGTACCGCTCAGCGTGACATGGAGGCGGTTGCGGGCAAAGTCGTGCGGCCCCACGAAGTCGAGGGCGCGTTCCTCGAAGTCCTGCACATGAGACCAGCGGGCGTCGAGCTCGAAATCGGCCCAACTCCAATCCCACGCCGTGTGGGCGTGGACGTTGAGGCCCGAGATATCGACCTCACCGTCGCCCAGAATTGGCTTCTCGATTTGTCTGATGAGCCCCTGCATCCCTGGAGCTGGCGGCTGTGCGCGGTGGACAATGGTGCCCGGCGGCAACGCCCCGTCGTTGTCCTCTGCGTAATCGAGGATGTCCTGCGCTTCGACGACCGTCAGAAGCCGCGAAAGCTTGGTCCAGTACCAGTCGGCGCTCGCGGAGACGGGACCGAGCTGGGTGACGAAGCCCGCACCGTAGCTCTCGGCCCGATCCGGCTCGAGGTCGGGGTTGCCGAAATTGACCGCCTCAACCTGGTAGCGCCGCCCCGTCGCGTAGTCGTAGATGCGGGGAACCGAGGTGACGCGCGCCGTGTGCAGGCCGCCCAGGTACGGGGCCCTGTCGCCCATGCTCCAATTGCCCCGGAGCGCGAAGTCGGGGCTCAGCTCGAAGACCGTTTCGAGCTGGCCGGCTGCGGTCGAGCCGACATCGTCGTGTTCGCTATAGCGCCCGGCGAGGCCGACGTCCCAAATCTCGTGAAGCGGGAGCGAAAGCTCCAAGAATGGCGAGACGCTGTCGCGCTCCCCGGCAAAGCTGACGCCGAAAGAGCCCATAACGTCTTTCTGCTCGTCGATCACGCGGCCGGTGCCATCGATGTAGGTCGTGAGCCACTCGCGGCTCTCGCGAACCCACTCCGCGCCCGCCGCCCAGCCGATCGGCCGGCCGCCGAGAGAAAAGCCCGATCCATCGAACGCGACCCGCGCCTCGCTGCGCCTCGTGAGGTTGTCGACAAAGCGGGTGACGCCCGTGTCTCGGACCGCGTCGCGGTGGTCGGGATCGGTGGATAGCGGGTCGAGGATATCGTAGCTGCCGGATGCTATCGCCTCCAGGATTGCGGGTTCGTGCACGAAGGTGCCGCCCTGAAGAATGTCGTCGTTCGAGAACGAGCGCAGGTGCGCATCGTATTGGATGTCGTCGAAGAGCCGTCCTTCGACACCGAGCGTGATGTCGTGCTCATCGGCCGCCCAGCTCCAGACGCGATCGCCGTGGCCGACGAAGCGGTGGAAGACAAAGCCGTTGCCGCTGGGATGGGGCAACCTGCCGGGCAACGGCGCGAAGTAACGACTGATGTAGTCACTGTCGGCCACCCGCGCATCGAGGTAGACGGACAGGTCCTGCATGACGGGGTAATCCGCCATGAGGAAGGCGGTTTCCCGATTCCGCCGTTCCCAGGTCCACTCGATGTTGCCGTAGGCGAAGCCGCACCCCCGACCCGGGATGCCGTAGGGTGCCGAAAGCGGGCCGGTGTACGCGCTGCCCTCGCAGGCGCCAAGCGGTTCGGCTTGGAGCCCCTCGGCGGTAAATCTGAACCATGTATTGCCGGCCGCCGAGACGCCGTGCGTGTCGTCGAAGGTGCCGCCTGGCGTCCACCTGGCCCTGCTGTAGGCGCGATCGGCCGAGAGAATCTCGTTGCGGCTGAAGACGTCCGCGCCGACCGTGAGGCGCCCTGCGCCGACGCTGCCGCCCCACAGCGCGGAGGCAACGCCCGCCTCTCCGCCGGAGCCCACCGGACTTTCCCCATGAGCCTGGGCCTCGACACCCTCGAAGTCATTCCTGAGAACGATATTGATCGCGCCGGCGACGGCCTGCGGCCCATGAATGGCGACAGCGCTCGAGCTGAGAATCTCGATTCGCTCGACGGCCGATATGGGCAGCGCATCCAGGTCGATATACGAATCGGTAATTCGTCTGCCGTTAATCAGGAACGCGGTACGGAGACCGCCGAGCTTGAGAGGGCGGTGCAAGCCGAAGTAGTTGAACTCGTGCCGGCTTGCCAGGAGGTCCCACAGGTTACGCATGCCGGAAAGGTCGATGTCTTCCCGGTCGATGACCGTGACGGGCCGCAGATTGCCCGAGGGCACGCTTGAAATCAGGCTCGCCACGGTTGTGTCCGTGCCGGTGTCGTCGCTTAGCGCCGGGTTCGCCGCTGTCGCCGCTATGAAGATTGCGAATAGCGCGAGTACGAGGTGTGTCCGCCTCGGTCGCGTGAGGCCCATCGAAGCTCTCGATGCGACCATCGTGCGGTCACCATTCGGCGAACCGACGTGATGTGTGTGCTTGTTGCCCGACATCATTTGAATTTCCTGCTCAATGGCCCTGTCCCATTGGCGGCGCAAAGGTCCGTCAATCGTTGCGAAGGCGCAAGGGCCATCTCCTCCCACCATACCGTCATGTCATCGTGTCTCGCGATGGCGGGCGGCGGGGCCGTGCTGCTATGGTCGGGCGAACGCGCAGAAGGAAGAGGGATAGGGCGTGGCGGAGACAGAGGCTTGGCGCGACTACCTGCCTTTGGCGCATCGGCTCGCCGATGCCTCGGGCGAGGTCATTCTGCGCTATTTCAGGCAGGCGCTCGCGGTCGAGGACAAGGACCACATCGACGGCTATTCGCCGGTGACCGCGGCCGACCGGGAGGCCGAAGCCGCGATCCGGGCGCTGATCAACGAGGCCTGCCCTGACCACGGCATCCTCGGCGAGGAGCACGGGCATGAGCGGCCCGATGCCCGCTTCACCTGGGTCATCGATCCGATCGACGGCACCAAGGCGTTCATCTCCGGCATGACGACCTGGGGCACGCTGATCGCGCTGCAGGACCGCGGCCGGGGCATCGTCGGCGTGCTGGACCAGCCTTACCTGCGCGAGCGCTTCGTCGGCCACGGCGAGGGCGCCTATCTGGGCGACCGCCGCCTTGCCGTGCGCGCGTGCCCCGAGCTGGGCGGGGCGACCCTCTACGCGACCGAGCCCGACATGTTCACGCCGGCCGAGCGCGCCGGGTTCGACGCGCTGGCCGGGCGCGTGCGTCTCCGCCGTTTCGGCGCCGATTGCTATGCCTACGGCATGCTTGCCGCCGGCTTCATCGATCTGGTGGTCGAGGCCAGCATGAACCTCTGGGACATCGCCGCGCTGATCCCCATCGTCGAGGGCGCCGGCGGCATCGTGACCGCGTGGGACGGCGGCCCCGTCGGCGCGGACGGCCGGGTGCTCGCTGTCGGCGACCGCCGCCTGCACGAACCGGCACTCGAAATCCTAGCGCCTGCCGTCGCTGCAGCCTGACGCCCCGAGCAGCTGGGCACGACCGCAGTGAGCACCGCCAATGCAAGCTGACATACGCGAAAAAATCTGCGTCGTCACGGGCGCGAACTCGGGGATCGGCAGGGTGACGGCCATCGACCTCGCAGGGCGGGGCGCGACCGTCGTGCTCATCTGCCGCAATCAC
Organism: Alphaproteobacteria bacterium; assembly: GCA_965243375.1. Taxonomy (GTDB): domain Bacteria; phylum Pseudomonadota; class Alphaproteobacteria; order UBA828; family UBA828; genus WTGU01. Next base: position 510,016 of record CBDEUT010000008.1, on the reverse strand, counting down.
GCAGCTGGTTCCGCCGTAATGGAAGAGATCGGGCGGCGCGGCGGTAACGCGGCGCTGCTCATCGCCGACCTCGCGTCACAGCGGCAGGTGCGCGAGGTGGCTGCGGCCTTCCTGAAGCGGTTCGACCGTCTCGACGTGCTGATCAACAACGCCGGCGTCGCCGGCTGGGGCACCAGGCACGAGACCGAAGACGGACTGGAGTTGACCTTCGCGGTGAACCACCTGGCGCCGTTCCTGATGACCAACCTGCTGCTCGACACCCTCAAGGCGAGCGCGCCGTCGCGCGTGGTGACCGTGAGCTCCGCAGCGCACAGGAACGTCACCCTCGACATGGACGACCTGCAAGGCGAGCGGCGCTACTCGGGCTTCGGCGCCTACAGCCGCTCCAAGCTCGCCAACATCCTCTTCACCAATGAGCTGTCGCGCCGGCTGGAGGGCACCGGCGTCACCGCCAACTGCCTGCACCCCGGAGTCGTCGCGACGGGCATCTTCCGCAACGTGCCCGGCTGGATACGCTTCATCCTCACCAGCCCGCTCGTGCTCAGCCCCGAGCGGGGCGCGGACACGATGATCTATCTCGCCACCGCGCCCGAGCTTGCCGGGGTGAGCGGACAGTACTTCGTGAAACGCAAGCCCGCCCGCTCGTCGCGCGCCTCGTGCGATGCGGAGACCGCGCGGCGGCTCTGGTGGGCGAGCGAGGTGTTGACGGCGGCAAGCGACACGTAGTCGGCAAGGCGGTGTGTTACCGTCAGGCGCCAGCCAATGCGGCAGCAAAGCGAGGCAGGGTTGGAAACGGAACGGCAGGGGCCGCTCGTTGTCGAGTGCACCCGTGGCCCGGCGGTGGAGAGCCGGCATCTGGTGGATGCGGCGGTGGTCCACCCGGCCGGCCGCCTCGTGCAGGGCTGGGGCGAGACCGATGCGGTGGTCTATCCGCGCTCGGCCATCAAGTCGGTCCAGGTCCTGCCGTTGCTCGAGACCGGCGCTGCCGAGCGCTACGCGGTGAGCGACGAGGAAGTCGCGCTTGCCTGCTCCTCGCACAACGGCCAGCCCGGCCACGTCGCGGTCGTGCGCGACTGGCTCGCGCGGGCCGGGTTGAGTGAGGACGACCTCGAATGCGGCCCGCACCTGCCGTACCACACGCCCTCCGCCCATGCCTGCGTGCGCGCGGGCGAGAGCGGGCTGGCAGTGCACAACATGTGCTCGGGCAAGCACTCGGCCTTCCTGGTCACGGCGCGGGCGCTGGGCGAGCCGACGCAAGGCTACATCGCGCGCGAACATCCGGTGCAGCAGCGGGTCTCTGCCGCCATTGCCGCGCTCTCCGGCTGCGATCTCGACCGGGCGCCCTGGGCCATCGACGGCTGCAGCATTCCGACCATCGGCCTGCCGCTCTCCGGGCTCGCGCGGGCGGCGGCCAACATCGCGGACCCCGCCGGCCTCGCCGACGAGCGCCGCGCCGCCATCGCGCGGGTGCGCCGGGCAGTCGCCGCCCATCCGTTCATGGTCGCGGGCGACGGCCGGGCGTGCACGCGCATCATCCAGACGGCGGGCGAGCGCGTGCTGGTCAAGTTCGGTGCGGAAGGTGTGTTCTACGCCGCGCTCTATCAGAGCGGCCTCGGGCTCGCGCTCAAGGTGCGCGACGGCGCAACCCGCGCCGCCGATGCCGCGATCGCGGCCATGCTCGACCGCCTCGGCGTCCTCGACGACCGGGACCGCGAGGCGCTGGCCGATATGCTGGACAAGCCCTTGCGCAATTGGGCGGGCCGCCTCGTCGGCGCCGTCCGCCCCGCGCGGGACGCGTAACGGTTAGGGAAGGGGACACGACATGCTCAGGCTTTCCGATTTCGCGGGCAGGGTGCTGCGCGAGGACGACCTCGACGATCTGGGCCGGCCCACCGGGGAGGTGATCGAGGAGGCCATCGACTCCGGCCGCACTGAGGAGGCCAAGACGCTGGCGCGCAACCTGATCCACGAGTGGAAGGGCCTGCACGATCTCTACTGCGACTGGATCTGGGACATGCTGACCCAGATCGGCCGCAAGTTCGGCGAGGGCGAGGTCTACGCCATGCTGCGCACGACCCAGGAGACCTGGATGATGAAGCGGACCTGGAAGGGCTTCCGCAGGATGACCGTCGAGCGCCAAGTCACGCTCACCGCCGAGATGATGCGCGCCCACCGCTGCGGTCCCCGGCAGGAGGGCGACATCGACGTGTTGGAGGATGCGGAGCGCTACACCATCGTCATGGACCCCTGCGGCAGCGGCGGGCGCATGCGGCGCGGCGACCCGGTGGACAAGACCCCGTCCCGCCTCGGCCCGCCCTACAACTTCGGCTCGACCCAGGAGGCGCACTGGTGGAGCTGGGGCCGCAAGGACGTGCCCTACTACTGCGTCCACTGCGCGCTCAACGAGATCCTGCCCATCGAGTGGGGCGGCGCGCCGCTCTGGGTCACCGACTTCGATCCCGATCACGCCAAGCCCTGCCGCTGGCACTTCTACAAGAAGCCCGAGCTGATCCCGTCGGAATACTGGACCCGCCTCGGCAAGGAGAAGCCCGCGCAATTCGACGACGGTTGACGGGCGCGGCGGGACTGGAACATGAAGAGAGCCGGGCCAAAGGCCCGGACGGCGCGACTGCGCCGCGCGCGAAGCGCGGAGCGTCGCGCGTCCACGCGCGCAGAGCGCACGATCGAGCGGAGCGAGCGCCCGGCGACTGAGGGTATGAATAAAACCAAATTGGACTAAACTAGGAACATGGGGTCCACAACGACCGTGGTGTTCATGTCCGTTTCCGTCTCCGAGTCCGCGTCTGCCCAGCTCGCGCTGGACCTCGCGCGCCCTTGCATCGCCGAGGGCCGGGCGGAGGGGCTGGCGCGCGGGGTCTGCCGGCTTCTCGACGCGATGGGAATATGCCCGCTCGTCGAAGTCCCTCTCGGCACCGGCCGGCGGGCGGACGTGCTGGGCCAGGACGGCAAGGGACGCTTCGTCATCGTCGAGATCAAGAGTGGGCTTGCCGACTTTCGCACCGACACCAAGTGGGGCGACTATCGCGATCATTGCGACCGGCTGTATTTCGCGGTCGGCAACGACTTCCCGCTGGACGTGCTGCCGGATAGCGTGGGCATCATCGTCGCCGACCGCTTCGGCGCCGAGATCAGGCGCGAGGCGCCGCTCCAGCCCATGGCGCAAGGGCTGCGCCGCAAGCAGGCGATCCGCTTCGGCCGGGTCGCCGCCCATCGGCTCCGCTTCTTCCACGAGGAGCCCTCCTGAGCGGCTCGCTTCCGCGCCGCTTCGCGCCGTGCTAAAAGCCGCTCCGCTTGGGGCGTAGCCAAGTGGTAAGGCAACGGGTTTTGGTCCCGTGATCCCAGGTTCGAATCCTGGCGCCCCAGCCACGCTCCGCGCCGATACGTGAGGAACGGTCCGATCCCCCGCCGCGATATCCCATGATCCCGCGTTACTCACGCCCGGAGATGGCCGCGGTCTGGGCGCCCGAAACCAAGTTCGCCATCTGGCTGGAGATCGAGCGCCACGCGCTCGACGCGCAGGTCGCGCTCGGCCAGGCGCCGCAGGCGGCGGCCGACGCACTCGCGCACGCCATCGCCGAGCACCCCGACGCGCTGGTCGATCCCGCGAAGATCGACGCGATCGAGCGCGAGACCCGCCACGACGTGATCGCCTTCCTCACCAACCTCGCGAACCACGTGGGGCCGGAGGCGCGCTTCATCCACCAGGGGCTGACGTCCTCCGATGTGCTCGACACCTGCTTCGCGGTTCAGCTCGACCGGGCCGGCGCCTTGCTGGCGGAGGGCGTCGCGGCCGTGGCGGCAGCGCTCGAACGCCGCGCTTTTGAGCACAAGGGCACGCTCTGCGTCGGCCGGAGCCACGGAGTCCACGCCGAGCCGACCAGCTTCGGGCTCAAGCTCGCAGGCCACCATGCCGAATTTGCCCGTGCGGGGGAGCGGCTGAAGGCGGCGCGCCGCGAGATCGCGACCTGCGCCATCTCGGGCCCGGTCGGCACCTTTGCGAGCGTCGATCCGGCGGTGGAGGTACACGTCGCGGCGCAGATGGGGCTCACGCCGGAGCCGGTCTCGACCCAGGTCATCCCGCGCGACCGCCACGCCATGTATTTCGCCGTGCTCGGTGTCATTGCCGGCGCTATCGAGCGGCTTGCCGTGGAGATCAGGCACCTGCAGCGCAGCGAGGTGGGGGAGGCGGCCGAGGCCTTCGGCAAGGGCCAGAAGGGCTCCTCGGCCATGCCCCACAAGAAGAACCCGATCCTGACCGAGAACCTGACCGGCCTCGCCCGCATCGTGCGGGCAGCCGTGGTGCCGGCGCTGGAGAACATCGCGCTCTGGCACGAGCGCGACATCAGCCATTCGGCGGTGGAGCGCGTGTTCGCGCCCGATGCGACCGTCGCGCTGGACTTCGCGCTGATGCGGCTCGCCGGCGTCGTCGACGGCCTGGTGGTCGACGAGGCAGCCATGCGCCGCAATCTCGAGAGCCGCGGCGGGCTGGTCTACAGCCAGCGGGTGCTGCTCGCGCTGATCGAGCGCGGCCTGTCACGTGAAGAGGCTTACACGATTGTTCAGGAAATTGCGCTAACGGTTTGGGAAAACAGAGGAGAATTCGAGGCTTCTCTTGCCGCGGACGCGCGGGTCGCGGCGGTGCTGAACCGCGCGGAACTCGCCGCGCTATTCGCACCAGAACCTTATCTCAGGCACGTCGATACCATCTTCGCCCGCGTGTTCGGGCGGACCGAGTGAACGACCGACAATGAAAGGGAGTGGACGGTCATGATCGAGATGCAGGACCACATCGCCGTGATCACCGGCGCCGGCAGCGGCTTCGGCGAGGCCACCGCGTACCGGCTCGCGCGGGAGGGGATGCCGATCTTCTGCCAGGACATCAACGAGGAGAACGCCCAGCGCACGGCCGCCAAGGTCCGCGAAGGCAACGGCCGGGCGGAGGCGATCGGCGGCGATGTCTCCAGCGAGGCCGACGTGAAGGCGATGTTCGAAGCCTGCCGCAACGCCTTCGGCGACTGCACGCTGCTCTTCGCCAATGCCGGCTACGCCCGGCTCTCGCCGTTCGTCGAGATGAGCGTCGAGGAGTTCGACCGCATGGTGGCGGTGCTGCTGCGCGGCGTCTTCCTGTGCGACCGCGAGGCGCTCGGCCCGATGCTGGAGAAGGGCGAGGGCGTGATCATCAACACCGCGTCGCAGCTCGGCCACAAGGGTGCCATCGAAATGGCCCACTACGCGGCCGCGAAGGCCGGCGTCATCGGGCTCACCAAGTCGCTGGCGCTGGAAGTTTCCAGCCGGGGCGTGCGGGTCAACGCCATCGGTCCCGGCCCCTGCAACACCCCGATCCTCAACGACATCTCCGACGAGTGGAAGGCGCGGAAGGCCACCGAGCTGCCGCTCGGGCGCTTCGGCGAGGCGTGGGAGATCGCCGAGACCGTGGCCTTCCTCGCCGGCCCCGGCGGGGCCATCTACGTCGGCCAGACCCTCGGGCCCAACTCGGGCGACGTGATGCTGTGAGCGGCGCGGTGCCGCGACCGGGGCGCACGCCTTATGCGCCGTCGCCCTCTCGATCCGGCGGCGGCGCGGCGGCCTTGCGTTCACTCTTCTGACGCTTGCGCCGACGCAGGTTCTCCCGAAGCGCGGCGGCGAGCCGGGCCTCGCGCTCCGGCCGTTTGCCTGCGCCGGGAGCGGCCGGTTCGCCCTTTCGCCGGTTTGTGGACATGACCCTTGTCAACGTAGCACGGATGGCAGAGCTTCGCGCCGCGCGGCGGCCCGAGCCGCATCGGAGCGTCGGGGAGAGAGGCGATGGCTGATCCACTGGCCTTCAAGCGCGACACGCTGAGCCTGCATGCGGGCCAGAAGCCGGATCCGACGACCGGCGCGCGCGCGGTGCCGATCTACCAGACCACCTCCTACGTCTTCGACGACACCGAGCAGGCAGCGTCGCTCTTCAACCTGGAACGCGCCGGCCACATCTACACGCGCATCTCGAACCCGACTGTCGCGGTGCTGGAGGAACGGGTCGCTGCGCTGGAAGGGGGCGTCGGTGCGGTCTGCACGGCGAGCGGGCAGGCGGCGCTCCACCTCGCGGTGGCGACGCTGATGGACGCCGGCGGGCACATCGTCTCGTCGGCCTCGATCTACGGCGGCAGCCACAACCTCTTCACCCACACCCTGCCGCGCTTCGGAATCGAGACGACCTTCGTCCACCCCCGCGACACCGAAGGGTTCCGCAAGGCGATCCGGGCGGAGACGCGCATGGTCTTCGGCGAGACCCTGGGCAACCCCGGTCTTGAGATCATGGACATGCCGGCTGTCGCCGCCATCGCCCACGAGGCCGGCATCCCGCTGATGATCGACAGCACCTTCGCCACGCCCTGCCTCTGCCGCCCGATCGAGCACGGCTGCGACATCGTCATGCACTCGGCGACCAAGTTCCTGGGGGGGCACGGGGTGGCCATCGGCGGCGTCATCGTCGACGCCGGCAAGCTCGACTGGGAGGCCTCGGGCAAGTTCCCGACGCTCACCGAGCCCTATCTCGGCTATCACGGCATCGACTTCGCCGAAGAGTTCGGCCCGGCGGCCTTCATCGCGCGCGCGAGGGCCGAGGGCCTGCGGGATTTCGGGGCGTGCATGAGCCCGACCAACGCCTTCCATATCCTCCAGGGCGTCGAGAGCCTGCCGGTCCGCATGGCGCGCCACGTCGAGAACGCGCGCAAGATCGTGGCCTTTCTCGACGGGCACGATGCCGTCTCCTGGGTAAGCTACCCGGAGCTTCCCTCGCACCCCGATCACGAGCGCGCGAAGACCCTGCTGCCTCATGGCTCTGGCGCGATCTTCTGCTTCGGCGTGAAGGGCGGCCGCGAGTCGGGGCGGGCCTTCATCGAGGCGGTGGAGCTGCTCTCGCACCTCGCCAACGTCGGCGACGCCAAGAGCCTCGTCATCCATCCCGCCAGCACCACCCATCAGCAGATGGACGCCGCAGCGCTGGAGGCCGCAGGCGTGGGCGAGGACATGGTGCGGCTCTCCATCGGGCTGGAAGACCCGGAGGACCTGATCGCCGATCTCGAACGCGGCCTCCGGGCGGCCGCACGGGCCGCGAAGGGCCGCTGACCGTGGAGATACAGGTCAACGGCGCGACGGCCTTCGCCGCCACGGGCGGGCGGGCGTTCGATCCGAGCCTGCCGGTCACCGTGTTCGTGCACGGCGCCGCCTTCGACCGCACGGTCTGGAAGCTGCAGGCGCGCTACTTCGCCTGGAACGGCGGCAGCGTGCTGGCAATCGACCTGCCCGGCCACGGCCGCTCGGAAGGGCCGCCGTGCCCCACGATCCCGGCGATGGCGGACTGGCTCGTTGCGCTCATGGATACGGCGGGGGTCGGCACGGCCAATCTGGTCGGCCACAGCATGGGCGCGCTCGTCGCGATGGAGGCTGCGGCACGCCACGGTGCGCGCGTCCGTAAGCTCGCGTTGCTCGGTGCCGCGCCCGCAATCCCGGTCAACGACCTGCTGCTCGACAGCTCGGCCGAGGACGACCACCACGCGCTGGAGCTGCTCACCGGCTGGGGCTACGGCCGGCGCGCGCACTACGGCGTCCACAAGATGCCGGGGATCTGGATGACCGGCGGCGGCCTGCGCACCCTGGAGCGCGCAGCGCCCGGCGTGCTGCACAACGACCTGGTCGCGACCAACGCCTACGAGGACGGCGAAGCGGCGGCGACCGCCGTGGCTTGTCCCACCCTCGTGGTGATCGGCGCACGCGACCTGATGACGCCGGCGAAGCGCGGCCATGCGCTCGCCGCGATGCTGCCCGATTCGACCACGGTGGTGATCCCGCAAGCCGGCCACATCATGCTCGACGAAGAGCCCGACGCGACCCTCGACGCACTTAAGGATTTCTTGGCGGAGTGAGTATCGCCGCGTCGGCCGCGGCGTGATTGCTACGCCACCAGGCGGTAGCCGCCACCCTCGGTGATCAGCAGGCGGGGGTCGGAGGGCTCGACCTCGATTTTCTGGCGCAGCCGGTAGATGTGGGTCTCGAGCGTGTGGGTCGCGACGTTGGCGTTGTAGCCCCACACCTCGCTCAGCAGCACGTCGCGGGCGATCACCCGGTCACGCGCGCGATAGAGGTATTTCAGGATCGCGGCTTCTTTCTCCGTCAGGCGAATCTTGCCCTTGCCATCGGGCTTGAGCAGGAGCTTCGACGCGGGCTTGAATGTGAACTCGCCGATGGTGAAGGTCGCGTCCTCGCTGTGCTCGTGCTGGCGCAGCTGGGCGCGGATGCGCGCGAGCAGGGCCCCGAGGCGGAAAGGCTTTGTGACGTAGTCGTTGGCGCCGGAATCGAGGCCGAGGATTGTGTCCGCCTCGCTGTCGGCGGCGGTCAACATGATGATCGGCACCGCGACGCCGCTCCGGCGCATGAGCTTGCAGAGCTCACGGCCGTCCATGTCGGGTAGGCCGAGATCCAGCAGGATGAGGTCGAAGCGGCCGCTCTTGACGGCATCGAGGGCCGCACGACCGGTCCCGGCTTCGCTCGTCGCGAACTCCTCGTACATGTGGAGCTGCTCGGCGAGCGACCCGCGCAGCGCCTGGTCGTCGTCGACGATCAGAATGTTCTTCTGCGCGCTCACGATAACGCCGCGAGGGCGGCCGTAACGATGCAAGCGGGGTCTATCGCAAGAGGAAGATAACCCATTGTCCAACCGCTCCTCTCCGGTCGCTCGACTCTCCCGTCTCCACGTCGATGCCCGAATCGCATACCAGCAATCCAGGAGCATCGATAGAATTATGTGAGATCGTCGGGCCCGGTGCAACCTACCGTTTAGAGGCGCTTACCGTGGGGAGGACCGGGGTCGGGGAGGGCGCTAACGGGGGTTGAAGGGGCGAGGGCCCTAAGCTGCGCATTGATGCTGCTGTTCTGCGCCACTATTGCGTGCTATCGGCGCATCCGGTGAAGAACGCAAGCAATTGGCAACGGCCTTGCAATTGACGGATGTTCTCGTTATATTCTCAGCCATCGAGTCGTGATGCTGTGCACGGCAAGGGGGGGGGAGATGGCTTATGTGCAGGGGCGCATTGACCTGATGGCAGAGTCGGCAGCAAGCGACCTAAGCGATTTCCTGGGCCAAGAGAAATTCGGGACAGTACTGGCCGATCCCCCCTGGCGCTTTGCCAACCGGACAGGGAAGGTCGCACCTGAGCACCGCCGACTGTCTCGCTATGGCACTCTTTCCCTTGAAGAAATTTCGCTGCTCCCTGTGGCTAGCCACGTCGCAGAGCGTGCGCATTGCTATCTATGGGTTCCAAATGCACTTCTACCCGAAGGATTGCATGTGCTCAGTTCATGGGGGTTTCAGTACAAGACAAACTTGATTTGGCACAAGGTCAGAAAAGACGGTGGCTCGGATGGTCGTGGGGTGGGCTTCTACTTCCGAAATGTCACAGAAATCGTTTTGTTCGGTGTGCGCGGAAAAGATGTTCGTACACTTCCACCAGGCCGCAGTCAGGTAAACTTTATCGCGAGCCGCAAGCGAGAACATTCGCGGAAACCCGACGAGCAGTACGCCTTGATCGAAAGTTGTAGCTGGGGACCGTACCTAGAACTGTTCGGCAGGGGCGCACGCGACAATTGGACAATGTGGGGAAACCAAGCGGATGCGGACTACGAGCCAGACTGGTCGACCCATGTCTACAACACGGGAAATTGCCCATGACAATGGCCGCTCAGGTCGCGCTCGCTCTCGCGGATGATCTGTGTCTCCCAGATTTCATCATTGAGTGCCGCGACAATCTTGACTTCATGGCTCGGTTGGACGATGGCGGTTTCAAGCTGATCGTCACCTCGCCTCCTTACAATCTCGGAAAGTCATACGGGAATGATCGCCGCTCGCTGGACGCCTACTTGGCGGATCAGGAGCGTGTGATTGCCGAGTGCGTCCGGCTGCTGAATGACGATGGCTCGATCTGCTGGCAGGTGGGCAACTATGTCGAAAATGGAGAGATCATCCCGCTCGATACGTTGCTCTATCCCCTCTTCGCCGCTCACGGGCTCAAGCTGCGGAACCGGATCATCTGGCATTTCGGGCATGGTCTGCACTGCACGCATCGTCTGTCAGGCCGGTACGAGACGATCAACTGGTGGACCAAGGGCGACGATTACACATGGCATCTTGATCCGATTCGCGTCCCGTCGAAGTATCCGAACAAGCGCTACTTCAAGGGACCGAAGGCGGGCCAGCTTTCTGGCAACCCGAAGGGCAAGAACCCATCCGACGTGTGGGCGTTCCCGAACGTCAAAAACAACCATCCGGAGAAGACCGTGCATCCCTGCCAGTATCCGGTCGAGCTGGTGGAACGGCTTGTACTCTCTATGACCGACGAGGGCGATGCGGTGTTTGACCCCTACCTGGGAGTCGGATCGTCCGCGATTGCCGCCTTGAAGCACGGTCGGGTCGCCTATGGTTGCGACATCATCCCGGCATATGTCGAGATCGCTCTGGAGCGCATTGAATTGCTGGCAGGGGGGACGCTGAAGACACGCCCTATGGGTAAGCCGATCTACGATCCGACGAAGCCCAACGGGGGGCACAGAGCGTGAGGATCATCCAGCGATGGAGTCACATGGGAGGGGCCGAGGTCATTGAGTCCCACCATCGCGCCAGATGGGACGAGATCGAAAAGGCCGTTTCTGCGATCAAACCGGAACGGGTGAAGACAAAGGAGTCTCGCGAGAAGGGGCGGCAGGGTCGGCGTCTCTACAGTCCCACTTCGATGAACAAGGTCATCGAGGCCAGCCTGCAAGATCAAGGATGGCAGTCCATGGTCGAAGACGCGCCGATGTTGGAGCATGTGGAAGGCAGTCGTGGATCGCAGAGGGTGATTGACTTCGCCAAGGACGGGGTGGGGATCGAGGTTCAGTTCGGAAAGTACGCCTTCATCGCCTACGACTTCGTGAAGTTCCTCGCATTCTACGAGGAGCAGCGCATCAACGTTGGGGTGGAGATCATGGCGATGCGCAGTCTCACCAAGGAAATGTCCTCTGGGGTATGTAGCTGGGAGAGCGCCATGCAGGTATTGAAGACGCGCCCAAGGGGGCATCCGCCGATGCCGTTGGTTCTGGTGGGTATCGGCCTGTAGAGCCGACAAAGAGGAACGATGAAGACCGGCAAGCAGAAGCCGCGCGAGGTGCGCGTGAAGCCTATGAGCTACCGCCCGACGAAGGCCGAGATGGAAGAGCCTATCGTGATCCGCAAGCCGGATGGCTCGGTGCCGGTGCCGGCCAAACTGTCAGGAGATTGCCGTCTCAGAACAACTCAATCGCCCTTCTCGTGTGAGGGGTTACCGGGAGTCGAGGGCCTCGACCACTTCGTCCGCGGTCATCACGTCGCCGAATTGCTGGATGATGGTTTCCAGCGCGTTGCGGTGCTCCTCGTCCGAGAGCGCGGCGCAGCAGTCGGCGAGCATCACGGTCTTGAAGTCGAGCATCATGGCGTCGCGCGCGGTCGATTCGCAGCAGACATCGGTCTTGGTGCCGCCGATGAGCAGCGTATCTATGCCGCGGCCGCGCACCATCGTCTCCAGCGACGAGGAGCCCGCGATCAGCGCGCTGTAGCGGTTCTTGAAGAGGATCGTGTCGTCTTCCGCCACCTCCAGCTCCGGCCAGAGCTGTTGGCCGTCTGCACCCGGCGCGAGCCCGGCGATGGTGCGCTCCCGCGCTTCGTCCGAGACGAAATGGTCGAAGAAGCCCGGCCAGTCCGACGCGCCAAAGCGGCTCGTGTTGGCGTGGGCCACCCAGTAGATCGGGACGCCGAGCGCCCTGAGCCGCGTGTTGAGGCCGTTGATCTGCGGCACGATGGCGCGCGCCATCGGCACCTCCACCGGCGCGCCCGGCGCGAGGAAGGTAACTTGCATGTCGATGTAGACGGCAGCGGTGCGTGCAGGATCGAGCCGCTCGAAGAGGCGCACCCGCCCGCGCCGCTTCACGACGCGCTCGACGATCTCCGGCCGAATGGCGATGTCGTGCATGTGATTGCTTACCTGCCGGGCGTACACGGCCAATCGCCGGTACTCCGCACCACCTTGCCCCGAATCCGACTTACACCCAACTTTGCACCTTCAGTTCTCTGAACTCACGGAAATCGCCCTTGTTCAAAGTGACCAGCGTCAAGCCGTTGACGCACGCGATCGCTGCGATCTGGCTGTCGACGAACGGTGGCGTCTTGCCTGCCGCGACGAGCCTCGCGCGCTCCCCGGCGTGCCAGTCGGCCGCCTCACGGTCGTAGTCGAGCACTGGAAAACTTTGCAGCACCACGGTTTCAATGTAGCGCTCGACCGCATCCCGGCGCCGTGAGGGCGGTAACTGGGCACACCCGAACCGCAACTCGTGCCAGACAGGAGACGGAATTGCGATCTCGCCGTCGTACTGCCGCAGTCGGCGCATGATTCTGGCAGACGGTTGGGGGCGTAACGGCTCGGACACAACGTTGGTGTCGAGCAAGTAGCGCACCGACGTCACAACCGGACGTCGCGTCCCACGGCTTCCTTGCGAATGTTGCCGAACAGCTCAACCGGATCGAGCGCGAGAGCCGCGAGATCGACTTCCTTTGTGAAGTCTCGATACGCCGCGACGAAGCCTTGGCGGCCCGGCGCGGACGGCTCAGCACCGTCGTGACCGCTCATCTCGGTCTGTCTCTCCCGGTCGGATTCTACAGCCTTGGCCTCTGACCGCCGCACAGCCATCGTCTCCTCCACGAACTGCGAGCCATCGCGCTTCTTCGGTTGAGTACCGCGAATTGGTTGCAACCAACAGAGCCTGGCGACTCTCTCGGTACCGGAAAGCCTACACCCGCACTATGTCGGTGAGGAAGGGATCGCCGGCAAGCGCCGATTCGGTGTCGAGCAGGGCACCGCAGTTGGGGCAGAAGAAACGCCGCAGCAGGACCCGCTCGGCATTGCTGTAGGGCTTGCCGCCCGCGCCCTGCATCGGCTGCTCGTCGATCCGGGCGTGATCTTTACACGGTTCTCCGGCCGGCCCGAGGGCGTAACCGCAGGCCATGCAGGCGATGGCGCGGTCGTCGTTCACCACGAGCGTGGCGGATATCCGTGTGCCACTCATGACTCGTTCGTGTTCCCTCAGACGCCGGGCGCTCGCTCCGCTCGATCGTGCGCTCCGCGCGCGTGGCCGCGCGACGCTACGCGCTTCGCACGCGGCGCGGTCGCACCGTCCGGGCCTGACGGCCCGGCGTCAATCCCCTCAGTCACCGTGTCTTGGCTCATTCGGCTGCCGCCGCAACAGGTGCTGCGAGCCGGGCGGCGCGCAGGGTTTCGCGGCGCGCGGAGGTCGCCGTCTCGTCCACGCCACCGTTTGCCATCACCACGCCGTAAACCGAGGCTGCGACGCTCTCCGAGACCATGCCGGCCTCGATATCGGCCTGCACCCGCGCCGGCTCGCGCTCCAGCGGGTCGCCGAATCCGCCGCCGCCGTCTGAGCGCACGTAGAGAGCGTCCTCGCCCTTGAGCGGGAAGACGCCCCAGGAGATCGTCTCGGCCTCGCCGGTCATCTCGCCCAGCGAGGTGGGGAAGGGGTTGACGTTGCGCCCGGCCTCGCCGGCTTCATTGTTGTGCACCCAGCAGTAGGCGCAGGGCGCGCCGGCATAGCCGCCTCCCAGCCCTTCGCTCATGGAGAACTCGGTGCCCTTGCCGGAGACCACGTAGTTGATGCCGCCCTCGGGCGAATCGTGCTGCACCAGGGCGAACTCGATCGAATTACCGCCGCGCCAGCGCCCCGGCCCGCCGGTGTCCGGGCGCGCGCGGCGGAAGAGGTAGCGCACCGGGAAGGTCGCCTCGGTGGTCTCGACGTTGGCCATGCGGCCGATGGGGTTGGGAATCTCGCCGCCGACATCGATGCCGTCGGCCCAGGTGCGCGCCCCGCCGGCACCGCCGAAGGTCTCGGTCAGGATGCCGATGGCCTCCTGCCGGCGCTGGTTGAGGCCGAACATGAAGATGGCGAAGTGGCTGCCGTGCCAGACCGCCGTCGCCTCCTTTGCGTACTTTTCGCTCGCAGACAGCATCTTGGCGATGCAGGTGCAGGCGGCGTTGTTGACCGACTGGATCGCGCCCACGGTCGCGAGTGAGACCGGCGCGGGCCGCGTGCAGTTCACGACCGAGCCTTCCGGCGCGATCATCTTGATCGGCCTGAGCACGCCGTCGTTCCAGGTAATGTCGTAGCAGAGCAGCGGGAAGAGGGGGGCGAAGAAGCCGCCCCACGAAGCCCAGTAGGTGCAGTTGATGCCGTAGCGCGACTGCGGGCTGGAGCCGGTGAAATCGAACGTGAGTTCGTCGCCCTCCTTGGTCATCGCGAGCAGCACCCGGCAGGTCTCGCCCTCGATGTCGAAATACTGGCGCGCCTCCCAGCGGCCGTCCGGCAGCTCCCTCAGGCGCTTGCGGAGCAGAGTCTCCGACTGGTCGACGAGCGCCGCGCAGGCCTCGTCCACGGGACCGGCGCCGTACTTCTCGATCAGCGCGCCCATGCGCTCCCGCGCCACGTTGTTGGCCGCGATCATGGAGGAGAGGTCGAGCGCCACCATCTCAGGCGCGCGCACCATGTTGAGCAGGGTGTCCATGACGTCGCGGCGCATCTCGCCGCCCTCGACCAGCTTGATGCCGGGCGAGCTGAAGCCTTCGGTGAAGATGTCGCGCGAGTCCGGGCTGAAGCCGCCGGGCACCATGGCGCCGATGTCGTAGACGTGGACGAAGCAGGCGCTCCACGCGACCAGCCGGCCGTCGTGGTGGATGGGCGCCACGAGGTAGATGTCCGAAGTATGGAGTGCCGCGGTGTAGGGGCAGTTGGTGAGGAACACGTCGCCCTCGCCGATGTCGCCTTCGAAGCGGCGAATCACGGCCTTGCAGGCCTCGGCGGCGCTGGTCAGGTGGTGCAGGAAGCCGACGCCCCCCATGAGCAGCGAGCCGTCCGCGCGGTAGAGGGAGACCATGAGGTCGTGGCCCTCGTTGGTGATTGCACTGCCCGAGACGTGCTTGAGCGTGATCACCGCCTCGTCGATGACGCGGAAGAGCCGATGGCGGATGATGGAGAAGGTGATCGGGTCCATGACGGGCCTCAGCCGAGCTCGATGGAGATGTTGCGGAAGGCGTCCACCCGGCCGGACTGACCGGCCTGGACGACGATGGTCGTGATCGGGGTGTGTATCACGGCGGGGCCGGCGACGACGTTGCCCGGCGCGAGCCGCTCGAAGTCGTAGATGTCGGCGGATGCAAAGCCGCCTTCCGCCTCCACGAAGATGTCGCGTTTGCCGATCTGCGCCCGCTCCGGGTCGGCGCCGTCTAGCGCCGCCCGCTCGATGCGGGGCCGCTCCACCATGCCGCGGGCCGTGAGGCGGAACATCGTCATCTCCATGCCGGCGGCGCGGTAGGCGGAGCCCTTGCCGAACTTTCGCTCGTAAAGGGCCTCGAAGTCCGCGGCGAGGCGGCCGACGGCATCGTCGTCCATCGGCCCGCCGCCCGCGACCGGCGTCGTCACCTCGTGCACCTGGCGTCCGTAGCGCAGGTCGATCGACCAGTCGAGGGCGATGGCGCCCTCGGCGAAGCCTTCCGCCGCAAGCTGATCGCGGGCGCGCTCCACCATCGGTGCGTAAACCTCGTTGATTTCCGCTGCCTGGCTCGGAACTGGCAGCGTCTTGGTCACGCTGTACTCGTGGACGATGTCGGCCGAGAGCAGGCCGAAGGCGGCGTTCACCGAGGCGGTGTAGGGCACGACGATGCGCTTGACGCCGAGCTCGGCGCCGAACACGCCGCAGAGCAGGCCGCAAGAGCCGCCGAAGGCGTGAAGCACGAAATCCCGGGGGTCGAGGCCGCGCTCGACGGTGATCTCGTGGATCAGGTCACTGATCTGCGCTGCGGCGATGCGGTAGATGCCGATGGCGGCCTCTTCCACGCTCATGCCGAGCGGCTGCGCGACCTTCTCCGCGAAGACCCGCCGTGCGGCCTCGGCATCGAGGGAGATGGTGCCGCCGAGGAAGGTGCCGGGGTCCATGTAGCCCACCAGCAGCATGACATCGGTGAGCGTGGGCTGCTCCCCGCCGAGACCGTAGCAGACCGGGCCGGGCCGGGCGCCCGCGCTGGTCGGGCCCACGCCCGGCACGCCGGTGGCCGAGTCCAGCGCAACGATGCTGCCGCCGCCGGCACCGATGGAGACCACCTCGATCTTGGGCGCGACGTAGTGGTAGCGGTCCACCATCGGCTCGCGCGCGTAGTCGATGGCGCCGCCCTGGATCACGCCCACCTTGAAGGTGGTGCCCCCCATGTCGCAGGCGATAATGTCCTCATCTTCCATGAGCCGGCCGAGATGGCGGCTGCCGATGACGCCGGCGGCGGGCCCGCATTCGAGCATGCCGACGGCACGTTCGGCCGCTTCCTCCGCCGGCAGCAGCCCGCCGTAGCCCTGCATCACCAGGAGCGGCCCGTCGTAGCCCCGCCCCCGCAGCAGTGCCTGCAGGCTGGTGATGTAGTCGCTGGCGATCCGCCCGGCGTAGGCATTGATGACGGTCGTGGACGCGCGCTCGTATTCGCCAGGCACCGGCGCGATTTCGCTGGAGAGCGTGACGTAGACGTCGGGCGCGACCTCGCCGGCCAGCTCGCCCACGCGTTGCTCGTGAACGGCGTTGTAGAAGGACCAGAGGAAGGAGACCGCGAGCGCCTCGACCTCCTCGTCCTCGACCAGGGAGCGGATCGCCTGGCGCACCGCGTCTTCGTCCAGCGCGCGCAGCACGGCGCCCTTGTAGTCCACCCGCTCGGGCACGCCTCTGGTCTGTGCGCGGGGCACCAGCGGCGGGGCGCGGTCGGTCGCCACCGGGTGCTTGATGCCGTCCTCGGTGAGGCCGGCCCAGCGGCCGTAGGCGCCGCGGGTGATAACCAGCGTGTCCTCGAAGCCTTCGGTGGTGATCAGGCCGGTCCGCGCGCCTGAGCGGGTGAACAGCGTGTTGTCCACCACCGTCGAGCCGTGCATGAAGAGCGCCGTCCGCGCCAGCAGCGCGTCGGTGGCGAGGCCGACGTCGTCGGCCGCGGCGCCCACGGCGGCGAGCACGCCGTCCGCGAAGTCGGGCGGGGTGGAGAGTGCCTTGCCGAGCCGCACCGGCTCGCCGGCGGCGAACAGCACCGCGTCCGTACACGTGCCGCCGACATCCGTCGCGACCACGTAGCGCGCGCCGCCTCGCTCGCTCATCCCATGCCCATCCTCTGCCGGCCGCCATCTTGCGCGGCAGGCGGGCGAACGCAAGCCGGCGACAGGTGGACACCGGCGCGAAGTTGGTGTATTTATCGTGTATGTCACGCACCAATGTGGATATCGACGACGCGGCTTGCGCGGAGGTCATGCGCCGCTATCGCCTGGCGACGAAGCGGGAGGCGATCAACTACGCGCTGCGCACTCTTGCGGCGGAGCCGCTCAGCGTCGACGACGCCCGTCGGCTGCGCGGATCCGGATGGGAAGGCGATCTGGAGGAGCTGCGTTCCAGCCGCACGTCGTGATCCTGATCGACACCTCCGCCTGGATCGAGTTTCTTCGAGACACCGGGTCGCCCACCTGCAATCGCGTCGACTCGGTGCTGGACGGCGAGATCGCCACCTGCGATGCGGTGCGGATGGAAGTGCTCGCCGGCGCGCGGGACGAGCAGCATCTGCAGAGCCTGCGCCGGCTTCTCGCTCTGGCGGTTACGATCCCCATCCGGCCCGCAGACTACGACGAGGCCGCCGCGCTCTATCGCCTGTGCCGCCGCGAGGGCGAAACCGTTCGCAAGCTCATCGACTGCTTGATTGGCGCCATCGCCATCCGCGCCGATGCCGCCGTCCTCCACAATGACTCGGACTTCGACACGCTCGCGCGCCATGCGGACCTGAAGGTCGATGGTCCTCACTAGGCGGTGCCCTCAGTCGCCGGCATTTGGCGATGGCGGCGGGCGGCGGGGAGGGGTAGCATTCGACCAGGGAAGTAAGCCCGTAAAGCACGGGCAAAGGGGGGCAAGCGATGAAAAGACGGACATGGATCGCGGGTGCGGTGGCGGCGGCGCTGGCGCTGGCGGTATTCGCGGGGTCGGGCGTGGCGAGCGCCCAGCAGGATCACTCAGGGGCGATCAAGGCGCGCATCGCCTACATGCAGCTCAACGGCTTCTTCATGGGCCAGCTTGCCGGTATCGCGAAGGGGCAGATTCCTTACGACGCGGCGCAGGCCACCGGCGTTGCCAAGAGCCTGCTCGCGCTCTCGACCATGGACGCAGGCGCGATGTGGCCGCCCGGCTCCGACAACCAGGCCGTTCCGGGCAAGACCCGGGCCTTGCCCGAGCTCTGGACCACGTTCCCGGCGGTGATGGAGAAGGCCAACGCCCTCACCGCGGCGTTGGAAAACATGGTCGTGGCGGCAGGGACCGATCTCGCCAGCCTGCAGGGCGCCTTCGGCGCAGTCGGCGCAGGCTGCGGCGGCTGTCACCGCAGCTTCCGCGCCGAGAACTTCTGACGGGAACCCTTAATCAGTTCCCTCAGTCGCCGGGCGCTCGCTCCGCTCGCTTGGCTACGCGCTACGCGCGCGGCGCGGTCGCGCCGTCCGGGCCTGAAGGCCCGGTCCCTTGATGGCTGAAGCCTCGCTTTAGGCCGAGGACGGCCACACGAGCGGAAATTCGGGGTCGTCGAGGGGATCGCCGTCGCTGAGCCGCCGGTGCACCTCGGGGAAGGGCGGCGAGACCTCGCCGGGGCGCACCTTGAAGCGCACGTCGTCGCCCACCCAGCGGTGGACGAAGGCTCGGCGGCGCGCCGATGCGGACGCGTTGCCGGGCGCACCGTGCACGGTGAGGAAGTGGAAGGCGATGGCGTCGCCCGGCGCCATGTCGAAGGATGCGATCTCGTAGTCGTCCCGGTGACCGTCGATGTCCGGCATGATGTCGAGCGCCTCGCCCTCGCGCCGGTAGTCCACGCCGATAAACTTCCGTGGCATGAACGATTTGCCCCAGCGGTGCGAGCCCACGACGAGCTCCAGGCACATCGCGCGGGGGACGGGATCGAGCGCGGTCCAGAAGCTCACGCACTGGGTTCCGTCGATGCAGTAGTAGGGCAGGTCGTGGTGCCACGGCGTCCTTGATTCGGTCCTCGGCTCCTTCACCAGCACGTGCTCGTGGAAGAAGCGCGCCGTGCCCGAGCCCATGAGCTGCGTGGCCAGCTCTGCCGCGTGCGAGTGGAACACGAAGTCCCGGTACTCGGGCACGCGGGCCCAGTTGCAGTAATCGCCGAAGAAGTATCCCTTCGAGCCCTCCGGCTCGTACTCGCGCGCATAAGGGCCGGGGGTGCGCATATTGCGCTCGACTCCGGCGCGCAAAGGATCGAGCCAGTCCGCGAACGCGCCTTCCAGATGGACGACGCCGTCCTGCTGAAAGCGCTCGGCGGCGGCGCTGTCGATGCCGGTGTCTGCGGTGCTCATGCGTCCCTCAGGCTCGCCCGCGCCCGCCTCAGAAGTCGACCTGATCGCCGCCCTTGAGGCCCAGCATTTCGCGCGCCTCGGAAGGCGTTGCCACCTCCAGCGAAAGCTCCTCCACGATGCGTCTGGCCTTGGCCACCTGGGCTGCGTTGGAGGGCGCGAGCTCGCCCTTGCCGATGAAGAGGCTGTCCTCCAGCCCGACGCGGATGTTGCCGCCCATCATCGCGCCCATGGTGACGAAGCTCATCTGGTGCCGGCCGGCGGCCAAGATCGACCAGCGGTAGTCGTCGCCGAACAGCTTGTTGGCGATACGGCGCATGTGCATCAGGTTCTCGTGGTCGGCGCCGATGCCGCCCAGGATGCCGAAGATGGTCTGCACGAAGAGCGGCGGCTCGACCAGGCCGCGGTCCAGGAAATGGGCCAGGTTGTAGAGGTGGCCGACGTCGTAGCACTCGAACTCGAAGCGCACGCCATGGCCTTCACCCAGATCCTTCATAATGTATTCGATGTCTTTGAACGTATTGCGAAAGATAAAGTCCCTCGTGTTCTCGAGATGGGCCTCCTCCCATTCGTACTTGAACTCCTTGTAGCGGTTCAGCATCGGGTAGATGCCGAAGTTCATGGAGCCCATGTTGAGCGAGGTCATCTCCGGGCTCGCGCGGCGGGGCGCAGCCAAGCGCTCGTCGAGGGTCATGCCGAGCCCGCCGCCGGTGGTGATGTTGATGACCGCGTCCGACTGCTGCTTGATGCGCGGCAGGAAGGCCATGAAGACATCCGGATCGGGCGTCGGGCGGCCGTCGTTGGGGTCGCGGGCGTGGAGGTGGAGGATCGAGGCGCCGGCCTCGGCCGCGGCCACGCCGTCGGCCGCGATCTCGTCCGGCGTGACCGGCAGGTGCGGCGACATGGTGGGGGTATGGATCGACCCCGTGACCGCACAGGTGATGATGACTTTGCTCATGGCCCGTAGCCTCCCACTCATGCTCACCGCGCCGCTTGGGCGGCTCAGCCGGTTCTACCCGCCGCGCGCCCGCCCCGACAAGCGCGGCTTGGAGCCGCTCAGATAAGCGTACGCAACAGCTCGTGAAGCGCGGCCTTGCATTCGAAGCCGGCGCCGGGCGCGTCGCCCAGGCGGACCCGGCCGTCTTCCACCGGGGTCTCGTCGGCGAAGCCGCCGAAGGGCTGGAACACGCCGGGATAGGATTCGCAGCCGCCGAGGGAGAGTCCGCCGGCGATGGAGAGCGCCAGCAGGTTTCCGCCGTGGGGCAGGAAGCGCCGTGGCGACCAGCCCTCGGCCGCCATCATCGCGACGATGTCGACGGTCTCGCCGACGCCATAGGCCAACGCCGGATCGAACTGCACGAAGTCGGTCGCGGGACGCATCCCGCCGAAGCGGAGCAGGTTGCGCGCGTCCTGCAGCGAGAGCAGGTTCTCGCCGGTCGCGATGGGGGCGGGATAGGCGCCCGCCACCGCCGCGTTAAGTGAGAAATCGAGTGGGTCGCCCGGCTCTTCGAACCAGGCGAGGCGGTAGGGGGCCATCGCTTCGCCATAGTGGAGCGCGGTCTCCTCGTCGAAGCGGCCGTTGGCGTCCACTGCAAGCCGCGAGCCGTCGCCGCCGAGCAGCGCCAGCACCGCCTCGATCCTGGCGAGGTCTTCATCCAGGGTGGCGCCGCCGATCTTCATCTTGACCTGCGTGTATCCCTGGTCGAGATAGCGCCGCATCTCGGCGACGAGACCGTCCGTCCCCTTGTCCGGGTCGTAGTAGCCGCCAGCGGCGTAGACCGGGATGCGGCGCTCGGGCGCTGGATTGCCCGCGTCTTCGGCAATCAGCGCCCAGAGCGGCATGTCGCGGAGCTTGGCGGCGGCATCCCACACGGCGATGTCGAGCGCCGCGACCGCGACCGCGCGCTCGCCGTGGCCGCCGGGTTTTTCGTTCCGCATCATCAGGCGGCGGATGGCGCGGGGGTCGAGCGTGCTGCCGTCGGCGCTCGCGTGCTCCTCCGGCGCCTCCAGCACGCGTGGCGCGAGCCGCTCGCGGATCACGGCGCTCTGGGCATAGCGGCCATTGGCGTTGAAGCCGAAGCCCACCACTGGCTCTCCGCCGCGCACCGCGTCGGTGACCACCGCGACCGCGCTCACCGTCATCTTGCTGAAGTCGATGACGGCGTTCCGCATCGGCGCCCCCATGGGCACTGCGATATCCCGGATTTCGACTATTCTCATGGCCGAATCACCCCCACCTCACCCTGACCCTCTCCTCCTCCAACCGGGGGAGGAGAGGGAACAAAGGTAGCGTCCCCTATTCTCGCTCAGGCTTTCCGCGGGAAGGAAGCGCAACCGGCGAGCACAGCCCACTCTCTCTCCTCCCCGCCGGCGAGGGGAGGGGGAAATAAGGTCTTCGCCGCCACGTCCCCTCTCCGCCCTTGGGGCGGAGAGGGGACAGGGAGAGGTGGGGGGGAGCGGCGGTCAGGACCGCTGCTCGGAAAACTTAGCCGACGCGCTCGTCGATCAGCCG
The DNA here is from genome assembly GCA_965243375.1 of Alphaproteobacteria bacterium. Lineage (GTDB taxonomy): Bacteria > Pseudomonadota > Alphaproteobacteria > UBA828 > UBA828 > WTGU01. The sequence goes on along the minus strand of CBDEUT010000008.1, from coordinate 488,013 downwards.
GTTCACCTCGGTGGCGGCCTCCATCTGCACCATGTGGCCTTGCCCTTCCATCACCGTGCAGTCCACGCCGTCCGGCAGACCGTCCGCATGGGAGGCAGGGATGATCTGGTCGCCCGCGCCCCAGATGACGAGGGTGGGCACGCTGCCCGCCACGTCGCGCATCGCCTCGGCCTGCGCGCCGCCGGGCGCGAAGGCGTCGCGGACCGTGCCGAGCGCGGCAGTGACACCGTCGATCCGCTTGAAGGCGAGCAGGTCGTTGATCAGCTGGCGGGTCACCAGCGCAGGATCGCTGAACAGCTTCTCGACGTGGGGCTTGAGGTCCTTCCGGCGCTCGGCCGAGATGAAGCCCTCGAGATAGTCCCCGTCGATATCGGACCCCAGGCCGGCGCTTCCGATCAGGGTGATCGACGCGACCCGTTCCGGCGCCGCGCGGGCCACCGCGAGCGCGATGGCGCCGCCCATGGAGTGGCCCACGAGGTGGGCGGACTCGATCTCCAACGCATCGGCGAAGCCGGCGACGATATCGGCGAAGAAGCCGACCGACCCGTCGCCGACGTCCTTGCTGGAGCTGCCGTGTCCCGGCAGGTCGAGGGCATGGACAACCCGCTTGGCGGCGAGCGCTTCGTGATTGAACAGCCAGTTGTTGAGGTCGCCGCCGAAGCCGTGGATCAGGATGACCGGTGTGCCGCCTTCGCCCCGCGTGAGGTAGCGGATCGCACGCCCCGCGACCTCTACTGTCTCGGTCGCCGGTCCGCCGTCCTCGTCATCGTCCTCGGGCGGCACGAAGTTGGCCAGAAAATCGCTGACGAAGGCGTCGATGTCGGCATCGGCGACGCTCTCGTCGGCGACGATGCCGAGCAGGCCGCCGACTGGCAGCACGTCGCCCTCTTGGGCGACACAACGCCGCAGCACACCGGGATCGGCTGCCTCGACCGCGCTGGAGATCTTCTCCGTCTCGATGTCGATGATCTCATCGCCCGGCGTGATCGAGTCCCCTTCGCCGACGAGCCAGCCGGCGACCTTCCCCTCCTTCATGGAGAGGCCCCATTTGGGCATGCAAACGGGGCGGATGCCGTCGCTCATTTGCTGGACTCCATCACCGCCTTCACGGCCTGCTGCACCGCTGCTGCGTCGGGGATGTAGAGATCCTCGAGCGTGTCGGAGAACGGCACCGGCGTGTGCGGGGCGGTCACCTGCTTGATCGGCCCCTTGAGCGAATCGAAGGCCTTCTCGCAGACCATCGCCGCGATGTCGGTTGCCATGTTGCAGCGCGGATGGGCTTCGTCCAGCACCACGAGTCGTCCGGTGTTCTCCACCGTCTCGATCACGGTGTCCTCGTCGAGCGGCGAGGTGGTGCGCAGGTCGACGATCTCGCACTCGATGCCGTCGCCGGCGAGCGCCTCTGCCGCCTCGTTCGCAACGTGAACCATGCGGCCCAGCGTCACGATCGAGACGTCATCGCCCTCGCGCACGATGTTGGCCTCGCCGAAGGGGAGCGCATAGGGCTCCTCCGGCACGTCGCCTTCCAAAGTGTAGAGCGCCTTGTGCTCGCAGAAGATCACCGGGTCGTTGTCGCGGATCGCCTGGATCAGCAATCCCTTCGCGTCGTATGGCGTCGCCGGAGTCACGACCTTGAGCCCGGGGATGTGGGTGAACACCGGATAGAGGCACTGCGAGTGCTGGGCGGCGGCGCGGAGCCCGGCACCGTACATGGTGCGGATCACCACCGGGGTCTCGGCCTTGCCGCCGAACATGTAGCGGAACTTCGCTGCCTGATTGAAGATCTGGTCGAAGCAGACGCCCATGAAGTCGATGAACATCAGCTCCGCGACCGGGCGGAGCCCCGAGGTCGCCGCGCCCACGGCGGCGCCGATGAAGGCTGACTCGGTGATCGGGGTGTCCATGACCCGATCGCCGTACTTGCCGTAGAGCCCCTTGGTGATGCCGAGCGGCCCGCCCCAGGCGTCGCGCTCGCCATCGGTACCGAGTCCGCCGGCCACATCCTCGCCCATGATGACGACGGTTTCGTCGCGCTCCATTTCCTGCGCGAGGGCTTCGTTGATTGCCTGTTGATACGTGACTGTGCGTGCCATGAGAGCCTCCCTCGCTCAGTAGGTAACGTAGACGTCGGTCAGAAGATCGGCGGCGGTCGGCGGCGGCGCCACCTTGGCCTTGGCAACCGCGCCGTCGACCAGGGCCTCGGCCTCGCTCTTGATCGCATCGAGTTCGGCTACGTCGAGCAGGCCGGCCTCGGTCACCCTTTCGCGGAACATCTGCAGACAATCCCGCGTTTCGCGCAGCTTCTTGACCTCGTCCGGGCCGCGGTAGGTCTGGGCGTCGCCCTCGAAGTGGCCGTAGTAGCGGTTGAGCTTGCATTCCAGCAGGCTCGGGCCGCCGCCCTCGCGGGCGCGCTTGATGGCCTCTCCGGCGGCCTCGTAGACCGCGAAAAAGTCGTGGCCGTCGATCACGACGCCCGGCATGTTGAATCCGCTGGCGCGGTCGGCGGCGTCGTCGCAGGCGATCGACCACTTGGACGAGGTCGATTCCGCGTAGCCGTTGTTCTCGATCACGAAGATGCAGGGCAGGTTCCAGACCGAGGCCAGATTGAGACTCTCGAAGGTGGTGCCCTGATTCGAGCCGCCGTCGCCGACGAAGGCGATGGCGACACCGCCGGTGCCGAGCTGCTTCGCCGCGAGACCCGCGCCGCAGATCAGCGGCGGACCACCGCCCACGATGCCGTTCGCGCCCATCATGCCCTTGTCGAGGTCGGCGATGTGCATGGAGCCGCCCTTGCCGGCGCAGAGCCCGTCCTTGCGGCCGTAGATCTCCGCCATCATGCCGTCTACGTCGCATCCCTTGGCGATGCAGTGGCCGTGGCCGCGGTGGGTGCTGGCGATGCGGTCGCGATTGTCCAGGTGCATGCACACGCCGACGCCGCTCGCCTCCTCGCCGGCATAGAGGTGCACGAAGCCCGGAATTTCGCCGGTCGCGAACTCGATATGAAGGCGTTCCTCGAACTCGCGAATCGTGCGCATGGTCCTGTAAGCCGTCAACAATTCGTCTCTGCTGAGCTGCATACGAGTTGCTCCCCTTTGCCTGCGTGGTGGCGCTCGGCCCTAAAAATAGGCGACGCCGGTGTTAATGTCGAAGACGTGCAACTTGTCCACATCGAAGCTGATGCGGCAGGGATCGCCGGGCCCTCCCATGGGCCCGATTTTGGTCTTCACCGTGACCCGGTCGCTGCCGATGCTGACTTCGACGATCATGTCGCCGCCGAGCGGCTCGGTGACGAAGATCGCGCCCGGCACGTCCAGCGTGCCGTCGGCACCCGACTCGATGGCCAGATTGTCGGGGCGGATGCCGATGCGCACGTCGGCCTCGGCTCCACCCGCCGTGAGCAGGCTCGCCTGCTCCTCGGTGAGCGCAAGCCGGAAGCCCGAGTGCACGACCGTGAGCCCGACGTTGGTCCGCTCCAGGGTGCAGTCGAGGAAGTTCATGGGCGGCTCGCCGACGAAGCCCGCCACGAACTCGTTGGAGGGCCGATTATAGATTTCTTCGGGCGTGCCGAGCTGCTGCAGCACGCCTTCGTGCATCACCGCGATCCGGTCCGCCATCGACATGCCTTCGAGCTGGTCATGGGTGACGTAGACGGTCGTAGTTTCGAGGTCGCGCTGCAGGTGCTTGAGCTCGCCCCGCATGTGGGAGCGCAGCTTGGCGTCGAGATGGGCGATGGGCTCGTCGAAGAGGAAGACCTTGGGCTCGCGCACGATGGCGCGGCCGATGGCCGTGCGCTGCTTCTGCCCGCCGCTGAGCTCCACCGGCTTGCGGCTGAGCAGGGGGTCGATCTCCAGAATCTCGGCGGCGCGGCGCACCCGGCGCTCGATCTCGTCCCTGGGCGTCCGCCGCAGCTTCAGCGGATTCGCCATGTTCTCGTAGACGGTCTTGTGGGGGTAGAGGGCGTAGTTCTCGAACACCATGGCGATGTCGCGATCACGCGGCGGCAGGTCGTTCACACGCACGTCGTCGAAATAGATATCGCCGGAGGAGATGAACTCCAGGCCCGCGAGCATGCGCAGCGTCGACGACTTGCCGCAGCCGGAGGGCCCGAGGATGCACATGAACTCGTTGTTCTTGATCTCCAGGTTGAGCTCCTTTACGGCCATGGTCTTGCCGTAATACTTCCAGACGTCGGAGATCGTCACCGTAGCCATCAGTCCCTCCAGACAAGCATGTGCCCGCTCTCCGGCCCTATTCCCTGACCGCGCCCATGGTCAGCCCGGCGACCAGATAACGCCGGATCAGAAGACCGAGAAACATCATCGGCACCGTCGTCACGACGCCGGCGGCCATGATCATGCCCCACTGAATCTTGACCGGCTGGACCAGCTCGGCGGTCGCCACCGGCAGGGTCTTGGCGCCGCCCGAGCCGATGATCGAGGCGAACAGGAAGTCGTTCCAGCCGAAGAGCACGCAGAGCACGATGAAGGCGCCGATCCCCGGCGCCACCAGCGGGATGATTAGCCTGAACGCCTGCCAGCGGGTGCAGCCGTCGCACTGCGCCGCCTCCTCGATCGCGTAGGGCACGTTGTCGAAGAAGCCCTTCAGAATCCAGATGGCGAAGGGGAGGTTGAAGGTGGTGTAGGCGAGGATCAGGCCGGGCAGGGTGCCGACCAGCCCGGACGAGCGGAAGATCACGTAGAGCGGCACCATGACCGCCACCACCGGCGCCATGCGTGTCGAGATGATCCAGAAGAGCAGGTCGCGCTTGCCGCGGAACTCCGCCCGGGAGAGCGCGTAGGCCGCCATCGAGCCGAGCGAGACCGAGACCGCCGCGGAGCCCAGCGATGCGATCAGGCTGTTGCGCAGGTAGGTGCCGAAGTGCTTCTCGGTGAAGAGCTCGACGTAGTGCGCGCCGGTCGGCTCGAAGTCGAACATCACGCCGATGTCGCCCCAGTCGCCGACTTCCGGCAACTGGAACGCGTCCAGCAGGTCCTTGAAGGACGAGACCACCATGATGAAGAGCGGCAGCACGGTCCAGACGAAGAAGAAGATCAGGAACAGGATCGAGAGCCCCTGCAGCGCGCTCCTCAGCGGCGAGCGGTAGCGGACGATCTCGCGCGAGGCCATCGGCTAGTCCTCGCCCTGCGTCCTGATCTTGCGGGTCGGGTCCTCGAACACCTTGGTCAGCACGAAGCCCAACAGGATTGTCAGCAGCAGCAGGGTGAAGGCGATTGCGGCACCGCGGCCGAGCTCGAAGAACTTGAACGAGACGTCGAATAGATAGGTGGGCAGGATCTTGGTCGCGTTGGCGGGGCCGCCGCCGGTCATGATCAGGATGTGGTCGATGAACCTGAAGTTGTCCATGAAGCGGAGCAGGATCGCGATCAGCAGGAAGGGGTAGAGATTAGGCAGCGCCACGCTAAAGAAATTGCGGAAGGGCCCGGCGCCATCGACCATGTGCGCCTCGAGCTGGTCCTGCGGCACGCGCTTGAGCCCGGCGAGCGTGATGAGCGCGATGAGCGGCGTCCACTGCCAGACATCGGTCGCGACAATGGCGAACATCGCCCAGAACTTGTTGCCGAGGATCGAGCCGCCTTCGAGCAGGCCTATGCTTTGCAGCAGCCAGAAGTACCAGCCGAAGGTGCCGTTGTAGAGAAACATGTAAAGGAAGCCGGCGATGACGGGCGCCATCATCATCGGCATCAGGAAGATGGTGACGAGGATCTTCTCGAAACGGTTGTTGTTGAGGATAACCGCCACCAGGACGCCGAGGCCGATTTCGACCGAGAGGCAGAGTGCGCTGTACTTGAAGAGGGTGAGCCAGCCGCGCAGGAACTTCTTGTCGCTCGCCAGCCGGGAGAAGTTGTCGATACCGGCCCAAACGTCCGACTTGCCCGGCGCGAGCTGCACCTCGTGCAGGGTCATGTAGACCAGCCAGACCAGGGGATAGAGCGAGATCGCCGCCAGCAGCAGGATCGCCGGCAGCATCAGCCATAGCAGGTAGTAGCGTGGCGGCCGGCGGTTGAAGCCCTCCGGCACGTAATCGATTGTCCGTACACCGCGCACGACGCCGCCCGCGACATCGATGTTCGCGATGTTGGCCATGCGCTGGGTCTCCGCGCCGTTTCGTCGCCGGCGGACGGCTACTGCCGGTGTTAGTCAGAATCCAAATTCTGCCCGGGAGGCGCCGTAAAGCCGGCGCCCCCGGGCAGCGGAGTACCGATTAGATGTCGTGGATGGCGTCGAGCTCGTCCCTGATGGACTCGCACGCCTCCTGAGCCGACAGCTCGCCGGCGATGCACTGCTGCGTGCCGACCCGAACGATCTCGTGATACTCGTTCGACTTCGGCAGCTTCGGCCCGAGCACCATGTTGGGTGTGCGGATGCCCTTGTCGTAGACCGCCTCGAAGGTGAGCGCGTTCGGCATGGTGGTCGGCCGGTTGCGCGCCTCCTGGACCTCCGGCACGTCGAGGACGGACTTGCGGGTGGGCGTGCCGCCGACGCCGCGCAGCACCATGAGCTGCGTGTCGTGGCTGCAGGCCCAGCTGGCGAAGATGAACGCCGCGCGCTGTAGGTCCATGTCGGCCCCGGCGTTGATGCCGATGCCGCCGATGCCGCAGTTGGTGGCGTTGACGACGTTGTCGCTGCCGTCGACGTTCCACTCCAGGGCGCCCTTGGGCCCCATGGCGTAGCCCGTCTTGCCGCCGGCCGCGACCGACTGCTCGGGGTCCTCTACCGAGGCCGCGAACTCGTGGTACTGGATCTGCATGGCGACGCCGCCGGCGGCGTAGACCGTGTTCAGCTCCAGGGTGCCGTTGGTCAGGTTGTCGGGATGGCTCACGTCGGCGAGCGCCTTGTAGCCTTCCATCGCCTTGACCGACTGCGCATCGCCCCAGTTGGTCGGGCCGGGATTCTTCGAGCCCAGCGTGTCGTCGACGGCGAAGTCGAGCCACTGGTTCTGCGCATACATATGCCGCTGAATGTCGAGCTGCGTGGTCCAGCCGAACGAGCCGTGATGCTGCGCGTAGCCGTAAGGGATGGACGAATCGCGATCGTGCATCTTGCGGAAGAACTCGGCGATATCGACCATGTCCTTGTAGGTCGTCTCGTCGGTGAACTCGAGGCGGTAGCCGTAATCGGCCTCGAAGTCCTTGGTCAGCTGCTCGAACAGGTCCTGCCGGTAGAAGGTGCAGGACACCGCGCAGTCATACGGGAAGGCGCGGATCGGGCCGCGCTCGTAGTAGACGCCACAGGCATCGAGGTAGTTCTCGAACCAGACGTCGCTGCCGTAGCCCTGCGGGTCGAGCGGCAGCGTGTCGTCCACCGAGAACTCGTTGAGGTCGGCGTAGAAGTCCGCGAAAGGCGAGCCGATCGGCTTGTCTTGTACGTAGTTGAGGTGGTAGTCGGCCTGGCCGCTCCTCAGGTCGATACCGACCTTTTGCTGCACGGTCGGCAGGCCGTCGGTCAGGATCTCCACCTCGATCCCGGTGAGATCGTAGAACGCCTGAATGTTGTCGCGGATCGCGAAGGAAGGCGGCGTGTTCTCGGACATGAAGACGAGCTTCGAGCCCTCGTACTGGCGCCACTTGGCTTCATCGGACGAATAGGCATAGACGGGCCGGCGCGTAATCACCGAGTTCATGCCGACCGCGATCGAGCCTGCGCCGAGCACGGTTGCGACGCCGCCTCCGAGCTCGAGGAATTTGCGGCGGCTGATCGGCTTGTACAGCGCCTTCTTGGGCATAGAGAACATGCTTTGCTCCTCCCTAGAGAATGTCGGACGATGGCGTCACATGGGGGCGGGTTGAAAATCGCGGCCCGCACGGGAGGCTCCCGCGCGGTCTCCCTCCACCGCCGCGGCGCAAACTGAACGTTTGTTTTACGGGTGTCAATGGCGGCACCAGTCGGCAGCGGGCGCCACAGTCAACGCTCGAGCTGGGGTGCTATTCCTGAAGGGCGGGGAGGTTCTCGAAGAGCGCCAGCGCCTCGGGGTTCGCCAGAGCCTCCCGGTTCTTGACCGCGCGGCCGTGGATCACGTCGCGGACGGCAAGCTCGGTGATCTTGCCGGAGCGGGTGCGCGGGATGTCGGCGATCTGGATCACCTTTGCCGGCACGTGGCGGGGCGTGCATTCGCGGCGGATGCGCGCCTTGATCCGTTCGGTGAGAGCGTCATCCAGCACGATGCCCTCGCGCAGGCGGACGAAGAGCACGATGCGCTGGTCGCCCTCCCAGTCCTGGCCGATGCAGATGGCCTCCAGCACCTCGTCGCACTGCTCTACCTGGCGGTAGATCTCCGACGTGCCGATGCGGACGCCGCCTGGGTTCAACACCGCATCCGAGCGGCCGTGGATGACCAGCCCGTCGTGCTCGGTGCGCGTCACCCAGTCGCCGTGGCACCAGACGCCGGGGAAGCGGTCGAAGTAGGCGCCGTGATACTTGGCGCCGTCCGGGTCGTTCCAGAACGAGACCGGCATGGAGGGGAAGGGCCGCGTGCACACGAGCTCGCCCGGCTCGCCGCGCACGGGCCTGCCGGCATCGTCGAAGACGTCGACCGCCATGCCGAGGCCGAAGGCCTGCAATTCGCCGCGCCGGACAGGGCCCATCGGGTTGCCCAGCGCGAAGCAGGAGATGATGTCGGTGCCGCCCGAGATCGAGGCGAGGTGCAGGTCGTCCTTGATGGCGCGGTAGACGTACTCGAAGCCTTCGGGCGCGAGCGGCGAGCCCGTGGAGGTCATTGTGCGGAGCGTGGCGAGATCGTGGGTGCGCTTCGGCTCCAGCCCGGCCTTGGCGGCGGCGTCCAGGTACTTGGCGGAGGTGCCGAAGAGGGTCATGGCCTCGGCGTCGGCATAGTCGAAGAGCACGTTGCCGTCGGGGTGGAAGGGCGAGCCGTCGTAGAGCAGCAGCGTCGCCTCCGAGGCGAGCGCGCTCGCCAGCCAGTTCCACATCATCCAGCCGCAGGTGGTGGCGTAGAACACCCGGTCGCCGCGTCCGATGTCGCTCTGGAGCGCGTGCTCCTTCATGTGTTGCAGCAGCGTGCCGCCGGTGCCGTGGACGATGCACTTGGGCGCGCCGGTGGTACCGGAGGAGAACATGATGACCAGCGGGTGGTCGAAGGGCACGCGCACGAAGTCGATCGTCCCGCCCGGCTGATCGGCAAGCGCGGTGCCATAGAGTGCGGCGTTCGATATGCCGTCGAGCGCAGGGCTTTCCTCCACGTAGGGCACCACGATCACGTGCTCCACGGTGGGAAGCTCGGTCAGGATCTCGCGCACCTGGGGCCGGCGGTCGAAGGTCTTGCCGCCGTAAAAGTAGCCGTCGGCGGCGATCAGGACCTTGGGCGCAATCTGGCCGAAGCGGTCGAGCACCCCGCGCGTGCCGAAATCCGACGAGCACGAGGACCAGACGGCGCCGAGGCTTGCCGTCGCCAGCGCCGAGACGATGGTCTCCGGCATGTTCGGCAGGTAGCCCGCGACCCGGTCGCCTTGGCGAATCCCGCGGGCCGCCAGCGCCCGGGCCATGCGCGAAACCTGGTCGTGCAGGGCGGCAAAGCTGAGGCGCCGCCTGACCCGGTCCTCGCCCCAGAAGACCAGCGCATCGGCCTCGTCGCGCCGGCGCAGCAGGTTCTCGGCGTAGTTCAGCCTCGCATCGGGAAACCAGCGAGCGCCCGGCATCCTCTCGCCGTCGACCACGATGCTCTCGCCCGGCCCGTCGCCGATGATGCCCGCAAAATCCCACATCGAGCGCCAGAATTGCGCCGGCTCGGCGATCGACCAGGCGTGCAGCGCGCCATAGTCGGCGGCATCGACGCCCCACGCGGCGCGCACCTCGGCCATGAAGCGGCCCAGACGGGCGCTCTTCAGGCGCTCCGCCGACGGCGTCCAAAGAGGCTGGGTCATGGCTCCTCCGCTCTTGTCGCGCCCTCATAGCAGGCTCCCGCACCGAACGGGAGCCCACAAGGGCGGTGCAGGAAGGCATGACGTTCTGCGCAGGCAAATTGCCAGTGCGTCCTGTAAACTGATGAGTGTTTCGTTCTCCTGATCGCCTAGCGAGTCGAGAGAGACAGATGATTGCCGCCGTCTCCGAGCGCACCTCCGACATTCGGCAGCTGTGCGGTCGGCACCACGTTTCGAGCCTCGCGTTGTTCGGCTCGGCGGCGACCGGCGACTACCGCGCCGGCACGAGCGATTTCGACTTTGTCGTGGAGTTTCAACCGCTTCCAGCCGGCGCTTACGCGGACAGCTATTTCGGCTTGTTGGAGGACTTAGAGCGGCTTCTAGGCGGCCCCGTAGAGCTGGTCGTGGGCTCGGCCATCAAGAATCCGTACTTCCGGCAGTCGGTCGAGAGCACCAGCGCAATGCTTTATGAAGCCTGAGGCGCGGAAATATCTCTACGACATTTGGCGCGCCGCCGAATTGTTGATGGAGTTCACTGCCAAAAGGGGCGTTCGCGGACTATGAGCGCGATGCGATGTTACGCGCGGCGGTAGAACGCCAGTTCGAGATTATCGGCGAGGCCACCGCACGGTTGGCAAGGCTCGACCAGGATCTGGCCAGCCGAATCGGTGAATACCGTCGCATCGTGGCATTCCGCAATATCCTCATCCACGGTTATGCCGATGTGGACCACCGACTCGTGTGGGATGTGGTCGAAACCAAGCTCCCGATCCTGCGCCGCGATGTCGAAGGATTGTTGAGGGAGGCGGGGATCGAGCCGCCCTGATCCCGGGTCCTCGGGTTTGAATGCGCCGCTTCCGCCGAGCCAATTGCCATTCCGGCGATAATCCCTCTTGAAAGCGGACCGAATTCGTCCTATATGCCTGTCACGCCCGCCCGGCGAAAGCACGGGCGAGGCGATTGCGAGGGGGTATCGCATGATCCGCGTCAGCCGCATGGCCGACTATGGTGTCGTGGCCATGACCCATATCGCGCGCGCGCCGCGCACCCGGCATACGGCGGCGAGCATCGCCCTGCAGACCGGCGTGCCCCAGCCGAGCGCGAGCAAGCTTCTGAAATTGCTGGCGAAGGCCGGCATCCTGACCTCGCACCGCGGCGCCAAGGGCGGCTACGTGCTGGCACATGCGCCCGAGCAGGTCTCGGTGGCGGACCTGGTCGCCGCCGTGGACGGGCCGATTTCGCTCGCCGACTGCCTCGACGGCCCCTCCGGCATCTGCGAGCTGGAGAGCTTCTGCTCGGTGCGCGGCCCCTGGCAGAAGATCAGCGATGCGATTCGCGTCGCGCTGGAGGAGGTGACTTTGGCCGACATGGCCCAGGCCGCAGAGGGCGCGGGCGAACGACTCGCGCCGGCACAGACCGCGGGACGGGAGCACGCATCGTGAGCGCCCAGCAGGACGCCGCGCAGGCGGTCGAATCCTACGCCGGCGAGCGCTACAAGTACGGCTTCGTCACGGACGTCGAGGCGGACTCCGCACCCCCCGGCCTCGACCACGATACCATCCGCTTCATCTCCGCCAAGAAGGGCGAGCCAGAGTGGTTATTGGCGTGGCGTCTCAAGGCATTCGAGCGTTGGCTTGAGATGGAAGATGAAGAGCCCACCTGGGCCAAGCTGCATTATCCGCCCATCGATTATCAGGACGCCTGCTACTACTCGGCGCCCAAGTCCGATGCGGATCGGCCGAAGAGCCTGGACGAGGTCGACCCCGAGCTGCTGAAGACCTACGAGAAGCTCGGCATCCCGCTCCAGGAGCAGGAGATGCTCGCGGGCGTCGCGGTGGACGCGGTGTTCGACAGCGTCTCCGTCGCCACCACCTTCAAGGACAAGCTCGCCGAGATGGGCATCATCTTCTGCTCGATCTCGGAGGCGGTGAAGGAGCATCCAGCGCTGGTGCAGCGCTACCTCGGCTCCGTGGTGCCCTATTCGGACAACTTCTTCGCGACGCTGAATTCGGCGGTCTTCACCGACGGCTCCTTCGTCTACGTGCCGAAGGGCGTGCGCTGCCCGATGGAGCTTTCCACCTACTTCCGCATCAACGCGGCCAACACCGGCCAGTTCGAGCGCACGCTGATCATCGCGGACGAGGGCTCGTACGTGAGCTATCTCGAGGGCTGTACGGCGCCCATGCGGGACGAGAACCAGCTTCATGCGGCCGTGGTCGAGCTGATCGCTCTCGATGACGCCGAGATCAAGTATTCGACGGTGCAGAACTGGTATCCCGGCGACGCCGAGGGCCGGGGCGGGATCTACAACTTCGTCACCAAACGCGGCGCCTGCCGCGGCGCCAACGCCAAGATCTCCTGGACCCAGGTCGAGACCGGGTCCGCGATCACCTGGAAGTATCCGAGTTGCATCCTGCAAGGCGACAATTCGGTGGGCGAGTTCTACTCCATCGCCATCACCAACAACCGCCAGCAGGCAGATACCGGCACCAAGATGATCCACATGGGCCGCAACACGAAGAGCCGGATCGTCTCCAAGGGCATTGCCGCCGGGCGCTCGGACAGCACCTATCGCGGCCTGGTCCGCATCCAGCCCAAGGCCGAGGGCGCGCGCAACCACACCCAGTGCGATTCGCTCCTGATCGGCGCCGAGTGCGGCGCACACACAGTGCCCTACATCGAATCCCGCAACCCCACGGCAAGGGTCGAGCACGAGGCAACCACGTCGAAGATCAGCGAGGACCAGCTCTTCTACTGCCGCCAGCGCGGCATCGACGAGGAGGACGCCGTGGCGCTGATCGTGAACGGCTTCTGCCGCGAGGTGTTGCAGGAGCTGCCGATGGAATTCGCGGTCGAGGCGCAAAAGCTGGTGGCCATCAGCCTCGAAGGCAGCGTCGGCTAGGGCGGCACCCGGTTCAAACCCCAATTCGAAGAGCATGTCGAAGACCATGTTAGCGATCGAGAATCTGCACGCGACCGTCGACGGAAAGCCGATCCTGAACGGCCTCGACCTCCAGGTGAACGCGGGCGAGGTGCATGCGGTCATGGGGCCGAACGGCTCCGGCAAGAGCACGCTCGCCTACGTGATCGCCGGCCGCGAGGGCTACGAGGTGACGGAGGGCTCGATCATCTACCGGGGCCACGACCTGCTCGACATGAGCGTCGAGGAGCGAGCCCTGAACGGCGTTTTCCTCGCCTTCCAGTACCCGGTGGAGATCCCGGGCGTGGGCAGCGCGACCTTCCTCAAGACGGCGGTCAACGCGGCCCGCAAGCATCGCGGCGAGCAGGAATATGACGCGATGGAGTTCCTCAAGCTGGTCAAGGCCAAGCGCGCGGCGCTCGGCATCGAAGACGGCATGATGCGCCGTGCCCTCAACGTCGGCTTCTCCGGCGGCGAGAAGAAGCGCAACGAGATGCTGCAGATGGCGCTGCTCGAACCTCCCCTCGCCATCCTCGACGAGACCGATTCGGGCCTCGATATCGACGCGCTGAAGGTCGTCGCCGACGGCATCAACGCGCTACGCGGGCCGGAGCGGGCGATGGTGGTGATCACCCATTACCAGCGGCTGCTGGATCACGTCGTGCCGGACAAGGTGCACGTGCTCGCGGGCGGGCGCATCGTGCGCTCGGGTGGGAGCGAGCTTGCGCTGGAACTCGAGAGCCGCGGCTATGCCGGCCTCGGGCTGGAACCCAGCGCGGCGGCCTGAGCGAGAGCGACCGGCCATGCCTGCTCCGCGGACCATTCCGTTCGACTATCCGGCACTGAGCGCTGGCCAAGCGCCGGCGCTGCCGGGCGAGGGCCTGCCGTGGCTCGACGCGCTGCGCGACGAGGGCCGTCGGCTCAGCGCCGACGGGCTGCCGGGCACGCGCATGGAAGCGTGGAAATACACCAGCCTCGCACCGCTCGCCGAGCTCGGCTTCCCACCACCGGAAATCGGAGGTGAGGCCGTGTCGGCGGATCCCGGACCGGGGGCCTTCGATGGGCTGGAGGGACCATCTCTGGTCTTCGTCAACGGGCGGCTCTCGGGGCGCCACTCGCGCTTCGATGGCGTGCCCAGCGGCCTCGGAGTGCATGGGCTGGCCCAGGGCCTCGCGGACGATCCGGCCGGGATCGAGGGGCTGATCGGCGGCGCCGAGTCCCTCAATGGCGATCTCATGGCTGCTTTCAACGCGGCCTATGCGGCCGACGGCTGCATCGTCGAGACGGCGCCCGGCACAGTCGTCGACGAGCCGATCCGGCTGCGCTTCGTGGCCGCTCCCGGCAGCGCTCCACTCGCCTACCACCCGCGCGTCGTCGTGCGCTTGGGCGCGGGCGGCCGGCTCACCCTGATCGAGAGCCACGAGGGGCCGACCGGTGCACCGACGTGGTCCAACCCCCTCGTCGATATCGAAGTCGGCGAGGGAGCGGCGCTCAGCCACGTCAAGCTGCAGGTCGAAGGCGAGAGCGCCTATCACACCGCGCTGACCAAGGCGGTGATGGCTGGCGAGGCGCGCTACGAGAGCCACCTGCTGGCGCTGGGTGCCCGGCTCGCGCGCCACGAAATTCACGTCCGCTTCGACGGTGAGGGCGCGGACTGCCAACTGCGCGGCGGCTACATGGGGCGCGGTAGCCAGCATGTGGACAACACCACGGTAATCGACCACGCCGTGCCGCACTGCGAGAGCCGCGAGGTCTACAAGGGCGTGCTCGACGATACGGCGCGCGGGGTCTTCCAGGGCAAGATCATCGTGCGGAAGGATGCCCAGAAGACCGACGGCCACCAGCTCAGCCGCACGCTGCTGCTCTCGCGCAAGGCCGAGATCGACACCAAGCCCGAGCTCGAAATCTACGCCGACGACGTGAAGTGCAGCCACGGAGCGACGGCCGGCGAGCCGGAGGCAGACCAGCTCTTCTACCTGCGCTCGCGCGGCCTCGACCTGCGCACCGCACGCAAGCTGATCGTCGAAGGCTTCATGGGCGAGTTGCTGGAGGAGGTCGGCCACGAGCCGGCACGAGCCGCGCTGGCCGACCGCGTCGCCGCCTGGATCGACGGAGACCGGTCGTGAACACCGCCCCCGCCCGGCGCCTCGACCCCTCCGCAGTTCCCGCGCCGTTCGACGAGGAGCGGGTGCGCGCGGATTTCCCGATCCTCTCGCGCACCGTTCACGGCAAGCCGCTCGCGTTCCTCGACAGCGGCGCGAGCGCCCAAAAACCACGCGCGGTGATCGATGCGATTTCCCGGTGCTACGAGGCCGAGTACGCCAACATCCATCGTGGCGTCTACGAGCTGAGCGCCAAGGCGACCGAGGCCTACGAAGGCGCGCGTGCCAGGGTGCAGCGCTTCGTCAATGCCCGCTCGCCCAGCGAGATCGTCTTCACCAAGGGGACGACGGAAGCGATCAACCTGTTTGCCACGAGCTGGGGAGGGGCCTTCCTCGGCGAGGGCGACGAGGTCGTGCTCTCGGTGCTGGAGCACCATGCCAACATCGTACCCTGGCAGCTGCTGCGCCAGCGCACCGGCATCGTGCTCAAAGTGGTGCCGACCGACGAGCGCGGCGCCTTCCCGCTCGACGCCTACGAGGCTCTGGTCGGGCCGCGCACCAAGCTGGTCGCGCTCACCCACGTCTCCAACGTGCTGGGCACCGTGGTCCCCGTCGCCGAGGTCGTGCGCATCGCCCACGCCAACGGCGCCAAGGTGCTGATCGACGGCGCGCAGGGGATCGTCCACCAACCCGTGGACGTCCAGTCGCTGGACGTGGACTTCTACTGTTTCTCGGGCCACAAGCTCTACGGGCCGAGCGGAATCGGTGTGCTCTACGGCAAGGAGGCGCTGCTCGCTGCCATGCCGCCCTACCAGGGCGGCGGCGACATGATCGAGCGCGTCACCTTCGAGCGGACGACCTTCGCCCCGCCGCCCGCGCGGTTCGAGGCCGGCACGCCGCCCATCGCCGGCACGGTCGGCCTTCATGCCGCGATCGACTACGTCGCGTCCTTCGATCCGGCCGCCGTCGCCGCCCACGAGCACGACCTGCTCTCTTACGCGACCGAGCGGCTCGGCGCGCTGAACAGCATCCGCCTCTACGGCACGGCCCTGGGGAAGGCCGCCATCGTCTCCTTCACCATGGACGGCGTGCATCCCCACGACATCGGCACGATCCTCGACCGGGCCGGGGTTGCGGTGCGGGTCGGCCATCACTGCGCCCAGCCCCTGATGGACCGCTTCGATATCGCGGGCACCGTGCGGGCCTCCTTCGGCCTCTACAACACGCGGGGCGACATCGACCGCCTGATCGACGGGCTCGAAGAGGTGCGGGAGATCTTCGGCTGATGTCGGAGCTACGCGAGCTTTATCAGGAGGTGATCCTCGATCACGGCAGATCACCGCGTAATTTCGGACGGCCGGCGTCGGTAAGCGGCGAATCCCACGGCCATAACCCGCTTTGCGGCGATACGGTGACGATCTACGTCGACGTAGCCGACGGCGTGGTCACCGATATCGGCTTCGAGGGCAGGGGCTGCGCCATCTCGATGGCGTCCGCCTCGATGATGACCGAGATGCTGCGCGGCAAGTCAATCGACGACGTGCAGGCGATGTTTGCCGAGTTCCACGCGCTGGTGGCGTCGGCGGAGCCTGCCTGCGAGGCGGGCTTCGAGACCCCCGATCTGGACAAGCTGATCGTGCTCGCCGGCGTCCGGGAGTTCCCGATGCGGGTCAAGTGTGCCACGCTGCCCTGGCACACGCTGAAGGCGGCGCTGAACGGCGAGGGCGAGGAGGTCACGACGGAATGATGAACCTGTTCCGCAGGAAGCGCCCGCCCGAGGCGGAGCCGGAGCCGGCCAGTCCGCCCGAGGCGGTCGAGCCGCCCTCCACACCACCCCCTCCGCCGTCTGCCGGGCCGCAGAGCTACGAGGCCTGGTCGCCGGACGGGCCGCCGGGTGCCATCGGCGGCGGTGGGCTCGCGCCGCAGCTGGTCGAGGCTGCGCCCGAGGCCGCCGAAACCCTGCCGACACCGCCGGGCATTAGCCCCGACCACCCGCTCGCGGGGCAGATCGCGCGGGCGTTGAGCTCGGTCTACGACCCGGAAATCCCGGTGGACATCTACCAGCTCGGCTTGGTCTACGACGTGGCCTTGAACGAGGCCAACGACGCCCGCATATCGATGACATTGACGACGCCCGGCTGCCCGGTGGCCGGCAGCATGCCCAGCATGGTCGAGCACGCGGTCGCGACCATGGTGGAGGGGATCGGCGACGTCGAGGTGGATCTGGTGTGGGATCCGCCCTGGTCTCCGGACATGATGTCGGAGGCCGCCCAGCTCGAACTCGGCTTCATGTAGCCGTCATCGGACGCCCGGAACCCGAGATGAAGGACATTCTCACCATCAGCGAGCGCGCGGCAGAGCGCATCAACCACCTGATGTCGCTCAGGCCAGCGGATGCCGAGCCCGCCGTCGGCATCAAGATCGGGGTCAGGAATGCCGGCTGCTCCGGCATGTCCTACACCATGGATTATGCGGAGGAGGCCCCGCCGGGCGCCGAGGTGATCACGCAGCGCGGGGTGACAGTCGTGGTGGACCCGGCCGCAGTGATGTTCCTGATCGGCACCGAGCTCGACTTCAGCGAGGACAAGCTCAGCGCCACCTTCGTCTTCAACAATCCCAACGTCACCAGCACCTGCGGCTGCGGCGAGAGCTTCGCGGTCAACTGAGGCCGGGCCGGCGGCAACGCAAGAAACTACAAAACGAACCCAATTTCTCGTAACCTATTGTTTTGGAAGGAAATATTCTACATCACGTGGGCCCCCAAAGAGGGCCTTTGGTGTTGGTCGGGGTGGCCGGATTTGAACCGGCGACCCTCTGCTCCCAAAGCAGATGCGCTACCTGGCTGCGCCACACCCCGTACTGGTTTAGATTCCTGCGCAAGTCATAAGAGCCTCGCGGCCATGCCGCAAGCGCCGTCGGGCGATCCTATTCCTTCGGGCGATCGGCTGAAGGCGCGGGACTTTCCGCTTCGGAGTCTTCTTCGTCTTCTTCCACCTTGGCTCCGGGCCTGGCATCGGGCGGGCTGACGATGCCGCCGGAGATCACGAGCTTGACGCCTTCCTCCACGGTCATGTCCAGCGGGATGCAGTCCTTGCGCGGCACGAACAGGAGGAAGCCCGAGGTCGGGTTGGGCGTGGTCGGCAGGAAGACGTTGACCATCTCCTCCTCCGTGACCCGCTGCACTTCGCCCCGCGTCGGGCTCGTTATAAATCCGATGACCCAGATGCCCCGGCGCGGGTACTCGATCAGCACGACTTCGCGGAAGGCGTTGGCCGACTGCGCCAGCAAAGCATCGAAGATCTGCTTGAGCACGCCATAGATCGTGCGCACCACGGGCACACGCGCGACCAGGCTCTCGCCGAAGCGGACCAGGAAGCGGCCGGCGACGTTGGTAAACAGGGCACCGACCAGCGTGACCAGGATGAGCACGATCACGATGCCGACGCCCGGAATGTTCCGGCCCAGAATATCGGTGGGGTTGTAGGCGTCGGGGATGAGCGGAACGACCGCGCGATCGAAGAGATCGACCACCAGCCAGAGCAGCCACAGGGTGATGCCGATCGGCGCGGTGACGACGACGCCCGTTAGGAAGTACGTCCTGAGGCGCGCGAGGAGGCCGCGCCTGCGCGGCGGCTGGATGAGACGAGGCGGCGGCGTGCTCTCGTTCATCTCGAAAGTTGACGCCGGCGCCCCGGCCTGTCGGGGTGATCGAGCGTTATCGTCATGCTCCCGCGGCCCCGCTTGTGCCGTTCCCTGTGTACCTGCCGCCTGGCGCTGGCGCCAGCGCCTTGGCGGGGTTCCGCGCGGCGCCTATCATGACGGCGAACGGCGCGCCTTCGCGTGGCCGCCGGGGAGGTCGAGGCCGCTGAGCGCGGGGGATCGCGCGCAGCAAGGGGGGAGGAGCCGATGTCCAGACAACTCGTCGTCGCTGCGGCCCAGATGGGCCCGGTCACGCGCGCGGAGACGCGCTCGCAGGTCATCGACCGGTTGATCGCGATGCTGCACACCGCGCACCAGGCGGGTGCCACGCTCGTGGTCTTTCCGGAACTGGCGCTCACCACCTTCTTTCCGCGTTGGGTCATCGACGATCCCGAGGAGCTCGAGAGCTATTTCGAGACCGAGATGCCGAACAACGAGACCCAGCCGCTCTTCGCTGCCGCGCAGGAGCTCGGTGTCGGATTCCACCTCGGCTACGCTGAGATGGTCATCGAGGACGACGGTTCAAAGCGCTATTTCAATACGGCGGTCATCGTTGATCGCGAGGGGCAGATCGCCGGGAAGTATCGCAAGGTCCATATACCCGGCCATGCCGAGCCGCAGCCAGGCCAGATCCATCAGCATCTCGAGAAGCGCTACTTCGAGCCTGGCGATCTGGGCTTCCCCGTGTTCCGTACCATGGACGGCGTGATGGGGATGTGCATCTGCAACGACCGGCGCTGGCCCGAAACCTACCGGGTGATGGGTCTTCAGGGCGTCGAGCTGGTCATGCTCGGCTATAACACGCCGAGCAACAATCCCTTCGCCAAGGGGCAGGAGGCGCCGCATCTCGGCATGTTCCACATCCACCTCTCGATGCAGGCCGGCGCCTACCAGAACGGCACCTGGGTGGTGGCGACGGCCAAGGCCGGCATGGAGGAGGGGGTTCACCACATGGGTGGGAGCTGCATCATCGCGCCCACCGGAGAGATCGTGGCCCAGGCCCAGACCGAGGGCGACGAGGTGATCAGCGCGCCCATCGACCTGGAACGCGGGGTCTACATTCGCGAGACCATCTTCAACTTTGCCGCGCACCGGCGGATCGAGCACTACGGCCTCATCTCCAGCCAGACCGGCGTGGAACCGCCGCCTGCCTGAGAGCCGCAACCAGTCCGAGGTCCGCCTCAGACGGTGAGCACGATCTTGCCGAAGTGTGCGTTGGCGCGCATGTGAGCCTGCGCCTCCGCCGCCTGCTCCAGCGGGAAGGTGCGATCGATCGGCAGGTGCAGCGTGCCGTCCTCCACCGCGTCCCAGATGTCGGCGCGCATGGCGGCGTTGATGGCGCGTACCTCCTCCACTGACCGGGTGCGGAAGGTCACGCCGATATAGTCGATGCGCTTCAGCGCATGCAGGTCGAAGTCGAACTCGGCGGTGAAGCCGCCGAGACGGCCGACGTTGACGATCCGCCCCAGCACCGCTGCTGCCTGCATGGTCTGGTTGGCGAGGCTGCCCGAGACCTGGTCGATGGTGAGGTCCACGCCCTTGCCGCCGGTGGCTTCCTGTGCCTGCTCGACCCAGCCAGGGTCGGTGGGGTCCAGCGCCAAGTCCGCGCCGAACTCGGTGAGCCGTGCGCGCCGGCCTGCGTCGCGCGAGGTTGCGAGCACCGTGCCGGCACCCTTGAGGCGGGCGATCTGGATTGCCATGAGCCCAACGCCCGAGCTCGCGCCCTGAATCAGGACGGACTCCCCTGCGGCGAGGCGGCCGTTGGTGATGAGCGCGTCGTGCATGGTCTGGAGCGCGATGGGGAGCGTTGCCGCCTCGACAAAACCCGACGCTGCCTTGGGCACGGGGCACACCCGGCCCCAGTCGGTGACCGCGTACTCGGCGTAGCCGCCGGCGCCCGAACACATGACCCGGTCGCCCGGCCGGAACTCGGGCACTTCGGCGCCCACGGCTGCAACCTCGCCGGCCCATTCGAGGCCCGCGATCGTGCCCGCACCGCCCAGCGCCCCGTGAGGCCGCCCGGACGCCATGATCAGGTCCGCCCGGTTCAGGCCGCTGGCGGCGACCTTGACCAGGACCTCGTTGGGCTTCGGCGCGGGCACCGGCACGTCACGAACCACCAGACCATCTTCGCCAAGCACCACCGCCTTCATTCGCCGCCTCCCGCGGAGTTTCCGCCGTTGCCCTCCTTATATCCTGTGTCGTGTAGATTAGCTCGGCTTGCCCCCACCTCAGGCGAGACTGTCTCTATCTACGCAGTAGGGCTGTAGTCAGGCGTCTAAGATTGACCGACACAATGATGCGAAACACATGTCCATGAGTTGGAGATATGCTGGTTGCCTTGCTGGCGCCCGGCGTACGCAAGCCTCGCTTGGCGAGAGATGACGCGCTGGTGACGGGACCTGTGGATCGGCGACGGATTCGAACGGTAGCGGTTGCGATCCTGTTGCTGACAGGGGTCGCAGTGGTCGGAGCTTGCGGCGGGGGCGGCGACGCCAACCCGCAAACAACTGTCCCGCCTACGCCGGACCCGCCGCCCACACCGGACCCGCCGCCCACACCGGACCCGCCACCTACGCCTGACCCGCCGCCTACGCCTGACCCGCCGCCTACGCCTGACCCGCCGCCCACACCGGACCCACCACCCACACCGGACCCGCCACCTACGCCTGACCCGCCGCCTACGCCTGACCCGCCGCCCACACCGGACCCGCCACCCACGCCGGACCCGCCGCCCACACCGGACCCACCACCCACGCCGGACCCGCCACCGATGCCAGAGCCAGAGCCAGAGCCAGAGCCAGAGCCAGAGCCAGAGCCAGAGCCAGAGCCAGAGCCAGAGCCAGAGCCAGAGCCAGAGCCAGAGCCAGAGCCAGAGCCAGAGCCTCCGGTTGTCTTGCCCGCATGCGTCGAGACCGTCATCGGGTGCCTGGTGCAGGAGAGCTATGAAGCGGAGCGTCGGACGATCGCCGACACGCACAGCAGTTTGGACGACTTCAAGAGTCAGTGGGGCCTGGCACCGATCCGGGCCGACGTTGCCTATGCGCAACTCCAGCTGAAGCACGGTATCGGAAGGGAAGCGGGCAACGGTCAGACTGTCGGTCTCATCGACACCGGGATCGATGCCGGACATCCGGTGTTCGCCGGCAAGACGATAAGCGAACACCTATCCGGAAGCGCGCAGAACGAGACCGGCGACAAGTTTTCCCACGGGACGGCGGTCGCGAGCGTCATCGCGGCAAGGCAGGGCGCCGTGTTCGACTACGCCGGTGCGAGTCCCGCGCATGGCGTCGCCTGGGGCGCCGATATCGCGATGTTGGCGATCCCGACCGGCTCGGGAGGCGGCACTTACGTTCCGATCCAGTTTTCCGGTCAAACCAGTGCCGACGACCGATGGGCGACCAGGGTCACTCACATGATCGATTGGTCGATTGGCGGACGCACGCTCGATTTCGTCAACGTCAGCGTCGGGTATCACGGGATCATCGAGCAGTACAGCGAACAGGAACTGCGCGACAGCTTCGGTCGAATGATCGAGGCGCTCGCACAGGCGGGTACGACCGACAAGACGGTTTTCGTCTGGTCGGCCGGCAACGCCCAGGGGGACGAATGCGATGCGATCGACTTCGAGAACAACCCAGATTTGTGTGTGGACGGGCGTATCAACGCCAAGTCGGTTGAGTTACAGCCGGGCCTGCCGGCGCGCGTTGCCGAGCTGCGCGGGCATCTCATTGCCGTCGTGGCCGTTGCACCCGACAACGACGGCGACGGGGATAGCGAGATCGCCGACTTCTCCAATCGCTGCGGCATCGCCAAGGATTGGTGCATTGCCGCACCGGGTGTGGACGTCCGCGTGGCGTACTTCGGGCCCTATGAAGGGATGCCTGGAGCCCGGCGTAACGGCGACGGTAGCGGAACATCCTTCGCTGCGCCCATGGTGACTGGCGCGCTCGTGGTGATGAAGGATTACTTTCGAGACGAGCTCTACAACACCGATCTGGTCGCGCGGCTTCTGGCAACCGCCGACAAGGACGGCATCTACGCTGACACGAGCGTTTACGGCCAAGGCCTGCTGGACCTGGCCGCCGCGACCACGCCTGCCGGCACACCCGGTATTGCACTCGGACCGCGGGTTGAGGGAACCAGCGTCGGCCTGGCAGCGACCGGCCTCGGGCTCGGCAATGCCCTCGGCGACGGGCTCAGCCGAGCGCTGGCGGGACGACAAATCGTAGCCTTCGATGCGCTCGGAGCACCATTCTGGTACGCGCTCGGCTCTCTCACCGCTGCCTCAGACGGTCCCTCCGCAAGCGCGCGGCTCCGGAGCTTCATGGCGCGACCGCAAGAAGGGCAGGAGCCCGGCACTTGGCGCCCAACCGTTGGCGCGGCCGAGGGCGACGAAGGGGACGGAAAACCCGCCCCGCTTCGACTGGGCCTGCTGGAATCGCCTGGGTTGAGGAACGGGGGCGGGCATCTCTCCCTCGCCGGGCGGGCGCTAACGGTCGGCGCAACGGAGAAGCGTGGTCTCAGCGTCGCGGCCTTCTCGACCGAGGGCCTGGACGGGCGGGCGCCCGTGTCGGGTGCCACGCTTGCCTTGCGCCCGAAGGGGTCGCTGATCGGCCTGCGCGGCGGCCTGGTGAGCGAACGAGAGGGCCTTCTGGGCTCGCATGCGGCCGGAGCGTTCGGGCGCATGGCGACTGCATCTGCTTTCGCCGGCGTCGAGGCGGGCGCGCATGTCGGCCAGTGGCAGCTCCGCATGAACGCCGAGGTCGGCTCGGTCAACGCGTCGGTGGAGGGCGGGCTGATTGGCGACGTCTCCCCCCTCACCACGAGCGCCTTCTCCCTGCACGCGACGCGGACATTTGCCGACGAGAGCACGCTCACTCTCTCGCTCTCGCAACCTCTCCGTGTCGAGGCCGGCCGCGCCCGCCTTTCCGTTCCAGTGGGTCGCACGAAGGATGGCTTGGTGCGCCGCGATTCGATGACGGCGGACCTCGTGCCCTCGGGTCGGGCAATCGAAGTCGCGGCCCAGTGGCGGCAGCCGCTATCGGCAGAGAGCGAGATGCGGCTCGGTGCGGCTTGGACCCGCCATCCGGGACACGGAGCCTCGGCGGGCTCTGATTTGACCGTCCTCGCCGGCTGGCGCCGTAGCTTCTGATCAGGAGCGTTACGGGTTGGCGCATGCCGTACCCCTAGGAAGTGAGGGGCAAGGCGTGCCGGCGTATAATCTCAATCACACTATGTCCTTGTCGGCATAGTGTTATAGCCAGTCGTAGCAGGGCGAATTTATTGTCTGCCCGTCGCGCAGGGTGAGCTGAAGTCGGCGCTGGCCATTCCTTTCTCGATGTGGCAGTGTGCCGCTCATGGCGACGCTGCCGATCCCGGATTCGTCCATTGATCTGCGCGCGGTCACGGTGCGTCCGACCTGGGGCGCGCAGGAGCACCGGCGCTGGGACCGGTTGGTGGAGGAGCACCACTACCTGGCGTTCCACGGCGTCATCGGCAAGGGCCTGCGTCATGTCGCTGTACACGGCGAGACCTGGCTCGCGCTGATCGGCTGGCAGCCCGGCGCGTTCAAGCTGGGCGCGCGGGATCGCTGGATCGGGTGGTCGGCGGAGCAGCAGTTCCGACGCCTGCATCTGATCGCCAACAACTCGCGCTTCGTCATCCTGACGCCTGAGCGGGTGCCCAACCTGGCCTCCCGTGTGCTGGGGCTGAGCCTGCGACGGCTGTCTGCGGACATGCAGGCGGCGCATGGATATCCGGCTCTTCTGGCGGAGACGTTCGTGGACGTCTCGCGCTTCGCCGGCACCTGCTACCTCGCAGCCAACTGGCGCTCGCTGGGACTGACCCGCGGCTTTGCCCGCGAGCCCGGAGGGGCGGCGCGCTGGCGTCACCACGGCCAGCCCAAGGAGGTCTTCGTGTTCGACCTGACAGACGGCGCCCCCGAGGCGCTGAGCCAGACCGAGATGCCGCCAAACTGGGCCACCGAGCAGCACACCGAGCCGATGGCCGCGCCCCGGCTGCGCAGCCTGTTCGAGTGCCTCGGCGAGGTGCCCGAGTACCGCCATGCCCGGGGAAAGCGCTATGCGCTCAACACCATTCTGACGCTTGCCGTCGCCGCCCGCCTTGCCGGCTACCGGGGGGTGAACGCATTCGCCCAGTTCGCCGCCCTGCTCTCCCAGGAGCAGCTCAAGGCGGTCGGTGCCTTCTGGAGCCCGTCCAAGCAGTGCTATACCCCGCCCGCGATCACCACCTTCCACAACGTCCTTGCCGCGCTGCCGCCGGAAACCCTGGACAACGCGATCGGCCAGTGGACCGGCCAGCAGAACAGCGCGCAAGCGCCCGTCGCCATGGACGGCAAGGACCTGCGCGGCGCATCCAAGCAGACCGAGGACGGGCGCAGGATGATGGTCGCAGCGGTGGAGCATGACACCGGCGTCGTCCTCGGCCAGGTCGAGGTCGACGCCAAGAGCAACGAAATCCCGGCCGTGCGCGAACTCTCCGGCGGCCTCGACCTCACGGGCCGGATCGTCACCATGGATGCCATGCACGCCCAGCACGAGACCGCGCGGTGCCTCCTTGGGCGCCGTGCCGACTACGTGATCAGTGCCGTCAAGGACAATCAGGAGACCATCCTCGAAGACCTCAAGGCGATCGACTTCAGCGATGCGCCCTCGCACGAAACCGTCGACAAGGGCCATGGCCGCATCGAGCGCCGGCGCTGCGCCGCGGTCGACCTCTCCGCTGCCGAGTGGGACGGCTATGCCAACCTCCACGGGCGGCGCCAGGCGATGTGCATCGAACGAGAGCGCGAGATCATCAAGACCGGCAAGCGCAGCATCGAGGTGACCTACAGCGTTACCTCGCTTGGCCCAGAGCGCGCCGGACCCGAGGAGTTGCTCGAACTGGTGCGCAACCACTGGCACATCGAGAACAGGCTCCACTATGTGCGCGACTTCACCTACGACGAAGATCGCTGCCGGGCGTACGTGCGCCACCTGCCCAGGAATCTGGCCTGCTTGAGCAACGCGGCCATCGCCATCGTGCGCTGCGACGGCCGCTTCCGCTACGTACCGGAGGCCAACCGGCACTACGCCGCCCGTGCCCAGGAGGCCCTCGACGCGGTCATGATCGCGCCCATCGGCTGATACCGCGCCCCCCACTGCCACGCATGCACGTGCCGCAGGGCGGCGCGGCGAAACCGCTCGGCCCGTCCAGGCCGAAAACGCCGCCCGGCGGCTTCGAGCGACCACCGTGACGTCCATCAGGCAGATTCGGGGTTCCCCCGAAACAGCCGCAGCGTGCGTGATCTCACTCATCCCCAGCCCGCAGCGCGACTAAAAATTGTTCCTGCCAGTCGTAGCAGTTGACGCTTAGGGCGAATTTATTGTCTGCCCGTCGCGCAGGGTGAGCTGAAGTCGGCGCTGGCCATTCCTTTCTCGATGTGGCAGTGTGCCGCTCATGGCGACGCTGCCGATCCCGGATTCGTCCATTGATCTGCGCGCGGTCACGGTGCGTCCGACCTGGGGCGCGCAGGAGCACCGGCGCTGGGACCGGTTGGTGGAGGAGCACCACTACCTGGCGTTCCACGGCGTCATCGGCAAGGGCCTGCGTCATGTCGCTGTACACGGCGAGACCTGGCTCGCGCTGATCGGCTGGCAGCCCGGCGCGTTCAAGCTGGGCGCGCGGGATCGCTGGATCGGGTGGTCGGCGGAGCAGCAGTTCCGACGCCTGCATCTGATCGCCAACAACTCGCGCTTCGTCATCCTGACGCCTGAGCGGGTGCCCAACCTGGCCTCCCGTGTGCTGGGGCTGAGCCTGCGACGGCTGTCTGCGGACATGCAGGCGGCGCATGGATATCCGGCTCTTCTGGCGGAGACGTTCGTGGACGTCTCGCGCTTCGCCGGCACCTGCTACCTCGCAGCCAACTGGCGCTCGCTGGGACTGACCCGCGGCTTTGCCCGCGAGCCCGGAGGGGCGGCGCGCTGGCGTCACCACGGCCAGCCCAAGGAGGTCTTCGTGTTCGACCTGACAGACGGCGCCCCCGAGGCGCTGAGCCAGACCGAGATGCCGCCAAACTGGGCCACCGAGCAGCACACCGAGCCGATGGCCGCGCCCCGGCTGCGCAGCCTGTTCGAGTGCCTCGGCGAGGTGCCCGAGTACCGCCATGCCCGGGGAAAGCGCTATGCGCTCAACACCATTCTGACGCTTGCCGTCGCCGCCCGCCTTGCCGGCTACCGGGGGGTGAACGCATTCGCCCAGTTCGCCGCCCTGCTCTCCCAGGAGCAGCTCAAGGCGGTCGGTGCCTTCTGGAGCCCGTCCAAGCAGTGCTATACCCCGCCCGCGATCACCACCTTCCACAACGTCCTTGCCGCGCTGCCGCCGGAAACCCTGGACAACGCGATCGGCCAGTGGACCGGCCAGCAGAACAGCGCGCAAGCGCCCGTCGCCATGGACGGCAAGGACCTGCGCGGCGCATCCAAGCAGACCGAGGACGGGCGCAGGATGATGGTCGCAGCGGTGGAGCATGACACCGGCGTCGTCCTCGGCCAGGTCGAGGTCGACGCCAAGAGCAACGAAATCCCGGCCGTGCGCGAACTCTCCGGCGGCCTCGACCTCACGGGCCGGATCGTCACCATGGATGCCATGCACGCCCAGCACGAGACCGCGCGGTGCCTCCTTGGGCGCCGTGCCGACTACGTGATCAGTGCCGTCAAGGACAATCAGGAGACCATCCTCGAAGACCTCAAGGCGATCGACTTCAGCGATGCGCCCTCGCACGAAACCGTCGACAAGGGCCATGGCCGCATCGAGCGCCGGCGCTGCGCCGCGGTCGACCTCTCCGCTGCCGAGTGGGACGGCTATGCCAACCTCCACGGGCGGCGCCAGGCGATGTGCATCGAACGAGAGCGCGAGATCATCAAGACCGGCAAGCGCAGCATCGAGGTGACCTACAGCGTTACCTCGCTTGGCCCAGAGCGCGCCGGACCCGAGGAGTTGCTCGAACTGGTGCGCAACCACTGGCACATCGAGAACAGGCTCCACTATGTGCGCGACTTCACCTACGACGAAGATCGCTGCCGGGCGTACGTGCGCCACCTGCCCAGGAATCTGGCCTGCTTGAGCAACGCGGCCATCGCCATCGTGCGCTGCGACGGCCGCTTCCGCTACGTACCGGAGGCCAACCGGCACTACGCCGCCCGTGCCCAGGAGGCCCTCGACGCGGTCATGATCGCGCCCATCGGCTGATACCGCGCCCCCCACTGCCACGCATGCACGTGCCGCAGGGCGGCGCGGCGAAACCGCTCGGCCCGTCCAGGCCGAAAACGCCGCCCGGCGGCTTCGAGCGACCACCGTGACGTCCATCAGGCAGATTCGGGGTTCCCCCGAAACAGCCGCAGCGTGCGTGATCTCACTCATCCCCAGCCCGCAGCGCGACTAAAAATTGTTCCTGAGTTGACGCTTATCATGGTCGGGCTCAGACTTTCTTCGTCGAGTCGGTATTCGCGATAATCGATATCGAACCCCCAAGAGCGGAATGGGAGCGAGCAATGAACAAGGCTGAGCTGATCAAAGCTGTCGCGAGCAGCGCGGACATCTCCAACGCCGACGCGGCACGCGCGGTGGACAGCGTGTTCGGCGCCATTAGTGACACGTTGCGAAGCGGCTCTGATGTCAGACTGGCCGGGTTTGGTTCGTTCAGCGTCGTCGAAAGGAAGGCCACGACCGGACGAAACCCGCGCACTGGCGAATCCATTTCGATTGCCGCCTCTAAGCAGCCGAAGTTCAAGGCCGGCAAGACGCTCAAGGACGCGGTCAACGCCTGACCGGCGGTCCCGCTGGCCGGCACGGGCGGTTAGCTCAGCTGGGAGAGCGCTTGGTTTACACCCAAGAGGTCGGCGGTTCGAGTCCGTCACCGCCCACCAAGCGTTGGTTGTTCCAGGGGTGCGAAACGCGAAGGCCCGCCCGCAGAGGTCGTACCTCGAAGCGGGCGGTCTCTTCCACCTGGAGTCTCAGCCAAGCAACTTGACCCCGCCGAACCCCTGCTCTACATGGTGACGGCCGGCGCGGCGACGGCACGCCGCCGGATCCGTCGGGGGTGTAGCTCAGCTTGGTTTAGAGCGCCGGCCTGTCACGCCGGAGGTCGCGGGTTCGAGTCCCGTCACTCCCGCCATATCCCCGGAGCGCCGTTCTGGAGCGCCGGGACGGGAAGAGCTGCAACGGGGTGCCGTTTTGATGCAGGCTTCGGGATTCGGGAGCGGCCGAGGAAGGCTGCGGCGTCGCGAATGCCGTAGAGGCCCTGCGCGTGGCCTGACGGCCGCCGGTCGCCGGCTTGCAGGTGGAGGCCGATGACCGCATCGACTGGCCTGCTCCTCGAATACCTGCCGATCGTCATCTTTCTAGGCATCGCCGGCGTGATGGCGATTGCCGCCATCGCGGGCTCCTACGTGCTCGCGCCGCAACGGCCCGACCGGGACAAGATCGCCGCCTACGAGTGCGGCTTCGACGCCTTCGAGGATGCGCGCGGCCGCTTCGACGTCCGCTTCTACCTCGTGGCCATCCTCTTCATCATCTTCGACCTCGAGGTTGCGTTCCTGTTTCCGTGGGCGGTTTCTTTCAGCGAGATCGGGCTCTACGGCTTCTGGTCGATGGTCGTATTCCTCGGGCTGCTGACAATCGGCTTCGTCTACGAGTGGAAGAAGGGCGCGCTCGAATGGGAGTAGAGACCTCCACGGTCGGCCTGCCCGGCAGGCCGCTGTCGCCGGGTGCGGCCCAGGATCAGGCGCTTGCGCTGGTCAGCGACGAGCTGAACGACAAGGGCTTCGTCGTCGCCCAGCTCGACAGCATCATCAATTGGGCGCGCACCGGCTCGCTCTGGCCGATGACCTTCGGGCTCGCCTGCTGCGCGGTCGAGTTCATGCAGACCATCGCGTCCCGCTACGACATCGACCGCATCGGCATGGTGCCGCGTGCGAGCCCACGCCAATCGGACGTGATGATCGTCGCCGGCACGCTCTGCAACAAGATGGCGCCCGCGTTCCGGCGGGTCTACGACCAGATGCCGGAGCCCCGCTACGTCATCTCCATGGGAAGCTGCGCCAACGGCGGCGGCTACTATCACTACTCCTATTCGGTGGTGCGGGGCTGCGACCGTGTCGTCCCGGTGGATGTCTACGTCCCCGGTTGTCCGCCCACGGCCGAAGCGCTGCTTTACGGCATCATGCAATTGCAGCGGAAGATCCGGCGCACGGGGACCATCGCGCGCTAGCGCGCGTCGAGAGCGGGCGAGGGGATGGACACGGCCGGATTACGCGACCTCGGCGAGCACGTCGCGACCAGTCTCAGCGACTATGTGTACGCGGCCGATGTCACCCGCGGCGAGCTTACTGCGGACGCGCGCGCTGACCAGGTGGTGCGTGTGCTCAAGTTCCTGAAAGACGATCCGCGCTGCCGCTTCGAGCAGCTCACCGACCTCTGCGGCGTCGATTACCCGGAGCGCGAACCGCGCTTCGATGTCGTCTACCACCTGCTCAGCATGAGCCACAATTGCCGGCTGCGCCTCAAGGTCGGCGTCAACGAGGACCAGCCGGTGCCGTCGGCGACGGACGTGTACTCCTCCGCCGGCTGGTGGGAGCGCGAGACCTGGGACCTCTACGGCATCTACTTCGCCGGCAATCCCGACCTGCGCCGGCTGCTCACCGACTACGGCTTCGACGGTCATCCGCTGCGCAAGGATTTTCCGCTCACCGGCTATGTCGAGCTGCGCTACGACTCCGAGCAGAAGCGGGTGGTCTACGAGCCCGTGAAGCTCACCCAGGAGTTTCGCCGCTTCGACTTCCTGAGCCCCTGGGAGGGTGCGTCCTACCCGCTGCCGGGAGACGAGAAGGCCGGCGAGGACGGGCGCTGACCATGAGCGAGCGCCAGATCCGCAACATGACCGTGAACTTCGGGCCGCAGCATCCGGCGGCGCACGGCGTGCTGCGCCTGGTGCTGGAGATGGACGGCGAGGTGGTCGAGCGCGCGGACCCCCACATCGGGCTGCTCCATCGCGGCACCGAGAAGCTGATCGAGTACAAGACCTACCTGCAGGCGGTGCCCTACTTCGACCGGCTCGACTATGTGGCTCCGATGAACCAGGAGCACGCCTACGCGCTCGCCGTCGAGGCCTTGCTCGGTCTCGAAATCCCCCAGCGGGCGCAGTACATCCGCGTGCTCTACAGCGAGATTTCGCGCATCGCCAACCATCTGATGAACATCTGCACCATGGCGCTCGACGTTGGCGCGATGACCCCCTTCTTCTGGGGCTTCGAAGAGCGGGAGCTGACCATGGAGTTCTACGAGCGGGCTTCGGGCTCGCGCCTCCATGCCGCCTACTTCCGCCCCGGCGGCGTCGCCTACGATCTCGCCCCGGATCTGCTCTCGGATATCGGGGCGTGGAACGAGAAATTTCCCAAGGTCATCGACGACATCGAGAACGTGCTGACCGAGAATCGCATCTTCAAGCAGCGGACGGTCGATATCGGCATCCTGAGTGCGCAGGAGTGCTTCGACTGGGGGTTGACCGGGCCGGTGCTGCGCGCTTCCGGCGTCTCCTGGGACCTGCGCCGCAACCAGCCCTACGAGGTCTACAGCGATCTCGACTTCGGGGTGCCCATCGGCTCCAACGGCGATTGCTACGAGCGCTATCTCGTCCGCATGGAGGAGATGAGGCAATGCGTGAAGATAATCGCGCAGTGCCTCGAAAAAATGCCGGAAGGGCCGGTCAAGGTTCAGGACAACAAGATCACGCCTCCGTCCAGGGCCGTGATGAAGGAGTCGATGGAAGCGCTGATCCATCACTTCAAGCTCTATACCGAGGGCTACCACGTGCCGGCGGGCGAGGCCTTCCGCGCGGTGGAGGCGCCGAAGGGCGAGTTCGGCGTCTACCTCGTGGCCGACGGCACCAACAAGCCCTACCGTTGCAAGATCCGGGCGCCGGGGTTCGCGCACCTGCAGGTGCTCGATCACATGAGCAAGGGCCACATGCTGGCGGACACGGTGGCCAACTTAGCCAGCATGGACATCGTGTTCGGGGAGATCGACCGGTGACGGGCGCAGCCGGCAACGGCACCGAGGCCTTCGCCTTCACGCCCGAGAACCGGGCCGAGGCGGACGCGGTGATCGCCAAGTACCCGGCGGGCTGCCAGGCGAGCGCGGTGCTGCCGCTGCTCGACTTGGCCCAGAGGCAGAACGACGGCTGGATTTCCCAGGCGGTGATGGAGCACGTCGCAGAGCTGCTCGACATGGCGTCGATCCGGGTCTACGAGGTCGCGACCTTCTACACGATGCTGAACCTGGAGCCGGTCGGCCGCTATCACGTCCAGCTTTGCCGCACCACGCCCTGCTGGCTGCGGGGCTCGGACGCGCTGCGCGACGCTTGCCGGGAGGAGCTCGGCATCGGCCTCGGTGGCACGACCGAGGACGGCCTCTTCACGCTGACCGAGGTCGAATGCCTCGGCGCCTGCGTCAACGCGCCGATGGTGCAGATCAACGATCACTTCTACGAAGACCTCGACCCGGCGCGCATGAAGGAGATTCTGCGCGCCTGCAGGGCCGGGAGCCCGTCCGAGCCGGGCCCGCAGACCGGCCGCCAGACCTCGGCGCCCGCCTCGGGCCTGACCACAGTGACCGAGCTTTGAGCATGCTCAGCGATTCCGACCGCATCTTCACCAACCTCTACGGCGCCCAGGACTGGCGCCTGGCCGGCGCCCGCGCACGCGGCGACTGGGACGGCACGGCGGCGCTGATGGCCAAGGGCCACGACTGGATCATCGATCAGATCAAGGAGTCGGGGCTGCGCGGGCGCGGCGGCGCCGGCTTCCCGACCGGGCTGAAGTGGTCCTTCATGCCGAAGGAGGAGGCCCCCGGCCGCCCGCACTACCTCGTGGTCAACGCCGACGAGAGCGAACCCGGCACCTGCAAGGACCGGGACATGATGCGCCACGATCCGCAAAAGCTGATCGAGGGCTGCCTACTCTCCGGCTTCGCCATGCGGGCCCACGCGGCCTACATCTACATTCGCGGCGAGTTCTACGACGAGGCGGTCGCGCTGCAGGCGGCGATCGACGAGGCCTACGACGCGGGCCTCATCGGCAAGAACCCGTGCGGCACCGACTGGCCCTTCGACGTCTACCTGCACCGTGGCGCCGGCGCCTACATCTGCGGCGAGGAGACCGGGCTGCTCGAGAGCCTGGAGGGCAAGCCGGGCAGGCCCCGACTCAAGCCGCCTTTCCCGGCGGCGGTCGGGCTCTACGGCTGCCCGTCGACGGTAAACAATGTCGAGACTATTGCGGTGGTACCCACCATCCTCAGGCGCGGTGCGGAGTGGTTCGCCGGTATCGGCCGGCCCAAGAACACCGGCACCAAGGTCTTTTGCATCTCGGGTCACGTCAATCAGCCGTGCAACGTGGAGGAGGAGATGGGCATCCCCATGCGCGAGCTGATCGAGAAGCACGCGGGAGGGGTGCGCGGCGGCTGGGACAATCTGCAGGCGGTGATCCCCGGCGGCGCCTCGGTGCCGCTGCTGCCGAAGTCGATCTGCGACGAGGTCCTGATGGACTTCGATTCGCTGATGGCTGAGAAATCGGGTCTCGGGACGGCGGCGGTGATTGTGATGGACAAGTCGGCCGACGTGGTCGAGGCCATCGCTCGGCTCTCCCACTTCTACATGCACGAGAGCTGCGGCCAATGCACGCCCTGCCGCGAGGGCACCGGCTGGGTCTATCGCGTGATGCTGCGCCTGATCAGGGGCGAGGCGTCGGTCGAAGAGATCGACATGCTGTGGGACGTGGTGGGGCAGATCGAGGGCCACACCATTTGCGCCCTGGGCGACGCGGCCGCGTGGCCGGTGCAGGGATTGATCCGCCACTTCCGGCCCGAGCTCGAGCGGCGCATCCTGGCTGCGAAGGTGGGCGGCGGTGGCGCTGCTGCTGCGGCGGCCTGAGGACGCATGCGATGACCACGCTCACCATCGACGGCGCCGAGATCACGGTCGAGCCCGGCTCGACCGTGATGCAGGCCTGCGTGCAGGCCGGCAAGGAGATTCCGCACTTCTGCTATCACGACCGGCTCTCCATCGCCGGCAATTGCCGCATGTGCCTGGTGGAGATGGAGCGCTCGCCCAAGCCCATCGCCTCGTGCGCGATGCCGGCGGCAGACGGAATGGTGATCCGCACCGACACGCCGCAGGTCAAGAAGGCGCGGGAAGGGGTGATGGAGTTCCTGCTCATCAACCACCCGCTGGACTGCCCGATCTGCGATCAGGGCGGCGAGTGCGATCTGCAGGACCAGGCCATGGCCTATGGCCGCCACTTCAGCCGCTTCGACGAAGGCAAGCGTGCGGTGCGCGACAAGGACGTCGGGCCGCTGATCGAGACCATCATGACGCGCTGCATCCACTGCACGCGCTGTATCCGCTTCGCCGACGAGATCGCGGGTGTCGAGGAGTTCGGCGCGGTCTTCCGCGGCGAGCACATGGAAATCGGCACCTACGTCGAGAAGGCGGTGAGCTCCGAGCTCAGCGGCAACATGATCGATCTCTGCCCGGTCGGCGCGCTGACCTCGAAGCCCTACGCCTTCGTCGCGCGCTCGTGGGAGCTGCGCACGACCGAGACGGTCGACGTGCTCGATGCCGTTGGCTCCAACATCCGGGTCGATGCGCGGGGCACCGAGGTGCTGCGCGTAGTGCCGCGCCTGCACGACGACATCAACGAGGAGTGGCTCTCGGACAAGAGCCGCTTCGCCTACGACGGGTTGCGCCGGCGACGTCTGGATCGCTGCTACGTGCGTCGCAACGGCGCGCTCGAAGCCGCAAGCTGGGTCGAAGCGTTCGACGCTATCGCAGCGGCGGCGGGGGGCTTGGACGGTGGCCAGATCGCGGCGCTCGCGGGCGACACGGCGGACTGCGAAGCGATGACTGCGCTCGCCGATCTGATGGGCGCGCTGGGATCGCCCCATCTCGACTGCCGGCAGGACGGCGCCAAGCTGGATGCGATGAGCCGCGTCTCCTACCTCTTCAACACGACCATCGCTGGGATCGAGGAGGCGGATGCGATTCTCCTGATCGGCACCAACCCGCGCTGGGAGGCGTCGCTGGTCAACGCGCGCATCCGCAAGCGCTGGCGCCGGGGCGGGCTCAAGGTCGGTGTCATCGGCCCGGAGGTGGAGCTGACCTATCCCCACCACCATCTGGGCGACGGGCCGGAGAGCCTTGCCACCCTCGCGAAGGGGGGCGACGCCTTCGCCGATGTTCTGAAAATGGCCGAGCGGCCGATGCTGATCGTCGGCATGGGCGCGCTCACCCGACCCGACGGCGCTCAAGTGCTGGCTCACGCGAGAGTGGTGGCTGAGGCGACGGGCATGGTTGCCGACGGCTGGAACGGCTTCAACGCGCTGCACACGGCGGCATCCCGCGTCGGCGGGCTCGATCTCGGCTTCGTGCCGGGCGAGGGCGGCCGCGACACCGCAGCTATTTGCGAAGGTGCCGCCGACGGCGCGATCCGCCTGCTCTATCTGTTGGGGGCCGATGAGCTTGCGCTGGAGCGGCCCGAGAACTGCTTCGTGGTCTATCAGGGCCACCACGGCGATGCCGGGGCGCGGATCGCAGACGTAATCCTGCCGGGCGCCGCCTACACCGAGAAGGACGGCACCTACGTCAATCTCGAAGGCCGGCCACAGCGGGCCTATGCGGCGAGCGCGCCGCTCGGCGAGGCGCGGGAGGACTGGCGCATCCTGCGCGCTCTCTCCGGCCGTCTCGGCAAGCCGCTCGCCTACGACACGCTGGACGAGCTTCGCGCCCGCATGGTGGAGCGGGCGCCGGCGCTCGCCGCGATCGGTGAAGTGAGCACGGCGAACTGGGGCGACTTCGGCGCTGCCGGCGCCATGGATGAGGCGCCGTTCGCATGCCCCATCGGGGACTTCTACCAGACCGATCCGATCACGCGCGCATCCCAGACCATGACCGAGTGCAGCGCGGCGTTCGTCGCGTCGGCGGAGGCCCGCACCGATGGCTGAGGCGGGCGTCTGGAGCACCTACTTCTACCCGCTGTTCCTGACCATCGGGTACATCCTCGCGATCGTAGTGCCGCTGCTGCTGGTATTGGCCTTCATCACCTACTTCGAGCGCAAGGTCTGGGCGGCGATCCAGATCCGCAAGGGGCCAAATGTGGTGGGCCCATTCGGCCTGCTGCAGCCGGTGGCGGACGGGATCAAGTGCCTCTTCAAGGAGACCATCGTTCCCGCCGGCGCCAACCGCATGCTCTTCGTGCTGGCGCCGATGGTCACATTCAGCCTCGGCCTCATCGGCTGGGCGGTGATCCCCTTCGACCAGCATCTGGTGCTCGCCGACCTCAACGTCGGGCTGCTCTATCTCTTCGCGGTCTCTTCCCTCGGAGTCTACGGCATCATCATCGCGGGCTGGGCCAGCAACTCGAAGTACGCCTTTCTCGGCGCGCTGCGCTCGGCGGCGCAGATGGTCTCCTACGAGGTCTCCATCGGCTTCGTGCTGGTGACGGTGCTGCTCTGCGTCGGCTCGCTCAACCTCAACGACATCGTCGAGGCGCAAAGGGGGCTCTGGTTCTTCATTCCGCTGTTCCCGATGTTCGTGATCTACGTGGTGTCCGCGTTGGCCGAGACCAACCGCACGCCCTTCGACCTGCCGGAGGCCGAGGGCGAGCTGGTAGCGGGCTACCAGGTGGAATACTCGTCGATGACCTGGCTGCTCTTCATGATGGGGGAGTACGCCAACATCGTGCTCTTGAGCGCTCTCAGCGTGATCCTGTTCCTCGGCGGCTGGCTGCCGCCGTTCCACGTCGAGCCCTTGATGGCGGTCCCCGGCGTGGTCTGGTTCCTGTTGAAGACCGCGGTCGTCGTCTTCTTCTTCACCTGGACCCGCGCGACGCTGCCCCGCTACCGCTACGATCAGCTCATGCGGCTCGGCTGGAAGGTGTTCTTGCCAGCCTCGCTCGCCATGGTCGTGATCGTCGCGGGCGCGCTGCACGCGTTCGACTGGTTGCCGAGGTAGGTCGTGACTCATTCCGCACCCTGGCCCCTGCCGCCCGATCGACAGGCAGCGCGTGAGCGCCGCGCAATGCCGCGATCCGAACGCCCCCACCTCCCCCTGTCCCCCTCCCCCCCGAGGGGCGGAGGGGGAACGCAAGAGGCGCCGACTTCTCTCCCTCTCCTCCCTGGGGAGGAGAGGGCCGGGGTGAGGAGGGGGATATGCCTCCAGCTCACCGTT
This sequence comes from Alphaproteobacteria bacterium, assembly GCA_965243375.1. Lineage (GTDB taxonomy): Bacteria > Pseudomonadota > Alphaproteobacteria > UBA828 > UBA828 > WTGU01. The sequence continues at coordinate 451,122 of CBDEUT010000008.1, read as the reverse complement.
GAGAATCGGACTACGGTGGCCGAACCAGGGCAATCACGGCATTTTGGGTCGGGGCACCACCCTGAGATAGCCGCTGTGGCGACGGCAGGCGGCCTGTGCTATGGCCGCGCCCGGCGCCAAATAGGAGGTCGCCATGCCAGCGATTGAGCAGACAGTTCGATCCTTGCTCCTGACCGAGCTGGCGGTCGGGCTCGGCGTGACCTTCAAGCAGATATTCAAGCGCAAGGCGACGCTCAACTACCCCTACGAGAAGGGCATGCTGAGCCCGCGCTTCCGCGGCGAGCATGCGCTGCGCCGTTATCCCAACGGCGAGGAGCGCTGCATCGCCTGCAAGCTGTGCGAGGCAATCTGCCCCGCGCAGGCGATCACCATCGAGGCGGAGCCGAGGGAGGACGGCAGCCGGCGCACCACCCGCTACGATATCGACATGGTGAAGTGCATCTACTGCGGCTTCTGTCAGGAGGCCTGCCCGGTCGACGCCATCGTCGAGGGGCCGAACTTCGAGTTTGCCGCCGAGACCCGCGAGGAGCTGCTCTACAACAAGGAGAAGCTGCTCGACAACGGCGACCGCTGGGAGCGGGAGATCGCCGCAAACCTGAGCGCGGAGGCACCTTACCGCTGAGCCGGGATCGGCAGTGGCGGAACGGTAAGCCAAGCGGGATCGCGGCACGATGATCATCCAGACGATCATGTTCTACGTCCTCGCCGTGGTGACGGTGGGGGCGGGCGTCATGGTGATCGCCTCGCGCAACCCGGTTCACTCGGTGCTGTTCCTGATCCTGGCGTTCTTCAACTCGGCCGGGCTCTTCGTGATGATGGGCGCCGAGTTCCTGGCGATGATCCTGATCATCGTCTACGTCGGCGCGGTCGCCGTGCTCTTCCTCTTCGTCGTGATGATGCTGAACATCAACTTCGCGGAGCTGCGCGCGGGCTTCCTGCAATATCTCCCCATCGGCGGCGTCATCGGAATCATATTGCTCGCCGAGCTTGTGCTGGTCTTCGCCTCCGGTGCCATCGACATCGAGGTACCGACGACGGTCGCATCGCCGACACCGCCGGCTGACGAGGTCACCAACACCCAGGCGCTGGGCGACGTGCTCTACACGCACTACGCCTACCTGTTCCAGGGCGCGGGATTCATCCTTCTGATCGCGATGGTGGGCGCCATCGTGCTCACCCACCGGCGCCGGGCCGACGTAAGGCGCCAGCGTATCGCCGATCAGGTGGCGCGCGATCCCAAGGCTGCCGTTCAGGTCACCGACATCGAGCCGGGCGCGGAGGGGACATGGAAATCGGACTGACCCATTACCTCACCGTGGCCGCGGTCCTGTTCACCCTCGGCGTCGTCGGCATCTTCCTCAACCGCAAGAACGTCATCATCATCCTGATGGCGATCGAGCTGATGCTGCTTGCCGTCAACATCAACTTGGTCGCCTTCTCGACCTTCCTCAACGACATGGTGGGCCAAGTCTTCGCCATGCTCGTGCTCACGGTCGCGGCCGCCGAGGCTGCGATCGGTCTCGCCATCCTGGTCGTCTACTTCCGCAATCGCGGCAGCATCGCCGTCGAGGACGTCAACGTGATGAAGGGTTAGGCGCCGGTGCTCTATTACGCCGCGCCCATATTCCTGCCCCTCTTCGGGGCGGTGATCGTCGGCCTGTTCGGCCGGGTGCTTGGTGCGCGCGCCTCGCAGCTCGTGAGCTGCGGCGCGATGGGCGTCGCCGCGGTGATGGCGATCGTGGTCTTCACCGAGGTCGTGCTCCAGGGCGAGACCGCGACCATCGTCCTCTTCGACTGGTTCGCTTCCGGCGATCTCGACGTGGACTGGCTGCTCAGGTTCGACGAGCTGACCGGGGTGATGGTCTTCGTCGTCTGCGTGGTCTCGTTCCTGATCCACGTCTATTCCATCGGCTACATGGCGCACGACCCGCATGTGCCGCGCTTCTTCGCCTACCTCTCGCTCTTCACCTTCTTCATGCTGGCGCTGGTCAGCGCCGACAACTTCCTCCAGATGTTCTTCGGCTGGGAGGGCGTCGGCCTCGTCTCCTATCTGCTGATCGGATTCTGGTACAAGCGGCCGTCGGCGAATGCGGCGGCGATCAAGGCCTTCATCGTCAACCGGGTGGGCGACTTCGGCTTCGCGCTCGGCATCCTCGCGATCTTCCTGATGTTCGACACCGTCTCGTTCGACGCGGTGTTCGCCGGCGCGCCGGGCATGGTGGATGCCGAGGTCACCTTCCTCGGCCACTCCTTCGACTTCTTGGAGGTCGCCTGCATCCTGCTCTTCGTCGGCGCCATGGGGAAGTCGGCGCAGTTCCTGCTGCACACCTGGTTGCCGGACGCGATGGAAGGGCCGACGCCGGTCTCCGCGCTGATCCATGCCGCGACCATGGTGACCGCAGGAGTCTTCATGGTGGCGCGGCTCTCGCCGATCTTCGAGTACGCGCCGATCGCGCTCTCGGTGGTGACGTTCTTCGGCGCGACGACCGCGATCTTCGCCGCGACCATCGCGATCACCCAGAACGACATCAAGCGGGTGATCGCCTATTCGACCTGCAGCCAGCTCGGCTACATGTTCTTCGCCTGCGGCGTCTCGGCCTACGGCGCCGGCATCTTCCACCTGACCACGCACGCCTTCTTCAAGGCACTGCTCTTCCTCGGCGCGGGCGCGGTGATCCACGCCATGTCGGACGAGCAGGACATGCGCAAGATGGGCGGTATCTGGCGCATGATCCCGGTGACCTACGTGCTGATGTGGATCGGCAACCTGGCACTCGCCGGGATCTTCCCGTTCTCGGGCTTCTTCTCGAAGGACATCATCCTGGAATCCGCCTTCGCCTCGCATACCGGGCTCGGCATGTATGCCTTCGGGCTCGGCATCCTGGCGGCGTTCCTGACCGCATTCTATTCGTGGCGGCTGCTGTTCCTGACCTTCCACGGCAAGCCGCGGGCCGACGAAAAGGTAATGGCCCACGTGCATGAGGCGCCGCCGGTGATGTGGGTGCCGCTGGTGGGGCTCGCCATCGGCGCCATCGTGATCGGCTACCTGATGCTGCCGATGGTGGCGACGGACATAGACTTCTGGGGCACCTCGATCCTCGTGCTCCCGATCCACAACGCACTGGCGGAGGCGCACCACGTCGACTTCTGGGTCAAGGCGCTGCCCATGGCGGTGGGGGTGCTCGGGATCGCCGGCGCCTTCCTGTTCTACGTGCTGAAGCCGGAGCTTCCCGGCCAGCTCGCAACCCGCGCGCGGCCGGTCTACCTCTTCCTCCTCAACAAGTGGTACTTCGACGAGCTCTACGACGTTCTCTTCGTGCGCTCCGCCAAGTATCTCGGGCGCAACCTCTGGAAGCAGGGCGACGGTGCCGTGATCGACGGTATCGGGCCGGACGGCTTCGCCGCCGCCACGCTCTCGATCGCGCGCCGCGCCGTCAAGCTTCAGTCGGGCTACGTCTATCACTACGCCTTCGCGATGCTGCTGGGGCTCGCGGCCATCGTCACCTGGTATCTGATCGCGGGCAGGTAACGGCATGACCGATTGGCCGATCCTGTCCACCGTCACGTTCCTGCCTCTGGTGGGCGTCTTCTTCATCCTGCTGATCCGCGGGGACGAGCGGCAGATCGCGGCGAACTCCCGCCACGTGGCACTCTGGACCTCGGTGGTCACGTTCGCACTCTCGATCGTGCTGATCGCCGACTTCGACACCACGACGGCGGAGTTCCAGTTCGTCGAGTTCGTGCCGTGGTTGCCGGAGCACAACATCGGCTACCACCTGGGCGTGGACGGGATCTCGATCTTCTTCCTGATCCTGACCACCTTCCTGATCCCGCTCTGCATCCTCGCCTCGTGGGAGGCGATCCAGACGCGCGTGCGCGAGTTCATGATCGCCTTCCTGGCGATGGAGACGCTGATCGTCGGCGTCTTCTGCTCCCTCGACTTCGTGATGTTCTACATCTTCTTCGAGGGGCAGCTGATCCCGATGTTCCTGATCATCGGCATCTGGGGCGGCGCGCGGCGGGTCTACTCGGCGTTCAAGTTCTTCCTCTACACGCTGGTGGGCTCGGTGCTGTTCCTGCTGGCGATCCTGTTCATGTATCTCGACGCCGGCACCACCGATATTCCGATGCTGCTCGTGCACGAGTTCGCGCCGGCGGTGCAGACCTGGCTCTGGCTCGCGCTTTTCGCCTCCTTCGCTGTCAAGCTGCCGATGTGGCCGTTCCACACGTGGCTGCCGGACGCCCACGTGGAGGCGCCGACGGCGGGCTCGGTGATCCTCGCCGGCATCCTGTTGAAGATGGGGGGCTACGGCTTCCTGCGCTTCTCGCTGCCGATGCTGCCGGACGCGAGCGCCTTCTTCGTGCCCTTCATCTACTCGCTGAGCGTGGTCGCGATCATCTACACCTCGCTGGTCGCGCTCATGCAGCAGGACATGAAGAAGCTGATCGCCTATTCCTCGGTCGCCCACATGGGGATCGTCACCATCGGCATCTTCACCTTCACCGGCCAGGGCATCGAGGGCGGCATCATCCAGATGCTGAGCCACGGCATCGTGTCGGCGGCGCTCTTCCTCTGCGTGGGCGTCGTCTACGACCGCACCCACACCCGCGCGATCGCGGACTACGGCGGGCTGGTGCACCGCATGCCGATGTACGCTTTCGTGCTCATGGTGTTCACGCTGGCTGCGATCGGCCTGCCCGGGACCAGCGGCTTCGTCGGTGAGTTCATGGTGCTGGTGGGCGCCTTCCAGTCCAACACCTGGGTCGCCATGCTGGCGCTGACCGGCGTGATCCTGGGCGCCGCCTACATGCTCTGGCTCTACCGGCGCGTGATCTTCGGCGATCTCACCAAGGAGAACCTGAAGTCGATCACCGACCTCAACTGGCGCGAGGTCGGCATCTTCGCGCCGCTGGTCTCGCTGGCGCTGGTGCTCGGGCTCTATCCCGAGCCCTTCCTCGACGTGCTCCACGTTTCGGTTGAGAACCTGATCGCGCAGACCAACGGGGCGCCCGATCTTCCCGTAGCAGAGGCGCCGGCGCGCGGGCCGCTGGCAGCGCTCGCGGCACTGAACTAGGGGCCGGGCGATGCAACCCTTCGTCGAGCCGGACTATCTGCCCGCCCTGCCGGAGCTCTTCCTCGCAGGCGCCTCGGTCACGCTGCTGATGGCCGGCGTCTTCATCGGCGACCGCTCGACCCGGCTGATGACCTGGCTCGCATGCGTCGCCATGGCGGCCGCCTTCGTCATGGTGCTGGTACTCCCCGACGAGCGGACGACCACCTTCTTCGGCCTCTTCGTGGTCGACCGCTTCGGCGCGTTCATGAAGTGCCTGGTGCTGGTTGGCGCGGCGGTGACTCTCATCGTCGGCCTCGGCTACGTGAAGCGCGAGGGGATGAACCGCTTCGAGTTCCCGGTGCTGATCGTCTTCGCCACCCTCGGCATGCTGCTGATGATCTCGGCGAACGATCTGATCGCGCTCTACGTGGGGCTCGAGCTGCAGAGCCTCTCGCTCTACATCGTCGCCGCCTTCCGCCGGGATTCGCTGCGCTCGACCGAGGCCGGTCTCAAGTACTTCGTGCTGGGCGCGATCTCGTCGGGCCTGCTGCTCTACGGCTGCTCGATGGTCTACGGCTTCACCGGCGTGACCGGCTTCGAAGGGATCGCGGAGGCGCTGGCCACCACCGTGCCGGGCAACGTGGCGGCGGAGACGGGCGTGCTGATCGGGCTCGTGTTCATCGCAGCAGCCTTGGCCTTCAAGGTCTCGGCGGTGCCCTTCCACATGTGGACGCCCGACGTCTACGAGGGCGCGCCGACTCCGGTGACCGCCTTCTTCGCCGCAGCGCCCAAGGTCGCCGCGATGGCGCTGCTGCTCCGGGTCTTCCTCGGCCCCTTCCACGAGCTCGCCGGCCAGTGGGACCAGATCATCATCTTCGTCTCGATCGCCTCCATGGGGCTCGGCGCCTTCGCCGCCATCGGCCAGAAGAACATCAAGCGGCTGATGGCCTACAGCTCCATCGGCCACGTCGGCTATGCGCTGGTCGGGCTCTCGGCGGGTACGCCCGAAGGCATCCGGGGCGTGCTCGTCTACATGTTGATCTACATGGTGATGACGCTCGGCGGCTTCGCCTGCATCCTCGCCATGCGCCAGCGCGGCCAGATGGTGGAGGAGATCAGCGACCTCTCCGGCCTCTCCAAGACCAACCCGGCGCTTGCGTTGGCGCTCGCGATCTTCATGTTCTCGATGGCGGGCATCCCGCCGCTCGCCGGCTTCTTCGGCAAGCTGTACGTGTTCCTGGCCGCGGTTGATACAGGGCTCTACGGACTCGCGATCTTCGGGGTGCTGGCGAGCGTCGTCGGCGCCTACTACTACATCCGGATCGTCAAGGTGATGTACTTCGACCAGCCGGCGGAAGGCTTCGACCGCCCGGTCGGTGTGGAGCTCTCCGCCGTGCTCGCGGGCACGGGCATCATCACGCTGCTCTTCTTCGCCTACCCGGCGCCGATTCTGGCCGGGGCGGAAGCCGCTGCCGCGGCGCTCATGCCCTGAGCGCGCCCCCCGCCACCACGCCCATGCCGGCGCTGACGCTGCCGCCGGGCTACGCTCTGACCGCCCTCGACGAGGCCGGCAGCACCAACGACGAGGCCAAGGAGCGGGCGGCCGGTGGTGCGCCCGACGGCACGGTGGTGTGGGCGCGCGTGCAACGGGCGGGGCGCGGCCGACGGGGCCGCTCCTGGGTCTCGCCGCCGGGCAATCTCTATGTCTCGGTGGTTCTCCGTCCGGCCTGCGAGGCGCGGAGCGTAGCGCAACTCTCCTTCGTTGCCGCGCTTGCCGTCCTCGACTTGGTGGATGGATCGCTGCCCGGCCGGGCGCGTTGCAAGTGGCCGAACGACGTTCTCGTGGATGGCGGCAAGGTGGCCGGCGTTCTCCTTGAATCCGCTCTCGGGCTGGGAGGACGTGTGGACTGGGTCGTGCTCGGAATCGGTGTGAACCTTGCGAACCACCCCGGCATCGAGGGACCGATCCCGTCCACGAGCCTTGTTGAAGCCGGTGCCTCGGCGCTGGCCCCGGAGGTCGCGCTGCACTCGCTGCTGGCGGCGCTGGCCCGGCGCAGGCGGGAGTGGGAGACGCAGGGCTTCGCGGCGGTACGCAGATGCTGGCTCGCCCGCGCCCACGGGCTCGGCGGTCCGGTGACGGTCGCGAATGGCGAGCGGCGGCTGACGGGCGTGTTCGACGGCCTCGACGAGGAGGGGGCGCTGGTGCTCGCTCGGCCGGCTGGGGCCCGGCTCTCCATCGCGGCCGGCGATGTGCACTTCGGCAATGCGGAGGCGGCGCATGCTGCTCGCGGTTGACGCCGGCAATACCAACACCGTCTTCGCCGTGTTCGACGGCGACGGGGAGGACGCGCCGCGCGGCCAGTGGCGGGCCATGACCGATGCGCGGCGGACGAGCGACGAATACGCGGTCTGGCTCGGCCAGCTCCTGGCGCAGGCCGGCGTCCGCCTCGCCGATGTCGACGAGGCCATCGTCTCCAGCGTGGTGCCGCAGGGAATCGGTGCGTTGAAGTTGCTCTGCGCCGACCATTGCGGCTGCGAGGCGCAAGTGGTCGGAGAGCCCGGGGTCGAGCTCGGCATTGCGGTCAACGTGCCCCGGCCAGAGGAGGTAGGGGCCGACCGGCTGGTCAATACGGTGGGCGCCCATATCCGCCATGCAGGCGCGCTCATCATTCTCGACTTCGGCACCGCGACCACCTTCGATTCAGTGAGCGCGGAGGGGTCTTACGAAGGCGGCATCATCGCGCCGGGGATCGGCCTCTCGCTGGAGGCGCTGCACCAGGCCGCCGCGCAACTGCCGCGCATCGCGGTCAAGCGCCCCGACCAGGTGATCGCCAAGGCGACGGTGCCGGCCATGCAATCCGGCATCTACTGGGGCTACGTGGGGCTGATCGAGGGTATCGTCGCGCGTATGAAGGCCGAGATTGCGGCACCCGTGACGACCGTCGCAACCGGCGGGCTCGCCAGCCTCTTCGGCGATGCCACGGACACAATCGACGCGGTCGATCCCGATCTGACGATCCGGGGATTGCGCGAGATCCACCGGCGCAACCGGAGAGCGCCGTGAACGCGACCGCGTCCTCAACACCCAGTGTCCAGCGTGAGGCGCTGCATTTCCTGCCCCTCGGCGGGGCCGGCGAGATCGGCATGAACCTCAACCTCTACACCTGCCAGGGCCAGTGGCTGATGGTCGATCTCGGTATCACCTTCGCGGGCGACACGCTGCCCGGCATCGACGTGCTCATGCCGGACCCGGTCTTCATCGAAGAGCGCCGGAAGGATCTGCTCGCCATCGTGCTGACCCATGCCCACGAGGACCATCTGGGTGCGGTCGCTTATCTCTGGCCGAGGCTGCGCTGCCCGGTGTACGCGACCCCGTTCGCCGCTGCGGTGCTGCGCGAGAAGCTGGCGGACGCGAGGCTGCTCTCGGAGGTGCCGCTGACCGAGGTCGCGCTCTCCAGCCGGCTCGAACTCGGGCCGTTTGCGCTCACCTTCATCTCGCTCACCCACTCGATCCCCGAGCCGAACGCGCTGCTCATCGAGACGCCCTACGGGCGCGTCATGCACACCGGCGACTGGAAAATCGATCCCGACCCGCTGGTCGGCGAGAACCTGGACGAGGCCGCGCTGCGGCAGGCGGGGGAGGCCGGCGTGCTCGCGCTGGTGGGCGACTCCACGAACGCGACGGTGGAGGGCGAGTCGGGCTCGGAAGGCGAGGTGCGCGAAACGCTCGCGAACCTGATTGCCGAGCGCGAGCACGGCCTTGCCGTCACCCTTTTCGCCTCCAACGTCGCCCGGCTGGAATCGGTGGCGCTGGCGGCGCGGGATGCGGGTCGGGAGCCGGTGCTGGTGGGGCGTTCGCTCCATCGCTACGTGCGGGCGGCGCGCGCCTGCGGCTATCTCGAAGGCGTGCGGCTGCTCACCGAGGACGAAGGCGCACCGTTGCACAGCGGCCAGGTGGTCTATCTTTGCACCGGCTGCCAGGGCGAGCCGCGTGCCGCGATGGCGCGGATTGCCGGCGACAGCCACCCGCGCGTAAGCCTCGGCGAAGGCGATACGGTGATCTTCTCGTCGAAGATCATCCCCGGCAACGAGCGGACCATCGGCGACCTGCACAACCGGCTGCTGCGGCGCGGTATCGAGGTCATCACGGAGATGGACGCGGGCGTGCACGTCTCCGGCCATCCCTGCCGGGGCGAGCTGCGCCAGATGTACCAGTGGATCCGGCCGCAGATCGCGGTGCCGGTGCACGGCGAGGCGCGCCACATGCAGGCCCACGGCGCGCTGGCCCGCGCGCTGCAGGTGCCTGAACCAGTGTTCGTCGAGAACGGCGACCTGCTGCGGCTTGCACCGGGACCAGCCACGGTGATCGGCCGCGCACCGGCCGGGCGGCTCGCGCTGGACGGCGAGCAGATCGTCGCGACCAATCACGTCTCGATCGGTGCGCGGCGCAAGCTGATGCACAACGGGGCGGTCTTCGTCTCCGTCGTGGTCGACCGCAGCGGGCGCACCCTGGTCTCGCCCCAGGTCTCGGGCCGGGGCATCCTGGACGGGGAGGACGAGCTAGAGACGCGGGAGGCGATCGCGGCGGACGTGGCGGACGCCGTGGACTCACTGCCGCGGGCGCAGGCACGCGAGGAGGGCCCGATCGAGCAGGCAGTGCGGCAAGCCATCCGGCGCGCGTTGCGCGAGAGCCACGGCAAGCGCCCGGTGATCGACGTGCAGATCGCGCGGGTGCCGGGCTGAGCGGAGCAGGACCGTGATCGGACGCCTGAACCATGTCGCCATCGCCGTGCCGGACCTCGCGGCGGCGAGCGCGCTCTATCGCGGGACCCTGGGTGCCGAGGTCTCCGAACCCCTGGATCTGCCGGAGCATGGGGTGACGACGGTCTTTGTCACGCTGCCCAACACCAAGCTTGAGCTGCTGCATCCGCTCGGCGAGGGTTCACCGATTGAGGGCTTTCTCACGAAGAACGCGGCGGGCGGCATCCATCACCTTTGCTACGAGGTGGACGACATCGCCGCAGCGCGCGACCGCCTGGTGTCCGAAGGCGCGCGGGTGCTGGGCGACGGCGAGCCGCGCACGGGCGCGCACGGCAAGCCCGTGATCTTCCTGCACCCGAAGGATTTCTGCGGCACGTTGATCGAGCTGGAGCAGGTCTGAGGCCGCCGCCGTGGACGTCTTCGGCATCATCGTCGTCTTCGTGATCGCCTGGTGGCTCTCCTTCTTCGTTGCGCTGCCCTTCGGGATCCGGCCGATCGAGAACCCGGAGCCCGGCCACGCGCCCGGCGCCCCGCAGCGCCCGCGGCTCTGGCGCAAGGCGGCGATCGCCACCGCAGCCGGCGGCGTGATCACCGGCGTTATCGTCGGCATCGTCGAGGCCGGCTGGCTCTCGCTCGAGACCTTCGCGGAATAGGCGCGGGGGCGGGGCAGGGGGGCCGTGACGAGCTATTGCGACATCGCACCGGGGCATCCCTACCACGGGCCCTATCACGACCGGGTGTACGGCTTCCCGGTGCGGGACGACGACCGGCTTTTCGAGCGCCTGATACTGGAGATCAACCAGGCCGGGCTCTCCTGGCTCACGATCCTGAAGAAGCAAGAGGCGTTCGTCGCAGCCTTCGAGGGGTTCGAGATCGCGCGGGTCGCGGCCTACGGCGAGGCGGAGCGGGCGCGGCTTCTGGCCGACGCAGGCATCATCCGCAACCGGCTCAAGGTCGATGCCGCCATCGAGAACGCCAGGCGCGTCTTGGCGCTACAGGAGGCTCACGGCTCCTTCGCCGCCTGGCTCGACGCCCATCATCCGAGGCCGCACGCGGACTGGGTGAAGCTCTTCAAGGCTCACTTCAAGTTCACGGGCGGCGAGATCTGCCGCGAGTTCCTGATGTCGACCGGCTATCTCGAAGGCGCCCACCGGCCGGACTGTCCGGTCTACGCCGAGATCATGAAGCAGGCCCCGCCCTGGTCTCATGCCTGACCCGAATTAGACGGCGATCTCGTCCACTTTCACCCAGCGGCGCTCGGCGTCCGAGAGGATGCAGGCGTCGATCACGCGCTGGTTCTCCGCCGCCCACCTGAAATCGGGATAGGCCGGCTTGCCGGCAGCGATCGCCTCCATGAGGCCCTGCACCTCCATCACCTTGAAGTCGTTGTAGCCGGAGCCCATTCCCGCGACCGGAAAGAACGCCGCGTAGTGGGGGTCGTGCGGGCCCATCGAGATATGCTTGAAGCCCCTCGTGGCCTGATCGCCTTCCTCCTTGTAGACCTGCAAGTCGTTGATGCGGTCGTAGAAGTAGCGGATTCCGCCCTCGGTGCCGGTCAGCTCGTAGCCGATGTCCATGCGCTTGCCCATCGAAACGCGGCTCATCTCCATGTGCCCGTTGAGGCCGCCCGCGGTCTTGAACATCACGGTCGCAAGGTCGTCGGTCTCCACCGGCACCAGCGGGCCCCCGCCACCGCGGACGCTGAGGCTGGTGCCGGCCTCGGTCGGCGGCGACGGGCGCTCGGGGATGATGATCTCCAGGTTGCACATCACCTCGACCACCTGCTGGTCCACGAGATGGGTGAGGAAGGCGAAGCAGTGGGCGCCGATATCGCTGATCACGCCGGAGCCGGCCCTCGCCTTGTCGTTGCGCCAGGAGAACGGAATCTCCGGCTTGGCCAGGAAGTCTCCGCAGAACGTGCCGCGATAATAGTTGGGCACGCCGATCTCGCCGTCCCCGACCAGCCGCCGGGCGAGGGTCTGGACCGGATTCTTGATGTAGTTGAAGCCGACCAACGTGATGACGCCCGCCTTCTCGGCAGCCTCCGCCATTGCAAACGCCGACTTCGCGTCATTCGCAAGCGGCTTCTCGCAATAGATGTGCTTGCCGGCGGCGGCGGCGGCCATCGCGATTTCGGGATGGATATCGTTCGGGGTGTTGATGTCGACGACGTCGACGTCGGGATCGTTGACGACCTCGCGCCAGTCAGCCGTATGGCGGCGGAAGCCGAGCTCACGCGCTGACCGGCTTGCGATCTCCTCGTTCACGTCGGCCAGCACCTCCAGCACGGGAACCGCTGGCTTGCCGCCGAACGCGAGTGGCTGGGCGCGGTAGCACAAGGCGTGGGCCTTGCCCATCCAGCCGGCGCCCACGAGTCCGATCTTCAACTCTCGCATGAGTCCATCCAATCCAGTGATAGTTCGTTGGCCGACAGGGCCACGGGGGGAGCAATGAACGAAGTGCCCAAGCCACGGACCCGCGCTGCGGCGGCATCCTATCAACCGCCCCAAATCCAAGCCAGCTTCGCCCGGCGAATGGCGCTGGCCTTGACTTCCGCGATGGTTCACCATGCCGCGCAGCACAGGCCGCGGTGCGGCGCCAAAACCAGGGAGACGACACATGGATCTTGGATTGAAGGGCAGGAAGTCGCTGGTGACCGGCGGCACCAAGGGGATCGGCCGCGCGATCGCGAACGAGCTTGCGGCGGAGGGTGCCGACGTCGCGATCTGCGCGCGCACCGAGGCCGACGTGGAGGAGGCCGTCTCCGCACTTGCGGCGACCGGTGTGCGTGCCTCCGGCCGCGCGCTCGATGTCGGGGACGGGCCGGCGGTGCGCCAATGGGTCGATGACGTCGCCGAGGAGTTCGGTGGGCTCGACATCGTCGTGCCCAATGTGAGTGCGCTCGCGGTGACGCCGGGGCTTGAGGCCTGGCAACAGGAATTCACCGTCGACATGATGCACACCGTCCACACGGTGGAGGCATCGCTGCCGCATCTTGAGAAGTCCGACGCGGGCTCCATCGTGGTCATTTCCAGCGTCTCCGGCATCGAGATCGATTTCGCCGCCGGCCCCTACGGCGTCTTCAAGGCGGCGCTGATCCACTATTCCGCCGGGCTCAGCCGCCAGCTCGCGCCCAAGGGCATCCGCGCCAACTCGGTCTCGCCCGGCAACACATATTTCGATGGCGGCATCTGGCAGAGCATCGAGAACGACAATCCGGATTTCTTCAAGTTTGCGCTGAGCCTCAACAAGACCGGGCGCATGGCGACGGCCGAAGAGGTGGCCAACGCGACGGTGTTCCTCGCGAGCCCCAGGGCGAGCTTCATCACCGGCACCAACATCAAGGTGGACGGCGCACTCACCAACGGCGTGCAGTACTGAGCCGGGGGGGGGCGGTCGGAGGGGGGCTGATGCCCAAGATCGACTTAGAGCGAGTGCCGGCCAAGGCCGGATCGGGTTATCCGCCGCCGTTCAAGGCGATGGCGGAGGGGCGCATCAAGCAGGCTCTGGGCGATGCGGGCGGACTCACCCAGTTCGGGGTCAACCTGACGCGCCTGCCGCCGGGTGCCGCGACCGCCCAGCGCCATTGGCACGAGACCGAGGACGAGCTGGTTTTCGTCGTCTCGGGCAAGCTGGTCCTGATCGAGGAGGGCGGTGAGACCCTGCTCGGGGCGGGGGAGGCGGCGACGTTCAAGGCCGGCCACGCCGACGGCCACCACCTTGTGAACCGCTCCACGGAGGACGCCGTTGTGCTGGAGATCGGGACCCGCGCCAGCGACGAGCGCTGCCACTACCCCGACATCGATCTGGTCTACGAGAAGCGCGACGGCAAAATCCGCTTCACCAACAAGGCGGGTGAGCCCTACGACTGATCGGCGCCGGGGGGCATCCCCGGCCTATTCTTCGATGGCCGGCCGGTAGGTGCCGAAATTCCAGATGTGCCCTTCGGGGTCGCGCGCCGAATAGTCGAGGGAGCCGTAGGGCGTGTCCTGGAGTTCCCGCACGATTTCGGCGCCGGCCTTGACGGCACGCTCGTGGTGGGCGTCCGCATCCTCGACCACGATATAGATCGACTGCGTGACGCCGCCGAGATCGCAGGGCGTTTGCATCTTCAGCTCGTCGTCTCGTAGCGAGCCCACCATGACCATGCCGCCATCGAACGCGAGCTGGGCATGGGCGATGGTATCGTCGGGGCCCGGCACGACCATGACTTCGGTAAAGCCGAAGGCCTCCTTCAGCCAGGCGATCACGGCAGGTGCGTCACGGTAGCTGAGGCACGGAACGATGGAGGGGCCTGTCTCGGGCATGGCGGGATCCTTCTGCAGCATCCGAATCAACTGATCGAGGAGCGTTTCGGCAGGCGGCTCGGCTGTTACCACGTCCTCTTCGATCTCCGGCGGCGGTTCGTCGGCGGGCGGAGCGTCGTCGGCCTCCGACTCGGGAGCAGTCGGCTCGGCCTCGGTCTCGACCTCGGCCAGCGTTGTCTCGGGGCAGAGCGTGTTGCGCCGGCTCGGCGGGCCCAGGGCGAGGAACGCGTCGCGCGGGAGGCCGAAGGTCTGGTCGACCTCCTCCGCCACGTCGACCGTCTCCAGCGTGAGGGCGCCGTCCTCTTCCGCGACTTCGACGATGAAGGCGTCGGTCACGGCCTGGCGGTTTTCGTCGAGCGCGACCGGGCCGCCGAAGGGTGTATCGAAGCTGAGCTCCGCGAGAGCCTCGCGCAGGTCCTCGTGTCCATCGCCGAGGACGCCATCGGTCTCCTCGAGGGCGAGGAGCAGCGCCTTGGTGTTGACGTAGTAGGCGAGCGCGAAGAGGCCCGGCGCAGGCCCTGCGTCCGGGAAGCTCTCACGGTAGCGCGTCGTGAATTCTTCCAACTCATCGTTGTCGTCGCTTTCCGAGACGGGCAGCGCCGAGATCGCCCCCGTCAGCAAGGGCCGGGTGGCGTCGGCCGCGCGCAGGAGGCTGCCGCTCAGGGTCGTGGAGCTTGCCACGACGGCGGCCTGCCCGCCGGCCTCGCCATAGGCTTCGAGGAATTTCCCCGCCGCGCGGGGCGCCATGGCCAGGAACAACCCGTCCGTCTCGGTCCGCGCAATCGCCTCGGCGAGGCGCGAGGTGTCGCTTGCGCCCGGCGAGACCCAGTGCCGGGCCAGCAGGTGGCCGCCTGAGGCGCAATAATCCAGTACGAAGCCCATGAGCTGCGTGTAGGGCAGGGAATAGTCCTCGCTGACCGTGACGATCGTTTCGATGTCCTTCTCCTCGTAGGCGTGGCGACCCAGCCCTCCGATCCACTGCATGCTGTCGGGGTTGAAGCGGAAGAAATTCTCGGCCGGCGCGCGCAGGGTGGCGTCCTGTGCGGCGGAAGCGCCGTTGATGAAGGTCACCTCCGGTACGCTCTTGGCGAAATCGCGGATCGCGATGCCCTCGATTCCGGCGAGGGGGCCGATGACGATGCTGGCGCCTTGCTCGATCAACAGGCGCGCCTTGGCGACCACGGATGCCGGGGTCCCGTCCGTGGATTCGACGATGGCCTCGATGGGCCGCTCGCCATCGCTCTCCTCGTGCTCCTTCATGGCCAGCTCGTAGCCGCGCAGGGCATCCCGCCCGAGCGGCTCGAACGCGCCTTCGAGTGTGGCGAGCACGCCGATCTTCAGGGGGCCGGTGTCGGCGTTCGCGTGAATGCCGACGAGGAGCGACATGGCGATCAGGACGGCGCCCGCCATGCGGCGTAACACGCGGGGCGCGCGACCCCGCACTCGTCCCAGGCGCCTGCTCCCCGAGGATGGCGGCGCCTTCGTCACGCTGTGCCAATCATGCTAACGTGTTCACAACCCAGTCTATTCGAGCAACTGCTGCGCGCATCGCGCCGAGCGCGGCAACGCGGCAAGACCTTATAGCGGCCCGCACCGGCCAATGCCATGCGCGCATCGCGAGGAAGGCGCACGGGAGTCCGGTTGCGCCGAACGCGCGCGGCACTTCTGTCGCACGGGCCATGACATCGGTGAGAATTCCGGGCTAGGCTACAAAACAGCAGGCTGTCGGCGCACGGCGCGACGGGCCCTGGCCGACGCCAAACACAGGGAGAAGGCAATCATGGCAAAGACCTCGAAGCAACTCGGACGGGGACCGAGCCGGCGCTCGATTCTCAAGGGCGCTGCCGCAGTGGCCGGCGTCGCGGCCGGAACGAAGGCGCTCGGCGGATTTCCAACGGTCTGGGCGCAGGACACGAAGGACATCACGATCAACCATTCCGGCATGTCGTACTCGACGATCATCCAGATCGCCGAACAGGCGACGGTGGACCTGCCGTTCTCGGTGGAGATGTCCGTCACCGATCACGCCGGCATGCTCAACCGGCTGACCACGCAGTCCGATTCCATCGATGTCGCCGACATCGAGCTCTGGATGCGGGTCATCACCGTGCCGCGCGGCATCTATCAGGCGGTGGACCCCGCCATGATCACCCATTGGGACAAGACGACGCCGATCTATCGGGACGGCGAGCTCGAGGGCAAGCAGATCTCGCGCCAGGGGGTCTCGCCCCATGAGGTGATGTACTTCACGGACGCCGACGCGACGGAAATCGCCGATGGCACCACCGATTATGCGACGATGATCCCCGGCGTGTTCAACGCCGATACCCTCGGCATCCAGCCGGATGCGATCGGCCGCCCCATCAACAACTGGCATGAGCTCTTCAACGACGAGTTCAATGGCCGCGCAGCGGGCATGGACATCCCGCCGATCATGATCATGGATGCGGCACTCGCCATCGAATCCACCGGCGAATACACCTATGCCGACAAGGGCAACATGACCAAGGACGAGATTACGATGACCGTGGACCGGCTCATCGATCTCAAGAAGAAGGGTCATTGGCGGGCGCTCTGGGGCACCTTCGACCAGTCCGTGCAGCTGATGACCTCGGGCGAGGTGGTCATCCAGTCCATGTGGTCGCCGGCGGTGACCGCCGTGCGCGCCCAAGGCGTGCCCTGCATCTATCAGCCGCTCGCAGAGGGCTACCGGGGCTGGGGCAACGGGATGAGCCTGATGAGCCACCTCGAGGGCAAGAGGCTGGGTGCGGCCTACGATTACCTCAACTGGTACTACAGCGGCTGGATGGGCGCCTTCATCGCCAAGCAGGGCTACTATCTCGGCGTCTCGGAGACCGCCAGGGACTACATGGAGCCCTACGAGTGGGATTACTGGTACGAGGGCAAGCCGGCGGAAGGCCCGATCCACGATCCTTACGGCACGCTGATGGAGAAGCCGGGGCACGTCCGCGACGGCGGATCGTTCTCGCAGCGCTTCGGCAACATGGCGTGCTGGAACACGCTCATGGACAACCAGCAGTTCCTGCTCAAGAAGTGGACGGAGCTGCAGACGGCCTGAGTGGCCGCATCCGAAATGGCGGGGCCGGCGCGCCGGCCCCGCCTACTCTCTAGGTCCTTATTGGGTTCGGTCTCGCGATGAGCAACGGCACCGGCGGGGGGCAGCATCCGCTCGTGAGGGTGGCGCCGCTCGGCCTCGCGCTTGCGGTCTTCTTCATCGTGCCGCTGGGCGTGCTGCTGGCGGTCAGCTTCTTCGAGAGCGACATGATCTTCGGCATGCGGCCCTCGCTCACGCCGGAGAGCTATATCGAGCTGTTCACCACCATGAACACGCTCTGGCTCTATCTGGGGACGCTGAAGTTCGCGGCGATCGTCTGGGCCGTCACACTGCTGATCGGCTTCACCATCGCCTATTTCCTGGTCTTCCACGTCCGATCGCTGTTGATCGCGATCGGGCTCTTCCTGCTGTGCACGGTGCCGTTCTGGACCTCGAACATCATTCGCATGATTTCGTGGATTCCGTTGCTGGGTAAGCAGGGGCTGGTCAACCAGGCGCTGATGGGCCTCGGCATCGTCGACGACCCGGTGGAGTGGTTGCTCTTCTCCGACTTCTCGGTGGTGCTGAGCTACGTCCACCTCTTCACGCTGTTCATGATCGTGCCGATCTTCAATTCGATGGCGCGCATCGACAAGTCGCTGATCGAGGCGGCGCGGGACGCGGGCGCGAGCTCTCCGCGCATCATGTGGGAGGTCATCGTCCCACTCTCCCGCAGCGGCATCGCTTTGGGTTCGATCTTCGTCATCGTGCTGGTGATGGGCGATTTCTTCGTCATCAAGGTGATGAGCGGGGGGCGCAATGCCTCGGTGGTCTCCACCATCTTCGAGGACATCAACGTGCTGCTCTACCCGTCCGCATCGGCGAGTGCGGTGGTGCTGCTGATCGTCGTGGTGCTGATGGTGATGGGCGTGCTGCGGGTGGTCAACATCCGCAGGGAACTCGCGGGCGGTTCTTAGGAGCGTACGCATGGCGCGATCGGCGAAAGCCCACAAGCCTCGGCCCTGGACCTTCTATCCGCTGGCGGCGTTCTTCGGCCTCTTCGTGCTGTTCCTCTACGGGCCGATGTTCTGCATCTACATCCTCTCCTTCCAGGGTCCGAACGCCTCGCTGGTCTTCCCCATGCAGGGCCTCTCGCTGCACTGGTTCGAGGCGCTGTTCGGCCAGGCGCGCACCGGCGACGTGGGCGGCGCGTTCGCGCGCTCGCTGCCGCTCTCGCTCATCATCCTGGGTATCACCGTGCTCTTCTCGGTGGCGGCGGGGCTCGCGTTCCGCAGCCGGTTCTTCGGCAACTCGGTGATCTTCTACGCGGCGATCGGGAGCTTGGTGGTGCCGGGCCTGGTGCTCGGCGTCGGGATCACGTTGCTGCTCCAGCTGCTGGGCTGGAACGCCCACTGGTACTCGTCCGCACTCGGCGCACACCTCACCTGGACGCTGCCGTTCGGGCTGCTGATCATGTTCGCAGTGCTGAGCCGCTTCGATCCGCGGGTGGAGGAGGCGGCGCGCGACCTCGGCGCGAGCAACCTGCAGTCTCTACGCTACATAATGATTCCGATCCTGCTGCCGGGCATCATCGCGGTGGCGCTCTTCGGCTTCACACTTTCCTACGACGAGTTCCCGCGCAGCACCTTCACGGTCGGCGCGCGCAACACGCTGCCACTGGAGATCTGGAGCATGACCACCAACATCACCTCGCCCGCGCTCTACGCGCTCGGCACGGTGACGACGGCGATCTCCTTCTTCATCATCCTGGTCTCGCTGACAGCCATCGGCCTGATCCAGTCGCGGCGCCAAAGCGCCCGGCGCAATGAGCCGAGAGCGTAGGCGGACGCCGCGACGGGCTCAGGTTTGCCGGCGGGTCACCATCCGCTTGGTCCCCTCGTAGCGGAGGCTCTTGCAGAGCCGGGCGAAGCCGTCGAGGTTTTCCACGATCCGCGCGAAGATGCAGCCCTGGTTGGGGTGCGGCGTATCGCCGTACCAGAGCGTGGTTGGGAAGCGCATCCCCGCGTGGCGGCCGTAGGCGAACGTGACCTCCTTGAGCCAGGGGTCCCAGATGAAGTCGCCGGGGGCCATCCGGGTCTGCCGGTTCTCCAGCTCGTAGCCGAGCGCCGGCACCATGTCGACGCGGTCCAGATAGAACGCGGCGTGGCCGAAGAAGGCGCAATGGATGATGTAGGCGTCGATCGGCATCAGGTCCCAGAAGGCATCGCAGGTCTTGGGCGCAGCGGTCTCCAGCAGCGCGCCGACGCAGACCTCGCCGTCGATCTCGATCTCGAAGCGGCGGAAGTTGTCGGGGATGTCGTTCGGGATCTCGAACTGGTCGTACCACCATTCGTCCCACATCTCGCGCTGAGCAACCGTGTCGACCGGCTTGTCCGCCATGAATGCCTCCTTCGTCTGGGCGCCGTGCGTCCGGGGTGCGACGGTCATGGTACAGAATCGTTGCCGGCACCGGCCAACCTCTTTGCCGAGCAGTCCGGACGGAGCCGCGAAGCGGCGTCAGCGTGGACGAGGACGTGCTAGTGTGCTACATTGTAGCCCAACAGCACCTCCGCGAGGATCGGATCATGAGCACCGTCGTCCGCGCCCGTATAGACGAAAAGACCAAGGACGAGGCCGCTGCCGTGCTGGCCGCGATCGGCCTTACGGTGTCCGACGCCTTTCGCTTGATGATGGTGCGGATCGCCGCTGAGAAGCGTCTGCCCTTCGAGCCCCTGGTACCCAATGACGAGACGATCGAAGCCATGAGAGCTGCTCGGCGCGGCGACTTGGTCGCTGTCGGCGGCGTGTCTGAGCTGATGGCCGATCTGAATGCGGACGATTAGACGGACCGCTGCGTTCAAACGAGACTACAGACGCGAGAAGCGAGGCCGTTTCGCCAAGACCCTCGACCTGGAGGTCAAGAACGTCGTAGCCGATCTGGCAGCCGATCGGCCCCTGTCGCAACGTCATCACGATCACGCGTTGACCGGGCCGTGGAAGGACCATCGCGACTGCCACGTTCGGCCCGATCTGGTCTTGATCTATAGAAAGCCGGATACCGACCATCTCGACCTCGTACGACTGGGCTCCCACAGCGAGCTCGGTCTCTGACCGGAGCGGTTTTCGGGCGCAGCGAGTCCTCCCTCAATGGAGCCGGTGTTGGGGTGTTGGAACAGGGCACCGATTGTGGAGAGGGCGAGGCCGTTCGACATCGCGAGGGCCTGTTATAATACCGACCCATGAACCTTCATCGGATGCTTGAGGAGCGTGCCCGGGCCGGCAAGCCGGTGCGCGTCGGACTGATCGGGGCCGGCAAGTTCGGCACGATGTTCCTGGCCCAGGCCAGGCGCACGCCCGGCCTCCACGTGATGGCGGTGGCCGACCTCGACCCCGCGCGTGCCGATGCCGCGCTCGCCCGCGCCGGCTGGGAGGAGGGCGAGCGCCGGACGCGCTCCTTCGCCCAGGCCATGCGGAGTGGCGGCACCCATGTCTGCGACGATGCGTTCGCGCTGATCGGGGCGGACGGTCTCGATGTCGTCATCGACGCGACCGGGCACCCGGCCGCGGGCATCGCCCATGCGCGCGCCTGCTTTGCCGCCGGGCGCCACGTGGTGATGGTCAACGTGGAGGCCGATTGCCTCGCCGGGCCGCTGCTCGCCAGGGAGGCGGCCGAGGCCGGCGTGGTCTATTCGCTCGCCTACGGCGACCAGCCGGCGCTGATCGCGGAGATGGTGGACTGGGCGCGCGCCTGCGGCCTCGATGTCGTCGCCGCCGGCAAGGGCACCCGTTATCAGCCGGGCTTCCACCACGTGACGCCCGACGATGTCTGGACCCACTACGGGCTCACCCTGGCGGAGGCCGAGGCCGGCGGTATGAACCCGCAGATGTTCAACTCCTTCCTCGACGGCACCAAATCGGCGATCGAGATGGCCGCCGTCGCCAACGCCACGGGGCTCACGCCAGCGCCTGAGGGGCTGTGCTTCCCGCCCTGCGGGGTCGACGACCTGCCGTCCGTGCTGAGGCCGCGCGCCGACGGCGGCACCCTGCACCACAAGGGCCAGGTCGAGGTGATCGCGAGCGAGGCGCGGGACGGCAGCGCGCTCGACGGGCACCTGCGCTGGGGCGTCTACGCGGTTTTCGAGGCCGGCACGGACTATGTCGCGACCTGCTTCCGCGAATACGGGCTCTGCACCGATTCCACCGGGCGCTACGCCTCGATGTACAAGCCCTATCACCTGATCGGGCTGGAACTCGGCATCTCGGTGGCGAGCGTGGCGTTACGCCGTGAGCCCACCGGCGCGCCGACAGGGTTCCGCGCGGACGCAGTGGCCTGCACCAAGGCGCACCTGCAGGCCGGCACGCGGCTGGATGGGGAAGGGGGCTACACCGTCTACGGCCGGCTGATGCCGGCGGCGGCGAGCCTCGCCGGCGGCCACCTGCCTATCGGCCTCGCCCACGGCGTCAGGCTCACCCGCGCCGTCGAGCCAGACACGCCGCTGACCTGGGCCGATGTGACCGCCGACGAGGACGATTCGGCGGCAGAGGCGGCGCGCACGCGGCGCGCGATGGAAGCCGCGTTCGCGCCGGACGGGCTTGCCGCGGCGGCGAGTGCCTGAGGGAGGAGGCCGTGCCCAAGCACCTTTCCGCCGAGGCCGTCGCCCAATACGAGCGCGACGGCTTCTACTTCCCGATCCAGGCGATTTCCGCGGAGGAAGCACGCTCGATCCGGGCCGATGTCGAGGTCGCCGAGCGGCACTTGGCGGCACAGGGCGAACGGTTGCGCCATCGGCCCCACCTGCTGGTGACGGCGCTCGACCGCTTGATTCGCAACGAGACCGTGCTGGATGCGGTGGAGGACCTGCTCGGCCCGAACCTGCTGTGCTGGACCTCGCTCTTCTTCACCAAGGACGCCCACGATCCGGCCTTCGTCTCGATGCACCAGGATTCGACCTACTGGGGCCTCAGCAGCGTCGAGGTGGTAACCGCCTGGATCGCGCTCTCGCCCAGCACGGTCGAATCGGGCGCCATGCAGTTCGCGCCCGGTACCCACAAGCTCGACCAGATCGCCCACCGCGAATCCTACGGTGAGCACAACATGCTTACGCGCGGCCAGATCGTGGAGCACGAGGTGGACGAGGCCGTCGATGTCGTGCTGCAGCCGGGCGAAGCCTCGCTGCACCACGTGCGCCTGATCCACGGCTCCGGGCCCAACCGCTCCGGCGACCGGCGCATCGGCTTCGCCATCCGCTACATCCCCACGCATGTGCGCAACGTGGTCGGGCGGGACTTTGCGGCGCTGGTGCGGGGCGTCGATGAGTACGGGTACTTTGATGCCGAACGTCGCCCCGAGCGCGACCTGGAGCCTGAGGCGCTCGCGGCCTACGAGGCCGCGAACACGAGCCACAACGCCGTGCTCTACGCGGGCGCGGCCCAGATGCGGGGCTGATCTGCGGCCCGTTCTTCTCCTCGGACCATGGTGCGGTGCACGGCACACGCTGCCGCCGCCATGGTTGCACGACGAAGCGAAAGAGGTGGCGGAGCACGGCACGTGGTGAATCTAAGTTGAGGGGTGTGAGCGACGGTGTCGCAGGTGCCTGTCCCACGGAATCCCACTTATCCCACGGAATCCCACTTATCCCACTTACATCCCACGGAAGCCCATTCATCCTACGGAATCCCGCTTATCCCACGGAATCCCACGCATCCCATGGAATCCCACATAATCCCGGTTACCGCTTATTCACATAGCTCCGGTTTCGGGGTTTGGCCACCACATATTGAGTTTGAGGTTGGGGTGGTCGAAGGGCTATGATGTTCGCTGTTTGTTCGTATGCCCGGAGCCCGCAGATGAGACCACTCCCCGATAGCCTCCTCGCCTTCCAGCGTCTGTTCCCGGACGACGACGCCTGCGCCGCCTGGCTGATCGACACGCGCTGGCCAGACGGCTTCGTCTGTCCCGCGTGCGGCCACGACAAGGGATGGGCGCTGCGCGGCAAGGCCCACACCTTCGAGTGCGCCGGCTGCCGGCGCCAGACCTCGGTGACAGCCGGGACAATCATGCACGCCAGCAAGCTGGCGCTAACCGTCTGGTTCTGGGCTGCCTACCTGATGGCGACCCATTCCAACGGCATCTCCGCCCTGCAACTCCAGAAACAGCTCGGCATTGGCTCCTACCGCAGCGCCTGGCTGCTCGCTCACAAGCTGCGTCAGGTAATGGTCGAGCCTGAGCGCAACCCATTGTCGGGTCTGGTCGAAATCGACGAGGCCAGCCTCCCCTTTCGCACCAAGAGCGATCCCCCCGGCGCCGCGCGGGGGCGCAGCCACGACGGCAAGATGCTGATCGTCGGCGCCATCGAGCTCGGGGATGGAACCAGACCGGGCCGCCTGCGGCTGGCCGAAATCTCCTCCTACGACGCCGCCGACCTCAGCCACTTCGTCGAAACCGCCGTCGCCCTCGACGCCACAGCGAAAACCGACGGCTGGCCTGGCTATGCCAGCATTCCCGTAGAGCGCCACGACGTCCATGTCGTCGGCAAGACCCCCGCCCATCTCGTCCTGCGCTGGATCCATCAGATCTTCTCAAACCTCAAGGGCTGGGCGCGAGGCGTCTACCACGGGCTGCGTCGCAAGCACCTGCAGGCCTACCTCGACGAGTTCGTCTTCCGCTTCAACCGACGAAAATCCCGCCACGACGCCTTCCGATCCCTCTTCGCCCTCGCCCTCAATGCCAAACCAATGACCTACAACATCTTGATCAAACCGGAACCAGGTGCATAAGCGATTCCCGGTTAATCCCGCCACAAAACTGTTCGGGCGGTCTCGCCGGGGCGAGACAATGGGAGGCGAAGCCGCGCCGCGTGGCGCATTGCCGCGACCCTTGCCCGGAGGGAGACAGTAGAGCGATGAACGGCGACTCTCTTCTCTGGACACCGTTTCGGCTGCGCGGGATCGAGCTTCGCAACCGCTTCGTGCTGTTGGCCCACTGGAATGGGCTCGACGCGCCGGACGGGTCGCCGACGGAGGACCTCGCCGCCTACTACGAAGCACGGGCCAGGGGCGGATGCGGCCTCATCGTGACCGGCAGCCACGCCATGCATCCGAGCGGCGGGATGTGCCCGAGTTACGGCCGGGCGTGGGATCGGGACGCGATTCCCGCCTACCGGCGGATCGTCGATGCGGTGCATCCCCATGGTGCGCACGTCTTCGCCCAGCTCAGTCATGCCGGGCACACCAGCCTCGAACACCCGCCGAAGGAGCTCTGGGCGCCCTCCCAGATGCCCGAGCCCTACTCGCGCTACAACACGGTCGAGATGGGGCCGGCAGAGATCGAGGCGGTGGTCGAGGGGTTCGCGGCGTCGGCGGTCAACATGCGCGATGCGGGCTACGACGGGGTCGAGATCAAGCTCGGCCACGACGGCCTGCTGCGAAGCTTCGTCTCGCCGTTCTTCAACCGCAGGGAGGATGCCTACGGCGGCTCTTTCAAGAACCGCATGCGGCTCCCGCTCGAGGTGCTGGCGGCGATGCGGGAGGCGGTCGGTCCCGACTGGCCCATCTCGGTCCGCCTCTGCCTGCACGAATACACGCCGTTCGGCTACGATCTCGACTACGGCCTCAAGATCGGTCGCGCGCTCGCGGCAAGCGGGAACGCGGATCTCTTCTGCTCCGACGCGGGAACCTTCAGCAGCTTCTGGATGGAGATTCCGCCGTCGGCGGTGCCGCAGCTCGTCTTCAACGACCTGAACGCCGCGCTCAAGCGGGCGACTCCGATACCGGTGGTCGCCTTCGGCCGGATCAAGAATCCCGTGGACGCGGAGCGTATTCTTCGGCAAGGCGATGCCGACCTCATCGGCATGGCGCGGCCGCTCATCGCGGACCCGGAGCTGCCCAACAAGGTCCGCGACGGCCGCCTCGGCGAGGTGCGGCCTTGCATTGCCAGCAACGCCTGTCTCCATCAGGTGGCGCAGCGGGACCCGGTGCGCTGTGCGGTCAACGCTGCGGCCGGGCAGGAACGCCGGCTGGGCGCGCTCGCGCCCGCTGCGGCGCCCCGCCACGTGGCGGTGGCAGGCGGCGGCCCGGCCGGGCTGAGCGCCGCGGTGACCCTCGCCCGGCGCGGCCACCGAGTCACTCTGTTCGAGCGGGAGAGCGAGCCGGGCGGTCTCATCCGGCTCGCGGCGCGGCAGCCGTTGCACGCCGAGATTGGGGAGTCGGTGAAGCACCTGGCGTCGGAGGCGGAACGGCTCGGGGTCGATGTTCGGCTCGGGGTGGAGGCGAGCGTGGATAGGATCGAGGCGCTCGGCCCCGACGCGGTGATCGTCGCCACCGGCTCGCGTCCCTACCTGCTTGGGCGCGATGCCCCTGACGGACCGAGCCCGCCCGTTGCGGCGGAGGGCTTGTGGGCCTCGATGGGCGGGCTGGTCCCGGGCCTCGCCGACGATCCCAGGGTAGTCTCGGTCGACGACGTGCTGTCCGGGCGCATCGAAGCGGGGCACAGAGTCGTGGTGCTCGATCGCAACGCGCACTGGGAGGCGTGCGGCACCGCCGAGTTCCTGTTGGAAGCGGGCCGGCAGGTCGAGTTCGTGACGCCGCTCTCGGCGGCAGGCGTAGACCTCGAGCCCGGCAACGCCCCGCTCTTCTACCAGCGCGTCCGGCCGAAAGGGCTTCGCATCACCGTGCACACGGATATCCGCTCGATTGGGCCGGAGGGCGTGGTCGTCGTCGATGTCCACACGAACGAGGAACGGACCCTGCGCGACGTCGACACCGTCGTGCTCGCCATCGGGCGCCGGTCGAACGACGCGCTTTACTGGGCGTTGCGGGAGCGGCTGCCCACCTTCCGCATCGGCGACTGCCGGGCGCCGCGCCTTCTCGATCGCGCGATCCACGACGGCGACGCCATCGGGCGCGAGCTCGACGCGCGGCTCGACGGAGCCGGCTGACGACGGATGCGGCTCTTGGCGGGCGGGCGCGATCGCATTGCGCTTTGACGCAGCCTTGGGCATAAACGCGGCGCGTTCGTTGGGAGCGAGGCGACGGCCATGCGGCGCTCACGTTACTTCCTGCCGACCCTGAGAGAGAACCCGGCCGAGGCGCAGATCGTCTCGCACCGGCTGATGCTGCGCGCCGGCATGATCCGGCAGTCGAGCGCCGGCATCTACAGCTGGCTGCCGCTCGGCCACCGGGTGCTGCGCAAGATCGAGCAGGTGGTGCGCGAGGAGATGGATGCGGCCGGCTGTCAGGAGGTCCTGATGCCGGCGATACAGCCGGCCGAGCTGTGGGAGGAGAGCGGCCGCTACCACGACTACGGCAAGGAGATGCTGCGCATCACCGACCGGCACGAGCGCCCGATGCTGTTCGGCCCCACCCACGAAGAGGTCGTGACCGATATCTTCCGGAACTCCGTGCGCAGCTACCGCGACCTGCCGCAAAACCTCTATCAGATTCAGTGGAAGTTTCGGGACGAGCTGCGCCCGCGCTTCGGCATCATGCGCGGCCGCGAGTTCTACATGAAGGACAACTACTCCTTCGACATCGACCATGCCGGCGCCGTGCGCTCCTACAACAAGATGTTCGTGGCCTACCTGCGCACCTTCGCCCGGCTCGGGCTCACCTCGATCCCGATGCAGGCGGAGAGTGGGGCCATCGGCGGCGACTACAGCCACGAGTTCATCGTGCTGGCGGATACCGGGGAGAGCGCCGTCTATTGCGACCGCGCCTGGCTCGACACGGACCCGCTTGCGTTGGGGATCGACTACGAGGCGGACCTGCAGCCCATCGTGGATGAGTGGACCCGGCTCTATGCCGCGACCGACGACAAGCACGACCCCGCCGCCTGCCCGGTACCAGAGGATGCGCTCTACCAAGGGCGCGGGATCGAGGTCGGCCACATCTTCTACTTCGGCACCAAGTACTCGAAGGCCATGGGCGCCACGGTGACCGACCCGGAGGGCGCCGAGGTCGCGGTCGAGATGGGCTCCTACGGGATCGGCGTTTCGCGGCTTGCGGGTGCGATCATCGAGGCGAGCCACGACGAGTCCGGCATCATCTGGCCCGAGATCGCGGCCCCGTTTAAGGTGGGCCTGATCAACCTGCGCGCGGGCGATGCGACGTGCGACGAGGCCTGCGACGCGCTCTACGAGCAACTCGTCGAGGCGGGCGTCGAGGTCCTCTACGACGACCGGGACGAGCGTGCGGGCGTCAAGTTCGCCGAGATGGAGCTGATTGGGCTGCCCTGGCAGGTCACGGTCGGCCCGCGAGGCGTCAAGGCGGGCACGGCGGAGTTGAAGGCGCGGGCCGGCGGCGAGGCCGAGGCACTCTCGTTCGAGTCGGTGTCGGCGCGCTTGATCGGGGGCTAGCGACCGGCACGCATGTTCTCAGCCTTCGAACGCCTCGTCGCGTTTCGCTACCTGCGCGCCCGCCGGCAGGAAGGTCTCGTCTCGGTCATCGCGGCGTTCTCGCTGATCGGCATCTTCCTCGGCGTCGCCACGCTCATCATCGTCATGTCGGTGATGAACGGCTTTCGCGAGGAGTTGCTGACCCGCATTCTCGGGCTCAACGGCCACATGACGACCTATGCTTATCAGGACGGCTTTACCGACTTCGATACGCTTGCAGGACGCATCGAGGCGGTGGACGGCATCGTCACAGTCTCGCCCATCGTCACCGGGCAGGTGATCGCGGCGGCGGACGGCAGGGCCACCTTCGGCCAGGTGCGGGGCGTACGCGATGCCCACCTTGAAGTGCGGCCGCTGCTGACGGAGAACGTGGTCGGAGGCACGCTCGACGGGTTCGCCGCTGGCGAAGGCGTCGTGATCGGCAACCGCATGGCCCGCAAGCTCGGGGTCGGCGTCGGCGATTCGATTGCGCTGCTCTCGCCGGAGGGCCGGACCACCCTGATGGGATCGGTACCGCGCTCGCGCGCCTACGAGGTGGCGGCGACCTTCGATATCGGCATGTTCGAGTACGACGCCACGTACGTCTTCATGCCGCTCGACCTCGCCCAGATCTATTTCAGGAAGAAGGGCATGGTCACCGCCATCGAAATGACGGTCGCCGATCCCGAGCGGATTCGCGAGGTCGAGGCCGCGGTGAAGCAGGTCGTGGGCAGTCAGGGCTGGATCGTCGACTGGCGCCGGGCCAACGCGCAGTTCGTCAATGCGCTCCAGGTCGAGCGCAACGTGATGTTCGTGATCCTGACCCTGATCGTGCTGGTGGCCGCCTTCAACATCATCGCCGGGCTGATCATGGTGGTGAAGGACAAGGGCCGCGACATCGCGATCCTGAGAACCATGGGGGCGACGCGCGGGCAGATCCTGCGAATCTTCTTCATGAACGGCGCGGCGATCGGGGTGGCGGGGACCGCGCTCGGCGTCGCTGGCGGCGTCGCCTTCGCCGCCAATATCGACAGCATCCGGGTCTGGCTGGAGGGCTTGACCGATACCGAGCTCTTTCCGGCCGAGATCCGCTTCCTCTCCCAGCTCCCGTCGCGGACCGATCCGACCGAGGTGGTGATCGTGGCGGCGATGGCGATCGGGCTTTCCTTCCTCGCGACGATCTACCCCGCCTGGCGGGCGGCGCGGCTCGATCCCGTGGAGGCGCTTCGCTATGAGTAGCGGACCGCGAATGTCGTGTTGCCGACGTTCAATCGCGTGCAGTCTCACCGACGTGCGGTGTATCCCGCCGAGCCATTCCTACACGTCGTCATGCCCGGACTTGATCCACTGCTGTCCGGTTTAGATTTTGGCGAAGGGGATTTGGAGTTGGTCATGGGGTTCTGGGTTGTCCGGGGGCGGTTCGAAGAGGTCGGTGAGGGCGCGGCGCTGGAAGGTCGTTTTGGCGACGAGGCGGGCGATGGCCTGGAGGCCGATTTCGGTTCCGGTTCCAACCTGCGCGAGCCGCAGCAGCAGATAGGCGATCAGCGCGGTGACGATCTGGATGCGCACCGCATTCTCGCTGGCGCCCAGGAAGTGCCGGATCTTCAGGTTCTGCTTGACCCACTTGAAGAAGAGCTCGACCTGCCAGCGCTGCTTGTAGAGCGCCGCGATCTCTGCGGCCGGCGCATCGAGGTCGTTGCTGAGCAGCGTGATCACCCTGCCGCTGTCGATGCGCACGTCGATCAGGCGGACCGGCTTGTCGAAGGGGTTCTTGCGGCTGGATGCCAGGCGCTCCGACAGGAAGGCGACACAGTCGGCCAGGATCGGCCCCTCCGGGTCGACCGCGCGGGTCTCGATCAAGCGCGTCGGCGAGTTCTTCTTCAGGCGGGTGACGAAGCGGCAGCCCTCGGCATCGAGCGCTGCCCAGAAGCCGAAGTCGTAGTAGCCCTTGTCGAAAACATAGGTGGCGCCGGGCTCGATGGGGAAGCGCTTGGCCGGCGTGATGTCGTTCATTCTGACCGAGGTCACGGCGAAGCAGACTGGCGCGTCCGCGCCCGGGTCGTAGACCACGTGCAGCTTGACGGCACCGTCGGCCTCCCAACTCTCGATCCGCTTGCCGACCATAACCCGGGTCGCGTCGACGAGCCGCAGCATCTCCCGCTCGCGCCGGCCCGAAGAACGGCCCAACTCCCTGACCAGGGCCTCCAGCACGTCTTCGAACAGGGCTGCCGGACGCACCCGGTTGGCATCTGCCAGCGTGGAGCGGCGCACCGGCTGCATTCCCAGATGGGCGCGGCTCTTCGGAAAGCGTTCCAGCGCACCGACCACCTCGCGCAGCGAGCGCGAGCCCGAGAGCTGACAGAACACCATCGCCTGGAGCTGGCTCCACGACGAGAGCCGCCGGACCCGATAGTCCGCCCGATGACGCTCCACCAGCCTGTCGAAACGCCAACGCGGAAACGCCTTCATCAAACCGCCGAAAACCGTATCCTGGTAGGGCATGGCTTGGGCTCCACTTCGAGCTTCGATTCAACAGGTCTTGCAAAAACCAAGTTGAATCCAAGCCATGCACCCTGTCCACCCTTCCTAAACCGGACAGCAGTGGACTTGATCCGGGCATCTCGCTCGGCCGGGCTCAGCCGACGCTGGGCAAACACGTGGATGGCCGCAACAAGTGCGGCCATGACGTGTTGGGTGAGTTGTGCGCATGGATAGCAGCGTGTCGAACGGGACCCAGGGGAGCGGCGCACCGGCCCTCGAGTTGCGCGAGGTGGTGCAGACCTTCTATCAGGCGGGCAGCGCCATCGAGGTTTTGAAGGACGCCTCGCTCTCGGTCTTGCCCGGCGAGATGGTGGCGCTGGTCGGGCCCTCGGGCGCCGGCAAATCGACGCTGCTGCAAATCGCAGGGCTGCTGGAGCGCCCGCATGCCGGCGAGGTCGCCATCGCGGGCGTGCGTTGCGACGGCTTGCCGGACCGGCGCCGGACCCGGCTCAGGCGCGAGCGATTGGGCTTCATCTACCAGTTCCACCACCTGCTGGCTGAGTTCTCGGCGCTGGAGAACGTGGTGCTGCCGCAGATGATCGCCGGCCGCTCCAAGCGCGCGGCGCGGGAGCGGGCACGGGAGCTGCTGGGCCGCCTCGGGCTCGATGCGCGCGAGGGGCACCGGCCCTCGCGCCTCTCGGGCGGCGAGCAGCAGCGCGTCGCCATCGCGCGCGCCATCGCCAACCGGCCGGCGGTGTTGCTCGCGGACGAGCCCACCGGCAACCTCGACCACGAGACGGCGGACTCGGTGTTCGCGGCGCTTCTCGATATCGTGCGCACGACCGGGCTCGCCGCGCTCGTCGCGACCCACAACATGGCGCTGGCCGAGCGCATGGACCGGCGGCTCGCGCTGGAGAACGGCGTCCTCGTCTCGCTCTGAACCGATGACCTCAGACCCAAGAACCGCGCCCTTGCTGCTCGTGACCCACGTCACCGCCATCGACGTGGGTGCGATCCCGGACCTGCTCGCTGGCCTGGGACGGCCGACGCGGGTGATGCGGGCCAACAAGGGCGAGCCGTTTCCGCAAGATGTCGAATCGCTCGGGGGCGTTGTGAGCTTCGGCGGGCCGCAGAGTGCGAACGACGATCACATCGACTACGTGCGGGCGGAGCTCGACTGGATGCCGCGCGTGATGGCGGCGGGCGTGCCGTTGCTCGGAGTCTGCCTCGGCGGCCAGATGGTGGCGCGGACCCTGGGTGCCACGGTGGGGCCGGACCCCGACGGGCTCTACGAGTTCGGCTACTACCCGATCGAGCCGGTGGACGGCGCGGCCGAAGAGCTGGCCCTCGACGGGACACTCAACGTGGCGCATCGCCACGGCGAGGCGTTCACGCTCCCCGCCGGCTCGCGCCGGCTCGCGCGGCGCGACGTGTTCGAGAACCAGGCGTTTCGGTACGGCGCGACGACCTGGGGCGTGCAGTTCCATCCCGAGGTCAACGACGCGGTGCTGGGGCGCTGGCTCAACCAGGAACCGCCGCCCGAGGATCTGGAGCGCAACGGCGCGCAGTCGGTGGTGGTGCAGCACGCCAAGCACGCGCGCTATCATCGGGCGATGCACGAGTGGCTCGGGCGCTTCCTCGCGCTCTGGCTCGCGAGCGCGGAGCGCTGACATGGTCGCGAGCCTGATCGTCGGCGTGACCGGAGCGAGCGGCGCCGTCTACGGCGTGCGCCTGCTCGAGGTGCTGCACGAGACGCCGGTCGAAACCCACCTCGTCGTCAGCAAGTGGGGGCAGCGGACGCTGGAGCACGAGACCGGCCGCAGGCTCGAGGACCTGCGCGCGCTGGCAGACCGTCACTACGGCGCGGGCGACATGGCTGCGCTGATGTCGTCGGGCTCGGCCGCCATCGACGGCATGGTGATCGCGCCCTGCTCGGCGCGGAGCCTTGCTGCGATCGCCTGCGGGCTCAGCGAGAACCTGATCCACCGCGCGGCCGACGTCATGATCAAGGAGCGCCGGCCGCTCGTACTCATGGTGCGCGAGACGCCGCTTAGCGCCGTTCACCTGGAGAACATGCTCAAGCTGGCGCGGCTCGGCGTGACGATCCTGCCGCCCGTTCCGGCCTTCTACAACGAGCCGGGATCGCTCGACGAGGTCGTCGACTACACCGTCGCGAGAGCGCTGGATCAGCTCGGGATCAAGCTCGATCTGGGCAAGCGCTGGCGCGGCGAGCTCGTGCGCCGCGTGGTCTCGTCGGAGGGCTGATGCAGGTCGGGGCCGGCGTAATCCAGCCCCAAAATCAGAACGTGTGGGCTGCCGCGATCGCGATGGCCCGCTCGATGTCGGCGATGGCGCCGGCCATCTCGCGCCCGATCAGGTCCATCTTGCGGATCTGCTCGATGCGGGGCTCCACCCGGTCGATCTCCCGCTTCGAGTAGATCGTCCTGAGAATGTTGCAGCTATCGACGAGGCAGATGAGCGCGACATCGCGCGGGTCGGGAATCTCGTCCGAGAACAGCACGTCCGAGATGCGCTTCTTGGCCTCCTGCTCGACCTTGCCGTCGATGGTCGGGTAGCGGCGGGAGCGAAAGACCCAGAGGAACTTTTCTTCCTGGCGCTGCAAGACGCCGCGCTCCACCAGCTTTTCGAGCGCGGTCGCCCGAATCGTCGCTTCGTGGCTGGCGGATGCCTCCTCGGCTGAGAGGGTCTCGATCCAGGCCCTGCTGTCCGCGACGCTTTGCTCGCTCGCGATTCGGGCCAGCGTCCGGTCGAGCAGGGCATCGCCCGTCGGGTCGGAACTGATGACCACCAGTTTCTCGGGGTCGGTATCGATCCGGTTCGCGAACGCCAGGTCCATGAGGACCGCACCCGTGAGCGCGCGGTTGAGCGTGTGCTCGCTCACCGGCAGGAAGGTGCCGTTCTCGTCATGGAGAAGGAGCACCATTATCTCTTCGTAGAATGTCAGCATGAACCGTTTCCCGAGGGTCAGGGTGAGGGCCGGCGGCTCGAGGAGCCGCGCGTCAAGCGACCGCTGCGATCGCAGCCTCGTCCGTTTCGTGGCACTCGATGATCGACAGGAAACCGCTCATTTCCATGACCGACCGGCACTCGGGCTGCAGGGCCGCCATCGCCAGCTTCCCGCCCCCCTGCTGGCACTTTCGGGCGCTGACGAGCAGGACACGCAGGCCGGCGCTGCTGACGTAGCCCATCTGGCTGCACTCCAGCACCAAGCGCACATCGCCACGCTCCACGATCGCGCCGACTCTGGCCTCCAGGTCCGGCGCAGTCGTTCCGTCCAACCGGCCGTTGAGGGAGACGACGACCGCTGTTCCCTCAGTTCGTTCCTCGATTTCCATCGCGGCCTCGCTCTCCGCTTTGGGTTGCTCGCGCCCACTGACGCGCCGGTGAAAGATACGCTGTTAGACTCGCATTCTGCAACGGTTAGGGACCGACGTCATCGCGCCAGAGACGCGGCCAGGTCAGGCCGAGGATGAGGGCGGCGACCAGGCCCTCCGCCGCGACGATGCGCACAGCGTTGGCGCCGCCGAAAAGCTCGCCCATGAGCCCGATGTTGGTGAATCCGATCACGCCCGCGCCGATGGTGAGCGAGAGGATGCCGAGCATGCGGCCGCGCATCTTGGGCGGCGCCATCCCGTAGATCAAGACGGTTTGCATGGTGGAGAAGCCGGCCGCGCCGAGGCCGACGAAGAAGATCACGATGGCCATCGGTGCGGTCTCCGTCATCCAGCTCGCGACGAAGGCCAGTGCGGAGTAGCTCGCGGTTCCGAAAAAGTAGAGGCGGCGGTATGCGCCCGGGCGGACGCCGACGGCGGCGATCAGCAGCGCCCCGGTGAAAGCGCCGCCGCCCTCCAGCGCGGCGAGGCCGCCGATGGCGGCGGCGTTCAGACCCAGGTTCTCCGTGCCGATGACCGGGATCATCGCAACGAAAGGAAAGCCCCAGATGTTGAAGATCACCGTGACGTAGAGAATGCGGCGAACCTCGGGCTCGCGGGCGAGGAAGCGGAAGCCTTCGCGGAAATCGCCCAGGAGCCTTGCCGAGCGCTGCCCGACGCCGGATGCAAAGGCCTTCGGGAGCCCCGGCGTCAGCATCAGGCAGAGCGTGTAGAGCGCCGCTGCCAGGCCGAAAGCGCCGCCGAGACCCAGCCACTGGTAGAGCAGGCCGCCGAACAGCGGGCCGATCAGCCGCATGGCGTTGCTGGTTGCGCTGTCGAGGCTCATGCCGGCGGCGATTCGCTCCGCGCCGGCGACGTCGCCGATCATCCGCCGCCGGACGGGCATGTCCGTGGTCCAGACGACGCCCGAGAGGAAGGTCGCAAGCGCGATGTGCCAGTAGGCGGCGATGCCGGAGAGCGCGAGGGCGAGGACGGCGAGCGAGACCAGCGCCGCGACCCCGAGCGAGCTGTAGAGCAGAATGCGCGGGGACAGGCGGTCGGCGAAGGTGCCGACGATGGGGCCGAACACGGCCAGCGGCAGCATGCGCAGGATGACCAGCAACGCCACCAGCACCGGCGATCCGGTGGTCTCCACGGCGAAGATGCCGACCACCAGCAGCTCCAGCCAGCGGGAGCCCATGCTGAGGAGACCGATCAGCCAGAGTCGCAGATAGAGCGGGTCGCCCAGGAGCTCGGTCAGCCGGCGCGGCAGGATCATCGAAGGCGACTCGCGTTGGGCGGCAGGGTTGAGGGGACCAGAGAGCCAGTCGGTGGCCGGTTGGGGCAAAGGGACGCGCGGCGTCGAAGGCGCCGGCGCGGTGCCACTGAGCGCGCTCTCGGTATCTGATGGCGCGGTGATCGGTTTGTTTGATGGGCATCGTTCGCGGCTGGTGGGGTGACCGGGGGTGTCGGACGGCCGTCGGCGGGTCAAGCCGCTACGCGGCTCCTCCGCTTCGCTCCGGCCCTTCGGGTGACCCCCCGCCGTCCATCCGACGGAGTGCATCCATGGCCGTAAGCAAGCTTCCGGCCACGGGCCGATCGCTCGACGCAGTGCGGCAACGGGGGCTGGCGAGGGGTGTTACCCGTTACCGTTACCCTGCCTCCCTAGGGGTTCGAGGCGGTAACGGTTTTCGGTAACGCGTCGTTGCGGCCCGCGTGGTTGACGGCGGCCGGCGGCGCCGCGTTTTCGGCGGCGAGGCGGTAACCGCCCTGGGGTGCGCGTTCGACGCGCCCGGCGCGGACGAGCTTGCTCAGCGCTTCGGCGACGGTTGCGGGCCGGGTTGCCGCGCGCTCGCGGATCTGGCGCTGCGAGAGCGGTGCATCGGCGTCGGCGAGGGCTTGGAGGATGCGCCGTTCGGGTGTTTCCGGCTCCGGCGCGGCCTCGGCCGGCACCGGCCGCCGCAAGCGCAGGGCGGGTCCCTCGCCGTCATCGGCGAGTTCGATCTCGATGTCGGCGAGGCCTGGAGCGGCGCGATGCTCGACGGTCATGACGATCTGCTTGTCGCGGCGGCGCAGATAGAGGTTGCTGTCGCCCCAGGCATGGAGCTCGGACGACCCCCTGAGCGCCTGGCCCGGCCGGCTGGCACCGCTCTTGCGGGCATGGTGGACGAGCAGGACGGCGGTCTCGAAGCGGCGCTGGAGGTCGCGCAGGAAGCCGAGTATGGGAGCGACCTCGGCGACGGTGTTTTCATCGACGCCGTGCAGGCGGACCAGGGGGTCGAGGACCACGAGGCGTGGCGCGATGCGCTGCACGGTCTCGCGCAGACGCTGCCGGTCGTTGGCATGGTCGAGGCGCAGGATGGGAGCGTCGATGACGGCGATGTCGAGCGTCTCGAAGCTGGCGCCGGCTGCCCGGGCGATGCCCTCAAGCCGGGCGCGCACGATGTGGCCGGCGTCCTCGGCCGCGAACAGCAGGACCGGTCCGGGCTGTTTGGCGGCGAAGCGGCGCAGACAGGGAACGCCGGCGGCGACGGCCACGGCGAGGTCCAGAGCCAGGAAGGATTTGCCGCACTTGGGTTCGCCGCCGACGATGCCGACGGCTTGGCGTCCCCAGAGGCCGTCGACCAGCCACTGCTGCCGGCTCGGGCGGTCCTCAAGGTCGGCCGGGCTTCGGGTCGGGAAGCCCTTCACCGGCGCGCTCTCCTGGTCTTGGTGGGCTCCCCCCAGGTCTCCAGGAAGAGCTTTTCGTCGAGCACTTCACGATCCTGATCGGCGCCGGCGGCGAGCAGCGCATCGGCCATGACGGTGAGCGTCCTGGGGTTGCCGCCGGCATGGGCGACGAGGGTGTCCTTGAGGCCGGCGGTCATCAGGGCGGGGTTGCCGGCCTCCTCCAGCAGGTGGTCGAGGAGGCGCAGTAGATCCTCGTCTTCGGGACGCGTCATGAGGAGGCGCTGGCGGATGCGGGAGTCGATGGGATGCAGCTCCGGCGTGCGCAGTTTTGCGAGCAGCCGGTTGTCACCGGCCAGCACCACGCCAAGGATGGTGCGCGAGTCGAAGTCGGTCGAGGAGAGCAGGCGCATCTCGGTCAGCACCGCGTTGGGCAGCTCCTGTGCCTCGTCGACCAGCAGGAGTGGGCGCATGCGCGTGTCGTCGAGGTGGTCGAGCCAGCGCTGCCGCAGTCCCTTGATCCCATTCCAGCGATTGTTGTGGGCCATGGTGATGGCGAAGCGGTCGGAGATCTCGTGGTAGAAGTCGGCGACGCTGGAGGACGGATGGGTGAGGACCGCGACGCTCAACCTGTCGATGCGCTCAAGGCGCTCGGCGAGCAACCGCAGCGCCACGCTCTTGCCGATGCCGGGCGGGCCGCCGATCAGGGCGAAGCCGCCCTGGCGCACCAGATGCCGTTCGACCCTGCGGCAGAAGTTCTCGACGGCGGGTGTGGTCATCAGGCCATCGACCGGGAGGTCGGTGGAGAAGGGGTTCCACTTGAGGCCGTACAGCGTGAGCATTTCGCGGTTCATGAGGGGTCTCCCCGATCGTCGTCTTCGCCCGGCCCGGGGCTTTCGGCGTGAGGCAGCCAGGCCGGCGGCAGGCCCGTCGCGGCCTGGTCGTCGAGGATGCGCCTGAGCAGCGGCGCGGCTTCGCCCCCGCCGGCGCTGCCGCCGCCATCGTTGTCGCCGGGCCCGGCCGGGCGGCGCATACCGCCGGCATTGCCGCGCCGGTCGAGCGGGTAGAGGGTGCACAGCCGCTCGCCGCTTCGGCCGTCGACCAGATCAACGCTGGCCAGGTCCCAGCGCGCATAGCGGATCCACAGCGTGCTCAGGTGGCGCCACGGCGCGGGAACCTGATAGCGGATGCCCTCGAGCGACACGGTTCCGTCCGAGCGCCGCAGCGTGCGCTTCACGGTGATGCGGAACGCCGCCCTGAGCTCGTCGCGGCCGAGGCAGGGCCTCGACGCATCGTCGCTGTCGAGCAGGCGCTTGAGCGGCGTGGTGCCGAGCTCGCGGTGCACCCGGCGGTGGTAGTCCTGCTCGACCCAGGCGACGGTCGCGTCGTTGAGCGTCTTCAGGGTGAGCGGCTCGACGCCTTCGAGCATGGCCATCAGGCGGCCCTCGACCGAGGCCCACAGGACCTCCATCTTGCCATTCTGATGAGGCGCCCCCGCGAGGGTCCTGGAGTGGATGATGCCGAGCCGGTGCAGCCCCTCCTCGACCTCCCCCGCCATCATCGGCGAGCCGTTGTCGCTCATGAGCGCGCGCGGCAGGCCGCGCTTCATGAAGGCCTGGCAGAGCCCGTGGACGAAGACCTCGGCGGTCTCCTCCAGGTACCACTGCAGGTGGCAACCCACCCGCGAGTGGTCGTCGAGGAAGCCGAGCATGATCGGCGTGCGCCAGGCGCCGGACGCGGTCAGCACC
The DNA here is from genome assembly GCA_965243375.1 of Alphaproteobacteria bacterium. Taxonomy (GTDB): domain Bacteria; phylum Pseudomonadota; class Alphaproteobacteria; order UBA828; family UBA828; genus WTGU01. The sequence continues at coordinate 413,287 of CBDEUT010000008.1, read as the reverse complement.
CGGCACCGGGCATGATGGAAGTCGGTGTGCCAGAGCGCATGGCTGCGCGAGACCTCGAAGCTCAGCACCTCGCGCGGCTCGACCGGCGCCCGCTCGGGTTCCCGGTCGAAGCGCCGCCGGCGGCGCTGGCGCACCAACCCGCGATTGCGCATTGCCCGGGTCAGCGTCGCGTAGGAGGGCATCGGGCCGAGCGCCGGATCGACCTCGACCAGCGCCCGCAGGTTGTCGTAATGCAGCTGCCCCGACCACGACGGATGCGCCCGGTACTGGCCGCGCAGCGCCTCGATCAGCGCCGGCGACATCGCCCGCTCGCGGCCGGCATCGGTGCGCGGCCGGCGGCGCAGCGCCTTGACCGGATCCCGGTCCGCCGCCCGTGCCTGGTAGTACCAGCGTTCGATCGTCGACACCGAGAAGCGCACCGGCCCCTTGCCGGACGGGTGATCCCAGTCGCGTTGCGACAGCCGCTCCAGCTCCGCCCGCAACTGCCCCGTGGGCGGCGGCGAGGCCAGCAACGGCCCGACGACCGCGAAGCGCAGCCGCGCCCACCGGTCGCGGTCGCCCCCTCCGTTGTTGCTGTCCATGGCGGCATCTCTCCCTGGCCGTGTCGGGGAGATGCCCATGTAGAGCGCCCTATCCGTTCATGACAGAAACGTTTTCTGCGGGCGCCGCCGGCCCGGCGCCGAGCGCGCAAAAGCCGGTCCACGGCATCAGCCAGACCAGGCTGCGCAACAGCCGCGAGCGGAAGCCGCGGCCCCGCATGGTGCGCAGCAGCCAGCGCAGCGGCACGTCGGCGGGGGGCGCCGCCAGCGCGCCCCGCTTCGCCCCCCACTCCCGGGTCAGCGGGAAGACTTCCAGCCACCAGCGCCGCCAGCGCTTCAGCGTCGAGGCCGGAACCCCGCACCGCCGCGCGATCGTCTGCAACCGCACGCCGCCGGCCACAGCCAGCGCGCTCACCACCAGGAACAGCGCCCCGACGTAGAAGCGGCGCCCGAAGAAACGCACCGACGGCGGCTTCACGCGGCGCCGGCATGACGAACAGCACAAGCTGAAGCGCCGCGCGTCGTCCCGAAGATCCACCGCCAGACCGTAGGGCTTGCGCGGGTAGGTCGCGCTGTGAAGCGTGCCGCCGCAGCGCGGACAGCCGGCCGCTCGGCAGGCCTCCGCCTCCGCCGCATCGACGCGCTTGAGAAAAGCCCAGACCCGGGCATTCGAATGGATGGAGTGCCGGAACAGCTTGTGCGACATTGGGGCCGTCTCAGGTTGATATCACCGTCACCGAGACAAGCCCTCCGGCGGCCTTCATGCAAGATCGCCGGGGGGCAACCACCCCAAATCCTCGATTAATTCGAGCGGATCAGCCCTGATTCCCCGCTGAAATTCTGCGCCCTCTCACCACTATGACACGAACCGGGGCGGATTGGGTGATAGGGGGCAGCAGGCGGGGTTTGGCGGGCATTCTGGCCTGGCTGCTGCAGGCAGTGACTATATTGCTATCAATGACTACACTAAGGGAACCGAGAAGGAAGGGGTTGGCGCAATGGCCAGTATTACGATCCGCAACCTCGACCATGGCGTGAAGTCGCGGCTCAGGGTACGCGCGGCCGAGCACGGACGTTCGATGGAGGAAGAGGCGCGGGTCATCCTGCGGGATGCGGTCGGTGCGGATTCCAAAGCGGACAACCTCGCCAGCGCGATCCGCGCGCGCTTCGCGCCATTCGGCGGAGTGGAGCTTGAACTTCCTCCGCGGGAGCCCATGCGCGAACCACCGAATTTCGATTGACGGCTGTCGATGTTCGTCCTGGACACCAACGTCGTCTCCGAACTGATGCGGTCGGCGCCCGAGCCGGCTGTCGAGGCATGGGTGGTGTCGCGCCGGGCGGTAGACATGTACTTCTCGGCCGTCGGCGAAGCGGAGCTTCGCTACGGGGTCGCGATCTTGCCTGCTGGCCGACGACGGGACGCACTCGCGGCTGCGGTCGACGGATTGGTACGGGAGGACTTCGCCGGTCAAGTGCTGCCGTTCGACAGCATGGCGGCGCAGGCCTACGCGGAGATTGCTGCCACGCGCCGCAGGGCCGGCCGGCCCGTCTGTCAGGCCGATTGTCAGATTGCGGCAATTGCACAGGCGCGCGGCTTTGCAGTGGCCACGCGCAATGTGCGCGATTTCGCCGGTATGGCTATCGAGGTCGTCGACCCATGGGAGGGCGCGTGAACGGCGTCACCGAGGCGCTCGCCTGCGGTTGCTTGCCGATAGCGCATGGTGAAGTGTCCTGCCGACACGACCGGCGGACGCACAAGAAGGGAACCGAGCCCGTGCCGAAGATCGACAAGCTGGAGATCGACCTGTTCCGACTGCCGCTGCCGGAGCCGGTGGGGGCCGCGGCGGCGGGCGTGATGACCGCCTTCGACATGGTCACGGCGCGGATCGCGGACAGCGACGGTGTCAGCGGCGTCGGCTACACCGTGGTGCACGCGGGGCAGGGGGGGGCCATAGCGGCGCTCGCCGACGGGTCATTCCGCTCCAGCGTCGAGGGCCGCGACCCTGACCTGATCGAGACCATCTGGCGGGACACCTACAAGCGCCACCACTACGCCGGCCGGGGCGGGCCTGTGAGCTTCGCGCTGGCAGCGGTGGATGTTGCGCTCTGGGACCTGAAGGGCAACCGGCTCGGCACGCCGCTCTGGCGGCTGCTCGGCGGCGCCAACCCCTCGGTCAGGGCTTATGCCGGCAACATCGACCTGAACTTCCCGGTGGAGAGGTTGCTGGAAGGCGGCATGAAGAGCGTCGAGCAGGGGTTCCGGTCGGTCAAGATGCGGCTCGGCCGCCCGACCATCGCCGAGGACATCGCCCGCGTCGACGCGATGCGCAACCATCTGCCCGACGACATCGAGATGATGGTGGATGCGAACGAGGCCTGGCGGGTGGATCAGGCGGCGCGCGCCATGACGCTGCTCGAGCCCTTCGATCTGGTCTGGCTGGAAGAGCCCATCGCGCCCGACAACACCGCCGGCTACGTCCATCTGCGCTCGCTCGGCAAGGTGCCGCTGGCGGTGGGCGAGAACCACCACACGCTCGCGGAGTTCGCGGCGCTGATCGGCGCCGGCGGAGTCGACTTCCCGGAGCCCGACCTCACCACCTGCGGCGGCATCACGCCCTTCATGAAGATCGCGCATCTCGCCGAGGCGCACGGCCTGCCGGTGACCAGCCACGGCGTGCACGACCTGCACATCCACCTGCTGGCGGCGGCTCCGAACGCGGCCTACCTGGAGTGGCATGCCTTCGGCCACGACAAGTTCATGGAGGACCCGCTGACCGTGAAGGACGGCTACGCGTATGCGCCGGACCGGCCGGGGCACGGTATCGCGTTCGACTGGCATGCCCTCGCCGCCCACCGGCCGTAGCGCGCCCAAGTCCTTGAATGGGCGGGGCTCATGCCGGAAGATTCCGGACTATCCTGGATAGGGCCGTCTTTCGGACGTGGAGAGGGAGGTGCGCGATGGGCGAGAGCGATAGGGGCAATGTCAAGGAGGGGTGGAGCGCCTGGTGGAGCTTCGCGCGCATCCCCGAATTCCCGGTGGAGGCGGAGAAGACCGCGCTCATCGTGATCGACATGACCTACCAGCAGGCCCACCGCGACTACGGGCTCTGCAAGCGGATCATCGAGGCGGGGCTGGAGGATGACCTCGCTTACTACCTCGACCGCATCGACCGCGTGGTGGTGCCGAACCTGGTGCAGCTCATCGCGGCCTTCCGAGAGGTGGGCGCGCCGGTGATCTACACGCGCTGCGCCTCGCTGGTGGGCGACGGCTCGGATCAGACCTGGCGTCACCGCCACTTCGGCGTGGTCACCACCGTCGACTCGAAGGACGCGCAGATTCTCGCACCGCTCGAGCCGGAGGAGGGCGACATCATGCTGACCAAGTCGGGCTCGGCGGTCTTCCCGTCCACCAACTGCGAGCACCTGCTGCGCGTGAAGGGGATCACCACCATCGTGGTGAGCGGTATCTTCACCAACAGCTGCGTCGAAGGCACGATCCGGCTCGCGGGCGATCTCGACTTCCGCTGCCTGATGCCCGAGGACTCCTGCGCTGCGATGTCGCCGAGCGGGCACGCCAACGCCGTCGAGTATCTCGACGGCAACTTCTGTCACGTAAAGCCCACGGCGGAGATCGTCCGTCTGCTGGGCGCGGGGCAAGGTGCGGCTGCGGCCTGACGCTACTCCGCCTGCCGGATGACGCCACCCTGAGCGAGCGCCGCGCAGGCTACCTCGTCGTAGCCGATCTCGCGCAGGATCGCCGTGCTGTGCTGGCCGAGGGCGGGCACGTCCGTGTCGATGCGTCCCGGCTCATCCCGGAACTTGATCGGGATGCCGAGATGGGAGGCACCGTCGTCCGCCTTCACCAGCATGTCCCGCGCGGCCAGGTGGGGATCGTCGAAGGCCTCCTTGAGGTCGAGGACCGGGGCGAAGCAGATGTCGCGGCTGGCGAACCAATCGACCCACTCGGCCTGGGTGCGCTCAGCGAAGGTCTCTTCGAGAAAGGCGTGGAGCGCTGCCTGCGCGGTGCCTGCGGGCTCGCGGCCGAGGGGGATCAGGTCCGGCCGGCCCATCCCCTCCAGGAAGTTAACGACGAACTTCATCTCACCGCCGCCGAGCGTGATATAGCGGCCATCCCTGGTGCGGTAGGGGCGGTAGAAGGCGGCGCCGCCTTGCGTGCGCTCGGCCGAGGGGTCAGGCGCGCGGCCGTCGGCGAACACGCGGCCGGCGACATGCGACGTCCACGACACCACCGTGTCGAACATGGCGAGGTCCAGGTAGTCGCCCCGCCCGGTTGCTTGGCGGCGCAGCAGGGCCATGAGGATGCCGGCGAGCGCCATGAGCGAGCCGCCCATGTCCGACGGCGGCAGGCAGGCCATGGCGGGCTTGCCGTAGCCATCGACGCTGAGGCTGGCGACGCCGGCCAGCGCGTTGACGCTGAGGTCGTGGGCCGGGCGGTCGCGGTAAGGCCCGGATTGGCCGAAGGCGGAGATGGAGGCGTAGACCGCCTGCGGCGCACGTGCCTTGACGGCGTCGTAGCCGATCCCCAAACGATCGACGACGCCGGGGCGGAAGGTTTCGAGCACCACGTCGGCGGTCTCCGCGAGTCGCATGAAGGCCTCGCGCCCGGCCTCTCTCTTGAGATCGACGGCGAAGCTCCGTTTGCCCCGGTTCGCGTTGCGGAAATAGACCGTGTGGCCGGCCTGCACCGGCCCGATGACGCGCGCGGGATCGCCGCTCTTCGGGTCCTCGACCTTGATCACGTCGGCGCCGTGGTCGGCCATCATCATCGCGAGATGCGGGCCGGGCAGAAAGCGGGAGAGGTCCAGCACCCTGATCCCTTCGAGCTTCATGGGTCGCCTCCATGCGCGGGTTCGCTCTGGGTTGGCGCCGACATACCCCGTGTCCGCCGCGCGCGCCATGGCGCCGAAGCCCGGGACCGAGCGCTCGCGCGGACGAGGGGATGTCCGCTGGCGCTGCGATCGCTGCGGTCGCGGCATTGCCCGAGGGCGGGCTTTCGGGCAGCTTTCGGAGCTTGAGGAGGGACACTCATATTCTCTGCCGTCGTGTCGTGAAACGCTGTGCGCCATTTCTGCTTGTTTTGATGCTGGCTGCGCTGCCCGCGCACGCCGAGCCGCTGGTGCTGGCGTGGCCCTCTCCCGGCAATGACAGGGGCTGGGAGATCGAAGAGTTCGAGGGCGAGACCCGCTATCGGGTCGTCAGGATGGACGGCCAGCGCGTGCTTGAGGCAGACAGCAATGCCACGGCGTCGAGTTTTTATCTCGAGCGGGAGATCGACATCGGGGCGAAGCCGATCCTGGAGTGGAGCTGGCGGATCGAGAAGCCGCTTGTGCTGGATGACGAGCGGATCAAGGACGGCGACGATTTTGCTGCACGGGTCTACGTGGTCGCGCCCGGCGAGGGAATGTTCGCGCTGCCGCGGGCAATCAGCTACGTCTGGGCCAACCGGGCGGAGGTGGGCGAGAGCTGGCCCAACCCCTTCACCTCAAAGGTGATGATGGTCGCGATGGATACCGGGGATGCCGAGGCGGGCACCTGGCGGACCCATCGGCGGGACGTCCGCGCCGACTTCCTCCGCCTCTTCGACATGGAGGTGGACGAACTCGAAGGCATCGCGGTCATGACCGATGCCGACAACTGCGGGCAGAGCGCCCGCGCCTGGTACGGCGAGATGGCGTTCCACCCCGAATAGGATGCTCCGGCTCGATCAGGGCGTGAGCGCGTGGCCGTTACCACCTGTGGTCATGGCCATGCCGATGCCGTTCAGGATGAAGGTAGCGGGGCTGCACGTGCGCCCGCTGCTTGTGCAGGTGGTGGTGCCGGTGCTGTGGAGGATGCACGTGCCGGGGCTGCTGATGAACCTGTGGGCCGTGCCACTGGCGATGCTGGCGTCGCTGCGGATGCGCGTACCAGGGCTGCGGATGGAGTCGCGGGGCATGCCACTGGCGATCGCGGTAGCGCAGAGGATGAATGTGCCTGGGTCCCGGATGCTCCAGCCACAAACTCCATCCGTGTCGATGGTGCCTAGAGTGCTGATGCCATCCGCCGTGGTGACGATGGACGATGTAGGGACCGTCGTACGGATATCCCAAGGTCACGCCGACGCTAACCCCGCTGCGGTGCTTCGACCTCTTTCCGGTCGTCGAACCCAGCAATCCGCCGATGACGCCGCCCACGATCGCTCCTTCCCACGACCATTGGTGATCCGCGCGGGCGGACGTCGCCACCATGGTCGAGCCCAGCGCGATGGCAGCGACGAGCGCGATTGTCCCAAAGAGACGCTGTTTCCAGCTCTGCATCATCGCCATCCTCCCGTTCTGATGGGCGGCCTTTGGCGTGGCGCCCTGGCTGACTGAGGTGGTTACACGAGCTGTCATCGGCATCGTTGGCAAATCGAGTCGCAAGATCAAGAAGCATGCCATTTCGGCGGCGAAAAGAATTGTAAAGATTTGTTTCTCGTAACGGATACGCACTTTCTTCGGCATTTCGATGACCGAGCGGGAATATCTCTGCCGCCCGTGCTGGCCGCCTTGATCGGGGCAAGGGGCTGTGGTTGTTTGGCCCGAGCCTCTTGCGAGTTCCCATGAAGCTGCACCGCACCTATCTGTTCGCGCCCGGCAATCACCCGCGCAAGGTCGCCAAGGTCTTTGGCGCCGGCGCCGACGCGGTGGTGCTCGATCTCGAAGATGCGGTGGCTGCGGCGGAGAAGGCGGCCACGCGGGCGGTGGTGGTCGAGGCACTACAGGCCCCGCGCCCCTGCCTCGGCTACGTGCGGGTGAACGGGCTCGATACCGATTATTGTTATGGCGATCTCCAGGTTGTGGTTGCGGCGGGGGTGGACGGCATCCTGCTGCCCAAGGTCGAGGCGCCCGGCCAGCTGGAGACGGTGGACTGGCTGCTCTGCCAGCTGGAGCGCGACCGGGGGCTCGAGCAGGGCGCGATCGATCTGCTGCCGATCATCGAGACAGGCCAGGGCGTCGCCGCCGCCGAGGCGATCGCCGGCGCGGAGTCGCGGGTGAGGCGGCTCTCGTTCGGGGCCGGCGACTACACCCGCGACATGGGCATGGTCTGGACCGGGGCCGAGGCCGAGCTTGCGCATGCGCGCGCGTCAATTGTGCTGGCCTCCCGAGTCGGCGGGCTGGAGGCGCCGGTCGATACGGTCTTCATCGACCTCGCGGATGACGAGAACCTGGAGCGCTCGGCCCAGACCGCGCTCAGCTTCGGCTTTCAGGGCAAGCTCTGCATCCACCCCAAGCAAGTCGAGCCGGTGAACCGGGTGTTCACGCCGAGCGCCGAGGCCGTGACCCAGGCGGAGAAGCACGTGGCCGCCTTCAGGAAGGCGGAGGCTGCGGGGTCGGCCTCCATCCAGGTGGATGGCTACTTCGTCGATTACCCGATCTACGAGAAGGCCGAGCGGGTCCTGCGGATGGCCGAGGCCATTCGGCAGAGGGACGCGCAGGCCGGCTGAACGGGAGACGCGGGATGCTGATGTCCGGCGAGGAATACCGGGAGTCGCTCAGGCGGCTCACGCCCAAGGTCTATGTCGATGGCGACGAGGTCGCATCGGTCGCGGACGAGCCCCGCTTCGGGCCTGGAGTCGCGGCGCTCGGTCTCGTGTACGACTTCGCGCGCGATGAGCGACACCGCCACACGATGGCGGCAGTCGAGGAGAGCACCGGCGCCGAGGTCCACCGCTTCCTCCACATCAACCGCTCGACCACCGATCAGCTCCACAAGCTGGAGGCGGTGCGCCTCGTCTGCCAGTACACCGGCTGCGCCCAGCGCTACCTGACCCAGGACGGCCTCAACGCCATCCACCAGACGACCTGGCGGATCGATCAGGAGACCGGCAGCGCGCTGCACGAGCGCTTCCTCGCCTACCTCCACCGGGTGCAGTCGGAGGACCTCACCCTCGGCGTCGCCATGACCGACGGCAAGGGCGACCGCTCGCGCCGCCCTCATGCCCAGGCCGTGCGCGACTCATACGTCCATATCGCCCGGCGCCGGCCCGACGGCATCGTCATCCGGGGAGCGAAGGCGATCGTCACCGCCGCGCCCTACGTCCACGAATACCTGGTCATGCCCTGCCGCAACATGACCGAGGACGACAAAGACTTTGCCGTGTGTTGCGCGGTGCCGGTTGATGCGGACGGCGTCACCGTGGTCGCGCGGCCGGCAGGCCGGCCGGGAGAGAAGGCGGCCACGTTCAGCGCCCGCTACGGCCAATCGACCGGCGTGGTGATCTTCGACGACGTGTTCGTGCCCTGGGAACGCGTGTTCCTGGCTGGCGAGTGGGAGCACTCGCAATCACTCACCCAGGCCTACGCGACCCACCACCGGCACTCGTGCATCGGCGCGCGCGCGGGCTTCGGCGACCTGCTGATCGGCGCGGGCGTGCTGATGGCCGAGGCCAACGGGCTCGAGGTCGAGAGCACGTCTCACTTACGCGACCGCATGGTGGAGCTGATCAAGATCGTCGAGGGTTTTTATGCCTGCGGCGTCGCAAGCTCGGTCTACGCCGTGGCGGACGGCTCCGGCTGCGTCGAGCCGGACCGCGTGTTCGCGAACATCGGCAAGCTGCTGCTGTCCACACAGATCTACGACATGCACCGCATCGCCCACGAGGTCTCGGGCGGGCTGGTAGTGGCCCTGCCGGGGCCGGACGAGGACCACAATCCGGCAACCGCGGGAACGCTCGCCGAGATGCTGAAGGGGAGGGAGGACCTGCCCTACGGCGAGCGCATGGAGGTCGCGCGCCTGATCGAGGACCTGACCGCCTCCGGCACCGCCGGCTGGTATTCGGTCATCAGCCTGCACGGCGGCGGCTCGCCGCAGGCGACCGGGCTCGAAATCTTCCGCAGCTACCCGATCGAGGACAAGGTGGCGCTGGTAGAGAAGCTGCTCGACCGGGGGGTGCTCGCCGACGAGAGCGGGGCGGAAAGCCGCGACCGCCAGCCGGGGCGGTGCTGCCCTGTCGGCTGCAAGGAGCCGGCGGAGGCGCCGGCGCCGCCCAAACGCGTCGCAAACTGAACGAACAACCTGAACAGCCAAGGGAAAATCAGACCATGTCCGTCGAACAACGCCTTCAGCGCCTGGAAGATATCGAGGCAATCAAGCAGCTCATCGCCCGCTACATGACGGCGGCGGACAAGAATGGCGATCCGGCGTTGATGGCGCCTTGCTTCACCGAGGACGCGGTCTGGAACTGCGAGGGGATCGGGCGTTGGGAGGGCCGAGACAGTATCGTCGAGGGTCTGCACGAGACCTCCACCAAGGTGCTCTCGTGGGCGCTGCACTACGCCACCCAGCCGATCATCGAGGTGGCGGACGACGGCCAGACCGCCACCGGCGAATACTATCTTTGGGAGCTCGCCAAGGCGGTGCAGGAGGACGGCAGCCCCGACCAGGACACCTGGATCGGCGGCTGGTACGAGTCGAAGTTCCGCAAGGAAGGCGGTGACTGGAAGTTCGTCCACATCGAACTGATTCTGAAGCTGCTGAGCCCCGCCAGCGCCCAGACGTGGGAGACGCCGATCCCGCCCTGGAAGGGCTAACGCCGCGGGAGGCGGCCGTGGGTATCGAAGAGAGGCTGCAGCGCCTCGAGGACATCGAGGCGATCAACCAGCTGATCGCGCGCTACGCCCAGGCAGTGGATCACAACGGCGACCCCGCGCTGGTCGCGCCGCTCTTCACCGAGGACGCTGTGTGGCACTGCGAGGGCATCGGGCATTGGGAGACGCGGGAAGGAATCGTCCGCGATATCCGCCCCAACTGCACCACCTTCATGCCCTGGGCCATCCACTACATGACCCAGCCGACCGTGGAGGTGGCGCAGGACGGCCGGAGCGCGACCAGCAACCACTATCTGTGGGAGCTCGGCAAGGTGACGCCGGAGGAGGGCGGGCCGACCCGGGATACCTGGATCGGCGGCTGGTACGACTCTCGGCTGCGCAAGGAGGAGGGCGCCTGGAAGTTCGCCCGCATCGACCTCACGCTCAAGCTCTTCAGCCCGGCGGACAGTGCTGCCTGGGAGACCCGGATCGCGCCTTGGTCTCCCGACTAGCCGAAGGCTTTGGGGCCGCCGGCTGTCGGTCCCCGGGTGTTACCTGGGCGCCATGCGGAGCGCGCCGTCGAAGCGAATCACCGAGCCGTTCATGAAGGTGTTCTGGGCGATGTGCACGGCGAGCGCGCCGTACTCGTCGGCGGTGCCGAGGCGCTTCGGATAGACCGTCGTTTCCAGCAGGGACTGCTTCACCGGCTCGGAGAGGCCGGCCATCATCGGCGTGTCCATCAGGCCCGGCGCGATGCAGTTGACGCGGATGCCGTCGCGGGCCAGCTCGCGCGCCATGGGGATCGTCATCGCCGCGACGCCACCCTTCGAGGCCGCATAGTCGAGCTGGCCGATCTGGCCTTCGAAGGCCGCGACCGAGGCGGTGGTGACGATGCAGCCGCGCTCGTCGTCCGCCATCGGCTCCATGGCAGCCATGTCGGCGGCGGCGAGCCGGCACGAGTTGATCGTGCCGATCAGGTTGACGTGAATCGCGCGGGTGAGCTTTTCCAGCGGGCTCGCGCTGCCGTCCCGGCCGACCAGCTTGGCGCCCGGCGCGATGCCGGCGCAGGCGACCATGATGCGCGCGGGCCCGAGCGCGTCGCGCACCTGGGCGACGGCGGCCTCGTGGCTCGCCGCATCCACCACGTCGCAGACCGCTGCCGCGCCGCCGATCTCGGCTGCGACCTTCTGCGCCAGCTCCTCGTTCATGTCGAGGATGCCGACCTTGGCGCCGGCGGCGGCGAGCTGCCGCGCCGTCGCCTCGCCAAGCCCCGACGCGCCGCCGGTGACGATCGCCGTTTGCCCGCTGATGTTCATGTCCAGCTCCCTCCGAAATCCGGGCGCCTACATAGCAAAACGCCAGTGCAGGCAAAAGGCGCGTCGGCGCGTACCTACGGGATGATGGCGCCGGGGCGGCGCTGGCCGAGGAGTGCCTCGCGGCGGGCGATGTAGACCGCGCTCGCCACGATGAAGACCGCACCGACCCAGGTCCAAATACCGGGAAACTCGCCGAAGGCGAACCAGCCGATCAGGACTGCGAAGGGAAGGCGGGTGAAATCCAGGGGCACGATCGCTGTCGCCTCCATAATCGAGAGCGCGCGCGCCATCGAGAAGTGCGCGATCGTGAGCACGCAGCCGATACCCAGAAGCCAGCCGAGCTGCTCCATCGTCGGCATCTGCCACCACCAGAGCGCGGGGCCGAGCGAGAGGGGGGTCATGATCAGGTTCATGTAGAAGACGATGGCCAGGGGCGATTCCGAGCGCGCGAGCAGGCGCACCAGCGCCATCGAGGTGGCGAACATCAGTGCCGCGAAGATCGCGAGCAGGCCGCCGACCGACATGGTCTCCGCGCCCGGTTGCAGGACGATCAGGACGCCGGCGAAGCCCACGACGGTGGCGATCCAGCGGCGCGGGCCGACACGCTCGCCCAGCATCAGGATGGCGACAGGAATCATCCAGAGAGAGACCGTGAAGTTCAGCGTGATGGCCTCGGCGAGCGGCGTGATCTGCAGTGCCGAATACCAGGCCCACATGGCGAAGACGCCGATCACGGCGCGGACCGCGAAGAGCTTGAAACGGCCCGGGCTGAACGAGCCGAAGCCCACGCGAAACATGAAGGGCACCAGGATCAGGGTGCCGATACTATTGCGGATGAAGGCGATCTGAAACACCGAGACTTCCGCCGAGATGTGGCGGATCGCCGCCGACATGCCGGCGAAGCAGGCGCAGGTGAAGACCATCAGGAGTACGCCTTCCCAGGTGCGCCCGATGGCGCGACCGCCAGCCTGGTCAGTCGGCTGCGTGCTCATGGCGGGCGGCCTGCTCCCCTACGCCGCCCGTCTGGCGTCTCCCCGTTTCGAGAGTGTCAATAAGCGCAGGCGGCGGATTCGTTCGCTCGCGCCACCATGCCACATCGGCCCGCCGCCCACAGCCGGGGCGGCGCTTTATCTCGGCTTCACTTCGATGCCCATCCTCCAAACGGCAGGGATGGACTTGATGTTATTGGGAACTGCTCACTCAAATAAACTGGAGAAAAATGAGTCGCGCCGGGACCAAAACTCAATTGGATAAGCCGCATTACGTCATATCATGGCGCAAGTCGAGCCATTTCAGATCGGAGAAACTTTTGTAAAGACTTGCAACCAATGTATGGGGCACTATTAAGTGTTTCTTGAGTGTCAAATCCTCCATCAAGCTATCCGCTTGTTCCATCGCGACCTGAAGTTCCGCCAATTGCTCGTAGGTTAGGGCGGTTGTCCTGTGGAGAAGATGTGCACGAAATTCTCGCTGCCATGCGCGAAAATGCGCAAACCTTACATTGTCCGCAGATAACTGCGTTCCGTCTGGAGCAGGACTTGGAACCTCGACAGACTGCATGCGGTTGAAATGGCGTAGCAGCTCGCTCCGAATGAAGCGGATTTGCTCTTTCCGCGTGAGGCGCTTCACCTGGTGCCGCCAAAGGCTAATGATCGCTGTGCTGGCAACACCCGCAACGATGCCCGCGATTGAACCTATAATTAGGCCGCTGGTGATCTCTTGCATTCTCACTCCAGTCCGGCACGCATCAGGCGGTGCGTCGATCACTTCAGTTCGTTCGGGCGATTCGATCCAATTAATTCCCTATTGTTCTACGACGGCAATCACCTCACAGTTCAACACCCTGCGCAAGGCGTTGAGCCGAGAACCGCATTGTGGCCTGGGCCGTCCGGCCCGCCGGCCACAGCCGGGCCGGCGGACGCGAGTCAGTCGGACCGTCGCGTTGAGCGTATTGTCAGCGTCAGCCCGCCGTCCTGCCGCTCCACCAGGGATTCAAAGGGATAGCCGGCCGCCCATGACGGCGTGTCGATTGTCCAGGACAAGCGCCGGCCGCTTTCGGTGGGTTCGGAGTCGACCCGGCCGCCCGCGACAGGCTCGTCGGGATCCATCAGGATGGAAAAGCGGCTGGCCGTCTGCGGAGCCGGGCCGGTGAGCGGCAGGGGCTCGTCCAACGATATGACTATGCGGTGCCCGCCTACATCGTGGCGGTACCGCTCCAGGGCGCCCTCAGAGTTCAGCTCGATCGCCGCGCGGCTCTGATAGCCCGGCATGACCGCAAAGAGATCGATGCCGCCCGTCCGTTGCTTGACGTCGAAGGAGAGGCCGGCCGCTTTATCGACGAGGCGCGCTTCATCCACCGTGAAAGACCACCGATCGAAGGGAAAGGTGACGATTTGAATTGCTGCGCTGTAGGCCGCTACGAATCGGTGTTTCCCCTCGGGGTCGTCTCCCGCGCGGAAGGAGAAGTCGTGGCCGTCAATCACGACTCTGTTGCGCTCTGTCACCGCAGTGCGCTCCCGGTGGAACAGCAAGACCAATAGGTCGGCCGAGTGGCCCGATTGATTCGTCAGACCCGCACCAACCTTCGTCAACGGCAGGCCCTCGGCATCGATCTCGATTTCGAACGGAACACCGTCAAGTCCGGTGAGGGACACGTGCACGCCCTGTCCTTCTCCTGCCTCGCCGGTGCGTCGGTAGTCGATCTCCCGGTAGTGGAAGTCGTCGACAGCCTCGGCAATTCGGCGATCGCTCATGAAGTGGTGCTGGCGCTTCGCTCCCTCGCGTTCGGTGAAGAAGACCCAGACCAGCTTGTAAGGATTGAACGGCGCGTCGATGGACATGACCTCGACGGCCTCAAAGGTCGGATGGCGGGGAAGCCACACGTACCAATGATGGTCGAAGTAGTGGTGCTCGCTGATCAGAGGAATGGCGGGCGTGGCCGCCGCCGTGCCACCGCCGGTTGTGGTCGAGGCCGCGCAGGTCAAGACAAGCGCCGCGCCGATCAGCAGCCGTGAGAGAGTTCGAGCGAGCATTCTTCCGTCTTCCGAAGCTTCTTGGGTTCAGTCGCAGCCGAACCAGGTGAGCCGCGCGGTGGTCTCCGGGTTGTCGAGCTGTTTCAGCGCCATCAGCGAGTAGGGAGAGTCCGGGAGCTCGTCGATCATGCGGTGAAGATAGACTCCCGCTTCCTCGCGCCTCTCCAGCCGCCACAGGGCCTCGGCGAGTGCACCCAGCAGCTCGCCGCGGGTGAACATCGAGAGAGTGTCGAAATCGGGCGATCGAATTTCGAGAATCTTCGCGTAGTCGCCGGCCGCGGTCTCCAAGAACCTGGTGCGGGTCGTAGCGTCAGGAATGTGCGGAGCGGAACACAGCATGACCGCAGCCCGCGGAATCAGCGTTTGCAGGCTGTCTGGGGCAAGCGCGACGGCACGATTCATTTGCGCCACGCCCTTGGCGAATAACGCACGTCCCGTATCCCTGTCTCCCTGACGAAAGTGCTCGCGAGACTGGAAAATCCAGCCCGACGCCTGCCAGACCAGGGCACCCGTATGGTCCGGGTCCGCCTTCAGCGTCTCTTCCACGAGCGCCATGCCGCGCTCCAGCGACTCCTGGTTGCCGGCGAAGCCCGCGGAGAAGAGTTCCCGGGCGGTTTCGTTGAAACCCTCCAGCTCGGTGGGTGCGGTCGTGGCCGTGCTGGGGCCGGTGGCCTCGTAGGCCAAGCAGGCGAGCATGAGTGCCGCGGCGATCATCAGCCGCGAGAGAGCATGAACTGCCATGGCTCGGTTACCTCCTCGATCGGTCGGGGTCGTCTTCTGGAGCGCTCTGCCGGCCTCCGCCTCAGTACTTGTGGCAGCCAAGGCAGGTCAGTTGAGTCCTCGTCTCCGGGTTGTCGAGCTGGCGCTGCGCCATGAGCGCGTACTGGGAGTCCGGCAGCTCGGTGATGATGCGGCCGAGATAGACTTGGGCCTCATCGCGTTTCTCCTGCAACCAAAGAGCCTCCGCAAGTGCGCCCAGCAACTCGCCCCGGCTGTGCACCGCGAGGGAGTCGAAATAGGGCTCTTGAAGTTCCAGAACCTTGGTGTAGTCACCGACCACCTTCTCCAGGAACTCGTTGCGCGTCGGAGCGTGTGTGACGTACGGCGCGGCACCGAGGAGGGTCGCCGCTCGCGGGATCAGCGTTTGAAAACTGTCGGGCGCGAGCGCCACGGCGCGATCGAACTGAGCGAGGCTCTTGTCGAAGAGCGCCATGCCCGTTTCCCAATCGCCCTGCGTGAACGCCATGCCGGACTGGAAGAACCAACCCGATGCCTGCCAGGAGAGGGCGCCCGGATGATCCGGCTCGGCTGTGAGAGTCTCTCCGACGATCGCCATGCCTCGTTGCAGCGCGTCCTCGTTGCCGGCGAAGCCGGCGAAGAATAGTTCCCGGACCTTCTCGTCGAAGCGCTCCGGCTCTTGCGTTTCAGCCGGCAGGGTGAAAACGAGCGCCGCCAGCAGTGCGATAA
Organism: Alphaproteobacteria bacterium; assembly: GCA_965243375.1. Taxonomy (GTDB): domain Bacteria; phylum Pseudomonadota; class Alphaproteobacteria; order UBA828; family UBA828; genus WTGU01. The sequence goes on along the minus strand of CBDEUT010000008.1, from coordinate 397,364 downwards.
GGCCGAGGACGGGACCGCCCCGGCGCGCACGGTTCGTCATGATGCGCATGTCGTCTCTCCCTTTCGTTCAGGCGCCGGCGCCTTCGCCCTCCAGAATGTTGCGCAGGTAGGCGACATGGCTTTGGAAGGCGCGCCGCCCCGGCGCCGTCATGCGGACGCGGGTGCGCGGCCGCTTGCCCACGAAGTCTTTCACCACGGTCACGTAGCCCGACTTCTCCAGGGTCGTGAGGTGGGATCCGAGATTGCCGTCGGTGGCGCCGGTGATCGCCTTGAGCCGGACGAATTCCAACATCTCGCGGCGGGGCAGGGCGTTCAGCGCCGACATGATCTTGAGCCGAGTCGACTGGTGAACGATCTCATCGGGCGCACTCATCAGGCACGCCGCATCCAGAGGCCGCCGAGGATGAGGGCGGCGCCGCCGACAAACGGAACGATCAAGCTCAGGTGCGCGGGCGCGAGGACGAAGACTCCGACGGCAATGCCCGCCATTGCGACCCCCACGGCCGCATAACGCAGGCCAACCCAGCACCCGACGATGGCGTAGACCGTCGCCACCATCAGGGTGAAATACATCAGCACCTTGCCGCCCGAGATCGGCGCGAAGATCATCAGAGTGAGCCCGATGAATGCCGCGAGCGCGGCGGCTGACCCCACGTAACGGAGGAGGCGCACGCGATCGCCCGGCTCGCTGCAGCGCCGCCCATGTCTGACGATCAGGAAGGCGGTGCCGAGGAAGCCGGCGATATCGACCGCGCCCCAGACGATGCCCGGATTCGCGGTTGAGAGGGCGTCCGCGGTGCCGGCGACGATCCATAGAGCACCCCACAGCAGCAGGTACGGGCTCGCCACTCCGTACCCGAAGAGCGTGCGGCTGCGACGTTCCGTCGTCTCGATGTCGTGCAGTGCCGACTGGGCGTCGTCCTTGCTTACGCTCATGGCTCTTTCCACGCCTCCGAACCAGTGACGACGGGCAGTATACGCGATTTAACTCTGAAATACAGAGTAATCTGTACGCCAAAATGGCTTGATTCAGGCCAGCGCACTTCCCACATGGAGGTATGAGAAGCGGCCGGCCGCACAAGGGCTCCCGCGATCGATCGCTTTAGGGCGCGCGCCGCTGCCGGGTGCACCCGGGGACACTCGCTCGACGGAGGAGGGCAAGGCGATGACACGAGTTTCACCGTTCAACAGCCCTCTCCTGCTAGGCTTCGACCGCCTGGAAGCGGTGGTCGACAGGCTCAGCCGCTCCTCGACCGAGGGCTATCCCCCTTACAACGTGGTGCATCTGGGGGATGAGCGGCTGCGCATCAGCCTCGCCGTGGCGGGGTTCGACGAGGACGACCTCGACGTCACCGTCGAACGCAACGAGCTGCACATCAGGGGCCGGCAGGCGGAGGAGAACGGCGCCGTCTACCTGTACCAGGGCATCGCCGCGCGCCAGTTCCACCGTACGTTCCTGCTCGCGGACGGAATCGAGATCGGCGGTGCGCGCCTCGACAGCGGCTTGCTTCACATCGAGCTGACCCGCCACGCCATGCCCGAGATCGTGCGAACCGTCGCGATCAGGAGCGGCGACGGGGCGGGCAATGACTGAGGGAGGAGCGTCGAACGTAACCGGCGCGGCGGGCGCTGCTGCGGCCTCCACGCCACAGCCCAAGGAGGATGGTCATGAATGATGGCGATCGGGCGACTGCGACTGCCGGCGAGCGGAAGGAATACGTGCACTTCCTCTCCGGCAACGAAGCCTACATCCGGGAAGTGTTCGTGGACGGCTCCGCCGCCTACGGCATCCACGCGCCGGACGGCCGTCTCCTTGGCGTCGCGCCGGACCGCGAGATCGCGTTCGCCGCGGCCCGCCAGCACCAACTGGAGCCGCTCAGCGTCCACTAATCGGCGCGCTTAGCGGGAATCGGCTGGCCGAAGGGAGCCGGCGGCAGGAAGCTCCAGACGGAAGCTCGCGCCGACAATGGCGCCCGCCCCGTCGCGCCGGTTGACGCAGCTCAGCCGGCCGCCGTGGGCCTCTGCGATCTGGCGCGAGATGCTGAGCCCGAGGCCGGAGTGGGCGCCGAAGGGCTCGCCCTCCGGGCGGTCGGTGTAGAAGCGCCGGAAGATCGCCTCCTCCATGCCGGCCGGCACGCCGGGGCCGTCATCGTGGACGCTGACCATCACCGCGGCGCCCTCCCGGCGCAGGCCGAGCGCGATCGTCCCGCCCGGCGGGCTGAACGAGCGGGCATTGCTGACGAGGTTCTGCAGCACCTGGGCGAGGCGGTCCTCGACGCCGTGCACCGTGAACGGACCGTCGCCCTCGACCTCGACGCGCAGCGCGGCGGGGCCCTCGCCCGTCGAGGTGGCGGCGCCCTGCATCTCCGCGAGCGTCGTCAGCATGGCGCGAAGGTCGACCGGCTCCAGCCGGGCGCGGAACAGCTCGGTGTCGATCTTGGAGGCATCGGCGATCTGGCTCAGCAGCCGGTCGAGCCGCTTCACGTCCTCGCCGACGAGCGCAAGCAGCTTCGCGCGTTTCTCCTCGTCGTCGACGCGTCGGGCGGTGTCGACGGCCGTCAGCACGGAACTCAGCGGATTCTTCACTTCGTGCGCGACATCGGCGACGAAGCGCTCGATCGCGTCCATGCGCACCCAGAGCGCCTCGGTCATGTCCCGCAGCGCGCCGGAGAGCCGCCCGATCTCGTCGTTCCGCGCCGTGAAGTCGGGGATCGCCACCTTGCGTCCGCCGCCGGCGCGCACCCGCTCCGCCGCCCGCGCAAGGCGGCGCACGGGCCGGGTGATGGTGCCGGCGAAGTAGAGGCTGAGGAGGATGGTGATGCCGAGCGCGATGCAGAACGCCTGCAGGATGGTGAAGCGGGCGTTGCGGACGCTCTCCAGCACGTCGTTCGCATCCGCCACCAGGAGCAGGGCGCCCTGCACGCGGCGGAACGGCTGAATCGGTGCGGCCACGACGGCGACCAGACGGGCGTCTTGCGTTCGGTGCATGGCGCGCGCGGGCGCGCCTTCGAGAGCGCTCAGCACCTTCGGGAAGTCCGCCGCCTGCGGCTCGATCGGCTCCAGATAGAGAGGCACAGTGGTGCGCGGCGGCAGCCGTGCGGTGATCCACTCGTAAGCTGCGTCCGCCGCGCGGCCGAAGACCCCACGGCCTTCCTCCGGGGGCGGCAATTCCGCGGTCTGCACCGGCGCCATGGGCAGCTGCCACGAATCGACGGCGAGGCTTCCGTCGGCGTTGAACAGCAGGGCGCGCGTATCGACCGGCAGATTGAGGCGGTGAACGAGCGTCGCGGCAGCGGAGGGGTCGAGACCCGCCCCCGACGGATTGGCGGTATCCACCGCGTTTTCGCCGAGCGCAGCGGCCAGCAGGGTGGCTTCGCGCGCCACCGCGTCCAGCCTGTCGTCCATCAGGTCGCGCTGGAGCTGGTCGAGATAGAAGAAGCCCGAGACCAACACCCCCAGCGCCATGACGTTGATGGCGAGTATCCGGGCCGTGAGCGGCAAGCCGAAGCGCGGCCGCCGATTGCGCCCGACGTCCGCCTGCGGAGTGGCCGGCGCCGCTTTCAGATCGTCTTCGGCCCGATCACGGCGCGGTGTATCGGTAGCCGACACCATAGAGCGTCTCGATCTGCGAGAAGGCCGGATCGATGGCCCTGAACTTCTTGCGGATGCGCTTGACGTGGCTGTCGATGGTGCGGTCCTCGACGTAGATCTGGTCGCCGTAGGCGGCATCCATCAACTGGTTGCGGCTCTTGACGTGGCCCGGTCGCTGGGCCAGCGCCTTCAACAGCAGGAATTCGGTCACCGTGAGGGCGAGGGCCTTGCCCTGCCAGGTGCAGAGGTGGCGGTCCTCGTCCAGCACCAGCGCACCCCGCACCATGAGCGCAGTCCCGTCGGCACTCCTCGCCGGCTCGGCGCGCCGCAGGATCGCCCGGATGCGGCCGACCAGCAGGCGGATCGAGAAGGGCTTGGTAATGTAGTCGTCAGCACCCTGGCTGAGGCCGTAGAGCTGGTCGTCCTCGGCGTCCTTCGAGGTCAGGAACACCACGGGGAGCGACGAATGCTCCCGCAGCCGGGCGAGCAGCTCCAGGCCGTCCATCTGCGGCATCTTGATGTCGAGCACCGCGAGATCGACCGGCCGGCTCAGCAGGTCCTGTAGCGCCTTCACCGGGTCGCTGTGGGGGCGGACGACGAAGCCCTCCGCCTCGAGCGCCATGGTGACCGAGGTGAGCAGGTGCTGGTCGTCGTCGACGAGTGCGATGGTCGCAGGCACCTTGATCCCTCCTCCTCCTGCGGTCGCCCCAAGTATGGCCTCAGTGTGGCGATTTTGGGGCGCCGGACCAGCAGGTCAGGTCAGTAGCGGGCGATCGGCCGCCGGGCGACGGCGAGGAAGCGGCCCGAGAGGAATATGCTGGCGCTGAGCGCACCCGCCAGAATGCCCCACATCAGGCCGTCCACGCCGATCCCCGCCACAAAGGCCAACGCGTAACCGATGGGCACCGTGATGCACCACCAGGAGATGAGTTGAAGACCCGGAGGCACCCAAACGTCGGCGACGCCGCGCAGCGCGCCCATCAGCACCGCCTGCATGCCGTCGAACACCAGAATGATACCGCAAATGCCGATGAGCGACGCAGCGAGCGGCAGTACCGCCGGATCGTCGGTGTAGAGCTTCGCGAGCGGCAGACCGAGGCCGAGGAACGGCCCAGCGAAACAGGCCATCAAGCATGCGATGAGCAGGACGCCCGCCCAGCCCGCGCGCACGACATCGGTGGCGTTGCGCCGGCCGACCGCGTTGCCCACCCGGACCATGCTGGCGCCTGCGGTGCCGATGGCGACCATGAAGACGAGCCCGATTAGGTTGTAGCCGATCTGATAGGCGGCGAGGGAGACCGTGCCAAGATGCCCGGCGAACATGACCAGCGCGGCGAACGCCGCGGTCTCGAACCCCCGCGCGGCGCCGAGCGGATAGCCGATGCGCCTGAGCCGCTTCGAGATCGCCCAGAAGTCGGTGACGGGCCGATGTATGCCGAGCGCGCGGGCATCGGGCTGGCGCAGCACGACGAGCAGCAGAGCGCCGAACATGACCCAGCGCACCAGCGAGGTCGCGATGGCGGCGCCCTCCGCCCCCATCTCCGGGCTGCCCAGGTTGCCGAAAATGAGGATCCAGTTGAGCAGCGCGTTGAGCAGCACTGCGCCGAACATGACCAGCATGCCGGGGATCGGTCGGCTGAGCCCTTCCAGGAAGTGGGTGCACACCACCCACAACATTAGCGGCGGCGAGCCCCAGGCGATCATGTCGAGCACGCGGCCGCCGCCGCTGACGACTTCGGGCGATTGGCCAGTCGCGTCGAGGGTATAGCGCCCGAGCAGACAGACGAGGCCCATGACGACGCCGAGGAACGCGCCGTGGACGAAGCTCACGCGCCAATAGGTGCCGCAGGCGGCGTGGTCGCGCGCGCCGTGCGCCTGGGAGACGAAGATCACCGTGCCCTGCAGCAGGCCCACGCCGATCAGGATCATGACCACCTGGGCGGCGTTCGCCGCCGCGTAATAGGCGAGCGATGCGGTGCCGTAGTGGCCCAGCATGGCGGAATCGATCGCGACCATCACGAGCAGGCCCGCGCGCGCGAGGATCACCGGGCCGGCGAACCGGGCGGTCCGAATCAGATGGCGCTCGAACGACATGGCCCGGTCGGCCGGGCGCTCGGGCGCGACGGCGATTCCCTTGGTCATGGCGTCGGAACCTAACCGATTTGTCGGGATCAGTAGACAGGATTGCGTGATACAGGCGGCGCTTCGGTGCGCGCCCGAGGGGCCCAAAGCGCGGACGCGTGCCTCGCTTGACTCCCCCGGATGAGCGGGTCAAGTACTGGCAGCGAGGAGAGCGACGCGGCCGGCCGGCTGCGGACGAGGGAGGGATTGTGACTGACCGGTATCGGCCGGCGACGGTCGTGTCATCGGGCACGCGCCCACGAGCTTGCGCGCGGGGCAGTGCCGCCCCCAATCCAGTTGCCCCGGCGGACATCCGAAACGGGCACTGACGCGTGGCGGTAAGCACAGGCGAGGGGCCGACGCGGAGCGGCAGCGACTACACCGTGTCGGCCGCGACGATCCGCCACTGGCAGGACGACGAGCTCCCCGACTGGTTCAAAAAGAAGCGCGGCAGCGCGCGCTCGCTGATCGTGAACCGTTGGGTGCCGCGGGTCATGGTCGGCATTCCCATCGCGGTGCTTCTCTTCATCGTCGCCTATCCCACCGTGCAGATGGCGTATTACGCCTTTCACGACATCAACATGGTGAGCCTGTTCAAGGGCGACTACGGGCTGATCGGTTTCACAAATTTTGAGCGGGTGCTCACCTCAGACCGCTTCCACGGCTCGGTGGTGCACCTGATCCAGTATCTCTTCTTCGGTGCCGTACTTCAGGTGGTGATCGGCACCGCACTCGCGCTCATCCTGCACCACTGCGTGCGCAACAACGCCGCAAGGCTGGTGATCCTGGTCATCCTCGTGATGCCCATGATGCTGCCGCCCTCGATCGTGGGTGTGCTGTGGCGCTTCCTCTTCAACCCGTCGAACGGCGCGATCAATCAGGCGCTTCTCGATATCGGCCTGATCCAGGCGCACATCGAGTGGTTCCAGATCGGCGTCTCGCTCTGGACCATCACCATCGCCGACATATGGGAATGGACCTCGCTGCCTTTCCTCATTGTCTTCAGCGGGCGATTGGGCCTGCCGCCCTCCATTTACGAAGCGGCAAGGGTGGACGGCGCCTCGCCCTTCCTCACCCTCAGGCGCATCACGCTGCCGATGTTGAAGGAAGTCATCGCCATCGCCTTCATCATCCGCTTCATGGACGCGTACAAGTTCGTCGACAAGGTCTACGTCATGACCTCGGGCGGGCCGGCGCAGTCGTCGGAGTTGCCCGCCTACATCGCCTATCAGCGAGGCGTGCGTGAGTTCGAGATCGGCGAGGCAGCGGCTTACGCCTGGATCATCTTCCTCTTCGCCATCATCCTGATCACGCTCTTCCTGCGCTACCTCAAGCGCGTGCTGCGCGCACAGGCGATCGCCTGAGGCCGCCGGCATGAGCGCAAAGAACTACAGGCTGGTCCGGCTGCTGCTGCTGATCTTCCTCGGCGTGTGGCTGGTGCTGATCATGTTCCCCTTCTACTTCCAGATCATCACCTCGCTGAAGGACGTGGCAGAGGTGAACCGGATCGAGCCCACGTTCTGGCCGGAAGTGTTCGTGTGGGAGAACTATTCGGCGATCTGGAACGAGCCGGGCAACTTCAAGTCCCTGATCGACAGCTTCATCATCGCGACTAGCAACACCATCCTGTCGCTCTTCTTCGGCACGCTGGCGGGCTACGCGCTGGCGCGCTTCCCGCGCCAGTCGGGCGGCGAGAACGTGGCGATGTGGATCCTTTCGAACCGGATGTTCCCGCCTGTGGCGGTCCTGCTGCCGATGTTCTTCCTGTTCGAGGAGCTGTTCGGCACCACCGACACGCACATGGCGTTGATCATCCTCTACCTGGTCTTCAACATGCCGCTCGCGGTTTGGCTGATGATGGTTTTCTTCCGCGACGTGCCGCGCGAGCTGGAAGAGGCGGCCTACGTGGACGGCCACAAGCCGTTCAAGGTGTTCTTCACCATCACGCTGCCGCTGGTGGGGCCCGGCATGATCGCGGTCGCCATGCTGTGCTGGATCTTCGCGTGGAACGAGTACCTGTTCGCCAACATGTTCATCGGCACAGACGTGAAGACCTTCCCGGTGATCATCCCGAGCTTTACCAGCGGCAGCCAGACGCTGTGGAATCTGGTGATGGCCTTCAGCCTGGTCGCCATGATCCCGCCGGTGGTGTTGTTCATCATCCTGCGCCGCTACATGGTGCGCGGCCTCTCGCTCGGCGTGGTGAAGGGCTGAGATGGCGCGGCTGGAGCTGCAAGGCATCTGCAAGGGGTGGGACTATCCCATCCTCGACGAGCTCGACCTGACCATCGAGGACGGCGAGTTCTTCTGCATCCTGGGCCCGTCGGGCATCAGCAAGACGACGCTGCTCCGCATCGTTGCCGGGCTGGAATCGCCCGATGCCGGGCGGGTCATCCTGAACGGGAAGGACATCACCGACGTGCCGCCCTATCACCGGCCGGTGGCGCTCACCTTCGAGAGCTATGCGCTCTATCCCCACCGCAGCGTCTTCGACAACATCGCGAGCCCGCTGAGGGCGCAGAAGTTGCCGCGCAGCGAAATCGAGGCGCGCATCGTCGAGGTGGCGCGGATCCTGCGCATCGAGGAGCTGCTGCCGCGCCGGCCGAACGAGGCCTCGGGCGGCCAGATGCAGCGCATCTCGCTCGCCCGCACCCTGGTGAAGCGGCCCGAGGTCTTCCTCCTCGACGAGCCGATCAGCCACCTCGACGCGCGGATTCGCTACGAGCTGCGCCAGCAGTTCCACCGCCTCGAGGCGCTTCGTACGGTGGCGACGATCTACGTGACCCACGACTACACCGAGGCGCTCTCGCTCGGCGATCGGGTGGGCATCATGGGGCGCGCGGGGCTGGTGCAGACCGGCCTGCCGCGGGACATCTTCGAGCGGCCGAACTCGCTCTTCGTGGCGCAGCACGTGGGCCAGCCGCCGATCAACCTGATCGACTGTGCGCTCCGGCGCGTGGACGGCGCACTCCAGGTGGAGAGCCAGGAGACGGAGCTTTCCTTCCCGCTGGCCGCCGATCACGTCGCCGTGCTGGAGGCACGCAACGAGCCGACGCTGGTCGCCGGCATCAGGCCGCAGCATCTGGAGGCGCTGGCGGACGATGCCGATGCGGGCGGGCGGCATGTGATGGAGGGGCGCGCCGAGATTTACGAGGCGCTGGGCTCCATGGGCGTGCTCGTCGCCGATGTCGGCGGCGCGAAGCTCACGATGATCACGGCGCCCGATGCGCACATCGAGCCGGGCCAGCCGCTCAGGATCGCACTCAGGACCGAGCGCGTGCACTATTTCGACATGCGGAACGGCGTCTCCCTGTTCGACGGATAACGGCGATGGCGGAAGTCAGGCTGAGCGAGGTCAACAAGGTCTACGAGGGCCGCGGCCAGCAGGTGCACGCGGTCCGCGACCTCGACCTCGTGGTGGAGGACGGCGAGTTCGTCTCCATCGTGGGACCGTCCGGCTGCGGCAAGTCCACCACGCTGCGCATGATCGTGGGCCTGGAGAAGGCGACGTCAGGCCGGATCCTGTTCAACGGCGACAGGGTCAACGACCTCGATCCGCAGGAGCGGAACGTGGCGATGGCGTTCGAGAACTACGCGCTCTACCCGAACTTCAGCGCCGAGGAGAATATCGGCTTCCCGCTGGAAGCGCGGGGGATTCCGAAGCCCGAGCGCCGCCGCCGCGTGCGCGAGCTGGCCGGGTTGCTCCAGATCGATAACATCCTGCACCAGCAGCCCAACACGCTCTCCGGCGGCCAGAAGCAGAGGGTCTCGCTGGCGCGCGCGCTGATCCGGGAGCCCGCCGCCTTCATCCTCGACGAGGTGCTGGGCCACGTGGACGGGCACCTGCGCTTCCAGATGCTGTTCGACCTCAAGCGCCTGCATCAATCGCTCGACAGCACCATGATCTTCGTCACCCACGATCAGATGGAGGCGATCGCGCTCTCCGACCGGATCGCGGTGCTGCACCAGGGCCGCCTGGTGCAGAGTGGCACGCGCGACGAGCTCTACGACACGCCGGCGACCCGGTTCGTCGCCGACTTCATCGGCGAGCCGCCGACCAACTTCTTCGACGCCCGATTCGTCGAGGAAGAGGGGGAGGGAGTGCTGCGCGCGGACGGTCTCGCGCTGCGGCCGACGGCCGAAACCGCCGCCCGTCTGCGCTCACGCGACGACCGGCGCTATGTCGTTGGCATCCGTCCGCAAAACCTGTTATGCACGCCACGAGCGGGCACGATCAGTTTCGACGCCACGATCGACATCCATGAATACCTGGGGGAGCGCTCCATCCTCACCCTGCGCCGGGGCGGGCAGAGTTTTCAGGCCCTGGCGTCGGCCGAGGGCTCATGGGCGCCAGACGAGCCGATCACGCTCTACTACAGGCCCCAGGACATCATGGTGTTCGACGCGGAGTCGGAAGCTCTCATCGCCTGAACGCGACTGGGCGTAGTACCGAGCGGCAACGATTCTTGGCTGAAAGGACGAAGGAGACACGAAATGGGTATGTTTAGCCACATTACGCGGCGCAAGTTCCTCAAAGGCGCAGCGGCCGGTGCAGCGGCCCTCGGCGCTTCGGGCGTCGCGGCTCCACGGCTCGGCCGTGCAGCCCAGGCGGTACCGCCGGGCAAGAAGCTCTTCAACGATATCGAGCTGACCTACTTCCAGGATTCCAACTGGCTGCACGCGCCGCTGTGGCTCTCCGACCATCTGATGGCGGAGGCCGGCGTCGGCATCAAGAGCCGGGAGCAGTACGACGGCGGCGACGCGGTCGCGAAGATTCTGCCGCAGCTCCTCTCCCGCAACCCGCGCTTCGACTGGGTTCAGTTCCCGAGCCTGTTCTTCGGCGCGTTTGCGGAGACCGGGCAGCTCGAGCCGCTCGACAAGTACCTCGAGAAATACGAGGGCACGCAAGAGTATCTGGACTGGGTCATGCCCGCCTACCGCGAGTTCTACACCAAGTGGGCCGGCCAGACCTACGGCATCATGCTGGATGGCGACATCCACATCCTCCACTACCGCAAGTCCTTCTTCGAGCGCCCGGAGCTGCGGGACAAGTTCTCCAAGCGCTTCCAGCGCGAGCTCAGCGTGCCGAAGACCTGGTTCGAGTTCCTCGATGCGACGCAGTTCTTCACCGAGGAGCTCAGTGAGTCCGAGGGCGTCTACGGCTCCTCCATGGTGATCAACCCGCCGAACTTCGGCTGGGGCTTCTGGATGGACGTGGCCGCCGGCAACGGGGTCAACTACTTCGACGAGAACATGAACCCGACGATCAACACGGCCCAGGCCGTCGAGGCGTTGGATCTGTTCAAGGAGATCGTCCAGTTCGGCCCGCCCGGGAAGGAGTCGCTCGGCCTCTCGACCAGCATCCAGCGCTGGCAGTCGGGTGGCGACGTGATGTCGGTCTGGTGGATCGACCTCGCCGAGTTCACGGTGCAGCAGCAGGGCATGGAGCGCGCCGAGGATCAGCGCGGCGACATCGTCCCCGGCTGGCCGCAAGAGGACGGCTCCATCAACCACCGGGCGATCTCGCTCTGGTGCCGCACCGGCGCCATTCCGAAGAACGCTCCGGAGGACGTGAAGGAAGCCGCGTTCTACTTCCTCTACCGGATGTCGCACCCGGATTACTCCGACGACATCGTGGCGGACGAGTATTGCGGCTCCGATCCGTTCGGCCTGAGCCACTACACCGACGCCGCGGCCCAAAAATACCTGGAGCCCAACCCGCAGCGCGGGACCAGCGACATCTGGCCCACGAACTCCGGCATCTTCCAGAACTTCGACACCTCGCGGAACCACCTCGACGCGGGCCTGAAGAACGTCGAGGTCGGCTATCCCCAGTTCTTCTGGGAAGGCGCGTCCGAGTACGGCGACGCGCTCGGCCGGAACATTCAGAAGGCGATCGCCGGCGAGCTCACCAGCCAGCAGGCGCTCGACGAGGCGGCCGAGGAATGGGTCCAGATCGTACAGAAGCTGGGCATCGATAGTCAGATGGCCCAGTACGCCAACTTCGTGCAGGGCGCGCGTTCGCTCGGCTACAAGATCTAGGCGTACCGTTGCGGGGCCGCGGCGCTGCGCCGGAGAGGCGTGGCACCGCGGCCCTTTTTTCTTGCACGCGGCGGACCGGTGGAAGACCAATAGCAAGTGGGAGGGGCCCGATTCGCCTAACTACGAGCAAGCGATGACTCAGCGAGGACCCCACATCAGCCGTCACGGGTTGGAACGACTCGGCATTGGCAACATCGCCGCTGCCCACTGGAACTATCGACGACCCGCCCTTTACGAGGAGGCCGTGCGCCGCGGCGAGGCGCAGATCGCCGAGGGCGGCGCCCTGATCGCCATGACCGGCGCCCACACAGGGCGCTCGCCCAACGACAAGTACATCGTGCGCGAGCCGTCATCCGAGCACGACATCTGGTGGGGCGACGTCAACCGGCCGATCTCCAGGGACGTCTTCAACGACATTCACGGCCGGGTCGCGGCCTACCTCCAAGGCAAGGAGGTGTTCATCCAGGACTGCTACGCCGGCGCCGCTCCGGACCACCGGCTGCAGATCCGCGTGATCTCGGAGCTCGCCTGGCACAGCCTGTTCGCGCGCAACCTGTTCATCACCCCGGCGGCCGAGGACCTGACCGATCACGAGCCCGCGTTCACCGTCGTCCAGGTGCCGGGATTCAAGGCACGGCCCGAGACCGACGGAACCAACTCGGAGACCGTGGTGCTGCTCGATTTCGCGAGGCGCCTGGTGCTCATCGGCGGCACGGCCTACGCCGGCGAGTGCAAGAAGTCGGTCTTCACCATCATGAACTTCCTAATGCCGGCGCGGGACGTGTTGCCCATGCACTGTTCGGTGAGCGTGGGCGAGGACGGCACACCCGCCGTCTTCTTCGGCCTCTCCGGCACCGGCAAGACCACGCTCTCGGCCGACCCGCGCAGGATGCTGCTGGGCGACGACGAGCACGGCTGGAGCGAGAACGGCCTCTTCAACTTCGAGGGCGGCTGCTACGCCAAGGTGATCCGGCTCTCGCCGACCGCCGAGCCCGCAATCCACGCCACCACGCGGATGTTCGGCACCGTGCTCGAGAACGTGGTGATGGACCCCGACACGCACGTACTCGACCTCGACGACGGCAGCCATACGGAGAACACGCGGGGCGCCTATCCCCTGGCCTCGATCCCGAACGCGAGCCCGACCGGAGTCGCCGGCCACCCAACCAACATCGTGATGCTGACCGCCGACGCCTTCGGTGTGCTGCCGCCGCTCGCGCGGCTCACCCCGGATCAGGCGATCTATCACTTCCTCTCCGGCTACACCGCCAAGGTTGCGGGCACCGAGCGGGGGCTGGGCAAGGAGCCGCAGGCGACGTTCTCCACCTGCTTCGGCGCGCCCTTCATGCCGCGCCGGCCGATCGCCTATGCGCGCCTGCTGCGTGAGCGGATCGAGATGACAGGCGCCGCCTGCTGGCTGGTCAACACCGGCTGGACCGGCGGCCCCTACGGCACCGGAGAGCGCATGGCGATCGGCCACACCCGCGCCCTGCTGCGCGCGGCGCTGGAAGGCGAGCTCGACGGCGTGGCCTGCGCCCGCGACAACCCCTTCGGCCTCGCCGTGCCCCAGCACTGCCCAGGCGTGCCGGACACCGTGCTGGACGCGCGCGGCACCTGGGCGGACAAGGCGGCCTACGACGAGCAGGCGCGCAGTCTGGTAAGGCGCTTCCACGACAACTTCGCCCAGTTCGCGCGCGAGGTCGATATGGAGGTCCAGGCGGCGGCGCCGATGGCCGCCTGATCGCGCCATTTCGGGCAAGTCGCGCACTGGCGGGCTTGCCTCCCTTCACCTGGCACACCACGTTAGCTACAAGGTACTCGCGCAGGCTGCGCAGCGGGCGCAGGTATCGGCAGGATGGACAACCCCATGAAGATTGCATTTTCCAAGATTTCGACACCGTCCAAGGGCGTCATCGCCGTCGGCGTGACGGAGGACGGCACGCTGGGCGCCACCGCGCGGGCACTGGACGAGCAGTCGGGCGGCGCGCTCACCCGCGCGCTCGGCGCGGGCCGCTTCAAGGGCAGGCAGGGGACGTCCACCACCGTCGTCGCGCCGCACGGGCTCGCCGTCGACGCCGTGGTCCTGATGGGGCTCGGCAAGCCGGAGAAGATCGACGGACGCAGCCTGCGGGGGCTTGGCGGCAGCGCGGTCCGCAAGATGAACGCCGCCGGTGCGAAGACCGGCGCCATCGCCGTGGATGCGGTGGACGGTGGGTCCGTCGCCCCGCCCGCGATGGCGGCGGACATCGCCCTGGGCGCGCGCCTCGGCAGCTACAGCTTCGATAAGTACCACACCAAGAAGAAGGACGAGGACAAGAAGAGCCTGGGCGAGCTCGCGGTGATGCTGGGCGAGCCTGCGGCGGCGGAGGACGCATTCGAGGCGAACGCGAGCCTGGCCGACGGCGTCTTCGCGGCGCGCGACCTCGTCTCCGAGCCGAGCAACGTCAAGTATCCCAAGACCATCGCGGAAGACATCGAGGCGCTGACCGCCGACGGGATCGAGGTCGAGCTGCTGGATCGCGACAAGATGGCCGCGCTCGGCATGGGCTCGCTGCTGGGCGTCGCCCAAGGCAGCGACCACGAGCCCTATCTCGCGGTGATGCGCTGGAACGGATCGCCCGAAGGCGCCGACCAGCAGCCGGTGGCCTTCATCGGCAAGGGCGTGACCTTCGATACCGGCGGCATCTCCATCAAGCCGAGCCAGGGCATGGAGGAGATGAAGTACGACATGGCCGGCTCGGCGGCGGTGTTCGGGCTGATGAAATGCCTGGCCGGCCGCAAGGCGCGGGTCAACGCCATCGGCCTGGTCGGCCTGGTGGAGAACATGCCCGACGGCAAGGCGCAGCGGCCCGGCGACGTCGTCACCTCCATGTCGGGCCAGACCATCGAGGTCATCAACACCGACGCCGAGGGCCGCCTCGTGCTGGCCGATGTCCTCTGGTACGCCCAGGCGACCTACAAGCCGCGCTTCATGGTCGACCTCGCCACGCTGACCGGCGCGATCATCGTCAGCCTCGGCACCTACAAGGCCGGGCTCTTCTGCAACGACGACGAGCTGTCGGAGCGGCTGATCGCGGCGGGCAAGGAGAGCGGCGAGGAGGTCTGGCGCCTGCCGCTCGGCGAGCGCTACAACAAGGACATCGATTCCGCCATCGCCGACATGAAGAACGTCGGCAAGGGGCGGGAGGCCGGCAGCGTCGCCGGCGCGGTCTTCCTCGAGCGCTTCGTCAACGGTGTGTCGTGGGCCCATCTCGACATCGCGGGCATGGCCTGGATGAAGGGCAGCCACGACCCGACCGTGCCCAAGGGGGCGTCGGGTTTCGGCGTCCGGCTCCTGGACCGGCTGGTGCGCGCGCACTACGAGGCCTGACGGCCGAGCGATGGTCGAGATCGCCTTCTACCAACTTCGCCGCACACCGCTGGAGAAGGCGCTCCCCAAGCTGTTGGAAAAGGTGCTGGAGAGCGGGCGCCGGGCCGTGGTGCTGGCCGGCTCGGAAGAGCGCGCGGAGGCGCTGAACGCGGCGCTCTGGACCTACGATCAGGGCTCGTTCCTGCCCCACGGCACGGCGCGGGACGGCCGGCCCGAACGCCAGCCGATCTTTCTCAGCACCGACGACACCAATCCCAACGGCGCCCAGATCGCCGTCATGGTCGATGGTGTTGCTCCTGCCGGTCCCGGCCGCTTCGAGCGCTGCCTCGACATGTTCGACGGCACCGATCCGGCGGCGCTGGAGGCGGCGCGAGGCCGCTGGCGGGCTCACAAGGAGCAGGGCAACACCGTCACCTATTGGGAGCAGACGCAGGGCGGCGGATGGGAACAGCGAGCGTAGTCGGCTCCAAGACCGTGACCGACCGGATCCGGGCGGATCTATGCGTGATCGGAGCCGGCTCGGCGGGACTCTCGCTCGCCGCCGGCGCGGTCCAGATGGGTGCCTCGGTGATCCTGATCGAGCAGTCCCGGATGGGGGGCGAGTGCCTGAACACGGGCTGCGTCCCCTCCAAGGCGCTGCTGGCGGCGGCGGCGCGGGGCGACGACTTCGCCGCCGCATACGCGCACATGCGGAGCGCTATCGCAGCGATCGAGCCCCACGATTCGGTCGAGCGGTTCCGCGGCCTCGGCGTCCACGTGGAGCTGGGCAAGGCCCAGTTCGTCGCGCCGCGGTTCCTGGAGGTGGGCAGCAGCAGCGTCACCGCGCGGCGCTTCATCGTCGCCACCGGGTCCGCACCTGTCGTTCCGTCGATCCCCGGCATCGACACGGTGCCCTACTTCACCAACGAGACGCTGTTCGACTCGGCGCCGGAGCCGAGCCATCTGCTGGTGCTGGGCGGCGGGCCCATCGGGGCCGAGATGGCGCAGGCCTTCCGCCGGCTCGGCGCCGAGGTCACGCTGTTCGAGTCGACGCGGCTGCTCGGACGCGACGATCCCGAGCTTGCGGCCATCGTGCGCGCGCGTCTGATCGAAGAGGGCGTGACGGTCCACGAGGGGAGCCGGGTCACGGCGGCCGAGGCGAGCGCGGACGGCGGCGTCACGATCACCAGCGGCGAGGCCGATTCGAGCCGGCGGGTCAGCGGCTCGCACCTTCTGGTGGCGGCGGGGCGGCGGCCCAAGATCGACGGCCTCGGCCTGGAGAACGCGAAGGTCGCCCTCAACGACGGCGTGCCGCTGGTGGATGCGCGCCTGCGCACGACCAACAAGCGCATCTTCGCGGCGGGCGATGTCGTCGGCCCCTATCGCTTCACCCACACGGCGAGCTATCAGTCGCGCATCATCATCACCAACGCGCTCTTCCGGCTGCCTGCGAAGACGCGCTACAACGCGGTGCCGTGGGTCACCTATACCGACCCGGAGCTCGCCCACGTCGGCATGAGCGAGGCGGAGGCGCGCGCCAAGGGGCACGAGTTGCGCATCCTGCGCTTCCCCTTCGCGGAGAACGACCGCGCCATCGCCGAAGGCGCCACGGACGGGCTGGTCAAGGTGGTCGCGACGAAACGGGGCCGGGTGCTGGGCGCCTCCATCGTCGGCAAGCACGCAGGCGAGCTGATCCTGCCCTGGGTGCTGGCGGTGCAGCACCGGATCGGGGTCGGCAAGATCGCACAGACGATCGTGCCCTATCCGACCATGAGCGAGGCAAGCGCGAGGGCCGCCGGCAGCTTCCACACGCCGATGCTGTTCGGACCGCGCACGCGCCGCCTGGTCCGCATGCTGGCCCGTTTAGGGTAGGCGTGCGGCCGTCCCCGGCTCTATAGTCGGGGCGGCGAGGCAACAGTCGATCGCTCCGGGACACTTTGGCTGGAATTTCCCTTTCGCTGCTGTCGCGGGCCGCTCGCGGCCTTTCGGCGCGGCTGCTGATACTCACGATCTTCTTCGTCCTCCTGGGCGAGGTCTTCATCTACGTGCCCTCGATCGCGCGCCACCGCCTGGTCTTCCTCGAAGAGCGGATCGAAGCCGCGCGGATCGCGGCGCTGGCGGTAGAGGCGTCGCCGGACGGGATGGTGACCGAGGAGCTTGGCGCATCCCTGCTGGAGCGCGCAGGCGTCTCGGCGATCTCCATCAAGCGGCCGGGCTCCCGCCGGCTGGTGCTCGCCAACGACATGCCGCTCGCCGTCGACACAAGCTTCGACCTGCGCGAGGAGACGGCCATGGGCCTGATCGGGCACGCGGCCGACACGCTACGTTACGGCGGCGAGCGCACGATCCGGGTGATGGGCAACGCCCCCGGCGATCCGGCCGACACGGTGGTCGAGATCGTGCTGCCGGAAGCCCCGATGTTCGCGTCGATGCTCGACTATTCGGGTCGCATTCTGTGGCTCTCGATCATTCTGGCGTTCGTCGTCGCCGGCCTGGTCTATGTCTCGCTGCACTGGCTCATGGTGCTGCCGCTCGGCCGCATGACCGACAGCCTGGTCTCGTTCCGCCGCGCACCGGAGGATACTGCCGCGACCGTCAAGGTGAGCGGCAGGCGAGACGAGATCGGCCTCGCCCAGCGGGAGCTGCAGGTCATGCAGCGGCGGGTGCGGGCGGCGCTTCGCCAGCGGGCGCGGCTCGCCGCGCTCGGCGCGGGCGTGGCCAAGATCAATCACGACCTCCGCAACATGCTGGCGACCGCCGCCGTGTTGACCGACCGCCTGGCGATGGCGCGCGATCCAGAGGTGCAGAAGCTGTCGATGCCTCTGGTTGCCGCGATCGACCGGGCCATCGCGCTCTGCACCCAGACGCTGAGCTTCGCGACGGGCCGCCTGCCGGTGCCGCGCCGCGCATCGTTCGCGCTGGCGCCGCTGGTGGACGAGGTGCGGGCGGCGCTTCCCATCGACGAGGATTCGGTCGACTGGCGCAACGAGGTGCCGACGGAGCTGAGCGTGACTGCCGACCGCGACCAGCTCTACCGGGTCGTCAGCAACCTGACCCAGAACGCGGTGCAGGCGCTGGCCTGCCGCGACGGGGGCGGGACCGTGCGGGTCGGCGCCTGGCGCGACTCGAACGAAGTCCTTGTCGAGATCGCCGACACCGGACCTGGCATTCCCGCCCGGGTGCGCGACCACCTGTTCGAGGCCTTCGCGGACGGCGGTCGCAGCGACGGCACCGGCCTCGGCCTCGCCGTTGCCCGCGACCTGGTGCGCAACCACGGGGGCGACATCAGCCTCGAGCGGTCGGACTCGGCGGGTACCGTCTTCAGGCTGCGTCTGCCTGACCCATCCGAACAGGAGGACCCCGGCACCGGGGACGCGTAGTCGGGCTCTCGGCTCGGTGGCCGAGGGCGATGCCTTCGCGGCGCGAGTCGGCGCCGGCCTCTGCCGCTGCGGGGTGGGCCGCGGCGATCATCGCGTGATCGGCGCGGACCGGGGCGTCGGCCGGGTTGACGCCGGAGGGCATCGCCAATACCACCAGCACGAGAAGAGGTAGCGCAGCGACTCCCGCGCGGAGACGGCATCATGGTCTAGCTGGTTTGGCGGGCATTGTCTTCGGCCGCTTGACGCGGTACCGACGCTTCACTAAGTGAATCCGGCGGCGGCGAGTGTAGCTCAGTTGGTTAGAGCACCGGATTGTGGTTCCGGGGGTCGTGGGTTCGAATCCCATCACTCGCCCCATGTCCCCTCATGAAGGCGCGCTGTCCCAGGGCCGGAGCGGTCGAGGGGCGGATACTTCGGCGGCGCGTTCGAGCGGCCGACTCGAAGTGTCCAATTGTCGAATGCCATCAGTGAGCAATATCGTGCTGCCGTTGTGGCTTGCCAATCGATCGCTCGTGTAGCAGCGTTGCCGTGACGGCCGCCTGCGCAGCCGGGCCTTGCGTTCCGGCAACAGGCGTCAGGCGAGCCGCGACAAGGGAGGATAGCGCGGGACCGTCATCGGCCGACGCGACATCACGGCCCGCGTGATCCCGTATCGAGCGAGGACCGAAGAGTGAGCGCGAATCTCACACTCAATATGGAGGCGCAGCTCAACGAGATTGAGCGCATTCGCACGGCGGTCAACATCCTGTCGCAAGCGGAAGACTGGCCTCCTGAGCTCCTGTATCAGATCGAGCTCGTGCTCGAAGAGATCGGCACCAACATCATCAAGTACGGCAAGGACGGCGAAAGGGAAACGGAAATCGATATCACCCTGACCTCCGACAGCAAGTCTCTCACCATGGAAATCGTCGACAACGGCAAGCCGTTCGATCCCTTCGCCGATGCCCCACCGCCGGATCTCGACTCGTCGGTCCCCGACCGACCCATCGGCGGGCTCGGCGTCTATCTCGTGCAGAAGCTGATGGACGAGGCCCGGTACCGGCACGAGGACGGCAAGAACAAGGTGACCCTCATCAAGCACAAGTCGTTATGACGTGCCCGCCGTTCGCCCCGTCGCCCCCGCCGATTGCGGTTACAGCGGCGCGGGCCTCAGTGCTCTGAGCCTGCGCCGGGGGCGGCGCACGGTCCCCGTTCATGGATAGCGCGGCGATGCTCTGGAGCGGGCTCGCGGCGGCGGGTGCGGCTCTCTGGCTCTGTGTTCTGGCGCTCCCCTGGCAGCCGTGGCGCGTCCGCGAGCGGCTCGAGCCGGAGCCTGCGGAGGATGCCGCGGATATCGACCCGGACGACGTCACGGTCCTGATCCCGGCGCGCGACGAGGCGGCGATCATCGGCGAGACGCTCGTGGCGCTCGGCCGCCAGGGGCAAGGCCTGCGCGTGGTCCTGGTGGACGACCGCTCCAGCGACGGCACGGCGGAGGCCGCGCGACGGTCGGCGCCCGCAACGCTCGCCCTCGACGTCCACGCCGGCGCGCCGCTCGCCGAGGGCTGGACCGGCAAGCTCTGGGCGCTGGAGCAGGGGCGGCACCGGATCGGGACGCCGCTGACCCTCCTGCTCGATGCCGACATCACGCTTCGGCCGGGGATGATCCGAGCGCTGCTCGCGAAGAGGGAGGAGAGCGGCGCGGCGCTGGTCTCGGTCATGGCGGCGCTCAGGATGCGGGGAGGTTGGGAGAGACTGCTGCTTCCGGCCTTCATCTTCTTCTTCCGCCTGCTCTATCCGTTCCGCCTGTCGAACGGGCCGGGCCGGCGGGTCGCTGCCGCTGCCGGCGGCTGCGTGTTGGTGGAGACCTCGGTGCTGGCCCGGATCGGCGGCTTCGAGGCGATTCGGGGCACGCTCATCGACGACTGCGCGCTGGCGCGGGCGGTCAAGGATGCCGGGCACCGGACCTGGATCGGCGCGAGTCGCGGGGCGGAAAGCCACAGGACCTATCCGGCTCTCGGGGCCGTGTGGCGTATGGTCGCCCGCACCGCCTACACCCAGCTGCGCTATTCGCCAGCGTTGCTGCTGCTCTGCACGCTGCTCATGGCGCTCATGTTCTGGGCGCCCATCGCCGGCCTCGGCGGGCCGCTGGCGGCGCGGATCGCCGGGGGCGTCGGGCTCGCCGGGATGGCGGTCTGCTACTTGCCGACGATCCGCTACTACCGGCTCTCTTCCGCTTGGGCGTTGACGATGCCGCTCATCGGCACATTATTTCTCGCCATGACTTGGCACTCGGCGCTGCGCCACTGGGGCGGCCGGCGGAGCGAATGGAAGGGCCGGGTCTACGGGCGGACGCCCGAAGGTGACCGGGCGGCGTAAGGCGGGCGCCGGCGTGCGGCTTGCTTGACGCGTTCAGGCGGGCATGTCAGCACGGGGCCCATGTCGCAAGCAGTGGAACAGCGAGGCGCAGGCTGCCGTTTCGTGCGCCTGGCGGAGAGCGACAGACCGGGCGTCACGATCTTTCACGACGGCCGGCCGCTCGCCGCGCTCGCCGGCGACACGCTGCTGACCGCGCTGCTCTGCAACGGGGTCGCGCTGCGCCAGAACGAGTTCGACGGGGGGCTCCGCGCGGGCTTCTGCAATATGGGCGCGTGCCAGGACTGCTGGGTCGTGATGGAGGACGGGAGCCGCGTCCGCGCCTGCACGACCGAGGTGCAGGAGGGCATGCGGGTGCGCGCGCCGGAGAGCGTCACTTGAGCGGCGACATGCCCAGGGTTCTCGTCGTCGGCGCTGGCCCGGCAGGAACGCGGGCGGCGGAGACGCTGGTCGCGCATGGCGTCGCGCCGGTCGTGATCGACGAAGGCGCGCGCAGCGGCGGCCAGATCTATCGCCGGCCGCCGGAGGGTTTCAGGCGCCCGGCCGCCGCGCTCTACGGCTTCGAGGCGCGCAAGGCGCAAGCGGTGCACGCGGCGCTCGACGGCCTGCGGGAGCGGATCGACTATCGCCCGAACACCCTGATCTGGAACATCGAGGGCGGCGTCGCCCAGGGGCTCGGGCCGGACGGCATCGGGCGGATCGCCTTCGACGCGCTGATCCTCGCCACTGGCGCGATGGACCGGGTGATACCGTTTCCCGGCTGGACGCTGCCGGGCGTGTTCACCATGGGGGGCTCGCAGGTAGCGCTGAAGGCGCAGGGATGCGCCATCGGCGATCCAGCGGTCTTCATGGGCACCGGGCCACTGCTCTACCTCGTCGCCTACCAGTACGCTCATGCGGGCGCGAGCGTGGCGGCGGTGCTGGACACGTCCCGTTTGTCCCAGGCGATCCCGGTATTACCCGGCCTGATGTGGGGCGGGCGGACATTCGCCAAGGGCCTCTGGTACATGACCTGGCTCAGGGCTGCGGGGATCCCGGTGCGCGCCGGCATCGCGCCGGTCGCGGCCGAGGGCGACGCGGCCCTGGAGGCGGTGCGCTACCGGGACCGGCGCGGCCGCGAGCACCGCATCGCCTGCACCGGGCTCGGCATCGGCTACAGCGTCAAGTCCGAGGTGCAGCTTGCCGAGCTCGCCGGTTGCGAGATGACGTTCGACCCGCTCGCCCAGCAGTGGCTGCCGGAGGCCGACGAGGACGGCCGCGCGCTCAAGGGCTCGGTCTACCTCGCGGGCGACGGCGCCGGGGTGGCCGGCGCCGACGCGGCGGAGCTGCGCGGCCGGCTCGCGGCTTTGTCTATGCTGGCCGACAGGGGCATCGCGACGGATCGCGCGCTGCAAGCAAAGCTGCGCGCGAAGCTCCGGCGCATCATGCGCTTCCGCAACGCGCTGGAGCGGGCCATGCCCGCGCCCTTCCACCTGGCGCGGACGCTCCCCGACGAGACCGTGATCTGCCGCTGCGAGGCGATCACCGTCGGCGACATCCGCCAGGGCCGCGCGCTGGAGCCGGCGGAACTGAACCGGGCCAAGGCCTTCACCCGTGTCGGCATGGGCCGCTGCCAGGGCCGCGTGTGCGGCCCCGCCGCCGCCCAGATCCTCGCCGCAGCCCGCGGCTGCCAGGTAGAGGAGGTGGGTCGCCTGCGCGGCCAGGCGCCGGTCAAGCCGCTCGTCATCCGCGCGGGCGCCGAAGCGGCGGTCGAGGACCGATCGAGGGCGGCCTCCATATGAGCGCGCAGCGGGTCGATGTGGTCATCGTCGGCGGCGGGCTGGTCGGCTGCGCCGCGGCTCTCACCCTACGTGAGCGCGGCGCTAGCGTCGCGGTGGTGGAGAAGAACCAGCTCGGGGCGGCAGCGAGCGGAGTCAATTTCGGCGGGGTCCGGCGCAACGGGCGCAAGCTCGCCGAGCTCCCCATCGCCGCCCGCGCGCTTGCCGTCTGGAAGCACCTGCCGGAGCTGGTGGGCAGCGACTGCGAGTACGAGATCACCGGCAACATCAAGGTCGCGCGCACCGAGGAGGACCTGGACCAGATCGCGGCCCACGCCGAGGCGCAGGCGGCGTACGGGGTCGAGGTCCAGATGCTGGGCCGCAACACGCTGCGCGACCGCTACCCCTGGCTCGGTCCCAGCGCCGTTGGCGCCGCCTACTGCCCGAGCGACGGGCAGGCCAACCCGCGCCTGGTCGGGCCGGCCTTCGCGCGGGCGGCTCGGGCGGCCGGTGCCGAGCTGATCGAGCTCGACGGCGCCAAGCACGTGGAGCGCAACGGCGGCGGCTTCACGGTCGAGACCGAATCCGGGCGCACGCTGCGGGGCAGCGCGCTGATCAACAGCTCCGGCGCCTGGGGCGCGCGGCTCGCGGCGCGCTTCGGCGAGCAGGTCGAGATCTGGCCGATGGAGCCGCAGATGATCGTGACCGAGCCCGCGCCCTACTTCATGGTGCCCGTGCTCGCCGTGGTGGGCGGCGATGTCTACGCGCGCCAGATCCCGCGCGGCAACGTCATCTTCGGAGGGCGCAGCGGTACCGCCGACCTCGACGTCGGCTTCGCCAAGGTCAACGCCGAGGAGAGCCTGACCACGCTCGCGCGCACCATCGAGATCATCCCCCGCATCGCCGAGCTCTCCGTGATCCGCTTCTGGAGCGGGGTGGAGGGCTGCACGCCGGACCACCTGCCGGTGCTCTGTCCGAGCCGGACCACGCCCGGCCTGGTCCACGCCTTCGGCTTCAGCGGCCACGGCTTCTGCCTGGGCCCGGCCTCGGGCGCGGTGGCGGCGGAGCTCGCGCTCGACGGCCGCACCGAGACGCCGATCGAGGGCTTCGATATCGGCCGCTTCGCGGAGGCTGCGTCGTAGTGCCTCTACCGGGAGCCGGGCGGCGGTGAATAGTTCAGAGTTTCACGACTTCCACATGCCGGCGCTGGCGAACGACGAGGCGCGCCACAGCGTCCTGATCTCCATCCTGAGGCAGGCAAAGAGCGGGCAGGGCGAGCCCGACCGGACCTGGACGCTTGGCGGCCCCGGCTCTTGCGCCGCCCAGACTCCGGGGCGCGCCATCGTCCTGGGAGATGTGACCCGCGCCCAATGCCGGACACTGGCCGAGGAGGTCGCGACGACCGACTTTCCCGGCGTGATGGGCGCCGGTTGCACGGCGACGTGGTTCGCGGCGCGGGCGGAGGAGCTGGGCCTCTCGTTCAAGGACCCGATGCCGCAACAAATCTATGTCCTGAATGCGCCGCCGAAACACCCGGATGTGCTGGGCCGCGCACGGCCTGTCACCGTCGACGATGCCGCGCTCTACGCCGAGTGGATGACCGCGTTCCATCGCGAGGCCACGCCCGACGATCCGCTACCGACACAGGAAGCGTTGAGAAGCTGGGCCGGCGCGGACGGGCAATTGCTCTGGCAGGTCGATGGAGAGCCGGTCTCGATCGCGCTGATTCTGCGCCCTTCGCGCGATTGCGCGGCGATCGGTGCGGTCTACACGCCGCCCGCCCTGCGCAATCGCGGCTATGCCGGCGCCGTGACGGCGGCGGCCGCAGATCGCATCCTTGCTGACGGGAAGAGGACCGCCTGTCTCTACACCGACCTGAGAAACGCGGCCGCGAACCGCTGTTACGCCAAGATCGGCTTCGAGCCCTGGTGCGAGTCCTGGAGCTACGCGAGAGTGCCCGCGAAGACGGAGGCGTGAGTGCGGCGCCTCTACCGCTGGCTCGCGACGAGGCGGTCGCCGAGCAAGGCCATGGCGTCGCCGTCGATGTTGGCGAGGGCGAAGCGCAGGTAATCGTCCTGGGCGGGGCCGAAGGCGCTGCCGGGCAGGCAGAGCACGTTCTCTTCTTCGATGAGCCTACGGGCGACCTCGACGGCCGGCGTGCTGGCGAAGGGATGGCGCACGTAGGCGAAGAAGGCGCCGGCGCAGATCAGCGCGTAGGCCAAGTCGTTGCGTGCGAAGACGGCGCGGAATTGGTCGACGCGCTCCAGCACGAGGCGCCGCTTGTCGGCCCTAAAATCCGCGAGGTGGTTGAGGCCGTAGAGCGCCGCCTCCTGCGCGATGGCGGGCGCGCAAATGGCGACGCAATCGGCAGCCTTGGCGACCTCGGCGAGCAGGTCTCGGCCAGCGACCAGCGCGCCGACCCGGTAGCCGGTGAGGCTGTAGACCTTGGAGAAGCTGTAGAGGTGGACCAGCGTCTCGTCCCAGTCCGGGCGCGCCAACAGGCCGTGGGGCGGGCCGTCACCGGGCAGGAAATCACGGTAGGTCTCGTCCAGCACCAGCGCGAGGCCGGCTTCGCGCGCGAGGCGATAGAAGCTCTCGATGACCTCGGGCGGATAGATGGCACCCGTGGGGTTGTTGGGCGTCACCAGCACGATGGCCCGCGTATGGGGCGTGATCCGCGCCGCAGCGTCCGCCGGGTCCGGCACGCCGCCGCGCTCGGGCCGGAAGGGGAGATAGATCGGCCGGATGCCCAGCATCTCCAGCCACATCTGGTAGTTGAAGTAGGAGGGCGCGGCCAGGATCGCCTCGTCGCCCGGCCCCGCGAGCGCCATCAGCGCGAGGCAGAAGGCCTGGTTGCAGCCCGCCGTGATCGCGACCCGATCGCGGGTCGCGTCGCCGCCGTAGGCCTCCGAGAGCGCCACCGCAAGCGCGTCGCGCAGATCGTCCCGGCCGACGATCGGGGTGTAGCGCGCCGTCTCCGGCCGGCGCACCGCGTCGGCGAGATGGGTAGTCAGCGCGTCGGCCGGGGGGTAGGCCGGCACCGCCTGGGCGAGGTCGAGCAGCGGCTTTTCGGGCGGGTAGTCGCGCCCCGCAGCGAGCTTTGCGATCTCGGCGATGGGCGGCGGGATGACGGCGCCGAGCGCTGGGTTTATGCGGTAGCCGAGGCCGCCGGAGCTAATAGGCGTACTCCTCGAAGAGCGGCTCGATGCTGCGGCCCCAGCGGCCTTCGTGGGCCTCCAGCATGTCGTCGGCGGCGGTGCGTCCGCTCTCGGCGATCTGACGCAGGTAGGTGAGGTAGGAGCGCTCGTCGGAGTCGAGGTTGCCGGCGACCGCGCGGCGCTTGAGGCCGCCGGCCGCGATCTCCACCGTGTCGCGGGCGACCTCCTGCACCGTTCGCCCGCCGATGGTGGCGCCGAGCGCCTCCCGCGGCACGGCGCGGTGCATCGCTGCGACGTCCTCGGCGGACCAGGCGGAGACCAGCGCCTCGGCCTCGTTCAGCGCGGTCGAATCGTAGAGCAGGCCGACCCAGAGCGCCGGCAGGGCGCAGACCTTGCCCCAGGGCCCGCTGTCCGCGCCGCGCATCTCGATGAAGGTCTTGAGCCGGACCTCGGGGAAGACGGTGGTGAGGTGATCCTCCCAGTCCTTCATCGTCGGCCGCTCGCCGGGGAGCTGCGGCAGGGCGCCCTCGAGGAAGTCGCGGAAAGATCCGCCCGCCACGTCGACGTAGCCGCCGTCCCGCGCCACGAAATACATGGGCGCGTCCAGCACGTAGTCGGCGTAGCGCTCGAACCCCATGCCGGGCTCGAAGGCGAAGCGGAGCAGGCCGCAGCGGTCCGGGTCGGTGTCGGTCCAGACGTGGCTGCGGTAGCTGCGGAAGCCGCTCGGCTTGCCCTCGACGAAGGGCGAGATGGCGAAAAGCGCGGTGGCGATCGGTTGCAGGGCCATGGCGACGCGGAACTTGCGCACCATGTCGGCTTCCGAGTCGAAGTCGAGATTGACCTGCACGGTGCAGGTGCGGGTCATCATGTCGAGGCCCAGGCTGCCCCGCGTCGGCATGTAGCGGCGCATGATCGCGTAGCGGCCCTTGGGCATCCACGGGATCGCCTCGCGCGGCGCATCGGGCCGGAAGCCCACGCCGTAGAAGCCGATGCCGAGCTCGGCGGAGACCGTCCGCACCTGGTCCAGGTGCGCGTGCACCTCGTCGCAGGTGCGGTGCAGGTTGTGGAGCGGGGCGCCCGAAAGCTCGAGCTGGCCGCCCGGCTCCAGCGTCACGGACTGGCCGTCCTTGAGGAGCGCAATGGGGTTGCCGTTCTCCAGGTAGGGGGTCCAGCCGTAGCGCTGAAGCCCCTCCAGGAGCGCGCGGATGCCCCACGGCCCCTCGTAGGGGAGCGGCGCGTGGTCCGCGAGGCGATGGCCGAACTTCTCGTGCTCCGTGCCGATGCGCCACACCGAGCGCGGCTTGCAGCCGGATTCGAGATAGGCGATCAGGTCGCGCCGGGTGAGCGCCTCGCCTTGCCTGGTGGCGCTGTGGTTCACGCCCCTCTCCCAACGGTCGCGTCGAAGCTGTGCGGGGTTTCCCCTATTCGGGCGCCGCTGTCCAGCCTATCGAAGCACGAACCCGGACATGGCAGGGCTGTGTCCGGTGCAGCGCGGCCTCAGCGCCAGTCGCCGGCGAGGGCCTGCCAGCAGGCGAGGGTGGCCGCTATGGCGGTCTCGGCGCGCAGGATGCGGGGGCCGAGCCGGGCGGGGACGGCGGCCAGGTGGTTGGCGAGAAGTCGCCGTTCGTCGGGCGCGAAGCCGCCTTCGGGCCCGATCAGGATGGCCCACGACGTGCCGGAGTCGCCCGCCACCGCCTCGGCGATCGTCGAGCGGGCCTCGGGGTCGCAGACCAGCAGCCGGCGTTCCGGCGGCCAGTCCGCGAGCGCGTCGGGGAGCGGGCAGGGGGGAGCAATCAGCGGCACCTCCAGGCGGCCGCACTGCTCCGCCGCCTCGATGGCATGTGCCCGGAGTCGCTCGACGTTGACCCGCCCGGTCTGGCTGTAGCGGGTGAAGACCGGGTGGAGGGCGCCGGCGCCGAGCTCGGTCGCCTTCTCGACCGCGAAGCGGGTGCGCTCGGCCTTGAGCGGCGCGAACAGGAGCAACAAGTCCGGCGCCGGGGTCTGCTCCGCGCGCCGCACGTCCGGCCGGATAGTGGCGCGGCTCGGCGCAAGGGTCTCGATCGCGCCCTCCCACTCGCCGTCGCGGCCGTTGAACAGGCGAACCCGGTCGCCCGGCGCCTGGCGCATCACGTTGCGGAGGTAGTGGGCCTGGCCGGTGGTCAGCGCGACCGCGGTACCCGCTTCGAGCGGGGCCTCGACGAAGAGGCGGGTCGCGCGCCGGCCGTCCTCACGCTCGCGCTTCGCCACGGGCGGCTCTCCGCTTGTCACTGCCAGGGCACCACGATACACCAGCGGCCATGGCCGAGCGCCTGCACAACGTGCCTGGAGCGCCCGCCGGGCCTGGAGGGCCGGGGCCGGTGGAGCGGGCGATGCCGCCGTTCGCGCGCCCCTTCGTCGCGCTGGCGCGGCTGGACCAGCCGGTCGGCGTGTGGCTGCTGCTCTGGCCCTGCCTCTGGGCCATCGGGCTCGCCTCCGACGGCTTGCCGGACATCGGCCTGCTGGCGCTCTTCGCCGCCGGCGCGTTCGTGATGCGAGCCGCCGGCTGCACGATGAACGACATCTTCGACCGGGACTTCGACGCCCGCGTCGAGCGCACCCGCCGGCGCCCGCTGCCCTCCGGCGCCATCGGGGTGAAGGGGGCCGTCGCGTTCATGGCGGTGCTGCTGGCGGTGGGCCTCGCCATCCTGCTCCAGCTCAACCTGTTCGCGATCCTGCTGGGCGCAGGCTCGCTGCTGCTGGTGGTGCTCTACCCCTTGATGAAGCGCATCACCTATTGGCCGCAAGCCTTTCTGGGGCTTACGTTCAATTACGGCGCGCTGCTGGGCTGGGCGGCGGTGGAAGGCGGCATCGGTTGGCCGGCGGGTTTGCTCTACGCCGGCGGAATCGCCTGGACGTTGGGCTACGACACCATTTACGCCCACCAGGACAAGGAGGACGACCTCCTGATCGGCGTGAAGTCCAGCGCCATCGCACTGGGCGAGCGGACGCAGCCGTTCCTGATCGCGTTCTATGTCGTCGCCGTGGCGGGCTTTGCGGGGGCGGGGGTCGCGGCAGAGGCGGCCTGGCCCTACTTCGTGGGCGTGGCGGCGGCGGCGCTCCTGCTCGCCTGGCAGGCGCTCCGCGTCCGCATCGACAGCCCGCCCGATTGCCTCGCGAAGTTCAAGAACAACAGTCTCGTGGGACTCGCGCTTTTCGCCGGAATCGTCGCCGCCAAGGGAATCGGCTGAGGGTCACGGCGCCGTCGCGGTGAAGTCGGCGCAAGAGAAGGGCTGCGCCTGCGCCCTGAGCCGCGCCGTGCGCTCCTGCCTGACCGACTCGTCGTCGACGGCCTCCAGGATGAAGTCGTCCAACGGCCCCGGCACGCCGAGCATCGCTTGGATCGCCTGCAGCGCCTCCGTCTGCGAGCAGGTGCGGAAGCGCCGGCCCTCGGCCCGGATGGCCGCGAGCGCGAGCGGCGCGCCCTCCGGCGCGATGTGGCCGTAGCCGCCGACGTAGGTGCTCACGGTGTCCATGGGCGGCAAGAGGTCCGGTTCGAGCCGGATGTTGCGAAGCGGACCGAAGAGGTAGGTGTGGCGGCGGAACTCGGTCTCGTGCATGCGCGCGAGCGCACGGTCGTCGAGGAAGGTGATGGCGATGTCGCAGACCGTGCCGGGGGAGGGGGCGAGGGTCGCCGGCACCGCGCCGTAGCTGGAGATGTGGGCGGCGTGGACGACATCGAAGCCGTGGAGCCGCGCCTGGAGGACCGGGAAGACCGCCGGCCCAACGGGCACGAACTTTCGCCGCAATCGTTCGGGCGCGGCGTTGGCACCGTAGGCCAGCACCGGCGTGCGCTGGCTGAGCGGGGTCGGGGCGGCAATACCGCGCTGCCGCAGCAGGGAGCCTGCCTGCACGGATCGCCCGTCGACCTCGACCTCCGCGTCTTCCAGCGCATCGCCGAGCGAGTTGAGGCGCCACGCCTCGCCGTCCACATAGAGGAAGGAATACCCCGGGCGCCGGAAGGGATAGCGCTTCGCGGTCCCGACCAGGGCGTTGCGCGCCGTGCTCACGGGGCACCTCGTTTCGGCACGGCTTGGCTTGCAATCATCTTCGACGCTTCGTGGCCCGAGAGCCCTCCTTGTGTCTCGCCTGATCGCCGCCAGAGTAAACCCCACGGCCAGTGGACGAGATACAAGGTGGGGACGCTACCGCTACGAGCCGCCGACGCGGTGGATCGTGCCGTCGGCTTCCAGGGCCTCGATTTCGTTCGCATCGTAGCCGAGCTCTGTGAGGATGGCCGCGGTGTCGGCACCGAGCGCAGGCGCCGCGCTACGAGGCATAATGGCGCCGTCCACTGTGATCGGCTGGCGGACCATGCGCATGTTGCCCCGCTCGGGATGCGCCACCTCCTGCACCATGCGCCGGCGCTCGGCGAAGTCGCTCGCGAGCGCGCCGGCCACGTCGTTGACCGGGGCGCAGGGGAGAACGCCAGCGAGCCGCTCCAGCCAAGCCTCGGTGGTGCGGGTCAGGAACACCGTCTCCAGCCGCCGCACGACCTCGTCGCGGTTCTCGTAACGCGCCGCGAAGTCCCGCATCAGTGGATTGTCGATCCACTCCGGCCGCTCCATGGCCTGGCAGAGCGCGGGCCAGAAGTTCGCCTTGTTGGCCATCACGAAGATCCAGCCGTCGGCGGTGCGGTAGAGCTCGCTCGGCACCAGCGAGGGATGGCCCGACCGCGCCACCCGCTTGGGCTCGAAGCCCTCGTTGAGGTGCCAGGTCGCCGGATAGCTCAGGTTGTTCATCGCCACGTCGTAGAGGGGGGTGTCGATGTCCATGCCCTGACCCGATGCGCGAGCGCGAATGACGCCCGAGACCAGCGCCAGCGCCGCAGTGAGGCCGCCCATGAAGTCGACGACCGAGAGCCCGAAGCGGGTCGGCACGCTGTCGGGCTCCCCGGTCATGGAGAGGTAGCCGGCCTCCGCCTGCATCACGTAGTCGAGGCCGGGCCAGGCGGCGCGTTCGTTGTCGCGGCCGTAGGCCGAGAGGTGCACGCAGACGAGGCGCGGGTTGACCGCCTTCAGACTCGCGTAGTCGAGCCCGAGCGTGCCCGGCAGGTCGCCCCGCAGGTTGTTGATCAGGGCGTCGGCGCGCTTGGCCAGCCGCTCCAGGATCTCCCGGCCGCGCGGCTTCTTCAGGTCCAGCGCGATGCAACGCTTGTTGCAGCTGAAGGTCTGGAAGAAGAGGCTGTCGCCGTCCTCCGCGTAGGGCAGGACGTGTCGCCCCATCTCGCCGCCGGCCTTGTGGTTCTCGATCTTGATAACCTCAGCGCCGAGGTCGGCGAGGTACATGGTGCCGAAGGGGGCCGCTCCGTACTGCTCGATGGAGACGACGGTGAGCCCCTCAAGCGGCCGGATCGGAGCCGCCGGCGGCGCTGCGGCAGTGTCGTCGCTCACGCCGGGTTACGCTCGATCAGCTGGCGCGCGATGATCAGCCGCTGAATTTCGTTGGTGCCCTCGCCGATGCAGAGCAGCGGCGCGTCGCGGTACATGCGCTCGATCGGGAACTCCTTGGAGTAGCCGTAGCCGCCGTGGATGCGCATGGCCTCGATGCTGTTCTCCAGCGCAGCCTCCGTGGCGAAGAGCTTGGCGATCCCGGCCTCCATGTCGCAGCGCTGGCCGGACTCGTAGGCGAGCGCCGCGCGCTCGGTGAGCAGCCGCGCGGCCTCGGTGCGGGTCACCATGTCGGCGAGCTTGATCTGGATCGCCTGGTGCTGGGCGATCGGCTTGCCGAAGGTCTTGCGCTCCTGGGAGTAGCGCACCGCCTCGTCGAGGCAGGACTGGGCGACGCCGACGCCGCGCGCGGCGACGTTGATGCGGCCCAGCTCCAGTCCGCTAAGCGCGTGCTGCAAGCCCTTGCCCTCGACCCCGCCAATGAGCTTGTCGGCCTCGACCCGATAATCCTCGAAGGCGAGCTCGGCCGTGTCGATCCCGCGATAGCCGAGTTTTTGGAGCTTGCGGCTGACCCGGAAGCCTTCGCCTTTCTCCGCCAGGAACAGGCTCATGCCCTTGTGGCGCGGCTCGGCATTGGGGTCGGTCTTGACCAGCAGAGCGAGGCAGGAGCCGTGGATGCTGTTGGTGATCCAGGTCTTCGCACCGTTGATCACGTAGGCGTCGTTGCCCTCGCGCCTTGCCGTGGTGCGGATCGCCTGCAAGTCGGTGCCGCAGTCGGGCTCGGTGAGCGCGAGCCCGCCGCGCAGCTCGCCGCTGGCGAAGCGGGGCAGGTAGGAATCGCGCTGCTCGTCGGTGCCGAAGCGCTCGACGGCGGCGGCCATGATCAGGTGGGAGTTGATTAGCCCGCTCACCGACATCCAGGCGTGGGAGAGCCGCTCGATGATTTTGGCGTAGGTGGTGATCGGCAGGCCGAGGCCGCCGTAGTCTTCGGAGATGGTGGCGCCGAACAGCCCCATCTCCTTCATCTTCTCGACGATGTCCTCCGGGTAGATGTCGTCGTGTTCGAGCGCGGCGACGTGGGGACGAACGTCGCGGTCCAGGAATCGCTCGATTCCGTCGAGAATCAGCGCTTCCTGCTCTGAGTCCACGGTCTCGGCCCGGTTCGCCATCGCCGTATTCTCCCGTTCCCTGACGTGCGGGCGGCGAGCATATCCCGCCGGCATGGTCGAGAAAATACTTGAGGCCGCGTCGCGTGGGCGGTATGTCAATCAGTCTCGGCTGCAGACGACGTTTCCCCGAGGGAGCGGCGAGACTCCCCTATGGGCTAAAGGGACTCAGGGAGCCATGGCGGAACGTGGCGATGTAGAAATCAGGGGCGTGACCAAGCGGTTCGGCCCCACGATGGCCGTCGAGGATATCGACATCAAGATTCCCGATGGTTCGTACTGTTGCCTGCTCGGGCCGAGCGGCTGCGGCAAGACCACTCTGCTCCGCATCATCGCGGGTCACGAGGTGCCCACCGAGGGCGACGTGCTGATCGGCGGCGAATCGGTGATCGGCAAGCCGACCGGCCAGCGCGGCACGTCGATGATGTTCCAGAGCTACGCGCTGTTCCCCCATCTGACCGTGCTGGACAATGTCGCGTTCAGCCTGAAGATGAAGAGGGTCGGCAAGAGCGAGCGCCGCGAGCGCGCCTTCGAGGTGCTGAAGCGCGTGCAGCTCGACCCGCTGGCCGACCGGATGCCGGCGCAGCTCTCAGGCGGGCAGCAGCAGCGTGTCGCGCTCGCCCGCTCGCTGATCACGAACCCCAAGGTGTTGCTGCTCGATGAGCCGCTGTCGGCGCTGGACGAGTTCCTGCGCCTGCAGATGCGCGCGGAACTGAAGTTCATCCAGATCGATCTGGGCATCACTTTCATCCATGTTACCCACACGCAGCCGGAGGCATTGGCGATTGCCGACATGGTCGTGGTCATGGATACCGGCCGCATCGAGCAGGCGGCGACGGGGCCGGAGATCTACGACGAGCCCCGCACCACCTATGTGGCCGAATTCATGGGCGGCTGGAACGTGTTCGCCGGCAGGGTGTCGGGAGTCGAGAGCGATCAGGTGACGGTCTCGGGCACCGAGGGCGACAACTTCAACTTGCCGCGCAACGGCCACCAGGTCGGTGAGGAGGTCAACTTCGGCATCCGCCGCGACAAGGTGCATCTGGCGGGCGGAAGTGTCGATCTGGACCGTGGCAACACGCTGGGCGGCACTGTCCACGCCATCGAGTATCAGGGCAACTGGGTGAAGCTCACCATGACCCGGGAGCAGAAGCGGGACCTCGTCGCTGTGATCGAGGACCGCGAGTATTTCGCCAACCCGACCAAGGTCGGCGACCAGGTCACCGTCACCTGGGCCAACGAAGACGTGCGGGTGATGGAGCGCGCAACCGGCGCCCAGAACCTGATCGGAGAGAGTTTCGACTAGCGTTTATTCACTGACGGCAGCCGGCAGCCGTCGCACTGCATCGACCGAGGAACATCGCCCGAGCCGGCGAGGGGGCGAGCATTCGAGGAACGCAGGCGAGGGAGGAAAGCATGCGCAAGATCAGTAGCGACAAGAGCAAGACGGGCGTGAGCCGCCGCTCAGTCCTTAAGGGGACCGCGGCCGTGGCCGGTGTCGCCGCAGCGACTCAGCTTAGCGGCGGATTCCCGACCGTATGGTCCCAGGATATTCAGGACATCACCGTTCGCACCGTCGGCATGGCGGTGTCCAACATGAAGCCGCTCGAGGACATGGCCAACGAGGCCCTCGACTTCCAGGTCAGACAGACCGCCGCCGAGATTCCGGCGATTCAGTCGCGTGCGCTGACGCAGCCGAACTCGGGCGACCTCTTCGAGCCGCCCTACATGCTGATGAAGTTCATGTGGCCGTCCGGCAACTTCCAGGCTTGGGACACCACCCAGCTCCCCGAGTGGGACACGGTGGTCGACCTTTACAAGGCGCCGGGCAAGATCTGGCCGGATGCCTGGTTCGGCGATGGCCAGAACCCGAGCACGGTGGCCTATACCTCCGGCCCGGATGCGACGGACTTCGTCGAGCCGGGCTCGACCCAGTGGATCACCAACCACCCGGTGCTGCACAACGCCGATACCCTCGGCATCCGCCCCGACCTGATCGGCCGGCCCATCGATTCCTGGTCCGAGCTGATCAATCCGGAGTTCGCCGGCAAGGCGGCGCTGGTCGCGTTCCCGCAGATCGGTCTCATGGACGCCGCGCAGGCGTTCCAGGCCAACGGCGAGCTCGAGTACGGCGACAAGGGCAACATGACCCGCGAGGAGATCGACTACTCCATCGACCGGCTGATCGAGCTGAAGGAAGCCGGCCACTGGCGCGTCCTCTGGTCGACCTTCAACGAATCGGTCCAGCTCATGGTCGAGGGTGAGGTCGTCATCCAGTCCATGTGGTCGCCGGCGGTGACCGCCGTGCGCGAGCAGGGCGTGCCCTGCATCTACCAGGATCTCAAGGAGGGCTACCGCTCCTGGACGCTCGGCCACCTGCTTCCGAAGCACGTCGAGGGCAAGAAGCTGGGCGCGGTGTACGACTACGTGACCTGGTATCACTCCGGGCCGGCAGGCGCGTTTTTCGCCCGCCAGGGCTACTACGTGGTGACGCCTGACAACACCCAGAAGTACCTGCCCGAAGCCGAGTGGGATTTCTGGTTCGAGGGCAAGCCCGCGACGGTCGACATTTACAGCCCATTCGGCAAGCTCATGGAGAAGCCGGGCGCGGTGCGCGACGGTGGCTCTTACAAGAATCGCATGGGTCGCGTCGCGGTGTGGAACTCGGTCATGGACGAGAACGAGTACCTCACCGACCGCTGGAACGAGTTCATCGCCGCGTAAGCGGCGAACGCATAGGGGGTGCGGGGCGCCGAGCCGCTCTGCGCCCCCACTTCCCTTTCTTAATTCTGACGACCTGAATTGCCCAAGAGTCAGTGGTGATGGCGGCGGTCAACGCTTTCTTGAGACGCTACGCGACGGCGTTGCAGATTACGCCGCTGCTGATCACGCTCGTGTTCTTCCTCGTGGGGCCGGTGATCGTGATTCTGATCATCAGTCTGTGGAATTTCAACGGCTTCATGATGGTGGAGGGCGATTGGACGTTTTCCAACTACATCAAATTGTTCTCGAAGAACCTGACGTTCGACAACTATGTGCAGACCTTGAAGATGCTGGCGATCACGCTGGCGATCACGACAGTTCTCGGCTTCACCCTCGCTTATTTTCTTGTTTTCGACCTCATTCAACTCAGGACCAAGCTGCTCCTGTTCTTGCTCTGCGTCGTGCCGTTCTGGACCTCCGGCGTGATCCGCATGGTCGCCTGGATACCGTTCCTGGGTAAGGAGGGCATCATCAACCAGGCGGTGATGGCAGTCGGCATATCTGACACGCCGCTCCAGTTTCTCCTGTTCTCGGAATTTGCGGTTTTCTTGTCTTACGTGCAGATATTCACGTTGTTCATGATGGCGCCGCTCTTCAACGTCATGGCGCGAATCAACCGCGATCTGATCGAAGCGGCACGCGACAACGGCGCCAACGGACTTCAAATCCTGTGGCACGTGATTGTCCCGCTCTGCAAGCCGGGCCTCGCCATCGGAGCGATCTTCGTGATCGCATTGGTAGCGAGCGACTTCACGGCGATCCGCATCCTCAGCGGCGCGCGGGTCGGTACGGTCATGGCTTCGATGAGCAACCAGATTTACAATGTCCAATACCCGCCGGCGTCCGCCTCGGCCATCATCCTGATGCTTGCCGTGTTAATCGTCGTCGGCATCATCATGCGCCTCGTCGACGTGCGAAAGCAGCTTTAGCCATGGGCCACGAAACCAGACGAGCGCCGGGCTACTGGCCGCGCGCGACGATCTTCTACCTCTACCTCCTGTTCCTTTATGGGCCCATCATCATCATCGTGGTGCTCTCGTTCCAGGACGATGGCGCCTCGCTCTCCTTCCCGATGCAGGGCTTCTCACTCTTCTGGTTCAAGGAGGTGATCGACCCGTCCTACATCGGCGACTTCCGCTGGCCGTTTGGGCGCTCGCTCATTCTTGGCCTGATTGTCATGTTCCTCACCATGGGACTCTCGTTCCTTGCCGGTCTCGCGTTCCGCAAGAACTTCACCGGCAATATCGTGGTCTTCTACATCGTCGTGGCCAGCTTGATCTGCCCGTCGATCCTGATCAGCCTGGGCATCGGCCTGGGCTTCTCCAATCTGGGCATGACCAGCCAGTGGTGGTCGGGCGCCCTCGGCGCGCATCTGAGTTGGACGCTGCCCTTCGGCGTTCTGATCATGCTGGCGGTGTTCAGCCGGCTCGATCCGAGGCTAGAGGAGGCTGCGAAGGACCAGGGCGCAACCCAGTGGCAAACTCTCCGCAACGTAATCATACCCATTACGCTGCCGGGGTTGATCGGCGTCGCGCTCTTCGGCTTCACGCTCTCCTACGACGAGTTTCCGCGCACATCGTCCGTGGCGGGCGAGTTCAACACGCTCCCGGTCGAGCTCGTGAACACGCTCACGCTGGCGGCAACGCCGGCGATTTACGCCATCGGCACGATGACGACGGTGTTCTCGCTCGTGGTGATCTTCGTGAGCTTCTTGGCGGTCTACATCATTCAGAAACGGCGGACCGGCGCCGGATTCGACATCGCAAAGAGAGCCGGGAAGGCATCGGACGGCTAGACCGGGCGGCCATCGCGGGCAGACGCGGGCTCCGAGGCGAAGCGGATGCCGACGGCTGCGGCGTTCGCCCGGCTGCGGCCGCACCCGGCCCCGGTGATCGGAAGGAGGACACATGGCGTTTCGTTTGGGGGTGGACGTCGGCGGGACGTTCACCGATCTGCTGCTGATCGACGAATCGAGCGGCGGCACCTATCGCGCTAAGGTTCCGTCCACCCCGCAGGATTCCTCGATCGGCGTGCTCAGCGGCATCGAGCGGGTTTGCGATAACGCGGGCGTCGAGCCGGCCTCGATCACCCACGTGATGCACGGCACCACGGTCGCGACCAACACCATCCTGGAAGGGAAGGGCGCCCGCGTCGGCCTCGTCACCACCGAGGGCTACGGGCAGATGCTGCAGATCGCTCGTTCCTTCGTGCCCGGCATCCTCGCCGGCTGGATCATCTGGCCCAAGCCCGAACCCCTGGCGCCACTGGAGCTCACCGTCGAGGCCAAGGAGCGCACCGGCGCACGCGGCGATGTCGTGCGCGGGCTAAACGAAGACGATCTACGTGATAAGCTTATCCAGCTCAAGGCGCGCGGGATCGAAGCGCTGACCGTTTGCCTGATGAACGCCTATGCCGGCGGCATCCACGAGGAGCGGATCCGCGAGGTCGCCCACGAGGTCATGCCCGGCATCCCGGTCTCGATCTCGTCCGAGGTGCTGCCGGAGATGTACGAGTACGAGCGCGCGATCACCACGGTCGCCAACTCCTACGTGGCGCCCGTGGTCCAGGTCTACGTCCGCAACCTCGAGCAGGAGCTGACGCAGCGCAAGATCGACGCGCACCTTCACATCCTGCGCTCGGACGGCGGGCTCGCCTCGGTAGAGGCCAGCCGCAACTCGCCGGTGAACGTGCTGATGAGCGGGCCTGCCGGTGGCGTAGCCGGTGCGCTCTGGATCGCCAGGCAGGCCGGCTACCGGAACCTGCTCACGCTCGACATGGGCGGCACGTCGACCGATGTCGCGCTGATCCTCGACGGCGTGCCGCGCAAGCGGCGCGAGACCACGGTGGGCGACGTCACCGTGCGCGCGCCCTCGCTCGACGTGCGCACCGTGGGCGCGGGCGGCGGCTCCATCGCCCACGTGCCCGAGATCACCCGCGCGCTCCGGGTCGGGCCCCAGAGCGCGGGCGCCGATCCGGGGCCGGCGGCCTACGGCATGGGCGGCGACCAGCCGACGGTCACCGATGCCAATGTCGTGCTCGGCTATCTGCCGAGCGAGCTGATCGGCGGCGAGATGCAGCTCGACGTCGATGCCGCCGTCACTGCGGTGCAGACGGTCGCCACGGCCTTGGGTCTCGATCTCAAGCGGGCTGCGGCCGGCATCATCGACATCGTCAACGAGAACATGTTCGGCGCGCTTAGGCTGGTCTCGGTGCAGCAGGGCTTCGATCCGCGCGACTTCGCTCTGATCGCCTTCGGCGGGGCCGGGCCGCTGCATGCCAATGCGCTCGCCAAACTGATGAACTCCTGGCCGGTCATCATTCCGCCCTCGCCCGGCGTGCTCTGCGCCTACGGCGACGCCACGACGCGGGTGACCGACGAGGCCTCCATGAGCTTCGTCCGCCGCTTCTCCGAGACCTCGAACGCCGAGGTGCGCGGCATCCTCGACGACCTTGAGGCCCGTGCCCGGCAGGAACTCGATGCCGAGGGAATCGGGCGCGAGGACCAGACGGTGCAGTACGAGGTGGACCTCCGCTACCACGGCCAGGGACTGCAGCTTCCGGTAAGCTTCACGGCCGAGGAGTTCGAGCGCCAGGGCCTCGCGTGGCTCGCCAAGCAGTTCGACGACGAGCACACGCAGCTCTTCACCTTCGCCCTCGACGCCGAGCACGAGATTGTAACGCTGCGCGCCATCGTGCGCGGTGCTGAGACCTTCGTGGAGGCCGGGCACGTGGCCGAAGGCGGCGCCGACCCGTCGGCGGCCACGGTTGCGAGCGCCTCGGTTTACGTCGACAATCGCGATCAGGAGGCCAGCGTCTACGACCGCGCCGGGCTCCGGGCCGGCAACCGCATCGAAGGGCCGGCGATCGTGACCGAGATGGACTCGACCACGCTCATCCTGCCGGGCCATGTGGGTGTGGTCGACGGCTACGGCAACATCATCATCAACCCGGTCGGCCACTGAGGCGGGGGAGAAGCGACATGCCAGTCACCATCGTCCAGACCAACGACGCGCCGTTCGAGCCGGTCGACATGGACCCGATCACTCTCGACATCATCGAGAGTGCGATGCGCAGCGCCCGCTACGAGATGGATGCCGTGCTTTACCGCACCGCCATGTCGCCGGGAATCCGCGAGCAGCACGACGAGTTCCCGATGATCGCGAATCCCGACGGCAAGATGGTCGTCGGCCAGTTCGGCTCCTTCATCCACGGCTTCAAGCGCGAGTACGACGGCACCATCGAGGAAGGGGACATCTTCCTCACCTCCGATCCATATAGCTGCGCCGGCGCCATCAGCCACGCGCCTGACTGGCTGATCCTGCGCCCGGTCTATCGGGACGGCCGGCTGATCGCCTATGCCTCGATGTTCGGCCACATGACCGATGTCGGCGGCAAGGTGCCGGGGAGCCTGCCGACGGATGCCAACCAGATCTACGAGGAAGGCGTCGTCATTCCGGTGGTCAAAATCTACAAGAATGACGAGCTGCAGGAGGACGTGCTCAAGGTCATCCTGCACCAATGCCGGATGCCGCAGTGGAACCGGAGCGACTTCAACGCGCTGATTGCCGCCGTGCGCCTCGCCGAGAAGCGGCTTCACGAGCTCTGCGATCGCTTTGGCGTCGACACCGTGATCGCGGCGATGGACGAGCTGCTGGAGCGTAACAGGCGGGCGATGCTTCACCTCATCCGTAACACGGTAGGCGAGGACGAGACCCTCTACTTCGAGGACTACGTCTGCGACGACGGCCTCGGCATGGGCCCCTACAAGATGGCCTGCAAGATGTGGCGCGACGGCGACGTGCTGGTGTTCGACTTCGACGGCACCGATCCGCAGTCGGAGAGCTCGATCAACTTCTTCCTCAACGAAGAAATGTTCAAGATGTTCGTCGGCGTCTACATGATCAACGTCTTCGATCCGCAGATCATGTTCAACGACGGCTTCTACGATCATGTCGATGTGAAGATCCCGCCGGGAACGCTGCTGAAGCCGCTGAAACCCGCGGCGCTCTCCTCGCGGACCCACGCGCTCGGGCGCATCTTCGACGTGCTCGGCGGCCTGCTCGGCCAGCGCGCACCCAACCTCATGGTGGCGGCGGGCTTCTCCGACAGCCCGCACTTCATGTATTCCGGCTATTCCGGCGAGGGTGAGTGGTATCAGCTCTACCAGATCGGCTTCGGCGGCATCCCCGGCCGGCCGGCGGGCGACGGCCCCGACGGGCACTCGCTCTGGCCCTCGTTCACCAACGTGCCCAACGAGTTCCTGGAGGCCTACTTCCCGCTCCGCATCGAGGTCTACGAGACCATCGCGGATTCAGGCGGCCCCGGCCTCCATCGCGGCGGCAACGGCGTCACCATCGGCTACCGCGCGCTGGAGCCCGGCGAGATGTCGCTGCACGACGACCGCTGGCTCACCTATCCGTGGGGCGTCAACGGCGGCCTGCCGGGCGGGCGGAGTCGGAAGGAGATCCACCGCGCCGACGGCTCCTTCGAGGTGCTGCCGTCCAAGTGCGACCACGTGAAGGTCGAGGCCGGCGATCTGCTGCTCTTCAAGACCTGGGGCGGCGGCGGCTGGGGCGATCCCCTGGAGCGCGATCCGGCGCTGGTGGCGCTGGAGGTCGAGCGCGGCCTGGTCACGCGCGCCGGCGCCGAGCGCTACGGCGTGGTGTTGCGTGACGACCTGATGGTCGACGAAGAGGCGACGGAAGCGTTGCGGGACAAGCTCCGAGCCGCGCGGGGCGAGGTGCAGCTCTTCGATCGCGGCGGCACCGTGGAGGAGCTGCGCGAGCGTTGTCTGGAAGAGACCGAGCTCGCGCCGCCCAAGCCGCCGGAGTTCAACCGGCGCGTGCTGCGCTTCCTGCAGGAGCGGGAGGCCAAGGCCGCCGAGGCCGGCGCCGCAGCGGAGTAGGGGATAGTCGCCCCCAGGGACGGATCAGGCCACCGCAGAGCGAGCGATTTCGGTCGCGCGCGAATCGACCGTGCGCCGGAAGGAGTCCAGCGCGTCCTCCAGCCCGTCTCCCCGGTAGCGAAACTCGTCGGGTATGGCTTCGTAGCGCCGCTGGGCTCGCTCGAGTGACGCCTGTCTCCGGCTTCCGAATTCCTCCGCCTCCGAAGCGCGACCCGGAACCACCTCCCGGAACGTCTCCAGCTCGCCCCTCAGGAAGCTCAGGAAGTCATGGATTGCTATTTGCTGACGAGCGATCTTCTCGAAGTGGTGCCCCATGGCTGCCAAGTAGATCGCGTCGGGAAGCATGTGCGGGTAGTCCTTGGAGACCTTGCCGATGAACTTCGAATAAGCAGGGAGTTGTCTGGGGGAAAGACAGCGGCGAACGCCCATGAAGGCTGCATCGATCTCGCTCTTGCTCCTGGGCTTTCGAAGCTGCCGGACGGGCTTCAGGTGCCGGAACAGAGTGAGGCAACGTTCGAAGTATTTCTCCAGGGTCGGATCGTAGAGCGTGGCGATTACGCGTTTGTACCCCTCGATCAATGTCTTGTATTCCAGCTCCGGCTTGAAGTTGAGAACCATGGCATTGGTTCCGATTGGCGTCTCCAATAGCCGGTTCTCCGACTTCATACGCTCGTACATGTCCGTGCCCTTCACGGCGGTCAGCAAGTAGATGGGGGCCACGGGAATGCCGGTCTCCTGAATAAACTCGATCTGGGCATCGAACACGCCCTCGTCATCACTATCCAAACCCAGGATGAACCCGCCCTGGACCTGCATACCATGCTGCTGAATCTTGCGAACGGCATGGAAGATGAAGTTCTCTTGATGCTTGCTGGTATTTTGCGATTTCTTGGTCTTGAGCAAGGCCTCGGGGTTGGGGGTTTCGATTCCCACAAACACGGAGTCGAAGCCGGCCTCGATCATGGCGTCCATCATTGCGTCCATCAGGGCAAGGTTAGCGCTCGCTTCCGTCGTCAGGGTGAACGGATACCTCCTGGCCTTTTGCCACTCCGCTATCGCCGGCAGCAGCTTCAAGGCATCTCGCTTGTTTCCGATGAAGTTGTCGTCGACCAGAAAAACCGGGCCTCGCCAGCCCAGGCGGTACAGGGAATCCAGCTCCTCCACGACCTGCTCCGGCGACTTGGTGCGAGGCACGCGGCCGTAGAGCTTGATGATGTCGCAGAATTCACAATCGAATGGACATCCCCGAGAGAACTGCACGCTCATCGTGGCGTAGTTCTTCAAATCGATGAGGTCGAAGCGGGGAACCGGGGTCCGGGTTACATCCGGCTTCCGTGTTTCCCGATAAATTCTCTTAGCCGTGCCGCTTTCCAAGTCCCGGAGGAAATCTCCGAAGATCTCCTCGGCCTCGTCCAGCACGAAGTGGTCCACGCCCACGATGTCCTCGTGAAACGTGGTCGGATGAGGTCCTCCGGCCACCACGGGAACGCCTGCATGGTTGCACCGCTCGATCACGGCCCGCAGCGACGCATGTTGCGTGATCATCGTGGACGTGAACACGAAATCCGCCCACTCAAGGTCGGCGTCATGCAAGGCGCTCACGTTCGTGTCGACCATGCGGAGCTCATAGCCCGGAGGAAACATCGCGGCGACGGTCAGCAGTCCGAGAGGCGGATGGGTCGCCTTGACCCCCGACATCTCGAGCGCGTGGTCAGCCCCCCAGAAGGTCGGAGGGTGTTCCGGGTAGACCAGCAGAGCGTTTGTCATGTGCGTGACCGATCTCCATCGAGCGGTCCACGTTGAATGTTAGTGCAATACTGGTTTGGCCGCCAAGCTGTCCGAAAAGGCGAGGCCACCTCAATATTCTCGGACAAGTATGGCAACCAGTGGGACCTCATCGAACGGTCTCCAAACGAAGGCGCTCTCTGAGAGAGAGCCTGATACCCCACATCCAGCGTTTGGCCGTTGGCGCTGGCTGGCGAGATTAAAGCGACTCTGTCCGAGTGGGGTGCCGGCGGCTATTCCGCCGCCTCTGCCTCGGGCCGGGCCCAGCGGCGCTCGAAGGCCCAGACGTCCTCGAAGCCCATGAGCGCGTGCATCTCGGGCAGCGAGATCATCGGCGCATCGACGTTGGCGGTGGAGCCGTCGCGCTTGAGGGACGCGAACGCGCTCTTCATGGCGCCGGCCGCCGGCAGCATGCCGATGGCGGGATAGATCGCGATGTTGAAACCCAAGGCCGCGAGACGGTCGGCCGGCACGATGGGGGTCTTGCCGCTATCCACCATGTTGGCGAGCAGCGGCTTGTCGATGGCCTCGCCGATGCGCGCGATCTCGTCCTCGTTCTCCGGCGCCTCGATGAAGATCACGTCGGCGCCCGCCTCGGCGAAGGCCTGGCCCCGGGCCAGCGCCTCGTCGAGCCCGAGGCTGGTGCGCGCGTCTGTGCGCGCGATGATCAGGAAGTTGGGGTCGCGGCGCGTTTCGGTGGCGACCCTGATCTTCTCCACCATGTCCTCGACCGGGACCACCCGGCGGCCCGGCGTGTGGCCGCACTTCTTGGGAATCTCCTGGTCCTCGAGCTGGATCGCGCTGCAGCCCGCGTCCTCGTAGCCTTGCACCGTGTGGCGCACGTTGAGCAGGCCGCCGAAGCCCGTGTCCGCGTCGCAGATCAACGGCGAGGCCGTGCCGCCCGCGATGGTGCGCACGCGGCTCACGACGTCGGCGTAGCTCGCGATGCCGGCGTCGGGCAGGCCGAGGTGGGAGGCCGCGACGCCGTAGCCGGTCATGTAGAGCGCGCGAAAGCCCATGCCGTCGGCGAGCTTCGCGGAGATCATGTCGTAGACGCCGGGCGCCACGACGAACTGGCCCTCCCGGATCGCGCCGGCGAGCGCGGCGCGCTTCTCGCTCGCATTCATGGTGATTCCTCCGTGTACGGGTCGCTCAGCCGCGATGGGCGTCGAGGAAGCCCAGCAGGGTCTCGAAATAGGCCTCCGGCTCCTCGAACATCGGCAGGTGGGAGGAGTTGGGGAAGACCTTGATCCGGGAGTTCGGCAGCGCGGCGTGGATCTTCATCGAGCAGGCCGGCGTCAGCTCGTCGTGCTGGCCGCAGAGCACCAGCGCAGGTTGGTGCACCCGGTGCAGCTCGGGCAGCCAGTTCTTGTCCTTGATGCTGCCGGTGTAGCAGAACTCGTTGGGGCCCTGGATCGCCTCGTAGGGCCCCATGTTCCAGTCGCCGAGCGAGCGCATGACCGGGGCCGGCCATGTGTCGAGCCGGCAGACGTGGCGGTAGTTGAGGATGGTGATGGCGGCCTGATAGGTGGGGTGGTCCAGGGTGTCTTCGGCCTCGTGGCGCTGCATCATCGCCTCGGTCTCGGGCCCGAGCGCCTGACGCAGCCGGTGCAGCTCGCTCACCAGGTGCGGGATGTCGCCGGCGCCGTCGGCCAGCGTGATAGTCTTGAAGCTCCCGGGGTACGTCAGCGCCCATTCCTGGCCGAGCCATGTGCCCCAGGACTGGCCCAGGTAGTGGACGGGGCCGAGCCCGAGCGTGGTGCGCACGGTCTCCGTCTCCTCCACGTAGCGCTCGATGGTCCAGAGCGCCGCGTCGTCGGGGCGATCGGACTTGCCGGTGCCGAGCTGGTCGAAGGCGACGACCCGGTAGCCCTTGTCCGCGAGCCAGGAGTGGCTGTCCCGCAGGTAGTCGCAGGGCAGCCCCGGCCCGCCGTTGACGCAGAACAGCACCTCGTCGCCGGAGCCGAAGCTGTAGGCCACGACGTTGTAGCCATCCACGGTGACGTCGATGGTCTCGTCCGGCGCGCGATCGTCCATCATGGCCTGCATCTCCCTCCCGCTCGGCGCGCCGGAGTGTTCCACATTTGCCGAACGCCTCCAAGCGGAGCCGGCGGCGGTGGGGTCCATGCTACGATAGGTGCACGACAACGCGTCGCAG
Source organism: Alphaproteobacteria bacterium (assembly GCA_965243375.1). Taxonomy (GTDB): domain Bacteria; phylum Pseudomonadota; class Alphaproteobacteria; order UBA828; family UBA828; genus WTGU01. The sequence goes on along the minus strand of CBDEUT010000008.1, from coordinate 352,408 downwards.
CAACAAGAAGCAAGAGAGGCACGTGCGATCGCCGTCGCGCTGTGGCGTGAGCGGGAGAGAAGAGGGGGGCGCGAGATGGCGCGGACACTCATCACCGGTGTGACGATTTTCGACGGCTCCGGCCGCGAGCCCTTCGCGGGCGAGGTGCTGGTGCAGGGCAACCGAATCGCCAAGATAGCGGCCGGCGGCTTCCCCAGCGGCACGGCGGCGGACAGGGTGATCGACGGTGGCGGCGCCACGCTGATGCCGGGCCTGGTCAACTGCCACGGGCACCCGACCTACCCCAACATGGGCGCGGATTTCTACAGCACTGGCGAGCTCCCGGTGGAGGAGCACGTCTACCGCACAATGCACAACGTGAAGGCGATGCTGGACGCGGGCTTCACCGCCTCGGTCAACGGCTCGTCTGCGAAGGCCCGGCTCGACATCGCGACCCGCAACGAGATCGACGCCGGCGGCATCCCCGGCCCCCGGATGCGCGCAGCCACGCCCGAGATCACGGTCACCGGCGGCCTCGGCGACCTGCGCCAGTACCACATGTACCACGAGGGATTCGCGGTGGTCTGCGACGGGCCCGAGGAGATCCGCAAGTTCTCCCGCCTGATGATCCGCGAGGGCGCGGACAGCCTCAAGCTGATGATCTCGGGCGACTTCTTCGTCCACGACACCGCCACCGGCGACATGACCGTGATGCAGGAGGACGAGATCGCCGCCTGCACCAGCATCGCCCACATTCATAAGCGGCGCGTCATCGCGCACGCCCGCACGGCGGAAGCGGTGAAGCGCTGCGTGAAGCACGGGATCGACCTGATCTACCACGCCAACTTCTGCGACGAGGAGGCGCTGGACCTGCTGGAGGCGAACAAGGACCGCTTCTTCGTCAATCCCGCCATCGGTCTAACCTACACCACCCTCTACGAGATGGCGGACTACGGCATGCCGCAGGAGAAGGCCGAGGAATGGGGCTTCAAGCGCGAGCTCGACGGCGCCATCGCGGTCACCAAGGAGCTGCACCGACGCGGCGTGCGGGTGCTGCCCTTCGGCGATTACGGCTTCGAGTGGAACCCGGTGCGCCGCGACGCCCGCGACCTGGAGCTCTGGCAGGAGCTCATGGGTTTTTCCGCCATCGACCTGCTCACCATTGAGAGGGCGCAGAATTTCAGCGGGGAATCAGGGCTGATCCGCTCGAATTAATCGAGGATTTGGGGTGGTTGCCCCCCGGCGATCTTGCATGAAGGCCGCCGGAGGGCTTGTCTCGGTGACGGTGATATCAACCTGAGACGGCCCCAATGTCGCACAAGCTGTTCCGGCACTCCATCCATTCGAATGCCCGGGTCTGGGCTTTTCTCAAGCGCGTCGATGCGGCGGAGGCGGAGGCCTGCCGAGCGGCCGGCTGTCCGCGCTGCGGCGGCACGCTTCACAGCGCGACCTACCCGCGCAAGCCCTACGGTCTGGCGGTGGATCTTCGGGACGACGCGCGGCGCTTCAGCTTGTGCTGTTCGTCATGCCGGCGCCGCGTGAAGCCGCCGTCGGTGCGTTTCTTCGGGCGCCGCTTCTACGTCGGGGCGCTGTTCCTGGTGGTGAGCGCGCTGGCTGTGGCCGGCGGCGTGCGGTTGCAGACGATCGCGCGGCGGTGCGGGGTTCCGGCCTCGACGCTGAAGCGCTGGCGGCGCTGGTGGCTGGAAGTCTTCCCGCTGACCCGGGAGTGGGGGGCGAAGCGGGGCGCGCTGGCGGCGCCCCCCGCCGACGTGCCGCTGCGCTGGCTGCTGCGCACCATGCGGGGCCGCGGCTTCCGCTCGCGGCTGTTGCGCAGCCTGGTCTGGCTGATGCCGTGGACCGGCTTTTGCGCGCTCGGCGCCGGGCCGGCGGCGCCCGCAGAAAACGTTTCTGTCATGAACGGATAGGGCGCTCTACATGGGCATCTCCCCGACACGGCCAGGGAGAGATGCCGCCATGGACAGCAACAACGGAGGGGGCGACCGCGACCGGTGGGCGCGGCTGCGCTTCGCGGTCGTCGGGCCGTTGCTGGCCTCGCCGCCGCCCACGGGGCAGTTGCGGGCGGAGCTGGAGCGGCTGTCGCAACGCGACTGGGATCACCCGTCCGGCAAGGGGCCGGTGCGCTTCTCGGTGTCGACGATCGAACGCTGGTACTACCAGGCACGGGCGGCGGACCGGGATCCGGTCAAGGCGCTGCGCCGCCGGCCGCGCACCGATGCCGGCCGCGAGCGGGCGATGTCGCCGGCGCTGATCGAGGCGCTGCGCGGCCAGTACCGGGCGCATCCGTCGTGGTCGGGGCAGCTGCATTACGACAACCTGCGGGCGCTGGTCGAGGTCGATCCGGCGCTCGGCCCGATGCCCTCCTACGCGACGCTGACCCGGGCAATGCGCAATCGCGGGTTGGTGCGCCAGCGCCGCCGGCGGCGCTTCGACCGGGAACCCGAGCGGGCGCCGGTCGAGCCGCGCGAGGTGCTGAGCTTCGAGGTCTCGCGCAGCCATGCGCTCTGGCACACCGACTTCCATCATGCCCGGTGCCGGGTGCTGACCGCGTCCGGCGCCTGGCGCACGCCGATCATGCTCGGCTTCCTCGACGACCACTCGCGGGTGGGTTGCCACCTGCAGTGGTACCTGGAGGAGACCGCCGAGGTCTTCGTCCACGGGCTCTGCCAGGCCTTCATGAAGCGCGGCCTGCCGCGCGCGCTCATGAGCGACAACGGCTCGCCGATGATGGCGGGGGAGGTCGAGGAGGGGCTGCACCGGCTCGGCATCATCCACTCCAGGACCCTCGCGGGGGCGCCTCATCAGAATGGCAAGATGGAGGTCCTGTGGGCCTCGGTCGAGGGCCGCCTGATGGCCATGCTCGAAGGCGTCGAGCCGCTCACCCTGAAGACGCTCAACGACGCGACCGTCGCCTGGGTCGAGCAGGACTACCACCGCCGGGTGCACCGCGAGCTCGGCACCACGCCGCTCAAGCGCCTGCTCGACAGCGACGATGCGTCGAGGCCCTGCCTCGGCCGCGACGAGCTCAGGGCGGCGTTCCGCATCACCGTGAAGCGCACGCTGCGGCGCTCGGACGGAACCGTGTCGCTCGAGGGCATCCGCTATCAGGTTCCCGCGCCGTGGCGCCACCTGAGCACGCTGTGGATCCGCTATGCGCGCTGGGACCTGGCCAGCGTTGATCTGGTCGACGGCCGAAGCGGCGAGCGGCTGTGCACCCTCTACCCGCTCGACCGGCGCGGCAATGCCGGCGGTATGCGCCGCCCGGCCGGGCCCGGCGACAACGATGGCGGCGGCAGCGCCGGCGGGGGCGAAGCCGCGCCGCTGCTCAGGCGCATCCTCGACGACCAGGCCGCGACGGGCCTGCCGCCGGCCTGGCTGCCTCACGCCGAAAGCCCCGGGCCGGGCGAAGACGACGATCGGGGAGACCCCTCATGAACCGCGAAATGCTCACGCTGTACGGCCTCAAGTGGAACCCCTTCTCCACCGACCTCCCGGTCGATGGCCTGATGACCACACCCGCCGTCGAGAACTTCTGCCGCAGGGTCGAACGGCATCTGGTGCGCCAGGGCGGCTTCGCCCTGATCGGCGGCCCGCCCGGCATCGGCAAGAGCGTGGCGCTGCGGTTGCTCGCCGAGCGCCTTGAGCGCATCGACAGGTTGAGCGTCGCGGTCCTCACCCATCCGTCCTCCAGCGTCGCCGACTTCTACCACGAGATCTCCGACCGCTTCGCCATCACCATGGCCCACAACAATCGCTGGAATGGGATCAAGGGACTGCGGCAGCGCTGGCTCGACCACCTCGACGACACGCGCATGCGCCCACTCCTGCTGGTCGACGAGGCACAGGAGCTGCCCAACGCGGTGCTGACCGAGATGCGCCTGCTCTCCTCGACCGACTTCGACTCGCGCACCATCCTTGGCGTGGTGCTGGCCGGTGACAACCGGCTGCTCGCAAAACTGCGCACGCCGGAGCTGCATCCCATCGACTCCCGCATCCGCCAGCGCCTCCTCATGACGCGTCCCGAAGACGAGGATCTACTGCGCCTCCTCGACCACCTGCTGGAGGAGGCCGGCAACCCCGCCCTGATGACCGCCGGCCTCAAGGACACCCTCGTCGCCCATGCCGGCGGCAACCCCAGGACGCTCACCGTCATGGCCGATGCGCTGCTCGCCGCCGGCGCCGATCAGGATCGTGAAGTGCTCGACGAAAAGCTCTTCCTGGAGACCTGGGGGGAGCCCACCAAGACCAGGAGAGCGCGCCGGTGAAGGGCTTCCCGACCCGAAGCCCGGCCGACCTTGAGGACCGCCCGAGCCGGCAGCAGTGGCTGGTCGACGGCCTCTGGGGACGCCAAGCCGTCGGCATCGTCGGCGGCGAACCCAAGTGCGGCAAATCCTTCCTGGCTCTGGACCTCGCCGTGGCCGTCGCCGCCGGCGTTCCCTGTCTGCGCCGCTTCGCCGCCAAACAGCCCGGACCGGTCCTGCTGTTCGCGGCCGAGGACGCCGGCCACATCGTGCGCGCCCGGCTTGAGGGCATCGCCCGGGCAGCCGGCGCCAGCTTCGAGACGCTCGACATCGCCGTCATCGACGCTCCCATCCTGCGCCTCGACCATGCCAACGACCGGCAGCGTCTGCGCGAGACCGTGCAGCGCATCGCGCCACGCCTCGTGGTCCTCGACCCCCTGGTCCGCCTGCACGGCGTCGATGAAAACACCGTCGCCGAGGTCGCTCCCATACTCGGCTTCCTGCGCGACCTCCAGCGCCGCTTCGAGACCGCCGTCCTGCTCGTCCACCATGCCCGCAAGAGCGGTGCCAGCCGGCCGGGCCAGGCGCTCAGGGGGTCGTCCGAGCTCCATGCCTGGGGCGACAGCAACCTCTATCTGCGCCGCCGCGACAAGCAGATCGTCATGACCGTCGAGCATCGCGCCGCTCCAGGCCTCGCCGACATCGAGATCGAACTCGCCGATGACGGCGAGGGACCCGCCCTGCGCTTGCGGCGGCCGGTGCCGGCCGAGGCCGCGCCGGAGCCGGAAACACCCGAACGGCGCATCCTCCAAGCCCTCGCCGACGCCGATGCACCGCTCTCGCAGCGCCAGATCCGCGAGCGCGCGGCAACCCGGCCCGCAACCGTCGCCGAAGCGCTGAGCAAGCTCGTCCGCGCCGGGCGCGTCGAACGCGCACCCCAGGGCGGTTACCGCCTCGCCGCCGAAAACGCGGCGCCGCCGGCCGCCGTCAACCACGCGGGCCGCAACGACGCGTTACCGAAAACCGTTACCGCCTCGAACCCCTAGGGAGGCAGGGTAACGGTAACGGGTAACACCCCTCGCCAGCCCCCGTTGCCGCACTGCGTCGAGCGATCGGCCCGTGGCCGGAAGCTTGCTTACGGCCATGGATGCACTCCGTCGGATGGACGGCGGGGGGTCACCCGAAGGGCCGGAGCGAAGCGGAGGAGCCGCGTAGCGGCTTGACCCGCCGACGGCCGTCCGACACCCCCGGTCACCCCACCAGCCGCGAACGATGCCCATCAAACAAACCGATCACCGCGCCATCAGATACCGAGAGCGCGCTCACCATGGCGACGCGCTACGGCGGCGAGTGCTTCGGCGATGCCGTGGGCCTGGTGGAGGAGGGCTATCTCGCCGACCTCATCATGGTGGACGGCGACCCCCTCGCCCACGTTCGCATCCTGCAGGACACCGACCGCATCGTCATGATCATGAAGGACGGTGCCCTTCACAAGGAGCCGAGTGCCCGCCAGCGCCAGCAGGCCGCAGCCGAGTAGGCGCCGGGCCGCCCGCCGCGTCCTTCCGCCAGACGAACGCCGGTCTTGATAGAGGCCGGCGTTGCTTTTATATCCCGGCCCTTGCGCCCCTCCAGGGCCGCGATATGGAGACGTCGTCGAGCGAGAGAGATGAGCGAAGCCAAGAGCAGCAAGAAGGCATCGAAGGCCAAGACCGAGTCTGCGCCCAAGGCCGAGAGCAAGAGCGAGAGCAAGAGCGCCGACACCAAGGCGAAGGACGACGGGGGAAGCACGTCCTCCGAGTCGGCCTCCACCGAGGCGAAGTCGTCGGACGGCGCCAAGGCGTCCGGCAAGGACGGTGGCAAGGAGGCCGGCAAGTCCGCGCGGGACTCGGCCGGCGGCAAGTCCGACGTTCACTACGGCTACTTCTCCAGCGTGCGCACGCCGGCCTATCGCAGCGGCTGGGACGCGATCTGGGGCAGCGAGAACGGCGATGACGCCGGCAACGGCGAGGAGACGCCGCGCCAGCGCCGGGCGGCGGCGCGCGCAAGTCGGTCCACGAAGCCGCGCAAGCGCCGCGAGCCCATCACCGTCACCCTGGACCTCGACACGCTGCCGCCCGAACTCAAGGACGGCCTGGTCGAGATCGCAAGCGCCGAGCTCAAGAAATCCCGTGTGAGCTACGCCCGGCGCGACAAGGCCGGCGCCATCGACTGGCGCATCACCTGCCGCGTCGATTGAGGGGGCCGGACCGACAGGCCCGGAGCGCGCGACCGCGCGAAACCCACCTCCCCCTGTCCCCATTAGCGCTAACTTGTTTTTCATGTTGGCGCTCCGTATTTTGGGTCCATTCGTGCTACGGGGAGAATCGGCGGATGGACGAGGACTGGGATGTGGTGTCGTCGTTTCTGCCCGAGGGCTGGCGCGAGCTGGCACGGGAGACCGGCGCCTTGAAGGGTCTGCGCAAGGACAAGTCGCCCGACGCCCTGCTGCGCACGCTGTTGCTGCATCTGGCCTGCGGACACTCGCTGCGCGAGACCGTGGTGCGGGCCAGGCAGGCGAAGCTGGCCGATCTGTCCGACGTGGCCTTGATGAAGCGGCTGAGGAAGTCGGCGGACTGGCTGCAGGCGTTGTGCGTCGCGCTGTTTCGCGAACAGGGGGTCGCGCTGTCGGCGGCCGGCGGGTTCCAGGTCAGGGTGTTCGACGCGACGACGGTGAAGGAGCCGGGCAGGACCGGTTCGCTGTGGCGCCTGCACTACAGCGTGCGGCTTCCCTCGCTGGCGTGCGACTTCTTCAAGCTGACGGCGACGGAGGGCCGGGGCACGGGCGAGGCGTTCGCGCAGTTCCCGATCGGCGCGGGCGACCATGTGCTCGCCGACCGGGCCTACTCGACCGCTGCGGGCTTGCACCATGTGGTGTCCGCAGGCGGTCATGTCACGGTGCGCGTGAACACCGGGGTGCTGTCGCTTCGCACGCGCGACGGCGCGCCGTTCGACCTGCTTGCGCAGGTCACGACGCTGAAGCGCGTCGGCACGGTACGGTCCTGGCCCGTGCTGGCGGTGGGCGATGGCATCGCGGTGCCGGGGCGGGTGTGTGCGATCGGAAAGACGCAGGAAGCCATCAGGCGCGCGCAGCGCAAGCTGCGCAAGGAGGCCGGGCGCAAGGGCAAGCAGGTTCAGCCGCGAACCCTGGAGTTTGCGCGCTACGTCATCGTGTTCACGACCTTCCCGGAAGCGACCTTCACTGCCGCCGAGGTTCTCGAGTGGTATCGCACCCGCTGGCAGGTCGAGTTGGTCTTCAAGCGCTTCAAGTCGCTGGCACAGCTGGGGCATCTGCCCAAGCACGACGACGACAGCGCCAAGGCGTGGCTCTACGGCAAACTCCTGGTGGCGCTGCTGGTGGAAAAACTGATCCGCCACGCCACCTCCGTTTCCCCCTGGGGGTACAGCTTGGAGGCGGCGCCGGCCGCACAGCGCCTGGCGTGACTTCAGATTCATGCTCAACCAGGTCGCGCGCGCCATCGAACCCCATCTGCCGCTTGCACAGGCGATCGACGAATGGAACCAGATCTCCAAGTCCCTCTCCGAACCACCTCGACGGCGCCTGCTCCAGATCGCCGAATACTTCATGGAACAATGTCAAACAAGTTAGCTCATATGCCCCCTGTCCCCCTCCCCCCTTGAAGGGCGGAGGGGGGACGCAAACGGCACCGGCAAATTCTCCCTTTCCTCCCTGGGGAGGAGAGGGCCGGGGTGAGGAAGGGGTTTCTCGGACCGCACTCCAGGCGATTTCCGTTGCAAACCGGCGCGTGTCGGTCCATCTGTAGGCAAACCACCCGCGGGGGCTGAGACAATGCTGAGGATTGTCGTTTTCTGCGCCTTGCTGGTCGTTGGCGCCGTGCCGCTTCATGCGGACGTCATCCAGGTGGACAGCGCCGGGCTCGAGCGGCTGCGGGCAGAGGGGGTCGCCGTCATCGACGTCCGCAGGGCGGAGGAGTGGCGCAAGACCGGCGTCATCGAAGGCAGCCACCTGCTGACCTTCTACGACAAGAAGGGACGCTACGACCTGGAGCGGTGGCTGCCGGCGCTCGCTGCGATCGCGGAGTCCGACCAGCCCGTCGCGCTCATCTGCCGCAGCGGCAAGCGCAGCGCCAGGGTCGCCCGCATGCTGGACGAGCAGTTCGGTTATGGGTATGTCTACAGTGCGCAGGATGGCATCCTGGGGTGGATCGGGGAGGGGTACTCCACCGTGGATCGCCAATAGCAGCCGCGCCCGAGGGCTGCCGAATTCCGCGGCCCGCTCGGCATTTCTGGTAGCCACGAGCGAAAAAGCCGCTATATGTAGCCGCTTAGTCACGTTCGAGTCGCGACAGGGAACGACAAGGGGACAGACGACCATGAGCAGAGCCGCATTCATCGAGCGCGTCGCCAAGAAGGGCAAGATGAGCAAGGCCGAGGCCAAGCGCACCGTGGACCTGGTGCTGGGCGAGATGGAGGCCGGGATCAAGAGGTCGAAGAAGGAAGGCCGCTACAGCATCGGCAACTTCGGCACCTTCACCATCGTCAAGCGCCCCGGGCGCAAGGGCCGCAACCCGCAGACCGGCGAGGCGATCCGCATCCGGGCCTCCAAGGCCCTCCGCTTCCGCCCCTCCGCCCAGCTCAGGAGGGCTGCTGGCGCGAAGTAACCATCCGCGCGCCGATGGTGGGGCGCTGTCCTGTAGCGCTAAAGCCTTGAGGCCGGGTCGGCTTCCAAAGCTGCCTTGGCGAGCTAACCAATAGCGGTGCCGGCTCGCGAACGTGCGGTGCTCTAGTGCCACCTAAGCGGACTTCCTCAGCCGTGCGCTTAGTGGTTACCGAATCAGCGGAATTGCGTGAACTTCTAGCGTCACAATATCATGCATTGAAGATTAGGTGGATTGGCGGGACTATACATCATCGCAAATTCTGGAACAATAGTTGGGGTCAACGCCCGAATCTGCTGACGCCCTTTAGAAATTCTGAGAGATTCACTCGTCACTGATAATTCTAACACCATTTATCTTCTGTTCCAGGGATAGCCTAACAATCTCGTCCATATCACGAACGATAAGCCTTGCAAGTTCATCACCAGCGTCCTCTCCGTACTCGCGTCTGAATTCGAGCCATTTCATTGTAGTTTCAAGTTTCTTGGCCCGCAAAGACTCTCTCATTTCTTCAACTTTTAATTCTTCCTGTTCCCGTATGTTCTCCGGAAATTTGCAATAGACATAGATATCTCGTATGATACCTCTCACGGCTTCTAGTCCTCTGCCCGCACCACGAAAATCCAGTTCTCCTGGCGATGCGTACAAAACACTAGAAACAATAAGCCTATCTTTAAGGCGAGTAGTGGCGCGCGCGTGCGACAGAAGCCATTTGTTCGCCAAATCAACGTCATCATGATATGACAGTGTGTTGATTGTGTTAACGAAAATGATTGGTCGGGAAAAAGTTTGTGAATCGCTCCAGTTTATTGTAAACTTGTAGTAAAGTGACTCAATACTACGGAACAAACCTATGAAATCTTCTGGTTCCCAAATTCCATCAATGCTTATTCTTAGCGTCCTGACTTCGACGGTTGGGCCTGATTCTGGCCGATCTCCCGTCTGGAGATTTCAGCGAAGACAATGACTTAGCGGTTGCGGTGCGGTCAAGTCGCGTTGTAGTGCCTAGTGGATATATTGGATTGTCGATATCCCCGCCCCGCGCTACACTCCCACCATGTTCGTGCGTATCAAGACCACCCCCAACAGCCCGCGCCGCTCGGTCCAGCTCGTCGAGGCCGTGCGCGACGGCGGCAAGGTCCGCCAGCGCATCGTCCGCCACATCGGCGTGGCCATGGACGAGGACGAGCTGGAGCGCCTGAGGCAGCTCGGCGAGTACGTCAAGGCGAAGCTGGAGGACGAGCGCCAGCCCTTGCTGTTCGCGCCCGAGAAGATCGCAGACCAGGTGATCCGCGTCGGACGCCAAGGGGACGGCAAGCAAGAGCTTCCCGTCGATCTCAAGCAACTCGAAGAGGAGCAGCGGCTGATCACGGGCATCCACGAGGTCTACGGCGAGATGTACCGGCTGCTGGGCCTCGACGGGCTGCTGCGGCGATCGCGCTACCGCGCCTCGCACGACGCGCTGTTCCACGTGGTGATGGCACGCATCGCCAACCCCGACAGCAAGCGGGGCAGCGTGCGCCGGCTCGAGGAGGACTTCGGCGTGAGCCTTCCCCTCGAGAAGGTCTACCGGATGATGGACCAGCTCGACGCGCCCGTGATCAACCATCTGCGCACGCGCGTGGGCGAGGCGAGCCGCTCGCTGCTGCCGGAGCCGGTGGCGGTGCTCTTCTTCGATTGCACCACGCTCTACTTCGAGACCGCGATTGAGGACGAGCTTCGCCAGCACGGCTTCAGCAAGGACGGCAAGCACAGGGACTCGCAGGTCCTGCTGGCCCTGATGGTGACGCGCGAAGGGCTGCCGATCAGCTACGAGGTCTTCCCCGGCTCCACCTACGAGGGGAAGAGCCTGGTCCCGGTCCTGCAGGACATGCAGCGCCGCCACCAGGTGGAGCGCACGGTCTGTGTGGCCGACCGGGGCATGCTGAGCGCAGACAACCTCGACGCCATGGACGACATCCGCGGCGAGTACGTGCTCGGCGCCCGGCTGCGCAAGCTGCCGGCCGCGCTGAAGAAGAAGGTTCTCGATCTGGACGCCTATGGTCCTCTCGAGGGATCGGAGAACCGCCGGGTCGGCGAATGGGAGCACAAGGGCCGGCGCCTGATCGTCGTCTTCTGCCCCGAGCGCGCGCGCAAGGACGCACACGAGCGCCGCCAGGCGGTGGCGCGCCTGCTCGACAAGCTGGAGCGCAGCGACAATCCCAAGGAGCTGCTCTCCAATCACGGCGCCAAGCGCTTCATCGCCGTCGAGGGCGACGCGCGGCTCACGGTGAACCCGGAGAAGATCGCCGAGGCCGAGCGATGGGACGGGCTCGCCGGCGTCATCACCAATCTGCGCGACGCCAGCGTCACCGAAGTGATGGCCCACTACCACGGGCTCTGGCAGGTCGAGGAGAGCTTTCGGATCACCAAGCACGACCTGAAGGTGCGGCCGATCTGGCACTGGAACGAGAACCGGATCCGCGCCCACATCGCCATCGCCTTCATGGCCTTCGCCTGCGTCCGCCACCTTGCCTACCGTGTCGCCGTCCAGAAGAGGCGGATGTCCCCGGAAGTGATCCGCTCCGCCCTCGTCCACCGCCAATGCTCGGTCCTGCGCTGCGCGCAATCGGGCAACCGCTACGTCATCCCGTCGAAGCCGACGCCGGCGGCCGAGCAGATCTACGCAACCATGGGGCTGCCCCTGACGATCACCCCGTACCAACTCGTCTGAGCGCCGGCGAAGCCCGGCCCGGGCTCGAAGAAATGCCGAGTGTAGTGCCTAGCCGGAAATGAGAACCGGCCAATATCAACTACTTACGTGATTCAACCATCGAAGTCAGGAATACTACGGAACAAACCTATGAAATCTTCTGGTTCCCAAATTCCATCAATGCTTATTCTTAGCGTCATCGCGCCCTCGGGGATTTTCGGTTGTCTCAGTAATGGAGCAGAGATGTTTACCCTTTTAGACCGGAGGCATCAATCTCAAGCGCCTCCACACACCGCGCATCATCGTTCGCGGGCTTGTTGACCAGCGTGCTCACTGGGTGAAACGTCATGGTGTCCGCAGGGTAGGGGGCGAGGGGGACAGGCTCGCCCGCGAGCCAGGGGTCGTTGGCGTCCGCCAGCAGGATCACGGGCATGCGGGGGTGGATCGGGGCGAGCGCCGTGTTGGCCTCGGTGGTGAGGATGGTGCAGGTCTCCAGCACGTCGCCCGGCTCCAGTTCGGATAGCTTGCCGGTGAGCGCGAGGCCGTCGGGCACCCGCCAGCTCTCCCACAGCCCGGCGAAGACGAAGCCTGCGCCGTCCTTCATCCCGATCAGGTAGGGCTGCTTGGCCTTGCCCTCGCGCTTCCACTCGTAGAAGCCGCCGGCCATGCCGGCGCGTCCCTCCTCCGCGTGCGGGAGCTACATTTCCGCGGGCAAGGTCCTTTGAGTACCCGGACTGTATGTTTCGCACGGATGACCTTGCGGGCGTGGGCGACTGGGGTGTGCGCAACGACATCCCACTGTATCCCGGAGAATCCCGCTTGCCGCGCTCCGCTTCCTGCTTCGCGTGGCGGAGGCCCCGGTGAGCGGGAGGCCGGCGCCCTGGTGCGATGGCGAGTCTATGCCTGGGGAAGCACGTCGTCGGGCGAGTGGGTGAGGGCGACGCAGCCGAAGAGGCGGGCGGTGGCGGCGGGGTCGGGCTGGATCGCGCGGTAGTACGCCGCCAGCGTGTCCGTCGGCCTGGCGAAGCGGGCGAGCTGGGCGGTGAAGTGGTAGTAGGGCAGCAGCCACGCGTCGCGCTCTTCGCCGTAAGAAGCAAGCGCATCCGCGAGGGGACGCCGGCCGTTGAGGCCGTCGTCGGCGGCCCCGGCCAGCATCTCGGCGCAGCGGAACGCGGTCGAGATGCCCTGCGCGGTCACCGGGTCCTTCTTCATGCCTGCGTCGCCGACCAGCGCCCAACCGGGGCCGGCGGCCTCGCGCACGAAGGCCCGGGTGCAGCCGCCGTGGAAGCCCTCCACCCGGCGCGCGCCGGGCAGCTTGTCGCGCAGGTCGGGCGCGACCTCGCCGAGCCGCGCGTGGAACGCAGCCTCCCGGTCGCGGCGGGCGGCCACGAACTCGTTGTGCATCAGGTTGGCGGCGACCAGCACTGTGCCGTCGCTCGCGGGGAAGGCGAAGGCGCCCTTGTGCTCGCGGATGTAGAGGCGCACGTGGTCGAGCGGGATGCCCTCCCAATAGCTCCAGATGTTGCTCTGGACGACCGGCTCGCACAGGGACTCTTTCGCACCGACACAGCGGGCGACCACCGAGGCAGGCCCGTCCGCGCCGACGACCAGGCGCGCGCGCTCGGTCTGCCGCCTGCCGTCCTGACCCGAGATCACGACCCCAGCGACCGTGCCGCCGTCCTCGACCAGATCGACCACGCGCGTGCCGTCGCGGAACTCTGCGCCGGCGGCGACGGCCCCCTCGGCCAGCGTGCCGTCGAGCAGCTGCCGTCGGGGGCCGTAGGACTCGCCATGGCCATCCACCGCTGGCGGCGCGCCCTCAAGCACAGTGCCGTGCAGGTCGACCCGCCAATCGGTGAAGGGGTCGGCGCGCGCCGCGATTTCGGGCAGCACGCCCCAGGCGCGGAGGTGAGCGACGCCCAGCGGATGGATCAGATGCGTCGACTGCCCCATCTCGCTGGGGAAGCGATCGCGGTCGAGCAGCAGCACGCGATGGCCCTTGCGGGCCAGGAGCATGGCCGTTGGCGCGCCTGCGCAGCGGGCGCCGACGACGATGGCGTCGTAGATCGCGCGCCTCCTAGGCCATCAGTCGCACTCGAAGGGGGTGACCCAGCCGATGAAGGCACCGGCCTTGTCCTTGACCACTGCGAAGCGGCCGACGTCGGGCACGTCGAAGGCCGGGCGCGTGACCTCGCCGCCCGCCGCCTCGACGCCTGCGAGCCGGGCGTCAATGTCGTCCACGGTGATGTAGGAGAACCAGTGGTCCGGGACGCCGTCGAAGCCGGTGCCCGGCTTCATCTCGAAGATGCCGGCGGCCGCGGCCTCACCGGCCTTGCAGAGCGTGTAGATGCCGCCGTCGGCCATCGAGTGCGACTCGTACTGCCAGCCAAGGGTCTCCCCGTAGAAATCCTTGGCCTTGTCGACGTTCCAGGTCATCAGCTCGTTCCAGAAGAATGTACCGTGTGCCTTCATGGGATCGCCTTCGCCTTCCGTAGGTGTTGGTGAGAGGTGCCGTGCCGCGCCCGGCGTGAGCCGGGGATTATAGGTCGGGGGCGCGGGTGTGCCAGTCGGTCGCCTGCTGGTAGGCGTGGCCGAGGCGGAAGAGGGTCGCCTCGGAGAACGGGCGCCCCATGAGCTGGAAGGCGGCGGGCAGGCCGCTCATGGTGAAGCCGCAGGGCACGATCAGGCCGGGGCCGCCCAGGTAGTTGGCGGCGCGTGTGCACGTGCTCAGGCCCGCGACCATGGCGGCCATGCGCTCGCCGCCGCCGACATCGGTCTCCTCCCGCGTCGGGATGGGGATGGGGATGGCCGGCGTGTGCAGCGCGTCGACGCCCGCGAGCGCGGTCTCCACGAACTCCCGCAGCAGCCCGGCGCGGGCTGATAGCGCCTGAATATACTTCACCGCCGGCACGTGCAGGCCGGGCTCGTAGCGGTTGCGCACCTGCTCCTGGTAATCCTCGGGCCGGCCCGCAAGCCAGGGCTCGTGGATCGCAGCCGCCTCGCTGGATAGCACGACGTTGGAGAGGTTGTTGATGCGCTCGATGTCGGGCACCGAGACCTCGACGACCGTGACACCGCAGTCGCGCAGGACGTCGAGGCTCCGCTCCATCAGCGTGCGTACCTCGTCGGTGGCGAGGTCGTAGAAGTAGCTCGTCGGCACGCCGACCCTGAGGCCTCGGGCGCCCTCCGCCAGCACGGCTTCGTAATCGGGCACGGACCGGCTGCTTGAGGTCGGGTCGCGCGGGTCGTGGCCTGCGATCACGCTCACGATCCGCGCCGCGTCGCGCACGGTGCGGGTGAGCGGCCCCACCGTGTCCAAGGTGTGTGAGAGGGGCATGATCCCGTGGCGGCTGACCAGACCGGCGGTCGTCTTGAGACCGACGACGCCGTTGCAGGCCGACGGCAGCCGCACGGAGCCGCCGGTGTCGGAGCCGAGGGCGCCAAAGACCACGCGGCCCGCGACTGCCGCACCGGAGCCGCTCGATGAGCCGCCGGAGATGTGATCCTGGTTCCAGGGATTGCGGCAGTCGCCCCAATGCTCGTTGTGGCCGGTCGGGCCGGTGGCGAACTCCGCCATGTTCAGCCCGCCGAGATAGATCGCGCCGGCCTCGTGAAGGCGGGCGAGGGCGGTGCTATCGTGGTCCGGCACGAAGTCCCTGCGGATGCGCGAGCCGCAGGTGGTGACGTGACCCGCGCGGTAGAACATATCCTTGTGGGCGAGTGGCACGCCGTGCAGCGGGCCCGGTGCCTCACCCCGAGCGAGCGCGGCATCGGCTGCCGTCGCGCTCTCCAGCGCCGCCTCCGCCTGCAGCGAGATGAAGCAGTTGAGCACCGGCTGTAGCCGCTCGGCACGGGCGACGGTCGCCGTCATGACCTCGACCGCCGAGAGCTGCCGCGATGAGATGGCGTCGGCGAGCTCGACGAGGCTCAGCAGGTGGATGTCGTCGCTCATGTCAGGAGGCTGCGGTCTCGTCCATGGCGGTTGCGATGTGCGCGGGTTCGCTTTCGAAGGCGAGCCCGGAAGCCGTGTCGTCGGCCGCTTGCACCATCAACTCGACCGCGGCGGCAAGGGCGGCTGCGCGTTCCGCGCTCGGCGGTTTGCGCTCCGCCGCCACGGCCTGGGCGGCGATGAGATCGTCGGAAATCCTGGCCATGTGCGGCACCTCGGCGGCCGGGTGGTAAGCGACGGCCCTGTATACAGCACAAGGGCACGGGTGCAATATGAGTGGGCGTTGCCTGAAGCCGGCGGCAAGGCATGGGGACCGCCAACCACGGCAGAGAGACAGACGACCATGTCAGACGACGGATCGAAGGGTGTCGTTCAGCAGTTTCTGGCCGCGATCAAGGGCGGCGACGGCGAGACCATGATGGGCCTGTTGGCCGACGATGCCGTGGTGGTGTTGCCAGGCTCGTTCAAGGTGGCCTGGGCCGGCCGCTGGCAGGGACAAGAGCCGATCAAGCAGTGCTTTCTCGCAATCGGGGCGCTGCTCGACATTCGAGATCACACGGTGCAGCTGATGTTCGGCGAGGGCGAGCACGTGATGGTGCTCATCGACGAAACCTCGGCCGCCAAGAACACCGGTCGCCTCCTGCATCAGGAGACTG
This sequence comes from Alphaproteobacteria bacterium, assembly GCA_965243375.1. GTDB lineage: Bacteria > Pseudomonadota > Alphaproteobacteria > UBA828 > UBA828 > WTGU01. Next base: position 336,197 of record CBDEUT010000008.1, on the reverse strand, counting down.
CGTGGTACTTCCGCATCAAGAATGGCGCAATCGTCCATTGGCAGGCGTACGAAGATACCGAGCAGATCGCCTGGGTGTGGGACGAGGGCGGGTGACGGGGTGCTTCAGCCCGAGGGACGGAGAGAGAGTCCGAAGACCGCATGAGTGCAGACCCGATAGATGCTCCGGGCCGGGTCACGTTGGCCCAAGCGGTAGCGACTCTTGCGGAGGCTCCGGCGGGCGGGAGGCCTTATGCTGAGCTGATCGCTCGCGGGACGCTTCGGGTCGGCCTCTATGCGCCGCGCGGGACCGACACGCAGCAGCCCCACGACCAGGACGAGGTCTACGTGGTCATGAGCGGTCGGGGAACGTTTCGCAATGGCCCCGTGAGCCATCCGTTTCAGCCCGGCGACGTGCTGTTCGTACCCGCCGGTGTGCGGCACGTCTTCGAGGAGTTCAGCGACGATCTCTACGTCTGGGTCGTGTTCTACGGCCCGCCGGGCGGCGAGGCGGCAGGCTGAGTCCCGTTCAGGACGGGGCAGGCGGTAGAGACAATGGCTGACGAGGCTCTAATCGGAACCGAGACCGCCGGGGGTGTAGCCCGCGGGACTGCCAGCGCCTCGCTCGGCCAACGGCTTGCGGCGTGGTCGCGCCGCCGCGAGCTCCCGCGCTGGCTGGCAATCACGCTCGCCGGTGCTGCGGTGACCTCGGGCGCGATGACCTACGTCACGATGAGCGGATCGGCGCCGTTCCCTCCCGACCCGCAGACCATTCTGATCCTGCTCAACGTCGATCTCGTGTTGCTCCTCTCGCTCGGTGCGCTGGTGGCTTCGCAGCTGGTGAAGCTCTGGATCGAGCGCCGCCGCGGGGAAGCAGGCGCGCGCCTGCACACCCGCATGGCCGCGCTGTTCAGTCTTGTCGCCTTGACTCCGACGATCGTCGTCGCCGTCTTCTCTGCACTGTTTCTGCACTTCGGGATGCAGTCCTGGTTCAGCGAGAAGGTTTCGAGCGCCCTCAACCGCTCGTTGGTCGTGGCACAGACCTACGTGCACGAACAGACCGACAGCATTCGCATCAGTTCCCTCGCCGCGGCCATGCAGCTCAACGGTCAGGCCGTCCAGCTCGCGAGACAACCACAGCTCCTCCCCCGACTACTGAACGAGACCGCTGCGGGTCTTTCGCTGACCGAGGCGGTCGTGCTCCGCCGCAACGGCGACATACTGGCGCGCAATGACCCGGGCTTCGCTGCGGAAGTCGAGCCCATGCCCGAATGGGCCCTGAACGCCGCGGCGGACGGCCGCCTCGTGCTTCTGCCGGGTGACGGCGATCGTGCGCGTGCGCTGATCAAGCTCGCGGGCTTCACCAACGCCTATCTCTATGTGGCGCGGGCTCTGCAGCCCCAGGTCGTCGATCACACACGCCAGATTCAGGCGGTGATGAGGGACTATCAGCGCCTGGAGGAGGAGCGATACGGCATCCAAATCACGTTCGTGATGATCTTCATCCTGGTTGCCCTCCTGGTCCTGCTCTCAGCGGTGTGGCTCGGGCTCAACTTTGCCAACCGCATCGCCCATCCGATCGGCGGCCTCATTGCGGCCGCGGACCGTGTCCGCGCCGGCGAGCTGACGGCTCGCGTCAACGAACCCCCGCACGATGACGAAATGGGCTCGCTCAGCCGCGCCTTCAATCGCATGACCGGCCAGATCCACAGCCAGCAGCAGGCCTTGCAGGACGCCAACCTACAGCTCGATGAACGGCGGCGCTTTACCGAGGCGGTGCTCGCCGGCGTCTCCGCCGGCGTGATCGGCCTCGATGCGGAGGGACGGATCACGCTGCCCAACCCGTCTGCGCTTGCGCTGCTCGATGCGAGTAACGACGAACTCTCGGGCCATGCACTCGAAGATGCGATTCCCGAGATGGCTGAACTACTCGACCTGGCGCGAAGCCAGGCGCAGCCCCTGGTCGAAGATCATCTCGAAGTGGTCCGCGGCGAACGCCGCCGCACCTTGCTCGTGCGCATCGTGACCGAGCGGGCTGACGGCCGAATTGACGGCTTTGTCGTGACATTCGACGATATCACCGCGCTGGTCTCAGCGCAGCGGAGGGCGGCGTGGGCCGATGTCGCCCAACGCATTGCCCATGAAATCAAGAATCCCCTGACGCCGATCCAGCTCTCGGCTCAGCGGCTCAAACGCAAGTATCTCAGCGAGATCAGCTCACAACCCGACGTGTTCGAGGACTGCACCGATATCATCGTCCGTCAGGTCGGCGATATACGTCAGATGATCGACGCGTTCTCGTCATTTGCGCGGATGCCGGCGCCGGTGATCGAACGGGCGGAGTTGACTGCCATCGTAGAGCGGGCGGCCGCTCTGCATCGATTAGCGAGCCCGGAGATCGCCTTCGAGATCGAGCGCCCTGACGACGATGTCCATCTCGACTGCGACCCTGGACAGATCGGCCGGGCACTCACCAACGTACTCAAGAACGCCATTGACGCGATCGAGAGCCGGGAACCTGACGCCAGTGTGGCTGGGCGCATCGTCATCACGATCCGCGAAGTCGACGGGCATTGGCGGGTGGAAGTCGAGGACAACGGGCCGGGATTGCCAGACGAACTGCGCGACAGGTTGACGGAGCCCTATGTGACGAACCGCGCGGACGGTACTGGCCTCGGGCTCGCCATCGTGCGGAGGATCATCGAGGATCACGGTGGCCGGTTGAACCTGGAGGACGGGGCCGAAGGCGGCGCCCGCGTGACGCTCGTTTTCGCCGCGGCCGGGATGGAGCACCCTGCGCCAGCCGAGGGTGAGAGCTGATGGTTCGCGATATTCTGATCGTCGACGACGAACCCTACGTCCGCAAATCCATTGCCGGAATCCTAGAGGACGGCGGATACGCGCCGCGCGATGCGGCCGACGGCGCCGCCGCGCTGGAAGCGATCGATTCCGGGCCTCCGCCGGCGCTCGTCATCCTCGACGTTTGGATGGAGGGGAGCGAGCTCGACGGCATGGATGTCTTGGAGGCGGTGATGCACCGCCATCCCGAGGTGCCCGTCATCATGATCAGCGGGCACGGAACCATCGACACCGCCGTCGCTGCCATCAAGAAGGGGGCCTACGAGTTCATCGAGAAGCCGCTCGACAGCGATCGGCTGCTGCTCACGGTGGCGCGCGCGCTGGAAGCGGCGGAACTCAGGCGCGAGGTCGCCGAGTTGAAGCTGCGCGCCGGCGAGACGAATGAGTTGATCGGTTCCTCAGCTGCGATCAAGCAAATTCGTACGATCGCCGAACGCGCCGCACCGACAGACCGACGCGTTTTCATCACCGGCCCTGCAGGCGCTGGGAAAGAGGTGGTCGCGCGGCTGATCCACGGGCGTTCGCGGCGCTCCTCAGGGCCGTTCGTCGTGGTCAACGCCGCGATGATGCGGCCCGACCACGTGGAGCTCGAGCTGTTCGGCAGTGAGGGCAACGGGCCCATTGACACCGGTTCGCGCAAGATCGGCACGTTCGAACGCGCTCACGGTGGCACGCTCTTTTTCGATGAAATCGCGGACATGCCGCTGGAAACTCAGGGGAAGATGGCGCGCACCCTGCAGGCACACACGTTCGAGCGCGAAGGCGGCACGCAGCAAATTGAGGTCGATATTCGCGTGATGGCGGCGACGACACGCGACATGGAGATCGAGATAAAGAGGGGGCGCTTCCGCGAGGACCTCTACTACCGGTTGCTGGTCACGCCCATCGAATTGCCGGCGCTCCGAGACCGCCGCGAGGACATCCCCGAATTGGCGAGTTTCTTTGTCCGCCAAGCAGCGGATGGCGCCGGCGTGCCGCCGCATGAGATTGGCAGCGAAGCGATGGCGATGCTGCAATCGTTCGACTGGCCCGGCAACGTGCGTCAGCTTCGCAACTTCGTGGAATGGCTCCTCATCATGGCGCCGGCACCCGCCAACGGCCCAATCGGCGCTGACATGATCCAGGCGGCGTTGGGGCCGCCGCCTGCGGATTCGCAGGCGCTCCCCGGTTCGGCCGACCTGATGATGCTGTCGCTCCGCGATGCCCGACGGCAGTTTGAACGCAACTATCTCCATGCCCAGGTCCGGCGATTCGGGGGCAATATCTCACGCACCGCCCAGTTTGTCGGCATGGAGCGCTCGGCGCTACATCGCAAGCTTCGCTCGCTCGGCGTTCCGGACCGCGAGCATGACGGCAACGGTTCAGACGAGAAGGGCGGTGCAGCCTCCGATTCTACCGGTGCCGACAAGCTGAACGGCCCATGAAGATCATCGTTTGCGGTGCTGGTCAGGTCGGCACAAGCATCGCACGGCAGCTCGCCAATGAGGCGAACGACGTGACCGTGATCGACAGCGACCGGGCAGTCGTGCAGCGCTTTGCCGACTCGGTGGACGCACGCGCGATCGTCGGCAACGCGTCTCTCCCCGACGTGCTTGAGGATGCGGGTGCCAAGACCGCCGAGATGATCGTCGCCGTGACCCATTCCGACGAGGTCAACATGGTGGCCTGCCAGGTCGCCCACTCGCTCTTCGACGTACCCGAGAAGATCGCGCGGGTGCGGCAACAGAGCTACCTGAACCCGGCCTGGGCCGAGCTCTACAGCCGCGACCATATGCCGATCGATCTGATCATCTCGCCCGAGATCGAGGTCGCCCGCGCCATCGAGCGCCGGCTTCAGGTGCCGGGCGCCCTCGACATGCTGCCTTTTTGCGGCGGGCGCCTGCGCGTCATCGCTGTGCGCTGTGAGGAAGGCTGCCCCATCATCAACACGCCGCTCCGCCAGCTCACTGAGCTTTTCCCCGATCTCAACATCATGGTGCTTGCGATCAGCCGGGATTCGCGCCTCATCGTGCCGCGCGGCGACGACCAGATGCTCATCGGCGATGAAGTCTATTTCGCCGTGGACTCGGATCACGTCGCGCGCGGCATGGCCGTTTTCGGCCACGAAGAGCCCGAAGCTCGCCGCGTGGTGATCATCGGCGGCGGCAACATCGGCTATTTCCTGACGCAGGAGCTGGAGGAGAGCCACCCCGGACTCGATGTGAAGATCGTCGAGTTGATCCCGGAGCGTGCGCGCTTCCTGGCGGAGCAGCTTTCCCGCGCCACCGTGATCGGCGGCGACGCGCTGGACCCCGAGATCTTCATCGAAATCAATATTGGGTTGGCCCAGGCGGTGATCGCCGTCTCCAATGACGACGAGGTGAACATTCTGGCGGCGCTTCTGGCCAAGCGTGCCGGCTGCCGGACCGCGATCTCTCTGGTCAACAATTCCAGCTACGGGCCGCTGATGGGGAGTCTCGGCGTCGACGTTGCCGTGAGCCCCAGGGAGTCGACGGTCTCGACGATCCTCCGGCGGATTCGGCGCGGCCGCATCCTGGCGGTACACTCGATCCGCGACGGCGCTGCCGAGATCATCGAGGCCGAGGCCCTCGGGACTTCGCCCATCGTCGGCCAGCCGCTCGCCGAGACCAAGCTGCCCACCGGAATCATCGTCGGCGCGATCGTGCGTGGCAACGAGGTCATCATTCCGCGCCCACAGACGGTGGTTCAGGAGCACGATCGGGTGGTGATGTTGGCAGCGGCCCGCGCGGTCAAGAAGATTGAGGAGATGTTCGCCGTGAGCCTGGAATTCTTCTGACCGGAGGCCTGCATGTCTCGCATCGCCTACGTAAACGGCCGCTACATGCGCCACGAGCAGGCGCACGTCCATGTCGAGGATCGCGGATACCAGTTCTCGGACGGGGTCTACGAGGTCGCCGCGGTCTTCGGCGGTCGCGTGATCGACGAGGAGCCGCACCTGGATCGGCTGGAACGTTCGCTCCGGGAGCTCAGGATGGATTTGCCGATCCCGCGCAGCGCGCTCAAGCTGGTGACCCGGGAGGTGCTGCGCCGCAATCGGGTGCGCGACGGCATGGTCTATCTGCAGGTCACGCGCGGCGCGGCGGCGCGGGACCATCCGTTTCCCGAGGACGCGGAGGGCGCCGTCGTCCTCACCGCGCGCCCGGTTCAATGGCCCGAGACGGCGGAGACCGACCGCGGCGCCGAGGTGGTCTCGATTCCGGACGGCCGCTGGGGCCGTTGCGACGTCAAATCGGTCTCGCTGCTCCCCAATGTGCTGGCCAAGCAGGAGGCACGCGAGCAGGGCGCCTACGAAGCCTGGTTCGTCGACCCGCAAGGACACGTCACTGAGGGCTCTTCGACCAACGCCTGGATCGTCGACGGCGCCGGCCGCGTGGTCACCCGCGACCTCGAATCGAACATCCTCGGCGGCATCACCCGCCAGACAGTGATCCAGCTGGCGCGCGAGGCGGGGATCGAGGTGGCCGAGCGATCGTTCACGCTGGCCGAGGCGCAGGCCGCGCCCGAGGCCTTCCTTACCAGCACCACGTCCTTCGTCCGAGCCATCGTCCGCATCGATGGCCGCACCGTCGGCACCGGAGAACCGGGGCCCGTAACCCTTCGGCTGCGCGATCTCTACCTCACCTATTGCCGCGGCGGGCGCACCAACCGGTGATAAAGCCGCGTGCCGTCCTGTTCGACTGGGACAACACGCTGGTCGCTAGCTGGGACATCATCCACGAGAGCCTGCGGCTTACCTTTCTCGACCTGGGGCGCGAGCCCTGGACGTTCGAACAGACCAAGGCCTGGGTGCGCCGCTCCATGCGGGACTCGTTCCCGGACCTCTTCGGGGCCGACGCCGCGCGGGCTGAGCAGTTGTTTTACCGGCATTATCGGGAGCACCACCTCCACCGGCTGACCCCGCTCGCAGGCGCCCAAGAGACCCTGGACGCACTTCGGGGCGACGGTCTTCCGCTCGGGGTGGTCAGCAGCAAGCAGGGCGCCCTGGTGCGGGAGGAGGCAGCCCGGCTCGGCTGGGATGGCTACTTCAGTCGCATCGTCGGCGCCAACGATGGGCCGGCAGACAAGCCCGCACCGGAAGCCGTGACCTTGGCTCTCGACGGCACCGGCATCTCGTCCGGCCCGGACGTGTGGTACGTCGGCGACACGGGCATCGACGTGACCTGCGCCCGCAACGCCGGCTGCACCGCCGTGATCGTCAGCGCCGATCCGCCTCGCGACGGCGACTGCCCGCGCGTGCCGGACCATCAGTTCGCCGACCACGCAGAGCTACATGGCTTCTTGCGGGCGCACGGAATCACCATATAGTCGGCAACGGCATGCTTGCATGGGTATGCCCGGCGCCCGGCCCCTGGCAGGCGGGGGCAGGCAAGGATAGAGGAACACATGACTGCCAAGGGGTCCCACAGTCTCCAGGACGTCTTCCTCAATCACGTGCGCAAGGGAAAAATGCCGGTCACGATCTTTCTCGTGAACGGCGTCAAGCTCCAGGGGATCATCACCTGGTTCGACAATTTCTGTGTCCTGCTCAAACGCGACGATCATTCGCAGCTTGTCTACAAGCATGCGATATCGACGGTGATGCCGGTTCAGCCTATTCAGCTGTTCGATCAGGGAACCGACCCGGCAGAGGAGGACGATACGTAAGTGGCGGGCGTGAGCGTCCCACGCGACGCTAATTCGCCACCGCGCACCTGCGTCCTGCATCCGGCGCTGGCTCGCTCGCCGGCGGCGGGGCACGCGTGCGAACGCGTGCGGGAACCAGAGAGCCGTCTCGCCGAGGCGGTGAGCCTCGCCCGCGCCATCGACCTCGACGTCGTGGAGGCCGACGTCGTGCCCGTGCAGAAGCCGCGGCCCGCGACCCTGTTCGGCCCCGGACGGGTGGAGGCGTTGGCGCACGCGGTATCCGCGCAGGAACTGGGCCTCGTCGTCGTGGATGGGGCGCTCACCCCGGTTCAGCAGCGCAATCTCGAACGCGCCTGGCACTGCAAGGTGATCGACCGCACCGCGCTCATCCTCGAAATCTTTGCGGCACGCGCGCGCACCCGGGAAGGCCGGCTCCAGGTCGAGCTCGCCGCACTCCGCTACCAGCGGAGCCGCCTGGTGCGCTCCTGGACCCACCTGGAGCGCCAACGGGGCGGCCTCGGCTTCGTGGGCGGGCCGGGCGAGACCCAGATCGAGGCCGACCGGCGCCAGATTCGCGTCCGAATCGGCCGGCTGGAGCGTGCGCTCGACGGGGTCAAGCGCACCCGCGGCCTGCACCGCGCCGCCCGCCGGCGCGTGCCCTATCCGGTGGTCGCCCTGGTCGGCTACACGAACGCCGGCAAGACGACGCTCTTCAACCGCCTCACGGGGGCCTCGGCGGTCGCCCGCGACCAGCTCTTCGCGACCCTCGACCCCACCATGCGCGCGGTCGTGCTGCCGTCCGGCCAGCGCGTCATCCTCTCCGACACCGTGGGCTTCGTCTCCGACCTGCCGCACGACCTGGTTGCGGCGTTCCGCGCGACCCTGGAGGAGGTGGTCGCGGCCGACCTCATCGTGCATGTTCGCGACTGCGCCCATGCGGACAGCGCCGAGCAGCGCGGCGACGTGCTCCGGGTGCTGACCGAGCTCGGGCTCGAAGGTCGCCTCGGGACCGGCGTCGTCGAGGTGCTCAACAAGCTCGACCTGCTGGACACGCGCCAGCGCGCCTGCCTCGCGGAGCGGGGGAGGGAAGGGGGCAACGGCGCCAACGGCCACGCCGATCACCCGAGCGTCGTCGCCGCCTCGGCACTCACGGGCGACGGGATCGGCGATCTGGTCGAGGCCATTGACGCCCGGCTCACGGCGGCGCGACGCATCGTGGACGTGCGGGTGCCCTATGCCGACGGCGCGACTCTGGCCTGGCTCTACCGCCACGGCGAGGTCCTGGAGCATGCCGACGACGACGGCGAGGCCCGTCTCAGGGTCGGCCTCACGCCGGCGGATGCCGGCCGGCTGGAGCGCCGCCCCGGCGTCTCGCTCGCCACCGCCCGCTGACCGCTTCTCTCGGCCGCGAACCCTCGAATTCGCTTCGATTTTACAAAATGTATAGTCAAAGACAATTTCTATAACTATCAGTATTAGAGGTATATTTCTCATCCCCTTTCTCCGATGAAAACCGGAAGGCAGTTGGCGCGGCGGTCGAGCGTCGCGTGGCTCCGCAAGTGCCTTTGAGGTCACGGAGCTGGGAATTTCGATGCGGAATAAATGTAGAACGTTTAGGAAACTCTTGCTGGCGAGTACGGGCCGCCATCGGTCCGCCTTGCTGTTGACACTGCCGCGCCGCCTCCCTATTAAGCCCCCTGAGCGTTAGCACTCGCCTTGCGAGAGCGCTAACAGATGCCGGGTGCGGAGCACTCGCAGGTTTGGACACGGTCACGTCTCGGAGGGCGGCATGAACATCAGGCCTTTGCACGATCGCGTGCTGGTGCGGCGGATCGAGCAGGATCAGACGACGGCGGGCGGCATCATCATTCCCGACACCGCCCAGGAGAAACCGCAGGAAGGCGAGGTCGTCGCCGCCGGCCCCGGCGCGCGCGGGGAGGACGGCAGGCTCACCCCCCTCGATGTCGAGGCGGGCGACCGCATCCTGTTCGGCAAGTGGTCGGGCACCGAGGTCAAGGTCGACGGCGAGGAGCTGTTGATCATGAAGGAGTCCGACATCATGGGCGTGATCGAGTAGCAGGGCGCCCTCTCGTAACAAGCATCCAATCCGGAGCGATCGGCGATGGCCAAGAAGCAGATCCATCAAGCCGAGGAGGCGCGCGCACGCCTTCTCGAAGGCGTCGACATCCTTACCGACGCCGTTTCGGTCACGCTCGGCCCCAAGGGCCGGACCGTGGTCTACCAGACGGCGGGCGGCGACGGGCGCATCACCAAGGACGGCGTGACCGTCGCCAAGGAGATCGAGCTCGAGGACCGGATGCAGGACATCGGCGCCCGGCTCGTCCGCGAGGCCGCGAAACACACCGAGAAATCCGCCGGCGACGGCACCACGACCGCGACCGTTCTCGCCCGCGCGCTGGTGCACGAAGGCGCCAAGGCGGTTGCCGCAGGCATGAACCCGATGGACCTCCGCCGCGGCATCGACCTCGCCGTCGCCGCGGTGGTGGACGAAATCGGCAAGCGCTCCAAGCGGGTGAAGACCCGCGAGGAGATCACGCAGGTCGCCACCGTCGCCGCCAACAACGACCCGCAGGTGGGCGACATGATCTCGCAGGCCATGGCGGAGGTCGGCGAGCGCGGCGTCATCACCATCGAGGAAGCGGCCGGCATCGAGACCGAGCTCGACGTGGTCGAGGGCATGAACTTCGACAAGGGCTACGTCTCGCCCTACTTCGTGACCAACGCCGAGCGCATGACGGTCGAGCTCGACGACGTCTACGTCCTGGTGCATCAGGCGAAGCTCACCAGCATGCAGGGCCTGCTGCCGGTGCTGGAGCAGGTGGGCCAGACCGGCAAGCCGCTCTTCATCGTCGCCGAGGACGTGGACGGCGAGGCGCTGGCGACCCTGGTGGTCAACCGGCTGCGCGGCGGGCTCCAGGCTGCGGCGGCCAAGGCGCCGGCCTTCGGCGACCGGCGCAAGGCCATGCTCGAGGACATCGCCGTGCTCACCGGCGGCCAGGTGGTGAGCGAGGAGGCCGGCATCAAGCTGGAGAATGTCGGGCTCGATCAGCTGGGCACCGCCAAGCGGGTCGAGATGAGCAAGGACGAGACCGTGATCGTCGGCGGCGGCGGCACCAAGAAGGCCATCGACGAGCGCTGCCAGCAGCTCCGCCTGCAGATCGAGACCACCGATTCCGAGTACGACCAGGAGCGCTTCGAGGAGCGGCTCGCCAAGCTGGTCGGCGGCGTCGCCATCCTCAAGGTCGGCGGCGACAGCGAGATCGAGGTCAAGGAGAAGAAGGAGCTGGTCGACGACGCCATGCGCGCCACGCGGGCTGCGGTGGAGGAGGGGATCGTCGCCGGCGGTGGGATCGCGCTGCTCGCGGCCTCGCGCAAGCTCGGCAAGCTGAAGGGCGCCAACCCCGACCAGGACCGCGGCATCGCCATCGTGCGCACCGCGATCCGCGTGCCGACGCGCCATATCGCCGAGAACGCCGGCGCAGACGGCGCGCTCGTGGTCGGCACGCTGCTCGACAAGCGCGGCGCGACCCAAGGCTTCGACGCTCAGGAGGGCCGCTACTGCGACATGATCGAGGCCGGCATCCTGGATCCGGCGAAGGTCGTTCGCACGGCGCTTCAGGACGCGGCCTCCATCGCCGGCCAGCTGATCGTGACCGAGGCCGGCATCGTGGAGATCCCCGAGAAGGCCCCGCCGATGCCTCCGGGCGGCGGCATGCCCGGCGGCGGCATGGGTGAGGTCCGCGCCATCCGGCGCCGAGAGACGGGGAGGGGGCCTGACGGCCCCTTCTTCTTTGCGCGCGTCCCGCTCGCCGACGACCCCGCCGAGGCCCGCGGCCCGGCCGATCGGCTCTTATCCGGGATTAAGTGGGATTAAGTGGGATTCGCCGGGATCGAGCGGGATAAGTGAGATGCCCCCGCGCGCCCGGCACCAGACGAGGCATATGCCCCGCCAGGGACCGGGCTGCGCAGCAGCCCGGAGCGCACGACCGCGCGCCGCGCCGAATGGCGCGAAAGCCAAGCGAGCGGAGCGAGCGCCCGGCGCCTGAGGGAAATGATTAAACAAGCGACCGCGCGCCGCGCGAAGCGCGTAGCCAAGCGAGCGTCGCGCGAATACGCGCGCGGAATCAAGGAGCGAGCGCCCGGCGCCTGAGGGAAATGAAAAGACTCGAAAAGACTCGCGCCCGGCGCCTGAGGGAAATGATTAAACAACCGCCCGGCGCTTGCGGGATGGCAAGAGAGACCACCCCTCCTCACCCCGGCCCTCTCCTCCCCAGGGAGGAGAGGGGGAGTAAGAGGACATAACGCGCCCCCTGCGACACTCTGTGGCGCCTGCAGCCCCCGCCCTCTCAACCACGTCCCCCCTCCGCCCTTCAAGGGGGGAGGGGGACAGGGGGCATATGAGCTAACTTGTTTGACATTGTTCCATGAAGTATTCGGCGATCTGGAGCAGGCGCCGTCGAGGTGGTTCGGAGAGGGACTTGGAGATCTGGTTCCATTCGTCGATCGCCTGTGCAAGCGGCAGATGGGGTTCGATGGCGCGCGCGACCTGGTTGAGCATGAATCTGAAGTCACGCCAGGCGCTGTGCGGCCGGCGCCGCCTCCAAGCTGTACCCCCAGGGGGAAACGGAGGTGGCGTGGCGGATCAGTTTTTCCACCAGCAGCGCCACCAGGAGTTTGCCGTAGAGCCACGCCTTGGCGCTGTCGTCGTCGTGCTTGGGCAGATGCCCCAGCTGTGCCAGCGACTTGAAGCGCTTGAAGACCAACTCGACCTGCCAGCGGGTGCGATACCACTCGAGAACCTCGGCGGCAGTGAAGGTCGCTTCCGGGAAGGTCGTGAACACGATGACGTAGCGCGCAAACTCCAGGGTTCGCGGCTGAACCTGCTTGCCCTTGCGCCCGGCCTCCTTGCGCAGCTTGCGCTGCGCGCGCCTGATGGCTTCCTGCGTCTTTCCGATCGCACACACCCGCCCCGGCACCGCGATGCCATCGCCCACCGCCAGCACGGGCCAGGACCGTACCGTGCCGACGCGCTTCAGCGTCGTGACCTGCGCAAGCAGGTCGAACGGCGCGCCGTCGCGCGTGCGAAGCGACAGCACCCCGGTGTTCACGCGCACCGTGACATGACCGCCTGCGGACACCACATGGTGCAAGCCCGCAGCGGTCGAGTAGGCCCGGTCGGCGAGCACATGGTCGCCCGCGCCGATCGGGAACTGCGCGAACGCCTCGCCCGTGCCCCGGCCCTCCGTCGCCGTCAGCTTGAAGAAGTCGCACGCCAGCGAGGGAAGCCGCACGCTGTAGTGCAGGCGCCACAGCGAACCGGTCCTGCCCGGCTCCTTCACCGTCGTCGCGTCGAACACCCTGACCTGGAACCCGCCGGCCGCCGACAGCGCGACCCCCTGTTCGCGAAACAGCGCGACGCACAACGCCTGCAGCCAGTCCGCCGACTTCCTCAGCCGCTTCATCAAGGCCACGTCGGACAGATCGGCCAGCTTCGCCTGCCTGGCCCGCACCACGGTCTCGCGCAGCGAGTGTCCGCAGGCCAGATGCAGCAACAGCGTGCGCAGCAGGGCGTCGGGCGACTTGTCCTTGCGCAGACCCTTCAAGGCGCCGGTCTCCCGTGCCAGCTCGCGCCAGCCCTCGGGCAGAAACGACGACACCACATCCCAGTCCTCGTCCATCCGCCGATTCTCCCCGTAGCACGAATGGACCCAAAATACGGAGCGCCAACATGAAAAACAAGTTAGCGCTAATGGGGACAGGGGGAGGTGGGTGCGTCGATCCAGCGCCCGGCGCTTGCGGGAAACGAACCAGACTCAGTAGAAGCCGGAGAGGCCCGCCCAGGAGCCGCCGGCTCCCCCCGGGTTCCCGAGGCGCGCGCTGTCATGCGCTCCGCGCGTGCGGCCCGCCTCGTGCGCTCTGCGCGCGCGGAATTCACGCGCGCGGTCCGTATCCTCCGCCTCGCGCGCCCCGTCACGATCGTGTGCCGCGCCCGGCCCGTCCGGGTCGCGCGCTTCACCCTCTTCTTCGGACCCGCCCGCCTCTTCGGACCCGTGCGCGCCCCGCGCCTCCTGCTCGCTCTGCGGCTCCGGCCCATCCCAGGCGAAATGCCCGGCGCCCGGGTCCGGCGACGTTTCCGGCCCGTTGCCGTCGGCCTCGGCAGGCGCGGGGGCGTCCGGCCAGGGCTCCCACGGCTTGGAGCCCAGGCGCCCGGGGTGAAACCGCTCCATGACGGCCGGGTAGATCATGGCCCTCAGCTCCTCCGGGGAGGGCGGGGGCTTCCGCTCGGCCGGATGGGCGGCGCTCTCGGCCTCCGCCGGCGCCTGCGTGCGCTCGCGGCGATACCTGTCGGCGACCTCGATGCGCTGCAGCGTGCGGGAAAGACAGTCCAGCTCGTCCAGCGAAGCCGGCTCCGCGCGCCCGCTGAGCTCGGCCATCTTGCGCAGCACCATCGAGCGCAGGGTCTCGATGGCGAAGCGCGCGCGGTGATCCTCGGCGCCGGGCTCCCGGCTCTCCGCCCACGCCGCCGCGAGGGTCCGCACCTCGCGCTGCATGTCGATCAGGCCGCGAATGCGCGCGGCGAAGAGATCGCCGCCAACACGCGAACTCTCGCCGTCGCCTGCGGCTCCCCGACTCCCGCCGTCGCCACCGGCACCCGAACCGTCGCCGTCACCGGCGGCGCCTGAATCCTCGCCGCCGCCGGCGCCATCCGAACCGCCGCCGTCGTCAACCGCGCACGAGCTCCCGCCGCCGTTGCGCGGAGACGCGCGCGGAATACCGCCCGCGCGAATGCTCGCCGCGATGGCGTCGACGGTGCCACCGTCCTCGAACTCTACGGCGGCACCGGCACCCCGGCCCGCGTCCCGCGCCGGCCCGCCCGCCGAGCCCCCACCTGTCACGGGAGCGGCGCCCCGCCGCCGTGCCACGCCCCGCCGCCTGCGTCTCCTGCGCTTCATGCCGCGATCCTGCCGCGCCCGCCCCACCCCGTGCACCGCACCATGGTCCGGGGCACGTTATCGGCAACGGAAGAAAAGGCTGCCCAGACAGGGACCGGGCCGCAGGCCCGGACGGCGCGAATGCGCCGCGCGCCGAAGGCGCGGAGCCAAGCGAGCGGAGCGAGCGCCCGGCGATTGAGGGAACTGAATAAGGTGGGGCGGACGAATGCCCCGGACCATCCCCCAGTTGTCATGCCCGGACTCGTTCTGGGAAACCAGGCATCCTTCTCCGCTTGGCTCGGCGCCGGGTGCCGACTACGTGGATGGCCGCAACAAGTGCGGCCATGACGACGTAGTGTTGGTGCCGCCGTCTCCTCTTCTCGTCATGCTCGGACTCGTTCCGGGCATCCATGTTGCCGCGGGCTTACGGCAGGGTTTCGAAGAGGTCGTTCCAATCGGGATTGTGCGCGACGATGAGATTTACCTTCCAGGCGCGCGGCCAGTGCTTCACGGTCAGTCATCGGGTGCCGAATGCGTGGATGGCCGCAGAATGCGTGGATGGCCGCAACAAGTGCGGCCATGACGACGTAGTGTTGGTGCCGCCGTCTCCTCTTCTCGTCATGCTCGGACTCGTTCCGGGCATCCATGTTGCCGCGGGCTTACGGCAGGGTTTCGAAGAGGTCGTTCCAATCGGGATTGTGCGCGACGATGAGATTTACCTTCCAGGCGCGCGGCCAGTGCTTCATGGTCCGTTCCCGCTGAATGGCTGAGGCGATTTCGTCGTGGCGCTCCGCGTACACAAGCCGCGTCAGGCCGTACTGCTTGGTGAACCCATCAACAAGGCCTTCGCGGTGTTCCCAAGCCCTGCGCGCGATGTCGTTGGTCACGCCGAGATAGAGCGTGCCGTTGGGTCCGTTGGTCATGATGTAGACCCATCCCCCGCGCTCTCGCATGTCCTCATGGTGCGGCCAGTGGATGCCCGGAACAAGCACGACGACGAGGGCTTGGCCGGATCGCAGGGAACAACACCGATCTAGCGGCACAAATCCGATCAACAGATCACCAGCCCCCCTCCGCCCTCGGGAGCGGACCCGGTTGGGGAAGGGGCAAAGCCGCTCTATTCCTGCCGCTTGGGATCGGTTGCAACTGTGCCGGTCGCCGATTGTGTCCGCTCCGCTTGTTTCGCTTCTTCCCACAGGCGGTCCAGCTCGGGGAGGCCGGCGTCTCGGGCGCTTTGGCCGGACTCCGCCAGGGCGGCCTCGATGCGGTGGAAGCGGGCGGTGAACTTGGCGTTGGCGGCGCGGAGCGCGGCCTCGGGGTCCACGCCCACGTGGCGGGCGAGATTGACGCAGGCGAACAGCAGGTCGCCGACCTCCTCGGCAACCGCCGCCTCATCGCTCGCATCCGCCCCGTGTCCCGCCGCCGGCGCCTGCGCGGCGTCGCGCAGCTCGGCCACTTCTTCGAGCACCTTGTCAAAGACCGGCTCGGGCCCCGGCCAGTCGAAGCCCACGCGGGCCGCGCGCTTCTGCAGTTTTTGGGCGCGGAGCAGGGCAGGGAGGGCCAGCGCCACCCCGTCCAGCACGCTGGCCCGGCGCCCTTCGGCCTCCGCCTTGGCCTCGCGTTCCTCGGCCTTCTGGGCCTCCCAGGAGCGCATCTGGGCCGGCGCCGAGTGCCGCGCCTCGGTGTCGTCGTCGCCGAAGACGTTGGGGTGGCGGCGGATCATCTTGTCCGCGATGCCCCGCGCGACCTCGTCGAAGTCGAAGCTGCCGTCCTCCCGCGCCATCTGGGCGTGAAAGACCACCTGCAGCAGCAGGTCGCCCAGCTCGTCGCGGAGCGCCGCCCGGTCGTCCTGCCGGATCGCCTCGGCGACCTCGTAGGCTTCCTCGATGGTGTAGGGCGCGATGGTCCCAAAACTCTGCTCGAGGTCCCACGGGCAGCCGGCCACCGGGTCGCGCAGCCGCGCCATCACGTCGAGCAGCCGGTCGATGCCGGCGTCGGGCTGCGCGGGTGCGTCGTCGCTCATCGTTGCGGCTCCGTATCGCGGGCGGGTGGAAATGAGGGAGCGCGCCCGAGGCCGGGCAGACCCGCGCACGCCGTCCGTCCCGCCCGGCTGCCTTGTGAGCTAATTCGCATAAGATATATTATGGAAAATAATAGGCGGTTCCCAGAGTGTGCGCCGGTACAATGGCTTAGGCGACGCATCACAGCGCATCCGTCTCGATCGTGAGCCCGTCGTGGCCCGGCACCACGCCGGCCGGCAACGCCGCGCTCAGGGTCTCGTAGTCGAACTGATGCGACATGTGCGTCAGCACCGCAAGCGCCGGCCGCACCCGCGCGATCCACTCCAGCGTGATGTCGAGATGCGCGTGCGTGGGATGCTCGCGGTAGCCCAGGCAGTCGACGACCCAGAGCTTGACGCCCGCGAGCGCGGCGAAGGCTTCCTCCGGCAGCACCTTCACGTCGGTCGAGTACGCCATGGCGCCGATCCGATAGCCGGTGGTGACGCTGCGCCCGTGCTCCTGCGGAAACGGCGTCACCTCGACGCCGGCGGCCTCGAACGGGCCGTCGATGGCGACCGGGTTGAGGCTCGGCTTGGCCCAGCCGCGCGCCCCCATGGGCTCGAAAGCGTAGGCAAAGCGCCCCTTTATGGCCGCCAGCGTGGCGGCCGAGCCGTAGGCGTCGAGCTCCCGCCCGGTACGGAAGTTGATCGAGCGCAGGTCGTCGATGCCATGCACGTGGTCGGCGTGTCCGTGGGTGTAGAGCACCGCATCCAGGTGCGAGACCTCCGCATCGACGAGCTGCGCGTGCAGGTCCGGCGGCGTGTCGATCAGGAGCCGCGTGCCGCCCTCTTCGACCAGCACCGAGACCCGGCGGCGGCGGTTGCGCGGGTCGGTCGAGCGGCACACCGCGCAGTCGCAGCCGATCACCGGGACCCCGCTCGACGTGCCGCAGCCGAGAACCGTGACTTTCATGCCCGTTCAGCGTGTTGTGCGGTCGCCTTGGAGAACAGTCTGAAGAAATTTTCCGTCGTCGCGCGGGCCAGTTCGGCCTCGTCCAGCCCCTTGATCTCGGCGAGCCGGGCGGCGGTGTGCACCACGTGCGCGGGCTCGTTGCGCCGGCCGCGATGGGGCACCGGCGCGAGATAGGGCGCATCGGTCTCCACCAGCAGGCGGTCTGCCGGCACGTCGCGGGCGACGGCGCGGACCTCTTCCGCGTTCTTGAAGGTCAGGATGCCCGAGAACGAAACGTGAATCCCGATATCGAGGGCCGT
Organism: Alphaproteobacteria bacterium; assembly: GCA_965243375.1. Lineage (GTDB taxonomy): Bacteria > Pseudomonadota > Alphaproteobacteria > UBA828 > UBA828 > WTGU01. The sequence continues at coordinate 318,492 of CBDEUT010000008.1, read as the reverse complement.
CTCCGCCACCGCGCGGCCTGCGCTGAAGCAGTGGATCACGCCGGGGAAGGCCCCCTTCCCCGCCTCCTCGCGCAGGATCCGGCAGGTATCCTCGTCCGCAGAGCGCGTATGCACGATCAGCGGCAACCCGGTCTGCCTGGCCGCCGCGATGTGCTGGCGGAAACTCGCCTCCTGCTGCGGCCTCGGGCTGTTGTCGTAGTGGAAATCCAGCCCGGTCTCGCCGATGCCGATGACCTTGGGATGCGCCGCCATGCGCACCAGGTGGTCCGCCGTCACCTGCGGCTCCTCGGCGACGTGGTGCGGATGGATGCCGACCGAGCACCAGATAGGCGCGTGCGCCTCGGCCAGCCCCCGCACGGCATCGAACTGCGTCACCCGCGTGCAGATGGTCTGCAGGGTGCCGACGCCGGCCTCGGCCGCACGGGCGAGCACGCCCTCGATGTCGTCCCCAAAATCCGGAAAGTCGAGATGGCAGTGGCTGTCGACCAGCATCCGCGTGCTCACCTAGTGTCTCAGGAGTCCGGGCTATCCTCCACGAAACGCGGGAAAACCGGCTCAGGCTTCGGCAGCGGCGTGCCGGGCGCGAGCCGCCCGTCCGGGCCCAGCGCCGCAAGCTCCCGCGCCTCCGCCGCGACCCCCAGCTGGTCGAGCATCCGCCCGCTGGAGTCCGGCATGAACGCCTGCGTCAGCACCGCGAGATGGCGCAGGGTCTCGATCACCGCGTAGAGCACCGTCGCCATGCGCGCCGGGTCCTCCTTGCGCAGCACCCAGGGCGCCTGCTCGTCGACGTAGCGGTTGGCCTGGCCCACCACCTCCCAGATGTGGATCAGCGCGCGGTGGAACGACTGCGCGCCGATGTCCGCGCGCACCGTCTCCACCAGCGCCTCCCCCGCGCCCAGCAGCGCTTCGTCCGCCGCTGTGAAGGCGCCGGGCTCGGGCACCGCGGCATCGCAGTTGCGGTAGGCCATGGTCAGCACCCGCTGCGCCAGGTTGCCGTAGTCGTTGGCGAGGTCGTCGTTCATGCGCCCGACGATCGCCCGGTGCGAGAAGTCGCCGTCGCTGCCGAAGGGCAGCGCGCGCAGCAGGAAGTAGCGCACGGCATCCAGCCCGTAGTACGCGACGATCCGGTGCGGCTCGATCACGTTGCCGAGCGATTTCGACATCTTCTGGCCTTCGTTGGTCCACCAGCCGTGGGCGAAGACCCGCGTCGGCGGCTCGACGTCCGCCGCCATCAGGAACGCCGGCCAGTAGACCGTGTGAAAGCGCAGGATGTCCTTGCCCACCATGTGGAGATCGGCGGGCCAGTAGGTGCGCCAGGTGTCGCACCCGGTATCGGGGAAGCCGGCGGCGCTGATGTAGTTGGTGAGGGCATCGAGCCACACATACATGGTGTGGTCGGGGTCGTCCGGCACCGGGATGCCCCACTTCAGGCTCGCACGCGAGACCGAGAGGTCGTTCAGCCCGCCGGAGACGAAGCTGATGACCTCGTTGCGCCGGCTCTCGGGCGCCACCGCCTGCGGGTTCTTCTCGTAGAACTCCAGCAGCCGTTCCTGCCAGGCGGAGAGGCGGAAGAAGTAGCTCGGCTCCTCGACCCATTCGACCGGCGAGCCGTCCGCCACCGTCACCTTGCCGCCGCCCGCGCCGTCCGTGACCTCCGCCTCGGTGCAGAACGCCTCGTCCCGCACCGAGTACCAGCCCGCGTACTTGTCGAGGTAGATGTGGCCGTTGGCCGCGATGCGGCGCCACAGCTCCTGGCACGAGCGCGTGTGGCGGTCCTCGGTGGTGCGGATGAAGTCGTCATTGCTGTAGCCCATCACGCCCCCGAGCGCGCGGAACCGCTCCGAGACCTGGTCGACGAAGTCTTGCGGTTCCATGCCGGCGGCGATTGCGGACTTCTGCACCTTCTGGCCGTGCTCGTCGGTGCCGGTGAGGAACAGCACGTCGCGGCCGTCGAGCCGCATGAAGCGCGCCAGCACGTCGCAGGCGAGCGAGGTGTAGGCGTGCCCGATGTGGGGCGAATCGTTCACGTAGTAGATCGGGGTGCTGAGGTAGTAGGCGGCTCGGGGCGCCATCGGCTTCCGGTCCTGCGGTTCAGGCCCGCGCGGCCTCCTGCAGCGATGCGAACGCGCCGATCAGGACCTGCCGGGGGTCAAGGTTGAGCCCGTCCGCCTCCGCGAACGAGCGGCCGAGGTTTTCCCACACGCCGACCCAGCGATCAAGCGCCGCACCCTGCATCAGCGCCGCGCTCGCCCTCTCGCCCGGCACGACCTCCTCCATGGACTCGAGCTCGCCGCGCGCCGCCGCGCGGATCGAGCGGCCGAGCCACCAGAGGATCAGCTCGCTGAGCGTGCGCATGCGGTCGACCCCGTCCCGTCCCGATAGCCCGTCGGCGAGCTGGTGCAGCGGGCGGGCATCGAGCGCAGGCAGCGCGCCGACGAGGCCGATGAGCCGCCGATAGAGCGCGACCCCACCCTGCTCCGCCAGCGCCGCGGCGCGGCCGGGGCTGCCCTCGGCGAGCAGCCCGAGCACGCGGCGCTCCGCCGCCGGCAAGCCGGGCATCGCGTCGGCGAGCAGCCCGTCCAGCGTCGGCGCGGGCAGCGGCGCGAGCGTGAGCAGGCGGCAGCGCGAGCGCAGCGTCGCCGGCATGCGGCTCGGCGCGTGGCTGACCAGGAGGAACAGCACGCGGCCGGGCGGCTCCTCCAGACGCTTGAGCAGGGCGTTGGCGGCGTTCCGGTTCATCTCGTCGGCCGCATCGACGATCACGACGCGCCAGCCGCCCTCGCCGGCCGTGAGCGAGAGGAAGGCGTTGGCCTTGCGCACGTCGTCCACCACGATCTCGGCGCGGAGCCGCCCGCGGTCGCCGAGCCCCCGTTCGATGACCGCGAGGTCGCTGTGCCCGCCCGCCGCGGTTCGCTGGAAGACCGGATGCTCCGGCGCCATCGCCAGCCCGTCGCTACCCCCCTCCCCGCCTGCCAGCACGAAGCGGGCGAAGCGGTAGGCCAGCGTCGCCTTGCCGATGCCGCGCGGGCCCGCGATCAGCCAGGCATGCGCCAGCCGCCCGCTGCCCCACGCCTCCACCAGCGCCGCGGCCGCCGTCTCATGCCCGACGAGATGCGGGTTCTCGCGCGGGCCCGGCCAGGCGAAGACCGAATCGGCGCCGTCACCCATCGAACGAGACCGGAAGGCGCGCCGCCACGATATCGAGGATCGCACGACCGACCGTGTCGGCGTCCGCCGTCGCGTCTACTACTGCGTAACGTCCCTCATCCACTTCCGCGCGGGCGAGGAAGCCTCGCCGCACCGTCTCGTGAAAATCGGTGCCCATGCGCTCGTAGCGATTCGATCCCGCGCGCGCGGCGGCCCGCCTCAGCCCCTCCGCCACCGGAATATCGAGCACCACCGTCAAATCCGGCGCGAAGCCGCCGAGGGAGAGGTCGCTGAGCCGTTCCATGACACCGAGATCGGCGCCCTGACCGTACCCCTGGTAGACGATCATCGAATCCACGAAGCGGTCGGAGATGACCCAGAGGCCGCGCTCCAGGGCCGGCTCGATGGTGTGCAACAGGTGATCGCGACGCGCCGCCGCGTGCAGCATGGCCTCGGCCAGCGGCTCCCAGCGCTCTACGGCGCCGGTGACCAGCAGCCTTCGGATTTCCTCGGCACCGGGAGAGCCGCCGGGCTCGCGGGTCAGGACCGTGCCGATGCCGCGGGCTTCGAGCGCATCGCGAAGCCGGGCGGCCTGAACGGTCTTTCCGGCGCCCTCGCCGCCTTCGAGCGTGATGAAGCGTCCGCGCGTCATGCCGCGCCGCGGTGGTCTGAGCCCCTACCCGCCCCGGCCCCAGATCAGCGCGTCGATCGCGGCCCCGATTCGTCCGAAGCCGGAGAGGCTGTCCACCGAGGCGCCGGCCAGCAGCGGCCACTCGCGGGTCTCCACGTCCGGCGCGCTCACCACCAGGGTGGCCACCCGCGCGCCCTTCTCCACCGGCGCCGCAATCGGGCCCTCGGCCACGATCTTCACTTCCATGCTCTTGCGGGATTTGCGCGGCATCATCAGCACGATTTCGCTCTCGGCGACCAGGGGCAGCGCATCGGCCTCGCCGAGCCAGACCTCGAAGTTGTCCACCACCTGGCCCGCGCGGAACAGGACGTAGGTCTTGAACGCCCGGAAGCCGTAGCTGAGAAGGCGTTCCGATTCCCGCGCCCGGGCATCGACGCCGTTGATGCCGTTCACGACCAGCACCAGGCGCTGCTCGCCGCGCTTCGCCGAAGCCGCGAGCCCGTGGCCCGAGGCCTGCGTGTATCCCGTCTTGAGCCCGTCCGCCCCGTCGTAGCGGTAGAGCAGCGGGTTGCGGTTGCCCTGCTTGATGCCGTTGTAGGTGAAGGTCTTCTCCGCGAACATCGGGTAGTACTCGGGGAAGTCCACGATGATGCGCCGCGACATCTCGGCGACGTCCCGCGCCGTCGTGACGTGATCGGGATCCGGCCAGCCCGTGGCGTTGGTGAAGTGGCTGTCCGCGAGACCGATCTCGTCGCCCGTCTCGTTCATCAGGTCGGCGAACGCGGCCTCGGAGCCCGCCAGGCCTTCCGCCAGCACGATGCTCGCGTCGTTGCCCGACTGCACGATGACCCCGCGCAGGAGTTCGTGGACGGTGACCTTGGTGTTGACCTCAAGAAACATGCGTGACCCCTTCATGCGCCACGCTTTTTTGCTGACCACGAACGTGTCTTCCAGGTCGAGCTGGCCGTCCGCCAGGTGCTCGAAGACGACGTAGAGCGTCATGATCTTGCTCATGGAGGCCGGGTACATGGGCTCGTCCGCGTTCTTCTCGGCGAGCACCATGCCGGTCCCTGCATCCATCAGGATGAACTGCTGCGCTTCGGTATCGACCGCTGCGGCCGGCCGAGGCTGTAGCGCAGCGATGAGGGCCACGCTCAGGCAGAGACCGAGGGCGCAGTAGAGGGCGGCGAGGCCGGCACGCCGGCGCACGGGGGTTCGATCGGCCATCTGGTTCCGGCTCCTCCGCATCGCATCGGGTCGTGTGGAGAGGTGTACACCCTCGTGCGGGGGCGGGCCAAGCGCCTCTCGCGTCAGCGGTATCCCGCCACGACGACTTGGGAGTCGGCAAATCCGGCGCGATTGAGCGCGGCCAGGATGGTCGCCGCCTCATCGTCCGAGCCCACGGGGCCGATGCGCACCGCGTAGACCACGCGGCCGTTGCGCCGTTCCGGCTGGACCGCGACGGTGCCGAGCGTGCTCACCCGCTCGCCCAGGCGGTCCGCGGCATCGCGCCCGTCCAGGACCGCCGCTTCCACCAGCAGCCTCCGCGAGCCGGTTGTGACGACGGTCTGCGTCTCCGGCGTCCGCGGCGGACTCGCGCTCGCCTCTCGCCCGGGCTTGACCGGCGGCAGCAGCGCTGCTCCGGCCGGTTGCGGTGTCCAGCGGGGCTTGGCGGCGACGACGTCGGGCCTATCCGCAGCGGCGACCGCAACGGCCGGCGGCTCGGTGGGCCACGGCACGTCCGGCTCGATGTGGTCCAGCCCGAGATACTCGACGCGAACCTTGGCCAGGCCCTGCCGATAGAACCCCAGGAGCTGCGCGGCCCGGCGCGAGAGGTCGATCAGCCGCCCGTCGACGAACGGACCGCGGTCGTTCACCCGCATTTCCAGCTGCCGCCCGTTCTCCAGATTGGTCACGCGCACACGGCTCGGCAGCGGCAGCGTCGGATGGGCGGCGGTTACCGCGTTCATATCGAAGACTTCGCCGTTGGCGGTGGGACGGCCGTGGAACGCGGGCCCGTACCACGAGGCGATCCCGGTCCGGTTGTAGTGGGGATCGTAGCTCGGGTAGTACCAGGCCTGCTCGATCTCGTAGGGCGAGCCGAGCTTGTAGCCGTACCGCGCCGACTGGGGCAGCGGCCGCGTCTCCGGAGTCTCCTTGGTCTCGCGGTTGAGCTGCTTGACGACATGAAGCGCGAGCTTCATCTCGCTGCAGCCCGCGAACGCGAGCAGGCAGAGCGCCAAAGAGGCGAGGAGAAGCGGCTTTCGCGTCATCGGCCGGACCCGCCGGCCGCTACCGCCTCCCGATCCTGTCGGCCAGCAGGCCGACGGATGTCGCGAAGTAGAACGAGCGGTTCCACCGCATGATCGTCCGATAGTTGTCGTACACGAGATACGCAGGCCCCTCTTCGCCGCCGGGCAGGACCACCGATCCGCTCATCGAGGCCTGCGGCAGGTCTGCGCCATTGGCACGGCGGAGGCCCATCGCCTGCCACTGGTCGAGGGTCCTCTTCACCTTCAGGTCGGCGAGAGCCGGATCGAAGCCGGCCGGCAGCCGAACCTCCCGTCCCCAGGTCTCGCCTGAGCGCCACCCGGCCTGCGACAGATAGTTCGCGGCGGACGCGAAGACATCGGCGTGGGTGCCCCAGATGTCCCGCTTGCCGTCGCCGTCGTAATCCACCGCATAGCGCACGAAGCTCGACGGCATGAACTGGCTCTGCCCCATGGCGCCGGCCCAGCTCCCCACCATCGCGTCGGGCGCGATGTGGCCGTCCTCCAGGATGCGGAGCGCGTCGAGCAGCTCCCCGCGGAAATAGGCGCTGCGCCGGCCGTCGTGCGCGAGCGTCGCAAGCGCGCCGATCACCGGGAATCCGCCGAGAAAGTTGCCGAAGCTCGTCTCGATGCCCCAGAGCGCCACGATGAAGCGGGGCGGCACGCCGTACTCGCGCCCGATCGGCTCCAGCAGGTCCCGGTGCTTGGCGAGCAGCTTCCGGCCCAGTTCCACGCGCGACTCCGGCACCACGCGCTCCAGGTACTGGGCGAAGGTGATGGTGACCTCGGGCTGGGAGCGGTCCAGCTCGATGACGCGCGGGATCGGCTCGATACCCGAGAATGCCGCGTCGAAGGTCGCGGCGCTGATCCCGAGGCTCAGGGCTTCGCTGCGCACCCCTTCGCGCCACTCGGCGAAGCTCTCGGCCTCCTCATCCTGTGCCATTGCGCCACCCGCGAGCAGCACGCCGAGAAGCACCGCACCGGCCGCCATGCGCGCAGACCTCAGCCCGACTCTCGATTCGCGCCGCCTCATGGCGGGCCCCTATGACACGCAAGCTACACGCGCGCCAACCCCCCATTGTCCGGGCGGCAATCGGGCACCCGCGACCGAGGGCCCGATCGCCCCGCAGGAGACCGCCCTCAGTCGAGGGCTTCCGGATTGATTACAAAGGAAGAATCGAGCCTGCCATCGAGCGCGTCGAGCACGTTCTGCGCGCATTGCGTCGCCATGCGGATGAAGGCGCCGCGGGAGGAGCCTCCCATGTGCGGCATGAGCACGGTGGCCGCATGGCTGAGCAGCGGGTCGTCGAGTCGCGGCGGCTCTTCTTCGAAGACGTCGAGGCCCGCGCCCGCCAAGTGCCCAGACTCGAGGGCCTCGTAGAGCGCTCTGCCATCGACGATCGGCCCTCGCGCCGCGTTGACCAGGATCGCGCCCTGCTTCATCCGAGCCAGCGCCTCCTTGTCGAGCAGGTGATGGGTCTCCTCGTTCAACGGCACGTGCACGCTGACGTAGTCGGCGCGCGGCAACGCGTCGGCGAGATCGGCGACCGGCATGCAGCCCGCGTCGACGATATCCTGCTGCGGGACGTAGGGATCGCAGCATTCGACCGTCATCTCGAAGGCGCGGCAGCGCGCCGAGACCTTTTGTGCGATGCGTCCGAAGCCGAGAAGGAGCACGGTACGCCCGTAGAGTTCCAGGTGATCTGCGGTCTCGCGCGCGAGGAAATCGCCGCGCCGCACCGCCTCGTCGTAATGGCGCGCCCTCTTCGACGCCGCGAGCATGAAGAAGAGCGTCAGCTCTGCGACCGCCACGGCGTTGGCGTCGCCCACCGTGGCGACCGGGATCTTCCGCGCGGTTGCCGCATCCACGTCGACGTTGTCGCAGCCGACGCCATGGCGCGCGACCACCTTGAGCCGGGTCGCCGCCTCCAGCGCCGCGGCGCGCAACGGCAGGTAGCGCAGGATCAGGCCGTCCGCGTCCGCAATCTCCCGGTGGAGCGTGTCGTCATCGTCGCGCGCCACCTCGCGGATTTCCAGGCCGGCACGGCTCTTCAAGAGATCGACGCCTGCCTCGTCTATCGCATCGTGTATGATTACCTTCGGCATGGTTGCCCCGCTGTCTGCGGTCGAACGCCGCGGCCGGCATGGCTCGTCTCCACCGACGGAACGATCAGAGGTCCCGAGCGATGGCGCTGAACTCCCCCGAGGCGCGCGATCTCGCGCATCATCTGCATTCCTACACCCATCTCCCCAGCCTGGAGCGGGACGGCCCGCTCGTGCTGGAGCGCGGCGAAGGTATCTACGTCCACGACACGCATGGCAAGCGCTATCTCGAAAGTGTGTCTGGCCTCTGGAACGTGGTGGCGGGCTTCAGCGAGCCCCGGCTGGTGCAGGCGGCCCACGAGGCGCTGAAGCAGATGCCGGCCTATCACACCTTCTTCGGCCGCACCGCCCTCCCCCCGGTCGCGCTCGCCGAGAAGCTGGTGGAGATCGCGCCGCTGGAGGTGGCGAAGGTCTATTTCGTCAACTCGGGCTCGGAGGCCAACGACACCACGATCAAGATGCTCTGGATGATGGCGAGAGGCGCGGGCGAGCCGGAGCGGCGCAAGCTGATCTCCCGCTCGATGGCCTATCACGGCACGACCGTCGCGTCCTGCAGCCTCAACGGCAAGCCTTACATCGGCGCCTTCGGGCTGCCGCTGCCGGAGGTGCGCTACGTCGAGGCGCCGCACTACTGGCGGAACGCCCACCCCGGCGAGAGCGAGGCGGCCTACGCCACGCGCCTCGCGGCTGAATTGGAGAGCCTGATCGAGGCAGAAGGACCAGAAACCTTCGCCGGCTTCTTCGCCGAGCCCGTGATGGGCGCAGGCGGCGCGGTGCCGCCGCCCGCCGGCTACTTCCCGAAGATCCAGGCGGTGCTCAACCGCTACGGCATCCCGATGGTCGCAGACGAGGTGGTCACGGGCCTCGGCCGCACCGGGAACCTGTGGGGCGCGGAGACCTACGCGTTCACGCCGGACATCCTGGTCACCTCGAAGGCGCTCACCTCCGGCTACTACCCGATGGCGGCGGTCTTGCTGTCGCCGGAGATGGATCGCCGCCTGCATCGGGCGTCCGAGGAGTTCGAGGAGTTCCCCCACGGCTTCACCACCGGCGGCAGCCCGGCCGCCGCGGCGGTCGCGCTTGAGACCGTCGCGCTCATCACCGAGCCGGGCGGCCTGCTCGACAACGTGCGCGCGGTCGGGCCGACCCTTGAAGCGGCGCTGCGCCGCTTCGAGGACCACCCGCTGGTGGGCGAGGTGCGGCACGTCGGGCTGCTGGGCGCGCTGGAGATCGTGGCCGACAAGGGCGGCAAGCGCCCCTTCGCGCCCGAGCACGCCGTCGGCGAGCGCATCGTGGAGATGGCCTACGCCCGCGGTCTCATCACGCGCCCCATCGGCGATTCGGTCATCCTCGCCCCGCCCTTCATCATCACGCACGCACAGATCGAAGAGATGACCGCAACCCTCGGCGAGGTGCTCGACGAGCTCGCCGACGCCGCCACCCGCGAAGCCATGGGCCCGATCCCCTTCGCTGCGTCCGCAGAATAGTTGCCCAGCTATCTGTTCTTGCCGAATAGGACTCGACGCGACAGTCATGAGGTGAAATCGAGAGCACCTGTCGGTCTCGAATCACCGCGTCTCGAATCTTGATATACTGACGGAGAAACGTGGTCTATTTCATTGATATAAGTCGGTTTATCCTCGTTTCCCTGGAAGCAGACTAGTATACTATTTCTGAAGTTCGCATGTGTTGGGGTTGGCTATGCAGTCTCCCAACCCTGCAAATTTCCTCGTCATGCCCGGACTTGATCCGGGCATCTCGTTCAGCCAGAACCGTTGAGTCTTGCGCCAACACGTGGATGGCCGGGACAAGCCCGGCCATGACGTGGGAGGGGCACTCAGTCCATTCGGTCTGACTTCTCGATCAGGACTCTAAAGACAGAATAACGCCCGTCACCCTGCCTCTTCACTGCCGTTCTCCGCTGCGTCTGCTGACAACGCGCGGGCGCGGGCGCGCAGCTCAAATTTCATGATCTTGCCCGTGGCCGTCTTCGGCAGATCGCCGAAGACGATCGTGCGCGGCGCCTTGAAGCGGGCCATGCGCGCCCGGCAGTGCTCGATCAGCGCCTCGGCCGTCACCGCGTTCGCGTCGGGCTTCAGCGCGACGAAGGCGCAGGGCGTCTCCCCCCACCTCTCGTCGGGCCGCGCGACCACCGCCGCTTCGAGCACCGCCTCGTGGCTATAGAGCACGTTCTCCACCTCGATGCTCGAAATGTTCTCGCCGCCCGAGATGATGATGTCCTTGGCCCGGTCGGTGATCTGGATGTAGCCGTCGGGGTGGGTCACTGCGAGGTCGCCGGTGTGGAACCAGCCCCCGCCGAAGGCTTCGGCGGTAGCCCCGGCATCGTCCAGGTAGCCCTTCATCACCGTGCTGCCGCGCAGCATGATCTCGCCCACCGTGGCGCCGTCCGCCGGCACCGGCGCGAGCGTCTCGGGGTCCGCCACCATCGCGCCCTGGATCGCGTGATGGCGCACGCCCTGGCGCGCCATCAGCGCAGCCCGGTCGTCGAGCGCGAGATCCGGCCAGTCCTGCTGCGGTGCCGCCACCAGTGCCGGCCCGTAAACCTCCGTCAGACCGTAGAGATGGGTGACGTTGAAGCCCATCGCTTCCATGGCTGCGATCACCGGCGCAGGCGGCGCGGCGCCCCCGGTCGCCACCTCCACGACGCGGTCGAAGCGGCGTTTGTCGCCCTCCGGCGCGTTGATCAGCAAGCCGAGCACCACAGGCGCGCCCGCCATGTGGGTCACCCCCTCGTCCGCGATCAGGCGGAACACCTCCGCCGGCTCCATGCGGGGCAGGCAGACGTGGGTGCCGGCGGCGGCGGTCACGGCCCAGGTGTGGGTCCAGCCGTTGCAGTGGAACATGGGGAGCGTCCAGAGATAGACCGAGGAGCCGGTGAACCCGTTCATCAGCACGTTGCTGAGCGCGTTCAGATAGGCGCCCCGATGGTGATAGACGACCCCTTTCGGCCGCCCGGTCGTGCCCGAGGTGTAGTTGAGCGAGATCGCCTGCCACTCGTCCTCCGGCCAGGGCCAGTCGAAATCGGGCGCCCCTGCGGCGAGCAGCATCTCGTAGCTCTCGTCGGCGAAGCCCTCCTCCCCTTCGGCCTCCGAAGACTCGTCGATCGCCACCACGTGCGGGCGACGGTCCATCTGCGCCAGTGCCTCCTCCACCACGCCCGCGAACCCCGCATCGGCGATGAGCACGCGAGAGCGCGCATGGCCCAGCATCCCGGCGATGGAGGCCGCATCCAGACGGATGTTGAGAGCGTTGAGCACCGCGCCCGCCATCGGCACGCCGAAATGGGCCTCCAGCATGGCCGGCACGTTGGGCGCCAGGATCGAGACCGTATCGCCGATGCCCACGCCCCGCGCCGCAAGCGCGCCGGCCAGCCGGCGGCAGCGGGCGTAGGTCTCGGCGTAGCTCCGCCTGAGCCCGCCGTGCACCACGGCCGTCCGCGCCGGATAGATGGCGGCCGCGCGCGCCATGAAATCGCACGGCGTCAGCGCCGTATGGTTGGCCGGCCCCCGCTCCAGCCCGCGCTCGTAGCGGTCGATGTCGGACACCCTGCGCTCCCTCGGTAACGGTCGGCCCATGGTCGGCGCGCGCCCGAGGCGGCGTCAAGAACGGCCGCTACTGTGGCGCCCTCGCGCCAGGCGCGGCCCACCGATATACTCCGCCGATGCACGTCGCCATTGTCTCCGACACGATCTGCCCCTGGTGTTACATCGGCAAGCGCCGCTTCGAGCGCGCCCAGGCCGGCCGGCCCACCGATCTCGCGGTCGAGTGGCGCCCGTTCCAGCTCAACCCGGACATGCCGGCCGAGGGCGTCGACCGGATGCGCTACCTGGTCGCAAAATTCGGCTCGGAAGAGCGGGTCGCCGAGATTTTTTCGGCGATCGAGCAGGCCGGCGAGGCCGAAGGCATCGAGTTCGTCTTCGACCGCATCGCGCGGACGCCCAACACCGTCGATTCCCACCGGCTGATCGAGTACGCCGGTGCGCGCAAGGCGCAGGACGGCGTGGTCGAATCCCTCTTCCACCGCCATTTCGAGCAGGGCGAGGACATCGGCGACCACGGCGTGCTCACCGCCGCCGGCGTGGACGGCGGCCTCGACGAGGACGAGTTGCGCCGCTTCCTCGACGGGAGCGACGGGGTGGACGACGTGAAGAAAGAGAGCGAGGCCGCGAGCCGCGCGGGCATCTCGGGCGTGCCCTGCTTCATCTTCGAGGGCCGTTACGCGGTCTCCGGCGCGCAGCCGCCCGACGTCTTCGAGCGGGTGTTCGAGCTCACCGCCACCGCACGGTCCGAGACACCCGCCGCCTCCCCGCACGCAGCGACCTAACCCCGCGCGTCTCTCGCGCCGCCTGCCCGCTCTATTCGTCCGTCGAGAAAAGCTCGCGCAGGAAGTTCGGCGCCAGCACGGAGAGCGGGTTGACCTTGATGTCCGGCTCGGCGGTGGTCCCGCCCACCTCGTAGGTCGCAGCGAACAGCCCCTCGCCCTCCCCACCGGTCAGCAGCTCCCCCAGCACGGGGATGGCGTCGATCAGGGTGTTGAAGGTGTAGGCCGGCACGATGGTGCCGCTCATGTCCACCCGGTCGGTTTCGAGATCGACCGTCCCTTCGGCATTCACGCCGACCGTAAAGCCCGAGGTCCGCGCATCCCGGATCGTGAGCACCTGATCTTCGAGGACGAACGGCATCTCGAAGCGCGAGAAGCGGATGCCCTTGCCCCGAAGCTCGCCGAGGATGCCGGTCAGCGTCGCGATGGTCAGCAGCCGCGCCAGCGTCGGCGCGTTGATCACGCGGTAGTCCTCGATCCTCACGGTACCCCTGACCGGCGCCCCCGGCAGGTCGTCGTGCACCACCGCCCTCATGAAAAGCTCGCCGCCCACGGCGTTGTCGTAGATGCCGAAGGTGCGGGCCACCGCACCGGCGTCGCGCGAGCGCACGGTGATCCGGCGTTTCTCCTCCAGCGGCTCCAAGACGAAGGACATTCGCGCGCCGGTCGAGAGCGTTCCCTCCATGAGACCGACGAGCCGCCCGTCGGGGCCGGTCTCGAACCGGGCCCGAAAATCCGTGAGCTGCTGGTCGTCGGTGGTCACGATGCGCTCGACGGCGAGATCGAGGACCATCTCGCCGAACTCCGGCGCACCGTCCTCCGTGACGCGGCTGAAGTAGGGGCGTGCGTCGAGGCTGGCACCCCGCACGGAGACCCCGGTGGCGCCCGCATCGGATACCACTCTGCCGGCGATGTCCGTCTCTCCGTATCGCAACGTGTCGATGGTGATTTCGCGGACGCCTTCCAGCCCGTTCGCGAGCGTGGCACGGCCGAGGGCGTACAGCGTCTCGGTCTCGAGCTCGATCCTGGTGAGCACGACCGTATCCTCCGAAGGAACGCTGGCGACGACGCGCACCGCCCCCGGCGTGCCGGCGGGCTTGGTCCAATGCAGCTCCGGAATCTCCAGCCGTGCCTCGGTCGCATCGAAGGCGAGCGTCGCACGCGGCGCCGCGCCGTCCCCGGGATCGGTGTATCCCCCCACCAGCCCGAGGGTGCCCTGCACGTAAGGCGCCATGTCGAACCCCAGCGCGGCCTGGGCTTCGGGCGTCACCGTCGTCGTCACGTCGAAGCGCCGCGCGAAGGGCGCGCCGTCGCCGAAATTCTCGCGCCACGCGATCGTCGCCGGCATGCCCTGGAGCCTGGCCGTGCCGCGCAGGTCCATGCTCGCATTGTCGACGCCGAGGCGGAGCGCGCCTTCGGTCATCGCCGTGATGCCGGCGATGTCCGCGATCCGGGCATCGTCGACACGCGCCAGGGCGTTCACCTCCACCTGTTCCGGCTCGATCGCCAAGAGCAACGGCAAGTCGAGGGCGAAGAGGGTGTGCGCCGTGCCGCCGACCCCGGCCGGCTCCAGCCCGATCTTGCTCACCAGCCCGAGCCGCGGATGGTCGAGCAGGGCGAGGGCGTCCGCCGCCGGCCCCTCGGCTTCGATCGTCACCGATATGCGGGGTTCGTCCGAGTGGACTTGGCTGAGCAGGGCCGTCCCACGGGACGCAGCGATGCCTTCGATTTGGCCTCCGCTCATCGTGAGGTCGAGCGCATCGCCCGTGAACCGCCCGGTGCCATCGACCCCTGCCACCGGCGGCATCGGGCGCAGGTAGTGGATGGTCGCGTCTTCGAATGCCAATGTTCCGGTCGCAGACGCCGCGCTGAACCGTTTGTTTTCGAAGTCGCCGGGCTCGACATCGAGCACAGCCTCGAATTGGCTGATCACGCCCTCGGTGACGTTCTCCACGAGCCACCGCCGTCCGGGTGGGATGAACGTCTCGGGCCAGTAGGCGTCGAGCGAGGCGAACGGCATGTCGTGTGCCTGAAACCGTCCCCTGAGGCCGATGCCGGCATCCGTCTCCCAAAGCGTGCCGTCGAGGTAGAAACTGGGGCGATCGGTATCGATCACGAACATGTCGAGCACGAACCGCGAGAGCTCCCCGTCCACCGAGCCTGCCGCGGCGAGCCGGTGCACCGGCACCGGCGCGGGGAAGACCTCGGGCAACGCAATCTCCCCCTCCCCGCCCGTGATGTCGAAGGCGACGCCGCTGAGAATGCCGCCGGGTGCCACATCGAACGCAATCGTCCCGGAGAGCGGAACGCGCAGGCCGGCGAACTCCTCCAGCTCCGGCGCGACGAACGATAGCTTCACCAGATTGAGCCCAGAGAACCCGATGGCAGCACTGGCCATCTTGCTCTCCCGGTGGTGGAACAGTTCCACCTCCAGATGGGTCTCCAGGTCCCGCACCTGCAATTCCGCCGACAGGTGCCCGAGGATCGCAGCCTCGTCCAGATTGAGGGTGAGGTCGGCGCTCGGCGCGGTCCAGGTGAGATCGGTCGCCTCGTCGATCAGGACGATGGAGGCGTCGCGCAGGCTGACCCGCTCCAGCCGCGCCATCGGGTGGTCCTCGCGGGGCGGGTCGAGCAAATCGGCGACCAGGGAATCGGCCGCCTCGTCGTCGGCCGGGGCGGCATCGTCGCCGCCGGCGAGATGCACCCGCCCGTCCGGGTCGCGAACGAGAGCGAGGCTGGGCCCGATCAGCTCGATCGAGGTCGGCGCAATCGACCCGCTCAGCAGGGCCGCACCGCTCAATCCCAGCGACGCGGCCGGCACCGCCGCCAGGGTCACGCCGCTCTCATCGGCGATCCGGAGATCGGTCAGGTGGACTTGGAGCGCTTCGCCCCAGCCGGGCCAGACCAGAACCGTGTCCTCGAATTCGAAACGATAGGAGAGGTCCTCGCCCTCCAGCGCCTCCTGCATGTAGGGGGAGAGGAATCCGAGCGAGAGCGGGCCGGTCGAGAGCCGCCATGCCGCCAGGCCGAAGAGGATGGCGAGCACACCGAAGTGCGCGCCCAGAGCCTGGAGAGCGATTCGGGCCGTCGAGCTCATGTCGATGATCCGGAGACAGCCGCCAGTGCGCCCCCTTGGCCCCCTTTGCCTCTTCCCCGTAGCGATCCTTGTAATACAATCGGCTTACGGTGTCGCGACTGCCCTTCCTGTCCACCGATACGATTTGCCCCGGACCAGTTTCGGGCGAGCGCGCGCGCACGGGTCGCGACGCGTGGCTCGCGGCGGCAGCCGCGCTCGGCGACGATGAGGAGTCGTTCGCGAGAGCCCTCGATGGCGATGGCCGGGCGCGCGCCTTCCTCGATGGCGTGTTCGGCAACGCCCCCGCCCTCGGCCGGGCGCTGGCCCGTGAGCCGGCCCAGCTTCGCCTGGTCGCGGAGCAAGGCCCGGGCGCAGCCTTCGCGGGCGCGCTCGACGAGATCGCGGGCGCCGCCGGCGCGAGCGGCGACCAGCGCGTCTTCGCCCGCCGGCTTCGGGCGCTCAGGCGGCGGGCGTCGCTCACCGTTGCGCTTGCCGACATCGCAGGCGCCTGGCCGCTGGATCGCATCGCCGCGGCCCTCACCCGGCTCGCCGATACCGTGCTCGCCAGCGCGCTCGACCACCTGCTCAGGGAGGCCGCTGCACGGGGCACCCTCGTGCCTGCAAACCAGGACGGGCCGGCGGCGCATGGGCTCACCGTGTTGGGCGTGGGCGGGCTCGGCGCGGGCGAGCTCACCTATTCGAGCGCGCTCGACCTGCTCGTGCTGTTCGACCCCGAACGCGTGCGGCACCGGGGGCGGGGCGAGCCTGCGGAGGCCCTGCACCGCCTCGTGCGCGATCTCGCCGCCCTGCTCGGCGAGCGCAGCGACGACGGCTGCGTCTATCGCACCGACCTCAAGTTCAGGCCCAACACGGGCGCCACGCCGCTTGCGCTCTCGACCGCGGCCGCCGAGCAGTACTACGAGAGCCACGGGCAGAACTGGGAGCGCGCCGCCATGATCAAGGCGCGTCCGGCCGCCGGCGACATGGCGGTCGGCGCCGACATGATCGAGCGGCTGCGTCCCTTCATCTGGCGCAAGTACCTCGACCTCGCGGCGATCCAGGACATCCAGTCGATCAAGCGGCAGATCGCCGCAGAGCCGGGCCGCCTGCACTCGGACGTCGCCGGGCACGACGTCGAGCGCGGCCGGGGCGGCATTCGCCAGATCGAGCTCTACGCGCAGACCCAGCAACTCATCTGGGGCGGCCGCGACGACTCCCTGCGCTCCCGCGCGACCTGCGACGCCCTCGAGGCGCTCGCCGCCGCCGGGCGCACGAGCGGGAAGGCGGTGGACGCGCTGATCGACTCGTACCGCTTCCTGCGCCGGCTCGAGCATCGCCTGGAGATGATCGAGGACGAGCCGGACCTGCGGATTCCCGACGACGCCGACGGCCGCGCCGCGATCGCCCGCCTCATGGGCTTCGCCGACGAGGCAGGCTTCGCCGACGCGCTGCTCACCCACGTTCGCGCCGTGGAAGGGCACTACGCCGCGCTCTTCGAGGACGAGCCCGCGCTCGGCGACGAGAGCGGCAACCTCGTGTTCACGGGCACCGACGACGACCCCGATACCCTCGCGAGCCTAGAGCGCATGGGCTTCGGCGATGCCTCGGGCGTCTCGGCGACCGTGCGCCGCTGGCATCACGGCCGCATCCAGGCAACCCGCAGCACCCGGGCGCGCGAGCTGCTCACCGAGCTCATGCCGGCGCTGCTCCGCGCGCTCTCCCACACCGCCGATCCCGACTCCGCCTTCCGCAAGCTGGACGAGTTCCTCGCCGGGCTGCCGTCGGGGGTCCAGCCCTTCCTGCTGCTCCACGACAACCCCGGGCTGCTCGCCCGGCTCGCCGAGATTCTGGGTAGCGCGCCCCGCATCGCCGAGCATCTGAGCCGTAGCCCCGACCTGCTCGAAGGCCTCATCAGCGGCGACCTGCACCGGCGGCTGCCGGATCGGGACGAGCTGATCGACGACCTCGCGCGCACGCTCGCGCCCGCCGGCGACTACGACGACCTGCTCGACGGCGTGCGCCGCTGGCAGCACGAGCGCGAGTTCCAGGTGGGCATGCAGATCCTGCGCGGCGACGTGGCGGTCGACCGGCTCTCCGGCGCGCTCTCGGATATCGCCGACACGGTGATCGAGACCCTGCTGCCGCGCGTGCACGAGGATTTCGCCCGCCGCCACGGCAAGGTGCCGGGCGCCAGCTTTGCCGTGCTCGGCATGGGCAAGCTCGGCAGCCGCGAGCTCACCTTCGACAGCGACCTCGACGTGGTCTTCCTCTACGGCGTGCCGGCCGGCGCGGACGTGCAGTCCGACGGCGCCCAGAGCCTCACGCCGAGCCACTACTACGCCCGCTTCACCAAGCGCCTCTCGAACGCGGTGAGCGCGCTCACCGCCGAAGGGCGCCTCTACGAGATCGACACCCGGCTCAGGCCGTCGGGCACCTCGGGGCCGATCGCGACCGAGGCCGCCGCCTTCCGCCGCTACCACGAGCAGGATTCTTGGACCTGGGAGCACATGGCGCTGACGCGCGCGCGCCCGGTCGCCGGCGATCCCGACCTCTCCGCCGCGGTGATGGCCGATATCCGTGCGGTCCTCTGTGCGCCACGCGATGCGGACGCGCTGCTCGCCGACGTCGCCGCCATGCGCGAGCGCATCGACGGCGAGCGCCACACCGAGAACCGCTGGCGCCTCAAGCACGTGCGGGGCGGCCTGCTCGACCTCGAGTTCATCGCCCAGTACCACCTGCTGCGCCACGCCCAGCGCCACCCCTCGATCCTGGTTCAATCGACCCAGTCGATGTACCGCAGGCTGGGCGAGGCCGGCGTCCTCGCCGCCGACGATGCCGGCGAGCTTGCCGAGATGCTGGCCTTCCTCCAGCGCCTCCAGGGGCTGCTCCGGCTCACCGTCGGCACCAACCGGGAGGTCGACCGCTTCACCCCCGGCGTGCGCGAGACCCTGGCGCGGGCCATGGGGACAGACGATTTCGCCGCCCTTGAAGGACGGATCGCCGCCATTCAGGATCGCGTCCGCGCCGCCTATCGTCGCCTGGTCGCGGCACCTGCGGCGGCGCTCGGCCCCCAGAGCGAAGAGTGAGAGGAGACCCGACATGACGACGGCGATCGAAGCCGGCAGCAAGGCACCGGGGTTCACCGCACCCACCAACGACGGCGGCTCGCTCAGCCTCGACAGCCTGCGCGGCAAGGCGGTTGTGCTCTACTTCTACCCGCGCGACGACACGCCCGGCTGCACCCGCGAGGCGCAGGAGTTCACCGAGGCCCTGCCGGAATTCGCCGCGGCCGGCGCGGAGATCGTCGGCGTCTCCAAGGACACCGCCGCCAAGCACGACAAGTTCCGGGAGAAGTACGGCCTCCCCTTCACCCTGGTCTCGGACGCCGAGAGCGACATCTGCGAGCGCTACGGCGTCTGGGTCGAGAAGAAGAATTACGGCAAGACCTACATGGGCATCGAGCGCGCCACCTTCCTCATCGACTCAGGCGGCACCGTCACCAAGGTCTGGCGCAAGGTGAAGGTCGCAGGCCACGTGGAGAAGGTGCTGGAGGCGGTGCAGGCGCTGAGTTCCTAACGCCTCGAATACTGTTGTTATTAGGGACCCAGGATGCAGCCGCAACAGTTTGTATGCGTCGCACATTATAGGAGGACACGACGTGATATCAGGAGGACCCGAATTTCAAGAAAAGTTTGTTGCGTTCATGGATATACTCGGTTTTCGCTCCAAAGTAGAGTCCGCGGAAAGGGATAAGAGAATCTCATTGGCAGATATCATTTCGCTGTGCTCCAAGTTGGAACAACCATCTCACGTGCAGGCAATACGTGAATATGGGCCGACTGTGTGCCCCGAGAGTCGCTGCACGAACCAGGATTTAGACTACGTGGTTACACAAATTTCAGACTGCGCGATAATTTCAGCAGAAGTATCTCCAGCGGGACTAATCAATCTCTTGCACCATGTCTCAGCGTCTGTCTTTAGCTTATTGACCGACGGCATAATGGTGCGCGGATATGTGTCACGAGGAAACATTTATCATCGAAGAGACCAGTTTTTTGGAACTGGCTACCAAAATGCATATGACAAGGAGGACAAAGTTCAAGCATTCCGTCTTTCTCCAGACGTATCCTCTACGCCATTTGTGGAGGTTGACTCAACAGTTGTTGATTATGTGAAAACACAAGCAGATCAGTGCGTTCGAGAAGTGTTCAAGCGCTTTTCGAAAGAGGACGAGAGTGGTATAGTGGTGATATATCCGTTCCAACACCTTTCAGGTGTTCTCGAAGGCACTATTTCGGATACAGGAAATTTCGAGAGAAAATTGAACATCGTCAAGGGCTGGATAGTGAAGTTTATCGAGAAGTTGGAGTCTAATTCTCCACAAAATGACATTATGGCCAATCAGAAAGCAAAATACTATAGGCAATTCTTGCTTGAAGAGTTGGAGGCGTGCCAAGCTCTTGAGAAAGAGCTAGCGAGACTGCGAGAGCCTGCCGTTAAAGTGTTACACTTGGGAGATATTGTGTAATAAAGTCGATTCTTGTCTGTACAGAACTTGGATATCAAATGGTGCTGCCCCCCTTGAACGGCCTGAACAGGCTGATGGTGTCGTCGGGGCTCAGCGCCGTCTCGAGCCACCGATCGCGGGGCACGGCCTCGCCGTTCACCATGGCGAGAATGGCGGGGTCGGCGTCCACCCCAAGCCCTGAGAGCGCGTCCGCGACGTTCGCTCCCGCCGCCAGGTCGAGCTCGCGGCTCTTCGCGCTGCCGAATTGGGGAAGCTCGATCGCGATCAGCTCAACCTTGATCCGCATGTCTCACCGGCTCCCAAGTCGCCTCGCCGCCCGTCACACGACAAATGCAACCATTCGGCGGACGAGCGCCGCCAATGGTATTCGTTCGATCTTGCCTTGCAACGGCCGCATCGGTATCCCGACGGGCTGGGCGCGCCGGGCGCATTGCCGAAGGGAGGAAGGAATGGCGAAGGGCTACTGGGTCAGTTGTTACCGGGAGATCAAGAATCCCGACGCGCTGGCGGAATACGCGAAGCTTGCGGGGCCTGCGATCCTGGCCGGCGGCGGCACGTTCCTGGCGCGCGGCGGCAAGGTCCAGGCCTTCGACGCCGGCATTGCCGGGCGCACGGTCGTCGTCGAGTTCGAGAGTTTCGAGCAGGCGCTCGCCACCCACGACGGTGCCGCCTACCAGGCCGCCGCCGCGAAGCTCGAAGGCGCGGTGGAGCGCGACTTCCGGGTGGTCGAGGGCGTCGATTGACGGCAGGGCCAGACCGTGGCGAGTATTGCGGGCTGACGCTCAGCCTAGGCCGAGGCGCTCCATGGTCGCGGCCGTCGGCCGGCCTTCGGCGGTCCAGCCGCGCAGCTCGTAGTACTGCGGCAGCATGGTGTCGAGCTCGCAGACCTTGCCCTTGCCCGAGCCGCTCTTCACCGCCTCCTTGAGGATGCGCTGCGGCAGCGTGTCGTCGGCGGCGGTCATGCCGGCGTCGAGGTTGAACTGGCGCTCCATGTTCCAGATGCGCTCGCCGGTCTCGTTGAGCCGGTCCACAGTCCACTCGCCGGCGCAGCCGGCGTTGACCAGGTTGGCGACCTCGTCGAGCCCCCAGATCATCATCGGGAAGGCGCAGATGCCGACGGAATCGATGGCCGCGTTCGAATCCTGGCTGTCCTTCACGATCTTCGCCTTGCCCTCCAGCTTGCCGCCGGAGAAATCGTCCTCGTAGGGGTCGGCGCGCAGGTGGCAGGCGCCGCGGTTGCTGGTGGCATACGCGAGGCCCATGCCCTGCATCGAGCGGCCGTCGTAGCCGGGGAATTCTTGGCCCTTGGCGACCATGGCGAGCTCGGGCCGGCCGTACTTCTCGCAGAGCCGCTTGGCGCCGAGCCCCAGGTCCTGGCCGAAGCCGGTGCCCGTGCCGGCGTCCTCCGCCGCCCGGCAGAGCGCCTCGGCCGAGCCGAAGTTGTAGGCGATGCCGCCGGTCTCGGCGTCGGTGATGGCGCCCTCCTCGTAGAGCTCCATGGCGGCGGCGACGGTGGCCCCGAAGGAAATCGGGTCCATTCCGTCCTCGTTGCAGACGAAGTTGGCGAATGTCGCGGCCTCGATGTCGTCCACGCCCACCATGGGGCCGAGCGAGTAGGCCGATTCGTACTCCAGCCCGCCGCTCACCTTCTTGTAGCGGTCCCGGTCCTTGATCGCGAAGTGGTTGGGCTCCATCTTGGATGCGCGCTGGCAGCCGATGGTGCAGGCGAAGCAGGCGCGGTTGGCGACCAGATTGGCGGCACCGTCGGATCGGCGAACCTTCGCCATCGCGTCGGGGCCCAGGTTGCCGGTGCCCTCGAACTGCACGTCCTGGTTGTTGCGGGTGGGCAGGCTGCCGAAGGCCTGGGTCACGTCGATCATGGAGAGCGTGCCGGTGCGCGCGAGGTCGGCGCGGGTCTGGCTCGCGGCGAGCGCGCCGGCGGCCTGCTCCACGGCACTGGCGAAGGCGTCGTTGTCGTCCACCGCGACGCCGCGGGTGCCGCGCACGGCGATCGCCTTCAGGTTCTTCGATCCCATCACGGCGCCGACACCGGAGCGCCCGGCGGCCCGGTCGAGGTCGTTCATCACGCAGGCGTAGCGGTTCAGGTTCTCTCCTGCCCGGCCGATGGAGGCGATCTTGATGGCGCCGTCCTGATGGCGCGCCTTGATCGCGGGTTCGGTATCCCAGACCGACTTGCCCCAGACGAAGCCTTCGGCGTCGATCAGCTCGGCGTGGTCGTCCTTGATGTAGAGGTAGACCGGGCGGGGCGAGCGGCCCGTGCAGAGCACCATGTCCCAGCCGGCGAGCTTCAGCTCGCCCCCGAAGTAGCCGCCCGAGTTCGAGCAGGCGACGGCGTTGGTGAGCGCCCCCTTGGTGACCACCGTGTAGCGGCCTGCGGTCGGTGCCGTGGTCCCGGTCAGCGGGCCGGTGGCGAAGATGAGCACGTTCTCTGGCGAGAGCGGATCCGCCTTCGGGTCCATCTCCTCCACCAGGTACTTGGTGGCAAGGCCCCTGCTGCCCAGATAGGTCTGCGCCCACTCCATGTTGAGCGCCTCTTCGGTGCAGGTGCCGGCGGTGAGGTCAACCCGCAACAGTCTGCCTTGCCACGCCATCGTATTCCCCCCTGATGTCGAACGGCCGAGCCGGGCCGCATGCGGGAAACGTACCCTTGGATTCGCCGTTCGCCAAGGGCGAGGCGGCGCGCGGGAAGAGACGGTCGTGGGGGGAGAGCGCGTCCGTCTTCGATGGACGCGCGACAGGCCGCGACCGCGGCCCGCCGCGTATGCGGCGCCCTCGCGGAGGCGCCGGCCGTAGGCCGGCTGCCGTGAGCGATAAAGTGCGAGAGCGTTTCCGCGCTATGCGGAAACGCTCTCAGCCGGGCGGTGGACGGGCACCACGTAGGGGCCCTCGGGAATCACCGCGACACGCGGATCGCCGTGCCGGGCCGCGCTCTCCGCCACCGAACCCGCGATCGATTCGGTCATCCGCACGCCGGTGAGCACGCGGTCTTCCGGCGCCAGGCCCTCGGTGTAGAGGTGGACCGTGCCGGCCCGCATGGGGCGGAGCTGCATCTCGGTCTGCCACTCGTCGATGGCCGCGTGGGTCTTGGCGCTGATCTCGTCGAGGAAGCGGTCCGGTCCGTTCTCCACCAGGCGGCGCTGCGCGTCCGCGTAGTGAGCCGAGCCCAGCCCCTCCGAGCAGGCGGAAGCGACGATGAGATCGCCGCCCGGCGCCAGGATTTCGAGCGGCCCGACCATGCCCTTCACGGTCTGGTAGTAGGTCGCATCGAGCGGATAGCCGGCGGAGCTGGTCAGCACGGTGCTGAAGCGCTCGGCCACCGGGACGGTGCAGTACCGCTCCGCGAAGGCGACCGCCGCCGCGTGGCTCGCCACCACCTCGCCGTAGTTGAGGAAGGCGATGCGGCGCTCGTCGTCGATCACGCTGTTGACCGCCCGCGCGCCGCCGATCATCGCCATGATCGCGAGCTGCTCCTCGTGAAGCGGATTGCCCTCCAGCACGCAGTTGGTGCAGTTGGGATGCTCCATGAAGCGCGCGCTGTGGAAGGTGGTGATGGTCTCGGCGTGGGCGACGCCGGGCGCGATCACCTTGCGCCCGCCGGACCAGCCGGCCATGAAGTGCGGCTCCACCAGCCCGGTCGCGATACGGAGATCGGCTTCGATGAAGCGCCGGTCGAGCCGCACCACCGTGCCGCGCTCCGTCGTGCCCACCGGCACGTGATCGGCGTCCTCGCGCGCAAAGTGGTTTGCGACGTTGACCGTCTCCAGCACCCAGGGGTCGCCGACCAGGGCGGCAAGCTCCTCGCCCTCGTTGGGCCGGTGCAGCCCGGTCGCCACCAGCACCGTGATTCGTTCAGGCGCCATCCCGGCGTCGAGCAGAGTGCGGATGAGCGGCGGCAGGATGATCCCGTTCGGCACCGGGCGGGTGAAATCGCAGATGAGGATGCAGGCGCGCGTCGCCCGTGCCGCCTCATCCGCGAGCGGCGCGCAGCCCACGGGCTCGGCAAGCGCCCGGTCCATCGCAGCCGCCGGGTCCGTAAGCAGCGGCATCGCCTGCTTGGCGAGCACGGTGACGTCGAGCGTATCGGGCAGATCCACCGCCCGCTGCCCCCGCCCGTAGTTCAGGTGAACGCGCACGGCCCTATTTCATGTCGATGTATCTGACCGGCACCAGGCGATGCCCCACCAAATCTACCGCGGCTTGCGCCTGCTCCAGGATGACGTAGCCGAGCAGCGGCTCGTAGCCATCGTCCTCGCCCCCCTCCATGTCCACGAAGATGACTTCGTTGGACACTGGACGGAACCCGTCGATCTCGATCTCGACCGGCCAGCAGGCCTCGCCCTCGAGCACATCCGGGTTCGCCAGCTGGAGCGACACCGCCTCCGAACGCTTGAACGCGCCGAGCCGCTCCTTCCAGGCCGAGGGCAGGATGAGCGCCCCCGCGCCGGTATCCACCGGCATCTCGCAGCGGATGGATTTGTCCTCGTCGAAGAGGTTGGTGATCCGCGTATCGACGACGATGCGTCCCATCGGGTCGCTCCCCTCGACGCTACTTCGTTCCGGCGAGCGGAATGCCGGTTGCGGTCGCGGTCGCGACGGTGAGCGCGCGCAGGTCTTCGGGCTCGACGTTCTGGAGGTTCGTCTTGCCGGTGCAGCGCGCCATCATCGAGGCCTCGGAGGCGGTCGCCTTGATGATGTTGGCGGTGCCCGCCGTGCGGTCCTCGTCGCTGCGGTCGGCCGTGAACGCGAGTTCGCGGCTGCCGGTGATCGCGCCGCCTGCGGCGAGCCCGACCGTGACTCCCAGCACCACGGCGACGGTACCGAGCGCGATCACCTTCGCCGCGTCGGTCCCCGAGCGCACGCCGCCGAAGTAGACCAGGTCGATCTCCTCCTCGCGGTCGAGCCGGCGCAGGATCGCGACGGCGTCCCGCAGGATCGTGAGGTCGGGCGCTCCCCGAAGCTCCGCCCACGGCGTGCCGAGCCCGGCGCTGCCGTCGAGCAGCAGCATGTCGAAGCCGGCATCGAGGGCATAGGGAATCGCCTCTTCCAGCACCGCCGGCGAGGAGACGGAAAGCCCCAGAACCTGGCCCTCGGCCGCCTGCGTCGCCTCCACCGGCTGGAAGCGGTGCCCGAGGGCATGGATCAGACCCGCCGCGTCCGCGCTCGGCGCGATCTGCCCCGGCAGCACGAGCTGGAACCAGCGCGCATCGCCGCCGATGGGCCGCACGCCGAGGTAGCTCGCGTCCACCTGCGCGATGCCCTGGCCGACCGCGGCACGCACCTCCTCCGGCGCATCGTCGAAGCCGGTCACCAGGAAGGGCAGCGCCAGATCGCTGTCGCCCACCGTGGTGCCGATGCGGCAGGCTTCCCGGTAGGGGTCGATCACCAGCCGAGACAGGTTCGCCGGCAGGAACGCGATATCGTCGAGCACCCCCGGAAGCTCCGCCGGGAAGGGGTCGTCGCGCTCGCCGATGCGCTTCTCCAGCATCGCCTTCTGGCGCACCGTGTCGTCGGGCGAGGTGCGCGCCATCACGAAGATGTCCTCGCGATGGTCCACCGCATAGTCGGCGGAGCCGGTCTCCGCATCGCAGCGGAAGCACCGCGCCGCCTCCTTGCGCGCCGCATCCCAGCCGTACGTGGTCTCGATCTCCGGGAACGACACCGGGTTCTCACCCAGCCCGAGGAAGTCGGGGTGCTGAACCGGCAGCAGCTCCCACTCCAGGTCCTGCGCCACCGGCACGCGGCGCGTCCGGTGAGGCGTGCGATAGGGCAGCGGCTCCTCGTGCCCTTCGAGGAACGCCTTGACGTAGTAGGCGACGCGCTGGCCGTGGTTCATCGCCATCACGATGGTGGAGCCGCCGAAGGCCCCGTCGCCCGCCGCGAACACCTTGGGATCGCTCGTGCGCATGCCTTCCCACTCGGTCCGCACCCGGTCCGAGAGCATCATCCCCCGCCGGTCGAGGTCGTCGCAGAGACCCTCCTGTCCCACCGAGGCGATGATCATGCCGCAGGCGATGTCGTGCTCGGTGCCCGGCACGTTCACCGGCGCGCGCCGGCCCGATTCGTCCGGGTCGCCCAGCGTCGTCTGCACGCAGCGCACCGCGAGCGCGTTGCCCTGCGGCACGATCGCGGTCTGCTGGGTGTGGTAGATGAACTCGATCCCCTCCTCGACCGCGCCTTCGAGCTCGATCTTGCGCGCCGGGATCTCCGCCGGGCCCCGCCGGTAGATCACCTTCACGTGCTTGCAGCCCGGCAGACGCTTCGCGACCCGGCAGGCGTCCATGGCGACATCGCCGCCGCCCACCACCACCACCGTCTCCGGCATCTCGGGCCGCGCGCCCTCGTTCACGTCGCGCAGGAACTGCACGCCGTCGATCACCCGGGTGTCGTCTTCGCCCGGAATGCCCATGTTCTTGCCCCACCACGCACCGATGGCGAGGACCACGGCGTCGTGCCGCTGCTTGAGCTCGTCCAGCGTCACGTCCCGGCCGAGCGCGGTGTTGAGGTGGACCTCCATGCCCGGGCAGCGCCGGGCCATGCGGTCGATATCCTCCTGGATGATGCCGGGCGGCAGCCGGAACGCCGGAATGCCCCAGATCATCATGCCGCCGAGCCGGTCGGTCATCTCGTAGACGTGGACGCGGTAGCCCGCGACCGAGAGCTCGTGGGCTGCCGTCAGCCCCGCCGGGCCCGAGCCCACCACCGCCACGCTCTGCTCGTGGCGGACCGGCACCGGCGGCGGGTCGTAGTCGTGCCCCACCTCGTCCATGACGAAGCGCTTGAGGTTGCGGATCTGCACCGGCCCGTCGGAGTCCGTGCGCCGGCAGGCCGGCTCGCACGGCGCGTCGCACACCCGCCCGCAGATCGAGCTGAACGGGTTGGTCGCCGTGATCGCCTCGAACGCCTCCTCGAACTTCCGCTCCCAGATATAGGCGATGTAGGACGGCGCATCGGTGCCGACCGGGCAGGCGATCTGGCAGGGCGCCGGCACGAAGTGCGCGTCGTCGGTGTCGTCGGGCAGCTCGGCAAGCAGGTGCCCGCCCGCCTCCATCTCCTCCAGGATCGCCATCGCTCAGCCCATCCTGCTGCGCAGCGCCTGCTCGCGCTCGCGGTACTCCGGCGCATACGGCAGGCCCGTCATCTCCGCCGCGTCGCGCGTCACCGCGACTAGATCGTCGCGGCTGAGTGCGGTGGTACTGCCGTACCCCATGGCCTGGGTCAGCGCCGCGATCTGCCAGCGCACGCCTTCCAGGTAGCGGTGAATGTTGCGGGCTTCCGCCACCGGGTTGTAGCGCCGCTCATGGGTGGGGTCCTGGGTGGCGATCCCGGTCACGCACTGCCCCACGTGGCACTGCATGCAGGCGATGCAGCCGCCCGCGATGATCACCGCCGTCCCCATCGCCACCGCATCGGCGCCGAGGCAGAGGCCCTTCACCGCGTCGATCCCGTCCCGGATGCCGCCCATCAGCACGAGCTGCATTTTGCCGAGGCCCTCGACCTCCTCCAGCGCCTCGATGGCTTGCGTGATCGCGGCGAGGGTGGGCACGCCCACGTGCTCCATCACCTCGGCGCCGCCCGCGCCCGTCGAGCCCTGCATGCCGTCCAGCTCCACGAAGTCGAAGCCGTCCTTGTAGGCGATCTTGATGTCGTCCCTCACCCGGCCCGCGCCGAGCTTCACGCTCACCGGGATGCGATAACCCGTGGCCTCGCGGAACTCCTCCACCTTGATGACCAGGTCGTCGGCGCCGAGGATGTCCGGGTGCCGCGAGGGCGAGCGCAGGTCGATGCCCTCGGGGATGCCCCGGATGGTGGCAAGCTCCTTGGTCACCTTCTTCGCCATGAGCTGGCCGCCGAAGCCGGGCTTGGCCCCCTGGCTGATGTAGATCTCGAGCCCGTCCGCCCGGTTCATGTCATGGATGTTCCAGCCGAGCCGGCCGCCCAGGCACTGGAACACCAGCTGCTCCGCAGCACCCCGCTGGGCGTCGCTCATGCCGCCCTCGCCGGTGTTCTCGGCGATGCCGGCCATGCTCGACGCCATGCCCACCGCCTGCTTGGTGGAGCGCGAGAGCGCGCCGTAGCTCATCGGCGCGATCATCACCGGCATGGACAGCTTGAGCGACTTCGCCCCGTTGAGGCCGCCGATCTCGGTCCGCATCTCGACCGCCGCCACAGGGTCGCCCGCCGTGCCCGCGCCCGAGAGGTCGCGCTTGAACGCGAGGTCGGAGAGGTGCGGCAGCGTGCGCGCGCCGCCGTAGCCCCGCACCCGGTAGCGGCCGATCTGCGACTTGATGTAGACGTCCTCCTGCACCTTCGGGTTCCAGTAGTCCGACGTGCCCGAGAAGGTGAAGAAGGGGATGCTGCGCACCTGCTGCTCGCTGGTGGCGTAGTGCAGCCGCTTGCCGGCGTTCACGATCTTCTGGAAGCCGCCCTTGTAGACGATCTCGTGGCGGTCCAGGAACGCGCGGATGTCGTCGACGTCCGACTCCTCGATGTCGGTCAGCTCTGCATCGGAGCCGAGTGAGCGCACTGCGCCGCCGACATAGATATCGCCGGCCGCCATGTCCTCGCCCACGCGCTCGCCGGACTCGCCCAGGATGATGATGCGCCCGCCGTACATCATGTAGCCGGCCATGAAGTTGGCGTTGCCGACGCAGCAGAGCGTCCCCGCCTTCATCACCTGGCCCGCGCGCGAGCCCACGTTGCCGTGCACCACGATCTCGGCGCCCCGGATCGCCACACCCGCAATCGCGCCCGCATTGCCGCGCACGGTCACCGTGCCGGCGTACATGTTGTCGCCGAGGCCCCAGCCGACGTTGTTGTCGATCTCGAAGCGCGCCTGGTCCGCAAGCCCAGCGCAGAAATAGCCGGCGGAGCCCTGGATGTGCACCCGCACCGGGTGGATCAGGCCGACGCCGATGTGGTGGCGCGCGTCGGGGTTGAGGACCTCGATGTCCTCCCCTTCAGCCCCCCACTTGCGGATTTGCTCGTTGGCGTCGCGGACCGAGACCTGTCCTAGGTCAATCTGGACCATGTGCCGAAGCTCCCCGGCGGCGGTTCCCTGGTGTCGAGCGCGCGGCCCGGAAAGAGGCGGTTCAGCGAAACCTCTTCCGAGGCGATCGCGATCAGGTCGTCGTTCTCGTACATGATCATCGGCTTCGCCGCGAGGTGGTCCTTGGCGTAGCCGATCTCGTCCTTGGTCGAGACCAGGAACGAGAACGTGCCGTCGAGGTCGTCGATCGAGGTCTTCAGCGCGTCTTCCAGGGGCACCTCGTTGGCGAGCTTGTCCGCCAGATAGACCGCAATCAGCTCGCTGTCGTTGTCCGTGTGGAACTCGAATCCGCGCCGCTCCAGCCTGCGCCGCATCTTCCAGTAGTTCGTGATCTGGCCGTTGTGCACGATCGCGATGTCGGTGAACCCGGTCGCCCAGAAGGGATGCGCCGCTTCCGGCTTCACCTCGGATTCGGTCGCAAGCCGCACGTGACCGAGACCGTGGGTGCCCTGCACCTCGCGCACGCGGAAGACGTCGTCCACGTCGTGGGCGCCGCCCACGTCCTTGCGGATGTCCAGGCTCTCGCCGATGGAGATCAGCGTCGCCGCATGCTCCATGTCGTACGTCAGCTTCTGGACGTCGCCGGAGAAGCGCACGACCACCCGGTAGCTGTTGCCCACGTGCTCGTCGTCCACGATCTCGGCGCCGTGCTCTTCGAGGGTGCTGCGAATGTTCGCGATCGCGCCCTCGACGCCGCTGTTGTGACCGACACCATCGCCTGCGCCGTTCTCCTCCTCCACGAGAAAGCGCAGCCGGAGCTTGCCCGGCTCGACATCCTCGTAGAGCGCGAAGCCGGTGGAGTCCGGACCACGGTGCTGGCAGCCGTCCAGCATGTCGATCAGAGCCTGACCGGTGCCGAGTCCCGTGCTCCCGTGCTTGAACATCACGCCCGCTATTCCGCACATGCGCTGAGTCCCGTTCCATACCCTCGAAGGTGCTCTATCATACCACGAATCAAGGCCTCGCGCGCCGACGCACCGCTATCATGCTCCCAGTCTGAGGAATATCAGCCATGCCATACGCGCCGTCGCCGGACGGGACCGGGCTCTACTTCGAGGAGGCCGGAACGGGCCATCCGGTGCTCTTCATCCACGAGTTCGCGGGCGACCACCTCAGTTGGGAGCCGCAGCTCTGCCACTTCTCGCGGCGTTTCCGCTGTATCGCCTACAACGCCCGCGGGTATCCGCCCTCCGACGTGCCGGAGGACGCGGACGCCTACAGCCAGGACCACGCGGTGGCGGACGCCATCGCCGTCCTCGACCATCTCGGCATCGAGCGTGCCCATGTCGTGGGCCTGAGCATGGGCGGGTTCGCGACCGTCCACGTCGGCCTCAAGCACCCGGCGCGCGCGTCGGCCCTCGTTGTCGCAGGCTGCGGCTACGGCGCACCCAAGGACGCCCGCGGCGGCTTCCAGCGCGAGACCCACGCGGTGGCCGACCGCCTGGAGCGCGAGGGCGCCGGCCCGGTCGGCGCCGACTACGCACTCGGCCCCACTCGCGTGCAGTTCCAGGCCAAGGACCCGCGCGGCTGGGCCACCTTTCGGGACCGGCTGGCCGAGCACTCCGCCAAGGGCACGGCCAACACGCTGCGCGGCGTGCAGGCCCGCCGCCCCTCCCTCTACGACCTCGAAGAAGGCCTCGCCGCGCTCACCGTGCCGACGCTGCTCATCACCGGCGACGAGGACGAGCCCTGCCTCGACGCCAACCTCTACCTAAAGCGCACGATCCCGACCGCTGGCCTGCTGGTGATCCCGAAGTCGGGCCACACCATCAATCTCGAGGAGCCCGACGCCTTCAACCGGGCCTGCGCGGACTTCTTCGCCCAGGTCGAGAACGGCCGCTGGGGCACGCGCGACCCGCGCTCGCTCGGCGGCACCTCGATCATTCGAGCCGACAAAGACTGACCATGTCTGACGCAGAAAAAGCCATTGCGGACTCGCTGCACGCTCTCCTCGCCGAGCTGATCGCGATTCCGTCGGTCACGCCGCCGGGCGACACGCGGGCGATCTGCGAGGCTGCCGGCGAGCATTTCAGAGCGACCGGCTACGAGGTATCCATGCCCATGCGGACCCCGCCGATCGCCAACCTGGCCGCGCGACTGGGCGAAGGCGCGCCTTGCGTGGTGTTCAATTCTCACATCGACACGGTGGGCACCGGCGATCGCGCGGCCTGGCGCACCGACCCCTTCGCCGCGACGATGGAGAAGGGCCGCATCTACGGCCTCGGCGCCAACAACTGCAAGGGCTCGGCGGCGGTTCATCTCTGGCTCGCGGACGAGGTGGCGCGGCTGGGCGGCCCCGCGCGGGGCAGCGTCGTCTTCGTGCTTGCCGGCGACGAGGAGCGCCTGGGCCCGGAGGGCACGGCGTACCTCCGCGAGGAAGGGCTGATCGAGCCCGATGCCCTGGTGCTCGGCTCGCCCACGGAGAACCAGATCATCGTCGAGGAGCGCGGCATCCTCTGGCTCGAAATCGAGACCGCCGGCCGCGCCGCCCACGGCGGCGACCCGCCGGCAGGCGACAACGCCATCCTCCGCATGATGCGCCTGCTGGAGACGCTTCAGACCGAGCTCGGGCCGAGGCTCGACGCAAGGCGCAGCGGCGGGAAGGTCTCGACCATGAACATCGGCACCCTTCACGGCGGCGAGAACCCCAACGTGGTGCCCGACCGCTGCACGGCCCGCATCGACCGCCGCCTGCTGCCCGACGAGCCGGTCGAGGAGGCCCATGCCGAGATGGAGGCCGTGCTGGCCGGCGCGGGCGAGCCGGCGAACTCCTACACCGTGCGCCGCCCGGTCGGCACCGACGGCTTCTCCGCGCCCCTCGACGGCCCCTTCGTTTCGGCGCTCATAGCGACCATCGAGGAGCGCCTGGGCAGGCCGCCGGAGGTGCTCAACGCGCTCGCCGCGAGCGACGGCCGCTTCTTCGCCCGCGATGGCATCGAGATCGTCAATTTCGGCCCCGGCGACGGCGCCGTGAGCCACGCCGCCAACGAGTTCATCCCCCTCGCCGAGATGGTGGATGCCGCCCTGATCCTTCGCAGCTTCGTCGAGCGCACTCTCGGCTTCGCCGGGTGAGATTCCACTACGCTCGAAAGCAAAATTCCGACGTTGACGTTCGTCTGCCTACGCATCTATGGTGACCGGCACTTGGTCCCCGCCGGACTCGCCGCAAGGCCCCGGCGGGGTTATTCCTTCCGCCATGCCCGCTGAACCTAAGACCAAACGCGCCGTTTCGTTTATCGACGGGCAGAACCTGTACCGGCACGCGAAGGACGCGTTCGGTCACCATCATCCCAACTACGACCCGCGCAAGCTTGCGGACGCGGTGAGCGCTGATCGCGGTTGGGTCAACTTCGGCGTCCGGTTCTATACCGGCGTGCCCAGCGCGGACAGGTCGCCGATGTGGCACGGGTACTTGACGCGACGGCTGACCGCAATGCGGCGAGCAGGCATCGTCGTCATTTCACGAAGCCTGCGCTATCGGGTCGAGAAGTTCCGGCTGCCTGACGGTTCGATCTACCGGCTTCCAATCGAGCGCGAGAAGGGCATCGATCTTCGGCTCGGCCTTGACGTGGTGCGCATAGCACGAAACGAGGAGCTGGATGTGGCGATCATCTTCAGTCAGGACCAAGACCTCGGCGAGGTCGCGCGGGAGGTTCGCGACATCTCGCAGAGCACGGGGCGCTGGCTCAAGGTGGTATCGGCATTTCCCGTCGGACCGAGTGCCACGGTGCGACGGGGGATCGACCGGACCGACTGGTTCGGGATGGAGCGGGAGTTCTACGATGCCTGTCTCGATCCAAGGGACTATCGGCCGGATCGGGGGCGGATGTAGCGCGCTCCATCTGCTGGGACGGTCGAAGAGAGGCGATTCCGGAAGCTTGCTGACCTTCTGTTGGCAGGTCGCGCCGTTGCGCCTGGGACGCGGGATGCCTACCCTGCGGCGGGGCGCGGCGCGCGTGTTGAGCATTTCGGGCGGCTTGCCTCGGTGCTCCTCGATGGTCGCCGTCAGTGCCGAAACGAAGAGACCGGCGAGAGCGCGCGGGAGGCGGCGCAGTGACCGACGCAGCGACCGATGCGATGCCCATCCTGGAGACGCACGGGCTCACCATGCGCTTCGGCGGCGTGGTCGCGGTCGATAATGTCGACTTCTCCATGTCGGAGGGCGAGCTGCGCTGCCTGATCGGCCCGAACGGCGCCGGCAAGAGCACCTTCTTCAAGTGCCTGACCCACCAGTACAAGGCGTCCGCCGGGCGGGTGCACTTCCGGGGTGCCGACATTACCGGCTCCCACACCTACCAGATCGCGCGCCGCGGCATCGGCATCAAGACGCAGGTGCCGAGCGTCTTCGACGGGCTGAGCGTGCATGAGAACATCTGGGTCGCGGCCCGGCGCCACCACGGCCGCCGCGAGGCCAACCGCATCGTCGACGAGATTCTGGAGCGGCTCCGCCTCAGCGCCCTCGCCCGCCGCGTCGTCGGCCAGCTCGCCCACGGCGAGCGACAGCGGGTCGAGCTCGGCACCGTGCTCACCGGCGAGCCCGAGCTAATCCTGCTCGACGAGCCGACGGCGGGCATGACCCACGAGGAGGTCAACCAGACCACTGACCTGATTCTCGAGATCAACAAGACCACGTCGATGATCGTCGTCGAGCACGACATGCAGTTCATCAAGTCGATCGCGAAGCGGGTGACCGTGTTCCATCAAGGAGCGATCCTGATCGAGGACACAATGGCGAACCTGGAGCGGAACCAGCAGGTGCGCGACATCTATCTCGGCAAGCAGCACGCGGCCTGAGCCATGCTGAGCGCCGAAGGCATCTGCGCGAGCTACGGCAGGATCCCGATCCTGCACGGCGTTGACCTTCAGGTGGCGGAGGGCGAGTTTGTCGGCATCCTGGGCCACAACGGGATGGGCAAGACGACGCTGCTCAAGACCCTGATCGGCCTGGTCAAGACCACCGACGGCACCATCACCTTCGAGGGCGAGGCGATCACGCGGGAGCCGCCGCACCGGCGCAACCGGCGCGGCATCGGCTACGTGCCGCAGGGGCGCGAGATCTTTCCCAACGTGAGCGTGCGCGACAATCTCAGGCTGGGCTTCGCGGTGCAGAAGGTGGACGAGCAGGCGGTGCTCGACGAGGTGCTGGAGGAGTTCCCCCGCCTCAAGCCGCTGCTCGACCGCGCCGGCCGCGTGCTCTCCGGCGGCGAGCAGCAGATCCTGGCGCTGGCCCGCTGCCTCTGCGGCCGCCCCCGCCTGATCCTCCTCGACGAGCCGACCGAAGGCATCCAGCCCTCGATCGTCGAGGAGATCGTGGAGATCCTCAAGACCCTGCAGGCGCGCCGCAAGCTCACCGTCGTCCTGGTCGAGCAGAACCTCGACTTCATTGCGGAGCTCTCCCAGCGCGTGCTCATCATCCAGCGCGGCCAGTTCACCAGCGAGGTTTCGCCGTCGCAGCTCTCCGACCCCGACCTCGTCGCCGAGTTCGTCGGCATGGGCGGCTAGGAGCGAGTCGAAGCACATGCCCGCACTCACCGACGCCCAGCGGCGCGAGTTCGAGGACCACGGATACTTGCTGCTCCCTGCCCTCTTCTCCGAGGACGAGATCGCGTCGGTGCGGGCCGAGGTCGAGGCGGTGGCGGCGCGCGAAGGCCCCGAGGTGGTCCCGGAAGCGGAGTCGGACGCGGTCAGGCTGGTCTACGGTGCCCACCGCTTCAACGAGGCGTTTCACCGCCTCTCGCGCCATCCGCGCTGGCTGGCGCCGGTGCAGGAGCTGATGGGCGGGCCGGTCTACATCCACCAGTCGCGCCTCAACCCCAAGGCGGCGTTCCACGGCGGCCCGTGGGACTGGCACCAGGACTACGCCACCTGGTCGGACCGCGACGGGCTCAAGGAACCCAGAGCCTTCATGGTCGCGATCCTGCTGGACGAGGCCAACGCAGCCAACGGGCCGCTCATGCTGGTGCCGGGCTCGCACCACTACGGGCTGATCGCCGAGGCCGCGGACAACGAGGAATCGCCGGGCTACACGCTCTTCGTCATCTCGGACGAGCACCTCACCCACATCGTGGACGCGGGCGGCATCGAGCAGGTGACCGGGCCAGCCGGCTCGGTGCTGATCAGCCACGCCAACATGGTCCACGGCTCGGCCGGCAACATCACGCCGTGGCCGCGCCGCATCTTCTATCTCAACGTCGCCGCCACCGATAACCCGCCCACCAGGTTCGAGCGCGCCGAGCACCACTGCACCCGCGACTGGTCGGCGATCGAGCCGCTGGACGACGATTGCCTGCGCGCGCTCTCGCAGGAGCCGGCGGCGGACTGAGGAGCACCATGAAGTACGGATTCTTCATCCGCGGCCAGTTCCGCCGCGGCGAGGATATGAACGCGCGCTTCGCGGACCTCTGCGCCCAGGCGCGGCTCGCGGACGAGCTGGGCTTCGACATCCTCGCCACCGGCATGCACTACGCCGCCTATCCGCTGCAGCAGTATCAGCAGATTCCGCTGCTGGCGCGGCTCATGGTCGAGGCGCCGCGCTGCCGCCTGCTGCCGGGGATCATCCTGCTCTCGCTGCACAAACCACTCGATATCGCGGAGCAAGTCGCGACGCTCGACGTGATGTCCGGCGGGCGCATGATTTTCGGGGCCGGCCTCGGCTATCGCGAGGTGGAGTTCAAGGGTTTTGGGACCACGCAGTCCGAGCGGGTTGTGCGGCTGGAGGAGAACCTGGAGGCCGTCGTCCGCCTCTGGACCGAGGACGGAGTCAGCATGGCGGGCTCCCACTTCACGCTTGAGGACGCGACCGTTTCTCTCAAGCCGATGCAGCAGCCGCACCCGCCGATCTGGCTCGGCGCCAATGCGGACGCCGCAGTCGAGCGCGCGGCCCGGCTGGGCGATACCTGGTTCATCAACCCCCACCAGCGCATGGAGACCACGGAGCGCCAGCTCGCCATCTACCGGCGCGCTCTCGGCGAGGCCCGCAAACCCTTCCCCGCCGAGCTGCCGCTCATGCGCGAGATCTTCGTCGCCCGCACCAGGACGGAGGCGGAGCGTCTGGCCCGCCCCTACCTGGAGGAGAAGTATAAGACCTACCACCGGTGGGGTCAGGACAAGGCCATGCCCAAGGGCGACGACGACCTCTCGCTCAACTTCGAGGAGCTGATGCGCGACCGCTTCCTCTTCGGCTCTCCGCAAGAGGTCGCCGAGCAGATCGCCGGCTACGACCGGCGTTTGGGCATCACCACCTTCATCCTCGGCATGGACTGGCTCGGCATGCCGCATGCGCAAGTCACCGACAGCATGCGCCTTTTCGCTGAAGAGGTGGTGCCGCTCGTCGAAGGCGCCGCCTAGACCGGCCCCCTCCCCGGCCATGACCGAGAGCCTGCACCACGTCCACATCTTCGCCAGTGACATCGACGCAACCATCGCCTGGTGGCGCGAGAAGCTGGGCGGCGAGCTGGTCTACGACGGGGTGCTGGCCGGCTCCCGCAACGTCTTCATGCGGATCGGCAGCGGCGGGCTCCACCTCTACGACCAGCCGCCCCGCGACGATGGGCACGGCGCGGTCCACCACATCGGCATCCGCAGCGACGACCTGCGCGCCCTGGTCGCGCGCATGAAGACGCAGGGCGTCGCGTTCCGCAGCGAGATCCGAGAGTTCGGCACCTGGCGCTACATCATGTGCGCCGCACCCGACGACGTGCTGCTGGAGCTCTTCGAGTTCGACCCCGAGCACGAGCCGGCACATGCGACCCGCTGGCTACGGGAGGGATAGAGCGCGCGTTCCCCTCTCTTGTTCAGTGCCCCAGCCGAATCGCGTTCGGCAGGAAGGTCACCAGCTCGGGCACGAAGGTGATGAGCAGCGCGAGCCCCGCCATGATCAGGAAGAACGGGAAGGTCGCCCGCGCGATGCGCCCGATCCGCTCGCCCGTCATCCCCTGGATCACGAACAGGTTGAAGCCCACGGGCGGCGTGATCTGGGCCATCTCCACCACGATCACCAGGAAGACGCCGAACCAGATCTTGTCGAAGCCCGCCGCCGTCACCAGCGGCAGCGTGATGGGAAGCGTCATGACGATGCTCGACATGCCCTCGAGCACGCAGCCGAGGATCGCGTAGAAGACGAGTAACAACACGATGAGCGCGATGGGCGAGAGATCGAGCGCCGCGATCTCGCCCGCGATCATGCGGGGCACACCGAGAAACCCCATGGCGATGGAGAGGAAGTAGGCGCCGGCCACGATCAGGCCGATCATGCTGATGGTGCGGACCGCGCCGAGGCTGGCCTTGCGGATCGTCTCCCAGGTTAGTGTCCCCTGCACGGCGCTCACGATCAGCGCGCCCAGCACGCCCACCGCCGCGGCTTCGGAGGGGCTCGCGATCCCGCCGTACATCGAGCCCAGCACCGCGAGGATCAGGAACACCACGGGGCCCAGGTGCCGCAGGCCGAGCAGCTTGTCGGCGAGGCTCATGCTCTCCGCCTCGTCGGGCGCGAGCGAGGCCTTCCAGCTCGCGCGGATGCCGAGCCAGGTCATGTAGAGCAGCGCGAGCATGAGTCCCGGAATGATGCCCGCGAGGAAGAGCTTGAGGATCGAGGTCTCCGCGAGCACGCCGTAGATGATGAGGATGATGCTCGGCGGAATCAGGAACCCCAGCGTGCCCGCGCCCGCGAGCGAGCCCATCGCGAGGTCGCGGTCGTAGCCGCGCCGCAGCAGCTCCGTCAGCGTGATGCGGCCGACGGTCGCCGTGGTCGCTGCCGAGGAGCCCGAGATCGCCGCGAACATGGTGCAGCCCAGCACGTTCACGTGCAGCAGCCGGCCCGGCAGCCGCGTCGTCCACGGCGCGAGGCCGGTGAAGAGCGAGGCCGAGAGCCGCGAGTGGAACAGGATCTCCGCCATCAGGATGAAGAGCGGGAGCGCGATCAGCTCGGGCGTGGTGGTCGCGTTCCAGGTGAGCTGTGCCAGCAGCTTCTCCACCGGCAAGCTGCGGAAGATGGCGAGGCTGGCCAGACCGGGCGCGAAAAGCGCGAGCCCGACCCAGACCCCGAGACCCAGGGCCAGGGCGAGAACGCCGAGAACGGCGCCGGCGGCTGCGACGGTCATTCCCTCATCCCGCGTTGAACTCGTCCTTCGCGGCCTCGTCCTCGGGCGGCTCGCCGATCAGCAGGCGCAGCACCCGAGCCACGAGCTGCAGCGTCAGCAAGGCCGCGCCGAAGGCCATCGCCGCCTGCGGATAGACCAGCGGAGTCTCGTCGATGGTGGGGGACGTGCTGCCGCTCACCCACGACCGTGCGGCGAAGGCGGTGAGCGCCCACGCGAGGAAGCCGGCGATCATCGTGCCGACCACCGTGGCGGCGGCGTCCAGCCAGTGCGCGAGCCGGGGCGGGACGCTCTGCGAGAGCAGCATCACCCTGACGTACCCGCCCGTCCTGAGCGCGAACGCCGCGGCGAGGAAGATCGAGACGGCGAAGAAGTACGCCGCATATTCCCAGGCGAAGGAGAGGCTGACGTTGAGCACGGTGCGGCAAAAAATCTCCGCGAGGATCAGCCCCGCGATCCCCAGCACCAGCACCGCCGCGACGTAGCCGCAGACCCGCGACAGCGCGTCGATGCCCGCGAGAGTCCGAGCTAAAGCGGGATAGGCGCCGGCCTCCCCTGCCCGCTCGGCGCTATCCGGACCGGAACCCGGCGCAGACGACGACCCGCCGGGCACCGGAGCTGCGCCTGCCTAGCGGCCGATTTCCTGGAGGAAGCCGTCGATGATGGCCTGCCCCTCGTCGCCGAGCTCGGCCAGCGCCTCGGCCAGCATCGGCTCGGTCGCGGCCTGCATGTCGGCCAGCATTGCCGTTGGCACGTCTGCCATCGTGACCCCGCGCTCGTTCAGGATCTTCGACTTGGCCGCGTCCTCCGCCTTGCTGACCTGCCAGAACACCGGCTCCAGCATCCGGCCCGCAGCCTCGATGGCGTCGCGCTGGCCCTCGGTGAGGTCGGCCCAGGCATCGAGGTTCACGGAGACCATGTTCGACGACCAGACGTGGCTGGTCGGGTACATGTGCGTGAGGAACTCCCAGAACTTCCCGTCCACGCCGGAGCTCGCCGAGGTCGTGACCGCGTCGATGGTGCCTGCCGCGAGCGAGGGCACCACCTCGCCCCACGGCAGCTGCACCGAGGTCATGCCGATGCGGTTGAACATCTCGGTCGTCGTGTCGTTGTAGGTGCGGATCTTGATGCCGGCGAGGTCCGCCACCCCCGTCGCCTCCACCTTGGTATAGACGTACTGGCGCGGCCACGGCACGACGTAGAGCACCTTCTGGTTGAACTCAGCCGCTACCCGCTCGATGGCCGGGCGGAAGTGCTTGTGGAAGACCGCGAGCTGATCGAGGTCCTCGATGATGTAGGGCTGCGTCTCCAGCCCGAGGATCTTCCGCTCCCCCACCTGCTGGTTGAGCAGCATCTCGCCGATGGGCACGAGGCCGTCGCCCACGGCGTTCAGCATCTCCGGCCCCTTGAAGCCGAGGGAGCCGCCGGGGTGGATGTTGACGACGACCTCGCCGCCGGTGACCTGCCCCACCACCTTGGCGAAGGTCTTGGCGTTCTCGACGTGGAAGTTGCCGTCGGGCCACGCGAGCGGCAGGTCCCACTCGGTCTCGGCGACGGATGTCGCGGTTAGCGAGATCGAGAGCAGCGCTGCGGAAGCAAGGGCGACGGCTGCGCGTTTCGCGGCATGCGCCATGGTTCGATACCTCTTCGTCGGTTCCGGTTCCCTGTCAGTCCGGAGAAGCGAGCGCTGAACACGCGTCGAAGCGTGCGCGCGCCTCCTCGAATCTATCAACCGCCCCGCAGCTCCGCCAGCAGCGGCCGCCGGGCCGCCGTCACACCAGCAGCAGCGCCGCCAGGCCGAGGAAGGCGAGGAAGCCGATCACGTCCGTGACGGTGGTGAGCACCACGCCGGCCGCCGTCGCCGGGTCGATCCGGAGCCGCCACAGCGCCACCGGGATCACCAGGCCGAACAGGCCGGCGACCAGCATGTTGATGATCATCGCGGCGGCGATCACGATTCCGAGCGCGATGTTGTCGTACCAGGCCGCGGCCGCGACGCCGATGAGCACGGCGAAGACCACGCCGTTGAAGCCGCCGACCAGCGCCTCCTTCCACAGCACCCTGAGAAAGTTGGCTGCCGTCAGGTCCTTGGTAGCGATGGCGCGCACCGCCACGGTCATGGTCTGGGTGCCGGCGTTGCCACCCATGGAGGCGACGATGGGCATGAGCACCGCGAGCGCCACCATCTGATCGATGGTCCCGTCGAACTGGTAGATCACGAGCGACGCCAGGATCGCGGTGCCGAGATTGACCAGCAGCCAGGTGAAGCGGCCGGTGGCGGTGCGCAGCGCCGCTCGGTAGATGTCCGGCTCCCGCACGCCGCTGAGGCGCAGGATGTCCTCCTCGGCTTCCTCCTGGATGACGTCCACGACATCGTCCACGGTGATAACGCCGATCAGGCGCCCGGCTTCGCCGATCACCGGGGCGGAGACGAGGTCGTACTGATCGAAGACGTGGCCCACCTCCTCCTGGTCGGTCTCGGCGGGGATCGCCCGGACATCGGTCGCCATGATGGTGCGCAGCCGCACCGGGCGGCGGGTGCGCAGCAGCCTGTGCAGCGGGATTCGCCCGATCGGCCGGTACTGCGGGTCGATGACGTAGATCTCGTAGAAATCGTCCGGCATCTCGCCGCCGGTCTCGCGCATGTGGTCGATGGTCTGGCCCACGGTCCAGAACGCCGGCAGCGCCACCAGCTCCCGCTGCATCAGGCGGCCGGCACTGTCCTCGGGATAGGTCAGGCTTGCTGCAACGCCGGCCCGCTCCTCGCTGGAGATCGCGTCGAGGATCTCCTTGCGTTGCGGGTCGTCGAGGTCTTCGAGCACGGCGACGGCGTCGTCGCTCTCCATGTCCGCGATGGCTTCGGTGGCGCGCTCCGCGCCGATCTCGCCGATCAGCTCCTCGCGAATGTCGTCCTCGACGTGGGGCAGCACGTCGCCGCTCAGCACGTCGTGGGCGATGGCGACGAGGCGGCGGCGCTCGCCGGCGCTGAAGCGCTCGATCAGATCGGCGATGTCGGCTTCGTGCAGGGGCGCGACCAGGGCACGCACCCGGTCGCCGTCGGATTCCGCCAGCGCCGCGCGCACGGCGCCGACGAGCTCGGTGGTGAGGCCGTAGAGCCCTTCCCGCCCGCCTCGCTCGGGCGCAGCACCTGCCTCCGGCGGCAAATCCGAGTGTGCCACCGGAGGCTTTCCTATTGTCCCGTTTCTGAAGTTCGCATGACTTTGGGTTGGCCGTGCAGTCTCCCCGACCATCCAATTCTTCTCGTCATGCCCGGACTTGATCCGGGCATCACTCTCCGCCAGATTCGTTGAGTCCAGAGCCAACACGTGGATGGCCGGGTCACCCCCGGACTTGATCCGGGGGCCGGCCATGACGTGATGGGGTTCTCAGAAAAGCTTACGAACTTCACGATCAGGACACTAGCTCGCCGCGTCGGCGACGATTGCGGAGTCGCCCTCCTCGGCCCGGCTCTGGGCCTCGACGGCGGCGACGGCGGTCATGTTGAGCACGCCGCGCGTGGTGGCGGAGCCGTGCAGCACGTAGGCCGGCGCGGCGAGCCCGAGAAGGATCGGGCCGACCGAGATGCCGTCCGCCAGCACCTTGAGCATGCCGTAGGCGATGTTGGCCGAAGTCAGATCGGGCAGGATCAGGGTATTGGCCTGGCCCTTGAGCCGGGAGTTCGGGAACCTCTCGGCGCGGATCGCCTCGTCGAGCGCGGCATCCGCGTTCATCTCGCCCTCGGCCTCCAGCTCGGGCGCGTGCCGGTGCAGCAGGTGCAGCGCTTCCCGCATCTTCACCGACGACGCGAGGTCGTTGCTGCCGAAGTTGGAGGCCGAAAGCAGCGCGATCTTCGGCGTCATGCCGAAGCGCCGGACCTGCTTGGCCGTCAGCACGGCCGATTGGCAGATCTGCGGCGGGCTCGGGTCCTCCATGATGTCGGTATCGGCGATGAAGTAGATGCCCTTGGTCAGAATCAGGACCCGCAGCGCCGCCGCCGAGTCGACTCCGGGCCGGAGCCCGATGACGTCGAGCACGTAGTTGAGCTCGGGCCGGAAGCGCGGAGCCGGGCCGGCCAGCAACGCATCGGCATCGCCGCAGCGCACCATCATCGACGCGATCACCGTGGGCTGGTTGCGGAGCGTCGTGCGCGCCGCCGCGGGTGCCACCCCGCGCCGCCCCATCAGCTCGTGATAGAGCCGCCAATAGGTGTCGTACGTCTCGTAGTCCGCCGGATTGATGACGTCGACGTTGGCGCCGGGCTCGAGTCGGAGCGAGAGCCGGTCGATCCGCTCCTCGATGCGCGAGGGCCTGCCGATCAGGATCGGCCGTGCGATGCCCTCGTCGATCGCCTGCTGGGCGGCGCGCAGCACGCGCTCGTTCTCGCCGGCGGCGTAGACCACCCGCTGCGGGTCCTTCTTGGCCTGGTCGATCACCACCTTCATCAGGTAGCCGGTGCGGAACACGAGGCCCGCGAGCTCCTGCCGGTAGGCCGCGAGGTCGGCGATCGGCCGGGCGGCGACGCCGCTCCGCATCGCGGCCTCGGCCACGGCGGCCGGCACGGTCTCGATCAGGCGCGGATCGAAGGGCTTGGGGATGATGTAGTCCGGGCCGAACTTCTGGGACTGGTCGCCGTAGGCCGCGGCCACGACATCGGAGGATTCGGCGGTCGCGAGATCGGCGATCGCGCGCACACACGCAAGCTTCATCGCGGTGTTGATCTCGGTCGCCCCGCAGTCGAGCGCGCCCCGAAAGATGAACGGGAAGCAAAGCACGTTGTTGACCTGGTTCGGATAGTCCGAGCGCCCGGTCGCGATGATCGCGTCGGGCCGCGCGGCAAGCGCGTCCTCCGGCATGATCTCCGGCGTCGGGTTCGCGAGCGCGAGGATGATGGGCTTGGAGCCCATGCTCCGCACCATCGCCTGGGTCATGGTGCCGGGGCCGGAGAGGCCGAGAAAGATGTCGGCGCCCGCGATCGCGTCGTCGAGCGTGCGCGCATCCGTGTCCAGCGCGTAGCGCGTCTTCTGCTCGTTCAGGTCCGTCCTGCCCGTGTGCACCACGCCTCTGCTGTCGCAGACGGCCATGTTGTGGCGCGCCACGCCGAGCTCCTGCAGCAGGTCGAGACACGCGATCGCCGCAGCACCGGCGCCCGAGCACACCACCCGCACCGCGCCCAGCTCCTTGCCGACGATCTTGAGCGCGTTGAGCGCGGCGGCGGCGACGCAGATCGCGGTGCCGTGCTGGTCGTCGTGAAACACCGGGATGTTGAGGCGCTCCTTGAGGCGGCGCTCGATCTCGAAGCACTCGGGCGCCTTGATGTCCTCCAGGTTGATCGCGCCGAAGGTGGGCTCCAGGCGTGCCACCGTCTCCACCAGCGCGTCGACGTCGCTTTCGTCGACCTCGATATCGAAGACGTCGATGTTGG
Organism: Alphaproteobacteria bacterium; assembly: GCA_965243375.1. Classification (GTDB taxonomy): domain Bacteria; phylum Pseudomonadota; class Alphaproteobacteria; order UBA828; family UBA828; genus WTGU01. The sequence continues at coordinate 274,811 of CBDEUT010000008.1, read as the reverse complement.
CGAACTTCTTGAAGAGGACCGCCTTGCCCTCCATCACGGGCTTGGAGGCAAGCGCGCCGATGGCGCCGAGGCCCAGCACCGCGCTGCCGTTGCTGATCACCGCGACCAGGTTGGCCTTGGCGGTGTAGTCCCAGACCCGCGCCGGGTCCTCCGCGATTTCCATGCAGGGCGCCGCCACACCCGGGCTGTAGGCGAGAGCGAGGTCGCGCTGCGTGCCCATGCGCTTGGTGGCGTGGATGCCGAGCTTGCCCGGCTTCGGTTCGCGGTGATAGTCGAGCGCCGCCTGGCGCAAGTCCTCGGCCATGCCGTGCCCTTTCCCTGTCCCTGCGGCGCCGCGCCGGCGGGACTTTGGTCGCAACGCCTCAGGATAGCAAACGGAATCGCCTGAGCGATGACGACTGCGCGTTATTTAGCGACCCCGCCGGTGTAAGATCGGCCGCTCACGGCGCGCGAAGCTGGCAAAGGGAGGCGGTCATGGCGTTCGCGGAGGTCAACGGCGTCAAGCTCTGGTACCAGACGACGGGGGACGGCGCGCCCGTGGTTCACATCCACGGCGCGGGCTTCGGCCACTTCAACTTTGCCACCGCGACGCCCATCGCATCGAAATATTTCAGGTGCATCGATTTCGACATGCGCGGCTACGGGCAGTCCGACAAGCCCATCCAGCCCTACGACATGGAGGTCTGGGCCGACGACGTGGCCGGCCTCATGGACGAGTTGAAGATCGAGCGCGCCCATATCCACGGCACTTCCATGGGCGGCATGATCGCGCAGGTCTTCGGCGCCAAGTACGCCGAGCGGACCGACCGGCTCGTCATCAACTGCTCGGCCGCGAAGCTCGACCTCGCCGGCCGCCTCACCTTCCAGAACTGGATCGATATCTCGGAGGCCTACGGCTGCGGCAGCCGCACGCTCGCCGAGCTGATCGCGGTCCAGGCACTCTCACGCAAGTTCCTCGACGGGCCGAACGGCCCCGGCGCGGTCGACATGATCCAGGACATCCTCGAACAATCGAACCGCCGCGAGGTCTACCAGCGCGCCTGCCGCGCGATGATGGAGATGGACCTCAGGCCCTACGCCAAGGAGATCAAGGCGCCGACGCTGGTGATCGGCGGCGACGAGGACATCATGACGCCGTGGGAGGTGGGCGAGACCGGCGCCGGCCAGACCTGGCTCGCCGAGAACATCCCGAACGCCGTCAAGCACGTGATCCGGGGCTCGAACCACTCGACGCTCTTCGACAACACCGAGGAGAACATGCGCGTGGTCGTCAACTTCCTAGGCGCCCGCAACGACCTCCTCGCCCCCCTGGAGGACTGATACGCCCGAACCCCCTCCTCACCCCGGCCCTCTCCTCCCCAGGGAGGAGAGGGGGAGTAAAAGGGAACCGCCACGCTCTCTCTCCGCCCCTTAGCGGTGGAGGTAACCCCTGCCCTCTCAACCACGTCCCCCCTCCGCCTTCGGGGGAGGGGGACAGGGGGAGGTGGGCTTTTTTCAGAGCCGCTTGATTCGGCTAACCTCCCAACGCGGCCGCGGCTTCGGCGCAGGTGACGCGCTCGGCGATGTTCTCCAGGGCGTAGTTGAGGCCGGCGTTGTGCCACTCGTCGTTGATGGTCGACGTGCCGTCGGTGAGCACGACGGCGCGGTAGCCGGCGTCGGCGCCGTGACGCGCGGTGTGCTCGACCGAGAAGTTGGTCCACGCGCCCGAGATCACGATGGTGTCCACGCCGAGCCCCTTGAGGATTGTCTCGAGGTGCGTGTCGTGGAAGGCGTTCATGCGCATCTTCTCGACCACCAGGTCGCCCGCCTGCGGCTCCAGCCCCGCAACGGCGGCGGCGCCCCAGCTACCCCGTACCAGCGCCTTCGCTTCGGCGACGCCCTGGAAGAGCGGCGCGTTCCGCTTCAGGCCGGGCGCGCCTTCCTCCACGATGTAGTGGACGTGAATCACCGCCATGCCGGCCTTGCGCGCGGCCGCGGCGAGAGACTTCACGTTCTCCACCACGTTCTGCGAGGCCGCGTGCGCCGGCGCGCCGGAGTCGGCAAAGGCGCCGCCCTCCGCGATTACGTCGTTCTGCAGGTCCTGGATGATGAGCGCGCTGCGCGCGGCGTCCAATTCGAAGGCCATGGCTCACTCCCCCTACATGTAGGCCAGGCGATTGCCGGCGACCTTGAGCGCGATCCGGTAGACCGAGGTCGAGCAGGTGCAGTAGAGCTCGTTCCACCCGGTGCCGCCCCAGTTGAGGTTGGCCGAGTGCTCCGGCATCCCGATCACGCCGAGGTGTTCGCCGTCCGGCGCGAAGACCCAGAAGCCGCGTGGGCCGGTGACGTAGACGTTGCCGTGCTCGTCGCACTTCATGCCATCGACCACGCCGTTCTCCAGCTCGCCGTCGCCGATGTTCTCGGCGAACATGCGGCTGTTGGAGAGCGAGCCGTCCTCGGCCACGTCGAACATCCGGATGTGCGCGCGCGTGGTGTCGTTGACGTAGAGGATGCTCTCGTCCGGCGTGAAGCAGAGCCCGTTCGGCTGGTCGAAGTCGTCGGCCTCGCAGTGCAGCTCGCCATTCGGTGCGATGCGGAAGAGCGCCTGGAAACCCAATTCACGCTCGCGCTCCTCCCCGAAGACCGGCATGCGGCCGTACCACGGGTCGGAGAAGTAGACCGAGCCGTCGGACTTCACCACCACGTCGTTGGGGCTGTTCAGCTCCTTGCCGTTGTAGTGCGAGGCCAGCACCTGGCGCTCTCCGGAAGGCGTCTCGCGAGCCAGTACGCTGGTCACGTGCTCGCAGATGTAGAGGTTGAGGTCGGCATCCAGCGTCATGCCGTTGCCCTTGTTGTTGGGGTGGCGCACGTCGCTCGCGCCGTCCGCCGCGCTCCAGCGCCGACGCTTGTCCTCCGGAATGTCGCTGAAATAGAGGCACTGCTCGCCGGGGTGCCAGATCGGCCCCTCGGTGAACGTGAAGCCCGTGCAAATCTGGTCGACGGTGGCGTCCTCGGCCACGAGATCCAGCAGCCGCGGTGAATTGACCTCGATCATCCCATTCTCTCCCTTTGCGACAACACGCCTCGCCTACGCCCGGCGGCGGGGCGATCCTATCACGGCACGGTTCGGATGCTATGCCGCGCCGGCACCGATGATGGCGTCGGCATCGACCTCGACCAGCATCTCCGGCGAGACCAGCGCCGCGACCTCGACCAGAGTCGAGCACGGGAAGTCGCCCGTGAAGAACTCCCGCCGCGCTTCCAGGAAGGCCGGGCGGTCGCGCTCCAGGTTCGAGAGATAGACCCGCATCCGCACGATGTCGGCTAGGCTGCCGCCGGCCGCTTCCAGGTAGTGCCGGATGTTGCGGAAGATGATGCGCGACTGCTCGCCCGGGTCGCCCACCGCGAGCACGTTGAAGTCCGCGTCCACCGCCACCAGGCCGGCGATATAGACCTGGTTGCCGCAGCGCAGGCAGTTGGACCAGAGGCCGGGCGCCGGCTCGGCCACGTGGGGCGTCAGCACGCGTTCGATCGCCATTGTCGTATGTCCTCTCCGTTTCGTGTGATTGTTGGCTGCGGCCGGGAAACGGTCACAGCCGATAGAGCCGCTGCACGGTGCCCGCGAATATCTGCGCCCGGTCCGCCTCGCTCAAGTAGGCCAGCGCCTTGCGGTAGGCGTCGAGCAGGCTCGCGTAATCGGTCCACAGCTTCTCGATGGGGAAGTTGCTGCCCCAGAGGCAGCGCTCCGGCCCGAAGAGGTCGACGGTCTCGCGCGCCGTGCGCTCGATATGAGCCTGGTCGACCCGATGAATGAACGTGCCGAGCCCCGAAAGCTTGACCGAGACGCTGGGCACCGCCGCAAGTCTCTCCATCCCCTCGTGCCAGGCCCGCCAGCCCTCGGGGGTCAGGTCTTCGGGCATTCCGCAGTGGGCGAGCACCATGGTCACGTCGGGGAACGCCTGGGCGAAGGCGGCGCCGTCCTCCATCTGCGCCGTGAAGACCTGCAGCTCGAAGACGAGGCCGTGCCCGGCCAGCAGCGCGATGCCGCGGCGCAGCGCCGCGTCGTTCATCACCGCCGGCCCGTCGGCGAAGCGGTATTGCTCGTTCTCGTGCCAATGGAGCTGCATGCGGACGCCGCGCAGCAGCGGGTATTGGCTCTGCGCCTCGAGCACCGCGCCCACGTCCGGGTCGCGCAGGTCGGCGTAGCCCACGATGGCGTGGGGGTAGCCGGTGCGGTCCGCCTCCGCCTGCACCCACGCCACCTCGTCTACGGCACGCGCGGGCGCCCAGTTGGCCTGCACGTAGATCGACTGCGCGACGCCGCTCCCCTCGATGTCGCCCAGATACTCCTCGATCGCGTAGTCGCGCCGGATTGGCTCGTACGGGCCGAAGATGCGCGGCTGCATCGGCCCCGTGAGCCACGGCAGGTCGCGCTGGCGCCAGATGTGGTGGTGAGCGTCGACGATCCGGTCCATGGTGGCCTCATGGTGGCCCGAGAGTGCCGCTGGCGCCAGGGTCACCCGCAAGCCGCGGCCGTCACCGTGACCCGACCGAACAGCCTGCGTAGCAGATCGAATGCGCCGGCGGCGGCAAGCCCGATCAGGGGGCTCGCGTCGGCCGCGACGAGGCGGTCCGCCATGCTTCCACGGTGTCGGCGTCCTCACGGACAGTGGCCGCGTCGCCGTGAACCACGGGAATTCCGAGCCGCGACACATGCTCGATGAATCCTGTGGTCCCGAGGCCGGAGAAGCGCGCGGCCTGTCCCAGGGAAAGGCTCCGCTCGCGGTACAGCGCCGTGGCCAACGCTTGCCTGATACCCTCTTCGGCGAGAAGCGTATCGTCGTCGAGATGGAACAGGATGGCTTCCGGCCGGTGCCGGTTCAGGACCATGACCGGGTGTTCGCGCGCAGCGCGCAGCGCTTCCGAGGGATTGTTCTTAAGTGCGCGAACGCTGACAGCTTTCATGACCGCCTCCTTTCGTAGGAACATAATGTAGGAACATGCACGAATGCAATGAACCGGTCATCGGTGATGCGCGCCGGCTTCAGCACCGGGGTTTGACGCCTGATCCGGTCGGACATAGTTAGGTCCCATGCGCGCGGTCAATATCAGCGACGCCAGGACTCATCTGTCGCGACTCGTCGAGGAAGCCGCCGGCGGGGAGGAGATCGTCATTACCAAGCACAACCGTCCGGTGGCGCGTCTGGTCGCGCTGGAAGCCCCGACGCGCCCGCGCAAGCCCGGCGGATGGGAGGGCCAAGTCTGGATGGCCGATGACTTCGACGCCCCGCTCCCGGAAGAGCAGGAGAAGAGTTTCTACGGCGACGTCAGCGAGCCGCCTGCTTCTTGATACCCGTGCGCGCTTCCGCTGGTATGGCCAGCGGCATATTTCCCGTTCCCGGTAGACGAAGGAAATGACTCCATGAACAGCATCGACCTGAACGGCCGTCGCGCCATCGTGACCGGCGCGGCCCAGGGACTGGGGCGTGCGATCGCCGAGCGGTTGCAGTCCTCCGGCGCCGCCGTCTACGTCTGGGATTTCGACCCCGCCGCCATGGCGGAGGCGCAGGGTGACTGGCCGGCGGGCGGACCGGCCGGGTGGATCGAAGTCGATGTCTCGGACCCGGACGCGGTGGAAGCCGCGCTTCGCGAGACGCAGGCGAGCGCCGGCGGCATCGACATCCTGGTCAACAACGCGGGAATCTCCGGCCCCAACATGCCCACATGGGAATACCCCGTCGACGACTGGCGCCGGGTGATCGACATCGACTTGGGCGGCCCCTTCCTGGTGAGCCGCGCCGTGGTGCCTCTGATGAAAGAGGCGGGCTGGGGGCGGATCGTCAACATCGCCTCGGTGGCCGGCAAGGAGGGCAACCCCAACGCAGCCGCCTACAGCGCGGCGAAGGCGGGCCTGATCGGCCTCACCAAGAGCCTCGGCAAGGAGCTCGCAGGCTCCGGGGTGCTGGTCAACTGCGTGACGCCTGCGGCCGTGGAGACCCGCATCTTCGACCAGATGACCCAGACCCACATCGACATGATGAAGTCGAAGATTCCGCTGGGCCGTTTCGGCCTGCCTCCGGAGATCGCCGCCATGGTCGCCTGGCTCTGCTCCGAGGACTGCTCGTTCTCCACCGGGGGCGTGTTCGACCTCTCCGGCGGCCGCGCGACCTATTAGACGCGCTCGCCACGCAAACAGGGCGCGCGACGTATTGACCGTCTCCGCCACCGCTACCACACTCGCCGCGCCCGAGAAGCCAGCGCGCCCAACGTCAAGAGGGAGACCATGAAGGAGCACGAAGAAGGCTATTCGATGCCGCTCGCGGCACCGACCTTCACGAAGCCGCCGTTCTACGCAACGCCCGACAGCAAGATCCTGATGATGGCCTACCGCGCCGACCCGGATGCGGTCGCCTTCGAGGTGCCGGAGCCGCTGGAGCCGGTCGAGCCCAACCTCGTGCTCGCCTGGCTCGGCGACATGGGACAGCCGACCCACTCGGTCGAGCTCTACCACGAGTGCCTGACCGGCATCATGGTCCGCTACAAGGAGTGGACCGGCTGGTACATCAACTACATCTGGGTCGACAACGACATGGCGCTCACCTTCGAGCGCGAGATCTACGGCTGGCCCGCCAACCTGTGCGACACCACGCCGCTCAGGTTCTACGGCAGCCAGGTGATCGGCCACTGCGACCGCGCCGGCGAGTGCCTCATGCGGCTCAGCATGAACGTCACCAGCCCGCCGCCGATCCGCCGCGCCGACAGCGCCATCGCGGACCGCTTCGCCGAGCTGGTCGACGCCGATTTCCTGCAGATTCGCAAGATCCCCAACCCCGAGGAGGGCGGCAAGCCGATCAAGCAGCTGCTCCTGATCCGGCCCGAAGACTTCGCGTTGCACGAGATCTGGACCGGCACCGGCCATCTGGAGCTGGGGCGCTCCGGCCTCTACCCGCACCTCCACAAGCTCGCGCCGGTCGAGATCCTGGAGACCTGGTACCTGAAAGCCTCCTGGGTCGTCCCCTACCCCAAGGTGATCTGGGACAACAGCTAGTGTCGTGATTCCGGAGTCAGTTCGCATTCGGTGTGGCCGGTGCGAGGTCTCTCCGACCGAGCCTCTCCGACACTCGTCATGCCCGGACTCGATCCACTGCTGTCCGGTTTAGGAAGGGTAGACAAGGTGCATGGCTTGGATTCAACTTGGTTTTTGCAAGACCTGTTGAATCGAAGCTCGAAGTGGAGCCCAAGCCATGCCCTACCAGGATACGGTTTTCGGCGGTTTGATGAAGGCGTTTCCGCGTTGGCGTTTCGACAGGCTGGTGGAGCGTCATCGGGCGGACTATCGGGTCCGGCGGCTCTCGTCGTGGAGCCAGCTCCAGGCGATGGTGTTCTGTCAGCTGTCGGGCTCGCGCTCGCTGCGCGAGGTGGTCGGTGCGCTGGAACGCTTTCCCAAGAGCCGCGCCCATCTAGGAATGCAGCCGGTGCGCCGCTCCACGCTGGCAGATGCCAACCGGGTGCGTCCGGCAGCCCTGTTCGAAGACGTGCTGGAGGCCCTGGTCAGGGAGTTGGGCCGTTCTTCGGGCCGGCGCGAGCGGGAGATGCTGCGGCTCGTCGACGCGACCCGGGTTATGGTCGGCAAGCGGATCGAGAGTTGGGAGGCCGACGGTGCCGTCAAGCTGCACGTGGTCTACGATCCGGGCGCGGACGCGCCAGTCTGCCATGCCGTGACCTCGGTCAGAACGAACGACATCACGCCGGCCAAGCGCTTCCCCATCGAGCCCGGCGCCATCTATGTTTTCGACAAGGGCTACTACGACTTCGGGTTCTGGGCAGCGCTCGATGCCGAGGGCTGCCGCTTCGTCACCCGCCTGAAGAAGAACTCGCCGACGCGCTTGATCGAGACCCGCGCGGTCGACCCGGAGGGGCCGATCCTGGCCGACCGTGTCGCCTTCCTGTCGGAGCGCCTGGCATCCAGCCGCAAGAACCCCTTCGACAAGCCGGTCCGCCTGATCGACGTGCGCATCGACAGCGGCAGGGTGATCACGCTGCTCAGCAACGACCTCGATGCGCCGGCCGCAGAGATCGCGGCGCTCTACAAGCAGCGCTGGCAGGTCGAGCTCTTCTTCAAGTGGGTCAAGCAGAACCTGAAGATCCGGCACTTCCTGGGCGCCAGCGAGAATGCGGTGCGCATCCAGATCGTCACCGCGCTGATCGCCTATCTGCTGCTGCGGCTCGCGCAGGTTGGAACCGGAACCGAAATCGGCCTCCAGGCCATCGCCCGCCTCGTCGCCAAGACAACCTTCCAGCGCCGGGCCCTCACCGACCTCTTCGAACCGCCCCCGGACAACCCAGAACCCCATGACCAACTCCAAATCCCCTTCGCCAAAATCTAAACCGGACAGCAGTGGACTCGATCCGGGCATCTCTCTCAGACCGAACAACCGAACGCCGGGCAAACACGTGGATGGCCGCATCAAGTGCGGCCATGACGTGGTTAGGGGCGCCGTGCAGACGGGTAGAAACTTCTGGATCAGGACACTGGCCCACCATTCTCGCCGGAGTCACAGTTTACGCGGCGCTGTCCGGCCGACAGAGTAGGAACGGTGCGTAACGTGGGCATGCGCGCCTTCGCGGTGCCCACCGCCACCGACGTGAGTCGGTAGAAATTTTCATCTGGATTTCGCTGCGCGACGACGCAGCAGGAAGAAGGCGATGAAGGCAGCCTATTTCGAGCGGCATGGCGGACCGGAGGTCATCCGCTACGGCGACCTGCCGGACCCGGAGGCCGGGCCGGGCGAGATCGTCGTCGACATCCACGCCGCCAGCGTCAACGGCGCGGACTGCAAGGTGCTGTCGGGCCGCTACAGCCGGATCGAGACGTTTCCCTATGTGCTCGGGCGCGACTTTTCGGGCACGGTCGCCGCACTCGGAGACGGCGTCAGCGAGTTCGCGCCCGGCGATCCGGTGTTCGGCGTTTGCGCGGTGGGACAGGAAGGGACCTACGCCGAGAAGATCGCGATGCGGGAGGAGTTGGTCGCTCTCAAGCCGGACAGCCTCTCCCATGTGGATGCCGCGGCGCTCGCGCTGATCGGCCTGACGGCGGTGATCTCGATCGAGGACACGCTCGCCCTGCAGCCGGGCGAAAGGATCCTGATCCAGGGCGGCGCCGGCGGGGTTGCCGGTTTCGCCATCCAGCTTGCCAAGCATGTCGGCGCGCACGTCATCGCCACGTGCAGCGCCCGCAACATCGACTACGTGCGCGGCCTCGGCGCGGACGAGGCGATCGACTACAACGCGCAGGATTTTGCGGAAGCGGTCTCGGACTGCGACGCCGTTTTCGAGACCGTGGGCGGCGACGTGGCCCATCGGTCCTTCGCCGTGCTCAAGTCCGGCGGCCGCGCGGCATTCATCGCCTCGGGCCCCGCCGCGCCGGAGCCCCCGCGCGACGACGTGACCGCGCTCCGACCCAGGGTCGGGCGCGACCGTCGGCATCTGCTGCGCATCCTCGATCTGGTCGAAGCGGGCGCCGTCCGGGTGCCCGAGATTCGCGCCTTCGCGCTCGCCGACGCCGCTTCCGCGCTCGCAACCAGCGCGTCTCGTCACCTGAGGGGAAAGCTCGTCCTGAAGGTTCGTTAGCTCCTGTCTCGACCAAACCTCACTCCAGAGGTGCCGGGGACGTCACTCACGCTCGCGCCGCCAGGCCTCGAATGCGGCAAGCGTCGCCTCGTTCGGCGGATAGGTGCCGGGCACGGGTGCGCCGTCCCGGACCCGTTCCAGGATGAACTCTTCCATCAGCTCCTGCTCGCCGGCGTCGCGGGCCACCTCGTCGGCGAGGCCGCGCGGAATGACGCACACACCGTCGGGATCGCCCACCAGCACGTCGCCGGGGAACACCGCGACGCCGCCGCAGGCGATGGGGTCCTGCACGGCGGCGGCGTAATGCGCGGCCAGGCTGGCCGGCGCGGCGCTGCCGGTGCAGAAGGTCGGGAACGCGATGGCGGCGACCGACGCCGCGTCGCGCATCGGGCCGTCGGCGACGAACGCCGCGACCCCGCGGACCTTGAGCCGGGTGATCAGGATGTCGCCCAGGGCGCCGGCGCCCTGCTCTCCCCGGCAGTCGCAAACCAGCACCTGACCGGGCGGGCAGGCCTCGATGGCCTTGCGCTGGGGATATTCCGGATCGGCCAGAACCTCCGGCGTGCAGAGGTCCTCGCGCATGGGAATGGTGCGCAGCGTGTAGGCCTCGGCCGCAAATCGCGCGTGCTCTGCGTTCAGCGGGCGGGAGCCTTGGATGAAGGGGTGGCGCAGGCCGCGCTTGAGCAGCTGCATGGTGACCGTGGCGACGCTCACGGCGCGCAGCCGCTCCAGGGTGTCGTCGGCCAGCGGCCTCTCCGATGTCGTCGGCATGCGGTTGCCTTCCTCGATGGTGGACCGGAATTGCCCCTGTTGGACGTCCGTTCGAGGCGGATCATGTTGCGGAAATGCTATTCAGTGGCACGCTGGACCGGCGCGGACCAGAGCGCCGCCCGAACGGACGAGCGTGGAGACACAGACCATGCCCCTACAGAACCTCAATCACGTCCTCGTGCTGACCGGGGATCTCGCGGCAACCCGCGCATTCTACGTCGATGTCCTCGGCCTGGAGGATGGTTATCGGCCGCCCTTCGCCTTCGACGGCCACTGGATCTATCTGGGCGAGCGCGCGGTGATCCACGTGGCCGAGCTCAGGGACTATCTGGAGAAACGCGATCGTGCGCACGACGGCTCCGAGGACAGCTCCACCGGCTCGATCGACCACATCGCCTTCGAGGCTACCGGGCTCAAGGACATGATCGCGCGGCTGGAGCAACACGGCATCGCCGCCAGCCACCGCAAGGTGCCGCATCTCGACCTGCACCAGATCTTCGTCCTCGACCCCAACGGCATCCGCATCGAGCTGAACTACCCGGCCCACGAAGGGGCGGAGGTGAACGCCTCCGAATAGCCGTGACGGGAGGCTCAAAGGCATCGGCGTCCGGGTAAACCGCGGCCGCCAGTTCGGGATGGTCCGCCACAAGCTCTTCGACCCGGGCGGTGAACACATTGCCCTGCACCTTGCCGATGACCAGACCGACGCTCTTCGGTAATCCACGGATCTGGTTCCCAAGGTCCCGGTTGATCTTGACCAGCAAGGCCCGGCTATTCAGCACCGCGCGCACCGCATGGCTGTCCGGACTCTTGACCCGAACCTCCTTGTACCGGCCGCACTGCATGATCCGCGCCGGCCCGAGGGCGTCCTTGCGGTCACTCTGGTTGATCTGCATCGACAGCGCCGCTTTGGCATGGCGTGCATCGATGCAGATGACCGGCAAGCCGAGTGCGTGCAGCTCCGTCCACAGCCAGGTTGCCGCCGGACCCGTCTCGAGACCGACGCGCACCGCCCGGCGCCTTCGTTCTTACGAAGCCGGCGATCGCTTCAGGGTCCGAGATCACTCGGCCCTCGGACAACATCGTGCCCGCCGAATCCCCCACACAGATCGACGTCTCCCCGAGGGAGACGTCCAGGCCAACGTATCGTTCCATATCCGCTACCAGCGCGTCGAGGCTCCTGGTCGAGGTCGGTATGCGGTTCGAAGTGACTACGGGCGCTGCGTTGAAGTTCTTCGAGCAGCCGCCGTCGCCGCTGATACTCCTCAATGGAGATAGAAACGCCATCCTTGAGGGCCGCCGAAACCACTGGATCTAGCGTCTCCAGCCACTCCGGGAGTTCTGATTTAAGAAATTCCGCCAGCTCATGGTCGACTACATTGCCTGCATGGAGCAATTCGATGGCATCGGCGACCTCCGGTATGGGCAGATCAATGACCTTGACACCATGTCTGCTCAACTCACTCAGAGCGGTATCGACGGCCTCTGCGATTCCCGGGTCACAATCCTCCCACAGTCTTGGCTCGGCTGTCGCAATCACAATGTCAGCGGCATTCAGACGGTCCACCCGATCGAGTAGAGCGCTGTAGCTACGCTGGATTTGGGGGTCGATTGCTGCAAATGCGAAGAGCATATCGGTGGCGGTTCGGGACAATAAGCCAGAGGTGTCGAGCGTCGGGCTTAAAGGACACATTCCGGCCAGAGGCCAACGGCCGTGGGTCGTTTTCAATCCAACGGTACCTGTCAGCGAGGCCGGAATGCGAACAGAACCTGCTGTGTCCGACCCGAACGCAAGAATTGCCGAGCCTTCGATCAGGCTGACGCCCGCACCGCTGCTGGAACCCCCGGGGACTCTGTGAACGGCGGTGTCCCAAGGGTTCTGCGGGGTACCCCAGTGGGAATTCACTCCGAGGCCGTCGAATGCAAATTCGACCGTATGGGTCTTGCCCGTAAACACTGCTCGCTGTTTTTGGTCAGCGCAGGCTTGGTCGGCGAGCGTTGCCATGTCCATGGCAACTTCGGGACGCCAAGACTTGTATGCGTGTAGTGCGTCATTACGTCTGCCAATGCAATGTTCAGTAAGCTCAGTCGCTGACAGATTGCCAGAACGCAGGGCGTCAGCAATTTCTGAAAGTGCCAAGTTGCTTGGATCGGTTCCCATTGGGTGGCTCCACAAAACAGTTAAGTGAAGCAACTCCAGGTCTTGAGAACAACCGCCAAAGAGTCAAAGCGTGGACCGAGCGGGGCATCCAGGAATGGCTATCGGTCTGCGTTCTTCTTGGTTATGCTGGACGGTGGCCCGCAGTAGTCCGTTTGTATACGGATGTGCCCGGTTGAAGCGTTCAATCATTACTACCAAACGATCGGCTTAGACGAGACTTGGGAGGATGCGCCCGGATCACCTCTTCATTTAGATCGGCCCCCCACCCAGGACCTGGAGGTAAACGTAACTTCCCGTCTTTGATTTCAGGAATCTGGGTCAAAATTTCATCTTTCCAAGGAACATCATCGATATCGATTTCCATGATTCTGAAATTAGGAACCGACACACAAAGATGAGCGCTCATAAGGCTGCTGAGATGGCCATAATAATTGTGAGGGGCTATATTAATCTCATAAGCTTCGGCCATAGCGGCAATCTTATGTCCTTGCCAGATGCCGTTCCAAGGCACATCGATGATGGCCACATCCATCGCATACTGCTCAAAATATGGTTTGAATTCCCTCAATCCATACAAACTCTCACACGAGGCAATGGGAGTGCGAACCGCGTCGCGAATCCTTCTCAATGAGGATGGGTCGAATAAATCTATCTCAAACCAAGCAAGCCCCAGGTCATCAAGTGCACGAACCACCTGCAAATAGCCTTCAGTCTTAAAATTGAAATTTAAATCCAGATGAATGCCCATCTCCGCCCCAGCCCCTTCCCGTAACGCTAAGAGCTGTGCCCGCAGCCCCTCAATGAGCGCTCGGTCCGCATTCAATTCTGGCCAACCTGGTGTTCCTGCGAAGCCTGGGAAATAGACGAAGGCCTCTTCATCGAATACGAAAATATTCGTCTTCAAAGCCTTGAACCCCTGCTCACGCACTTCCTGGCCTAACTCCACCACATCCTGCAGGTTACGAAGCCGGGGTTTACCCACCATAGCAGCTGACTCTGCCTGCATACGGTAGGTCCCACAATGTGAATAGTAGAGCGGCAAATGGTCCCGTATCGCTCCTCCCAGCAGCTCATATACAGGCACCCCTAGGGAGCGTGCTTTTAGGTCGATCAGAGCGTTCTCGATGGCGGCGATGGCTTGCTGGTTGATGCCTCCCGGTGCCTGCCGAGTCTCGGCGTACAATTGTTGACTCAACCGTTCATGGGCTCGAGGATCGCTGCCAAGTATGAGAGGTGTGAGCTTTTCAATCACACCTGTCAAACCGAGACTTCCGTAGCCTTCATTGTACTCGGAAATCCCAGTCAACCCTTCATCGGTGCTCAGTTTCAAAAAGGAAAAATTCCGCCACCCTGCATCACAATGTAAAGTTTCAAATTCTGTCAGTTTCATGGGTGTGATTCTTTGTCTGAGAGGGAGCGACTAAGCCAACGCCTTCCTTCACCAGGACGCAGCGAGCCATATGTTTATCGTTTACCGACTGCTCGGCAGGTACATCTTCCAAGCACTCATCATGGGCATAGATACAACGTGGGGCAAAACTGCACCCTGGTGGCAACCGTGTAAGATCGGGTGGCACTCCAGGAATGGGTATCAGCCTGCGTTCTTTCTGGTTCCGCTGGACGGTGGCCTGCAGTAGTCCTTGAGTATACGGATGCGCCGGATTCTTCAATACTTCTCTTACAGGACCAAATTCAACGATACGACCGCCATACATCACCGCTACTTCGTCGGCAATCTCGGCCACCACTCCCAGGTCGTGAGTCACAAAAATCACCGCCATTTCCAGCCGTGTCTGGAGCTCTCGTATCAAGGCCAGGATCTGGGCCTGTACTGTGACATCCAGAGAGGTTGATGGCTCGTCGGCCAGGAGAAGGTCTGGGTCACACGATAGAGCACCCGCGATCATCATACGTTGCCGCATGCCGCCGGAGAGTTCGTGTGGGTACGCTCGCAGCCGCCTCTCGGCCTCCGGGATCTGGACCATCTGGAGCAATTCTTTGGTCCTCCGAGAGGCTTCCTTCCGGCTAAGTTGTTGGTGGCGGACGATAGTCTCTTCAATCTGCTTGCCACAGGTGTAAATAGGGTCGAACGCAGCGATTGGCTCCTGGAAGATCATGGAGATCCGGCGTCCGCGCACATCGCGCATTTCAGCTTCAGGTAGACTAAGAAGCTCAACGCCATCCAGCCATACTTCACCGGAGACAGTTGCAGACCTCTGGGGCAAAACACGAAGAATGGAGCGCAGGGTGACACTCTTGCCTGACCCGGTCTCGCCCAAGAGCGCGTACACTCGGCCTTTCTCCAAGCTGAAGCTGACATCATTTACCGCATGGACGACAATGTCGCCAGGCATAGAGAAAGTTGTGTTTAGATTGCGTACTTCGAAGAAAGGCATCTTACCCCGCGCGTTCGGGAGGTCTCGTCCGGACCCTCGGTCTTGGAAGTTCCCCGGACCGGTCATCGCCGTCTCCAGGCGATGTTGCCGGCTTCCTTCGGTGTACCCACCAGTGGCCCAGTCCACACCATGTTGTCCTGCTCGAGGCGGCCGATGAAGGTCATGACCTCCCCGCCGTCGGGCATCGCTTCCTTCACCAGTTCGCCGCACATACGGCCGGCGACGTAGTTGTCCATACCGATGTAGCATCGGCGGTTCGAGTCCGGCGCGTCGGAGTCGTGGGTGATGAGGACCGTCTCCTCGGCCGCGTCGTTGAGCAGGTCGGTCTGGTTCACCGGGTCGATGGGGCTCACGGCGATGCCGTCCACGCCGCGGGTCAGCAGATCCTCGATCATCTGGTGCTGCTGGGTGATGCCCTCGGCCGGCATGAGGACATCGACGTCGGCGTTGAAGTCGGCCGCCGGCCTCCGCGCCCCTCTCGGCGATCGTCCAGAACGACGCCACGCCGTTGGTCACGTGGGCGACCCGCGGCCGTTCCTCCTCGGTGGGCACGCAGCCCAATCGCGAACAGGAGAAGGACGAACGCAAACGCATTGGTCAATCGAAGCATCGGAAGGTCCCTGTTCAACCGACGGTCATGCCGCCGTTCACGTGCACGTCTTGACCCGCGATGAACGACGCCGCATCGCTCGACAGGAACGTCACGATGCCACCGACGTCGTCCGGCACGCCCCAGCGGTCCGCCGGGATGATCGCGCGGTACGCGTCCTTGATCTCCTGCGGGTCGTGCTCGTGCCGCTCGACCGGGATCCAGCCGGGGGACACGATGTTCACCGTGATCCCGAACGGCGCCAGCTCGGTGGCCATGCTGCGCGTCCATCCGTTCTGCGCGCCCTTCGCGGCGACGTAGGCGCTGAAGTTGCCCATCCCGCGCGCGAAGACCTCCGAGCCGATGTTGATGATCCGCCCCCAACGCTGCTCCTTCATATGCGGCAGGACCGCGCGCGTGAGCAGGTAGGGGCTCTTCACGAAGAAGTCGAGCATCTGCTGGTAGTAGTCCCAGCCGTACTCCTCGATCGGTTTCAGTCGTTGCTCGGGCGTCGCGTTGATCACGAGGATGTCCACGGGCCCCAGCTCGTCGGCGATCTCGGTGGTCATCCGCTCGATGTCGCCCTCGTCCACCGCGCTGGCCCGCACCAGCATGCCCTCGTAGCCGTGGTCGCGGTACTCGGCGAACGCCCGCTCACCGTGGCTCGCACTGTTGGCGTAGTTGATCGCGACCTTGGCCCCGGCCGCCCCCAGCCCCATCGCCATCGCGCGTCCCAGGCCCCTGCTGCTCCCGGTGACGAGGGCCACGCGTCCTCGCAGGGAGAACGGCTGGTCGACGGCGGAAGCGAGTTCGGATCGGGTGGCGGACATCGCGGGTCTCCTCGCGGGGTTCGATCAGCTTATCAGACCTGAACAGCCCGGGACCCCGACCCAGTTGCCCCGCGCGGCGTGCCCGGCGGACGAGGTAAGCCAATGGGGATGGGAGCCGAGTCGCCCCACGGTCTGCGCCTCACGTTGGATGCACGTGCGGGAGGTCTCGTCCGGACCCTCGGTCTTGGAAGTTCCCCGGACCAGACATCGCCGTCGCCAAGCGATGTTGCCGGCTTTCTTTGGTTTACCCACCAGTGGCCCAGTCCACACCATTCAGAACGATCTTCTGAAACTCCGCGGTCTGGCAACTCTGCCCATCATGCCCCAGCAATAAAACGAAGACTTTTCCATCGCCATACTTGCGAGTCCACCCTAAGGGAGCGGACCCTCCCGGAAAGTCTTCGCTTGTGCCAGTGATGAATACATCGTTACCGTCTCTGAACGCGAGGCCCATGTAGAGTTCATCGTATGTCGTGAAGTCTGCTACGCCGTGGACCCCCGGATGTTTCCGATCGCTCACGTTCACGGCGACCTTGCCGTAAGGTGGATGGAAGCTTTTTCCGTCGATCCAGCCTCCGCCGGTAATGTCGTGGTATTCCAGCCAGTTGTAAGGCAGATAACAGGCGATGTGGAGACATACGAGGCCTTTACCCGAGCTTATGAAATCTTTTATCCCAACTTGTTCGTTTTCGGACCAGGTAAAAGGTCCGTGGTTGAAACGTAAGCTGTTATCCCGTTGCGTATTGAATACCAGCGCGTCGTAGCTGTTCATGTCGGCAGGATTTCCGAGGACGGAGGCATCTTCCGTCACGCTAAGATCATGACCGGCCGCCTTCAGGAAATCTCCAATAATGGGCGTGGTTACCGCATAGGGGTGGTACATTCCTCCGGAAAGCATCAGCAGCTTCATTCTAGATTACCTCCTCTTACTGGGCGGTGTATCCACCGTCGATGACCAGTTCGCTTCCGGTCATGAAGGACGATTCGTCCGAGGCCAGGAAAAGAACACCGAACGCCACATTCTCGGCCTCGCCGTAGCGTCCCAAAGGGATGCGGGACAGCAAGAGTCGATGGGTTTCCGGGTCAACGCCCTCTTCGATCATCGGCGTGACAATGGGTCCCGGGTGCACCGAGTTGACCCGGATGCCCTCGCCGGCGTACTGAATAGCGGTGGCCTTAGTGAGCATCCGCACCGCGCCCTTGGACGACTGGTACTGAGGACTGGCGGTCTCGGTGCCCACCAGGCCCACCTGGGACGATATATTGATTATGGAGCCGCCCCCGGACCGGCGCATCTCCGGTATAGCAGCCTTGGTTCCCAGGAACACTCCTTTGGCATTGACCTCCATTACCCGGTCCCATTCTTCCACCGTGGTGTCTTCTACTGTTCCCATGTCGCCGATTCCGGCGTTGTTCACCAGCACGTCCAGTTTCCCGAAGTGGGCGACCGTGGACGCCACGGCTTGCTGCCACTCGGCCTCGCCGGTGACGTCCAACCGGACGAAGAGGCACTCGCCACCGGTCTCATTAATTTCGGCCTCGGTCTTACGCCCTTCTTCTTCCAGCACGTCTCCGATGACCACTCTGGCCCCTTCCCTGGCAAACAGCTTGGCCTCCGCCGCACCCATGCCCCTGGCTCCCCCGCTGATAATCGCGACCTTGTCTTCCAGCCTCATGGTTTCCCTTCTTCCGTCTGCTTACCGGAAAATGCGTTGATCGCTCTCGTCCTTCCCTCCGATGCCTCTAGAGAAGCTCGCACCACGATCGATCGAATGGATCAACAGGTCGGACCGACGTGCGGAGAGCCTTTTTCTATCGCGGCCAACTCTAAACCTTCCAACGGATGAGGCCCCTGCATGCGAAGTTCCCATTCAGGCGCTGAGACAGCTCATGACGCCGGATACAGGTCGGCAGGCGAAGATCCGCCTAGTACGTGGTGATGCATCTTTAACCAGCGACCGTCTCAGCAGTGCGTTCGGTTTCCTTGATCTTATCCCTTGCCGCCTCTGCGCCCAAACCCGCGGTTAATCCGCCGTCAATGACCAAGTCGCTGCCGGTGACATAAGAGGACTCGTCCGAAGCCAAGTAAAGGGCGCCGTAGGCCACTTCCTCCGGCTGGCCCTGGCGGCCCAAGGGAATTTTGTTGAACGTTTCATGCCGGTATTCTTCGTCCTCCATCAAGTAGGCGTTCATCATTGTTTCGGTGCTGCCCGGGTGTATGGAGTTGGCGCGGATACCGTCCCGGGCGTATTGAATAGCGGTGGACTTGGTCAATAGCCGCACCGCAGCCTTGGCCGCGTGGTAGGCGCACGACGCCTCCATGCTGCCTTCCAGCCCAGACACCGAAGCGATGTTGATAATGGAGCCGCCACCCGCTTTCCGCATCTCGGGTATGGCGTGTTTTGTACCCAGAAACACACCCTTGGCATTTGTATCCAAGACCTGGTCCCACTCCTCGCTGGTGGTCTCCTCCACCAGACCGGTTCGGTAAAGCCCGGCGTTGTTCACCAGAACGTCCAGTTTTCCGAAGTGGGCGACCGTGGACGCCACGGCCTGCTGCCACTCGGCCTCGCCGGTGACGTCCAACCGGACGAAGAGGCACTCGCCGCCGGTTTCATTGATTTCGGCCTCGATCTTGCGCCCTTCTTCTTCCAGCACGTCTCCGATGACCACTTTGGCCCCTTCCCTGGCAAACAGCTTGGCCTCCGCCGCGCCCATGCCCCTGGCTCCCCCGCTGATAATCGCGACCTTGTCTTCCAGCCTCATGGTTCGGTGTCCTATACGTCGATGTGCACGGTCGGGTCGAAGGCGAACGGTACGTTGCCTGGCTCACGCGTGCCGCTAAGCTCTCTCCATTCCCGGATCGTTCTCCCCGTCTTCGGAGTAGAGGTGACAGGCGACCTGGCGGCCATCGCCAACGGCAAGCAATTGGGGCTCCTCGGATGCACAGCGGTCCATGACAAACTGACAGCGGGTACGAAAGCGGCACCCCGACGGTGGATTGACCGGACTGGGCGGATCGCCGCTTAGCGGCATTCTTTCCAGTCTCCGATCGGGGTCCCCGGTTGGAACCGAGGCCAACAGGGCTTTCGTATACGGATGCATCGGCTCGCTGTAGAGCGGCTCAGCCGGGCCTGTTTCCACTACCCGTCCCAAGTACATCACCGCTACGCGATCGGAAACGTACTCGACAACGTGGAGGTCATGGGAGATGAAGATGTAAGTCAGCTTCAGGTCTTGCTTCAGGTCGAGCAGCAAGTTCAGAACCTGAGCCTGTACGGACTTGTCCAGGGCGGAGACCGGCTCGTCCAATATTACCAGCTTTGGATTAAGGATCAGGGCGCGGCCGATGTTGACTCGCTGTCGTTGCCCTCCCGAAAGCTCGTGAGGATAGCGACGGGCGTACATCCGGGGTGTGAGGCCCACCTGTTCCATGACCTCCCAAGAACGATCCCGAGCCTTTTTCCATGAGTAGCCATGCACCGCCATATTGAATCCGACAGCATCGTCAATGGTCATGCGCGGGTTCAAAGAGGTGTATGGGTCTTGAAAGACGATCTGCATATCACGACGCAGTCGCTTCATCTCCCTGCGCCCGGCCTTCATGATGTCGCTATCGAGGAAATGCATTTCCCCCACGTCGGGCCGGATCAGGCGCGGAATACAACGGGCTGTGGTCGACTTGCCGCATCCCGACTCCCCGACAATGCCCAGGGTCTCGCCCGAATAGACGTCAAAGGAAACACCGTCTACCGCCTTCACCGAATCCCGTGTTCGGCTCAACAGTCCTTCACGCAACGGGAACCACTTGCGAAGGTTGCGCACCTGCAAGATGGCCTCTCCATCCGTCACGGAGCTGTCCACTGATTCCCCCCTGCTACCGCCTGCGGGTGTCTGCTCGTTTCGTCCTCATCCGAGAACTCGATTGGCAACGAAGTTACATGGCCAGACTGTCTCTTCCTACAGCCTGACATCGAGTGCATCCCTTAGGCCGTCACTCAGGAGGTTAAACGCCATACTTGTGATGAAAATCATCAATCCTGGGAGGACAGGAACCCAGGGCTCGATAAAAATAGACTGGCGTAGCTTGCTCAACATAAGGCCCCATTCAGCGTCGGGAACGGTGACACCGAGTCCTAGAAAGCTCAGCCCGGCAGCCGTGATGATGCTTATCCCCACCAGGGTTGAGGCGTAGACCACGATGGGACCGGCGACGTTGGCCACAATGTGGTACCTGATGATTGCGAGATCTCCGGCCCCGCTCGCGCGCGCCGACTCCACGAAGTCCATGGCTCGCGCCTTGATTGTCACGCTCTCGGCCACCCGCAAGATGGGAGGTATGAAAGATATGGCTAAGGCGATGATGGTATTGTTGATCCCCGGCCCAAGAGCGCCGGAGACGGCTATGGCCAACAGTATGGGTGGGAACGCGTAAAACATGTCGTTGACCCGCATGATGAGCATGTTCAGGCGCCCACCCACGAACCCGGCCGCAATACCCAGCGCAGACGCTATCACCAGTGCGATGCCGACTGGCAGAACCCCGGTCAGCAGGGACAAGCGTCCGCCGTGGAGGAGCCGGGTCAACATGTCCCGACCCTGCTGGTCGGTTCCGAGCACATGCCCTTCCGAGCCAATGGGTGCCAGGCGGTTAAGGACGTTCTGGTTCGCCCCTTTGAACGATGCTTCATTGGAATCGTACGGGCTGATAACCGGCGCCAACAGGGCAGAGAGGACGATCAAGAGCAGGACGCCGGCGGCAACCACGGTCACCTTGTCCCGGCTCAGCCGCCACCAGGCAAGCTTCCAGTGGGAGATAGGTTTGGCCGCCAAGGCCTCAGCCGCTAGGTCCAGCCGAGAAGGTTGCGCTAGCTCCATGATGTAGCGTCTTTCATGTGTGCCGTATGCGCGGGTCAATCACTGCGCCGTATGCGCGGGTCAATTATCGAATTCAAGATGTCCACGATCACGTTGATCACGACGAAGAAAGAAGCCAGAATCAGTACAGTAGTCTGAATAACAGTAATATCCCGGCTCAGAACGGCGTAATTCAACAACCCTCCGGCGCCAGGCCAGTTCATGACTGCTTCTACCAGGACCGACCCTCCCAGGTTGTAGGCAAAAACAAGGCCCAGCACCGTCATGACCGTAGGCATGGCATTCTTGACGACGTGCAGCACCACTCGGTATGGCTTCATTCCTTTGGCCCGCAATGCAGTAACGTATTCCTGGTTCAGAGCCTCCAGTACGCTGGCTCGCATCATACGCGTAATGACTCCCAAGGAAATCCACGTCAGGGCGACGACGGGGATGATCATATGTTCGATCACGTCCAGGACCACAGAATCGGATCCGCCCAGAGTTTGCATGCCCTGAGCCGGCAAGACCCGCCAATTAACAGAGAACACGATCACGAGAAGGAGAGCCACCCAGTATTGAGGCAGACTAAGCCCCGCAATGGCGATGACGCTCGCCACCTTGTCCGGCCATCGTCCTTGGTAGAAGCCAGCGACGGTGCCTAAGACCATGCCCAGGATGATGCATAAGACGGTGGCTGTACCCGCCAGGATGAACGTGTTCGCTACAGCCTCGAGAACCGTCTTTCCAACCGACGTGCCGTCCGAGAAGGAGCGCCCGAAGTCACCCGTGACCGCCTTGCCCAGCCAGATGCCATACTGCACGACGATGGGCTTATCGAAGCCAAACTTCTTCTCCATGTCCTCCCGAGAAAACCCAGTGGATCCCTGAGTACCAACGAGCGAAGCGAGCGGGTCTCCGGGGACCACATGTATGAGGACAAACATGATAATAGAGACCCCGAGGAGGGTCGGGATGGCGAGTAAGAGCCGCTGGGCGGCGTAACTCCACATAGCCGTCACCTGACAATTCGGGAGGCGCTCGCGCACCGCGCGATACCGGGCACCCAAAAATCTAACCGTTCCACCGTGTCCTCACTTCTGATCCCCCGTGTCACCACCGCAAGGAAAAGGGGCACTATCGCGCGATAGTGCCCCTTCGGTTCAAGCGCTCTCGTGGGCGACTACTCTTCGATCCAGAGGTACTGGAGGGAGGTGAACCAGGAATCCTCCGGATAGTAGCCCTTGACCCTGGGGTGCATCAACTTCGGGTTCAGGTCATTGACGATGAAGATGTATGCAGAGTCTTCGATCGCCATGTCATGCGCCATGCGCATCAGCCGGTCCCGATCCTCCGGATCGAAAGACCCTTGCGCCAGCGCGATCAGCTCGTCGAATAGCCGGTTATCATAGCCTCCCATGTTGCCATGGCACAGCGGCGGGGGTTCCCCGCAGAACATGTCCTCGATAGCCTTCGGCTCCACACTTCCCCACGAATTCTGGATGCCATGATAGTCCTCATTTTCGCCCCAGAAGATGAAATTACCTGAGGTGAACTTGCCGCCTTTTTCCAGTTTGCGACCATGGGTACGCTGTACGAACTGGTTGATTTCCATGGCGTCGATTTCCATTTCGATGCCGACATCCGCCAGGTTGCGCTGAATAAACTCGTTGATCTTCACAGGCTCCATTTGACCAGAGCCGCTCGTGGAGATGATCACCTTGAACCTAAGCGGCTCACCGTCCTTGCGACGCACCCCGTCATCGGCCATTGTCCAGCCAGCCTCCTCCAGCAACTGCCTAGATTTTTCAGGGTCGTAGTTGTAGATCTCCTTGGGGTTGCCAAACCACTTATGCGTCGTGGGCACCGCACCCTTTGCCGGCGTGCAGGTATTTTGCATGACGTCCCGGCACAGCGTCTCCCGGTCGATGGCGTAGTTTATCGCCTTGCGGAGACGGATGTCGGCATACGGTCCGTCAGCCTGACGAATTTGGTATGGAAGTATGTGCGGGTAAGGCCCTTTGTGCAGCACGAAGCCCTGGGCTTCCAGAGACGGAATGGCATCGCTGGCCGGCACCTCGACCCAGTCAACTTCGCCAGCCGCCAAGGCCGCAGCCCTTGTGGCGGCTTCAGGCGACGGGACCAGGACCACCTTGTCTACGTTCGGGACCTTGCCCCAATAGTCCTCGAACCTCTCCATGGTCATGGCGACCCGTGGCTTGATTTCCGTCACCTTGAAGGGTCCACCACCGACGGGATGGAATTGAAATTCGTCGTTGCCCCACTTCTTGATGGCAGTCGGGCTGCCGATCTTGAGGAACGCAAGGTTGTAAGGCAACCACGACGTTACCCGCCGTGTCGTGATCTCTACGGTCATGTCGTCGATTTTTCTGTAACCGGCTATCTCACCACCACCGTAGATAAGAGATAGAAGGGAAACTTGGGGGTGGTAATACTCGAAGGAATCCACCGGGTCATATTCCCCCCCGGGTATCCCCATTCTTGCAAAGCTGAATATGACTGCATCGGCGTCAATGGGCGTGCCGTCATGGAACGTCTGCCCGGGCCGTATTTTGGCGGTCCATACCAACGGATTGTCCTCGCCGCCCCACTCCAACGACTCGGCGTGACAAGGCATGGGCTCGGGCGCCCCGGCGGGGATGCGACCCTCTTCGCCCACGAAATTCCAACAAGTCAGGCCGTTATAGACTTGATTGCCGACAAGGGATTGGCCTGGCATCCATCCTCCGTTTTGCTGTATGTCCGCCATCGGCAGGTCGCTGTCAGCGACAGCAATGCGGAGTGTGCCACCCCATTTGTCCTTGGTTACAACATGGTCCGCCGTATGGTCCGCCGCCGCAGGTACCGCGGTTGCTGCCAGCAATGCGGTTGCTGCCAGCGATAGAGCGGGCAACCGCAGCCATCTTGCATTGGAAATCCAACCTTTCATCATGTTCCTCCCTGCTTTGAGTTTGAGAATCCACCTTGCATCATGTTCCGCCCTGTTCTGATGGCCCTCGGTCTGTCTGAGGAGCGTGCCCGGCGTCCGTCAGAACTTCGGCGGGCGGCAACTTGAGGAGGTGCACGGAGATATCGCGCACGAGAGTGTCGCCTGCGCTTTCTTCCCAGAGTGGAGGCTGGGTCGTTCGCAGCAGCATCTCGTGCCGATTCAATTCCGCCCTCCACCATCCGGGCCATTTGGTCCGTCCAAAATATACGGCAGGCCTCGATGGTGTCAACGACCAAGTTCAGAGAAATATGAGACGGGCCCCTTGAAGCGCGGTAGGGGTCTCCGAGAGCACCATAGGCCGTATCCTGAAGACACCGATGGACCGCGGAACAGTCACCCCGTGCCTGCCCTGCGCTGTCGGCGAGGCCACAGCATTCGCCGCACCAGGCCCTTGGCGGACAAACCCCGGCCGTATACCTTGCCCAAATCAAAGCCAGTCAAACTCCCACGCCTCACATGTCCCTAGTGTCCCGTACCAGAAGTTTCTATCCATCCACACGGCGCCCCCACCACGTCATGGCTGGCCCCCGGATCAAGTCCGGGGGTGATGCGGCCATCCAAGCGGTTGCCTGGTGTCCTGTTCTTGAAGTTCGCATGATTTTGGGTTGGCCGTGCAGCCTCCCCGACTCTCCGATTCTTCTCGTCATGCCCGGACTTGATCCGGGCATCTCTCTCTGCCAGATCCGTTGAATCCCGAGCCAACACGTGGATGGCCGGGTCAAGCCCGGCCATGACGTGTTGGGGTTCTCGGCAAGGCGTGCGAACTTCTCGATCGGGACACTAGCGTTCGGTGGGTCCGGCTGAGAGAGATGCCCGGATACCCGGATCGAGTCCGGGCATGTCCGGGCATGACGAGTGTTGGAGAGGATCGGTCTGAGAGACCGCACACCGACCCAACCGAATGCGAATGAGAGGCGTGTGCGCTGTCACGCATCCCTTGGTGATCAAGGGCTCCAGCTGATCCGAGATTTTTCTTACCCCGGCGGCTTCGCAGACATCTGCGGCCCTGAGATCGGCGGATAGGGCGGATCGAGGATTTCCACCCCATAGCCGACGACGCTCCCAGGCTCACTTCCGGCCCCGTCGCGTCGTCCCGCCCGAATCGGATAGAAGGTGTCGCCATCGGGCCAGAGGCCCTCGTTCCATCCACCAGCCCTGGTAGGGAGAACGTGATGGCGACAACGGAGAAGCTACCCTTTTCCTGGCAGGCTGTCGAAGGCCTGCCGGACCTGGATCGCCTGCGTCTGGTGCTCGACACCCTGCCCGACGAGGAGATCGTGGCTGCGCTTGAGGCCGGGCGAGGTCGCGGGCGCAACGACTACCCGGTGCGGTCGATGTGGCGTGCGCTGATCGCGGGCGTGGTGTTCCAGCACGCCTCGATCCAGTCGCTGCTGCGGGAGATGGGCCGCAACCCGGCGCTCCTGGAACTCTGCGGGTTCGACCCGCTGCCTTTCCAGAGCGCGCCCGTGTTGGAGCTTCGCGCAGGTACGAAGGAGCCACCATGCGCGGTGGCGCATCCGGCGCAGGTCCGCTCGACGGTGCCCAGCCACTGGAACTTCTCGCGCTTCCTGCGGCGCGTCGTGCTGCTTGAGAACGAGTGCAGCCTGGTGTCCGCAATGGTCGAGAGCCTGCGCGCGTCGCTCTTCGAAGAGCTGCCCGACTTCGGCCGCCATCTCGGCTACGACGGCAAGGCGATCGAGAGCCACTCGACGGGCCGGGTTGCCGAGGACAAGGGGAAGACCTCCGACCCCGACGCCGACTGGGGCAAGCATGAGACGAGCGGGGTGAACGCCAAGACCGGCGCGATCTGGAAGAAGGTGAAATCATGGTTCGGCTACGGCCTCCACCTGATCGCCGACACCCACTACGAGGTCCCGGTGGCCTTCGAGGTGACGCGGGCGTCGGACTCGGAGGTCAAGATGCTCCCCAAGATGCTGGAGAACCTGTTCGCAAGAGCGCCGGAAATGGTGGAGCGCTGCGACGACTTCAGCGCCGACCGCGGTCTCGACAACGCTCCCCAGAAGAAGTTGCTCTGGGATAAGTGGGCCATTCGGCCGCTGGTCGACACGCGCTTGATGTGGAAGGCCGAGAAGGAGGAGCCGGGCTATGATCCGACGAAGCCGATCACGCGGGCGCTGTTCCCCAACCGCGCCGACGTCGTCGTTCACGACGAGCGCGGCCGCGTGTCCTGCATCTGCCCCCAGACCGGCGAGGTCCGCGCCATGGCCTTCCAGGGCTTCGAGGCCGAGCGCGGCCTCTGCGGCACGCTGAAATACCGCTGCCCGGCGGCGGCCTTCGGCTTCGACTGTGCAGGCAGCAAGGCGTGCCACCGGGCGGGCGGGGTGGAGCCCGGCGAGTACGGCCGCATCGTGCGCATCGATCTCGACAAGAACGACCGGCGCGTCTTCACCCCGACGCCCTGGGGCAGCCCGTCCTGGCGGCGCGGCTACAACCGGCGCTCTGCGATAGAGAGGATCAACAGCCGCCTCGACAACAGCTTCAACTTCGAGACCCACTACATCCGCGGGCTCGCTAAGATGAAGACCCGTGTCGGGCTGGCGCTGGTGGTGATGATGGCGCTGGCCCTTGCGCAGGTGCGGGCCGGCCACGCGGAGCGGATGCGCTCGCTGGTCGGCGCGGTGCCGTACCTCGACACCGGCTGACCGGTTGTCCCACCTCCGACATCGCCGCTCGACCAAGCCGCCTGCCGGCGGATGGCAGACCGCGGCCATCCATGTCACGATGTTCCCGTAGCGTTCCGATCTCGCGTCTAATCGCTGCATTCTGCTCACCCGGCGGGGATCAGGCAGTCGATATCCGGCCGCCAAAGATCAGCGTCACGATGTCGAAATACGCCACAGCGCACATTCCTCGAATGAACTTCGGAAACTGGACACTAGGGTGCAACGTGTGCCGAAATGCCTTACTGTTTCATCATACCATATGATCGCGGAGGGTCCGTCAAAAGGCGCTGATGCTCTATAATCGACGGCGTGGTAGAAAGAGGACGGAGGTCATGGCACCAACGGGAGCAGCGGACGTGTCGGTACAGGTAAGCACCAATCGGGTAGCGGACTCTGTGATCCAGGCCCTTGAGGAGAGGATCCGGACTGGCGAACTGAAAGACGGTGAGACGCTGCCCTCGGAACGGGACATGATGGATGAGTTCCACGTCAGCCGAACGGTCGCCCGGGAAGCCGTGCAGGCGCTTTCCAACCGAGGGTTGGTCGAGGCGCGCCCCCGCTTTCGCCCCGTCGTTCGAAAGCTCGGATACGATGCAGCCGTACACGCCGTCGGCAGCGTCGTCGCTCACCTTCTCGACCAGCCCGGCGGCCTCAAGAACCTGTACGACACGCGAATCATGGTTGAGGCGGCGCTTGTGCGTCAGGCAGCACTGCACGCCGAGAAGGACGACGTCGCTGCCTTGAAGCAGGCCCTGGAGGAGAATGGCGCGGCAATAGACGATTCGGAGAACTTCTGGCGCACCGACATGGACTTTCACGGCGTGCTGTACCGGATAGCCGGGAATCCCGTGCTGCCCGCCATCCACAAGGCCTATACGACCTGGCTTTCACCCTATTGGGAGAAGCCGCGTCCGCCGGAGGCAAACCAAACCAACTACCGGGCCCACAAAGCGATTTTCGAAGCAATCCTGATGCGCGATCCCGACGCCGCAGAAGAGCGGCTACGGTCGCATCTCTCGGGTTGCTTCTGGGCGACCCCCCTGTTCGCGGAGGATGCGCAAAGCGCCGGCTTGACACCGCCTTGAGGGCGCCCACGGTGACGGCGAAGCGTCAGCGGAGCGCCCGGAGTCCGGCGCGCCCTGTAACCACCTGTAGGGAATGTCAGGGAACTACACCAACCAATTGGTCACGGACCCCGTAACGGTCGAAGAGTTCTTCCACCTGACCCCACGTTGTTTGATCGACAGGGATGCCCTTGGCCCCTGACTTCGATGGTTGAATCACGTAAGTAGTTGATATTGGCCGGTTCTCATTTCCGGCTAGGCACTACACTCGGCATTTCTTCGAGCCCGGGCCGGGCTTCGCCGGCGCTCAGACGAGTTGGTACGGGGTGATCGTCAGGGGCAGCCCCATGGTTGCGTAGATCTGCTCGGCCGCCGGCGTCGGCTTCGACGGGATGACGTAGCGGTTGCCCGATTGCGCGCAGCGCAGGACCGAGCATTGGCGGTGGACGAGGGCGGAGCGGATCACTTCCGGGGACATCCGCCTCTTCTGGACGGCGACACGGTAGGCAAGGTGGCGGACGCAGGCGAAGGCCATGAAGGCGATGGCGATGTGGGCGCGGATCCGGTTCTCGTTCCAGTGCCAGATCGGCCGCACCTTCAGGTCGTGCTTGGTGATCCGAAAGCTCTCCTCGACCTGCCAGAGCCCGTGGTAGTGGGCCATCACTTCGGTGACGCTGGCGTCGCGCAGATTGGTGATGACGCCGGCGAGCCCGTCCCATCGCTCGGCCTCGGCGATCTTCTCCGGGTTCACCGTGAGCCGCGCGTCGCCCTCGACGGCGATGAAGCGCTTGGCGCCGTGATTGGAGAGCAGCTCCTTGGGATTGTCGCTGCGCTCCAGCTTGTCGAGCAGGCGCGCCACCGCCTGGCGGCGCTCGTGTGCGTCCTTGCGCGCGCGCTCGGGGCAGAAGACGACGATCAGGCGCCGGCCCTTGTGCTCCCATTCGCCGACCCGGCGGTTCTCCGATCCCTCGAGAGGACCATAGGCGTCCAGATCGAGAACCTTCTTCTTCAGCGCGGCCGGCAGCTTGCGCAGCCGGGCGCCGAGCACGTACTCGCCGCGGATGTCGTCCATGGCGTCGAGGTTGTCTGCGCTCAGCATGCCCCGGTCGGCCACACAGACCGTGCGCTCCACCTGGTGGCGGCGCTGCATGTCCTGCAGGACCGGGACCAGGCTCTTCCCCTCGTAGGTGGAGCCGGGGAAGACCTCGTAGCTGATCGGCAGCCCTTCGCGCGTCACCATCAGGGCCAGCAGGACCTGCGAGTCCCTGTGCTTGCCGTCCTTGCTGAAGCCGTGCTGGCGAAGCTCGTCCTCAATCGCGGTCTCGAAGTAGAGCGTGGTGCAATCGAAGAAGAGCACCGCCACCGGCTCCGGCAGCAGCGAGCGGCTCGCCTCGCCCACGCGCGTGCGCAGATGGTTGATCACGGGCGCGTCGAGCTGGTCCATCATCCGGTAGACCTTCTCGAGGGGAAGGCTCACGCCGAAGTCCTCCTCGAGCCGGCGCACGCTGCCCCGCTTGCTGTCGGGGTTGGCGATGCGTGCCATCACCACGTGGAACAGCGCGTCGTGCGAGGCGCGGTAGCGCGATCGCCGCAGCAGCCCGTCGAGGCCCAGCAGCCGGTACATCTCGCCGTAGACCTCGTGGATGCCCGTGATCAGCCGCTGCTCCTCTTCGAGTTGCTTGAGATCGACGGGAAGCTCTTGCTTGCCGTCCCCTTGGCGTCCGACGCGGATCACCTGGTCTGCGATCTTCTCGGGCGCGAACAGCAAGGGCTGGCGCTCGTCCTCCAGCTTCGCCTTGACGTACTCGCCGAGCTGCCTCAGGCGCTCCAGCTCGTCCTCGTCCATGGCCACGCCGATGTGGCGGACGATGCGCTGGCGGACCTTGCCGCCGTCGCGCACGGCCTCGACGAGCTGGACCGAGCGGCGCGGGCTGTTGGGGGTGGTCTTGATACGCACGAACATGGTGGGAGTGTAGCGCGGGGCGGGGATATCGACAATCCAATATATCCACTAGGCACTACAACGCGACTTGACCGCACCGCAACCGCTAAGTCATTGTCTTCGCTGAAATCTCCAGACGGGAGATCGGCCAGAATCAGGCCCAACCGTCGAAGTCAGGAAACCAAACCAACTACCGGGCCCACAAAGCGATTTTCGAAGCAATCCTGATGCGCGATCCCGACGCCGCAGAAGAGCGGCTACGGTCGCATCTCTCGGGTTGCTTCTGGGCGACCCCCCTGTTCGCGGAGGATGCGCAAAGCGCCGGCTTGACACCGCCTTGAGGGCGCCCACGGTGACGGCGAAGCGTCAGCGGAGCGCCCGGAGTCCGGCGCGCCCTGTAACCACCTGTAGGGAATGTCAGGGAACTACACCAACCAATTGGTCACGGACCCCGTAACGGTCGAAGAGTTCTTCCACCTGACCCCACGTTGTTTGATCGACAGGGATGCCCTTGGCCAATCGCTCTTTGCGATTGGTGGCCGATCTCTTCCCCGGAAATAAAACCCCGGTCGATCCGTCCATAACTGGGGTATCTTGAAGGTATCTCATCATCTGTTGGGCCTCGGTCCGGATGTCATCCACGGGCGCCATGCGGCCAATCTCGATGACGAGTATCGTGGATCCTGCCCACAGATCGATTCTTTCTGGAACGGTACCGGTCGGCGAGGACGGGTTGCGAACAGGACAAGCGATCTGTGCAAGAAGACCCCCGAAAAGAGCGATCATTACCGAGAGAGCATATCCCTTGTGGCCCCCTTGACTCCCGCCGATGGGCAAATGTGCCCCACCATCGAAGAAATCGTTAGGGTTCCTGCTGGGTACCCCATGCTTATCAATTATCCAAGCATCAGGAAGATCCTGTTCCTTGTTACGATATACCCGTAGCTTACCATCATTCGCCATGGAGCTAGCAAAATCAAGCAGGATAGGGGCGCCTTCGGCATGAGGAAATGCCATCGCTAAAGGGTTCGTACCTAGTCGGGCCTCGCGTCCTCCAAATGGAGCCTGGGTGGAGTATGGTCCTCCAGCCAGGCCCGTGAACATGATTGCAGCCATGCCGGCCGCTGCTGCCATTTCGGGATAGGTTCCATTTCGACCGGTATTTGTATGATTTCCCATAGTAACCAAACTTACTCCATGATCACGAGCCTTCTCGATCGCCATTTCGGTAGCTCGTGTGGCAACAACCTGTCCGAATGTAGAATGTCCATCGATCTGGATTATCCCACCGTGGCTGCCAACTACTTCCGGCTCTACCCTTGGATCGAGCTCTCCGTCCTCAATGTTTTTCAGGTACTGTGGTATACGAATGAGCCCATGTGAATCGTATCCCGCAAGATTTGCATTGGCGAGGTGGTCGGCCACGATACCAGCATGGCCAGCCGAGGCTCCTCCAGCCCGCATCATTACATCTGTTA
This sequence comes from Alphaproteobacteria bacterium, assembly GCA_965243375.1. GTDB lineage: Bacteria > Pseudomonadota > Alphaproteobacteria > UBA828 > UBA828 > WTGU01. The sequence continues at coordinate 243,420 of CBDEUT010000008.1, read as the reverse complement.
TTCGGACAATCTGATGATGCGTTAATATTGGCATGTATAGCTCCCTAGAATCTCGCCGCTGATAAAAGCGACCTTGTCTTTCAGCCTCATGGTTTCCCTCCGTTGGAGCGCCATTGTACTGTTATTCATCAGCGCCCGCCGTCGACTTATCGGAGAATGCGTTGATCGCTCTCGTCCTTCCCTCCGATGCCTCTAGCGACGCTCGCACCACGATACTCTTTAATCTCCAGGTCATGAAACGCGTTGACGATATGGTACTGCGTCGGCAAGTCTTCCCACCTGGCTTTATGAAACTCCACAGTTCCCTCACCCCGCCATAGTTCCGTAGTCCTGCCATTTCCGCCTTCAGGAGTCAGGACTGCATAAGCAACGTCAGGTGTTCCCCACTCGCCGGTCCTGGGCATGTACTTGTAGTGCAACGTGCCAGTCAACACGTTGTCCTTCGGCTCGGTTGATGGTGCAGTTTGTGCTTCCGGCGATAATGGTATTTCATGCATGTTGGTCAGCTTCATATCCAGAAATGTGAAGCCGAGCCAACTGGCAATAACGTGTGTTTCGCCACGCAAAACAGTGGGTTCTGGAAGTTCGCAATAGATCTTGGAGAACCCTAACTGTTCACGTCCCGTCAGAATCGGGTCGCACAGGTTTTCCCAAAGGACCGTTAGAAGGCTACCTTTCGCGCGGTCTTCCTTCCCATTGAAGACGACGGGAAAACTAACACCAAGTACATTGTACCCGCGACCGGCCAACCACTCGATCTCTGTCAAGTAGGTGGCCGAAACGGTTACAATGGGTTCCTCTCCTAGCTCGAAGCCGCCGGGAGGCAGGAATTCCTGCAACTGATCACGATCAGTTAAAAAACTGACGGATACCGATTTTGACTTTGGATTGTCCTTGCATTCGAACTTGCGCCCATCGGGACCTTGCCTGGGGCCTGCGCTTGGGCCAAAGTGCGTCGGCATCATGTACATTTTCGCTGGGCTTAGTTTATAAGCCATGAACCCGCCTCTAACGTGTGCCTGTGGGTAGGAGTTAGACGGTTAGTTGGGAAGCAAGGCCACGGAACGGACCTCGCCAAACTCCCTTTGCAGCTTTTGCCACGAATCACCGCTGTCTTCGCTCACGTACACATAGCCGAGGAGGCTGGCCGCGACGATTACGTTGGGCCGCTCCTTGTGAGTGCCCATCCAATAGATAACGGAGTTGGGCGCTACCGGCAGGGACACTGGTTCCCAACTTTCCCCGGCATCTTTGGTGCGCTGCACGGCGCCGGTTGTACCGGGAATGAGGTCGCCGTTGCCTACGAACATGACATCGGGGTTGTCAGCTTTGATGACCATGCCCCGGCAGTAGGATATGGCGTCCGCTTCATTGAACTTGGGGAAATAGTGGTAATCCCAGCTTTCGCCTTCGTCGTTGCTGGTAGCGATACCAAAGGGACTGGTACAGTAGACGACGGGATTGGCGCCAGTCTTCAGAGCGATACAGTGAATGTCGCCGTGGAAGGTATCGGGACCCTGGTCTGGCAGGTGTACCCAGTTGTCGCCGCCATCCAGGCTCTTGTAAACCCCGTCAACCTCCATGCCAGCCCAGATGGTGCGGTTGTCCCTGGGATCCACGATCATGCAGGTGGTCCGCGGCGGCCCGGGAGGTTCAGTGACGGGGCTCTGCATGTTTACGCCCATATTAAGCTTGCTCCAAGACCTCCCACCATCCCTGGAGCGGAATCCCTCGGGCCGCGTGCCCACGAATATGGTGTCCGGGTCCGTGGGGTCCACGGTCACCGACCAGACCTCAAGGTTCGATGTGGGGGCATCCAGGTTTTGCCAGGTCGCGCCGCCGTCTTCGCTACGGAAAACGCCCACGTCGGAACCGGCCAATACCCACCGGGGGTTGTCCGGATACACGCTCAACGCCCTGACGTTGCCCTCTGTCGGTAGTGTGTTTTTCAGCTTGGGCGTGTTGTAGATTTCAGGGCGGATGTTGGTCCAGGATTCACCGCCGTCGGCACTCACGTTCAGCCCTTGGCCGACGGTGCCGATGAGGATTGTGTAATCTTTTGCCATGTCCTGTCGCCTCATTTGTCCATACGATTGATCTTCAAGCAGCCGGGTATCGGGGGCGAGGTTAAATGGCACCAGGATGGAACGTTCATAGTCACTGAGCCGCAGAGCTTGACCGGCTTCTGGTTTGCACTCGAAGATGCCGATCTTTCCAATGGTTGCTTGTGGGTTTGCCGGGCGAGCATCACATGTACCAATTCTCTGAAAGACCAAACGATTCGAGTGTACCCGGAATGAGCGCGCAGTGCGTGCCGAGACGCGCGCGAATCTCTGAGGTCAAAGTACCTGCAATCTCACACTGAGGTGCCGTATTAGGACAAGCGAATGCAAGATGGAGGGTGCGGCGCGTCGATTGAGAATAATTGGCCCGACCTCCATGCCAAACATCTCCGTGAACAAATACAGCTGAGCCTGCAGGGCATTCCGCATAGATCTCTCCATCTACGACGTCGCGGGCTTCTTCCTCATTTAACACATCGCGCGGCCATGGGCCTTTATGTGAGCCGGGGACAAGTCGCGTGGCACCATTTTCAATCGTCATGTCATCAATAGCCCAGCAAACGTTCATATACCCCATGCAATTCGGGAATTCAGCTCTGTCTGCATGAACTGCCTGGTGGGCCGCTGATTCCCCTGGTATCGGGTCATGGAAATTCATCCCGTTCCAACGCACCTCATTACCAATGGTCAGCCGTGCAACTTCAAGGGCCACCGGTTCGATAGCTATCTCCTCCCAAATCTGCCCTTTGCTGAATAGATTAGCGAGCCTCCGAACACCGCCGGGAGAAAAGCCCGCTAGCGCTTCAGAACCGGCCTGATCATCTTCGAGAACATAGCGTTCTTCCAACGCCATTCCGGACCTTGCTAGCTTTTCACCGGACAACAATCCTTCAATAATTAGGTAGCCGTTTTCAAAATAGAATTCTCGCTGCTCATTGGATAACACGATTTGAATTCCTTCGGTGCACAGTCCAGGGGCGATCAACAGTGAAAGGCCGGTAAAGCGGTGCTCGAGAGGTGCACGGAGATATCGCGCACGAGAGTGTCGCTTGCGGTTTCTTCCCAGAGTGCAGGCTGGGTCGTTCGCAGCGGCATCTCGTGCCGACTCATGCCCGTCCTCCCCATACAGGCCCGTTGGTCAGACCAAATATACAGCGGCCCTCGATATTGTGTCAACAAGCAGGAACAATTTTTAGTCGCGCTGCGGGCTGGGGATGAGTGAGATCACGCACGCTGCGGCTGTTTCGGGGGAACCCCGAATCTGCCTGATGGACGTCACGGTGGTCGCTCGAAGCCGCCGGGCGGCGTTTTCGGCCTGGACGGGCCGAGCGGTTTCGCCGCGCCGCCCTGCGGCACGTGCATGCGTGGCAGTGGGGGGCGCGGTATCAGCCGATGGGCGCGATCATGACCGCGTCGAGGGCCTCCTGGGCACGGGCGGCGTAGTGCCGGTTGGCCTCCGGTACGTAGCGGAAGCGGCCGTCGCAGCGCACGATGGCGATGGCCGCGTTGCTCAAGCAGGCCAGATTCCTGGGCAGGTGGCGCACGTACGCCCGGCAGCGATCTTCGTCGTAGGTGAAGTCGCGCACATAGTGGAGCCTGTTCTCGATGTGCCAGTGGTTGCGCACCAGTTCGAGCAACTCCTCGGGTCCGGCGCGCTCTGGGCCAAGCGAGGTAACGCTGTAGGTCACCTCGATGCTGCGCTTGCCGGTCTTGATGATCTCGCGCTCTCGTTCGATGCACATCGCCTGGCGCCGCCCGTGGAGGTTGGCATAGCCGTCCCACTCGGCAGCGGAGAGGTCGACCGCGGCGCAGCGCCGGCGCTCGATGCGGCCATGGCCCTTGTCGACGGTTTCGTGCGAGGGCGCATCGCTGAAGTCGATCGCCTTGAGGTCTTCGAGGATGGTCTCCTGATTGTCCTTGACGGCACTGATCACGTAGTCGGCACGGCGCCCAAGGAGGCACCGCGCGGTCTCGTGCTGGGCGTGCATGGCATCCATGGTGACGATCCGGCCCGTGAGGTCGAGGCCGCCGGAGAGTTCGCGCACGGCCGGGATTTCGTTGCTCTTGGCGTCGACCTCGACCTGGCCGAGGACGACGCCGGTGTCATGCTCCACCGCTGCGACCATCATCCTGCGCCCGTCCTCGGTCTGCTTGGATGCGCCGCGCAGGTCCTTGCCGTCCATGGCGACGGGCGCTTGCGCGCTGTTCTGCTGGCCGGTCCACTGGCCGATCGCGTTGTCCAGGGTTTCCGGCGGCAGCGCGGCAAGGACGTTGTGGAAGGTGGTGATCGCGGGCGGGGTATAGCACTGCTTGGACGGGCTCCAGAAGGCACCGACCGCCTTGAGCTGCTCCTGGGAGAGCAGGGCGGCGAACTGGGCGAATGCGTTCACCCCCCGGTAGCCGGCAAGGCGGGCGGCGACGGCAAGCGTCAGAATGGTGTTGAGCGCATAGCGCTTTCCCCGGGCATGGCGGTACTCGGGCACCTCGCCGAGGCACTCGAACAGGCTGCGCAGCCGGGGCGCGGCCATCGGCTCGGTGTGCTGCTCGGTGGCCCAGTTTGGCGGCATCTCGGTCTGGCTCAGCGCCTCGGGGGCGCCGTCTGTCAGGTCGAACACGAAGACCTCCTTGGGCTGGCCGTGGTGACGCCAGCGCGCCGCCCCTCCGGGCTCGCGGGCAAAGCCGCGGGTCAGTCCCAGCGAGCGCCAGTTGGCTGCGAGGTAGCAGGTGCCGGCGAAGCGCGAGACGTCCACGAACGTCTCCGCCAGAAGAGCCGGATATCCATGCGCCGCCTGCATGTCCGCAGACAGCCGTCGCAGGCTCAGCCCCAGCACACGGGAGGCCAGGTTGGGCACCCGCTCAGGCGTCAGGATGACGAAGCGCGAGTTGTTGGCGATCAGATGCAGGCGTCGGAACTGCTGCTCCGCCGACCACCCGATCCAGCGATCCCGCGCGCCCAGCTTGAACGCGCCGGGCTGCCAGCCGATCAGCGCGAGCCAGGTCTCGCCGTGTACAGCGACATGACGCAGGCCCTTGCCGATGACGCCGTGGAACGCCAGGTAGTGGTGCTCCTCCACCAACCGGTCCCAGCGCCGGTGCTCCTGCGCGCCCCAGGTCGGACGCACCGTGACCGCGCGCAGATCAATGGACGAATCCGGGATCGGCAGCGTCGCCATGAGCGGCACACTGCCACATCGAGAAAGGAATGGCCAGCGCCGACTTCAGCTCACCCTGCGCGACGGGCAGACAATAAATTCGCCCTGTGTCAACAAGTGCCGAAAGGCCTCACTTTTTCATCATACCATATCATCGCAGAAGGTCCGTCAAAAGGCGCCGATGGTATAATCGGCGGCGTGGTGGAAGGAGGACGCAGGTAATGGCACCAACGGGAGCAGCGGACGTGTCGGCGCAGCGAAGCACGAACAGGGCGGCGGACTTTGTGATCCAGACCCTCGAGGAAAGGATCCGGTCCGGTGAACTGAAAGACGGGAGACGCTGCCTTCGGAGCGGGACCTGATGGATGAGTTCCGCACCAGCCGAACGCTCGCCAGGGAAGCTGTGCACGCGCTATCCAACCGAGGGTTGGTCGAGGCGCGCCCCGTCGCTCATGGGCCTTGTGGCGCGGCGCACCTTGAGATCGTCGGCCACGTCGTATGCGAGAACGCCAAGCGCCCGATTGCCGGCAAGGCCGAAGATGTAGTCGACGCCGTTCTCCTCGCACCAGGCCATGGCCGCAAAGCCGTTGGAAGGTTCGCACCTGCCGCGACCGCCTCCACAACCGCATGGAAGGCTTCACGATCGACCAAGGTTAGGCACGGACGCGGCAACCCGGTGGCTGCAACAGGAGCTTCGACCGAATGCGGAAGCTCAGTTGCTTGGCTTGGCCATCAGTGACCGAACCCTCTCCGCCAACGCGTCGTTGGTCGCTGCATAAGCCGACTCGATCCAGTCAGAGCTCCAGAACCAGAGGCCGATGCCGCGGTCCACCTCGTGCTGGACGACCCTCGTCCCGCCCTCCACGGGCTCCAGCAGCCAGCGATGATCGAAGGTAAGGACACCGGGGATTCCCCCCGACTGCCGCAGCTCCGCACCGGGCACGAGTGTCTCCACCGTCGCGGTCATTTCGAGGATCTTTCCGCTCGGCTCCCGTACCCTGTTCAGCACCTGCTTCCCTTCCGCATAAACCCCGGTCACCTCGACGAAGACTGGGTTCCACTGCGGATAGGACTCAGTGTCCATCAGCACCTGCCACACCGCTTCGGGCGGCGCGGGGATCGTGGTCTCCACGCGGAAGGTCTTGCGGGTGGCGAGCGAGCCCGCCACCACGACGATCAGGACGATCGCGAGGGCCGCGACGCCCCATTTGACGCGGGAACGCGACATCGGCGCCTTACAGGGGTTTGCCGGACCGGCCCTTCAACGCGCCGGGGCGTGGCTGGCGGGAGGAACGAGCATGGCGCCAAGCTGCTCCAGGAAAGCCTGACGCTTGTCCTGACCCATCATCGCCGTCAGCATCTCGGCATCGGCGCCGGTCGGGTTGTTGATCGGCGCATCGCCCGCGACGCATTGGAAGATGCGGTCGGCGACCTCCTGCGGATCGGCAAGGTTGCCGCCCCGGTTGGCCATCTCTTCGCCCACCGCCGTGATCTGCGCCCGCAGGCGCCTGGAGAACTCGACGAGCTGGGCATCGCCAACCTCGAGCCGATTGTCGGTGTTGGCGCCGAACGCGGTGGTCGGATAGGCGCCGGGCGCGACGGAGTAGATGCGCACGCCCAGCGGCCTGTACTCCAGCGCCATGCTCTCGGTCAGTCCGATCAGCGCGTGCTTCGAGGCGGCGTAGACCGCGTGCCCCGGCAGGCCCATGTGGCCCGCCATCGAGGTCACGTTGACGATGGCGCCGGCCCCGGCCGCTCTCAACCCGGGCAACGCCTCGCGCATCACGTTCATCGGGCCGAACACATTGGTCTCGAACATCGCGCGGATATCCGCGTCGCTGGCCTGCTCGAACAGGCCGTCGCCACCGTAGCCGGCGTTGTTCACGACAGCGTGGACGCGGCCGAACCGTGCGTGCGCGGCGGCGAAGGCGCTGGAGACGCTGTCGGGGTCGGTGACATCCAGCTTCAGGACCAGCATCCTGTCGCCGTCGGCAAGTTCTGGCGCCTTTTCCGGCGCGCGCATGGTGGCGACGACGTTCCATTCCGCCCTAAGGAAGGTCTGGGCGGTCAACTTGCCGAAGCCGCTGGAGCATCCGGTGATGAGAACGGTCTGGGTCATGGCGGGCTCTTACATCTCTACACATTGTGACAAGGTGTATGGTCTATCTTACACCCCGTCGTTCGTTGTCAAGTCGTAAGCTTTGAGATATCTCCAATTACATGAACGAACCCCGTCCCGCTCCCGTCTCCGAGACCGAGGCACGGATCATCGAGGCCGCGATCGGCACCTTTATCCGCTACGGTGCGAAGAAGACGACGATGGCGGACATCGCCGAGGCCGCCGGGGTGTCGCGCCAGACCGTCTATGCCTCGTTCGGCGACAAGGACGGGATCATCGTGGCGTGCATTCGACACGTCTCGGAGGCGTCGTTGGCGGCGATCCGGGCGCGGCTCGGCGGCTGTGCCGCATTGGCCGAGCAGCTCACCGTCTATTTCGAGGAGACGGTGGTGAAGTCCTTCGAGATGCTGCAGGAGGCGGGCGATCCGGAGGACTTGATCAGCGGTCACAACGAGGCAGGCAAGGCGGCGATCAAGGAGGCTCACGCCCGCCAGGCGGCGCTGATCGCCGAATTGCTGGAGCCCTACGCCGACGCGATCGCACGCACCGGTCAGACACCCGCCCAGCTGGCGAGATTTGTCGTGACCGTAGCGATGGACCTGAAGTACGGCTCCGAGAACCGCGCCAGGCTCGACGAACTCCTCCACTCGCTCCGCAGCAGCGTGATCGCGCTGACAGCTTCCGAGTAGGCCTCCCCAAATCCGTCGACCGGGCAATCGGGCAGCCGGCTGTCCGGAATCCGATGCGTCCCATTCAAGCGGCGAGCACCGAGGAAATCGCAGGGCCGGCGCGACCACACAGCATCAACGACGCGCAGACCGCGCCCGACGCCAGCATGAGTTCCTCGTCGTGTCTGTAAGCGTGCGGGTCGCGAGAGTGGCGGGGATTCTCCTCTCTCGGCAGGACTCGGCAGGATAGGATGAACGGTGGCTCTCCCATCTTGACCGATTGTCTCAGCACGGAGTCGACCGCCCCTCCCGACACCGAAGATGCGATTTCGTCGAGCCCGTCGATAATGACCCTCTGACCCTCTGAACCTCTGCAACCAAGGCTTCGGCATCTGCCGCATTCACGAACTTGCCCGCGCTGACGTAGCTCATCCCCGCTTGCTCACCCAGCGCCCGTCAGAGCACGCTCTTCCCCATTCCCGGGTCGCCGAGTGTCACCACTCTCCCGTAGAACGACTCGATTTCATCCCGACCCAAGACCCTCCGCTCTCCATCGGTGCTCTCGTATGTCAGGCTTCTACCGATCCTGATCGACATCGCCCCGTTCCTGCTACCACCGCCATCGCTCATCCAGTGACATCAGCAGACCGCTCACACCGCCATGCCGCCAGCCTAGCGCCGACGGCCGGGTTCCCTTATCCACTCAACGTGGGCGCATCGCAATCGGGGCTTAATTCGCGTTGAAGCGGCGCCCGATTTCTTCTCGCACAGAGCTCGTCGACCCTGCCCCCGCGGACTCGCAGACAGGGCGAAGCCAGAACGTTTCTGGCAAGTTGCCAGAGCCTCGCGGCCGTTGCCGCGGGCAGGAGATCCGTCAAGGCCTTGATATGATGGAAGAAAACTGGTGCCGCAGGAGAGATTCGAACTCCCGACCCATGCATTACGAATGCATTGCTCTACCGACTGAGCTACTGCGGCCCCGGTTCCGCGCGGACTATCGTCAAGGCACGCCGCATTGTAAAGGCGCCAAACGCATGACGGCGGCGACTTCCCGCGGCGACGGTCACTCGGCGGCGGTGCCTGCGGCTGCCTCCACCGGCTGCTCTTCGTCATCGTCAACAGCGGCGGTCGGCTCCTGCGGTAACGCGCCGGTCTCGGCGCGCGGCGGTGAGCGCCACTCGATCGAATCGAAAGCGCCGCAGCGATCGCAGACGATCGACCACGCGGGGCTCGCGCTGGCGCAGCGGGTGCAGAGCCAGGCCGGATCCGGCGGCGCCTCGCTCGCCTGCTGGAGGCGCCGGCGAACCGCCGCCCCGTCGCCTGTCTCGGCTTCCTCCAGGCGCGCGAGCAGGCGGTAGACGCCGGCCGTGGGGCGCTCTGCGGCGGCGCGCTCCAGGTACCGGCGCGCCGTCCCCCACTGCTTCGCCTCGAGCGCTTGGTTCGCGAGCAGCATCAGGCTCTCGGCATGGTCGCCGTTGTCGGCCACCAGCGTCTCGACCCGCTTCAGCCGCTCCGCCGCCGAGCGGTCCGCGTGTAGAGCGAGGAAGAGCCGGCCGAGCGCCGGATGGGGGCAGTGGCGCCATGCTTCCGTCACCGCCCGCTGCGCCGCCGTATCGCGGCCGACTTCCTTGGCGAGGCCGGCACCCAGCACCGCGGCAGGAAGGAAGGTCGCATCCGTCGTCCGCGCCTCGTCGGCGATGCGGAGCGCCTCCCTGACCTCCCCTTGTTCGCGCAGCGCCCGCGCGCGCTCGAACAGCAGCCCCGCCTGGCGCCGGCGGCCGACCTCTTCGCTCACGGCGCCGTGGCGGCGCGCCTGCTTGACCGTGCCGAGCGCATCGGACCAGCGACCCGCGCGCGTCTGCATCTCCAGCAGCGCCGTCAGCACCCAGGGCGTCTCGGGCCGGAGCGCGAAGGCGCGCTCGGCTAGCTCCAGCGCTCTCGCCGTGTCTCCCGTGCGCTCGGCCTGGACCAGCAGGCCGCGCAACCCGAGGAATGCCGTCGCGGGTTGATCGAGCATGGCCTCGAAGTAGCCGCGCGCGGCGTGGTCGTCGCCCTCGAGCTGCGCCGCCTGGGCCGAGAGCAGGAGCGTCAGCGGCGGCTCCTCCAACAACGTATCCGCGCGCCGCGCGAAGCGCCGGGCGCGCTTGGGATCGCCCGCTGCAGCAGCAACCAACCCCTGAGTCAGCGCGCGATAACCCAATCGTTCGCGGCGACGACGCCGCGCCAGCGCGACCCGGCGGGGGCCGATCCAGACGAAACGCACGACAGCGGTGATCGCGAGGACGACGGCTGCCGCCACGGCGATGGCAGCGGCCAGCACCCCCGGCGAGCTCTCGACCATGTAGTCGCCCCAGGCGATCTCGACGCGGCCGGGCGGCTCCGAAATCCAGGTCGCGGCTGCTGCCACGACGATTACCGCAACCACGAAGGCGATGATGCGGATCATTGCGTGCCTGCGGTCGTTGCCCAGCGGGCGCCGATGCGCGCGTGCACGGTGGCGACGAGGGCGGCGAGCGCCGCGTCCGCGTCATGGCGCGCGCGGGCGTCGCGCAGCCAGGGCCCGGCGCTCCCTGTCTCGGCGGCTTCGCCCACGAGCGGCTCGACGATGGCGATGGCCCGCCCGAGATCGCCGGCCTTGAGCGCCGACTCGGCCTCGACCAGGCGGCCGTCGAGGCTCGCGGGGTCGATGGCCCCGCCCGTCCGCCGGATCGTCACGAGCTGGCTCAGCCTGGTGACGGTCTCGTCGATCCACCCCTCCTCCTCGGTCGCCGCTGTACCACGGACGATGGCATTCGCGGCCTGGGGAAAGCGCGCGCTCAGCCCGTCGAGGGTCGGCACGCCGGTGGCGGCGAACGGCGCGAGCCGCGCGAGCGCGCCTTCGATCTCCGGGTCCTCGCCGGCGATTCCGCGAATCGTGTCGAGCGCCGGCGCGAAGGGCCGGGAAGAGCCGAGCACGGCCGTGAGCTCGCCGGTCGCCAGCACCAGCGTCACCAGACGCCCGTCGGCGGCGGCCTGCTGCGCCGCCTCTTCCTCGAAACGGGCGAGCCGCGCGCTCACCTGGGCGAGCGCGGCCTCCAGCGCCGCGCGCTGCTCTCCCCACGCGGCGAGCGCCCCGCCGAGGGGCTCGCGCACCGGATCGTCCTCCAACGCGCGGACCCGCTGCTCCAGGGCGATGACCGCGGCACCGGCGCCGATGGCGCCATCGGACCGCGCCTCCAGGGCCTCCAACCGGGCGTTCAGCACGCCAAGTGTCTCGACACCCAGTGTCTCGACACCCAGTGTCTCGACACCGAGCGTGTCGGCGCCCGGCGTATCGGCACCGAGATCGGCTTGGGCAGACGACGGGGTGGTGGGCAGGGTGTCGGGAACCGCTTCGGCGGTCGTTTCGGCAGCAGCGGCGGCAGAGGGCACTGCCGGCTCCTCGGCGCTGGCGGAGGCAATGGCCGCAGTCGCCGGCGGCTCGTCGGCGGCGAGTGACGGCGACGAGGGTTCCGCTGTCGGCGCTGCCGGCTCGGGCGTGGCGGTCTTCGGGGGCTCAGTCTCGTCATCCTGCGGCGCGACGACGGCCGGGACCGGCGCCTCTACGGGACCAGCCTCGGCACTCTCTTCTGCGTCGTCGTTATCCGTGGCGGCGAGTGGAGCGCTCTCGCCATCGGCGGGAGGCGACGCTGCCGTGCCTCCGCTCGCCAGATCGTCGCCGGCCACCCCGGCAGCAGGCACCGCCGTCGGAGCCGCGGCGACATCGGACTCGCCGCTCGTACCGAAGACGTCCGATCCGAATTCCGACCATGCGGCGTAGAGACCCACGCACACGAGCGCCGCGGCAAGGCCTACGGCCGCCAGCAGAGGGGCGCGGCGACCCTTCGGGCGATCCGCCCCGGCGTCGGGGGTATCGGGAGCTTCGGGAGCCTCCGCGCTCTCCGACGAGCCCGCCGCCGGCAGCCGCCAAATCACCGTTTGCCGGTTGCCCTCTGGCGGCTTCTGGCCATCGTCGTTGCGCGCCGCCATTCGCCTCTCGTTGCGCCTGCTGCGGCCCGTTCGGCGTCCCTTGCCCATCCTCACCGCCTGTCGCCTCAACGGCCCGGCGCGAGCGCGCTCGTCACACAGGCGACGAGCGAGTCCTGTCGCGGCGCGGCGGCCACACGGATACGCTGCCAGGAAAGAGTTGCTGCCGCCTCGGCCACCGCTTGGCTTAGGCAGAACGCGGTGAGTGTCCGCGCCGTCGAGTCGAGCCCCGACTCGCGCGCGAGCTTAGCAAAGAGGCGTGCAGTGCGGGGAGAGAATAACGCGACGCCGGCGAGGGTTTGGGCTTCCAGCGCCTGCCGGGCGGACGCCGACAGCGCGCGCGCGGCGACTGCATCGTATAGAGGCACGCGCTCCGCCTCGAAGCCGGCGGCGCGCAGCCGGGCCGCGAGATCGCCCGTGCTGACCCGGCCGGCAACGTGCACGAGGCGCCCGGAATTCGGCTCGAGCCGGGCCGCGGCGAGCGCCGCGAGCGCGTCCACATCGCCGTCCGCTGCCGTCACCTCACAGAAGCCCGCGTCCCGTGCGGCGTGCGCGGTAGCACAGCCCACAACGAGGACTGGAAGTCGGCGCGCCTCCTCGACCGGCGACGTCGCCGCGACCGCTCGCGCGCCGTTCGCGCTGGTGAGCAGAATCGCCTGGGCACCCGAGAGGTCGAGGCGCGCATCGCCGTCGATGCGGATCGTCATCATCGGCTCGATCAGCGAATCCACGCCGTGACAGGCCAGCACTTCGGCCAGCGCGAGAGAGTCTCCGCGCGGGCGGGTCAAGAGCAGGCGGGGGCCGCTCATGACTCGAACCAATCGGGTCCGCCGGCCGCACGTAGCGCGGCGCCGGCGTCGCGGCCGATGGTGGACGCGTCCGCCATGGGCCCGGCGCGCTCGACCCGGTGGCAGACGCCGCCGTCGGGCCGCGCGATCAGGGCATCGAGGCGGAGCCTGCCCGAGTCATCGGCCACGGCGAGACCCGCGATCGGCATGCGGCAGGAACCGTCCAGCACCTCCAGCAGCGCCCGCTCGCACTGGACGGCAGCAGTCGACACCCGATCGACGATGGGCTGCAGCAGCTCCTGCATTCGCTCGTCGCCCGTACGACACTCGATGCCGAGGGCGCCCTGGCCCACCGCCGGCAGCATCTCCGCCGGTTCCAGCACCGCCATCCCGTCGACCTCCTCGCCCAGCCGCTTGAGGCCGGCGAGCGCCAGCAGCGTGGCGTCGGCCGCGCCTTCGGCCACCTTGCGCAGCCGAGTTCCGACGTTCCCCCGCATCGGGACGATGTCGACATCGGGACGGCGCGCCAGAATCTGCGCCTGCCGGCGGAGCGATCCGGTGCCGACCCGCGCGCCCAGCGGCAAGTCGGCGAGACCCGCCGGGCCGGACCCATCGCGCGCGATCAGCACGTCGCGCGGGTCCTCCCGCTCAGGGATCGCGGCGATCTCCAGCCCCTGCGGCAGCCAGGTCGGCACGTCCTTCATCGAGTGCACGGCGAAATCGATGCGCCCGTCCAGGAGCGCCTCCTCAATCTCCTTGGTGAAGAGCCCCTTGCCGCCGATCTCGGCGAGCGGACGGTCCGTGAAGCGATCGCCCGAGGTGGTGATGGTCTCGGTGACCAGCGCGCCGCCCTCGGCCAGCGCGGGATGGGCCGCAGCCAGCAGGTCGCAGACGTGGCGGGTCTGGGCGATAGCGAGCGGGCTGCCCCGCGTCCCGACGACTATTGGCAGGCGCACGTCCACGGCACCGAATCGGAGCGTCGCGCCCCTTCTACACAGCGGACCCCACGGATGCGAGCGCTTTCGGGCCGCGCAAAGCCAGGATCGTTGCGGCGCGAGCCGTCGTCGGCTAAGGCTCGCCCTCATGATCGTCCTCGGCATCGAGACGAGCTGCGACGAGACGGCGGCCGCGGTCGTGACCGGCGAGCGCCGGGTGTTGTCCGACATCGTGCTCTCCCAATGCGCCGACCACGCGCCCTACGGTGGCGTGGTGCCGGAGATCGCCGCGCGCAGCCACGTCGAGCACCTCGACGGCCTCATCGCCCGCGCGATAAAGGAGGCCAACGCCGGTTTCGCCGACCTTGACGGCGTGGCCGCCACCGCCGGCCCCGGCCTGATCGGGGCGGTCATGGTCGGGCTCATGACCGGCAAGGCTATCGCCGCCGTCCACGACAAGCCGCTGCTCGCGGTCAACCACTTGGAGGGGCACGCGCTCAGCCCCCGCCTCATCGCACCCGACCTCGAATTTCCCTACCTGCTGCTGCTTGTCTCGGGCGGGCACTGCCAACTCCTTCTGGTCGAGGAGGTCGACCGCTACCGGCGCCTCGGTACCACCGTCGACGACGCGGTGGGCGAAGCCTTCGACAAGGCAGCGATGCTGCTGGAGCTCGGCTTTCCGGGCGGGCCGGCTATCGAGCGAACCGCGCACGATGGCGACGCGGCACGCATCGCCCTGCCCCGGCCTCTGCGCGGAAGGCCCGGCTGCGACTTCTCGTTCTCGGGGCTCAAGACGGCGCTGCTCCACGCGGTTCAGACAACTGGCACGCCGACGAAGAGTGACCGCGCCGACCTCGCGGCATCGTTCCAGGCGGCGGTTACCGACGTGCTCGTCGACCGTACGGCGAACGCGATCGACATGCTGCGCGACTCAGATGTGGAGCCGACAGCGCTGGTGGTGGCGGGCGGCGTCGCGGCCAACAGCGAGATCAGGCGCCGCATCGAAGAGCTGGCTGCGGCTTGCGGCCTCGCCCTCAACATCCCGCCGCCCCGGCTCTGCACCGACAACGCTGCGATGATCGCCTGGGCCGGCATCGAGCGCCTCGCGCGTGGCCTCACCGACCCGCTCGACGCATCGCCGCGCGCGCGCTGGCCGCTCGACGAGGACGCCGGCCTGGCTCAAGGCGCCGGTGCGCCGGGACGGTTGGGGCGAAGGGCCTGAGGCCCGCGACCGCCCCGAGGGCCTACGGGTCGCCGGCGCAGCGAAAACCCACCATGTCGAGGCCGATGTCGGGCGGGTTCTTGTGGCGGTAGCTCACCCGCAGGCAGAACGGATTGTTGCCCCAGCCGCCGCCGCGAATCACGTACTTGCCGGTATCGCCGTCGGGGCTCGACGTCCACTCCCAGACGTTGCCGGCCATGTCGTGGAGGCCGAAGGGCGAGGCACCGGCGGGATAGGTGCCGACGGGCGCGGTCTCGTGGTAGCCGTCGGTCATGTCCGCCGCGCAGCACTCGTTGGTGCCGTAGTTGGCACGCCTGGCGCCGCCTTCGTCCGGCGCCTCATCGCCCCAGGGGAAGATGCGCCCGTCGGTGCCGCGCGCGGCGAACTCCCATTCCTCCTCGCTCGGCAGACGAAGCCCGTAGTGGCGGCAGAAGGCGCGGGCGTCCTGCCAGCTCACCTGCACCACCGGATGGTCGTCGAGGCCGATGAGATTCGAGGCCGGCCCGCTGCGGTGCCTCCAGTCGGCGCCCGGCACCTTGGTCCAGCGTCCCGGCCAGACGTAGCCGAAGCCGCGCCGCTCGGGATCGGTGACGTGCCCGGTCTCGGCGACGAAGGCGGCGAACTGGGCGTTCGTCACCTCGAGGAGCATGAGCCGGAAGGCGTCCACCGACGCCCACCGCGGCGCTTCGTCCGGCCGACCGTCGGCATCGCCCATCTCGAA
Organism: Alphaproteobacteria bacterium; assembly: GCA_965243375.1. Lineage (GTDB taxonomy): Bacteria > Pseudomonadota > Alphaproteobacteria > UBA828 > UBA828 > WTGU01. The sequence continues at coordinate 227,747 of CBDEUT010000008.1, read as the reverse complement.
GCTGCCGCCTGGGATATCCACCATCTCGAAGGGCACGTCGGCCCACGCCGCGGAGGCTGCCGGAACCGCAACGAGCGCAGCCACGAGCAGGCATCCGATTCCTGCGACAGCCTTGATCATCGGCCCCTCCCCTGCCCCGGCATCGCCGGATAGGGTCTCAGGTTACCATCGGCCGGGACGCGCCGGCCGCCGTTTCGGCATAGTATCGGCAGACTCCACGCGGACAGGCAGACAACGATAGGGAGCGCAAGATGGTGAGTTTTCCGATCGTCGATTCCCACGTCCATCTCTACGACCCAGGGCGCTTCTCCTACCCGTGGATGAAGGACGTCCCGCAACTCAGCAGTCCCCATTTGCCGGCCGACTTCCAGGCCGCCATCGGCACCGTACCCGTCGAGCGCATCGTGTTCGTGGAGGTCGGGATCGACAAGCCGCAGCAAATGGCCGAGGCGGAGTGGGTCTCGGGTCTGTTCGAGTCGATGCCGCAACTGCGGGGCATCGTCGCCTCGGCGTCGCTGGAAGAGGGCACGGGGATCGAGGGCGACCTGGCCCGGCTCGCGGGCATGGAACACGTGAAGGCGGTTCGCCGCTTGATCCAGTTCGAGCCTGACATCGACTTCTGCCTGCAGCCGCGCTTCATCGAAGGCGTCAGACTGCTCGCCAAGCACGACCTCAATTTCGATATCTGCGTGTTGCACCATCAACTGGCCAACGCCGTCGAGCTGGTGCGGCGCTGCCGCGAGGTCCGGTTCGTGCTCGACCATATCGGCAAACCGCCGATTCGGGCGGGAGAGTTCGACCCCTGGCGCGAGGACCTCCGCGCCATGGCGTCTCTGCCCAACGTCTGCTGCAAGATTTCGGGCGTCATCACCGAGGCGGATCACGACAACTGGACGCGGGAGCAGTTGCGCCCCTACCTCGATCACACCATCGGCGCCTTCGGCATCGATCGCGTCATGTTCGGCAGCGATTGGTCGGTGTCCACGCTGACGCATGGTTACGAAGAGTGGGTCGACATCGTCGAGTGGACGATGAGCGGCAGCTCCGAGAGCGAGATGAGAAAGCTCTTCCGCGACAACGCGATCTCCTTCTACCGGCTGCCGTAGCTGCGTGAGCGCGCGTCCGATCGTCGTGGCGGCTTGCTTCCGATGGGGCGCGCTCCCAAGTAGTGAACCCACGGGATCCGGACTTTCGACGGGGTGAGCCAGGCGATGAACCGCATCGGCGTGATCGGCGGCGGCGCGTGGGGCACGGCGCTCGCGGCGGTGGCAGCACGCGCAGGCCGCGCGGTGACGCTCTGGGCGCGCGAGCCGGACGTCCCCTCCGCCATCAACGACCACCACGAGAACCGACGTTTTCTGCCGGGCGTCCCCCTCGACCCGGCGATTCGCGCGACGGACGATCTGAGCGAAGCGACGGGCGCCGATCTCCTGCTACTGGTGACGCCGGCCCAGAATCTCGCCGCCATCGTCGAAGAGCTGACCCAGGCCGCCGACCACGTGCCGCCCTGCGTGATTTGCGCCAAAGGGATCGAGCGCCAGACCGGCTCCCTGATGAGCGACGTCGTACGCCGCGTGGCGCCTGGCCTGCCGCTCGCTGCGCTCTCCGGCCCCACCTTCGCGCGTGAAGTGGCCCAGGGCCTTCCCGCCGCCGTCTCGCTCGCTTGCGAGGAGGCGCACCTGGGCCGGGCTGCGGTGGACGCCCTCGGCGGCCCGGCCTTCCGCCCCTATCTCACGGACGATCTAATCGGCGTGCAGATCGGCGGCGCAGTGAAAAACGTGATCGCGATCGCGGCCGGCATCGCCATCGGCCGAGGCTTGGGCGAGAACGCCCGCGCCGCCATCATCGCGCGCGGCTTCGCGGAGCTCACGCGGCTTGCCGCCGCCAAGGGCGCGCGGCCGGAGACCCTCGCCGGCCTCTCGGGCCTGGGCGACCTCGTGCTGACCTGCACCGGCGACGAGTCGCGCAACTTCAGCTTCGGCCGCGCCTTGGGCGCCGGCGCTGAGCCGAGCGCGGTACTTGGTACACGCGAAGCCGTGACGGAAGGCGTGACCAGCGCGCCGGCGGTCATGACGATGGCCGGCGGTCTCGGGGTCGAGATGCCGATTGCCGGCGCGGTTCACGCCGTGCTTCACCGGGGCGCCTCGATCGAGGACGCGGTCGGCGGCCTGCTCGCCCGCCCGTTCAAACCCGAGGCCGGCGCCGGCCGTGGCCGCCGCTCATAGCCCTCCGCCCAGGAACAATTTTTAGTCGCGCTGCGGGCTGGGGATGAGTGAGATCACGCACGCTGCGGCTGTTTCGGGGGAACCCCGAATCTGCCTGATGGACGTCACGGTGGTCGCTCGAAGCCGCCGGGCGGCGTTTTCGGCCTGGACGGGCCGAGCGGTTTCGCCGCGCCGCCCTGCGGCACGTGCATGCGTGGCAGTGGGGGGCGCGGTATCAGCCGATGGGCGCGATCATGACCGCGTCGAGGGCCTCCTGGGCACGGGCGGCGTAGTGCCGGTTGGCCTCCGGTACGTAGCGGAAGCGGCCGTCGCAGCGCACGATGGCGATGGCCGCGTTGCTCAAGCAGGCCAGATTCCTGGGCAGGTGGCGCACGTACGCCCGGCAGCGATCTTCGTCGTAGGTGAAGTCGCGCACATAGTGGAGCCTGTTCTCGATGTGCCAGTGGTTGCGCACCAGTTCGAGCAACTCCTCGGGTCCGGCGCGCTCTGGGCCAAGCGAGGTAACGCTGTAGGTCACCTCGATGCTGCGCTTGCCGGTCTTGATGATCTCGCGCTCTCGTTCGATGCACATCGCCTGGCGCCGCCCGTGGAGGTTGGCATAGCCGTCCCACTCGGCAGCGGAGAGGTCGACCGCGGCGCAGCGCCGGCGCTCGATGCGGCCATGGCCCTTGTCGACGGTTTCGTGCGAGGGCGCATCGCTGAAGTCGATCGCCTTGAGGTCTTCGAGGATGGTCTCCTGATTGTCCTTGACGGCACTGATCACGTAGTCGGCACGGCGCCCAAGGAGGCACCGCGCGGTCTCGTGCTGGGCGTGCATGGCATCCATGGTGACGATCCGGCCCGTGAGGTCGAGGCCGCCGGAGAGTTCGCGCACGGCCGGGATTTCGTTGCTCTTGGCGTCGACCTCGACCTGGCCGAGGACGACGCCGGTGTCATGCTCCACCGCTGCGACCATCATCCTGCGCCCGTCCTCGGTCTGCTTGGATGCGCCGCGCAGGTCCTTGCCGTCCATGGCGACGGGCGCTTGCGCGCTGTTCTGCTGGCCGGTCCACTGGCCGATCGCGTTGTCCAGGGTTTCCGGCGGCAGCGCGGCAAGGACGTTGTGGAAGGTGGTGATCGCGGGCGGGGTATAGCACTGCTTGGACGGGCTCCAGAAGGCACCGACCGCCTTGAGCTGCTCCTGGGAGAGCAGGGCGGCGAACTGGGCGAATGCGTTCACCCCCCGGTAGCCGGCAAGGCGGGCGGCGACGGCAAGCGTCAGAATGGTGTTGAGCGCATAGCGCTTTCCCCGGGCATGGCGGTACTCGGGCACCTCGCCGAGGCACTCGAACAGGCTGCGCAGCCGGGGCGCGGCCATCGGCTCGGTGTGCTGCTCGGTGGCCCAGTTTGGCGGCATCTCGGTCTGGCTCAGCGCCTCGGGGGCGCCGTCTGTCAGGTCGAACACGAAGACCTCCTTGGGCTGGCCGTGGTGACGCCAGCGCGCCGCCCCTCCGGGCTCGCGGGCAAAGCCGCGGGTCAGTCCCAGCGAGCGCCAGTTGGCTGCGAGGTAGCAGGTGCCGGCGAAGCGCGAGACGTCCACGAACGTCTCCGCCAGAAGAGCCGGATATCCATGCGCCGCCTGCATGTCCGCAGACAGCCGTCGCAGGCTCAGCCCCAGCACACGGGAGGCCAGGTTGGGCACCCGCTCAGGCGTCAGGATGACGAAGCGCGAGTTGTTGGCGATCAGATGCAGGCGTCGGAACTGCTGCTCCGCCGACCACCCGATCCAGCGATCCCGCGCGCCCAGCTTGAACGCGCCGGGCTGCCAGCCGATCAGCGCGAGCCAGGTCTCGCCGTGTACAGCGACATGACGCAGGCCCTTGCCGATGACGCCGTGGAACGCCAGGTAGTGGTGCTCCTCCACCAACCGGTCCCAGCGCCGGTGCTCCTGCGCGCCCCAGGTCGGACGCACCGTGACCGCGCGCAGATCAATGGACGAATCCGGGATCGGCAGCGTCGCCATGAGCGGCACACTGCCACATCGAGAAAGGAATGGCCAGCGCCGACTTCAGCTCACCCTGCGCGACGGGCAGACAATAAATTCGCCCTGGCCCTCCGCCGATGGTGGCTTGACAAGGCGCCGCCTTACCCTGTTTTCTCCGCTCCGCCCGCTCTTCGAGCACGGGTATCTTGCGGCTGTGGCGGAACTGGTAGACGCGCAGCGTTGAGGGCGCTGTGGGGGCGACCCCGTGGAGGTTCGAGTCCTCTCAGCCGCACCATCTGACCTGGCGGTCGTGGCGGAATTGGTAGACGCGCTAGCCTCAGGAGCTAGTGGGGGCAACCCCGTGGAGGTTCGAGTCCTCTCGACCGCACCAGATGGGCCGGCAACGGCGGGCCACTCAGCGTTTCGACCGGTCCTCGCCGGAAAAGAAGGCGCCGAGCATCTTGCCCGCCTCGCGTGCCGGGTCCTTGGCGGCCGCGACCGTCGCAACCTTGTCGGCGGCCTTGTCCATTTTCTTGTCGACCGCGCGAAAGGCCTGCCCCGCCTTCTTTTGTACGCGGGGATCGGAGGCGGCACGCCGAGCCAGCGACCAGAGGATTGTGCGCACGATGGCCATGGCCCCATTCTAACGCCACTTCCCGCCCGCGATTCAAGAATCTCTCCCTCGACTCCGGCGCGACCCTTGGGCACAAGGGGCGGCCCCCAGAAGGCTCTGCGATGAAGCTGCCATCCAAGATCGTCGACATCTCCCAGCCCCTCGACAACGAGACGGTCGTGGACCCGGACTTCATGCGGCCCTCGATCCGCTACGTGACGGGCAAGGAGAACGCGGCGCTGATGTGCGAGCTGTTCCCAGGCCTCACCGAAGACCAGCTGCCGGGCGGTGAGGGCTGGGCGATCGAGTTCATCGAGCTTGCCACTCACAACGGCACCCACATGGACGCGCCATATCACTACAACTCGCGCGATTCGCAGGGCAACCGGATGCCGACCATCGACGAGATGCCGCTCGATTGGTACTTCCGGCCGGGGGTCAAGCTGGACCTCCGCCATCTCGACGACGGCTACGTCGCCACCCCTGCGGATATCGAGGCCGAGCTGAAACGCATCGGCTACGAGCTCCAGCCCATGGACATCGTGCTGGTGAACACGCGCGCGGGCGAGCGCTACGGCCACGACGACTACATCCATTCCGGCTGCGGCGTCGGCCGCGAGGCGACCCACTACCTGACCGAGCGCGGCGTGCGCGTCACCGGTATCGACGGCTGGAGCTGGGACGCGCCCTTCTCGGCGACCCGCGCGCGCTGGCTCAAGTCGCGCGATCCCAAGATCATCTGGGAAGGGCATTACGCCGGGATCGACACGCCCTATTGCCACATGGAGAAGCTCAGGCATCTGGAGGAGCTGCCGCCCTTCGGCTTCACGGTCGCGTGCTTCCCCTGCAAGATCAAGGCGGCGTCCGGCGGCTGGACCAGAGCCGTCGCGCTCTTCGACTGACGCCGCTGCCCTAACACCCCAGCATCGCCTTCAAGAGCACCCATGAGCACCTACCTCTGCGGTATCGACATCGGCGGCACCTTCACCGACTGCGTGGTGGTGGACGAGGCCGGCCGCGTCACCACCGGCAAGGCGCCCTCCACGCCGGCCGACTTCGGCGAGGGGCTGATCGCGGCCCTCGGCATCGTCGCCGGCAAGCTCGGCACGCCGCTTGAGACGCTCTGCCGCGAGCTCGCGGTGCTGGCCCACGGCACCACGGTGGGCACCAACGCGATCATCCAGAAGCGGGGCGCCAAGGTCGGCCTCATCACCACCAAGGGCCACAACGACGTCATCCACATCATGCGGGGCTCGCGCGGGCTGACCGGCCGCGACATCCGCCTCGTCGTCCATATCCCGGAGAGCAGCAAGCCCGACCCCATCGTGCCCAAGTTTCTGATCGAGGGCGTGTCCGAGCGGGTGGACTGCTTCGGCAAGGTCGTGGTCGAGCTGAACGAGGAGGAGGCCGAGCAGGCGATCCGCCGTCTAATCGCGGACGGCGTGGAGGCGCTCGCGATCTGCTTCCTCTGGTCCTTCCTCGCGCCCGAGCACGAGCAGCGGGTGAAGGCGATGGTCGAGCGCATCGCGCCCGATCTCTTCGTCACCTGCTCGTCGGAGCTTGTGCCCAAGTGGGGCGAGTACGAGCGCACCGCCGCGGTCGCGCTCAACGCCTACATCGGCCCGCTGGTGACAGGCTATCTCGCGCGCATGGACCGGCGCACCAGCGATCTCGGCTATCGCCACCCGCTGCAGATCACGCAGTGCGCCGGCGGCACGATCCCCGTCGCCAAAGCGATGGCGGCGCCGCTGCTCACCCTCGATTCCGGCCCGGTCTCCGGTGTCACCGGCTCCCGCTACGCCGGCGGCATCATGGGCTACGATAACGTCATCACCACCGACATGGGCGGCACCTCCTTCGATGTCGGCATCATCCACGGCGGCGAGCCGGCATTCTCCTACCGCAGCCTCGTCCACCAGTACGAGTACTACCTCTCCAAGGTGGACATTCAGGTGATCGGCGCGGGCGGCGGCAGCATGGCACGGATCGACGAGGCCACCGGCGTCTTCCGCGTTGGGCCGGAGAGCGCCGGCGCCGATCCCGGCCCGGTTTGCTACGGGCGGGGCGGCACGATGCCGACGGTCACCGACGCCGACCTGGTCCTCGGCTATCTCGACCCCGACAACTTCGCGAGCGGCGCGATCAGACTGGACCGAGACGCCGCGGCAAAGGCGCTGGCGCCCATGGGCGAGCGCCTGGGCCTCGGCCTCGACGAGACCGCGAGCGGCATCGCCCGCATCGCCGAGTTCCAGATGGCCGACCTGATCCGCAAGGTGACGATCCAGAAAGGACACGACCCGCGCGACTTCGTGCTCTTCGCCTTCGGCGGCGCGGGTCCCGCCCACGCCGGGGTGTTCGCGCAGGAATTGGGAGTCTCCAAGGTCATCGTCCCGCAACGAGAGACCGCCTCGGTCTGGTGCGCCTTCGGCGCGGCGGCGGCGGACCTGCTGCACGTCCACGAGCGGGTCAACATCATGCGCTCGCCCTTCGATGCCGCGGAGATCAACGCGATGCTCGCCGAGCTCAAGGCGCGCGGTGGCGCCGATCTGGCAGCCGACGACATGGCCCCCGCGGATCGCCACTACCGCTTCACCCTCGACATGCGCCACAAGGGGCAGATCAACGAAGTCGAGGTCGAGCTTGAGAGCGAGACCGTCGCCGCCGATGCGATCGATGCGCTCCACGAGGAGTTCCGCCAGCGCTACGAAGCGCTCTACGGCCGGGGCGCCGCACTGCCGGGCGCGCAGCTTGAGATCGTCACCTTCCGCTGTCGCGCCTCGGGCGTCACGCGCAAGCCCCTGCTGTCGAAGGCGGACTTGCTCGACCCCGAACCCGCGCCGGAGGCCCGGCGCCCATCGCGCTCGGTCTATTGGGCGTCGTGGGGCCGCCGCGCCGAGACTCCGATCTTCGAGGGCGCCCGGCTCGCGCCCGGCAACCGAATCGAGGGGCCGGCGGTGATCGACACCGAGGTCACCACGGTGGTTGTCCATCCCGGGCAAACACTTACGGTCGACTCTTACGGAAATTTCGAGATCGCCCTGGCTCCGAGCGCGGACGGAACCGCGTGACTGCGGGACGGGGTCGAACGAGAGGCACACCATGGACCTGACGGCATTCGAAGCATCGATCGAGGACGCTGCGCCGCCAACCGGCATGAGCAAGCCGCTCCAGGCTCTCTGGCAGGAGGCGAAGGGCGCGTGGGACGAGGCCCACACCCTCGCCCAGGTGGACAAGGGTCCGGCGGGCGCCTGGGTCCATGCCTATCTCCACCGGGTCGAGGGCGACCTTCGCAACGCAGGCTACTGGTACCGGCGCGCCGGCCGCCCGGCGTCGGAGCAGGCGCTGCGGGACGAATGGCGCGCCATCGCGACCGCGCTGCTCGCCGAGAATTAGCGGCGCCTCGTTCGCGCGCGGGTCCCGTTGACGCCCCCCCGAGCGCTCCCTACATTCCGATTGTCGCCGCCTGGAGGAGTACCGATGAGCGTTTCCCACGTCACCGACGCCGAGTTCGAAGAGAAGGTTCTCAACGCCGAAGGCCCGGTCCTGGTCGACTTCTGGGCCGACTGGTGCGGCCCCTGCAAGGCGATCGCGCCTGCGCTGGAGGAGATCGCCGGCGAGATGAGCGATTCGCTCTCGGTGGCCAAGCTGGACGTGGACTCGAACCCGTCTACGCCGGCGAAATACGGCATCCGGGGTATTCCGACGCTGATCCTCTTCAAGGACGGCGAGGTGGCCGACACCAAGGTCGGCGCCCTGCCCAAGGCCAAGCTCGCGGAGTGGCTGCGCGGCGCGGTCTGATCCTCTCCCCTCAGGCGGCCGGTACGTCGGCCGTCGCCAGCACGCTTCCCACGAGATACAGCGAGCCGCATACCAGGATGCGGCCGGGTGGCGCAGCGCCCGAGGCGAGGCGCGTGACGGCCGCGCCGACGCTGGCGGCTGTCTCCGAGTCGATTCCGAGGGACCGCGCGACCGAGTCGATCTCGTCCGCCGTCCTGCTTGCGGCCTGATCGGGAATCGCCACCGCCGCCAACCGCCGCACGAAGGGTGCGAGCGGCCTGAGATAATCCTCGGGCGGCCTCGTGTTCAGCATGCCGACCACGAGGTCGAGGGGCCGGTCGGCCCAGCTCTCGGCGACGCGGGCAAGCGCCATCGCGGCCGCCTCATTGTGGCCGCCATCGACCCAAAGCTCCCAATCGCCGGCGAGTCCGGCCCAGGGGATGCGCTGGAGCCGCCCCGGCCAGCGCGCCTGCCGCAGCCCTTGAGCAATGGCGGCGTCGCCCACATCGAAGCCGGGAAGCAACCGGGCGCAGACGGCAGCCAGCGCCGCGTTCTCGACCTGGTGGCCCCCGGCGAGCCCCGGCAGCGGATAGCACCCACTGCCCCTGCCATCTTGGACGATCAGTTGCGATTCAGCGCGCTCGAACGACCACTCCTGGCCGAGCCTTGAGAGCGGCGCCCCGACCCCAACCGCAACCGATTCGATGACCGCATCGGCCTCCGCCTCCTGCCGCCCGATCACGCCGGTCACGCCCTGCTTCAGGATGCCCGCCTTCTCCGCCGCGATGAGGGGAAGCGTCTCGCCCAGGTAGTGCGTGTGGTCGATGGAGACCGGGGTGACGACGGTAAGCGCCGGGCGCGCGATCACGTTGGTGGCGTCGAGCCGGCCGCCGAGCCCGACCTCCAGCAGCAGCACATCGGAGGGATGACGCTCGAAGGCGTGGAACGCGGCTGCCGTGGTGATTTCGAAGAAGGTGATGGGCGCCCCGTCGTTGACCGCCTCGCAATGGGCGAGGCTCGCGCGCAACGAGTCTTCCGCGATCGGCACACCGTCCAGCCTGATCCGCTCGGCGAAGCGAACCAGGTGCGGCGAGACGTAGCTGTTCACCCGGTAGCCCGCCGCCCGCAATATCGCGTCGAGATAGGCGACGACGCTGCCCTTGCCGTTGGTGCCGGCCACGTGGATGACCGGCGGCATGGCGCGCTCCGGGTTGCCGAGCGCATCGAGCAGCCGGGTCATGCGCCCGAGCGAGAGATCGATCGCCTTGGGATGGAGGTCGAGCAGCCGGGCGAGAATCGCGTCGCTCTCGCGCGGCGCTGCCGGCCTGGACGCCACGCTCATGTGTCCCGGCAGGAATAGGCCGCGGAGATCGCGACCGAGCGCCGCCTACTCGGCGCCGACGGATGCGGTCTCGCCCTTGCCCCCGCCCGTGCCCGGCGCGTCCCCGTGAAGGGCGATGATCTCCGCCGCGGGCTTCTTGTCGCGCAACAGTGACAGCAGCAGCGACAGAGTCTCGCGCAGCTTGCGGCGATGCACCACCATGTCGACCATGCCGTGATCGCGCAGGTATTCGGCGCGCTGGAAGCCCTCGGGCAGCCGCTCCCGGATCGTCTCCTCGATCACGCGCGGGCCCGCGAAGCCGATCACCGCGCCCGGCTCGGCGATGGCGATGTCGCCGAGCATGGCGAAGGAGGCCGTCACGCCCCCGGTCGTCGGGTTGGTCAGCAGGACGATATAGGGCACGCCCGCTTCCTTCAGCTCGTCGACCGCGATGGTTGTGCGCGCCATCTGCATCAGCGAGAGCACACCCTCCTGCATCCGTGCGCCGCCCGAGGACGGGATCACGATCAAGGGCGCCTCCTGCAGGATGGCGAGCCGCGCGGCAGCCAGCAGGCTTTCGCCGACGGCGGTGCCCATCGAGCCACCCAGGAATCCGAAGTCGAACGCGGCGACGACCGCCGGCGAGCCCCCGATCCGGCCGTGAGCCACCACGATGGCATCGTCATGGCCGGTCTTGCTGCGCGCCTCGCGCAGGCGGTCCGCATAGCGTTTGCGATCGCGGAACCGGAGGGGATCCTCGTCCACCGCCGGCAGCTCGATGCTTTGATATTTCTCCTCGTCGAAGAGCAGCGCGAGCCGCTGCTCGGCGCCGAGCCGCATGTGATGGTCGCAGCGTGGGCAGACGCGGAGATTGCTCTCCAGCTCCCGGTGAAAAATCATCTGCTCGCACTTCTCGCACTTCTCCCACAGGTCTTGCGGGATGTCGGGCTTGCGGAACAGCCCGCTCACCTTGGGGCGCGAGAATCGATCGAGCCAGCTCACGATGCAGCCTCCTGCCGCGCCCCGCGCACGCCCTCGCCGAGCGCACGCACAAGCGCGAGCGCGTTATCGCGGCAGGCGGCCGTCGCCCCGCCGTCCGCGTCCAACGCCTTCTCGATCTCCGAGACCAGGGCGGAGCCCACCACCGCGGCATCCGCCACCCGCGCGACCTCCGCCGCCTGATCCGGCGTCTTGATGCCGAAGCCCACCGCGATGGGCAGCGCCGTGTGGCGCCGCAGCCTATCGACCGCCTTCTGCGTCGCGTCGGTGGCGGCGCCAGCCGCGCCGGTGATCCCGGTGATCGAGATGTAATAGACGAAGCCGCTGGTGTTGGTGAGGACGGCCGGCAGACGAGCCCCGTCGGTCGTCGGCGCCACCAGGCGCACGAAGGAGAGCCCCGCGTCGAGCGCCGGCCGGCACAGCTCGGCATCCTCCTCGGGCGGCAAGTCCACCACGATCATGCCGTCGAGCCCCACCTCCAGCGCGTCGTTCAGGAAGCGCTCCACGCCATAGTTGTAGATCGGATTGTAGTAGCCCATCAGGACCAGCGGCGTCGTGTCATCCTGCGCCCGGAAGCGCCGCGCCAGCTCAAGCGACTTGCCGAGCGTGATTCCGGCCCGGAGTGCGCGCTGGCCCGCCCGCTGGATCACCGGGCCGTCGGCCATCGGATCGGTGAAGGGCGAGCCGATCTCGATGACATCGGCACCGGCCTCCGCGAGCCCTTCCAGGATGGCGTAGGAGGTCTCGATGTCCGGGTCGCCCATCATGGTGAAGGTGACGAGACCGGCGCGCCCCTCCTCGGCGAGTGCCGCGAAGCGCCGCTCGATCCGCCCGCTCACAGCGCCGTACCCATCGTGTCGGCGACGGTGAAGATGTCCTTGTCGCCCCGACCGCACATGTTCATCACCAGAATGTGGTCGTTCGGCAGGCCCGGCGCCAGCTCCACCACGTGGGCAAGCGCGTGGGCGGGCTCGAGCGCGGGAAGGATTCCCTCCAGCCGCGCGCACAGGTGAAAGGCATCCAGCGCCTGCTCATCGGTAATCGCCACATAGGTGACGCGGCCGGAGTCGCGCAACCACGCGTGCTCCGGCCCGATACCCGGATAGTCGAGCCCGGCGGAGATCGAATGCGCCTCGATGATCTGGCCGTGCTCGTCCTGCAGCAGATAGGTGCGGTTGCCGTGCAACACGCCCGGTGAGCCGGCGGTGATCGACGCAGCGTGCTTGCCGCTCTCGACCCCGTGGCCGGCGGCCTCGACGCCGACCATGCGCACGCCCTCCTCGTCGAGGAAGGGGTGGAACAGGCCGATCGCATTGGAGCCGCCGCCGACGCAGGCGACCAGCGTGTCCGGCAGCCGGCCTTCCGCCGCCATGATCTGCTCGCGGGTCTCCCGCCCGATCACCGACTGGAAGTCGCGCACCATGGCGGGATAGGGATGCGGGCCCGCGACGGTGCCGATCAGGTAGAACGTCGTCTCGACGTTGGTCACCCAATCGCGCAGCGCCTCGTTCATGGCGTCCTTCAGCGTGCGCGAGCCTGAGTCCACGGGCACCACTTCGGCGCCCAGCAGCTTCATGCGGAAGACGTTGGGCTGCTGCCGCTCGATATCGGTCTCGCCCATGTAGACGGTGCAGGGCAGGCCGAAGAGCGCGCAGACGGTCGCCGTCGCGACACCGTGCTGGCCGGCGCCTGTCTCGGCGATGATGCGGGTCTTGCCCATGCTGCGGGCCAGCAGAATCTGGCCGATGCAGTTGTTGATCTTGTGCGCGCCGGTGTGGTTGAGCTCGTCCCGCTTGAAGTAGATGCGCGCGCCGCCGAGGTGTGCGGTTAGGCGCTCCGCGTGATAGAGCGGGCTGGGCCGGCCGACGTAGTGGCTGAGCAGGCGCTCGAACTCTTGGGCGAACTCGGGATCGTCCTTCGCCGCCTCGTAGGCCTTCTCCAGATCGAGGATCAGCGGCATCAGCGTCTCGGCGACATAGCGGCCGCCGTAGATGCCGAAGTGTCCCTCCGCGTCGGGGCCGGGCCGATTGGCGCCGCGTGCGCTCATGCGTGTGCCTCATTCGGTGTCGGCGCAGCCGCGGCCGCCGCGGCGGCGAGAAAGGCGTTGATCTTCTCGGGGTCCTTGCGCCCCGGCGAGAATTCGATGCCGGACGACACGTCGACCGCGCGGGCGCCCGTGATCCTGATCGCCTCGCCCACGTTCTCGGCGTCAAGACCGCCGGAGAGCAGCCACCCCGTCGATGGCGGCGGCGCGGCTTCGAACAGCCGCCAGTCGAAGGCGCGCGCGTTGCCGCCGGGGCGGGTGTCGTCGGCCCTCGACTTGGCGTCGAACAGGATCAGGTCGGCGCTCTCGCCAAAGTCGTCGGCACGAGCAATGTCGGATGCTTGAGACACGCTGATCGCTTTGATGATGCTGCAGCCGGTGCGCGCGCGAACGGCCTCCGCCCGCGCCGGGCTCTCGTTTCCGTGCAGTTGGATATAGTCGAGTCGCATCTCGGAGAGAATAGCGTCGAGAAACGCGTCGTCGGGCTCGACCACGACGCCGACGGTGGCGACGCCCTCCGGCAGGCCTGCGCTCAAGGCCGCGGCGCGGCCGGGCGCCACGTCGCGCGGCGACGGCGGAAAGAACACGAAGCCCAGGAACCGCGCGCCGCCCGACAGCGCCGCATCGACGGCCGCGCGGTCGCTCAGTCCGCAGGTCTTGACGTCAACAGACATGGCCTACCCTACTCCGCATTTCTCACCATGTCGCTGGCGAGCCATCGGGCTCAGGCGAGATCCTTCGGCGTGAGGGAGACAGGCGCGGCCGTCGGAACCGCCGCCCGTTGGGCGCGCACCGCCTCGTCCAGCTTCTTGCGCGCGCCTGCGAGCTCCTGCTCCAGGACGCGTGCGCGCCTGCGGCCCCGACGCGCCATGCGGCGCACCTTGTGGTCGAGCAGCCAGCGGACCAGAGCACCGGTCAGGAACCCCACCGCCAGTGCCCCCACCGCCAGCGCCCACATCGGAGTGTCGAGCTTGTAGGGCAGCGGCGCCACGCTGATCGTCACGGGGCCGCGGTTCGCCACGGCGAAGGCGATGACGATCACCGCCACCGCCCCTGCGATCGCCCAAGCGAGTACTCTCATGGGTCGGCTCTTCTGCGCCGCGTCGTGCGGGCCGTCAAGCGCGGAGTTCGGCGGCCCTGGTCCCGGACCGCCCCGCGTCGTTCAGCCCGCTTCGCTCACCCGCGGTTGATCCGCTCCCGCAGCTCCTTGCCGGTCTTGAAGAACGGCAGGAATTTCTTGTCCACGCGCACCGCCGCACCGGTACGCGGATTGCGGCCGACCCGCGCGCCGCGCTGGCGGACCGAGAACGCACCGAAACCGCGAAGCTCCACGCGGTCGCCCTGCGCCAGCGCATCGCTGATCTCCGTGAAAATCCGGTTCACCACGCGTTGGTAATCGCGGTGATAGAGGTGCTGGTCGGCGTGCTTCTCCGCCAGAAGCTGGATGAGTTCGGACTTGGTCATTCTCGATTCACCCCACCGCACGCGCGTCCTCTGCCCCTGTGCTGGGCGGCCGAGAACGTCGCCATTTCAGTCCGATAACTCAGGGTGCCAAACGGCGATCAGACCGTCAAGGGCGAGCGTTCGCGCCGGCAGGGTCCGCTTGAGCGCGGCGTCGATTGTGCCCAGCAGGCCGCCCTCCTCACCTGTCACCACATCCGCAGCCGGAATGGTCGTCTGCACGCCATGCGCCTGCGCGAGCCACGCGCGCGCTTCGTCTTCGCCGCCGATGGCATCGACCAGGCCCGCCTGCACCGCCTGCCGGCCGGTGAAGACCCGCCCGTCGGCCAGCGTCAGCGCCGTCTCGCGGTCGAGGGAGCGCCGCTCCATCAGCAGGCGGAGAAACAACTCGTAGGTGTCGTCCACGACGCTCCGCATGACCTGGCGGGTGGGGTCGTCCAACTGCTCGTAGATCGTCGGCTTCGCCTTCAATGGCCCGCTCCGGATCGCCTCCGCACGCACGCCGATCTCTTCCAGGAGCGCGGTAAACTCGGCGGTCTGGAACAGGACGCCGATCGAGCCCGTGATCGACGTTTCGCGGGCCAGCACGTGATCTGCAGCGAGCGCCGCCATGTATGCCGCCGAGGTCGCCGTCGTTCCGAGAACGGCGACCACTGGCTTCTCCTCGGCAAGGGAACGCAGACTGAGATAGAGCGCCTCGCCCCCGACCGCCGTGCCGCCGGCGGAGTCGAGCCGCAGTACCACCGCCTTGACCGCATCGTCGTCGCGCAGATCGGCGATGAGGCTGTCGCGCCTGGGACTATCCTCGATCAACCCGCTGACCCAGAGCCGGGCCACGCGCTCCCCGTTATCGAAGATGAAGGGTGCCGTACCGACCAGTACCGCGGCAACCAGCGCAACGATGGCAAGCGCGCGCCAGATGGCGACGCCCCGCTTGAGACGGCGGCGATCCAGCAACCTGTCGGGATCCAGGCTCGCCATCTCCCTCCTGGATCGCGGCCTAGAGGGTCAGGTGTGCGCCTCAGCTCTCCTCGGGCGCGTCCTTGGCCTCCGCCGCGCGCGCGGCCTCTTCCTGGGTCTTGCGGTCGAGCGCGGCGCCGAGGATGTCGCCGAGGCTGGCGCCGCTGTCGGTCGAGCCGTACTCCTCCATCGCCTGCTTCTCTTCCTGCACTTCGAGAGCCTTGATGGAGAGCGTGACCCGCCGGTTGTTGCGGTCGATCTGCAGCAGCTTTGCGTCCACCTTGTCGCCCGGTGCAAAGCGCGCGGGGCGCTGCTCGTCGCGGTCGCGGGCGAGGTCGGAGCGCTTGATGTCGCCTGGCAGCGAGCCGAAAATTTCGACCTCGATGCTGTGCTCGTGCACCGCGGTGACGGTGCAGGTCACCGTCTTGCCGCGGCGGGCGTCCGCGCCCTGGAAGGGATCGTCGTCGAGCTGCTTGAGGCCGAGGCCGATCCGCTCCTTCTCGACGTCGACGGTCAGCACCTTGGCCTTGACCTCCTCGCCCTTCTTGAACTTCTTCAGCGCCTCCTCGCCGGGCGTCAGCCAGTCCAGATCGGAGAGATGCGCCATGCCGTATATCTCGCCCGGCAGTTCGATGAACAGGCCGAACTCGGTGATGTTCTTGATCTCGCCCTCGACGATCGCGCCTTCGGGATGGGTGTCGGCGAAGACGATCCAGGGATTGTCCAGGCACTGCTTGAGGCCGAGGCTCACGCGGCGCTTCTCGGGATCGACATCGAGCACCATCACCTCGACCTCCTGGCTGGTCGAGATGATCTTGCCCGGATGCACGTTCTTCTTGGTCCAGCTCATCTCGGAGACATGGACCAGGCCTTCGACGCCCGGCTCCAGCTCCACGAACGCGCCGTAGTCCGTGATGTTCGTCACCCGGCCGGTGAACTTCGTCCTGACCGGATACTTCGCCTCGACGCCTTCCCACGGGTCGGCTTCGAGCTGCTTCATGCCGAGAGAGATGCGCTGAGTCTCGGGATTGAAGCGGATCACCTGGACGTTGACAGTCTGGCCGATCTGCAGGGCGTCCGCCGGGTGGTTGACCCGGCGCCACGAGATGTCGGTCACGTGCAGCAAGCCGTCCACACCGCCGAGATCCACGAAGGCGCCATAGTCGGTGATGTTCTTGACCACGCCTTCAAGGATTTGACCCTCATGCAGGTTGGCGATCAGCTCGTTGCGCTGCTCGGCGCGGGTGTCCTCCAGCACGGCGCGGCGGGAGACGACGATATTCCCGCGCCGGCGGTCCATCTTGAGGATCTGGAACGGCTGGTCGGTGCCCACCAAGGGCGCGATGTCACGCACCGGGCGGATATCCACCTGGCTTCCCGGCAGGAACGCCACGGCGCCGTCGAGATCGACCGTGAAGCCGCCCTTGACCCGGCCGAAGATGACGCCTGTGACCCGCTCGCCATCCTTGTAGGCCTGCTCCAGCTTCTCCCAGGCCTCCTCGCGGCGCGCCCGCTCGCGGCTGAGCGAGGCCTCGCCTCGCGCGGTCTCGAAGCGCTCGATATAGACCTCGACCTCGTCGCCGACCTTAACTTCGGCCGCCTGCCCGGGCGCGGCGAACTCCTTGAGAGGAACGCGGCCTTCCACCTTGAGCCCGACATCGATCAGGGCGGCGTCGTTCTCGATTGCGAGAACGGTGCCCTTGACGACGCTCCCCTCGAAGCGGGGCTTGTCGTCGAGGAACGAGTCGAGCATGTCGGCGAACGACTCTTTCGGCGCGCTGGTCTGCTCGGTTGCTTCTGCTGTCTCTGCTGTCATCTGATCTCCAGAACCATCGGTAGGCGCTTTCGCGCTAGGCTTGCCCGGCATTGGCCGCGGGCCGTGATGGGTAAGCGCGTCGTCTCGGCGGGGATTCCGATACCCGTCGCTACGCGGAAGATAGACGCAAGTCGACGATTACCACCGCTCGCTCGAACACCTCGTCGGGTCCGAGAGCGGTGGTATCGATTCGACTTGCGTCTGCCGCCGGCTTCAACGGTGCGGCGCTACGCCGGCTGTCGCGGACGTCGCGAGTGATTATTTCCTCCAAAACGCGAGATTCTATACCTTCGACGCCGCGCGACCGCAACTCACAAAGGCGGCGCCTGGCCCGCACTTCGGCGCTCGCATCCAGATAAATCTTCACCCGCGCATCCGGGCAGACGACGGTGCCGATGTCCCGCCCGTCCAGCACGGCGCCCGGCGGCCCGGCGGCGAACGTCCGCTGATAGTCGAGCAGTGCCCGCCGCACGGCACCATGGGCCGCCACCTGCGAAGCCGCCTGCCCCACCTCCTCGCGGCGCAGTGCCGGATCGTCGAGGTCGGCGTCGGTGACAGCGCGCGCCGCGTCCGCCGCCTCCGCCTCCTCTGCCGGATCGCCGTTAGCACGCAGCAGCCGGAGTGCTGTCGCACGATAGAGCACGCCGGTATCGAGGTGCCGCAGCCCGTAGTGCGCCGCGAGGCGGCGGGCGAGGGTTCCCTTCCCCGCCGCCGCCGGCCCGTCGACCGCGACGACCAGCGGCGCCGGCTCACTCTGCGGCAATCGAGGCTCCCAGACGATTCATGTCGGCGACGAATCCCGGATAGCTCGTGCCGATCATCGACCCGTCGTCGACCGTCATCGGCTTCGCGCTCGCCATTCCGAGAATGAGGAAGGCCATGGCGATGCGATGATCGAGATGGGTCGCAACCAGGCCGCCGCCGGGCGGCGGGCCGCCGCAGCCCACGATGTCGAGCCCGTCGTTCCGCTCGGTCACCGTCACACCGGCGGCGCGCAGGCCGGCGGCGGTGGCGCCCAGCCTGTCGCTCTCCTTGACGCGCAGCTCGGCGAGGCCATTGAGCCGCGTGGTGCCCTCGGCGCAAGCGGCGATAACGCTCAGGATGGGATACTCGTCGATCATGCTGGGCGCCCGCGCCGCCGGCACCTCGATCCCGCGCAACGGCCCGGCGCGCACCTCGACATCGGCAAACGGTTCGCCCCCCAATTCGCGACGCGGCCCCATTTCGATCTTGGCACCCATCTCGCGCAGGGTGCTGAGCAGTCCGATCCTGCCGGGATTGACACCCACCCTGCGAATCACGATGTCGGAGCCTGGCACCACCAGGGCGGCAGCCATCGGAAATGCCGCAGCGCTCGGGTCGCCCGGCACGGTAAGCACGCAGGGTTGAAGCTCCGGATAGCCGGTGACAGCGATGACGTTGCCGCCGTCCGCGTGTGCCTCCACGTCGACCCGTGCACCGAAACGGCGCAGCATGCGCTCGGTGTGATCGCGGCTCGGCGCGGGCTCGATGACGCGAGTCTCCCCCGGCGCGTTGAGGCCGGCGAGCAGTACAGCCGACTTCACCTGGGCCGACGGCACCGGCAGCCGATACTCGATCGGCAACGGCTGGTCGGCGCCGATCACGGCGAGCGGCAGGCGCCCGCCGCTGCGCGCCTCGAAGCGCGCGCCCATCCGCTCCAGCGGCTCGATGATCCGGCCCATGGGCCGACGCCGCAACGAGGCGTCGCCGGTCATGAAGGTGGTGAACCCGTGGCTCGCGCTGATGCCCGCAAGCAGGCGCACGGCAGTCCCGGAGTTGCCGAGGTCAAGCACTTCGCCGGGCTCGGCCAGCCCGCCGACGCCGACGCCCAGCACCCGCCAGCTTCCGTTGTCGGCCCGCTCGATGGTCGCCCCGAGAGCGCGGAGGGCAGCCGCCGTCGCCGCCACGTCCTCCCCCTCCAGGAGGCCACTCACCCGCGTCTCACCGACCGCGAGCGCGCCGAACATGAGCGCACGGTGAGAGATGGACTTGTCGCCCGGCACGGAACAGGTGCCCTTCAAGGGCCCGGCAGCTGATGAAATCAGGGGGTGCGGCACGTGCTCTCCGGCGCAGTCCTCGCGGCGCGCGCCTGGCGTGGCAATGGGGTCGGACACAGCCCGTCTCTAGCACAGCGCGGGGCGGCGTCAAGCGGCACCGAATCCATGTCAAATTTGATTTTGACAGGCGCGCGCCAAACTGGCATTGGCGACGGCCACAATTGGCATAAGAGTACGGGAGGCACGGGCGTGGCAAAGCGGGAATGGGGCGCCAAGCACACCTGCATGGGATGCGGCGCGAAGTTCTACGACTTGCATCGCAATCCTATCAAATGCCCCAAGTGCGGCACCGAGGTCGAAGTGGAGACCCTCCGGCGGAACCGCCGCCGGCCGCCGGCGCAGCCTGTACCGCAGCCGCAGCCGGCGAGCCCAGAGACCGTCGTCGAAACCGCCGCGGACGAATCCGACGACGACACCGATGCAGTGATCGACGAAATCGATTCCGACGGCGATGCCGACCTGGTCGACGGCATCGACGATTCGGAGTCGGCGCAACCTGAGCCTTGACCCACGGGAGGGCGTCGCTAATTCTTGCTTCACACGCGTCGCCAGCGGGCGAACGTCCAGGAGTCACCCGCCGCGCGACGCGCCAGGAAACTGGGGGGCCATAGCTCAGTTGGGAGAGCGCTTGAATGGCATTCAAGAGGTCGGGGGTTCGACTCCCCCTGGCTCCACCACTTTAGGGACCTAGAAGTTCCCTAAAATACCTCTAAACCCCTGGAAATCCAGGGGTTTTCCTTTTCCTGCATTCTTGTGCGGTTCCACGAAATCCCGTTATATCCCGCTTATCCTGGTGGGATAGATGGTGGGAGAGGGTTGGTGGAGTCATGGGGACTCTAACCGCAGCAAAGGCCAAATCACTCTCCAAACCCGGCATGCACGGCGACGGCGACGGTCGGGCGCCACGGCGTCATCACGCCGGAAGAGGCGCGCCGCCGGGCGGCGCACATCATCTCCCGGATCAAGGCCGGCGTGGACCCGATCCCCGAGCCGCTGGCGGCGGAGGCGAACGGGCCGACGGTGGCGGAGCTGGCGGCGACCTACCTCGAAGAGGTGGTCGCGGTGCGTCTCAAGCCGGTTTCGGCCTATGGCTACCGCGGCACGATCGAGAAGCACATCCTGCCGGCGCTCGGCAGGAAGCGGGCGCTGGCGCTGGATCATGCGGCGATCTCCGCGTTTCATCACTCACTCAGCAGGACGCCGGCGGCTGCCAACCGGGCGGTCGAGATGCTGTTCCGGATCTACTGTGCGGCGGAGGAACGGGAACTGATCCCGGAGGGCAGCAATCCCTGCCGGCAGGTCGCGATGAACAGGCAGGGCCGCCACGAGCGGTTCCTGACCGACGAGGAGTTCCGCCGCCTCGGCCGGGTGCTGGACGAGGCGGAAGCGGGCGGCGGCGCCGCGGCGCATGCGGCGGTGGCGATCCGGCTGCTGCTGCTGACCGGCTGCCGCAAGGGCGAGGTGCTGAAGCTCCGCTGGGATTTTATACACAAGCCGTTTTCGACAATCTAAGAATACCATAACCACTTGATAAATAATGGATATTTTTGCATATCAGGGAAGCGGAGTAGGTCCCTGCCTACGCGGTTCAACACTATTTCAACACGGCTCCACCGCGCAGTTGAGGGGTAAGGGGTGCCGGGGCGGCACCCGACTTTCAGCTTGTCGGGAGCCTAAGGTAGGAGTTCGTCGATGCGGCTATTGGGATGGCCAGCAGCGATGGGTTGAAGGGCGGCCTTGAGCCAGGCGTAGGGCTCGTCACGGACGCCGTTACCCGCAATCACCGCCATCCCTCCATGAAGGCGCTGATGGACGCGGTCCGGCGCTTCAGCGAAGCCTGCCAACCTTGGCCCTGAAGCGCTCGCGCACTCGCCAAAGCATAGGTGGAGCGCATTTGCACTCATTCAGGCATCGACCGCCTGCTTTACAAACACGGGTCGCCGGGGCAGCGGTGCACCTCGATCGTGACATGCGCCAGCCCCAGGCCGGTAAGCAGATCCTTGTACACGGACGGTTCCTTGGGCTGGTGCGATACGACCGCAATTTCGGCGGCAAACAGGCCGGGACCAATCGACCATACGTGCAGGTCGACGACGCGCGTGTCGTGAAATCGCTCGAGCAGTTCGCGAACCGCATCCCGGACCGTAGCCGGCGCCTGCCGATCGAGGAGCGTCCGGCCGCTGTCGCGCAGGAGTCCGTAGGCCCAGCGGGAGACGAGGCAGGCACCCACAATGCCCATGAGGGGGTCCATCCAGACCGCCCCGAGATACTTTCCGGCGACCAGCGCAACGATCGCGAGCAGCGAGGTCACGGCGTCGGCGAGGACGTGGAGATAGGCGCCGCGCAGATTGTGGTCGTGGTGAGCGTGTCCGTGCCCATGATGGTGGCCATGGTGGAGTCCGTGTCGCTCCGGCCCGTCCCGGTGGATTTCGGTGCCGTGAGTGGGTGAAACGCGCCTAGTATGGAGGATGAACACCGATACCCCGTTCACGATAAGGCCAACGACGGCGACGGCGATCGCCCCGTCGAACGCGATCGGAACCGGCGCCATCAGGCGCGAAACGCTTTCGACGGCCATGTACAGTGCGAAACCGACCAGCAGCAGTGCGCTCGTGTAGCCGCCAAGCGAATTGACCTTGCCGGTGCCGAATGCGAAGCGGGGATCGCCGGCGCGGCGGCGGCAGTAGATATAGGCAAGGACGGCCAGGCTGAGGGCGACCGCATGGGAGGCCATGTGAAGGCCGTCGGCGAGCAACGCCATCGATCCGAAGGCGAGGCCGGCCACGACCTCGACCACCATGGTCACGGCGGTCAGCAGGGCGACGATCAGGGTGCGCCTTTCTCCCGGTTGCGGCCGATCGAGGCCGAACGAGTGGCCGTGCTCCCAGGTCGCGAGATTCGTCTCATGCATTGCAATGAGCCATGGTGCAATCCGTCCTGTCGTTCAATGTGTCAAGTACCCTAGAGCAGCGCGTTCAATCGCGTGGGTGTGCGGGCATGGCGAAGGGGTGCAGGATTCGGACTAACTGAAGTTGTGGCACGCGACAAATGTTCCACGTACGTTTCATGCACGGCACGCCTCGGCGAAAGAGGGCAGTTGGGAGAAAAAGTCATGAGCGACGTGGAACAGCCTTATGTGAACACTCGCCAGGCGGCGGCCTTTCTTGGCCTGTCGTCCAGCACGATGAACCGTTACCGGGTCAGCGGGGACGGTCCTGCCTTCCACCGCTTCGGTAAGCGCGTCCTGTATCACATGGACGATCTGGATGTCTGGGCGGGAGTGCGTCGGTTGAGATCGACTTCGGATACCGGCGACGCCCCCCGCGAGGCAGCATATTAAGGGCGAGGACCGGTATCAGCCGGCTTCGGATGGCGCGATGCGGAGCGTTCCTCCGGTGTCCGAACCTGACGGTCGGATGACGATGTCGATATCGCAACCGAGGGCCATCAGAAAGCGGAGAAGGCGCTCCAGCGAATACTCTTGAATGCTGCCCCGCAGCAGACGAGAGAGATCAGGCCGTGACAATCCGAGCGCGCGTGCGGCCTCCGCCATGGTGCTGCGGCGCTGCCGGATGATGTCGTCGATACGGCTCACGAGCTCGGCCTTCAGCAGGTGAGATGCGGCATCGGGAAGATCGAGATCGGCGAATACGTTGCCGCTGCCGCGCTCGACCGAGATTTCGGATGTGTTCAACTTCCAGCCTCCCATCATGGCTGTTCCAACGACGCAGCCCGACGAACCCTTACAGTTCCGCTCCGTTCCGCGCCATGGCTATGACGCAGTCCACCTCGTGCCTGCAGAAGATAGCATGCGGCGAAAACGGGGCTATCGACATCGCCGCCGCCTCCGCACTCATTGCTCCACGGTATCCAACAATGTAAGGAGACCGCAGTTACCTGCCGGCAGCGCGCTGTCGGCTCAAGGGCCGTTCCCCGGGGAACGGCCCTTGCTATCTGAAGATTACACGCCGAACGGTGCGCGGGATTCCGCATGCCGCAACGCGGATAATGAACGGGTCCGCCAATCGGGCGGCAGGGTGGAACGGTTCGATGAAGACGGTTCTGAAAGAGGTCACCAGCGACGCCATCGACGCGGAGCACGTGAGGCGGCGCGTCGACGACTGGGAAGCGCGCCTGAACGGGCTCTACGCGATGATCAGCGAATGGTTGCCCCACGGATGGGAGGCCCGCCGGGGTGTCCCCCGAGCCATTGCACGATCCTAGCGCTTGGCGAGCTCGGCCACCGTGACCGGGTTCGCAGGCAAACTGCTCCGGTTGCCCGCAAGACCGTCATGAGGGACTGCCGCAAGGACATTCAGACGGGCCTATTGTCCTTGATGATGTGCCAACTGGGTTCCGGCCGAAGTGACCTTCGCCGGGGCTGAATGGAGGAACCGATCATGCGATTCACCTACCCCGCGCAGTTGCAGCGGACCGGAGTCGACGAGATTGTCGTCTCGTTCCGCGATTTGCCGGAGTGTCTGACGTCCGGCGCCGACGAAACGGAAGCACTGGCCGAGGCCGCCGACGCGCTCGAGGAGGCCATCGCCGGACGTATCGGCGACCTCGACCCGATCCCGGAACCCAGCACGTGCCAACCGGGCGAGTACCTTGTCTCCGTGCCTACCGACACCGCGGTGAAGGCAGCGCTGGCAATGGCGCTTCGCGAAACCGGAACGACCCGTGTTGCGCTGGCCGCTCGCCTCGGCATCGACGAAAAGGCCGTGCGCAGGATGCTCGATCCGCGCCACCGGAGCTCCGCGAACCGCATTCACGAGGCCGTGCGAGCGCTCGGCCGGGAACTGGTGATCGAGAGTCGCGCTGTGTGAGGGTCATCAATCGGTGTCGCGGTGTCCGTGGACTTGGAATCGCGGCGGAATTGCGAGCGCGGACCATGAAGTATTGAAGGAGCGTGTGAAGGGCGCGGCGCAGCGGTGCGCGGATCTACGCCATGGGTGCGACGCAGCCCAGATCGCGCCTGCGGAAGATAGCATGCGGCAAAAACGGGGCTATCGACATCGCCGCCGCCTCCGCACTCATTGCTCCACCGAACCCAGCGATGTAAGGAGACCGCGGTTACCCGCCGGGAGCGTGCTGTCGGCTCAAGGGCCGTTCCCCGGGGAACGGCCCTTGCTATCTGAAGAGTACACGCCGAACGGTGCGCGGGATTCCGCATGCCGCGGCGCGGATAATGAACGGGTCCGTCAATCGGGCGGCAGGGTGGAACGGTTTGATGAAGACGGTTCTGGAAGAGGTCACCAGCGACGCCATCGACGCGGAGCACGTCAGGCGGCGCGTCGACGACTGGAAAGCGCGCCTGAACGGGCTCTACGCGATGATCCGCGAATGGTTGCCCGACGGATGGGAGGCCCGTCAGGGTGTCCCCGCGGTCATGCACGAGAAGATGATGCAGGCATTCGGTGTCGAGGCGACACCGTTGCCTAAGCTCGAACTCAGCGATCGGACCGGCCGGGTGCTCAAGCTCACGCCGGACGCGCTGTGGATCATCGGCAACAACGGCCGGGTCGATCGTAAGCATCCGGCGGGGACCGTCTGTGCGATAAGCTGAAAATCGGCGAGTGTTCGCGATCGGTGGTGGGCACCGTGGTGCCCACCGTGGAGCAGACGGAGGCGATCGCGGATGTCGAATGAACAGCAGGCGAATTTGGGTGCCGAGGCCGAGGCCGGGAAACGCCGCCGGGCCCGGAAGTGGAGCGACGCCGACAAGCGGCGGATCGTTGCGGAGAGCTACGCGCCCGGCGCCACGGTGACGGCGGTGGCGAAGCGCAACGACGTGCGCGCCAATCTGGTGTTCGATTGGCGACGTCGGTTTCGCGAGGAGGATGGCGAGGCCGGGGGCGGCGGGTTCGTGCCGGTGATTGTCACGCCGTCGGGCGATGCACCGCCGGAGGACGGCTACTTCGGCGCAGCGCCGGCGGCCGGGCGGATCGAGATCGCGCTTTCCGGTGGCGTGCGGGTGACGGTTGACGGAACGGTGGATGCCCCTGCGCTGGCGCGGGTGCTTGCGGTCGTGGAGCGCCGATGATCCCGGTCCCGGGCAGCGTGCGGGTGTGGTTGGCGACCGGGGTGACGGACATGCGCCGTGGCATGAACACGCTGGCGCTTCAGGTTCAGGAGGGTCTCGGCCGCGATCCCCACGCGGGGGATCTCTACGTGTTCCGCGGACGCCGCGGCGATCTCGTCAAAATTTTGTGGCATGACGGTCTCGGGTTCTCGCTCTACGCCAAGCGCCTGGAGCGGGGCCGGTTCACTTGGCCGTCGGCATCGGGCGGCGCACTGTCGATCAGCTCGGCGCAGCTCGCCTACCTGCTTGAGGGGATCGAGTGGCGCAACCCGGTTCGCACTTGGCGCCCGTCGCGGGTGGGCTGAGGCCGGGCGAATCACCCTGCGCGATTGGCAATTGCCGTGAGGCTGCGAATCTGATTCATTCCCGGCCATGACGGTCACGGCCCGACGCGACGTTGAAACTCTCGAGGCGGCGCTTGCGGCCTCGGAGGCTCGGGCAACGGCGGCCGAGGAGCAGATCACCTCGCTGAAGCTGATGGTCGAGAAGCTGCGCCGTGCGCTCTACGGGCAGCGCTCGGAGCGCACGGTGCGTCTCCTCAACCAACTGGAGCTTGCGCTCGACGAGCTGACGGCGGACGCGACGGAGGACGATCTCGCGGCCGAGCAAGCCGCGGCCGAGACCACCCAGGTCAAGGGGTTCACGCGCCGCAAGCCGTCGCGCAAGCCCTTCCCCGAGCATCTGCCGCGCGAGCGGGTGGTGGTTCCTGCACCGACATCGTGCGCGTGCTGCGGGTCGGAGCGGCTGTCGAAGATCGGCGAGGACGTGACCGAGACGCTTGAGGTGATCCCGCGCCGGTGGAAGGTGATCCAGACGATCCGCGAGAAGTTCACCTGCCGCGATTGCGAGAAGGTCTCGCAGCCGCCGGCGCCGTTCCACGCGGTGCCGCGAGGTTGGGCGGGTCCGAACCTTCTGGCGACGATCGTGTTCGAGAAATATGGCCAGCACCAGCCGTTGAACCGGCAGCGCGAGCGCTACGCGCGCGAGGGGGTCGACCTGAGCCTGTCGACGCTGGCCGATCAGGTCGGGGCCTGCGCCGTGGCGCTGAAACCGCTGCATGACCTGATCGCCGATCACGTGCTTGCGGCCCGGCGCTTGCACGGCGACGACACTCCCGTCCCGGTGCTGGCCAAGGGCAAGACCGTCACCGGGCGGGCTTGGGCCTATGTGCGTGACGACAGGCCGTTCGGCGGTCCGGATCCGCCGGCCGTGCTGTTCCGATACTCCCGCGACCGTTCGGGCAATCACCCGGTCGAGCACCTGAAGACCTTTGCCGGGGTGCTTCAAGCCGATGCCTATGCTGGCTTCAACCGGCTCTATGTGCCGGGCCGCTCGCCGGGAGCCGTGATCGAGGCCCTGTGCTGGGCTCACAGTCGGAGGAAGTTCTACGAGCTTGCCGATATCGCGGCGAGCAAGAGGCGCGGCGAGCAGGCGCCGCCGATCTCGCCGCTGGCGATGGAGGCGGTGAAGCGGACCGACGCGCTGTTCGACATCGAACGCGAGATCAACGGCAAGAGTGCCGATCAGCGCCTTGCCGTGCGCCGGGAGGCGAGCGCGCCGCTCGTCGCCGATCTCGAGGACTGGATGCGCACGGAGCGTGCCAGGCTGTCGCGCCACGCCTCTGTCGCCAAGGCGATGGATTACATGCTCAGACGCTGGGACGGCTTCACCCGTTTCCTCGATGACGGCCAGATCTGCCTCACGAACAACGCTGTCGAGAGGGCGCTTCGGGTCATCGCTTTGGGACGAAAATCCTGGCTGTTCTGCGGCTCCGATCGCGGCGGAGTGCGGGCGGCGGCGATGTACACCCTCATCGGCACCGCCAAGCTCAACGATGTCGATCCCCAGGCCTGGCTCGCCGATGTTCTCGGACAGATTGCCGATCTGCCGCAAAGCGACCTGCACCAGCTCCTGCCCTGGAACTGGAAGACAGCCCAGCACCAGGCCCTGGCCGCCTAAGCCGGACCTCACCAGAGACACCGTCTTCCCTGCGGCCGAGGCCGCGTCTCTGCGCGGTCCACCGTGAGCGTCACCGTGGGGCTGAGCGTCACTCGCCTGCCCACCTTGGAACTCCCCGTCACGTTCCGCGATTCACCGTCTGCGGTCCCCGCCGGATGCTTACGGTCGATCTGAAGGGCGTGGGCCGCGGTTACATCATTATTGATACCGCGGACAACTTCGAGAAGCCGCGCTGGGAGGTCTGTCCCGCCGATCGGCGGAGCGACCGAGAGCCCGTCTCGCGCGATTGGCTGAGACGCATCCTGCCGTGAGCGGCCCTTGAGCCTTTGCGCGATCCTACGGACGGACCCGCGGGTTTCTCCGAAACCTGCTGGAGCGGCATGATAAGGGCCGCGAAGTCGAGGGTTGCGGCCGCGTTGCGCTCGATCGGTCGGCTCAACGATCCAGCCTGGTGCATCCCGCCGACAACGATCCAGGTCGCGCTCCGCTGAGCCTCAATGCAAGCTTGGCCAATCCTCAACGTCTACCTGGACGACGTATCGAGCGGGTAGCGGATGAGATTCAATGAAGCGAACGGCAAGAGACTTCGATGGATCAACGCTCGGGTCTCTTGGCTTGGTCACCGACCAGCTGAGTCCGTCAGGAATAAAGGTGTCCTGTCCTGCGATGGGTCCGTCAGAGACGATCGAGCCGACGACGGTCGAGCCGTCAGCGAACAGGGCCGAAATAGCGAGCACTTCATGACGGGCGATGCCCTCGATAAATGATTTCTGGACGGCATCCAGCCAAGACTTCACGTCTTCGTGGATTTCGGGTTTGGCGTTGTCCTGCATGCTTCCCTCGCTGCCAAGTGGAATCGATTCTTCCGTGAATTCGGAGGCGTCGCACACCGTCGCGCCGGCAAACGCGGATGGCGCGGCGTTTACAATCCGTCGAGGGTTTCGTGCACGGCCCCGGCAAGCGCTTCGAACCCGACGGCGTCGGTGATCTCCTCGAGGTCGTGGAGTCCGACACTGCGCAAGTTCGCCCGAAGGCTTTTCACCGGGACCACCAGGAACCTCCATTGCTCCGGCGCCCGGTGATCGGCAGCCGCCTCTCTTGTCTCCCCGTGCCAGGCGAAGATGTAGATCTCGGCAAGTCGATCCGGCGGCTCAATATACTCACCCTCGGGCGACATGAAGAGATCGGGGCGGGCGATGTTGAACCAGCAGGTTCTTGTGTCCACCTTCCGTCCGACATTCCAGGGATTCCGGGCTGTCGATTGCTTGATCTGTATCCTCCCCCCGGATCCGTGTTCGAGATCCCAGAGCGCCCAGTCGTGGCCCATGGTCCAGGGGGAGACCCACTCGGGCGCCAGAAGCTCCGCAATCAGGCACACGATATATTCCTGGCGGTGACCGTCGGTCATGATCGCGCGGTCATGTCGCTGAACGATGCTGGAGATAACCTTGTGATGGAGGGGATCGGCAGTTCGATCCTTGGCGGCAATCCGGTGGGGCGAACGCGCGGGATCGACGGCCCACCCCGAAGGCGCGAGGTCGGGATCCTCACCCTGCTTTACGCGGGCAATGGTGTGCGCCGCCAAGTGTCGCGCCTCGTCGGCGCCGATCACGCCATGGCGGCCGAGCGTGAAGCGCCTGGACTTGCCGCCCGAGCGGGTCTGCACGATGTAGACCTTCGAGCCGGTCGGGTAGACCCTGACGCCGAAGCCGATCAGCTCGCTGTCCCAGAAGACCGCGTCCTTGCCCTCGACGGAGAGGCTGTCCACGGTGCGTTTGGAGATTCGTCTTCGTCTCAGCTTGACCATCGCCCGGTTCCTTCGGCGATGTCATGCGCGGTCGAAACACGCCATGAACCGCCCTGGCCTGTCAGGGATTCGTCGATATCGGCGGCGGGGACATCGATGACGCGGCACTCGCAGCCACGGCCACCCGCGCAAAGCCTTGCGCCGCCTCCGTTTTGGTGGCACGTCATGCGCAGCCAAGGCGCGCCATGAGCAGCCCCGTAAGCGAAAATCGCGTCGGTGAACGTGCCGCCCACGTCCACCCCGATGCGGAATCGGCCTTGCGCTACGGCGTTTTTTGTCTTTTTATCAATGTCTTGCGGCACGATACCGACCCGATCCAAAGACGGTCCTATCGGGCCGGTGTAAGCGTACTGTAAGCGGATTCACTCCAGCTTCAGTCCATCGGGGTCTGGGGGTGCAACAGGAGCGGCGCCGGCAACGACCCCTCCGGCCCGGCCCCGGACGTCCCCGCCGCCGACCGCGATTCCCGGCGCACTCTAGCAGCCGGTTCGCCAGCCGTCACCGGGCATGACACCCACTCGCCCGGCATGCGCGCTCCTGCGGTCATTCCTCGGGCGGTCTGCGGGGCACGGTCTCGCGCCAGCCGCCGGCGGCGAGCGCCTTGGCCTTGCGGGTCCAGCGCCGTATCTGCGAGCGCATCCAGTCGCTGTCGTCGGCCGACCATTCCCCGGCGACCCGCTCCGCGCCCCACACGTCGATGGCGATGCCGCGCGGCTTCCGGCCCCTTCTCAGCCCGTCCATCACGATCGCCAGGTTGCGATCCTCCTCCGCCTGCCTCACCGAGGAGGGGGCGAGCGGCCCGCGACCTGCCAGAAGTCGAGCAGGCGGCGCACGCCGTGCGGCATGCGCAGCCCGAAGGGGTGGCGCAGCTCAATCCCCGCGCCTTCCGGGAACGGCCCGGCATCGCGCAGCAGGATCTGCACCGCCCGCCCGTCATGCTCGATCTTGAGCACGAGGTCGCCGTCGAGCAGCCGCAGCCCCTCGATGGCGCCGCCCCCGGCGGCGACCAGCCCGGCGAGCGGCGGGGCGTCGGTGGCGACCGCCGCCTCCGGCATGGCGTCCTGTATCCAGAAGGGCGAGGCGGGGCCGTCCCCGGCCAAGGGGTCCTGCCAGGCCAGCAGGTCGAAGCGCGCCGCCGCCAGGTCGGCCGTAAGCGCCGCGCCGTCACCCTCGTTGTTGTCTGAGATTTTCGTGGTCATCTGGACCCCGTCAACGACGGAGGTGACAGATGACAGACACATTGCATGAACGAGTGACGGAGGACGCCACCGACGCTTCGGTCGCGGTCGCGACGAGCGCGCACGGCGCACGGGTCTGGCCGGAAGCGGTGAAGGCGCGGATCGTGGAGGAGACGTTCGAGGAGGGAGCGACGGTGGCGGGGGTTGCCCGGCGTCACGGCCTCTCACGGACGCAGTTGAGCGGCTGGCGGCGCATGGCTCGGGACGGGCTTCTCGGCCCGGTCGCCGGCGCGGGCGACGATCCGTTCGGCCTGGTCCCGGTGACGGTGTCGGTCGCTGCTGAGCGGAACGGCGCGGCCTCGGTGCCCGCGGATGGTATCGCGATCGAGATCGCCGACATCCGGGTGGTGGTGCCGCCGGACTTCGACGCGGGGCACCTGTCGCGCATCCTGGTCTGCGTTCGGGCCGCGCCATGATCCTGACCGGGGAGAAGATCCGGGTCTGGCTGGCGACCCGCCCCGTCGACTTCCGAAAGGGACATGACGGGCTGTCGGCGGTGGTGCAGACGGTGCTGGGTCACGACCCCTATAGCGGCGCGGTCTTCGCCTTCCGCTCCAAGCGAGGCGACAGAATGAAGATCCTGGTCTGGGACCGCACCGGGCTGGTCATGGTCTACAAGCGCCTGGAGGGCGGCGGCTTCCAGTGGCCGCGCCCCTCGGACGGCGTGATCGGACTGTCGCCGGCGCAGTTCTCGGCGTTGTTCGAAGGTCTCGACTGGAAGGCGGTCCGGGCCGTGCGACGGCCTCGGCCGCGCCAGGCGGCCTGACCGCGCAGCTTGCCGTTTCACCGGGGAACGGTGTCCATCCCACCGTCTCCCCGGTG
This sequence comes from Alphaproteobacteria bacterium, assembly GCA_965243375.1. Taxonomy (GTDB): domain Bacteria; phylum Pseudomonadota; class Alphaproteobacteria; order UBA828; family UBA828; genus WTGU01. Next base: position 196,579 of record CBDEUT010000008.1, on the reverse strand, counting down.
TCGCCAAGACGAGCTATCCGGCCCCGTTTACGGCGGGGCCGGAAGCATGTTCACCTTGCGTTACCTCATTGATTCTGCTAGAGGAATCCCATGATAACCAGCATGGGAAGCGCCGTTCCCGTGAGTGATCTGCAACGCCGTCTGGCGGCCGTCGAAGCCCAACTTGCGAAGGAGCGTGCCGAGCGCAAGGCCGCCGAGGACGCGCTGGCTGTGTCCGAGCGGGCGCGCGAACGCCTGGAGCGGATCATCGCCTCGCTGAACCATGCCGTGTGGGGCGCGCGCTCGGAGAAGCGCCATGCCGATCAGGACCGGCTGCCGCTGTTCGAGGACATCGCGGTCGCCGAGGGGATGCTGGCGGAAGCCCAGGAGAAGGCCGACGCGGCGACCGGCAGGCAGCGGCGCAAGCCACAGCCGACCAATCGCAACCTCGGCCATCTGCCCAAGCACCTCGAACGCTTCGAGAAGGTGATCGAGCCGGAGAGCGCGGAGTGCCCTTGCGGCTGCGGCGAGATGGTGAAGGTCGGCGAGGACCGCACCGAGCGGCTCGACGTCGTGCCGGCGAAGTTGAGGGTGCTGGTGACGATCCGGCCGAAATACATCTGCCGCGCCTGCGAAGGCAAACAGAGCACCCAGGCGCCGGCGCCGGAATATCTGGTGCCGCGCGGCCTGCCGACCGAGGCGCTGGTGGCGCACACGCTGGTCGCCAAGTTCGCCGATCACCAACCGTTCTACCGTCAGAGCGAGGCATACCGTCGCGAGGGGATCGACCTCGACCGCACCATGCTGGGGAACTGGGCGGGGCGCGGGATGCAGGTGCTGGCCCCGGTGATCGACCGGATGATCGAGCACCTCAAGGCGTCGGACGGTCTGTTCATGGACGAGACCACGGTGCCGGTGATGGCGCCGGGGACCGGCAAGACGCGCCTCGACTATCTGTGGGCGATCGCCCGCGATCAGCGCGGCTATGGCGGGGCCGACCCGCCGATCGTGGTGTTCCACCACTCGCGCCATCGAAGTGCGAAGGTCGCTCTTGAGTTGATGCGGGGCTACACCGGCGGCGGCCCGCTGCACGTGGACGGCTACAGGGTGTACGACGCGCTCGGCGATCCGAAGCAGACGGTCAGCCCATGGGTGCTTGCCTACTGCTGGGTCCACTGGCGGAGACGCTTCGTCGACTTCCAGCGCGGCACGGCCTCGCCCGTGTGCGAGGAAATCCTCGAACGGATCGCGGCGCTGTACCGGATCGAGGCCATGGTGCGCGGCCACCCGCCGGAGCTTCGGCTGAAGGCGCGGCAGGAGTTGTCGGCACCGATCGTCGAGGCCATGCGGCCCTGGCTTGAGGCCCAGCTCGACCGTCTGTCCAGCGCGTCCGAACTCGCCAAGCACATCCGATATGCCCTCAAGCGCTGGGACGGCCTGTGCCGGTTCCTCCATGACGGGCGTATCGAGATGGACACCAACCCCATCGAGAACCTCATCCGCCCGGTGAAGCTCAGTAAGCATCCGGCGGGGACCGTCTGTGCGATAAGCTGAAAATCGGCGAGTGTTCGCGATCGGTGGTGGGCACCGTGGTGCCCACCGTGGAGCAGACGGAGGCGATCGCGGATGTCGAATGAACAGCAGGCGAATTTGGGTGCCGAGGCCGAGGCCGGGAAACGCCGCCGGGCCCGGAAGTGGAGCGACGCCGACAAGCGGCGGATCGTTGCGGAGAGCTACGCGCCCGGCGCCACGGTGACGGCGGTGGCGAAGCGCAACGACGTGCGCGCCAATCTGGTGTTCGATTGGCGACGTCGGTTTCGCGAGGAGGATGGCGAGGCCGGGGGCGGCGGGTTCGTGCCGGTGATTGTCACGCCGTCGGGCGATGCACCGCCGGAGGACGGCTACTTCGGCGCAGCGCCGGCGGCCGGGCGGATCGAGATCGCGCTTTCCGGTGGCGTGCGGGTGACGGTTGACGGAACGGTGGATGCCCCTGCGCTGGCGCGGGTGCTTGCGGTCGTGGAGCGCCGATGATCCCGGTCCCGGGCAGCGTGCGGGTGTGGTTGGCGACCGGGGTGACGGACATGCGCCGTGGCATGAACACGCTGGCGCTTCAGGTTCAGGAGGGTCTCGGCCGCGATCCCCACGCGGGGGATCTCTACGTGTTCCGCGGACGCCGCGGCGATCTCGTCAAAATTTTGTGGCATGACGGTCTCGGGTTCTCGCTCTACGCCAAGCGCCTGGAGCGGGGCCGGTTCACTTGGCCGTCGGCATCGGGCGGCGCACTGTCGATCAGCTCGGCGCAGCTCGCCTACCTGCTTGAGGGGATCGAGTGGCGCAACCCGGTTCGCACTTGGCGCCCGTCGCGGGTGGGCTGAGGCCGGGCGAATCACCCTGCGCGATTGGCAATTGCCGTGAGGCTGCGAATCTGATTCATTCCCGGCCATGACGGTCACGGCCCGACGCGACGTTGAAACTCTCGAGGCGGCGCTTGCGGCCTCGGAGGCTCGGGCAACGGCGGCCGAGGAGCAGATCACCTCGCTGAAGCTGATGGTCGAGAAGCTGCGCCGTGCGCTCTACGGGCAGCGCTCGGAGCGCACGGTGCGTCTCCTCAACCAACTGGAGCTTGCGCTCGACGAGCTGACGGCGGACGCGACGGAGGACGATCTCGCGGCCGAGCAAGCCGCGGCCGAGACCACCCAGGTCAAGGGGTTCACGCGCCGCAAGCCGTCGCGCAAGCCCTTCCCCGAGCATCTGCCGCGCGAGCGGGTGGTGGTTCCTGCACCGACATCGTGCGCGTGCTGCGGGTCGGAGCGGCTGTCGAAGATCGGCGAGGACGTGACCGAGACGCTTGAGGTGATCCCGCGCCGGTGGAAGGTGATCCAGACGATCCGCGAGAAGTTCACCTGCCGCGATTGCGAGAAGGTCTCGCAGCCGCCGGCGCCGTTCCACGCGGTGCCGCGAGGTTGGGCGGGTCCGAACCTTCTGGCGACGATCGTGTTCGAGAAATATGGCCAGCACCAGCCGTTGAACCGGCAGCGCGAGCGCTACGCGCGCGAGGGGGTCGACCTGAGCCTGTCGACGCTGGCCGATCAGGTCGGGGCCTGCGCCGTGGCGCTGAAACCGCTGCATGACCTGATCGCCGATCACGTGCTTGCGGCCCGGCGCTTGCACGGCGACGACACTCCCGTCCCGGTGCTGGCCAAGGGCAAGACCGTCACCGGGCGGGCTTGGGCCTATGTGCGTGACGACAGGCCGTTCGGCGGTCCGGATCCGCCGGCCGTGCTGTTCCGATACTCCCGCGACCGTTCGGGCAATCACCCGGTCGAGCACCTGAAGACCTTTGCCGGGGTGCTTCAAGCCGATGCCTATGCTGGCTTCAACCGGCTCTATGTGCCGGGCCGCTCGCCGGGAGCCGTGATCGAGGCCCTGTGCTGGGCTCACAGTCGGAGGAAGTTCTACGAGCTTGCCGATATCGCGGCGAGCAAGAGGCGCGGCGAGCAGGCGCCGCCGATCTCGCCGCTGGCGATGGAGGCGGTGAAGCGGACCGACGCGCTGTTCGACATCGAACGCGAGATCAACGGCAAGAGTGCCGATCAGCGCCTTGCCGTGCGCCGGGAGGCGAGCGCGCCGCTCGTCGCCGATCTCGAGGACTGGATGCGCACGGAGCGTGCCAGGCTGTCGCGCCACGCCTCTGTCGCCAAGGCGATGGATTACATGCTCAGACGCTGGGACGGCTTCACCCGTTTCCTCGATGACGGCCAGATCTGCCTCACGAACAACGCTGTCGAGAGGGCGCTTCGGGTCATCGCTTTGGGACGAAAATCCTGGCTGTTCTGCGGCTCCGATCGCGGCGGAGTGCGGGCGGCGGCGATGTACACCCTCATCGGCACCGCCAAGCTCAACGATGTCGATCCCCAGGCCTGGCTCGCCGATGTTCTCGGACAGATTGCCGATCTGCCGCAAAGCGACCTGCACCAGCTCCTGCCCTGGAACTGGAAGACAGCCCAGCACCAGGCCCTGGCCGCCTAAGCCGGACCTCACCAGAGACACCGTCTTCCCTGCGGCCGAGGCCGCGTCTCTGCGCGGTCCACCGTGAGCGTCACCGTGGGGCTGAGCGTCACTCGCCTGCCCACCTTGGAACTCCCCGTCACGTTCCGCGATTCACCGTCTGCGGTCCCCGCCGGATGCTTACGAAGCTCACAAAGAAAAACGCGCTCTTCGCCGGCAGCGACGACGGCGCCAGGACATGGGCGCGGTGTGCCAGCCTGATCGGCACCTGCAGGCTCAACGGCATCAATCCGCAGGTCTACCTGACCGACACCCTGCGCCGGATCGTCGACATGCACCCCGTGTCACGCATCGACGAGCTCATGCCCTGGAACTTCGCTCCGACAATCCCGGGCGTCACCCGTCAACAAGGGTGACGGCGCGGCGCTTACAGCGTCACCGTGGGGCTGAGCGTCACTCGCCTGCCCACCTTGGAACTCCCCGTCACGTTCCGCGATTCACCGTCTGCGGTCCCCGCCGGATGCTTACCCTGGAACTTCGCTCCGACAATCCCGGGCGTCACCCGTCAACAAGGGTGACGGCGCGGCGCTTACGGTCGGCCCGCGTCTGGACGCGGATCGGGAACGCGTCCTGTCCTCCCGGCTCGGTAGCCGTGTTGAGCGCGGCCGGGGGTCCGGCCCGCGCCCGCCACGCCGCCTCGTATTCCGGGACGCAGCGCAGGAAGAGCCATGCCCGGATCCCGTCGCCCGTCTCCACGGCACCGCGCATCCGACGCCCGTCGTTTACCACCTCGCCGTGATCTCGAACCCGACGCTGTGCTCCGCCGCTGCGGCATCGCTCTCCCTTCGCACCGCCTTCAGACCGAAAGAGAGATCGGGCGCGCTCGCGGCCTCCGGCGTCAAGCGCCAGCCGATGGTGTAGTCGCGCGCCGCCGTGGCGAGCCCGAAGCCCACATGCGGGCTGCCGGTAAAGCGCCCGCCGAGGACCGGCAGGCCGTATGCGGCTTCCATGGCCCAGCGCGAGGCCGCCTCGCCGCTGCCGGTGCGGTCCTCCAGCGGGTCGGGGGTAAACAGCGCATCCAACCCGCCTTGCGCCTGACCGCCCCAGTCCTGGGTGAGCGTCAGCGACGGACCCCGCTTCGTCGCCGGGGCCGGGTCGTATGCCAGCGAGGCCGAATACCCCCGGTCCTCCAGATCGTCGTTGCCGTGCGCGATCAGCGTGCGGCCCGAGAGATCGAGCGAGAGACCGAGCGAAGGATCGACCCAGGCGATGCCGCCGCCCAACTCCACCCCGAACCCGGTCTCGGCGTCGCCCCCGTCATGGCGCGCGCCCACCTCCAGCTTCGGCGTGATGCTGCCGCCCTCTTCGAGGGCGACGCGGTAGCTCCCCTCCAGCCCGAGCCGCAGCCGGGTCACGTCGGACTCCGACGCCGCAAGATCGCGCGTCTTGTCCGATGATGTGCGCGCCCACAGGGCGTCCGAGGTCACCGCAAGGGCGGGACCGGAACCCTCCTTGGGCGGCGCGATCACGTCGCCCCGCAGGCCCGCCGCCGCCATGGTCCAGTCGATGTCGGCCCTGTAGTTGCCGCCCACCTGCGGCTTGAGCGTCACCTCGCCCGTGCCGTAGCCCGCCGCGCCCCAGAGCTTGAGGCGCTCCGATGCCTGCAACGCCGCATAGGGCACCGCCGCCGTCAGCGACGCCTCGACACTGCCGTCGCCCTCCCGGATAGCCTCCTTGCACAGGACCACCCTATCCTCGTCCATGTCGCCGTTATCGTTCTCCTCGCAGAGCTGCGACGTAGCGCGGGATTTGGGATTCGTATCCCGGTAGCCGCCCTCGCCGGCGCTCTGCATCAGCGCCAGCCCGACCAGCCAGTTGCCGCGCGCATAGTCCGCGCCCAGCATCGCCGTGGTGGCATCGCCGTCGAGCGAGAACGCCCCCTCGCGCCCGTCGAAGCTGCCCTGCGCCGCCCGGCCCCAGAAGGCCAGGCTGCCGCCCGCGCCGTCCTTCGCCCCCGTCGCCGTGAAGCTGCTGCCGAGCAGCGCCTCCTGCATCGTCATGGTCTGCGATTGGCCGCTACTGCTGCCGAACCCGTGGGCGTTGCCGAAGCCATCGGCGCCGAAGCGGTCGCTATGGCCGCCGAAGCCGGGGCCGAATCCGCCGGCCCGATCATCGAAGCCGGCCAGGCTTGCCCCGGACTGCGATCCGAAGCCGGCCATACCGTTGCCGGAGAGGCCGTTGCCGGACAGCGCCTTGCCGTCCGGGCCGACGAACACGACCTTGCCCGTATCGCCGGGACCTGTCCCGCCGTTCCCGGACTTGCCGGGATCGAGAGCCTGTCTTGAGCCTGTCGAAAGGCTGATCGCCTGCCCGGCGACGGTGCCCTGCGCCCCCGGCGTGCGCGGCGCCGCCATGCGGCCCGCGATGCCGTCCAGCGCCTGCTCCGCCACCGTGCGCCCGAAGCGCGTCAGCCACGCCGCCGGCATCGGGTCCGAGTTCACGATGGTGCCCACCGCAACTCCGTCCGCGACGCCCAACCCGGCGCTCGGCCGCGACAGCACCACCTCGAAGGTCTCCGGGTCCTCGTTGTGGTTGTCGTTGTAGACATAGACCCAGAACCGCTTCTCGGTGTCCGTCGGCCCGAAGTCGAGATGCCAGCCCGCCCGCAGATAGTCCACGCCCTCGCGCGCCGAGACCGGCGTCGACTGGCGCGTGCGGTAGTTCACCGAGACCGGCTTGCCCGCCGGCTTCGACAGCCGGACCGTGAACCACATCAGCCCGTCCTTCTCGTTGGCCGTCACGTCGCCGATCGAGAGCATCGGCAGGGTCGAGGCCGCGTCGTCGTCGGCCACCGCCACCGAGGCCGCATCATTGGGCGCTGCCGCCACCGTGTAGCGCAGCCCCTTCTCGCCGTCCCCGGCGAGCGTCGCCGTCACCGTCCCGTCGGGCTCGTCCGCCGTATCGTCCACGGTCGCCACCGTGAACGCGGCCTCGGTCTCGCCCTTGCGTATCGTCACCGTCGCCGCGCCCTCGTGGTCCGCCGCCACGAAGTCGGAGCTTGTCCCGGACTGCGATCCGGGGCCGTCCGACTCCGAGACCGTGAGCCTGACCGTGAGGTCGGCGCCGGGCGCCCGGCTCGCCGTCACCGTGAACGCGGCGTCCGCGCCTTCCGTGATGGAAGCCGTCTTCGCCGCGATGGATATCTCCGGCGGCGGCTCCAGGATGGCGAAGCGCACCGTGCCGGAGCCTTCGGCCCCGCCGCCGAGGCCGGTGGCGGCGAGCGTCCCCAGCCCCACCGTCACCGTCTCGCTCTCGCCCTCCGCCGCGCTGTCGGCCGTCGCCGTCAGGATTACGGTCGCCGAGGCCGCCGACGGACCCGTGAAGGTCAGGGCCGGCGGGTTCGTCTTGTCGGTACTGGCAAGGTTGGCATAGGCCACCCCCTGGGGCGCCGTCTCCGGCGCCGCCAGGGTATAGTCGCTCCCCAAGGTCGCCGCGCCGCCGAACAGCAGCGGCACCGTCAGGCGCTCGCCCTCTGCCAGCGCGCGTCCGAGCGTCACCGTGAGGGTCTTGCTGCCGCCCGCCTCGGGCACGTCGCCCGCCGGCGCCGACAGCGCCACCGCCGTGGCGTCGTCGTCCGCCACCGCCACCGTGGCGGAGGCGCCGCCATTCTCCTTGTCCACCGCGTAGCCGTCGCCCTTCGCCACCGTCGCCGTCACCGCGCCCGCCGGCTCGTCCGTGTCGTCGTCCGCCGTCGCCACCGTGAACGCGGCCTCCGTCTTGCCCGCCGGGACCGTCACCGTGCGCGTTCCCAGCGCCGCCGCCGCCAGCACCGCGCCGGTCCCGGCGACCTCCACCGTCACCGCGAGGTCGGACGCAGGCGCCGGCTGGACCTCGAGCGTGAACGACGCCGCCGCGCCTTCCGTCACCGCCTTGCCGGCCGCGATGCGCACCGACGGCAGCGGATCCCCGTCGCCCTCGGCCGACGGGACCTCGACCCCCGGCGCCGCCGTCTCCAGGCATTCCAGCGCGTCGCCGAAGCGCCGCCAGCCGCGCTGGCGCGCCGAGGCCGCCGTCATCGGCGTCAGCAGCCGGTTGTCCGCCGTCCACTGCGCGGGCGTCCGCTGCCCGAACGCCATCAGCACGCTGAACCAGTTCTCCGCATGGTGCGGCGGCTTTTGCCGGTTCCTCTCGTAGAGCCGCTCCGCCGTCGCCATCAGCTCGTCAGACACGCAGGCCTTGAGCGCGGCCTCCGTGGGACCCTGGGGCGCTGCGTCCTGGAGCGCGACGGAATCGGACGGCCCCGACCCCAGCGCCAGCACCGCCGTGCCCGCCAGCGCATCCAGCGCCTGCGTCCGGCCCTCGCCGTCCACATGCTCCGGGAGCACCTTGACCGTCAGCGACGTCGCCGCGGGCATGTTGTGGGCGATGGTGAACGCGGTCTCCGTCACCCCGTCCCGGACACCGGCGGCCGCGTTGAGGCCGTCCGTCGCCTCCCATTCCACCCGGTAGCCCGTGGCCCCCGCCACCGCGTCCCAGGTCGCCTTTGCGCTCGATGCGTCCACGGCCGCAAGCTGGAGGTTCGACACCGGCTCCGTCGGCGGCCCGGAGACCTGGAGCGGCGCGTTCGACGTGCTGCCCATGCCCGGGCTCGACCCCTTGCCGGTGATCATGGGGCAGCGGAACTCATACCCGTCCGCGCCCCGGCGGCTCTGGCTCATCATATGGGCGCGGATGGTGCCGACGGACCAGCTGTGCGGGCCGGTCATGCCGCGCACCCCGCCGCCCGTCGCCGTATGGGTGATGTCGGTGCAGCCGAGCACCCCGGTCTTGCCGGCCGCGAGGTCGTGCACATAGACCCGGCGCCAGCACTGCCACGACGATTCCGCCGTATTGTCATAGTCCTCGCCGTCGTTGCCGAGCCCGTTGTTGCAGTGCGGGGCGGGGTCGCGGTCCGAGAAGGTCAGCGTCAGCGAACTCTGCGGCGTCCCGTTCGGGGTCAGCGAAATCCCCGCCAGGTTCGAATCCCCCACCGTCGCCGTCACCGTCACCGTGCCCCCCGTCGCCGGGCGGTTCGACAGCCGGATCACGTAGTCCAGCGGGCCGGCAACGATGTCCTGCCCCAGCGACAGGCCCGGCGTCGAGGTGACGGTCCGCGGGCGCTCCATCTTCCGGTTGGGATCGAGCGCGCCGTGGTTCCACTTCCAGCCCTCCCACGCCTCGACCTCGGGCGCGTCGTCCACCTTCACCGCCACCATGCGGTTCATGCCGCCGTAGCGGCTGTCCGACGAGGTGAACGCATGGCTCAGCGTCAGCTCGCGGTTGGCGTTGGCGTTCGACTGGTCCACGCCGGTCACCGTAATGTTCGCCGCCGTGTTCCAATTGGTGGTGTTAAAGATGTGCGACGTGGAGCTCACATTCGCCGCCCCGCTGTTCGTGCCGCCCTTCGTGATCGTCATGGTCACGTTCGCGGTCGGCTGTGCGTCCAGCACCACCGTGTAGGTCGCGCTGCCGGTCTCCAGAAGACGCAGCGTGCCCGCCGAGAAGGCGATGCCGCCGCCCTCGTCGTCGACCACGGTCAGGCTCGCCTGCCAGTTCGTCGCGTGCCGCGCCGCCCCGCCGCCAACGTTGGTGTCCGTCCCGCTCGCGCTGAGCACGCTGTTGCTTGCCAGCCGCGCGGTGATGGCCTCGTCCGCCGAGTCGCCGTCGTCGCGGTTCGCCACCGGCGCCAGCGTCACCGTCGCCGTCTGCACCGTGTTGGTGTCGTGGCCCGTGAAGGTGAGCGTCGGATTGGCCGAGTCCGCGCCGGTGAGCGCCACGCCCGTGCCCGATACCGACACCGTGAAGTCGTTGTCCGGGTCGCCGCCGCCGTCCGTGCTCCCCGGCAGCCGCGCCCCGGTGGTGCTCGCCAGCACCAGCGGCGCCACCACGACCTCGCCCGCCACCAGCTGCCGCCCGAGCGTCACCGTGAGCACCGCCGTGTCCGAGGCGTCGCCCTCGAACATGGAGAGGTCCGAGCCGGTGAGCTCGACCGTGGTCGGGTCGTCGTCGACCACCAGCGCCTCGTCCGAGCCGTCCGTCGCCGACACCGTGTAGCCGGTCTGCGAGCAGGCCGTATCCGACGGCGCCACCGCCTCGACCGTGATCGTGCTGTCGGCGTCGTCCGCCGCCGTGTCCGTCCAGGTGAGCGACAGGGCCGTCGACCCCGTGGTCGGCACGCTCACCGTCCGCACCCCCTTGTCCGTCGACGCAATCCGGCTGCCGCCGGTCTCCGTCACCCGCACGCACACCGACTGCGCCGCCGAGGGCGCCGGCGTCAGGCTCACGTCGAAGCTCAAGGTCAGGCCGCCCGGACCGCCGGTCTCCTCGTACACCTGCTGACCCGCCATGTTGCGGCTCACGCCCTCGACGCTCGGCAGCGCGATCGAGACCACCGGCACCACCGGGTCGTTCACCGTGAGGTCGAACTCGTCGTTCGTGCCGTGCGGGTCCGCCCCGCCGCCAACGTTGGTGGAGAGCGCCGTGCGGTCGAAGCCGTTGGTCCCCGTGCCGTCCGGGCCGAGTTCCACCGTGATCGTCTCGCCCCCGGCCTCGGTCACGCCGTCCGCAACCGCCGTCAGCACCAGCGTCGCCGTCTGCGCGCCCGCGCCCGAGAAGCGCACCTGCGGCGTCGCCGTGGTCGTCCCCGAGAGCGTCACCCCGGTGTTGAGGCCGTCGCCGGTCTTCGTTGCAAGGCTCCAGTCGGCCGTGGTCACGCCCGTGCCCGAGACCGACAGCGGCACGTCGATGGTCTCGCCCGCCACAAGCGCGCGGCCCAGCGTCACCGTGAACTCCGCCGTCCCGCCCTCGGTCACCGGGCCCGTGCCGACCCGCGCCAGGCTCACCACCGTCGGGTCGTCGTCCACGATCGCGATCGTGTCCGAGGACGTCGCCCCCAGGTTGTAGCCGGTGCCGGTCCGCAGCGCGCAGGTCACCGTGCCGTCCGGCTCGTCCACGCTGTCGTCGTCCAGCGCGATGTCGACATTGACGATCGTTCCCGTGCCGCGGCTGAAGGACTTGTCGCCGGCCTCGCCGGAGGCCAGGAAGGCGCCGGTCTGGCTGACCCGGTAGTTGACCGTCAGCGACGCCGGCTGCGTGCCGCCCCTGATGATACTGCAGAAGACAGTGCCGTCGGACTCCGGTGCGGAGTCCGCGATGGAAACCGTGAACACCGGCAGCGCGTTCACCGTCAGCGTGAAGGTGTCCTCCGCCGACAGGCTGCCGTCGCTCGCCGTCACCTTGATCGACAGCGTGCCCGCGTCCGCCGCCGCCGGCGTGCCCGAGAAGGTCCGCGTGGCCGGCGTGAAGGTGAGCCAGGTGGGCAGCGCCGAATCGTCCGACAGCAGCGCCGTGTAGGTCAGCGTGTCGCCCGTGTCCGGATCCGAGAAGGTGTTCGACGGGAACGCGAAGCTGAACGCCGTCCCCTCCGTCGCCGTCTGGTCCGCAATCATGTTGTCCACCACGGGCGTCCGGTTGGCCGGCGTGCTGGTGGTGCCCGTGCCGGCGGCGGACCAGCCGCTGTCGCCCTCGGCGTTGGTCGCCCGCACCTGCACCTCGTAGGACGTGCCCGCGGTCAGCCCGGTGAGCGCCGAGGAGGTCGTCGCCACGTCCTGCGGGCCGTTGGTCCAGTCGCCGCTCGAGCCCGCGCGGTAGCGCAGGTCGTAGCTCGCGATCGCCGGCTTGCCCGTGTTGGCCGGCGCCGTCCAGGCCACGTCGAGGCCCGTGGTCGTGCCCGCCGTCGCGCTCACCGTCGGCGCGCCCGGCGCCGTCGGCGGCTCGTCCACATCCGACACGGTGATGGTCACCGCCACCGTGTCCGTCCCGCCGTTGCCGTCGTCCGCCTTCACCGTCACCGAGTAGCTCGACTTCGCCTCGTGGTCGTAGTCGACGCCGGTCGTGGTGGTGATCTGCCGGGTCGAGGCGTCGAAGGCGAACGACGCCGCGTCCGTGCCCTCCAGCGTGTAGGTCAGGACATCGTTGTCCGTGTCCGTCGCCGCCGGGATCGCCGCGCCCACATTGGTCCCCGACGCGCTGTTCTCCGCCACGCTGCGGGTGAGCGTCTCGCTGCCGAACACAGGGGCCGTGTTGGCCGGGCTGTTCGTCGTGCCCGACCCGCTGGCGGACCAGTCGCTGTCGCCCTCGGCGTTGGTCGCCCGCACCTGCACCTCGTAGGACGTGCCCGCGGTGAGGCCTGCAATCGCCGAGGAGGTGGTCGCCACGTCCTGCGGGCCGTTGGTCCACGTCCCGCTCGACCCCGCGCGGTATTGCAGGTCGTAGCTCGTGATCGCCGGCTTGCCCGTGTTGGCCGGCGCCGTCCAGGCCACGTCCAGCCCCGTGGTCGAGCCCGCCGTCGCGCTCACCGTCGGCGCGCCCGGCGCCGTCGGCGGCTCTTCCACGTCCGACACGGTGATGGTCACCGCCACCGTGTCCGTCCCGCCGTTGCCGTCGTCCGCCTTCACCGTCACCGAATAGCTCGACTTCGCCTCGTGGTCGTAGTCGACGCCGGTCGCGGTGGTGATCTGCCGGGTCGAGGCGTCGAAGGCGAACGAGGCCGCGTCCGTGCCCTCCAGCGTGTAGGTGATCGTGTCCCCGTCGTCATCCGTCGCCGCCGGGATCGCCGCGCCCACGTTCGTCCCCGACGCGCTGTTCTCCGCAACCGAACGGGTCAGGGTGTCGCTGGCGAATGCAGGCGCCGTGTTGGCGGGGGTCACCGCCGTCACCGCCACCGTCACCGAGGCGATGGACTGCGTGGCCGGGTAGGCGCTGGTGGCGGTCGTGATCGCGTGGCTGACGGTCGCCGTGCCCGTGCTGGCGCCGTCGGCGCCGGTGACGGTCACGGTCTGCTCCTGGTCCCAGTCGGCGTTGGTGAAGGTCAGCGTGGCGGGGCTGACCGTTGCCCGGGCGGTGGACGAACTCGTCGGGGCGATGATGACGCTGCCCCCGGGCTGGCTCTTCAGGCGCAGCTTGTAGGTGGCGCTTGCGCCCGCATTGACGGCGAGGGAGGACTCGCTCACGAGGACGCCGTGGCCGGCGTCGGTGAGCGCCACCGACACGTCGGAGATCGCGATCTGGTGATAGGCGTTGGAGGAGTCGCTGGAGACCGTCGCCGCGTGGCTGACCGTCACCGTCTCGCCCGCGGCGTCCCCGTCCTCCTGCGCCGTCACCGTCACTTTCTGCGCCGTGCCCCAGGTGCCCGACTCGCCGCCGGTGAAGGTCAGCGTCGACGGCGAGACCGTCGCCGCGCTGGTGTCGTCCGAAGACACCGCGATGCTCACCGTCGCCCCCGGGTCGGTGTCGAGCACCACCGTGTAGCTGCCCTCGCCGTCGGAGGCGTGACCCTCGGTCAGGGCGAGGGAGGACTCGGAGACCGTGACGCCGTCGGTGGCCGAAACCGGGCGCGCGCCGTCCCTGAGGGTGATGGCCGTGAAGCTCCAAGTATCGTAGTAATCACGGAGTGAAAGAATCAGAGTCTCATCCTGATCGACCGCGTCGGCAGCGGCCGTTATCGTGAACGAGAAATCGTTTACCTGTTGCGAGTGAAAGCTAAATAAGCTTTCGCTACCGCTCTCGACACGCGCGCCCGTATCCCCCGACGCGAAGGTGTAGCCGGCACGAAGGTCGGCAAGCGAGATCGTCGAGCCATCGCCATCAACGTATTGGAGATATTTTCTGCCATAAGCGGAAAAATCAATAGAGCGGCTGGCCATGAACGTGACGGTCTCGCCCTCGTAGATTTCGATCGGGCTGATGGATTGAGCCGCCGCCTGGCCGGCGAATCCCGCCAGCAGCGCGGACAGCAGCACCGGGCGCAGGGCGTCGAGGCCGGTTTTCGTTGCCGTCATGCAGACAAGGCCGGACCGGAACCGTTTCATCATGTTGCTCATCATGTTCACCATCGCGCTCGATATCTGCCGGCCCCGGCCGGGGGTTCTTGCCGGGCTCATTTCCCGACCTCCGGGTCGATTTCCATAAGGGCCGGCGGGCCGGTCAGCGGGGTTCCGTCCGCGGCGCAGATGCCACCCTCGCCGCAGGCCGCGCCGGGACGCAGGGAGATGCGCAGGGGACCGTTGCCGGACTCCGGCAGGATGCCGAGCCGCCAGGCGTGGGCGGGCTTGCCGAAGGCCCGCCAGGGCGCCGCCGAGACCAGCCGCCCGCCCTCGACCGCGACGGAGGGCGTGTCCGCCCCGAACGCCGCCACCGGGCGCGAGAAGGCGACCGCGACGGCGAGGCCCGCCGCCCCGTCCCCGCCCGCATCGCCGTCTTCCGACGCCAGCGGCCCGGCCTCGGGGAAGACCGCGGTCAGGGGTTCCGGAGGCACTTCCAGCGCCGCCGCCGGCACCGGCACCGCCCGGACCCCGGCCACGCCCTCGGGAAGGCCGGCGCGCAGGAGGGCGAAGCCCTCCCCGCCGGTGGCGGGGTCCACCCGCGAGACCACGGTCGCGGCGGGCGCCGGGTCGCTGCCGGTCCGCCCCCAGGCGATCAGCCAGGACCCGTCGTCCAGCACGGCCAGATGCCCGCCGATCGCGCCCAGGGCGTCGCGCCGTCCGCCGAGCGAGGCGTCGCGCACGAACACCGCCTCGCCGCGTTCGAGGTCCAGCGCGTATTCCACCCCCCGGGAAAAATCCCCCCCGGCCCGGCCGAGCGGTTCCCCCGTGGCCGGGTTCGTCACGCACTGCACGCCGTTGTCGAACAGCAGCAGGCGCGGCTCGGGAACGCCGTCCTCGATCAGGGTGGCCGCATGCTGGCCGCAGAACGCCCCCTCGGGATCGCCAACCAGGGCAAGGGGCGCGGGCCCAAGGCCCCGGGCGGCCCAGTCACCGGCGGACAGGTTGCTCGCGCCGATCCGCCAGACGATCTCGCTCCCCGCCGGCGCCGCCGGATCGATCAGCATCGCCGAGGAGCAGCCGCGGAACGAGGCCACGACGCCCCGCCGCGTCATCTGCACCGAGTTGACATGGGCGTAGTCCCGGGGGAAGCGGTGCTGGGCGCAGTCCTCCAGCGGCATCCGCCCCCAGGAGTTCCACGTCCAGCGCGCCGTCCCGTCCGCCCCGACGATCTGGATCGCCGAGTCGTCGGTCTCCACCGCCTTGCCCCAGGGCTTGCCCTCGGGATCGTCGAAGACCGCCGACGCGGGTCCGGGGCTGCCGGACCCTCTCCCGGAGAGATGGGAGAAGTCCCGCACCGCCGGCTCGTAGGTCATCAGCAGCGCCGACCCGTCCTCCAGCAGCCGGAAGTCGTGCACCCCCGTGGTGACCAGCGGCGGCGCGGCGGTCACCGTCCGGATCGGGGAAAGGCCCGCGTCGAGAACCTGCCAGGCCCGGCCGAGCCGCGGCGTGTCTTTGGGTGTCCCGGGCGGCCTCGGCACCGGCCTGCTATGCACCCACCTGCGGTCCTCTCCGGCGCCGAACGGGAGCAGGAAGAAGCCCGCCGAGGCATGCTCCCTGTCGGACACCCGCCGATGGACGCGGGGCACGCCGTGCTCGTCGATCACCGCGACCCAGGCGCGCAGGGCGATCGCCAGCCGCATGCCGGAGAGGCCCGGCGCCGGGTCCGCGCCGGCGCGGGTGAGAAGGCCCGCCAGATCGGGCGGCGCGCAGTGCAGCGTGTAGCGGGTGGCGCCGCCGTCGGCGGCGGCCACGGTCACGACGACATCGCTCGTCCAGGTCACCGGCACCGCCGCGCCGCCGGTCCCGCCCGGGCGGGGCTGGATGCCGTTCACGTCCACCCGGACCTCAGGGCCGGCGGCGAAGGTGAGCGACAGCACGTCGGTCTCGCCGCAGGCCACGGCGTAGTGGGCGATGGAAGGATCGAAGGGCGGGTTCAGGCCGCCCGACGGATGCGACCCGCTGCGGGCGGCCAGGGCCGTCAGGCGCGGGCCGAGGACGGCATGGGCCGTTACAGCCTTGGCTGCTTTCGCCGCGCCGTGGCGGTCGCGGTAGGACACCGTCGCCCGCAGCAGCCGGCCCGTGTCGGCGGCGGTGGGGGTGTAGGCGGGACCGGTCGCGCCCTCGATGTCGGCGAAGGCGTCGCGCCCGGCGGAGCGCTGCCAGCGCCAGGCGATCCCGTCGAGCGGCCCGTCGGGGTCCGCAACGAACGCCTCGACCGCTTCGCCCTGCCGCGGGCGGCGGGTCGACAACGAAACCCGGCCCGGCTCGTCGCGGTCGGCGATCTCGATGGCGAAGGCGCACAGGGGGGCGCCGCCGCCCGCTTCGCCGGAAACCACCGTCACCTCGTAGCGGTTGTCCCCGTCGGCGTCGGCGGGACGCTCGAAGTCCGGCAGCAGGCGGTGGCGGTGGGCGCCCTCCGGAATCCGGAAGCGGATCGCGGCGCCGTCCAGCTCGAACAGGGCCGCGTCCGGGCCGGCCAGACGGGCGGCGGCCGGGTGCGGTCCCTTCGGCTCGTCCGCTTCCTTCCCCTTGCCGGTCCCGTCCGCGACGTCCGCCGCGGCGCAGGTGGCGGCGCGGAGCGCGGAGCCCTCGGGAAACGACACCGTTGCGAGTTGCGGGGCCGCCGGGACGTCCGCAACGGCCGGCGCGGAATGGGCGGCGGAGGCGAAGAGGGAGAGGGCGGAAAGTACCGAAAGAAACGCCGGGGCCGGGCGCGCCCGGGAAACGCGGCGCATGACGGAACTCCGGCGGCCGGAAAGATCCGCTGCCGGACGGACGCCCGCGGCCGCGCGGGCGGCGGAAGGACCGAAACTGTCTGATGCAGAAGCGGGCCGGCCCGTGTCGGAGCGCCGGCCGGAGGCGGCGGAAGGTTCAGGCGGTGAGTCGGGCGGGCGGGAGCGGTCCCGCGATGCGGGCGCGCTCATGACTAAACGCGCGCGCAGGCAGGGCGAACGCGCGCGCAGGCAGGGCGACCCGGCGACCCGGCGACCCGGCGACCCGGCGACCCGGCGACCCGGCGACCCGGCGACCCGGCGACCCGGCGACCCGGCGACCCGGCGACCCGGCGACCCGGCGACCCGGCGACCCGGCTTATTATAGCGCCGGCCTCATCTCCGATTGTCAAGGGCGCGCGCGAACACGTTTCGGTCACCGTGCCGTTCAGGCCCAGCGCCCGTGAGACTGCCGCTCCCATCGCGCACAGCGCATCCGTCATGTTCATCGCACCGCCTCCGAACCTGCCGCCCGGCCCGCCGCCGCGCGCAGGGCGCACCGCTGCCGAGCATTGCCGATTCCGATTTCGCGTACCGTAAGCCGAGCAGGGCGGGCGCGCAAGATGTTGAACGGCCGCGTGTGCGCGTCTTCGGCGATCCCCTCGCCGCTGTCCGATGCCCGGACATCGCCGGCAAAGGCGACCGCGACACGAGTGCCAGGCACCGCGCGCGCGCCTTCACCGGCGACGACAGCGTCGACGACCGGGCCGACAGCATCGGCGAACCCGGTGCGGCCGGTCCCGTCATCGCTCGCGGCAGGCACCCCGACAGCGCAACCCGATGCCGTGTCGGACCCCGTGCCCGTCGCCGGACACTCGGACATCCTCCATGATCGGACTTCTTCCGCGGGCGCATCGGGGCGATGCGCCCAAACGCGGACGCCAGCAACCGAGTGCAGACTTTGACCGTCACTTTCACCTATACCCACGGACGCATGGCCCGCCGGGAGTACGTACCGCCGTCCCGCCGGCGGCGGCAGCGGGCATTCCCCTCAGGCCGCCTCCCCGACGGTCACGGTAAGCCGCTTGCCGAGCCGGCGCAGCGCCCGCTCGATCGTCGCCGCCTTGGTCGCGTGATCGGGGTTCAACATGCGCCGGACCTCGCTCTCCGCCACATCGAGGTCGCGGGCGAGCCTCCGCTGCGATATCCCGGCCCCGCGCCACGCCTCGTAGAGCGCCGCCTTCAGCGCGGTCTGCACCGGCGGGACCACCAGGGGGCGGCGTCTGCCGGCGGGCGAGGGCTCGGGCAGCGCGCCGCCCTCGCGCATCGTCGCCGCGATGAGCTCGCGCAGCAGGTCCCGCCCCTCGGCCAGCGCCTCGTCGCGTGTCGCGCCGTCGGTCGCGCCCCAGCCGAAGTCGGGGAACGAGACGACATGACGCCCGTCCGCGTCGCGTTCGATCGCGGCGGGATAGTTGTAGCTGTCGGGCATCGGTCCTCCTATAGCTCGTTCGGGTCGATCCCGAGATCGGCCAGCATCTTGCCGAGCAGGCCACGGCCGATCTCCTTCCTGCGGTCCTTGACGGTGGTCTTGCGCCCGCCCGCGTAAAGCGTCCCGTGCGAGCCGGGTCCCTCGGAGGCGACGAAGCGCACCTCCACGCCCCGGACCCGCGCCCACCGCCGGACCCGCGCGATGAACTGCCGTCCCGTCATCGCCCGACAATAGACGCGAACAATTTTGCGCGCAACCGCGCAGATACGGCGCAGGTGCGGCATCGACCGCGCGTCGGTCCGCGCGGTGCGCCCATACGCCTTGCACCGGGCGAACCGGGGGCCGGTCGGCGGACCGGGATTCTTCGCGCCCGTCGTTCTCCTCCTTTCCGGGACGCCCGGCCGGAACGCGCTCGCCGCCACCGCGGGAGGCGCCGGCAAGAGGGGAGCCTGGCCGTGATCGGGGCGGCGGTCGGGGCGTCCGGGGGAGGGCGTCCGGCCGCCGTTTTCCCTCATCGGCCCGAAGGAGACGGCATCATGCAGCCCGCCCAGGCATTCGCTCCCAACGCGACCACGTTCCTCACCCACCTCGTCGGCGGCGGCCTCGCCGACACCCGCTATGTGGTCGAGCGCTTCAAGTCGATGCTCGACGGCGACATCCGGCCCGTCGTGGCCGAGGCGCCGAAGGGCGGCCGCCGGCGCAAGGCCAAGCGCGTCCTCGCCACCCTGAAGGAGGTGAAGGAGATGCGCCCCGGTCGCAACGAGATCATCGTCTGCACCGGCCTCAACATCCGCAACTGCGGGGTCCAGTACTGGGATTGCCTCGCAACGGGGCTTTTCCACGACCGCAAGCAGAAGGGCTGACGGCCCCCTTTCCGGACGCCCTGCCGGCCCGGCGCCGACCGCTCCCTGTCCCCGTTACCGGGCGGGGAGCCAGGGCCGCCGGCGGGGCGTCCGCCTTTCTCGTTCCCATATCCGTGGAGGCACCTATGGCCTATCGGGATCCCGATGTCAGGCGCGCGCGCGATCGCGACCGTATCGCCAACCGAACCGCCGCGCGCATCGAAGCCGGCCTCTGCGTCAGGTGCGGCAGGACCGAACCCCTGCCGGAGCGCCGCCTGTGCGCGCCCTGCAACGAGAAGCGGAATGCGGCGAGCCGCGCCCGCGACGCCCGGCTCCGGGCCGCCAGGAAGCCCCGGCGGGATCCCGAGCGCGCGAAGCAATATGAGCGCGAGCGCTGCCGCAGGGTGTACGCCGAGCGCGTGGCCACCGGCCTCTGCACCAAGTGCGGCCGCGCCGAGGCGGTTCCCGAGCGCACCACCTGCGAGCCCTGCGCCGAGCAGCATCGCGCGCGCGACCGCGACCGCTATGAGCGTGCGAAGGCCCAGGGGATACCTTACGGCGGCCGCAATCCCGAGGCCCGCCGCCGGGCCGGCCGGAAGCGCAGCCGCCGGCGCAGCGAAGCCCGGAAGGCAGCCGGCGTCTGCATTCGCTGCGGACATAATCCGCCCGCGGAGGGCCGGTCGATGTGCGAACCGTGCCGCGAGGACAGGCGGCAGGCGAAACGCACGCTCCACCATGATCGCCGCGCCGCCGGGTTGTGCGTCAAATGTGCAACGCCCGCGCCGGACGGCAAGGCGTATTGCGATCCCTGCGCCAAGGCCCGCTCCGGGCGGCGGGACCTGAAGGCGAAGCGGGAGGCCGACCGCCGACGCTATGCCGAGCGGAGGGCCAGGGGCGATTGCACGACCTGCGGCAAGCCGGCCAACGGGGCGGCCGAGTGCCGGGCCTGCTGCGACGCCGCCCGCGCCCGCTACGACGCCCGCCGCGCCGCCGGGGTCTGCGTCAAGTGCAAGACGCCCACTTTCGGCGGCGCTACCTGTTGCGCGCCCTGCGCCGTCGCCAATCGGAGGCGGCGCAACCGCGAGGCGGAATATGCCGCCCGGCGCGCCCGCTATGCCGACCGGAGGGCCAGGGGCCGCTGCGTCGAATGCGAGGCGCCGTCGCCGGAGGCCGCCCGCTGCGAGCCCTGTTCGCGCAAGCACCGCGAAGGATCGGGGGCGTTTCGCGGCATCCCGGTCTGGGACCCGAGCTGGACGGTGATCGAGATCGCCTCCGGCCGCGAGCACGGCCCCTATGACAGTGAGGCTGACGTCGCGCTCTGCCTCGCCTTCGAGAAGCTGGCGCGCCACGAGGTCGAGATCGTGGCGGACATCAGCCCGATGGCGACGATGACGGCAAATCCCTGGTGAGCCGGCGGCAGCGCGGCAGAGGGCCATTCCCTGCTCAGAGTGTGAGAGTATCAGCTCGCCACAGGCTGATTTCTATTCGTCCGGACGTCCGGATGACGGTTTCGATGTCCAGATCGGACAGGTCGCCGCGAGCGGAGGGATAATGCGATGAATTGACCACATCGTGCCAAAGGACACGAAATTTATGCTCGAATCAGCCCTTGATGACGAGGAAACACGGTCTCCCCGGCAATATCACGCACCGATCGCTGCGGTCCGCTGCTTTTGCAGGCAATGCTCCCTGAATGCATCCACGCCCAGCTCGTTCACCATTCGCTTGAAGTTGTAGCCCAGCGCCATCAGGCTGAACTCGCCGCGGCACTTCTCGAGGCCGCGCATCAGGAAATGATCGATCCCCGCCCAGCGCTTGATGGTGCCGAAAGGGTGCTCGACGAGCCCGGCCCGCCTGCGCATCAATGGCGAAGCGGCGCTTATCTTCTTGCGATACCGGTCCAGCCAGTCCGTATGCTCCCAGCGCTCCACCCTGCGCCGCGGTTTCGTCTTTTCCAGGCATCGGCTTGACAGCGGACAACCCCGACAAACCTCTCGCTCCGCACGATAGACGAAATACCGCCTGTCACCCCTGTCACGCCTGATGGCGGTCTCGTTGGTTCGAGCCAGCCGCTGCCCGGCCGGACAGACATAGGTGTCGTCCTGCGGGTCGTAACGAAAATCATCGTTGCTGAACCGATCTCCCTTGCCCTTGCGGCCCAGCTGCGTGGGGATTGGAACGTACACATCCATCCCCCTGTCCTCGCATTCCTTCAACTGCGCGCCGCTCCAATAGCCGACATCCGCCAGACCGATCAGTCCGGGATTGCCCGTGGCTTCGCAGGCTTTCGTCATCATCGGCTCGTACTGACCTGAATCGTTGCCGTCCTGGACCACGTCCTCCGCCACAATCAGCTTGTGCTTGTCGTCCACCGCAATCTGGCAGTTGTAGCCGCCCACCGACTTGCCGTACTTCTTCATCGTCCGCGCATCGGGATCGACCTCAGATACCTGGCTCTCCCCGCTTTCCAGCAGGCGCTCCTGCAGGGCCTTCCTGTGCTTCTGCTTCTTCACCATGGCCTCGATCTTCGCCGCCAGTTCCGGATCCTCCCCACCGTCCGCACCATCCTCCGGGTCCGCATCCGCCTCGTCCAGCTGCCGGTGATACGCCGCGATCTTCTCGTCCAGCCTCTTCAGTTCCTTTTCCAGTCTCGCCCTGGTGTGGATGCTGGCGGGACGCGCATTGGCCTTCAAAAAGGTTCCGTCGATCGCTACCCGGCTGTCGCCCAGCAGGGACAGTTCCCGGCACAGCAGCACGAACTCCCGGTTGGTCGCCCGCAGAGCCGCCAGATTGTCCTTGCGGAAATCCGCGATCGTCTTGTAGCTCGGCCTGGCTCCCTGGCACAGCCAGATCACTTCCAGGTTGCGATGCGTCTCGACTTCGAGCCGGCGCGAGCTGCGTACCCGGTGCTGGTATCCATACAGGTAGAGCTTCAGCAGCAATCCGGGATCGTAGGCCGGCTGACCGGCGCCGCAGTGTGCCTCCGTGTTCTGGAAACCCAGCGCCTGTAGGTCCAGCGTGCCGACGAACGCATCGATCGCGCGCACCGGATTATGTTCGGACACGTAGTCGTCCAGACAGGGCGGCAGAAGCATCACCTGGCTTCGGGACTGAACCTCCCGGTAGCGTCGCTCGGGCATCGCGGTAAACCTCGGGGCTGCCTGGAATGCCGAAAAACCTATCACGGGCGGCCGGACCGCAAACCCGGATTTATTGAAATACTTTCACACTCTGTGCTGCGCTGCCGGCCCGCCGTCCGCTGCCAACCGGCGCGCCGGCCGTCCCGACATGCGTATAGCCGGCCGGGCGCCCGCCGGGCCGATCCCACCGAAGGAAGAGAAATCCCGCCATGACCGCCTGCATCCCCGACGAACCAGTCTATTGTTTCGCTCCCGTCACCGACACGGACGGCGAGTTCCCGCGGATTCGCATTCTGGTGGAGGGCCTCGGCTTCACCGTCCCCACCGCGCTGGTCTGCCTCGACCGGGCCGATGGCCTGGCCGTTTGCGATTCCCTGAACCGGCCGCTCGGTCTGGACCGCGCCGGCTGGACGGCGCTGGCTGCGCGCTGCCTGCGCACCGGCGCCGGCGCCATGAACGGTGCCACCCTGCACTGATCCGCGCCCGATGCCGTCGCGGCGCTGCCCGCCCGCCGCAGCGGGAGGCGGGACCGCGCCGGCGTCCGCGCGGGGGCCGGCCGGGAGTTGGAGAGGCGCTTTCGCGGGGCAAGCCCGGTTGAGAGCGAGGGAGGGTCCTTCGCGGCCGGGCGCGGCAACCGCGAAGGAGGTTTCGCCATGTTCCTGTCCGACCATTCCACCGACCTGCCCGCCGGCGCCTTGCTGGCCGAGCTGGGGATCGACCCCGCCGCCGTCCGCGAGACGATCGAGGACGCGCGTGCGATGCGGTGCCCCGAGCGCCCGGCGGTCTATCCCGAGCACGGTTTCGCCGGCCTCTTCCCGGAACCGCCGATGGGGGGTGAGCGCGCTCTCGGTATCTGATGGCGCGGTGATCGGTTTGTTTGATGGGCATCGTTCGCGGCTGGTGGGGTGACCGGGGGTGTCGGACGGCCGTCGGCGGGTCAAGCCGCTACGCGGCTCCTCCGCTTCGCTCCGGCCCTTCGGGTGACCCCCCGCCGTCCATCCGACGGAGTGCATCCATGGCCGTAAGCAAGCTTCCGGCCACGGGCCGATCGCTCGACGCAGTGCGGCAACGGGGGCTGGCGAGGGGTGTTACCCGTTACCGTTACCCTGCCTCCCTAGGGGTTCGAGGCGGTAACGGTTTTCGGTAACGCGTCGTTGCGGCCCGCGTGGTTGACGGCGGCCGGCGGCGCCGCGTTTTCGGCGGCGAGGCGGTAACCGCCCTGGGGTGCGCGTTCGACGCGCCCGGCGCGGACGAGCTTGCTCAGCGCTTCGGCGACGGTTGCGGGCCGGGTTGCCGCGCGCTCGCGGATCTGGCGCTGCGAGAGCGGTGCATCGGCGTCGGCGAGGGCTTGGAGGATGCGCCGTTCGGGTGTTTCCGGCTCCGGCGCGGCCTCGGCCGGCACCGGCCGCCGCAAGCGCAGGGCGGGTCCCTCGCCGTCATCGGCGAGTTCGATCTCGATGTCGGCGAGGCCTGGAGCGGCGCGATGCTCGACGGTCATGACGATCTGCTTGTCGCGGCGGCGCAGATAGAGGTTGCTGTCGCCCCAGGCATGGAGCTCGGACGACCCCCTGAGCGCCTGGCCCGGCCGGCTGGCACCGCTCTTGCGGGCATGGTGGACGAGCAGGACGGCGGTCTCGAAGCGGCGCTGGAGGTCGCGCAGGAAGCCGAGTATGGGAGCGACCTCGGCGACGGTGTTTTCATCGACGCCGTGCAGGCGGACCAGGGGGTCGAGGACCACGAGGCGTGGCGCGATGCGCTGCACGGTCTCGCGCAGACGCTGCCGGTCGTTGGCATGGTCGAGGCGCAGGATGGGAGCGTCGATGACGGCGATGTCGAGCGTCTCGAAGCTGGCGCCGGCTGCCCGGGCGATGCCCTCAAGCCGGGCGCGCACGATGTGGCCGGCGTCCTCGGCCGCGAACAGCAGGACCGGTCCGGGCTGTTTGGCGGCGAAGCGGCGCAGACAGGGAACGCCGGCGGCGACGGCCACGGCGAGGTCCAGAGCCAGGAAGGATTTGCCGCACTTGGGTTCGCCGCCGACGATGCCGACGGCTTGGCGTCCCCAGAGGCCGTCGACCAGCCACTGCTGCCGGCTCGGGCGGTCCTCAAGGTCGGCCGGGCTTCGGGTCGGGAAGCCCTTCACCGGCGCGCTCTCCTGGTCTTGGTGGGCTCCCCCCAGGTCTCCAGGAAGAGCTTTTCGTCGAGCACTTCACGATCCTGATCGGCGCCGGCGGCGAGCAGCGCATCGGCCATGACGGTGAGCGTCCTGGGGTTGCCGCCGGCATGGGCGACGAGGGTGTCCTTGAGGCCGGCGGTCATCAGGGCGGGGTTGCCGGCCTCCTCCAGCAGGTGGTCGAGGAGGCGCAGTAGATCCTCGTCTTCGGGACGCGTCATGAGGAGGCGCTGGCGGATGCGGGAGTCGATGGGATGCAGCTCCGGCGTGCGCAGTTTTGCGAGCAGCCGGTTGTCACCGGCCAGCACCACGCCAAGGATGGTGCGCGAGTCGAAGTCGGTCGAGGAGAGCAGGCGCATCTCGGTCAGCACCGCGTTGGGCAGCTCCTGTGCCTCGTCGACCAGCAGGAGTGGGCGCATGCGCGTGTCGTCGAGGTGGTCGAGCCAGCGCTGCCGCAGTCCCTTGATCCCATTCCAGCGATTGTTGTGGGCCATGGTGATGGCGAAGCGGTCGGAGATCTCGTGGTAGAAGTCGGCGACGCTGGAGGACGGATGGGTGAGGACCGCGACGCTCAACCTGTCGATGCGCTCAAGGCGCTCGGCGAGCAACCGCAGCGCCACGCTCTTGCCGATGCCGGGCGGGCCGCCGATCAGGGCGAAGCCGCCCTGGCGCACCAGATGCCGTTCGACCCTGCGGCAGAAGTTCTCGACGGCGGGTGTGGTCATCAGGCCATCGACCGGGAGGTCGGTGGAGAAGGGGTTCCACTTGAGGCCGTACAGCGTGAGCATTTCGCGGTTCATGAGGGGTCTCCCCGATCGTCGTCTTCGCCCGGCCCGGGGCTTTCGGCGTGAGGCAGCCAGGCCGGCGGCAGGCCCGTCGCGGCCTGGTCGTCGAGGATGCGCCTGAGCAGCGGCGCGGCTTCGCCCCCGCCGGCGCTGCCGCCGCCATCGTTGTCGCCGGGCCCGGCCGGGCGGCGCATA
Source organism: Alphaproteobacteria bacterium (assembly GCA_965243375.1). GTDB lineage: Bacteria > Pseudomonadota > Alphaproteobacteria > UBA828 > UBA828 > WTGU01. The sequence goes on along the minus strand of CBDEUT010000008.1, from coordinate 171,337 downwards.
CCGCCGGCATTGCCGCGCCGGTCGAGCGGGTAGAGGGTGCACAGCCGCTCGCCGCTTCGGCCGTCGACCAGATCAACGCTGGCCAGGTCCCAGCGCGCATAGCGGATCCACAGCGTGCTCAGGTGGCGCCACGGCGCGGGAACCTGATAGCGGATGCCCTCGAGCGACACGGTTCCGTCCGAGCGCCGCAGCGTGCGCTTCACGGTGATGCGGAACGCCGCCCTGAGCTCGTCGCGGCCGAGGCAGGGCCTCGACGCATCGTCGCTGTCGAGCAGGCGCTTGAGCGGCGTGGTGCCGAGCTCGCGGTGCACCCGGCGGTGGTAGTCCTGCTCGACCCAGGCGACGGTCGCGTCGTTGAGCGTCTTCAGGGTGAGCGGCTCGACGCCTTCGAGCATGGCCATCAGGCGGCCCTCGACCGAGGCCCACAGGACCTCCATCTTGCCATTCTGATGAGGCGCCCCCGCGAGGGTCCTGGAGTGGATGATGCCGAGCCGGTGCAGCCCCTCCTCGACCTCCCCCGCCATCATCGGCGAGCCGTTGTCGCTCATGAGCGCGCGCGGCAGGCCGCGCTTCATGAAGGCCTGGCAGAGCCCGTGGACGAAGACCTCGGCGGTCTCCTCCAGGTACCACTGCAGGTGGCAACCCACCCGCGAGTGGTCGTCGAGGAAGCCGAGCATGATCGGCGTGCGCCAGGCGCCGGACGCGGTCAGCACCCGGCACCGGGCATGATGGAAGTCGGTGTGCCAGAGCGCATGGCTGCGCGAGACCTCGAAGCTCAGCACCTCGCGCGGCTCGACCGGCGCCCGCTCGGGTTCCCGGTCGAAGCGCCGCCGGCGGCGCTGGCGCACCAACCCGCGATTGCGCATTGCCCGGGTCAGCGTCGCGTAGGAGGGCATCGGGCCGAGCGCCGGATCGACCTCGACCAGCGCCCGCAGGTTGTCGTAATGCAGCTGCCCCGACCACGACGGATGCGCCCGGTACTGGCCGCGCAGCGCCTCGATCAGCGCCGGCGACATCGCCCGCTCGCGGCCGGCATCGGTGCGCGGCCGGCGGCGCAGCGCCTTGACCGGATCCCGGTCCGCCGCCCGTGCCTGGTAGTACCAGCGTTCGATCGTCGACACCGAGAAGCGCACCGGCCCCTTGCCGGACGGGTGATCCCAGTCGCGTTGCGACAGCCGCTCCAGCTCCGCCCGCAACTGCCCCGTGGGCGGCGGCGAGGCCAGCAACGGCCCGACGACCGCGAAGCGCAGCCGCGCCCACCGGTCGCGGTCGCCCCCTCCGTTGTTGCTGTCCATGGCGGCATCTCTCCCTGGCCGTGTCGGGGAGATGCCCATGTAGAGCGCCCTATCCGTTCATGACAGAAACGTTTTCTGCGGGCGCCGCCGGCCCGGCGCCGAGCGCGCAAAAGCCGGTCCACGGCATCAGCCAGACCAGGCTGCGCAACAGCCGCGAGCGGAAGCCGCGGCCCCGCATGGTGCGCAGCAGCCAGCGCAGCGGCACGTCGGCGGGGGGCGCCGCCAGCGCGCCCCGCTTCGCCCCCCACTCCCGGGTCAGCGGGAAGACTTCCAGCCACCAGCGCCGCCAGCGCTTCAGCGTCGAGGCCGGAACCCCGCACCGCCGCGCGATCGTCTGCAACCGCACGCCGCCGGCCACAGCCAGCGCGCTCACCACCAGGAACAGCGCCCCGACGTAGAAGCGGCGCCCGAAGAAACGCACCGACGGCGGCTTCACGCGGCGCCGGCATGACGAACAGCACAAGCTGAAGCGCCGCGCGTCGTCCCGAAGATCCACCGCCAGACCGTAGGGCTTGCGCGGGTAGGTCGCGCTGTGAAGCGTGCCGCCGCAGCGCGGACAGCCGGCCGCTCGGCAGGCCTCCGCCTCCGCCGCATCGACGCGCTTGAGAAAAGCCCAGACCCGGGCATTCGAATGGATGGAGTGCCGGAACAGCTTGTGCGACATTGGGGCCGTCTCAGGTTGATATCACCGTCACCGAGACAAGCCCTCCGGCGGCCTTCATGCAAGATCGCCGGGGGGCAACCACCCCAAATCCTCGATTAATTCGAGCGGATCAGCCCTGATTCCCCGCTGAAATTCTGCGCCCTCTCAGGGGCTTCGGCGAGGCGGCGCCCCCGGATCGGTGTCCGGGGCAGGCCGACGAGCCCTGGGACCCGGCGTCGTCGCTCCCTCCGGCGTGATGGAGGTGGAGGGGCGCTTGGAGTGGATGAGCGGCGGGGGGCCGGGGGGAGCGATCGTCCCGGCTTCCCGTCGTTCGCAAACCATCGTCAGCATCGAGAACTGAAGGAGCATCGTCATGAGCTTCGGAATGAACCGCGTCGAACTGATCGGCCGCCTGGGCGCCGACGTCATCGTCAACAATCTCGCCAACGGGGGCCGTGTCGCCAATCTGAGTATCGCGACCGACGAGAGCTTCCTGGATCGCAATTCCGGGGAGCGCCAGGACCGCACGGAATGGCACCGGGTCGTGACCTTCCAGCCCGGCCTGATCGACATGCTGGTGCGCCACGCGAAGAAGGGCCGGCTGATCCACGCCGAGGGCAAGCTCAAGACCCGCCGCTGGAAGAAGGACGGCGAGGACTCGGAACGCTTCTCCACCGAGATACTGGTCGTGCCCGGCCACAAGGTCCAGTTTTTGGACAAGCCCGCCGGCGCGAACGGCAACGGCGCCCGGGCCGCGACCCAGCCGGCGAACGGCGAGGCGATGCCGGCCGGCGGTGACCCGGCGCAGGGCGACGAGACTGGCGACAGAATCCCCTTCTGAGCGGGTCTTTCTCCTCCCTCCCAACTCTGGCGGCTGCTTCGGCAGTCGCCATTTTTTTGCCGGGGGTCCGGAGTCCGCCGCCGCGCCAGGAGGGGAGAAGAGCTTGCGAACGGGCAAGCCGTTCGGAGGAGGGAGGGAGTCCTTCCCGCCTTCGCCACCGTCGCAAGAGGAGAGTGTCATGGACCGCATCGACTTCGACCGCATCGCCCGCCACGAATGGCGCATCCGTCTCGACGGCGAGATCGTCGGCGACGTGCTCCGCATGCCGGACGTGCTCGCCGCCGGGGCGACGGTCTTCGTCATCCACCTGAGCGAGGACTACCGCGGCCCGGTCCGGGTCGGCGATCCCGCCCGCGTCCGCGCCGAGACCGCCCGGATGCTCGACACCCATCCGCTCTGGCGGTGACGGGCGGATGTCCGCAGATCGGCGCCCAACCGGCAGACGCCGTGCCGGCCGAGAGGTCCATGGGGTCCGTGCGGGGGGAGAGGAAAAAGCTGGCCGCTGTGCTGTCTCATTGTCCCACACGTGCTCGGTCCAGCAACCCCTGCGGGGTCCTCCGGCAGGAACAATTTTTAGTCGCGCTGCGGGCTGGGGATGAGTGAGATCACGCACGCTGCGGCTGTTTCGGGGGAACCCCGAATCTGCCTGATGGACGTCACGGTGGTCGCTCGAAGCCGCCGGGCGGCGTTTTCGGCCTGGACGGGCCGAGCGGTTTCGCCGCGCCGCCCTGCGGCACGTGCATGCGTGGCAGTGGGGGGCGCGGTATCAGCCGATGGGCGCGATCATGACCGCGTCGAGGGCCTCCTGGGCACGGGCGGCGTAGTGCCGGTTGGCCTCCGGTACGTAGCGGAAGCGGCCGTCGCAGCGCACGATGGCGATGGCCGCGTTGCTCAAGCAGGCCAGATTCCTGGGCAGGTGGCGCACGTACGCCCGGCAGCGATCTTCGTCGTAGGTGAAGTCGCGCACATAGTGGAGCCTGTTCTCGATGTGCCAGTGGTTGCGCACCAGTTCGAGCAACTCCTCGGGTCCGGCGCGCTCTGGGCCAAGCGAGGTAACGCTGTAGGTCACCTCGATGCTGCGCTTGCCGGTCTTGATGATCTCGCGCTCTCGTTCGATGCACATCGCCTGGCGCCGCCCGTGGAGGTTGGCATAGCCGTCCCACTCGGCAGCGGAGAGGTCGACCGCGGCGCAGCGCCGGCGCTCGATGCGGCCATGGCCCTTGTCGACGGTTTCGTGCGAGGGCGCATCGCTGAAGTCGATCGCCTTGAGGTCTTCGAGGATGGTCTCCTGATTGTCCTTGACGGCACTGATCACGTAGTCGGCACGGCGCCCAAGGAGGCACCGCGCGGTCTCGTGCTGGGCGTGCATGGCATCCATGGTGACGATCCGGCCCGTGAGGTCGAGGCCGCCGGAGAGTTCGCGCACGGCCGGGATTTCGTTGCTCTTGGCGTCGACCTCGACCTGGCCGAGGACGACGCCGGTGTCATGCTCCACCGCTGCGACCATCATCCTGCGCCCGTCCTCGGTCTGCTTGGATGCGCCGCGCAGGTCCTTGCCGTCCATGGCGACGGGCGCTTGCGCGCTGTTCTGCTGGCCGGTCCACTGGCCGATCGCGTTGTCCAGGGTTTCCGGCGGCAGCGCGGCAAGGACGTTGTGGAAGGTGGTGATCGCGGGCGGGGTATAGCACTGCTTGGACGGGCTCCAGAAGGCACCGACCGCCTTGAGCTGCTCCTGGGAGAGCAGGGCGGCGAACTGGGCGAATGCGTTCACCCCCCGGTAGCCGGCAAGGCGGGCGGCGACGGCAAGCGTCAGAATGGTGTTGAGCGCATAGCGCTTTCCCCGGGCATGGCGGTACTCGGGCACCTCGCCGAGGCACTCGAACAGGCTGCGCAGCCGGGGCGCGGCCATCGGCTCGGTGTGCTGCTCGGTGGCCCAGTTTGGCGGCATCTCGGTCTGGCTCAGCGCCTCGGGGGCGCCGTCTGTCAGGTCGAACACGAAGACCTCCTTGGGCTGGCCGTGGTGACGCCAGCGCGCCGCCCCTCCGGGCTCGCGGGCAAAGCCGCGGGTCAGTCCCAGCGAGCGCCAGTTGGCTGCGAGGTAGCAGGTGCCGGCGAAGCGCGAGACGTCCACGAACGTCTCCGCCAGAAGAGCCGGATATCCATGCGCCGCCTGCATGTCCGCAGACAGCCGTCGCAGGCTCAGCCCCAGCACACGGGAGGCCAGGTTGGGCACCCGCTCAGGCGTCAGGATGACGAAGCGCGAGTTGTTGGCGATCAGATGCAGGCGTCGGAACTGCTGCTCCGCCGACCACCCGATCCAGCGATCCCGCGCGCCCAGCTTGAACGCGCCGGGCTGCCAGCCGATCAGCGCGAGCCAGGTCTCGCCGTGTACAGCGACATGACGCAGGCCCTTGCCGATGACGCCGTGGAACGCCAGGTAGTGGTGCTCCTCCACCAACCGGTCCCAGCGCCGGTGCTCCTGCGCGCCCCAGGTCGGACGCACCGTGACCGCGCGCAGATCAATGGACGAATCCGGGATCGGCAGCGTCGCCATGAGCGGCACACTGCCACATCGAGAAAGGAATGGCCAGCGCCGACTTCAGCTCACCCTGCGCGACGGGCAGACAATAAATTCGCCCTGGGTCCTCCGGTCGCTGCGCTCCCTGCGGCCCGGCCCAAGGAGGTCTAACGGCGGACCGTGAAAGCTGCCGACCGTGAAGATCGCGGAGCGATCTTCCGCACCAAGATTCGGCAGCTTTCCGCACCATCCGCCGCAAGACCTCCTAAGGCCGGGTGCTTCCCCTGCGCGCGCGTGAGCCAAAGAGACATCACATCGGCGCACAACGCTCCGGTGCATCCAACAGGAGATCGTCATGAACATCATCGAGAACATCGACACCATCGAAGCGGGCGCACAGTCCGTCACCGCGACCGTCTGCGAGCACGCCGCCCTGTTCGGCGCGGCCCCCGAGCGCGACGAGTTCGACACCCGCGAGGTCTGGGACCGGGACGACGCTATCGACGCGGTGAGCGAGGCGTTCCGCATCCTCGCCGAGGGCGTCGGGCCGGACGGCACCCAGCTCGCCGACGAGCGCGAGAGCCTGCTGTGGGGCTTCGTCAACATGCTCGACAGCCAGACCAACCGCCTCGACCGCGCCGCCGACAGGCTGATGCCCGAGCTCCGCGACCTCCAGCGCGCCCAGGACGGCACCGAGATCAAGTCGCTCGAACTGGAGATGACCACCCACCGCGCGCAGTGCCTCACCGACCGCCGCGACGCCTTCGAGACCATGCGCGACACCGCCGCCGAGTCCTATCTCGCCGAGACGGGCAACGTCTGGCGGCCCCGGCGCGGATCGAACGTCTCGCAGACCGGCACGCTGACCTCCGCCGCCATCGACGCCCGCGACTTCGCCCGCGCGAGGCAGGACCGCAAGACCGCCGCGCATCTGCCGCAGGGAACGCTGGTCGCCATCGCCGGCGGCAAGGACGTCGCCGACCCCGGCGCGGTGATCGCCATGCTCGACAGGACCCGCGCCAAGCACGCCGACATGGTGCTCGTCCACGGCGGCGGTCCCGGCGTCGAGAGGATCGCCGCGCAGTGGGCCGAGCGCAACGGCGTCCACCAGGTCGTCTGCAAACCCGATTGGGACCGCCACGGACGCGCCGCCCCGTTCCGCCGCAACGAGGAACTGCTCAACCTCCTGCCGAAGGGCGTGATCGCGTTCCCCGGCAGCGGCATCACCGAGAACCTCGTGGACCGCGCGCGGCAGCTCGGCATACCGGTCATGAAGGCCGCCTGACCGCAGCACCTCGCGGGCCGCGTCGTCATCCCCGGCAACGGGCGGTGGCAGCGCGGCCCGTTTTCACGTGAGCACATCCGGCTGCGGCCACGCCCATCCTCGCGCGCGCTCCCGCCGTCGGCGCTGCCGGCGATCATGATCGCCGACGTGATCGGCACGACGAACACCGCGACGGGACTCGCGATCGCCCGTCCCGTCGGTCGCCTCCGCACCATGCTTCGCATAGCGCGTCGGCGACTGCGCCGATCATCATGCACGACACGATGCACCGCGTCGGCGCTGGTGACCGTGGTCGCGGTCGCCATCGCGATCACCGCGCGCGTCGCCACTGCCGGTGTTGTTTCCCAGATTAGCTGACCGCAGATTTGCCGGATTATTTCGCGCGGCGGCGAGGCGGATTTCCCACGCTGTTTGGTCATTGTCGGAAGGAAGAGAGGGGGTGGGGGGGCATATGCGCTAACTTGTTTGACATTGTTCCATGAAGTATTCGGCGATCTGGAGCAGGCGCCGTCGAGGTGGTTCGGAGAGGGACTTGGAGATCTGGTTCCATTCGTCGATCGCCTGTGCAAGCGGCAGATGGGGTTCGATGGCGCGCGCGACCTGGTTGAGCATGAATCTGAAGTCACGCCAGGCGCTGTGCGGCCGGCGCCGCCTCCAAGCTGTACCCCCAGGGGGAAACGGAGGTGGCGTGGCGGATCAGTTTTTCCACCAGCAGCGCCACCAGGAGTTTGCCGTAGAGCCACGCCTTGGCGCTGTCGTCGTCGTGCTTGGGCAGATGCCCCAGCTGTGCCAGCGACTTGAAGCGCTTGAAGACCAACTCGACCTGCCAGCGGGTGCGATACCACTCGAGAACCTCGGCGGCAGTGAAGGTCGCTTCCGGGAAGGTCGTGAACACGATGACGTAGCGCGCAAACTCCAGGGTTCGCGGCTGAACCTGCTTGCCCTTGCGCCCGGCCTCCTTGCGCAGCTTGCGCTGCGCGCGCCTGATGGCTTCCTGCGTCTTTCCGATCGCACACACCCGCCCCGGCACCGCGATGCCATCGCCCACCGCCAGCACGGGCCAGGACCGTACCGTGCCGACGCGCTTCAGCGTCGTGACCTGCGCAAGCAGGTCGAACGGCGCGCCGTCGCGCGTGCGAAGCGACAGCACCCCGGTGTTCACGCGCACCGTGACATGACCGCCTGCGGACACCACATGGTGCAAGCCCGCAGCGGTCGAGTAGGCCCGGTCGGCGAGCACATGGTCGCCCGCGCCGATCGGGAACTGCGCGAACGCCTCGCCCGTGCCCCGGCCCTCCGTCGCCGTCAGCTTGAAGAAGTCGCACGCCAGCGAGGGAAGCCGCACGCTGTAGTGCAGGCGCCACAGCGAACCGGTCCTGCCCGGCTCCTTCACCGTCGTCGCGTCGAACACCCTGACCTGGAACCCGCCGGCCGCCGACAGCGCGACCCCCTGTTCGCGAAACAGCGCGACGCACAACGCCTGCAGCCAGTCCGCCGACTTCCTCAGCCGCTTCATCAAGGCCACGTCGGACAGATCGGCCAGCTTCGCCTGCCTGGCCCGCACCACGGTCTCGCGCAGCGAGTGTCCGCAGGCCAGATGCAGCAACAGCGTGCGCAGCAGGGCGTCGGGCGACTTGTCCTTGCGCAGACCCTTCAAGGCGCCGGTCTCCCGTGCCAGCTCGCGCCAGCCCTCGGGCAGAAACGACGACACCACATCCCAGTCCTCGTCCATCCGCCGATTCTCCCCGTAGCACGAATGGACCCAAAATACGGAGCGCCAACATGAAAAACAAGTTAGCGCTAATGGGGTGGGGGGGTGTCGGCCGGCCGTCGGCGCGTCAAGCCGCTACGCGGCTCCTTCGCTGCGCTACGGCCCTTCGGGTGACCCGCCGCCGTCCGCCCGACTGAGTGCATCCATGGCCGTAAGCGGAGCTTTCGGCCATGGGCCGATCGCTCGACGCCTTGTCGTGGCCGGAGCCTGACGAGCGGTTTGCGAGGGTGGTTCCCGTGAGCGGTTCCCCCTCGAACCCCTAGGGATGGGCGGAACCGGGAACCGGGAACCGGGCGTTGTCGGGGTGGCTGCCGTTGGCGGCCGGGGAGGCCTTTTCGGCCTGGCCCGCGGCGAGGCCGTAGTGCCCCTCGGCGTCGTGCCGGACGCGTCCTTCGCGGACGAGCTTTTTGAGGACGACGCCGACGGTCTTGTGCCGGGTCGCGGCGCGTTCGCGGATCTGGCGCTGCGACAGCGGCGTCCCGGCTTCGGCGAGCGCCTTGAGGATGCGCCGTTCGGCGGTTTCGGGCTCGGGCGCGGCCTCGGCAGTATCCACTTGGCGGAGGCGCAGCGCGGGCCCCTTGCCGTCATCGGCGAGTTCGATCTCGATGTCATTGAGGCCGGGGGCGGCGCGGTGCTCGACGGTCATGACGATCTGCCTGTCGCGTCGGCGCAGGTAGAGATTCGAATCGCCCCACGCGTGCAGTTCCGAGCTTCCGCGCAGGGCCTGGCCGGGCCTTGTGGCGCCGCTCTTGCGGGCGTGGTGGACGAGCAGGACGGCGGCTCCGAAGCGGCGCTGGATGTCGCGTAGGAAGCCGAGGATGGGGGCGACCTCGGCGACGGTGTTCTCGTCGACGCCGTGCAGCCGGACCAGGGGGTCGAGGACGACGAGGCGGGGCCGGATGCGTTGCACCGTCTCGACCAGCCGCCGGCGGTCGGCGCGATGATCGAGGCGCAGCGCGGGCACGTCGATGACTGCGATGTCGAGGCTCTCGAACCGGGCGCCTGCGGCGCTCGCGATACCCTGGAGCCGGGCACGCACGATGTGGCCGGCGTCCTCGGCGGCGAACAGCAGGACGGGTCCTGGCTCGTCGGCGGCGAAGCGGCGCAGGCAGGGGACGCCGGCGGCGACCGCGACGGCGAGGTCGAGCGCCAGGAAGGACTTGCCGCACTTGGGCTCGCCGCCGACGATGCCGACCGCCTGGCGCCCCCACAGCCCGTCGATGAGCCACTGCTGCTGGCGCGGCCGGTCCTCCAGCTCCACCGGCGCCCGCGTCGGGAAGCCGTTCGCCGCCGCGTCCCCGGTGCCGGTCACGGCTTGAGCTCCTCGATGGCATTCTGGAGGTGGCCGGCGTTGACCGTCTTCGCCTTCTCCAGGGCGGCGGCCGACAGCGCGTAGTGGGCGAGGCGGTTGACCTGGCGCGGCAGGCCGCGGGTTCCCTGGAACAGGGCCTCGACGGCGGCGTCCTCGAACAGCGGCAGCTCGCATCCGGCGAGGCGCAGGCGGTGGGTCAGATAGGCCTCGACCTCGTCGCGGTCGAGGCCGGTGAGGTGGTGGCGGACGACGACGCGCTGGGAGAGCGATTCGTGCACCGCCATCGACAGCCGCCGCCTGAGCTCGGTCAGCCCGACCAGGATCAGGCACATGCGGTTCTCGGAGTCCATCGCGAAGTTGGTCAGCAGGCGGAGGTCCTCCAGCACGTCGTTGCGCAGATGATGGGCCTCGTCGACGACCAGCACCGGGAACTGCCTGGCCTCGGTCGCGAGGCGCGAGATCTCGGTCCTGATCGCGTGGTGGGCCGAGGATCGCGAGCGCTCGACGGTGATGCCGATCTCCCAGGCGATGGACTTGTACATGTCGAGCACGTTGCCGGTGGTCAGCGAGACGTAGTGGACTCGGAACAGGCCGGGGTGGAGCTGGGCGGTAAGATGCCGGCACACGGTTGTCTTGCCGGCACCGACCTCACCGGTGAGCATGCCGATGCCCTTGAGCTCGATGAGGTGGCCGAGCCGGGCCTCGGCCTCGCGGCGCGCGCTGGATTCGAACAGCTCGTCGGTCTCCGCCACGGTCTCGAAGGGCATGCGGGTGAAGGCGAAGTGGCGCTGGTACATCAGTCGTCCTCCTTGAACTTGCGCATCTTGAGCGGCGAGGGCGGCGGCTCTGGGGCCGGGTCGTCGGGTTCGATCTTCTTGGAGTAGTGGCCGCGCTTCACCGCGGTGTTGGCGTAGGCGTCGAGGCGGGTTGCCTGGCCGACAGGCTTGCCGTCGTGCACCACGCCGAGCGGCCGCGACGGCGGCGCATCCGGGTCGTAGCGCAGCACCACCCTGTGGCCGACCAGCAGGGCGTCGACCTCGTAGACGCGGCCGTTCAGGCTGACGGTGCGGTCCTTGTGGACCAGCCGCTTGGCCTCGAAGAGGAAGATATCGTCGAGGTCCAGCGTGGCGTCGGGGTAGCGGACCGCGGCCGAGGCGAGTGCCCATTGCTCGAGCGGGGTGCGCCCCTCAAGGCCGCGATGCGGACTGTTGTGATACTCGCCCTCGATCCACGCCCACAGGCTGCGGTTGAGCGTCTGGAGGCTGTCCAGGACCGGCGCATCGAGATGGGCGAGCCAGCCGGCGCGAAGCGTTCTGAACCACCGTTCGATCTTGCCCTTTCCCGCTGGTTGATACGGCCTGGCATGCACCAGCACGATGCCCAGCTTCGCGCAGATCAGGGCGAGCTGGCGGGAGCGGTAGGCGGCGCCGTTGTCGACATAGAGGCGCTGCGGCAGGCCGCGGCGGATCAGCGCGTTCTTGAACACGGGCAGGAAGGCCTGGACGCTCTCGGCCATGGCGAAGGCGGCGAAGGGCACGACCCGGGTGGCGTCGTCGATGAAGGCGATCAGGTAGGTCTTGCGTCGGCTCCGGCCGTGCCGGACCTTCGGCCCGTGCATGACGTCGCTCATCCACAGCTCGCCGGCGTCCCGGAAGGCGAAGCGGCGGCGGTCGGCGCCGTCCGGCGGCTTGCCGTCGAACAGCCCCTCGCGGCTCAGCAGCCGGTGCACGGTGGATGGAGCGAGCGGGTGATCGATGCCCTCCTCGACGGCCGCGCGGATGATCGCGCGCACCGGCCAGGTCGGGTTGTCGACCTTCAGCGTGACCAGGCGCTCGGCGACCTCGGCCGGCAGCCGCCGGGGCTTCCCGCGGTCGCTACGTGGTCTGGGGTAGAGCGCCTCGAAGCCGCCATCGCGATAATGCCTGATCCAGTCCCGCATGGTGTCGGCGGCGACACGGGTCCGGTCGGTTCCGGGGATGGCATAGGTCTGGCTCGCCTTCTCGCGAAGCTTGTCGCCGACGCCCTTGGCGCCCATCGGCAGATGCACCAGATCGGCGATGACGCCGTATCGGAACAGCGCGATCGCCTGGCGAAGGTCGTCGTCGGATTCCTTCATGTCATGGTCCTCGTTGCTGGGGCTCTTCGGCCCCGGGACCATGACGCTACGCCGCCGCCGGAGGGGGATCAGGCCCCATCGAGTGTTGGAAGCCCGCCTTGCGACTCATCGTGCCGATTCCGTGGGGTTGGAAGCCCAATGGGGCGGGCAGCATCTGCAGTTGCTCAGACACCAGGCCACGCAGCGCCATCAAGGCGCTGTCGCTGTTGAGACGCTCGCGAACCGCCACCATGGTGGCCGCGCAGCCCGCCAGCCGGTCGGGGATCAGGCCGATGACACGGACAAGAACGTTGTGGACCAGGCGAAGCCGGTGGCGCACCCAGCGCATCGCGCCGGGAAGCTCGATCGCGTCTTCGTCCTCGGGGCAGCGCACCTCGTTCGCTGCCTCCTCCAGGCTGCCGGCTTTCTCCGCCGCCACAACAACCGCTTCCAGATCGTCGAGCGTGCCCGGCAGCCGCGACGACAGGCAGTCGGCCAGCATGCTGATCGTCGTATGGCTCTCACGGCAATACCAGCGGGGAACCTTCGCACCGGGCGGGGTCTTCCGCCCGTAGGTGCCGTGGCTGCCCACGGAACATCCGCCGTGCGGGTGATTCGGGCAGCGCTCAAGCCTTGCCTCGCGCCACGCCTCGGTCTTAACGTATTCCTCGCCGGTAAGCCCCGTCTCGTAACGAAGCTGCAAACCGGCCATGGCCCGGCGGGGATCAGCCCGTGCGGGCCTCTTCCTTGTTGTTCCTCGTCAGTCCGAGACTACGAAACCGCCCCGGCGACGCAAAGCCGCCAGGTCCACCCATCCCACGCTCGGCCACAATCCCGGGGAATTCACCGGCAGCCCAATGTGGGAAAAAAACCCGAGTTCCTATCGGGCTAAACCGCGAGACAACAACCGGCTTCGCCGTCATCGGCTTCCGCGGCAGCCTCCGCAGTCGCGGACGTGTTGGTGCAGCCGTCGCCGCCGATGCCGCCGTCACCGCGCTCGACACTTCGTCCCTCCGTCGTGTCGCCGACAACGGCCACTCAAGCGCCGTGGCGGCTCCGATCCGTCGCTCGCGCCGGCACCGATTCCCCCTTGGAAAATTCCGCAGAATATGTGCCTCTGACCCGCCGGGGCGGGCTTTGGAACCACACCGGAACGCAGCCCGCTGCAAGGCCCGCCAGCACCTACCCTTGAGTGCCCTGGAGTGCGCTCCAGCACCCCTGACGACGACTGAAGACGACCGGAGCATTGCGGATCGAGCGTATGCCGCCCGGTACACATTCGTGCCGGTACGCCTGGCGCCCCCTGGCGACGCTTGGCGGCCATTCAGGATGATCGATGCCTATTTTGCGACCGGTCGATTGCCCGGCGCATGGCGATGCAATACGCTCGGTAACCCGATTGTATGCTCCGGAATCGGCCGGATCGTCCCGCCCGTGAACACCGTCCGGGCACGGTCTTCACCCTCTCCCGGAGCTCGGCGATACCGTCGGCCGGGAGGCGGCGGAGGGCCGCGACCGCGACGGCGATCATGAGGGTTCACGGCCGGGAGCGGGTCGGACGGATCGGGATTCGGGCGCGGTCCGGCCCGCGCCGGACGCAGGCGAGGCCGAAAGGGAGCAGCGAAATGGCACGAAGCGCTCGAAAAACCGTCGGGAATTCGAACGAATCCGGCGAGCGCACGGGCGAGTTCCGCCGATCGCGCACGATCCGTTTCTCCGATTCGGAGTGGCAACTGGTTGAGGACGCGGCCCTGCGCCAGGGGGTTACGGCCAGCCAGCTCGTCCGCGCCGCGACCCTCGCCGCCGCCGAGGAGCGGCTCGACCGGCCCGCCGAGGCCGCGATCCCGCCCGGTTACCTCGCGCTGATCGAGGACATCTACCGCGGCGTCTATCTGCTGACCACGCTCCGCCAGGAGGAACTGCTTGGCGAAAAGCGCAAGAAGCAGCTCGACAGCATCCTCAACGATGGGCGCCTGGCGATGGCGGACGCCCTCGGAGAGGGGCCAGCGTGAGGGAATTCGGGTCTTGTACGCCTTTATCCGGGAGCGACTTCGACCAGCAGCCGGCAATGGTCGCTCGATCCCCATTCGTCGATTTCGTTCAGAGCACGCACCGAGATCCTTTCGTCGAAGCCGCGAGAAGCGAAGACGTAGTCGAGCTGACGGTTAGCCTCCTCCGGAGATTGCCTTGCGGTGCGGTAGGTCGGGACGTTCCGCGTATCCGCGGGAACATCGGGTTGAGGCGACGCCGCCGGCCGCCCGTTCGGCGTCTGCGGCCCGAGGAACGCCAAGCCGAGCGCTTCGAAGCGGTCCCAGACCGTGCGCTCCCGTTCAACCCACGATAGCCTCCGGCCAGTCGCCCCGTGGAACATGTTGAGATCGCCCGCGGCGAGTATACGGTGTCGCGACGGGTCTTCGTAATCGATGAAGGTCGACAGGTCCGAGAGGATGCGGTGCGCCGAAACATCGGAAACAATCCCGGGGTTTTTTCCGGTGTAAGGATTGGCCTTGATCCAAGCAGCGTACATGGACACCGCCACGAACGCCTCCTGCGGTCGGCCGCGTGGCGCTACTCTCGCGGCAGCCATGGTGCCGATGCCGCTCACTCCGACCTCGCGCACCCCGAAGCCTCCGGCCTTTGGAGGTACTTGCCGGAGCCATTCGACTTCGACCCGCTCGGACAAACGCACGACCAGCGGCCACCGGTCGCACAAGCTCCGGTCCCAGCCGATGTCATTCTCGTAGCGGAACAGGTGCGCGAGATCGCCAGGCGAGTTTCCGGCCTCCTGCAAAAGCGCCACATCCGCCTCTCCCCGCCGAGCCATCTCCGCCAGCTCGCGCCACGGTTCGCTTCGCTTGGCGATGTTCCAGCTCACGACCCTGATCATCCGTTGGCTCCCTCTTCGATTCCAAGGCACGCGCGGCGCGGTGCGACACGACGACATGAGCGTGTTCGGTACTTGCGTATCTGCACACCGCACGGAGAAAGCAGCCACCGCAGACCGAACTTTCTCTCTCACCATATAGGGAGTCATTGCACAAAGACGTCTGGACGTCTAACATGGCCGCTTTCTCGGAGGACGATGGAGTGCCGAATTTGAAACGCTCACCCGGCACCGTGCGAGACGCGATTGTCTCTTGTCTCGGATCGACTCGCGGCGACGCGAGTGTTTCGGACATCAGACGGTCGGTCGAGGAAAGGATAGGGGACGTGCCCGCGTCATCCGTGCGCTCGTATCTCAGGCTCCGCCCGGACATGTTCGAGCGGACGCGGCATGGCCGGTATCGGCTCAAACGGGAACGAGACTTACCTACGACCGCCCCCCAGGGCAACCCGAGCGGGAGTATCGAACCGGTGCTGCGTCACGGCAAAGCGACGCTGTATCGAGCCGACTGCTTCGACTGGCTGGAACAACGGGAGGAAAACAGCATCCATGCGGTGATCACCGACCCTCCCTACGGCCTTGTCGAATACACGGAAGTCGAGCAGCGCAAGCTCCGGGCAGGCAAAGGGGGGGTATGGCGCATCCCCCCGTCCTTCGACGGCCATCGCCGGTCTCCGCTACCGCGTTTCACGACTCTGGGCCCGGCTGATCTCGAACACATGCGCGAATTCTTCATGCGCTTCGGGAGATCGATATCCCGGGTCCTCGTTCCCGGAGCCCATCTATTCGTCGCCTCGAATCCGCTCGTAACGCACATCGTCGCCTCGGCACTCGCGGACACCGGTCTCGAGAGCCGGGGAATGATCTTCCGCCTGGTCATGACCATGCGCGGCGGCGATCGCCCCAAGAACGCGCACGAAGAATTTTCCGATATCACCGTCATGCCGCGCTCGATGGCCGAGCCTTGGCTCCTGTTCCGCAATCCGATCGAAGGGCGCGTGCAGGACAACCTGCGGAAATGGGGCACCGGTGGGCTGCGGAGGAAATCGGAACGCCAACCGTTCGGAGACGTGATCGAGTCTCATCCCACACGGCCAGCGGAACGGCGGCTGGCGCCACATCCCTCACTGAAGCCGCAGGCATTTCTGCGGCAACTGGTGCGCGCTGCGTTGCCGCTCCAGAAAGGCGTGATCCTCGACCCCTTCGCCGGCTCCGGGTCCACCCTCGCGGCGGCGAATCACCTTGACCGACACAGCATCGGCGTGGAGCTGTCGTCGGACTACATCGAAATAGCGACCGCCGCGATCCCGAAGCTGGAGGCCATCAGGTGTCCAGATACACCCAGCTCCGGCGGAGCTTCCGAATGCCATGTCTGTCGAGGGTAGCGGTTCGCGTTCCCAGTTCGCTCCGGGAATTCCTGCGGAAGTCCTCGATCGCGACATGGCCGAGATATACCTCGGTGAATATCATCGGCGCGCGCTCGGCGGCAGGCTCGGATTCGTTGTCCACCTTGTAGACGAAGACGCACATCCATTGCTCCCGCGCCCCGTGCGTATCGACGGCCCCGCCCGCTTTTCGGGTGCTCTTGATCTCGACGCCTTCCTCCCCGGCCTTCACCGCGTCGTTCGCATAAAGGCCATTTACGATGAGATCCGGATGCCCGTTGTGGTACCTGTTCTCAACCAGCACGCGCGAGTGCCGCGCCATGCTCGCCGTGATCATGTCGGAGATGAGCCCTGACATCGCCGCGGGCCTCAGCATGTCGTCCAGCCGATTCAATCCCCTGTCCACGAGGTGCCTGTTCACATCGAAGAAGAAGTCGTAGACGTCCTGCATCACCAGCCCGAAATCTTCCCGCCGAAGCATGTAGGGAAGTTCCGCATCCGGGTTGAATTTGCTGGGGTCGGGAGCTTGACGTTCAGGCATCGACGAGACAACCGGGTTAACCATCTGGTGGCATGCGCTGCTCACCGATCTTCGGGCACCCCGCCGCGCCGATAGCGACGGTCAGTCTGACGAAGACCGATCCTGGAATTGACGCACATAGCGGTCCTCCGGGCAAGATCCATCGCCGGGTCACTCACATCCGACCATCTTGGACTCCGGCGTCGAAGCCCGTCAGCTTCGGTCACGAGCCGACAACCGCGCTCCGGCGGACGCTTTACGTACGCATCCGCCGCCGCACCCAAGCCGTCGCGGCGGTCGCGCGTCCAGCCGGCGGAGCCGTTGGCATTGTCGCCACCGCGATCCACATCCTGCTTTCTCTCACCAGCTCCAGGCGGCCGGGAGATATGCGGGCGGCGGCGTCTACAGCCCGAGATCCATCTCGCGCACCTTCGTCTTCGCCGGCGGCTCGGGCTCGGGCGCCTTGCGCTGCGGCGCCTCGCGGCCGATTTCGCGGTCCGGAGCAGCGGGCGCGGCCCTGTCGCGAACCGGCCCTGCCTTCTCTCGGGCGGCCTTGTCGTCGCGCTCGCGGACCACTTCGACCTGCCGGATCGCGGAGTCCTCGGCCCGGTCGCGGGCGCGTTCCCTGCCGTCCGATCCGGCTTCCCGGCCCGCCTCGCGTCGCGTGCGCACATCCTCGCCGATGCCTTCGAGGGCCGAGATGCGCTCGCCGGTGACCGCTTCGAGCCGTTCCTTGAGCGCGGCCGCATCGTCGGTCACCAGCTCCGCCCGGTCGCGGGCGCGGCTGATTTCGACGTAGAGGGATTTCTGCGTGGTCAGCGCCGGATGATTCGCCTCCATCGCCGCGATCACCGCATCGACCGTGCGGCCCTGGAAGGCGTGCACGGTCGAGCACCAGGCGCGATCCAGATGGCGAAGCTGCGGGTCGCCTGGCATCAGCGTGAGCCTGCGCCCGTCCTCCAGACGGAACGTCACCCGCCCGTTGCGGATGCCCATCACCTCGGCCGCGCCGCTGTTGACCAGCCCCAGGCCCTTGTCGTTTCGCGTCCAGCGGATGCGGTCGCCCGCGCGGAGCTCGATGCACTCGCGGCGGTAGACCTCCGTTCCGCCCTTGCGCTCGCCGATTTCGGACGGCTTCCAGGCGACGGTCCCGCCGCCCGGCGCTTCCAGAAGCACGGTGCGCTCCCTGCGGTCGACGCCGGCGACGCGGCGTTCCTCGCCCTTGGCGACGCCGATCCGCTTGTAGGAACGGTGGAACGCGACCACGTCGCCCGGTGCGTAGTTGGCCGCGAGCGACTTCTCCGCGTTGGTGTAGCCTTTGGAGACCAGCCGCGCGGTCTCCATGGCGGGACCCGCGATGCGGCCCTCGCGCACCAGGCGCTCGCGGATATGGCCGTTGATCCCCTCGCGCAGCGCGTGGCTCGGCGCCATGACGCCGGTGCGCTCGCGTTCTTCATGGGAGAGTTTCAGCCAGCGCGCGGCAACCGCGCCTGCGATATTGTCGGCCTTCACTTCCGCAACATTGGAGCCGAGCTTCTCGAACGCCTTGCCGATTTCGCCCGCGAGGCTCGCCTCGACGGCGGCCTTCAGGTCGGGGTCGCGCTGGCGCAGGATCTCGTCCATCGCCGCGGTCTTCATGCCGGCGGCCTGGAGCTGGGCGAAGGGCTTGCCGGCATCCACCGCGTCGAGCTGCTTCGCATCGCCCACCAGCACCAGCTTCGGGACGCGCAACGCGCCCGCGATCCGCAGCAGGTCGCGCGCCTGGACGGTCGAGGCCAGCGAGCCCTCGTCCACCACCAGCACGGTCTTGGCGAACGCCGCGCGCATTTCCTTCGCGCCCTTCTGCGTCAGCCGGCCCTCGGCGACGCCCGTGTTGCGGGCGAGGAAGCGTTGCAGGGTTTCGCTCTCGATGCCGGATTCGGCGTTGAGCGTGTTCGCCGCCGAGGCCGAGGGCGCGAGCCCCACCATGCGCCAGCCCTTCTTCTCGGCGAGCGTTCTCGCGCGCGCGAGCATCTTCGTCTTGCCCGTGCCCGCGTAGCCCTGGACACCCACCGTTCTGTCCTTCTCGCACAGGATGAGCTTGACCGCCTGTTTCTGCCCGGCGGTGAGCGGCCCCTTGCGCAGGTGCCGCTCGACCATCCAGCCCCGCATCGGCGCCTTGCCGCGCCGTTCGCCGCCGCGCATCAGCGCGACCGTCTCGCGCTCCTCCGCCAGCGCCTTGTCGGTGGTGAGACCGCCGCCGCCTTCGAGGGCCGGCGCATCGTGAAGCCGGCCCTCGCGCTTGAGGCCGGCCACGGCCCGCTCGATATCGCCGATGGACGCCGCGCCGGGCTCGAAGGCCAGCGCGGCCGCCAGCAGGTCGGTCGAGGAGAACACCGCGTCGCGCTCCGAGAGATGGGCCAGCGCCCAGTCCGCCGCCGCGCGCGCGGGGTCCGCCTTCGCGGCATGCTCGAACAGGTCCGGCTGGCGAGGCGCAGCGGTAGGGCTGTTCTTTCCCGGTTGGGGTTCACGCGCCTTGTCCGCCCCATGGCGTTCCATCGCCGCGGCGACCAGCCCCCTGGCGTCGAAGCCGAGGGCGGCGGCCTGCTTCTCCCACGTCTCGCGCAGCGCGTCGCGGTCGACCTCGCGCTTGGCCGCGCGGGTCATCAGCGCCGCCCGCCGGGCGAGATGCGGGTTCTCCGCCGTCGTGCCGAGGCCCCGCCCTTCCATCGCCGCCTCGATTTCCGCGCGCCTTGTCGAAAATGCCTCCACGGTCTCGCGCGAGACACCGGCAATCTCGAACCGCCCGTCGGCATGGGTCTTATCTATGGAGTAGCCGAGCCGCGCCAGCTCGCCGGCCAGCGCGTTGCGGTAGAGCGCCCCCAGCGCCATCTTCGAGGCGTAGAGTCGCTCGTTGGCCATGGTGCGCCATTTGCCGTCCGGGCCGAGCAGCATGTTGGCGATCACCGAGTGCGTGTGCAGCGCGGGATCGAGGTTCCGGGAGGTGTCATGCCGGAAGGTGGCGATCACCGTCTTCTGATCGCCGGCCCGCACCATGCGCCCGCCCGCCCGGGCCTGGCCCGGACCCGATCCGGGCTCCTGCATCCGGGTCTCGGCGGCGTTCCGCTCGAACCAGTCGAGCGCGCCCGCCACCGCGCGGTCGTGGGCGTCCACGATCCGCTCGTCACCGCCGACCAGCGCGGCCAGGGACACGCTCTTGGGCGCGCTGAAGGTCAGGTCGCGGCCGGGGCGGTGATGGATCTCGCCCTCCTTGCCGCGCTTGCCGAGCCGTTTGCCGGAGCCGTCCGGAACCTCGCCCTCCAGCACCGCCCGGAAGGTATCCGGGTCCACCGGGCCTTCGAGCCCGAGCGCGGCCGCGCCCCTGCCGGCCCAGGCGCTCGCCGCCCGGTGCTCGCCGGAATCCCTGGCATAGTAGGAGTCCTTCTCGTAGTAGCTCACCCCCTGCGCGGGCGAGGCCACCGCGCCGATCGAGGCGACCATCAGAACCAGCGCCCGCGCGGACGGGCGGGCGGCTCATACGCCGCTTCGGGCTCCGCCTCGACGGGCGGCCCGCGCCGCACCGCGGCGGCCGCCGGGACCGGCAAAGTCACGGCCGCATTCGGGCGCCGTCCGCCTTCCGGCGCAGCAGGCGCTACCGTCGGCACCGCTCTCGCCGGCATGCGGTCCGGCCCGTGCCCGGCATACGGTGGAACGTCCTCGATAAAGCCGGGCCGGCGCTCCCCGGCCGATGACCGCCGCGTCGGCGCCCTCGCTATCCTTGCCGGCTCGTATCGCGCCAGGTTCAGCAGGCCCGACAGCGCGAACACCACCACGAAACCCGCGCAGGCGCCGAGCAGGATATTGTCCCCGATGACGGCGAGGATGAGGCTCCGCGACTCCCGCGCCGCCGGCCAGGTCGCCACGCCGTCGCGGGTCCACCTCACGGGCGTGCCGTCCGCCAGGCGGTATTTGGTCGATGCGCGCTCGTCGAAGCCGACGAAGATCAGCGCCTGCGCCACGCTTACCTTGCGCGCGGCATACCAGTCGTGGGCATCCGTGTGGCGCGTCAGCGCCAGCGGGGGCAGCAGCAACGCCATCGCGACCGCCCCCAGCACCCCCAGCACCAGCGCCCGGCGCAGCCGGTCGAGGTCGATCATCGGCCCCGGCCCCGGAGCCGCCGGCAAGCGTCCGGTCGTGCGCGGCGGAGCGCGAACATCCCGTCAGCATCGGTGTCCGAGCCGTCGCGATGGAGGGTATCGAGCGCGGCCATGGACACAAGGATAGGACCGCCACGAAGCCCCGCAAGCCCTCGCCTGTAGGCGGTTTACCGCGAATCATACTCCAGGGTACTCAGGGGTACGTCTGGCGTCGAAAGTCCCCGAAAAAAATTTTCGCCCGATTCGCGCGGCGCGTCCGAAATCGGCGGCCTGGCCGAATTCGGGGGCGAAATCGGTGCGCCGCCACCGCCCTCGGCTGCCGGCCGGCACGTCTAGCCAACCGGCGAAACGGCCCCGGTCAGGCCGAGGAAGTCTCCGCCGTGGCCGGCATCTTCAAAATGTCATCGCCGATGCTGTCAGCCACTCTCGCGGACGACGCCTTGATCGAATCCCGCGCCAGATGCGCATAGCGCTGCGTTGTCTCGATCTTGTTGTGACCCAACAGCTTGCCGATCATCGACAGGCTCTCCCCGAGCGCCAGAGCCCTGGACGCAAATGAGTGCCTGAGATCGTGAAGCCGCACGTCGGCGAGATCGGCCTCCGCCCGCACCCGGTCCCAGTAGTGGTTGAGATCGGCAAGGTGTTTGCCGGGCTTGGTGCCGGGGATCACCCACGGGTTGCCCGCCATGCGCGGAAGCTCCGCCAGCACCCGAGCCGCCGCCGGCGACAGCGGCACCAGCCGCGCACCGGTCTTCGAGTCCGCGAGCTTCAACTCGCCCGCCTCAAGGTCCACATGCTTCCATTCGAGCGCGACGATCTCGTTGCGCCGGCACCCGGTCAGCATCAGCAGACGGATCGCCGCCGCCGGGTAGACCGGCAGCCGGCCCGCTGCTTCCATCTCGTTCAGCACCGCGCCCAGGTGGCGGAACTCCACCTCGGTCAGGAACCGCTCGCGCTTCTTCTCCTGGTACTTGCGCACGTACCTGCACGGGTTGCCGCCGCTGCGCAGCTTCCACTCCTCGGCGAAGTTGAACAGGCTGGTCCCGATCTCCAGCGCCCGGTTCGCCTGGTAAGGAATGTGGTGGAGGTCGCGGTGCAGCTTGTCGATGTGCTCGCGCTCGACGTCCTCGACCGCCACGTCGCCGTAGGACGGCAGGATAAAACGCTCGACTGCCCTGCGGTACGCCTTCCGCGTGCTCTCCTTGCAGCGCATGTCGACATGCTCCGCCAGGTAGCGCGCGGCGAGATCCGCCACCGTCACCGAGCCCCGCTCCACCGGGTTCTCGCCGCTCCTCATGCGGTTGAGGGTCGTGGCCGCCTTCTTGCGCGCCTCGTCGGCGGTCATGACCCCGTGGCGCCCGAGCGTCACGCGGCGCGACTTCCCCCTGTGCCGGGTCTGGACGACATACACCTTCGACCCGGACGGATAGACCCGGACCCCGAAGCCGGGAATGCGGTCGTCCCAGAAGACCTCGTCGCGGTCCTCGACGACAAGCGCATCGACGGTACGCTTGGAAATGGTGCGGAACTTCAGCTTGGCCATGCGATACCCCTTCTTGAGAATGGCTCTCAGCGTTCCCGGTCGGCCGCCGATTCGCTATTCGTCGTAAGCGTAAGATGAGCGTAAGCGACCGGAGTCGTTCTCCAGGGTCTTGTAGCGTAGCAGAACGAGGGTTTCAAGAGGCGTCGATGTGGGTGCAAGCCTTTGTGCTATAGGGAATAATCATAGAAATGTCGTCTCCTGCGTTCTAGAGGCATCTCAAGGGTACTCATGTCCAGATATCCGAAAATCGGTGTCAATTTAAGTGCCGCTTTCATCGACAATTTCGGCATTCGATGCCCCTCGCAGCCGCGAACAGTCAGGCGTCGCCTTGCGTTCATCGCGGCCGCTTACGGGCCTTCACGAAGCGTGAGGAGCTCGGTCTACCGTTCCGATTATCCGGTGCCGGCGGGTTCGTCCTGCTCCAGGATGTCCGAGCCAATGCTGCCCGCGACCCTGGAGGCCGACGCCTTGACCGCGTCGCGGGCAAGGTGCGTGTAGCGGGTCGTGCTCCTGACCTGTCCGTGTCCGAGCAGCTGCCCGATCATCGAGAGGCTCTCTCCGAGGGCGACGGCCCGCGAGGCGAAGGAGTGCCTGAGGTCGTGGATGCGCACGTCTTCGAGACAGGCACGCGCGCGTACCGGATCCCAGTAGTGGTTGAGATCGGCCAGGTGCCGGCCCCGCCTGAAACCGGGAATGACCCACGGGTTGCCCCGCACCCGGGGCAGGTCCAGCAGCAGTTGCCTGACCGGCGGCGAGAGCGGCACCAGCCGGGGACCCGTCTTCGCATCCTCCAGGCGAATCTCCCCGGCCTCGAGGTCCACCTGCTGCCAGCGCAGCGCCACGATCTCGGTCTTCCGGCAGCCGGTCAGCATCAGCAATCGGATTGCCGCCGCCGCATGGACCGGTAACGACCGTTCCGCCTCCATCTCGGTCAGGATCTTCCCGAGCCGGCGGAACTCGCTCTCCGACAGGAAGCGCTCGCGTTTGTGTTGCGCGTACTTGCGCACCAACCGGCACGGGTTGCTGCCCCCGCGCCGCCACCGCCACAGCTCAGCCAGGTTGAACATCTTGCTCGAAATTTCGAGCACGCGGTTCGCCTGAAAGGGCTTGTCCCGCATCTGGTAGTGCAGATCGGCGACCTGGTCGCGCTCCACCGCGCCGACCGGCAGGTGGCCGTAGGCCGGGAGGACGAAGCGGCGCAGGGCGCTGGCATACATTTTCTCGGTACTGGGTCTGCAATAGACCGCCACGTGCTCCTTCAGGAACCGCTCGGCGAGCTCGGCCACGGTGACCCTGTCCGCCGGCGATCGCGTCGGATGCTCGCCGTCCTTGATGTTGATGATGATGCGGACCGCTCTGCGGCGCGCTTCGTCCGCCGTGAACAGGCCGTGGCGGCCGATCGCGACCCGCTTCGACTTGCCGTGCCCACGGGTCTGCACGACATAGACCTTCGTGCCGTTGGGGTAGACCCGTACCCCGAACCCGGGAAGGTCGCAGTCCCAGAACACGGCGTCCTTTTCCGCGACGGAGAGACCGTCCACGGTCCGCTGGGATATCCTCTGGTCTCGAAGCTTGGTCATGCTCCCATCAGCGGCAAGGTCTTTTGGCACTCCGGTCAGGGCGGAAGACCGGGCGGACCAGCGCCCGCCAGGCCCGCATGCCCTCGGCAAGATCTCCCGGCCGTTGCCCGTCAGGCATCGAATGCGTTTCGGATTGAACCGGTAGCACCCAGGAACGGCGATGCAAAATGCCGAGGCCAAGAAAATTCATGCCGGGGCGACATGGAGGTGGACGCAGCGCCGACGGGCGTCTTGTGGGTGTCGTGCGTCTCGGAGACGATGTTCGGATGAAAGCGCCTCGATGGAGGAAGAGGGACGGATCGACAAGGAAACAGATTTGCGGCCGCTATTGGAATTCGGACACTCTCGCGCTGCATCCATAGGCGTGTAAGGGCGGCCATATCACCGTCTCCTGCGCTGCCCTCAAGACCGTCGTGATGGAGCGCTGCAAACCGCATCGCCACAGTCGATGGCCAACCGTTAGCACTTGACGTCGGCTGCACCGTTGGCTCGCCAGCCGCAGTCCGGCTCTCACCGGGGGCTGCTCTTGGCGACGCTCCCACGGCTCTGACGATAAGCCTGTTGGGCGCGGTTGTATCTCCCCAAGGTGGGGGAGATTCGAGGAATACTGCGGCGGCGATCCAGGAACTATCGTCCGAGCGCGAAACGGGCCCGTGTCCGCACATTTGCTGTGCTTGGCGAGGCCAACGAGCGCTTCGACCGACACCTCGTCCGGCTTGCCGGAGGTACGGAGACCGCGATGAACGCCGGCCGTGGGAACATGCGGACGGGATTCGAGCCCGCCGGGCGCCGCAAGGCCAAACGCCGCGCGGCGTCGCTCGTCGCCGGGGACGCGGCTCTGCGCGGGACCGCCGGGCCTTCCGGCCCCGGCCTCGCGCGGCTCCCGAAGGAAGGAAAATCGTGATGGGTCTAAATGTCGAAGACGTGATCGCCGGGCTCGATCCCGCCGAGCGCCGCAAGGTCGAGGAGTTGGCCGCGGAGTTCATCTCCGAGGAGATGACATTGCGTGAGCTGCGCAAGGCCCGCCACCTCACCCGGGTCAGCGTCGCCCGCGAACTCGGCGTCAGCTAGGACGCCGTGTCGCGGATGGAGCGGCGCAGCGACCTCCTGCTCTCGCGGCTACGCAGGACGGTCGAGGCCATGGGCGGCATCAACCCGATGCGCGCCGCGACGACCATGAGGGAGCCAGGGCTCAATCCGTTCCCACTCCTCGTCGCTCAACCAAAACAGTGTCCGCGCCATTCAAACCCCGGCCGGGCGGAAGGCGCCCGGCGCGAGCGGGAAGGTCTAGGGGGCGAGGGGACGGCTACCGCAGGTCGAGCCTGGGCAGCAGCTCCTCCAGACCAATGCCGTGATGCCGGGCGACGCTCTTGAGAATGCTCGACAGCGTTTTCGTGCGGATCGGATCGTGCAGCGGGATCACCTCATGGTGTTCGCCCCCGCCTGGGTCGTGATGCGCACGTGCGAGCCGCGTTGGCGTACCTTCTCGTAGCCCAGCCGGCGCAGCGCCGATACGAGGGACGCGCCGCTGACGTCGCGCGGCAGCCTCAAGCCACGAGCACCTCGTCGCGCACGTAGTACAGCCGGATGAGGCGCGGGCGCTCCATGCCCTCGTCGAAGTAGCAGTCCACCGCTTCCCTGACGTTGCGCCGGAGCTCGTCGAGCGTATCGCCCTCGGTGTGGATGCCGAAGCCGAGCGCACTCGCCGAATACCCGCCGTCGAGCGCGTCCTCGCTGACCTCGAAAATGATTTCCGTTCCGGACATCGCTCGCTCCGTTCGGCTTCGCCTGCGCCCGGCGGATTCTACTGCGATCGGCGCAGGGGTGAACCTACTCCATGCCGCGGTGCGCATCAAACCGCTTCCCGGCCGGCCGGCGAGCCCCGTATCGCTTTCGGGCTCAGGCCCGCATGCCCTCGGCAGAGTCTCCCGGCCGTTGCCCGTCAGGCATCGAATGCATTTCGGACTGTCGGGTTAGCATCCTGGAACCGCGAAGGAAGATGCTGAGGCCGAGAAAATTCAGCCGGGGCGACGTGGAGATAGACGCGGCGCCGACGGGCGTTTTGTGGGTGTGGTCGGTCTCGGAAGCGATGTTCGGATGAAGCGCTTCGATCGAGCAAAGCGAACAGACCGTTCAGGAAACGGATTTGCGGACGGTACTGGAATTCGGACACCTTCGCGCTGTATCCATAGGCATGTAAGGGAGGCCACCTCACCGTCTCCTACGTTGCCCTCAAGACCGTCGTGATGGAGCGCCGCAAACCGCTTCCGCCACAATCGACGGCCAACCGTTAGCAGTTAACGTCGGCTGCACTGTTGGCTCGCCAGCATCAGGGCGGCTCTCGCCGGAGGTTGCTCCGGGCGACGCTCCTGCGCCTTCGACGATAAGCCCGTTGGGCGGGTTGTATCTCCCCAGGCTTGGGGGTGGATTCGAGGATATATGCGGCGGCGATACAGGATCCGTCGCCCAGGCGCGAACGGGCGCGTCCCCACGTTCGGCCCGTCGAGAGAATCGAGATGATTTGTGCCTGCCATCGGGGTGGCGACAGGCGCTAGCCGGGAGACGAGCCTCCAACAGCGGGCTCCAGGTTCATCAGCTCGTCGATGCGATCCGCGACGCGCTGGGCCGGCTCGCGAAGCTGTTCCACGGTCCAGTCGGCGGCGTAGCCCTCGGTAATGTCGTCGTCGCGGGCATGGTTGACCAATCGCTTTGTGAGTGACCGTGAAAGCATGAGCTCTCGTTCCGCCACCGTGATGAAGACGTTGCGCAGGCCGTGGAACCAGAACTTGGTCCCCCCGGCCCGTCCGATGTCCTTGTAGTACTGGTGGATGCCGCGAAGATGGCCCGGTCTGCTCATGGAGGAGGGGAATACCCATCCATCCAAATCTTCGAGCTCGTCGCGGCGATCCTCGAAGATTTGGAGCAGTTGCCGGGTGATGGGAAGCTCCAACGGTTCCCCCGTCTTGGTCTCGTCCACGCGGAGGACGCGGCGATCGAGATCGAGACGCTCCCATCGCAGCGAAACGATCTCGCCCAGGCGCATTCCCGTGTAGACCCCAATCATGAAGATATCCCGGTGCGCCGGGGGTAGCCCGACGTCGTCGACACCCGCCCGCCAACGCGGCAGCACCTCGCTCGGAGCGGAGATGCGCCGGCGCCGCTTGGGATGATAGCGCCCGCCTCCCGCGAGCCAGAGCTCGACGGGGTTGCGCAATCCTTCGTGATCGACGCAGGAGCGGCGATAGATCGAGCGCAGCAGCGACGTCGTCTGATTGGCGACCGCCCAGCCGTGATCCGCGGTGATGAGATTGAAGCGCGCTTCGATGTCCTTCCGGGTGATGGCGTCCAGCGGCCGGGTGCGCCAGTCGTTCAGATTGACCCGCATGTTCTGACGGTAGCGCTGTTCCGTGACTGCCTTTCGGTTGGGGTTGGCGGCAATGTAGTCCTCGAAGGCTTCCTCAAGCGTGGGCATGCCGCGTGCCACGGCTCGCTCGGTGGCGGGATCGTCTCCACCGGCGACACGCCCGAGCAGTTCCTGGGCCATGCGCCGGGCCTGGTCGGGGGTGATGCGCCCATAGCGTCCGAGCGTAACCCGCTTGTTGGGAGCCTTGCGGCCGCCGCCTCCGGCACGGTAGTTGACGATGAAGGTCTTGGTGCCCGAGGGCTGGACGCGGACGCCGAAACCGATGAGCTTGTCGTCCCAGGCGATCCAGGGCTTGTCGCCGGGCTTGAGCGCATCGACGGTTCGCTTGGTCAAGGTGACCTTGACCCTGGCGACGCGTTTGGCGGTATGCTTTTCCATGAGAGCCCTCACCCGGTGAGCGAACGAAAACCTGAAATGAGTATGCCTGAATCCGCGA
Source organism: Alphaproteobacteria bacterium (assembly GCA_965243375.1). Classification (GTDB taxonomy): domain Bacteria; phylum Pseudomonadota; class Alphaproteobacteria; order UBA828; family UBA828; genus WTGU01. The sequence continues at coordinate 143,669 of CBDEUT010000008.1, read as the reverse complement.
AAAGTTCAACCCGATGGTCAACACCTGGATAGAAATGGGTGAAAATCGAGTCGTCACGAGTCGAGCGGATGGCGTTATGATATTTCCCGTAACCTGCTGATCTATAGCAATATATGAGAACACCATCGCACCAGATCGCACTGTGTCGCAGCTATTATCAATGAATGCTGGGAGGATGTCGACCTCTCCGCAAGGGAGATGCGGCTCCGCGACCCCTCCGCTCCCTTCATCGCCACGCTCGCTTTCCCCGCATCCGGCGCTTACCAGCGCGCCTTGATCCGGAACCCGGCCGTGTGCTCCGGCTCGGCACCGGACCCCGATCCGTTGTCGTTCACTGCCTCCCGGCGCATCGCCTCAAGCGCGAGCTCCAGCGCCGAGGCGCCATGCTCGGCCAGGTTCAGGCGCCAGCCCAGGCTGTAGTCCCGGTGGCCGTTCGACATCCCGAAGCCGAGCTCCGGCGTCGAGACGAAGCGCTCGCCCAAGGCGGACAGCCCGTAGCCGAGCGTCACATCGAAACGGCGCTGCGCGAGTTCGCTCTGGCCGCCGTCGTCGGCCGCGAGCCCCGCCAGCGTGCCGCGCTCGAGCAGGGCGTCCATGCCGCCCGCCGCCTGCGCGCCCACCGTCTGGCTCAGCGTGAGCGTCGGCCCGCGCGCCGTCTCCGGCGTCGGGTCCCAGGCGAGCGAGCCCGAGAAGCCGCGCTCGCGGAAGCCGTCCGCCGCGTGGCTCAGCAGGCTGCGGCCCCGGAGCTCCGCCGAGAGGCCGCGCTGCGGGTCCGCCCAGGCGAGCCCGCCGCCGATATCGACCCCGAAGCCGGTCTCCGCATCGCCGCCGTCCTGGCGTACGCCGATCTCGACGGAAGGCGTCAGGCTCGCCCCGCCCTCGAAGCTGTAGGGACGGGAGCCCTCCAGGCCGAGCCGGAGCCGCGTCGCCTCGGCCCGCTCCGCCGCCAGCCCTTGCGCCTTCGCCGTGCTCGTGCGCACGCCCATGGCGTCGGTCTTGACCGCGAGCCCGAGCCCGCCCGCCGCCGGCGCCTGCACCAGCACGCCGCGCAGCCCCGCCGCCGCCATCATCAGGTCGAGGTCGGCCCGGATCGGCGCCATGCCCGCCTGCGTCAGCTCAAGCGTGCCCTCGCCGTAGCCCGCCACGCCCCAGAGCGAGAGCCGCTCGCTCAGCGCATAGCGGCCCCACGGATAAAGCCCGGTCAGCGACGAGGACACCGCGCCACCGTCCGACTCCCCGCGGTAGCTGCCATCGCCCAGGCTGTGCGAGACCACCAGGCCCGCCGTCAGCGCATCACGGGACCAGTCCGCGCCCAGCATGCCGCTGGTCACCTCGCCGTCCAGCGAGAGGCCGCCCTCGCGGCCGTCGAAGCGCGTCACCGCGCCCCGGCCCCACAGCGCGTAGGTGCCTTCCCGCTCCGTCCCGCCCGTGAACGAGAAGGACGAGCCGAGAAGCAGGTCGCGCTCCATCACCGCGTGCGAGGTAAGAGCCGCGCGCTCCTCCTCGTCCTCGCCGCGCAGCCACCCGGCGAGCGCGCCGAGCTTCGCCTCCGCCTCGCGGGCCTCCAGGTCCTCCGCCGCCGTGCCGCCGGCGCCGATGGACTGCCCGGCGAGGCTCGCTTCGACGCCCGGCGTCCGCGCGGCCGTCATGCGGCTCTCCACCGCACCGAGCATCTGGTCCGCCACCGTGCGCCCGAACCGTGCCAGCCATGCCTGCGGGATCGGATCGCTGTTCCAGATCGTCCCCGTCGCCTCCGCGCGCCCGATGTTCACGGTCTTCGACCCGTCGGTGCAGAGCCGCGCGTTGCTGATCTGGACCTTCACCGTCTCGTTGGAATCGTTCACCGAATCGTCGTATATCCGGACGAAGGAGATCTCCTCGGTCGCCCGAGCCTCGATCCAGTTCAGCACCGTCGGGCGCTCCCCGTAGTCGACGCCTGCGGTGGCCGTGCCCGTGTCGAGGGTCTCGAAGTCGTAGCACACGTCCTTGCCGTACGCCCGGGAGAGCCTGACCGGAACAGGAACAATTTTTAGTCGCGCTGCGGGCTGGGGATGAGTGAGATCACGCACGCTGCGGCTGTTTCGGGGGAACCCCGAATCTGCCTGATGGACGTCACGGTGGTCGCTCGAAGCCGCCGGGCGGCGTTTTCGGCCTGGACGGGCCGAGCGGTTTCGCCGCGCCGCCCTGCGGCACGTGCATGCGTGGCAGTGGGGGGCGCGGTATCAGCCGATGGGCGCGATCATGACCGCGTCGAGGGCCTCCTGGGCACGGGCGGCGTAGTGCCGGTTGGCCTCCGGTACGTAGCGGAAGCGGCCGTCGCAGCGCACGATGGCGATGGCCGCGTTGCTCAAGCAGGCCAGATTCCTGGGCAGGTGGCGCACGTACGCCCGGCAGCGATCTTCGTCGTAGGTGAAGTCGCGCACATAGTGGAGCCTGTTCTCGATGTGCCAGTGGTTGCGCACCAGTTCGAGCAACTCCTCGGGTCCGGCGCGCTCTGGGCCAAGCGAGGTAACGCTGTAGGTCACCTCGATGCTGCGCTTGCCGGTCTTGATGATCTCGCGCTCTCGTTCGATGCACATCGCCTGGCGCCGCCCGTGGAGGTTGGCATAGCCGTCCCACTCGGCAGCGGAGAGGTCGACCGCGGCGCAGCGCCGGCGCTCGATGCGGCCATGGCCCTTGTCGACGGTTTCGTGCGAGGGCGCATCGCTGAAGTCGATCGCCTTGAGGTCTTCGAGGATGGTCTCCTGATTGTCCTTGACGGCACTGATCACGTAGTCGGCACGGCGCCCAAGGAGGCACCGCGCGGTCTCGTGCTGGGCGTGCATGGCATCCATGGTGACGATCCGGCCCGTGAGGTCGAGGCCGCCGGAGAGTTCGCGCACGGCCGGGATTTCGTTGCTCTTGGCGTCGACCTCGACCTGGCCGAGGACGACGCCGGTGTCATGCTCCACCGCTGCGACCATCATCCTGCGCCCGTCCTCGGTCTGCTTGGATGCGCCGCGCAGGTCCTTGCCGTCCATGGCGACGGGCGCTTGCGCGCTGTTCTGCTGGCCGGTCCACTGGCCGATCGCGTTGTCCAGGGTTTCCGGCGGCAGCGCGGCAAGGACGTTGTGGAAGGTGGTGATCGCGGGCGGGGTATAGCACTGCTTGGACGGGCTCCAGAAGGCACCGACCGCCTTGAGCTGCTCCTGGGAGAGCAGGGCGGCGAACTGGGCGAATGCGTTCACCCCCCGGTAGCCGGCAAGGCGGGCGGCGACGGCAAGCGTCAGAATGGTGTTGAGCGCATAGCGCTTTCCCCGGGCATGGCGGTACTCGGGCACCTCGCCGAGGCACTCGAACAGGCTGCGCAGCCGGGGCGCGGCCATCGGCTCGGTGTGCTGCTCGGTGGCCCAGTTTGGCGGCATCTCGGTCTGGCTCAGCGCCTCGGGGGCGCCGTCTGTCAGGTCGAACACGAAGACCTCCTTGGGCTGGCCGTGGTGACGCCAGCGCGCCGCCCCTCCGGGCTCGCGGGCAAAGCCGCGGGTCAGTCCCAGCGAGCGCCAGTTGGCTGCGAGGTAGCAGGTGCCGGCGAAGCGCGAGACGTCCACGAACGTCTCCGCCAGAAGAGCCGGATATCCATGCGCCGCCTGCATGTCCGCAGACAGCCGTCGCAGGCTCAGCCCCAGCACACGGGAGGCCAGGTTGGGCACCCGCTCAGGCGTCAGGATGACGAAGCGCGAGTTGTTGGCGATCAGATGCAGGCGTCGGAACTGCTGCTCCGCCGACCACCCGATCCAGCGATCCCGCGCGCCCAGCTTGAACGCGCCGGGCTGCCAGCCGATCAGCGCGAGCCAGGTCTCGCCGTGTACAGCGACATGACGCAGGCCCTTGCCGATGACGCCGTGGAACGCCAGGTAGTGGTGCTCCTCCACCAACCGGTCCCAGCGCCGGTGCTCCTGCGCGCCCCAGGTCGGACGCACCGTGACCGCGCGCAGATCAATGGACGAATCCGGGATCGGCAGCGTCGCCATGAGCGGCACACTGCCACATCGAGAAAGGAATGGCCAGCGCCGACTTCAGCTCACCCTGCGCGACGGGCAGACAATAAATTCGCCCTGCTGACCGGAAAGATCAGCCACCCGTCGGACTCGTACGCCCAATCGTTCTCGATGCGGATCGTCAGGTTCGCTATCTGGGTCGTGCTCGCCGGCGCGTCGATGGTCCCCGTCGCCTGCGCCGTGGTGATCGTCGGTCCTGGGAAGCTCAGTCCGCTCAGGGTCCTGACCCTGGCGTTGCCGATCTGCGCGAACACCGTCTCCCCGGCGTCGTTCACGCTGTCCTCGACTAGCCGCACCCGCGCCTCCTTCACCCGCTCGCCCGGCATGAACCGGACCCCGCCGTCGGCCGGGAGGTAGTCGCTGATCGGGGTGGCGGTGCCCCCGGCGACGGTCGCGAAGTCCACCTCGACGATCTGTCCGGCCCGCTTCGACAGCCGCACCTTGAACACCATGTAGGGGTCGTTCTCCGCCGAGGTCGCGTTCCGGATGGCGACCGTCGGCAAGCTGTCGGTGTTCATCGTGAGATCGGGGTAGTGCAGGGTCAGCTCGGGCGAGTTCGTCACCCCGTTGCCGACGGCGCCGCACAGCGCCCCCGCCTCGCTGCAGTCCCGGTCGCCCCGCAGCTGCACCGTCACCGCCTCCCGGTCGTTCACCGGCAGCGCCGTCAGCCGCCAGTGGTTGCTGTACACGCGCTGGCGGCCGTCTTCGGTCACGAACTGCTTGTCGATGCGCGCTGCGCGCACGATGATGCCGTTCGTCACCGAGAACCCGGCCTGGCGCAGCTTGCGTGCCGTGATCGACACCCTGTCGGTCAGCGTGAGGTCGAAGTGGTAGCCGATCCCGCCGTAGTATCCCGCGTGCTCGTCGATGGAGAACTCCGCCGACCCGAGCGATGCGGTGAACGGGTCCCTGACGGTTCCTTTCATGCTGAATCGTATGCTGAATCCCGGGCCGTACAGGCCGCCTAGCAGTCGAAAAGCGTCTTCGATTCTCCAGTCCGACAGGCCGCTCTCGCCATTGTCCTGGATAACGCCGATTTGCGCGTCGTCCGCGGCGTCCCCGGTGCGGTGAAGATTGAGCAGGTACCGGGTATTCGGTTTCAGAATGGTCCCGCTCGGGGCGGTGAATACGTTCACCGCGTTCGCGGTCAGCGTGGACGGTGTGGACAGTGTGGCGACCAGCGGCCCGCGCTGGTACTCGTTGAGCGCATTGGCGAAGAAGTCGAATTCGTGAATCCGCCACGTCATCGTCTCGGTCCCCGTGTAGTTCACGGCGCCCACGTAGAGCTCGACCGAGCTCACCTCGTATCCCGACGCATTGGACCCGGTCGTGAATTGCTGCGCGATGCGGCCGTTCGCTTGGTTTCCGACGTTGATGACGCTGAAGCCTTCGAAGGTGTTGCTGACCAGGGTGGTCTGCGCCCGGACGGGCGCGACGCCGAGGGCGGCGCCCGCTGCCAGCGCGAACGCGAGCATGGCGATGGCGATGCGCTTCATCTTCGCTTCCCCTCTCTGGCCCTGGCCATCGACCGCGCCCTGCTCGGGAGATCGGCACGCGCAACACCGGAAGCATCGGCCGCTCCCGTCAGGCATGACACGCGTGCGGCTCTTGCTATGGCCCGCCCGTTCCCCGGCACTGCCTTCGACCTATTGCGGCTCGACTCGCCTAACACTTTGGTTCTGGGAAAGAAAATGCCGGCCGTAACAATTTCCATGCCCGCGATGCATGGGGCGGACAAACCGTGCACTCGCGTTCGGGTGCGGTGTGGATGAAGGTCTGTGCCTGTCCTGCCATGGTGCCTTGTCAGCCTTTCAGCAAGGACTGCTGCGTGATTTGACCGCGATTCCGGCCTGCTCGGTCCGGTCCGTCGCATCAGTGCGCTACCAGCCGGGACATCACAGGTCCCGCTGGACATGGGAACGCTCCAGCAGTCCTCCTCTCTTGGGGCACCCCAACGGTCTCGCCCCGGCTGCCCTCCGGCACCGACGCGCTCACAACCAGAGACGTCGCAGCGAACTCAAATTGATCCTCGGCCACGATCAACATTTCTTATCACTACACCCGAGCGCCCTTGTGAAATTCTTATGACTAATTCTGAGCGCCCTTGTCGCCCCTCATATGGGTTGGATTCTGATGAGAAAACGCCTTCCAGACCCGGCGCTGGAGCGCACTTCGGAGGCGTGACGCCCCGCGGCGCGCGTGGGACCGCTGGGTCCGGAGGGGACCGTGAAGAGGCCGAATCGCAAGTCTTCGGTAAAGGTCGCGACGCTTTACGCAGAGTCTCCGTCGGGCGCCTGGGCGCGACGCAGGCCGTGACCATGGTGAGAAAGGCGGGCTAAGCGTCAGAGCAAGCCGAAACCGCAGGTTGTTGTTGCGAGACGCAGGTTCGCAGAATTATTTGCCGAAGCCCTCCACTTGGGTGGCGCAGAAATTTTGATCTTTTCCTAGCTTCTACCCGCTTGGGAGTGCGTTTCCGGGGGAATCGCCGCCGCTCCCCTTTCTTCGTCCCTGGGTAACGGCACACGCTCTCGGGGATATGGGAGATGCAACGGTATTGATGGCAACGGACATCGGGGACGCGGCGGTGAAGGCCGTACCGGTGCCGGCCGAGGCTGCGCTAGCGCCGGACCACGGGCCGCGGCGGGCGCCGATGTCCCTTGTGCGAGGGTTCGCCGCGGCCCTGTTTGCGGCCGCGGTGCTGCTCGCCGCCCCGGCGCACGCGCAGACCACGACCGAGGTTCCGAGCAACTGGGCGCTGATCCCTTCGGAGCTGGGCGACGGCGACGAGTTCCGCCTGATATTCATGACGAAGAACGGGCTAAAGGCGGACTCGACGAACATCGCGGTCTATGACGCAGAAGTGCGAGAGGGCATCGACAGGAGCGGCCACGCGGATATCAGAGACGCCCGGTACAGGGATACGTTCAAGGTCCTGGGCTCCACCGCTTCGGCGAATGCGCGGGATCACACCGGAACGACCGGTTCGGGCGGCGTCCCCATCTACTGGCTGAACGGCACGAAGGTCGCGGACGACTACGGCGACTTCTACGACGGCACCTGGGACGACAAGGGCGGGGCCACGCTGCAGGAAGGCGTGGCCATTTCACAAAATCGCCGCGACCAGTTTCTTTGCACCGGCACCGACGACGACGGCACGACGTCGTCTCGGCCGATGGGCGCTTCCACCTGTTCGGGGACGATGATCGAGACCGCGTCGAACACCCTGAGCGGCGAAACGGGTGCGAGCACCGCCAGGTCGCGCTATCTGGCTCTGTCGGGCGTCTTCAGGGTCGGAACTGCCGCCGGCAACACGATCCCGGTGGTCGAGGGTCTGGAGATCACCTCCGAGCCGGGCGCCGACGAAGAGTACGTGAGCGGCGACTCGATCGAGACCACGGTCACGTTCTCCGAAGCCGTGTCGGTGACGGGAACGCCCAGGCTCAAGCTGAAGCTCGACGGCAAGAGAGCGGTCAGGGCCGACTACGTCTCCGCGGACAGCACCGATACCCGGCTGGTGTTCTCCTACACGGTGAAGCCGTCCGACTACGCCCACAATTGGATCGTTCTCCCCAAGAACGGGATCAAGCTGAGCGGCGGGACGATCAAGAACCAGGCCGGCACCGTGGACGCGCATCTGGATTTCAAGAAGCAAGCAAAGGACACGACCCAGAGGGTGTATGTCCTGCCCACGGTCGAGAGCGTCGCGCTCGCATCGACCCCTGCGGCCGACGATACCTACCGGGCCGGCGAGACCATCGAGATTGACCTCACCTTCGACCGCGACGTGCTGGTCGTCACCGACGCAGGCACACCCGCTCTCGATATCAACGTCGGGACGATCAGGTCCCGTTCCGCGACCTACACGATGACGAACGGCGATTTCGACGTGCGTTTCGAATATGTGGTCCAGCCCGGGGACCTGGACGAGATCGGACTATCGATACAGAACAACGCCATCGTGTTTAACGGCGGGCGCATCATCAGGAAAGGACATGGCGACAGCGTCAGCCCAAGAAAGGTCAACATAAAGTTCAATGGCGGGAGTACCAGTCTTCTCGCTCAGCCGGGCCACCTGGTGGATGCGACCGATCCCCGCGGGGTGTCGGTGTCGCCGAGGGACCTGAGCGTGCGCGAAGGGAGCAGCGCGTCGTACACGGTGGTGCTGGACTCCCAGCCGACGGGGAACGTGACGGTGACGCCGGCAGTGAGCGGGAGCGCGGACGTGACGGTGAGCCCCTCCGCCCTGACGTTCACGCCCTCCGACTGGGCGACGGCGCAGACGGTGACGGTGTCCGCGGCCCACGACGCGGACGCCCACGACGACACCGCGAGCGTCTCTCACGGGGTCTCGGGTGCGGACTACGCCTCGGTGACGGCGCACGGCGTGTCGGTGTTGGTGACGGACGACGAGATGGGGCCGGGCCGGGTGACGGGGCTGAGCGCCGAAGCGACGGCTAGGTCGGTCGCGCTGAGCTGGACGGCGCCTGCCGACGCGGACGGCGCGATTGTCGGCTACATGATCGAGGTGTCCTACGACGACGGCGCGGTCTGGGCCGAGGTGGAAGACGATACGAACGACACCGGCACCGCCTTCTCGCACCGGTCGGGCCTGACATCGGGCGAGACCCGCCGCTACCGGGTGTCCGCCATCACCGATCGGGGCACGGCACCGGCGTCCGTCCCGGCGGTGGCGAACGCGACACAGATCGTCCCCGGACTGACCGCCACGGGCGAGACGGTCGAAGATACGCCCGAGGGTACAGCCGCGATCAATCTCTGCTGGGACGGGCCGGGAGTCTCGCTGAGCGCTATGAGCGATTTTTTTATCAGGAAGAGAATGGTCCTTCCCTCGTTCTCGGATTGGGACGGCGAGGGGTGGATCTCGTTGGGCGTGTTCGAGTTCGGCGATTGCGAGGAGGGAGTCGTCGGCTACCGGGTCAAGGGGAGTATCGCCTCGAACGTGCCCTATGACTTCCAGTTCCGCGCCAGAAAGGGGAGCGGCTGGGCGCTTTCGAACGTCGCCGTGGGAGTTTCGGTGGATTCCTCCCTGGAGGTTCGCGCCGACGTGGTGGCGGGGGACTCCGAACTGTCGGGGGACACCATCGTGCCCGACACCGTGTGTCGCGATTATGACGATCCGGCGACGCCGGAAGACGAAGAAGGCGCCTTCATCGTCAACATCGGGTTTACGACGAAGTCACCGGCCGTCCTCTTGTACGAAGAGGTGAGCGGATTCGATCCGGACGACGACTTGACGCTCGAGAACGCCACCGCGCAACTCATCGATCGCCCGTATGACGTCTCCCTTGGGTATCGCGTGCGGATCACTCCCACGAATTGGGGGCAATCCGTGGCGGTCAGCGTGCCGGCCGGGGCCGTGACCCACGCCGAGTCATCGGAGCCAAACCAGGCGTCGAACGTGTTTCGCCGGGAGACGTCCGACTCCACCGAGTGCGCCTCGGGCAGCACCTCGACCGTGTACCGGGCGCGGGTCAGGAGCGCCGAAATTCTCAAGGACGCGGACCGAAGCGGCGAGTGGTCGAGGGGCGAGCGCGTCCGCGCGACATTGACCTTCGAAGAGAAGGTGGCCGTGACGACGGCGGGCGGCGTCCCGAGCGTTTCCCTGGACCTCGGCGAAGAGACGGTGCAGGCGTCGTATGTCCGGGGGACGGGCAGCAAGACGCTCGAGTTCGCGCATGTGGTGACGCAAGCGCAGGCACCGGTGCGCGAGGTGGAGCTTCTGGAGGACAGCCTTGCGCTGAACGGCGGCGGGATCGCGAGCCTCAACGGACCGGCGGTGGAGCTTGCGCATCCGGGCGCAACGAGAGGGGGACGGAAGAACGGCAGATCTACCGGGCCGGCGCGATCCGTCACGGTCGCGGACGCCGAGGTCGAGGAGGGCGTCGGCGCCGAGCTCGTGTTCGCCGTGAAGCTGGACGGGCCTGCGCTCTACCGGACGACGGTCGACTACAGGACGTCGGACGGCACGGCGACGGCGGGCGAGGACTACACGGCGACGAGCGGGACGCTCACCTTCGCGGCGGGCGAGACCTCGAAGACCGTCTCGGTGCCTGTGCTCGACGATTCCCACGACGAGGGCAGCGAGACCCTCACCCTCACCCTATCCAACCCCTCGGGGGTGTATCTCGCGGACGGCGAAGCGACGGGCACCATCATGAACAGCGACGCGATGCCGCAGGCATGGCTCGCGCGCTTCGGGCGCACCGTCGCCGACCAGGTGCTCGATGCGGTGGAGAGCCGCATGACGGCGGCGCGGATGCCGGGGGTGGAGGCGAGCCTCGCCGGGCAGCAGATCGGCGCCGGCGGCACGGCGGCGGAGGACTTGGAGGCCCGCGAGGCGCAGGCGAAGCTCGGGACGCTCGCCGCGTGGCTGCGCGGCGAGGACGACGGCGAAGAGAGCGCGGCTCTCTCGTCGCGCGAGGTGACGGGGCGCGAGCTTCTCGCCGGCTCGTCGTTCGCGCTGACCGGCGGCTCGGCCGAGGGCGGCTTCGGGGCGCTGTGGGGCCGGGCCGCGGTGTCGCGCTTCGACGGGCGCGAGGGGGAGCTCACGCTCGACGGCGAGGTGACGAGCGCGCTTCTCGGCGCGGACTTCACGCGCGGGCGGGTCGCGGCAGGCCTGGTGGTGGCGCACAGCGCGGGCGAGGGCGGCTACCGCAGCCCGGACGGCGACGGCGAGGTGGAGAGCGCGCTCACCGGCCTCTACCCGTGGGGCAGCTACGAGGTGAGCGAGCGGCTGACGCTGTGGGGCGTGGTGGGTTACGGCGAGGGCACGCTGACGCTCAACCCCGAGGGCATGGCGGCGATCGAGACGGACATGGACCTCAGGATGGCCGCCGTGGGCGGGCGCGGCGTACTGTTCGATGCGCCGGCCGACGGCGGTGTCGCGCTCAGCGTCACGTCGGATGCGATGGTGGTGCAGACGTCCTCGGACGAGGTGCGGGGCAGCGCGGGCAGCCTCGCTGCGTCTGAGGCCGACGTGACGCGGCTCCGGCTCGGGCTCGAGGGCTCGTGGCAGGGGCTCGGGGGCGAGGGCGGCGGGGCGTTCGTGCCGTCGTTCGAGCTCGGCGTGCGCCACGACGGCGGCGACGCCGAGACCGGATTCGGGGTCGACCTCGGCGGCGGTCTTGCCTGGTCGGACCCGCAGCGCGGCCTCTCGGCGGAGCTCCGGGGCCGCGGCCTGATCACCCACGACGTGGACGGCTTCCGGCAACGCGGCTTCTCGGGCTTGCTGTCCTGGGATCCGACGCCGGAGACGTCGCGCGGGCTGAGCCTGTCGATGAGCCAAACGGTGGGTGCGCAGGCGGCGGGCGGGATGGACGCCCTGCTCGAGCGCAACACGCTAGCCGGGCTCGCGGCCAACGACGACGGGCAGGGCGGGCTCGCGCAGCGCCGCTTCGAGATGAGGCTCGGCTACGGGCTGGCGGCGTTCGGCGACCGCTTCACCTCGACGCCAGAGATCGGCTTCGGGATGTCGAACGGCCACCGCGACTACAGCCTGGGCTGGCGCCTGAACCTGGCCGAGCACGGCGCCTCGGCGCTGGAGTTCCGGCTTGAGGCGATGCGCCGGGAGGCAGTGAACGACAACGGGGCGGAGCCGGAGCACGCGGCCGGGCTCCAGATCAAGGCGCGCTGGTAGGCGCCGGCGGCACCGGATGAAGGTTGAGGCCGAATCGGGTCAACCTCTCCCGAACGTCGCGGAGGCAGCGCTCCGCATCCCGCTTGTGTTGGAACCCGACCACAATATCGTCGGCATAGCGGACGATGATCGCTTCGCCTGCCGGGACACTCGGACGCCATTTCCTGTGGAACCACAGGTCGAGGACGTAGTGCAGGAACACGTTCGCCAAGACGGGGGAAACGATTGCCCCCTGCGGCGTCCCCATGCTGGAGTGGGCCCCTGGGGCCGGACAGTTTCATGCGGCGGTTTTGACCGGCGTGCGGGGCTGTTCCTCCTCGAAGCGGTTGGGGCTCAGGTATCCCAGAGCCGAGTGTAGGCGTCTCTCGTTGTAGCTGTCGATGAAGCGGGGCAGGTGCTCGGCGACGTCTTCCGCACTCTCGAAGGCCATGGGATAGACGCCCTCGACCTTCAGCGTCTTCATGAAACTCTCCATCATGGCGTTGTCGTAGGGGTTGCCGCGCCGCGCCATCGAGCCGATCAGGCCATGGTCGTGTAGCAGGGCCCTATAGGCCTGGGCGGCGTATTGCGAGCCCCTGTCCGAGTGATGGATGCATCCGGGTGGCGGGTTGCGGATCTCGATCGCCGCCGCCTCGCTCGACCGGAGCATGAACTCGGTTCGGGTCAGCCCCCGGATTTCCGCGGCGCGGTCGATGACGGCCAGGCGCTCGCTGGACGTGCGGAAGTTTACCTGGGGCATGGCGGTCTCCTTCCTGCGCACGGCGCGGGGTGTTGCCTCGATTTCAACGTATAGGATTTGTGTAGATGGTCGGCAATCGGCCGCCCGTGGGCCGGCTGCGCAGCAGGACGGTGAGCGTCGGGCGATCGCCCGGCCCGAGGCCACCGCGCGCGGCTCCGACGCCCGCTACATTCGGTGATGTTTCGTGGTCGGAACGATGTTCATCCAGGCTCAGCAGCCCAAGGATCTACGGTCTCGATTCCGGTGTTACGGAACTCGCCCGTGTTCCGGGTCACGATTGCAAGTCCGCGCGTCGCCGCCGCCGCCGCGAGGAAGGCATCTGGTACATGGTCGTCGAGCGGTTCGCCGCGCCGGCGCTTGTCTGATCCGCGCACAGGCCTGCGCATCGGCCTGGGACCAGTCGATGATCCGGTCTTCGAACAGCTCGTCGAGAAGATCCTGAAACCGGTCGGCGAGGTCGCGCCGTCGCCGGCCTGGATCGATCCGACCGATTCCGTCCAGCACCTCCCAGACGGTGACAGAGGAGAGCCCGAGGCCCTCGTCGGCGATGGAATCCAGAAAGGCGGCGACCTGAGGCTCGGGTCGCGGCCGCATCATTTCGGAGACGACGTTCGTGTCTATAAGCCACGCGAGCGGTGCGGTCATTCCTCCTCCTCAGGGGAGAATGACAGCGGCTTGTAGCCGCGACGCACCGTCGGTGGAAGCTCCACACCGTGCTCTTCCCCGAAATGCCGCGCGAAGGCCTCGGACGGTTTCGGGCGGCGCTCGGTCTTTGTGCGCTTCTCATGGATCAGGCGGCGGACCAACTCTTCCATCGACACCCCAATTTGGCGGGCTTCGCGTCGGAGCCAGGACTTATCGCCGGGATCGATATCGCGGACGGTAATGCTTGTGCTCATGTCGGCGGCTCCGGCAGGGTCGACAGTCTGCTCATAGGCTATCTTGACAGCAGATTATGCTATCATGGCTTGCGGGACAAAGTCTCGTGGCTGCCATTCGCCGGATATCCCCCTAAACCCAGTTCGCGACGGCGTCCGCCTATCACCATTCGTTGAATCCAAGACCGGGAACCGCTGGGGGTCACATTCAGATAGAGCCCGTTCCCGTCGCCGTGCATGCCCGGTTTGGTGATCGTCTTCACCTTCGCGCTGGTCAGTCTGGGCATTGTCTTCCCACCATTTTTCCGCCATTCATGGCGGGAAAATACGAGAACGACAGAACCGTGCAAGCATGAAGAAGAAGCAAAATCCCCGGTTTTCCGGGGGTTTACGGCACTTTACTGGAACTCTCTGGCTTGAAGGATGGTGGAGCCGAGGGGAGTCGAACCCCTGACCTTCGCATTGCGAACGCGACGCTCTCCCAACTGAGCTACGGCCCCGGCGCGGCGGCCGGCGATCCTCGCGCCGGCCGAAAAGCGGCCGGATCATGCGGCGGCACCCGCCACCTGTCAAGCGAGCGCCGCCGCCCTGCCGCTCGCTTGTCATCCGATCGCAGAATCCCGACACTCCGCCGCATGGGTACGATGCGTCTCGGGGCGGCGATCGCCACGGAAGCCGGACGGGGGCCGGTCTCCCCCGCCTTCGAGCGAGGCTGAGGGCGGGGGCCGATGGCAAGGGTCCTGCTCTGCCGCACGGGTGACGTCTACGCCGGCGAGATCCTGCGGGTCGAGACCGACGCGCTGCCGCCGGTCGCGGTCTACAACCTGGACGGCGACTTCTACGCCACCGACGATACCTGCACCCACGGCCAGGCCTGGCTCTCCCAGGGTTTCTTGGACGGCGACATCATCGAATGCCCGCTCCATGGCGGCTGCTTCGAGATCAAGACCGGCCAGCCGGCGGGGCCTCCCTGCACCGAGCCAATTCGAAGCTACGACCTCGTCGTCGAGGACGGCGCGGTCTACGCGCTCGTCGACTCCTAGCCGGCCAGCAAGTCCCGACAGGCGACCGTCAGCCGAAGGATTTCCAGACCGGCTCGATGCCGTTCTCCCGGAGGAACTCCTCGGCCATTGCCACGATTTCCGCCTCCCGGAACGCATAGAAGGCGTCGACGGCCTCTTCGTCCCGGACATCCCTCTTCCATTTGCCGATGGAGCCCCGGTAGGCGTCTTCCGCCCGCCGCCGCCGGTCCTTGTCGCGGGTCCAGTCCGACCACAGGAATCGCCTGAGGATCCGGTGGTGATCGTCATGATCGAGGCCCGGAATCTCCAGATAGCGCTCTGGCGCGGCGTCGATCGCTTCGCGCTCCTGGCGATTCTCGTCAGGAGATATGCCGGCCTCCATTTCGGCATCGTGGTCTGATCCGTAGATCCAGATGACGTCGCCCGTCGTTCGGTCGAGGTAGACCACTTGCGGATAGGTGTCGTGGAAATCCACGTCGCGGCCGAAGGCCATCGCGAAGAGTTCCCGGTCTATGCCCAAGCCGCCGTCACCGCCTGCCATGCGCGCGACCCACCTCTGAACGCCCCATCCTGCGAGCTACCCGGGCCCGGCGCGTTCCAGTGCTTCCGCCGCGGCGAGCCAGTCGCCCTCGGCCGCCGTCTCGGCCCGCTTCGCCTCCGCCAGCTCCTTGCCGAGCGCGACGATGCGCGCGGCATCGTTGTCCTCGGCCGCCGTAGCGAGCGCCGCCTGGAGGCTCTGCTGCGCCTCCTGTGCGCGCGCGATGCGCTGCTCCGCAGCGGCGACGGCGTCCTTGAGGGGCTTCTTCTGGGCGCGGATCGCCGCCGCCGCTTGCCGCGTGGCCTTGCGTGCCGGCGGCGGGCGGCTCTCCCGGCCGTCGCGGTCCGCCTGCCGCGAGCCTTCGCCGCCCAGGATATCCGCGCGGTAGTCGGCGAGGTCGCCGTCGTAGGTCCGGACCGTGCCGTCCTGCACCAGCCACAGCCGGTCGGCCACGAGCTGGACCAGGTGCATGTCGTGCGTGATCAGGACCACCGCACCGTCGTAAGCCTCCAGCGCTTCCACCAGCGCGTGCCGGCTCTGGATGTCGAGATGGTTGGTGGGCTCGTCGAGCACCAGCAGCTGCGGCGCCTCGTTCGAGATCAGCGCGAGGTTGAGCCGCGCCTTCTCGCCGCCCGAGAGGGCTGCGACTTCCACGTCCGCCTTCTCGCCTGCGAAGCCGAAGGCGCCGAGGCGCGCGCGGACGCGCTCGGGCGCGGCGCCCGGCATGAGGTGCGCCAGATGGCCGAACGCCGTGCGCTCCGGCTCCAGCGTGTCGATCTGGTGCTGCGCGAAGTAGCCGACCGCGAGCCTGGGCGCCCGCGTCACGCTGCCTCGCTCCGGTTGCAGCATGTCCGCCAGCAGCTTGGCGAAGGTGGACTTGCCGTTGCCGTTCGCGCCGAGCAGGGCCACCCGCTCGTCGGGGTCGATCCGCAGGTCGATGCCGCGCAGCACGGGGCGGCCCGACTCGTACCCGACCGCGACGCCCGCGAGGCTCATCAGCGGTGGCGCGAGAGTGGCAGGCTCGGGGAACGCGAGGTCCGGCGTCCGCTCGTCGGCCACCATGGGCACGTCGGCGAGCCTCGCCATCGCCCTGAGCCGGCTCTGCGCCTGCCGCGCCTTGCTCGCCTTGTAGCGAAAGCGGTCGACGAAGCCCTGGAGATGCCGTCTCTTGGCGTCGATGCGTGCCTGCTGCGCGCTCGCGGTGGCGAGGGCCTCGGCATGGGTCTTGGCGAAGCGCGTGTAGTTGCCGGGGTAGTGCGTCAGGCCCCGGCCCGCCATGTGGAGGATGCCGCCCGGCACGGCATCGAGCAGGGTGCGGTCGTGGCTCACCACCACGAGCGCCCGGGGATAGCGCTTGAGATGATTTTCCAGCCACGCGGCCGCTTCGAGGTCGAGGTGGTTGGTCGGCTCGTCGAGCAGCAGCAGGTCGGGCTCGACGAAGAGCGCGGCGGCGAGCGCGACCCGCATGCGCCAGCCGCCGGAGAGGTCGGCGAGCGGCACCCGTTGCATCGCCTCCTCGATGCCGAGGCCGGCGAGCAGGCGCGCCGCCCGCGCCGGTGCTGCATGCGCGCCGATCTCCGTGAGCCGGGCCTCGATCTCCGCGCGGCGCGCGCCGTCCGCGTCCTCCGCCTCGGCGATCAGGGCCGCGCGCTCCCGGTGCGCTGCGAGCACGGCGGCCCGCGGCGTCTCCGGCCCGCCCGGCACCTCCTGGTCCACCAGGCCGACGGAAAGCCCGCGCGTGCGGAGGATCGCGCCCTCGTCGGTTTCGAGCCGGCCCGCGATGAGGCGCAGCAGGGTGGTCTTGCCGCAGCCGTTGCGCCCCACCAGCCCGAGCCGTTGGCGCGCGCCGATCTGCGCGGTTACGCCCTGGAAGAGGAGGCGCCCGTCGACGCGGTAGGCGATGTTCTGAAGGGTCAGCATGAGTGGCCGGTTATCTGCGCCGCCCGCGCCCGCGACGCAAGGGCGGCCGGCGTTCCCGGATGTGCCACAATGGCGGTGGACCGAGGAGTGAGAGGGAGCGCCCCATGCTGATCGTCGCCGTCGTCTTCGAGTTCGTGCCCGGCGGGTTCGACCGCATCAAGGCAGAGGTTCTGGATGCCATCGAGAATTCGCGCAAGGAGCCCGGCGCCCAGATCTACGACTGGGCCATCGACGTCACCGCACCCAACCGGGCCATCATCTTCGAGGTGTGGGACGGTCAGGCCGATCTCGATGCGCACTTCTCCCATCCCTACATGGACACGCTGGTCGCGGCGCTGAGCGCGGCCAGCATCCGCGGCGACATCACCCATTACTCGGCGGAGATCTACGACGTGAGCGGCAAGCGCGACATGGGGTTCCGGCTGCCGACCGAGTAGGGCTCATACAGGGGAAAGGGAGGCCGTCATGAGCGCCGGCCCCATCGCGCCGCCCTTCGACGAAGGCGCTGCCCGCGCCATCGTCCAGTCCTTCGAGGACGCCTGGAACCGCAGGGTCGCGGAAGAGATTCCGGCGACCTGCACGCCTGATACGCGTTGGCGCTATCGCGACGCCTTCGTCGAGGGGCGGGAGAACATCGTGCCGTTTCTGCTTTCGCGCTGGCCGATCCAGCAGCACTACAGGCTCAGGAAGGAGCTTTGGAGCTTCACGGCGAACCGCATCTCGGTGCGCTTCGTCAGCGAGTGGCGCCAGCGCGATACCGGCCAGTGGTACCGGACCTTCGGCAACGAGCACTGGGAGTTCGCACCCGACGGATTGCAGAGCGTGCTCGATCTCTCCGCCAACGACATCCCGATCGAGGAGTCCGAGCGCAGCCTCTGACTACCAGCCCATCGCACGGCTCATGCGCCGGGGGTCGGCGGCGCCTTCGATCTCGCCGGTCTCGAGGTCCTTGCGCACCGCGCAGACACCCCCGGTCCAGTGCGACCAGTCGTCCAGGTGCTCGACGCGGTGCCCGCGCGCGGCGAGCCGGTCGCTCGTCGCCTCGTCGATGCGCCCTTCCAGGGTGACGAGGCCGGGATGGGCGGCGTGGGGCGCGAAGGAATCCGGGTGGCTGTGGGTGACGAGGCGAGGGGCCTCCACCGCATCCTGCAGCTCCATGCCGAACGCCAGGTGATTCAGGAGCGTTTGCAGGTTCGCCTGGATCTGCGTGTCGCCGCCGGGGGTTCCGAAGGGCATGATCCAGCGGCCGGGCGACAGCGCGAAGCAGGGGTTGGGCGTAAGCCGGGGCCGCTTGCCCGGCGCGAGGCATGAGGGGTGATCCCGCACCGCCCACGATTGTGCGCCCCGCGAGGACACCGCGAGCCCGGTTCCCGGCACCACAGGCGTATCCCAGCTCGTATCCGACGGCGTCGAGCAGAGCGCGTTCCCCTCGCCGTCGATGACGCAGACGATCGACGTGTCGGGCGAGGGACCGATCGGCGCGTGGCATGCGGTGACCGCCGGGACGTATGGTTCGTGGCCTGCTATCCGGCCCGGCAACGGCATGCCGGGCGAGGCTTTGCGGGGATCGATCGCCTTACTCCGCTCCGCCGCATAGTCGGGGCCGATGAGCGTATCGAGGGGCACGTCCACGTAGTCCGGGTCGCCGAGATAGGCCTCCCGGTCGGCGAACGTGAGCTTGAGGGCTTCCGCAATCGTGTGCAGGTACGCGTCCGAACCGTAGTCCTGCCCCCCCACGCTCGCCGCCTCGGCGACGGAGAGCGCTTCGAGCAGGAACGGCCCCTGGCACCAGGCGCCGCAGGTGTGGATCTCGACCTCCTCGCCGCCGAAGTGGAAGCGGCGGGAGACCGAAGGCACGATTTGGCAGCGGAAGGACTCCAGGTCGTCGGCTACGAGCAGCCCGTCGTGCTCCCTTTGATGGGCGAGAATTTGGCTTGCGATGTCGCCCCTGTAGATCGCCCGGCGCACCGCAGCGAGTCCGCCCATGCGATCGTCGCCGGCGGCGCGTTCCTCATCGCAGAGGAATTGCAGGGTGCGGCCGAGATCGGCCTGGACCAGCCGCTCACCCGGCGCCGGCACCGCGCCGCCGGGCATCCAGATCGCGACGTTTTCCGGCCATTGGCGGAACTCGTCGGCGTGCTTGCGCACGTAATCGAGCATGACCGGGTGGCGCGGGAAGCCGTCTGCGGCGTAGCGCACCGCGCGCGCCGCCACGTCACGGAAGCTCATCGTGCCCCAGCGCTCCAGCGCCTGGATGCAGGCGTCGGGCGCGGCGGGAACCACGGTGCGCCGGACGCCCAACGGGATCGCGCCGCCGTGGCGTTCGATAAAGGCGTCGGGGTCGAGCGCCCGCGGCCAGCCGCCGACGCCTGCGATGGTGACGATCTCGCCGGTCTCGGCGAGGCGGACGATCATCGGCGCGACCCCGGCGACACTCACCTGATCGCTGTAGACCACGCCGAGGGTCAGGATCGCGGCGACGCCCGCGTCGATCGCGTTGCCGCCGTTCTCCAGCGCCTCGAACGCGGCGAGTGTCGCGAGCTCGTGGCCCGTGCTGACGACGTGGTGATGACCGCGGGCGGCGGGGACGACGGACATGAGAACCTGCGCGTGCGTTGGGGGCTGGTTGGGCCGGCGCAGTATAGACTGTAATGCGACACCCACGTTTCGCCCTCGAACGAACCTCACGGAGGCCAGGATTCGATGCAACCAGTTTGTCTCGTCATCGGTGCCGGTGCCGGCATCGGGAGCAACGTGGCGGCCCGCTTCGCCCGCGAGGGATACCACGCGGTGCTGTGCCGGCGGTCGGACGAAGAGGGCCTGAACCGCTCGGTCGCCCGCATTGCCGAGGAGGGCGGTGCCGCCTCCGGCTTCCTGCTCAACGCCGTGGCGCCCGGCACCATCGAGGAGCGGATCGCCGCGGTCGAGGCGGACATCGGCCCCATCGAGGCGGCGGTCTACAACCTGGGGGCCCAGATCGGCGACCGGTCCCTCGCGGAGACCAGTCACAAGGTCTTCGAGCTGGGCTGGCGGCTGGGGACCTTCGGCCTGTTTCGGCTGGCGTCTGCCGTCTGCCCGTTGATGGAGCAGCGCGGCCAGGGCACGCTCCTCGTGACCTCGTCCACCGCAGCGATGCGCGGCAACCGGGGCCAGCACTCCCACGCGGCCGCCATGGGCGGGCGGCGCATGCTCTGCCAAAGCCTGAATGCGGAGTTCGGCCCCAAGGGCATTCATGTCGCGCACGTCATCATCGACGGCATGGTCGATGCGCCCGACACCCTCGGCAGGATGCTCGGCGAGGAGGCATTCCAGAGGCTTCGGCAGGAGCGGGGGTTGGAGCGTGACGGTCTGCTGCTGCCTGCCGAGATCGCCGACACCTACTTCCAGCTTGCCCAACAGCACCGCTCCGCGTGGACGCACGAGCTCGACCTGCGGCCGTTCTCCGACACGCCGTGGTGGAACCGCTGACGGCGCTCTCGACGAGGCCTCGCTGTAACCGGTTGATGCGATTGGGATGTGGATGGCGCGCTCGGGAGGATTCGAACCCCCGACCCCCAGATTCGTAGTCTGGTGCTCTATCCAGCTGAGCTACGAGCGCGCATAGGCTCGACGCCCGGCGCCGGCCACGCGCCGGACCCTATCCAAATCGCCCCACGGTCGCAAGAGTTGAGGGTCGCCGCTCAGCTCCGGTCCAGCTTGGCGAAGAGCAGCCAGAAGAAGCCGCCCAGGATCGGCAGGGTGACGGCCAGGATGATGGTCGAGAGTGAGAAGATGATCGGCACCTGCGACTGGTGCGAGGCCGTCATGGTCCAGTTGTAGATCGGCATCGTCGTCTCGGAGCCGCGCAGGAAGATCGAGCGCAGCAGCTCGTTGAAGGAGAGCAGGAAGCCGAAGATGCCGGCGCCGATGATGCCGGGGCGCAGGATCGGGAACTCGATGTCCCAGAAGCGGCGCCAGCCGGTGGCGCCGAGATCCTGCGCGGCCTCCAGCAGCCGGTGGTCGAAGCGGGTCGCGATGATCAGCACGAGCAGGAGCGAGAACGGCAGCGACCACACCATGTGGCCGACGAAAATCGACCAGAGCCCGAGCCGGAGATCGAGGAAGGAGCGGATGGAGATGAAGAGCGCCGCCCCCATGGTGAGCCCCGGCACGAAAAGGGGAATGAGGGCGATCAGGATCACGCCGCCGGGCTTGCGCATCCTGGGCATGGCGCGGCCCACGGCGGTCGCCACGATCATGCAGACGATGCCGACGACCACGCCCATGGCGACGCTCTCGTAGAGCGGCTCGCCCCACTTGTTGAAGGCGAAGAAGAGCTCGTCGTAGTGCTCCATGGTGAGCGGGTAGGGGATGCCCGAGAGCGGCCGCCCGCTGAACGACATCACCGCGAGCCAGACCAGCGGGATGTACATCAGCAAGATGACGATCAACCCGAGCCACTTGGCGATCGTGGTCCAGAGTCGCCAGGCCGAGGCGCGACGCCAAAAGAGCGCGCCGCCGTGGCCGATCTGGCCGTCGATGGTCGCCGCGAGCCGGTGTTGCGCCCGATCGCTCATCGCCTCACCGCCTCAGCGTCTGGAAGACGTCGCCGATGGAGCCCAGCCGCCGCGTCGCCAGGATCAGCAGCGTGAGCAGCAGCGCGAGCACGATGATGACGAAGACCGAGAGCGCCGCCGCGGTCGGGTATTTCAGATTCCGAATCGCAGCTTCGACCGATGGCCCGAGCAAGTTGACGAAGCCGCCGCCCAGCATCTCGGGCTCCACCCAGGTCGCCATGAGCGGCACCATGGTAAAGACGGCGCCGGCGACGATGCCCGGCAGCGAGAGCGGCAGGATGATGTAGAACAGCGTGTGCAGCTTGCTCGCGCCGAGGTCGCGGCTCGCCTCTATGTAATGGTCGTCGATGAGGCTCACGACCAGGAAGATTGGGAACACCATCGTCGGGAAGTAGGGCGCGAGCATCCCGAAATGGACGGCGAACTCCGAGAACAGCATCCACTCCATGGGCTCGCTGATGATGCCGAGCTCCATAAGCACGGTGTTGATGATGCCGTTCTTGCCCAGAATCGCGCGCCAGATGATCGTGCGTGAGGAGGGGTCGAGGAAAAACGGGATGGTGAGCAGCGTGATGATGACCGCCTTGGTTATCTTCGACTTGCAGGTCTTGGCGAGCCAGAGCGCGAAGGGGAAGGCGATCAGGAACTCGACCACCGTCATCACGAGCACGACGCGGAGCGTGCGGACCGCCGCGATCCAGCGGCCGGAGTCGATCAGCGAGTTCCAGGTCTTGAACCCGGCGTCGTAGGACACCTGGTAGTTCTTCATCTCGAAGAACGAGTGGGCGACCATGACCAGCAGCGGCAGGATGACGATGACCAACCACACCGCCACGAACACCGGCACCACCCAGTTGCCCGAGAACATCCGGGTGTAGCCGGCGCGGAGATCGTCGAGGAAGCCGCTTCCCGCCGAGTCAGTCATCGCTCGCC
Source organism: Alphaproteobacteria bacterium (assembly GCA_965243375.1). GTDB lineage: Bacteria > Pseudomonadota > Alphaproteobacteria > UBA828 > UBA828 > WTGU01. Next base: position 121,389 of record CBDEUT010000008.1, on the reverse strand, counting down.
GACAAAGAAAGAGCCCCGGCGCGCCGTGCGAAGGTGTTCGCGGGGCGCACCGGGGCGGTTGTCACATTGCGGATGGCGCGGTCAGGCGTTCAGAAACCGCTGCCACTCCTCTTCCATGACATCGGAGTTCGGCGCCGCGGGCTTGCCGAAGAACGGCTTCTCGAACTTCTTGTTGACCTTGACCTCGGTCCACTTGAGCTCTTCGACCTGCTCCTGCGGCCAGCCGTTCTCCTCCGCGAACTTGACGCCGAGGTCCATGTTGGGCCCCGCGTAGCCGCGCTGGATCGCCTGGTATGCACGGTACTCGCCGGTCATGTAGTAGTTGAGCACCTTGTAGATGTTGTCGACGTTGTCGCGTTCGCCGGCCTTGGTGTGCATGTAGGCGCCGTGGCCCCACTTGTAATAGCCCTCGACCGTGAAGGCGTAGATCACCGTGCCGGGGCCGAGGATGTTGTTTGCCTCCTTGGTCGCCGGCTCCCAGCAGTTGATCAGGTCGATCTCGCGGTTGCTGAGCAGCTGCACCTGCTCCTCGAAGGCCGCGTGCAGCGAGCGGAACTGGCCCGCGCGCTTGCGATCGGCCGCGAAGTCCGCGACCATGCGGGCCTCCTCGCCGGTCATGTTGGCGACGTCTTCGATCTCGGCCCGGCCGTTCGCTTTGAGATAGAGGCCGACCTCGGGGCTCGACAGCAGCCAGCTGCGGTCGAGCGAGACGCGGCCCTTGGTGTCCTCGTCCTCGAACATCTTGCTCCAGGGGATCTCGTCGAGACCCTCCGGGTTGGCGCCGATGGCCTCCGGGAAGTAGCCGAAGCTGTCCGCGTTACCGATGACCGGCACGCCGTACTGGTTGCCGTCGTAGTCCTGCAGCAGGTCCGTGCGCTTCCAGTCGTCGGAGGTCCGCTCCCAGAGCGAGAGGTTCGGATGATCCTCGATGACCGTGGCGTAGTAGCCTTGTGGCCCCAGAATGTCCTCGGTCCCGCCGTCGAAGATGAAGATGTCATGCGTCTCGCCGAGATCGTTGGAGATCACGTCCCGCATGTACGTGCCGATGTCGGCGTTGGTCCCGGTGAACTCCATCGTGATGCCGATGGCCTTCTCCATGATGGACCAGTCCTTGAGCTGCGACGTGGTGACGCCGTAGCCCTTGACCGTCGTCGATGCCGCCTGCGCCACGCGCGTCGTGGCGAGCGATCCGGCAGCCGCCAGAGTCGCGGCAGCCGCCGTGCCTTTAAGCACGTCCCGGCGCGAAATGTCCGGCTTACCCCACTTCTCACTCATGCTGGGCCTCCCCTTGCCTTTCAACACTTCAAACGGCGGCATGCCGGGCCGCGGCCGATTGCCAGGGCGCAGCTGCCACGTTCGCTTCAGGCACCACTATACACGGATGCTGTGCATGGGTGCCATGGTCGACAGGGCGAATTTATTGTCTGCCCGTCGCGCAGGGTGAGCTGAAGTCGGCGCTGGCCATTCCTTTCTCGATGTGGCAGTGTGCCGCTCATGGCGACGCTGCCGATCCCGGATTCGTCCATTGATCTGCGCGCGGTCACGGTGCGTCCGACCTGGGGCGCGCAGGAGCACCGGCGCTGGGACCGGTTGGTGGAGGAGCACCACTACCTGGCGTTCCACGGCGTCATCGGCAAGGGCCTGCGTCATGTCGCTGTACACGGCGAGACCTGGCTCGCGCTGATCGGCTGGCAGCCCGGCGCGTTCAAGCTGGGCGCGCGGGATCGCTGGATCGGGTGGTCGGCGGAGCAGCAGTTCCGACGCCTGCATCTGATCGCCAACAACTCGCGCTTCGTCATCCTGACGCCTGAGCGGGTGCCCAACCTGGCCTCCCGTGTGCTGGGGCTGAGCCTGCGACGGCTGTCTGCGGACATGCAGGCGGCGCATGGATATCCGGCTCTTCTGGCGGAGACGTTCGTGGACGTCTCGCGCTTCGCCGGCACCTGCTACCTCGCAGCCAACTGGCGCTCGCTGGGACTGACCCGCGGCTTTGCCCGCGAGCCCGGAGGGGCGGCGCGCTGGCGTCACCACGGCCAGCCCAAGGAGGTCTTCGTGTTCGACCTGACAGACGGCGCCCCCGAGGCGCTGAGCCAGACCGAGATGCCGCCAAACTGGGCCACCGAGCAGCACACCGAGCCGATGGCCGCGCCCCGGCTGCGCAGCCTGTTCGAGTGCCTCGGCGAGGTGCCCGAGTACCGCCATGCCCGGGGAAAGCGCTATGCGCTCAACACCATTCTGACGCTTGCCGTCGCCGCCCGCCTTGCCGGCTACCGGGGGGTGAACGCATTCGCCCAGTTCGCCGCCCTGCTCTCCCAGGAGCAGCTCAAGGCGGTCGGTGCCTTCTGGAGCCCGTCCAAGCAGTGCTATACCCCGCCCGCGATCACCACCTTCCACAACGTCCTTGCCGCGCTGCCGCCGGAAACCCTGGACAACGCGATCGGCCAGTGGACCGGCCAGCAGAACAGCGCGCAAGCGCCCGTCGCCATGGACGGCAAGGACCTGCGCGGCGCATCCAAGCAGACCGAGGACGGGCGCAGGATGATGGTCGCAGCGGTGGAGCATGACACCGGCGTCGTCCTCGGCCAGGTCGAGGTCGACGCCAAGAGCAACGAAATCCCGGCCGTGCGCGAACTCTCCGGCGGCCTCGACCTCACGGGCCGGATCGTCACCATGGATGCCATGCACGCCCAGCACGAGACCGCGCGGTGCCTCCTTGGGCGCCGTGCCGACTACGTGATCAGTGCCGTCAAGGACAATCAGGAGACCATCCTCGAAGACCTCAAGGCGATCGACTTCAGCGATGCGCCCTCGCACGAAACCGTCGACAAGGGCCATGGCCGCATCGAGCGCCGGCGCTGCGCCGCGGTCGACCTCTCCGCTGCCGAGTGGGACGGCTATGCCAACCTCCACGGGCGGCGCCAGGCGATGTGCATCGAACGAGAGCGCGAGATCATCAAGACCGGCAAGCGCAGCATCGAGGTGACCTACAGCGTTACCTCGCTTGGCCCAGAGCGCGCCGGACCCGAGGAGTTGCTCGAACTGGTGCGCAACCACTGGCACATCGAGAACAGGCTCCACTATGTGCGCGACTTCACCTACGACGAAGATCGCTGCCGGGCGTACGTGCGCCACCTGCCCAGGAATCTGGCCTGCTTGAGCAACGCGGCCATCGCCATCGTGCGCTGCGACGGCCGCTTCCGCTACGTACCGGAGGCCAACCGGCACTACGCCGCCCGTGCCCAGGAGGCCCTCGACGCGGTCATGATCGCGCCCATCGGCTGATACCGCGCCCCCCACTGCCACGCATGCACGTGCCGCAGGGCGGCGCGGCGAAACCGCTCGGCCCGTCCAGGCCGAAAACGCCGCCCGGCGGCTTCGAGCGACCACCGTGACGTCCATCAGGCAGATTCGGGGTTCCCCCGAAACAGCCGCAGCGTGCGTGATCTCACTCATCCCCAGCCCGCAGCGCGACTAAAAATTGTTCCTGCCATGGTCGAAGTCCATGCCGCAGAGTGCCGAGACCGGGCACTGTCGCCGCCGGCTTCGGATTGCGTATCCTGCCTTCGGTCCTGTCCCGAAAAGGAGCGTCCCATGCGCAAGCCCGCCTCCATGAAGGCCCTCGAAAGGCTCGGCCGGGTCCGACTGTCCGAGCACTTCTTCATGCGCGAGATGCTCTACAGCGAGATCGCGAACTTCCATGGGATCCCGAACATTCCGGACGATCCCGACCTCGCCGTCGCGGCCGGCACCCGGCTCTGCGAAGAGCTGCTCGAGCCCCTGCACGCGACGTTCGGTCACGTCTCGATCCGCTCCGCCTTCCGCTCCGTCGAAGTGAACACCTACGGCCACGAGCGCTCGAACCGGGGCTACAACTGCGGCGAGACCACCTGGAATTATGCGAGGCACGTGTGGGATCGGCGCGATGCCGAGGGCCACATGGGAGCGACCGCTTGCATCGTCATCCCCTGGTTCATCCCGCGCTACGAGGCCGGCACGCCCTGGCAAGCGATGGCCTGGTGGGTGCACGACCACCTGCCGTATTCCGACATGGCGTTCTTCCAGCGCTACGCCGCCTTCAACCTGCGCTGGTGCGAGAAGCCCAACCGACGCATCGAGAGCTTCGCGCCGCCCAAGGGCTGCCTTAGCAGGCCCGGCATGGCGAACCACGACGGCGACCACGCCTCGGAGTACCCCGACTTCCCTGCGCTGAAGCGCTCTTGACGCTTCGCCGGGCCGACGCGTTGCGCGGCACTAAAGCAGCGGGTTGTCGGTCTCCAGGCCGAGCGAGAGGCGGCCGTAGGTGACGGCGTTGGGGTCCCAGGTCTGGGTGATGTGGGCCGAGCCCGCGTGGATGTCGCGGAAGGCGCGCGACAGCGGGTTGCGGTCGTAGACCCCGCCGCCGCCGCTCGCCGCCGTGATCATGTCCACCGCCTGGCAGCAGAGCTTGGCGGCATACGCACCCTCGGCCCGGTAGCGGGCGCGGGCCTCGGCGTCCGGCAGCGCGCCGCCGTCTGCGATCGCCGTCGCCTCGTCGCAGTTGCCGAGATAGATGCGCCGCGCGGCCGACACGGCAGCCCGGGCCTCGGCGATCTTGACATGAATGGTGCCGAGCTCGGCGAGCCGCTGGCCCGAATAGTGCGCGGCGCGGGTGCGGGTGGCCTCGACGTAGCCCTCGACCGCCGCTTCCGCGATACCCAGTAACACGGCGCCGACCCAGGTGAAGAACATGGCGAAGAGCGGCAACCGGTAGACCGCGCCCGTGTTCACCGCGTTGCCGGGCGCGGCGCCGTGGCGCGTGTCGGCCGCGTCGATGGTGCGGTATTCCGGCACGAAGACGTCGTCCACCGCCGCGTCGTTGCTGCCCGTGCCGCGCAGGCCCGAGGCGTGCCAGGTGTCGAGGATGGTGAACTCGCCCTTCGGCACCAGGAAGATGCGGAACTCCTGCGGCTCCTTGTCCGTCACCATGGCGCCGAAGAAGTTGGCGCAGGCGTGGTCGATGCCGCTGCCGAAGGGCCAGCGCCCGCTCAGGCGATAGCCGCCGTCCACCCGCGTCGCCTTGCCGCAGGGGAAGATCAGGTTGCCGGTGAGCAGTGCGTCCTTGTCCGCATCCCAGATCTCGTCCTGCGCCTGCCCGGGCCAGAGTGCCAGCTTGAAGGTGCAGCTCGCGAGGTTGCAGTAAACCCAGCCGGTGGACGCGCAGCCTCGCGAGAGCAGCGCCACGATCTCCATGATCGTGCGGTAGTCCGCCTCGGTACCGCCGAGGCGCGCGGGCAGCGTCACCCGCATCAGGCCGCTCTTTACGAGATCGGCGATGGACTCGTCGGGGATGCGCCGCAGCGACTCCGCCTCCGGCACGCGCTCGCGCAGCGCGGGGATCAGCGCCTCAGCGCGAGCGAGCAACGTCTCCCGGTCGAGCGCCGCCATCGCGGTTCGGCGGGGCTACTCGGCTGCGGCCTGCTGCACGACCCTCTGCCGCGCCTGGGGCGGCTTGTGGTAGGCGCCGTCCTTCATGACCATCAGGATGTTCGCCTCGTCCTGGAAGAGCGTCAGGTCGGCGAGCGGATTGCCGTCGATCAGCAGCAGGTCGGCGAGGTAGCCGGGCTTGATCCGGCCCAGCTCGTCCGGCGCATCGAAGGCCTGGGCGCCGTAGTGGGTCGCGGCACGCAGGATCTCGTAGGGCTTCATGCCGAGGTAGTTGGTGAAGTGCTCGAAGTCCCGCGCCATCTGGCCATGCGGCGTCCAGGGGAAGCCGTAGTCGCCGAAGGGCAGCACCTTGATGCCGCGCGCGTGCATCTTCTTCAGCGTCTGGGCCCCGATCTCGAGCTCGCGGATGAAGCCCCAGGACTCGGCCTCGGCGGGTGAAATGCCGAAGTCGCCGGCCTCGTAGGCGGTCGCGTGGGTGAAGCCGATGGCCGGCACCACCCAGTGCTTGTCCTTGTGCTCCTCCAGCAGGTCGAGGGATTCCTCGTCCGCATAGGTCGCGTGATAGATCAGCTCGATCCCGTACTTGATACAGAGCCGGATCGACTCCGGATTGCGCGCATGCGCGGCAAGGCGGCGGCCACGCTGATGCGCCACCTTCGCGCCGGCGGCGATCTCGTCCTCGTCCATCGCGCTCTGGGTCGCATCGCAGGCGCCGGGGATCAGGTGGTCGCCCGACGGCATGAGCTTGATGATGTCCACGCCTTCGCGGACCAGCATGCGGCAGGCCTGGCGCATCTCCTCCGGCCCGTCGGCGAAGAGCGAAAGGTCGTTCTTGTAGTAGTGCAGCATGCGCTGGTCGCCTAGGCCGCCGGTGACAGTGATCTCCGGCGAGCACGCGCGGTAGCGCGGGCCGGGGATGCGGCCGGCGTCGATCTCGTTCCGGATCACGATGTCGAGGCGGGTCTTCGCCGCGCCCGCGCCCACCGCCGCCGTCACGCCGTGATCGATGATCGTCCTGGCGTTGTGCATGGTGATGAGCGTGTGTTCCTCGGGCGGGATCTCGGACATCGACTCCGGCCCGGTGTAGCTCATGTGGCAGTGTGCGTTGACGAGGCCCGGCATCAGCGTCGCGCCGTCGCCATCCACCACCGCAGCGCTCCGCCGCGACAGCTTCTGGCCGTTCCTCGCGACCTTCTCGATGCGGTTGCCCTGGATCGACACCTCGCCCCGATAGGGCCGCTTGCCGGTGCCGTCGTAGATGCTGATGTTGGTGAAGACGGTGCGCGCCATGTCCCGTTCCTCCCTGAGAGCCGCAATTGCGGAATCCGTCATGCTCGCGCGAAGGCCCACGCTCGTCAATGCGCGCGAGCGCCCGCAAACCGGGGGCTTGACGGGCGCAACGATCGGTAGCCAAATCGGCAGGTGCCCGGCGAGCGGGAGAAGATTGCATCATGGCTCCGACACGCAGGGATATATTGCTGCTCAGCGCCTCGGCTACCGCGGCCGCGCTCGTTCCCGCCGGTGCGGCCGAGGCCTCGAACGGTGTCTGGCAGGCCATCGACGAATTCACCGGCGGCGCCTTGCGTCTGGAAGGCGGCGTGCTCCTCGATGCGCCTGAAATCTTCGACAACGGCGGCGCCGTGCCGATCCGGGTCGTCGCAGAAGGCGCGCGGCGTATCGCGCTCTTCAACGACGGCAACCCCAATCCCGGCGTCGCGGTCTTTACGTTCGGCAGGCTGGTACCCCCGGAAGCCACCATCCGCATCCGGCTGGCCCGGAGCCAGACCGTCTACGCGGTGGCGGAGATGGAGGACGGTACGTTCCGCGAGGCCTCCCAGAAGATCGCCGTGACGGTCGGCGGCTGCGGCTGAGGAGCGGGCAATGGCTGAACCCACGCCGCGCGTAAAGCTGCCGAGGTCGATCGAGCCCGGCGTCCCCTTCACGGTCAAGACCCGGATCACCCATCCGATGCACACGGGGGAGCGCCACGACAGCGACGGCGCGCTCGTGCCCCGCCGGATCATCAACCGCTTCGTGGTGAGCTACAACGGCGAGGTGGCGATCGTCGTCAACCTGGAGCCGGCGGTCTCGGCCGATCCCTACATCCAATTCGAGATGGCCGTCCCGGACTCCGGCCTTCTGGAGTTCCAGTGGTTCGACGATGACGGCTCGGTCTATAGCCTCCAAAAGCAGGTCGAGGTCAGCTAAGGCCGCCATGAGGCGCCGGCGCCGAACGGCTGGCCTCGTCTCCGGGCTGCTCGCCGCGGCGTTACTGCTGGTGCTACCGGTTGCCGGCGCGTGGGGAGAGGATGCCGCTCGCGGCAAGGCGCTCTTCGGCCAATGCAAGCGCTGCCACCAGGTGGGCAGCGGCGCGGAACACCGGATCGGCCCGCACCTCAACGATGTCTTCGGCCGCGCGGCCGGCTCGCTCGCGGACTTTCGCTACTCCAAGCCGATGCAGGAGGCCGGGGCCGGCGGCCTGGTCTGGAGCGAGACGACGCTCGATGCGTTCCTCGCCGAGCCGTCCGCGCTCGTGCCGCGCTCGCGCATGAGCTTTGGGGGCATGGAGGGAGCCGACGACCGGGCGGACCTCGTCGCGTGGCTGCGCGGCTTTTCGGGTGCCCACACCGACGCCTCGCTGGCGGAGCCCACGGCCACGCCTGAGGAATACGGCCTCGACCCGAGCATCCTCACTATCCGGGGCGACCCCGAGTACGGCGCCTATCTCGCTGGCGAATGCACCACCTGCCACCAGGTGGACGGAGCCGCCGAGGGCATCCCGTCGATAACCGGATGGCCGCTCGATGACTTCGTGATAGCCTTGCACGCGTACAAGCACGGAAAGAGGGTGCACCCCGTCATGCAGATGGTGGCGGGGCGCCTGTCGGACGAGGAGATCGCCGCTCTCGCCGCGCACTTCTACAAGGCGGACGACGATCCATGAGTCGGGAGAAACACGACATGAGAAAGCGGAATGGAAAGAACGGCTTGAACAGGCGCCACTTCCTCGCATCTGCGGCTGCGGCAACCACCGCGGTATCGGCGCTCTCGGCGCCGGCGGTGCTCCCGCAGGGGCGCCCGCGCGTCGTTGTCGTGGGCGGCGGCGCGGGCGGTGCGACGGCGGCGCGCTACATCGCCAAGGACTCTGACGGCGCCGTGGACGTGACGCTCGTGGAGCCGACCCGCGCCTATTACTCCTGCTTCTTCTCCAACCTCTACATCGGCGGCTTCCGCGAGTACGCGTCGATCGGGCACAGCTACGGCGCGCTGGCCGCGAATCACGGGATCAACGTCGTGCACGACTGGGCGGTCTCCGTCGACCGCGACGCGCGGAGCGTGGGGCTCGCGGGCGGCGGCAGCCTCGCCTACGACCGGCTCATCCTCTCGCCCGGCATCGACTTCCGCGCGGGCTCCGTTCCCGGCTGGGACCTCTCGCAGCAGAACCGCATGCCGCACGCCTACAAGGCCGGCTCGCAGACCCAGCTCCTCAAGGCGCAGATCGAGGCCATGCCGGCGGGTGGCACCTATTGCATGGTGGCACCGCCCAATCCCTTCCGCTGCCCGCCTGGGCCCTACGAGCGGATCTCGATGGTGGCCCATGTCCTGAAGCAGTCCAATCCGACGGCGAAGATCATCATCGTCGATCCCAAGCCGAAGTTCTCCAAGCAGGGGCTGTTCGAGGACGGCTGGCAGCGCCACTACCCCGGCATGATCGAGCGGATCGGCCCGGACTTCGGCGGCGACATGGTCGAGGTGCGGCCCGAGAGCATGGAGGTGGTGGTGGACGGCGAAGCGATGAAGGTGGACGTCTGCAACGTCATCCCCGGGCAGCAGGCCGGGCGCATCGCAGCGATTGCGGGCATCACCAACGAGGCCGGCTGGGCGCCGATCGTGCCGCACACCATGCAGAGCCGGTCGGACGAGAACATCCACGTGCTGGGCGATGCGGCGCATCAGGGCGACATGCCGAAGTCGGGCTTCTCGGCCAACAGCCAGGCGAAGGCCTGCGCCATGGCGGTGCGGGGCGCGCTCACCGGCTCGTCGACGTTCCCGCCGCGCTTCTCCAACACCTGCTGGTCGCTGATCGGCACCGACGACGGAGTCAAGGTCGGCGCCTCCTACGAGGCGACCGACGAGAAGATCGCCAAGACCGACGGCTTCATTTCCAAGACCGGGGAAAGCGCGGAGCTGCGCAAGGAGACCTACGAGGAATCGCTCGGCTGGTACGCCGCCATCAGCAGCGACATGTTCAGCTAGGCCTGCCGACGGCGTTTCGGCATCGGGCGGCCCGAGACTCCCCCACCTCACCCCGGCCCTCTCCGCCCCCAGGGGCGGAGAGGGAGAACGGGTGGCGCCGCCACGTCCCTCCTCCGCCTTCGGGGGAGGGGGACAGGGGGCATTAGCGCTAACTTGTTTTTCATGTTGGCGCTCCGTATTTTGGGTCCATTCGTGCTACGGGGAGAATCGGCGGATGGACGAGGACTGGGATGTGGTGTCGTCGTTTCTGCCCGAGGGCTGGCGCGAGCTGGCACGGGAGACCGGCGCCTTGAAGGGTCTGCGCAAGGACAAGTCGCCCGACGCCCTGCTGCGCACGCTGTTGCTGCATCTGGCCTGCGGACACTCGCTGCGCGAGACCGTGGTGCGGGCCAGGCAGGCGAAGCTGGCCGATCTGTCCGACGTGGCCTTGATGAAGCGGCTGAGGAAGTCGGCGGACTGGCTGCAGGCGTTGTGCGTCGCGCTGTTTCGCGAACAGGGGGTCGCGCTGTCGGCGGCCGGCGGGTTCCAGGTCAGGGTGTTCGACGCGACGACGGTGAAGGAGCCGGGCAGGACCGGTTCGCTGTGGCGCCTGCACTACAGCGTGCGGCTTCCCTCGCTGGCGTGCGACTTCTTCAAGCTGACGGCGACGGAGGGCCGGGGCACGGGCGAGGCGTTCGCGCAGTTCCCGATCGGCGCGGGCGACCATGTGCTCGCCGACCGGGCCTACTCGACCGCTGCGGGCTTGCACCATGTGGTGTCCGCAGGCGGTCATGTCACGGTGCGCGTGAACACCGGGGTGCTGTCGCTTCGCACGCGCGACGGCGCGCCGTTCGACCTGCTTGCGCAGGTCACGACGCTGAAGCGCGTCGGCACGGTACGGTCCTGGCCCGTGCTGGCGGTGGGCGATGGCATCGCGGTGCCGGGGCGGGTGTGTGCGATCGGAAAGACGCAGGAAGCCATCAGGCGCGCGCAGCGCAAGCTGCGCAAGGAGGCCGGGCGCAAGGGCAAGCAGGTTCAGCCGCGAACCCTGGAGTTTGCGCGCTACGTCATCGTGTTCACGACCTTCCCGGAAGCGACCTTCACTGCCGCCGAGGTTCTCGAGTGGTATCGCACCCGCTGGCAGGTCGAGTTGGTCTTCAAGCGCTTCAAGTCGCTGGCACAGCTGGGGCATCTGCCCAAGCACGACGACGACAGCGCCAAGGCGTGGCTCTACGGCAAACTCCTGGTGGCGCTGCTGGTGGAAAAACTGATCCGCCACGCCACCTCCGTTTCCCCCTGGGGGTACAGCTTGGAGGCGGCGCCGGCCGCACAGCGCCTGGCGTGACTTCAGATTCATGCTCAACCAGGTCGCGCGCGCCATCGAACCCCATCTGCCGCTTGCACAGGCGATCGACGAATGGAACCAGATCTCCAAGTCCCTCTCCGAACCACCTCGACGGCGCCTGCTCCAGATCGCCGAATACTTCATGGAACAATGTCAAACAAGTTAGCGCATATGGGGACAGGGGGAGGTGGGTGCGTTGTTCTTGGTGCCGCAATCCGGTTGGGTCCGTTGCTTCAGCGGGCGGTGAGGAGCACGCCTGTCGCCCTTGCGCTTACGGCCATGGCGGCGAGCGCGAGCAGGGCGGCGAGGCTCGCGGTCGAGACGCCGGAGAGGCCGGCGCCCACCGTGCAGCCGCCCGCCAGCACGCCGCCCACACCCATCATCACGGCGCCGGCGAGGTAGCGCCCGGTCTGGCGCGGCCCTTCCAGGCTCTGCCAGCGGAACTCGCCAGCAGCCAGCGCCGCGGCCAGGCTGCCGAGGATGACGCCCGCAGCAAGCCCGGTGCCGAAGCCCGCCGGGATCGAGGTCGCCGCCACGGCCCAGAACAGCGTGTCCGCTATCGGCCCGGTGAAGCCCATGGATGCCGCGGGGATCGGGTCGAAGTCGTCCAGCAGCACGAAGCCCGTGCCGATCCAGCCGAGCGGCACCAGCAGCCCGATCGCGGCCGCCATCGCCAGGTGGGAGATGCGCGCGCGGGAGAGGAGCGCGAAGATGAACGCGGCGCCCGCGACGACCGCCGGCCAGACCTCGCCGCCGGGCCAGGCCGCGAGCTCCGCCGCCGCGCCGCCGGGGAGGGTGGCATCGCCCACCGCCTCCCGGATCGGCGCCAGCGCGCCCTTCATCGCCGCGTGCGCGGTGACGGCGAAGACGATCAGCACCAGCAGGGCGCGCAGGTTGCCGGAGCCCGTCAGCACCGTGAGGCGCGAGACGCAGCCGCCCGCCAGCACCATGCCGGCCCCGAACAACGCGCCGCCCAGCAGCACGGAGGCGACCGGCAGGTCGGCCGCGAGAAAGCGGTGCGCGTCGAAGGAGATCAGGTCGAGCGCGACCGCCACCCGGGTGCCGGCGATCGCCGTCGCCAGCGCCATCACCCAGGTGCCGAGCGCCGGCAGGCAGTCGCGCCACGCGCCCACCAGGCTGCGGCGCAGGCAAAAGGCGCTGCGCTGCGCCAGCGCGCCGTAGGCCAGGCCCAGCGCCAGCCCCAGCAGCACGGAGGCCGTGACCGGCGTCAGCTCCTCGAAGCCAAACTCCTCGAACATGGGGGGTAGCGCCTCCTCCCGGCCGCGCCGCCCTCAGGGCGCGCTTGCCGACGGTTGAGTTCGCGGCCTTTCTGGGCTATCTCCAGGGGGCCGCGTCCCCATCGTCTAGTGGCCTAGGACACCGGCCTCTCACGCCGGAAACGGGGGTTCGAGTCCCCCTGGGGACGCCATCCATTCTGGTTTTCCCGTCTTTGTCAACCACTTAGCGCCCCCGTTTGTCAAACCTTTCCGAAAGGGTTGACAACTTTTATGCCGGTTCTGTGCTCAATTTCGCCATCGCAGAGTCGGTCAGCTTCGAGCGGTTTGCAGCCGCCGTGTAGCGCGCGGCCTCTCTCGTGCTCGAGTGTGCGAGAAACGCCGCGAGCTCGTTCTCGGTTGCCCCGGCTTCCGCCAAGCGTCGCGCGCCGGCCTTCCGGAGCCCGTGAGCGGTGCAATGCGGTAGCCCCGCCTCGACGCACCGCTCGCGGAACCAGTTGCCGAAACTCGCGGCGCCGTAACCCTTCGCCTGTGTCCCGTGCGCAAGCAACATCATCTGCTCCCGCGGCACGCGGGCAAGCTCCCTGGCCAGTTCGAGCAGAATCGGCAGATTGACCTCTACACCGGTTGAGTGATGCGGATGCGGCAGGCGGTTACAGTCGTATCCATCAAAGCGGGTCGACTGCAAGCCGAGCGCGAGGAACAACCACAGCTTAGGCGTCAGTCCTGGGGCCGCGGGCGACAACGAAAAGCCGCGGACCCTTCCGTATTGGATGGGCGGAAACGCTCTAGCCAAGCGTCAGTCCTTCGACGATCCCGATCCGGTAAGCGATCCAGGCGCCGAGACCGATGGTGCCGAACCCGACGGTCGCGCCCAGCGCGTTGTGCGCCCAGGAGAGGCTGCGCGCCAGCCGCTGCAGCGGAATCGCGATGACGACCGAGAGCGCGGCCATGCCGATCAACGAGCCGATGCCGAAGAGCGCAAGGTAGGCGAGCGCCCAGAGAAGCGAGTCGATCTGCCCCGCCGTCAGCAGGATCAGCGCCGCAGACCCCGCGAGTCCGTGCATCAGTCCGACCGCGAGCGCGCGCACGGGCAGGCCGCGCGCATGCACGTGGTCATGGCGCGATCCGGCGTGTTCGGCCTCGCCGGCGTGGCTGTGAGCATGGAAGTGCGTCGTGCCGTCGCCGTGGCGGTGGAGGTGGAAGTGAACGCGCGCCGCGATCAGGCGCCGCAGCAGGTCGGCCCCCAGCAGCACCAGCATGATGCCGACGGCAAACTCGAAGAGGTGCGCGATGCGCTCGGGCATGATGCCGTCGAGCGAGAGCACGACGGTGCCCGCAGCGAAGAGCGTCAGCGTGTGCCCCAGCCCCCAGGCCGCACCGAGACGAAGGGCGCCACGCAGATCCCGGCTGCGCGCCGCGAGCGCGGCGACGGCGGCGACATGGTCCGCTTCCAGCGCATGACGCATGCCGACCAGGAGGCCGAGAACCAGAACGCCACCCATGGGGAATCTCCTTCAGCGCGTCGCTGGCGGCCCTGACCTGCCCCCGCCGACTGGTGCGGGCAAAATGTTAGTGCATTGCGGGTTTGCCGGCCAAGCTGGGTGGCCGGCGGAGCGTAGCGGAGCCGTGCGGCCAGCTTGGCATGACGATCGTCTCCGGAGCCGGCGGCCGGTATCCCAGGCTGCCATGTGGGCGGATCGCGTTGTAATGGCGCCGCCAAGATTCGATGAGAACCTGGGCTTCCTTCCTAAATTCTAACTGGCACACCACGACGCGGGACGACGTGCGCGAGACCCTGGAGGCGGTCGAGCGTTTCGGTCAAGAGGCGCTGACCAAGAGCGGCGCACCCGACCCGCGCCTCAGGGGCCCTAGCTCGGATATTCCGCCGCGGCGCTCGCAGAGCGGCGCCCCGGACCATGGTGCGGTGCACGGGGCGGGGCGCTCGGGTCAGGATCGCGGCTAGACGTGCAAGGGCGAGCACGTCGCGGCAGGCGGAGGTGGGGACAGGGGAACTCCGTCCTCTGCGAGGAGTTGCCGCCGGTCGAGCTCGCGGCCGCGGCCCGTGTTGCCGGGGACGGCCGGCGCCTGTCTCGCGGCGTCCCGGCTTATCCCGCTTTATCCCACTTTATCCCGCTTTATCCCACTTTATCCCGCTTTGTCCCGCCTAATCCCGCTTCATCCCGGCGAGCGGGGCGGGCTATCGGTAGGGGGAGAGCTCGGGCGGCAGCGCGTAGGACTCCCGCAGGCGGCGGTACTTGCCGGTGGCGACCATGGCGGCGACGGCGTGCTCGATGGCGTGGTGCAGCTTGTCGTTGTCCGCACGGATGGCGAAGCCCACCTCGCGCACCGGGCGGAACACGCCGTCGACGAGGCGGTTGCGCGAATCGGGATCGGCGTTCACCGCCACCGCGCTCACGGTCTGGATGAAGTAGCCCTGCGCGTGCCCCATGGAGACCGGGAAGTGGGTCCAGCGCTCGTCGGGGAAGGAGTGGACGTGCATGGGCGCGCGGCCTGCTTCCTCGAACTCCCGGTTGAGGGCGTGGGCGAACTGCTCGCCGGTCGAGCCCGAGGTGACCGAGGTGACCCGGCCGCTCAGATCGTCCGTCTCGCGGATGCGAAACGGGTTGCCCCGGAGCACCATCAGGTGATCGCCGACGACGAGATAGGGCACGGTCTTGATATCCGCCGGCTCCTCTCCCATCGCGAACGTGTTGGCCGTGTCCACCTCGCCTGCGGCGAGCGCCGCCGCCAGCTTGGCGCGCGGCAGGCGGACGACCTCCAGCGCGAGCCCGTGGGCCTCGGCGACGGCCTGCGCCATCTCGATCTCGAAGCCGCGAACCACGCCGTCCCTCTTGTAGGCGAAGGGCTTGCCGGTGAGCGCGATGCCGACGGTCAGCGTGTTCCTGCTGTGCAGCGCCTGGTTCAGATCGACGTAGTGCGCCGAGGCCATCGCCGGGGCGGCGACGAGCGCGAGCAGGAACAGCGCGAGGTTGCGGACCCTGCGTGCCATGGCGGTCCCCTTCATCGTTCGGGCGGTGCCGGCTCGACTACCGGCTCGCTCTCGTCCTTGGGCGGCGGCTCGCCCGCACCCCGGTGCACCAGTGCCGCCAGCAGCTCCCTGGCCCCGATCACGCCGACCAGCCGCCCTTCGCCGTCGAGCAGCGGCATCGCCCGCCCGGTCTCGTGGCGCACTTCGAGCGCGGTGCGCATGGTGGTCTCGGGGCTGCCTGTGACGATCGTGCCGTTGGCGAGCGAGGCAAGATCGAGGCCTTCCCGGAACGGCACGAGCACGGCCCGCGCGCCTTCGAGGCTGCACGCCTCGGGCCGCCCGTCCGAGTCCAGCCGGCAGAACATGGCCGATGCGTCGTCGAGCAGGTGGACTCCGTCCTGGCTGCGGAGCTCGGCGAGCGGGCGCATCAGCGTGACGCCACGCAGCACGTTGAGCGGATTCACGTTGGCGACGAACTGGCGCACGTATTCGTCCGCCGGCTCGGTGACGATTTTTTCAGGCGGGCCGACCTGGACGATGCGCCCGCCCTCCATGATGGCGATCCGGGTGCCGATCTTGAGCGCCTCGTCGAGGTCGTGGCTGACGAACAGGATGGTCCGGCGCAGCGTCTCCTGCAGAGCCAGCAGCTCGTCCTGCAGGCGCTCGCGGATCAGCGGATCGAGGGCCGAGAAGGGCTCGTCCATCAGCAGGATCTCGGCATCGGTGGCGAACGCGCGGGCGAGACCAACGCGCTGCTGCATGCCGCCGGAAAGCTCGTGCGGATAGTGGTCGAGCCACGAGCCGAGCCCCACCTGGTCCAGCACCTCCTGCACTCGCTTGCGCCGCTCGGCCTTGGGCACGCCGCGCACCTCCAGCCCGAAGGCGACGTTGGCGCCGATGGTGCGCCACGGCATCAGCGCGAACTGCTGGAAGACCATGGAGACGCGGTTCATGCGAAGCTGGCGCATGAGCTTGGCGTCGCAGTCGGTCACGTCGACTTCCGTGCCGCCGTCGTCGATCAGGACGCGCCCGCGCGTGGCCTGGTTGAGCCCGTTGACGCAGCGCAGCAGCGTCGACTTGCCGGAACCCGAGAGCCCCATGAGGACGAAGATCTCGCCGGCCTCGACCTGGAGCGAGGCGTCCTGCACGCCCACCACCTGGCCGGTCTCCTCGAAGATGCGGTCCTTGTCCGCGCCGGCGTCGAGCAGGTCCAGAGCCTCCTTGACCCGCCGGCCAAAGATCACGTCGACCCGGTCGAAGGTGATGACCGCCATCAGCGTGCGGCGGTGCCGCCCCTGCCCTTGCGCCTCTCGACCTGCTTCAGGATGCGATCGAGCACGATGGCGACGACCACGATGGCCAATCCGGCCTCGAAACCCTGGGCTACGTTGACCGTGGTGAGCGCGCGCACCACCGGCACGCCGAGTCCGTCCGCCCCCACCAGGGCTGCGATCACCACCATCGAGAGCGAGAGCATGATGCACTGGGTCACCCCCTGCATGATGCTCGGCATCGCGTGAGGAAGCTCGACCTTGAGCAGGAGCTGCGTGTCTCTCGCGCCGAAGGCGCGGCCCGCCTCCAGCAGCGGCCGGGGCGCGCTGGAGATGCCGAGATGGGTGAGGCGAATGGGCGCCGGGATGGCGAAGATCACGGTGGAGATCAGCCCCGGCACCAGCCCCAGCCCGAAGAAGGTGAGGGTCGGAATCAGATAGACGAAGGGCGGGATGGTCTGCATCAGGTCGAGGATCGGCCGCAGCATCCGGTAGAGCCAGGGCCGGTGCGCCGCGGCGATGCCGATGGGCACGCCCACCAGGATGCACACGATGGTGGAGGCCGAGACCAGCACCACCGTGAACAGCATCTCGTCCCAGTAGCCGATGTTGAGGATCAGCAGCAGCCCGATGACCACGCCGATTACGAGCACCACGCTGCGATGCAGATAAAACGCGACGGCCGCCACGAGGAAGACGAAGACCGGCGGCGGGATCAGGCCGAGGAAGTGGGCGAAGGCTTCGAGCACCCAGTCCAGGCCGCCGGAGAACGCTCGGAGCTCGTGGAAGAAGTTGTCCTTGATGAACTCGATTGCGTTGGCGACCCACTTGCCGATCGGAATTTTCTCGGTAAGGACTCCGAGATCGTCGGTGCCCATGACGCCCCTCCCCGACCGGACGGGACGGGCGGCCGGCGCCTCTCAGCGCCGACCGCCCGCGGATTCGGCCCGTTGGACCGCCCGCGTTATCGGCCGCTACATGCTGAGATGGGCCTTCACGGCAGCCGCGCCATCCTGACCGTCAAGCGTGGTCACGCCCGCGAGCCACTCGTCGACCAGCTCGGGGTGCATCTCGACGAGCTTGCGGGCGGCCGCCTGCGGGTCCATCCCGTCGTCGAGCATATAGCCCATCATCTCGTTCTCAAGCGCCAACGAGAAGCGCAGGTTCTTCAGCAGCGCGCCGACGTTGGGGCAGGCCTCGGTGTAGCCGGCATGCGCCAGCGTGTAGACCGTGGCGCCGCCGAAGTTGGCGCCGAAGTAGTCGTCGCCGCCATCCAGATAGCTCATGTCGAAGCGGCGGTTCATGGGATGCGGCTCCCAGCCGAGGAAGACGATCCACTCGTCGCTCCTGACCGCGGCCTCGACCTGGGAGAGCATGCCCTGCTCGCTCGATTCCACGACCTCGAAGCCGCTGAGGCCGAAGGCGTTGTCGTCGATCATGCCCTGGATGATCATGTTGCCGTCGTTGCCGGGCTCGATGCCGTAGAACTTGCTGTCGAACTTGTCGGCATGGGCGGCGATGTCGCCGAAAGTCTTGACCCCTGCCTCGAAAACATAGGTGGGCACGGCGAGGGTGTACTTGGCGCCCTCGAGATTGACGCCCACGTTCTCGACGGTGCCGTCGTTGAAGTAGGGGTCGATCATGCTCTGCTGGGTCGGCAGCCAGAGGCCGAGAAAGGCGTCGATGTCGCCGTTTGAAAGGCTGGCGAAGGTCACCGGCACCGAGAGCACGGTCGCCTTGGGCTCGTAGCCGAGCCCTTCGAGAACCGTGGTGGCCACGGCGGTGGTCGCCGTGATGCAGCTCCAGCCGACGTCCGAGAACTCCACCTCACTGCAGGCGGCGTCGTCGGCGTAGGCATTGCCCGCAAACGCCGCGGCGCCCAGGGCGACGGCGGCAATTGCAGATGTCATCCGAATATGCATTGAACCCTCCCTCACGATCGCTAGGTTCAGGCGACTCTCGCAATCTTTTGTTGATTGGTCAACCAACCAATATAATGGCGGGGGAGTACAGGAGCAGCCGATGCCAAAGACCGGAATCGCGATCGTGCGCCGGCGCGCCTTCGTCGAGGCCGCGATCAGGAGCATTCACGACCGGGGGTTCGTCGACCTGACCACCGGCGATGTCGCGCGGGAGGCCGGCCTCTCCCAGGGGCTCGTCCATCACTACTTCGGCTCCAAGGGCGCGCTCATCATCGCGACCATGCGCCATCTGCTCATCGAGTTCGGTGCCGGCATCAGGGAGCGGCTGCGCGAAGCCCAGACCCCGCGCGCGCGGCTGTCCGCGATCGTGGACGGCAGCTTCTGCGACGAGCAGCTGCAGCCGGAGGTCATCTCCGCCTGGCTCACGTTCTACGTGCAGGCACTCACGGAACCGGAGGTTCGCCGCCTGCTGCTCATCTACCAACGCCGGCTGATCAGCAACCTGCGCCACGAGTACCGGCGCCTGCCGACTCGGGAGTCGGCGGAGGTCGCCGCCGAATCCACCGCCGCCATGATTGACGGGATGTGGCTGCGCCGCGTGCTCGGCGACGCGGAGCCCTGCGGCGAGAGCGCGATCGCGATCATGGAAGCGCACATCGACAGCCAGTTGAAGCCTCGTTAAGCGTCGGCGGGCACGCGACCCCGATGACTGCAGCTCAATGACCGCCCGCTTCGACGACGAGTTCGATTATGTGATCGTGGGGTCGGGGTCCGCCGGCAGCGTGCTCGCCGCGCGGCTCTCCGACGACGAGCGCAACCGCGTGCTGGTGCTGGAGCACGGCGGGACCGATGCCGGCCCGCTGATCCAGATGCCGGCCGCCCTCTCCTACCCCATGAACATGCCCCGCTACGACTGGGGCTTCGTCACCGAGCCCGAGCCGCACCTCGGCGGGCGCCGGCTCGCGACGCCGCGCGGCAAGGTGATCGGCGGCTCGTCGTCCGTCAACGGCATGGTCTACGTGCGCGGCAACGCCTGCGACTTCGACACCTGGGAGGAGCTGGGCGCGGCGGGCTGGGGCTATCGCCACGTGCTGCCCTACTACCGGCGCATGGAGCACTCGCACGGCGGGCAGGCCGGATGGCGCGGCAGCGACGGCCCCCTGCACGTTACCCGCGGGCGCATGGAAAACCCGCTCTACCAGAGCTTCATCGAGGCCGGCGAGCAGGCCGGCTACGCGATGACCGCCGACTACAACGGCGAGCGCCAGGAAGGTTTTGGGGCGATGGAGATGACCGTGTGGCGCGGCCGCCGCTGGTCAGCCGCCAACGCCTATCTCAAGCCCGCGCTGCAGCGCCGCAACCTGGCGCTCCGGGCCCATGCCCACGTCCGCCGGGTGGCGATGGAGGACGGGCGCGCGGTCGGCGTCGAGTACGAGACCGGCGGCACGGTGCGCCGCGTGCGGGCGCGCGCCGAGGTCATCATCGCCGCCTCCTCGATCAACTCGCCGAAGCTGCTCATGCTCTCCGGCATCGGCCCGGCCGAGCACCTGAGGGAGCACGGCATCGAGGTCGTCGCCGACCGGCCGGGCGTCGGCGCCAACCTGCAGGACCATCTCGAAATCTATCTCCAGGTGAGGTGCCGGCAGCCGATCACGCTCTATCGCCACTGGAACCTGCTCTCCAAGGCGGTGATCGGCGCGCGCTGGCTCATGTTCAGGGACGGCCTGGGCGCCACCAATCACTTCGAGTCCTGCGGCTTCATCCGCTCCCGCGCCGGCGTGAAGTACCCGAACATCCAGTACCACTTCCTGCCCTTCGCGGTGCGCTACGACGGCAAGGCTGCCGCCGAGGGCCACGGCTTCCAGACCCATGTCGGGCCGATGCGCTCGAAATCGCGGGGCCGGGTGCGGCTCACCTCGTCCGAGCCGGGTGCGGCACCCTCGATCCTTTTCAACTACATGTCTCACGAGGAGGACTGGCAGATTTTTCGGGCCTGCATCAGACTCACACGGGAAATCCTCTCCCAGCCGGCGCTCGCGGATTACACCGGCGAGGAGATCGCGCCGGGCGCCGCGGTCGAGAGCGACGAGGAAATCGACGACTTCGTGAAAGGCGCCGTGGAGAGCGCCTACCATCCCTGCGGCACCTGCCGCATGGGCGCGGCCGACGATAGGGACGCGGTGGTCGACCCGGCCTGCCGCGTGATCGGCGTGGACGGGCTGCGGGTGGCGGACAGCTCGATCTTCCCGCACATCACCAACGGCAACCTCAACGCGCCTTCGATCCTGGTGGGCGAGAAGGCGTCGGACCACATCCTCGGACGCGAGCCGTTGCCGCCGGCGAACGACGTGCCCTGGGTCCACCCCGACTGGGAGAACATGCAGCGCTGAGCCTGCCACCCCAGTCATATGAGCATTTGACATGCGGACGGACGGCCGCGGCTCTTGCCCACGCCCAGACCCGGTGAGACAGTAATTTATACAGACGACTCGGCGAGGAGGGAGCGATGGAGGTCCGCGCGGCGCTGGCAACCGGCGCAGGAGAGCCGCTCAGCATCGAAACCGTGAACCTCGACGGCCCGCGCGCCGGCGAGGTGCTGATCGAGGTCAAGGCCACCGGGGTCTGCCACACAGATGCCTTCACCCTCTCCGGCGATGACCCGGAAGGGCTGTTCCCCGCCATCCTCGGGCATGAGGGTGCAGGGGTGGTGGTCGACGTCGGCGAGGGCGTGACGAGCGTGGCGGAGGGGGATCACGTGATCCCGCTCTACGTGCCGGAGTGCCGCCAGTGCGAATACTGCCTGAGCGGCAAGACCAACCTCTGCCAGTCGATCCGCCTAACCCAGGGCGCGGGCGTAATGCCGGACGGCTCCAGCCGCTTCTCGCTCGGCAACGACAAGATCTTTCACTACATGGGCACGTCGACCTTCGCGAACTACACGGTGGTCTCGGAGTATTCGGTCGCCAAGGTTCGCGAGGACGCGCCCTTCGACAAGATCTGCTACATCGGCTGCGGCGTCACCACCGGGGTCGGCGCCGTGATCAACACGGCAAAGGTCCAGCCCGGCGATAACGTCGTGGTCTTCGGCCTGGGCGGCATCGGGCTCAATGTGGTCCAGGGCGCGCGCCTGGTGGGCGCCAACATGATCGTCGGCGTCGACATCAACCCCAAGCGCCAGGCGCTGGGCGAGCAATTCGGCATGACCCACTTCGTGAATCCGAAGGAAGTCGAGGGCGACCTCGTTGCCTACCTCGTGGACCTCACGGGCGGCGGCGCCGATCACAGCTTCGAGTGCATCGGCAACGTGAACACCATGCGCCAGGCGCTCGAATGCTGTCACAAGGGCTGGGGCGAGAGCACGATTATCGGCGTCGCCGGCGCCGGACAGGAGATCTCGACGCGGCCCTTCCAGCTCGTGACCGGCAGGGTCTGGCGCGGCACCGCCTTCGGCGGCGCCAAGGGCCGGACCGACGTGCCCCGCATCGTCGACTGGTACATGGACGGCAAGCTGGAGATCGATCCGATGATCACCCACATCCTGCCGCTCGACGAGATCAACGAGGCCTTTCACCTGATGCACGAGGGCGAATCGATCCGCAGCGTGGTGACCTTTTGAGGACAGGAGGTAGCGAATGATTACGGCAGATGGCGGCGCTGGCGGGCGCCGGCGCCTCCGGACGGCGGCCCGGTGGCTGTTGCCGACCGCGGCCCTCGTAGCGCTCGCGCTGGCGAGTGCGCCGGCCCTGGCGGCGCCGGTCCACGGCATTGCGATGCACGGGGAGCCCAAGTACGGCCCCGACTTCCAGCATCTCGAGTACGCCAACCCGGACGCCCCAAAGGGCGGCGAGCTCAGGCGCGCCGTCACGGGCACGTTCGACAATCTCAACCCGTTCATCATCAAGGGCGTGTCGGCGCCGGGGCGGCACCTCTACTTCGAGAGCCTGCTCAAGCGCACCTGGGACGAGCCGTTCACCCTCTACGGGCTGATCGCGGAGACGATCGAGGTGCCGGACGACCGCTCGTCCGTCACCTTCACCCTGAGGCCGGAAGCGCATTTCCATGACGGCAGCCCGATCACGGTCGACGACGTGATCTTCTCGTGGGAGACGCTGAAGGAGCAGGGCCGGCCCAACCACCGGCTCTACTACAACAAGGTGATCGAGATCGAGCGGCCCGACGCCCGCTCGGTGCGCTTCAACTTCGACACCGAGACGCCGGACCGCGAGCTGCCGCTGATCCTCGGGCTGATGCCGATCATCTCGAAGGCCTACTACTCCTCGGTGACCTTCGAGGAGACGACGCTTACGCCGCCGCTCGGCAGCGGCCCCTACACGATCGAGAGCGTCGACGCCGGTCGCGGCATCGTCTACCGCCGCGATCCCAACTACTGGGGGCGGGACCTGCCGATCAACCGCGGGCAGAACAACTTCGACCGCATCAGCTACGACTACTACCGCGACAACGAAGTGATGATGGAGGCGTTCCGCGCGGGCGAGTACGACCTGCGCCTGGAACACTCGGCGGCGCGGTGGGCGACGGGCTACGACTTTCCGGCGGTGCAAGACGGCCGGGTCACAATCGAGGAGCTGTCGCATGGGCGGCCCTCCGGCCTGCGCGCCATGGTCTTCAACACGCGGCGGCCGGTGTTCGAGGACCGCGCGGTGCGCTACGCGCTCTCGCTGGCCTTCGACTTCGAGTGGGTCAACAAGACTTTGCTGCAGGGCGCCTACGTCCGTACCAACGGCATCTTCGACAACTCCGAGCTCGGCTTTCGCGGCCTGCCGGAGGGCGGCGAGCTTGCCCTGCTGGAGCCCCATCGCGACAGCCTTCCGCCCGAAGTGTTCGACACCGCCTATCACGCACCTGCCGTGGAAGGCGGCCTGCGCAAGAACCTCGCCGAGGCCAAGCGCCTGCTCGCCGAGGCCGGTTGGGAGGTGCAGGACGGGACGCTCAAGCGGGTCGCGGACGGCCTGCCGCTCGCCTTCGAGATCCTGCTGGTGAACCCGGGCAACGAGAAGATCGTGCTCGCCTACATCCGCAATCTCGAACGCCTCGGCGTGGAGGCGTCGGTCCGTACCGTGGACACGGCCCAGTACCAGTTTCGGCGCAACACCTACGACTTCGACATGATCTTCTACCGCTGGGGCGTGTCGCTCTCGCCGGGCAACGAGCAGGCGTTCTACTGGGGCGCCGAGGCCGCGGATCAGGAGGGGACGCGCAACTATCCCGGGATCAAGGTGCCGGTCGTCGACGAACTCATCGCGCGCATGACCCAGGCACGGGCGCGCGAGGACTTCGCCGAGACCATCCACGCCATGGACCGGGTCCTGATGTGGGGGCACTACGTCATCCCCCTCTATCACCAGAACGGCGACCGCTACGCCTACTGGAGCAAGTTCGGCCGGACCGAGTTCACGCCGGTCTACGGCGGCGTTCTCGAGGCCTGGTGGGAGGAGCCTGGCAAGGCAGAAACGCTTGACTGATAGCGCTAGTGTCCCGATCGAAAAGTTGGGCTGCATTGACGGAATGCCCCCTCCATCGTGCGCTCCGCGCACGTAAACACGCGACGTCATGGCCGGGCTTGTCCCGGCCATCCACGCGTCGGCTCGGGACTCAACGGTTCTGGCTGAGCGAGATGCCCGGATCAAGTCCGGGCATGACGAGTAGAATTGGAGAGTCGGGGGGACTACACGGCCAACCGGAAATCATATGAACTTCGGAAACGGGACACTAGACAGTTCTCCGCTTATTCGGTCTCCGTATCTTTGGTTTGTTGAGAATTTCTGCGTGTCCAGATTGGCACGTCCTTCGACACCAGCATTAGAAGCCCAAGCAGCGCAACAAATACCTCTACACCTTGCCAAATGCTTCTACTGCTTCGCAAACTGAGTACGTTGATCTTCTTTTGTTCTATGTTCTCAATTAATACTCCCATTCCTTCACCTGATTTTTCCCTGACTTCGACGGTTGGGCCTGATTCTGGCCGATCTCCCGTCTGGAGATTTCAGCGAAGACAATGACTTAGCGGTTGCGGTGCGGTCAAGTCGCGTTGTAGTGCCTAGTGGATATATTGGATTGTCGATATCCCCGCCCCGCGCTACACTCCCACCATGTTCGTGCGTATCAAGACCACCCCCAACAGCCCGCGCCGCTCGGTCCAGCTCGTCGAGGCCGTGCGCGACGGCGGCAAGGTCCGCCAGCGCATCGTCCGCCACATCGGCGTGGCCATGGACGAGGACGAGCTGGAGCGCCTGAGGCAGCTCGGCGAGTACGTCAAGGCGAAGCTGGAGGACGAGCGCCAGCCCTTGCTGTTCGCGCCCGAGAAGATCGCAGACCAGGTGATCCGCGTCGGACGCCAAGGGGACGGCAAGCAAGAGCTTCCCGTCGATCTCAAGCAACTCGAAGAGGAGCAGCGGCTGATCACGGGCATCCACGAGGTCTACGGCGAGATGTACCGGCTGCTGGGCCTCGACGGGCTGCTGCGGCGATCGCGCTACCGCGCCTCGCACGACGCGCTGTTCCACGTGGTGATGGCACGCATCGCCAACCCCGACAGCAAGCGGGGCAGCGTGCGCCGGCTCGAGGAGGACTTCGGCGTGAGCCTTCCCCTCGAGAAGGTCTACCGGATGATGGACCAGCTCGACGCGCCCGTGATCAACCATCTGCGCACGCGCGTGGGCGAGGCGAGCCGCTCGCTGCTGCCGGAGCCGGTGGCGGTGCTCTTCTTCGATTGCACCACGCTCTACTTCGAGACCGCGATTGAGGACGAGCTTCGCCAGCACGGCTTCAGCAAGGACGGCAAGCACAGGGACTCGCAGGTCCTGCTGGCCCTGATGGTGACGCGCGAAGGGCTGCCGATCAGCTACGAGGTCTTCCCCGGCTCCACCTACGAGGGGAAGAGCCTGGTCCCGGTCCTGCAGGACATGCAGCGCCGCCACCAGGTGGAGCGCACGGTCTGTGTGGCCGACCGGGGCATGCTGAGCGCAGACAACCTCGACGCCATGGACGACATCCGCGGCGAGTACGTGCTCGGCGCCCGGCTGCGCAAGCTGCCGGCCGCGCTGAAGAAGAAGGTTCTCGATCTGGACGCCTATGGTCCTCTCGAGGGATCGGAGAACCGCCGGGTCGGCGAATGGGAGCACAAGGGCCGGCGCCTGATCGTCGTCTTCTGCCCCGAGCGCGCGCGCAAGGACGCACACGAGCGCCGCCAGGCGGTGGCGCGCCTGCTCGACAAGCTGGAGCGCAGCGACAATCCCAAGGAGCTGCTCTCCAATCACGGCGCCAAGCGCTTCATCGCCGTCGAGGGCGACGCGCGGCTCACGGTGAACCCGGAGAAGATCGCCGAGGCCGAGCGATGGGACGGGCTCGCCGGCGTCATCACCAATCTGCGCGACGCCAGCGTCACCGAAGTGATGGCCCACTACCACGGGCTCTGGCAGGTCGAGGAGAGCTTTCGGATCACCAAGCACGACCTGAAGGTGCGGCCGATCTGGCACTGGAACGAGAACCGGATCCGCGCCCACATCGCCATCGCCTTCATGGCCTTCGCCTGCGTCCGCCACCTTGCCTACCGTGTCGCCGTCCAGAAGAGGCGGATGTCCCCGGAAGTGATCCGCTCCGCCCTCGTCCACCGCCAATGCTCGGTCCTGCGCTGCGCGCAATCGGGCAACCGCTACGTCATCCCGTCGAAGCCGACGCCGGCGGCCGAGCAGATCTACGCAACCATGGGGCTGCCCCTGACGATCACCCCGTACCAACTCGTCTGAGCGCCGGCGAAGCCCGGCCCGGGCTCGAAGAAATGCCGAGTGTAGTGCCTAGCCGGAAATGAGAACCGGCCAATATCAACTACTTACGTGATTCAACCATCGAAGTCAGGAGCATTAGAAGCCCAAGCAGCGCAACAAATACCTCTACACCTTGCCAAATGCTTCTACTGCTTCGCAAACTGAGTACGTTGATCTTCTTTTGTTCTATGTTCTCAATTAATACTCCCATTCCTTCACCTGATTTTTCCTTTAAGAATGTCCGTAAGTTGGCCACAGCGGCAAAGGCATTCACATCGCCAGCTTGGAGACTGGCAAACCACTCTGAACAAGAGGTCTGATCAATGCTTGCCACAAGTAGTAATTTGGTTAGCTCTTCCGTGTCTGGAATGTTCTCGCGACATGACTTTGTATCTACATGGGGTTTTGCCATTATATTAAGGAGCTCAATAGAATTGACAATCGCAGCAGAAGCATC
The DNA here is from genome assembly GCA_965243375.1 of Alphaproteobacteria bacterium. GTDB lineage: Bacteria > Pseudomonadota > Alphaproteobacteria > UBA828 > UBA828 > WTGU01. The sequence goes on along the minus strand of CBDEUT010000008.1, from coordinate 94,723 downwards.
GTCAAGGGCTCTTTCAAGGGCCAGCTGTTGTAGAGAATCGTCTAGTTGGTTAGCTGTAGCCAAGAGAAGTGTAGCTCTTGCAAGCCTTTCGTCTGTTCGACCATTCTCGTTCCAATAGAGCTGTCTGTTGGATTCAAGTTCCGCAATATCCTGAACTTGCTTCTGAATTTTGTCGTCAATATGCCAAAGTATCACTGGGCCCAACGTCGCTGACAAGCCGACAAGCAATGCGCCGGAAGCCGCGATCCACCAAGATGGGATTCCAAACTTCATGGTAGGCACCTGCGCTCATGGATGACGCTAGTAGATATATCCGTTATGATATATCTTATACGATGGGTCCAGCAAGCCTTTTGTCCGTCGAGCCGGAATCCCCTCCGCGCTCCGCTCCGCCACGCTGGGGCGCGGCTCGGGGCGCGGTTGATGCGCCGGGCCGGTCGCCCTACCTTGTGCCGTCGCGACAAATCAGACCACGGACCAGAGGGAGATCGTCGATGTTGAAACGTATGGTGGGCGCCGTCATGGCCGGCGCGCTCGTCGCCGGGGGCGCCACCGCCGTGCAGGCGGACGACCACGAGATCGTGGTGGGCTTCGCCGTCTCGACCAGCGGCTGGCAGGCCGCCTACACCGGCCCCGCGACGCTCGCGGCGCAGATCAGGCTGGAAGAGATCAACGCCGCCGGCGGGCTGCTCGGCAAGCAGCTCGTGATCGCCCAGGCGGACTCGAAGTCCGAGCGCGAGGAAGGCGTCAAGGCGGGCCAGATCGTCATCGACGATGGTGCCGCCGTGGTCTTCGTCGACTGCGACTTCGACATGGGCGCGCCCGCCGCCAACGCGGCGCAGAACGCGGGCCTGATCTCGCTCTTCCTTTGCGCCGGCGACGCCAAGGCGGGCATCGAGGGCATCGGCCCCTTCGCCTTCACCGGCGGACAGGCAGCGCATCTCGACGGCGCCTCCATCGCCACCTTCGCCTACGAGCAGCGCGGCGCACGCACGGCGTACCTGCTGCGGGACGACACCATCGAGTACAACAAGTCGGTCTGCGCCGGCTTCGAGTGGGCATGGCCGCGGCTGGAAGGCACCACGATGCTGGGCCTCGACGTGTTCCAGAACAACGATCCGTCGGTCCAAGGCCAGATCGACCGGATCAAGGCGCTCGACACGACGCCTGACGTGATCGCGGTCTGCTCCTACGTGCCCGGCGCCGCGTCAGCCATCAAGCAGCTCAGGGCATCCGGCGTGGAGACGCTGATCGTCTCGGGTGTCGCGATGGACGGCCACTATTGGCTCGATGCCGTGCCGAACCTCAGCAACTTCTGCGCGGCTGCGTTCAGCTCGCTCTACGGCGGTGTCGGCGAGGAGGTCCAGGCGTTCTTCGAGAAGCTCGAGGCCAAGGAAGGCGAGCCGACCGCCACCTCGCTTCCCATCGCGGGCTACGTGCTGATGGACCTCTGGGCGAAGGCGGTCGAGAGTGCGGGAACGGTGGATTCGGCGGCGGTCACGGCCGAGATGGAGAAGTTCACGGACGAGCCCACGCTGATGGGCCCGCGCAGCTTCTCCGACCGGCTGCACATCCAGGACAAGGCGCGCTACGCCATCATCTGCACCGATGAGGGCAAGCCCCGGATGGAGGGCTACGTGACTGCAGGTCCGATTCCGAAGGATGTCATTCTCAAGAACTAGCACTCGAAGCGGGGTCCGCAGCCAACGCCGCGGGCCCCGTGATCCGCGTCCGTTCGCGGGCGCACAGCGATAAGGGAGAACGCCATGGCGGCAAGCGACCTGGAACGCCGCGTCGAAACGCTCGAATCGGTCGAGGCGATCAAGCGGCTGAAGCACCAATACTGCGCCTATTGCGACGACGGCTACGACGCCGACGGCATCGCTGCGCAGTTCGTCGAGGACGGGATCTGGGATGGCGGCGACGATTTCGGCCGCTACGAAGGCCGGGAGGCGATCCACGCCCACTTCACGCGGGTCTCGTCGCAAATCGTCTTCGCCGGCCATCTGGTGATGAACGAGCGGATCGACGTGGACCTTGATAGCGACAGCGCGCGCGGTCAGTGGTGGATCATCATGCCGGCGACCATCGTGATGGATGGCGTGAAGACGGCGGTCTGGCTGCTCGGCGAGTACGACGACCGCTACGTGCGCCGCGACGGCACCTGGATGTTCGAGAGCCTTGCCGTGGATATCCATTTCGTGAAGCCGCACAAGGACGGCTGGGTGGACGCAGAATGAGCGGGGCACTGGAAGAGCGCATCCGGCGGCTCGAAGACATCGAGGCGATCCGGCGCCTCAAGCACCGCTACATGGCCTACGCGGACGCGGGCTACGACGCGGAGGGCATCATGACGCTGATGACGCCCGATGCGGTCTGGGACGGCGGCGAGGCCTTCGGCCGGCAGGAGGGCGCGGAGGCCTTCGGCAACATGGTGCGCGAGGTCGGCAAGCAGATCAGCTTCGCCGCCCACCTGGCGCTGAACGAGATCATCGACGTGGACGGCGACACCGCGCGCGGCCAGTGGTGGCTGCTCATGCCGTGCACGGCGCTGAACGACGAAGGCAAGGACGAGGCGCGCTGGATCTTCGCGAGCTACGACGACCGGCTGGTGAAGCGCGACGGCCAGTGGCTCTTCGCCCACACGGTCTTCGACGTGAAGACCTTCTGCGCCCACAAGGACGGCTGGGCGGAGGCCTAGCGGGACTCGAAAACGAGCCGGATACGTCTGCTCACGCCACGTCGCGCGGACGGATCGCTCGCAGGGCGTCGGACTTGTCCCGCTCGGCGATTTCCAGCTCGTAGCGGTCCTGAAGGTTCATCCAACTGCGGGCGTCGGTGTTGAAATAGCGCGCCAGGCGCAACGCAGTCTCGGCCGTGATGCCGCGGCGGCCCCGCACGATCTCGTTGATCCGCGCCGGCGTCACGCCGATCGCCTTGGCGAGCGCCGTGGCGGACAGCCCGAATGGGTCCATGAAGTCGTGCTTCAGAACCTCACCAGGGTGAACCGGCTCCAGTCGAGTCATGTCGATGCCTCCTCGAACCGCATCAGTGATAGTCGACGATCTCGGCGTCGTAGGCGTCTCCATCGACGAAGCGAAAGCAGAGCCGCCATTGGTCGTTGATCCGAATGCTGTACGAGCCCCGACGATCGCCCCGTAGCGCTTCCAGCCGGTTTCCGGGCGGCGCCCGCAGGAAGTCGAGTGTCGCGGCCGCGTCCAGTTGCGCCAGCTTGCGCTGCGCAACGCGTTCAAAGCTTACGAAACGCCGCACCCGATAGCCGTTGGCAAGCCGCTCCGTGTCCTTGCAACGGAAGCTTCGGATCATTTCGCGCTGTTTATCGCATATCGATATGCGATAAGGAACCCTCGCGGCCTAAGGATCTGCCTTGGACGCCTCCAACAGCAGCTTGTCCGCCACCGTGTCGGGCGGCAGCGCCTGCGCGGCGACGGGGACGGAAAGGAGAAGAGCGAGGAAGAGTACTTTGACTGGTCTTCGCGACCCTCTTTCATAACTCACTTGGAGACCCTCGGGCGGCGTGTGTCCCGCTACCTGGATCGCGCGAATGCGACGAGCGCGGCGTCCGCACTGCGGCCTGTTGCGATGACGATGAACTGCCGCCCCGATTGCGCGCGGTAGGTCATCGGGTTCGCGTAGGTCTTGAACGGCGTCGCGCCACGCCAGACTTCGGCACCAGTCGCCCTGTCGAAGGCATAGAGGTAAGGCGCGCCGCCGCCGACGAACACGAGGCCCCCCTTGGTCACCATCGGGCCGGAGTTGCCGCGCGTGCCGAGCCGCTCCGGCAGCGCGACGCCCTGCAACAGCGGGTGCTCGCGAAGCTCGGGGCTGCCCTCGCCGAACGGCACCTTCCACGCGATCTCGCCCGCGTTCAGGTCGATCGCCACAAGATGCGCGTACGGCGGCTTGATGAGCGGGATCGGGCCGAGCCTGCTCTCAGGGGTCTGGGCGGCGCCCGGTCCGTCGGCCTCCCGGAACATGAGGAGCGACGCCCCGTAGGGACAGTTGTTGCTGTACTCGACGTCGACCTCGGGATCGTTGCCCACGTTCACGCACACCTGGTTCGTGTCGGCGTCCTCCGATGTTCGCACGAACAAAAGCCCGGTCTCGGGGTCGAACGCCGCCCCACCCCAGTTCGCGCCGCCGCTCGCGCCGGGGCGCTGCAGCGTCCCCTGAAGGCTCGGCGGCGTGAACAGCGGCCCCAGCCGGAACCGCTTCATCTCCTCCAGCGCGAACGCGTGGATCTCCGGCGTCAGATTGTTCGCGTCTTCCAGCGATACCCCCTGCCTGCTGAAGGGCGGCGGCTTGGTCGGGAACGGCTGCGTCGGATACAGCGCCTCGCCCGGCACGTCCGTCGTGGTGTCCACCGCGCGCTCCTCGATGGGCCATACCGGCTCGCCCGTCACCCGGTCGAACACGTACGTGAAGCCGTGCTTGGACACCTGCGCCACCGCGTCGATCTCGCGCCCGTCCACCGTGATCGTCACGAGGTTCGGCGCTGCGGCCAGGTCGTAGTCCCAGACGCCGTGGTGCACGGTCTGGAAGTGCCACTGCCGCTCGCCCGTGCGCGCGTCGAGGCACACCAGGGACTCGGCGAAGAGGTTCGCCCCCGGCCGGCGCCCGCCCCAATAGTCGCTGCTCGGCGTGCTGGTCGGCACGTACAGCAGCCCGCGCTCGACATCGACCGACATCAGCCCCCACACATTGGCGTGGCCGGTGAAGCGCCACGACTCGCCCTCCCAGGTGTCCGCGCCGAAGTCGTCGGCTGATTGCGGGATAGTGAAGAAGACCCAGCGGCGCTCGCCCGTGCGGGCGTCGAACGCCTGCACCGTTCCGGGCGGATCGAACTTTCGCTGCAGCCGGTCGGGTATGCGGCTCCCCACGATCACCAGGTCCTCGAACACCACCGGCGGCGAGGTCTGGTCGAACTCGAAGCGGGTCACCGGGCGGCCGTGGCCCTCGGTCAGCAGAACGCTGCCGCCGTCGCCGAAGTCCGCGTCCAGCTCACCGGTCGCGGCATCGATCGCGTACAGCCGGTCGCGGCTGTTGAGGAAGATGCGTGCGTCGTCCCCGTCGCGCCAGTAGGCGATGCCCCGGTGCTTGAAGCCGCGTGGCCCCGCACCCTTGGGTCCGCCCTCGTAGGCCTTGGGATCGAACGCCCAGAGCTCGGCGCCCGTCTCCGCGTCGAGAGCCGCGACGCGGGTATACATGGTCGACAGGTAAAGGACGTTGTCGACCATGATGGGCGTCGCCTGGAATGGGCCCGGCTGCGTGTCGTACTCCTCCAGAGGCGTCTCGTTCGGCTCCCATCGCCAGACGATCTCCAGCTCGCCAACGTTGGCGGCGGTGATGCCATCGGCCGCCGAGTACTTGGTTTGCGCCTGCCCGGAGCCGACATACGGCCACTCGATCATAGCACCTTGTTCTTGAGCGCTCGCGAGGGAGATCGATGCGAGCGTGGTGGCCACGAGGGCGACGGTCGCGACGAATCGTTTCATGGCGGAGAGTCCCCTTGATCGCCTGTCCTCTCTTGAGGCGGACCGTCTTCCGGCTCGGCCTGAAAGTGCCGGGAGAGGAGGTAACGGTAGAGCTTGAACGCGAGCTGTTCCCGGTGCGATTCCAGCCAGCGCCGGGTGTCGGGCGGCAGCGCCAGAGACCGGCAGGGCTGGTCTGCAACCACGCTGCTCGCGTTCGCGTCGAGCGCGCCTGCCGACCAGATCGCATCGCCGGGGCCCAGCTGGTAGAGACGCGCGCCGGCATCGTCGTATGCAGAGGCCCGGCCGGAGAGCAGCAGTTGCAGGCCTTGGTCAGGCGCATCCTGCCCGGCGAGGGGCTGGCCCGCGGCGTAGTCGCGAGGATGCAGCCACTCTCCAAGGTCCGCAATCAGCTCCTCGAACTGGATCTGCCGGTCCAGGTAGCGCTCCAGGTCTTCGCCGGCGTGCTCCAGCAATTCCGCGCGCCGCTCTCCTGCCGCGCCTACGTCCGCTCTCCAGGCCGCGATGACGATGTCCTCGCAGCGCTCGAGCGCGCGGTCCGCATTCGGCTCCACCAGCAACTCGGAGAACGCGGCCGGCGGCAGGGTACGCTCCAGCCCGATCCGCAGCGGCTCGGAGACGCCGCACAAGACCACTCGAACCCCGGCCGCATCGGCTCGTTGCAGGAATCTGCCGAGGACGCTGACCGCAGAGAAGTCGAAGCCGGAGACGGCGCCGAAGTCCAGCATCAGACAGGCCGGCGGCGAGGGACCGCTCAGGGCTTGCCGGAGCTGATCGGCCAGAGGCACGACGCTGCCGAAGAAGATGTAGCCGCGCAGGCGATACGCCTGCACCCGGTCTCCCTCCGCCAGCAGGATGGCGTGATCGGTGACGGGCCGGGCCTTGTTGCTCTGGTGCTCACGCAGGGTGAACCGCGCCTCGACGGAGTCCACCCGGCCGAGGCGAACGGCGAAGAGCACGAGCGTCGCCGCGATGCCGGCGCCCACGCCCTCGAGCAGACCGAGCGCGATGATGATCGCGAAGATCAGCAGGATGATGCCGTACTCTTGCCGGGGAAGCCGCTTCCAGCTTTTCACCAGCCCCTCGTCCAGCATGCCGGCTCCGGCAAAGACCAGCATGCCGCCGACAAGCGGAGTGGGAACCAGCTCCAGCATCCCGTCGCCAAGCAGCAGCGCGACTCCGATGACAAGCGCGGCGATGACGCCGGTGAGCCGCGTCGTTGCGCCGAACAGCTTGCTGCGCAGCGAGGCGGGAACGACCAGGGTCGACACCGTGCCGCCGCCCAGGCCGGAGATCACGGTTGCGAAGCCCTTGGACCTGAACTCCCGGTCCCAATCGAGTTCGCTGTTCACCGCAAGCTCCAGGCCCGCGATGTTCATGACGACGCAGATGAGGGCGACCAGGATCAGCGTCAGTATGTCGGGGATTTGACCGGCCATCGCCGACCAGTCCACCTGCGAGAAGTCGCCTGCTGTCCAAACCGGCCACAGGCTTTCCTCCACCGTGCTCGTGAAGAGGAGGCCCGCGGCCCTCGCCTCCTCGCCGGATATGTCGAGGGCGAAGAGAGCGAGATGGCACGCGCCGACGAAGAGCACGACGCTGACCGGCAGGATCAGCGGATGGCGCCAGCGCCTCATCGACAGGTAGAGGGCGAGCCCGTAGGCCGCGCCCGGTGCCCATTTCCACAGCACGCCGGGATCGAAGAAGCCCGGAACCTCCGACCAGTGCGGGTCGACCCCCATCATGGAGAGCGCCGCGATACAGACGGCGCCGCCGATTCCGGCGACGAACCCGCCCGCAACCGGGTAGGGAATGAAGCGCACCACGTTGGCGAGACGGAACTGGCCGATGACGAGGCAGAAGCCGCCGGTAGCGACGGCGGCGATGATCAGCGCGGCCGCGGTGGTGACAAACAGCGCGTGACCCTCGGCCGCCATGGTGGAGCCGATGAGCGCCATCCCGATCACGAGTGCTGGCGAGAGTCCGGCAATCGCGCCGCGATAGCCGCTTGCGAGCGCGATGAGCAGACAGGCGGCGAAGTTGCCGAACAGCACCAGGCCGACTCCCTGCGACGTATAGGGAGCCAGCGGTCCCGAGAAGATGAAGGCTCCGAAGGCGACCTGGGCAGCAAGCAGCCCCAGGCCCGAGGTGAAGCCCGCCGACAGCGCCGGCGCGGCCTTCCCGGACAGGATGTCCCCGCGAAGCTCGGACGCGAATTCCCGGAGTGCAGACGTCACACGGATGACCTGTCGCGAAATCGGAGTAATTCGGTAACCGATCAGACTACGGGTAGTGTACGCAATTGAGCCCAGTTCGCCGACGCTCTCTATGCGGTTGCGTCCAGTCTTGCGCGGTCGGCGGGTTCTTGACGTCCAGGGCCGACGGTCAAGCCCGCTCGATTCCCCGGACCATGGTGCGGTGCACGAAGCGCGGTCCGTGCATCAGGATCGCGCCATGCAACGTACGAGCGAGCCGCCCGCACCCCGCAGCCCGCGCCGGTGCCGCCGCTTGTCCCGGGAGAATCCCACTTGTCCCACTTGATCCCACTTAATCCCGCTTATCCCACTCAATCTCGGCGAATCCCGCCGAATCCCACTTATCCCGCCGAATCCCGCTTATCCCACCGAATCCCGCTTATCCCACCGAATCCCGCTTATCCCACCGAATCCCGCTTATCCCACCGAATCCCGCTTATCCCACCGAATCCCGCTTATCCCACCGAATCCCGCTTGTCCCACGGAATCCCGCTTATCCCACCGAATCCCGCTTGTCCCACCGAATCCCGCCTATCCCGCTCAATCCCACTTTATCCCGGCGGATCCCTGTTGAAATGATGGTGTGCCGCGGTGGGACGCAGTGCCGGGCGGCGAGTACGGCAAGAGCATTTCCGATTCACGGACAACCGCGTGAACGGCCGGGATGAATCCGGCCATGACGAGTAGGGGGCGCCACGCAAACGGATAGAATCTTCTGGATCGGGTCACTAACTCAGCGGGATCATCACGTGGGTGCGGAAGTGTTCGCGCTCCTGCAGTCGCTCGTACCAGAGCGCGATGTTGGGCAGCTGGGGGCGCTCGATCTCCAGCGCGTGGTAGCGGTAGCAGGCGGCGCCGGCCGCGATGTCGCCCATGTTGAGCGAGTCCGCCGCGATGAAGCTGCGCCCCGCCATGTGGGCATCCAGGATGCGCCAGGTCTCGCCCATGGCGCGGATGCAGCGCTCGATCCGCGCCATGTCGCGCTCTTCGGCCGGCGTGCGAATGAGGCCGAGGAAGACCGGCGCTAGGTCCGGCAGGAGCGTGGTCTGCATCCAGTCGAGCCACATGTCGGCGAGCGCGCGGGTCGACGGGTCCTCGGGCCATAGGTGGCCTGCGCCGTAGCGCGCGGCGAGGTAGCGCACGCAGGCGTGCGATTCCCAGACGGTGGTGCCGTCGCCATCCACGATGGTGGGCACGCGCCTGTTGGGGTTGAGCGCGCCGTACTCCGCCGTGTCGAGCCCGCCGAAGGGGCCGCCCACGTCCTTCCGCTCATGGGCCAGGCCAAGCTCGGCCACGGTCCACATCACCTTCTGCACGTTGATCGAGTTCTTGCGGCCCCACACCACCAGCATCTTGCGCAGCCTCCCCTGCCCCGAGAGCGTTTCCGCTCTTGCACGAAAACGCTCTCGCAATACTTCGCTCACGGCAGCCGGCCTACTGCCGGCGCCTCCGCGAGGGCGCCGCATTCGCGGCGGGCCGCGGTCGCGGCCTGTCGCGCGTCCGTCAAAGACGGACGCGCTCTAACCCCGTCAGGCGGGCAGTATGCCGGATAGCGGTGGAGCGGGCCACGGGCTGGGTTTCGTCACTCGCTTCCGCTGGCGGTCGCGCCCGTGCCGGGATAGGCTCTGGCCCACGAACGCCGGCAGCCGTGTGGCGCGATAGGAGGGTGCGATGAAGGGGAACTTCCAGCAGTACGACAACGCCGACCTCTGGCAGAAGGACCGGGATCACAACATCCATCCCTGGACCGACTTCGCGACCTTCAAGGAGGAAGGCTCGGAGGTCATGGCGGAGGCCGAGGGGGTCTACGTCTACAACGCCGAGGGCGAGCGCTACATGGACGGCATCGGCGGCCTCTGGTGCGTCAACATCGGCTATGGCCGGGAAGAGATGGCGCAGGCGATGGCCGACCAGGTGCGCCGCATCCCCTACTACTCGACCTTCACGCACCTGACCACGCCGCCGGCGGCGGAGCTTGCGGCGAAGCTCGCCGAGCTTGCGCCGGCATCCATCAACCACGTGTTCTACGGCACCGGCGGGTCGATGGCGAACGATACCGCCATCCGCGTGATCCACTTCTATTTCAACCGTCTGGGCAAGCCTAACAAGAAGAAGATCATCTCGCGCGTCGACGCCTATCACGGCTCGACCTACCTCGCGATGACCATGACCGGCGTGAAGTCCAACCACGTCGGCTTCGACCTCGCGCCCGATCTCGTGCACCACATTCCGCCGCCGCACACCTATCGGCGGCCGGCGGGCATGAGCGTCGAAGAGTTCTGCGACGAGAAGGTGGCCGACCTCGAGAACAAGATCCTGGAGCTCGGGCCGGAGAACGTCGCCTGCTTCATCGCCGAGCCGATCATGGGCGGCGGCGGTGTGATCGTGCCCCCGCCGGGCTACCACGCCCGCACCAAGGCCGTCTGCGAGAAGTACGAGGTGCTCTACATCTCGGACGAGGTGGTGACCGGCTTCGGCCGGCTCGGGCACTTCTTCGCCTCCGAGCCGGTGTTCGACCTCACGCCCGACGTGATCACCTCGGCCAAGGGGCTCACCTCCGGCTACATCCCGCATTCGGCGACGCTGCTCTCGGATGCGATGTACGAGGTGATCTCGGTGCCGCAGGAGGAAGGCGCACTCTTCACCCACGGCTTCACCTACGCCGGGCATCCGGTCTCCTGCGCCGCCGGCCTCAAGAACATCGAGATCATGGAGCGCGAGGACCTGTGCGGCCACGTGCGCGAGGTCGGCCCCTACTTCGAGGAGCGGCTGAACGAGCTGCTGACACTGCCGCTGATCGGCGACGTGCGCGGCAACAAGTTCATGATGTGCGTCGAGGCGGTGAAGAACAAGGAGACCAAGGAGATCTTCGAGCCGGGCGCCAAGATCGGCTCGCGCATCACGCACCATTGCCGGAAACGCGGCCTGCTGGTGCGCCCGCTCGGCCACATGAACGTGCTCTCGCCGCCGCTCACGCTCACGCGCGATCAGATCGACACGCTCGTGGAGACCCTGCGGGAGAGCATCATCGCGACCCAGAACGACCTGGTCCGCGAGAACCTGTGGAAGGGCTAGGGGCAGGCGCGCGGCAGGGAGACGACGGCCGCGGCTGCGGCCTGAAGACCGGGAGGATCGGGACGTGGCACTACCGCTCGCACCGCAGCTGATCGTCAACAGCCGCATGCTCTACTTCTGCTGGGTGCCCGAGGACCCGGCAGCGGCGGCGGCGCTGCTGCCGGAGGGCCTCGCGCCGGCCGAGAACCAAGCGATCTTCATCAACCAGTACGTCGTGGATCGCGACGATCAGACCTCGCACTTCGGCGCCTACTCGCTCACCTACGCCGGGCTCGATCTCGCCGGCCTCGACCTTGAGGACGGCACGCCCGGCCGCTGGTGGACCCACTATCTCAACTCGAACCCGGTGATGTGCGACTACGCCGCCAAGCGCGGCGTGCCGGCTGTGCCGGGCCGCACGACGCTCGATCTCGACGGCGATCGGGTGACCGCCGTCACGTACGACGAAGCGGATCGGGCGATCATCCGCAGCGTCGCGCGCATGGGCTCGGGGCTCGCAGATACGGCGCGCGGCCACCTGCGCTACATCACCGCCGTCGACGGCCGGCTGATGAGCGGCAACTACGCCTACGTGGGCGAGATCTCGGACGACTTCGAGCTGCTCTCGCTGGAGTTCCCGGCGCCGGATCACTCGTGCTACGCGCTGCGCCCGGCGACGCCGCTGGAGGTCACCTTCGGCTTCTACGGGCCGCGCGTCTCGTTTTGCTATCCGGGCGGCGACGGGCCGCTCTAGCTATTTGTCGCTCACGGCAGCCGGCCTGCGGCCGGCGCCTCCGGGAGAGACATTACTCCGGCGAATAGCCGGGGCAGGTCACGTGGATGGGCTCGGTGCAACCGCCGGTTAGCTCGCGCTGGCGCTCCTGATAGTTCCAGGCGCGCACCGCGTCGTAGTGGTCGATGGCGTACTCGACCAGGAAATCGACCGGGTCGATCACCTCCTCCCGGCGCACCACCCCCTCCCCGCCAGCAAGCTGGAGTCGGGTCATCGGGGCGATCAGATAGCCGCGTGGGTCGATCAGGCCATCGATGCCGAAGCCCACCGCGTCGCGCACTGTCGTGGGGCCGAAGATGGGCAGCACCAGATAGGGGCCGCTGCCGACGCCGTAGCCGTGGAGCGTCTGCCCGAAGTCGGTGTCGTCGGCCTCCAGGCCGAGTTCGGTGGCGACGTCGAAGAGGCCGGCCACGCCGGCGGTGCTGTTGACCGCGAAGCGGCCGAGACTCGTGGCGGCGCCTTCGCCGTCGAGCTGCAGCAGGTGGTTCGCGGTGACGACCGGCTCGGCCAGATTGGTGAAGGCGCGGCTCACCGCGTGGCGCGCATCCGTCGGCATGAAGCCCCGGTAGAAGCGCGCCAGCGGCTCGAAGACGAGAAAGTCGAACGCGCCGTTGACGTAGAAGAACACGCGGTTCACCCCGCTGAAGGGATCGTCGTACTCATCTTCGCCGCCCTCGCGCGGGAGGACCGGCCAGTCGGCTCCCCGGCTCTCTATCGGCGGAGCATTGTCGAGGGAGGCGGGCTCCGCATCCGTGAACCGTTCCAGGACCGCGCAGCCCTGCACGACCGGGATGGCCAGGAGCAGCGTGACCAGCGCGACGGCGAACCGACCCGAGAGGCCCCGCGGCTTCATTCGGCTAGGCGGCGGCAGGATCATCGCCCTGATTCAGGACCGCTCGGAAGGTCGCGGGGTCCACATTGCCGCCGGAGAGAACCGCGACCACGGTGCGCCCGGCGGCAGCGATCTTGCCTGCGAGCACTGCCGCGAGCGCCACCGCGCCGCCCGGCTCGACCACGAGCTTGAGGTGCAGGAAGGCCGCCCGCATGGCGTTGCCGACCTCGGCGTCGCTCACGGCAACGCCGCTGTGCACCCGCTCCACATTGATCGGGAATGTGAGCGCGCCGGGTTTCGGTGCCATGAGTGCGTCGCAGAAGGTCCGGCCCTGGGCTCCAGACACGCCGACGCGTCGACCCTGTTCGAACGACATGGCGTGATCATCGTAGCCGTGCGGTTCGGCGGTGTGAAGGCGGGCCTCCGGCCAGGCATCGGCGATGGCGAGCGAGGTTCCGGCCATGAGTCCGCCGCCGCCGGCGGGCACGACCACGGCATCGGGCTGGAAGCCGATGGCGCCGCATTGCCGCACGATTTCGTGCCCCACCGTCCCCTGGCCGGCGATGACTTGGAAGTCGTCATAGGGTTTGACCAGCGTCGCTCCCCGCTCCTCGGCGATCCGCTTGCCGAGCGCCTCCCGCGCTTCGGAAGCGCGGTCGTAGAGCACGATCTCGGCGCCGTGGCGGCGGGTGCCGGCGATCTTCACTGCGGGCGCGTCTCTCGGCATGACGATGACAGCCGGCACGCCGACGAGCTTGGCCGCAGCCGCGACGGCCTGGGCGTGGTTGCCGGAGGAATAGGTGACCACACCACCGGCTTTGGCAGCCGGATCGAGCTGCAGCAGTCGGTTGCAGGCACCCCGGAACTTGAAGGAGCCGGTGCGCTGCAGCGGCTCCGCCTTGAGCAGCAGGCGCCCGCCGATCTGCTCGTCGAGAGCGTCGGCCCGAAGCAGCGGCGTTTCGACCGCGTGGCCGGAGAGGCGCTCGGCCGCCGCGCGCACGTCGCCCGGCTGAGGCAGCGGCCCCGGCGCTCCCGCGTCCGAAGCGGCGTCGTGTGCGTCACTCACGGGTGCCTCCGTCGCCGCAATCCCGAGGGAAGGCTCTCGCCGCGCGCCTGCCGATCGGCCGGAGCGCGGCCCTCCCCCTGCGAAAACCGGCAGAGCGCACGAAAGTCGACGTGGGCGCGCCGCTCGCCGTTGCCGATCCTGGCGCAATGGGCGGCCACGGTGCGCTCGGACATACCGCGGGCGAGATCGCGCTCCAGGCTCGAGGCCGTCGGCCGACCGCCGAGCTGCCAACGGTAGACCTGGGTTCCTTCGAGGACCCGGTGCACGTAGTTGCGTGTCTCTGGGAGTGGGATCATTTCGATCCAGTCGATGATGTCCACCTCCGGGTCGTGCCTGGGGTCGCCGTTCGCCGCGATCCAGCGGGCGACGTTGCGCGGCCCACCATTATAGGCGGCTGCGGCCAGCAGGTACGAACCGCCGAAGCGCTCGATCATGTCGCTCAGATAGCGGCTGCCGAGTGCCACGTTGTGCGTGCGGTTGGTGGTAAGGCGCTTGCTGGACTCGCTGCGACCCATCCTGCGGGCGAGGCTCCGCGCAGTCGCGGGCATTAGCTGCATGAGGCCGAGCGCACCCGCACGGCTCCTGGCTTCCCTGTCGAAGCGGCTCTCCTGGCGTATGACCGACAGCACGAGGGCGTGTTCGAGGGCGGCGTCATCCTGAGCGAACGGCACGTCGACCAACGGAAACAGCCGATCGACAGAGACGTATCCGTCCCGCGCGGCATGCATGGCTGCACGGATCGACTCCTGCGGCTGCCCGACTCTGAGCGCGAACGCCGATATCAAGGCGTGATCCGCCTCGTTGCGCGCGAGCTCGCTCAGGCGCCTGTAGAAGGACTCTGCGAGATAGTCGCGGCCGAGAAACGTGAGGAAGCGAATGGCCGCGAATAGCGCATGGCCGTCAAGTGCCGCAGTGCCCGTAGCGGAGGCAGCGCCGATCAGCGGGGCATCGGGTGCGGCGATGCGGGTGATGGCGAGCTGGCCGTAGAAGGTACCAGGGTACGCCGCTGCCTTGCCGTACCAGAGACGCGAGCTCTCCGGATCGCCGAAGGTGGCGGCGGCGAGGCCCGCCCAATAGGCCGCGCGTGCCCGGCTGATCGGCAAGGTGACCGCCCCATGCATCCGTTCGAAGTGGAGAAACGCACCGCGCGCATCGTCAAGGAAGCGAAGCGCGATCCACCCGGCGAGCCATTCGGCTTCGGAATAGGTCGAGGCTGCGGTCTGACCATGGCCGGAGGCCAGCGCGTAGGCCTCATCGATCAGCCCGTCCTCCAGGGCGCGGCGCGCCAGGATAGCACGCTCCCGCCACCAGAGCTTGGGTCGGGGACCGAGGTCCTCGGGCGCCGTCTGCAAGAGGGCGCGGGCATCCTCGTCGCGGCCCTTCTTCCGCCGCCACCGCAGCCGCTCGTAGACCAACCCCGGATCCTCGCGGAGCGAGCGCGGCACCCGCGCAATCGCTCGGTCCACACCGCCGGCGTAGGCACGGAGCGTCAGCCGCGCCTCCGCCAGCCTCTGATGCCCCTCATCGACGTAGCGGTACATGCGCCGCGCCGAACGGGCGTGATTAGTCCATACCAGACGCTCAAGGCGGGCGGCGTGATCCTCGGGCCGTAAGATCTTACGGTAACGACGATAGGTCTCGCGCAGCTCCCGCGCGTTGAAAGTCCCTTCGATCCACGCCGTGCGGACGAGCGCAGTCGCGCGATTCTTTTCGCCGGCGCCGAGCAGGGCGGCGGCAAAGCGCAGGCGGCCCTCGCGGCTGATGGGATCGCGCCAGCGGTACCAGGCCAGGACTTCCGAATCCGAGACGCCTCTCGCCATCGCCGATTCGGCGTTGATGTGCAGCAGTCTCTGGTCCGGCCAGTCCGGGTGCTCGTGGATGAACCGCGCGATTTCGGCGAAGGAGGCGCGTGTGCCCGGACTGCTGTAATCCCACCAACGGAGAATTGTGGCGCCGAGAGGGTCGTCGGCGCGGCGGGCGAGACGATGGGCGCGGCCCCAGTTGTTGCGTGCCGCCGCCCCGAAGGCGTCTGCGAAGAGTGCGATGTCCGCCCCCGCCACGGCCGGCGGCATGGGCGGCTCTGACTCCGCACGCGCGCTCGAATCGAAGACGAGTGGCAGAATGGCCGCCGCCAGGGCAAGAAGCGCCCAGCGCACTGCCCGCGACGCATTGCTCAGGGGAGAGGACTCTTGACGCGGTCTTGTTCCCAACATGCTGCCAACCTATTCTCGCCGAACCGGCAACGCACGACCGTGGGAGCGTGTCATGTTCCAGGGATATCTGACGGCCCTGATCACGCCGTTCCGTAATGGCGAGGTGGATGAGGATGCCTACCGTGATTTCGTGGACTGGCAAGTCGAGGAAGGTGCCGCCGGGCTCGTGCCCTGCGGAACCACAGGTGAATCGCCGACCCTCAGCCACGAGGAACACCACCGGGTGACCGAGATCTGCATCGAGGTCGCGGCAGGGCGGGTTCCGGTCGTGGCCGGCACGGGCTCGAACTCGACCGAAGAGGCGATCAGCCTCACCCGCCACGCCAAAGACGCCGGCGCAGACGGCGCGCTGCTGGTCATGCCCTATTACAACAAGCCGACGCAAGAGGGGATGTACGCCCACTACAAGGCGATCAACGACGCTGTGGACATCCCGCAGATCATCTACAACATCCCTGGCCGGAGCGTGGTGGACATGTCGGTGGAGACGATGGCGCGTCTCGCCGATCTCCCCAACGTGGTGGGCGTCAAGGACGCGACCGCCGACCTCGCCCGGCCGACGCGCACCAGGACGGCCATCGGCGACGATTTTTGCCAGCTCTCGGGCGAAGACGGCACGATTCTCGGTTTCCTCGCCCAAGGCGGCGACGGCTGCATCTCGGTGACCGCGAACGTGGCGCCGCGCCAGTGCGCGGGCTTCTTCGCCGCGTGGGAGCGGGGCGATGCCGCAGAGGCGCTGGACCGGCACACCCGACTGATGCCGCTCCACGACACGCTGTTCGTCGAGAGCAACCCGATCCCGGTGAAGTATGCCGCATCGCTCCTCGGCAAGTGCGAGCCGGAGGTGAGGCTGCCGCTGACCTCCCCGAGCGAGGCGAACCGCGAGCGGATCGAGTCGGCAATGCGCCGAGTCGGCCTCCTCAACTGAGCAGGGCGCCGGGGCAGCGCCCCGCAGCCTGACACGCGCAGTGAGTGGCAAAGCCGCCCCCGGCGGCCGGCGAATCGCGCAGAACCGCAAGGCGCGCCGCGACTATCATCTCGAGCGACCCTTCGAGGTGGGCATCCGGCTAACCGGGACCGAGGTCAAGTCGCTCCGCGCGGGGCGCGCCAACATCAACGATGCCTACGCCACCGAGCGCGGCGGCGAGGTCTTTCTGATCAACGCCCATATCTCCCAGTACGACGGCGCCGGCCCGTTCAATCACGACCCCTTGCGGCCCCGGAAGCTGCTGCTGCACAAGCGGGAGATTCGCAAACTGGTGGGGGCGCTTCGTCGCGGCGGCGTGACCCTGGTGCCGCTCGCCCTCTATTTCAACGAGCGCGGGATCGCCAAGGTGGCGCTCGCCATGGCCTCGGGCAAACGCAAGTACGACAAGCGCGCCGCCGAGAAGGCACGGGACTGGCAGCGCCAGAAGGAACGGCTGGTGCGCGAGCGCGGGTAGGAGGGTTCGCCGGTTTAGGAGCGCGGCTCTTCCAACGCATTCCGAATCGCGACGAAAACCTCGGCAAACATCTCGGGCGTCAGGCGGCCGGTGTTCGTGTTCAAGCGCGAGCAGTGGTAGCTGTCGAACAGCCGGCGGCCGTCATCCAGGCGATGGGCTGCGCCATGGACAAAGCGGCAGGCGACGGCGCGGAGACCGAGCGCCTTCAACACCGCGCCGTGGGCGACCAAGCCCAGCGCAAGGATGGCACACAGCCGACTCATCGCCGCGATCTCCGCCGCAAGGAAATCGCGACAGGCCGCGATCTCCGCCCCCTTGGGCTGATTCTGCGGCGGCACGCAACGGACGGCATTGGTGATGCGGCAGTCGTGGAGCGTCAGACCATCGCCGGTCTTGGCGCCGTAGGTCCCGCGGGCAAAGCCGAACTCGCCGAGGGTCGCGTAGAGCAGGTCGCCGGCGAAATCGCCCGTGAAGGGCCGGCCGGTGCGGTTGGCTCCGCGTAGACCGGGCGCGAGGCCGACGATCAGCAACCGCGCGTCCAGCCTGCCGAAGCTCGAGACGGGCGCGTTGTGCCAGTCGGGCTCGGCTAACCGATGATCCTCACGATAGGCGACCAGCCTCGGGCAACGGTCGCAGTCCCGCTCCGGTACGGGCGGAGCGGGCGCCGGTGCGTTCACGCTGAGTGCGCGACCTCATCGGCCAAGTCTTCCTCATCGCCCTCGTCGTCGTACTCCTCGTACTCATCCTCCATCGGCTCACGCAGATTCCGGGCGCGCTCGTTGCGCCACTTGGGCTCACGCGCGATCAGGGGCTCGATATCCTGCAGCTCGATGAAGTTGTCGGCCTGACGACGCAGCTCGTCGGCGATCATCGGCGGCTGCGAGCGGATGGTGCTCACGACCGTTACCAGCACACCCTTGCGCTGGATCGCCTCTATCACGCGGCGAAAGTCGCCATCGCCGGAGAACAGCACGGCATGGTCGAGGACGTCGGCCAACTCCATCATGTCGACCGCGATTTCGATATCCATGTCGCCTTTGACCTTGCGGCGGCCCATGGAATCGGTGAACTCCTTGGTCGGCTTCGTGATCAAGGTGTAGCCGTTGTAGTCGAGCCAATCGACCAGCGGCCGAATCGGCGAATACTCCTGATCTTCGATCAGAGCCGTGTAATAGAGGGCGCGGATGAGGCGGGCCTTGCCCGCGAACTCCTCCCGCAAGCGCTTGTAGTCAATGTCGAAACCGAGCGAACGGGCCGCGGCATAGAGATTTGCGCCGTCAATAAAGAGGCCGATCCGCTCCTGCGGATTGAATTGCATCAAAGTCTATCCTTCTCGGTCAGGTGAGTCAGAATGCCGGAGAACGTGTTGTTGTCACGTGGCGTTTCCCTCCGTCGTCCACGCCGGCGCGGGCGCCCGGCACGCACGCCATAACTAGGGATTTCCGGAGAGAGGGACAAGTGCAGGAGAGCGTTTCGTCACAATGATTTTGATTGCGCTCGGCGCGAATCTTCCGACCGCGCGCCATGGCACGCCGGCCGAAGGGCTGGACGCGGCCCTTTCGGTGCTTGCCGAGGACGGGATTCGACCCGTGGCGCAATCGCGCTGGTATCGCAGCGCACCGATACCACCCGCCGAGGGCCCCTGGTTCGTCAACGGCGTGGTCCGGGTCGCATCGACGCTCTGCCCCGTTTCGCTCATGGCGCGACTTCTCGCCGTCGAAGCGGCGTTCGGACGTCGGCGCAGTGTCGCCGGTGCGGACCGTCCTCTAGACCTCGACCTCCTAGACTACCACGGCCAAGTCATTCGCCACGAAGCGGGCAACGATGGGCCCGCGCTCATTCTCCCTCACCCGCGGCTTGGGGAGCGGGCATTCGTGCTGGCTCCCCTCATCGAGGTGGCCCCCGAATGGCGGCATCCGGTCACCGGCGCCAGCGCCCCGTCGCTGCTTGAGGCGGCGGCGGATCAGACTATTGAGCCGCTCCCCCCTGCCCCGCTCGATGCGTGATGGCTGCAGCGTGCCATAGGACCGCCTGCGGCTTGGGACGGTAGCGGCGATCCACACGGAGCCGTGACCGCGCGGCAGCGCATATTGATTTGATCATGTTCAACGGCGAGAGATATCATGGGTCGGCCTCGCACAGCGGCTCGTTGGGCCGGAGCCTGCGCTGCCTGTTCCACTCAGCGCCAGCGCTGGTCGCCTCCGACAACGGCTCTGAGAATGCGTCGGCGTGAGTTGCAGCAACCGGCGCGACGGTCGAAGGACGGAATGAGAAGACTACTGGTGGCCGGCATCGCCGGCCTGATGATGATCAGCCTCCCGGTGATCGCGGTCGCCGACGAGGACGAGGAAACCTATGAGCAGCTCAAGCTGTTCGGCGACATCCTCGAAAGAATTCGCGACGATTATGTCGAGGAGGTGAGCCCCTCGGACCTGATCGATGCCGCCATTGAAGGCATGATCGGCTCGCTCGACCCCCATTCGAAATACCACAATCCCAAGAGCTACAAGGAGGTTCAGGTCCAGGCGCGGGGTGAGTTCGGCGGCCTCGGCATCGAGGTCACGATGGAGAACGGCCTGGTCAAGGTAATCTCTCCGATCGACGACACGCCCGCGCAGCGCGCCGGGATCGAGGCGGGAGACCTGGTGACCCATCTCGACGACGAGCCAGTGCTCGGGCTCACACTGCAGCAGGCGGTCGACAAGATGCGCGGCCCCCCCGACTCCGAGATCACCCTTACCATCCAGCGCGAAGGGGTGGAGGAAGACCTCAAGTTTCCGATCACCCGCGCGATTATCAAGATTCGGTCAGTGCGCACGCGAGTGGTGAATGACGAGATCATCTTCGCGCGGATATCGACGTTCTCGGAGCACACCGCCGACGACCTCGACGGAGCGTTGGGTGATTTGTGGGAGGAGCAAGGTGACCAGGTGCTGGGCGCCGTGCTCGACCTACGCAACAATCCAGGCGGTCTTCTCGATCAAGCGATTGCAGTCTCCGATGCATTCCTGGAACAGGGAGAGATCGTGTCGACTCGCGAACGCGAGCAAGGCAACATTCTGCGCTTCAACGCGCAGGAGGGCGACATCATCGACGGCCTGCCACTGGTCGTGCTGATCAACAGCGGGACGGCCTCAGCCTCGGAGATCGTCGCCGGCGCGCTTCAAGACCATCAGCGGGCGGTGATCCTCGGCACCCGCTCGTTCGGCAAGGGCTCGGTGCAAACGGTGTATCCGATGGGCGGGCCGGGCGGCGGGCTGCGTTTGACCACGGCGCACTACTACACGCCGTCGGGCCGCTCGATCCAGGCACATGGGATCGACCCCGACATCATCGTGGAGCAGATCCGGCCCGAACCCGAGGAAGAAGCGCTGCTCGAGCGGCGGGAAGAGGATCTTCGGGGCCACTTGGACAGCGAAGACTCCGCCATTCAGGACGAAGATGATCCGCCAGCGGAAGAGACTGCCGAGGAACAGGACGACCCGGCGGATGACGACTATCAGCTGGCCCGCGCAATCGAGCACCTGCGCAGCCACCACATCCTGTCGGGTAAGCCGCTGATCAACTGAGCTGGTACGCGACGACAACGCACCCCTGGCTGACATGGACGCCCTCGACGGGCTCCCCTACCGGCCCTGCGTCGGTGTGCTCCTGTTCAACGCGCAGGGGCTGGTCTTCGTTGGCCAGCGCATCGACATGGTGCAGGAAGCATGGCAGATGCCGCAAGGCGGGATCGATCGGGGCGAAGACCCTCGCGACACGGCGCTGCGAGAGCTCGAGGAAGAGACCGGCGTTGCGCCCGACAGGGTGGAGATCCTCGCGGAAACGCGGGATTGGCTGCGTTACGACCTGCCGCCCCACCTGGTAAACCGCGTGTGGCGTGGGCGCTACCGGGGTCAGGAGCAGAAGTGGTTCGCCGCGCGCTTCCTCGGCACCGATGCCGACATCAATCTCGATACGGCCCATCCGGAGTTCAGCGACTGGCGCTGGTCGCCGGTCGACGAGCTGGCCGCGAATGCGGTTCCCTTCAAGCGGGCGCTCTACGAAGCGGTGATCGCAGAGTTCCGCCCGTTTCTTTCGCCCACGCCAGACGGCGGACATAGAGCCTGAGCACCCACCACACCAGCGCGGCGGCGACCCTGCCGGGCCGTCCCTGGGGCTTGATGCCGATCGCCTTGAGCGTCATGCCCACCCCGCGCTGGACGTGGTTTCGCCGGTATAGCGGGAGCGTGCGCGCCGCATAGGCGCGCACAGCACGGCGACGAACATAGGGATCGGGCTCGCCGGCACCGCAATGGTAGGCGTAGGCGAGCTCGTCGTCGCTCGATTCGAAGAGTCGCCCGAACGCCACCTTGGCACGCGTCAGCCGGCCGACGCCCTCGCTATCCCGATAGCGCTTCATGTTGGAATAGAAAAGCTTGTAGTGGCGGAACTCGTCTCCGGCGATGCGCTTGCAGATCGCCTTGAACACGGGCTCCTCGGCTGCGTCGCGCAGCGCACTGTAGTGGGCGGACGTGCCGACCTCCACGATGCAGCGCGCCACCAGCTCGGCGCAACGCGAGCCGCGAATCGATTCGCTCGCCTCCACGTCGATGGGGTGGCCCGCGACGAAGCGGGCGAAGGTCGCGTCGAAGTCGAACGCGGGGTCCGCGAGCTCGGCGTAACGCCTTAGGACCGCGCCGTGTTGAACCTCCTCCTCGGCCCAGGCAAGCGCGTCGGCGCAAAAGCCGGGATCGTCATGGAAGACTCCGCAGAGATACTTGCCGTAGTCGGCGCTGTGGTGCTCCACCATGCACGCCGCCTTAGCGACTTTGACCATTTCCGGGTCGAGCTTCGACCGGTCGAACTGGTCCCACGGAATGTCGTCAGGGGTCCAGTGGCCCATGCCCGCATCCTGGATTGAGACGATTTGACGATTCCGCATATTAGCACGTGCGGAGCGCACGACACTAAGGCCGGAAATAAATTCATAACCCGCTTGACCGCTCAGAACCTTTATTCAAAATACATCTTTAAGTGTAGGGGTCGTCTCAGCGGCCTGTCGAATTGGCTGGTTGCGGGGCCGATCCGCGTTCGGGCGCGTCGATAGCGCGCGATGGGTTAACAGCGGATCAGGAGAATGCAGCCATGCTACACGTGAACAGGCGTGACGTTCTGAAGATGGGCGGCGCATTGGGCGCTGCCTCGGCCGCAACCCCGGTCATGGTGGCGTCGGCCAGCGACGCGGATGTCGGCGGCCTGCCCAGGGTCAAGCAGGAGCTCGTCGCGCGCCCCTTCGTCCCGGCCCACGAGCAGGTCGCCACGGACGGCCCCAAGATCATCGAGGTGGAGCTCACCGCCACCGAGGACAAGCGGGAGATCGACGACGATGGCACCATGCTCAACACGCTGTCGTTCAACGGCTCGATTCCGGGGCCGCTGATGATCTGCCACGAGGGCGACTACATCGAGCTCACGCTCAAGAACCCGGAGAGCAACTTCTTCGAGCACAACATCGACTTCCACGCGTCCACGGGCGCACTCGGTGGCGGCGCCCTTACGCTCGTCTCGCCGGGCGAGCAGGTCATGCTGCGCTGGAAGGCGACCAAGGCCGGCACCTACATTTATCACTGCGCACCAGGTGGAACGATGATTCCCTTCCATGTCGTCTCCGGCATGAACGGGGCCGTTATGGTGCTTCCGCGGGACGGCCTCAAGGACCGCCACGGCAACCCGCTCCGCTACGACCGGGCGTACTACGTCGGCGAGCAGGATTTCTACGTGCCCCGCGACGCCGATGGCGATTTCATAGACTACGCTGACCACAGCGAGGGCATGGCCGACATGTTCGACGTCATGCAAACGCTCACTCCCAGCCACGTCGTGCTCAACGGCCGGGTCGGCGCGCTCACCGGCGACAATGCGCTGACCGCCAATGTTGGAGAATCGGTGCTGTTCATCCACTCCCAGGCGAACCGGGATTCCAGGCCGCATCTCATCGGCGGCCACGGCGACTATGTCTGGGAACAGGGGTCGTTCGTCGACCCTCCGGCGGAAGGGCTCGAGACCTGGTTCATCCGCGGCGGCTCGGCTGGGGCGGCGCTCTACACCTTCCTGCAGTCGGGCGTCTATGTGTATCTTTCACACAACCTGATCGAGGCCGTGCAGTTGGGCTGCCTGGCCCACGTGATCGTGGAAGGCGAGTGGGACCACGATCTGATGACGCAGGTCCAACCGCCGTAAGCATCCGGCGGGGACCGCAGACGGTGAATCGCGGAACGTGACGGGGAGTTCCAAGGTGGGCAGGCGAGTGACGCTCAGCCCCACGGTGACGCTCACGGTGGACCGCGCAGAGACGCGGCCTCGGCCGCAGGGAAGACGGTGTCTCTGGTGAGGTCCGGCTTAGGCGGCCAGGGCCTGGTGCTGGGCTGTCTTCCAGTTCCAGGGCAGGAGCTGGTGCAGGTCGCTTTGCGGCAGATCGGCAATCTGTCCGAGAACATCGGCGAGCCAGGCCTGGGGATCGACATCGTTGAGCTTGGCGGTGCCGATGAGGGTGTACATCGCCGCCGCCCGCACTCCGCCGCGATCGGAGCCGCAGAACAGCCAGGATTTTCGTCCCAAAGCGATGACCCGAAGCGCCCTCTCGACAGCGTTGTTCGTGAGGCAGATCTGGCCGTCATCGAGGAAACGGGTGAAGCCGTCCCAGCGTCTGAGCATGTAATCCATCGCCTTGGCGACAGAGGCGTGGCGCGACAGCCTGGCACGCTCCGTGCGCATCCAGTCCTCGAGATCGGCGACGAGCGGCGCGCTCGCCTCCCGGCGCACGGCAAGGCGCTGATCGGCACTCTTGCCGTTGATCTCGCGTTCGATGTCGAACAGCGCGTCGGTCCGCTTCACCGCCTCCATCGCCAGCGGCGAGATCGGCGGCGCCTGCTCGCCGCGCCTCTTGCTCGCCGCGATATCGGCAAGCTCGTAGAACTTCCTCCGACTGTGAGCCCAGCACAGGGCCTCGATCACGGCTCCCGGCGAGCGGCCCGGCACATAGAGCCGGTTGAAGCCAGCATAGGCATCGGCTTGAAGCACCCCGGCAAAGGTCTTCAGGTGCTCGACCGGGTGATTGCCCGAACGGTCGCGGGAGTATCGGAACAGCACGGCCGGCGGATCCGGACCGCCGAACGGCCTGTCGTCACGCACATAGGCCCAAGCCCGCCCGGTGACGGTCTTGCCCTTGGCCAGCACCGGGACGGGAGTGTCGTCGCCGTGCAAGCGCCGGGCCGCAAGCACGTGATCGGCGATCAGGTCATGCAGCGGTTTCAGCGCCACGGCGCAGGCCCCGACCTGATCGGCCAGCGTCGACAGGCTCAGGTCGACCCCCTCGCGCGCGTAGCGCTCGCGCTGCCGGTTCAACGGCTGGTGCTGGCCATATTTCTCGAACACGATCGTCGCCAGAAGGTTCGGACCCGCCCAACCTCGCGGCACCGCGTGGAACGGCGCCGGCGGCTGCGAGACCTTCTCGCAATCGCGGCAGGTGAACTTCTCGCGGATCGTCTGGATCACCTTCCACCGGCGCGGGATCACCTCAAGCGTCTCGGTCACGTCCTCGCCGATCTTCGACAGCCGCTCCGACCCGCAGCACGCGCACGATGTCGGTGCAGGAACCACCACCCGCTCGCGCGGCAGATGCTCGGGGAAGGGCTTGCGCGACGGCTTGCGGCGCGTGAACCCCTTGACCTGGGTGGTCTCGGCCGCGGCTTGCTCGGCCGCGAGATCGTCCTCCGTCGCGTCCGCCGTCAGCTCGTCGAGCGCAAGCTCCAGTTGGTTGAGGAGACGCACCGTGCGCTCCGAGCGCTGCCCGTAGAGCGCACGGCGCAGCTTCTCGACCATCAGCTTCAGCGAGGTGATCTGCTCCTCGGCCGCCGTTGCCCGAGCCTCCGAGGCCGCAAGCGCCGCCTCGAGAGTTTCAACGTCGCGTCGGGCCGTGACCGTCATGGCCGGGAATGAATCAGATTCGCAGCCTCACGGCAATTGCCAATCGCGCAGGGTGATTCGCCCGGCCTCAGCCCACCCGCGACGGGCGCCAAGTGCGAACCGGGTTGCGCCACTCGATCCCCTCAAGCAGGTAGGCGAGCTGCGCCGAGCTGATCGACAGTGCGCCGCCCGATGCCGACGGCCAAGTGAACCGGCCCCGCTCCAGGCGCTTGGCGTAGAGCGAGAACCCGAGACCGTCATGCCACAAAATTTTGACGAGATCGCCGCGGCGTCCGCGGAACACGTAGAGATCCCCCGCGTGGGGATCGCGGCCGAGACCCTCCTGAACCTGAAGCGCCAGCGTGTTCATGCCACGGCGCATGTCCGTCACCCCGGTCGCCAACCACACCCGCACGCTGCCCGGGACCGGGATCATCGGCGCTCCACGACCGCAAGCACCCGCGCCAGCGCAGGGGCATCCACCGTTCCGTCAACCGTCACCCGCACGCCACCGGAAAGCGCGATCTCGATCCGCCCGGCCGCCGGCGCTGCGCCGAAGTAGCCGTCCTCCGGCGGTGCATCGCCCGACGGCGTGACAATCACCGGCACGAACCCGCCGCCCCCGGCCTCGCCATCCTCCTCGCGAAACCGACGTCGCCAATCGAACACCAGATTGGCGCGCACGTCGTTGCGCTTCGCCACCGCCGTCACCGTGGCGCCGGGCGCGTAGCTCTCCGCAACGATCCGCCGCTTGTCGGCGTCGCTCCACTTCCGGGCCCGGCGGCGTTTCCCGGCCTCGGCCTCGGCACCCAAATTCGCCTGCTGTTCATTCGACATCCGCGATCGCCTCCGTCTGCTCCACGGTGGGCACCACGGTGCCCACCACCGATCGCGAACACTCGCCGATTTTCAGCTTATCGCACAGACGGTCCCCGCCGGATGCTTACCAACCGCCGACCGTGATGACGGCTTGAACCCTCCCTCCTCGAGGGCTGCCCCCGGTTCACCGGGGGCGGCCCACTTCTTCGATTGTCGGACTAAGCTTCCAGTGGTGTGGGAGTCGCAACGGAGTTCGCAGCTCGCGAACAGCCTCCCTATTTGCCGCTCGTGGCCGCTCGTTACGACACGAGCCTGCGTTCTTCCCTGGCCGCGAAGATTCGCCGGAACGCCGGCGCAGGTGCCAGCATGTCTTCCAGCGTGTACCGATCGAGCACGCCGAAAAAGGCTTGCAGGCCTTCCTCGAGAACCCCGGTCAGGCGGCAGGGCCCAGCGATCGGGCACGTGTTCTTCTCCCGTCCGGCGAAGCACTCGACCAGTTGAAAATTGCCCTCGGTAGCGCGGACGACCTCGCCCAGATTGATCTCGCTCGCCGGCATCGCGAGCTCCAGGCCGCCGTTCTTGCCCCGGGTTGTCCTGATGTAGCCCTCCTGGCCCAGCTGATGAATCAGCTTCATCAGGTGGTTCCCGGAAATGCCGTAGGCATCGGAGATCTCCCGGATCGTGCAGCGCCGGTGGCGGTTGAGTCCCAGGTAGATGAGGGCCCTCAGGGAATAGTCGCTGTACTTCGTCAGCTGCATGTAACCGACCCCATCGGTGTGCGCGATCAGCTTACCCGATAAACTGCATGTTGTGCGCGGGGCATCGAGAGCGAGAGACGGAGCGCTGTCGCACTCGATCCCAAGACACGACCGGCCGCTTTGCGGTCGGCTCAGCCGGCGTTGGCGGCGAGCAGCTCCGCGAGCTCGACCTCGCGCTCGAACTTCGCGCGTTCCTCGTCGCCCTCGGCATCGCGCAGGCGTAGTTGGGCCTGCTCGAGCCGCGCGTCGGCCTGGGCCCGGTCGATGGCGCCCGCCTCGAATGCCTCGGTGGAGAGCACCGTGCAGCGCTCGCCCGTCACCTCGGCGAAGCCTTCGGCGACCACGTAGCGGTCCTTCGGCTTCTCGTTCTCGTAGATCTCGATCACTCCGGGCCGGAGCGTGGAGAGCAGCAGCGAATGGCCCGGCAGCACGCCGAAGTCGCCTTCGGCGCCCGGCACCACCACCATCTCGACGTCGCCGGAGAAGATCAGCCGCTCCGGCGCGACGAGCTCGAACTGCAGGGTGTCGGCCATGGCCGTTCCTCAGGCTTCCGGGCTTCGCTAGGCGGCCTCGGCGGCCATCTGCTTCGCCTTGTCCACCGCCTCCTCGATGGGGCCGACCATGTAGAACGCGGCCTCGGGCAGGTCGTCGTACACGCCTTCGCAGATCGCCTTGAAGCTCGCGATCGTGTCCTTGATGTCCACGAGCTTGCCCGGCGTGCCGGTGAAGACCTCGGCCACGAAGAAGGGCTGCGACAGGAAGCGCTGGATCTTGCGGGCGCGCGCCACCGTGAGCTTGTCCTCCTCCGAGAGCTCGTCCATGCCGAGAATGGCGATGATGTCCTGCAGCGACTTGTAGGTCTGCAGGATGCGCTGGACCTCGCGGGCGACCGTGTAGTGCTCCTCGCCGATGATGCGGGGGTCGAGCATGCGCGAGGTGGAATCGAGCGGGTCCACCGCCGGGTAGATGCCGAGCTCGGCGATTTGGCGCGAGAGCACCGTGGTCGCATCCAGATGGGCGAAGGAGGTCGCGGGCGCCGGGTCTGTGAGGTCGTCGGCCGGCACGTAGATCGCCTGCACCGAGGTGATCGAGCCCTTCTGGGTCGACGTGATGCGCTCCTGCAGCGTGCCCATGTCGGTGGCCAGCGTCGGCTGATAGCCCACCGCCGAGGGAATGCGGCCTAGCAGCGCGGATACCTCGGAGCCCGCCTGGGTGAAGCGGAAGATGTTGTCGATGAAGAGCAGCACGTCCTGCCCCTCGTCATCGCGGAAGTACTCGGCTTGGGTGAGGCCGGTGAGGCCGACGCGGGCACGGGCGCCCGGAGGCTCGTTCATCTGGCCGTAGACCAGCGCCACCTTGGACTGGTCGCCGTCGAGGTCGATGACGCCGGACTCGATCATCTCGTGGTAGAGGTCGTTGCCCTCGCGCGTCCGCTCGCCCACGCCGGCAAACACGGAGTAGCCGCCGTGCTGCTTCGCGATGTTGTTGATGAGCTCCATGATGATGACGGTCTTGCCGACGCCGGCGCCGCCGAACAGCCCGACCTTGCCGCCCTTGGCGTAGGGCGCGAGCAGGTCGACCACCTTGATGCCGGTGACCAGGATCTCGGCCTCGGTCGATTGCTCGACGAAGGCCGGCGCCTGGGCATGGATCGGCCGGCTGGACTTCGCGCTGACATCGCCGCGCTCGTCGATGGGGTCGCCGACAACGTTGATGATGCGGCCCAGCATCTCCGGCCCCACGGGCACCGCGATGCCTTCGCCGGTATCGACCGCGTCGCCGCCGCGCACGAGCCCATCCGTCGTGTCCATGGCGACGCAGCGCACGGTGCTCTCGCCCAGATGCTGCGCCACCTCCAGAACCAGGCGGTTGCCCTGGTTGTCGACGTGAAGAGCGTTCAGAATCGCCGGAAGCTCGCCCTCGAACTGCACGTCCACGACCGCGCCCATGACTTGCGTGATCTTGCCGACCGCGTTTCTCGTCGCCATCTTGCCTTGCTCCCGCTCGAACTCGTTCGCTGCCCCGGCTAGAGCGCTTCGGCGCCGGAGATGATCTCGATCAGCTCCTTGGTGATCTGCGCCTGTCGCGTCCGGTTGTAGTGGAGGGTCAGCTTGTCGATCATTTCGCCAGCGTTGCGTGTCGCGCTGTCCATCGCCGTCATCCGCGCGCCCTGCTCGCTGGCCGCGTTCTCGAGCAGCGAACGGAAGATCTGGATCGACAGATTGCGCGGCAGAAGGTCGGAGAGAATCATCTCCTCGTCCGGCTCGAACTCGTAAATCGCGCCTGAATCGTCGCCGCCCTCGGCCTCTGCCTGCGCAGGCGGGCTGAAGGGGATCAGTTGCTGGAAAGTGACGACCTGGCTCATCACCGTCTTGAAGCGGTTGTAGACCACCGTGCAGGTGTCGAACTCACCGTCCTCGAAGCGCCTGGTGAGGCCGCGGCCGATCTCGTCCGCCTCCTCGAAGGAGGGGCCGCCGGTGCGCCCGATCCCGTCCGTGTGGTCGATGATCGTCGACCCGAACTCGCGGCGAAGCTGCTCGCGGCCCTTGCGCCCGACGCAGATGATCTTGGTGGTCTTGCCCTGCTCGGCGAGCTCCTTGAGGCGCGTCCGCGTGGCGCGCGTGATCGAGCTGTTGAAGCCGCCGCAGAGCCCCCGGTCTGCGGTCGCCACCACGAAGAGATGGACGTCGTCCTTGCCCGTTCCCCGCAGCATGGCCGGTGCGTCCTCGCGCTCGCCCATGATCTCGGCGAGCGAGCCCACCATCCGCTCCATCCGCTCGGAGAAGGGGCGCGCCGCCTCGGCCGCCTCCTGCGCGCGACGCAGCTTGGATGCTGCGACGAGCTTCATCGCCGAGGTGATCTTCTGGGTCTGGCGCACGCTGTTGATGCGCACCCGGAGGTCCTTGAGGCTCGCCATGGCGGAGGCCTATTTTTCCCCTTACCGCCGCAACTTAGGCGAACTTCTTCGCAAACTCGTCGAGGATCGCGGTGAGCGCCTTGTCGCTCTCGTCGCTCATCTGTTGCGACGTGCGGATTTCCTCCAGCAACGTGCCGTGGTTGGCCCTCATGTTGCCCAGGAACTCGCTCTCGAAGCGGGTCACGTCGCCGACATCGATGCCGTCGAGATAGCCGCGCACGCCGGAGAAGATCGAGACCACCTGCTCCTCCACCGCCATCGGCGCGAACTGATCCTGCTTGAGCAGCTCGGTCAGCCGCGCACCGCGATTGAGCAGCCGCTGCGTCGCCGCGTCGAGATCGGAGCCGAACTGCGCGAAGGCCGCCATCTCGCGGTACTGGGCGAGCTCCAGCTTGATCCGGCCGGCCACCTGCCGCATCGCCTTCACCTGGGCCGCGGAGCCCACCCGGCTCACCGAGAGGCCGACGTTAATCGCGGGCCGAATGCCTTGATAGAAGAGCTCGGTCTCGAGGAAGATCTGCCCGTCGGTGATGGAGATGACGTTCGTCGGGATATACGCCGAGACGTCACTGGCCTGGGTCTCGATCACCGGCATCGCGGTGAGAGAGCCCGAGCCGTTCTGCTCGTTCATCTTGGCCGCGCGCTCAAGCAGGCGCGAATGGAGGTAGAACACGTCGCCGGGATAGGCCTCGCGTCCCGGCGGGCGGCGGAGCAGCAGCGACATCTGGCGGTAGGCCACGGCCTGCTTGGAGAGATCGTCGTAGAAGATCACCGCGTGCATGCCGTTGTCGCGGAAGTACTCGCCCATGGTGCAGCCGGCATAAGGGGCCAGGAACTGCAGCGGCGCGGGCTCCGACGCGGACGCGGAGACGACGATGGAATAGTCGAGTGCGCCGTTCTCCTCCAGCGTCTTGACGATTTGCGCCACGGTCGAGCGCTTCTGCCCCACCGCGACGTAGATGCAGTAGAGCTTGCGCGATTCGTCGTCGCCGGCGTTGACCTCTTTCTGATTGATGATGGTGTCGATCGCGACGGCGGTCTTGCCGGTCTGGCGATCGCCGATGATGAGCTCGCGCTGGCCGCGCCCGATGGGCACCAGCGCGTCGAGCGCCTTGAGCCCGGTCTGCACCGGCTCGTGCACCGAGCGGCGCGGGATGATGCTGGGGGCCTTGACCTCCACCCGGCGGCGCTCCGTGCCCTCGATCGGGCCCTTGCCGTCGAGCGGGTTGCCGAGCGGGTCGACGACACGGCCGAGCAGACCCTTGCCCACCGGCACGTCGACGATGGTGCCGGTGCGCTTGACGATGTCGCCTTCCTTGATGTCGCGGTCTTCGCCGAAGATCACGATACCGACATTGTCGGTCTCAAGATTCAGCGCCATCCCCCTGATTCCGCCGGGGAATTCGACCATCTCGCCGGCCTGGACGTTGTCGAGCCCGTAGACCCGGGCCACGCCGTCGCCGACCGAGAGCACCTGGCCAACCTCGGCGACATCGGCCTCGGAGCCAAAATTGGCGATCTGTTCCTTCAGGATTGCCGAAATTTCAGCGGCGCCGATATCCATCTCAGATTCCCTTCATCGCCAATTCGAGATTCTGCAACTTCGTCCTGAGCGAGTTGTCGAGCATGCGCGAGCCGACGCGCACCGTGAGCCCGCCGATCAACGACGGGTCGACGCGGGTCTCGAGCGCCACGTCGCGGCCGACGATAGTGCGCAGCGCGTCCCTCACCGCTTCCACGTGATTGGCCTTGAGCGGCACGGCGGAGGTGACTTCCGCCGACACCTCGCCGCGATGCTCGGCGAGCTTCGCCTGAAATGCAGCGATCATGTCGGTCAGCAGGAAGACCCGCCGGTTGCGCGCGAGCAGCGCGACGAAGTTCCTGACGTACTGGCTGGTTCCGAGCCGCTCCAGCACCGCGTCGAGCGCCTGGCCCTGCTCCGCGCGGGAAAGTGTCAGGCTGCGGACGACGCGCCTCAGGTCGTCGCTGCCGTCCACCAGCTCGCGGATGGCCTCGAGGTCGCGCTCGATCTCCTCGACGGCATTGCGCTCCAGAGCGAGCTCGAACAGCGCGGTCGCGTAACGATCCGCGAGACCGGCTCCGCCGACCGATTGACCAGCCACCGCTACTCCCTAGGTCTGCCCCGGATGCGCTGCCGCGCCCGCACTCTCGCCCTCGGCGCGGCCGCAAAAAAAGCCTCGCGGGCGCCCGTCCCGGACAAGGCCGGGGAGTGGTATCACACTCACCCGGACCGCGCAACCGCCCGAGACGCGGGCGAAACCGCCGAGTACGGAGCATCCGAGCAGGCCGCGCAGGCCTGGACTTCCCGGCCCAATATCTGCTTGAAAGGTCGCTGACAACGCTATGCGTTCAAACGAGATTCGAGGGAGATGACGCCGATGTCGTTGAAGGACCAACTGGACAAGCTGCGGGCCGCGTCCGTGGAGAGGTTTCCGCCTGAAACCCTCGCCACCATGCAGGGGGCCACGAAAGACCTCATCGCCTCCGGCATCGCCGAGCGGAGCGCGAGCGAGGGCAGTGCCGCCCCGGATTTTGCGCTGCCGAACGCGCACGGCGAGCCGGTCGCCTCCGAGGCGGTGTGGGGCGACGGCCCCGCCGTGGTCTCCTTCTACCGCGGCGGCTGGTGTCCCTACTGCAACATCGAGCTGAAGGCGCTGCAGGATCGGCTGCCGGAGATCGAGGCGCTCGGCGCGCGCCTGGTCGCCATCACGCCGGAGACGCCGGACAACGCGCTCTCCACGCAGGAGAAGAACGAGATCGGCTTCGACGTGCTGAGCGACGACGGCAACCGGGTGGCCAGCGCCTTCGGCCTCACCTTCCGCCTGCCCGATGCGGTTCAAGACCTCTACAAGGGGTTCGGCATTGACCTGGAGGCCTCCAACGGCGAGGCGAGCCAGACCCTGCCGGTGCCGGCGACCTTCGTCGTCGGCAAGGGCGGCACGGTGCTCAAGGCCTTCGTCGATGCCGACTACACCAGGCGGGCCGAGCCGGACGAGATCATCGCGGCCCTGAGGGAAGCGGACGAATAGAGCGCGCATACGACAGGAGGCCACCGTGTTGAAAACGTACAACCCTTCCGATATCGCGCCCCCGTTCGGCCACTACGACCACGGCGTCGAGGCGGTCGACGTATCGCGCCTGTTGCACGTATCGGGGCAGGTCGGCGTCGCCCCCGACGGCACCGTGCCCGACGACGTGGCGGACCAGATCGAGTGCGTCTGGCGCAACATCGAGGCGGTGCTCGCCGATGCGGGCATGACCACCGCCAACATCGTCCGCACTATCACCTACATGCTGGACGCCGACACTGTGCCTTTGCTCGCGGCCGCCCGCCGAAAGCATCTCGGTGACGACCACAAGGCCGCATCGACCACCATCGTCGTGGCCGGGCTGGTTCGGCCCGAGTGGAAGGTCGAGATCGACGCCGTCGCCGTGGCCTGAACGCCGGAGCATGGGACGGCTCTCCACGATTTTTCGTGGGATTAGGTGGGATTAGGCGGGATTAAGCGGGACAAGTGGGATTCGCCGGGATTAAGTGGGACAAGTGGGATTCGGCGGGACAAAGCGGGATTAAGTAGGACAAGCGCCGTCCGCCCCGGCCCATGGCCCGACATGCCGCCCCGCGCACGCGGCGCTCACGCGCCGGCCTGGGCCGCCTCCTGGGCCTCCCTGGCGGCGGCCCTGGTGGCGCGCTCGTGGACGCGCTGCATGAGTTTGGCGGCCTGGCGCGCCTCGTCGCGGGCGACCTCGATCATGGTGAGATCGCCCCGGCCCGGCGGGTCCGCCGGCGCAAGCCCGGCCACGCGCTCGGCCGCCTGCTCCAGGTAGATGCGCGCGCCCTCGACCTGATCGGCCAGTGTCACCGGACTAGCCTTCGTCGCCATCCTCGCCTCCTTCGTCGTCTGCGGCCCATGCCGCATCGCTCGTCACGTCGATCGCCTCCAGCGCCTCGATGGTAGCAGCTTCGCCGATGCGCCGCTCCAGCGCATGGCAGAGCGCGACGAGGCGCGCCCGCTCGGCATCCTGCGCCGCCGTGGCGCGCCCGTTCATGCGCCAGGTCAGCTCCTCGATCCGGCTGGCCCGGCCGACGTAGGCTGCGGCGATGCGCGCCTTGGCCTGGCGGTTGGCCTCGCGGATCAGCGCAGCCGGCAGGCTGCCCAGGCGAGCGGCGCGTTCGGCCGCCACCAGGGCATCCCATGTGGGCTTGGGTGCGGCGTCCGGGTCCGGCCCGTCGAGTGCCTGGGCCGCCGTCACGCGGCGGACGAGGCGCGCGACGGACCAGGCCGGGAACTCCGCCGGCAGGGCGCTCCAGCCGGCCGGCAGCGCGTCCCAGAGTGTGAGAGTATCAGCTCGCCACAGGCTGATTTCTATTCGTCCGGACGTCCGGATGACGGTTTCGATGTCCAGATCGGACAGGTCGCCGCGAGCGGAGGGATAATGCGATGAATTGACCACATCGTGCCAAAGGACACGAAATTTATGCTCGAATCAGCCCTTGATGACGAGGAAACACGGTCTCCCCGGCAATATCACGCACCGATCGCTGCGGTCCGCTGCTTTTGCAGGCAATGCTCCCTGAATGCATCCACGCCCAGCTCGTTCACCATTCGCTTGAAGTTGTAGCCCAGCGCCATCAGGCTGAACTCGCCGCGGCACTTCTCGAGGCCGCGCATCAGGAAATGATCGATCCCCGCCCAGCGCTTGATGGTGCCGAAAGGGTGCTCGACGAGCCCGGCCCGCCTGCGCATCAATGGCGAAGCGGCGCTTATCTTCTTGCGATACCGGTCCAGCCAGTCCGTATGCTCCCAGCGCTCCACCCTGCGCCGCGGTTTCGTCTTTTCCAGGCATCGGCTTGACAGCGGACAACCCCGACAAACCTCTCGCTCCGCACGATAGACGAAATACCGCCTGTCACCCCTGTCACGCCTGATGGCGGTCTCGTTGGTTCGAGCCAGCCGCTGCCCGGCCGGACAGACATAGGTGTCGTCCTGCGGGTCGTAACGAAAATCATCGTTGCTGAACCGATCTCCCTTGCCCTTGCGGCCCAGCTGCGTGGGGATTGGAACGTACACATCCATCCCCCTGTCCTCGCATTCCTTCAACTGCGCGCCGCTCCAATAGCCGACATCCGCCAGACCGATCAGTCCGGGATTGCCCGTGGCTTCGCAGGCTTTCGTCATCATCGGCTCGTACTGACCTGAATCGTTGCCGTCCTGGACCACGTCCTCCGCCACAATCAGCTTGTGCTTGTCGTCCACCGCAATCTGGCAGTTGTAGCCGCCCACCGACTTGCCGTACTTCTTCATCGTCCGCGCATCGGGATCGACCTCAGATACCTGGCTCTCCCCGCTTTCCAGCAGGCGCTCCTGCAGGGCCTTCCTGTGCTTCTGCTTCTTCACCATGGCCTCGATCTTCGCCGCCAGTTCCGGATCCTCCCCACCGTCCGCACCATCCTCCGGGTCCGCATCCGCCTCGTCCAGCTGCCGGTGATACGCCGCGATCTTCTCGTCCAGCCTCTTCAGTTCCTTTTCCAGTCTCGCCCTGGTGTGGATGCTGGCGGGACGCGCATTGGCCTTCAAAAAGGTTCCGTCGATCGCTACCCGGCTGTCGCCCAGCAGGGACAGTTCCCGGCACAGCAGCACGAACTCCCGGTTGGTCGCCCGCAGAGCCGCCAGATTGTCCTTGCGGAAATCCGCGATCGTCTTGTAGCTCGGCCTGGCTCCCTGGCACAGCCAGATCACTTCCAGGTTGCGATGCGTCTCGACTTCGAGCCGGCGCGAGCTGCGTACCCGGTGCTGGTATCCATACAGGTAGAGCTTCAGCAGCAATCCGGGATCGTAGGCCGGCTGACCGGCGCCGCAGTGTGCCTCCGTGTTCTGGAAACCCAGCGCCTGTAGGTCCAGCGTGCCGACGAACGCATCGATCGCGCGCACCGGATTATGTTCGGACACGTAGTCGTCCAGACAGGGCGGCAGAAGCATCACCTGGCTTCGGGACTGAACCTCCCGGTAGCGTCGCTCGGGCATCGCGGTAAACCTCGGGGCTGCCTGGAATGCCGAAAAACCTATCACGGGCGGCCGGACCGCAAACCCGGATTTATTGAAATACTTTCACACTCTGGTCCGCGCGTGTGGGCGGCGGCAGGTCCGGCGGCGCCGGCGGCCCGGCGCCGAAGGCGGCGTCGAGATAGGCGACCTCGTCGTAGAGCGCGCCCGGATTGCGCGGGTGCGGCACCAGGCGCAGGCCTTGCCACGGGCCGATCCGGCAGACTTCGCCGGCGCGCATGTACTGCGGCGGGTTCCAGGCGTAGGCGCCCCAGGCCGCCGCATCGGCTGCGACGGCGACGATGCCGCCGGGGTAGCTCCCCGGAATGAGGCCGTGAGGCAGCCTGAGCCCGAGCTGCGCGAGCGCCGCCTGGAGCGCTCTGGTGTCCATCAATCGACCTCCTTGATGCCGATGATGCCGTGCAAGGCGCCCCCGGTGGTCGCCGTGGTCGCCTGCATGATCAGGTCCGCGCCGGTGGCCGTGGGCCGGCGGATCAGGAGCGTCGGCCCGTCGGCCTCGCCTTCGCCGCGCGCGATGGCGTAGGCGATGGCGGAGTCGTTGTCGAAGGTGGCGCCCACGTGGATATGCCCCACCGGGATCGCACCGAGGCCGAAGGGCGATATCTGCGGGTTGAGCTCTTCGAGCACGAACTCCAGGTAGTCGTAGTTGTCCGGCGGCTCCGAGAGCGTCGCCGTGTAGCCGGAGGTCTCGACGCTGACGCCGACGCTGTGGCTCCAGAGCACCTTGACGTTGCGCACGTCGGCATCGATGTGCTCGGCCGCGAGCGTGCCGGTGACGTTGATGTCGCCGAAGTCGCCGGCGATCGCCTGGATGTTCACGGCGACGATCTCGGCGGCGCCGATCCAGCCTTCGGCCCTGCGCCATTCCTGCGCCGGGTTGTTCCATGTCCAATACTGGTTGAAGCCGGGCCGCCAGAACCTGATCCAGTCGCCGTGCACGTTGTCGCCCAGCGTCGCGCCGTCGGCGATGGCGACCAGCGAAGGCGGCAGCACGGTGGGCTCGGCCTGGAGCAGGGCGAAGTCGGCGAGGGTGATCTGGTAGTGGTAGACGTTGGGCCCCCGGCTCGCCGGGTCGCCCGGCTGGCCCTGGGCGCCCTGCGGCCCTTGCGGCCCGGTGAGGTCGCGGCGGAAGGTCCAGACCGCAGCGGCGGTCTTCTCGTAGACGAAGCCGTTGTCGGTGCGAAAGAACCAGTCGCCGACGGCGCCGACGACCGTGGACGGCAGCCCGGTGCCGGAATGCCAGACCGCGCCGTCCTCGCCGTCGATGTCGAGCTGGAATACCCAGGCGCCCGAGACCTTGCGGTAGATGCCGGCATTGGAGGTGCGGAAGTACCAGTCGCCGTCCGCGCCGATGACCGTGGACGGCAGGCCTGCGCCGGTGAACCAGGTCGCGCCGTCGGCGCCTGCGAGCTCGGCGATTTTGGTCCAGGTGCCGCCGGCCTTCTGCCAGACCGACGAATCGCCGGTGCGCAGGTAGAAGTCGCCGTCGTTGCCGATCGCGGTGCTGGGGTCGCGCGCGCCCGAGAGCCAGGTGGCGCCGGCGATGCCCTGCGGCCCGGTGAGGTCGCGGCGGAAGGTCCAGACCGCAGCCGCGGTCTTCTCGTAGACGAAGCCGTTGTCGGTGCGAAAGAACCAGTCGCCCACGGCGCCGACGACCGTGGACGGCAGCCCGGTGCCGGAATGCCAGACCGCGCCGTCCTCGCCGTCAATGTCGAGCTGGAAGACCCAGGCGCCCGAGACCTTGCGGTAGATGCCGGCATTGGAGGTGCGGAAGTACCAGTCGCCGTCCGCGCCGATGACCGTGGACGGCAGGCCTGCGCCGGTGAACCAGCGCGCGCCGTCGGCGCCGCTAAGGTCGGCGACCTCCGTCCAGGTGCCGCCGGCCTTCTGCCAGACCGTGGCATCGGTGGCGTCGAAGTAGAGATCGCCGTCGGCACCGAGCGTCGGCGCCGGCCGGCCTGCGCCGGTGTGCCAGGTGGCGCCGGCGATGCCCTGCGGGCCGGTTATGTCGCGCAGGAAGGTCCAGACCGCCGCTGCGGTCTTCTCGTAGACATAGCCCTGGTCGGTGCGGAAGAAGAAGTCGCCGACGTTGCCGATCATCGGGCCGGGAACGCCGACGCCGGAGTGCCAGGTGGCGCCGTCCTCGCCGTCGATATCGAGGACGAAGGTCCAGGCGCCGGCCGCCTTGCGGTAGATGCCGGCATTGGCGGTGCGGAAGTACCAGTCGCCGTCCGCGCCGAGCGTCGCCGCCGGCAGGCCTGCGCCGGTGAACCAGCGCGCGCCGTCGGCGCCGCCGAGGTCGGCGATCTGCGACCAGGCGCCGGCGGCCTTGCGCCAGATCGTCGAATCGGCGGTGTCGAGATAGAGATCGCCGTCCTCGCCGAGCGCCGCATCCGGCTGGCCGGTGCCGACGTGCCAGCGCTGGCCGGCGATGCGGCTCGCGCCGAGCGTGACGCGCACGGTGGCGGAGTCCGATTCCAGGCCCGAGGTCGAGACCGCGCGCGCGGCGAAGCTGTAGGTGCCGGCGGGCGGCTCCAGGGTCTCGTGCGGCGAGGCGGTGAGGAAGCCGGCGTGCAGCGGCGTCATGGCGGCCCAGCCGGCCGCCGCGTCGGCGGCGTAGCGAATCACGATGCCTTCGAGGTCCGGCGCCGCCGGCGGGGTCCAGCTCAGGACGCGGGTGCCGTCCGCCGCCTCGGCCACGGCGAAGTTTGTGGGCGCGTTCGGTGCAATGCCGGCGTCCAGCATCCAGGTCGCGCGATAGCGCGGGCCGGCGGGCGCGGCCTCGGTGCCGGGCACGATCTCGACCGCCTGGCCGGTATCCGGCGGCACCAGCCAGCGCGCCACGGTGGCGCCGTCGGTGAGGCGGTCGACGACGGCGAGCGCGCCGAAGCTCGGCCCGGCGCGCACGGTGGCGCCGCGCCAGTCGCCGGCCACGGTGAGCGTCGCCTCCAGCTCGACCGTGTGGCCCCGCCCGACGCGGGTCCGGCGCGCGGCGAAGCTCACGTCGAGCACGTGGGGAATGCGCGAGACGAGCTGCGGAAACGGCGCGCTCAGGTCGCCGGTGGCGAGCGCATAGTAGGCGTCCACCTCGTCGATGGCGACGAAGCGCACGTGGCGGTCGCCGCTCGGGCGCACGGCGACGATGCGCGCGCGCACCGGCGGCAAGGCGTCGTCGTAGAGCCGCCACAGGATGTCGCGCGGGTTGCCGTCGGCGCCGGGTGCCGCCGGCAAGGGGTCGGCCAGCACCAGCGCGGCCACCGCGCCGGCGGTTCCCGGCGGGCGCGTCACGGCGCTCTGGTGCACGGTGCCGTCGAGCAGGCGCAACAGCACTTGCGGCGCAGCGCCGGTGGGGTCTGTCGCGCCGGGAGGCGCGCTCAAGTCGACCGCGCGGTCGAGGGTCACCCGGTCCGCCGTGCCGCCGGTGAGCCGGCCGGCGGCGCCGCCGTCGATCAGCGAGTGCGTGATGGTCACCACGTCGCCGCGCGCGAGCGAGAGCCCTTCGGCCGCCATCTCCCACGTCAGCCTGCGGCGGTGGTAGACCTGGCGCGCCGCCTGCAGGTTGCAGGCGACGGCCGCCTGCTCGCGGTCGGTGACGCCGTGAAGCGTGACCGTCGCCGTGGACGCCGGCTGCGCGCCTGCGCCCGGCACGGTGCGCCTGAGCGTGTTGTACTGCCAGTCGAGGTCGGGCTCGATGTAGCGCACCTCGATCTCGTCGGCCGCCTGCCCTGCGGCGTATTCGACGCGGAACGAGCCGGCCACGATGTTGCCGGGCGTCACCAGCGCCGTCGCCGGCCGGCCCTCGGCATCCCAGATCACGCCGAGCCTGCCGGTCTGCCAGGTCACGGCGGCGCGGCCGCAGCGGGCGATCAGCGTCAGCACCTCGGCATGGGAGATCGCGCGGTCGAGCACGATATCGCAGCGCAGCCCTTGCGCGGCGCACCACTCGCCCCAGGCGATCAGGGCCTCGTCGTCGATCCGGCCGGGCGCAAGGCCGACGCCGGCGACCGGGCGGGTGTCGAGCCCGCCCCGCAATGGCCGATAGATGCCTTGCGCATACCAGCGGAAGAGCCAGGCCGGATTGGACGAGGGCAGCGGCGCAGTCCAGGCTGCGCCGTCCCAGGTCGGCACCTTCTGGCGGACCGTCGCCGAGAGCCGGTCGAGGCGGCCGCTGAGCTGGCCGGAGGCGCGGATGCGCAGGCCGATGCGGGTCTGGCCGCCATAGTCGGCGGTGTCCGGCTGGTAGGAGCGCAGCGCGGTCCAGGCGAGATCGTCGAAGACGCGCTCGTCGGCACTCGGGTCCGCGGTCCGGCGCACGCGCACGGTCCAGCGGTCCTCGCTGCCGAGGTCATAGGCGAGCGTCTGGCGGAAGCCGCCCTGGTCGTCGTTCCTGAGCTCGACGGTGCGCTGCGCGACGGCGCCGCCGCCTGCGGCCGGCTCCCATTCGATCTCAAGCTCGACCGTGTGCTCCTGCGGCTTGCCCTGCTCGTCGACGCGAAAGAGTTGGCCTGCGATGTCGATACCGATGCGGCGCGTATCCGTGCCGGTGGTGCGCTCGACGAAGGCGGTATCGTCCAGCGCCGCGCCGAGCGCAGTATCCACGTTGCCGGCGACGAGCCGGATGCGGCCCTGCGCATCGCCGAACTCCCGTTGGACCTCCTCGAAGGCGCCGAGCGGGGTCTCGCCGATCCTGAGGTCGCCCACGTCGAGATCGCCGAGGCCGAAGTTGAATATCTGGTGCAGGTACTGGTCCTCGCCGACGATCTCGGTGTAGCCGGCGGCGCCGAGGTCGGGAAAGACGCGGTGCTCGCCGAGCACGAGGAGCAAAGGCTCGTAGGGACGCGCGCGGTTAGCGCCGCCGGTGAGCGAATAGAGCGGCTCGGGCTGCGCCGCCTGGGCGGTATCCGGGCCCGGCAGCGGCGCGATGGCGTTGATAATCAGCCCGCCGACGACGGTGATGGCGGCGCCGATCGCGGCCTGGCCGAGCAGGCTTGAGGTAATCAGCGGCGGCACGAAGACGGAGGCGACGATGACGGCGAGCTGGAGCAGGATGCGCAGCGGGTTCTTGTCGTCGCCGCCGTCGCCGGCGACGGCGCGCAGCGTGACGATCTGCCCGTCCCGGAGCCGGGTCTCGGCCCAGGCCGCGCAGGGTATCGGCTGCCCGTCTATCGCAGCGGCAATCGTGGCGTCCGCGCTCAAGCAGCGAAGCGGTAGCGCGGACGCCACCACATCGGCGAGGCTGGCATCCGGCGCGACCACGGCCGGGCAGGTCTCGCGGCCGTCCGCGGTGAGCGGATGCGGCCAGAGATCGGTGGTGATCTTGGGCGCGCTCAAGTAGCGCAGCGGTAGCGTGCCCATGTCCGAATCCGGCCCATCTGCGCCCGCTCCGCCACCCGGTAGGATGATGCACCCCGGCGCGCGATCGGCTGCCAGCGGCGATGTGGCAGCGATTGGGGCGGCAAATTCCGCCGCCCGTGCGCTGCGCCGCCTGCCAGCGCCTAGCGCCATCGGTAAATCCCTTCGAGCTCGAGCGCGCGCAGGCCGAGGTCGCGGATGGGATGGAGGATCGAGCCGGCGCCGTCCTGGCAGTGGAGCACGTGGGCGACGCCGCCGATACCGGCCCAGAGCCCGAGGTGATAGCGGCGCAGGCGCCGCGCGCCCTTCGCCACCATCAGCACGCCGTCGCCGTCCTGCGGCGCGATCGTGGGAATGGCGTATTGCTCGCGCAGGCTCGCAATCTGCCGGTCCCACCCGCGCACGCTCGTCGCGCGCTCACGCGCGCCTGCCGATCCGCGCGCCTCCGGCGCGCCTGCTGATCCGCGCGCCTCCGGCGCGCCTGCTGATCCGCGCGCCTCCGGCGCGACGTGCACCGGCATGGCGAGCGTGCGGCCGAATTGCTCGCGCAGCACGTCCGCCACGAAGTCGGCGCAGTCGTGCTCGCCGGCCACCCACGGCCGGCCGAGCCAGGCCTCCGCCCAATGCCGCGCCCCGGTCATGGCGCCGCCTCGCCGCAGGGCGGAAAGTTGGTCCACAGCACCTCGCAGCGCGGGCTTGCCGGCGCGCCGGCCTGGGCGCCGATCGGCCGGTGGCGGTCCGCGAGCTCCGAGCGGTGCCAGCCGAGCGCGTCCCACTCGTCGCCGTAGCCCGAGACCGCGACGCGGCCGGGCTGCGCCGCGAGCAGATCGGCAAGCCGGCCCCAGTCGATACGCCGGGCGGCCTCGCCGTAGGGCGATGTGTTGGCGGTGCGATAGGGCGGATCGACGTAGATCACGGCATTGGCCGTGCGCCGGGTACGCTCCATGATGGCGCAGGCGTCGCGGCATTCCAGTTGCACGCGCCGCAGCCTGGCGGCGAGCGCCGCCACGCGCTCGCGTGTCCAGCCCTCGATCCCGGTCGAGCCATTTGCCCCGCTGAAGCAGACCGACCACGCCCCGCGCGTCGGCACCGGCCCGTGAGTCATGCCTTGCTCGACGCAGATATGAATGGCCAGCGCGTCCCGCAGCTGTTCGCCGCTGCACGGGCCGGCCTTCACGGTCTCGACCGCCTCTTCGTAGAGCGCGCGGCTGCGCGGCGTTGCGGCGATCAGGCGGCCGAACTCGTCCGGGTGGTCGCGCACCGCCCGCCACCACGAGATGACCCAACCGTTGGCATCGTTGGCGAGCTCGATGCACGCCGGCGGGCGCGACAGCAGCACGCCCAGCATGCCGGCGAAGGGCTCGATGTAGCTGAAGCGCGGCGGCGTCGGGCCGATGGTGGCGGATATCCACTTGCCCCGCCGCGTGCGCGGGTGCTTGCCGCCGAAGTAGGGCAGCCCGCCCACAGGCTTGCTCCGCCCGGCCATCAGAACAGCCCCGGCGAGGTCTGCGGGTCGTGGCGCAGCGTCACCGCGGCGCGGCCGAGCAGCGGGTCGAAGCCGAGCCGCGCGGTCACGCGCTCGGCGTCCACCTGCACCCCGGCCAGGTCCATGGTGAGCTCCCACTCGATAGGCGGGTCGTCGATATCGAGCACCTGCAGCACGCGCACGGTGGCGCCGGTGCCGCCTTGCGCGGCTTCCACCCATTGCGTGAGCGCGCGGCCCACGTTGTCGATGGCGAGCTCCGCCTGCGGCGCCTGGCCTTCCACGTCGTCGGCGAGCCGCGCGTCGAAGCGGAGCGCGACGTAGCGGTTGCCCTCGATGGTGCGGTCTTCGGTATCGTTGACCACGCGCACCGGGGCCGCGACCGCCGGGTGGCGTATCTCCAGCGCGGTCAGCAGGCGGCGCTCGGGCGCGCTCTCGCGGATCGTGCGGGCGTACTGGTCGCCCGGCGGCGGCATGCGCCGGACACGGGCCGAGACCTGCGGCGCGCCGCTCGCAGCGAGGCCGCGCACGGGCAGGTGCCCGACGCGCACGAGCCGGGCGCGGGCCTGCGCCCCGCCGGCCTCGGCCCGGCCGTGGACGGCGAGGGCTGCGATGCGGGCGAGCGTGGCGGCGGTCTCCGCCGCGCCGGCTTGGGCCGTGCCGGCGACCGGGCGGACCGGCGGCGCGATGCGGGCCACCGTGGCGGCGGTCTCGGCCGGGCCTGCGGCGGCGGTGCCGCGCACGGCGATGGCGACAGGGGCCGGGCGCGCCAGCGCGAAGATGAACAGGTCGCCGTCGGCGATGCCGTCGAGCAGCGCCTGGAAGCCGGCGTCGAGCGTGCCGAACTGAATGAAGTTGGTCCCCGCGTTCCCTTGGCTGGACACCGGAAGCGAGGCCGCGCCGTCCTGGGTCCGAAGGGAGAGCGTGAGGTCGGCGCCGGCGCCGCCGGAACCGAAGTAGTCGCCGAGCGACAGCGCGTCGTTGTCGTTGACGAGCAGCATGTCGCCGTTGCGCCGCCTGATCCGGGTGATCGCGGCCTCGCCCGCGCCGAGGCCGAGCTCGCCGTCGACGAGCGT
This sequence comes from Alphaproteobacteria bacterium, assembly GCA_965243375.1. Lineage (GTDB taxonomy): Bacteria > Pseudomonadota > Alphaproteobacteria > UBA828 > UBA828 > WTGU01. Next base: position 51,117 of record CBDEUT010000008.1, on the reverse strand, counting down.
GCCCACGGTGCCGCGCGGCGGGGTGGCGTAGAGCGTGCCGCCGGCGCCGGCGCCGGCGCGGATCAGCGCGAGCGCATCGAGCTCGAGTCCGCCCGCGTCGAAGTCCGCGAGCGTGAGCGCCGGCACCCGCTCCACCGTGGCGGCGGCGAAGGCCGCGCCGGCGGCCGCCGCGCCGGCCACGGCGTGCACGGCGCCGCGCACCCCGTCGTCGAGGGTGAGCGTGACCTCGCCGCTGCCGCTGCCGTTGACCCAATCGGGCCAGAGCGAGCCCGGCGGCGTCCAGAAGTAGGGCTCGGCCGGGTCGGCGAAGGCGTTGCTCGCGTGGCCGGGGCCGGGCAGCGTGACGCTGGCCCCGCCGGCCTCGGCGAAGACGAACGCGGCCGCCGCCGTCTCGAACGTCGCGGTGAACTCCGGCCCGACGGCGGTGCCGTCGCCGCTCGCGCTCGCGTCGAGGCGCAGGCGGATGTTGTCGGCGATGCGGTCGATCTCGACCAGCCAGGCCTCGGCCCCGCCGTCGACCAGCGCCGGCGCGAGCCGGACGGCGCCTAGCCATTCGCCGGTGCCGTCGCCGAAGGGGCGGACGCCGAGGGAGACGACCTGGCGGGCCATGGCGCGCGCCCGGTATGCGGATCAGACCCCGGAGGGGATGCGGACCACGACGGCGCCGGCGGCCACGCGCAGGATGTCGTCGGCGGACGCCTGGCTGATCGTGGCCGGGTTGTCCGACGCGTCGGTGAGCCGGCCCCAGGCGCGCACGTTGCCGCCGGCGGCGGCGTCCATGATGGCGAAGTGCGTGGCGTTCTCGACCAGCGCCGTCGGCGCGAAGTCCACCGCTGCGAGGTTCTTGACCTCGCCCGCCGCATCGCCGGCCTCGCGGCCGAGGTCGATCGCGGCGCGCCCGGCGGCGGCGATCAGGTTGTTGCCCGCCGCCGTCGGGTCGGCCGTCGCCAGTGCCAGGTGATCGGCGCCGGCGTTCGCGATGGCGAGCGCCGCCCGGTTCTGTTCCGCCGCTGCGATCGGCATGGTCTTAGACTCCTTTCATGTTCCTCAATCGCCGGCGCTCGCTCCGCTCACTTGGCTCCGCGCTTCGCGCATCGTGCGCTTGCGCACGTAGCCGTGCGACGCGCGGTCGCGCCGTCCGGGCCTGCGGCCCGGTCCCTTCGTGATCCGACTCCTACTCACAACCCCACGCCTTCGAGGGTGAGGGCCGCCTCCCACGAGCGCCGGCCGTCGCCGCCGATCAGCGCGGTGTACGCGATGCCGCCGGCGCCGCCGCGCACGCGGGCCTGGGTGAGCGCGCCGCTTTCCGGCGCGGTCCAGGCGAACCAGCGGTGGGCGCAGTCCCGCGTCCAGGCGCGGAAGCGCTCATAGTCGTCGTCGCTTGCGATCAGCACCGTGAGGCTCAGCGCGGTCAGCGCGGAGGCGAAGCGGCGCTCCTGGCGCACGAGGCCGTCGTCGAAGGGGGTTCGCGCCACGTCGGGGTCGTCGGCGACGGCGTAGCCGTCCGCCTGAACGGCGACATAATCGGGCCAGACCAGGCCGCCCGCGCTCATGCGACCGCGTTCCTGAGCCCGAAGCGGCGCGCGATGGCCTGCGAGGCGGGCCCGCCGCTATCGAGGTCGTCGGTGACGACGGTGACGATCATGCCGCGCGGGTCGAGCCGGACCTCGCGGCTCACCTCGCGCTGCGGCGTGCCGCGATTCTCGAAATTGATCTCGATCGAAGGCGCGCCGAGCTGCGTACCGCGCGGGATGATGGTCTCGCCGCGCTCCGCGATGATCGGCACTTCGCCCGGCCTGAGCCCGGCGATGCCGCCACCGTGCAAGCGCGGTGCAAGGGCGAAGACGCCGGCCGGCACGGTGCGCGAGACGCCGCCCGAGGCGCCGACCAGGCCGCCGGCATGGCCGACGCCGGCCTGCAACCGGCGGAAGGCATCGGCGCCACCGGCCGCGCCGCCGCCGCTGCTAAACAGGCCGGGCAGCGCGTCGAACAGGCTCGCCGCCAGCGGCTCGACCACGAAACGGCGTGCCGTGAGCCGGGCGAGGTCGGCGATCACGGAATCGACGAAGCTGGAAAACGAGGTTTCGCCCGTGGTGATGAAACGGGTGAGTGCGGACTCCATGGCGCCGAAGGCGCTCTCGGCTGCGGCCTGGGCCTGGTCGAGGGCGCTATCGGCCTCTCCTCCGAGGCTGCCGAGCGCCGCCGTGAACGCCTGCGTCGAGCCGGCCACGCCGGTTAGGGCTGCCCCGGCGGCGTCTCCCCGCTTGGCGGTATCCCCGAGGGACCGATTGAGCGCTCCAATCCCCTGAAGCGCCTCCCCCATGTCCGCACGGACGCGGAGAGCGAGGTCGAGATCAGCGGGCATTATTTGTTTTCCTCAATCGCCGGCGCTCGCTCCGCTCGCTTGGCTACGCGCTGCGCGCGCGGCGCGGTCGCGCCGTCCGGGCCTGCGGCCCGGTGCTCCTGATGCGCCATCGTGTTCAATTGCCGGGCGCTCACTCTGTCGCCGCGCGATAGAAGAGGACGATCTGCCGCCACGTCAGGCGCTCGCTGAGGTCGTGGTGCCCGCGTCCGTGGCCGGCGCGGACGAGGGTGTCGAACACGCGGTAGAGCGGCACGGGCTCCCCTCCCGCGCCGTCGCTCGTGCTGCCACTTGAGCCGCCACGCGGCGCAAAAAAAAGCCGCCGTTCGCCGCCCACATCGCCTCCGAGAGCGCACGGCCGTCCGCATCGCTCAGGCGGGCGAGCCAGGCCGCATCCCGGCCGCAGGCCCGGGCGGAAAGCTCCAGCCAGAGCGCCGCATTGGCCGCGAGCGCACCTTCGACCGCGAGGGCGTCGGGCCCCTCGTCGTCGGCATGATCGGGCACCAGCCCTGCCAGCGCCGCAATCAGGGGACGTGCAAGCGCCGTCGCTTCTAGCCCCTCGCGGAAGCGGAACTCCCGCACCGTCAGCGTGACCGCCGCGCCCGTATCGGGATCGGTGACCGTTGCCTCCCGATCGGGAAACAGCACCGAAAGATCGTCGGCCCCACCCATCACGCGGCCTGCCCGTCGATATAGAGCGCGGGCCGACCGCCACCGGGCTCCAGCATCGAAACGGCGAGCCGGATCTGCTGCTCCGACGAGCGCCCGTCGAGCAGGGTCAGGCCGCCGGCCGGCTGGATCGAGCAGCGCGGCGCGTAGATGTTCCGCCCCCGGCCCTCGGCCGAGTCCTCGATATAGCGAAAGGCGCCGATCAGCTGTCCAAGCGCGCCCTGCACCTGGACGCGCGCCGCCTCGTCTGGCGTGTAACCGATGGCGAGCGTGGTGCCCGCCTGGATGCCGGCCTTCGGCTGATGGAGCGCGTGGTCCGCCGGCAGCCAGAAGATGCGGGCGCGGGCATAGTCCACGATGTACTGGCCGGTCTGCTCGGTCTCGCTGGCACCGGCGCCGAAGCGCTTGGCCGCGATCGCCTGCGCCGCCGTCACCGGGGCCTGCGCCGTCGACGCGACGGTCACCGCATTGATCGCAGCGGCCTTGCTGGCCGGCGTGGCCAAGCTGAGAACGCCCGCAGGCCGCGCCACGCCACCCAGCTGATACCAGCGGCCGGGCCAAAAGACGGCGGGCTCGCCCGAAACCGGGGAGGCGGCAGCGAGGTGCTTCATCGCGCCCATCGTGAATAGGGCCAAGTTCTCAAGGCTGATGTCGTGCAGGGTGAGCGTCACCGTGCGGCTGACGCTGCGGGCGATGCGCGCAAGCTCGCGCGCGACAGGGCCTGAGCCGGAGAAGACCGTGGTCTCCTCGGACGTGATCTCCAGCGCGGCCCCCACGGCGTCGCCGAGATAGCGCTCGCCAGTGGGTGCGCCGCCCTCGTGAAGGTCGAGATAGACCTCCCCGGCGCCGATCACGATGTTGTCGGCGCGCTGGTCGATGTTTCGCGCGGTCATTCGCTTATCTCCCTATTCGGTTTCCACCACGCCGGCGCGGGCGACGCGGCGGATTTCGTATTCGTCGAGCCACTGCAGGCGCCCGTCCTCCAGCGAGACCAGCCGGCCACGGCGGAAGGACAGGACCTCGCGCTGGCCGGGTGGCGTCCAGCCGGCGAGCGCCTGCCTGGCCTGCGCAAGAAGTGCGGAGAGGCGCCAGCGCCCGCGCGCGCCCGTGCGGTCGTTGGGTGCCGAGACCATTACCGAGACGCCGACGCGGACGACGTGTTGCACGGGCGCCTGCTCGACCCGGCGCGTCGTGCTCTCCTCCGCCTCGTCGGAGACCGGCAGCACCAGCGCTGCCGGCGTCTTGGGCCAGGCGGTGAGCGCGCTCTCGGTATCTGATGGCGCGGTGATCGGTTTGTTTGATGGGCATCGTTCGCGGCTGGTGGGGTGACCGGGGGTGTCGGACGGCCGTCGGCGGGTCAAGCCGCTACGCGGCTCCTCCGCTTCGCTCCGGCCCTTCGGGTGACCCCCCGCCGTCCATCCGACGGAGTGCATCCATGGCCGTAAGCAAGCTTCCGGCCACGGGCCGATCGCTCGACGCAGTGCGGCAACGGGGGCTGGCGAGGGGTGTTACCCGTTACCGTTACCCTGCCTCCCTAGGGGTTCGAGGCGGTAACGGTTTTCGGTAACGCGTCGTTGCGGCCCGCGTGGTTGACGGCGGCCGGCGGCGCCGCGTTTTCGGCGGCGAGGCGGTAACCGCCCTGGGGTGCGCGTTCGACGCGCCCGGCGCGGACGAGCTTGCTCAGCGCTTCGGCGACGGTTGCGGGCCGGGTTGCCGCGCGCTCGCGGATCTGGCGCTGCGAGAGCGGTGCATCGGCGTCGGCGAGGGCTTGGAGGATGCGCCGTTCGGGTGTTTCCGGCTCCGGCGCGGCCTCGGCCGGCACCGGCCGCCGCAAGCGCAGGGCGGGTCCCTCGCCGTCATCGGCGAGTTCGATCTCGATGTCGGCGAGGCCTGGAGCGGCGCGATGCTCGACGGTCATGACGATCTGCTTGTCGCGGCGGCGCAGATAGAGGTTGCTGTCGCCCCAGGCATGGAGCTCGGACGACCCCCTGAGCGCCTGGCCCGGCCGGCTGGCACCGCTCTTGCGGGCATGGTGGACGAGCAGGACGGCGGTCTCGAAGCGGCGCTGGAGGTCGCGCAGGAAGCCGAGTATGGGAGCGACCTCGGCGACGGTGTTTTCATCGACGCCGTGCAGGCGGACCAGGGGGTCGAGGACCACGAGGCGTGGCGCGATGCGCTGCACGGTCTCGCGCAGACGCTGCCGGTCGTTGGCATGGTCGAGGCGCAGGATGGGAGCGTCGATGACGGCGATGTCGAGCGTCTCGAAGCTGGCGCCGGCTGCCCGGGCGATGCCCTCAAGCCGGGCGCGCACGATGTGGCCGGCGTCCTCGGCCGCGAACAGCAGGACCGGTCCGGGCTGTTTGGCGGCGAAGCGGCGCAGACAGGGAACGCCGGCGGCGACGGCCACGGCGAGGTCCAGAGCCAGGAAGGATTTGCCGCACTTGGGTTCGCCGCCGACGATGCCGACGGCTTGGCGTCCCCAGAGGCCGTCGACCAGCCACTGCTGCCGGCTCGGGCGGTCCTCAAGGTCGGCCGGGCTTCGGGTCGGGAAGCCCTTCACCGGCGCGCTCTCCTGGTCTTGGTGGGCTCCCCCCAGGTCTCCAGGAAGAGCTTTTCGTCGAGCACTTCACGATCCTGATCGGCGCCGGCGGCGAGCAGCGCATCGGCCATGACGGTGAGCGTCCTGGGGTTGCCGCCGGCATGGGCGACGAGGGTGTCCTTGAGGCCGGCGGTCATCAGGGCGGGGTTGCCGGCCTCCTCCAGCAGGTGGTCGAGGAGGCGCAGTAGATCCTCGTCTTCGGGACGCGTCATGAGGAGGCGCTGGCGGATGCGGGAGTCGATGGGATGCAGCTCCGGCGTGCGCAGTTTTGCGAGCAGCCGGTTGTCACCGGCCAGCACCACGCCAAGGATGGTGCGCGAGTCGAAGTCGGTCGAGGAGAGCAGGCGCATCTCGGTCAGCACCGCGTTGGGCAGCTCCTGTGCCTCGTCGACCAGCAGGAGTGGGCGCATGCGCGTGTCGTCGAGGTGGTCGAGCCAGCGCTGCCGCAGTCCCTTGATCCCATTCCAGCGATTGTTGTGGGCCATGGTGATGGCGAAGCGGTCGGAGATCTCGTGGTAGAAGTCGGCGACGCTGGAGGACGGATGGGTGAGGACCGCGACGCTCAACCTGTCGATGCGCTCAAGGCGCTCGGCGAGCAACCGCAGCGCCACGCTCTTGCCGATGCCGGGCGGGCCGCCGATCAGGGCGAAGCCGCCCTGGCGCACCAGATGCCGTTCGACCCTGCGGCAGAAGTTCTCGACGGCGGGTGTGGTCATCAGGCCATCGACCGGGAGGTCGGTGGAGAAGGGGTTCCACTTGAGGCCGTACAGCGTGAGCATTTCGCGGTTCATGAGGGGTCTCCCCGATCGTCGTCTTCGCCCGGCCCGGGGCTTTCGGCGTGAGGCAGCCAGGCCGGCGGCAGGCCCGTCGCGGCCTGGTCGTCGAGGATGCGCCTGAGCAGCGGCGCGGCTTCGCCCCCGCCGGCGCTGCCGCCGCCATCGTTGTCGCCGGGCCCGGCCGGGCGGCGCATACCGCCGGCATTGCCGCGCCGGTCGAGCGGGTAGAGGGTGCACAGCCGCTCGCCGCTTCGGCCGTCGACCAGATCAACGCTGGCCAGGTCCCAGCGCGCATAGCGGATCCACAGCGTGCTCAGGTGGCGCCACGGCGCGGGAACCTGATAGCGGATGCCCTCGAGCGACACGGTTCCGTCCGAGCGCCGCAGCGTGCGCTTCACGGTGATGCGGAACGCCGCCCTGAGCTCGTCGCGGCCGAGGCAGGGCCTCGACGCATCGTCGCTGTCGAGCAGGCGCTTGAGCGGCGTGGTGCCGAGCTCGCGGTGCACCCGGCGGTGGTAGTCCTGCTCGACCCAGGCGACGGTCGCGTCGTTGAGCGTCTTCAGGGTGAGCGGCTCGACGCCTTCGAGCATGGCCATCAGGCGGCCCTCGACCGAGGCCCACAGGACCTCCATCTTGCCATTCTGATGAGGCGCCCCCGCGAGGGTCCTGGAGTGGATGATGCCGAGCCGGTGCAGCCCCTCCTCGACCTCCCCCGCCATCATCGGCGAGCCGTTGTCGCTCATGAGCGCGCGCGGCAGGCCGCGCTTCATGAAGGCCTGGCAGAGCCCGTGGACGAAGACCTCGGCGGTCTCCTCCAGGTACCACTGCAGGTGGCAACCCACCCGCGAGTGGTCGTCGAGGAAGCCGAGCATGATCGGCGTGCGCCAGGCGCCGGACGCGGTCAGCACCCGGCACCGGGCATGATGGAAGTCGGTGTGCCAGAGCGCATGGCTGCGCGAGACCTCGAAGCTCAGCACCTCGCGCGGCTCGACCGGCGCCCGCTCGGGTTCCCGGTCGAAGCGCCGCCGGCGGCGCTGGCGCACCAACCCGCGATTGCGCATTGCCCGGGTCAGCGTCGCGTAGGAGGGCATCGGGCCGAGCGCCGGATCGACCTCGACCAGCGCCCGCAGGTTGTCGTAATGCAGCTGCCCCGACCACGACGGATGCGCCCGGTACTGGCCGCGCAGCGCCTCGATCAGCGCCGGCGACATCGCCCGCTCGCGGCCGGCATCGGTGCGCGGCCGGCGGCGCAGCGCCTTGACCGGATCCCGGTCCGCCGCCCGTGCCTGGTAGTACCAGCGTTCGATCGTCGACACCGAGAAGCGCACCGGCCCCTTGCCGGACGGGTGATCCCAGTCGCGTTGCGACAGCCGCTCCAGCTCCGCCCGCAACTGCCCCGTGGGCGGCGGCGAGGCCAGCAACGGCCCGACGACCGCGAAGCGCAGCCGCGCCCACCGGTCGCGGTCGCCCCCTCCGTTGTTGCTGTCCATGGCGGCATCTCTCCCTGGCCGTGTCGGGGAGATGCCCATGTAGAGCGCCCTATCCGTTCATGACAGAAACGTTTTCTGCGGGCGCCGCCGGCCCGGCGCCGAGCGCGCAAAAGCCGGTCCACGGCATCAGCCAGACCAGGCTGCGCAACAGCCGCGAGCGGAAGCCGCGGCCCCGCATGGTGCGCAGCAGCCAGCGCAGCGGCACGTCGGCGGGGGGCGCCGCCAGCGCGCCCCGCTTCGCCCCCCACTCCCGGGTCAGCGGGAAGACTTCCAGCCACCAGCGCCGCCAGCGCTTCAGCGTCGAGGCCGGAACCCCGCACCGCCGCGCGATCGTCTGCAACCGCACGCCGCCGGCCACAGCCAGCGCGCTCACCACCAGGAACAGCGCCCCGACGTAGAAGCGGCGCCCGAAGAAACGCACCGACGGCGGCTTCACGCGGCGCCGGCATGACGAACAGCACAAGCTGAAGCGCCGCGCGTCGTCCCGAAGATCCACCGCCAGACCGTAGGGCTTGCGCGGGTAGGTCGCGCTGTGAAGCGTGCCGCCGCAGCGCGGACAGCCGGCCGCTCGGCAGGCCTCCGCCTCCGCCGCATCGACGCGCTTGAGAAAAGCCCAGACCCGGGCATTCGAATGGATGGAGTGCCGGAACAGCTTGTGCGACATTGGGGCCGTCTCAGGTTGATATCACCGTCACCGAGACAAGCCCTCCGGCGGCCTTCATGCAAGATCGCCGGGGGGCAACCACCCCAAATCCTCGATTAATTCGAGCGGATCAGCCCTGATTCCCCGCTGAAATTCTGCGCCCTCTCAGGCGGTGAGCGCAGCCGTATCGAGGGCGCTCAGCACGGCCGCGAAGACGGCCGCGCCGTCGTCGCCTGTGAGAGCGGCGAGACGCTCGGCCATGGCGTCGGCGAGGTGCATTTCCAGCGCAGCGAGAGTCATGTTCCCGCTCCTTCGATTGCCCGCGCGACGATGTGGAGGATGCTGTCCCGGTCACGCTCGTCGATGCCGAGATAGGGCCGGGCGGGCAGCGTCACCCTGCGGTCCCTGCCGGCGCGGCCGCCGAACTGGTGAATGGCGGCGTAGACGACGTTCGACCCGACCTCGACCGCGCGTCCGCCGTCGGTGACCGTGTGCGCGATCGAGCCGCGCAGGCGGCCGGTATCGGTGAGCGTCTTACCGCCTTCAGCAAGCGCACGGGCGCTCTTCAGCCAGGGCTTGCCGTCGGGCGCCTGTTCGCGCTCGAAGCGTCGCAGTGTGGAGGCGGTGAGGTAGCGCCCCACCTGGTCCATAACGGCGGAAGGGTTGGCCAGCACTGCCGCGAGGCGCGCGAGAGCGGCGTCGAGTGCCGCGCCTTCAATCCCGACGCTGACGCTTTGCGCAACCATTATTGCGCCCTTCCCTTCCGCGCGCCTACCGGCGCGACACCGCTTCGCTGCATGAGGGTGCACATCAGAGCCCCGCCAGGGTGTCGGATGTGATGGAAGGTGCAGGGCCGCCGCGCGCCGCCTTGTCATGGCGGGATACCGGATTGCCGGCCCCGTCGAGGAGCGCCTCTTCACCGGACGCGAGGCGGGCCAGCGCCGCCTGCGCCCGCTCGGCCCGCGCGGTCACTTCCTCCGGCGAGACGTCGTCGTAGAGAGCGCGCCGTGCGAGGTCGCAAGCGATCCCCACGAGCCGCGGCCAGGAGGCGCCTGTCAACGGCAGTCGATAGGCAGCGGCGAGGGCAGCGTCGATCTCGGCCGCCGCGTCCGCGAGCGCAGACTCAATTCGCCCGGCCTCCATCCCGGCGAGGTCCAGCGCCTCCTCCGCACCGAAGCGCGCCTCCATGTCCGCGCGGGTGGCGTAGGTCATGGCGTCGCCCGCCTTTCGGTGGGACCCCCGACTCCCGCCTTGAGCGCGCGCCGTCGCGCCGGAAGGCGCGCCGAAAGCCAAAGCCGGTTGCGCTCGGCCCGCGTGATGTCGCGCAGGCCCGTCGCCCGGCGCAGCGCGCGCAGGTAAGGCGCCCCCCGGTGCCGGCCCCATTTGAGGCACGGCCCCGCCCACGCGCGCATGGCGGCAAGAATGCGTTGCGCCCGGGCGGCTTCTGCCGTGATGGGCGGTGGCGCAGCTTGAGTGCGCGCGCCGTCCCGCGCGACTCTACTTGATAGTGTCGCCTTCTCGTGCCCTATCGCTTCGCTACTTGAGGGCGTCGCCTTATCGTGCCCTATCGCTTCGCTACTTGAGGGCGTGTCGGAAACCCGGTCGAGTTCGCGCTGATAGACCGCGATGCGGGTCTCAACGCGCGCGGCTGCGGCGGCGGCTGCCTCGGGCGTCTCGGTGATGCCGTGCTCTTTCATGGCGCGTTGGCGGCGGGCCTCCTCCGCCCGCTCGCGCTCGATCGCCTGGGTCATGCGGGCGGCATAGGCGCGGGCGCTCGCCTGGCGGGCGGCAAGCGCAGCCTGTTCTGCGTCCGTGCTCATCCGCTCGCAGGCCTCCCGCACCGCTTCTGAGACAGGAGGCTGCGGATAGTCGATGGTCTTGCGGGGCGTGTAGGCCGGCACCGCCTCACGCGCACGCGCGGCGTAGTCGACAACCGCGAGCAGGGTCACGCTCGGAGTGCCCAAGATACGCTGCTCGGCGTCGCGGAGCGCGCGCATCTCCGGCACGATCCGCTCGTAGAGGGTGCGGTTCATGGTGTCGCCGCGCAGCCACCCGATCCACGAATCGCGGATCTCGCAATAGGCGTGGACCATGTTCAGCAGACGCTCGGCGTGCCGGCAGACCTCGTTCTCGGCCGCGCTCTGGCGCGCATCCGCCGGGGAATAGCCGAGCCCGCACAGGTGGTCCGGCGGGCGCGCCCGATGGCGCGAGGAAGATAGCCACGCCATGGTCTACGCCACCGCGTCGCGCCAGAGGTAACCGGCGCGGTTGTAGGCGACGAGCTCCTTGACGCACTCGCTGACCTTGACGACGGTCGAGCCCCGATTGACGCCGCGCGCCGGCTCGTCGTAGGTGCCGACCTGCACCCCGCCGAGAGCATCGGCGGTCCAGCAGAATTTCGGCATGCGGTCGCGGGACGACGCCATGTCGCGGCGCACGTGGATCGCGCAGGCGTGCTTGCCCCAGAGGCGGGCGAAGCTGTCCTCCTGGCCGCGCTTGGCGCTCTGGTACCAGGCCATGCCCACGAGCACGCGGTCGACTTCGAAGAGCTCGGCCACCGCCTCCTTCAACACGATACCGGAGGCCTGATCGCCGGCGCCGGTGGCGGACACCGCCTCGACGATCTTCGGGTGCTGACGCAGCGCAGTCCACACCTTCTGACCGAAGACCAGCACGTTGGGGCGGACCAGCGGCACGTCGAGGGCCTCCAGGATCGCCTTGCGCGGATTGGAGTTGGCGTGGCTCCACTGCGCGTTGCCGTTGAGCGTGGTGGAGTAGCCGGCGGCATAATGGGACGCGGTGGTTACCAGGTCGGCTACGCGCCGCTCGCGGGCAAGCTTCACCAGCTCGGCGGTGGAGATCGCGGCCTGTTCCAGCGGGTCGTAGGCGACCTCTTGGGCCCGGGCTTCCTCGATGTCACGGGAGGGAACCGGGTCCTCAAGGCCGTAGTCGACGACGCTCGCTGTGGTGTCGGTGGCGCCGAACTCGACCTGATTGAGGCGCGCGGCACGGGACGCCCGCACGTCTGGAATGGTGAGCAGATCCTCCTCGGCAAGCGTGGTGTAGGTGAACTTGAAGCCGGTGCGGACGCGTGGGCAGACATCGTCGGCGATCAGGCCGGACGGTACCGCTGCCTGCGCGATCTGCGTAAGCCGGGTCTGGACCTCGTAGGGGCCGGAAGCGAGTTGATCGATGTGCGGATCCATGGTGTTTCCCTTAGTGAAGGCCGGGGGCGAGCAGCGCCTGGCCGATGTCCCCGGCGGCGCCGGAAACCTCGGCGACGCCGATGACGCGGTTGCCGTCGGCGGCGGTCACCGCCTTGCCGTCGGTATCGGCGGTGAGTAGCGCGCCCCGCGCAACGTTGGCGCCATATTCGATGTCGGCGATGCCGGATCGGGCGATCTCGACACGCCCGCCCGAGGCCGCAGACGCCCGGCCAGAGACCCCGACATGGGCGTCCGCGGCCGCGGCGGACTGCACGACCGTGCCGTCGGCGTCGCCGTACTTGACGATTCGGTGCGGGGCGACGGCACCGCCGGCGTCCGCCGCCCGCCACATCAGCACATGACTCATTGCGTTCCTCCTTCGATGCCGAGCCCGCGTTTGGCGCGCGCCCGGTCGACGGCTTCGGCGGGGGTGAGGGTCACACCCCTCTCCGCCTCTGAAGCCATCAGTGCACGGGCTTCGGCTGCGATCCGCTCGCTGTCCTCGCCCGCATTGTCGCGAGTGCCCGCGGGCGCCGGCGCGCCCGGCACCGGGCCGTCCGCGAGCGTCCGGTAGTCCACGCGCCTGGGCAGGCCCTCGATGAACCGTTCCAGGATGACGGCGGGACGCAGCCGCTCCTCGCCGCCCGAGGCCGACGCAAAGGCGATGGTGGCGTGCCCGCCCGCAACCGGCTCGTCGCCGTTGCCTTGGCCGTCGCCGAGAGCAGCAAGCAGGGCAACCAGTGCCGCCCGCTCCCCAGGCAGGACGCGACCCGCTTCGACATGGGGTGCGATGGTCGTCTCGGCTGCCCGCTGCCTGTCGTCCGCCGCTGCCACCGCCTCGCGTTCAAGCAGGATTGCCTCCCGCTCCGCCAGCGCTGTTTCCCTCTCGGCGAGCGCTGCTTGTCCGCCGGCTCCATCTGTGGCCTCGGGCGGCGTATTGGAGGGCTCGGCGCCCGCCTCTTCGGCCTCTCCCCGCCCCTGGGAAGCGCGGAGGGGGACGAGGCTGTTGCCGTCTTCGTCCCCTCTCGGCTCCAGGGCGCGGAGAGAGTCGGGGTGTACGTCGGATGAGTCCTGCGGAGCCTCGGCGGTGCTGTCGGCGAAGGCAATCACCGTCCCCGGCGCAGTTGCGAAGCACGTCGGAGCGAGCCCCGGCACCGCCGGCGCGCGGCCGCCGAGGAAGCCGAGATGACGGAGCGTGTCGCCTTGCAAGGCGATCGAGCGGCCGGCGTAGCGGCCGTCTTCGACCGCTTCGCGGAAGGCCGGCGCGATATCGCGCAGCGTCGCCTGCAGCCGGTCGCCGACTCGGCGGAGGCTGCCGATCCAGGCGTATGCAGGCGCGTCCGCCTCAGGGTGACCAACCACGACCGGCGCGGGGTCGGCTGCGGCCTGCGCCGCGACGATACGGTCCAGCCGATCCTCGTCGAGGCGCACGTCGCGTCCGGCCATATCGCGCCAGGATCCGGCGCGGCAGATGTCGATCCACCCGTCGAGCGCGCTCACGGGCGGCCTCGAGGGGTGCGGTGGGAAGGCGAGAGAGCGTTCAGAGCGTTCATGGCGCAGACTCTGCCCCACGCCGCACGCCCTGTGCACCGCACCATGGTCCGGGGTGTTAGAGCATATCCGAGATTGAGAGAATCATTAGGAATTCCCATTAGTTACGGAATGTGATTCAAGCTGGCTACTGGTGAAGGAGGCCAGCATGGATGACACAACCCTATTCGAGCGATCTTCGCGAGCGCGTGGTGCGGGCCCATTTGGCGGGCGAGCCGATCCGCCAGGTGGCGGCGCGCTTCGGTGTCAGCGTCTCCTCGGTGCCGAAGTGGGTGGCGCGCTACCGGGCGACGGGGAGTGTGGCGCCGGGCAAGGTCGGCGGTCACCGCCCCTGGCTGCTGGAGCCGCACCGGGAGCTGGTTCACAGGCTGGTCGCCGAGACGCCACATCTGACGATCGACCGGCTTCGAGACCTGCTGGCCGCTGCGGGGATCGCGGTGAGCCGGGACACCATCTGGCGCTTCCTCAGGCGCGAGGGGCTGAGCTTCAAAAAAAACTCTGTTCGCCACTGAGCAGGCACGCGCCGCGGTCGCCCGAAAACGGGCGCGCTGGCAGGCGCTCAAGCGCCACCTCGACCCGGACCGCCTGGTCTTCGTGGACGAGACCTGGATCAAGACCAACATGGCACCGCTCAGGGGCTGGGCGCAGCGAGGCCGGCGCTTGAGGGCATATGCGCCTTATGGCCACTGGCGCACCATGACCTTCCTCGCCGCGCTGCGCGCAGACGGGATCGGCGCCCCTTGCGTCTTCGACGGCCCCATCAACACCCGCTGCTTCCAGGCCTGGGTCGAACAAGAGCTCGTCCCCACGCTCAAGCCCGGCGACATCGTCATCCTCGACAATCTCGCAAGCCACAAGAGCAAGGCGGTCCGCCAAGCCATCCGCAGTACAGGCGCCCGCCTCTGGTTCCTCCCGCCCTACTCACCCGACCTCAACCCGATCGAACAGGCCTTCTCCAAGATCAAGCACTGGATGCGCAACGCGCAGAAGCGCGACTTCGAGGACACGTGGCGCCATCTCGGCCACCTCATCGGCACCATCGAGCCAAGCGAATGCCAAAACTACATCCGAAACGCCGGATACGGTTCCGTCTAAAACGGATATGCTCTAAATGCTTGTTACGTCGCCCCTGGACTACTCATCAGCGTTAGCCGCGCGCAATACAATGGCGCATCTCGAAGCCACTGATGGAAGCACCATCGGTCTTTATGGATTGAACGCTACCCAGCATTGTGACCGAGGGCAGGCCAAGATTGAGACACGTCTTCCCGCCCCGTTCTTGGGGCCAACGGCCACGCAGATTAAGGTGCTGCGCTTGCCCCTTCTACGGCCTCACGGGCTCGACAATAACGCGACGACGCCCGCGCCGAACCAAGTAGCCACCCCGCGGAATTGCCAGGGTGCCATCCTGGACAAGTGGCCAGAGTGTATCCACAATCAACTCGGCGTCGTGATCCATCTCGACCACCACCGGTTTTGGTTGTGTGGCAAACCATGCGGCAAACGCGCGCGCTGCGATCTCGTCACCCACAGATCTTCGCAGCGTTTCGAGCTTGCGGAGCTGCCCCTTTGTTAACGATTTCTCATCAATTTTGGGGAGAGAACGTCTCGCCATAAATCTGCCTCCGTGCAACTCGACGAACTATAAGTGCGACGCCATATATCAGGAAAAGTCAACGATTGAAAACACCCCTTTTGGTGGGTATTACAAAATAGCATACCTACCAACTTTAGGGGTATAACCGAGAAGTTTTGGCCGAGCAACCCGCAGAATTCACACAAACATTGAGCGCTACTCCAGTGCAATAGTCTGGACATACGATAACCAAATATGATTAGTATAACTCTATTGAGCGGTCCAACCACCGTCGATCAATAGGCTCGCACCCGTTATCAGACTCGCGGCGTCACTCGCCAAGAAAACGACGGCTCCCATGACGTCAGAAATCTCGCCCAAGCGACCGAGCGCTATGCGGTTCAGGGTGTCTTCCTTGAACGCTGGATCTTCGAGAAAGGGCCGGGTCATTGGGGTTGCGATAAAGGTGGGGCCGATGGCATTGACCCGAATGTTGTGTGGGGCCAAATCCATCGCCATCGCCTTGGTCATTCCCTCGATGGCGTGCTTGGAGGCACAGTAGACGGTGCGGCGCGGCCCGCCGACATGCCCCATCTGGGACGACATGTTGATGATGACGCCGCCCCGCTTCGCCGCGACCATCTCCCGCGCAACCGCCTGAGCGCAGAAGTATGCGCCGCGCACGTTGATACCCATGACCGCGTCGAAGTCCTCGACGCTCACATCGAGCAGCGGTGCCGGGCGGTTGCCGCCGGCGTTGTTGACGAGAATGTCGACCGGTCCGAGTGCCTCGAGCGCTTCCGCAGCCCGCTCGACATCGGCGATGTCGACCGCGAGGGTTTCCGCCGAGCCTCCCGCCGCCTCGATTTCGCCCGCGACTCGTTCCAGGGCGTCCTGGCCCCGCGCCGCGAGCACGACGTGGGCACCGGCCTCGGCAAGCGCAGCGGCGCAGGCGCGGCCGAGACCGCGGCTGGCGCCGGTAACGAGTGCCTTCCTGCCGTCGAGCCGGAACGACGGTGTCTTGGGCAGCGCGTCGTCTGCCGCAGGATCAGGCAAGGTTCTTGCCGCCGTAGCGGCGCACGCGAATGTCGGCCTGCTCCTTGTGCCCGGCGAAGCCTTCGAGGGCGCACAGGCGTGAGCAGTATTCGCCCACCGTGGTCGAAGCCTCGTCGGTCAGCACCCGCTGGTAAGTGCAGGTCTTGAGAAACTTGCCGACCCAGAGGCCGCCGGTGTAGCGCGCAGCCTTACGCGTAGGCAGGGTGTGGTTCGTGCCGATCACCTTGTCGCCGTAGGAGACGTTGGTGCGCGGGCCCAGGAAAAGCGCGCCGTAGTTGGTCATGCGATCGAGGAACCAGTCGGGATCCTCGGTCATTACTTGCACGTGCTCGGCGGCGATCTCGTCCGCCACCGCCGCCATCTCGTCGAGGGTGTCGCAGACGATCACCTGGCCGTAGTCGCGCCACGCCTGGCCCGCAATCTCGGAGGTCGGCAGGACGGTCAACTGACGCTCGACCTCGGCCATGGTCTGGCGGGCGAGGGTCTCGGAGTTGGTCAGCAGGGTTGCCGGCGAGGTCGGGCCGTGCTCGGCCTGACCGAGCAGGTCGGCGGCGCAGAGCTCGCCGTCCACGGTCTCGTCGGCGATCACCAGGGTCTCGGTGGGTCCCGCCAGCAGGTCGATGCCCACACGGCCGAAGAGCTGGCGCTTGGCCTCCGCCACGAAGGCGTTGCCGGGGCCCACGAGCATGTCCACCTGTGCGATGCTGCCGGTGCCGAGCGCCATGGCGCCCACCGCCTGGATGCCGCCCAGCACGTAGATCTCGCTGGCGCCCGCGAGGTGCTGGGCCGCGACAATCGCCGGCGCCGGCCTGCCCTCGAAGGGCGGTGCGCAAGTCGCGATGCGCTCGACGCCTGCCACCTTGGCCGTCACCACCGACATGTGGGCGGACGCCACCATGGGGTACTTGCCGCCCGGCACGTAACAGCCGACCGCGTTGACCGGAATGTTCTTGTGGCCGAGCACGACGCCCGGCAGTGTCTCGACCTCGACATCCTGCAACGCGTCGCGTTGGGCCTGCGCGAAATTGCGAATTTGCTCCTGAGCAAAAAGGATGTCCTCGTGGTCCTGGCCTGGCAGTCGGTCCAGACAAGTCTCGATCTCGGCCTCGCGCAGCCGAAAGTCATCGCGCTCCCAACCGTCGAACTTGATCGACATCTCGCGCACGGCCGCATCGCCCCGCTTCGCAATGTCGTTCAACGCGTCTTCCACGACGCGGCGGACCTTCTCGTCCGCCTCCGCAGCTTCCGCATCGCTGATTCCGGTCTTCAGGTATCGAGGCATCGGCGATCCTGCTTTCTGTTGCGTGCTTCGCAGCGCAAGCGCGCACGTGCAGCCGAATGGCGGTCGGGGCTCAGGCCTCGACGGTGACACCCCGCCAAAAGGCGACATGCTCCCGGATGTTCTCGGCCGCAGGCTTGGGGGCGGGGTAATGCCACACGGCATCGGCGTTGCGCACGCCGTCGACCTCCACCGAGTAGTAGTGTGCCGTGCCCTTCCAGCCGCAAACGGTCGTCGTGTCACTCGGCGAGAGGAACGCGCGGTTCACGGCCTCCGGCGGAAAATAGACGTTGCCCTCCACGCTCTCCCAGGTCTCGGACTCCGCGATGACCTGCCCTTGCCAGAGTGCGCGCACCATGCTGCGGTCCCCCTCGTTTCTCTCGTCGCCTACGCCTGCGGCACCCACTTGATGATGTGCTGGGCCACGGCAACGGTCTCGCCGCGCTGGTTGACAACCTCGATGTCGGAGAGCGCGCGGCGGCGCCCCTCGTCGATCTCGGCGACCGTGTAGGTCACGCTCACCGTGTCGTTGATATAGACCGGCGCGGTGAAGCGAATGCGGTCGTAACCGAGCGAGACCGGGGTCTGGTCGCCTCCCTTCTCATCGCATCGGGCGATCATCATGGTCGACGTGGTCGACATGAAACCCACCAAGAGCGCCCCATGGGCGATTCGGTGCCCGTAGGACGTCTGGGACATGTAATGTTCGTTCACGTGAAGACCGTTCAAGTCGCCGGTGATGCCCGCGAACAGGTAAACATCGCTTTCGCCGACGGTCTTGGAAAACGTTACCTGCTCGCCGACGCTCACGTGGAAGTCGGACATCCCTTGCTCCGGAACTTGTTTGGCTGACTTCGCTCAGGTGCCGCGGGAACCCTCGGTCACTGACCGTCAGAGTCCGGCGGGCTTGCCCCAGCCGTCGGCAAAGACGAACTCGTCGAAAGGCCGCCGCGTGCGGGTCGAGAGCTCCATTTCGCGGAGGTCGTCAGGGAGCGAATCGGGATCTCCGGGATAGCCGACGGCGATCCCCGTGACGGGGTCGTAGCCCTCCGGCACGCCGTAGACTTCCCGGATCTTGTCCGCCTCGATGCCGGCCATCTGATGGGTCGCGTAGCCGAGCTCCGTGGCTTGCAGGACGAGCTGGCAGGCGGTGAGCCCGATATCGTGGACGCAACAGCTGTTGGGCGAATTGTTGTGGTCGAAGGTGCGCTTGGTCACGGTGAGGATGAGCAGCGAAGCGTTGCGTGCCCACACCTGGTTGCCCGGCACCAGACAATCGAGCAGCTGCGCAAACCGTTCCTCCTGATCCCTGGTCGCAACGATGAAATGCCAGGGCTGCTGATTGAAGCTCGACGCCGCCCAGCGCGCCGCCTCCAGCAGAGTGAGGATGTCGGCACGAGGCATCGGGCGCGGCTCAAAGGCGCGGGGGCTCCAGCGCCGGCGCATCACGTCGTTGATGGGGTGTTCGGCTGCCGCCGGCTTCTCCATGTCCTCACTCCTCCGCCATTGGGGCGGTCCCTACTCCGACCACAGCCACTCGCCCGGCGTCTCCCGCACGTTCCGGTAGTGCGCTTCCGGGCTGTACAGATCGACCGGAAGCCCGAGCTGCTGCGCGGTCAGTGCGCCGATCGCCGCCTTCAACTGATAGGCTGCCACGATCTCCTCCCGCTGTGCCCGGACCAGGTTGATCTGCGCCTTGAAATGCTCCTGCTCGGCGTCCAGCACGTCGAGCGTGGTGCGCAGGCCGACGCGCGTTTCTTGCTCGACGCCGTCCAGCGCGACAGCCGCCGCGGCCACCTGCGACTCGAACGCGGCGATCTGCGCCCGCGCCGAGGTGAGCGCCCTCCAGGCTTGGGCGACCTGCTCCTGCACCGTGCGCCGGGACTGATCCAGCTCGAGCAGCCGCTGCGCCGCGATCTGCTTCGACTGGCGGACGCGCGCATTCGCGGCACCGCCCTGATAGAGCGGCACGCGCACACTGGCCCTGATCGAGGCATCGGTGGTCTGTTCGATAAGGTTCGAGGTGTCGAAACGCTGGCGCAATTCGCCGACGATCGAGACCTGTGGCCGGAATGCTGCGGATGCGGCTTCGATATCCGCCTGCGCCGCCTGCGCGATGAACGACGCCGCCGTGATCGACGGGTTGGCGTCGTTGGCAGCGGCCAGCGCATCCTCCTCCGTGTCCGGCAGGCCCATGGGAACCGGCGGCCAGGAGAGCGTGCCCGGCGCTTGGCCCGCCACCTGCTGATACATGGCGCGGGCGGACATCATGCCGCCCTCGGCCGCCACCCGCTCCGCTCCCGCCTGCGCCAGCCGGGCCTCGGCCTGTGCCACATCGGTCCGCGTCACCTCGCCGACCTCGAGCCGGTCGATCGCGGCCTGGAGCTGGCGGCGTACCACCCGCTCGCTGCTGCGGCTGAGCTCGATCTCGGACAGAAAGCGGAGCACGTCCATGTAGGCGGTCACCGTATCGAGCAGGATCGACTGCTCGACCGCCTGGAGCTGCGCCCGGCCCGCGCTGACCCGGTTCTCGGCCGAATCGATCTGAGCCGAAACCCGCCCGCCCTGGTAGACCGGCGCGGTGGCCGTGAGCCCGGCGCCGAAGGGAACGACGGAATGGCTCCCGGCGTTGGGAACATTACCGTCGGTCCTGCTGAAGGACGCGCCGACGTCGGCCGCAATCTCGACCCTGGGCTGCCAGCCGGCCTGCGCCGCCGGCACCTCCTCGTCCAACGCGCGCAGCCGCGCACGCTCGGCCTGCAAGGCCGGGTTGTTCTGGTAAGCGTAGACGAGCGCCTCTTCCAGAGTCTGTGCGCCGGCGCCGTGGGTGAACGCGAACGCTCCAGCGAAGAGCGCGCCCGCCAGTGCGCCAAGCGCGATCGTTCCGGTCGAGGAGTGCCGTTGTCTGCGAGTCATGGGCCGCTCCTTTCAGTAGGTCGGCATGGCGGGATCGACCGTGCGAGCCCAAGCGTCGATGCCGCCTTCCAGGTTGACCGCATTGTCGTAGCCGAGCCGCTGGAGCCATGCGGTGACCTGACCGCTGCGCTGGCCGTGGTGGCAAAGCACCACCAGAGGCCGATCCGCCGGCAACGATTCGACACGTTCGGGTAGCTCGTTCATGGGGATGGTCATGGCCTCAGGCAGCGCACCGAGCGCCACCTCCCAAGGCTCGCGCACGTCGAGCAGCGCATAGGCCTCTGGACCGGCGCGCAGTGCCGCGAAGTCCCCGACCGAGAGCGCCGGCACCTCGCCCTGCATGGACCTAGAACTCGAACTGCGCCGGCCGGACGATGCCCGGTAGCGGCGGCAGCGACGCTTCGAACAGGCTGCGGCTGGAAACCGTCCCCCGATGCCGCGCCCAGAGGGTCGCCTGCCCCACCGTGCCGGGCTCGTGCACGACGCCAACGATTCTGCCCGCCTCGGAGAGCTGGTCCGCCAGCGCCTGCGGCAGGTGATCGACCGCACCGCCAACCAGGATCACGTCGTAAGGCGCCTGCTGGGCAAAGCCATCGGCGAGTGGGCCGGTCACGACGATCGCATTATCGGCGCCGACGGCGCTCAATGCCTTCTCGGCCTCGGCCGCCAGCGAATCGTCGACGTCCAACGCGATCACGGTGCCCGCGAGGCGGGCCATGACCGCCGAGGCATAGCCAGTACCGCAACCGACATCGAGAACCATGTCGTTCGCCGTGATCTCGGCCTCTTGCAGCAGACGCGCGAGCACCATGGGCTCCATCAGGTAGCGGCCGGAGACAATCTCCACGTCCTCGTCCACGTAGGCGACGCCGCGCTTGGCATGCGGGACGAAGAGCTCGCGCGGAATCTCCTCCATCGCGTCGATCAGCCGCTCGTCGGTGACACGGTTGGTCCTGATCTGGCCGGAGACCATGTTACGGCGCGCGACGGCGTGGTCGATCATCTGGTGGAGAATCCGTTGGAGGCAGGGGTTGCTATTTCATTCTAGTGCGTATTGCCCGCGAATGGCAACGCAGCTGCAAAGACCGCACAATGATCGAGACATCGCAACATGACTCAATTGCTACCAATACTTACTACATGTCGTAGCTATACCCGGATCACTATCGCTATATATTGGTGTTTCTGTCTGAAGATGCGCGAAGTGCGGCGAGTATTACTGAGGCATGACAGGGAGCCATTGCCGCACTACGAAGGCGGCCATCGAACGCCGAGGCGCCGCCTAGCGCCGGCGGGCGGTACCCTTCGACTTTCGCTTCGGCGGCGGCCCCGCGGGACCCGCCACCAGGTTGCCCCCCTCGTTGAACAGGTAGCAGTGCTCGGGCGGGTAGCCCGCCGTCTCACCCTCGCGGTCGATGTGCTCCGGCCAGATGGCCAGGGTGGCGCGCTCGCCGGCGGCCACGTCCCCGCTCTCGCATGGAATCGTGACGATGGCGCCGTCCTTGAGACGCACCGTGACAGCGTCCTGCTCCGTGCCCATCACGCGCGCGGCACGGAGTCTCGCACCCAAGAGCTTGGCGACCTGGCGCGAGGCAGGCCATTGGAGGATTCGCTTCGGGCTGCCCATTTGCAGCCTGCGCCCTTCGTCCAGGACGACGACCCAATCGGCAAGGTCGTCCACGTCATCGACGGTGCCGGCGGCATAGACCACGGTGCGCCCGAACTCGTCCCTGAGCCGCTTCATCTCGTCGATCGCGAGTCGGCGCAGGACCGGGTCCTCTTCTGTCGGCAATTCGAAGAGGTAGACTCCGGGGTCGCGCACCAGCGCGCGGGCGAGCCCGATCTGGTAGCACTGAACGTCCGTAAGCTTCTTGGGGCGGAGCGTGAGAACCTCGGTGAGCCCAAAGTGCTCGCTCACGGCAAGCACCCGGGCCTGGATGGTCTCGCGGTCGAAGCGGGCGATCCTCAGCGGGTAGGCGATATTCTCGAGGGCCGTCTTGTGCGGCATCAACGCGGCGGTGCGGAAGACCGTCGCCGCTTCCCGAATCCCTTCGCGCTGCCCCAGCACCTCCTCGCCGTCGATCAGGATGGAGCCGCCCTGCGGCTTCTCGATCCCGGCGATGACCTTGAGCGCCGTGAGGCGGCCCGACTCTTCGTCGCCGAGGAGCGCGGTAATACGGCCCGACGGCGCCTTCAGGCTCAATTCGTCGAGAATGATGCGCCGGTGGTGCCAGCGATCGACTTTAAGTAGCTCAAGCTCGGCCATTGCTCGCCCCGCTAAACTTCGAGCACGATCTTGCCAAAGACTGCGCGCGCGGCAAGGTGTTCGTGAGCGGTGCGCATCTCGGCCAGCGGCAGAACCTCGCCGATCACCGGCCTGAGCTTGCCCTGCTCCATCAGGCGAAGGACCTCGTGGTTGGTCGATTTCGGCGCGAAGTGGCAGCTCGTCATGGTGATCTGCTTACGGAAAAACTCGATCATATCGATCTCGACCTTCTCGCCCGCGTGCGCCCCGCAGGTTGCCAGGCGCCCGTTGAGCGCAAGCGCGTCGAGGCTTTGCTGCAGCACCGAACCGCCCACCATTTCGATACAGACGTCGACGCCGCGGCCATCGGTGAGATCGCGCACGGCATCGCCGATCGCCGGCGTCTCGTTGTAGTTGATGACCTCGTCTGCACCAAGCTGACGGGCGCGCGCGAGCTTCTCGTCGGAGCCGGCGGTGGCAATGATCCGCGCGCCTGCAACGCGAGCGCACTGGATCGCTGCCGAGCCGACCCCGCTGCCCGCGGCGTTGATAAGCACGTCCTCGCCCTGGCGCACCTGTGCCTTCTTCACCACCAGCTCCCAGGCCGTGGCGAAGGCAACCTGCCCCGCCGCTGCGTCGAGCGCCGAGACCCCGTCGGGAACTCGGATCACGTTGTGGTGGGAGACCTTGACGAATTCGGCGTAGGTGCCCCAGCAGGTCACGCCCAGCTTCTCGAAGTCGAGGCAGATGTTGTCCATGCCGAGTGAGCAGTTGCACACCCGATGCCGGCAAAGGCCGGACGTAAGGGTGAGAAAGGGCATGACGCGATCGCCGGGGCGAAAGGCGCTCACCGCGGCGCCTGTCTCCGCGACCGTGCCGGCGCCCTCGACCCCGAGAATGTGCGGCATGTCGAGGTTGAGATAGCCGGAGATGCCGTCACAGACGTCGAGGTCGAAATGATTGAGGCCCACCGTCTCGAGATTGATCAGCACGTCTTCGGGGCCGACCGCCGGCGTCTCGATACCCTCGTAAACGAGCTCCTCCGGCCCGCCGTGGCGGTGGATGACGACCGCCTTCATGCCTGTGCGCTCCGTTTGGCCGCGGTTCGCCGTCTTGCGCCGGGATACTCGGCGTCGGCCACCCTTTCGCTTTGGTCCGCGTCGGGCGGTCCCTTGAGCTCCACCGTGTTGCCGTCCGGGTCGGTGAGGTAGAGCGAGGGGCCGTGTCCGTCGGCGCCGTAGCGCCGTGCGGTCTCGCCCGCCTCTATGCCGCGCCTCTTGAGATAGCGGCGGAGCTTCTCTTCGTCGAAGGCGGCGAGCTTGAGGGCGAAATGCTCCATGTTGCGCCGCGTCTTGCCGGGCGCGCCGCCGCCGGGCTTGCCGGCCTTGCTCGAGACGGGAACCAGGTCGATCAAGTTCGCGCCCGCACGCAACTGGTACAGCCCAAAACTCTCGATCCGGCGCTCGACGATGCAGCCGAGGACCCGCCGGTACCACTCCAGCGAGGCCTCGATGTCCGCCACGCGGAGCACGACATGGTCGAGACCCAATACGTCGACTGGGCTCGGGCGCGCGGCAGCAGGCACGGTTTCTCCCTGACCTCGGATGCGTGCGGCGTGGCGCTCAGGCGGCAACCAGCCGGGCGCTCTGGCGCTCGCGCGGGGTCTCCCGCATCACCGCGGCCATGTCCGGCTTGTCATCGGCACCGAACGGCGTGAGGTGGCGGCCGGTGAACGAGACCTCCAGACCGTCGTCGCGGAAGGGATAGGGATCGAGGCTGTAGACGCCGTCGCCGAGCGCCCGGACCTCGATTTCAACATCGTCGTCGACGCCGCGCGGCACGTTGGCAAAGGTGCTCTCGCCGCGCTCCTCCGGATGCACGCAGTTGAAGTAAAGGGCGAAGGTGTCGAAGAACTGCAGCGCCTTGTAGTTGGCGAAGAGCCGCTCGTGCTCGACCCAGGGCGCGGTCTCGGGGTCGTCCTGCAGCACGGTCGTGAGCCGCTCCTGGCGCTGGCGCTCTGTGTCCAGCATGGTGTCGGCGGCGAGTCGGTGCTCTTGCGGCACGATGTCGATCAGCACCTTGTCGGACATACCGTAGCGCCCGTTGTAGAGGCCCCAGATGTGCATGCTGTCCAGCAGCCCGCAGTAGGCGTGGTGCGCCTCGTTGTACTCGGGCGAGCGGCAGCCGGTCAGCGTGATGATGGGAATGGGCGTTTCCACTAGGTTGTAGGGAAGCCCGGTCTTGGGATCCAACGGCGGGTTGTCGTCGAGATCCTTCCAGCCCTTGTCGTGCCAGCGGCAGGCATAGAGGAAGTAGTTGCGCGGCTCGGGCTGCGCGAAGCTGTCGTTCCCGTAATTCTGGGCGAACTGGCTCACGAGCTGGAGATGCTCGTCGAGGGTGATGGCGAAGCGGGCGCCGTCCGGCCGCTCTTCTGCCTGGGTCTGGATAATCATGGCGTCCCCCCTGCGTTCCCATCGATCGCAACGGCGGTTGAGCCTGCGCGACCCTATCAAAGGCACGAGAGCAAGTCACGGCGGGCGGGAGCGTTGGACGTGTCACATGAAGCTGTGGGGGTCGATATCCACCTGGAGACGCGCGCGGGTACGCCGGTCGAGCGCCGCCAGCCAGCGCCTCATGTGAGGCTGGAGCAGCACGCCGCGCGGGGCCTTGAAGAGCAGGCGGAAGCGATGGCGGCCGCGCAGCAGCCGGAGCGGCGCCGGCGCGGGACCCAGCACCTGGATGCCGAGCGCCTGCTCCTCGGCGCGCGCGGTGCGTGCGAGGGCCGACGCGGCACGTAGGGTTTCGGACTCGCTCGGGCCGGCGGCGATGACCGCCGCGAGCCGGCCGAAGGGCGGCAGGCCGTGGGCTTCGCGGGCCGCCGCCTCCTGCGCCATGAAGGAGTCGCGATTGCCGGCGGCAAGCGCCGTGATGACCGGGTGCTCGGCGGCGTAGGTCTGGAGCACGACCCGGCCGGGGCGCCCGCCGCGCCCGGCGCGCCCGCCTACCTGATGGAGCAACTGGTATGTGCGCTCGGCCGCGCGCATGTCGCCGCCCGCGAGCCCTAAGTCGGCGTCCACCACGCCCACCAGGGTGAGCTGGGGGAAGTGGTGGCCCTTGGCCACCATCTGCGTGCCGATCAGAACGTCGACCTCGTGGTTCACGATGGCGTCGACCAGATCCTGCACCTGGCTGGGGCCGCGCACCGTATCGCTGGTGAGCACCGCCCAGCGGGCGCCGGGGAAGGCCTCGTCGACCTCCTCGGCGAGCCGCTCGACGCCAGGCCCGCAGGCCGCGAAGCTCCCCTCCGCCTCGCATTCGGGGCAGGCCTTCGGCTGCGCGCGCTGGAGGCCGCAATGGTGGCAGTCGAGAGTGCCGGCGAAGCGGTGCTCCACCAGCCAGGCACTGCAATTCGGGCAGTGAAAGCGGTGACCGCAGGCGCGGCAGAGCGTAAGCGGCGCATAGCCCCGTCGGTTGAGGAAGAGCAGCGCCTGCTCGCCGGCCTCCAGGGTCTCGGCGAGCGCCGCGCGCAGGGCCGGCGCGAGCCAAGTGCCGCGTGCCGGCGGTGTCTCGCGCAGGTCGACGGTCTCGATCGCCGGCAGCTGGGCGCCGCCGTGACGGTCCGGCAGGCGCTCGCATCGGTAGCGCTCGTTCTCGACGTTGACCGCCGTCTCCAGCGAGGGCGTGGCCGATACCAGGGCGATGGGGCAACCCTCGAGCCGGGCGCGCACCACTGCCATGTCGCGGGCGTGATAGACGACACCGTCCTCCTGCTTGAAGGCGGAGTCGTGCTCCTCGTCGACGACGATGAGGCCGAGGGTGCGGAAGGGCAGCCAGAGCGCAGAACGCGCGCCGACCACCACACGCGCCCTGCCTTCGGAGACGGCGCGCCAGGTCTCGCGCCGCTGCCGCGTGCCGAGCTCGGAATGCCAGACCGCAGGGTCGACGCCGAAGCGTGCGCGAAAGCGCGCGAGCCATTGGGCGCTGAGAGCGATCTCGGGCAGCATCACCAGCACCTGATGGCCTCGATCGAGCGCGGCCGAAATGGCCTCGAAATAGACCTCGGTCTTGCCCGAGCCGGTCACGCCGTCGAGAACGGTGACCGAGAACGCCTGGGCGGCAACCGCCTTCCGCAACGCCTCAGCGGCAGCTTGTTGTGCCTGGGATAAGACGGGACCCACCCGGGACGTGTCGGGACGGCCGAAGCTCGCGACCTCCCGCATCGTGACCGCTTCGATCGTGCCGAGTCTGGCCAGACCGCGTACCACCCCGGCACTCACATGGGCCCCGCGCGCGATCTCGGTGGCGGTACGCGGCGGCCCGTCCCGCAACAACGCGATGGCGCGCTCGCGCGCTGCGGTCATGCGCGGCGCTTCGCCCCGCGCCAGCCGGTAAGCGGTGCGTACCGCCGGCGGCTCCAGGGCGCCGGGGACGCTCATCGCCATGCGCAGGACGGAGCCCCGGTTGGTCAGCGTGTAATCGGCCGTCCAGTCGACCAGTTGCCGCAGCGGCTCGGTCATCGGCGGCGTCTCCAGAACCGCCGTCACCGGCTTGAGGCGGGCCGGTTCAACGTCGCCCTCGCCCTTGCCCCAGACCACGCCGACGCGTTCCATCCTGCCGAGGGGCACGCGCACGAAGGCGCCTGGAGCGACGGCAGGCGCGAGATCGGCGGGCACGGCGTAGTCATAAGCGCGCTCCAGCGGCAGCGGCATGAGGACGGCGACGGTCCCGGACGCGCCCTCGTGCCCCCCTCCTCCGCCGTCGGCCGACCCGCTCACGTCGCCCTGCCGGCGGCGGCGCGATGGCAACGGCGCATCGGACATGCTAAGAGGCCGGCCCAATTCGCCGCCGGCCCGAAGCCGATTCGAGTCGTGGATGCTGCGCTCATGCACTCGTCCTGCATCACTCGCGCGACGGCGTCCAGCCCGATGACCGGCGAGAGCGGCGCCGGCCGGCAACTCTCGGACGGAGCGGTGGCATGAAGTTTTTCGTGGATACGGCGGATATCGCCGAAATCGGGGACCTCGCCGCGACCGGCCTGCTCGACGGGGTGACCACCAATCCCTCGCTCATCGCCAAGTCCGGCGGCGACTTCTTCGAGGTAATCCGGAACATTTGCGACATCGTGCCGGGGCCGGTGAGCGCAGAGGTCACCGCCACCGACGCCGAGACCATGCTCTCCGAAGGCCGCACGCTCGCCGCCATCGCGCCCAACGTCGCGGTCAAGGTGCCGCTTACCTGGGACGGGCTCAAGGCCTGCCGGGCGCTCAGCCAGGGCGGCACCAAGGTCAACGTCACACTCTGCTTCTCGCCCTCTCAGGCGTTGCTGGCGGCGAAGGCCGGTGCGGCCTTCATCTCACCCTTTGTCGGCCGCCTCGACGACATCAGCCAGGACGGCATGGGGCTGATCCGCGAGATCGCGACGATCTACAACGCCTATCCCGACACCATTGGCACCGAGATTCTGGTGGCTTCGATCCGCCATCCGCTCCACGTCGTGGAGGCGGCGAAGCTCGGCGCCCATGTGGCGACGTTGCCGCCGGCGGTGCTCCGGAAGCTCGCGAGCCACCCGCTCACGGACAAGGGCCTCGACGCCTTCCTAGCCGACTGGCAGAAAACGGGGCAGTCCATCCTCTCATGACTAGCCGGGCCGCTGCCGATCTGGCGACGGCGGTGGAGATCTGGCTCAGCCGCCTCGCCGACGAGCGTCGGCGCTCAGACAACACCATCGCCGCCTATCGGCGCGACCTCGACGACTTCCTGGGCTTTCTGGCGGAGCATCGGGGCGAGGTGCCCAACCTCGCGGCACTCGGTGCTCTTAGCGTGCGCGACGTGCGCGCCTGGCTCGCACGCCGGGCGGCGGAAGGCCGCGCGAAGACCTCCACGGCAAGGGCGCTCTCGGCGGTGCGGGTGTTTTTTCGTTATCTCGAGCGCGAAGGCGTGCCAGTCTCCTCGGCGCTCTCCCTTGTGCGCGCGCCGAAGACGCCGCGCGGCGTGCCCCGGCCGCTCACGGAGGGTCAGGCCAGGGCCGTCGTCGATCTGAACGAGGGGACCGGCAGGACGCCGAATTGGACCGCCCGGCGGGACATTGCGGTGCTGCTGCTGCTCTATGGCTGCGGACTTCGCATCGGCGAGGCGCTGGGGCTGGATCGTGCCGATGCGCCGGCCGAGGGTGGCGCGCTGCGCAGCCTGATGATCACGGGCAAGGGCGGCAAGCAGCGGGTGGTGCCGGTGCTGCCCGTCGTTGCCGAGGCGATTGCCGACTACCTCTCGGCCTGCCCGCACCGGCTGGAGCCGGGCGATCCGCTGTTCGTCGGCGTGCGCGGCAAGCGGCTTCAGCCGAAGCTGGTGCAGCAGACCATGGCGCGGCTGCGCGGCGCGCTCGGCCTGCCGTCATCGGCGACACCGCACGCGCTCCGCCACAGCTTCGCCACCCATTTGCTCGCGGGCGGCGGCGACCTCCGCACGATCCAGGAGCTGCTCGGGCACGCGAGCCTGTCGACCACGCAGCGCTACACCGAGGTCGACGAAGCCGGACTCCTTGCCGCCTACACGGCAGCCCACCCGCGGGCGGGATAACGGCCCCTGTCCCGGCCGGGCGCAGGCAGGGGCCGCGACCGATGCTCAGGCGGCCTGCGCCGGCTCGAGCGATTCGATGTGGGCGAGCATGGTCTCCGCGTCGGAGACCTCGAACGGATCGCCCGCCGCGTTGTCGCAGAGCCCCGGCTCCACGAACATCTTCTTGATCTCGCCGTCTTCCACCAGCATCGAGTAGCGCCAGCTGCGCAGGCCGAAGCCGAGATTGTCCTTGTCCACGAGCATGCCCATGCGCCGCGTGAAGGTGCCGCAGCCGTCGGGCAGCAGCGTGACGTGCTCGGCCCCCTGAAACTTGCCCCACTGGTACATGACGAAGGCGTCGTTGACCGAGAGGCAGATCACCTCGTCGATGCCGGCCGACTTGAAGCAATCGTGCAGGGCTTCGTAGCCCGGCAGGTGGGTGCTGCTGCAGGTCGGCGTGAAGGCACCCGGCAGCGCGAACACCACAACCCTTCGGCCATTGAAAATCTCTGCGCTGGTCCGGTCCTGCCAACGGAACGGGTTCGGCCCCTCGACGCTCTCGTCGCGGACGCGGGTCTTGAATGTCACCTCTGGTACACGCATGGCGCTTACTCCTGATCCGGGATGGGTCCTGATCTGCAAATAAGAACCATTCCAGATTATGTCAAGGGATGAAGCGTGATTTTGTTTCGGAGTTGCCGCAGCGGAACCGGAGCGCGGGAAGAGACGGACGAGCGCTGCAGGGCGGCGCAGGTGGCAGCACCGGAACCACGGCGCAACCAACCTCTTCGCGACGGCAAATAACTCTCGACCTTGTTATTGCGCGGCACAAAGGATAACGTCGTGATCTTCGGTCAGCGCTAAGTTTAAGTGCGATGGTGTACAATTGAGTTCGGTAGCCGTAGTGCGCGTGTCGGAGGACAATTGGATGAACACAAAGTCCGAGTCCCTAGACGAACTATTCCGAAACTACAAGGTCGACTGGTACCGTTGTCCGATCGACCGTGCGACATTGCGCGATGTCATGCGCAAGAGCGATGTCCAAGGTTTGTTCCAGGCCGTCGGTCACCTCGTATTGGCGGCATGTGCTGCGGCACTGACCCTCTACTTCTTTCTCCAGGGACAATGGATCGGCGTGTTGATAGCGCTGTTTGCCTACGGCACTCTGGCGTCTAATTTCCTCTATGGCTGCCATGAGCTGGGCCACGCATCGGTCTTCAAGACGCGATGGCTCAACGCGGTATTTCTGCGCATCTACAGCGTACTTTGCTGGTGGAATTTCCACGAATACGCCATGAGTCACACTTACCATCACCTCTACACCCTGCATCCGCGCGCCGACAAGGAAGTCACGTTGCCGGCCGAGCCCTCGCTCAAGCCGCTCTATCTGCTGCAACTCTTCACGATCAACGTCACTGGCGGATTCGCCACGCGCGGGCTCGACATCACCATTCTGGGGATCTTGAAGACTGCGTTCGGGGGCTACAGTGTCTTCAGTACACCGGGCTGGCTGGAGGCGCTTTACGCCGACAGGCCCGAAGCGCGGCGCCGGGCAGTCAATTGGGCCCGCCTGGTGCTAACCATCCATGTGGCAGTGGCCGCTGTATCGATCGTTTATGGCTTATGGATTTTTCCGATCGTCTTTTCCCTGGGCCCCAACATCGCCAACTGGCTCGCGTATTTCGTCGGCGCTCCCATGCATTGCGGTCTGCGCGATGACGTGCCGGATTTTCGCAAGTGCGTGCGTTCGATCATGCTCGACCCGTTCTCGGAGTTCGTCTATTGGCGCATGAACTGGCACCTCGAACACCACATGTTCGCCGGCGTGCCGTGTTACAACCTGAAGAAGTTGCACCGCGCAGTGGCCGATGACATGCCCGAGGTTCGGAGTTTTCTGGGCTCCTGGCGCGAGATGCGGGAGACTTGGCACCGGCAAAAGACGGAACCGGACTACCAGTTCGACACGCCGCTGCCGGAGACCGCCGGACGGGTAGCGATGCCCGGCGAGTCGGAAGAGGTGGAACTGTTGCGATCCTCTGTCGGCGGTATCGCACCGCCGGAGCTGCGCCAAGCCAGCGGCGGAGAGTGAGAGGCGAGTGGGCCCTGTCACGCGGCCACGGCACGCCTGAGAGTCGGTTGCTGGGTAAGCATCCGGCGGGGACCGCAGACGGTGAATCGCGGAACGTGACGGGGAGTTCCAAGGTGGGCAGGCGAGTGACGCTCAGCCCCACGGTGACGCTCACGGTGGACCGCGCAGAGACGCGGCCTCGGCCGCAGGGAAGACGGTGTCTCTGGTGAGGTCCGGCTTAGGCGGCCAGGGCCTGGTGCTGGGCTGTCTTCCAGTTCCAGGGCAGGAGCTGGTGCAGGTCGCTTTGCGGCAGATCGGCAATCTGTCCGAGAACATCGGCGAGCCAGGCCTGGGGATCGACATCGTTGAGCTTGGCGGTGCCGATGAGGGTGTACATCGCCGCCGCCCGCACTCCGCCGCGATCGGAGCCGCAGAACAGCCAGGATTTTCGTCCCAAAGCGATGACCCGAAGCGCCCTCTCGACAGCGTTGTTCGTGAGGCAGATCTGGCCGTCATCGAGGAAACGGGTGAAGCCGTCCCAGCGTCTGAGCATGTAATCCATCGCCTTGGCGACAGAGGCGTGGCGCGACAGCCTGGCACGCTCCGTGCGCATCCAGTCCTCGAGATCGGCGACGAGCGGCGCGCTCGCCTCCCGGCGCACGGCAAGGCGCTGATCGGCACTCTTGCCGTTGATCTCGCGTTCGATGTCGAACAGCGCGTCGGTCCGCTTCACCGCCTCCATCGCCAGCGGCGAGATCGGCGGCGCCTGCTCGCCGCGCCTCTTGCTCGCCGCGATATCGGCAAGCTCGTAGAACTTCCTCCGACTGTGAGCCCAGCACAGGGCCTCGATCACGGCTCCCGGCGAGCGGCCCGGCACATAGAGCCGGTTGAAGCCAGCATAGGCATCGGCTTGAAGCACCCCGGCAAAGGTCTTCAGGTGCTCGACCGGGTGATTGCCCGAACGGTCGCGGGAGTATCGGAACAGCACGGCCGGCGGATCCGGACCGCCGAACGGCCTGTCGTCACGCACATAGGCCCAAGCCCGCCCGGTGACGGTCTTGCCCTTGGCCAGCACCGGGACGGGAGTGTCGTCGCCGTGCAAGCGCCGGGCCGCAAGCACGTGATCGGCGATCAGGTCATGCAGCGGTTTCAGCGCCACGGCGCAGGCCCCGACCTGATCGGCCAGCGTCGACAGGCTCAGGTCGACCCCCTCGCGCGCGTAGCGCTCGCGCTGCCGGTTCAACGGCTGGTGCTGGCCATATTTCTCGAACACGATCGTCGCCAGAAGGTTCGGACCCGCCCAACCTCGCGGCACCGCGTGGAACGGCGCCGGCGGCTGCGAGACCTTCTCGCAATCGCGGCAGGTGAACTTCTCGCGGATCGTCTGGATCACCTTCCACCGGCGCGGGATCACCTCAAGCGTCTCGGTCACGTCCTCGCCGATCTTCGACAGCCGCTCCGACCCGCAGCACGCGCACGATGTCGGTGCAGGAACCACCACCCGCTCGCGCGGCAGATGCTCGGGGAAGGGCTTGCGCGACGGCTTGCGGCGCGTGAACCCCTTGACCTGGGTGGTCTCGGCCGCGGCTTGCTCGGCCGCGAGATCGTCCTCCGTCGCGTCCGCCGTCAGCTCGTCGAGCGCAAGCTCCAGTTGGTTGAGGAGACGCACCGTGCGCTCCGAGCGCTGCCCGTAGAGCGCACGGCGCAGCTTCTCGACCATCAGCTTCAGCGAGGTGATCTGCTCCTCGGCCGCCGTTGCCCGAGCCTCCGAGGCCGCAAGCGCCGCCTCGAGAGTTTCAACGTCGCGTCGGGCCGTGACCGTCATGGCCGGGAATGAATCAGATTCGCAGCCTCACGGCAATTGCCAATCGCGCAGGGTGATTCGCCCGGCCTCAGCCCACCCGCGACGGGCGCCAAGTGCGAACCGGGTTGCGCCACTCGATCCCCTCAAGCAGGTAGGCGAGCTGCGCCGAGCTGATCGACAGTGCGCCGCCCGATGCCGACGGCCAAGTGAACCGGCCCCGCTCCAGGCGCTTGGCGTAGAGCGAGAACCCGAGACCGTCATGCCACAAAATTTTGACGAGATCGCCGCGGCGTCCGCGGAACACGTAGAGATCCCCCGCGTGGGGATCGCGGCCGAGACCCTCCTGAACCTGAAGCGCCAGCGTGTTCATGCCACGGCGCATGTCCGTCACCCCGGTCGCCAACCACACCCGCACGCTGCCCGGGACCGGGATCATCGGCGCTCCACGACCGCAAGCACCCGCGCCAGCGCAGGGGCATCCACCGTTCCGTCAACCGTCACCCGCACGCCACCGGAAAGCGCGATCTCGATCCGCCCGGCCGCCGGCGCTGCGCCGAAGTAGCCGTCCTCCGGCGGTGCATCGCCCGACGGCGTGACAATCACCGGCACGAACCCGCCGCCCCCGGCCTCGCCATCCTCCTCGCGAAACCGACGTCGCCAATCGAACACCAGATTGGCGCGCACGTCGTTGCGCTTCGCCACCGCCGTCACCGTGGCGCCGGGCGCGTAGCTCTCCGCAACGATCCGCCGCTTGTCGGCGTCGCTCCACTTCCGGGCCCGGCGGCGTTTCCCGGCCTCGGCCTCGGCACCCAAATTCGCCTGCTGTTCATTCGACATCCGCGATCGCCTCCGTCTGCTCCACGGTGGGCACCACGGTGCCCACCACCGATCGCGAACACTCGCCGATTTTCAGCTTATCGCACAGACGGTCCCCGCCGGATGCTTACCTTGCAGGTGCCGATCAGGCTGGCACACCGCGCCCATGTCCTGGCGCCGTCGTCGCTGCCGGCGAAGAGCGCGTTTTTCTTTGTGAGCTTCACCGGGCGGATGAGGTTCTCGATGGGGTTGGTGTCCATCTCGATACGCCCGTCATGGAGGAACCGGCACAGGCCGTCCCAGCGCTTGAGGGCATATCGGATGTGCTTGGCGAGTTCGGACGCGCTGGACAGACGGTCGAGCTGGGCCTCAAGCCAGGGCCGCATGGCCTCGACGATCGGTGCCGACAACTCCTGCCGCGCCTTCAGCCGAAGCTCCGGCGGGTGGCCGCGCACCATGGCCTCGATCCGGTACAGCGCCGCGATCCGTTCGAGGATTTCCTCGCACACGGGCGAGGCCGTGCCGCGCTGGAAGTCGACGAAGCGTCTCCGCCAGTGGACCCAGCAGTAGGCAAGCACCCATGGGCTGACCGTCTGCTTCGGATCGCCGAGCGCGTCGTACACCCTGTAGCCGTCCACGTGCAGCGGGCCGCCGCCGGTGTAGCCCCGCATCAACTCAAGAGCGACCTTCGCACTTCGATGGCGCGAGTGGTGGAACACCACGATCGGCGGGTCGGCCCCGCCATAGCCGCGCTGATCGCGGGCGATCGCCCACAGATAGTCGAGGCGCGTCTTGCCGGTCCCCGGCGCCATCACCGGCACCGTGGTCTCGTCCATGAACAGACCGTCCGACGCCTTGAGGTGCTCGATCATCCGGTCGATCACCGGGGCCAGCACCTGCATCCCGCGCCCCGCCCAGTTCCCCAGCATGGTGCGGTCGAGGTCGATCCCCTCGCGACGGTATGCCTCGCTCTGACGGTAGAACGGTTGGTGATCGGCGAACTTGGCGACCAGCGTGTGCGCCACCAGCGCCTCGGTCGGCAGGCCGCGCGGCACCAGATATTCCGGCGCCGGCGCCTGGGTGCTCTGTTTGCCTTCGCAGGCGCGGCAGATGTATTTCGGCCGGATCGTCACCAGCACCCTCAACTTCGCCGGCACGACGTCGAGCCGCTCGGTGCGGTCCTCGCCGACCTTCACCATCTCGCCGCAGCCGCAAGGGCACTCCGCGCTCTCCGGCTCGATCACCTTCTCGAAGCGTTCGAGGTGCTTGGGCAGATGGCCGAGGTTGCGATTGGTCGGCTGTGGCTTGCGCCGCTGCCTGCCGGTCGCCGCGTCGGCCTTCTCCTGGGCTTCCGCCAGCATCCCCTCGGCGACCGCGATGTCCTCGAACAGCGGCAGCCGGTCCTGATCGGCATGGCGCTTCTCCGAGCGCGCGCCCCACACGGCATGGTTCAGCGAGGCGATGATCCGCTCCAGGCGTTCGCGCGCCCGCTCGGACACAGCCAGCGCGTCCTCGGCGGCCTTGCGCTCGGCACGCTCCTTCGCAAGTTGGGCTTCGACGGCCGCCAGACGGCGTTGCAGATCACTCACGGGAACGGCGCTTCCCATGCTGGTTATCATGGGATTCCTCTAGCAGAATCAATGAGGTAACGCAAGGTGAACATGCTTCCGGCCCCGCCGTAAACGGGGCCGGATAGCTCGTCTTGGCGACACCGGGGAGACGGTGGGATGGACACCGTTCCCCGGTGAAACGGCAAGCTGCGCGGTCAGGCCGCCTGGCGCGGCCGAGGCCGTCGCACGGCCCGGACCGCCTTCCAGTCGAGACCTTCGAACAACGCCGAGAACTGCGCCGGCGACAGTCCGATCACGCCGTCCGAGGGGCGCGGCCACTGGAAGCCGCCGCCCTCCAGGCGCTTGTAGACCATGACCAGCCCGGTGCGGTCCCAGACCAGGATCTTCATTCTGTCGCCTCGCTTGGAGCGGAAGGCGAAGACCGCGCCGCTATAGGGGTCGTGACCCAGCACCGTCTGCACCACCGCCGACAGCCCGTCATGTCCCTTTCGGAAGTCGACGGGGCGGGTCGCCAGCCAGACCCGGATCTTCTCCCCGGTCAGGATCATGGCGCGGCCCGAACGCAGACCAGGATGCGCGACAGGTGCCCCGCGTCGAAGTCCGGCGGCACCACCACCCGGATGTCGGCGATCTCGATCGCGATACCATCCGCGGGCACCGAGGCCGCGCCGTTCCGCTCAGCAGCGACCGACACCGTCACCGGGACCAGGCCGAACGGATCGTCGCCCGCGCCGGCGACCGGGCCGAGAAGCCCGTCCCGAGCCATGCGCCGCCAGCCGCTCAACTGCGTCCGTGAGAGGCCGTGACGCCGGGCAACCCCCGCCACCGTCGCTCCCTCCTCGAACGTCTCCTCCACGATCCGCGCCTTCACCGCTTCCGGCCAGACCCGTGCGCCGTGCGCGCTCGTCGCGACCGCGACCGAAGCGTCGGTGGCGTCCTCCGTCACTCGTTCATGCAATGTGTCTGTCATCTGTCACCTCCGTCGTTGACGGGGTCCAGATGACCACGAAAATCTCAGACAACAACGAGGGTGACGGCGCGGCGCTTACGACCGCCGCCTCCGGCATGGCGTCCTGTATCCAGAAGGGCGAGGCGGGGCCGTCCCCGGCCAAGGGGTCCTGCCAGGCCAGCAGGTCGAAGCGCGCCGCCGCCAGGTCGGCCCGCGTCTGGACGCGGATCGGGAACGCCTGTCCTCCCGGCTCGGTAGCCGTGTTGTAAGCATCCGGCGGGGACCGCAGACGGTGAATCGCGGAACGTGACGGGGAGTTCCAAGGTGGGCAGGCGAGTGACGCTCAGCCCCACGGTGACGCTCACGGTGGACCGCGCAGAGACGCGGCCTCGGCCGCAGGGAAGACGGTGTCTCTGGTGAGGTCCGGCTTAGGCGGCCAGGGCCTGGTGCTGGGCTGTCTTCCAGTTCCAGGGCAGGAGCTGGTGCAGGTCGCTTTGCGGCAGATCGGCAATCTGTCCGAGAACATCGGCGAGCCAGGCCTGGGGATCGACATCGTTGAGCTTGGCGGTGCCGATGAGGGTGTACATCGCCGCCGCCCGCACTCCGCCGCGATCGGAGCCGCAGAACAGCCAGGATTTTCGTCCCAAAGCGATGACCCGAAGCGCCCTCTCGACAGCGTTGTTCGTGAGGCAGATCTGGCCGTCATCGAGGAAACGGGTGAAGCCGTCCCAGCGTCTGAGCATGTAATCCATCGCCTTGGCGACAGAGGCGTGGCGCGACAGCCTGGCACGCTCCGTGCGCATCCAGTCCTCGAGATCGGCGACGAGCGGCGCGCTCGCCTCCCGGCGCACGGCAAGGCGCTGATCGGCACTCTTGCCGTTGATCTCGCGTTCGATGTCGAACAGCGCGTCGGTCCGCTTCACCGCCTCCATCGCCAGCGGCGAGATCGGCGGCGCCTGCTCGCCGCGCCTCTTGCTCGCCGCGATATCGGCAAGCTCGTAGAACTTCCTCCGACTGTGAGCCCAGCACAGGGCCTCGATCACGGCTCCCGGCGAGCGGCCCGGCACATAGAGCCGGTTGAAGCCAGCATAGGCATCGGCTTGAAGCACCCCGGCAAAGGTCTTCAGGTGCTCGACCGGGTGATTGCCCGAACGGTCGCGGGAGTATCGGAACAGCACGGCCGGCGGATCCGGACCGCCGAACGGCCTGTCGTCACGCACATAGGCCCAAGCCCGCCCGGTGACGGTCTTGCCCTTGGCCAGCACCGGGACGGGAGTGTCGTCGCCGTGCAAGCGCCGGGCCGCAAGCACGTGATCGGCGATCAGGTCATGCAGCGGTTTCAGCGCCACGGCGCAGGCCCCGACCTGATCGGCCAGCGTCGACAGGCTCAGGTCGACCCCCTCGCGCGCGTAGCGCTCGCGCTGCCGGTTCAACGGCTGGTGCTGGCCATATTTCTCGAACACGATCGTCGCCAGAAGGTTCGGACCCGCCCAACCTCGCGGCACCGCGTGGAACGGCGCCGGCGGCTGCGAGACCTTCTCGCAATCGCGGCAGGTGAACTTCTCGCGGATCGTCTGGATCACCTTCCACCGGCGCGGGATCACCTCAAGCGTCTCGGTCACGTCCTCGCCGATCTTCGACAGCCGCTCCGACCCGCAGCACGCGCACGATGTCGGTGCAGGAACCACCACCCGCTCGCGCGGCAGATGCTCGGGGAAGGGCTTGCGCGACGGCTTGCGGCGCGTGAACCCCTTGACCTGGGTGGTCTCGGCCGCGGCTTGCTCGGCCGCGAGATCGTCCTCCGTCGCGTCCGCCGTCAGCTCGTCGAGCGCAAGCTCCAGTTGGTTGAGGAGACGCACCGTGCGCTCCGAGCGCTGCCCGTAGAGCGCACGGCGCAGCTTCTCGACCATCAGCTTCAGCGAGGTGATCTGCTCCTCGGCCGCCGTTGCCCGAGCCTCCGAGGCCGCAAGCGCCGCCTCGAGAGTTTCAACGTCGCGTCGGGCCGTGACCGTCATGGCCGGGAATGAATCAGATTCGCAGCCTCACGGCAATTGCCAATCGCGCAGGGTGATTCGCCCGGCCTCAGCCCACCCGCGACGGGCGCCAAGTGCGAACCGGGTTGCGCCACTCGATCCCCTCAAGCAGGTAGGCGAGCTGCGCCGAGCTGATCGACAGTGCGCCGCCCGATGCCGACGGCCAAGTGAACCGGCCCCGCTCCAGGCGCTTGGCGTAGAGCGAGAACCCGAGACCGTCATGCCACAAAATTTTGACGAGATCGCCGCGGCGTCCGCGGAACACGTAGAGATCCCCCGCGTGGGGATCGCGGCCGAGACCCTCCTGAACCTGAAGCGCCAGCGTGTTCATGCCACGGCGCATGTCCGTCACCCCGGTCGCCAACCACACCCGCACGCTGCCCGGGACCGGGATCATCGGCGCTCCACGACCGCAAGCACCCGAAGCACCCGCGCCAGCGCAGGGGCATCCACCGTTCCGTCAACCGTCACCCGCACGCCACCGGAAAGCGCGATCTCGATCCGCCCGGCCGCCGGCGCTGCGCCGAAGTAGCCGTCCTCCGGCGGTGCATCGCCCGACGGCGTGACAATCACCGGCAGGTTCGAACCCGCCGCCCCGCCGGCGATCTCGTCAAAATTTTGTGGCATCGGTCTCGGGTTCTCGCCAACGTCGCCTGGAGCGGGGCCGGTCGGCCCGATCGGGCGGCGCACTGTCGATCAGCTCGGCGCAGCTCGCCTACCTGCTTGAGGGGATCGAGTGGCGCAACCCGGTTCGCACTTGGCGCCCGTCGCGGGTGGGCTGAGGCCGGGCGAATCACCCTGCGCGATTGGCAATTGCCGTGAGGCTGCGAATCTGATTCATTCCCGGCCATGACGGTCACGGCCCGACGCGACGTTGAAACTCTCGAGGCGGCGCTT
Organism: Alphaproteobacteria bacterium; assembly: GCA_965243375.1. GTDB lineage: Bacteria > Pseudomonadota > Alphaproteobacteria > UBA828 > UBA828 > WTGU01. The sequence continues at coordinate 12,056 of CBDEUT010000008.1, read as the reverse complement.
GCGGCCTCGGAGGCTCGGGCAACGGCGGCCGAGGAGCAGATCACCTCGCTGAAGCTGATGGTCGAGAAGCTGCGCCGTGCGCTCTACGGGCAGCGCTCGGAGCGCACGGTGCGTCTCCTCAACCAACTGGAGCTTGCGCTCGACGAGCTGACGGCGGACGCGACGGAGGACGATCTCGCGGCCGAGCAAGCCGCGGCCGAGACCACCCAGGTCAAGGGGTTCACGCGCCGCAAGCCGTCGCGCAAGCCCTTCCCCGAGCATCTGCCGCGCGAGCGGGTGGTGGTTCCTGCACCGACATCGTGCGCGTGCTGCGGGTCGGAGCGGCTGTCGAAGATCGGCGAGGACGTGACCGAGACGCTTGAGGTGATCCCGCGCCGGTGGAAGGTGATCCAGACGATCCGCGAGAAGTTCACCTGCCGCGATTGCGAGAAGGTCTCGCAGCCGCCGGCGCCGTTCCACGCGGTGCCGCGAGGTTGGGCGGGTCCGAACCTTCTGGCGACGATCGTGTTCGAGAAATATGGCCAGCACCAGCCGTTGAACCGGCAGCGCGAGCGCTACGCGCGCGAGGGGGTCGACCTGAGCCTGTCGACGCTGGCCGATCAGGTCGGGGCCTGCGCCGTGGCGCTGAAACCGCTGCATGACCTGATCGCCGATCACGTGCTTGCGGCCCGGCGCTTGCACGGCGACGACACTCCCGTCCCGGTGCTGGCCAAGGGCAAGACCGTCACCGGGCGGGCTTGGGCCTATGTGCGTGACGACAGGCCGTTCGGCGGTCCGGATCCGCCGGCCGTGCTGTTCCGATACTCCCGCGACCGTTCGGGCAATCACCCGGTCGAGCACCTGAAGACCTTTGCCGGGGTGCTTCAAGCCGATGCCTATGCTGGCTTCAACCGGCTCTATGTGCCGGGCCGCTCGCCGGGAGCCGTGATCGAGGCCCTGTGCTGGGCTCACAGTCGGAGGAAGTTCTACGAGCTTGCCGATATCGCGGCGAGCAAGAGGCGCGGCGAGCAGGCGCCGCCGATCTCGCCGCTGGCGATGGAGGCGGTGAAGCGGACCGACGCGCTGTTCGACATCGAACGCGAGATCAACGGCAAGAGTGCCGATCAGCGCCTTGCCGTGCGCCGGGAGGCGAGCGCGCCGCTCGTCGCCGATCTCGAGGACTGGATGCGCACGGAGCGTGCCAGGCTGTCGCGCCACGCCTCTGTCGCCAAGGCGATGGATTACATGCTCAGACGCTGGGACGGCTTCACCCGTTTCCTCGATGACGGCCAGATCTGCCTCACGAACAACGCTGTCGAGAGGGCGCTTCGGGTCATCGCTTTGGGACGAAAATCCTGGCTGTTCTGCGGCTCCGATCGCGGCGGAGTGCGGGCGGCGGCGATGTACACCCTCATCGGCACCGCCAAGCTCAACGATGTCGATCCCCAGGCCTGGCTCGCCGATGTTCTCGGACAGATTGCCGATCTGCCGCAAAGCGACCTGCACCAGCTCCTGCCCTGGAACTGGAAGACAGCCCAGCACCAGGCCCTGGCCGCCTAAGCCGGACCTCACCAGAGACACCGTCTTCCCTGCGGCCGAGGCCGCGTCTCTGCGCGGTCCACCGTGAGCGTCACCGTGGGGCTGAGCGTCACTCGCCTGCCCACCTTGGAACTCCCCGTCACGTTCCGCGATTCACCGTCTGCGGTCCCCGCCGGATGCTTACGTCGCCAACCACACCCGCACGCTGCCCGGGACCGGGATCATCGGCGCTCCACGACCGCAAGCACCCGCGCCAGCGCAGGGGCATCCACCGTTCCGTCAACCGTCACCCGCACGCCACCGGAAAGCGCGATCTCGATCCGCCCGGCCGCCGGCGCTGCGCCGAAGTAGCCGTCCTCCGGCGGTGCATCGCCCGACGGCGTGACAATCACCGGCACGAACCCGCCGCCCCCGGCCTCGCCATCCTCCTCGCGAAACCGACGTCGCCAATCGAACACCAGATTGGCGCGCACGTCGTTGCGCTTCGCCACCGCCGTCACCGTGGCGCCGGGCGCGTAGCTCTCCGCAACGATCCGCCGCTTGTCGGCGTCGCTCCACTTCCGGGCCCGGCGGCGTTTCCCGGCCTCGGCCTCGGCACCCAAATTCGCCTGCTGTTCATTCGACATCCGCGATCGCCTCCGTCTGCTCCACGGTGGGCACCACGGTGCCCACCACCGATCGCGAACACTCGCCGATTTTCAGCTTATCGCACAGACGGTCCCCGCCGGATGCTTACGCCGTGTTGAGCGCGGCCGGGGGTCCGGCCCGCGCCCGCCACGCCGCCTCGTATTCCGGGACGCAGCGCAGGAAGAGCCATGCCCGGATCCCGTCGCCCGTCTCCACGGCACCGCGCATCCGACGCCCGTCGTTTACCACCTCGCCGTGATCTCGAACCCGACGCTGTGCTCCGCCGCTGCGGCATCGCTCTCCCTTCGCACCGCCTTCAGACCGAAAGAGAGATCGGGCGCGCTCGCGGCCTCCGGCGTCAAGCGCCAGCCGATGGTGTAGTCGCGCGCCGCCGTGGCGAGCCCGAAGCCCACATGCGGGCTGCCGGTAAAGCGCCCGCCGAGGACCGGCAGGCCGTATGCGGCTTCCATGGCCCAGCGCGAGGCCGCCTCGCCGCTGCCGGTGCGGTCCTCCAGCGGGTCGGGGGTAAACAGCGCATCCAACCCGCCTTGCGATTGACCGCCCCAGTCCTGGGTGAGCGTCAGCGACGGACCCCGCTTCGTCGCCGGGGCCGGGTCGTATGACAGCGACGCCGAATACCCCCGGTCCTCCAGATCGTCGTTGCCGTGCGCGATCAACGTGCGGCCCGAGAGATCGAGCGAGAGACCCAGCTTGGGATCGACCCAGGCGATGCCGCCGCCGAGCTCCACCCCGAACCCGATCTCGGCGTCGCCCCCGTCATGGCGCGCGCCCACCTCCAGCTTCGGCGTCAGGTGGCCGCCTTCCTCAAGGGCGACGCGCCAGCTCCCCTCCAGCCCGAGCCGCAGCCGGGTCACGTCGGACTCAGACGCCGCAAGATCGCGCGTCTTGTCCGATGACGTGCGCGCCCACAAGGCGTCCGAGGTCACCGCGAGAGCCGGGCCGCTTCCCTCCTTGCGCGGCGCGATCACGTCGCCCCTGAGCCCCGCCGCCGCCATGGTCCAGTCGATGTCCGCCTTGTAGCTGCCGCCCACCTGCGGCTTGAGCGTCACCTCGCCCGTGCCGTAGCCGAGCGCGCCCCAGAGCTTGAGGCGCTCCGAGGCCTGCAACGCCGCATAGGGCACCGCCGCCGTCAGCGACGCCTCAACCTTGCCGTCGCCTTCCCGGACCGCGCCGTTACAGACCTTCTGCCTCGCCGGGCCCGTGTCTTCGGCATCCTTGCACATCTGCGCCAGGGCGCGGGACGCGGCGTCGCGCCTGGGACCCGTATCCCGGTAGCCGCCCTCGCCGGCGCTCTGCATCAGCGCCAGCCCGACCAGCCAGTTGCCGCGCGCATAGTCCGCGCCCAGCATCGCCGTGGTGGCATCGCCGTCGAGCGAGAACGCCCCCTCGCGCCCGTCGAAGCTGCCCTGCGCCGCCCGGCCCCAGAAGGCCAGGCTGCCGCCGGACGAGTCCGTCTCCCCCGTCGCCGTGAAGCTCGACCCCAGCAACGCCTCCTGCACCGTCATGGTCTGCGACTGGCCGCCGCCGCTGTGGAACCCGTGGGCATTGCCGAGGCCATCGGCGCCGAAGCGGCCGTCATTTGCGCCGAAGCCGGGGCCGAACCCGCCGGCCCGATCATCGAAGTCGGCCAGACCGGAAAGGCCGCTGCGCGACGGGTTGTCCATGGCGGCAATCCCGTTCGCCGGCCCGCCCGGCCCGCCGGAGCCTGCCTCGCCAGCCCCGGACCCGGAGCCGAAGGACCCCGATCCGGGATTCAGGCTGATCGCCTGCCCGGCGACGGTGCCGTGCGCGCCCGGCGTGCGCGGCGCCGCCATGCGCCCCGCGATGCCGTCCAGCGCCTGCTCCGCCACCGTGCGCCCGAAGCGCGCCAGCCACGCCGCCGGCATCGGGTCCGAGTTCACGATCGTCCCCACCGCAACACCGTCCGCGACCGACGCGCCCTGCACGCGTGTCAGCACCAGTTCGAAGGTCTCCGGACCCTCGTCATGGCCGTCGTCGAAGATGAAGACCCGCACCTCCTTCTCGGTCTCGCCCGGCGCGAAGCGGACAGCGCTCTCCATGTCCATGAAGTCGCTGCTCTTCCAGTCGCCGCCGGACCGGAACTCCCGTGCCGACACCGGTTTCGCTTCGCGCGCGTCGACGCCCACCGCGACCGGGTGGCTCGAGGCCCCGTTGAGCCTGACCGTGAACACCATCAGCCGCTCGCTTTCGCGCCCCGTGGCATCCTCCACCGAGACCGTGTAGCTGCGCCGCGCGAACTCGTCGTCCACCACTGTCGCCGAGACCGCGTTGCCGGGCGCCGCCGCCACCGTGTAGCCCGCGCCGGACTGCACCGTCGCCGTCAGCGTGCCCGCCGCGCCCTCCTCGACGCCGTCGTCCTGCGTCGGCACCCTGAACGACGCCGCCTTCTCCCCCTTCGCGATCGTCACCGTGCGGGCGCCCGTGTGCTCCGCCTCGACATAGCCGTTGCCCGGCTGGGTGACGTCGACCGCGACGCGAAGGTCCGCCGCGACCGGGACGTCGGACACGACCCTGAAGACCACCGAACGGCCCTCGTACACCGTCCGCGTGGCCTGTGCCTCGACGGAGCCTCCGATGACCACGCTCACCTCCGGCACGCCCTGGCCGTCGTCGTCGCGCACCGCCACCTCGGCGGTGCGGGTCGCAAGATCCACCGCGTAGCCCGGGCCGGGCTCGATGGTCGCCGTCACCGCGCCGTGCGCCTCGTTGGTCCCGTCGTCCGCCGTTACGACCGTGAACTCGCCCGTCGTGCTCGCCGGGGCGATGGTGACCGTCCGCTCGCCCGCCTGCCCCTCGGCCAGGAACGCGCCGCGCTGGCCGACCGTCAGCTTGACCGCAAGCGCCTGCCCGGGCGCCTCCGCCGCCGTCACCGTGAAGGTCGCCGTGCCGCCCTCGGTCATCTCCGCCGGGCGCGCGCTCACCGAGACCGGCAGCGCCACGTTGAGGTCCGTCACCGCCACCGTCACCGAGGCCGCGGTCGCGTCCGCATACTCGCCCGTTCCGCCCTGCACCGTGTGGGCGATGACGACGCTCTCGTCGTCGGTGTCGGCGTCGTTCTGCGCCGTCACCGTCACCGTCTGCGGCCGGTCCCAGTCGTCCGCGGTGAAGGCGAGCGCCGCGCTCGCCCCCGCCACGCCGTCCGGCCCCGCGACCCAGACCGCGCCCGGATCGCCGCTCGCCGCCGTCACCGTCACCGTCTCGCCCGCCGGCGGCGCCTTGGTCAGCGCCACCGTGTAGCTGCCCGCCTCACCCCATTCCATGAGCGCAAACATCGTCTCCGAGACCGCCACCCCGGCAACCGGGCGCGGCCCGTTCCGCAGCGTCAGCACCCCCACATGCGCGTTCAGCACCCCGCCCGGATCGACCAGGACCAGCGTGACGGTCTCATCCTCCTCCTCCTCGGTGTCGGCAAGCGTCTGCACCTTGAAGGTCACCGAGCCGCCCGAGGGCGTCAGGGTGTGGCTCGCCCCCAGCACCGCGTCCGAGGCGTCGAGCAGCCGGTAGTCCGCCCCAGTCGTGCCGCCGGTATCGCGCACCGCGTCGCCGGTGGCGGCGAGCCGCATCTGCGTATAGGCCGCGGGGATGTCCGAGATCGTGAAGGTCTGCGTCCTCTCCTCGTGCAGGACGCCGGGCACGGGCGCGACGGAGAGCGCCGGCGCATCGTCGTCCAGGATGCGGAAGCGGTCCCTGAGCACGACCCGCACCGTGACCCGGCCGGGGATGCCGGTCGCCGCAATCGTCCCGGCCTCGACCGTCACCGTCTCGCCCAGCCCCTCCTGCACCGTGTCGTTGATGCTGGTGAGCGACAGCTGGGCCCGGTTGTAGATCCGTTGAGCCGAAGTCGGACCCGTGAACACCATCGTCGGCGGACTGGCGGGGTCCGTGCTCGTCAGGTTCTCGTAGGTCACGTTCGGGAAAATGTCCCATCCGTCCAGCGTGTAGTCGCTGCCGAGCCCCGCCGTGCCGCCCAGCACAAGCGGCATCCGCAGGGTCTCGCCGGCAACCAGCGGGCGGCTCGGCCACAACGTAAGGGTCGCGGTGCCGCCAGATTCCGCGATCTCGCTCGGGCCCAGCACGAACCTCACCGCCACGTCGCCGTCCTCGTCCCACACCGCCACCGTGGCCGAAGGCGCGTCGCCCGCCGTGTAGCCCGTGCCGGCGGCGACGGCCGCCGTCACCGCGCCGTCCGGCTCGATGACGTCGTCGTTCACCGTCTTGACCGTCAGCGTCGCCGTCGTCTCGCCGGGCGCGATCTCCACGCTCCGGCTGCCGGTCTGGCCCGAAGCCGCGAACGCCCCAGTCTCCGTCACCGTCAGCGCGACCGTGAGCGCCGCCTTTGGCGCCCATTCCGCGGTGACCGTGAAGGTCGCGGCGCCGCCCTCCGTCACCCGCTCGCCCGCGCTCACCGAGACCGGAATCGGCTTGTCGTCGTCTATGACCGTCACCGTCACCGGCTCCGCGGTCACGTCCGCCCACTCCCCCGTCGCCTGCACCGTGTGGGAGAGGACGACGCTCTCGTCGGCGATGTCGGCGTCCTGCCGCGCCGCCACCACCACCGTCTGCGGGTATTTCCAGGTGCTATGGATGAAGGGGACCGTCGCGCTCGCCCCCGCCGGTTTGCTGCTGCCCGCATTCCGGACGTGGACCGCGCCCGGATCGCCGCTCCCGACCGTCACCAGCACCGTCCTGCCCAACGCCGGCGCCTTGGTCAGCACCACCGTGTATCTGCCCTCGCCTCCCTCGTCGAGCGCGAGTTCCGTCTTCGAGATCGTCACCCGGGCCTCGGGGCGCGGCCCGTCCTTCAGCGTCAGCGTGCCGAGCGCCACGTCCAGCGTGCCGGACGGATCGACCAGCTTCAGCACCACGGTCTCGTCGCTCTCGCCGGTCTCGTCGGCAAGCGCCGCCACCTTGAAGGTCACCGAGCCGTCCGAGGGCGTCAGGGTGTGGGTTGTCCCCAGCACCGTGTCCGAGGCGTCGAGCAGCCGGTAGTCCGCGCCCGGCGTGCCGCCGGTATCGCGCACCGCACCGCCCGAAGCGGCGAGCCGCACCTGGCTGTACGCCGCGGGGATGCCCGAGACCGTGAAGCTTGAGGTTTCGGCCTCGTAAAGGGAGGCGAGCGCGGGCGCGACCGTGAGCGCCGTCGTCGTGTCGTCGTCGGCAATGCGGAAGCTCGCCGTGCCCGTGCCCGCGGCACCGCCGCCGAGGTTCGTGCCGGAGATCCCGTCGAGCGGCCCGAGCGCAACTGTCACCGTCTCGCCCGCGCCCTCGTCGATGGCGTCGGAAGCGGCGGCGAGCGTCAGCGTCGCGGTGCGCGACGCCCCCGCCTGGCCGGTAAAGACGACGCGCGGGTTGGCACCGCCGAGGTCGTGGCAGGCGACGCCCGCGGCCTCGGCGCAGCTCAGCGTGTAGTCCGTGCCGCGCGTCGCCGCGCCGCCGAAGACCAGCGGCACCGAAAGCGCCTCCGGCGCCGCCAGCGCCCGGCCGAGCCGCACCGTCAGCACCTTCGTCCCCCCGCTCTCCGCCACGTCGCCCGCGGGCGCCGAGAGCGTCACCCCGGTGGGGTCGTCGTCGGCCACCGCCACCGAGGCCGCGCCCGCCGTCGCGTGGGGCGCATATCCCGCGCCGTCCGCGATCGTCGCGGTGACGCTGCCGTTCGGCTCGTCCGCGTCGTCGCGCGCCGTGGCGACCAGCGTGGACGTCACGCCCGTGCCGACGCGCACCTGGCGCGTGCCGGTCTGGCCGCCGGCCGCAAAGCCGCCGCTCTCGCTCACCGCCACCTGCACCGTGATGGGCTCCGACGGCAACGGGTTCGCGGTCAGCGTGAAGCTCGCCGTGCCGCCCTCGGTCACGGCCGGCCCGGCCCAGATGGACACGATGGGCACGGCGGGGTCGTTGTCGAGGATGGTGAGCGTGTGGGACGTCGTGCCCTTCGCCGTGTAGCCGGCCCCGGCGGCGAGCTCCAGGACGACGGTCTCGTTGCCCTCGTGCGCGCCGTCATCGGTAATCGCCACATCAATGGACACCGAGGCCTGGCCGGCGGCGACGTCGACGCTCCCCTTGCCGCCGGAGAGCCCCGCGATGGCGAAGTCCTCGGCCGCCGTCGCCGTTCCCTTCACATTGTAAGCGAGCGCGATCGCCGAAGTCGGCGCGGGGTCCAGGTTCACCGTCACGCTGCGCGTGCCCGCATCCTCGCCCGCCGACGATGCCGCCTCGGCGAACGACGCCGCCACCGGCTCCACCGCGTCCTCAATGGTCATCTCCGCCGCGCTCGGCGTGCCGAGCGCGTAGCCGTTCCCGGCCACCAGGCTCAGCGTCACCGTCTCGTCGCCCTCCGCCTCCTTGTCCGCCAGCGGCGTCACCCGCAGCACCGTCGGCACCTCGTAGAGATCGAAGAAGGGCTTGCCGCGATAGGCGCTCATCGTGTACCAGATGCCGTCGAGGCGCATCTCTAGCCGGTAGTCCTCCGGGTTGCTGTAGAACGGCGCTTCAGCCGTGCCCCCGAGGCGGTAGTTCACCGTCACGAGGTCGGCCAGGGGCCGCGAGCCGTCGATGCGGAACCGCGCCCCCCGGTTGTCGCCCTCGGCCACCGGATCCGTGCCGCCGATGCGCGTCAGGGTCAGCACCGGCGGGAGCAGCGCCAACTCCACGTCGAAGCCGTTCCCGGTCGCGTGCGGGTCCGCGCCGCCGCCGACATTGGTGCCGAGACCGGCGCGGTCGAAGCCGTTCGCGCCCGTGCCGTCGGGACCGAGCGCAATCCTGAGCCGCCCGGCGCCGTTGGCGGCCGTCGGGACCAACTCCAGCGCCGCCGTCCGCGCGCCCGCGCCCGAGAAGCGCAGCACCGGCGCGAGCGTGTCCGTCCCCGAGAGCGCCGCGCCCGTGCCGCTCTTCACCGAGAGCGTCTGGCCGCCGGCGCGCGCCCCCTTGCCGGATATCGCGAGCGGCACGTCGACGGTCTCGCCCGCCATCAGCGCGCGGCCCAGCGTCACCGTGAACGCCACCGCTTCGCCCGCGCCCACCGCGCCCGCGCCCACACGCGCCAGGCTCACCACCGTCGGGTCGTTGTCGCGGATGGAGAGCGTGACGCTGTTCGAGGTGACGGTCGCGCCGTTCTTGGCATACCTGACGACCGCCGTCAGCACGCCGTCCGGCTCGTCGATGCCGTCGTTCGCCGTTATCAAGCCGGAAAAGATCAGTTGCCCGACATGCCGCATCTCATAGACATAGTCGAATGCGGCCTTGCCGGTCCCGTCGCTCTGGAGCCACGTTTCGAAGTTGCGCGACTGCTGGGTCGCGCCGGGGTGAAGTTCGGAGAGGCGCGAACGCATGAGGTCGCCCGTGCGCGTGAACCTGATCGTCATCGGAAAGGACACCTGCGCCCGCGTCGACGGCTTGATGTCGAGGCTGGACTCCGTTCCTTCCGTGATCGTCGACGGACCCCGAATGGAGACGCTCACCTTGTCGGGGATGTCGGGCGAGTCGTTGTCCTTCACGGTGACCGAGGCCGAGGACGGCGAGCCCACGCTGTAGCCGTCGCCGCTCTGCACGGCCGCATTGATCGCGCCATGCAACTCGGCGAAGCCGTCGTCGAACGTGGACACGGTGAAGCTGGCCGTGCCGCCCGTGCCGACGGTCACCTCGATCCGTTCGTTGAGCGGCACGGACTGAAAGTCCCTGAACTGACCGTAGAGTGCAAAATGCCCGCTCTCGGTCAGTTTGACGTTCACCGTGATGGGCGCCGACGGCGCCGGGCTCGCGGTCAGCGTGAAGGTCGCGTCCGCACCCTCGGTCACGGTCGAGCCGCCTGCAATGCTCACCGACGGCGTCTGCGCAGCCGCCGGCGCCGTCAAACCCGCCAGCAGCGCCGGCAACAGCAGCAGCGCAAGGAAGACCCGACGCGCAGGGAGAAACGGGCGACGGCCGGAGCGGCCGGCCTGGCGGGACGATTCAGGCAAAGAGGCTGGGCGCACGAGGAAGCGCCGCCACCATGCGCCAAGCGCGCTCATCGGCTCGGCTCGGCTCGGCTCGGCTCGGCTCGGCTCGGCTCGGCTCGGCTCGGCTCGGCTCGGCTCGGCTCGGCTCGGCTCGGCTCGGCTCGGCTCGGCTCGGCTCGGCTCGGCTCGGCTCGGCTCGGCTCGGCTCGGCTCGGCTCGGCTCGGCTCGGCTCGGCTCGGCTCGGCTCGGCTCGGCTCGGCTCGGCTCGGCAGGAGTGTGAAGAAGCCCCTCATGCCGTTGTCAAGCAAAAGTCGCGGCTTCGGATCGGCACCCGTCCCACTTGGCGAAGCGCCGCCGCTGAACTTCTCGGCCATCGGCCCGACCCCGCGCAATCCGTTCGCCATGATGAGCACCACTCCGTTCACTGACCTTCGAGCGATGGTCCACCGTGCCGACGCGCACCGGCGAATGATCGCTCCTCCGCCTGCGCAAACCGTAACCCAGGCGCGGCGGCGAGGGAAGCAGCGAAGGATGGGTCAAAGGGCACACGTCCCCTCTGCGGACACGGACGGGGCCACGCCGCCGCGGACAGGGCGCACGTCTTTCGCCTGCGACCTCGGACTGTAGACAGGGCACCCGGCGCGGCTTACATTTTCCTGCCTCGCCGTTCGGGCGGAGCGGGTGTACGTGGCCGTCCTGCAAGCCGGGGCTCTGCCGCTTCCACCTGCCATGCTCCGGGATCGCCCCGCCGGTTGCGGCACTGGAGAATGGCACCTTGGAGCGAGCAACGGGGAGACGACGGCGAACAGCCGGCACACGACCTTTAAGAGAGGTGACTGGCAATGAGACAATTCGCAGGACTTTTGGCCGCGATGATCCTCGGCGCGGGGATGTCCCTGTCCTCCGGGCCGGCGCTGGCGGAGGATGTGACCGAAGTCGGTTTCACCAAGCGCGTCCATTCCGCGATAGAGGGCCAGAGCATTCGGTTCGTCGTGAAGAAGACGGGGAGCGGCGAAGCGCTCGTCGACTACAAGTTCGGCCACGCAAACGTCAATCTCGACCAGAACGCGACACGCGGCAAGGACTTCCTGGGTGTGGACGGGGAGCTTTATTTCGGACCGGATGACACGGAAAAGACCATCACCGTGCAGACCCGGCCCGATAACGAGTTCGACGAGGAGGCGGAAACCTTCAGCATCACCCTGTCCATCGCGACAGGCGGCGACGCCGGGTCCCTGCGGCTGGGCAGGTATCGCGCGGCAGTCGGGGCGATCCTGAACTGCGCCGCCGCATGCTGAAGGCGGTGTGACGGTTCCCGATTACCGTGCTCTGGTCGACTCATTGTTAATTCTTATCGCGTCCACAAGTATTCGGTCTTGGACTTATGGATGACCGCGGTGCCACCCTACGCTCCGTCCATGGTGCGGAACAGACGGTGGCACCGCAGAAGGAGGAAACGTCATGAATCGTTCGACTTGCCGAAAGGCCGGAGCGCTGGCGCGGTTCGCGGGGGGGGGGGGGGGTAATCGCCGCCCTACTGGTGGCGGCGCTGGCTTGGCCGGCCGCGGCGCAGCAGTTCCAGGCGCCGGACATCAAGATATGGGAAGGCGGGACCGCGGTCTTCAGGTTCACCCTGACGGATGCTTACAATTTCGCCATCCGCTACGCCTACCGTACGCGCGACGGCAGCGCCCTGGCCGGAGAGGACTACCAGGCGAAGCAGGGCCATGTGGTGTTCCCCGCCGGCACCCGGCGCGCGGAGGTATGGGTGCGGACGCTGTACGATGATGACATCGTGGACAACCAGTATTTCGAGATTGTGCTCTCCGACCAGCAGACGCAAGTGCCCTTGCGGGGAAGCAATGGGTGGACTTCGGAGTACCTTCTCACGGGGCTTCCTGTGACGAAGACGGTGCGCGCGACGATCCGCAGCAGGA
>CBDEUT010000007.1:0-879440 GCA_965243375.1 Alphaproteobacteria bacterium | reverse complement strand
GGGCGCGGGGCGTGACGGCGCCGGCGTCGGCAAGGGGTTCGGCCGGGAGTTGGAGAGGTGCTTTCGCGGGGGCGTGTCCGGCAGGGCGGCTGGAGGGAGTCCGGTCGCCTCGATGCCGGGCGCGGCAACGCGAAGGAGGTTTCGCCATGTTCCTGTCCGACCATTCCCCGACATTCCCGCCGGCGCATTGCTGGCCGAGCTGGGGATCGACCCGGCCGCCGTCCGCGAGGCGATCGAGGATGCACGCTCGATGCGGTGTCCCGAGCGACCCGCGGTCTATCCCGAGCACGGTTTCGCCGGCCTCTTCCCGGAACCGCCGATGGAGGGCTTCGGCGAGGCGGCGCCGGACGAGCCCTGGGACCCGGCGTCGTCGCTCCCTCCGGCGTGATGGAGGGGAGGAGGGCTTGGAGTGGATGAGCGGCGGGGGGCCGGGGGGAGCGATCGTCCCGGCTTCCCGTCGTTCGCAAACCATCGTCAGAATCCTGAGCCATAGGAGATAGCAATGGCCTTCGGAAAGAACTACGCGGAAATCGTCGGGCATCTCGGCGGCGACGTCGTCATCAACCATCTCGCCTCGGGCGGGCGCGTCGCGAACTTGTCGGTCGCCACCGATGAGTCGTATTTCGACAAGTCCGGCCAGAAGGTCGACCAGACCGAGTGGCATCGCGTCGTCACCTTCCAGGACGGGCTGATCTCGATGCTGGAGCGGCACGCCAGGAAGGGCCGGCTCATCAGCGTCGAGGGCAAGATGCGGACGCGGCGCTGGCGCAAGCCGGGCGAGGACTCCGACCGCTTCTCGACCGAGATCCTGGTCGTGCCGGGCAACCGGTTGCAGTTCTATGACAAGCCGAACCGCGCCAACGGCAACGGCGCCCAGGCCGAGCCCGCTCCGGCGAACGGCGAGGCGATGCCGGCCGGCGGCGACCCGGCGCAGGCCGACGACCTCGGATCGGATCGCATTCCCTTCTGAGCCGGTTCCTCTCCCTCCCAACTCGGGCGGCCGTTTCGGCGGTCGCCCTTTTTCCTTGCAGCCCGCTCGGAGCCCGCCCCCGGCGGGCTTCGCGAGCGCGCTCCGCGCGCCGGGAACGTCGGCAGGAGTCGGAGCCGGGCCGGTTGCGGGGCGTCGATGTCGGAATCACGGGGAGGTTGCCATGTGTCGGATTTCGTTCAAGCGCATCACGCCGGAGGAATCGCGCATCTACGATGCCGACGGCGATCATGTCGGGGACGTCTACGCCCAGGACGACGTTCTCAATCCTGGCCGCCGCATCTATGTGATCCAACTCAGCGAGGATCCGAGAGGGTTCGTGCGCGTGACCGACCGGGCTCGCATTCCTGAGGTCGCCGAGGAACGGCTGCTCAGTCATCCGTTCCTGTCGTGACGGTGCGGCCGTTGCCTCGGGTGGATTTGGGCGACCCCTTCGGGCCGGGCTCTCCGCTCATATCGTCGCTCGCTGGCGCTCGCGCCGAAACCGCTGCGATCCCTGTCGCCTCCGCCCGCTGGCGCGGGCTGCGCGCTCCTGCTTGCCAATGCGGCCGACAGGTCCGGGGATCGCCTCGGACGCCGTGCCGCGCGGCAACGCCGATGAGGTCCGTGCGGGGGGAGAGATATTCGCCTCGTGTGAGGTCCCATTGTGCCACACGGTCTCGCGCCAGCAACCCCTTCGGGGTCCTCCGCTGCGCTCCGGCCTGGCCCAAGAAGCTCTAGGGCGGACCGTGAAAGTTGCCGACCGTGAAGATCGCTGGCGCGATCTTCCGCACCAAGATCGGCAACTTTCCGCACCAGCTCCGCCCAAGAGCTTCCAGGGCCAGGTGCTTCAGACGCGAGCCCGCGTGACCCAACAGGACATCACTTCGGGGATCGGCTCCGAACGTGCAACCGATCGCATAGGAGATCGTCATGAACATCATCGACACCATCGAAGCCGGCGCGCACTCCGTCACCGCGACCGTCTGCGACAACGCGGCGCTGTTCGGCGCGGCACCCGAGCGCGACGAGTTCGACACCCGCGAGGTCTGGGACCGGGACGATGCGCTCGCCGCCGTCGCCGAAGCCTTCCGCATCCTGGCCGAGGGCGTCGGGCCGGACGGGTTCCAGATCGCCGACGAGCGCGAGAGCCTGCTCTGGGGCTTCGTCAACATGCTCGACGCACAGACCAACCGCCTCGACCGCGCCGCCGACAGGCTGATGCCGGAACTGCGCGACCTCCAGCGCGCCCAGGACGGCACCGAGATCAAGTCGCTGGAGCTGGAGATGACCACTCACCGCGCGCAGTGCCTCACCGACCGACGCGACGCTTTCGAGACCATGCGCGACACCGCCGCCGAAGCCTACCGCGACGCCACCGGCAACGTCTGGCGGCCCCGGCGCGGGTCGAACGTCTCGCAGACCGGGACGCTGACCTCCGCCGCCATCGACGCCCGCGATTTCGTCCGCGCGAGGAAGGACCGCGAGACCGCCGCGCACCTGCCCGAGGGAACGCTGGTCGCCATCGCCGGCGGCAAGGACGTCGCCGACCCGGCCGCGGTGATCGACATGCTCGACAGGACCCGCGCCAAGCACGCCGACATGGTGCTCGTCCACGGCGGCGGCCCCGGCGTCGAGAGGATCGCCGCACGCTGGGCCGAGACCCACGGCGTCCACCAGGTCGTCTGCAAGCCGGACTGGGACCGCCACGGCCGCGCCGCCCCGTTCCGCCGCAACGAGGAGCTGCTGAACCTCCTGCCGAAGGGCGTCATCGCCTTCCCCGGCAGCGGCATCACCGAGAACCTCGTGGACCGCGCACGGCAGTTGGGAATCCCGGTCTGCCGTGCCAGTTGACCGCCGCGCATCGCGGGCCGCGTCATCGCTTCGGCGGTGGCGCGGCCCGCTTCGTTTCCAACCGACGGCGTTGCGGCGGCGCCGTCATCCTCGCGCGCGCTTCGCGCGGCGCTCGTGCCTTCGCTGCGCTCGGCGTCCTCGGCAGCGTGCTTCGCACGCCTGCCCTCGGCACGGCCGGCGATCATGATCGCCGGCGTGATCGTCACGACGAACACCGCGACCGGTCTCGTGATCGTCCGTCCCGCCGGTTGCCTCCGCACCATGCTTCGCATGGCGCATCGGCGCCGGCGCCGATCATCGTGCATGACGCGATGCACCACCGTCGAAGATCGTGACCGTGGCTGCGGTCGTCATCGCGATCACCGCGCGCGTCGCCACTGCCGGCTTCGCCGTCACCGGCCTCCGCAGTGGCCGCCGCAGTCGCGGGTGTGTCGGTGCAGCCGTCGCCGCCGATGCCGCCGTCACCGCGCTCGACACTTCGTCCCTCCGTAGTGTCGCCGACAACGCCCACTCAAGCGCCGTGGCGGCTCCAATCCGCCGCTCTCGCCGGCTCCGATTCCCCATCGAAAATGCAGCAGAAAATGTGGCTCAGACCGGACGGAGCCGGCGATTCTCTCACACCACACGCATCGACGATGCAAGTGGCGCATGCGCGCGCAGAGCCCGCCTTTTCAACGACTTATGGGGACATCGGGCGCCTTCGGACGCCCGATTCTTGTTGGACCGAGTGTATGCTTCAGGACACGGCGTGTAGGCTTCGGAGCCTACGGGCCTATCCCATTGAATTCGCGGACACATTCCCAAGCACCTGCCCGGGGGCATACACGGGATTCACGGGAGCATACGGCGATTTGCGCCGGAGCGTACGCGGAATCTCCCGGAGCATACGCCTGCCGGCGCAGGATTTTCTGCTCGCAGTGAACCTGCTCGCGCTCTCCGATGGCGTGGCGAAGGGCTGCCGCTACCGCCCTCCGGAGGTCATCGCGCGGCCAGCCGCTCTATGTCGAGATCGCCGAAGCGCTCAAAATCCCGGTCCTCGGTCAGCAGCACGGACACCCCGCTGTCCCGGCAGAGCGCCGCGATCTGGGCGTCGAAGACCAGGTTGCCGGCGGCACCGGCTTCGAGAACCGCCTCGCGCAGCCGTCCCGGATAGCCGGGGCCGGGCATGAGAACCGACACATTGTCCGCCGACAGGATCCGCGCCAGGGCCTCGCAGGCTTCCGCCGCGCTGTACGGCGGATCGAACAGCCGCCGGTGCGTGACCAGACGGAGGAACTCGCCGAGGCAGAACACCGGAATGCCCCACGCTTCCCCGGAGCCGGCAAGCGCCTCCAAACGCGCCAGCGCCACCCGATGCTTGGGCGATTCCTCGCGATGGGCGTGGATGAGGACGTTCGTGTCGACCGCGATCAATCCCGCGCGTCCATGAGATCGTACAGAGCGGCCCGGTTGTCGATATCGACGCCGGGGATCTGGCGGCCCTTCTTGGTCAGCAGGCACAGGGACGGCCCGTCCTTGCGAGCGCCCTGCACATAGTCGGCCACAACGCGCTCGATCAGGCCGCCAAGCGTTTCGCCCCTTTCCGCGGCGCAGGCCTCGGCGGCGCGCGCGAGGCCATCGTCGAATTCCACGGTCATCTTCATGGACCAAACCGTATCATTCCCGCCGCCGCCGGGTCAATTTCCGCCGTCCGGCGGTTCCGCCGGGTTCCGCCCCAGCAACCTGTCCTGGAACGCCCGGGCGTCCGCGACCAGCCCGTCGAGCTCGTCCTCGCGGCCCCCGTCGATCATGTCGGTGCGCATTTTCGTGACCATGATGTGCGCCGCGCGGAAGGTCGTCTCGACCAGCGGGGCCAACCGCTTGCAGGCATCGCAGCCGCCCTCGACGGCGGAAAGCGCGGCGAAGCGCACGAACTCCGCCGCCGCCATGCTGTGCTTCTCGGCGCAATCCTCTATGCGCTCCCACTCCGCCTCGCGAAAGCGGATCGAACGCGGCCTGCGCTTCTCGACTTTCCCGGCCTCGACCGACACGGCTTCAGGGGTTTCGCTGTCCATTTCACCTGGTCTCCTTCATCAATCTCGTCGTCGCAAACGCCGGCACGCGCGGCGGTCCCGTCACATTCCGAGGTCCATGTCGCCCCGGCCACGACCGCGCGACGGCGGTTCCGGCGTCTTCGCCGGAGATTTCTCGGGCTGCCGGGCCTTGCCGATGCCGTCGCCGGCGCCCCGTTCCGGGCGCGGCAGGCCGTCCGGCGCGGCCTTCTCCCGGTCCTTTGCGGCCGTCGCCGACCGGTCTATCGTCTTGCCGGCTGCCCGTTCCGGTTCCCGTTCGCGCTGTTGGCCGTCCATTCGGTCGCCGCCCGCGGCCTTGCCGGGGTCTCTCCCGATTTCCGGGCGCGCCGTCTCGCCGATGGCCTCCAGCGCGGCGATGCGCTCGCCGGTGATGGCCTCCAGCTGTTCGCGCAGCGCCTTGGCGTCGTCGGTGACCAGCTCGGCCCGGGCGCGGGCGCGGGATATCTCGACATAGAAGCTTTTCTGGGTGGTGAGATGCTTGTGCCTGGCCTCCATGGCGGCGATCACCCGGTCCACCGTGCGGCCCTGGAAGGCGTGCACGGTGGACGCCCAGGCATGGTCGAGATGGCGCAGTTGCGGATCGCCCTTGCCGAGCTCGAGCGTCTTGCCGTCCTCCAGGCGGAAGGTCACACGGCCGTTCGCGACCTTCAGCACCTCGGCGGTGCGGGAGTTGACGAGGCCGAGGCCGGCATCGTTGCGGGTCCAGCGAATGCGGTCACCGGCCCGGAGTTCGATCTCCTCCACCTTGTAGACCTCGCTGCCGCCCCGTCGCCCGCCGATCTCGCGCGGCTTCCAGGCGACCCGGCCGCCCCTGCCGTCATCGAGCAGCACCTCGCGGTTCTTGTGATCGACGCCCATCACCTGGCGCTCATCGCCCTTTTCGACGCCGATCCGCTTGTAGGGGCGGTGGAAGGCCACCACGTCGCCGGGCGCATAGTTGGCGGCGAGCGCCTTCTCGGCATTGGTGTAGCCCTTCGAGACCAGCCGTTCGCTTTCCATGGCAGGCCCGTGGATGCGGCCCTCGCGGGCGAGGCGCTCGCGGATGTGGCCGTTGATCGCCTGCCGCAGCTCGTGGGACGGCACCATCACGCCGGTGTTCTCGCGTTCCCCGTTCGAGAGCCGGAGCCATCTTGCAGCCACGGCACCGGCAATGTTGTCGGGCTTCACCTCCGCGACGTTGGCCCCGAGCTTCTCGAAGGCGCGGGCAATGTCGCCCCTGAGGCTCGCCTCGACCGCCTCCTTCAGCGCCGGATCGCGCTGGCGCATGATCTCGTCCATGACGGCGGTCTTCATGCCGGCGGCCTGGAGCTGGGCGAAGGGCTTGCCGGCATCGACGGCATCGAGCTGCTTGGCGTCGCCCACCAGCACGACGCGGGGGATGCGGAGCTCGTTGGCGATCCTGAGCAGGTCGCGCGCCTGGACCGTGGAGGCGAGCGATCCCTCGTCCACTACCAGAATGGTCTTCGCGAAGGCGGCGCGCATCTCCCTGGCGCCCTTCCTCGTGAGCCTGCCCTCGGTGACGCCGGCGTTGCGGGTGAGGAAGCGTTGCAGGGTCTCGGTCGGGATGCCGGCCTCCGAGGCCAGCGTCTCCGCCGCCGAGGCCGAGGGCGCCAGGCCAGTCATGCGCCAGCCCTTCTTCTCCGCGAGCGTCCTGGCGCGGTTGAGCATGGTCGTCTTGCCCGTGCCGGCATAGCCCTGCACGCCCACCGTGCGGTCTCTGGCCGACAGGATCAGCTTCACGGCGTCCTTCTGCCCGGCCGTCAGCGGCCCCCGGCTCAGATGCCCCTGCACCTGCCAGCCGCGCATGGTTGCCCGGCCGCGGCCCTCCCCGGCGCGCCACAGCGCCACGGTCTCGCGCTCCTCGGCGACGGTGCGCTCGGTGGCGAGCGAGTCCTCGGCGCCGGGGATATCGACGGCATGGAGAGTCCCAGCCTTCTCAAGGGCGGCGACCTCGCGTTCGGCCTCTTCCATTGCGACCGCGCCCGGCGCATGGGCGAGCGCGGAGGCGTAAAGGTCGGTGCGGGCGAACACCGCTTCGCGTTCCGAGAGATGCGCCAGCGCCCAGGCGACCGCCTCCGCCGCGGGCGACGGCAGCGCGGCTTCGGCGGCCGCATCGCGGTCGGGTGCCCGGCCCGGCCCGTCGAGGGGCAGTTCCGCCTGCCGCATGGCGCCGGCCGCCTTGCCCGAGCCGTTCGACAGATCCGGCGCGGGTAGTGCATCTCGTCCCGGCGGGAGCGTCGGCTCCGCCGCCGTTATCCGCTCCCTGTCCGGCCCGATCGGGGAGTCCGGGGCCGCTTCCCTCTCCGGCGCGGCGGACTTTTCCACCGCCTCCGCGACGAGACCCCGCGCATCGAACCCCAGATCGGCGGCCTGGTGGCGCCAGACGCCGCGCAGCTCCCGCCGGTCGATGTCCCGCTTGGCCGCGCGCGTCATCAGCGCCGCGCGCTCGGCGAGGCGCGGATTGTCGGCGGACGCGCCCAGCCCGCGCGCATCCATCGCCGCCTCGATCTCGGCCCGCCGGGTCGAGAAGACCGTAATGGCCTCGCGCGGCACGCCGGCGATCTCGAAGCGGCCGTCGGCATGGGTCTTCTCGATGCCGTAGCCGAGCTTCGAGAGCCCCGCCGCGAGCTCGTTGCGGTAGAGCATGCCGATCAGTTTCTGCTTCGCGTAAAGACCCTCGTTGGCCATGGTCCGCCACTTGCCGTCGGCGCCCTGGACCATGTTGGCCAGCACGGCGTGGGTGTGGAGCTGGGGATCGAGATTGCGCGACGTGTCGTGCCGGAAGGTGGCGGCGACGATCTTCTGGCCGCCGACGCGCGCCATCTTCCCGGTATCGGGAGCCTGCCCCGGACCCGATCCGGGGGATTTCATTCTCGTTTCGGCGGCGTTCTTCTCGACCCAGGCCAGCGTCGCCGCGACGGCGCGGTCGTGGGCTTGCGTGATGCGGTCGTCGCCGCCGACCAGGGCGGCGATGGAGACCGACTTGGGCGCGCTGAAGGTCAGGTCGCGCCCCGGGCGGTGGAGGATCTCGCCGTCCCTGCCGCGCCTCCCCAGCTGCTTCCCCGAGCCGTCCGGCACCCTGCCTTCGAGGACGGCCCGGAAGGTCTGGGGATCGACGGGTCCCTTGAGCCCGAGCTCCTTCGCGCCCCTGCCGGCCCAGGCGCTCGCCTCGCGGTGCTCGGGATCGTCCCTGGCATAGTAGCCGTCGCGCTCGTAGTAGGACGCGCCCTGGGCGGCCGAGGCGAGTGCGCCGATCGACAGCACGGCTCAGAACCACTCGGACGTTGCAGTGCTTTCCTTCTTCGCCGGCGCGCCCTTGTCCGCGCCGGCGCCGTCCTCCGACTCCGGTCCGCTCCCGGCGCCGCCGGACTTGCCGGCGGGGGTATCGGTTTCGTCGGGCTTCGACCCCGCTTCCGGTGGCGGGGCGGCCGTTCCGGCATCGGACACTTCGACCCGGCCCGCCTCGCTAGCGCCGGCTTCCTCCGCCGGAGTGTCGGTCGCCGCCGCCGGTTCGTCGCCGGGAGGGGGAACAGGGGACGATTCGTCCTCACACGCCGCGCGCTCCGGCGCCATGTCCGGCGGAGCGGGTCCGGCGCCCGGACCGGCCGCGACCGGGCTCGCCGGCTCCGCGGTGTCCGGTTCGGTTTCCCCGGGATGCGGCGCCGAGGCGGCTGCCGCAGCATCGGGCGCGCCTTCCGGCTTCTCGGACTTGCCGGCTCCCGCGGCCTCGCCCGGCAGCGGAATCAGGTCCAGCTCGCCCTGCCGCCACGGCGGCCCGACACTCCCCGGTATGTCTTGCGCACGCGCTTCGACGCCCGCGTTCCCGCCCTTCTCCGCGCCGTCCGGCCGTGCGGGCGGGTCCGCGCCGTCCTTGCGCGCCACGAACCCCTCTGCCGCCTTCGGCCGGGCGACGTAGTTCAGGCGGATGGAGGCGACCGGGAAGGGGCCGGGGAACTTGAGGTAGCCCGCGAGACTCTCCAGCCGCATGATCTCCGACGGCAGCGCCAGCGCGCGCAATTCGCGCCGCGGCGTCAGACTCACCCCGTCGCGTATGGTGTTGGCGCCGTAGGAGTACCCCTCGGCGACCTCCTCGACCTCGCTGCGGCCCAGGCTGTCGGCCGACCACTGCGCGGTGTCCCGGTCGGGCGCCGCCAGCACCACCCGCGTGCCGCAGAGCCCCGATATGGTCTCCGCGCCGTTGCGTCCGTAGAGGTCCCTGAGCGCCGAGGCGACCTGGACGCCGAGCACGAAGCAGCCGCCGAACTGGCGCGACTCGGCAAGGCCGGGCTGGAGCGACGGCACCTGGTGCAGCGTCGGCAGCTCGTCGAGGATGACCCAGATGCGCCGCCCGTCGTCCTGGGCGAGCGAGAGCATGGCGTTGACCGCGATCTCCAGCCAGGTCGAGATCAGCCCGCGCAGGGACGCATGCTGGTCGCCCCTGGACGTGAGGAACAGGAAGCCCTGCCGGTCCTCGTCCGAGACCCATTCGCGGATCGAGAACGGTTCGCCCTCGTCGGGCAGGAACTCGAAGGCGGCGAGGTTGGCGGTCAGCATGGCGCGCACCGAGAGCGCGGTCTTGGGGTTCTCGGGATCGACGATGGACTGGGCGACCGTGCCCTCCATCGCCTGCGCCAAGGCGGTGAGATCGGTCTTGAGCAGGTGGTCGACCAGGACCCGGTTGTCCTTCACCCCCTTCTCGCGCAGCACGCCCGCGCCGTTGGCGAAGAGCTGGCGCGCCGCCGTCACCCAGAACGGGTCCACCGTGTCCTTCTGCTGCGGGATCAGCGCGGCGGCCATCATGTCGAAGTCGCGCGGACCCCTGGCCTCCAGGAAGGGCGACCATCGGGGCGCCCTGGCGTCGAGCGGGTTCATCAGCACGTCGCGGGCGGGATCGAGGAAGGTGGCGGTGTAGCTCCCCATCTTGTCGTAGATCACGCAGCGCTCGCCCCGCGCCCTGATCTGGGCAACCAGGTCGGAGATCAGCACCGTCTTGCCCGAGCCCGTGGTGCCCGAGACGATCGTGTGCTGGGTCTCGGTCCGCTCGGGATACGGAATGCCCGCGATGCGGTAGGGCCGTATCCCCGCCGAACCCGGCGCGCGGTCGAGCAGGCGCAGATGCAGCGGGCGAACCCGGCGGCGCAGTTCTCCCGCCGTGACCAGCTCCGCGCCCCGGATGCGCTTTTGGCGTCCGAGCTGGACGCCGCGATACCAGAAGACGGCGAGGAAGAGCGCGATCATGCCGCCGCCCGCCTTGAAGCCGAGCCAGGCGCTCGCCAGCAGCTCGTCCAGGATCCGCTCTCGCGCCTGCAAGGCGGGGACCGAGACGGCGATATCCTTGATGGCGAGCGAGCGCACCGTGCCGTCCTCGAAGCGGATTTCCTGGCCCGAGTCGGGCTCGTAGCCGAGCGCGAGCTTGGTCTCGGCCAGCGTCACCATGCCGGCGGCATACCACTCCGCGCCCGAGGTCGAACGCCACAGGGTCCAGGCCGGCACCGCGACGGTGGTGAAGGCGGCGAACAGCATGGCGGCCTGGAACAGCTGGCCCCACATGCGAATGCCGTGGAAGACCGTCTGCCCGCCCCGGAGCGTCGAGCCGCCGACGCCCCGGATCATCGCCGCCTCCCGGGCCGCAACGCGGGCCGCGCCGCCGGGAGGAGGTGGTTGGCGGGGGAAGGGGCGAAGACGGCGGGGCCGGGGGATTCCCTTCTCCCGCCCGGACGGTATGATGGGAGGACATGACCATGACGACAACATCGACGGCCCGGCGGCGGCATTCCTGGCGCGAGCGCCTCTTCGTGCTCGGCGGTTTCCCCGTCGCGGCGCTCTACACTGTCGCCGCCGCCATGCTCGGCCTCGACATGGAGACCGTCGGCGCGGCCTGGCTCGCCGCGATCCTCTGGACCGTGCCGTCCTCGCTGACGCTCGCGCTGCGAAGCGGCTTCGTCCATCGCGACTGGTCGGCGTTCCGCGACTACGAACTGCCCGACGGAAGCCGCGACAACTTCGACTTCGGCACCAGAACCGGCTCCTACGCCTATCTCCGCATCGCCGAGGAGCACGAGCGGCTGATGCGCGGGAACTGAGCGCACGGGCCGCATCACGGCGACTGGTTCCCCCAGTCCGGCGTCGGGATCGTCCCGCGTCCTTCCCCGGCCCCGTCCGGCGCCTCGTTCTTCGCGCTGCCGAAGAGCTGCCCGGCGAGCCACCCGCCGACGAGGGGCAGGTTCTCCGTGGCGTGCCGCTCGAAGGGCTTGTCCCTCTCCGCCGCAACCCCGGCCCGGCCCTCGCCGGCCTCGTCCCGGGCAACGTCGGTTCGCGCCTCGCGCGCGCTGGCGCGCACGATCATGTCGGTCTCCGCCCGCGCGCCCTCCCGGATGGCATCCCGCGGCACGTCGCCCGGCCGCGGCGCTCCCGCCGCCCCCGCACGGTCCCGCACACCTGCCGACCAGCCGCCATACGCGGCCGCGGTTTCGCGGCCGTAGTCCTCGCGCAGCCTGCCCGCCGCGTCCTCGTAGACCGCCTCTCCGCCGACCGAGGCCGGGTCCGGCCCGGCGGGGGCAGGGAACTTCTCGGCGACGAACGCGGCGGCGTGCTCGCGCAGGGTCTCCGCGTCCTCCGCCGTCTGCACCGAGATCAGCGCGGAGGCCCCGGCCGCGCCGATCGGCCTGCCGTCCGTGCCCGTCCGCTCCGAGAGCCACGTGAAGAATGGCTGGGCGAGGTTGCGGTCGATCGCCTGCGCGTCCGTGCGCACCTGCGCCTCCTGCTCCGACCACGTCTCGGACTCGTTGCGCGCCAATGACGCGCGCTCCTGGTACGTCCGCATCCGGGTGAGATTGGCGTTGAGGCTCTCTTCCAGGGCCGCCGCCTCGCTCTCGCCGGTCTGCGTGGAATACCGCCTGGAGGCCTCCGAGACCTTCGACCACAGCTCCGTCACCCCGTGCTGGCGGTCGTATTCCTTGACCCGGTTCCAGGCGTCCGACTCGATGGTCTCGCCACGCCAGGTCGCGCTGCCGCTCGCGCCGAGCTTGACGATCTTCTCGAACCCGCCTCCGATCTTCGCCTCACCGGTCAGCACCGCCGCCTGGTTCTTCGTGATGCCGCCGATCTCGGAGAGCTTCTCCATGTGCGACTCCAGCGCCTGCGCCTGGTTCGATTCGCTCTCCGTCACCCCCCTGGCATGGGCTTCGCCCGTCGAGACGTCACGGCTGTAGCGCTCCACCAGCCCGGTCGCGTCGGTGACGGCGGCGTTGCGCGCCATGCCCACCTGCGCGTCCCAGCTACGGGCGAGGCTTCGGGCCTTCGCCGCGCGGGTCCCATAGCTGGTGGCGAGATGTTCCGAGAGCCGGACCCCGCCGGCCGGGATGACGCTGGTCGCGGACGACGCATCCACGACCGCCGTGCCGTCTCCCGTGACGGTGAACCCCGCGCCCGCCGGGGCGTAGCCGGTGTAGCGGTCGGTGTCGACATGGGCGGAGGTCCGGATCTGGCGGCCCTCCAGGGTCGCGAAGCGGTGCGTGTCGTAGCCCGTGTTGGCGAGCGAGAGATTGCCGGTCGTGCCCTCATGCGCGGCGGACGACGCGGCGTCCTGGCCCACCGCCAGCACCGAGGTCGCCAGAACGGTGGCCTTGGAGAGCCCGTAGGCGAGCGCGGCGGCGAGGAACGGCACCGACATGGAGAGATAGCCCGACATCACCGCGACATCCGCCGCGACCGCCCTGATGCCGGCCTGGGCCACCAGCGAGATGCCGATGTCTCCGTTCGGCATCAGCGCGGCGGCGGACATCCTTTCCGCGGCCTCCCCCATGCTGATCCGGTGCAGCACGGCATAGAGCGGCCCCCAGGACTGGAGCCAGACCAGCCCGGTGACGTAGGAGCGGAATATCGCCGCCCCCGCCGGGGTCAGCATCAAGAGCACCGCCATCGGGAAGGCGCCGACATAGAGGCACTCGAACACGATCCTCAAGAGCGGCACCCAGGTCTCGGCCTGCCTGCCGATGGCCCGGTAGGCCGAGACGGTCTGGGCCTCGGCGCGGGCTTCCGTATAGGCCCGCAATGCCCCTGCGTTGCCGGCCTCGGCCGCCCATTGCTCGCCCGCGTCGTGGACCGCGTTCAGCACCATCTGCTGGCGCATGATCTCGCCGGCGGAGCGCGAGGCGCCGATCAGGAAGTCGTGCGCGGCAGGCAGCGCGGCCAGCAGTTCGGCCCTGGCCAGCGCCTCGGTCCTGGCGTCGGGAAAGATGCGCCGCCCGAACACCGTGCCGGCGCGCTGGATCTCGGCGTTCCACTGCGCGTTGAGCCGGCCCGCCGCATCGCGGCAGGTGACGATGGCCTTGTCCACCGTGGTCGCACCCGTGCCCGAGGGCGCCTGCCGGGTGGCGAACTCGACCATGCGCGCGGGCGAGGCCCCCGCCGACGGCGTGCCCGTCGCGGTGACGAGTTGCCAGATATCGGTGCTCTCCCTGAGATCGTCCGCCGAGACGTGGCCCAGCAGCAGGGCCGGGAAGACGCATTGCCTGGCATAGTTGCGGATGTTCCTCGCGAACACCGCGTCGGTGACTTCGAGCCGCGTCGCCTTGCCGGCCAGCCTGGCGCCGAAGATCAGCCCGTGGCGGCGGTAGGCCAGATCGTTCGGCAGCGCGAAGGCCTGCTCGGTCAGGCGCGTCAGCCCGTCGCCGACCTGGCTGGTGATCGACGCGAACAGCGCGAGCCCGATGGGGACGTTGGCGACCACGGCGGGCGCGAGCGCCGGATCGAGCCGGTCCACCACCCTGACCGTCGCCTTCGGCACGATCATCGCGCCCCAGACGGCGACGAACAGCAGCATCCACTTGGCGTTGTCCTTCCACGAGCCGCCGAAGGCGGTGCGGAAGAGCACCCAGGCGAGACCGGCGATGCCGGCAAGATGTGCGAGGTTTATGAAGGCCCCGCCGCCGGTGATCCCCGCCACCGCGTTCAGCAGGTCGACCAGGTAGGTCCCGCCGCCGAGGGTGAAGAGCTCGTACATTATATATAGGGGCCTTCAGGGCGGCGGATCGGGCGCATCGAGCTCTTCATCGGGAACCGCCTCCCGCGCCGCCGCGCGCGAAGGCCAGCGCGGCGCGGAGATCGGCGCTGAGGGCGCCGGCGAGCTCGGTCTCGATCAGGCGCAGCTTCTCGACCACGGCGAGCGCGGTGTTGAAGCGGGCGAGCCCCTCGTTGCGGTGCCGGGCGAGCGCGATGCGGTTGGCCCGGAGACCCTCGCGCCAGCGCTGGAGCTGTTCGCCGTCGGCGATGTCGAGGGTGCCGGCCCGCTCCTCGACCGTGCGATGGAGGTCCGAGAGCCAGACCTGCATCACGTCGAGGGCCACCGCCTCGGCGAGCACGTCCATCTCCTGGTCGACCACCGCGCCCCTGTATGCGGCGGCCGCGTTGGCGACCCGGTAGACCGGGAGCGTGGTGAGGTTGACCAGCCCCAATGCCGCCGGCGGCGGGGCGGTGTCGTTCCGCACCGCATCGACGAGATCGCGCAGCAGTTCCGCCACCCGCGCCCGGAAGCCCCGGTCGGCCGGGATCGACACCGTGCCCAATGTCGGGTTGAGGCAGAGGGTATTGGTGTCGCAGGCGTAGACCGGGAGTACGCCGCCGCCCTCCATCAGCACCTCGGTCACGCGGCGGTCGAGGGCCAGAGGCTCCAGGATGCGCACCCGGGGGCCGGACGTGTCCGCGTCCGAGGTCGGCGCGGTGACGATCAGCGTGCCGGTGACCGCCATGGCGAACTCGGCGAGCTGCGCATCGCCCGCGAGGAAGGACGACGCCCTGATCGCCTTCCAGGCATAGTTCACGTTGACCGGCACCTGGTCGGCCATCGCGCCGGAGGCCGAGGCGAGGGTGCTGTTTCTCTTCCCGTCCGCCCCGCAGCCGTGCTTGGCCGCGGCATAGTCGGAGAAGATGCCCTGAGAGGTGCCGATCGCGGCGCAGATCGCGGACGATGCCCGGTCGTTCTTGGACCAGAGCGCGCCGACCAGCGCCTGGGCGGTCTCGCAGGAGTTGAGGTTCTGGCTGTTGACCCACTGCGCCAGCGCCCGGAGCTTCGCCATGGTTTCGGCGATTACCGGCGAGATGGTCTCCAGCGCCAGCTCGAAGGCGAAGCCGGCGGCGTTCTGGGCGACGGCCCGGCCGAAGGCGATCAATTGATCGCTGTTGATGAAGGAGAACGCGCCGGCGAAGGCGTCGATGCCGCCGCAGCCGGCCCGGAAGGAGGGCAGGCTCACCGTCGCGACCTGCTCCGAGCGCACCGGCGCGCGCAGATAGAGGTTGCCGAGCGTCCAGTGGCCCGACGCCTGGCCGTTGAAGGCGGTCGGCCCGGTGACGTTCACCGCCGCGCCCTGCCAGAAGCGGTTCATCTCCGAGAGAACGTCGGCCCGCGCCGGTGCGGTGGCGAACAGGATCGCGGCGATCATGAGGGAAGCCAACAACTGGCGCGCGATCCAGCGCAGCCGAATACCGGCGATCTGGACGTGAACGTTCTCAATAGTCATGTCCGGGCTCCAGGGCGGTGAGCGCGTAGATCCGCTCGGCCATCTCGTCCTCGGCCATCACGCCGAAGCCGACCGGGACGACCCGCTGTGTTTTCGTATCGAACAGCACCAGGGCCGGCACCGGCGCGGGGGAACGCCCCGGTCCGCCGCCGAGGCCGAGCCGGGCGGCGCGCCCCTGATCGGCGACCGCCTCGGGCCAGCCTTCCAGCGCCTCGCCCGTGAGCGAGATCGCCAGCACGTCGAGGCCGTGACGCACGGCGAAGGCGCGCAAGAGCGGGCCGAACACCTTGCATCCGGCGCAGCCGGCATGGCCCAGATAGATCAGCCCGTAGCGCTCCCCGAGCCGGGCGAGCGCGGCCTCGCGCGCCTGCCGGCGCCCGTCCGACCAGACCTGCTTGGCGAGCGCGCCGACCGGGCGCTTCAGGGTGTAGTCCAGCTCCGGCGTCGCCCAGACCGTGCGCCGGAAGGCGTCGGAGAAAGCGGCGGCCCGTTGCAGGGTCTCCTGCTGGAGGCGCAGATAGGCGGTCACATTCTCGGCCGTGGGGTTCAGGATCGCGTCGGCGCGGGCCTCTTCGAGAGCACGGCGAAGTTCCAGGATGCGCTCGGTTGCCGGCTGCCCGGCACTGGCAGCAGGCGGCTCGGGGGCCGGTTGCACAGGCACGGCCTCGTCTTCCCGTCGCTCCTGCTGCCGGTCGCAATAGAAGTGCCAGCCGAGAGTGTTTCCCGAACCGGATCCGGGATCGCCGCACCAGGAGCGCCATTCCCCGGCATGCGTGTCTCCGGCATGCGTGTCTCCGCCCGCCGCCGGGGCGCCCAAGGCCGCCCAGACGCCGAGCGCCGCAAGCAGGCGTTTCAGGGCGCGCGCCGTCACGGTTGCCGCTCCGGCACGAGTGTCCCGTAGAAGTCGCGCACCCGGTCCCGCATGACCGATTGCGTCTCGCCGGCCTCGGGAAGCGTCACGGCCGGCTCCCGCGAGCCGTCCATCAGGTCCCGGGTGAACTCGGAGAGGTCGAGCGCGGCAAAATCGATGCGCTCGACCTCGGCCACGGTGAAGCCCCGGCAGCTGCCCCAGCCGATCCCGAGCTGCGGCCGCGCCTGCTGGTGCAGGATGCGCCCGAGCTTCGAGCCGAACACGCACCAGGCTCGCGACCGGCGGATGCAGGCGCCGAAGAAGGTCCGCTTCGAGCAGTACTTGCCGAGATAGTGGGTGTTGCCGGCGTTGCGCTCCTTCGCGAGTTCCCGCTCCCCGGCCGAGCAGTTGCCAAGCCCGATCAGCAGGCCCGAGTTCCTGCAGCAGTTGGCGAGCCCGAACAGCTTGATATGGCAGGCCCGGCGCTTGCCGGTGAAGAAGCGGAGGTTGCCGCGGTCGAACGCCTCGCCGCCCAGCTCCAGCGCCATGTTGAGCCGGGTGGTCGCCTCGACGAAGCCGGTATTGGCCTCCGGCTCGACCGTCTCGCAGCCGGCCCCGACGCACCAGCGCACGGCACCGCAGCTCCCGCCGCGGTTCGCGTCCGGGAGGTCCGCGCCGCAATCGGCCACGCTGCCCGAGGCGAGATTGCCCGCGCCATGGGCGGCATTGCCGGGATCGGCGGCGATGGCCTTGCCGCGCGCGACGCCGGGATCGCCCGCCGTCACCGGCACGTCCGGGCGCACCGTCACCCCCTCGATCACGTTGCGGCCGGCTCGCCCGCCCGGATCGTCCGGGTCGGCGAGCCGCGCCCGGCCCTCGGTCTCCAGCGCATTCGCGCCGATATGGCGCTCGGGGACGTTCGTGCCCGCATAGCCCGGCACATTGGCGGCGTTCGACGAATCCCGCGCGATGGCGGTTGCCGCTGCGGTCCCCGCGTTGCCGATGGCGCGCGCCGCAGCCTTGGGGTCCTCGGCCCGTGCGGCTCCGCCGAAGACGATCCAGAGCAGGAAGGCGAACACGGCCGCCATGAGCGTACAGCCGAACAGGTGGGCCGCAAGCGGCGCCCGCGGCTTCCGGAATATCCTCTGGGCGCTCATTGCCCGTCCCCCGTCAGCCGTTCGAGATGCGCCCGAGCGACCGCGCGTCCCGCTTCGCCCTCGGCGGCGACAGCCTCCAGCGCCGCGACGAGGCCGATATTGCCGGTCACCAGATCGTGCGGCGGCGCGGGGTCATCGGTGCAGCCCCGGCTCTTGCAGGGCGGCACGCCCCCCGGCACGACGACCACGGCGGGCACGCGCTCGATGCCGAACAGGCGGAACAGGCGCGGGTCGATGGCGACGCCCGCTTCGTGATCGCCAAGACGGGCGCCGATGCGCTTCGCGGTCTCGCGCAAACCGCCAGCGCCGACACCGCGCAGCACCAGCGCTGCGCGCGTCCGGGCCGCGTCCCGCGCCCATTGCCGCCAGCTCGCCGCCGGCACCGACAGGCTGGTGAAGATCAGGACCTCCGCCGAGGCGGGCCGTCCGGCTGCCAATACGCCCGCATGGCGTTCGGCCGGGAGCGGGGCCGGGTTGCTCTTCGATCCGTCCGGAACGGTCCGCCGCGCGGTCTCTCCCGTGCGTTCCAGAGCGCGGTCCATGATGGATCGCGTCCACTCGCCGAGCGAGTCCTCGCCTTCGCCGCCCACCTTGCGCAGGACTTCCTCGACCAGTCGTCCGGCATCGGCTTCAGGCGTCGCGGTTCGCGGCCTCTCATCCGCCCGGGCCGGACAGGCGCAGGCGCCGAGCAGCAGCAAGGCCGTGAGCAGGAGAGCGGTTCCGGGTCGTGAAGAGATGGTCGTCATGGCATCGTCAGCGGTTCGATTGGCATTGGATTTCATCGGGCTCAGAGCAAACAGCACGAGCGTTTTCTGAACAGTAGGTAGCCGAAGCTCTCGCCGGAGACCGGCAGTTCGCGGAGCGATTCCCAGAGGACCGAGGAGCGTCCCGTCGGGTTGCAGCCCGTCATCGGCGTGGTTGCCGGCACCGGCTCGGTCATCTGCCAGCGGTACTGCGACTTCTTCATCACCGGCATCGGGTAGCGCCCGCACAGCGCCTGCGAGCCCGAGCTGCCCCAGGCGAGGCCCGCCCGGTGGAGCCGGTAGACCAGACGCTGTGCCGCCAGCAGCGAGGCCTGCACGCCCCCCACATGGGCCGCCACGTTGCCGGTCAGCGGATACATCCCGCCCTGGCAGCCCGCGCACCAGAACAGCGGATCGAGCGGCAGCCCGACGGAGGCCGCCGCGCAGTCGGCCGCGCACGCCGCCTGCGCCGGCAGGTTGGCGAACAGCGCCGCCTCGGGATTGAGCAGGAAGCTGAGTTCGTCGTCGAGCCAGGCCGGGTCGAGCTCCGAGGCCCAGGCGATGTCGAGGCTTCCGCCCTCCAGGCAGCCGAGATCGAGCAGCACCCCGATCCAGGAGAGCAGCGGATACATGTAGTAGTGCGCGTGCCAGACCGAGCCCTTGGCGCCGTCGCCGCCGGAAGACCCGGTGCGGCCCCGCGCGGCGGGCAGGCCCGGATCGATGGTGAGCCCGCCCAGGTTGGGGAAGCACCAGGGCGTGCGGGTGACGTCGACCAGCCGCGCCGGCTCCCAGACCCCCAAGGACAATCCGATGCGGGGGATGGGGGAACCGCAGAAGCAGATCGGCGAGGACGGGTTGGGCGTGTCGACCACGCCGCCAACGCTCCCGATGGTGAGCGGGCCGATGGAGATCGGGAACAGGCACTCCCAGCAGACGTCCGAGATCGGGTTGACGAACCGCCCGGTGCAGGACTGCGCCGAAACCGGGCCGGCCCACAGGACGGTCGCCATGACCAGCGCCGCCAGGGGAAGGAAGCGCCGAATCATGTTTGGTCGCCTGCCCCGGACCCCGATCCGGGATTCTCCGCCTTCCGCGGACTGAGGACGTTGACCATGCCCTGCGGTCCGGCGACGACGATCTCGGTGACGCTGCGTTCGGTGCCTTCCCGGTCGCTGTACTTGCGCGTGGCGATGCGCCCCTCGACCATCACGGGATCGCCCTTCTTCAGCATGGTCTCGACGATCTCGACGGAAGCGCCGTAGACGGCCACCCGATGCCAGTCCGTAGCCTCGGCCGGCTTGCCCTCCCGGTCGGTCCACTTCTCGGAAGTGGCGAGCGAGAATGTGGCCGCCTTGCCGCCGTTCGGCAGGGCGCGGATCTCGGGATCGCGCCCGATGTGGCCCACCAGGGTCGCGCGATTGACGGTCAGCATGGTCTCAGTCCTCCTGTTCGGTCTCCGCGATGGGGATTTCGGTGAGCCGGAGCCGGCTTCCGTCCTGTACGACCAGCGTCGGCGTGGCCGCGATGCCGAAGTGCGCGGCGAGCCTGCCGCCGGTATCGAAGAAGAAGGGCCGGCGGTGGCGGCGCATGAGATCGAACGGACGCCCGGCGAGCAGCACGATCTTCGCCGGGCGGTCATGAGCGAGCGCCCAGGCGACTTCGGCCTCGCGGCGGCCGTCGATGAACAGCAAGGCGCGTGTGAGCGGAAGATGCTCCAGCGGGTTGACCCGCGTGCCGGCGGCGGCGATGAGCGTGCCGTCGGGCGTGCGGATGTCCCGCGCGACCGTGATGGCGGGATCGAACGGGCGGCTGCGCTCCTCGGTTGCCGGCGCGATGCCGGGAACCGGCTCGGGTTCCTCCAGTTGCCGCCGGGCGCGGATGCGGGCTTCCTCTTCCAGCCGCACCAGCGCGCCGGACTGCTGCATTTGCAGGAGGCGCGTCTCGATCTGGATGAGCAGGTCGGGCTCGGCCACCGGCCAGGTCGCGCCGCGCACGCCCAGGTCCCTTGCCGATGCGTCCGGCGTTATCGCTGCGACGGGCATGGTCGCCAGCAGGACGGCAAGGATCGCGGAGGCGGCGCGCGTCATCGCCGTGCCTCCGACGCTTCGCCCTTGCGGATATCCTCCGGCCCGACCAGCGGCCCCTTCAGGCCGATCCAGGGCAGGTCCGGCAGGGCCACGGCGCGGCCGAGAATGCGCGCGCGCGGCACGAGGCCGATTTCGGCATAGCGGCTGTCGTGACTGTCGGGATGGTCGGCGTGGAGGAAGTAACGGCCGGGCGGAATGATCCCCGGCGCGATGGCTTCGAGCGGCCGCCCGTCCAGCGCATGCGTCTTGGCACGGCCGACCGCAACGTCATCCAGAAAGACCGTCCTATCCTGTCCGATTTCGATGCGCATGCCCGGCAGGCCGCGCACCGTCTTGAGATACGGGACCGGAGAGCCCACCGAAGCCGGCGGCTCGAAGAGCACCCGGTCGCCGATCTTCAGGTTTTCGCCGAACAACGGGAAAGCGGCATAGCCCCAGGCCTCGTCGGACCAGCTGGCGTTGACATGGACCCGCGAGGCGGCACCGAGCCACAGCGCCGCCAGGGCGGCCATGACCGCGAGCCCGATCCGGCGGCGGCGCGCATGCCCGTCCCGCCGGGCGAAGATCGGACGCGATGCGGTCACGGCCGCTCTCCGCCGGAGATCGAAGATGGTCCGGAGCCGCCTCCCGCCAGGATGGCCGTCAGCATCGCCTCGACCTGCGGGGTCATGTCCGGCGCGCCGGCGGCGACCGCCCGGGCCGGCAGCAGCACCACGCCGTGGTCCCGCGCCACCCGGTCGAGGGCGGTCTCCAGTGCCGCGCCCCAGGCGCGGACGGCCTCGGCGGAGACACCCTCGGCGGCCGCCCGCGTCGTCCAGGCCGCCGTCATCTCCGCGAGCCGGACGCCGGCGATGCCCGGCGGCGGCTCGACCCCGTAACGCAGCACGCCGGCGGCGATCGCCGCCGCCATCGCGCCCGAGAGCAGCATGGCGGAGACAAGCACCGGCCAGGCGGAGTCGGAACGCATCGGGTCAGCCTCGCGGCGCATCCGACGCGCCTTCCGGCGAGCCGCTGTCCGGTTCGACATCTCCTGTCCCGGCGCCCGAGCCGGAGGTGGCGCCGCGCCTCAGCCGCTCGGCCTCCGGCCCGGCGAGCGCCCGGAAGCGGGCGAGCCAGGCCTCGGCCGCCTTGTCGGGCGGGATCGGGCGGATGCGCCGCTTCAGCGGCGGGAAGGCGATGCCGGAAGCCGCGTTGGCATCGAGCAGGTCTCGGCGCTCGGCAGCCGCGGCCATGCGGGTGACGAAGCGCAGGAGCTCGCCATGGTCCTCATCCAGTATGGCGTCGAGCCCGGCGGCCTCGCGGACTGCCGTCTCGATCCCCGTGGCGAGCCGTCCGGCGCGTTCTGCCGCCCGCTGCGAGTCGGGCAGCCGGCCGCGGAGCCAGGCCGACGGCGCATTCGCCAACAGCGCGTGCAGCGCGAGTGTGCGGCGGTCCTCGTCCCCGAGCCCGTCGAGCGCCTCGATCTCCTCCGAGACGATCACCGCATGGGCCGCCACCGAGTGATACTGCCGGCAGCAACCGCCCCGGCGGCAGGTATTGGCCAGCACATGGGCCAGCGCCTCGAAGTCGATGTCCGCCGCCGTCACGCCCTCCGGGTCGTCCGGCCAGGCGAGCGGACGGGCAGCGGTCCCGGCGCCCGTGATTCTTGCTGTCATTCGGTTCCTCCCTTCCGTTCTGTCGTTCCGGATTGTTTGGCAGCGGCAGGGGCGGCATCCCCTGCGGGACGAGCGTTGTCAGTGAGGGGACCGTCCCCCGCGAGCCGGTCGATGGCCTCGACCGTGGCGAGCCCCTGCGCCTTCAGCCGCTCGACGGCGGCGAAGGCGGGACCGCGCGACGAGAACAGCGCCACCGACCAGGCATCCAGCACCAGCCGCGCCACCCGCCAGCCGTCGGGGCCGTGCAGCACCAGTTCCGCATAGCGGCCGTCCGCCGTGGTCAAGCTCTTCAAGGCGCGCTCCATGCCGGGATCGCAATGGATGCGCTTCTCGGACTTCAGCAGCTCGACGGACTCGTCCTTCTGGGCGAGGAAGATCACCCAGTCCGAGTTCTCCCAAGCGGCCCGCGCCGCCGGGTTGGCGTAGTAGTCGTTGACCGACTGGGTGCCGGTGACCAGCGCGCCCCGGTATTTTCTGGCGCGTCTCGCCGCGCCTTCGAGGAAGGCCCTCGAGTCCTCGCCCGAGAGCAGGTCCCAGGCCTCGTCGATGACGATCGCCTTCGCCCTTGTACGGGGCCCGTGATACATGCGCTGGGTCGCGAGAAAGACCACCAGCATCAGCACCACCGCCTGGACGTCGCCCCGGCCCTTGAGTTCGGCGAGCTCGAACACGGTGAGCGCGTTCTCCAGGTCGGGGACGTTCGAGCCCGCGAAGAGCCGTCCCATGGCACCGCCGGGGCACCAGGGGCCGAGCGAGGTCGCCATGTCGGCGGCGCGGCGGTCGTCGCGCGCTTCGAGGTTCTTCCGGACCGTGCCCAGATCGGCGTCGTTGCCGGCCTCGTCCCAGGCGGAAGCGATGGCTTCCGCGATCAGCGCCGCCTCGATGTCGTCTATGCTTCCCCGGCGCCGGGCCATGCGGCCGATGACCCCGGCCAGCATGGCGAAGCACTCCTCGCGGTAGTCGCCGTCATGCACTGCGGTCCCGGCATCGATCATGGCGAAGGGGTTGAGGCAGGCCGGGTCCTTGCCGAAGGCGATGAACGCACCATCCAGGGCCTCGGCCGTGTGCTGGAACGACCGTCCGTCGTCGATCACCACGGCCTCGCCGCCGGCGCCGATCAGGCCGGTGACCAGCTCCTGCATCAGCACCGACTTGCCCGAGCCGGACTTGCCGGTGACCGCGACGTTGTAGTTGCCGGCCTCGTTGGCGAAGGGCGACCAGCAGGCCGGCTGGCCGCGGCGGCCGATCAGGAAGAGCGCCGGCGGATTGTCGGGATTGGCGGGCTGCCCCCGCCACTCGCCGTGCAGCGGGGCGAGGTTGACCGCGCTCGACGTCAGCAGGGTCTTCATCCGGCCCATGCGCTCCAGATCGGCGTCGAGCCCGCCGGCCGACGCCATCGGCAGGCAGGCGAGCCAGGACGGCAGCTGCATGTAGCGCTCGGCCCCGACCCGCCAGCCCTGGCCGTGATGGATCGCCCGCACCGCCTGCTCGGCCTCGTCGAGCGTGTCCATGGGCGCATAGACCGCCGCCATGTAGCAGGCGCGGACCAGCCGCTCGCCGTCCTTGAGCCGTTCGGTGACCGCCTGCCAGTCGCGCGCCTTCTCGGGCAGGCCGGGGAGATACCTTGCAATCCCGGTCCCGGCCTGTTGCGTCGCCCGGGCCGCCTTGAGGAAGGCCTTCTCGCCCGAGGCGGCATCGCCGGTCATGACGGTGAGGCAGGTCAGCACGGGGCAGCCGGGCTGGAGGAAGTCCCTGTGGAAGTCGCCGATCAGCGCGTTGCCGCGCCAGCCCGGCCAGACCTCGGGAAAGGTGAGGGCGCTGAGCACCCGGACGGCGATGTCCTCGCCGGACGCGCCGTCCCCGCCGGACGCGCCGTCCGGGGACCGGTGTGTTCCACCGGACTGGAGCGTTCCTCCATGGTGGAAGGTGAGGCCGGTGGGATGGACCGAGAGCGCCCGGCCGGGCGCGATGCACTGTTCGTGCAGGGGATCGCGCGGCGCCCAGCGGCGGACCGGGCGCTCGGTCCCGCCGTCGTGCAGTCCCGCGATATCGGGTGCGGCGAGCTCGGCCGCGAGCGACAGCAACCCGTCCGGCTCCAGCCGGCGGGCCGTCGCCCCGGCCGACGCCAGCGTCCCCTCCAGCGCCCGGCGGAACGCGCCGAGCGCGGTCTCCGACGCCGGACCCGGCGGGCCGGCGAGACAGGCGGTGACGAAGACCCGGTAGTCCGAGAGCGTGAAGGGCGGTCCGCCGTCATGCAGCCTGCGCCAGCCGCCGGGCGCCAGCAGCTCGCGGCGGCGCTCGCCCATGCGGGAAAGGGCGCTTCCTGTGCCGTCGCGAGGTGCCGTTCCGACGCGCGGCTCGGCCCAGGCGCGGACGGCGGCGCCGAAGCGCGGGCTCGCCCAGTGGATCGCCTGGATGGTGCAGCGCTCGGGCGCGGCGTCGGCCAGCGTGCCGGCGAGCGCGCCCAGTGTCTCCGCGTCGATCCCAGCGAAGGGCGGCAGCTCCAGCACGAAGCCGACCGAGCCCGCATTGACGTAGAGCTCGCTCGACTCGTCGAAGGCGCGCCAGGGCAAGAGCACGTGCAGCGCGGCCGGCATCGCCGGCGGCGTCCACGGACCCGGCGCCTCGGGACCCTCGAACATCTCCAGCAGCCGGGACAGCGCGCCCGAGGCCATTACGGCAGCCTCCAGCCGGCCGGCTCCAGCACGACCCGCACATGGGACGCCTCGCGGTAGACGCCGCCGGCATCGACGAAGGGTGCGATCCAGATGCGCGCCACCACCTCGCCCGTCCTGAGATCGTCGCCGCGCAGGTCGGCATCGACGGGGCCGTCATCGCCGGACGCGGCTTCGCTCAGAAGTGTTTCGGCCGGAAGGGCGGCATCGGAAGCCATGGACCGGGCATCGCCTGTCACCACGGCGGCTGCGGAATCGTCCGTTGCCGATCCGGCATTCGCCGAGCCCCGGCGATGGTCATCCGTTTCTCCAAACAGCCTTGCAAGCCAGGCGAAGGGACCGAAGCCGCACGCCGTCTCGCAGGACCGGGGTTCCATCGATGACGTGTCGACTCGCTCTGTTTCCACATCGCGGGGCAGCAGCCGGATCGGCTGTCCCGGCGCCGTTGTTCGCGCGGCGCCCGCCTTCGGCACCGCCGGATCGGCGGCGGCGACGCTGGCGCAGGACCCACCCGCCGCCAGCGGGCACTGCCAGTCCTCGCCGACATGCCCCGACGAGCAGCCGGCCAGCACCAGGGCCGCAAGGGCGATGACAGCCAGCGACGGCCGGCGCGCGCATTCGATCTTCATGGTCATCTCAGTTCTCTCCCTGTGCGGATTTCTTGCTGACGGCCCGGCCGTCTATTCGCGCGCCTTCGAGGAAGACCAGCGTCACCTTCGTACCGGCCTGGAGCTGGATCACCGGCTGGTACTGCTCGGCCCGCCGGATCATGTAATCGGCTACTTTCTGGCCCGCCGAGGACGCGCCCGCCCCGAGACCGGCCCGGCCAATGTCGGAGAGCGCGGTGTTGGCGACCGCGGCGCCGCCGGCGCCGGTGGCGACCGCCTGGGGCTGGAACGCCTGCGCCACGCCCTGGCCGGCGCCCGAGATCATCCCGGCAAGGAACGCCTTCTCGACCAGCGCCCCCTCGCGGCTCACCACAGGACCGCGCACCCCGGTCTTGCCGGAACCCGCGACGAACCCCGCGACGTCGGTCTCAACCACCGCACCAGGGTGTTCCCCTGTGCCCGGCTCGGGCACGGCGCAGGTCATCGTGCGGAGCCGCACATAAACCTTCTCGGAAGAGAGGTCGCCATGGGCGGCGCCGGTGACGGTGCAGCCGTCGATATCGACCTGCAGGGCGGTGCCGTCCTCGGCGGCGGTCCAGGCCGGGCCGGTGATACGCATCAGCACGGGGCGGGGATCGCCCTGGGAGGAGATGCCGGCCGAGGCGTCGACGCCCGCCAGCACCACGGCCTCGGCATGGGCGCCCGCCGGCAGCCAGGCCGAGACCGGCTTGGCCACGGCGCCGGCGACGAGCTCGGGGCCTGTCCCGGACCCCGATCCGGGACCGCTGCGGGAACCGTTCAGCGACGATTGCGGCCCGTCCTTCAGCTCGAAGGTCTCGATCATGGGAACGGGCGCGGCCGGTTGCGCCTGCCCGCCATTGCCGGACGGGGATGTCGCGGACGGAACCCGGAAATAACCGTCGCCTGCGCCGCCGTGGCCGGCCTGCGGGAGGGACGGCGCGCCGTCCGGCTGAGCGGGCGTCCGGAGACGGGCTTCGAGGTCGGCGATCATGGCCGCCTGCTTGTCGATCACCCTGCGCGCGTCGGCGGCGTCCCGTTCCAGCGCCGCGCGCAAACGGTCGTTGTCGGTGCGGAGCGTGCGCGCCTCCCGGCGCATCTCGCCGAGCTGCGTCTCGATCTCGCCGAGCCGGGCCTCGGAACGCCGGGTCCACACCTTCTCGGCCATGTCCGGCTCGACGATCCCGGCCTCGATGCCGCCCCTGGGCGCCGGCTTGCCGCCGCCGCCCATGCCGAGCCAGGCCGCCAGCGCGACCAGTGCGACCGCCGCGATGACGGAGAACAGCAGCAGCTGGCGCCGGCGCACGACATCGGCCGCGGCGGGATCGGCATTCCGCCCGGCGCTCATCGCGGGGTCTCCATGCGAACGGTCTCCACGACCGCCACCGCCAGACGCCCGCCCGCCGGTCCCGTGCCGGGTGCGGCGAGCCAGAGCGCGGCAACCCGGCCGCCGGACAAGCCTTCCCCGATGGTCCCGGCGAGGTCCGCGAGCCCGTCCTCGCCCAGCGGCGCGGAACGGCCGGCCTCGAACACGAGCGCCCGCAAGCGCGGGCCCCGCCAGGTCTCGATGAGCGTCAGGCCGGCAGCGGGCCGGACGCCGGCATCCAGTGAACCGCCGCCGGCCAATATGTCGTATCCGCCCAGCGGCTCGCGCCGCGCCACCGCGCGCACCAGCTTTACCAACATGGCTATGTGAGGATCGCTTGCCGATACCGGGCTTCTCGAAGCTCCGGCCGCCATGTCCGGCAGCGCGTCGGCATTGCGGATCAGGATTTGGGCGGCGCCGCGGTCCGAGGGCGTGAGCGTAAGCCGGTAGGTGAAGCCGCGCTCCGTGCCGACGAACAGCGTGGCGGGGGTGGGGGCCGCGGCCGGGTTCGCCGCATCCACGGGCCTGAGAAAGAGGTCGCCCGATACCGCGTCGTGCTCGACCGCGTAGCCGTCCGGCGCGCGCACCACCCGCGCGATCCTGTCGCCGACAAGCGCGATGCGGTTCACTTCCGTCACCGAGATCTCCGCCGCGAGCTCGGCATGGTCGGCCGCCTCCAGGATCTGCATCGCCGACGCCGGCGCGGGCAGGGCGAGAGCGCCCATATGGAAGAGCAGCGCCGCGAGCGGCAGCGCGAGCCGCCTCCGCAGGGGAAAGAGCGTCATTTGCGGTTCTCCAGTTGTTCGAAGCGCAGGAGCCCGATGCGTCCCGCGTCGATGCGGAAGGCGAGCCGGTAGCGCCGGTCCTCGCGCGCCGCCTCCTCGCGGCCAATCCAGGTCACGAGCTCGCCCGATATCTCCACCGCGAGCCGCGCGGGGTCGGCCTCGATACCGTCGGGATAGAAGGCGCTGGCGAGATCGCGCCCGGCCATGCGGGACGCCTCGGCCTCGACCCAGGCGCCGATCGCGCCGCGAGCCGAGGGATGCGCCAGACGCGCCACCGCCTGCCGCACATGGGCCGCGTTCTCCGGGGTGAGGGTGAGCAGGGTCACCGCCACCGTGCGCGCCATGTCTTCGAGATACCGCGCCCCGGCGCGGCCCTCGCCGGGGCCGCTGCCGCCGACCGCCCAGGAGGGTCCGGCCGAAGCCGGCACCAGCACCGTCGCGGTCTCGCGTCCGGCGAAGCCCACGGTGAGCGCCAGGTTGGCGGTCATCGAGAGCACCAGCAGCCCGGCAAGGGCGAGCCGCACGTCACGCACCCGGCGAACGGCGAGGTCGAGATCGACACGGCGCATCGCTCCCGCCTCAGCCGGCGAAGCGCCGGAGATGGCTCGGCGGCGTCGCCTTGAGCCGCAGCACGAAGTCGGGCAGGAACCAGTAGAGGGCGTAGCGCGCGATGTTGGCCCCGCCGCCGCGCTTCACCCGCCTGAGTACGAGCCAGCCGCCGATGCCGGCCACCAGCCCCGGAACGAACTGGTTGGCGGCGAGCCCGAGCAGGGCAGGCCCCATCAGCGCGGCGGCCTCGTCGACGGTCCAGAACAGCCAGCGCTCCGGGTCGTCGAGACGGCGCGGGATCGTATGGCGGGCGGTGTCGTTCACGGCTGCCGACCTACGGTTCAGATAATGGCCGTGCCGACCAGGCCGGTGACGATCCCGGTGCCGGCGCCCGCGGCAATGCCGACGCCGACCGCGCCCATCAGCTGCATGGCGTTGAAGCGCAGCACCGAGCCCACCAGCGCCGCGCCCACGGCGAGCGCCGCCGCGAGCTGGCCGCCGGTGCCGCCCACGATGTCGGACACCGTGTCGAGCGGCGCGTCGAAGGTCGTGTCCGTCGTCGCCAGCGCGATATCCGTGCCGGCCATCATGGCGGCCATGGCGATAATCGTGACGGCGACCGCGCGCATCGCGGCGTTCGAACGGTCCATGCCGGCGCGGTTCCCGGCGCCCGGCATCCTCTTCGCCGCCGCCCTCATTGCGTCTCTCCTTTCCCGGGATCGTTCGATCCGTTCCTCGGCCGCCGCGCACGGCCCGGCTTCACGGCTCGCGAGCCGGGAGCGGAGGAGGCGGAACTGTCCCCCGGATCGGGGTCCGGGGCAGGCGCCCCCGGCAGCGCCGGGCGCTCGCCCGTGCCGTCGTCGGAGGTGGACCTGCGCCGGCGCGTCCTGGCCCATTCGTCGAGGTCCTCGCGCAGATAGCGCACCCCGCCGCCGAAGCGCAGGAACACCGGCCCCTCGCCCGTCACCCGGTAGCGGTCGAGCGTGCGCGTCGACAGCCCCAGATGCGCCGCCGCCTCGCGCGCGGTCAGATACTCCGTCTCGTTCACCGTCATGTCCGTCTCCCGTTCGGTCCGCATCGCGCCCGGCCCGGAAACCTGTCCCGGACCCGATCGGGGGGGGGCCGGGACAGGCCCCGCGATCCGGGGCACACATGCGGTCAATGAAACGGAGAGGAACGGCAGGGCATAGGTACGATTTTCAGGCGCCGAAAACCGTCCCTCGGTTTGGCCGCCAGTCGCCGCCAGGCGGCGACGGGCGCCGCCGGGACTGCGAATTCGCAGCCGGGCAGGATCGGACCGCACCGGCGGGCCGGGACCGGATCGCCCCCCTCTACGGCGGCCCGGACGGGCGGGAATCGACGGCCATATCGAGAATCGGCAACCGTGTCCGTCCGCCGGATGCCGATCGCCGGCGCCGCGATGACGGCAGGCACACGCACGACGGCGCCGGGCGCATCCGGTGAAGACCGTCAGCGGCGGTCACGGCGTATGCATCCGGTGAAGGCCGTCAGTGACGGTCACGTTGGTTCGGGCGTGGAGGTATTTGGCGGGAGTGGGAGTGGCCGCGCCTTTGCGGT
This sequence comes from Alphaproteobacteria bacterium, assembly GCA_965243375.1. GTDB lineage: Bacteria > Pseudomonadota > Alphaproteobacteria > UBA828 > UBA828 > WTGU01. Next base: position 849,959 of record CBDEUT010000007.1, on the reverse strand, counting down.
CGACGGTGAATGACAGGAAGACGAAGGCCGGGCCGGACCCGCGGGGTCAGTCAGACCATCGGATCGGGGAGATGTGTGCCGGAAGGCGACGTGAGGGTGGGTTCAGGCGGCCCGATCGAGGCACTGCGCGGGCTGCCAGTTCCACGGAAGGAGTTCGTCCAGCCGGCTTTGCGGAGTTTCGGCGATGCGGCCGAGCACGTCGGCGAGCCAGGCCTGCGGATCGACACCGTTGAGCTTGGCGGTGCCGATCAGCGTATACATGGCCGCCGCCCGCACGCCGCCACGGTCCGAGCCGCAGAACAGCCAGCTCCGTCTTCCCAGGGCAATACCACGAAGCGCGCGCTCCGCCGCGTTGTTCGTCAGGCAGATGCGGCCGTCGTCAAGGAAGCGGGTAAAGCCCTTCCAGCGCTTCAGCATGTAATCCATCGCCCGGGCCACGGAGGAGTGGCGGGAGAGCTTCGCACGCTCGGCCCGCATCCATGCCTCGAAGGCGGCGACAAGCGGCGCGCTGCGCTCACGGCGCACCGCGAGACGGCGCCAGGCGGACTGGCCGTTGATCTCGCGCTCGATATCGAACAGCGCATCGATCCGCGTCACCGCCTCCAACGCCAGCGGCGAGATCGGCGGCGCGTGCTTGCCGCGCCTCTTGCCGGCCGCGATGTCGGCGAGTTCATAGAACTTGCGTCTCGAATGACCCCAGCACAGAGCCTCGATCACCCGCCCCGGCGATCTGTCGGCCGCGTAAAGCCGGTTGAACCCGGCATAGGCGTCGGCCTGAAGCAGCCCGGCAAAATCCCGAAGGTGCTCGTAGGGGTGATCGCCCGAGCGGGTCCGCGAGTAGCGGAACAGCGCCGCCGGCGGATCCGGCCCACCGAACGGCTTGTCATCGCGCACATAGACCCAGGCCCGCCCGGTATCGGTCTTGCCCTTGGCCAGCACCGGCACCGGCGTGTCGTCGCCGTGCAGACGATCCGCCGACAGAACGTGGGCCGCGATCAGATCGTGCAGCGGCTTCAGCGCCACCGTGCACGCGCCCACCTGGTCGGCCAGGGTCGACAGGCTGAGGTCGACGCCCTCGCGCGCGTAGCGGTCGCGCTGGCGGTTCAGCGGCTGGTGCGCCCCGTACTTCTCGAACAGGATCATCGCCAGCAGGTTGGGACCCGCCCAGCCGCGCGGCGTCGGGTGGAACGGCGCCGGCGGCTGGCTGATCTTCTCGCAATCGCGGCAGGTGAACTTCTCGCGCACCGTCTGGATGACCTTCCACTGGCGCGGGATCACCTCCAGCGTCTCGGTCACGTCCTCACCGATCTTCGACAGCTTGTCCGAGCCGCAGCACGCGCAGGATGTCGGCCCCGGCACCACCACGCGCTCGCGCGGCAGGTGATCGGGGAAGGGTTTGCGCGTCGGCTTGCGGCGGGTGAACCCCTTGACCTGCGTCGTTCCGGCAGCCGCCTGTTCGGCGGCCAACTCGTCCTCGGTCGCGCTGGTCTCCAGTTCGTCGAGCGTGAGCTCCAGCTGGTCGAGAAGACGCTCCTTGCGCTCCGAGCGCTGGCCGAACAGCTCCCGCCGCAGCTTCTCGACGGTCAGCTTCAGGAAGGCGATCTCGGCCTCGGCATCGGACACCTTCGCCTCGGCGTTCGCGGCCCGCGCCTCGGCCGTCGCGAGGGCCTCCTTGAGGCGATCGATGTCGGGGCTGCCGTTCATGTGCGCAACGAATCACATGGCCCGATTCGTCGCCACAACAATCGCCCCGGTGAGTCATTTTGTTGCGGGTCAGCCCGCCCGCGACGGCCGCCAGGTCCGCACCGGGTTGCGCCAATCGATCCCCTCGAGCAGGTAGCCGAGCTGGGCGGCGCTGATCGACAACGCACCGTCGCCAGTCGATGGCCACGGGAACCGGCCGCGCTCCAGGCGCTTGGCGTAGAGCGATATTCCGAGGCCGTCGAACCACAAAATCTTGACCAGGTCGCCTCGACGGCCGCGGAACACATAGAGGTCCCCCGCATGGGGGTCGCGCCCAAGACCCTCCTGGACCTGGAGGGACAGGGTGTTCATGCCGCGCCGCATGTCCGTCACGCCCGTCGCCAGCCAGACCCGGACACCGGCCGGAACCGGGATCATCGGGGTTCGAGAACCGCCAGAACCCGGGCCAGCGCCGGGGCATTGACCGTCGCGTCGACAACCACCCGCAAGCGACCGTCCAGCACAATCTCCATCCGCCCGTCCGACGCCGCAGCGCCGCCATCGTCCGAAATCACCTCGGCGGACGGCGCGACGACCACCGGAACGAAGGCGCTGGAGCGGGCCTCGCCACCCGCCTCGCGAAACTGGCGCCGCCAGTCGGACAACAGATTGGCGTTCATGTCGTGGCGTCTCGCCACCGCCGACACCGTCGCGCCGGACGCATAGCTCTCCGCAACGATCCGACGCTTCTCGGCTTCGCTCCACCGTCGCGCTCGACGACGTGTCCCACCGTCGTCCCCGGCCCTCGTATTCCCTTCCGTATTCAACATCGGCGATCGTCTCCGCGTGAACCACGGTGGGCACCAGAAGGGCGCCCACTTCCAATCGCTCAAACTCGCCGAAACTCACCGTCTCGCACAGACGGCCCACGCCGGATGCATACGTCACGGCGATCCAGACGGCAGGTCCGCGGCGGGAGCGGCCGCGCCCGCGTGTCGACGGCGACGACGGTGGCTGACGAACAGCCGAACCCCGGCGCGAACGCGGCCCGCCGGGAAGGACCGTTGGCGTGAGAAAGTAAGGGACGGTGACCTTCAGCGCGCCCTGACAAGGGGGAGACGGCGGACAAAATCCGCCCCGCGCCGGTCGTGCGGTCCGGCGTCTATTTTCCGGAGGCCATGTCGCGATACCGCTTCAGGACGGTCCTTGCCCTCGATACCTGCCGATTCTCACCAATGTAGCCGGTGATTCTCATCCAACGTAGCCACCGATTCTCAGCAAAGTAGCCACCCTGGTGACCACCCCGGAGCGAAGCGACGCGCTTACGTTGCTGTCGGCAGGATTCCCCCGTCAGTTTCTCCGTCATCGATACCATCGCCGAAGGCTTGGCGGCAAGGCGGTGGGGCATGGTGCGCGCGCGACGCGTGACCCCTCACGAGTCGGAGCGGCGCGCGCGCACCATGCTGTGGCACACCGTCTCGTCTGGCACGGACGCCCCGGAGCGGAGCGACGCAGGCGCCGCGCTCCGCGCGGCGCTCCCTCACCGCGTTCATGCCTTCGTTCCGGCGCCGGCGTCGTCGGTGCGCATGGACGTGCCGTGCAGCTCGAAGCGGATGGCGCCGTGAACGAGGCGATCGAGGATCGCGTCGGCCAGGGTCGGATCATTGAGTTGCCGGTGCCAGTCGGCCACCGGCAGTTGCGAGGTGACGATCACCGAGCGGCGGCCGAAGCGGTCGTCGAGGATTTCGAGGAGATCGCGGCCGCGCGCGGCGTCGATGGGGGCCAGGCCCCAGTCGTCGAGGATCAGGACCTCGATCCGGGCGAGGTCGCGGTAGAGCTTCGGCACGGTGCCCTCGCCGTGCGCGATCCGCAGCTCGGTGAGCAGGCGGGGGACGCGCTGGTACTGGGCCTGGTGGCCTTCGAGGCACGCCTTGTGGGCGAGCGCGCAGGAGACCCAGCTCTTGCCCGTGCCGCACGGGCCGGTGATGAGGATGTTGGCGCCGTTGCGGACCCAGGCGCAGTCGGCGAGGCCGAGGACGACGCTGCGGTCGAGGCCGCGGGGCCGGCTGAGGTTGATGTCCTCGAAGCAGGCGTCGGAGTGGCGGAGCTGGGCCTTCTTCAGGCGCCGTTGCAGGGCGCGGGAGCGCCGCTCGGCGATCTCGCGGTCGATCAGCAGCCCGAGGCGCTCCTCGAACGGCATGTCGTCGAGATCGTGGCGCGCCATCTGTTCGAGGAAGGCGGCGTGCATGCCGGGCAGGCGCAATGAGGCGATGCGCTGGGCCAGCGGGTGGGATATGCCAGTGTTGTCGGTCATCGATAGTACTCCGGTCCTCTGATGTTCGAGTGGTCGATGGGCACGGTCTCGGGCTGCTGGGCGTCGGCGAGATCGGCGCCGGTGCGCAGGATGTTGTCGAGGCCGCGATAGGACGCCGAGCCGAGCTCCATGGCGTAGCGGCAGGCGCCGTCGAAGCGGTCCGGCTCGTGGCCGTTGGCCAGCCGGAGGACGCCGTAGCAGGAGCGGAAGCCGAACTCCGGATTGGGGTTGCGATCCATGATCGCGGCCACCAGGGCGAGGGCATGGGGGCCGATATTGCGCGCGTCCCGCTCCAGCCGGGCGCGGGTGTCCTCGACGCCGGCGCGCCGGTGCTTCGGAGGCTGGTGTTCCTTGAGGGTGGTCGCGCGGCCCCTCCTGCTGCTCCGCAGGTGGCTGGCGATCTGCCGGCCGCGGTGGAAGACGTCGATCACCTGGCCGCGCAGGCGGACATCGACCTCCTTGCCGATGTACTGGAAGGGGACCGAGTAGAACCGGTAGTCGATCGCGATGTGGTAGTCGGGGTGGACCGTGTTCTTGCGCCAGACCGTGCGCTGCCAGCGCCGGTCCGGCAGCGGCTTCATGTACGGGAGGTCGACGGTCTCGAAGCGCTCGTCGCGGGTCTCGCCGGTGCCGTCGGCATAGGGCCTGGCGTTGAGCTTCCTGACCCGGTTCCCGATCTCCCGGTTGAGCGCCGCCAGATCGTGGAAGACATGCTTGCGCAGCGGCGCCAGGACCCGGCGCTCGATATGGAGCACGCCCTGTTCCACGGCGCCCTTGTCGCGGGGGCGCCTGACGCGGGCCGGGAAGCCCTGGACCCCGTAATGGTCGAGCAGATCGGCGTAGGTCTCGTTCAGGACCGGCTCGTAGCGCGACGGGTCCTTCACCGCCGCCCGGATGTTGTCGGGCACAACCGCCTGCGGTGCCCAGCCCATGTCCTCGAAGCAGCGCACATGCGAGGCGCACCAGTCATCGATCTTCTGGCTCAGCGTCGCCTCGGCGTAGAGCCGGCCCGAGACGCCCATCGAGGCCACGAACACTTGCGCCTCGCACGCCACCCCGTCGACCAGAAGCGGCACCGTCATCCCGGCGTAATCGACGAACAGACGCTCGCCGGGACGGCGGTTCTGGCGCATCGTCGCGTCCCGCCGCGGCCGCCACTCCCGGAACCGGCGGCACCAGGTCGGGTAGCTCATCCCGTCGGGATGGGTCTCGCGCCACTCCTCCCACAGAAGCATCAGCGTCACGCCGCGGCCCGACAGCGCCTTCTCGACCGCCGCCCAGTCCACATCCCCTGCCGGCGCGTCCTGCGAGTCCGGATAGAGCGCCGCCTCAAGGGCCTCCTCGTCCAGCCCGCGCGCCTCCGGCCAGCTCAGGCCCGAGACGTCGAACCGCTCCAGGACCAGCGACACCGAGCGGCGCGCCACGCCGCAGTGCGCCGCGATCGCCCGCGCGCTGCGCTCCTCGTCAAAATGATACGCAAGGATCTTCGTAAGCATCCGGCGGGGACCGTCTGTGCGATAAGCTGAAAATCGGCGAGTGTTCGCGATCGGTGGTGGGCACCGTGGTGCCCACCGTGGAGCAGACGGAGGCGATCGCGGATGTCGAATGAACAGCAGGCGAATTTGGGTGCCGAGGCCGAGGCCGGGAAACGCCGCCGGGCCCGGAAGTGGAGCGACGCCGACAAGCGGCGGATCGTTGCGGAGAGCTACGCGCCCGGCGCCACGGTGACGGCGGTGGCGAAGCGCAACGACGTGCGCGCCAATCTGGTGTTCGATTGGCGACGTCGGTTTCGCGAGGAGGATGGCGAGGCCGGGGGCGGCGGGTTCGTGCCGGTGATTGTCACGCCGTCGGGCGATGCACCGCCGGAGGACGGCTACTTCGGCGCAGCGCCGGCGGCCGGGCGGATCGAGATCGCGCTTTCCGGTGGCGTGCGGGTGACGGTTGACGGAACGGTGGATGCCCCTGCGCTGGCGCGGGTGCTTGCGGTCGTGGAGCGCCGATGATCCCGGTCCCGGGCAGCGTGCGGGTGTGGTTGGCGACCGGGGTGACGGACATGCGCCGTGGCATGAACACGCTGGCGCTTCAGGTTCAGGAGGGTCTCGGCCGCGATCCCCACGCGGGGGATCTCTACGTGTTCCGCGGACGCCGCGGCGATCTCGTCAAAATTTTGTGGCATGACGGTCTCGGGTTCTCGCTCTACGCCAAGCGCCTGGAGCGGGGCCGGTTCACTTGGCCGTCGGCATCGGGCGGCGCACTGTCGATCAGCTCGGCGCAGCTCGCCTACCTGCTTGAGGGGATCGAGTGGCGCAACCCGGTTCGCACTTGGCGCCCGTCGCGGGTGGGCTGAGGCCGGGCGAATCACCCTGCGCGATTGGCAATTGCCGTGAGGCTGCGAATCTGATTCATTCCCGGCCATGACGGTCACGGCCCGACGCGACGTTGAAACTCTCGAGGCGGCGCTTGCGGCCTCGGAGGCTCGGGCAACGGCGGCCGAGGAGCAGATCACCTCGCTGAAGCTGATGGTCGAGAAGCTGCGCCGTGCGCTCTACGGGCAGCGCTCGGAGCGCACGGTGCGTCTCCTCAACCAACTGGAGCTTGCGCTCGACGAGCTGACGGCGGACGCGACGGAGGACGATCTCGCGGCCGAGCAAGCCGCGGCCGAGACCACCCAGGTCAAGGGGTTCACGCGCCGCAAGCCGTCGCGCAAGCCCTTCCCCGAGCATCTGCCGCGCGAGCGGGTGGTGGTTCCTGCACCGACATCGTGCGCGTGCTGCGGGTCGGAGCGGCTGTCGAAGATCGGCGAGGACGTGACCGAGACGCTTGAGGTGATCCCGCGCCGGTGGAAGGTGATCCAGACGATCCGCGAGAAGTTCACCTGCCGCGATTGCGAGAAGGTCTCGCAGCCGCCGGCGCCGTTCCACGCGGTGCCGCGAGGTTGGGCGGGTCCGAACCTTCTGGCGACGATCGTGTTCGAGAAATATGGCCAGCACCAGCCGTTGAACCGGCAGCGCGAGCGCTACGCGCGCGAGGGGGTCGACCTGAGCCTGTCGACGCTGGCCGATCAGGTCGGGGCCTGCGCCGTGGCGCTGAAACCGCTGCATGACCTGATCGCCGATCACGTGCTTGCGGCCCGGCGCTTGCACGGCGACGACACTCCCGTCCCGGTGCTGGCCAAGGGCAAGACCGTCACCGGGCGGGCTTGGGCCTATGTGCGTGACGACAGGCCGTTCGGCGGTCCGGATCCGCCGGCCGTGCTGTTCCGATACTCCCGCGACCGTTCGGGCAATCACCCGGTCGAGCACCTGAAGACCTTTGCCGGGGTGCTTCAAGCCGATGCCTATGCTGGCTTCAACCGGCTCTATGTGCCGGGCCGCTCGCCGGGAGCCGTGATCGAGGCCCTGTGCTGGGCTCACAGTCGGAGGAAGTTCTACGAGCTTGCCGATATCGCGGCGAGCAAGAGGCGCGGCGAGCAGGCGCCGCCGATCTCGCCGCTGGCGATGGAGGCGGTGAAGCGGACCGACGCGCTGTTCGACATCGAACGCGAGATCAACGGCAAGAGTGCCGATCAGCGCCTTGCCGTGCGCCGGGAGGCGAGCGCGCCGCTCGTCGCCGATCTCGAGGACTGGATGCGCACGGAGCGTGCCAGGCTGTCGCGCCACGCCTCTGTCGCCAAGGCGATGGATTACATGCTCAGACGCTGGGACGGCTTCACCCGTTTCCTCGATGACGGCCAGATCTGCCTCACGAACAACGCTGTCGAGAGGGCGCTTCGGGTCATCGCTTTGGGACGAAAATCCTGGCTGTTCTGCGGCTCCGATCGCGGCGGAGTGCGGGCGGCGGCGATGTACACCCTCATCGGCACCGCCAAGCTCAACGATGTCGATCCCCAGGCCTGGCTCGCCGATGTTCTCGGACAGATTGCCGATCTGCCGCAAAGCGACCTGCACCAGCTCCTGCCCTGGAACTGGAAGACAGCCCAGCACCAGGCCCTGGCCGCCTAAGCCGGACCTCACCAGAGACACCGTCTTCCCTGCGGCCGAGGCCGCGTCTCTGCGCGGTCCACCGTGAGCGTCACCGTGGGGCTGAGCGTCACTCGCCTGCCCACCTTGGAACTCCCCGTCACGTTCCGCGATTCACCGTCTGCGGTCCCCGCCGGATGCTTACGGATCTTCTTCACCTTTCTCATCGGCAGCCTTCCCCGTGCCATCCTTTCCCCCTCGGACCAGTCGCGAAAATCCGAGCGGTAGGACGGCTCCCTGAGTCGCTCCAAAATCCGCTGCGCTCAGGGGGTGGCTACTTTGCTGAGAACGGGTGGCTACTTTCGTGAGAATCAGTGGCTACTTTGAGTGAGAATCGGTGGCTACTTTCGTGAGATTCGGCAATACCCGGCGCTTGACGCGGCCATCCATCCAGCTGCCGGTATAGTATTCCGCTTCGACCAGTTCCGGCTCGAAGATGCGCGCCGCGTATTCCTTCCAGGTGAGCCCCTCGGCCTCGCTCTCCAGCGCCAGCAGGAGTTCGCCGTCGCCGTCGTCCCCCGTGCCCGCCCCGGCTGAGGGACCGGCAGGCCGGACCACACGTCCTCGATGCGCGCCACGTCGCGCTCCACCACGAGGCGCAGCCCGCCGTCCTCGGGGAATTCCGTCCCGGGCGGCAGGCGGACCGGGACCGAGACGCCCGGCCGCTCGATCCGGAGCATCAGCGCGCCGTCGGCAAGCCGCAGCCCCGTGATCGCCGCCCCGCCCTCGGCCGCGAGCCGGACCAGCGGCGCGCCGTCCCGCGCGACCTGGCCGTCCATCACGCCGGCACTCGACCAGAAAGGGGAGAGCGGAAGGGCCGCACAGGGGTCCTCCCATGCCATCATGCCCCAGGCCATGGCGGCGAGATCGGCCGCGGTCTGGAGGCGTATGGGGAACGGGCCGCGCTCCGGCAGGCCGGGCATCGGGCGGCGCTTCCGCCACGCCGTGCGATACGCCTTGCTCGCGCGGATGAAGCGCCACGCCCTGAGCGCATCCCATCCGACCACCCGCCGCGCCATCGTCAGGCGACCGGTGCCGGCGCGGAAACGGCCCGCCCCGCCGGCCGGGGAACCGGGCGGGGTTCATGCCGATCCGCGGATGCGATCACCGCCGCGCGCGCCGCTTACCAGCGCGCCGTAATCTCGAACCCGGCCGTATGTTCGGGCTCCGCCCCGTCGCTCTCCCGGCGCGTGGCCTTGAGGCCGAAGGAGAGGTCGGGCGCGGTCGCGGCCTCCGGCGTAAGCCGCCAGCCGAGGGTGTAGTCGCGCGCCGCCGTCGCGAGGCCGAAGCCCACATGCGGGCTGCCGGTGAAGCGCCCGCCGAGCACGGGCAGGCCCCAGGCCGCCTCCATCGCCCAGCGGGAGGTCGCCTCGCCATTGCCGGTGCGGTCCTCCAGCGGGTCGGGGGTAAACAGCGCATCCAGGCCGCCTTGCGCTTGACCGCCCCAGTCCTGGGTGAGCGTCAGCGACGGACCCCGCTTGGTCGCCGGGGCCGGGTCGTATGCGAGCGAGGCCGCGAAGCCCCGGTCCTCCAGATCGTCGTTGCCGTGCGCGATCAGCGTGCGGCCCGAAAGATCGAGCGAGAGCCCGAGCGAAGGATCGACCCAGGCGATGCCGCCGCCGAGCTCCAAACCTGAGCCGGTCTCGGCGTCGCCCCCGTCATGGCGCGCACCCACCTCCAGCTTCGGCGTTATGCTGCCGCCTTCTTCGAGGGCGACGCGGTAGCTCCCCTCCAGCCCCAGCCGCAGCCGGGTCACGTCGCTCTCCGACGCCGCCAAGTCCCGCGACTTGTCCGAGGCCGTGCGCGCCCAGAGCGCGTCCGAGGTCACCGCAAGGGCGGGACCGCTTCCCTCCTTGGGCGGCGCGATCACGTCGCCCCGCAGGCCCGCCGCCGCCATGGTCCAGTCGATGTCCGCCTTGTAGTTGCCGCCCATCTGCGGCTTCAGCGTCACCTCGCCGGTGCCGTAGCCCGCCGCGCCCCAGAGCTTGAGGCGCTCCGAAGCCTGCAACGCCGCATAGGGCACCGCCGCCGTCAATTTCGCCTCGACATCGCCGTCGCCCTCGCGTATGGCGCCGTCGCAGGCTCTCTGCCTTGCCGGGTCCGTGTCTTCGGCATCCGCGCAGAACTGCGCCAGGGCGCGGGATGCGGCGTCGCGCCTGGGACCCGTATCCCGGTAGCCGCCCTCGCCGGCGCTCTGCATGAGCGCCAGCCCGACCAGCCAGTTGCCCCGCGCATAGTCCGCGCCGAGCATGGCCGTCGTGGCATCGCCGTCGAGGGAGAACGACCCCTCGCGCCCGTCGAAGCTGCCTTGCGCCGCCCGGCCCCAGAAGGCCAAGCTGCCGCCCGCGCCGTCCTTCGCCCCCGTCGCCGTGAAGCTCGACCCCAAGAGCGCCTCCTGCATCGTCATGGTCTGCGACTGATCCCCGCCGCTGTGGAACCCGTGGGCATTGCCGAGGCCATCGGCGCCGAAGCGGCCGTCATTTGCGCCGAAGCCGGGGCCGAAGCCGCCGGCCCGATCATCGAAGTCGGCCAGACCGGAAAGGCCGTTGCCCGACGGGTTGTCCATGGCGGCAATCGCGTTCGCCGGGCCGTCCGGCCCGCCGGAGCCGCCGCTGCCGTTCCCGGACCTGCCGGGATCGTAGCTGATCGCCTGCCCGGCGACGACGCCCTGCGCGCCGGGCGTGCGCGGCGCCGCCATACGCCCCGCGATGCCGTCCAGCGCCTGCTCCGCCACCGTGCGCCCGAACCGCGCCAGCCACGCCGCCGGCATCGGGTCCGAGTTCACGATGGTCCCAACCGCAACCCCGTCCGCGACGCCCACACCCTCGGTCTGGCTTTCGATCACCAGCTCGAAGGTCTCCGAACCCTCGTCGTGGCTGTCGTCGAAGACGTAGACCAGCACCTCCTGCTCGGTCTCCGTCGGCCCGAAGCGGAGACCCGAGCCCAGGGCCACATAGTCCTCGTACTCCCGCGCGGAGACCGGCGTCGAATGGCGCGTACGGTAGCCCACCCAGACCGGCTTCCCCGCGGCCTTCGAGAGCCGGACCGTGAACCGGATCAGGCGGTCCTTCTCCTGCGCCGTGGCGTCGTCCACCGAGAGCATCGGCAAGGCCGGGCCCGCGTCGTTGTCCGCCACCTTGACCGAGGCCGCATCGCCCGGCGACGCCGCCACCGTGTAGGCCCCGCCGTTGCCGGCGAGGCTCACCGTCACGCTGCCGTCGGGCTCGTCCGCCTGATCGTCCACCGTCGCCACCGTGAACGCGGCCTCGGTCTCGCCCTTCGGGATCGTCACCGTGGCCGCGCCCTCGCCCGCCGCCGCCACGAAGTCGGAGCCCGCGGCCTCCGAGACCGTGAGCTTTACGGTCAGGTCCGCATCCGGCGCCCGGTTCGCCCGCACCGTGAACGCGGCGTCCGTGCCCTCGGTGATGGAGGCGGTCTTCGCCGCGATGGAGACCTCGGGCGGCGGCTCCAGGATCGTGAAGCTCACCGCGCCATCGCCCGCGGCCGCGCCGTGGAAGCCCGCCGCCGAGATCGTCCCCAGACCCACCGTCACCGTCTCGCCCGAACCCTCGTTCACGCTGTCGGCGGCCGCCGTCAGTAACAGCTTCGCCGTCGATGCCGAGGGGCCGGTGAAGGTGAGCGTCGGCGCCCCGGGACCCGCGAGGTTGGCATGGCTCACCCCTTGCGGGGCCGGGTTCTGCGCCGACAGCGTGTAGTCGCTCCCAAGCGTTGCCGCGCCGCCGAAGGCGAGCGGCACCCGCAGCGCCTCGCCTTCCTCGAGCGCGCGGCCCAGAAACACCGTCAGGGTCTTGCGGCCCCCCGCCTCGGACACGTCGCCCGGGGGCGTCGCGTACAGATACACCCCCGGAGCGGCGCCGGCCGTCCCCGTCCCCTCCAGGCACGCCAGCGCGTCGCCGAACCGTTTCCAGCCGCGCTGGCGCGCCGAGGCCGCCGTCATCGGCGCGATCGTCCGCCCGTCCGCCGTCCACTGGTCCGGGGTCCGCTCCCCGAACGCCACCAGCACGCTGAACCAGTTCTCCGCATACTGCGGCGGCTTGTGGCGGTTCCGCTCATAGAGCCGCTTCGCCGTCGCCATCAGCTCGTCGGAGACGCATTGCGACACCGTGGGCGAGGGGGGCGCCGTCTCGTCGTTGTCCGCGACCTCCACCGCGAGGCTGCTCGTTGCGCCCAGCGTGTAGCCGCTGCCCGCCTCCAGCGCCGCCGTCACCGTCCCGGCGAGCTCGTCCGCATCGTCGTCCACCGTCGGGACGCTCACCGTCACCGTGCCGCTCACGGGCACCGTCACCGTGCGCGGACCGAGGTCCTTTGCCGCCACATGGTCGCCCTCCTGGCTCACCGTCAGCGTCACGTCGAACGGCGAGGCCGGCGCCGGCACCGCCTGGAGCGTGAACTGGACCGCCTCGCCCTCCGTGCCCCCGGTCCCGGAGGAGACCTGCACCGCCGGCTCCGCCTTGGCATGCTCCACGATCTCGTGGTTCAGGATGACGAAGGTGAGGCTGTCCTTGCCGTAGCTGACCTTGGGTTCGCCGGCCGGGCCGCCGCCGAACAGGTTGGTGTTGTAGGGCTTGGAGACCGAGATCACGATGGTCTCGCCCGAATCCTCGTGGGCGTCGTCGATGGGCTCGACGGAGAACCACGACCGGTTGCTGCCCGCCGGCACCGCGGTGCCCTGGGCCGCGCTGTTGCGCGCCGTGCAGCCGTTGCCGTCCAGCGTGAGCACCGCGCCGTTGCGGGCCTTCACCCGGTAGTCCGCGCCCCAGGTCGCGGTGCCGGCGAAGCAGAGCCGGAACCCCCAGGCGTCGGGGATGGTGCCGTTGTTGGCCTTCCTCAGCCGGTGCACCGCGAAGTCCGGGCCCCGGCGGTCGTGCTCCTGGTGCTGGAGCTCCTCGAAGGTCCCCAGGACGAGGAAGTCGCTGTCGGAGATCGGGTCCGCCTCCGGGTCCTCGCTCACGATGGTCACCGTCGCCTGGAGGTTGCCCCCCGCCTTCGCCGTCACCCCGGCAGGCAGCGAGGAAGTGTCGATGGCCACCGTGAAGGTCTCGTCGACCGGCTCGTAGTCGGCGTCGTTGATGATCGTGATGTCGAAAGTCCGGCTCGCCGCCCTCCCGGCCGGGAAGCTCACGGTCCGCGTCGCCGCGCTCTCATAGTCCTCGCCGCGCAACGCCGTGCCGTCGCTCACCGTCACCGGTATCGCGATGTCGCTGCGCGGCACCTCGGAGAGCCGCACCACCGGCTCCGACGGACCGTCGGGCTCGTCGACCGTGAACGCGGACAGGGCGAACTCGACCGTGAGCGACTGCGAGACGTCGTCGTCGTAAAGCGTGACCTGGGCGTTGCCGCTCTTTTGGGGCCTGACCGTGCCGACGGTGCTGGTCGCCGCCCCGACGCCCAGCGTCACCGTCTCGTCCGTCATGTCGGTGTCGTCGGGCGCGACGACGCGCAGCTTGAGCAGCTCCTCCCTCGGCCCGGGGCCGGTGATCGTCACCGTGCTCCCGCTCAGCACCGCCGACGCGAACCCGTGGTTGGGGTCGACCGAGAGCGTGAAGTCCGTCCCCAGCGTCCCGCCCGTGAAGGACAGCGGCACGGTCACCGTCTCGCCCGAGCCGAGCGCCCGGTTGAACGGACGCAGGTAGAACTCCCCGTACCCGGTCGTGCTGCCCTCGGGCGCGTTGGCCCGCGACGCGCCGTATTGCAGCGTCAGCGCCGCGCCGTCGTCGTCGCGGATCCAGTGCGTCGCCTCCGACGTGCCCAGGGTCACGCCGGTGGGCGTGGTGCCGGCAAACGACAGCGTCGCGATGACAGACTCGTCGAACTCGGCCTCGGTGTCGCCCTTGATGCGGATGCCGACATGTTTGCTGGTGACCTGCTCGGCCTGGACGGTGCCGATGATGCACTTCGAAGACTGTGGACTGTGAAGGGAACCGTCGGAGGTAGGCTGGTAATCCGCGCTGGCGGGAATCGTGGCGGCGGCGGTCAGATCGGCGGTCGCCGTGCCGGAGAAGCAGACCTGATAGGGGACGGCGCTCAACACCGGCTCGCTCAGGCTCACCGTGAAGGTCAGGTTACGCGTGCCCGAGTTGCCCTCGGCTGCGTCCGCCGGGGCGGTGATGGAGAGGGTCGGCGCCGGATTCGCCGTGCCGTTGACCTGGATCTGGAGGCTGTTGGAGTCGGTATTCCAGGAGCTGGCATCCCAGTTGCGATAAAGTGAGTTGTTGCCGATTTCCCAGCCGGACGCGGCGCCGGCATCCTCCGAGTTCACAGTCACAAGAGACAAACCTTCAGAACCACTACCAATCCCGGCTGCGGTAACGTCGAACACGATCCAGTATCGGGTGTTCGGCGCAAGGTCGAGGCCATCGCCGGACGCCGCGAAGCTGATTGTCTGGTCGCTCCCCGTCGAGATGGAGGGAACCGTCAGGGTGCCGACCAGGGTGCCCGGACTGCCGCTGGAATCTTCATGGATGGCGACGGTGAAGGTCGAATGGGTGCCTGCCTGACTTACGGTGCCGAATTCCATATCAACGCCGGTCAGTTTGTAGCCCGATGCGTGGTGGCCGGTGGTGAAATCCTGAGCGGCGTCGTCGTTGAGATGAGCTTCGGTAGAAATAGTCGTCTGACCGAGGTTGCTGACGAACGCCGTCGCCGTCTGCGCGGCGGCGGGCAGGGCGAAGGGGGCGAGCAGCGGCAGGCAGAGCAGCGCGGCGGCAAAGCCGCGCCGCAGGCTGCGGGCGGCAGGGCGGACGCCCGCGGCCGTGCGGGCGGAGGAAGAACCGAAGCTGTCGGAGGAAGAAGCGGACCGGGCTGTATCGGAGCGCCGGCGGGAGGCGGAAGGTTCAGGCGGGGAGGCCGGCGGGCGGGAGCGGTCCCGCGATGCGGGCGCGATCATCACCGAACGCGCAGACAGAAAGGGCGACCCGGCGACCCGGCGACCCGGCGACCCGGCGACCCGGCGACCCGGCGACCCGGCGACCCGGCGACCCGGCGACCCGGCGACCCGGCGACCCGGCGACCCGGCGACCCGGCGACCCGGCGACCCGGCGACCCGGCGACCCGGCGACCCGGCGACCCGGCGACCCGGCGACCCGGCTTATTGTCGGACCATCCGGGCTTGTCAAGCCCTTGCGCCAGCGGATCGCGCTCATCACCGTGCCGTTCAGAGCCTCCGCGAGCGCGGCCCCGGTCGTACGCAATCCGTCACCGAACCTGTCCAGCATGGTCATCCTATCGCCTCCGAACCCATGGACCGGCAGGCCGCGCAAGGCGCATCCCCGCCAATCACCGCCTGTTCCATGGTCAATTTGTAAGCCGATTCAGGCGCAAACACAAACAGAGATCACAATCCGGTGACGTAAGAATTTATGTGTCAGGTGGGAAGGGGGTACTCCCTGTGGTGACGACAACCACAAACAGGAGCACCCCGCATGTCCCAGCAAGCTGCGACGATCATGAGCCTACCCCAGGCCTTTGAGGTGGTGAAGGAGATGCAGGCAGGCGGACTGGACTGGGGCGAGGGCTACCGCCCGCTCGGCCGCCAGGCGCTGGCCGAGATCATCGAGGGCCGGATGGCCGAGGCGGTGGATCGCTGGCTCGACAACCTCGACGCCGGCGCGATGCGCGACCGGCGCAACGGGACCTACCGCCGCTGCCTGCTGAGCGAGCTCGGCGACATCGAGCTCAACGTGCCGCGCACCCGGCACTTCTGCCCGACCGGGGTTGTGAAGAGCTACGCAAGGCGCGCGCCGGAGATCGACCGTGCCATCCTGGCCGGCTTCGTGCTGGGGCTTTCGACGCGCAAGGTGGGCGAGGTCCTGCTGGCCCTGCTCGGGCGCCCGGTCTCGGCCGCGACGGTGAGCCGGGTCTCCAAGACGCTCGACATGGCGGTCGAGGCCTTCCACCGCAGGCCGCTGAAGAACGCCTACAAGGCGCTGATGCTCGACGGCGTGGTGCTGGCCCGCAAGACCGGCGCCGGCGCGCTCAGGAGGCCGGTCCTGGTGGCGCTCGGCATCCGCCCCGACGGCAAGAAGGAGATCATCGACTTCCATCTCGCCGTCAGCGAAGGCGCCCGCGAGTGGGAAGTGTTCCTCAACCGGCTGTACCACCGCGGGCTCACCGGCGAAGGCCTTGAGATGATCTGCGTCGATGGCGGCAAGGGCCTGCTGGCTGCCTTGCCGTTCGTCTATCCCGGCATCCCGGTTCAGAGGTGCTGGGCGCACAAGATGCGCAACATCCTCAACAAGGTCCGCAAGGCCGACCAGGAGGCCGTCAAGGCCGATGTCCACGCCGTCATGAATGCAAAGAGCCGCCGCAAGGCCCAGAGCGCCGCCCGACGCTTCGCCGACCGCTGGCAAAGCACCTACCCCAAGGCCGTCGCCTGCCTGCGCAGCGATCTCGACGAGCTGCTCACCTGCTTCCGCTACCGGACCCTCGATGAGCGAAAGCGGGTCAGGACCACCAACGCCATCGAACGAAGGTTCCGGGAGGTCCGCAGACGAACCCGGCCCATGGGAACCTTCCAGGACCGGACCTCAATGGACCGCGTCCTCTACGCGGTATTCATCCACGAAAACAAGTCTCAGGGAATCAGCACCCCCGTCTCCCTGACACATAACTCTTGACGTTACCTCACAATCCTCCTGACATGTCCTTGACTTCATATCCGAGCTACTCCATCCTGCCGCCATGAGTTGGCGGGTCCAGATTTCCGAGGAGTTCGAGCCCGAGTTGTCGGAGTTACCCTTGGAAGTGCGCAGGGCGATCCTCGCGCATTCCCGGCTGCTCCGGGAGTACGGCCCGCAGCTTGGGCGCCCGCGTGCGGATACGCTGAACGGCTCGCGGCACGCCAACATGAAGGAGTTGCGCTTCAGCGCGGCAGGCGGGGAGTGGCGGGTCGCCTTTGCGTTCGATCCCGTGCGCCGCGCCTTGCTTCTGGTCGCGGGCGACAAGTCGGGCGGCGGCGAGAGGCGGTTCTACCGCGAACTGATCCGCAAGGCCGACGGGCGGTTTGATCGGCACCTTGCCCGGCTCGCCGACGGATAGATTAAGGAGAGATAGTCATGGCACTGGATGTTGAAGACGTAATCGCGAGGCTCGACCCCGCCGAGCGCCGCAAGGTGGAAGAAATGGCCGCCGAGCTGATTGCCGAGGAAATGACGCTGCGCGAGCTGCGCAAGGCCCGCGCGCTGACCCAGGCGAGCGTCGCGCGCGAGCTCGGCATCAGCCAAGACGCCATCTCGCGGCTGGAGAAGCGGAGCGACCTGCTTCTGTCCACGCTGCGCAGGACGGTGGAGGCGATGGGCGGCAGCCTGTCGCTGATCGCCCGCTTCCCCGACCGGCCCCCGGTCGAGCTTGCCGGAATCGCCGAAAATGACGCGATCGACGCCTCGCGCCGCCCAGGGCCGTCCTGACTTTGAAAAAATCTGCATTCGGCTTGATGACGAATACGATGACCCCAACCTAATGAGGCCCGATGTAGAGAAATTTATTCAATGAATACAGCTAATTATGTGGCTTCAGCCCAAAATCACAAAAACTTGATCCGGGGGCCGGGCATGACGACGTGGGGGGTGTGGCTCGGTCGGAGAGTCGGCGCGCCGGCCCATCCGGGCCCGGTCAGGCGGCCTGGCGGGCTCCGGTTCGCTGGAACATGACGTCCTCCTGGTCTTCGGGGACGTAGAAGAAGTCGCCCAGCCTCGGGTCGTGCCCGAGATCGTCCAAAAGCCTGCGCTGGCGCGGCGTGCATGAATCGATGACACCGGCCATGGTGGGAAAGTCGTAGGGCTTCAGGAACATCTGCGCGTAGTTGTAGAGCAGTGTCTTGCGGCCGTTCCCGGAATGGTTCGGCGCAGGCCCGTGCCACAGCGCGTGGCTGAACAAGTAGCAATCGCCCGCCTTGCCGCCTAACTGGACGGCGCCCGGCGTGTGGGGGTTAGGGGCCGCGTCGGAGTCGAACGGAATCTGCCGAAGATGGCTGCCGGGGAAGACTGTGAAGTTGCCGTTGTCCGTCCCCTCGACATCGGTGAGAAGGTAGAGCGCCTTCACCGCCAGCGGCCTGCTGGTCTCGGTCACGCGAATCTGCCGGAGCGCCTGTCCGCCGTCCGTGTGAATGAAGCCGGGGAACTCGGTCGTGGACGCGCGAACGATGGCCTGCGACATGCTGAGCACGATGTTGGGACCCATGAGCTCGAGGATCGGGTCGAAGACGTTGGGCCGGTCAATCAGGTCCCGGAAGGGCTGGGCGTAGCCGAGGAGATCGCGGCGATCCATGAAGGAGTCGAGGTCGTTCGCGGTCGCGTTGTGCTCCACCCAGCCGTAATGGCCGAAGGGCAAGCCCGGTACCTTCTCCCATCCCGCCTGAGGGCGCAGGGAGTCGATCAGCTCGCAGTAGAGTGACACCTCCTGCGGGTCCAACGCGCCTTCCAGATGGATGTACCCATCGACCGCCCACTGGCGGCGCTGCTCATCGGTCAAGGTCGGCATGGCGTGGTCCTCGTCCGGTTCGGCGCACGGGATGGGGGAATTATGCCATTCCTGACCCGGGCGGCATAGTTCGTCGTCAGGCGCGCGCGGAGGGCCCGTAGGCGAGGTACATGGGATCGCCCTCGGCGAAGCGCGTGGGCCGGAGCGGCCGGATGTCGAAGGGCGAGCCCGTACCCAGCACGGCAGCGGCCACACATTCCCCCACCGCCGGAGAGAGCTTGAGGCCGTGGCCCGAGAAGCCAGCGGCGAGATAGAGCCCCTCCAGACCTGGCGCCCATCCGAGGATGGGGTGGAAGTCCGGCGTGATGTCGTAGGCGCCGGAGACCGTGCGCGCGACCCTTGCATCGACGAAATCCGGCAGCCGCTCGGCCAGCGCCTTGTCGAGACGCGACCGGTGGCGGGCCTCGTCTTCTGCCGGCGCCGGCGCGACGGGGTCGGCGACCTCCGGCATCTCGTTGGGATAGGCCACGGCCAGCAGGTACGGCCCCATGTCGGGCCGCATCACGACGTTGGAGTTGCCGTCGGTGATACAGGTGCGGATCGTGGGCCGGCCCGGCGGCTGCTCCAGATAGGCCATGTCGAGCCGGCGGCGCTCGATCGGCGCGTCGATGCCGAGTGGCCCGAGCAGATCGGTGATCCACGCGCCGGTGGCGGCGATCACGACGGGGGCCTCGATGCGGCCCTGTGGCGTGTCCACGCCCACGACGCGGCCGTCATCCGTGGCGATGCGCTCCACCCGGAGCCCGGAATGGAGCGCAGCACCGGCCGCCTGGGCCGCGCCGAGCCAGCTCAGCACCATGCGGGTCACGTCGATATAGCCGCCGTTGGGCTCCCAGGCGCCGCCGGCGAGATCGTCGGTGACCAGCGCGGGCTCCAGGGCCTTGATCTCGTCGGGGCTCGCGAAGCGGGTGTCGACGCCGAGCTGCCGGCCGAGCTCGACATTGCGCCGGCAGGCCCCCACCTGCGCCTCGACGACCAGCAGCATGTAGCCGAGCTTGACGTAGCCGGGGTCGCCGACGCCGACCTCCGTCTGCCAGTTGTTCAGCACGTCGAAGCCGCGAATGGCCATCTCGACCATGAGCGCGTTGGAATAGTGCTGGCGGATCTGCCCGAAAGTGCGGCCCGACATGCCGCCGACCGGCGGCCGCTCGTCCACCACCACGACCCTGCGGTCGGATTGCCGCGCGAGCTGAAAGGCGATGCTCGCCCCCATGATCCCCGCGCCGACCACCACGATGTCAGCCGCACCCAGCCGTTCCCTGCCCTACACCGTCATTTCGGCCTCGTCGTCCCTCTAGACCAAGCGCTCGGTTAGCAGTCATTCTGTTTGCACCGAAAAACGGCTACAACACCATTTAATCGATACTATCTACAATATACTGGCAACCAGCGTCGAAGTTTTGGAGCAATTCGCATCCGTATTTGCCCAATTCCTCTACCACATCCTCATCGCCGAAGTCCTTGTCTCTGGTTAGAAAGCAGCTCAGTGACACAGCTTCCGATTGAAGATGTGAAAGTACGGATGCATACACAATAGCATCCTGAGGAGACAGGCCAAGACGGTGCCGATATTGTGTCGAAGCCAACAGGACGGGAGCATCGAGTGAAATGACTTCAGCCGATTGCAAGAGCCGCGAAGATGCAACAAAAAGGCGACCGTCTTCTTCTTCCGCACTATTGATTAGGAAACTGGCGAGTTCGCGAAATCCGTCGAGCCGATCTTCATAAAACTCGGTTCGGGCGATTTGCTTGAACTCACCCTCAACGTCCTCCCTTACTTTCGTGCGCCGTTTCTTGCGTCTCACGAGGGTTTCGTAGGGTTCCGCCAAACAATAGCCAGGCACGATCAGTCGAATGAGATTGGCCTCACAAAGGTCCAATATTCTGTCGCAACTGCTCCATTGTCCTTGGAGCAGTGCAAGCTCTAGGACGAAGTTAGACTCAACGTAGACGTTCACAGGGGATATTTACGCCACTTCTTCGAATTCGATACGACTGTTCTTGATTGCGTTGCGAAATCCCGATGTTGTCAACCAGCTGTCGTTGTCGGAGTTTGTTTCAGCTAGCTCAGACGACCTAATGACATCTCCGAGCCAGGTAGAGACGACAAGCTCGAATGCGTGGCTGCTTTCCAAGTGAGGACCCAGTCCCGCCCTCTCGAGATACGGCGCAAATAGTGGTTCTGCGTCGGCTTCGTAAGTTGGTGGAGTCTCGATGGAATCTGCGCCAGCATCTTTCCATACGTATAGGCGGTCGGGCGTAATGAGAAGAAAGAAGTCGGCACTGCAAATTGCGCTATGAGCGAGAAGGTTGCGTCGAGTCTTGGCAGCCCACTCGCTAGTCGTTCCCAACTTATTCTTGATCTCGGCGGCGGCAGTCAGCCGGCCGCTGGAATCGTAGAGGGTTAGGTCTGCGCGGGAGTGCATCGCTGGCAAGTGGTCTCTCGTGACGATAATGGGAATAATGGGTGCTGTCCGTGGAAAGGTCAACGGACGCGGGCACGCAAACATTCTGCGGCCCGGCCGCGTTTCCAACCATGATCCTCATCGCGGCATCGTCTCCAGGGGTATCCAGGCTGGCACACGCCGCTAGGTGACGGTTACGATCGCGAGGCACAGGGGCAGGGAAGGTTCGGGGGCCGCGACGGTTGATCGACGACCGACCAGAGACGAGCGGCGCCCGGTCTCTGCCTAGGAGCTGACCCGTGCCTCGCGCCGCCGCTCGTCCGCCCGTGCTCTCCGTGCGCGACGTGCGCACGCGCTTCCGCACGCCGGGCGGCGGCATGGTGCACGCGGTCAACGGCATCAGCTTCGACTTGCACGAGGGCGAGCTGCTTGGCGTGGTGGGAGAGAGCGGCTCGGGCAAGAGCGTGACCATGCTCTCTCTTCTCAAGCTCCTGCCCATGCCGCCGGCGGAGATTGCCTCGGGCAAGGCCCTGCTCGAGGGCGAGGATCTGCTCGCGCTCGACCCCGCGCGCCTGCGTCGCGTGCGGGGTGCCAAGGTCGGCTTCATCTTTCAGGACCCGATGGCCTCGCTGAACCCGGTGCTCAGCGTCGGCTACCAGCTTACGGAACCGCTCAGGACGCATCTCGGCCTGGGACGGCGCGCGGCGCGGCGCCGGGCAGCAGCGCTGCTGGAGGGGGTGGGAATCCCGGCGGCGGAAAGCCGCCTCGGCGACTTCCCCCACCAGTTCTCAGGCGGGATGCGGCAGCGCGTGATGATCGCGATGGCGCTCGCCTGCGATCCCAAGGTGCTGATCGCCGACGAGCCCACCACAGCGCTCGATGCCACCATCCAGGCGCAGATCCTGGACCTGCTGCAGCGGCTGAGGCGAGAGCGCGGCATGGCGATCATCTGGATCACCCACGATCTCGGCGTGGTGGCCGGCCTCGCGGACCGCGTGATGGTGATGTACGGCGGCCAGGCGGTCGAGCGCGCGGACGTGCGCTCGCTCTACGCCAGGCCCCAGCACCCCTACACGCGGAGCCTCCTGCGCGCGTTGCCGAAGCTGGAGGGTGGCAGCAGTGGCGAGCGCCTCGCCAGCATCCCGGGCCAGCCGCCCATGCTGCTCCACGCGCCCGACGCCTGCCCCTTCGCGCCCCGCTGCGCCCACACCTTCGACCGTTGCCGGGCGGAGAACCCGGCACTCGCCCCGGTGACGGCGAGGCACGAGGTGGCCTGCTGGTACGACACGCACGCAGGAGTGCCCCGTGCCGCCTGAACCCACGCCACTGGTCGCGGTCGAGAACCTGACCAAGCACTTCCCGATCCTGCGGGGGGTCCTGCGCCGCCAGGTGGGGAGCGTGCGGGCGGTGGACGGGCTCGACTTCGCGATCCATCCGCGCGAGACGCTGGGCCTGGTGGGCGAGAGCGGCTGCGGCAAGTCGACGGTCGGCCGGATGATCCTCCGCCTCTACACGCCGACGGCGGGGCGGGTGCGGTTTCGCGGGGACGACATCACGGCGCTCCAGGGCGAGGCGCTCAGGAAGCTGCGCCCGCACATGCAGATGATCTTCCAGGACCCGCAGGACAGCCTGAACCCGCGCATGACCGTGGGCAGCATCGTCGGCGAGCCGCTGCGCGAGCACGGCGTGGCGGCGGGCGCGGCGCTGAGAGAGCGCGTGGAGGCCCTGCTGGATGCCGTGGGCCTCGACCCCGCCTTCGCCAACCGCTACCCGCACGAGTTCTCGGGCGGGCAGCGCCAGCGAATCGGCGTCGCCCGGGCGCTGGCGCTCAGCCCCGAGTTCGTGGTCTGCGACGAGCCCATCGCGGCGCTCGACGTCTCGATCCAGGCGCAGGTGGTGAACCTGCTGAAGGAGCTGCAGGAGCGCCTGGGCCTCACCTACCTCTTCATCTCCCACGACCTGCGCATGGTGCGACACGTCGCCGACCGGGTGGCGGTGATGTACCTCGGCAAGATTGTGGAGCTCGCGACCAGCGATGCGCTCTACGAGGAGCCGCTGCACCCCTACACGCGCGCCCTGCTCTCGGCGGTGCCCACGCACGATCCCGAGCGCGAGGCCATGCGGAAGCGCATCATCCTGGAGGGCGACGTGCCGAGCCCTGCCGCGCCACCGCCGGGCTGCCGCTTCAGCACCCGTTGCCCGGTGGCGGTGGCGGAGTGCTCGCAGAAGGCGCCGGAGTGGCGCACGCTCCGCCCCGGCCACCAGGTCGCTTGTCACCTGGCGGAATGATGACAGATGATGCGGCGTGTGCGCACAGGCACATGACCCATCCCTCCCACTAGGAGGACCGCGACATGTTCGGAAAATGCGTAATCAGCCTAGCCATCGCGGCGCTCGCGGTGGCAATGCTCTCGACCTCAGCCCTGGCCGAGCGCGGCCGCGACGGCCACCTCAAAATCCTCTATTGGCAGGCAGTCTCGACCGTCAATCCCTACCTCTCCGGCGGCACCAAGGACATCGAGGCGGCGTCGCTGGTGCTGGAGCCGCTGGCCCGCTACGACGAGACGGGGACCATGATCCCCGCGCTCGCCGCCGAGATCCCCACCGTGGAGAACGGCGGCGTGACGGCCGACCTGATGTCCATCACCTGGCCGCTCAGACAGGACATCGTGTGGTCCGACGGCACGCCGTTCACCGCGGCGGACGTGGTGTTCTCCGCCGAGTACTGCCTGCACGAGGAGATGGGCTGCAATTCCCTCTCCAGCTTCACCGACGTCACAGGCGTCGAGGCGCTGGACGACCACACCGTGCGGATCAGCTTCGGCGTGGCCAAGCCCTTCCCGTACGGTCCCCTCGTCGGCTCCACGTCGCCGATCATTCAGAAGGCGCAGTTCGAGAATTGCACCGGCGTCAGGGCGCAGACCTGCACGGAGCAGAATTTCGGGCCCATCGGCACCGGCCCGTTCAAGGTGGACGAGTTTCGCGCCAACGACGTGATCATCTTCTCCGCCAACGAGAACTACCGCGAGCCGGACAAGCCCGCCTTCGCCGCCGTCACCTTCAAGGGCGGGGGCGATGCCACCTCGGCCGCGCGCGCCGTGCTCTCCACCGGCGAGTTCGATTACGCCTGGAACCTGCAGATCGAGCCCGAGGTGCTGGAGCAGATGGTGGCCAACGGCAAGGGCCAGGTGGTCGCCGGCTTCGGCACGATGGTGGAGCGTCTGATCGTCAACCAGACCAACAACGACCCCGACCTCGGCAAGGACATGCGCTCGCTCTATCTCGACGGCACCAACCCGCACCCCTTCCTCTCCGACCCGGCGGTGAGCCGCTCGCTGTCGCTCGCCATCGACCGCCAGATTCTGGTCGATTTCGGCTACGGCGCGGCCGGTCAGGTCACCTGCAACGTGCTGCCGGCGCCGCCGGCCTACACGTCCACCGCCAACGATGCCTGCACGACCCAGGACATCGAGGAGGCCAACCGCATCCTCGACGAAGCCGGCTGGCTGCCGGGCGACGACGGCGTGCGGGAGAAGGACGGCGTGCGCCTCTCGATCCTCTACCAGACCTCCACCAACTCCGTGCGCCAGGGCACGCAGGCGCTGATCAAGCAGATGTGGGGGCAGATCGGGGTCGAGACGGAGCTGCGCAATATCGACGCGGCGGTGTTCTTCGGCGGCGACCCGGCGAGCCCGGACACCTACATGAAATTCTACGCCGACATCCAGATGTACACGAACAACTTCGACGGCGTGGACCCCGAGGCCTACATGGCCCACTGGATGTGCTCGGAGATCCCGAGGCCCGAGAATCAGTGGCTCGGCAACAACATTTCGCGTGCCTGCAATGCCGAGTACGACGCTCTTGCCGCCGAGCTGGCCGTGACCGCCGCGCTGGAGGACCGCGCCGCCATCGCCAAGCGGATGAACGACGTCATCGTCCAGAACCAGTACGTGATCCCGCTAATCTGGCGGGCGAAGATCTCGGCGCATGCGAACACGTTGAAGGGCGTACGCATGAACCCGTGGGATTCGGAACTGTGGAACATCGCGGACTGGCACCGATAGCCCGGACCATTCGGCGGGGCCATGATCTGCGGGTCGTTATCCGAGCGAGGGGGCACAACAAGAGCGCCGTACAGGGGCGCATCGGGAGCCGAACGACGCCCACCTCCCCCTGACCTCCTCCCCCCTGAAGGGCGGAGGGGGGACGCAGGCGGCATCGACTTGCTCTCCCTCTCCGTCCCTGGGGGCGGAGAGGGCCGGGGTGAGGTGGGGGTGATTTTGTCCGCTCGCCGCCTTCGCTGTCGGCGGGGGCGATGACCAACTACATCATTCGCCGCCTGCTCTTCGCGGTGCCGACGCTGATCGCGATCAGCTTCATCATTTTCGCCCTCCTCGACCTCGCGCCCAACGATCCCACCGGCCAGCTTCCGCTCACCATCCCGGCGGAGGCGCGCGAGCAGATCCGCGAGTCGCTCGGGCTCGGGGAGGCCTTCCACATCCGCTACGCCAAGTGGATGGAGCAGTTCTTCGTCAACGAGCCGCTCAACCTCATCGAGCGCGCGTTCGGCGTGGAGATCGGGGCTTCCGAAGAGCGGCTCAGGGTGCGCTCCTGGGCGACGCGCAGCCCAGTGGTGGATCTCATCATCGAGCGGCTGCCGCAGACGCTCTGGGTGGTCGGCCTCTCCTACCTGGTCGGCATCCTCATCGCGATCCCGATCGGCATCGTCTCGGCCTACCGGCAGTATTCCTGGTTCGACCAGCTCGGCACCTTCGTCTCCATGATCGGCTTCTCGGTGCCGACCTTCTTCACCGGCCTGCTCGCGATCATCGTCTTCAGCGTCACTCTGCAATGGCTGCCGTCGATCTACGACACCACGCACCGGGTGACCGACCTCGGGAGCTTCTGGTTGCAGATCAAGCAGATGGCGATGCCGGTGATGGTGCTGGCACTCTTCAACGCGGCGCAGATCAGCCGCTTCATGCGCGCCGCCGTGCTGGACAACCTGACGCAGGACTACGTGCGCACCGCCCGCGCCAAGGGCCTGCGCGAGCGGGTCGTGCTCTTCATCCACGTGCTGCGCAACAGCCTGATCCCGGTGGTGACCCTGATCGCTTTGGGTATCCCCACGGTCTTCGGCGGCGCCATCATCACGGAGAAGATCTTTCGGGTGAACGGCATCGGCGAGCTGCTCATCACCGCGATCCAGGGCGCCGACATTCCCCTGGTGCAGACTCTCTCCTTCCTGTTCGCGGTGCTGATCGTGCTCTTCAACCTGGTCGCGGATGTGCTCTACGGCATCCTCGATCCGCGCATCCGCTACGGTTGAGCGATGCCGGCGGCGCCCTCATCCAGCCTCTCCGCCCCCTCGCGCGGGACCCAGCGCCATCGTTCGCTCTGGATGGACGTCTGGCTCGCCTTCCGCAACCACACCGGCGCGCTGGCGGGTGCGGGCGTCTTCATCGCCATCGCGCTCGCGGTCGCGATCGGCCCCCTGATCCACACGATCGACCCGAACTACCTCGACATCCTGGCGAAGAACGAGGGCCCCTCCCTCAAGCACCCGATGGGGACAGACAACCTGGGCCGCGACACGCTGGCCCAGGTGCTGGCGGGCGGGCGCATATCCCTCGCCGTCGGCTTCACCGCGATGATGATCGCGCTTGTATTGGGCACCCTGGTGGGCGTGCTCGCGGGCTACTTCAGGCGGATCGACGGCCCCTTGATGCGGCTCACCGACATGTTCCTGGCGCTGCCGCTGCTGCCGCTCCTGCTGGTCGTCATCATGCTGTTCCGCGAGACCCTGCGCGCCGCCTTCGGCCCGGAGACCGGGATCTTCCTGCTGGTGGTGTTCATTATCGGCATCACGAGCTGGATGCAGACCGCGCGCATCGTGCGGGGCGACGTGCTGGCGCTCAGGGAGCGCGAGTTCGTGACCGCGGCGCGCAGCATCGGGACCCGCAGGCGCCGCATCATCACCCGCCACATCCTGCCCAACGTGCTGAGCCCGATCATGGTCTCGGCGACGCTCGGCATCGCCAACGCGATCATCACGGAATCGGCGCTCTCGTTCTTAGGGCTGGGCTTCCCGCCGGACTTCCCGACCTGGGGGCGGCTGCTCTTCGACGGCGCCAACTTCATCTCGGTCACGCCGGAGCGCGTGCTCTGGCCCGGTCTGGCGATCTCGCTCACCGTGCTGAGCGTCAACTACATCGGCGACGGCCTGCGCGACGCGCTCGACCCGCGACTGCGGGGAGTCTGACGCGCGGCGGAAGCGGAGGCGCTCCTGCGTTCGATCATGTTGCTTCTTCAATTCGTTCAGCGCCCGAAAGGGAACGGTGCACCCGCGTCGTCCGTGCACACCAAGCTGCAGCGCAACTACTCCGCAATAAACAAAGCTGATAATCATATCAATTATAACTTGTATCTCGCTCTTATTCTCCGGGACGGCGGCACCCGTTACGGGCGCACGAACCAATCAGTGCAGATAAGAATTGGTGTAACCACAACTGCACTTGTATTCTTCATTATGGACCTTCCTCTTCACATAATCGATTCCTCCAAGGGCCGGCTTTGAGACGGGGCCTTCGGCTTATGCGGACTTGGCTGCGCGCCGATCGGCCTCGTTCTGGCTTTCGCTTCCCCGCCACGAGCGTCGGAATCAGCGAATGAATGCAGGAGGCGGATGTGACGGATCGTCCGGCTAGAAGCCGAGCAAACACCTCCCTGCCTGACGAGGACGAGTCGGACTCGCAGGTGGCCGGCGATCTTCGGATGTCGCGCGAGCAGATGCTCGACCTCGGGCAGAAGGCGCTCGAGCTCGTGGTCGAGCGGATCGAGAGCCTGCCAGGAGAAAACGCCTGGGAGGGCGAGTTCCGGCAGGTGCTGGAAGACCAGTTGCTGGAGGATGCCCCCGAGGAAGGGCGGTCGGCTGGGGAGGTGATCGAAAGGGCTGCGCGCGAAGTTCTGCCGTTCACGTTGCGTAACGATCACCCCCGCTCCTTCGGGTTCATCCCGTCATCGCCCACCTGGCCCGGCGTCGTGGCCGACTTCATGGCCGCCGGCTACCACGTCAACCAATGCACCTGGCTCGTCGCCAGCGGCCCGAGCCAACTGGAGCTGGTCGTCATCGACTGGTTCCGGCGCTGGCTCGGCTATCCGGAGGGCGCGGGCGGGCTCTTCACCAGCGGCGGCTCGGCGGCGAGCGTCAACGCCTTCGTCGCGGCGCGCGAAGCGGCGGGCCACCCCGAACGCGCCAGCGTTTACATGAGCGACCAGAGCCACAGCGCGCTTTCCCGCGCCGCGTTCATCGTGGGCGTTCGGCGCGACCGCATCCGCATGATTCCGAGCGACGCGCACTTCCGCATGGACATGGACGCGCTCGCCCACGCCGTGGCCGCCGACCGCGAAGCCGGCCTCACTCCAATCGCGGTCGCTGCCAACGCCGGCACGGTCGGCACGGGGGCCGTTGACCGGCTCGAGGAGATGGCCGAATTCTGCGCGGCGGAAGGGCTCTGGCTGCATGTCGACGCCGCCTACGGCGGCTTCGCGATCGTGACGGAGCGGGGGAAACGGCTTCTGCGCGGGATCGAACGTGCAGATTCGATCGGTCTCGACCCTCACAAGTGGCTCTTCCAGCCCTACGAAGCGGGCTGCCTGCTGGTCAAGGACGAGAGCACGCTCACGGATGCCTTCGGCGTCAGGCCCGATATCCTTCAGGACACGGTCTGGGGGTCGAACCACCCCAACTTCTCGAACGTTGGCCTGCAACTGAGCCGCTCGGCTCGTGCGCTGAAGGTCTGGATGTCGGTCCAGACCTTCGGGATGGCCGCGTTCCGGCGCGCTGTATCCAACGGGATGGAGCTGGCTGAGAGGGCGGAAGAGTATGTCCACGCGAGTCCGCTCCTGGAGGCCCTCAACACCGTGTCGCTGGGGATCGTGTGCTTCCGGGTCAATCCGGCGGACGGCGGGCTAAACGAGGACGTCTTGGAAGAGGTCAACAGGGCCGTGCTCGCCCGCATGTTCTGGGATGACCCCGCGTTCATGTCGTCAACGCTGCTGCACGGAACGTTCGCGCTCAGGATGTGCATCATCAACCACACCACGACGTGGGACGACGTGCGCGAGACCCTGGAAGCGGTCGAGCGCTTCGGGCGAGAAGCGCTGTTGAAGAGCGACAAGCCCGCATAGTGGTGCTATGCTCTGTCGTCCGTCGTCACGCCAGAAAAGACAGGATATATGCAGTAATATTTCGTTTTAAGTCAGTATACTAAGAATACAACTTGGAAACCGTCGATTGTCAGTCAGTTGTCAGGCACCACATAGGGTCCACTTGAGTTCGATTTGATGCGCACTCGTCGCGCCTACTGTCGCAAACGGCCAACCCGGACAGGAGGTAACCGTTCGGCGCCTGGGGGAAGAGCGGGGCGACAGGCCGGGTGAACGGTCGGAAGGTGGCGCCTTCCCTCGGGACTGCAACACTCCGGTGGCGACCACGTGTGTTCCGTCCCCCGAGCGCCAAACGGTTACGACAGGAGGGGCCCCGCAACAAATTCTCATGCCCCGCATACGTGTGAGCTGGCTCCAGCCGGGACTATGAGTCCCTCTCACTCGGCGGCAACTGAAGCAGGAGCCGAACTAAATCCGCTTGGCGCGTCAAGTTCGTCTTAGGGAAGGTCTGAACAACCCTGGTTTCGGCGGGTATTCGGGTTGTCTGGTCGGTTCGTGACACGGCGCAGACCATCGGGGTTGTGCTTTGTTGTCGATGAAGGCTGCTTCGGAGCCCGCTCGATGACCGCCCCGGCCGTCTCGCCCCGCCTTGCGGCGGTCTCGGACAGAGTGGCCCCGCGTCAGGCGGTGGCGTAGCGCCCGGCGATGAGCAGGTTGGAGAAGCCGAGCAGCACCGCGATGCGCTGCGCGTTCTTCGCCAACCCCCGGTAGCGCACCTTCGCGTAGCCGAAATGGCGCTTCACGTACAGGAACGGATGCTCCACCTTCGCCCGCACCGACGCCTTGCGCCTCTCCGCCGCCGCCTCCGGCCCCTCCTTGTCCAACCGTCGGCGCTGGCCGGGCTTCATCGCGACCTCCCACTCCACCGCCGCGTCCCGGTTCTCCTCGCGCTTGCCCGCCCCCTGGTAGCCCGCGTCGCCCCACACTCGCTCCTCGCCCCCGTGCAACAGCGCGTGCGCCGTGGCCACGTCCAACGCGTTCGCAGGCGTCGTCTCCAGGCTGTGCGTCAACCCCGATGCCGCGTCCACACCGATATGCGCCTTCATCCCGAAGGACCACTGATTGCCCTTCTTCGTCTGGCGCATCTCCGGGTCCCGCGCGCCGGTGCGGTTCTTCGTCGGAGACGGCGCAGTGATGATGCTCGCGTCCACGATCGTCCCCGCCTTCAACCGGTGCCCCAGTGAGGCCAGGTGTGCGTTGATCTCCTCGAACAGCGCCTCGCCCAGACCGTGCTTCTCCAGCAGGTGGCGGAAGTGCGGGATCGTCGTCTCGTCGGGCAGCGCTCCCGACAGCCGCAACCCGACGAAGCGCCGCACCGACTCCACCTCGTAGAGCAGGTCCTCCATGCCGGGGTCGCTCAGGTTGTAGAACGACTGCACGCAGTGCACGCGCAGCATCACCGCGAGCGGGTATGGCCGCCGACCGCGACCGCCCTTCGGATAGAACGGCTCGATGCGCGCCGCCAGCCGGCCCCACGGGATCAGCCCATCCATCTTCCCAAGGAATACCTCGCGCCGCGTCCGCCGCTTCTTCGAGGCGTGTTCCAGCTCCGCGAAGGTCGCCTGTTCCATCGAACGCCCACCATCTCGTGACCAACCCCGTCAATCATGACAGAAGCGACTTGTTCAGACCTTCCTTAGTGCATTGGCGGCCGGTCCCCGTTACCTCAGGACGCCTCTGGGCACTCCAGATCCGATGAGCGCTCTACTTCTTGGAACCCGGCTTGCGGGCACAACATGCTGCGTTGGCTCTCTGCGCAGAGTTTCACGAGGCGATCGGTCTCGGTGAGAGGGCGCAGAATTTCAGCGGGGAATCAGGGCTGATCCGCTCGAATTAATCGAGGATTTGGGGTGGTTGCCCCCCGGCGATCTTGCATGAAGGCCGCCGGAGGGCTTGTCTCGGTGACGGTGATATCAACCTGAGACGGCCCCAATGTCGCACAAGCTGTTCCGGCACTCCATCCATTCGAATGCCCGGGTCTGGGCTTTTCTCAAGCGCGTCGATGCGGCGGAGGCGGAGGCCTGCCGAGCGGCCGGCTGTCCGCGCTGCGGCGGCACGCTTCACAGCGCGACCTACCCGCGCAAGCCCTACGGTCTGGCGGTGGATCTTCGGGACGACGCGCGGCGCTTCAGCTTGTGCTGTTCGTCATGCCGGCGCCGCGTGAAGCCGCCGTCGGTGCGTTTCTTCGGGCGCCGCTTCTACGTCGGGGCGCTGTTCCTGGTGGTGAGCGCGCTGGCTGTGGCCGGCGGCGTGCGGTTGCAGACGATCGCGCGGCGGTGCGGGGTTCCGGCCTCGACGCTGAAGCGCTGGCGGCGCTGGTGGCTGGAAGTCTTCCCGCTGACCCGGGAGTGGGGGGCGAAGCGGGGCGCGCTGGCGGCGCCCCCCGCCGACGTGCCGCTGCGCTGGCTGCTGCGCACCATGCGGGGCCGCGGCTTCCGCTCGCGGCTGTTGCGCAGCCTGGTCTGGCTGATGCCGTGGACCGGCTTTTGCGCGCTCGGCGCCGGGCCGGCGGCGCCCGCAGAAAACGTTTCTGTCATGAACGGATAGGGCGCTCTACATGGGCATCTCCCCGACACGGCCAGGGAGAGATGCCGCCATGGACAGCAACAACGGAGGGGGCGACCGCGACCGGTGGGCGCGGCTGCGCTTCGCGGTCGTCGGGCCGTTGCTGGCCTCGCCGCCGCCCACGGGGCAGTTGCGGGCGGAGCTGGAGCGGCTGTCGCAACGCGACTGGGATCACCCGTCCGGCAAGGGGCCGGTGCGCTTCTCGGTGTCGACGATCGAACGCTGGTACTACCAGGCACGGGCGGCGGACCGGGATCCGGTCAAGGCGCTGCGCCGCCGGCCGCGCACCGATGCCGGCCGCGAGCGGGCGATGTCGCCGGCGCTGATCGAGGCGCTGCGCGGCCAGTACCGGGCGCATCCGTCGTGGTCGGGGCAGCTGCATTACGACAACCTGCGGGCGCTGGTCGAGGTCGATCCGGCGCTCGGCCCGATGCCCTCCTACGCGACGCTGACCCGGGCAATGCGCAATCGCGGGTTGGTGCGCCAGCGCCGCCGGCGGCGCTTCGACCGGGAACCCGAGCGGGCGCCGGTCGAGCCGCGCGAGGTGCTGAGCTTCGAGGTCTCGCGCAGCCATGCGCTCTGGCACACCGACTTCCATCATGCCCGGTGCCGGGTGCTGACCGCGTCCGGCGCCTGGCGCACGCCGATCATGCTCGGCTTCCTCGACGACCACTCGCGGGTGGGTTGCCACCTGCAGTGGTACCTGGAGGAGACCGCCGAGGTCTTCGTCCACGGGCTCTGCCAGGCCTTCATGAAGCGCGGCCTGCCGCGCGCGCTCATGAGCGACAACGGCTCGCCGATGATGGCGGGGGAGGTCGAGGAGGGGCTGCACCGGCTCGGCATCATCCACTCCAGGACCCTCGCGGGGGCGCCTCATCAGAATGGCAAGATGGAGGTCCTGTGGGCCTCGGTCGAGGGCCGCCTGATGGCCATGCTCGAAGGCGTCGAGCCGCTCACCCTGAAGACGCTCAACGACGCGACCGTCGCCTGGGTCGAGCAGGACTACCACCGCCGGGTGCACCGCGAGCTCGGCACCACGCCGCTCAAGCGCCTGCTCGACAGCGACGATGCGTCGAGGCCCTGCCTCGGCCGCGACGAGCTCAGGGCGGCGTTCCGCATCACCGTGAAGCGCACGCTGCGGCGCTCGGACGGAACCGTGTCGCTCGAGGGCATCCGCTATCAGGTTCCCGCGCCGTGGCGCCACCTGAGCACGCTGTGGATCCGCTATGCGCGCTGGGACCTGGCCAGCGTTGATCTGGTCGACGGCCGAAGCGGCGAGCGGCTGTGCACCCTCTACCCGCTCGACCGGCGCGGCAATGCCGGCGGTATGCGCCGCCCGGCCGGGCCCGGCGACAACGATGGCGGCGGCAGCGCCGGCGGGGGCGAAGCCGCGCCGCTGCTCAGGCGCATCCTCGACGACCAGGCCGCGACGGGCCTGCCGCCGGCCTGGCTGCCTCACGCCGAAAGCCCCGGGCCGGGCGAAGACGACGATCGGGGAGACCCCTCATGAACCGCGAAATGCTCACGCTGTACGGCCTCAAGTGGAACCCCTTCTCCACCGACCTCCCGGTCGATGGCCTGATGACCACACCCGCCGTCGAGAACTTCTGCCGCAGGGTCGAACGGCATCTGGTGCGCCAGGGCGGCTTCGCCCTGATCGGCGGCCCGCCCGGCATCGGCAAGAGCGTGGCGCTGCGGTTGCTCGCCGAGCGCCTTGAGCGCATCGACAGGTTGAGCGTCGCGGTCCTCACCCATCCGTCCTCCAGCGTCGCCGACTTCTACCACGAGATCTCCGACCGCTTCGCCATCACCATGGCCCACAACAATCGCTGGAATGGGATCAAGGGACTGCGGCAGCGCTGGCTCGACCACCTCGACGACACGCGCATGCGCCCACTCCTGCTGGTCGACGAGGCACAGGAGCTGCCCAACGCGGTGCTGACCGAGATGCGCCTGCTCTCCTCGACCGACTTCGACTCGCGCACCATCCTTGGCGTGGTGCTGGCCGGTGACAACCGGCTGCTCGCAAAACTGCGCACGCCGGAGCTGCATCCCATCGACTCCCGCATCCGCCAGCGCCTCCTCATGACGCGTCCCGAAGACGAGGATCTACTGCGCCTCCTCGACCACCTGCTGGAGGAGGCCGGCAACCCCGCCCTGATGACCGCCGGCCTCAAGGACACCCTCGTCGCCCATGCCGGCGGCAACCCCAGGACGCTCACCGTCATGGCCGATGCGCTGCTCGCCGCCGGCGCCGATCAGGATCGTGAAGTGCTCGACGAAAAGCTCTTCCTGGAGACCTGGGGGGAGCCCACCAAGACCAGGAGAGCGCGCCGGTGAAGGGCTTCCCGACCCGAAGCCCGGCCGACCTTGAGGACCGCCCGAGCCGGCAGCAGTGGCTGGTCGACGGCCTCTGGGGACGCCAAGCCGTCGGCATCGTCGGCGGCGAACCCAAGTGCGGCAAATCCTTCCTGGCTCTGGACCTCGCCGTGGCCGTCGCCGCCGGCGTTCCCTGTCTGCGCCGCTTCGCCGCCAAACAGCCCGGACCGGTCCTGCTGTTCGCGGCCGAGGACGCCGGCCACATCGTGCGCGCCCGGCTTGAGGGCATCGCCCGGGCAGCCGGCGCCAGCTTCGAGACGCTCGACATCGCCGTCATCGACGCTCCCATCCTGCGCCTCGACCATGCCAACGACCGGCAGCGTCTGCGCGAGACCGTGCAGCGCATCGCGCCACGCCTCGTGGTCCTCGACCCCCTGGTCCGCCTGCACGGCGTCGATGAAAACACCGTCGCCGAGGTCGCTCCCATACTCGGCTTCCTGCGCGACCTCCAGCGCCGCTTCGAGACCGCCGTCCTGCTCGTCCACCATGCCCGCAAGAGCGGTGCCAGCCGGCCGGGCCAGGCGCTCAGGGGGTCGTCCGAGCTCCATGCCTGGGGCGACAGCAACCTCTATCTGCGCCGCCGCGACAAGCAGATCGTCATGACCGTCGAGCATCGCGCCGCTCCAGGCCTCGCCGACATCGAGATCGAACTCGCCGATGACGGCGAGGGACCCGCCCTGCGCTTGCGGCGGCCGGTGCCGGCCGAGGCCGCGCCGGAGCCGGAAACACCCGAACGGCGCATCCTCCAAGCCCTCGCCGACGCCGATGCACCGCTCTCGCAGCGCCAGATCCGCGAGCGCGCGGCAACCCGGCCCGCAACCGTCGCCGAAGCGCTGAGCAAGCTCGTCCGCGCCGGGCGCGTCGAACGCGCACCCCAGGGCGGTTACCGCCTCGCCGCCGAAAACGCGGCGCCGCCGGCCGCCGTCAACCACGCGGGCCGCAACGACGCGTTACCGAAAACCGTTACCGCCTCGAACCCCTAGGGAGGCAGGGTAACGGTAACGGGTAACACCCCTCGCCAGCCCCCGTTGCCGCACTGCGTCGAGCGATCGGCCCGTGGCCGGAAGCTTGCTTACGGCCATGGATGCACTCCGTCGGATGGACGGCGGGGGGTCACCCGAAGGGCCGGAGCGAAGCGGAGGAGCCGCGTAGCGGCTTGACCCGCCGACGGCCGTCCGACACCCCCGGTCACCCCACCAGCCGCGAACGATGCCCATCAAACAAACCGATCACCGCGCCATCAGATACCGAGAGCGCGCTCACTCGGTCACCCGCGCGGCTGCTCGCCGGCGCCGGCCGTGCCATCCTCGACGACGGTGATCACTATGGAATCTACCTCAAGGAATACCAAGGGCCGCCCTCAGACACTTTCATTCAGCAGGTCGAAGAGGGCTAGCGCCAAGATCTTGGTCGCCTTCCGGAGATCGTCGAGCGAGAGACGTTCGTCGGCACGATGAGCGTTGGCCTCGAAGATCGACCGGGGACCCGCACCGTAGAGCACCGTTGGGACCCCGGCCGCACTGTAATGGCGGGCGTCGGTATAGAGGGGTAGTCCCAGTGTGGGGATATCTTCGCCGAGAATCGGTTGGGCGTTCCGTGCAAGCGTTTCGCACAGCGCTTCGGAACCCGCCAGGGGAACCAGGGGATGCGCCAGGAGAACTCTGTTCACGCTGTGGCTGATACCTTCGAAGCGTTCCGCTACGGCGGCAATGCGTGCCCTCAGGTCGGCTTCAACTGCTACTGAATTCTCCTCCGGGATTAGGCGACGGTCGAGACGGAAGGACACGCGATCGGGCACGACATTCGTATTGATGCCACCCGAGATCAGTCCTACCACCAGCGTTGGGCTGGTAATACCGGCGTAGGAGGAGACCTGTTCGGCGCACTCGGCGCCAGCGGCGTAGAGATCGGAGAGAATCGCGTTCGCCGCCTGCAACGCGTCGCGGCCGGTGTGCGGCGCAGCGGCGTGGGCGGAGACTCCACGCACCTCCACTTCGAGGTGGAGGCAGCCGTTGTGGGCTGACACCACACTGTAGGAGAACCCGGCGCAGACTGCGTAGTCGGGCCGCGAGATCCCTTGCTCCAGGAGCCAGCCGGGTCCGATGACGCCGCCCGCCTCCTCGTCGTAGGTGAAGTGGAGCTCGACGCCGCCCTTGAGCGGCGTGCCCGTGGCCTTCAGGGCGAGGAGGGCATGGGTGTAGCTCACGAAGTCCGACTTGGAGGTCGCCACGCCGCGGCCCATCATCCAGCCCTCGCGGATCTCGCCGCCATAGGGATCGGTGGTCCAGCCGTCTCCCGGCGGCACCACATCGCCATGGGCATTGAGCGCGATCACCGGCCCGGCGCCGAAGGACTCGCGGACCACCAGATTGGTCGCGGAGATCATGCCGT
The DNA here is from genome assembly GCA_965243375.1 of Alphaproteobacteria bacterium. Lineage (GTDB taxonomy): Bacteria > Pseudomonadota > Alphaproteobacteria > UBA828 > UBA828 > WTGU01. The sequence goes on along the minus strand of CBDEUT010000007.1, from coordinate 813,474 downwards.
TCTCCCCAACGAGCGCTTCGGGTACCGGATGCCGTTCGACGGCCAGTCCAAGGCCCGAGAGCCATTCGGCGGCCTGATCGGCGTGCGCGGCGCAATCGCCGGGGGGATTGTCGGAGGGTACGGCGACGAGGGCCTTCAGCGCTTCGACCGCATCGTCGTGGTGATCGTCAACATACGCCTCGATCGCAGCGCGGGCTTCTTCACGCGTCGGCATCATGCTCGCTCCGGTTCAAATCGTTCGATGAATCGCTGCATGACGCGCAAGCCCGTCACAACATCGTCGTGGCTCACAGCTTCGAGGGGATTGTGCGATATGCCGCCCTCGCAGCGCAGGAACAGCATCGCGATGTCGGTGAGCGCGATCATCGCCATGCCATCGTGACCGGCGCCGCTCGGCAACTGACGCACCGGAAGGGACTCGGCCCGGATGGCCGCGCCGAGCTGGTCCATCAGCCACGGGGCACAGCCGCAACTATCGGAATCGAAGGTCGTCTCCACGGAGAGGCCGAGCCCGCGGCGATTGACGATCTCTTCCATTGCCTTCTCAATCGACGAAACGGTAGCCCGGCGATCGGAGTCAACGGGACTGCGGATATCCAGGCTGAAGCGCGTGCTGCCGGCGATGATGTTGGACACTCCGGGGCTCACCGCGAGATCGCCGACGGTCCCGACGAGGCCGGGGGGCCCGTCGCGGCAGTAACGCTCTACTGCCGAGACGCACTCCGCGGCGGCCGCCAGCGCATCGCGCCGCAACGTCATGGGAACCGTGCCCGCATGGCCCGCGGTGCCCTCGATCGTGGCGATCAGCCGGGTCTGACCGCTGATCGCCGTTACGACGCCCACCGGCAGACCCTCGTCTTCGAGCACCGGACCCTGCTCGATGTGGAACTCGACATAAGCGTGCACGTCCTCGCCCTTCCTGGCCGCCGCAGGGATGGCCGCGGGATCGAGCCCGAAGTCGCGCATGGCCTGGGCCACGCTCACGCCGTCTTCGTCGGTTGCGTCGAGCGCCTTGTCCTCGAAGGTTCCGGCGATGGCTCGACTGCCCAGGAGCGTGCTCTTGAAGCGCACGCCCTCCTCATCGACGAAACCCACGATCTCGATGGCAAACGGCAAGCGGTGTCCGGCTTCACTGAGTGCCTCGACGCAGGCCAGCGGCACCAGGACGCCGAGCGGCCCGTCGTACTTGCCGGCATCGCGCACGCTGTCGAGATGGGAGCCCATCATCAGGCACGGCAACCCCGGCGTCTCGCCCTCGTAGCGCCCCACGACGTTGCCGACGGCATCGAGGCGCCCCTCCATGCCGGCCTCGGTCATCCACGCGATCACCGTCTCGGACGCGGCACGGCACTCCTTCGAGAACGCAACCCGCGTCAAACCGCCGTCGAGCTCGGAGAAGCCCGCCAACGTCTCGACGCGCTCGAGGATCCTGGCAGCTCGGGCCCCGGTATCAGGCATGACGGACCTCGCTCGTGAGATCGGAGCGCCTCAGGCCGGTGGATGGTGTTCGTGCCAATGACGCGCGATGTCGAGGCGTGTGCAGGTCCAGACTTTCTCGTGGCCCTGTATGTAGTCGAGGAAGCGCTGGAGCGCGGCGAAGCGTCCGGGGCGCCCCGCGAGCCGGCAGTGCAGCCCAACCGACATCATCTTCGGCCGATCCGCGCCTTCGGCGTACAGAACGTCGAAGGTGTCCTTGAGGTAGGTGAAGAACTGGTCGCCCGAGTTGAAGCCCTGCGAGGTGGCGAAGCGCATGTCGTTGGCTTCCAGGGTGTAGGGGATGACGAGATGCTGCTTGCCCTCGACCTCGAGCCAGTAGGGCAGATCGTCGCAGTACGAATCGGCGTCGTATAGGAAGCCGCCTTCCTCGACCACGAGCCGCCGGGTTTGCGGACTCATGCGGCCCGTGTACCACCCGAGCGGCCTCTGCCCGGTCATCTTCTCGATGGACTCGATGGCGCGCTTCATGTGCTGGCGCTCGGTTTCCTCCCCGACATACTGATAGTCGATCCAGCGCCAGCCGTGGCTCGCCACCTCATGGCCTCCCTCGATCATGGCCGCTGCAGCCTCGGGGTGACGCTCCAGCGCCATGCCGATGGCCAGAACGGTGGTGTTGATCTTGCGTTCCTCGAACAGGCGCAGCAGCCGCCAGAACCCGACCCGGCTGCCGTACTCGTAGATTGACTCCATGTTCATGTTGCGCACGCCCACCAGGGGCTGCGCGCCGACGATCTCGGACAGGAACGCCTCGGAGGCGGCGTCGCCGTGGAGGATGCAGTTCTCGCCTCCCTCCTCGTAGGCAAAGATGATTTGCACCGCGATCCGGGCGTCGTTGGGCCAATTGGCGTGGGGAGGATTCTTTCCATACCCGATCATGTCCCGCGGATAGTCCATCTTCCTGCTCCTTTCCTGTCCAATCCCTCTCCAACGGCGAGGCTTATTCGGCCGCGCTTCGGCGTGCCCCGGTGTGGGGAGCGAAGTGGCGGTCGGCGGACAGATGGCCGACCGAGCCGCTGTAGGGCTTGCTCAGCGGATAGGCCAGATCGCCCAGCTTGCTGGTGCCCAACCCGAGCGCGACGATCCCCTCGACGAGCTTCACCGCAGACGAGACGCCTTCGACGACCGGCGCTCCGATGTCATCGGAGATCTTGGCCGCGATGTCGGCCATGCCGGCGCAGCCGAGGACGATGGCGCCGGACTCGTCCTCGACCAGGGCGCGGCGGCATTCCTCGACGATGATGCGATAGGAGTCCGATGCGGTGTCCTCGAGCGCCAGCACTTCGAGATCGGTGGCGCGAATTCGCCGGCACTGACCCTCGAATCCGTGAATCTTGACGAGGTGCTCGGCGATGATCTTGGTCCGCGCCAGGGTAGTCACGACCGAGAAGCCGGTCGCGACGATGCTGGCCACATGCATGGCGGCCTCGGCAATCCCGATGACCGGGCCATGGGCTGCCTCCCGCGCCGCCAAGACGCCAGGATCGCCGAAACAGGCGATGACGTAGCCGTCGATGCCCTCGCGTTCGCCCTTGTGGATTTCCTCGAGGATACCGATGACGCAGGCGGCCTCGTCGTAGTGGCCCTCGATGGACACCGGCCCCGATTCGACGGCGCTGGAGATCACCTCCGTGCCCGCACCGGCGACCATGCAGCCGGCCTCGTAGTTTTTCCGGGTGAAGGCTTCTGTCGTCGTCGGGTTGATGATCTTGATGCGCATGGTGCCTCCGAGCCGTGATTGGTTGCGGATACCGCTCAGCCGCCGAGATAGACCTTGCGAACGTGGTCGTTGCCCATGAGTTCATCCGAAGGCCCGGCAAGCGCCACGCTGCCGGTTTCCATGACATAGGCCCGGTGGGAGATTTTGAGGGCCATGCGCGAGTTTTGCTCGACGAGAATGACGCTGACGCCATCGTCGGCATTGATCGCCGTGATTGCACGCGCGATTTCGCGCACCATCATGGGCGCCAATCCGAGAGACGGTTCGTCGAGCAGCAGCAGCTTGGGCCGTGCCATGAGCGCGCGGCCCATCGAGACCATTTGCTGCTCGCCGCCGCTTAGACTGCTGCCCTGCTGGCGCTGGCGTTCTCGCAGCACCGGGAAGCGTTGGTAAATGCGATCGAGATCCGCGCGTATCTCGCTCGAGCCGCGCCGTCGATGCGCGCCAAGCAGAAGATTGTCGCGAACGTTCATGTACGGAAAGATGCGGCGGCCTTCGGGAACCATGACGACGCCGCGAGTGACGATCCTGTCGATGGTCTGGCCATCGATGCGATGACCGTCGAACCAGATTTCGCCACCAGCCGGCCTGCTGAGGCCCGTTGCCGCGCGGAGGATGCTCGTCTTTCCCGCGCCGTTGGCACCCACAAGCGCAACGACCTCCCCTTGGCGAAGCGTTATCGACACGCCACGGACCGCAATCACGCGATCGTAGCGGACGACGAGATCCCGGGCCTCGAAGTAGACGCTCATGCGCCCAACTCCTCGTCCTCGGCGCCGAGATAGGCCTCGATCACCGCTTCGTCGTTCTGGATGTCGATGGGAGCACCCTCGGCGATCTTGGTGCCGAAGTTGAGCACGACAACGCGATCGCTGATCGACATGACGGCGCTCATGTCATGCTCGACCAGGACGATCGTCATGCCGGCGTCCCGCAGCGCGCGTACGCGGTTCATGCCGCGTTGGGTCTCCTCGGGATTGAGACCGGTAAAGGGCTCATCCAAGAGCAGCACCTTGGGCTTGGCAGCCAATGCGACCGCGATGCCCAGCGCGCGCAGATAGCCGTGCGGCAGGTTCGTTGCCAACTCCTGCGCCACGTCGGCCATGTCCAGACGCTCCAGGATTTCCTCGGCGGAGCGGCGAAACGCCGCCTCGTCCGCTCGCGACGCGGCACTGCCCACGACCATGCCTAAGATGCTCGCGCGGCAGCGCTGGTGATGCGCGAGGATGACCATTTCGATTGCGGTCATCTCCTTGAAGATCGTGTTTTCCTGAAACGTCCGTACCACGCCCCTGCGCGCCACCACATGCGGCCCGATAGCCGTAATGTTCTCGCCGTTGAAGCGCACGCGCCCCCGGTTCGGCCGCTCGAAGGAGGTGATGAGCTTGAACAGAGTGCTCTTGCCCGCACCGTTGGGGCCGATGACCGAGAGGATCGCCCTCTCCTCGACACCGAAGCTCAGCTCGTTGACCGCAGTCAGGCCACCGAACCGTTTGGTGAGATTCTCCACCTCAAGCAGCATGGCGGCCTCGCCCGATGTAGTGGCCGAGCTGCGGAATACGGACCACGAGACTGATGAGGCCGTTGGGCAGGAACACGATGCAAAGGATCATGAGAGACCCGAAGGCCACGATCTGGTAGCGCTCCACCTCGTGCAAGAGTTCGAACCCGATGACGAGCAGGAACGCGCCCACGATCGGGCCCGCGATAAAGTCGAGGCCGCCGATAAAGCAGTACATCATGAAGTAAACGGAATCGATAACCTGATAAGAAGACGGGTAGATATTCTGCTGGAAGCCGGTAAAGAACGCGCCGCCGACGCCGCCGTAAAAGCAGCAGATGGTGTAGGCAATGACTCGATACTTGGCGACGTTGATACCGAAACTCGCTGCCAGGTCCTGGTTCTGCCGCAAGGAGCGAAAGACGTCGCCGAGGCGGCTCCGATTGATCAGCCAGAGCGCCAAGAAACCGAGCGTCAGCAGGGTAGCGGCGAGATAGAAGAACGGCAGCCGCTCGCCCGGCTCGAAGGCCGGTATGATCGTGAGCCCCAGGATCGAGATCTCTCCGGGCAGCGGCAAGTCGATCATGCCGCTTGCACCGCGGGTGACGAACCCCGCGTTCAGGAATGCAAGCCGGATCGCCTCGGTCAAACAAAGCGTGATCATAGCGAAATACACGCCCTGAAGCCGCAGAATCGCCCAGCCGATGACCGTGCCAATGAGGGCAGAGATGACGCCGGAGATCAGCAGGCACAGCCAAAAGGACACACCGTACTGGCTCACCAGGATGGCGCAGACGTACCCTCCGATCATGGCGAAGCCGCCCTGGCCGATGTTGATACGCCCGATGGCGAAGGTCACCCAGACCCCGAGGCTGATGAAGCTCAGCATCGAGGCCGTGATGATGACGTTGAGAATGTAGCCTTCGTCAGCAAAGATTATTGGAACGGCCACGAAATAAAGAATGATCGCCACCGTCGTGCCCACAATACCCGGCGAGGTCAATACCCCGCTGAACCGCTCGGGACGCATGCCGCCGATATGCGGGAATTGACTCAACGGCTCAGCCCCAAGGCTTGCCCATGATTCCCTGCGGGCGCACGATCAGGAACAGGATCACGGCGATGAATATGATGAGATAGGTCATCGAACCCGGGAACAGTTCGTATCCGATCGATTCGGCGAAACCGAGCACAAAACCGCCCAGTATGGCTCCGGAAATGTTTCCCGCACCGCCGATCATGACCATGAGGAACGCCTTGATCGATATGGCCGTGCCGGCGCCAGAGTAGATGGCAAGCGTCGTCACGAGGAGGCCGCCGGCAAGCCCTGCGAGTCCGGCCCCCAGTCCGAACCCGAGCGCCGCGACCCAGCGCAGATTGACCCCTTGCAGGGCCGTGGCAACGCGATCCTGCGCCATGGCCCTGAGCGCCCGGCCGCCGCGCGTGTAATTGACGTAGACGAGGACCGCGACAATCAGCGCCAGCGCCAATCCCAACACCACGGCCCGTCCCACGGGCAAGAACGCACCGCCGAACTGATAGACACCGGTGGCGAGAGGCGGCACTCCCCGCTGCTTTTCACCGAACACAAGGAAGGCCAAGCCCTCCAGGAGGACCGCCGTGCCCATCGCCAGCAGCAGCGAAACTTCTTCGCGCTTGAGGCGCCGCATGACGGGTCCGAACAGGAACACTTCCATGATGACGCCGATCGCACCGACCCCGATAAAGGCGGCGAGCAGCGCGACGAAATAGGGAAACCCGAAGACGACCTTCAGGTAATAGACGATGAACCCGCCGAACATGTAGAGCTGACCGTGGGCGAAGTTCACCACGTTCATGATGCTGAAGATGATCGTGAGGCCCAGGGCTATAAGCGCATAGGTCATGCCCACGACGAGGCCGTTCACGAAAACCTGGGTCATGCGATCGCCAAGGCCGTGCTTGCCGTGAAACTATGTTCTCGGCGTGTCCGCATACCTGAACGGATTAGGAGGGCCGCCCCACGTTGGCGCGGGACGGCCCACCCATGATCAGACTGTTCAGTCAGGAAGCTGTGCGACGAAGAGCGGCTTATACTCACCACCCTCGACATACTGCACGACCACCGGTACCGATACCTGACGCGGCTGCTCGTAGAACGTGCGGCCGACGAAGCGCAGCGCTGTGGATTCCTCCAGGAACGGATTGGAGCCCGAGAAAGTCTCCATCGTCTGCTTGAAGACTTCCACGTCCTCAAGCGCTCCCGGTCCTGCGGCTTCCAGCGCCTGGCCGAGAATCTCGGGCGCATAGACGTAGAGCGCCGCAACGTCGTTCCACTCGCCGTGCATCTCGGTGTAGCGGTCGATGAAATCCACCATGTGCTGGCTGCGGATTTCCGGCGTCGTCGCGCCGCCGGCGGCGATGAAGCCGGTGGCGTACTCGCCGGCGACTTCCCAAATCGCCTTGGGATCCTGCCCAGTCTCGGTGCTCATGTAGCCATCGTAACCGAGTTCCCGTGTCTGTTTGATCAGCGGGCCAACATCTGAGGGACCGACTCCGGTGAGCACGATCTGGTCAGGATTGGCGCGCACCACCTTGGTCATGATGGGGAAGAAGTCGGTGGTGCCCGGCTCGTAAGTGTCCTCCGACGCCACGACCTCAAGGCCAAGCTCGTTCGCAATCTTGATCGCCTGCTTGCGCTGGTTCAGCGGGTCGGCATCATTGCGAGCAACGAAAGCGATCGTCTTAACGCCCCGCTCATCACGCATGAACGTGTAGATCGACGGTGCAACTTGGTATGAAGCCACCATGCCGAGGATCGAGTTCGATGCCGGCGGAGCGAATAGTTCGCGCGAAAAAGCATACGGGAAATTCATCACCTTCGATGCTTCCACAACCGGCTTAACGCTTGCCGCTGTCGAATCAATATTGGGCCCCAGTATGTACTTGATTCCCTCTTGCTGAATCAGTCGCTCGGCGCCCGTCTGGGCAACCTTGGGGTCCTGACGCGTGTCGTAGCAGACGATTTCGATCATGTAGGTTTCGCCGCCGATGGTGAGTCCGCCCGCGGCGTTTCTCATATCGGCGTATGTTTGGGCGGTCTGGCACATCACGCCACCCCACCCAGCGAGCGGCCCGCTCATCACGCCAAGCGAACCCACCTTCAAGACCTTGTCCTGCGCCATCGCCGAGCCGACGTGCGCAAATGCAACCGCTGCAGCCGCAGCTACAGGGATGATGGTTAACCAACTTGTCCTTGTCATTCCTCTCCCTCCCTAAAGACCTCTACACGATTGCAGAGGGTACTCATTCTCCACCGACACTCGCATACCGCTCGGCGGAATCAAGACTTCTCTACTATTAAGTTCCAAACAAAGCGCTTATAATAGCGGGCACCCGAACGGCTCTTGCAGACGATGGATCGGCTGGAAGATTGGAGTCCTGGGTGCCGATTGCGCGTCTGCTCCTTCAATCCGCGTACCGGGGGCAGATGGTCGAACGGACTCGCTCGGGCTGGTCGGCGGAGGAGCCGGTTCGGCAGGTCGAAACGACAGTTCAATCGATCCTGCTTGTGCCGATTCGCTGAGTTCGATCAAGCAGTGTAGCAAGCGCGGCATCCATTGCAACGCCGGCCGCCGGCACCCTGGGCAGTCGTCCGGTCAAGGCGGGCACCCGGATTGGCCGAGAGACCGCCGATGCTCTACCATTCGCAGAAGACCGGCCAACGAGGACAGGTCGGAAGACGAGCCGACCGGACGGTGCGAAGGATTCGACCACCAAGCCGGGTCCACGGCCGGTTGCGGGCTCCGGATGCCGAAGGGCTCAAGACCTTCGTCCTCGGACGGGACAGCGGACGAAAGAGACCATGCCGTGATTCCGTTGATCGACCTTTCCCGGAGCATCGACGAGGTGGCGGACGCGCTCGCGGACACGCTGGAGCATGTCGGCTTCTTCATCGTCGTGAACCACGGCGTGCCCCAGGAACTCATTCGGCGAGCGTTCGCGGAAGCGGAGCGGTTCCACGCCCAGCCACAGGCCGCCAAGCACGCGGTGTTGATGAACGAGCACAACAACGGCTACATGGCGATGGCGCGCTACAACGTGCGTACCTCGCGTGTCAGCGAAGCCGCGCTGCCGGACATGAACGAGGCCTTCTTCGTCAAGCGCGAGCGCGGCCCGGACGACCCGCTGGCCGGCCGGCGCTTCGCCGGCCCCAACGGCTGGCCGGCGGACCTGCCCGGATTCCGGGAAACGGTGCTGGAGTACTGCGAGACCGTGGATCGGCTGGCGCTCAGCGTCCTGCCGGCGCTTTCCCTGTCTCTCGGCCTGCCGAAAGACTGGTTCGCACCCCATTTCACGTGCAGCCAGTTCACCTTCCGACTCTCGCACTATCCACCCGCGGCGCCTGAGCTAGGACGGTACGGCATCGCACCGCACACGGATGCCAATTTCCTGACCTTCCTCGCGCAGTCGGGTGTGCCAGGGCTGCAAGTCAGGCGAGACGACGATGACTGGGAGGACGTCGCCTTCGTCGAGGACTCCTTTGTCGTCAACACCGGCGACATGCTGCATCGCTGGACAAACGGGCGCTACCAATCGACCCCCCACCGTGCACTGCCGCCGGCCGAGCGCCACCGCTACGCGATCCCCTATTTCTTCGGCCCCAATCTCGACGCCGAAATCCGCTGCGTGCCGACCTGCGCGGGCCCCGGCAACCCGCCGCGCTGGTCGCCCATCGTCTACGGAGACCACCTTGCCTGGTGGTACGACGCCAACTACAACGCTGCGGAACAGCAGGATCTGGTCACGGTGTGATTGTCGTGCGCGCCGCGGTGACGCGCGATCCAGCTAGTGTCCGGATTCTGAAGCTTTTGATCCTAAATCCGGCAGTTGCTGGTGGTCTGGATTCGCTGGAGCTCTTGTAGACTGCGGGGATGAGCGGATCTGGGGGTGCCCGAGAGGGTCACCCTGCGGGTGAGGGTCCTTGCGGTGTGGGGGACGTCGCCTGCGAGGCCGTGAAGCTGGACACCTTCGGCGGCACGGTTCATGTCGAATGGCACCCGGATGCGGCGGCGACGCCGCTGGGCCATCTGGGGTATTTCGCGGAATACCTGAAGGTGAGCGGGCGCTTCGACGCGCTGGTGGCGGACTGCCCGCTGCACTACACGAGCCCGAATGCGCCGTCAAAGCGGGACATCCTGGGGACGCTGATGCTGTCGATCCTTGCAGGCCAATGGCGCTACGCGCACATCACGGCGCTGCGCGGCGACGGCGTAAACCCTGCGCTGTTGGGCATGACCAAGGTGGCGAGCGAGGATTCGGTTCGGCGCGCCCTGGAGCGGATCGCGGCGGAGGATGGCGCATCCTGGCTTCACGGCCATCTCGACGGCACGGTGCGGCCGCTGTTGAGCGAGCCGTGGGTCCTGGATTGCGACACCACGATCAAGCCGCTCTACGGCCACCAGGAGGGGGCGGTGGTGAGCGACAACCCGAAAAAGCCGGGCCGTCCCTCGCACGCCTACCACGCGTTCCTGATGGCGGGCACGCGCCTTGTGCTGGATGTCGACGTTGCGCCGGGCGACCGCCACCGCTCGAAGCACGCGGCGCCGTCTTTGTGGGCCCTGCTTGAGCGCCTCGGCCGTGGGCACTGGCCGCGCCTGGTTCGGGGCGACAAGGACTGGGGGAGCGAGGGCAACATGGCGTCGTGCGAGGCGGCGGGTCTGGCCTATCTGTTCAAGCTGCGCCTGACCAAGGGCGCGCGCCGCCTTGCGGAGCGCCTGATGGGGCGGAACGAGTGGGAGGACGCGGGCCGGGGCTGGTGGGGTATGGAGGCCGAGCTTCGCCTGCACGGCTGGAGCCGGACGCGTCGCGTCGTGGTGCTGCGCCGTCGGCTTCCCGGGGCGGTGGCGCTGACGCGCCACGATGACGGCCAGGGCGATCTGTTCTGGGCCGATGCGCAGCCTGGCACGGGGATCTGGGAGTTCGCGGTTTTTGCGACCTCGCTCGATCTTGAGGTTCGTTCGGTTGCCCAGCTCTACCGGGACCGGGCGGACGCGGAGAACGGCTTCGACGAGTTGAAGAACCAGTGGGGCTGGGGCGGCTTCACCACGCGGGATCTGAAGCGCTGCCGGCACATTGCCCGGCTGATCGCGCTCATTTGCAACTGGTGGAGCCTGTTCGTGCGCCTCGCCGATCCCGAGCGCCTCCGCGAGGCGATTACCAGCCGGCCGTTGCTGCTGCACGGCGTCGCCCGCCAGACCCATCATGCCGGCCAGACCCGGCTGACGGTGACCTCCCACCACGAGCGGCGCGAGGCGGTGGCCGCAGCCTTGCGGCGGATCGCCGGCTTCTTCCGGGTCCTGGCGCAGAGTGCGGAACAGTTGAGCGCAGAGGATCGCTGGCGCCGGATTCTCGCCGAGGCGCTCAAGAAGTACCTCCATGGCCGCGAGCCGGGCCGTCAACCCTGGCTTCCGCCCCCTCGGGCCGCGCTCGCGGGCTGAAATCGACCCAGAAAACCAGCCGCCCAGACCGCGCTGAAAGCCCGCGCGCAACCTCCAACTGCCGAATTTAGGTTGATGATTTCCTTCTGGCGCTCGGCGGTTTGCCGCTGCCAAGGAAGCCGGTCAGCACCGAGACCGGCAGAAGCTGCGACGATCCATGGAGATCCCAGCTTTCCATGGTGTGCCCTTCTTTCCTGTTCAGGCCGCGCCGGCCGCGATGCAACTCGCGCAGGCGGGCGACGGGAGCGTCATCGCCTTGATTCCTATTGCGCTTTGAATTCGTAATGCTATAACGTTGCGTTGATCGATTGCAAGCGCCCAGCCCCTTGGAAGCCGGGCGTGGCCGCCGGAAAGGGTTTGTCATGGACACAGCGGTGATCGGAAGCCGGCCCAGAGAATCAGCGCTCACCAGCACGGGCGGGCGCCCACGGCCCAGCCGGTCGGAGGCGGAAGCGGCGGTGCGGACGCTGATCGAATGGGCGGGCGAGGACCCCGACCGCGAAGGCCTCGTCGGCACGCCCGGGCGCGTGGTGCGGGCCTATGAGGAGTTCTTCGCGGGATACGACGAAGATCCGGTCGCGCTGCTTGCCAAGACGTTCGAGGAGACCGCCGCTTACGACGAGATGATCGTCCTGCGCGACATCCGCCTCGAATCGCACTGCGAGCACCACATCGTTCCCATCCTGGGCAAGGCGCATATCGGTTACCTGCCGGCAGGCCGCGTCGTCGGCATTCCGAACCTGGCGCGCCTTGTCGAGATGTTCGCCAAGCGGATGCAGATCCAGGAGGCGCTGACGTCGCAGATCGCGGACGCCATGCAGGAGGTGCTGAAGCCGCACGGTGTCGGTGTCGTCATCGAGGCGGCGCACCAATGCATGACCACGCGCGGGATTCACAGGCCGGGCGTCACCATGGTGACCAGCCGCATGCTCGGCTCCTTTCGCGACGACCCGGAGACCCGCCGGGAGTTTCTCGCGATGATCGGAAGCCCCGGGAGCGACCCCATTGGCTCCTGACACATCCGTGCCGGCAGCCGTCGCCGCCTTCGTCGCCCGGACGACGGTCGAGCAGGTCGAGGAAGGCCTCGCCTTGGCACCCAAACTCGACGCCGACGGACTGATCCCCTGCATCGCGACCGACGCCGGCACGGGCGAAGTGTTGATGCTGGGCTACATGAATGGCGAGGCTCTGCAGCGAACGATCGCGACCGGCGAAGCGCACTACTGGAGCCGAAGCCGACAGTGCCTTTGGCGCAAGGGCGCGACCAGCGGCCTCGTCCAAAGGGTTGTCGCATCCAGCGCGCCCAACCTCGTAATCACGCTCTGAAGAATCGCCATGACCCGGCCTCTGGAACGACCCGTTCTGCCCGTTACCGTACTTTCCGGCTTCCTTGGCGCGGGCAAGACCACACTGATGAACCACATCCTCAACAACCGCGAAGGCAAACGAGTCGCGGTCATCGTCAACGACATGAGCGAGGTGAACATCGACGCCGATCTCATCCGCGGCGGCGCAGATCTGAGCCGCACCGAAGAGACTCTGGTCGAGATGACCAATGGTTGCATCTGCTGCACGTTGCGCGACGACCTTCTCAAGGAGGTGCGTCGGCTCGCTCAGGATGGCCGGTTCGACTACCTTCTCATCGAATCGACCGGCATTTCCGAGCCGCTGCCCGTGGCGGCCACCTTCAACTTCCGGACGGAAGAGGGCGAGAGCCTGGAGGATGTCTCGCGCCTCGATACGATGGTGACCGTGGTCGATGCCGCAAACCTCCTGCGCGACTACGCATCAACCGATTTCCTCAAGGACCGGGGCGAGGCGCTGGGCGAGGAGGACAACCGCGCGCTGGTCAATCTGCTCGTCGATCAGATCGAATTCGCCGACGTCATCATTCTGAACAAGATCGATGCGGCGAAGCCCGAACAGCTCGATGCCGCGCGCAAGATCATCCGCTCGCTCAACACCGATGCGGAACTCATCGAGACCAGCATGTCCCGTGTGTCGCTGGACAAGGTGCTGAACACCAGTAGGTTCGACTATAACAAGGCGCAGGAACACCCGCTTTGGTTCAAGGAGCTATACGGCTTCGCCGAGCACAAGCCGGAGACCGAGGAATATGGGGTGCGCAGCTTCGTGTATCAGGCGCGTCGTCCCTTTCATCCGGAGAAACTCCACGCCTTCATCAACTCGTCGTGGCCGGGGGTCATTCGTGCCAAGGGGCGCTTCTGGCTGGCCAGCCGTCCTGAATGGGTCGGCGAGTTGAGCCAGGCCGGCGCGCTTGTCCGCCACAGGGCCGTGGGCTTCTGGTGGGCGAGCGTCGCCAAGGAGCATTGGCCCGATCACCCGGAATGGCGTCGGAACATCGCCAAGTCCTGGGATCCCGTCTACGAAGACCGCCACCAGGAAATCGTCTTCATCGGCACCGACATGGACGAGGCCGCGATCCGACGCCGGCTCGACTCCTGCCTTGTCGGCGATGCCAACGCCGAAGCCATGCAGCCTGCGGCCTGGAAAAAGCTCAAGGATCCATTCCCGATCTGGAAGCGGGCAGAGCCGTCATGACCGTTGCGCCGGTATCCCTGGACGGCGAGTCCGTCAGGAGCTCCGCCACGCCGGGCGCGGGCATCGCGACGTGCGACGCATCGGACGGCCTCGCCGCCATCAACGAGCCCGACATGGCGCTCGTGATCTGGCGGAGGGCGCTTCCCTCGTGCCTGCAGACCTGGCTCGACCGAATGGATGCTTCGTGTCTTCCTCACCTGCGTGTTCTTGTCCAGCCCGGCGACCTTCGACGCGCGGTGGAACCGCACTTGGACGAAATCGGCATGCCTCCCGGAGACATGCGAGACCTGCTGGTCGGGGACGTCGCCGATCTCGTCTCAACTTTTGCTGGCATCGCCCGATGTGATTTCGTTGATGCAAGGCTGGAGCGCGTCAGCCACGATTCCTGCTGGAAGTTTCACCGGGACTTCGTGGAGGCGCGCCTCCTGACAACGTACCGCGGTCCCGGCACCGAGTGGGTCCAACCGATCCACGCCGAGCGGGCATTGCGCGCACAGAAGCGGTTCAAGGGACCGTTGGAGCACGTTCGTGGCAACGACGTGGCACTTTTCAAGGGAAACTGCGCCGGACCAGGCAGCGGAATCGTGCACCGCTCGCCGCCCATCGCGGGCACTGGCTGCACGCGATTGCTGCTCGCCCTCAACAAGCGATCGGCCGCATCTCCGGAGCCGTGGCCGAGAGGCGTCGAACACGAGGCGCCGCCGGAAACCGGGTTTATGGATACTGAATAGCGGTCGTCGACCGCTTCATTCGTTTTCCATTGGCGTGCGCTGTCCGAGCTTCACCAGGCGCCGCGTTAATTCCCGTTCAAGCCGGCTTCGGCGGAACGGTGTGAGCTTGAGCCAGTCTCCGATCTCGGCGGCGGTCCTGCCACAGCCCAGGCACCACCCGGTCTTCGGGTCGAGACGGCAGACGTCGATGCATGGGGATTGCGCGCGCTTTGCTCTCCGCTTCATGCAAGAACCTCGATTGGAGTTCCCGGCCCGCGCTCATGATGGGTTCCGCCAGTCGGAAAGGCTCCTGACTTCGATGGTTGAATCACGTAAGTAGTTGATATTGGCCGGTTCTCATTTCCGGCTAGGCACTACACTCGGCATTTCTTCGAGCCCGGGCCGGGCTTCGCCGGCGCTCAGACGAGTTGGTACGGGGTGATCGTCAGGGGCAGCCCCATGGTTGCGTAGATCTGCTCGGCCGCCGGCGTCGGCTTCGACGGGATGACGTAGCGGTTGCCCGATTGCGCGCAGCGCAGGACCGAGCATTGGCGGTGGACGAGGGCGGAGCGGATCACTTCCGGGGACATCCGCCTCTTCTGGACGGCGACACGGTAGGCAAGGTGGCGGACGCAGGCGAAGGCCATGAAGGCGATGGCGATGTGGGCGCGGATCCGGTTCTCGTTCCAGTGCCAGATCGGCCGCACCTTCAGGTCGTGCTTGGTGATCCGAAAGCTCTCCTCGACCTGCCAGAGCCCGTGGTAGTGGGCCATCACTTCGGTGACGCTGGCGTCGCGCAGATTGGTGATGACGCCGGCGAGCCCGTCCCATCGCTCGGCCTCGGCGATCTTCTCCGGGTTCACCGTGAGCCGCGCGTCGCCCTCGACGGCGATGAAGCGCTTGGCGCCGTGATTGGAGAGCAGCTCCTTGGGATTGTCGCTGCGCTCCAGCTTGTCGAGCAGGCGCGCCACCGCCTGGCGGCGCTCGTGTGCGTCCTTGCGCGCGCGCTCGGGGCAGAAGACGACGATCAGGCGCCGGCCCTTGTGCTCCCATTCGCCGACCCGGCGGTTCTCCGATCCCTCGAGAGGACCATAGGCGTCCAGATCGAGAACCTTCTTCTTCAGCGCGGCCGGCAGCTTGCGCAGCCGGGCGCCGAGCACGTACTCGCCGCGGATGTCGTCCATGGCGTCGAGGTTGTCTGCGCTCAGCATGCCCCGGTCGGCCACACAGACCGTGCGCTCCACCTGGTGGCGGCGCTGCATGTCCTGCAGGACCGGGACCAGGCTCTTCCCCTCGTAGGTGGAGCCGGGGAAGACCTCGTAGCTGATCGGCAGCCCTTCGCGCGTCACCATCAGGGCCAGCAGGACCTGCGAGTCCCTGTGCTTGCCGTCCTTGCTGAAGCCGTGCTGGCGAAGCTCGTCCTCAATCGCGGTCTCGAAGTAGAGCGTGGTGCAATCGAAGAAGAGCACCGCCACCGGCTCCGGCAGCAGCGAGCGGCTCGCCTCGCCCACGCGCGTGCGCAGATGGTTGATCACGGGCGCGTCGAGCTGGTCCATCATCCGGTAGACCTTCTCGAGGGGAAGGCTCACGCCGAAGTCCTCCTCGAGCCGGCGCACGCTGCCCCGCTTGCTGTCGGGGTTGGCGATGCGTGCCATCACCACGTGGAACAGCGCGTCGTGCGAGGCGCGGTAGCGCGATCGCCGCAGCAGCCCGTCGAGGCCCAGCAGCCGGTACATCTCGCCGTAGACCTCGTGGATGCCCGTGATCAGCCGCTGCTCCTCTTCGAGTTGCTTGAGATCGACGGGAAGCTCTTGCTTGCCGTCCCCTTGGCGTCCGACGCGGATCACCTGGTCTGCGATCTTCTCGGGCGCGAACAGCAAGGGCTGGCGCTCGTCCTCCAGCTTCGCCTTGACGTACTCGCCGAGCTGCCTCAGGCGCTCCAGCTCGTCCTCGTCCATGGCCACGCCGATGTGGCGGACGATGCGCTGGCGGACCTTGCCGCCGTCGCGCACGGCCTCGACGAGCTGGACCGAGCGGCGCGGGCTGTTGGGGGTGGTCTTGATACGCACGAACATGGTGGGAGTGTAGCGCGGGGCGGGGATATCGACAATCCAATATATCCACTAGGCACTACAACGCGACTTGACCGCACCGCAACCGCTAAGTCATTGTCTTCGCTGAAATCTCCAGACGGGAGATCGGCCAGAATCAGGCCCAACCGTCGAAGTCAGGAGTTCCCGGCCCGCGCTCATGATGGGTTCCGCCAGTCGGAAAGGCTTATTCGACCGAGAAAGCCGCTCTCGGTCCCGAGCGCGAGATGCTGTCCGTCCGCCGACCATGCGAGCGCGGTCACGGCGCCTTCGCCGGATCGCTTGACCAGAGCCGAATCAGGGCTGTCGATCTGCACGAGGATGGTGGCACCGTCCTCGTATCCGGCGGCGACCACGTCATGCCGGGGGTGGGCAGCGACCACAGTGACCACACCCTCGAAGCCCCACCCGAGGTCGAGCGGTGCCTTGCCCACGGGGCCGCCCTTGCCGTGGAATGGCCAACAAACCACGCGCTCATCGCCACCGGTCGCCAGATACTTTCCCTTCGGCAGCCAGCTCATCGACTTGACCTTCGTCGGGTAGCCAGACATGCGCATGTCGTCGCCGTCGGAGACACGCCAGCCGTGCAGCTCGTTCTCCTGCGTTGCAGTGACGACGTACTTTCCGTCCGGGCTCCAGGTCAGGGTCAGGTGCGAGCCCGACCAGCTGAGTCGTTTGGGTTTCTGCGTGCTGGGCTTCGCCCACCAGAGGCTGACTCCGCCATAGTGCGCGGCGGCGATCCGCCGCCCTTTCGGGTCGAATGCCAGACCGCCGACCGTGTTTGCATGATCGAACGTTCCAACCGCGCTTCCATCTCGCGCGAAAAGGGAAACTGTCTTGCCGAAGACCGCAGCGCATAGTCCGGATGCCCTGCTCACGGCAATCGGCTCGACCCATCGCCCCGGAACGGCGGCGATTTCGGTGGTCTCGCCGTCGGTATCGGTGCTCACGAGCCTGGCATCGTCGCCGCCGGTCAGAACGCGCTGCTCCCCCAGGTCGAGGGCCAACGAAAGACAAGGCCCGTCATGCACCGAAACGAAGGACGGAGGACTCGCGCTTTCGCTGTCGATGAACGCGACGCGCCCGTCCCCGAGTGCAGCCGCGATCAGTCCCCCCTCAAGGAACCCCACGCCCACCACATAAGCGTCGAGCGTCCGCCCGGTGCCGATGCGATCGAGCAGGGACGTCATGCCCTGTTCGGCGGACAAACTCATGCGATGCAGGCGTCGAACTGCTGGCGTAGTTCCAACTCATCGATGTTTCGCCCGATGAAGACCAGGCGACTCTCCCGGTTCTCGTCCGGTCTCCACGGCTTCGTGAAATTGGCTTCCATCAGCATGTGGACAGCCTGGACGACATACTGCTTGTCCTGGCCGGCGATCGACAGGATTCCCTTGGTTCGCAGAAGGTCTTGACCACGCTCGACAAGCAGGTCCTGCAACCACCCCATGAGGCGGGCTCCGTCCAGGGGCCGGTCGGTACGCAGGCAGAGGCTCTTCACGGCATCGTCGTGTTCATGGTCGTCTTCCGAAAGAAAGTCCGGCTCGATCGCCAGGATGCGATCGAGATCGAAGGCCCGGCGCCCCAGAACCGTGTCAAGCCCCACCTCGCATCGCTCCGTGCGACGGATGACCGCCGTCGCATTGATCGAGCGGATGCGCGTTTCCACCTGCGCCAGCTCATCGGCCGACACGAGGTCCGTCTTGTTGAGCAGGATGACGTCGGCAAAGGCAATCTGTTCCAGCGCCTCGTGGCTGTCTTCCAGCCGCCGGACGATATGGCGGGCGTCGGCCACCGTGACGATCGAATCGAGCCAGGTCCGTCGCCGAACATCGTCGTCCACGAAGAAGGTCTGGGCGACCGGCGCGGGATCGGCAAGGCCCGTGGTCTCGATGAGGATTCCATCGAAGCTGCCCTGCCGCTTCATCAACCCGCCAAGGATGCGAATCAGATCCCCGCGCACGGTGCAGCAGATGCAACCGTTGTTCATCTCGAACACTTCCTCGTCGGCGTTGACCACGAGGTCGTTGTCGATGCCGATTTCGCCGAACTCGTTGACAACGACGGCGTATTTCTTGCCGTGCTCCTCAGTCAGGATGCGGTTCAGAAGCGTTGTCTTGCCCGCGCCGAGATAGCCGGTCAGAACGGTGACGGGGATCTGATTCATGGCCTTTTTCTCCTTCAATCTCTGAAGCCGCTCGGCAGCGCTCGGCCGCCTCCACCGGGTTCGTGGATGCCGGCGGAATGCGCTGTTCGGGACACGACTTCATGCGCGGTGCGCCGACCGGTCCCTCTCGTTCCTGAAAGTCCGGCGTCCCGGCTTTCGAAGGCTGCACCGAGTCTTACGGAGCCAGCGCCTGCGCGAGCGTCGTCGCGTTGTGCCGCATCATGTCGAGGTAGGTTGGCGCCGGACCGTCCGGGCCGGACAGCGCGCCAGGATAGAGCGTGCCGCCTATGGAGGCCCCGGTCTCGTTTGCGATCTGCTCTAGCAGGCGCCCATCGGTGATGTTCTCAACAAAGACAGCCGAGATACCCTCGTCACGGATGCGCTCGATCAGCCGGGCAACGTCCTGCGCCGACGCCTCGGACTCGGTGCTGAGCCCTTGGGGTGCCAGGAAGGTCAGCCCATAGTCGCGGCCGAAATACTGGAATGCATCGTGTGAGGTAACGACAGTGCGGCGGTCTGCCGGCAGGCCTGCCACGATCTCGTGGATCTCTGCATCGAGCGCCTCGATCTCGGCGCCGTAAGTTGCACGGTTTTGGTGGAAGTCGGCCGCGTTCGCCGGATCGGCCTGAGCCAGAGCGGCAGTGATGTTGTCGATATAGGCCACGGCATTGCCGAGGCTCTGCCAGGCGTGCGGGTCGAAGGCGCCATGGTGATGGTCGTCGTGGCCTGCCTCGGCATGCTCATCGTGGTCATGGTCGTCATCATGATCGTGCATCGCTGACTCGGCATGCGCCTCGTGGTCATGGTCGTCATCATGATCGTGCGCCGCTGCCTCGGCATGCTCATCGTGGTCATGGTCGTCATCATGATCGTGCATCGCTGACTCGGCATGCGCCTCGTGGTCATGGTCGTCATCATGACCGTGCGCCGCTGCCTCGGCATGCTCATCGTGATCATGGTCGTCATCATGATCGTGCGCCGCTTCCTCGGCATGCGCCTCGTGGTCGTGATGATCGTCATGCCCGGCTTCTTCGGCGTGGTCATCGTGCTCGTCGTCGAACGCGATCGGCTCAATGCCGTCGGTTGCCACCACGCGCATGCCGTCGAAATCCGAGGCGGCGATCAGACGGTCGAGCCAGCCTTCGAACTGCAGCCCGTTGACCACAAGGATCTCCGCTTCGCTGACGGCCCGCGCATCGGCAGGGGTCGGCTGGTAGACATGTGTATCCCCGTCGGGGCCGACGAGTGTCGTGACAGCGACGTGCTCGCCACCGATGCGCTCTACCATGTCGCCGAGGATCGAGAAGGTGGCGACCACCGGGGTAGGCCCATGGGCCTCTGCGATGGCCGGAGCGGCGAGCGTCACGGCAAGGAGGGCGGTGGCGGACATCAGAAGCGCTCTGCGGGTAGGCATGGAAACTCCTTTCAGGCTTCGAGGTGGCGACGCGGGAAGGCCCGCCCGGCGAGACCGCCCACCGGTCCGAAGACGAGCGACATCGCGTAGGCGAAACCCGCGACAAGGATGATCGCCGGCCCGGAGGGCAGGCTGAAGTGGTAGGAGAGAAGAAGGCCGCTCAGGCTCGAGAGCATCGCAACAAAGACCGCGACGGCGATCAACGCGCCGATGCCGACTGCCCAGAACCGTGCGGCGGCGGCGGGAAGGATCATGATGCCGACCGCCATCAGCGTCCCGAGCGCGTGAAAGCCGGCTACGAGATTCACCACGACGAGGGCAAGAAATGTGAAATGCGTCACGGCGCTGAGCCCGCTCACCGAGCGCAGGAACTGCGGATCCGCGCATTCGAGCACGAGCGGCCGGAACACGACTGCCAGCGTCACGACCGAGAGGCTCGCGATGGAACACAGAAGGACCAGCGCATCGTCGTCGAGCGCCAGCACGGTCCCGAAAAGCACGTGCATCAGGTCGACATTGCTGCCTCGGGTGGACACGATGAGCACGCCCACCGCCAGCGAGATCAGGTAGAAGGCCGCGAGGCTCGCGTCCTCGCGCAGCGCCGTGACCCGGGTCACGAAGCCCGCAAGCAGCGCCACGGCCATGCCTGCGATCAGCCCGCCGACGGTCATCGCCCCGAGCGAGAGGCCCGCGACGAGATAGCCCACGGCCGCACCCGGCAGGATCGCGTGAGCCATCGCGTCGCCCGTCAGGCTCATGCGGCGCAGCATCAGGAACACCCCGACCGGTGTCGCGCCGACCGAGATTGCGATGCAGCCCATCAGCGCGCGCCGCATGAAGCCGTAATCGGCGAAGGGCTGGGCGAGGAGTTCCCACATCATGCGGCGTTACGCCCGCATACATGCGGGGGGCCGGCGCAGGCCTCGCACATCTGACGCGCGCGGAATTGGTTCTCGGCCGTCAGAACCTGCGCCGTGGGTCCATGGGCAACGAGCTCGCGCGCCAGCATCAGCGTGCGGGGGAAGTGAGCCCGCACCGTGTCGACGTCGTGCAAGACGGCGAGCACCGTGCGGCCTTCGCCGTGCCAACGCTGCACCACGCCGATCAGGTCCGCCACCGTTCTCGCGTCGATGGCCGTGAAGGGCTCGTCCAGCAGGACGAGCCGTGCGTCCTGCAACAGCAGGCGGGCAAAGAGCGCACGCTGTAACTGCCCGCCCGAGAGCGACCCGATCGGCCGCTTCTCGAACCCTTCGAGGCCGACCGCGGAGATCGCATCGGCGACGCGGGCGCGGTGAACGGCCCGCAGGCCCGCAAAGCCGCCGATCTCCCGCCAGAGGCCCATCGCCACGAGGTCGGCAACCGCGATCGGGAAAGACCGGTCGACGTCCGATTGCTGTGGCAGGTAGGCGATCTCGCTACGCGTGAGCCCGCCGAAGGCGATCCGACCTTCGAGCGGGCGGAGCGAGCCGGTCACCCCTTTCAGCACCGTGGACTTGCCGGCCCCGTTCGGTCCGACGATGGCGGTCAGGCTGCCCTCGTCGATCTCGCCGTGCAGGCGATGCACGGCCGGTTGCCGGTCGTAGCCGAGGCTCAGGTCCTGGAACTTGAGGGCGTAGGTCATGGTCCGCCCGGCGTGGACGTCGCCCAGAAGAACGCGCCCCAGAGCGCGGCGACGATCAGCACCGCCCCGAGCAGCCGGGGGCCGGCGCCGAGCGGCAGCAGCCGGATCGAAGGCGTGCGGCCCGTCCTCATCTCAGCCTTCCCTGCCGAGTGGCGGCGCCTGCGTCCGGCCGCCGCGGCGGTCGATCCGGATACCCGCTCTCCATGGGTAGAGCTCGTCGTTCCCGCCTAGGCCGCGCCGGCTTCCGCGCACTGTGCACACGTGCCCTGGACCTCGACCGTGCGACGTGTCGCGACGAACCCGAGGACGGCGGCATCCTCGGCGAGCAGCCCTCCGATCCGCGGGTCCTCAAGCTCGACCGATGCCCGGCAGCCGCTGCAGATGAAGAACAGGCAGTCGTGGTCGCGCTCGGGATGGGCGCACGGGACGTAGGCGTTCAGGCTCTCGATCCTGGAAACGAGGCCCTGCGCCATCAGGAAGTGAAGCGCCCGGTACACGGTCGGCGGTGCGACCGGACGCGACTCCCTGAGCTTGACCGCTTCGATCAGCTCGTAGGCGCCCGTAGGCTGGCCCTTCGCCCACAGCAGCTCCAGGACACGTCTTCGCAGCGCGGTCATCTGCACACCGCGCCCCTCGCAAATCGATACCGCGAGCGCGACCCGTTCGCGCGCCGAGTGCGACCCGCGGCAATCCGGGTCGGTGCGGGGCCGGGGTCGACTCGACGGTTTCGTCATCGCCTCATCTCACCGTGCAAAGCATATCGTGATGTTATAACGTTTCTAGTCGCTTCTTACAAGCTCCGGTGAATCGACGGCCACGATGTGAGTCACCGCATGACCTTCAACAGGAGAAATCGATGAAGATCACAGGACTGGCAGCGTTGGCCGGTGCGGTGGCGCCGATCGCGCCAGCGGCTGTTCAAGAAGAGGACGCCATCGACATCGGTGGTAAGATCAAGATCAGGGCCCCTTCGGAGAGTCCGGCCGAAGGAGACGCCACATAGGGAAAGTCTGAACAACCCCATTTTGGCGGCTTCAGGGGGAGTCTGCCGCAGCGAGTACACGTCCCGCTGACAGACCGCTCGGTATGTCGCTGACGGTTGCGACGATTCTACACCTGCTTCTTCGCAGGGTCTCTGAACGGCATGACCGGCCACCCCGGTCAGCGCGGGGCCACTCTGTCCGAGACCGCCGCAAGGCGGGGCGAGACGGCCGCCATGCTCTGCTCATCCGTCGAGCGCCTCGCGCGGGCGGAGATCGTGCCGCGCGCGGAAGAAGTCGACGCGAGCAACGCGTTCCTGCGCCGCTTCTAGCGAGGCCGTGCGGCGGTCCCCCGTACCGCGCCTCTGTTCTTCCCGCCCGTTCGGCCCCGGCGCAGTACCCGTCCCCTCGCCTCAGTCCGGGAAGGGCATCTCGAAGTGGCTGTCTACGGTGGTGTAGTCGGCGTAGCCGAGCCGCGCGATGGGCCGGAACTTGGACTGGTCGACGCGGCCGTCGGTGATGATCGCGTCGTCGATGTGAACGCCGACGACCCGGCCCAGCACGATCCAGTTGCGGCAGCGCGCTGGGTTGTCGGCCAGCAGCTCGATCGCCTTGTGGAGCCGGCATTCGAGGTGGATCGGCGCGCCCTTGACCCTGGGCGGGCGCACCAGCCGCACGGGCTCGGTCTCGAGGCCTGCGAGCGCGAACTCGTCGACGCTGCGCAGCACGTGGCTCGACGAGAGGCGCATGGCCTCGCGCTGCTCCCAGGTGGCCAGGCTGGCGACGAACTCACCAGTCTCCTGCACGTTGTGCAGGCTGTCCTTGGCGCCGCCCTCGATGTGCCGCCCGCTCGGTGCGTACATCACCTGCGGCGGACGGTCGCCGCACGCGTTGAAGTAGCTGAAGGGCGCGAGGTTGAGCACGCCAGCCGCATCGATGGTGGTAATCCAGCCGATGGGCCGCGGCACCACGCAGGACTTGAAGGGGTCGTGCGGCAGGCCGTGATCGGCCCGCGCGGTCTCGTAGAACATCGGGCGGCTACGCCTTCGGCCGCTGGATGAACTCCACCGTGATGCCGTCGGGATCGCGGGTGTAGACCACGAGGCCGCCCTTGTTGGGCCCGGCGTTGACGACGATGGGCTCGCCCAGCGGCTCGGAGCCCGCGGAACGGGCGGCCGCGATGGCCTCGTGGATGTCGTCCACGTCGAAGGCGATATGGGCGAAGCCCGCGTCGCAGGGGCGCGAGTCCACCCGGCCGCGGTCGGCGGGGGCACGATACTCGATCAGCTCCAGCCGGTGGCCCGGCGCCTGCAGGTAGGCGACCTCGATATCCGCGCCGTTCACGCCCACCACCTGCTCGATGAACTTGGGATCGCGCGGCGAGCGGTTGAGCAGCGTGAAGCCGAGCGCGCCCTCGAACAGGCCGATCGCGCGGTCCAGGCTGGAGACCGTGAAGCTCGTATGATTGGTCGCCGTAATCGTGAACCCCGCCATGGTCGCTTCCCCCCTCGTGGCCGCGGCTGCGCGCGGGGCCGAGCCTATCACACGGAGGGGGACCGCTCCCGACGGCCACCGGCCCACTTGTTGACGCTGCCAGTCAGGAGCATCAATTAATTGAAATACATTGGGTCCGATGCATGTCCGTCGACGGAAAACCGTCCCGGTAGTATCGTGGAGCGGTGGCTCGGTTGCCGTATACGGAGAGGAACCATGATCTCCGACCAGACGAGAGGCGCGGTCTGGCAGGGACTGCTCGATATGGCGCGGTGGTCCAGGTACTACGACGCCACGGCTAGGCGCTACTTGCTGCACCGAAACATTCTGAGAATTCTCCTGGCCTTCCTGGGAATCGCGACAGGGGTCACGCTGATCGACGTGATACCGACCGGTTTCGTCGTCGCACCCGGTCTGGCCATTCTCGCCGTGACGATCTGGGATCTGGTCGTGGATCCAGGAAAGTCCGCCGCGATGCTGGGCTCCGTCAGCAAGGATTTCAGCGACCTGGAGACGGAGTATCGCAACCTGTGGGAGAGCGTCTACGCAGAGCGGATCGCAGAAGATGAGGCCGTGAATCGGTCCGAAGACATCATGCGACGCGCCACCGCAGCCGCCAACCGACTGGATATCCACACCAACAACAAGACCAACGAGCGTTGCGCAGAGGCCGCGTACGAGGCCGAGGCAAATCGGTATGCCGCCTAGATTGGGCCCCGATGAGCAATTTGGACCACCCCCAAGACCGCCGAAGCCGCAGCCCCCCACCTCCCCCACCGCGCCCGAAGCCATAGACCGGGCGGGCATGTGGGTGCCGATGCCGAGACGTCGGAGACCGCGGCGTTGCGGACGCTGCTATCGGGCCGTCGGGAGGGCGCGTTCATCGACGCAGATAGTATGGACGTGCGGTTGGCCGCAATGATTGCTGACAAGCGCCGCGCATGACCTTCCGACTTGAGTTCTCGTCGAGAGCGACTGCGAGCGGCCGTGCTTACTCCGCGGCTGGCGCGCCGGCGTCCAGCCCGGGGCGGACCAGGTCGCTTGTTGCGGCGCGGCGCTCGTAGCGCCGGGCCGGCGCGTTGACCACCGGGGCGAGCGGCGCCGCATCTTGGGCAGCCGCGCGGCGGGCGGCGGGCGCACGGTCGTAGAGCGTCGTCCGCTGAACGGGCTCGCGGTCCAGCCGCTCGAGCAGCGCCTCGATCTCGTCGGCCGGGAACTCCTGGCCGTGGCTTGCGCCGGCGGCGCGGGTGATGGATTCGTTCATCAGCGTGCCGCCGATGTCGTTGGCGCCGGCGCGGAGGCAGGCGGCGGCACCCTCCCGCCCCATCTTGACCCACGAGGTCTGGACGTTGGGGATGACGGGATGGAGCGCGAGCCGGGCGACGGCGTGCATGAGCACCGCCTCGCGCCAAGTCGGCCCCCGCCGGGCGCGGCCCTTGAGGTAGAGCGGCGCCTCCATCGCGACGAAGGGGAGCGGCACGAACTCGGTGAAGCCGCCGGTCCGCTCCTGCAAGGCGCGGACGCGCGCGAGGTGCCGCGCCCAGTGGCGCGGCCCATCCACGTGGCCGAACATGATCGTGGCGGTGCTGCGCAAGCCCAGCGCGTGCGCCGCATCCATCACCGAGAGCCACTGGTCGGTCACGATCTTGTCGGGGCAGATGACCGCGCGAACCTCGTCGTCGAGGATCTCGGCGGCGGTGCCGGGGAGCGAGCCCAATCCGGCCTCCTGCAACTCGGCAAGGAAGTCGGGCACCGTCCGGCCGAGCGTCGCGGCGCCCTGCCAGATCTCCAGCGGCGAGAAGGCGTGGACGTGGATCGCGGGCTCGGCTTGCTTGATGGCGCGGCAGATCGCGAGATAGGTCTCGCCGGTGTAGTCGGGGTGGATGCCGCCCTGGAGGCAGACCTCGGTCGCACCGCGTTCCCAGGCCTCCCGCACGCGGCGCACGATCTCGTCGATCGTCAGGTCGTAGGGCCGGCCGCGCAGATTCTCGCTCAGCTTGCCCTTGGAGAAGGCGCAGAACTGGCAGCGGAAGTAGCAGACGTTGGTGTAGTTGATGTTGCGGTTCACCACGTAGCTGACTTGCGGACCGCTGACGCTGGCGCGCAGTTGGTCGGCGGCTGCGCAGACCGCGTCGAAGGCGCCGCCCCGCGCACCGAAGAGCCGCACCAGCGCGTCCTCACCGAGCCCCTCTCCGGCCTCGGCGCGAGCCAGAGGGCGCTCGATGTCCGGCGCGACGACGGCCGGCGCCGCCACGCGATCCTGAGGTGGCGGCTCGCCCGCACCGGTGAGCCAGGCGTCGGTGCGGGGATAGCCCTCGGAATCGACCAGCTTCAGCACGCGCGTTTGCAGCACCGGATCGAGCCAGCGTTCGTCGGCTACCGCGTAGGAGGGATAGACCGTGAGGCGCTCGGCCAAGGTCTTGCCGGCGGCGGCGGTCTCACGCGCGAGCGCGTCGAGATGCGGCCAGGGCGCCTCGGGATTGACGTAGTCCTGCGTCACCGGCGAGACGCCGCCCCAATCGTTGATCCCGGCGGCGACCAGTTGCGGCAGCGCGCCGGGGCTCAGGTTGGGGGGCGCCTGGATGTTCGCCTCCGGCCCGAAGAGGATGCGGGCCGTTGCGATGGTCCAGAGCAACTCGTCGAGGCTCGGCTCGGGCGCCTCGGCCATGCGCGTCCCCGGCTTGGCCCGAAAATTCTGGACGATGATCTCCTGAATGTGCCCGTGGGCGTCGTGGGCATCGCGCAGCGCGAGCAGGGCCTCGATCCGCTCCTCGCGGGTCTCGCCGATGCCGATGAGGATGCCGGAGGTGAAGGGCACCGCCTCCTCGCCGGCGAGGCGGAGTGTCTCCAGCCGCGCCGCCGGGCGCTTGTCGGGCGAGCCGTAGTGCGGCCCGCCCTTGGCGGAGAGGCGATCCGACGCGCTCTCCAGCATCATGCCCTGGGAGGCCGAGACCCGGCGCAGCGCCCGCAGATCCTCGCGGCTCAGCACGCCGGGATTGAGGTGCGGCAGCAGTCCGGTCTCGTCCAGCACCAGCTGCGCCATCGCCGCGAGGTAGGCGAGCGTGCTTTCGTGGCCGAGCGCCTTCAGGCTCTCGCGCGCCGCGCGATAACGCAATTCAGGCTTGTCGCCGAGAGTGAACAGCACCTCCTTGCAGCCGGCGGCAGCACCCGACTCCGCCACCCGCAGCACCTCCTCCGGCGTCATGAACGCGGTCTCACCCCGGCGCGGCGGGCGGGCGAAGGTGCAGTAGTGGCAGACGTCGCGGCAGAGATGGGTGAGCGGGATGAAGACCTTGCGCGAGTAGGTCACGACGTCGGGATGCGCCCTGTCGCGCAGCGCGGCCGCGCAGTCGAGCAGCGGCGCGAGGTCGTCCTCGGCGGCGAGTGCGTGCGCCTCTGCGGCATCGGGGCGGCGGCCGTCCTGCACCGCTTCGAGCAGATCGCGGGTTGCGTCTTGCATCCGCTTCAGGCCGCGTCGGTCACCAGAAGGCGCTCGGCGATGCCGCTCTCGCGGAGATAGTCGAGGGTGCGGCCCGCTACCGGCCGGCCGATGAAGGCGCGCAGGTCGTCGGGCGTGTCGATATCGAGGCCGAGGCCGGGCAGCGGCAGAATCCGGGGTGCGATACCCCGCGTCCGCGCCGCCTGGCAATGCGGCCCAAAACTATCGTGACCGAAGGCGAAGGGCAGCACGCCGGGCGGTGAGCACAGGACGCAGTTGGTGCCGCGCCGGTCGTGCGATGGCACCAGGGTCACGGCCGGCCCCACGCCTCCCGCGCCCTCGTGTGCGGCCAGCACCGCCACGATCTCTTCGACGCTTGCGCCGGGCACGTCGCCCGGCACCTGGAGCAGGCTGTCGATCCCGGCGCGGTCGAGCGCCGCAGCGGCCCTCTCCACCGCCGCGCTCTGGCCGTCGTTCGAGGGTTCCGAGAGCACCCGTGCCCCGTGACGATCGGCGAGCGCAATCGCCCGCTGGTCCCGCGTCACCACCACGATTTCCGACAACCCCGGCACGCGCGCGAGGGTCTCCAGCACGTCCTCCGCCATCGCGAGCGCGAGGCGCTGGCGCTCGGCCGCGCTGAGGAAACCCGCCAGCCGCCGCTTGGCGTCGCCCGTGTCCTTGACGGGAAGGACCGCCCCGATCGTCACATCGCCATCCCTTGGGTTATCCCCAGGGCCCTCCCCCGGCGCCGGCGAGCCGTGTGCCGGTGCGCGACGCTAGGAAAAAGGCCGAAACCTGTCAAACCGCGCGCGCCGCACGGCCGGGGCAGACCGCGCTCAGGCCATGGTTCGGCGAACGGCGGCCTCGATGTCCTCGACCTTCGGAATGTAGAGGTCTTCGAGCTCGGGCGCGAAGGGGACCGGGCAGTGCGGTGCCGTGACCTTCTCGATTGGCCCCTTCAGCGACTTGAACGCCTTCTGGGCCACGATGGACGAGATATCGGCTGCCATGGAGCAGCGGGGGTGGCTCTCGTCCACGACCACTAGACGGCCGGTCGCCTCGACCTCTTCGAGGATGGTTTCCTCATCCAGCGGGGAGACCGTGCGCGGGTCGATCACCGTGCAGGAAATGCCGTCCTTCGTCAGATTGTCGGCGGCCTCGCTGGCCAGATGCACCATCTTGCCGATGGCGACGATGGTGACGTCATCGCCCTCGCGAACCACGTTCGCTTCGCCGAACGGGACCGTGTAGGCCTCGTCGGGAACGTCCGCCTCATCGTCGTACATTGCCTTGTGCTCGAAGAAGACGACGGGATCGTTGTCGCGGATGGACTGAATCAT
The DNA here is from genome assembly GCA_965243375.1 of Alphaproteobacteria bacterium. Taxonomy (GTDB): domain Bacteria; phylum Pseudomonadota; class Alphaproteobacteria; order UBA828; family UBA828; genus WTGU01. The sequence continues at coordinate 784,463 of CBDEUT010000007.1, read as the reverse complement.
CAGCCCCTTGGCGTCATAGGGGTTGGAGGGAACCACCACCTTCACGCCGGGCACGTGGGTGAAGAGGGAATAGAGCACCTGGCTGTGCTGCGAGGCAGCCCTGAGCCCCGCGCCGTACATCGTCCTGACCACCAGCGGTGTCTCGGCCTTGCCGCCGAACATGTAGCGGAACTTCCCCGCCTGGTTGTAGATCGCATCGAAACAGACCCCGAGGAAGTCGACGAACATCAGATCGACGATGGGGCGCATGCCGGTAACCGCAGCGCCGGCCGCCGCCCCGATGAAGCCGCCTTCCGCGATCGGTGTGTCCAGCACCCGCGACGGTCCGAACTCGGTATGGAGACCCTTGGTGACGCCCAGCGGTCCGCCCCAGGCATCGTCCTCGCCGGGGGCGCCGCTTCCGCCCGACACGTCTTCGCCCATTACGATGACCGAGGAATCGCGGCGCATCTCGCCCGCCATCGCCTCGTTGAGGGCGGCCCTGTAAGATTTCATCGGCATTGTCGGTCCCCCGCTCAGTAAGAGGCGTAAACGTCGGTCATGAGGTCGGCCTCGGTGGCGCGCGGCGCGGCCTGAGCGGCTGACGCGGCATCCGCCACCCGCTTTTTCTCTTCCTCGAAAATCTCGTCGAGCTGCTCGCCGGTCAGCAGGCCCGTCTCGACGACCTTCTCGCGGAACAGGTTCAGGCAGTCGTTTTCCGCGCGGAGCTTGTCGATCTCGCCATCCCCCCGATAGGTCTGGGCGTCGCCGACGAAGTGGCCGTAGAAGCGGGCGGTCTTGATGTGGATCAGGCTCGGGCCTTCGCCATTCCGGGCGCGCTCGACGGCCTCTCTCATCGCGTCGTGGACTGCGAAGAAGTCGAAGCCGTCGACCTCGACGCCGGGCATTCCGAAGCCGTTCGCGCGGGCCACCTGCGAGCCCGCCACCGAATAGGATGAGGGGGTCGCCTCGGCATAGCCGTTGTCTTCGCAAATGAAGATCACCGGCAGCTTCCAGATATTCGCCAAGTTGTAGGCTTCGAAGATCAACCCCTGGTTGGAACCGCCATCGCCATAGAAGGCCACGGCCACGCCGTTCTCGCCCTTGGCCCTTGCCGAAAGGCCGGCGCCCACCGCCAACGGGCCGGTCGCGCCGATGATGCCGTTCGCGCCCAGCATCCCCTTGTCGAGGTCCGCGATGTGCATCGAGCCGCCCTTGCCGCCGCAGACGCCCGTGGTCGCGCCGTAGATCTCGTCCATGGTTTCCTGCAGATCCAGGCCGCGGGCGATGCACTGGCCATGCGCGCGATGGGTGGTGGCGATCCAGTCCCGCTCGTCCAGCGCCATGTAGACGCCGGCGGCCGTCGCTTCCTGACCGGCGGAGAGATGCACGAAGCCCGGAATCTTGCCGTCCGAGAAGTTCTCGTAGACGCTCTCCTCGAAGTGCCGCGCCGCCGCCATCGTGCGGTACGCGCTCAGCAGTTCGTCCCTGCTTAGTTGCATAAATCTCTCCCTTGCTCGTGCTGGCCGCCGATCCCGTGAAGGACGGCGGCGCGGGTCGGTATATACCGGCCCGCCGCTTGCGTCACCATCCCGGCGGGGCCGGAGAGTTGGTGCAGCCCCCTGTCGTCGCCGGAGCCTATGCCTTGATGCGGCTTGAGCTCGGGTCGTAGAGTGGGCGGAGGGAGGCCTTGGCCGGGTAGCGGATGCCCGCGACCTCGATCTCGTAGCGGCCGGCGTTCACGTAGTCCGCGTCCACGCCCGCCCCGTTCTCCACATAGCCGAGGCCGACGGCACCGCCGAGGGTATGGCCGTACATCCCTGAACGCACGTAGCCGCAGATCGTGTCGTCCCGCCAGATCGGCTCGTTGTGGTAGAGGAGCGGTGCGGGGTCTTCGAGCAGGAACTGCACCAGCCTCTGGCGCACGCCCTCCTCCCGCTGGCGCAGCAGCGCATCGCGGCCGATGAACCCGCCCGGCTTCTCGAGCTTGACCGCGAAGCCGAGCCCCGCCTCCAGAGGCGTGTCGGCGTCGGAAATGTCGTGGCCGTAGTGGCGGTAGGCCTTCTCGATCCTGAGCGAGTTCATGGCGTGCATGCCGACGTGGCGGAGCCCGACATCCTCCCCCGCCTCGACCAGCACGTCGTAGACGCCGGCCGCGAACTCGGTCGGGATGTAGAGCTCCCAGCCGAGCTCGCCCACGTAGGTGATGCGCGAGGCGCGAACGCGGGCATAGCCAAGCTCGATCTCCCGGCTGGTGCCGAAGGGGCAGAATTCGTTGCCGAGGTCGTCCGGGCTCAGCGACTGGAGCAGGTCCCGGGCACGCGGGCCCATGATGCCGAGCACGGCCATCCCCGATGTCACATCGGTGAGCACCGCGTGCGTGCCCTCCGGGATATGGCGGTTGAGCCAGAGGGCGTCCCGCACCTGGAACTCGCCCGAGGTCACGATCAGGTAGTCGTCGTCTGCGAGCCGGGTGACGGTGAGGTCTGCCTCGATGCCGCCCGCGTCGTTGAGCCACTGGGTGTAGACGATGCGGCCTGGCGGCACGTCCACTTCGTTGGCGGAGACCCGGCCCAGGACCTTCGCAGCGTCGCGGCCTTGCAGGCGGAACTTGGCGAACGAGGTCTGGTCGAACAGGCCCACCGCCTCCCGCACCGCGCGGTGCTCCTCGGCGCTCGCATTGAACCAGTTCTGGCGGCCGAAGCTGTACTCGTAGCGGGGCTCCATGCCCTCCGCCGCGTACCAGTTGGGCCGCTCCCAGCCGAAGGCCTCGCCGTGACAGGCCCCGCGCGCGACCAGGCGGTCGTGGAAGGGCGAGCGGCGCACGCCCCGCGCGGTCGCGAACTGGCGGAAGGGCCAGTGGTCGTCGTAGAGCAGGCCCAAGGTCTCGCTCACCCGCTCCCGCAGGTAGCGCCGATTGGTCTGGAACGGCAGCACGCGGCGGATGTCCACGTCCCACATGTCGAGCAGCGGCCGGCCGGTCTTGATGCACTCGGCCAGCACCTTGCCGGCACCGCCGGCGGACTGGATGCCGATGGAGTTGAACCCTGCGGCGATGTAGCAGCCGGCGAGCCCCGGCGCCTCGCCGAGGTGGTAGCGGTCGTCCGGTGTGAAGCTCTCGGGCCCGCAGAAGAAGGTCTGGATGCCCGCATCGGCGAGTGCCGGCATGCGCTTCAGCGCGTGCATCAGAACCGGCTCGAAGTGCTCGAAGTCGTCGGGCAGCTGGTCGAAGCAAAAGTCCTCGGGGATGCCGTCCATACCCCAGGGCTTGGCGTCGGGCTCGAAGGCGCCGAGAAGAATTTTCCCGGCGTCCTCCTTGTAGTAGGCGCAGCCGTCGTAGTCGCGCAGCACCGGCAGGTCCTGCGTCACGCCCTCGAACGGGTCGGTCATGATGTAGAAATGCTCGCAGGCGTGAAGCGGCACGTGGACGCCGATGGTGGCCGCGAGCTCGCGGGTCCACATGCCGGCCGAGAGCACCACCGTCTCCGCCGCGATCGGGCCTTCCGGCGTCTCTACGCCGGTGACTCGTTCGCCATCGTGGCTGACGCCGGTGACAGGCACGTTCTCGCGGATCAGCACGCCGCCGTCCCGGGCCCCCTTGGAGAGCGCGCGGCTCACGTCGATGGGATTGGTCTGGCCGTCGGACGGGATGAAGATTCCGCCCACCACGTCGTCGACGGTGATGAGCGGATAGCGCTCCTTGATCTCGTCGGGGCCGAGCACGTCGACGCGGAGGTCGAAGACCTTGGCCATCGACGCGCTGCGTTTCAGCTCCTCGAAGCGGCCCTTATGAGTGGCGAGCGAGATCGAGCCATTCTGCTTGAAGCCGGTCGCCTGGCCGGTCTCCGCCTCCAGGCCCGTGTAGAGCTCGGCCGTGTACTTGGCGAGCTCGGTCATGCGCTTGGATGGGCGCAGCTGACCGATGAGACCGGCAGCGTGCCACGTGGTGCCGCAGGTGAGCTCGCGGCGCTCCAGCAGCACCACGTCGGAGACACCCGCGCGCGCGAGATGGTAGGCCACGGAGCAGCCCACCACGCCACCGCCGACGATCACGACCCGTACCGAGCGGGGCAGGTCCGCAGCCATCAGGAACGCCCCGCCGCGATCCCCGAGTCCGCGGGATTGCCCAAGGATTCTTTCTTCGCCATGACCTTTGCCTCCGTCATTTGACCGCACCGCATTCCGCGAACAGACGCCACCAAACTCGCACTGGTTAGTGTATCATCCGACCACTAAAAATTTGAGAGAAATCCCCATCATTTCTTCGCGGTTTTCCCGTCTTGTCTCTTGAGAAATTGCGAAAAATGCGCAATGCTTTCTCGTCCTTTCCTGCGCCGCGAATGACGATCAACATGCATTATAGGAAATCCCTCGTGAAGGTGTGTGAGCACGGCGAACAAGAACGTCCGTACCGTCAGGGCCAGCGCGTAATATACTGGACGTGCTGCTTGGGGCGGACCCCAGGTCTCGTCTCCGGCCCAGCGGGCCCGTGTTGAGAGCAATCGCCGGGGAGCGACACGTCGCATGAGCCAGCCAGCCGAAGCCAGGCTCGCCCCCCTCGCGCGCGACCCGGTCGCGGTCGTGGAGGCGCTGGTCTGGCGCGGGCGCACGGCGATGACGGCATTCGCCGGCTCCGATCAGGCGCGGGTCGACGAGGCCGTGACCGCCCTCGCCTGGTCGCTCTACAAGCCGGCGCACGCCAAGGCGCTGGCCCAGATGGCGGTCGACGACACGGGCCTCGGCAACGCGGCGGACAAGGTGGTCAAGAATCAGCGCAAGACCTTCGGCACGCTGCGCGACCTCATGCGGGTGAAGAGCGTCGGCATCATCGAGGAGCAGCCCGCGCTCGGGCTCGTAAAATACGCGAAGCCGGTGGGCGTGGTCGGCGCGGTGTGTCCGTCCACCAATCCCGCGGCGACCCCGGTGAACAAGGCAATGATGGCGCTCAAAGGGCGCAACGCGATCGTCATTGCGCCGTCGCCGGCGGGTCTCGCGACGACCACGCGAACGGTCGAATTCATGCGGGCGGAACTGGAGAAGATCGGCGCGCCGGCGAACCTGGTGCAGGTGCTGCCGCCTCCGGTGGACAAGGAAATCACAAACGCGCTGATGGCGGCCTGCGATCTCGTGGTCGTCACCGGCTCACAGAGCAATGTGCGGGCCGCCTATCGCAGCGGCACACCCGCGATCGGGGTGGGCGCGGGCAATGTCCCGGTCGTCATCGATTCCAGCGCGGACCTCGACGCGGCGGCAACGAAGATTGCCGCGTCGAAGTGTTTCGATAACGCAACGTCGTGTTCGTCGGAGAACGCGGTCATCATCCTCGACGACGTCTACGACGATGCGGTGGCCGCGCTGCAGCGCGCCGGCGGCTACCTGGCCAGCGCGGCGGAGAAGGAGGCGATCCAGCGCACTCTCTGGATGGACGGAAAGCTCAACCGCAGGGTCATCGCCAAGGATTTTGCGGTCCTGGCGGCTGAATGCGGTCTCGACACCAGGGCGCTCCGTGCAAAGTTTTGCATGGTCGAAGAGACCGGGATTGGCCCCGACTACCCCTTCTCGGACGAAAAGCTGGCTCTGGTACTGACCCTCTATTGCGCCGAGACATTTGACGACGCATTGAAAAAAATTCACGCGATCATGGGCGTCAAAGGCCGCGGCCATTCCGTCGGCATTCACACACAAGAGATGGCGCATGCCCGCCGTCTGGCCGAGGAGCTGGATACCGCTCGTGTGCTCGTAAACATGGCACATACGTTCGGAAACGGCGGCGGGTTCGACAGCGGGCTTAACTTCACGCTTTCCATGGGCTGCGGGACCTGGCAGGGCAACAGCATCAGCGAAAACCTGAGCTACCGGCACTTCCTCAACATCACCCATCTCGCGGTGCCGATCCCCGAAGACAAGCCCAGCGAGGATGCGCTGTTCGGCGCCTACTGGAACAAGTACGGCAGGTAGGCGAAGCCGGCCACGACCTGCGGAACCGAACGACGGACATGAACTTCGAGGAGCATGCGGCGAAGCCGCTGCTGCAGGCGGCGGGAATCGCGATCCCGCGCGGGCGCGTGGCCCGCAGCGCCGGCGAGGCGGAGGCCGCGGCGGCGGCACTCGGGGTGCCCGTGATGGTCAAGGCCCAGGTGCCCGCGGGCAGGCGCGGCAAGGCCGGCGGCATTCGCGCGGCGGACGATCCCCAGGCGGCCCGCGACGCAGCCAGCGCAATGCTGGGCAAGGAGATCGCGGGGCACCACGTTGCCTCGGTCCTGGTCGAGGAGCGGATGCAAGTCGCGGCGGAATACTACGCGGCTGTCCTGAACGACGCGGCGTCCAAGGGGCCGCTGGTCATGGTTGCGCCCGAGGGTGGCATGGACGTCGAGGAGATTGCGGCGTCGATGCCGGAGCGGCTGCGGCAAGCGCCTGTCGACATCGAGCGCGGGCTCGACCCGGACTCCGCGCGCGCGAAGCTGGACGGCCTCGATCTCGGCGGCGACGAGGGGCCGGTCGCCGAGACCCTGATCGCACTCTATCGCGCGTATCGCGACAACGATGCCGAGCTGCTCGAAGTGAATCCGCTCGCCAGGGTCGCGGACGGGCGGCTGGTGGCACTCGACTGCAAGTTCGTGCTCGACGATTCCGGTATCCAGCGCAGGCAGGAGCTCGCCAGCACCGGAAGCCCGGACCCGCTCACGGCGCTGGAGGCGCAGGGGCAGGCACACGGGCTGCGGTACATCGAGCTCGAAGGCGACATCGGCGTGCTCGCCAACGGCGCCGGACTCACCATGACCACCATGGATGTGATCGCGCATCACGGCGGGCGGCCGGCGAATTTTTTGGAGATCGGCGGCGCGGCGTACACCAAGGCAAGGCCGGCGCTGGAGCTCGTGCTCGACAACCCCAGGGTCAACTGCCTCCTGGTGAACTTCTGCGGGGCCTTCGCGCGGACCGACGTAATGACCGGGGGGCTGCTCGACGCCTGGGAAGCGCTCCGGCCCTCCGTACCGGTCTTCTTTAGCGTGCGCGGCACGGGCTCGGCCGAGGCGCGGGCGATGCTCCGCGAGCGCCTCGGCGTGACTCCCTACGAGACGATGGATGACGCGATCGTCGCAGCCATCGCAGCGGCTCGGGATGCGGGTGCTTCCCGATGATGTTGCGGGGTGCAGACCGCGTGCTCGTTCAGGGAATCACCGGCAAGCAGGGCACGTACTGGTCCGAGCGCATGCAGGCGTACGGCACCCACGTCGTGGCGGGCGTGAACCCGAACAAGGCCGGCACCCAACATTGCGGCGTCCCCGTATACGCGAGCGCCAGCGAGGCGATGCGCGAGACGGGCTTCGACGTGTCCGTGCTGTTCATCCCGCCACTCGGGGTGAAGGCGGCGGCGCAGGACGCAATCGAAGCGGGATGCAGGCGCCTCGTCATCCTGACCGAGCACGTTCCGGTGCAGGACGTGATGGAGCTGCTGGCGATGGCGCGCGCGAACGGTGCCGCCGTCCTCGGTCCCAACACCGCCGGCCTGGTGACGCCGGGCGAGTGCTTCGTCGGCTTCATGCCGGCGTTCGAGGCCGACGTCTTCCGGCCCGGCCGCGTGGGGGTGATCTCACGCAGCGGCAGCCTCGGCACGCTGATCTGTCTCAACCTCGTGCAGGCGGGATTCGGGCAGTCTTCCTTCATCGGCATCGGCGGCGACCCGATCGTCGGCACGACCACCCGCGACGCGCTGGAGGTGCTGGATGCCGACGAGCGCACCGACGCGGTCGTGGTGATCGGCGAGATCGGCGGAACGATGGAAGAAGACGCGGCGGAGTACGCGCGGTCCATATCCAAACCCGTCGTCGCCTTCATTGCCGGTGCCGCGGCGCCGCCGGGGAAGAAGATGGGGCACGCCGGCGCCATCGTGATGGGCGACAAGGGCACCTACGCATCGAAGCGCAAGGCGCTCGAAGCCGCCGGCGTGGATGTGCTCGATACCCCGTCCGGCGTCGGGCGCGCGCTCCGGGCGAAGCTTGGCTGAGCCCGTGAATATCCGGCCCGGCGTGCAGGATCGAATTCAAGTTCTTATGTGGCAAAAGGAAAGCGGCTCATGACGGATGCGAACCAGCCCGAGGTGCATCGCGGCCTGAAGGATCTGTGCTTCGACCGCTCGCCGACCACGCTGATCGACGGCCGCGCGGGCGAGCTCCGCTATCGGGGCTACTCGATCCACGATCTCGCACAGCACTCGACCTTCGAAGAGACCGCCTACCTGTTGCTGCACGGCGAGCTGCCGACGCGATCCGAGCTCGACGCCTTCGACGGCGCGTTGAAGGAGGCTCGCACGCTGCCCGGCGCGATCCACGACATCATCAGTGCGGTGAAGGACTCGCACCCCATGGACGTGCTGCGCACCGCGGTCTCCGCGCTTGCCGCCTGCGATCCCGAGACCGGCGACAACTCGCTTGAGGCGACCCGGCGCAAGGGCATCCGACTCACCTCGCAGGTGCCGATGATCGTGACCGCGCACCACCACATCCGCGCGGGTCGGGAGCCGGTGGCAGCAAGCACCGACCTCGGCCATGCCGCGAACTTCCTCTACATGCTCAAGGGCGAGGCGCCGAGCGAGGACGCCTGCTCGCTGATGGACACCGACATGGTGCTGCACGCCGAGCACGGCTCCAACGCGTCGTCCTTCACCGCGCGGGTCGTCGTCAGCACCGATGCGAACCTGCACGCCGGCATCACCGCGGCGGTGGCCGCGCTCTCCGGCCCCGCCCACGGCGGCGCGGCCGAGAACGTGATGCGCATGGCCAAGGAGATCGGCGATCCGGCCAAGGCGGCGGCTTACGTCAAGGCGAGGCGAAAGGCGCGCGAGCCGATCATGGGCTTTGGCCACCGCGTCTACCGGGCCGAGGACCCGCGGGCCCGGCACATGCGCGAAGGAGTGAGGCGGCTTTCGGAGGAGATGGGTGAGCCGCACTGGCATGCGATCCTCGAAGCACTGGTGGAGGCGATGCGGCCCTACGCGCGGCACGGCGTCAACGTGAACGTCGATTTCTATGCGGGCGTCGTCTACTACCTGCACGGGATTCCGGAGGACCTGTTCGTGCCGATCTTCGCCATCGGCCGGATACCGGGGTGGACCGTGCAGGCGATGGAGCAGCTGGAGAACAACATCCTGATCCGCCCGCGCCTGCTCTACACCGGGCCCGAGGCGCGCAACTACGTCCCGATCGACGAGCGCGGGTAAGCAGTCAGGCCATGGCCGCGGCGATCGCGGCGGCGGCAACGATGTCGTCCACCGTCGCGCCCCGCGAGAGATCGCAGAGCGGCCGGGCGAAGCCTTGCAGGAAAGGGCCGATCGCGCGCATGCCGCCGAGATGCTCACTCAGCTTGTAGCCGATGTTGCCGGCGTCGAGGTCCGGGAAGACGAGGACGTTGGCCTGCCCCGCCACGTCGCTCGGGCTCTTGGTGTTCTCCGCGCGCGTTCCGCGCGACACCTTGAGCGCCGCGACCCGCGGCACGAGCGCGGCGTCCGCCTGCAGCTCGCCGTCGATGGCGATCCCCGGTGCCCGTGCCTGCACGATCTCCACGGCGCGGCGGACCTTCTCGACTCGTTCGTGCCTTGCGCTGCCGTGGGTGGAGAAGGAGAGCATCGCCACCCGCGCAGACACGCCGAGCAGGTGCTCGGCGCTGGCGGCGGAGGCGATGGCGATATCTGCGAGCGCGGCGGCGTCCGGCTCCACGTTGACCGCGCAGTCGGCGAAGACGAGCGGGGAGCCGCCGCCTAGGGGCACCATGATAAAGAAACTCGATGGCGTCGCGATGCCGTCTGCGAGGCCCACCGACATCAGACCGGCCTCGATCACCCGCGCCGTGGGCTGGCTCGCGCCCGCCACCATCGCATCGGCGTCCCCGGCCTTGACCGCCATCGCCGCGTAGAACAGCGGTTTCGCGAGCAGCCGCTTCGCCACCCGCTCGTTCGCCTTGGGCCGGCCTTCGAGGTAGAGCGCCGCGTAGGCGTCGAGCGCGTCGCTCTCCGCCGGCGCCACGCTCTCGATTGCATCGAGCGACACACCGGCGGCCGCGGCGGTCTCCTCAAGCGCCGCCCGCGCGCCGATCAATAGGGGCCGGGCGATGCCCTCGTCGTGCAGGCTACGGGCCGCCCGGAGGATTCTCGGGTCATCGCCCTCCGGCAGGGCGACGGTGCGACGGTGCTGCTTCGCTTGCGCGATCAGGTGCTCGACGATGTCCACTACTGGGGGCGCATGTCGGCGCCCTCGATACCGGCCACGACGTTGGGCTTCTTCATCGCATCCCGGCGGAAGGGCTCGCCCAGCTCCTGGTTGAGGATGACCTCGATGAAGGTCGTGACTCCGTCGGCCTGCACGTCGCACGATTCCCGGAGCGCTGCCGTCAGCTCCTCCATCGTGCTCACCGCGACGCCCTTCAGCCCGCACGCGTCCGCGACCCTGGCGAAGCTCAAATCGGGATTGAGCTCGGTGCCGACGAAGTTGTTGTCGTACCAGAGGATCGAGTTCCGCTTCTCCGCGCCCCACTGGTAGTTGCGGAAGACCACCATGGTGATTGCGGGCCAGCCCTCGCGCCCCATGGACGTCATCTCGTTCATGGAGATGCCGAAGGCGCCGTCGCCGGCGAAACCGACGACAGGCACGTCCGGGCAGCCGATCTTGGCACCGAGGATGGCGGGGAAGCCGTAGCCGCAGGGCCCGAAGAGGCCGGGTGCCAGGTACTTTCGCCCCTCCTCGAAGGTCGGATAGGCATTGCCGATGGCGCAGTTGTTGCCGATGTCCGACGAGATGATGGCGTCATTCGGCAGGCCGTCCTGGATCGCACGCCACGCCATGCGCGCCGACATCCGGTCGGGCTCGCGTGTCCGCGCGTCCACGTTCCAGGTGGTTCCGGGATCGTCGTCCTCGTGGTCCATGCTGGCGAGCGTCTGCAGCCAGGCGGAGCGGGTCTGGTGGATCGCCGCCCGGCGCTGCTCGCGGCCGGTGTCTCCGGCCGTGCTGGAGAGCCGGTCGCAAAGCTGCCGCGCCACCTTCTTGGCATCGCCGCAGATCCCGACCGTGACCGTCTTGGTGAGGCCGATGCGGTCCGGGTTCAGCTCCACCTGAATGATTGCCGCGTCCTTCGGCCAGTAGTCGATGCCGTAGCCCGGCAGGGTCGAGAACGGGTTGAGCCGGGTGCCGAGCGCCAGCACCACGTCGGCCTGCGCGATCAGCTCCATCGCGGCCTTGGAGCCGTTGTAGCCGAGGGGGCCTGCGGCAAGCGGGTGCGAGCCGGGGAAGCTGTCGTTGTGCTGGTAGCCGGAGCAGACCGGCGCATCGAGACGCTCGGCCAGCGCCCGGCACTCGTCGATCGCGTCCCCGATCACCACGCCGCCGCCTGCGAGGATTACCGGGAAGCGGGCCTGCGACAGAAGCTGCGCGGCCTCCCCGACGGAGCCCTCGCCGCCAGCCGGGCGCTCCAGGTGCACGACCGGCGGCAGCTCGATATCGACCTCCTGGGTCCAGAGATCGCGGGGCACGTTGATCTGGGCCGGCGCCGACTGGCGCACCGCGTTCTCGATCACACGGTTGAGCACTTCCGCCATGCGGGAGGCATCGCGAACCTCCTCCTGGTAGCAGACCATCTCCTCGAACAGCGCCATCTGCGGCACTTCCTGAAAGCCGCCCTGGCCGATGGTCTTGTTGGCCGCCTGGGGCGTCACCAGCAGCAGCGGGGTGTGGTTCCAGTAGGCGGTCTTCACCGGGGTCACGAGGTTGGTGATGCCGGGCCCGTTCTGGCCGATGCACATTGCGATCTTGCCGGTGGCGCGGGTGTAGCCGTCGCACATGAAGCCGGCGTTGCTCTCGTGGGCCACGTCCCAGAAGGTGATCCCGGCCTTCGGGAACAGGTCGGATATCGGCATGAAGGCGGAGCCGATGATGCCGAACACGTGCTCGATCCCGTGCCGTTGCAGCACCTTCACGAAGGCCTCTTCAGTCGTCATTTTCATCGCGATAAGTTCCTGTTCCTTTCGTTCCCGCGTTGCGGCCAGACAAATTCGGACAAGGTCGTAGTGTCCTGTTTCTGAAGTTCGCATGACTTTGGGTTGGCCGTGCAGTCTCCCCGACCCTCCAATTTTTCTCGTCATGCCCGGACTCGATCCGGGCATCTCTCTCTGCCAGATCCGTTGAGTCCCGAGCCAACACGTGGATGGCCGGGTCAAGCCCGGCCATGACGTAGTGGGGACACCTCGTATATCCAGCCGAGCTTCTCGAACAGGACACTAGCCCTTTCCTTTCCAGGGGATCAGCCACGATTCGAGCAGGCGCATGAACATCTCGATGGCGAAGCCGATCGCGCCGATGATGATGATGCCGATCACCACCACGTCGGTCTGAAGGAAGTTCTTCGCGATCATCATCATCGAGCCGACCCCCTGGTCCGCCGCCACCAGTTCGGCGGCGACCAGCGTCCCCCAGCAGACGCCCATGGAGATCCGCAAGCCTGTGAATATCTCGGGCAATGCGTTGGGCAGGATGACGTGGCGCAGCACCTGGAACTTGGAGGCGCCCAGCGAATAGGCGGCGTGGACCTTGGAGATCTGAACCGAGCTTACGCCAGCGCGGGCGGCGATCAGCATGATGAAGAGCGCGGCCAGGAAGAGCAGGAAAATCTTGGCGACTTCGTCGATCCCCAGCCACAGGATGACCAGCGGGATGAGCGCGAGCGGCGGAATCGGGCGGACGAATTCGACGATCGGGTCGAAGAGTCCTCGCGCCACCGAGTTCAGGCCCATGGCGAAGCCGAGCGGAATCCCGACCAGGGCGCCGAACACGACGCCGAGGAGCACGCGCTTGACCGAGGTGCCGACATGCTCCCAGAGCGAGATGTTGCGGTAGCCGTCGACAAACAGGCTGACGAAGCGGTCGACCACGCCGGGCCGCGCCCGATTGGGGTTATCCCAGGGATAGAGACTGCCCTCCAGCGGCGGCCAGAAGAGGGGATCGATGAGCCCCGAGATGGTCGCGATCCACCAGGCCAGGATCAGCAGGATCAAGGTGAGCACCGACCACAGGCGGCCGGAGTTCACCGCAGACGCATCGCCGAACTTGATCGTCTTCTGCCGGGTGAACGAGGTGTCCGCGATTCCGAGCCAGATGGCCCAGCGCGAGGCTTGCTTGCGCTCCGTCACGGTCGGCTCTTCATTCCGTCTCGGCGCCGCCCATGATCTCCTCCTCCATCTCCCAGATCATGGAGAGGATCTCTTCGCGGGCGTCGATGAAGTCGGGCCGGGCCTTGATTGCGCGCGCATCCCCTTCCACCCCCTGCTCGGCGAAGGGGAGTGTGTACTCCTTGTGAATGCGGCCGGGTCGCGGCGCCATCACCACCAGGCGCTCGCCGAGAAAGAGCGCCTCCTCGACGGAGTGAGTGATCAGGATGACGGTCTTGCCGGTCTCCTTCCACAGCTTGAGCACGAGGCCCTGCATCTTCTCACGGGTCAGCGCATCCAGCGCGCCGAGCGGCTCGTCCATCAGAATCACGTCCGGGTCGTTCGCGAGGCACCGCGCCAGTGCCACGCGCTGCTGCATGCCGCCCGAGAGCTGATAGACCGGCTTGTCGGCGAAGGCCTTCAGCGCCACGGTGTCGAGCAGGCGACCAACGATCTGCTTGGTCTCGGCGCGGGACACGCCGCACATGCGCGGGCCGAAGCTCACGTTCTGGGCGACCGTCATCCATTCGAACAGCGCTCCCTGCTGAAACACCACGCCGCGCTCCTTGTGCGGGCCGGTTACCTGATGGCCGTTGAGAAGCGCCTGGCCTGCGGTCGGCGCCAGGAAGCCGCCGACGATGTTGAGCAGCGTGGTCTTGCCGCAGCCCGAGGGGCCCAGTACCGCCAGGAGCTCGCCTGGCTTGAGGTGCAGCGAAACGTCTTCGAGGGCATGGACCTTGCCGCCGTTCGGCAAGGTGAAAACCATGGAGACGTTGTCGATGACCAACCCGTCCAACGCGCCATCCTCATCTTGAGTCGGGAACACTCTGGACCCTAACAGCCGCACTCAACCCGCACCACGGGAGCGCTGCGCCGCCCACCGCCATGCGCGAGGGCCGATCTGCGGCAACGGAATACTCTCCCCGCCTCCCCGCAACTGGGGGAGGCAGGGAGGAACTACGCCGCCGCAGCCCTTCGGCCGCGGTCCCTTGGACTTACAGGTAGCTGGCGTCGATGGCGAAGTCGTAGCTGTCGAGCGCCCTCTCGAGCTGGCCCTGCTGGACGAAGAAGTCCGCCACTTCCTTGGTGAAGGCCTGCACGGTGCCGCCCATCCAGGCCTCCGACTTCTGGTCCGCCGCAGACGGGAACGAGAACATGCCGAGCATGTCTTGCGTCGCGGCGAGGTCCATGCCGGCGGCCATGGAGATGGTCTCCACGAACGGCCCGGAATCGGCGTTGTAGGCCGCGTTCGCCTGATCGGTCACTTCCATGAACTTCCGAAGCAGGTCGGGATGGTCGTTTGCGAAGCTCTCGGTCACCGAGACGACGTCGAAGACGCGAATGCCGATGGCCTCCTGCTCCGCCGGAGTCATCAGCTCGTCGCCGTACTCCTTCATCCGCTGGAGTGGGCCGCCGAAGGCGCAGGCCGCGGCGACGTCTCCGCGCGCAAGGGCTACCGACGCATCGGCGCCGTTCATCTGCACCATGTTGACCTTGGAGGCGTCGACGCCCAGATGATCGAGCGTGCGCAGGAGCTTGTAGTGGGTCACGTTGCCGATCGGGGTCGCGATCTGCTTGCCTTCCAGCTCGCTCGCATTCGCCTGCGTGATGCCGGTGTCGGCGTGGACGACGCAGTTGTCGGCCTCGGCGTAGCTCACCGCCACGCCGACCAGCTTGAGAGGCAGCCCGTTGGTGACGGCGACCACCCACGGGACCAGCCCCTGGGAGTAGGCGATCTGCACGTCGCCCGAAACCATCGCCTGGCTCATCTCGTTGCCGTTGCCGAAGGCGCGCCACTCCACTTCGACGCCCATCGCCTCGTCATAAGTCTTCTCGAGCTGCGCTACCTGGTTCGCGGTCGGCCACTCGAGGAAATAGGCAACCGTGATCTTGTCGATAGCAGACGCGGACGATGCGAACAGCATTGCGACCCCCGCTGCGACGACCGCCATGAATCCGGTGCGTTTCATGCCGATTTCTCCTTCCCTTGCGCGATTTGTACGACTGGCGTTTCCGCGATGCGTCCGGGATTGTCTACCGATGCGGCCATAGCGACGTCTCGCCATCACATCCGGGCCCCAATTCGGGGCGCACACGGACCGTGTCGTTTGACACGTGAAACCGGTTCAATACAGCTGAAACCGGTTACATGTACCAACCATAGCAGATGTGACCGGTTACAGGGAAGCCTGTTTCGGGCTTTCACGGCGATTTACGGAACGCGCGCCGCCGAAGGGAACGATATCGTGCGCTCGTTCACCTACGCAGGGTAAGGGGCCTCGCCGGCCTCGCGATTCTGTTCCACGCCTCATGCTTGACCGGCTTGTCGCCGGGCGACTGAATTTCGAGACTTTGGGATATACTGCAGACGCATGCTTGGCGCAGCCGGGCTCGTTGCACGCGGGGCCGTGCAGCGCTCGGCAGAGGCCCTCAGCAAAGGCGCGAACTGCGCCCGCAGCATAACGCGCACCGGAGTCGGAATGCCCGAACGCAGACCACTGCGGAGCAAGCAGTCTTCGGGAAGGATCACCTTGCGGGACGTTGCGCGCGAGGCCGGGGTCTCGATCGCCACTGCATCGCGGGTCCTGAACAACTCGCCATCGGTCTCGCCGGAGACCCGCGAGGACGTGCTGCGGGTCTTTGCCGAACTCGAATTCGCGCCCGACCCGCTGGCGCGTGCGCTCAACGCAGGCGGCACCAACACGGTCGGCGCAGTGATTCCCACCATCAATCACGCGATCTTCGCGGCGTTCCTGGAAGCGCTGGAGGCCAGACTGGACGCCAACGGCTATCGCTTGCTCATTGCCACCACCGGCATGGACCGTCGCGTGGAGCTCGAGCGCGCCCGATCGCTGCTCGAAATGGGCGCGAGGGCGCTGATCGTTACCGGGCTGGATCACGAGCCCGAGCTCACCGGTCTGGCCAAGCGGTTCGGGGCGCCCGTGGTCGCAACGTCGATCTACGAGGCCTCCGCCTCGATGCCAACCATCGGATACGACAACGTCGAGCTCGGGCGCCAGGCCATGCGGCACCTGCTCGACCTGGGCCACAGGGATATCGCCCTGGTTTCCGGGCCCACGGTGCAGAACGACCGAGCCCGCCTCAGGATCCGCGGAGCCGAATCGGTCGAGGGCGTGCGTTCGCTGCGAACGATCGAGACGGAGCTGAGCGTCGGCGGCGGCGTCGTCGCCGCGAAGCAGGCCCTGGCGTGGGAGCGGCGCCCCACGGCGCTGCTTTGCGTCACCGATCTCGTCGCGCTCGGAGCGATGTTCGAGCTTCAGCGGATCGGCATCCACCTGCCCCGGGACATGTCGGTCATCGGGTTCGATCACATCTCATGGTCCGAGCACAGCCATCCGCGCCTGACCTGCATCAGCCTGCCCGTCGCCGCGATGGGCGAGGAAAGCGCGCAGGCGATCTGCGACTTCCTCACGGACGGCACGCCGATCCCCTCGGTCCAGTTGCAGGGTGAGATCAAGGTGCGCGGCTCCACATGCCGGCCGCCGGATACTGCCGGATACCCGCACGCGGAGCGTTGAGCCGCGCGCAACCAACGGTGTGCGGCCGGCTTGCGGGCCGTGACCCTGGCGAAGGCTTCGGGCTAGACTGGCAAGACAACCCGGAAACCGTATTGGGATAACCCGGGGCGGCCGGCTCAAGCGCAGAGCGATAAACGGGCCGTGACACAAAGGGAGGGAATCGAGAAGATGAAACCAGCCAAAGCAATCGCTCTCACACTTGCCGGCCTGGGGATGGCCGCCGCGGTGGGGTTCGCCGATCAGGCCGAAGCCGAGGGCTTCAAGATCGGCCGCATCGTCAAGCAGGGCACGCATCCATACTTCACCGGCGAGACGGTGGGGATGAGGGCCGCTGCGGAGGAGCTCGGCATCGAGTTTCTATACCAGGACGTGCAGACCGACACCGACCTCACCATATCGGCCCTTGACACCATGATCGCCGCCGGCGTGGACGCCATCGCGATCACCGTTCCGGACCAGAGCTCGGGCCCCGCCGTCATGGCCCGCGCAAAGGAGGCCGGAATCGTCCTGCTCACGCCCTACGATCCCATTGAAGACGACGAGGGCAACGTCGCGCCCTACATCGGCCCGTCGAGTCCCGCGCTGGGCACGATGACCGGCGAGGAGGGCGTCCGCATCTATAACGAGCTCGGCTGGGCATCCGAGGCCGGGGAGCTTCGCGTCGCGGCCATCGAGGCGCAGCAGATCGTGCCGTGCATGGAGCGCAGCGACTTCGCGACCGCAGCGTTCCTCGAAGGGACCGGAATCGGCGAAGACCAGGTAATCCACATCCCGATCGCGCCCCAGACCACGGAGCAGGCGACGATCGCGCTGTCCACTGTGGGCGTCGCCAATCCGCAGGTCACCCACTGGGTGATCTTCGGCTGCGATGACAGCGACGTGATCGGCGGCATCCGCGGGCTGGAGGAGGCCGGATTCACCGCGGAGTCGATCCTCGCCGTCGGCCCCACGGGCTCGACCGCGTGCGCGGAATGGGCGCACCCGGAGGAGACCGGCTTCAGGGCCGCCATCTATTTCGATTCCGGCGCCAACGGCAGGACCGTCGTAGAGACCCTCCATCACGCGCTCACCACCGGCGAGCCGCTCGCGGCCTACACCGAGATGTCCGGCATTCCCCAGACGCGCGCCGACAATTCGATGATGGGATGCGAGTGAACTGCCGGGGCGCGCTGCGCTCCCCGCTGGTCAGGCGGAGCCGGCGTCCATAGGCGTGCGGGTAACGCCCGCGGCCTCCTCGGGCCCACTTCGGCCGGGGCGGGCCGCGGGCTCACCATGGGGCTCGCGCGAAGCATGGTCCTGACAGCCGGGAGAGCGGCGGGCCCGGTCCCGGCCGGCGCCGGGGCGGGGAGAGGAGACCCGAGCCCCGCGGGTCTCGCACGAGCCGCACCTTGATTTCGACATCCTCCATCCGCGAGGCGTTGTTGCGGCTCGCGTCGGGCTTCTACAAGAACTACGGGCTGCACTTCGGCCTGTTCGTCGCCCTTATCATCCTCATCGCGGTCTTCGGCTCGCTGAAGGGCGAGGTCTTCTTCCTGACCCGAAACCTGCTGAACATCGTCAACTCGGTGACCCTGCTGGGTCTGCTGGCGATGATGATGACCGTGCTCCTGGTGGGCGGCACCATCGACATCTCGGTCGGCTCGATCGTGGGGCTGTGCTCGATCACGACGGCGGCGGCCCTCGCGATGGTGGACAACCCTGCCCTCGGCTTCGTCACCTCCTTCGTGGTCGGCGCGCTGGCCGGCCTGGTCAACGGGTTCCTGGTGACCTACGGCAGGGTCAACCCGATCATCGCCACGCTTGGCACGTTATCGGCCTTTCGAGGGCTCGCCTTCATCGTCTCGGACGGCAAGTCGATCGGGGTCGTCAATCCGGGCTTCACCTGGATCGGCTCGGAGCGCGTCTTCGACGTTCCCGTGCCGACCATCGTCCTCGCGGTCGCCGCAATCCTGTTCCTCGTGTTCATGCGCCACTCGCGTGCCGCCCGCCACATCTACGGCATGGGCGGCAACATGGAGGCCGCGATCCTCGCCGGCATTAATGTCACGCGATACCGGTTCGGGATGTACATGTTCTCAGGGCTCGCCTGCGGGCTCGCGGCCATCTTGCTCACCGCCCGCTCCCATTCGGGCCAACCGGCCTCGGGCAGCCAGGGGCTGGAACTCGATGCGATCACCGCGGCCTTCCTCGGCGGATGCGGGTTGCGCGGCGGCACCGGCTCGATCTTCGGCACACTGCTGGGCGTCGTGATCATCGGGACGCTCAACAACGGGCTGATACTGCTGGGCGTGCCGACGTTCTACCAGTTCGTCGCCAAGGGCACGCTGCTGCTCCTCGCGGTCATGATCCAGGAGTTCCGCCGGCCCGGACCGCGCACCATTTACTAGCCTGAGCGTGCTGCGTCGGCAAGTGCGGGGGCGGTCGCGAGGCCGGCTAGCCGCTTCTGACCTCGTGGGTCTTGACGCTATCGGCCGTCAGGTAGGCGCGTTGGGCGCCCTGCAGCAGGTGGCCTCGCTCCTTGACCGCCTCGTCGGGCAGCGTCTCGAGCGGCGTGTAGCTCGCATGATGGTGGGCGCGGAAGGGATTGTTGCGCGCCGCGTTGTAGCAGCAGAGCAGCGCCGTCCGCGGCTTGTCGGACTCGTTGGGGGCGGAGGCGTGCAGCGTGTTGCAGTGCGTGAACAGACAATCGCCCGGCTCCAGCTCGCAATGCACGTGCTCCAGGACCTTCATGGCCTCCTCGAGCCGCTCGGGATCGACGCTCTTCTGGCCGCCGACATCGACGTGGGTGACGCGGCCCAAGCGGTGTGAGCCTTTCAGGACCTGCAGGCAGCCGTTCTCCACGGTCATGCGGTCGACGGCGATCATCACGCTCGCCAAGTCCGGGAACAGGATGCCGTTCTCGTACCAGTAGCCAAAATCCTGATGCCAGTGGAAGCCGCCGCCGGTGCGCGGCTGCTTGGCGATGAGCTTCGAGTGGTAGTGGTACACCTCGCCGCCGAGGAGCAGCTCCATGGCGCTGACGATCCGCGCGCAGCGGGCGATGGCGCCGAAGAGATCGTCGCCGGGATGGTTCCACACCACCAGTTCGGTCCGGCCCCACTCGGGGTCGGGTATCTGGACCATGTTCTGTTCCAGGGACTCGTCCCTGGCGACGGCGCGGTGGAGGAGCGCCATCTCTTCGCGGTCGAAGTAGCCGCGCTTGAGGAGGATGCCGTCTTCCCGGAAGCGCTCGGCTTCCTCCGTGCTGATGCGTCCGAACTCCATGCCATGCCCTCCCTCGACACCGCGCAGGCGCGGTGGCGGTGTCAATCGACGAAGCGCGCCGCGCCGGGCTCCAGGTACGCTCGCCAGGAGTCGGGGTAGGTGAGGCCGTCCTTGACCTTGGCCTCCACCTCGCTCTCCATGCGCTTGATCTCGTCGACGTGGCCGATCACGTCGTCGAGCGCATCCTGGGGCACGACGACGACCCCGTCCACGTCACCCACCAGGACGTCGCCGGGGTTCACCGTGACGCCGCCGATGCTGATGGCGAGGCCCGCCGTGCCGGGGCCGTTCCGTTGCGGCGAGTTGGGGCTGACGCCCGCGCAATAGACCGGCAGGCCCACCCCGACGATGCCAGGCGTGTCGCGCACCGCGCCGTCGGTGACCAGGGCTGCCGCTCCGCAGTTGAGCAGCATGCCCGCCATCAGGTCGCCGATCACGGCGGTACCGAGATAGGCCTCGGTTCCCACGACGAGCACGTCGCCGGGCTCCGCGTGGGCCAGCGCGCCCACCAGGCCCAGCTGGTCCGCCGGGCTGTTCATGCAGGGAAGCGCCGGTCCCACGAAGCGCTTCATGGCGGTCGGCGCATCCGCGATCGGCTGGATCGAAGCGTCGAGCGCTCCGAGCCCGCCGAGGGCGTCGGCGACCTGCCCGGTCATCGCGCCTTCCAGCTTGGCGATGGCGTCGCGCGGGGGCCGTTGAAAGCTGCGGCGAATGGTGAGCGCCGGCGGGGTTTCGAGCATTATGTGATCCTTTCGCACTGCTGTGCTCGGGCTTGGCCGGACTGACGGAGCACCGCTTCAAGGGCTATGCGGCACCGGGGCGTCGTTGCGGAGCAGGTCTGCTTCCTTCAGGTCCGCCCAGAGCGCGGGCGGGATGGTCTCTTCCAGTAGCGCCACGTTCTGGCGCACCTCCTCTGCCGCCATGGCGCCGGGAATGATGGTCTTGACCGCAGGATGGGCGAGGACGAACTGCAGAGCCGCCGCCGCCAGCGTGACGCCGTGGCGCTCGCATGCGCTCTCGATCCGGCCCACGCGTTCCATGATCTCGGGCGGCGCGATCTCGTAGTTGTAGCGGGCGCCTTCCACCGCGCCGGTCGCGAGTATGCCGGAGTTGTAGGGCCCGCCCAGGATGATCCCGACATCGCGCTCGACGCACGTGGGCAGGAAGGAGTCGAGCGCCTCCTGCTCGATCAGGGTGTAGCGGCCGGCGAGGAGGAAGCAGTCGAAGTCGGCCTCCCCGAGCAGCGCCTCGCAGGCCTGCCACTCGTTGACGCCCGCACCGATGGCGGCGATGCGGCCAGCGGCCTTGAGCTCCGTGAGTGCGCGGTAGCCGCCCCGGTCGAAGAGCTCGCGCACCTTCTCGTCCGCCGCCGCCCGGCTGCCGTGGGTCGTCACGTCGACATCGTGAACCAGCAGGATGTCGACGGCCGCGACACCGAGCCGCTGCAGGCTCGATTCGTGGCTGCGCATCACGCCGTCGTAGGTGTAGTCGTACACCACCTGCTTGTCGGGCGCGTCGATGAAGAAATTTTTCCACTTTTCGTCCGTGGGGCCATCGACGAGGAGCCGGCCGATCTTGGTCGAGAGCACGATGCCTTCGCGCCCGGCCCTCGCGATGGCCACGCCGAAGCGCTCCTCGGATCGCCCGAGCCCGTAGAGCGGCGCGGTGTCGAAGAGCTTGACCCCGGCGGCGAAGGCGGCGGCCAGCGTGGCCTGCGCCTCCTCTTCCGTGAGCCCGCGGTAGAGGTTGCCGAGCGGCGCGCCGCCGAAGCCGAGGCGGGTCACGTCGAGGGGGCGGGCCGTGCGCCCGCTCAGGCTTGTCGTATCGACTGCTCTCACCGGCG
This sequence comes from Alphaproteobacteria bacterium, assembly GCA_965243375.1. GTDB lineage: Bacteria > Pseudomonadota > Alphaproteobacteria > UBA828 > UBA828 > WTGU01. Next base: position 762,646 of record CBDEUT010000007.1, on the reverse strand, counting down.
GATACTCCTATTGCTGTCGAAGGGCGCGGGCGGTCTCGCCATGCCCATGGTCGGGGCAGTCTACCCGATGGCGGGCAGAGCCCGAAGGATGTCGGCCGTTCGGCGCACCTGCCGCGTCTCATCGACAGCGACGACGAGAGGCGCCTACACTGTGCCCCCTGCATGAGCGAAACCCCCGACAGCTACACCCGGCACGCGGCTCACTTCGAACGGGTCTACGACCTCGACGATCCGAGCCCTTACTTCAACACGATTGGGCCGTCCGGGTACCGCATGCCAGCAACGTTGGCCGGCGCGCTGAAGGCGATGCACGGCCCGTTGTGCGCGGTGCGCGGCGCGGGGGAGACCCCGCAGGTGCTCGACTTCGCCTGCGGCTATGGCGCCATCGGCGCGCTGCTGCGGCACGACGTCTCCATGACGGCGCTCTATGCCCGCTATGCGGAGCGGCAGTGGCAGCCGGCCGACGGGCGGCGCTATTGGGACGACGACATCGCCTTCTTTGCCGGCCTGCGCGCGGAGACCGCGGCGTTCGAGATCGGCGGCATCGACATAGCCGGGAACGCCGTCGCCTACGCGGAGGCTCTGGGTTTCGTCGATCGGGCCTTCCCCGAGAATCTGGTGGACGACGCGCCGAGCGTAGCGTTGCGCCAATTCGTTGAGGGCGTGCATCTGGTGGTGGAGAGCGGCGCGCTGGGCGTGATGCTGCCCGCCGCATTCGCGCGCGTGCTCGATTGCGCCGGTGACGAGAGCCCGCCGTGGTTCCTCTATTGCCCGCGGCCCGACGTGAACTGGTCCGCGCTGGAGACGCTCTGGGCCGAACGGGGATACCGCACGGAGAGTTTTTTAGACGCCCCGGTCCGCTACCGCAGGCCGCTGGAAGAGCAGGAGCGGGCGGTGATGCTCCGCCGAGCCCGGGGTCTCGGCAAGCCCGACGAGGCCATCATGCGGGACGGCTACATTCTGGTGGACATGACCCTGGCGCGGCCCGAAGCCGATGTCGGCAACTCGCCGCTTGCCCAGTTGCGGGAACGCTACGGCTGAGCGTCGCTTCATCCGACACTGCGGACCATGGTGCGGTGCACGGTACACGACTTTGCAGCCAGGATCGCGCCATGCAGTGCGAACGGTTCCACGCCGCGCCGAGGGGGATCGCCCCGGTGTCCCGCCCCGATTGCGGTCCGCATCGACGCTCGTTCCGTGGAATCCCGCGTATCCCACTTAATCCCACATATCCCACTCAATCCCACTTGTCCCGCTCAATCCCGTTTGTCCCGCTCAATCCCGTTTATCCCGCTCAATCCCGTTTATCCCGCTCAATCCCACTCATCCCGCTCAATCCCACTCATCCCGCTCAATCCCACTCATCCCGGTGAATCCCACTTATCCCACTTGTCCCACTTATCCCGGTGAATCCCGGTAACCGCTTATTCACATAGCTCCGGTTTCGGGGTTTGGCCACCACGAGGCGTGTGCGCTGTCACGCATCCCTTGGTGATCAAGGGCTCCAGCTGATCCGAGATTTTTCTTACCCCGGCGGCTTCGCAGACATCTGCGGCCCTGAGATCGGCGGATAGGGCGGATCGAGGATTTCCACCCCATAGCCGACGACGCTCCCAGGCTCACTTCCGGCCCCGTCGCGTCGTCCCGCCCGAATCGGATAGAAGGTGTCGCCATCGGGCCAGAGGCCCTCGTTCCATCCACCAGCCCTGGTAGGGAGAACGTGATGGCGACAACGGAGAAGCTACCCTTTTCCTGGCAGGCTGTCGAAGGCCTGCCGGACCTGGATCGCCTGCGTCTGGTGCTCGACACCCTGCCCGACGAGGAGATCGTGGCTGCGCTTGAGGCCGGGCGAGGTCGCGGGCGCAACGACTACCCGGTGCGGTCGATGTGGCGTGCGCTGATCGCGGGCGTGGTGTTCCAGCACGCCTCGATCCAGTCGCTGCTGCGGGAGATGGGCCGCAACCCGGCGCTCCTGGAACTCTGCGGGTTCGACCCGCTGCCTTTCCAGAGCGCGCCCGTGTTGGAGCTTCGCGCAGGTACGAAGGAGCCACCATGCGCGGTGGCGCATCCGGCGCAGGTCCGCTCGACGGTGCCCAGCCACTGGAACTTCTCGCGCTTCCTGCGGCGCGTCGTGCTGCTTGAGAACGAGTGCAGCCTGGTGTCCGCAATGGTCGAGAGCCTGCGCGCGTCGCTCTTCGAAGAGCTGCCCGACTTCGGCCGCCATCTCGGCTACGACGGCAAGGCGATCGAGAGCCACTCGACGGGCCGGGTTGCCGAGGACAAGGGGAAGACCTCCGACCCCGACGCCGACTGGGGCAAGCATGAGACGAGCGGGGTGAACGCCAAGACCGGCGCGATCTGGAAGAAGGTGAAATCATGGTTCGGCTACGGCCTCCACCTGATCGCCGACACCCACTACGAGGTCCCGGTGGCCTTCGAGGTGACGCGGGCGTCGGACTCGGAGGTCAAGATGCTCCCCAAGATGCTGGAGAACCTGTTCGCAAGAGCGCCGGAAATGGTGGAGCGCTGCGACGACTTCAGCGCCGACCGCGGTCTCGACAACGCTCCCCAGAAGAAGTTGCTCTGGGATAAGTGGGCCATTCGGCCGCTGGTCGACACGCGCTTGATGTGGAAGGCCGAGAAGGAGGAGCCGGGCTATGATCCGACGAAGCCGATCACGCGGGCGCTGTTCCCCAACCGCGCCGACGTCGTCGTTCACGACGAGCGCGGCCGCGTGTCCTGCATCTGCCCCCAGACCGGCGAGGTCCGCGCCATGGCCTTCCAGGGCTTCGAGGCCGAGCGCGGCCTCTGCGGCACGCTGAAATACCGCTGCCCGGCGGCGGCCTTCGGCTTCGACTGTGCAGGCAGCAAGGCGTGCCACCGGGCGGGCGGGGTGGAGCCCGGCGAGTACGGCCGCATCGTGCGCATCGATCTCGACAAGAACGACCGGCGCGTCTTCACCCCGACGCCCTGGGGCAGCCCGTCCTGGCGGCGCGGCTACAACCGGCGCTCTGCGATAGAGAGGATCAACAGCCGCCTCGACAACAGCTTCAACTTCGAGACCCACTACATCCGCGGGCTCGCTAAGATGAAGACCCGTGTCGGGCTGGCGCTGGTGGTGATGATGGCGCTGGCCCTTGCGCAGGTGCGGGCCGGCCACGCGGAGCGGATGCGCTCGCTGGTCGGCGCGGTGCCGTACCTCGACACCGGCTGACCGGTTGTCCCACCTCCGACATCGCCGCTCGACCAAGCCGCCTGCCGGCGGATGGCAGACCGCGGCCATCCATGTCACGATGTTCCCGTAGCGTTCCGATCTCGCGTCTAATCGCTGCATTCTGCTCACCCGGCGGGGATCAGGCAGTCGATATCCGGCCGCCAAAGATCAGCGTCACGATGTCGAAATACGCCACAGCGCACATTCCTCACCACATATTGAGTTTGAGGTTGGGGTGGTCGAAGGGCTATGATGTTCGCTGTTTGTTCGTATGCCCGGAGCCCGCAGATGAGACCACTCCCCGATAGCCTCCTCGCCTTCCAGCGTCTGTTCCCGGACGACGACGCCTGCGCCGCCTGGCTGATCGACACGCGCTGGCCAGACGGCTTCGTCTGTCCCGCGTGCGGCCACGACAAGGGATGGGCGCTGCGCGGCAAGGCCCACACCTTCGAGTGCGCCGGCTGCCGGCGCCAGACCTCGGTGACAGCCGGGACAATCATGCACGCCAGCAAGCTGGCGCTAACCGTCTGGTTCTGGGCTGCCTACCTGATGGCGACCCATTCCAACGGCATCTCCGCCCTGCAACTCCAGAAACAGCTCGGCATTGGCTCCTACCGCAGCGCCTGGCTGCTCGCTCACAAGCTGCGTCAGGTAATGGTCGAGCCTGAGCGCAACCCATTGTCGGGTCTGGTCGAAATCGACGAGGCCAGCCTCCCCTTTCGCACCAAGAGCGATCCCCCCGGCGCCGCGCGGGGGCGCAGCCACGACGGCAAGATGCTGATCGTCGGCGCCATCGAGCTCGGGGATGGAACCAGACCGGGCCGCCTGCGGCTGGCCGAAATCTCCTCCTACGACGCCGCCGACCTCAGCCACTTCGTCGAAACCGCCGTCGCCCTCGACGCCACAGCGAAAACCGACGGCTGGCCTGGCTATGCCAGCATTCCCGTAGAGCGCCACGACGTCCATGTCGTCGGCAAGACCCCCGCCCATCTCGTCCTGCGCTGGATCCATCAGATCTTCTCAAACCTCAAGGGCTGGGCGCGAGGCGTCTACCACGGGCTGCGTCGCAAGCACCTGCAGGCCTACCTCGACGAGTTCGTCTTCCGCTTCAACCGACGAAAATCCCGCCACGACGCCTTCCGATCCCTCTTCGCCCTCGCCCTCAATGCCAAACCAATGACCTACAACATCTTGATCAAACCGGAACCAGGTGCATAAGCGATTCCCGGTAAATCCCGCTTCAACCCGGCAAATCCCGCTACAAGAGTGCGAGGCGCGGGCGGGACTCACCCGTCTGCCTGCCTCTCGCCGCCGGCGGCCGCGAGCTGGCGGGTGACGAGCTGGCTGTAGAGGCCCGCGCGGGCGAGCAGGGCGTCGTGAGTGCCGGTCTCGGCGATGCGGCCGTCGTCGAGCACGACGATGGTGTCGGCATCCCGCACGGTGGACAGCCGGTGGGCGATGACCACCGTGGTGCGCTCCGCCATCAGCTCCGTAAGCGCGCGTCGCAGCATCGCCTCGTTCACCGCGTCGAGGTGCGAGGTCGCCTCGTCCAGGATCAGGATCGGTGCGTTCTTGAGGACGGCGCGGGCGACCGCGACGCGCTGGCGCTGCCCGCCTGAGAGCTGCGTGCCGCGCTCGCCGACCCGTGTCTCCAGCCCCTCCGGCAGGGCTGCGACGAAGTCCTCCAGCGCCGCGCGGCGCACCGCCTCGGCAAGCTCGGCCTCGGACGCATCGGGGCGCGCTATGAGGATGTTGGCGCGGAGCGTGTCGTTGAAGAGGTAGGTGTCCTGCGCCACCAGCGCGATGCGGGCACGGAGCGCATCGAGCGTCCACCGGCGCACGTCCTCGCCATCCAGCCGCACCGTGCCCTCCGCCGGGTCCCAGAAGCGCATGAAGAGGTGGGCGATGGTGGTCTTGCCCGCGCCGGAGGGGCCGACCAGCGCCAGCGTCTCGCCGGGGCGGACCGCGAGCGTGGCGTCGCTTAGCGCCGGCCGCTTGGTGCCCACGTAGGTGAAGCTCACGCCCTCCATCTCCAGCGCCGCCGCGCCCGGTGCGGGGCGCGCGCCGGGCCCGTCCACTACCCTCACCGGCGCGCTGTGCACGGCATTGAGGCGCCGCGTCGCGCCCAGCGTGTCCGCCAGCTGCCGGCCGATGTGGGCGATCTCGGAGACCGGCAGGAAGGTCGCCATGGCGAGGATTGCGAGCAGCGGCAGCATCGCCGCCTCCAGCCAGCCGGCGGCGATCCAGGCCGTGCCGGCCAGCACCACGGCGAGCCCGCCGAGGCCGGTCGCCGTCTCGATCAGCGCCATCTGGAAGGTGAGGTCGCGGTAGTAGGGGATGCGCACCCGGTGATGGCCCCGCACGAAATCCAGGAACACCTTGCGCCGGGCCGCCTGCTGGCCGAAAGCCAGAAGCTCCGTCAGCCCCTGGATCGTGTCCACCGCGTGGGCGTTGAGCAGGCCCAGCATCTCGCGCGCGCGCCCGCCCAGCTTGTCCAGCCGCTTGCGCAGGAGGAAGGGGCTCAGCCCCACCAGCAGGATGAAGGGCGCGAGCGCCACCGCCGTCGGCCAGCCGTAGACCAGCAGCGTCGCCACCACCGCCGCCGGCACCAGGATCGCGACCAGCGCCGGCGCAACGGTATGGGCGAAGAAGTACTCCACCAGCTCCACGTCCTGCGTCGCCATGCCGACGATGTCGCCGGTACGCCGGCGCAGCAGGTAGGCCGGAGCGAGCCTGTCCAGCTTGTCGTAGAGCGCGATCCGCATCTCGGTGAGGAGGCGGAAGGCCATGTCGTGGGCAACCCAGGATTCGAGCCAGTGCAGCACGCCCGCGAGCGGCGCGACCGCGTAGAGCGCGATCAGCAGCCCGCCCACCGGCGTGCCCAGCTTGAGCCCGGCGACCACCAGCGCGCTCAGCACGCCGACGCCGATGAAGGCCACCACCCGCGCAACGCCGAGCCCGAAGGCGAGGTTCACGCGCCCGCGGAAAGGCCGCACCAGGCCGAGCAAGCGCATCCAGGCACCCCACCAGCCGAGGCCCTCGGCCCGCAGCACTTCGTCGGCGGGCTCGTCGATCGCGGCGGCGGCGAGGCGGCGGTCCTCGGTGGTGGGCTCGATGACGGGCTCCGTGCCGGCCGCCGCGGGCGGCGGCGCGTCCAGACCCTCGCGCACCTGGTCCGCCATCAGCCGGTGGTAGACGCCGCGCTTCGCCATCAGCTCCGCGTGGTGTCCACTCTCCACCACACGGCCCTCGTCCAGCACGAGGATGCGGTCGGCGTCGATCACGCTGGAAAGCCGATGCGCCATGATGAGCACCGTCCGCCCGCCCATGAGGCGCCCGAGCGCGTCCCGAATCACCGCCTCGTTCTCGGCATCGACCGAGGACAGCGCCTCGTCCAGCAGCAGGATCGGCGCATCCCGCAGCAGCGCGCGGGCGATGGCGATGCGCTGGCGCTGCCCGCCCGAGAGGCGGATGCCGCGCTCGCCGATCACCGTGTCGTAGCCCTGCGGCAGGCGGGCGATGAAGCCGTGCGCGTTCGCGGCCCGCGCGGCCGCCTCGATCTCCGCATCGCTCGCGTCCGGCTTGCCGAAGCGGATGTTCTCCGCCGCGGTGCCGTGGAACAGGTACGTGTCCTGGTTGACGACGCCGAAGCGCGCGCGAAGCGCAGCGCGGTCCAGCGTGCGCAGGTCCTGGCCGCCGAGCAGGACTTGCCCACGTTGAGGGTCGTCGAAGCGCATGAGCAGGCGCAGGATCGTCGACTTGCCGGCGCCGCTCGCGCCGACGATGCCGACTCGCTCGCCCGCGCCCACGTTGAAGGCGAGCCCGTCGTGGGCTGGCCGCCGGCCTCCGGGATAGGCGAAGTGCACGTCCTCGAAGGCGAGGGTCGGCGCCAGCGCCGCCGTGTCCGCCGCATCGTCCGCGTCCTCGATGGCGGGCCTGGTGTCGAGCAGGCGGAACAGGCTTGCCGCCGCCGCGCGCCCGAGCATGCCCGTGTGCAGCAGCGCCCTGAGGTCGCGCATGGGCCGGAAGACCTCGACCCCCATCATCAGCACGATGAGCAGCACCTCGATGCCGATGGTGCCGTCGGCGACGCGGGCGGCGCCGATCCCGAGCGCCGCCGCCGCGCCCACCGCAATGCTGGCGTCGGTGATGCCGCGCGAGGCCGAGTTGCTGGCCAGCACCCACATCGTGCTGCGGAAGAGGTCGTGGGCCTTGTCGGCGAGGAAGCGCCCCCGCGCGGCGCTCTGGCCGAAGGCCTTGAGCGTCGCCAGACCCTGCACGGAGTCCAGCAGCTCGGCGCCATAGGCCGCGTAGGCTTTCTGTCGCGCCCTCGCCGACCTCTGGTCCCATTGGTTGAACACCGCAGGCGCGACCAGGGTGAGCAGCGCGAAGCCCAGCAGGGCGCCCGCCAGCGGCAGGTCGAGCAAGGCGACGAAGGCGAAGATGCCGAAGGGCGTGACCGCGGCCACGAAGAGCTGCGGCAGGTACTGGCCGAAATAGGTCTCCAGCTGCTCGACGCCGTCGATCACGCTGAGCAACACGTCGCCCGAGCGCTGGCCGCCGAACTGGCCGGGACCCAAAGCCGCGATATGGTCGTAGAGTCGCGCCCGGATCTGGAGCTGCACCAGGGCTGCCGTGTGGTGCGCCACCATGGTGCGCCAGTATTCGAGCACGCCGCGCGCCAGCATCGCCGCCGCCACTGCGACGATGGGCAGGACCAGGTCGCCGAAACCCTCGCCCTGGAAGACCCGCCCCAGCAGCCAGCCGAGCAGCGCGAGCCGTGCGATCCCCACCGCCGCTGACAGCAGTCCGAGCACGACCGCGCCCGCGATGCGCAGCCGCAAGCCCTCGGTGAACTGCCACAACCTGCGGTCGAAATACATGCGCGCCGTCCGTCCAGCCCACCCCCCATCGACCACAAAGGCGCGGCGTTGTCCAATGCGCGGGCTATGCGGTGTCGTTCACTCGGGGATCACACGGATGTGGGATGTATGTGATTCAGACATGGCATAGGATGCAGCCGCTTCTGCACCATGGAGGGTGAGCCATGGCCGCGCAGCTTTTCGACCGAATGGTGTCCATCGGAGACGGCATCGACCTTCACTACGTGGAGGCCGGCGAGGGCAGGCCGCTCATCATCATCCCCTCGTGGTCGCTGACCGGCGCGGCCTACCGGCACCAGCTCCAGACGCTTTCCGGGACGCGGCGCGTCATGGCCTTCGACATGCGGGGCCACGGTGACTCGACCACACCGGCGGGCGGTTACCGGGTGAGCCGGCTCGCGGCCGACCTGCGCGCCGTGATCGAGAGGCTGGAGCTCGACGAGGTCGATCTCATGGGCCACTCCATCGGCTCGTCGATCATCTGGAGCTACATCGACCTCTTCGGCGAAGACCGGCTCGGGCGCCTCGTCTTCGTGGACCAGGCGCCGTCGGTGACCGCGAAGGCCGACTGGTCGGAGGCGGAGCGCGTCACCTACGGTTGCCTGCTGCCGGACCTCAACGCGCTCGCAGAGTTCTACCTGCAGGTACTGGCGGCGGAGACCCCCGAGGCCACGGTGCCGGTGATCGCGCGCCTCTTCTCGCCGTCGCTGCCGGCGGCGGAGCTGCTCTGGTTCGCGCGCGAGATCTGCAAGCTGCCGCGCCGGCACGCCGCCGACCTGCTGCACGACCACTGCGGGCTCGACTGGCGCGACGTGATCAAGCGCGTGCGCAAGCCGACGCTGGTAGTGGGCGCGGAGGCCAGCATCTTCTCGGCGGAGTCACAGCACTGGATCGGGGCGCAGATCCCCGGCGCCGAGGTCGAGATCTTCGAGGCCGACGACGGTGGCTCGCACTTCATGTGTTACGAGAACCCGACCAAGTTCAACGCGCTGGTGGAAGCGTTCCTCGCCTGATCCCGCGCCCGCGCCCTAATCTCCAACGCCGTAGAGGCCGAGGAAGTGCCGCATGCGCGCGACGGCGCGTTCGGGGTCGCACAGCAGTCCGGCAGCGTCGGCCAGGCGAAACAGGTCGGTGAAGTAAGGAAGGGGGCGCATCGCCTGCGCGCCGCCGACCATGACGAAATGGTCCTGGAAGCCGTTGAGGTGGGCTAGGAAGACCACGCCCGTCTTGTAGTGCTGGGTCGGCGCCTGAAAAATCAGGCGCGAGAACGGAACGGTCGGCTCCAGAAGCCGCCGGTAGGTCGAAGCGTCGCCCCTCGCCAGCGCAGAGAGGGCCGCCGAGGCTGCAGGCGCGATGGGATCGAAGATGCCGAGCAAAGCTTCGCTGTAGCCCTGGGCGTCGCCTTCGATCAGGGCCGGGTAGTTGAAGTCGTCGCCCGTGTACATCCGGACGCCGTCGGACAGGCGTCGGCGCATCTCGATTTCTTTGCGATCGTCCAGGAGGGAGAGCTTGATCCCCTCGACCTTCGCGGCGTTGGCATGAATGACGGCCAGCGCGGACTCCAGCGCGGGCGGGAAGTCGGCAGCGCCCCAGTAGCCCGCGAGCGCGGGGTCGAACATCTCGCCCAGCCAATGCAGGATCACCGGCGCGTCGGCCTCGGCCAGCACGCGGCCATAGACGGTCTCGTAGTCGGCGGGGCCGGTCGCGATGCGGGCGAGAGCACGGCTCGCCATGAGAACCACCCGCCCGCCGGCCTTCTGCACGCCGGCGAGCTGATCGAGGTAGGCGGCGACCACGTCGTCGAGCGAGCGCGCCTCGGCGGGGTCGAGCTGGTCGGTGCCGACGCCTGAGACGATGCGCTCCCGCTCGGCCGGGGCCGCGGCAGAGAGCGAGCGCTCGACCAGCTCCAGGGCGGCGGGCCAGTCGAGGCCCATGCCGCGCTGGGCCGTGTCCATCGCCTCCGCGACGCCGAGGCCGAGGTCCAGGATGTGGCGGCGGAAGGCCAGCGTCGCCTCCCAGTCTATGGCGGGGCCGATGCCCGGCTCCTGCGCCGCGAAGGGGTCGGCCACCACGTGCACCGCCGCAAACGCCGTGCGGTTGAAGCAGTGCGGGCCGGCTGGGACCTCGATGGGCTGTGCCTTCAACGCATAGGTGACGAGGCGGCCGGTCTCGTCGGGAAGGTCGATGGCGAGGGAGGTCATCGGGTCACGCGTGCCGTCAGATCAGGCCGCGGACGTGGTCGGCGCCCTTCTCAGCCACCATGATCGTCGGCGCATTGGTGTTGCTGCTGGGCAAGAACGGCATGACGGATGAGTCGATCACGCGCAGGCCCTCCAGGCCGCGCACCTTCAGCGCCGGGTCGACCACGGCCAGCTCGTCGCCGCCCATCTTGCAGGTGCCGACCGGGTGGTAGTCGGTCTTGCCCACCTTGCGGGCGTAGGCGGCGATGTCGGCATCACTCTGCACGTCGGGGCCCGGATGCCGCTCGCACAGGACGAAGGGGCGGAAGGCCTCCTGCGCCATGATCTCGCGCACGAGCCTGAAGCCGCGCAGCGACATCTCGCGATCGTAGGGATCACCCCAGTAGTTGGGGTCGATCACCGGCGGCGTGCGCGGGTCGGAGTCCCGCAGCGTCACCGTGCCGCGCGAGCGGGGCCGGGAGAAGCACGAGTTGAGCGTGACGCCGGCGTTCCTGAGCTTGGCCAGGCCGTGCTCCAGGCCCGAGCCCAGCACGAAGTGCATCTGGATGTCGGGCGATCTGGCCTGCGCGTCGGCGTACCAGTATCCGCCGGCGTCGATCAGGGTGGACGCGATCGGGCCCTGCCGGAACACGAGGTACTGCATCACGGCCCAGAGGGTGCGATGAGGCCGGACGACCTTGTCGTAGCTGAAGTCGCCGCGGCATTCGCTCACCACGTAGACGTCGAAGTGGTCTTGCAGGTTCCGCCCGACGCCCGGCAGGTCGTGGACCACGTCGATGCCGAGCGCCTTCAGGTTGTCGCCCGGGCCGATGCCGGAGAGCATCAGCAGCTTTGGAGAGCCGATGGCGCCGGCGGCGACGATCACCTCGCGCGTGGCCCGTACCTGCTGGCTCTTGCCGCGGCGCCGGTACTCCACGCCGGTGGCGCGCCCGTTCTCGACGGTCACGCGTGTCGCCAAGGCGCGGGTTTTTACCGTGAGCTTCGGACGCGCCACCGCGGGCCGGAGATAGGCGACGGCGCCGCTGCAGCGCCGGGCGTCGCGGTTGGTCACCTGGTAGTAGCCGCAGCCCTCCTGTGCCGCACCGTTGAAGTCGGGGTTGTAGGGCAGCCCCGCCTGTTGCGCCGCGCGCAGGAACGCGGCCGATATCGGCAAGGGACGGACCGGATCGCTCACGCCGAGGGGGCCGCCGGAGCCGTGGTAGTCGTTGTGGAAGCGCTCGTTGTCCTCGGGCCGCTTGAAGTAGGGCAGCACGTCGGCATAGGCCCAGCCGTCGCAGCCTGCCTCGGCCCAGGCGTCGTAGTCCTTGGCATTGCCGCGCGCGTAGATCATAGCGTTGATGGAACTGCCGCCGCCCAGGACCCGGCCCTGCGGGTACCACATCGCGCGCCCGTCGATCTCGCGCTGGGGCGCGGTGGAATAACCCCAGGTGTGCGACGTGCCGGTGAGCTTGGCGAAGCCCGCCGGCACGTGGATGTAGGGGTGCCGGTCCGAGCCGCCGGCCTCCAGAAGCAGGACCGAGACATCGGGGTCCTCGGTGAGCCGCGCCGCGAGGCTGCAGCCCGCCGGTCCCGAGCCCACGATGACGTAGTCGTACTCGCGCATCGTCACAGCCGCTGGATGGAGAGGCCGCCGTCCACGTGGACGACGGAGCCGGTGGCGAAGGCGAAGTCGCCGCGCACCAACGCTGCTGCGGCGCGGGCGACATCGGCCGGCTCGCCCCAGCGACGGATCGGGCTCACCCCGTCGGCGATCATCCGGTTGTAGCGGTCGGCGACGCCCGCGGTCATGTCGGTGCGGACGATACCGGGGCGAATCTCGAAGACCGAAATGCCGTCGTCGGCGAGGCGCAGCGCCAGCAGCCGGGTCGCCATGGCGAGCCCCGCCTTGGAGACGCAGTACTCGCCCCGCTCCGGCGAGGCCATCTCCGCGCTGACCGAGCCGATGGTGACGATGGAGCGGCGGAAGCCCTCGCCGCGCGGGTGCGCCGCCATCCAAGCGGCAACGCGCTGGCTGAGGAAAAACGTGCCCCTGAGATTGACCCCCATGACCCGATCGAATTTCTCGGGCGTCAGCGTGAGCAGATCGCCGCGCTGGGGCGAGCCGATGCCTGCGTTGTTGACCAGAACGTCGAGCCCGCCGCTCCAGCCCGTCACCGCCTCGATCAACGATTGATGGCCGTCGAGGTCGGCGAGGTCGCTCTCGACATAGAGCGCCCGGCCTCCCTCCGCCTCGATTTCGGCCCGGACCGGGTCGTCGTCCGCCGCCGGATGAAGGTCGGTGTAGGCGACGTCGCAGCCGGTTGCGGCGAGCTCGATAGCGATGGCCGCGCCGATGCCGCGACGGCCGCCGGTAACGAGCGCGACGGGGCGGCTTCTGAGCGAGGAGATCGGAGTGTCGGTCACGGGAGTTCTTTAGTGCAGCGCTGTCGATGCAATGTGCTCACCCGCCCGCAGCGCCTGGGCGGCGACGGTGAGCGCGGGATTGACGGCGGCGGACGAGGGAAAGAACGAGGCATCGACTACGTAGAGATTGTCGAGATCGAACGCCTTGCAGAAGGGGTCGAGCGGAGCCTTGGCCGGGTCGTGGCCGAAGCGCACGGTGCCGCACTGGTGCGATGGCGTGTCCTTGGAGAACGCCTTGGTCAGCACGATGGGAAAGCCCGCCGCACGGAGCATCCGGCGCGCCTTGGCGACCAGCGTCGCATGCGCGGCCAGGTTCGTCCGCCGCCAGTCGAGGACGATGGCGCCGCCATCGCGCACCCTCACCCGGCTTTCGGGATGCGGAAAATCCTCCGACATGGCGTACCAATCGACGCTGTGGGCGGCGAGCCAGGTCCGCGCCCAGCGCGGCACGCGGCGGATTTCGTTGCGCAGCATCGGCTCCATGATCTTGCCGAGAAGCTGAATGTTGCCGAGCGGCGGGCCGCCCGCGCCGTCGCCGAGATAGAAGTCGTTGAGCGCCAGCGTCTTTTGGAACGTCTCCTGGTTCGCCCGCAGCGGCCTGATCGCCATCACCGCGGTGCAGTTGTGGTTCATGTAGTGGCGCCCGACCATGCCGGGCGCATTGGCCAGGCCCTTCGGATGCTTCGCGTGCACCGAGCGAAGCAGGATCGCCGCACTGTTGACGGCGCCCGCCGCCAGCACGAAGAGATCGCCCTGCACCTCCGTCCCGTCGCCCAGCTCGGCCGCGACGACGCGCCGGCCGTTCGCGTCCGTGCGCAGGCGCACGACCTGGGTCTCGGTTCGCAGCACGACGTTCTCGTGCTGCAACACCGGGTCGATCAGCCGGGTCTCGGCATCGCCCTTGGCGCCGAGGCGACAGGGGAAGCCGTCGCAGGTGTTGCAGCGCACGCAGGCGCCGCCCTCGTGGTCCTGCACCGACGACGGCATCGGGAACGGGCGTAGCCCCTGGGCCCGCAAGCGCTCGGCGACCTCGGCGATCGTCGGGTTGTGGCGCAGCGGCGGATGCGGATAGGGGCCCGAGCGCGGCGGTTCGGTCGGATCGGCACCGGCCTCGCCATGCACACCGAAGAGGCGTTCGGCCCGGGCGTAGTAGGGCTCCAGCGTGTCGTAGTCGATGGGCCAGGCCGGCGACAGCCCGCCGGCGTGCTCCGTGGCCCCAAAATCCTCTCGCCGGAAGCGGAACATGGTGGCGCCGAACACCTTGGTATGGCCGCCGACGTAGTAGAATTGCCCCGGCCGGAAGGAGCGGCCGCTGCCGTCGACCCAGCGCTCGTCCGACCTGTAGGCCGCTTTGGCGTAGACCGCCTCCGGATCCCAGTTACGGTCTTCGCGCGGCAACCGCGAGCCCCGCTCGAGGATCGCGATGCGGACGCCGGTGGGCGCCAGAACGTGGGCGATGCAGCCGCCGCCCACGCCGGACCCGATGATCACCACGTCGAAACCGCCGGTCACCGGCTCAGAGTCGCATCTCGGTATCTGGATCGAAGAGGACCGCCTTGGACATGTCGACCATGAACCTGCGGCGCTCCCCGGCGCGGGCGCCGGTCTCGGCCCTGAGCCGGGCCACGGCCTCCCTGCCGCCCAGCCGGATCATCGCCAGCGTATCGGCGCCGGTCGGCTGCGTGACCTCCACGTGCGCTTCGAGCGGATGGCGATGAGCGCCGTCGGCGTCGGCGGAGGGGGCATCGTCGATGCTCTCGGGCCGGAGCCCCAGGATCACGTCGCGGCCGACGAAGCCCTCGGCGGCAGCGGAGGGCTGGTGGAGCGGCAGCACAGTGGTCGAGCCGTCGGCGCGCTCCAGACCGACGACCAGCGCCCCGTTGGCCCGGTCGAGGCGCGCCGGCACCAGGTTCATGGACGGCGAGCCCATGAAGTCCGCCACGAAGATGTTGGCCGGCGCGTTGTAAATGTCGGCGGGGCTCCCGACCTGCTGCAGCACGCCGTCCTTCAGCACCGCGATCACGGTGGCGAGCGTCATCGCCTCGATCTGGTCGTGGGTCACGTAGACGACGGTGGTGCCCAGCCGCTGGTGCAGCTTCTGAATCTCCGTGCGCATCTCGACGCGGAGCTTGGCGTCCAGATTGGAAAGCGGCTCGTCGAACAGGAAAATCTTGGGGTCGCGCACCAGGGCGCGCCCCATGGCGACGCGCTGGCGCTGGCCGCCGGAAAGCTGGCTCGGCTTGCGATGCAGCAGGTCCTCGATCTGCAGCATGCCGGCCACCCTGGCCACGACCTGCTGGCGCTCGGCCCTGGGCACGCCCCGCATCTCCATGCCGAACGACATGTTCTTGGCGACGTTCATGTTGGGGTAGAGCGCGTAGGACTGGAACACCATGGCGATGTCGCGCTTGGAGGGGTGAAGCTCGTTCACCCGGGCGCCATCGATCAGAATCTCCCCGGCGGAGACCGTCTCCAGCCCCGCGATGGTATTCAGCAGAGTCGACTTGCCGCATCCCGAGGGGCCCACCAGCACGAGGAAGCCGCCCTGCGGCACGCTGATGTCGATGCCCTTGAGCACCTCGACCGCGCCGAAGCGCTTCTCGAGACCGCTGACCACCAGGAACGACATGCGCCTACCCCTTGACCGCGCCGGCCATCAGGCCGCGCACGAAGTAGCGGCCGGCGACGATATAGACCACCAGCGTCGGGATCGCCGCCAGGACCGCGCCGGCGAAGTGCACGTTGTACTCCTTCACGCCGGTCGACGAGCTGACAAGATTATTGAGCGCCACCGTCATCGGCTGCGAGTCGAAATCCGAGAACGAGGCGCCGAACAGGAAATCGTTCCATACGTTGGTGAATTGCCAGATCACCGTGACCACGATGATGGGGCCCGAGCTCGGCAGGAGGATGCGGTAGAAGATGCGCAGGAAGTTGGCACCGTCTATTTGCGCCGCCTTCACCAGCTCGGTCGGGAACGCCGCGTAGTAGTTGCGGAAGAAGAGAGTCGTGAAGCCGAGGCCGTAGACCACGTGCACCAGGACCAGGCCCCAGGTGGTGCCGGCGATCCCCAGGAAGCCCAGGACGCGGGCCATGGGGATGAGCACGATCTGGAACGGAATGAAGCAGGCGAACAGCATCAGGGCGAAGACCAGGGTGTCGCCCCGGAAGCGCCACTTGGTCAGCACATAGCCGTTGAGCGCCCCCAATAGCGTGGAGATGATCACGGCGGGCACGACCATCTTGATCGAGTTCAGGAAGTAGGGCGCAAGGCCGGTCGGCTGCACGCCGATCTGCGCCTGGTTCCAGGCCTTGATCCAGGGTGCCACGGTGACGAGCTCGGGCAGCGCCAGCATGTTGCCCCCGCGAATCTCGTCGAGCTCCTTGAACGAGTTCACCATCATCACGAAGAGCGGCAGCAGGTAGTAGACGGCGAAGACCAGGAGCGCCGCGTAGATCAGCGCGCGCGTGAGCCGGCCGGTGCGGACCGCGGTCTCGATCGTGCTAGCGGCCACGATTCGGCTCCCTGAGCTCGGCGTAGAGATAGGGCACGATGACGGCCGCGACCATCATCAGCATTATCACGGCGGAGCCTGCGCCGATGCCCATCTGGTTGCGCGTGAAGGTGTAGGAATACATGAAGGTCGCCGGCATCTCCGTCGCCCGCCCCGGCCCGCCGCCGGTCAGCGCCACCACCAGGTCGTAGGACTTGATCGCCATGTGGGCGAGGACCACGAAGGCGGAGAGGAACGCAGGCCGCAGCTGGGGAATGATGATCCGGGCGTAGAGCTTGAGGTTCGACGCGCCGTCGATCTGCGCGGCCTTGATGATCTCGTTGTCGATCCCGCGCAGGCCCGCCAGGAAGATGGCCATGACGAAGCCCGAGGTCTGCCACACCGCGGCGATCACGATGGTGTAGATCGCCATCTGGCGGCTCTTGATCCAGTCGAACTCGAAGCTGGTCCAGCCCCAGGTTTGCAGCGTCTGTTCGAGCCCGATGCCGGGGTCGAGGAACCATTTCCAGGCCGTGCCGGTGACGATGAAGCTGAGCGCCATGGGGTAGAGGTAGAGCGGCCTCAGCACCCCTTCGGCGCGGATCTTCTGGTCGAGGAGGATCGCGAGCGTGAGACCGATCGCCGTGCAGATGGCGATATAGAGCCCCCCGAAGATCACCAGGTTCTCGACCGCCGTGGACCAGTGGCGCAGCCCGAACAGCTTCTCGTAGTTCTCGAAGCCGATCAGGTTGTACTTCGGAAGAATTCGGGAGTTGGTGAACGACAGGTAAACGGTGAAGACGATAAAGCCGTAAACGAAGAGGACGATCGCCGCGAAGCTCGGCGCGAGCACCAGCCGGGGCAGCGCCTGCTGCGCCCAGCCGCGCAGGTAACGGCCATGCTCCGCGACGTTGGACACACCCGCACCCCTCGCTGCTTCGGGACGACGACCGACCGGCTCCGACGCGACGGCCGGAGCCGGTCGGCCTGCAATACTACATCGCCGCTTCGACGGCGTTCACCAGCTCCTCGACGGCGGTCGCGGAATCGAACTCGCCGTTGAAGTGGGCGGTGACGACGTCATAGATGGCGTTCTTCACCGACGCCGGGCTCGCGTGGCCGTGGGCGGTCGAGCCGTAGAGCGTGCCGTTGCTGTTGGCCTCGGCCAGGTCCTTCATGCCCTTCCTACCGCAGTCGTCGAAGGCCTCGTCGGAGACATCCGTGCGTGCGGGCACCGAGCCCTTGACCACGTTGAAGGCGGACTGGAAGGAGGGCGACATGATCGCCGACGCCAACTTCTCCTGCGCGGGGCGGCGCTCCTCGCCGACCGCGAACATGGCGAACTGGTCGGAGTTGAAGGTCACCGTCCCCTGCGTGCCGGGATGGCGGAAGCAGACGAAGTCCACGCCCGGGGTCTTGCCGGCGTTCAGGAACTCGCCCTTGGCCCAGTCTCCCATCATCTGCATGCCGGCCTGGCCCTCGATGACCATGGCGGTGGCGAGGTTCCAGTCGCGGCCCGAGAAGTTGTCGTCGACGTAGGAGCGCAGCGTCGCCATGCGATCGAACACCGCCTTCATGGTGTCCGAGCCGAGCGCGTCAGGATCGAGCTCGATCACGGACTTCTGGTAGAACTCGGGGCCGCCCGTGGACATCAGGACGCCGTCGAAGATTGTGGCCTCCTGCCAGGCTTGGCCGCCGTGGGCGAGCGCGACGTAGCCTGCGCCCTGGATCGCGTCGAGGGCGGCGACCAGCTCGTCCCAGGTGGAGGGCACAGCGAGGCCGAGCTCGTCCAGGATCCCCTTGTTGGCCCACACCCAGTTGGTCGAATGGACGTTGACCGGGGCCGAGATCCACTTGTCGTCGTACTTGGCGAAGCGCTGAAGCGCCGCCGGCACGACAGCGTCCCAGCCCTCAGCCGCGGCGACGGCATTGAGGTCGGCGAGCGCGCCCTCGGCGGCCCAATCCTGAATGTCGAAGCCCAGCATCTGCACCGCGGTCGGCGCGTTGCCGGCGGTGACGCGCGCGCGCAGCACGGTCATCGCCTCGGAGCCGCCGCCGCCGGCGACGGGCATGTCCTGCCAGGTGACGCCCTGGCCTTCGAGGTCCTGCTTGAGGACGTTGAGGGCGGCCGCCTCGCCGCCCGAGGTCCACCAGTGCAGGACCTCGACTTCTTCTGCGGCCTGGGCGGTGGAGCCGAGGCCGACCGCAAGCGTCATGGCTGCGCCAGCGACGCCGGCCGTGAGGAAAGATTTGAGTCTCATGTCAGGTCTCCCATCGGTTGGTTGAATGCGCTTCTCACACTCGGTTCGGCCGGCTGTCCCGCGCATTCCGTTGGGAGCCGGTCCGGTCCTGTGGGCGGTGCTTCAGCAGGTGCACAGCCCTGATTGCGCTGTCGTTCATCGGTTGGAAAAGTCCGGCGGCCGCTTCTCTCGGAAGCTGGCCACGCCTTCGCGACTATCCTGCGTGCCGCCGGCGACGCCGGCCGCGAGCGCCTCCAGCGTCGCCGCCCTGCTTTCACCGATGGCGGCGTCGATGAGCTGCTTGGTGAGCTGCACGGCGACGGGGGCGCGCGCGGCGATGCGCGCAGCCATGTCGAGCGCCTCGTCGAGCGCCGAGCCCGCCGGCACGACCCGGTGTACCAGGCCGCTGCGTTCCGCATTGTCGGCATCGAGCCGCTCGCCGGCGAGCGCCATCAGCTTGACCGGCGCGGGCCCGATCACGTGGACGAGACGCTGGGTGCCGGACCACCCCGGCGGCACGCCCACGTCGGCCTCGGGCAGCCCAAAGGCGGCGTCGGCGCCTGCGATGCGGAGGTCAGCCGTAGCTGCGAGCTCCAGCCCGCCGCCGAGCGCCAGACCTTCGATCGCGGCGATGAGCGGAGGCCGCAGCCGCGCCATGCGGTCGAACACGGCGTGGCCGTCGCGCACCCAGTGGCGCCACATGTCGAGCGGGCTGGCGTCGGCCCAGGCGTCAATGTCGGCACCCACGCAGAAGGCCCGGTCGCCAGCCGCGCTCAGGACGACGGCGCGGATGTCGTCGTCGGCATCGATCCGGCCGGCCGCATCGCTCAGCTGGGCCAGCATCGCCGGCGTCAGCGCGTTGAGCTTGGCCGGGCGGTCCAGCGTTATGAGCGCAATCGTGCCGTCGCGTGCGAAGACGATGCGCCCGTCGCTCATGCCGCGCGCTCCTGCAGGGCCAGGCCCATGGGCTCGGGCCGGAACAGACCGGACGGCATCGGCTTCACGTCGTCGGCGACGGTCAGCGGGAAAGCGGACTGGGCCAGCACGTCGCGTTCCAGGTCGATGCCGGGCGCGATCTCGACCACCTCGGGCCCGCTCTCGCCCAGGCGCAGGACGCAGCGCTCGGTGACGTAGAGCACGTCCTGGCCCTGCGCGCGGGCGCGGCGGCCGCTGAAGGTGACATGCTCTAGCTCCTCGACCAGTTTCCGCACCCGGCCCTCGGTCTCGATCTTCAGTGCACTGTCGGTAATGGCGAGCTTGGCGCCGGCAGTGAAGTAGCCGGCGAAGACGATGCGGGGCGCGTTGGCGGTGATGTCCACGAAGCCGCCGGCGCCGGCGGTCACCTGAGGGCGCGCGGCCAGCCTGGATACGTTGACGTTGCCTTCCCGGTCGATCTGGAGGAACGAGAGCAGCGAGGCGTCGAAGCCGCCGCCCTGCAAGTAGGTGAACTGGTGCGGCGAGGGGACGATGGCCTCGGCGTTGGCCGCGCAGCCGAACTCGAATCCCAGGAGCGGGACCCCGCCGACCGCCCCCTGCTCCAGGATCCAGGTGACCGCGCCGTGCGCGCCTTCCTCCAGCAGAATGCGGGGGACGTTGGCGGCGATGCCGAAGCCGATGTTCACCGCCATGCCTTGGCCGAGTTCCATGGCGACGCGGCGGGCGATGACCTTCTCCGGCCCGAAGGCGGGGACCTCGAAGTCTTCCTCGGGCCGCGCGGTCTCACCGCAGATGGCGGGGTCGAACGCGGTCTGCGTGGTCTGCCACTGTTCCGGCTCGACCACCACGTGGTCGACCAGCACGCCGGGCACGTGGACGGCCGTCGGCTTCAGCGCGCCGGCATCGGCACGCCGCTTGACCTGGGCGATGACGATGCCGCCGTTGTTGCGCGCCGCCAGCGCCTGGTCGAGCGCGCCGAGGTAGGCGCCCTCGTGCTCCCAGGAGATATTGCCACGCGCGTCGGCGGTAGTGCCGCGAATGATCGCGACGTCGGGCGCGATCGCCGGGAAATAGAGCCACGTGTCGCCGTCGAACGCGGTGCGGCGGACGATGGGCTCTGCGGCTGCCGCGCCGTTCATGGCGCAGCCCTGCAGCGCCGGGTCGACGAAGGTGCCGAGCCCGACCTTGGTGAGCACGCCCGGCCGCTTGGCCGCGGCCTCGCGGGTCATGTCGAAGAGGATTCCGCTCGGCACGTTGTAGGCGGGGATCGCGTTGTCCTCGATCAGGCGCCAGATCGCCGGCATCGGCAGGGAGGACGGGCCGGAGGGGAAGGAACCTGCGATCACGCGGGCGAGGAGGCCGGGCCTGGCGAGATGGTCGATCCCCTTGATGCCGTACATGTCGCCGGCGGCGATGGGATGCAGCGTCGTCAGCCCGCGCGGGCTGCCGGCGCTCTCGAACCGCTCGCCGATGGCGCGCAGCACGCGGTCGGGGCAGCCGAGGCCGCTGGAAGAGCTGACCGTAACCACGGCGCGGTCGGGGATCAGCGCCGCCGCCTCGTCCGGCGAAATCACGCGGGCCACGGTGCCCTCACTCTTCCACGGTGACGCGCATGCCCCGCGCCGCCGCTTCGCGCACGGCGAGGGCCAATGCGAGCGAGCGCACGCCGTCCTCGCCCGTAGCGGCGGGACTGCCCCGGCCCCGCACCGCGTCGTTGAAGCAGCGCACCGAGCGCTCGTAGAGGTTGTTGGGCGTGAACGGGAGCGGAGTCTCGCCCTCGGCGTTGCGCAACACGACGGTGCCGACGGGCTGCTGGGTCATCACGTCGCGCGAGATGATGGAGCCCTCGCTGCCGTGGACTTCGAACCCCGTGCCGGCGTGGGCGATCGTGAAGGCTTCGTGCACCAGTGCGATCACGCCGCGCCGGAACTGCACGACCGCCATTACCGCATCCTCGAGACCTGCCTCGGCCATGCCGGTGCACTGGGTCTGGGCGACCACGTGCTCGGGCTCGTCGTCGAGGACGAAGCGCAGTGTGTCGGCGTCGTGCACCGTGATGTCGAGGATGACCCCGCCGCCGGCCTTGGGGCTCTTCACGCGCCAGGTCTGCAGGTGGGGCGGCAGGTGGACGGCGTGGAACACACGCGCCGCGATGGGCGTTCCGATGCGGCCATTACTTACCGCGTCGCGGATGGCACGATGGGTCGCGGCGTTGCGCAGGTGGTGATTGGTGCCCATCTGCACGCCCGCGGCCTTGCAGGTCTCGACCATGCGGCGCGCGTCGGCAACGGTCAGCGCAAGCGGCTTCTCGCACAGCACGTGCTTGCCGGCGGCGGCGGCGGCCAGCGTGTGCTGCAGGTGCGATTCGTTCGTCGTGCTGATGTAGACGATGTCGACGGCGGGGTCGGCCAGCAGCGCTTCGGCGGTATCGTAAGAGCGGCCGATGCCGTGCTCGTGCGCGAAAGCCGCGCCGCGTTCCCCTCTGCTGCTCATCACCGCGACCACGTCGCTGTCGCCCTGGGCGCGGATCGCATCGATCATCCAGTTTGCCGCGATGGTGCTGGCGCCGACGAGAGCCCAGCCAAGCGTGTCGGTCATTGCCTCCCCTCCCCCTTGGGCACGGGACCGCAGGAGCCCCTCACGATCAGCGAGGGTGCCAGGATTTCCTGCTCCGGCGGCGCGCTGGGCTCGGCGATGCGGCGCAGCAGCGCGGTAGCGGAGCGCCGTCCCAGTTCCTGCGGGTATACCGCGACGGTGGTGAGGGGTGGCAGGGTGTGGCGCGCGGCGGCAACATCGTCGAAGCCAATGACGCTGAAGTCGCGGCCCACTCTCAAACCCGCCGCGGCCGAGGCATCCAGCACGCCGAAGGCGACCACGTCGCTGAAGCAGAGGGCGGCCGTCGGCGGCCGGTCGAGGGCGAGGGCGGCCCGCAACGCCTCGACGCCGCCGCCGGGGTTGACCGCCGCGGGGACGATCAGGCTTGGATCCGGCGCAATACCGGCGGCGTCGAGCGCGGCTCTGTAGCCGCGGACGCGCTCGGTCGTGACGACGTTACCCTCGATGCCGCCGAGAAAGGCGATGCGCCGATGGCCGAGCGCCAGCAGCCGTTCAGCAGCCATGCGCATGCCGAGCGCATAGTCGGGCACGACCGCACCCAGCCGTGCACCCGGCAGCCAGCGCATGACCTGGATGACGGGGACGTTCCAGTCGGTCATCGCCGAAACCTGGTGGGTCTCGGTACCCGTGGCCGGAGAGAGGATGAAGCCTGCCGCGCCATGCTCGCGCATGGTCTCCATGACTCGCCGCTGGCGCGCAGGGTCCTCGCCGGTGTTGGCCATGAGCGAGACGTAGCCGGCGGCCTCCAGCGCCTCCTCCAGACCGACCGCCAGCTCCGCGAAGAACGGGTTGGTGAGGTCGTTGATGACCATGGCGACCATGTCGCTGGTCTGGCGTCGCAGATTGGCGGCGTTGCGGTTGTAGACGTAGCCCAAGCGCTCGATCGCGGCCTCGACCCGCTGCCTGGTCTCGCGCCTGACCAGCGGGCTGTCGCGCAGCACCAGCGAGACCGTCGACCGCGACACACCGGCGGCACGAGCCACGTCGGTCACCGTGACGCGCCGGCCTTTCGGGTTCGATTTCTTTGCTCCGAAGCTCATGCGCTGCGCTGTTCGGCTCGCCCGGCTCGTCCTTCCGTACTAAGAACGTTCCAAATCTTTGGGATAAAGTATGGTGCTAATCGGCTGGTACTTGCCGGATGAGCTGTTGGATCGATCCAATAATCAAGTTCGATTCGAACGTCAAGCCAGCAATGACCGTAGCGAATGACCCCGAAAGTGCCGGTTGAGCTGGCCACGGATTCGAGGCCGGCCAGGCACGGGCACCGTGCGAATTACGCTCCTTTTTCGCAATCTAAGCCTCTGATATCAAATGTGTTTGCGCAAACCGCGATAGGCTGGGGCTAAGGCCACTAAAGTCGGCCTGCGCCGGAGCGCGCCGCTTGGAGGAGGGAGATCAAATGGCACGCTCGCCGTCCGGCACTGAGAAAAGCCCCGTCGTCTCACCCTTTGCCGAGGGCGGGGCGGGCGCCACCCGAACCGGCCTGCCCGTCCTTCTCGGCATCTAAGTCACGACCCGCGTCACCATCCGGAGGGGAACGCACGAGGACACGGGCGATACCATCGAGGCGCTCGTCGAAGCCCTGCAGGGGCGCCGCGTTGACGCCATCCTGCCCATGTGCGTCCCACCCGACTACATCGCGACCGCCTGCCCAGGTTGCGCGCGGTCTATGACGGACCCATCAGCGCCTACGTGTTGTTCGGCGTCCAACATTGACCCCATCGAATCGAGCTGTGTCAAAGAGTTGCTGTGCCGATCAGCGTAGAATCTACGCGCCGATCAACAGCTCCGCTCTTATGCCGAACCACGGATGTTCGGCTTTGGACGCATCAAAGTAAGGTGCAGCTCGTGACGGCAACAGCGAACGTTGCACTCGACCGTATCGGCTTAACGGGCCGAGCCTGCGAGGCCCCGTCCCCCGCTCGCCAGCCACTCCTCGAACTTCTCGGTCAGAGCGACGTGGTGCGTCGCCCACCACTCGGCGTCCGTCTGCAAGGCACGGGCGAGGTTCTCGGGCGCGGTGGGCAGATGCGGCTTGGTTTCCTCGGCGACCAGCGCCATGGAGGAAAGTCTGGCCGGGCCGTAGGAGATGTATTTCGTCTGCTCCGCAAGCGGCCCCGTGCCGGTCGCGAAGCGAATGAAGTCCATGGCCTTGTGCAGGTTGTCGCTGCCCTTGGGGATGCCCCAGGAGTCGATATCCCAGATCTGGCCGTCCCAGACGATGGCGTAGGGCCTGCCGTCCTCCACGATCGGGCGATACATGCGCCCGTTCCACGCCGAGGTCATGACGACCTCGTCGGAATCGAGAAAGCGTATCGGGTCCGCACCAGCCTGCCACCACTCGATGTGGTTCTTGATCTCGTCCATGACCGAGAATGCCCGGTCGAGCCCGTCTTCGGTCTCAAGCGTGGCGTAGACCTCCTCCGGTGCCACGCCGTCGGCGATCAGGGCCCATTCGAGCACGACGCGCGGGTCGCGCCGCAGGCCGCGCTTGCCGGGGAACCCGTCGACATCGAAGAAGTCGGCAAGGGTCGAGGGAGCGCTCTCGCCCAACGCTTCGACATCGTAGGCCACGACCGTCGACCAAACGGTCTGGCCGACGCCGCATTCGGTGAACGCGCCGGGAATGAAATCGTCCGCCGCGGGCGTGCCGTCGTCGCCCGGCGGCAGGGTGCCGTGGTCGATCGTCTCGAGCAGGCCTTCGCGGCAGCCTCGGATCAGGTCCGAGAGCTCGAAGTCCACCGCGTCCCAGACCACATTCTCGGTCTCGACCTGCTCGCGAATCTCCTTGAGCCCGCCGTTGTAGGTTTCCATCGACACCCATTCGCCGCTGAGCAGGCGGTAGGGCTTCACATAGGCCAGCATCTGGCTCCGGGTGTAGGCCCCGCCCCAGGAGACGACGGTCAGCTCCTTGGTCGGTGCCGCGACCCGCTCCTCCGCCGGCTCGTCCTCGGCAAGCGCGGGGACCGACACCAGCAAGGCAAGCGACAGGGCGAGAACTGCAATCCCCCGACCAGATACCATCTCCGTTACCCTCCTTGCTCCAGCCCCGAGCGCTCTCATGGCGTCGAGCCTCAGCGTGGAATGTCGCCCTTCAAGCTGGTGCCGTCCGGCGCCTTGCCGTCGCTCGGCATGGGCACGGCGCTCGGGTCCTCGTGCAGGGACTTGATGATGCCGAAGGTCATCATGAGCATGATGACGCTGACCGGCAGGGCGGCGGCTATGGAGGCGGTCTGAAGCGCCTTCAGGCCGCCGGCCAGCAGCAGCACCGCCGCGACGAACCCCTCTCCCAGCCCCCAGAAGATGCGGAACTTCCGCGGCGGATTGTCGCTGCCCATGCTGAGCATGGTGGTAATGACGAGCGTGCCCGAATCCGAGGAGGTGATGAACCACGTCGCCAGCAGGAACGTCGCGAGCGCGGCCATGATCCAGTTCAGCCACGAAATGCCCGTCACCAGGTCGATGGTGCCGTAGAGCGAAGCAGGCAGGTTCCAGTCCCGGACGAGCTGGGCGATTCCGGCGGTGCCGACGCCGCCGGCCGCCTCCAGCTCGGCGTACATTGCGTTGCCGCCGAAGATGCAGAGCCACAGGAAGGCGATGGTGGTGGGTACGAACATCACGCCCACCATGAACTCGCGGATCGTTCGCCCGCGGCTGATCCTCGCGATGAACATGCCGACGAAGGGCGCCCAGGAAATCCACCAGCCCCAGTAGAAGATCGTCCACCCGCCCTGCCAGGCCGATGCGCCTTCGGTATTGAAGATCTGGAAGCCCATGGGGATGAAATGCCAGAGGTAGTCACCCACGGAGGTGACGAAGAGGCCCAGCAGCCACTTCGTCGGGCCGCCGAACAGGAAGAAGGCGACCAGCACGATGCTGAGCCAGATGTTCCATTCCGAGATGATGCGGATGCCCTTGCCGACACCGGATACCGCCGAGAGCGTCGCGACGATCGAGATGATCACGATCAGGATGACCTGCGTGATGACGCCGGGGTCGATGCCGAAGAGATGGTTGAGGCCGGTCGCCATCTGGCTCACGCCGAGGCCGAGGGAGGTCGCCACGCCGAACACGGTCCCGAACACGGCCAGCAGGTCGACCGCATGGCCGGCGGGACCGTAGATCTTGTTGCCGATGATCGGATAAAGCGCCGAGCGCAGCGTCAGCGGCAGCTTCTTGCGGAACCCGAAGTAGGCCAGGCAGAGGCCGACCATGACGTAGACCGCCCAGCCGTGGAATCCCCAGTGGAAGTAGGTGACCCGCATGGCGAGAACCGCGCGGGCCTCGTTCATCTCGTTGACACCGGCCAGGTCGGCGAACGGATTGTTCGGGTAGCCCCAGGGCATGGTGTTGTCGAAATAGAACACCGGCTCGGCGATGCTGAAGAACAGCAGCCCGATGCCGACGCCGGCCGAGAACAGCATCGCGAACCAGGAGAAGGTGCTGAACTCGGGCTTGCTGTCGTCGTCGCCCAGCTTGATGCGCCCGAAGCGGCTGAACATCAGGTAGAAGCAGGCGAAGAGCATGATGACGAGCGCGCTCATGTAGTACCAGTTGAGCGCGTGCTCGATCCATCCGCGGATCGCCGAATAGATGCCGTCCGCAGTCTCCACGAAGAGGGCCGTGAACAGGACGAACGCCGCAATCATGCCCTTGGACGCGATGCCCATGCCGGGGTGCAGCCCCTTCCAGAGGCCCCGTTCGGCGACATTCTTTGGCGTCTTGTCTGGCACCGCCCTCACCCCTCTCGGTCAGTTCCCAAACCTGTTCGACTCCGCCCCGCTTCTGGGTCCGGTATGGCTGCGAAGAGCGGCGCTCTCCGCCTCCCATCCCAGGCGACAGGCTCGCGCGCGTCAATGGCCGCTCAGCGGCGCCAAAGGCTCTCAGCCGAAAGCGCAATCAACGGTACCAAGATCACCGTGGAGGTGAAACCGCCATCGCCCTGCTGGGGGTGTTCGATGCGAGTAGCCACCTCTGCGGCACAGCGGCTCAGTCGCGGGAGGCGCGTCGGCTACTCATTCTGCGGTGACGGATGGCGAAGCATGCCGGCGTGGCGTTGCCAGGCGAAGCGGTCTGGCGCATGGCCACCGGCGACAGACGACGACACTCTTGCGGCCTGGGTGAGCGGCCGGTCAATCCTGGTCTCCGGCCTGCTTGACGAGGCGCCGATCGGCCGGGAGTGCGTGACGCTGGAGGGTCTGGTGCCGAAGGTGTGCGGTGTGCTCGGAGATTTCGGCTGTTCAGCGAAGAGTTTTGGAGACCACATCAAGGATTCCGCGCCCTTGAATGACGCCAGCCGGTAGGCTCCCTGCGAGACGTCGCCCCATTGACGACGTCCCGATGGGCGCAGACGGCTAGAAGCGCCGGATCAAGCCTGCAAGGAGGCTGAGTTCCGGTTCATCGTCGGCGCGGTGCCCGGGGTCGAACGACGCCGTGGACCGAAGCCGCAGTTCGGTGCCGTCTTGCAGTCGCTGTCGCCAGTCGGCCGACACGTCCATCTGCCTGCCGGAGGGCGAGAGAGGCACCTCGACCACCTCCCGCGTGACCGCGCCGTCGCGCGTGCGCCCCGTGGGCAGATCGAGACTGGCGCGGCCGCGCTCGACGCGAAGCGGCTGCGAGACCGAGAAGCGCAGGCGCTGAGCGCCGGCGTCGAACGCCCGCTCAGCCGAGACGCCGAAAGCGCTCGTTGCAAGCGGCGTGACTCCCGCGATGAGACCGTGCGCGGTACTCACGCCGGCGATGCCTGCCTCGGCGTCCGCCGAGAGCGTCCACGCTCCCACCCGGGTGGCGCCGCCGAGACCGGCGAAGAGGAGCGAGGAGGAGAGGCCCCCGAAGGCGCCTCGCGGCTGCAGCCGTAACGCGCTGCCGGGCTCGTCGACAACGCCGAGCCGCAGGCCGAGAGGGCCGGATTGCCAGCCGGCGACGGCGCCGGTGTATGGCAGCGCATCCCTGCGCCCGTCGGGCGCGAGCGCGGTGGTGAAGAACGAAACTTGCCACGGATCGTCGCCGATACTGAGCGACGTCCGCCCGATATCCGTTGCGGCCAGTGACGCATGACCCCCGGTCCACTCGTATGCGCCACTCGCGCTGTTCAAGCCGAGCCTGAGACGCGTGTACCCGAGCGGTGTATCCAGCAGGGCGGTTGCGCCGCCCTGTGCGCGAACAGCGTGCCTGGCGCCTTGGTCGATCGTCTTCGTGTCGGGCGCGAGAAGAGCGTCCAGCCGTGCGCCGAGGCTGGCGAGGCTGGCGGGCTGCACCAGTGAGCCGACGCCGAGCCAGAAGGGCGCGTCCAAGGTGTCGAAGAGCGCAACCTCCCGATCCGCCAGACCGAGCGCAAGCGCGTCTCCGACCGCCGCGCTCGACCTCAAACCGCTCCCCGAAAGGGACCTGCCGTGCTGCGCAAGTCTGCTTCCCAGCACCGCTCTCACCTCGCCCACGGGCCGCGTCGCTGCGTCCAGATCCATGATCCCCTGACCGTGCGTGGACGACAGCTCGCACGCGGACAGGTCCCCGTCCGTGTCGAGATGCGCCGGACACGCGCCCGGCCCCGACGCTGTATCCGGCGCCGCAGGGCCTTCCTTGTCGGCCGTCGCATAGAGGCGCTCCAGCAGAGCCTCGTTCCCCAGTTGCTCGCGGAACCGGTGCTTCAGCACCGCAAGACCGCCCGCCACCAGCGGCGCTGCGAACGAGGTGCCGGGAAGGCGCTCCTGACCCCGGCGCGGAGTGGCCAGGCCGCTCGCATACGGATCGGCAGGGTCCTCGGGGCCGTAGTACGCTACAGGAACGTCCACACCGGGCGCGGCGATGCACCAGGGCGCCGCGATCCCGCAGCGGTTCGAGAACGACGCCAGCTCGCGGTCCGGGCGCGTCGCGACCACCGAGACCACATGGCCCCGCAGATCCTCGCCGTGCACCTGCAACGCCGCATCCACCCCCGGAGAGTCCGCGAAGAACAGGCCGGTGGGAGCCTCGTAGAATGCCGAGATGTCGGGGTCGGCGACACATCGCGAAGGATCGCCGAACGCGCCGACCAGCGCCGCATCGCACGGACCGTTGTCGTTGCCCGCCGCGAAGACGATCAGCGACGGATCTTCCTTGCCGCCTTGCGCCAACAGGTCCATCAGGCGGCCGTAGCGGCCCCGCAGGGCAGCCTCGTCCGGGTAATCGGAGATCAGGTCGTATCGGCTCCCGAAGCTGATGTTCAGGATGTCCAGACCCGCCTCCGGCGCCAGCGCCCGGCCGAACCACCCCAGCTCCTCCTCCACGGTGGGCTCCTCCGGCCCCCGGTCAGCGACCGCGAACATCGTCAATTCCACACCCGGCGCCACCCCTCGAACACCGATGTCCTCGAACTCGCGAGGCGCAGAGCCAGGTTGCGCCGCGATCACGCTCGCAACCGACGTGCCGTGGCTGATGACGAACCCGCTCTCCGCCGCATCGTCGCGGTCGAGGTTCACCTCCGTGACCCGGTCCCGGTCGAACGCCCAGTGCCCGAGATCGATCCCGCTGTCGATGATCCCGACTCTCACGCCCTCTCCCGGCAGCACGTCCCCGCCATATCGCTCGCGCACCCGGTCGTGGGCGCCCTGCACCCGCACCGCCTCGTGGGTCCAGTTGAACGCTGCCTCTCCCCCCGTCTGCGGCGCCGGCTCCCCCGTCTGCGGTGTGGGCTCGGACCGAGTGCCGTCGCCACAGGCGCTCAGCCCGAGCACAGTGGAGAGCACCAACAGGGCCATCGCAAACAATGAATGCGAATGCTTCGTGCAGATCGTCATGGTGTCGCCTCCATACCTCGTCCAACGCGCCTCACCGACGCCGTCGGCGCCGTAGCCCTCGGACTCAACGTCGTTTTTTCGGGAGACGGGGCAGCAGAGCGCGAACATGCTCGAGCAGCAACTTGCGCATGTTCCGTTCGCGGATGCTCATGCCCCAGGCCTGTTCGGAGTAATGGCGCTCCGCCTGCTTGAGGACGGATCGGGACGTCAGCGTCGCGCGCTCCCGGAACAGCTCGCTGCCCCATTTGGCTTCGTAGAGCCTCGTCACGACGCCCATCCTCAGCCGCTCCTCGTAGTCCCCCTCGTTGTTCAGCTCACCCAAGCCAAGGCTCGATACCGAGGTCACGCAGATGTCCAGAGCGCCGACTCCGTCATACGCCATCAACTCCCTGGCCGCTGCATGAGCGATGCGCTGGTCGCAGGAGAGAAGGTTGCCGGATGAATGACGCTCGATCGCATCTTCAAGTTCCTCGAAATGCACGATCTCGTAGCCCGCGTCCTCCAGGATGTGGCTCATCCCCTGATGCAGGAGCACGGCAAGCTCGGAACCGATGCCGCTGCCGCCCACATGAAGGAACAGCCGGCCCTTGTCCTCGAACCCGTCCCCGCTGAAGAGCCTCTTCAGGTCCCTCTCGGTTCTCGCCAGACCGTCGAACACGTCCGTCACCTGCTCATGCACGCTTGTCTCGGCGTGCCCGGGATGAGGAACGACGTATTCGGTCATCGTCTGGCAACCCGCACCAAGGCACAGGACCGCCGACAGGTACAGGGCCAGGAGCCTAAGGTTCCGTTTCACGTGTGCGCTCGATGGACCAATTCACCCGTTGGACGGTAGACAAGTTTCAGTGATTCTAGTGTGTCGATTCTGGGTAGTTGCGTGTTTTGTCCGTCTCAGTGTTGTTAAGCGACCGCCCGCGACCTCGCCTGCCTCGTCTACCTGATGGTGACCGAGGGCCAGGAATACGTCGAGCAGGGGATCGACGCTTACGAGAAGCGGCGCCTCAACAGGAAGTTCGCTCATCTCGACCGCCAAGCCCGAAAGCTCGGGCTCCAACTCGTCCCGGCACCGCAAAACAACCAAACGCAAAACCAAATGCCGTCAACTGCTTAGGCATCTGTTACTCAAGCGTGGAAAATTGACCTAGCGTCAGGCGAAGCCCTGGGGAGGAGGATGAGATGATCTGAACCCTTCCGACGCTGCCCAGCGGGTTCGCCTGGGGCTAGGTCAATCTTCAAAGCCGATTGACAGTCAGCCCCTTGTGCAGCCATTGAGACTGGGGACCGGCCTCCAGCCCGATCACCGTGATCCCGTGCGGCAGCTTGCCCAGGAACGCAACCAACGCTTCAGGGACGCTGCCGACCCGCGCCTCGGCCACGATCTTGCCCTT
The DNA here is from genome assembly GCA_965243375.1 of Alphaproteobacteria bacterium. Lineage (GTDB taxonomy): Bacteria > Pseudomonadota > Alphaproteobacteria > UBA828 > UBA828 > WTGU01. Next base: position 731,496 of record CBDEUT010000007.1, on the reverse strand, counting down.
CCCGCCGAGAACACAGATTGCCGTGCTTGCCAGCGATACATCCAACCCGATATAGACGTCCATGTCGAGGAATGTGCGCTGTGGCGTATTTCGACATCGTGACGCTGATCTTTGGCGGCCGGATATCGACTGCCTGATCCCCGCCGGGTGAGCAGAATGCAGCGATTAGACGCGAGATCGGAACGCTACGGGAACATCGTGACATGGATGGCCGCGGTCTGCCATCCGCCGGCAGGCGGCTTGGTCGAGCGGCGATGTCGGAGGTGGGACAACCGGTCAGCCGGTGTCGAGGTACGGCACCGCGCCGACCAGCGAGCGCATCCGCTCCGCGTGGCCGGCCCGCACCTGCGCAAGGGCCAGCGCCATCATCACCACCAGCGCCAGCCCGACACGGGTCTTCATCTTAGCGAGCCCGCGGATGTAGTGGGTCTCGAAGTTGAAGCTGTTGTCGAGGCGGCTGTTGATCCTCTCTATCGCAGAGCGCCGGTTGTAGCCGCGCCGCCAGGACGGGCTGCCCCAGGGCGTCGGGGTGAAGACGCGCCGGTCGTTCTTGTCGAGATCGATGCGCACGATGCGGCCGTACTCGCCGGGCTCCACCCCGCCCGCCCGGTGGCACGCCTTGCTGCCTGCACAGTCGAAGCCGAAGGCCGCCGCCGGGCAGCGGTATTTCAGCGTGCCGCAGAGGCCGCGCTCGGCCTCGAAGCCCTGGAAGGCCATGGCGCGGACCTCGCCGGTCTGGGGGCAGATGCAGGACACGCGGCCGCGCTCGTCGTGAACGACGACGTCGGCGCGGTTGGGGAACAGCGCCCGCGTGATCGGCTTCGTCGGATCATAGCCCGGCTCCTCCTTCTCGGCCTTCCACATCAAGCGCGTGTCGACCAGCGGCCGAATGGCCCACTTATCCCAGAGCAACTTCTTCTGGGGAGCGTTGTCGAGACCGCGGTCGGCGCTGAAGTCGTCGCAGCGCTCCACCATTTCCGGCGCTCTTGCGAACAGGTTCTCCAGCATCTTGGGGAGCATCTTGACCTCCGAGTCCGACGCCCGCGTCACCTCGAAGGCCACCGGGACCTCGTAGTGGGTGTCGGCGATCAGGTGGAGGCCGTAGCCGAACCATGATTTCACCTTCTTCCAGATCGCGCCGGTCTTGGCGTTCACCCCGCTCGTCTCATGCTTGCCCCAGTCGGCGTCGGGGTCGGAGGTCTTCCCCTTGTCCTCGGCAACCCGGCCCGTCGAGTGGCTCTCGATCGCCTTGCCGTCGTAGCCGAGATGGCGGCCGAAGTCGGGCAGCTCTTCGAAGAGCGACGCGCGCAGGCTCTCGACCATTGCGGACACCAGGCTGCACTCGTTCTCAAGCAGCACGACGCGCCGCAGGAAGCGCGAGAAGTTCCAGTGGCTGGGCACCGTCGAGCGGACCTGCGCCGGATGCGCCACCGCGCATGGTGGCTCCTTCGTACCTGCGCGAAGCTCCAACACGGGCGCGCTCTGGAAAGGCAGCGGGTCGAACCCGCAGAGTTCCAGGAGCGCCGGGTTGCGGCCCATCTCCCGCAGCAGCGACTGGATCGAGGCGTGCTGGAACACCACGCCCGCGATCAGCGCACGCCACATCGACCGCACCGGGTAGTCGTTGCGCCCGCGACCTCGCCCGGCCTCAAGCGCAGCCACGATCTCCTCGTCGGGCAGGGTGTCGAGCACCAGACGCAGGCGATCCAGGTCCGGCAGGCCTTCGACAGCCTGCCAGGAAAAGGGTAGCTTCTCCGTTGTCGCCATCACGTTCTCCCTACCAGGGCTGGTGGATGGAACGAGGGCCTCTGGCCCGATGGCGACACCTTCTATCCGATTCGGGCGGGACGACGCGACGGGGCCGGAAGTGAGCCTGGGAGCGTCGTCGGCTATGGGGTGGAAATCCTCGATCCGCCCTATCCGCCGATCTCAGGGCCGCAGATGTCTGCGAAGCCGCCGGGGTAAGAAAAATCTCGGATCAGCTGGAGCCCTTGATCACCAAGGGATGCGTGACAGCGCACACGCCTCATGTCGCTGCCCATTCCTGCAGAGGAATTGGGGCACGCCTTGCGGCAACACCCCGCGAACACGCTACGCGCGTAAGGGCAACGACACCCGATTCGCCGTCATCGCACAGACCGCGACGGTGCAGGCCGGCGCCAAGCCCCATTACGGCATCTCCAGATCGGCATGGTGATTGAACTACGAGACGAGCCAACTAAACCGCGCTCACCCAAATCCATGACCGTCTCCAAGACCGGGTAACTCCGATTCCGGGTCAGCGACTACGCAGCCGCTCCGAGCGTCGGCGCAGCAGCTCTATGGTGACGAGGAGGCAGATGGAGATCACGATGAGCAGGGTCGCGACCGCCAGGATGGTGGGGTTGATCTGCTCGCGCAGGCCCGAGAACATCTGGCGGGGAATGGTGCGCTGGTCCGGCCCGGCGAGGAAGAGCACCAGCACGACCTCGTCGAACGACGTGACGAAAGCGAAGAGCGCGCCCGAGATCACGCCTGGCCGGATGAGGGGCAGGACGACACGCATGAAGGTGCGAATCGGGCCCGTGCCGAGGCTGAGGCCCGCGTTGTAGAGGCTGCGGTCGAAGCCGACGAGCGTGGCGGTGACGGTGACGATGACGAACGGTATCCCGAGCGCCGCGTGCGCGATGATCAGGCCCGGGAAGGTGCCGACGAGGCCGAAGCGCGTGTAGAAGAAGAACATCCCCGCCGCGATGATGATGAGCGGCACGATCATCGGCGAGAGCAAGAGAGCGGTGATCGTTCGCCTGAACGGCATCTCCGAGCTGGCGAGGCCCACGGCCGCGACCGTGCCGAGCAGGGTCGCGACGATGGTCGCGAAGACACCGACAATGAAGCTGTTCTGGATCGCGAGAAGCCAGTTGGGGTTCTCGACGATGGTCTTGTACCAGCGCAGCGAATAGGCATCCGCCTCGAAGGCCAGCATCTCTGCGGTAAAGGTGAAATAGGGCTGGCTGTTGAAGGAGAGAGGAACGATCACGAGGATCGGCAGGATCAGGAAGAACAGCACGGCGCCGGCGGTGCCGCGCAGGGCATAGACGCCCAGCTTGTTCCAGATCGTGAAGTATTCGGGGAAGCCCAGCTTGATGTTCTTGGCCCCGACCAGGCGGTCGTAGACCCAGTAGAGGACGATGATGAGGAAGAGAAGCAGCGTGCCCAGAGCCGCCGCAAGCTCCCAGTTGTTCGACTGCTGCATGTGGAAGGCGATGATGTTGGAGATCATCTGACCGTCGGTCCCGCCCACCAGCGCAGGCGTGATGTAGTAGCCGACGGAAATGATGAACACGAGGAGCGCTCCCGCAGACAAACCGGGCAGAGTCATCGGGAAGTAGACCCGGATGAACGCCGCGATCGGCCCGGAACCCAGCGAGAGGGCAGCACGCACATAACTCGGATCGATGCCTCGCATGACGCTGTAAAGCGGCAACACCATGAAGGGCAGCAGGATATGGGTCATGGCCACGATGGTGGCGAACTCCGTGTACATCATCTCGAAGGGTTCGCCGGTAAGGCCGACGCCCATGAGGAAGGAATTGACCACGCCGTTGGTTTGAAGGAGCGCAATCCAGGACGTGTTCGCACCAGCAATGACGTCCAGAACGGCAGCAGCACGAAGATCAGCATGATGCCCCCGACCTTGGCCGACATGCCCGAGATGACGTAGGCGAGCGGATAGCCAAGCAAGAGGGTCAGCACGGTGATGATCACCGCAATCTTGAGGGTCTTGCCGTAGAGCTGAATGTAGATGCGCGCGGATTCTCGCTGGCGTATGCCGCCCTCCGGGTCCTTCTCAAGGTCGAGCGCCGTCAGGAAATTGCGCTCCGAGTAGCTGCGGCCGACCTCGCGCAGCGTGGACCAGAGGAGGGGCTCCGCCCACTTGTCGTGCGCCGCGAGCAGAAGGGCGGCGCCGTTCGCCTGGAGCTCGGCGTCGTCGGCGCGTCGCATCTTGCGTGCGGTCGACTTCACCACGCTCGACGTGCCGGGCAGGCCGCGGTTGAGCTCCTCTGCGAGCTTGCCCGAGGTCCGCTCATTGGCGAGGCGCTTGAGATCGACCGCCATGGAGGTGAGCACGGCCTCAGCAGGCGTCCCCTCGCCGCTCCAGCCCTGCAACAGCTCCAGCGTATCCGGGATCAGCTCGACGACCGTCGGGTTGTGCACGCTCCGGTGCAGCATGGTCGCCACCGGGGCGAAGAAGGCGAAGATGACGAAGGCCAGCAGCGGCGACACCAATAGGAACGCGATAAGGCGGCGGCGGTTCAATGCCCGGGCGGCAATCCGCGCCTCCTCCCGGGTTAGCCCGTGCACGGCCGACCGGGATGCGTCCTGAAGCTCAGCTGCGCTCATCTGCGGTGAAATAGCTGTGGACGGCGCCGGGCTGGTGCCGACGCCGTCCTGGCTACCGAGAGGCTACTGCAGCAGCCACTCGTTGAACTTCTCGCCAAGGGACTCGCCGAAGTCGGCCCAGAAGATGCCGTCGGCCTTCAGCCCGATGTCGATATGCGCCGTCGGCAGGTCGTTGATCACCGCAGGATCCACGAGCGCCGCCGCAGACCTCCGGGTCGGGCCGTAGGCGACGTCCTGCATGCCCGACAGCGGCACCGTGCCGGTCGCGAACTTCACGAAGTCCATCGCCTGCTCGAGGTTCGGCGACCCCCTCACCACCGACCACACGTCGAGGTCGAAGATGTGGCTATCCCAGACCATGACGAAGGGACGGCCGTGGTCCTTGATATCCTTGAAGATACGGCCGTTGGCCGACTGAACCAGGACTGCCCCGCCGTCGTTCAGAAGCTGGGGCGCCTGGGACCAGGAATCGTACCAGACGAGGTCGTCCCTGATGGTGTCGAGCTTGGCGAAGGCACGGGCCTGGCCCTCGTCCGTGTAAGCGTTCCGCCAGACCGTGGAGATGGTTATCCGCTCAATGGCACGCTCATCTGACCGATCCCGTTGCAGCGGGATTTTAGCGGCTGAGCGCTCTTTGCCAATCCCTTCTGAGAGGGCGAAGCCAGACATCCTTGCGGGGCTCCCGAGCCGTCGAGACCGTTCTGCGTCGGCACAATCCGCGCCGAATCGAGCATGCATAATCCTGCTGGTAACATGATTCTCCATGCGCTATCGTCGAGCGCATGGCGGTTCTCGACGATGATCTCCGCACCGTAGACGGGACGCTGACCGAGGGCGACGGCGGTTTGTGGTCGCCGTCCAAGAAGGTGTCGGCGGGTGCGCCGCGCGATATCCAATCCCGTTACGAGCAGGAACGAGCGCGTGCCGACGCGGCGGAGGCGCGCTGCGAAGAGCTGCGCCAGGCGGAGGTGGCTGCCCGCAGCGACGCCGGTTACTGGAAGTGGCACTTCAAGTCCTGCCGACACCGGCTGAGCGAGGCCGAGGAGGAGACGAAGCGGCTCCACCGCGCGGCGAAGGGCGTGCCGTCGTTGCAGGCCGAAGTCGCGCGCCTGACGACTCTGCTTTCCGAAGCCGGTATCGAGTCGCGCGAGACCGGGAAGGTCGAGACGCTTCGCAAGGAGGTCGCCAGGCTTCGCAGGTCCTTGGCAACGCAGTCCGGGAAGGGCACGACCGGGGAGGCCCGGCAGACTCGCCCGGTGCCGGAACAGGCGCGCCGCAGCGAGGACACCATCAGGACGCTGCGCAAGGAGGTCGCCCGGCTGAACAGGGAAGTGGTCCGGCGCGACAAGGAGATCATCCGTCTCAATGAGCGCGTCGGCAAGGAGAAGGAACGGACGGAGGGCGTCAGGGAGACCGCCAAGAAGCTGTCGCAGGATTCTCTCCGGCTCTACAGGGAGATCGGGTTCCTGCGCGACGCCGAGGCCCGTTCGGCGAAGCTGTCGGACGAGAACTTCTGGCTGCGCCATGCGCTTGACGTATCCAGGTACGGGCAGAAGAAGCTGACGGCCCGGATCGCCAAGCTCCGCGCGGCCGGAGCGACGCTGACGAAGTTGCCGTTCGACGAGGCGGCTCATCTGCGCAACATCCTGCGAAGGTCGAGGCGTCAGAAGACCGCGATCGCCCGGCTTGGCAAGGAGAATGCCCGGCTGCGCAAGGCGTTGAAGGCGGCCAAGGCCGGCCGGGAGGCGGCGGAAGCCCGGGTTGCGGTGCTTCGCACGGCCCGCAAGGCGTTGTCGAAGAAGCTGTCCGGCATGGATGCCGAGTTGCGCAGGGTCCTGCGCCGGTCGCGGCGCCAGAAGTCCACAATCAAGTCGCTGGCCGGGGAGAACGCCCGGTTGCGCCGGATCGCGCAGAGGGCGCGGAACCGGGTCGAGGCGCTGGAAGCCGACATCGCGCGACTGCGCTCGAGCGGGGCGGTGCTGTCGAGAAGGCTCTACGGACGCAAGAGCGAGCAGCAGAAGAAGCCGCGCTCCGGGCGCAAGCGCGGCCAGCAGCGCGGCGCGCCCGGCCATGGCCGCACCCAGCGGCCCGGACTCGACGAGCGGCCCGAAGAGCTTGAAGTGCCGGAAGAGGCGCGGGTCTGCGGGCGCTGCGGCCAGCCCTACGCGCCGAACGGTGCCGAGGTGTCCACCCTGATCGAGATCGAGGTCATCGTGTTCAAGCGCGTGATCAGCCGTGAGCGATTGCGCCGAACTTGCTCGTGCATGTCCTCGCCTGCGGAAGTGACCGTGCCCCCGGCGCCGCGGCTGTTCGTCAGAACGCCGTACGGGATCAGCTTCTGGGCGCGCTTCCTCTTCGAGCACTGCGCCTGCTTCCGGCCGGTTCGTCGCATCGCGGCGTGGTTCACCAGCCAGGGGCTGGCGGTCTCGCCAGGGACGCTGGCCAACAGCCGCAAGCGCTTCGTGGCGCTGTTCGAGAGCCTGTACGAGGCGATCCTCGCGCATCAGAACACTGCGGCGCTGCGCCATGCCGACGAGACCTCCTGGCGCGTGCAGGAGCTTCGCGGTGAAGACAACTCGGGCCGCGCTTGGCTGTGGACTTCGGTCAGCAGAGACGCGGTCTGCTTCCATATCGATGCGAGCCGCAGCGCCGAGGCGGCGCTCAAGCTGTTCGCCGAAGCCCTGCCCGGCACGATCATCGTCTGCGACCGCTACAGCGCCTACAAGCGCCTCGTCCGCCTTCTCGGGGACAAGGCGATCCTGGCCTATTGCTGGGCTCATCAGCGCCGCGATTTTATCGATGCCGCCGCCGGCCAGCCGCGGCTGGAGCAATGGTGCCAGGGATGGGTTGGGCGGATCGCAGCGATTTACGACCTGAACAGGGAGCGGCTGAAGCATTACGACCCCGGCCGCAAACGCCAGACAGCGGCGTTCAGGAAGGCAACGCGCAAGCTGAAGAAGGCGCTCGACCGCCTGTTCGACCAAGCCGAATCGGAACTGGCCGACTTGCCGGACCATGCACGCGAGGCCAGGGCGCTGCGCTCCCTTCTCAACCATCGCGAGGGGCTGTGCGTCTTCGTCGACAAGCCCCAGACCCCGATGGACAACAACGAGGCCGAGAGAATCTTGCGCGCGCCCGCAATAGGGCGAGGGTTGTCACACGGCTCCGACAGCGAGGACGGCGCCCGGTTCACCGCGATCATGTACTCGGTTGTCAGCACGCTCTTGATGAACGGCATCGACGTGCTGCGCTGGCTGGAGGCCTGGCTGACCGCGTGCGCGGAGAACGGCGGCAAACCGCCGGACGATCTGTCGCCCTGGCTTCCGTGGTCGATGAGCGAGGCGCGCCGGCGCGAGTTCACGGCGCGGGGATGACCGGCACCATCGAGTGCCGCTACTACGGCCGCGACTTCACCGCCGATGAAATGGCGCTTCTGCGCGCCCTCGTCGCGGCCGAGCCGCAGCCGACCCGCGCCGCCCTGTCGAGAGAGTTCTGCCGGCGCATCGGCTGGCTCAGGCCGGACGGCGGCCTCAAGGACATGATGGCCCGCGTCACCATGCTCGCCATGCACCGCGATGGCGTGATCGCGTTGCCGCCGCCGAGGGGGCGGAAGCACAGGCCGAAGCCCATCGTGTTCGGACCCGACACCGAGCCGCCGCTGTTCCCCGCTCCGACCACCCTCGACGAGGTCCGCCCGCTGGAGATGCGCCTCGTCGTCGGTGGCACACGGGAAGGTATGCTCTGGAACGAGTTCGTCGCCCGCTACCACTATCTCGGATACAAGACCCTGGTCGGCGCGCAGATGCGCTACGCCGTCCACGACCGGAACGGCTGGCCGCTCGCCATGCTCGGCTTCTCCACCGCCGCCTGGAAGCTCGCCCCGCGTGACGACTTCATCGGATGGTCCCCCGAGATGCGCGAGAAGAACCTCCCGCTGGTGGTCGACAACCCGCGCTTCCTGATCCTGCCGTGGATCGAGATCCCCAACCTCGGCTCGCACATCCTCGCCCTCGTCCGCCGCCGCCTGCCCGCCGACTGGACCGAGCGGTACAAGATCACGCCCGTGCTCATCGAGACCTTCGTCGAAACCCCGCGCTACACCGGCGCCGTCTACCGCGCCTCGGGCTGGACCCGCGTCGGGACCACCCAGGGGCGCGGGCGCTACGACCGGGACAGGCAGTTCGACAAGCCCCGCAAGGACGTCTGGCTTCGCCCTCTCAGAAGGGATTGGCAAAGAGCGCTCAGCCGCTAAAATCCCGCTGCAACGGGATCGGTCAGATGAGCGTGCAATTGAGCGGATAACCATCTCCACGGTCTGGCGGAACGCTTACTCGTCCGTCGCCAGCATCTCGTAGACCTGATCGCGCGGCACACCGTCGGCGATCAGGGACCACTCGAGATTGACCTGGGGCCGCTTTCTCATGGCCCGCTTGCCGGGGAACGCCTCGGTATCGAAGAAGTCCTGGATGGTGCTGGGCGTGCCCCCCTGGATCGTCTCCGTGTTGTAGGCGTAGATGATGGTCCAGAAGATCACGCCGACGCCGCACTCGTTGGCGAGCGCTTCCTCGAAGAAGTCCTCCATGGCGGGCGTGCCGTCGTCGCCCGGCGGCAGGATGTCGGTGGGTATGATCTCCAGCAGGCCTTCGGAGCAGGCCCTCTCCAGGTCGATGACCTCGATATCGACGACATCCCACTGGATGTTTCCGGCCTCGACCTGCGCCTTGATTTCCGCGATGCCACCGGAATAGTCCTCGAAGAGCACGTTGTTTCCCGTCGCCTCGATGTAGGGGTCGACCATGTGCATCTTCTGTGCGGCACCGTAGGCGCCGCCGAACGACACTGCCGTCAGATCGCGCGCCATTGCGGGCGTTGCGCCGATGGCCATCATTGCTGCCATAGCCAGCAGCATTCTCGCTTTCTTCATTTCACTTTCTCCTCTTGTCGGCGGTTAAGGATGCTTTTCTGGGCTCTCTCAAAACTGCGGGGAGTCTCATTGATGCGTACGGAACGCGAAGCAGTCGTCTTGCTGCCACATCAGGCGAGCGCGCTCGCCTTTCTGGAACTTCGGTGCCGTTATGTCGTTCAGAACCTTCACGGTTAACTCCGTTCCATCGTGCAATTCGAAGTAGTAGCGAATGAAATCGCCGACATAGTGTCTGACGATGAAACGCGCCCATATTTCGTTGTCATGGGGGTGGCCTGCATCGAGAAAGATCTTCTCCGGCCGCACCAATACGATGCAGTCCGAACCGATTTCCCTGGTGTTTGCGACCTGGGTGACGACGTGCTGCTCGCCGGAGATCGACACGCGCAGCGCGCCATCCTCCACCGCGACGACCTTGCCCGGCACCATGTTGTTCTCGCCGATGAAGTCGGCGACGAAGGCGTTTCCGGGCTGCTCGTAAAGCTCGTCGGGCGTCGCGCACTGCTGGACGACGCCGTCGTTGAACACGGCGATCCGGTCCGACATCGTGAGCGCTTCGGTCTGGTCGTGCGTCACGTAGATGACGGTGAAGCCCAGCTGCTGGTGCAGCCGCGTGATCTCGAACTGCATCTGCTCTCGCAGCTTCTTGTCCAACGCACCCAGGGGCTCGTCCATGAGAACCAGGGACGGCTCGAAGATGAGTGCGCGCGCGAGCGCCACGCGCTGGCGCTGGCCGCCGGATAGCTGGGACGGGTGCCGGTTACCGAAGTCGCCGAGCTCCACCAGGGACAGGTATTCCTCGACCCGGGTCTTGATCGTGCTCCGTCCGACCTTCCTGGCCTTGAGCGGATAGGCGAGGTTCTCCGCCACCGTCATGTGCGGGAAGAGCGCGTAGTTCTGGAAGACGATGCCGATGTTGCGCTTGTTGGGCGCCGTGCGGGTGATGGGAGCGCCGCCGATCAGGATGTCGCCGCCGGTCACGCTCTCGAAGCCGGCCAGTAGCATCAGGACCGTCGTCTTGCCTGACCCGGAGGGGCCGAGCAGGGTAATGAACTCCCCCTTGGCGACGTCGAGATCGAAGCCCTTCACGACCAGCGTCTTGCGGTCGTAGCTCTTCTTGACATCGATGAAGCGGAGGAACCCCTCCGACCCTGCGCCCGGCCCTGCCTGACCGTCGTCGTCGGCAGACGACCTCGGCGCACCCTCGTCTCCTGCGTGCAGGTCAACCACCGTCATGCGCGCGACCGCCGGGCCCGCTCAGCGGGTGCCGGCAAAGCCGGCACTCAAGTCGTCGCGGACGAGCGTGCCGCCCATAAGCCTGACGTCTTCGCTGAGATAGTCGGTGATGAATGCCGCGCCGAGGCCGTCGCTCGACCGACCGTAGCGCACGGCCGCGCCGTCGTGGGTTGTGACGGACGCGAGGTCGCTTTGTTCCGGAGGCGGCATGGCGCCCACGCGAAGTTCGTCGCCGAACTGGATGACAGATGATTGCTGGGCGTCCGCAGCGTCGAAGAGCGGCAGAACGAGTTCGGGCACGGGTTCAGGCTCGGGGACAATGGGGTCCTGGCCGCTGTCTAGAGGCATGGGCCTGCCTGTTTCAGGGCTGCCTCCTCCGCCACCGCAGGTCGCAAGCGGCAAAAGGGCCGAAGCACCGATCGAGCTCATAAAGACTTTGCGCACGCGACGCTCCCGATTTGCCAGTTGCCCAGGTCCCGACCTCTGTTCAACCCTTGCGATCCCTACTCAAGTGGCGCGGGTCTCTGCGGAATGACCCTCGTCCCGATCCGCCTGCGTCCCGAACTGCCGGCCCTTAGAAATGACCGAAGAACCAACCGCCTATTCCGCGCGGGTCCAACGGAACTGCGTTGCCAATGCCCTCTGGGCACGCCTTGGGTTCCAACCACGCACCTGCAGCGCACTGTGGGAGCCTACGTCGGCGAGCATTCTTTCGCGCCCCCCAGGTGGGGGGCTTCAAATGGTGGGTGGTCGCATTGGTAACCCGGTAGCGATCGCAACCGACACTAGGCCAATCGCTGTGAATGCACGTCGCTATGCCCGGCCGCCTCATTCCGCACCGGTGTTGTTAAGCGTCGTCGTTTGACCCCTCGGAATCTAAGGGAATCAACACGTTGCCACGCCGATCGGCGTCCAATCTACGCGCCGGACAACAGCGAGCTTGCCAACCTGCCCTCCGGTCAGCGTGTTTTCGTCGATTCGTGGCGCGGAAATTTCGGGCATCGTAGTGCCTTCAGTTGCATAGTTGCTTGATGTTTTCCTCGCCAATCCGACGCCGAGCGGCACATGAGAAAATTGACTCGTCCGAATTCGGAGGAGTCGGAATGGAGACCGAAGAATGATCGTGGCGGCTCGGTCCAGCCGCAAAATGAGTTGCGTGCTTGGCTGACTGATCGATGTCCGGCTCGCCTCGTCAGCGCCCGCGACGGTGACGCGGGAACCGCTGCGCGTCACGTCCGTTCGGCCCGGCACATGCTTCACGAAACAGCGAACAGAACTGTGATGGCTATTCGTGCAACGGTTGTAGCGTAGCGGACAGGCGAGAACTCACGATTTCAACGCCGAACACTGGGAAGGTCGGCGAGCGACTGCACCAGCTGCACCAGGTCCAACTGCCGGGAGAGGCCGAGCTTGCCGAAGATGTGCTTCATGTGCCAGCGGATGGTGTTTGGTCGCCGACCTGTCGCGGCGGCGATTTCGCGGATAGTGCTTCCCTGTGCCAAGTCCAATGCGACGCGGCTCTCGGCTGGCGTGAGGCCGAGGGTCTCCGCCACCACGTCCGGATGGATGCGGGCCCGGTCCGCCAGATCGACGACCAGCACGAGAGCCGCGACGCGGCTGGTGCGCAAATCTTTCCTTTCGTCGCCAACGGGGCTGACATGGACGGCGAGCCGCGGCGCGGAATTCGGGCGTGTCACCATGATCGAGCTGCTCGCGCCCTGGCCGTCGAAGGGCGGCAATGCAGCGGCCAGCAGCTTCTGGAGAGCGGCGTTGTCCAACGATGCCGAGGCATGCAGGAACCCGCGCTGGTCGAACAGCCCATCGCCCTTGCACAGAATGACGCGGGCACGGTCGTTGGCGGCCACAATCCGTCCGTGAAGGTCCAGCTGGATGACCCCGCATCTCCTATTCTCGAGCAAAGCGGCGAGCGACGCGCCGAGCGCTCGTGAGTCGACCAGCGCCTGCCTGACCCGCACGAACTGACGGATATGCGGCAGAAGACGCTGGATCATTTCCACTTGCGAGGACGACCAGCCATCGCCGTCGGTGGGGTCGGCGATCACCCAGACGATGCGCGATTCATCCGGCCCATCGAGACGCACATAGAGGCTGTCACGGGAGAGGGCGAGGGGCAACGCCTCGTTGTAGACCAGCGAGGTCTTCATCTCCTCGTGGGTGAAGAGGGAGGAGACGTGGACGATATGGCTGTCCGGCAGCTCCCTGACGCGCGGGACACGTTCGTCAAGGTGGTAGTATGACTCGTAGTACAGACGCTCAAATTCCGCATGGCGCTGTCCGCGATAGCAGATTGGGGCGAAGAAAAGCTGCGTTTCGTCCCGAGCAGCCCCGACGCCCGTGACCAGGGAATTGCCCTTCGCCCCGCAGGCTTCGTCTATCAGCCCGGACGCCGCCGGCCACCGGGCATCGTCGAGCGCGGCCTCGTGCAACGACGCCAGGATACGCTCGAACAGATCCCGCTGGCTCATGGCGATCTGGGTCCGAGGCCTCCAGTTGTCCCCTCTAGCCCCCGGGTGCGGACTATCGATCTAACGGCTCGGAACGGAGTCATGTCTCTTGTTCGGCCTGAACCAGAGTCATTACCTGCTCTACGCGGCGCTTGCGCTCCTCGCAGTTGGCGCGCCGCGGGTTGTTCATTGAGGGAACGGTGATCGGCGGACCATCGCCACCTGGAATCGTCGCCGGTCACCATGTCGTCAAATCGTGCATTTGTTGCTCTTCCGTTTATATTTGGTCGATTTCTGTCCACACAGAAGCAACAAATTGTACTCAATTGGGGACTGGTGGCGCCCTCCAATTGGGGGGGGGGCACCACCGAAACGCTGGGACGAGCTGGAATTCCGGCAACGGCGGCCACTGGCATCGAGCGGGCGGCTTGCGCGCGGCCTGGCACCACCGGCTGGGACGCGCCGCCGCGGAGAACCGATCTCACGGCGGACGGCTTGGACTTCTATTGCTTCGGCCGGCCGCTTTGATCCAACTTGAACAGTGGTTTCAGGAAATAGGCGTGACTACAGACAGTTATGACCGCGCCTGTGCTCCTTAGAATCACGCGTAGCGAACGGCGCCTGGGCGATATCAGGTCGCGGGGGTTTTGCGCGGCAGCCTGAGCCGCGTCACCTCGGCCTCAGACGCAGCGAGGCTGCCCGTGCTGCCCCGCACCTCGCCCGAGGACGTCTGCACCACCCTCCCATCCGACGTGACGCTGAGCGCGAGACCGCCGTCGGCCGGCGCATCGAACAGTACGCCGCGCCCGCCCACGGCGGCCATCCTGAGGTCCATGTCGGTCTCGATCGCCGCCATGCCCTCGGGGTTGAGCGTCAGCGTCCCCTCGCCGTAACCCACCACGCCCAGAGCGCCAAGCTCTCGCTCTTCAATGTAGGAGCGCGTGACAACGGCTGGGTGGGGCAGCGATTCACGACCGGGTCCAATGCGTCGGGATACGAGGTGAGCTCGGTCGAGCTCTACGTGGGCGCCCTGAATTACACGGGGACCGAGACGATGACGTGGCGCATTCACGAATACGACTTCAGCGCCACACGCCTTCTCGGGCCGCTGGTAGCTGTGGGTAAGCAGCGCGCCGCAGCGGCGGGCGGGTTGCCGGTGGCGATCGCGGCGATGCTCGCCGCTCAGCGCCCGGTCCTCCTTTTTGCCGAACCCGGGGGTCGACCGAATCAACAAATTGTGAGAACGCGCGCGCCCTAATTGGGGGGGCGAAGGATCGCCCACGTGGCCTAACATCCCGCGCCAGAAGGGCAAATTGCGTTTTGTGGAGAACGGCGACATGTACATTCGCGGTGGTCATGAGACGGTTCCCAACGGCTTCCGCCGGACGGTCCGCGCGCTGGCGCGGCCGGCCGGCCTGGTCGCGGCGGGTCTCTTGGTTGGCTTGGTCGTGTTCGCCGCGCTTGCCCCGAAGGGCGAGGCGCAGACGGCCTCGATACTGGTCTCAAATACCGGGAAGGATGCATCTGGTTTGGAAAGCCGATTGACAGCCCGAATGCGGCACGTGAGGAAGCAGACGCGGTGGCGGCCCGACGGAACGGATGCGCACGATTGGTATACGTTAGGCGAAGCCGTGGTAGTTTGAGTGAGGGGCGGTTGTGAACGACCGTGCTGACCGGGAACCTCCTGGCCAAGCACCCGATCTCCTGCGCAGGCCTGGCGGTTCCACGGCTTGGCCGAATCGGTTCCCACGATTGGAGGTCAGGAATGGTCAGGAGTTTTGTTTGCGGTGCTTACTTGGTGAATATTTTGCTCGATCGGGCGCCTCATTACAATTCGCGTGTTCTTTCAAACCATTGACATACAACGCGTTTGTGCGCTGGCGCGGCAGACCGTGTTCGTGGTGACAAAGTGGGCTAGGCATCTCTGAGTTTCGGATTGAGGAGGATGGCGAGAATGTCGGCGATCAGGTTGGCAACGATGTAGATCGCCGCTGCGATGAGGACCGTTGCCTCGATCATCGGAAGATCGCGGAGCTGGAATGCGTCGATGGTGACGCTTCCGAACCCGGGATAGGTGAACACTTTCTCGACGATGACGACGCCGCCCACAAGGTACGAGATGTTCAACGCGGTGACGTTGACCGTCGGGATCAACGCCGTGGGCAGGGCATACTTCATGACAACGGCACGCCGGCCGAGACCGCGCAGCGCCGCCATGTGCACATGCTCGGCATTCAGGGCGTCGATGAGATTGTCGCGAAGCATGCGGATCGCATAAACCGCCATGACGACCGCAAGCGTCGCTGCCGGCATGGCGACGGCACGCAGCCATTCCGTCAATGAGCTCTCATCCGTCACCTGGGAGAGGACCGGCAGCACGGGGAGGAAAACCGCGAACAGCAGGAGCAGGATCGTGCCGAGCAGGAAGTCGGGGATCGAAGCCATCAACAGCGTGCCGGTTGAAAGCGCGAAGTCGACCGGCCTTTCCCGGTTCAGTGCCTGAACCACGGCAATGCCGAAAGCGATTGGGAAGTACAGCAACAGCGCGCAGGCGGAGAGAATCAGCGTATTCCTGAGCGGGGTTGCGAGAGCTTCGGAAACGGGCCGGCCGCTGATCAACGAATGGCCGAAATCGCCGACGGCGACTCCCTGAAGCCACGAGAAGTAACGGACAACTGCCGGCCGATGGAGACCGAGCTGCTCTCGCACGGCCGCCAGCGATTCAGGCGTCGCATGGCGGCCGAGAATCCGCGTTGCGACGTCACCCGGGATGACTTCGAGGGCGCAAAAAACAACGAGGGAGACAAGAAGCAACGTAACGAGGGCGAGCACGACGCGGCCGGCGACTAGAAACAGAATCCGCGTCATGCCCCGCCAATCCCGGAACGATCCTCGTTACATTCTAAAGCTCCCTCGCCAGTCGTATCACTGACAGGTCAGTTGCGACCAATCCTGGTTGTTCAGGTTGTTGTTGGGCTCGTAGCCGGAGCACTCGCTACGAAACGCAGCCAGAGACGCCAGGAATGCCGGCACGATGACACCGCCGTCCTCGGCGAGAAGCTTCTGCGCAGCCTGATACAGCTTGCGCCGCTCACCCGCGTCCGCCGTGGAATTGGCAGCCGCGATCAGGCTGTCGAACTCCTCGTTGCACCAGTGCGTTTCCGGCATGTTGGTCGAACAGAGGTAGGCGATCGAGAGCCCCTCGCCGGCAGGTCGTCCGCCCCAGGACGATGTTATGAACGAACGCTTCAACCAGACGTCATCCCAATACGATTCCGATGGCGTCTTGAGGACGTTGACCGTAACGCCCGCATCCATCGCCATCTGGGAATAGACCTGGGCGATCGCGTACATGCCGGGCAGCGCCTCGGATGTATAGAGATCGACCTCCAGACCGTCCGGATGGCCTGCCGCCGCCAGCAGCTCCTTGGCCCGATCGATATCCCGCTCGATTACATCGGAGCGGTAGGCGTCGGGAGACGTTGGCGGAACCGGATTGTCGTTGCCCGGGCTGCCCGCGTTCAGGATCGCGATCTCCACGAGCGCCTCGCGGTCGACGACGAGTTTCATCGCCTGGCGAACGCGCACGTCGTCGAACGGAGGCGTGTCGGCCCACATCGACAGCGTCATCACGGAGCCGCCCGGAGATGCGAGAATCCGGATGTCGTCGTACTCGTCGAGTGTCGGTTTCGCCGTCGGGTCGATCGGGACCAACAGGTCGACCTCACCGCTTACCAGCGCCGATATACGCGCCACCGAGTCGCTAATCCCCGTTATTTCGATGCACGGTGCCTTGGGCAGGTCGGGCTGCCAGTAGTCGGAATTGGCGACGAGCGTGTTCGTCTGCCCGCCTTGTTCGAATCCGCCCTCAATCTTGAACGGCCCGGTTCCGATTGGGTTCTTCTGCAGGCTCTCGCGCGTCGAGCCGGCCGGCACGACCGCGGTGTACTTCGTACTGATGAGGACCGGGAGTTCGACCTGTGGCGCATCCAGTGTGATGCGCAGCGTGCTGTCGTCGACAGCTTCGATCTGAGCGTTCTTCAGGAACTCGAGTACGGACGCTCCCTGCGATCCCGTTTCGGGATCGGCGGCACGCAGGATCGAATAAACCGCGTCCGCCGCGGTGAGGACGGACCCGTCATGGAACTTCACGCCCTGCCGCAGGTTGAATGTCCAGACCGTTCCGGCGTCGTTCGAAGACCAGCTTTCCGCCAACACCGGAATCGGCTGGTACGAGTTATCGAGATCGACGAGCTTCTCGTAGAGCGTCGTAATGCGAAGTACGTCGCCGAACGAGCTGTTGACGATCGGGTCGACAGACTGCGCCTCGAGGGTCCAGTCCGTCCCGGCCACCTTCACGCAATCCTGCGCCATGGCCGTGGTCGTCAGCGAGCAGCCGACAATAGCCACGCCTACCAGTTGAACAACTCTCATCTGCCTATCTCCTCCCTGTTTGCGTATTTTCCCTTGTTTTAGAAGATGCCCGTCTCGGCGCGATCGGGCCATCGGAATCGCTCCAGCGCGTCCGGGTTGAGGCGAATGCCGAGCCCGGCCCCGTCCGGTAGCGCAATCTCGCCGCCTTCGAGTGCGTAGCTCGCCGGTTCAACGAGACTCCGACGCATGTCGGAATCGAAGAGTTCCGGCGACAGATACTCGATGAACGGTACATTGGGGCAGGCTGCCTGGTAGTGCAGACTGCACGCCGTCGTGATCCCCGTCTTCCAGCCATGGGGAATGCACTGCACGCCATACAATTCGCAAATGTCGGCGATCCGCCGCATCTCCGTGAATCCGCCCGCCCGGCCAATGTTCGGCTGAACGACGGACACTTTTCCGACTTCGATCCACTCCCGAATTTCGTATTTGGTCGCCGCCGCTTCGGCGCCGCAAATTCGTGTCGGCGCCCGCTCCGAGAGGCGTGCATGCCCGAGTAGATCGTCGTGCTGGAGCGGCGCCTCGGCGAAGTAGATGTTCTCGTTTTCGAGGCGGCGCAACAGCTGGAGCGCGTCGTGCCAGTCATGCCAGCGATAGCCGAAATCCAGCATCATGGTCACGTCGGCCCCGATCATTTGGCGACCCTCACGAATGTAGTCGACGAGGTCGGAATCGGTCGCGAGGTCTTCGAACAGCACTTCCATCTTGACCGCCCGGAAACCGAGCTTCAGCGCCCGGTCGAAGAGGCCGTGCACCTCGTCAATGACGGTCTTCATGCTGCGCCCCTGCGGCTGGCCCGGATAGATCGTCGCGTAGGGCTGAAGCGTCTCGCGGCGTGCGCCGCCAAGCAGCTTGTAGACGGGAACGCCTAGCCTGCGGCCGAGAAGATCGTGCAGGGCGATGTCGATCGCGGAGAGCGCGTGAATGCCGAGGCCGCGACGGCCGTGCCAAAATGTCGCCTGGTAGATCTTCTGCCAGATCGCAGCGATCTCGAAGGGATCCAGCCCGATCAGCGGATCCCTGAGATTCATGCTCCAGGCATGCAGGGACGGCGCATCGAAGAGAGCCTTCACCGCCATGGGAGGCGCATCGCACTCCCCGATGCCGACATGACCCTCGTCATCCTCGATCTGCACGACAATCGTCGCATTCGACCCATCGAGATCGGCTGTCCGATCGACGGGCTCCATCAAGGGGATGGCCGATATGTGCCTGATTGCCGCCAACAGCACCTCTTCTGCTGTCGAGCTTCCGACCAGTTCCCTGATGGTCAGGAAGACAGAGTGACGGTGCCGGTTTTTTATGTCTAGCGAGTATTTCGTAAATCGAACTGCTTTGCCGGTTCATCCGGTGTTGCAGGCCGGACAATGCCGCGGTCTCCGGCAAGCGGCTTCGGATGCGCCGGCCGTCGAACAGCCGGTTCGAATTGAAGTCCATCGCCCACACCTCGTTGGGCGCAGCAGCCGGTCCCCGCCCTATGCTGGGCTGCGGTGGCCGGTCCGTGCCGCCTCGAGTTGCGACTGAAGGCTATCCTCAGGCGCGGGCGAGTTCCCGCAGGACATCCTCGACTGCGGAGACAAGGACCTCGATCTCGGCCTCTCCATGCGAGAGGGAGATGTTGTAGCGTCCGCCGCCGCCGAACACGCCGCGCGATCGGAGGCCCTGGGCGAGCGCTCGCTTCACGCGCTGATCGGACGCCTGCGCCGAGGCATAGTCGAGAAAGGGCCCTTCGCCGAAGTAGAACTCGATGACCGGGCCGGCGCTGACGAACTGCGGGGCGTGTCCGTACCGGGAGAACTGCTCGCCGAGCCGGTCGGCAAGGCGCCTGCCCATGCCGTGGAGGTGCTCGTAGGTCCCCGGCCGTGCGAGTTCCCGCATCTGCGCCAGCGCGGCGGCGGCTGCCAGCGCGTTGCCGTAGGAACTGCCCTCGCCCAGGATCCGCTTGCCGTCCGGACGGCCGGTCTGCAGCCACGCCATGAGCGTCTCGGATCCCGCGACGGCGCCCATGGGCACCCCGGCGCCGAGCCCCTTGCCCAGGACGGTGAGATCCGCGTCGACGCCGTAGAATTCCTGGGCGCCGCCCCGCGCGAGCCGGAACCCCGTGATCACCTCGTCGAAGACGAGCGGCACGTCTTCGCTGTCCGCGATCTCGCGGACCCCCGAAAGATAGCCGGGCGCCGGGCCGAGACCGCGCATCAGCGGCTCCACGATGATGGCTGCGAGCTCGCGGCGATTCGCGGCGGCCGCCTCCCTCATGGCGTTCAGGTCGTTGTAGGGGACGACGACCACGCGCTCCGCATGACCGGCCAGGGACCCCGGGCTGTCGCAGGCCAGGGTCGCGCCGTCCGCGGTCGTGACGGGCCCGTAGCTCGTGCGCACGAGGAGCTCGTCGAGGCAGCCGTGATAGGCGCCGTCGAGCTTGATCACGCGGTCCCGGCCGGTGTGGGCCCGCACGATGCGCAACGCGTGCATCATCGCTTCCGTGCCGGAGTTGAAGAACCGCACCTTCTCGGCCGCAGGGATCGCCGTCACGATCTCTTCCGCAAGCTCGATCGCAGGGCGGGAGATGTGCGAATAGTTCGTGCCGCGCGCGGCCTGCGCCTTCATCGCGGCAACGATCGCAGGATGTGCGTGGCCCAGAATGACGCAGCCGCTGCCGAGCACGACGTCGAGCAGGCGCTCGCCTTCGGTCGTCCACAGCCAAGGTCCGTCGGCGCGGTCGATCGTGAAGTCGGGCGTTTCCAGGAAGGTGGGAAAGCCGTCCGGCCGCCGGCTGAACGTGTGAACGGTGCCGCCGGGTAGAAACCGATGCGCGCGTTCCAGCAGCGCGCCTGCCGGCTCGGTTTGTTGCGGTTCTGCCATGGCTCTCTCCGGATCAGGCCTTCACCGAACCTCCGGCGAGCCCTGCGACGAAGTAGCGCTGCGCGAACAGGGCGATCAGCACCACAGGAACGCTCATGAGCACCGTCGTCGCCAGGACGACGCCCCAGGGGATGCCCTGGGCGGAGAAGTACGACGTGACGCCGAGCGGCAGCGTGCGCTGACTGGCGTTCTGGATCAAGGTCAACGCGAAGGCGTACTCGTTCCAGGAGAACATGAAGACAAAGGCGCCGGTCGCGGCGATGCCGGGCAGCATCACGGGCAGCAGCACGTACCAGATCAGCGTGAGGCGGTTGCACCCGTCGATCCGGGCCGCGTCGTCCAGCTCCCTCGGGATCGACCGGAGATAGGCGCTGAGATACCAGATGCTGAAGGGGAGCGCGAAGGTCGCATGCGCGATGACGAGCGCGGGCAGGGTGTTGACGAGGCCGAGCCGCGCCAACAGCACGAACAGCGGCACCAGCAACAGGACACTCGGGAACATGTAGAGGATCAGCACCATGCGCGAGAGCAGCCGGCGTCCGGGAAATTCGAGCCTCGCGATGGCGTAGGCCGCGAGGATGGCAAGCGGCATCGTGAGCGCGACCGTGCCGAGCACGACCAGCATGCTGTTGCCCGTCCAGAGCAGGAACGGCGCTTCCTCGACCGCAACCTTGAAGAAGTGTGTCGAGAACGGGATGGGCAGCAGGCCGGGCGTACTGCTGAAAAGGTCTTCCGGCGTCCTGAGGGAGGAGGCGACGAGGAAGTAGATCGGGAACAGCACGAAGCCCAGCATCGCGACGCCGGACGCGATGACGCCCAGCCGCCAGGACCACCGCGCGAGCGTGCCGGGCAGGAGCTCGCTCATGGGTCGCGCTCGGCCCAGCGGGCCAGCGGAATGGCCAGGATCACGATGCAGACGAACATGAAGACCCCGAGGGTGGCCGCCTCGCTGAACCGGAAGCGGCGAAAGCCTTCATCGTAGACGGCGACGGCCAGGGTGCGCGTCGCGTCGGCCGGTCCGCCGGCCGTGTAGAGCCAGACCAGGTCGAACCAGTTGAAGGTCCAGATGGTCTTGATGAGGATGATCGTCGCGAGCACCGGCCGCAGCAGGGGCAGGGTGACGTGGCGGAACTGGACCCACCGCCCGCCGCCGTCGACCCTGGCGGTCTCGTAGAGCTCCTGAGGGATCGACTGAAGGCCGGCCAGCAGCACGAGTACGGTGAACGGCATCGCCTGCCAGATCGCGACCGTGACCACCGTCAGCATCGCGCTGGTCGGGCCGCTGAGAAACACGATCGGACTGCCGATCGCGCCGAGGTTGAGCAGGGTGTAGTTGACGATCCCGTTGATGTCGTTGAGCAGCCACTTCCAGATGAAGACGACGGTGACGACCGACATCGCATAGGGCACCAGGAGCGAGGCGCGGATGAAGCCCCGGCCGCGGAACTGCTGGTTGAGGAAGAGGGCCAAGGCAAGGCCGAGCGCGACTTGCCCGATGACCGTGCCCGCGGTCCAGATGAGCGTGCGCGCGGTCATGATGTAGATGTCCGCGTCGGTCAGGAGCTTCTCGTAGTTATCCAGGCCCACGAACTTGCCGGCCCTGCGCGCGGTCCTGTTGCTGAAGCTGAGCCAGATGTTGTAGCCGAAGGGATAGGCGACCAGCAGCGCCCCCAGGATCACGGCCGGCGTGACCAGGAGCCAACCTTCGACGGTCGTGCGCGGAAGGTTTCGCAGACGAGCCGGCAGGATCACGCCGGCACCCACGTTGGGCGCAGGCCCTCCCGGGCCGCGGCAAAAACCTCCGCCCCGCTCCCCGCTTCGGGAAACCGGCCGGGGCGGAACGGCCGATGGTCGAACTCGCTTTCGCCATGGGCGGCCAGTTGCGCCACCATCAGCCCCAGCGCCGGCGCCGATTGGATGCCCCGCAGATCCGCGCTCATGACGAACAGGTTCCGCTTCCATTCGCCCGCAATGGGCTCCAGATCGGGGGCGACCATCGCCAGCCCGCGCTGCTCACGGATACAGAAGGCCCGGTCGAGCTCCGGAAAGAAGTGCGCGGCCCGCCGGCGCGCGGCGCCGATCTCGCTCGGCAGCACGTCTCCCTGGCCGAGAACGAAGCGGGCGGCGTCGGCGTCGGGCGCCGGCCCTTGTGTATCCTCGCCGACGCCGCCCACGAGAAGTCCGCCGGCCTCGTGGCGAAGATAGAGGTCCCGTTCCACGATGCGCACGGTCGGCATTTCGGAGGAGAGGCTGTCGGCGAGCGCGTAGACGGCGCATTCGTGCTGGAGCGGATAGGCCGGGTAGAGATCGCCCAGCTGCCGGCAGAGCGGCCACATGCCGGCATTGGCCGCGAGGACGACCTTTTCCGCCGTGATGTTCCCGGCAGACGTGACCGCCTCCAGCATGCCGCGCGGGTGCGGGCGCAACGCCTTCACGCGCCGGTAGGTGTGGATGCGGGCGCCGAGGTCCGCCGCGCCGCGTGCCAGGCCGACGGCCACATCGCGCGTCGCCGTGACGTATCCCTCATCGGGAACGAGCACCCCGCCGGCGAGCCCGGCGCAATTCATTGCCGGCAACAGCCGGCCGATTTCGTCCATGCCGAGCCGGTGCGCCTCCACTCCGGCACGGCGCGCTACCTCGGCCTCGCGGTCTAGCGCTTCCAAGCTCCGCTCGGAGAGCGCGATTCGCACGCCGCCGGTCCTGTGCAGGTCGATTCCGTAGCCGGTCTCCTCCTCGAAGCGGCCATAGAAGCGGGTCGAATGATGGACGATGTGCGTCGATGCCGGCGTCGTGCGCATCGAACACAGGAAGCCCGCGCCCTGACTCGTCGTTTCCGCGCCCACCGGACCGGCGTCGAGAACGACGACGTCCCGCCCGAGCGCGGCCAAGTGAAAGGCGGCGCTGGCACCCAGGGCGCCAGCGCCGATGACGAGGAACTCGGCCCGATCGGAAGCCGAGGCGCCGGACACGGTTTCCGGTTAGCCCTCGAGAATCTCCTGAAGCTCGGGCGTCGCCTCCATGACGGCCTGCTCGGGATCCATGTCGTTCACCAGGATCTTCTGCATCGCCTTGGAGAGAATTCCGCTCGATTCGATCGAGCCCGCCTCTGGCGACGCCGCATGGTACTGCGCGACGCCCGAGAGGTTCGCTCCGACGGACGCCATCTGATCGAGCACCTTTGCCCATCTCTGCACAGCTGGATCCGCCTTCAGAAGCTCGCTTTGGCGCGCGGTATCGGTGGCCGGCGTGACGAGGAGCCGGAACGGCCAGATCGCGCGCACCAGATGGTCCGGCCGCAGCAGGAACTGCGCCAGGCTGCCCGCCTCGGCCACGTTGTCGCCGTCGGGGATCATGAACGTCACGCCGCCGCCATAGCCGGCCCGGATCGACTTGACCGGCGAGGGCATGAACCGGACGCTTCCGAGCCAGTCCGGCTGGGCCGATTCGATGTCGGCATGGACGTCGCCGTCGCCGTATGTCATGGCCGCCTTGCCCGTCATGAAGGCGAGGTTGGCTGCCGCGAGATCGTAGGTGGCGATCGCCGGGGGCGCGAAGCGGCGGAAAATGTCGGAGAGGTACCGATAGGTCTCGACCGTGCGGTCGTTCTCCCAGGCAAGATTGCCGTTCTCGTCGAGGATTGTGGCCTCGTTCGTGACAAGGAAGTTCCAGATCACCTTTTCGGCGTCGAACGTCGTTCCCGCCGCCGCCAGTGCGTAGCGATCGGGCGCATTGGTGAGCCGCTCGCAAACGTCGGCGAACTCCTCCCAACCGAAGGCATAGCGCTCACCAGTCGGGTCGGGCGGCTCGATGCCGGCCGCTTCGAGAATGTCCGTGCGGAAGGTGACGCCGTTGGTCGCCGTGTAGCGGGGCACGCCGTAGGGCTTGCCCTCGTAGGAAGCCGCCAGTACCGCGCTCCCCGAGACCTTCGACCCCGACGCCTCGATCGCCGCCAGCGCGTCCGAGACATCGGCAAGGATGCCCTGGCTTGCGAAGATCTGCGGAAACCCGGAGCCTCCGGTCGCGATATCGGGAAGCGTGCCGGACATGGCGCCCTGTGTCAGGCGCGGCACCAGGTCGCCCCATCCCACGATGCTGTTGACGACGCCGACCCCGGTCTCGGCCTCGAAGTCGGCCAGGAGCTGGTCCCATTCCGCCATGAAGGCGGGAGCGCCATGAGGATTCCACCACTCGATCGAATCGGTCGCAGCGCGGGCGCGCATCATGGGTGCCAAACCGACGGCAGCACCGGCGGCACCGGCACCATAAAGAAAATTCCTGCGTGTAAGAGTGCCCATCTTATCCTCCCTGGTTGTCTTGTTGACACTATGGACCGAATGTGCTTGGCGATCCAGTTCCATTCCAAGTGCCCGTCGTTAGTGTCCTGTTTCTGAAGTTCGCATGATTTTGGGTCGGCCGTGCAGTCTCCCCGGCTCTCCAATTCTTCTCGTCATGCCCGGCCCCCGGACTTGATCCGGGGGCCGGGCATGACGTGGTGGGGTTCTCGGCAAGGCGTACGAACTTCTCGATCGGCACACTAGTCGCCTGGAACTGAAGTAGGGTTCATTGTAAGGTGGCCCTCCGAGTCGGACTACGGAGGTGATCTCGATGGCGCGCGGTACGGGACGGCCGCTGGCGGCCCTGGTCTTGAGCGATGAGGAACGCTCGTTTCTGGAAGCACAGGTTCGCCGCCACCGCGTGGCGCGCTCCATGTCGGATCGCTGCCGCATGATCCTGCGTTGCGCGGACGGGCTCGGCAACAAGGCGGTGGCCGCAGAGATCGGCGTGCACGAGCACACCGTGGGCAAGTGGCGCAGGCGCTTCGTCAAGGCGCGCTTAGACGGCCTGTCGGACGCGCCCCGGCCGGGGCGACCCAGGACCATCGAGGACGAGAAGGTGGCCGAGGTGATCGAGCGAACGCTCACCGCGCGGCCTGCGGACGCGACCCACTGGTCACTGCGCTCGATGGCGAAGGAAGCGGGGCTGTCGCACACGTCGATCTGGCGCATCTGGGGCGCTTTCGGCCTGCAGCCGCACCGGGCCGAGACCTTCAAACTCTCCAGTGATCCGCACTTCGTCGACAAGGTCCGCGACATCGTCGGCCTCTACATGTCGCCGCCGGATCGCGCGCTGGTGCTCTGTGTCGACGAGAGTGAGCATGGAGCGCCGCTGGTCCGAGCGAACATGCGAACCCAGATCCAGGCGCTCGACCGCACGAAAGTTGCCGGCAGGCACGAAAACGGTCATTCGCCGCCACTTGAAGCCCGTGACCCTCCGCACACTGAAAAACATCGAATTCGGTTCGATGACCGGACCTGCAATACGGGTACCCGGACTCCCAAACGAAGGTGATTTTCCCATGTTATTACAAGGCACTATGGAATTGAGCCAAGTTGCCGAAATCCAACAGGCGGGCTAGCCCCAGGTTGCCGGCGGGGGCACCGCCCGCCGGCCCTCCGCGCTGGGCCCGGTCGTTCGCACCGCTGCTCGCCGCTTACTACGCCCTGCCGCCGCCCGCACGCGGCATGCTGCTGCTGCTGGGTGCCACCATCGGCTTCGCTTCGATGCACGCGGTGATCCGCATCGCATCGAGCGAGCAGCACCCCTTCGAGGTCGCGTTCTTCCGCAACTTCTTCGGCCTGTTGTTCATCGCACCCTTCCTGCTGCGCCATGGCTTCGGCGCGCTCCGCACGCAGAGGCTCCCGCTCCATGCCGCGCGCGGATTGATCCACGTCTCGGCCATGATGATGTTCTTCTACTCGGTGCCGATCACGCCGCTCGGCACCATCGCCGCGCTGAGCTTCACGGCGCCGCTCTTCGTCACCGTGGGCGCGGTGCTGCTGCTCGGCGAGACGGTGCGCATCCGGCGCATCGTCGCGCTGATCGCGGGCTTCGCCGGTGCGCTGATCATTGTCCGCCCCGGCATGGTGGCGCTCGACCCCGGCTCGCTGCTGGTACTCGGCTCGTCAGCCGTCTGGGCCGGCGCGATGATCATCATCAAGCTGCTGTCGCGCACGGAATCGAGCCTAACCATGACCGCCTACATGGCGGTCTTCCTCACGCCGCTCTCCGCCATCGCGGCGGCCTTCGTCTGGCAATGGCCGACACTGGTGGATCTCGGCTGGTTCGCTCTGATGGGAAGTCTCGGCACCCTCGGGCATCTCTGTCTCGCCCAGGCCTTCCGCGAGGCCGACGCCACGGTCGTGCTCCCGGTCGACTTCCTCCGCCTGATCTGGTCGTCGCTCTACGGCTATCTGCTGTTCAACGAAGTGCCGGTGCTCTACGTCTGGATCGGCGGCATCGTCGTCTTCGCGAGCACGCTCTACCTCGCGTACCGCGAGGCCAGGGTTGCGCGGGAGACCATCGCCGCCAAGGCCGGCGCCCCGCCGCCGAGCTGAGGGACGGCCCGCGTGCGGCTTGGCGAGTGATCGGCGGTCCCGCTATGCTGGCCCGATCCATGGGTTTCACCGACGGGGAGGGTTCGATGGAACTCGGTCTTTTCACCATGCCGCTGCACGCGCCGGGCGCGAACTTCACCGAGACGCTCAAGGCGGACCTGGATCAGATCGTCAAGCTCGACGAGCTGGTGAGAGGGCGCAGAATTTCAGCGGGGAATCAGGGCTGATCCGCTCGAATTAATCGAGGATTTGGGGTGGTTGCCCCCCGGCGATCTTGCATGAAGGCCGCCGGAGGGCTTGTCTCGGTGACGGTGATATCAACCTGAGACGGCCCCAATGTCGCACAAGCTGTTCCGGCACTCCATCCATTCGAATGCCCGGGTCTGGGCTTTTCTCAAGCGCGTCGATGCGGCGGAGGCGGAGGCCTGCCGAGCGGCCGGCTGTCCGCCCTGCGGCGGCACGCTTCACAGCGCGACCTACCCGCGCAAGCCCTACGGTCTGGCGGTGGATCTTCGGGACGACGCGCGGCGCTTCAGCTTGTGCTGTTCGTCATGCCGGCGCCGCGTGAAGCCGCCGTCGGTGCGTTTCTTCGGGCGCCGCTTCTACGTCGGGGCGCTGTTCCTGGTGGTGAGCGCGCTGGCTGTGGCCGGCGGCGTGCGGTTGCAGACGATCGCGCGGCGGTGCGGGGTTCCGGCCTCGACGCTGAAGCGCTGGCGGCGCTGGTGGCTGGAAGTCTTCCCGCTGACCCGGGAGTGGGGGGCGAAGCGGGGCGCGCTGGCGGCGCCCCCCGCCGACGTGCCGCTGCGCTGGCTGCTGCGCACCATGCGGGGCCGCGGCTTCCGCTCGCGGCTGTTGCGCAGCCTGGTCTGGCTGATGCCGTGGACCGGCTTTTGCGCGCTCGGCGCCGGGCCGGCGGCGCCCGCAGAAAACGTTTCTGTCATGAACGGATAGGGCGCTCTACATGGGCATCTCCCCGACACGGCCAGGGAGAGATGCCGCCATGGACAGCAACAACGGAGGGGGCGACCGCGACCGGTGGGCGCGGCTGCGCTTCGCGGTCGTCGGGCCGTTGCTGGCCTCGCCGCCGCCCACGGGGCAGTTGCGGGCGGAGCTGGAGCGGCTGTCGCAACGCGACTGGGATCACCCGTCCGGCAAGGGGCCGGTGCGCTTCTCGGTGTCGACGATCGAACGCTGGTACTACCAGGCACGGGCGGCGGACCGGGATCCGGTCAAGGCGCTGCGCCGCCGGCCGCGCACCGATGCCGGCCGCGAGCGGGCGATGTCGCCGGCGCTGATCGAGGCGCTGCGCGGCCAGTACCGGGCGCATCCGTCGTGGTCGGGGCAGCTGCATTACGACAACCTGCGGGCGCTGGTCGAGGTCGATCCGGCGCTCGGCCCGATGCCCTCCTACGCGACGCTGACCCGGGCAATGCGCAATCGCGGGTTGGTGCGCCAGCGCCGCCGGCGGCGCTTCGACCGGGAACCCGAGCGGGCGCCGGTCGAGCCGCGCGAGGTGCTGAGCTTCGAGGTCTCGCGCAGCCATGCGCTCTGGCACACCGACTTCCATCATGCCCGGTGCCGGGTGCTGACCGCGTCCGGCGCCTGGCGCACGCCGATCATGCTCGGCTTCCTCGACGACCACTCGCGGGTGGGTTGCCACCTGCAGTGGTACCTGGAGGAGACCGCCGAGGTCTTCGTCCACGGGCTCTGCCAGGCCTTCATGAAGCGCGGCCTGCCGCGCGCGCTCATGAGCGACAACGGCTCGCCGATGATGGCGGGGGAGGTCGAGGAGGGGCTGCACCGGCTCGGCATCATCCACTCCAGGACCCTCGCGGGGGCGCCTCATCAGAATGGCAAGATGGAGGTCCTGTGGGCCTCGGTCGAGGGCCGCCTGATGGCCATGCTCGAAGGCGTCGAGCCGCTCACCCTGAAGACGCTCAACGACGCGACCGTCGCCTGGGTCGAGCAGGACTACCACCGCCGGGTGCACCGCGAGCTCGGCACCACGCCGCTCAAGCGCCTGCTCGACAGCGACGATGCGTCGAGGCCCTGCCTCGGCCGCGACGAGCTCAGGGCGGCGTTCCGCATCACCGTGAAGCGCACGCTGCGGCGCTCGGACGGAACCGTGTCGCTCGAGGGCATCCGCTATCAGGTTCCCGCGCCGTGGCGCCACCTGAGCACGCTGTGGATCCGCTATGCGCGCTGGGACCTGGCCAGCGTTGATCTGGTCGACGGCCGAAGCGGCGAGCGGCTGTGCACCCTCTACCCGCTCGACCGGCGCGGCAATGCCGGCGGTATGCGCCGCCCGGCCGGGCCCGGCGACAACGATGGCGGCGGCAGCGCCGGCGGGGGCGAAGCCGCGCCGCTGCTCAGGCGCATCCTCGACGACCAGGCCGCGACGGGCCTGCCGCCGGCCTGGCTGCCTCACGCCGAAAGCCCCGGGCCGGGCGAAGACGACGATCGGGGAGACCCCTCATGAACCGCGAAATGCTCACGCTGTACGGCCTCAAGTGGAACCCCTTCTCCACCGACCTCCCGGTCGATGGCCTGATGACCACACCCGCCGTCGAGAACTTCTGCCGCAGGGTCGAACGGCATCTGGTGCGCCAGGGCGGCTTCGCCCTGATCGGCGGCCCGCCCGGCATCGGCAAGAGCGTGGCGCTGCGGTTGCTCGCCGAGCGCCTTGAGCGCATCGACAGGTTGAGCGTCGCGGTCCTCACCCATCCGTCCTCCAGCGTCGCCGACTTCTACCACGAGATCTCCGACCGCTTCGCCATCACCATGGCCCACAACAATCGCTGGAATGGGATCAAGGGACTGCGGCAGCGCTGGCTCGACCACCTCGACGACACGCGCATGCGCCCACTCCTGCTGGTCGACGAGGCACAGGAGCTGCCCAACGCGGTGCTGACCGAGATGCGCCTGCTCTCCTCGACCGACTTCGACTCGCGCACCATCCTTGGCGTGGTGCTGGCCGGTGACAACCGGCTGCTCGCAAAACTGCGCACGCCGGAGCTGCATCCCATCGACTCCCGCATCCGCCAGCGCCTCCTCATGACGCGTCCCGAAGACGAGGATCTACTGCGCCTCCTCGACCACCTGCTGGAGGAGGCCGGCAACCCCGCCCTGATGACCGCCGGCCTCAAGGACACCCTCGTCGCCCATGCCGGCGGCAACCCCAGGACGCTCACCGTCATGGCCGATGCGCTGCTCGCCGCCGGCGCCGATCAGGATCGTGAAGTGCTCGACGAAAAGCTCTTCCTGGAGACCTGGGGGGAGCCCACCAAGACCAGGAGAGCGCGCCGGTGAAGGGCTTCCCGACCCGAAGCCCGGCCGACCTTGAGGACCGCCCGAGCCGGCAGCAGTGGCTGGTCGACGGCCTCTGGGGACGCCAAGCCGTCGGCATCGTCGGCGGCGAACCCAAGTGCGGCAAATCCTTCCTGGCTCTGGACCTCGCCGTGGCCGTCGCCGCCGGCGTTCCCTGTCTGCGCCGCTTCGCCGCCAAACAGCCCGGACCGGTCCTGCTGTTCGCGGCCGAGGACGCCGGCCACATCGTGCGCGCCCGGCTTGAGGGCATCGCCCGGGCAGCCGGCGCCAGCTTCGAGACGCTCGACATCGCCGTCATCGACGCTCCCATCCTGCGCCTCGACCATGCCAACGACCGGCAGCGTCTGCGCGAGACCGTGCAGCGCATCGCGCCACGCCTCGTGGTCCTCGACCCCCTGGTCCGCCTGCACGGCGTCGATGAAAACACCGTCGCCGAGGTCGCTCCCATACTCGGCTTCCTGCGCGACCTCCAGCGCCGCTTCGAGACCGCCGTCCTGCTCGTCCACCATGCCCGCAAGAGCGGTGCCAGCCGGCCGGGCCAGGCGCTCAGGGGGTCGTCCGAGCTCCATGCCTGGGGCGACAGCAACCTCTATCTGCGCCGCCGCGACAAGCAGATCGTCATGACCGTCGAGCATCGCGCCGCTCCAGGCCTCGCCGACATCGAGATCGAACTCGCCGATGACGGCGAGGGACCCGCCCTGCGCTTGCGGCGGCCGGTGCCGGCCGAGGCCGCGCCGGAGCCGGAAACACCCGAACGGCGCATCCTCCAAGCCCTCGCCGACGCCGATGCACCGCTCTCGCAGCGCCAGATCCGCGAGCGCGCGGCAACCCGGCCCGCAACCGTCGCCGAAGCGCTGAGCAAGCTCGTCCGCGCCGGGCGCGTCGAACGCGCACCCCAGGGCGGTTACCGCCTCGCCGCCGAAAACGCGGCGCCGCCGGCCGCCGTCAACCACGCGGGCCGCAACGACGCGTTACCGAAAACCGTTACCGCCTCGAACCCCTAGGGAGGCAGGGTAACGGTAACGGGTAACACCCCTCGCCAGCCCCCGTTGCCGCACTGCGTCGAGCGATCGGCCCGTGGCCGGAAGCTTGCTTACGGCCATGGATGCACTCCGTCGGATGGACGGCGGGGGGTCACCCGAAGGGCCGGAGCGAAGCGGAGGAGCCGCGTAGCGGCTTGACCCGCCGACGGCCGTCCGACACCCCCGGTCACCCCACCAGCCGCGAACGATGCCCATCAAACAAACCGATCACCGCGCCATCAGATACCGAGAGCGCGCTCACTGGGCTATTCGGAGGTCTGGATCGGCGAGCACTTCACGTGCGAGTGGGAGAACATCCCGGCGCCGGACCTGCTCATCGCGCAGGCGCTGCCGCTGACGAAGCAGATCAGGCTCGGCACCGGCGTGAGCTGCATCCCGAACCACGACCCCTTCGTCCTCGCCCACCGCATCGCGCAGCTGGATCACATGGCGGAGGGCCGCTTCAACTGGGGCGTCGGCATCGGCAGCTTCCCCGGCGACATGATGGTCTTCGGCTACTGGGGCGAGAACGCGACCATCAACAACGCGAGCTACACGCGCGCCGCACTCGACACGATCCTCAAGCTCTGGACCGACCCCGAGCCCGGCGTCTACGAGAGCGACGGCTTTCGCTTCACCGTGCCCGAGACGATTACCGACTACGGGCTGAGGCTGCACGTCCGCCCCTATCAGAAGCCGCATCCGCCGATCGGGGTCGCCGGCGTCTCCGCGCGCTCGGGCACGCTGAAGATGGGTGCGGCCAAGGGATACATGCCGATGTCCATCAACATCGTGCCCCCGGTGCTGCTCAAGACCCACTGGGACGCGATCGAGGAGGGCGCCGAGGCAGGGGGCCGCACGCCCGATGCCGGCGCGTGGCGCGTCGCCCGCGAGGTCGTGGTGGCGGAGACCGGCGCCAAGGCCCGAAAGATGGCTCGGGAAGGCGTCCTCGCCCGCGACTTCCGCGACTACTTCTTCAACCTCCTGCCCAAGGTCGGCATGCTCCCGTTGCTGAAGAACGATCCGGACATGGCGGACAGCGACGTGACCATCGATTACATGATCGACAACGTCTTCATCGTCGGCAGCGTCGACGAGGTGGCGCAGAAGCTGAACGACCTGCGCGGCGAGATCGGCCCCTTCGGCACCCTGCTCGCCATGGGCCACGACTGGGAGCCCTACGAGGACTGGTACCAGTCCATGGCGCTGCTCAAGAACGAGGTGCTGCCCAAGGTGGCGTAGCCACCGCACTACGACCGGCTCAAAGGGGGCGCGAGCTCGCCTCGACGAAGGGGGCGATGTCGGCTTCGGGGCGGGCGCCGTAGTGGGCGATGATCTCGCCGGCGGTGAGCGCCGCGAGCCGGCCGCAGCGCGCGAGATCGAAGCCGCGCGCCAGGCCTAAGAGGAAGCCCGCGGCGTAGAGGTCGCCCGCGCCGGTTGTATCCACCACATGGGGGACCGGCACGGCCTCGATGGTGTGGACCGTGCCCTCGCCCGCGACCACCGAGCCCTTGGCGCTCCGGGTGAGTGCGGCGACGCCGCAGTCGGACTGCGCCGAAGCGAGCGCCGTGTCGAAGTCGCCCACCTCGTAGAGAGCCATCGCTTCGTCTTCGTTCGCGAACAGCACGTCGACGTGGTTCGCCACCAGATCGCGGAGCTCCGCCCGGTGGCGCTCGACGCAGAACGAGTCGGAGAGCGAGAGGCAGACCCTGCCGCCGGCGGCATGGGCGATCCCGAGCGCCTTGCGGAAGGCCTCCTTGGCCGCCGGCGGATCCCAGAGATAGCCCTCCATGTAGAGAAGCCGCGCACGGGCGATGAAGTCCGAGTCGATGTCGGCAGGTCCCAGCTCGACGCAGGCGCCGAGATAGGTCGTCATCGTGCGCTGGGCGTCCGGCGTCACGAAGACGAGGCAGCGCGCGGTCGCGGCACCGTCCGCCGCCGCCGGGGTGGGGAAGTCGACGCCCGCCTCCTGGATATCGCGGCGGAACACCGCGCCCGCCGCGTCGTCCCGCACCTTGCCGACGTAGCCGGCCGCCCCGCCGAGTTTTGCGACGCCCACCATGGTGTTGGCGGCGGAGCCGCCGCAGACCTCCATCGCCTGACCCATGCGCGCGCGGAGCGCATCGGCGCGGGCGGCATCGATCAGGGTCATCGAGCCCTTCGGCAGGTCCTCCTCGGCGAGCAGCGCGTCATCGGCCTCGGCGACGGAATCCACGATGGCGTTGCCGATCCCGACGACATCCAGCGACCCCATCCGCGTCTCCTCTCGGGATTGTCGCCGCCCGCGTGGCGGCGGCGGGACTATAGGGCGCAGGCCACCGGCGGCAAAGATGGCGCAGCCATAAGCCCCCGGTCGCTTTCTCCGCCTGGCGCCTCCCTGTATCCTCGCGCGGCTTCAGCGGAGGAGGGCCATGGCGAGTTCGATCGAGGCGCGAAAGACCAGACGCCGGCTGTGGGGCGGCGCGAACCCTGCGCAGCAGGGAGACTTGGCGAACCGCGCCTACACCGGCGGCGACGCGCTGGTCGCGACCCTTCTCGACCACGGCGTCGATACCGCGTTCGGCGTGCCGGGCGAGAGCTACCTCGCCGTGCTGGAAGCGTTGCGGGAGGCACAGGATCGTCTCCGCTTCGTCATCACGCGCCACGAGTCCGGCGCCACCTTCGCCGCTTGCGCCTACGCCCGGCTCGCGCGCAAGCCGGGGGTCGCCTTCGTGACCCGCGGGCCCGGTGCCACCAACGCTTCCATCGGCATCCACACCGCGCGCCAGGATTCGGTGCCGCTCGTGGTCTTCATCGGCCAGGTCCCATCGGATCAGCGCGGCCGCGAGTCGTTCCAGGAGATCGACTACCACCGCATGCTGGGGCCGATGACCAAGGCGGTGTTCGAGCCCCACACGCCGCACGAGGTCGCGGCTGCGGCGGCGGAAGCCCTCGCCATCGCAACGGATGGCAGACCGGGGCCGGTCGCGGTGGCGCTGCCCGAGGACGTGACCGAAGGCGAGACCAACGACGCGCCGGTGCCCGAGCCCCGGGCGCGCCGCGCCATTCCGGCAACGCCAGACGACATTCGCGCCATCGCCGAGCGCATCGCGCAGGCCGAGCGTCCGGTGGCGATCGCGGGCGAGATGGTGGGCTTCGAGGGCGCCAACGAGGCGCTCGCCGCCTTCGCCGAGGCCTACGGCGTGGGCGTGCTCAGCTCCTTCCGCCAGCAGGGCGTGATGCCGTGCGCGAACCCCGCCTATCTGGGGCCGCTCGGGCTCGCGCTCCCGCCCTATCAGGAGACCTTGCTGGCCGAGGCGGATCTCCTGCTCGCGCTCGGCGCCCGGCTCGACCTCGCCACCACGGTAGACGACCGCGTGATCCACGAGGCGCGCTTCGTGGTTCACGTCTATCCGGACGCAGACGCCCTGGCCGCCGCCGGCGCCGGCCTGCAGGTTTGCGCCGATATCGCGCCGGTGCTCGACGGCCTCATCGCCGCAGCGCCGGAGGTCCCGCCTGCCGCCCGCAGCGCGTGGCGCGCGGCGCAGCGCGCGGCGTTCGACGGGTTCCGTCAAGGGTCCGCCGGGCCCGCGCTCGGTGGGGTCGATCTCGCCACGGTGGTGCAGACGCTTGCGGACCGGGTGCCGCAGGACGCCACCATCGTCAATGACGCGGGCAACTTCTCCACCTGGCTGCTGCGCCACTTCCCCTACGAGCATCCGCTGGCCCAGGCCGCGCCGTCGGTGGGCGCCATGGGCTACGGCGTGCCCGGCGCGATCGGTGCCCAGCTCGCGCGGCCCGGCAAGCGGGTGGTGGCGCTCGCCGGCGACGGCGGCTTCGGCATGACCGGGCAGGAGCTGATCACGGCGGTCGGCAACCGGCTCCCGATCGTCGTTCTGGTCTGCGACAACGGCACCTACGGCACCATCGCCATGCACCAGTTCCACCGCTACGGCTCCGATGCGACCTACGGCGTCGCCCTCAACAGCCCCGATTTCGCGGCCGCCGCGCGCGCCTGGGGCGCCGAGGCCTGGACGGTCGAGACCACCGAGGCCTTCGCGCCGGCCCTGGAGCAGGCACTGGCGGCGGACGGCCCCGCGCTGATCCACCTCAAGACCGACATACGCGACCTCGCGGCCTCGGGCGCCAAGATGCAGTGACCATGGCCGCCGGCCACGACGAGACGGACGACGCGGCGGAGGCCGGCGAGGACGGCCCGGCGCCGGAAGAAGCGGCGGTCGAAGCTCATGTTCTGAGCTCCATCGCGCAGGTGGAGGCCGCCGCCTGGGATCGCTGCGCCGGCCCCGACAATCCCTTCGTCCGCCATGCCTTTCTCGCCGTGCTGGAAGAGAGCGGCTCGAGCACGACGGAGACCGGCTGGCACCCCCGTCACATCGTTCTCAAGACCCCGCAGGGCGCCGTCCTCGGCGCCGTGCCGATGTATCTCAAGAACCATTCCTACGGCGAGTACGTGTTCGACCACGGCTGGGCGGATGCGTTCGAGCGGGCCGGCGGTCGCTACTACCCCAAGCTCCAGGTCTCGGTCCCGTTCACGCCGGTGACCGGGTCGCGCCTGCTGGCGCCGCCGGGGCCGGGAGCGGAAGCGGTGCGGACGGCGCTGCTTTCCACTTGTGTCGGCATCTGCGACCAGATCGGCGTCTCCTCGGTGCATATCACCTTCCCCACCGAGGACGAGTTCGACCTGATGGGGGACGCCGGGCTCCTGCAGCGGACCGGCATCCAGTTCCACTGGCTCAACGAGGGCTATGAGAGCTTCGACGATTTTCTGGCCAGCCTCGCCTCGCGCAAGCGCAAGCAGATTCGCAAGGAGCGGCAGGTTGTGGCGGACTCCGGCCTCACCATCACCGCGTTAGCGGGGAACGAGATCGAGGAGCGCCACTGGGACGCCTTCTTCGACTTCTACCAGGCGACCGGCAGCCGCAAGTGGGGGGTGCCCTACCTCACGCGCGAATTCTTCAGCCTGCTCGGCGAGCGGATGGCCGATGCCGTGGTTCTGGTGATGGTCGAGCGCGATGGCCGGCCCATCGCAGGCGCGCTCAACCTCGCAGGCTCGGATGCGCTCTACGGCCGCAACTGGGGCGCGATCGAGGAGCACCGCTTCCTGCACTTCGAGGCCTGCTACTACCGCGCCATCGACTACGCCATCGCCCACGGGCTGAAGCGGGTCGAGGCCGGCGCCCAGGGTCCGCACAAGCTCGCGCGCGGCTACCTGCCGGTGCCCACCTATTCCGCGCACTGGGTCGCCAACGAGAGCCTGCGCGATGCGGTCGCCCACTACCTCGACCACGAGACCCGGGAGATCGACCGCGAGATCGCCGTGCTGGAACGGCACGGCCCCTTCCGCCAGAGCGACGACGCGGCCTAGCCCGCCTGCCGCTTGCAGAGCGCGCGACGGCGCCCCAAGATCGCCCCCACATCAACCGCCGCCCCTGAGGAGAGACCGAATGGATGCCTCCAATCTCGACGCGCTGACCCGCGATGCGCTCGACTACTTCCTGTTCCCGCTCGCGACCAAGGACGAGATCCGCACGCAGGGCCCGATGATCTTCACGAGCGCAGACGGGCTGGAGATCACCGACGCAGGGGGCAAGACCTACCTCGACATGATGAGCTCCCATACCCGGGCGAGCTCGCTCGGCTACGGGCAGGAGCGTATCGCGCGCGCCATCTACGACCAGCTGATGGCGCTCCACTACGCGGGCACCACCGCCAATCTCGTCGATGTCACGGTCAATCTCTCGGCCAAGATGGCCGAGCTCGCACCGGGCTCGCTGACCTCGACGATCTACGCCGGCAGCGGGTCCGAAGCGAACGAGATGTCGATCAAGCTCGCCAAGCAGTACCACATCGCCAAGGGCGACAAGCCGCACGCGCACAAGATCATCTCGCGCTGGAACGCCTATCACGGCGCCACCATGGGCGCGATCGGCTGCACCGACTATCTGGGCACCCGCGCCATCACCGAGCCGGGCGTCCCTGGCTACAGCCGCGTCCCCGCGCCCGATCTCTACCGCACGCCGTTCGGCATGGACCCCTCCGAGGTCTCCGACTTTTGCGTGGATTTTTTGGAGCAGCACATCCTTCACGAGGGGCCGGAGATGGTCGCGGCCTTCATCGCCGAGCCGGTGATGCAGGGCGACGGCGTGCAGGTGCCGCCGGACGACTACTTCGCCCGCGTGCGCGCGGTCTGCGACAAGTACGACGTCATGCTGATCGGCGACGAGGTGATCACCGGCTTCGGCCGCTGCGGCTACTGGTTCGCGCTGGAGCACTGGGGCGTCGAGTGCGACATCATGAGCACGGCGAAGGCGATCACCGCCGGCTACTTCCCGCTCGGCGCGTCGACGGTGAGCCGCAAAGTGGCCGACACACTGCCGGCCTTCACTCACATCCAGACCTACAACGGCCACCCCGGCGCCTGCGCCGCGGCCATGGCCACCATCGGCATCCTGGAGGACGACAACCTGATCGAGCGCGGGCGGGAGACGGGCGCCTACTTCCTGGACGCGCTGCAGCGGCTGCGCGAGCTGCCCATCGTGGGCGACGTGCGCGGGCTCGGCATGTGGACCTGCATCGACTTCACGGTCGACAAGAAGACCAAGGCGCCGTTCACCGACGACACGGTCAAGGCGATCACGCGGCGCATGGCCGATCTCGGCGTGCTCGGCGGCGAGGAGGGCACGGCCATCGAGTTCGGCCCGGCGCTCGTCGCCACCCGCGAGGACGTCGACCGGTGCGTCGACGTGGCGGAGCAGGCGATCCGCGAGGTGATGTCGGACCGGAATCTGGGCTGACCGCCGCCCGGCACGGCGTCCTCACGGGGCCGCGGTCCGCGCCGAGGAGAAGGCGTCCGCCTCTGCCACCCTTCTCCGGAGGCAACCCGTGCCGCTCCTGACCACCTGTATCGGCTCCTATCCCAAGCCGGCCTACGTGCCGCGCATGGACTGGATGCACGAGGGGCTCGAAGTCGGCGAGGTCGAGGGCGAGGCGCTTACGCCGCAGCAGCGGCAGGCGGCGTTCGACCGGGCCACGCGGGAGGTCGTGGCCGAGCAGGCCGCGATCGGCATCGACATTCCGACGGACGGCGAGGTGCGCCGCGCCAACTACATTCATTACCACTGCAGCCATTGGGACGGCTTCGAGCCCGAGACGCTGACCGAGTGCACCATGCGGGGCGGCGCCTGGACCGCCGAGGTTCCCACCTTCACGGGCAGGGTCGCGGCGCGCGAACCGTTCCTGGTGCGCGATTGGGAGGTCGCGCAGGCGGCGACGGAGAGGCCGGTCAAAATCACCGTGCCCGGACCGCTCACCATCGCAGACTCGACGGCCAACACCTTCTATTCGGATCGCCTGAGCTGGTGTGCCGCGCTGGCCGATGCCCTCAACGTGGAGATCAGGCGCCTGGCCGGGGCCGGATGCCGCCACATCCAGGTCGACGAGCCGCTCTTCGCGCGCCTGCCGGACCAGGCCCTCGACTATGGGATCGAAAACCTGGAACGGTGCTTTTACGGCGTGCCCGGCGGCGTGATGCGCACCGTACACATGTGCTGCGGCTATCCCGACAAGCTGGACGAGACCGACTACGTGAAGGCCGACCCGGACGTATACCGGCGGCTCGCCGGCGCGGTGGAGGCCAGCATCGTCGACGCGGTCTCCATCGAGGACGCGCACCGGCACAACGATCTCTCCCTGCTGGACGCGTTCTCCCGCACCACGGTCATCCTGGGGGTCGTCGAGATCGCCTCCAGCCGGGTCGAGACGGTGGACGAGATCGCAGCCCGCCTGCGCGCCGCAATCGACCATATCGACGCCGACCGGCTGATCGCCGCGCCCGACTGCGGGCTCATCATGCTGGGTGCCGAGCTCGCGAGAGCCAAGCTCGCCCGCCTGGTCGAGGCCGCGCGCGCGGTCAATCCAGGATCACGCCGGGGTTGAGGATGCCTTTGGGGTCGAGGGCGGCCTTGAGGGTGCGCATCAGGGCGATCTCCTCGGGCGTGCGCGCTAGCGGCAGATAGGCCCGCTTCATCACGCCGATGCCGTGCTCGGCGCTGATACTGCCCGCGCGACCGTGCACCGCGCCGTAGATCGCGTCGGCGAGCGCAGGCTCCATGGCGAGAAAGTCTTCGTCCGCGAGGCCCGGCTCCTGCGCCATGTTGACGTGGACGTTGCCGTCGCCGAGATGGCCGAAGAGCACAACCCGCACGCCCGCGAACCCCTCGGCCAGCGCCTCCATCTCGCCGAGGAAAGCGGGGATCACGCCGGGCGGCACGGTCACGTCGAACTTGTGGGTGAGCCCGTGTCGGCTTACCGCCTCGGTCGGCGCCTCGCGCACGCGCCAGATCGCCCGCGCTTGCGCCTCGGAGCCCGCGACCACGGCGTCGGCGATCAGGCCCTGCT
Source organism: Alphaproteobacteria bacterium (assembly GCA_965243375.1). GTDB lineage: Bacteria > Pseudomonadota > Alphaproteobacteria > UBA828 > UBA828 > WTGU01. The sequence continues at coordinate 692,051 of CBDEUT010000007.1, read as the reverse complement.
CCAGCAGGCTCTCCAAGCCGGTGGCGAAGGCCTCGCCGGCCGCCTCGCCAGTCGCGGACTCCTCCTCGATCACGACGAGGCTTTCGTGGTCGCCCGCGAGCGGGATGCGCAGCTCCGGGTCTTCCGCCTTGACGTAGGCCACGGTCCTGCCGTCGATGAACTCCAGAGACGAGAGGCGGGGGAAGCGCGCCCGCGCCGCCTGCAGGAGCGCAGGCAGGAGGTCGCGGCGGGCGAGGCCCGCGAGCGCTGTCTGAAACGCCTCGGGCGCGGGCTGCACCTGCAGCACGGCGCGGGTGATGACGCCCAAGGTGCCCTCCGAGCCGATGAAGACCTGCTTCAGGTCGAGGCCGGTGTTGTTCTTCTTCAGGATGTTGAGGCCGCTCACCACGGTGCCGTCGGCTAGCACCACCTCCAGCCCGCGCACCTGCTCGCGCATGTGGCCGTAGCGCAGCACTTTCACCCCGCCGGCATTGGTCGCGATCATGCCGCCGATCTGGCATGAGCCGCGCCCGCCGAGGTCCACCGGCATGTCGTAGCCCCGCTCGGCGAGGTAGGTCTGCAGCGTCTCCAGCACGACGCCGGCCTGGACCGTGACGGTGGCCGAGGCCTCGTCGAAGGCCTCGATCGCATTGAGGCGCTCGACGCTCAGCACCACCTCGCCCGCGCGCGGCACGCCGCCGCCGACCATCCCGGTGTTGCCCGCCTGCGGCACCACGGGCACGTCGAGCTCGGTACAGGCGGCGAGCACCGCCGAGACTTCCTCGGTCGAGCGCGGGCGCACCACCAGCGGCGCCGTGCCGACGTACTTGCCGATCCAGTCCCGCCCGTAGCGGGCCGTGTCGGCGGGGTCGTCGAGATAGAGCGCCGGGTCGCCGAGCCTCGCCCGCAGCCTCTCGTGAGGTGCCGTCATCGCGCACTCCGTTCGGCAGGGGTGCGGTTTTGCGGCACTATGGCGCGCAGGTCAAACGGCGAGGGCGGAGCGCGATCTATGACCGTGAGAGTGCTGTTTCTCGACTACGACGGGGTCATCGCCGACAGCATGGGGGCCAAGGCGGAGGCCCTGGCCGACGCCTTCGCACCCTACACCCGGGATCGTGCCGGGGTCGCCGACGGCTTCAGGCGCCATGCCGGGAGCGGCCGGGAACTGATCTTCGACCGCATCTACGAGGACCTGATCGGAGAGCCGCTCGACGAGGCCACCCGCCAGCGCATCCTCGGCGCGTTTCTCGACCGCATCGACGCCATCAACGCGGCGATCGGCCTCTTCCCCGGCGTTCACGACTTCGTTCAGAGCCAGGCGGCGAAGCGGCTCGTGGCCGTGGTGACCGGCGTGCCACAGGAGGAGGCCACGAGGCAGCTCAAGCGCCTGGGCCTTGCGCCGTTCCTCGCCTCGGTTCACGGCGCGACGCGCGAGACGCCGAAGCACATCCACATGGGGCGGTTCCTGGAGGCCCGCGCCATCGCGCCGGCGGACGCGCTCTTCGTGGGCGATTCCCACGCCGACATGCGCGAGGCGGCGCTGGGAGGCATTCCGTTCGTCGGCATCGGCGAGGCGGCGTTCTTCGCCGAGGGGACGCCGCTCGCCGTGGTGCCGCGCCTGCCCGACCTCGCAGCCCTGTTGGACGACTGAGGCCGCGCGTTCAGACCGGCACCGCCGCGCCGGTGCGCGGGGCGGTCAGGAAATCCAGGTCGCAGCCGCGGTCCGCCTGCTCGACGTGGGCGAGATGCAGCGCGAGATAGCCGCGCTCGGCACCTTGCGGCGGGGGCGGGGGCCGCCACGCCGCCCGGCGCGCATCCAGCGTCGCCTGCGGCACGTCCAGCGTGAGCGCGCGCGCCGCCACGTCCAGCGTGATCCGATCCCCGTTCTCCACCAGCGCGAGCGGCCCGCCGATGGCGGCCTCCGGGCAGGCGTGGAGCACGATGGTGCCGAAGGCGGTGCCGCTCATCCGCGCGTCCGAGAGCCGCACCATGTCGGTCACACCCTGTGTCGCGAGCTTGCGGGGGATCGGGATGTAGCCGGCCTCGGGCATCCCCGGCGCACCCTTGGGGCCCGCGTTGCGCAGCACCAGCACGTCGTCGGACGCCACGTCGAGGGCGGGGTCGTCCATCCGCGCCGTGAGGTCGGCGACCGAATCGAAGACCACCGCACGTCCGGCGTGCTGGCAGAGCGCAGGCGTCGCGGCGGACTGCTTGATGATGGCGCCGTCCGGCGCGAGGTTGCCGCGCAGCACGGCGATGCCGCCCTCGGGGTAGATGGGGTCGTCACGCTCGCGCACCACGTCCTGGGCCCAGGGGTCGGGCACCGCGGCAATCTCTTCGCCCAGCGTGCGCCCGGTCACGGTCATACAGTCGAGATCGAGTTGATCGGCCAGCGCGCGCAGCACCGGTGTGAGTCCGCCGGCCTTGTTCAGGTCCTCCATGTAGTGCTGGCCCGAGGGCTTGAGATCGACCAGCACCGGGGTCTCGCGGCTGAGCCGGTCGAGACGGCCCAGGTCGAGGTCGAAGCCGCAGCGCCCGGCGACGGCGGCGAGATGGATCACCGCGTTGGTGGAGCCGCCGACCGCGAGCAGCACCGTGAGCGCATTGGTGAAGGCGGCAGGCGTGAGGATGCGCTCCGGCGTCAGCCCTTCGGCCGCGAGCGCCACGGCGCGCGCGCCGCTCTCCCGCGCGATGCGCTGGCGGTCGGCGAGCACGGCGGGGATCGCGGCGCTCCCCGGCAGCATCATGCCGAGCGCCTCCGCCGCGCAGGCCATGGTGCTGGCGGTGCCCATCACCATGCAGGTGCCGGCGGACGGCATGAGCCGGCCGCCGACCTCTGCGATCTCGTCCTCGTCGACCCGCCCGCCCCGGTGGGCGCCCCAGTAGCGGCGGCAATCGGTACAGGCGCCGAGCCGCTCGCCCTTGTGGCTCCCGGTCAGCATCGGCCCCGTGACCAGCTGGATCGCGGGCACGCCCGCGCTCGCCGCCGCCATCAGCTGGGCCGGCACGGTCTTGTCGCAGCCGCCGATCAGCACCACCGCATCGATGGGGTGGGCGCGGATCATCTCCTCCGTGTCCATCGCCATGAGGTTGCGGAAGAGCATGGTCGTCGGGTGCATGAAGGGCTCGCCGAGCGAGATCGTAGGGAAGGTCAGCGGCAGCCCGCCCGCCGCCGTCACCCCGCGCTCCACCGCCTCGATCAGGGCCGGCACCGTGCCGTGGCAGCTCACGAGCCCGCTCGCCACGTTTGCGATGCCGATGACGGGGCGGTCAAGCTCCGCCTCGGTGTAGCCCATCGACTTGGCGAAGGCTTTGCGCAGGAAGAGCGAGAAGCCGGGGTCGCCGTAGTCGGTGAGCTTGCGCCGGAGCCCGGCGGGCTTGTCGCTCATGCTGGTCTCCGCTGGCGGGTGGGGAAGGCGCCGGCCCTCACTCGGGCACGAGCCCACAGCTCACGCCGCCGTCGATGGTGAGCGCGATGCCGGTGACCCAGCGCGCCTCGTCCGAGGCGAGGTAGACGAAGCCGCCTGCGATATCCGCCGGATCGCCCACGCCGAGCGGGTGCAGCCGGGCGAGCCGCTCCCTGAACCCGTCCGGGTCGTCGAGCTGGGAGAGGTGGTAGTCCACCATCGGCGTCTGTACCCAGCCGGGGCAGACGCAGTTGACCCTGATCCGGTCCTTGGCGCCGTCGAGCGCGAGGCACTTGGTCAGCATGACCACCGCGCCCTTGGAGGTGGCGTAGGCCACCTGGCCCGGCGTGCCGATGAGGCCGGATATCGAGGCGGTGTTGAGGATCGCCCCGCCGCCTCGCTCCCGCATGTGGCTCCAGACCGCCTTCGCGCCCCGGTAGATGCTGGTGACGTTGACGTCCATCTGGCGGTCCCAGTCGGGGCGCTCGACCTCTTCGACGCTGCCGATCACCGCCTGACCCGCGTTGTTGACCAGGATATCGACGTGCCCGAGGGCCTCGATGGCGGCGTTCACCATGCCCGCCACGTCCTCGTCCCGCATGACGTCGGCTTCGATGGCGACGGCGCTGCCGCCGGCCTTCTCGATCGCGCGCACGGTGGCGACGTTGTCGTCGGCGCTGAGGCCCGCGCAGGCGACCGCCGCGCCCTCCCTGGCGAAGCGCACCGCCGTGGCGCGGCCGATGCCGGAGCCCGCGCCGGTGACGACCGCGGTCTTGCCCTCGAGCCTCATGGTTCTCTGCCTGCCTTCATGGCCGGCGCAGGATAGCCCGGCGGCCCGGGGCCCGCGAGGGTTGACTCCGCTCCCCGCCAGCCGATACGCCGGGCCGTGAACGGGACGGGTGGGCGCGATGAAGCTGGACGGGAAGACGGCGATCGTCACCGGCGGCGGGCGCGGCATCGGGCGCGAGATCGGCCGCCGCTTCGCCGCCGAAGGCGCGCACGTGCTGCTCGCCGATATCGACGGCGACCACGCAGAGGCCGCGGCAGCAGAGATCGTCTCCGCCGGCGGTCGGGCGACGCCCTGCACCGCCGATGTCGGCCTGCCCGATGGTGTGGGGCACTTGTACGAGACCGCCCAGGGCTGCTTCGGCGACAGCCTCGACATCCTCATCAACAACGCCGGCATCGCCCATCACGGCGCCTTCCTCGATCTCTCGTTCGAGGACTGGGAGCGGGTGCTGCGCAACAACCTGACCAGCGCCTTCCTGTGCGCGCAGGGCGCCGCGCGGGTCATGGCGGCGCATGGCGGCGGGCGGATCGTCAACATCGGCTCGATCTCGGGCCAGCGCGGCAGCTACGGGCGCACCGCCTACGGCGTCACCAAGGCGGGCATCCATCAGATGACGCGGATCATGGCGGTGGAGCTCGGCCCGCGCGGCATCGCTGTCAACGCCATCGCGCCGGGTCCCATCGATACCGGCATCACCAGCATGGGGCCGGATCAGGAGCGCCGCTACCTGGAGCGCATCCCGCTGGAGCGCTTCGGCCACGCCCGCGACGTGGCCGGCACGGCGCTCTTCCTCGCGAGCGACGAGGCAGCGTATCTTACCGGCAGCGTCGTCAACGTCGACGGCGGCTTCGATGCCGCCGGCCTCATCTTCAGCTACACGGAACTGACCACAGTGAAGAGCGATGTCCGAGACCCCTCCAAGAGCGATTGAGCCCATGCGCATCGAGGATTGCGTGGCCCTCGTCACCGGCGCCGCCGGCGGCATCGGCACGCCCTTGGTGGCGGCGCTGGCCGCGCGCGGCGCCCGGCGCATCCACGCGGTGGACCTGGCGGCGGCGCTCGCGAAGGCGGCGTTTGCTGAGGACGCGGGCGTGGAGCCGCTCGCGCTCGACGTGACCGACGAGGCGGCGGTGCAGCGCGCCGCCGCGCAGTGCCCGGGGGTCACGCTCGTCATCAACAACGCCGCCATCGTCGCCTGGGAGGGCGTGATGAGCGCGCCCGACTTGTCCACCGCACGCACCGTGTTCGAGATCAACTACTGGGGCTATCTGCACGTGGCCCGCGCCTTCGCCCCGGTGCTGGCGCGGAACGGCGGCGGCGCGATGGCCAACGTGCTCTCCGAGGTGGCGCGGGTGAACGCGCCCTTCTGCGGCTCCTATTCCGCGAGCAAGGCCGCGGTCTGGTCCGCCACCCAGTGCATGCGGGCCGAGCTCGCCGCCCAGGGCACCCACGTGCTCGCGGTGTTCCCCAGCTCGACCGACACCCCCATGGTCGCGGGCTTTGGCGGCGAGAAGCAGCCGCCCGAGGCGGTCGCGGACGGCATCTGCGACGCGCTGGAGGAAGGGGTGGAGGACGTCTGCATCGGCGCCCACTCGCTTTATACCGAGGCGCTGATGCGGAGCGACCCCAAGGCGGGCGAGCACGAGTTCGGCGCGATGCTGCCGGGCGCCGACGCCATCCCCGACTAGACTCGGCGTTGCGGAGGCGACGGCAGGCACGTTATTCAAATTTACGCCCTAAAATTGAATAACGCAGTGCGCAATTGAAGAAACTTGAATAAAGACTGGCTCCGTTCAGTGCAGAGGGGCGGCCTCTACAGCGCGAGCGCGGCGCGGTGGCCGTCGTGGATGGCGGAGGCGGCATCGCGGGGCAGCAGGCAGTCGCCGATGAGCGTGACCGGGACCCCGGCCTCGGCCAGTTCCTCCGCAAGCTCACTCCGCGCGGCGCGTGGCGTGGCGTAGGTCAGCAGCGCCACCTCCTCGATCGTCGTCTCCGCGCCGGTGATGACGTGGCGGCAGGTGACGCGGGCGCCTGCGCACGCGATGGGCTCGGTGAGGCGGCGCACGTCGATGCCGAGTTGCGCGAGCCTGCGCTCTACGCCCATGCGCGACATCAGGTTGACGAAGCGGGCGTTCTCCGCCGCCGGAGTCAGAAGGACGACGTGGGCGAAGCGCTGCGCCAGCAGCTCGACCGCGCCGTAGACGGCGGGAGTCTGGTCCATGTCGAGCAGCACGGCGGTGCCCGGTGACGGTGGGGCATCGCTCCCGGCCAGGTTTGCGACGGCGCTGCGCAAGTCCACCGCCTCGGCGCCTTCGGCGAGCGCCGGCGGCCAGCGCATCCCCGAGCCCGTGGCGAGGATTACCGCGTCGGGCACGCACGCGGTCACCGCGGCTGCGGTGGCGGTCTCGCCGAAGCGGAATTCGGCGCCCGCCTCCGCCGCCTTGCGATGCTGGAATTCGGCCGTCTTCAGCACCTCCGCCCGGCCCGGCAGGCGTGCTTCGATGCGGGCCGCGCCGCCGGGCTCGGCACCCGCCGAGAACACCGTGACCGCGTGGCCGCGCGTGGCTGCGATCCATGCGGCCTCCAGCCCGGCGAGCCCGGCGCCGACCACCACCACGCACTTCTTCTCATCGGCCGGTGGCGGCTGCCAGCCGGCCTCGTCCGCGCTCGCCAGCACGGGATTCTGGAAGCAGCGGATGGGTTTGCCCGCGTGGATCTCGCCCCAGCAGTAGTTGCAGAAGGTGCAGGCGCGGATGTCGCCGGCGCGGCCGGACTCCGTCTTGCGCGGCCAATCGGCGTCCGATATCAACAGCCGGCTGAAGCCGACCATGTCGCAGGCGCCCTCGGCCAGCGCCGTCTCTGCCGCTTCTGCCGATTCGATCCGGCCGAGGCCGATCACCGGGAGCCCGCCGCCGGCCGCGCGGAGCCGCGTGTGGAGCGGCAGGAACGGCCGGGGCGGGTAATGCATGTCGGGCAGATGGGTATCGAACGCAGGACCGAACGCGCCCTGGCTGAAGGAGAGGTAGTCGAGCACGCCCTCGGCCGCAGCCGCGCGGGCGATGCGCTCGGCCTCGTCGGGGTCGATGCCGCCCGGCACCCGCTCGTCCGCCGGCAGCTTGATGCCGACGATGAAGTCCGGGCCGCAGGCGGCGCGGACCGCCGCCATCGCCTCGCGCATGAAGTGGGTGCGGCCTTCGAGGCTGCCGCCGTAGCCGTCCGTCCGGTCGTTGCAGGCGGGGGACAGGAACTGCGCGATCAGATAGCCGTGGGCGCCGTGCAGCTCGACCCCGCTGAAGCCCGCGCGCTTCAGCCGCTCCGCGCTCTCCGCATAGCCCGCGACGATGCCCGGAATCTCGTCCTCGCCGAGCGGTCGGGCGCTGTTCCAGTAGAGCGCCTCGGGCTGCGCGGACGCGCTGCGCGGCACGGAATCGAGGCCCCAGAGCTGCTGGCGGCCGATATGGCCGAGCTGGCCGATCAGCCGGCAGCCGTGGCGCTCCACCGCCTCGGCCCAGCGCGCGAGCCCGCCCAGGTTGGCTTCGTCGTGGATGCTAACCAGGATCGGCGCGCCGCTGCTGGTCGGGTGGACGTTCATCAGCTCGGTCACGATCATCCCGGTGCCGCCGCGCGCCCGGGCCGCGTGGTAGGCGATCAGGCGGTCGGTGACGGCGCGGTCTCGGCCGAGGCCCGTGACGGTGGCGGCGTGGACGATGCGGTTGCGCAGTTCGCGCGCGCCGACCGCGATCGGGCTGAACAGGGTGTCGAAGGCCATGGCGGAGTCCGTCCTGGCGATTGGGGGCGGCGCAGTCTAATTCACGCGCGGCCTGGATGCAGGGGGGAGCATGGCGGACGAGCATGACTTCGTCGTGATCGGCGGCGGCACCGCCGGCTGCGTGCTGGCCAACCGGCTCTCGGCCGAGCCCGGGACCAGCGTCGCACTGCTTGAGGCCGGCGGCGAGGCGCGCCATCCCTTCATCCACATCCCGCTGATGGCGGGGCTCGTTTACTTCATGCGCTCGATCAACTGGAGCTACGAGACCGAGCCCGAACCCCATCTCGACGGTCGCCGCATCCCCTGGCCGCGCGGCAAGGTGCTGGGCGGCACCTCCGCCATCAACGGCATGATGTACATGCGGGGCAACCGCATGGACTACGACGGCTGGCGCCAGCGCGGCCTCGACGGCTGGGACTACGAGAGCGTGCTGCCCTACTTCAAGCGGGCCGAGGGGCACGGCTCGCGGCGCGACGCCTACCACGGCACCGACGGCCCGCTCCGCGTCAACCGCGCGCAGTCGAAGAACCCGCTCTACGGGGTCTTTCTGGAGGCCTGCGAGGCGCTGGGCCTGCCGCGCAACGACGACTTCAACGGCGCGGTGCAGGAAGGCATCGGCCGGCAGGATTTCTGCGTCGACCGCGGGCGCCGCGTGAACACCGGCCATGCCTTCATCCTGCCGGTGCGGGAGCGGAGCAATCTGCGCGCCGTGCTCCGCGCCCATGTCGAGCGGCTGCTGTTCGAGGGCCGGCGCTGCGTGGGCGTGGCCTACCGCGAGCGCGGGCAACGGCGCGAGATCCGCGCACGCCGCGAGGTGATCCTCTCGGCCGGTACGATCAACTCGCCCCAGCTCTTGCAGCTCTCGGGCGTCGGCGCGCCGGAGCATCTCCGCTCTCTCGGAATCGAGGTCTTGGTGGAGAGCCCCGATGTCGGGCGCAACCTGCAGGATCACGCGGGTGTCTACGTGCAGTTTTCCTGCACCCAGCCGGTCGCGCTCTACGGCCTGCTGCGGCCGGACCGTGCGGCGCTGGCCTGCCTGCGCGCCTACCTCTTCGGCACCGGCCCCGGCACCTCCATCGCGCTGGAGGCCGGCGGCTTCGCGCGCTCGCGCGAGGGGCTCGACGCGCCCGATCTCCAGGTCACCTTCATCCCCGGCCTCACCCTCGACGTGACCCGCAAGAAGCAGGGCCGGCACGGCTTCCTCACCCACTGCTATCAGCTCCGGCCCGAGAGCCGGGGCGAGGTTCGCATTACCGCCGCCGACGCTCACGCGGCGCCCGCGATTCACGCCAATACGCTGAGCGCCGAGACCGATCGCCGGGTGATGCGGGACGCGGTCCGCTTCGCGCGGAAGATCATGGCCCAGGCGCCGTTCGACCCCTACCGCGGCGACGAGATCGCGCCGGGCGCGAACGCTCAGTCGGACGACGCGATCGACGCCTGGATCAGGGCCAACCTCACCACCGTCTGGCACCCGGTCGGCACCTGCCGCATGGGAGCGGACCCAACCGCCGTGGTGGACGCAGAGCTTCGCCTGCGGGGCGCGGACGGGCTCCGGGTCGTCGATGCCTCGGTCATGCCGCTCATCACCTCGAGCAACACTGCAGCGCCGACCATCATGATCGCGGAAAAGGCGGCCGACATGATCCTCGGCAAGCCGCCCCTCCCCGCCGAAACGCCCGCCGGCGCTTGAGGGCGCGAGTCTTTTCGTTTCCCTCAGTCGCCGGGCGCTCGCTCCGCTCGCTTGGCTCCGCGCTACGCGCGCGGCGCATGCGCGCCGTCCGGGGACTCAATCATTTCCCTCAATCGCCGGGCGCGAACTCCGTTCGCTTGGCTCCGCGCTACGCGCGCGGCGCATGCGCGCCGTCCGGGCCTGCGGCCCGGGCGCTCGTCGTCGACTCCTCGTTCGTTGCCGGGGCTCCGCCCCCGGACCATGGTGCGGTGCACAGGGTGGGGCGGGTGCGGCAGCATCGCGGCATGAAGAACCGGAACCGACGGAACAGAACCGGCGGGCGCTCCTCTGTCGACCGCTTGCCGGACACACTGCGAGAGGCCGTGGACGCGGCCGTCGCGGACGGCGCAACCATCGACGAGATCACCGCGCGTATCCGGGCGGGGGGCGAAGACTGCTCGCGCTCGGCCGTCGGCCGCTGCTCCAAGGACGCGCGCGACCTGATCCGCCGGCAGCAGGAGACCGATCGCACCATCGAGGCCCGGGTGCAGGAGCTCGGCGCCCGGCCCGAGGGCGGCACCGGGCTCTTCCTGATCGAGACCCTGCGGACCATGACGCTCACCACCATGGCCGCTCTCAGCGGGCGGGACGAGCCCGCGTCCCTGCAGGACCTCTCCCGCCTCTCCCTCATCCTCCGCCGCATCGAGAGCACCGAGAAGCTGTGCAGGGACCGCGAGCGCGCGGCGGAGAAGGCGGAGAGGGAGGAGAAAGCCGAGAAGGCGGCGGAGAAGGCGGCCGAGAAGGCCGAGCCCGCCGGCGGAGCCGAGCGCCAGGGCAGTCTCCCGCCGGAGACGGTCGCCGCCATCCACGAGGCGGTGCTGGGCAGGCCGCTCGGGCCTCCCCGCACGGTCACATCGGTGCCGGTGGACCCGTGGAATCCCGCAGACTTCCCCGCTGTCCCGGTTAATCCCGGCGAATCCCACTTAATCCCGGACAATCCCGGTTAATCCCGGCAAACGCCGGCCGGAGATCGCTCCGCGGGTATTTCGCTCAAGTCCCACGTCGATCCTGTCCCTCGGGCCGGCGAGGCCGGGTTAAACCTTTTCCCTCAATCGCCGGGCGCTGGCTCCGCGCCTTCGGCGCGCGGCGCTGTCGCGCCGTCCGGGCCTGCGGCCCGGCCCTCATCAGGGCAGACTCCTCGACTGTCGGCGCGGCGCGCGGCGCGTGCGCGCCGTCCGGGCCGCCTATGCGGCGCCCCGCTGGAGACGGCCTCGCGCATCGACTAGCATTCGGGCCGGGCGCTCGGCGAGGGTGGCCTGAGCGGAACGACGGAGATTAGGCGAGGAGGCCGGCATGGGCCGTTCGAAGATACTGTTGGCGGGCGAATCGTGGGTGACGACCGCAACCCACATCAAGGGCTTCGACCAGTTTCCCACGGTCACCTTTCATCGCGGCGCGGAGGCGCTGGCCGAGGCGCTGGCGGACAGTGATTTCGCGCTCACCTACATGCCGGCCCACGAGGCGCAGGCGCACTTTCCGTCGACGCTCGCCGGGCTCCGGGAATACGACGCCGTCATCCTCAGCGACATCGGCGCCAACACCCTGCTGCTGCATCCCGATACCTGGATCGAGAGCAAGCCGACGCCGAACCGGCTCAAGCTCATCCGCGACTACGTGGGTGAGGGCCGGGGCCTGATGATGGTCGGCGGCTACTACAGCTTCCAGGGCATCAACGCAGGCGCCCGGTACCGGGGGACGCCGGTGGAAGACGTGCTGCCCGTAACGATCCTTCCCTGGGACGACCGGGTCGAAGTGCCGGAGGGGTTCCGGGCGGAGGTCCGGGGGCCTGCCGCTCATCCGATCCTCGCGGGCCTCGGCACCGAGTGGCCGCTGCTGCTGGGCTACAACGAAGTCGCGCTGAAGGAGGGGGCGGAGCTTCTGCTCAGGGTCCCGGACGAAGCGGGCGGGCATCCCCTGCTGGCGACGGGAGCCTACGGCAAGGGCCGCGCCATCGCCTGGACCTCGGACATCGGCCCGCACTGGTGCCCCCCGGACTTCGTCTCGTGGGAGGGCTACGGCCGCCTGTGGCAGCAGTGCCTCTCGTGGCTGACACAGGCGTAGCCCGTCTGGCTGGATCGTGCGCTAGTACTGTGGCGTGCGGTTCCAGGGCTCGGGCGCAACCGGGCCGGGGTCGGTGACGAGGAGGGGCGTGACCTGGCTGCGCTGGGGCTCGGGCCAGGTGTCGGGGCGGAGCGAACGGCCGGGGGCGGCGTCGGTGTCGATCTCCTCGCGCAGGTAGAGCTTCCAGATGCGGGCTCGGAGCGGCGCCGGCAGCGCCTCGTAGTCCGGGTGCCACCAGAGCGTGATGTTGGTGCGCTCGCGGCCCGAGCGGTTGGGGTGGGCTCCGTGGATCAGCCGCGCGTCGACCACGACGACATCGCCCGCCGTCACCGGCACGTCGACCTCGTCCGGGTGCTGGGCGAAGGCGGCGTCGTCGGGGTTGCGCACCTCGGCGAGGGTGGGGTCGTGGGCGTCGACCAGGTCGTGGAGCGCATGCGGCCTGCGGTGGGTGCCGGGGATGAGGCGGAGGCAGCCGTTCTCGCGCGCGGTGTCGGTCATGTAGAGGAAGAGCGCGACCTGGGCGATGCGGCTCTCGCGCGAGATCGGATGCTGCCAGCCCCACCAGTCCTGATGCCAGAAGAGCGCGGGCCCGTCCGGCGGCTTGCTGATGACGTAGCCGGAGGAGAAGCGCGTGCCAGGCAAGCCAAGGCGCCCGAACATCTCCTGAAAGCCGGCATGGGCGATGAGCGGCGCGAAGGTGGGGTGGTCGGCAACGGGGACGAGGCTCCCCTGCGAGCGCCACTGCGCGCGGTGGTCGGTATCGACGGTGCCGAGCGCCGCCTCCGCCGCCTCCCTGGTCGCGCTCAGCGCGGCGGGGTCCAGCACACCCGGCACGTGGCAGAAGCCCTCGGCCTCGAGCCCGCGCCGCGCCGCCTCGGAGTCCCAGACGGCAGGACGCGGCCGGGCAGTGTCGTTCACGTCAACCCGCCCCGAGATCGCGCTCGACCAGCGTCGCCCAGTAGCTCGCACCGATGGGCAGGATCTCGTCGTTGAAGTCGTAGCCGGGGTTGTGGAGGAAGCAGCCGCCGGGGCCCAAGCCGTTGCCGATCCAGACGTAGCTGCCGGGCCGGGCCTCCAGCATGTAGGCGAAATCCTCGGAGCCCATGCAGGGGGCGAGGTCGCGGTGCACGCGCTCCCTGCCGACCACGTCGGCGGCAGCCGCCTCGGCGCGGTCGGTCTCGTCCGCCGTGTTGACCGTGGCGGGGAAGCGCCCCTCCACATTCGCCGTGGCCTTGGTGCCGAGGGCGGCGGCGGTGCTCTCCGCAACGCGCACGATGTTGGTAGCGATCAGGTCCCTCACCTCCGGCTTGAAGGTGCGGACGGTGCCGGCGAGCTCGACGGCCTGCGGGATGACGTTGAAGGCGTCGCCGCCGTGGATCATGGTGACGCTGACGACGCCCGCCTCAAGCGGGTCCACGTTGCGGGCGACGATGGACTGCAGGCCGGTGACGATCTGCGCCGCCGCAACCACGGCATCGTGGCCGAGGTGGGGCATGGCACCGTGGGCGCCGGTGCCCTCGACCGTGATGGTGAACTCGTCGCAGGCCGCCATCATCGGCCCGGTGCGGACCGCGATCTCGCCCGGCGGCAGGCCCGGCCAGTTGTGCATGCCGTAGACCGCGCTGGCCGGGAAGCGCTCGAACAGGCCCTCGTTGACCATGGCCTCGCCGCCGCCGAGCCCTTCCTCGGCGGGCTGGAATACGAAGTAGACCGTGCCGGCGAAGTTGCGGGTCTCGGCGAGGTAGCGCGCCGCGCCGAGCAGCATGGTCGTGTGCCCGTCGTGGCCGCAGGCGTGCATGGCGCCGTCGTTGACCGACCGGTGGGCGACGTCGTTGCCCTCCAGGATCGGCAGCGCGTCCATGTCGGCGCGGAGCGCGATGGCCCCCTCCCCCGGCGCGCCTTCGAGGATGCCCACGACCCCGGTCTTCGCCAGCCCGCGATGCACCTGGATGCCGAAGGATTCCAGCTTCTCGGCCACGATGGCGGACGTGCGCTCCTCCTGGAAACCGAGCTCCGGGTGCGCGTGGATGTCGCGCCGCCACGCCGTCATGTCGTCGTGGATGGCGGCGATACGGTTGATGACGGGCATGGCGATACGCTCCCCGTTTCAGATCGTCCGGCTCAAGTAGGAAGGCGGCCCGCCGGGACGCACCGGCGCGCCGCCCGACTGCAGCCCGGCAGCGGCCTGCGGTCGCTACTCGGCGGCCTCGGCCGGGACCGGGCGGTTCATGCCGATCTCGGCGATCCGCTCCTGCGTGTAGACCTGGTGCCACATCTCGTAGGAGAACTCGGAGCGCAGCCGCTGCGCCTTCGGGTTGATGGCGAGGTTGACCGTCTCGCCGCCGAGGACGATCTCGCGGATGCGGCTGCGGTCCTGCAGCTGGGTGATGTCGGCGAGCGGGTCGCCGTCGAAGACCAGGATGTCGGCGAGGCGGCCCTGCTCCAGCGCACCCACCTGGCCTTCCTCGCGCACGAAGGTGCCGTTGTTGACCGTGGCGCAGCGGAGCGCCTCGGCCGGCGAGATGCCGAGGTAGGTGACCATGTGCTCAAGCTCGCGGGCGTGCCACTCGCCGTAGGGCGTGACCGCGAAGCCGGAGTCGGTGCCGGAGAGGAAGGTGACGCCAGCGTCGCGCGCCTTCACCAGCGAGCGCTGGGCGGCCTCGATCTCGCGCTTGTGTGCGTCGGGGAAACCCGGATAGCAGCCGTCGCCGGGCCGGGTGAAGTCGATGTCGTTCACCACCAGGCTGAAGGTCGGGCAGATCATGCAGCCGTTCTCGACCACCGCCTCCAGGCCCTCGTCGTCCATCCAGGCGGCGTGGAGGATCACGTCGACCCCGGCGCGGGCGGAATAGAGCACGGCCTCGGCGCCCCGCGCGTGCACCACCACCTTCTTGCCGAGGCGGTGGGCCTCGGCGACCATCGCCGTGGTCTCTTCCTGGTTGTAGCCGGCGACAAGGACGCTGGTCATCGGGTTCATCGAATCGCCGTCCATGGCGATCTTGATGAAGTCCACGCCGTCCTTGGCCATGGTGCGAATCTCGGCGATGCCCTCGTTGGCGTCGCGGGCGAGCACGCCGATGGAGGTCTCGGGCACGCCGATCCAGGTGGGATACCAGTCGGAGAGCCCCTGGCGGTTGGTGATTTGACGACCGGAGCAGGTGATGCGGGGGCCGACGAAGAGCCCTGCGTCGATGGCGTCGCGGATCGAGGGCGTCACCCGGCCGCTGGTGGTGGGATCGGCCATGGAGGTGAAGCCCGCTGCGAGCACCCGCTGCGCCGCCTCCAGCCCGCGCAGCGCGCGGAACTCGACCGGCGCGTAGAGGTCGATGTCCTCCTCGGTCTTGGCGTTGCCGTAGGAGAGGTGGACGTGGATGTCGATCAGCCCCGGCAGCACGAAGTGGCCGGAGTGGTCGACCACCTCGTCCTCGGGCGCCACCACGGGCGCGCCCGCGCTCGGCCCGACGTAGGCGATCCGCTCGCCGTCTGTCACCACCGTCCGGTCGCGCTCGGCGCCGTCGCCTGTGCCGGTGAACAGCTGGCCGCATCGAATGTGTCTACGCATCGCTCGCTCCATCCTCTTACCATCGCGTGCTTTCCAGCCTCAGCCGAACAGCATCTGCGCCGCAGCCAGCAGTTTATCAGGATGCTCCAGTGCCGGCGAATGGCCGCACTCGGCGATCACGAAGGTGTCCGCCTTGTGCAGGTGGCGGGCGAGGACTCGGGTGTTCTCTTCGCAGGGGAAGGGCCGGTCGTCGCGGCCGTGGAGCATCATCACCTGGCAGGAGAGCGCCGACAGCCGGTCCGGCGGCAGCACCGCCTCGTCGATGTAGCGCTGCTTGTCGCCCGCGAACATGCTGCGGAAGTAGGGGCCGTACGCGCCGTCGTGGAGGATCGCCATGCGGGCGTCGAGGAAGGCGTCGGTGATCACCGAGGGGTCGTGGACCAGGATCTCCGCGGCCTCCTGCAGCTCCTCTCGCGTCTCGGGGAAGCGCCAGCAAATCTCGGTCTCGCGGTTGGCGCGCGCGGGCGCGCCCATGGCGCCGGTGGTCATCACCTTGTTGACGCGCGGATTGTCCATGGCGAGCCCGAGCGCGAGGCTGGCGGAGAGCGAATGGCCGATCACGCCGGCCTCGCCTGCGGGCAGCAGGTCGAGCACCGCCTGCGCCTGGCGCCGCCAGAGCGGCAGATCGAAATAGGGCTCCTCATTCTTGCGGCCGGAGGCGCCGAAGCCGATCAGGTCGGTGGCGACGATGCGGTAGCGCGCGGCCAGCGGCTCCAGCACCAGCCGCCAGTTGCCGATGGTGCCCGCGCCGGGGCCGGAACCGTGCAGCATCAGGATGGGGAAGCCCTCGCCCCCCTCCCAGAGGTGGACCCGGTGCCCTTCGACGTCGATGTCGCGCTCGGCCAGTGCCATGTCGTCTCCTTGATGCTGTGTGTTGCCCCCGATGGGCGGGGTTTACGCGCGGAGCCGTGTGTTGGCGGGGTCCACGGGCGAGTTGGGGACGATCCGCGCCGGCCTTCGCTCGCCCAGAATCTCGACGGCGAGCCGGCGGCCGCGCACCGCGTGATCGCGGGCGACGTAACCGAGCGCAAGGCTCTTGCCCACCGTGTGGCCGAAGGCGCCGGAGGTGGCGCGGCCGATCACGGTATCCCCGTCGTAGATCGGCTCGTTGCCCCAGGGGTCGGCATCGTCGGCCTCGATTTCGAGCGTTACGAAGTCCTGCGGCACGCCCGCCTCGCGCTGGGCCACCAGCGCGTCGCGGCCCACGAAGTCGCCCTTGTCGAGCGCGACGAAGCGGTCCAGGCCGGCCTCGAAGGCGGAATACTCGATGGTCAGGTCCTGGCCCCACATGCGGTAGGATTTCTCGATCC
Source organism: Alphaproteobacteria bacterium (assembly GCA_965243375.1). Taxonomy (GTDB): domain Bacteria; phylum Pseudomonadota; class Alphaproteobacteria; order UBA828; family UBA828; genus WTGU01. The sequence goes on along the minus strand of CBDEUT010000007.1, from coordinate 675,441 downwards.
GGAGCGAATCCATCGCCCGCATGCCGCACATGGCGAGGCCGAGCTCGGCGCCGGCGTCCACCAGGGCGTCGAAGATTCGGTTCTGGTACTCGATCGGGTGGTGCAGCTCCCAGCCGAGCTCGCCCACGAAGTTGACCCGCATCGCCGTGGCCGGTGCGAGGCCGATGGAGATGGGCTGCGCCGTGAGCCAGGGGAAGGCGCCGTTGGAGAGGTCGGCGTCGGTCACGGTCTGGAGGATGTCGCGGGAGCGCGGGCCCGCCAGCACGAGCACGCCATGGGCGGTGGTGATGTTCTCGATCCTCACGCCCTCGCCGGCCACGTGGCGCAGCAGGAAATCGTGGTCGTAGCGCTCGGCCGCAGCCGAGCTTACGAGGTAGAAGGAGTCGGGCCCCTCGCGCAGCACCGTGAACTCGGAGCGCACGCCGCCGGTCGCGGTAAGCGCATGGGCCAGCTTGATGCGCCCTCCCTTCGCCGGCAGCCGGTTGGCGAGCACACGGTCGAGCGCGGCCTCCGCCCCCGGCCCCGACACCCTGAACTTGGAGAAGCCGGTGATGTCGACGAGGCCGGCGCGCTCGCGCACGGCACGGCACTCGTCGCCCACGGGCCCAAAGTAGTTGGTACGGCGAAAGCTCCAGTCGTCCTTGGGCTCGGTGCCTTCGGTCGCGAACCAGTTGGGCCGCTCCCAGCCATAGCGCTGGCCCCAGACCGCGCCTTGGGCCGCCAGCCGCTCGTGGCAGGGACTGGTCTTGGCGGGACGCGCCGCCGGGCGCTCCTCGTCCGGGTAGTGGAGAACGTAGAAGTGCGAATAGACTTCCTCGCTCTTCACCTTGGTGTATTGCTTGTTGGCATAGGCGCCGAAGCGGCGGGGGTCCACCGCCAGCATGTCGATGGAGGGCTCGCCGTCGGCGATCCAGCCCGCAAGCTGCCAGCCGGCGCCGCCGGCGGTGGTGATGCCGAATGCGAAGCCTTCCGCCAGCCAGAAGTTGGGAAGGCCGTAGGCCGGTCCGATGAGTGGGTTGCCGTCCGGCGTGTGGGGGATGGGGCCGTTGACGCAGTCCTTGATGCCGGCGCGGCCGAACGCGGGCACGCGCTCGATCGCGGCCTCGATATGAGGCTCCAGGCGCTCGAGGTCCGGAGGCAGAAGCTCCTGCCCGAAGCCTTCGGGCACACCGTCCACCGCCCAGGCCGGCGCGCCTTTCTCGTAAGGCCCGAGGATGAGGCCCTGGCGCTCCTCCCGCATGTAGTAGGAGGCGTCGGTCTCCCGCAGAACAGGCATCTCGGGCAGGCCCTGCTCCCTGCGCTCTTCCAGCTCCGGGATCGTGTCGGTGACGAGGTACTGGTGCTCCACCGGGATCGTCGGCAGGTCGAGGCCCACCATGGCGCCCACCTGCCGGGCCCAGGAGCCGGTGGCCGTCACCACCGTCTCGCAGGTAATGTCGCCTCGCGTGGTCCTGACCAGCCATTCGCCGGCACGGGTTCGCTCGATGCCCGTCACCTCGGTGTTGCGGTTGATCTCGGCGCCCCGGTCGCGCGCGCCCTTGGCCAATGCCTGGGTCACGTCCGCCGGCGCCACGTGGCCGTCGTCGGGGTGGAAGAGCGCGCCGACCAGGCCATCGAGTTTGCAGAGCGGCCAGAGCATGCCGATCTCGTTGGGTCCGATCAGCTCGAAGGGCACGCCGATGGTGTTCGCCGTGCCGCAATAGTGTTGGTACTCGTCCATCCGCTCCCGGTTGGTGGCGAGCCGCAAGTTGCCGGTGCGGTGGAAGCTCACCGCCTGGCCGGTCTCTTCCTCAAGCTGCTGGTAGAGGTCGATCGAGTATTTGTGCAGTTGGGCGACGCTGTAGCTCATGTTGAAGAGCGGCAGCAGCCCTGCGGCGTGCCAGGTGGAGCCTGCGGTAAGCTCGGTCTTCTCCACCAGCGTCACGTCGGACCAGCCGAGCTTCGCCAGATGGTAGAGCACGCTGCAGCCGACGATGCCGCCGCCGATCACCACCACCCGCGCCCGATCCCTCATGTCCCGTCCCATCCCGCTCGACACGCCCGCTTTCGCGGCGCGCGCACCCTATCACGCACGCGCGGCACGCGGCAGATGCGCACGCAACGGCTTACGACTTCTTCCACCGTTGACCCGGCGGCCGTATCGCTCACCATGATTGCGCGTTCGCATCGTGGAGGCGCCGCGTGCCCGACCTGATCGCCATCGGAGAGCCGCTCGTGGAGTTGGCCGCAGAGTCGGCCGGCCGGCTAGGCGATGTCGACCGGTTCCGCTACGGCTGGGGCGGAGACACGGCCAACTTCGTGCTCGCAGCCGCGCGGCTCGGAGGCGCGTGCGGCTACGTCACGCGGGTGGGGCGGGATGCCTTCGGCGACGCCTTCGTCGCGATGCTGGAGACCCACGGAGTCGACGCGAGCCGCGTCATTCTCGACGAGGACCACCACACCGGTCTCTACTTCGTCACCTATTCGGAGGATCGGAAGCACCGCTTCGACTACGTCCGGCGCGGCTCGGCGGCGAGCCATCTCGCGGGTGCGGACATCGATCCGGACTATGTAGGCAGCGCCCGCGTCCTCCACGCGAGCGGAATCTCCCAGGCGATCTCTCGCTCGTCAGCGGAGGCGGTACGGGTTGCGATGGAGCTCGCGCGGAAGGCCGGCACCGCCGTCAGTTACGATGCCAACGTGCGCCCGGTGCTTTCGGACAGTGAGACCCTGCGCCGCAACTTCGAGGTTGCCTTGGACCTCGCCGACGTTGTGTTCGTGAGCGAGGAAGATTCCACCCACCTGTTCGGCGAGACCCCGTTCGAGGACGTCCTGGATCGCATCGTCGGCGAGCGGCCGAGGCTCGCGGTGGCGAAGCTCGGGGCCGACGGCTGCCAGATCAGCAGCGATACGGGAGAGCGCTTGCACGTCCCAGCCTGGAGGATCGACGCGGTCGACGCCACCGGGGCAGGCGATGCGTTCAGTGCCGGGTTCCTCCTGTCCCTGCTCCGCGATGCAGGGCTCAACGAAGCAGGTCGGTACGCGAACGCGGTGGGCGCGCTCACCGCCACCGGAGTCGGCGCCATCGCGCCCCAGCCGAGCCACGCCGAGGTGACGGCCTTCATGGAGGAGCAAGCGTCCGGCCTGCGTTGACAACGGCCGGGTGGTAGAGTGACGCCATGGCAGGGCGTCTCGGCGGCAAGGTTGCATTGATCACAGGCGCAGGCTCGGTCGGCCCCGGCTGGAGCAACGGCCGCGCCACCGCCGTACTCTTCGCCCGCGAAGGCGCGCGCGTCGTTGCGGTCGACCGCGACACGAGGGCCGCCGAAGCGACGCGGCAGATCATCGAGAGCGAGGGCAACGCCTGCGCCGTCGAAACCGCCGACGTGACCGACAGCTCTCAGATCGAGCGGGTGATGTCCGAGGTCTGCGAGCATTGGGGCGGGCTGCACGTGCTCGTCAACAACGTGGGGGGCTCGGTGCCCGGCGGCCCGGTCGAGCTCAGCGAGGAGGACTGGGCCGGGCAGCTCGAGTTCAACCTCACCAGCGCCTTCCTCACCACGCGCTGTGCGCTCCCGATCATGGAGGCGCAGGGCGCCGGCGCCATCGTCAACATTTCCTCGGTGGCCGGGCTCCGCTTCATCGGCAACCACCACGCAGCCTACGCGGCGGCCAAGGCCGGGCTGGTACAGTTTACCAAGGCGGTGGCGTTGCAGTACGCGGCGCGCGGTGTGCGCTGCAACTCGATCTCCGTCGGGCTGATGCACACACCGCTGGTGGAAGCCCGCCTCGCGGCCCAGTACGGCGCGGGCGACCTCGAAGCGCTGGTCGCCAAGCGTCACGCCCAGGTGCCCATGGGCCGCATGGGCTCCGGCTGGGACGTGGCCCACGCGGCGCTCTATCTGGCCTCGGACGATGCCGGGTACGTGACGGCGGCCGATCTGGTCGTGGACGGCGGCCTCACGGCCAAGTGCGACTGAAAGCGCGGCGGCAACACCCGTGATCGAGGGGATCGCGAGACGGGACCGGCTGGTGGTGCTGGCCGGCCTCGCGGTCGCCGCTGGGCTCGCCTGGCTCTACCTCATCGACATGGCGCTCGATATGAGCGGCGACATGGCGCACGCGGACGGCGCCATGATGCAGATGCAGGCCTGGAGCGTGACCGACGGCCTGCTGATGTGGGCCATGTGGGCGGTGATGATGGTGGCCATGATGCTGCCGAGCGCGGCGCCGATGATCCTGATCTTCGCCCGCGTGGACCGCTCGCAAGGCACGGGCCGCGCATACACCGCGACCACGCTCTTCGCGCTCGGCTACGTCCTGGTCTGGGCGGCGTTCAGCGTGGCCGCGACGATCATGCAGTGGGGCCTGCAGAACGCGGCGCTGCTCTCGCCGATGATGGTCTCCACCAGCACGATCCTCGGCGGCGTGCTGTTCATCGCCGCCGGCGTCTATCAGTGGACGCCGCTCAAGTACGCCTGCCTCAAACATTGCCGCTCTCCCATGGCCTTCATCATGGGGCACTGGCGGCCGGGCCGGGCGGGCGCGTTCCGCATGGGCCTCGGCCACGGCGCCTTCTGCCTCGGCTGCTGCGGCTTCGTGATGGGGCTGCTGTTCGTCGGCGGGGTGATGAACCTCGCCTGGGTAGCGGCGATCACGGTCTTCGTCGTCGCCGAAAAACTCATGCCCAAGGGCGAGTGGGTGGCGCGCGCTGGCGGCGTCGCCATGGTCGCCGCCGGCATCTACCTCTTCACGACGCTCTGAGGACCGTCGGTCAGTACTTCGATCTCGGGGAAGCGGGCGGTGTAAGCGGCAGCGCGCGCGGGCGAGGAGACGGCGAGCGCGGTGGAGAGCGCGTCAGCCATGGTGGCACGGGGCGCGATCACCGAGACCTGCCCCGCCGTCTGCGCGGGCCTGCCGGTCGCGGGGTCGAACAGGTGGTGGTGGCGGCCGCTGGGCTCGAACGGGCTCGCGATGCCGGCCGAGGTGGCGACGGCGCGGTGGGTCAGCTTGACGGTGCGTGCAACCGTCTCGGGCTCGGCTGCGCGGCGGAGGCCGACATGCCAGGGGCGCCCGTCGGGATGGCGGCCGAGCGCCCGGACTTCTCCAATGTCGAGGAGAACATCGGTCATGCCAGCATCTTGAAGAAGTGTCGCGACGCGGTCGGTGATATAGCCCTGGGCGATACCGTTGAGGGTGACCGCCATCCCCAGCCGGCCCAAGCGGACCTCGGCAGGTCCGATCTCGACGGCCCGGTAGTCCACCAACGCTTGCGCCCTGGCGCGCGCGGTCTCTGCCGGCCCGCGCGGATCGGCGCCCGCATGTGCGAAGTGCGCGGCATAGAGGCGCCAGAGCGGCTGCACGGTGACGTCAAAGGAGCCCCCCGTCCGCTCCGAATAGGAGCGTGCCTCGGCCAACAGCGCCACCAACTCCAGGGGCGGTGCAGTGAGGCGGCCGTCCCGGTTCAGGCGGCTGATGGCGCTCTCGGGCCGGTAGAGGCTGAATACGTCTTCCAACCTGTCGATTTCTGCGACACAGCGCGCGATCAGCCGGCGCGCGCGGGCAGCGTCGGGTTCGTAGAGGACGATCTCTGCCGCAGCGCCCAACGCGATACCGGACCAGCGGTGCAGATGCACCGTCTCGGCGCCCGCCCGGATCGCCGCAAACGGCAGACCGGCGGCCGCCGCTGCGATGGCGACGAAGCGCCGCCGGGTGGGCGCGGCACCGGGCCAGCGCGTCATTGGTGATCTCCGTGCGCCGGCATCGCAGTGTCGTCCCCGTCGGCGTAGGCGAAGATGTAGCTCTCTGGCACCTCGGTGAGCGCGACGATGCGCCCGCCGTGCTCCGCCACGAAGCGCGCGGCAGCCTCGCGCGTCGCGAACGGCACCGCCTCGGGCACACCCATGCCGCCCATCCGGTCGCTCCCGATCACGTACGAGGCGCCGGCCGCATCGATCCAGGTGCCGGGCTCGGGCGCATCCCACTGCGCCACGCCCATGTCGTTGACGTAGATCGCGGTGTAGTTACGCGGCTCTTCCGGCAGCATAGTGAAGGCGATCGCGTCTCGCACCGAGGAGAACCACACCGGCTCTGGCTCGCCGGGCAGGTGAACCTGCGCCTTGGGCCCGCTGTGATCGACCAGGATCATGCCGCAATAGTGGCCGGAGGCCTCGCGTGTGGGTTCCACCGGAGTGGGCTTGGCCACGACATCGTCGTCCTCGCCGCAGCCGGCGACGCCCGTGAGCGCGAGCAGGCCGATGGACAGCAGGGCCAGCGCGCGTCTCACAGCTCCTTCCTCCCGAACAGGAGGCCCGCGAGCCCGAGCGGTACCGCGATCCAGAGCGCCATGACCGGAAACAGGAGCGCGTGGCCGAAGGCGGCCTCGGCGCTCACTCCCGCCATGCCGGAGAGCGCGCCCACTGTCTCCGAGCCCGCAAGCGTCAGCATCCGATAGACGTCGGTCGGGTTGAGCAGGAGCAGCACGCGGAAGAGATCGCCCGAGACCACCTGCCCCTCGTCCGCCACCAGGATGGCGAGCAACGCCATGTCGAAGAGCACGACGAAGATCAGCCATGCCGCCGCCGAGACCCCGGCCGCCGTGCCGCGCTCGGCCACCACGGCGCTGAAGAGCGTGCCGAGCGCGATGAAGGCGGCACCCAGCAGGATCGAGCCGCCGACCATAACCCCGAAGGCTCGCCACGCCTCGGCATCGCCGCCTTCGCCGAGGCCCGTGACCAGCGCGGCCACGCCGAAGCCCACGACTGTGGCGATGGCAAGGATCGCGACCTGGCCCGTGAACTTGCCGAGCACGATGCGCCAGCGGGTGACCGGGTAGGTCATCAGCAGCGGCATCGTGCCCCGCTCGATCTCGCCCACCAGAGTGTCGTAGCTCACCAATAGCCCGATGAGCGGAACCAGAAAGACCGAGAGGCTGGAGAGGCTGACCACCGTGATGGCCAGCGGCGAGGCCGCGACCGGCCCGGCCGGCGTGCTGCCGATAAACGCAAGAGTCAGTGCCAACACGCCGAGCAGCAGGGAGGCGGCGAGCATCCACCGGTTGCGGATGCCGGCCAGGACTTCGTGCCCCGCGATGGCGGCGACCGCATTCACGGCGCGTTCTCCCTCTCGCTGCCGCCGCTGCCGCCGAAGCGCGCATACACCGCATCGAGGCCGGGCGGAACGATCTCGATATCCTCGACCTCGTCGCCTAGGCCCAGAATGCGCTCGACCAAGGCGCGCTTCTCGCCGGCAGTGCAGCGGAGCTCCACCGCGTGATCGTTGATCCGCTCCGACGACCGGCCGCCCAGGGCGCTCGCGAGGCGGGCGCCGCCGCCCGGGCGCACGGCCACGCGGATCGTGACTGCGAGCCCGGCCCGGCGCTTGAGCTCGTCCGCCGTACCGCAGGCGGCGAGCATGCCTTCGCGCATGATCGCGATGCGGTCGGTCCCGGCCTCGACCTCGGTCAGCACGTGTGAGGAGAGGATGATGGCGGTGCCCTCGCCGGCCAGCTCGTGCAGCGTCTCGTGGAAGGCCTGGCGCGACTCCGGGTCGAGCCCGCCCGTGGGCTCGTCCATGACCAGGAGCCGGGGCGCACCCAGGATCGCCTGCGCGAAGCCCAGGCGCTGACGCATCCCTTTGGAGTAGGTCTTGACCCGCTTGCCCGCCACCCTGGCGAGGCCGACGTGGGCCAGCGTCTCCTCGCAGGCAGCGTGCCCCACACCTTTCAGCCGGCCGTAGAAGCGGATGGTCTCCCGCCCGGTCATGGAGCCGAGGAAGGCCACGCTCTCGGGCAGGAAGCCGATCGAGCGCTTCGCCGCGGTCCAGGCCGGGCTTCCGGGCGCGCAGCCCAGCGTTGTCACCGTGCCGCCGTCGGCCCGCGTGAGGCCCAGCGCCAGCTTGAGCAGCGTGGTCTTGCCGGCGCCGTTGTGGCCGAGCAGCGCGAGCCGCTCCCCCGGCGCGAGGTCGAGCGTCACCGCATCGACCGCCGGCTGCCGACCGTAGGTTTTGGTCGCCGCCTCCAGCGCGAGCGCGGGTCCCTCCATCAGCCGGTCCCGAGCGCGGGCGGGCGCATGAGAGGGGCGGAATCGATCACGCCGCCCGGATAGATGGAGGGGAAGCGGTCGTGAGCCCAGCGCAGGATGCGTACCGAGGGGCTGGTGAGCAGCAGCTTGGCCAGCGGGTGGCGCCAGACCACCTGGTCGACGAGGTCGTTGGGCCTGTAGGGCACGTCGCCGATGCCGTCGCCGTCGAGATCGAGGGCGGGATTGTCGCTCCAGTAGTTGCCGACGCCGTCGGCGGACCACTCGACATGGCGCGTGCCGACGTATTTCACTTGGGTCGCGTTACCGACGAAGCCGTTGCCCGCAATGCGATTGCCCTCGGAGCCTGCGGTGAAGTGGATGCCGATGGCGCAACCCTCGAACAGATTGCCGCTGAGCACGTTGCGGTTCGCATTGTAGAGAAAGACGCACTTGGTGCGGCCGGCGCGCACGAGATTGCGCTCGATGCGCGACTTGTTGGTGAAGTTGAACAGGAAGCCGTGGTCACGGTCGCCCGTGGAGCGGTTGTCGAACACGCGGAGCCGGTCGGAATACATCAGTGCGTAGCCCACGTGGTTGTCGTGGGAGACGTTGCCGCTCACCTCGCTGTCGTGCGTGTACATGTAGTGAATGGCGAAGCGCAGGTCGCGGAAGCGGTTGTTGCGGAACGTGTTCTTTCGGCTGGTGGTGACGAAGATGCCGTCGCGGCCGTAGCGCACGTCGTTGTCCTCCACCACCGAGCCCTTAGCCGCCCAGAGGTGAATGCCGTTGCCGCGCTCGCTCATGCGCAAGTCGCGATTGCCAATCACTTCGTTGCCGCGCACCAGCGCGTTCCTGGCGCCATGCAGGTAGATGCCGAACAGGTTGTTCTCCAGCCGGTTGCCTTCGATCAGCGCGCCTTTGGCCGGCTTGTCGAGGAAGATGCCGGCGTCAGTCTCGGCGAGGCTCGTGCCGGAGTTGCGGACGATGAGCCCACGCACCACAACGTCCGGCGCGGCGACGCTGAGCACCCGGCCGGTGCCGCCGCCGTCGAGGATGGCGCCGGGCTCTCCCTCCAGCGTCAGCGTCCGGTCGATGACGACCGGGCCCGGGTAGAGGCCCGGCGCGAGCCGCAGCACCGCGCCGGGCGTGGCGCCATCCAGCGCGGCCTGCAGCGCCCCTTCGCCGGGCGAGACCTCGATGACGGCGGCGGGCGCGGCGCCCACCTCGCCCGCGGCGGTAGCAAGCAACGCCACCGCCGCACCGAGAGCGAGCGCCGCGCACCGCACGCGCATCAGGCGGACTTCGGCTTCACGAACATGCGCCCGCGCATCTCCATGTGCAGCGCATGACAGAACCACTGGCAATAGAACCAGTGCACGCCGGGCCGGTCGGCGGTGAAAGTCACCGACGCCGTCGCCTGAGGCGCCACCTCCATGGCCACGCCGTAGTTGGAGAGGCTCCAACCATGGCTGAGGTCGTCCACATCGTCCTGGTTGGTGATGTAGACGGTGACCTCGTCGCCCTCGTTCACCTCGAAGGTTTCGAGGCTGAAGGCGGGCGCGATCGAGTACATGTAGACCCGCACCTTGTTGCCGTCGCGGATCACGTCCTCGCCCCAGTCCAGATCGACGCCGTCCGCCGCCGCCTGCTGGCGCGCCTCCTCCCAAGTCGGGTCTTCGCGGTCCCAGATCTGATTCGGGTTCACCTTGGAGCGATGAACGATGATGCAGTCGTGGGGCTCCGAGAACGTGGGGCCGTCGTGGACCAGCTCCATCTTGTCGCCTGAGATATCGATGAGCTGTTCGCATTCGGGCTTGAGCGGGCCCACGTTGATGAACCGGTCCTTCGAGAACTTATTGAGCGAAACCAGCCACTTGCCGTCCGCCTCCTTGGTCTCGCCCATGGAGGTGTGGTTGTGCCCCGGCTGGTAGTGTACGTCGATCTTCTCGACGATCGGGTCCACCTCCTCGCCGTTGTACTGGCGGATGGCGGCATCCATGTTCCACTTGCAGACCTGGCTGTCGAGGAAGATCGTCGTGAAGCAGTTGCCGTGCCCGTCGAAGGCGGTGTGCAGCGGCCCAAGGCCGAGCTCGGGCTCGGCGACGATCACGTCGCGCGGTGCGATCTTGTCGTCGAACAAGTCGTCGAGGCGGCGCACGTCGATCACCGAGACGGTCGGCGACAGCTTGCCGTTGATGACGATGTGGTGGCCGTCGGGCGCGGTGTTGACGCCGTGGGGGCTGGTGGAGATCGGGATGTAGCGGGTGTAGGGCGACCCCTTGCGGCCGTTGAGCACCTTCACGCCGCCGTGCATGGTGTAGTCGCCGTCCTTCACCCCCTGCTCGATGCGGGCGATGTTGAAGACGACGGCCCAGTCCTGCTCGGCGGCGGTCATCTCCTCCAGGTTCATGCCCATCTCTGAATTGTAGCAGGTGGAGACCGCGTACTTGCCCTGATAGTCCGCATCCACGTTGTCGAGGTTGCCGTCGACGATCACCTGCCAGGCCACCTCCATGGTATCGCCGTCGAGCGCGGTGAAGATCGCGATGTACTGCGACGGATCGTTGAGCACGGACCCGTCGTTGGGCAGCGGAATCTCGTGCTCGCCGTTGCAGAAAACGTAGCCGGTGCGCGGGTATTTCTGGGGCCGCAGGCCGTGGATGTCGTTGGCGTTGGGGATCTCCACGATCTTGTCGACCTTCATCACGTCGCAGCGAATTCGCGCCACGCGGGTGTTCGCCTTGTCGTTGATCCAGACATAGCGCCCGTCGTAGGTGCCATCGGTGAACGACATGTGCGGGTGGTGCGCGTCGCCGTTGGTGTAGATGCCACCGCGGGATTCGAGGAACTTCCGGGTCTCGGGCGTGAGCCCCTCGGTCATGATCTTGCGGCTCTCGTTGGTGAGCCCCCAACCGGTGGCGCTGCAGCGGTTGAACACTGGAATGCGCAGGAGCTCCCGCATGGAGGGCACGCCGAAGACGCGCACCTCACCGGACTGTCCGCTCGACCAGAAGCCGTAGTATTCGTCGAGCTGCCCCGGCCCCACGTAGGCAGAGCCTGCCTCGGTCGCGGCGTGCGCCTTGCGCGGCGGTTCGGCGGGCGTGACCCCGGCGACCCCGGCGGCGACCACCCCGCCGACGGTGGCGATCTTGGCCGTACTGCCGATCAGATCGCGGCGTGTGACGCCGGTCTTCTCCGGATTCTCTTTGTTCGACATGGCTTTCTCCTCTTTGCTTGGCATCAGGGACTCGTTGCTGTGCCGGGTGGACTTGCGGTTGTCGTGGGTGGAACGGTGATGTTTGCGGACGCGCGCGCTCGGCGCCGCTCGCGACGGAGGCGGCGCTGGATCATCGGCGGGCAGCGGTGCTCGTCGTGATAGACCTGCTGGCAATGCAGGCAGTAGAGGCACTCGTTCTGGTTGATGTGCCCGTCGGGATGGATGGCCTGCACCATGCACTCCTGGGCGCAGCGGTGGCAGGGCGACCCGCATTCCTTGTGGCGGCGCAGCCACTCCATGATCCTGATCTTGCCGGGGATCGCGAGCGCCGCTCCCAGCGGGCAGAGATAGCGGCAGAAGAAGCGCTCGATGAAGAGCCCGGTGCCGAGCAGCACGCCGGCCCAGGCCACGAACGGCCAGTCGTGCGCGAAGCGCAGGATCACCGTGGTCTTGAATGGCTCGACCTCCGCCAGGCGCTCGGCGAAGGCGAGGTCGTACAGCGAGACTCCGGCGAGGCCGATGAAGATCACGTACTTCACCGGCCAGAGTCGCTCGTGCAGGCCCCAGGGCAGAGTCAATTGGGGCACCCGCGCGAGCCGCGCGACCTTGTTCAGCAGCTCCTGCAGCGCACCGAAAGGGCAGAGCCAGCCGCAGAACACGCCCCGGCCCCAGAAGATCAGCGCGAGCGCGGTGCCGCACCAGAGCAGGAAGATCAGCGGGTCCATCAGGAAGTAGCTCCAGCGGAACTCGGTGATCAGCGCGTTGCCGAAGGTCATGATGTTGACCACCGAGAGCTGGGCCTGGGCGAAGCCGCCGAGCCAGGCGACGATGAAGAGCAGGAACCCCACCCGCACACCCGTGGCGAGCTTGGGCCGGCGCGCGAACCAGTCCTGGAAGAAGAAGATCAGGGTGAGCGCGATCATGGCCGCGCCGAGCACCGCTACGTCGACGATGCGGTCTTCCCAGATTCGCCGCCAGAGCTCGGGCGCCGCCTCCGGTCCGTCGAAGGTGGCGCCGGCGGCAGTCGAGTCGGTGTCAGCCGCCGGCGCCGGGCCCGGCAACGGCTTCAGATACCGCGCGGGCAGCGTATAGGAGAGCTCGTAGAGCAGGAAATCCTTGTCGAGCGCGCCGATCGCGCGCTGCACCAGGAGTTGGAGCGTCCACGGCGCAACGGGGTCGAACTCGGCGGAGGCCGGCACCACGAAGAGAGCCACCTCGGCGAAGGGCTGCGCGAGATCCGCTGCCACCTCGCCCAGGTGCTTGTATTGGCGGTCGCGGAAGCGGGTGCTGCCGTCGCCCTGGACCAGCTGGACGCGGTCGAAGATTCCGCCGCGCACGAAGCCCGAGCCCTTGAACGAATAGAGACCGTTGGCGGCGATCAGCAGGGCATGCTGGCCGGGTTCCAGTCGGGCGCGGAGGTTCTCGTATTCGGCGTCGCCGAGCAGGCTGCGACCGATGATCGGCACGCTGACCTCCGCCGCGTAAAGGTCGATGAAGCGGGCTTCCGGGTCGTCGCTCTCGGGCCGGGCGGCAGCCTTGTCCTTGCCTGCGGCGGCGAAGTCGGCGGTCACCTCGCCGACGCTGAGGTTGAGCCGGCGCACCGAGCCGTCGCCGATCAGGGTCATCCAGTCGTCGACGCCCTCCTGGGCGGTGTCGACCTCGCCCCGGGTCGGCGCACCGGACGCCTGCTCCCCGCCGAGGCCGGCGAGGCCAAGCGCGCGCGCCATCCGCAGCGCCGAGCGGCGGATGGCGTCGTCGATCACCAAGATTGTGACCGTGGCGCCGGCGATGATGTCGAGCGAGCGGTCGCTGGCGTCCCGTTCCTCCAGGAACTCGCGCACGTTGCGCCCGACGTAGTCAGCGATGAAGCTCTTGATCCGGCGCTCGGGTATGCCGATCAGGACGATGGGCTCGTGGTGCTTGTGCAGCACCGCGCCCGTAATCGTGCCCTCGGTGTCGAGCCCGATGAGCAGGTGAATGGGCTTGCCCGAATACCCCACGGCGCCCGCGACGTCGGTGTTGAGGAACACGTAGCCCCTGAGCGAGGACCCCTCGAGCGCTTGCGCGCGGGGCGGCGCCCCTTCGACCGGGCCGAACCGGTCGGCCCCCGGCACGAGCTCGGTGGGCTCCACCTTGGTGAGTGCGCTGCTGAGCTTGACGGCGGCGTGGGCTTCGCCGGCAACATGGGAAAGAAGCGCCAGCACTAGCAACGACGCCACCAGGCTCATCGCGTGGTAGGGCACGCGCACCGCGACCCTGCGGCGCCTCGCGCCGGAAAACGAACCCGCTGTCATGGCATGCACGTCGTGGCGAGTGGGCGATCGTCTCCCGTGATGTGCGACGGCAGACTCCCGCAAGGCCAGTCTGAAGCGCGCACACGCCAGCGCTTTGATCTGCGTCAATAGACGGGCAGCGGGGCCGTCATTGCTCGCCTGTTGCGGCGTGGCTAGGATGCCGCGCTTTGGCGCGGGAAGCCGGCGGGGAGGACGAATTATGAGTGATGGCGGGGGCACCAGGGTGGCGTTTCTCGGGCTCGGCGTGATGGGGTTTCCCATGGCGGGGCACCTCGCGAAAGCGGGCCATGAGGTCACCGTCTACAACCGGACCACTGCCAAGGCCAAGCAGTGGACCGAAACCCACCAAGGCCGGACCGCCCCGACCCCAGCCGCTGCCGCCCAGGGCGCAGAGATGGTGTTCGCCTGCGTCGGTGCCGACGACGACCTGCGCGCCGTCGTCTACGGCGAGGAGGGTGCGCTCGCCGGCATGGCGGAAGGCACCATCTTCATCGACCACACGACCGATTCCGCCGTGGTCGCCCGCGAGGTCTACGCCGCAGCCAGGGAGCGGGGCGTGGGCTTCCTCGACGCGCCGGTGTCAGGCGGCCAGGCGGGCGCCGAGAACGGCGTGCTGACGGTGATGGTGGGCGGCGACGAGGCCGAGTTCACCCGCGCCCAGCCGGTGATCGACGCGTTCGCGCGCAACGTGACCCACATGGGGCCGGCGGGGAACGGCCAGCTCACCAAGATGGTGAACCAGATCTGCATCGCGGGCGTCGTTCAGGGTCTCGCCGAAGCCCTCAACTTCGCCCAACGGGCAGGGCTGGACGGGGAAACCGTGCTGGATGTCATCTCCAAGGGCGCGGCGCAGTCTTGGCAGATGGAGAACCGCGGCTCGACCATGCTGAAAGGCGAGTTCGAGTTCGGCTTTGCGGTCGACTGGATGCGCAAGGATCTCAGCCTTTGTTTCGAGGAGGGCAAGAAGAACGGCGCGCTCCTGCCGATGTCGATGCTGGTGGACCAGTTCTACGCCCACGTCCAGCAGCGCGGCGGCAACCGCTGGGACACCTCCAGCCTGATTCACCTGTTGCAGAACATGTAGGCGTCGCCTACGCCGCCTCGACATCGGTCAGAGCGAAGTCGTCGCCCTTGAACAGCAGCGGCTCGCCGGTCACCTCGGCGAGGGCGTAGGCGAAGCAATCGCCGAAGTTCAGCGCCGCCGGATGATTGCCCTTGCCGAAGCGCCGCCAGGCTTGGCGGGCTGCTGACACGTGCTCGGCTGTCACAGGCACCTGTTCGATCTCGGCGCTATCCAGAAACGAGTCCAGATGTTGGCCTGCCAATTCGCCACCGCGACCTTCCATGACAATGGAGGCCTCGAAGACGTTGGCGAGCGACATGCGGCACGCATGAGCGTTCGCGATCACCGTGTCAAAGTGTTCGGCGTCCGGCTCGTCGAGGAGAACGGCAAGGACTGCCGAACTGTCCACAATCACTTGGGCAGGCCCCGCTCGTCATAGAGCAGGTCGCCGTGCTCCACCGCCGAAGGTCCTGGCTTGAGATTCTTTGCGCAACGCTTCGCGATGGCGCGCATGGCCTTGAGACGCGCCTCCACGCTGCGCGCATTTGTCTCGCGCTCCAGCCGTTCGCGGAGTGCGACGGTGATGGCGCCGGTCATGCTCTCGCCGGTGAGCTGCGCGAGCTCGCGGGCCAGCCGGCAAGTCTCGTCATTCTTGATGTTGAGGCCCATCTCATCCTCAAGGGTAGAAAGAGGTACCTAATTTCTACCCTACCGCGACGGACCAGCCGCAGGCAACGTCCTTGCGCCCCTCAGCGGGCGGATCGAATGAGGTCCCCGGTTTCGCCCTGGAAGAGGTGGCAGCGGTCGGGATCGAGGACCAGGCTCACCCGTTCGCCGAGGCCGAACCGAGGCTGGCCCGGCGCCTGCACCTTGAGGATCTGCTCGCCCGCGCTCACGTCCACGATGGTGAACGCTCCCAGCGGCTCCACCTCATAGATCGAAGCCTCGATGCCGCCGTTCCCGATGGTGCCGGAGGTGTCGATCTCCAGGTCTTCGGGCCGCACCGCGAGCGCCGCAGGCCCCCTCCCCTCCGCACCCTCCAGCGTGATCGCAAGCGGCACGTCGCGCCCCTCGAAGCGGCCGCCGTCCACGAGCGCACCATCCACGAAGTTCATCGGCGGCGCGCCGATCAGCTCGGCCACGTAGCGGCTGTTGGGCAGGTTGTAGATCTCCGCCGGCGTCCCCACCTGGCGGATCTCGCCGGCCTCCATGACGGCGATGCGATCCGCGATCGACATCGCCTCCTCCTGGTCGTGGGTGACGTAGACGATGGTGTGATGCAGCTCCCGCTGGAGGCGCTTGAGCTCGACCCGCATCTCCTCGCGCAGCCTGGCGTCGAGCGCCGCGATCGGCTCGTCCATCAGGAAGGCCGCAGGGTCACGCACCAGAGCCCGGCCGATGGCCACTCGCTGGCGCTCGCCCCCGCTTAGGTGCGCCGGCGGCTTGTCCAGAAGCGGCGTGATGTGCAGCGTCTCCGCCACCTCGGCCACGCGCGCCATGATCGCGGCCTTCTCCAGCTTCCGCTCGACCAGTGGGAAGGCGAGATTCTGCCCGGCGCTCATGTGCGGAAAGAGCGCGAGGTTCTGGAACACCATCGCCAGATTGCGCTCCTTCGGCCCCTGTTCGCTCACGGGCGTTTCGCCGATGACGATCTCGCCTTCGTCAGGCGCCACCAGCCCGAGCAGCAGCCGCAGGATCGTCGTCTTGCCGGAGCTCGGCGGGCCGAAGATGCAGAAGAACTCGTTGTCCTCGACGACCAGGTCGATGTCCTTCACCGCCACGGTCTTGCCGTAGGACTTGCTCGCGTTCCTCAGTTCCAGCCGGGCCATATCGCTGTCGACGCTCTCCCCTAGACCAGTGGCGGAGACCAGGCCACGCTAGGCATGGCCCAGCGCCTCGCCCGTCCCCGCATCGAACAGGTGGCACTTGCCCGGCGGCAGCACCGCCTTCACCCGGGCGCCGAGCTCGATGCCGTACATCTTGCCCTTGGCGATCTTCAGCCGGCGCTCGCCGGCAGCCAGATGAACGATGGTGCGCGGGCCGATGGGCTCGACGAAGGTCACCGTCGCCTCGATGCCGGGCGCGGTGTTGCCCGTCGGCTCGATCTCCAGGTCTTCCGGCCGGGCGCCGAAGATCAGCGCAGCATCCCGCGCCGCATCGCAGCGCCGCTTGAGCCCCCCGTCCTCCACCGCTGCGCTGCCGCCTTCGCCGAAATCGAGCGCGTAGCTGCCGTTCCCGCCGGCGAGCCGGCACGGCACCAGGTTCATGCTCGGGCTACCCATGAAGTTGGCGACGAAGACGTTGCGCGGCTCGTTGTAGACCTCGATGGGCGAGCCGTACTGCTGCAGCACGCCCAGATCCATCACCGCGATCCGGTCCGCCAGGCTCATCGCCTCGATCTGGTCGTGGGTGACGTAGACCATGGTCTGCTGGAACTGGTGCTGCAGATGCTTGAGCTCGGTCCGCATGAAGGCGCGGAAGGCCGCGTCCAGGTTGCTAAGCGGCTCGTCCAGCAAGAAGATCTCGGGCTCGGTGATGGCCGAGCGGCCGATCGCGACCTTCTGCAGCTCGTTCACGCTGAGCTTCGCGGTGGGCCAGTCGAGCCTGTCTTCCAGGCGCATCAGCTGCGCCATGGCAGCCACCCGCTGCCCGACCTCGTCCTTCGGAACGCCACGCACCTGCAGGCCGAACGCCAGGTTCTTGCGCACCGTGAGGTGGGTGAAGATGGCGTAGTTCTGAAACACGAAGCCGACCTTGCGCCGGTTAGGCGGCACGGTGCGCACGTCGCGGCCGTCGAACAGGATCTGCCCCTCGGACGGCGTCTCGATGCCCGCGATCATGTTCATGGTCGTGGTCTTGCCGCAGCCCGACGGCCCCAGCAGCGCCACGAACTCCTTGTCCCTGATCTCGAGATCGAGCGAGGCGACGGCCGTCAGATCGCCAAAGCGCTTGGTCAGGCCGGCAAGCGATATCGACGCCATGACCCGCCCCTAGAGTCCTGGAATTCCGGCGGGGACCGTGTCGAACGAGACAGTCGCGCCTCGCTCCCTCTTCGTCATGCCCGGACTTGATCCGGGCATCCACTGCGCCGCCGCGCCGAGCTTTCGCCACCCATGGAGGATGGCATGACCACGTGGATGGCCGGGACAAGCCCGGCCATGACGGTGGGAGAGAGCAATCCGGTCGGGCGCATCACGTGATCGAATCGGACTCATTACGAACGTCGCATCCATCGCCCTAATGACGGCCGCGGGCTTCGATGGGCCAGATGTCGACCAGGGTCTCGCCGCGCACGCAGTGGTAGTGGTCGTAGAGGTTCACGGTGGGGTCGCAGTGCGGCACGATGCACTCCAGCGCCGCACCGATGGCCAGGCGCTCGTTGGCGCTGGCGAAGACGATGCGCCCGTGCTCGTCGCCAAAATGCTGGTAGTGCGCGCCGATGGGCACGCCGGTGTGGAAGCGCGGCAGCGGCCCGTCGGTAGCGAAGCACTTGAGGCCGGCATCCATGGTCGCGCTGCCGTCATGGCTCGCCGAGACCACGGTCGAGCGGACGAAAAGCGCCGGCTCGAAGCGCCAATCGCCGCGGTCCCGCGCCTGCACGTCGAGATACTCCACGTCCATTACCGCGTAGGAGCCGACCTGGAGCTCGGTCATCAGCCCGATCTCCGTGTCGATGTCGTGGGTCCCGGTGCCGGCGCCGGTGACGATCGGCACCGCGATGCCCTGCGCGACCAGCCGGTCGCGAGCATCGCGCAGCGGCGCGAGATCGCCGTGGGAGGTCGTGCGGCGGTCGCCGAAATCCTCGATGTGCTGAACGTGCCCGGCATAGCCCTGAAGCCCGCAGAAGCGCAGGCTCTCGCTCGCGTCCGCGACCTCCGCCAGCGCCACCGCGGTCTCGGCATCGCGGGTGCCGGTGCGATGCAGCCCGACATCGACGTCGATCACCACGTCCAGCACGAACCCGGACGCGGCGGCGGCGCTCTCCAGCGCGCGCAGGTTGTCCATGTCGTCCGCCGACACCATGAGCGACTCGTGGTCCCGGCGCAGCGCCATGAGGCGGTCGATCTTGGCGGGCGCCACGATGGGCGAGGTGACGAGCAGCCCCTCGATCCCCCCTGCCGCCAGCGCCTCCGCCTCCCCCAGCGTCGCGCAGCAGATGCCGAGCGCGCCGGCCTCCAGCTGGCGGCGCGCGATCTGCACGCTCTTGTGGGTCTTCGCGTGGGGGCGGACGGCGACGCCCTGCTCCGCCGCGTAGGCCGCCATGGCGGCGATGTTGCGCTCCATCGCGTCGAGATCGAGCACCAGGGCGGGCGTGATCAGGCGGGCCCGCGATTCGCGCTCGTCGATTAGAGATTCGTTCGGCCCAAGCGCCGCCGATGTGGTCATTTCGCCTCCCGTCGCCCCACTGCGCGTCACTCCCCTGCCGCGCGGTCTCGCGGCGGGTGGCGCAATCCGGGCGGCTATCATCCGCATACCGGTGTGCCCTGCCAATAGGATATGTTGGGCAGGAACGCAGACCGAGCGGATGGAGATCGCTGATGAAGGTGGTGATTACGGGCGGACTGGGTTTTTTGGGGCAGCGCCTCGCGCGCGTGCTGCTCGACCGGGGGACGCTGACCGGCGCCTCGGGCGAGCAGGAGCCGATCGACGCGCTGGTCCTCTTCGACGCCGCGGTGCCGGAGCGGGCGCCAGCCGGCCTCGACGACGAGCGGGTCGAGATGGTCGCGGGCGATGTGTCGGACGGCGAGACGATCCGCACGCTCGTCGCGGGCGACTCGCTCTCGGTCTTCCACTTCGCGTCCGTGGTCAGCGCCGGCGCCGAGCAGGACTTCGACCTCGCGCTCGCGGTGAACCTCACCGGCGGTCTCAACGTGCTCGACGCCTGCCGCGCCGCACCGGGTCTGCCGCGGCTCGTCTTCACCAGCAGCATCGCGGTCTACGGCGGCAGCGCGCTGCCGGAGACCATCTCCGATGCCACCAAGATCACGCCGCAGGGCACCTATGGCGTGACCAAGGTCATCAACGAGCACCTGGTGGCCGACTACACCCGCAAGGGCTGGCTGGACGGCCGCGGCGGCCGCCCGCCCACCGTGATCGTGCGGCCGGGCAAGCCCAACAAGGCGGCCTCGGGCTTCGCCAGCGGGCTCTTTCGCGAGCCTCTCGCCGGCATCGACCACGCGCTCCCGGTCAGCCGGGAGACGCGCATCGTCCTCGGCGGCTACCGCACCATCGTGGATGGCCTCGTCGCCCTGCACGAGCTGCCGAGCGCGGCACTCGGCGACGACCGCACCGTCAACCTGCCGTCATTCTCGGCGACGGCAGGCGAGATGGTGGCGGCGCTGGAGCGCGTGGGCGAAGGCCGCACCCTCGGCGCCGTCATCGACGCGCCCGATGAGGCGGTGCAAAGACTCGTGGGCTCCTGGCCGGCTTACGCGAAGGCGGAGCGCGCGGCGGCCCTCGGCCTGCCCGCAAACCCGCCGCTCGACGAGGTGGTGCGCCAGTACATCGAGGACTACGTGGATCGCTGACCCGCCCCTCCCGCCGCCGCGCTCCACTGTTGCGGTCCCTCTCATGCAGCGTCTGCGCCGCGAGTGAGACAGACAGCATTTTGGGCGGGACAAGCGGGACAAGCGGGACAAGCGGGATTCGGTGGGATAAGCGGGATTCGGTGGGATAAGCGGGATGTCCCGCACGCGCGCCGCGCGAGCCCGCAGGGTCTTGCGTGCGGAAGCGAGAGGCCCGCCGGTTCAGCCGTCCCGCCCGTCGCGGTCTGATCGCTCGCGCACTGCATGCCGCGATGCTGGCGCAGCAGGCGCACACCGTGCACCGCACCATGGTCCGGGGAGTCCGAAGGGCCGGGCGGTGCGCGGCCCGTCTAGTATCCCGTTCGGGACGTTTCTATCTACCTGCGCCGCGCCCTTTCCGCGTCATGGCCGCACTTGACCCACTGCTGTCCGGTTTAGAATTTGGCGACGGGGATTCTGTCGGCGTACTTTGAGGAGGTCAAATTTCACAAAAAAATAGTAGATCAGCATGGCTACTCCAATAAGATAGGAGGTCACGATCAAGATTCCGCTCAAAACTGCGCTAAACTACAAAACCAATGTTGTTGATGGAGTGTCCATCTCCATACTTAATTCCTTCGGTTCGGGTCGCACACGCCCTTCGTTACTCGTGTAGGTTCTGACAACACAAGTACGAGGCATGATCGTCTCTAGAGCATATCCGTTTTAGACGGAACCGTATCCGGCGTTTCGGATGTAGTTTTGGCATTCGCTTGGCTCGATGGTGCCGATGAGGTGTCCGAGATGGCGCCACGTGTCCTCGAAGTCGCGCTTCTGCGCGTTGCGCATCCAGTGCTTGATCTTGGAGAAGGCCTGTTCGATCGGGTTGAGGTCGGGTGAGTAGGGCGGGAGGAACCAGAGGCGGGCGCCTGTACTGCGGATGGCTTGGCGGACCGCCTTGCTCTTGTGGCTTGCGAGATTGTCGAGGATGACGATGTCGCCGGGCTTGAGCGTGGGGACGAGCTCTTGTTCGACCCAGGCCTGGAAGCAGCGGGTGTTGATGGGGCCGTCGAAGACGCAAGGGGCGTCGATCCCGTCTGCGCGGAGCGCGGCGAGGAAGGTCATGGTGCGCCAGTGGCCATAAGGCGCATATGCCCTCAAGCGCCGGCCTCGCTGCGCCCAGCCCCTGAGCGGTGCCATGTTGGTCTTGATCCAGGTCTCGTCCACGAAGACCAGGCGGTCCGGGTCGAGGTGGCGCTTGAGCGCCTGCCAGCGCGCCCGTTTTCGGGCGACCGCGGCGCGTGCCTGCTCAGTGGCGAACAGAGTTTTTTTTGAAGCTCAGCCCCTCGCGCCTGAGGAAGCGCCAGATGGTGTCCCGGCTCACCGCGATCCCCGCAGCGGCCAGCAGGTCTCGAAGCCGGTCGATCGTCAGATGCGGCGTCTCGGCGACCAGCCTGTGAACCAGCTCCCGGTGCGGCTCCAGCAGCCAGGGGCGGTGACCGCCGACCTTGCCCGGCGCCACACTCCCCGTCGCCCGGTAGCGCGCCACCCACTTCGGCACCGAGGAGACGCTGACACCGAAGCGCGCCGCCACCTGGCGGATCGGCTCGCCCGCCAAATGGGCCCGCACCACGCGCTCGCGAAGATCGCTCGAATAGGGTTGTGTCATCCATGCTGGCCTCCTTCACCAGTAGCCAGCTTGAATCACATTCCGTAACTAATGGGAATTCCCAATGATTCTCTCAATCTCGGATATGCTCTAACTCTCGTTCTCAATTCAGGGCATGTCCCGGCCGGTGGCGTAACGGGCAACCATTTTACGCGGTATCCGGCGGGTAGGGCCGGATTTTTCGTGCTGCCACGGCGGGCAGCTTGACGGTGACATTGGCGCTCATGAGGGCAATGGGATTCCAGCGTCATGAGTCGCGCTCTCCGGAGGGCCGATTCGTCGTTCTGCTCGACGAGGATCGGGCCGCGCAGTCGGGCAATGGTATCCTCGTTGGGGAAGATGCCGACGACGTTGGTGCGGCGGGCCGAGGTCGGCGCAGACAGAATGTGGGAATCGGCGGCCTCTCCTACGCCTCCCGCTCCTGGAGGCGCGAGCGCCGGATCGTCGCCCGAACGGTGACGACCGCGCGCGGCTTCTGCGCTCGCTTACTCGTCACCCCGCTCGAAAGCGAGGCCTGCCGTCCTCTGAGGAGCAGGTTACGTGGCTCGTGGCCAGGTCGAAAACCTGATCGAGCAGCACAAGGGCCAACTCCGCTTGCACCGAACCTCCTGCCAATGTCCGCCCGCCGATCAACTCAGGCTGGTCTTGCTCATGGTCGCCTGTTGGCTGGCCACAGAAAATGCGTGAGGTTTGGGCAACAAACTATCCAGATTGCCTTGCCGTTGCGTTGTGATAACCTGACGGGCAGTTAGAGGAGCAATGCAGATTATCGAGAGGCGAACCGCCAACTCGTTTCAGCGGCGACTGCTCGTACCGGTCATCGCCTGCCAGCGCCCAGCCGGGTCCTGTTCGAACGCGGTGCATTCTGCATGACTGGCCGGAATTCGTCCCCGCCCCCTCGCTCTTCTCCGCGACCTACTCGTGGCTGGGAACACGAGGACGCCAGGGCGAACGGCATCGGGAACGTGACAAACCGGCTTGGTGTTGGCGCTGTCATGATAGGGTGGCTGTGGCTTGGGGTGGTGGGGTTCACGACACTGCCGCTTACGCATGGGTGGTTTTGGATCCGGGGAACACGCTTGCCCGACGCGGCGTGGGCGATCGTCGTTATTCTTGCACTCCCGACGGCCGTTTTATCGGTGGTTGCGGGCTCGCTCGGCTCCATAATACTGATAATCTTTGTCAGTCTTGAATACCTCGTGGACTGCGCTGTTCATGGATACAGGTTCGCCTTTCTGCACGGTGTGGTGCGTCGCTAGGCGACGGTGCAGGAATACCCCGGGAGAGACGGGCGGTTCCGTTGGGGCATGGATCGACTGAGCCAAGATCGCTCAGTTTCTCACCTCATTGAATGCACGGCGCTCAAGTTAAGCAGCGTGGTCGTATCGGCGTCTTTTCTGCCTTACCCACCAAACGCGACACACTAGAAGTTGTAGATCAGGTTCAACTCGACAAAGCTGTCGCGCCGGGTGTTATAGGCGGGATCCATCCTGTCGACACTGCTGAAGACGACCGCCTCGAGATGCAGCGACCATTCGTCCGAGATGCGCCTGTTGAGTTCCGCATTGAAGGAGCGTGTGCCGAAGTCCGCGTCATGAAGCATCCCGACGACGAGGTCGGTGCTCTCCATGTCGTTGAACGCAAGCCGTGCCCCGAGAAAGAGGTCGTTCTGAAAGACGTTGGTCGCACGCTCGCGCCGGCCGTCATGGTTCCATTCGCCAAGCAAGCCGAGATCGATGTCCGAGTCGAACACTGAGTAGAACGTGTACTCGCCGCCTGCGACGAAGGCCGAGTAGTCCTCCTCCATGCCGAGGGGCAGGGCGTTTCGCGCGCCGGTGCGCCGGATGGCCTCGAGCTTTAGCAGCAAGGCGTCGGCGGTCATCTGGGCGTCCAGCCCGAACTGACGGATCTGCTCGTAGTGTGGAATCAGGATCGGCGCCAGTTCGCGGTCGAAGCCAAGCTGCAATGCGGGCTCGCGGCTGGTGCCGTCGAAGACACTCACGCCGAAGTCGAAGGGGCCGACGCTGTGGCTGTAGCGGGCGGCGAAGTCCAGGTGCCATTCCTCCGAATCGCTTTCGTAAGTCGCACGGTCGTTGTCCACGACGAGCATCGTGCGCAACCGGCCGCGGCGGCCCGGGTAGGTGCGCAAGCGGTGATAGGGGAGCGCGAACACCTCCGCCACGCCCCACTCGCCCGACAACGTGGCATGAACCATGGGCTGGCCCAGCTTGGCTTCTTCGTTCGGGTGCTCGACGAGGTCAGTCTGGTTGACTATGTCGACCAGATGGCGCGATTCCGCGACACCCCAGAAGACGCGGTCGCTGCCGAGGCGCAGCTCCCACTCGTCCTCGCCGATCTCGCCGAACAGCAGCAGGTAGGCTTCGCGCAGGTCGGCGTGGGTGCGATGCGGATCGCCGCCGTCCAAGCGAAAGAAGCCCTCCAGTGTCACGCTGCGGCCCTCTTCGTCCTCCAGGTAAAGTCTGGGCGCGACGGCGAAGCCGCTCGCGTGGGAGCGCTGATCCATGTCGGCTGCGGAAGCCGGATACCATCGGCCGTCCACGCTCACACGGCCGGAAAACTCGTGGTAGTCGATCCAGTCTCCGGCGCCCGGGGCAGCGGCGAAGGCCGAGGCCGTGAGGCAGGCAGCGCCGAGTGTCGCGCGGCGAAGGACGACGCGGAGACTCATCAGCGCACGCGCTTCAGACCGGTCCGGGTGAAATCGCGGTCGTCGAGGTCGGTACCGAACTCAAAGTCCGACCAGCTCAGATCGGTGCTCTTGCCCGTGAGGTGGTTCACCATCGCCATCTCGCCGGCCTGCCAGTAGCGATCCAGGTAGCGCTCGTAGCTGCTAAGCGTCAACGTCTTCAGGTGCGCGTTCTTGCGGTCGTAGTATTCCACCTTCCAGACCCGGAGCTCGTCCCGGTCGTGCCAGACCAGCTGGCGGCTGTAGCCCGATCCCTTCCCCGCCGGCACGCGTTCCGAAACCGTGCAGGTGAGGTCGCCGCAAGGCTCGTCCCGCAGGTATCGGTGCGTGTATTTCTCCACTTCCTGGGTGCTCAGGTCCTCGTAGGCGAACTCGCTGCCCATGAAGGAGCCGGAGCGGTTCGCTGAACTGATGCGCTTCACCCGCTTCAGGGCCGGCAGATAGAGCCATTGCTCGTCGTCGTCCTGCCGGTGGGCGTGGATGAGAAGCGCCGTCCCCTTGACGTCGCGCGGCTCGTCGAAGACGAAGATGCTCTTGTCGCCGTCGCCCTCGACTTCGAGAACCTTGAAGCGGAGCTGGCGTCGGCTTTCCTGCCCCTGCTTGTTGCGCAAGACCATGGACTGGCGCGCCGTGAAGTTGCCGAAGCCTTCGGCGCGCGCGCGGGCGTCCTCCGCAATCTGCAGCCCGAGCGCCTCGTCGGCACGCGCCGCCGTTCCCGCATTCGAGAAATCCACGAACGTCGCGCAAAGCGCGACGATCGGGAACGCCAATAGGGCGGAACGGAAGAGTGTCATGGCTTTCTCCGATCGATGACCATCAGCAGCGGCGGAAGCAGCAGGAAGTCTGCCAGCAACGCGAGTGCAATCGTGAGAGTCACCAGCAGGCCGAGCGACCAGCTCACCTCGAATCCGGACGACGCGAACACCAGAAAACCGGCCGACAGGACCGCGGTCGTTGTCCATAGTGCCTGCCCTACGACGCGGAAGGTAGAGCGCACCGCTTCCGGCGGCGACTTCCCCTCACGGCGTGCCCTCATGTATTTGCTCAGAAAATGGATCGTGTCGTCGACGATGATGCCGAAGGCCATCGCCGCAACCACGGAAGCCGCAAGACCGACGCGGCCAACCAGATAGCCCCACAGGCCGAAGCTCATGACCAGGGGAATCAGGTTGGGAATGAGGCTGAGAAGGCCGAGGCGCACGTTCCTGAAGACAAGAAGCAGAATCAGCGAAATGAGCCCCATGGCTATGAGCGTGCCGACCAGCATGCTGTCGATGTTGCGTTGGGAAAGGTGAGCGAAGACGATGCTGACGCCCGATGCCTCGGTGAGAAGACTGGGCGCATTCGATCCAAGCCAGGCCTGCGCGCGCGCATCGAGCTCGCGCTGATGTCGCGCCGACAGGCTGCGGAGCACGACGGTCAGTCGGGTGGCAGACTTGGCGACGTCGATGCGATTGTTGAGGTCGCTTCCGAACGGGAGTGAAAGTTCGTAAAGCAGCAGGTACTGCGCCGCCAATTCCGGATCGTCCGGCAGCCGATAGAATTCGGGATCGTCCCCGTGCATGTTCTTGTTCAGGCGCTTCATGATGTCCGGGAACGCCTGCACATGGGTCACTTCGGGCTGACCCCGGTACCATTCCGCGAACGCATCGACGGCACTCAGATACTCGGGATCGGTGATGCCGCCTTCGCGCCCGCTCTTCAGCGAGTACTCCAGCGTTTCCATGCCGGTGAGGTTCTCAATGACGAAATCGGTATCGCGCCGGAACTCGTAACGGTCATCGAGATACCGTGTCCAGTTGTCGGTCAGCTCGATGCGGGGGATGCCCGCAGCCAGGGCGGCGACCACGAGGCACATGACCAGAAGCAGATAGCGGCGACGCGCGACGACGAAAGCGCCGAAGCGATCGAAGAACTCCGCCTGTCTGCTCCTGCCGGAACGGCCACGCAATGGCAGGACGCACAGCACCGCCGGCAACAGCGTCATCGAATAGATGAATGCACATACGACGCCGAAGGCCACCAGGTTTCCCAGAACATGGAAGGCAGGCGAATCCGACGAATTGAGGCTGAGGAAGCCGATTGCAGTGGTGACGGTCGTAAGAAGCACCGGGTAGGCGTTGCTGCGAAGAGAGGCGGCGATCGCTTCGTGCCTGCTCAGCCCGCGCCCCAGCCCCGATAACGTGGCGGTGACGATATGAACCGAGTGAGCGATGGCGACCGTCATGACGATGATCGCCACACCCGAATTCGCGGGGTTGAGCACCGTACCGATCCAGCCGGCGAACCCCATAGTGGTGTTAATGATGAATCCCAGAACGCCGATGATGGCGAGCGTGCCGAGAACCGAGCGCAGGAGTGCGACCGTAACCGCCACGATGACCAGCAGCACGATCGGTGCGAAGGTCAAGAGATCGTCCTTGGTGGCGTCGGAGAAGGCGCGGTTCATCACGACATCGCCGGACAGGTAGTACGAGAGGGTCGGATGGCTCGCCCGTGCTTCCGCCAGAGCGCCGTTCAGGTAGTCGGTAATCTCGACCACTGCCGCGTCCGGGTTGTCGGGCAAGGCGAAAGTGATCGCCACCCCGCCGACCTGCCCGTCATACGCCACCAGCCGTCCCGCCAGATCGGGAGCACCGAGCGCGACAGCCTCGACCTGCGCCAGTTCGTCATCGCTCAACTCAAGCGCGTCGACCACGAGCGGCCTGACGATCAGGTCGTCTTCGAACCCCTCGCTATGGGAGTAGTTTGTGAGCGAGTCGACCCGGATGGAGTAGGGTGCGCCCCAGGCGGCCTCGCTCAGCTCCTCTATGGCGCCGAGCGCCTCCCGGCTGAACACCGAGCCCGTCCCCGGTGCGACGGCGATCAGCGCAATGTTGGACGCGGCGAAGGTATCCTCCAGCGCGTCGAATGCGAGGAGCTGCGGATTGTCGTCCTCGAAAAGGCTACGGTAATCGTTCGTGATGGTTATGAATTGAACGCCCGCCGTCATCGCCAACATGATCGGTCCCGCCAGCGCGATGACAAGCCACCGACGAGTCAGAATTAAGGAGATATAGCGCTCAAGGAAATCAGCCACCGCTCGACCCTTGTCGACCGGATGCGGGAACAACTCGCTCGACACGCACCAACGGCAAGTGGCACTGACGCTGCCGCCGGCCCCAGCGGCGGATGCCGTCTTTCAGTCCGACCATCGCCTCGATTTGGTGTCTCGAACGGATCACGGGCTACCGCTTGTTTGACATCCAGTCTTTCACGTTATTCGCCAACCGGCAACGCGGACCTGCGTCGTCGCATACGGAAGCCCGTTCCCAGGGTCAGGTCCTAAAATTCGGGAAAGAGCGTGGACCGATCCGTCACCTCGCCGGTCGTGCCGGCAATCCGGGAAGAGCAACGTTGAACGACTCTCTGCCCCGCCGGTCTCCCACAGCAAGTCCGCCGAAGGCACCACAGTCGAGCTCGCTTCAGTCGTCGAGCGAGTCGAGTGCCGCCAGAGTCTCGACCGCCTTCCGGTGAACAAGGTCGTCGAAGGCGTCCTCAATCGGCAATTCGATCGCCCGTTGGAGCAGCCTGCGCGCCGGTTTGCGGTATTCGTCATCATCGAGAGCCAGCAAGCCGATCGCGTACTCCAAAGGCACGATCTTCTCCTCGGGCGCACCCTTAAGGGCCCGCTTGTAGAATTTGATCGCTTCGTCCTCATCGGCTCCGAACATGATGTCGGCCATGAAGGAGCCCAAGCTGGAGACCACTTCCGCGTGCCACATGCCCATGCTCAAATGGGCCTCTGGCATCTCGGGGTTCAAGCGAAGCGCCTTCTCGACCGTCTCGCGTATCTTCTCGGCATATCCCTTGGTGGTCGATTCCAATACGCCGATCGTTTGTCCGTGCCTGCCCATGACACGTGCCGATTGGATATAAGCCTCCGGACTGCGCGGATCGGATCGGATCGCCTCTTGTGCCAAAGTCGAGGCACGTTCGAACAGGGCATCTTTCCCGTCATCCCTGGAGATGTAGTATGCTTGAATCGTTAGCGACTTCGACGCCAGCGCAAAACCCTCGGAGGTGCCGAGGGCTTCGGCAAGCTCGGCGGCTTCCATAAATCGACCCTCGGCATAGGCGGAACGCGCTGCGTCGATCGACTGAGCCCCAGCGGTTGCAGCCAGCGGGAGCGTGAAAACTGTCGCCATGCAGACCAGGCGCGCGGGCTTCACAACGACCGCTCGCAAGGCGCAGACAGCAAGAGCTCGCATCGCGTCGCCATCGTCCGAGCGCCGGCGCGCGCCCTGAGCAGCAGTGGTCCCCGCCGTCACGCAGGCCGCTGAGTGACCGTTTTGGCGGCCAAACCTCAACATTCCGAAGAAAGACGCGAATGTCGGCTCCCGTGAACAAGAGACGACCGAACGGGCGGCCTTCGGCAAGGGGCCCTCAATCGCGTGCTGCACCGCATTCAATGTGCCCATCCGCAAGCTGGTTCCCAAGGTCTTACGTCCCGTTGCGCAGTCTTGAGCGGCGCGATTCATGGCGCTCCTCCCGGCACAGATCGTGGGAGCAAAGCGCTGTCATCCATAGCGTGTCTGTCACGACAGTAAGGATAACACCGGGAAGAATTGCGAATCACATTGCCGAAGGGTACCACATGGTACCGGGCATAAGGGACTAGCGCATGGTTACGTGCCCGCATTCCGGACACTGCCGGCGGGTCGCACGGTCGCGACAAGGCTCGTGCGGCGCGATATCGGCCTCGGCAAGGGCACGCTGTTCGGCCGCGCATCGATGTCTACAATACCCCGCCCGTGAAAGGCCATGAAGGGAGCAACCGTGACGCCGGGCAACGAGAGAATCACCCCCAGCACCGCCCTGCCCGCGGCGAACGGTCGGCAAAATTACTGGATTTTTTCCTGTCAGGGAGTCTATTGATCCGATGACAACGTCTCGATCCATCGAAAGCGAGAGATGCGGGATCGAAACACGTTGAGAGGCGTCGGAGCGGCCGTCGGGCGGCCATTCGATCCTGCACCGTCCGATTCGCAACAGCCTCAGTCCGGCTCGTCCGGCTTGCGAGGGGCCACGTCGGGACATCGACGTCGCGTCACCGCCGGATTCCGTGCGAGCCTCGATGACGATGTTGGCCGGCACAATTCGCCAAGAGAATCCATTCGAACGTCGATGAGACAGCGCAGTCGCCATATCGAACATGAGCCGTTCGGCGCAAGGCCCGAGTGATCGGCATGCAGAAAATCCCGTCGGCATATGTAGACGGATACGCAAGGGGTCAAGCGTTCGATCCGGAGAGAGCAGCCAACTACATTGCCCACACCACCATCGGAGACCCGCTAGCCGATGCGATGGTCGCCGACCTCCGCTCCTTGGAGCAGGGGGAACAGGCCAAGCTTATCAGATTGGGCTTGGAGGGCAGCGATGTGGGTTCGTTGCTCGCTGCACCGGAGTCGGTCAGAAAATTCTTCGATTCATACGCCGAACCGCCCGACTGGGTCGATTTGAATTCGTTTCTTCCGGGCTGCCGCATGTTTCACAGGAATACGCCGCTGGTGCTCGCGGGAATGGTGGGCGGCGTTCTGGTGGAAGGCTTCTCAACGAATATTGCCAAGTCGTTCTTCATGACCGGCAGGCTGCGCGATCAGGGCATGAGACGGCTGAAGCAGAACAACCGCCATATGCTGGAGATATTCATGCCTGGCGGCATGGACAAACATTCCGACGGGTGGTCGCTCTCGATTCGGGTGAGACTGGTCCACGCAAGGATCCGGTTGTTGCTCCGTAACTCCGACGAATGGGATGTCGAGGATTGGGGCACTCCGATCAGTGCGGCACATGTCGGTTTCGCTATCTCCGCGTTTTCGGCAAGGCTGTTGAGCCACATGAAGAGCCTTGGGGCCTCCTTCAACGAAGAGGAACGGCGTAGCTTCATGGCCGTGTGGCGCTATTCCGGCTATCTGATGGGTATTCCCGAGACTATTCTGTTCCGGGACGAGCAGCATGCGCTCGAGGTCTTCGAGATCGGCCGACTGTGCGAACCTCCTCCCTCTTTGGAGTCGATGGTCCTCGCGTCGTCGCTGGTCAACACCGCGCCCTTGTTCGCCGGGATGACGGAGAGTCAAGCGCGTCGGAAGATGGCGGGCTACATAGCTCAGGTTTCGCGAGCGCTGATCGGGAATGCGCTCGCTGACGAACTCAACTACCCCAAGAGCACTACCTTGGGAATCCTGTGGAAGTTCCGGCTGCTGAATCAGGTTGAGAGTGTGATGCGTAGACTGGCCCCGGGACGCTTCCAAGACCGCAGCAACATGACCACCATATTGGACGTTTCGATGTTCGACAGAGACGGCATCAGCTACCGATTGCCGGACCACTTCCATGCCGAGCAATCTTCCAAGTGGTAGCAATCTCTGATCACCACCGGTAATCCGAAGTTCGACGTACCGGAGCGCGCAGGGTCTCTGAAGCGATCGCCTGCTTGACGAGTGCGCGTTGCGGGACAGCGCGGCCCGGTCTGACGCTGGGAGGCAGACGGCGAATGATGTCCGCCTGTCGCGCGCTGAAGGCCTGGCGCCGACATGGCGGTCAAGCTCGCGGTGAAGACGGTGGACTTCTTCGCGAGAGAGAACGCGCGTGAGCTTAGGGCGGGGATTCTGTCAGCTGCCTCGGGCCGGGTTCGCATCGTGGTGTAGCCGCAAACGACGCTCAGCTCGCCTTCATCATCTCCATGGACGATCTGGTGATCACTTACTTCATCGCCGGCGTGGATTCGACCACGTTGCCTCTCTTCATCTACGGTATGTTGCGGCGCGGAGTGAAACCCCAGATCAACGCCATCGCCACGCTGATGCTGCTCTTTACCTTCATCATCGCCTCGCTCGGCCTCTACCTGCGCCGGCGAAGCTGAACGGGTGCCTGGCATGCCCAAGCCGCGCGGGCGCGATCTCGGCCTGCCCTTCCCCGGCGAGACCGGCCGCTTCAACGCGATCACGGACATTCCCGGCGTCGAGGTCGGATTCACCACCAGGATCGAGGGCGAGGGACCGCTGATCGAGGGGCAGGGTCCGGTTCGCACCGGGGTCACCGCCATCCTGCCCCTCGGCCGCCAATCCTCGCCCGAGCCGGTCTGGGCCGGCATGTACGCGCTGAACGGCAACGGCGAGATGACCGGGACCCACTGGATCCGCGACGGCGGCTATCTCGTGGGGCCGGTCTGCATCACCAACACGCACAGTGTCGGGATCGTCCATCATGCGGCGACGCGGTGGATGATCCGCACCTATGCCGAGGCCTGGCGGAACGCGCATCTCTGGGCCATGCCCGTCGTTGCCGAGACCTACGACGGGGTGCTGAACGACATCAACGGCCAGCACGTCACCGAGGCGGACGCGCTCGCCGCACTCGACAGCGCGGCCTCCGGCGCGGTGCCCGAGGGCAACGTGGGCGGCGGCACCGGCATGATCTGTTACGAGTTCAAGGGCGGCACCGGCACCGCCTCGCGCCGGCTCGAGATCGACGGTTCGGCGTTCCATGTCGGCGCCCTGGTGCAGGCCAATCACGGCATCAGGCCCTGGTTCACGGTGCTCGGCCGCCGGCTCGGCCCGCACATGCCGGAGGGCCGCCTGCTCGACGCCGAGCGGGGTTCGATCATCGCGATTCTCGCGACCGACCTCCCCCTGGCGCCGCACCAGCTCACACGGCTGGCAAAGCGCGCGGCGATCGGAATCGGGCGCGGCGGGACGCCGGGCGGCAACAACTCGGGCGATATCTTCCTCGCGTTCAGCACGGCGAACCGCGGCCCGCTACCTCAGCTCGCAGCCTTGCGGCGCGACTTCGTCATGCTCAACGACGAAGCCTTCGATCCGATCTACCTCGCTGCCGTCGAGGCCATCGAGGAGGCCGTCGTCAACGCCATGCTCGCGGCCGACGACATGACCACGGTACGCCCCGCCGGCCATGTCTGCCGCGCCCTCGATGCTGACCGGCTGATGGAGCTGATGGCATAGACCGAGTTCGTCCTTGACGGGCTTGCGACAGGCCGCGACAGCGGCCCGCTGCTAATGCGGCGCGCCCGCGCAGGCGCCGGCCGCAGGCCGGCTGCCGAGAGCGAACAATGCCTACTGAATCAGCTCCGGGATTCGGGTCGGGCGCGGCGCCCGCGCGACGGCGGGGCGTTCGCAGGCCTGGAACTCTCCGTGCCCGGCATCGATGCAGAGCGCGCCGTCACGCCATACCGGCCGGCCCCGCGACAGGGTGACGGCAGGCCATGCCCCGAGCGTCATCCCTTCGTAGGGCGTGTAGTCGCAGTCGTGGTGCAGCTTGTCGTTGGTGACGGTGACGGGCGTGTCGGTATCCCAGATCACCAGGTCGGCGTCGGCGCCGATGGCGATCGCCCCCTTGCGCGGGTAGAGGCCGTAGAGCTTGGCCACGTTGGTCGACGTCATCCTGACGAACTGGTTGACGTCGATCCGGCCCTTGAGCACGCCTTCCGAGAACAGCAGCGGCATCCGCGTCTCGACGCCGGGGACGCCGTTCGGCACCTTGTGGAAGCCCGCGCTCGTTCCGGCGATCTGCTTGCCCTTGGGGTCCGCGTAGCGGAACGGCGAGTGATCGGAGGAGACGATATCGAAGACGTCGCGCGCGAGCGCCGCCCAGATCGCCTCCTGGTCGTCGGCGCTGCGGGGCGGCGGCGTGCAGATGAACTTCGCCCCCTCGAAGCCCGCGACCTCGTAGGCGTCTTCGGTCAGCAGCAGATACTGCGGGCAGGTCTCGGCATGGATCGCGAGGCCCTTCGCCCGGGCCCAGTCGATCTGCTCTACCACCTCGCGCGCGGAGACGTGCACGAGGACGATGGGTACGCCCACGAGCTCGGACATGGACATGGCGCGGTGCGTGGCCTCGCGCTCGCCGATCACGGGGTGCGCCTTGGTGTGATACTTCGGCGCTGTGAGGCCCTTGTCCACCAGCTTCTCGGTCAGCCACTCGATGAACTCGGTGTTCTCGGCGTGCACCATGCTGATCGCCTGCTCCCGGCGCATCGCGGTCAGCACGTCGAGCACCTGGCGGTCGGTGAGCTGCAGGCCCTCGTAGGTCATGTAGAGCTTGTAGGAGGTGTAGCCCTCGCGCACGAGCGAGGGCAGCTCCTGGTTCAGCACCTGCGCGGTGGGGTCCGTGACGATGGCGTGGAAGGCGTAGTCGATGAAGCAGCGCCCCTCGGCGCTCTCGCGGTAGTCGGCGAGCACCCGGCTCAGCGATGCGCCGTGGTCCTGGAAGGCGAAGGGGATGATGGTCGTCGTGCCGCCGCAGGCGGCTGAGCGCGAGCCGGTGTAGAAGTTGTCGGCGATCTCGGCGCCGTCGGGCAGGCGCTGCTCCAGATGGATGTGCCCGTCGATGCCGCCGGGCGTGATCGTGCGGCCCGCGGCGTCGATCTCCTCGCGCCCCCGGCCGAGGGACGCGGCGATGGCCTCGATCCTCCCGGATTGGATGCCGATGTCGCCGTTGAAGACATCCGCCGCGGTCGCGATCTTGCCGTTGCGGATCACCAGATCGAATTCGCTCACGTTGCCCTCACCCCGTCTTCCTGCCGCCGTCCATGGTTCGGCGCGCGCCGCTGTCGCATCAACCGTGGGCGACCACGCGCCCCGCCTGCGGCGTCCACTGCAGCAATCGTCTCGATAGCCGATCGAAGATGGCGTAGCTGATCGAGGCGTAGAACACGAAGATCAGCGCCACCACGAACATCCTGTCCAGATAGGCGAACTGCTCGGAATAGATGATCACGTAGCCGAGCCCGGACTGCGCCCCCAAATACTCCGCACCGAGCACCGCGGCCCAGCCGATGCCGAGGCTGAGCAGGATGGTTCCCCGCATCTCGGGAAAGATCGCCGGCAGAACCACGGTGCGGTAGATCTGCAGGCGAGAGGCGCCGAGCGTGCGGGCATTGTCGATGTAGATCTGCGGGACGTTCTTCACCGCATTCACCACGCCGGCGAAGAAGATGACGCCGACGCCGTAGCCCACGAAGGCGATCTTGCCGACGAAGTCGATGCCGAACCAGAGCTGGAACATCGGCACCATGGCGAGCAGCGGCAGGGTGCGCAGGAGCTGAACCGGAAGATCGACGATCCGGCGGGTCCACCGCGACCACGACACCGCGAGGCCGAGAAGGGAGCCGACGATGCCGCCCATGACCAGCCCGACGTAGAGCCTGACGATGGTGTCCACCGAGTGATCCAGGATGGAGAGAAGCGCGGCGAGATAGCTCTGCGGTGCGCCCTCGGCGACCGCGGGGACGCCGAGGCCGCCCCGCCAATAGTCCGAGAGCGAAAGCAGGGTGCGGCTGAACACGATCTGCCACCCCGGCACCATGGGCTCGCCCGGTACCGCCTCTGCCGTGTAGATCGTGGAGAGGATTTGCCAGAGTCCGGCCATCGCGAGCAGGACCAGGATCGAGACCCGGCGGCGGCGGAACTGCGCGTACAGCCACTTCATGGCTCAGCCCGCGTTGGCCGGCGCTTCGGCGCCGCCCTTTGCGTCCTCCAGCCCGAGGTGCGCGAGCAGGACATGCTTGTGCCGCACCATGGTGGGCTCCATGAGCCCGTCGGTGGTGCGCGGGCGCGGCGCTTCGACGGCGAGATCGTCGACGATCCGGCCGCTGTGCATGACCAGGATCCGGTCCGCCAGGATCAACGCCTCGTCCACGTCATGGGTCACGAAGACGACGGTGCGTCGTTCGTCCGTCCCCGCCTCGGTCCAGAGCGCGAGCAGCACGTCGTGGAGGTTGCGCTTGGTGACGTAGTCGACCGCGCCGAATGGCTCGTCGAGCAGCAGCACGTTCGCGCCGTTGGCGAAGACCGTGGCGACGGCGACCCGCTTCAGCATGCCGCCCGAGAGCTCGCGCGGCCACGCCCTCGCCACGTGCGAGAGGCCCACGCGCTCCAGGTAGAACTCGGCGCTCTCGCGGCGCTCGGCCTTGCCCACCCCCCGGCACTTCAGCCCGTACTCGACGTTGTCGATGACGCGCAGCCAGGGGAAGACGCTGTCCTGCTGAAACACCATGCCGCGCTCGGGGCCGGGCTGGGTAACGCCCTCCCCCTCCACTTCGAGCGTGCCGGACGACGGAAGCATGAGCCCGGCGACGAGCTTGAGCAGCGTCGACTTGCCGCAGCCGGACGGCCCGACCAGGCAGACGAACTGGCCCCGGTCGATCCCGAACGTCACGTCGTCGAGCGCCGTCACCGTCTGCCGATCGGCCCGCCGGAAGGTTCGCGACAGGTTGCTGGCCACGATGACGTCTCTGCCGTCTGCCGCCCTTGCCAATGAATCACCCTCCGCCGGTGCGGGCCTCGACGCTCCACGCCGAGACGTAGGAGAAGAATCGGGCGGTGAAGGCGTCGAACACAACCGCCAGGATACCGAGCACGAGGAGCGCGGCGAAGATGCCCTCCATGTCCGTCGAGCCGGCGAGGACCTGGACGATCTTGCCGATGCCCTGTTGGGCGCCGAGCAGCTCGGCGATGGCCTCCAGACCCCAGGCGCCGGCAAGCGCGATCCGGATGCCGCCGAGGATTTGCGGTACGGTGCCCTTGATGAGCACGTCCCAGACGACGCGCCGCCGGCTTGCGCCGAGCGTGTAGGCGGCGTCCTCGTAGACAGGATCGAGCGTGCTGGCGGCGCGCTGGGCGTAGATGTAGAGGATGACGGCCACGTAGATGGCCACCAGCAGCACCGCGCTGGTCCGGCCGATGCCGAACCAGATCAGGAAGAAGGGCGCGAGCACGAGGATGGGTATCGTGCCGAGCACCATGAGCACCGGATCGATGACGGCGCGGACAAGATCGAAGCGGGCCGTCACCAGGCCGCAGACCGTCCCGACGCTGGCCCCGAGGGCGACCGCGATCAGGACGTTCTGGGTCGTGTAGATCATGCTGTCGAGGAGGCCCGTCTCGGGCAATCCGTAGAACAGCAGATACTCCGCGACGATGAAGTCCTCGGCGATGCGCTCCGCCACATGCGCCGGATGCGGCAGCGCGATGAGCGGAATGGCGAACGTCAACAGCTGCCAGACGGCCACCAGGAGCACGAGGCCGATCAGGCCGAAAACGTCAAACCGCTTCGCCATCACCGATTTAATGCCGGCTTCACTGTGGGCTATCCAGGCCTTTGCACCGCCCGCCCGGCGGCGGACGGCGCAGCCGACGCGCAGGTCGCGTTCGACGCTGCGCGCCGGCCGGCCGTATTCGCCTTCCCGAGCCCTTCGTCAGGCGAGGGACAAACGCCCGAGCCTATGACGATGCGGCGGTTGCCATGCGGTAGGCATCCAGGAAGTTGAACCACTCGAAGTACTGCTTCGCCCGGTCCAGAAGCGCCTGCTTGTCGGCATCGAGGGACATACCCTCGAGATCCGCGATCATCGCCGCCGACTTCGCCTGGTAGTCCTTCATCTGCTCCCAGATCGCCGCGCCCCAGACGAACTCCTCGGCCGTCACCGCATCGGCGGGCAGCAGCCCCTTCTCCGCCCAGTCCGCGATGATCGCGGGCCACGCGTTCAGGTAGTAGAGGAGGCTCGACTCATCGCGGTAGTACTTCTCGTTGTACTCGAACGACGAGTACGGATGCAGGATGGCGACCGTTTCCTCCACCCCCTTTGCATCCAGGTCGGTTCCCGCGACGCTGTTCAGATAGGGCGCCTGGAGCTCGTAGAGCGAGGGATCCTCGTCGACCGCGGCGAGCGTGCGCCACGCCACGGAGAGGAAGCGCAGGATCGTGTTCTGGTTCTCGTTGATGTAGCCCGTGTGCGAAGCGATGCCGACGATGGTCACCAGCTTCTGCATCGGCGAATCCACGCCGCCGGGCCCGTAGTTGTAGAGATCGCCGACATCGATGAGGTTGGTCCATCCCGCCTTCATCAGGGTGTAGACGATCGGCGCGCCTTCAGGATTGACGAAGTCGATGCGCCCGGCCTTGGCCAGCACGAGCGACTTGGCATCGTCCATCAGGTCGAGGTCCCAGGTCGCGCCCGAGAACGCGGATACCGCCTCCTCGAACGGCCGCTTGCTCAGCACCGGCGAGCCGACCAGGGTATTGCCGTTCATCGGCGCCAACGCGGCGGTGATGGCCTCCTCGAAGCCCATGCCCTCGGCGATGTATTCCTTGAAGCTCTTGAGCCCGAGCTCCGGGTTGGCGAGCAGCGCGGTGCCGAGGAAGTTGTCGGTGAACGCGATGCATTTCAGCGTGTTCGCGCTCTTGTAGGTTGGCAGCATCAACGGGCAGTACTGGCTCGAAATGTCGAGCTGGCCGTTGAGCAGCAACGCGTTGACGTTGGTGTCGGTGACCTTCAGGCCGAGCTCTTCCGGCCCGATCGTGATGCCGGCGTCGGCGAACCAGCCCTTCTTCATGGCGATGACGTAGAAGGTGTTGTCGGCATAGGGCCGCATGCCGAAGTTGACCTCCGCCGTCGGAATGTCGGTTCCGGGTTCGGGCGGAGCCGGCGTGTAGACGTCGGCGGCGGTCGCGGATGGCGACCCGGTGGTGAGGAGCAGCGCCAGTGCGCCGGCGAATGCCGCAGCGATGCCGGCGGCGCGTTTCGGGTGTCTTGTTTCTCGGATCATGTCTCGGCCTCCCTTCTGTGACGAGTCGATGGCTGCCGGTACGGGTCTTGCGGTCACGGACCGTTACGCGACAAGACATCGGAAATTGTTGTTCTTTTTCTTGAGGGCCGCCGTCCGCCCGGCGGTGTGATTGAATCATGTTTGGCGCCCCTGCGGGTGTCAAGCGGACGTCCCGGATGCCACGAGTGCGGTTCGGGAGGGCGGCCGATCCGCCTCGACCGAGCTACGGCGCTTTGCGATACTCGCGGGCCGCAAACTGGACAGCCGGGAGGACGGGACATCAGGGTCGCAGAACGCATGGGAGGCCTGCCGCGGATCGGCCTCGACATCATGGGCGATCTCGCCGATGAGCAGGACAGCACGGGAACCGGCGCCGAGCCCTCCTTCCGGCTGGAGAACGCCGACAGCGACATCCCGCCGCCCGAGAATGCCGTCCGGGCGACGCGCGAGACGGTGGGCGAGGATGCCTACAATAGCTGGCTGCCGCTGGTCGGCCTGCGGGAGCTGAGGCAGGCGGTCGCGGACAGCATCCGCCGCGACGACGGCCTCGACTACGACTGGTCGAGCGAAGTCATCATCACGAACGGGGTGCAGGAGGGGCTGCTCTCCACCCTGCTCGCGCTGCTCGACCCGGGCGACGGGGTGATCACGCCGGAGCCCGCCTACTCCGGCATCATCAACCGCATCCGCCTCGCCCACGGGGTGCCGCTCTTCGTGCCGCTCCGCGAGGAACGAGGCTGGCGATTGGACCTCGACGCGCTCGAGCGGCAGGGGGCGCAAGCGAACGCCAAGGCGATCGTCTTCAACGCCACCAACATGCCGACCGGC
Organism: Alphaproteobacteria bacterium; assembly: GCA_965243375.1. Lineage (GTDB taxonomy): Bacteria > Pseudomonadota > Alphaproteobacteria > UBA828 > UBA828 > WTGU01. The sequence goes on along the minus strand of CBDEUT010000007.1, from coordinate 636,555 downwards.
GTGCTCTATACGCGGGACGAGCTCGACGCCATCGCCGACCTTGCAAGGCGGCGCGACCTCTGGGTGGTCTATTCCGCGGTGACGTCGCGGCTCACCTTCGATGTCGAGCGCGCACCCAACATCGCCACGTGGCCCGGCATGCGGGAGCGGACGATCATCCTCGACGGGGTCTCCAAGGACTTCAACATGACCGCCTGGCGGATCGGCTGGGCGGTGGCCGACAAGGCGGCGATCGAGCACGTCGGCAAGGCGCACATGTACAACGGGACGCTGACCAGCGCCTTCGCCCAGGCCGGCGTCATCGCCCTGCTGAACGATCGTGAAGGCGCCAACGCCTACCTGCGCCGGTGCGCAGGTATCCTCGCCGAGCGCGGGCGGCTTGCCGCAGAGGGCCTCAATGCGGTGCCGGGGCTCGGCTGCGTGGCGCCCGAGGGCGGCTGGTGGTTCCTGCTGGACCATCGCTCGTTGGAAGCCGACGACGCGGCGTTCGCTCACGCGCTGCTCGATCAGGCCAACGTCGCGGTGACGCCCATGGGCACGTGGGGCCCGTCGACCGCGATGGGGCACGTGCGCATCATCTTCGCCAACGAGCCGGTCGAGCGCCTGCGCGAGGCGGTTGCGCGCATCGGCCGGGTGGCGGCCGGGCTCGCGCGCTAGCCCTCCCTTTCCCGGAAGACGGGACTCGACGAAAGAAGAGCTGCGGGAACGGCGCCATGTCCCCATGACACGTGTACCGCCATCGCGCTACGCTAGGGCACGGGTTTGCAAACAAGAGCGAAATCTCAAAGGGAGGGAGACATGAGAATACGACTTGATGTGTCACGTCGGGGCTTCGGCCGCCTTATGGGGGCTTGCGTGGCTGCCGGCGCACTCGCCTTTGCCGCGTCCGCCGTGCCGCAAGACGCCCAGGCTCAACAGGTGGGCGGCACGCTCAAGCTGGCCTTCGGCCACGACGCCGGCGACTTCGATCCGGCCAAGGCGGCCTACGGCATGTCCCACGCCGTGATCGAGCAGGTGTTCTCGGGGCTGACGGCGCTCGATGCGGACGCCAACCCCTACCCCGACGTCGCCGAATCCATCGACGTTTCCGACGACGGCTTGGTCTACACCTTCCACCTCAGGAAGGGCGTCAACTTCCACGACGGCACGCCGTTCACGGCCGAGGACGTCAAGTTCACGTTCGATCGCCTCAAGGACCCGGAGACCGGCTACCCCTACGCCGTCCAGCTCGCCTCGCTCGAGGAGACCACCGTGATCGACGATCACACGGTGCAGATGCGGCTCTCGGTGCCGACCGGGCCGTTCCTCGTCAATCTCGCGTTCCCGGGCTCGGCGATCGTCTCCAAGAGCATCGTCGAGTCGGGCCATGACCTGGGCGCGACCCCGATCGGCACGGGGCCGTTCAAGTTCGTGAGCTACCAGCCGGGCACGATGACCAAGTTCGTGCGCAACGCGGAGTATTACGAGGGCGACAAGCCTTACTTCGAGGCGATGGAGTATCGGACCATCGCCGACGAGACGGCTATCACCAACGCGCTGCTCTCGGGCGTGGTCGACTTCTCGAACGCCATCGCGGCCAAGGACTGGGCCACCGTCGAGGCCAATCCCGACCTTACCAAGGTTCCGATCGAAGGCGGCCGCTGGTTCTGGGTCGGCGTCAACAACAACGCCGAGCCGCTCACCAGCAACTTGGTGCGCCAGGCCATCGCCCACGCGGTGGACCGCCAGGCCATCGTCGACGCGGTCTTCTACGGCCTCGCCAAGCCCATCCGCGGCGGCGTGGTGCCGGAATGGAGCTGGGGCCACGCGGCGGATCTCAAGGTGTTCTCGACCGGCGCCGATCCTGAGAAGGCGAAAGCGCTGCTCGCCGAGGCCGGCTATCCGGACGGCTTCGACCTCACCTTCAAGATCGGCACCGAGTGGCCGCCGCTGATGGCGATGGGGCCGTTGATCCAGGCCAACCTGATGGCGGTCGGCATCAACGCCCAGATCTCGACCATGGGCACGGCGCAGTGGCTGGACGAGGTGTTCACGGCGCGCGACTACCACATCACCGACATGTACTGGCTGAGCCCGCTCGCCGATCCGGACGACTTCACGACCCTGAACTATCAGTGCGAGAACTCGATGAACTTCCAGGGATCGTGCAGCGAGGAGATGGACGCCCTGCTGGACGAGGCCCGCTCGGCCACCACGCAGGAGGCGCGCAAGGACGCCTACCGGCGCATGCAGGAGCTGTCGATGGAGCAGATGACCCTGGTCCCGCTCGTCAGCGCACTCATCCTTCATGCGCATACCGACAAGCTGAAGGGCTTCAAGCCCATGCGCACGGGCTTCCTGAAGACCCTCAAGGACGCCTGGCTCGAAGAGTAGGTGTTCGTTTGGTGAACGACGCCCCGGAGGGTTCCGCCCTCCGGGGGTTTCCCCTCAAGCGGCGGGCGGGGCCCGCTGAAGGGGCGCGCACGGCATGATCCGGTTCCTCGCCGCGCGGCTTGCGGCGTATGTGCCGACGCTATTCGCGATTTCGATCATCCTGTTCCTCGCGATCAACGTCGCGCCCGGCAGCCCCGCCCAGGTTTCCCTCGGGATCAACGCGACGCCCGAAGCGATCGAGCGCTTCGAGCGCGAGCACGGCCTCGACCGGCCGCTCTACGAGCAATACGTCAGCTGGCTCTACGAGGTCCTGCGGGGTGACTTCGGCGAGTCCCTGCAATCCGGTGCCCCGGTGGGGCCGGAGCTGCTCTCGCGCCTCTATGTGACGCTGGAGCTCGCGATCCTCGCCTTCATCATCGCCAACCTGATCGCGGTACCGCTCGGCTGCCTCGCCGCCTACCACCACCAGCGAACGGTCGACAACGCGTTCATATTCCTCGCGACCCTGATGGGGTCGATGCCGAACTTCTGGCTGGCGACCCTGCTGATCCTGCTGCTCACGGTGACGCTCGGCTGGCTGCCGTCGGGCGGCTACGTGCCGCTCGGCGAGGCGCCGCTGGAGAACCTCCGCCTCATGATCATGCCGGCGCTCTCGCTCGGCGTGGTCTCGTCCGCGCTGCTGCTGCGCATCATGCGGACCGGCATGCTCGAAGTGTTCTCGTCCGACTACATCCGGACCGCGGTGGCCAAGGGCGCCGGCCAGCGCGTGGTGATCTGGCGTCACGCGGTGCGCAATGCGCTGATTCCCTACCTCACCGTCGGCGGCGTGGAGTTCAGCCTGCTGTTCGGCGGCGTGGTCATCGTCGAGAACATTTTTCTGCTGCCGGGCGTGGGCCAGCTCGCGCTCATCGGCATCACGCAGCGGGACTATCCCTATCTGCTAGCGAGCGTTCTCCTGATCGCCATCGTCGTGCTCACCGCCAATCTGATCGTCGATTTCCTCGCCGCGTGGCTCGACCCGCGGGTGGTGCGGACGGCGGGCGGGAGCTGAGGCGCGCCCATGGGCAAGCATTTTCCGTGGCGGCGATACGGGCTCCTCATGATCGGCGGCTCGCTGACGCTCGCCCTCATCCTGCTGGCGGTGCTCGCGCCCTGGATCACCCCGTTCTCGCCCTACGAGATCAACATCCCGGACCGCCTGCAGGGGCCGAGCGCGGCGCACTGGCTGGGGACGGACGAGCTCGGCCGCGACACCTTCACGCGCACGGTCTACGCCGGCCGCATCTCGCTCATGGTGGGTGCCGTGGCGGTCGGCATCGGCATCTTCGGCGGCATTCTGATCGGCCTTACCTCCGCCTACTTCGGCGGCGCGTACGACATGCTCTTCATGCGCAACATGGACATGCTGTACGCCTTCCCGGCGATCCTGCTGGCCATCGTCATCATGGCGGGCCTCGGCACCAGCATGATCAACGCCATGATCGCGATCGGCATCATCTTCATACCGGGCTTCGCGCGCCTCGCGCGCGCCACGACTCAGGTGGTGCTGCGCCAGCAATTCGTCGAGGCGGCGCTGACCACGGGCATGTCCACCCGGCGCCTGCTATTCCGCGAGATCCTGCCGAATATCGCGACGCCGCTGATGGTACAGGGCGCGATCGGATTCGCCTATGCCGTGCTGATCGAATCGGCGCTGAGCTTCCTGGGCCTCGGCGCGCAGCCGCCCGAGCCCAGCTGGGGCGAGATGATCAACTCGGGCCGCGGCCAGATGGCGCAGGCCCCCTGGCTCGGGATCGTGCCAGGTGCCGCCATCTTCCTCAGCGTGCTGGGCTTCAACACGCTGGGCGACGGGCTGCGCGACTTCTTCGACCCCCACCTCAGGGACTAGACTGGCCTTGCGGCAATAGACGGCAGCGGGAGGGCGCTCATGGAGATCAACACATTCTCGATCATCGGCCGCTGCGCGCGAACCGGCCAGCTCGGCTGCGCGGTGGCCTCCGCGGGAACGGCGGTGGGACCGATGTGCCTCTTCGCCCGCGCGGGCGTCGGCGCCGTCGCCTCGCAGTCCTGGTGCAATCCCTATCTCGCCCATGACGGCCTCGACCTGATGGCTGAGGGCATGGGCGCGCAAGAGGTCTGCGACAAGCTTGTGGCCGAAGACCCCGGCCGCGACATCAGGCAGGTCGCCTACGTCGATGCCGAGGGTGGCAGCGCAGCCTTCACAGGGAAGGACTGCGCGAACTGGCACGGCGCGGAAACGGGCCAGGACTTCTCGTCGCAAGGGAACCTGCTCACCGGGCCGGAGACGGTGAGCGCCATGGCCGAGGCGTTTCAGCGGCTGGAGGCGCTCGACCTCGCCGAACGGCTGATCGCGGCCCTGGAGGCAGGGGATGCCGCCGGCGGCGATGCCCGCGGCCGGCAGGGCGCGGCGGTGCTGGTCATGCACAAGGAGCGCTATCCGCTGGTCGACCTGCGCGCCGACGAGCACCGCTACCCGATCGTCGAGCTGAGGCGCATCTACGAGGTGGCCAGGTACCAGAGCCTGCCGTTCGTGGCGCAGATGCCGACGCGCGACAACCCGCTCGGCAGCTTTGCCGAGGACATGCGCCACAGCATGAGCGTCTCGCCCGCCTACCGGCCGGGCGGCGGCGGTGGCGAAAGCGCGTAAGGGAGGCAGCCGTGCAGTTCAATACCTTCTCGATCGTCGGCCGCTGCGCCCGCACCGGCCAGCTGGGCGCCGCCGTGGCGACGGCCGCACCCGCCGTCGGCGCCTATTGTCCCTTCGCGCGGGCAGGCGTCGGCGCCGTGTCGTCGCAGTCCTGGTGCAACCCCTACCTCGCCTACGACGGCCTCGACCTGATGGCGCAAGGCATGAGCGCGAGCGCGGTGTGCAACAAGCTGCTGGCGGAGGACCCCGGCCGCGAGACGCGGCAGATCGGCTACGTCGATGCAGAGGGCGGGAGCGCCGCCTTCACCGGCGCGGAATGCCCGCACTGGTGCGGCCACGTCACCGGGCCGGACTTTTCCGCCCAGGGCAATCTGCTCATGGGGGGCGGCTGCGTGCCGGCGATGGCGGAATCCTTCCAGCGCACGGAGACGCTGGACCTCGCCGAGCGTCTGATCGCGGCGCTGGAAGCCGGCCAGTCGGCAGGCGGCGATTCCCGCGGCAAGCAATCGGCCGCCGTCTACGTGGTGCACACCGAGGTCTATCCGCTGGTCGACCTGCGTGCGGACGAGCATCGCAACCCGATCGGCGAGCTGCGGCGGATCTACGCCGTCGCCAAGCAGGTGAGCCTGCCGTTCATGGCCCAGATGCCGACGCGCGACAACCCGCTCGGCGCCTTCGGCGACGACATGCGCTGGGGGCTCAGCGTCGCGCCGATGGACCGCCCCGGCGGCGGCGGCAGCGGGGTCGGCTGACGGCAGGGAGGAACGCGGCCATGCAGCTCAACACCTTCACCATTGTTGGCCGCTGCGCCCGCACCGGCATGCTGGGCGTCGCGGTGTGTACCGCGGCGCCTGCCGTGGGCGGCTATTGCCCGTTCGTGCGCGCCAAGGCGGGCGCGGTCGCGACCATGTCGTGGGTCAACCCCTATCTCGCCATCGACGGCCTCGCGCTGATGGCGGACGGCGTCTCGGCACGAGACGCGCTCGACAGGTTGATCGCCGAGGACCCTGGGCGCGCCGTGCGCCAGGTCGGCATGGTCGATGCGCAAGGCGGCAGCGCCGCCTACACCGGGGAGGACTGCGGCCCCTGGTGCGGCCACCGCCACGGCGAGAATTTCTCGGCCCAGGGCAACATCCTGGTGGGCGAAGGTACGGTGAACGCGATGGCCGAGACCTTCGCGAAGACCGAGCCGCTGGCGCTGCCCGAACGCCTCCTGCTCGCGCTGGAGGCCGGCATGGCCGCCGGTGGCGATGCCCGCGGCAAGCAGTCGGCGGCGCTGCTGGTCCACTGGAAGGAGGAATACCCCTACGTCGACCTGCGCGCGGACGAGAACCGCTATCCCGTGGCGGAGCTCCGGCGTGTCTACGAGGTGGCCAAGTATCAGAGCCTGCCCTTCGTCGCGCAGATGCCGACGCGGGACAATCCGCTCGGAAGCTTCAGCGAAGAGATCGAAGCGAGCATGAGCGTGGCGCCGGCCTACCGCAGGGGCGGCGGTGGCGGCGAAAGCGCCTGATGGCGCCGCCGCGCCGGAGCGAGGCCAGTGTCCCGATCGAGAAGTTCGTACGCCTTGCCGAGAACCCCACCACGTCATGGCCGGGCTTGACCCGGCCATCCACGTGTTGGCTCGGGACGCAACGGATCTGGCAAAGAGAGATGCCCGGATCAAGTCCGGGCATGACGAGAAGAATCGGAGAGTGGGGGAGAATGCACGGACAACCCGGAATCATGCGAACTTCAGAAACAGGGCACTAGGGCAGGATCGGCATGAACGCTGAGCTTGGCAACGGCCGCGACGTTCGCCCGCACGCACGGGACGATCGGCCGGCGACGCTCAGGGTCGACGACTTGAGCATCGAGTTCTCGGGCGCACGCGGCACCGCGCGGGTCGTCGACCGGGCGAGCCTGGAGGTCTGGCCGGGGGAGATCGTCGGCCTCATCGGCGAATCCGGCTCGGGCAAGACCATGACGGCGCTTTCGGTGCTCGGCCTCCTGCCCAAGCGCGCGCGGATCGCCTCCGGCACCATCTCGCTCGCGGGCGAGACGCTGACCGGCAAGTCGGAGCGCGAGATGCGCGGCATCCGGGGCAACCGCGTCGCGCTGATTCCGCAGGATGCGCTGCGCGCGCTCAACCCGGTGCTCAGGGTGGGCCGCCAGGTGGGCGAGCCCTATGAGCTGCACCGCGGGATGGGCCGGGCGCAGTCGCACGCGCGCGCAGTCGACCTCCTCGATTCGGTGCACCTCCCCGACGCCGATGTGCGCGCGCGCGAGTACCCGCATCAGTACTCGGGCGGCATGCAGCAGCGGGCGATGATCGCGATGGGGCTCGCGCTCGAGCCGGAGCTGCTGATTGCGGACGAGCCGACGACGGCGCTCGACGTCACGGTGCAAGCGCAAGTGCTCAGGCTGCTGCGCGAGATTCGCGACACCCACGGCACGGCCATCCTGTTCATCACCCACGATCTGGGCGTCATCGTCGAGCTCTGCGACTGGGTCTACGTCATGTACGCGGGCGCCATCCTGGAACGCGCGCCGGTCACGCGGCTGTTCGAGCGGCCGAGCCACCCCTACACGCGGGCACTGCTGCGCGCGACGCCCACCGTGAGGACGGTGCAGGAAGAGCTGCTCTCCATCCCGGGCCAGATCCCCTCCCCTTACGAGCTGCCGGAAGGCTGCCGCTTCGCGGACCGCTGCGAGCGCCGCTTCGAGCGCTGCACGAACGAGCCGGAAATCATGGCGGTCGAGGCCGGCCACGGCGCCCGCTGCTGGCTGCTGGACGAGGGCGGTGCCTGAGCCGCTGGTGCGCTGTGAGGCGCTCTCCAAGCGCTTCGGGGCCCGCGGTCTCCTGCGCCGCCGCCACGTGGTCGACGCGGTCGCCGACGTTTCCATCGACGTGGCGCCAGGAGAGACCCTCGGCATCGTCGGCGAGTCGGGCTCGGGCAAGTCGACCCTGCTGCGCCTGATCCTGCGACTCCTGCGCCCGACCAGCGGGCAGATCTGGTTCGAGGACAGCGACATCGCCTCGCTCTCGCGGGGCTCGCTGCGGGCGATGCGGCGCCGCGTCCAATGCGTGTTCCAGGACCCGACGTCGTCGTTCAACCCGCGCCAGTCGATCGGTGCCGCGCTGCGGACGCCGCTGGAGGTGCACGGCATCGGCAGCCGCCGGGACCGCGACTCCCGCGTCGGCGAAGCGCTGGACCTGGTGGGGCTGGGCGCAAACTTCGCGAGCCGCTACCCGCACCAGCTCTCCGGCGGCCAGCGCCAGCGGGCGGCGATCGCGCGCGCGATCATCCTGCGCCCCGCCCTGGTGCTGGCCGACGAGCCCACGTCCGCGCTCGACGTCTCGGTGCAGGCGCAAATCCTCAACCTTTTCAAGCAGACCAAGAGCGAGCTGGGGCTCACCTACATTTTCGTCAGCCACGATCTCGGCGTGATCCGCTACATCAGCGACCGCGTGGCGGTGATGTATCTGGGGCGGATCGTCGAGACCGGCAGCGCAGCCGAGGTCTTCACCAACCCCCGCCACGACTACACCAAGGCCCTGCTGGCCGCGGTCCCCGGCGCGAGCCTGCAGATCCCTGAGGCCGACGTGGGTTAGCGAACCGTTTGAGAAGGTTCTGTCCAAGTCAGTCGGTGCGCGGTCTTTCCAGGCAGCCAACCAAGAACACCGTCATGCCCGGACTTGTTCCGGGCATCTCTCTCAGCCGGACCCACTGGACGCCGGGCAAACACGTGGATGGCCGCATCAAGCGCGGCCATGACGAGAAGGGGTGGTGCGCAAGCGGTGGCGTGCGGCCGAGTTGGGCGCGGGTGCTCGCCTCGCGGGCGCTTTCACGCCTCTAAGGTGTGGAGCATGACGCGGAGGGCGCGGGCCAGCTCCTCCTTCTCCGCCGTCGAGAGCTCGCGGGTGATCTCGCCTTCGAGGGCGTTGAAGCGGGGGAAAATCTCGCGCACGGCTGCAAGTCCCGCTTCCGTCGCCTCGACCAGCACGCGCCGGCCGTCGGCGGCATGGGGGCGGCGGGCGGCGAAGCCCAGCCCTTCCAGGGTCTTCACCACGCCGGTCAGCGTGCTCTTGGAGATTCCCGATTCCTCGGCGAGGACATTGGATTCCCTCGGCCCCCACACCCACAGCACCCAGAGCACGGTGAAGCCCGAGAAGGAGAGGCGGTGCTCGGCCAACAGGTTGCGCTCCATGTAGTTGCGCACCGCGTTGGCCACGCGAAAGACGTTGGAGACGGCGGCGAAGGCATCGATATCGATGCCCAGCCCCTCGACCCGTGCGCGCGCCTCGCGCTCCTCCCGCGTGAGCGCGACCTCCCTGCTCATGCGTCGGCGCCCCCGACTTCGGGGAGGTTGCGACGCTCCAGCGTCGTGCCGCCGCGCCAGGACATGGCGACCTCGCGCCAGTAGCCGGCGATCGGCTCACGCGGCTCGAGCCGGGTGAGCTCCTCCACCGGGGAGTCGCCGATCCAGAGCTCGAAGCTGCCGCGGAAGCAGCGGCCGACCTCGCTCTCGTAGGCGGACATGGTCACCAGCTCGTCCAGGCTGTCGCTGCCGTCGCCCTCGATCGCGGGCATCCAGCGGTTGTGCACCATCGGCAGCGCGTTGACGAAGCCGGCGTGCTCGCTCTCGGCCTCGATCTCGAAGGTCGCGTGCAGCAGGCGGCGGTCGTTGGCAGCGAGGCTCGCGCCGAAGCGCCCTCCGGGCTCGAGGCGCGGCCCGGCCCGGCCCACCGTGACCGGGCGCGTGAGATAGATCGAGCCGAGCTTCTTGGGGTAGCCCTGGTGATGGCCGCGCACCATGGCGTAGTCGGTATCGACCCAGATGTAGGCGCAGCGCGAATAGTGCCGGCCCCGGTACTTGCAGCGGATGACGACGAACATCTCCCGGTACTGCGCCCGGACGGGATCGAGCAGCTCCTCGAAGGTGTCGGAGCAGCTCTGCCACTCCGCCCAGATCAGCGCGACGGCGCCGGGGTCCTCGTCCGCCGGCGCGAGGCCGGGCGGGATCAGCGCGGCCACCGCGTCCGGATCGGTCCGGTACTCCAGCGTGAGCATCTGGCCGGAGTAGTGCCACGGCACGGGCGGCAGCACGGAGGCCCGGCCACTGCGGGAGCGCGGGAACATGAAGCCTTTGAGGGACAAGACGAATCACTCCCGGAATCGCGACGATTCCTTGTCTTTCACAAGCCACGATCCTATCGTCAGGGACCGAACGATTTCAAGCCGAGGACCAGCCATGAGGGAGCACCGGCGCATCCTGCTCGACGGCTATCCCGCCGTCGTGACCAGAGAGGGCGAGCGCTTGTTCGCGAAGGACGGCCGCTCGGTCGCGCTGGCGGATGCGGTCCACCTGCCGCCTGTGGAGCCGCGCAAGATCGTCTGCGTGCACCTCAACTACAAGAGCCGGGTGGACGAGTTCATGGTGACGCTGCCCGCGACCCCGACCTACTTCCAGAAGCCGGTGAGCGCGCTCTGCGGGCACCGTGCCCAGGTGGTGCGGCCCGAGCGCTGCCGCTGGCTCAACTACGAGGGCGAGATCGCCATCGTCATCGGCCGGCACTGCCGCAACATCGCCCGCGACGAGGCCGGCGACTACATCGCGGGCTACACCGTCGCGAACGACTACGGCCTGCACGACTTCCGCGACACCGACGCGGGCTCCATGCTGCGGGTCAAGGGCTCGGACACGCTCTGCCCGGTGGGCCCCGCGCTGGTCAGCGGCTGGGATTTTCGCGGCAAGTCCCTCCGCACATACGTCAACGGCACCCTCGCCCAGGACGGGAACACGGACGAGATGGCGTGGGACATGCACTATCTCGTGGCCGATATCGCCCGCAACATCACCTTGGAGCCCGGTGACCTGCTGCTCTCCGGCACGCCCGCCAACAGCCGGCCCGTCGAGCCGGGCGACGTCGTGCGGGTGGAGGTGGAGGGGCTGGGCGCGCTGGAGAACCGGATCGTCCAGGGCCCGGCGCCCATCCGCGACGATGTCGGCGCCCAGCCCGCGAGCACGGAGGAGGTGATGTCCACCGCGCTCGGCGGCGACTGGGAATTTCGGGGCATCCGCGCGCCGCGCAAGGGGTGAGGCTAACGCGCGCCGGGCGTATTCGTTTCCCTCAATCGCCGGGCGCTCGCTCTTTGATTCGGCGCGCGTATCCGCGCGACGCTCGCTTGGCTACGCGCCTTCGGCGCGGCGCGCGGTCGCGCGCTCCGGGCCGCTGCGCGGCCCGGCCCTCCTCATGGAAGACACCTCGGGCACTGCCGGTCGCTCGACGCCCAGGCTGGGGGCGGCAGCAGACGAGGAGTCCGCCCGGATAGCAACCGGGCTGCGAAGCAGTCCGGACGGCGCGACTGCGCCGCGCGCGTAGCGCGTAGGCAAGCGAACGGAGTGAGCGCCCGCCGTAGAGGGAAATGAATAGGAGTGAGCGCCCGCCGTAGAGGGAAATGAATAGGAGCGAGCGCCCGGCGCCTGAGGGAAATGAAAAAACAGGCGCCGGCGGAGAGCGAGACCAGTCTCCAACTTCCTCGGCACGCACCAACGTCCGGATCGGGGCGCTAGAGGAAGTTGAGGTAGCGCGTGAGTTCCCAGTCCGTCGTGGTGCCGAGGTAGTCGTCCCATTCCTTGCGCTTGATGCCGATGTGGTTCGCGACCAGCAGTTCGCCGATGGCGGAGACCAGCGCGTCGTCCTGTTCCAGCGCGTCGAGCGCCGCGCCCAGGTTCTCGGGCACGGCCACGTCGGTGTCGACGCTCTCCAGCCCGTCGCCGGTCTCCGCGGGCGGCAGCGGATAGCCGTGCTCCACCCCGAGCCGCGCCGCCTGCAGCATGGCCGCGGCGGCGACGTAGGGGTTGGCGGCACCGTCGGCAACGCGGTGCTCGATGCGCGTCGCCGGGCCGCGCTCGCCGGGCACGCGCACCGCGACGCCGCGGTGGTCGTAGCCCCAGTTCGCCCAGTAGCCGGCGAGGCTCGCCGGCCGCAGCCGGCGGTAGGAGTTGACGGTGGGCGCGATCAGCCCGGCCATGGATCGGTGGTGGTGCATGAGCCCCGCGATGCAGTGCCGGGCGAGTTCGGAGAGGCCGTCCTCCTGCGCGGGGTCGGCGAAGGCGTTGTCCCCGCCCGCGTCGGCGAGGCTGAGGTTGAGGTGGACCCCGCTGCCGCCGCGATCCGAGAGCGGCTTCGGCATGAAGCTGAGCAGGTAGCCCCGCTTCGCCGCGACCTCGCGGGCCATCAGCCTGAAGAGGAAGATGTCGTCGATGGCGCCGAGCGCGTCCCGGTAGCGCAGCGTGAACTCGAACTGCGGCCAGTCGAACTCGCTGTTGATCGCCTCCAGCGGGAAGCCGCAGGCCTGCGCCTGCGACCAGATGTCGTCGACCAGGCCGGCGGGGTCGACCGCGGTGCCGGTGCCGTAGACGTAGGCGCCCGGTGAGAGGGCGCAGAATTTCAGCGGGGAATCAGGGCTGATCCGCTCGAATTAATCGAGGATTTGGGGTGGTTGCCCCCCGGCGATCTTGCATGAAGGCCGCCGGAGGGCTTGTCTCGGTGACGGTGATATCAACCTGAGACGGCCCCAATGTCGCACAAGCTGTTCCGGCACTCCATCCATTCGAATGCCCGGGTCTGGGCTTTTCTCAAGCGCGTCGATGCGGCGGAGGCGGAGGCCTGCCGAGCGGCCGGCTGTCCGCGCTGCGGCGGCACGCTTCACAGCGCGACCTACCCGCGCAAGCCCTACGGTCTGGCGGTGGATCTTCGGGACGACGCGCGGCGCTTCAGCTTGTGCTGTTCGTCATGCCGGCGCCGCGTGAAGCCGCCGTCGGTGCGTTTCTTCGGGCGCCGCTTCTACGTCGGGGCGCTGTTCCTGGTGGTGAGCGCGCTGGCTGTGGCCGGCGGCGTGCGGTTGCAGACGATCGCGCGGCGGTGCGGGGTTCCGGCCTCGACGCTGAAGCGCTGGCGGCGCTGGTGGCTGGAAGTCTTCCCGCTGACCCGGGAGTGGGGGGCGAAGCGGGGCGCGCTGGCGGCGCCCCCCGCCGACGTGCCGCTGCGCTGGCTGCTGCGCACCATGCGGGGCCGCGGCTTCCGCTCGCGGCTGTTGCGCAGCCTGGTCTGGCTGATGCCGTGGACCGGCTTTTGCGCGCTCGGCGCCGGGCCGGCGGCGCCCGCAGAAAACGTTTCTGTCATGAACGGATAGGGCGCTCTACATGGGCATCTCCCCGACACGGCCAGGGAGAGATGCCGCCATGGACAGCAACAACGGAGGGGGCGACCGCGACCGGTGGGCGCGGCTGCGCTTCGCGGTCGTCGGGCCGTTGCTGGCCTCGCCGCCGCCCACGGGGCAGTTGCGGGCGGAGCTGGAGCGGCTGTCGCAACGCGACTGGGATCACCCGTCCGGCAAGGGGCCGGTGCGCTTCTCGGTGTCGACGATCGAACGCTGGTACTACCAGGCACGGGCGGCGGACCGGGATCCGGTCAAGGCGCTGCGCCGCCGGCCGCGCACCGATGCCGGCCGCGAGCGGGCGATGTCGCCGGCGCTGATCGAGGCGCTGCGCGGCCAGTACCGGGCGCATCCGTCGTGGTCGGGGCAGCTGCATTACGACAACCTGCGGGCGCTGGTCGAGGTCGATCCGGCGCTCGGCCCGATGCCCTCCTACGCGACGCTGACCCGGGCAATGCGCAATCGCGGGTTGGTGCGCCAGCGCCGCCGGCGGCGCTTCGACCGGGAACCCGAGCGGGCGCCGGTCGAGCCGCGCGAGGTGCTGAGCTTCGAGGTCTCGCGCAGCCATGCGCTCTGGCACACCGACTTCCATCATGCCCGGTGCCGGGTGCTGACCGCGTCCGGCGCCTGGCGCACGCCGATCATGCTCGGCTTCCTCGACGACCACTCGCGGGTGGGTTGCCACCTGCAGTGGTACCTGGAGGAGACCGCCGAGGTCTTCGTCCACGGGCTCTGCCAGGCCTTCATGAAGCGCGGCCTGCCGCGCGCGCTCATGAGCGACAACGGCTCGCCGATGATGGCGGGGGAGGTCGAGGAGGGGCTGCACCGGCTCGGCATCATCCACTCCAGGACCCTCGCGGGGGCGCCTCATCAGAATGGCAAGATGGAGGTCCTGTGGGCCTCGGTCGAGGGCCGCCTGATGGCCATGCTCGAAGGCGTCGAGCCGCTCACCCTGAAGACGCTCAACGACGCGACCGTCGCCTGGGTCGAGCAGGACTACCACCGCCGGGTGCACCGCGAGCTCGGCACCACGCCGCTCAAGCGCCTGCTCGACAGCGACGATGCGTCGAGGCCCTGCCTCGGCCGCGACGAGCTCAGGGCGGCGTTCCGCATCACCGTGAAGCGCACGCTGCGGCGCTCGGACGGAACCGTGTCGCTCGAGGGCATCCGCTATCAGGTTCCCGCGCCGTGGCGCCACCTGAGCACGCTGTGGATCCGCTATGCGCGCTGGGACCTGGCCAGCGTTGATCTGGTCGACGGCCGAAGCGGCGAGCGGCTGTGCACCCTCTACCCGCTCGACCGGCGCGGCAATGCCGGCGGTATGCGCCGCCCGGCCGGGCCCGGCGACAACGATGGCGGCGGCAGCGCCGGCGGGGGCGAAGCCGCGCCGCTGCTCAGGCGCATCCTCGACGACCAGGCCGCGACGGGCCTGCCGCCGGCCTGGCTGCCTCACGCCGAAAGCCCCGGGCCGGGCGAAGACGACGATCGGGGAGACCCCTCATGAACCGCGAAATGCTCACGCTGTACGGCCTCAAGTGGAACCCCTTCTCCACCGACCTCCCGGTCGATGGCCTGATGACCACACCCGCCGTCGAGAACTTCTGCCGCAGGGTCGAACGGCATCTGGTGCGCCAGGGCGGCTTCGCCCTGATCGGCGGCCCGCCCGGCATCGGCAAGAGCGTGGCGCTGCGGTTGCTCGCCGAGCGCCTTGAGCGCATCGACAGGTTGAGCGTCGCGGTCCTCACCCATCCGTCCTCCAGCGTCGCCGACTTCTACCACGAGATCTCCGACCGCTTCGCCATCACCATGGCCCACAACAATCGCTGGAATGGGATCAAGGGACTGCGGCAGCGCTGGCTCGACCACCTCGACGACACGCGCATGCGCCCACTCCTGCTGGTCGACGAGGCACAGGAGCTGCCCAACGCGGTGCTGACCGAGATGCGCCTGCTCTCCTCGACCGACTTCGACTCGCGCACCATCCTTGGCGTGGTGCTGGCCGGTGACAACCGGCTGCTCGCAAAACTGCGCACGCCGGAGCTGCATCCCATCGACTCCCGCATCCGCCAGCGCCTCCTCATGACGCGTCCCGAAGACGAGGATCTACTGCGCCTCCTCGACCACCTGCTGGAGGAGGCCGGCAACCCCGCCCTGATGACCGCCGGCCTCAAGGACACCCTCGTCGCCCATGCCGGCGGCAACCCCAGGACGCTCACCGTCATGGCCGATGCGCTGCTCGCCGCCGGCGCCGATCAGGATCGTGAAGTGCTCGACGAAAAGCTCTTCCTGGAGACCTGGGGGGAGCCCACCAAGACCAGGAGAGCGCGCCGGTGAAGGGCTTCCCGACCCGAAGCCCGGCCGACCTTGAGGACCGCCCGAGCCGGCAGCAGTGGCTGGTCGACGGCCTCTGGGGACGCCAAGCCGTCGGCATCGTCGGCGGCGAACCCAAGTGCGGCAAATCCTTCCTGGCTCTGGACCTCGCCGTGGCCGTCGCCGCCGGCGTTCCCTGTCTGCGCCGCTTCGCCGCCAAACAGCCCGGACCGGTCCTGCTGTTCGCGGCCGAGGACGCCGGCCACATCGTGCGCGCCCGGCTTGAGGGCATCGCCCGGGCAGCCGGCGCCAGCTTCGAGACGCTCGACATCGCCGTCATCGACGCTCCCATCCTGCGCCTCGACCATGCCAACGACCGGCAGCGTCTGCGCGAGACCGTGCAGCGCATCGCGCCACGCCTCGTGGTCCTCGACCCCCTGGTCCGCCTGCACGGCGTCGATGAAAACACCGTCGCCGAGGTCGCTCCCATACTCGGCTTCCTGCGCGACCTCCAGCGCCGCTTCGAGACCGCCGTCCTGCTCGTCCACCATGCCCGCAAGAGCGGTGCCAGCCGGCCGGGCCAGGCGCTCAGGGGGTCGTCCGAGCTCCATGCCTGGGGCGACAGCAACCTCTATCTGCGCCGCCGCGACAAGCAGATCGTCATGACCGTCGAGCATCGCGCCGCTCCAGGCCTCGCCGACATCGAGATCGAACTCGCCGATGACGGCGAGGGACCCGCCCTGCGCTTGCGGCGGCCGGTGCCGGCCGAGGCCGCGCCGGAGCCGGAAACACCCGAACGGCGCATCCTCCAAGCCCTCGCCGACGCCGATGCACCGCTCTCGCAGCGCCAGATCCGCGAGCGCGCGGCAACCCGGCCCGCAACCGTCGCCGAAGCGCTGAGCAAGCTCGTCCGCGCCGGGCGCGTCGAACGCGCACCCCAGGGCGGTTACCGCCTCGCCGCCGAAAACGCGGCGCCGCCGGCCGCCGTCAACCACGCGGGCCGCAACGACGCGTTACCGAAAACCGTTACCGCCTCGAACCCCTAGGGAGGCAGGGTAACGGTAACGGGTAACACCCCTCGCCAGCCCCCGTTGCCGCACTGCGTCGAGCGATCGGCCCGTGGCCGGAAGCTTGCTTACGGCCATGGATGCACTCCGTCGGATGGACGGCGGGGGGTCACCCGAAGGGCCGGAGCGAAGCGGAGGAGCCGCGTAGCGGCTTGACCCGCCGACGGCCGTCCGACACCCCCGGTCACCCCACCAGCCGCGAACGATGCCCATCAAACAAACCGATCACCGCGCCATCAGATACCGAGAGCGCGCTCACCCGGCGTGTCGTAGGGCACCCAGTCGCCGGCGGAATCGCGCTCGAAGACGAAGGCCTCGAGCTCGATGCCGAGGAAGGGGGCGAGGCCGGCCTGCTGCCATGCGGCGATCGCGCGGGCGAGCGCGCCCCGCGCGCAGAGCCCGAGCGGCTGGCCGTCCTTCTCCAGGTTCGCCACCACCACGCCGGTGCCGGGCTCCCAGCCGGGCCGGACCCCGTCGAGGTCGAACGCCGCCTCCATGTCCGGCAGGCCCTCGGGCACACCCGATCCGGGGGCGGGGATCAGGGCACGCTCGTAGTCCACCGCGTAGACCCCGACGCACTGACGGAGCGTGCCGGACTCGGCCATCGCGCGCGGGACGTACTTGCCGCGCGCGAGGTTGAGGTGGTCGCAGAACAGGACCCGGATGCGTTCGAAGTCGCTCATGCCAAGCGCCCCATGCCTCGGCCGCGCCGGTCAGCAGGTTACCGACACCGGCAGGTGCTTGATGCCGTTGATGAAGTTGGAGCGGAGCCGGAGCGCCCGGCCGGCCGGCCGGATGGTGCGCACCCGGCGCGTCAGCTCCTCCAGCACGATGCGCAGCTCCAGCCGCGCCAGCCAGAGGCCGAGGCAGAGATGCGGCCCGCCCCGCCCGAAGGCCATCTGGGGGTTGGGATCGCGGGCGAGATCGGCCTCATAGGGATGGTCGAAGACCCGGTCGTCGAAGTTGCCGGAGATGAACCACAGGATCACCTTGTCGCCCGCCGCGATGGTGCGCCCGTGCATCTCGCAGTCTTCCACGGCGGTGCGGCGAAAGTGCATGGTCGGCGACGAGATGCGCAGCAGCTCCTCCACCGCCGTGCTCCAGAGCGCCTCGTCGGCACCCCGGAGCTGCTCGAAGACCCGGGGCTCGCGCGCGAGCAGGTCGACGGAGGAGGCGACCGCATAGCGCGTGGTGTCGTTGCCCGCCACCACCAGCAGCGTGAAGAAGTTCTTGAACTCGTGGTCGGTGAGCGGCTCGCCGTCCCGGTCGGGCTCCAGCAGAAGGCTGATCACGTCGCCGCGCGGCTTGCCGCGCCGGAGCGCGGCCTGGCGCTCGGCGTACTCGAAGACCTCCGCGCCTGCCGGCGAGCGGAAGGGCATGAGGCGGAAGGCGTCGGTGTCGACCCGGTCGACCACGTGGTCGGTGAAGTCCGGGTCGCTGTTCGCCATCATCTCGTCGCCCTTGTCGGCGAGCCAGGCGCCGTCCTCCTCCGACACCCCGAGCACGCCCGCCAGCATCAGCATGGGCAGAGGCTTCGCGACGGCTTCGACGCAATCGAACTCGTCCCGCTTCAGGGCCTCGTCGAGCACGCGGGAGACGATGGCGCGGACCCGGTCGCGGTAGGTCTCGATGAAGCGGCGCGAGAAGGTGCGGTTGACCAGGCGGCGCAGGCGCGTGTGCTCGGGCGGGTCCTGCTCCATCATGGTGAGCCGCGCGCTCCGCTCCTCTTCCGTCATTTCTTCGAGGCGGATTCCGTGGCGGGTCGTGAACTGGCGGAAGTTCTTGCTGATCTCCGCGATGTCCTCGTGGCGGGTGATGGCCCAGAACCCGGAGGCATCGCGCTCGTCGAACCACGCAACCGGGTCGTCGCGCCGCAGCGCCTCGAAGGTCCTGTGCGGCACGCAGTCGACGAAGGAGTCGTGGGAGGAGAGGTCGGCGATGCCCTCCGGCTCGGGCGAAAGAAGCGCGGACATGGCGGTCTCGTCTGGTTGCGGACCCGTTGGCATCATGATAGTTCGGATACGAACGATCTGTCCACCGCGCTCGTTCGCCTTGCGCGAGGGCCGGGGCCAACGGGCAGGCTGCGGGGCGCAGGCGGGCCAATTGGGGAGGAGCCGTGGGAGACATCGCGGGCGCCGGCTTCCTGTCGCATGTGCCGACGATCATGCTGCCGAAAGCGGTGCGGCTGGAGCTGAACGAGGGGCGCGAGCTCAGCCTCGTGAGCGGGCTCGAGCGGCTGCGCCGAGAAATCCTGGACGACCTCAGGCCCGACACCTTCGTGGTGTTCGACACCCACTGGTTCACCACCGTGGAGTTCATCGTGAGCGCCCACGAGCGCCGCGAGGGCCGCTACACCTCGGGCGAGCTCCCCCGCGGAATTCACGGGCTCCCCTACGATCTCGCCGGCAGCCCGGCGCTCGCCGCGAGCATGGCGGAAGCGGTGCGCGAGCTTGCGGGCATCCCCTGCATCGCCAACGACGACGCGCACCTGCCGATCCACTACCCCACGGTCAACCTCGCCCACTACCTGGACCGGGGCGAGCGCTGGGTCTCCGTCAGCATCTGCCAGACCGCGCGCGACGAGGATTTTCTGGCGGTGGGAGCGGCGCTCGGGCGGGCGATCGCCGCGTCGGAGGAGCGCGTGGTGCTGCTCGCGAGCGGGGGCATGAGCCACCGCTTCTGGCCGCTCGCGGAGCTCGACCGGCACGAGGCCTCGGACCCGGTCCACATCCGCACGCCGGAGGCGCGCGCCGCGGACCTGGAGCGCCTGGCCTGGTGGGCGCGGGGCGACCACGCGGCGGTCATCGACTCGATGGACGCCTTCCGCCCCCACAGGCCGGAAGGCCTGTTCGGGCACTATCTGATGATGGTCGCAGCCCTCGGCGGGCGCGACTGCACCGCGACCGGGACGCCCTACAGCGACTACGAGAACGCGGCAGGCACCGGGCAGGTCCACGTCTGGTTCGCCCGCCCGCCGCAGGGTTGGAGCCGCTGAGCCAGAGCAGTATCCGACCATATGGACATCCCTTGTCGTTGCCCGGGAACACCATCATGGCCATTCGCCGTTCGGTGTGCGATCGACCGCTGGGTCGCGGCGATGTCGGCAGCCGTCGTCACCCAACGTCAGAGGCCACTGTCTCATTCGCCGGGCCCGATCAACTGTTGAAGGGGCCGCTCAGTCGACCCGGCGCGCGGCGAATTCGAGGCGGAATTCGCGGACGTGCCGAACGTCCGCTCCTGCGATGACGACGTGCCTGCCGAAGGCGTGGAATTTACCGGCGATTCAGACCCTGCGAATCGCCGGTAAAACTTAGGTTTCCGGCCGATTCTCCTTGCTTGCAGCGCCCAATTCGGCCAGCTTTTCTGCGTCGCTCTCCGCCGCGCTCGACGGTCTAAGCCTTTGAGGTTTCACCATCATCCGCCTATATCCGGCATCTTCCCGATTCGGCCCGACTTTCGGCGGGGTACGACGAGGATGGTGGACGAGGACGGCGCCGTCTGCTCTCCCTCTTTGCCCCCTGAGGGGGCGGAGAGGGCCGGGGCGAGGTGGGGGCGCCCGGGAACCAACACCACGGAACCGGCGCTAGCGGCTATTGGATTGGGGGCGACTCGGATATCGTCGCGCCGTCCGTGCGGGGGGTGGCATCGGTGAGCATTTTCGGGTCGGAAGCGAGGCGACGGCGCGCGGGCGATTCGCCGGTATCGTCTGCCCTGCCGCCCCGTGGCGAAATCGGCCGCATCCGCTACCTGTTCCGCTTCCTCCGGCCCTACCGCGGGGTGATCGTGGCGGCGGTCTTCGCGCTCTGCGTCAGCGCCGCGGCGGTGCTCGCGCTGGGCCAGGGGCTGCGGGTCCTGATCGACGACGGCCTCAGCAAGGAGGAGATATCGCGCCTCCACCATGCGCTGATCTACATGGCCGGCATGGTGGCGCTGCTGGCGGGCGGCTCCTTCGCGCGCTTCTACCTCGTCTCCTGGCTCGGCGAGCGGGTGGTGGCCGACATCAGGCGGGCCGTCTTCCGCCGCCTCGTGGGGTTGAGCCCGGCCTTCTTCGAGATCAACAAGGTGGGGGAGCTGCTGTCGCGCATCACCACCGACACAACCCTGCTGCAGACCGTGATCGGCCAGCAGGCGTCGTCGGCGCTGCGCAACCTGCTGCTCTTCATCGGCGCGAGCGCGATGCTGGTGGTAACAAGCCCGACGCTCACCGGCTTCGTGGTGCTGATGGTGCCCGTGGTGGTGATCCCCATCGTCGTGCTCGGCCGGCGCGTGCGCCGCTATTCCCGCATCGCGCAGGACCGCGTGGGCGATGTCGGCGGCCACCTGGAGGAAGCGCTCGGCGGTATCCGTACCGTCCAGGCGTTCGGCCAGGAGGAGCGGAGCGGCGAGCGCTTCGGGGATCATGTCGAGGCGGCGTTCCGCGCGGCGCTCCGACGCGTGCGGGCGCGGGCGCTGCTGACGGCGATCGTCATCCTGCTGGTCTTCTGCGGCATCGGCCTGGTGCTTTGGATTGCCGGCCGCACGGTGCTCCTCGGCGAGATGACCGGCGGCGAGATGACCGCCTTCATGTTCTATGCCGTTGTGGTCGCAGGCTCGGTGGGCTCGCTCAGCGAGGTCTACGGCGACCTGCAGCACGCGGCGGGTGCCTCCGAGCGGCTGGCGGAGCTCCTGAACGAGCAGCCCGGGCTTGCGCCCGCACCGGCGGTGGAGAAACCGCTGCCGGAACCGCAACAGGGGGCGGTCCGCCTTGAGCGTGCCACGTTCCACTACCCCGCCCGGCCGGACGCACCGGCGCTCGAGGGCTTCTCGCTCGCCGTGGCACCGGGCGAGACGGTCGCCCTGGTTGGCCCCTCGGGCGCGGGCAAGTCGACCGTGTTCAACTTGCTGCTTCGCTTCTACGACCCCGAGGACGGGCGCATCGTGCTCGACGGGGTGGACCTGCGGGAAGCCTCACTTGAGGCGGTGCGGCGCTCCTTCGCGTTGGTGCCGCAGGACGCGGTGATCTTCGCCGCGAGCGCGCGGGAGAACATCCGCTTCGGCCGTCCGGAAGCAAGCGACGACGACGTCCGCGCCGCGGCGGAGGCGGCGGGTGCGGCGGCCTTCCTGGACAGTCTGCCGGAGGGCTTCGACACCTTCCTCGGAGAGAAGGGAACCAGGCTCTCGGGCGGGCAGAAGCAGCGCCTGGCGATCGCCCGCGCCGTGCTGCGCAACCCGGCGGTGCTGCTGCTCGACGAGGCGACCAGTGCGCTGGATGCGGAAAGCGAGCGCGCGGTGCAGGCAGCGCTGGAGCAGCTCATGGCGGGGCGGACCACCATCGTCATCGCGCACAGGCTGGCAACCGTGCAAAAGGCCGACCGGATTGTGGTGATGGATGCAGGCCGCGTCATCGCCGAGGGGACGCATCAGTCGCTGATGGCACGCGGCGGGCTCTACGCCAGGCTCGCCGCGCTCCAGTTCGACGACGGCCGGGAGCAGGATGCGCCCCGCGACGAGGCAGCGGTGGAGGCGCTCGACGACGCGAAACGCAGCGCCGCCGGTTGATCTCTAGCGCTGGGTGAGCTTCAACTCGATGCGGCAAGGAGAAAACTCGCCACTGAACCCATCGAAGAGCTGGTACTTGCCGCGCTCCACTACCTCAAGTGTTAAGGATGGCTCTGCTTACGAAGGAGCGTCTTGTCGCGTCCGAACGCACCGAGTATCCTATCATCGACGCCTCTCGGAGTAATTGGCCAACAGGGAAACTGACTATAATGGTTAATGACCCAATCGATAGTGTTTACATTTGGAATCCGGAAACTGGAATAATTGATATTGCGAAGGAAGATTTAGATCTTCACGCATCCGAACTTGACGGCATAAAGAGTATTTGGAGTGAGCAGAGAGAGCACCTCAAAGACACTCGGCAGCTCAACAGGTTCTTAGAAGAAACGAGTCGTGAGTGGGCAATTGAGACCGGTATAATAGAGAATATATATCAAATTGATCGTGGTATCACGCAAACACTTATTGAACAGGGCTTTCGAGCAGAATACTTAGTTCAAGGATCGACCGACAAACCACGCGAATATGTGATAAATCTGCTGAAGGATCAAAAGGATGCTTTGGATGGAATATTTGATTTTATCGCCCAAAGACGCGAAATTTCCACATCATACATAAAGGAGCTTCATGCTGCCCTACTCCGCAGCCAAACGCTCACCGAAGCGGTCGATTCATTTGGACAAACCATAGAGGTAGAATTGCAAAAGGGAGAATGGAAAAAACTTCCAAATACTCCTCTTCGCGATGGGGTGGCGTATATATATTGCCCGCCAGAGCACGTCGGTTCAGAAATGGACCGACTAGTCGATATTCATCTTACTCATTACCATGGGAACATTCCGCCCGACGTGCAGGCCGCGTGGCTTCACCACAGATTTACGCAGATACATCCATTTCAAGATGGAAACGGACGAATCGCGCGAGCGCTAGCCTCTCTTGTACTTGTGCGGGCCGGCTTATTTCCGCTCCTCGTTACGAGAGATAACAAGGCGGACTATATTGAGGCTTTGGAGCGCGCAGATAGGGGAGATCTAGGGCCCTTGGTCGCATTTTTTGCCAAGTCCCAACGCGCCCAATTCAGAAAGGCCACTGCCGTGGCTGAGGATATCCTGACTGAACAGGATGACGTGCAGACGGTTCTGGACGGTCTATCGGCTGTCGCGGAAAAGAAGGGGGAACAGCGGCAGCAGAATCTGCGCATGGTTTTCGGTCATGCACGCGCACTCGAAGATGCCCTTCGTGATAGACTGGAGAACATGCGCCCCCAAATTGTTACCGCGCTACAGCGGATAAGGCCGAATGCAACTGTCAATGTTGCACGGTCTGACGACAACTCGTCCCATTGGTATAGATCCCAAATTATTGAGAATGCCAGAGAGCACCTAAATTATTTCGCCAACTTCAGAGAGTACAGACAATGGGTATCTCTCAACATGTATTGGGAGCGTCGCGCAAAAATAGTATTTGCGATTCACGGTATCGGTTACGAGTTTAGCGGAAGTCTCGTTTGCGCACCCTTTTTGGAATTCAAGGATCAGGATGACGATGAGCTTGAACCTCGATCATCGCTTTTTCCACTGACGGATGAACCATTCGTGTTTTTCTACAACGAATCGCTTGAGCGCGCGAGAAAGCGCTTCGAAGATTGGAGGGAAAAAGTCCTCTTGGTTGCGATAAATGAACTAAAGGAGAATCTTTAACGCTGGGTCAGCTTGAGCTCGATGCGGCGGTTGCGGCGGTGGGCGATCTCGTCGTCGCGGTCGTCGAGGGGCTGGAACTCGCCGTAACCGGTGGCGCTCAGGCGATCGGGCGGAATGCCGAGGGCGATGAGGAAGTTCACCACCGAGATCGCCCGCGCGGCCGAGAGCTCCCAGTTGGACGGGAAGCGGGCCGTCTGAATCGGCCGGGCGTCGGTGTGGCCGTCGACCTGAAGGATCCACGGCAGGTCCGTCGGAATCTGAACCATGACCTCCCTGAGCACCTGGGCGAACTGCGCGAGACGCTCGTGGCCCTCGGCCTCCAGCTGGTCCGAGGCGGAGGCGAACAGCACCTCGGACTGGAAGACGAAGCGGTCGCCGATGATGTTGAAGTCGCGCCGCTCGCTCAGCACCTCCCGGAGCCGGCCGAAGAACTCGGAGCGGTAGGCGGCGAGCTCCTCGACCTTGGCGGCGAGCGCCATGTTGAGGCGCTGGCCGAGATTCGCGATGGTGACCTCCTGCTCCTCGGTCTTCTGCTCCGAGATCTGCAGGGCCCGTTCGACGCGCCCGAGCTGCGAGCGGAGCGCGTCGATCTGCTGGTTGAGCACCGCGATCTGATCGCGCTGGCGCGCGCTGAGCGCTTGATTCTCGGCCAGCGCCGCCTGGCTGCTGTCGTACGAGGACTGGGCGGCAAGGTGAAGCGCCTGCACCTCGGCGAGGCGGATTTCACGCTCCTCCAACGTGCGCTGGGCGAGCACGGTGCGCTCCTGCTCGTCCGAGAGCCGGGTTTCCAGCTCCGCCGTGGTGTCGCGCAGCGCCGAGAGGTCGGCGCGGACGGCCGCGGTCTCGTCCTGGCTCTGGCCGAGCTCACTCCGGCTCTCGACCAGTGCCGCGGCCATGATGCCCACCTTCGATTCGAGATCCCTGCGTACCGCATTCAGCGCGTCGATGTCGCGGCGAAGGCGCTCGATATCCGCTAGCATGACCTTGATCTTGTCCTCGCCGGCGTCGGCCCTGATGGAGGCCTCGGCTGCTTCGGCCATCGCGGTCTGCCCCGCGCCCGTCATCTCCTTGAGGCGCAGCTCCAGCGTGTCGCGTTCGCCGGTGATCATCGAAAGCTCGGCGATGAGCTGGTCCCGGACGGAGAGCGACGACTGAAGCTGCGCCGAGAGCTGAGCGATATTAAGGCTGAGCGCCGCATTGGCCTGCTTCTCGTCGGCAAGTTCCTCGTCGAGACTGCTGACCTTGGCGTCGAGGTCGTCCCTCGCCTCGGCCTCCTCCGAGAGTGTCCGCTGCAGGAAATACTGCGCCAGCATGTAGACGACGAGGAGGAAGATCATGACCAGGAGCAGCGTCGACATCAGGTCGACGAAACCTGGCCAGTAGTCGGCGCGCGAGCCCCTGCGCCTCAGGCGAGATGCGTCGAGCACCGGGCGGACCTCCTGCGCCTAGCCCTGGCGGCGCTCGTTCTCGGCGACCGCCGCTATGGTTCGTGCGAGGAGCTTGATCTCGCTGCGAAGCTCGGCGACCGACTGCTCACGCCCGGAGACCATCTCCTCCAGGAGCCGTTGGAGATAGACGTCCAAATTACGCAGATGCGCGCGGCTGGGCTCGTCGAGGCCGGCCTGTCGCGTTGCACCCGCCGCCAGCCGTTCCAGCACGGGCCGCATCTCCAGCTGGTTCTCCACCAGCTTGACCATGAGATCCTGCTCGGAACGCATGTGGTCCGTGAGCGTGGCCAGCCGCTCGGTGAGCGAAAGCAGGTTTGCCGAAGAGGCGGCGCGCTGCTCTTCGCCGCGCGCGAGCGTTCGCTGCAGCTCCTCCAGGCTGTCGGCCGTCTTCTCCAGCAGCGCGCTTACGTAGGCGGGAACCGACTGGTCTCCGTCCATCCCGAGCGTGCCGCCGGAGAGCCGGGTGTAGGAGGAAAGCCAGTCCTCCGCCTCGTTGTAGAAGCGGTTCTGCGCCTGGCTCGCCTGCAAGTCGAGAAAGCCGAGGACGAGCGAGCCTGCCAGCCCGAAGAGCGACGAGCTGAAGGCCGTTCCCATTCCCTCGAGTGGGGCTTCGAGGCCGCCCTTGAGGTCGTCGAAGACACCGATCATGTCCTGATTGGCGACCGAGAGATCGCCGATCACGCCGCCCACCGACGTCACCGTCTGGAGCAGACCCCAGAACGTGCCGAGCAGGCCGAGGAAGATCAGCAGGCCGATCATGTAGCGCGAGAGATCGCGCGATTCGTCGAGCCGCGAGCTGATGCCGTCCAGCACGCTGCGGAGCGAAACGGCGGAGAGCGTCATGCGGCCGTGCCGGTCGGCGAGCATCGTCGCCAGCGGTGCGAGCAGGCGCGGCTTGCGTGCCGACGCCGACGTAGCCGCGCCCGGCACATCGTTTTGCTTCACCGCCGCGAGCCAGGCTGTGTCCGGCTTCAGCAGCAGGACCTGGCGGAAGTTGTAGACGATGCCGATGATCAGGGCGCCGAGGATGACGCCGTTCAGCACCGAGTTCGCGAAGAAGGCCTCGGCCAGGGTCTCGCTCAGCACGACGACCACCCCGACGACGAGGGCCAGGAAGAAGCTCATGCGAAGCAGGAATGGCCGTTGTCCGCTCATCGCCTGTCCGTCATCCCCGGAACGCCGAATTGGTGTTCATCGACCGCTCGCAGGCCGCTCCGCGCGGCGTCTCCCCGGCTGCCCTCGCACAGGCCGCGGCGATTGAGCACATTAGTACAGCGCGCCGCGGGCCGACAACCGGCGGCCATGTCAACGAGCTGCAATATGCGTGCTTGAGCATGTCTTTAGCCGCCCGAGCGCGCCCGGCCGGTGGCCGCCAGGGGGTGCCCTGCCTCGACCAGGCGCCTGAGCCGCTCGTCGAGGACATGGGTATAGATTTCAGTCGTTGCGATGTCGGCGTGTCCGAGCATCTTCTGCACCGCCCTCAGGTCCGCACCGTGGGCAAGAAGATGGCTGGCGAAGGCGTGGCGCAGCGCGTGCGGCGAGACCCGGCCGGGCTCGATCCCCGCCGCCCGCGCCACCGTCTTCAGCATCTGCGCCAGACGATGGCGCGTGAAATGTCCGCTCGCACCGCGGGAGGGGAACAGCCAGCGGGAAGGCGCACCCTCGGCCAGGTGCCGCGCGCGCACCGCGAGATAGGCATCGAGCGCGCAACGGGCCGGCGCGCCGAGCGGGACCAGGCGATCCTTGTCGCCCTTGCCGCGCACCAGAAGAGTTCGCGTCTCGGCCGACACCGCGTGGAGCGGCAGCGACACCAGCTCCGAGACCCGCAGGCCGCTGCCGTAGAGCAGCTCGATCATGGCCCGCAGCCGCAGCCCGTCGGCCTGGCGCTTGCTCGACACGTCCGCCGTGTCGTCCAGCGGGCACGCTGCCGCCAGCAATCTTTCCACTTCTTCTTCGCTAAGCACGCCGGGAAGCGTGCGGGGGAGCGCGGGCGAATCCACCGTCGCGGTCGGGTCGTCCTTGCGCCGGCCGTCGGTGAGCAGGAAACGGAAAAACTGGCGCAGACACGAGAGCCGGCGTGAGACCGTACGTGCCGCGACGCCGGAGCGCCGCTGCGCCGCCATGAAACCGCGCATGGATTCGGTATCGGCCCGGGCCAACGCGACGCCAGAGGGCTGGAGATGAGCGGCAAAGCAAGCGAGATCGCGCCGGTAAGCATCGATCGAGTTACGCGCCAGACCTCGCTCGGCCGCGGCCATTTCCAGAAATGCCTCGATGGCCGCTGCGTCCTCCTCGCCGATTGCCGCCTTGGCCGCCGGCGGCTTCGCCCGACCCGTCAAAGACCCGCCGCGAGCGCCGCCTCCAGGGCGATTGCCCGCGCCTCCTCCCGCAGATCGGCAGAGACGAGACTGGAGACCACCGGCCCGACCGTCGCAATGCCGGCAACGGCGGGGCCATCGTCGCCGATCAAGAGCAAGGCCAGCAGGACGGTTTCACCGAGCAGCCCTCCCTCGGCCGCTTTCTGGAGACCGTTCGCCAGAGCCGTCGCGGGCGCGCGCGCCGCCATCGCTCGCTCGTCGAGCATCAGGCGATCCCAGACCTCGGGGTCGACTCGGCCGCCGAGTGCATCGACCAGGGCCGCAAGCCAGTTGGCGCGCGCGAGCGCGACGGCGTCCCCTCCCCTATCGGCGCGCAACGCCAGCCACGCCTCGAAGGGTGCCGTCTTCAGATAGATCTCTTCGGCGCTCAGAAGCATCAGGGGCCAGAGCCGCACCGCGGAGCGCGCGGCTTCGGCATCGCGTGGCGCCTCCTGACTGGCCAGCGCGTACCAGGCTGTGGCCGCCTCATGCTCGCCGGCTGCCATCAGAGCCCGCCCGGCCGCGCCGCTAAACCAGGCAAGCTCGGGCGCAGGCGGAACCGTCCGCACCAGGTACGCCAGCGCGCGTGCCGTCGTCCCGTGGGCGCCCTGCGCTTCGGCGAGGGAGAACGCTTCCGCCAGCAGCTCCGCCCGCAAGGCGGGTGTTGTCTGCGCCTCGATTGCTTGGAGCATGAGGGACCGACCGAGCGCCGGCTCCAGCGTTTCGACTTGCTCCAGGGCATCGGCCAGTTCCTCGGGCGAAAACCTCATTGCCCGATAAAGGTCGCGAAGAGCCTCAATGGGGAGCGCGCCGGTCGCCTCCGCGCGCTCTCCAGCCGCCAGCCTAATCCCGGGCAGAGACGCGGGCGCGCCCGCAAGCGCGAGCAACACATCCGGCGGCGCCCGCGATACCGCCTCCGCGGGGATCGGGAGCTGCGCGAGTCGCCAGGCGGCGACCCGGAGCGGTGTCGGATCGGCGAGCGGGTCCACCGCCGGCTCCGCCAACCCCGCCATGGCGTAAATCGTGTCGTCGAAAACCTGATCGGGCTCGGCATCAGTCTCGAGCAGGAGCTCCAGACCCAGCGTCGCTGCCTCGATCAAGCCGGCATGGGCCTGACAGAGAATGCGCACCCGGCGCCAGTAGCTATCGCCGGCTCGACCCGCCTTACCCAGAATCCGCTCGCACGCGGCGTCAAGGTCGAGCGCCGCGAGCAGGCGGTCGTTTTCGATTCGTGCGCCAAGGATCTCGCCGCCTTCCGGTCCCGCGCTCTCCAGCAGGGCAAGAGCGGCATCGCGCGCGCCCATGGCGACGAGGCGCCCGACTCGTGCGAGGACCAGCGCACCCACTTCGCCCTGCCCAGCGGGCGGTTGCGCCGGCGAGGTGAGCAACGCCAATGCCAGCTGCCGCATGGAGACGGAAGGCGGGGCGGCCGGCAGGCGGAGCAATAGGGCTTCGATCCTCGAGCGACGCGAGCCGGACCAAAAATCGTTGGAGAACGGTTCGATTCCCGGCAGGAGCGCGCCCGCCGCGTCAGGGTCAATGGCATCGAGTGCGCCAACTTGAATGCCTGGCTCCGCCGACTCCGAAGCGGGCGAATCGGGTGCAATAACTTGATCGACTACCACTCCCAGCTCGGCGTCCGACACCCTGCCGTCGTCGCCCTCCGGCTCCGAGCGACTGTCGTCGGCTTCGTCCTGCTGGGCCGGTAACAACCGCAGAGGCTCATCGGTGTCCTGTGCGATGCTCTCGCTCGTGGACGCGACCGGCAGCACCGCCAAACAAAGGATCACGCCAACGAATGCAGGCCATCGTCGGCCGCCAACGGTCAGAAAGGAAAAGGACAGTCGGGGCATACCACTACCCGGTGGCGCTTTCACTTTTCGAAGCGATCATTGGGCAGCACCTTTTCGACCGGACCTGGCGGCGGTGGAATGTCCCAGGTCAAAAGGAAGCCGATTCCGCCGCCGATGATGAGCAAGAGGATGATGACGAGGACCTTCAACGGGACATGCCCTCACTCCTGATCACGCGTCGACGCTGAATCAGCCGGGAGGCATTCGACGCTTGTGTGATAGAATCGGATTATGGCGACGGTGTGGCAGTCTATCGGCGCGGGCGCGGTGCTTCAACGACGCGCGGCCCGGTGAGACGGAGTGCGCCGCTGAACCTATGACGGCAAGGACAGGGTGCCCGCGGATCGATTGCTCAATCGTCTTCGTGGGCCTGATGGGCGCAGGCAAGAGCGCGATCGGCCGCCGACTTGCTGGCCGACTCGGCTTGCCTTTCGTGGATGCCGACGAGGAGATCGAGCGCGCCGCGGGATGCTCGATTTCGGATATTTTCGAAATTCATGGAGAAGCGGCATTTCGCGACGGCGAGCGACGGGTCATCGCCCGGCTCTTGGCTCGACCGCCTCACGTGTTGGCCACCGGTGGGGGCGCCTTCATGGATCCCGAGACACGTGCGGCGATCCGCGAGAGCGGCATATCGGTCTGGCTGCGCGCCGAACTCGAATTGCTGGTCTCCCGGGTGTCCCGGCGCAACAACCGCCCACTGCTTGCCGGCGGCGACTCGCACGCAATCCTCCAGCGATTGATGGCAGAGCGCCACCCGATCTATGCCCAGGCCGATGTTGTCGTCGAAAGCCGGGACGGGCCGCACGAGCAAACCGTGGAGACGGTGCTCGACGCGCTGGACGCATTCGTCGAGGCGCAACGGAGCGATCCGGAATCGGGCTCATCGTCGGTGAGCGTCGAGGCCTGACTCGGTGAA
The DNA here is from genome assembly GCA_965243375.1 of Alphaproteobacteria bacterium. Taxonomy (GTDB): domain Bacteria; phylum Pseudomonadota; class Alphaproteobacteria; order UBA828; family UBA828; genus WTGU01. Next base: position 606,115 of record CBDEUT010000007.1, on the reverse strand, counting down.
TACGGCGGATCCCGACCCACGAAACGATCATCACCGGGAGACGGTACGCGTCGAACTCGGCCCACGGAGTTACGACGTGCTGGTTGGCGCCGGCCTGGTGGGGCAGGCCGGGCAACTGATAGCACCGCTCGTCCCTGGCCGCTCGGCGGTCGTGATAACCGACCGCGTCGTGGCGGGGCTCTATCTCGAGGCTACCCTCGGCTCCCTGCGGGAGGCAGGCCTTGCCTGCTCCTCCCTGATCGTCGAGGCGGGCGAGCGCAGTAAGGATTTGAGCACGCTCGGCACCGTATTGGAGGACATCCTCGACCGCGGCATTGAGCGGTCGACCGTGTTGGTAGCGCTCGGCGGCGGTGTGGTCGGCGACCTCACCGGTTTCGCCGCGAGTATCCTGCTGCGCGGCCTCCCCTTCGTCCAAGTGCCGACAACGCTTCTCGCCCAGGTGGACAGCGGCGTCGGCGGCAAGACCGGCGTAAACAGTGCCCACGGCAAGAACCTGATCGGCACGTTCTACCAACCCCGCCTTGTGCTAGCCGACGTGGCGACCCTGGGCACGCTACCGCTGCGCGAGCGCCTCGCGGGCTATGCCGAGATCGTGAAATACGGCCTGATCGACGACCCCGAATTCTTCGCCTGGCTCGAACTGAACGGCCCGGCCCTTGTCGACGGCGATCAGGAGTTGTTGCGAATTGCCGTGGCCCACTCCTGCCGAGCCAAGGCGCGCATCGTCGCAGCGGACGAGCGCGAGAGCGGCCGCCGGACCTTGCTCAATCTGGGCCACACCTTCGCCCACGCTCTTGAGGCGGAGGCCAGCTACGACGGATCGCTCCTGCACGGCGAGGCCGTGGCCTACGGCATCGTCCTCGCACATCGCCTCTCTGCAGCCCTCGGCCTCTGCAACGAGGACGATGCGGCGCGGGTGGCAGCGCATTTCCGAGAGGTCGGCTTGCCGAGCGAGGCTGACGCCCTCCCCCCGCTCGCATGGGATACGACTGCGCTGATCGAACGCATGAAGCATGACAAGAAGGTGCAGGACGGGCGCATGACGTTTGTGCTGACACACGGAATTGGGCAAGCGTTCCTCAGCCAAGATGTCCCACACGAGGCGCTTCGCGCCTCGCTCGACCGAGCCTTCGGCGAACGAGGCCTTTCCGCCTCCCGTTGATCCCCCACCACAATCCCCAACGACACAACCATGACAACCGAGACTGCCATCACCATCGGGGCGATCGGCCTGCTGATCGCGCTATCCGGCTTCTTCTCCGGTTCCGAAACGGCGTTGACTGCGGCATCCCGCCCGCGCATGCACCATCTCGCCCGCTCCGGAAACGGGCGCGCGCGCGCCGTCGAGCGCTTGACCGGCGATCGTGAACGATTGATCGGGTCGATCCTGCTCGGCAACAACGCCGTCAACATCCTCGCTTCGGCACTCGCCACGAGCGTTCTGATCTCGGTGGCCGGCGACGCCGGCGTGGCCTACGCGACGATCGGCATGACCCTCGTCATCCTCGTCTTCGCGGAGGTCCTGCCGAAGACCTACGCGATTCGCAATCCCGACCGGGTCTCGCTGCGGGTAGCGCCGGTGCTGGGCCCCATCGTTTGGATGCTCTCCCCCATCGTTCGGTCGGTGCAACTGATCGTCTCAGCCACGCTCAGTGCAGCGGGCGCCTCTCAGGGAGAGCGGGAAGCCAGCGCCGCGGAGGAAGAATTACGCGGCACCATTGCCCTGCACGCGCAGGAGGGCGCCATGGTCAAGCACGAGCGCGACATGCTCCACAGCATCCTCGACCTTGACGAGGTCGATGTCGGCACGATCATGACCCACCGCAAGACCATGGAGATGATCGACGCCGACGCGTCACCCGTCGACATTCTGAATCAGGTCGTTCTCAGCCCTCACACGCGCCTCCCGGTCTGGAAGAGCGAGCCCGACAATATCGTCGGCGTGTTGCACGCCAAGGACTTGCTGCGGGCACTGCACGCCAACTTGGCCGACTTCGAGCGCCTCGACGTCATGACACTCGTGTCCGAACCCTGGTTTGTGCCGGAGACCACTCCGCTCGAGGAGCAGCTTCATGCCTTCCGCGAGCGTCGGGCTCACTTCGCCCTAATCGTCGACGAGTATGGCTCGTTGATGGGACTCGTAACGCTGGAGGACATCATCGAAGAGATCGTCGGCGAGATCGTCGACGAGCACGACATCGCGCACGGCGAGGTGGCCGAGGCGGCGGACGGCTCGTTCCTGATTCCGGGTACCGCAGCTATTCGCGATCTCAATCGGGCCTATGACTGGGATCTGCCCGACGAGGAAGCCGCAACCATTGCGGGTCTTGTGCTGAACGAGGCACAGGAGATTCCCGAGATTGGCGAATCGTTCTCGCTCTATGGCTTCACCTTCGAAGTCCGTGCCCGCAAGCGCAATCAGATCACCCAGCTTCGCGTGGTTCCGCGCCGACGAGACGGCGCACGCCCAAGCACCTGAAAGCTCAACCCACGCGCAAGCTACGCGGTGCGGGGCTTGCGCGTCCCGCGTGCAACCCCCATATGCCGCAGTCGACGGGCATGGCCCGGCGCATAGAGGTTCCGATTGCCGGAACGGCGCCTCGTGCTATACATGATGCGGGTCAGTGGGCGAGTCGATGAACAGCTATCTCGACTTCGAAAAGCCGATCGCGGAGATCGAAGGCAAGCTCCAGGAGCTTCGCCACCTCAGCGACGACAGCGGCGTCAACATGCTCGACGAGGTTTCGCGCCTCGAGGGCAAGGTCGACCGGCTGCTGCGGCAAACCTATAACCGCCTCTCTCCTTGGCAAAAGACGCAAGTCGCCCGCCATCAGCTCAGGCCCCATTGCTCCGACTACATCTCGCGCCTCGTCACCGATTTCCTGCCGCTCGCCGGCGACCGTGCTTTCGGAGAAGACCGCGCAGTCATCGGCGGACTTGGGCGGTTCCGCGGCCACACCACCATGATCATCGGTCAAGAGAAGGGCGCCGATACCGAGGGACGAGTCGCGCACAACTTCGGCATGGCCAACCCGGAGGGCTACCGCAAGACGTCGCGCCTTCTGCGGCTGGCGGAGCGCTTTCAGGTGCCGGTGCTGACGCTGATCGACACGCCGGGCGCTTATCCCGGAATTGGCGCGGAGGAGCGGGGGCAAGCCGAGGCCATCGCGCGCTGCATCGAGGCCTGTCTCGATGTCAGGGTGCCGGTGGTTGCGCTCGTCATCGGCGAGGGCGGCTCCGGCGGGGCGATTGCGCTGGGTGTCGCCAACCGCGTGCTGATGATGGAGCACGCGATATACTCGGTGATTTCGCCCGAAGGCTGCGCATCGATTCTGTGGCGGGACGCAGCGCTTGCGGAAACGGCGGCGGAAGCGTTGCGGCTCACCGCGGACGACCTGCACGGGCTCGGGGTTGTCGACGACATCGTGCCCGAACCCGTGGGCGGCGCCCATAGGGACGCGGCGAACGCGATCGACGAGGCGGGTGCAGCGCTTGAGACGGCATTCGCCGACCTGCGTGGCCTAGACGGCTCGGCGCTTCGCGGCCACCGGAGGGAGAAATACCTGGCACTCGGTAGCCTCGCCGAAAGCTAGGCCCCCGGCCGATGACGAACGTGGATCCCATCACGCTCCAGGTCATCGGAGGCGCCCTCCACACGATCGCGAAAGAAATGGGGCATGTGCTCTACCGCATGTCCTACTCGTCGATCATTCGGGAATCGGAGGACCTCGGCGCCGGGCTCTTCGACCGCGACTTCAACACGCTCTGCGAATCGGACTCGACGCCGATGCACATCGGTTCCATCCCCGGCTATCTGCGGGGGGTGGAGCGAACCATGCACGGCGATTGGCGTCCCGGCGACGTGGTGTTGCACAACCACCCCTATCACGGCGCAAGCCACGTACCGGACATCTGCTGTATCGCGCCGGTGTTCTTCGAAGGTGAACTGGTCGGGTTCTCCGCCAACACGGCCCATCACGTGGACCTTGGCGCTGCGAGCCCGGGCATCGTCATCGACATCCCCGACGTCTATGCCGAAGGCATGCTGTTCTCGGGCATCAAGCTCTACGAGGAGGGCAAGCTCAACCGCGCTATCTGGCAGCATATCCAGACCAACACGCGGGTGCCGCGCGACGTCTCGGGAGATATCGAGGCGCAGGTCGCCTCGGCTGAGCTCGGCGTGCGCCGCTTTCGCGAGCTCTACGAAACCTACGGCAAGGCAACCGTCGAAGCCGCCACCGCGGAGCTGATGGACTATTCCGAGCGGATGCTGCGCCGGCGCATTCGCGAGATCCCCGACGGGGACTATGTGGCGGAGGGCTTCCTCGACGACGACGGCGTCGACCGGGAGACGCGGTTGCCGGTCAAGGTGACGGTGCGCATCAGGGGCGATTCCGCCGCGGTCGACACCTCCGGTTCGTCGCTGCAAGTGCCGACCGCTTACAACGTGCCCTTCGAGGGCTCGACCAAGGTCACGTGCTATTTCGCCTTCCGCGCGCTCCTGCTCGATACCTATACCACCAGCGAATACATCCCGCAGAACGAGGGTTCGTTTCGCCCCATCGAGGTCATCTCGCCCGAAGGCTCGATCTTCAACCCGACCTTCCCGGCTGCCTGCCAGTCGCGCTTTTCTCAGTGCCAGCGGCTGGTGGACCTCATCAGCGCGGCGCTCGCCCCGGTGATCCCCGACAAGGTGACCGCAGGCTGCGGCGCGACTCTTTCAGCATTCGCCTATTCCGGCGTCAGGCCCGGCGGCGACTACTGGATCCTGGTCGAGATCAACGAGTCGGCGTACGGTGGTCGCCCGGCCTCCGACGGGCCGGATTCGATCGACGAGCTGATGCGCAACACGCGCAACAATCCGATCGAAGACCTCGGCATGCACTTGCCCCTGATCTGCGACCGCTACGAGTTGCGCGACGACGTGCCGCCGGGCGCGGGCCGCTACCGGGGCGGTCTTGGCATCGTCAAGGTGCAGCGCTTTCTGACGCCGGGCTATGTGGTGCACGAGGCCGACCGTCACGAGGACGTGCCCTGGGGCTTCCTCGGCGGTGAGCCGGGCACGGTCGGCAAGCTGGAGCAGTGGAACGCTGCGGCGCCCGAGGAGGTAGTGAGCTGGCCCGCCAAGGTGCCGGCAACACCGACCGAAGCCGGCGATTGCATCGCTGTCTACACGCCGGGCGGCGGCGGATACGGCGACCCGCTGGAGCGACCGGCCGATCAGGTGCGAGACGATGTCGCCGACGGCTATTTCAGCCTAACCCACGCCCACGACGCCTACGGGGTCGTGATGGACGAGGCGCTTTCAGTCGATAGGGCGGCTACCGAGGCACGGCGCGCAGCGCTTCGTACGGCTGCGGCGGAGTAGCTCGCACCGCAGCCCACCCTCGGACGTCCGAATTCAATACTATCGAGAGACCTGCGCCAGCCGCAGATTGCGGATGCGTCGGCTGGCGATCTCGGCGCGCACGCGCGGGATCAGCACGGTCAGATAGTAGGCCATGAAGCCCGCCGCCATCAGGAGCAGCGGCGCGACCATGGAGCTGTCAATCGACGGCGCGTCGATCTTCGAGATCGTCGCCGGCTGGTGCAGGGTGTTCCACCAGTCGACCGAATACTTGACGATGGGGATGTTGACCACGCCCACCAGCGCCAGGATGGCCGCGACGCGGGCGCCCTTGGCGGGATCGTCGAAGGCGGCGTGGAGCGCGATATAGCCGAGATAGAGGAAGAACAGGATCAGCATCGAAGTGAGCCGCGCGTCCCACACCCACCAGGTGCCCCACATCGGCTGCCCCCAAAGTGACCCGCTCAGGAGCGTGATGAAGGTGAAGGCTGCGCCAACCGGAGCGCTCGACTTCGCCACCAGATCCGCCAGCGGATGCCGCCAAATGAGGCTGGCCGCGCTGCATAGCGCGATCATGACGTAGACGAAGAGCGACATCCACGCCGCTGGCACGTGGACGAAGATGATCCGGTAGGCGTCGCCCTGCTGATAGTCCGGCGGTGCTACGTAGAGACCGAGCACGAGGCCAGCCACGATTAGCGCCGCAGTCGCACCCGCCGCCCAGGGGTAGACCGCACGCGCAACGCGGAGGAAGCGCGCCGGGTTGGCGAAGAAGTGGATACTTGTGGGGATTATATACTTGACCGAACATTCGCCTCGGCGGTAGCCTCCGGCGGCTTGTCACCGTCGCTTTCCCCCTCGGCTTCCGGCACGTGGCGCGCAACCGCAAGCGCCACCTGCTCCGGGGTCGCCCCCGCGTAGCGCGGGTTCAGAATCTCAACCTCGTTGGCTTTCATCATGGTGTGATCCCCTCGAGTCTCGATCAGAAAAGGGGCCGCTCTCTCGGGCGGCCCAGTTTGTCGGAGGGATGTCGCCTGCATGGGAACGGCATCCCGCCTAAGCCGGGGAGCGGAGGATGGGAATCCGCGCGCTCCCCGGCCGTCTCGGATCAGAGCTGGAGCGGGGAGGCGCAGCTTGATGTAGGATGCAGAAGCCGTGCCTCCCCTGGGCCGGGCAGAGTGCGGGCCTCCTCCAGGGGTGGGAGAACACCCCAAAACCCGCACGCTCCCCGGCCGTCCGAAGCGACGCTAGAAGTTGATGCCCGTTCCGATCAGGAACTGCACCCAATCGTTGTCATCCTCGTCGCCGATCTTGTCCCGCTCTCCGAAGTCGACCTGCGCATCGAGCCGAACGCCCTCGCCAAGCGGGTAGGAGGCGGCGAGCGCGTACATGTTGGTATCCGCCGTGCCGTTGGGATTGTCGGTGCTGGCCCACCCGGCACTGAGGGTGAGCGAGCCCATCGCCATGGTGGCGCCAATGTCCATCTGCGTGGACTCCATCGCATCCGCGCCAGTCATGCCGTTATCCGATGCGCGCATGCCGCCGCTGAGCGTGATGTCGTCGATGGTGATCGAGGCGCCAGCATTCAGATCGGTAGGCGAATACTTGCCCATGTCTCCGGTCTGATAGCCGACGTTGAGGCTGACGCCGGCGTCGCCGAAGTCCTGCGAGAACGTGAGGGCAGCGGAGAGCTGATCCGACACCCCCGAATCGTCCTTCGATCCATCCGGCGCGTAGCTCGCTCCCAACTGGATGCCGCCGACGGAAGGCGACATGTAGACGATCTTGGTGTCGCGAGCGTGGCCACCGTAACCAGAACCATCGGTGCTGACAGTAGCGGAGTACTCGTCTTCAGCGACGCCGCCCCAATATGGGCCGTTGACGCCGAACGTGCCGGTCGCACCCGCCGAGGCGATCCGCATCTGCCCGCGGGCGTGCTTGGCGTCGCCAAGCTGGATCTGGCCGAAGGCACCGTCGACGGTGAGGGTGTTCTCGTCTCCACTTTGGAGTTTTGCGGAGACCCCGAACTTCAGGCCGTTGTCCATGGTCGCCGAGCCGGAAAGACCGGGATCGAAAAGCGTCTTCATGGTCGGCGAAGTGTTGTGGCCGGAAGTGCTGAGGGCGGTGTAGGCGTAGCCGCTGATGCTGACCGATACCGGCTCCATCATCATCTCGCCTTCGGCCATCTCTTCGTCGCCGGCCATCGCCGGAGCGGCGAGGGCGAGAGCCGCGATCACGCCAGTAGTCGTGAGCAAAAACTTACGCATTCCCATTCTCCCAATGTCTGAATTGGTGAACCGGGCCACATCGGCACCGGCTCGGCAATCATCCTTGTCCGGCACGACGAGGCAACGAAGAATTGTGAAATGCTGCGCTGCAATATGCAGTTTTGCGGCGCGGTGTTGCGTTTATGTCACAAGAGGCGCTTGACAGATATCCGGCGCCCGCGGTGACTAGAGGCATGGCTGATCTCGTCCAGCACCATGTCCAAGGCCAGGTCGTCGATCAAAGGCGCGACGATGGCTACGTGAACGCGACTGCTATGTGCCAAGCGGCGGGGAAACGCCTTAACAACTATCTCCGCAATCAGAGCTCCAAAGCGTTCGTGCATGAACTGTCCCTGGAAACGCGAATTCGCGTTTCCAGACTAATTCAACGGGTTAGCGTCGGCTTTCCAGCGAAAACGCAGATTTTCGTTCACCGGAGGATTGCGATTCACTTGGCGGGGTGGCTTGGACCGAAGTTCGCGAATCGCATCACGTCAATCGTCGAAGATTGGATCGATGGCCTTCCGCGTCACCAAGCCTTCGCCAAGTACCTCCTCGACGATCCCTCGGACTGGCAAAAGCGCTTCCAGGACGAGCTGTGGAAGGAGGCGTACAGGCTCAGGGGTCACGATTGGCCGGGAATGGGGAAGAACAGGCACCAGTGGCTCGCGGGGATGGTCAACGATGTCGTCTATGATCGCATCGGCCCGCCAGGGCTCCGCGAGGAACTCGACAACCGCAACCCTCGTCTGCCATCAGGCGAGAGGGCGTTCAAGCAGCATCAGTTGTTGGTCGAGGCGGTCGGCGTGATCGAGCTGGTGAAGCATCTGCACGCCGTCTTAACGCTCATGCGCGCGGCGGATGACGGAGCCTGGGGCGTCTTCTACTACAACCTCAACCGCTCTCTTCCGAGAGCCGGAGGTATTGCGCACCCGAGGTTACCGACGAAGAGGGAGAAGCCGCTGCCCGACCAAGGCGAGTTCGACTTTTAGCGCCACTCTCTACGACCGCGCGCCGCTGCTCAGCCCGTTGTCGGCGATCAGCTCGCGGTACATCAGGCGCTTGCCCACCATCCCGGTTACGACCGCGACCATTTGGGCGATGGTATCGGCTTCGCGCACGTTGTGGCGACCTGCGAACTCGCTCACATAGCGGTCAAGATGCTTCGCGCTCAGCTTGTGGTAGACGCCCTTGTGAGCGCGCTTGAGCATGGACCAGAAGGACTCAATCCCATTCGTGTGGGCCATGCCCCGGACATATTCGCCGACGCTATGGTTCACGGTCTCGTGGTCGAAGTCGCCGCCCAGACCGGAGTAGCTCTTGGATTCGTCGGTGAACACCTTCGCGCCAGGCTCGGCGTTCTCCCGGACGAAGCCCTTCAGCGTCGGACCTTCCGTGTTCTCGACCACGCGGGCCACGACTTGGTTGCTCTCGCGATCCTTGGTCCCGACCACGATAGCCTTGCCAGCGGCGGGGCCGGCACCCTTCATGGCCTTCCGCTTCGATGCGGACATGTTCTTGCGGGCGCCGCCTACGTAAGTCTCGTCCGCCTCGACCGGCCCAGTGAACAACGCCTTGCTCTCCACCGTCCATGCCTCGCGAATCCGGTGGAGCATGAACCATGCGGTCTTCTGTGTCACGCCGATATCCCGGTGGAGCTTCATCGACGAAACGCCCTTCAACGAGGTCATCTCCAGGTAGATCGCGAAGACCCACTGGCGCAGCGAGACCTTGGAGCGCTCAAAGGCGGTGCCGATCCGCACCGAGAAGCCCTTGCGGCACGCGCCGCACCAGTAAGGCTGCTTCTTCGACGGCGCGGCCTCGGTGGTCTCGGTGTTGCCGCAGCGCGGGCAATGCCGTCCATTGGGCCAGATCAGGGACTCGAACCACGCCGTCGCGGCCTTCTCATCCGGGAACATGTCCGCCAGTTCCATGACGGTGATGCCCTCGCGGTGAGCCTTCCCAGGTGCCTTCGCCATGACCGTAACCCCTTGCGTCAGCTTGATGACTCCAATATAGGGGCTCTCGGCTGTTCGGTCAAGTATATAATCCCCATACTTGTCCATCCGACTCTCCCCCGCCTCGTCGCCCCTGTTGCCCGTGTCGCCATGCTTGGCCTCGACCTTCCCCGACCTATTCCACCGTCATGCGGAGCGCCGCTGCGGCCGCCAGCGGCCCCAGGACCAGCGCACCCACCAGCCCGCCTGCCAAAATCGACAGGTTCGCATGTACGCCGACGTCGAACACGGCGCCTTCCACCGCTCCCACCCCGAATATGAGAACAGGAACATAGAGCGGCAAGACCAGAAGCGCGATCAGCGCGCCGCCGCGACGCAGGCCGACGGTGAGAGCCGCGCCCACGGCCCCGATCAGGCTGAGGATCGGCGTCCCCAACAGGAGCGAGACGATCAGGATGACGAGACCGTCCGAACTCATGTTCATAAGAAGCGCGAGCACCGGCGCCGCGACGGCCAGCGGAAGCCCCGTCGTGAGCCAATGCGCAGCGGTCTTGGCCAGCACCACGAACTCCAGCGGCAGCGTGCCGAGCATCAACTGCTCAAGGCTGCCGTCCTCGTGGTCGGCGACGAAGAGGCGGTCCAGCGAGAGCAGCGCCGCGAGCAGCGCCGCGACCCAGACGGCGCCGGGTGCGATTCGGCTGAGCAGGCCGAGCTCCGGACCGACGCCGAGCGGAAAGAGTGTTACGGCGATGACGAAGAAGACGACCGCCATCAAGGTGCCGATGCCGCCCCTCACCGCGAGGGTCAACTCACGCCCGATGAGCCGGAGAAACGCGCCTACCACTGCTCTTCGTCCTCCGGCCCGCCATCCTGGCCAGCCAGCAGCGCCTCGGCTGCAATCGCGTGCCGGCCGAGGTCGAGGCGCTCGGCGCCATCCAGCGCGATCTCGCCGTGGGTGGCCACGATCACCATGCCTCCATCGGCCCGGTGCGCGGCGATCATGGTCGCGATGCGGGCAGCAGACTCCGCGTCTAGCGTGACCGTCGGTTCGTCGAGCAGCCAGAGCGGCGCTGGCGTCGCCAGAACCCGCGCGAGCGCGAGCCGCCGCCGCTGCCCGGCCGAGAGATAGCGCCCCGGCACGTCGGCCAGCCCCTCGATGCCGAGGGCCTCAAGCGCACCGGGCGCGGCCCGCGCGGCGCCCCTGAAACATGCCCAGTCGTCCAAATTCTCCGCCACTGTGAGCGTCGGCTTCACCGCATCGAGGTGGCCCACGTAGTGGAGCCTGCCCCGATGCGCGGGCCAATCCTCATCGACCGGCGCACCGTCCCAAGTTAGTGTTCCGCCAGCCGGCCGCAGCAAGCCGCAGAGGATGCGGAGCAGGCTCGACTTGCCCGAGCCGTTGGGTCCCACGAGCGCGAGCGCGCCGCCCCGCTCCAGGCGAAACGAGACCCCGGAGAAGACCGGGCGCTCCCCGCGGATGCAGGCCACGCCGCGCGCCTCGAAGGAGTTGGCGCGCGGCGCAGTGGGTAACCCTGGTGAGATATGCGGGCTAGCCGGGCCGGGAATCTTGCACCCCTCTCCGGTCGAGCCTAGAAGGTCCGGGAACGCCAAGCCTATCGGCGACACGCGCATGCGGCAAGGAGCCCCGCGCCGTGCCGGAAGAAGGAGCAACCCCTTGATCGCCCTGGGACACGACAGCCTTCGCACCCGCCGCACGCTTAGCGTCGGCGGTCGCTCTTATGACTATTTCAGCCTGCCGGCGGCAGCCGAGGCCGGCCTTGGGGACATCGCACGCCTGCCCTTCTCCCTCAAGGTCCTGTTGGAGAACCTGCTGCGCTTCGAGGACGGCCGCAGCGTCAGCGTCGACGATATCCGCGCGGTCGCAGGCTGGCTGGATGAGGGACGCGGCACCGGCGAAATCGCCTACCGCCCCGCGCGCGTCTTGATGCAGGACTTCACCGGTGTGCCGGCGGTGGTGGACCTCGCCGCGATGCGCGCCGCCATGACCGCCCTCGGCGGCGACGCCGGCCGCATCAATCCGCTCACGCCGGTCGATCTCGTCATCGACCACTCGGTGATGGTGGACCATTTCGGCACGACCCAGGCGTTCGGGCAGAACGTCGCGCTAGAGATGGCGCGCAACGGCGAGCGCTACGCCTTCCTCCGCTGGGGCCAACAGGCGTTCGAGAACTTCCGTGTCGTTCCGCCGGGCACCGGCATCTGCCATCAGGTCAATCTGGAGTACCTCGCACAGGTGGTGTGGACGGACGGGGCGGACGGCGCCACCATCGCCTATCCCGACACTCTGGTGGGTACCGACAGCCACACCACGATGGTCAACGGTCTCGCCGTGCTGGGCTGGGGCGTCGGCGGCATCGAGGCGGAGGCGGCGATGCTGGGGCAGCCGATCTCGATGCTGCTGCCCGACGTCATCGGCTTCAAGCTCTCCGGTCGGCTCCGCGAAGGCGCGACCGCGACCGACCTGGTGCTGACCGTAACCCAGATGCTGCGCGAGCGTGGCGTGGTCGGGAAGTTCGTGGAGTTCTACGGGCCCGGTCTCGACGATCTCGGGCTTGCGGACCGCGCCACCATCGCCAACATGGCGCCGGAATACGGTGCGACCTGCGGCTTCTTCCCCATCGACCGCGAGACCGTCAACTACCTCGCCGGGAGCGCCCGCGAGCCCGAACGCATCGCCCTGGTCGAGGCCTATGCCAAGGCGCAGGGCATGTGGCGCGAGGCCGGCACTCCCGATCCCGTGTTCACCGACACCCTGGCGCTCGACCTGGATCAGGTGGAGCCCAGCATCGCCGGCCCCAAGCGCCCGCAGGACAAGATCAGACTCTCCGACGCCAAGCCGGCATTCGCCAGCGCGCTAGACTCGACCTTCGGCGTTAGGGATGAGGCGGCAAGTGAGCGCATACCGGTCGCCGACACCGACTACGAGCTCAGGCACGGCGATGTGGTGATCGCCGCCATCACGAGCTGCACCAACACGTCGAACCCGAGCGTGATGGTGGGCGCCGGGCTGCTCGCGCGCAACGCAATCGCCCGGGGCCTCAGCGTCAAGCCCTGGGTCAAGACCTCGCTCGCGCCGGGCTCCAAGGTGGTCTCGGACTACCTCGCAAGCGCCGGCTTGCAGGACGATCTCGATTCCCTCGGATTCAACCTCGTGGGCTATGGCTGTACCACCTGCATCGGCAACTCGGGGCCGCTGACGCCGCCGATTGCCGAAGCGGTCGAGAGCGGCGATCTGGTGGTCTGCTCGGTGCTCTCCGGGAATCGCAACTTCGAAGGGCGGATCAGCCCGCACGTGAAGGCCAACTATCTGGCCTCGCCGCCGCTGGTGGTGGCTTACGCGATCGCAGGCTCCATGACGCGCGATCTCGGTACGGACCCACTCGGCACCGGCCGCGACGGCGAGCTTGTCTACCTGCGGGACATCTGGCCGACGGCGGCGGAGGTTCGCGACACCATCGCGCACGCCGTCACGCCGGAAATGTTCCGCACCCGCTACGGCGACGTCTTCACCGGCGACGAGGACTGGCAATCGATCGCAGCCCCGGCCGGCCAGACCTACGCCTGGGATTCGGGCAGCACCTACGTGCAGCATCCGCCCTACTTCCAGGGCATGGCGGCGGAGCCGCAGCCGCCGGAAGACATAACGGGCGCGCGGGTCCTCTGCCTCCTCGGCGATACCATCACCACGGATCACATCTCGCCGGCCGGCGCCATCGGCGCTGAGACGCCGGGCGGGGCGTACCTTCTGGAGCGCCAGATTTCCCGTCGGGACTTCAACTCCTACGGCGCACGGCGCGGCAACCACGACGTGATGATGCGGGGCACCTTCGCCAACATTCGCATCCGCAACGAGCTCGCACCCGGCACCGAAGGCGGCATCACCCGCCACATGCCGGAGGGCACCGAGATGCCGGTCTACGACGCGGCCATGGCATACCAGGCCGAGGGCGTGCCGCTCGTCGTGTTTGCGGGCAAGGAGTACGGCACCGGGTCTTCGCGCGACTGGGCGGCCAAGGGGACGCGGCTCCTTGGCGTGCGTGCGGTCATCGCCGAGAGCTTCGAGCGCATTCACCGGTCGAACCTGGTTGGCATGGGCGTGCTGCCGCTGGAGTTCACCGAGGACGCAACACGGAAGAGCCTGGAAGTGGACGGAAGTGAACGGATCGACCTCGAAGGCATTGCAGGCGGCATCACGCCCCGCATGACCGTGACCTGCCGCATTCGCCGTGCCGACGGCTCGACCCAAGAGGTCCCACTGCGCTGCCGGATCGATACGGCCGACGAGGCCGACTACTACCGCCACGGCGGCATCCTGCACTACGTGCTGCGGGGTCTCGCCAAGGCGGCGTGAGCGCGCGGCTGCCGGCGTCTATTCGGCGGCCCGGTCGGCGGTCGGATCGCCCAGCCTTTCGAGCGCGAGCTTGCGGAGCTTGTGCTTCTGCACCTTGCCGCTCGCGGTCATGGGGAAGGCGTCCACGCTAAGCACGTGGCGCGGGCTCTTGAAGCTCGCGATCCGGCCCTTGCAGTAGGCCGCGATCTCCTCGCCGGTGACCGCCCGGCCCGGCGCGGTCACGACGAAGGCTACCGCGACCTCGTTCAGCCGCGCGTCGGGATAGCCCACCACCGCCACCTGGTCGATCGCCTCATGGGCCATGAGGAAGGCCTCGACCTCCGCCGGCGAGACGTTTTCGCCGCCGACCCGGAGCTGGTCCTTGTAGCGGCCGACGAAGCGGATGTGCCCGTCGGCGCGGAGCACCACCGTGTCGCCGGTGTGGAGCCAGCCGTCGGCGTCGATGGCCTCGGCGGTCTCCTCGGACTTCCGGTAGTAGCCCTGGGTGATCATGTAGCCGCGGATGAGCAGCTCGCCTTCCTCGCCGACCGCGACCTCCCGGCCGGTCCCGGAATCCACGACCTTGATCTCGAAGCCCGGCGCCGGGTAGCCCGAGGCATCCGCGCGCTGCTCCGGCGTCGAGTTGCCGAACGACATGGTGGCGAAGGTGAAGGTCTCGGTCATGCCCCAGCCGCTGAAGGTGGGCACCATCTCGGCCTGCACCCGCCGCGCAATGCGGGCCGAGCTGGTCATGCCGGAGGGGAAGGTGCCGAAGCGCAGGCTGGAGATGTCCCGCGGGGTCCGCTCGAGCGAGTCGAGGTACTCCTTGTAGTGGGTATCGAAGCCGTGGGTGACGGTACCGCCCTCGGCCTCCACCAGCCGCATGCACTCGTCGGCGTCGAAGCGGTCCAGCAGCACGTGCTTGCAGCCCGCGATCACGGCGATCAGCCCGGCCTCGCTGAAGCCGTACATATGGAAGAGCGGCAGCGGGTTGACGATCGCGTCCTCGAAGGTGAGGCCGATGCGGTTGGCGCGCTCGCGCAAGTTGCGAATCATCAGGTGGGTGTGCAGCACGCCCTTGGGATGCCCGGTGGTGCCTGAGGTGTAACCGATCATCACCGGCCGGTCGGGATCGACCGCCTCCGCGCGGGCGGCAAGCGCCGCATCGCTCACTGCCGCGCCGCCCGCGAGCATCGCCTCCCAGCCCACCGTGCCGGGCACGTCGCTCCCGCCCACCGCGACCAGGCGGCGAAGCCGGGGGAACCCCTCGATGGCCACCGCGCGCGGGTCCTGCTCCGCGAGCCCCGGCAGCACCTCCGACAGCATGGCCGCGTAATCGATCGGGCCGGAACGATCCACGCTGATCCAGGTGCCGCTGTCGGATTGCCGCACCGTGTAGGCAACGTCGTCCGTGCGGTAGCGGGTGTTGAGCGGCACCAGCACCGCGCCGATCTTGGCGATGGCGAAGGTGAGGAAGAGCCATTCGGGCCGGTTGTTCATCCAGAGCGCGACGTGCTCGCCCTGCTCCACGCCGAGCGCCATCAGCCCCTTGGCGACGCGGTCCACCTCTCGGTCGAATTCAGCATAGGTCCAGCGCGCGCCGCCGCAGACCAGGGCCTCGCGCGCCCCCCAGCGCCGGGCCGCGTCCGCCGGCAGGTCGCCCAGCCGCTCCTTCGGGTACCACTCGACCATGCCGCGCCCCGCCGCCTCTAGCTCCGCAACCGCTCGCCCGCCGGATCGTAGAAGGGCGTGAGCGACATCGTCGCCGGCACGCGCTCGCCCGCGATATCGACCTCGTAGGAGCCCTCCTCCAGCGCCTGCCAACGGCGCGGCTGCTCGCTCAGGAGATAGCCCATCCCGACCGGCCGGTCGAAGCCGTAGCCGTAGGCCGCCGACGTGATGCGGCCCGCGACCCGGTCGTCCAGGTAGATCGTCTCGTCGTGGAACATGAAGGGCTCTGGCCTCTCCAGCATTACGTGCACGAGGCGCGCGGTGAGCCCGTCGGCGCGCTGGCGCTCCAGCGCCTTGCGGCCGATGAAGTCCACGTCCTTCCCGAACGAGACGGCGAAGCCGAGACCCGCCTCCAGCGGGGTCTCGGCCTGGGTGATGTCGTGGCCCCAGTGGCGGTAGCCTTTCTCGCTCCTCAGCGAATCCATGGCGTGGATGCCGCAGAGCCCGACGCCGAGGTCGGCGCCCGCCTCCATCAGGCGGTCGAAGATCGGCACGACGTATTCGGTCGCGATGTGCAGCTCCCAGCCGAGCTCACCCACGTAGGAGACCCGCATCGCCCTGGCGTGGGCGTAGCCGATATCGATCTCTCGGCAGGTGCCGAAGGGAAACACCTCGTTTGAGAGGTCCGTGTCGCTCACCCGTCCGAGCAACGTTCTGGCGTTGGGCCCCATAACGGCGAGCACGCCGGAGCCGGAGGTCACGTCGGTCAGGTAGACCCGCGCGCCGTCGCTCAGGTTCCGCTCGATCCAGGTGAGGTCGCGGGTCTGGGCGGCCGCGGACGTCACCACCAGATAGCGCTCGTCGGCGAGCCGGGTCACGGTGAGGTCCGCCTCGATCCCGCCCCGCCTGTTGAGAAGCTGCGTGTAGACGATCTTGCCCGCCGGCACGGCGACATCGTTGGCGCAGAGCCGCTGCAGCTCGCGCTCGGCATCCGGCCCCTGCACCAGGTATTTCGCGAACGAGCTCATGTCGAGGATGCCGACCGCCTGGCGCACGGCGCGATGCTCCTCCCGCACATGATCGAACCAGTTCTGCTTGCCCCAGGCGTACTCGTAGGCCGGCTCCACGCCTTCGGGCGCGAACCAATTGGCGCGCTCCCAGCCTGCCGCCTCGCCGAAGCAGGCGTTGTGGGCGGCAAGCCGGGCGTGGAGCGGGCTGAGCCGCACCGGGCGCGCGGTCTCCACTTGCCGATAGGGCCAATGCATCTGGAAGAGCAGGCCCAGGCTCTCCTTCGTGCGGTCGACCAGATAGCGGCGGTTGCTCTGGAAGCGGGCGAAGCGGGAGACGTCGAGCTCGGCGAGATCCACCGTCGGCTGCCCCTCCACGATCCACTCCGACATCACCTTGCCGGCGCCGGCGGCGCTGAGGATGCCCTGCGAGTTGAAGCCGGCGGCGACGAAGAAGCGCGCAAGCTCCGACGCCTCGCCGAGCACGAACTTGTTGTCCGGCGTGAAGCTCTCGGGCCCGTTCATGAAGCGGCGGATCGGCGACCGCTCCAGCACCGGCAGGAGCTCGATGGCGTTGGTCATCGGCAGCTCGAAGTGGTCCCAGTCCTCCGGCAGCTCGACGAACTCGGCGCCGGCGGGCAGCTTCTCCAGCGGCAGCGGCTTGGCCACCGGCTCGAAGCAGCCGACGAGGAGCCGGCCGGCGTCCTCCTTCACGTAGATGTAGCCGTCGGTGTCGCGGACGATCGGGGCGTCGGGCGAGAGCCCCTCGATCGGCTCCGTGACCACGTACATGTGCTCGGCGGCGTAGAGCGGCACGTTGACGCCCGCCATCTGCCCGATCTCGCGCGCCCAGACACCGCCGCAATTGACGACCGTTTCGCAGGCGATGGTGCCTTGCGCGGTGCGGACGCCGGAGACCGCGCCGTTCCTGCGCTCGAATCCGGTGACGGCGGTCTCCTCGAAGATGCGTGCGCCACCGGCGCGGGCGCCCTTGGCGAGCGCCATCGCGGTATCCACCGGATTGGTCTGGCCGTCGCCCGGAATGTAGATCGCGCCCTCGATCCGGGAGACGTCCATCAACGGGTAGAGCGCCGCCGCCTCGTTGAGGCCGATCTCGTAGGCCTCGACGCCGAAGCAATCGCCGAGCGCGGCCATGCGCCTGATCTCGGTGAGCCGCTCTTCGGTGCGGGCGACGGGAATACTGCCCTTGCGGCGGAAGCCGGTCGCCTGTCCGGTCTCGGCCTCCAGCGACTCGTAAAGGCCGACCGCGTAGCGTGCGAGCTCGGTCAGCGTCGACGTCGCGCGCAGCTGGTTGACCAGGCCTGCCGCATGCCACGAGGTGCCGCCGGTGAGATGGCCGCGCTCCAGAAGGACCACGTCGCGCCGCCCGAGCTTGATCAGATGGTAGGCCATGCTGCATCCGATGATGCCGCCGCCCACGATCACCACCTCGGCCTGGGTCGGTAACGCCTCGGTCATCTCTCCCTCGCCCGTACGCGGCTTCCCTTGTCGCGCCGCGCCATGCCGCCACCGGACTCCCTAGCACGGGCGCGCATGGCGGAAAACGGAGCGGACGGAGGCGCTGGAACCGGAAGCGAACCGGCATCCTGCGAAGGGTTTGCATTCAAGCGGCGCTCTTCGCATAGTGCGCGCCGACCGGGGTCGGCCCGGAATCCGAACATCCAAGAGGAGAGGGAAACAATGGCAGTTAGCGCGGGCGACAAGGTGCCGTCGGTCAACTTCAAGATGCTGACCGCGGACGGGCTCTCGGACGTATCC
Organism: Alphaproteobacteria bacterium; assembly: GCA_965243375.1. Taxonomy (GTDB): domain Bacteria; phylum Pseudomonadota; class Alphaproteobacteria; order UBA828; family UBA828; genus WTGU01. The sequence continues at coordinate 587,735 of CBDEUT010000007.1, read as the reverse complement.
AGCGACGACTATTTCGGGGGCAAGAAAACGGCGCTCTTCGCCGTCCCCGGCGCGTACACGCCGACCTGCTCGGCCAAGCACGTGCCGAGCTTCCTGGCGCAGGCCGATGCGCTCAAGGCCAAGGGCGTTGATCAGATCGCCTGCGTGTCGGTCAACGATGCCTTCGTGATGAAGGCCTGGGGCGAAGATACGGGCGCCGGTGGCACCATCGACATGCTGGCCGACGGCAACGGCGAGTTTGCACGGGCGACGGGGCTCACCCTCGACGCGCGCGGCTTCGGGCTCGGCGAGCGGACAACCCGCTTCTCCATGATCGTCGACGACGGCACGATCACCACCCTGAACGTGGAGGAGAACCCGACGGAGATGGTGGTGAGCAGCGCTGAGCACATGCTCTCGCAGCTCTGATCGGAGAATCCCCTGCGCAGGCGCCTGCAAAAGGCGCTTGCGCGGCGGACTCGGCTCACCACATTGTCGTCTATCGGCGGCCGCCACGGCACGCTAGGGGTCGCTTGACCCCAGATTGATCAGACCGCGACCGGCGCAAAGGCCGGCGCGCGGCCGCTCAGGAGGAGACATCAGGCAATGGCACTGAGGATTGGCGACGAGGCACCCAACTTCACCGCAGACACGACCGAGGGTGCGATCGACTTTCACGACTGGATCGGCGACGGCTGGGCCATTCTTTTCTCCCACCCCAAGGACTTCACGCCGGTCTGCACCACCGAGCTCGGCTACATGGCCGGGCTCAAGGCGGAGTTCGAGAAGCGCAACTGCAAGGTCCTCGGGCTCAGCGTGGACGGCGTGAGCGATCACCACGCCTGGTCGAAGGACATCGAGGAGACGCAGGGTCACGCGGTCAACTACCCGCTGATCGGCGACCCGGAGCTCAAGATCGCGACCCTCTACGAGATGCTTCCGGCGGGCGCGGGCACGACCTCGGAGGGGCGCACGGCGGTGGACAACCTCACGGTCCGCACCGTCTTCCTCGTCGGCCCCGACAAGAAGATCAAGCTCTCCCTCACCTACCCGATGAGCACCGGCCGCAACTTCGACGAGGTGCTGCGCGTGCTCGATTCCTGCCAGCTGACGGCGAAGCACAAGGTGGCGACGCCAGTGAACTGGAAGCAGGGCGAGGACGTGATCATCGTGCCGGCGGTCTCCGACGAGGAGGCCAGAAAGACCTATCCGGACGGCTGGAAGGCGCCCAAGCCTTACCTCAGGATCGTGCCACAGCCCGAGTAACGGCACACTTCGTATCGGCGATTCCCTCCGCTCGCACCCTGCGGGCGGAGGGCTCATTCAGCGACCGGCGGCACCCGGCTCTCGATCGCGAGCGGCGCCAGCGCCGTCCGCACCTGCTTGAACGCGACCGCGAGAGTCTCCGCCCAGGCGTGGGCGCCCTCCCGCGTGTCGATCAGGTCCTGGCGCAGCTCGATCTCGATGTGGGGCAGGCCGCGCCCCTGGCCGTGCACCGGAATCGAGTAGTCGGACGGGCCTACGATGGCGTAGGGCTCGTTGTCGCCGATGGTGAGCCCAGGGCGGAGTGCTGCGAGCGCATCCTTCAGCGGCTGCACCAGCCGGTCGTCGTGCTCGTAGAGCAGCCCCACCTCCCAGGGCCGGGCGAAGCCATCGAACACCGGCGTGAAGCTGTGGACCGCGACCAGGATGGGCACCGCGCCGAACCCGGTCGCCCGGTCGAGGCAGGCGGCGATGGCGTCGTGATAGGGGCGGAAGAACGCGTCGGTCCGCGCCGCGGCCTCCTCCGGCGAGATCGACCGGTTGGCCGGCACCGCCGTGCCGTCGCTCACCGCCGGCATCGCCGTGGGGCTCCCCACAGGGCGGTTGCAATCGACCAGCAGGCGCGAGTAGCCGGAGAGGTAGGCCGGCGCGTCGAGCAGCGCGCTGAGCGACCGCGTGACCGTCGCAGCACCGATGTCCCAGCCGATGTGGCGGTCGAGCTCCGCCTGGTCGAGGCCGAGCCGCTCCATGTGGGCCGGGACCGCGTTGCTCGCGTGGTCGCACACCAGCACGAAGTGCGGATGCACGCTGACCGGCCCGATGCGGGAGTAGGGCCGCGGGTCGTCAGGGGTCAGCCGCGACGGATCGAACCGGGCGGCAGGCTTGCTCACCGCCGCTCCGCCGCCGCCACCGGTTGAGCCGACGCCTGCGCGCGCTCTCCGGCTCCGTCACAGGGGAGCAGGCGAAGCGCGCCACGCTCCACCGTGAGCGCGAGCCGGCCATGCACCAGCTCGAGCGCGGCATCGCCGAAGAGCGCCCGCCGCCAGCCCTGCAGCGCCGGCACGCCATTGGTCTCGCCGCGCGCGATTCGCTCCAGGTCGTCGGCGCTGGCGATCAGCTTGCGGGCCACGCCGGTCTCCTCGCTCTTGAAGCTGAGAAGCACCTTGAGGAGGTCGGTCAAAGCCGCCGGCGCCGCAGGCTTTTCGGGCCGGGGCGGCGGCGTCGGACAGTCCTCGTCGGGGAGTTCCAGGCCGCGCTCGACCGCGGCCAGCACCGCCGCGCCCATGGCGCTCTCGGCGGTGCGCTGGCTCACCGAGCGCAGCTTGGCGAGCGCCTTCACCGTGCGCGGGCGCTGCGCCGCGATCTCGGTGAGCGCAGTGTCGCGCATGACCCACGGGCGGGGCTTGTCGCGCCGGTCGGCCTCGGTCTCGCGCCAGGCCGCGAGCTCGCGCAGGATCGCGAAGAAGCGCCGGTCGCCGCCGCGCACCTTGATCCGCCGCCACGCCTCCTCGGGCGGCGACTCGTAGGTGGCGGGGTCGGTGAGCGTCGCCAGCTCCTCGTCGAGCCACGAGCGCCGGCCGGTGCGCTCCAGCGTCGCCGCGAGCTTCCGGTAGACCTCGCGCAGGTGGCTCACGTCGGAGAGCGCGTAGCGCAGCTGGCGCTCGGTGAGCGGCCGGCGCGCCCAGTCGGTAAAGCGCTGGGTCTTGTCGATGCGCCCGCGCGCGAGCCTGGCGACCAGGGTCTCGTAGCCGACCGAATCGCCGAAGCCGCAGACCATGGCGGCGATCTGGGTATCGAAGAGCGGATGCGGCACCCCGCCGGCGAGTGGCAGCAGCACCTCGACATCCTGCCGTGCCGCGTGGAAGACCTTGAGCACGGGCGCCCGCGCCAGCAGATCGTAGAGCGGCGCGAGATCGATCCCGTTCGCGAGCGGGTCGACGGCGACCGGCTCAAAGCCGGGTGTGGCGATCTGCACCAGGCAGAGCTTGGCCCGGTACTCGCTCTCGCGCATGAACTCCGTATCGACCGTGACGAAATCGGCCTCCCGCCATACCGCGCAGATCCCGGCGAGCGTCTCATTCTCGGTGATCAACCGGGGCTTGGTCACGGGACCTCGCCGCGAAAGAAGGCCGGGTCGCGCAGGGTGAAAGCCAAGCGGTCGGGACTCACGAGCGCGGCGTCAGGCGGCGGCCATTGCGGCCACGCCGGCATGCCCGTCGCCGCCCGCGACCACGGCGCTCCGCCCGGTGCCGGTGATCCAGCCGCCGCCGAGCACGCGGTCCCCGTCGTAGAGGACGCAGGCCTGACCCGGCGCGGTCGCGGGCTCCGGCTCGTCCAGCACGACCTCGGCCGTGCCGTCGGCCCCTCGCGCGAGCCGCGCCCGCGCACCGGGATGGCTGGAGCGGAGCCGCGCCACCACCGCCCGCTCCTCGCCAGGCGCGGGCGCATCGCCGCCGATCCAGGCGAGCGGGCCGGTGAAGACCCGGTCCCGCAGCAGCGCCGCCTGCGAGCCGACCACGACCTCGCGGCGCGCGGCATCGACCGCGAGCACGTAGAGCGGCTCGGGCCCTGCGATGCCGAGGCCCCGGCGCTGCCCCACGGTGTAGTGGATGATGCCCTCGTGGCGGCCGAGCAACCGGCCCGCTTCGTCCACGATTTCACCCGGCTCGGCGGCGCCGGGGCGGAGCCGCTCGATCACCCCGGCATAGCGGCCGGAGGGCACGAAGCAGATGTCCTGGCTGTCCGGCTTGTCCGCGACGGCAAGGCCGAGCCGCTCCGCGTGTGCCCGCACCTGCTCCTTCGGCATGTCGCCCAAGGGGAAGCGCAGGAACTCGAGCTGCTCCTTCGTGGTGGCGAAGAGGAAGTAGCTCTGGTCCCTGGCGCCATCGACCGCGCGGTGGAGCTCCGGCCCCTTCGGCCCCGCCACGCGCCGCACGTAGTGGCCGGTGGCGAGCGCGTCCGCGCCGAGGTCGCGGGCGAGCGCCAGGAGGTCGCGGAACTTCACCCGCTCGTTGCAGCGCACGCAGGGGATCGGGGTCTCGCCCCGAACGTAGGAGTCGGCGAAGTCGTCGATTACCGCCTCCTTGAAGCGCGTCTCGTAGTCGAGCACGTAGTGGCGGATGCCCAGCCGGTCGGCGACCCTGCGGGCGTCGTAGATGTCCTCCCCGGCACAACAGGCGCCGGGCCGGGCGCGAGGCCCGCCCGCCGCATAGAGCTGGAGCGTGATGCCCACCACCTCGTAGCCCGCCTCCGCCAGCAGGGCGGCGGTGACGGACGAATCGACGCCGCCGGACATGGCGACGACCACGCGCGCGCCACGGCCGAGGCCGAGATCGAGGGTGTCTGCGGGCATGGCGCGCACTATAGGCGCGCGCGGGAGCGGCGCAACCGCCAGTCCCCCGGCCCGCGCGGGATGAGAAGCCACGATCGTTGGCGGGATTCGCCGGGATTAAGTGGGATAAGTGGGATTAGGTGGGATAAGCCGAGATTAAGTGGGATTAGGTGGGATAAGTGGGATAAGTGGGATAAGTGGGATAAGTGGGATAAGTGGGATAAGTGGGATAAGTGGGATAAGTGGGATAAGTGGGATAAGTGGGATAAGTGGGATAAGTGGGATAAGTGGGATGCGGAGGGGCAAATTACGGGGCTTATACGCCTAACTAGCCAACGCGCCTGTCGCTGAGACTCGCCGCGGCCGCTCTGGCCTATCGAGCCCGGATGCGGCATTGAACGAAGGTGTAATATCCACCCCTCATTCTCTCCCTTTGCTTGCCGTGGACGATCACCCAATCTCCCTCGCTCACGGGCGGTCGAGCTTTGTCATTTTCATCCGCCAGAAGATGATACCTCGGGCTGTTCGGCCCCTCATCAGCCAAGAACTCGTGAAGACCCATGATGTGGGTGACGCGGATCGGCGGGCCAACTCGCATGACAGGGGTCCGCCGTAACCACCACCATCGCCGTATCTCAGTGGAATGCGATGCAATGAATCCGACAGCCGATATCAGAAGCACCGGCCATGCCCAAAGAGCTACCTCTCCGGACCGGAAGCTCGAGTCCAAGATGTGACCGGCACTGGCGCCCATGAAGAAGGCCGATAGGCCTTTGAGAATCTGCTTGGGAATCACTCGAACGACGCGGCCAAATGTCGGCTACTGAGTTTCTCTCGTCTTCCGCGTGTGGGTCTTCTGGACGCGGATCGACGGATCGGGCTTCTTGACGGCTGAGAAGATCGCGCGGGCCACCCGTTCCGGGCTGGTCGCGATCTTCGGGATGGGCTTCGGTGGGCGGCCCCGTGGGCGCGTGTTGACGGGCTTGGTCGTCATCGCCCTTCTCGATCCATCATGTCGCTGATCATCCTACGCTGCGCAATGTGGCTAGACAAGTCTTGGTAATTCCTTGAACCGCCCACGTTGTTGGTCCAGTGCTCTTCTTGCACCTATCTGCGGAGCCCGCCTGTCGGGCCGCCCGCTGAATAGAACAGCCTCGCAAACGGCTGGGGTAGCTCCCCGGCCAGGGCGAATAGGCGGGACTCTCCATGTTCCGTGGATAGATGCAACGGCCCGGCGCCAGGCGCCGTGGGGCGCGGCCGGGTTCACGGGAGATGGACCCATGAGACAGATCATATTCGTTGCGGCGGTCGTCACCGCCTTTTCCCTCACCGCCACAACGGTGGCGGCGCACATCCCAGGGCACTGCATCCCCGCCGGATTTGAAGAGGCCATCGAGCGGAAGTCCGCGTTAGCAACCCAGATCCGTGCTGCCGCGAACAACGATCAGTTGATGGAACTCCTCAACACCCTTCCAACCTTCATGCAGGTGGACGGTCGGCTCTCGCAGATGATGGGATCAATGCTCAGTTGCTCTGTTCGTTAGGCGTCTCATTCTTCAACTGGAGGAGCGACAAGATGATGGCTCACATGTTTCCGGTTCTGTTGCTCGCCGCGGCCATGACGTGCGAGGCGCCAGATGGCGGCCCGCCCCCCTCGGAGTGCGAATCGGAATCCCCAATCATCGAGAAGGCGCCCCCGACGCGCGTCATCCTGGGCGTGGACTGCACCAAGCCGCTGACGATCAGCCTCCCAGACGACGTGCTCACCGAGTGCGAGACCGAATGAGCCGCAACCCGTGAGACGGTAAAAGCTCCTTAATTTCTGAGGGTTGCGCCTGGCGCCTCTTGACTCGTCGACAGGCTATATCTAGTATCTGCACCTAACGAGGACGGGGTGGGCTCCCCTAGAGCGCCACCCCGCCGAACCAAGGTCGAACAGAGCGACCATGGCCCAAGTGAACTCGGGCATTCTCTCCGAAAACTCGGTCTAGGTCAATCTGAGGAATGTGCGCTGTGGCGTATTTCGACATCGTGACGCTGATCTTTGGCGGCCGGATATCGACTGCCTGATCCCCGCCGGGTGAGCAGAATGCAGCGATTAGACGCGAGATCGGAACGCTACGGGAACATCGTGACATGGATGGCCGCGGTCTGCCATCCGCCGGCAGGCGGCTTGGTCGAGCGGCGATGTCGGAGGTGGGACAACCGGTCAGCCGGTGTCGAGGTACGGCACCGCGCCGACCAGCGAGCGCATCCGCTCCGCGTGGCCGGCCCGCACCTGCGCAAGGGCCAGCGCCATCATCACCACCAGCGCCAGCCCGACACGGGTCTTCATCTTAGCGAGCCCGCGGATGTAGTGGGTCTCGAAGTTGAAGCTGTTGTCGAGGCGGCTGTTGATCCTCTCTATCGCAGAGCGCCGGTTGTAGCCGCGCCGCCAGGACGGGCTGCCCCAGGGCGTCGGGGTGAAGACGCGCCGGTCGTTCTTGTCGAGATCGATGCGCACGATGCGGCCGTACTCGCCGGGCTCCACCCCGCCCGCCCGGTGGCACGCCTTGCTGCCTGCACAGTCGAAGCCGAAGGCCGCCGCCGGGCAGCGGTATTTCAGCGTGCCGCAGAGGCCGCGCTCGGCCTCGAAGCCCTGGAAGGCCATGGCGCGGACCTCGCCGGTCTGGGGGCAGATGCAGGACACGCGGCCGCGCTCGTCGTGAACGACGACGTCGGCGCGGTTGGGGAACAGCGCCCGCGTGATCGGCTTCGTCGGATCATAGCCCGGCTCCTCCTTCTCGGCCTTCCACATCAAGCGCGTGTCGACCAGCGGCCGAATGGCCCACTTATCCCAGAGCAACTTCTTCTGGGGAGCGTTGTCGAGACCGCGGTCGGCGCTGAAGTCGTCGCAGCGCTCCACCATTTCCGGCGCTCTTGCGAACAGGTTCTCCAGCATCTTGGGGAGCATCTTGACCTCCGAGTCCGACGCCCGCGTCACCTCGAAGGCCACCGGGACCTCGTAGTGGGTGTCGGCGATCAGGTGGAGGCCGTAGCCGAACCATGATTTCACCTTCTTCCAGATCGCGCCGGTCTTGGCGTTCACCCCGCTCGTCTCATGCTTGCCCCAGTCGGCGTCGGGGTCGGAGGTCTTCCCCTTGTCCTCGGCAACCCGGCCCGTCGAGTGGCTCTCGATCGCCTTGCCGTCGTAGCCGAGATGGCGGCCGAAGTCGGGCAGCTCTTCGAAGAGCGACGCGCGCAGGCTCTCGACCATTGCGGACACCAGGCTGCACTCGTTCTCAAGCAGCACGACGCGCCGCAGGAAGCGCGAGAAGTTCCAGTGGCTGGGCACCGTCGAGCGGACCTGCGCCGGATGCGCCACCGCGCATGGTGGCTCCTTCGTACCTGCGCGAAGCTCCAACACGGGCGCGCTCTGGAAAGGCAGCGGGTCGAACCCGCAGAGTTCCAGGAGCGCCGGGTTGCGGCCCATCTCCCGCAGCAGCGACTGGATCGAGGCGTGCTGGAACACCACGCCCGCGATCAGCGCACGCCACATCGACCGCACCGGGTAGTCGTTGCGCCCGCGACCTCGCCCGGCCTCAAGCGCAGCCACGATCTCCTCGTCGGGCAGGGTGTCGAGCACCAGACGCAGGCGATCCAGGTCCGGCAGGCCTTCGACAGCCTGCCAGGAAAAGGGTAGCTTCTCCGTTGTCGCCATCACGTTCTCCCTACCAGGGCTGGTGGATGGAACGAGGGCCTCTGGCCCGATGGCGACACCTTCTATCCGATTCGGGCGGGACGACGCGACGGGGCCGGAAGTGAGCCTGGGAGCGTCGTCGGCTATGGGGTGGAAATCCTCGATCCGCCCTATCCGCCGATCTCAGGGCCGCAGATGTCTGCGAAGCCGCCGGGGTAAGAAAAATCTCGGATCAGCTGGAGCCCTTGATCACCAAGGGATGCGTGACAGCGCACACGCCTCAATCTGCTCGACCGCAGATGCGGGAGAGCGCCATGAGCGTGCATATCCCGGTGAGGCCGCTGCCTGGGCCATTGCCCCGGCCGCTGCCATACCCAATCCGGCCGAAGCCGGTTCTCTAGTTGACGGGGGCGACGGACTCAGCCGTCGCCCCCTCATCCTAGATCATCTCACATCAAGACGAGGAGAAAGCCATATGGCTTGTCGAGTTGGAATGTCGACCGATCCAGAGGGTCGGATCGACCATTGGAAGAAAACTGAGGGTCACACCTATGGCAAGATTCTCGCGAGAGGCTTGACCTTCAAGGGTGCCCTCAAGCGCGAGAAGAAAGAGGCCGAAGAGCGAGGGTGCACCCACCATCCTGGCGGCACGGACAACGGCCGTTCCAACTGGTCGGTGTACTACGTCTCAGGCGGGACAATCAGATGAGGCTGACCGGGGCGCTTGGATCAATCTGGGCGCCCCCAACTTTCAAACTGACCCGCTACCCAGGCCCGACGGCGCTTGAAAAATGAAATGGATTTGGTCTCACGGTGAGTTCGTGATCGACAGAGGAGATACCTGATGTCAGAAGAGCAGTTGGATCAGGTGGCGTGGGATGGTTACGCCGCTGCGGCACTCTCGGGGCTGTTATCGGGTCTCGGGACCGGACACTTCAACAATCCAGGACAGAAGGATCTTACAGAGGCGCGGATCACGGAAGCTGTCAGTACGGCGGCTCGTCTTGCCGATGCAATGCTGCAACAACGCAAGAGTATTTGGGGGTAACCCAGCCCCCCTGCCGCAGTGGGTCGCTCGTCAAGCGCCGTGCGCGCCGCTGCTCGATAGGCCGTTGTCAGACGGCAGTACCGACGAAATCACTGACCTTTGGCGACCTAGCGTCCCCGACAAGTGAAGCAATGCGCTCGCCATAGGCAAGGCGCACGGCGTTTGAAACGATGTTGTCTATCGTTTCCGGATTGCCCTGCGCTTCCAGCATCGCGGCGACCGTCTCCGCAATGCGGGTCGCATCCTCATCCAGTTGCACATTGCAGGTGACAATCTTGCTCGCCATCAGCTTCTTGCTCCGCTTTCCAGCCCATTGTCCGCGATCAGGTCGGCATAGGTCAGGCGCTTGCCGATGAAGCCCCGCACCAGCGCGGCCATCTGGTCGATGGTGTCCAGGTCGCGGATGTTGTTCCGTCCCGTGAACTCCCGGACATAGCGATCGAGGTGCTTGGGGCTCAGATGGTGGAATGTGCCGTGATAGCCCCTCTTGAACAGGCTCCAGAAGGACTCGATCCCATTGGTGTGGCAGTCGCCGTTGACGTACTCGCCGCGCCCGTGGACGACGCTCTCATGGTGGGGCAGACCTGAATAGCCCGCGGCCTCATCGGTGTAGACCATCGCGTCAGGTGCCACGTGGGCGGCAACGTAGTTGCTCAGGGTCAGCCGGGTGGTGTCGGGTACGGTCTCCGCCGTGACGCGATTGGTGGCCCGGTCCTTGGCGCCTGCGACGATGGTCTTGCCGATCCCGCCGCGGCCCAGGCGCTGCTTCTTCTTCGCGTGCTTGTTCTTCTCCCGGCCGCCGATGAAGGTCTCGTCGACTTCAACTGGGCCGGGGAAGGGCTTGTTCTCGCCTTCGATGAAGCCCTCGCGGATGCGCTGCATCAGGAACCATGCGGTGGCCTGCCGGATGCCCAGCTCACGGTAAATCTTCATGCTCGACGTGCCCTTGATGCCCGTGGTCATCATGTAGATGGCGATGGCCCACTTCTGCAGGCCCAGCTTGCTCGACTGCATGACGGTGCCCTTGCGGACGGAGAAGTGGTGCCTGCAGTCCCGGCAGCGGTAGGGCATCGGCTTCCGGCTCGCGACGACCTGATAGTTGGTCGATCCGCAGTCCGGGCAGAAGCGCTCCCCGTTCGGCCAACGCTGATCCTCAAACCACTTCTCGGCAACGGCATCGTCGGGGAACTTCCGCAGCAGCTCCATGACCGTCATGCCAGTGCGGTGGGTGCGTCCGGGTGCCTTCTGTGTCATGCCAACCTCCAAGCTTGGCTAGCATAGTGTCATAAATGTGCGGGGCCGTCAATGACAATTTGGCTAGTTAGGCGTATAAGTCCCCAAATTACGGCTTTGCAGGCTGCCTGCGGCAGCAGCCCGAGCGTGGGGCGCGCGCTCATCGCATTGGCACCGTTCCTTTCGCCCTCGCACGTCATGGCGCGATCCTGGCAGGGGCGCCGAGCGCTGTGCACCGGACCATGTTTCGGGTACCGCCGTCAGGCCTCAGGCGGCGTCGAGGCCCGCCTGCCAGAACGCCGCCTCCAGCCGCGTCGCGGTGCGGAAGGTGGCGGCGAGCTGCACGAAGCGGGCCTGACCGCCCCGGCGCGCCGCGAGCGCGCCCAGCGCCTCGATCTCGGTCCGCATGAACGTCTGATATTCGTCGCCCGCGTACATCTCGATCCAGGGCGCGTAGGGGTTGCCGTCGGTGCGGGTGGCGGGATCGGCCGCGAGCCGGGCGCCGATCTCGCCGTAGCCGACGACGCAGGGCGCAAGGGCGACGCGCAAGTCCAGCAGATCGCCAGCAAGCCCGCGCTCCAGCACATAGGCCGTGTAGGCGAGCGTCGCGCCATCGGCCTCGACCGCTTCCAGCGTATCTTCCGCGATCCCCCAGTCCGCGCAGTAGGCGCGGTGCAGGTCCATCTCGACCTCGACCAGGGCCTTGAGCCCGGCCGACGCCTCGCGGATTTCCGCCAGCGTATCCGCCTTGTAGGCGGCGAGCCCGTAGGCGCGGGCGAACTGGATCAGGAACAGGTAGTCCTGAACCAGATAGTGGCGGAACGCGGCCTCCGGCAGGGTGCCGTCGCCGAGGCCCTGCACGAAGGGGTGCTCGACATACGCCCGCCAGTCGTCCCCGGCGGCCTCACGCAGGCCTGCGAAAAAGCCCGTCTCCGGCTCCGTCATCGTCGCGCGTCCCGCCCGGCCTGCGCGGGATCGGGCACGGGGCGTCCCTCCCCCATCACATCATGCTGTTGGTTTCGGCCGGCAGCGTCACCACGAGCCCGTCCAGCGCCTCGGTGATGACGATCTGGCAGCCGAGGCGGGAGGTCCGCGTGAGGCCCAAAGCAAGGTCGAGCATGTCCTCCTCGTCCTCGCACTTCTCCTCCAGCTTGCCGTACCAGGCGGGGTCGACGATGACGTGGCAGGTGGAGCACGCCATCGCGCCCTCGCACGCGCCCTCGATATCGATGCCGTGACGGAACGCGATATCCAGCACGGAGTCGCCGACGGGGGCCTCGACCTCGTGGCGCGTGCCATCGGGGTCGATGAAGGTCATGGTGGGCACCGGAGGGTTGCTGCCTATCCTGCAGCGGCCGAGACACCGGCCTTCCAGCGATTGGTGAGGCCCGCGTAGAGCGCCCGCCAGGCGCCCAGGAATCGCTCGACCTCGTCTTCGGTCGTGGCCCACCCCATGCTGATGCGGATGGCGCAGCCGCCGATGCCGTCGGGCACGCCCAGCGCGCGCAGCACATGACTGGGCTCGACCTTGCCGGAGGAGCAGGCGGAGCCCGCGCTCACCGCGACGCCCGCGAGATCGAGGCCCATGACCTGCGTCTCGCTCTGCACGCCCGGCATGGTGAGGCAACTCGTATTGGGCAGCCGTGCCGCCCCTTCGCTGAAGATCACCACATCGGGCTCGGTCTCGCGCAGCCGCGCCTCCAGCCGGTCGCGCAGCGCCGCGATCTCGCCCGCCCTTGCTAGGTCGTCTTGAGCGAGGGCGGCCGCCGTGCCGAAGCCGACGATGCCGGCGGCATTCTCGGTGCCGCCGCGCAGGCCCCGCTCCTGCCCGCCGCCGGTGATGAGCGGCGCGATGTTCAGCCCTGAGCGCACCACCAGCGCGCCGATCCCCTTGGGCCCGGCGAACTTGTGGGCGGCGATGCTCATCATGTCGACGCCGAGCCCTGCGAAGGAGACCGGAATCCGGCCCGGCGCCTGCACCGCATCGCAATGCACCAGCGCGCCGGCGGCCCGTGCCCGCGCCGCGATCTCGGCCACCGGCTGGATCACGCCGGTCTCGTTGTTGGCGAGCATCACCGAGACCAGCGCTTGCCGTCCGTGGCTCCCGAGCGCTTCGTCGAGCGCGTCAAGGTCGATCACGCCGTCGCAGTCCACCGGCAGGACGACCGTCTCGTCCGCCACGGCCTCGGCCGTGCGCAGGATCGCCGGATGCTCGATGGCGCTGACGACGAGCGCCCGCCGGCCGGCGCCGCGCAGCGCCGTGTTGTTGGCCTCGGTGCCGCCTGCGGTGAAGACCAGCTCCGCCGGGGCGCAGTCGACCAGGGCCGCGATCTGCTCGCGCGCGTCCTCGATGCGCTTGCGCACGTCGCGGCCGAAGCCGTGGACCGACGAGGGATTGCCGGCCAGCATCATCGCCTCGGCCACCGCGTCGGCGACCTGCGGCTTGATCGGCGCCGTGGCGTTGTAGTCGAGATAGATCGGGCCCGAACCGCTCATTCCGCCGCCTGCTCCATCGGCACGCGCCCGCCGCCCGAGAGCCGGTCGCTCATGCCGAGCACCCGGCGCGCGCAGACGTCTTCGAGCGAGACCGCGCTGAGAAAGCCGTGGATGTGAAGGCCGAGCTCGTCCCACAGATCGTGGGTGACGCAACGGCTCGCGTCCTTCATGCAGCCGCGCCCGGAGTCCGGCGGGCAGCGCGTGGCGCGCAGGTTCTCGTCCACTGCGACGACGATGTCCACGATCCGAAGCTCCGCCGCAGGCCGCGCCAGCCGGTAGCCCCCGCCCGGCCCGCGTGCGCTCCGCACCAGGCCCGCACGGCGCAGCCGGCCGAATAGCTGTTCCAGATAGGACTGGGAAATCTCCTGCCGCGCCGCGATCTCGGCGAGGGTGACGGGCCGGGCCTCGCCCGAGCCGCCCGAGCGCATCGCGAGCTCCGCCATCGCCATCACCGCGTAGCGGCCCCTGGTGCCGAGCTTCACGGACCGTCCCTAGCCGCCCGCAGCACGGCGGCCGAGCGGTGTCGCAGCCTCCTCGGATTCGTCGTGTGGCGACGGCGCGGCCTCGGGCCGCGCGGCGGCTGCCCGCTCCAGCTCCTCCACGCGGTCTCTGAGGGTGCGGACCTCGGACAGCAGCTTGTCGACGGTGCGCGTCGTCGGATCGGCGATATCCGGCGATGGCGTGCCGTAGGCATCGAACGACGACGCCTCCGCCTTCGCCGGAGCGGGGCCCGCGGCCCGTGCCGGAATGCCCACCATGGTGGCGCCGGGCGGCACGTCCTTGAGCACCACCGCGTTGGCGCCGATGCGGGCGTCGCGTCCGACCGTGATCGGGCCCAGCACCTGGGCGCCCGCGCCCACCACCACGCCATCGCCCACCGTGGGATGCCGCTTGCCCGGCGACCAGGTGACGCCGCCGAGGGTCACCTGGTGATAGAGCGTCACGTCGTCGCCGATCACCGAGGTCTCGCCGATGACCACGCCCATGCCGTGGTCGATGAAGAGCCGGCGGCCGATCCGGGCGCCGGGATGGATCTCGATGCCCGTGACCATGCGGCCCACGTGCGACACGAAGCGGCCGAGCAGGCGGAAGCCGCTCCGCCACAGCAAGTGCGACACATGATAGAAGAGCAGCGCGTGGAACCCCGGATAACAGAAGAACACCTCGATCTTTGAGCGGACCGCCGGGTCGCGACCGAACACGCAGCCGATATCTTCCCAAATTCGCTTGAACATGGCGCAGCCGTCCGTATATCAATGGCCGGCGCGGAGCGCCGCCGCCGGCCATTATACCCGTGTGAAGGACGGGATATAGAGTTCCCGACTCCTGCGGTCAAGTATCTCCGCCGCGATGCGTGAGGAGAGAAAGGCCGCCGAGCGTCGGCGACACCGGCCGCGCCGTAATCCCGTGCAGCAGCGTTCGGAGCCCATGAGCCGCCCATGCCTGAAGTGATGATCAACGGGCCCGAGGGCCGCCTCCAGGCGCGCTACAACCAGGCCGAAGACCCGCGCGCGCCGATCGCGCTGATGCTGCATCCGCACCCGCAGCACGGCGGCACGATGAACAACAAGATCGTCCACGGGCTCTATCACGCCTTCCTGCGGCAGTCGTTCTCGGTCATCCGCTTCAACTTTCGCGGCGTCGGACGCTCCCAGGGCCAGTACGACCACGGGCAGGGCGAGCTGAGCGACGCGGCCTCGGTGCTCGACTGGCTGCAGATACAGAATCCGGGTGCCGACCGCTGCTGGATCGCCGGCTTCTCCTTCGGCGCCTGGATCGCCATGCAGCTGCTCATGCGCCGGCCGGAGATCGAGGGCTTCGTCGCGGTCTCGCCGCCGGCCAACAAGTTCGACTTCACCTTCCTCGCACCCTGCCCGTCGTCCGGCCTGATCGTCCACGGCGGGGCCGACGACCTGGTGCCCGAGCCCGAGGTGGCGGAGCTCGCGAAGAAGCTGCAGAGCCAGCGCCAGATCGAGATCGACTACGACGTGATCGAGGGCGCCGGCCACTTCTACGAGCGCGAGCTCGACACCCTGTCGGAAATTGTCGGGAGCTACGTCGCCCGCCGCCTCGATTAGAGCGCGTCCGTCTTTGGCGGACGCGCGACAGGCCGCGACCGCGGCCCGCCGCGGATGCGGCGCCCTCGCGCGCCCGCGCGCGTGGACGCGCGACGCGGAGGCGCCGGCCGTAGGCCGGCTGCCGTGAGCGATAAAGAGCTAGAGCGTTTCCGTGCAAAGCGGAAACGCTCTAGCGCGGGTGAAAGACCCCGCCGCTCACGGGGTGGGGAACGCCCGTGGTGCGCGGCAGGCTGAGCGCGAGCCCCCGCCGGCTGCGCACGGCGAGGTAGCCGAAAGCCTGCGCTTCCAGCGCATCGCCCTGCCAGCCGACGCGCTCGACCGCGTCGCAAGGCGCACCCAGGCGCTCGGCGAGCGCCGCCATGAGCGCCGGGTTGTGGCGCCCGCCGCCGGTCACCAGCCAGCGCAGCGGCGCCGCCGGCATGTGCACGAGCGCACGGCGCACGGCTTCCGCCGTGAAGGCGACCAGGGTCGCGGCGCCGTCGCCCGCCGCCAGCCCGCTGACGGGCGACGGGTCGAATGCGTTGCGATCCAGCGACTTGGGCGGTCTTGCATTGAAATACGGGTGCTCGAGAAGGGCATCCAGCGCGGTGCGGTCGACCATGCCCGAGCGTGCCAGCCCGCCGTCAAGGTCGAGCGCGGCACCAGTCCTGCTCCGCACCCAGTCGTCGATCGGCGCGCAGCCGGGGCCGGTATCGAAGGCCAGCAGGTCCTCATCCGTCGGCCCGCCGATCCAGGTGACGTTGGCGACGCCGCCGAGGTTGAGCACGGCGAGCGGCGCTGCAAGCCCGCTCCGCCGCGCGAGCGCCGCATGGAAGAGCGGCACCAGCGGCGCCCCCTGCCCTCCTGCCGCCACGTCGTTGCTGCGAAAATCGTTCACCACGTCGATCCCGAGCCGGCTGGCCAGCGCCGCGCCGTCGCCGATCTGATCGGTGCGCCCGGCCTCGGGCTCGTGATGGACCGTGTGGCCGTGGAAGCCCGCGACGGCGACCTCCTCCCTGCGCACGTCGGCTTCGGCCAGCAACGCCTCGGCGACATCCTCGTGGAATGTAGTCAGCGCGCGCTCGGCGTCCTCGCGCCCGCCCCGCCCCTCGATCACCGCCCGAAGCGCCTCGCGCAGCGCGGACGGATAAGGGTCGGAGCGCCACGGGCCGAAGCCCGAGACGGTGACGCCGTCGGTCTCGATCAGTGCAGCGTCGACCCCGTCGAGCGAGGTACCGCTCATCAGGCCGAGCGCCCAAACCGGTCCCTCTGGCAGCGCGCCGCTCATCGGCGCCGCGCGGGCGCACGTGCGCCGCGTTGTCCGCACGCAGGCCGTGTGATACATGACCGCGCGCCCCGGTGCCCCGCGCGGGCCGCCGGGCGGAACGGCAGCCAGCGGGTCGAGCGACGGTGTTCTCCTCCGATTTCATGCGCGTGCTGTCGGAGCGCGGCTACATCCACCAGTGCACCGACGATGCGGCGCTCGACGGGCTCGCCGCCGAGCAGCGCGTCACCGCCTACATCGGCTTCGACTGCACCGCCGACAGCCTGCACGTCGGCAGCCTGGTGCAGATCATGATGCTGCGCTGGCTCCAGAAGACGGGCCATCGGCCCATCGTGCTCTTGGGCGGCGGCACCACCAAGATCGGCGATCCGAGCGGGCGCGACGAATCCCGCGCCCTGCTCACCGAAGAGGCCATCGCCGCCAACAAGCAGGGCATCCGGCGCTCGTTCGACCGCTTCCTCTCCTTCGGCCAAGGCCCCACCGATGCGCTGCTGGTCGACAACGCCGACTGGCTCGACGCGCTCGGCTACATCCCGCTCCTGCGCGACATCGGCGCCCACTTCTCGATCAACCGGATGCTCACCTTCGACAGCGTGCGCCTGCGTCTCGACCGCGAGCAGCCGCTGAGCTTCCTGGAGTTCAACTACATGATCCTCCAGGCCTACGACTTTCTGGAGCTTTCGCGCCGCGAAGACTGCCGCCTGCAGATGGGTGGCTCGGACCAGTGGGGCAACATCGTCAACGGCGTGGAGCTTGCGCGCCGCATCGACGGGCGCCAGCTCTACGGCCTCACCACGCCGCTCATTACGCTGGCCTCCGGCGCGAAGATGGGCAAGACCGCGCAAGGCGCGGTCTGGCTCAACGCCGACCGGCTGTCCGCCTACGACTACTGGCAGTATTGGCGCAACACCGACGATGCCGACGTCGGCCGCTTCATGCGGCTCTTCACCGAGCTTCCGCTCGACGAGATCGCGCGCCACGAAGCGCTCGAAGGCGCCGAGCTGAACGAATCGAAGAAGCTGCTGGCCAACGAGGCGACCGCCCTCTGCCACGGCCCCGAGGCCGCCGCCAACGCCGCCGAAACGGCGCGTCGGACCTTCGAGGAAGGCGCGGCGGGGGCGGACCTGCCGGTCATCGACGCCGCGCGGAGCGAGCTCGAGGCCGGCATCCCCGCCATCGTGCTGTTGCAGAGGGCTGGGCTCTGCGAATCCGGCGGCGCGGCGCGGCGGCTCATTCGGGGCGGCGGCGCTCGCATCAACGGCACGGCGATCGAGTCGGAAGCGCGCGCCATCGGCCCCGACGACATCGGCCCCGACGGCCGGATCAAGCTCTCCGCCGGCAAGAAGCGCCACGCCCTGGTCCGCCCGACCTAGCTGGCTAGGCGCGGGCCCGTCGCTCTCAGCCGTTGGCCGGCCCCTCGTCGGGCTGCCAGGGCTCGTAGTCCCCGGTCGCTCGGTCGCGCTGGCCGCGCCCCAGGATGTGACCCGGCGGCCGGTAGGCGGCGGCGGTGCCGGTGAGATTGGGCATGTGCGGCTTCTCCCACGGCTGCGACCGGAGCGGCGCCTCGGTCGGCGGCTCGTCGGTGCTGTGGTGCAGCCAGCGGTGCCACTCGGGCGGCACGCGCGATGCCTCCACCTCGCCCTCGTAGACGACCCAGCGCCGCTCGCGCTGGCCGGGTCCCGACCGCCCCCACCGCTCGCGATAGTAGCGGTTGCCGGCGTCGTCCTCGCCCACCAGTACGCCGCAGAGCAGGGTGTAGAGCCTCGTTCTGATCGTCGCCATCGCTCCCGCCGGTGCTCCCGCACCCGTTTCAGCCAGCCGACGCCGCTTATGCCACGGCCGCCCGCCACCCGTCCAGAGACCCAGAGCGAGCAGCCGGCAGAGGGCGAGGTCGGGGACACGATACGGGCCGGGCCGCGAAGCGGACCGGAGCGCGCGACCGCGCGCGCGGAGCGCACGATCGAGCGGAGCGAGCGCGTCGCGCGGAAACGCGCGCATGAGCGCGCGATGCGCCTGAGGGAAAAATCAAGCGGCCCACCTTTACAAATCTTTACCTGCCGGAAAACGGCGCGAAACCGCGCGTTCCCATGTTGAGTCGTGTCCGACACACCCCTTTGCAAGAGAGAGACAGAGACATGACCGACGACGACAAGACGGAGAACACCTCCACCAGCCGCCGCAAGCCGCGCTCCCGCTGGATTCTGATGAGCATCGCCGGTGCCCTCGTCCTTGCCATCGCTGGCACCGCCTTGAGCACGGGCGGCTATTCCAAGTGGCGCGGGGACGGCGACAGGTTCGATCGCTTCGTGGAATGGAAGGTCGAGGACATGCTCGACGAGGTCGACGCCACGGACGACCAGCGCGAGAAGGTGCATGCCATCGCGGCCGCCACCCTGGCCGATATGGAGGAGTTCCGCGACTTCGGGCGCGAGGGCCGGCAGGCGCTCCTCGAGGCCCTCACCCAAGAGACGGTGGACCGCGAGGCGCTCGAAACGCTGCGTCAGAACAAGCTCGCCACGGCCGATCGCGCCAGCCAACGCCTGCTCACGGCACTCGCCGACGCGGCGGAGGTGCTCACCCCCGCCCAGCGCCGGGAGCTCGTGGAAGAGTTGGAATCGCGCGGCTGGCGGCACCACCACCATTGAGCCTGCCGGGCGCAAGCCTCCCGCGTGCCGGCACCCGGGCGGGCGGAGCCCCCTTGCGTCCTCCCTGCGCAAGGGGGTTCCGTCTGCCTCTCTCCGAATGAGCGACATTGGGCGTATAAGGGAGCGCTCGTCGTTGCCTGGAGGATCGCATGGCTTCCTTTCTTTCCCCCCTCGCCGCTTGGCTTGCCCTCGGGGCTGCGGCGGTCGCACTCTCGGCCTGCGCGCTGCTCACGCCGTTGCCGAAGCAGAAGGATGTCACCGAGCGCCTGGCGGCGTTTCCCACCGCCGGTCTGCCGCTCGACGGGGCCGTGACGGTCCACTGGAACGCGCAGCAGATTCCCTTCATCGAGGCGGAGAGCGACGGCGACGCGGCGTTCGCGCTCGGCCTCGTGCACGCGCACTTGCGGCTCGGCCAGATGGCGACCATGCGGATGATCGCGCGCGGGCGCGTGTCGGAGATGATCGGCCCCCTCGGCGTCGATATCGACCATGGCCTGCGCACGCTCGCCTACGGCCGCGCTGCGGCGGAGATCGAGCGCGGCATGGACGAAGACACCCGGCTCTGGGTTCAGCGCTTCTTGGACGGCATCAACCACTACCAGGACACCGCCGCCGAGCTGCCGCACGACTTCGACGTTCTCAACCTGGAGCCCGAGCCCTGGACGGTCGAGGATGTGTTCGCCATGGGGCGCCTCGCCGGCACGGACGTGAACTGGCTGGTCTGGATGGACCTGCTCCCGCTGCGCGCACGGGCGGGCTGGGACGCGCTCTGGGCGCGCCTGGTGGAGGACGGAGCCGTTTCGGTCGCAGGATCCGGCGGTGGCGGCCCCACTGTCCAGGCGCAGCGCTGGCTCGGCGGGCTCTCCAAGTCCGGCAGCAACAGCCTCGCCGTGGCGGGCAATCGCACCGATACGGGCGGTGCGCTCATGGCCAACGACCCGCACCTCGGCATTATGATCCCCAACGTCTGGTTGATCGCCGGAATCGAATCGCCCTCCTACCACGCGGTGGGGTTGATGGCGCCGGGGCTGCCGATCTTCGCCATCGGCCGCAACCCGCACATCGCCTGGGGCGGCACGAACATGCGCGCGGCCTCCAGCGACCTCTACGATGTCAGCAAGGTGCCCGCATCCGAGATCGTCGAGCGAAACGAGAGCATCGGCGTGCGCTGGTGGTTCGACAGCGACGTGACCGTCCGCGAGACCGCGTGGGGGCCGATCGTGAGCGACGTGCCGCTCCTCGCCGACCTCGGCCTGCCGCCGGTCGCGCTGCGATGGACCGGTCACGATGCGAGCGACGAGATCGGCGCCATGCTCGCGGTGAGCCGGGCGCGCACCTTCGACGAGTTCCGCGCGGCGTTCGACACCTTCGCCGTGCCGGGCCAGAACATGCTCTACGCGGACACAAGCGGGAACATCGGCCAGGTCATGGCGGTATGGCTTCCCAACCGCGACGGCCCGCCCGCCGACATCGCTCTCGACCCGGCCCTGCACGACGCCTCGTGGGGCGCACTGCGCAGCACTGCCGATCTGCCCTACAGCTTCAACCCGGACTCGGGCTTTCTGGTCTCCGCCAACAACCGGCCGCCGCCGACGGACGTACCGGTGGGATTCTTCTTCTCGCGCGACGACCGAGTGAACCGCATGGCCGCTCTCATCGAGGCGGAAACCGTCGTGGGCGTCGAGACGCTCAAGGCGATTCAGCAGGACGTCTACATGGAATCCTCGGTCGCGCTGCGCGATCTCTTCATCGCCAACCTCGATGCTCTGGGAATGAACGCAGCGGCCGATGCCGGGACCAAGGAGGCGATCGCCCGGCTGCGCGATTGGGACGGAAAGTACCGGACCGATTCGCGCGGGGCGGTGACGTTCGAGCAGTTCCGCCACGGCTTCACCGCCAGCTTCTACGTCCTGCGCTACGGGGAGGACGAAGGGGCGGCGTTCGCCTCGGTCGGCCGGCGCACGGCGCTGCTGGGCGAGGATATCGCCGCCGCCGACGAGAGGACATTGCGCGCGGCCCTCGCCGCCGGGCTGGAGGCAGCCGTGGACGGCCTCGACTCCTTCGCGAACTGGGGCGAGATGCACCGCCTCAACCTCTCGCATCCTCTCTCCAACGTTCCCCTCATCGGCGGGCGCTATGAGTTCGCCGAGGCCGGCGTCGGCGGCAGTTCGGAATCGCTGATGAAGACCGCGCACGATCCCGCCGCCGAGCGCCACACCGTCGATTACGGCTCCAACGCGCGCCACATCTCCGACATGACGGACCCGGACGAGAACTATTTCGTGCTGCTCGGCGGCCAGGACGGCTGGTTCAACAGCACGACCATCCTGGACCAGTGGGAGCTGTGGCGCCGTGGCGACTACGTCCGCGTACCGCTGACGCTCGATGCCGTCCGCGCGAGCTTCCCTTACACCCATACTCTCCACGAGTGACCCGGGGGCGGCAGACATCTGCACCCGCTACGGTGACATGAATGCAAGCATGAAGAGCGCCAGCATTTCCTTTCTCGTCATGGCCGGGCTTGTCCCGGCCATCCATGGCGCCGCCTCGCCGCCTCGGGGAGCGGCGCAACCGCATGGATGCCCGGATCAAGTCCGGGCATGACGGTGTGAGGCGATCATACTTATGCGTATCCCCGGGGCAGGTCGTTAGGACATGTACGACGCGACCTGGATGCTGCGGCTCTATGCCTGGCGGCGCCTGCGGCAGCTTGAGGCGCTGGAGCCGCAGCAGACGCAACGCCGCGTTCTGCGGTCCCTCATCCGCCGCGGCTGCCGCACCAAGTTCGGGCGAGACCACGGGTTCTCGACCGCCTGGTCCCTCGACGACTACCGTGCGCAAGTGCCGCTGCGGGACTACGATGCCTTCTGGGAGGCCTATTGGCAGGCGGCCTTCCCCAGCCTCACCGACTGCACGTGGCCCGGCCTCATTCCCTGGTTCGCCGTGTCGTCGGGGACGGCCACCGGCTCCACGAAGTACATCCCCGTGAGCCGGGAGATGCGCCGCTCGAACGTGCGCGCGGGCGCCGAGCTCTTGACCCACCATCTCGCCAACCGGCCCGAGAGCCGCCTGTTCGCGGGCCGTGTCTTCATGCTCGGCGGCTCGACCGGCCTGGTGCGCGAGGCGCCGGGGGTCTTCAGCGGCGATCTGAGCGGCATCGCTGCGGCGTCGATGCCTAGCTGGGCGCGGCTGCGCTACTTCCCGCCGCGCGATCTCGAAGGCATCGCCGACTGGCAGGTCAAGATCGGCCGCTTCGCCGAACGCTCCCTGGACACGGAGATTTCGGCGATCGCCGGCACGCCGAGCTGGCTGCTGATCTTCTTCGAGCGTCTGATAGAAGTCGCGCGTGCCCGGCGCGGCGGCGCGGGATGCCGGATCGCCGACATCTATCCTGCGCTCGAGCTGCTGTCGCCCGGCGGCGTTGCCTGGGCGCCTTATCGCGACCGCTTCGCCGCCCTGCTCGAAGGCAGCCGCGCGGAGACGCGCGAGGTCTACCCGGCGAGCGAGGGCTTCTTCGCCATCGCGGACGGTGACGACGGTGCGGGCATGCGGCTCCTGCTCGACACCGGGATCTTCTACGAGTTCATCCCCGTCGATCAGCTCGACAGCGCACACCCCGACTGCCGCTGGATCGGCGACGTCGAGCCAGGGGTCAACTACGCGCTGGCGGTGACCACCTGCGCCGGCCTCTGGCGCTACCTCGTGGGCGACACGGTGACCGTGGTCGAGCGCGACCCGCCGCGCGTCCTGGTTACCGGACGGACGAGCTACATGCTCTCCGCCTTCGGCGAGCACGTGATCGGTATCGAGGTCGAGCGCGCCGTGACGGAGGCCGCGCGCGCGATCGGCGCGACCGTCAGCGATTTCGCCGCCGGGAGCCTGTTTCCCGACGAGACCGGCACGCGCGGCGGGCACCTCTACGTCGTTGAGCTGGGAGCGGAGCGCGCGGAAGCAGACCTCGACGCCGCGCAGAGCGCGCGCTTCGCCGCCGCGCTCGACGCGACGCTCTGCCGCCTCAACGACGACTACGCCGCCCACCGCGCGGGCGGCTACGGCATGGACGCCGCGCGCGTGCGCTTTCTCCCCGCCGGCGGCTTCGCGGCCTGGATGAAGAGCCGCGGCAAGCTCGGCGGCCAGAACAAGGTGCCCCGCATCATCAACGACCCGGAACTCTTCGCCGGATTGCGCCGCTTCGCCGACGGGTACGGCGAGACTGGGAAAGGACCGGCACGGCAGTGAAGGGGCACGCCGCCATGACTCGCCTGCTGATGATCGAGGACGACCGGGCGCTCGCCGAGATGGTCGCGACCTATCTCGGCCGCGCCGGGATGACGCTCGAGCATAGGGAAAGCGCCGAGGCGGGACTCGCCGCTGCCCTGCAAGGCGGCTACGACGCGGTGGTGCTGGACCTCATGCTGCCCGACGGCGACGGACTGGAGATTTGCCGGGCAATCCGCGCCCGCTCCGACGTGCCGATCCTGATGCTGACGGCGCGGGGCGAGGAGGCGGACCGCATCGTGGGCCTGGAGATCGGCGCCGACGACTACCTGCCCAAGCCCTTCAATCCGCGCGAGCTGCTGGCCCGGCTGCGCGCCATCATGCGCCGCCGCACCCCCGGCAGCCGGGCCACTGCAGGAGAGACGCTGCGCTTCGGCCGGCTCGTCATCGACCGCGCGGCACGGCGGGTGTCGGTCGACGACGAGGAGCGAACGCTCACCGGCCACCAGTTCGACCTGCTCTGCGCGCTCGCCGAGAGCGCGGGCCGGGTGCTCAGCCGCGAGCAGCTGATGGACCGGGTCCGGGGCGAGTCGCTGGAAGCCTTCGACCGCAGCATCGACGTCCATGTCTCGCGGATCAGGGCTGCCATCGAGGACGATCCCAAGAACCCGCGCCGCATCGTCACGCTGCGGGGCGCCGGCTACCTCTTCGTCCGCAGCCAGGACGACGACTCGTGAGGCGGCGCCTCTTCCTCCAGGTCTATCTGACGCTGCTCGGAATCATCGTGCTCTTCGGCGTGCTCGCCGTCGTCGGCTGGTGGCTGACGGACGACGAGCACCCGGACGCGGACTTTCGCCGGAGCGTGGGTGCGCTGCTGGTCGAGCTGTTGCCGCCGCCCGGCGCGTCGCGGGCCGAGACCGACGCCGCGCTCGCGCGGCTGGGCCGGGACTTCGATGCCCGCATCAGCGTCTTCGGGCCGGAGGGCGAGTTGCTCGGCAGCCTGGGCCGGCCCTTGCGAGCGCCCCAGGAGCGACCTTCGGGCTCGCGCAAGGAGAAAGGCAAGGCCTTCGTGTTGCCGCTGCCGGACGGCCGCCTCGTCAAGGTCCGCCCCAAGCGCGACGACGTATTCCATACCCCGGCGATCGGCTTTCTCGCCGCACTCGGCATCCTGGCGTTCGCCGTCGCCATCGGTGCCTGGCCGCTCGCCCGCCGCCTCGCGCGACGGCTGGAGCGCCTGCAGGCCCGAGTCGAGGCGCTGGGCGCGGGCGATCTCGCCGCGCGGGTCGATGTCGAAGGCAAAGACGAGATCGCGGCGCTGGCCCGCAGCTTCAACAGTGCGGCGGAGCGTATTCAGGCCCTCGTCGAAGCCCAGCGCGATACGCTCGCCGCCGCCTCCCACGAGCTGCGCTCCCCTCTCGCCCGCATCCGCATGGCGGTGGAGCTGCTGGCGGAGAACGGCGATCCCGCGCTGCGCCAGCGCATCGAGCGCGACATCGAGGACCTCGACGAGCTGATCGAGGAGATCCTGCTGGCGAGCCGCCTCAACACCCTGGAGCGGCCCACGCATCGGGAGCGAATCGATCTCCAGGCGCTCTGCGCCGAGGAGGCCGCGCGTGCCGGCGCCGCGTTCGAGGGCGAGCCGGCGACGGTAGAAGGCGAAGTCCGATTGCTTACCCGCCTGATCCGCAACCTGCTCGACAATGCCGCGCACCACGCGCCCGGCAGTCCCATCCGGGTCGAACTGGAGCTGCGCGAAAGCCATGCCCGCCTCCGTGTCCTCGACCGCGGGCCCGGCGTGCCGGAGGCGGAGCGCGAGCGAATCTTCGAGCCCTTCTACCGCCGCGAGGGCAGGCGGGAGGATCGGGACGACGACCGGGGAGTCGGGCTCGGGCTCAGTCTGGTGCGCCAGATCGCGCGCCGTCACCGCGGCGATGCGACCTGCCTGCCGCGGGACGGCGGCGGGGCCTGCTTCGAGGTGAGCTTGCTGACCAAACGCAGTTAGTGAAGCCACTCGCGATTGCACAACCACGCGTCCGCGGCGGTGATCGCCCCGCGGTACACGCTCGGCCACTCACTAGTTCAAGAGGGCTTAGTGACTCGCGTCAGTTCCACTTGGGTTCGCCGCGTGAACGGTACTTGGAAAATTGCTTCCAGTGACCGCGCTGAACTCCGCGGATTTTCGAGTCCCGCGGTTGGCCGTCCCTACTTACAGCCTCAGTCCAGAATGCAGCGCGGTCCACATTGTGCTTGGTCACACTATCTCAACCGTGCTACTAGAAGTTGCGGCCGAGTCGGCGAATCACTACAATATGTCGACTGATACGCGACATCTGGCCGCTAAAGAGCGTTTCAGCTTCGGTCGGGTTGGGGGGTTGTATGCGCATCGAGCGCCACTATACGACGGAGAACGGATCGCCCCGCGAGGAGCTGGCGTACCGCACGACCGCGTGCGAGATCCGCAATCCCGACGGCTCGGTGGTGTTCGCGCAGCAGGACGTCGAGGTTCCGGCCGGCTGGTCGCAGGTCGCCTGCGACGTCCTCGCCCAAAAGTATTTCCGCAAGGCCGGCATCGCGGCCCGGCGCAGGCCGGTGCCGGAGGCCGACGTGCCCGAGTGGCTGTGGCGCAGCGAGCCGGATCCGGAGACGGTCGACGACGGAGCAGAGGAGCGGCCCACGGGCGGCGAGCGCTCGGCCAAGGAGGTGTTCCACCGCCTCGCCGGCACCTGGACCTACTGGGGCTGGAAGGCCGGCTACTTCGACGCCGAGTCGGACGCCCGCGCCTTCTACGACGAGCTGGTCGCCATGCTGGCGCTCCAGGTGGCCGCGCCCAACTCGCCGCAGTGGTTCAACACCGGGCTGAACTGGGCCTACGGCATCGACGGCCCGGCCCAGGGTCACTACTACGTCGACCACGAGAGCGGCGACCTTAGAGAGGCCGACTCGGCCTACGCGCACCCCCAGCCGCACGCCTGCTTCATTCAGAGCATCCAGGACGACCTCGTCAACGAGGGCGGGATCATGGACCTCTGGGTGCGCGAGGCGCGGCTCTTCAAGTACGGCTCCGGCACCGGCACCAACTTCTCCAACCTGCGCGGCGAGGGCGAGGCGCTCTCCGGCGGAGGCAAGTCGTCGGGCCTGATGAGCTTCCTCAAAATCGGCGACCGCGCAGCCGGCGCCATCAAGTCGGGCGGCACCACCCGGCGCGCCGCCAAGATGGTCATCGTCGACGTCGACCACCCGGACATCGAGGACTTCGTCTCCTGGAAGGTGGTGGAGGAGCAGAAGGTCGCGGCGCTGGTGAGCGGATCGCAGCTGCTCCACACCCGCCTCAACGCCATCGTCGACGCCTGCCACGCGGGCGACGGCGCCGGCCGCTTCGAGCCCAGATCCAACCCGGCGCTCAGCGAGGCGGTGCGCGAGGCGCGGAAGGCGCTGGTGCCGGAGAGCTGCATCCACCGGGCGATCCGCTGGGCCGAGCAGGGCTTCACCGAGATCGACTTCCGCATCTACGACACCGACTGGCAGTCGGAGGCCTACCTCACGGTCTCGGGCCAGAACTCCAACAACTCGATCCGCGTCACCGACGCCTTCCTGCAGCAGGTCGAGGCCGGCGGCGCGTGGGACCTGATCCGGCGCACCGACGGCAAGGTGGCGAAGACCATCGATGCGCGTGGCCTCTGGGATCGGATTTCTGAGGCGGCCTGGGCCTCGGCCGATCCCGGCATCCAGTTCGACAGCACCATCAACGCCTGGCACACCTGCCCGGCAGGCGGGCGGATCAACGCGTCCAACCCCTGCTCCGAGTACATGTTCCTGGACGACACGGCGTGCAACCTCGCCTCGCTCAACCTGATCACCTTCAGGCGCGAGGACGGCAGCTTCGACATCGAGAGCTTCGAGCACGCGGTCAAGCTCTGGACCATCGTGCTCGAGATCGCGGTGGTGATGGCGCAGTTCCCCTCGCGCGAGATCGCGCTCCGCTCTTATCGCTACCGCACGCTCGGGCTGGGCTTTGCCAATCTGGGCGGGCTGCTGATGTCGCTCGGGCTTTCCTACGACAGCGCCGAGGGCCGGGCGCTCTGCGGCGCCATCAGCGCGCTGATGACCGGCGCCTCCTACGCGGCCTCGGCTGAGATGGCCGGCGAGTGCGGTGCCTTCCCCGCGTTCGACGACAACCGCGACGCCATGCTGCGGGTGATGCGCAACCACCGCGCCGCCGCCCACGGCGAGAGCGATCGCTTCGAGGGCCTCGACATCCGCCCGGTGCCGCTCGATCACGCCAACCTGCCCGATCGCGCCCTTGGCAAGGCCGCGAGGCGGGCCTGGGACCGCGCGGTGAAGCTCGGTGAGAAGCACGGCTACCGCAACGCCCAGGCGACGGTGATCGCGCCCACCGGCACCATCGGGCTGGTCATGGATTGCGACACCACGGGCATCGAGCCCGATTTCGCCCTGGTCAAGTTCAAGAAGCTCGCCGGCGGCGGGCACTTCAAGATCATCAACGGCACGGTGCCCAAGGCGCTGAAGACGCTCGGCTACACGCCGGCGCAGATTCGCAAGATCGTCGCCTACGCGGTCGGCTCCGGCACCCTCAAGGACGCGCCGGCCATCGACCACGCCGCGCTCGCACGCAAGGGCTTCACGCCGGCGGTCATCAAGCGTGTCGAAGGCGCTCTCGATGCCGCCTTCGACCTGAACCTCGCGTTCAACAAATGGACCCTCGGCGTCGAGTTCTGCACCGGCACGCTCGGCCTCGATCCTCGCGACCTCGACCGGCCGGACTTCGACCTGCTGGGCGCCATCGGCTTCAGCACGAGCGAGATCGAGGCGGCCACGCTCTACTGCTGCGGCGCCATGACGCTGGAAGGCGCGCCGCACCTCCGGCCCGAGCACCTGCCGGTCTTCGACTGCGCCAACCCGTGCGGGCGCACGGGCTCCAACCGATTCCTCTCGACCGAGAGCCACGTGCGCATGATGGCTGCGGCCCAGCCCTTCGTCTCGGGCGCCATCTCGAAGACCATCAACCTGCCGATGGATGCCACCGTCGAGGATTGTCGCCGGGCCTACGAGCTCTCCTGGCGTCTCGGCATCAAGGCCAACGCGCTCTACCGCGACGGCTCCAAGCTCTCCCAGCCTCTTACGGCGCTCGCCCTTGGCGACGGGCTCGACGAGGCAACTGAGGAAGAGACAGCCGACCCGGTACCGGCCGCGGCAAGCCGGCCGGACCCGCTCGCCGTGGCCGAGCGCATCGTCAAGCAGGTCATCCGTGAGGGCGAGAGGCGGCGCCTGCCGCATCGGCGGCGCGGCTACACCCAGAAGGCCATCGTCGGCGGGCACAAGGTGTATCTCAGGACCGGCGAGTTCGAGGACGGCGCGCTCGGCGAGATCTTCATCGACATGCACAAGGAAGGCGCCTCCTTCCGCAGCCTGATGAACAACTTCGCGATCTCGATCTCGATCGGCCTGCAGTACGGCGTGCCGCTCGACGAGTACGTCGATGCCTTCACCTTCACCCGGTTCGAGCC
This sequence comes from Alphaproteobacteria bacterium, assembly GCA_965243375.1. Lineage (GTDB taxonomy): Bacteria > Pseudomonadota > Alphaproteobacteria > UBA828 > UBA828 > WTGU01. The sequence goes on along the minus strand of CBDEUT010000007.1, from coordinate 558,976 downwards.
GGCAGGGATGGTGGTCAACAACGACGCCATCAAGATGAGCACGTCGATCCTCGACTACATCTTCCGCGAGCTCGCCATCTCCTATCTCGGGCGCAGCGACCTGTCTCACGCCGAGGCCGAGGACCTGCTGCCCGATACCATCGGCGGCGGCGAGGAGCAGACCGTGCGCGCCCCGATGCTGTCCGACAGGGGCGAGCACGCCGGCGCGGGCTCGGACGACCCGGTGAGTGCCGGTTACGTGCGCTCCAACCTGCTGGTGCTCAACGGCGGCGCCGGCAGCGCGGGCAGCGACGAGAGAGGCGGCCGGGAAACCGCGCGCCGGCGGCACGCACCGGAACGCAGCGCGTCTGCTGCGGCCCTTTCCCGGCAGGCGCAGCGCGCGGATCGCCGGCCCGTGGCCAACGGCCGCGAACCGCTGCACCAGGCGCGCGGCAAAGGCTACGAAGGCGAGGCCTGCGGCGATTGCGGAAACTTCACGCTGGTCCGTAACGGGACCTGCATGAAGTGTGAGACTTGCGGCGCTACCAGTGGTTGTTCCTGACGACCGTCCATCTCCCGCGGTCATGAACCACTGGCACTGGGGAGTGCGTGCAATGCGCACTCCCCTTCTTTCCTCCGCCTATTGCAGCGCCCTTTGAAGGAGCCGTCAAGCGGCATGAGAGAGAGCACGGTATAGCGAGAATGCCCCCGGCGGAGCGCCGATGGGCCACGAGCAGAGGAAGACCGATGAGCACCACCGCCAAATTGGGCGCGCTCGGCGCCGCGATCGTCGCCGTGGCGATGGGTCTCGCGGCGTGTCAGACGCAAGGAACGATGACCTCGATCGCCACCGGCGAGGACGACACGAGGCTCGCATCCTGGCTTGCAAAACCGCAAGGCGTTGGTGCCTTCCCTGCCGTCGTTCTGTTGCATGGCTGCAGCGGAACCGAGAGAAACACATCGCATCGGACGGTCTGGCGCGGCCTGAACGACCACGCCGCGCTGCTGAACGACTACGGCTACGTCACGCTCATCGTCGACAGCTTCGGGCCGCGCGGCATCGCCGACGGCTGCCGGACCGGCGGCAAGTACGACCCGGTGCAGATCGGCGATGCCAATGCCGCCGTCGATCATCTGGCCTCGCTGCCGTTCGTGGACGCGGAGCGGATCGGCTTTGTCGGTCTCTCGCGGGGCGGCGGTACCGCTCTGCGTCTGCCGATTCCGAAGCCCTACTTCGTGGAAGTCATGCACGGCAGGACCCACACGGCGGTCGTCAACCGCACCGCACAAAGGGATGCGCAGACACGGATGCTGACCTTCTTCGCCGAGCACCTCGGGGGAGCGTATCCGGCCGAAGCCAGCGAGAGAGTCGACGCCGCGGGCCATTCGGGTTTTGGGGATTTCCTGCGTGCCGCCTTCGCGCTGAACGATTAGTCTCTCGGCCCGACGGGCCAAGGCCTGCCGATCCCGCGCCTCGATCGCACCCACCACCGCAGGATGCAACGATGACACCCAGCGCCTTTCGCGCCTTCACCTTCGACTGCTACGGCACCCTGATCGACTGGGAGCAGGGCATGCTCCAGGCGCTTCGCACGCTGGCGGGAATCGACGCCGACGACGACGCGCTGCTCGCCGCCTTCGCCCGGCACGAGCACACGATCCAGGAGCAGAACCCGGCGATGCGCTACCCCGACGTGCTGAGTCACGCCTGCAAGGCGATCGCGGCCGACTTCGGCCTTGCCGCGACAGACGAGCAGGCCGCAGACTTCGGCGCTTCGATCGCCGACTGGCCGCCTTTTCCTGACTCGGTCGAGGCCCTCGCCTACCTGCGAGAGCACGGGCTCTTGATGGTGCTCTCGAACGTGGACCGCGCGTCCTTCGCTCAAAGTGCTCTACGCCTGGGCGATCCCTTCCACGCCGTTGTGACCGCCGAGGATGTCGGGAGCTACAAGACCGCGCCCGCGCACTTCGAGCGTGCCAAGGCGCTGCTCGCGGAAGAGGGCATCGCGCCCGGCGAGGTGCTCCACGTGGCCCAGAGCCTGTTCCACGATGTCGTGCCGGGCCGCGCGGCGGGCCTTTCCACCTGCTGGATCGACCGCCGCGCGGGCCGCCCCGGCGGCGCGACGCCCCCGGTCGACGTGGAGCCGGACATCGCCTTCACCGACCTCGCCTCCCTCGCCGCCTGGCACCGCGCCGGCACAGGTTGAACGTGCGACGGCCCTGCCGCTCCACTAGAGAAAACTTGACAGTTCATGATATGAGAAGTTAGGCCTTCGAGTAACAATCGAGGCCTCGCCATGCCACAGACTCGAGAAAAATTCGCCACTCAGGTTGACGGCGCCCTGCTTGCCGACCTGCGGGGGCTCGCACAGCAAGAGGGCCGTCAAATCCAAGCGCTCGTCGAGGAGGCGATCGCGGCGCTGATCGAGCAGCGGCGGCAGGGCTCCGCCCGCCCGCACGTTATGGGCGCCTATCTCAAGAGCCACGCCCGCTACGCACCCCTCTACAAGAAACTCGCGCAGTGACGCGCGACTATCTGACCGTCGCAGACGTTCTCGCCATCCATGCCGACCAGATTGCCATCTATGGCGGCGCGGAGGGCGTGCGGGATCCGGGTCAGCTGGAAGCCGCGTTGTTCCGACCGCAGAGCGGCTATTACGCTGACGTGATCGCCGAGGCGGCTGCGCTATGGGAAAGCCTGTCCCAGAACCATCCCTTCATCGACGGCAACAAACGCACCGCTTTCGCCGCAACGTACACTTTTCTCGCCATCAATGGCGTGGAGCTCACGGCCGGCGCCGATGAGGCGTGGACGTTCTTATTTGGCCTCTACGACCGCAGCGAACTCACGTTCGACGCGCTGGACGAGTGGCTCCGCGACAACACGAAGCCCGTGAGTTAGCGCCCGGCAGCGCTACTCGTGGACGTCGAAGCGGAACGACTTCGAGACGATCTTCCACTCGCCGTCGATCCTGATCAGGCTCAGGAAGTCGGTGAAGTAGCGCGGATGGATCGCACACTCGCAGGTCACGACGGCGGTGTTCTCGTCCGACAGGTCGATGGAGAGGATCTTGTCGAAGCGCGCTTGCCCCGTCGACGCCGGCGGCACGCGGCTCTTCACGATCTCGAACCACTCCTCGCGCGGCCAGTCGACGAACTTGCCGTCCATGTTCGCGAACAGGTGGCTGGACGGGTGAAAGATCGTGGCGAGCTTCTCCGTGTCGCACTCGTAAAGCCCGTCGAAATAGACCTGCACAACGTCGGTGATCTCTTGGTAGCTGTTGCTCATCTGTGCTCCCTCCGGTCCCTTGCGGCCCCTCGGCTCGTTCCGCCGGCCACGGACCCCGTATAGGCTTTTGCCCCGGCCGACAAGAGCCCGATGGGAAGCGCCTGCTGCGCGGGCACGGTAGGCCGTGCTACCGTTGCGGCGCGCGATGGTGAGAGGCGATCGGATGCCGCGCAGGCGCGCGCGGGAGGGGGGCCGATGAAGACCGTGATGCGCGAGAAGCAGTGGGCGGAGAAGTACCCCGACCTCGGAACCGAGCCGGTGCCCACCGAGCCCTACGTCTCCGACGAGCACTACGCGCTCGAGCGCGAGCGCATCTTCCGCCGATGCTGGATCAACGTCGGCCGTATCGACGAGATCCCGAATCCGGGCGATTACTTCGTGCGCGACATCGCCATCTGCAAGACCTCCGTGCTGATCATCCGGGGCTCGGACGGCGTGGTGCGCGGCTTCCACAACGTCTGCTCTCACCGCGGCAACACACTGGTGCTGGACGGTCGCGGCACCTGCCCCGGCAGCGTCTACTGCCACTTCCACAACTGGGTCTACAGCGACACCGGAGAGCTCATCCGCGTGCCCGACGAGGAGAACTTCTTCGACCTCGACAAGCGCGACCACGGGCTCACGCCGGTCGACACGGATTTCTGGGAGGGCTTCGTCTTCGTCCACTTAGGCGCCGAGCCGGCGGAGACGCTGCGCGAGTATCTCGGCGGCGTGGCGGACCAGCTCGACGGCTGCCCCTTCCACGAGATGCCGCTGATGCAGACCTATCTGGTGGACGAGCGCGCCAACTGGAAGGTCGGGCTCGACGCGCAGAACGAGCTCTACCACCTGCCCTTCCAGCACCGCCGCATCCTGGGCGATGCCTTCCTGATGAACGACAAGGGGCACTGCCGCTTTCAGGACGTCAATCTCTACAACTACCACACGGTCTGGTCCTGCGAGTACGACCCGACCCACAAGCTCACCCCGCTGGAGGGCACGCTCTTCGCCGGCGAGAACGGCGCCCCGCCCGCCCGCATCCCGCAGATGATCGGAGAGTTCGACTTCTTCGTGCTGTTCCCGAACTTCGTGATCCTGCTGTTCGAGGTCGGCAACTCGACGAGCTACGTCAGCTACAACTTCTGGCCGCTCGCGATCGACCGCACGATCTGGGAAATTCGCATGCACTTCAGGGAGCCCGCGAACACGCGCGAGCGCCTGCAGCAGGAGTACTTCAAGTGCCTGATTCGCGACACGCTGCAGGAGGACACGGTCGCGCACGAGAACGTGCATGCTGGCCTCGCGTCACGCGCGAAGTCGCACGTGATCCTGCAGGACGACGAGGCGCCGATCCGCTACTTCCACAAGGTGCTGGAGGAACACTGCGGGTTCTATAGCAACGCGTGATCGGCATTCGCGAGGCTTGAGGGACCCACGATGGCCGAGGCTGCGCTACCAGAGGCGTTCGAGGACCTCGCGCCCTGGCTCGACTGGGCGCTGGAGCCCGAGCGCGCGCGCACGGCGAAGAAGGTGGCGTCCTCGATGGAGGAGCTCCGCGCCTTCTACGACGCCGTGATGCCGCGCATGGAGGAGATTATCGACTACCTGGACGGCGTCGCGGACGGCGATGGCAGGCCCACGCAGGCGCACCGCCTCTACCTGCTCACCCTCTCGCTGGTCGAGGTCGCCAACCTCGTGGAGATCTACAAGCGCCGCGAGGTCATCGAGGCCTGCGACCCCCTGCACTTCAACCCGCAGCGTTGAGGCCGCTGTCGCTCACTTGGTCAGTTCGCGTAGTACCTCCCGGTCGTCGCGCATGATCTCTTCGGCAAGCGCCTGCTGACGCGCGCATTCTGGATCGTCGGCGGCGGTCCGGGGATCGTCGTGCGGTACTCCCGGCAGATCGAGCTTGTCGCCCTTCTTCGCTTCTCTACTCATCTTCCCTCTCCCGCTTGGGCGGCAGGTCGAGCTTGAGGCTCAGCTCCTTGAGGTGCTTGTCCGGCACGGTCGCCGGTGCGCCCATCATCAGGTCCTGCGCCGTCTGGTTCAGCGGGAACATGATGACCTCGCGGATGTTGGGCTCGTCGGAGAGCAGCATGACGATGCGGTCGATGCCGGGCGCGATGCCGCCGTGGGGTGGCGCGCCGTACTGGAAGGCGTGATAGAGCGCGCCGAAGCGGCGCTTCACCTCGTCCTCGCCGTAGCCCGCGATCTCGAACGCCTTGACCATCAGGTCGGGCTGGTGATTCCGGATCGCGCCGCTGGATAGCTCCACGCCGTTGCAGACGATGTCGTACTGGTAGGCGAGCACGCCGAGCGGATCGTCGCTCTCCAGCGCCTCCATCCCGCCCTGCGGCATGGAGAACGGGTTGTGGCTGAAGCCGATGGCGCCGGTCTCCCCGTCGCGCTCGAACATCGGGTAGTCGACGATCCAGCAGAACGCGAACCGGTCTTCGTCGACCAACTCGAGCCGCTTGCCGAGCTCCAGCCGCACGGCGCCGGCGTAGCGCGCGGCGGCATCCGGCTTGTCGCAGCTCAGGAACACCGCGTCGCCGTCCCCGAGGCCGGCGATCGAGCGTATCTCCTGCTGCACCGCGTCCGGCACGAACTTCGCGATCGGCCCCTTGCCGGCGCCGTCCGCGAACGTGATGTAGCCGAGACCGGGCGCGCCCAGGCTCTGGGCGAACTCGATCATCCGGTCGAAGAAGCTGCGCGGCCGAGCCGCAATCCCCTTCACCGGGATGCCGCGCACGACGCCCCCCTTGGCGATCGTGCCCTTGAAGGCCTTGAACGTGACCTCGTCGCGCCCGAACGGTGCGGTGAGATCGACGATCTCGATGGGAATGCGCAGGTCCGGCTTGTCGGTGCCGAAGCGCAGCATCGCGTCCTTGTAGGCGAAGCGCGGGAACGGCGGCGCCGTCACGGCGCGCTCGGTGAACTCCGTGAAGACGCCGTGCATGACCGGCTCCAGCGCATCGAACACGTCCTCCTGCTCGACGAACGCCATCTCGACATCGAGCTGGTAGAACTCGCCAGGAGAGCGGTCGGCGCGCGCGTCCTCGTCGCGAAAGCAGGGCGCGATCTGAAAGTAGCGGTCGAAGCCGGAGGCCATCACCAGCTGCTTGAACTGCTGCGGGGCCTGCGGCAGAGCGTAGAAGGTGCCCGGATGCAGCCGGCTCGGCACGAGGAAGTCCCGCGCGCCCTCGGGCGAGCTCGCGGTCAAGATCGGCGTGTGGCACTCCATGAAGCCCTGCTCGACCATGTGCCGGCGGATGCTGGCGACGATGGCGCTGCGGCGCACCATGTTCTGGTGCATGCGCTCGCGCCTGAGGTCGAGGAAGCGGTAGCGGAGCCGCACCTCCTCGCCGTAGTCGTGCTCGCCGTGAACCGGCAGCGGCAGGGTCTCGACCGCGTTCTGCACCTGCAGCTCCGCGATCCGCACCTCGACCTCGCCGGTGGGGATCTTGGGATTCACGGTCTCGGCGTCGCGCGTCACCACTGGGCCGGTCAGCGTCACCACGGTTTCGGGCTTGAGCGCCGTCACCGCGTCGAACAGCGGCTCGCCTGACTCGGCGACGCACTGGGTGATGCCGTAGTGGTCGCGCAGATCCACGAAGACGAGGTGGCCGTGATCGCGCACCCGATGAACCCAGCCGGAGAGGCGCACGGTCGAGCCGACATCGGACGGCCTGAGCGCGCCGCAGGTATGCGTTCGAAATCGATGCATGGCGGGAAGCCCTGTGGAGCGTGGAGCGGAGGGTGGTTCCGGGACAGGCGGAGCCGGGCCGGAAAAGCGCACGGAACCGGACGCCTTGTCAAGCACGGCGCCACGCTGCCGCCCGAGTTGCTTCAGTGCAGCGTCGCGATGTCCTCGGCGGTCTCCTCGCCGGGCTGCTTGCCGAGGATGATTATGCTCAGCACCTGGTCCTTGGTGACCTCGGCGGTGAGGTGGGTGCCGATCTGGCGGCCGTTCGTCATCACCGTGATCCGGTCCGACAGGTCGAAGACATCGTGGATGTCGTGGGAGATCAGGACCATGCCGATCCCCTCCGACTTGAGCCGAAGCACGAGGTCCTTGAAGACTGCGGTCTCGCGGTGCCCGAGGGCGGCGGTCGGCTCGTCCATGATCAGGACCTTGGTGTCGAAATAGAGCGCCCGGCCGATCGCCACGGACTGCCGCTGCCCGCCGGAGAGCCGCTGCACAGGCTCACGCAGGTTGACGAAGTTGGGGTTGATGCGCGCGATGACCTCGCGAGTGGCACGCTCCATGGCGTTGCCGTCGAGGGTCGCCCAGCGGGTCATGATCTCGCGGCCGAGAAACAGGTTGGCCACCGCGTCGAGGTGATCGGCGAGCGCCAGATCCTGATAGAGCGTCTCGATGCCGAGGTCCCTTGCATCGCGGGGGTTGTGGATGGAGACCCTCTCGCCCCGGATGTAGATCTCGCCCCTGTCCATGCGGTAGGCGCCGGCGAGAATCTTGATCAGCGTCGACTTGCCGGCGCCGTTGTGGCCGACGACGCCGAGCACCTCGCCGCCGTCGACCGAGACCGAGACATCCTCGACCGCATGGGTGCCGCCGAAGCTCTTGTAGATGTTGCGCATCTCGACCAGGGGCGGCGTGCTCATCGCATCCCTCGGTGGATAGGGTGGCTGGCGGTCAGTCAAGGATTCTTGGGCGCGCGCCGGCGCCGGTCAAGCGCCCAACGCTCGACGCTGCTCAAATTCCGCTCACCCTACTGCGCAGCGCCCTCTCCCTTGAAGTGCGCGATGGCCTCCGCCAGCTCGTCGGTCTCCTCGCAGGAGGCGCAGATGTCCCGCAGGATCGCGAGGTGCGCCTCGGCCCTGTCCAGATCGCCGATCATCAGGTAGGCCTCGCCGATGTACTCGTGGGCACCGAGGTGCCTGGGATCGAGTTCCAGCGCCCGGCCGTAGTTCTCGAAGGCGTCGTCGAGCCGGTCGAGATGGCGGTAGCTGTAGGCGAGCAGGTTGAAGACGTCCGCATTGCGCGGGCTGGACTCGGCCGCGCGCTCCAGAAACGTCGCGGCGCGCTCCCAGTCGCCGGCCTCGATCGCCTGCTTGCCGCGCTCGATGTTGCGCTGATCGGCCTGGGTGGTTGCGCTGCTGGTGCTGCTCGAGCTCCCCGCAGCCGCCGCGTCCGACGCGGGAAGCAAGGCCACGGCGGCGCCGAGCAGCAAGACGGCGGCGAAAGCTCTCATGTGAATCGTCATGTCGCACCTCTGCGGCTGAGTTGGGTCCTGGGCCTCGTCGGGCCCGACCGCGCCGCCGGCCTCAGTGCGGCGGCTGATAATTTGGCGGCTCGCGCATCACCCCGACGTCGTGGATGTGGCTCTCGCGCAGGCCCGCCGCCGAGACCCGCGCGAACTGGCAGTTGCGCTGCATCTCGGCGAGCGTGGCGCAGCCAGTGTAGCCCATCGCCGCGCGCAGGCCGCCCACGAGCTGATGGATCACCTGGCTCAGCGGGCCCTTGAAGGGCACCCGCCCCTCGATCCCCTCCGGCACCAGCTTGAGCCGGTCGCTGATTTCAGCTTGGAAGTAGCGGTCGGCCGAGCCGCGCGCCATGGCGCCGAGCGAGCCCATGCCGCGGTAGGACTTGTACGAGCGCCCCTGGTAGAGGAACACCTCGCCCGGGCTCTCCTCGGTGCCGGCGAAGAGCGAGCCGATCATCGCGCAGTCCGCGCCGGCGGCCACCGCCTTGGCGAGATCGCCCGAGAACTTGATGCCGCCGTCGGCGATCACGGTGACGCCGCGCGCCCGCGCCACCTCGACCGCGTCGACGATCGCCGTGAGCTGGGGCACGCCCACGCCGGCGATGACCCGCGTGGTGCAAATGGAGCCCGGACCGATGCCCACCTTGATCGCATCGGCGCCGGCGTCGATCAGCGCCCGCGCGCCCTCCGCCGTCGCGACGTTGCCGGCCACCACCTGGGCATAGTTGCTCAAGCTCTTGATGTCCTTCACGGCGCGCGCCACCGCCTCGCCGTGGCCGTGTGCGGTATCGACGACGATGAGGTCGCATTCGGCGTCGAGCAACGCCTCGGCCCGCGCCAGCCCATCCGTCCCGATGCCGGTCGCAGCGCCCGCGCGCAGCCTGCCGTGCGCGTCCTTGCACGCGTGGGGGAAGGCCTGGGCTCGCTCGATGTCCTTCACCGTCACCAGGCCGACGCAGCGATAGTCGTCGTCCACCACCACCAGCTTCTCGATCCGGTGGCGGTGGAGCAGCCGCTTCGCCTCGTCGCGCTCCACGTCCTCGCGCACCGTGATGAGGTTCTCGGCGGTCATGATCTCGCGCACCGGCCGATTGGGGTTGGTCTCGAAGCGCACGTCGCGGTTGGTGAGAATGCCCAGCAGCCGGCCGCTGTCCTCCTCGACCACCGGGATGCCGGAGATTCCGTGCTCGTCCTTCAGCCGGAGCGCTTCGCTGACCGGGCGGTCCGGCGTGATGGTGAGCGGGTTGACCACCATCCCGGCCTCGAACTTCTTGACCCGGCGCACCTCCTGCGCCTGGTCTTCGGGCGTCATGTTCTTGTGGATGATGCCGAGGCCGCCGGCTTGCGCCATGGCGATGGCGAGGCGGCCTTCGGTCACCGTGTCCATGGCGGCCGACAACAATGGGATGCCGAGGCCGATCTCGTTGGTGACCTTGGTGCCGACCGCCGTCTCGGTCGGCAGCACCGTGGAGGCCGCGGGAATCAGGGTCACGTCGTCGAAGGTGAGCGCTTCTCGAAGCTGCATCGCGACCCCTGTCGAGTTGGCGCGCACTATACACAAACGGCCAAGGCGGCCAAGCGCTGAGGAATGTGCGCTGTGGCGTATTTCGACATCGTGACGCTGATCTTTGGCGGCCGGATATCGACTGCCTGATCCCCGCCGGGTGAGCAGAATGCAGCGATTAGACGCGAGATCGGAACGCTACGGGAACATCGTGACATGGATGGCCGCGGTCTGCCATCCGCCGGCAGGCGGCTTGGTCGAGCGGCGATGTCGGAGGTGGGACAACCGGTCAGCCGGTGTCGAGGTACGGCACCGCGCCGACCAGCGAGCGCATCCGCTCCGCGTGGCCGGCCCGCACCTGCGCAAGGGCCAGCGCCATCATCACCACCAGCGCCAGCCCGACACGGGTCTTCATCTTAGCGAGCCCGCGGATGTAGTGGGTCTCGAAGTTGAAGCTGTTGTCGAGGCGGCTGTTGATCCTCTCTATCGCAGAGCGCCGGTTGTAGCCGCGCCGCCAGGACGGGCTGCCCCAGGGCGTCGGGGTGAAGACGCGCCGGTCGTTCTTGTCGAGATCGATGCGCACGATGCGGCCGTACTCGCCGGGCTCCACCCCGCCCGCCCGGTGGCACGCCTTGCTGCCTGCACAGTCGAAGCCGAAGGCCGCCGCCGGGCAGCGGTATTTCAGCGTGCCGCAGAGGCCGCGCTCGGCCTCGAAGCCCTGGAAGGCCATGGCGCGGACCTCGCCGGTCTGGGGGCAGATGCAGGACACGCGGCCGCGCTCGTCGTGAACGACGACGTCGGCGCGGTTGGGGAACAGCGCCCGCGTGATCGGCTTCGTCGGATCATAGCCCGGCTCCTCCTTCTCGGCCTTCCACATCAAGCGCGTGTCGACCAGCGGCCGAATGGCCCACTTATCCCAGAGCAACTTCTTCTGGGGAGCGTTGTCGAGACCGCGGTCGGCGCTGAAGTCGTCGCAGCGCTCCACCATTTCCGGCGCTCTTGCGAACAGGTTCTCCAGCATCTTGGGGAGCATCTTGACCTCCGAGTCCGACGCCCGCGTCACCTCGAAGGCCACCGGGACCTCGTAGTGGGTGTCGGCGATCAGGTGGAGGCCGTAGCCGAACCATGATTTCACCTTCTTCCAGATCGCGCCGGTCTTGGCGTTCACCCCGCTCGTCTCATGCTTGCCCCAGTCGGCGTCGGGGTCGGAGGTCTTCCCCTTGTCCTCGGCAACCCGGCCCGTCGAGTGGCTCTCGATCGCCTTGCCGTCGTAGCCGAGATGGCGGCCGAAGTCGGGCAGCTCTTCGAAGAGCGACGCGCGCAGGCTCTCGACCATTGCGGACACCAGGCTGCACTCGTTCTCAAGCAGCACGACGCGCCGCAGGAAGCGCGAGAAGTTCCAGTGGCTGGGCACCGTCGAGCGGACCTGCGCCGGATGCGCCACCGCGCATGGTGGCTCCTTCGTACCTGCGCGAAGCTCCAACACGGGCGCGCTCTGGAAAGGCAGCGGGTCGAACCCGCAGAGTTCCAGGAGCGCCGGGTTGCGGCCCATCTCCCGCAGCAGCGACTGGATCGAGGCGTGCTGGAACACCACGCCCGCGATCAGCGCACGCCACATCGACCGCACCGGGTAGTCGTTGCGCCCGCGACCTCGCCCGGCCTCAAGCGCAGCCACGATCTCCTCGTCGGGCAGGGTGTCGAGCACCAGACGCAGGCGATCCAGGTCCGGCAGGCCTTCGACAGCCTGCCAGGAAAAGGGTAGCTTCTCCGTTGTCGCCATCACGTTCTCCCTACCAGGGCTGGTGGATGGAACGAGGGCCTCTGGCCCGATGGCGACACCTTCTATCCGATTCGGGCGGGACGACGCGACGGGGCCGGAAGTGAGCCTGGGAGCGTCGTCGGCTATGGGGTGGAAATCCTCGATCCGCCCTATCCGCCGATCTCAGGGCCGCAGATGTCTGCGAAGCCGCCGGGGTAAGAAAAATCTCGGATCAGCTGGAGCCCTTGATCACCAAGGGATGCGTGACAGCGCACACGCCTCGCGCTCAGAGCGGCGGCAGGCTCGCGATGAGGCCTTCGTCCGCGACCAGCACGGCACCGTAGAACGCGGCCGAATCGGCGGTGCAGAGGAAGAGCGCGGTGTTGGCGATGTCTTCGGGTTCCGCAAAGGCGCGGCCGCTCGGGTTGAGCCGCTCGAAGCGCCGGACCACCTCCTCGTTCTCCGGCTCGCGCATCCATGCGTTCATCGGCGTGCGCACGTTACCCGGCGCGATCGCGTTGACGTGGATGCCGTGGCCGGCGAGCTCGGTGCCGAGCGAGCGGGTGAGCAGGATCACGCCCCCCTTGCTCGCCGCGTAGGCCGAAGACTGCGAGAGCCCAACGATTCCGGCCGCTGACGCTATGTTGACGATGTGACCGCCGCCGGCGTCGACCATGCCCGGCACCACGGCCCGACAAACGTAGTAGGTGCCCTTCAGGTTGGCGTCGACGATGCGGTCGAAAGCGGCGGCATCGCCCTCCGTCACCGGGTTCGCGTACCAGATGCCGGCGGCGTTGACCGCGATGTCGATGGGGCCGAGCGCCGCCGCCGCGCGGGCGACCGCATCGTCCAGCGCCGCAGCATCGCTCACGTCGGCGACCAGGCTGACGGAGCGGCCGCCGGCCTCCCCGATCTCCTCGGCCACCGCTTCGAGCGCCGCTTCGTCCGCCTTGTCGAGCAGCGCGACTCGCGCGCCTTCCTTGGCGAACCGAAGCGCGACGGCACGGCCGATGCCGGAGCCCGCGCCCGTCACCAGAGCGGCGCGTCCCTCGAGCCTCACCGCCGCCTCCCTTGTCCCGGCCCGCGGACGTGCACAGGCGCAAGGTCGTCCAGCATGCAATGGGGCGCATGGACCGTCATCGGCGGTACGCCTATAGTGAAAGGCCCGGACGGTCAACGAACCGCGACAATAAGCTGACGCCGTCCGGTCCAGACTGGGAGGAAAGGAAGATGCTAGGGAGATTTGCTGCTCTTCTGGCGCTTGGCGCGTTGGTGGCTGCGCCGTTTGCGCATCAACAACAGGCGAAAGCCGACGACCACGAGGTGGTGATCGGCTTCGCGATCGCGTTCAGCGGCTGGATGAACCAGTACGACGGCCCGCCCTATCAGGGCTCGCTGATGGCGATCGAGGAGTTCAATGCCGCAGGCGGCATCCTCGGCAAGCAGATCCGGGCGGTGACTGCCGACACCAAGACCGACACGGTGCAGGGCGCCAAGGCTGGCGCAGACGTGGTGGCCCAAGGCGCGCAGTTCATGGTGGTCTCCTGCGACTACGACATGGGCGCGCCTGCCGCCACGGTCGCCAACAGCAACAACATGATCTCGATCTCGTCCTGCGCCTCGGATGCCAAGATGGGCGTGCAGGGGATCGGCCCTTACGCCTTTACGCTCAACACCTACGGCCAGGGCGAAGGCGCAGGCATGGCCAAGTACGCCTACGTCGATCGCGGCTGGCGCAACGCCTACCTGCTGCTCGACGCCTCGATCGAGTACGACAAGAGCATCTGTCACGGCTTCCTGGAGCAGTGGAAGGACTATGGCGGCACGGTGATCGGCGTCGACAGCTACATGCAGGAGGACGCCTCCATCGCCTCGCAGATCACCCGCTACAAGGAGCTGGCGGCGGATCGTGGCGAGCCCGAATTCCTCTATCTCTGCTCCTACGGCGGCGGCGCGGTGAGCGCGATCCGGCAGATCCGCGCGGCCGGGATCGACGTGCCCATCGGCGGCGGCGATTCCATGGACGGCGACTACTGGGCCGAGGCGGTGCCCGGCCTCAGCGACCACTACGCGTCCTCCTTCGGCTCGATCTGGGGCGACGATCCCCGGCCCGAGGTCAACGAGTTCTTCGATCGCTACCGGGAGAATTACGGCGAGCCCGAGACTTCGTTCCCGCTCAACGGCTACAGCGTGATCCAGGCGATCAAGGTCGCGGCCGAGCGGGCCGGCTCGCTCGATTCGGATGCCGTGCTGGCGGAGATGAACAAGTTCGACAAGGAGCCGCTGCTCTGGGGTCCGACCACGTATACGGCCGACACCCACATCGACCTCACCCACGTGCTGACGATCATCCAGATCCAGGACGGCAACGGCAGCTATGCCGGCCAGGGCGGTGCCGAGAACCCGCCGGCGCTGCAGCTTATCTTCCCGGACTTCACCGAGGATCTTTACGAGAACTAGTCTTTACCGCGCCAGGACCGGCTCGCCGCAAGGCGGGCCGGCCTCTGGCACTGTAGCGGTTTTCTTCCAGGGGCCGCCGTGACCGGACTGGTCCAGAACGCCATCGACGCGCTCGCGCTCGGCAGTCTGTACGCGCTGACGGCGCTGGGCATCGGGCTGATCTTCGGCGTCATGCGGCTGATCAACTTCGCCCATGGCGACCTCATCATGATCGGGGGCTATGCGCTGATCGTGCCGTCGAGCGCGGCCGCCGCGGTCGCCTTCATCGGCGCCTGGCCGGCACCGGCAATGGTGGCCGCCATCGTCTTCATCGTCATGCTGTTCGCTCTTGCCTGCGAGCGCCTGGCCTTCCGCCCCCTCCGCCGTGCCAACCCCTCTGTGCTGCTGATCACCTCGTTTGCGCTCAGCTTCTTCCTCGAGCACCTGGTGGTGATGATCTACGGCGGCCGGGTGAAGGCGGTGAGCATCTGGCCCGAGCTGCTGGAGGCGCTGCCCATCAGCGGCGTGCGCATCCCCTACCTGCAGATCGTCACCATCGGGGTCACCATCGGGCTGCTGGTGCTGCTCGTTCTGTTCCTCAAGCGCACCCCCATGGGCATCCAGATGCGGGCCGCGTCGGAAGACTTCTCCACGGCACGGCTGCTCGGCGTCCGCGCCAACCGGGTCATCGCCGTGGCTTTCGCCATCAGCGGGCTGCTCGCCGCCGTGGTCTCGCTACTCTACGTCTCGCAGGTCGGCGCGCTCACCTACAGCATGGGGATCCCGCTGGTGCTGTTCGCCTTCGTCGCCACCGTGGTTGGCGGCATGGGGAGTCTCACGGGGGCGGTGCTCGGCGGCTTCGTGGTCGGCATCGCAAGCGTGATCCTGCAGGTGGCGCTGCCTGTCGCCATGCGGCCCGACCGCGACGTCTTCGTCTACGGACTGATCCTGCTGATCCTGCTGATGCGGCCCTCCGGCCTGGTCAAGGTGAAGTCGATCGAGGAGAAGGTCTGAGATGGCCGGGCCGGACCGGAGCGACCCGATCCGGCGCCTGCCCGTCGTGGGCCTGCGCGCGTTCTGGACGCCGATCGTGCTCTCCCTCGGCATGCTCGTGATCGTGCTCGCGGTCTGGGCGAGCGGCGACACGGTGCTGGCGCTCGCGGTGACCGCCGCGCTGATCCGCGCCGTGATGGTGATCGGGCTCTACATCTTCATCGGCAACTCGGGGGTTCTGGCCTTCGGCCACGCCACCTTCATGATGGTGGGCGCCTACGGCGTGGCGTGGCTGACGCTGCGCCCCTTCAACAAGAGCTTTGCGCTGCAGCTGCCGGAGTTCCTGGCGGCACACCAGTACCCAATGCTGCCGTCGGCGATTGCGGCGGCGCTGCTGGCGGCCATCGTCGCCTTCGTCGTCGGCATCCCGATCATGCGGCTCTCGGGCATCGCCGCGGCCATCGCGACCCTCGCCGTGCTCGGCATGTTCAAGACCTTCTATTCCAACTGGAGCGAGTGGACGCTCGGTGCCGCGACCATGCCGGGCATCCCGATCTACGTCGACATGTGGATCGCGCTCGCCTGGGTCGTGGTGGCGCTCTTCGCCGCCTACATCTACCAGCGCTCGAAGTACGGCCTCGCGCTCCGCGCCTCGCGGGAGGACGAGTTCGCGGCCCGCGCGGCGGGCATCAACATCCCGCGCCAGCGCCTCGTCGCCTTCGTGCTGAGCGCCTTCTTCATGGGCATCGGCGGCGTACTTGAGGCGCACTATCTCGGCACCATCGCGGTCAAGAATTTTTGGCTCACCATCACCTTCATCCTGCTCGCCATGCTGATCGTGGGCGGCCAGCGCAGCCTCACCGGGGCACTCGTGGGCGTGGTGGTGATCTCGACCCTGATCGAGATTCTCAACTCCCTCGAGGCCGGCATGAACGTGGGTATCGCCGTGCTCTCGGTGCCGATCGGCGCACAAGAACTCACCATCGCGGGTCTCATGATCATCATCCTGGTGTTCCGGCCCGACGGGATCATGGGTGGGCGCGAGGTACCGTGGCCCTTCGGCAAGGCGGGGCGGATCGTGCGGGATACCGGCGCGGCCGAAGACGAGCACGACCCCCTGCGCCGGGGCCTCGCGCAGCGGGACGGCGCACCATGATGGACCGGCTCGCCCGCAGGCTGATCCCGGCGCGGCCCGGCGCGGCCTCTGTGGCCGTTGCCGGCACGCCTGAGGACACGCTGGAGGCCTTCGACGTGACCGTCCACTTCGAGGGCCTGGCCGCCGTCGACGGGGTCTCGATCTCGATGAGGAACGGCGAAGTCTTCGGACTGATCGGCCCCAACGGCGCCGGCAAGACCACGCTGGTCAACGTGCTCACCGGCTTTCAGCGCCCGACGCGGGGGCGCGTGGTCCTCGGCGGCGAGGACGTGACGGGGCTCTCCGCCCACGAGCTGGGCCGGCGCGGCCTTGCGCGCACCTTCCAGGCAGTCAGGCTCTTCCGCGACATGCCGGTGATCGAGAACCTGGAGGCTGCGGCGGTGGGCACCGGGCTCGGCCGCCGCGAGGCCGCGCGACGGGCCGCGCGCATCCTCGCCTGGATGAGGTTCGCGCACCGGGCGGACGACTGGGCGGACACGCTGCCCTATGGCGACGAGCGCCGGGTCGGCATCGGCCGCGCGCTCGCCATGGCGCCCCGCTTCGTGCTGCTGGACGAGCCGGCGGCGGGGCTCAGCGATGCCGAATGCGACGAGCTCATGGGGCTGATCGCCGAGATCCCGGATGTCTTCGGCTGCGGGGTACTGCTGATCGAGCACAACATGCGGGTCGTCATGGGGGCGTGTGACCGCATCCACGTGATCGAGAGTGGGCGCACCGTGGCGGAGGGGCCGCCGGAGGAGATCCAGGCGAACCCCGACGTGCTCCGCGCCTATCTGGGGACCAAGTCAGGCGATGCTCGAGGTTGAGAACCTGCACGTCCGCTACCGGCGGCTCCGCGCGGTGCGCGGCGTCTCGCTCACCGTGGGCGAAGGCGAGATCGTCTGCCTGGTGGGCCCCAACGGCGCCGGCAAGTCGAGCACGCTGCGCAGCATCGCGGGCCTGCATCCGCCGGCGCAGGGCGACATCCGCCTCGCCGGCCGCTCGGTCACCGGGCTCGCGCCGGAGACCATCGCGCGCCTGGGGCTTTCCATGGTGCCGGAGGGGCGCCACGTCTTCACTCAGCTCACGGTGGAGGAGAACATCCTGCTGGGCAGCCAGATGCGGCGCGACCGTAAGCAGGTGAGGGCCGACTTCGAGCGTATGCTGGAGAGCTTTCCCTTCCTGCGCGGGCGCCTCGCCACCCCCGGCGGCAAGCTTTCGGGCGGCGAGCAGCAGCAGCTCGTCATCGCCCGCGCGCTCATGACGCGGCCCCGGCTGATCCTGCTCGACGAGCCCTCCCTCGGCCTTGCGCCCATGGTGGTGGACACCGTCTACGAGATCCTCAAGGGCCTCCGCGACGAGGGCATCACGCTGCTGGTGGTGGAGCAGAGCACCCACCGGGCGTTGGAGAACGGCGATCGCATCTACATCATCCGCTCGGGCCAGATCGAGCTCGAAGGCGCGTGCAGAGAACTAACCGACGAGCGCGTCGAGCAGGCCTACTTCGGCTTCGACCAGGCGGAAGCCGAAGCGGACCGCGCGCGCTTCTGACGAACACGGGGCGTTACAGATGGATCGTGTGGCGTGCGAGCGGCTGGACCGGGAGTGCCCGCTGGCCCACTGCCGGGAGCGGTTCTCCCTGCCGGAGGGCGTGCTCTACTTCGACGGCAACTCGCTCGGCGCCCTGCCCAGGACAACCGCCGGCGACATCGACCGCGTCGTCCGGGAGGAATGGGGCCAGGGGCTCATTGAGAGTTGGCTCGACGCTGACTGGTTCTTTCTCGCGCGTGAAGCCGGCGATGCCATCGCACCGCTGATCGGTGCGTCCGAGGGCGAGGTCATCGTTGCCGACTCCACCTCCGTCAACCTCTTCAAGCTGGCGGCCGCCCTGCTACGCCAGAGCGAGGGCCGACGCACGATTGTCACAGAGCGCGGCAACTTCCCGACGAACATCTACATTCTGGAAGGGCTCGTGGATCTGTTCGAGACGAGGTTCGATCTCTTCCTCGCCGAGCCTGAGGACATTATCGAGTCGGTCGACGAGCAGACGGCGCTTGTTGTGCTCACCCACGTGAACTTCAGGACGGGCGCCATGCACGACATGGCGGCGATCACCGCGCGCTGCAGGGAGCGCGGCGTCCCCGCGATCTGGGACCTCAGCCACTCGGCCGGCACCGTGCCGCTCGCGCTCAACCGGTGGGGTGTGGAGTATGCGATCGGCTGCACTTACAAGTTCCTCAACGGCGGCCCCGGAGCGCCGGCTTACGCCTACATGGCGAAACACGTTATCGACGCGTACCAGCCGGTGGTGACCGGCTGGTTCAGCCACGCCAACCAGTTCGGCTTCGAGGACAGCTATCGCTCCACGGAGGGCATCGAGAAGTACCTTGTCGGCACTCCGCCCATCCTCTCGCTCCGCGCCGTCATGCACGGCGTGCGCTGCTTCGACGGCGTCGGCATGGACGCTGTCGTCCAGAAATCCCGAAGTCTGTCCGAACTCCTGATCCGCCTGGTGGACGAACGGCGCTCGGGAGAGAGCCTAGTTCTCGCAAGCCCGCGGAAGCCGGAGAAGCGTGGCAGCCAGGTCTCTTTCAGGCACGAACACGCCTATCCGGTTTCCAAGGCGCTGCGCGCGGCAAACGTCGTCGTCGATTTCCGCGAACCCGACATTCTCCGCTTCGGTATCGCGCCGCTTTACATGCGCTACGTCGATGTGTGGGATGCGGCCGACGCCCTCGTCCACGTCATCGCCACCGAGGACTGGAAGGCGCACGTGACCGACACGCCGGACCCGGTGACGTAGCAGGAGACGCCCGTGGGCTATCACGACCGCTACATCGAGAAGGGCGCGGGGCCAGCGGCGGTCTTCAGCCACGGGACGCTGATGGACGCGACCATGTTCGCCCCCCAGCTCGACCATCTGGCCGAGCGGGGCTACCGGGCCGTCGCCTACAACAGCCGCGTGCTCACCGGGGAGCCTGCCGCGCATACGCTGGGCGATCTGGTGGAGGATTGCCGGACCCTCCTGGACGATCTCGGCATTGAAAAGTGCGTGCTGGCGGGCATGTCGGTCGGCGGCTTCATGGCCCTCGAATTCGCCCTCGCCCATCCGGAGCGGCTGTGCGGGCTGATCGTCATCGCCGGCACCTCGAAAGACTACACGCCCGAGGAGCGCGAGGCCTACCGTCGCCAATTCGACAAGCTGGACGTTGACGGCATGGTGCCCCTGGACTTCGCCGAGTGGGTCGCGCCCTTCTGCTTCGGCGAGACGACTCTCGAGCACAACCCGGCGCTCGTGGCGCACTGGGTCGAGCGCTGGGCGACGACGATGCCGGCGCGCGCAGTCCATTTCCAGGGCGGCTCATGGCTCGACAAGGAAGACATCACAGCCCGGCTCGCCGCGATCGACCTGCCTGTGCTCGTGATCCACGGCGAGGAGGACGTGCCGCTCCCCATCGAGCGCGCGGCGGCGATGGCCGACGCGCTGCCCGACGCGACATTCGTGCCCGTGGCGCAGGCCGGGCACTCGGTCAACCTGGAGCAGCCCACGGTGGTCAATGCGGCCATCGCCCGCTTTCTCGGCCCCCTCGACCTGTCGTAAACCTCGCAAGCCGAGCGCGATCACCGACCCACGACGAAAGGAAGAAAGCCCATGTCAGACTCCGCGTTCCTCGTGTTGCACTTCCAGAACGGCGTCGCCCATCCCGACGGCGTCTGGGGCAAGTACCTGTTCCCCCAAGTCGAGAAGAACGGATCGGTCGGCAATGCGAAGCGCGCGCTCGACGCCGCCCGGCAGCGCGGCATGCTGGTCATCTACGTGAACATCGCCTGGCGGCCGGGCTTTCCCGAACTCCCCGACGACACCTGCGGCCTGCTCAAGGAGGCGAAGGACAACAACGAGTGCCTGGTCGGCTCGTGGGGCGCCGACGTGATCGACGAGCTCAAGCCCGAGGGCAACGAGATCATCGTCATCAACTTCGGCTCGGACAGTTTCGAGGGCACCGATCTCGACCTGATCCTCAGGAACCGAGGGGTCAAGCGCGTCTTTGTCGTGGGCCAGTGCATCGAGCACGTGGTTGCGACCACGGTGAAGCGCGCCGTCAACATGGGCTACGGCGCCACGGTGCTGAGGGACTGCACCAGCGGCTTTACCGACCAGAACTACGACGCCATGGTGGAGATTCTGCCGCTCTACGCCGACCTGGTCACGGCGGACGACTTCGTCGGCATGAACTGATCCGGCGCCCGGCTCATTCCGAGCGGGCTCAAACCGTCTCGATGCTCGGCTCCGCGATGAGGCGGTTGATCGCGCGGCGCTTGTCCTGCGCCTCGTCCACCGAGATCGCGCGGAACCGGTAAGTGTCCCCCGGCTTCGACTGGGCGAGCTTCCAGAACGCCGCCGAGGGCACGGTATAGGGATTGATGAAGCCGCCGGTGCTCGGCCCGTCGTTGACCAGGATGATGGGCGTCTGGCCGCAGAGATTGACCGCGCCCACCGGATAGCCGTGGTCGAGGATGTTGGAGGGATCCTCGCCGTGCTCGGGGCGCTTGTCGGTCGCCTTCGCCGCAAAACTCCAGGCCGGTCCGTCGAGCCGAAAGCCCGTGCGGTTGCTCCGCGTCTGCACGGTCCAGTCGCTTTCCAGGAACCTGCGGTGGCCGGCCTCGTCGATCCAGTCGTCGTTGGGGCCGGGCACCGCCTCCATCTGCCACACCCGCTCAGCCGTCAGCGGCGGCCGGCACTCGGGGCGCACCCGCCGGCCGGGTATACCGGTGCTGTCACCGAGCGGCAGGCTCTGTTCCGCCTTGAGCGCGTATCCGTCGAGCCCGCCGATCCCGGCCTGGTGGAAGGTCGCGCGCGAGCCCAGCACCGGCGTCGTATCGATGCCGCCCGCGACGGCGAGATAGGCGCGGGCGCTGCGGCGCGCGAAACCCAGCGTCAGCACCTGCCCGGCGTGGACCGCGAAACTCTCCCACATCGGCGCCGGCGCGTTGTCGAGGGTGGGCTGCATGTCGGCGCCCGTGACCGCAACCACGGCGTCCCGGCCGAAGCGGAGCGTCGGGCCGGTGAACTGGCATTCGAGGCCCGCGACGTCCGGCGGGTTGCCCACCAGCAGGTTGGCGAGGCGGAACGACCAGTCGTCCATCGGGCCTGAGAACGGGAAGCCCTGCTCCCAGTAGCCGATCCGTCCCGGCCAGTCCTGCACCGTGGTCTCGAGACCGGGCTTGATCACCTCCAGCATCACTAGAACCTGACCGTCTCGTCGATGGTGCCGAGCCACCGGTGGTAGTTGCTGATCGAGAAGCGTTGGTACTCGGCCACGTTGTGGAGGTAGGTGCCGGCCTCCACTTGGGCGGCGACGTGGTCGTACTCCTCGGCGCTCGCCGGGATGAAGCGCACGCGATCGCCGGGGCGGAAGAGCGCGAGGTTCTCGGCAAAGGCGGCGAGCCGTTGCGCGGGGTCCCAGATCGGCACCGGGGTCCGCGCGATCATCTGGTAGCCGCCCGGCGTTCGGTCCGGATAGACCGAGCAGAGCGCGCCGCCGATGCCGATGGTGCCCTTGTAGGTCCAGGTGCGCGGCGGATCGTACTTGGGCGCAGTCAGCCGGCAGCGCGGGTCGAGCGGCATCAGCGAGACCAGGCCGGGATAAAAACCCAATGCCGCCACCCAATAGTCGGTGCCGGAATGGACGCGGGCGAGCTGGGCGAGGTCCGTAAGGCCGTTGAGCCGCGCCACCAGCTCCGGGTCGCGCTCCTTTGGTGCGATCTTCGCGCAATAGTCGTCGTAGCACTCGCGGGTCCACGGGTCGAAGTAGCGGATCGGCAGGTAGAAGATCCGGCTGTCGAGCTCCAGCCCGTCCAGCGGGCCCACGGCGTGGAACAGCGCGGTCACCTCGGCCACGACGTCGGCATAGGCGATGCGCTCGAAATCGTAGCTGATCATGATCGAGGTGAGCTCGGGCACGATCTCGACGATCCCGGCGGGGCCGTTCTCGCGGATCAGCCTGGAGACGCTGTGCACGCGGAAGTTGAGATCGAAGCTCATCTCGTCGCCGAGCTCCATCTCGATGAAGCGATCACCGCCGGGCCTGAAGACCGGCTCCGCGAAGATCATGGACGCGCCTCCCCGCCTACCCGCACCGGCGGGCCTTGGCGCGGCTTGAACGGTCGTCGCGCCCTCCGCAATCCCGCAGAAGGCACATCACCCGGCGGGCTCCCTCCCACCGTGGGTGAAGCGCCAAGCGTAGGCACCGAGCGCCATGCCGATCAAGGGGCCGGCGACGTAGATCCAGTAGTGCGAAAAATCGCCCATCGCGACGTAGGGGCCCAGGGCCCGCGCGGGGTTCATCGCAGCGCCTGCGACCGGGCCCATCAGCATCACCTCGATACCGACGACCGCGCCCACCGCGACGCCCGCGAAGGGGCCGTGGGCGCGCTTGTCGAGACCCACGCCGGCAACCACCCACATCAGCAGGAAAGAAAGAAAGAGCTCGATCGGGAACGCGGTGAGCGGCGCGATGCCGATGGCGGCATTGGGCAGGTTCGCGCCCATCGCACCATGGTCGCCGAGCGCCCACAGCAGGCACATCCCCGCCAGCACCGAGCCCGCGAGCTGAGCGAGCGCGTAGCCGGGGACGAGGCGCCAGTCGAGATGGCCGATCAGCGCCGCCGCGATCGAGAGCGCCGGATTGACGTGGGCACCCGAGACATGACCGAACGTATAGATGACGACCGTGATGATCAGGCCCGAGATCAGGCCGGGGCCGATGGCGCCGAGCGTGCCGCCCATCTTGGCGTCCACCACCACGGCGCCGGCGGCGAAGAAGACCAGCGAGAACGTGCCGATGAACTCGCAGCAGTAGCGCCGCAGGTCAGCGGATCGCGCGCCCACCGGCAGGCCCGAGCGCGGAGTGGCCTCGTCACTCATACGGCAGGAGAATAGCCGCTATCGCTGCCCCGCCAATGGGGCGCGCCGGCGGCGGGTGCTCAGGCGGCGTCCGCGAGCGCCTTCTCGATGGCCTTGAGGGCGTCGTCCAGGCGCTCACCGTCCGGCCCGCCCGCCTGCGCCATATCCGCCCGGCCGCCGCCGCCCTTGCCGCCGACTGCCGCGGCGCCCGCACGCGCGAGATCGACCGCGCTCACGCGGGCGGTGAGGTCGTCGCTGACGCCGACCGTGAGCGCGGCCTTGCCGTCGGTCCGGCTCACCACGGCGTAGACACCGGAGCCCAGGCGCTGCTTCAGGTCGTCCACCATGGCGCGCAGCTCCTTGGGCCGGGCGCCATCGAGCGAGCGGCCGACGAAGGAGACCCCGGCAATCTCCCGGGCATCGTCCGTGCCGCTGCCGCCACCGGTGGCAAGCGCGTGGCGGGTCTCCTCGAGCGTGCGTTCGAGCTTCTTGTGCTCGTCCATCAGGGTGCCGATGCGACCGGCGAGCTCGGCCGGCGGCACCTTGAGCGCCGCTGCGGCTTCCCGGAGCGCGCCTTCGAGGTCGACACCGTGGCGGCGCGCGGCCTCGCCGGTCAGCGCCTCGATACGCCGGACGCCGGCGGCGGTCGCCGATTCGCTCACGATGCGGAAGAGCCCGATGTCCCCGGTGCGCTCCACGTGGGTGCCGCCGCAGAGCTCGACCGAGTAGGGCGTGTCCGCGCCATTCTCGCCGTCGCCCATGGAGACGACGCGCACTTCCTCGCCGTACTTCTCGCCGAACAGCGCGAGCGCACCGGCACCGGTCGCCTCCTCCGGGCTCATCAGCCGAGTGACCAGCGGCGTGTTCTGGCGGATGAGGCGGTTGACCTCCGCCTCTATGTCGTCGAGTTCGTCGGCCGAGACCGCGCCGGGATGGCTGATGTCGAAACGCAGGCGGTCGGGCGCCACCAGCGACCCTTTCTGGGTCACGTGATTGCCGAGGGCGCGGCGGAGCGCCGCGTGGAGCAGGTGGGTGGCCGAGTGGTTGGCGCGGAGCGCGGTGCGCCGCGCACCGTCCACGGCGAGCACCACCGCGTCTTCCACGGCGAGCGTGCCCTCCTCCACCACGGCATGGTGGACGTGGAGGCCGTCGGCCTCGCGGCGCGTGTCGCTCACCCGGACTCGGGCGCCGTCAGCCGAGACGATCGTGCCCGTGTCGCCGACCTGCCCGCCTGCCTCAGCGTAGAAGGGCGTCTGGTTGACGACCAGCGCCACGGAGTCACCGGCCTCGGCGCGCCCGGCCTCTTCGCCACCTGTCACCAGCGCCTGGACCACGCCCTCCGCGCTCTCCGTGCCGTAACCCAGAAACTCGGTGGCGCCGACGCGTTCGCGAATTCCGAACCAGACCGCATCGCTCGCCGCATCGCCCGAGCCCGCCCAGGCGCGCCGCGCCGCCTCGCGCTGTCGTTCCATGCAGGTCTCGAAGCCCTCGCGTTCCACCGCGCGCCCCTGGGCGCGGAGCGCATCCTCGGTGAGGTCGAGCGGGAAGCCGTATGTGTCATAGAGCTTGAACGCCGTCTCGCCTGGTAGCGGCGCGCCGGCGGCAAGGCCCGAGGTCGCGTCGTCGAGCAAGCGCAGGCCGCGGGCGAGAGTCTCTTTGAAGCGGGTCTCTTCCAGCTTGAGGGTCTCGGTAATGAGCGGCTCGGCAGGCGCGAGCTCGCCGAAGGCCTGACCCATCTCGCGCACAAGCGTCGGCACCAGGCGCCACATCAGCGGTTCGGTGCAGCCCATCAGATGGGCATGGCGCATGGCGCGCCGCATGATCCGCCGAAGCACGTAGCCCCGCCCCTCGTTGGACGGCATCACGCCGTCGGCGATCAGGAAGGCGCTCGCCCGCAGGTGATCGGCGACCACCCGGTGGGAGGCGCGATGAGCGCCTTCCGCCGACGCACCACTCAGCTCGACGCTCGCGGCGATCAGGTTCCTGAACAGGTCGGTCTCGTAGTTGTCGTGAGTGCCCTGCATGATCGCGGCGATCCGCTCGAGCCCCATACCGGTGTCGATCGAGGGCCTTGGCAGGTCGATCCGCTCGTCGGGCGTGACCTGCTCGAACTGCATGAACACCAGGTTCCAGATCTCGACGAAGCGGTCGCCGTCCTGATCGGCGCTGCCGGGGGGGCCGCCCGCCACGTGCGGCCCGTGATCGTAGAAGATCTCCGAGCAGGGGCCGCAGGGGCCGGTCTCGCCCATGGCCCAGAAATTGTCCGAGGTCGGGATGCGTATGACGCGCTCTTCGGGAAGCCCCGCGATCCTGCGCCAGAGACCGTGGGCCTCGTCGTCTTCGGCGAAGACCGTGACCATGAGGCGTTCTTCGGGCAGGCCGTAGTCCTTCGTGACCAGCCGCCAGGCCAGCTCGATGGCGCGCTCCTTGAAGTAGTCGCCGAACGAGAAGTTGCCCAGCATCTCGAAGAAGGTGTGGTGGCGCGCGGTGTAGCCGACGTTGTCGAGGTCGTTGTGCTTGCCGCCGGCGCGCACGCACTTTTGGGAGGTGGCGGCGCGCCGGTAGGGCCGGGTCTCGGCGCCGGTGAAGACGTTCTTGAACTGCACCATGCCGGCGTTGGTGAACATCAACGTCGGGTCGTTGCGCGGCACGAGCGGACTCGAGTCCACGACCTCGTGCTCGTTATCGGCGAAATAGTCGAGAAACTGCGCGCGGATATCGTTGACGCTCGGCATGGGGCGGTCCTGCACGTTTCCCCGGGCGGCGTTCGGCCCGGCGGCTTGGATGCCCGCTACTTAGTGCGGCTTGGGCGGGCTGTCCAGATTGGCGCGCGTCGCCGCGCCCCAGTGAGCGCCCGCCCCGCTCCCGAACCCGCTATGCGCCCTGAGTGCCGTGGTCGGGGAATACCTCGGCGACGGGCGGCGCCTCGTCGGTGCCATCGAGCCCGGCGTGCCGGCGGATGGCGCGGTTAATCGCGTCCGCCGTCTCCACGTTCTCGGCAAGAAAGCGCTTTGCGTTCTCGCGACCCTGGCCGATTCGCTCGCTGTCGTGGGAATACCAGGAGCCCGACTTTTCGACGACGCCGGCCTTGAGCCCGTGATCGATGAGCTCGCCGGTGCGAGAGATGCCCTCGCCGTACATGATGTCGAACTCGACCAGGCGGAAGGGCGGCGCGAGCTTGTTCTTGACCACCTTCACCCGCGTCTGATTGCCGACGACCTCGTCCCGGTCCTTGACGGCGCCGATGCGGCGGATGTCGAGCCGCACCGAGGCATAGAATTTCAGGGCGTTGCCGCCGGTGGTGGTCTCGGGGCTGCCGTACATCACGCCGATCTTCATGCGGATCTGGTTGATGAAGATGACGCAGCAGCGCGAGCGCGCGATCGAGGCGGTGAGCTTGCGCAGCGCCTGGCTCATCAGCCGCGCCTGCAGGCCGACGTGGGAATCGCCCATCTCGCCCTCGAGCTCGGCGCGGGGCACCAGGGCTGCGACGCTGTCGATCACCACGAGGTCGATGGCGCCGGAGCGGACCAACGTATCTGCGATCTCCAGCGCCTGCTCGCCGGCATCCGGCTGCGAGATCAGGAGCTCGTCCACATTGACGTCGAGCTTGCCGGCATAGACCGGATCGAGCGCGTGTTCGGCGTCGATGAAGGCGCAGGTGCCGCCGAGCTTCTGGGCCTCGGCGACGCAGGAGAGCGCCAGCGTGGTCTTGCCCGAGCTCTCTGGCCCGTAGATTTCGACGATCCTGCCGCGCGGCAGCCCGCCGATGCCGAGCGCCACGTCGAGCCCGATGGAGCCGGTCGGGATCGCATCGATCTCGACCGCGGCGCCATCGCCGAGCTTCATGATCGAGCCCTTGCCGAACGCCCGCTCGATCTGGCCGAGCGCCGCGTCTAACGCCTTCTGCTTATCCATGGAACCCTCGGACACCACGCGAAGCGCCGTACTGGCCATCACCGCCTCCTTATTTCACACAGGCAAAACCGATGCAATGCGACTGCGTTGTGGCTCTTGTACCCTATTTGTTCTCACCTTGCAACCCCTCATTTCATCGCGGCTTGTGCGCGGGCGCGCTATGATGGTAGCGGCATCCCACCCTCCGGGCCCGTAGTTCAACTGGTTAGAACCCGCCGCTCATAACGGCGTTGTTGCAGGTTCGAGTCCTGCCGGGCCCACCAAGTCCCTGTCCAGCCGGTGCAATCCGCTGCGAAACGGTATATGCACCGGCCCTGGCGCGAGCGGATGGGAGCCGGGCCGCAGGCCCGGACGGCGCGACTGCGCCGTGCGCCGAAGGCGCGTAGCGTCGCGCGTCCACGCGCGCGGAGCGCACGATCGAGCGGAGCGAGCGCCCGGCGACTGAGGGAACTGAACAGGAGAGCGAGCGATGGCGGATTTCGACCTCCTGGCGATTGGCGGCGGCTCGGGCGGTGTGGCCTGCGCGCGGCGGGCGGCGGGCTATGGCGCCAAGGCCGCGGTGATCGAGAACGACCGGCTCGGCGGCACCTGCGTCCACCGGGGCTGCATCCCCAAGAAGCTCCTGGTCTACGCCTCGCACTTCAGCCACGACTTCGAGGACGCCGCGGGCTACGGCTGGACCGTGGGCGAGAGCGCCTTCGACTGGCCCGCGATGGTGCGGGCCAAGTCGGCCGAACTCGACCGGTTGGAAGGCATCTACGAGCGGCTGCTGACGAACGCCGGCGCCACGCACATCCGCGGCACCGGCCGCCTGCTGGACGCCCACACGGTTGCCGTGGGAGACGAGACGCACCGCGCCGAGACCATCGTGATCGCCACCGGCGGCCGGCCGACCATGCCTGACATCCCCGGCATCGAGCTCGCCATCAGCTCCGACGAGATGTTCGACCTGCCGACACTGCCCGAGCGCATCGTGATCGTGGGCGGCGGCTACATCGCCTGCGAGTTTGCCTGCATCATGCAGGGCCTGGGCTCGGAGGTGATCCAGCTCTATCGCCGCGACCTGCCGTTGCGCGGATTCGACCACGACCTGCGCGACGTGCTTTGCGAGGAGATGTGCAAGGGTGGGGTCGACCTCAGGCTCAACACCAACGCGGTCTCGCTCAGCCGCAACGGGTCGGCGATCGCGGTCGCGACGACGACCGGCGAGACCATCGACGCGGATCAGGTGCTGTTCGCCACCGGGCGGAAGCCCAACGTCGCCGGCCTCGGGCTCGAGACGGCAGGCATCGAGCCCGACGAGGGCGGTGCCGTGCCGGTCGACGGGTCATCGCACACGGGCGTCGCCAACATCTATGCCATCGGCGACGTCACCGACCGCATCAACCTGACGCCGGTGGCGATCCACGAGGGCCGTTGCATTGCCGAGACGCTCTACAACGACAACCCCCAGAACCCGGATCACCGCGACGTGGCGACGGCGGTCTTCACCACGCCCGAGCTCGGCACGGTGGGGCTCACCGAGGAGGAAGCCCGGCAAAGCTTCCCCGCCGTGGACATCTACAAGACCCGCTTCCGCCCGCTCAAGCACACCCTCACTTCGCGAGAAGAGACCATCTTCATGAAGCTGGTGGTCGACCGCGCCTCGGACCGGGTGGTCGGCTGCCACATGGTGGGCTACGGCGCGGGCGAGGCGGTGCAGCTGCTGGGTATCGCCGTCAAGGCGGGTGCCACCAAGGCCCAGTTCGACGCGACCATGGCGGTGCACCCGACCGCGGCAGAGGAGTTCGTCACCATGTACGAGCCGGTTCCCGAGACCGTTGCCGACGCCGCTCAATAACTCATCAGAGCGCACCGCGCTGCCAGATGCTGCGGCCAAACAGGAAAATGCTGGCACGGCGGACGGTTCGGGCGTATAGCACGGCAACAACGCGATAAATTCCGCGGGAGAAGGATATGCCCGGCACGTGGAACCCCGGCCGCTGGCGCGGGCTGTCGATCAAGCAGCAGCCGCACTGGCCCGACGCGGCCGCTCTGGCCTCGGCCGAGGAGCGCCTGAAGACGTCGCCCCCGCTGGTCTTCGCCGGCGAGGCGCGCAGGCTGCGCGAGCGCCTGGCCCGGGTCTCTGAAGGCGAGGCCTTCCTCCTGCAGGGTGGCGATTGCGCTGAGAGCTTCGCCGAGTTCCACCCCGACACCGTGCGCGACACCTTCCGCGTGCTGCTGCAAATGGCGGTGGTGCTGACCTATGGCGCCAAGATGCCCGTGGTCAAGGTCGGCAGGCTGGCAGGCCAATTCGCCAAGCCGCGCTCGTCGGACACCGAGACCGTGGGCGACATGACGCTCCCCGCTTACAGGGGCGACATGATCAATGGCATGGCCTTCAACGAGGAAGAGCGGACACCCGTGCCGCAACGCCTGCTCCGGGCCTACGGCCAGTCCGCGTCGACCCTAAACCTGCTGCGGGCGCTAGCCCACGGCGGCTACGCCAACCTCCGCGCCGTGCACCGCTGGAATCTGGGCTTCGTCGCCCAGAGCACGCAAGGCACACGCTACGAGGCTCTGGCCAATCAGATCGGCGAGACGCTCGACTTCATGGAGGCCTGCGGGCTCACCGAGGAGACCTCGCCCCAGATTCGGGAGACCGAGTTCTACACCTCCCACGAGGCCCTGATCCTCGAGTACGAGCAGGCGCTGACCAGGATCGATTCCACCACCGGCGAGTGGTACGACTGTTCGGCGCACATGCTCTGGATCGGCGACCGCACCCGTCAGCCGGACGGCGCCCACGTCGACTTCCTGAGCGGCGTCGGCAATCCCATCGGGCTCAAGGCAGGCCCCAGCCTGGAACCGGACAGCCTGCTCGACCTCATCGACAGGCTCAACCCGGGCAACGAGCCCGGCAGGATCACCGTGATCTCGCGCATGGGGCACGAGGCCGTCGAAGGCAAGCTACCGCCCCTCGTGCGGGCGGTCCAGCGCGAAGGCCGGCACGTGGTCTGGGCCTGCGATCCGATGCACGGCAACACGATCAAGTCGTCCAACGGTTACAAGACCCGCGTCTTCGACCAGGTCATGTCGGAGGTACGAGGCTTCTTCGCGGTGCACCGGGCCGAGGGCACGCATCCCGGCGGAGTGCACTTCGAGATGACCGGCCAGGATGTGACAGAGTGCCTGGGTGGCGCCCAGGCGATTACCGAGGAAAACCTCTCCGACCGCTACCACACCCACTGCGACCCGCGGCTCAACGCTTCGCAGGCGCTGGAGCTCGCCTTCCTCATCTCCGAGCATTTGAGGGAGGAGCGATCGGCCGCCGCGCAGCCTCGGGCGCTGCACGGCTAGCGGCGCAGGGGCTCACGATGTTGCCCCACAGCGGCCCTCCCGATCGCGAGGTCGAGCGCTACACCGACCGCTATTTCACGCGCACCCGCAAGGCCATCGGCCGCTTCGGCGACGCCCGGGTCACTTACGCGCTGTTCATGCGGCGGCCGGTCTGTTTCGCGCCCCGCCTGATGATAGAGTGGCTGAATTCGGTCGCTGCCGAGCGTGGCACCGAATTCACTATCGACTGCCGGTTCGAGGAAGGCGATTGGGTGGGCGCCGGCGAGCCGCTCATGTATCTCTCTGGCTCCTTCCGTCACCTCGTCGATCTGGAGACGCTTTACTTGCAGCGGCTGGGCGCCGTCTGCGTCGCCGCCTACAACGCCTACGCCATGTCGCGGAGTCTGCCCAAGGTTGCGTTCCTGGCGATGGACGCGCGCCATTGCGCGGGCCTGGAGATGGCCGAGATGATGGCCTACGCGGCGAGCGTGGGCTCGAAGGCGGCGAAGCAGGAGTGCGGCGCCGTCGGCTTCATCGGCAATGCCACTGACGCCACCGCTCACTACTTCGGTAATCAGCGGGGCTACGGCACCATGCCCCACGCCTTCATCGGCTACGCGGGCTCCACGCTCCGCGCCGCTGAGATGTATCACGAGATCTTCGCGGGCGAGCCGATGACCGTGCTCGTCGACTATTACGGGCAGGAGATCAGCGACACGCTCGCCGTGTGCCGGCGCTTCCCCGACCTCGCCGCGGACGGCGAGCTGAGCATCCGCCTCGATACCCACGGCAGCCGCTATGTCGAGGGCCTGGACATGGCGAGGTCCTACGCCGTGCTGGAGCGCTACAGCCCCAATGCCGTGCGCGAATACCGCACCGAAGCGGAGCTGCGCTGGCTGCATGGCACCGGCGTCAGCGCCGCAGCGCTCTTCCACCTGCGCGCGGCGCTCGACGAGGCCGGCTTCGAGAAGGTGAAGATCGTCGCAAGCTCCGGCTTCGGCCCGGCCAAGTGCAGGGTCATGGCCAGCGTCAATGCGCCCATCGACGTGATCGGCACCGGCTCGTTCCTGCCCGAGAACTGGTCCGAGACCTTCGCGACAGCGGACGTGGTGGACTACGACGGCACGGCGCGGGTCAAGCTCGGCCGAGAGTTCCTGCTGCGCAACGGCGCGGACGGATCGCCCCGCTCGCGCTAGGGGCGCCCGCCGAGGCCACGCGAGTCGGGCGCGTAGCGGCAATCGGGGCCGGCAACTGCCGGCTCCTTTGTGTATAACCGGCCGACCATGACCGACACGCTCGCCATCGCACTCGCCCAGCTCAATCCCACCGTGGGGGACCTGGAGGGCAATAAGGCGCTGATCCTGCGCGCCCGCGCCGAGGCCGCGGCCCTGGGCGCCGACCTCGTGGTCTGCACCGAGCTCGTGGTCACCGGCTACCCGCCCGAGGACCTCGTGCTCAAGCCGATGTTCCAGGAGCAGTCGCGAAAGGTCGTGGAAGCACTCGCGACGGCGACGGCGGACGACGGGCCCGCGCTCCTCGTCGGCACTCCCTGGGTCGACGACGGCAAGCTCTACAACGCCGTGCTCCTGCTCGACGAGGGCCGCGTCGCGGCGCAGCGCTACAAGTACGAGCTGCCCAACTACGGCGTCTTCGACGAGGTGCGGGTGTTCGCGCGCGCCGGCCTGCCGGGGCCGATCCCGTTTCGCGGCGTCCGCCTCGGCGTCATGATCTGCGAGGACATGTGGTTCCCCGAGGTTGCCGAGTGCCTCGTGGAATCGGGCGCCGAGATCATGATCGCCATCAACGGCTCGCCCTTCGAGAGCGACAAGGGTGACACCCGCCTCAACCTCGCCGTCGCGCGCATCGGCGAGACCGAACTGCCGTTGATCTACGCGAACCAAGTGGGCGGGCAGGACGAGCTTGTCTTCGACGGCGCTTCCTTCGTCCTCAATGCCGACCACAGCCTCGCCGCGCAGGCGCCGGCCTTCCAGGAATCGGTCTTGCTTACCGGTTGGACGCGGGAGAGCGACGGTTGGCACTGCGCGCCGGGCCCGCGCGCCGCGCTGCCCGAGGGCTATGCGGCAATCTATCGCGCCATGACGCTGGGGCTCCGCGACTACGTTGGAAAGAACGGCTTCCCCGGCGTGCTGATCGGGCTCTCCGGCGGTATCGACTCCGCGCTGACGGCTGCCGTCGCCGTCGATGCCTTGGGCGCCGACCGGGTCCTCTGCTTCGCCATGCCGTCTCGCTACACGGCGCAGTCCTCCCTTGACGACGCGGCGGAATGCGCGCGCCTGCTCGGTGTCCCTCACGAGGAGGTGGGGATCGAGCCGGCGGTGGACGCGCTCGGCGGCATGCTGGCGCCGATCTTCGACGGCCGTGACGCGGACGAGACCGAGGAAAACATCCAGGCAAGGGTGCGCGGCGTCATCCTGATGGCGATCAGCAACAAGCTCGGCCACATGGTGCTTACCACCGGCAACAAGTCGGAGATGTCCGTCGGCTACGCGACCCTCTACGGCGACATGTGCGGCGGCTACTCGGTTCTGAAGGATGTCTACAAGACCGACGTGTTCGAGATGGCGCGCTGGCGCAACGGCAATTGGATGGAGGGACTCAAGGGGCCGCAGGGGCCGGTGATCCCCGAGGCGATCATCGACAAGCCGCCGAGCGCGGAGCTTCGCCCCGACCAGACCGATCAGGACACGCTGCCCCCTTACGAGGTGCTGGACGACGTGCTGCGCGGCCTGGTGGAGGAGGAACGCTCGACCGAGGAGATCGTCGCCCGCGGCCACGCGGCGGAGACTGCGGCGCGCATCTGGCGGATGCTCGACATCGCGGAGTATAAGCGGCGCCAGGCGCCGCCGGGCATCAAGCTCACGCTGCGCTCCTTCGGCAAGGACCGCCGATATCCCATCACCAACCGCTACCGCGGGACCGGTTGAGCCATGACACTCACGCTGCACAACACGCTGACCCGCAAGCGCGAGCCGCTCGACCCTGTCCGCCCCGGCCATGTCGGCATGTATGTCTGCGGGCCCACGGTCTACGACCTCGCCCACGTCGGCAACGCGCGGCCCATCGTGGTGTTCGACGTGCTCTACCGGCTGCTGAAGCGGCTCTACCCGTCCGTCACCTACGTCCGGAACATCACGGACGTCGACGACAAGATCAACGAAGCCTCGCGCCAGACCGGCGAGCCCATCGAGTCCATCACCGCGCGCACCACCAAGGCGTTCCACGAGGACATCGCCGCGTTGGGCGCCCTGCCGCCCGATGTGGAGCCGCGGGCGACGGCGCACATCGCGGAGATGACCGCGCTGATCGAGGCGCTGGTCGCCGCCGGCAACGCCTACGAGGCGGAGGGTCACGTGCTCTTCCATGTGCCCTCGGCGCCTCGCTACGGGGCGCTTTCCGGCCGCAACCGCGACGAGATGATCGCGGGCGCGCGCGTCGAGGTCGCGCCCTACAAGCGGGACCCGGCGGACTTCGTGCTGTGGAAGCCGAGCGACGAGACCCTGCCGGGCTGGGAGAGCCCCTGGGGCCGCGGGCGGCCCGGCTGGCACATCGAGTGCTCGGCCATGAGCCGCGCCTACCTCGGCGAGACCGTCGACATTCACGGCGGCGGTCTCGACCTGGTCTTTCCCCACCACGAGAACGAGATTGCGCAGAGCGAATGCGCCTGCCCCGGCCCGCCCTTCGCGCGCCACTGGGTGCACAACGGCTGGCTCACCGTGGAGGGCGAGAAGATGTCGAAGTCCCTCGGCAACTTCATCACCATCCGCGACGCGCTGGACGAGGCACCGGGCGAGGTGAACCGTCTGGTCCTCTTGAGCACGCACTATCGGCATCCGATGGATTGGACCGCCGATGGCATCGCACAGGCGCGGGCCAACCTGGACCGCCTCTACACCGCGCTGCGCAACGCGGGCGCTGCGGCGAATGGCGTGGAAGACAACGTCGATCCCGAAGTGGAGGCCGCGCTTTGCGACGACCTCAACACGCCGAAGGCGCTCGCAGCCCTCCACCGCCTTGCCGGCGAGCTCAATCGCGCCGGCGACGAGGCGGAGCGGGCGCGGGCCTGCGCCGCGCTGCGCGGCTCCGGCGCCCTGCTCGGTCTGCTGCAGGCGCACCCCGAGGCCTGGTTCCGCGGCGCAGGCCAGGAAGGCGGCATGAGCGATGCCGAGATCGAGGCGCTGATCGCCGCCCGCGCGACCGCGCGGGCCCAGCGCGACTTCGCCGAGGCCGACCGCATCCGCGACGCGATGGCCTCAGACGGCATCGTCCTCGAAGACAAGCCGGAGGGCACGCTGTGGCGCCGCGCCTAGAGCACTGTCCGACCAAACCGGTTCACGGCGACCCGAACGCTCCCCACCTCCCCCTTTCCCCCTCCCCCCGGAGGGCGGAGGGGGGACGTAGACGGCGCCGCCTATTCTCCCTCTCCGCCCCTGGGGGCGGAGAGGGCCGGGGTGAGGTGGGGGCCGCTCGGGCCGCACTGTTTCCGATCGGGGAGTACCGTGCACCAACCGGATTGGACCCCGTCCGGTCGAATTTTGCGCTAGCCGGCGGCCGGGGGCGCCTCCTCCCCACCGCAGGCTGAGCCGTGGCGGGGACCGACCGGCGCAAGGCCTGCGCTGCGGCCCATGTCGATGCGGGGGCGCCGGCGGTGATCCTCGTGCGCACCCAGCTCGGCGAGAACATCGGCGCCGCAGCCCGCGCCATGCTGAACTGCGGCCTCTCCGACCTGCGCCTGGTCCAGCCTCGCGACGGCTGGCCCAACGTGAAGGCGCTGGGCGCGGCCTCGGGCGCGGACGCGGTGCTGAACGGCGTGCGCCTCTGCACCACCGTGGAGGAGGCCGTGGCCGACCTCAACGTGGTTCACGCCACCACGGCGCGGCCGCGCGAGCTGCTGAAGCCGGAGCTCGCGCCGCGCCCGGCTGTCACGGCGCTGCGCGATGCGGGGCGCCGGGGCGCCCGCCTCGGCCTCCTCTTCGGGCCGGAGAAGGCCGGCCTCAAGAACGAGGAGCTGGTGCTCGCCGACGCCATCGTCCGGATTCCCCTCAATCCCGCCTTCGCCTCGCTCAACCTGGCGCAGGCGGTCCTGATCATGGCCTACGAGTGGCGCCTCGTGAGCACCCCGCCGGAGGAAGAAGAGGAACAGCCGCCACCGACGGGGAGCGCCCGGCCCGCCACCAAGGACGAGCTCCTGCACTTCTTCCGGCATCTCGAAGGCGCGCTCGACGACCGCGACTTCTTCCCGACGGCCGAGATGCGCCCCAAGATGGTGCAGAACATGCGCACCATGTTCGAGCGTATCTCGATGACCCGCCAGGACGTGCAGACCCTACGCGGCGTCGTGCGCTCGCTTACCGGCGAGCGGCCCCGGCGGCGCGAACCGCCGGGCTCGGCCGATCAGGGCGAATTTATTGTCTGCCCGTCGCGC
The DNA here is from genome assembly GCA_965243375.1 of Alphaproteobacteria bacterium. Taxonomy (GTDB): domain Bacteria; phylum Pseudomonadota; class Alphaproteobacteria; order UBA828; family UBA828; genus WTGU01. The sequence goes on along the minus strand of CBDEUT010000007.1, from coordinate 523,088 downwards.
AGGGTGAGCTGAAGTCGGCGCTGGCCATTCCTTTCTCGATGTGGCAGTGTGCCGCTCATGGCGACGCTGCCGATCCCGGATTCGTCCATTGATCTGCGCGCGGTCACGGTGCGTCCGACCTGGGGCGCGCAGGAGCACCGGCGCTGGGACCGGTTGGTGGAGGAGCACCACTACCTGGCGTTCCACGGCGTCATCGGCAAGGGCCTGCGTCATGTCGCTGTACACGGCGAGACCTGGCTCGCGCTGATCGGCTGGCAGCCCGGCGCGTTCAAGCTGGGCGCGCGGGATCGCTGGATCGGGTGGTCGGCGGAGCAGCAGTTCCGACGCCTGCATCTGATCGCCAACAACTCGCGCTTCGTCATCCTGACGCCTGAGCGGGTGCCCAACCTGGCCTCCCGTGTGCTGGGGCTGAGCCTGCGACGGCTGTCTGCGGACATGCAGGCGGCGCATGGATATCCGGCTCTTCTGGCGGAGACGTTCGTGGACGTCTCGCGCTTCGCCGGCACCTGCTACCTCGCAGCCAACTGGCGCTCGCTGGGACTGACCCGCGGCTTTGCCCGCGAGCCCGGAGGGGCGGCGCGCTGGCGTCACCACGGCCAGCCCAAGGAGGTCTTCGTGTTCGACCTGACAGACGGCGCCCCCGAGGCGCTGAGCCAGACCGAGATGCCGCCAAACTGGGCCACCGAGCAGCACACCGAGCCGATGGCCGCGCCCCGGCTGCGCAGCCTGTTCGAGTGCCTCGGCGAGGTGCCCGAGTACCGCCATGCCCGGGGAAAGCGCTATGCGCTCAACACCATTCTGACGCTTGCCGTCGCCGCCCGCCTTGCCGGCTACCGGGGGGTGAACGCATTCGCCCAGTTCGCCGCCCTGCTCTCCCAGGAGCAGCTCAAGGCGGTCGGTGCCTTCTGGAGCCCGTCCAAGCAGTGCTATACCCCGCCCGCGATCACCACCTTCCACAACGTCCTTGCCGCGCTGCCGCCGGAAACCCTGGACAACGCGATCGGCCAGTGGACCGGCCAGCAGAACAGCGCGCAAGCGCCCGTCGCCATGGACGGCAAGGACCTGCGCGGCGCATCCAAGCAGACCGAGGACGGGCGCAGGATGATGGTCGCAGCGGTGGAGCATGACACCGGCGTCGTCCTCGGCCAGGTCGAGGTCGACGCCAAGAGCAACGAAATCCCGGCCGTGCGCGAACTCTCCGGCGGCCTCGACCTCACGGGCCGGATCGTCACCATGGATGCCATGCACGCCCAGCACGAGACCGCGCGGTGCCTCCTTGGGCGCCGTGCCGACTACGTGATCAGTGCCGTCAAGGACAATCAGGAGACCATCCTCGAAGACCTCAAGGCGATCGACTTCAGCGATGCGCCCTCGCACGAAACCGTCGACAAGGGCCATGGCCGCATCGAGCGCCGGCGCTGCGCCGCGGTCGACCTCTCCGCTGCCGAGTGGGACGGCTATGCCAACCTCCACGGGCGGCGCCAGGCGATGTGCATCGAACGAGAGCGCGAGATCATCAAGACCGGCAAGCGCAGCATCGAGGTGACCTACAGCGTTACCTCGCTTGGCCCAGAGCGCGCCGGACCCGAGGAGTTGCTCGAACTGGTGCGCAACCACTGGCACATCGAGAACAGGCTCCACTATGTGCGCGACTTCACCTACGACGAAGATCGCTGCCGGGCGTACGTGCGCCACCTGCCCAGGAATCTGGCCTGCTTGAGCAACGCGGCCATCGCCATCGTGCGCTGCGACGGCCGCTTCCGCTACGTACCGGAGGCCAACCGGCACTACGCCGCCCGTGCCCAGGAGGCCCTCGACGCGGTCATGATCGCGCCCATCGGCTGATACCGCGCCCCCCACTGCCACGCATGCACGTGCCGCAGGGCGGCGCGGCGAAACCGCTCGGCCCGTCCAGGCCGAAAACGCCGCCCGGCGGCTTCGAGCGACCACCGTGACGTCCATCAGGCAGATTCGGGGTTCCCCCGAAACAGCCGCAGCGTGCGTGATCTCACTCATCCCCAGCCCGCAGCGCGACTAAAAATTGTTCCTGCTCGGCCGATTGACACCCCCCCGCCTGCGGCTATAGTGCGCCCGGCTCGCTGCCGGAGGCCGCGGGCACACGCGATTCTCCCACCGGCACGGGCACGATGAGCAAGCGACAGCAGTCGAAGTACAAGATTTGCCGGCGCCTCGGCGTCAACCTCTGGGGCCGCCCCAAGAGCCCCACCAACCGGCGCGACTACGGGCCAGGGCAGCACGGCCAGCGGCGGCGCAAGCCGTCCGACTTCGGCGTGCAGCTCGCGGCCAAGCAGCGCCTGCGCGGCTACTACGGCAACATCACCGAGAAGCAGTTCCGCCGCTACTACCACATCGCCGGCGACCGCAAGGGCGACACCGGCGAGAACCTGGTCGGGCTGCTGGAGCGGCGCCTCGATGCCGTCGTCTACCGCATGAAGTTCGTGCCGACCGTGTTCGCGGCGCGGCAGTTCGTGAACCACGGCCACATTCTGGTCAACGGCCGCAGGGTCACGATCCCGAGCTACCTGGTGAAGGACGAGGACCGCATCACGGTGCGCGAGCGCTCCAAGCAGCTGCCGCTGGTGCTGGAGGCGATCGATTCGCCGGAGCGCGACGTGCCGGACTATCTGGAGGTCGACCACGACAAGATGGAGGGCCGCTTCATCCGCGCGCCCAAGTTCGCCGATGTGCCCTATCCGGTTCAGATGGAGCCCAACCTCGTCATCGAGTACTACTCGCGGTAAACCCCGCGCGCTCACGACCCCCGCCCTGCCAATTGACAGGGCGCCCCATCCCGGCTTTTGTCTGCCCTGGGAATCCGAGGCTCAGGGAGGAGCGTGATGGGCGCGTTGGCATTCGAGCATCATCTGCTGAAGGAAGCCGGCACCAGCCCCAACAACGGGGCGCTGCCGCTCATCGTCTATCGGGGCGCCATCGATGTCGGCGCCAGCGAGCCGGAGGCGGCGGTCGAGCGCCACTTCGACTCCAACGGCTGGGGCGACGGCTTTCGCGGCGATACCTTTCCCTTCCACCACTACCACTCCATCGCCCACGAGGTGGTGGGGTGCGCGCGCGGCGCGGCGCGGCTCCAGTTCGGCGGGCCGGAGGGGCCGGTGGTCGACGTGAAGGCCGGCGACGCCGTGCTGATCCCGGCAGGCGTGGTGCACTGCCGGCTCGACGACAAGCCAGGGTACGTCAGCGTCGGCGCTTACCCGCCCGGTCAGCAGCCCGACCTCTGCGTGCTGTCGAACCAGGATGCCGAGGTCTCGAACGCGCGTGACGATACCGAGGGCTTGGCGCTGAAAGTCGTGGGCGACGCGGAGATGCCCGCGATCAGGGCCTCCATCGCCGCGGTCCCGTTGCCCGCGACCGACCCGCTCGCAGGCGGCAGCGGCCCCGTATCCGACCTCTGGCTGGGAGGGTGAGGGCCAGCCACAGCCCCGCAATTTTCCTTACTGCCAGTCCTCAACTGCGAGATCGGGCACGCGGGTGAATTCGCGGACGTTGTTGGTAACGAGAGTCACGCCCAGCGCTCGTGCGTGTGCAGCGATGAAAAGATCGTTGTGGCTGATCGGCCGGCCGATCCGCTCAAGATCGCTTCGGATGGCGCCGTAGTGTCGATCTGCGGGCTCCTCCAAAGGAAGCACGTCGATCGTAGAGAACACCGCTTCCAATCTCTCTGTCAGGCGTGCCGAGCCGCGGCGGTGGATGCCGTAGCGAAGCTCTGCCGCGACGATCACACTGATTGCGACGCTACCCGGTTCGAGAGCGGCTATTCGCTGGGCCAACTCGCCGCCCGGTCGACTGACCAACTGCGATACAGCGTTCGTGTCCAATAGGTAACGAAGCGCCGCCATACTAGAAAATGTCTTCCGGCGTCGTCGGCGGATCGTCGATCTCCGGGATCTCCTCATCGAGAGGACCCCAACTCACCAAGAGTTCCGCCAGCGAGGGACGCCGCTCGACGGGCTCGATGACCAGCCGATGGTCCTCTCGATAAATGACGACCTCGTCAGCCGCCAACTCGAACTCGCGCGGGATTCGCACTGCCTGGTTGCGGCCGTTGCGGAACAGGCGGGCGTGACGTGCGGGCACCGACATGTCCTACTAACCTCCGCGACTGGATTGGCATATGCCATACATATGCCAATCCGCCTTTGCCGTCAATCGAACACGCCGAAGTTGAGAGCGAGCCGCTCGCCGAGCCAGAGGGGGTAGTCGCGGTGATCGGCGAGATCGTCGCCGGTGTTGGGGTGAACCAGAACCGAGTGACCCCGGCGGTTGAGCATCAGCCAGGGCACGAGCTCCGCGAAGAGCGCCGGCTCGAAGGCCACCTGGAACATGTGCATGGGGTGCGGGCCGACCAGCTTGTCGCGCCAGCGCCCGAGCCGCACGGGGAAGCGCGCGATCAGGTCGGTCCTGACCGCCGCAGCGCTGGGCCGCGTCGCTGTCTCGTAATAGACGTGGGCGTGGTAGCTGGCGATTGCCGCCGGCGGCAGTGGGGTCAAGCGCGAGGCTCGACGCTGACACCCTTGGTGCTCAGGAGCTCCAAGAGCTCGCCGGTCTCGTACATCTCGCGGACGATATCGCAGCCGCCCACGAACTCGCCCTTGACGTAGAGCTGCGGGATCGTCGGCCAGTCGCTGAAGCGCTTGATGCCCTGGCGCACCTCGGGGTCCTCGAGCACGTCGAAGCCCTTGAAGCGCACGCCGAGCAGCGAGAGCATCTGCACCACCGTGGCGGAGAAGCCGCACTGCGGGAACACGGGCGTCCCCTTCATGAACAGGACGACGTCGTGCTCGTCGATGAGGCCCCGGATGCGATTGTCGACCGGTGCGCTGGTCGTGGCCTCGATCATGCGAAATCCCCTTTCGTTTTCAACATGTTAGGCGTCCACGGGGACGCTGGTCTGGAGCGCGAGCGCGTGCAGCTGATCGCCCATCCGCCCGCGCAGCGCGCGATAGACCATCTGATGCTGCTCCACCCGCGACTTTCCGGCGAACGCGGCCGACACCACGCGCGCCGCGTAGTGATCGCCGTCGCCGCGCAGGTCGTCGATATGAATCTGGGCGTCCGGGAGCGCCTCTCGAATGAGCTGCTCGATCTCCTGAACGTCCATGGGCATCGGCGGTTCTCTCCGGTGGTGCGCTCAGCATTCGTGCTCCGCCTCGCCGGCCATGTAGGCCGGCAGCCACTCTTCGTGGATGCGGCGGAGCGCTGCTATCGATATGGCACCTGCGCGGTCGAGTGTCAACGCGGCCCCGCCCGTGGACCCGATGGCGGAGACCGGGACTCCAGCGCCCTCCGCCTCCTTTGCGAGCGCTGCGGCGTGCGCCTGCGGCGCGCTCACGAGGTACCGCCCCTGGTCCTCGCCGAAGAGCCAGCCGGTGGCGCTGGGCACCCCCGCCGGCACGGCGATCCGGGCGCCGATGGTGCGGCCCGTATCGAGCGCCGCGAGCACCATCTCGGCGAGCGCCACCAGCAGCCCACCGTCGGAGATGTCGTGGCAGGCGGAAACCACTCCGGCCTCGATCCGGCGCCTGACGAAGTCGCCGTGGCGCCGCTCGGCGGCGAGGTCGACGGCGGGTGGCGACCCCTCCTCCCGGCCCTCGATCTCGCGCTGAAAGAGGGAGCGGCCCAGATGGCCGCCGTCCCCGCCCACCAGCAGCAGCGCCTCGTCCGGCGCCTTGAGGGCGGGGGTGCACATGCGCCCGAGATCGGCGATCAGTCCGAGCCCGCCGACCGACGGCGTGGGCAGAATGCCGGCGCCCTCGGTCTCGTTGTAGAAGGAGACGTTGCCCGAGACGACCGGGAAGTCCAGCGCCCGGCAGGCCTCGGCCATGCCCTCGATGCAGCCCGCGAACTGGCCCATGACCTGCGGCCGTTCGGGATTGCCGAAGTTGAGGCAATCCGTAATAGCGAGCGGCCGGGCACCCACTGCCGTCAGGTTGCGCCAAGCCTCGGCCACCGCCTGCGCCCCGCCCGAGGCCGGGTCGGCGGCGCAGTAGCGCGGCGTGCAGTCGGCGGTGAGCGCAAGCCCCTTCTGCGTTCCGTGGACGCGCACCACGGCGGCATCGCCCCCCGGCGGCTGCACCGTGTCCGCCATCACCATGTGGTCGTACTGCTCCCAGACCCAGCGCTTGGAGCAGAGATCGGGCGCGGCGAGCAGCGTCTGCAGCGCCGCCATGGGGTCGGGCGCGGACGCCACGTGATCCGGCGTGCGCGCCAGCGGCGCCGGCCTCGGCGTGAGCTCGTAGGGCCGTTCGTAGATGGGCGCCTCGTCCACCAGTGGGCGCACCGGCAAGTCGCCCACCACGGCGCCGCCGGCCTTGAGCACGAAGCGGCCCGTCTCCGTCACCCGGCCGATCACGGCGAAGTCGACGCCCCACTTCTCGAAGACCGCCCGCGCATCGTCCGCAGCTTCCGGGCGAATCACCATGAGCATGCGCTCCTGGCTCTCGGAAAGCATGATCTCGTAGGGCGTCATGGCGCTCTCGCGCACCGGCACCTTGTCGAGGTCGAGCTCGATCCCTGCACTACCCTTGTCCGCCATCTCGACCGACGAGCAGGTGAGGCCGGCGGCCCCCATGTCCTGGATCGCGATGATCGCATCGGTCGCCATCAGCGCGAGGCAGGCCTCCATCAGCAGCTTCTCGGTGAAGGGATCGCCGACCTGAACGGTCGGGCGCTTCTCCTCGGTGCCCTCGCCGAAGGCGGCGGATGCCATGGTGGCGCCGTGGATGCCGTCGCGCCCGGTCTTGGCGCCGACGTACACGACGGGATTGCCCACCGCGTTCTCGGCGGCGGCGTAGAAGATGCGGTCCGCCGGCGCGACGCCCACGGTCATGGCGTTGACCAGGATGTTGCCGTCGTAGGCTGCATCGAAGGCGCAGGAGCCGCCCACCGTCGGCACGCCGATGCAGTTGCCGTAGCCGCCGATGCCGGCGACCACACCTGCCACCAGGTGGCGGGTCTTGGGGTGGCCCGGCGCGCCGAAGCGGAGCGCGTCGAGGCTCGCCACCGGCCGCGCGCCCATGGTGAACACGTCGCGCAGGATGCCGCCGACGCCCGTCGCCGCGCCCTGATAGGGCTCGATGAAGGAGGGGTGGTTGTGGCTCTCCATCTTGAAGACCGCCGCCTGGCCGTCGCCGATATCCACCACGCCGGCGTTCTCCCCCGGCCCGCAGATGACCCAGGGCGCCTCGGTCGGCAGCTTGCGCAGCCACACCCGGGACGACTTGTAGGAGCAGTGCTCGTTCCACATCGCCGAAAAGATGCCGAGCTCGGTCAGGTTGGGCGCGCGCCCCATGACCCGCTCGATGCGCGCGTACTCGTCCGTGCTCAGCCCGTGCTCGGCCACCAGCGCCGGCGTGACCGGCACGTCCGGCATCGCGCGCACCGCACCGCTCACGAGAGCGCCTCCACCAACCGATCGAACATCGGGCGTCCGTCCGCGCCGCCCAGCGCAGGCTCCGCGGCGCGCTCGGGATGCGGCATCAGCCCCAGCACCGTCCGCGCCGGGTTGAGGATGCCGGCGATTTCGGCGGCGGAGCCATTGGGGTTGGCCTCGCCATCGGCCGCGCCGTCGCCGCCCACGTAGCGGAAGGCCACCAGTCCCTCGCCTTCCAGCCGGGCCAGAGTCTCCTTGTCGGCGCAGTAGTTGCCCTCGTGATGGGCGACCGGCATCCGCACCACCTGTCCGGCTTCGTAGCCGGCGGTAAAGGGGCTCGCGGCCTCCTCCACACGCAGGCTGACCCAGCGGCAGACGAAGCGGAGCCCCGCGTTCCGCATCAGCGCACCGGGCAGCAGCCCGGCCTCGGTCGCCACCTGGAAGCCGTTGCAGATGGCCAGCACGTGAACGCCCGCCTTGGCCCGCCTCACCACGTCCGCCATCACCGGCGAGCGCGCCGCCATGGCGCCCGCGCGCAGGTAGTCGCCGTGGGCGAAGCCGCCCGGCAGCACGATCAGGTCGCAGGCCGGCAGCGCGGTCTCGTCGTGCCAGACCATCGCCGGCGCCCGGCCTGCACTGGCCTCCAGCGCCACCATGACGTCCCGGTCGCAGTTCGAGCCGGGAAAGACGACGACGGCAGCTCTCATCCCGCCCCCGCCGCCAGAAGAACACGAACAAGCGCCCCCACCTCACCCCGGCCCTCTCCGCCCCCAGGGGCGGAGAGGGGGAGTCGATGGCGCCACCACGTTCCCCCTCCGCCCTTTGGGGGGAGGGGGACAGGGGGAGGTGGGATGGAACAAAAGACTCTGATGCGGGATTCGCCGGGATTAAGCGGGATCAAGTGGGATAAGTGGGATCCCGCAGGATAAGTGGGATTAAGCGGGATCAAGTGGGATAAGTGGGATTCCGCGGGATAAGTGGGATTAGGCTGGATCAAGCGGGATCGGTGGGATTCCGTGGGATAAGCGGGATTAAGTGGGATTGAGTGGGATAAGTGGGATGCCGTGGGATGAGTGGGATTCGGTGGGATAAGTGGGATTGCGTGGGATAAGTGGGATTCCGTGGGACGGGCAGCCCGGTCGCATGGCCCGCTGTCGGGACGGACGACGGGCTTCGTCATCTCCGCCGACGTACGCCTGCTCATCTTCCCGCCGACCGCCGCGGCCCTCTCCCTCTCGCATTGCCTGGCGCGATCATGGCGCGGGCGCCACGCCCCGTGCACCGGACCATGGTGCGAGGAGGCCGAGGCCGCGCGCCGGCTCATTCGGCGAGGTCGATGGTGTAGTCCTCGATCACGGTGTTGGCGAGCAGGCGCGCACACATGGCGTCGAGCTGCTCGCGGGCGGCGACCGGGTCGGTCTCGGCCAGGTCGAGCTCCAGGTACTTGCCCTGGCGCACGTCCTCCACGCCCGCGAATCCCATGCGCGCGAGCGTGCTCGCGATCGCCTTGCCTTGGGGGTCGAGAACGCCGGGCTTGAGGGTGATGTGAACTCGGGCTCGCACGCGGTCTCACGCGCGCTCGTCGTCGTTGCCGGCGCCGTTCACTTCCTGCACCACCGCCGTCTCGGGCATCAGGCCGAGCCGCCGGGCGACCTCCTGATAGGCCTCGGAGACCCGGCCGAGATCGCGGCGGAAGCGGTCCTTGTCCAGCTTCTCGTTGGTCTCGATATCCCAGAGCCGGCAGCTGTCGGGCGTGATCTCGTCGGCGAGCACGATGCGCATGTCCTCGCCGTGCCAGAGCCGGCCGAACTCCAGCTTGAAGTCCACCAGCCTGATGCCGATGCCGTGGAACAGACCGCTGAGGAAGTCGTTGATGCGGAGCGACATGGAGAGGATGTCGTCGAGCTCCTGCGGCGTCGCCCAGCCGAAGGCGGTGATGTGCTCCTCCGAAACCAGCGGGTCGTCGAGCTCGTCGTTCTTGTAGCAGTACTCGACGATGGAGCGCGGCAGCTGCACGCCCTCCTTGAGGCCGAGCCGCTTGACCAGCGTGCCGGCGGCGTAGTTGCGGATGATCACCTCGACCGGGATGATCTCCACCTCGCGTATCAGCTGCTCGCGCATGTTGAGCCGGCGCATGAAATGGGTGGGCACGCCGATCTCGTTGAGGCGCGCCATCAAGTGCTCGGAGATGCGGTTGTTGAGCACGCCCTTGCCGGTTATCACCCCCTGCTTCTTGTTGTTGAATGCGGTGGCGTCGTCCTTGAAGTACTGCACGAGGGTGCCGGGCTCGGGCCCTTCGTAAAGGACCTTCGCCTTGCCTTCGTAGATCCGCCTGCGACGGGACATGGTGGGGATCCTCGATGTGGGGGGCGTCGCGCCGGGTTGGCGCTGTGCCCGCCCGTTACCTTGCCAACATAGTCAGAACAAGGGGCCAGTACAATTGCCTGTCGTCGGTCGTGCCGGGCAAGCCGGGCACAGCGGCCGCCGCCATCCCGTACTAAAACTCAATGTTTTCAAAACGTTGACGATTGGGTGGCCCTGGCGCGAAAAGCCACACGGGAGCGATGCCGGGCCGGCCGGGCCGGGGCAGGGCGATCAGCGAGGCGTTCACCGTGCCGAATCCGCCGAGAGGCTCAATGCACATGGCGGCCTCCGGCTCGCCGCCCGAGTCGCGCGCGCCGCGGGCGAGCAGCCGGGCCCAATCCTCCCAGGCGCCCAGCTCGGGATCGGGCGGTGTCGCTGCCTCGAAGTCCTCGAGATGCGTGCGAATTCGCGCCGATTCGAAGTCGTTGCGTTCGCGGGCGGTGAACATGGAAAGCCCCTCCGGCAGCGCATGGAAGACCGGTGCCTTGCCGCCGTCATGGCGCAGCCAGAACGCTTCCTCCGAATCGGCCACCACGAGGTTGAAGGGGCGATAGGCCGCGCCGTCGATATCGGCGAGCGCCATGGCCGCGGCCGCCGCGTCGGCATGATCCAGCGCATCCAGCACCAGCTCGCCCCGCGAGCGCTTGCCCGCTTGGGGCCCGAGCGCGCCGGTGCGGTTGAGGATGCCGGCGCAGAGGCCGTCGTCGTTGACCCCGAGCCAGCTTCCGCCCGCGAGCGCGTCCTGGCCTGCTGTGACATGCGCGCGCTCGGGCCAGTGGCGGCCCGGCCCAAGCCACGGGCGGTCGATCATCTCGTCGCGGTTGGCGGCGATCGCGACCGGCCAGTCGTGGCCGGGGCGCCGCAGGATGACCAGGGTACACATAGCGCTTTACCTGCCGAATGGGCCGCGCCCGCCGTGGACCGGCGCGGGCCGCTCTGGCACAATGCGCGCGCGTCCAATCATCGGCTGGGAGCCTGGGGTATGAACACGTTCGATGACCGCAAGAAAGCCGCCGAGGCGAAGTTTAGGCACGATCAGGAGTTTCAGTTCAAGGTCATCGCCCGGCGCAACAAGCTTCTCGGCCTGTGGGCGGCGGAGAAGATGGGGATCGCGGGCGACGATGCCGAGGCCTACGCCAAGCAGGTGGTCATGGCCGATTTCGAGGAGCCGGGCGACGACGACGTGGTGCGCAAGGTGGTCGGCGACCTGACGCAGAAGGGCATCGAGGCCGACGCTCATCTGATCCGCACGCAGATGGAGCGCCTGCTGGACGAGGCGAAGGGCCAGGTCAGCGCCGAATAGCCCGCGCGCTTTCTTTCATTTCCCGACGTTCGGGACCGCCGGTGAGCGGAGTCGCCCCCGGCAGGGGCGCAGACAACCAGCGCTCCGGCTGGGGCGCCCACGCCCATCGGGCGCTGCGCGCGGCGGGCGTGCGCCAGATCGCCTACGTGCCTGACGGGGGCCTCTCTGCACTGCTCGGCCTGTGCGAGGCCGACGAGACCATGCGCACGGTGCTGCTGGCCCACGAGCAGGAAGGCCCGGCGCTGATCGCCGGTGCCTGGCTCGGCGGCGAGCGCGCGGCGCTACTGATGCAGTCGAGCGGGGCCGGCAACTGCATCGCCGCGCTCTCGCTGATCCGCACCTGCCGCTTTCCCTTCCTTTCGCTGGTCACCATGCGGGGCGATTGGGGTGAGACCAATCCGTGGCAGCTCCCCATGGGCCAGGGGACGCAGGCCCATCTCGAACAATGCGGCGTGATCGTCTCCCGCGTAGACGACGCAGCGGATGCATTCGAGACCATTGAGGCCGCCGCCGCATTGACCTTCGAGAGCGGGGCCGCCACCGCCGTCCTCATCGGCCAGCGCGTGATCGGCGCCAAGAAGTTCGACGGATGACGCGCCGCGCGTATCCCGAGACGACTCTGGACCGGCGCCATGCTGTGGCGGTTCTGCTGGAGGGTCGCGACGACGCGCTGGTGGTCCCCGGCCTCGGCTCCGCGACCTGGGACTGCGCCGCGCTCGGCGACAACCCACTCCACTTCTCGCTCTGGGGCGCCATGGGCAACGCATCGATGATCGGGCTCGGTCTCGCGCTGGCGCAGCCCGCGCGCCGGGTGCTGGTGCTGCCGGGCGACGGCGACATGCTGATGGGGCTCGCGAGCCTCGCCACCATCGCGACCCAGGCGCCGACCAATCTCGCCATCGTCGTGCTCGACAACGAGCGCCACGGCGAGACCGGAATGCAGCCCACGCATACCGCACACCGCACCGACCTCGCCGCCGCGGCCGCCGCCTGCGGCTTCGCCGAGGCGCGGCAGGTCGCGGACGAAGCCGGCCTCCGCGCCGCGCTCCCGCTGGTTCACGAGACGCCGGGTCCCACCTTCCTCACGGTGAAGGTGCACGCGAAGCCCCTGCCCCGCGTCCTCCCGCCCCGCGACGGCGCTTACCTCAAGGACCGCTTCCGCGCGGCGCTGCTGGGCCCCGACGCCGTCGTGTAGGTTCGGCACCGCATCGTCCGTCCCGCTGGAAAGCCGCCGGCTGTGACTTCCCTCACCCTCCCCTCGCCGTGTTGACTCGCCTTGCGGAGCGCCCCACCGTTTCCGCTGAGGATTCATCGAGTCGCTACGCTGATGGGATGCTTCGAGAGGCCGCTCCCCAAACGGCTGACGCATGCAAGGCTCGCTCGCGATGCCACCCGGCGCCGACCGACTCTCCCTGCTGAGGAACGCGACACCATGAGATGCCAAGTCACCTCCCTTCGCTCGGTAACGACTGTCCTGCTGGCCAGCGGCCTCGCGGGAGGGCTGGCCGCGTGCGGCGGCGGGTCCGGTGGCGGGTCGTCCCCTCCACCGATGCCTGTCTTCGGCGGCGAGGCGCTCGACACGGCGATCGCCGCCGATCCCCCGCCAACGCCGCCGAACCTGCTAAACGCGGACGGCTCGGGAATGCCCGCCGAAGACTCCATGCTCGAGGAGATGGCGGACGCGGCCAGAGCCAACATCGACGGCTGGGCCGACACGGTGTACGAGCGAACGAATGAGTCGGATGCGACAGATACGTTTCTGATCTACGGCAACCAAGAGGCACCGAAGGACACGCCGTTCAGCGACGTTTATCCGTTCGATAATGACGCCGACACCGACATGGTGAATGACTCCTTGACCGTCGGCACGAACGATGTGGAGAGAATCACCAGCGTGACCGACTTTCCGAGTGCGGGTACGCAGACGACGGTGCAGTACTCGAATGACGAAGCTCTCGCCGGCACGTTTGCCGACGTGGCTGGGACATACACGTGCGTTTCCGGGTGCAGTCTTACAGGCGAAAGCGATGGCAGCTTTGTCGCCATAGGCGTAAGCATCCGGCGGGGACCGCAGACGGTGAATCGCGGAACGTGACGGGGAGTTCCAAGGTGGGCAGGCGAGTGACGCTCAGCCCCACGGTGACGCTCACGGTGGACCGCGCAGAGACGCGGCCTCGGCCGCAGGGAAGACGGTGTCTCTGGTGAGGTCCGGCTTAGGCGGCCAGGGCCTGGTGCTGGGCTGTCTTCCAGTTCCAGGGCAGGAGCTGGTGCAGGTCGCTTTGCGGCAGATCGGCAATCTGTCCGAGAACATCGGCGAGCCAGGCCTGGGGATCGACATCGTTGAGCTTGGCGGTGCCGATGAGGGTGTACATCGCCGCCGCCCGCACTCCGCCGCGATCGGAGCCGCAGAACAGCCAGGATTTTCGTCCCAAAGCGATGACCCGAAGCGCCCTCTCGACAGCGTTGTTCGTGAGGCAGATCTGGCCGTCATCGAGGAAACGGGTGAAGCCGTCCCAGCGTCTGAGCATGTAATCCATCGCCTTGGCGACAGAGGCGTGGCGCGACAGCCTGGCACGCTCCGTGCGCATCCAGTCCTCGAGATCGGCGACGAGCGGCGCGCTCGCCTCCCGGCGCACGGCAAGGCGCTGATCGGCACTCTTGCCGTTGATCTCGCGTTCGATGTCGAACAGCGCGTCGGTCCGCTTCACCGCCTCCATCGCCAGCGGCGAGATCGGCGGCGCCTGCTCGCCGCGCCTCTTGCTCGCCGCGATATCGGCAAGCTCGTAGAACTTCCTCCGACTGTGAGCCCAGCACAGGGCCTCGATCACGGCTCCCGGCGAGCGGCCCGGCACATAGAGCCGGTTGAAGCCAGCATAGGCATCGGCTTGAAGCACCCCGGCAAAGGTCTTCAGGTGCTCGACCGGGTGATTGCCCGAACGGTCGCGGGAGTATCGGAACAGCACGGCCGGCGGATCCGGACCGCCGAACGGCCTGTCGTCACGCACATAGGCCCAAGCCCGCCCGGTGACGGTCTTGCCCTTGGCCAGCACCGGGACGGGAGTGTCGTCGCCGTGCAAGCGCCGGGCCGCAAGCACGTGATCGGCGATCAGGTCATGCAGCGGTTTCAGCGCCACGGCGCAGGCCCCGACCTGATCGGCCAGCGTCGACAGGCTCAGGTCGACCCCCTCGCGCGCGTAGCGCTCGCGCTGCCGGTTCAACGGCTGGTGCTGGCCATATTTCTCGAACACGATCGTCGCCAGAAGGTTCGGACCCGCCCAACCTCGCGGCACCGCGTGGAACGGCGCCGGCGGCTGCGAGACCTTCTCGCAATCGCGGCAGGTGAACTTCTCGCGGATCGTCTGGATCACCTTCCACCGGCGCGGGATCACCTCAAGCGTCTCGGTCACGTCCTCGCCGATCTTCGACAGCCGCTCCGACCCGCAGCACGCGCACGATGTCGGTGCAGGAACCACCACCCGCTCGCGCGGCAGATGCTCGGGGAAGGGCTTGCGCGACGGCTTGCGGCGCGTGAACCCCTTGACCTGGGTGGTCTCGGCCGCGGCTTGCTCGGCCGCGAGATCGTCCTCCGTCGCGTCCGCCGTCAGCTCGTCGAGCGCAAGCTCCAGTTGGTTGAGGAGACGCACCGTGCGCTCCGAGCGCTGCCCGTAGAGCGCACGGCGCAGCTTCTCGACCATCAGCTTCAGCGAGGTGATCTGCTCCTCGGCCGCCGTTGCCCGAGCCTCCGAGGCCGCAAGCGCCGCCTCGAGAGTTTCAACGTCGCGTCGGGCCGTGACCGTCATGGCCGGGAATGAATCAGATTCGCAGCCTCACGGCAATTGCCAATCGCGCAGGGTGATTCGCCCGGCCTCAGCCCACCCGCGACGGGCGCCAAGTGCGAACCGGGTTGCGCCACTCGATCCCCTCAAGCAGGTAGGCGAGCTGCGCCGAGCTGATCGACAGTGCGCCGCCCGATGCCGACGGCCAAGTGAACCGGCCCCGCTCCAGGCGCTTGGCGTAGAGCGAGAACCCGAGACCGTCATGCCACAAAATTTTGACGAGATCGCCGCGGCGTCCGCGGAACACGTAGAGATCCCCCGCGTGGGGATCGCGGCCGAGACCCTCCTGAACCTGAAGCGCCAGCGTGTTCATGCCACGGCGCATGTCCGTCACCCCGGTCGCCAACCACACCCGCACGCTGCCCGGGACCGGGATCATCGGCGCTCCACGACCGCAAGCACCCGCGCCAGCGCAGGGGCATCCACCGTTCCGTCAACCGTCACCCGCACGCCACCGGAAAGCGCGATCTCGATCCGCCCGGCCGCCGGCGCTGCGCCGAAGTAGCCGTCCTCCGGCGGTGCATCGCCCGACGGCGTGACAATCACCGGCACGAACCCGCCGCCCCCGGCCTCGCCATCCTCCTCGCGAAACCGACGTCGCCAATCGAACACCAGATTGGCGCGCACGTCGTTGCGCTTCGCCACCGCCGTCACCGTGGCGCCGGGCGCGTAGCTCTCCGCAACGATCCGCCGCTTGTCGGCGTCGCTCCACTTCCGGGCCCGGCGGCGTTTCCCGGCCTCGGCCTCGGCACCCAAATTCGCCTGCTGTTCATTCGACATCCGCGATCGCCTCCGTCTGCTCCACGGTGGGCACCACGGTGCCCACCACCGATCGCGAACACTCGCCGATTTTCAGCTTATCGCACAGACGGTCCCCGCCGGATGCTTACCCATAGGCGGCAATTGGTACTTCACACCCGATAACGAGACAGATCCGGTGCCTGTGCCGGACTCCGACTACGTCCATTTCGGCTACTGGATGAATGAGTCGGAAGAGAACGACCAGCCCGTCATCATGGCAGCCGCCTTCGCCGGCGGCACCGTCGAGTCCCCAATTAGTGCCGTTCAAAGTCTCGAGGGTCAGGCCAGTTACAGTGGCGCAGCGACAGGTCTCTACGTCATCAGGACCTTCACCTTGGACGGTGAAATCCAGAGTCGGGCGGGCGGGCAGTTCACCGCCGATGCGACGCTGACGGCCTACTTCGGCGGCGACGACGTGGCCGTCAACAAGCACTACTCCATTGTCGGCACGATCGAGGATTTCGGGGACCAGCGCGGCAGCCCCATCGACTCCTGGAGCGTTAATCTGCAGGCAGCGCTGTTCGGCAACCAACCAGGTGCAAACCTCACTGGCGCGAACGGCAACGTGTTCAGCGGCACGACCGAGGGCGACCAAGGCATGGCGGGCGCCTGGAGCGGCCGGTTCTTCGGACCCGTCGACATCCCGCCCACGTTCCCGTCCGCCGTGGCCGGCACCTTCGACGCTCAGTTCACGAACGGCGCCGTCCTCGGCTCCTTCGGCGCGGAGAAGGAAGACTGACTCAGTCGGCGCGGGCACGCGGCGCGCTGATCCCCCGTCGCTCCCTCGACCCTTGACCTTTCTGACATTCGGGGCTATGTCACGGCCAACTCCCCCTGGGGCTTCGACCGCAGGGCGCGGGGCCTCCTCGGAGGCCCCGTCTTCAATTTGGAGATACCTGTGCGAACCTACGTCTACGTCGACGGGTTCAACCTTTATTACGGGGCACTCAAGGGTTCGTCGTGGAAGTGGCTTGACCTGTTCGCCCTCTCACAGAGAGTTCTCCAGCCCCATCATCGAGTTCTAGCGGTCAAGTATTTCACCGCGCGCGTATCCGGGACGCCGGGCGACCCGGCGAAGGCCCGGAGACAACACGTTTACCTTCGTGCCCTTCAGCACTACCGACCCGAAATCGATATCCACTTCGGTCATTTCCTCAGCCACAGAACTCCGATGCCGCTCGCAGCACCGAGCGCCGGACGTCGCATGGTGGACGTGATCAAGACCGAGGAAAAGGCCTCCGACGTCAACCTCGCGGTCCATTTGCTGAACGACTGTTGGCTCGACGCTTACGATTGCGCGTTGGTCATTAGCAACGACAGCGACGTCGCCGAGGCAATGCGTTTGGTAAAGCAACATCGCGGGAAGCGCATTGGCCTGGCTACGCCCGGTTTGCGACGTCCGTCACAACAGCTGAAGAAGCACGCGGACTTCTCGCTCCACATTCGCAGCGACACGGTGTTGCGGCAGTCGCAACTACCCGACCCGATTCCGGGCACGACTATTCGCAAGCCTGCCGTCTGGTAGCGCCCCTCAATACCGGCCCACGGTCACCCCGCCGTCGACGATAACGGTCTGGCCGCTCACGTAGCGTGCGCCGTCGGAGCAGAGGAAGAAGATCACGTCGGCGATGTCGTCCGCCTCGCCGTAACGGCCGAGGGGGATGTACTCGGCGGCCGCCTCCAGCCCCGCGATCCCGAGCGAGTGCACGGTCGAGAGCGCCTGCGCGGTCTTGATGAAGCCGGGTGCAATGCCATTGACCCGGATGCCGTCGCCGCCCAGGTCGCAGGCCATGCCGCGCACGAGCCCGACCACGCCGGACTTCGCCGCGTTGTACTGCACGTGGTCGTGCCAGCCCCAGGTCGTGCCCATGACCGAGGAGACGGCGACCATCGCGCCCCGCTTCGCCTCGCGCATCCCCGGCGCTGCGGCCCGCAGCAAGCGGAACACGCCCGAGAGGTCGACATCGAGGGTGTGATCCCACTTCTCGTCGCTCATCTCGGTGAGCGGCACCTTGTGGGCGATGCCGGCGTTGGCGATGGCGGCGTCGAGCGGGCCGGTGGCGGCCTCGGCGGCTGCGACCGCGTCGTTCACGTTGGCGCTGTCGGTCACGTCCACATGGCTGAAGCCCGCGCTGCCGCCCTCCGCCTCGATGGCGGCGACGGTTCCCTGCCCCTCTTCGTCGAGCACGTCGGTGACGTAGACGTGATAACCGGCCCGGCCGAAGGCCAGGGCGGTGGCCTTGCCGATGCCGATTCCGGCGCCCGTGATCATGACTGTCGGCTTGCTCATGAAATGCTCCCGTGCCCGCGCGTTGGTGTGAGGTCGGCCCCGTGATAGTGCATATCCCCGGCACTCTCAACGCGGCGGGGCGCCATTTGGGGGTCACATCACCCGTGCCCCGTCGTCACGACGGCCCGCTCTCGCCCCACAGAGTGTTGCTTCCATCCGTGCCGCTCGATAGGGTTGGCCGACCTCTTGGCAGACGTTGAATGCTCCAATGGCATCCGTCCAGCATCCGGCGCCGAATCACTGGGTCGTACACTTGGCGTCACGCTCCGCCCCGGACAGCGAGGTCACTGTCGAGTTGCGCATGAGCAGGGCGACCGCAGACAAGCTGGCCACTCTGGAGGCTGAGCGCATTGCAGCGCTCAACCCCGATGTGGCGTGTCCGGCGGCGGAGGACGTGGGCTCTGCGGTTCTCACCATCTTGACCTCGATCGCCGCGATTGCCCGCGTCAAGGAACGCGCAAGCGCGTTCGACCAGCAGGAGCTCATCGAACTCATCGATAGCGAAGTAGACGCCGTACGTGCGGATCGCGCTTGACACGAACGTCTTCGTCAGTGCGCTCATTACGAAGGGCACACCACCGGACCAGCTCTATCAGGCCTGGCTTCGGAACGACATCGACTTGGTAACTTCCGCCGAGCAGATCGACGAAATCACCGAAGTCTTGGCTCGGCCCAAATTTCGAGGCCTGATCGATCCCGATGAGACCACTCGGATGATCTTCGCCATCCACCTGCGCGCAGTCGTCGTCACCGACATGGACGTTTCACAACGTTCTCCGGACCCGAAGGACGACATGATTCTTGCGACGGCCATTGCCGGGCAGGCGGAGCTCTTGGTTACCGGCGACAAACGGGACTTGCTGGCCCTCCAAACAGTCGAGGGTATTCCAATCTGTACCCCGCGCGACGCACTGCTAATCGCATTTCCTGCCCGGGAGTCCTAACCCGGAATCAGCACGCTCTGGCCGCTGGTACGCCGCGCCTCGAGGTCGCAATGGGCCTCTACCGCATCGGCGAGCGCATAGCGCCGGTCAATCAGGGGAACGACCGCGCCGCTCTCCATCACCTCGAAGAGCGCCCGCGACCGCGCCTGTAGCGCCACCGGCGTGTCGTTCTCTTGGAAGAGGCCAGGGCGGACGACCGTGATCGACTTCGCCGCCGCTGCAGCGAACGCGCTCTGCGGCGGGGTACCGGACGAGCTGCCGTAGAGCACCAGAGTGCCGCCGGGGCGAAGGCAGGCGACGGAGTCTTCGGCCGTGTCCCGGCCGACGGAATCGTAGATCACGGCGAGCCCCTCGCCGCCGGTGAGTTCCGCGACGCGGGCGGCCACGTCCTCCCGCCGATAGTCGATCGCGTGGCGGCAGCCGTGGGCCTCGGCGATCCCGCACTTCTCGGCACCGCCGGCACAGCCGATGACGGTGGCGCCGGCATGCGCGAGCCATTGGCAGAGCAGCAGGCCGGTGCCGCCCGCCGCCGCGTGGACCAGCACGGTATCGTCCGGCTGCACCGCGCCGCTCTTGTGGACCAGGTATTCCGCGGTCATGCCCTTGAGCATGGTGGCGGCGGCCTGCTCGAAGCCGATGGCGTCGGGCAGCTTGACCAGCGCGTCCGCCGCGATGGTGCGGAGCCCCGCATAGGCGCCGGGCGGGGCGCTCGCGTAGGCGACGCGATCGCCCTCCTTGAGCGCCGTCACCGCACCGCCCACGGCCTCCACCACGCCCGCGCCCTCAAAGCCGATGACCCAGGGCAGCCCCGGCGAGGGGAAGGTGCCGCGCCGCTGGTAGGTGTCGAGGAAATTGAGCCCGACTGCCCGCTGCGCGACCCGCACCTCGGTGGCGCCGGGGTCCGGCACCCAGAGAGCCTCGACCCTCAGAACCTCCGGCCCGCCTGCCTCGTGCATCCTGACGGCCTGCGTCTTCACCGGCAGGCGGTTCCGGGCGCGGTGCTGCTGGCCGTACATCGTGGTGAAGATGCGGGTGAACTGGCGCTCGCGGGTGTGGATCGCTGCGAGTGGCACGGCGCCGGCCGGTGCCGCTGGCGCTGGAGGCTCGATGGACGTCGGCGTGGTCATGGGGCGCGCGCTCGCGGTGCAGGGTTAGATCCGGGGCAGGTCGGCGCCCCCCGTCACGTTGATATTGGCGCCGTTGATGAAGCTGCCGGCATCCGAGCACAGCAGGAGCGCGGCGCCCGCGAGATCCTCCGGCAGTCCGGCCCTGCCAATCGGGCTCGCCCGGTCGATGGTTGCCTGCCACTCGGCCTCGGTGCTCTTCAGGAAGCGATTGCGATCGGTATCGATCAGGCCCGGGGAGAGGTTGTTGATGGTGACCCCCGACTTCTCGAACTGGCGGCTCAGGTTCACAACCAGGTTGTACTGGGCGCTCTTCAGGCCGGCATAGACCGCGAGCTCGATCATCGGGGCGGACTGCTGCACGCTGCCGATGGTCAAGACCCGGCCCCAGCCGCGTTCCGCCATCGGGGGCAGTGCGCGCTGGAGGAGCTGAATGGGCATGCGGTAGTTCATCCGGCACTGGAGGTCGATATCCTCGGCCGTCACGTCGTCGAAGGCGCACGGAATCTGGATGTTGGCGTTGCTCACGACGATATCGACGCGCCCGAGGGCCAAGACCGCCCGGTCGAACGCATCATATACGGCGCCGTCGATCGAGAGGTCGCCCTCGATGGCGAAGGCTTCGACCTCGTGGGACTTCGCTTCGGCGACTAGGTCGCTCGCCGCGTCCGGAAAACCCACCTCGGCATCGAACGCCGACGTGTGATTGATTGCCACGTCGGCGCCGTGCTCGGCCAACGCCAGCGCGATGGCGCGGCCGATTCCCCGGCTCGCCCCGGTGACGAACGCGGTTCGGCCGGAAACGTCGAAACGGTCCTTCAAGCTCGCCTCCTCTCCGCGGCCCTGAGACAAGCTCCAGTATGCCACACCGCCCGAGCCGTCGGCCGCGTGCGCTCAGGCGGTTTCGGGGAAGCGCTCGCCGCCCGCGGGCGCGCGGCCCGGCAGCCAGGTCTCGTGAACGTGCAGCCACTGCACACCGCAGGGCGTCCCCTCCGCGCGGCGAAAGAGGGCGGTCGAGAGGCGCGCCGATTCCTCTCCCTGCCGCCGGTGCCATTCCTCGTAAGTCACCAGCGCATGATCGCCCACGGCCCAGCGGCAGCGGAAATTCTCGATCCAGATCTCGAATGCGTCGGCATCGGCGGCAAGCTCACTGTGCAGCCCTTCGAACTCGGCGACCAGCGCCTCCCGCCCGGTCACTCCACCGCGCGGGCCGATGACCTCGAGCCCCTCGCCCATCACGCCGGAGAACCGGGCAAAGCTCTCGGCCGTACGCGGCACCGCGCCGGCCAGCCACTCCCGCAGGAAGGCGTGAAACCCCCGCACCTCCCGCTCGCACTGCGTCTCCATTCTTGGTCCTCCAATCAGTTCCCGACCCGCTTCAACGGCCTCTCGACTTCCCCCTGTCTGAAAGATTCTTCTTACGTCAGTGAATCCCAAGACCTAAACGAAGCTTGCGGATCGGACCGGCGATACACTAACATTTGATTGGCAAGCAAGAAGAGGCCGTCGTCTTTGAGCGTCGCGCTAGAAGACACGCAGAAACACAAAGCAAGCAATAATACTTGAGACGCGTGTTCGGTGGCCACGACCTGCTTGTCAGGGAGAGAGCCACATGAACATTCGAGGTGTTGTCTCGACAACGCGCGGGATACCGCCTGCCACCTCGAAACCCGCACCGGGAATTGCCCGTGCAACCGGAGGCGGGCGCACGGGATCGTCCAAATGGACGGCCCCGCAGATGAGACGTCTGGGGGATGGTATTCTGCTCGGTTCTTACGAGCGGTGGGCATTTATGGCGCTGATGCTGGCGTCGTTCTTTCTCGTCACGTCCTGTGTCGGAACAGGCGGCACGATCGACTCACGCAATCTGGCACACTCATCGACTGACGTAAGTGACACTTCTACGGGCGAAAGTGACACGCTGACGGCGGAACCTGTCGAACAAAGCGAACTGAGACTTCCGCCGACGGTAAGTCCATTCCCGGTTGCTGGTGAGCCGAATACTCCGGCCCCGCAGACTTCTGAAGACGAAACTCCTGTTTCGATCCCCGACCCTGAGCCTGCATTCGGTACGTCGCCAGGCGGGCAGCACGTCTCGTTGCGGCCCAAGAACAACGACCGTGCGGGCGACCTCCTCGATCACTGGGGACATCGCCACCGTGATCTCATCACAGCTCGATTGTCGGAGGCGACCGCTCCAGGGGCCGATGTCGCGGATGTTGAAGACCAGTTCGAGTTCGGGCGCAAGACGGGCGCCGAGTCCTTCGAACCCGACCTCGAGGATGACGAAGACGATTTTGACGTGCTCGGCCAGCGCCACGGCGTGACTTACGGTCGTTGGACGGACGGTCCCGCCGACACCCTCTCCATCGAGTTCGACCTGCAGTATGCGCCTAAGGAGATGCAAGACGACTTGGAATTCCGAGCGGCGCTCGAACGCGCCGGGAAGGTCTGGAGCCAGCGGATCAGCGACACTTGGCAAGAGTGGGAGCGCAGTTGGAACGACGCTAAGGGCCAACTAATCGGAAACTACGGCAACCCTGGGACGACAATTCGTGTCGGGTCGGGAGGCGAAACCAGTACTGGTCTGGTCATTTATGTCACTGGGGTTGACCTCAACTTTGACTTGCAAGGATGGGGCGGTCCGCACAGCTTGAGGCCAGGAGCAGACTGGGAGCCACATTCCGGTGCCATTGCCTTCGACACAGACTACCGCCGGGGCGTTGAAGAGTCGGGCGAGGCATCGCTATTCCACACGATGGTGCATGAAATCGGTCATGTGCTCGGCGCGTGGTACGGTTACGATGCTTTCGGAGATTATTGGCCCGCTATTGATGCCCACTCCGGAACATGGACGGGTTCCTACGTGGAAGCTATCTACGGTGGCCCCGCGCCGTTTCAGGACAGCGACGATGCACATGGTTGGCACGACGGGGTGCGCAGCCCCGATTCCAGCAATTTCGACTTCGCGCACAGCGGCGTCTGTGCGTCGGTCATGGCCTACTGCACACAACGCGCTGCCATACCTGCGTTCCTGCCCGCAGAGATCGATTTCGCCTTCCTCGCGGACTTGGGACTGACGATCAGGCGGGAGAGCGACCGGCCAGAAACCTACGGCCTCTCGGGCTGGATGGATCATTCGGCCTTCTCGATTTCGGTAACGCGCGAACTCGACGTATCGCTTGCCGACCCTCAAGCTCGTTATTTCATCGATGGCGGACAATGGACGGATCTGGACACAGTCGATCTCCTGTGGGCCGATGCACATGTGTTTGGCGACCAGAGTACCGGCAATCTCGCGAACTCCTTTCCGTTATTGGAGACTGTTCGGTATGCGGGAGGATTGGTTGGCACGGCGGTTGATTACTCTGGCCTTCCGCCTGTCTATGGCGATGCCAATCTTTCATTGAGTCTCGAAAGTTTAGTGGGCAAGGCGGATTTCACATCTCTGGTGACTGTCTACCGGGGAGAGCGCTACCTTTTTGGAAGCGGAAGCCTGCATTATCCAATTGCCGTTACGGAAGACGGAATAAGCCACGAAGTATCTGGAGTTTCTCTGGCCGCGGACTTTTACGGTTCGCGACACGAGGAGATCGCGGGAACGCTCGATGATTCGCGCGCCGGACTTCTCGCGAGCTTCGGCGCAAAGCATGACGAGAGACCCGACTACCTCGAAGTGATCGCGGACGCGAATCATGTTAGGGGCATGATGACTCAATACGATTTTGACGAAGATGAAGAAGATGGGGACGGCTGGTATCGTTTCAGGTGCGGCGAAGAATCTGCATGTGAACGTATTTTCGAGTGGTGGAAGTCGGAGAACACAGACAATTGGCAAACCGTGAGTACCGAGGAAGACAGGTCACCCCGTGAGCGCGTTCTACGGTGGACGGCGGGTTGGGGCGAATGGCTTTCAGAGGACATGCACGAAGACCATGGAGCGATCCGGGTCGCTCGTCGCTACGCCAAAGAGACTGACGACGGCACGGGCCGGTACCAAGAGGATGGGTATTTTGGAACCATGGAGTACGCCGCATTCGGGACCGGGTTTTACAGATTCAGCAATTGGGAACGGCAGGATGGCGAGACATGGGATTTATCCGTCGTCGGAACCGGATTCCAAGGAGACCTCTCCGGGACCCGCCCCAGAGAATCGGCGACCTGGAACGGACGAATGGTTGGCCATCAAAGAGGTCTTGAGGCCGGCGAAGATCCCTTCGTGGAAGGGGACGCCAGGGTGCGCGCGTCACTGTTCAGCAATCGAGTCGACATCGACTTCTGGAACGTACACAGCATTGATCGCGAGCGGTCTCTGACGAACTTTGGCTTCGACGATATTCCACTCGAATCCGACGGCACCTTCTTCGGCTTCGACTTGGGTACGGTGGAAGGAGCGTTTTTTGGCCCGGCGCACGAGGAGGTCGCCGGCATGTTTCACAAGAATGACAACGACGTGACCGGGAGCTTCGGGGCGATCAAGTCGGATTCAGGGTCGACGCCATCGTCTCATATGGCGCGAGGCAACTGATACAGCGCAGACTGTAATCGACCGCGTCGAAAAGGGGGGAGACAGCCATGTCGACGTTGATCAGGGGCGGCACGGTGGTGACCGCAGACGAGCGTTACCGCGCCGATGTCTACTGCGCGGACGGCAAGATCCAGGAGATCGGGACCGGGCTCGACGTGCCCGCGGGCGCGGCGACGGTGGATGCCGAAGAGGCACTGGTCATGCCGGGGGGCATCGACCCCCACACCCATATGGAAACGCCGTTCATGGATACCGTGACCGGCGACGACTTCTACACCGGCCCGGCCGCCGGCCTCTCGGGCGGCACCACCATGATCATCGACTTCGTCATCCCCGCGCCCGACCAGCGGCCGATGGACGCCTACCGGATCTGGCAACAGCGCGCGGCGAAGGCGCCGTCCGACTATTCCTTCCACGTCGCGATCACCAACTGGAACGACGAGATTCACGAGGACATGGAGACGTTGACCCGCGATCACGGCGTCAACAGCTTCAAGCACTTCATGGCCTACAAGGGCGAGGTCATGCTCGACGCCGAGAAGATGATGCACAGCTTCGCGCGGGCGCGGGATCTCGGCGCGCTCTGCACCGTCCACTGCGAGGACGGCCATCTGGTCTGGATGATGCAGCAGGAGCTGCTCAAGGCCGGCGTCATGGGGCCCGAGGGCCACCCGCAGTCGCGCCCGCCCGAGGTCGAGGGCGAGGCGACCAACCGCGCGATCCGCATCGCCCAGCTGCTCAAGGCGCCGATCTATATCGTTCACGTGACCTGCCGCGAGGCGCTGGAAGCGATCACCCGTGCGCGGCTCGAAGGGCAGCGGGTCTACGGCGAGTGCCTGGCGCAGCACCTGGTGATCGACGAGAGCGTCTACTACGACCCCGACCCGGAGGTCGCCCGCGGCTACGTGATGAGCCCGCCGTTCCGGCCCAAGGACCATCAGGAGGCGCTCTGGCGCGGTCTGCAGTCCGGCAACCTGCAGACCACGGGAACCGACCACTGCGCCTACTGCAACTGGCAGAAGGAGATGGGCAAGGACGATTTTTCGAGGATCCCCAACGGCACCAGCGGCATCGAGGACCGCATGTCGGTGCTCTGGGATCAGGGCGTCGAGCCCGGCCGGATCACGGCCAACGAGTACGTCGCGATCACGTCCACCAACGCCGCGAAGATCTTCAACGTCTATCCGCGCAAGGGGGCGATCAGGGTGGGCTCGGACGCGGATATCGTGGTCTGGGACCCCAAGGCCACGCGCACGATCTCGGCCAAGACCCACCTACAGAACAACGACTTCAACATCTACGAAGGGATGACCGTGACCGGCGTCGCGCGCGCCACCGTGAGCCGGGGCCGGCAGGTGTGGGACGGTTCGGAGCTCCGTGCCGACCAGGGCGATGGCGCCTACGTCGAGCGGCCGACCTTCCCCGCCGTATTCGACGCCGTGAACACGCTGCGCGCCCGCCATCCGTTCCGCAGCGTCGAGCGGCCAGCCGGCTGACGACGCGGCGGGCTAACGCCGCTCGCAGACGATCTCCGGGTCCTCCCTGAACACCTTGAGCGGCGAGCAGGGCGGCGGGATCGAGATGGCCTGGATCACGGTCAAGGGCTCGCGCAGGTAGTCGCCGAGCGCGCAGTCCTCGGCGCTCCGCTCCGGGGTCTCGATATGCGTGCCCAGGCGTCGGCCGAAGCGGACCAGGGAGCGGCCGTAGAGGGTCCGCTCTTCATCGTACGCCGAGAGCGCGCCTTCGAGATCGCCGGGATGGGCCTCGATGGCCCTGGCGATACAGTTCGCATCGCCGGTCGCCTTGACCACGCCCATGCCGGTATGCGGCCTGGCGGAGAACGCCGAATCGCCCAGCATGGCCACGCGCCCCCGCACCATCCGGGGCACCTCCAGGTCCACGATGGTCTGGAAGAAGAGCCCTTGCGCCAGGATCATCGGCTCGGCGAGGCACGGCGGCAGGCGCTCGGCCGCCGCTTGATGGACCTCATCGATGAACGACGGGAGGATGAGGTGCGGCGCGATGCCCGCCTCGTGATAGTGGCCGCTGGCGTCGGTCTGCATCTCGCGCAGTTTCTCGGCCGTGGTCAGCGTGTACCAGACGATGTTGAAGCGGCGCTTGCCGGGGCTCAGGTCGCCGTTCGCGCCCGCCACCGGGTAGGCGACTACGTGCTCCCCGGTCGGCAGGTAGACGATGAAGTGCGCCATCAGCATGTCGCGCCACTCTGCCGAGAGCCGGTCTTCGTCGACGATGCCGCGCCAGGCCACATAGCCTGCGTACTGCGGCGCCGCCTCCGGCCAGAGTTGGGGACGAACGGTGGAGCGCACGCCGTCGGCACCGATCAGGAGATCGGCCTCGATGCCGGTGCCGTCCTCGAAGTGCGCGAGCACGCTGTCGCCATGGTGCTCGAAGCCTGTGAAGTTGGCGCCGGCGATGTAGCGCTCGTCCGGAAAGTTGCTACGCAGCAGGCCGTAGAGGTGCCCCCAGGACGCCTGGATCTGGGGACAATGATAGCGCGCGAGGATGCTGCCGTCGGTGCCCAGGGTGATGCGCTCCTCGAGCCGCGCGCCATACGCCCCGTCGATGGAAAGCCCTAGGGTCTCGAGCGCGGCGTGAAGCTCCGGGTGGGTCGCGATGCCGACGCCTCGCTCGGCGAGCTCGGTGCCGATCCGCTCGTGCACCGTCACGTCGCAGCCGGCGCGGTGCAGCATGTTGCCGGCGAGCAGCCCCCCCATCGACCCGCCGACGACGACCACGCGCGGGCCTCGGGCGCCTTGCCCGGCAGAACCGTCTGTCATGGATGCGTGACTCCGTTCCAAGCGCTACTCCGTGCGCGGGCGCACGGCCCCGGAGCGTAACCGATGCAGCCGCCGCTCGCCATTCGGCAGCGTGCGTGCTTGCACTCCTGCGCCGCGCTTTCCCTTCGTACACCTCGCGGTATACCCTCTCGGCGACTGCCCGTCGGGGCGTCGCCCGAGTATTGCGGATCGCGCACGTTGGAGGGAGCCGGGCTTATGCATCTCACTGTTAGGGAAGAAGAACGGATACAGATTTGGGCCGCGGCGGAGATGGCGAGGCGCCGGCTCGATCGCGGCGTCAAGCTGAACTACCCCGAGGCGATCGCGCTGATCTGCGACGAGATCCTCGAGCGCGCGCGCGAGGGCAGCATCCCGATGCTGACCGACATGATGGAGTACGGCGCCACCATCCTGAAGCGCGAGGACGTGATGACCGGCGTGCCCGAGATGATGAAGATCGTCCAGGTCGAAGCCATGTTCCCCGACGGGACCAAGCTCGTCACGGTCATGAACCCGATCCGCGAGTAGCGCGGGCCAAGCGTGGAGACCACCAATGGCTGAGAGAAAATGGAGCCCGCCGCCGCTGCCGGAATCGATCGTGCCGGCCGAGGCGTTCGAGGTGGGCGAGCCCGAGAAGTGCGGCGCCATCGACTTCGCCGACGATGACATCGAGATCAATGCGGATCGCCCAGCGATCGAGATCGTCATGGTCAACACCGGCGACCGGCCGATCCAGATCGGCGCCCACTACCACCTCGCCGAGTGCAACAGGGCGATGGCCTTCGACCGGGAGGCGGCCTTCGGCATGCGCCTCGACGTGCCGAGCGGCAGCGCCGTGCGCTTCGAGCCCGGCCAGAGCCGCAAGGTGCAGATCACCGGCTACGTCGGCCGCCAGGTCGCCTATGGCATGAACAACATGACCAACGGCTCGGTCCGCTCCGGCATCATCAAGGAGCAGACCATGCGCCGCCTCAGGGCCGAGGGCTATTGCTTCGAAGGCGAGCGCTATCCGGTGCAAACGCCGCCCGACGAGAAGTTCGGCGGCAAGGACGGCGACTGAAGTCAGGAGCAGGGAGGCAGGACATGAGCATGAAGATCGCCCGCCCGGACTACGCCGCGCAGTACGGGCCGACCACCGGAGACAAGATCCACCTCGCCGACACCGGCCTCGTGGCCGAGATCGAGCACGACTACACGACGTACGGCGACGAGCTGGTCTTCGGCGGCGGCAAGACCATCCGCGACGGCATGGGCCAGGCGTCGAAGTGGAAGCAGAGCGACGGCGGCCTCGACATGGTGATCACGAACGCCGTGATCATCGATCCGATCCTCGGCGTCGTGAAGGGCGACATCGGCGTGCTGGACGGCGAGATCGTCGGCGTCGGCAAGTCCGGCAACCCGGACACCATGAACATCACGCCGGGGCTCATCGTCTCCCCCAACACCGACATCCTCTCGGTGGAAGGGATGATCTGCACGCCGGGCTTCGTCGACATCCACCCCCACTTCGATTCCGTGCAGCAACTCTACGAGTACCAGAACGCGGGCTTCACCACGGTGATCGGCGGCGGCTCGGGCCCGAAGACCGTGGGCATCGAGTGCCCCGGCGTCTTCAACATCCAGCGCATGCTGGAGGCAATGGCGGACATCCCGCTCAACTTCGGCAACTTCGGCAAGGGCAATGCGGCGACGCCGGGCTCGCTGGTGGAGCAGATCCTGGCAGGCGCCACGGGGCTCAAGATCCACGAGGACTGGTCGTCCTCGCCCGCCGCCATCGAGACCACGATGGAGCTTGCGGACGAGTACGACTTCCAGGTCCAGATCCACGCCGACACGCTCAACGAGACCGGCTACTACGAGGACACCATCGCCGCGATCAACGGCCGCGTCATGCACATCTACCACTGCGAGGGCGCGGGCGGCGGCAACGCGCCGGACATGATGCGGGTCTGCGGCGAGCCCAACCTGCTGCCGAGCTCGACCAACCCGACCAACCCGTTCTCGATCAACACGTACGACGAAGAGATCGACATGTTGATCACCTGCCACAACCTGAACAAGAGCGTGCCGACCGACATCGCCTTCATCCAGGGCCGTGCCAGGGCCGAGACCATGCGGGCAGAGGACGTGCTGCACGACATGGGCGCGATCAGCATGATCGGCTCCGACAGCCAGGGCGTGGGCCGCGCGGCGGAGAGCGCGCAGCGCTCCTTCCAGCTCGCAGCGGTGAACAAGGTGCGCTTCGGGCGGCTCTCGGAGGACGGCTCC
The DNA here is from genome assembly GCA_965243375.1 of Alphaproteobacteria bacterium. Classification (GTDB taxonomy): domain Bacteria; phylum Pseudomonadota; class Alphaproteobacteria; order UBA828; family UBA828; genus WTGU01. The sequence goes on along the minus strand of CBDEUT010000007.1, from coordinate 493,424 downwards.
GGCAACGACAACTTCAGGATCAAGCGCTACCTCGCCAAGGTCACCATCAACCCCTCGATCTGCTTCGGCGTCGATTCCTACGTGGGCTCGATCGCGCCGGGCAAGCTCGCGGACCTGGTGTTCTGGCGGCCCGAGTTCTTCATCGCCAAGCCCGAGGTGACGCTCAAGGGCGGCTTCATCTCGCACGCGGTGATGGGCGACCCGGCGGGCTCGCTGATGACCGGCCAGCCGCTCAAGTACCGTCCGCAGTACGGCTCCCTCGGCGTCAACCCGAAGCGGACGAGCTACTCCTTCGTGACCAAGGCGGCGCTCGACAACGGCCTCGCGGACCGGATCGAGACTCAGAGGCTGGTGCCGGTGAAGCGCTGCCGCACCATCTCCAAGCGCGACATGATCCACAACGACGCGCTGCCGGATATCGAGATCGACCCGGAGACCTACAACGTCTACGTCGATGGCGAGCGCATCACGGTGAAGCCGGCGAAGACCCTGCCGCTGACCCAGCTCTTCTACTTCCGGTAGGGAGCCGTCGCGCCGGTAACCCGATGGCGGTGGTCACCGCGGTCCTGGGCACCGTCGAGACCCTGCGCGGCCGCTTCGAGAGCGAGGACCCGGTGTTGCTCAACTCCGAGGAGCGCGCGAGCGCTCATCTCGTGGGGCGCTCGGAAGGCGGGCGCGACGTGCGCATCTCGCTCCCGCGCGGCACCGAGATCAACGACGGCGACGTGCTGGCGCTGGAGGGCGCCACGGCGGTGGTGGCGCGGGCCGCGCCGGAGGCGCTCTACGTGGTCAGCCCGGATGACGCCTACACCTGGGGCGTCGCCGGCTATCAGCTCGGCAACCTGCACCGGCCCGTGCGCTTCACCGATGACGGCATGCTGACGCCGGCCGACCCCATGGTGGCCGACCTGCTCGCGCGCCTCGGCATCGCCTTCGAGGAGCGGATGATGCCCTTCGTCGGCCGCCGCTACGGCGCCCACGGCGCCCATCACCATCACGATCACCACGAACATCACCATGACCACTGACGCGCCGGACCGGCTCCTCTACCTGCTGCAGGTGGCGAACGCCTCGTTCCCGACCGGCGCGTTCAACCACTCCTACGGCTTCGAGACCTGGATCGACAGCGGCGCGCTGGATGTCGCCGAGAACTTCGGGAGCGCCTGCCGGGACTGGCTCCGGTACGCCGCCGTGCCGACGGACGGCGCCGCGGTCGCCCACGCCCACCGGCGCGCCGCGGTCGCCCACGCCCACCGGCGCGCCGCCGCCGGCGATCTCGACGGGCTCGTGGACCTCGACCACATCGTCGGCGCGCTCAAGCTCAGCCGGGAATCGCGCGAGGCCTCGTTCAAGACGGGCCGCGCGCTGCTCGGCGCCTATCGTGACATCTTTTCGGCCGACTCCCTCGCTCCCTTCGCCGCAGCGGTGCGCGGGGGGCGCTGCGAGGGGCATCAGGCGGTGATCTTCGGCGCGGCGGCGGAGTCGCAGGGGATCGATGTAGAGGACTCTGTGCTCGCCTTCCTGCACGCCGCGCTTTCCAACCTGGTCAGCGTGGGCGCACGGCTGATCCCGCTCGGCCAGATAGAGAGCCAGCGGATCGTGCGGGAGGCCTGGCCGTTGCTGACGGAAGGGACGATCCAGGCCTGCGCCATGAAGATCGACACGCTCGGGAGCGCCACCGCCGGCCTCGATGTCGCCAGCATGCGCCACGAGCGCCTGCACACGCGGCTTTGCATGTCCTAAGGTAGACGCGAGGAAATCGGGGAGGCTTCACGAATGCGCAAGCCGGTCAGGATCGGCATCGGCGGGCCGGTGGGCTCGGGCAAGACGGCGCTGCTGGTGTCGCTTTGCCGCAGCATGGGCGGGCACCATTCGCTGGCCGCCATCACCAATGACATCTACACCAAGGAGGACGCCGAGTTCGTCGTCAAGTCCGGTGCCATCGCGCCTGAGCGCGTGGCCGGCGTCGAGACCGGCGGCTGCCCGCACACCGCGATCCGCGAGGACGTTTCGATGAACGCGCATGCCATCGAGGAGATGGCGGCGCTGCATCCCGACCTCGACATCGTCTTCGTCGAGAGCGGCGGCGACAACCTCGCCGCGACCTTCAGCCCGGAGCTGGTGGACAGCTACATCTACGTGATCGACGTGGCCGAAGGCGACAAGATCCCACGCAAGGGCGGGCCCGGCATCACCAAGTCGCCGCTGCTGGTCATCAACAAGATCGACCTCGCGCCGATGGTGGGCGCCGACTTGGGCGTCATGGAGCGGGATTCCAAGAAGATGCGGGGCGCGCGGCCCTTCCTCTTCACCAACCTGCGCGCGGGCGACGGCCTTGCCGAGGTGATCGCCTGGATCGAGCGCGACGTTCTCCTGATGGATGGGCATGACGGAGCCGAGCAGCGCGCCCGTACAGCCTGATCCCGAATGGATCGTCGGTAAGTACGCGCTGATGAACGTCCGCGCGTCGAGCCGGCTCGGGCGCACGGAGATCGACCCGCTCTGCTGGCGCATCCCCTTCCAGTGGCAGGGCTGCCACTACCAGGACCACGACGACCAGCCGTTCATGCTGCTGGTCAACAGCGGCGGCGGCTTCGTGGAGGGCGACGTCTCGCACTTCCACGGCGTGCTGGAGCCCGGCACCCGTTCCCTCTTCACCACCACGGCGTCGAGCAAGTTCTACAAGTGCCCGGGCGGGGCCATCTCGCGCGAGATCGTGGACCTCCACGTGGGCGAGGACGCGCTGCTCGAATTCTGCCCGGACGAGGCGATCCCCTTCGCCCGCAGCCGGGTGCACCGGATCAACCGGATCGTGCTGGAGCCCTCGTCCCGGCTCTTTGCCACCGACATGGTCTCGGCCGGCCGCGTGCACTACGGAGACGGCGAGGTCTTCCGCTTCCACCACCTGGTCTCGGAGTTCCGCATTGCCGTCGGCGGCCGGCTGGTCGCCCTCGACCGCCTGGTCGCGACCACGCCTGAGACCATCGCCGCGCTGCAGCGGCTCTGGCAGGAGCGGCTGCACATGGCGACGGCGTTCGCTTATGCACCTGACCTGCCGCCAGCCGTCGAGGACGACGTGCACGACGCGATCGAAGGCGTCGCCGGCACGGAAGCCGGCGTCACCCGCATCGGCAACCTGGTGATCGTCCGCATCCTGAGCCACGAGACCTGGCAGGCCCACGAAGCGCTCTTCAACGCCTGGACCGCGCTCCGCCCCGCCATCGCCGGCAAGAACGCCCGCCCCATCCTCAAGTGTTAGCCCCGACGTCTCGCCCTAGGTCTCGGGAGGCGCACAGCCTATGCTGCGCGGCCGGGCGCAACGGCGGTGGCCGGACGCGGGAACGAGAGAGGGGGGGCGGGTAGGAATGAATGACGTGTCGAGGGCGGCCGTTCGCGTCGCGTGCGATGTCGGCGGCACTTAAATTGACCCTGATTTTCGGATATCTGGACATTTGGGTCCTTGAGACGCCATGAGAGCCCTGGAGGATGATTTTCGGTCTATCCTACCGCAAATAAAGGACTTTCTCCTGCGCCGATACACCTTGCAACGTGGCCATGAGTGCGCTTGAATGACCTTGAGGCGACATCCGGTCGCTTACGCATAGCTTACGCTTACGGCGTGCACGATTTCGCGAACGGCCGGATGCCGAGAAAGCGTGAAAGCGTTCGGTCAAAGGGTGATGATGATGAGGACGGACGACGCCAGCTCCGCTTTCTGCCGGGCTTCGGCCGGCTTCGCTCTGTGCCATCGTCCCCTCCATCACTGCGTGACCGAACGCTTTCAAAGCGTTCGGTCAAAGGGTGATGATGATGAGGACGGACGACGCCAGCTCCGCTTTCTGCCGGGCTTCGGCCGGCTTCGCTCTGTGCCATCGTCCCCTCCATCACTGCGTGACCGAACGCTTTCCCGCGTGACCGAACGGGAAAGCGTTCGGTCAAAGGGTGATGATGATGAGGACGGACGACGCCAGCTCCGCTTTCTGCCGGGCTTCGGCCGGCTTCGCTCTGTGCCATCGTCCCCTCCATCACTGCGTGACCGAACGCTTTCGAACGCTTGAAAGCGTTCGGTCAAAGGGTGATGATGATGAGGACGGACGACGCCAGCTCCGCTTTCTGCCGGGCTTCGGCCGGCTTCGCTCTGTGCCATCGTCCCCTCCATCACTGCGTGACCGAACGCTTTCGAAAGCGTTCGGTCAAAGGGTGATGATGATGAGGACGGACGACGCCAGCTCCGCTTTCTGCCGGGCTTCGGCCGGCTTCGCTCTGTGCCATCGTCCCCTCCATCACTGCGTGACCGAACGCTTTCGATGCCGATGAAAGCGTGAAAGCGTTCGGTCACGCAGTGATGAGAGTGGTGGATTCAACGATTGAGTGTTCGCTTCCAGTCCTTGCGGAGGGGCCGCAACCAGACGTCCTTTTTCGGCTGGGCTCGCTTCGTATGCCTGTCATGGCGTCCTCTTCCCTGGGTGGTGCCGACCCGCGTCCAGCCCGAGGCCTTGTAGACGGCGCCGGTGTAGCGCGGGGTCTCGACGAAGGTCTCGATGAGCACGGGCGTGGTGTTGTAGCGCTCGGTCCAGTCGGCGGGCAGGCGCCGACGCACGATGGCAAGGATGTGCGAGCCGAGGTTGGGGATCTCGATCCACGGCAGGATCAGGAAGCGCGGATTGTCGACCACCAGCGGCAGGTTCTTCTCGCGCAGCTCGGGCGTCCATCCGATGAAGTCGTCGCGCGGGGCGAGCTTCCAGGCGGCGGTGGAGAAGCCGAGCATGGCCAGCGGCCAGCCGTTCCGATCATGGACGGCGTAGCGCATCTGGGCGCCGACCAGGGGCTTGTATCCGAGATAGTGATAGCGGGCGACGAACTCGTTCCAGAGCTTCCCTTCGCGGGTGTTGCGCACGACGGTGCGGAAGTCGAGGGGCCGAACCTCGTCGAGGGCGGTCGGCGCGGGGAACAGCGGCGGCTCGGTGTCGGGTCCGAAGACGATGGGCTTGGGCCGGCCCTGTTTGCCCCTCGGCGGCGGCAGCTCGATCACGCCGTCGCGGTGCATGGCGAGCATGGTCACCTTGGCCATCATGTCCTTGAGGCCGCCGTCGGGCTTGAGCCAGCGGGTACGCCGGCAGAACTCCCTCGCCAGGTTGGCGCGGGTCGGCGGCGGATCGGCGGCGATCAGGGCGCGCAGCAGCGCCATCTCGTCGGCGGTGAAGTCGCGCCCGTAATAGCGGCACTCGACGACGCCGGTCATTCCGGCGTCATGAACTCGCGCCTGCGCTCCTCGGTCATCGTCCAGGGCAGCCACGGCGACAGGTCGTCCGGTGGCTGGCCACCGTTCTCCGCGCAGGCTTCGAGCCACGCCTCCAGCCAGCGCAGGACGACGATGCCGTTCATCGAGAGCGTGCCGAAGACCGAGTACATCGTCGACGTGAGGTCGGCGCCGTCCTCGCTGTCCGAACCGAAGCATAACCGGCGCCCGATAACGGCCTTCCGGAACTCGCGCTCCGGGAGGTTGTTGTCCATGGGGACCTGGGGATTGTCGACGAAGACGCTCAGCCCCTCGCGATGCTTGAGCAGCGAGCGCAGCGCCTTGCCCTGGCGCGCCTTGTCCGGCAGCCCGGCCAGCTCCGCTTTGCCCTGTACGAACAGATCCTCGACGGCCTTCTTCAGCGGGGCATGTGCCGCGTCGAACGCCGGTGACTGGCGTTCGAGAGCGAGAGCGGGATCGTAATGCTTCAGCCGCTCCTTGTTCAGTCGGAAGACCGACGCGAACCGCTCGATCCATCCCTCGCACCATTGCCTCAGCTTCACCTGGCCGGCGGCGCACTCGATGAAGTCGCGCCTCTGGTGGATCCAGCACCAGCACAGGATCACCTTGCCGTCGAGCTCGCGCGCCATCTTCACGTAGGCGACGTAGCGGTCGCAGACCAGGAACACCGTGCCCTTGACCGAACCGAACAGCTTCATCGCGGCCTCGGCGCTGCGCGAGGGGTCGATGCGGTAATAGACGGCATCCTTGCCGACCGAGATCCACAACCACGCGCGCCGCGAACCGCCGGTCTCGCCCAGCGCCTGGATGCGCCAGCCGGTCTCGTCTCCGTGGCGCACCGCCATCCCGTTCTGGTGGGCGAGGATCGCCTCGGCGAGCGGCGCGAACAGCGGCAGGAAGCGGCGCACGCTGCTCGCCATCGTCCCCGGCGCGATCGGCAGTCCCTGGTCCGCCATCCATGCCGCAACCCGGCGCAGGGGCCTGTGGCAGGCGAAGCGCTCGTAGAGGATGCGCGCCCAGACGCTGACCCCGTAGGGCGTCCTGGGGAACAGCCGAGCCGGCGGGGGCGCGATCGCCTCCAGCGCCGAGGACGCGCACTCGCAGCTCCGGCGGTAGCGCGGGCGCACGATCCTGCGGATATGGGCCTTGACCGCGATCTCGATGACCGACGAGGCATTCTCGCCGTTGGCGATATAGGGCTTGCCGCAGCACGAGCAGATCAGCGCGTCCGGCGGCGGCTCCCGCCGTTCCTCCTTCTCCTTGAGCGCGGGCCGCGGGGTGCGGCCGTGGCCGGGCGCGCCGCGCTGCTGGCCGCGCTTGCGCTCCGAGCGCGGCTTGTCCTGCTTCTCGCTCTTGCCCCCGAAGACGGCCTTCGACAGGACCGCCCTGGACGAGCGGAGTTGGACGATCCGGCCTTCCAGGCTCGCGGTCAGAGCCCGAAGCGCCTTTATCTTCTTGCCCAGTGCAGCGTTCGTCTCGCGCAGCCGGGCGATCTTCTTGTCCTGCCGGCCGTTCGCCTTGCGCTGCCGGGCGATCTCCTCGTGCAGCGATTCGATAGTCCTGTTCCGAGCGCGCACTACCTTGAAGATCGCGGACAGCAGGGGACGCTCGGCAAGCTCGGCCTCCAGCTTCTCGTTCTTGATGGCCGCCGTCCTCACGGCCACGTTCAGATGGAAGATGCGGTTCTCCAGCACCTGGATGCGGTCCCTCTGGTCGCAGAAGGCGGCCAGACACTGGCGCAAAAAACCGACCTCGGCGGTCATCTTGCGGGCAGTCTTCTTGAGGTCCGGCAACGGTTCCAACTGGCGGCGCAGCCGACGGGCCTCCCGGTTCAGCCGACGGGTCTCCCGGCTGAGCGTGCCGACTTCGCCGCGCAACGCCCTGATCGTGTCCTTCTGCTTGCGTGCGCGTTCCAGCGCCTTGCGAAGCTGGGCGCTCGCTCTGCCAGCCGGCGAAGGCTTTGCCGCTCGTTTCAACCGGCGACGGAGCGCCTCGACCTTCCTGCGCAGCGCCGCGATCTCGTCGTTCTGCCCCTGCGACCGCTCCAGCGCCTTGTTCAGCCGGGCGTTCTCCCGGGTCAGGGTATCGACTTCCCCGCGCAGTTCCTCGATCGCGGCGTCGCCGGGCTTCGGCGTCTTCAAGGCTTCGCGAAGTTCGAAGACTTCCATGCGCAGCGACACGATCGTGCTGCGCTTGCGCGTATCGACACCGGATTCCGAAAGCAGCTTCTCCAGCCGCGCTGCTTCCGACTGGTGGAACAGCGCGTCCTTGGCCGCGCGCCGGACCTCCTTCACCTCCTCGTTGGCCGCCTTGAGCTTGTTCCGGTTCTTGTCGAGTTGTGTGTTCAGTTGGCCCGCTCGGGAACGGGCAGTCCTCTCCGCCACAAGCAACTCTGCGACGCGCGCTTCCGCTGCGTCCGCCCGAGCCCGCTCCGTCTCCGCTCGCGCCTGCGCCTGCTCGTACAGAGACCGCCAGTCGCGCGGCTCCGGCGTCGCCATGGGCGGCGACCAGAGCCCGCCGTCCGCCTCGGTCAGCGTCGGGATCGCCCCGAAATCCTCGTCGCGCATCGCCATGCGCGCGACGATATCGAATCGTCGTTGGCGTTACCAGTGTCTTGTTGAGGGTGCCGAAAATGACCTCAGCCCATTCCATCACTGCGTCGGCACCACCCAGGGAAGAGGACGCTATGACAGGCATACGAAGCGAGCCCAGCCGAAAAAGGACGTCTGGTTGCGGCCCCTCCGCAAGGACTGGAAGCGAACACTCAATCGTTGAATCCACCACTCTCATCACTGCGTGACCGAACGCTTTCGAGAACGATTCTCAACAAGGGGGCAATATGGCCAAGCTGAAGTTCCGCACCATTTCCAAGCGTACCGTCGATGCGCTTGTCGTCGAGGACCGCGACGAGGTCTTCTGGGACGACCGCATTCCCGGCTTCGGGGTCCGGGTCTATCCGTCCGGGTCGAAGGTGTATGTCGTCCAGACCCGGCACAGGGGGAAGTCGCGCCGCGTGACGCTCGGGCGCCACGGGGTCATGACCGCCGACGAGGCGCGCAAGAAGGCGGCCACGACCCTCAACCGCATGAGGAGCGGCGAGAACCCGGTGGAGCGGGGCTCGGTGACGGTGGCGGATCTCGCCGCGCGCTACCTGGCGGAGCATGTCGACATGCGCTGCAAGGAGAGCACGCGGAAGGCGTACCGCAGGGCAGTCGAGCGTTTTATCCTGCCGTCCTACGGCGACGTGGCGGTCGAGGACGTCGAGCGCGAGCACATCGACAAGCTGCACCGCGACCTCCACCACATTCCTTACCAGGCGAACCGGGCGCTGGAGATCGGGACCAGCCTGTTCAACTTCGCCGAGGAGTGGAAGCTGCGCAGCGGCGGCAACCCGTGCAGGTACGTGCGCAAGTACCAGGAGAAGAAGCGCGAGCGGTTCCTGACCGAGGTGGAGTTCCGCCACCTGGGCGCGGTGCTGAACGAGATGGAAGCAGCGGGCCGGCTGCCGGTCTACCCGGCGGCGGCGATCCGTCTGCTGATGCTGACCGGGTGCCGGCGCAACGAGATCGTCGCGCTCGAATGGAAGCATGTGGACCTTGAGGCGGGCGAGTTGAAGCTCGCGGACTCGAAGACCGGTGCGCGGCTGGTGCCGCTGTCGCCGGCGGCGGCTCGGGTGCTGGCGGAGCTGCCGCGCATGGCGGGCAACCCGTGGGTGATCCCCGGCACCAGGCCCGGCAAACACCTTGCCGATCTCAACCATTACTGGGACCGGGTGCGGACGGAGGCGGACCTCGACGACGTGCGGCTTCATGACCTCCGACACAGCTTCGCGTCCAGGGCGCTGGCGCTCGGCGAAAGTCTGTCGATGATCGGCAAGCTGCTGGGTCACAACAAGATCGAGACGACCTCGCGCTATGCGCATCTGGCGCGGGATTCGATCAAGGCGTCGTCCGCCCGTGTGGCCGACAGTATCGGGGAGGACATACTCAACTCGCCGGTAACGGCGGAGACTGCCTCGGCCTGACCGGGGGCCGTGTCGCCGGCTGGTTCGACGTGCCGGTCGGCTGCCGAGGGCGGTGCCAACGCGCCGGAATCGGCGCGCGATTCGGTTGGGCCGCCGATTCCGGGAGCGCCGGGCGGATCGGGCGAGAATTTTTCTCCGGCGACTTTCGGGGACATAAGGAGCCTTGAAGGTCCTTGAGGCGCCTGGAGTATGATTTGCCGGAAATCCCATAGATACAGCGGGTTGCAGGGCTCCGCGGCGGCCTTATCCTTGTCTCCATGGCCGCGCCCGATACCCTCCATCGCGACGGCCCGAACGCCGATTCTGACTTGGCTGCCGGGCTCCGCCGCGTACGGCCGGACCCCTGGCCGTCGCCCCGAAGGCAGGGCCGGTGATCGACCTCGACCGGCTGCGGCGAGCGCTGGTGCTGGGGGCGCTGGGGGCGGCCGCAATGGCGCTGCTGCTGCCCCCACTGGCGCTGACGCGCTACACGGATGCCCACGACTGGTATGCCGCGCGCAAGGTGAGTGTGGCGCAAGCGCTGATCGCCGTCGGCTTCGACGAGCTCGCATTTACGGACTACCGCCTGGCGGACGGCACGCCCGTGAGGTGGACCCGCGACGGCGTGGCGACCTGGCCGGCGGCGCGGGAGTCTCGCGGTCTCATCCTCGCCGTCATCGGGGACAACATCCTGCTCGGCGCCATCGCGGGATTCGTGGTGGTGTTCACGCTGTCGGGGCTGCTGAACCTGGCGCGGCACGAAACGGCGGGGGTATGGGGGGCGGCTGCGCGGCGGCCTTCGGCAGCGGAGCGCCGGCCCGGCTTTATCGAAGGCGTGCCGCCGTATGCGGCGCACGAACCGAACCGTGTGCCGGCGAGAGCCGCCCCGGCGGGAGTTGGGCCGCTCCCGAACGCGGCAGTCCCCTCGCCCGAACCGCCCGTCGAGGCGGAGCCCGAAGCGGCGTATGAGCCGCCCGCCCGTCCGCGCGGGCGCTGGTTCTGATGGTCGCCTCGATCGGCGCGGTGGCCTCGCCCGCGCAGGGGGTGAGCTACTACGAGAAGGACTCCTACTATGCCAGGGATTCCGGCGAGCACCGGGCGGCGAGCGCCTGGGCCGGAAAGGGCGCCGAGGCGCTCGGCCTCGAAGGCCCGGTGGACCCGGACACCTTCCGTTCGGTGCTGGAGGGCGAGGTTCCGGACGGCTCGGGCAAACGCCTCGGCAAGCGCGGCAGGGAGGGCGAGATTCATCACCGCCCCGGCCGCGACCTGACCTTCAGCGCGCCCAAGAGCGTGTCCCTGGCCGCGCTGATCGGTGGCGACGACCGCATCGTCGGGGCGCACGACCGCGCGGTGGCGGGCGCGCTCGACTGGTTCGAGCGGAACGCCGCCGAGACCCGGATGCAGGAGCCCGGATCGGGTCCGGGCCAGGCCCGGGCGGGCGGGCGCATGGTGCGGGCCGGCGGCCAGAAGACGGTGATCGCCACCTTCCGCCATGACACCTCCCGGAACCTCGATCCCGCCCTGCACACGCACTCGGTGATCGCCAACATGCTGCTCGGCCCGGACGGCAAGTGGAGGACGATGGCGAACGAGCGGCTCTACGCCTCGAAGATGGCGCTGGGGGCGCTCTACCGCAACGCGCTCGCCGGCGAGCTCGCGCGGCTCGGCTACGGAATCGAGAAGACCCACGCCGACGGGCGGTTCGAGATTGCCGGCGTCTCGCGCGAGACGGTCGAGGCGTTTTCGACGAGGCGCGCCGAGATCGAGGCGGCGATGGAAGGCCGGGGCCTCGGCACGACGGGGGAGAACCCGCACCTCGCCCGGCGCGCGGCGCTGATGACGCGCGCGGCCAAGCGCGAGGTCGATCGCGACGCGCTGCGCGAGACCTGGGAGAAGCAGGCCGCGTCGCTCGGCTTCGACGCCAGGGGACTGGTTGCCGAGGCGATGGAACGCCACGGGGCGGAGAAGGCGCGCGTCGCCGAACCGGACAAGGACGCTCCTTCCACCCCGCCGCGCCAGCCGGACCTGTTCGAGCATGCCGCGAAAGCCGACCCCGCGCGCGCGGCGGTGGACTGGGCGCTGGCCCATCTCTCGGAGCGCGACGCGGTGTTCTCGAATACCGATCTGCTGGCGGCCGCGCTCGCCTTCGAGCCCGGCGCGGCACCCGCCGGCGAAATCGAGCGCGCCGTGGACGGCCTCAAGCGCGAGGGCCGTCTGCACGATGCGCCGGCGCTGGCGGGCGGCGGCGGTCTCACCACCGACAGGGCGCTGGCCGAGGAGCGCGAGACGGTCGCGCTGATGCGCGGCGGCGAGCGGCGCGGCAAGGCGCCGATGCGGGGCTGGATGGTCGAGCGGCACCTGCGCAGGGGACCGCTCACCGCCGGGCAGAAGCAGGCGGTCAAGCTGATCCTCTCCGGGAAGGACAGAACGGTGGGTGTCCAGGGTTACGCGGGCACGGGCAAGACGAAGATGCTCGCGCGCGCGAGGACGCTCGCGGAGAAGAAGGGCTGGCGCATGGTCGGGCTCGCGCCCTCGGCCTCGGCGGCGAACACGCTCAACGCCGAATCCGGCATCGCCTCGGAGACCCTGCAACGCTTCCTCGCCCGCAACGCGGGCGTCGCCGAAGGCCGGCTGACGAAGAAGGGCGCAAAGGAAATGCGCGCGGCGTTCGCCAGGACGGTTCTGGTGGTCGACGAGGGCTCCCTCGCCTCGACCGTCCAGGCCCGCGACCTGCTGCGGATCGCGGGCGCATTGCGCGTCCCGAAGCTGGTGCTGGTGGGCGATGCCAAGCAGCTCGACGCGGTGGACGCCGGCAAGCCCTTCGCCCAGCTCCAGGCCGCCGGCATGAAGACGGCGGTGATGGACGAGATCCTGCGCCAGCGCGATCCCGACCTGAAGGCCGCCGTGGAGGCGAGCCTCGCGGGCGAGATCGGCAAGGCGTTCGACAGGCTCGGCGCCAACGTGGCCGAAGTGAAGGCCGACAACATCGCCGGCGCGGTGGCCGCGCGCTGGCTGAAGCTCTCCCACGATGAGCGCGAGCGCACCGGGGTGATGGCGCCGAGCCACGCGCTGCGCGAGGGGATCAACGGCCATATCCGCGAGCGCCTGGTGCGCGAGGGCCGCATCGCGGGTCCCGCCCTGGAGACCCAGCGCCTCGTCTCGAAGGGCTATACCAACGCGGAGAAGTCGCTCGCGGCGAACTACGCGGCAGGCGATGTGGTCGCCTTCCACCGCGCCTACAAGCGCATCGGCGTTGCCAAGGGCGAGGAGCGCCGGGTCGCCGGCGTCGACCGCCGGAAGAGGACCGTTCTGCTCGAAGCGCCTGGCGGCGGGACCGTCGCCTGGAAGCCGTCGGAGATCGGCGGGCGGCAGGGCGGAACCGAGGTCTACCGCCGCGAGAGCATCGAGCTTCGCGCGGGCGACCGCATCCGCTGGACCCGCAACGACAAGGGGCTCGGGCTGGTCAACAGCGGCGGGGCCGAAGTGATGGGCGTCCGCAACGGTCGGGTGACGTTCCGCCTGGAGGACGGGCGCCGGCTCACATTGACCCCGGGCGATCCGCAGCTTCGCCATCTGGATCGCGCCTGGTGCTCGACCGTGCACGCCTTCCAAGGGCGCACGGTCGATGCGGTGATCGCGGCGATGGAGGCGAACCATCCGGCGCTGACCACGCAGAAAGCCTTCTATGTCGAGATATCCCGCGCACGAGACCGGGCGGAGCTGGTGACCGACGATGCGGCCGCGCTCAAGGAACGGCTCGAAGCCGTCACCGGCGAGCGCATCTCGGCCCTCGAAGGCGTCGGCGAGGACGTGCGCGAGCGAGCCGAACGCGGCCGGGAAACCGCGCCGGAAGCGAAGGAACGCGAGCGCGACCGGGCCGAAGACTCCGCTGCCAGGCGGATCGAAACCGCGCGCGAGCGCGACGAAAAGGCCGCCCGGCAGAAGACGGCGGCGGCTCGGGACAAGGCCGCGCCCTCCGCGCCGGATCGGAACATCGGCCGCGAGGCGCCGCAGCGAAAGGCACCCGAGCCCGAACCGCCGACGAAGACCAGGGTGCGTGAGTTCGATCTCGGGCTGTAGGCCAGACCGGGTGCGCGTGTCATGGGGCGGACCGTCGGCCCGGCGACGAGGGTGCGTCTGCCGCCGGCCGCCGCGGCCCTGGGGGGCTGCCGACCGGGGCAGCGGCGACGATCCGGCGAAAAACTGCTATCGTCGCAACGGCTGCAGCCTGACAAGGTGTCGGCAGTATGATCGGTGTGTCTTGAACAGCACGGCTGGAGCGGGCGTTGCGCCGTATTCGCGGCGACGACGGCTGGCGAGGATTGTCCCGGCCGTCCTCGTGCTGGCCGCGCTGTGGGGCTGCGGCGGCGGGAGCGGCGGGCTTCCCCCTGCTCCGGGCGCCGGCCCGATCGTCGAGCGGCCGAGCCTGCCGCCCGACATTCCCATCAATGCCTACCTGTGGCCGGGCTCCTTTCGCCCGGGCGCTCCGGTCATGGAGTTCGGCGGCTCGGTGCATGTCGGCGCCGACGTCGCGCCACCGGCGGATGCCCTAGCCGCGGACGGCGACCGCAACGGGGTCGCGCTGTCGACGGGCACGGTGCGCGACGGGACGAGCGCCGCAGACGTGGTCCGCTATCTGCGCATTGCGGCGAGCCATAATCTCGCCGGGGGGCGGTTTACCGGACTCGCGACCTACCCGGAGACGCCGCCACCGCCGACAGTCAAGCTGGTGTCCAGCGAGGAGGCACGCGGCTGGAACACACGTTTCGGACGCCTCACCCAGGAGGCAGTCCGGATTCTCAATGCGGCACTCCCCTTCGAGAGACAGCTCCGCATCAACCCGCATCCCGCTCCAAGCGACTTCGACCGTGCGACTTCGGGGCGGGGCCAGGGCGAGATTCGGGTACGGTTCGTTCCCAAGACGCATCCGGCATATCCCGCCGGCGTCAATCCATCGGAACTGGGGCGCTCCAGGGTGTCCTTCGACGTCTGGGACGAGGCGGCGCAAACGCTCGAAGTTTCCGCGAAGGGCGTGTTCGACTCCGAGGTCCTTATCGATCCCGACGCGATCGCTTCCTATACCGATCCGGAAGTCGTCCACATACTTGTCCACGAATTGCTGCACGCAGTGGGTTTCCCCAGCCACACCGACCCGGCGGAGTTCGACTCGGCCCTGAGCGCGGCGGGCTTCTTTCCCGGAGCGCAGCCGCGCGCCCTGATCTACCCGATCGACCGGGATGGGCTGCTCGCGGCCTACAGCCGGTTCCCGCCCGGCACCTTGCCGGAGGACATCTCCGCGGACAGCCTCGGGCCGTGGGCCGAGACCTCGTCCCATCTGCGCGGGGACCTCGACATCGGGCCCGGCGAAGTCTCCTTCGGGGTCGCGTTCCGCAACGGCCTGGCGCAGCCCTGGGCCTTCGGACCCAAGCCCGCGAGCGCGCTCGATCACAACCCGGTGCTGTCGGGAAGCGCGAGCTGGAACGGCGCGCTTGTGGGCATCACGCCGACGGGCAGAGGGGTGGTGAGCGACTCCTCGCTCACGCTCGACATGGAAAGTCTTTCAGGCGAGCTGGCCTTCACCGGCATGCGCTACGAGGGCGGCGGCGCGTGGGGAGACGGCGACCTCCATTACGCGGTTCGCGCCTCGGGTGCCGGCAACACCTTCGAGCGGGCGGATGCGGAATTCGTCAGGGACGGGGAGGGCTTCGACTGGACCGGCAACGATCTCGGCACCGTGACCGGCGCTTTCTTCGGACCCTCCCACGAGGGCATGGGCGGCGTGCTCGAACGCCACGACCTCTCCGCGGCCTTCGGCGGGAAACGGTAACCGCTTTAATCGCGGCCGTCGGCGGTACCGGGTCCGGCAAGCCGGTCGCCCGATGCGGGGTAGGCGGTTGCGTGCACACCTGATGGCCGCCTGCCAGCGCACGAACCTCGCCATGCCGGCGACAGAAGCGAAGGAACGCGAGCGCGACCGGCGCTAAGGCTCTGCCACTAAGCGGATCGAAACCGCACGCGAGCGGGACGACAAGGCCGCGTGGGAGAAGGCGGCGCCGGCCGGGGACAGGGCCGCGCCCTCGTCGCCGGACCGGAACCTCGGTCGCGAGGCACCGCAGCGCAAGGCGCCCGAGCCCGAGCCGCCGGCGAAGACGAAGGTGCGCGAGTTCGATCTCGGCCTATAGATAAGGCGTCCGCGCGTCCGCTCAGGCGGAGCGGACAGGTGTTACTGGGCTGCAAATCGCCGTTTCGGTTCACAATCCGGGCCGCCGGGTGTATCACTGCAAGGGCGAACGCGGTGGCGCGATCTGCGCTACAGTCGGGGTCCCGGTCCCCGACCGGTTCACGGATCGGGCGGTCGGGCGCGAACCCGTCGCGCGAAGCGCCGGGCAGATCGGCGAGGAAGAACGATGGTTGCGTGGAATCGGTGCTCCGCCGTCGAGAGAAACCCCGACAAGGTGAGCGGCGCGTGGCTGTTTCGCGGGACCCGGGTGCCGGTCTCCTCGCTGTTCGAGAACCTCCGGGACGGCGCGACTGTCGAGCAGTTCCTCGACTGGTTCCCCGGTGTCGAGCGCTGGCAGGTGGAGAGCGTGCTGGATCATGAGACGCGGAGCCTGAGCGACGCCGCGGCTTCATGAGGGTGCTGTTCGACCAGGGCACGCCGGTTCCGCTGCGCAGGCACCTTTCGGATCACCATGTCGAGACCGCTTACGAGCGGGGATGGGCGGAGCTTCGCAACAGCGCGCTGCTCGATCGCGCCGAAGCAGAGGGCTTCGAGCTGCTGGTCACGACGGACCAGAGCCTGCGTCATCAGCAGAATCTCGCCGGCCGGCGGCTCGCGGTTCTGGTCCTGAGGTCCACCTCGTGGCCGCGCATCGAGGCGCACGCGAACCGGATCGCGGCCACCATTGACGGCATCGCGCCGGGCGCGTGCGTCGAAGTGCCGATCTGAAAGCCGATCCGCGCGGCCCCGGCGGACGCTTCCCGGAAGACAAGTAGGCCGGAGGGTAGCGGCGGGCGCGCGATGCGTCCGCGCAAATCTCTCACGCCGTTTCTTCGCCCAGGGCCTCCGCCATCGCCTTGCGCCCGTCTTCGAGGATGCTGTTGAGCTGCTTGTTGCGCTTTGCGCCGAGCAGTTCCTCCTGGCGGAGCGTGGTCAGCAGGTAGACGCCGCGGTAGATGTCTTCGATCAGCGCGATGTGACCGGGCGAGAGCGCGGTCCCGACGGGCCGGTCGAGACGTTCCTCGGCGGCGGCGAGCGTCGCGGCGCGGACGAGCTGGCTGGCCGGAATCCCCTGGCGCAGGGCTGCGTCCTCGACCAGTTGCCACTCCGAATCGGTGAAGCGGATGGTGCGCGAGCGGCGGAAGTCGCCCGCGCGCTCGCCGGATTCGTTCGATCTGCCGTGAGGTTTTCGGACGTTTCGTGCCATGTGGTAGCTCCTGTTCGGTCTCGCCAGGCATTGGCGCGGGTCGAAACCGCACCCGAATCCCGCTCCGTTCGGCCTGCTCCCGGGCCAACTACCGAATCCCTGCGCTGCCGTCGCGACCCTCCGCCGCCTCCCGGCCGACTGTATGGCCGATCTTCCGGAAAGGGTGGAGACGGTGTCCGGACGGGGAGCGCGGGCGGGACGATTCGGCCGATTCCGGCGCACACAATCCGGTAGAGTCGAGGACTGGCGCGCCAGTTGTAGGGTCCGGTGGCTGTTCCGTCGCTTTCGCTTCGGGCCTCAGTCCGGCTCCCGTGACCGCGTTTCCAGTCCCCGCTCATCAAACCGGACGTGCGGATTTCCCGCATCCGGCTTTCGGACGAGATCATGCCTTCGCACTCGGAAAGCTCACCGTCTTCCGCGTCAGGTGCACGAGGCCGTACTCGTTCCACAGCCTCTCGTCCGGGAAGCGCACAAAGCTCCCGGACCGCACCTTATGCTTTCGACAGAGCCACTGGCGTAGCCGCCTGACCGCATGCTGGTTGACCGCGCTGTAGGCCGGGCTGACATGTCCGAGGCTGAAGTAGTTCGCCCAACCGACGATAGTCCGGTTCAGGCGTTCCACCATGTCCTCCGGCGACCTCAACCCGTAGCGTGGCGTTGTCAGTTCGCTGACTGTGCGGCAGATGCTTTGGACGCTCGCCTTGGTGGGTCGGGTTCCGATGTAGGACCCCTTCCCGGTCGGGCGATAGATGCGTCCGATGCGGTAGCCGAGGAACTCGAACATGTCCTCCGGGCACCGCACGCATCGGGTTTTCCGTTCGTTGACCGGGAGCTTCAGACCCGCCATGAGCCGTTCGACCGCCGCCAGCATTTCCGCCGCCGGGGCCTTGCCGAGCACACAGAGGTCATCGGCGTAGTTCACGATTTCCGAGCGGAAGCGCCGGGCGAAGCCCAGCGCCTTCCAGCCCAGCACGAAGCGCCGCATGTAGAGGTTACTGGCCAGCGGACTTATCGGTGCCCCTTGCGGGGTCCCTTTCCGCTCCTTGCGCGCCCGGTTCGTGCGGCGCTTGCCGCCTTCTCCGTCGTCCTCTTCCACCGGCATTTCCAGCCATGCCTTGATGAGCTTGAGCATCCGCCCGTCGCTGACGCGGCGGGCAAAGCTCTTGAGAAGCTCGGGATGCGGGATTTCTCCGAAGTAGTTGGACAAATCGCAATCGACCACCTCGTTGTGCCCCCTATGCAGGAGACGCCAGACGCGGTTCACCGCGTCATGGGCGCTGCGCCCCGGCCTGTAGGCGTACTGCTCCGGTTGCAGGTCCGCTTCGAATATCGGCTCAAGCACGAGCAAGGCCGATGTCTGCGCTACCCGATCCCGTATGCAGGGGATGCCCAAGGGCCGGAACTTGCCGGGCTGTTTCTTCGGGATGAGCACCTGCCGTACCGGCTTCGGTGTGTACGTCCCATCCTTCAGTTCCCGCGCCAGTTCCCCAAGCCAGCGTCCCACGCCGTACGACTCGATGGCCGTGAAGGTCTCTCCGTCCGCCCCGGCGGAGCCACCATTCCGGCGGACCCGCCTCCAGGCTTCGGCGAGAAAGTCCTCGCGCCACACCTTGTCGATCAGCGCATGGAAGCGCCGGTCGGGTTCTTCCTTAGCTTTCGCATGTAACACGGTCTGGAGTTTCCGAACCTTTTCAGACCCTGGTAGGCGTTCGCCAGTGGTCATGCCCTTCCCCCTTTCCGTATCCCTCTCGAACCAGGGCTCCTTCCCTCCACCGGCGTTACCCGGCATCCCCGGTACTACAAGCCCATCCGCCACCCTGCCGGCCCGGCCTGCCCCTCGCGGGGTTCCGGTTTGGTGTGTGCGCACCACCGACAGGGCTTCCCGTGTTGCTACCGTTGAGAGGGCGCAGAATTTCAGCGGGGAATCAGGGCTGATCCGCTCGAATTAATCGAGGATTTGGGGTGGTTGCCCCCCGGCGATCTTGCATGAAGGCCGCCGGAGGGCTTGTCTCGGTGACGGTGATATCAACCTGAGACGGCCCCAATGTCGCACAAGCTGTTCCGGCACTCCATCCATTCGAATGCCCGGGTCTGGGCTTTTCTCAAGCGCGTCGATGCGGCGGAGGCGGAGGCCTGCCGAGCGGCCGGCTGTCCGCGCTGCGGCGGCACGCTTCACAGCGCGACCTACCCGCGCAAGCCCTACGGTCTGGCGGTGGATCTTCGGGACGACGCGCGGCGCTTCAGCTTGTGCTGTTCGTCATGCCGGCGCCGCGTGAAGCCGCCGTCGGTGCGTTTCTTCGGGCGCCGCTTCTACGTCGGGGCGCTGTTCCTGGTGGTGAGCGCGCTGGCTGTGGCCGGCGGCGTGCGGTTGCAGACGATCGCGCGGCGGTGCGGGGTTCCGGCCTCGACGCTGAAGCGCTGGCGGCGCTGGTGGCTGGAAGTCTTCCCGCTGACCCGGGAGTGGGGGGCGAAGCGGGGCGCGCTGGCGGCGCCCCCCGCCGACGTGCCGCTGCGCTGGCTGCTGCGCACCATGCGGGGCCGCGGCTTCCGCTCGCGGCTGTTGCGCAGCCTGGTCTGGCTGATGCCGTGGACCGGCTTTTGCGCGCTCGGCGCCGGGCCGGCGGCGCCCGCAGAAAACGTTTCTGTCATGAACGGATAGGGCGCTCTACATGGGCATCTCCCCGACACGGCCAGGGAGAGATGCCGCCATGGACAGCAACAACGGAGGGGGCGACCGCGACCGGTGGGCGCGGCTGCGCTTCGCGGTCGTCGGGCCGTTGCTGGCCTCGCCGCCGCCCACGGGGCAGTTGCGGGCGGAGCTGGAGCGGCTGTCGCAACGCGACTGGGATCACCCGTCCGGCAAGGGGCCGGTGCGCTTCTCGGTGTCGACGATCGAACGCTGGTACTACCAGGCACGGGCGGCGGACCGGGATCCGGTCAAGGCGCTGCGCCGCCGGCCGCGCACCGATGCCGGCCGCGAGCGGGCGATGTCGCCGGCGCTGATCGAGGCGCTGCGCGGCCAGTACCGGGCGCATCCGTCGTGGTCGGGGCAGCTGCATTACGACAACCTGCGGGCGCTGGTCGAGGTCGATCCGGCGCTCGGCCCGATGCCCTCCTACGCGACGCTGACCCGGGCAATGCGCAATCGCGGGTTGGTGCGCCAGCGCCGCCGGCGGCGCTTCGACCGGGAACCCGAGCGGGCGCCGGTCGAGCCGCGCGAGGTGCTGAGCTTCGAGGTCTCGCGCAGCCATGCGCTCTGGCACACCGACTTCCATCATGCCCGGTGCCGGGTGCTGACCGCGTCCGGCGCCTGGCGCACGCCGATCATGCTCGGCTTCCTCGACGACCACTCGCGGGTGGGTTGCCACCTGCAGTGGTACCTGGAGGAGACCGCCGAGGTCTTCGTCCACGGGCTCTGCCAGGCCTTCATGAAGCGCGGCCTGCCGCGCGCGCTCATGAGCGACAACGGCTCGCCGATGATGGCGGGGGAGGTCGAGGAGGGGCTGCACCGGCTCGGCATCATCCACTCCAGGACCCTCGCGGGGGCGCCTCATCAGAATGGCAAGATGGAGGTCCTGTGGGCCTCGGTCGAGGGCCGCCTGATGGCCATGCTCGAAGGCGTCGAGCCGCTCACCCTGAAGACGCTCAACGACGCGACCGTCGCCTGGGTCGAGCAGGACTACCACCGCCGGGTGCACCGCGAGCTCGGCACCACGCCGCTCAAGCGCCTGCTCGACAGCGACGATGCGTCGAGGCCCTGCCTCGGCCGCGACGAGCTCAGGGCGGCGTTCCGCATCACCGTGAAGCGCACGCTGCGGCGCTCGGACGGAACCGTGTCGCTCGAGGGCATCCGCTATCAGGTTCCCGCGCCGTGGCGCCACCTGAGCACGCTGTGGATCCGCTATGCGCGCTGGGACCTGGCCAGCGTTGATCTGGTCGACGGCCGAAGCGGCGAGCGGCTGTGCACCCTCTACCCGCTCGACCGGCGCGGCAATGCCGGCGGTATGCGCCGCCCGGCCGGGCCCGGCGACAACGATGGCGGCGGCAGCGCCGGCGGGGGCGAAGCCGCGCCGCTGCTCAGGCGCATCCTCGACGACCAGGCCGCGACGGGCCTGCCGCCGGCCTGGCTGCCTCACGCCGAAAGCCCCGGGCCGGGCGAAGACGACGATCGGGGAGACCCCTCATGAACCGCGAAATGCTCACGCTGTACGGCCTCAAGTGGAACCCCTTCTCCACCGACCTCCCGGTCGATGGCCTGATGACCACACCCGCCGTCGAGAACTTCTGCCGCAGGGTCGAACGGCATCTGGTGCGCCAGGGCGGCTTCGCCCTGATCGGCGGCCCGCCCGGCATCGGCAAGAGCGTGGCGCTGCGGTTGCTCGCCGAGCGCCTTGAGCGCATCGACAGGTTGAGCGTCGCGGTCCTCACCCATCCGTCCTCCAGCGTCGCCGACTTCTACCACGAGATCTCCGACCGCTTCGCCATCACCATGGCCCACAACAATCGCTGGAATGGGATCAAGGGACTGCGGCAGCGCTGGCTCGACCACCTCGACGACACGCGCATGCGCCCACTCCTGCTGGTCGACGAGGCACAGGAGCTGCCCAACGCGGTGCTGACCGAGATGCGCCTGCTCTCCTCGACCGACTTCGACTCGCGCACCATCCTTGGCGTGGTGCTGGCCGGTGACAACCGGCTGCTCGCAAAACTGCGCACGCCGGAGCTGCATCCCATCGACTCCCGCATCCGCCAGCGCCTCCTCATGACGCGTCCCGAAGACGAGGATCTACTGCGCCTCCTCGACCACCTGCTGGAGGAGGCCGGCAACCCCGCCCTGATGACCGCCGGCCTCAAGGACACCCTCGTCGCCCATGCCGGCGGCAACCCCAGGACGCTCACCGTCATGGCCGATGCGCTGCTCGCCGCCGGCGCCGATCAGGATCGTGAAGTGCTCGACGAAAAGCTCTTCCTGGAGACCTGGGGGGAGCCCACCAAGACCAGGAGAGCGCGCCGGTGAAGGGCTTCCCGACCCGAAGCCCGGCCGACCTTGAGGACCGCCCGAGCCGGCAGCAGTGGCTGGTCGACGGCCTCTGGGGACGCCAAGCCGTCGGCATCGTCGGCGGCGAACCCAAGTGCGGCAAATCCTTCCTGGCTCTGGACCTCGCCGTGGCCGTCGCCGCCGGCGTTCCCTGTCTGCGCCGCTTCGCCGCCAAACAGCCCGGACCGGTCCTGCTGTTCGCGGCCGAGGACGCCGGCCACATCGTGCGCGCCCGGCTTGAGGGCATCGCCCGGGCAGCCGGCGCCAGCTTCGAGACGCTCGACATCGCCGTCATCGACGCTCCCATCCTGCGCCTCGACCATGCCAACGACCGGCAGCGTCTGCGCGAGACCGTGCAGCGCATCGCGCCACGCCTCGTGGTCCTCGACCCCCTGGTCCGCCTGCACGGCGTCGATGAAAACACCGTCGCCGAGGTCGCTCCCATACTCGGCTTCCTGCGCGACCTCCAGCGCCGCTTCGAGACCGCCGTCCTGCTCGTCCACCATGCCCGCAAGAGCGGTGCCAGCCGGCCGGGCCAGGCGCTCAGGGGGTCGTCCGAGCTCCATGCCTGGGGCGACAGCAACCTCTATCTGCGCCGCCGCGACAAGCAGATCGTCATGACCGTCGAGCATCGCGCCGCTCCAGGCCTCGCCGACATCGAGATCGAACTCGCCGATGACGGCGAGGGACCCGCCCTGCGCTTGCGGCGGCCGGTGCCGGCCGAGGCCGCGCCGGAGCCGGAAACACCCGAACGGCGCATCCTCCAAGCCCTCGCCGACGCCGATGCACCGCTCTCGCAGCGCCAGATCCGCGAGCGCGCGGCAACCCGGCCCGCAACCGTCGCCGAAGCGCTGAGCAAGCTCGTCCGCGCCGGGCGCGTCGAACGCGCACCCCAGGGCGGTTACCGCCTCGCCGCCGAAAACGCGGCGCCGCCGGCCGCCGTCAACCACGCGGGCCGCAACGACGCGTTACCGAAAACCGTTACCGCCTCGAACCCCTAGGGAGGCAGGGTAACGGTAACGGGTAACACCCCTCGCCAGCCCCCGTTGCCGCACTGCGTCGAGCGATCGGCCCGTGGCCGGAAGCTTGCTTACGGCCATGGATGCACTCCGTCGGATGGACGGCGGGGGGTCACCCGAAGGGCCGGAGCGAAGCGGAGGAGCCGCGTAGCGGCTTGACCCGCCGACGGCCGTCCGACACCCCCGGTCACCCCACCAGCCGCGAACGATGCCCATCAAACAAACCGATCACCGCGCCATCAGATACCGAGAGCGCGCTCACCGTTCCCCTCTTCCATGCGTGCCGCCGCCACTACCCCGGCGGAACCGTCCGGTGCTCGCGTCGCTCGCTTCCCGGCCGGTGGCAGCCTTCCCCGAAAAACAGGCGGGTCGGCTTCCGCATCATACGTTTCGAGGCCTGCTCAGCGTTCACTCGCGTTGCGGCCCGCATGGTCGCTAGGTCGCCCATGGCGACCTGTTCCATCGGAGTGCTTCAGGCCATGTCGTTGCCTCCATCACCCGCTCCGATTGCTTCCGGCTGGAGCGACAGTTGCCGGGCGGGATTCGCACCCGCTGGGGAGCGGCGCCTTTCCACGGCGCACTGTTCCCAGCGTATTGCATCGCCATGCGCAAGACAATCGGGCGGTACACAATCGTGTATCGGTCGGGGACAGGAGGGGCCTTGAGATGCCCCGAGACGACAAAATTGCGGAGAACCGGCGTATGCTCGGGAGAAGCACGCTCGCTCCGCAATCCTCCTGTCGTCTCCTGTCCTCTCACGGCCTCTCAAGGGCACTGGAGGGCACGTCTGTCCCCCAATGGCGGGGCTTGCAGCGGGCTGCGTCCGGTGTGGTTCCAAAGCCCGCCCCGGCGGGTCAGAGGCACATATTCTGCGGAATTTTCCAAGGGGGAATCGGTGCCGGCGCGAGCGACGGATCGGAGCCGCCACGGCGCTTGAGTGGCCGTTGTCGGCGACACGACGGAGGGACGAAGTGTCGAGCGCGGTGACGGCGGCATCGGCGGCGACGGCTGCACCAACACGTCCGCGACTGCGGAGGCTGCCGCGGAAGCCGATGACGGCGAAGCCGGCAGTGGCGACGCGCGCGGTGATCGCGATGGCGACCGCGACCACGGTCACCAGCGCCGACGCGGTGCATCGTGTCGTGCATGATGATCGGCGCAGTCGCCGACGCGCTATGCGAAGCATGGTGCGGAGGCGACCGACGGGACGGGCGATCGCGAGTCCCGTCGCGGTGTTCGTCGTGCCGATCACGTCGGCGATCATGATCGCCGGCAGCGCCGACGGCGGGAGCGCGCGCGAGGATGGGCGTGGCCGCAGCCGGATGTGCTCACGTGAAAACGGGCCGCGCTGCCACCGCCCGTTGCCGGGGATGACGACGCGGCCCGCGAGGTGCTGCGGTCAGGCGGCCTTCATGACCGGTATGCCGAGCTGCCGCGCGCGGTCCACGAGGTTCTCGGTGATGCCGCTGCCGGGGAACGCGATCACGCCCTTCGGCAGGAGGTTGAGCAGTTCCTCGTTGCGGCGGAACGGGGCGGCGCGTCCGTGGCGGTCCCAATCGGGTTTGCAGACGACCTGGTGGACGCCGTTGCGCTCGGCCCACTGCGCGGCGATCCTCTCGACGCCGGGACCGCCGCCGTGGACGAGCACCATGTCGGCGTGCTTGGCGCGGGTCCTGTCGAGCATGGCGATCACCGCGCCGGGGTCGGCGACGTCCTTGCCGCCGGCGATGGCGACCAGCGTTCCCTGCGGCAGATGCGCGGCGGTCTTGCGGTCCTGCCTCGCGCGGGCGAAGTCGCGGGCGTCGATGGCGGCGGAGGTCAGCGTGCCGGTCTGCGAGACGTTCGATCCGCGCCGGGGCCGCCAGACGTTGCCCGTCTCGGCGAGATAGGACTCGGCGGCGGTGTCGCGCATGGTCTCGAAGGCGTCGCGGCGGTCGGTGAGGCACTGCGCGCGGTGGGTGGTCATCTCCAGTTCGAGCGACTTGATCTCGGTGCCGTCCTGGGCGCGCTGGAGGTCGCGGAGCTCGGGCATCAGCCTGTCGGCGGCGCGGTCGAGGCGGTTGGTCTGGCTGTCGAGCATGTTGACGAAGCCCCACAGCAGGCTCTCGCGCTCGTCGGCGAGCTGGGTGCCGTCCGGCCCGACGCCCTCGGCGAGGATGCGGAACGCCTCGCTCACCGCGTCGATAGCGTCGTCCCGGTCCCAGACCTCGCGGGTGTCGAACTCGTCGCGCTCGGGGGCCGCGCCGAACAGGGCGGCGTGCTCGCAGACGGTCGCGGTGACGGACTGTGCGCCCGCTTCGATGGTGTCGATGTTCTCGATGATGTTCATGACGATCTCCTGTTGGATGCACCGGAGCGTTGTGCGCCGATGTGATGTCTCTTTGGCTCACGCGCGCGCAGGGGAAGCACCCGGCCTTAGGAGGTCTTGCGGCGGATGGTGCGGAAAGCTGCCGAATCTCGGTGCGGAAGATCGCTCCGCGATCTTCACGGTCGGCAGCTTTCACGGTCCGCCGTTAGACCTCCTTGGGCCGGGCCGCAGGGAGCGCAGCGACCGGAGGACCCAGGAACAATTTTTAGTCGCGCTGCGGGCTGGGGATGAGTGAGATCACGCACGCTGCGGCTGTTTCGGGGGAACCCCGAATCTGCCTGATGGACGTCACGGTGGTCGCTCGAAGCCGCCGGGCGGCGTTTTCGGCCTGGACGGGCCGAGCGGTTTCGCCGCGCCGCCCTGCGGCACGTGCATGCGTGGCAGTGGGGGGCGCGGTATCAGCCGATGGGCGCGATCATGACCGCGTCGAGGGCCTCCTGGGCACGGGCGGCGTAGTGCCGGTTGGCCTCCGGTACGTAGCGGAAGCGGCCGTCGCAGCGCACGATGGCGATGGCCGCGTTGCTCAAGCAGGCCAGATTCCTGGGCAGGTGGCGCACGTACGCCCGGCAGCGATCTTCGTCGTAGGTGAAGTCGCGCACATAGTGGAGCCTGTTCTCGATGTGCCAGTGGTTGCGCACCAGTTCGAGCAACTCCTCGGGTCCGGCGCGCTCTGGGCCAAGCGAGGTAACGCTGTAGGTCACCTCGATGCTGCGCTTGCCGGTCTTGATGATCTCGCGCTCTCGTTCGATGCACATCGCCTGGCGCCGCCCGTGGAGGTTGGCATAGCCGTCCCACTCGGCAGCGGAGAGGTCGACCGCGGCGCAGCGCCGGCGCTCGATGCGGCCATGGCCCTTGTCGACGGTTTCGTGCGAGGGCGCATCGCTGAAGTCGATCGCCTTGAGGTCTTCGAGGATGGTCTCCTGATTGTCCTTGACGGCACTGATCACGTAGTCGGCACGGCGCCCAAGGAGGCACCGCGCGGTCTCGTGCTGGGCGTGCATGGCATCCATGGTGACGATCCGGCCCGTGAGGTCGAGGCCGCCGGAGAGTTCGCGCACGGCCGGGATTTCGTTGCTCTTGGCGTCGACCTCGACCTGGCCGAGGACGACGCCGGTGTCATGCTCCACCGCTGCGACCATCATCCTGCGCCCGTCCTCGGTCTGCTTGGATGCGCCGCGCAGGTCCTTGCCGTCCATGGCGACGGGCGCTTGCGCGCTGTTCTGCTGGCCGGTCCACTGGCCGATCGCGTTGTCCAGGGTTTCCGGCGGCAGCGCGGCAAGGACGTTGTGGAAGGTGGTGATCGCGGGCGGGGTATAGCACTGCTTGGACGGGCTCCAGAAGGCACCGACCGCCTTGAGCTGCTCCTGGGAGAGCAGGGCGGCGAACTGGGCGAATGCGTTCACCCCCCGGTAGCCGGCAAGGCGGGCGGCGACGGCAAGCGTCAGAATGGTGTTGAGCGCATAGCGCTTTCCCCGGGCATGGCGGTACTCGGGCACCTCGCCGAGGCACTCGAACAGGCTGCGCAGCCGGGGCGCGGCCATCGGCTCGGTGTGCTGCTCGGTGGCCCAGTTTGGCGGCATCTCGGTCTGGCTCAGCGCCTCGGGGGCGCCGTCTGTCAGGTCGAACACGAAGACCTCCTTGGGCTGGCCGTGGTGACGCCAGCGCGCCGCCCCTCCGGGCTCGCGGGCAAAGCCGCGGGTCAGTCCCAGCGAGCGCCAGTTGGCTGCGAGGTAGCAGGTGCCGGCGAAGCGCGAGACGTCCACGAACGTCTCCGCCAGAAGAGCCGGATATCCATGCGCCGCCTGCATGTCCGCAGACAGCCGTCGCAGGCTCAGCCCCAGCACACGGGAGGCCAGGTTGGGCACCCGCTCAGGCGTCAGGATGACGAAGCGCGAGTTGTTGGCGATCAGATGCAGGCGTCGGAACTGCTGCTCCGCCGACCACCCGATCCAGCGATCCCGCGCGCCCAGCTTGAACGCGCCGGGCTGCCAGCCGATCAGCGCGAGCCAGGTCTCGCCGTGTACAGCGACATGACGCAGGCCCTTGCCGATGACGCCGTGGAACGCCAGGTAGTGGTGCTCCTCCACCAACCGGTCCCAGCGCCGGTGCTCCTGCGCGCCCCAGGTCGGACGCACCGTGACCGCGCGCAGATCAATGGACGAATCCGGGATCGGCAGCGTCGCCATGAGCGGCACACTGCCACATCGAGAAAGGAATGGCCAGCGCCGACTTCAGCTCACCCTGCGCGACGGGCAGACAATAAATTCGCCCTGCCGGAGGACCCCGCAGGGGTTGCTGGACCGAGCACGTGTGGGACAATGAGACAGCACAGCGGTCAGCTTTTTCCTCTCCCCCCGCACGGACCCCATGGACCTCTCGGCCGGCACGGCGTCTGCCGGTTGGGCGCCGATCTGCGGACATCCGCCCGTCACCGCCAGAGCGGATGGGTGTCGAGCATCCGGGCGGTCTCGGCGCGGACGCGGGCGGGATCGCCGACCCGGACCGGGCCGCGGTAGTCCTCGCTCAGGTGGATGACGAAGACCGTCGCCCCGGCGGCGAGCACGTCCGGCATGCGGAGCACGTCGCCGACGATCTCGCCGTCGAGACGGATGCGCCATTCGTGGCGGGCGATGCGGTTGAAGTCGATGCGGTCCATGACACTCTCCTCTTGCGACGGTGGCGAAGGCGGGAAGGACTCCCTCCCTCCTCCGAACGGCTTGCCCGTTCGCAAGCTCTTCTCCCCTCCTGGCGCGGCGGCGGACTCCGGACCCCCGGCAAAAAAATGGCGACTGCCGAAGCAGCCGCCAGAGTTGGGAGGGAGGAGAAAGACCCGCTCAGAAGGGGATTCTGTCGCCAGTCTCGTCGACCTGCGCCGGGTCACCGCCGGCCGGCATCGCCTCGCCGTTCGCCGGCTTGGCGGTCTCCGACGCGGCCCGGGCGCCGTTGCCGTTCGCGCCGGCGGGCTTGTCCAAAAACTGGACCTTGTGGCCGGGCACGACCAGTATCTCGGTGGAGAAGCGTTCCGAGTCCTCGCCGTCCTTCTTCCAGCGGCGGGTCTTGAGCTTGCCCTCGGCGTGGATCAGCCGGCCCTTCTTCGCGTGGCGCACCAGCATGTCGATCAGGCCGGGCTGGAAGGTCACGACCCGGTGCCATTCCGTGCGGTCCTGGCGCTCCCCGGAATTGCGATCCAGGAAGCTCTCGTCGGTCGCGATACTCAGATTGGCGACACGGCCCCCGTTGGCGAGATTGTTGACGATGACGTCGGCGCCCAGGCGGCCGATCAGTTCGACGCGGTTCATTCCGAAGCTCATGACGATGCTCCTTCAGTTCTCGATGTTGACGATGGTTTGCGAACGACGGGAAGCCGGGACGATCGCTCCCCCCGGCCCCCCCGCCGCTCATCCACTCCAAGCGCCCCTCCACCTCCATCACGCCGGAGGGAGCGACGACGCCGGGTCCCAGGGCTCGTGGGGCGCCGCCTCGCCGAAGCCCCCCATCGGCGGTTCCGGGAAGAGGCCGGCGAAACCGTGCTCGGGATAGACCGCCGGTCGCTCCGGACACCGCATCGCGCGTTCGTCCTCGATCGCCTCGCGGACGGCGGCCGGGGCGATGCCCAGCTCGGCCAGCAAGCTGCCGGCGGGAAGATCGGGGGAATGGTGGGACAGGAACATGGCGAAACCTCCTTCGCGGTAGCCGCGCCCGGCCGCGAAGGACCCTCCCTCGCTCTCAACCGGGCTTGCCCCGCGAAAGCGCCTCTCCGACTCCCGGCCGGCCTCCGCGCGGACGCCGGCGCGGTCCCGCCCCCCGCTGCGGCGGGCGGGTGCCGCCGCGACGGCATCGGGCGCGGATCAGTGCAGGGTGGCACCGTTCATGGCGCCGGCGCCGGTGCGCAGGCAGCGCGCAGCCAGCGCCGTCCAGCCGGCGCGGTCCAGACCGAGCGGCCGGTTCAGGGAATCGCAAACGGCCAGGCCATCGGCCCGGTCGAGGCAGACCAGCGCGGTGGGGATGGCGAACGCGAATCCTTCAACGAGAATGCGAATCTGCGGGGGCTCGCCTTCCGTGTCGGTGACGGGAGCGAAGCAATAGACCGGATCGTCGGGGATGCAGGCGGTCATGGTGGAATTTCCTCCTTCGGTGGAGTCGGACCGGCGGGTGTCAGGCCGGCCATACGCATGTCGAGAAGGTCGGCGCGTCGATTGCCGGCGGACGGCGGGCCGGCAGCGGAGCAGGGAATGGCCCGCCGCGCCGCCGCCGGCTCACCAGGGCGGGGCCGTCATCGTCGCCATGGGCGAAGAGTCGCACAGCACCTCGACCTCGCGGCGCGCGAGCTTCTCGAAGGCGAGGCAGAGCGCGACGTCGGCCTCGCTGTCATAGGGGCCGTGCTCGCGGCCGCTGGCGATCTCGATCACCGTCCAGCTCGGGTCCCAGACCGGGATGCCGCGAAACGCCCCGGAGCCCTCGCGGTGCCTGCGCGAACAGGGCTCGCAGCGGGCGCCCCCCGGCGACGGCGCCTCGCATTCGACGCAGCGGCCTCTGGCCCTCCGGTCGGCGTAGCGGGCGCGCCGGGCGGCATATTCCGCCTCGCGGTTGCGCCGCCTCCGATTGGCGACGGCGCAGGGCGCGCAACAGGTAGCGCCGCCGAAAGTGGGCGTCTTGCACTTGACGCAGACCCCGGCGGCGCGGCGGGCGTCGTAGCGGGCGCGTGCGGCGTCGCAGCAGGCCCGGCACTCGGCCGCCCCGTTGGCCGGCTTGCCGCAGGTCGTGCAATCGCCCCTGGCCCTCCGCTCGGCATAACGCCGGCGGTCGGCCTCCCGCTTCGCCTTCAGGTCCCGCCGCCCGGAGCGGGTCTTGGCGCAGGGGTCGCAATATGCCTTGCCGTCCGGCGCGGGCGTCGCGCATTTCACGCACAACCCGGCGGCCCGGCGATCGTGATGGCGCGCGCGTTTCGCGGCCCGCCTGTCCTCGCGGCACGGCTCGCACATCGACCGGCCGTCTTCGGGCAGGTTGTGTCCGCAGCGGATACAGACGCCGGCGGCCTTGCGGGCTTCGCTGCGCCGGCGGCTGCGCTTCCGGCCGGCCCGGCGCCGGGCTTCCGGGTCGCGCCCGCCGTAAGGTATCCCCTGTTCCTTCGCACGCTCATAGCGGTCGCGGTCGCGCGCGCGATGCTTGACCGCGCAGGGCTCGCAGGTGGTGCGTTCCGGGACCGCCTCGGCGCGGCCGCACTTGGTGCAGATGCCGGCGGCCACGCGCTCGGCGTACACCGTGCGGTCGCGCTCGCGTTCGTAGAGCTTTGCCTTGGCCGGATCCCGCCTGGGCTTGCCTTCGGCGCGGAGCCTGGCGTCCCTCGCCCGGCCCGCACGGTTCTGCTTCTCGTTGCAGGAAACGCAGAGCGTGCGCTCGGGCACGGGCTCGTCTTTGCCGCACCGCAAACAAAGTCCGGCCTCGCGGCGAGCCTGGGTCCGCCGGTGGTAGCGCGCAAGATTGTTCCTGCGACGGGCTTCAATGTCACGATATGCCACGATGGCCTCCTTCCTGCCGATCCGGAAATGGACGGAAGGACGCCCCGCCGACATTGAGCCGGCGGGACGTCCGGGAAGGGGCCGTCAGCCCTTCTGCTTGCGGTCGCAGAGGATCCCGGCCGCGAGCGAACCCCACAATTGCAAGCCGCCGCGGGTCTTGAGGCCGGTGCAGATGATGATGTTGTCTCGCGGTTTAGCCCGATAGGAACTCGGGTTTTTTTCCCACATTGGGCTGCCGGTGAATTCCCCGGGATTGTGGCCGAGCGTGGGATGGGTGGACCTGGCGGCTTTGCGTCGCCGGGGCGGTTTCGTAGTCTCGGACTGACGAGGAACAACAAGGAAGAGGCCCGCACGGGCTGATCCCCGCCGGGCCATGGCCGGTTTGCAGCTTCGTTACGAGACGGGGCTTACCGGCGAGGAATACGTTAAGACCGAGGCGTGGCGCGAGGCAAGGCTTGAGCGCTGCCCGAATCACCCGCACGGCGGATGTTCCGTGGGCAGCCACGGCACCTACGGGCGGAAGACCCCGCCCGGTGCGAAGGTTCCCCGCTGGTATTGCCGTGAGAGCCATACGACGATCAGCATGCTGGCCGACTGCCTGTCGTCGCGGCTGCCGGGCACGCTCGACGATCTGGAAGCGGTTGTTGTGGCGGCGGAGAAAGCCGGCAGCCTGGAGGAGGCAGCGAACGAGGTGCGCTGCCCCGAGGACGAAGACGCGATCGAGCTTCCCGGCGCGATGCGCTGGGTGCGCCACCGGCTTCGCCTGGTCCACAACGTTCTTGTCCGTGTCATCGGCCTGATCCCCGACCGGCTGGCGGGCTGCGCGGCCACCATGGTGGCGGTTCGCGAGCGTCTCAACAGCGACAGCGCCTTGATGGCGCTGCGTGGCCTGGTGTCTGAGCAACTGCAGATGCTGCCCGCCCCATTGGGCTTCCAACCCCACGGAATCGGCACGATGAGTCGCAAGGCGGGCTTCCAACACTCGATGGGGCCTGATCCCCCTCCGGCGGCGGCGTAGCGTCATGGTCCCGGGGCCGAAGAGCCCCAGCAACGAGGACCATGACATGAAGGAATCCGACGACGACCTTCGCCAGGCGATCGCGCTGTTCCGATACGGCGTCATCGCCGATCTGGTGCATCTGCCGATGGGCGCCAAGGGCGTCGGCGACAAGCTTCGCGAGAAGGCGAGCCAGACCTATGCCATCCCCGGAACCGACCGGACCCGTGTCGCCGCCGACACCATGCGGGACTGGATCAGGCATTATCGCGATGGCGGCTTCGAGGCGCTCTACCCCAGACCACGTAGCGACCGCGGGAAGCCCCGGCGGCTGCCGGCCGAGGTCGCCGAGCGCCTGGTCACGCTGAAGGTCGACAACCCGACCTGGCCGGTGCGCGCGATCATCCGCGCGGCCGTCGAGGAGGGCATCGATCACCCGCTCGCTCCATCCACCGTGCACCGGCTGCTGAGCCGCGAGGGGCTGTTCGACGGCAAGCCGCCGGACGGCGCCGACCGCCGCCGCTTCGCCTTCCGGGACGCCGGCGAGCTGTGGATGAGCGACGTCATGCACGGGCCGAAGGTCCGGCACGGCCGGAGCCGACGCAAGACCTACCTGATCGCCTTCATCGACGACGCCACCCGGGTCGTGCCCTTCGCCGCCTTCGCCATGGCCGAGAGCGTCCAGGCCTTCCTGCCCGTGTTCAAGAACGCGCTGATCCGCCGCGGCCTGCCGCAGCGCCTCTATGTCGACAACGGCGCCGCCTACCGCTCCCGCCAGCTCGCCCTGATCTGCGCGAAGCTGGGCATCGTGCTGGTGCATGCCAGGCCGTATCAACCAGCGGGAAAGGGCAAGATCGAACGGTGGTTCAGAACGCTTCGCGCCGGCTGGCTCGCCCATCTCGATGCGCCGGTCCTGGACAGCCTCCAGACGCTCAACCGCAGCCTGTGGGCGTGGATCGAGGGCGAGTATCACAACAGTCCGCATCGCGGCCTTGAGGGGCGCACCCCGCTCGAGCAATGGGCACTCGCCTCGGCCGCGGTCCGCTACCCCGACGCCACGCTGGACCTCGACGATATCTTCCTCTTCGAGGCCAAGCGGCTGGTCCACAAGGACCGCACCGTCAGCCTGAACGGCCGCGTCTACGAGGTCGACGCCCTGCTGGTCGGCCACAGGGTGGTGCTGCGCTACGACCCGGATGCGCCGCCGTCGCGGCCGCTCGGCGTGGTGCACGACGGCAAGCCTGTCGGCCAGGCAACCCGCCTCGACGCCTACGCCAACACCGCGGTGAAGCGCGGCCACTACTCCAAGAAGATCGAACCCGACGACCCGGCCCCAGAGCCGCCGCCCTCGCCGCTCAAGATGCGCAAGTTCAAGGAGGACGACTGATGTACCAGCGCCACTTCGCCTTCACCCGCATGCCCTTCGAGACCGTGGCGGAGACCGACGAGCTGTTCGAATCCAGCGCGCGCCGCGAGGCCGAGGCCCGGCTCGGCCACCTCATCGAGCTCAAGGGCATCGGCATGCTCACCGGTGAGGTCGGTGCCGGCAAGACAACCGTGTGCCGGCATCTTACCGCCCAGCTCCACCCCGGCCTGTTCCGAGTCCACTACGTCTCGCTGACCACCGGCAACGTGCTCGACATGTACAAGTCCATCGCCTGGGAGATCGGCATCACCGTCGAGCGCTCGCGATCCTCGGCCCACCACGCGATCAGGACCGAGATCTCGCGCCTCGCGACCGAGGCCAGGCAGTTCCCGGTGCTGGTCGTCGACGAGGCCCATCATCTGCGCAACGACGTGCTGGAGGACCTCCGCCTGCTGACCAACTTCGCGATGGACTCCGAGAACCGCATGTGCCTGATCCTGGTCGGGCTGACCGAGCTCAGGCGGCGGCTGTCGATGGCGGTGCACGAATCGCTCTCCCAGCGCGTCGTCGTCCGCCACCACCTCACCGGCCTCGACCGCGACGAGGTCGAGGCCTATCTGACCCACCGCCTGCGCCTCGCCGGATGCGAGCTGCCGCTGTTCGAGGACGCCGCCGTCGAGGCCCTGTTCCAGGGAACCCGCGGCCTGCCGCGCCAGGTCAACCGCCTCGCCCACTACGCGCTGTCGGCCGCCGCCCTGGAGAAGGCGAAGACGGTCAACGCCGGCCACCTCCAGAATGCCATCGAGGAGCTCAAGCCGTGACCGGCACCGGGGACGCGGCGGCGAACGGCTTCCCGACGCGGGCGCCGGTGGAGCTGGAGGACCGGCCGCGCCAGCAGCAGTGGCTCATCGACGGGCTGTGGGGGCGCCAGGCGGTCGGCATCGTCGGCGGCGAGCCCAAGTGCGGCAAGTCCTTCCTGGCGCTCGACCTCGCCGTCGCGGTCGCCGCCGGCGTCCCCTGCCTGCGCCGCTTCGCCGCCGACGAGCCAGGACCCGTCCTGCTGTTCGCCGCCGAGGACGCCGGCCACATCGTGCGTGCCCGGCTCCAGGGTATCGCGAGCGCCGCAGGCGCCCGGTTCGAGAGCCTCGACATCGCAGTCATCGACGTGCCCGCGCTGCGCCTCGATCATCGCGCCGACCGCCGGCGGCTGGTCGAGACGGTGCAACGCATCCGGCCCCGCCTCGTCGTCCTCGACCCCCTGGTCCGGCTGCACGGCGTCGACGAGAACACCGTCGCCGAGGTCGCCCCCATCCTCGGCTTCCTACGCGACATCCAGCGCCGCTTCGGAGCCGCCGTCCTGCTCGTCCACCACGCCCGCAAGAGCGGCGCCACAAGGCCCGGCCAGGCCCTGCGCGGAAGCTCGGAACTGCACGCGTGGGGCGATTCGAATCTCTACCTGCGCCGACGCGACAGGCAGATCGTCATGACCGTCGAGCACCGCGCCGCCCCCGGCCTCAATGACATCGAGATCGAACTCGCCGATGACGGCAAGGGGCCCGCGCTGCGCCTCCGCCAAGTGGATACTGCCGAGGCCGCGCCCGAGCCCGAAACCGCCGAACGGCGCATCCTCAAGGCGCTCGCCGAAGCCGGGACGCCGCTGTCGCAGCGCCAGATCCGCGAACGCGCCGCGACCCGGCACAAGACCGTCGGCGTCGTCCTCAAAAAGCTCGTCCGCGAAGGACGCGTCCGGCACGACGCCGAGGGGCACTACGGCCTCGCCGCGGGCCAGGCCGAAAAGGCCTCCCCGGCCGCCAACGGCAGCCACCCCGACAACGCCCGGTTCCCGGTTCCCGGTTCCGCCCATCCCTAGGGGTTCGAGGGGGAACCGCTCACGGGAACCACCCTCGCAAACCGCTCGTCAGGCTCCGGCCACGACAAGGCGTCGAGCGATCGGCCCATGGCCGAAAGCTCCGCTTACGGCCATGGATGCACTCAGTCGGGCGGACGGCGGCGGGTCACCCGAAGGGCCGTAGCGCAGCGAAGGAGCCGCGTAGCGGCTTGACGCGCCGACGGCCGGCCGACACCCCCCCACCCCCTCTCTTCCTTCCGACAATGACCAAACAGCGTGGGAAATCCGCCTCGCCGCCGCGCGAAATAATCCGGCAAATCTGCGGTCAGCTAATCTGGGAAACAACAATGATCTCGGTGGTGGCGGGCCGCAGCTCCTTCACCGCCTTCAGCGTCGCCGTCGTGCGCTTCGTCTTGCGCGCGCCCTTCGCCGCCAGCGCCTCGGCCGGGGCGGGAACGATGTCGCCGTCGGAGCGGGCCTTGAACCGCTCGATCACATAGCGGTCGTCGGCCAGGCCGGTGCCGAAAAAGTGAACCAGGAAGGTCGCCGCCGTGTTGCCGGGCATCGCCATGGCTGCCGTCATGATGCCGTCTCCTTCGTGCCGATGAGGGAAAACGGCGGCCGGACGCCCTCCCCCGGACGCCCCGACCGCCGCCCCGATCACGGCCAGGCTCCCCTCTTGCCGGCGCCTCCCACGGTGGCGGCGAGCGCGTTCCGGCCGGGCGTCCCGGAAAGGAGGAGAACGACGGGCGCGAAGAATCCCGGTCCGCCGACCGGCCCCCGGTTCGCCCGGTGCAAGGCGTATGGGCGCACCGCGCGGACCGACGCGCGGTCGATGCCGCACCTGCGCCGTATCTGCGCGGTTGCGCGCAAAATTGTTCGCGTCTATTGTCGGGCGATGACGGGACGGCAGTTCATCGCGCGGGTCCGGCGGTGGGCGCGGGTCCGGGGCCTGGAGGTGCGCTTCGTCGCCTCCGAGGGACCCGGCTCGCACGGGACGCTTTACGCGGGCGGGCGCAAGACCACCGTCAAGGACCGCAGGAAGGAGATCGGCCGTGGCCTGCTCGGCAAGATGCTGGCCGATCTCGGGATCGACCCGAACGAGCTATAGGAGGACCGATGCCGGACAGCTACAACTATCCCGCCGCAATCGAACGCGACGCGGACGGGCGCCACGTCGTCTCGTTCCCCGACTTCGGCTGGGGCGCGACCGACGGCGCGACACGCGACGAGGCGCTGGCCGAGGGGCGGGACCTGCTGCGCGAGCTCATCGCGGCGACGATGCGCGAGGGCGGCGCGCTGCCCGAGCCCTCGCCCGCCGGCAGACGCCGCCCCCTGGTGGTCCCGCCGGTGCAGACCGCGCTGAAGGCGGCGCTCTACGAGGCGTGGCGCGGGGCCGGGATATCGCAGCGGAGGCTCGCCCGCGACCTCGATGTGGCGGAGAGCGAGGTCCGGCGCATGTTGAACCCCGATCACGCGACCAAGGCGGCGACGATCGAGCGGGCGCTGCGCCGGCTCGGCAAGCGGCTCACCGTGACCGTCGGGGAGGCGGCCTGAGGGGAATGCCCGCTGCCGCCGCCGGCGGGACGGCGGTACGTACTCCCGGCGGGCCATGCGTCCGTGGGTATAGGTGAAGGTGAAAGTGACGGTCAAAGGCCGCACTCGGTTGCTGGCGTCCGCGTTTGGGCGCATCGCCCCGATGCGCCCGTGGAAGAAGTCCGATCATGGAGGATGTCCGAGTGTCCGGCGACGGGCACGGGGTCCGACACGGCATCGGGTTGCGCTGTCGGGGTGCCTGCCGCGAGCGATGACGGGACCGGCCGCACCGGGTTCGCCGATGCTGTCGGACACGGTGCCGACGATGCTTTCGTCGCCGGTGAAGGCGAGCGCGCGGCGCCGGGCACTCGTGTCGCGGTCGCCTTTGCCGGCGATGTCCGGGCATCGGACAGCGGCGAGGGGATCGCCGAAGACGCGCACACGCGGCCGTTCAACATCTTGCGCGCCCGCCCTGCTCGGCTTACGGTACGCGAAATCGGAATCGGCAATGCTCGGCAGCGGTGCGCCCTGCGCGCGGCGGCGGGCCGGGCGGCAGGTTCGGAGGCAGTGCGATGAACATGACGGATGCGCTGTGCGCGATGGGAGCGGCAGTCTCACGGGCGCTGGGCCTGAACGGCACGGTGACCGAAACGTGTTCGCGCGCGCCCTTGACAATCGGAGATGAGGCCGGCGCTATAATAAGCCGGGTCGCCGGGTCGCCGGGTCGCCGGGTCGCCGGGTCGCCGGGTCGCCGGGTCGCCGGGTCGCCGGGTCGCCGGGTCGCCGGGTCGCCGGGTCGCCGGGTCGCCGGGTCGCCGGGTCGCCGGGTCGCCGGGTCGCCGGGTCGCCGGGTCGCCGGGTCGCCGGGTCGCCGGGTCGCCGGGTCGCCGGGTCGCCGGGTCGCCGGGTCGCCCTGCCTGCGCGCGCGTTCGCCCTGCCTGCGCGCGCGTTTAGTCATGAGCGCGCCCGCATCGCGGGACCGCTCCCGCCCGCCCGACTCACCGCCTGAACCTTCCGCCGCCTCCGGCCGGCGCTCCGACACGGGCCGGCCCGCTTCTGCATCAGACAGTTTCGGTCCTTCCGCCGCCCGCGCGGCCGCGGGCGTCCGTCCGGCAGCGGATCTTTCCGGCCGCCGGAGTTCCGTCATGCGCCGCGTTTCCCGGGCGCGCCCGGCCCCGGCGTTTCTTTCGGTACTTTCCGCCCTCTCCCTCTTCGCCTCCGCCGCCCATTCCGCGCCGGCCGTTGCGGACGTCCCGGCGGCCCCGCAACTCGCAACGGTGTCGTTTCCCGAGGGCTCCGCGCTCCGCGCCGCCACCTGCGCCGCGGCGGACGTCGCGGACGGGACCGGCAAGGGGAAGGAAGCGGACGAGCCGAAGGGACCGCACCCGGCCGCCGCCCGTCTGGCCGGCCCGGACGCGGCCCTGTTCGAGCTGGACGGCGCCGCGATCCGCTTCCGGGTCCCGGAGGGCGCCCACCGCCACCGCCTGCTGCCGGACTTCGAGCGTCCCGCCGACGCCGACGGGGACAACCGCTACGAGGTGACGGTGGTTTCCGGCGAAGCGGGCGGCGGCGCCCCCCTGTGCGCCTTCGCCATCGAGATCGCCGACCGCGACGAGCCGGGCCGGGTTTCGTTGTCGACCCGCCGCCCGCAGCAGGGCGAAGCGGTGGCGGCGTTCGTTGCGGACCCCGACGGGCCGCTCGACGGGATCGCCTGGCGCTGGCAGCGCTCCGCCGGGCGCGACGCCTTCGCCGACATCGAGGGCGCGACCGGTCCCGCCTACACCCCCACCGCCGCCGACACGGGCCGGCTGCTGCGGGCGACGGTGTCCTACCGCGACCGCCACGGCGCGGAGAAAGCAGCCAAGGCGGTGACCGCCCATGCCGTCCTCGGCCCGCGCCTGGCGGCCCTGGCCGCCCGCAGCGGGTCGCATCCGAAGGGCGGCCTGAACCCGCCCTTCGATCCTTCCATCGCCCACTACGCCGTGGCCTGCGACGGGACCGACGTGCTGTCGCTCACCTTCGCCGCCGGCCCGCAACTCCGGGTGGACGTGAACGGCATCCAGCCCCGCCCGGGCGGGACCGGCGGCGCGGCGGTGCCGGTGACCTGGACGAGCGATGTCGTCGTGACCGTGGCCGCCGCCGACGGCGGCGCCACCCGCTACACGCTGCACTGCGCGCCGCCCGATCTGGCGGGCCTTCTCACCCGCGCCGGCGCGGACCCGGCGCCGGGCCTCGCCGGCATGCAGCTGGCGGTCGCCCTGCGCGCCTGGGTCGCGGTGATCGACGAGCACGGCGTGCCCCGCGTCCACCGGCGGGTGTCCGACAGGGAGCATGCCTCGGCGGGTTTCTTCCTGCTGCCGTTCGGCGCCGGAGAGGACCGCAGGTGGGTGCACGGCAGGCCGGTGCCGCGGCCGCCCGGGACACCCAGGGACACCCCGCGGCTCGGCCGGGCCTGGCAGGTTCTCGACGCGGAGTTTTCCCCGATCCGCACGGTCACCGCCGCGCCGCCGCTGGTCACCACGGGGGTGCACGACTTCCGGCTGCTGGAGGACGGATCGGCGCTGCTGATGACCTACGAGCCGGCGGTGCGGGACTTCTCCCATCTCTCCGGGAGAGGGTCCGGCAGCCCCGGACCCGCGTCTGTGGTCTTCGACGATCCCGAGGGCAAGCCCTGGGGCAAGGCAATGGAGACCGACGACTCGGCGATCCAGATCGTCGAGGCGGACGGGACGGCGCGCTGGACGTGGAGCTCCTGGGGGCGGATGCCGCTGGAGGACTGCGCCCAGCACCGCTTCCCCCGGGACTATGCCCATGTCAACTCGGTGCAGATGACGCGCCGGGGCGTGCTGGCCTCGTTCCGCGGCTGCTCCTCGGCGATGCTGATCGATCCGGCGGCGCCGGCGGGGACCGGGATCGTCTGGCGGATCGGCGCGAGCAACCTGTCCGCCGGTGACTGGGCCGCCCGGGGCCTTGGGCCCGCGCCCCTTGCCCTGGTTGGCGATCCCGAGGGGACGTTCTGCGGCCAGCATGCGGCCACCCTGGTCGAGGACGGCGTTCCCGAGCCACGCCTGCTGCTGTTCGACAACGGCGTGCAGTGCGTGACGAACCCGGCCACGGGGGAGCCGCTCGGCCGGGCCGGGGGGGATTTTTCCCGGGGGGTGGAATACGCCCTGGACCTCGAACGCGGCGAGGCGGTGTTCGTGCGCGACGCCTCGCTCGGCGGACGGCGCGACGCCCTGGGCGCGATCGGCGGGCATCTGGCCGTGCTGGAGGACGGGTCCTGGCTGATCGGCTGGGGGCGGACCGGCAACGACCCGGCGCCTGCCGCGACCGTGGTCTCGCGGGTGGACCCGGCCACCGGCGGGGAGGGCTTCGCCCTCCTGCGCGCCGGCCTTCCCGAGGGCGTGGCGGGGGTCCGGGCGGTGCCGGTGCCCGCGGCGGCGCTGGAGGTTCCTCCGGAGCCCCTGACCGCGTTCTTCCCCGAGGCCGGGCCGCTGGCGGCGGAAGACGGCGATGCGGGCGGGGACGGGGCGGCGGGCCTCGCCGTCGCCGTCGCCTTCTCGCGCCCGGTGGCGGCGTTCGGGGCGGGCACGCCCTCCGTCGCGGTCGAGGGCGGGCGGCTGGTCTCGGCGGTGCCCTGGCGGGCCTTCGGCAAGCCGGCCCACGCCTGGCGGCTCGGCATCCTGCCGGAGTCCGGCGGCGGTCCCCTGCGCATCTCCCTGCGCCCCGGCGCGGCCTGCGGGGAGGGCGGCATCTGCGCCGCCGACGGCACGCGCCTCGGCGCCGTGCCGGCGGCCTTCGAGATCGACCCGGAGAGCGCGGGGCAAGACCAATGACATTTCAGAGATACGGACGCGACGCCATGACGACGACAGGGTTGACGGTGCTGACCGAACGAGCGGCCCGCTGGGCGAGGACGCTGCTCCGCGGCGTGGGACGCTGCGGTGCGGACGCGCGCGATGGCGCGGCCTCGGAGCGGGCGGTCCGGACGCGCACGTCTCGCGGCCTCGCCGCCCTGCGCCTGGTGCTGGCGGCCCTGCTGCTGGCGGGATTGGCCGGCCAGGCGGCGGCGCAGAACTCCTCCATCAGCCCGACCGAAATCTACGAGGGCGAGACCGTCACGTTCACGGGCACCGTCGACCAGATTGCATACGCGGGTTACAACTACGGCCTTTACCACCGATCTAGCTCGACAATCTCGATCGCCGACCTTCGTGCCGGCTACACCTTCGCGGCGGTCCAGGGGGATACGAACGCGGGGACCGGCCGCGGGGGCAGCCTCATGATCTTTCGCAATCCCGGTAGCCGAACCACTTTCTCGTTCACGATAACGGCCGCGGCTGACGCGGTCGACAAGGATGAGACTCTGGATGTTTTTTTCAGTCATTACGAAGACCTCGACACCCTGACCATCACCCTCAAGGACGGCGCGCGCCCGGTCTCGGCCACCGACGGCGTCACGGTCTCGGAGTCCTCCCTCGCCCTGACCGAGGGCCACGCCTCCGACGCCGAGGGCAGCTACACGGTGGCGCTCGACACCGACCCGGGGGCGACGGTGAGCATCGCGGTGTCTTCGAGCGACACCAGCGCGGCGACGGTCTCGCCGTCGACGCTGACCTTCACCGGCGGCGCGTCGGGCACCTGGGGCACGGCGCAGAAGGTGACGGTGACGGCGCAGGAGGACGGGGACGCCGCGGGCGAGACGGTGACCGTCAGCCACGCGGCGACGGTCTCCAGCGACTCCTCCAACGCCTATCACCAGATCCAGATCGCCGACGTGTCGGTGGCGCTCACCGACGCCGGCCACGGCGTCGTCGTGAGCGAGAGCTCCCTCGCCGTCAATGCGGGGGCAAGCGCCACCTACAAGCTGCGCCTGAAGAGCCAGCCCGGGGGCAGCGTCGTCATCACCCCGACGAGTTCGTCCACCGCCCGGGCAACGGTCAGCCCCGCCACGCTGACCTTCACCAACGCCAACTGGGACCAGGAGCAGACCGTGACCGTCACCGGCGCCGACGGCGCCACCACGGGCACGGCGACCGTCAGCCACGCGATCACGACCGCCACCACCGCCTACCCGACCACGCAGTCCATCGCCTCGGTGACGGTGACGGTGACGGCGGCGCCCAACACGGCCCCGGTATTCGCCAGCGACACCCTGACCCGCAGCGTGGCGGAGAACAGCGCGTCGGGGACCAATGTGGGCGCGGCGATCCCGGCGGCGACGGACACGGACAACGATGTCCTGACCTACACGCTGGAGGGCACGGACGCGGCGTCGTTCGCCTTCGACGCCTCGACCCGGCAGATCACCACCACGACCGGCGTCGACTACGACCACGAGGCGAAGTCGAGCTACTCGGTGACGGTGAAGGCGGACGACGGCAACGGCGGGACGGACACGGTGGCGGTGACCATCACCGTGTCGGATGTGGACGAGCCGCCGACGGCGCCGGGCGCGCCGACGGTGAGCGCGACGGCGGGCACGACCACGGGCCTCGACGTGGCCTGGACGGCGCCGGCCAACACGGGCAAGCCGGCGATCGCGAGCTACGACCTGCGCTACCGCGCGGGCTCGAGCGGCGACTGGACCAACGGCCCGCAGGACGTGGCGACGACCTCCTCGGCGCTCACCGGGCTGACCGCGGGCACGTCCTACGAGGTGCAGGTGCGGGCGACCAACGCCGAGGGCGACAGCGGCTGGTCCGCCGCCGGCACGGGCACCACCAGCACGCCGGCCAACCGGACGCCCGTGGTGGACAACATGATTGCGGACCAGACGGCGACGGAGGGGACGGCGTTCAGCTTCGCGTTCCCGTCGAACACCTTCTCGGATCCGGACACGGGCGACACGCTGACCTACACGGCGCTGCTGTCGGACGATTCGGCGCTGCCCACCTGGCTCACCTTCACGCCGGCCACGCGGACCTTCTCGGGCACGCCGGCGGCGGCGGACGCGGGCACGCTGTCGATCAAGGTGACGGCGAGCGACGGCAGCCTGTCGGCGGAGGACACCTTCACGCTGACGGTGAACGCGCTGCCGGTGTTCACGGTTTCCATCGCGGACTCCGCACCGGAGTCCGACGGCACTGTCTTCTGCAGTATCATCAGGGGCGGCACGCAGCCGGCGTCGCTGACGGTCAACTACCGGGTCAGCCAGACCGGCGCCTTCCTGGCCTCCGGCGAGGCCGGCGACAAGTCCTTCAGCCGCGGCACGGGAACGATCGTCAATGTCGACATCGCGCTGGACGACGACAGCGTGGACGAGCCGGACGGCACGGTGACCTGCGCGCTGCGGACCGGCACCGGCTACAACCTGGGGGCGACGTCCTCGGACACGATCGCGATCGTGGACGACGACCCGACGGTGGTGAGCCTGGCGCGGGTCGGCACGGGCCCGGTGACCGAGGGCGGGACGGCGGAGTTCACGGTGACGCTGGGCCGCGCGCTTGTGGCGGGCGAGACCATCGACGTGCCGCTGTCGGTCTCGGGCACGGGCGTGACCACGGCCGACTGGAGCCTTGCAACGAAGACCGGCGACGGCCTCAACACCGGGGTGACGCTCTCGGGGACGACCACGGCGACGCCGCAGGTGCGCTTCTCGGGCGCGGGCGCGCAGACGGCGACGCTGGTGCTGACGGCGGTTGCGGACGGCGTGACCGAGGCCGGGGGCGAGACGATCACGGTGGAACTCGGCCCGGACGGCACGGGGACCAACGGCTTCGACCGCACGGCGCTCTCCACCAACGTTGGCGGCGGGGCGGACCCGCACGGCACGAACGACGAGTTCGACCTCACGGTGAACGACCCGGTGGTGCCGGTGGTCTCGATCGCGCTGCCGAGCGTCGAGGGCGTGAGCCGCAACATGGCGGGTCAGCAGGTGTACGAGGAGACCGGCGGTCCGGGCGGCCTGACCTTGAGCTTCGACGTGAGCCTGACGCCGGCGCCCTCGGCGGCGCAGTCGGTGTGCGTGCGGGTGACGGAGACCGGCGGCAGCCGGATTGCGTCGACGGACAAGGGGGTGCGGACGGTGAGCGTGCCGACCACGGGGTCGACGGCCCTGTCGCTCACCTGGACGGACACGGCGGCGGACGACGCCGACAGCACGATCACGGTCGAGGCGGTGGCGCCGTCGGATACGGCCTGCTCGCAGACCGGCTACACGGTGTCGGCGACGGACGGCTCGGACGAGGCGCTGGTGGTCGACGACGACCCGACCACGGTCGAGCTCACCGGCTCGGACCTCTCCATGTTCGAGGGCGACGCCTCGGACACGGCGGTGCTCACGGTGACGCTCGGGCGGCAGCTGGTGGCGGGCGAGGTCGTGGTGGCGCCGCTGGTGCTGGCGAGCACCACCGGGGCGCGGCTGCCGGGGAGCACGGACGGCGGCGGCGACCCGGACAACGACTTCACGGTGTCGGTATCGGGCACGGGCGTGGCGCTCACCGGCGCGGACTCGGCCAATCCGACGCTCACCTTCACGGGCCACGACACCAACACGGTGCAGACGGCGACGGTGACGCTGGCGCCGGTGGCGAACCGCGACGACGGCGACTCGGCGGACGAGGCCATCACCGCGCGGCTGGCAAGCAACAGCGTGCTCAGCGCGAGCGGGACGGACACCAACGTTGGCGGCGGGGCGGCGCGGCACGCGACGAACTGGCAGGCGAGCCTGACCGTGGTCGACGACGAGGGCGGCGGCATCGCCTTCTCGGCGGGCACGCTGCGTCTTCTGGAGACCGGCAGCGCGACCTACACGGTGGTGCTGGACGCACAGCCGACCGCGAACGTGACCATGACGATCACGAAGGGCGGCACGAACAGCGGGGCGGCGAATGTGAGCTCCACGTCGCACATCTTTAACACCACCAATTGGAACACGGCGGCGAACATTACGGTGACCGGCGTGGACCAGTCGAACGCCAACGCCAACCGCGAGCTGACGCTGAGCCATGCGTTCACCTCGTCGGACAGCCGCTACGGCGGCATGAACCGCATGGTGGCGGTGAAGGTGGACG
Source organism: Alphaproteobacteria bacterium (assembly GCA_965243375.1). Classification (GTDB taxonomy): domain Bacteria; phylum Pseudomonadota; class Alphaproteobacteria; order UBA828; family UBA828; genus WTGU01. The sequence goes on along the minus strand of CBDEUT010000007.1, from coordinate 449,027 downwards.
ACGCGCCCGAGGTCGAGGCGTGGGAGGGCTGGAAGTGGAACCACGGCGCGCTCGATCCCAACCGGAAGATGGAGCGCCCGCGGACCGTCACCTCGACGCCGGGCCTGTCGCTGGGGCAGGACATCGTTGCCGGCCCGCTGGACTACGTGATCCGGCTGTCGAACCGCCCGGCGACGGGGGGCACGGTGACGGTGACGGCGACGGTGGGGGATTCGAACCTGGCGGGGATTTCGCTGACCCCGAACGGGACGCCGCAGAGTTCGCTGACGCTGACCTTCTCGGACCGCGACCCCGCCCCGCACTGCAACAACGGGCTCGGCAACGACGGCGAGGACTATGACAATACGGCGGAATCGTCGTGGCAGTGCTGGCGCCGGGTCTATGTGCACGACCTCGCGGCCGGCAAGACCGGGGTGCTCGGCTGCACCGACATCACCCATACGGCGACGGGCGGCGGGGTGCGCGGCATGACCGGCCCGCACAGCTGGTCCGTCGGCACCATCCGCGCCCATATGATGAGCCAGAGCCGCCGGGGCGCGGACGGGTATGAGTTCCGCTGCCCCATGATCACCGGCAAGGGGTCGAGCCCGGGCATGGGCAGCACGTCGAACGCGCCGCTCCAGGTCTCCGGGCCGCCGACGGAGCCGGTGTCGAACCTCCAGCTTGCGGCCGTGGACGCATCGAGCGCAAAGGCGACCTGGGACGCGGTGGCGGGGGCCACGGGCTACCGGGTGGAATGGGAGGCGACGGACGGCCTCAACGCGGCCGCCGGTGTCCGGGACGGGGTGACGGAGACCGCGTTCACCATCGCCCACAACATGCCCGCGGCGACGTCGCTGACGGTCAAGGTGCTCCCGGAGCATGTGGACGGCGAGGGCCGGACGCAGGCGCTGGATGCGCTGGCGGGCACGGCGGTGCTGGCGCTGGGGTCGGGGCCGTCCGATTCCGTCGCGCTCCAGGACGCAGCGCCCCAGGGTCCCACGGAGGCCGCGCTCAAGGCCTGCGTGTCTGACGAGCTGATGGCGACGGCGGAGCGGCTCTACGAGAGGAACCGGCAAAAGCCGCCGCACCATGCGGAGAACTGGTTCAGCGTGCTGATGGCGTTCGGGCAGCGGACGCCCGCGCAGTGGACGGCGGACAACCGGCTGCTGACGCCGATGACGGCGGCCTCGGCGCGCCAGCGCGGCTGGCGGCGCTTCGGCGACGCGCTGGAATGCCTGGAGACGGCGGCGCCGGGGGTCGAGGTCCCGTCGGCCGAGGGCGACGGGGATCCGCTGCCGTCGGTGCGCATCGCGGCCGGCAAGGCGGTGACGGAAGGCGCGGCGGCGTCGTTCACGCTCGAGGTCCAGCCGGCGCCTGCGTCCGACCTCGCGGTGACGGTGGAGGTCGCCGGGACCGGCGCGGTGCTGGCGGCGGCGGCGCTGGGAACGCGCACGGTGACGGTCCCGGCGGGCAAGACGGAGGCCGCGTTCACGGTGGCGACGGCGGACGACGACACGGACGAGCCGGCGGGCGCGGTGACGGCGACGGTGGCGAAGGGCGACGGCTACGCGGTGGACAAGGAGAATGGCGGCGCCTCCGCCACGGTGGCGGTGGCGGACGACGACGCCACGGCGGTGGCGCTGTCGGCGCCGGCGGGCGACGTGCCCGAGGCGGGCGGCAGCAAGACCCTCACGGTGACGCTCGGACGCGCGCTGGCAGAGGGCGAGCGCCTGACGGTGCCGCTGCTGTTCGGCGGCGCGGCGACCTTGGGGAGCGACTATACCCTGGCGGCGCCGGAGACGGCGCCCCAGGGGGTGGCCTATGCCAACCTTGCCAGTACCGACAAGACGAACCCGCCGGCCCTGACCTTCACGGGTCCGTCGGCGGCCTCGGCGACCGTAATCCTGACGGCGACGGCCGACAGCGCGGCGGAGGGCGAGAGCGAGACGGTGACGGTGGGGCTGGGGACGCTCGCCGCCACCGGCCTCGGCGGCGGGGCCGAAGGCTCCGGCACGGTGCGCTTCGCCATCCTGGAGCCGCCGCCGGAGATATCCATCGCGGCGAAGACGGCTTCCATCACGGAAGGCGCGGACGCCGCGTTCACGGTGACGGCGAGCCGGGCGCCCGGCGCCGACCTCACGGTCAGGCTCACGGTCTCGGAGTCGGACGGCCCCGGATCGCAGTCCGGGACAAGCTCCGACTTCGTGGCGGCGGACCACGAGGGCGCGGCGACGGTGACGATACGCAAGGGCGAGACCGAGGCCGCGTTCACGGTGGCGACCGTGGACGATACGGCGGACGAGCCCGACGGGACGGTGACGGCGACGCTCGCCGGGGACGGCGAGAAGGGGCTGCGCTACACGGTGGCGGCAGCGCCGGGCGATGCGGCCTCGGTGGCGGTGGCCGACGACGACGCGGCCTCGACCCTGCCGATGCTCTCGATCGGCGACGTGACGGCCAACGAGAAGGACGGGCTGATGTGGTTCACGGTCCGGCTGTCGAAGCCGGCGGGCAAGCCGGTCTCGGTGAACTACCGCACGCGCCAGTCGACGCCGGTCTCGGCGCGCGAGGGCGTGGACTATCTGCGGGCGGGCTGGCATCTCGACTTCGGGCCGACGGACACCGAGAAGCGGTTCTGGGTCTATGTCTACAACGACAACCACAACGAGGACCCGGAGACCTTCGAGGTGGTGCTGTCGCGGCCGAGCGCCGGGTTGGGCGTCGCGGACGGAGTTGCGGTGGGCACCATCGTGAACTCGGACCCGATGCCGGCGGCGTGGCTGACGCGCTTCGGGCGCACGGTGGCGGAGCAGGCGCTGGACGGCATCGCGGGCCGCATGGCGGCGCCGCGCACGCCGGGGGCGCAGGGCACCGTCGCCGGGCAGGCGATCGGCCTTTCGACAGGCTCAAGGCAGGCTCTCGATCCCGGCAAGTCCGGGGCCGGCGGGACAGGTTCCGGCGATGCGGGCAAGGCCGTGTTCGTCGGCCCGGACGGCAAGGCGCTCTCCGGCAACGGGCTGTCCGGCATGGCTGGCTTCGACGACCGCGCTGGCGGGTTCGGCCCAGGCTTCGGCAGCCATAGCGACCGCTTCGGCGCCGACGGCTTCGGCAATGCCCACGGCTTCAACAGCGGCGGCGGCCAGTCCCAGACCATGACAATGCAGGAGGCGCTGCTCGGCAGCAGCTTCACGGCGACGGGGGCGAAGGACGGCGCGGGCGGCAGCCTGGCGCTGTGGGGCCGGGCGGCGCAGGGCAGCTTCGACGGGCGCGAGGGGTCGTTCTCCCTCGACGGCGAGGCGACGACGGCGATGCTGGGCGCGGACTATGCGCGGGGCAACTGGCTGGTCGGGCTGGCGCTGATGCAGAGCGCCGGCGAGGGCGGCTACCGGGATACGGGTCCCAGGCGTGACGACGCCTCCCGCGCCCTGGCGCAGATCTGCGCGGACACGAACAAGACGACCCCGGAAGAAAGGCAGATGGTCTGCGACGGCGCGGTGCGCGAGGGCGACGGCAGTGTGGAAGCGTCGCTGACGGCGGCGGTTCCCTATGCGGCGTTGCAGGCCTCGGAGCGCCTGAAGCTCTGGGGCGCGGCGGGCTACGGCACGGGCGAGGTCACCCTCAAGCCGCAGGTGGGCGGCAGCTACAAGGCGGACATCGACTGGACGATGGCGGCGGCGGGCCTGCGCGGCGACGTGATCGCGCCGCCCAAGGAGGGAAGCGGTCCCGCCCTTGCGGTGACCTCGGACGCCCTGTGGGCGCGCACGACCTCGGACAAGACACGCGATCTTGCGGCGTCGGAGTCCGACGTGACCCGGCTGCGGCTGGGGCTGGAGGGGAGCTACCGCGTCGCGCTGGAAGAAGGCGGCCACCTGACGCCCAAGCTGGAGGTGGGCGCGCGCCATGACGGGGGCGACGCCGAGACCGGCTCAGGTTTGGAGCTCGGCGGCGGCATCGCCTGGGTCGATCCGAGGCTCGGTCTGTCGCTCGATCTCTCGGGCCGCACGCTGATCGCGCACGGCAACGACGACCTGGAGGACCAGGGCTTCGCGGCTTCTCTGTCATACGACCCGGCCCCGGCGACGAAGCGGGGTCCGTCGCTGACGCTGCGCCAGGACTGGGGCGGTCAAGCGCAAGGCGGCCTCGACGCGCTGTTCGCGCCGGACCCGCTGGAGGACCGCACCGGCAGCGGCGAGGCGACTTCGCGCTGGGCGATGGAGGCGGCCTACGGCCTGCCGGTCCTCGGCGGGCGCTTCACCGGCAGCCCGCATGTGGGCTTCGGGCTGGCGACGGCGGCGCGCGACTACACCATCGGCTGGCGTCTGACGCCGGAGGCGGCGAGTGCGCCCGATGTCTCCTTCGGCCTCAAGGCCACGCGAAGGGAGAGCGACGGGGCGGCGCCCGAACATACGGCCGGGTTCGAGGCGACCTTGCGATGGTGAGGCCGGGCGTCGGATGCGCGATGCCGTGGAGACGGGCGACGGGATCCGGGCATGGCTCTTCCTGCGCTGCGTCCCGGAATACGAGGCGGCGTGGCGGGCGCGGGCCGGACCCCCGGCCGCGCTCAACACGGCTACCGAGCCGGGAGGACAGGCGTTCCCGATCCGCGTCCAGACCCGGGCCGACCTGGCGGCGGCGCGCTTCGACCTGCTGGCCTGGCAGGACCCGACGGACGGAGACGGCCCCGCCTCGCCCTTCTGGATACAGGACGCCATGCCGGAGGCGGCGGTCGCGCCCGATGCCCCGCCGCTCGCCGGGCTGGTCGCCGCCGGGGGCGGCGCCATCGAGGGCCTGCGGCAGCTCGACGGCAACATGGTGCTCAAGATCGAGCATGACGGGCGCGCGGTGCAGATCCTGCTGCGCGATGCCGGGCCGTTCCCCGATGGCGCGGGGATCGAGCTGCGCCACCCCTTCGGGCTGCGCATGCCGCACGGCGTGCGCCGCCTGCTCGACTTCTGGCAGGTCGCGGGCCGCTCGCCCCCTCCTCGGTGAGGCAGGCGGAGGAGGATCGCAACCTGGCGATCGTGATGGACGGGCTGAGAAGGGGCCGGAAGCCGCGCGGCATCGCCATCGACGTGTGGGGCGCCGAGCGGGTCGCCGGGGAATGGTCGGCCGACGACAGCGACTGGATGCGCTCGCAGATACGCCGCTGGACCCGCAAGGCCAAGGCGCTCGCCGCCGGCGGCTGGCGCGAGACCGTGCCCCGCAGACCGCCGGAGGAATAACGGCAGGGGCACGCATGCGGGAGCGGCGGGTGTCATGCCCGGTGACGGCTGGCGAACCGGCTGCTAGAGTGCGCCGGGAATCGCGGTCGGCGGCGGGGACGTCCGGGGCCGGGCCGGAGGGGGTAAGCGTTCCGCCAGACCGTGGAGATGGTTATCCGCTCAATGGCACGCTCATCTGACCGATCCCGTTGCAGCGGGATTTTAGCGGCTGAGCGCTCTTTGCCAATCCCTTCTGAGAGGGCGAAGCCAGACATCCTTGCGGGGCTCCCGAGCCGTCGAGACCGTTCTGCGTCGGCACAATCCGCGCCGAATCGAGCATGCATAATCCTGCTGGTAACATGATTCTCCATGCGCTACCGTCGAGCGCATGTAAGCATCCGGCGGGGACCGCAGACGGTGAATCGCGGAACGTGACGGGGAGTTCCAAGGTGGGCAGGCGAGTGACGCTCAGCCCCACGGTGACGCTCACGGTGGACCGCGCAGAGACGCGGCCTCGGCCGCAGGGAAGACGGTGTCTCTGGTGAGGTCCGGCTTAGGCGGCCAGGGCCTGGTGCTGGGCTGTCTTCCAGTTCCAGGGCAGGAGCTGGTGCAGGTCGCTTTGCGGCAGATCGGCAATCTGTCCGAGAACATCGGCGAGCCAGGCCTGGGGATCGACATCGTTGAGCTTGGCGGTGCCGATGAGGGTGTACATCGCCGCCGCCCGCACTCCGCCGCGATCGGAGCCGCAGAACAGCCAGGATTTTCGTCCCAAAGCGATGACCCGAAGCGCCCTCTCGACAGCGTTGTTCGTGAGGCAGATCTGGCCGTCATCGAGGAAACGGGTGAAGCCGTCCCAGCGTCTGAGCATGTAATCCATCGCCTTGGCGACAGAGGCGTGGCGCGACAGCCTGGCACGCTCCGTGCGCATCCAGTCCTCGAGATCGGCGACGAGCGGCGCGCTCGCCTCCCGGCGCACGGCAAGGCGCTGATCGGCACTCTTGCCGTTGATCTCGCGTTCGATGTCGAACAGCGCGTCGGTCCGCTTCACCGCCTCCATCGCCAGCGGCGAGATCGGCGGCGCCTGCTCGCCGCGCCTCTTGCTCGCCGCGATATCGGCAAGCTCGTAGAACTTCCTCCGACTGTGAGCCCAGCACAGGGCCTCGATCACGGCTCCCGGCGAGCGGCCCGGCACATAGAGCCGGTTGAAGCCAGCATAGGCATCGGCTTGAAGCACCCCGGCAAAGGTCTTCAGGTGCTCGACCGGGTGATTGCCCGAACGGTCGCGGGAGTATCGGAACAGCACGGCCGGCGGATCCGGACCGCCGAACGGCCTGTCGTCACGCACATAGGCCCAAGCCCGCCCGGTGACGGTCTTGCCCTTGGCCAGCACCGGGACGGGAGTGTCGTCGCCGTGCAAGCGCCGGGCCGCAAGCACGTGATCGGCGATCAGGTCATGCAGCGGTTTCAGCGCCACGGCGCAGGCCCCGACCTGATCGGCCAGCGTCGACAGGCTCAGGTCGACCCCCTCGCGCGCGTAGCGCTCGCGCTGCCGGTTCAACGGCTGGTGCTGGCCATATTTCTCGAACACGATCGTCGCCAGAAGGTTCGGACCCGCCCAACCTCGCGGCACCGCGTGGAACGGCGCCGGCGGCTGCGAGACCTTCTCGCAATCGCGGCAGGTGAACTTCTCGCGGATCGTCTGGATCACCTTCCACCGGCGCGGGATCACCTCAAGCGTCTCGGTCACGTCCTCGCCGATCTTCGACAGCCGCTCCGACCCGCAGCACGCGCACGATGTCGGTGCAGGAACCACCACCCGCTCGCGCGGCAGATGCTCGGGGAAGGGCTTGCGCGACGGCTTGCGGCGCGTGAACCCCTTGACCTGGGTGGTCTCGGCCGCGGCTTGCTCGGCCGCGAGATCGTCCTCCGTCGCGTCCGCCGTCAGCTCGTCGAGCGCAAGCTCCAGTTGGTTGAGGAGACGCACCGTGCGCTCCGAGCGCTGCCCGTAGAGCGCACGGCGCAGCTTCTCGACCATCAGCTTCAGCGAGGTGATCTGCTCCTCGGCCGCCGTTGCCCGAGCCTCCGAGGCCGCAAGCGCCGCCTCGAGAGTTTCAACGTCGCGTCGGGCCGTGACCGTCATGGCCGGGAATGAATCAGATTCGCAGCCTCACGGCAATTGCCAATCGCGCAGGGTGATTCGCCCGGCCTCAGCCCACCCGCGACGGGCGCCAAGTGCGAACCGGGTTGCGCCACTCGATCCCCTCAAGCAGGTAGGCGAGCTGCGCCGAGCTGATCGACAGTGCGCCGCCCGATGCCGACGGCCAAGTGAACCGGCCCCGCTCCAGGCGCTTGGCGTAGAGCGAGAACCCGAGACCGTCATGCCACAAAATTTTGGGGATTATATACCGACCTTGACAAGTGAGCGCTAAGCCCCTATACTCATGGGGAACAAGGAGAGCGTCACATGTCGAAGAAAGCGCCCGGAAAGTCCCATCGCGAAGGCATCTCGATCATGGAACTGACCGAGATGTTCCCCGACGAAGCATCGGCGGTCAAGTGGTTCGAGGACACCCGCTGGCCGAACGGTGAGCGGCACTGCGGCCACTGCGGGTCGACCGAGACACGCGAAGTCCCGAACGCGAAGCCGATGCCCTACTGGTGCAAGGCGTGCCGCTCCTACTTCTCCGTCCGCACCGGCTCCATGCTGCAAAGCTCCCGCCTGCCGCTGCGCAAGTGGGCATTCGCCGTCTACCTCTACGTCACCAACATCAAGGGTATCAGCTCCATGAAGCTGCATCGGGAGCTGAAGGTTACGCAGAAGACGGCTTGGTTCATGCTGCATCGGTTGCGCGATGCTTGGGCTGAAGGGTTCGGCGATCCGCAGTTTTCCGGTCCCGCTGAGGCCGATGAGACGTACATCGGGGGCAAGCGCAAGAACAAGGTAAGCATCCGGCGGGGACCGCAGACGGTGAATCGCGGAACGTGACGGGGAGTTCCAAGGTGGGCAGGCGAGTGACGCTCAGCCCCACGGTGACGCTCACGGTGGACCGCGCAGAGACGCGGCCTCGGCCGCAGGGAAGACGGTGTCTCTGGTGAGGTCCGGCTTAGGCGGCCAGGGCCTGGTGCTGGGCTGTCTTCCAGTTCCAGGGCAGGAGCTGGTGCAGGTCGCTTTGCGGCAGATCGGCAATCTGTCCGAGAACATCGGCGAGCCAGGCCTGGGGATCGACATCGTTGAGCTTGGCGGTGCCGATGAGGGTGTACATCGCCGCCGCCCGCACTCCGCCGCGATCGGAGCCGCAGAACAGCCAGGATTTTCGTCCCAAAGCGATGACCCGAAGCGCCCTCTCGACAGCGTTGTTCGTGAGGCAGATCTGGCCGTCATCGAGGAAACGGGTGAAGCCGTCCCAGCGTCTGAGCATGTAATCCATCGCCTTGGCGACAGAGGCGTGGCGCGACAGCCTGGCACGCTCCGTGCGCATCCAGTCCTCGAGATCGGCGACGAGCGGCGCGCTCGCCTCCCGGCGCACGGCAAGGCGCTGATCGGCACTCTTGCCGTTGATCTCGCGTTCGATGTCGAACAGCGCGTCGGTCCGCTTCACCGCCTCCATCGCCAGCGGCGAGATCGGCGGCGCCTGCTCGCCGCGCCTCTTGCTCGCCGCGATATCGGCAAGCTCGTAGAACTTCCTCCGACTGTGAGCCCAGCACAGGGCCTCGATCACGGCTCCCGGCGAGCGGCCCGGCACATAGAGCCGGTTGAAGCCAGCATAGGCATCGGCTTGAAGCACCCCGGCAAAGGTCTTCAGGTGCTCGACCGGGTGATTGCCCGAACGGTCGCGGGAGTATCGGAACAGCACGGCCGGCGGATCCGGACCGCCGAACGGCCTGTCGTCACGCACATAGGCCCAAGCCCGCCCGGTGACGGTCTTGCCCTTGGCCAGCACCGGGACGGGAGTGTCGTCGCCGTGCAAGCGCCGGGCCGCAAGCACGTGATCGGCGATCAGGTCATGCAGCGGTTTCAGCGCCACGGCGCAGGCCCCGACCTGATCGGCCAGCGTCGACAGGCTCAGGTCGACCCCCTCGCGCGCGTAGCGCTCGCGCTGCCGGTTCAACGGCTGGTGCTGGCCATATTTCTCGAACACGATCGTCGCCAGAAGGTTCGGACCCGCCCAACCTCGCGGCACCGCGTGGAACGGCGCCGGCGGCTGCGAGACCTTCTCGCAATCGCGGCAGGTGAACTTCTCGCGGATCGTCTGGATCACCTTCCACCGGCGCGGGATCACCTCAAGCGTCTCGGTCACGTCCTCGCCGATCTTCGACAGCCGCTCCGACCCGCAGCACGCGCACGATGTCGGTGCAGGAACCACCACCCGCTCGCGCGGCAGATGCTCGGGGAAGGGCTTGCGCGACGGCTTGCGGCGCGTGAACCCCTTGACCTGGGTGGTCTCGGCCGCGGCTTGCTCGGCCGCGAGATCGTCCTCCGTCGCGTCCGCCGTCAGCTCGTCGAGCGCAAGCTCCAGTTGGTTGAGGAGACGCACCGTGCGCTCCGAGCGCTGCCCGTAGAGCGCACGGCGCAGCTTCTCGACCATCAGCTTCAGCGAGGTGATCTGCTCCTCGGCCGCCGTTGCCCGAGCCTCCGAGGCCGCAAGCGCCGCCTCGAGAGTTTCAACGTCGCGTCGGGCCGTGACCGTCATGGCCGGGAATGAATCAGATTCGCAGCCTCACGGCAATTGCCAATCGCGCAGGGTGATTCGCCCGGCCTCAGCCCACCCGCGACGGGCGCCAAGTGCGAACCGGGTTGCGCCACTCGATCCCCTCAAGCAGGTAGGCGAGCTGCGCCGAGCTGATCGACAGTGCGCCGCCCGATGCCGACGGCCAAGTGAACCGGCCCCGCTCCAGGCGCTTGGCGTAGAGCGAGAACCCGAGACCGTCATGCCACAAAATTTTGACGAGATCGCCGCGGCGTCCGCGGAACACGTAGAGATCCCCCGCGTGGGGATCGCGGCCGAGACCCTCCTGAACCTGAAGCGCCAGCGTGTTCATGCCACGGCGCATGTCCGTCACCCCGGTCGCCAACCACACCCGCACGCTGCCCGGGACCGGGATCATCGGCGCTCCACGACCGCAAGCACCCGCGCCAGCGCAGGGGCATCCACCGTTCCGTCAACCGTCACCCGCACGCCACCGGAAAGCGCGATCTCGATCCGCCCGGCCGCCGGCGCTGCGCCGAAGTAGCCGTCCTCCGGCGGTGCATCGCCCGACGGCGTGACAATCACCGGCACGAACCCGCCGCCCCCGGCCTCGCCATCCTCCTCGCGAAACCGACGTCGCCAATCGAACACCAGATTGGCGCGCACGTCGTTGCGCTTCGCCACCGCCGTCACCGTGGCGCCGGGCGCGTAGCTCTCCGCAACGATCCGCCGCTTGTCGGCGTCGCTCCACTTCCGGGCCCGGCGGCGTTTCCCGGCCTCGGCCTCGGCACCCAAATTCGCCTGCTGTTCATTCGACATCCGCGATCGCCTCCGTCTGCTCCACGGTGGGCACCACGGTGCCCACCACCGATCGCGAACACTCGCCGATTTTCAGCTTATCGCACAGACGGTCCCCGCCGGATGCTTACAGAACAAGTCGAATGCCGAGCGGAAGGCGCTGGCCGGCACGGGACGCGGCGCGGTGGACATGGAAGCCGTGGTAGGCGTGAAGGATCGCGAGAGTAACAAGGTCGCGGCCCGTCACGTTGGCGGCACGGACTCCGCGATCCTGGGCAACTTCGTCGCCCAGCACGCCAGGTTCGGCTCGACCGTCTACACGGACGAATCAGCGGCCTACAACGTGCTCGATCCGTGGTACGAGCACGAAAGCGTCAACCACTCCGCAGGCGAGTATGTCCGGGGTGCCGCCCACACCAACGGCATCGAATCGTTCTGGGCGATGTTCAAGCGTGGCTACGTCGGCACCTACCACAAGATGAGCCCGAAGCACTTGGAGCGCTACATCAACGAGTTTTCGGGCCGGCACAACGTGCGCGAAGCCGACACAATCCGCCAGATGGAAGCCGCGTTCACGCACATGGTCGGGAAGCATCTGGCGTACAGCGCCCTGATCGCCGATAATGGGCTGTCAAGCGGTGCGCGCTCAAGCTGAGTAGGAGCTGGTAGCGGGCTGAAGTAACGCCGCCCCGCAGGTTTGGCGACCGGCGCGGGGCGGATGTTCTAGGGCAGGAACCCTCTCGACTCGGCTGGGATCATAGCCGAAAGGGCCGCCGCATGTCTTCCCCTTCCGACACTTCAGGACTCGGTGATGGCGTTGTGCAGACGCCAGTAGAGGTTGGTAGTCACAGTGCCAGTGGGAACAATGGCCTTCCCGAACTTGGCCTTACCCTCAGTACGGACCCCTCGATCATTGAGAAACTTGAGGAGCTCTTCCTTCTCGCTTACGGGCATCGCGTCGACGAGGAACCGCAAGACGGATTCAAGTTCTGAGGTATATGTCTGAAGTTCTTTGAATACCGCGTCTGTTCGTTTGCTATGCTCAACGAGCTGGCGGATCGTTTCGCGCTGGACTTGTGGATTGTCGAGATTGTCAAAGGCCATGGTGTCCCTCCATCGTCGAGGCGGCCGGTCTCCGCCGGCTCGCCCTGTTCTTCACCGAATGCAGCTTACTCGGTCTCGCCCTTGGTGCGTATATCGTCGCGCGGGGGCTCTGGTGGAGACTCTGCCTCCCGTCCTTCCGACATATCCGCGTGCGCGCGACGCATCGCCAACGTGAGCAAATCCGGGCCGCTGGCCTGTTTCTCCATGTTCTCTCTCCCGATGGGTTAGCGTGATGCGCCGAACGCTGCGGTGAGGTCGCTCCGCTCCAGTGTGCCTGCGGCGCCTTCGTGGCCAGTGCCGGTGAAGATGCCGGTGAGCCTACCATCGTCGCCGCCGGTCTCGCGGAACGTGTTGCCCCGCACCGCAATCGTGTAATCGAGATCGCCGTCTCCCCACATGGTGCCGGTGCCAGCCGCGCCGGGTCTTTGCCGCGGGCGCCAGCGCTCAAGCTCGGTGAAGGATGCCGCACCCTGCATGGTGCCGAGCGAGACCCTGATTGCGGCGTCGCCCGTCACGGCTTCGACTTGCGGCGTGAAGCCCACCAGCGCGCCGTTCCAGACTGCGGCGCCGGTGAGTTCGGTGTTGTCGGTGAGGTCAATCTCCGGCATGTGGCCGTGCGCCCACGGCTCTGCAATTCCGTTTCTCGAGGCAACTCCGAAGTTGGCGTGTGGTCCGTTCCCGGCAATGTGCAGCGACGCGCTGGCCCAATAGCCGTAGCTGGTTGGGGCATCGCCGGGTTCGAGCTTGGTGTAGAGGACTTGCAGCGCTTCCCGGTCAACCGGATAGACCAGCGACATCGGCATTGGAATATCGGCCAAGTTCACGTGTATCGGCGAAAAGCAAAACCGGAATCCGCAACTGAAGGCCGGATCCTGCCTAGTCTCTCCCGCTCCGAAACCCTGCCATGCTTGGTAGATTTGCGCCGACGATTCCATGAGCGTGTCGAAGCTAGGCGAGACATGGCCAAGGCCCATCGCGTGCATCAGCTCGTGCGCGATCAGGGTGACGAAGTGGCGGTGGCTTTCGCTGGCGAAAGCCCCCTCGGACACATGGATGCGCGACGACACAATCTCATTGTCAGTGATCTGGTTCCATGTGGTGCCACCAGTTCCCGTGGCAAACTCGGTGTAGGGCCGGAACTCGACCGTGATAGTGCGGTTCGACGTGCCGCCGACAGTCATCTTGGCGTCGGTCGGCAAGGCCGCGTTGACGAGCTCGACTGCGGCGGTGATCCAGTTGCGTTGTTTCGCGTCTGGCTGGCCTGCAATGGAGATGGCAGGCGCGGCACTCCAGCGGTGCGCGGCCGTCCCGAGGGACTCGGCGAGATAGTTCCGCAGTTCGGCAGTCGCCACGCCGTCCACCACCGTCCCGTGCCTGAGCTTCGTGGCACCACGCTCGCCGGCGACCGGGATGCGGCTTACGCTCTCGCCTCGATCTGTGCCGACGAAGATGCGCCTCGGGTTGTCGCCCCAGTCGTGAACGCCGATGCCGAAGAGTTGCGAGTGGTCGTGGTAGACCGGCATATGCCGGCCGTCATCGTCGCGGGTTCGCTGCGGCAGCGCGTCGATGTTGTAGGTCGGGATATTGTCGGGATCGAAGTTGACTTTGGCGTAGGCATCGCAATCAGTGCCCTCGCCGTAGTGGTCGAGACAGTTGAAGCCCGCCAGTGGGAACTCCAGAGGCGGCGCGGAGTTCGTCGGGAGCGCGGTCGCCCCCTCGCCCTCCGCGAGCAACTCCCTCGCGTTCACGAGTTCCGTCTCGATCTGGGTCAGCAGGGCCTCGGCACGATCAAGCGCCGCGCGGATTTCCCCCTTGTCCGTGACACAGCCCGCGAGCAGAAACACTGCCGCGACAGGGCCCATAATCATGAAATGTCTCATGGTGGCCTCCCGTTCCTGGCAGGCCCGGCCGGGTGCCGGGCCGTTGCAACGTCACACGGAAAGCGTGAAGCCCCGCCTATTCGTCCGGGTCGAGGGAGCTACCCCCAACCCCGCGATGGACTCTGGTATTGAGCGGGCGACCCGACTTGCGGGTCCGTGTAACGTTGCAGGGTGGAGACTACGGGGATTTGCGGTCATCCGTCAAGGTCTGTATATAATCCCCAAAATTTTGTGGCATGACGGTCTCGGGTTCTCGCTCTACGCCAAGCGCCTGGAGCGGGGCCGGTTCACTTGGCCGTCGGCATCGGGCGGCGCACTGTCGATCAGCTCGGCGCAGCTCGCCTACCTGCTTGAGGGGATCGAGTGGCGCAACCCGGTTCGCACTTGGCGCCCGTCGCGGGTGGGCTGAGGCCGGGCGAATCACCCTGCGCGATTGGCAATTGCCGTGAGGCTGCGAATCTGATTCATTCCCGGCCATGACGGTCACGGCCCGACGCGACGTTGAAACTCTCGAGGCGGCGCTTGCGGCCTCGGAGGCTCGGGCAACGGCGGCCGAGGAGCAGATCACCTCGCTGAAGCTGATGGTCGAGAAGCTGCGCCGTGCGCTCTACGGGCAGCGCTCGGAGCGCACGGTGCGTCTCCTCAACCAACTGGAGCTTGCGCTCGACGAGCTGACGGCGGACGCGACGGAGGACGATCTCGCGGCCGAGCAAGCCGCGGCCGAGACCACCCAGGTCAAGGGGTTCACGCGCCGCAAGCCGTCGCGCAAGCCCTTCCCCGAGCATCTGCCGCGCGAGCGGGTGGTGGTTCCTGCACCGACATCGTGCGCGTGCTGCGGGTCGGAGCGGCTGTCGAAGATCGGCGAGGACGTGACCGAGACGCTTGAGGTGATCCCGCGCCGGTGGAAGGTGATCCAGACGATCCGCGAGAAGTTCACCTGCCGCGATTGCGAGAAGGTCTCGCAGCCGCCGGCGCCGTTCCACGCGGTGCCGCGAGGTTGGGCGGGTCCGAACCTTCTGGCGACGATCGTGTTCGAGAAATATGGCCAGCACCAGCCGTTGAACCGGCAGCGCGAGCGCTACGCGCGCGAGGGGGTCGACCTGAGCCTGTCGACGCTGGCCGATCAGGTCGGGGCCTGCGCCGTGGCGCTGAAACCGCTGCATGACCTGATCGCCGATCACGTGCTTGCGGCCCGGCGCTTGCACGGCGACGACACTCCCGTCCCGGTGCTGGCCAAGGGCAAGACCGTCACCGGGCGGGCTTGGGCCTATGTGCGTGACGACAGGCCGTTCGGCGGTCCGGATCCGCCGGCCGTGCTGTTCCGATACTCCCGCGACCGTTCGGGCAATCACCCGGTCGAGCACCTGAAGACCTTTGCCGGGGTGCTTCAAGCCGATGCCTATGCTGGCTTCAACCGGCTCTATGTGCCGGGCCGCTCGCCGGGAGCCGTGATCGAGGCCCTGTGCTGGGCTCACAGTCGGAGGAAGTTCTACGAGCTTGCCGATATCGCGGCGAGCAAGAGGCGCGGCGAGCAGGCGCCGCCGATCTCGCCGCTGGCGATGGAGGCGGTGAAGCGGACCGACGCGCTGTTCGACATCGAACGCGAGATCAACGGCAAGAGTGCCGATCAGCGCCTTGCCGTGCGCCGGGAGGCGAGCGCGCCGCTCGTCGCCGATCTCGAGGACTGGATGCGCACGGAGCGTGCCAGGCTGTCGCGCCACGCCTCTGTCGCCAAGGCGATGGATTACATGCTCAGACGCTGGGACGGCTTCACCCGTTTCCTCGATGACGGCCAGATCTGCCTCACGAACAACGCTGTCGAGAGGGCGCTTCGGGTCATCGCTTTGGGACGAAAATCCTGGCTGTTCTGCGGCTCCGATCGCGGCGGAGTGCGGGCGGCGGCGATGTACACCCTCATCGGCACCGCCAAGCTCAACGATGTCGATCCCCAGGCCTGGCTCGCCGATGTTCTCGGACAGATTGCCGATCTGCCGCAAAGCGACCTGCACCAGCTCCTGCCCTGGAACTGGAAGACAGCCCAGCACCAGGCCCTGGCCGCCTAAGCCGGACCTCACCAGAGACACCGTCTTCCCTGCGGCCGAGGCCGCGTCTCTGCGCGGTCCACCGTGAGCGTCACCGTGGGGCTGAGCGTCACTCGCCTGCCCACCTTGGAACTCCCCGTCACGTTCCGCGATTCACCGTCTGCGGTCCCCGCCGGATGCTTACGTATCGAGTCGCGCGAGACCGGGAAGGTCGAGACGCTTCGCAAGGAGGTCGCCAGGCTTCGCAGGTCCTTGGCAACGCAGTCCGGGAAGGGCACGACCGGGGAGGCCCGGCAGACTCGCCCGGTGCCGGAACAGGCGCGCCGCAGCGAGGACACCATCAGGACGCTGCGCAAGGAGGTCGCCCGGCTGAACAGGGAAGTGGTCCGGCGCGACAAGGAGATCATCCGTCTCAATGAGCGCGTCGGCAAGGAGAAGGAACGGACGGAGGGCGTCAGGGAGACCGCCAAGAAGCTGTCGCAGGATTCTCTCCGGCTCTACAGGGAGATCGGGTTCCTGCGCGACGCCGAGGCCCGTTCGGCGAAGCTGTCGGACGAGAACTTCTGGCTGCGCCATGCGCTTGACGTATCCAGGTACGGGCAGAAGAAGCTGACGGCCCGGATCGCCAAGCTCCGCGCGGCCGGAGCGACGCTGACGAAGTTGCCGTTCGACGAGGCGGCTCATCTGCGCAACATCCTGCGAAGGTCGAGGCGTCAGAAGACCGCGATCGCCCGGCTTGGCAAGGAGAATGCCCGGCTGCGCAAGGCGTTGAAGGCGGCCAAGGCCGGCCGGGAGGCGGCGGAAGCCCGGGTTGCGGTGCTTCGCACGGCCCGCAAGGCGTTGTCGAAGAAGCTGTCCGGCATGGATGCCGAGTTGCGCAGGGTCCTGCGCCGGTCGCGGCGCCAGAAGTCCACAATCAAGTCGCTGGCCGGGGAGAACGCCCGGTTGCGCCGGATCGCGCAGAGGGCGCGGAACCGGGTCGAGGCGCTGGAAGCCGACATCGCGCGACTGCGCTCGAGCGGGGCGGTGCTGTCGAGAAGGCTCTACGGACGCAAGAGCGAGCAGCAGAAGAAGCCGCGCTCCGGGCGCAAGCGCGGCCAGCAGCGCGGCGCGCCCGGCCATGGCCGCACCCAGCGGCCCGGACTCGACGAGCGGCCCGAAGAGCTTGAAGTGCCGGAAGAGGCGCGGGTCTGCGGGCGCTGCGGCCAGCCCTACGCGCCGAACGGTGCCGAGGTGTCCACCCTGATCGAGATCGAGGTCATCGTGTTCAAGCGCGTGATCAGCCGTGAGCGATTGCGCCGAACTTGCTCGTGCATGTCCTCGCCTGCGGAAGTGACCGTGCCCCCGGCGCCGCGGCTGTTCGTCAGAACGCCGTACGGGATCAGCTTCTGGGCGCGCTTCCTCTTCGAGCACTGCGCCTGCTTCCGGCCGGTTCGTCGCATCGCGGCGTGGTTCACCAGCCAGGGGCTGGCGGTCTCGCCAGGGACGCTGGCCAACAGCCGCAAGCGCTTCGTGGCGCTGTTCGAGAGCCTGTACGAGGCGATCCTCGCGCATCAGAACACTGCGGCGCTGCGCCATGCCGACGAGACCTCCTGGCGCGTGCAGGAGCTTCGCGGTGAAGACAACTCGGGCCGCGCTTGGCTGTGGACTTCGGTCAGCAGAGACGCGGTCTGCTTCCATATCGATGCGAGCCGCAGCGCCGAGGCGGCGCTCAAGCTGTTCGCCGAAGCCCTGCCCGGCACGATCATCGTCTGCGACCGCTACAGCGCCTACAAGCGCCTCGTCCGCCTTCTCGGGGACAAGGCGATCCTGGCCTATTGCTGGGCTCATCAGCGCCGCGATTTTATCGATGCCGCCGCCGGCCAGCCGCGGCTGGAGCAATGGTGCCAGGGATGGGTTGGGCGGATCGCAGCGATTTACGACCTGAACAGGGAGCGGCTGAAGCATTACGACCCCGGCCGCAAACGCCAGACAGCGGCGTTCAGGAAGGCAACGCGCAAGCTGAAGAAGGCGCTCGACCGCCTGTTCGACCAAGCCGAATCGGAACTGGCCGACTTGCCGGACCATGCACGCGAGGCCAGGGCGCTGCGCTCCCTTCTCAACCATCGCGAGGGGCTGTGCGTCTTCGTCGACAAGCCCCAGACCCCGATGGACAACAACGAGGCCGAGAGAATCTTGCGCGCGCCCGCAATAGGGCGAGGGTTGTCACACGGCTCCGACAGCGAGGACGGCGCCCGGTTCACCGCGATCATGTACTCGGTTGTCAGCACGCTCTTGATGAACGGCATCGACGTGCTGCGCTGGCTGGAGGCCTGGCTGACCGCGTGCGCGGAGAACGGCGGCAAACCGCCGGACGATCTGTCGCCCTGGCTTCCGTGGTCGATGAGCGAGGCGCGCCGGCGCGAGTTCACGGCGCGGGGATGACCGGCACCATCGAGTGCCGCTACTACGGCCGCGACTTCACCGCCGATGAAATGGCGCTTCTGCGCGCCCTCGTCGCGGCCGAGCCGCAGCCGACCCGCGCCGCCCTGTCGAGAGAGTTCTGCCGGCGCATCGGCTGGCTCAGGCCGGACGGCGGCCTCAAGGACATGATGGCCCGCGTCACCATGCTCGCCATGCACCGCGATGGCGTGATCGCGTTGCCGCCGCCGAGGGGGCGGAAGCACAGGCCGAAGCCCATCGTGTTCGGACCCGACACCGAGCCGCCGCTGTTCCCCGCTCCGACCACCCTCGACGAGGTCCGCCCGCTGGAGATGCGCCTCGTCGTCGGTGGCACACGGGAAGGTATGCTCTGGAACGAGTTCGTCGCCCGCTACCACTATCTCGGATACAAGACCCTGGTCGGCGCGCAGATGCGCTACGCCGTCCACGACCGGAACGGCTGGCCGCTCGCCATGCTCGGCTTCTCCACCGCCGCCTGGAAGCTCGCCCCGCGTGACGACTTCATCGGATGGTCCCCCGAGATGCGCGAGAAGAACCTCCCGCTGGTGGTCGACAACCCGCGCTTCCTGATCCTGCCGTGGATCGAGATCCCCAACCTCGGCTCGCACATCCTCGCCCTCGTCCGCCGCCGCCTGCCCGCCGACTGGACCGAGCGGTACAAGATCACGCCCGTGCTCATCGAGACCTTCGTCGAAACCCCGCGCTACACCGGCGCCGTCTACCGCGCCTCGGGCTGGACCCGCGTCGGGACCACCCAGGGGCGCGGGCGCTACGACCGGGACAGGCAGTTCGACAAGCCCCGCAAGGACGTCTGGCTTCGCCCTCTCAGAAGGGATTGGCAAAGAGCGCTCAGCCGCTAAAATCCCGCTGCAACGGGATCGGTCAGATGAGCGTGCAATTGAGCGGATAACCATCTCCACGGTCTGGCGGAACGCTTACCGGAGGGGTCGTTGCCCGGCGCCGCTCCTGTTGCACCCCCAGACCCCGATGGACTGAAGCTGGAGTGAATCCGCTTACAGTACGCTTACACCGGCCCGATAGGACCGTCTTTGGATCGGGTCGGTATCGTGCCGCAAGACATTGATAAAAAGACAAAAAACGCCGTAGCGCAAGGCCGATTCCGCATCGGGGTGGACGTGGGCGGCACCTTCACCGACGTGTGCGTCCTGGATCAGGCAACCGGCCGGATGCGCGTCGCCAAGACGCCGACGACGCCCGACCCCATCGACGGCGTGCTCAACGGCATCCAGGCCGGCGGGGTGGACCTCCGCGACATGGTGCTCTTCGCCCACGGCACCACGCTCGCCACCAACGCCTTGATCACCCGCAACTTCCCGCCCGCGATCATGGTCACCACAAAGGGCTTCCGCGACGTGATCGAGATCCGCCGGGGCACCCGCGACGACCTGTGGGACACCTACAAGGAGATGGCGCCTCCCTACATCAAGCGCCGCGACCGGTTGGTGGTAAGCGAGCGCATCGACTACAGCGGCGCGGTCATCGAGCCGGTGAACGAGGCGGAGGCGCGCGAGGCCGCGCGCATCATCAACAAGCGCGGCGTGAAGACCATCGCGGTCTGCTTCGCCAATGCCTTCGCCAACCCCGAGAACGAACGCCGGATGCGCGACATCCTGGAGGAGGAAATCCCCGGTGCGTCGATTTCGCTCTCCAGCGAGATCATGCCGGAGATCTTCGAGCACGAGCGCTTCTCGACCACGGTGGCCAACGCGGTGCTCGCGCCCGTCGCGGGCGAGTACGTGACGCGCCTCGCCGCGCGGCTCCGCGAAGGCGGCTACGACGAGGACATCCTGCTGCTGCACTCCGGCGGCGGGGTGATGACCGAGAGTACGGCGTCCAAGTTCGCGGCCCGGCTCGCCGCCTCGGGCATCGCGGCGGGTGCCATCGCGAGCCGCTTCGTCGCCCGGCTTGCGGGCCACGAGAACTCCATCAGCCTCGACATGGGCGGCACCAGCACCGACGTCTCGCTCTGCGACCGGGGCAACCTGCGCGTCACCACCGATTGGTACGTGCAGTACGGCTACCCGATCTGCTTCCCCAGCATCGAGGTGCTGACCATCGGCGCGGGCGGCGGCTCGCTCGCCTGGATCGACGAGGCCAACTCGCTCCGCAACGGGCCGCAGTCGGCGGGCTCGTCGCCGGGGCCGGCCTGCTACGGCCGGGGCGGCGTGGAGCCCACCAACTCCGACGCCAACATCGTCCTCGGCCGCATCAGCGACCGGCTCGCCGGCGGCGCGGTCACCCTCGACCGCGCGCTTGCCGAGGAGGCGATCAAGCGCCGCATCGCCGACCCGCTCGGGCTCTCGGTGCAGGAGGCCGCGGTCTCCATCCTCCAGGTGGCGAACGCCAACATGGCGGACGCCGTGCGCCTGGTCTCGATCCGGCGGGGCTACGACCCGCGCGACTTCGCGCTCACCGTGTTCGGCGGCGCGGGGCCGCTGCATGGCGTGGCGCTCGCCCGCGACCTCTCGATCCCCACCGTCCTCGTGCCGCCCAACCCCGGTGTCACCTCCGCGCTCGGCTGCCTGCTGGTCGATATCAAGCACGACATGTCGCAGATGTATCTGCGCTCCACCGACGACGCGAAGATCGAGGAGATCGAGCAGACCTTCAGCGCGTTGGAGGACGAAGGCCGCCAGCGGCTGCTGCACGAGGGCGTGACCGAGGACCGCATGCAGTTCGAGCGCTTCGTCGACATGCGCTATCTCGGTCAGTGGCGCTCCATGTCGATCAAGCTAACCGCGAGCGCCGGCTCGCTCGAAGCCGCGATCGCTCAGTTCCACGAAGAGCACGGCCGCGAGCACAACTATTCCAGGCCCGACGCGCCGGTGGAAATTTACCGCCTCACCGTCACCGCCACCGGTCTCTCGCAGAAGGCCGAGTTCGCCAGGGAAGAGATGGACCGCTCGGCGCCGACGCCTGAGACCGAGCGGCTCGTGGTCTTCGACGAGGCGCCCGATCCGATCATGACCCCGATCTACGACCGCGACGCCCTGCACGCAGGCGCGGTCGTCGCGGGGCCGGCGATCATCGAGCAGCTCGATTCCACGGTGCTGGTGCCGCCCGGCCTCAAGGCCGAGGTCGATCCCTGGCACACCATCGTCATGCACATCCCGCAGGCCGAAGGCTGACGCAGAGAGCGAGGAAAAGAAGATGAGCAAGAACGGAGAAGGCTACACGCTCGATCCCGTGACCTTCGAGGTGCTCAAGAACGCCTACGTCAACATCGTCGATCAGATGGCGGAGCAGATCTTCCGCACCTGCTACTCCTTCGTCATCTGGTCGCGGGATTTCTCCTCGGCGATCTGCGACACCGAAGGCAACACCATCATGCAGGGCTCGGGCGACATCGCCGCCCACGTGGGCACGCTGCACTACACCGCCCAGGCCGTCATCAACAAGTTCGGCGACGACATCCACCCCGGCGATACCTTCGTCGTGAACGATGTCTACCAGGGCGGAACCCACTTCAACGACACGCGCATCGTCCGCCCCATCTTCTACAAGGGCATTCACCTCGGCTTCTCCCAGGCCAACGGCCACTGGGCCGATGTCGGCGGCGCTGTGCCGGGCTCGTTTAACGTGAGCGCGCTCGACCACATGGCCGAGGGGCTCCGCATCACGCCGGTCCGCGTCTACAGCAAGGGCGAGTACCTTTCCGACGTGGCGGAGCTGATCGCCAACAACACCCGCGCGCCCGCCGACATCATCGGCGACCTCCAGGCCCAGGCGGAGGCCTGCAACGTCGCCGAGCGGGAGGTCGGCCGGCTCTGCGACAAGTACGGCGTCGACGTGATCCAGACCTCCTTCGCCGAGGTGCAAGACTACGTTGAGACGCTGACCCGCCAGCGCATCGCGAAGCTGCCCGACGGCGTGTGGGAGACCGAGGACTACATCGACGTGGACCCGGTCGCCGGCGAGGGACTGATCCCGATCCGCATCAAGATGACCATCGACGGCGACAGTGTGCACTACGACCTCTCCGGCTCGCATCCGAAGACGATCTCGACCTTTCTCAACTGCTGCTACGGCGGTGCGTTCGCGGCGATCGTCGCCGGCACCAAGATGCAATCGCCCGACATTCCGTTGAACTCGGGCTTCTACCGGGTGGTCACCGTGGACCTCGGGCCGAAGGGAACCGTGGTGAACGCGGACTGGCCCACGCCGGTCGCGGGCTTCTGCTCGGGCCCGTTCGAGAAGATCATGAACTCGGTGTTCGAGCTCTGGGCCGAAATCCTGCCCGAGCGCGCCATGGCCTGCACCTTCAACCTCGAATACCTGCTGATCGGCGGGCGCGACGGACGCAAGGAGGACCGCCCCTACTTCATGTGGTACGACTGGATGGTGGGCGGCTGGGGCGCGCGCAACGGCCGCGACGGCTGGGGAGCGACGGGCCCGGTCTTCGGCGTCCAGCTCGGCACGCAGCCCTTCGAGGGGCAGGAGCGGCTCGCCCCGGTGCTGACCACCGGCCACGAGCTCATCGTCGATTCCGGCGGGCCCGGCAACTCGCGGGGAGGCCTCGGCGTCGAGAAGGGCGCGATCCTGACCAAGGCGGAACGCTCGGTCGTCTCCTACTGCTGCGACCGCGAACGCTCGGTGACCTGGGGGCTCTGGGGCGGCCTGCCGTCGATCCCCCACGGCGTCTGGGTCAATCCCGGCACCCAGGGCGAGCGCTACCTGGGCTCGATCTTCTCGGGTGTGCCGGTGGAGGCCGGCGACACCGTGACGCGGCCCTCCGCCGGCGGCGGCGGGCTCGGCGACCCGCTCACCCGCGATCCCGAAACCGTATGCGAGGACGTGGCCGACGGCTACGTCTCCATCGAGCGAGCGAAAAAGGACTACGGCGTCGTGGTCCGCGAGATTGATGCCGACCTCGCGGAGTACGAGGTAGACGAGGCGGCGACCGAGGCCCAGCGCGAGCGCATTCGTGCAGAGCGCCACGGCTGGCTCGACGTGGATGCCGAAGACATCGCGGCCAAGTACCGCAGCAAGGAGCTCGACGCGCTCGACCTGATCCGCCAGTACGGCGTGATCGTGGACTGGGGCACCGGCGAGCTTCTGCCCACCACCACCCGGCAGTTCCGCGACATGCTGAGGCGACGCACCGCGGCTCACTGGGAGGTGCCGGGCCAGGCGCGCAACGAGCAGCCCACGCTCCGCGTCGCCTGAGCGGGACCGGTCGCAACCGCTGGTGGACCCGTGAGCGTCGTCCTGGTCACGGGCGCCGACCGCGGCATCGGCAACGCGCTCTGCCGCGCCTGTCACGCGCGCGGCGACGAGGTGATCGCGGCCTGCCTGGGTGACTCCGACAAGCTGCGGGCGCTCGGCATCAGGGTCGAGCCCGGCGTGGACGTGACCTCCGACGAGGCCGTGCAGGGCCTCACCGAGCGGCTCGCCGGCACCGATACGATGCTCGACCTGCTGATCAACAACGCCGGGATCGCAGAGCGGGACGCGCTCGGCGCCCTCGACTACGACGCCATCCGGCGGCAGATCGAGGTCAACACGCTCGGGCCGCTCCGCGTGACCGAGGCGCTGCTGGGCCAGTTGAAGCCGGGATCGACGGTCGCCTTCATCACCAGCCGCATCGGCTCGCTCGGCGACAACCGATCGGGCGGCCTC
The DNA here is from genome assembly GCA_965243375.1 of Alphaproteobacteria bacterium. GTDB lineage: Bacteria > Pseudomonadota > Alphaproteobacteria > UBA828 > UBA828 > WTGU01. The sequence continues at coordinate 425,250 of CBDEUT010000007.1, read as the reverse complement.
TACGGCTACCGCATCTCCAAGTGTGCGGCCAACATGGTGGCGGTTAACCTCGCCCACGATCTCGCGAAGCGCGGCATCGCCGCGGTGGTCCTGCACCCCGGCATGGTGGCCACTGCCATGACCTTCGACGACGAGCGCCAGGAAGCGCGGCCGCCCGAGGACGCCGCCGCCGCCCTGATCGAGCGGATTGAACGGGTCGAGCCCACAGAGCCCGGCGCTCAGCCCTCCTTCTGGCACGCGCCCGAGCGCACCATCATCCCGTGGTGAGGACGGCACGGCGCGTCGCCGCAACGTCCTCGCGCTGAGAAAGACCCCCACCTCACCCCGGCCCTCTCCTCCCCGGGGGGAGGAGAGGGAGAAAAGTTCGGCGCCGTCTACGTTCCCCCTCCGCCCTCCCGGGCCGCAGGCCCGGACGGCGCGACTGCGCCGCGCGCCGAATGGCGCGTAGCCAAGCGAGCGGAGCGAGCGCCCGGCGATTGAGGGTAGTGAATAAATTTGGGAGGGGGACAGGGGGAGGTGGATTCGTCGTGCGCGCAGCCCTGGACGCGCACGCTACTCAGGCGTCGAGGCCGAGGCTCCGGTGGAAGGCCTCGACGGCGGCCAGCGCTGAGTCCGCCGCGTCGTCCTGTTCCGGCAGGGCGCCGCAATAGGCGGTGACTGCCTCGCGCGCGAGCGGCATCCACTTGTCGATCCAGCCGCTGAGCACGGCGGCGTTGCTCTCGTTCTCCAGCGAGAACGCGACGAGGGCCGCGCTCCAGCGCCGTGAGCGTTCGCTGTCCCGCATCTGGTTGTCGGCGAGCAGCCCGAGCAGCCCGTCGTCGAAGCGGCGCCCGATGCGGCCGAGCTGCCGGTGCGCTTCGTCCGCCGCCGGCTTCGCCACCAGATTGAGCGCGACGAAGTGCTCGCCCCAATCGTAGGTGGCAAGCGTCTTCTCCAAGAGCGCGCGGAAGCCCTGCCAGGCGGGCTCCTCCTCCCACGTCCGCCGCTCGGTCGTGCCGAAGCCGCGGGAAGGATGCGCGCGCTGGAGTTCGCGCGCACGGTAGGCGCAGCGGGAGAGCCAGCGGAACTCGTCGCCATCCTGAAAACCGGCGCAGGCCGTGATGGTGCTCGCCGGCGCAATCTGCACCAGGTAGGCCGCGCCCATCTGCAGCGCCATCTGCAGGAAGCGCCGGGGGGTGTAGAGCCGCTCCAGCACGTCGAGCCAGGCATCGGAGAGCGTCGCGTCGTGGCCGATCTCGTTGTGCTCGTCGAGCAGGCCGTCGACGTACTGCTCCTGCTGGTCCTGAATCCGCGTGTAGACGCGATAGATCATCTCGTCCGGGTCGCGATAGCCCTCCCAGTCCGGATGCTGCAGCGGGCTCTCCGAGACGTTCTGCTTGTAGAACTCGTTCATCCCGAGCAGCGGCGCCGGCGAGAGCTCGTAGGCCTGGTCCGGGTGCCGCGTGCGGGTCTGCAGGTTGGTGGTGACGACTTCGTACTCGCTGGGGCGCCGCCTCTTCTTTGCGAGGCCGCTCCACGTCTTCATGCCTTTGACTTCGACCGCCACGTTCCTGCCTCCTAGCGCGCGACGAACCGGATGCCGTCCGGTTCGGTGCGGATGAACCCTGCGAAGCTCGGCATGTTCGCCTCGATGTCGCCGCGGGTGACGGTGCGGCCGAGCACGTCGCCCACGGTCTCGAAGCGCACGAAGCACTCGTCCGCGACCTTGATCCTGATGTAAGACGCGTGGGTCTCGGTGATGACCTCGCGCCCCTCGTTGTCCTCCTGGATCGCTTCGACCACCGCGTCCGCGATATCGCCCGCGCGCATCACGGGGCCCACGAGATTGCCGGCGTCGTCTGCCGTCGTCATGCTCGACTACTCCTTGCCAAAGCGCGTTCAGCCGGCGCGGTAGATTTCGAGGGACTCCATCTCGACGAATCCGGCGTCGGCGATGGTGAGGTTGTCAGGCAGCGACTCGTCGCTGCCCTGCACGCGGACCTTGAGAACGGCCTCGGGCGGAAACGGCGCCACCAGGACGCCGGCAACCTGGTCCGCGACCTTCTCCGCCACCACCGCCATGGTGTCGCCGGTGTCGAAGACCTGAACCTTGTAGCCGTAGTCGCCCTCGAGCAGGACGGCGAGCGGGATGTCGGCCATTGTGCGCCCCTACTCCGCCGCCGCGGCGCGCGGCACGTCGTAGCCGTCGATCCACTGGTAGTCGTAACCGCAGACGCCGCGCTCCGGGAAGCTCTGGCCCATGTACTCGTAGAAGCCATCGGGGCCCGGCGGCACGGTGCCGTCCAGCACGCGGTCGATGATGCTGCGGTGCCCCTGGTAGCGCGCGGGCTCCAGCTCGAAGACCCACTTGCAGGGCTCGGAGCAGAAGTGATAGCGCCGGCCCGCGTGGTCGAGGTGGAAGTCCGTGGCGTTCCACCGGTGGCCGTTTACCTGCCGGCCGACGCCCGCGATTCCGGTCACCTCCAGCCCGCACATGTTGCAGATCAGCGGGGGCACTTCCGGCACCGTCTTCTCGAAGCGGCCGTTCCGGATGTTGTCGATCACCACGTCCCAGCACTTGCCGTAGGTGTCGTTCCAGCCCGGATACTTCTCTTCGAGCCAGTCGCGCTCGGCCGGCGATACGCAGGCGATGGGCCGCCACCACTCGGTCGCGCGGTAGACGTAGACGCCGATCTGCTGGGAGTGGTGGAAGGTCTCGATATCGTGGAGGAAGTAGTCCCAGTACCAGGGCAGATCGAGGCCGATCGCCTTCATGTTGCGGGCGAACTGATCGACCACCCACTCGTGCATGAACTCCTTGAGCGAGTGCTCGCGGAACTCAAGCGGCGTGTAATAGTCCATGGAGATGCCGCTGAGGGCAGAGAATTGCTTCCAGATGCGCCAGAAGCCGATATCGACCAGCTGCTGCGCCTCCGCCTTTCGACCGTTCTCGATCATGATGCTGATGAGCGGCGTGCCGATCTGCGCATGCCGCGCCTCGTCGGTCTGGATGCTTTGCAGCATGGTGGCGAAGGTGTGGTCGCCCGCCTTCGCCGCGTCCGCCGAGAGCCCGATGAACTGCAGGTTGGTGAAGCCCTGCTCGAAGGCGAAGTTGGTCATGATCGCAGCGCTGATGGCATCGCGCGTGTGCTCGATGTCGTCCAGCGCGTGGCGCAGGCTGATGATGATCCAGTTCTCGGTCTTGGACGACTTGTGCGCCCAGTCGAAGACGCGGTCCTGCTTGATGAACTCGTAGGCGAAATACATCTGGATCTGGCCATGACGCATTTCGTCGAGAGTGCCGAAGGTCGCCATGTTGCGCATGCCCGGCGCGCGTGAGAACCGGGTCATGCGGGCGAAGGCGGACGCCGAATGGAATTCGGCAAAGCCGATCGGGCTGAAGTGCAGCGCGAGCAACGCCTTCCAATGCGGCGTGGCCTTCTTGAAGAAGTCCGCGCGCGCCAGCGCCGACTTCACCGAGTAGGCGCCGATGTCCTTGTCGCGCTGGGTCTCGACATAGTCCCGGTAGCAGACCTTGTAGGGCTCGTCGAAGGTCTCCCACTGCTCGACGGGGATCCCGAAGGGATCGCTCAATTCGGGCGGGAAGATCTCGTCCTCGGCGACGTAGCCCGGAGTCCAGTTGGTATCCCGCGTGAGGTCGTACCATTCGTGCATCTCAAGCAGCGCCATTCGATCGTCTCCCTAGCCCGCGTCCCCGCGAAGCCCAGCCTGCATTAATCATCCACCACCGCAATCGCTTCGACCTCGATCAGCAGGTCCTCGAAGGCGTAGCCGTCCACGCGGACCGCCGTCGCCGCCGGCCCGAGCGGCGGGAAGTAGCGGCGCCGCACTTCGGTCATCTTCTCCCAGTACTCGGTGGGCGAGGCGCCGTTCTCGTCGTACTGGTAATAGGTGTTGAGCTTGACAACGTCGCTCATCTCGGCGCCGCCCTCCCTGAGCACCGCGATCAGGCTCTCGAACACGTTCTCGGTCTGCGTGGCGATGTCGCCGGGGCCGACCGTCCGCCCCTGCTGGTCGGCGGAGATCTGGCCGCCGGCGAAGACGACGTTGCCGACCCGCCAGCCCTGGGAGAACGGCACCGGCATGCTCCAGTCCCAGTGACCCGCCGGCATGATACGGCGGCGGGCCTGGCCGAGGTGCGCGATGCCTTCGAGCTGGATCAGTTCCCCTTCGTGCGAAAAGTCTTTCACCCTGAGCCCCGTCCCGGAGGGCCCGGGGTCCGGCAGGTATTCCATGCGCACCCGGGTGAGCGCCTCCCAGAACGCGGTCACGTCGTGGCCCGCGGTCTCGTGCCGGTAGTAGGTGTTGAGGCGCAGGAGGTCGACCATCGAGGCGCCGGCCTCGGCGAGGACGGCGGCCATGCCGTTGAAGCAATTGCGGGTCTGCGCTGCAATATCGCCGGCATCCAAGAGCGAGCCGTCTCCGTTGAGCGAGCGCTGGCCGCCGACGAAGACCCAGTCGCCCGCCTGCCAGCCCTGCACGCAGGCGATGCCGTTGCCGCGCGACCAATGCCCCTCGGGCAAGAGCGGGCGCTTATCCCCGCCCACCACCGCGAACGCGTCGATTTCCAACAAGAGCCCCTCGTAGGCGAGGCCGGAGACCGGAGTCTCGGTGATAACCGGCCCCGGTGCGGAAAAATACTCGGCCTGCACCGCGTCGATGCGTCGCACCATCTCGTCCGCCGGCGGGCTCTCTTTATCGACCACGTAGTAGACGTTCTGCTTCACGACGTCGCCGAAGCCGGCGCCCGCCTCGCGCAGCACGCGCCCGATGAACTCCATGATGTTGCGGGTCTGGGTCTCGATGTCGCCGCCGACCGTGCGGCCCTTCTCGTCCGCCGAGATCTGGCCGCCGACCACGACCAGGTCGCCCAGCCGCCAGCCCTGGGAGAGCGTGACCGGCATGCTCCAATCCCAGTGCCCGGCGGGCATGATGCGGCGCTTGCTCATGGCGGGTTGTCTCCCTTGCTTCTTGTGCGCCGTTGCGCCGACCGTTATCGGCCGCTGCGCCCGGCCGCCTTGCCGCGGCCGTCGCCGCTGGCGAGCGGCTTGTCCCACTTGAACAGGCTCTTGTAGAGCCCGAGCCCCATCATCGGCTCGACCTGGGCGATGTCGTCCGCGCCGTAGCAATGGGCGTCGAGAAAATCGCGCAGCTCGTCGGGCGAGCCGCAGACGACCTCCGCCAGCAAGTCGAAGCGCGCAGCGACGCGCATGACGTAGACGACTTCGGGCCGGTCGCGGAAGTAGCACGCCACCTCGTCGGCGCTGGCGCCGCGGGCGACCTTGATGCCGAGCATCGACCAGGCCGTGTAGCCGAGCGCCAGCGGGTTCACCACCGTGATGAAGTGGATCAGGTTGGCCTTGTGCATCTGCCCCACGCGGGAGCGCACGGTCCCTTCGGAGACACCGAGCGTCCGCGCGATGCTGGAGAACGGCATGCGTCCGTCCTCCTGCAGCAGGGCGACGATCTCCCGGTTGAGCCCCTCGATATGGGGGATCGAGGAAGGGGCGACCGCATCGCCCTGCAGGTCCGCCATTCCCACCTGGCGCAGGCCCATGATCGGCGCGGGCTCGGGCTCGATGGGCGCGCGGGGCCGAGGCCCCCGGCTGTTCCCCTTCGCTTGCGAGGATGGTTTCGAGGCGCTCATGCCGCCTCCCGATGCGATCGGCGGAATTCGGTGTTGGCCAAGCCCATGCGTGCCGAATTCCACGATTTCTTGTAGCTACTTCCCGGCAATCCGTCAACAGACGGGCACGAATTCACGAATTTCGTATTCTTGGCTTCGTTCCGGGCCGCGTGTAAGGTCGCCACGACGGTTGCCGCGAGGAGGGAAGCGATGACGCTCAAGCTGATCGAGAACCCGGTGCCGTGGCCGGATGGGGCGCGTTGCGCCGTGGCCATCACCTTCGACATCGACACCGACAGCATCCTGCACCTCGATTTCCCCGACAAGGCCGAGAACATGCTCTCGGCCAACTCGTTCCTGAAGTACGACGAGGTGGCGATCCCGCGGATTCTCAAGGTCTACGCGCACTACGGCATCAAGCAGACCTTCTTCTATCCGGCCTGGTGCATGGAGCGGTATCCGCATCTGGTGGATGCGATCCTGGAGGGCGGGCACGAGATCGCAGCCCACGGCTACCTCCACGAGAACCCCAACGACGAGTCCCGCGACCGCCAGGAGTACTGGCTCGACCGGCAGATCGACGTGATCAAGCGAATGACCGGCCAGTCGCCGCGCGGCTGGCGCGCGCCGCTCTACAACGCGTCCAAGCATTCGCCGACGCTGCTGGCCGAGCGCGGCATGCTCTACGACGCGAGCCTGATGGGCGACGACGTGCCCTACGTGCTGAACACGCCCAAGGGCGAGGTCATCTGCCTGCCGTCGCACTGGGGCATGGACGACTGGCCGCACTACATGCACAGCCTCGACTTCCACTACACCATGACCATCAAGTCGCCGGACGAGGCCATGCGGGTCTTCGATTCCGAGTTCGAGGCGATGTACGAGAACGGCGGCATGCTGATCACCGTCTGGCATCCCTTCGTCTCCGGCCGGCTCGCCCGGATGCGCCGCGTGGCTGCGTGGATCGAGACGCTGCAGAAAAAGGGCGGCGTCTGGTTCGCGACCATGGACGAGATTGCGCGCCACGTGCGCGCGTGCATCGACGACGGCTCGTGGACACCTCGGGTCGAGCAGATGCCCTACTACGACGGCCGCATCCCCGAGTGGGAGCCGCAGGAGGCCGCGGCCGCCGCCGAGTAACGCCGGCGCACGATCTGCCCCGCCCGATGGTCGTGAACCGTTGGGCGCACGCGTGGCATGATGCCGGGCGGCAGGACGCGCGAGGTGCCACGCATGACTGATACGCCCGAGAGCACCGCAACGGGGCAGGCCGCCGCGGCGGCGAATCCTCCCCCCAACCGAGGCTTCCCGAGCCCCTTCGAGCTGCCCACGCCCGATGGGGCCGAAGGCTGGGAGGAGCTTTATCCCTACTACTGCCTGATCAGCGACGAACGCCGCGAGATGGAGGAGGGAAAGTTCTGGTTCTTCGACGGGATGCACAACCCGGAACCGCTCTATCCCTTCGACACCATCATGACCGAGAACTGGTGGGTGGCCGCCAGCCAGATGGCGAGCCGGGTCTGGCCCATTCCGGTCGCCATGGGGATCGATCAGCGCCTGGTCAACGGCTACATCTACGTCAGCCCCAACAGCGTCACCGACCCGGACCGGATCGCCGCGCGGCACGAGCACTTCGCCCGCCGTGCGGGCCACTACTTCGAGAATTGGGACGAGATCTACGGCAACTGGGTGGAGAAGGCGAAGGACTGCATCGCCCGCCTGGACCAGATCGAATTCCGCCCGCTACCTGAGCTGGAGCCCGAGGAGAACGTCTTCGGCCACCGCGGCGTCTACTCCTCGCACGATCTGCTCAGCGCCTACAACCGGCTGATCGAGAACATGCTCGAAATGGGCTCCTACCACTTCGAGATGCTGAACCTCGGCTACGGCGCCTACCTGACCTTCCGAGAGTTCTGCCAGCAGGCGTTCCCCGGCATCACCGACCGAACACTGACGCAAATCGTCTGCGGCATCGACAATCTCTTGCTGCGGCCGGACGACAAGGTCCGCGAACTGGCGGAACTGGCGGTCGAGCGCAATCTCGCCGGCATCGTCCTGAAGCACGACGACCCCGACGCGATGCTGGCCGCCATGGTCGAGGCGGACGGCGGGGCCGATTGGCTGGAGGCCTTCGAAGCCGCGAAGGAGCCCTGGTTCCACTTCTCCACGGGCGTGGGCTACGACCATTCCGATCCCGTGTGGATCGACGACCTGCGGCTGCCGTTCATCGCGCTGCGCGGCTATGTGGAAGCGCTGCAACGGGGCGAGGATATCCGCCGCCCGCTCGAGCGGCTATTGGCGGGGCGCCAACGGGTGACCGAGGAATATCGCGCCCTGCTGCCCACCGATCAGGACCGCGAGGCCTTCGACGGGCTGCTCGCGCTCACTTGCAAGGTCTTCCCCTACGTCGAGGACCACAACTTCTACGTGGAGCACTGGCACCACACGATCTTCTGGTCGAAGGTGCGGGAGCTCGCGGATGTCTTCGTCGCGCACGGCTTCTTCGACGACCGCGAGGACCTCTTCTACCTGCACCGCCACGAGGTTTACGACGCGCTCTACGACCTGCTGATCGGCTGGGCCACGGGCACGCCGCCGCGCGGCGAGGTCTACTGGCGGCCCATCGTCCAGCGGCGACGGCGCATCCGGGACTCGCTCTGCCAGTGGACGCCGCCGCCGGCATTGGGAACCCCGCCGGATGTCGTCACCGAGCCCATCACCATCATGCTGTGGGGCATCACCGAGAAGACCATCGAGGAGTGGCTCGGCGTCGACCCCGCCGCCGCCGGCGATGTCCTGCGCGGCGTGCCCGCGTCGGCCGGCAGGGTGACCGGGCCGGCCCGCGTGATCACCCGCACCGAAGACCTCTACAACGTCGACGAGGGCGAGATCCTGGTGTGCCGGATCACGGCGCCGAGCTGGGCGACCGTCTTCGGCCGCATCGGTGCGGCGGTCTCCGACGTCGGCGGCATGATGGCCCATACCGCGATCATCTCGCGCGAGTACGGGCTGCCCGCCGTGGTCGGCGTGGGCTTCGCCACGGCGACGATCCGGACCGGCGACCGGGTCGAGGTCGACGGCAACGAAGGCACGGTGACAGTGCTGGAGAGAGCCGCCCCGTGACCGACGATCCCCACATTCTGTGGCTGGATCACGAGGACGCGTCCGGAAACCCGCTGCTCGGCGGCAAGTTCGCGAGCCTCGCCGAGATGACGGCGGCCGGCTTCGCCATCCCTATGGGGTTCGGCGTGACCACGACGGCCTATCGCGTCTTCATGGCCCACGCGGGCCTCGACGATAAAGCCGCGTTCGTGCGGGAGGCCGCGCGCCGCGCGGCGCTCGCGGATATCGGGAGCGCGCGGACGAGGCTCGTGGAGGCCATCGGCGCGGCCCCCATGCCGGATGAGCTGGAGACGGCGATCCGGCGCAACTACGCGATGCTGGAGGAGCGGACGAGCCGGCCCGGCGTGCCGGTGGCGGTGCGCTCCAGCGGTGAGGCCGAGGACCTCGCCGACGCGAGCTTCGCCGGCCAGTACGACACCTATCTCTGGATTGCCGGCGCCGATGCGGTGCTGAGTCATGTGCGGGCGTGCTGGGCCAGCATGTTCGGCGATACGGCCCTCTCCTACCGGGCCGGCGACGGCGCGACAGTCGCGGACAGCGACGGCATCTGCGTGGGCGTCCAACAGATGGTCGAGGCGCGCGCCGCCGGCGTCATGTTCACCCTCGACCCGCTGAACGGCGACCGCTCCAAAATCGTGATGGAGGCCTGCTGGGGCCTCGGCGAAGGCGTGGTGAAGGGCGACGTGACGCCGAGCCGCTTCACCGTCGACAAGGTGACGCTGGAGATCGTCCGGCGGGAGATCGTGCCGCAGGCGGAGGAATACCGCTTCGATCCCGCCTCCGGCTCGGTGCGCCTGATGGCGCTCGCGCCCGAGCGGGGGCAGGCGGCTTGTATCGACGATCACGAGGCGCTCGCATTGGCCCGGCTCGCCAAGCGGATCGAGGCGCATCGCGGCGCGGCTCAGGACATCGAGTGGGCCATCGGCGCCGACGGCGAGACGCACGTTCTTCAGGTCCGGCCCGAGACGGTGTGGAGCCAGCGGAAGAGCGCCGGCCTCGTCTCCGAGAGCAGGAGCGCAGTCGGGCACGTGCTCGCCAGGCTCTCGGGCGGCCGCGTGGCGACGGCAGGCCCCGGTCACCGAGACCCGTGAAGAGCGCCGACTTCGCCTACCATCGCCCGAGCGACATCGAGGAAGCGGTGCGCTGCCTGCAAGACTACGGCGGCGGCGCCCGCGTCCTGGCCGGCGGCCAGAGCCTGATGCCGATGATGAACATGCGGCTCTGGCGCCCGGACGCGGTGGTCGACATCAACGGGCTCGCCGATCTCGCCCACATGACGGTGGACGGGGACGAGACGCGGATCGGCACCCTGGTCCGATACAGTACGCTCGAGTTCTCGCCCCTCGTCGCGGAGCGGCTGCCGCTCATCAAGGCCATGGTGGCCTTCGTCGGCGACCGGCAAGTGCGTAACCGCGGCACCATCGGCGGCAGCCTGGTGCAGGGCGACCCGACCGGCGAGATGCCGCTGGGCTGCCTGTTGCTCGGCGCCACGGTGAGCGCCCTCGGGCCGTCCGGCGCGCGCACCGTCGCCATGGAAGACCTCTATGAAGGCGCCTACGCCACCATCCTCGCATCCGACGAGGTGCTGACGGAGGTCCGCTTTCCCCCGCATCCGCCGCACTTCGCCTTCCGCGAGTGCTGCCGCCGGCACAACGATTTCTGCGTGCTCTCGGTGGCGGCGACCGGGCGGGTTGCCGAGGACGGCCGCTGGAGCGGGCTCCGCATCGGGCTCGGCGGCGTCAACGACACGCCGGTCCTGGCCGAGGCCGGCATGGCGTTGCTGGAGGGGAGCTGCCTCGACGACACGGACATCGCGGCGGCGGGCGAGGCCGCGCTCGACGCCATCGACCCGCCCGACGACATCCGGGGCTCGGCGGAATACCGCGCCCACCTCATGCCGCTCTACGTCGCGCGCACGCTGCGCGACCTGCGTGCCTCGGCGCGAGCCTGAGCGATGAAGTATCACCACGAGTTTCGCGTGCGGGCGAGCGGGGACACGGTCTGGCGCTTCTTCGAACAGCCGCTGGAGGTCGCGCGCTGCATGCCGGGCGTCGAGGAGGCGGAGCCGTTGGAGAGCGACGAAGACAGCTATTCCGTCCGGGCGACCCAGAAACTCGGACCTATGTCGACGACCTTCCGGGCCAAGGTGCGCATCACCGAGCGCGTCGCCGGCGCGCGCATCGCGTTCACCGCGACCGGCAAGGCGGTGCGCGGCGCGGTCGGCAACTTCCGGGCCCAGAACACGGTCACGCTCACAAAGGCCGGCGGCGAGACCTGCGTCGCCGTGGAGGGCGAGGTGGCGCTGGCCGGCGTGCTCGGCACCGTCGGCAACGCGGTGATCGTCAAGCACGCCGCGAAGGTCACCGCCGAATTCGCCGCCAACCTGGAGCAGGCGCTTTCGGCCGCCGACGACCCACGCGCAGAGACCCGGCCCGAGGAGGCGGCCGTTGAGCGGCGATGAGCTGGCCGTCTCCTTCCGCCTGAACGGGGAGGCGGTCTCGGCCGAGGCGCCGGTGCGCATGCACGCGGCGGATTTCTTGCGCCACCGCCTGGGCTGGACCGGCACCCATGTCGGCTGCGAGCAGGGCGTCTGCGGCATGTGCACGATCCTGGTGGACGGCGCCGCGATCAAGTCCTGCCTCATGCTCGCCGTGCAGCTGGATGGCGCCGAAGTGACAACGGTCGAATCCCTGGCTGAGGGCGACCGCCTGAGTGCCGCGCAGGAGGCCTTCAAGCGGCACCACGCACTCCAGTGCGGCTACTGCACGCCGGGCTTCCTGATGCTGGCGGAGAGCCTGAAGGCCGGAGGGCGCACCCTCTCCCGCGCGGAGATCCGCGAAGAGCTGGTCGGCGTGCTCTGCCGCTGCACCGGCTACGAGAACATCCTTCGCGCGGTGGAGGAGTACCTGAGCGCTGACGAGTCCGAGGCGTCACCGTGAGCACGCCCCGGCAGAGCCTGATCGGCGCCGCGCTGCCGCGCAAGGAGGACGACCGCCTGCTGCGGGGCGATGGCCTCTTCACCGACGACGTGCAGCTCGCCTATCAGCTGGAGATGGCGGTCGGCCGCTGCCCCTTCCCCCGCGCCACGATCGGCGCGATCGACGTGAGCGAGGCCCGCGCCCTCCCCGGCGTCCGGCACATCCTGACCGGCACCGACGTGCGCGCCGCGAGCGAGCCGCTGACGGTGCTGCGGCCCGTGCCCGGCGCGCCGCTGCTGCCCTACTACGCGCTGGCGGGCGAGGAGGCGATCCACGAGGGCCAACCGGTGGTGAGCGTGGTCGCGACCAGCCGTGCCATCGCCGAGGACGCGCTGGAGCTGATCGACATCGACTACGAGCCGCTGCCGCACGTGACCGACACGCTCGGCGCGCTCACCGCCCACGCGCCCGTGCTGCATCCTGAGACGCTGCCCTCCAACCTGCTGACCAGCAACGTGGACCGCGCGGGCGAGCCCGAGAGCCGCATGGCCGCGGCCCCGGTCGTCGTCGAAGGGCGCTTCCGTGTCAACCGGGTGAGCGCGCTCCCGATGGAGGGGCGCGGCATCGTCGCTCATTGGCGTGCCGGCGCGCGGGTGCTGGAAGTCTACGCATCCACCCAGACGCCGCACCTGATCCGGCAGCAGCTGGCGGAGTGCCTGCCGCTCGACGAGGGCTGCATCCGGGTCATCGCCTCCGATGTCGGCGGCGGCTTCGGCATGAAGCTCGGCCTCTATCCCGAGGACGTGCTGGCGGTGCTGCACGCGATGGCGCTCCGACGCCCGGTCAAGTGGATCGAGGACCGCCTGGAGTTCTTCCGCGCCAGCACCCAGGCGCGCGAGGCCGTGCACGACGTCCGCATCGGTGCCGAGGCCGACGGCCGCATCGTCGCGATCACCAACCGGTACACCACCGACCTCGGCGCCTGGAACTCTACGTATGGCTCGGCGCAGCTTTCCAGCGTCGTCTTCACCGGCCCCTACAAGGTGGCCGATGCGGCGGTGGAGCGACGCGTCGCGCTCACCAACAAGACGCCGATCGGGGCCTATCGCGGCTACGGCCAGCCGGAGGTCAACTTCGCGCTCGAGGTCGTGATCGACCGGCTGGCACGGCGACTGGAGATCGATCCACTGGACCTGCGACAGAAGAACATGCTGCGGCCCGAGGACCTGCCGTGGACCACGCCGAGCCGCGCGGTCTACGACAACGGCGATTATCCGAAGACCCTGCAGATGGCCGCCGACGCCGTCGATTACGACACCCACCGCGCCACGCGACGGCAGGAGCCCGGCGGGGAGCGGCTGACCGGCATCGGCTTCGCCTCCTTCGTCGAGCGCACGGGCTACGCCAGCGCGCGCTTCCTGGCAGGCCGGGGCTCGCGCTTCGGTGCCCATGAGAGCGTCGTGCTGCGCGCCAACCGCTCTGGCGGCATCGACCTCTACACCGGCGTTTCCACCTTCGGCCAGAGCAGCGAGACGGCCTTCGCCCAGATCTGCGCCGAGGTCTTCGGCATCGACTACGAGGCGATCACCGTGCATGCCGGCGACAGCGGCGCATCGCCGCTCAACACCGGCGCCTTCGCCTCTCGCACCCTGATCGCCGCCGCCGGCGCCATCCGCGAGGCCGCCGACGCGATGCGCGACAAGACGCTCCGCATCGCAGCCATGATCCTGCAATCGACGCCGGAGGCGCTGGAGGTCAGCGGGCGCGCCGTGCGCGTGACGGCCGAGCCCGGCCGGACCGTGCCGCTTGCCGACATCTTCACCCGCGCGATCATCGGGCAAGGAATACCGGAGAACGAGGAGCCGGGCCTGGAGGCGGCCGCGCACTTCGAGCCCTCGCACGCGTCGTTCTCGTTCGGGACCGCCGCGGCGGTGGTCTCGGTCGATCCCGAGAGCGGCGAGTTCGACGTGGAGCGCTTCGTGATGGCGCACGACTGCGGCGTCGTGGTCAATCCGCCGCTCGTGGAAGGCCAGGTGCGGGGCGGCCTGGTGCAGGGGCTGGGCGCGGCGCTGGCGGAGGAGCTTCGCTACGACGAGGGCACGGGCCAGCTCGTGAGCGGCAGCATGCTGGACTACTTCGCGCCCACCATCATGGACGTGCCGCCCATCGACCTGCTGCACACCGAGGTCCCGTCTGCGGTCACGCCCTTCGGCGTGCGCGGCGTGGGCGAGGTCGGCACGATTCCGCCGGCGGCGGCGATCGCCAACGCCCTTTGCGACGCGCTGGCGGACTACGGTGTCGAAATCTCGACCCTGCCGCTCACGCCGGAGCGGGTCTGGCAGGCGCTGTCGGTGGCAAGGGACGCCCACGGGCCACGATGAGGTAGCCGAGATGGAGTATCCCGCTCGCGGGCGCTACGCGAACGCCGCGCTCTCGCCTTTGGAAGACGATGCGATGGAGTGGCTGGACGGCTTCTACCAGCTCGAACACCTCATCGCGACGCGGATGTGGGCCGTCAAGATCTGCCCCGAGGCCTCGCCCGAGGTGAAGTTCGCGGCGTTGACGCACGATGCCGAACGCTTCTTCCCCGGCGGCCCGTCAAGCACGCCCACGAATGGCTTCGACGATCCGGATTACCTCTTCGCGCACTCCACCCGTTCGGCGAACATCGTCGAGGAATGGCTGCGCAGTCGCACGCCGGCGCCGGACGAGACGTTTATCCGCCGGGTGCGCCGGCTCATCCTGCGCCACGAGATCGGCGGCGGCTGGGAGGCCGATTTCGTGCAGGCGGCGGATTCGCTCTCCTTCCTGGAGACCCTGGACTGGATCACCGTCGATTGGGTGCGGGACGGCCGCTACACCATCGCGCAGGCGCGCGAGAAGCTGGACTTCACCGTGGAGCGCATCCGGCCTTCCGTCGCCGTCGCCGCGGCGCTGCCGCTCTACGAGAGCGCCGTGCGCGCGCTCGATGCCGCCGAGGACTGCACCATGGACCTGAAGCGGCGCCGCGAGCTGGCCGGCAGCCGTGGGTTCCTCTTCGGACACCCGATCCCCCGGGCCGGGTGACCCTCGATAGGGGGCCGGCTCTGGGTCGCGCCGCCGATTCGGCATAGTCTGCGAGCCACCATGTATCCGGCACCGATCGAGGCCTATTTCGCGCCGAAGACCATCGATGAGGCGCTCGCGTGCCTCGCCGAGGCGGGCGACGACGCCATGTTCATCGCCGGCGGCATGAGCCTGATGCAGGCGATGAAGGCGCGGCTGGCGACGCCGCGCGCGCTCATCGACTTGAACGAGGTGGAGGAGCTCGGCGGTCTCGCGAGGGGTCCGCGCGGCGTCACCGTGCGCCCCCTCACCCGCTACCGCGAACTCGCTGCGACCTCGGCCCTGCACGGCGCGCTGCAGGCCATCGGCGATGCGGCGGCGACGGTGGGCGATCGCCAGGTGCGCAATGCGGGCACCATCGGCGGCAGCCTCTGCTGGAACTACGTCGCGTCGTGCATGCCGAACGTCTGCCTCTGTCTCGACGCGACACTGGTTCTCGCCTCGCTTGAGGGCGGCGAGCGACGCGTGCCCATCGACGAGTTTCTGGTCGGGCCGCTGGAAACCGCGCGGCGGGACGACGAGCTCCTGATCGAGATCGAGTTTCCGCCTGCGCCGTACGTCGGCGTCGGCAGTGCCTACCGGAAATACGGCGCGACGGTGGACGGACTGCCGATCGTCGGCATTGCCGCCTCGATCGAGGTCGACGAGGCCGGGGTCTGCACGGATGCCCGCTTCAGCGTCGGCGGGATTCTGCCCACCGCCCGGCGGTTCGATGGCGTGGGCGACATTCTGCGCGGCCGGCCGGGTACGCCCGAAGCCTTCGCCGAGGCCGCGAGCGACGCCGCCGACGCCATCGAGACGCAAACGGATATTCTCGCGAGCGCCCACTATCGCAAGGTGCTGATCCGCACGCTCGGCCGCGATGTGCTGGCCGAGGCCCACGCCCGCGCGACGGGAGCCTGACGCCGTGGAGAAGACGATCACCGTCACCGTCAACGGCAAGGCCTATACGCGGACCGTGCCGCTCCGCCTGCTCCTGGTCGACTTCATCCGCGACGAGTGCGGGCTCACCGGCACGCATATCGGCTGCACCTACGAGGGGCGCTGCGGGGCGTGCACGGTGCAGATCGAGGGACGCGCCCACAAGTCCTGCATGAAGCTCGCGGTGCAGGCGGACGGCAAGGAAATCACCACGATCGAGGGGCTCGGCACCGCCGGCAAGCTGCACCGCTTGCAGCAGACATTCCGCCGCTATCACGCGCTGCAATGCGGATTCTGCACCAGCGGGATCCTGATGAACGCGGTCGACTTCCTGGATGAGAACATCGACCCGACCGAAGCAGAGGTGCGCCGCGCCCTGGTCGGCAACCTCTGCCGCTGCACCGGCTACAGCCACATCGTCGGGGCGATCCTGGCCGCCTCCGCCATGCGCCACGGGGTGAAGCCGGTTCCGCCGCCGGCGGAGACCGAGACCCCACCATGACTGCGGCGGGCGGGGCGGGCTGGATCGGGCGCTCGCTGGAGCGCCGCGAGGATCTGCGCCTCCTTACCGGGCGCGGCGAATACCTGGCCGATCTCCGCGTCCCCGATTGTCTGCACCTCTGCTTCGTCCGCTCCGACCATGCCCACGCCAGGATCAAGGACATCCGGCTCGGGGCGGCGCTCGCCATGCCGGGCGTGGTCGGCGCGATCACCGGCGCCCAGCTCTCGCAGGAGATGCAGGGCCAGAAGATCCCGGTGCTGATCCCCGCCTTCGCCGCCAACTACCGCCAGTACTGGCCGCTCGCGGCGGACGAGGCCTACTGGCACGGCGAGCCGCTCGCCGCGATCGTGGCCGAAGACAAGTACGTCGCCGAGGACGCCGCCGCCGCCGTGGAGGTCGACTACGAGCCGCTTCCCGTCGTCACCGACCCCGAGGCCGCGCTGCGCGAGGACGCGCCGCGCGTCTTCGACGACTGGGACAACAACGAGATTTTCGCGACCAGCTACACGGGAGGCTTCGAGCCGGACGACATCGCCAGGAACGACGCCGAGGTCGAGGCGCTGTTCGCACAGGCCCACGTTGTGCTCCAGCAGCGCTTCCGCACCCAGCGCTGCGGCGTCTGCCCGATCGAGACCCGGGGTGCGCTTGCGATCTGGAGCGAGACCGACGGGCTCACCGTCCACCTGACGACCCAGCGGCCGCACATCGAGCGCCTCGCCCTCGCCGACCTGCTCGAGCTTTCGACCGCCGAGGTTCGGGTCGTCGCGCCGCGCGACCAGGGCGGCGGCTTTGGGGTCAAGGCGCCCTTCTATCGCGAGCATGTCGTGGTCTGTCATCTCGCGCGCAAGCTTGGGCGCCCGGTGCGCTGGATCGAGACCCGCGAAGAGCACCTGATGACGGTCAGTCAGGAGCGCGACCAGATCCACGATCTCGAAATCGCAGCGGACAAGGAGGGCCGCATCCTCGCGCTCCGCAATCGCGGGATCGGCGACGTGGGCGACGGGCGCCAGGGGGTCTACTGGGGCTTCGTCATGCCCTCGCTGGGCGCGGTGATGCTGCCCAACGCCTACGATATCCGGCGCGCCGACATCAAGCTGCGCTGCGCGGTCACCAATAAGACCTGCCTGAGCCCATCGCGCTCGTTCGGCGCGCTGCCCACCCGCTTCGCGTTGGAACGCGGCCTCGACATGCTGGCGCGCAGGCTCGGCATGGAGACGGCGACACTGAAGCGCAAGAACCTGGTTACCGAATTCCCTTTCACCAGCGTGACCGGGGTCCATCACGACAGCGGCAACTACGTGAAGGCGTGGGATGCGCTGATCGAGAGCGTCGATCTCGCCGGCTTCCGCGCGCTGCAGAGGGAGGCTCGGGCCGAGGGGCGCTACATCGGCATCGGCTTCGCCTGCGGCGCCGAGTTCTCCGGCATTCCGTCGGACGTGCTCGTGCCGCTGGAGAACCAGCCCGGCTACGGCGTCGTCACGATGCGCATCGACCCGCGCGGCAAGGTCGCGATCCACGAAGGCGACGCGCCGCAGGGCCAGAGCCACGAGACCACCATGGCACAGGTCGCCGCCGACGCCTTCGGCATCCACCCCGACGACGTGAGCGTGCGCCACGGCGATACCGGCACCACGCCGCTCAGCTCCGGCACCATCGGCGCGCGCGGGGCCTCCTACACCACGGCCGCCATCGCCGCGGCCGCGGCCGCCCTCAAGGCCAAGATGGCACGCTACATGATCCACGATCACGGGCTGGAGGGCGCCTCTCCCGACGACTTCAGCTTCGTGGACGGCGCGGTCGTCTACCGGAAGGACGGCAACATCCGCCGCGAATTCGCCGGGTTGGCGGATCGCATCGTCATGGGCTCGATCGACCTGCCGCCCGGCGAGGACCCGGGGCTCGAGCACACCGCCTACTTCGAGGCGCCCAAGCCGATGATCTGCTTCACCGCGCAGGCCGCCAGGGTCGAGGTCGATATCGAGACCGGGCAGTTCGCCATCCTCGACTACGCCACCTGCGAGGACGTGGGCACGGTGATCAACCCGATCGTGGTCGAGGGGCAGGTTCAGGGCGGGGTCGTGCAAGGCATGTCGAACGCGATGTTCGAGGAGTTTTTGTACGACGAGAACGGCCAGCAGTTGACCGCGGACTTCGAGAACTACCGCCTCGCCTCCGCAGCGGATGTCCCGAACGTGACAGTGGGCCATTCGCCGACACCCTGCCCCGACCATCCCTTGGGCGTTCGCGCCGTGGGCGAAGGCCGGCCGGGACCGGTGCCCGCTGCGCTCGCCAACGCCATCTGCGACGCGCTCTCGCCCTTCGGCGTCGAGATCACGACCCTCCCCCTCAAGCCCGAAGCGATCCTCGCCATGATCGAATCCGGCCTCGCAGGCGGCGGGCCGCATCGATAACGAATGCATCGCTTGTGAAATCAAGGGATATTCGGAGACGGATCGGTTGTCGGAACAACCTGAGGGGACAGGGATCATGGATATAAACTTTGCCCGAAAGGATGATGTCGTAATCATCGAGGTGAAGGGGCGGCTTGAGTCGGGAGACGCCTTGGGGTTCGAGCAGTCGGTCAGAACCGGCATCGATGAGGCCGCCCGTGCCGTCGTCATGGACTGCGGAGGGCTCGCCTATATCAGCAGTGCGGGACTACGTGCCGTCCTGATGGCCGCGAAGAACCTGCAGAAGCGCGAGACGCCATTCGTGGTATGCGCCCTGCCCGATAACGTCGGCGAAGTGTTTCGAATAAGCGGTCTGGACAAGATCATCGCGGTCCAGCCGTCCAGGGCAGAAGCCTTGGCTTCGCTGGACAGCTGAGCCAACGAGATTGGACCGGCCCCGACCCGCCCCCGATGTAGAGGCGCAACGGTCACTCGCAATGCGGTCAAGAGTCGCTGGCACTGCAGCCGGGTGCTGCGCTCAGCGCCATAACGGCGCGCGAACCCGGCGACGGTCGGAAATTAGAGCGCATCCGTTTTAGACGGAACCGTATCCGGCGTTTCGGATGTAGTTTTGACATTCGCTGGGTTCGATGGTGGCGATGAGGTGCCCGAGATGGCGCCAGGTGTCCTCGAAGTCGCGCTTCTGGGCGTTGCGCATCCGGTGCTTGATCTTGGCGAAGGCCTGCTCGATCGGATTGAGATCGGGTGAGCAGGGCGGCAGGAACCGGAGGCGGGCGCCGGTGTGTCGTTAAGCGTGGAAATTTGGCCCCGGCCCTTGCGATAGAGCCGGGCATCGGCGTCGGTGGACGACGCATGCGTCGCATTGGAGCGACACTCGCCACGGAAGTCGCGCTCGGCGTTGCGTCCGCCGGAGCCCGGGTCGGCCGCAAGGGACGATCCCGAAGAACCCGCGCCTCCAGATCCACATAGCTGAACAGACTGCCGCTGTGCTCGTCCGTGCCCCGCATGACACCCCCGCCCCGATTCACTACCCAATCGGCGAATTACGCAATGCCAACAACGCCAGAGAGTCTTTCAGCAGCCTGCTAGAACGCCGCCTCCAGCTCGTCGACGAAGCCCGCGATCACGTCGAGACCGCGCGACCAGAACGCCGGGTCGCCCGCGTCGAGGCCGAAGGGGGCCAGCAGCTCCCTGTGCCGGAGGCTGCCGCCGGCCCGCAGCATGCCGAGATACTTCTGCTCGAAGCCCGCAGGCTCGGCGCGATAGACCCCATAGAGCGCATTCACCAGGCACTCGCCGAAGGCGTAGGCATAGACGTAGAACGGCGCGTGGATGAAGTGCGGGATGTAGGTCCAGTAGTACCGGTACTCGTCGTCCAAACGGAGGGCTGGGCCCAGGCTCTCCTGCTGGACCGCAAGCCAGTGCTCTGAGAGACGGTCGGGCGTGAGCTCGCCCGAGCGGCGCTCCTCGTGCACGCGCCGCTCGAAGGCGCAGAAGGCGATCTGGCGCACCACCGTGTTCAGCATGTCCTCGACCTTGCCGGCGAGCATGACCCGGCGGCGGACGGGGTCGTCTTCGGCATCAAGCAGCGCGCGGAAGGTGAGCTGCTCGCCGAAGACCGAGGCGGTCTCGGCCAGGGTCAGAGGGGTCTCCGCCATCAAGAGGCCTTGCCCACCCGCCAGCACCTGGTGCACGCCGTGGCCGAGCTCGTGGGCCAGGATCATCACGTCGCGCGTCTTGCCCTGGTAGTTGAGCAGCAGGTAGGGGTGCGCGCCCGGCACCGTGGGGTGGGCGAAGGCGCCGGGTGACTTGCCGGCACGGACCGGCACGTCGATCCAGTCGTCGTCGAAGAAGCGCTGGCCGATGTCCGCAAGCTCGGGCGAGAAGGCGCGGTAGGCCGTGAGCACGGTCTCGACCGCCTCGTCCCAGCCGATGAGCCGGTCGTCGTCCTCCGGCAGCGGCGCTGTGCGGTCCCAATAGTCGAGGCGGTCCACGCCCATCCAGCGCGCCTTGAGCGCGTAGTAGCGATGGGCGAGACGCGGCGCCGAATCTTCGACGGCCGCGATCAGCGCGTCCACAACCTCGTCCTCCACCCGGTTGCCGAGGTTGCGGGCGGAGATCGGCCGCTCGAAGCCGCGCCACTGGTCCTCGATCTCCTTGTCCTTGGCCAGCGTGTTGGTGATGAGCGCGAAGGTGCGCACGTTCTCTCCGAGCACAGTGCCGAGCGACTGCGCCGCCTCCTTTCGCACGTCGCGGTCCTTGTCCGAGAGCAGGTTGAGCGCGTCCGCGCTGGTGAGCGCCTCGCCCCTCACGGGGAAGCGCAGCGCTGCCATGGTCTCGTCGAAGAGGCGCATCCAGGCCGCGCGGCCCGCGACCTGCTTCTCGTGCAGGAGGCGCTCCACCTCGTCCGAAAGCTGGAAGGGACGGAACGCCCGCACGTCGCGCACCCAGGGCGCGTAGCGGGCGAGAGCGGGGGCGCACAGCTTGCCTGCGAGCGCATCGTCCTCGATCCGGTTGAGCTCCAGCGTGAGGAAGAGAAGCCGGCTGCTCGTGGCAGTGGTCTCCTCCCGCACGGTCTGGAAGAACTGCGCCGTCTCGGCATCGTCCATCGCCGTGCAGTAGACGAGGTAGGCGTAGCTGGTGAGCCGATCCAGGGTCTCCTGAAGCGCCTCGTAGCGCGCGATCAGGCCGCCCAGGGCCTCGCCGTCGAGATCGGCGACGCGGCCCGCGAACTCCTCGTGCAGCAGCTCCGCCGCCACAGCCGCCTGCTCCAGGTCGTGCTGGAGCTCGTCCGAGTCAGGCGCGGGGTATAGGTCGGAGAGGTCCCATCCGGGCAGCGCCCCGCTGTCGACCTTCGCGGTCGCGTCGCGCGCCATCGGCGTCAACGGCTGCGGTCGAAGGTGGGCTTGCGGCGCTCGCGGAAGGCCGCGAGCCCTTCGCGATGGTCGGCGGAGACGTTGGTGAGCGTCTCGTAGGCGATGGAGGCGTCCATCATCGCGTGCGCGAGCTGCTTGAGGCCGACGTTGATCGAGACCTTGGTGAGCCGTATCGCCTGGGTCGCGCCCCTCTCCAGCTTGCCCACCATCCGGCTAACGCGGGCATCGAGCTCGGCCGCCGGCACGGCCTCGTTCACGAGACCCAGGGCTGCGGCCTCGGTGCCGTCGATCAGCTTGCCCGTCATCAGAAACTCCTTGGCGCGCGGGTAGCCGATGAGCTGGGGCCAGATGATCGCCCCGCCGTCGCCCGCCGAGAGCCCGATGTTGACGTGCAGATCGCCGATCCGCGCCTCCTCGGCAGCGATGATGATGTCGCAGAAGAGGGCCACCGTGGCGCCGAGCCCCACGGCGTCGCCGTTGAGCCGGCAGATCACCGGCTTCTCCAGGTCGAGCAGGCCGAACACGATCTGTTTCGCCTCGACGGCGATCCCGTCGAAGATCGTGGGATCGTCCGCCGCGCCCTGGAGCCAATCGATGTCGCCGCCGGCGCAGAAGGCGCGGCCGGCACCGGTCAGCACCACGATGTCGGTCTCGCGGTCGGCGGCGATGTCGCAAAAGAGCCGCGCCATCTCGGCGTGCATGGCCGCGTTCACGGCGTTGAGCACGTCGGGCCGGTTGAGCGTCACGGTGAGCACGCGCCGCTCGCGCGCAAACGTCATCGTGGTGTAGCCGTCGTAGCCCGTCATGCTCGTCTCCTGTGCCGCACGCCGGCGCGAGGGTGTCAGCACGCCTGCGCGAACGCAATGCGGGCTAACCTCGATTTCTCCCCGTGGTAAGAAACGCGGGCCGGAGGGTTGCCGCTCGATCGGCACCGGGAACGAGAGGGAGTTCGATGAAGGACCGTGTCGTCCTGATTACCAACGTGGAGCATTTCGTGGGCCGGCCGGTCGCAGCCGAGCTCGCCGCCCAGGGAGCGACGGTGATCTGCCACGACGAGAGCTTCGCGGATAACTCCGCGGCGGAGCGGTTCGCTGCGGCCAATCCCGCGCTCGTCGTCGTCCGCGCGCAAACGCCGGTCGAGATCGTGGCGGCCGCGACCGAGCGCTGCGGTCACGTCGACGTGGTCGTCTGCAACGACGCCGGCGCCGCAATTCGCGCACCCATCGAGCGAGCCAGTGTCGACGACATGCGTTCCGCGCTGGAGGAGATGGTGGTCTTTCCCTTCCAGATGGCCAGTGCCGTCGTGCCGCAGATGAAGGAACGGAAACGCGGCAAGATCCTCTTCATCACCTCGGCGACGCCACTGCGCGGGCTGCCCAACTACTCGATGTACGTGACCGCACGCGGCGCCACCAACGCACTCACCGTATCGCTCGCCCAGGAGCTCGGCCGCGACAACATCCAGGTCAACGCGATCGCGCCGAACTATGTCGAGAGCCCGACCTACTTCCCGCCCGAGCTGGTCGACGATCCCGAAACCCTGGCCAAGATGACCCGGAACATCCCGCTGAAGCGTCTCGGCAAGCCCGAGGAGGTCGCGGCGCTCGTGGCGTTCTACGCGTCGGACAAGAGCGACTTCATTACCGGCCACGTCATCCCCTTCGCCGGTGGCTGGGCCTGAGAGCCGTCCAGGCCATGACCGCGGTAAACAATGCGGGCTAAGGGGGAGAGTGCCGCCCCCGGCCGTGTCGACCCGCCCGGCCAGGTCAGCGTCATCATGGTCTCTTACCGGACCGGGCCGGTGCTCGCGGCGGCCATCGACGCGGTACTTGCGCCCGACCAGGCCGGCGTCGCCGAACTGATCCTGGTCGACAACGGCAACCCACCGGAGGTGAGGGCGGCGCTCGCACACCGGGCGGAGACGGAGCCGCGCCTGCGCCTCGTCGGCGGCTACGGCAACGTGGGCTACGCACGCGGCTGCAACCTCGGGGCAGGAGAGGCGGGAGGACGCTTGCTGCTGTTGCTCAACCCGGACTGCTGCCTGGGTGCGGGCGCGGTCCCTGCCCTCTTGGCCGAAGCCGCCGCGCTCGATGGCGATTGGATGCTCGGCTGCCGCGTGTGCAACCCCGACGGCACCGACCAGCGCGGGTCACGGCGCGCGTTGCTCACCCCCGTCACTGCGCTGGTCGAAGCGCTCCGGCTCGACCGGCTCTCGGCGAGGCTGTTTCGGGAGCACCGGCTCAACCGGCACGAGAGTCCCCTTCCCGACGGCATCGCGCGCGTGCCAGCCATCAGCGGCGCCTGCATGATGCTGCCGGCCGCAACCTATCGCGCCGCCGGCGGCATGGACGACGGCTATTTCGTGCACGTCGAGGACCTCGACCTGTGCATGCGGCTGCATCGGGCCGGGACTCCGGTCTACTTCGCACCCCATGTGGAAGCGATCCACCACGCGGGCAGCAGCCGCGCCGACCCGCTCCTGGTCGAATGGCACAAGACTCGGAGCTTGCTCCGTTATTTCGGGCTGCACTACCGCGCGCTTCCCTGGCTCGCGCTGCTGGGTCCCCTCGCCGCCGGCTGCCTCGCCCGGTTCGGAATTCGGGCGATGGTCTTGTGGCGGCGCCCGGCCGGGCCGTAACGCGGCGCGGCGCTCAACGAGGTGTGACGGCGGCGGCCCGGCTTTCGCCCCGATCGCCCGCGAGCCTGAGCAGGTGTTCGCCGTAGCCGCTGGCGCGCAGACGATGGCCCAGCGCGGCGAGTTCCGCCCGGTCGATCCAGCCGTTCAGGAAGGCGGCTTCCTCGGGAACGCCGATGCGCCGGGTCTCGCGCGCCTCGGCGGTTTGAACGAAGCGCGCCGCCGCCATCAGACCGTCGTGCGTTCCGGTGTCGAACCAGGTGAACCCGGGGCCCAGCCGTTCGACCTCCAGATCGCCGCGTTCGAGGTAGCGCCGGTTGACGTCGGTGATCTCCAGCTCGCCGCGGGCGCTCGGCTCGACCTCCTCGGCAATGCGGACGACGTCGCTGTCGTAGAAATAGAGCCCCGTCACCGCCCAGCGGGAGCGCGGACGCTCGGGCTTCTCCTCGATGGAGACGGCGCGGCCGCATGGGTCGAACGCGACGACGCCGTAGCGTTCGGGATCGGGAACCCGATACCCCAAGACCGTGGCGCCCCTCCGCCGTGAGGCGGCGCGGCGCAGCGTTTCGTCCAATCCGTGCCCGCAAAGGATGTTGTCGCCGAGCGCGAGCGCACAGGCGTCCCCCCCGATGAACGCCTTGCCGATGAGGAAGGCTTGAGCGAGGCCGTCGGGCCTCGGTTGCACCGCATGGCGCAGCGCGAGGCCCCACTGGCTGCCGTCGCCCAGCAGGCGCCGGAAGCTCTCCGCGTGCTGCGGGGCGGTAATCACCAGAATGTCGCGGATCCCAGCCAGCATCAGGACGCTGAGGGGGTAATAGATCATCGGCTTGTCGTAGACGGGCAGGAGCTGCTTGCTGACCGCGCTCGTGATCGGGAGGAGCCGCGTGCCGTCTCCCCCGGCGAGGACGATGCCCTTCATCGCGGCCTCAGGCCGTCATCGCTCCGGCCGATGCCGGGCGCGCAGGTACCGCTCCAGCGCGTCCTGCCACGCCGGCATGGCGCCGAACGCTGCCGAGACCTTGGCGTTGTCGAGCACGCTGTAGCGCGGGCGCGGCGCGCGCGCAGGGTAGTCCTCGGCGGCGCAGGGCTCGACGTCAGCCGCGACGCCGACGCGGCGGACGACCTCGCACGCGAACTCGAACCAGGTCGCGGAGCCGGCGTTGACCACGTGATAGATGCCGGGCGCGCAACCGTCCCTCACCATGCGCAGGACGACGCGGGCGACATCGGCCGTGGCTGTGGGCGACATCGTCTGATCCTCGACGGCCCGGAGCCGACCCGTCTCCCGCGCCGCGCGGATCATGGTCTCTACCACGTTGTCGCCACTGCCGCCGGTGCCCGCCAACCCGAACAGGGAGGCCGCACGCAGGATGACGACATCGTCGGACTCGAGGCTCGCCCGTGCCTCGCCCATCGCCTTGGAGGCGCCGTAGACGTTGAGCGGCGCCGTCGCGTCGTCTTCGCGGAGCGGTGCCTGCCGCGCTGCGTCACCGCCGAACACGTAGTCGGTGCTGATGTGCAGGTACCGGGCTCGCCTGGCGGCGCAGACCCGCGCAAGCGCCTGCACCGCTCTCGCGTTGACCGCGAACGCGCCGGTCGCGTCGTCCTCGGCCCTGTCCACTCCGGTGTAGGCCGCGCAATTGACCAACGCGCGGAATTGCAGGCCGCCGAGGACGCGATCGATCGATCCCGGCGATGCCAGCTCCAGTGCCTCGCGCGGGAGGCAAAGGAGGTCGAAGGGTTCTCCCATGCGTGCGTGCTCAAGGCGAACGTCGTATCCGAGCTGACCGTGTGGACCCAGGAGCACCGCCTTCGAGGCCATCAGACCATTCCGAACCGCAAACCCTGGCGCCTGCGGTCCTCGAAGCCGCCTTCACGGACCCCCTGCCACCACCAGCGGTTCTCGAGATACCAGCGCACGGTGAGGTCCAGGCCCTCCCGCAGATCGACCATGGGCCGCCATCCCAGCTCTCGGCGCACGCGGCTGGAATCGATGGCATAGCGGCGATCGTGTCCCGGGCGGTCCGCAACCAACTCGATGAGGTTCGCGTGGGGACGATGGGGGCTGTCGGGCACCAGCTCGTCCATCCGGCTGCAGATCGCCCGCACGAGGTCGATGTTGGCCATCTCCGCGTCGGCCCCGATGTTGTAGGTCTCGCCGGGCTTCCCGCGCTCCAGGATCAGGTCCAGGGCACGGGCGTGGTCGTCGACGAAGAGCCAGTCGCGCACGTGCCTTCCGTCGCCATAGACCGGGATGGGTCTCCCTTCCAGAGCGGCCAGGACGACCACCGGGATCAGCTTCTCGGGCAGCTGATAGGGCCCGTAATTGTTGGAGCAGTGACTGATCGCCACCGGCAGGCCGTAGGTGCGGTGCCACGCCCTCGCGAAATGGTCGGAGGCCGCCTTGCTCGCCGCGTAGGGGGAGCTGGGCCGGTAGGGCGTGGTCTCGGCGAATGCGCCCTCGGCGCCGAGCGAGCCGTAGACCTCGTCGGTGGAAACGTGGAGGAAGCGGAAGCGCTCCCGCTCCGCCTTCTTCATTCCTTCCCAGTATTCGGTCGCGGCTTCGAGCAGCGTCACCGTCCCCTCGACGTTGGTGGTGACGAAGTCCAAGGGGCTGTCGATCGAGCGGTCGACATGGGATTCGGCGGCCAAGTGGATCACCGAATCCGGCTGTGCGAGGGAAACGATCCGGCGCACCGCTCTGCAGTCGCGGATATCGACGTGCTCGAAGCGGTGGTTCGGCGCGTTCAACGCCGATCCGAGGGACTCGGTGTGTCCCGCGTAGCTCAGCGCGTCCAGGGTCGCGACCCGCTTGCCGATGCCCACCAGCCGGCGCACCAGGCAGGAGCCGATGAAGCCCGCGCCGCCGGTCACCAGTATCCGTCCCACGCTTCCCACGATTCCACCGCATATGGGCCGTGCGCGTTTACCTAAGAGAACGGGCTTGCGAGTTCCGCGAGTCCTGGATGCCGTCTGTCCTTGTCGGAGAGCACGGCGTCTTTGACGCGCAGCGGCCATTGGATGCCCAGCTCAGGATCGTTCCACAACAGACCCCCGTCGTGTTCCGGCGAATAGTAATCGCTCACCTTGTAGACAACCTCTGTGTCCGGCTCCAACGTCATGAACCCGTGGGCAAATCCGATCGGAACGAAAACCTGATTCCACGCCTCGGCGGAGAGAACGACACTTGCGTGCAGACCATACGTGGCCGAACGACGCCGTAAATCGACCGCGACGTCGAACACCGATCCCCGTACCACGCGAACCAGCTTGTGCTGGGCAACCGGCGGCGGCTGAAAGTGCAATCCCCGAACCGTTCCCTTCTGCGTCGAAAACGAATGGTTGTCTTGTACAAACTCAACTTCGAATCCTGCCTGCGCAAACACTCTTTTGTTGTACACCTCCGAAAAGAGGCCACGGCAGTCCCCGTGCTTTCTTGGGCTCAGCACCTTTATGTCACAGAGAGTTAGACTGGACATGTACACGTGGACATTCTCCGTGTTCTTCCAAACATTGTTCCGGGCATGTCGGACCAGTCACATCGACGTTGCGACTTCGTCGCGATCAAACGATGCGCGATGGCCGTGCTCAGGGCGCCTGACGGTCTGACCACTCCCTGATTTCCGACAGTTGGCCAGGCTTTCTGGCGATTCAATTTGCTGCGGTTTGGCAAGCTCAAGCTCAAGCTCGATCATCTCCAGTATGCGTTTGACGCGTTGGCACCACGAGTTCTCTTTCAGCAGTGCGCGCAAGTGTGGCAAGTCACTCGAAAGCGGATTATTTCGAAGGCAATCATCTATGGCGCCTATGAACTCTTGCGGTGTTCGGCCAATTCGCGCGAATTTCTCGAAGTCCCCGACGTTTGCAATCGGTGTCGATATGACCGGCACGAATAGTGCGTGATACACATAGAGCTTCAGAGGATTCATGCTCTTAGTTAGACTGTTGTCGACATGAGGAATCATCGCGACATCGAAGTGACGGATGTAACGCAACGCACGATCGTAAACGCGAACGCCCAAGAAATGGACGTTCCCGTATTTTTCCAACTCCCTGATCTCGTCGCCCTTGTGCATGGAACCGATAAACACGAAGTTCCAATTCGGTCGCCGCCTCACGACCTCCCGGAGCAAGTCGAGATCGAGTCGTGCGATATGCAGATTGCCGGCGTAACCGATCACGGGGCCGGTGAGACGCCTGAGCTCTCGAGGCTTACGCCAGGTCCTCGCTTCCTTCTCCAAAAACTCCACGGCATTCGGAAGCAAGTGAATATGATGAGAGAGCCTGCGCATGCTTTGGTATACGCTTTCGCAATTGGTCAGAACGAGATCGCTTCGCCCCAAGACCGCTTCATAGTTGCAAGTCAGCTTCTCTCTATACGCGTCACACACCGGCCACTCACGCTCGTCGTCGATGACGTCGGCGACCACGATATCTGCGTTGAGCCGCTCCTCAATCTGTGGGAAGTGAAAGTTTGCAGGACAGACCCACAGGACGGTTCGTCGCTTACCGATTGCATGGCGCTTGAAGAGTCGACTCAGAAAATCCAGGTAATCGCCCTGAGCCGGAATCACGGGCTTAAGGAAGCGGGGAATACGGCCGCTCGTGACGTAGACGTAAGTGTCACACTTGACCTTGCCCTTGTTGACCAGTCCCAGCCTGCGCCTCAGTGTCTGGCGAGCCACCAGGCGCGCATGACTCCATCGCCCTGACGGCGCCGCGCTGGACAGGCTGCCAATAGATTGGAACAAGCCCATTGGTGCGTCGAAGTGAAATATTCGACTGACCCTCGGGTCCCGAGCCAGATACTTGACGAACATGTCCTGGCGTCTGCCGTAAATTCCACTGTCGTTCTGCTTCCAGAAGAAAACGATGTCCAATTTATCATCCACGTAGAATCCCTTGGAACGTCGCCGTGCCCTCACGATCCTGCGCTGAGCCGACACCGCTCTCGCGTGCTGCGGATCACGTGATCGGCCTTGAACAAAAGGCACCGTTGGGATAGTACGACGGTGTCTTCTCACCGTACCGAAGGTGCTCTGTTGATAAGTGATTAGCTCGCGGAACGCGCGGTGCACCGGCTTCGGGCTACCGGAACATTGCTGAATCAAACTCTTCAGCCTGGGCAGATTGCCCGCGTAACTATAATCTCTTTGGAATTTGGATCGGTTTCCTGTCGCTCGAGACTTTCTCTTTTTGTAGTTAAGGAATATCTCATCGATCTTTTGCGCAGGAGAGACGTTCCCCAATAATTCCACCAAGCCGTCGTTTGCCAAGTTCACCAACGGAGGAGCGTTGCTCGCCAGGATGGGAATTCCCATGGACAGGGCGTCCGTGAACTTGGCAGGCACTTGAAAGGCGGCAGGAGGGGCCTCTTCGTCCTGAAGAAGTGCGACCAAGTCGGCGGCGCAGAGGTAGCCAGGCAAATCCGAGAAGGGCACGTCCGGGAGCATCGTGACGCGGTTCGGATCGACGCAGCGAAGAGCCCCGGTCACCTTGCCATCGGCAGGCGAGCCGACAACCAGGAGCTTGTAGGTCGGACGATCCAACTCTCTCAGCGCAGTGACGAGCCGAGAAAGACCTTTGTGCATGCGTGGGGTACCGGCGAACAGAATGACCCTGTCTTCCGGCGCGAAGCCGAGGGCTCGCCGGATGGTGTCGCGAGGATAGACGGTCGGATCGAAATCGCACTCATCTCGAATATGTGGAAGAATCTTACCGCCATACCTCTTCCTCAATTCCTCGTTAGATACGGTAATCTGCTCGACATGTGGAATGAGAGACTCGCAATAACGAGTCCAGGACTCGCCATACGGAACATCGGCGTCAAGGACGGTCCGGTGCGTCTTCAATTCGTCGAGGCTCAAGGGCTTCTGGTTTTCGAAGAAGCTCAATTCGTAGTCGTCGATGTCCAGAATTATCGGCCGGTTTCTCCTGATCTTGGCAAGAATGGCCAGCTCCAGACTGGGGAGCCTCGGCTTGGAAACGAAAAGAACGTCACCCTCGATGCTTTCGGCGAGAGCCTGCATCGTTCTGAAATACGTGGGGAAGCAGTCTCCGGGCGCTGATTTGACGGTCACACGGCTGCAATCCCGTAGGGGCTTCCAAATGTCGCGACCAAAGCGAGGAAACGTGCTGCCGACGATCTCGACATCGTAATCGTTCCGCAGCACGTCGGCGATCAAGTAAGCGCGCCCAAGGGGATTATGCGCCAAATCCCACGCGACAATGCTGACCTTGAGCCGTCTCTTGTCTGCGAGCGTTTCGAGCTTGGGGGGCCCGACAGGGGTTCGCCGTCGCTTGCTCTCCCGAATGAGCTTGGAAACGGTGTCTATTGTTTCGATTGGCGGGGCGGGTTCGCGTGAGGCAATTCTGAGGCGGGAGCGGGCGAAAGCGAGGCGAAGGGATTGGACGGCGTGAGAAGTCTGGACAGTGCTCGATCCGTATACCACCCGGAGCGCTCGGCGAAGGCTACGCACACTCCGCCTGGAAGTTCGGGAGACGACGCGAAGAGGCTCGGTGACCTTCCAGCTGGTGGAGTTGAGGAGGTCCCGGATGGTGCCATCGCGGGCCTCGATGGTCGCATTCAGGGCACTCGTCGTCGCACGCTGCTCGTCCCGCTCGACGGTCAACGCAGCGATCTGGCGTTGGAGATCGGCGATCGTCGCATCGCGGTCTTCGATGCTCGCCCGCAGATCGCTCGTCGTCGGTTGCCGCTCATCCCGCTCCATCGCCGAGACGGCAGTTCGACGTTGAAGATCGAAGATCGTCCTGCTGCTGGTCACAGGCGCACCATTCCGTTCATGCGGCCGTCCCCTAAGGTGTTGGAGACCGAACCGCCCCGCTTCGAAGCCAAGAGTCCGGCCGTGGCAAGACGCCTGCCAGAAAGCAAACTCGGGCAGTGAGAAGAATTGAGGCAGCTCCATCCCTTTGGCTCTGCAGTGGTAGAGTGGAGGGGCCAAGAGCCTTTTCAGGAGTTCCTCGCTCAGCTGCTCGATGTCGATCGCTCTGAGTGAGTCAAATCGTTCACTGAGCTCACCATGAACCTGCAATGAACATGCTATTCCTGGCGGGCTTCGAACGAGATGAGTGCAATTTGAATTCGTTATAAAGTCATTTAGGATCGGCGTAGACGGGTCGAGCCTCTGCTCTTTGAATTTCCGGGTGATAAGTTCGTCCAATTCTGAAGGATATCCTTCAAGACTTGTTCGTTCCTCGTCCTCGACAGCATGAAGAATCGCTTCGGACGCCACCCGCGCGGCTTTCAGCCAATCGACCCCCGCTGCCGAGGGCAGGGGGTTGCACGTCTGCCGTATATCGCGATGTCCCAAGAAACCTAGTGTTTGCCTCGCATTCGCTCCCATCCGGATCGGTGGCTCGCCTACCCACGCAGCGCACTGCTCCAACCCGCCGGCCATGGTGTGGGTCCTCGTCCGATGCGCGCGGAGCGTCATCAGCGCGGACCGGGAGAGAGTTTCAGCGAGGCTGTGCTCAACGGCTATTGGAAGGTTCAAGGCGAGTTATTCCGAGAGATACGGAGAGATTGTAGAGCGCAAATTGTGTATGCTAATAGTGCATGTTGTCAAACGGTATTAATTTGGAACTATTGCACCAAATGTGTCATTATAGAGCAATCGTATGAAACATTAGAACTACACAAATGCTTGATATCTTTCGAGCACTTTGTCGATTGGACCGAAACACTTGACCCTGCCCTGGTCGAGCAGGACGCCCGTCGAACACACTCGCTGGAGCAGGGACATGTTCTGTGAAGCGAGCACCAAGATGCCGGCGCGCTGCACAAACTGCTGGAGCCGGCGCTGCGCCTTCTCGACGAATGCGCGGTCGCCCATGGCCAGCCACTCGTCCATCAGCAGGATTTCGGGGTCGAAACTGGTGCACACCGCAAAGGCGAGCCGCAGCCGCATGCCGGTTGAATAGGTGTGTACCGGCATCGTCAGATAATCGCCAAGCTCGGTAAACGCCGCAATCTCGTCCATGCGCGCGCGCACCTGCTCTGGCCTGAGACCCAGCAGGAGCCCCCGGGTCATGATGTTCTCGAAGCCGGTTGCTTCGGCATCGATGCCGAGCGACACGTTGAGGAGCGAAGCCGTTCGGCCACGTCGTTCCACGCGACCCTGCGTGGGCTCGTAAGCGCCCGCAAGCACGCGCAGCAGCGTCGTCTTTCCCGCGCCGTTGGAGCCGACGAGCCCGACCCTGTCTCCGTGCTTCAAGGCAAGACCCACGTCCTCGAGGGCGCGCACCCGAAGGCGATTGGTGGCCTCACGCTCGATGCGCCCGCCTGAGCCGCGATGGAGCAAGCGTTTCTTCAATGACCGCGCGCCGGCGCTGTAGACGGGAAAGTCGACCGTGACCGCTTCGAGCCGGAGGCTGACCACGGCGCTCAGACCCAATAGGCAATGCGCCGGCGGTAGCGGCGAAAGAAGGCGAAGGTCACCAGCCAGCCTGCGGCCGTCATGACCAGCACCGCGATCCACGAGCCCAGCCCCGGCACCTGCCCCAGCAGCGGCGCGCGCACGACCTCCACCAGATGAAAGAAGGGGTTGACGTCGAGCACCAGGGGGCGGGTCGGCATCAGCTCCGGCATCCAGACGATCGGGGTCACGAAAAAGCAGATCCGCATGATGCTCGTCACGATCGGCGGCACGTCGCGGAACCGGGCCGAAACGATGGCAAGGAGCATCCCCGCCCAGATGCCATTCAGGCAGAGGAGCACGAGGCCCGGCAGAGCGAGAAGGCCGGTCCGGCCCGGCCAGACCGCAAAGACCGCGGCCACCGCGACGAACACCGTAGCGTTGTGAAACAAGATGAGCAGGTGGCGCCAGAGCAGACGGTACACGTGGATCGAGAGCGGCAGGCCCACGTGCCGAATGATGCCTTCCGCGTCGATGAACGCTTTGCAGCCCTCGGTAATGACGCCGGAGATCAACGTCCACACGATGAAGCCGAGTGCGAGGAACGGCACGTAATCCGCGCTCTCGACCCCGAACAGCATGCCGTAGAGCGCCCCCAGCACGCCCACCAGCGCGCCCATGCTAATGGTGAGCCAGAACGGCCCGAGCATGGACCTCCGATAGAGGCGGCGGATGTCCTGCCAGGCGAGCAGATGCCAGAGATAGTGCGCGCGCGCGCCCTGAGCGAGATCGAGGAGCGCCAGAGCCGCCTGCGACGGCGCAGGCGCCCGTGCCGGACTCGCCCGTGACGGACTCGTCCGTGCCCGGAGACGGAATGCCCCGAAGACCCGGCGGCGCGGTCTTGCCCGCAGCCCGCCCAAGCCATGATCCGGCATCGGCCGCTCCCAAAACACGAGGTGCTACGCAACCACCTCCACCGACCGGAACGCGGTGCTGAGCCTTTGTCGGACCGAATTCAGCCGGCGTTCGTCGAGAAATGCGAAGTACACGAGATCCCGCTCGCCCGTGACCGGATCGGCGCCCGGAACACACAAGAACTTTGTGCCTGGCCTAGCCTCGCCGAAGCGGTCCACCAGGTCTCTCCCATACAGCCGATAGTGCCCGTGGGGATGATCCGGGTATCCCCATTCCTCCGTAACGGCGCGGGTCTGAGGAAGCGGAACCGTGAATTGGAAGAGACCCGTTGGCTTGAGAATTCGCATGATCTCCCTAAATGCCTGACGGTCGTCCCTGATATGTTCCAGAACATGATTACAGATAACAACGTCGTATCTATCACATGGTCGGTCTATATTCTCCAAGTCAAGAGAGTTCCTCTTCCCGTATATGGAGATCTCTAAGGTTCGAAACCAATCTCTATCTACCGATCTATCCAAGCTGAATTGTATCGCCTTGAGACGGATTAATTCCAGTCCGATCAGGGGATGCCAGACCGCACGAACTGTTCGATGTCGCTCCAATGAACCGCATGATCTGCAAGCCGGCAATGCGCCTCCTTGGCTCATTCGTCCCCCCGGACCCTTCCGAAACTTTGAATTACCGCACACGTTGCAGCGCGACATTTCAATTCCGATCGTCCCGAATTGTTATTGAGTGTAACGCGCCACTAATACGGTGTATAGGGGATCGTTATACGGTGGGCTGCGGGCATAAGATTAATGCGGAAACACTTGCGGCCCTCGCGGCATCTTCGCTTGACCCTGCAGGAGATGGCTGCCTCGCCGGCGCGCCTGGGCCGAGCTCGACTTTGACGGTGCCACCCTGATGCTGTTGGACGAGTTCCCCGACCACGGCATCAAGGCACCGCCCAGCATCGGCGGCTCGCCGGTGACCATCGATCTTCACGTCGACGATGCGGACGCCGTCGTCGAACGCGCGGCAAAAGCCGGTGCTACGGTCGAAATGCCGCCGACCGACATGTTTGACGGTGAGCGGACGGCGGTCCTGCGCGACCCGTTCGGGCACCGCTGGAACGTCGGTCACCACATCGAGGATGTGTCGCCCGACGAGATGCAGCGTCGCTACGACGAGATGACGAAGGGGTCGTAGGCCTGTAGGGTCTCAGGCGCTGTCGGCCGCGCTAAGAGTCTTTGCAGGAACGCCGCCACTTCCCGTGGAGGCTCCGCTGGAAACCAGACGCCCGTCTGTGGGCCATGCGCGGCCATTATGCGGAGGGGAGGCATGCCTCTGGCCGGACTCGAACCGGCGTGGGTTTTCCTGGCATCGTCCGGGGTACCGCCTTCGGACGCCAGTCACCGCAGCCTACGTCCAGGCCCTCGCGCCTTGGGAACCTTGCCATCGGAGGGAACGACCGGCTCCTAGCGTGAAATCGAGGCCGTCTTGCGACGGTGCAATGCAACCCTACCTCCGCTGGTGAAGCCTTCTCCCTTTCACAAGCGGCGCAACTTCCTACTGTGCTTTCAGAGGCACAACTCAAGCAGCGTACCGGGGAATGAGCGGGCCCTCAACAAGAAAATTGATGAGTGAAGAATTGCGAGCATCGTGTGTCTGCCATGAGCGGGCTATCGCGTGTAGCGTGCCCAGAGCGCCGCCGGGTCGGCGCGCTTCTCGTGCTTGGCGGCGGCCTCGGCGATCTCGGCCTCGCTCGGGCCGCCGCGTTCCAGCGCCTGGAAGGCGCGCACCACGGGGCCGGCGCGGTTGGCGTGGCGCTTGGCGGCCATGCTGATGGGCTCGTGCAGCGCGCCCGAGCAGTGGGCGCAGGGCCAGGCGAGTCGGGACATCAAATCGGCCGCCTCGCCGCCGGGGAAGCGCTCCAGCAGCTCGACCACGGTGGTCGATCCCGTGATCGGCGCGGTCGAGGCGCCCGGCGAGGACATGCGGCCGGGTCCTACTCCGCCGCGTGCGCCAACGGCTCGACCTCCGCAGGCATGCGGATCGCATCGCGCGGCATCTGGTAGCGCGCGAAGGGCAGCACCGCGACCTTGGCGTCCGGCCCGTGGCGGGCCATCGCAGCGGCGAACGCATCCTCCAGCGAGGTGCCGGCCTCGATCCCGATATCGGCGGCCATGTCGAGGTTCTCTTCCAGAGTCACCACGTGGAGGTGCTTGCGCACCATGACCTCGTAGATCGGCACCCAGATGCAGCCCGCCCACATCTCGATGGTGCGGGTGTGGATGTCGCGGTAGACGCGCTCCAGGTTCGCGGGCGAGGGCGGCATGTAGGGCTTCATCAGGTCCATGAGCGCGAGGCCCGGGAAGTCGCCAAGATGCGTGCTCACACCGGGCGACGGGCTGCAATAGATCAGCGTGCCGCCGTCCTTCACCAGCAGGTCGGACGACATGCAGCCCCAGCCGGTGTGGAAGAAGAGGTGGTCGGTCGGCGCGAAGACCCCGCAGACGCCGATGTCCGCCGGCCCGCCGGCCGGGCGATCGTAGGCGTAGATGCCGTTGAAGAAGCGGATTGCCTCGCGGTGCGCGTCCGGGTGCGCGCCGAAGTTGATGAAGCAGAGCCGGCCCCGCGTATCCAGCACGCTGTTGAGCGTCGCCGAGAGCCCGCACATGGTGGCGGCCTCGTCGATGTCGGTCCGCATGGGGCCGGCCATGGCGCCGTAATGGGTCTTGGGCGACATCACGAAGGCGCAGTGGTTCGATTCGATGGTCTCGTCGGAAACTACGCCCGGCAGAATCAGCTTGCCGCCCCCGCCGGCGCCCCAGTGGTTGGACTGCGCCTGGCCCATGGAGAGGCTCACGTCGGACTTCGCGACCTCCTTGTGCAGCCAGACCGGCGTGCCGCCCGTGGTCATGCCGATGAAGACGTACTGCTCGGGGTCGCGCGGCTCGTTCTGGAAGAAGGGGATGCCGAGCCGCTCCATGCGCGCGAGGTTCTCCCGCCCCAGCTTAAGCTCGGTGTCGCGCTCCGACATGGGGAAGACCTTGCCGTTGGCGCAGACCACGCGGGCGTCCTTCACGCCGTGGGCCTCGATGGCATCGAGCACCGCCGGCAGCAGCCTGGAGGTCGGCGTCGGGCGGAACTGGTTGTCGATGATGATGGCGAGGCTCTTGTCCGGCCCGATCATCTCCGAGAACCGAGGCCCCGAATGCGGCGCTTCCAGCGCTGCGGCGCAGGCCTCGGTGGGGTTCGCGATCGGCGCGGGCTCGTCCGGATAGAGCGCCGCCAGCAGGTTGGCCTCGGGGATGTCGAGGGTGAGCGTCTCCCGGTAGACCATGGCCGGATCGTCGGTCGAGCCGATGGTCAGCGGATCGAGGGATTCGTAGGGAATCACCGCGCGATAGGTGTCGGACATCGCCGCCCTCCCGTGTTTGAGCCGGCCAGCGGCCGCGAAACTGGCATTCGCGCGCCAAGCCGAGTGTAATGGACCGCGGCGGTCATGCACAGGGCGCCCGGCCGGCGAGGCGCCCGCGACAGGGGGGAGCGCACCATGGCGACCTATCCACGGCTTTTCTCGGAATGGAAGATTCGCAACACCACGATCAAGAACCGCGTGGTGTTCCCGCCGACCTGCCCGAGCTGGGTCTCGGACCCGTGGAACGGGCTCTTCATCGACATGGCGACCCACTATTATCGGGAGCGTGCCGAGGGCGGAGTCGGCCTCATCATCATCGGCGGGACCCATGTCCACCGTAGCTCGCTCATGGCGCCGCTGCTCATGCCGCAGCTCTTCGACGACCGGCAAATCGAGCCGCTGTCCAAAATCGCGGACGCGGTCCACGCCGAGGGCTGCAAGCTCGCGATCCAGCTCTGGCACTCGGGCGTGCGGGGCTTCCCCACCTTCAAGCAGGAGGCCACCTACGACCCCGATGAGACTTGGTATTCCGTCTCGCCGAGCCAGGTTCCGCTCGGCGAGTTCCCCGGCGCGTCCACGCCCAAGGAGCTCGACGAGGACGAGATCGAGGAGCTGCTGGAGGCCTTCGGCAGCGCTGCGGTCCGCGCGTTCGCGGCAGGGCTCGACGGGGTCGAGCTCCATCTCAGCCACGGCTACCTGCCCTGGCAGTTCATCTCGCCGCTCTACAACAAGCGCACCGACCGCTGGGGCGGCTCGCTGGACAACCGCCTGCGCTTCCCCCTCGAGGCATTGAAGCGGATGCGCGCTGCCGCCGGCGACGACAGGTTCGTCGGCTACCGCATCAACTCGACCTCGTTCTGGCCGGGCGATCTCGAAATCGAAGAGGTGCGGGACATCGTCGCCGAAATCGAGAAGCGGGCCGATATCGACTACGTCAACGTCTCGGCCGGCGTGCATCACGCCTTCATCCACACGCCGATGGAGTTCGAGGCAGGCTGGGAGCGCGGATACGCCCGCAAGATCCGCGAGGTCTCGTCGAAGCCGGTGCTGCTGGTGGGCCGCATCACCACGCCGGATGTCGCCGAGCGGCTGCTCGAAGCCGGCGACGGCGACGCCATCTGCCTCGCGCGCCAGCTCTTCACCGACCCCCACTGGGCCAAGAAGGCGCAGGAGGACCGCACCGACGACATTCGCGCATGCGTCGCCGCGAATTTCTGCTGGAAGAGCGTGAGCCGGGGCGGTCGGGTGCAGTGCATCTACAACCCGACGGTGGGCCGCGAGGGGAAGTGGGGCGAGGGCACTCTGGTCAAGGTGGCGGAGCCCAAATCGGTGCTGGTCATTGGCGGCGGCCCGGCTGGGCTGGAATACGCGCGCATCGCGTCTGCCCGCGGCCACGACGTGACGCTCTACGAGGCCGAGGGCGAGACCGGCGGCCATGTGCGCGTGCAAGCGCTGCTGCCGACCCGGGCCGAGTTCGGCGAGATCGGCCGCTGGCTTACGGCGCAGGCCGAGAAGAACGGCACCCGCATCGTCACCGGCGCACCGGTGACGGAGGAGGATCTGGATCAGGCGCTGGAGGCGGTGAAGCCCGACCACGTGGTGGTTGCCACGGGGTCATCGGTCGCGGTCGACGGTTTCCAGGGCTGGACCAGCGAGGGGCTCCCCGGCTGGGAGACCGGCAATTGCGTGGGCTGGGATACGGTGGCGCAGGGCCAGGCCCGGCCGCGCGGCAAGGTGATGGTGCTGGACGACCTCTGCGACGTGGTGGCGCCGCTCACCGCCGTCGCCTGCAAGGAGGGCGGCGCCGATGAGGTCACGCTGGTCACCCGCTGGCCCATGGTGGGCATGGAAACCATCCTCGACGTCTATCTCGACTGGATCCTGCCCAAGCTCTACCAGACCGGGGTGACGGTCTGCGTCGATCACTTCGTGCGCCGCATCGAGGGCGACACGGTGACGCTCTACAACGTCCACCACGGCGAGGCGGAGCGGACGATCGAGGCCGACTGGATCGTCATGGCGACCGGCCGGCGCTCGGAGAATGCGCTGCACAATGCGGTTGCTGCGCGAGGCGTCTCGGTCGAGACCATCGGCGACGCCACCGCGCCCCGCACGGCCTACGAGGCGGTCTACGAAGGCCACCGCCAGGCCCGCAAACTCTAGTCTCTAGCCCCTTCCACACACTGGTGCCCTTGACGGCTCCCTGTGGGTTGGGGCAATCGCCACTCTCCATCAAATTGACAGGAATCGATATCGACAGCTAGGCTGCGAATCGAATGATAACAGAAACGCAAGGAGCGGGGTTTGGCACCCGACTCCTCGCAATGCGGTCACGAGCTGACCTTGGAAGGTGCGCGGATCGGCGGGCGAGGTGAGCGGAGATTCTCTCCTCGCATCGTCAAGCTCCTCCCCAGAACCGGAGGTCCTCATGCTCTTCCCCTCCCATATCAAAGTGGAAAGGACATACTTATGCCGGCCGAGATACGTTTGGGTATGCAACTCAGGATTCCTTGCACAGCCCAAAATGGTGCGTTCAAGGACGAATACCTGATCACCATCGAGACGAAAGATGGGGTGATTTCAGGGTTCATTGAAGCTGATGCCGTATCGAGTGATGCAGCCGGCAACAAGTATGTGTTGGGAACGGTCAGAGAAATCAACGGAGAGACTGTGGCTATCCGCCTGTCTGGATCGTTTTTCACTACTGCAGGACTCGCCCGATTTTCCCAACGAGACTTGCAGGGTTATCAATCATGATTTTGTCGCAACCTCAACTCCTTGAATGCGTCAGTAAGGGTACCATCGGTTTCTCTCCTAAATTGGAAGAAGGTCAGTGGGGTGAGGCCTCCATTGATCTGCGGTTAGGTCATCAATTCACAAAGCTCAAGGCAATAGAGGGGATAAGAGTATCTGTAGCTCGGGGCATCGGAGTGGTTGCAGAGGCTAACCTCTGGGAGGAAGTTGAGCTGAAAACGGGTGCCCGACTAGGAACGCAAGATTGTTACACAATCAAACCTGGGGAGTTTGTTCTTGCAAAGACACATGAGAAGATTACAGTCCCTCGGAATCTAATTGCGAGAGTTGAGGGGCGCAGTAGCTAT
This sequence comes from Alphaproteobacteria bacterium, assembly GCA_965243375.1. Lineage (GTDB taxonomy): Bacteria > Pseudomonadota > Alphaproteobacteria > UBA828 > UBA828 > WTGU01. The sequence goes on along the minus strand of CBDEUT010000007.1, from coordinate 385,333 downwards.
GCGCGGGTGGGGTTGAGTATGCATCAAACGGCCCCTTGGATACAACCTGGGTGGGAAGGCAAGATAATCTTGGAACTTATGAACAGCGGCAGTTTGTCAATAGATTTGACCCCGATCCAAGACAGACCATGCCAAATTACGTTCTTCAGATTGACAAGTGAAGTTCCCGAAGAGCAGGCCTATGGAGCTAAGAAGACGGATGGCTTCCAGCATCAGGAGCGACCCTTTCCGAGTAGCCGTACCCGCACCTGAGCAAGAGAAATAGTCCAGTCACTGGCGCGCTTGAATATTGACCAGCCCCAAACTCCCGCCTCAGCTAAGTCTGGACTTATAGCGGGCTTCCCACCACACGATGAGGTGGCAGGCGGGCCTCCAAGTGCTACAGCATGGTGGAGGCTGGTGGGAATTATCCCTTAGAATTAGGGGCTTAGGCACCGTCCGCCATAGTTCTCTAATTTAGTCACCGAATGTCAAACTGATACACTACCCGTCCCCAGCCAAGGAGAGATGCCATGCCCGCTGCTTACCTAATTTCCGAATCGCAAGTGTTCGACCAGGCGCTTATGGATGAGTACGCCGAGAAGGCCGGCCCCTCGGTCGCGGCCTACGGCGGCGAGCTGATCGCCGCCACCACCAACGTCGCCCACATGGACGGCATGTCGAAGCCGCCCAGGATCGTGATCATCCGCTTCGAGAGCATGGAAAGGGCGAAGGAGTGGTACAACTGCCCCGAGTACCAGGCGGTGCTGCCGATGCGCTTCCGCGCCTGCAACAGTAGCGTCTACTTCGTCGAGGCCGTCGAGTAAGCCACCGCGCCGGAGGGACCCGCCACCGGTGCTACCCCCATCCGTCCGGTCAGTCGGCCGGCGCGTCGGCCAAGAAATGCTCGATGGCGTTGGCGTAGTAGCGCAGCATGTCGCGCTCGCGATCGTTCGCGCGGTAGAGGCCGTCCGCCTCGGTGACGAAATGGCGCAGCGTCAGCATCCGTAGTCCAACCGTGACGGCGTAGTCACGATCCGCCCGCGGGACGTGCACGTAGGCGCCCTCGCGCTCCAGCTCGTCGATCAATGCCTGGGTCCGCCCCTTGATCTCCAGCAGATCGAGCGCGTCTTCCGCGCGCACGAACACCGTCGCCACCAGGGACACCGGCAGCACCGGAATCGCTGCGGCGATCGCCTCCAGTAGCTCGCCGCCGAGTTTTTCGACGGCCTGGTGGCGGGCATCGTCCTCCAGCGTGCGGAAATCGAGCCCGTGCACCTTGGCGTAGTCCCGCATGGAGATCGGCGCGGCGAAGTTCACGCAGGCGTAGCCGAATCGGTACCAGCGCCGCCGGATCATCAGGCTCACGTTGTGGGCCACGAACCTGAGCGTGGTCGCGAGTACCCGCGCCCGGCTGCGCCGGGGCTCGCCGGGGCCGGGCGCCCGCACGAGCATGCGGTCCTCCAGCACCCGGTCGTAGTTGATGCCGACAGGGACGAAGACCAGGTCGCGCGTCCCCTCCGGGTCGAAGGACGAGACCATGTAGTTGATGAGGCCGAGCTTAGGCTTGCGCAGGCGGCCGTCGCGGCTCAAGCCGCCCTCGGGATAGACCGCCTGGACCACGCCGCCGGCGGTCGCCGCCTGCACGTAGCGGGCCAGCACCTGGCGGTAGAGGCGGCTGCCCGAGCCGCGTCGCACGAAATAGGCACCGAGCGAGCGCACCAGCATCCTGAGCGGCCAGACCCGCGCCCATTCGCCCACGGCGTAGCTGAGTGCGGAGCGGTGCGCCGCCATGTAGGCGACGATGACGTAGTCCATGTTGCTGCGGTGGTTCATCACGAAGACGACGCTGGCGCCGGGCTCGATGCGGGCCAGCGCCTCGTCGTCGGAATAGCCGAGGCGCACGCGGTAGAGGCTCTCCACCGCCCGCCGCGCGAATAGCCGAGGCGCACGCGGTAGAGGCTCTCCACCGGGAGGGCACGATCTCGCGGGCGTAGCGCTCCACCTGCCGGCTCAGCACCTCGCGCGGGATGCCGGTGGCCTCGGCCTCGGCGTCGATCGCCTCCATCACTTGCGGGTCGAAGCTGAGCTGATCGATCAGCACCCGCCGCTTGGTCTGCTGGAACGCCGGGATCTGCAGCTCGAGCCGCGTATTCACCTCCTCGATCATGCGGTTGAGGCGGCGGCGCAGGAACCAACGCGCGCTCGGCATCAGGATGCGGTCGAGCGCGGCCCAGAGCGCGAGCGCGCCCACCACCGCGAGGATCCAGAGCGGCAGCGCGAGCGATCCGGTCATGCGCGGACCCAACGCCCGGCCCGGCGGGCTGCATCGAAGCGGGGCGGTCTCCGCTCGGGGCGGTCGCGGCAGAGGATCGTCACCGGTGGGCTCGCGGCTGTCGCGCGGATGCGTTACTTATAGCAGTAATGGGCGGGCGCGGTGCCCGCACTCGCGTGCACGCCGAGGCGCAGGGACGGGCCATGACGGCGGCGAACACCAACGAAGACCAATTCGCGATCCTGCGCCGGAACATGGTCGAGCAGGTGGCGCTCCATGCCGACCATGTCGGCGGCAAGACCGGCCGCGCCGCCATCGCGGGCGACGTCATGGAGGCGATCGGGCGGGTCCCGCGTCACGCCTTCGTGCCGGTGGAGATGGCGCTCTACGCCTACCTCGACTCACCGCTCCCCATCGGCTGCGGCAAGACCATTTCGCAGCCCTACATCGTCGCGCTGATGACCGACCTGCTGGAGCTCGGCGCCGGGCACCGGGTGCTCGAGATCGGCACCGGGCTCGGCTATCAGGCGGCGCTCCTGGCGGAGCTTGCGGCGGAGGTCTACACGGTCGAGCTGATCGAGGAGCTGGCCCAGAGCGGCCGCCGCCGGCTCGACGAGCAGGGCTACGGCAATGTCCAGTTTCGCGTCGGCGACGGCAGCCTGGGCTGGCCCGATCACGCGCCCTACGACCGCATCATCGCGACCGCGGCGCCCGACCTGATCCCGCCGGCGCTCCTGCAGCAGCTCAAGCCCGGCGGGCGCATGGTGATCCCGGCCGGCCTGGAGGAGGACCAGCGCCTGCTGCTGGTCACCAAGGACGGGGACGGGCGGTTCGAGACCGAAGAGATCCTGCCGGTGCGCTTCTCCCAGCTGATGAGCGGCGCCGACGAGGCGGATATGGGTGACTAGACCTTTCCAACGGAGACCGAACTTCCCTGATTGACGCCAGAAGTTAATACGTATATATTATAAATACGTAGTCAACTTTGTCCTCGAGTCATGGCCAAGACGATCGCGGCGGCCGAATTTCAGGCGAAATGTCTCCGTCTTATCAATGAGATGGGCGAGGACGGAGAGCCTGTAACCATCACCAATCGCGGCCGGCCGGTCGCCGTGCTATCGCCGGTGCAGCCTGAGGGGAAGGATCGAACCATTATCGGTGCCATGAAGGGATCGGTGCTTGCCTATGACGATCCCTTTCTGCCGGCGCTCGACCCCGCCGACTGGAGCGCCGCGCGATGATCGTCCTGGATACACACGTGTTGCTCTGGGCCACAGAAGACGAGCGGCGGCTGGGGCCCGAGGCGCGCGCCGTCATCGCCGCAGCGGGTCGGTCCGACGACATCGGCGTCTCCGCCATCACGCCATGGGAAATCGCCCTGCTGGCGGAGCGCGGCCGCCTGCGCCTCGCGCAGGAGGTCGGCGCGTGGATCAGGGCGGCGCTCGCCCTGCCCGGCATCAGGCTGCTGCCCATCGAGCCCGCCGTTGCCGCCGACAGCGCGCGGCTGCCCGGCACGTTCCGCGCGGATCCTGCCGATCGCCTCATCATCGCCACCGCGCGCCAATGCGGAGCGCCGCTGCTCACCGCCGATTTCGCCATCCTGTCGTATGCCGCAGGCGGCCACGTCCAGACCATCGACGCCACCCGTTAGGCCGTATGACGTTGCCGCGGTGGAACGCGGCGCTATAGTGCGCCGCCCCAAGAAACGTGGAGCATGAGTGCATAGTGCCATGAGCGACCTCACCCTCGTCATCGGCAACAAGAACTACTCGTCCTGGTCGCTCCGGCCCTGGCTGGCACTGCGCCACGCCGGAATCCCCTTCGACGAACGGCTGCTCCTGCTGTTCGACGAGAACTGGAAGGAGGCCATCGCCGCGGTCTCGCCATCCGGGCGTGTTCCGGTGCTGCTGCACGGTGAGCGTACAGTCTGGGAGACCCTGGCGATCATCGAGTACGCCAACGAGCTATACCCCGACGCCGGCCTCTGGCCCGAAGGCCGCGCCGCCCGTGCCGCAGCCCGCGCGGTCGCCAACGAGATGCATGCAGGCTTCACCGCGCTACGCAATCACATGCCCATGAACCTGCGCCGCCTCGACCTCAAGGGGAGGGGCCGCGGGCCGGGAGTCGACGACGATATCGCCCGCATCTGCGAAATCTGGCGCGATTGCCGCAGCCGCTACGGCGCCGGCGGCGAGTTTCTGTTCGGCGCTTTCTGCGCAGCCGATGCCATGTACGCGCCGGTGGTCACCCGGTTCGACACCTACGGGGTCGATCTCGACGATACTTGCGCCGCCTACAGCCGCGCCGTGCTCACTCTCCCGGCCTTCGTCGAATGGCGCGACGCGGCGCTTCAAGAGCCCTGGATGGTGCCCGAAGACGAGATCGACTGAGGGCCGGCGATCCAAGCCGCCTGTTTGCTCCCCCAAGTTCTCAACCGATCCATTTCACTCATTTGGCCGACGGGTCGCTTTGTCATACCCGTCTCAAATTGGAGAAACTCGTTTGATCAATGCGATTCTATTCGTTCTCGGTTGTGTCAGCTGGAGGGGCGCTTTCTCGCCAGACGAGCCGCGTTGGCGGTTCGGTATTTTCTACAAGCTGATCGCTCAGAAACGGCGGCTGATTCGGATCAGCTACCGCTACGTCGAGCTGATCCTGGGTAATTCGAACGGCGCCGTCTACTGCCGAATGCGCTCCAGTTTCATCGATCCAATGAAACCCACCACTTAATTTTGCTCCAGACAAATTCGCATTACGGAGTTCTGCGCCAGTCAGGTCAGTGTTAGAGAATATCCGTTTTAGACGGAACCGTATCCGGCGTTTCGGATGTAGTTTTGGCATTCGCTTGGCTCGATGGTGCCGATGAGGTGGCCGAGATGGCGCCACGTGTCCTCGAAGTCGCGCTTCTGCGCGTTGCGCATCCAGTGCTTGATCTTGGAGAAGGCCTGTTCGATCGGGTTGAGGTCGGGTGAGTAGGGCGGCAGGAACCAGAGGCGGGCGCCTGTACTGCGGATGGCTTGGCGGACCGCCTTGCTCTTGTGGCTTGCGAGATTGTCGAGGATGACGATGTCGCCGGGCTTGAGCGTGGGGACGAGCTCTTGTTCGACCCAGGCCTGGAAGCAGCGGGTGTTGATGGGGCCGTCGAAGACGCAAGGGGCGTCGATCCCGTCTGCGCGCAGGGCGGCGAGGAAGGTCATGGTGCGCCAGTGGCCATAAGGCGCATATGCCCTCAAGCGCCGGCCTCGCTGCGCCCAGCCCCTGAGCGGTGCCATGTTGGTCTTGATCCAGGTCTCGTCCACGAAGACCAGGCGGTCCGGGTCGAGGTGGCGCTTGAGCGCCTGCCAGCGCGCCCGTTTTCGGGCGACCGCGGCGCGTGCCTGCTCAGTGGCGAACAGAGTTTTTTTTGAAGCTCAGCCCCTCGCGCCTGAGGAAGCGCCAGATGGTGTCCCGGCTCACCGCGATCCCCGCAGCGGCCAGCAGGTCTCGAAGCCGGTCGATCGTCAGATGCGGCGTCTCGGCGACCAGCCTGTGAACCAGCTCCCGGTGCGGCTCCAGCAGCCAGGGGCGGTGACCGCCGACCTTGCCCGGCGCCACACTCCCCGTCGCCCGGTAGCGCGCCACCCACTTCGGCACCGAGGAGACGCTGACACCGAAGCGCGCCGCCACCTGGCGGATCGGCTCGCCCGCCAAATGGGCCCGCACCACGCGCTCGCGAAGATCGCTCGAATAGGGTTGTGTCATCCATGCTGGCCTCCTTCACCAGTAGCCAGCTTGAATCACATTCCGTAACTAATGGGAATTCCTAATGATTCTCTCAATCTCGGATATGCTCTAGAGCCTACGCGCCTGGGCGATGGGGAGGGCGGCGATGCGGGCATACTCGCCGGTCTTGAGCATGTTCGGATCGCCCAAGTAATCCAGCACCAGATCGGTCGTATCCAGGCCCCAGAAAATCTCGTCTCCGATGGCAAACGTGGGTATGCCGAAGACCCCCCGTTCTGCGGCCTCCTCAGTGCCTCGCCGCAGAGCGTCCTTGACCTCGCGCCGGGCAATAGTCTCGTCGGCGTCTGCGATGCCGAGGCGGGCCGTCAGCGCCTGCCACTCCGCATCGTCGGAGGGGTCGCGCCCCTCGGCCCATATGGCGTCGAACAGCGCGCGAATCAGCGCGGGCTCGGCGCCCCGGGCGACGGCGAGGCGGAGCGGGCGCAGCGGGTTGAAGGGGTGCGCCGGCGGCATGCGGAAGGGGATGCCGCGGCGCGCCGCGTACCAGTGGCACCAGCGATAGGTCTGCACCCGCTTGGCCGGGATCTCCGCCGGCCCCTTGTGCTCCCAATGGGCGAGGAGGCCTGCGAACAGGACCGGCCGGTAGGTCACCTCCAGGTCCGGCGGCAGCCGGTCGAACTGGGCGAGTTGCAGATAGGAAAAGGGAGAGAGAAAATCGAAGTACCAGTCTGCGGCCGGCATCGGCCCGTCCTTTGCGCTCAGGTGTGGCGGTTGCCGGGCGATTGTGCCCGGTTTGGCCCGGCCGAGCGAGGGCGAGCGGGCGGCCTGCGAGCAGAAGCGGCGGAGGGATGATGAGCGAGACGGAGCGCGAGGCGCGGATCGACCTGGCGGCGGCCTATAGGATCGCCTGCCACCACGGGCTCAACGAGGGCGTCTGCAACCACTTCTCCCTCATGCTGCCGGGGAGCGACGATCGCTTTCTGCTGATCTCCTACGGCACCCACTGGAGCGAGGTGCGCGCCAGCACGCTCCTGGTCGTCGACATGGAGGGCCGCATCATCGAGGGCGAGGGCGACGTGGAGGAGACCGCCGTCTGTCTTCACGCCCCGCTGCACAAGGCGCGGCCGGACCTGCGCTGCCTGATGCACACCCATCAGCCCCAGGTGCTGGCGCTCGCCATGATCGAGGACGGCAAGCTGGAACCCGCAAGCCAGAACGCGCTCCGCTTCAGCCGCCGCATCGCCTACGACCGGGACTACGGCGGCGTCGCCCTGGCCGAGAGCGAGGGCGAGCGCGTGGCGCGTGCGATGGACGGCGCCGACATCCTCTTCATGGGCAATCACGGCGTGATGGTGGGCGGCGGCGACGTCGCCAAGGCCTACGACGACCTCTACTACCTGGAACGCGCGGCGATGGTTCAGATCCTCGCCATGAGCACCGGCCGCCCGCTCAAGCCGATCCTGCCCGAGATGGAGGAGGAAGCCGTACGCCAGCTGTCGCGCGACAACAGGCACCGCTACGCGGTCGAGCACTTCACGGCGATCAAGCGCATCCTCGACCGCACCGAGCCCGACTACAAGGACTAGAGCATATCCGTTTTAGACGGAACCGTATCCGGCGTTTCGGATGTAGTTTTGGCATTCGCTTGGCTCGATGGTGCCGATGAGGTGGCCGAGATGGCGCCAGGTATCCTCGAAGTCGCGCCTCTGCGCGTTGCGCATCCAGTGTTTGATCTTGGCGAAGGCCTGCTCGATCGGATTGAGGTCGGGTGAGTAGGGCGGGAGGAACCAGAGGCGGGCGCCGGTGCTGCGGATGGCTTGGCGGACCGCCTTGCTCTTGTGGCTTGCGAGATTGTCGAGGATGACGATGTCGCCGGGCTTGAGCGTGGGGACGAGCTCTTGTTCGACCCAGGCCTGGAAGCAGCGGGTGTTGATGGGGCCGTCGAAGACGCAAGGGGCGTCGATCCCGTCTGCGCGGAGCGCGGCGAGGAAGGTCATGGTGCGCCAGTGGCCATAAGGCGCATATGCCCTCAAGCGCCGGCCTCGCTGCGCCCAGCCCCTGAGCGGTGCCATGTTGGTCTTGATCCAGGTCTCGTCCACGAAGACCAGGCGGTCCGGGTCGAGGTGGCGCTTGAGCGCCTGCCAGCGCGCCCGTTTTCGGGCGACCGCGGCGCGTGCCTGCTCAGTGGCGAACAGAGTTTTTTTTGAAGCTCAGCCCCTCGCGCCTGAGGAAGCGCCAGATGGTGTCCCGGCTCACCGCGATCCCCGCAGCGGCCAGCAGGTCTCGAAGCCGGTCGATCGTCAGATGTGGCGTCTCGGCGACCAGCCTGTGAACCAGCTCCCGGTGCGGCTCCAGCAGCCAGGGGCGGTGACCGCCGACCTTGCCCGGCGCCACACTCCCCGTCGCCCGGTAGCGCGCCACCCACTTCGGCACCGAGGAGACGCTGACACCGAAGCGCGCCGCCACCTGGCGGATCGGCTCGCCCGCCAAATGGGCCCGCACCACGCGCTCGCGAAGATCGCTCGAATAGGGTTGTGTCATCCATGCTGGCCTCCTTCACCAGTAGCCAGCTTGAATCACATTCCGTAACTAATGGGAATTCCTAATGATTCTCTCAATCTCGGATATGCTCTAGGAAACTTCGCAAATCTCATGTCGGTGTCGTTGAGTACAGCATTAACCATTGTTTTCGGCATTGTGGCGCCGACAAAACAGGCTCCATACGCTCGCACATTCGAAAAATCAGCGTTGGTCATATTGGCACTAGACAAATCAGAATCGTTGAATCGCGCGTGACGACAGTCGGCCCATTGTAGTCGAGCGCCTGTCAAGTTCGATTTCTCCAATCTCGCATACTTTAAGTTCGCACGCTGCAAATTTACTATGCAAGACGGTAGCTTCAACTCAACACCACAGAGCTGTGCGTTATGGAGATCAAGATGAACTGGTTCTTCCTCATTTTGAATTGCATCTACGCGCAGTAATTCGGCAATAGCTGTCATTGCAACCTGCACGTCCTCCCGCGTGGCTGTTCTCTCAATGTGTAGCCACCCGTCCCACACCTTGGGTTGAGGCTCTTGCAGAGAGGGCGGTGTGCGGACAAACTCCACAAGGAGCCTAATGACTTCGCGTCGAAATTCACTTGGGTGATCTTCCGCTAGACGTTCAAGAGAAAATATTCCCCCCAGACGAACTGGAAGCTCGTTGTCCCCCAACATACTTGCTGCTTGGCGATACCTATCACTCAGATAAACCCTCTCCGCAGTCTCTGTCTGCCGCTGCGCAGCAGTGGCTTGTCGCTCCGCAACAAGGCTGCGCCAAAGCGCAATTAGGATCGCTACGATACCTCCGATTACGAGGGCAACATTACGAATCGCGGCGGTATTGCTGGTGTCGTCTGTCCCGCCCTGCAGCCAGCCCCAGTACTCAACCGACAAAGAGGCGCCTACTGCGATGACTACGCCCACCGAGATAGCGGCCCAAAACCCGGTCGACATTGTGAAGCGTCGCACACGTTTCTGGAGCCACATTATCACCGCTATCCCCGCTTTGAATTTCATGAAGAGATTGATCAGTCGAAGACGAGCGGCCTACGACAGATCGAAGGCCGGCACCTCGCAGCGGGCGACGGCGACTTTCCGCGTGGTCGGCGGCGTGTTGCGGCTGCGGCCGACGAAGCGGGGGATGCCGCCGGTGATGACCGCGCCGATGGCGACCGGGTCGCCGTTGCTCATGGTCGAGAGCGCATCCGGCTTGGTGGCGCCGAGCGGGGCGTCGACGATGACCACGTCCGCATCCCGACCGGGCCTGAGGAAGCCGCTGTTGAGCCCGTAGATCTCGGCCACGTTGCCGGTCGACGCGGCGATCGTCCAGGTCGGGTCGAAGCCCGCGAGCGAGGCGATGTGGACCATGGTGTAGATCATGCCGAGCGGCATGACGCCGCTGCCGGTGGGCGTGTCGGTCGCGATCAAGAATCGGTCGAAGGCATCGTGCTTGCGGGCCATCTCGGCGCAGAGCAGCGTGGTGCGCAGATTGCCGGCGGTGCAGACCTGCATGGCGATCCCGGTCTCGGCCGCCACCCGCTCGAAATAGCGGTCCTCGATGGCGACCGGCCCGCCGTTGATGTGGAAGGAGACGGTGGGGTCGATGGCGATCAGGTCCGCGCCGGTGATGGGAAAGGAGCCCGGGATGGAGGCGCCGCCGGTGTGGAGCGTCGTGAGCAGGCCGGCCTCACGCGCATCCCGCACCAGCGCGACGTAGTCCCGCGCCGTCTCCACCGCCCCGAAACCCGCCTTGGCGAGCCAGACGCCGTCCCGGTGCACGTCGTCGAAGTCCGCCCGGGTTAGGCCGGGCTCCAGGATGATGGAGCCGCCGTGCACGCGCATGCCGCCCGGCCGGTAATGCTCGAAGCACTTGAAGGCCGCGACCGCCAGCGCCTTGACCCCGGCCGGGTCCTTCGGCCGGCCCGGCACGTGTACCTCCGAGGCGGAGATCGCCGTGGTGATGCCGCCGTGGACGTAGCTCGTGAGATAGCCCACGGTGTTCTGGCGCGGCGTGAAGTCGCCGAAGGTGACGTGGACCTGGGAATCGATCAGCCCCGGAATCGCGGTCGCGCCGCCGGCGTCGATCACGACGTCGCAGGCATCGAGGGCGGCGGGCGGCACTTCGCCCACGGCTTCCAGCAGGCCGTCGGCAGCGACCAGCGCATCGCCTTCGACGAAGGGCGCGCGCCAATCGCCGGAGACGATGGCGCCGAGATTGACGACCCCGACCCTCATGTCTCGCGGCTGCCCTCGCTGCCGGCCATCAGCCCCTCCAGAATGCGGTCCGCATCGGCCCAGTCGTAGCGCCGGTAGCAGTGCGTGGTGGTGACGAACTTGGCGCCCGCGTAGAACATCTCGTACTGGGTGTGGCGGCCGGCGAACTCGGAGCCCACCGCGTCCCAGGCGAGCTTCATCAGCGCCATCCGCTCCGCCGCGCCCTCGCCCGGCCGTGCCGAGACCTGGGTGCGCTCGAAGAGGGGTGCGATATCGGGGTTCTCCAGGTCCGCCGCCGAGGACGGCAGCATGATCAGGCTGCCGCCGGCGAGCGAGCGGATCCCGTCGATCAGGCGCGGATAGAGGGCCTGGGTCTGGACCTGGGCTGCGTACATCATGCTCGTGTTCGGCACGTAGTAGTCGCCGGCCATGCCGCCCGCGCTCTCCATGCCGTAGAGCAGGCCCTCGACGGCCGCGACCTCGGCCGCCATCTCCCCGAGCTGGCCCACCACCGCCGGCATCTTGGCTGTGCCGATGGTCTCCGTGATGCGCCGCGCCAGCGCCAGCAGGAACTTGAGCTTCACCACCAGGCGGATCTGCGACTGGTAGTTCTGGAAGGCGTGACTCGGCGTGTCGTGGAACTGCGCCCGGCACATGTCGATGTCGCCGAAGAGGAAGATCCGCTCCCACGGCACCTTCACGTCGTCGAAGTAGACGATTGAGTCGTTCTCGTCGAAGCGGTGGGAGAGGGGATAATCCCAGGGGCTCGTGGCGCTGGCCTCGTAGCTCCTGCGTGAGAGCACCTTGAGCCCGCGCGTAGCGAGCGGAAGCGCGAAGGAGATGGCGAAACGCTCCTCGCCCGGCTTGAGCGGCTGCAGGGTAGCGACCAGGATCTCCTCGGCCATGATCGAGCCGGTGCCGAGCATCTTGGCGCCGCGCACGGTGACGCCGGCCGAGTCCTCGTCGACGACCCGCATGGTCATCTCTTCGCTCTCCTGCTCGCCCCACGACTTGGAGCGGTCGCCCTGCGGGTTGACGATGACGTAGCTGAGGTAGAGGTCGTTGTCGCGCGCGTACGCGTAGTAGTCGCGGAGCGCCCGGGCGTGGCGCGCGCCGTGGCGCTCGAAGACATCGATCCCCATCATCTGGCCCGCGATCGACGACGCCAGATGATCGGGCGAGCGGCCCAGGTAGCCCGCGTGAAGCTCGGCCCAGGCGGTGAGCGCCTCGCGCCTGGCGACGAGCTCGGCGTAGCTGCGCGGCATCTGCCAGGCACGGTTCGCACGCCGCCCGGTCCCGGTCTCGAAGGTCATGCGCTCGACGTTGGCCGCGGCCGCCTGGAAGTCGTAGAGCGCCGCGGCCGAGCGGCAGGCGGCGGCGAAGGCCGGATGGTCGGCGACGCGCGCGATCAGCTCACCGTCGAGATAGACCGCCCGGTCCTTGTCGAGAGCGCGGAGGTGCGCCGCGCCGTCCTTGATGTTCATCGGGCGATCATAGCCCCATCCGGGTCCAATCGGGACCGGCCGGATACGGGGAGCAACTAGCCGTAGAGCGCGACGCAGCGCACCTCGATGCTCCAGCGGTCGGGTGCATCGGGTTTGGTCGTCGGGTCGGCGAAGGCGCTGTGGAAGCTGAAGGTGCACAGCGCCTCCGGGCACTCGGAATCGGCCTTCGCGCCCTCGGAGCGCGCCATGCCCCCCGCGGAATCCCACTGCTTGATCAGCACCGCCTCGTCGCGGGTGAGCGCGGGATAGCAATACCAGCGGTGCTTGTCGGCGTGTTTCGCGAGGTAATTCTCGCCAGTGCGGTCGCTGTAGAAGACTTCGAAGACCACGAGATCGTCGGGATGCACGGTGGCCGCATCGCAGAGCCCGAGCGGCTCGGTCGCCACGGGCTCAGGCGCGATGTTGCGCCAGAGGTTGATGATGGCAAAGCGGCCTTCGCCCAGGGCGCGCGCTACGTCTGTTTCGTCCAGGAGCGACTCTCCCTGGGCCAGCGCCGTTCGGTAGGTGTCGTTGCCGGTCGGCGCCTTTGCCAGGTCGCGCAGGCGGCGCGGCCCGCTGGTCAACGTGTAGTCGCCGTGCACCATGTGGATCGGCGGCTGCACCTGCTGCCCGCCCTCGATGCGGCGTCTGCTCCGATTGCCGGAGACCGAACGGATATTGTGGTCGAAGGCCGCGACGATGCGGGCGCCGGTCTTGTCCCGAACGGCAGCGGTGCAGTGCGGGTAATAGCGGCGCACGATCTGATCGTGGTCGAAGAAATCGACCGCCGGACTCTCCATGGGGCGCTCGATCAGCTCGAAGCCGTTGGCGTCGAGCGTGTGGCGCTGCGCCCCTGACAGGCGGCGGGCGTCACGAACCGCCATCGGCCTCTTTTCCAGATGGGTGCCTTCCCAGGGGCTGTCATTGCCGTCGCTGTCCCGGCGCATGAACACCTTGCCGTTGCCGTAGAGCGAGCTCTCTACCGAAGACGCCAGGTAGGTGAAGTCTCCGGTTCGAACCGCGTCAGCCTGTGCTTCGACAGCCACATTCATGGGCATACGTCTCCCGGGAGCATGGGGACGCCCCAACGCGGCTCGGCAGAGGACCTTGGACAAAGCGCTGCCGGCGAGGCGGGCGCCCCCCTTGCCCTTCAATATAGCGCGCTGTCGCGGCCTAGGCCTCGACCTCTGCGATGTAGTCGTCTGCCTCGTCCAGGTGAGGAATCCCGCGGTTGTGGCCGCCGTAGGCCTCCGTGCCCTTCAGCACGGCGGTTCTGCGATTGAACTCGACCTTGAGCTCGCCTGTGAGAATTGCGCCGACGGCGTTGTACTGCCACTCGCTCACGGCCTTGCTGGCCGGGCGCTCGGACATCCTCTCGAACCACGCCGAGACCCGGGGGTGCTTGTCCCACACCTTGTCGGGAATGATCTTGCCGGCGTGATGGGAAACCATCTCGTGGAACCCGGCCAGATCGGCGTAGCTGACCTCATCGCCGCAAACGTAGTCGCGGTCCTTGAGCCAGTAGTCCTCCATCACCCCCAGCGACTCGTAGAGAACGTGGTAGCCCTTCCAGCGCTCTGCGGTGAAGTCCTTGTCCTCGCCGTAGATGAAGGGCGCGAAGATGGTCCAGTGGAACGCGCCGCCGCCGAGGCGCAGCGTGTAGGCGTACCACTGCACGTACTGGTTGATCAGCGAGCGCTCACGCAGGGTAGAGCCGAACCAGTGGCTGGGGCACTCGAACTTCTCGTTCAGGTAGCGCCCGATGGCCACGTTCTCCCACACGGTGAAGTCGCCATCGACGAGGATCGGCACCTGCCCGGTAGGGTTGTAGGTGTCTCTGAACTCCTGCGTCTCGTTGATGTTCGTGGTGATGTCGACGACTTCGTCCTCGAACTCGATGTCGTTCTCGACCATGAACTGCCGCGCCGAGCGGCACGGCTGGGACGCGGGGTGATGCAGGTAGCGCAGCTTGGTGCTCATAAGAGCCTCCTCTTCGTCTGCGGGCACACAGTCTAAAGCCGTCGGACCTGCTCACGATAGTGCAGCCCGCGCGGGGATGGGGTCAGGCCGGGAGCAGCCCGAGATTCTCGCGGAGCGTGGGCCCGGCATAGTCCTCGTGGTAGAGGCCGCGCCGCTGAAGCTCGGGCACCACGAGGCGCGCAAAATCCTCGTAGGCGCCCGGCATGTGGGTCGCGGCGAGCACGAAGCCGTCGCAGGCCCCGCCCTCGAACCATTCCGCCATCTCATCGGCGATCGCCGCGGGCGTGCCCACGAAGTGCGGCATCTCGCCCAGCGTGCCGCGCCGGCTGTAGGTCACGAAATCCTCGACCGTCGGGTGCGGATTGCCGCTCAGCGTCACCACCCGGTCGCGGATCGCCTGCAGGCCGCTGATGGAGGCCATCTCCTCGTCGGTGAAGGGCTCGCCTGCCGGCTTCGCCGCGAAATCGTAGTTGAGCGCCTCGGAGAGCAGCGCCAGCGTGTCGATGGGCCGCGCAAGGCCCGCGATGAAGGCGGCCTTCTCCTCCGCCTCGGCCCGGCTCTCGGCGACCGTGACGTAGGCCGCCGGTGCTACGCGGTATGAGCCGGGATCGCGGCCGGCGGCGATGGCTGCTGCCCGCGTCGCCGCGTAGGCCTTACGGCCGAACTCCAGGGTGGGATAGATCGCGAAGATCACGTCGGCCCAGCGTGCCGCGAACTGCCGCCCGCGCCCGCTCTGGCCGGCCTGGATCACGATGGGGCGCCCTTGCGGCGTGCGCGGCACGGTGAACGGCCCGCGCGAGCGCAGGAAGCGGCCCTCGTGGTCGAGGCGGCTCACGCCCGCCGGGTCGGCGAAGAGGCTCCGCTCCTTGTCGAGGACGATGGCGTCGTCATCCCACGAGTCCCAGTGGCCGAGCACCACCTCCATGAACTCGTCGGCGCGGTCGTAGCGCTCGTTGTGCTCGATCACCCTGTCCGCGCCGTAGTTCGCGGCCTCGGAATCGTTGAGCGAGGTCACCACGTTCCAGGCCGCCCGGCCGCCGCTCATGTGGTCGAGAGTGGAGAACATGCGCGCCACGTGGAACGGCTGGTAGTAGGTGGTCGAGCAGGTGGCACCCAGACCCAGCCGCGTGGTCGCCGCCCCCATCAGGGTGAGGATCGGGATCGGGTCCATCTTGACCACGCGCACCCCGTTGCGCACCGCCTCGGCATGGTCGCCGCCGTAGATATCCGGCAGCGCGAGGCGGTCGTCGAAAAAGGCGAGGTGGAACTTGCCGGCCTCGAGAATGCGCGCGATGCGCTGGTAGTAGTCGGCGGTGAGAAAGTCCGTGGCGGACTCCGGGTGACGCCAGGACGCCGGGTAGTTGGAGCAGTTCTGCGCCTGGAGGAAGCCCACCAGGACCATCTGCCGCTTGCTCATGCTCGCCGTCGCTCGCTGGGGCCGGGAGACGGCGCCGGGCGCCGCCTGCGCGGTTTAGCACGGCGCGCGGGGGTTTGGCAGGCGCGTGGCGGGCCGGGGGCGACTGTGCCATCCTGCCGGCCTGGCCGGGAGACGGCCATGACTACGCCCTGGAGGCGTCATGGAACTTGGGATTTCCATCAAGGGCGACCTCGACGTGCGCCGCACCGTCGCGCTCGCCCATCAGGCCGAGGCCGCCGGCTTCGACTACATGTGGTTTGCGGATTCCCACATCCTGTGGTCCGACGTCTACACCCAGATGGCGGTCTGCCTGGACCACACGAAGCGCATCCGCGTGGGGCCGCTGGTGACCAACCCCAGGGTGCGGGACTGGTCGGTGGCGGCCAGCATCTTCGCGCGGCTGGTCCAATTCGGCGACGGCCGGCTCGACGTGGCGGTCGGCCGCGGCGACAGCTCGGTGCGCGTCATGGGGCATCGGCCCGCGACGGTCGAGACACTCACTCAGTACTGCGACGCGCTCCGCACCATGTTGCGGGGCGAGGCGTGCGAATACGACGGCGCTCGCGGGCCGGTCCAGCTCGACTGGGCCGATCCTTACGAGCTCCCCGTCTGGATCGCGGCCTACGGGCCGCGCGCGCTCGCCGCCGCCGGCACGCACGGGGACGGGCTGGTGATCCAGCTCGCCGACCCGGGGCTCTGCCAATGGTTCACCGAACAGGCGCTCGCGGCGCGCAAGGCGGCGGGCCTCGATGCGGCCGGATACCGCGTGCTCTCCTGCGCACCGGCCTGGATCGGCGACCGCGAGACCGCCATCGCCCAGACCAGCTGGTTCCCGGCCGTGGTCGGCAACCATGTCGCCGACATCGTGGAGCGCCACGGCGCGGGAACGGACCTGGTGCCGGAGAGCCTGACCGCGTTCATCGCCGCGCGGCAGGGGCGCGGCGCGGACGAGGGCTACGACTATCACAAGCACGCGGTCGCGGGCTCGGACAACGTGCACTACGTCACCGACGCCATCACCGAATCCTTCTGCCTGATCGGCCCGGCCGAGGCCCACATCGAGAAGATCAAGGCGCTGGAAGCCGCAGGCGTCACGCAGTTCGCGCTCTACCTGATGACCGAAGACCAGGAACGGATCATCGCCGAGTATGCGACCAAGGTGATACCGCACCTGCGCTAGCGGCGCGGGGCGCGCGGACGATGCTGCGCCACCTGCTCGGCGCGGACGCGACCGCCGAGACCATGCTGGCGGCGATCGCAAGCGACGCGCGCGAGACCGGCCGCAAGACCGGGCGGCCGGTCTTTAGTGACGCCGTCATGGAGGCCATGCGCACCGTGCCGCGCCCGGCCTTCGTGCCCGAGACGGAGAAGCCGTTCGCCTGGGAGAACAGGCCGCTCCCCATCGGCCATGGCCAGACCATCTCGCAGCCCTTCGTCGTCGCCCTGATGACCGAGCTCCTCGACGTGGAGCCCGGCGCGCGCATCCTGGAGGTCGGCACCGGCTGCGGCTACCAGACCGCCGTCCTCTGTGCGCTGGGCGCGACGGTTCATTCGGTCGAAGTCGTCGAGCCGTTGGCGACCGCGGCGGCGGCGCGCCTCGCGGCGCTGGGCTACACGCAGGCCGATGTGCGCGCCGGCGACGGCCACGCCGGCTGGCCGGAGGAGGCGCCGTTCGACGGTATCATCGTCACCGCAGCGGCGGCGTCCGTCCCGCCGGCGCTGGTGGCGCAGCTCAAGCCCGGCGGCTGCCTGGTGATCCCCGTCGGCCGCGCCGCCGAGACCCAGCAGCTGCAGCGCATCGAGAAGCGCGCCGATGGGCCGAGCGAGGGGAAATCGCTGCTGCCGGTGGCGTTCGTGCCGCTGACGCACGGGCATCGTTAGCGGTTGGCGAAGGGCTCCAATTCGTCCAGGTAGGCGATCACCCGGTCGAGCGGCTCGACGTCGCAGTACTTCATGTCGATGTCGAACAGGTTCCACTCGACCGCCGCCGGCACACGGTCGCCCACACATTCCCGCACCACGACGGTGCGAAAACCCTCGCCGAGCGCATCCTCCACCGTGTGCCGGACGCAGCCGGCCATGGTGACGCCGGTGCAGATCAGCGTGTCGATCCCGCCGGCGCGCAGGATGCCGCCCAGATGGGTGCCGGCGAAGGCGCTCGGCCGCTTCTTGACGATCACCGTGTCGACGCCCTTCTCCGGCGGGATGCGGTCGTCGATCTCGCAGGCCGGCGTGCCCAGCATCAGGTCCTCGAACGGCGTCTTGAGCGGGAAGGCCCCCATGTCGAAGCGGCTGCAAAAGGCGGTGGTCGTGTAGATGATCGGCACCTGCTTGGCGCGCGCAGCTTCGAGCAGGCGCTGCACGCCGGGGATGACCTGCTCGTCCATGTCGTTGCAGGAGAAGCGATAGCCCTGGCGGGTCCAGGCGTTGGCGAGGTCGATGTTGAGGATCGCGGGCCGCGTGCCGAAGCCCGAGCGCTGGTTCCAGCCGCGCTTCTGGTAGAGCCCGGCATCGCCGGAGAAGATCGTGTCCAGCGCCTCGCGGACCTTGTCGTCCAACGGCATCGTCGCCTCCCTCGTCGTGCGTCTCGTGGCGGGCCGGGTCAGGCCAGGGGCGGCTTCCGATCAGCCCAGGGGGCCGCCTCCTCGAATGCGGCGGCGGCGCGCAGAATATCCACCTCGCGGTTGATCCCAGCAACCATCTGCAGGCCGACCGGGAGCCCTTCGGCGGTGAAGCCCGCCGGGATCGAGGCCGCCGGCTGGCCGGTCAGGTTGAAGGGGTAGGTGTAGTAGACCCAGGAGACGATGTTGCGGCCCTCGAGCCCCGGCGGCGTGTCGTGGCCCACGTCGAAGGCCGCGCACGGCAGCGTCGGCGAGAGCAGCAGATCGTAGCGCTCGAAGAGCCGGCGCATCCTCTCGCGGAACTCGTAGCGGGCGAAGAGCTGGTCGAAGTACGCCACCATCGAGCGGTCGAGCCCGCCGCTCAGCGTCGTGACGACGGCGGGGTCCAGCTCCTCCGGCCTCTCCGTCATCAGGCCCTTCAGCTTGGTGCCGATGCCGCCGTAGAACTCCGCCATCCAGATCTCGACCGGGTCTTCGCCGAGCGCGTCCTCGACCGGCTCGACCTCGCACCCCAGCGCCTCGAAGCGCCGGGCGGCGGCCTCGCAGAGGGCGACGATCTCTGGCTCGGGCCGGGCGTAGCCGAGGGTGGGGCTCCAGGCGATGCGCATGCCCTTCGCGCCCGCATCGCAGGCGGCGAGGAAATCCGGCACGGGCTCGGCGACGCCGAAGGCATCGCGCCGGTCGTGGCCTGCCATCACGCCGAGCAGCAGGGCTGCGTCCCGCACCGTGCGCGCGATCGCGCCCACGTGGGCAAGGGTCGGCGCGGCGGAGACGGGATGCACCGGCACCCGCGCGAACTGCCCCTTGATGCCGAAGAGGCCGCAGAGCGCGGACGGAATGCGTATGGAGCCGCCGCCGTCGGTGCAGACCGCAAAGGGCGTGAGCCCGGCGGCGACGCTCGCGGCCCCGCCGCCGCTGGAGCCGCCGGACGTCTTCGCCAGGTTCCACGGGTTGCGCGTGATCCCGGTGAGCGGGCTGTCGCAGACCGCCTTGCAGCCGAACTCGCTGGTGGTGGACTTGCCGACGATGCAGCCACCGGCCGCCCTGACCCGCTCCACCGCAGGCGCATCGAAATCCACCACGTTGTCCGCGAAGGGGCGGGAGCCGAAGGTCCAGGGCACGCCTGCCATCGCCACCAGGTCCTTGACCGATGTGGGGAGACCCGCGACGGCGCCTGCCTCGCCTGCGGCGATGGCGCGCTCCGCCTCGCGCGCGGCCTCCAGCGCGACCTCGGGCGTGCGGGTGACGAAGGCGTTGATCTTGGGCTCCAGCGCCTCCTGACGGCTGAGGGTGTCCTCAACCAGCTCCACCGGCGAGATATCGCGCGCCGCTAGCAGGCCCTTGAGTTCGCTCGCCGTCTTGTAGGCAAAGCTCATGGATGGCTCCTGCTCAGATGGCGCCGAGGCCGCGGTCGAGCGTGGCCTCGCGCTTCGCCACGCAGGCCGCGAACCGCGCCTCCATCGAGGCCCTGTCGAGGTCGCGCCCGATCACCACGATCCGCGTCGCGACCTCGCCGCGCGGCCAGGCCTCGGCATAGGTGGGCGGGCTGAAGGTCGCCTGCACGCCCTGGATGATCACCGGCTTCTCCACGTTCTGGAAATGCACCATGCCCTTCACGCGGAAGAGGTCCTCGCCCTTTTTGTGCGTGAGATCGAGGAGGAAGCGGAGCAGTGCGTTCCACTCCAGGGGCTCGCGGGTTTGCAGGCAGACCGCGCCGACGCCCGGCGTGTGCTCATGGTCGTCGCGGGAAAGACCGGCCGCGTCTGGCCCATCGGCGCCGATCCAGGCACCCACCATGTCGTCGCGGCGCTTTGGCTCGAACAGGTCGAGGTCGAGCAGCCGGTCCACCGGCAGCGCGCCGTGGCTGGTCACCTCCTTGAGCGAGAAGGGGTTGAGGCGTTCGACCGCCGCCACGGCATCCGTGAAACCCTCGTCGTCCACCAGGTCGCGCTTGTTGAAGATCAGCTTGTCGGCGATGGCGATCTGCTTCTGCGCCTCCGGCGAGCGCGCGATCTGGCCGGTCACGTGCTTCAGGTCCACCACCGTCAGGACCGCGTCGAGGCGGAAGGTGAGGTCGAGCTTCATGTCCGTGTAGAAGAGCCGGGCCAGCGGCGAGGGGTCGGCGATGCCCGTGGTCTCGATCACGATCTTGTCGAAGTCCACTTGGGGCTCGGCGAGGCCGATCTTGCGCAGGAAGAGCCGGTTGAGGCCGTCCATCAAGTCGCCCTGGGCGGCGCAGCAGATGCAGCCGTTGGTGAGCTCCAGCATGTCCTCGTCGGCGCGGGCGATGAGGTCGCCGTCGATGCCGATCTCGCCGAACTCGTTGACGATGACCGCGATCTTGCCGGCGTCGGGCGCGCTGAGCAGGCGGTTGACCAGTGTGGTCTTGCCGGCGCCCAAAAAACCCGTGAGCAGGGTGATGGGGATGCGCTCGTCGACCGAGCGGTCGTCGATGCGGGTCACCGACGCCTCACCCGGCGCCAAGCGCGGGCGCGCGCAACCTACTCGTCGAGAATCGCCCAGGCGCGGACCGGCGCGCCGCTGCCGTTGCCGATCTTGATCGGCGGCCCGTAGAACATGAACTCGCCCTTGCCCACCAGCTCTTCGAGGTTGATGAGCCACTCGTAGTGGGCGATGCCGCGGTCGCGGCAGACCCGGTGGTTGGGGAAGAGGTTATGCGACGGCTTGTCGGTCGACGGGCCCTCGACGCCGTGCAGCTTGGAGCCCCGGTCCGCGAGCCAATGAGTCGCTTCGGCGGTGATGCCGGGGTTGCTCCACACCGATTTCACGTCAGGGTAGTGGCGGTTGTGGAGGCCGGTGTTGAGCAGCACGATGTGGCCGTCCACCTTGACGCCGCCTTTCTCCTCCGCCTCCTCGAAGTCGGCCACGTCGATGTCGCCGAGGTCGGGGATGTGGGTCAGGTCCCAGCAGACCGCCTTGCCCATGAACATGTCGAGCGGCATCTGGTCCACCGGCGCGCCCTCGGGATTGACGTGATAGAAGGCGTCCACGTGGGTGCCGATGTGGTCGATCATGCCCATGTAGGTGGTGGCGAACGAGAGCCTGTCGTCCTCGACGCCCAAAAAGAACTGCTCGCGGGTCTGCTCGTGGGTGTAGTGGGGCACGATGACCGGGCGCTGGAAGAGCTTGTGCGCCGGCATGTTGTCGGTCAGCGTCAACGTCAGGTCGACCATCCGCTCAGCCATCCCCCGATCCCCCTTCTCGCTCCGTGCTCCCGCGAGCTTATCAGCGGCGCCGAGCGCGCGCCACATCGCGCCCCGCATCGCGGGTTGTGTTTGGCGCTGGCCCGGCTACCCTCGCCGTCGGTCGCAGTTGAAGGGGGTAACGATGTACAGGACCAGCGACGGGGAGGAGCTGTTCGTCGTCGACGGGCACACCCACTTCTGGGATGCCGCGCCGGCCAACCAGCGCAACATCCACGGCAAGCAGTTCATCGACTGCTTCTACGCCTACCACAGCGCGCTCAGCCCCGAGCAGGAGGTTTGGCCCAAGGAGAAGTTCGAGAAGTACGACGCGGAGACGATGGTCCGCGACCTCTTCGTCGACGGGCCGGTGGACATGGCGATCATCCAGCCGACCTACCTCAAGGAGTTCTACATCGAGGGCTTCAACACCACCGAGCAGAACGCCGTCATCACCCAAGCGCATCCGGACCGCTTCATCCTCAATGGCTCCTTCGACCCGCGCGAGGGGACGGCCGCGCTGGAGCACCTGCACGCGCTGAAGGAGGCCTACGGCATCAGGGGCGTGAAGCTCTACACGGCCGAATGGCGCGGCGCCTCGCGCGGCTGGCGGCTCAACGACACCGAGGCCTATCGCTGCTTCGAGCTCTGCGAGAAGCTCGGCATCACCAACATGCACGTCCACAAGGGGCCGACCATCACGCCGCTCGCCAAGGACGCCTTCGACTGCCACGACGTCGACTACGCCGCGACCGACTTCCCCAACCTGAACTTCATCGTGGAGCATGTGGGCCTGCCGCGCCTCGACGACTTCTGCTGGATCGCCGTGCAGGAGGCAAACGTCTGGGGCGGGCTGGCCGTGGTGATGCCGTTCATGCACGCGCGCCCGCGCTACTTCGCCGAGGTGATCGCGGAGCTGCTCTTCTGGGTCGGCGAGGACAAGCTCACCTTCGCCAGCGACTACGCCATCTGGACGCCCAAGTGGCTGGTGGAGAAGTTCTGGGCCTTCGAGCTGCCCGAGGACATCAAGCAGGAGCGCGGCGTCGACCTCACGCCCGAGGTGAAGCGGAAGATCCTCGGGCTCAACGCGGCCCGGCTCTACGACATCGACATCGACGCGGCCAAGGCGAAGCTCTGGAGCTGAAGCGGCGGGGTGGAACCAGCATGACTGTCGCCGGCATCCCCCTTTTTCGTCATGGCCGGGCTTGTCCCGGCCATCCACGGTGCCGCCACGCCGCCCTCAGGAAATGGCACACTCACATGGATGCCCGGATCAAGTCCGGGCATGACGGTGTAAGGCCGATTTGCTTGTGCGTACTGCCGGGCTAGGCAGCGCGGCGAGGGCGGCCCATGAGTGCGCGTGACGACGGGGTCGAGGCCGGTCGCGAGTCCGAGGTGCTGGCGTGCCTGGCGGCCGTCACCGATCCCGAGCTCGACGAGCCGGTGACGGACCTGGGTTTCGTGGAGGGGGTGACGGTCGGCGCGGACGGCACCGTCTCCATCGATTTTCGGCTGCCGACCTTCTGGTGCGCCGCGAACTTCGCCTACATGATGGCCGAGGACATGCGCGATGCCGTCGCCGCGCTGCCCTGGGTGACGCGCGTGGTTCCGCGCCTGCAGGAGCACATGTGCGCGGACGAGGTCAATCGGGGCGTGGCCGAGGGCCTCGCTTTCGGCGCCGCCTTCGGCGAGGCAGGCGACGACGATTCCCTTGCGAGTCTGCGCACCACCTTCAGGCGCAAGGCGTTTCAGGGGCGGCAGGAGGCCCTGCTGCGCGCCCTGCTGGCGCACGGCTTCGGCAAGGCCGCGCTGGTCGCGATGACCGTGGCCGATCTTGAGCGCACCACCGTCGCCGGGGCCGAGGGTGCCGGCCTGAAGCGCCGCTACCTGGAAATGAGAGCCCGCGCCGGCGGCCCGGCCGGACCGGACGACCGCGCTTTCGTCACGGCCGAGGGCGCGCCGCTCACCGAGGCGGGCTTCGACGAGCACTTGCGCGCGCTCGCGAGCGTCCGCATCGCCATGGAATTCAACGGCGCGCTCTGCCGCGGCCTGCTCGCCGCCCGCGACCGCGCGAGCGCCTCAACGAAGCCCGAAGGCACTGAACACCCGGTAGCCGCGCGCGAGGCCTAGCGCGTCAGGCATTGCTTTTCTCGTGTTGGTGGCTAGCAACCTTGGTCGCGAAAGGTTGGCCAGCGAACAATGAACAAACTCTTCAAGTACGCGATCTTGCGCCGTCTGCCTGGAAAGATCGGCGGACGCTACCAGGTGAAGTACTTGCGCCGGCATGCACAGACAAGAAATTTTCCGGAGGCTTTGCACCGTTCGCGAGACATGACCTGCATCGATCTGGGTGCAAATGTCGGTGAGTACACCAGAAAGATGGCGTCGGTCGCCAAACGGGTCATTGCCTTTGAGCCCGACCCGTGGACTCTCGATGTACTACGGGCCAATGTCGCCGATCTCGACAATGTTACGATCGAGGGCGTCGCGGCTGGCACGCATGAAGGAAGGGTGCTGCTCTATCGTCATAGCCAGTTCGACGAAAACCCTGTCTTGCACTCGGAATCGAGCTCTCTCATTGCCAGCAAGAGCAATGTTGCCCAAGAAGGCGCCGTTGAGGTTCGCCAGATTGACTTCATCGTCTACCTCGAACGCCTCGAAGACGATATCGGCGTGATAAAAATTGATATTGAGGGCGCAGAAGTCGATTTGCTCGAAGCCTTACTTGGCCGGCCTGACATCATGAAACGCATCGACTATATCTTCGTGGAAACACATGAGACGCGAATTCCTGGTCATGCGCAGCGTGTGAAGTCGCTTCGAGACAAGGTGCAAGAGATACAGCGGCCAAGAATCGACTTGTATTGGTCATGACGAGAATTGATATTTTCGTAAACCGAACCGTATTCATCTCGTATCTAGAAATAATCTTCAAATATTATACTATCATAATCTTTCAATCTTTGTCCGGCCCCTTCGGAAGGTGTCGTGATGCATCGGCTCGGGCGAGAACGAATGTCCAGGCCTTCAATCCATTATTTTCCTTTTCCTCCAGTTCAAGGATGTCGACCAGATTATAGCGACCTCGGCCCCAGGTGAAGAAAAGATAGGGCATCGCCATTGGGTGAGCGCCGAACGGGTCCATTGCGCTCGCGAATCTCGCAGAATGCGCCATCGTGTGTTCGATATAGATACGGCCGCGCGGAGTAATCTGTTTGACCCATGCGTTCAGCGCGCGTGCGGGCTCCATCGCTTGATCAAGTGAGTTCGTGTAGACAAAATCAAACTGCCCAAGCCAATCGGGATTATCTTCGTGAAAATCCCAGACGTACATATGGGGGAATTCTGTCGCAGTCTCGGATATGTCGGTGCCGATAATGTCGCCGCTGAGATGCTCTCGAAGCCAAGTAACTTCGAAGCCGTTGCGAGCACCGTGACAGATGCCTGTCGCGCCTAGTCCGTTGGAACGAAGGTCATCCACGATTTTCGAAAGCGTTGCCGCATCGGCCCAAACCCTTTTCAACTTGCGCTTGTTATACTTGATCTGGGTGTCGCGGTATTCCGCGTAACCACCAGCATAATGATGCTGGTAAATGACTTCGGCGTGGTGCGCCTTGATAACCCTGAGGCCAAAGGGGCGAACAATCCGATCCAAGAGTCGTCGCATGGCCTAGGAAATCGACAGTCCATCCGCGAGAGGGGTGGCCAGTCCCTCTTCTCAGTGCTGGCCGTCAGGCCTGATCGAGGGCCTGGTCGAGGTCGGCGATGATGTCGTCGAGGCTCTCGATGCCGACCGAGAGCCGCACCACGTCGGGCCCGGCGCCGGCATTGGTCTTCTGCTCGTCGGTGAGCTGGCGGTGGGTGGTGGACGCCGGGTGAATGATCAGGCTCCGGGTGTCGCCTATGTTGGCGAGATGCGAGAACATGTTGACCGTGTCGACCACCTTGAGGCCTGCCTCGTAGCCACCTTTGAGGCCGAAGGTGAAGACCGCGCCGGCGCCGCGCGGCAAATATTTCTGGGCAAGCGCGTAGAAGGGGTTGGACTCGAGGCCGGCGTAGGAGACCCAGGAGACCTTGGGGTGGCCCTCCAGGTAGCGGGCGACCGCGAGCGCATTCGAGCAATGACGCTCCATGCGGAGCGGCAGCGTCTCCACCCCTGCCAGCAGGTTCCAGGCCGCCTGCGCCGCCATGCTCGGGCCATAGTCGCGCAGCGCCACGGCGCGCATCTTCATGGTGAAGCCGAAATCGCCGAAGGTCTCGGCGAAGGTGAGGCCGTGATAGGCCGGGTCCGGCTTGGTCATGCTCGGGAACTTGTCGTTCTGCCACCAGTCGAAGCGGCCGGATTCGACGACCATGCCGCCCATGGTGTTGCCGTGGCCGCCGATGAACTTCGTGGTCGAGTGAACCACGAGGTCGGTACCGTGGTCGAAGGGCCGGCAGAGATAGGGCGAGGCCATCGTGTTGTCGACGATGAGCGGCACGCCGTGGCGCTTTGTGACCTCGGCGATCGCTTCGAGGTCGAGCACGATGCCGCCGGGGTTGGCCAGTCCTTCGCAGAAGACGAACTTGACCTTGTCCGTCATCGCCCGCTCGATGTTCTCGGGCTCGGTCATGTCGACGAAATGGCAGTGCCAGCCGAGCTTCTTGAAGCTCACGCCGAACTGGGTGACCGAGCCGCCATAGAGGTTGTTGGACGAGATGAACTCGTCGCCGCTCTCCAGCAGCGTCGCACCCACCAGGAACTGCGCCGCATGGCCGGTGGCAGCCGCCACGGCGCCGCGCCCGTTCTCCAACGCCGCGACCCGCTCCTCGAGCACGGCGACGGTGGGGTTGGTGATGCGCGAATAGATGTAGCCGAAGGTCTGCAGGTTGAAGAGCTCGGCCGCATGGTCGGCATCGTCGAAGGCGTAGGCCGCGGTCTGATAGATCGGCGTCGTCCGCGCGCCGGTGACCGGGTCGGGCCTGGCGCCGGCGTGGACCGCCAGCGTCTCCATGCCGTACTCGCGTTGCGGCGCGACCTTGGCGGCCTCCGCGTCGAGGCGTTGCATCTCGTTCATGCGTTGAGCGGCCTTGCCCGCTTTGCGGAGACGATCCGCGAGTTGATGCCGCTCCAGCTCAGCTCGCCCGAGAGCCGGGCGAACTCGATCTTGGGGCAGCGGTTCATGACGACCGTGAGCCCGGCCTCTTCGGCGAGCTGCGCGGCCTGATCGTTGCGCACCGTGAGCTGCATCCACAGCACCTCGATGCCCTTCTCGTCCTTGTTCGCGATCACGTCCCTGGTGATGTCCAGCGCCTCCTCGGAGGTGCGGAAGATATCCACCATGTCGAGCCTGTGGGGACACTCGGCGAGGCTCGCGTAGACGGTCTCGCCCAGGATCGTCTCGCCGGCCCGGCCAGGGTTGATGGGGATGACCCGATAACCCTTCTTGGTCAGGTACTTCATGGCGTAGAAGCTGGGCCGGCGCCACTGGGTGCTGGCACCCACCATGGCGAAGGTCTTGACCCGGCGCAGGATGCGCCGCAGGTAGTCGTCGGCGTAGCCGTCGTGCTGCGGCAGGAAGGCGAGCGGATGCCCGTCCGTCGACTTGATCGCAACATCGACCATTGTCTGAGATCCGTGCGGCTGTCGGGGGCGTGGGAGGCGCACAAGTAGCCCCCCGGCCGCAACCCGTCAAGGCGCGCGTGCCCGTGCGACACGCTGCACGGCTTTCCGGCTCTGTCGGCCCGAACGCGTCGCGCAGACCGTGACCGCGCTGGGGAGTGCGGGCTAGTTCTGCTGACCGAAGAGGGCGGTGAGGGTGGCCTGGTTGACCGAGATTTCGTGCCGGCCGTAGAGCGCCGCGCGGTAGGCGTCCGTGAGGTCGCCGCGCCACGCGCGCGAAAGCTGGTCGCGCAGGCGGTCGCGCTCCTCGCCGGTGGCGCCCCGGCCGGCATCGTTGACGCCGGTGAGCACCGCGACGCCCCAGCCATCCGCGGTTTCCGCGACGATCGGCTCGCGATCGCCCTCGTTCCGCTCGAACAACCCCCGGATCAGCGCGAAGGAGGCATCCCGGCTGGCGCCCCGCCCATCGCGCCGCACGTTGTCGAGGGCGGTCACGGCGAGGCCCGCGTCCCGGGCGGCTGCGGCGAGGTTTTCGCCGACCCTGACCCGGTCGGCCAGCGCGTTCGCCACGCGCTCCGCCGCTTCCTTCTCCTCCTCGCGCATGAGCGCCGAACGTACCTGGAGGCGCACTTCCTCCAGGGGGCGCGGCGCGGGCAGGACCACCTCGTCCACGCGCAGGATGGCGAAGCTGCCGTCGCCGAGCTCGGTGAGATGCGATTCCCGACCATCCGCCGTCTCGAACACGAGCGTGAGGATATTGTCCCGCTCGCCCAGCTCGACCAGCACCGGGGTGCCGCTCCGGTCGAGCCCGGTGCGCGTGACGCCGTTGAGGACGATCGGCTCGACGCCGACCGCCGCAGCGCCCATCTCCAGCGAGGCGCCGCCGCCCAGCTCGTCCTCCAGCACCGTCGAGAGGCGGAAGAGCCCGGCGCCGGCCAGGTCGAGCGCCATCTCGTCGTGCAGCTCCTGCTTCACCTCCTCGAAGCTCAGGCGCCGCGCGAGCTCCACGCTCTCGACCTTGAAGAGATGCCAGCCGAACGGGGTCTGCACCGGCTCGCTGACCGAGCCTTCGGAGAGGCGGAAGACCGCCTCGCTCGCGGCCTGGAGCGGGCCGTCGGCCTCGAAATCGGGGATGGTGAGCACGGTGGCGCCGCCCCGCTCGAGGTCGCCCGCGACGATGTCGAAGACCTCGCCTTCCGCGAGCCTCTGGGCGCCCTCCCGGATCAGCGCCTCGTCCTGGGCGTTGATCTGGATGACCGCGCGGCGCTCCGGCACGTCGAACTCGTCGATCCGCGCCTCGTATTCGGCGTAGACGTCCTCGTCGCTCAGCTCGATCTCCGAGACCATGTCCTGGGCGGTGAGCTGCACCAGCACCGCGCTGCGCCGCTCGGGCGCCATAAAGGAGGCCGTGTTCGCCTCGTAATAGGCCTGGATGGCGGACTCGCCCGGCTCGGCGAGGCCGGCCATGCCGCGGGCGGGGACCAGCGCGAGCTGAGCGCTCCGCTCCTCCGCCCGGTAGCGGTGGACGGCGTCGATGAGCGATTCCGGAACGTTGCGGTCGCCGCCGACGGCGCTGAGGATCTGGTCGCGCAGCAGGTCGATGCGGATCAGGTCCTCGTATTCGGCCCGCGTCATGTTGTTGCGCTCCAGCACGAGATCGTAGAGCTCGGGGTCGAACTGCCCCTGCTCGTCGCTGAAGGCCGGCGAGCCCGCCAGCTCCTGCATGACGCTGGCGTCCGCCGCGCGCAGCCCGAGCTTGGCGGCTTCGGCGTCCAGCAGGTATTCGCGCACGAGGAGGTTGAGCACCTGGCCCGTGAGCCCGGCCTGGTGGGCCTCGTCACGGGTGAGATCGGGGCGGCCGGAGCGCTCCCGCTCGCGCTGCAGGGAGCGCTGGAACTGGCGGTCGAACAGGACCGTGGGAACTTCGACCTCGCCCACGGTCGCGACCGCAGACCGGCTGCCGCCGGTGAACACGTCGTTGATGCCCCAGGCTCCGAAGCTCAGAGCCAGGACGATGATGACGGCGCGGCTCGCCCACGACTTGGTGGCTTGGCGCATGGATTGCAGCATCGCGGAACCCGTCGAATGGTTGAGGTGCGCCCGAGCGAGCGCGGGGGCGCGTTGCGCCGGATAATAGGAGCGGCCGGGCGCACCGGGCAACACGCAACCTGTCGCTCCCTTCGCACGGTTCCGTGACCCCGCCGCGAGCCGAAAGCCTGACCGGCGTGGCTGGCCCGCGGTCGCGGGGCGTGATAGAGCATGGCGGCCTCGACCGTCCTGCACGCCTTTGCGCGGGGGACGAGGCGCACATGCCCACGACCGCCGCCTCTGCTCATGCCGCCCCGACCGCTCTTCGTGGCCAACTGGAAGATGAACGGCCTCCATGCCGACGGACTCGCGCGCGCCAGTGCGCTCGCGGCGCTCGCGGCGACAGGCGACTGCGGCGGCGATATCGTGGTCTGCCCGCCGGCGACGCTGCTCTTCGCGCTGCGGGCCGTGTTCTCGGGCTCGGAGATCGCGCTCGGCGGCCAGGATTGCCACGCCGCAGCCGAAGGCGCTCACACCGGCGACGTGAGCGCGCCGATGCTCGCCGACGGGGGCTGCACCCACGTCATCGTCGGCCATTCCGAGCGCCGCGCCGGCCACGGCGAGGACGACGAGACGGTGGTGGCCAAGGCGGCGGCGGCCCACGCGGCGGCGCTCGCGGCGATCGTCTGCGTGGGCGAGAGTGCGGCCGAGCGCAATGCCGGGCGCGCGCTCGCCGTGATCGGCCGTCAGGTCGAGGGCTCGCTGCCCGCCGGTGCTGCGCCGGACAACACCGCGATCGCCTACGAGCCGGTCTGGGCCATCGGCAGCGGCCGCACGCCGGGCCCGGCCGATATCGAGGCGGCGCACGCGGAGGTGCGGGCCGGCTGGGAGCGGCGATTTTCGGGAGGCGGAGCGGCGCTCCGCGTGCTATATGGCGGCTCCGTTGCGGCGCGGAACGCAGGCGAGATCCTGGCCGTGCCGGGGGTCGACGGCGTTCTGGTCGGCGGCGCAAGCCTTTCTGCGGACGCGTTCTGGCAGATCTGCCAGGCGTGCCGCTGAGCCCGTGCGGCAGATGTGACGAGGAGCGGCAGTGGAAACGATCCTACTCGTGGTCCTGATCGTCATCGCAATCGCGATGATCGGTCTCGTGCTGCTCCAGCGGAGCGAGGGCGGCGCGCTCGGCATCGGCGGGCCCGGCGCCATGTTCTCGGCGCGCGGCACCGCAAACCTGCTGACGCGCGCCACCGCGGGGCTGGCGGCGGCCTTCATGATTCTGAGCCTGGTATTGGCCATCCTCTCCGGCAGCTGGTCGGACCGGGACTCGGTGCTGGATACCGTGGAGGACGACCCGCTCGCCATCGAGGCGGAACCGCTGGTGCTGCCGGGCGAGCTCGACCTGCCCACCGATATCGAGCCGCTGGAGCTTCTCGAAGACGACCGCCCCGCCGTCCCCCGCGCGGAGTGAGGCGCCGGGCAGGACGTGAGCCGGAGCCGGGCCGAAGTCCCGGTGTATAGCTACGAATAGGTGTCAGCGATGGCCCATCAAGAGCACACCGCCCCGCCAGGGCGGCGCCGCGACGATGGAGGCGGGCCGACGGACGAACAGCGTGCCGCGCAAAACGGTATGCTCAAGTCTGTACGGATTCGTAATTTCCGCGTCTTCGAACGCCTTTCTATCGAGAGCTTGAGTCGCATCAATTTGATCGCGGGCCGTAACAACGCCGGTAAGACGAGTCTCTTGGAAGCGCTCTTCCTATTGTCCTCGGGCGCCAACCCGCAAATGGCTGTCAATTCGAATGTCGTTCGCTTATCAAACCTGCCTGCATCTGTACCTCGAGATATGTTGCGTGAGACATACTGGAAGCCGATGTTTTCTAAACTCAACACTGAAAAGATAGTGGAGATCGAAGGAACACATTTTGTTCGAGGCCCGTTGACTCTACGCATGTCTTTGGAGCCGCAAACCTTAACTGAGCTTCCAATTGAAAATACGGTAGAGGTTGCCGCGGGGGACATCTCACTAGAACCGGCACTGGTGTTTTCCTTTCAAATCGGTTACGCGCCGGCGGTGGAAGGTAAAGTGCAGATCGAGGGGAAATCTCTTCGGTTTGATAAGCCAAACGTTACGATACCATATGTAGCCACCATATTGTCAACGCAAGTCGTAAATCATCCTGAGGATGCGGAACGCCTTAGCAAACTCAGGAAACGAAAAAAGAACGCGCCGCTCTTGTCAGCGTTGAGGATGATCGAGCCGGGTCTACAGAGCATTGAAGTCAACTCGGCCAGCGGTGTTCCGATGATCTGGGGGGACATCGGCTTGCCGGAACTAGTACCACTGTCGATGATGGGCGAAGGAATGACGCGACTGGCTCGACTGGTATTGGCAATCGCAGCCACTCCTGGAGGATTAGTTTTAGTGGATGAGATTGAGACCGGAATACACCACACGGTAATTTCAGACGTTTGGAAGGCGGTTGACGAGGCGGCAAAGGAATTCGGCGCTCAAATCGTCGCGACGACCCACAGTTACGAGTGTATTCGGGCTGCCCATGAGGCTCTCGGTAGTGGCGACGGTTTTCTACTTCACCGCCTGGAAGCCTCTGACGCAGGCAACCGCTGTGTCACGTACCAGCCCGAGTCCATCGACGCTGCGATGCGCCACGATCTGGAAGTCCGCTAGGCATGCCTCAGCCGACGCCGATTAGTAAGTCGATTCAACTTCTTGTCGAAGGAAAGGATCAACTGAATTTCTTTGAAGCGTACATCCGACGTGTAGAACTCCAGAACGAGCTACAAGTTCAGGACTTCGGTGGCGTTGATGAGTTGCGGGGGTTCTTGCTCGCACTAGTCGATGCCCCGCGGTTCGATACGGTCGTCAGTGTGGGGATCGTGCGCGACGCCGAGGAGAGTGCGGTGGGAGCGCGCCGGAGCGTAGAGAACTCGTTGCGCAATGCGGGACTTCCCGCGCCTGGAGACGCAAACGGAGGCGACGGACCGGCGGTACAATTGCTGATCTTGCCAGGAGGCGAGGAAGAACGTGGCATGCTGGAGACGCTTCTGTGCCGAAGTGTCGTGGATGAGCCCGTAAACGATTGTATCGATGGCTTCTTGGAATGCGCTGATGCACTGCCGGGTGTCGATATCCGCAGGCCGGATAAGGCGCGCGCCCACGCCTATTTGGCAACACAGCCTGAGCCGCAAGTGTCCGTCGGCGTGGCGGCGCTAAAGGGTTACTGGCCCCTGGATCACGAGGCTTTCGCAGGGGTCCGCACCTTCCTCACGGCGCTCTCGGCATCGTAAGGACCTGCAACCTCCGGCGGGGCGGGCGGGGATGGACCAAATAATCCGCATGCGGGTGGTGGCGACTCGGGCGCGTTTGATAAGGTAGGGGTCCATGACGCGGTACATCTTCGTCACCGGCGGCGTGGTCTCCTCCCTCGGCAAGGGACTGGCTTCGGCGGCCTTGGGCGCGCTCCTGCAGGCGCGGGGCTACCGGGTTCGGCTCCGCAAGTTCGACCCCTACCTCAACGTCGATCCGGGCACCATGAGCCCGTTTCAGCACGGCGAGGTCTACGTCACCGACGACGGCGCCGAGACCGACCTCGACCTCGGCCACTACGAGCGCTTCACCGGCGTGCCGGCGCGGCGCTCGGACAGCGTCACCGCGGGCCAGATCTACCAGACCGTGATCGCGAAGGAGCGGCGGGGCGACTACCTCGGTGGCACCGTGCAGGTGATCCCCCACGTCACCGACGCGATCAAGGAGGCCATCGTCCGGGACAGCGACGGCGCCGACTTCGTGCTGGTCGAGATCGGCGGCACGGTGGGCGATATCGAGGGCCTGCCGTTCTTCGAATCGATCCGCCAGTTCGCCTACGTGCACGGGCGGGACAAGGTGATGTTCGTCCACCTGACGCTGGTGCCCTACATCGACACCGCCGGCGAGCTGAAGACCAAGCCCACCCAGCACTCGGTGAAGGAGCTGCGCAGCATCGGCATCGCGCCCGACCTGCTGCTCTGCCGGGCGGACCGCCCGATCCCCGAGGCCGAGTGCGCGAAGATCGCGCAGTTCTGCAACGTCCGCGAAGACAACGTGATCGCCGCGACCGACGTGGAGACCATCTACCAGGTGCCGCTCAGCTACCACGCGCAGGGCTTCGACACCCAGGTCATGCGCTACTTCGGCATCGCGCACGCGCCGGCGCCGGACCTTTCCGGCTGGGAGAGGATCGTCAAGCGCACGCTCACGCCGGAGGGCGAGGTGGCGATCGCGGTGGTCGGCAAGTACACCGGGCTGCGCGACGCCTACAAGTCGCTGTTCGAGGCGCTCACGCATGGCGGGGTCGCGAACAGCGTCCGTGTCGATACCCGCTGGATCGAGGCCGACGACCTGGAGGTCAACGGCTCCGCCGGTGCGCTCGAATCCGTGCACGGCGTCCTGGTGCCGGGTGGCTTCGGCGAGCGCGGCGTGCCCGGCAAGATCGCCGCCGTGGAGTATGCGCGCACGCGAGGCGTGCCCTACTTCGGCATCTGCTTCGGCATGCAGCTCGCGGTGATCGAGACCGCGCGCAACGTCGCCGGGATCCCCGGCGCCGACTCCACCGAGTTCGGCCCCTGCGACGAGCCGGTGATCGGGCTGATGACCGAATGGGACCGGGACGGCGAGCTGGAGCGCCGCAACGCGGGCGACAACCTGGGCGGCACCATGCGGCTCGGCGCCTACGAGGCCGTGCTGGAGGAAGGCAGCCGCGTGCGCTCGATCTACGGTGCAGAGCGCATCTTCGAGCGCCATCGCCACCGCTACGAGTTCAACATCGGCTACCGCGAGCGGCTGTGCGACGCGGGCATGGAGGTGGCGGGCCTCTCGCCCGACGGGGCGCTCGCGGAGATCGTGGAACGCCCCGATCATCCCTGGTTCGTGGGCGTGCAGTTCCATCCCGAGCTCACCTCGCGCCCGTTCCAGCCGCATCCGCTCTTCGCCTCCTTCATCGGGGCGGCGGTGAGGCAGGCGCGGCTGGTCTAGGGGCGGAACGAGGGCGACGTGAGCGAGACGCCCGCCGATGGCCGGGTGGCGATCGGCGATTTCGAGGTCGGCAATGCGCTCCCGCTCGCGCTGATCGCGGGCCCCTGCGCGATCGAGGGGCGCGACCACGCCCTCCGGGTCTCGGAGACGCTGGTCGAGATGACGGCGGCCCGGAATATGCCGTTGGTCTACAAGAGCTCCTTCGACAAGGCGAACCGCACCTCGGCCGGGAGCCCGCGCGGCATCGGCATCGACGAGGGACTCGCGATCCTGGAGGCGGTGCGCGAGGCCCACGGCTGCCCGGTGCTGACCGACGTGCACCTGCCGGAGCAGTGCGCGGGCGTGGCGCAGGCGGTGGACGTGCTCCAGATTCCGGCCTTCCTCTGCCGCCAGACCGACCTGCTGCTGGCGGCGGCGGCCACCGGCAAGGCCATCAACGTGAAGAAGGGCCAGTTCCTCGCGCCCTGGGACATGCGCCACGTGGTGGCGAAGATCACCGGCGCCGGCAATCGCCGGGTGCTGGTGTGCGAGCGGGGCGCGAGCTTCGGCTACAACACGCTGGTCTCGGACATGCGGAGCCTGCCGCAGCTGGCGCAGACCGGCTGCCCGGTGGTGTTCGACGCCACCCATTCGGTGCAGCAGCCGGGCGGGCAGGGGGCGGTGAGCGGCGGGCAGCGGGAGTTCGTGCCCGTGCTGGCGCGGGCGGCGGTTGCGGTCGGCGTCGCGGCGGTGTTTATGGAGACCCACCCGGCGCCCGACGAGGCGCCGTCGGACGGCCCCAACATGGTGCCGCTGGATGCCCTGCCGGCGCTGCTCGACAGGCTGCTCGCCTTCGACGCGCTGGCAAAGAATTAGTGAGGGAGAGAGCGATGAGCGAGGGATGCGTGTTCATCGGCGGCGAGTACGTCGCGCCCGAGGACGCCAGGATGTCGATCTTCGATGCAGGCTTCGTCTGGAGCGACACCGTCTACGACGTGACCTCCACCTGGGCCGGCTGGTTCTTCATGCTGGACGAGCACCTGGAGCGCTTCGCACGCTCCTGTGCGGGCTTCCGGCTGGAGAACCCGTACAGCGCCGACGAGATGCGCCAGATCCTCGCCGAGTGCGTGGCGCGGACGGGGCTCGACAACTGCTACGTGAAGATCCAGCTCACCCGCGGCGTGATCCAGAGCCAGACCCGCGACCCGCGCCTCGGCTCGCCTCAGTTCGTGGCCTACGCCACGCCCTACGCCTGGATCTGGGGCGAAGAGAAGTGCCGCAACGGCGCCGCGCTCTACGTCAGCGGCATCGAGCGGGTCTCGTCGAAGGCGATCGACGCCCGCTACAAGAACTACAACCGCGCGGACTTCGTGCAGGCCCGCTTCGAGGCCTACGACAACGGCTGCGACGACGCGATCCTGGTGGGCGCCGACGGCTCGCTCACCGAAGGGCCGGGCTACAACATCTTCGTCGTGCGCGACGGCGCGGTGGCGACGCCCGAGAGCAACGTGCTGGAGGGGATCACCCGGCGCGCGGTCGCCGAGCTCTGCGACGAGGAGGGCATTCCCTTCGCCTACCGCAAGGTGGAGCCGGAGGAGCTGGGCGCGGCCGACGAGCTCTTCGCGAGCACCACGGCCGGCGGCGTGATGCCGGTGGTGCGGCTCGGCGACAAGCCCATCGTCAACGGCCATGCCGGCCTCGTCACCAGCCGCATCCAGTCCCGCTACTGGAGCAAGCGCGAGGCAGGCTGGCACGGCACGCGGGTGGAGGATATCCGCGCCGCGGCGTAGTGTCGTGTTTCCGAAGTTCATTCGCATTCGGTCCGGTCGGTGCACGGTTTCTCCGACCGAGCCTCTTCCAAACTCGTCATGGCCGGCGTGCGCTCCAGCACGGAAGTCCGGTTCGACCCGATCCGCGTACCTCCATACGGGCCCGCGGCGCGCGCATGCCGCATCGAGAGGCCGGACACACGGAAGCACCTGACCGCATGCCCCGAGCCCGCCGAAGAAATGCCTGCATCGACGGAGGCGTCCGCACACGGGCAAGTCCGCGCATGACGGGGTAGGGTAGAGAGCGGGTCGTGAGCGAAGCCGCGGAAGGGCCGCTTGCGGGCATCCTGGTGGTCTCGGTCGAGCAGGCGGTGGCCGCACCCTTCGCCACCATGCGGCTCGCCGACGCGGGCGCACGCGTCATCAAGGTGGAGCGGCCGGAGGGCGACTTCGCCCGCTTCTACGACCGCCACGTGGGCGGCGAATGCGCCTGGTTCGTCTGGCTCAACCGGGGCAAGGAATCGGTCGTCCTCGACATCAAGGACGCGGGCGACAACGCGCTCCTGCACCGCATCGCAGCCCGCGCGGACGTCTTCGTGCAGAACCTCGCGCCGGGCGCGGCGGCACGGGCGGGCTTCGATTCCGGCGAGCTGCGGCGCCGGCATCCGCGCCTCATCACCTGCGACATCAGCGGCTATGGCGAGAGCGGACCCTACGCCGCGATGAAGGCCTACGACTTTTTGATTCAGTGCGAATCGGGGATCGCGTCGGTGACCGGCACGCCGGAATCCGCGAGCCGCGTCGGGGTCTCGGTCTGCGACATCGGGGCCGGGCTCAACGCTTACGGCGCGATCCTGGAGGCACTGCACGGGCGCCACCGCACCGGGCGGGGCAGCGGCATCAGGGTCTCGCTCTTCGACGGCATGGCGGACTGGATGACCGTGCCGCTGCTGCACCTGGAGCACGGCGGCAAGGCGCCCGCGCGCACCGGCCTCAGCCACGCCATGATCGCGCCCTACGGCGCCTATCCCGTGGGCGACGGCGGGCGGATGGTGATCGCGATCCAGAACGAGCGCGAGTGGGCGCGCTTCTGCGCGCACATCCTGGGCGATGCGGCGCTCAGCGTCGATGCGCGCTTCGCGGGCCACCCGGCCCGGCTCGCGAACCGGCCCGAGATGGACGCGCTGATCGTCGCCGTCTTCGCCCGGCACACCATGGACTCGCTCGCGGCGGCGCTCAGCGAGGCGGGCATCGCCTTCGGCCGGCTCAACGATGTCGCGGGGCTATCCGAGCACCCGCAGCTCCGCCGGGCGGCGGTGGAAACGCCGGCGGGCACGGTGAAGATCGTCGCACCCCCCGCCCGCCACGCCGACGCCCCCCGCCCCCTCCGCCCCGTGCCTGCGCTGGGGGAGCACAGCGAGGCGATTCGGGGGGAGTTTGGTGGTTAGATTGACGGTTCGCCGGTCGCCAGCCTCTCCCTGAAGATTCTGCGGTGCCGCTGACCTTCCACCACACGACATGCATGACGATAATATGAACCCTTTGAGAAAGTCCTTGTCCGTTGGTAAGAAGTACGTTCCAGTCACTCGCTGCAACTCACACAAGTTTGGAGGGTAATTTGAACTCACCGGACCTTTCTCTCTTGCGCGTCGATGCGGGAAATCTCTCGAAACCGGCCAACACATTGATCAATTGCATTTCAAGAGCAATAGGCGGTCTCTATGAGCCTACAAGAATTGTAAGACGGGCAAGAGCAAAAGCGGAAGCGAAACTGATTGAGGTGAAAGGCGATATTGCCGCATCAGAATTGGAGCAGCGGGCCGCCCGTCGTTTGGTTGTGCAAGAATCACTATATCAGGAGAATGTTGAATCGATTGTCGAAAACGCCCTACCGGAACTGGACGATAAAGCAAGTCCTGAGGATATTTCTGATGACTGGTACATCAATTTTTTCGACAAAGCACGGCTCATTTCAGACCAACAAATGCAAACAGTATGGTCAAAAATATTAGCCGGTGAGGCCAACGCACCCGGACGTTTTTCACGCAGAACTGTGAATTTCTTACAAGACATGGATAAGGGTGAAGCGCATTTGTTCACACAAGTATGCTGCTTCAATGTATATTCTGATATGCTCTTCCCACTTATTTTCGATGTGAATGACGACATATACCAGAGTAGAGGACTTAACTTCGCAAAGCTCAGTCTATTGGACAGCATTGGTCTCATAAGTTTCAAAAATTTGACAGGATTCGCACTGAAAGACCAACAGGGGCAACAAATTGCGTTTTCATACTACGATAGGAACTTCACGATGAAAGTTGGAGACAAAAGTGACGGGAGCGTTAGGCTTGGAAAGGTGATGCTGAGCCGTGTCGGAGAAGAACTCGCTCCAATATGTGGCAGCACGCCGGTTTCAGGATCTGAACAGTACCTAATGAGGAATTGGAAAGAATACTCGCCAACCCCAATCGACTAGGGAGTAAGCATTGCAGCCGGAGGCGGAACAAAGACAAATACATCCGCGCATTGATTCTTCGCGAACCAGCATCTCTCCGACCTCGGGTTCGCTTTTCCCCAATGCAGCCCAGTCTCGGCGTCAATGGAAGGCTGTTTCCCCATTAGAGGCGTGTGCGCTGTCACGCATCCCTTGGTGATCAAGGGCTCCAGCTGATCCGAGATTTTTCTTACCCCGGCGGCTTCGCAGACATCTGCGGCCCTGAGATCGGCGGATAGGGCGGATCGAGGATTTCCACCCCATAGCCGACGACGCTCCCAGGCTCACTTCCGGCCCCGTCGCGT
The DNA here is from genome assembly GCA_965243375.1 of Alphaproteobacteria bacterium. Taxonomy (GTDB): domain Bacteria; phylum Pseudomonadota; class Alphaproteobacteria; order UBA828; family UBA828; genus WTGU01. The sequence continues at coordinate 346,688 of CBDEUT010000007.1, read as the reverse complement.
CGTCCCGCCCGAATCGGATAGAAGGTGTCGCCATCGGGCCAGAGGCCCTCGTTCCATCCACCAGCCCTGGTAGGGAGAACGTGATGGCGACAACGGAGAAGCTACCCTTTTCCTGGCAGGCTGTCGAAGGCCTGCCGGACCTGGATCGCCTGCGTCTGGTGCTCGACACCCTGCCCGACGAGGAGATCGTGGCTGCGCTTGAGGCCGGGCGAGGTCGCGGGCGCAACGACTACCCGGTGCGGTCGATGTGGCGTGCGCTGATCGCGGGCGTGGTGTTCCAGCACGCCTCGATCCAGTCGCTGCTGCGGGAGATGGGCCGCAACCCGGCGCTCCTGGAACTCTGCGGGTTCGACCCGCTGCCTTTCCAGAGCGCGCCCGTGTTGGAGCTTCGCGCAGGTACGAAGGAGCCACCATGCGCGGTGGCGCATCCGGCGCAGGTCCGCTCGACGGTGCCCAGCCACTGGAACTTCTCGCGCTTCCTGCGGCGCGTCGTGCTGCTTGAGAACGAGTGCAGCCTGGTGTCCGCAATGGTCGAGAGCCTGCGCGCGTCGCTCTTCGAAGAGCTGCCCGACTTCGGCCGCCATCTCGGCTACGACGGCAAGGCGATCGAGAGCCACTCGACGGGCCGGGTTGCCGAGGACAAGGGGAAGACCTCCGACCCCGACGCCGACTGGGGCAAGCATGAGACGAGCGGGGTGAACGCCAAGACCGGCGCGATCTGGAAGAAGGTGAAATCATGGTTCGGCTACGGCCTCCACCTGATCGCCGACACCCACTACGAGGTCCCGGTGGCCTTCGAGGTGACGCGGGCGTCGGACTCGGAGGTCAAGATGCTCCCCAAGATGCTGGAGAACCTGTTCGCAAGAGCGCCGGAAATGGTGGAGCGCTGCGACGACTTCAGCGCCGACCGCGGTCTCGACAACGCTCCCCAGAAGAAGTTGCTCTGGGATAAGTGGGCCATTCGGCCGCTGGTCGACACGCGCTTGATGTGGAAGGCCGAGAAGGAGGAGCCGGGCTATGATCCGACGAAGCCGATCACGCGGGCGCTGTTCCCCAACCGCGCCGACGTCGTCGTTCACGACGAGCGCGGCCGCGTGTCCTGCATCTGCCCCCAGACCGGCGAGGTCCGCGCCATGGCCTTCCAGGGCTTCGAGGCCGAGCGCGGCCTCTGCGGCACGCTGAAATACCGCTGCCCGGCGGCGGCCTTCGGCTTCGACTGTGCAGGCAGCAAGGCGTGCCACCGGGCGGGCGGGGTGGAGCCCGGCGAGTACGGCCGCATCGTGCGCATCGATCTCGACAAGAACGACCGGCGCGTCTTCACCCCGACGCCCTGGGGCAGCCCGTCCTGGCGGCGCGGCTACAACCGGCGCTCTGCGATAGAGAGGATCAACAGCCGCCTCGACAACAGCTTCAACTTCGAGACCCACTACATCCGCGGGCTCGCTAAGATGAAGACCCGTGTCGGGCTGGCGCTGGTGGTGATGATGGCGCTGGCCCTTGCGCAGGTGCGGGCCGGCCACGCGGAGCGGATGCGCTCGCTGGTCGGCGCGGTGCCGTACCTCGACACCGGCTGACCGGTTGTCCCACCTCCGACATCGCCGCTCGACCAAGCCGCCTGCCGGCGGATGGCAGACCGCGGCCATCCATGTCACGATGTTCCCGTAGCGTTCCGATCTCGCGTCTAATCGCTGCATTCTGCTCACCCGGCGGGGATCAGGCAGTCGATATCCGGCCGCCAAAGATCAGCGTCACGATGTCGAAATACGCCACAGCGCACATTCCTCCATTAGAGGCGTGTGCGCTGTCACGCATCCCTTGGTGATCAAGGGCTCCAGCTGATCCGAGATTTTTCTTACCCCGGCGGCTTCGCAGACATCTGCGGCCCTGAGATCGGCGGATAGGGCGGATCGAGGATTTCCACCCCATAGCCGACGACGCTCCCAGGCTCACTTCCGGCCCCGTCGCGTCGTCCCGCCCGAATCGGATAGAAGGTGTCGCCATCGGGCCAGAGGCCCTCGTTCCATCCACCAGCCCTGGTAGGGAGAACGTGATGGCGACAACGGAGAAGCTACCCTTTTCCTGGCAGGCTGTCGAAGGCCTGCCGGACCTGGATCGCCTGCGTCTGGTGCTCGACACCCTGCCCGACGAGGAGATCGTGGCTGCGCTTGAGGCCGGGCGAGGTCGCGGGCGCAACGACTACCCGGTGCGGTCGATGTGGCGTGCGCTGATCGCGGGCGTGGTGTTCCAGCACGCCTCGATCCAGTCGCTGCTGCGGGAGATGGGCCGCAACCCGGCGCTCCTGGAACTCTGCGGGTTCGACCCGCTGCCTTTCCAGAGCGCGCCCGTGTTGGAGCTTCGCGCAGGTACGAAGGAGCCACCATGCGCGGTGGCGCATCCGGCGCAGGTCCGCTCGACGGTGCCCAGCCACTGGAACTTCTCGCGCTTCCTGCGGCGCGTCGTGCTGCTTGAGAACGAGTGCAGCCTGGTGTCCGCAATGGTCGAGAGCCTGCGCGCGTCGCTCTTCGAAGAGCTGCCCGACTTCGGCCGCCATCTCGGCTACGACGGCAAGGCGATCGAGAGCCACTCGACGGGCCGGGTTGCCGAGGACAAGGGGAAGACCTCCGACCCCGACGCCGACTGGGGCAAGCATGAGACGAGCGGGGTGAACGCCAAGACCGGCGCGATCTGGAAGAAGGTGAAATCATGGTTCGGCTACGGCCTCCACCTGATCGCCGACACCCACTACGAGGTCCCGGTGGCCTTCGAGGTGACGCGGGCGTCGGACTCGGAGGTCAAGATGCTCCCCAAGATGCTGGAGAACCTGTTCGCAAGAGCGCCGGAAATGGTGGAGCGCTGCGACGACTTCAGCGCCGACCGCGGTCTCGACAACGCTCCCCAGAAGAAGTTGCTCTGGGATAAGTGGGCCATTCGGCCGCTGGTCGACACGCGCTTGATGTGGAAGGCCGAGAAGGAGGAGCCGGGCTATGATCCGACGAAGCCGATCACGCGGGCGCTGTTCCCCAACCGCGCCGACGTCGTCGTTCACGACGAGCGCGGCCGCGTGTCCTGCATCTGCCCCCAGACCGGCGAGGTCCGCGCCATGGCCTTCCAGGGCTTCGAGGCCGAGCGCGGCCTCTGCGGCACGCTGAAATACCGCTGCCCGGCGGCGGCCTTCGGCTTCGACTGTGCAGGCAGCAAGGCGTGCCACCGGGCGGGCGGGGTGGAGCCCGGCGAGTACGGCCGCATCGTGCGCATCGATCTCGACAAGAACGACCGGCGCGTCTTCACCCCGACGCCCTGGGGCAGCCCGTCCTGGCGGCGCGGCTACAACCGGCGCTCTGCGATAGAGAGGATCAACAGCCGCCTCGACAACAGCTTCAACTTCGAGACCCACTACATCCGCGGGCTCGCTAAGATGAAGACCCGTGTCGGGCTGGCGCTGGTGGTGATGATGGCGCTGGCCCTTGCGCAGGTGCGGGCCGGCCACGCGGAGCGGATGCGCTCGCTGGTCGGCGCGGTGCCGTACCTCGACACCGGCTGACCGGTTGTCCCACCTCCGACATCGCCGCTCGACCAAGCCGCCTGCCGGCGGATGGCAGACCGCGGCCATCCATGTCACGATGTTCCCGTAGCGTTCCGATCTCGCGTCTAATCGCTGCATTCTGCTCACCCGGCGGGGATCAGGCAGTCGATATCCGGCCGCCAAAGATCAGCGTCACGATGTCGAAATACGCCACAGCGCACATTCCTCCATTAGAGGCGTGTGCGCTGTCACGCATCCCTTGGTGATCAAGGGCTCCAGCTGATCCGAGATTTTTCTTACCCCGGCGGCTTCGCAGACATCTGCGGCCCTGAGATCGGCGGATAGGGCGGATCGAGGATTTCCACCCCATAGCCGACGACGCTCCCAGGCTCACTTCCGGCCCCGTCGCGTCGTCCCGCCCGAATCGGATAGAAGGTGTCGCCATCGGGCCAGAGGCCCTCGTTCCATCCACCAGCCCTGGTAGGGAGAACGTGATGGCGACAACGGAGAAGCTACCCTTTTCCTGGCAGGCTGTCGAAGGCCTGCCGGACCTGGATCGCCTGCGTCTGGTGCTCGACACCCTGCCCGACGAGGAGATCGTGGCTGCGCTTGAGGCCGGGCGAGGTCGCGGGCGCAACGACTACCCGGTGCGGTCGATGTGGCGTGCGCTGATCGCGGGCGTGGTGTTCCAGCACGCCTCGATCCAGTCGCTGCTGCGGGAGATGGGCCGCAACCCGGCGCTCCTGGAACTCTGCGGGTTCGACCCGCTGCCTTTCCAGAGCGCGCCCGTGTTGGAGCTTCGCGCAGGTACGAAGGAGCCACCATGCGCGGTGGCGCATCCGGCGCAGGTCCGCTCGACGGTGCCCAGCCACTGGAACTTCTCGCGCTTCCTGCGGCGCGTCGTGCTGCTTGAGAACGAGTGCAGCCTGGTGTCCGCAATGGTCGAGAGCCTGCGCGCGTCGCTCTTCGAAGAGCTGCCCGACTTCGGCCGCCATCTCGGCTACGACGGCAAGGCGATCGAGAGCCACTCGACGGGCCGGGTTGCCGAGGACAAGGGGAAGACCTCCGACCCCGACGCCGACTGGGGCAAGCATGAGACGAGCGGGGTGAACGCCAAGACCGGCGCGATCTGGAAGAAGGTGAAATCATGGTTCGGCTACGGCCTCCACCTGATCGCCGACACCCACTACGAGGTCCCGGTGGCCTTCGAGGTGACGCGGGCGTCGGACTCGGAGGTCAAGATGCTCCCCAAGATGCTGGAGAACCTGTTCGCAAGAGCGCCGGAAATGGTGGAGCGCTGCGACGACTTCAGCGCCGACCGCGGTCTCGACAACGCTCCCCAGAAGAAGTTGCTCTGGGATAAGTGGGCCATTCGGCCGCTGGTCGACACGCGCTTGATGTGGAAGGCCGAGAAGGAGGAGCCGGGCTATGATCCGACGAAGCCGATCACGCGGGCGCTGTTCCCCAACCGCGCCGACGTCGTCGTTCACGACGAGCGCGGCCGCGTGTCCTGCATCTGCCCCCAGACCGGCGAGGTCCGCGCCATGGCCTTCCAGGGCTTCGAGGCCGAGCGCGGCCTCTGCGGCACGCTGAAATACCGCTGCCCGGCGGCGGCCTTCGGCTTCGACTGTGCAGGCAGCAAGGCGTGCCACCGGGCGGGCGGGGTGGAGCCCGGCGAGTACGGCCGCATCGTGCGCATCGATCTCGACAAGAACGACCGGCGCGTCTTCACCCCGACGCCCTGGGGCAGCCCGTCCTGGCGGCGCGGCTACAACCGGCGCTCTGCGATAGAGAGGATCAACAGCCGCCTCGACAACAGCTTCAACTTCGAGACCCACTACATCCGCGGGCTCGCTAAGATGAAGACCCGTGTCGGGCTGGCGCTGGTGGTGATGATGGCGCTGGCCCTTGCGCAGGTGCGGGCCGGCCACGCGGAGCGGATGCGCTCGCTGGTCGGCGCGGTGCCGTACCTCGACACCGGCTGACCGGTTGTCCCACCTCCGACATCGCCGCTCGACCAAGCCGCCTGCCGGCGGATGGCAGACCGCGGCCATCCATGTCACGATGTTCCCGTAGCGTTCCGATCTCGCGTCTAATCGCTGCATTCTGCTCACCCGGCGGGGATCAGGCAGTCGATATCCGGCCGCCAAAGATCAGCGTCACGATGTCGAAATACGCCACAGCGCACATTCCTCCATTAGAGGCGTGTGCGCTGTCACGCATCCCTTGGTGATCAAGGGCTCCAGCTGATCCGAGATTTTTCTTACCCCGGCGGCTTCGCAGACATCTGCGGCCCTGAGATCGGCGGATAGGGCGGATCGAGGATTTCCACCCCATAGCCGACGACGCTCCCAGGCTCACTTCCGGCCCCGTCGCGTCGTCCCGCCCGAATCGGATAGAAGGTGTCGCCATCGGGCCAGAGGCCCTCGTTCCATCCACCAGCCCTGGTAGGGAGAACGTGATGGCGACAACGGAGAAGCTACCCTTTTCCTGGCAGGCTGTCGAAGGCCTGCCGGACCTGGATCGCCTGCGTCTGGTGCTCGACACCCTGCCCGACGAGGAGATCGTGGCTGCGCTTGAGGCCGGGCGAGGTCGCGGGCGCAACGACTACCCGGTGCGGTCGATGTGGCGTGCGCTGATCGCGGGCGTGGTGTTCCAGCACGCCTCGATCCAGTCGCTGCTGCGGGAGATGGGCCGCAACCCGGCGCTCCTGGAACTCTGCGGGTTCGACCCGCTGCCTTTCCAGAGCGCGCCCGTGTTGGAGCTTCGCGCAGGTACGAAGGAGCCACCATGCGCGGTGGCGCATCCGGCGCAGGTCCGCTCGACGGTGCCCAGCCACTGGAACTTCTCGCGCTTCCTGCGGCGCGTCGTGCTGCTTGAGAACGAGTGCAGCCTGGTGTCCGCAATGGTCGAGAGCCTGCGCGCGTCGCTCTTCGAAGAGCTGCCCGACTTCGGCCGCCATCTCGGCTACGACGGCAAGGCGATCGAGAGCCACTCGACGGGCCGGGTTGCCGAGGACAAGGGGAAGACCTCCGACCCCGACGCCGACTGGGGCAAGCATGAGACGAGCGGGGTGAACGCCAAGACCGGCGCGATCTGGAAGAAGGTGAAATCATGGTTCGGCTACGGCCTCCACCTGATCGCCGACACCCACTACGAGGTCCCGGTGGCCTTCGAGGTGACGCGGGCGTCGGACTCGGAGGTCAAGATGCTCCCCAAGATGCTGGAGAACCTGTTCGCAAGAGCGCCGGAAATGGTGGAGCGCTGCGACGACTTCAGCGCCGACCGCGGTCTCGACAACGCTCCCCAGAAGAAGTTGCTCTGGGATAAGTGGGCCATTCGGCCGCTGGTCGACACGCGCTTGATGTGGAAGGCCGAGAAGGAGGAGCCGGGCTATGATCCGACGAAGCCGATCACGCGGGCGCTGTTCCCCAACCGCGCCGACGTCGTCGTTCACGACGAGCGCGGCCGCGTGTCCTGCATCTGCCCCCAGACCGGCGAGGTCCGCGCCATGGCCTTCCAGGGCTTCGAGGCCGAGCGCGGCCTCTGCGGCACGCTGAAATACCGCTGCCCGGCGGCGGCCTTCGGCTTCGACTGTGCAGGCAGCAAGGCGTGCCACCGGGCGGGCGGGGTGGAGCCCGGCGAGTACGGCCGCATCGTGCGCATCGATCTCGACAAGAACGACCGGCGCGTCTTCACCCCGACGCCCTGGGGCAGCCCGTCCTGGCGGCGCGGCTACAACCGGCGCTCTGCGATAGAGAGGATCAACAGCCGCCTCGACAACAGCTTCAACTTCGAGACCCACTACATCCGCGGGCTCGCTAAGATGAAGACCCGTGTCGGGCTGGCGCTGGTGGTGATGATGGCGCTGGCCCTTGCGCAGGTGCGGGCCGGCCACGCGGAGCGGATGCGCTCGCTGGTCGGCGCGGTGCCGTACCTCGACACCGGCTGACCGGTTGTCCCACCTCCGACATCGCCGCTCGACCAAGCCGCCTGCCGGCGGATGGCAGACCGCGGCCATCCATGTCACGATGTTCCCGTAGCGTTCCGATCTCGCGTCTAATCGCTGCATTCTGCTCACCCGGCGGGGATCAGGCAGTCGATATCCGGCCGCCAAAGATCAGCGTCACGATGTCGAAATACGCCACAGCGCACATTCCTCCATTAGGACCAGATTTCCCTAGTCTCACTATAACGTGGTAGCCTCGTAGACGCCTGAACTCATTCGCCTTGCCTTTGAGCGCGCTCTCGGTATCTGATGGCGCGGTGATCGGTTTGTTTGATGGGCATCGTTCGCGGCTGGTGGGGTGACCGGGGGTGTCGGACGGCCGTCGGCGGGTCAAGCCGCTACGCGGCTCCTCCGCTTCGCTCCGGCCCTTCGGGTGACCCCCCGCCGTCCATCCGACGGAGTGCATCCATGGCCGTAAGCAAGCTTCCGGCCACGGGCCGATCGCTCGACGCAGTGCGGCAACGGGGGCTGGCGAGGGGTGTTACCCGTTACCGTTACCCTGCCTCCCTAGGGGTTCGAGGCGGTAACGGTTTTCGGTAACGCGTCGTTGCGGCCCGCGTGGTTGACGGCGGCCGGCGGCGCCGCGTTTTCGGCGGCGAGGCGGTAACCGCCCTGGGGTGCGCGTTCGACGCGCCCGGCGCGGACGAGCTTGCTCAGCGCTTCGGCGACGGTTGCGGGCCGGGTTGCCGCGCGCTCGCGGATCTGGCGCTGCGAGAGCGGTGCATCGGCGTCGGCGAGGGCTTGGAGGATGCGCCGTTCGGGTGTTTCCGGCTCCGGCGCGGCCTCGGCCGGCACCGGCCGCCGCAAGCGCAGGGCGGGTCCCTCGCCGTCATCGGCGAGTTCGATCTCGATGTCGGCGAGGCCTGGAGCGGCGCGATGCTCGACGGTCATGACGATCTGCTTGTCGCGGCGGCGCAGATAGAGGTTGCTGTCGCCCCAGGCATGGAGCTCGGACGACCCCCTGAGCGCCTGGCCCGGCCGGCTGGCACCGCTCTTGCGGGCATGGTGGACGAGCAGGACGGCGGTCTCGAAGCGGCGCTGGAGGTCGCGCAGGAAGCCGAGTATGGGAGCGACCTCGGCGACGGTGTTTTCATCGACGCCGTGCAGGCGGACCAGGGGGTCGAGGACCACGAGGCGTGGCGCGATGCGCTGCACGGTCTCGCGCAGACGCTGCCGGTCGTTGGCATGGTCGAGGCGCAGGATGGGAGCGTCGATGACGGCGATGTCGAGCGTCTCGAAGCTGGCGCCGGCTGCCCGGGCGATGCCCTCAAGCCGGGCGCGCACGATGTGGCCGGCGTCCTCGGCCGCGAACAGCAGGACCGGTCCGGGCTGTTTGGCGGCGAAGCGGCGCAGACAGGGAACGCCGGCGGCGACGGCCACGGCGAGGTCCAGAGCCAGGAAGGATTTGCCGCACTTGGGTTCGCCGCCGACGATGCCGACGGCTTGGCGTCCCCAGAGGCCGTCGACCAGCCACTGCTGCCGGCTCGGGCGGTCCTCAAGGTCGGCCGGGCTTCGGGTCGGGAAGCCCTTCACCGGCGCGCTCTCCTGGTCTTGGTGGGCTCCCCCCAGGTCTCCAGGAAGAGCTTTTCGTCGAGCACTTCACGATCCTGATCGGCGCCGGCGGCGAGCAGCGCATCGGCCATGACGGTGAGCGTCCTGGGGTTGCCGCCGGCATGGGCGACGAGGGTGTCCTTGAGGCCGGCGGTCATCAGGGCGGGGTTGCCGGCCTCCTCCAGCAGGTGGTCGAGGAGGCGCAGTAGATCCTCGTCTTCGGGACGCGTCATGAGGAGGCGCTGGCGGATGCGGGAGTCGATGGGATGCAGCTCCGGCGTGCGCAGTTTTGCGAGCAGCCGGTTGTCACCGGCCAGCACCACGCCAAGGATGGTGCGCGAGTCGAAGTCGGTCGAGGAGAGCAGGCGCATCTCGGTCAGCACCGCGTTGGGCAGCTCCTGTGCCTCGTCGACCAGCAGGAGTGGGCGCATGCGCGTGTCGTCGAGGTGGTCGAGCCAGCGCTGCCGCAGTCCCTTGATCCCATTCCAGCGATTGTTGTGGGCCATGGTGATGGCGAAGCGGTCGGAGATCTCGTGGTAGAAGTCGGCGACGCTGGAGGACGGATGGGTGAGGACCGCGACGCTCAACCTGTCGATGCGCTCAAGGCGCTCGGCGAGCAACCGCAGCGCCACGCTCTTGCCGATGCCGGGCGGGCCGCCGATCAGGGCGAAGCCGCCCTGGCGCACCAGATGCCGTTCGACCCTGCGGCAGAAGTTCTCGACGGCGGGTGTGGTCATCAGGCCATCGACCGGGAGGTCGGTGGAGAAGGGGTTCCACTTGAGGCCGTACAGCGTGAGCATTTCGCGGTTCATGAGGGGTCTCCCCGATCGTCGTCTTCGCCCGGCCCGGGGCTTTCGGCGTGAGGCAGCCAGGCCGGCGGCAGGCCCGTCGCGGCCTGGTCGTCGAGGATGCGCCTGAGCAGCGGCGCGGCTTCGCCCCCGCCGGCGCTGCCGCCGCCATCGTTGTCGCCGGGCCCGGCCGGGCGGCGCATACCGCCGGCATTGCCGCGCCGGTCGAGCGGGTAGAGGGTGCACAGCCGCTCGCCGCTTCGGCCGTCGACCAGATCAACGCTGGCCAGGTCCCAGCGCGCATAGCGGATCCACAGCGTGCTCAGGTGGCGCCACGGCGCGGGAACCTGATAGCGGATGCCCTCGAGCGACACGGTTCCGTCCGAGCGCCGCAGCGTGCGCTTCACGGTGATGCGGAACGCCGCCCTGAGCTCGTCGCGGCCGAGGCAGGGCCTCGACGCATCGTCGCTGTCGAGCAGGCGCTTGAGCGGCGTGGTGCCGAGCTCGCGGTGCACCCGGCGGTGGTAGTCCTGCTCGACCCAGGCGACGGTCGCGTCGTTGAGCGTCTTCAGGGTGAGCGGCTCGACGCCTTCGAGCATGGCCATCAGGCGGCCCTCGACCGAGGCCCACAGGACCTCCATCTTGCCATTCTGATGAGGCGCCCCCGCGAGGGTCCTGGAGTGGATGATGCCGAGCCGGTGCAGCCCCTCCTCGACCTCCCCCGCCATCATCGGCGAGCCGTTGTCGCTCATGAGCGCGCGCGGCAGGCCGCGCTTCATGAAGGCCTGGCAGAGCCCGTGGACGAAGACCTCGGCGGTCTCCTCCAGGTACCACTGCAGGTGGCAACCCACCCGCGAGTGGTCGTCGAGGAAGCCGAGCATGATCGGCGTGCGCCAGGCGCCGGACGCGGTCAGCACCCGGCACCGGGCATGATGGAAGTCGGTGTGCCAGAGCGCATGGCTGCGCGAGACCTCGAAGCTCAGCACCTCGCGCGGCTCGACCGGCGCCCGCTCGGGTTCCCGGTCGAAGCGCCGCCGGCGGCGCTGGCGCACCAACCCGCGATTGCGCATTGCCCGGGTCAGCGTCGCGTAGGAGGGCATCGGGCCGAGCGCCGGATCGACCTCGACCAGCGCCCGCAGGTTGTCGTAATGCAGCTGCCCCGACCACGACGGATGCGCCCGGTACTGGCCGCGCAGCGCCTCGATCAGCGCCGGCGACATCGCCCGCTCGCGGCCGGCATCGGTGCGCGGCCGGCGGCGCAGCGCCTTGACCGGATCCCGGTCCGCCGCCCGTGCCTGGTAGTACCAGCGTTCGATCGTCGACACCGAGAAGCGCACCGGCCCCTTGCCGGACGGGTGATCCCAGTCGCGTTGCGACAGCCGCTCCAGCTCCGCCCGCAACTGCCCCGTGGGCGGCGGCGAGGCCAGCAACGGCCCGACGACCGCGAAGCGCAGCCGCGCCCACCGGTCGCGGTCGCCCCCTCCGTTGTTGCTGTCCATGGCGGCATCTCTCCCTGGCCGTGTCGGGGAGATGCCCATGTAGAGCGCCCTATCCGTTCATGACAGAAACGTTTTCTGCGGGCGCCGCCGGCCCGGCGCCGAGCGCGCAAAAGCCGGTCCACGGCATCAGCCAGACCAGGCTGCGCAACAGCCGCGAGCGGAAGCCGCGGCCCCGCATGGTGCGCAGCAGCCAGCGCAGCGGCACGTCGGCGGGGGGCGCCGCCAGCGCGCCCCGCTTCGCCCCCCACTCCCGGGTCAGCGGGAAGACTTCCAGCCACCAGCGCCGCCAGCGCTTCAGCGTCGAGGCCGGAACCCCGCACCGCCGCGCGATCGTCTGCAACCGCACGCCGCCGGCCACAGCCAGCGCGCTCACCACCAGGAACAGCGCCCCGACGTAGAAGCGGCGCCCGAAGAAACGCACCGACGGCGGCTTCACGCGGCGCCGGCATGACGAACAGCACAAGCTGAAGCGCCGCGCGTCGTCCCGAAGATCCACCGCCAGACCGTAGGGCTTGCGCGGGTAGGTCGCGCTGTGAAGCGTGCCGCCGCAGCGCGGACAGCCGGCCGCTCGGCAGGCCTCCGCCTCCGCCGCATCGACGCGCTTGAGAAAAGCCCAGACCCGGGCATTCGAATGGATGGAGTGCCGGAACAGCTTGTGCGACATTGGGGCCGTCTCAGGTTGATATCACCGTCACCGAGACAAGCCCTCCGGCGGCCTTCATGCAAGATCGCCGGGGGGCAACCACCCCAAATCCTCGATTAATTCGAGCGGATCAGCCCTGATTCCCCGCTGAAATTCTGCGCCCTCTCACCTTCAACGGCAGTTCGACACTAGATCGGCACTAACTCTCGCCGGCAGTGGCATTCTCTCACGCAGTCATGGCCGCACTTGATGCGGCCATCCACGTGCCCGTCCACGCTCCGACAGAGCCGGTGGAGGAAGATGCCCGGATCAAGTCCGGGCATGACGGATTGGGAGGGTGCGACACCAGACCGCCCGAAACATGGTGCGGTGCACGGGGCGCGGAGCCTGCTGCAGGATCGCGGCATGCGGTGCGGGAGCGGGTCGATGTCGCGAACGAGGGAGGTGTGTTCCGGACCGAAGTGCGCGCCGCTATCGGGCGCGCGGGGCCATTGACGTCGTGCGCGGCTCGGGCGCGGGCGACTGGCGTACGGCGCATCCCGCCCTGTCCCGGTTTATCCCACTTATCCCGCCTTATCCCACTTATCCCACTTATCCCACTTATCCCGCTTCATCCCGCTTTGTCCCGCTTTGTCGCGATTTGCCCCGCCTATCCCACTCATCCCGCTTTGTCCCGCATAATCCCGCGTATCCCAGCGAATCCCACTTGTCCCACGGAATCCCACTTATCCCGGCGAATCCCGCTTGTTCCGTGGAATCCCACTTCAATCCCTCTTGTCCCGCTCAATCCCACCTATCCCGGCGAATCCCGCTTGTTCCGGGGAATCCCACTTCAATCCCTCCTGTCCCGCTTAATCCTGCTTATCCCGGCGGATCCCACTTGTTCCGGGGAATCCCACTTCAGTCCCTCTTGTCCCGCTCGATCCCACACATCCCGGCGAATCCCACTTCAATCCCTCTTGTCCCACTTGTCCCGGCGAATCCCGCTTGTTTCGGGGAATCTCACCAGAATGCTTGTCGTCCTGTCCCGCCGGGCCGGGGAGGCGGGGCGGATGGCATGGGGGTCTATGGCGCGGCGGGCAACGGGGCTACCATCGCGAGCGGCTGGAACGGGACGGACCATGGCGAGGCTCAAGTCATTCGATGCGGGCGCCGGCGCAGAGCAGGTGGCGGCGGCGATCGAGCGGGAGGGCTATGCGATCGTGCGGGGGCTGCTCGGCGCGGAGGCGCTCGCGCGGCTCTCGGGCGAGCTGGCGCCGCACCTGGAGGCGACGGCGCTGGGCGACCCCGACAGCTTCTTCGGCAGCCGGACGAAGCGCTTCGGCGCGCTGCTCTCGCGCTGCCCGATATCGCGCGACATGGCGGTGCATCCGCTGCTGCTGGAGACCGCCGACCGCGTGCTCGGGCCCTACTGCGCGCGCTACCGCATCCACTACACCGGGGTCATGCACATCGAGCCCGGCGAGACCGCGCAGGTCATGCATCGGGACACCGGCCTCTATCCCATCCAGAACCCGGCGCCGCCGCTGACGCTGGCGACCATGTGGGCGGTCACCGACTTCACCGAGGAGAACGGGGCGACCCGCATCGTGCCGGGGAGCCACCGCTGGCCCGACGCGCGCGTTCCGCAGCCGGACGAGATCGCGCAGGCCGAGATGCCGGCGGGCTCGCTGCTGATCTACGTCGGCAGCGCGATCCATGGCGGGGGCGCCAACCGCTCGAACGCCGCGCGCTGCGGTGTGGCGCTCCACTACGCGCTCGGCTGGCTGCGGCAGGAGGAGAACCAGTATCTCGCCGTGCCGATGGAGGAGGCGCGGACCTTCCCCCGCCAATTGCAGTGCCTGATGGGCTACGAGCTGGGGACGGTCAACCTAGGCTTCGTCGACCACAAGCACCCGAACGACGTGCTGAACGGGACCGCCGGCGACCAGGCCGGCGTGCTCGGAACGCAGGAGCTGATGGAAGCGGACAACGCCATCCGGCGCTTCAAGGTGGAAAGCACGGCGGCGATGGGCCGCGCGCGCATGAAGGTGTGAACGCCTCGTAGTTCACGGCCCGGGAGGCCCGGGGCCCGGCGGACCGTTCAGCCGTCGTAGTGCCCGACGATGGCGACGCTGCACACGTTCTGCACGGGATGGCCGCCCAGGTTGTGGGTCAGGCCGTAGCGCATGGAATCGATCTGGCGTTCCTCCGCGCGGCCGTGGAACTGCAGGTAGATCTCGTAGAGCATGCGCAGGCCGGAGGCGCCGATGGGGTGGCCGAAGCACTTCAGGCCGCCGTCGATCTGGCACGGCATGTCGCCGTCGGCGTCGTAGCGGCCGTCGAGCACGGCCTTCCAGGCCTCGCCCTCGTCGGCGAGGCCGAGGTCCTCCATGGTCACCAGCTCGGTGATGGAGAAGCAGTCGTGGACCTCGGTCGCGCTGATCTCCTTGCGCGGGTCGTCGATCCCGGCCTCCTCGTAGGCGCGCTGGGCGGCGATGCGCGTGGTCTTGAAGTGGGCGCCGTTCCAGGCGTTGAAGCCGATCTCCTCGCCGTTGGAGACGCTGAGCTGCAGGGCCTTGACCGTCACGACATCGGTCTTGCCCAGCGTCATGGCGATCTCGGGCGTGGTGACGATCGCGCAGGCCGCGCCGTCGCTCACGCCGCAGCAATCGAACAGGCCGATGGGCTCGGCGACCATCGGTGCGTCGATGGCCTGCTCGTGCGTGATCTCTCGCCTGAGGTGCGCCTTGGGATTGCGCGCGCCGTTCGCGTGGCTCTTGACCGAGACGTGGGCCATGGCGCGCTTGAGATCGTCCCTGTCGATGCCGTGGGCGCCGCGATAGCCGGCCGCGAGCTGCGCGAAGGCGCCGGGCGCGGAAACGTTCGGCGAGAACAGGTCGGCGGTCACGCCGCGGGTCCGGGCCGGCAGGCCGCCGTAACCGGTGTCCTTCAGCTTCTCCACGCCGAGGGCGAGCGCGAAGTCCGCAGCGCCCGAGGCAACCGCGTAGCAGGCGCCGCGGAAGGCTTCCGTGCCGCTCGCGCACATGTTCTCGACGTGGGTGACGGGGATGTAGCCGAGCCTGAGCGCGGTCGCGAGCGGAAGCGCGCTCGGCCCGACGTTGACGGAGTCGAACGCCGTGCTCAGCCACGCTGCATCGATCTGCGAGCGTTCGATACCGGCGTCGCCGATGCACTCCTCGAACGCCTCGGCCATCAGGTCCGCGGGCTCGGCATCCCAGCGCTCGCCGAACTTCGAGCAGCCCATCCCGAGGATCGCGACCTTGTCTCGAATTCCGCTGGCCATGTTCGTTCCCCTCGCGTCGCGGGGCCCTAGTCGGGCGCGGCCTTCCAGAAATACTGACGCATGCCGCGCCGTTCATCCACGTGTTTGATCCTGAAGCGCATGCGCGCGGGTGTGCCGACGTCGAAGCTCTCGGGGTCCACCTCCGTGAACTCAACCATGGTCCGGCCGCCGCCTTCGAACTCGACGAGGCCGAGGTAGGCGGGCGGGTCCATGGAGAAGACGAGATGGTCGGCCGTGAAGGTCTTCACCGTGGCCGGGACGTCCGCCATGGGGTGGGGCTCCTGCGTGTCCCTGGCGCCGCAGTTGGGGTTCACGCAGTAGATCGCCTTCGGGTATTGCACCGTGCCGCAGCGCGTGCAGCGACCGCCGACGAAGCCGGTCACGCCCTCGCGGTTGCGGTATTGCGCGGTGAGCGCGGGCGAGCGGTCGAGCTCGGCGCGCTTGCCGTACTCGCGCTCGACCACGCCGCAGTAGGTCAGGAACTTGCTGTAGTTAGTCTCCTCGACACTGCGTTCCAGCCACCCGGCGACGCCCTGTTTGGGCCGGGCCGCGCCGATCGCGTCGGTCGCGCGGAACACCAGCGCGTCGCAGCCCTGCCCGAACCCGGTGACGACGATGGTCTGCCCCGGCGCGGCATTCGCCAGCTCGGCCGCCAGCATGAGCAGCGGCTGCGCCGTGCCGCACTGGCCGACCGTGCCCATCATCGGGTCCGCGACCGCGTCGGCGGCAATGCCGCAGGCCTTGGCGACACCCTCCGGCACGCGCCTGAGGTGGCACGGGACGATCAGGCGGTCGACGCTGGAGGGCTCGACGCCAGCCGCTGCGAGGGCTCGCGCGACCGCCTGCGGCACCAGCTTCAGCCAGCCTTCGTCGCGAATCCAGCGGTCTTCCCAGGCGTAGTCGTAGGCGTCGCCGCTCGCGCGGAAATGGTCGATGAAGTCTGCGGCGACGGTCGCGGACCCCAGCAGCGTCGCGATCTCGCCCTCGGTGCCTATCCGGAGAGCGGCCGCCCCGTCGCCGGAGAGCATCTCCATCGGGCTGCCGGCGCGGGCCTTGCGCCGGTCAGCTGTCACCACGAGCGCCTGCGATCCGGCGGCCGCAGCGTCGAGCGCGCTCATCAGCGCGGTGGTCGAGGCGCGGAGCGAGCCCGCCACATCCATGGTGCGGAGCTCGCTGCCGAGGTTGAGCGCTTCCGCGACGATGCCGGCGTTCTGGCGCACGGCGAACGGGTGCGTGGTCGAAGCCAGGAAGAGCGCCTGGACCGGCCCGACCGGGCCCAAGTCGCGCGCCGCCTCCACGGCCATCGTCACCGTGTCCTCGTCCCAGCTGCACATGGTGCGCTCGCCGCGGGCGAGGCCGCGGAGCGAGGCGTCGAACCAGGTGTTGGCGGCGGCGATCGCCGATCGCTGGAGGCGCCGGCGCGGCAAGTAGGCGCCATAGGCGGTAATGCCGGGCACGCAGGGACTCCGGAGTTGGGCGGACAAGCAACCTAGGGGCGGGGCATACTACACGGTCGCATTGCCAAGGCTAATCGGCGGCCGGCACCGCACGGTCCGGGGGTGGGGCATGTCCAAGGTCATGATCGTCACGGGCGCGAGCCGCGGGATCGGCGCCGCCGTCGCGCGGCTCGCCGGAGCCAAGGGCTACGACGTCGCGGTCAACTACGCCCGCGCCAGGGACCGTGCGGAGGCGGTCGCGGCCGAGATCCGGAAGGCGGGGCAGCGCGCCATCGCGATCCGGGCGGATATGGGCAAGGAAGACGACATCCTGCGGATGCTGGAGACGGTCGACGACGAGCTCGGGCCGGTCTCGGCCATCGTCAACAACGCCGCGATCGACTACGAGACCCCGATCCCGGACATGACGACCGAAGGCCTGCGGGAGGTCTTCGATGTGAACGTGATCGGCCTCTTCATCGTGGCCCGCGAAGTCCTGCCGCGCATGTCCACCCAGCACGGCGGCAAGGGCGGCTCCATCGTGAACGTGGGCTCGATCTCGGCCCGCTACGGCGGGCTGCCCAGCGACGTGCCCTACGCCGCGTCCAAGGGCGCCGTGGACTCCTTCACCAAGGGCCTCGCCCACGAGTATGCCGAGCACGGCATCCGCGTGAACTGCGTGCGCCCGGGCCTCGTCCTCACCGACATGTGGGAGCATTCCATCGGTGCCGAGGCCGCGATCGCGCTCGGCAAGACCGGCTCGATGCTGAAGCGCATCGGCCAGCCCGAGGAGATCGCCACCATGGTACTGTGGCTCTGCTCGGACGAAGCCTCCTACGTCACCGCGGCGATCTACGATGTGGACGGGGGGCGCGGAAACAGGCCGGCGTGAGCGATGGGGAGCAGCCGTTGAAGATCGAGGGCAAGTCGGCGGTCGTCACCGGCGGCGCGAGCGGGATCGGGCTCGCGCTCGCACGCCGTTTCCACGCGGAAGGCGCGCGGGGCATTGTCTTGGCCGATCTTCGCGAAGACGCCCTGCTGGAGGCCGCCGCCGAGATCGACGCCCTGGCTGTGCCCTGCGATGTGGCCGACGAAGCCGACATCAAGCGCCTCGCCGCCGCGGCGGAGGACGCCTTCGGGCCCATCGACGTGTTCGTCTCAAACGCCGGGATCGCGCGCATGGGTGGCGTCGATGCCCCGGACGAGGAGTGGCGCCAGAACTGGGACATCCACGTCATGGCCCACGTCTACGCGGCCCGGGCGGTGGCGCCCAGGATGGCGGCGCGCGGCTTCGGCTATCTGGTCAACACGGCCTCGGCGGCGGGGCTGCTCAGCCACGTGGAATCGGCGACCTATTCGGTGACCAAGCATGCCGCCGTGGCCTTCGCCGAGTGGCTCTCGATCGTCTACGGCGACCGGGGAGTGCGGGTCTCGGTGCTCTGCCCGCAGGCGGT
Organism: Alphaproteobacteria bacterium; assembly: GCA_965243375.1. GTDB lineage: Bacteria > Pseudomonadota > Alphaproteobacteria > UBA828 > UBA828 > WTGU01. The sequence continues at coordinate 328,499 of CBDEUT010000007.1, read as the reverse complement.
CCGCACCGCGATGCTCACGGGCAGCGAGGAAGGCGTCGCCAGCCTGGACGGCGTGCTGGAGCCGGAACAGGTGGCGGTGAGCGTGATCGCGGCGATGGAGCGGGAGGAGTTTCTGATCCTTCCCCACCCCGCGGTGCAGGACTACGTCGAGCGCAAGGCCTCGGACCCTGAGCGCTGGCTCCGGGGGATGCGCAAGCTGCGCGCGGCACACGGCGGAGCCCCCTAGGTTCAGAGGACGACGCCTTCGGCCCCCGGGAGGGACTGGAACTCATCGAGCAGACAGGGCGGGACGGACCCGCAGGGAGAACGACGATGGCCGAATTGACCCTTGAGCAACAGGTGGCGCGGCTCACCGCGATCGAGGACATCAAGCGGATGAAGGCGCAGTACTGCTACTACGCCGATCACGGCTACGACCCGGACGGCCTGGCGAGCCTCTTTGTCGAGGACGCGATCTGGGACGGCGGCCAGTTCGGCCTCTACGAGGGCAAGGCGGCGATCCGGGAGTTCTTCGTCGGCATCAAGGACGACATCGTCTTCGCGATCCACCCGGTGATGAACCCGATCATCACGGTGGACGGCGACACGGCGAACGCGAAGTGGTGCCTCATCATGTGGTGCACCATGATGGTCGACGGTGAGAAGAAGGCCCGCTGGTTCGCCGCCGAGTACGACGACGACCTGGTGAAGCGCGACGGCGAGTGGCTCTTCACCCACATCAAGGTCACGGGCCATTTCTTGGCTGAGCACCTGGACGGCTGGGTGGACCAGACCGGATAGGCGCAAGGCTCGCCGCCGCCTCCGGGCAAGGAGAGATAGCCTCCAACGGAATCCGGCAAGCCAAGGGGTGCGATCGACGCAGGGAGGGAGCGATGAAACGTCTGCTGGTTGTCGGGATCGTCTGCCTGGCCGTTGCCGGTTGCGCGCAATCGGCGTCCGTCATCGAGCACCTCGATAGCGGCAACGTGGTCGTGAAGGCGGGCTACCTGACCAAGGAGCAGCGGGTGTGGAATGCGGCCGAGAGGGGATGCGCCGTGCACGGCAAGGTGGCGCAGCCCACCGGAGTTCAGTGCCAGGACGAGGCCTGCACCATCAAGCACTTCCATTTCGACTGCATCTGATCGAGGACCCGCGCAAGCTCCACGTCGGTCGCGGCCCACGACGTCATACCCGGACCATGGTGCGGTGCACGGCGCCCGGCGTCTGCGTCAAGGTGACCCGGCCATGTGCAGGAGCGAAACACTTGCGGGAAGGGATACAGCTTGACCCAGCCCCGCTCGCACGACCCTTGGGGGTACGAGACATCCCGCCTTATCCCGGCGAATCCCGCCTTATCCCACTTGTCCCGGCGAATCCCGCCTTATCCCGCTTATCCCGGCGAATCCCGCCTTATCCCGCCTATCCCGGCGAATCCCGCCTTATCCCGCTTTGTCCCGCTTCATCTCGCTTAATCCCACTCGATCCCGGCGAATCCCGCGCAAGAAATGAAGTCGTTGTCTCACCGGGCCGGGCTCGCGGGGCTCTTCAGTCGCGCGCGGGACTCGAATGCGTGCTTGCGGCCCCTCGGGGAACGTGACTCTTTACCGCGCGAGACTTTTCAGGCTCGCGCGAGAGGTCAGTTCAGGCCGAAATCCCCGAAGCGCTTGTTGAAGCGCGAGACCTGGCCGCCCCGGTCGACCAACCGCTGGGCGCCGCCGGTCCACACCGGGTGGGAGAGCGGGTCGATATCGAGCGTGAGCGTGTCGCCCGCCTTGCCCCACGTGGACCGCGTGGTAAAGGTGCTGCCGTCGGTCCGAACCACGGTGATCTCGTGATAGTCGGGATGAATGTCTTTCTTCATGGCGGGCCCCGCTTGCCGAGCGGCTTTCATATAGCTGGCGCGCGCATGGCGCAAGCGGCTATCTGCCGAGGCGCTTCCACCTCCCCCCGTCCCCCTCCCCGCTTATTCATCCTCAATCGCCGGGCGTGCGCGAGGGGCGGCGAGGGCGTCCGCCCTATGCGCCGCTCTCGATGCTGAAGGCGCTCTATCTTCAGGCGCTCTACGACCTGTCGGACCCCGGCCTGGAGGAGGCGCTGCTGGACCGGCTCTCGTTCGGGCGCTTCTGCGGCTTTGCGCTGGATGGCGGCACGCCGGACGAGACCGCGATCTGCCGCTTTCGCGCGGACGCAGGCGCTGTTCTGGAGGCGGCGTTCGAGGAGATCAACCGCCAGCTGGACGCCGCCAGTCTGATCCTGCGCAAGGGCACGCTGATGGACGCCACATTGGTGGCCTCGGCCTCGCGGCCGCCGCCCTACAAGGCGGGTGCGGGTGCCGGGCATCCTCCGCCTCCGGGCGGTGCCTGACGCGATGACGGGGAGAGCGTGATGCGCGGCATCGGCGGCGGCAGGCTTCGGGGGCGGCTAGACCGTCATCCGCAGCATTCGCATGTGGGGTCAGCTCTTCCGGGCGGCGGTGCTGTTCGCCGCCTTCACCCCGCGCGACCGCAGGAAAGTTGCCGGAATCCAAGAGGCGGGCCAAGTGGAAGAAGCGGTCAGCCCGTTCGTGCGGGAATGAGGGCGGCGGCGACGCGGCGGTCTTCGGCCATCAGCACGTTGTAGGTGCGGCAGGCGGCGCCGGTGTCCATGCTCTCGATGGAGAGGCCGCGCGTGCCGAGCGCCGCGCGCAACGCCGGCGGCGCCATCTCGAAGGTGGCGCCGCTGCCGATCAGCAGAATCTCGATCGGGGGCTCGGCGGAGAACACCGCATCGAGGGTCTCGATTGCGGCAGCGCCGATGTCCGGAACCGCCCAGGTCGCCACGCCTTCGGGCCAGACGATGACCGGGCCCGGATAACGCTCGCCGCTGATCCTGAAGCCGTCGTCGCCGTAGCTCTCGATGATCTGCCGGCCTTCGGGGACGAGCGGCGTGATATCCACGGTGCGCTCAGCGCTTGCCGTGCTTGCGTCGCCGGCGCCGGCGCTCCCGTGACGAGCTCGCACGGCGCTGCCTGCGCGAGCCGGTGGGTTCGGGCTCGGGCTCGTCCCCGTCCTCGTCGACGATGGCCGCCTCGGCCGCATCGGCGGCCCGGACGATATCGGCGACGTTGGCCGTCGGCGTTTCGGGCTCCGGCAGGGCGGCCTCGGGCTCGGCCGCGAATCGTGCGGGCGGCAGATCCTCTTCGAGGGCGGCGGTTCGCTCGGCCTGGCCGACGCTCTTCTTCTGGGCGCCCCGCTGCGGCTGCACGTAGAGCAGCAGCGCGCCTGCGATGAAGATCGACGAATACGTGCCGACGATCACGCCCCAGATCATCGCAAAGCTGAAGTCGCGGATGACGGCACCGCCGAAGATGAGCAGCGCGAGCAGGGCGAGCAGCGTGGTCATCGAGGTGATGACGGTGCGCGCGAGGGTCTCGTTCACGCTCTGGTTGAGCAGCGCGAGAAGCGGCATCGTCTTGTACTTGCGCAGGTTCTCGCGCACGCGGTCGTACACGACCACGGTGTCGTTCATCGAATAGCCGACGATGAGCAGAATCGCGGCGACAATGGGCAAATTGAATTCCAGCCCGAGCGCCGCGAAGATCCCGAGCGAGAGCAGCACGTCGTGAAGCAGCGCGATCACCGCGCCGATGGCGAAGGGCAGCTCGAACCGGAACCAGATATAGACCAGCATCAGGAAGACCGAGACCACCACCGCGATGATGCCGGCCTGGATCAGCTCGCCGCCGACCTTGGGCCCCACCGTCTCGACCCGGCGGTAGCTCAGCGTGTCGCTGTAGTTCGCGCTGAGCGCCTCGCGCACGGCGGTGACGGCCACCTGCTGGGCGCCCGCATCGCCCGGCTGGCGCTCGATTCGGATGAGAACCTCGTTGGGCGAGCCGAACTCCTGCAGCGCGATCTCGCCGAGGCCGAGGCCGGTGAGCGCGCTCCGCATCTGCCCGATGTCGGCTTCCCGCTCCGTGCCCACCTCGATCAGGATGCCGCCGGCGAAATCGATGCCGAAGTTGAGCCCGCGGCCCAGCAGGACCGCGACCGAGAGCACCGCGAGCACGATCGAGACGATGAAGAAGGTGCGGCGCAGCCGCAGGAACGGGATCTTCGTCTTGTCGGGGATGAGTCGGAATCGCCACATGACGCGGACCCTACTGCCCCGGAATACCGGCTGAGATCACGCCGAACGCGTACATCGCACCACGCTCTGTTTTCGTCATGGCCGGACTTGATCCGGCCATCCACGGCTTTGCATTGCCTGTGCCTCGCCGCCATCGGGAAATTGCACGGCCCTGTGGATGCCCGGAACAAGCCCGGGCATGACGGCGGGGGATAGCAGCCGGGTCGGAGCCGTAGCAGGTGCGCACCAGGATCATGCGAACGTTCGTCCCTTCCCTAGAGCGGCAGCGCTGCGGGCCGGCGCTGGCGCAGCCAGGCGACCAGGATGATCCGGCTCACCAGCATGGCGGTGAACATGGAGGTGGCGATCCCGATCCCGAGCGTGACGGCGAAGCCCTTCACCGGCCCGGTGCCGATGACGAAGAGGATGATGGCGGCGATCAGCGTCGTCAGGTTGGAGTCGATGATCGTAGTGAAGGCGCGGCGATAGCCGGCCTCCATGGCCGAGAACGGCGCCCGGCCCGCTTTCGCCTCCTCGCGTATTCGCTCGAAGATCAGCACGTTGGCGTCCACCGCCATGCCGATGGTCAGCACGATGCCGGCGATGCCGGGCAGCGTCAGCGTCGCCTGCAGCAGCGACAGCACGCCCAGCATGATAATCAGGTTGAGAATCAGCGCGAGATCGGCGACCAGGCCGAACAGGCCGTAGTAGAGCACCATGAACACGATCACCGCGGCGAGTCCGATGATGCAGGCGATCTTGCCGGCCTCGATGGAATCGGCGCCGAGATCGGGCCCGACCGTGCGCTCCTCCAGAATCTTCATGGGCGCTGGCAGCGCGCCGGCGCGCAACAGGAGCGAGAGGTCGTTGGCCTCCTCGACGGTGAAGTTGCCGGTGATCTGCCCGTTGCCGCCGACGATGGGCTCGCGGATCACCGGCGCGCTGATGACCCGGCCGTCCAGCACGATGGCGAAGGGCTTGCCGACGTTCTCGGTGGTCACGTCGCCGAACTTTCGCGCGCCGGTGGAATCGAAGCGGAAGCTCACCGCCCACTGCCCGGTCTGGTCGCGCGTGGTCGCCGCATCGACCAGCGAATCGCCGCTCACCATGACCCGCTTGCGGATGATGTAGAAGATCTCCTCGCCCTCCGCATCGAGCTCGTCGCCGGGCAACCGCTGCGAGCCCAGCGGCACGCGGCCCGAGCGCCGGTCCTCCGCGGTCACGTTCTCGTCGAGCAGGTGGAAGGTGAGCTTCGCCGTCCGGCCCAGCAGGCGCTTGATGCGCTCGGGGTCGTCCACGCCGGGCAGCTGGACCAGAATGCGGTCCTCGCCCTGGCGCTGGATGGTGGGCTCGCGCACGCCGGTCTCGTCGATGCGGCGGCGGATGATCTCGATGGACTGGTTCACCGCCGCGAGGCGGCGGCCCTCCACCGCCTCCTCGGTCAGCACGATCTGGAAGGCCCCGCCGGAGTCGCTGTCGATCTCGGCCTCTGGGTCGAGGTCGTCCACCGCCTCTTCCGCGACGTCGATCTGGGCGGGATCGATGAGCTGGAAGACGACGCGGTCCCGCGCCGCCTTCAGCCCGGTGTACTTGATGCCGTTGCGCCTGAGCGCCACGCGCGTGTCATCGACCAGGGTGGTGATCCGCTCGCGCAGGATGTCGCCGACCTGCACCTCGAGCAGAAGGTGGGAGCCGCCCTGGAGATCGAGGCCGAGGTTGACCTGACTCGACGGCAGCCACGTGGGGTAGCTCTCCAGCGAGACACGGCTGAACAGGTTGGGCACGGCGAAGACGATCGCCGCGGCGATGATCACCGCGACGACAGCGACTTGCCAGAGACGGGTACGGAGCATCGGATATGCGTGAGAGGGACGGCCCGATCAGCGCCTGCGCCTTCTCTGCCTGTCGTCTTCTTCCTCTTCTTCCTCTTCTTCCTCGTCCTCCTCGTCGAGGTCCTCGAACTCCTCGTCGTCGTCGTCTTCGTCGCGTTCGTCCTCGTCCTCGAGGGTCTCGTCCTCGCGCTCGTCCTCTTCGTCCTCGTCGTCGTCTTCTTCCTCGTACTGCTCGTGGCGCGGCATGATCTGCGAGAGCATGTTGCGCATGACCCGGACCCTGACGTCGGGCGCGACCTCCACGAGCAGGGTGTCGCCGCGGCCGACCTTGACGACGTTCCCGACCAAGCCGCCGGTGGTCACGATATCGTCGCCCCGGTTCACGTTCTGCAGCATCTCGCGGTGGGCCTTCTGCTTCCTCTGCTGCGGGCGAATCAGCAGGAAGTAGAACACCACAAAGATCAGGATGAGCGGCAGGATCGACATCAGCATGTCGCCGCCGCCGCCCTCGCCGCCCTCGCCGCCCTGTTGCATGGGCGGGCAGCCAGCCAACGCGATCAAGACGAGCCCGAGCGCGCCCGTCTTGGCGAGCGCACTCAACAACTTCCTCGGAACCATGGATTCGTACTCCTGGCCAGAAAAGCGCCCGAAACATAGGCCCAAATGCATGTGCGGGCAACGCATATGCCGGGGCGATCGAGCCTGCGTTCCAATCGACGCCGATTTTCGTTTGCGCTCCCTCGCCTCCGAGCGAAAACCGTAGCGGCCAGCCGCGCCATACCGCCGTCGTTTGCCCGAGTCGCGCCGGCGGGCGCGATGCGGCACACTGTCGCCCGATCTCGATTTGCGAACCGGGGAGGCCATTGATGACACGGGTCACGGAAGCGACGCCCGACGGCGTCGTTCGATTGGAGAACCGCTTTGCCGACGGCGCCGCCTTCGTCGAGGGCGCCTATGTGCCGATCGCCGAGGCGCGGATCCCGATCCTGGATTGGGGCTTCACCCGCTCCGACGTCACCTACGACGTGGTCCATGTCTGGGGGGGCAAGTTCTTCCGCCTGGGCCACCATCTCGACCGCTTCGAGAAGAGCCTCGCCAGCGTCCGCATGTCCATCCCCCACGAACGCGACGAGGTGGTGGCGATCCTGATGCGGCTCATGCGGCTCAGCCAGCTGCGCGACGCCTATGTCGAGGTGCTCTGCACCCGGGGCATGCCGCCCAAGGGCACCCGCGACCCCCGTGCCTGCGAGAACCGCTTCATCGCCTTCGTTATTCCCTTCGTCTGGATCGCGGACGAGGAGATGCGCGCGCGCGGCATCAACCTGCACCTGAGCTCCTACCTGCGGATCCCGCCGGGCTCGGTGGACCCAACGGCGAAGAACTTCCACTGGGGCGACATGATCCGCGCGCTGTTCGAGAGCTACGAGCGGGGCTGCGACATGCCGGTGGTGGTGGACCTGGAGGGCAACATCGCCGAAGGGCCGGGCTTCAACGTCTTCGCCGTGAAGGGCGGCACCGCGACCACGCCGGGCGGCACCTGCCTGGAAGGCATCACGCGGCGCACCGCGCTCGACCTGCTCGGCGAGCTCAACGTGAAGGGCGAGGTCGGCACGGTCTCGCCGGACGACCTGCGCGGCGCCGACGAGGTCTTCCTCACCAGCACGGCGGGCGGCATCCTGCCGGTCACGAAGATCGACCATGAGCCCGTGGGCGACGGCGCCCCCGGTCCGGTGACCGAGCGGCTGCGCGACCTCTACTGGGTGCGGCACGAGGACGACCGCGAGGCCACCCCGATCGACTACGAGGGCTGAGCCGCAGGCCGCACGCGCCTCGCGGGTATTGGGTAGCGGCTGGCCGCGACGAGTGCGCGCGCCATGATGATCGGCGGCATCCCGGGGCCGAAGCGGGTCGGCACAGGGCCCGAGGCCAAGGCCGCGCTGCTGCGGGGCGCCGCCACCGTCGGCGATATCGTCGGCACCACTCTCGGCCCCGGCGGGCGTGCGGTGCTGATCGAGCGCCGCCACGCCCAGCCCTGGGTCTCGACGGACGGCTACACCGTCGCGCGCCATATCGACCTGGACGACCGCTTCGAGGACATGGGCGGGCGCCTGATCCGCCACGTGGGCTCGAAGGTGACCGACGAGGTGGGCGACGGCTCCACCACCGCCATGGTGCTCGCCGCCGCGCTGATGGCGGAGGGTCACCGTGCGACGGCGGCGGGCGCGGACCCCATGAGCGTCATGCGCGGGATCGAGCGGGGGCTCGGCGCGGTCACGGCGGCGCTCGATCGCCAGTCCCGCCCGCTGCCTGCGAAGGGCGGGCTGGAGCGCGTGGCCCGTTTGGCCTCCGGCGGCGACGCGGAGATCGCGCACCACCTGGCGCAGGCAATCACGCAGCTCGGCCCCGACGGCGTGGTAACCATCGAAGAGGCCCAGGGAGTCGAGACCGAGCTCTCGGTGCACGAGGGCATGAGCTTCGACAAGGGGTACGTGTCACCGGCCTTCGTCACCGACGCCAGCGACATGACGGCGATGCTGGAAGACGCCTACGTGCTGATGCACGAGAAGCCGATCTCCAGCGTCGATGCCATCGTGCCGGCGCTCCGCGCCTTCGCGAAGTCCTCGCACGCGCTGCTCATCGTCGCCGAGGATGTCGTGGGCGAGGCGCTGGCGACGCTGATCCTGAACAAGCAGCAAGGCGGGCTCCGCGTCGCCGCGGTCAAGGCGCCGGGCTTCGGGCGCTGGCGCAAGTTGATGCTGGAGGACATCGCGGTCGCGACCGGCGGCCAGATCGTCACCGACGAGCTCGGCAACAAGCTGGAGAACCTGAAGCCCGCGATGATGGGCGCGGCGAAGCGCGTGCACGTGGCCCGCGAGCGCACCACCATCGTGGAAGGCGCCGGCGACGCCCGGGAGATCGCGCACCGCTGCGACATGCTGCGGCGCGAGGCCGAGGCCGAAAAATACCTGAGCTTCGACCGCGAGAAGCTGCAGGAGCGCCTCGCCCGCCTCGCCGCCGGCATCGCCCACCTGCGGCTCGGCGGCGCGACCGAGACGGAGCTGCGCGCCCGCAAGGAACACGCGACGGATGCGCTGAACGCGGCGCGCGCGGCGGCGGCGGACGGCGTTGTGCCCGGCGGCGGCCTGGCCCTGGTGCAGGCGTCGCGCGCGCTCGGGCGGGTCCGCGCCGGATGCTCCGGCGACGAGGCCATGGGCGTGAGCGCGCTGGACGCTGCCCTCAAGGCCCCGATGCGACGGATCGTGGAGAACGCGGGCGGCGAGGGCTCCTACGCCGTCGCCCGCACGCTGGCGCAGGACAACCCGCGCTGGGGCTTCGATGCTGCCGAGCGGCGCTTCCGCGATCTCGCCCGCGCCGGCATCGTCGACCCGACGAAGGTGGTCCGCATGGCGCTCCGCACCGCGGTCCCCGCCGCCGCCCGCGCCATCGCGGCGGAGGCGGTGGTCGCCGGCTTCCCCCGCCCGGCGGACCCGGACACCCAGGCGCTACCGGAAGAGGCGTTGCCGGGCCGGCAGAACCAGGAATAGCTCGGACCGAGGTGCGGTGCACGGCGCGCCGCTTGCACCCGCCCGGCGCCTGAAGGAGCTGACTAAGCCGGCATCTCGCGCACCGTCACACCGTCATCCCGTGGGACGAGGCATCGATTTCGATGTGGGATTATCCGGGATCAGCCGGGATTAAGTGGGATTCGCCGGGATTAACCGGGACAGCGGGGAAGTCAGCGGGATTCCACGGGTCCACCGGCACCGATGTGACCGTGCGGGGAGGCCCGAGCGGCCTGCCCAGCACCGCCTCGTGGATGGCGGCGACCGTCTCCGGCGGGAGCCCGCCCTGGCGCTTGGCCCCGTCGGCGGGCTCGGCCTTCTCCGCCGCCTTCTCCGCTTTCTCCTCCCTCTCCGCGCGCTCGCGGTCCCTGCGGAGCTTCTCGGTGCTCTCGATCCGTTTGAGGATGAGCGAGAGGCGGGAGAGGTCCTGCAGGGACGCCGGCTCGTCCCTGCCGCTGAGAGCGGCCATGGTGGCGAGCGTCATGGTCTTCAGCGTCTCGATCAGCAAGAGCCCGGCGTCGCCCTCCGGCCGGGCGCCGAACTCCTGCACCCAGGCCTTGACGATGCGATCGGCCTCCTGCTGCCGGCGGATCACGTCGCGCAGGTTCTTGGCGTAGCGGCCGACGGCGGAGCGCGAGCACTCCCCGCCCCCCTCCCGGATGCGTGCGGTGATCTCGTCGATGGTTGCGCCGTCCGCGATGGCCGCGTCCACGGCCTCTCGCAGTGTGTCCGGCAGGCGGTCGACAGAGGAGCGCCCGCCGGTTCTGGTCGGTCGGTTTTCGTCTCGCATGCCGCAATGCTGGCACTCCCACCGCACCCCGTGCACCGCACCATGGTCCGGGGCACGGGGCCCGAGCCCCGCCCGCTCACCCCACACTCGTCATGCCCGGACTTGATCCACTGCTGTCCGGTTTAGGAAGGGTAGACAAGGTGCATGGCTTGGATTCAACTTGGTTTTTGCAAGACCTGTTGAATCGAAGCTCGAAGTGGAGCCCAAGCCATGCCCTACCAGGATACGGTTTTCGGCGGTTTGATGAAGGCGTTTCCGCGTTGGCGTTTCGACAGGCTGGTGGAGCGTCATCGGGCGGACTATCGGGTCCGGCGGCTCTCGTCGTGGAGCCAGCTCCAGGCGATGGTGTTCTGTCAGCTCTCGGGCTCGCGCTCGCTGCGCGAGGTGGTCGGTGCGCTGGAACGCTTTCCCAAGAGCCGCGCCCATCTAGAGCATATCCGTTTTAGACGGAACCGTATCCGGCGTTTCGGATGTAGTTTTGGCATTCGCTTGGCTCGATGGTGCCGATGAGGTGGCCGAGATGGCGCCAGGTATCCTCGAAGTCGCGCCTCTGCGCGTTGCGCATCCAGTGTTTGATCTTGGAGAAGGCCTGCTCGATCGGATTGAGGTCGGGTGAGTAGGGCGGGAGGAACCAGAGGCGGGCGCCGGTGCTGCGGATGGCTTGGCGGACCGCCTTGCTTTTGTGGCTTGCGAGATTGTCGAGGATGACGATGTCGCCGGGCTTGAGCGTGGGGACGAGCTCTTGTTCGACCCAGGCCTGGAAGCAGCGGGTGTTGATGGGGCCGTCGAAGACGCAAGGGGCGTCGATCCCGTCTGCGCGGAGCGCGGCGAGGAAGGTCATGGTGCGCCAGTGGCCATAAGGCGCATATGCCCTCAAGCGCCGGCCTCGCTGCGCCCAGCCCCTGAGCGGTGCCATGTTGGTCTTGATCCAGGTCTCGTCCACGAAGACCAGGCGGTCCGGGTCGAGGTGGCGCTTGAGCGCCTGCCAGCGCGCCCGTTTTCGGGCGACCGCGGCGCGTGCCTGCTCAGTGGCGAACAGAGTTTTTTTTGAAGCTCAGCCCCTCGCGCCTGAGGAAGCGCCAGATCGTGTCCCGGCTCACCGCGATTCCCGCAGCGGCCAGCAGGTCTCGAAGCCGGTCGATCGTCAGATGCGGCGTCTCGGCGACCAGCCTGTGAACCAGCTCCCGGTGCGGCTCCAGGAGCCAGGGGCGGTGACCGCCGACCTTGCCCGGCGCCACACTCCCCGTCGCCCGGTAGCGCGCCACCCACTTCGGCACCGAGGAGACGCTGACACCGAAGCGCGCCGCCACCTGGCGGATCGGCTCGCCCGCCAAATGGGCCCGCACCACGCGCTCGCGAAGATCGCTCGAATAGGGTTGTGTCATCCATGCTGGCCTCCTTCACCAGTAGCCAGCTTGAATCACATTCCGTAACTAATGGGAATTCCTAATGATTCTCTCAATCTCGGATATGCTCTAGGAATGCAGCCGGTGCGCCGCTCTACGCTGGCAGATGCCAACCGGGTGCGTCCGGCAGCCCTGTTCGAAGACGTGCTGGAGGCCCTGGTCAGGGAGTTGGGCCGTTCTTCGGGCCGGCGCGAGCGGGAGATGCTGCGGCTCGTCGACGCGACCCGGGTTATGGTCGGCAAGCGGATCGAGAGTTGGGAGGCCGACGGTGCCGTCAAGCTGCACGTGGTCTACGATCCGGGCGCGGACGCGCCAGTCTGCCATGCCGTGACCTCGGTCAGAACGAACGACATCACGCCGGCCAAGCGCTTCCCCATCGAGCCCGGCGCCATCTATGTTTTCGACAAGGGCTACTACGACTTCGGGTTCTGGGCAGCGCTCGATGCCGAGGGCTGCCGCTTCGTCACCCGCCTGAAGAAGAACTCGCCGACGCGCTTGATCGAGACCCGCGCGGTCGACCCGGAGGGGCCGATCCTGGCCGACCGTGTCGCCTTCCTGTCGGAGCGCCTGGCATCCAGCCGCAAGAACCCCTTCGACAAGCCGGTCCGCCTGATCGACGTGCGCATCGACAGCGGCAGGGTGATCACGCTGCTCAGCAACGACCTCGATGCGCCGGCCGCAGAGATCGCGGCGCTCTACAAGCAGCGCTGGCAGGTCGAGCTCTTCTTCAAGTGGGTCAAGCAGAACCTGAAGATCCGGCACTTCCTGGGCGCCAGCGAGAATGCGGTGCGCATCCAGATCGTCACCGCGCTGATCGCCTATCTGCTGCTGCGGCTCGCGCAGGTTGGAACCGGAACCGAAATCGGCCTCCAGGCCATCGCCCGCCTCGTCGCCAAAACGACCTTCCAGCGCCGCGCCCTCACCGACCTCTTCGAACCGCCCCCGGACAACCCAGAACCCCATGACCAACTCCAAATCCCCTTCGCCAAAATCTAAACCGGACAGCAGTGGGTCAAGCCCGGCCATGACGTGGTGGGGTTCTCGGCAAGGCGTACGAACTTCTCGATCGGGACACTGGCCGCAATATCCCGCCGGGCTCACGGCCTGCGCGGCGCGATGGTGGCGTAGAGCAGGTGATCCTGCCATTCGCCGGCGATCTTGAGGTAGGCGCGCGCGTATCCCTCGCAGCGGAACCCGGTCTTCTCCAGCAGCTTCCGGCTTGCGGCGTTCTTGGGCATGCACGCGGCCTCGACCCGGTGCAGGCCGAGCGGCCCGAAGCAGTGGCCGAGCAGGCCGGCGAGCGCCTCGCCCATGTGGCCCTGGCGCGCATGGGGCCGGCCGATCCAGTAGCCGACGCTGCAGGACTGCGCTGCGCCCCGCTGCACGTTGCTCAGCGTGAGCCCGCCGAGCAGCGCGTCGTCCTTGCGGCGGAACAGGAAGAAGGCGTAGCCCAGATCGTCCTGGCCGTCGCGCAGCTGGCGTCGGATGCGCCGGCGGAAGGCGCTGCGGGTGAGCGCGTCGCTCGGCCAGGTCGGCTCCCAGGGGCTGAGGAACTCGCGCGAGAGCGCCCTGAGCTCGGCCCAGGCCCGCCAATCGCGCATCTGCGGCGGACGCAGGTAGAGCGTGCGCGACTCCACCGTCGCCTCGCGTGTGGAATCGCTGGCAGGGCGGAGGAACGCCATCAGCCGGGCACCCCGATCCTGAACGCGTAGGTGCCGGCGTCCTCCTGCCAGCCTTGAAGCTCGAACCGCGTGGTCTCGCAGAAGTGCTTGAAGTCGATCACCGCGGCCGGGTCGGTCGCGAGCACCCTGAGCACAGCGCCCGGAGCGAGGCGCTTGAGCGCCTTGCGTGCCTTGAGCACCGGCAGCGGGCACATCATGCCGCGCACGTCGAGGGTCTCGTCCATATCGGTCGGGACATCGGTCAACGCGGCCGGCGGCCGCCCGGCCGGCTCAGGCGAAGCGGGCGGCGATCGAGTCATGATCTTCGAGCCTCGCGATGGGGCCGAGCGCGGCCACCGTGGGCCGGCCGCCCTGCAGGATGCGGCTTGCGGTGCGCTCCACCGCCTCGCGGTCGACCGCATCGACGCGCTCGATCAGCTCGGCGATCGTGAGCGGGCGGCCGAACAGCAGGATGTGGCGGCCCAGCCGCTCGGCCCGCGCCTGCGTGCTCTCCAGCGACATCAGCAGCCCGGCTTTGAGCTGGGCGCGGGCGCGGGAGACCTCCTCGTCGCCCACCGTGGCGCAGGCGCCCGCCAGCTCGTCCGCCATCACCGGGATCAGCTCCGCAAGCTCGTTCTCGCCGGCGCCGGCATAGACGCCGAAGATGCCGCCATCGGCGTAGCTCGAGGCGAAGGTGAAGACTGCATAGGCGAGGCCGCGCCGCTCCCGGATCTCCTGGAAGAGCCGTGACGACATGCCGCCGCCGAGCAGCGTCGACATCACCTGGAGCGCGTAGAAGTCGTCGTCGTCGTAGGCGAGGCCGTCGAAGCCTACGAGCAGGTGCGCCTGTTCCAGGTCGCGCGCGATCCGGCAATCGCCGCCGCTGTAGACCGCGGCCGCCGGCGTCGCCACCGGGCCCTCCGGCAGCTTGGTGAAGGCTGCCTCCGCCGCCTGGACGAGCGCGTCGTGATCGACCCGGCCCGAGCCCACCAGCACCATGCGCGCCGCCCGGTAGTGCGCCCCCATGTAGGCGGCGAGCGCCTCGCGCGTGTACGAGCCCACGCGCTCGGGCGGGCCGAGGATCGTGCGGCCGATGGGCTGGTCCGGATAGGCGGTCTCTTGGAACCGGTCGAACACGAGGTCGTCCGGCGTGTCGTTGACCTGCGCGATCTCCTGGATCACAACCGCGCGCTCGCGCTCCAGCTCGTCCGCATCGAAAGTCGAGTGCTGGAGGATGTCGGCCAGCAGGTCGAGCGCGAGCGGCACGTCCTCCTTCATCACCTTGGCGTAGTAGGCCGTGGTCTCCCTGGACGTGTAGGCGTTGAGGTGGCCGCCCACCGCCTCGATCTCCTCGGCGATGTCGCGGGCGCTGCGCCGCTCGGTGCCCTTGAAGGCCATGTGCTCCAGCAGGTGCGAGAGCCCGTTGGTCTCCTCGGTCTCGCAGCGCGCGCCGACATCGACCCAGAGCCCGACCGAGGCCGTCTCCACGTGGTCCACGGGATCGCTGACCACCCTGAGCCCGTTGGCGAGCGACGTGATCTGCACGCTCACGCCACACGCTCCCGCTGCGGCGCGTGGACCCGGTCGCGGACGAAGCGCGTGAGCAGGGCCGCATCCACGGGCAGCTCCGTTACCCGTTCGGGCGTCGCCGCGAGCGCCGCGAGCCGGGGCGGCAGCGCCGGGCGGATACCGATGGCGCGCTCGATGGCGTCGGGGAACTTGGCGGCGTGGGCCGTCGCGAGGCTCACCATCGGCCCCGTGCCGGCGCCGTGGCGGCGGGCGGCGTGGACGCCGGCCGCGCTGTGCGGGTCGATCATGCGCCCGCAAGCGCGCCACACGTCCGCAATGGCCGCGAGGCAGTCGTCGTCGTCGGCGCGGGCGGACGAGAAGGCGGCCTTGGCCCGCGCGAGCCGGGCGCCGCGTAAGGTGAATTCGCCGTGCTCGGCAAGCTCCGCCATCAGCGCGCGCACTTGGCCACCGTCGCGGCCCGAGAGGTCGGAGAGCAGCCGCTCGAAGTTGCTCGCGACTTGAATGTCCATGCTGGGGCTCAGGGTCCTGTGGACCTGCCCCTTGCGGTAGAGACCTGACTCGAAGAAGCGGGCGAGGATGTCGTTCCGGTTGGTCGCCACCACGAGGCGCCCGATGGGGACCCCCATCTGCCGCGCGGCGTAGCCCGCGTAGACGTTGCCGAAGTTGCCCGTGGGCACGGTGAAGGAGACCGCGCGCGCCGGCGCGCCGAGGGCGAGCGCCGCGTAGACGTAGTAGGCGGCCTGCGCCGCGACGCGGGCCCAGTTGATCGAGTTGACCGCGGCGAGCCCGATCTCGTCGCGGAGCGCGAGGTCGGCGAAGAGCGCCTTCACCAGCGCCTGGCAGTCGTCGAAGGTGCCGGCGATGGCGACGTTGTGGACGTTGGGCTCGGCAGCCGTGGTCATCTGGCGGCGCTGCATCTCGGAGACCCGGCCCGCCGGGTGGAGCACCACGATGGAGAGCGCCTCGCGGCCGCGGAAGGCCTCGATCGCCGCGGCCCCCGTGTCGCCCGAGGTAGCGACGAGGATCGTCGCCGTCCGCCCGCGCTTCGCCAGCACCGCGTCCAGCAGGCGCGCCACCATCTGGAGCGCGAAGTCCTTGAAGGCGAGCGTCGGGCCGTGGAAGAGCTCCAGCAGCCACCGGTCGGGGCCGAGCTGCACCAGCGGCGCGGTCGCGGGGTGGTCGAAGCCGGCGTAGCTCTCCGCCGCGATCACGCTGAGCTGCGTGCGCGAGAAGGCGCGCCCGGTGAACTCTGCCATGACGGCGGCGGCGACCTCTGAGTAGGGCCGTCCGCCGAGTGCCGCGAGCGCGCCGGTATCGAGGGCCGGCCAGCGCTCCGGGATGTAGAGGCCGCCGTCGCGCGCGAGACCCTGGAGCAGGGCGTGTTCGAACGAGACCGTCCGCCCTCCGGTCTGCCGCGTGCTGATGTAGCGCAAGCCGCGCTCTCCGTGCTCTTCCGGCTTCTTCCGGACTCTTCCGGCCCGAGCCAGACTATACGCGCCCGCCGCCGGCCGGCAAGGAAGCGCCGCGCCCGGCTCGATGAAGGCGGTCCGGGCGCCGACTGCGGCGATCCACCGCCTGACGGCCACTGCCGCCCACGCCGCGATGCGCGCGGTAGCTCCCGCGTACCAAGGGCCTAGCGCGTCGAGGAGCCACCATTCGTCCCGATATGTTTCGACATGTCCCGGTCTGTCTCACACATCACGACAGAACGATGTCCGATACCGCACCGCGATTCTGGCAGCGCCGCCGCCAAAACCTATGTGTCGCCGCCAATTCCTATGGTCCATTCCATCGGTCCCAGCGGCGTGGCCGTCTTCCTGCTGAAGACGCCCTACTCTTTCGGGCGCAGGTCGACGATGCGCTTGGCCTTGCCGGCCGAGCGTTCGATCGAGCCAGGCTCTCCGACCGTGACCTTGCTGCCGATGCCGATCAGAGACCGAATTCGGCCGGCGAGAGCCCTTTCGGCTGCCCGTCGCGTCTCGTCATCGGCGGCGCCGGGCTTGGCTTCGACGACCACCGTCAGCTCATCGAGCCGGCCCGGCCGCCGCACTTCGAGATAGTAGTGCGGCGACAGGCGCTCGTCCTCGAGCACGATCTCCTCGATGAACGACGGGAACAGATTGACGCCGCGGATGATCAGCATGTCGTCGTTGCGTCCCGTGACCCGCCGCATGCGCCGCATGGAGCGCGCGGTGCCCGGCAGCAGCCGGGTGAGGTCGCGGGTGCGGTAGCGAACGATGGGACACGCCTCCTTGGTCAGCGACGTGATGACCAGTTCTCCCGCCTCGCCGTCGGGCAGCGCGGCGCCGGTCTGGGGATCGATGATCTCGGGGTAGAAGTGGTCCTCCCAGATGTGGAGACCGTCCTTGCTCTCCACGCATTCGACGGAGACGCCGGGGCCGATAGCCTCGGAGCAGCCGTAGATGTCGATCGCCTGCATGGCGAAGCGGGTCTCGATCTCCGCGCGCATCGCCTCGGTCCAGGGCGCGGCGCCGTGAATGCCGATCTGCAGCGAGCAGCGCCGCGGGTCCAGCCCCAAGCGCTCGAACTCGTCGCCGATCGCAAGCATGTAGGACGGGGTCACGGCGATGACCCGGGGCTCGAAGTCGTAGATCATGCCCACCTGACGCTCCGTGAATCCGCCCGAGGCGGGGATCACCGTGCAGCCCAGCGTCTCGGCGCCGGCGTGGAGGCCGAGGCCGCCGGTGAAGAGCCCGTAGCCGTAAGCCACGTGCACCATGTCGCCGGGACGCGTGCCGGCGGCACGCAGGCAGCGGGCGACGAGGCCGGCCCACATCTCGAGGTCGTTCCTCGTGTAACCCACGACGGTTGGGATGCCGGTGGTGCCGCTCGAGGCATGGATGCGAACGATCCGTTCCTGCGGCACCGCAAACATGTCGAAGGGATAGTTGAGCCGGAGGTCATCCTTGACCGTGAACGGGAATTTGGCGAGGTCGTCGAGGGACGTGAGATCGGCCGGGCTTACGCCGGCCTCGTCGAAACACCTCTTGTAGTGGGAAACACTGTCGTAGGCGCGCTGCAAGGTCGCCCGCAGCCGGGTGAGCTGCAGTGCCGCGATTTCGTCGCGGCTCGCGGTCTCGATGGGGTCGAGTTCGTCCGGACGCGGCGGGTGAACGGGGTCGTTCATGGCATTCCTCTTGCGGTGCCGCACCATAGCGCATCCCGCACCGGCGATATCACCTGCGTTGACACCTCTGCGCCTTGCGCGGATAGTCCGGCGCCAGTTCCAGCGGCGCCCGCTGTGGCGGCCCCTATGCGTCAGGCTTCCGCCCCATGTCCCCATCCCCCGGCTCAGCCAGCGGCAACGATCCGGCCCACGATCCGGCCGCCGTGATCGCCTTCCAAGGGGAGCCCGGTGCCTATTCCGAGGCCGCCTGCGTCGCACGCTATCCGGCCATGGTCACGCTCCCCTGCAAGACCTTCGGCGATACCTTCGCCGCAGTCTCAGAGGGCCGCGCGGCGCTCGCCATGATCCCGATCGAGAACTCGGCGGCGGGCCGCGTCGCCGACATTCACCAGCTCCTGCCCCAGTCCGATCTCCATATCGTCGCCGAGCACTTCGAGCGGGTCCGCCATAACCTCCTCGCCTGCCCCGGCGCCGATCCGTCAGGGCTCGAGACCGTGCACTCGCACGTGCACGCGCTCTCCCAGTGCCGCAAGCTGATCGCGCGGCTGAACCTGCTGCCGGTGGTGCACGTCGATACCGCAGGCGCTGCGGCCGAGGTGGCGGCAGCCGATGACCCCTCGCGGGCCGCGATCGCGTCCCGGCTCTCGGCCGAGACCTACGGGCTCAGCATCGTGGAGGCGGACATCGAGGACGAGGCGCACAACACGACGCGGTTCGTGGTGCTGTCGCGCGAGCCGCTCGACCCCGAGCCCGGCGAGGGGCCGATGATCACGTCGTTCATGTTCGAGTGCCGCAACGTGCCGGCTGCGCTCTACAAGTGCCTGGGCGGCTTCGCCACCAACGGGGTGAACATGACGAAGCTTGAGAGCTACATGGTGGGCGGCACGTTCTCTGCGACTGTGTTCTTCGCGGAGGTGGAAGGCCACCCGGCGGACCCCGGGGTGGGGCGGGCCCTGAGCGAGCTCGACTACTTCTCGCGCGAGGTGCGGATCATGGGCGTCTACCCGGCCCACCCCTACCGGCGCGAAGACGCCGCCAACCGGCGCTGAGCGGGCCGCGCCGCGGGCGCCAGAGAAGACCCAAGCGGGATACTCCGGGATTCCGTGGGATTCCGCGGGACACCGTCGAGACCGAGCCCGCGCGCGGTGCCTTGTCGGCGCGACTACCCCTGCGTCAGCCCGGCGGTGAGCCCGCCATCGATCACGAGCGCCGTGCCGGTAACCCAGCGAGCCTCGTCGGACGCAAGATAGAGAAAGGCCCCCGCGATTTCGTCGGGCTGGCCGATGCGTCCCAGAGGATGCGCGGCATCGACCGCCGCCCGGCTCGCCGCAGGGTCGTCCTGCGCCTCGAAGTAGGTCAGAACCATCGGCGTCTCGACGAAACCGGGGCAGACGCAGTTCGCGCGGATGCCGTGGGCTGCGCCGTCGAGAGCCATGCACTTGGTCAGCATCACCACGCCTGCCTTGGCGGCGGAATAGCCGTGCTGGCCGGCCATGCCGATGATCCCGGCGACCGACGCGGTGCTCAGAATCGCCCCGCCGCCGGCCTCCACGAAGCGCGGCCATGCCGCCTTGCTGACCCGGTAGATGCTCGAAAGGTCGAGGTCGATCACGCGATCCCATTCGTCGGCAGCCAACATTTCGACGGTGCCCATGGTCGGAATCGCGGCGTTGTTCACGAGGATGTCGAGGCCTCCGAGCGCCTCCCACGCGCGGTCCATCATGGCGGCGACGGATTCTTCGTCGCCCACGTCGGCAGCGATGCCGAGCGCGGTTCCGCCCCGGTCGCAGATTGTCGACGCGTGCTCATCCGCGCCGTCGCCGTTCAGATCGGCGATCGCGACGGCCGCGCCTTCCGCCGCGAAGCGCTCGGCGGTCGCGGCGCCGATGCCCGAGGCACCGCCGGTTACCAGCGCACGCTTGCCTGCCAGGCGCATCAGCGCGGACTCAATTGGCAGATGATTGCGGACATGGGCCGACCGGACCGACAGTTCGAGGGAGGACGAGGCTACAGCCGCCGTGGCAGAGACGGCAAGGGCGGTTGTGCAGGACTGCCGCTCGCACATGATGTGTCCGGTTTGGAGCAGGGGCGGACATGATTCGACTGGCGCGGCGGACACTGGAAGAGGCGCCGTGATCGCGCAGGCCATCGTGCGACGGCCGCTGGCGTTGATCGCCGTGATGTGCCTGGCCGAGGTGCTCACGATGACCGGCTTCGCGGCATACTGGTCGCTGCTGCCGGTGCTGCAGCCGGAATGGCACATGAGCAACGCCATGGCCGGCTGGCTCTCGGGCGCGTTCTTCGGCGGCTACGTCCTCGTGGTCCCGTTTCTCACCGCGATGACGGACCGCGTCGATGCCCGTTACGTCTTCATCCTGGGCGCGGTGCTTTCGGCGGGCGGGCTGATCGGGCTGGCGTTCCTGGCAACGGATTTCTGGTCCGCCCTGCCGTGGCGCGTGATCGCGGGCGCAGGTCTCGCCGGCACCTACATGCCGGGCCTGAAGGTGCTCACCGACCGCCTGCCCGAGGCGCGACAGGCGCGCGCGGTCGCCTTCTACACCGCCTGCTTCAGCGTCGGCAGCGCGGCGTCCTACGCGCTGGGCGGCGGCGCGCTCGAGTGGTTCGGCTGGCGCGGCGCCTTTCTGTTCACGGCTGCCGGTCCGGTCCTCGCCGTCATCGCCCTCGCGACGTTGGTGGCTCCGCGGGAGCCGGAAGCCGCCGCCGAGGAGCGCGGCCACGTGCTGGACTTCCGCCCGGTGCTGCGCTCGCGGGAGACCATGGGCTACATCATCGCCTACGCCGGCCACGGGGCGGAGCTCTTTGCCATGCGCTCCTGGATCGTGCCGTTCCTCGTGTTCTGCCTGGGGAGCGGCGCCGAATTCGAGCTCGACGCCACGCTCTTCGCGACCCTGATTTCCTTCGTTGCCGTGGTTTCGAGCATCGGCGGCGCGGAGCTCGCCCTGCGTATCGGCCGCGCGCGGCTGATCGCCTGGGCAATGCTGGCGACCTTTGCGATCAGCGCCGCGGTCGGCTTCTCGTCGCCGCTGCCCTTCGCGGCGGTGGTGTTCCTCTGCCTCCTCTATTCCGCGGCGATCCAGGCCGATTCGGCGGCGCTCACCGCCGGCGCCGTGGCCACGTCCCCCGTGGGCCATCGCGGCGCCACGCTGGCGGTGCATTCGACGCTGGGGTTCGGCGGGTCGCTGTTCGCGCCGGCGCTGGTGGGCGTGGTTCTCGATCGCTCGGCACCGCTAGGCGGGACGACCGCATGGGGTCTTGCGTTCCTCACCATGGGATCGATGGCGCTGCTGAGCTTCGGCTTCTTCATCCTGCAGCGCCGGCGTTCGGCGATCGGGCCGGGAAATTAGGCAACAATCGGACTTCACAATAATTTGTTCACAATAACTTGTTCTCAAGGATGGATTGGGGCGTTATGTCGTATTCGACATGGCATTTTGTCTGTTCTATATGGCTGATTAACATGATAATGGGATGCTCCGCCGCCGGTATCCCTGTCCTCGCTGGGCCGGTCGCAGCGTAGTCGCGGCGCCGCGTCCGATCCCGGGCCGGCGGCGGACAAGGCCCCGGTGCCGCTGGCGGCCACTGTTTGCCTCCTGGGCTCTCGGCGGTCACGTGGCGCCGGGGCCGGCCTTATGTGCCGGGGACGTGGACCGCACCCTTCGCTTGGCCTAGGCGCCTCCCAGCAGATGCGCGTTGATCTGGTCGAGCTGCTTGTCGAGGCCGGCCATCATCCTGTCCACGCCATCGAGGGTCGCGCGGAGTGCCGCGATCTCGCCTTGCACCGCCGTGACCGAGCGGCCGAGAGCGGCGAACTCGCGGGCATCGGGGAGGGATTCGAGCGCGGTCGAAAGCTTGACCAGGCCGCGCTCGACCGTCTCCATGCGCGCGCCGAGCGAGCCGACGCCGGTGTCGCGCGCTTCAAGGTCGCCGAGGCTCTTGCCGATGACGGCGCTTGCGGATTCGAGACGGCGCACCCGCACGAAGAGACCGACGCAGGCGGCGACGATGGCGCTCACCACGCCGCGCGCGACCCAGGTTTCGAGATCGCTCATCCGCCGGCCGCCCTGCCCTCGCGCGAGCGCCGCTTCTCGATCTGACGGGCGCCGAACCACCAGAGCATCGCGGCGGTGAAGAGGTAGAGCACGGTCTCGACGATGCGGGGCCGGAGGCCCACGGCCGCGAGATCCGAGGCGCCGAGCAGGAAGTAGATCGCACCCACGAGGGCGAAAAGACTCCACGTGAGTGCAGGCCGCGTGAGACCCCGCACCACGTCGACGAGCTGCATCGCCCAGCCCTCGCCTGGGCGGGACCAGCGCCGGGCAGCCTCGCGGTAGGAGGCTTCCATGGCTTCCCACTCGGCCTTCTCGCGCGTGGCCTGGGCCTCGATGGCGGCGTGGGCGGCGGCGCCCTCGGCCTCGGCCCTGGCGAGCTCGATGTCGAGGCGGCGTAGGTCCAGCTCCTGGGCGTGCCGCTGCCGCGACTGGAAGAAGTCCACGACAGCCGAAAGCGCCGTGCCGAGCAGCCCGGTCGCGCCGCCGGTGAGCACCGAGACGCCGAAGTTGAAGAGGGTTTCAAGCATGGGATTCTCCGATGCGCCCTACCGCTTCGCTGCTTGAGGGCGCGTTGATCTCCAATACGAAGGGCCGGCCCGCGGCCCAGTCCATGAGCTGACGGAACGCCGTGCGCGAGGCGAGCACCGCCGCCTGCCGGCGCCCGCCCACGGCCATCCGCCCCCGGCGGAGACCGGGAAGCAGGCAGCCCTGGGTGTGGGTATGCCAGCCGCGCTCCACGTCGCCGCCGAGATTGCCGGCGTGAAAAAGGATGTGGCTGCGTCCCGGCACCTGCGTCACAAGCAGACAACGCCGATGCCGCGGCGAGAGATGCGGCACCACCTCGTAGAGCCCGGCGGGGATGCAGGAACGGTTGCGCCGGTTGCCGCGCCAGGGCGGCTCCATGATCCGGATGGGCGAGAGACCGGGGCCGCTCAGGATCCCCTGGGTGCCCTGGTCGCCTTCGTGTCGGCGGCTGAGGATCGCGCGTTGCATGGCGCGATCATGGCGGGGCTAGACCCGCCCGTGCACCGCACCATGGTCCGGGTTGTTTGGGCCGGGTGCGTCGAATCCCGGTCAGTCGTCCAGCGGCTTCCTGCGCCAGAACTCGATCGCGGTGAGCGCCAGAGACGGGCCGACCAGGTCGGGCGAGGCGCCGAGCGCCACGCGGCGCGCGGGCGTTCCCCCCGCGCCCTCCCACGGCAGCAGGCCCTGCCAGACGATCTTGTTCTCGATGGCATAGAGGGCGCAGCCGGGCCGGGCGGCGGGGTGAGCCTTCGCCACGCCTTCGCGGCAAAGCCCGAGCGCCCGGTGTTCGTATTGGACATCCTTGATCGGCCCGGCCCGGATGTGGTCGAGGAGATCGCAGCCGCTCGTACCGCAGTAGACGTACCAGCCGCCCCGCCCGTTACGGTCGAGCGCGAGCACGGCGTAGCCGCCCCGCGTGTGGCGCAGATAGTCGCCCCACCAATCCGTGAACCAGGCCGGCGCCCCTTGGTGCAGCGCGGGGGCCGACGCTGCCGTGGCGCGGATCTTGTGGCCCTCGATATGCGTGGGCGGGGTGCAGGCGGCGAGCGCCGCAGTCGCCAAGGCGACGATCAGGGCCGCGCGGAGGATCATTCGAAGGTACGGGAGGACCAGCGTACTTCGCCGATCACCTCCGCCTCCCGCGGCCAGGGCACCGGCTGCCAGGACGGGTGATCGCTGGCCAGGAACCACTGCCGCCCGCGCCGCTCCAGCCGCTTCACCACCAGGCCCTCGCCGGTGGTGACCACGAAGATGCGCCCGGCGCGGCGGCGGGTGCGGTCGCGGTCCACCAGAATCTTGGAGCCGGCCGGCAGGGTCGGCTCCATCGACTCGCCCCGCACCGATATCACCATGCAGCGCGTCGGGTCCATGCCGTGGCCGTCGAGCCAGTCGCGACGGAACCAGACCGGGCCCTTGACCGGCGCCTCGTCGAGATTGACCGCCCCGCCGCCCGCCGCCGCGGCGACCTCGCGCGTCCCGACCGAGCGCGCGCCGGGCGGCACGCCGTTCTCGTTGGCCGCCGCGACCGGCCGCGCATCCGAGCCGGCGAAATCCGACGCAGGCGGTGCGCGCAGCTCCTCCGGGATCGGATCGCCGCCAGCGTCCGTGACGAGCCGCACCAGCGCCCGGACCGGCCCTTCCAGGCCCAGGATCGGCACCGCCGGCGGGCTTGCCGGCAGCGCACCGCCCCATTTCAAGGCCGGCGGCTCCGACAGCGCTCCCGCACCCCCTGCACCGGCCTCCTCGTCCTCGCCATCGGCGCGCGAGCCGGCAGGCGGGCCGATCGAGAGCGTCAGCCCGAGGGCGGCGCAGATCTCGGCCGCGCGGTCCACCGACGGCGCCTGCCGGCGGGTCGGGTCGAGTATCCCCCGCAGCGTCCAGGGCCGGAGCCCGTGGGCCAACTCGAAGCGCCGTGCGCCCACGCCCGCCGCCGCGAGCGCCTCGCGCACGGCACGGCGGATCTGGTCGCTCGGTCGAGTCGATTCAGTCATGTGCACAATATAGCACAAATGGTCGTGCATGAAAGTGCTTGATTCGGGTATGCGTGATCGGGCATATATGCGCGATGGTGCATAGCGACCGGCTGCTCGTAACCCTCATCCACGCCTTCGCCGACGCCCGCGGCCTCTCCGTCTCCTACGCCTCGCGTCTCTTGACCGGCAGCGGCGACACGGTCGACCGCGTCACTGCCGGCGCGAGCATCACCGCGCGCCGGGCCGAGACCATCCTCCGCCGCGCCGCGCAAGCCTGGCCCGCCGACCGCGCCTGGCCCGCAGGCATTCCCCGCCCCGCATCGGCTGAGGAGGACGAGCGGAGAGCCGACGAAGCCGGCAACCACTTGAAAAAAGCGAGAAACACGAAAGGGAGAAGTTAATGACCGCATCAGGCGTGCCGCCGCCACGTCCTCCGCGCGCGTCCCGCGCGACCATGGATGACATCGTCGCCCTCGCCCGGAGCTTCGCCGCCGCGCGGGGGGCGACGGAAGCGCTGGCCGAAGACATCAAGGCGGCGCAGCGCAAGGCCCTCGGCGGCCGGCTCCGCGCGCTGCGCAACTGAGCGCGCTCTCGGTATCTGATGGCGCGGTGATCGGTTTGTTTGATGGGCATCGTTCGCGGCTGGTGGGGTGACCGGGGGTGTCGGACGGCCGTCGGCGGGTCAAGCCGCTACGCGGCTCCTCCGCTTCGCTCCGGCCCTTCGGGTGACCCCCCGCCGTCCATCCGACGGAGTGCATCCATGGCCGTAAGCAAGCTTCCGGCCACGGGCCGATCGCTCGACGCAGTGCGGCAACGGGGGCTGGCGAGGGGTGTTACCCGTTACCGTTACCCTGCCTCCCTAGGGGTTCGAGGCGGTAACGGTTTTCGGTAACGCGTCGTTGCGGCCCGCGTGGTTGACGGCGGCCGGCGGCGCCGCGTTTTCGGCGGCGAGGCGGTAACCGCCCTGGGGTGCGCGTTCGACGCGCCCGGCGCGGACGAGCTTGCTCAGCGCTTCGGCGACGGTTGCGGGCCGGGTTGCCGCGCGCTCGCGGATCTGGCGCTGCGAGAGCGGTGCATCGGCGTCGGCGAGGGCTTGGAGGATGCGCCGTTCGGGTGTTTCCGGCTCCGGCGCGGCCTCGGCCGGCACCGGCCGCCGCAAGCGCAGGGCGGGTCCCTCGCCGTCATCGGCGAGTTCGATCTCGATGTCGGCGAGGCCTGGAGCGGCGCGATGCTCGACGGTCATGACGATCTGCTTGTCGCGGCGGCGCAGATAGAGGTTGCTGTCGCCCCAGGCATGGAGCTCGGACGACCCCCTGAGCGCCTGGCCCGGCCGGCTGGCACCGCTCTTGCGGGCATGGTGGACGAGCAGGACGGCGGTCTCGAAGCGGCGCTGGAGGTCGCGCAGGAAGCCGAGTATGGGAGCGACCTCGGCGACGGTGTTTTCATCGACGCCGTGCAGGCGGACCAGGGGGTCGAGGACCACGAGGCGTGGCGCGATGCGCTGCACGGTCTCGCGCAGACGCTGCCGGTCGTTGGCATGGTCGAGGCGCAGGATGGGAGCGTCGATGACGGCGATGTCGAGCGTCTCGAAGCTGGCGCCGGCTGCCCGGGCGATGCCCTCAAGCCGGGCGCGCACGATGTGGCCGGCGTCCTCGGCCGCGAACAGCAGGACCGGTCCGGGCTGTTTGGCGGCGAAGCGGCGCAGACAGGGAACGCCGGCGGCGACGGCCACGGCGAGGTCCAGAGCCAGGAAGGATTTGCCGCACTTGGGTTCGCCGCCGACGATGCCGACGGCTTGGCGTCCCCAGAGGCCGTCGACCAGCCACTGCTGCCGGCTCGGGCGGTCCTCAAGGTCGGCCGGGCTTCGGGTCGGGAAGCCCTTCACCGGCGCGCTCTCCTGGTCTTGGTGGGCTCCCCCCAGGTCTCCAGGAAGAGCTTTTCGTCGAGCACTTCACGATCCTGATCGGCGCCGGCGGCGAGCAGCGCATCGGCCATGACGGTGAGCGTCCTGGGGTTGCCGCCGGCATGGGCGACGAGGGTGTCCTTGAGGCCGGCGGTCATCAGGGCGGGGTTGCCGGCCTCCTCCAGCAGGTGGTCGAGGAGGCGCAGTAGATCCTCGTCTTCGGGACGCGTCATGAGGAGGCGCTGGCGGATGCGGGAGTCGATGGGATGCAGCTCCGGCGTGCGCAGTTTTGCGAGCAGCCGGTTGTCACCGGCCAGCACCACGCCAAGGATGGTGCGCGAGTCGAAGTCGGTCGAGGAGAGCAGGCGCATCTCGGTCAGCACCGCGTTGGGCAGCTCCTGTGCCTCGTCGACCAGCAGGAGTGGGCGCATGCGCGTGTCGTCGAGGTGGTCGAGCCAGCGCTGCCGCAGTCCCTTGATCCCATTCCAGCGATTGTTGTGGGCCATGGTGATGGCGAAGCGGTCGGAGATCTCGTGGTAGAAGTCGGCGACGCTGGAGGACGGATGGGTGAGGACCGCGACGCTCAACCTGTCGATGCGCTCAAGGCGCTCGGCGAGCAACCGCAGCGCCACGCTCTTGCCGATGCCGGGCGGGCCGCCGATCAGGGCGAAGCCGCCCTGGCGCACCAGATGCCGTTCGACCCTGCGGCAGAAGTTCTCGACGGCGGGTGTGGTCATCAGGCCATCGACCGGGAGGTCGGTGGAGAAGGGGTTCCACTTGAGGCCGTACAGCGTGAGCATTTCGCGGTTCATGAGGGGTCTCCCCGATCGTCGTCTTCGCCCGGCCCGGGGCTTTCGGCGTGAGGCAGCCAGGCCGGCGGCAGGCCCGTCGCGGCCTGGTCGTCGAGGATGCGCCTGAGCAGCGGCGCGGCTTCGCCCCCGCCGGCGCTGCCGCCGCCATCGTTGTCGCCGGGCCCGGCCGGGCGGCGCATACCGCCGGCATTGCCGCGCCGGTCGAGCGGGTAGAGGGTGCACAGCCGCTCGCCGCTTCGGCCGTCGACCAGATCAACGCTGGCCAGGTCCCAGCGCGCATAGCGGATCCACAGCGTGCTCAGGTGGCGCCACGGCGCGGGAACCTGATAGCGGATGCCCTCGAGCGACACGGTTCCGTCCGAGCGCCGCAGCGTGCGCTTCACGGTGATGCGGAACGCCGCCCTGAGCTCGTCGCGGCCGAGGCAGGGCCTCGACGCATCGTCGCTGTCGAGCAGGCGCTTGAGCGGCGTGGTGCCGAGCTCGCGGTGCACCCGGCGGTGGTAGTCCTGCTCGACCCAGGCGACGGTCGCGTCGTTGAGCGTCTTCAGGGTGAGCGGCTCGACGCCTTCGAGCATGGCCATCAGGCGGCCCTCGACCGAGGCCCACAGGACCTCCATCTTGCCATTCTGATGAGGCGCCCCCGCGAGGGTCCTGGAGTGGATGATGCCGAGCCGGTGCAGCCCCTCCTCGACCTCCCCCGCCATCATCGGCGAGCCGTTGTCGCTCATGAGCGCGCGCGGCAGGCCGCGCTTCATGAAGGCCTGGCAGAGCCCGTGGACGAAGACCTCGGCGGTCTCCTCCAGGTACCACTGCAGGTGGCAACCCACCCGCGAGTGGTCGTCGAGGAAGCCGAGCATGATCGGCGTGCGCCAGGCGCCGGACGCGGTCAGCACCCGGCACCGGGCATGATGGAAGTCGGTGTGCCAGAGCGCATGGCTGCGCGAGACCTCGAAGCTCAGCACCTCGCGCGGCTCGACCGGCGCCCGCTCGGGTTCCCGGTCGAAGCGCCGCCGGCGGCGCTGGCGCACCAACCCGCGATTGCGCATTGCCCGGGTCAGCGTCGCGTAGGAGGGCATCGGGCCGAGCGCCGGATCGACCTCGACCAGCGCCCGCAGGTTGTCGTAATGCAGCTGCCCCGACCACGACGGATGCGCCCGGTACTGGCCGCGCAGCGCCTCGATCAGCGCCGGCGACATCGCCCGCTCGCGGCCGGCATCGGTGCGCGGCCGGCGGCGCAGCGCCTTGACCGGATCCCGGTCCGCCGCCCGTGCCTGGTAGTACCAGCGTTCGATCGTCGACACCGAGAAGCGCACCGGCCCCTTGCCGGACGGGTGATCCCAGTCGCGTTGCGACAGCCGCTCCAGCTCCGCCCGCAACTGCCCCGTGGGCGGCGGCGAGGCCAGCAACGGCCCGACGACCGCGAAGCGCAGCCGCGCCCACCGGTCGCGGTCGCCCCCTCCGTTGTTGCTGTCCATGGCGGCATCTCTCCCTGGCCGTGTCGGGGAGATGCCCATGTAGAGCGCCCTATCCGTTCATGACAGAAACGTTTTCTGCGGGCGCCGCCGGCCCGGCGCCGAGCGCGCAAAAGCCGGTCCACGGCATCAGCCAGACCAGGCTGCGCAACAGCCGCGAGCGGAAGCCGCGGCCCCGCATGGTGCGCAGCAGCCAGCGCAGCGGCACGTCGGCGGGGGGCGCCGCCAGCGCGCCCCGCTTCGCCCCCCACTCCCGGGTCAGCGGGAAGACTTCCAGCCACCAGCGCCGCCAGCGCTTCAGCGTCGAGGCCGGAACCCCGCACCGCCGCGCGATCGTCTGCAACCGCACGCCGCCGGCCACAGCCAGCGCGCTCACCACCAGGAACAGCGCCCCGACGTAGAAGCGGCGCCCGAAGAAACGCACCGACGGCGGCTTCACGCGGCGCCGGCATGACGAACAGCACAAGCTGAAGCGCCGCGCGTCGTCCCGAAGATCCACCGCCAGACCGTAGGGCTTGCGCGGGTAGGTCGCGCTGTGAAGCGTGCCGCCGCAGCGCGGACAGCCGGCCGCTCGGCAGGCCTCCGCCTCCGCCGCATCGACGCGCTTGAGAAAAGCCCAGACCCGGGCATTCGAATGGATGGAGTGCCGGAACAGCTTGTGCGACATTGGGGCCGTCTCAGGTTGATATCACCGTCACCGAGACAAGCCCTCCGGCGGCCTTCATGCAAGATCGCCGGGGGGCAACCACCCCAAATCCTCGATTAATTCGAGCGGATCAGCCCTGATTCCCCGCTGAAATTCTGCGCCCTCTCAGCAACCGCGTCGCCGAGCAGGCGGCATCCGAAGACACGCTGCGCACGGCGATCCTGGCCCGGCCCGATCTCTTCGCGAGCCCGCGCACGATCACGGTGGACGGCATCAGGTTCGGGCTCCGCAAGCAGCCCGGCACCATTTCGCTGGCCGATGAGGCGCAGACGATCCAGCGGCTGCGCGCGCGCTTCCCCGACCGGGCCGAGGCGCTGATTCGTGTCAGAGAGTCGCTGGACCGCAGTGCGCTCCGCAAGCTCCCGGCTGGCGAGCTCGCGCAGATCGGCGTCACCATCGAGAAGGCGACTGACGACGTTGTTGTCGCGGCGGCTTCGAGCGACCTCGACCGCGTCGTCGCCGCCCTGCTGGACGACCACGCACCGGCGGAGGCGGCATGAGGAGCGGACGCCCGCACAGCATGCGAAGGGCGGAGGCCAGGCCCGCGGCAGGATGGGGCGGTCGCGCCCGCGCCGAGCGGCTCTGGCAGGAGAGCGTCGCCCAGCCTCGCCCGCCTGCGGATGACGACGGCGGTTCGAGCGCAGCCCACCTCCCCCTGTCCCCCTCCCCCCAAAAGGCGGAGGGGGGACGTGGAGGCACCGTCAGTTCTCCCTCTCCTCCCCTCGGGGAGGAGAGGGCTGGGGTGAGGAAGGGGGCCACCTTTTCGGGAGCATCCAGCCAACCGGCGGA
Source organism: Alphaproteobacteria bacterium (assembly GCA_965243375.1). Classification (GTDB taxonomy): domain Bacteria; phylum Pseudomonadota; class Alphaproteobacteria; order UBA828; family UBA828; genus WTGU01. The sequence goes on along the minus strand of CBDEUT010000007.1, from coordinate 298,233 downwards.
CAGGGCGTCGAGCCGCTCTCACCTCCCTGCAGGGCCGGCGGCGCGCAAGCTGCGGGCGCTCTGGCAGAGCGCGTACCACCTGGGCCTGATCCACGACCGCTCTGACGACGCACTCGGCGCCTGGCTCCGCCGCCTGGCGCACCTCGACGGCGACGCCGGCACCGCGCTGGCCAGCCTCGACCGCCCGATCCAGGCGCTAAAAGCGTGGCTCGCGCGGGCCGCCGGCGTGGACTGGCGGCCGCACCTCTCCCTCGGCCAGGACGGGCGGGTGTGGGAACGGCGCCGCCCGCGGGCGCGCGTGCTGGAGGCGCAGTGGCGCCTGCTCCACCGCCGGGGCCGGGTGCGGGTCGGCAGCGAGGCGGCGCTCGGCGCCTATGCCGCGCGCTACGCGGACCTCGGCCGCGCGGAGTCCCACCTGGCCCTCGACAACGCCCAGGCCGATGCCCTGATCCGCCATCTCGGCAGGCGCATCCGCGCGTCGAGCGAACGCCATGACTGAGTCCGCGCCTCTTCCCGGTGTGCTGGACGAGATTGCGGACGTCGCGGGAAGAGCGACCGCGATCGCCATGGCGCTGGCCTGGGGCGGGCGCGAGATTCACATCCCGAAGCCGCGCCATCTCGCGCGCCACCCCGACCACCCCCTCGCCCGCCTGCTGGAGGTCGAAGGGACCGCGCTGCGGGTTTCTGATTATCTCGGCGGCTCCAGCGTCTACCTGCCGCGGGCGCGCCGTGCCTGCGCCGTGCACCTCGCACACGCCGGCGCCACCCCGGTCGAGATCGCGGCGCGCCTCTCGCTCTCCCCCAGCGCGGCGCGCCGCTACACCAGAGGCGTGCCGTGAGGCAGCCGCCCGACGCATGAGTGCTATGCTCGGGAGGTAGCCCGTCCAGCGTTGCACTTTAGACACGTCATGACCACATCACGGGTGGCGGCGCAGCGCCCTCAATCCCGAGCGGGAGCGGGGTACGCCGCCACAGAGTCAACAGGGGCCGCGCGTGCGGTCCATCGAGCGGCAGCCACCTGAGCCCGGTCAGAAAAGGACCATCGCCATGTCCCAGACACTGCATCCCACGAAGATCGACATTGCCGACAACACGCGCGCTGCGATGGTCGGGCTACTCAACGCGCGCCTCGCCGACGCGGTGGACCTCGCCACCCAGATGAAGCAGGCGCACTGGAACGTGAAGGGCCCCTCCTTCATCGCGCTGCACGAGCTCTTCGACGCGATCCACGTGGCGGTCCAGGGCCATGTGGACAACCTGGCGGAGCGCATCACGGTGCTGGGCGGCACCGCGCGGGGAACCGCGGCCGTGGCCGCGGCGGACTCAGGGCTCCCCGCCTATCCGCTGGAGATCACGGCGGGCGCCGACCACGTGGAGGCGGTGAGCGTGGCGCTCGCCACCTTCGGCAAAGGCATCCGCGCGGCCATCGCCGAAGCCGGCGATGCGGGCGACGCCGACACCGAGGACCTCTTCGTCGAGGTCTCGCGCGATATCGACAAGAACCTCTGGCTAGTCGAGGCCCACGCTCAGGCGCAGCGCTAGCGTTCCCCCTCCATCTTTGAGAGAGGGGGAGCTCATTCAGCAGTCGGCTGCCGCCCGGAATCCCACCTGTCCCACTTGATCCCACTTAATCCCGGTGCATCCCGGTGAATCCCGGCCAACTTTTGCCTGCCCGTCTCACATGGGGTGAGCGATGCCGTGCGGGACGCGTTCCTCTTCCCTCGCTGACCCTGCCGGTGGCGATCCCGTCGGCGGCGAAAAGCGGTTGACTTGGCGCTACTCCATGCGTCAGGATTTTACCTATAGTGAAATGAAGGGGCGTCCCGGGGGATGGCCAAGGGTTCGGCGACGGCACGGCCGGCGGAGGCGGATGCTCCCCTGGGCAAGCGGCTGCGCGACCGCCGCCAGCAGCTTGGGCTGACGCTCAAGCAGGTGGCCGACGGGGCCGGGCTTTCGGTCGGCTTCATCTCCCAGATTGAACGTGGGCTAAACGCGCCCTCGCTTTCGTCGCTCGCCGCCATTTCGGGCGTGCTGCGCACCCACGTGACCGAGTTCCTCGCGCAGCCCCGGCTCGATGCACCCTTCACGCTGCATGGCGAGCGGCACAGCTTCGCCATCGAGAAGCACGCGCTCCGCTACGAGCGCGTCTCGGCGTCTTTCCCCGGCAGCGTTCTCAACAGCGTGATTATTCACAAGCCGCCGGGGCATCGCTCCGAGTGGATTCGGCACGAGGGCGAGGAGCTTTTTTACATTCTGGACGGGGCCATCACGGTCGAGACCGAGGACGAGAGCACCGTGCTCGAAGCCGGCTCCTCCATTCATTTCAAGTCGACGCGGCGGCATTCCAGCTGGAACCACGGCACGGTGCCGGCCGTGATCCTGCATGTCTGCACATCGGACCTTTTTGGCGACCACAGCAAGCGGCCGCAGGCGGCCGAAACCGAGGAGTGAGACTAGGGAGATCCATGACATGAGAACACTACTGAAGTTGCTGTCGGCAGCCTCGCTGGTGGCAGCCCTGGGGGCGATCCCCCAGATCGTTCAAGCCGGCGGGGTGCTGCGCCTCGACGAAGTCGCGGTCGGTGAGCTCGACCCGGCCAAGGCGACCGACTACGCCGACTCCATCCTGATGTTCAACGTCTACGACACCCTCGTTATCCCGCAGCAGGGGGCGCCGGGGCACGACCCGCATCTGGCCGCGAGTTGGTCCGGCGAAGGGACGAGCTTCACCTTCATGCTGCGCGATGACGTGACGTTCCAGAGCGGCAATCCGCTCACCGCCGACGACGTGGTCTTCTCGCTCGATCGCATGAAGACCATCGGCCAGGGGCTTTCCTACCTGTTCGTGAGCGTGGAAGGCGCCGAGGCGGTGGACGCGCACACCGTGCAGTTCACGCTGTCGGAGCCCTACGCGCCTTTCGTCTCGTCGCTGGTGCGGCTCCCCATCGTCGACAAGCAGCTCGTCATGGCCAATCTCGGCGAGGGCGAGGGCGAGATGGGCGACTGGGGCCAGGCCTTCCTGTCGCAGAACGGGGCGGGCACCGGCGCCTATCGCGTCGTCTCGCACAACCCGCAGGACGAGACGGTGATGGAGAAGAACGCCGGCTACTTCCTGCCCATCGCCGAAGCGGCACCGGATACGGCGCGCCTTCGCTACGGGCTCGAGGCGGCGACGGTGCGCACGCTCATCGCCCAGGGCGAGCACGACATCTCCTCGCAGTGGGTGCCGCCGGAGGTTCTGGGGGCGCTTGCCGGGGAAGGCGCGCAGCTTCTCACCGAGGGCGGCGTGACCGGCTTCTACATGAAGCTGAACACGACCAAGCCGCCGCTCGACGACGTGAACTGCCGCCTCGCGCTGGCCAAGGCCTTCGACTACGAAGGCGGGGTCAAGATCATCGCGGTCACCGACGAGGTCTCGCAGGGGACCCTCTCCACCGGCGCGATCCCGGCCGCGATGCTCGGCGCCAACCCGCGAGAGAAGGCGCAGACGCGCGATCTCGACGCCGCGCGGCAGCATCTGGCCGACTGCAAGTACTCGCCGGACGAGTTCGTGCTTGAGCTCACCTGGATCGGCGAGGTGCCGCTGGAGGAGCGCTTCGCGCTGCTCATGCAGGCGAACTTCGCGGAGATCGGCATCAACTCCGACATCCGCAGGATCCCGTGGGCGCTGTTCGCCGAGCAGGTCTCGAACTCCGAGACCACGCCGAACGTCTCGCAGGTCTACGTCACCGCGGTGACCGGCGATACCGATACGCTGCTCTACGGTATGTATCACTCCAGCGCGGCGGGCACGTGGCAATCGCCCGAGCACCTCAATGACGCCGAGGTGGACCGCCTGCTGGATGCCGGGCGCACAGGCGCGACGCCGGAGGACCGGGAGGCGGCCTATTCGGCGCTCAACGACAGGCTGATTGCGATCTCGCCCACCATCTACGCGCACGACTCGCAGTCGGTCTTCGCGGCGTCCAACCGGGTCAAGGTGCCGGCGCTGAGCGATCCGGCGATGGCCTTCGGTCTCGACGGATTCGGCTTCAGCTTCCGCCTCATGGAAATGACCGAGTAACGCTCTGCGGCGGGGCGGGCATGCTGTCGACCTGCCCGCCCCGTCGTTTAGCCCGCATTTGTCACCAGGGTCACGTCCAGGCGCTCGAGCCGCTAGGAGCGGGCCGAAAAGCGTATCGGGGAATACGGTTGAGGCCCGCGACGCCGCGGGCGGGCGCCTGGACGCGACCCAAAGGGCGGCGCTCTCCGGCCGACAGCGTGCGTCACGGCGCTTCCCCGATGCACCACATCGCGGTGCGCGCCGTTCCTACTCTGTCGGCCGGAGAGCACCGCGCAGACCATGACCATGGTGAGAAATGCGGGCTAGAGTGGGGTCGTGACGCCTACGATCCTCATTTTTGTCAGGCGCGTCGGGATCTCCTGCATCGTCCTGCTCGGGGTCTCGATGCTGATCTTCGCGATCGCCCGGATTATCCCGGGCGATCCCGCGCGCATCGCGCTCGGGCCGAGCGCAACCGCAGAGCAGGTCACCAAGCTGCGTGCGGAACTCCGCCTCGACGAGCCGATCACGACCCAGTACGGGCACTTCCTGAGCGAGCTCGCGCAGGGCGACCTCGGCATCTCGCTCTACACCAACCGGCCGGTGGTGGTGGATATCGCGCAGTTTCTGCCGGCCACCCTCGAGCTGATCTTCGTCGCCGGCGCGATGATGATCGTGATCGGGCTCCCGCTCGGCATCGCGTCCGCGCGCTGGCGAGGCACCTGGATCGACAACGCCATCCGAATGATCGCGATGCTCGGAGTCTCGGCGCCGAGCTTCGTCTGGGCCGTGATCCTGATGCTGCTGTTCGCGTACTTTCTGCCGCTCTTCCCCATCGCAGGCCGCATTTCGGACACGTTCAGCATCGAGCAGGTCACCGGCTTCCTGTTCCTCGACACGCTGATTGCAGGCAACCTCAGCGCGTTCGGCAACGCCGCTTGGCACGTCATCCTGCCCGCCTTCGCGCTCGCGTTGTCCGGCATCGGACAGACCGCGCGGCTGACGCGCGCCAACATGGTGGAGACCTACGACAAGCCCTACATCGAGATGGCGCGGTCCTACGGCGTGCCGGACCGGCGCATCGCGCGCCGCTACGCCTTCAAGCCCTCGCTGATTCCGTCGCTCACGATCATCGGGCTCGATTTCGCGGCCATGCTCGGCAACGCCTTCCTCGTCGAGGCGGTGTTCGCCTGGCCGGGCCTCTCGCGCTACGGCGTCTCGGTCATCCTGCGCAAGGATCTGGATGCCATCGTCGGCACGGTGCTCATCATCTCGGCGACCTTCCTGATCATGAACCTGATCGTCGATGTGCTGGTCACCATCATCAACCCGCGCATCCGCTATTCGAGGACGGCGTCGTGAGGCGGGCGCTCGCGATCCTGGCGTCCAACCCGCTCTCGCTGCTCGGGCTGATCCTGATCGGCATCATCCTGATCTGCGCCATCTTCGCGGACTTCATCGCGCCCTTCCCGGAGCATCGGGGCGCAGTCGTGGACTTCGCCAACTTCAATCAGGCGCCGCGCTGGCCGCACCTGATGGGGACCGATCTGGTTGGGCGCGATCTCTTCAGCCGCATCATCTACGCCTACCGGATCTCGCTGATCCTCGGCGTGGTGGTGCTCGGCATCGCGGTTCCCGTGGGCGTGACGGTCGGGCTGATCGCGGGCTACTTCGGGCGCTACACCGAATTTGCGCTGATGCGCGTCACCGACGTCTTTCTCTCGATCCCGCCGCTGGTTCTCGCCATGTCGATCATGGGCGTGCTGGAGCCGACGCTGATCAACGGCATGCTGGCTGTCACCGCCATGTGGTGGCCGTGGTACGCGAGGCTCGTCTACAACATGACGCGGGGAGAGAAGGAGGAGGGCTACGTGCTCGCGGCCGAGCTGATCGGTGCCTCCCGCCTGCACGTGATGTTCCGCGAGGTTCTGCCGAACTGCTTCCCTTCCATCGTAACCAAGATGACGCTCGACCTCGGCTTCATCATCCTGATCGCGTCCTCGCTCTCCTTCCTCGGCCTCGGCGTGCAGCCGCCGACGCCGGACCTCGGCTCGATGGTGGCCGACGGCGCGAAGTATCTGCCGGATTCCTGGTGGCTCACCATCTTCCCGAGCCTCGCTATCCTGGTCGCCGTGTTCGGCTTCAACCTGATCGGCGACGCCTTGCGCGAGCTCTTCGGGGCCGATCAATGACGGTGCCGACGCTCGACATCCGCGACCTTCGCCTCGGCTTCAAGACCTACGAGGCCTACATCGAGGTGCTGCACGGCATCTCGCTCTCCATCGCGCCGGGCGAGCGGGTGGCGCTGGTCGGCGAATCCGGCTCGGGCAAATCGGTCACCGCCCGCATCGTGCTGGGCCTGCTGCAGCTGCTGCGTTCGGCGCGGATCTCCGGAAGCGTGATCTTCGAGGGGCGCGACCTCGACCGGCTCACGGCGCGGGAGCGCCGCCGGCTGCGGGGCACCCGCATGACCATGGTGTTCCAGGACCCCACTTCGTCGCTCAATCCGGTCTACCGTATCGGCACCCAGTTCCACGAGGTGCTCAAGCGGGCGGACCCGGCAATGAACGAGCGAGCCGCAAGGGAGCGCGCGGCGCAGATGCTGCTGGAAGTCTCCATCGACGACCCCGATCGCGTCTTCCAATCCTATCCCTTCCAGCTTTCGGGCGGCATGAACCAGCGGGTGATGATCGCGATGGCGCTCGCCAACGAGCCCGCGCTGCTCATCGCCGACGAGCCGGGCACGGCGCTCGACGTGACGGTGCAGGCCCAGACGCTCAAGCTGATGCGCGAGTTGGTCGAGCACCATCACACATCGGTGCTGTTCATCTCCCACAACCTCGGCGTCGTGCGCGAGTTCGCGGACCGCGTCTACGTGATCTACAAGGGCCGGATCGTCGAGCAGGGGCCGTGTGCTTCCGTTTTCGAGCGCCCCGGCCACGCCTACACGCGGGCGTTGATGGCGGCGGTGCCGCGCATCACCGGCGGCGGGCTGCCCGACATCGGCGACGAGCCGCGCGACTTCTCGCAGCCCCTCGTCATGCACGAGAGCGCTGGAGGCTACGCATGAGCCCGCCGCTGCTGGAAGTGCAAGGGGCGAGCAAGCTGTTCCGGCTGGAGGACCGCGAGGTCCCTGCCTTGCTCGACGTGTCGTTCGACGTGCAGGCGGGCGAGTGCCTCGCCATCGTGGGCGAGTCCGGCGCCGGCAAGACCACGGTCGCGAACCTCATCCTCGGCGTCTATCCGCCGACCGCCGGCGCCATCTTCATGCACGGCGAACCCCTGCCCGCCCGGCGGCGGCGCGAGCACCGGCGCGCGATCCAGCTGGTGCAGCAGAACCCGCTCTCGACCCTCAACCCGAAGCGCACCGTGGGCGCCTCGCTGCGCCTTGCGCTCGACGTGCACCGCATCGGCGAGCGGCGCGAGCGGCCGGAGATCGTGGCGACGCTCTTGGAGGAGGTGGGCCTGCCCGGCGACTTCGCCCGGCGCTATCCCGCGGCGCTCTCCGGCGGGCAGCGGCAGCGGGTCGCGGTCGCCCGTGCGCTGGCCTGCCGCTCGGAGCTGGTAGTGCTCGACGAGCCTACTTCCTCCCTAGACGTGCTGGTGCAGGCGCGGGTGCTGCGGCTGCTGGAGGAGCTGAGGCCGCGGCGGGGACTCACCTACCTCTTCATCACCCACGACCTCTCGGTGGTGCGCAACTTCGCCGATCGCGTCGCGGTGTTCGAGAAGGGCCGACTGCTCGAGATCGGCGTCACGGAGACGCTGTTCGCGGCGCCCGAGCACCCCTACACGCGGCGCCTCATCAGCGCCGTGCCGGTGGTCTCCCGCGAGGAGGAGATGGTCCGCGACCGGCTCGCAGAAGGAGGGCTCGACGCATGAACCCGCCAATGCCTGGCACCCCCTCCTCACTCCGGCCCTCTCCTCCCCGGCGGGGAGGAGAGGGAGAAAAGACTGGTGCCGCCACGTCCCCCCTCCGCCTTCGGGGGAGGGGGACAGGGGGAGGTGGGCCGGCAGTTCGAACAAATTCCCGACCGCCCTCTACGATCCGATTCAGCAAGGGAGCTCCTTGATGACCGGTAAGACCATCCGGGTCGCCACCGATGTCGGCGGCACGTTCACCGATCTTCTGGTGCTCGAGTCCGACGAGGCCAATGGCACGTCGACCGTCCGCAGCGCCAAGTCCGACACCACGCCCGGCGGCTACGAGGAGGGCGTCTTCGACGTGATGGCGAAGGGCGGCGTCGCGGCGGACGCGGTCGACTTCCTCGCCCACGGCACCACGGTGGTCATCAACGCGCTGACCGAGCGCACCGGGGTCAGGGTCGGGCTCATCGCGACGCAGGGCTTTCGCGACACGCTGGAGATCGCGCGCGGCAACCGGCCCGACTTCTTCAACCTGCACTACCAGAAGCCCGAGCCCTTCGTGCCGCGCAGCCTGCGTCGCGAGCTGCCGGGCCGCATGGACTACCGCGGGCGCGAGATGCAGCCCCTCGACCTCAGCCCCCTGCCGGACATCGTCGCAGACTTCCAGGCGCAGGGTGTGGAGGCGGTCGCGATCTGCTTCATCCATGCCTACGCCAACCCTGCGCACGAGCAGGCAGCGCTCGCGGAGCTCAGCCGGTTGTGGCCGGAGGTCTCCGCCATCTCATCCCACCAGATCACGCGGGAATGGCGCGAGTACGAGCGCACCAGCACCGCCGTGCTCTCGGCCTACGTGCAGCCGGTGGCGGAGCGCTACCTGCAGCGCCTCGACGCGGGCCTCGCGGAGCGCAGTTTCGCCGGCGGGCTCTACATCATGCAGTCCAACTGCGGCGTCGATTCTGTGGACACGGTCTCGCGCATCCCCATCACCATGGTGGAATCGGGGCCGGCGTCGGGGGTCTGGGGTGCGGCCGAGCTCGGCCGGCTGATCGGCGAGCCCAACGTGCTGGCCTTGGACATCGGCGGCACCACCGCCAAGTGCTCGCTGATCGAGGACGCCCGCGTGCGCATCAAGACCGACTACTGGATCGGGCGGAGCCGCGCCACCGCCGGTTACCCGATCATGGTGCCGGTGGTCGACCTGGTGGAGATCGGCAACGGCGGCGGCTCCATCGCCTGGGTCGACGACTTCGGCAAGCTGCGCGTGGGGCCGCGCTCCGCAGGCGCCATGCCGGGCCCTGCGGCCTATGGGCGGGGCGGGACCGAAGCCACCACGACCGACGCCAATCTCTGGCTCGGCCGCATCAACCGCGATTACTTCTGCGGCGGCACGGTGCAGGCCGACATGGATGCGGTGCAGAAGGCGATCGAGACGGTGGGCGCGCGGCTCGGCGTCGACGCCGACGAAGCCGCGCGGGGCATCGTGCGCATCGCCAACAACAACATGGTCAACGCGCTCAAGCTGGTCTCGGTCAACCGGGGCTTCGACCCGCGCGACTTTACCCTGATCGCGTTCGGCGGCGGCGGCGCGATGCACGCGGTGGCGCTCGCGCAGGAGCTCGGCGTCGCCAAGGTGGTTGTGCCGGCCGATGCCTCGGTGTTCTCCGCCTGGGGCATGATGATGTCGGACCTGCGGCGCGACGATGTCGTCACCCTGCTCGTCGACCTGGACGCCGACCACGCGGACGCCATCGAGGCCGCGTTCGCCGAGACCGAGGAGCGCGCACGCAACCGCTTCGCAGCCGAAGGCATCGATGCAGCCGCGGTCCTGCTCTCGCGCTTCGGCCGCTTCCGCTACCAGAACCAGGAGCACACCACCGAGGTGCCCCTGGGCGAAGGCCCGGTGACGGCCGCGCGTGTCGCCGCCATCGAGGCCGCCTTCCATGAGACCTACGAGCGCGAATACACTTACAGGCTCGACGCGCCGGTGGAGATGGTGGGCTTCCACGTCGTCGCCAGGGTCGAGATCGGCAAGCTCACCATGACCCGGCGCGAGGTGACGGGACGGGCGCTGGACGAGGCGCGGAAAGGCACACGCCCAGTCGATTATGCGCTCGAAGGCGTGCGCGAGGCGGCGATCTATGACGGCGAGAGGCTGGAGCCCGGCATGGCCTTCGACGGGCCCGCCATCGTGGAAGACCCGGGGACGACCGTGGTGGTCCACCCCGGTAACCGCGCCGAGGTCGACGACTTCGGCAACATTCACATCCGCCGCTGAGGTGAACGGCAATGACGACCATGACCAACGATCCGATCACCCTCGAGATCATCCAGAACTCGCTGCAGAGCGCGGCCGACGAGATGTTCGCGGCCATGAGAAAGACTGCGATGAGCTCGATCATCTACGAGGTGCTCGACATGGGCACCGGGATCACCAACGCCAGGGGCGAGATCGCCAGCTCCGGCGCCGGCATCCCGGCCTTCGTCGGCGTGCTCGACAAGGCGGTGGCGGTGCTCGTGGAGAAGTTCAGCGAGCCCGGCGCGATCGAGCCCGGCGACGTCTTCGTCACCAACGACCCCTACTACGGCGGGGTGACCCACCTGAACGACATCGTGGTGGCGATGCCGGTCTTCGCCGACGGCCGGATCATCGCCTGGACCGCGAACATCGCGCACAACTCGGATGTCGGCGGCATGGCGCCGGGCTCGCTCACCGGCGAGGCGACGGAGATCTTCCAGGAAGGGCTCCGGCTGCCGGCCGTCAAGATGATCTCAAGGGGCGAGCCGATCCGGCCGGTGCTGGAGATCATCAAGGTCAACTCCCGCATGCCCGACGTGCTCGAAGGCGACGTGTGGGCGGCCATCGCCTCGGTCCGCATCGGCACCGCCCGGCTCGCGGAGATTGCCGAGAAGTACGGCGCCGCCACCTTCGAGCAGGCGATGACGGCCTTCATGGACTACGGCGAGCGGGTCTCGCGTTCAGCGCTCGCGACGCTGCCCAAGGGCACCTTCGCGCTCGCGGAGGAGCAGGACGACGGGCAAGTCTACAACGTCGAGATCGCCATTCGGGACGAGGAGTTCGTCGTCGATCTCCGGGACAACCCCGACCAGGCGACCAACCCCGTCAACACCAGCCGGGACGGGGTGATGGTGGCGGCGCAGATGATTTTCAAGTCGCTGACCGATCCCTATTCGCCGTGCAACGCCGGCTCGTTCCGCCCGATCCGCCTGCTGACACGCGCGGGCTCGGTGTTTCACGCCGAGGAGCCTGCGCCTATCGGCTTCTACTACGAGATCGACCTGCGCGCCTACGACCTGATGTGGCGCTGCCTCGCCCAGCACATGCCGGAGCGTCTGGCGGCAGGGCACTTCGCCTCGGTGTGCGGCACCTTCATCGGCGGCATCCACCCGGACACCGGCCGCCAGTACACGATCATCGAGCCCCAGCTCGGCGGCTGGGGCGGCCGCGAGGGCCGCGACGGCAACAACGCGATGTTCTGCGGCTTTCACGGCGAGACCTTCAACTGCCCGGCCGAGGTCAACGAGGCCCGCAACGGTCTCTACGTCGACCAGATGGCGCTCAACCTGGAGCCCGGCGGCGAGGGCCAGTTCACCGGCGGGCGCGGCATCGTCATGGACTACCGCGTGCGCGCCAACGACGGGTTCCTGACGGTGGGCTACACGCGCTCCAAGTTCCCGGCCTGGGCGCTCGACGGCGGCAACGAAGGCTCGCCCAACTACGTCGAGTTCATCCCGAACCGGGGCGAGAGGCAGCGCTTCGCCTTCGTCTCGGGCCTCAAGACGCAGAGGGACGACGTGATCCGCGTGGTGACCGGCAACGGCGGCGGCTTCGGCGACCCGAAGCAGCGCGACCCCGAACTCGTGAGACGGGACGTGACGAACGGCCTCATCAGCGCCGAGCGGGCGCGCGAGGTCTACGGCGTGACCATCGAGTCAGTCGAGACAGTGGATTCGGACAACGGGAGGACCGCATGAAGGCCAACGCCCCCCTCAAGCTGATGTACCTGAACCCGGTCGGCACCGACGCCTACGATGCCGTCTTCGCCGACATGGCGCGCTCCTACAAGCTGCCCGGCACGGAGGTGCACATCACCTGCCTTGCGGACCCGGGCGGCGGCTTCACCCACATCGAGTACCGCTCCTACGAGACCATCGTCTCGCGCGGCATCATCCAGGCGACGCGGCAGGCGGCGCGCGAGGGCTTCGACGCGCTCGCCATCGGCTGTTTCTACGATACCGGGCTGCACGATGCTCGCGAGATTTCGGGCGAGATGGTCGTCACCGCGCCGTGCCTCGCCTCCTGCGAGATTGCCGCGAGCCTCGCCAACCGCTTCGGCATCATCGTGGGCCGGCGCAAGTGGGTGAACCAGATGAACGCGGTCGCGCGCGAGCACGGCTACGGCGAGCGGCTCAGCGGCTTCTACCACGTCGAGCTCGGGGTCAACGACTTCCAGACCGATCACGCGGAGACCGAGCGCCGGCTGGTCGCGGCGGGAAGGCGCGCGGTGGAGGAAGACTACGCCGAGGCGCTGATTCTCGGATGCACGCTCGAGATCGGCTTCTACCGCGAGGTCGAGAAGGCCGTCGGCGTGCCGGTGATCGACCCCTCCATCGCCGCGCTGAAGCGCGCCGAGTACGCCGCGAACCTCAAGCGCTCCTGCGGCTGGGTGCCGAGCCGCATCTGGTCCTGCGAGCCGCCGCCGGAGGAGGAGATCGCGCGCTTCGGCGGCTTCGACAATGGCGACGCCTTCGCCCAGCGCCTGGTCGTCGAGGCCGAGTAGCGGCAGGGAGCGCCGCGGATCGCGCGAATTTTACCGATGGGGCGACCCTTCGCGAGTGCAGGGGGCGCTGCGAAGCGGCATACTTGACCCGCTGAGGCAATCGAGCGGCATGATCCGGCCATGCGTGGACTGATCATCGGTGCAATCGCGCTGCTCGCAGCCAGCTTGCTCTCCCTGACCGCGGCGCAGGCGGCATTCAAGCTGGAAGGCAGGCCCAAGGTCGCGATGCTCCATCTGGCGACCGTCGACGACGGCGGCTGGTCGGAGGCGCTCGACCGCGCGCGGGTCAAGACCGAGGAGGCGCTCGGGCTGAAGATCGCCTTCAGCGAGAAGGTGCCGGAGGACGGGGCGATCGTCCGGCAGCTGGTCGATCGCTACGTGAACGAGGGCTACAACATCATCATCGGCACCTCGTGGGGCTATGGCGAAGCCCTGCTCAGGGCTGCCCAGAAATATCCCCACGTGGCGTTCCTGAACTGCGCCGGCGCGACCGCGGCTCCCAATCTGGAGAGCTTCTACGCCCGCACCTATCAGGGCTGGTACCTCGCCGGGATCATCGCAGGCCACCTGACCCGAACCGAAAAGATCGGCGCCATCGGGGGCTACCGGATGGGCCCCGTGACCTGGGATCTCAACGCCTTCCTGCGCGGCGCCCAGTCGGTCAATCCGGCCGTCGAGATGATCGGCGTCTACGTCAACACCTGGTACGACCCGAGCAAGGAGACGCAGGCGGCCGAGAGCCTGCTGGCGCAGGGGGTCGATGTGCTGGGCTCGACCCTGAGCGCGCCGGGGCCGCACCGTGCCTTCCAGGACCGGGGCAAGTGGTCGGTCGGCTTTCAGATCGACATGTCCGGGGAGGCGCCGAGGGGCGTCGCGACCTCGATGGTCTACAAGTGGGAGGCCTATCTGATCCCCACCATCAGGGCGATCGTCAAAGGCACCTGGACGCCCGCACTGCGGGGCTGGTGGAAGGGCCTCGACGCCGGTGTCTTCGATCTGGACCCCGTCGCGTCCTGGGTGCCGCGGGCGGCGGTTGCGGACGTCGAGCGGGCGCGGGCGAAGATGATCGCGGGCGAGCTCGATCCCTTCCAGGGGCCGCTCTACCGCAACAACGGCACGCTTGCGGTGCCGGAGGGCAAGGTCCCCTCCGACGCGAATCTTAGGAGAATGACCTACCTAATCCAGGGCGCCGTGGACATTTCGCTCGCGGATTGAGGCGGTCGAGACGGCACCTCACTGGCCCGTCGTCAGGCGGTCTCGCCCTCCTCTACAGGATCGAAGTCGGTCTTCGGTGCCCGACAGTCGGGGCAGCACCAGTCGTCCGGCAACGCCTCGAAGGGCGTGCCCGGCGGCGTCTCGCGCTGCGCCTCGCCCTTGGCGGGATCGTAGACGTAGCCGCACCAGCGGCAGCGGTACCGCGTCATCGAGACCGTCGCCCGCAAATGACGACGCGCGACCGGCGCAACCGGCCGCACGCCGCCCGCTCGGTCAGTGAATGCCGAGCTTCTCCGCAGCCATCTGCGTGCCTTTGATGCGGGACTCGATCTTCTGGAACGCCACGTCTCGGGCGTAGTCGGGCGAGCCGTGGTTGGGCTTCACGTCGATGCTGAAGGGCGAGAAGCCGCAATCGTCTGTAGATGCGATCTGCTCCTTCGGCAGGTGATTGGCGGCCGCGATCAGCTGCTCGCACACCTCCTCGGCCGATTCCACCCGCGGGTTCTGCGGGTTGATGACGCCGATGTAGGCAATCTGCGTGACGCCGTTCGCGTCGGTCCGGATGCTGGCCGCGATGTCCTTGTAGACCTGCTCCTGGTTCCGCTCGCTCTTGAACTGGATCATGAAGTAGCCGGCGTTGAGCTGGAACATGCTTGGCAGCAGGTCGTTGTAGGGGACATCGGCGCTGTGCACCGAATCGCAGTCGCCGCCGGGGCAGGTGTGGACGCCGATGTTCACCCGCTCCTCCGCCGTGAAGCGGTCGAGCACCGCGTTGATCAGATCGATGAAGTGGGGAAGCATCTGGCGGCCGGTCCAGGGATTGCGCGAATCGTTGCGGCAGGAGAGCCGGCCCTCGGTGAAGTCGATCGAGACCCTGACGGCGCCGGCAGCGAAGGCTTCGCGCACGTCCTTCTCGCACTCGTCGATCAGGTCGGCCTCGAACGCTTCGCGCGAATAGCCCTCGATCTCCTCGTCGAGCGGGTAAAGCAGCGCCAGCATCGAGGGCGCGATGACCGCCTGCTTCATCGGCTTGGTGGCGGATTGAATCGAGAGCTTGAGCGAATCGGCCGCGAAGCTCTTGTAGCGGAACGGGCCGCCGGTGAGCCGCGGAAGCTGCCGATGGTGGCCATCGGCGAAGATGGCGAAGTACTGGCCGTCGCCCGCCAAATGGTCGGCGAGGCCCGTCCCCGCCAGCGTGTCGGTAATCGGATAGGTCGCGAAGCTCGACCAGCGCTGCTCGCCGTCGGAGACGATTGGCGAGCCGGTGGCCTCCATGCGCGAAATCGAATCGCGCACCGCCTCCTCCTGTTCGGCTTCGAGGTCCGCCTTCGCGATACTGCCCGCGTCGTAGGCGGCATAGGCGGCCTGCAGCTTGGACGGGCGGGGCAGCGAGCCCACGGGCTCAGTCGGAATTCCGGTTGCACTACGGGGATCGTAGGTCATCGGTCATCTCCCTGTTTCTGATGTTTGTTGGCGCCATCGTCCCACAGGGGTGGCGCGGCGCACAACAAGAGTCGGGAGCGATGCGGCTCGTACTCAGCCCGCATGCTCCGGACCATGGTCCGGTAGTCGGCGATGGACGAGGGCCGCATGCTGGGCGCCATGCGCGACACGAAGACTCATCGACCGAAGACCATGAACAAGGAACTTATCCGCCGCTTGCTCCTCCCGTATCAGATCCGCTGGGTGTCCGACCCGGCGGGCCTCAAGGTAATCGAGAAGGCGCGGCGCGTCGGCATCTCGTGGACGGAAGCCTACGACGCAGTGATGCACGCGGGCGGAAAGGGCGGCGGCAATGTCTACTACCAGGCCTATAACCTGGAGATGACGCGCGGCTTCATCGAGGACTGCGCAAGCTGGGCGCAGGCGCTACAGATGGGCGCCGGCGCCCGTGGCGAGACCCTGATCGGCGAGGCTGGGCGGGGCGTCCGCGCCTACCGCATCGCCTTTCCTTCGAGGCACGAGATCCTCGCCATGACGTCGGCGCCCCGCGCCTTCCGCTCCAAGGGCCGCCCCGGCGACCTCGCCATCGTCGACGAGGCGGCGTTCGTCGACGATCTCGGCGAGGTGCTCAAGGCGGCGCTGGCCTTCCGCGTCTGGGGCGGGCGCGCGCATGTCATCAGCACCCACAACGGCGAGGCCAGCCCCTTCGCCGCGCTCTGCCGCGATCTGCGCGAAGGTGTGCAGCCAGGCTCGATCCACCGCATCACCTTGAAGCAGGCGTTGGCGCAAGGCCTCTACCGCTGCATCTCGGAGGCGAAAGGGCAGCCCTGGTCGGCCGAGGACGAGGCGGCGTGGGAAGCGGAGCTCAGGGCGGAATACGGCAGCCATGCGGGCGAAGAGCTCGACTGCATCCCCACCGCCGGCACCGGCGCCTGGCTCGCGTGGGAGGCGATCCGCGCCTGCGAAGACCCGGCGGCAGGCGACCCCGCCGCCTTCAGCGGAGGCACCGCCACCGTCGGTGTGGACGTGGCGCGGCGGCGCGACCTCTGGGTCGCCGCAGTGCTCGAGCAGGTGGGCGACGTGCTCTGGCTGCGCGATCTGGCGGTCCGCCAGGGCATCCCCTTCAGCCAGCAGCGGGCGATCGTAGGCGACCTTGCGGCGCGCTACCGCCCGGTGCGCATCGCCGTGGACCAGACCGGCATGGGCGAGGCCGTGGTGGAGCAACTGCAGGAGGAGCTCGGCCGGACCGCCGTGGAGGGCGTGCTGATGAGCGGGCCGCGCCGGCTCGACGTGGCGACCGCGCTGCGCGAGGCGGTGGAGGACAGGCGTCTGCGCATCCCCGCGGACGCCGACCTGTGCCGCGACCTCCATGCCGTCCGCGCCGAGGCCGGTCCGACCGGGGCGCCGCGGCTGCTCGCCGAACGGGCGGGCACCGACGGCCACGCCGATCGATTCTGGGCGCTGGCGCTGGCCTGCACCGCCGCCCGCGAAGGCAACGCGTCCATCGGGGGCGCCAGCGCCGGCCCTCGCGCTGCCGGCCTCGCGGGCTTCTATTGAGGGGCACCAGCAACCGAAGTGTGTGAATGGACCCCGCACCATGGTGCGGTGCACAGGCCGGGCTGAAGGCCCGATGATCGGGCCATGATGAATGCCCGATCCTCCGCGTCTCTCCCGGCCGACCGGAGCCCCGCCTGATGGCGGCGGCCCTCGCGAACCGGCTCCGCCGGCTGCTGCCGTCGTCACGTACCGGCGTTCCCGAGCGGCCCCGCCATGGCGAGGCCGCCGCCGCCAGCATCGCGGGCCGCCTCCAGCCCTATATCGGCGAGCTGCCGCTCAACCCGCGCCAGCCCTCGCGCTACGCCGACCGCTACCGCGACGAGGGCCAGGCGCTCCGAATCTACCGCGACATTCTGCGGGACGAGCGTTGCCAGGCGGCGCTGGACCAGCGCCTCGACGCCGCCATCGCGCGGCCCTGGACGGTCGAACCCGGCGGCGACGGCCCGGACGATCGCGCCGCAGCCGACGACCTCGCCCGCCAGCTCGAAGGCGTGGGCTTCGATGCCGTCAGCCGCCAGCTCCTGCACGGAGTCTGGTACGGCTACGCCATCGCCGAGGCGCTCTGGGCCCGCGCGGACGATCGCGTGGTGCTCGACCGGCTCGTGGTTCGCGCGCCCGATCGCTTCCGCTGGTCGCCGGAGGGCCAGCCCCTGCTCCGCACCGACGCCCACCCCCTGGGCGAGCCGCTGCCCGACGGAAAGTTCGTGATCCTCCGCCGCCCCGGCGAGCACGGCGACCTGCCGCACGGGCCGGGCCTCGCGCGCTGGTGCTACTGGCCGGTGTGGCTCAAGCGCAACGGGCTCAGGTTCTGGTCCATCGCGCTCGAGAAGTTCGGCGCGCCCAGCGTCAAGGGCACCTATCCGCGGAACGCCACCGCCGAGCAGAAGGACGGACTGCTGGACTTGGTCCAGTCCTTCGCAACCAACGTCGGCGTGATCCTGCCCGAAGGCCAGGAGATCGAGATCGTCGAGAGCGCGCGCCGCGCCGGCGGCGACTTCCAGGCCTTCGTCGCCTACCTCGACCGCGCCATCGCCACCACGATCCTCGGGCAGTCCGCCACCACCGACATGGGGCCCTGGCGCGGCACCGCCGAGGTGCAGCGCGACGTGCGCGACGAGACCGTCGCCGCCGATTGCCGCCTGCTCGACGACGCGCTGGGCGGCACCGTCGCCCGCTGGCTCACCCAGTGGAACTTCCCGGGCGCCGCGACGCCCCGCATCCGCCGCGACGCGGCACCGCCCGAAGACCTCGACGCCCGCGCCCGCCGCGAGGCCGTCATCGCCAGCACCAGCGGCCTGCGCCCCACCCGCGCCCACATCGAACGCACGTTCGGCGGGGAGTGGGAGGAGGCATCGTCGCTGCCAGCATCGAGAGGCACTTGATCGGCGCCGATGGGGATTGCACGGCGGGCAGTCCACGCCGCCCGTCTCTTGCCCCCACACAAACAAGAT
The DNA here is from genome assembly GCA_965243375.1 of Alphaproteobacteria bacterium. Lineage (GTDB taxonomy): Bacteria > Pseudomonadota > Alphaproteobacteria > UBA828 > UBA828 > WTGU01. The sequence continues at coordinate 279,862 of CBDEUT010000007.1, read as the reverse complement.
ATGCTTTCACTGAGATATCTAATGTCGTATATTGATATCGAAAGGCGTCATGCCGTTGGGGACAGGCTCATGAGCATGGATGACCGAATCGAGATCGCATGGGCGGAGCGAAGACACACCATCGACCAGCTCGCCCGGCCGCACGTCCCCCAATCCGAATCGATCCGGTCCCACTCCTCTCCGCAACGAGGGCAAGACCGATGTGCATGCTGAAACGCTTCTCTCTCATGGTGGCAACTGCCCTCGGCATATGCCTCGTGGCGCCGACCGGCGACGCGAAAGATGCCGGTATCGCGAGCACACTCCCGTCATTGGGTATCAACCTCGACCGGTCGGACGCTACGGGCTTGACCTCTCCGACGCTCGACGGCCGCGACAGTCCAATCTTCGCGTCATCGCAGTGCTGCAATCAGGATGATAGCTCCTGTTGTCCCCTCGGCGCTTCATCGGAAGAAACAGAGATTGCGCAATCGACCGGCCAACAATGCTTCGATCTCGCCGAATTGAGTGCTGTCGGTGTATCGGCCGCTATCGGCAATGACTGGATGCAAGCGACGTCGCATTGCTGCAATACGAATGTGAAAACTTGTTGCTCTCAGGTCGCACCTTCGACAATACAGGAAGCTCCACTGTCTCCCGAACCGAAAAGCTTCGATCTCGCCGAGTTGAATATGGTTGGCGACGCATCTGCATTCGGTGATAACCCGCTTCAAGCGTCGTCGCATTGTTGCACTGAGACTGAAAGATCATGTTGTGCTCCGAAGTATCCTGAGGATGAAGTGGAGGATTCGCTGTCCCTCCAACCGAAAAACTTCGAACTCGCCGAATTGAATACCGTTGGTGTTGCGTCCTCCTTCGGTGATGACTGGCTCCAAGGGTTCTGGCATTGCTGCGACGAAGATGACGATTCTTGTTGTCCTTACGCCTCTTCGCGGAACGAAACGGTGGGTTTGGCGTCAGCCCAACGAATCGCCTTTTGGCTGGCTTCCCTCGAAACCAGTGGCCATTCGATCTTGGACGCTATGGGTTCAAGCAAATTGAGCCATTGCTGCAACAAAGAAAACAAGACCTGCTGTCCGCTGATGCCAATCCCGCAAGAAGCTATGTCGGAAGACTCGTTCGGTTGGCTGCAAGGCTCTTACGGCGCTACGATGGAAGACCTCTCGAGTTGGTCAATGGCCCTCGTTTCGCCCGGAGCCAACGTTGCGTGGCTCGATCCACGTTACTGCTGCAATGCGTCCACGGGCAACTTCACGTGTTGCGCACCGGTCAAGCAAGACCGAGGCGCCGATGGGCCCCAGGCTTGGGACATGACGGGCGAGAGTTCCGGGCAGTTCGTAGCAATGCCGCCCGGTGTCTTCCAGCTATGGTTTGACCAGAATCAGCGGGCACGCGCAGTGTGTTTGAACTAGGTAACCCGAATCACGCACGCCGAAGGATCAACGCGTGGCGTAGTAGACGTCGGGCCAACCGCTGGTCGGCAGTCCATCCGGAGACGCTCCGGCCCGTAGGCCGTCCCGGAAATGTCATCAACAATCCACCGCCCTTGGCTGTCTTGCGAAGGGCGGTGGTACTCTCTCGGGATCCTTCTGGCTTGTCGCGATTCCTCCGCCTGTGGTCGACGTACCTGTTTACAAGACCGCAATACCTCTTCGCGCACGCCCCCGGTGTCCGCTTCACAGTACAAGTCGGCGGGGCGGTCGCCTTCGTCGTCACCCTTGCGGCGTTCTTCGTGGACATCGAAGTACGCAGGGACGAGGCGATCACTGGCGCCTGGAGCCTCATTTCGGCGACACGCGAAAAGAATGTCGGCAATGCGGGCGTGGGATCGGCGCTGGAGCTGTTGGCAGGGCAGGATGTGGCGTTGACCGACATTCAAATGCCGGGGGCAAACTTAAGAGGAGTGGAATTGGAGAATGCGAAACTCGGACGAACGAATTTCGGTATAGAGTGTATCAACCCTGTACTGCAACGCAAGCCGTCCCATGATGCAGACCCTGAATGGCTCGAACTGATGATCAATAATGACGCGTTCGTCGGTCTGCACTTGGACAGGAGCGAATGCGAATCGCAACCAACCGATTTACTGGGATCCAGCTTCGCGGGAAGCAATCTGGTTCACTCGGACTTTACCGGTGCGACGTTGATCGGAGCAGACTTTTCGAGCTCTTGCCTATATGCGGCTGACTTGAGGGGTGCGGACCTGTACAAGGCAGACTTCACGGACGCGATACTGATGCACGCGAGGATGCAAGGAACAATTCTCTCTGGGAACGATTTCTCCGGCGCGGATTTAAGGTACGTATCGTTCGACGCAGCCGTTTGCATAAGTGAAAAGGATGGCAAGGAAGTATTGGAAGTATGTACACCAAGCCAGCTAGAGAAGCTCGTGGATAAAGCGGAACACACCTGCGGAAGCACAGATTCACAAGGCAACAGTCTGGGTGAGGCTTGTCAAGAGGACGAGCCAACGTCGGTCCCCTGTACCGAGGAGCATGGTTTCGTCATTCCCGAGGTATTTTCCGAAGATGACGCTTAGGCTACACAGTCAAGACTCAGCAGTATTAGATTTGATCCAGTCCTCATTGTGAGAGGGCACGCACTGCGCACCCTGCATCGGAAGCGGGGCAGAAGAGTCGCGCCGGAACGCTCACGCGTCCGCGTATTCCAACAACAAATCCTTGGCTTCGACGGACTGGCCGGCTGCCACGTGGAGGGCCGCTACGGTGCCGTCGCGCTCGGCGTGGAGCGCGGTCTCCATCTTCATCGCCTCGATGGTCATCAGCAGGTCGCCGGCCACCACCGGGCGCCCGCTGGCCACCGCGATCGACGCCACGACTCCCGGCATCGGCGCCGAGACGTGGCAGGAGTTGGCCGGATCGGCCTTGGGTCGGCGCACCACGCTCGCCGAGGCCTCGCGGTTCTCGATCTTGACCGTGCGGGGCTGGCCGTTCAGCTCGAAGAAGACACGCACCGCGCCTTCCTCGTCCGTCTCCCCCACCGCGAGGCAGCGGATGACCAGGGTGTGGCCGCGCTCGATCTGGACGGAGACCTCGCGCCTCGGCGCCAGGCCGTAGAAGTAGACATCGGTGGGCAGAGCGGAGACCGGCCCGTAAATCTCGTGCCGCGCCGCGTAGTCCGTGAAGACCTTGGGATAGAAGAGCCAGGAGTAGAGGTCCTCGTCCGAGAGCGACCAGCCGGTCTCCTCCTTCGCCCGCGCGCGCTCCGCCTCGAATTCGACGGGCGGGAGGACCGCGCCGGGCCGCCCCTCTATCGGTGTCTCGCCCTTCAGGACCTTGCTCGCGAGCGGCTCCGGAAAGCCGCCCGGCATGCGGCCGAGCTCGCCCCGGAAGAGGCCCACGACCGATTCCGGAAAGGCGATCTCGCGGTCCGCGCTCTCGACTTCGGCGCGCGTGAGCCCGCCCGAGACCATCACGAGCGCGAGATCGCCCACCACCTTGGAGGTCGGCGTCACCTTCACGATGTCGCCGAACATCCGGTTGACCTCGGCATAGGCCTGGGCCACCTCGTGCCAGCGCTCGGCGAGGCCGAGGGCGCGCGCCTGCTCGCGCAGGTTGGTGAACTGCCCGCCCGGCATCTCGTGCAGATAGACCTCGGACGCCGGCGCCCGCATGTCGGTCTCGAACGCCGCGTATTCCGCGCGCACCACCTCCCAGTAGTCGGAGATTTCGCGCACGTAGGCAGGGTCGAGCCCGGTATCGCGCGGCTGGCCGCGCAGCGCCTCCACCACCGAGCCCAGGCAAGGCTGGGAGGTGAAGCCGGAGAGGCTGTCCATCGCGAGGTCCACCGCGTCGACGCCCACGTCCACCGCCGCCAGCACGCTGGCCGCGGCGATGCCGGAGGTGTCGTGGGTGTGGAAGTGCACCGGAAGCCCGGTCTCATGCTTGAGCGCGTGGACCAGCTCGCGGGCGGCGGCCGGCTTGACCAGCCCGGCCATGTCCTTGATGCCGAGGATGTGGGTACCGGCATCGCGCAGCTCGCGGGCCATGCGCAGGTAGTAGTCGAGGTCGTAGCGGCTGCGGCTCTCGTCGTGGAGGTCGCCGGTGTAGCAGATCGCCGCCTCGCAGAGCTTCCCGGTCTCCAGCACCGCATCGACCGCGACGCGCATGTTCTCGACCGAGTTCAGGGGATCGAAGATGCGGAGGACATCGATGCCCGAATCTGCGGCCCGGCCCACGAAGCCCCGCACCACGTTGTCCGGGTAGTTGGTGTAGCCGACCCCGTTTGAAGCGCGCAGCAGCATCTGCAGCAGGATGTTGGGAATCTGCGTGCGCAGGCGCTCCAGGCGCTCCCACGGGCACTCGCCCAGGAAGCGGAGCGCCACGTCGAAGGTCGCACCGCCCCAGCATTCGAGCGAGAAGAGCTGCGGCAGGTTGTGGGCGTAGGCGTCCGCGACCTGGCAGAGGTCGTGAGTCCGCATCCGCGTCGCGAGCAGCGACTGGTGCGCGTCCCGCATGGTGGTGTCGGTCACCAGCGCACGGGTCTGCGCCAGCATCCATGCCGCGACCGCCTCCGGCCCCTCGGCATCGAGCAGCGCCTTGGCGCCGGCTGCGGGCTTCCTGGCATGGAGCGGCGGCAGCTTGGGATTGCGGGCATAGGCCGGCGGCGCGGGCCGGTCCTTCACTTCCGGGTGGCCGTTGACGGTGGTCTCGGCGATGTAGCGCAGCAGGCGGCTCGCCCGGTCGCGCGGGCGGGCGAAGGAGAGCAGCTCCGGGTTGTCGTCGATGAAGCGGGTGGTCACTTGGCCTTGGCGAAACGCCTCGTCGCCGACCAGGCGCTCGAGAAAGTCGATGTTGGTCGCGACCCCCCGGATGCGGAACTCCTGGAGCGCACGCCGCATGCGGTCGATCGCGCCCTCGCGCGAGGATGCCCACGCGGTGACCTTCTCCAGCAGCGAATCGTAGTGGCGGGTGATGACCGCGCCCGTATACGCCGTGCCGCCGTCGAGGCGAATGCCGAAGCCGGTGGCGGCGCGGTAGGCGGTGATCCGCCCGTAGTCGGGAATGAAGCGGTCGAGCGGGTCCTCGGTGGTGATCCGGCATTGCACCGCGTGGCCGCGCAGCGCGAGGTCGCCTTGCGGGGGGCAGGCATCGTCCGGCCCGTCCCCGATGGCGCCGCCTTCGGCGACGCGAATCTGGGCCCGCACCAGGTCGACGCCGGTCACCTGCTCGGTGACGGTGTGCTCCACCTGGATGCGCGGGTTGACCTCGATGAAGTGAAAGCTGCCGGTGTCGAGATCGTGCAGGAACTCCACCGTGCCCGCGTTGAGGTAATCCGCGTTGCGAGCGATGGCGAGCGCGTAGCCGGTGAGCTCGTCCCGCTGCTCAGGGCTAAGACCGGGGGCCGGCGCGCACTCCACGATCTTCTGGTTGCGCCGCTGCACCGAGCAGTCGCGCTCGAAGAGGTGAACGGTCCGGCCGTGGGAGTCCGCCAGGATCTGGACCTCCAGGTGGCGGGCGCGGCGGATGAAGCGCTCCAAGTAGACGTCGTCCTTGCCGAAGGCGGCGTCCGCCTCGCGCCGGGCGGCGAGCAGCGCAGCCTCGAATTCGTCCTCGGTCTCGACCACGCGCATGCCGCGCCCGCCGCCGCCCCAGCTCGCCTTGAGCATGCCGGGGAATCCCACGCCGCGCGCAAGCGCGAGCGCCGCCGCGGGCTCTGCAGGCAGCGCGTCGGTCGCCGGCACCGTGGGCACGCCCGCGCGCGCCGCGATCTCCCGTGCCGACACCTTGTCGCCGAGCAGGCGCAGAGTCTCCGGCCTGGGGCCGATGAAGGCGATCCCGGAATCGGCGCAGGCCTCGGCGAACTCCGGCGATTCGGAGAGGAAGCCGTAGCCCGGATGGATCGCGTCGCTCCGCGTGTCCGTGGCGACCTTGATGACGTCGTCCACCGCGAGGTAGGCGGTGACGGGGCCGCGCCCCGCGCCGATGCGGTAGGACTGGTCGGCCTTGAAGCGGTGGAGCGAGAGGTGGTCCTCCTCCGCGTAGACCGCGACCGTGGCCTTGCCCATCTCGTAAGCGGCACGCAGGACGCGAATGGCGATCTCGCCCCGGTTCGCCACCAGTATTCGTTCGAAGCCGCTCATCGATCCGCCCGTTCGCTCGCCGCCCATCCGCCGGGTGCGGGCGTTCTACACGGATGTCCTAGTCTGGGGAAGACGGTGGTGCAGTCGCGCCGCTGGCGACTCCCATCCCGCGCAGCACCGTCCCCGTCGCATCGACGAAGCGGGCCATGGTGTCGGCGCGGAAGGCGCCGATGCAGCCGACCCGAAAGCTCTCCACCTGCGCGAGCTTGCCGGGGTAGATCACGAAGCCGCGCTCCGCGAGCCGATCGTAGAAGGACTGGAACCGCCAGGCGGGATCGGCGGGCGCGCGGAAGGTCACGATGATGGGCGCCTGCACGGCATCCTCCAGCAGCGTCTCGAAGCCGAGTCCGCGCATGCCGTCCACCAGGGTGCGGCAGTTCTCCCAGTAGCGGGCGAAGCGGCCGGCGACCCCACCTTCTTCGTCGAGCGCATCGAGGGCCCGGTCGAGCGCGGCGAGGACATGGGTGGGCGGCGTGAAGCGCCACTGGCCGTTGGCCTCCAGCCCCTTCCACTGCGCGTGCAGGTCGAGGCTGACGGCATGGGCGTTGTCGGCGCAACCCGCGAGGTGCTCGGTGCGAGCGATGACGAAGCCGACACCGGGCGCGCCTTCGAGGCACTTGTTGGCCGATGCCGCAAGGCTCGTGAGCGGCAACCGCGCGAGGTCGATGGGAATGCCGCCGAAGGAGCTCATGGCATCGACGTGCAGCCGGCGGCCGGCCTCGCTCACGGCGGCGGCGAGGTCGGCGAGCGGGTTGAGGATGCCTGTCGTGGTCTCGCAGTGGACCAGCGCGACATCGGTGATGGCGGGCTCGGCCGCGAGCCGTTCGGCAAGCGCCGCCGCCCTCTCGGGCGGCTCGGTCTCGCCGGTCTCAAGCACGCCGTGGGCGCGGCCCGCGCGACGGCAAATCTCCGCCATGCGCCGGCCGTAGGCGCCGTTGACGAGGATCAGAAGCCGGCCGTCGCGGGGGACCAGCGTGCCGAGCTGCGCTTCCACCGCGAAGGTGCCGCTGCCTTGCATCGGCACGCAGGTGAAGGCCTCGCCGGCGTTGGCGAGCGCGAGCAGACGCCGGCGCACGCGCGCGGTGAGCGCGATGAACGCGGGATCGCGCGAGCCCCAGTCGCGGTCCATGGCCGCGCGGGTCTCGGGCCGGGTGGTGAGCGGGCCGGGGGTGAGCAGAACCGCCTCGGCGCCCCCGCCGGCCCCTCCGTCAGCGGGCGGCGGCTGGGCGCAAGGCATCGAGGGCTTCGGGCGTATCCACGTCGATGGTCACGGAGTGATCGGGGCTCTCGATCTCGTACACCGCATCCGCGTGGTCGCCGATCAGGTGGCGCGCGCCGACATCGCCCGAGAGGGACCGGATCTCACCGAAGAAGCGCGCCGCCCAGAGCACGGGATTGCCGCGCTTGCCGCGGTAGGTGGGCACGCCGATGGCGCGGCCTTCGAGCGGGGCGAAGCCCGCGATCAGCCGGTCGATCAGGTCCGCGGAGGTGCGCGGCATGTCGCCGAGGCAGACCACGGCGCCATCAAGCGCGGGATCGAGCGCTTCGACGCCGCAAAGGAGCGAGCTGCTCATTCCCTCGGCGTAGTCGGGATTGTGCGCGAAGGTCACATCGAGCCCGTCGAGCGCCGCTCGCACGCGCTCGGCCTCGTGGCCGGTGACGACGACCACCGGCGCGGCCTTGGAGGCGAGCGCGGCGGAAGCGACCCGGCGCACCATCGGCTCGCCGTCCACCTCGATCAGGAGCTTGTTGAGCGCACCCATGCGGCGCGACTGCCCGGCCGCAAGCACCACCGCCGCGACGCGGGGCGGCGCCGCAGGGGCAACCGCCTCGTCCTCGCGATCTGCGCTCCGGGGCGAGGCGCGGTTGCGGGGCAAGGGCCGGCTCGGGATTTCCATCAAGAGGCCGCCGGCCCCCATGCGCATGATGTCGGATGCGGTGATATCGACGCCTGCGAAGATGCGCTGCAGCACCCAGTCGAAGCCGTTGAGCTTGAGCGAGCGGGCGCAGCCGGGGAGCCCCAGCACCCGTGCTTCGCCGAGGCGAGCCAGGAGCAACAAATTGCCGGGGTCCACCGGCATGCCGAAATGGTCGATGGCACCGCCCGCCTCTACCACCGCCGCCGGCACCACGTCGCGCCGGTCGACGATGGCGGACGCGCCGGCGATGAGGATGATGTCGCAGCCCTTGTCGTAAAGCTGGCTTACCGCCTCCGCCACTTCGGCGCGGCTGTGGGCGCAGCGCACCTCGGCCGCGAGCGCGCCGTCGAGCTGGGCGAGACGCGTCGCGACCGCGCCCGTGGTGGAATCGAGCACGCTCTCCCGCGTTCCCGGCAGGCGGGTCTGGATCAGCCCGACCGTGCGCGCTTCGAGCGGCGCGAGGCGCAGGATCGGCCCTCCGTCGGCCGCGATCTCGACGCAGCAATCGACGACCGCGCGGGAGGCCGCGAACGGGATGACCTTGACCGTCGCCACCATCTGGCCGGCCTCGACCAGGGCGTGGGGTGCCACGGTGCCGAGTGTCATGGCCTCGTCGAGCAGATTGAGCCGGTCCACCCGCCGATCGTCGATGACGGCGAGCCCGTGGCCTTCGGCGAAGATGTTGCAGCGGCCGGTGAAGGCCTTGCCGAGCGTGAGCCCCGGCCCGGCGACCGCACGCGCGACGGCTTGCGCCGCCTCGTCCTCGCCCACGTCGTCGGGCTCAAGGCGCGCGCCGGAGACAGTCTCGATCTTGGCAGTCAGCAGCGCCTGGACGTCCTCGGCAGAGAGCACGCGCCCCTTCTTGAAGGCGCCGCCAGGCAGGCGCACGCTGTGGGCGAGGATCAGCCCTTGCGCCTCTGCGACTGGCACGTCGCCGAAGATCATGGGTCGACGATCACTTGGCGTTGCCGCCGGGCGGCTGGCGGCGCACCTGCGTCACCTCCGCCATGATCGAGACCGCGATCTCGGCCGGCGAGCGCGCGCCGATGGCGAGCCCGATGGGGGCGTGGATGAGGCCGAGCTCGTCGTCGGAGAAACCCTTCTCGCGCAGGCGCTCCAGCCGCTTGCCGTGGGTCCGCCGGCTGCCCAGCGCGCCGATGTAGAAGACCGGCGCCCGCACCGCGACCTCCAGAGCCGGATCGTCGATCTTGGGATCGTGAGTCAGCGTCACCACGGCGGTGCGGTGATCGGGCACGAGCCGGTTGAGCGCGTCGTCTGGCCACTCGGTCGAGACCTCGACGGCGGGGAAGCGTGCGGCGTCGGCGAAGGCGCGGCGCGGGTCGCAGACGATCACGTCGTAGCCGGCGGCCTCGGCCATCCCCGCCAGCGCCTGCGTGATGTGCACGGCGCCGACGATGACCATGCGCGCCGGCGGGTTGTGGACGTGGACGAACCAGGTCCGGTCCTCGGCCTCGACCTGCCGGCTGCGGTCGGCGCGGAGCGCGTCCCGGGCCTCCGCCGTCACCGCGTCGGGCAGCGCATCGCCGGCCGTCTCGCCGTCGGCGTAGACCAGCGCCTGCGCGCCGCCGTCGAGAGCGGTGACGAGCGCGACCGCGCGCTCGGCGGCGCGGTCGCCGTTCAGCCGGTCGAGGATGGTGCGCCGCATCGCCGCCGGCTCACTCGACCCGCTCGACCAGCACGCGGACGGTGCCGCCGCAGGCCAGCCCGACTTCCCACGCCTGCTCGTCGGAGACGCCGAACTGGAGCACGCTGGGCTCGCCGGAGCCCATGACCTTGCGCGCCTCCTCGATCACCGCGCCCTCGATGCAGCCACCGGAGACCGAGCCTTCGAAGCGGCCGTCTCCGTCGGCGACGAGCTGGCTACCGACCGGGCGGGGCGAGGAGCCCCAGGTGGCGATAACCGTGGCGAGCGCCACGTCCCTGCCCTCGTCGCGCCAACGGGCGGCGGTGCCCAGAATGTCCTCTCTTCCGGCCTCTTCCGGGCTCATCCGGCTTCCCTCTCTCGCTGTGCCGATGCTGCGGGCGGCTGGCGCCTGCGCCTCACTCCGCGACGGCGGTCATCCCGATACCGACATCAGCGAGGATACGCTGAGTCTCGCCGCCGCGCGCCTTGTCGATGTCGTCCTGATACTTGAGCAGGACGCCGAGGGTCTGGTCGACGATCTCGGGATCGAGGCTCTCCTGCGCAAGCGTGGAGAGCGCGCGCAGCCAGTCGATGCTCTCGGCGACGCCCGGCGACTTGAAGAAATCGACCTCCCGCAGTTGCTGCACGAAGGCCACGACCTCGTGCGTCAGGCGCGGGTCGGCGTCCGGCACGCGCACGCGCAGGATCTCGCGTTCGCGCTGGGCGTCGGGATAGTCGATCCAGTGATAGAGGCAGCGCCGCTTGAGGGCGTCGTGGATCTCGCGGGTGCGGTTGGAGGTGATGAGCACGATCGGCGGCTCGGCCGCGCGGATGGTGCCGATCTCCGGAATCGTGATCTGGTAGTCGGCGAGCACTTCCAGCAGGAACGCCTCGAAGGGCTCGTCGGCCCGGTCGAGCTCGTCGATCAGCAGCACCGGCGGGCCTGCATCGTGCGGGCGGAGCGCCTCCAGCAGCGGGCGGCCGATGAGGAAGCGCTCGGAGAAGATGTCGCCGGCGAGGGTCTGGCGGTCGCGGTCGCCCATCGCCTCCGACAGGCGAATCTCGATCATTTGCCGGGCGTAGTTCCACTCGTATACGGCAGAGGAGACGTCGAGCCCCTCGTAGCACTGGAGACGCAGCAGGGAGCGCCCGAGGCGCTCGGCCAGCACGGCGGCCAGCGCGGTCTTGCCGACACCGGCCTCACCCTCCAGGAACAGCGGCCGGTTGAGGCGGAAGGCGATGAACAGGCTGGTCGCCAGGTTGCGGTCCGCCACGTAGTCGCCGCCGGAGAGCAGCGCGAGCGTCTCGTCGACGGAGTCGGGGATCGCCACGCCGTCCATCATTTCAACTGGCTTCCTCGGAAAGACGCTCGATTAGGTCGGCGATCGCCTCCGGCTTGTCAAGGCGAAACGCCGGCTGGCGGCCGTCTTCGGCCAGCACCGTGGGCGCCGCGCCGGGCGCGTCGGCGGTGCCGGGCACGACCGTGATCCGAGGCGACGCGTGGTCGTCGAAACCCAGCGCCAGCACCACGTCCGCATCCTCCGCAAGCGCCGCGAGGGCGGCAGCCCTGTGCGTTGCCAGCGGCTCGTTACGGTGCACGCGCGCCCAACGCCGGCCAGAGACCACGACGACATCGCGCGCACCGGCAGCGGCGTGCTCGTAGCTGTCCTTGCCCGGCTCGTCGATGGCCAGCGGGTCCGCGCTCGCCGCGATCACGGCGACGCGCCGGCCGCGGCCGCACAACGTCTCGATCAGCTGCGTCGCCATCGCGTCCCGCTCCCTGGCAGGCCCGGCAATCGCCACCACCACCACGCGCGGCTCAGATCACGCCGGTGAACACGAGGATGAGCACCACGGCGACGACCACCACCGCCGTCGCCCAGGCCATAGTCGGCAGGCCCTTGCGCTGCGCCGCCGGCGGGAGGGCCGGCCCCGCAGCCCCATCCGGCGCGCCTTCTTGCGGCGCGTCGGCCGGCGTCGCAGCGGGATCGGGCTCAGCGGGAGCAGGATCGGCAGGCGGTGCAGGCGCCGCGGCCTCGGCTTCCGGCACAGGCTCAGCCTCAGCGTCCGGCTCCTCGCCGCCGCCGAGCTTCTCGGCGAGGCTGTCGAAGAACTGCTTGGCGAGCTTCTTCGCGGTCGAATCGATCAGGCGCGAGCCGATCTGCGCGAGCTTGCCGCCGACCTTGGCGTCGCACTCGTACTGCAGGAGTGTCGCGCCGTCGTCGGCCACCAGCCGGACCTTGGCCTCGCCCGAGGCGAAGCCGGCGGCGCCCCCTTGCCCCTGGCCCGAGAGCGTGTAGCCGTTGGGCGGATCGATGTCGGAGAGGGTGACCCCGCCGGCGAAGGTCGCCTTCACCGGCCCGACCTTGATCACGAGCGTCGCGGTCATCTCGGTGTCGGAGGTCTTCTCGATCTCCTGACAGCCGGGCAGGCACTCCTTAAGGACCTCGGGGTCGTTGAGCGCGCGCCACACCGTCTCCCGATCGGTCGGGACCCGGAACTCGCCGTTCATCTTCATGGCCGCGTTGCTCCCTGCCCTGCCGGCGCTCGGCGGCGCTAAACGTAGTAGATGACCAGGCAGGCGCCAAGCAGCACCAAGATCCAGAGCGCGGCGGTGCCGGTCGGCCAGGTGCGCGCCAGCACCCCGCCCGGCCGGTGCTGTTGCGCGATCAGGAAGAACAGGCGATCGAGCCCGCGCGCGGACTGCTCCCGGAACGCCGCGGCGACGGCGGCAGCCGCGCCTTCGACACGGCGGGCCACAACCGGCACCAAGCGCCGGTAGAGCCAGTCGCTATCGATATTCACCGAGCGCAGCTCGGGCGGATAGAGCCCGACCAGGTTGAGGAAGGCGAAGGCCAAAGCCGAGAAGAAGAGGAGCTGGACCTGCACCAGCACGTGGCTGCCGGTGTAGGGCACGTAGTCCACCGGGTAGGGTAGAAGCGAATAGAGCCACGCCGGGTAGCAGCCGATGACGATGCAGAGGATCGCCGCCATGGCCATGGCGATCCGCATGTTGAGCGGCGGTTCGCGGGTGCGGATGCCGCTGTCGTGGGCGAAGAAGGCGAAATAGGGAATCTTGATGCCGGCGTGGTGGAAGACGCCGGCCGAGGCGAAGAGCAGCAGTATCCAGACGATCCAGTAGCCCTCGGCCGCCGCCGCGCTCATCACCATCGACTTGCTGACGAAGCCTGAGAAGAGCGGGAAGGCGGAAATCGAGGCTGCGCCGACGATGCAGAGCCCGGTGGTCTGGGGCATCGACTTGTAGAGCCCGCCCAGCTCCGAGCCGTTGATCTTCCCGGTCTGGTGCAGCACGGCACCCATCGACATCAGCAGCAGGCCCTTGAAAATCACATCGTTGAAGGCGTGGGAAACGGCGCCGTTAAGCGCGAGCGACGTGCCGATGCCGATGCCCACCACCATGAAGCCGATCTGGTTGATCATGCTGTAGGCGAGCACGCGGCGGAGGTCGTTCTCGATCACCGCGTAGAAGATGGGGAACGCGGTCATCGCCGTGCCGATGTAGATCAGCACCTCGGTGCCGGCGTAGCCTCGCGCCAGCGCGTAGACCGCGAGCTTGGTGGTAAAGGCGCTCAGGAACACCATCCCGGTCGGCGTCGATTCCGGGTACGCGTCGGTGAGCCATGTGTGCACCAGCGGGAAGCCGCACTTGATGCCGAAGGCGACGAAGATCAGCACGCCGCCGAGGCTGTCGATCCCGATATGGCCGAAGGCGCTGGTGCCGGTGTCGCCGATCACGATGATCGCGCCGCCCAGCAGCAGGAGGCCGGAGACGAGCTGGAACACCAGGTAGCGCATGGCGGCGCGCACCGCGCGCGGCTCACGCCGGGCGAGGATCAGCAGCACCGAGCCGAGCGTCGCCCCCTCCCAGAAGATGACCAATGTAATGAGGTCGCCGGCGAAGACTGCGCCGAGCGCCGAGCCCGCATAGAGCAGCATGCCGGCCTGCTGCAGGCGGTCCCGCACGTGAAAGGCGAAGATCGCGCCGAGGAACGCCGCGATATGGAAGAGGAGGCCGAAGAGCAGGCTGAGCGAGTCGGCGCGCAGCAGAGTGAGCCGCGTGTCGAGCAAGGGGACCTCGAGCGCGCCGCCGCCGTTCCACACGAACAAGAGATTGATGCCGCCGAGCAACGGCACGGCCGGGATAAGCAGACGGCGAACGCCCCCCGGCAGCACAAGCACCAGCGCCGCCGCGACGAGAAAGACGAAGGCGGGAGGAACGCTACTCGTCATAGTGGTCCTCGCGCCGCATCACGAGCCGGCGCAGCTCCTTCGCGGCGAGCACCAGAACGACGCAGGCGATGAAGCCGAAGAACCCGTAGAAGCCGAACCAGCCTTCCCAGAAGAACTCCTCGTGCCGGTGGAAGCCCGCGTCGATCACCAGAACGCCGAGGCAGAGTGCCGCGAAGACCCAGATCAGCCGCATCACGTTGCGGCGTTCGTCGAGCCAGTATTTCTTCTTCATGGCAATGCCCTAGCGGATGGCCCCAAGCGGCTCCACGAGCGTGAGCAGAGCTTGCGGGTAGAAGAAGAGCGCAGCCGTGCCGAGCGCCGCCACGAGCGTCGCCGCGAGGATCGGCCAGGGCGCCTCGGCGCGGCCGGGCGTCACGGGCATCCCTGAGGCCGGGAAGAAGGCGCGGACGAGGATGGGCACGAAGTAGAGCGCGTTCAGCAGCGAGCTTCCGAGCAGCACCGCGATCACCGCGATCTGGCTGCCGTCGTCGGCGCCCGCCACCAGGTACCACTTGCTCCAGAGGGCGGCGAAAGGCGGCAGCCCGATCAACCCGAGCGCGCCCACGGCGAAGGCGCCCATGGTCACGGGCATGCGGTAGCCGATGCCGTCGAGCTCGCTCACCAGCCGCTTGTGAGCGGCGGTGTAGATCGCGCCCGCGCAGAAGAAGAGCGTGATCTTGCCGAAGGCATGGGTGGCGATGTGCATGGCGCCGCCGACGACGCCCGCGCTGGTGGCGAGCGCGCCTCCCAGCACCACGTAGGAGAGTTGGCTCACGGTCGAATAGGCGAGGCGCCGCTTCAGGTCGTCCTGGCGGAGCGCGATGAGGGAGGCGATCACGATGGTCGCGGACGCAACCGCGATCAGCCACTCGCTGCCCGCCATCTCGCGCAGGAAGTCGATGCCGAAGATGTAGACGATGACCTTGAGCACCGTGAACACGCCGGCCTTGACCACGGCGACTGCGTGCAGGAGCGCGCTCACCGGCGTGGGCGCCACCATCGCCGCCGGCAGCCAGCCGTGGAGCGGCATGAGCGCGGCCTTGCCGATGCCGAACATGTAGAGCACCAGCAGCACCGCGGCAGTGCGCTCGCTGACCGCGCCGGCGAGGATCCCGCCCATCTGGAAGTCGAGCGTCCCTGCCTCCACCCAGGTCCAGAGGATCGCGAAGAGCTGCAGCACGATCGAGGTGGACAGCAGGATGCCGAGGTAGGTGCGGCCGGCGCGGCGCGCCTCCTCGGTCCCGCTGTGGGTCACCAGCGGATAGGTCGAGAGCGTCAGCGCCTCGTATAAGAGGAAGAGCGTGAACATGTTGCCGGCGAAGGCGACGCCGATGGCGCTGGCTAGCGCGGCTGCGAAGCAGACGTAGTAGCGGGTGCGGTGGCCCTCGTCGTTGGCGCGGACATAGCCGATGGAATAGACCGTGGTCGCGATCCAGAGGAACGACGCGATCAGCGCGAACAGCATGCCCAGCGGCTCGAGCGCAAACGCGATGGGGAGCCCCGCCACGATGTCGAAGAGCGCAACGCGGGGCGCCTCGCCCCCTGCCACCGCCGGCGCGAGCGAGAGGACGAGGCCGAAGAGCACGACGGCGGTGACGACCGAGACCGCCTCCTGCAACACGGGCCTGCGCGCGGTCGCCCAGATCAGGAACGCGCCTGCGATCGGCACCGCGAGCGCGGCGAGGATTTGCGCGGCGTGGCTCATGGCGCGCCCGCCAGCAGCACCGTCGCCGCGCGCTCGGCGATGCCGACGGTGAGATCGGTGTGGAGCCCGAAGTAGACCGAGCCCGCGATCAAGGCCCAGGTCGAGAGCTGCATGGCCCAGGGTGCCTCTTGCACCGGCTCGCTATCGGGCGGAGGCGGGCGGAAGTACGCCGCCTCGATCACGCGGCCCACGTAGGCGAGCGCGATGAGCGAGCCGGCGAGGACGAAGAGCGCGACCGGCCACAGATCCTGCTCGAAGGCCGCCTGCACCAGATACCACTTGCTCACGAAGCCGGAGGTGATGGGGACGCCCACCAGGCCCAGGCCGCCGATCACCACCGCCGCCATGGTGAACGGCATGCGCCGGCCGAGCCCGTGCAGCGCGCTCAGATCGGTCGCGCCCAGGCGATAGGCGATGGTGCCGGCGGCGAGGAAGAGCCCGCCCTTCATCAGGGCGTGGTTGAAGATGTGGACCAGCGCGCCGGTCACTCCGGTTACCGAGGCGAGCCCGATGCCGACGCCGAGATAGCCGATCTGGCCCACGCTGGAGAAGGCCAGCAGGCGCTTCAGGTCGCTCTGGAAGACGGCGACGAGCGAGCCCGCGAGCACGGCGATCAGCGAGAGCGCGAGCAGAATCTCCGTGAGCGGCATGGTCTCGAAGGCGAAGTGCACGCCGAACACGGTGAAGACGAAGCGGAGCAGCATGTAGGCGCCGACCTTGGTCGCGGTCGCGGCGAGGAAGGCGCTCACCATCGAGGGCGCATACGCATAGGCGTTGGGCAGCCAGACATGGAACGGGAAGAGCGCGAGCTTGATCAACACGCCCACGGTGATGAAGGCGAAGGCCGCGAGCACCGCCGGCGTCTCGCCGAGCGCCGGCACGCGCTCGGCCAAGTCCGCGATGTTGAGGGTGCCGGTCTTGGCGTAGAGGAAGCCGATCCCCACCAGGATCAGCGAGGCCCCGATGGTGCCGATGATGAGGTACTGGTAGGAGGCCGTGAGCGCCCGCCTGCGCCTGCCTTGCGCGATGAGCACGTAGCTCGCGAGCGAGGAGATTTCGAGAAAGACGTAGATGTTGAATACGTCGCCCGTCGCGGTGATGCCGAGCAGGCCGGTGAGCGCCAGCAGGAAGATCGCGTAGAAGAGATGCCGCCGCTCGGGCCGGACCTCCTGCTCCACACTTTGCCGGGCGTAGGGCATCATCAGCGCGGCGGTGCCCGCGAGGATCAGCAGGACGAAGGCGTTGACGCCGTCCAGCCGGTATTCGATGCCGATGGGCGGCGCCCAGCCGCCGAGGTGGTAGGAGATCGTGCCGCCGCTCATCACCTGCTCGAGCAGCAGCGCCGCGATGGCGAGCAGCCCCCAGCAGACCACGGTGGTGAAGCCCCAGGCCCACGATCCGCGCCGCAGCAGCACGCAGACCGGCGCCGCGATCAGCGGCACCGCCACCTGGAGCACCGGCAGATGAGTCGCGATCATCGCCGATCCTGCTCGTCGATCTCGTCCTCTTCGACGGTCCCGTAGTCGCGCTTGATCGCCACGGTGAGCGCGAGCCCGACCGCGAGTGTCGAGACGGCGACGACGATTGCCGTGAGGATCAGCACGTGGGGGAGCGGGTTGGAGTAGACCTTGTAGCCCGCGTCGATGATCGGCGCGGTGCCGCCTTCGACCTTGCCCGCCGTGATGTAGACCAGGAAGATCGCGGTCTGGAACATGCCGAGGCCGATCAGCTTCTTGATCAGGTTGGAGGGCGCGATGACGGCGTAAAGCCCGATCATCGCCAGCACGATCGCGGCCCAGTAGTTGACGTGTGTGAGGGCCTCCACCTCAGCGCCACTCGGCCAGAGCACAGAAGACGATGGTCATCACGGCGGCAACCGCGACGCCGACACCGATCTCGATGATGATGATCCCGACGTGATTGCCGTGCGTGGCGTCGGCGCTGAGCGCGCCGTACTCCAGGAACGCACCGCCGCCGATCATGCTGGCGACGCCGACACCGGCATAGAGCAGCACCCCGAGACAGGCGAGCACCGCCAGCAGACGCGGCGGCGCCACACTGCGCACTGCCTCCGTCCCGAAGACGAGACCGTAGAGGATGAGGCCCGAGGCGAAGATCACGCCGGCCTGAAAGCCGCCGCCCGGCCCGTAGTCGCCGTGCATCTGCACGTAGAGGGCGAACAACAGGATCGGCGGGATCAGCAGCTTCGAGACCACGCGCAGGACCAGGTGCTCGGTCATTCGCGGTCCCCCGTGTCGTCCTCGCTCTCGCCGGCTCGGCGGCGGCGGCGCGTGATGCCCAGCATCAGCAGAACGCCGATGCCGGCGGTGAAGATCACCGTGACCTCACCCAGCGTGTCGAAGCCCCGGTACGAGGCCAGCACCGCGGTGACGATGTTGGGGACCCCGGTCTCCGCCTCGCCCTGCTCGATATAGTGGGGTCCGACGTGCTGCTGCGCCGGCGCTTGCGGGTCGCCGAAGGCCGGCAGGTCCATGGTGCCGTAGATCAGCAGGCCGCCGACCGCGAGCGAGGCCAGGATCGGAAGCCACGGCTTGCGGTGCGCGATCTTCTCGTGCCGGCCGGTGGCGGCGATGGCGAGCAGCATGAACACGGTGGTCACGCCGGCGCCGACGGCGGCTTCGGTGAAGGCCACGTCGACCGCGTCGAGCACGACCCAGAGCCCGGCCATGACCAGGCTGTAGATGCCAAGCACGAGCGCGGCCGCCAGCAGGTTGCGCAGCGTAATCACGACGAGTGCCGCCGCGACCAGCAGGACCAGGAGCAGAATGTCGACGTAGATGTCTATGGCGCAGGGTCCTTGGGCTTGCGGGTCCAGGGCCGGACGCCGTCGAGCAGCGCCGCGTGGGCCAGCGCATGCGCGGCGGTCGGCGCGGTGAACACCAGGAACACGAAGATCAGCACGAGCTTGAACGAGGTGAGCGAGAGCCCGGCCTGCAGCATGAGGCCGAGCAGGATGAAGCCCGCACCGGCGGTATCGGCGACGCTGGCCGCATGGAGCCGCGTGAAGAGGTCCGGCATGCGGATCAGCCCGAGACCGCCCACCATGACGAACGCCACGCCGATGCCGATGCTGATCCAGCTCAGGATATCGACGATCACGGCGCCTCCTCGGCGTCCCGCGCGCGCCGGCGCTTGATGTAACGAAGCACGGCGATGGTGCCGATGAAGTTGATCAGCGCGTAGACCAGCGCGATGTCGAGAAAGTCCGGCCGCTCCATGAGGAAGCCCACGGCCGCGATCAGCAGCACGGTCATGGTCCCGATCACGTTCACGCTCAGCACGCGGTCGTAGACCGTCGGCCCCAGGTAGGCGCGGATCAGGGCGAGAAAGACTGTCACGACGAGTGCCGCGACGGCGGCGAGGAACATCATGACCGGCCCTCGACCGCGCTGACGCGCCGGTCCATGTCGCCAGTCTTCAGCTCCTCCATGCCGCGCCGGGTGAGCGCGTGGACCTCGATGCCGTCCTCCGTCACGGACGTGCTGAGCGTACCGGGCGTCAGCGTGATCGAGTTCGCGAAGATCACCCTGCCGAGGTCGGACTTCTGGCTCGACGGCACCGTCTCCAGCACCGGGTCGATGCGCGGGCGGGGCGACAGCACGATTCGGGTCACGGCCAACGCCGAGACGAGGATCTGGATCGTCAGCCAGCCCCAATAGAGCGGGATGCGCAGACCGAGATGGATGGGGTGTCCCTCGTGGTCCACCACGTCCATACGCATCGCCACCGCCACGGCGAAGGCGGTGCAGGCGCCGCCGATCGCGAGCAGGAAAGGCGTGTAATGACCGGACAGTGCGAGCCAGAGCCCGTAGAGCACGGCGAACAGACTGAGCGCGTGACGCACGCGAATCCCTCGTGCGGAGGCGGGAGCGCGCGGATTATGCCCCTTGCGCTGCGCCTCGCAACAACGAATGGCCCTGACGAATGGCCGCGCCCGTTGTCGGGCAGGCCGTTCCGCCGCCTCCGGCCCTAATCCCGGGTGGCGAGCGCCCCTGCCTCGTATCCCACCCACTCTCCATCGGAGTTATTCTGACGGCGGTGGATGTGGGCGGGCTCAATCAGGCTCGGTGCGGATTCCATTATGCCGGCGCCGGCCCAGCCGTTCCTGATAGTCGTGCGACTGCCAATTCGCGCGGAACAGCCATTGTTCTTCCGTCTGCCGCTCGGCGAGCGCGCGGTCGATTTCCACTTCGTCAAAGCCGCTCCGCCGGGTCATGGCGTATTGATCGGCAAGGACGCGGCCTGCCGCGCGAAGGCGCCCCCGGTAGCCCAGCAGGCGCAGACGGCGGGCCAGCGAGAACCCCCGGCCATCCGTATGCGAGGGGAACGCGATGCGGATGAGGGCGATCCGCTCGAAGGCGGGCACGATGTCCTCGACCTGCGCGTCGTTCTCGACATCGAGCGCGGCCCCTGCGGGCACGGCGGATCGGTCGTTCGACCCGCTCCACCGAATGAATTCGCCGCGCCAGTCGTCGTCCTGAAACCCGGTGTCGCGGACGAGAATTCCGGGGCTGCCGCGTCCCACGCCTAGCCTCCTTGGGCCGAGGCGGTGTCGGGATAAAGCGCCGTCTTGAAGGGCTGCATGCCGACGCGCCGGTAGGTCGCGAGAAAGGCTTCGTCATCGTCCGACCTGAGCTCGAGGTAGGTGTCGATGAGCCGGTCAACGGCAGGGACGACGTCATCCGAGGAAAAGCCCGGGCCGGTGCGTTCGCCGATCGCGGCGCTCTCGGTTCCGTCTCCACCAAGCGTGAACTGGTAGTTCTCGGCGCCGGCGCGATCGAGGCCGAGAATGCCGATGTGGCCGACATGGTGGTGCCCGCACGCGTTGATGCAGCCGGAGATCTTGATCTTGAGATCGCCGATGAGGCGTTCGTCCCCGCGCTCCTTCACGCGGGTGGCGATGCCCTGGGCGATGGGAATGGAGCGGGCGGTGGCCAGGTTGCAGTAGTCCATGCCGGGGCAGGCGATGATGTCCGATGCCAGCCCGACGTTGGCGGTCGCGAGCTTCGCCTCTCGTAGCGCCGCATGGACCGCCGGCACATCGCGCTTGTGCACGTGGGGCAGAATGCAGTTCTGCTCGTGGCTGATGCGGATCTCGTCGTGGCCGTATCGCTCCGCGAGGTCGGCGATGGCGCGCATCTGCTCTGCGCTGGCATCGCCCGGCGTCGCGCCGTGGGCCTTGAGCGAGATGGTGACGATCGCGTAGTCGGGATTCCGGTGCGGGTGCAGGTTGGTGTCGACGAACGACCGGAACACCGGATCGCGCGCGAGCGCCGCGTCGAACGCTCCGGTCGGCGCCTCGATGTATGCCGGCGCCGCGAACATCGCGCGGATTTCCCGGAGGAGCGCCCGGTCCGCGCCGCCGAATGCCCTTCGCTGAAGCCGGAAGCGTTCCTCGACACGCTCCCGGAAGGCCTCGATCCCGTGCTCGCTCACCGTGATCTTGATGCGCGCCTTGAACTTGTTATCGCGGCGCCCGATGGCGTTGTAGACCTGCAGGATGGACTCGACGTAGGGAAGCAAATCGGCCTCGGGCAGGAAGTCGCGGATGACCGTTCCGATTACGGGCGTGCGCCCGAGCCCGCCGCCGACCGCAACTTCGTAGCCGATCTCGCCGGCCCCGTTGCGAACGATGCGGATGCCGATGTCGTGCGCGCGGGTCACGGCGCGATCGACCGGTGAGCCGCTCACCGCGATCTTGAATTTTCTGGGCAGGAACGCGAATTCCGGGTGATCCGTCGACCATTGCCGCAGCAGCTCGGCGGTCGGGCGGGGATCGGCGATCTCGTCGGCGGCCGCGCCAGCAAAGTGGTCGGCGGTAACGTTGCGAACGCAGTTCCCGGAGGTCTGGATCGCGTGCATCTCCACGTCCGCGAGGGCGTCGAGGATGTCCGGCACGTCCTTCAGCTTGGGCCAGTTGAACTGGACGTTCTGCCGGGTGGTGAAGTGCCCGTAGCCCTTGTCCCAGCGCTCCGCGATATGGGCGAGCTTGCGCATCTGGCGGCTGTCGAGCGTGCCGTAGGGGATGGCCACACGAAGCATGTAGGCGTGCAGCTGCAGGTAGAGTCCGTTCATCAGCCGCAGCGGCTTGAACTCCTCCTCGGTGAGCGAGCCGTCGATCCGGCGTTCCACCTGCTGGCGAAACTGCGCGACCCGACTGCGCACGAATTCCCGGTCGAAGCTGTCGTATCTGTACACGCGTCAGCTCCCCGCCTGCTTGCCGTGGTGGTAGTTGGAGGGCCCGGTCGCGCGGAAAGCCTCGCGAAAGTGAACCGGCTGCAGGCCACCGTCCTCGCTCGGCACGGCAGCCGCCAGGTATGGCTCGACAATTGCGCCCTGCTGCAACTTCGCCTCGGCAAGGTTGCGATTGGCCTCCGCCTCGTCCACGAAAAGACGTGCCGAGACGAGGTGCCGTGTCCAGGCGCCATCCGGGGCGAGGTAGACCACGTCGCCATCGAAGAGGTCGTTCGCGGTCAGCACGCAGGGCCTGAAGGCGCGGGCCATCAGACAGCCTCCTGGCTTACCGCGAAGCCCGCTTCCGGCCTCCGCATGGCATCGCGTGGCAGGATGCCGAACATCAGAACCACCGGCCCCGCAAGGTGCGCCTCGTCCAGCGCGTCGGGCAGCCCGAGCAGCGTCGTCGCGACGATTCTCTTGTCCTGGCGCGAGGCGTTCTCGACGATGGTGACCGGCGTGGATGGCGCGGCACCACGCATCAGCAGGCGCCCGCGCAGGAAGGCGGCTGCGCGCTTCCCCATGTAGATCGCGGCGACGGATCCGGGACGGGCAAGGGCGGCCCAATCGTGCTCGGCGAAGCCTTCGACGTCGCGGGCCGTGATGAGGCGAAGCTCCGAGTTGCGCCCGCGGCGCGTGAGCGAGACCCCCATGTCGGCGGCGGCGCCGGCGGCGGCGGTGATTCCCGGAACGACCTCCCAGGGAATGCCGGCGGCCTCCAGCGCCTCGATCTCTTCGTCCAGCCTGCCGAACACCGCCGGATCGCCGGATTTGAGGCGGATCACGTGACGGCCCGCGCGGGCATGTCGGACCAGCAGCGCGTCGATGCGCGCCTGCGACCACGACGGGCCAAATCCCTGCTTGCCGGCGCAGATCCGCTCCGCTTCTCGCCGCGCGAGCTCGAGCACCTGCGACGAGACCAGCCGGTCGTGCACTACGATGTCGGCGTCATGCAGCCGGTTGCGGGCCTTGAGCGTGAGCAGCTCCGGGTCGCCCGGACCGGCGCCCACGAAGGAGACCAGGCCGGCAGGGCGCGTCGCAGTTGCGGCCTCGTCGACGAGCGAGCGGAGCGCTTCGCGCGCGCCCTTCTCGCCCTCCCTGGCATAGCCGCGGGGGCCGCGCCGGAAGAAATACTCGGACCAGAAGGCCCGTCGCATGCGGCCGGCGGGCACGTTCCCGCACCTGCTCCGGAACGCCTGTCCGATGCGAGCGAGCGGCCCCAGGGAAATGGGCAGCTGGGACTCAAGCGTCGCCTTGAGGTTCCGCGCCAGCACCGGGGCCGTCCCCTCGGTCCCGATCGCGACCGTGACCGGGTCGCGGTCGACGATGGCGGGCGTGATGAAGTCGCTGCCGTCGAGATCGTCGACGATGTTGATGGGGATACCGCGTCGCCGGGCCAGCGCGGCGGCGCGCGCATCCTCCGCGGGATCGTCGCTCGCACAATAGAGCAGCGCCGCGCCTTCGAGGTCGTCGGCTTCCACGCGGCGCTCGTCGTGGCGCAACGCGCCGTCGCGGTGCCACGACAGGATCTCCGGGTCCGGGTCGGGGCCGAATACGGTGATCTCGGCATCGGTCTTCAGCAGCAGGCGCAGCTTGGCCGCCGCAGCCTGCCCGGCGCCGGAGACCGCGACCTGCCGGTCCGCGAGACGGAGAAAGATCGGGAAATGCTGCACCGGGGCCGCCTGTTACCCATTGCACTGGACGTCGGCGAATAGTACATAATTTCTATTCTAGTGATAGTATCCTTGAAAAATAAGGATTATTGTTGTACAATTGCGACGTTATTGGAACATATTTTCCCATTTTTGCGGAGAGTGAAATGGCTGTCCAACTCGATGGCGTCGATCGGAAAATTCTTGCGGCGATGCAGGAGGACGCGTCGCGCTCCCTCGATGCTATCGCGGAGATTGCCGGCGCCTCGCGGACGCCAGTGTGGCATCGCATTCGCAAGCTCCGGGCTGCGGGGATCATCAGGCAGAACACGGTTCTGCTCGACCCCGACAAGCTGGGGCTGGAGGCGTGCTTCTTCGTGCTCATCCGGACCTCCGAGCACCAGAAGGAGTGGCAGGACCGGTTCCTGGAGACTCTGAAGGGCCGCCCGGAGGTGATGGAGGCCCACCGCCTGGCCGGCGACGTCGACTACATCCTGAAAGTCCGCGTCATGAACGCCAGGGCCTATGACGATTTCTACCAGGCGCTCATTTCGCAGGTGAAGATCTTCAACATCACCTCCCTGCTATCCATGGAGGAGATCAAATCGACGACCGAGCTTCCCCTCTGAACCCAGGGCACCGGTAGCCGCCGACAGCAGCCGCCTCCAACAGTCTTGACCGGCTTCCGTCTCTGCCCCACTATTGGCAGTGCAGCGCCGATTTGAGCGACAGCTTGCGGGCGCTTTACAAGTGCGGCTAAAGCGTTGGGGCCCGCCCGGCAAAGCCGCGGCGGGTTTTGTGTGCGGCGGGCCACCGAGGCAGGACGTGGCGGCAGCACGGGAAGAAAACCCGCAGGGGAGCGGCGCCGGACCGGAGAAGAGTCGGCGTGCCGCGCGCGTGGCCGCTCTCGAAGCGGCTGCGGCCGAGCGCGTGCTGCTGCTGGACGGCGCCATGGGCACGATGATCCAGCGCCACGAGCTGGGCGAGGCGGACTTTCGCGGCGCGCTCTATGCCGATCACGACCACGAGCTCGCCGGCAACAACGACCTTCTCTCTGTAACCCGGCCGGAGGTGATCCGCGACATCCATGCGGGTTTCCTCGAAGCCGGCGCCGACATCCTCACCACCAACACCTTCAACGCGAACCGAATCTCGCAGGAGGACTACGGCCTAGTGGGCGCGGTGCGCGCCCTCAATCTCGCCAGCGCCCGGATCGCGCGCGAGGCCGCCGATGCCGCAGCCAGCGCCGAGCGGCCCCGCTTCGTCGCGGGCGTGCTTGGCCCGACCAACAAGACGCTCTCGGTCTCGCCCGACGTGAACGACCCCGGCAAGCGCACGATCGATTTCGCCACCCTCGGCGCCGCCTACCGTGAGGCGGCAGAGGCCCTGATCGAAGGCGGGGTCGACCTCATCCTGCTGGAGACCATCTTCGATTCGCTCAACGCCAAGGCCGCGCTGGTGGCGCTGGACGAGATGTTCGAGGCTACAGGCGCGCGGCTGCCGATCCTCATCTCGGGCACGGTCACCGACCGCGCGGGCCGCATGCTCAACGGCCAGACCGTAGAGGCGTTCTGGCTGACGCTCGCCCACGCCGCGCCCTTCAGCATCGGGCTCAACTGCTCCTTCGGAGCGGAGGACATGCGCCCGCACCTGGCCGATCTCGCGCGGATCGCCGAGACGCGGATCAGCGCCTACCCGAATGCCGGGCTCCCCAACGAGTTCGGCGGCTACGACGAGACGCCGGACGAGACCGCAGCGCAGCTGGGCGAGTGGGCGGAGGCGGGCCTGGTCAACCTGGTGGGCGGCTGCTGCGGCACCACGCCCGCGCATATCGCGGCCATTGCCGACGCCGTCGCGGGCCATCCGCCGCGCGCCGTTTGCGCGAGCCAGCCCAGGCTCCGCCTCGCCGGGCTCGAGCCGTTCGAGAGCGGCGAAGACGGCAGCACATTCGTCAATGTCGGCGAGCGCACCAACGTCACGGGCTCGGCCAGGTTCCGCAAGCTGATCACCGCCGGCGACTACCCAACCGCCCTGGAAGTCGCGCGCCAGCAGGTGGAGAACGGCGCCCAGATCATCGACGTCAACATGGACGAGGGGATGCTGGACGGCGAGGCCGCCATGGCCCGCTTCCTCAACCTGATCGCGGCCGAGCCCGACATCTCGCGGGTGCCGGTGATGATCGATTCCTCGCACTGGCCCGCCATCGAGGCCGGCTTGCGGTCGGTCGCGGGCAAGCCGGTGGTCAACTCCATCAGCCTCAAGGAGGGCGAAGCGCCGTTCCTCGAACAGGCCCGGCTGGTGAGGCGCTACGGCGCGGCCGTGGTGGTCATGGCCTTCGACGAAGAGGGGCAGGCCGAGACGCCCGAGCGCAAGCTCGCAATTTGCGAGCGCGCCTACCGCCTGCTCACAGAGCGTGTGGGCCTGGCTGCGGGCGACATCATCTTCGACCCCAACATCTTCGCCGTCGCCACTGGCATCGAGGATCACAACGACTACGCCCGCGCCTTCATCGAGGCCGCGCGCCGGATCAAGACCAAGTGGCCGGAGGTTCACGTCTCGGGCGGGGTCTCCAACATCTCGTTCGCGTTCCGCGGCAACAACACCGTCCGCGAGGCGATGCACGCGGCCTTCCTCTATCACGCGACCGGCGCCGGCATGGACATGGGCATCGTCAATGCCGGCCAGCTCGCGGTCTACGAGGACATTCCGGACGCGCTGAGAGACGCGGTCGAGGACGTGCTGCTCAACCGCCGGCCCGACGCCACCGAGCGCCTGCTGGAGATCGCCGAGCGCTACCGCGACGCGGGCGCCGGCTCGGTGCGGGACGAACAAGCGGACGCCTGGCGTGAGCAGGACGTGGACGGCAGGCTCCGCTACGCGCTGGTGCACGGCATCGCCGATCACATCGTCGACGACACCGAGGAGGCGCGGCAGGCGGCCGAGCGCGCGCTCGCGGTAATCGAGGGGCCGCTGATGGACGGCATGAACGTGGTCGGCGACCTCTTCGGCGCCGGCAAGATGTTCCTGCCGCAGGTGGTCAAGAGCGCCCGCGTGATGAAGCAGGCGGTCGCCCATCTCGTGCCCTTCATCGAGGAGGAGAAGCGCGAGGGAGGCGCGGCGCCTCAGGCCGCCGGCAAGATCGTCACCGCCACGGTCAAGGGCGACGTGCACGACATCGGCAAGAACATCGTGGGCGTCGTGCTCCGCTGCAACAACTTCGAGGTGATCGACCTGGGCGTCATGGTGCCGGCGGCGCAGATTCTCGACACCGCGCGCGAGGAGAAGGCGGACCTGATCGGGGTCTCGGGGCTGATCACGCCGAGCCTCGGCCAGATGTGCCTGCTCGCCGCCGAGATGGAACGCCAGGGCCTCGACATCCCGCTCCTGATCGGCGGTGCCACCACCAGCCGCATGCACACCGCCGTCAAGATCGCGCCCGAATACAGCGGCGCCGTGGTGCACGTGACGGACGCGTCGAAGGCGGTGGGCGTCGCCGGTACGCTCATCAGTGCGGAGCGCCGCCAGGCCTTCGCCGCCGATGTGCGCGAGCGCTACGACGCGATGCGGGCAGCGCACTCGCGGGGCCAGTCGGGCAAGCGGCTGCTCTCGCTCGCCGAGGCGCGCGCCAACCGGGCGCGGCCCGACTGGGGGCGCTACCAGGCGCCCGCGCCGCGTTTCACAGGCGTTCGCACCGTCACCGACGTGAAGGTCGCCGATCTCGTTCCCTACATCGACTGGACGCCCTTCTTCCGAAGCTGGGAGCTCGCCGGCACGTATCCGGCGATCCTCGACGACGAGACGGTGGGCGAGGCAGCGCGCTCCCTCTTCGACGACGCGCACGCCATGCTGGAGAGGATCGTGGCCGAGGGTGCGTTCTCACCGCGCGGCGCCGTCGGCTTCTGGCCCGCCTGGAGCGTGGACGACGACATCGAGCTCTTCGCGAACGGCGCACGCGCGCGGCCCGTCGCCAGGCTCCACACGCTGCGCCAGCAGATGGCGCGCCAGCGCGAGCGCCCCAACCGCGCGCTCGCCGACTTCGTTGCGCCCAGGGAGGCCGACGTGGACGACCATGTGGGCGGATTCGCGGTCACCATCGGCGATGGCGTGGAGCGGTTGGCGGAGGCGCACGAGCAGGCCCACGACGATTACAGCGCCATCATGGTCAAGGCCCTCGGCGACCGGCTGGCGGAGGCCTTCGCGGAGTTTCTGCATGAGAGGACGCGCAAGGAGCTCTGGGGCTATGCGCCGAGCGAGGCCTTGGCCAACGACGAGCTGATCGGGGAGCGCTATCGCGGCATCAGGCCGGCTCCCGGCTATCCCGCCTGCCCCGACCACAGCGAGAAGCGCACCATCTTCGCGCTGCTCGAGGCCGAGGCTCGCACTGGGCTCAGGCTCACCGAGAGCTGCGCCATGTGGCCGGCGTCGTCGGTCTGCGGCCTCTATTTCAGCCATCCGGAGAGCAGCTACTTCGGGGTCGGCAAGCTCGGCCGCGATCAGGTCACGGACTACGCGCAGCGCAAGGGAGCCTCCCTTGCGGAGACCGAGGCATGGCTCCAGCCGAATCTCGCCTACGACCCGGGCGCTTCGCCCCAATCCAGGACGGACCGATGACCGGGACTTGCCTCGGCCTCAGCGGCCGCCGCGCCTTTGTCTTCACCCATGAAGGAGCCGGCGGTTCCGATCGCTTCTAGTCGTCGGCCTTGTTGTAGTCCCAGGTCAGCCAGTCCTGCGGTGTGATGGTGACGATGGTGCGACCCTCGGCCATCACCGGCTCGGCGTACTTGTCGGCGTCCTCCGGGCCCAGCGCCTTCTTGAGGACCGCGACGGTCACCTCGCGAATCAGCGCGTCGTCCTGGGAGAGCGTGGCGTTGCCCCGGCACATGATCGCCCAGGCGCCGGCCGCCAACCCTTGCGCGCCCTCGTCTACGCGGGGGTCGCGGTCGATCAGGATCGAGACGCGGGGGTCCTTCGCGAGGTTCTTGAGGTGGATGCGGCCCGCGCCGAGGGTGAGCCGGAAGACCTCGCCGTTCCAGTCGAACCAGATCGGCGTGATGTGGATCATGCCGTCCTCGCGATAGCTCGCGAGACGCGCCAGCGTGGACGCCGCCAATCGCTCGTCGATCTCAGCCTTGGAAAGGGCGTTTTCGGGGGTTGCAGTGGTCTTCGAGCTCATGGTTTCTCCCGCTGTCGCGTGTTGCCGGCGGGCGGACGCCCGACCGTGAATGGGCGGCGATGATAGCGAGCGGCCGGAGCATCCGAAAGGCGCCGGGCGCTTGCCGATGGCCGGGCGATAGGCGACGCTCGCTCGCGCCTGCGGGCTAATGCAAGGAGATCGACGGGCATGGCATCGCCGCCGGAACGTCCAGCGACGGACTACAGCAGCGCGGGCGTCGATGCCGATGCGGTCGAGGCCGGGCTCGCCGGGCTCGTGCGCCACGTGCGCGGCACCTGGCCGGCCGGCGACAGTAGCCTCGGCGCGATCAAGGTCGGGCTCGGCTATTTCGCGAGCGTGCTGGACTTCGGCGGCATCGGCGTCGCGGTCTGCACCGACGGAATCGGCACCAAGGCGCTGATCGCGCAGATGATGGGCCGCTACGATACCGTCGGCATCGACTGTGTGGCGATGAACGTCAACGACCTCGTCTGCGTCGGCGCGCAGCCGGTCACGCTGGTGGATTACATCGCGGTCGAGCACGCCGAGCCCGCGATGCTCGAGGCCCTTGGCGCGGGCCTTGCCGAGGGCGCGCGGCTGGCGCGTGTCTCCATCGCGGGCGGCGAGATCGCCGCCATGCGGGACGTGATCAAGGGCGCGGTACCGGAGGCCGGATTCGACCTGGCGGCGACGGCCGTGGGCCGGGTCGCGCTCGACGCGATCAACACGGGCGCCGCAGTGCGTCCGGGTGACAGCATCGTCGGTATCGCAAGCAGCGGCATCCACAGCAACGGGCTGACGCTCGCCCGCCGGGTCTTCTTCGAGCGCGCGGGCCTCACCGTGGCGGACCGCGTCGAGGGCCTCGGCGAGACCGTGGGCGAGGCGCTGCTCCGCCCGACCTGCATCTATGTCCGCGAGGCGCTGGACCTGCTCGCAAGCGAGGTGCCGGTGCACGCGCTGGCGCACATCACCGGTGACGGCTTCCTCAACCTGACCCGCATCGAGGCCAAGGTCGGCATGCGGCTCGACGCGCTGCCCGCGCCGCCGCCGGTCTTCGCCGTGCTCCAGCGTCTGGGCGAGATCGAGGACGCCGAGATGTACCGGGTCTTCAACATGGGCATCGGCTTCTGCGTCATCGTGCCGCCGAAGCACGAGGCCCGCGCCATCGAGGTCCTCGGCGGTGACGGCAAGGCGTGCCAGCGGATCGGCCGGGTGGTGGAGGACGCCGAAGAGCGCGTCTGGATCGAGCAGGCTGGGCTGGTCGGCCGCGCCGGCCGAGGCTTCGCGCCCGCGGGGGCCTAGCCAACCCGGACCATGGTGCGGTGCACGGTGCGCGGCGTCTGCGTCAGAATCAAGCCATGACGTGCGGGAGCGAGCGAGCCCAGCGGGCGGAGACCACCTCATTCTCGCACCCGCGAGCCCGTGTGTCGCGTGCGCAACCCCGTTTGCCGCGCTCGCGATCCTTCGGGCGCGGCGGCTCGGGCGTGCGCGACATCCCGCTTATCCCACCGAATCCCACTTATCCCACCGAATCCCACTTATCCCACCGAATCCCGCTTGTCCCACCGGATCCCACTTGTCCCGCCGAATCCCACTTGTCCCGCCGAATCCCACTTGTCCCGCCGAATCCCACTTGTCCCGCCGAATCCCACTTGTCCCACCGAATCCCACTTGTCCCACCGAATCCCGCTTATCCCATTGAATCCCACTTATCCCACTCAAATCCCACTTGTCCCACTGAATCCCACTAAGTCCCACTGAATCCCGCTTATCCCAGTTAATCCCCGCGTATCCCGCTTCACCTTGTTGCGCGGCCCGCCCCCACGACCCCATGATCCGCGCGCGGGACCCCTCTTCCGCGCCCGCGACCCTTCAGGTTCGGGCAACGTTGACCGACCGGGGCGGGCTGGTCATAACGAGGCCGGGCCGGCCCCGGCCCGAGGCGGCGAGGGAGAAGGGCGCCATGATCGATCTCTATTACTGGCCGACGCCGAACGGGTGGAAGCTCACCATCCTCTTCGAGGAGCTCGGCATCCCGTACAACGTGATCCCCGTGGACATCAACAAGGGCGAGCAGTTCGAGGCGGACTTCCTCTCCATCGCGCCAAACAACCGGATGCCGGCGGTCGTCGACTCCGACGGGGCGGACGGTACGCCGCTCTCGCTCTTCGAATCCGGCGCGATCATGCTGCACTACGCCGAGAAGCACGGCCGCTTCATCCCCGCCGACGAGCGCGGCCGCGCCGAGGTGCTGCAGTGGCTCTTTTTCCAGATGGGCAACGTCGGGCCGATGCTCGGCCAATGCCACCACTTCCGCAACTACGCGCCAGAGCAGCTGCCCTACGCCGTGGAGCGCTACACCAACGAGGCGAGCCGGCTCTACCGCGTGGTGAACAAGCGCCTCGAGGACCGCGAGTGGATCGCGGGCGACTATTCCATCGCCGACATGGCGATCTTTCCGTGGATGCGGCTCTGGTACAACCAGGGGCAGGAGATCGAGGACTATCCCCACCTGGGCGCCTGGCTGGAGCGCAACAAGGAGCGCCCGGCGGTGCGCCGCGGCCTCGACGTGATGGCCGACCAGATCCGCAAGAAGCCCGTCTTCACCGAGGAAGAGCGCTCGATCATGTTCGGCGCCAAGCAGTTCGAAGCCCGCTAGGGAGAACGGAAATGATCGACCTCTA
Organism: Alphaproteobacteria bacterium; assembly: GCA_965243375.1. Lineage (GTDB taxonomy): Bacteria > Pseudomonadota > Alphaproteobacteria > UBA828 > UBA828 > WTGU01. The sequence continues at coordinate 248,496 of CBDEUT010000007.1, read as the reverse complement.
TACCTTCGGCACGCCGAACGGCGTGAAGGTCTCCATCATGCTGGAGGAGGTGGAGCTCCCCTACCGGGCCCACACGGTCAACATCCTGGAGGACGAGCAGTTCGACCCCGAGTTCCTCAAGATCAGCCCCAACAACAAGATCCCGGCGATCGTTGATTCCGACGGGCCGGACGGGCAGCCGATCTCGCTCTTCGAATCCGGCGCGATCCTGCTCTATCTCGCGGACAAGACCGGCCAGCTGATCCCGGCGGACGCGCGCGGGCGCTGGCAGGTGATGGAATGGCTGATGTTCCAGATGGGAGGCGTCGGCCCGATGTTCGGCCAGGCCAACCACTTCCGGCGCTTCGCCAAGGAAGAGGTGCCCTACGCCATCGAGCGCTACACCACCGAGGCGCACCGGCTCTACGGCGTGATGGACCGGAGGCTCGCGGAGCACGACTTCCTCGCCGGCGACTACTCCATCGCCGACATCGCCTGCGTCGGCTGGGTCGGGCGCTGGGAGTGGCACGGCATCGACTGGGCCGACTATCCGAACCTGCACCGCTGGTTCGAGACCATCCGCGCCCGGCCTGCGGTGCAGCGGGGGCTCAAGGTCCCGCAGTAGGGCGCCGGGCGTGGCCGACCCGCTCGTCCATCCGGCGGTGCGCCGGGTGCAGGCGGCGCTTGCCGAGGCCGGGTCGCAGGCGGAGGTGATCGCGCTCTCCAGCACCGCGCGGAGCGCCGAGGACGCCGCCCGAAGCATCGGCACGCCGCTCGGCAGCATCGTGAAGTCGCTGGTCTTCACCGTGGCGGGTGCGCCGGTGATGGCGCTGGTGGCGGGCGACCGCCGCTGTGATCCGAAGGCGCTGGGGCGGGCACTCGGCCGCGAAGGCAGGGTGCGCCGTGCCGATGCCGATGCCGTTCGCGCCGCCACGGGCTTCTCCATCGGCGGCGTTGCGCCGCTCGCTCACGAGACGCCGCTGCCGGTCGCGATCGATGCGAGCCTCGGCCGCTTCGAGACCGTCTACGCCGCCGCCGGCCACCCGCACTGCGTGTTCGGGACGACGCTGGGCGAGCTGGAACGGCTGACCGGCGGGACGGTCACGGCAGAGATTGCCGTTGCTCACTAGGGAAGACATCGCCTCGCGAGAGGTTGCTTAATCTGTCTTTTCCGTCATCATTGGGCGATTCTCTTTGTATACGCTATAAGCCTAGATATGCGCATTAGTATAGTTGTGTCTTCTACCAACATCTGGGGGACTCTAACCCATGCCCGATTTGGAATCTCTTGAAACCATTTACTTGGCCTTGCTCTTCTTTGTTCCAGGACTAGTAGTGTTGTTCGTACGCTCACAGTTTGTAACGGGCGCTAAGTTCCCCCATTCGGCTACGTTGCTTCCCTATCTCGCCATCTCTGTCATCTACTATGCACCCGCCTTTCCCCTCATCGAATTTGTTGTCGCAATAGACGAACCAATCTACGGCAAAATTCTGGCCTGGATTTCCCTCGTTTTTGTGGGGCCCGCTATTCTGGGTCTGGTGCTCGGGATAAACATTCAAATGGACCTTTTTCGTGGCCTTCTCCAAAGATGCGGTCTTAACCCCGTCCACGTCATACCGACTGCGTGGGACTGGAAATTTGGCAATATGACTGAGCAGTGGGTGCTTGTAACCCTCAAGGACGGCACCCGTTTTGCTGGACTCTGCGGTTCCGACTCCTTCATGTCCTCTGATCCCTCCGAACGTGACATTTACATTCAGCAAGTATATGATGTCGACGACGATGACAACTGGTCCTCGCCCGGTGAGAAGGCGCTACTCATTACCGCCGACGAGGTCCAAACAATAGAATTCTGGCCATATGTCCTACAGGAGAGCTATGATGCCAAAAGGCAATAGGCCGGCGCAACCAACACGTCCAGTGCTCGTAAGAGAAGGACATCAACCCAAAACTGCAACACATGGTTACAGACCACAAACACAATCTCCACACAAGCCCGCCGGTCAGGGAGGAGCGGCTAAACCTTCTTCAAGACCACCGAACCAAGGGACCAGCGGAAGAAAGTAGTCCCGCTGGCGGGTGGACAAGATCGATTGCCTAGTGGATTACTTGCGCCTGAGCGGCGATGTTGACTCGCTCTAAAGACTGCCCTAACTGGAGAATGTTCACTTCAACGCAGTTCATCGCGAGTGGCATGAACAAGATAAAGCTGGGGATGTGAATTTCAAACTCATCGGATCGGCAGTGCCACGAGGTAGTCGAACAGGGCCTTGGCGATGCGCTGGCGCTCGTCTTCGTCGAGGCGGTCGGAGAGGGGCGGCATGGTGGTCTCTTCGAGCACCGAGAGCGGCGCGAGCACGAGGCTGATGAACTCGGCCTCGTCGTAGACCTTCGTGATTTCCGCCAGGTTGGCCTCGAATTTTTCGCCGCCGTAGCCGTTCACCAGGTGGCAGCTCAGGCAGTGGGTCTTGGCCAGTGCAGCACCCTCGTGAAAGCGGGCGTCGAGGCCGGCGGGCAGCAGCGCCGCGTCCGAGAGCGTGACCAGGTTCACCTCGGCCACCTGATAGGGCCAGTTGCGCGCTCCTTCCTCCAGCAGGGCCGGGTTCCCGATATTGTCCCAGACCAGGTAGTAGGGGCCGAGCGGCACGTCGGTCTCGTTCTGCGCCAAGTTGTCCACCGTGAAGGGCGAGCCGTCCCCGCGCGCGAAGACGATGAACGCGCCCTCGGTCAGGAAGCGCTCGACCGGGAGCCGCGAGACCCAGCCGTCCAGCGCGCGGAACTCGATGGTTTCAGCCTCGCCTTGCCAGTCGGGGCCGAAGAGGCGTGCCATCACATCGACGGCCGGGTAGCCCACGTAGTCGACGGCGACATGCTCGTCGCCGACGCTCAAGTGCGGCTCGTAGACCGTGACCGTCCCGGCCGGGGCACCCATCTGGGCTTGCAGGTCGTCGACGGGCGGCATCTCCGCCGCGCGAAGTGGGGATATCGCCAGCAGCGCCAGCCCCAGCGCGGCGCCAAGCAAGGTGAACCGTGGATGCATCGCTCTCTCTCTCCCTGTCCAGGGAAGTGCCCGCCCCGACGGTGGAGGGGCCGGACCGCATCGTAGGCGCCTCGCGTTCCATCTCTCAAGCGCGGCAGCGAGTCCTCCGCCCTGCCATCCGGCCTCCGATCTGCTATGTCTCCCGGGCGCAGTGTGCGGTGGGAGGAGGCGATGGCAGTCAAAGCGGCACCGGGAACCCGGCGAAACCGGGCATTCCCCCAGGCCAGCCGGCCCTGGGACGGGCTCAAGGCCGAGATGCTGGCGGCACACGCGGACGACAACCCCTGGTGCCACGAGCGGAGTTTCTCGGCCGCATACTTCGCGGGCGAGGACGTGCTGCGCTGCGCGCACGAGGCCTACGACGCCTACCGCGACGAGAACGGTCTCTTCGCCGCGAGCGCCTATCCGAGCCTGGCTGCACTGGAGCGCGCCTTGATCGCGGGCGTGCTCGACCTGCTGCACGCGCCGGAGGGTGCCGGCGGCTCCACCACCGCAGGCGGCACCGAGAGCATCCTCATGGCCATGAAGGCCGCCCGCGACTGGGCGCGGGAGCACCGCCCGGTCGCCGGCGTGCCCGAGGTGGTGGTGCCGAAGACCGCCCACGCCGCCTTCGACAAGGGCGCCGCGTGGCTCGGCATGAAGATCGTGCGCATGTCCGGCAGCGAGGGCTGGCGGGCCGACGTCGCCGGCATGGCCGCTGCCATTACCGAGAACACGGTGATGATCGCAGGCTCCGCGCCGCCCTATCCCTACGGCGAGACCGACCCCATCGAGGAGATCGCGGCACTCGCCCAAGCGCATGACCTCTGGATGCATTCGGACGGTTGCATCGGCGGGATGATCCTGCCCTTCATGACGATGCTGGGCGATCCGATCCCGCCGTTCGACTTCGCGGTCCCCGGCGTCACCTCGATGTCGGTGGATATGCACAAGTTCGGCTACGCCCACAAAGGCATCTCGCTCTGCCTGCTGCGCGACAAGACGCTGGAGCGCTATCACCGGACGACCTTCGACGGCTGGCCCGCCGGCACCTATTCCACGCCCACCATCACCGGCACCCGCTCGGGCGGTGCGGTTGCCAGCGCCTGGGCGGTGATGACCGCGCTGGGGGAAGAGGGTTACCTGTGCATCTACGATGCCCAGCGGCGCGTCCGCGAGCGGCTGGTGGAAGGGATCGGCGCGATCGACGGGCTCGTGGTGCTCGGCCGCCCGCACGCACTCCACGTCACCTTCTACGCGGACGGCTTCGACATCTTCGCGGTGGAGGAAAGGACGGCGGCGCGGGGCTGGCGCTCGATCCGCATGCGCGAGCCGGATTCGATCCTGCTTTGGCTCAACATGAAGCATGCGGAGAGCATCGACGCCTATCTCGCCGACCTTGCCGAGGTCACGGCAGACGTGAGGCGTGGCGGCATCGCCGCAGCGACGCGCGGCGCCTCCAGCTATGCGACCTGACGCGGGTCAGGCGCGGAGCCGGCCGTGAGCCTCGCCATCGACAGCGACTTCGACGGCGGCAATATCCGCTGCCTCGCGGCCAAGTCTCCCGGTGCAATCAGGCTGGAGATCGTGCCCGACGCGGGCGGCGCGTTCTTCCAGTGGTTCTACTTCCGGCTGAGAGGCGCTGCGGGCGAAGACTGCGTGCTCAGGATCGAGAACGCGAGCGGCGCGACGTACCCCGAGGGCTGGAAGGGCTATCGGGCCCTCGCGTCGGAGGATGGCGAGGACTGGCTCCGGGTCGCGACCGAGTACGACGGCAAGGCGCTCACCATCCGGCACCGCCCCGCCGGCGACGCGGTGCGCTTCGCCTACTTCGCGCCCTATTCGATGGCGCGCCACGACGCACTTGTCGCACGCGTTGCGCGCTCGCCCCTGGTCGCCGCGCGCGGGCTCGGCGAGACCCTCGACGGCGCGCCTCTCGACCTGCTGGAGATCGGTGCAGCACAGGCACGCACCTGCTGGATCGTCGGGCGCCAGCATCCCGGCGAGACTATGGCCGAGTGGTGGATGGAGGGGTTTCTGGAGCGGCTGCTCGACCCCGCCGATACGCTCGTCCGCACGCTGCTGGAGAGGGCGCGCTTCCGCGTGGTGCCCAACATGAACCCGGACGGCAGCCGGCGCGGCCATCTCAGGACCAACGCCGCCGGCATCAACCTCAACCGCGCCTGGGCCGCGCCCAGCATGGAAGAGAGCCCGGAGGTCTATCTCGTCGGCGCCGAGATAGCGCGCACCGGCGTCGACTTCTGCCTCGACGTGCACGGAGACGAGGCCCTGCCCTACGCCTTTATCGCCGGGCCCGAGGGCATTCCGTCCTACTCCGACGCGCTGGCGCAGAAGCAGGCGCGCTTCCAGGACGCGCTGGTGGCGGCCAACCCCGACTTCCAGACCAGGTACGGCTACCCGCCGACGCCGCCCGGCAAGGCCAACCTGGGCATCTGCGCCAACTACGTGGCGGAGACCTACGGCTGCCTCGCCATGACCCTGGAACAGCCCTTCAAGGACGCGGCGAATGCGCCCGACCCCCGCCGTGGCTGGTCGCCGGCGCATTGCCACAGGCTTGGCCGGAGCTGCCTGGATGCGCTCGCCGTGGTAATCGAATAGTCCGAATGCCTTACGCGGCGTCGCCGCCGAGCCCCTGCTTCGATTCCGCGAGCACGAGGTCGACCACGCGGCGCAATGCCTCCGCCTCGCTGTCGCCTTCCAGCCGACGCAGGCGGAAGAGGTCGAGCTGGCGGTCCGCGCCGGTGCCTTCCTTGATGATGGTGAAGGCATGGCGCACCTCGGCCTCGCAGCCGAGCGCGCTGGCGTCGTCCGTGAGCCGTTCCACCAGTTCCGCCGTGTAGTCGTCGATATCCTTCCTCCCGCTGCCGGAGGTCCTGTCGCCGAAGAAGGCAAGAACGCCGTAGCGCTGGGCGATCCAACGGTCCTGCGCGATGAGCTCGGTATGCGGTTCGGGCGGAAGCGCGCCGTCCCGGTCGTGCCGCAGGAGCCAGCGGATGAGGCAGGCGTAGAGCGCCGCGATGCTCACCGCGTCCTCCAGGCGCGTACACAGGTCGCAGATGCGCAGCTCGATGGTGGGAAACGCGCTCGCCGGGCGAATGTCCCACCAGAGCTCCCTGGCATCGCCGATGTATTCCATGCGCCGATACTCGGCGACGAGCCGCTCGTACTCGGCCAGGGAGTGCAGCGGGCCGGGCAGACCCGTGCGCGGCAGGGCGCCCATCATGGTCAGGCGGAAGGACTTGAACCCGGTGTCGTGCCCGCCGTTGAACGGCGAGGAGGTCGAGAGGGCGTGGAGCAGCGGCAGGTAGCGCCTGAGCGCCGTCATGATCCGGATGCGCGAGTCTTCGTCGCCGAAGCCAGCATGAATGTGCATGCCGCCGACAAGAGCGCGGCGCACGGTCTCCTGATACGTGGACGCGAACCGCCTGTAGCGCTCCCCGGGCGTGGGCGACTGCTCCCGCCACGAGGCGAAGGGATGGGTGGAGGCAGCCATCACCGTTGCGCCGTGCTGCTCCGCCGCCCCGACGACGAGCCGCCTGGTCTCGCGCAGTGCCTGGCGCACTTCGGCCACCGAGCTGCACACCCGCGTGTTGGTCTCGATCTGCGAGCGCAGGAACTCGTGCACGACCTTGTGCGGTCCGCCGGTCCGCTCGCAGGCCTCGAATATGCCCTCGTCCGGATCGGCGAGCAGGTCGCCGGTCTCGGGATCGATGAGAAAGAATTCTTCCTCGATTCCGAGCGTGATCGGGAGGTCGTACCCCGCGGTGGCGGCGGTCATCGTGCGATCTCGGTGCGGCGCGGGCTTGACAGTGCTAGAGCCGGTCGAAATCGTCGTAGTTCATCGAGCTCGTGAGCGCGTGCTCGGCGCCCGCGCGGCTCAGGCCGATCGTCCAACCTGCGGTGCGTCTTTCGTACTCGATGCGCTCGGCGAACTTTCGAGCCGATGCTCTTCGGGAGAAGGAGTCGCAGCCACGGCTGAAGTGAGAGCCGGTTGCGAAGGCGATCGCGTAGGAGCCGATCGGAATGCTCTCGATCAGGGCGGTTTGCCCCGCTGCGACGAAGACCGAGAGAGCCACGTCGTCGGACTCGCCGATCAGCTTGATGTACGCGTCCTCCGTCGCCGCGTTGTCGACCACGATCCAGCCTCGGCCGTCGAGAGCGATGTCCTGCCTGACCACGTCGTTGTGCTGCGCACCGCCGCCCGCGTGCTCTTCGCAATGGTCGAAGCGCGCCTCCACCCCGGGCCCGCTCCCTACGAGGTCGCCGAGAATCCACCCGAGCGAGGGCGCCTCGCCCGGCGCGGGCGGCGGCCACTCGACCTCGTGCCACGGCCCCTCCACACGGCCGGTTTCGATGAGGTCTCCCCATTGCGGCACGCGCGCGAGCGCCTCGGCGGTCTCGGCAGGCGCGGACCTGACCGTGGCGACCTCGGCCTCGACATGGACCCGCCGCGCCTCCCGCTCGGCCCTCGCCTGCTCCACCCGCGATGCGCCTTGCTGCCGAAGCGCCTCACGCTTGTCGGCGGTTATTTCCTGCTCGACGGCTGTCCTGTCCTGCTCCTCGTAGTTCCTTTCGTAGCAGCTTGCGTTGTAGATCGCGGACTGCGCGCTGTAGCCCTCGATCTCCCAGACTCTCCGGCGGTCCAGCGCGTCCCTCTGCCCGTCGAGTCTCACCGATTCGAACAGGCACCAGCGGAGCTCGGGCCCGGTCAGGCGATCGTCCTCGTCCGGCATGAGCTCTTCGGAGGCGGCGGCCGACACGCGCTCGTCGGCCGCGACCGTGGCCAAGCCCAGCGCGAGCGCACCCACGGTCGCCATGATGCCGAAGCGAGCGAGACGTTGACGGGCAGTTCGCATCCTTGTCATGGGTTTCCGCCCTTCCGTTGCGAGGGTGGAGTCCGCGCTTCCGTGCCGGCCGACGCAGGGAGCGAAACGGCTCCGAATCGCGTGCCTGACAGCCCTATGGTAAGCGATTCCTCGTGCCGGCCGGAAGCCTCGCCGTGATCGCCGTTTGGACGCAGGCGCGGGCTCGCGCCGGCCGAGCGCGGACCCGCCGGCACGGTCGCTTGCGCCAAGCCGGGCCCGGCACAATCGGCTAGTATGGGGCGAGACACGACCGGGAAGAGGAAGCGTTGCAGCACCAGACCGAACTGCGCCTTGCCGCCGAAGCGCTCGACCGCATCGGCCGCCGCGCCCTGCCCGAGGCCCCATCCGCCATGGCGGTGGACGGCACCCGCTACACCTGCCGGACGGCGCTTGCGGACGAGATCGAGAGGCTCTTCCGCCGCCACCCGCTGCCCGTCGCCTTCGGCTGCGAGGTCGCCCAGCCCGGCGACTACCTCACGCTCGACATCGCCGGCGTGCCGGTCATGCTGATCCGCGACGACGCGGGCACGGTGCGCGGGCTGCTGAACACCTGCCGGCACCGCGGCGCCCGCCTGCTCGACGGCGCGGGTCAGGTGGGCAAGAACTTCGTCTGCCCCTACCACAACTGGACCTACGACCGCTGCGGCCTGCTCACGGCGCAGCCGGGGGCCGAGCACTTCCCCGATGTCGTCGTCGGCGAGGAGTCCCTGGTGCGCTTCCCGACGGAGGAGCGCGACGGCTTCGTCTGGCTGCTGCTGGACCCGGCGGGCACGCTCGATCTCGACGAGGCCCTCGGCGACTTCGGGGCCGAGCTCGCGGCCTTCGGGCTCGCGGATTACCGCCACCGTGGCAGTCACGTCTGGAACAAGCGGATGAACTGGAAGCTCGGGGTCGATACCTTCCTCGAGTACTACCACGTGCCCATCCTGCACCGCGCCTCCATCGGCAAGACGCTGTTCGGCACGGTCTTCCTCTACGAGGCCTGCGGCCGGCACTCGCGCCTGGTGGCGCCGCGCCGCAGCATCATGGACCAGCAGGGCGACGACCCCACCACATGGCGCGTGGTGCCCCACGCGACCATCGTCTATCGCCTCTTCCCCAACGCGGTGTTCGTGAGCCAGGGCCCGCACGTCGAGCTCGCGCGCTTCTTCCCCGATCCGGTGCGCCCCGACACCACGGTCTGCCGCTTCAGCTTCGCCTCGCCTGCCGGTGACGAGAGCGAGCGCGACTGGGAAGAGATGATGCGGCTTGCTTTGGGCGTGCTGAACAACGAGGACTTCGCCGTGATGGAGGGCGTGCAGGCAAACCTCGCCGCAGGCGTCCAACGCGAGATCGTGTTCGGCCGGAACGAGATCGGCCTGCAGAATTTCCACCAAGTGCGCGATGCCGCAATGAACGGCTGAGCGCGGCACCCGGAGTCCAGCAATGTCCAAGACCTATCTCTTCACCGTCGGCCCCTCGACCCCGCCGGCCATGACCATCGACCCCGGCGCGGAGATCGAGGTCACGGTGGACGGCGCCTTCGACGATATCGAGGACATCGCGCAAGTGCCGACGCCGTTCACGCCGGCCTCGGAGGGGCATCCGCTGGCGCCGGTGACCGGACCAGTCGCCGTGCGCGGCGCGCGGCCGGGGGATTCGGTGGCGATCGACCTGCTCTCGATAGAGCCCTTCGGCGAGGGCGCCAACGCGGTGCTGCGCAATTTCGGCGTGCTCAAGGAGGAGTTCGAGGAGCCCGCCATCGTCGCCTGCCCGATCCGCGACGGCCACGCCTGGTTCGGCGACCGGGTGGCGATCCCGCTCGCACCCAATCTCGGCACGCTGTCGACCATGCCGCCGGAGGGCTACCGCCCCTCACACGCGGGGCCCTACGGCGGCGACTTCGACCAGCGCGACGTGGCCGCCGGCGCGCGAGTCCACCTGCCGGTCATGGTCGACGACGCGCTGATCTTCATGGCGGACCCTCATGCCGCGATCAGCGACGGCATCATCAGCGGCACCGGCGTCGAGTGCTCGGCGCGGGTGAAGGCGCGGATCGCGCTGAACAGGGAGAGCCCGGTGGAGCGGCCGATCTTCGAGCAGAACGGCACCGTGCAGATCGTGGGCTACGGCCCCTCGGTGGAGGCAGCGACCGAGGACGCGTCGGATGCCGCCGTCGGCCTGGTCTCGCGCTGGACCGGGCTCTCGCGGCGCGAGGCCTACATGCTGCTCGGCATCGTGGGCGAGCTCCGCATCGGCACCTCGCCCCGGCCCACCATGGCGGCGCGGCTGATCGTGAACAAAGCGGTGCTCGCGTCCGCGGGCTGGGATGGTGCCGTGGTGCCAGCAGCCTGACCACCGACATCGCCCGTTATCCGGGGCTCCTACGCAAAGAAGTAGGGCGCCAGGCTCTGTTGGTTCTCGTCCACGATCAGGCGGCGGCCCGATGGCGGGTAGGCGCGCGCTGTGCAATCGGCCCGGTCGCAGAGCCGGCAGTTGATGCCGATGGGAACGGCCGCCGCAGGCTGCTCCAGGTCCAGCCCCGCGCCGTAGACCAAGCGATTGGCGTGTGAGAGCGGACAGCCGATGGCCACCACGAGTTGCTGCCCGGGCAGCGCGTGGCCGGCACTCGGTCGCGAGACCGCGCGGGCGATGGTGAGAAAGTGCGCGCCGTCGGGCATCTCGACGATCTCGACGCGGCTCTCGCCCGGAGTCCGGAAGGCACGGTGCACGCCCCAGCGCGGGCAGAGCCCGCCGAAGCGCGCGAAGCGGAAGCCGGCGGCATCGAAGCGGCGCAGCACGTTGCCCGCGCAGTCGAGGTGGGCGAGGAAAAAGGGCGCGCCCTTGGCTCCCGGCCGCTGCAGGGCGATAAGCCGCTGGCAGACTTGCTCGAACGACGCACCGAAGCGCCGGCCCAGGAGGTCGATGTCATAGGCGAGCGCCTCCGCAGCCTCGTGGAAGCGCTCGTAGGGCATGACGCAGGCGCCGGCGAAGTAGGCCGCCAGCTCGACGACCAGAAGGTGACGGGCCTCCCCCTGAAGACCCGAGTCGTCGGCGATGTCGCCGAAGAGCTCGCGCCAGCCGAGCAGCCCCACTTGAACGGCGAGCTGGAGAGTGCGTTCCTCGGGCGCCAGCGCATCGGAGAGCAGCACGCGCCGGCCGTGGCGGTCGTAGCGCCTGACCAGATCGTGCATGACGTGCGCGGGCATGATTCGGACCTTGAGGCCGTGGGCGTCCGTGAGGACGGCACGCAGCCCTTCGTAAAGGCCATCTGTGTCGAGGCCCTCGTCGGACCACAGGGTCTCGGCAGCCTCCTCCAGCTCGGGGAAGTGGCCGGACCGGGCCTGGATGAAGTCGTGTACCTCGTCGCTTGGGAGCCCGGTAGCCGCAGCCGACGGGGCCGGAGGAGCTTCCGCTGCAGCGTCGCCGAGCCCCTCCGCGACGTTCACGGAGTTCTCCAGCAGATCGCGGTAGGCGCCGAAGAGGCGGATGACGGCATCGCCCACCGCCGGGCTCGCCTGGGCCGCGTCGCGGATGTCCTGATCGCTCAGCTGGCTTCGTGAGAACAGCGGATCGCCGAAGACCTCCCTGAGCTGTGCGGTGACACGCCCCTCGTCGTCCTCCGCGAAGCGCTGGAGATCGATGTCGAAGGCCTGGCCGAGCTTGAGCAGGAAGGGAACCGTCACCGGCCGCTGGCTGCGCTCGATCAGGTTCAGATAGCTCGTGGAGATTCCGAGCTGAGCTGCCATTCTCGCCTGGGTTAGTCCGCGCTCCCGGCGGAGTCGGCGAACCCTCTGGCCTGCCATGACCTTGCCTTGCATGGCCTGTTCCGTATTCTAGCGACGGCCGCGCCCCGTGCGCGGCCAAGCATTTTTACCGAATTCACAATACTACATCAATCCACATACTAACATTGAATGAAATACACGTTTTTTTACAATAAGTTATAGACAATTCCACCTCATCGCGCGACATTGATGTCGTATTGCGATGCAACGCGCAAGGAGTAGCACGCAATGCCGGAGAGCCGCAGCGGGGACGATAAAGCGCCCATCGATACCGGAATCGAGATCAATGGGCCCATCGTCCCCGGCCTCGCTGACATCCTGACCGACGAGGCCTGCACCTTCGTCGCCATGTTGGAGCGCCGCTTCGGCGACGAGCGGCGGCGTCTGCTCGAGGCCCGCGCGGCATTCCAGGCCCGCATCGATGCCGGCGAGAACCCGGCCTTCCGACCCGACACCAAGGCGATCCGCGAGGGCGACTGGACCATCGCGGGCACGCCGGCCGACCTCACCGACCGGCGGGTGGAGATCACCGGCCCGGTCGACCGCAAGATGATCATCAACGCGCTGAACTGCGGCGCCTCGTGCTTCATGGCCGACTTCGAGGACGCCGCCTCGCCCACCTGGGAGGCGATGATCGCGGGCCAGGTCAACCTGCGCGATGCGGCGCGGCGCACCATCGCCATGACCGACGCCAGCTCCGGCAAGTCCTATGCGCTGGGCGACGAGATCGCGACGCTGATTGTCCGCCCGCGAGGCTGGCATCTGGAGGAGGCGCACCTCCTCGTCGACGGCCGCCCCGTCTCCGCGAGCCTGTTCGATTTCGGGCTCTACTTCTTCCACAACGCGGCGGAGCTTCAGGCGCGGGGCTCGGGCCCCTACTTCTACCTGCCCAAGATGGAGCACTACGAAGAGGCGGCGCTCTGGAACGCCGTCTTCGTCGCGGCGCAGGAGGAGCTCGGGCTCCCCGTCGGCACGATCAAGGCCACGGTACTGATCGAGACCATCACCGCTGCCTTCGAAATGGACGAGATCCTGCACGCGTTGAAGGACCATATCGTCGGCCTCAACTGCGGGCGCTGGGACTACATCTTCAGCGTCATCAAGACCTTCCGGAATCGTCCCGACTGGGTGCTGCCGGATCGCGGGCTCGTCACCATGACGCAGCCCTTCATGCGCGCTTACAGCCGCCTCCTGATCAAGACCTGCCACCGGCGCGGGGCGCATGCCATGGGCGGCATGGCGGCGCAGATCCCCATCAAGGGCGACGACGCGGCGAACGAGGAGGCGTTCGGCAAGGTCCGCGCGGACAAGGAGCGCGAGGCCGGCGACGGCCACGACGGCACCTGGGTCGCCCATCCCGGGCTCGTGCCCATCGCGCGCGAGGTCTTCGACCGGTCGATGCCGGAGGCGAACCAGGTCTCGCGGCAGCTCGGCAAAGTGACCGTAACCGAGGCCGATCTGCTTGCGGTGCCCGAAGGCGGACTCACCGAGGAAGGCCTGCGCAACAACATCCGTGTCGCCATCCAGTACATCGAGGCATGGCTCGCGGGCCGCGGCGCCGTGCCCCTCTACAACCTGATGGAAGACGCGGCCACCGCCGAGATCAGCCGCGCCCAGCTCTGGCAATGTCTGCGCCATGGCGCTCGCATGGCGGACGGACGCACGGTCGACTGGGCATTTGTGGACCGGCTGGTCGAGGAAGAGGTCGAGGCCCTCAGAGAGGCTCTCGGCGAGGAAGACCTGGAGCGCGGTCACTTCGACGAGGCGGTTGCCCTCTTCACCCTGGTGGGGACGGGAAACGGCTTCCCCGATTTCCTGACGCTACCTGCGTACAGAGTGTTGAACACCATCCATGACGGCGAGAACGCCGATTGAAGGAGGATGAGATGAGTGCGAGATCGATGGAGTCCCTGATCGACGACGCCCCTGGCGGACGCTTCGCAGGCATTCGCCGCGACTATGGCGTCGACCAGGTGGTAGCGCTGCGCGGGACCCTGCCGGTTCGCTACTCACTCGCCGAGCATGCGGCCAACCGGCTCTGGCATCTGCTCACCACCGAGGACTACGTCCACGCCCTGGGCGCGATGACCGGGGGCCAGGCCGTGCAGATGGTGCGTGCCGGCCTCAAGGCGATCTACCTCTCGGGCTGGCAGGTGGCGGCGGACGCCAACGGCGCAGGCCAGACCTATCCCGACCAGAGCCTCTACCCGGCCGACAGCGGGCCCCAGCTCGCGCGGCGCATCAACCGCGCCTTGCAACGCGCCGACCAAATCGACAGCGTGGACGGCTTCGGCACCACGGACTGGTTCGCGCCGATATTGGCGGACGCCGAGGCCGGCTTCGGTGGGCCCCTCAACGCCTTCGAGATTGCCAAGGCCTACATCGAAGCCGGCGTCGGCGGCATTCACTTCGAGGACCAGCTCGCGTCCGAGAAGAAGTGCGGCCACATGGGCGGCAAGGTGCTGATCCCGACCCAGGCGCACATTCGCAACCTCAGTGCGGCGCGGCTCGCGGCCGACGTCTGCGGCACGGCCACGGTAATCCTCGCGCGGACGGATGCGGACAGCGCGAAGCTCATCACCAGCGACATCGACGAGCGCGACCGCCCCTTCATCACCGGGGAGCGCACGCCCGAAGGCTTCCATCGCCTGCGCGACGGCGAGGGCATGGCCCGCTGCATCGCCCGCGGCCTCGCCTTCGCGCCCTACGCGGACCTTCTCTGGATGGAGACCTCGACCCCCGACCTCGGCCAGGCGCGGACCTTCGCCGACGCCATCCACCGCCACTTCCCGGGCAAGATGCTCGCCTACAACTGCTCGCCCTCGTTCAACTGGCGGGCCAACGTCGACGAACGCACCATCGCCCGCTTCCAGCGCGAGCTCGGCGCCATGGGCTACAAGTTCCAGTTCGTCACGCTCGCGGGCTTCCACTGCCTGAACCACGGCATGTTCGAGCTGGCGCGGGGCTACCGCGATCGCGGCATGACCGCCTACACGGTGCTGCAGGAGGCGGAGTTCGCGTCCGAGGCCGCGGGCTACACGGCGACCCGCCACCAGCACGAGGTGGGCGCCGCCTACTTCGACGCCGTGAGCATGGCGGTTTCGGGCGGAGCGGCTTCGACCGCCGCGATGGCGGGCTCAACCGAGACAGATCAGTTCACGCACGAGGCCGCGAGCGCCGCCGCCTAGCGTCTTGGGTCAGGCGGGGCCCGCCTGGGGGCCGGGCTGCGGGCCCCGCAGCAGGCGGCCGGGGAGCGCGCCGGTCGCCTCGCCGTCGCGATAGACCGGGGTGCCGGAGAGCACGGTCGCCACGTAGCCTTCGGCCCGCTGGATCAGGCGCCGCCCGCCGCCAGGCAGGTCGTAGACCGGCTCCGGGCAGTGCAGCGCGAGCCCGTCATAGTCGATCACGTTGAGATCGGCCTTGTAGCCCGGCTGCAGCAGCCCGCGGTCTTCGAGACCGAGGGCCAGCGCGTTGTCGCGGGTCATGCGCTTGACCGCCCAGGGGAGCGACATCCGCTCGCCCTTGGCGCGGTCGCGGACCCAGTGGCTCAGCATGTAGGTGAATGCGCTCGCATCGCACAGCATGCCCACGTGGGCGCCGCCGTCGCCCAGGCTCACCAGCGTGTTCGGATGGCGCAGCATCTCGCCCACCGCGTCGAGCGAGCCTTCGGTGTAGTTGCTGACCGGCCGGTAGAGCATCGCCTTGCCGTCCCGCTCCAGCAGGTAGTCGTAGGCCACGTCCTCGGGCGTCTTTCCCTCGCGCGCGGCGATGGCGGCGACGCTCTGCTCGGCCGTCGGCTCGTAGTTGGGCGGCGTGCCCAGCGGGTAGAGCCGGTCCCAACGGCAGACGCGCTTGGCGACGAAGGCATCACCGCATTCCTCGGCGAAGAGGCGCGCGCGGAAATCCGGCTGCCGCAGGCTCTCCAGCTTCTTCGCGAGCGGCAGATGGGCGATGGCATCCCAGCTCGGCCGGCCGGAGAACGGGTTCATCGAGATCTCGAAGCCGAGCAGGACGCCGGTGGCGCGCGTGAGCGTCTGGCCGATCATCGGCAGGCCGTCGCGGTTCGCGTCTGCGATGTGGTCGAGCAGGCGGCGCCAGCCGTCCGGCGCTCGGTCGTTCTGAAGGATCGTGATTGCCATCGGCCGCCGGCTGCGCTCGACCACGCGCCGCAGCATGGCGAACTCGGCGTCGAGGTCCTTGAAATCCGAGATCACTTGTAGCCAGCCGGCGCCGACACTCCCCATGGCGACGCCGATGGCCGTAAGCTCGTCCTCGGCTGCGGTCAACGTGGGGATCGGGCGGCCGTCCAGCGTCTTGTGATTGAGCGTGCGCGAGGTCGAGAAACCGAGGGCGCCGGCGCGGATGCCCGCCGCCGCGAGCGCCGCCATCGCCGCGTTGTCCGCCTCGGTCGCGGGCTCGCGCTCCACGCCCCGCTGGCCCATGACGAAGACCCGCACCGGCGAATGGGGCACCTGCGCCGCGATGTCGAGGTCGTAGGGCCGGGCGTCCAGCGCATCCATGAACTGCTCGAAGCTCTGCCAGGTCCAGGGCAGCCCCTCGTCCAGCACCGCGCCGGGGATGTCCTCGACGCCCTCCATGAACTCCACCAGCGTGCCCCGCTGGTCGGGCCGGCAGGGCGCGAAGCCGACGCCACAGTTGCCGATCATCGCCGTCGTGACGCCGTTCCACGACGACGGCGTGATCCGGCTGCTCCAGGTGGCCTGCGCGTCGTAGTGGGTGTGGGGGTCGATGAAGCCCGGCGTCACGATCATGCCGCGGGCGTCGATCTCCTCGTCGCCGGCTGCGAGATTAGGCCCAACGGCCGCCACTTGGCCGCCGTCAATTCCGACGTCCGCGTCGCGAGGCTCGCCGCCCGACCCGTCCACGACCGTGCCGCCGCGGATCACCAGCGTGTATGGACTGCTCACGGTCGTCCCCCTTCGCGTCCCCCGGAGAGCGGTCCATTAGAAAGGAATCGCGCGTGGCCGCAAGGGCGGAGTGTGTCGGTTGCGCCCCTTGGGCCGCCGCGCGACACTCGGCCGAGTCGGCAACCCAATAACGACCATCCTCAGATCGGCATCTATTCATGGACTGCCTTGCACTCGAGGCTCGGTTGATGGGTCGCGTCGGGCCCCGACGGCGTCTTGCCCGGGCGCAGGAGGACTGCCGCCGGCTTGCCGCTCTCCACATGATAGACGTGGACGGGCAGGAAGCAGCGGGTGTCGTAGTGGGCGTGGAAGAGCGAGAGCTGCTGGTGGCCGTGCACGGCATCGCAGGTGTCGTCGATATCGAGCGTGATGGCGGCGGGAGGGGCTGAGAAGGAGAAGCAGAAGAGATCGACCAGGGCGGCCGTCATGCGTGCCACCTCGGTGCGAGAGGGAGCGTTCTCCAGCCGGCTCATGGTGGGCTGGGAACAGAGTGCGCGGCCGCTCTCCGGCGCCTTGCCTGCGGCCAGCTTGAACAGGGGGTCCGTGCGCAGCGCGTCGCAGTCGTCGGCGTCCTCCCACGGGTCCGGCTTCGCCGGCCCGACGACAGGCTCCGCCGCAGGCGATGGCGAACATGCGGAAGCGCAGCACGGTCGGGAGCGGGTGGACCGCCTGCGCCCGATTGCGCCGGTCGCGGATGCAGCCGGCCAGGGTCTCGGCCGGGCGCATCGTCCCGGTCGCGCTGACCGTCGCCGTGGCGGTCAACGACCAGGGACGGCGCGAGGTCCTCGGCATGGCGGTCGGCGCGTCCGAGGCCGAGACCTTCTGGACCGAGTTCCTGCGCTCGCTCACCCGGCGCGGCCTGCGCGGCGTCAAGCTGGTGGTCTCCGACGACCACAAGGGGCTCAAGGCCGCCGCGACCCGCATCCTCGGCGCGACCTGGCAGAGATGCCGCATCCACTTCATGCGCAACCTGCTCGCCCATGCCGGCAGGCAGGGCCGGCGCGTCGTCGCCGCCTTCGTCGCCACCGCCTTCGCTCAGGACAACGCCGGGGCGGCGAGCGCCCAGTGGCGCCTGGTCGCCGACCAGCTCAGGCCCGAGGCGCCCAAGCTCGCCGCCCTCATGGACGAGGCCGAGCACGACGTCCTGGCCTACATGACCTTCCCCAGAGAGCACCGCCAGAAGCTGCACTCGACGGACCCGATCGAACGCCTGCATGCCGAGATCAAGCGCCGCACCAACGTCGTCGGCGTTCGGCGGGCGGTCCTTCCACTGGAAGGCCCGCTCCTCCGCCTCACTCCCCAACGAGGACGCCATCACCCGCCTCGTCGGCGCGATCCTGCTCGAGCAGAACGACGAGTGGGCGGTTGCAAGGATATCCATGACGCTGGAAGCCATCGCCCCCCTTGAGCGACAATCTCACCCTCAAGCTGCCCGCCGTGGCAGCCTGAGCGAACCGGCCCGACCCGCCGGTCACCGCAATCGGCGCCAGGCTCTTAAACCACATCGCGCACCTTCGGTGCTAACTATCTGACAAAGGGTCGTTTTTTCTCCTGACCATTGTTGCAGCGGAACGGATGGCGCAACTCCCGCTTCCCCGGCTGCAACCGCAATCGGGAGAAGGTTCATGCCCAAGGTCATTCTCACCGACGCCCGCGTCAAGGCGCTTCGGTCGCGCAGGACTGCCTACGATATCCGCGACGACAAGCTCAGAGGCTTCGGCGTCCGGGTGCTGCCCTCGGGCCGCAAGCGGTTCTTCATCCGTAGCCAGCATAGAGGAGAACGCGTCTGGAAGATCGTTGGCGACGCCACCATGGGTGTGGGCGAGGCGCGGTCTAGCGCGGTCCGAGCGCTCGCCGCGATCCGGCGCGGAGAGGACCCACCCCGCGATCCCGCCGAGACCCTCTTCGAGGCCGTCGCCGAGGCCGTGTTCGAGCGCCACCGAAGGCTCTGGAAGCCGGGAACGCTCAATGTCAACCGGAGCTATTTGAAGAACCAGATTCTGCCCCGCTTCCGGGGATGGCAAGTCGCCGACATCGACCGCCGGGATGTCCGAAACTGGTTCGCCTCGCTGCGCGCCACCCCGGTCGCCGCCGACCGGTCCATGCCGGTGCCCTCCGTCATCATGAGGGAGGCTGAGGCAATGGGCCTCCGCCCCGAGGGCTCCAACCCCTGCCGTGGCATCCGCCGATACCGCCGCAAGGGGCGCCAGAGGTTCCTGTCGGACGAGGAGGTCCGCTGCCTGTCCGCAACGCTGTCTGCGCATGCGGACACGTCGCCGGGACAGGTCGCCGTGGTCCGGCTTCTCCTGCTCACGGGATGCCGCAAGAGCGAGATACTGACGCTCCGCTGGTCCGACTACCGCGAGGGGCATCTCTTTCTGCGCGACAGCAAGACCGGGCCCCGAACCGTCTGGCTCTCCCGTCCGGCACGGGACATCCTCGACGGTCTGGATCGCACAAGCCGCTGGGTGTTTCCAGGGCCGCGAAGCGGAGGACCGCGCAGCAAGGGCTGGCTCGAACGGTTCTGGTTCGCGGTCCGCGCCGAGGCGGCGCTGCGCGACGTCCGGCTCCACGATCTCCGCCATACCCACGCCAGCATCGCCCTCGGGCAGGGCGAGACCGTGCCGGCCATCGGCAGGCTGCTCGGCCACCAAAGCCCGAACACGACCCTCGGATACATCCACTTCGCCGATGCCACGGTGGCGGACGCGGCAGAGAGGGTCGGTGAGGTGCTGGAGGGCTGAGCGATGCCGGAAAGGGAGCGCGTGAACCTCACCGACCGCGCCATCGCCCGCCTGCGGCCCCGCGCGCGGGAATATACCGTCTGGGACAGCCGCCTCGTCGGTCTCGGGGTTCGGGTCCGGCCCACCGGAGGGCGGAGCTACGTCCTGCTGCAAAATGCCGCCGGCCGCTCCAGGCGCGTCTCACTGGGCCCGGTGACAACCATGGGCATCGCCGAGGCCCGCCGGGAATGCCACGCCTGCATGACCGACTCGGAGGCGGCCGGTGCGGTCCCGGCACGCGCCGTCCCCCTGTTTCGGGACTTCGTCGCAGGCGAGTGGAGGGAGGCCCGTTTCGAGCGCTACAAGCCGTCCACGAAGAAGGGCGTCCTCTCCGTGCTGGAGAGCCAGCTGCTGCCGGCCTTCGGCTCGAAGCCGCTCGACCGCATCACCCTTGCTCGGATCAGACGATGGTTCGACGACTTCAGCCGGACTGTTGTTCAGCGCCCACATTGGACGCCGATCAGCGCGGCAACGTGTTGATTCTCTTGGATGCTGGGGGGTCAAATGCCGATGCTTAACGACACCGGCCTGTCGGAGCCGGTGGCAACAACCTGCGTCAGCATGGTGCGCCCGCGCCCCTCCGACTCTTGAGGGGTCACGCGTCGCGCGCGCACCATGCCCCATCGCCTTGCCCAGGGGCCTTTGGCGCTGGTATCGCGGAAGACGAAATCGCGGAAGGAGAACTGCCCACAACAACGTAACCACGTCGCTTCGCTTCGGGTGGTCACCAGGCCATGAGGGGGTGGCTACCATGGCGAGACTCGGTTGCTACGTTGATTGAGATTCACCGCCTACGCTGGTGAGAGTGGGCACCGGGACTCCGAAGCGTTCGGTGAGCTCCTCGGCTGCGACCCCGGCGAGCTCCGCCACGACACGCTGCCTGCGCCCAAGCCCTGGACCGGGCCGAAACGAAGGCGCTCCGCAGCCGCCCCCGTCGCCGAGGTCGAGGCCGCCGCAGGACCCGGCGCCTGGAACGACGACTTCGTGCTCGAGAAGGCCCGCTGGCGCCTGCCCGAGGCGATGGTGCGCCACGAGGGCGACGCGCAGCCCGAGGCGCTGCGCATCCTCCGGGTGCGCGGGCACTCCATGGAGCCCGAGCTCGGGGAAGGCGACCGCCTCGTCGTCGCCACCGCGCGCCGCGTCCCCGCCCCGGGCGAGCTCTTCGTGCTCCGGGACGGCGACGGGCTCGTCGTCAAGCGCGTCGAAGCGCTCTCCATGCACGCAAAGGGAGGGAACGCGCTCGACACCGCCTCGACGAGCCGTCCAGCGGCATTCCCGGGCCACCCCCGGAGACCGCCGCGGCGGCGACGCGCGCATCGCCGCCTACCACCGGGCGGTAAGCCTGACCCCGATGCGGTGCTCGTCGGCGCCGCCGCCGGCATTCTCGAGCCGCGAACCCTCGAGCCGGAGCTCGAAGCGCTCGGGCCCGCGGCTCTCCAGACGCCAGCCGAAGCCGAGACCGAGCCGGTGCCCGGGCGCCGCGTCGTCCCCGGCAACGCTCTCGCGCCGCGCGGCCTCGACGTCGAGCCCGAACGCGAGCCCCGCGCTCCGCGCCTCGGCGAGGCGCCAGCCGAGCACCGTCTCGCGCCCGCTCTCCGAGAAGCCGAGACGGAGCTCCGGCGTGCCCGTGAAGCCTCCGCCGAACAGCGCGAACCCGTAGCCGAGCTTCGCCTCGAGACGGCGCCGGGCGAGCTCGTCCTCCGTGCCGTCTTCGCCGAACGTGTGCGGGGCCTCCGGACCGAGCAGCGTGTCCATCCCGCCCGACGCCTGCGCCCCCACCGTCTGGCTGATCGTCAGGCTCGGCCCGCGCTCGGAGGCCGAGTCCGGATCCCAGGCCAGCGAGCCCGCGAAGCCCCTCTCGCTGAAACCCCTATCGTCATGGGTGAGCAAGCCGCGCGCGCGGAACTCGGCCCTGATGCCTTGCGCGGGATCGGACCACGCGAGCCCGCCGCCGATGTCGGCGCCCAGACCGGTCTCCGCGTCGCCTCCGTCCTGACGCAGACCGATCTCAAAGGAAGGCTCCAGAGACCCGATCCCATGCCACGACCCTTCGAGGCCAAGCCTGAGCCGCGTCAGCTCGGCCTCAGACGCAGCGAGGCTGCCCGCGCTGCCCCGCACCTCGTCCGAGGACGTCTGCACCACCATCGCATCCGACGTGACGCTGAGTTCGAGACCGCCGTCGGCAGGCGCTTCGACCAGCACGCTGCGCCCGCCCACGGCGGCCATCCTGAGGTCCATGTCCGTCTCGATCGCTGCCATGCCCTCCGGCATCAGCGTCAGCGTACCCTGGCCGTAGCCCACCACGCCCCAGAGCGCCAGGCGCTCGCTCACCTCGTAGCGGCCCCAGGGGTAGAGCCCGGTGAGCGTGCTCTCCACAGCGCCATTGCCCTCAGGCGAGCGGTAGCCGCCTTCGCCCTCGCTGCGCGAGAGGATAGCCGGCCGGGTCCGGCCCGGTCGTGAACGTCTGCGCTTGCGTTAAACCTGTGTTCAACTCCTCCGCCGTATGCCCGGCGTTGCTCACCCAAGTCGTCGCCTGCTGCGCGTGGGCCGCGACGCCTGTGAGCGACACGAGCGCACACGCGAGCAGCAGCGCCGCCGTGCATCGCTGGTTTTCGATTTGCTCCCGGTGTTGACCACTGGGTCCCAGAGAACTCCGCCAACGCCACGATGACGCCGCTCAATGCGGTACTCAGGTACAGAGAATTGCTCCTGATCGAGTATCTGTTCAGGCGGGCGATGCCGGATGCGGTGCCGTCATTGCCGATGGTGAAGGCTGCTACAGATTGAGAATGAGTTGAGCGCCCCTCTCGCCGGTCCATATCATGGCGACGAAGATGCAGGGCAATGCGACGATCCAGCGCACCAGCTTGAGCCGCTGCGGCATCCTTCTGACGATGATCGCCAGGACCGTCCACACGACCAGCGCGATCAGAAGCTGGCCGATCTCCACACCCACATTGAACGCGAGCAGGCTCTGCCACAGATTGGGCGAGTCGAGCTGGAGAATCTCCCTCAGCACGAAGGAAAAGCCGAGCCCGTGCAGCAGGCCGAGGGCGGCGGTGATCAGGGTCGTCGGCGCCTGCTTCGATACAACCAGCGCGGTGATTGCGGCGTAGGCGATCGACAGGGCGATCCCGGTTTCCACCAGGGGAACGAACCACGCCCCCCGCGGCGCGTATCCGAAGAAGCCCAGGCTCAGCGTGACGGTATGACCGAGCGTGAAACCGGTAATGCGCCAAGCGAGCGCACCGATGCTCGCCGCGCCCAGCACCAGGCAAAGAACGAACAGGACGTGATCCGTCCCTTCGAAAATATGACGCACGCCCTCCTTGATAAAGGTCCACGCGGCCCTCAGCGCCGAGCGGGACACAATCGCCGGTTCGGACAACGATCCCCGCACACGGAAAATCAGAGGCGGATCGCTCGCGTGATCCAGGATCAGGTTGGCCGTGTCGGCCTGGCCCGGAAGGCCGGGATCGAGACGGCTGCGCAGCGAATACGCGGCTGCCTGGCCTGGATGGGGATAGACCAGTTCGATGTCGACGATGGTGTCGCCGACGTAGGTTGCCGCAAAGCGCGCGTCGTAGACGGGGCCCGCCAGCGCCGCCTCGGCCTCGCCGAGCAGCGCGAACGGCGGCTGCTCCGTTGCGGGATAGGCGCGCAGGCGCCCGGGCTCGGCGCGCAAGATCTCTCCGCCGATTTCGAGAACAAGGCCCTCTGCGAGAATCCGGGCAAGGCCGGCGGGGTGGCCGCGCACGGCGGCCGGATCGAGATAGTGAACGAGGACGCCGTCCTCCAGCCGGTTGGTCGTGTAGGGCGCGGGGTCCCTGGTTCCGTCGGCGGCTTCCGCGCCGGCCTTGTCGGCGACCAGATAGGCCATGGGAAGCCTGGCGAGAATGCGAAGCCCCTGGGGCTCGTGCACGACATGGAAGACGCGGATGTTGACGTTGAGCTTGAAGTGGGCCTCGGCCGGCGTCGCAAGCGGGAGCGCCGCGGAAGCGAGCGAAGCAACGAGCGCAAAAAAAGCGGCGGGGCGCTGTGCACCCCGCCATATCGATTGCAACCGCATTGCAATCGGGTCGCGCCGGTCAGCTTCCCTCAGCCATCTCGCTGGCCATGTTGTTGGAACCGAAATAGAAGACGTGACCCGACTTGCCTTCGACATCCGCAGGCGAAACCTCGACCGAGGACGCATCGAGGATGGTGTGCTCGTGGGACTGCGTCCATTCCAGTGCCGTGTCGAGGGTCGAGGTGAAGAAGGTGGTTTCCGGCACGAGATAGTGGTGAGGAATGGCGATGTTGGCGCCGGTCATGGCGATCACGGCGTCCGCCTGCTCGTAGTCGAGAATGTGACCGGAGCCGTCGACCGGAATAAACGCGATGTCGACATCGCCGATCCGATCCAGAACCTCCTGAGGAGGATTGGGGCGGTTGTCGCCCCACATCAGGAGCCGCAGGCCGCCGGTCTCGATCAGGTACAGGCTGTTGTCGAGATGCCGATAGTTGCCGGGCGGACAAATGTTCTCCCGGCCTTCGAACTGCTTGACCGCTTCGGTCCAGGCGACGGTTCCGGGCGCGACGCACTGGTGCTTGTCGGCGATCCCGGTGATCGTGACGTCACCCAGCTGGAACGTTCCCGCCATGCGATCGAGCAGCATGTTGGCATCGAGCCGCCCCAGGGCGTCATGATCGAAATGCGCGTGGGTGGACATGCCGATATCGACGTCAACCGTCGGGAACTCCATGCGATACCAGACGCCCCAAACGCCCGACGGATCGTTGCGCCAGGGATCGACCATGATCTCGATCCCGCGGGGCGAGGTAATCTTGAAGGCGGAGTTGGAATAGAAGGCGATGCCGACCTTGCCGCTGTCGGGCTGCACGCCGCCTTCGTTTTGAACCTGAATCATCCTGTTGTTGTTGTTGCCCGACATCCATGCGTCGAGGCCATCTGTACTCGCCAAGACGGCGCCGATGCCGAGACCCGCTATCGCCACGGCTCCGACGCCAACGGTAACCAGGTTTCTGCGCATAGCGATTCCTCCCGTCCTTTGGTCGATACACTGCTATGGCCGCAATGCCGGAAGAGGGTCCGGCACTGTTCAGGTATCAGAACGCTGCGAGGGGATACAGATGGGTTGAGCGTGGGGAAAACAGGGGGGGAATTCCCCACAATTGGCGGCGCGATGGGGCCTTCTTGAGGGAGGCGCGCGCCAGGGCAAAGCCGACCGCCGAGAGCGCCGATTCAGCGCTTCGACAGCAGATAGCCGCGCAGGTTCTCCCCCCGCCGCAGCCCCAACTTGCAGCGGATGTTGTTGCGGTGAAAGTCGATCGTGCTGGTCGCCCGCGACAGCGTCTTCGCAATCTCTTTCGTCGTCTTACCGCGCATGACGAGCTGCGCAATTTCCGCTTCCGTCACGGTCAGCACCTGGAATTCGCTGGTAATTCTCGTAGACAGCGAGGAGGTCAGCGATCTCAGGTTGTTCTCGGCCAGCATCAGAAATTCGCTTCCCGCACCCCCGGTGTCCAGGACACGAGCCACCTTGGAAAGATGCGGAATAACCAGCGTGTTGATCTGGCGCAGTATGTCCTCGTCGTGGTCATGCTGTGACTTTTCGATATTGGAAATCAGGACACGCAGCGCGGTGTTGGCTTCCCCGAGCTCGCGGGTGCGTTCGGCCACGCGTTTTTCAAGCTGGTCGAGCGATTGCTGCAAGGCAGACTGAAGTCGTTTGCGTTCCGAAATCTCCACCAATGAGCGGAGGTTCGATTCGACGACACCGGCGAACGCCTGCAGTCCCTCGCGAAAGAGGAGAGCGTGTTCGTTACGCTGCCGGTCGAGGACACAGATGGTGCCGAACACCTCGCCCTGGGGCCACTTCAGGGGATACCCGATATAGAAGCTCATCCCGTGTTCGAGATCTTCGTTGTCCACCCAATCCGGGTCTCGCAACGCATCTTCGACCAGCAGCTCACCGTCCCTTTGCAGGACGCCGTAACAATAGAGCGAATCGCTCAGCTCGTACTCGCGCCCCACATCGTAGGGATTCTCCTCGGTCCGGCTGCTCACGAAAACCCGATGCTTGGGCATCTCCGTTCTCATGATCAGGCTGGCAGGCACACGTGCGAGTCGCGCGACGAGGTCCACGACGCGCTGCCACTCTTCGACGGTTTCGGCGGGAATAGCGGGAAGCTCGCTCGTCACCGCACGAGTTCCGCCGTTTGCGGGCCACGCGGAGACTTCTGGAATCGGCGTTCGGCATGCAGGCGGCCTGTCGCTGCCGCCGGAAAGGGCAGCGTTCCTACGGAAATGCCGTAACCCTCGTGGCACAGGCGCCGCAACCGAAGCCGACGTCGACCCAGCCGCGCCATGGTGCGAGGAAGTCGGTTTCGAAGACAGGCTTCGACCCTCGCGCACATGACGGGATGCTATGTGCTCATACTGGCGATTGGGATACGGGAAAAACCATGGGATGAATCATGGGGTACACCCCCTATAGTGTTGTTAAGCGTCGGCGCTTGACCCCCTAGCATCCAAGAGAATCAACACTTTGCAGCGCCGATCGGCGTCCAATCTGGGTGCTGAACAACAGACATGCCAACAGCGCCACAACGGAAGCGCCACGCGCCCTCAGAACGGGCCGGGCCTTGACTTTGCACACATCTAGTATGGAATATCGAGTTCCTCTGCAAATGGCGCCCGAGAGACCTCGCTTCGGCGAGCGCGCAACCTATCGATAGGGAGAGTGGAAGATGAAACGCGGATTCCTCGCTCTGGCAGCGGCGGTTGCCGTGTTCCTTGCTTTGGCGAGCACGCAGGACGCCAGGGCCGACAAGCTGGATGACATCATCAACGATGGCGTGGTGCGCTGCGCGGTCGTTCTCGATTTCCCGCCCATCGGATATCGGGACGAGAACAACGAGCCGGCCGGCTTCGATGTCGAATACTGCAAGGATCTGGCTGCCGCGCTTGAGGTCGATTACGAGCTCCTGCCCGTGACCTGGGCCGAGCGTCTGCCCTCGATCGTCACCAACCGTGCCGACGTCGTGTTCGGCGGCACCTCGGACACGCTCGAGCGGGCAAAGACGGTGGGCTTCACCATCCCGTACGCCATTTACTATGCGCAGGCCGTCGTCGGGGTCGATTCAGGCATTGTCACCTTCGAAGACATGAGGGGTAAGCGTATTGCCGCGGCCGTCGGCACGGTTCCCGAGCAGGAATTCCTCAAGTACGCGGAGAAATGGGGAACCGAGAACCTGTATCAGGGCTACCAGAGCGAGAACGAAGTGTTCCTGGCAGTCGCTCAGGGCAAGGCAGACGCCGGCATTACCACCAACACGGCGGTCAAGCCGATTGCCGAGAAATACGACACCGTGATCGCCGGGCCGCGCATGCCCTGGACGACGGACTACACCTCCGTGGTGGCACCGCGCAAAGACTTCGGATGGATCAACTATCTCAATCTCTTCGTCACCCACCAGGTCCGCTCCGGCCGCTATCAGGAGCTCTGGGGCATGTTCGTGGGAGGCGAGGCGCCCGAGCTCCGCATTCCGGGCGTAATGTACTGATCCAGTCGATGTCCTTCGACGGCGATTGACGCAACGTCGCCCCTGCAGCCGACCGGGGCGGCGTTCGACCCTGGAGGCGGCGGTCCGCAAGAGTGTGGCGCTTGCGGACCGCCGCCCCTCGCCTTTCGCGTCCACGACATCGCACGCCGACGCCATGATTCGGCTATGATCGATCAGCGTCCCGAGGCAAGAAGCCCCGGCGTCTGTTCGACGATGTGACGCGCGCTGGAGGCAGAGCGGCCTGCGCGATCGCCCAGAACACTTGGCGGTCGTGCGGCTAAGGAAAGCCAAATAGGTGGACTACACCTTTCATTGGCGGCCGGTGTTCCGGAAGCTACCGGACCTGCTCGAGGCAGCTTTAGTGACGCTCGAAGCGGCTGTGTTGTCAATGATAATCGGTATCTTGATCGGCCTTGTTCTGGCGCTGATCCGGATGTCGGGCAACCGTTCGATTGTCTGGTTTTCGATTGGGTGGATCGAGATTGCCCGCAATACACCCGCGCTCCTGCAGCTCTTCTTCTTTGGCTTTGGGCTCGGCGCATTCGGAATTCATCTGAGCCCCTATTTGATCGTTCTCTGCGGACTTTCCTTCAACAATGCGGGCTACCTCGCGGAGAATTTCCGCGGCGGTTTCAACGCGATTCCGGACACGCAGTACCGGGCGGCGCGTTCCCTCGGCATGTCAGCAATCCAGACCTATATCCGCATCATCATCCCGCAGGTCTTTCGCATCGTCTATTACCCTATGACCAACCAGATGGTCTGGGCGGTCTTGATGAGTTCGCTGGGCATGCTGGTCGGGTTCCGCGAGCTGACTGGGGAAACCCAGTTCCTGGCCTCCAAGACGTTCCGCATCTTCGAATACTTCTTGATCACCGCCGCCATCTACTACGGGCTGGTCAAGATCATCCTCGGCGCGTCCAGGCTGATTGCCTGGCGCTTGTTCCGATATTGACGGAGCCTGGGCATGTCCGAATCCGGCTCCATCGATTTCTTCACCAGCTTCCGAGTTCAAGACCTGTGGTTCCTGCTCGAGGCGGCGGGACGAACCCTGCTGATCTCTGTGCTGGGTATCGCGGGCGGCACGTTGCTCGGCATCGTGTTCGGGTGGCTGCTTTCGATCGGCCGCTGGTATGGCGCCGCGACACTCGGCTGGGTGCTCGACGTCTTCCGCAGCGTGCCCCTGATCATTCAGTTGGTCCTGTTCTTCAATTTCTTCCCGATCATCGGCTTTCCCCTCGACCCCTTCGGTGCGGGCACCTTGGTCCTGGTCATGTACACCAGCGCTCTCGTCGCTCAGGTGGCGCGGAGCGGTATCGAGTCGGTGTCGAGGTCGACCCGCCGCGCGGCCCGCTCGCTCGGCATGACCTACTGGCAGGACCTGCGTTACGTTGTGTGGCCGGTCGGCATTCGCGCGGTGCTGCCCTCCTGGGCCGGGGTCGCGCTCGGGGTCCTCAAGGACACTGCACTGGTTTCGGTGCTCGGCTACATGGAGCTACTGCGCGCGTCTCAAATTCTGATCACACGAACGCAAGAGCCTTTCCTGGTCCTGGCGATCGCCGGCGCCTTCTACTTCGCGCTCTCGTTCCCAATCGCCCGCTTCACCGAGCGGCTGGAGAGGAGGTGGAGCCATGATTGAACTTCAAGATGTGCGCAAGTCCTTCGGTCCTCTCGAAGTGCTGCGCGGCATCGATCTCACCGTTCACAATGGCGAGGTCATCAGCGTGATCGGCGCCAGCGGATCGGGGAAGTCCACGCTGCTCTACTGCATCAACGGGCTCGAGCCCATTCAGGGAGGCCGCATCCTCGTCGATGGCGAGGACGTGCATGAGCGCGGCACCAACCTGAATCGATTGCGCCAGCGCCTGGGCATGGTGTTTCAGCAGTGGAATTCGTTTCCGCATCTGACCGCCCTGGAGAACGTCGCCCTCGCGCCCAGAATCGTGAAGAGAAAGTCGCGCGGCGAGGCCCGTGAGATCGCCAAGGCGCAGCTCGTGCATGTGGGACTGGGGGACAAGCTGGACGTCTATCCCTCGAAGCTCTCCGGGGGCCAGCAGCAGCGCCTCGCGATCGCACGGGCGCTGGCCATGGAGCCGGACTACATGCTGTTCGACGAAGCGACTTCCGCACTCGATCCAGAATTGGTCGGAGAGGTGCTCGATACGATGCGCCTGCTTGCCGACGAGGGGATGACCATGATCTGCGTCACCCACGAGATGGGCTTTGCGCGCGACGTGTCCGACCGGGTGGCCTATGTCGACGAAGGCCGGATCGAAGAGATCGGTCCGCCGTCCCAGATTTTCGGTGCGCCGCAATCCGACAACACACGCCGTTTTCTTGCCAAGGTTCGCTGAACCTCGACCGTGTCACGGGAATTCCGCCCAAGTAGAGGCTGTCGCCCGGCCCCGCTAATTGTTGATCGGCGCGTAGATTGAACGCCGATCGGCGTGCTAACTTCTTGATTTAGTGTGACCCCGTAGGGTCACACTTGGGCGCTGAACAACACCCCGAGCGTGGTTGCCTCTGTTCAGACGATGAATGGCCCCCCGACATCCCGTCTCGCGTGTGGACCGACGGGATTCCGTCCCGTCCGCATGGGTCACGCCACGGAGGTCCTCTCCCACAGCGGGATTGACGGATACGCGACCGAGCGGCGGTCTCCCTCCCCGATCGGGCACGGCTGCCCCTGCCGCACCCCGTCGGCCCGCCCGCGCTCCGGGCGCTAGGATGCTCTCGGGCCCGCGCCCGCTGGCGTCCGCGTCGGAAGCGGCGGATTACATGCTGTACGAGTACCTGGTGCGCAACGACAAGGCGCACCGTACGGCCAACCGCTGGCACGGCAGGGGTGCGGAGGCGCTGGACCTGCCGGAACGGGTCAGCCGGCGACGGTTCGTGGCGATACTCGAAGGCCATGTGCCGGGCACGGATATCCGCCTCGGCCGGGTCGTGGACGGCGAGCACCAGCACCGCCCGGGCTGGGACGCGACCTTCTCGGCGCCGAAGTCGGTATCGCTGGAGGTGCTGCTTCAGGACAACAAGGCGGTGATGCGGGCGCACGATGCGTCTGTGCGGGCGGCGCTCGACTGGATGGAGGCGGAGATTCTTCCTGACTTCGACGGTTGGGCCTGATTCTGGCCGATCTCCCGTCTGGAGATTTCAGCGAAGACAATGACTTAGCGGTTGCGGTGCGGTCAAGTCGCGTTGTAGTGCCTAGTGGATATATTGGATTGTCGATATCCCCGCCCCGCGCTACACTCCCACCATGTTCGTGCGTATCAAGACCACCCCCAACAGCCCGCGCCGCTCGGTCCAGCTCGTCGAGGCCGTGCGCGACGGCGGCAAGGTCCGCCAGCGCATCGTCCGCCACATCGGCGTGGCCATGGACGAGGACGAGCTGGAGCGCCTGAGGCAGCTCGGCGAGTACGTCAAGGCGAAGCTGGAGGACGAGCGCCAGCCCTTGCTGTTCGCGCCCGAGAAGATCGCAGACCAGGTGATCCGCGTCGGACGCCAAGGGGACGGCAAGCAAGAGCTTCCCGTCGATCTCAAGCAACTCGAAGAGGAGCAGCGGCTGATCACGGGCATCCACGAGGTCTACGGCGAGATGTACCGGCTGCTGGGCCTCGACGGGCTGCTGCGGCGATCGCGCTACCGCGCCTCGCACGACGCGCTGTTCCACGTGGTGATGGCACGCATCGCCAACCCCGACAGCAAGCGGGGCAGCGTGCGCCGGCTCGAGGAGGACTTCGGCGTGAGCCTTCCCCTCGAGAAGGTCTACCGGATGATGGACCAGCTCGACGCGCCCGTGATCAACCATCTGCGCACGCGCGTGGGCGAGGCGAGCCGCTCGCTGCTGCCGGAGCCGGTGGCGGTGCTCTTCTTCGATTGCACCACGCTCTACTTCGAGACCGCGATTGAGGACGAGCTTCGCCAGCACGGCTTCAGCAAGGACGGCAAGCACAGGGACTCGCAGGTCCTGCTGGCCCTGATGGTGACGCGCGAAGGGCTGC
Organism: Alphaproteobacteria bacterium; assembly: GCA_965243375.1. Taxonomy (GTDB): domain Bacteria; phylum Pseudomonadota; class Alphaproteobacteria; order UBA828; family UBA828; genus WTGU01. The sequence goes on along the minus strand of CBDEUT010000007.1, from coordinate 217,557 downwards.
CGATCAGCTACGAGGTCTTCCCCGGCTCCACCTACGAGGGGAAGAGCCTGGTCCCGGTCCTGCAGGACATGCAGCGCCGCCACCAGGTGGAGCGCACGGTCTGTGTGGCCGACCGGGGCATGCTGAGCGCAGACAACCTCGACGCCATGGACGACATCCGCGGCGAGTACGTGCTCGGCGCCCGGCTGCGCAAGCTGCCGGCCGCGCTGAAGAAGAAGGTTCTCGATCTGGACGCCTATGGTCCTCTCGAGGGATCGGAGAACCGCCGGGTCGGCGAATGGGAGCACAAGGGCCGGCGCCTGATCGTCGTCTTCTGCCCCGAGCGCGCGCGCAAGGACGCACACGAGCGCCGCCAGGCGGTGGCGCGCCTGCTCGACAAGCTGGAGCGCAGCGACAATCCCAAGGAGCTGCTCTCCAATCACGGCGCCAAGCGCTTCATCGCCGTCGAGGGCGACGCGCGGCTCACGGTGAACCCGGAGAAGATCGCCGAGGCCGAGCGATGGGACGGGCTCGCCGGCGTCATCACCAATCTGCGCGACGCCAGCGTCACCGAAGTGATGGCCCACTACCACGGGCTCTGGCAGGTCGAGGAGAGCTTTCGGATCACCAAGCACGACCTGAAGGTGCGGCCGATCTGGCACTGGAACGAGAACCGGATCCGCGCCCACATCGCCATCGCCTTCATGGCCTTCGCCTGCGTCCGCCACCTTGCCTACCGTGTCGCCGTCCAGAAGAGGCGGATGTCCCCGGAAGTGATCCGCTCCGCCCTCGTCCACCGCCAATGCTCGGTCCTGCGCTGCGCGCAATCGGGCAACCGCTACGTCATCCCGTCGAAGCCGACGCCGGCGGCCGAGCAGATCTACGCAACCATGGGGCTGCCCCTGACGATCACCCCGTACCAACTCGTCTGAGCGCCGGCGAAGCCCGGCCCGGGCTCGAAGAAATGCCGAGTGTAGTGCCTAGCCGGAAATGAGAACCGGCCAATATCAACTACTTACGTGATTCAACCATCGAAGTCAGGGGGTCAGCCGGCGACGGTTCGTGGCGATACTCGAAGGCCATGTGCCGGGCACGGATATCCGCCTCGGCCGGGTCGTGGACGGCGAGCACCAGCACCGCCCGGGCTGGGACGCGACCTTCTCGGCGCCGAAGTCGGTATCGCTGGAGGTGCTGCTTCAGGACAACAAGGCGGTGATGCGGGCGCACGATGCGTCTGTGCGGGCGGCGCTCGACTGGATGGAGGCGGAGATTCTTCAGACCCGGAGCTACGACCCTGCGACCGGGCGGCGTCCCAGGGTGAAGGCGGACGGTCTTGTGGCGGCGACGTTCCGGCACGTGGCGAGCCGCAACAACGACCCGCAGCTCCACACGCACGCGGTGATCGCCAACATGACGCGGAACGCGGCGGGCGAATGGCGGAGCGTGGAGCCGACGCAGCTCCAGCGCAACCGGCGCCTGATCGGGGCGTGGTACCGGAACGACCTGGCGCGGCGTCTTGGGGAGCTGGGCTACGTTCTGGTGCCGACCCAGGTGGGCGGGCTGCCGAGCTTCGAGCTCGCGGGGTATTCGCCTGCGATGCTGGAGGCGTTCTCGACGCGCCGGCGCGACATCCTGGACTACATGGCGGACAAGGGCTGGACGTACGGCGCGAAGAGCGCGCAGGCGGCGACGCTGCATACGCGGAAGCGGAAGGACGAGCCCGCGCGGGCCGAGCTGTCGGCGATGTGGAGGGCGCGCGCGGAAGCGCTGGGGCTTGCGCGGGATGCGGACGCGGTGCGGCTCGACCGGACGGAGCGGGGCCAGGCGCGCCCGCCGGCGCGCTTCACGCCGCTGGAGGCGGTGTGGCAGGCGGTCGACCACCTGGAAGAGCGCCACGCGGTGTTCGGCGAATCCGACCTGCTGGCGGCGGCTCTGGGCCGCGAGCCAGGACGGCACACGCATGACGACTTGCGTGCCGAGATCGGGCGGCTGCGCGAGGACGGCCACCTGGTGGCGGCCGGCGAGGGCGCGCTCACGACAGGGCGCACGCTCAGGGCCGAGAAGGAGGTGGTCCGGCGCATGCGGGAGGGCAAGGGCACGGCACGGCCTCTCGCTGCCGAAGAGGCGATCGCCGGACGGCTCGCCGCGACGGCGCTGACGGAGGGGCAGAAGAAGGCGGTGCACCTGATCCTGCGCTCGCAGGACCCGGTGGTCGGGGTGCAGGGGTTCGCGGGCACCGGCAAGACCCGGATGCTGAACGAGGTGGCGGCCCTGGCGGGCAATCGCCGGGTGTTCGGCCTGGCACCGTCGGCAGAGGCGGCGCGGGTGCTGGGCGTGGAGGGCGGTATCGGGACGACCACCCTGCAATGGCTGCTGACGCGCTACGGCTCGATCGCCGAGGGCGCAGCCTCGGCGGAGGAGATTGCGCGGGCACGCGAGACCTTCGAGGACGCGGTGGTGGTGGTCGACGAGGCCTCGATGGTGGGGACGGTGCAGATGCGCGACCTTCAGCGGATCCTGGCGCCTCTCGGAGTGGCGCGCCTGGTTCTGGTGGGGGACAGCCTTCAGCTGCGCTCGGTGGCTGCGGGCCAGCCGTTCCGGCTGCTGCAGCGCGCGGGCATGGCGACGGCGCGGATGGACGACGTGATCCGGCAGCGCTCGGTGGACCTGAAGGCGGCGGTGGAGCACATGGTGTTGTCTCGCGGTTTAGCCCGATAGGAACTCGGGTTTTTTTCCCACATTGGGCTGCCGGTGAATTCCCCGGGATTGTGGCCGAGCGTGGGATGGGTGGACCTGGCGGCTTTGCGTCGCCGGGGCGGTTTCGTAGTCTCGGACTGACGAGGAACAACAAGGAAGAGGCCCGCACGGGCTGATCCCCGCCGGGCCATGGCCGGTTTGCAGCTTCGTTACGAGACGGGGCTTACCGGCGAGGAATACGTTAAGACCGAGGCGTGGCGCGAGGCAAGGCTTGAGCGCTGCCCGAATCACCCGCACGGCGGATGTTCCGTGGGCAGCCACGGCACCTACGGGCGGAAGACCCCGCCCGGTGCGAAGGTTCCCCGCTGGTATTGCCGTGAGAGCCATACGACGATCAGCATGCTGGCCGACTGCCTGTCGTCGCGGCTGCCGGGCACGCTCGACGATCTGGAAGCGGTTGTTGTGGCGGCGGAGAAAGCCGGCAGCCTGGAGGAGGCAGCGAACGAGGTGCGCTGCCCCGAGGACGAAGACGCGATCGAGCTTCCCGGCGCGATGCGCTGGGTGCGCCACCGGCTTCGCCTGGTCCACAACGTTCTTGTCCGTGTCATCGGCCTGATCCCCGACCGGCTGGCGGGCTGCGCGGCCACCATGGTGGCGGTTCGCGAGCGTCTCAACAGCGACAGCGCCTTGATGGCGCTGCGTGGCCTGGTGTCTGAGCAACTGCAGATGCTGCCCGCCCCATTGGGCTTCCAACCCCACGGAATCGGCACGATGAGTCGCAAGGCGGGCTTCCAACACTCGATGGGGCCTGATCCCCCTCCGGCGGCGGCGTAGCGTCATGGTCCCGGGGCCGAAGAGCCCCAGCAACGAGGACCATGACATGAAGGAATCCGACGACGACCTTCGCCAGGCGATCGCGCTGTTCCGATACGGCGTCATCGCCGATCTGGTGCATCTGCCGATGGGCGCCAAGGGCGTCGGCGACAAGCTTCGCGAGAAGGCGAGCCAGACCTATGCCATCCCCGGAACCGACCGGACCCGTGTCGCCGCCGACACCATGCGGGACTGGATCAGGCATTATCGCGATGGCGGCTTCGAGGCGCTCTACCCCAGACCACGTAGCGACCGCGGGAAGCCCCGGCGGCTGCCGGCCGAGGTCGCCGAGCGCCTGGTCACGCTGAAGGTCGACAACCCGACCTGGCCGGTGCGCGCGATCATCCGCGCGGCCGTCGAGGAGGGCATCGATCACCCGCTCGCTCCATCCACCGTGCACCGGCTGCTGAGCCGCGAGGGGCTGTTCGACGGCAAGCCGCCGGACGGCGCCGACCGCCGCCGCTTCGCCTTCCGGGACGCCGGCGAGCTGTGGATGAGCGACGTCATGCACGGGCCGAAGGTCCGGCACGGCCGGAGCCGACGCAAGACCTACCTGATCGCCTTCATCGACGACGCCACCCGGGTCGTGCCCTTCGCCGCCTTCGCCATGGCCGAGAGCGTCCAGGCCTTCCTGCCCGTGTTCAAGAACGCGCTGATCCGCCGCGGCCTGCCGCAGCGCCTCTATGTCGACAACGGCGCCGCCTACCGCTCCCGCCAGCTCGCCCTGATCTGCGCGAAGCTGGGCATCGTGCTGGTGCATGCCAGGCCGTATCAACCAGCGGGAAAGGGCAAGATCGAACGGTGGTTCAGAACGCTTCGCGCCGGCTGGCTCGCCCATCTCGATGCGCCGGTCCTGGACAGCCTCCAGACGCTCAACCGCAGCCTGTGGGCGTGGATCGAGGGCGAGTATCACAACAGTCCGCATCGCGGCCTTGAGGGGCGCACCCCGCTCGAGCAATGGGCACTCGCCTCGGCCGCGGTCCGCTACCCCGACGCCACGCTGGACCTCGACGATATCTTCCTCTTCGAGGCCAAGCGGCTGGTCCACAAGGACCGCACCGTCAGCCTGAACGGCCGCGTCTACGAGGTCGACGCCCTGCTGGTCGGCCACAGGGTGGTGCTGCGCTACGACCCGGATGCGCCGCCGTCGCGGCCGCTCGGCGTGGTGCACGACGGCAAGCCTGTCGGCCAGGCAACCCGCCTCGACGCCTACGCCAACACCGCGGTGAAGCGCGGCCACTACTCCAAGAAGATCGAACCCGACGACCCGGCCCCAGAGCCGCCGCCCTCGCCGCTCAAGATGCGCAAGTTCAAGGAGGACGACTGATGTACCAGCGCCACTTCGCCTTCACCCGCATGCCCTTCGAGACCGTGGCGGAGACCGACGAGCTGTTCGAATCCAGCGCGCGCCGCGAGGCCGAGGCCCGGCTCGGCCACCTCATCGAGCTCAAGGGCATCGGCATGCTCACCGGTGAGGTCGGTGCCGGCAAGACAACCGTGTGCCGGCATCTTACCGCCCAGCTCCACCCCGGCCTGTTCCGAGTCCACTACGTCTCGCTGACCACCGGCAACGTGCTCGACATGTACAAGTCCATCGCCTGGGAGATCGGCATCACCGTCGAGCGCTCGCGATCCTCGGCCCACCACGCGATCAGGACCGAGATCTCGCGCCTCGCGACCGAGGCCAGGCAGTTCCCGGTGCTGGTCGTCGACGAGGCCCATCATCTGCGCAACGACGTGCTGGAGGACCTCCGCCTGCTGACCAACTTCGCGATGGACTCCGAGAACCGCATGTGCCTGATCCTGGTCGGGCTGACCGAGCTCAGGCGGCGGCTGTCGATGGCGGTGCACGAATCGCTCTCCCAGCGCGTCGTCGTCCGCCACCACCTCACCGGCCTCGACCGCGACGAGGTCGAGGCCTATCTGACCCACCGCCTGCGCCTCGCCGGATGCGAGCTGCCGCTGTTCGAGGACGCCGCCGTCGAGGCCCTGTTCCAGGGAACCCGCGGCCTGCCGCGCCAGGTCAACCGCCTCGCCCACTACGCGCTGTCGGCCGCCGCCCTGGAGAAGGCGAAGACGGTCAACGCCGGCCACCTCCAGAATGCCATCGAGGAGCTCAAGCCGTGACCGGCACCGGGGACGCGGCGGCGAACGGCTTCCCGACGCGGGCGCCGGTGGAGCTGGAGGACCGGCCGCGCCAGCAGCAGTGGCTCATCGACGGGCTGTGGGGGCGCCAGGCGGTCGGCATCGTCGGCGGCGAGCCCAAGTGCGGCAAGTCCTTCCTGGCGCTCGACCTCGCCGTCGCGGTCGCCGCCGGCGTCCCCTGCCTGCGCCGCTTCGCCGCCGACGAGCCAGGACCCGTCCTGCTGTTCGCCGCCGAGGACGCCGGCCACATCGTGCGTGCCCGGCTCCAGGGTATCGCGAGCGCCGCAGGCGCCCGGTTCGAGAGCCTCGACATCGCAGTCATCGACGTGCCCGCGCTGCGCCTCGATCATCGCGCCGACCGCCGGCGGCTGGTCGAGACGGTGCAACGCATCCGGCCCCGCCTCGTCGTCCTCGACCCCCTGGTCCGGCTGCACGGCGTCGACGAGAACACCGTCGCCGAGGTCGCCCCCATCCTCGGCTTCCTACGCGACATCCAGCGCCGCTTCGGAGCCGCCGTCCTGCTCGTCCACCACGCCCGCAAGAGCGGCGCCACAAGGCCCGGCCAGGCCCTGCGCGGAAGCTCGGAACTGCACGCGTGGGGCGATTCGAATCTCTACCTGCGCCGACGCGACAGGCAGATCGTCATGACCGTCGAGCACCGCGCCGCCCCCGGCCTCAATGACATCGAGATCGAACTCGCCGATGACGGCAAGGGGCCCGCGCTGCGCCTCCGCCAAGTGGATACTGCCGAGGCCGCGCCCGAGCCCGAAACCGCCGAACGGCGCATCCTCAAGGCGCTCGCCGAAGCCGGGACGCCGCTGTCGCAGCGCCAGATCCGCGAACGCGCCGCGACCCGGCACAAGACCGTCGGCGTCGTCCTCAAAAAGCTCGTCCGCGAAGGACGCGTCCGGCACGACGCCGAGGGGCACTACGGCCTCGCCGCGGGCCAGGCCGAAAAGGCCTCCCCGGCCGCCAACGGCAGCCACCCCGACAACGCCCGGTTCCCGGTTCCCGGTTCCGCCCATCCCTAGGGGTTCGAGGGGGAACCGCTCACGGGAACCACCCTCGCAAACCGCTCGTCAGGCTCCGGCCACGACAAGGCGTCGAGCGATCGGCCCATGGCCGAAAGCTCCGCTTACGGCCATGGATGCACTCAGTCGGGCGGACGGCGGCGGGTCACCCGAAGGGCCGTAGCGCAGCGAAGGAGCCGCGTAGCGGCTTGACGCGCCGACGGCCGGCCGACACCCCCCCACCCCCTCTCTTCCTTCCGACAATGACCAAACAGCGTGGGAAATCCGCCTCGCCGCCGCGCGAAATAATCCGGCAAATCTGCGGTCAGCTAATCTGGGAAACAACAATGGTTGCGGGCGATCCGGCGCTGGCGGTGGAGAGCATCGCGGCGGACGTGCGTGAGCTGCCGGCGGACGCGCTGGCGGAGACGGCGGCGCGGCTGTGGCTGTCGCTGCCGCCGGACGCGCGGAAGGGAACGGTCATTCTGGCGCCCACGCATGAGATTCGGGAGGGGATCAACGCGTTCGTGCGCCGGGGGCTCGCGGATGAGGGCGTGCTGGGGCGCCGGAGCGTGGAGATCGGCCGCCTGGTGGACCGGAAGCTCACCCGTGTCCATGCCGCCGATCCGCAGACCTGGCGGCCGGGCGACGTCGTGGTGGCCAACCGGGACGTCTACGGCCTGCGCGAGGGCGAGGCCTGGACCGTCGCCGGGACCGGGGAGGACGGGGTGCAGCTGGAGCGCCGGGGGGAGGCCCGGGCGTTCGCGCCCTCGGGCAACGCGGCGCGCAACCTCTCGCTCTGCGAATCGCGGCCGCTGCCGCTGCGGGCCGGGGACGAGATCGTCTGGACCCGGAACCTCCGCCGGCGGGGGCTGATCAACGGCGAGCGGGCGACGGTGGAGCGGATCGTCGGGGACCGCGTCCATGTGCGCACGCATTCCGGCCGCGGGCTCCGCTTCGGGATCGACGACGACGATCTGCGCCATATCGACCACGCCTGGAGCTCGACGGTGTACCGGGCGCAGGGTCTGACGCGAGACAACGTGATCGCGGTGCTGGACTCGGCGAGCATGATGTCGGACCGGGCGATGCTGTATGTGGAGATGAGCCGCGCCAGGGACGGGTTCGTGCTGCTGACCGACGACACCGAACAGCTGGTGTCGCGGCTGGAGCGGGAGGGTGAGTCGGTCTCGTCGGCGCTGGAGGCGGCGGGTCTGGCGCCCTGGCTCGAGCCCGACAGGGCGGTGGTGGAGAAGCCCGCCCTGTGGCCGGTGCTGGAAGAGTGGCGGGCCCATGTCCAGCGCGCGGAGAAGGCCGGCATCCCGCCCTTCCATCTCGATGGCTGCGATGCGCTGATCGCGCGCATGGGTGCTCTGGCGAAGAAGGACTTGCTGCCCGGCGCGGTGGCCGGTGTTCTGGAAGAGCACAGGCCGTTCGCCGAAGACCGTGCCTTCGTGTCGGACTGGACGTCCTCCGTGCTGGAGATGACGGGGCAGCGCGAGCGGATGCTTGCGGAGGCGGAGGCGGCCGGGACCGCGGTCACGACCGTTCCCGGTCACTGCGCCTGGTCGCGGCGGGCGGAGCGGGTGCTGGAAGATGGCATCGAGCTGGAGGACGAGGAGCGCTACGGGGTTCATCTGGACCGTATCGCAGGCGCGCGGGCGCAGCTCGAAGAACCGCTCGCGGAACTCGGCCGCGCGCTGGCGTTCGACGGGAATGCTGCGTCGCTGATGTCGGAATGGCGGGCATGGGAAAGGGACGAGGGAGACGGGTCTCTTGAAGACTTGGCGGCGCGCATCGCGGCGCTCGCGCGCGAGGCCGCGCCCGGCGAGATGCCGCCGGACCTGACCCGGGCCGCAGACGTGATTGCCGAGCGGCAGCTGAGGGAAGAAGAAGAACGGCGGCGGGAAGAGGAAGAGCGCAAACTTGCGGAGGGGAAGGTTCGCGACATGCAATCGGCCCTCGAAGCGCTGGCGCAAGAGAGAACGAAGCTCCTCCACGCAGCAGCGGCCGTGGAACCGGTCGCGGAGCGGCCGGACTGGCAAGACTGGCGGGACCGGGCCGAGGCGGCGATGGCAGAGGCGGCGGCGATGGCGGAGGACGCAGTGCTGGGCGAGGGCACCCGCGAGACGCTGGCGGCATCGGCGGTAGCGCTCGGGCACAGGCTCGGAGTCGACCTTGAGGCGGCGGAGCTTTACCGCGACTGGTACGAGCACGTCAGGCCATTCTGGGGCGGCCCCATCTATTCCTTCCACGCGCCCGGAACCGAAGCGCTCGCCGATCGCATCGCGGCGCTGGAAGAGCGGGTCGCGCATCCATTCGAGATGCCGGGGCTTCTCCGGATGGGGCTCGACGACCACCGGGAGAGGGCGGCGGAATGGAGCCGGATCCGAGAGTGCCGGGAGGACTTGGCCCGCCTCGCCGGGAGGCCGGAGCCGGGCTCGGAGGCGTGGCTGCCGGACGCGCGCGCTACGGCGCGAAAGGCGGCGGCGATCCTGAACGACGGGGCGATGTGCCGCCTCCACGGGCTGACCGGGACTCCCATGGGCGAGGAGATGGAGGGCAACGCCGTCGCGCTCGCTCGTGAGCTTGTAACCCACGATGCTTCGGAGAGGTTGCTGAAGGGCTGGGAGGCGTATGCGGCTGCCGCCGAGAAGGAGGGACTCCACCCCTTCCATGCGCCGGGCTACGACACGCTCCTCGACCGCATCCGGGACCATGAGGAGAAGGCAGGGCAGCGGATGCCCGCGCCGCTTGCCCGGGTGCTGGAGGAGCGCGAGCTTCTGGTCCGGTCCGAGCGCGAGGCGCGCAGGCTCGCCGGGCGGCTCGACGCCTGCCTGGAGAAGCGCGACGCGCTGCTGGAGCGGGCGGAGCGAAAGCTCGACCCCTGGCAGCCGGTGGTCGAGCTCGGCAGGCGGCATCGGCGCTGGCTGCGCCGGGCGGGCGGTGCCCAAGAGGCGGGACGCGAGTTGCTCGGGAACGATCGCTACGCGGCGCATCTCGCGGCGCTCGGCGGCCGGGCGAAGATCGAGCGCGCGGTCGAGCGCATCGAGCGCGCCGCCGTCCTCGACCACCTGCCGGCAAGCGTCGTGGCGGCGTGCGAGACCCTGGAGGGCCGCGTCCGGGAGACCGGCCGGCACCGCTTCTTCCTGCCGGAGCACGAGAGAGCCTGCAAACTGATGTCACCCGTGCGGGACCGAGTCCGGGACGGCGCGGCGAGGGCGTTCGTGAAGAACGAGCTCGCGATGCGCGAGACGATGAGCGAGCAGGCTCGACTGCTGGACACGACGAAGACGCAACTGGCGGAGTGCCAGCGGGAACGCGATCGCGCCGCGGCGGACGACCTCCCGTTCGTGCAGCGGGAGGATTATGGCGACTGGCGGTTGAAGGCCGTGCGGGCGATCGACAGCGCAAATTCGATGCTCGCCGACGAGAATAAGCTTGCGCCGTTCTTCGAGGAAGATTCGGGTCTCCGGCAGGCGCTCAAGGCCCCATCGGCGTCGCTCCGCCGGACGCTGCGGGACGAGGACGAGGAATGGGAACGCATCGAGCGCGAGCGCGCCGAGCGGCAAGGCCTGGAGCGGAGCCGCAGGAGGAGCCGGGGGCGGTCCATGTGACGCTCCTTCCGCGCCGGGCGCGGCCGGGAGTTGGCCTGCCGGTCGGCCGCGGCCGCGACGGGCGAACCCGGCAGACGACGGCCCGGCCATCCCGGACGGCTCCTGCGGTCAGTCGAGCAGCCGTTGCTTGCGCGCCCACGCCACGAACCGCTCGGCGATGCGGGCCGCTTCCTCCTCGCCGTGATGCATGGCCAACAGCGCGATCATCTCACGGGTGCGCCCCTCGCGGGCCAGGTCGAACATCGCCGCGCTCTTCACCAGCCAAACCGAATCGCCCAGCCGCGCCAGTATCGACCGGTCCTCTTCGGACGAGCCGGTCGACATCCTCGCGTGGATGCGTTCGATCCGTTCGTGCATCTCGCGCTGCTCGCCCTCGCTCAGCGCCAGACGCGGCGGCGGGCCGATCCTGCCGTCCCCGTCGCGCGGCAACTCCACCGTCAGCGCGCGCTCGACCAGGTAGCGCGACATCGACTGCTCCGCCGCGTCCGCCCTCTCCCGCACCTGCTCCCATTCCACGTCCGTGCAGGAGAGGGAACGGACCATGGTCGCCGGGCTCCGGCGCCGCCTCATTCGCGCGGCTTCCGCCGGAGCGACGCGACACGTTCCAGAAAGGCGAGCGCGTCGAACATGGAGAGGTCGCTTCCCGGCAGGCGCTCGTACATGGCCCGGACGCAGCGGTCGAGGAACGCCACCCTGTCGTACAGCGTTCTCTGCTCCTCCTCGGTCAGCGCCAGCAGGGTATCGGGCCTCTCGTCCCGGTCTTCGGCGAGTGCGCAGGCGATCACGAAGGGGGAGACTTTCATGCCTGCCGCGCGGGCCCGCTCGCTGATCTCCGCGTATTCGACCGGGCTGCAATAGAAGCTGCGGCGGCGGGCGCGGATCATGACGGGGCGTCGCCTGCGACCGGCCGCTCCGCGCGCAGCCTGAGCGCGACCCTGCGGGCCGCCGCCTCCCAGCCCTCCTCCTCGCCGCGCTCGGCCAGGCGCTGCCGCTCGACCTCGGCGAGCACCAGCACTGCGGTCTCGATGCGCTCCAGCCTGGCGAGCACGGCCTCCGTCGCGACGGAGGCCGGCGGACGCCGGTCGGGGCCTGCCGCCCGCTGGCAGATGAAGCGCGACTTGGACGTGCCGGCGGCCTTGGCGCGTTCTTCGATGCGCTCCCATTCGGTGTCGGTTGCCATCACCGTGCGCGGGTGCCGTCTGTGGTCCGATGCGTCTTGCATAGTCTGCTCCGAAGCTATGCAGCTATCAACAAAATCGCATTTTATCGCATTCTAACCACCGTGTAATATACTTTGCATAGATAATTGACATCTCCACAACCAGATCCTGGTCCCATCGGCAAGCGCCCCACGATCGCCATGACGCCACCCCTTCAGGAGCCCATGCCTTGCATAGTAGGTCGTCTCCATCCACGTCCCCATCTGCAACAAGCGAACTCTTGCAGGCACCCATCCGCCCATGAACATACGCCCAAAATATGTCTTGCGATGTTCCACAACATCCTGTAATAAATTCCATTCCTCAGGAGGAAAACAATCCTATACAAGAACGAGTCCAACGCTAATCCTACATTCACAGATTTCACACCACGTGACGGGACACGATCGAAGCGCGAGCATATGCCGTTGCCAGACGGCTCCGATCCGATCTTTCTGCCGCCTCTGCCACCCATACGCAATTCTGTCGCACCACGGTTGCACGGTTGGGCCTTGCTCCACCGCTGCTGCCCATTTCAGACGTCCTCGTGCTAAGCTGCATACTTGGCTCTGGAAGCTCGCAATGCTCCGTTTAGATGTGTTGGGCAAACTGTGGGCTGACAAGAAATTCAGAAGAATAGTTGGCGAACTTCAATAGGTTACGGGAGGACGCGAATCCCGTCCCTCCGCCACGCATCGCTGCCCGCATCTGCCCTGCCCTGCGACCGGGCGAATCGGCTGCCGCCCCGCACGCCGCTGAACGTTGAGAGGACGAATCGATGGAACTGTACGAGGCCATGCGGACGACGTTCGCCTGCCGCGACTTCACCGACGATCACCTGCCCGACGAGGTGATCCACGAGATGATCGAGAACGCCCGTTTCTCGCCGAGCGGGGGCAACAGGCAGGGCAATCGGGTCATCGTCGTGCGCGACATGGCGACGCGGCAGCGGCTCTCCGAGCTCACGGTGCCGGTGGCCAAGCGTTACCGCGCCCAGATCGACGCGGGCGAAAGCCCTTGGAGCGCCTGGATTCCGACCAAGCTCACGCCTGAGCAGATCCAGGCGACCCCGGCGCCCGCCATGCTGACCGAGCCGCTGATCAAGTCCTCCGTCGTGCTGGTGGTCTGCGTCGACCTCAAGGTCGTCGCCGCGACCGATCAGTATCTGGACCGCGTCGGCGTGATCGGCGGGGCCTCGATCTACCCCTTCGTCTGGAGCCTGCTTCTGGCAGCCCGGCAGAACGGGTTCGGCGGCACGATCACGACGCTGCCCGTCGCCCACGAGCCCGAGATCAAGGCGCTGCTCAACATCCCCGAGGATCACGCGGTCTGCGCGGTCATGCCCTTCGGCCGCCCGGCCAAGCAGCTCACCAAGCTGAGGCGCCGCCCGGTGGAGGAGATCGCCACCCGAGAACGCTTCGACGGCGAGGCGTTCACGCAGAATTGATGCGTGCCGTCAGCCTGAAACACGGCGGTGTGCCCGACGGGCCCCCGCCGAGACGTGCCGAAGCGCCTTCACGAGCGATGCCGGATCGATGGGTGCTCGGGCAAGTGCTGGCCACTTGGCGGTCTCGTCGACGGCGACCCGCCCCCGGTGACCGGTCCACTTCGAATGTCGGTGCATTGCCGGCTTTTCGGCCGAGCTGGGTGGGCGGCGTAACGCGGCGGAGCCGGGCGGCCAGCTCGGCCTGACGATCGTCTCGGGAGCCGGTGGCCGGTATCCCCGCCAGGCAATCCTCGCGCATCGTCCGCCCTCTCCCCATATCCGAAGCGCAAACGACAATATCGCCGCGCCTCCCCAGCTTTGGGGAAGCACGGACGTCCGCAATTCCACTATCCTCACCAAACATCGGGGGGTGTGTGAAGATATGGGGGCAGTTTGCCTTTCATAGGGCGGCAGCGCAGCCGCAAGCAGCTGCACCGAGGTAAAGACGCAGGGTTGCGGCCGGGAATATCGGCAGCGAGGGAACGCACCTCTCGCGAGACAAGGGGCGTCGGGTCTGTGAAGTGCCGGCCCATGAAGCTGTGGTCAGCAACGAACTGAACCCTTTCGACCGCATCCTCGCTTCATTGCACGAGGCGGCGCTGGACCCTGCTCGCTGGCCGAGCGCCTCGGCGCTGATCGACGAAGCCCTCAGCTCACATGGCAGCACCCTGGCGTGCGGTGACGGGGAGGCGGAAGAGGACTATCGAACCAACTTCATGTGGATCTGCCACCACGGACAAAGGCGCCGGGATCTGGAGCGTCTCTGGATGGGGACTCTCTATCCCCTGGACGAAAGGATACCCCGCCTGCGGCGTCTCCCCTTCTACAGGTTGTCACACATCACCGACTTCTACACCGAGGAAGAGCGGAAGACCTCCGAGCCGTACCACGCGCTGCAAAGCCTTGGCCGCGCCGGGAACGCGATCGACGTGCGTCTGGAAGGACCCAAGGGCTCACGAATCTTGTGGGAAATCAAAGACCCGCTGGACGGGGAGGGCTGGTCGTCCGCGCAATGTGACTCGATCCGGCATCTCCTGCCGCATATCCGCCAGACCGTGCTCGTCCAGCAGACCCTGGCCCACGCAAATGCCCTGGGTGCGACGCTGACGGAGATGCTCGACAGCACGGGGCTCGGCATCGTGCAGCTCGACGGACGCGGGCGGATCGTGGCGGCTAACGACCGCGCTCGGGAAGTCCTGCGGACCGGCGACGGCTTGCGCGACTTCGACGGGTTCCTGTCTGCCAGCACACCGCAGGACAACGATGACTTGCAGACGCTTCTGGACCGTGCGCTGCCGCCTTCCGGGGCACTGGGGACCGGTGGCTCGACGATCGTGAGGCGCCCGGGCGCCCTGCCCCCGCTGGTGCTGCACGTTGAGCGCGCTCTCGGTATCTGATGGCGCGGTGATCGGTTTGTTTGATGGGCATCGTTCGCGGCTGGTGGGGTGACCGGGGGTGTCGGACGGCCGTCGGCGGGTCAAGCCGCTACGCGGCTCCTCCGCTTCGCTCCGGCCCTTCGGGTGACCCCCCGCCGTCCATCCGACGGAGTGCATCCATGGCCGTAAGCAAGCTTCCGGCCACGGGCCGATCGCTCGACGCAGTGCGGCAACGGGGGCTGGCGAGGGGTGTTACCCGTTACCGTTACCCTGCCTCCCTAGGGGTTCGAGGCGGTAACGGTTTTCGGTAACGCGTCGTTGCGGCCCGCGTGGTTGACGGCGGCCGGCGGCGCCGCGTTTTCGGCGGCGAGGCGGTAACCGCCCTGGGGTGCGCGTTCGACGCGCCCGGCGCGGACGAGCTTGCTCAGCGCTTCGGCGACGGTTGCGGGCCGGGTTGCCGCGCGCTCGCGGATCTGGCGCTGCGAGAGCGGTGCATCGGCGTCGGCGAGGGCTTGGAGGATGCGCCGTTCGGGTGTTTCCGGCTCCGGCGCGGCCTCGGCCGGCACCGGCCGCCGCAAGCGCAGGGCGGGTCCCTCGCCGTCATCGGCGAGTTCGATCTCGATGTCGGCGAGGCCTGGAGCGGCGCGATGCTCGACGGTCATGACGATCTGCTTGTCGCGGCGGCGCAGATAGAGGTTGCTGTCGCCCCAGGCATGGAGCTCGGACGACCCCCTGAGCGCCTGGCCCGGCCGGCTGGCACCGCTCTTGCGGGCATGGTGGACGAGCAGGACGGCGGTCTCGAAGCGGCGCTGGAGGTCGCGCAGGAAGCCGAGTATGGGAGCGACCTCGGCGACGGTGTTTTCATCGACGCCGTGCAGGCGGACCAGGGGGTCGAGGACCACGAGGCGTGGCGCGATGCGCTGCACGGTCTCGCGCAGACGCTGCCGGTCGTTGGCATGGTCGAGGCGCAGGATGGGAGCGTCGATGACGGCGATGTCGAGCGTCTCGAAGCTGGCGCCGGCTGCCCGGGCGATGCCCTCAAGCCGGGCGCGCACGATGTGGCCGGCGTCCTCGGCCGCGAACAGCAGGACCGGTCCGGGCTGTTTGGCGGCGAAGCGGCGCAGACAGGGAACGCCGGCGGCGACGGCCACGGCGAGGTCCAGAGCCAGGAAGGATTTGCCGCACTTGGGTTCGCCGCCGACGATGCCGACGGCTTGGCGTCCCCAGAGGCCGTCGACCAGCCACTGCTGCCGGCTCGGGCGGTCCTCAAGGTCGGCCGGGCTTCGGGTCGGGAAGCCCTTCACCGGCGCGCTCTCCTGGTCTTGGTGGGCTCCCCCCAGGTCTCCAGGAAGAGCTTTTCGTCGAGCACTTCACGATCCTGATCGGCGCCGGCGGCGAGCAGCGCATCGGCCATGACGGTGAGCGTCCTGGGGTTGCCGCCGGCATGGGCGACGAGGGTGTCCTTGAGGCCGGCGGTCATCAGGGCGGGGTTGCCGGCCTCCTCCAGCAGGTGGTCGAGGAGGCGCAGTAGATCCTCGTCTTCGGGACGCGTCATGAGGAGGCGCTGGCGGATGCGGGAGTCGATGGGATGCAGCTCCGGCGTGCGCAGTTTTGCGAGCAGCCGGTTGTCACCGGCCAGCACCACGCCAAGGATGGTGCGCGAGTCGAAGTCGGTCGAGGAGAGCAGGCGCATCTCGGTCAGCACCGCGTTGGGCAGCTCCTGTGCCTCGTCGACCAGCAGGAGTGGGCGCATGCGCGTGTCGTCGAGGTGGTCGAGCCAGCGCTGCCGCAGTCCCTTGATCCCATTCCAGCGATTGTTGTGGGCCATGGTGATGGCGAAGCGGTCGGAGATCTCGTGGTAGAAGTCGGCGACGCTGGAGGACGGATGGGTGAGGACCGCGACGCTCAACCTGTCGATGCGCTCAAGGCGCTCGGCGAGCAACCGCAGCGCCACGCTCTTGCCGATGCCGGGCGGGCCGCCGATCAGGGCGAAGCCGCCCTGGCGCACCAGATGCCGTTCGACCCTGCGGCAGAAGTTCTCGACGGCGGGTGTGGTCATCAGGCCATCGACCGGGAGGTCGGTGGAGAAGGGGTTCCACTTGAGGCCGTACAGCGTGAGCATTTCGCGGTTCATGAGGGGTCTCCCCGATCGTCGTCTTCGCCCGGCCCGGGGCTTTCGGCGTGAGGCAGCCAGGCCGGCGGCAGGCCCGTCGCGGCCTGGTCGTCGAGGATGCGCCTGAGCAGCGGCGCGGCTTCGCCCCCGCCGGCGCTGCCGCCGCCATCGTTGTCGCCGGGCCCGGCCGGGCGGCGCATACCGCCGGCATTGCCGCGCCGGTCGAGCGGGTAGAGGGTGCACAGCCGCTCGCCGCTTCGGCCGTCGACCAGATCAACGCTGGCCAGGTCCCAGCGCGCATAGCGGATCCACAGCGTGCTCAGGTGGCGCCACGGCGCGGGAACCTGATAGCGGATGCCCTCGAGCGACACGGTTCCGTCCGAGCGCCGCAGCGTGCGCTTCACGGTGATGCGGAACGCCGCCCTGAGCTCGTCGCGGCCGAGGCAGGGCCTCGACGCATCGTCGCTGTCGAGCAGGCGCTTGAGCGGCGTGGTGCCGAGCTCGCGGTGCACCCGGCGGTGGTAGTCCTGCTCGACCCAGGCGACGGTCGCGTCGTTGAGCGTCTTCAGGGTGAGCGGCTCGACGCCTTCGAGCATGGCCATCAGGCGGCCCTCGACCGAGGCCCACAGGACCTCCATCTTGCCATTCTGATGAGGCGCCCCCGCGAGGGTCCTGGAGTGGATGATGCCGAGCCGGTGCAGCCCCTCCTCGACCTCCCCCGCCATCATCGGCGAGCCGTTGTCGCTCATGAGCGCGCGCGGCAGGCCGCGCTTCATGAAGGCCTGGCAGAGCCCGTGGACGAAGACCTCGGCGGTCTCCTCCAGGTACCACTGCAGGTGGCAACCCACCCGCGAGTGGTCGTCGAGGAAGCCGAGCATGATCGGCGTGCGCCAGGCGCCGGACGCGGTCAGCACCCGGCACCGGGCATGATGGAAGTCGGTGTGCCAGAGCGCATGGCTGCGCGAGACCTCGAAGCTCAGCACCTCGCGCGGCTCGACCGGCGCCCGCTCGGGTTCCCGGTCGAAGCGCCGCCGGCGGCGCTGGCGCACCAACCCGCGATTGCGCATTGCCCGGGTCAGCGTCGCGTAGGAGGGCATCGGGCCGAGCGCCGGATCGACCTCGACCAGCGCCCGCAGGTTGTCGTAATGCAGCTGCCCCGACCACGACGGATGCGCCCGGTACTGGCCGCGCAGCGCCTCGATCAGCGCCGGCGACATCGCCCGCTCGCGGCCGGCATCGGTGCGCGGCCGGCGGCGCAGCGCCTTGACCGGATCCCGGTCCGCCGCCCGTGCCTGGTAGTACCAGCGTTCGATCGTCGACACCGAGAAGCGCACCGGCCCCTTGCCGGACGGGTGATCCCAGTCGCGTTGCGACAGCCGCTCCAGCTCCGCCCGCAACTGCCCCGTGGGCGGCGGCGAGGCCAGCAACGGCCCGACGACCGCGAAGCGCAGCCGCGCCCACCGGTCGCGGTCGCCCCCTCCGTTGTTGCTGTCCATGGCGGCATCTCTCCCTGGCCGTGTCGGGGAGATGCCCATGTAGAGCGCCCTATCCGTTCATGACAGAAACGTTTTCTGCGGGCGCCGCCGGCCCGGCGCCGAGCGCGCAAAAGCCGGTCCACGGCATCAGCCAGACCAGGCTGCGCAACAGCCGCGAGCGGAAGCCGCGGCCCCGCATGGTGCGCAGCAGCCAGCGCAGCGGCACGTCGGCGGGGGGCGCCGCCAGCGCGCCCCGCTTCGCCCCCCACTCCCGGGTCAGCGGGAAGACTTCCAGCCACCAGCGCCGCCAGCGCTTCAGCGTCGAGGCCGGAACCCCGCACCGCCGCGCGATCGTCTGCAACCGCACGCCGCCGGCCACAGCCAGCGCGCTCACCACCAGGAACAGCGCCCCGACGTAGAAGCGGCGCCCGAAGAAACGCACCGACGGCGGCTTCACGCGGCGCCGGCATGACGAACAGCACAAGCTGAAGCGCCGCGCGTCGTCCCGAAGATCCACCGCCAGACCGTAGGGCTTGCGCGGGTAGGTCGCGCTGTGAAGCGTGCCGCCGCAGCGCGGACAGCCGGCCGCTCGGCAGGCCTCCGCCTCCGCCGCATCGACGCGCTTGAGAAAAGCCCAGACCCGGGCATTCGAATGGATGGAGTGCCGGAACAGCTTGTGCGACATTGGGGCCGTCTCAGGTTGATATCACCGTCACCGAGACAAGCCCTCCGGCGGCCTTCATGCAAGATCGCCGGGGGGCAACCACCCCAAATCCTCGATTAATTCGAGCGGATCAGCCCTGATTCCCCGCTGAAATTCTGCGCCCTCTCACACGTGAGCCCGATGGGCCACCGGGAGGCGGACTTTCCGGTTTGGCAGGTGGCGGCACTGGTGCTGGTCGTGGACCCGGCGAACGGGGCCGCCATCGATCCCGCCGTGGCCGCGGCAGCCCTCGATCTCACGGGGATGGAGAGCCGGGTCGCGGTGCTGCTGGCCCAGGGCATGAGCGTGAGCGAGATCGCGACGACCAGCGGCCGCAAGGAGAGCACCATCCGCTCGCACGTGAAGCACATGTTCGCCAAGCACGGTCTCTCGCGGCAGGCGGAGCTGGTGCGGCTGGTGCGGTCCCTGGCGGGCGCTCCGGAGGCCGGCGGCTGAGGACGGGAGAGGGCGCGGACCGGCTCTCCGGCGGCGAGGGCGACGACGAGCTCGGCGCCGAGGACTTCGCGTTCTACGACCCCTGCGCCGATGGAGTGTCCATCGACGGCATGTGAGGCCGGCGCTCCGCTGCCGCCGCTTTCAGTCGCGGCGGCGGGAGACGATGAAAGACTCGTCGTAGAACCAGAGCCCGCCGCGGGCGCTCAGCACCTCGCGCGTGGCATCCAGGTAGGAGCCGTCGGCGACCACGCCTTCCAGCCGCGCGTCCTCGATCTGCGCGACGTAGATCGCCGCGTTCCAGGCGGCGAACAGCGTCGACGTGCCGATGCTGGAGCCCTCGATCTCGGTCGGCAGCGTGTGCATGTCGTAGCGGAAGACCGCGCGGCGGTCGGAATAGGCGTTGTACCTGAGATCGCGCCGGCTCTTGCCGATCTCTTCCTTGAGCGCCTTGAGCAGCACGTGGCGATCGGCCTGGAAGGGCTGCTCCCCCGGCCAGATCTTTCGGATGATCTCGAGCCCCGGATCGCCGCCGTGGGACTGGATGCAGAGCAGCCGCCCGCCCGGCGCGAGGCTGCGCGCAAGCGGGGCCAGAACCCGCTTCACCTTGAAGTCGACCGGCATTCGCGCCCGGTAGGGCTGGGAAGCGAGGACCAGATCGTAGCCGTCGCTGGCCCGGCCCGGGCGCGGAATCGCCGGGTCGAGCAGGAACTTGTGATCCTCGCGATAGAGCACCAGGACCGACGCGCGGACGTAGAGCGGATTTCCCGTCTTCGGGCTCGGCCGCACCCGCCAGGTCTCGGCCAGCGTGGGCTGGAGCGCCGCGATCTGCTCGTGGAACTCGTGGGAGGTGTTGCCGGAGAGCGGCGTCTCGATCCAGTTCAGCGTCGCCGCCGCCTGCATCGAGCGGGGCTGGAGCGAGGGCGCCTCCGAGTAGTGCATGTTGGTGACCGCCAGCACCGTCGCGGGATGCTCGAACAGCCGGTCCGGCATCTTCTCGAGGCAGAGGCGCACGTCCTCGACCGAGATCTCCTTGCCGACGACGTAGAACGGCATCGTCGGGAAGCGCCGGTGCATGTTCCGCATGACCCCGGTGAGCACCGTACCGTCGCCCATGCCGGCGTCGAACACGCGGAGCGCCGGCGGGCGGGGATGGACCAGGCCGAGCTCCATGCCGGCACGCTCGGAGACCACCCACTTCTCGCTGCAGGTGTTGACGAACAGCAGGTATTTTTGGCGGTTGTCGTAGAAGCGGAAGGCGCCCTTCTCGTCGCTCGCCGCGGGGAGCTGCTGCCGCTCGTCCATGATGCGCCCGAGTCCCGCCCTGTGCCGGCAATGGGTTACGCCCGCCCCGGCTACCGGTCAAGCGCGAGGAACGGATGGACCTGCTCGGGCGACCGCAGCGCGGCGGGGGAGTTCGTCGCGGTGACCGGCGTTCCGACACCCCTACCCCGACCTGCGGGCGATCCATGCCGAGCCCTGGCGCGACAGTCGCCACCTCCCTATGCTCTCCGCCCACTCGCGTAAGGAGGAACCCACGCTCGGTTCGTAGTTGCTACGTTCGAGGAGAGGGCAGAACCGGCGCACTGGATCGCACTTTTGATGACCTCGAGCGTAGACGCTAAATCCCGGGCGACATTGGAAATGAGTAATGACTGACGAATCCAAAGGCATGATTGAAGCCAGCAAAGCCATTCAAGAGGTGGCGATAACAAGCGGAAAAACAATAGATTTGACCAGGGATTTCGGGAGTTTTATCGCCAAGCATACTTCTGGAACGTTAGAACAAGCTGTTGGAATATTTGAGGATAAACTTCGCTACATGCGTTGGGAACGAAAAGTGCGCCTAATGAAGCGGGCGCACGAAGTGATGGAGAAACTGGGCGAAGACGCGCCGTCAAAGCCAATTCCGCTGAAGCTCGCAGTTCCCCTATTTCATGCGGCGACTATGGAGGATGACGATTATTTGCAAGATATGTGGGTGAATTTGCTTGTAAATTCTTCAGTTTCTAAGCAGGGAATCGAGCTTAGGCGTGCATATATAGATATCTTGGAAAGAATTTCGCCCATTGAAGCCACTATTCTTGAGAAAATGTACTCCTTTCCAGTTGAAGAACTGAAGAAGAACGGCATTATTACTGGAGGTCTTCCAGAAACTGCACAAATTGAACCAGCAGTTAATGAAACTGAATTCCTGACTTCGATGGTTGAATCACGTAAGTAGTTGATATTGGCCGGTTCTCATTTCCGGCTAGGCACTACACTCGGCATTTCTTCGAGCCCGGGCCGGGCTTCGCCGGCGCTCAGACGAGTTGGTACGGGGTGATCGTCAGGGGCAGCCCCATGGTTGCGTAGATCTGCTCGGCCGCCGGCGTCGGCTTCGACGGGATGACGTAGCGGTTGCCCGATTGCGCGCAGCGCAGGACCGAGCATTGGCGGTGGACGAGGGCGGAGCGGATCACTTCCGGGGACATCCGCCTCTTCTGGACGGCGACACGGTAGGCAAGGTGGCGGACGCAGGCGAAGGCCATGAAGGCGATGGCGATGTGGGCGCGGATCCGGTTCTCGTTCCAGTGCCAGATCGGCCGCACCTTCAGGTCGTGCTTGGTGATCCGAAAGCTCTCCTCGACCTGCCAGAGCCCGTGGTAGTGGGCCATCACTTCGGTGACGCTGGCGTCGCGCAGATTGGTGATGACGCCGGCGAGCCCGTCCCATCGCTCGGCCTCGGCGATCTTCTCCGGGTTCACCGTGAGCCGCGCGTCGCCCTCGACGGCGATGAAGCGCTTGGCGCCGTGATTGGAGAGCAGCTCCTTGGGATTGTCGCTGCGCTCCAGCTTGTCGAGCAGGCGCGCCACCGCCTGGCGGCGCTCGTGTGCGTCCTTGCGCGCGCGCTCGGGGCAGAAGACGACGATCAGGCGCCGGCCCTTGTGCTCCCATTCGCCGACCCGGCGGTTCTCCGATCCCTCGAGAGGACCATAGGCGTCCAGATCGAGAACCTTCTTCTTCAGCGCGGCCGGCAGCTTGCGCAGCCGGGCGCCGAGCACGTACTCGCCGCGGATGTCGTCCATGGCGTCGAGGTTGTCTGCGCTCAGCATGCCCCGGTCGGCCACACAGACCGTGCGCTCCACCTGGTGGCGGCGCTGCATGTCCTGCAGGACCGGGACCAGGCTCTTCCCCTCGTAGGTGGAGCCGGGGAAGACCTCGTAGCTGATCGGCAGCCCTTCGCGCGTCACCATCAGGGCCAGCAGGACCTGCGAGTCCCTGTGCTTGCCGTCCTTGCTGAAGCCGTGCTGGCGAAGCTCGTCCTCAATCGCGGTCTCGAAGTAGAGCGTGGTGCAATCGAAGAAGAGCACCGCCACCGGCTCCGGCAGCAGCGAGCGGCTCGCCTCGCCCACGCGCGTGCGCAGATGGTTGATCACGGGCGCGTCGAGCTGGTCCATCATCCGGTAGACCTTCTCGAGGGGAAGGCTCACGCCGAAGTCCTCCTCGAGCCGGCGCACGCTGCCCCGCTTGCTGTCGGGGTTGGCGATGCGTGCCATCACCACGTGGAACAGCGCGTCGTGCGAGGCGCGGTAGCGCGATCGCCGCAGCAGCCCGTCGAGGCCCAGCAGCCGGTACATCTCGCCGTAGACCTCGTGGATGCCCGTGATCAGCCGCTGCTCCTCTTCGAGTTGCTTGAGATCGACGGGAAGCTCTTGCTTGCCGTCCCCTTGGCGTCCGACGCGGATCACCTGGTCTGCGATCTTCTCGGGCGCGAACAGCAAGGGCTGGCGCTCGTCCTCCAGCTTCGCCTTGACGTACTCGCCGAGCTGCCTCAGGCGCTCCAGCTCGTCCTCGTCCATGGCCACGCCGATGTGGCGGACGATGCGCTGGCGGACCTTGCCGCCGTCGCGCACGGCCTCGACGAGCTGGACCGAGCGGCGCGGGCTGTTGGGGGTGGTCTTGATACGCACGAACATGGTGGGAGTGTAGCGCGGGGCGGGGATATCGACAATCCAATATATCCACTAGGCACTACAACGCGACTTGACCGCACCGCAACCGCTAAGTCATTGTCTTCGCTGAAATCTCCAGACGGGAGATCGGCCAGAATCAGGCCCAACCGTCGAAGTCAGGAGGGAATCGAGCTTAGGCGTGCATATATAGATATCTTGGAAAGAATTTCGCCCATTGAAGCCACTATTCTTGAGAAAATGTACTCCTTTCCAGTTGAAGAACTGAAGAAGAACGGCATTATTACTGGAGGTCTTCCAGAAACTGCACAAATTGAACCAGCAGTTAATGAAACTGAATTGGTTCAGCCAGACAAAGAAGTTACAATGGCACTGGCCAACCTCGCACGACTTGGGTGCGTAACTTTGCCAACGACTTGGAATGGTGGAGAAATTTTCACGATTGTTTATCCAACAGTGATGGGTAGTGGGCTAGTTGACGCCTGCAACGTAGAGCGAAAGAACCATTGAGTCTAGCTCATCCTGTACCCTTCACTCGTAGGTGAAAAGGCTAGGAAATAATGAGGCGGTGATGACGATAGCCGTCAAATTGAGTGCCCCTCGTGTATCGTTACCTTTAGGTCCGCCAAGGGCATACTCTTGATGTGACGGCGGCGTTCGATGATGCGGGCAGCGGCTTCCCTTGCCCGTTCGTAGTCATGCGTCACGGGTACGAGCCGAGCAACGGGCTTGCCGTGGCGCGTGACGGTCAGGCTCTCGCCCTGCGCGACGCGGTCGAGCAGTCGAGACAGGTGCCTCCTGGCCTCGGTTGCACCGATCTGGTCCATGTCAGGCCTCGGTTCAGTGTCGGGCGAGATATAGGCGTGGTCTGGTAAGGCGGCAAGCGGAGCCACCGCCACTTCGTCATGGCCGCACTTGATGCGGCCATCCATGTCGCCGGCACCCGGTGACGGGCCATGCGGAGAGAGATGCCCGGATCGAGTCCACTGCTGTCCGGTTTAGATTTTGGCGAAGGGGATTCGGAGTTGGTCATGGGGTTCTGGGTTGTCCGGGGGCGGTTCGAAGAGGTCGGTGAGGGCCCGGCGCTGGAAGGTTGTCTTGGCGACGAGGCGGGCGATGGCCTGGAGGCCGAGTTCGGTTCGGGTCCCGACCTGCGCGAGCCGCAGCAGCAGATAGGCGATCAGCGCGGTAACGATCTGGATGCGCACCGCATTCTCGCTGACACCCAGGAAGTGCCGGATCTTCAGGTTCTGCTTGACCCACTTGAAGAAGAGCTCGACCTGCCAGCGCTGCTTGTAGAGCGCCGCGATCTCTGCGGCCGGCGCATCGAGGTCGTTGCTGAGCAGCGTGATCACCCTCCAGTGTGTCATCGCCGTTCAGCCCCCACAGCGCGTCGTTTCCGCCGCCGCCCGCAATCGTGTCGTCAACGTCGAAGCCCCAGATCGTGTCGTCGCCCTCGGTCGCGGCCTCGCTCAGCAAGCGCTCGCGGACGACCGCTGGCGTCCACACCGTGCCGTCGTCGAACTCGATCCGCTCGATCGTGTCCCGGTCCGACCCCCCCAGCCCATTCCAGATGGTGATCCGATCCTGGGTGCCGGCAAAGGTCAGCACCAGGTCGTCGCTGTCGGCCGCGGTCCGGCTCACCGTCACCTCGGCCGGCGTGTAGCCGTGGATCACCAGCCGGTCGGTGCCGCTGTAGGAGCCGAGGTCCTGGATCGAATCGACCCCGTCGCCTCGGTTGAACACGTAGGTGTCCGCCCCGCGCCCGCCCTCCAGCCAGTCGTCGCCGGTGCCGCCGGTCAGTGTGTCGTCGTCAAACCAGCCGCTGAGCGTGTCGTCGCCTGCGCCGCCCTCCAGCGTGTCGTCGCCGGTCCAGCCGTAGAGCGTGTCGTCGTCGGCACCGCCGATCAGCCTGTCATCGCCTCGCTGGCCCTCCAGCGTGTCGTCGCCGGCGCCACCCTCCAGCGTGTCATCGCCTCGCTGGCCATACAGCGTGTCGTTGCCGCCGCCGCCCGCAATCGTGTCGTCAACGTCGGAGCCCCAGATCGTGTCGTCGCCCTCGGTCGCGGCCTCGCTCAGCAAGCGCTCGCGGACGACCGCTGGCGTCCACACCGTGCCGTCGTCGAACTCGATCCGCTCGATCGTGTCCCGGTCCGACCCCCCCAACCCATTCCAGACGGTAATCCGATCCTGGGTGCCGGCAAAGGTCAGCACCAGGTCGTCGCTGTCGGCCGCGGTCCGGCTCACCGTCACCTCGGCCGGCGCGTAGCCGTGGATCACCAGCCGGTCGGTGCGATGGGATAAGCCGTGGTCCCGGATCGAATCGACCCCGTCGCCTCGGTTGAACACGTAGGTGTCCGCCCCGCGCCCGCCCTCCAGCCAGTCGTCACCGGTGCCGCCGGTCAGCGTGTCGTCACCGGTCCAGCCGTAGAGCGTGTCGTCGCCGGGGCCACCCTCCAGCCTGTCATCGCCTTGCTGGCCATACAGCGTGTCGTCGCCGGGGCCACCCTCCAGCCTGTCATCGCCTTGCTGGCCATACAGCGTGTCGTCGCCGGGGCCACCCTCCAGCGTGTCATCGCCGTTCAGCCCCCACAGCGCGTCGTTGCCGCCGCCGCCCGCAATCACGTCGTCAACGTCGAAGCCCGAGATCGTGTCGTCACCCTCGGTGCCATTGGTGACGCGCAAGCGCGGCTCTACCGCCCGGTCGGCATAGCCGGCTGCGACGGCATCCTCGAACCCGGCCGCCACGAATGCGGCCTTGATCGCCGCTCTGTACGCCGTCTCGTTCGAGCCGAAATCGACTTGCAGCATGCGCAGCAGTGCGATCGTATCGTCGATGTTGAGCGGCTCCGTCGATTCTTCGCAGAGCGAATGCACATAGAACCCAAGAATGGTATTGAGGTCGCCGCTCAAGGCATTGGTATTGGGGTTATAAGTCAGCGCGGCGCATCCGACATAAGGATGTGAGAACGTTGCAGACGTCGAGATCGCACCCGGTGCCTCCGTTGCCGTTATGAGGAAACTCGAAAACCAGCTCTGGCTGAGCAAGCGTACCGTCATCGCATCGATGTACCCCTGGAAATCCGCCTCGAGGGCCACTGCGGCTCCCGGCCCCGGATTGTTGCTGCCAAACTGGCGAAATTCACTTGCCACTAGCGCTTCCATAGCCGCTAGGTGCTGGGCATTCATGTTCGGCCCGCGGGAACGCGGGTCAATGATGTCGACACCAGTCCAGTCCAGTCCAGTACAATTGCCAAGACGCGGGTGCGGAAATCGGTGAACGACAGGGTGTCGCTGCTCCTCATCAGGTCGGTCACGAGCGTGCGTAGCCCGGCGTCTAGCGTCGTCGCGATCGAGAGCGAGGGAACGACACCGTAGCCGCTGAGCTCGGGCAACATGAATACGTCCCGATGCAGCGCGAAGCCGTCCGCAGGCAAGTAGCTGGCGATATGCCGGTCGTTCTCGAACCAGGCATCGACGATAGATGCGGTCGTTCCGTCTGTGCGAGTGTATGAGCTCGTATGGCTGATACGGTGGCCCGCGTTGATGGTGCCCGAATTCGTCGCGGAGAGGTCGATTGACCTCACGCCGCCGACCGCCAGACTCTGAAGCTCGCCCTCCTCGCTCCAACCGTTTCCGTTCTGATCGCGCCACAGGAGCAGCTCGTCGAACTGACTGTCATTCGCGTCGATCCTGTCGTCGGCGTTGGAATCCAAAGCGCGAAGCTCCGTGAAGCCGTCTGTCGTTCCGTTGCCGAAGACCTCGCCGATATCGTCGATCCGGCCATTCCCATTGCGGTCGATCGCCAGCAGGGCATCGTTCGCCGCGACCCATCCCGTATGCTGCGCGAAACCGTCGCCGTCCAGATCGAAGAGGGCGCCGGAGGCCGAGAGCGCGACGAGCTCGACACCGTCGCCATCGAGATCGAGTACCAGCGGAGAGATAGGAGGGTCGAAGAAGTTTGGGAAATCGATTGGAAACGGTAGCTCCGGCCATGAAGGCAAGGGCGGCAAGAGGTCCCCCAGACCCAGAAAAAAGTTACCTAGGGCGTTAATGAACTCGCCCACCGAATCAGCAGCATCGCTCAGTGTCTCGCCCAAACTATCCAACAGGTCGTTCGCCCCGTCCAAAAGACTATTCCCAAACTCACTCATCCAATCCCCGAAGTCGCTCAAACCATCGGTAACGCTATCCAGGGCGTTAGCTAAGAAGTCGCCGATCGCGTCACCAAGTGCCTCCCAATCGATTCCTGACGCCCCGTCATATGCCAACTCACCGAGCTAAGAACCGATTATCTGACCGGCAAGAGCGCCGGCGAAACTCCCGATGGGTCCGGCTGCAGAGCCAGCAAGCCCCCCAGGTATCCGCCGATCACCCCACCCAAAGTACTAGCAGCCGCCCGGTCCAGGTTCCCGGCATTGCTCAGACTAGACAGTGTATAGGAGCCTGCCAAGTCAGCCACGGCCGCGGCCCCTATCGCCCATTTGTTTTGCTGCGCGACTCCTGCGACAAGACTCTAAAAAGTCGAATTATTTAATGCACATTGAAATGCATTGGCTCCCTTAATGAAATCGTCTAACCACACCGGCCGAGTCTCTTCCGGCTCCTCGCAACTGTTGACAATCACGCTACTCATGTGACCTCCGCTTTAGTCGGCTGACTCATCTATTGCTTGCCGCGGGAGCTCAGGATTAGCCGTTCTCGAAAACGCCTCATTTCTTTTCTTACAAGGAGAAATCGCATCGCTTCGGCGCACATGCAGCCAAGGAAGGGACCGATAACTGCAAGTAGCACAACAATTCGATGTTTTTGCTCCATCTGCGATGCTGGATCCATTCTTATAGCCAAGTCTACGACATAAAAACTTGGAGGGGCGATCAGCAGGAGAAAGAAGACGAGCGATCCTTGACGTACGGCACCGTACAAGTGACCTTCTTCCGGATCCATGGATATGCCAATGTGCTCAATGCGTGGCATACAAATCTTCAGACAATCTGTGGTCTTTATGTGAGTCAGCGTCAATAGCATAGCCAATAAAGATGATAAGTGACAGACGAAGAGCGGTGCATTAGCCATCCAACTAACTATAGAGAGCAAATAAAGAAAAGTTAGAATATACAGGTTTTCCGGCGAAATGTGGCGCTTTCAATCTCGGCTCTCTTGAGCCAGTGATCGACAATCTGAGACGTCGAATAGATCTTGATGGTGTAACGGTTGGTTCGACGCTCCACGATCAGGACACAAATCGTTGTCGCGAGTATCCACAGAACATTGGCGCCCAAATACAGGAGATACTGACAGGAGAAAGTTGTGAACACGTAAGTACGTGCCAGGCACATGAGCCGGAAGTGCAAGTTCTTCCAGCTCTTGCTGGCGTCCACCTCCTCCGCGATTTCGGCGGTGGTCATGCGATGGAGACCCGCCAAGCTGATGTCATTCATGCGAGCGCATCATCGGTACCGATTCCACTGCCTCTCGACAGGTGCTCTGCCCCCGATTGATTCGGATAGTCAGTTCTCCGGATCGATCGCGTGAGAGGGGAGGATCGGACGGCGCGCCAGCGCGTGTTCCGGGCAAAGCGCCCCACGTCGTCAGGCACATGGTCTCCGCCCGACGAAGACGGTGTTTTCGCCTATGGCTCGTCCCCACTGGACTTGTCGCAACCGGCGACTTCACGCATATGCGACCTCCCGCGCCTCGATCGCTCCACTGGGCAGCGTGGCATGAGATGCCAGACCAGCTCGGTTATATCTATAATGATATATACATACAAATATACTATCGACAGCTACGTCGCCAGCCCGGCTTATTCACGTCGGATCCGACTTTGGGTGGGTAGGAATTCGTTTTCCGAGCGTCTTCCTCTCCGAACAACGAACACGCCACGCCCGCCATGACCGACGATGGCCTTCTCCCCTTCGATCGGGACTTATACGCCTAACTAGCCAAACGGCCGGATCTCAGAAGTTCATAGACACGACGTAATCATTCGGATTCGCCAGCATCAACGACCAGCCGACCAGCGGCAGGTTCAGGCTACGCGCCGACGTGATTAGGAACAGGGCAGTCCGGTCTGTGTCTGGATCGCTCAGCATGGCGAGGCAGATGATCGTGCGCGAGCCATGGTTGGCGACACAATGCAAGCCCTCCGTGTTGCTGACCGTTTCCGCAAAGCGATCAGCCGTGTCCTCAGCCTCGCCAGCCGCGACCGGGCCGACCGCGACTATCGCGACCATTGCCAATAGGACCGCCCATACCTTCATCAGGCTCGGCTACTGAGCTGCCTTCGGTTTCCGCGTGTGGGTCTTCTGGACGCGGATCGACGGATCGGGCTTCTTGACGGCTGAGAAGATCGCCTTGGCCACTCGCTCCGGGCTGGCCGCGATCCTCGGGATGGGCTTCGGCGGGCGGCCCCGTGGGCGCGTGTTGACGGGCTTGGTCGTCATCGCCCTTCTCCATCCATCATGCACTGATCATCCTACGCCGCGCAATGTGGCTAGACAAGTGTTGATAATTCCTTGAACCGCCCACGCTGTTGGGCCAATCTTCTCCTTGCACCTATCTGCGGAGCCCGCCTGTCGGGCCGCCCGTCGAATACAACAGCCTCGCAAACGGCTGGGGTAGCTCCCCGGCCAGGGCGAATAGGCGGGACTCTCCATGTTCCGTGGATAGGTGCAACGGCCCGGCGCCAGGCGCCGTGGGGCGCGGCCGGGTCCACGGGAGATGGACCCATGAGACAGATCACTATCACGGTTGCAGCCGTGACCGCGTTGCTTCTGGCCGCCTGCGGCGGTGGCAGTAGCAGTAGCAGTAGCAGTAGCAATGGGGGTGGGAGTCCCGTCACGACGCCGGGCGACGTGCACTACGCTGGGGTCGACCAAGGGGGCTCGCTGCTCGACCGGCTCCCTCGCGTCGGCACGCGCGCCGGCACGACGTGGGGCGATGGCGCCCTCCACTACTCGATCGCCGTCCGCGGCAACACCTTCCACGAGACTGGCGGCGACGCGGGCCGGCTCGCGGAGTTCTTCACCGGGACCTCCCACGAAGGCGCGGTCGGCACGCTGGATCGTGCGGATTTGACTGCCGCGTTCGGGGCGAGCTGATGAGGAGCGGGGCGCATGTTCAACGATGAGCGAATCGACGCGCTGATTCAGCAGCACCTCCAGCTCCACGCGGAGTATCTGGCGCTGAAGCACGTAGCCATGACGATGATCTCGATGCTGCCCTACGATGTTCGCAACGAAATCATTTCACAGATCAGCCCCCACCTGGATCGGAGTCCTCACGCTGAGGGAGTCGCCTTCGTGCGTGCCGTGGATGAACTTCTAGACGAACTGCGTCACCAGTAAGAAAGAAGGGCCAACAGCGCGAGCGAGCAGAGACAGGCCGCTCAAACCTCGCGATTTTCAAACTGACCCACTACCAGCGGCGGAGAGAAAGACCTTATTCTAGGAAATCATGCTACCGTATATGGTTCCCATCACAAGCGGGGGCGTTCAGGCCGCGCGCGCTTTGCGCGCATCCAAGAGCGCTTGGAGTCTGTCTGCGTGTGCGTCTTTGGTGTGCGCCTCTGACCTCAGGCGACCGATGTTGAACTCGATGTCGTCATCGGTGAGCCGGTCGAGCGAGGCGTAGGTGGCTTCTTCGCCAGCTTCGTGGACGCGGGGATAGTGGGTTTGGAAGAGCAGAAACAGATCGGGCTGCCGATCGTCAACAGGCCGCCACTCCTGACTTCTCAAGATTGAGCGAACGACGCCCCGAATGTGTCTGTGGGCTGCTGCCCAGATGAGATCATCTGTGGACCGCTCCGGATCTCTTTCCAGCATGATCTTGTCAGCGATCTTCGACGGGCAGATGTCCTCGCTACCGTGCTCTTCGATGGCACGGACAATGTCTTCACGCAACTTTCTCGTCTCAGCGGACATCCTTTGTCCTAGCGAGCCATGCTGCGACTGCCGGCGCTAGCCTCTCAACATCGTCGCGCATGGTAGCCAGCATCCCCCTCGTGAGTTCTTCTATTGGTCGATCCAAGATACCCCTCTCCTCGAAAGCGCGCAATCTGCCCCATACCCACAGGGCTTCATCGTCGATTTGGCGAGTACCCGTCTTTCTGTCGAGCTGGTCGTAGCACTTGCCCTCGGCGGCCTCTGAAACAGAGTGTGGGGTGGACATGCGAAAGCCCTCTCGGCTATTGTCTCAGCCGGGAGGGTTGCCCACCCTGTGATGTCCGTTCCGCCCCGCCTTGGTCGCCAAACCCGAGGGGCGGTGGGGCTCTAACCCGCTACCAACTCCCTGTAGCGCAGCCGCTTTCCTATCATGCCGCGCACCAGCGCGGCCATCTGGTCAATTGTGTCCCGGTCGCGGATGTTGTTGCGGCCTGTGAATTCCCGGACGTAGCGGTTCAGGTGCTTCTCGGACAGATGATGGAACGTGCCATGGTAGCCGCGCTTGAACAGGGACCAGAAGCTCTCGATGCCGTTAGTATGGCAGTCGCCGTTGACGTACTCGCCGCGGCCGTGCACGACGCTCTCATGGTGCGGCAGGCCTGAGTAGCCCGCAGCCTCGTCGGTGTAGACCATCGCCTCCGGGTGCACGTGCTTAGCGACGTAGTTGCTCAGGGTGAGGCGGGTGGTGTCGGGTATGGTCTCGGCGGTGACGCGTTTGGTGGCGCGGTCCCTGGCGCCGGCGACGATCGTCTTGCCGATCCCGCCGCGGCCCAGGCGCTTCTTCTTCCTCGCGTGCTTGTTCTTCTCCCGTCCGCCGACGAACGTCTCATCGACCTCGACCGGGCCGGGGAAGGGCTTGTTCTCGCCTTCGATGAAGCCCTCGCGGATGCGCTGCATCAGGAACCACGCCGTGGCCTGGCGAATGCCGAGCTCCCGGTAAATCTTCATGCTCGACGTGCCCTTGATGCCCGTGGTCATCACGTAGATGGCGATGGCCCACTTCCGCAGCCCGAGCTTGCTGGACTGCATGACGGTGCCCTTGCGCACCGAGAAGTGGTGCCGACAATCCCGGCAGCGATAGGGCATGGGCTTCCGGCTCGTGACGGCCACCGTGTTGGTCGATCCGCAGTCCGGGCAGAACCGACCATCGGGCCAGCGCTCAGCCTCGAACCATGCCTCGGCGGTTGCATCGTCGGGGAACTTATCCAGAAGCTCCATGACCGTCATTCCGTTGCGGTGGGAGCGTCCGGGTGCCTTCTGAGTCATGTCGTCGCCCTCGATTTATGGCGCTTATACTAGCCACAAACCGAAGGTGAGTCAAGGACAACGTGTAGGAGCAGCGAACGAATCCTGACAAAACGCCAACGCCCCCAGGGATGGGAGTCCCACAGGGGCGTTGTTTGGAACACGAGCTTCGGCTCGGCCGCGCCTTCGCTGAGTCTTGAATACCAGCACCAAAGGGTTGTGGTCAAGCCGGAGCTCCAGAGATGGAGCGCGGCATGGCAACAAGGGTCTTCCGGGTCAGGCTGTTCGAGGTTGATGATGCGAACCCGGACTGGGGCATTCAGCCGACTTTCGCTGAGTCACTGCGCCGCATCTGCGCTCTTCGCCGTGATAGGCGCGTCAAGACCATTGCGTACAAGCCGCGGCGGCTGGAAAATCACAGGCTAACCCAAGAAGGATGCTTCCAACTCAACTTCACCACCCTAGCTTATGAAGGGCCAAGTTGGACGCGCGGACAAGGGAATGTTCAGCCCTTCCAACTGAATCCGGATGATCGTTTCGCTCACGAAACGACCATGCTCTACGACCCGCATCGAAAATTGGCTTTCGTGGAGACAATGCAGTCCGGCGTAAGCGCCGGGACCATCTCCCAGTTCGTCGCTCACTTCGCCAACAGCACGTCTGCTTATCCCATGTTGCCGTGCCTCAAGCCGGACGCCGCTGCCAGATTGCGTGAGAAGCGTCTGTTCCGGAGTCTCGATATGCGTGTCGCCCTCGGACCCGCTGGGAGAGAGGATCTAGGTCGAGGCGCTGACCCAGCCATAGTCGTTGGCCGCCAATTCGGAGCTGGGATCGTCGATATCAAAGTTGCCGTCAAACCTTACAGACGGGGCTCGCTCGATAGAGGCGCTGTGCTCGGGGCCATCGAGCTTCTGACTGGGGGACACTTCGGTGCTGATGTCGAGAGGCTCAAGGTAACTGCCAAAGAGCAAGACAACACGAAGGCGGAAGTCATTGATTTTCTGGGAGATCAAGTCAGCTTTGAACAGGAATTGCCGATTGATGATGCAGAACGTAAGGTTCTCTGCACGACTCGCTGGGCCGCGCTCCGGGCAATGAGGGCGGAGCACCTACGGAATGATCCGCGTATTTAGGAGGGCAAACTATCCTGCTGTCGTCGCGCTTGCGGCAGGCGGCGGAGCTGTCAGCGGCGTGGTGTTCGCCAATGTTTCCCTCTCCTCGAGCTTCGTGCTCGTGGGAACCATGACGCTGGGCGTCGTCGTCGCCGGCTTCACCGCAACCCAGCGCAACATGCTTCTCGCCATGGGCGGCTCTCGGGTGCTGCGTTTCCTCGTGAATGAAGGGGTCCATGATGTCATTCGCGCGCGACTCTCACGGAATATCTATGTTGCCTTGTTTGTAACATTCATATCGGTGCCCGGGATCTTCTTGGACAAGTGTTCTTGGCTTTGGGTGGCGTGGCTTTTTTTCTGGACCTCAGCAGTCGTGCTCGTTCTCGCGATGTTGGTCGAGAATGAAAGGCTGATGTCCCGCGTCCTTGCGCGGTTTATCGAAGAACGAAATCAGCCAGGTGGCGGTAGCGCTGAACCATAGCCACTGTGCTCAACTGCGCTCCCTAACATCATGACATTCGGGAGCTTCAACACCTTCCGACATGATCTCGGGCCGTTTGGCTAGTTAGGCGTATAAGTCCCCTTCGATCTGCCAAGCGTCCAGAGCAAGAAGGTGAGCGCCGCCTTCGATGGCGGCCCGATCTCGTCGGACGGCGGCCTCGCCCTGCTGCGCGAGGCGGAGCGCCGCTTACGCCTCGCCGAGACCTTGGCCGGCTGCATCCGCGACCGGCGCAATCAGGCGCAGGCGGTCCACCCGCTCTCGGCCATGCTGCGCTTGCGCGTGTTCGCCATCGCCTGCGGTGGAGCCTGTCCTCGGGCCGGCGAAGCCGGACCCGTGGGAGGATGCCGACGACTGCGACGGGCTGCGCGCTGACCCGCTGTTCAAGCTGGCCGCAGGGAAGGCGCCGGAGAGCGGCCGCGCGCTCTGCTCTCAGCCCACCATGAGCCGCCTGGAGAACGCGCCCTCTCGCACCGAGGCGGCCCCGCTTTGTCGTCACCTCGCTCGCAGGCGAGCCCCGCCAACTCTACGAAGATGCCTACTGCGCCCGTGGCCAGGCCGAGAACCCGATCAAGATGCACAAGGGCCAGCTCGCCTCGGACCGGACCTCCTGCCAGAGCGGACCTCCTGCCAGAGCCCGCTCGCCAACCAGCTCAGGCTGGTCCTGCACACCGCAGCCTACTGGCTGATGCTCGCGCTCCGCGACGCCATCCCCCGCACCGCGCCGCTCGCCCGTGCCGAGTTCGCCACACTCAGGCTGCGCCTGCTCAAGATCGGCGCCCGCGTCGTCGAGAAGGCCACCCGCGTCCGCATCCACTTCACCTCGGCCTGCCCCGACGCCGCCCTCTTCCGCCTGCTGGCAGGCCGCCTCGCCACAGCAGGCCCATGAGCGACGGGGCGCCGTGCCCCGATTACCCAGGCTCCTTCAACCCCCAACCCAGCACCGACGAACTCCAGATGACGCCGCCAAACGGCGGTGCGCGCCGACCCACGCCATCGAGCAAGGCTCAAGTGCCAGACAATCCGTGAATGGGTCGGGCTAAGCCCGGCCGGCGAAGCCTGAGAGGTTGCCGGGGTCGATGCCGAGCCGGCCGACGGCGCGCTCCCACTTGCCGTCCTGGGCCTCGTCGAAGACCAGCTCCTCGTCGGCCGGCACGGTGAGCCAGCCGTTCTCCTGAATCTCGCGGTCGAGCTGGCCCGGCGCCCAGCCTGCATAGCCCAGAGCCAGCATGCTGAGGCGCGGGCCGCTGCCCTCGGCCATGGCCTTCAGCACGTCGATGGTGGCGGTCAGCGCGAAGTCGTCGTCCACCTGCATCGTGGCTTCGTGGGTGTAGTCGGTGGAATGGAGAACGAAGCCGCGCGCGGCTTCGACCGGGCCGCCGAAATGCACCGGGATGGACTTGTTCACGTGCGCGGGATCGAGCTCCAGCTGCTCGAGCAGGTCCGAGAAGCTGAGCGATTCGAGAAGCTTGTTGACCACGAGGCCCATCGCCCCGTCTTCGGAGTGAGCGCACATGTAGATGACGGTGCGCGCAAACCGCGGGTCCGCCATCGTGGGCATGGCGACCAGCAGCTGCCCCTCCAGATAGGGCCCCGTCCCTTGCGCGCCGCCAGTACTCATCGCACCCGTTCCTTGAGCCGCCCGGCTCGCCCCGATCATCGCAAAGCGGGGCGAGGGTGACAACCGAATGTCGTGCTGGTGTCGCTAGCAGATGATGTGTCCGGTTTAGGTAGCACACGAGTTGTCCGGTTTGGTTTCTCCGTGGGGAGGGACCGCGATGAACCGGACGGCGTTGCTACAGGAACGCAGGATGCAGAGCTTTTGTGATGTTCTGGGCCATTGGCAGGCACGGCGGCTTTCGGCCCTGGAGGCGGCGGAGCTTCTGGGGATGAGCGAGCGCAGCTTCCACCGCTACCGGCGGCGCTATGAGGAGGAAGGCTTGGACGGCCTCTTCGACCGCAGGCTCGGCAAGGCGTCTGCGCGCCGCGTGCCGGCCGATCGGGTGGCCTGGATGCTCGACGAGTACCGAAGCCGCCACATGGGCTGGACGGTCAAGCACTTCCACGACCATCTGCGCACCCACCACGGCTTCGCCTGGAGCTACACCTGGACCAAGACCACGTTGCAGCGCGCAGGCCTGGTCCCCAGGGCACGAAGGCGCGGCGCCCACCGCCGCCGGCGCCAGCGCAAGCCCTGCGTCGGCATGATGCTCCATCAGGACGGCTCGCGGCATGAATGGCTCGCCGGCCAGCCGCCTCTCGACCTCATCGTCACCATGGACGACGCCACGAGCGAGATCTACTCGGCCTTCCTGGTCGACGAGGAAGGCACCGCGTCCACCTTCCGCGCGCTGAAGCAGGTGTTCCGCACCGAGGGCCTGCCCGGCAGCCTCTATACCGACCGTGCCAGCCACTACTTTCACACCCCAGAGGCGGGCGGCAAGGTCGTCAAGGACAGGCGCACCCAGGTCGGCCGCGCCCTGCACCAGCTCGGCATAGACCACATCGCCGCCTACTCGCCCCAGGCGCGCGGCCGATCCGAGCGCACCTTCGGCACCCTCCAGGACCGCCTGGTCAAGGAACTCAGCCTCGCCGGCATCACCGAGATCGAGGCCGCAAACCGCTTCATCGAAGAGAGCTACCTGCCCGACCACAACCGACGCTTCGCCACCGAGCCTGCGCTCGAAGACAGCGCCTTCGTCCCCCTCGTCCCGCCCGACCAGGCCGACAACATCCTCTGTCGCCAGGAAGAGCGTGTGGTCGGAAACGACAACACCGTGCGCTACGGCCAACGCAGGCTCCAAATCCCCGCCTCCCCGGCCAGGGCGCACTACGTCAAGGCCACCGTCCGCGTGCACGAGTATCCCGACGGAACCCTGGCCATCTTCCACGGGCCCCGATGTCTCGCCCGCTACCGCGCCGACGGAGAGCCCATCGACACACAGACCCGGCAGGCCGCGTGAGACGCTTCGACGCGGCCAGACCAAGCCCTGTGGATAAGTGGACAGCCGCAAAGCGCCTGACCACTTCCCCACAGGGCCAACCGCAACAACAGAAGCGGACAATCAATGTGCTACCAAAACCGGACAAATGCACTTGCTAGCGACACCGAATGTCGTGCTGGAGTCTAATGGTGCTGTTTCCTCGCGTCGCGATAGCGTCATTCCGCTGATATGAACTTGCCCCCGGGGGCCCCCAGCTTGTCGGTCACTAGTGACCGACAAATTCGCTTGTCGGACACTTTTTCGCAAAAGTGGCCAACAAAGTGTGTTGTTGGCCATGGATGACCGTCAAGTCTACGCCTCGCTTTCTGTGAGGCTCAGGAGGTCGGGGAACGCGAAAACGGTCGTTCGGCGGCCGCTACCAGGGACGATGACCTGAAGAACGTCGCCGTCGCATAAAACGTCCAGGATTCGCCGTGCTGTTCTTCCGGACATACCGGTGCCGGTCGCAAAGTCGGAGGCTCTGAAGATCGGGTGCCCGAATATCCAGTCCAACGAATGGATTGCGTAGCGAGAACGGGTCAGTTCCGGCACGCGACGCTTCATGTCCTCGTAAAGGGAAATGATGCCCTTTGACTTGGTCAGGTTGTCCTCCGCCTGCGATCGCAGGGCTTCCAGGAAAAACCTGCACCATCCGGTCCAATCATCGTCGCGCGAGACGGCGAGCAGACCATCGTAGTAGCCGTCGCGGTGAACTTCGAAGTAGGCGCTGATGTAGAACGTCGGTTCCCGGATGAGGCCGTCCTGCCAGAGAAGCAGCGGCACCAGCATCCGCCCGAGGCGTCCGTTGCCGTCGAGGAACGGATGCAAAGCCTCGAACTCTGCGTGCAGGATTGCGAGCTTGATCAGCCGGTCGGGGGACTCCCGGTGGATGTACCGCTCCCACGCGCTCATTGCGTCCGGGAGCCTGTCCGCTCCGATGGGAACGAACTTGGCCTCTTCGACGGTGCACCCAGGTGCTCCGATCCAGTTGGGGGTTTTTCGGTACTCGCCTGGCGCCATACCCTCGCCGCGTACCCCGGAAAGCAGCGCAGAATGCGCTTCACGGATCACTCGTTGTGAAAGCGGCAACTCTCCCAACAACTTTTCCGCCCGTCGCATCGCGGCGCGGTAATTAAGCACCTCCCAGATATCGTCACGACGTGCGGGAGATTCCGGCTCCTGTCCGGCCTCGAACCCCAGAACTTCGCCCATTGTCGCCTGTGTGCCTTCGATGCGTGAGGAGAGCACCGCCTCCCGCGTCATCAATGGAGCCAGCAAGATGCGCGTGTTCGGAATGGCGGCGAGCGTTCCGTCGTAGCGCGCCACTGCGGCCGCCGCGGGACCGATGAAGGGGATCAGCGCAGCCCAGTCCAGGCGCTCCTCTGGCGGGAATCGGCCTGAGGCGTGTGCGCTGTCACGCATCCCTTGGTGATCAAGGGCTCCAGCTGATCCGAGATTTTTCTTACCCCGGCGGCTTCGCAGACATCTGCGGCCCTGAGATCGGCGGATAGGGCGGATCGAGGATTTCCACCCCATAGCCGACGACGCTCCCAGGCTCACTTCCGGCCCCGTCGCGTCGTCCCGCCCGAATCGGATAGAAGGTGTCGCCATCGGGCCAGAGGCCCTCGTTCCATCCACCAGCCCTGGTAGGGAGAACGTGATGGCGACAACGGAGAAGCTACCCTTTTCCTGGCAGGCTGTCGAAGGCCTGCCGGACCTGGATCGCCTGCGTCTGGTGCTCGACACCCTGCCCGACGAGGAGATCGTGGCTGCGCTTGAGGCCGGGCGAGGTCGCGGGCGCAACGACTACCCGGTGCGGTCGATGTGGCGTGCGCTGATCGCGGGCGTGGTGTTCCAGCACGCCTCGATCCAGTCGCTGCTGCGGGAGATGGGCCGCAACCCGGCGCTCCTGGAACTCTGCGGGTTCGACCCGCTGCCTTTCCAGAGCGCGCCCGTGTTGGAGCTTCGCGCAGGTACGAAGGAGCCACCATGCGCGGTGGCGCATCCGGCGCAGGTCCGCTCGACGGTGCCCAGCCACTGGAACTTCTCGCGCTTCCTGCGGCGCGTCGTGCTGCTTGAGAACGAGTGCAGCCTGGTGTCCGCAATGGTCGAGAGCCTGCGCGCGTCGCTCTTCGAAGAGCTGCCCGACTTCGGCCGCCATCTCGGCTACGACGGCAAGGCGATCGAGAGCCACTCGACGGGCCGGGTTGCCGAGGACAAGGGGAAGACCTCCGACCCCGACGCCGACTGGGGCAAGCATGAGACGAGCGGGGTGAACGCCAAGACCGGCGCGATCTGGAAGAAGGTGAAATCATGGTTCGGCTACGGCCTCCACCTGATCGCCGACACCCACTACGAGGTCCCGGTGGCCTTCGAGGTGACGCGGGCGTCGGACTCGGAGGTCAAGATGCTCCCCAAGATGCTGGAGAACCTGTTCGCAAGAGCGCCGGAAATGGTGGAGCGCTGCGACGACTTCAGCGCCGACCGCGGTCTCGACAACGCTCCCCAGAAGAAGTTGCTCTGGGATAAGTGGGCCATTCGGCCGCTGGTCGACACGCGCTTGATGTGGAAGGCCGAGAAGGAGGAGCCGGGCTATGATCCGACGAAGCCGATCACGCGGGCGCTGTTCCCCAACCGCGCCGACGTCGTCGTTCACGACGAGCGCGGCCGCGTGTCCTGCATCTGCCCCCAGACCGGCGAGGTCCGCGCCATGGCCTTCCAGGGCTTCGAGGCCGAGCGCGGCCTCTGCGGCACGCTGAAATACCGCTGCCCGGCGGCGGCCTTCGGCTTCGACTGTGCAGGCAGCAAGGCGTGCCACCGGGCGGGCGGGGTGGAGCCCGGCGAGTACGGCCGCATCGTGCGCATCGATCTCGACAAGAACGACCGGCGCGTCTTCACCCCGACGCCCTGGGGCAGCCCGTCCTGGCGGCGCGGCTACAACCGGCGCTCTGCGATAGAGAGGATCAACAGCCGCCTCGACAACAGCTTCAACTTCGAGACCCACTACATCCGCGGGCTCGCTAAGATGAAGACCCGTGTCGGGCTGGCGCTGGTGGTGATGATGGCGCTGGCCCTTGCGCAGGTGCGGGCCGGCCACGCGGAGCGGATGCGCTCGCTGGTCGGCGCGGTGCCGTACCTCGACACCGGCTGACCGGTTGTCCCACCTCCGACATCGCCGCTCGACCAAGCCGCCTGCCGGCGGATGGCAGACCGCGGCCATCCATGTCACGATGTTCCCGTAGCGTTCCGATCTCGCGTCTAATCGCTGCATTCTGCTCACCCGGCGGGGATCAGGCAGTCGATATCCGGCCGCCAAAGATCAGCGTCACGATGTCGAAATACGCCACAGCGCACATTCCTCGGCCTGTGTGGTAGTAGACCGGCGCCATCGATACTCTCCGAACCCGAGTCCTTCCGCCGCGACGATAACATGCGCACGCCCCGGTGCCCGGCAACGAAACGCCCCGTCCGGTTGCCCGGACGGGGCGTTGGTCTCAACTCGGCGGAGCGAGGCTGCGGCGCTGGCGCTGCAGCCCCCTCCCGTCGCTACACCCGATTAGCGAGCGATATCGTCCCACGCTCGTTCAGCGAACGCTATCGTTTCACGCTCGTTCAGCGAGCGATGTACTCGTAGCGCTTGCCGAACAGCACGTCCATGGGCACCGGCTCCGAGATGGTCCAGGAGTCGACGACCGCCGGCTGGTTGTTGGTGGTCTCCACGATCAGGTACGGCGCGAAGTTCTGATGGTGGAGCTGATCCGTGAAGGTCCGCGTGCCGACCAGCACCGGCTCCTCGCGGAAGCTCTCCAGCGCCTCGACCACGGCGTCGGAGTCGAAGGTGCCGGCCTTCTCCACGGCCTTGGCCCACATCTCGAACACCACGTAGCCGGGGAAGGCGTACTGGTTGTTCACCGGCTCGCCGAACTTGGCCTCGTACTTCTTGAGGAACTCCTGCACCGCCGGACGCGGATCGTCGCCGTAGATCGACGCCTGCTCGGGCACGAAGTGGCCGGAGAGACCGGGCACCGATTCCTGCCAGTAGACCCCGGTCATGGAGCTGCCGCCGCCGATCGGAGCGTCGATACCGGCTGCGCGGATCTGCTTGATCGCGCTCGCCCCGCCGGGGATGTAGCTGCAGTTCTCGATGATGTCCGGCTCCTCGGGCAGCGCCCGGATGCGGTCGACCTGCGCCTGGATGCTGGGATCGTCGTTCTGGTAGACGTCGTGGCCGACCACCTCGCCGCCGAGCACCTCGCGCCACATCCAGTCGAAGCCGTAGCAGATGCCCTTGTTGTACTCGAGGATGTCGTCGAGAAGGAGATAGGCGGTGCGCCAGCCTTTCACCTTGTAGCCCCACTCGGCGATGGTGGCGCCCTGCACGGCGGCAAGGATCGAGCTCGAGAACGAGTACTTGCCGATGCCCTGGATGCCGGCGAGCACGCTCTCAGCACACAGGAAGATCGAGATCAGCCCGGCGTTCTGCGCCTGCAGCGCGGCGGGCGCGCCGAAGTCGTAGTCGCAATCCACCGCCATGGCGATCGCGCCATCGTTGATGACGGAGATTCCGGCCTTGGCGCCTTCGGCCCGCTCGGTCTTGGCGTCGGCGAAGACCGGCCTGATCTGCTTGCCGAGGAGGCCACCCTTGGCGTTCCAGTCGTCGATCGCGATCAGCGCCGCATTGGTCGACGGCCCGCTATAGGCCTGCATCCAGCCCGAATAGGACGCGGCGAAGCCGAAGACGACCTCGTGGTCGTCCGCCACCGCCGGCGCGGCCGATACCGCGCCCAGCGCAAGAGCGCCGGCCGCAGCGATTGACGCGAGTTTTCTCATTCGAAGTGACCTCCCTGGTCGAATGTCCGATGGCACATGCCAAGCGCTCGGCGGCATGCCGAGCACCCTGAACGGACGCATTGTCAATGCAGCGCGCGCATTTGCAAGCCCGATTGCAGGTCCGCCGGCAAAGTCAAGCGATTTCCCCGAGGGCGTTTGAGAAAACCATGCGATTCCCCGTTGCTTCGCATCCCGGCGTTCTGTAGCTAACATCGGTATTGCGGCTGTGCGGGCGCCCGTGCGGCCGCATCGTCCGCGCAGCGGTGGGCGGAATCGGTTTGGGCAGCGGGGAGCGGCTGGTGTCAGAAGGCGCCGGAGCGGAGACGGGCCAGCAGAACGGCGAGACGCTGGAGGCGCGCAGCGTGACCGTCCGTTTCGAGGGCCTCACCGCCGTCGACAGCGTGGACGAGACCCTGCACCAGGGCGAAATCCTCGGCCTGATCGGCCCCAACGGCGCCGGCAAAACCACCCTCGTCAAC
Organism: Alphaproteobacteria bacterium; assembly: GCA_965243375.1. Classification (GTDB taxonomy): domain Bacteria; phylum Pseudomonadota; class Alphaproteobacteria; order UBA828; family UBA828; genus WTGU01. The sequence continues at coordinate 175,383 of CBDEUT010000007.1, read as the reverse complement.
GCCATGACCGGGTTCCAGGTTCCCGCCGCCGGCGAGGTGCTGCTCGGCGGCAAGGTGATATCGAGGCTCACGCCCCACTGGATCAGGCGCCACGGCGTGGCCCGCACCTTTCAGGCCGGGCGCCTCTTCCGCGACATGCCGGTGAGCGAGAATGTCGAGGTCGCCGCTGTGAGCCTCGGCCTCTCCCGCCGCAAGGCGCACGCGCAGGCGATGGAGATCCTGGAGTGGATCGGCCTAGCCGATCAGGCCCAGGACCCCGCCGGCGTGCTGCCCTATACCGACGAGCGCCGGGTCGGCATCGCCCGCGCGCTCGCGATGAGCCCCGCCTTCGTCCTGCTGGACGAGCCTGCGGCCGGGATGTCCGATCTCGAATGCGACGACGTGATGCACCTGGTGCGCGAGATTCCGGAGCGCTTCGGCTGCGGCGTGTTGCTCATCGAGCACAACATGCGCGTGATCATGGGGGTCTGCGAGCGAATCCACGTGCTCGACAGTGGCCGCACCATCGCGCGCGGCACGCCTGCCGAGGTGCAGAGCAACGAAGCGGTTATCGCCGCTTACCTCGGCCACGAGTGACGCGGATGCTGCTCTCGGTGGAAGACATCTACGTGCACTACGGCCGGGTCCCGGCGGTGCGCGGCGTTTCCATCGGCGTCAGCGAGGGCGAGATCGTCTGCGTCGTCGGCCCCAACGGCGCCGGCAAGTCGACGACGCTGCTCACCATCTCCGGCGTGCTGCGCCCCTCCCAGGGCGCCATCGCCTTCGACGGCCAGTCCATCGTCGGCCTCACGCCCGAGGCGGTGGCGCGGCGCGGCATCTCGCAAGTGCCGGAAGGCCGGCACGTCTTCACCACGCTGAGCGTTGAGGAGAACCTGCGGCTCGGCACCCGGATGCGCCGCGACCGGGGCGAGGTCGAGACCGACTTCAAGCGCGTGCTGGAGCTCTTCCCGGTGCTGGCGGAGCGCCGCAGGGGGGCGGCGGGCAAGCTCTCCGGCGGCGAGCAGCAGATGCTGGTGATCGGCCGGGCGCTGCTGACCAACCCCAGAATCATGACCATCGACGAGCCCTCGCTCGGGCTTGCGCCCAACCTGGTGGACCGGGTCTACGAGGTCCTGCTCGAGCTCCGGGAATCGCGCGGGCTCACGCTGCTGATCGTCGAGCAGAGCTCGGAGCGCGCGATCAAGGCGGCGGACCGCATCTACGTGCTGCGCAGCGGCGAGATCCAGCTCGAAGGCGACGCCGCGGACCTGCAGGACGGCGAGGCGGTGCGCCAGGCCTACTTCGGCTTCACCGAAGGCGTGGAGCACGCGGGCGAGGCGACCTTCTGATGGAAGTCGTCGTCCAGGTCATCATCTCCAGCCTGAGCCTGGGGAGCTTCTACGCCCTTGGCGCCTTGGGTATCGGGCTGCTCTTCGGCGTGCTGAGACTCATCAACTTCGCCCACGGCGACTTCATCACGGTGGGCGGGTTCTCGCTGATCGTGCCGGCGACGGCGGTCGTCGCGGTCCCGCTGATCCTCGACTTCCACCCGGTTGCGTTGGTCATCTGCGTGGTCGGCGTGGTGATCGTCTGGGCGCTCGCCTCCTACTTCCTGCTCTTCCGGCATATCCAGACAGCGCCGCCCGCGGTGCTGATGATCGCCTCGGTGGCGCTCAGCTTCTCGATCCAGAACCTCATCATCATGATCTACAGCGGGCGGCCCAAGGCGGTGGGGCTCTGGCCGGAGCTGACGGGTGTGATCCCGCTCTCCGACAAGGTTCAGGTGCCGATCCTGCAGCTCGTCATCGTGGCGGTCACCTGGATCCTGCTCATCCTGCTCACGATCTTCCTCAGGCGGACGCCGATCGGCGTGGAGATGCGGGCTGCGGCCGAGGACTTCAGGATGGCGCGGATGCTCGGCGTCAACGCGACCCGGGTGATCGCACTCGCCTTCGTCATCTCGGGCGCGCTCGCCGGCATCATGGCGCTGATGTACCACACCCAGACCGGTATCCTGAGCTTCCGCGGCGGCGTCTTCCTGATGCTCTACGCCTTCATCGCCACGGTGATCGGCGGCATGGGCAGCCTGATCGGCGCCGTGGTCGGCGGCTATGTCGTGGGCATCTTCTCGACCGTCCTGATCGCGGTCCTGCCCGAAGGCATGCGGGGCTTCCGTGACGCCTTCGTGTTCGGCCTGGTGGTGGTGATTCTGCTGGCCCGGCCCCAAGGGCTGGTGCCGACCAGGGCGTTCAAGGAGCGGGTGTGATGATCGACGCCGCCACGCCCCTCATGCAGCGCGTCCGGCACTTCTGGCCGGTGGTCAATCTGTGCATCGGGCTCCTCGTCATCACCGCGATCGTGGTCGCACTCGACGACAGGATTTTGGCCCGGACACTGACCGAGGGCCTGATCCGCGTCGTGATCGTGGTCGCGCTCTACATGTTCATCGGAAACTCCGGGATCATGTCGTTCGGCCATATCGGCTTCATGATGATCGGCGCCTACGCCACCGGCTGGCAGACCTGCTGCGAGTACACCCGCGAGATGTTCATGCCGGGGCTGCCGGACTATCTGTTGAACAACAGCCATCACTTCGTGCTGGCGATCTTCCTGGCGGGGCTCTTGAGCGCTTTCGTGGCCTTTGTCGCGGGCATTGCGCTGATGCGATTATCGGGAATCGCCGCGTCGATCGGCACTTTCGCCTTCTTGATGATCATCTATTCGGTCTATCTGCGCTGGAGCACGTGGACCTCGGGTGCGAGCTCCGTGATCGGCCTGCCGCAGACGACCACGCCCTGGGTCGCCTACTGCTATGCGGTGGTCACGATTCTCGCGGCCTTCTTCTACTCGCGCTCGAAATTCGGCCTCGCGCTCCGCGCCTCGCGGGACGACGAGGTCGCGGCGAAGGCGGCCGGAGTCAACGTCATCGGTCAGCGCCTGCTCGCCTTCGTCATCAGCGGCTTCTTCTGCGGCATGGCCGGCGGCCTCTTCGGCCACTTCTTAGGCATGCTCACGGTCGATACCTTCTTCCTGAACCTGACGCTGATCACGCTGGCGATGCTGGTGATCGGCGGCATGCAGAGCCTCTCCGGCGCCGTGGTCGGCGTCGTGGTCCTGACCGTGGTGATCGACCTGCTCAAGAACCTGGAGAGCGGGATGTTCGGCAAGGACGGCTTCGTGCTGCCCACCAGCAGCACCTGGGTGGTGGTGGGCGTGGTGATGATGCTGATCATCATCTTCCGCCGCAGCGGAATCACCCGGAACGCCGAGCTCTACTGGCCGTTCAAGAGCGACATCACCGCCGAAGGCGCGCTCAAGCGCCAGTCCTGACCGGCGCCGTCCCGGGCATCCTTGCCCACCGGCCCCGTGAGCGGCGGGCACCCTGCCCCCACTACTGCCGACCTCGGACCGTGCGCATTCCAGGCGCCGCAGTTGCGGCTGCGCTGCTTCCGACGCCTCGAATCGTTTCCTTGCGTCTCGCCACGCCGTGGTTGAAGTGGTCTGGGCTTGGCGTTGGAATGGCCCCGCATCGGGAGCGAGTCCGGTGACACCGGGAGCAAGTGCCCTGGAACCGGAACGAGGCTTGGCGTCGGAGAGGGATTGCGAACCGTGGCCCAGGACATCCTGATTACGGGCATGAGCGGGCTTATCGGGAGCGCCGTGCGCGCGCGGCTGGAGCCCCGTGCGCGGCTCACCGCCCTCAACCGGAGCGCCGTGCCCGGTGTCGCCACGGTGCGGGCGGACCTCGCCGATCTCGACGCGATCCGCCCCGCCTTCGAAGGCCGGGATACCGTCATCCACCTCGCGGCGAAGGCCGGCGACCGCTACACGTGGGAAGAGCTGCGGGACACCAACGTCATCGGCACCCGCAACGTGCTCGAAGCGGCCCGGCTCGCCGGCTGCAAGCGCGTGGTGTTCGCGAGCTCCGGCGCGACCGTCGCCGGCTGGGAGCGCGAAGAGCCCTATCGCGCGCTGGTCGAAGGCCGCTACGACGACGTGTCCGCCGATTGGGTGCGGATACGCCACGACATGGCGACGCGCCCCAAGGGCCCATACGCGAGCACCAAGATCTGGGGCGAGGCGCTCGCGCGCCACTACGCGGACAACCTCGACCTCTCCGCGATCGCGCTGCGTATCGGCTTCGTCAACGCCGAAGACCGGCCGGTGAATGCGCGGACGTTCTCGGTGTGGTGCAGTCAGCGGGATGTCGTCGACGCCATCGAACGCGCCGTCGACCTGGACGAATCGGTCCGCTACGACATCTTCTTCATTCACTCCGCCAACAAGTGGGGCTACCGCGATCTCTCCCACGCCAGGGAGGTCCTGGGCTTCTCGCCGCAGGATGCCGCCGAGGACCATAGGAGGTGAGTACGAGCGAGCCAGCTGCCGCCCCGCTGGTCGGCGACCGAGCCGAGGGCGGCGCGGTGCAGCCGATGGCGACGGCGGGGGAAGCCGTACCCGAGGCGCGCCGGGTGCTGCGCGAGGTCTTCGGCTTCGCGGAGTTCCGGCCCGGCCAGGAAGCCGCGATCGCTGCCCTGCTTGGCGGGCACCACGCGCTCACCGTGATGCCGACCGGCTCGGGCAAGTCGCTCTGCTTCCAGATCCCGGCGCTGGTCATGCACGGGCTCACGGTCGTGGTGTCCCCATTGATCGCGCTGATGCAGGACCAGGTGGCGGCGCTCCGGCTTGCGGGCGTCGCGGCGGACTGCATCAACTCGGCGAACGACCGCAACCGGAACGTCGCCGCCTGGCGGCGCGCCGCGGCAGGCGAGACGCGGCTTCTCTACATGGCCCCGGAGCGGCTGATGACCGAGCGCATGCTGGCGGCGCTCGCCCGCCTGCCGGTCGTGCTCTTCGCCATCGACGAGGCCCACTGCATCTCGCAATGGGGCCCGGCCTTTCGCCCGGAATACGAGGACCTGTGCCGCCTGCGCGCGCTCTTCCCCGGCGTCCCCATCGCCGCGCTGACGGCGACGGCCGACGTGGTGACCCGGGACGACATCGCCGAAAAACTGTTCGGCGGCGGGGTCGAGCAGTTCGTGCTCGGCTTCGACCGTCCCAACATCAGGCTCACGGTGCGGACGAAGCGCGACTGGAAGCGCCAGCTGCGGCGCTTCGTCGCCCGCCACGAGGGCGAGAGCGGCATCGTCTACTGCCTGTCGCGGCGCAAGACGGAAGAAACCGCAGCGATGCTCGCATCAGACGGCGTGCGGGCGCTCCCCTACCACGCGGGCATGGGCAAGGAGGAACGGGAGGACCACCAGAACGCCTTCATGACCGAGCCCGGCGTGGTGATCGTCGCCACCATCGCCTTCGGCATGGGGATCGACAAGGCGGACGTGCGCTACGTCTTCCACACCGACCTGCCGGGCAGCGTCGAGGCCTACTACCAGGAGATCGGCCGCGCCGGTCGCGACGGCGCGCCGGCCGAGGCGCACATGCTCTACGGCCTCGACGACATCAGGATGCGCCGCCAGTTCATCGAGCAGGAGGACGCGGGGCCCGAGCGCAAGCGGCGCGAGCACAAGCGCCTCGACGCGCTGCTCGGCTACTGCGAGGCGCCGGCCTGCCGGCGGATGGCGCTGCTGGACTACTTCGGCGAGCGCATCGGCGCCTGCGGCAACTGCGACGGCTGCCTCAACCCTGCCGAGCGCCGCGACGGGACCGAGGAAGCGCGCATGATCCTGTCGGCCGCGTACCGTTCCGGCCAGCGCTTCGGCGCGGCGCACCTGATCGACATCCTGCGGGGCAGCGAGACCGAGAAGGTCGTGCGCTTCGACCATCACCGGCTTCCGGTCTTCGGGGCCGGTGCCGGTCGCGGCAAGAACGACTGGCGCTCGCTGATCCGCCAGCTCGTAGCGACGGGCTTCCTGCGGCTCGACATCGCAGGCTACGGCGGCCTCGCGATCACCGACGAGGGTTTCGACCTGCTGCGCGGCAACGGCAGCTTCCGCTACCGCGCCGACACCGTGGTCGCGAGCCCCTCGGCCACGCAGGCCGGGACACCGAGGAACGAGCCGGCGGACGCCTTGACCGGCGAACAGGCGAGCCTGCTTGCCACGCTCAAGGCCCTGCGGCTGGAGCTGGCCAGGGAGCGCGGCGTGCCGGCCTACGTCGTGTTCCACGACCGCACCCTGATCGACATGGCGCGTCGCCAGCCACGCACCGTGGCAGAGTTCGCCGAGATCGCCGGCGTCGGCGCCGCCAAGCTGGAGCAGTTCGCCGAGCCGTTCCTGGCTGCCATCGTCAGACGTAGCTGACCACCTCGCTGAGCGGCTTGCGTCCGATGTCGGGCACCGTTGCGTTCTCGTGCGGGTAGCCCACCACCAGCAGCAGGAACGGCCGCTCGGCCGATTTGGGGCGCCCCAGGATTTCGTTGAGGAACTTCATGGGGCTCGGCGTGTGGGTCAGCGTCGCCAATCCGGCGATATGCAGCGCTGCGATCAGCATTCCGGTCGCGAGCCCGACCGATTCCATCGGGTAGTAGTGCTTGACCCTGCGGCCGTCGGCCAGCCGGCCGTACTTCTGGGCGAAGATCGCGATCAGATAGGGCGCGTGCTCGAGGAACGGCTTGTGCTCGTCGGTGCCGAGGGGCGCCAGCGCATCCAGCCACTCCTGCGGCGCCCGGTGCCGGTAGAAGCTACGCTCCTCCTCTTCGGCAGCGTCCCGAATCCGTCGCTTCGTCTCCGGATCGCCGACGACGACGAAGTGCCAGGGCTGAAGATTGGCGCCGCTCGGCGCCGTTGCCGCGGCCCTCAGGCAGTCGTCGACGATCGCCTGCGGGACCGGGCGGCTCGAGAACTGCCGCACTGTGCGCCGTCTCTTCAACTCCGCATGAAAGTCGTGCGCCCGCCGCATCATTTCGTCTTCGGGATACTCCCGATAGTCGGGCAGCGGGACGAAGGGATGCTCGTCCATCTTGCCTTCCGTTCGTCTGCGACGCGGCATCGGGCGCGGTTTGCCTGGGAGCGCCGCCCGGCCGCCTCGGGCTGGACCGGAGGTTGGACAACAAGTGATTTTCCCCAACGGACCAATGCCCATTGCGGGAGATCGGACAAACTAAGGCGTCGATCGACTAGGGAACATCAATCCCTTGGAGGCGCCATTCTCGGGCGTGGCGCTACGGCCGCTCCCTCAACGGGACGAAGCTGCGCTGTGCCGGGCCGGTGTAGAGCTGGCGCGGCCGGCCGATCTTCTGCTCGGGATCTCCGATCATCTCGTTCCACTGGGCGACCCAGCCGACGGTGCGCGCCAGCGCGAAGATCACCGTGAAGAGGTGGGTCGGGATGCCGAGCGCCTGCAGGATCAGGCCCGAGTAGAAGTCGACGTTGGGGTAGAGCTTGCGCTCGACGAAATACTCGTCCTCCAGCGCGATCCGCTCCAGCTCCATGGCGATCAAGAGCAGCTCGTCGCTGATGCCGAGATCGTCCAGCACTTCGTGGCAGGTGTCCCGCATGACCGTGGCCCGCGGGTCGTAGTTCTTGTAGACCCGATGGCCGAAGCCCATGAGGCGGAACGGGTCGTCCTTGTCCTTCGCCCGCCTGATGAAGTCGGAGATGTTCTCGACCGTGCCGATCTCTTCCAGCATCTGCAGCACCGCCTCGTTGGCGCCGCCGTGGGCCGGCCCCCAGAGCGTCGCGATGCCGGCCGCGATGCAGGCGTAGGGGTTGGCGCCGGAGGAGCCGGCGAGGCGCACCGTCGACGTCGAGGCGTTCTGCTCGTGGTCCGCGTGGAGGATCAGGATACGGTCCATGGCGCGCGCGTGGATCGGGTTGATCTCATAAACCTCGCACGGCACCGCAAACATCATGTGCAGGAAGTTCTCGGGGTAGGTCAGGTCGTTGCGCGGATACACGAAGGGCTGACCGATGCTGTACTTGTACGCCATCGCCGCGAAGGTGGGCATCTTCGCGATCAGCCGGTGCGAGGCGATCATGCGCTGCTTCGGATCGTCGATGTCGGTGGTGTCGTGATAGAAGGCGGCGAGCGCGCCGACCACGCCGATCATCACCGCCATCGGATGGGAATCGCGCCTGAAGCCCCGGTAGAGGTAGTTGACCTGCTCGTGCACCATCGTGTGCTTGGTGATGGTGTTGACGAAGCGATCCTTCTCCACCGCGTTCGGCAGCTCGCCGTGGAGCAGCAGGTATGAGACCTCGAGAAAGTCGCTCTGCGCGGCCAGCTCGTCGATGGGATAGCCGCGGTGCAGCAGCACGCCCTCTTCGCCGTCGATATAGGTGATCTTGGACTTGCACGAGCCGGTTGCGGTATAGCCGGGGTCGTACGAAAACTTGCCCGTGCCGGCATAGAGCGAGCGGATGTCGATCACCGGCGGGCCGAGCGTCCCCTCCAGCACCGGCAGCTCGACCGTACCCCCGCTCTCGCGATCGGTGAGCACGGCGCCCGGCGGCTCGTTGCTCTGCCCAGCCAAACTCGTTTGGCGCGCCTGAGACACCCCATCTCCCTCCATGTTTGCCCCGTGCCCGCGGCCGGCCGGGGGGCTGGATCATAGGGCCAGAGCCACAATTTTACAATTTGCGCCCGGTCGGCAACGTCTCCACCGCCGCTTCCGCTCTCCGAGGCGTCGGGCGCTCGTCCCGATTGCTGTCTGCGCGTGCGGCTCCAACTTCGACGGGATTTGCTGCGCTCTCCTTCCGCTGCGCGCCACAGGTCCCGCGTCTGCGGTGTCACCGCATGGTGAACCCCCGGCTTATGCCTGACGATCGATCACCGATACATGAGGTTCGGGAGCCAGAGCGCCAACTCCGGGAATGCGAAGATGATCCCCAGCACGACGATTTCGACCTGCAGGAACCACCAGATGCCATGATAGATTTCTTTGAAATTAAAGCCGGGAGATACACTCTTTAGAACGAATGCGTTCAGCCCAACGGGCGGTGTGATCAAACCGATTTCGAGCGACTTGGTAACGAGAACGCCGATCCAGATCGGGTCCATGCCGAGCCTTTCCAAGGGCGGCAGGAAAATCGGCACTGTCAGGAACATGACCGATATCGGGTCGATGAAGAGACCCAGCACGAGCATGAGAAGCAGATACAGCAGCAACAGCACCCGCGGGTGAACATCCATGCCGACGATGCCTTCGGTAATGGCCGAGGATGTTCCGCTGACGGCCAGGTAGGACGTGAAAATCAGTGCGCCCACCAGGATAATGAAGATCACCGAGGTCGTTTTTGCCGTTTCGGTGAATACGGATCGAAGGACCTGGAGGCTTAGACGCCCTCTGAAAAGCGCGATGAGGAATGCCCCTCCCGCCCCCATGGCGCCTGCTTCGGTCGGTGTAAAGATGCCCGCATAGATGCCTCCGATCACCACGACGGCCAGAAGCAAGGCAGCCCAGACGTCCTTGAGAGAGCGAAGTTTTTCGGACCTCGGCGCTGGCGGCAATGGAGGCGCCAGCTTGGGATTGCGGAGCACGCGTACGTAGATCATCACGGAGAAACAGAAGGCCGTGAGAAGTCCGGGGACGATGCCGGCGATAAAGAGCCGCGGGATGGATTCCCGCGCGATGATGCCGAAGACGATCAGAACGACGCTGGGAGGGATCATGCCGGCGAGCGTGCCCACGGTCGCAATGCATCCCGCGGCGAGCCGGCGATCGATGTTGTTCTTGAGCATTTCGGGTAGAGCGACCCGCCCGAAGACCGCGGTCGTGGAGGTGGTCGAGCCCGAGCATGCGGCAAATCCGGTGGCGGCAAAGGTCGTTGCCAGCACCAGACTGCCTCTCAAATGCCCGACCCATGCGCGCGCGGCGCCGAACATGTCCTCCGTCACCCTGGACGCGATGGCCATGTGGCCCATCAGCAGGAACAGCGGTACGGCACTCAACGAGTAGCCCGAACCGATATCGAAGAGGCGCCCGCCGAGCGTGTTCAGGGTCGAGTCGAGACCGCGGCTGGTTGCGAAACCGATCGCACCCATGAGGAGCAACGTGAATCCAACCGGCACCCTTAGTGCCAGGAGAGCCGCGACTCCTACGATGATGAGAATTGGGGTGACTGGATCGATCAAGATTCTTCGACGAGCGTAGTCGGCGCCTCTTCTTCGATGAGCTTGTCCAGAATTATCAAATTCAACAGCTGGATCAGGAAACGCAACGCCAGCACCAGAAAACCTATCGAGATCGTCAGTCGCGACGGCCACGTTACGACCGAAATCGCTCCCAAGATCGTATCCCCCAGGACGTAGTTGTCCCAGGTTATGGCCGCGGTATACCAGGTCAGCTTCGCGGAAAAGAGCAAAAAAGTACCCAGCTGGAACAGCTGAAGCAATTTCCGGTATCGTCGGGGCAACTTGCTATAAAGCGCGTCGATCGCGATATGGGAATTCTCGCGCTGTGCATACGCTAGGCCGAGGTAAATGACCAATACGAACAAGAGGCTGACGTATTCGTAGGATCCTGGCACATTCGTGGGCGTGAGGTATCGGACCAGCACGTCAGCCACGGTGATCACCATCATGGCTGCAACAGCCGCAGCCGAGACATAAGTCAGTAGGTCCTCAACGTGCCTCTGGGCACTCAACAGCGCTCTCTTCACCTTAGAGCCCATTGTTTCTTCTTGTCGATCCGTGCCGCCGCAGAAGCGGTCCAGTCACGAAGATCTTCGATCGGTCGACCGTACACGGCCCCAACCTTGCGATTCCTACGCGGAAAAAATGGGAAGCATTCGACGGGGACTCGCTTCGCCCCAGAGCCGAATGCTTCCCCCATGCGTTGAACGACATGCTACTCGGCCTATGAAGCCGGCATCCGATTCTCCCGGTTACCCGCCGTGCTTCTTCAGCAGCTCGAAATAGGTGTTGAGGAGAGCTTCGCCGTCGATCCCCTTGTCGGCCATTTCCGCCTTCCAGTTTTCCCTGGCGCCCATTGCGGCTGCTTCCAGCTTATCGCGTTCGGCGAACCTGACCTTCTTTACGCCGAGCTCTTCCGTCAATTTCGCCTCGGCTTCCCCGTCTCGCAGGACGGTTATCGCTTGGGCCCGAGGAACCATTTCCTCGTTGAGGTCCGAGATGATCTGCTGGATATCCGCCGGCAGCTCCTCCCAGGCCTCCTTGTTCATGACCAGCGTCATGGGGAAGTAGTAGAACGGCATGTACGCGTACCAGTATTCGAAGATGTCGCCGAATCCGAAGTCGTATGCCGCTGCCGGAGCGCCCATGATGGCGGCGTCGACAACCCTTTTCTCCGCGGCCGACGGAAGCTCGCCCCAGGGGATCGCGTAGCCCGCAATGCCGGCGGCCTCAAGCGCATCGCCTGCGCCGCCGTGAGCGCGAATCTTGGCTTGGCTGAGCTCCTCCATGGTATTGTAGTGGTCATACGACAGCATCTCGATCCGGGACCACTGGCCGACGAACATGAATTTCTGGTTGAGCCTGTCGAATTCCGCTTGAACCTCAGGCAATTTGAAGAATTCGTGCGCCGCCAAATTGTGTGCTTCCGCGTTGTAGGTCAGAAACGTCATGATCGTCGTCGTCGCGCGCGGGTATAAGCCGGGATTGTAGACTGCCGAGAGCTGCCCGACGTCGAACGAACGCGCCTTGAGACCGTCCGGCTGTCCCGCAAACTTGCCGAGCGGTCCACCGAAGAGCCGGGTGAATGTCACCCTTCCATCGGTGCGCGCCTCAACCTCGTCCATCCATACGCGGGACGCTTCGTTGAGCGCCGCTTGGCTGAAGGCCGCATGATATGTGAGATGGATATTGTCTTCGGCCTTGGCGACTCCCGGCACCGCGAGAAGCGCGACAAAGGCCGCAGCAAGCAGTTTACGTCGTAGTGTCATGGTTCGATCTCCCTTTTTCCAATCTGTGCGAAGGGTACAGAGTGCTGATTTCGTCGTCATAAGCGCCTCCTCTTCTCTTCCACCTGTACACTCATCGCAAATTCGGCCCACTCACTCCTGACGGCGGAAGCGGCTGTGGCCGGTCGCGTCCCGAGACCGTGATAGCCGGACCGCCCTAGCCGGATAGCTTCACCTCCGCTCCTTCGTGTGCAGGATCGGTCAACTCGATGCCAACGCCGTTGGGTCGCGGACGAAGACCCGGTGCAGGTAGAGGCCCGGCAACATTGCGATGGTGGACGGCGATGCCGTGCTCCTCTAGCGTCGCGATCATGGTCTTGAGCCCGGAGGCATCGAAGGCAATGCGATCGATCGGGTCAGTGGTGGAGTCCGCGCAGCCGACGCGCACATGAGTGCGTTTATCCAGGCAGTCCCGCCGCTCGGACCCATGGACAACCGCACGGTCACCCCGATCGATCCAAGGGCCGTTGAAAGGGAAGGGCGGCCGACAGCCATCTTCGAGGCCCGGGACATCGACATAGACGTCCCGGGTCGCCTCGAGATCCCTGGTCGGCAAAAGCACGTGGTTGAAGTTTTCCAGGGGCATGGTCGCGTTCTCCACGCCGATCCACTCACACATAGTCGCCGGAAACTGCCGGCCTGGCAATCGGCAACCCGTCTTCTTGTCGCTAGAGCATATCCGTTTTAGACGGAACCGTATCCGGCGTTTCGGATGTAGTTTTGGCATTCGCTTGGCTCGATGGTGCCGATGAGGTGGCCGAGATGGCGCCACGTGTCCTCGAAGTCGCGCCTCTGCGCGTTGCGCATCCAGTGTTTGATCTTGGAGAAGGCCTGCTCGATCGGATTGAGGTCGGGTGAGTAGGGCGGGAGGAACCAGAGGCGGGCGCCGGTGCTGCGGATGGCTTGGCGGACCGCCTTGCTTTTGTGGCTTGCGAGATTGTCGAGGATGACGATGTCGCCGGGCTTGAGCGTGGGGACGAGCTCTTGTTCGACCCAGGCCTGGAAGCAGCGGGTGTTGATGGGGCCGTCGAAGACGCAAGGGGCGTCGATCCCGTCTGCGCGGAGCGCGGCGAGGAAGGTCATGGTGCGCCAGTGGCCATAAGGCGCATATGCCCTCAAGCGCCGGCCTCGCTGCGCCCAGCCCCTGAGCGGTGCCATGTTGGTCTTGATCCAGGTCTCGTCCACGAAGACCAGGCGGTCCGGGTCGAGGTGGCGCTTGAGCGCCTGCCAGCGCGCCCGTTTTCGGGCGACCGCGGCGCGTGCCTGCTCAGTGGCGAACAGAGTTTTTTTTGAAGCTCAGCCCCTCGCGCCTGAGGAAGCGCCAGATCGTGTCCCGGCTCACCGCGATTCCCGCAGCGGCCAGCAGGTCTCGAAGCCGGTCGATCGTCAGATGCGGCGTCTCGGCGACCAGCCTGTGAACCAGCTCCCGGTGCGGCTCCAGCAGCCAGGGGCGGTGACCGCCGACCTTGCCCGGCGCCACACTCCCCGTCGCCCGGTAGCGCGCCACCCACTTCGGCACCGAGGAGACGCTGACACCGAAGCGCGCCGCCACCTGGCGGATCGGCTCGCCCGCCAAATGGGCCCGCACCACGCGCTCGCGAAGATCGCTCGAATAGGGTTGTGTCATCCATGCTGGCCTCCTTCACCAGTAGCCAGCTTGAATCACATTCCGTAACTAATGGGAATTCCTAATGATTCTCTCAATCTCGGATATGCTCTAGCAGATGATGTGTCCGGTTTAGGTAGCACACGAGTTGTCCGGTTTGGTTTCTCCGTGGGGAGGGACCGCGATGAACCGGACGGCGTTGCTACAGGAACGCAGGATGCAGAGCTTTTGTGATGTTCTGGGCCATTGGCAGGCACGGCGGCTTTCGGCCCTGGAGGCGGCGGAGCTTCTGGGGATGAGCGAGCGCAGCTTCCACCGCTACCGGCGGCGCTATGAGGAGGAAGGCTTGGACGGCCTCTTCGACCGCAGGCTCGGCAAGGCGTCTGCGCGCCGCGTGCCGGCCGATCGGGTGGCCTGGATGCTCGACGAGTACCGAAGCCGCCACATGGGCTGGACGGTCAAGCACTTCCACGACCATCTGCGCACCCACCACGGCTTCGCCTGGAGCTACACCTGGACCAAGACCACGTTGCAGCGCGCAGGCCTGGTCCCCAGGGCACGAAGGCGCGGCGCCCACCGCCGCCGGCGCCAGCGCAAGCCCTGCGTCGGCATGATGCTCCATCAGGACGGCTCGCGGCATGAATGGCTCGCCGGCCAGCCGCCTCTCGACCTCATCGTCACCATGGACGACGCCACGAGCGAGATCTACTCGGCCTTCCTGGTCGACGAGGAAGGCACCGCGTCCACCTTCCGCGCGCTGAAGCAGGTGTTCCGCACCGAGGGCCTGCCCGGCAGCCTCTATACCGACCGTGCCAGCCACTACTTTCACACCCCAGAGGCGGGCGGCAAGGTCGTCAAGGACAGGCGCACCCAGGTCGGCCGCGCCCTGCACCAGCTCGGCATAGACCACATCGCCGCCTACTCGCCCCAGGCGCGCGGCCGATCCGAGCGCACCTTCGGCACCCTCCAGGACCGCCTGGTCAAGGAACTCAGCCTCGCCGGCATCACCGAGATCGAGGCCGCAAACCGCTTCATCGAAGAGAGCTACCTGCCCGACCACAACCGACGCTTCGCCACCGAGCCTGCGCTCGAAGACAGCGCCTTCGTCCCCCTCGTCCCGCCCGACCAGGCCGACAACATCCTCTGTCGCCAGGAAGAGCGTGTGGTCGGAAACGACAACACCGTGCGCTACGGCCAACGCAGGCTCCAAATCCCCGCCTCCCCGGCCAGGGCGCACTACGTCAAGGCCACCGTCCGCGTGCACGAGTATCCCGACGGAACCCTGGCCATCTTCCACGGGCCCCGATGTCTCGCCCGCTACCGCGCCGACGGAGAGCCCATCGACACACAGACCCGGCAGGCCGCGTGAGACGCTTCGACGCGGCCAGACCAAGCCCTGTGGATAAGTGGACAGCCGCAAAGCGCCTGACCACTTCCCCACAGGGCCAACCGCAACAACAGAAGCGGACAATCAATGTGCTACCAAAACCGGACAAATGCACTTGCTAGCGACATCGGCAACCCGTCTTCTGCGCCCGATTGGGCCGGGCTCCGCTCAGTGGCGCGCGCGCTCGCGCTCGACGCTGCTCACCGACGTCACCGCCCGCAAGGCCGCCACGATATTGCCGAGGTGTCTCGCGTCCTTGACCTCGACATCGACCAACATCTCGAAGAAATCGAGGGAGCGGCTGGTGATCTTGAGATTGCTGATGTTGCCGTTGTTCTTGGCGATCGCCGTGGTCAGCTTGCTGAGGCTGCCGGTCTCGTTCGCGACCACCAGGTTGAGACGGCCGACATGGACGCCTTTCTCGTCCGCGTCCGCCTCCCAGGAGAGATCGAGCCAGCGCTCGGGCGTGTCGCCAAAACTTTCCAGCGTGTCGCAGTCGATGGTGTGGATCGTCACACCCTTGCCGGTGGTGACGATGCCCACGATGCGCTCGCCCGGCAGCGGATTGCAGCACTCGGCGAGGTGCACGGCCATGCCGGGGATCAGCCCGCGCACGGGGATGCCGCTGTCGCCGGCCTTGGCGCCGCGCCGCCCGCGCGCGACCGAGAGCGCACGCCGCGCGATGCCCTGGAGACTGCGGGCGGGGAAGAGGGCCTCCTCGACCTCGCCGCTGGTGAGATCGCCGCGCCCGAGGGCCGCCAGCATGTCGCCCACTGAGCGCTGCTTGAGGCGGGAGAGCGCGTCCTCCAGCAGCGCCTCCGAATAGTCTGCGCCGGCCTCGCGACACAGCTTCTCGGCAACGGACCGGCCGAGGGCGATGAACTGCTCCCGCTTCTTGAGCCGCGTGAAGCGGCGGATGCAGGTCCGCGCCTTGCCGGTCGCGACGAAGCTCTCCCAGGCCGGCTGCGGCTGCGGCACGCTCGAGCGCAGAATCTCCACCTGATCGCCGTTATCCAGTTGGGTCCAGAGCGGCACCATGCGCCCGTTGACCTTGGCACCGACCGTGGTGTCGCCGACATCGGTGTGCACTGCATAGGCGAAATCCACCGGCGTCGCCCCGCGCGGGAGCGTGATCAGGGCCCCGCGGGGGGAGAAACAGAACACTTCGTCCTGGAACATTTCGAGCTTGGCGTGCTCCAGCAGCTCCTCAGGCCCCGAGGCCTTGTCGAGGATCTCGAGCAAGGGACGAAGCCAACGCTGCTGACGGTCGTCGTGAACGTCGCCCGCCTGCTTGAACAGCCAGTGGGCGGCGACGCCGTACTGGGCCTCCTCGTGCATGTCGCGTGTGCGAATCTGGATCTCGATGCGCCGCTGCTCGGGCCCGATGACCGCGGTGTGCAGCGAGCGGTAGCCGTTGGGCTTTGGCGTCGAGATGTAGTCCTTGAAGCGGCCCGGTACCATCGGGTAGGTGCGGTGCACGATGCCGAGCGCCCGGTAGCAGTCCTCTTCGCTGTCGGTGACGACGCGAAAGCCGACGATATCGGTCAGCTGCTCGAAGGCCAGCTTCTTGCGCTGCATCTTCTCCCAGATGGAGTAGGGCCGCTTTTCGCGGCCGGAGACGGTGGCCCGCAGTCGATTGTTCCGGAGCGTATCGATGAGGGATTGGGTGACCCTCTCGACCATGCCGCCGGCCTCTTCGCGAAGCGCCTCGAGCCGGGTCTCCATGGTGTGGAAGCCGTCGGGATTGAGCTCCTTGAAGGCGAGATCTTCGAGCTCCGCCTTGAAGGCCTGAAGCCCGATGCGCTCCGCGAGCGGCGCGTAGATCTCCATCGTCTCCTTGGCGATCCGCTGCCGCTTCCTCTCGTCGGGCACGTAGTGCAGCGTGCGCATGTTGTGGAGGCGGTCGGCGAGCTTGACCAGGAGGACGCGGATATCCTCCGAGAGCGCGAGCAGGAACTTGCGCAGGTTCTCCGCCTGATGCGCCTGGTCGGACTGCAGCTCCAGCCGGCTCAGCTTGGTCACGCCGTCGACGAGCCGGGCCGTGTCTTCGCCGAAGAGGTCGTTGATTTCCTCGATGGTGGCGACCGTGTCCTCCACGGTGTCGTGAAGCAGCGCGGTCGCGATCGAGGTGCTGTCGAGCTTGAGCTCGGTCAGGATGCCGGCGACCTCGATCGGATGGGCGAAGTAGGGGTCGCCGCTGGCGCGGGTCTGAGTGCCGTGCGCCTTCATCGAGAAGACGTAGGCGCGGTTAAGAAGAGCTTCGTCCGCTGAGGGCTCGTAGCTCTTGACGCGCTCAACGAGTTCGTATTGCCGGATCACGTCCGCTGACGCGCCCGGCCGGCGCTACTCCTCTACGTCCGCCGCCGCTTCTGCCTCGATCGCCGGCTCTTCTGCCGCCTCACCCTCGTCTTCGGGCGCCGCGGCCTCTTCCTCGACGGGCGGGGTCTGGCCGGTCACGCCGGCCCATGCGGCTTCGGCCGCCAGCACCGCCATGGCATCCTCGTCCGGCTCGTCGATCTCGGTGTCCACCTCGCGCCCGTGCTCCAGCTCATAGCGGAGCGTTTCGAGGTCGATGGTCTCATCGGCAATCTCGCGGAGTGCGATGACGGCGTTCTTGTCGTTGTCCTTCTCGACCGTGAGCTCCGCGCCTGAGCGAATGTCGCGCGCGCGCTGCGCGGCGAGCAGCACCAGCTCGAACCGGTTCGGCACCAAGCCGACGCAATCTTCGACTGTCACTCGTGCCATAGGTCACACTCCTCACGTGAGCCGAACCGGCCCCGGCCCGGCGGCGCGCCACCCTATCCGCAGGGCCCGCCGGATGCAAGCATCACCGCGCCATCCGAGGCGCTCGGTCAGGCGGCGAGCAGGCGAAACAGGCGCTCGGCGTCGGCGGCGTCGCGAGCGACGCGGGCGCAGCGCGCAGCGAGCTCCGCATCGTCGCCCCAGCGCTCGAGCTGGTAGCGCTCGTCCACCAGCGAGGCATCGGCGGCGGCCCCGGCGTCGAGCCGGCCCGCGCGCATGGCGAGCGCGATCACCAGCGAGCCGAAGGCCCGCGTCGCCGCGCTCAGCCCGGCAAGAGCGAAGTCGTCCTCGCCCGCAACCGCATCCCGCAGGGCTTCGAGGGCCTCCGGCGCCTGGGCAACAGGGGCGATCGAGCTCGTAACTGCAAGGCGGGCGCCGTATCGCTCGCCGGCCCAAGTCACCAGCGGCTCCCAGGCGGCGGCTTGGCGGCGGGCGAGCGCCGGCGGCGCGTCGGTCCGATAGCAGATGAGATCGGTCTCGGCGTAAGCCGCGACCTCGGCCACGATCTCGGGCCGCCGCTCCGGCACCAGGTCCAGCCCGGTGCAGACGAGGCGGGTGAGCGGCATGGTCTCGCGGTCGACAGTCTCGCCCTGTGCCGCCCATTCTCCGGCGACGGCGCGTGCGAGCGCCCCGCCCGGCACCGCCAGCGGCCGGCCCGCCGGGGTGCGCACCGGCTTGCCGTCGAGCGCGATGCCGTGCCCGCCTGCGGCCTCGACAGCCTCGGCGGTCTTGTAGAAGCGTTTCGGCTTCGCCGCGTTCACGGCGCATCCTCGAAGGGCGCGAACGGATCGCCGGCAGGAGCCGCATCGAAGCCGAGGAAGCGCCACGCGGCCGTCATGTGCGGCGGCAGCGGCGCGGTGAGCACCAGCGGCGCACCACGCTTGCGCGGCAGCTCCAGCGCGCGGGCGTGGAGGTGCAGGCGCGGCTCGAACCCGGCCGGGAACGCCGTCTCGCCGCCATACTTGCCGTCGCCCACGACGGGGTGGCTGAAGACCTGTGCGGTGTGTGCGCGAAGCTGATGGGTGCGGCCCGTGCGCGGCATGAGCGCGAGCCATGAGAGGCGCCGGCCTGCGGTCTCGATCAACGCATAATCCGTGATCGCGCGCCGGCCGCCCTCGGCAGCCGCAACCACGCGCTCGCCCGCGCCCACCTGACGCTTGGCAAGCGGCGCGTCGATCCGCCCCTGCGCGGGCTTCGGCACGCCGACGACGAGCGCCCAATAGAGCTTGCGCAGCTCCCGGCCGCGAAACAGGGCCGTGAGCTCCCGTGCCGCCGCCGCATGGCGGGCGAGCAGTAGGACGCCGCTGGTGTCGCGATCCAGCCGATGGACCAGACGGGGCGCCTCGGCCGCGTCGAAGCGGAGCGCGCCGAGCAGCCCGTCGAGGTGGCGGGCGACGCGGCTCCCGCCCTGCACCGGCAGACCCGGCGGCTTGTCGAGCGCGATCATGTCGGCATCGCGGTAGATGACCGCAGCCCGCACCATGGCGGCATCGGCCTCGTCGAGCGGCGGGGTAGGGCGCCGCTCTTGGCTCTCGTTCCGATCGGGCAGCGGCGGCACGCGGACCCGGTCGCCGGGCGCAAGGCGGGTGCCGGCGCGGGCTCGCTTGCCGTTCACCCGGATCTGGCCGGTGCGCAGCAGCTTCTCCAGCCTGCCGTGGCCGAGGGCGGGATAGTGCCGCCTGAACCAGCGATCGAGCCGCTGGTCGCCGTCCTCGGGCGCGATCTCCAGGGTGGCGACGCCCGCCATCAGACGATGGCCCGCACCAGCCTGAGCCCGCAATAGAAGCCGCCGACCGAGAGCACCACCGAGAGCACGATATAGAGCAGCGCCCGGCCGACCTCGCCGCGCTCCAGCAGGCCGATGCTGTCGGCCGAGAAGGCCGAGAAGGTGGTGAAGCCGCCGAGCAGGCCTACGA
Organism: Alphaproteobacteria bacterium; assembly: GCA_965243375.1. Taxonomy (GTDB): domain Bacteria; phylum Pseudomonadota; class Alphaproteobacteria; order UBA828; family UBA828; genus WTGU01. The sequence goes on along the minus strand of CBDEUT010000007.1, from coordinate 155,874 downwards.
AGAGAAAGCGCTGCACCACCTCGCCCGCGTCGAACGCAACCGCGAGCCCGTGCACGAGGGCACCGAGGATGAACGAGCCCACGACGTTTACCGTGAGCGTGCCGTAAGGGAAGCCCCCGCCGATGAGCGAGGCGAGCCAGCGCTCGGCCGCGCCCATGACGTAGTAGCGCCCGACCGAGCCCAATGCGCCGCCCAGCGCGATGGCGAGCGCGACCTTCACGCGTCTTCCTCTGTTGCGGCGTCGGCCGCGGTCCCTTCACGCAGCTTCTGCCAGTAGGCGAGGCGCTTCCGCACCTCGCGCTCGAAGCCTCGCTCCCGCGGCGCGTAGAAGCTCTGCCGCGGCATCTCCTCCGGGAAGTAGTTCTGGCCGGAGAAGCCTTCCTCGGTGTCGTGGTCGTAGACGTAGCCTTCGCTGTAGCCGAGCTCCTTCATCAGCTGTGTCGGCGCGTTGAGGATGTGCTTGGGCGGCATCAGCGAGCCCGTCTCCTTCGCGGCCTGCATCGCCCGGCCGAGCGCGCGGTAGCTCGCGTTCGATTTCGCTGCCGTGCCGAGATAGATCACGGTCTGGGCGATGGCGAGCTCGCCTTCGGGCGATCCCAGCCGCTCGTAGGCCTCCCAGCCGGCGAGCGCCTGCGACAGAGCGTCCGGGTCGGCGAGCCCCACGTCCTCGACCGCGAAGCGCACCAGGCGCCGCGCGATGTAGCGGGGGTCCTCGCCGCCCGCCAGCATGCGCGCGAGCCAGTAGAGGGCGGCATCCGTATCGGAGCCCCGCAGCGACTTGTGCAGCGCCGAGATCAGGTTGTAGTGGCCCTCCTGCGACTTGTCGTAGAGCGGCGCGCGGCGCTGCACGGTCTCCATCAGCTGAACCACATCGAGCGGCCGGGTGGCGCCGGCGGCGAACAGGGCCTCCGCCAGGTTGATCAGCGCGCGGCCGTCGCCGTCGGCCATGGCGCGCAGCATGGGCCGCGCGTCGGTCTCGAGCGGCAGCGTGCGGCCCTCGGCCTCTTCGCAGCGGGTGAGCAGGGTCTCCAGTGCAGTATCGTCCAAGCGGTTGAGCACCAGCACCGCGCAGCGGGAGAGCAGGGCGCCGTTCAGCTCGAACGAGGGATTCTCGGTGGTGGCGCCCACGAGGATCACGGTGCCGTCCTCGACCACGGGCAGGAACGCATCCTGCTGCGCCCGGTTGAAGCGGTGGATCTCGTCGACGAAGAGCAGGGTGCCCTTGCCGCCGGCGCGGCGCGAGCGCGCTTCGTCGAAGATCTTGCGCAGGTCGGCGACGCCCGAAAAAACCGCGCTCAGCGGCGCGAACAGCATGTCCGTGTGGTCGGCGAGCAGGCGGGCGATGGTGGTCTTGCCGCAGCCCGGCGGCCCCCAGAGCACGGTCGACGCCAGCGCGCCGCTCGCCACCATGCGCCCGAGCGGGCCGTCCGGGCGCAGCAGGTGGTCCTGGCCCACCACTTCGTCGAGCGTGCGCGGACGCAGCCGGTCCGCAAGCGGGCGAGGTGCCGAATCTTCGAATAGACTCGGCGCATCCTGGGGTGTCATGGGCCGAGTCTACGCGCTCAGCCCGCGCCGTGCAGCCGCGAGGCGTGCCGGCGCGTCAGTCCGGTGGCAGGTTGACTGCGGCGACGCGCCAGGCCTGGCCCTTGGCGGGGCCGTCCACGTGGTCGATGCAGGTGATCGAGAGATTGTCGATGCTGAAGGCGAGCGCGCGCTCCGCATCGAGACCCAATGCCAGCGCGAGGGCGGCGCGGATCGAGCCCCCGTGCGCCACGGCGACGATGTCCCGGCCAGCGTGCTGCGCGGTCCTGCGCATGACGGCGGCAGCGACCCGCTCGACCACCTGGACGAAGCTCTCGCCCTCCGGCGGCGTGATGTGGGCGGGCGCGACCCAATACTTGTGGGCGAGGCCGCTGCCGCGCTCGGAGGCGACCTCGCTCCAGGTGAGGCCGTGCCAGGCGCCGAAATCCTGCTCGTCCAGGTCCGCCTCGATGCTCCGCGCCGGCACGTCGTGGCCGGCCTCGGCAATCGCGTCGGCGGTCTGATGGGTGCGCAGCAGGTTGCTGGTGAGCCACACGGCATCCCGGGGCAGCGCGCGGGCCAGCGCCTCGAAGCGCGGCCGCTCGCTGGTGTTGGCGGGCACGTCGGTGCGGCCGTAAAGCCGGCCGCCATGGTCGGTGACGGGTGCGTGGCGCACCCACCACCACCGGGTCACAGTCGTCTTGGTGGTCATCGAACCGCCGCGAGGGTGAGCAGGAACAGGACCTCGGCGAACTGCTGGACGCCGCCGAGCACGTCCCCAGTGTGGCCGCCGACCTGGCGTTCGGCAAGCCATGCAACCGCGGCGGTGCCGATGCCTGCGATGAGGAAGGCGACGAGCCCGCTCCAGGTCAGGAGACCGACGGCGAGCACCGCCGCCAAGGCGACCCCGGTCCACACGTGGGTGGACGGCGGCCGCCCGGCATCGGCGGCGAGGCCGTCGGCCCGTGCCGGCTCCAGCCACAGCATGACCGCCGGCATCGCCGCGCGCGAGACGCCAGCGGCGGCGACCATGGCGGCGATCACGAGGCCGGTCTCCTCCAGGTCGGCGATGGCGCCCACCTTCGCCGCCAGCACGACCACCAGCACGATCACGCCGTAGGCGCCGATACGGCTGTCCCGCATGATCGCGAGCTTGCGTTCGCGGGTCTTGCCGCCGCCGAAGCCGTCCGCCATGTCGGCGAGGCCGTCCTCGTGCAACGCGCCGGTGATCAGCGCGCCCGCGCCGATGGCGAGCACCGCCGCCACGATGTCGGGCAGGCCGATCCCTGCGGCGATCGCATAGACGATCCCGGCAAAGAGCCCGATCAGCGCGCCCACGATGGGGAAGGCGCGGACCGCACGGCCGAGAGTCGGGCCCTCGCCCTCCGGCCGAGCCGCCTTCAACGGCACCCGCGTGAGGAAGAGCAGGGCGGCGCGAAGGTCGCTCCGCCAGACCCGCACCGCGCGGTACGCCTTCTGTTGGAGGGGAGCCTCGTCGCCGTCGTCGTAACGCATGTGCCTCTTGCCCGGGCTGCCCCGGCCCGGCGTCCTGCCCCGCCTTATAGGCTAAGGCGCCGGATCCAAGAAACCCCGCGGTTCGGTCGTGGCGCACTTGCCCATATCGCTCACGGTCTTGGGTGAGAGAACGACGCCTCCATCGAGTCATCGTCGCCGGGGAAATGAAACCCAGTCTCATTACAGAGGCGTTTCCCGCCGTTAATGACATCTATTCTCATTGTCAAGAATAATAGGAATGGATATCAATAAATACACGAACTTTATCTTCGGAGCATATCCAGATTCGATCCAACTTCATCATTTAGTGCTTGTATAATCTGTTTACTGCGCCATTATATAAGACAACGGCGGGGTAACGACTATTGGCAGACGATAGGTCGAGCACCGCATGCAGCCGCGCGCGACAGTCGCGTTGGAACGAGCGGAGGGGTTAATGAGGGGCGACGCGAAGGTCATCGGGTATCTCAACGCGGTGCTCAAGAACGAGCTGACCGCGATCAACCAGTATTTCCTGCACTCCCGGATGCTCCGGAACTGGGGCGTCTCCAGGCTCGCGAAATACGAGTACGACCAATCCATCGACGAGATGAAGCATGCGGATGAGCTCATCGAGCGCGTCCTGTTCCTCGAGGGCCTGCCCAATCTGCAGGACCTCGGCAAGCTTCTGATCGGGGAGGACGTGAAGGAAATCCTCGACTGCGACCTCGCCCTCGAAAACATGGCGATCCCCACCTTGCGAGAGGGAATCGCACATTGCGAGCAAGCCGACGACTACGTGACCCGGCACCTCCTGCGCGAGATCCTAGAGAGCGAGGAGGAGCACGTCGACTGGCTGGAGACCCAGTACGAGCTGATCAAGCGGATGGGCCTGGAGAATTACGTCCAGCTACAGAGCGAGCCGGCCGACGATTAGCCCGCGCCGCCTGTTCGACATCCTGCGGTCTTGGAAGAGCTCAGGCGAGGATTAGAGGCTGGCGCTCTCGCCGACGGCTGCATCCCGACGGAGCGGGGGCTGGCCACCGTGCGGCCGGTCTTCGTGGATCCTGTCGATCAGGCCTTGAGCGAAGCTGAGGCAGCGCCCGCACTCGGGCCCGTTGCCGAGCTCCTGATAGGCCTTGCGCGCGCAGCGCACACCGTTCTGCGCCACGGCGCGGATTTCGCTATCCCGATACGCGTTGCAGACGCACACGTACATCGCGACACTCCACTCTACACCCTCCAATCTTGAAGAGAATGCGAACGAGTGTCAATGAGAATTCGTGTCAGGTGCGTTCTCAGGCCTCACGCCCTCCGGGGACCGACGCGGCGACCAGATGATTGTCCCAGCGGGCGGCTTCTAGGCCACCGACGGCGAGCGGTCGTGTCGTGCCCGAGCGCGCGTCGACGACGACCACGCCGCCCAGCCCGCTGCTGGCCAGGAACTCGCCTGGCCTGGAACCTGGAGCCACGCCGCAGCCGTCGCTCACCGTGGCCGACGACAGGTAGCGGCCCGTGCCGACATCCCAGCACGTCACGAGGCTGCCGCGCGGCGCGGAGACGGCGATGGTCCGGCCGCTCGGATCGAAGCACACGCTGCCGCAGTAGTTCTTCATGGCGCGCAGGACGTCGCGCGGCCCGTCCAAGAGGCGCAGCGGGCCTGCCCCGCGCCGCAGGGCGACCAGAGGGACACGGTCGTGCGCCGATCCCTCGTTCTGCATGGCGACCGCGACCGTATCGTCGGGGCCCACGGCCAGATGGCGGATGCTGAGCCGATGCAAGGCGGGGTCGAGCGTCACTTCGCGCCGAAGCGCACCGCTTCGCCTGTCCACATAGCAGAGCGACGGCGCCATGGTGGGCAGGTTGAGCTTGACGCGGGGCAAGTCGGGGTGCGTCGCGATTCCGCCATTGGCGGCGACGAGGGTCTCGCCGTCGGAGAGCAGCGCGATCTCGTGCGGACCCATGCCGTGGGACGGAAGCTCGCCGACGCGCCGGTAGCCGGCGTGTGCATCGTAGACACCGATAACGCCGCGCTCGCCCTCGAAATCGTTCTCGGTGGCGTAGAGCAGCCGCCCGTCCGGACTGAAGACGCCATGGCCGTAGAAGTGGCGCCCGTCGGGTAACTCCAGCGTGCGGACGATGGCACCCTGCAAGAGATCCAGGACCAGCGCGAAACGGCCCGGACGCCTGGCGAAATGCACGGCCTCGCGCCCACTCGGACGGGCCGCAAACGAATGGCCGCGCCCTGGCAACGACAGATCGAAGAACGCAGTGCCATCCGCCCCAAAACCGCTGACCCGATGGCTGCCAGCCGCGGCAGCGCGAGCGCTCAGGTAGGGCGGCGCGTCAGGGGCGGCGGCTTCGGCGCGGGACGGCGGCAGCAGTAGGGAGCCGGCGACCCCGCCGGCGAGCAGCAGTAGCGCGTTTCGGCGATCAATCCCCATCGAGGGCATTGAACCCGACGGCGAGACCGATCGCGGGCGCCAGACGGTCTCTCACGATCTGCTTCAGCGCCTGCATCTGCTTGGCAAGTTTATCGACCTGCGGGCGTCGCGCAGGGTCGGCCGCCGCCTTCTCCACGGGGGCTTCGACCGATTGCGCCGTGGCGAGGGTGAGGCGCAACGCCTTCCGCATCAGGCGGTCGAGCTTGGGGTCGGAAGCAGCCGTGAGATCGCCAAGGCCGCCGTTGCCGTTGCCAACATAAAGCGCCTGCAACGCCTCCATCGTGACGACGATGTTGCGCTGCGAGCGCCCGCTCAGCCGCGATTCCGCCAGTACGGGGCGAACTGTCTTCGCGCTGTCGCCGATCACGGGCTTCAGGTTGATGTCGTAGATCAGCTGCATGCTGTCGTGGAAGCCCTGGAAGAAGGCGAGCGTGGCGGCGGCATGGTCTTCGAAATACGCATTGTCCGGGCCCGGCGTCGCCAAGACGCGGGCGAAGGAAGGATCGCCCTCACGCCACTCCGCCAATATCGCCGCCGCCATGGAACGCATGTTCGCAGCCACGGCGGTGAGCAGCCCGCAGCCCTTGGTATCGGCACCGAGGTAGCGCTCGTCGTAGACGAGGACTTCGGCGGCCAGCAGGCCCTGGATCGCCACATTGGTACGCCCGATACGCGCGGCGAGCGCAGAGTCATCCTCGTCGGCGGCTACCAGTTCATCCACCGCCTCGCTCACCTTGTTTCTAGCCTGCGGCCAGAAATAGAAGCGAAAGCCGCGCGTTCGGGAGTCGACCGGGCCGAAGCGCAGATGCTGGACTCCCATCCATGCATCCATCGCATCGTGAAAGCCGGCGCGAAGCCGTTCGCGATCCGCGTCGCCCTCCCTTGCGCAGAACGTATCCGAAGCTGCCGCGAAAGCGTCGGTCGCCGTCGCCAACTGCTCGTAGCGCGGCAGTGCGTGCGTCTCCGCCAAGGCGGCATTGACGCGGGCGTAATCGGCCGGCGCGATCTCCTGTGCGCGTGAGGGGGACGCCTCCCAAACGAGGATCAAACCGATCAAGGCGAGTGGCAGGAAAAAGTGTTTCATGGCAGCGGACCTGTTGATCAGAGGGAGCGCAGGAAGGCGAGCAAGGCGGCACGCTCCTCGCGTGTCATGGCGACGACACGCTCTTTCGCCGCCTCCGCCTCGCCGCCGTGCCAGAGTATGGCTTCAAGAAGACTGCGTGCGCGGCCGTCGTGCAGAAAGATCGTGTGGCCGCTCACGGTCTCGGTGAGCCCGATACCCCAGAGCGGTGGCGTGCGCCACTCGCGTCCATCGGCCTCGCCCTCGGGCCGGCCGTCGGCGAGGCCCTCGCCCATGTCATGGAGCAGGAGGTCGGTGTAGGGCCAGATGAGCTGGAATGACTGCTCCTCCCCGATGGAATCCCGGCGGGTCACGAACTTGGGCGTGTGGCAGCCGGTGCAGTTGGCTTCGTAGAAGAGCCGCTTGCCTTCGAGCACCTGCGGATCGCCGATGTCGCGGCGCGCGGGTACCCCGAGGTTGCGCGTGTAGAAGACGAGCAGGTCGAAGAGCGCGGCGCTTGCCTCGACCGTGTCCTCAGCCGAGGCGCCGCCGTGCGGCGCCGCCCGGCATCTCTCCTGGGCCCCGGTGCAATCGCCGTGGGGGGCCGCGTAGAGCGGGGTCGAGATGCCGACATCGCCGCGAAACGCCGCTGCGGCCTGCTGCGAGACGTTGGGCTGCCCTGCCTTCCAGCCGAAGCGGCCGAGCATGAGCCGATCGTGCTCGTCGCTCCACACCAGGTTCGCCCGTCCGGAAACTCCGTCGCCATCGCGGTCGTCGGGGTCGGCGCCGGCAAGGATGTCGGCGTTGGATATCGCTTCGAGCAGCCCCATGCCGATGACCGGCGGCGCGACGCGGGGCGAGAGCATCGTCTCAGGGTGAAGCGGCCCATAGTGGAGGCCTGAGACGCCGTAGGTCGGGGTGCGGAGGCTGACGACCTCGCCGTCGGCCAGCGCCACGTGCACCTCCTCATAGGCGATCGTTACCTCGCCTTCGCCCTCGATCCCCTGGATTGAGAAGTTCTGGAGCTGCCCGCCGTAGGTGGGCTCGGGGATGGTGGCCTGCCGGTGCTCCCGCAGGGACGCGCGGTCGTCGTCGGTCTGCGGCGGGATCGAGAGCCGCAGAAGCATCGTTTCGGCGCGCTCGCCGGCCGCAGGTGGGCGGCCGCGGCCGTCCTTCAGGTGACAGCGCTGACAGGCCCGCGCATTGAAGAGCGGGCCGAGCCCGTCCGACGACGTGGTCGAGCTTGGCGCCGACACCCAAATCTTCCTGAAGATGCCGTTGCCCACCCTGAAATCACGCTGGCGCTTGAATGCCATGTTGGCAGAGGGGTGCGAAAACGCGTTTCGATTCAGCCGCTTGAACACCGTCGCGGCACCCGCCGGCCTGCGCTCGTAGGGCTCGGCCCTGGAGAAATCCTCAGTGGGTTGCGTAACCGCGGCGACTCGCGCCCGCTCGTCCTCAGGCTCCGCTGCCTGCGAGGCGGCGATCGCCACGACTATCGAAAGGGCGGCGGCAACCGTGGGCGCGATGTGTGCTAGCGCACCTAGCGACCGGCGGCTCTGGGATGCCGGGCGGACAGGCGCCATCCCATTCATTGAGAACCCTTCGCAAAAAGGGGGTTGACTGCAAATAAGAACAACTATCAATTGCAATGCATATGATTGTCAACATCGCCATGCTTGGGTGGTGGTCACGGGGCAACCGATGAAGTTTGCAGGAAGGACAAGTTTGAGCGCGGCGGCCGTTGCAGCACTCGCGCGGAACGCACTGGCCACGGCGAGCGCCTCGACCGACGACCCAATCGTAGCGATGGAGATCGTGCAACTCGTGGCCGAGCTCTAGAGCTTCGGAGGAGAGGAGACTGACCATGAAGAAAGCACTTGTAGCCCTGGCAGCGCTCGTAGCGCTGCCGGCGTGCACCGTTGCCGCAACGACCGAGCAAGCCGCCTCAACGCCCGAGGGCGACGTGCTCACGAATTATGCCGACCTGGCCCATGCCAAGTACGAAGACTCGCTGATCACGGCTCGTGCTCTGCAGGGCGCGGTGAACCGGCTTGTCGCCGAGCCCACCGAGGAGAACCTGGCTGCCGCGAAGGACGCCTGGCTCGCGGCCCGCGTCCCCTACCAGCAGAGCGAGGTCTACCGCTTCGGCAACGCCATCGTCGACGACTGGGAGGGCAAGGTGAACGCCTGGCCCCTCGACGAGGGTCTCATCGACTATGTCGCGGCGAGCTACGGGACGGAGTCGGAGGAGAACCCCGGCTACACGGCCAACGTCGTCGCCAGCTCGAGCTTCACCTTCTCGGGCGAGTCCATCGATGCCAGCGCTATCACCAAGGAGCTGCTCGGCGAGACGCTGCACGAGCTCGGCGGTGTGGAGGCCAACGTGGCGACCGGCTACCACGCGGTCGAGTTCCTGCTCTGGGGCCAGGACCTTAACGGCACCGGGCCCGGTGCGGGCGCGCGGCCGGCCAGCGACTTCGATACGGCCGACTGCACGGCGGGCAACTGCGAGCGCCGCGCGGCCTACCTGCAGACGGCCACCGACCTGCTGATCGACGACCTGGAATGGATGACGGCTCAGTGGGCCTCCGGCGGCGAGGCCCGCGAGGGCCTGGTCGGCGGCGATGCCAGCGAAGGAATCGCCACCATCTTCACCGGCATGGGCAGCCTCTCCTACGGCGAGCTGGCGGGCGAGCGCATGCAGCTCGGCTTGCTGTTGCACGACCCCGAGGAGGAGCACGACTGCTTCAGCGACAACACCCACGCTTCGCACTACTACGACGCGCTCGGCATCCAGAACATCTACCTGGGCACATACGAGCGCATCGACGGCTCGGTGGTCGATGGCCCGAGCGTCTCCGACCTAGTTGCGGCGGTGTTGTTTCCCAGATTAGCTGACCGCAGATTTGCCGGATTATTTCGCGCGGCGGCGAGGCGGATTTCCCACGCTGTTTGGTCATTGTCGGAAGGAAGAGAGGGGGTGGGGGGGTGTCGGCCGGCCGTCGGCGCGTCAAGCCGCTACGCGGCTCCTTCGCTGCGCTACGGCCCTTCGGGTGACCCGCCGCCGTCCGCCCGACTGAGTGCATCCATGGCCGTAAGCGGAGCTTTCGGCCATGGGCCGATCGCTCGACGCCTTGTCGTGGCCGGAGCCTGACGAGCGGTTTGCGAGGGTGGTTCCCGTGAGCGGTTCCCCCTCGAACCCCTAGGGATGGGCGGAACCGGGAACCGGGAACCGGGCGTTGTCGGGGTGGCTGCCGTTGGCGGCCGGGGAGGCCTTTTCGGCCTGGCCCGCGGCGAGGCCGTAGTGCCCCTCGGCGTCGTGCCGGACGCGTCCTTCGCGGACGAGCTTTTTGAGGACGACGCCGACGGTCTTGTGCCGGGTCGCGGCGCGTTCGCGGATCTGGCGCTGCGACAGCGGCGTCCCGGCTTCGGCGAGCGCCTTGAGGATGCGCCGTTCGGCGGTTTCGGGCTCGGGCGCGGCCTCGGCAGTATCCACTTGGCGGAGGCGCAGCGCGGGCCCCTTGCCGTCATCGGCGAGTTCGATCTCGATGTCATTGAGGCCGGGGGCGGCGCGGTGCTCGACGGTCATGACGATCTGCCTGTCGCGTCGGCGCAGGTAGAGATTCGAATCGCCCCACGCGTGCAGTTCCGAGCTTCCGCGCAGGGCCTGGCCGGGCCTTGTGGCGCCGCTCTTGCGGGCGTGGTGGACGAGCAGGACGGCGGCTCCGAAGCGGCGCTGGATGTCGCGTAGGAAGCCGAGGATGGGGGCGACCTCGGCGACGGTGTTCTCGTCGACGCCGTGCAGCCGGACCAGGGGGTCGAGGACGACGAGGCGGGGCCGGATGCGTTGCACCGTCTCGACCAGCCGCCGGCGGTCGGCGCGATGATCGAGGCGCAGCGCGGGCACGTCGATGACTGCGATGTCGAGGCTCTCGAACCGGGCGCCTGCGGCGCTCGCGATACCCTGGAGCCGGGCACGCACGATGTGGCCGGCGTCCTCGGCGGCGAACAGCAGGACGGGTCCTGGCTCGTCGGCGGCGAAGCGGCGCAGGCAGGGGACGCCGGCGGCGACCGCGACGGCGAGGTCGAGCGCCAGGAAGGACTTGCCGCACTTGGGCTCGCCGCCGACGATGCCGACCGCCTGGCGCCCCCACAGCCCGTCGATGAGCCACTGCTGCTGGCGCGGCCGGTCCTCCAGCTCCACCGGCGCCCGCGTCGGGAAGCCGTTCGCCGCCGCGTCCCCGGTGCCGGTCACGGCTTGAGCTCCTCGATGGCATTCTGGAGGTGGCCGGCGTTGACCGTCTTCGCCTTCTCCAGGGCGGCGGCCGACAGCGCGTAGTGGGCGAGGCGGTTGACCTGGCGCGGCAGGCCGCGGGTTCCCTGGAACAGGGCCTCGACGGCGGCGTCCTCGAACAGCGGCAGCTCGCATCCGGCGAGGCGCAGGCGGTGGGTCAGATAGGCCTCGACCTCGTCGCGGTCGAGGCCGGTGAGGTGGTGGCGGACGACGACGCGCTGGGAGAGCGATTCGTGCACCGCCATCGACAGCCGCCGCCTGAGCTCGGTCAGCCCGACCAGGATCAGGCACATGCGGTTCTCGGAGTCCATCGCGAAGTTGGTCAGCAGGCGGAGGTCCTCCAGCACGTCGTTGCGCAGATGATGGGCCTCGTCGACGACCAGCACCGGGAACTGCCTGGCCTCGGTCGCGAGGCGCGAGATCTCGGTCCTGATCGCGTGGTGGGCCGAGGATCGCGAGCGCTCGACGGTGATGCCGATCTCCCAGGCGATGGACTTGTACATGTCGAGCACGTTGCCGGTGGTCAGCGAGACGTAGTGGACTCGGAACAGGCCGGGGTGGAGCTGGGCGGTAAGATGCCGGCACACGGTTGTCTTGCCGGCACCGACCTCACCGGTGAGCATGCCGATGCCCTTGAGCTCGATGAGGTGGCCGAGCCGGGCCTCGGCCTCGCGGCGCGCGCTGGATTCGAACAGCTCGTCGGTCTCCGCCACGGTCTCGAAGGGCATGCGGGTGAAGGCGAAGTGGCGCTGGTACATCAGTCGTCCTCCTTGAACTTGCGCATCTTGAGCGGCGAGGGCGGCGGCTCTGGGGCCGGGTCGTCGGGTTCGATCTTCTTGGAGTAGTGGCCGCGCTTCACCGCGGTGTTGGCGTAGGCGTCGAGGCGGGTTGCCTGGCCGACAGGCTTGCCGTCGTGCACCACGCCGAGCGGCCGCGACGGCGGCGCATCCGGGTCGTAGCGCAGCACCACCCTGTGGCCGACCAGCAGGGCGTCGACCTCGTAGACGCGGCCGTTCAGGCTGACGGTGCGGTCCTTGTGGACCAGCCGCTTGGCCTCGAAGAGGAAGATATCGTCGAGGTCCAGCGTGGCGTCGGGGTAGCGGACCGCGGCCGAGGCGAGTGCCCATTGCTCGAGCGGGGTGCGCCCCTCAAGGCCGCGATGCGGACTGTTGTGATACTCGCCCTCGATCCACGCCCACAGGCTGCGGTTGAGCGTCTGGAGGCTGTCCAGGACCGGCGCATCGAGATGGGCGAGCCAGCCGGCGCGAAGCGTTCTGAACCACCGTTCGATCTTGCCCTTTCCCGCTGGTTGATACGGCCTGGCATGCACCAGCACGATGCCCAGCTTCGCGCAGATCAGGGCGAGCTGGCGGGAGCGGTAGGCGGCGCCGTTGTCGACATAGAGGCGCTGCGGCAGGCCGCGGCGGATCAGCGCGTTCTTGAACACGGGCAGGAAGGCCTGGACGCTCTCGGCCATGGCGAAGGCGGCGAAGGGCACGACCCGGGTGGCGTCGTCGATGAAGGCGATCAGGTAGGTCTTGCGTCGGCTCCGGCCGTGCCGGACCTTCGGCCCGTGCATGACGTCGCTCATCCACAGCTCGCCGGCGTCCCGGAAGGCGAAGCGGCGGCGGTCGGCGCCGTCCGGCGGCTTGCCGTCGAACAGCCCCTCGCGGCTCAGCAGCCGGTGCACGGTGGATGGAGCGAGCGGGTGATCGATGCCCTCCTCGACGGCCGCGCGGATGATCGCGCGCACCGGCCAGGTCGGGTTGTCGACCTTCAGCGTGACCAGGCGCTCGGCGACCTCGGCCGGCAGCCGCCGGGGCTTCCCGCGGTCGCTACGTGGTCTGGGGTAGAGCGCCTCGAAGCCGCCATCGCGATAATGCCTGATCCAGTCCCGCATGGTGTCGGCGGCGACACGGGTCCGGTCGGTTCCGGGGATGGCATAGGTCTGGCTCGCCTTCTCGCGAAGCTTGTCGCCGACGCCCTTGGCGCCCATCGGCAGATGCACCAGATCGGCGATGACGCCGTATCGGAACAGCGCGATCGCCTGGCGAAGGTCGTCGTCGGATTCCTTCATGTCATGGTCCTCGTTGCTGGGGCTCTTCGGCCCCGGGACCATGACGCTACGCCGCCGCCGGAGGGGGATCAGGCCCCATCGAGTGTTGGAAGCCCGCCTTGCGACTCATCGTGCCGATTCCGTGGGGTTGGAAGCCCAATGGGGCGGGCAGCATCTGCAGTTGCTCAGACACCAGGCCACGCAGCGCCATCAAGGCGCTGTCGCTGTTGAGACGCTCGCGAACCGCCACCATGGTGGCCGCGCAGCCCGCCAGCCGGTCGGGGATCAGGCCGATGACACGGACAAGAACGTTGTGGACCAGGCGAAGCCGGTGGCGCACCCAGCGCATCGCGCCGGGAAGCTCGATCGCGTCTTCGTCCTCGGGGCAGCGCACCTCGTTCGCTGCCTCCTCCAGGCTGCCGGCTTTCTCCGCCGCCACAACAACCGCTTCCAGATCGTCGAGCGTGCCCGGCAGCCGCGACGACAGGCAGTCGGCCAGCATGCTGATCGTCGTATGGCTCTCACGGCAATACCAGCGGGGAACCTTCGCACCGGGCGGGGTCTTCCGCCCGTAGGTGCCGTGGCTGCCCACGGAACATCCGCCGTGCGGGTGATTCGGGCAGCGCTCAAGCCTTGCCTCGCGCCACGCCTCGGTCTTAACGTATTCCTCGCCGGTAAGCCCCGTCTCGTAACGAAGCTGCAAACCGGCCATGGCCCGGCGGGGATCAGCCCGTGCGGGCCTCTTCCTTGTTGTTCCTCGTCAGTCCGAGACTACGAAACCGCCCCGGCGACGCAAAGCCGCCAGGTCCACCCATCCCACGCTCGGCCACAATCCCGGGGAATTCACCGGCAGCCCAATGTGGGAAAAAAACCCGAGTTCCTATCGGGCTAAACCGCGAGACAACAGGCGGTGTCGCCCGATGCAGACGCGGCGCTTCGTGCGCGCCTCGAGGCCACCATGGCGGCGATGGGCGAGGTCGTGGCCGCGGCCGAGGGCGGCGAGGCCTACGATCAGCAGATCGGCGAAGGCAACCCGACGGGCAACGCCCGGGTGCAGGCGGCGATCGACGCACTGACCGAGCAGACGAGCGCAATCGGAGGTGCGGTCGCGGCGCTCAACCTTGCCGCGATCGACTTCGAGGGCTCGGACAGCCTCGACGACCCCGAGGCCGTCTTCGAGTAAGCGTTTTCCGGCGGTCTGCCGAGCAGAACAGCGCGGCAGACCAGGGCCGCCCCGCTCCACCCCCTGCGGGGCGGCCCTCAAGCCGGCCTGTCCGACTCAGTCGCGAACGGCGAGCACGCCGCCGCGAAGACCGGACCGCACAATAACGGACAAACCTGCCATGTGCGAACTCCGCATTGCCCTGTCACTTCCGCTCGCTGGTCGAGAACATGAACGGCCGCTTCAGCCACCACGACGGCGGAGTCGACGACAATATCGTGCGGCTCGGCGGCGTCCTGAGCCAGGCGGACGTGGTGCTGTGTCCCGTCGATTGCGTCAGTCACGGCGCTTGCCTCAAGGCCAAGGCGTTCTGCAAGCGGACGGCGAAGCCCTTCGTGCCGCTGCGCACGGCCGGTCTGTCGTCATTCGTTGCCGGACTGCATGCGGCCGTGGGGCGGGGCGATCGGACGCTTGGATGAGAACCGTGCTTTGGCCGCCGAGCGCCGCGCAGACCATGATCCTGGCGAGAAACGCGGGTTAGGGGTACGTAAACCGTCTACGCTCCCTCCCCGCCCTCAGGGAGGAGAGGGACAGGGAGAAACGGGCGAGGAACGGGCAGCGCCATGACCGGTGACGTTCGACTCGGGTCGCTGAGCGCCTTCCGCGCGCGCGTGGCCGCCATGCCGGGGCCGGACAAGGCGGCGGCCGAGCGGGCGCGGGCGCACGACGCGCAGCTCACCAAGCCGGCCGGCGCCCTCGGCCGGCTCGAGTCGCTCGCCACCTGGGCGGCAGCGTGGCAGGGGCGCCACCCGCCGCGGGCCGAGCGCATCCAGGTCGTCGTCTTCGCCGGCAATCACGGGGTCGCGGCGCGCGGCGTCTCCGCCTATCCCGCGGCGGTTACGGCGCAGATGGTGGCCAACTTCGAGGCGGGCGGGGCGGCGATCAACCAGCTCTGCGAGGCGCTGGGCGCGGCGCTGACGGTGGTGCCCCTCGATCTCGACACGCCCACCGAGGACATGACGCAGGCGCCCGCGCTCGGCGAGACGGCGTGCGTCGCAGCGTTGGAGGCGGGGATGGCGGCGGTCGACGATGGCGCCGACCTGCTCTGCCTCGGCGAGATGGGCATCGGCAACACCACCGCCGCAGCCACGCTCGCCGCGGCGCTCTGCGGCGGCGACGGCGCTGCGTGGGTGGGGCCGGGGACCGGGGTGGATGCCGACGGGCTCGCGCGCAAGGCCGCAGCCGTCGATGCGGCGCTCGCGCGGCACGCCGAGGCACTCAGCGATCCCTTGGCGGCGCTCAGCTGCGTCGGCGGGCGGGAGCTTGCGGCGATCGCGGGCGCCGTCGTCCAGGCGCGGCACAGCCGCGTGCCCGTGCTGCTCGACGGCTTCGCCTGCACCGCTGCGGCGGCGGTCGTCGCCAAGTTGCGGGATGACGGCCTCGACCACGCCCAAGTGGCCCACCGCTCGGCCGAGCCCGGGCATCGGCGCTTGCTGGAGGGGCTCTCGCTGGAGCCCCTGCTCGATCTCGGCCTGCGCCTCGGCGAAGCCTCGGGCGCGTCGCTTGCCGCCGCGCTCGTGCGCATGGCAGTGGCCGCGCACAACGGCATGGCGACCTTCGAATCGGCCGGAGTCAGCGGCCCCGCAGACTGAGAGCTACTCCCCGATCTGATGCAGCAGGCCGCGGATGCGGGCGCTGCGCAGAAAGGCGAGAAACGTGGCGATGCTTGCCGCCATCCAGCCGATGTTGAGCAGACACGCGCGCATCATGTGATCGCCGCTGAAGGTGCCGTCGACCAGGAGCGCGCGCATGCCCTCGAAGACGTGGGCGGACGGCAGGATGGCGGCCACCGGCTCCAGCCAGTCGGGCAGGATCGAGAGCGGGTAGTAGATGCAGCTGAAGGGCGCCAGCGCGAAGATCAGGAACCAGGCCAGACTCTCTGCGCCCAGGCCGTAGCGCAGCACCAGGCCGCAGACGAAGAAGCCCACCGCCCAGCCCATCACGATCAGGTTCACGAAGAAGCCGATCAGCGCGAAGCCGAGATCGAAGATCGAGAAGGCGTAGAGCAGGAAGGCGAAGCCCACCGCGCCCGTCATCCCGATGAGCGTCCGGATCAGGCTGATCAGCATGAGCGCGCAAATCAGCTCCCACGGACGCAGCGGGCTCACGAAGAGGTGGCCGAGATTGCGCGACCACATCTCCTCGATGAACACGAGGGAGAGGCCGATCTGGCCGCGGAACATGATGTCCCACAGGATGACACCGGCGAGCAGGACACCCGCCGCCTGCGCGAACCACGAGCTGTTGGTGATGAGGAACATGGTGACCAGGCCCCAGATGATCACCTGAACCGTGGGCCAGTACGTGAGCTCCAGCAGACGCGGCCACGAGCGCCGCAGCAGATAGGTGTGGCGCAGCACCATTGCGCCGATCCGCTGGGCGGGCCCGCGCCAGGGCATAGCCGGGGCGTGGCCGTTCCCCATCACTGCGCAGCCTCATCGAGGTCGCCCGTGCCCCGGACAATCTCGAGGAAGACCTCCTCCAGCGTGCGGCGGCCGTGGCGCTCGATCATGGCGCCGGGCGTGCCGCTCTCGACGATGCGGCCGCCCGCCATTACGAACACGTCGTCGCAGAGCCGCTCGACCTCGGCCATGTTGTGGGAGGCGAGCAGGATGGTGGCGCCGGTCGCGGCCCGGTAGCGCTCGATCACGCACCGCACCCAGTCGGCGGTATCGGGATCGAGCGAGGCCGAGGGCTCGTCGAGCAGCAGCAGTTCCGGGTCGTTGAGCAGGGCCTTGGCGAGCGCGACCCTGGTGCGCTGCCCCGCCGAGAGCTTGCCCGTGGGCCGCTTGAGGAAGTCGCCGAGATCGAGAGTCTCGGCGATCCGCTCGATCCGCCGACGGACGCCGTCGAGGCCGTAGAGCTTGGCGTAGACGGTCAGGTTCTCGCGTACCGTGAGCCGGTGCGGCAGGTCGGTGTAGGGCGAGGAGAAGTTCATGCGCGGCAGCAGCGCGTAGCGATTGGCCGCCAGGTCGCTGCCGAAGATGCGCACCGAGCCTGCGCTCGGCAGTAATAGCCCCAGGATCATCGCCATGGTGGTGGTCTTGCCGGCGCCGTTGGCGCCGAGCAGGGCCGCGGTCACCCCGCGCGCGACCGTGAAGCTCACCGCATCCACCGCTGTGAACTTGCCGAACCGCTTGGTGAGGGCCTCGACCTCTAGAATGGGGCCGCTCATCGCGGCCCCCGGTAACGTCCGGTCCGGGTTTCGCTCAGAACGGGGTCGGATCGGCGAAGCGGCGCAGGACGTTCTCGGTCATGCGCGAGACATTGTTGTCGTGGTCGTTGTGGGCAAGGCTGCCGCACCAGGCGATCGAGCTGGTGGAGAACACGGCGCCGCCGTTCGGGGTCTCGTAGAACACGATGTCGGCACGCACCAGCGGGTCCTGCGTACCGTCGGCATTGGGCCGGTTGACGTCGAGCTCCTCGCAGACCACGAGATAGAGGTCGGTGTGCTCCTTGGAACTCGCGAGCACGTAGGTGTTGGGCGGCGTGCCCAGCAGCGGGTCGGCCCGGTCGAGCTCCAGCCCCGCCGCACCGCCGCCGATCAGCCCGAAATCGCCGATCTTCTCGTCCTTTCCGATTCCGTCGAAGATCCAGGCGACCTCCTTCTTGAAGCTGTCCGGCTCGCGCACGTAGTAGGACGAGATGTCGAAGCCCTGGGCGCTGAAGCCGGTGCCGACGATGATCTGCGGCGGCCGGCCGTTGCGCCGCCAGAGCCCGCCGTACTCGCCCGTGAAGCTGTGATAGTACTCGCCGGGCCGCGCGATCCAGGTGCGGATGCCGTCCTCGGCGCGGCGCACCTCGATGCAGCCCGGCACCTCGGTGTGGAAGGCGACGCGCCAGTACCAGCCGTTGGCGCCCATATACATGAGGCGTCCGCCGCGCTGCTGATATGCGTACATCGCATCCCACATCGCCTTGGAGTGGTACTCGGGATGCGAGCCCGAGAGGACGACCGTGTAGTCCTCGATCGCCGACAGACCCTCGTAGTGCAGGTCCTCGTCGGTGACGACGTCGTATTCGAAGCCCTTCGCCTCCAGCCACTCGGTCAGGTGCGTGTCGGCGTTGAACTGCCAGAGCGTGGATTCGGTGCCGCCGATCCATTCCAGCGCCTTCGGACGGAAATTCAGGACCGGCCTGAGCCGCGAGGAGTAGCAGATCCCGCTGCCGTCGATGTGGCTGTCGTAGAGCGAGGTACCGTACTCCCGGTGCTCGCTGCGCTGCAGGTTCTTCTCGTTGAGCACCGTGAGCCGGCCGGTGAGAATCTGCGCCGCCCCCATGTTGGTGGACATGTTGGTGTTGGCGTAGGCCATGTAGCTCACGGTGGGCAGCAGGAAGCAGATCTTCGCGGTCGGCGCGCCGCGCGGGGCGCGCACGGCGAAGGGGATGTACTCCTCGCCGCCGCCTTCGCCCCGGAGCCGTGCGGCGTAGACGCCGCTCTTCAGCCGCTTGGGGCAGGTGAGCGAAAAGTCCACCTCCCAGCGCGCGTCGTAGACGTCGTCCTCGTGGAAGTGGATCGCGCCGTACTGCTCCGGCGCGTTCTGCCAGTTCATCTCGCTGCCGTCCCAACGGCAGCCGGTGACGGCGCGGGTCGGCAGGTTGACGAGGCTGCCGTGCAGTCCGTTGGCGGAGAGATCGGTCGTCTTCGTGGTCGTGATGCCTTGGGAGAAGTCCCAGGCGCCGACGATGGAGGTGGCGAGCGCGCCGTCGGCCGGGCGGGTCTTGGCAAGCTCCATTTCCGCTGGGGTCAGCACGCGGTTCGCGACGCGCGGGCTGTCGATGCGCCCGTTGTAGAAGCCGCCGCATACGGTCCGACCCTTGTCGACGCGCTTGAAGTAGGCGCCCATGGTGAGCGGCGCGTCGTGCTTGCCCGGCCCGCTCAGCTTGGAGTTTTTCTTCAGGACGCGTGCGTGATTGACGTTCGGGTAGTCGTTCAGCGGCTGCTGGACCAGCGTGATCTGGTTGGTCTCGGCGTTGTAGGACGCGGCGACGAAGTACCACTGGTGCGGGATCAGCGGGCGGTTGGTGGCGGTCACCTCGATGTTGCCTTCGCCGTCGCCGAGGCAGAGAGCGAGCGAGCCGTCCTGCTTGGTGATGATGAGGGCGGCACCCGCCTTGTCGCGGTC
The DNA here is from genome assembly GCA_965243375.1 of Alphaproteobacteria bacterium. Taxonomy (GTDB): domain Bacteria; phylum Pseudomonadota; class Alphaproteobacteria; order UBA828; family UBA828; genus WTGU01. Next base: position 136,654 of record CBDEUT010000007.1, on the reverse strand, counting down.
GCGCCAGTTGGAGATCAGCGCCTGAGTGCCGCGATCGGGCGTCGTCGGCCAGATGAAGGCCTGGAAGGTGAAGCTCTCAAGGGCCTGAATCGCGGGATGGGCCGGCACCTCCATGAAGGAGCCGTCGTAGCAGACTTGGCGGCGACCCTCGTAGGTGCCGCTCGCGCTGGTCCGGACCACCTTCTCCTTCACGCCCGGCCCGTCGGGATTCTCGTCGCCGCAGATCAGGCGGACGATGTCGCACTTGTAGGAGGGGGCTTCGGAACTCACCATGAAGTTGATGGTCTCACCCGGCGTCACGCTGACGCGGTCGGCATAGCCCGCGACTCTGTTCATGTAAGGCTCCCCCACCGCCGGACGGCGGCTCGTCGGTCGTCGTGAAGGCCGCTCGCGCGGCGGTTACTCAGGCAGCGCCTTGCCGGTGTGCTGCTTCCAGCGCAGGCGGAAGACGTAGCGTTCGGCGTCGTCGATGTTGTCGAAGGTCTTGTCGAGCAGCTTGACCGGCTTGCCGCGCACGCCCGATAGCTGGGCCAGGCGCCACTCGCGGCCGGGCTTGGTGCAGACCAGGCAGTGCTTGCCCTTCACGTCGGCACCCCTCAGCGTGTTGAGCACCCGCTGCAGGTCGGGGCTGTGGTGGCCAATCGGCTTGGCCATGAACTCGTCGACGACGTAAAGGTCCTTTTCCGTGACTTGATAGGCCATCGGCTACTCCCTGTCGCGCGCTGCCCGCGCGTTCCCAAAAGCGGTGGGATTAGAACGCGAAGCATCGGGAGAGACAACACCTGCGTTGCCGCCGTGGGGCGGTCGACCGGCAGTGCCAGTCGTTCTCGCAGGTTAGCGTTCCGGGGCGCCCCCTTCGGCGACGCGCCGCGCCACGAAGTCGTCGAGCTCCTCGGCAATGGCGGGATCGAGCGGCGGCGGCTCGTAGTCCGCGAGAAGCTGCTTCCAGATGCGCGTGGCCCGGTCCGATGTCTCGACCGCGCCGCTGTCGCGCCAGTTCTCGAAGTTGCGCCAATCCGAGAGCATCGGCCGGTAGAAGGCGGTTTCGTAGCGTTCCATCGTGTGGTCGCAGCCGAAGAAGTGGCCGCCGGGGCCGACCTCGGCGATGGCGTCGAGCCCCAGCTCTTCCTCGCTGGTATCCAGCGGCTTCAGAAACGCCTGCATCATCTGGACCATTTCGGCATCCATGATGAATTTCTCGTAGGACGCGCAGAGCCCTCCTTCGAGCCAGCCGAACCCGTGAATCACGTAGTTGGCCTGGGCGAGCACGACCGGCCAGATGGACATCTGCGATTCGTAGGCAGCTTGGGCGTCTGCCGAGTTGGACGCCGTGGCGTTGGACGAGCGCCAGGGGATGCCGTAACGCCGTGCGAGCTGGCCGGTGGCGACGGTCGCCTTGGCGTATTCCGGCGTTCCGAAGGCAGGCGAGCCGGATTTCATGTCCACGTTCGAAGTGAAGCTGCCGTAGACGGCCGGCGCACCGGGATTGACGCACTGGGAGAAGACGATCCCGGCAAGCGCTTCGGCATTCTGGAGCACGAGTGCGCCTGCGACGTTGATCGGCGCCATGGCTCCGGAGAGAGTAAACGGGGTGTAGACCACCGGCTGGTTCAGCTCCGCCATCACGATCGCGCCTTCCAAGAGCCCGCCGTCGTAGATCAACGGCGAGTTGGAGTTGACCACCGTGTGGATCGAAGGCTGGCGCATAAGGTCGTCGCGACCGATTCCGCGTGCTATGCGCACGATCTCGATCGCATCCGCCATGCGCTCAGCACCGATCGAATAGCCGTAGACGGGCTTGTCGGTGAGCGTGACCGACGCCGCCACCGCGTGCAGGTGCCGCGTGCGGACCGCCAGGTCGACGGGCTCCACCGGGTAGCCCGCCAGCGCATGCACCGCATTGAGCGCGTGACTGAGTCGGATGAGATTCTGGTAGTCCTCGAAATTGCCTGTGACCCGTCCGCGCTCCCGATCCGACACGTTGGGCGCCGAGCCCACGCTGCCCCAGATGGCGTGCGTGCCGCCGAACTCGAGAGCCCGATGGCTGGAGCGCCCGTGCAGGGTGAACCTGCGCGGCACCGTCTCCAGCTTCTCCTCGACGAATGCAGGGTCGAAGTGGACCCGCTTGCCGTCCTCGCCGACCGTTGCGCCGGCCTTGCACAGGATTTCCACTGCGCGCGGCAGCTGGAACTCCATGCCGTTGTCGCGGAGAATTCGCAGGGAGGCATGATGAAGGGCCTCGACCTGATCGTCGGAGAGCACCTTCATCGGGGCATAGGGATTGCGGACCTGCCCGAACGGCGATTGCTCGACAGTGTTACGGTTCGCGACCCGCCGGCCGCGGCTCCTGGCTCGAGCCATCCCCAACGTCCTTCAATATCGCGTCGTGCCCCCTAGGCTACGCCTCGTCGCGGCTCGCGCGGAATTCATAAAATTCCGCAAACACATGAGTGTGTTTCATGTATCGTGCGGGCGAACAGGCGTGAAGGGGGCACCACCATGCCTCCCATGCTCCCGGTTTTGGGCGAAACGATGACAGACCCTCAGAGACGCGGCGTCTACGGCCCGTCTGCCATGGGGCTCGCTAAATGACGCGGCTGGAGCTTCGCCACTACCGTGCCGTGCTGGCCCTGCGTCACCACCAGACCGTCACCGCAGCCGCAGCGGCGCTCGGCGTGACCCAATCGGCAATCAGCCATCGTCTGGCCGAGGCGGAGCGGCGCCTTGGGCGGAAGCTGACGGTGCGAAGTGGGCGCAAGGTGTGGCTGAACACGGCAGGCGAGCTCCTGGCGTCGAGCGCCGAATCAATCCTGAACGAGGCCCACCACGTCGAAGCCCACTTGCTCTCCGGCAGCGAACGCGAAGAGAGCCAGATCGTGCGAATTGCGACCTTCGCCTACAACTCGTATCGGTGGCTGCCCGCATTCCTGAGGATCGTGAAGGAGAAGCGGCCCAACCTCGCCTTCGAGTTCGTTGCGAGCGCACCCGGCCTGCCCGTGCGCACGATCGAAAGCGGGGAGGCCGATCTCGGCATCATGGCGGGGCAGATCACCTCCAAACAGGTCGAGACCGTAGCTTTGTTCGACGACGAGCTTGTCTGCATCTGCCCCAGAGATCATCCATTGGCCAACAAGCGCTTCCTCGTAGCCGACGATTTCATGGATTACCCGTACATCACCTACTCGCCACACAAGGAAGACGGGTTCGAGGAGGACCAGCTGTGGCGGCGGTCGGGAAAACGGCCGAGCGTGATGTTGAACGCAGGCCACACCGAGGCCGTGATCGAGCTCGTGCGGGCCGAGTTCGGCTTGTCGATCCTGAGCCGCTGGGCGGTCGCCCACTTCCAGTTTCGAGACGATATCGCGCAGATCAGGGTGACCGAAGAAGGGTTACCGCTCAGGTGGCACGCGGTCTATCGCGGCGTCCATCTGGATCGCGACGTTCTCGCCGAAATCAGCCACTCCCTGCGCGACTGGTGCCGGAACTCGACGCTCGTTCGGAACGTCGTTTGACCAGCAACTGGCCGATCCTATTCGCTGCGCTCCAGCCGCCGCCGTCGCTGCACGATCAGGAACATGTAGCCGCCGAAGAGAATGACGATGGCGCCGAACACCGAGAGCGCGCCCATGGTCGGGATCATCGGCGTGTAGCCGGAGCCCATCTTGGTGTAGAGCCACTCGGTCACCGTGCTGTCGGCGCCCGTCGTGAAGGTCGACAGCGGGAAGTTGCCCCAGGAGAGCAGGAAGGCGAAGAGCGCGCCGGAGAAGAGGCCGGGCGCGAGCGCCGGCAGCGTGATCTCGCGGAAGGCCTGCCAGCGGCTGGCGCCGAGGTCGTAGGCGGCCTCCTCCTGGGCTGCGTCGAAGCCGTAGACCTGGATCGAGATCACCAGCGTCACGATCGGCACGATCCAGACCAGATGGGCGAAGACCGCCGCCTCCCAGCTCGGCAGCACGCCGACAAAGGTGAACCAGAGAAGGAGCGCCAGGCCGAGCACGGCTTGGGGGAAGAAGATCGGCAGCATGATGAGCCGCTGATAGAACTGGCGCCCGCGCCAGTTGTATCGGGCGAAGGCCAGGGCGCCGAAGAAGCCGAGAACGACCGCGATCAGCGCGACGCAGCCTGCGACATAGAACGAGGTGAGGTGCAGATCCGTGGTCAGGTTGGCGTCCAGCGTCTGGTCGTACCACTTGTCGCTCCACGCCTTTACGGGGAAGCGGAAGTAGCGGGACTTGCCGAACGAGCTCGTGATGACCGAGAAGATCGGGATGTAGAGGAAGAGCGCGATCACGCCGGTCCAGACCGCGATCAGCCATATGACCCAGCGCTTGTTTTCCATTGCGGTCAACTCCAATCAAGTTTAGTCGAAGAACTTGATGATTTTATACCTCCTCCAATTTGAGAAAAATAATATTCCAATAGTGGAATCTTATTTCTTGCTTTTTTCATTGAAATGCTTTCCCCATATCGCTTGAAACAATTCGAAATCAACAATTCTATTCGTCCGAAAATCGGCAAGCTCCAATCGCCATGCGCGGTGGGTCGTCAGTAGGCCACGCATAAAGTACATATACCGAGTTACCTTCAGTAAGAACCGGGTATTCCATGCCGTCCACGGCTAGAACTTTAGATTCCATTGCTTGCAAATCCAATACATTTGCTGCCGGCTTTCCTCCATGAGCGACGCAGTCTTGGTCAAACGTCGGACCTGCATTCGTCAACACCACAAAATTCCTTAGCTGGTCTACAATTGCAGACGATTCTGAATCAAATGCCAGCGTCTTGACTGTGTAGTATGCTCCGTAGCCGGGAATTACTATGCTCAAACCCAGACTGAACCAGTCTTTTTCCATCCCGGCAACTACCGCTCCCGCAGTTCCGCCTCCCGCCCATCCGATACCTACCGGAATCGAAATAACTACCATTCCAGCGACAAATGTTCCCTGAATTCCAGATTTAATTGACCCCATTAGTCCTCGTCGAGTGCGCGCTGGAGAGTCCGGCTCTACGTCCGTACCAGGTTCAGTACCAGTTCTGTCATCATCCATTAGATCGCATCCTCAGCCCGCGCACATCATCGTCGGCCCAGCAGCCGGTCGAGGTCGAGCCGGCGCATGACCAGCACCACCAGGAACCCAGTCACCACGATGGCCAGCACCGAGATCGCGGATCCCAGCGGCCAGTTCTGCGCGTAGGTGAACTCATGCTGGATGTCCTGGGCGATCACCGGCGTGTTCTGGCCGCCCAAGAGCTTGGCCTCGGAGATCGCGCCCACCGCCAGCACGAAGGTCAGCAGCGCGCCAATCAGGATGCCCGGCATGGCGATCGGCAACTCGACCTCGCGGAAAATCTGGAACCGACTCGCGCCGAGGTCGCGCGAGGCCTCGACCTGATCGCGCGGCACCATGGAGAGCCCGAGCACGATGGGAAACAGGGTGAAGGGCAGATAGACGTAGATCATGCCCATCAAGATGGTGCCGGGATCGTACAGCAACGTGCCGGTGTCGATGCCGAAGGCGGTCTTGAGGCCGCCCGCCAGGATGCCGCCGCCCTTGATCAGGAAGAGATACCAGCCGAAGAGCCGCACGTTCTCGGAGACGAAGAGGGGGATGACGAGCACCAGCATGACCGGCGCCGCCCAGCGGCCGAACAGCTTGGAGAGGCCGTAGGCGATCGGATAGCCGATCATCAGGTTGCAGAGGACGGTGAGGCCGGCCAATGCGAACGACCAGATGAAGGAGATGTAATAGCTCTCCGTGAAGATGTGCTCGTAGTTCTCTGTGGTGAAGCCGGCGCCGAGGTCGAAGGTGCGCTCAGGCGTAAAGCTGAAGGCCAGCACGATCACCAGGGGGCCCACGAAGCCGATCAGGAAGAAGATCAGAACGGGCGTGGCGTTGAGCACGCCGGGGGAGCGCAGCCAGCCGAGCAGGAGCGACCCGACCCCGGGCTGCCGGATCAGCGGTGCGGGCGCTTCCGCGCGATCGGTCATCAGTCGGTCACAAGCACGCTGTCTTTGGCGTCCCAGCCGATCAGGACGTCGTCGTTGAGCGCGCCCTGATAGGCCTGCTCGCGCAGCTTCTCGACGACGAACATCGAGCCGCCGGCGCTCACGTGGTACTGCACCCGAGAGCCCAGCGCGTACTCGTTGAAGAGCGATCCCTCGAGATGGTTCTCCGCCTCCGAGGGGTCGTTCAGGAAGCGCATGGATTCGGGCCGGATCACGAGGTAGCCGTTGGCGAAGCCGTCCGGCCGGGCCGGGCTGGTGAAGCGGCGCTGGAAGGCGGGGCAGTCGATGCCGCCGTCCGCGCCCGCCTGCACCGCGAGCGTGTTCACCTCCCCCATGAACTCGGAGACGAACTTGTTGCGCGGTTGGAGATAGATTTCGTTGGGCGAGCCGATCTGGATCAGCCGCCCCTCCTGCATGATCCCGATGCGGTCACTCATCACCATCGCTTCCTCCAGCGAGTGGGTGATGTAGACGAAGGTCTTGCCGGTGGTGCGGTGCAGGTCCTTGAGCTCGACCTCGAGCAGCTTGCGCAGGCGGTAGTCGATGGCCGACAGCGGCTCGTCGAAGAACAGGATGTCGGGATCGGAGGCCAAGGCGCGGGCCAGTGCCACGCGCTGGCGCTCACCGCCCGAGCACTTGGTGACGGACTTGTCGTAGTAGTCCTCCGGCAGCTGCACCACGTTCATCAGCGCAAGGCCGCGCTCGCGGCGGGCGCGGCGGCTTTCGCCTCGCATCTTCAGCGAGAACTCGATGTTCTGGCCGACCGTCTTGTGATTGAAGAGAGCGAGCGACTGGAAGACCATGCAGGTCGGCCGCCGGTTGGCAGGCACTTGGTTGACCCGCTCGTCGCGGAGATAAATATCGCCTGCCGTCGGCTTCTCCAGCCCGCCCAGCATGCGGAGCAGCGTGGTCTTGCCGCTCCCCGACGGGCCCACGATGGTGAAGAACTCGCCCTCCCGGATGTCGAGGCTGACGTCGTTCACGGCAACCAGTCGGCCGAACTGCTTGGTCAGGTTGACCATGCGCAGGATGGGCGCGGCATCCACCATGGCGCTCGTCTCGATCCTCTCTTCGCAAATGCGCCGCCCGGCCGGGGCCGGCCGGGCGTGCGATCAGAGCGGGGGCACGCGGCCTCGGTCGCCGCGCGCCCCCGCCGCAGCCGGCCGGGCTTACGACTTCTCGCGCCGCGCCGCCGTGTAGATGTCGTAGAGCCGGTTGTAGTCCGGCACCACGTCGTACTCGACGGAGTGCGAGATGCGGTAGTCGAACTCGTCCCACTGGAAGGAGTCGAGCTCCTCCGCCGTGAACTTGGCGAGCAACTCCGGCTGCGACATCTGCCCCACCGGGAGCAGGAAGCCGCCGGCGGTCGCCACCGCGTAGGAGGTGTCGGGCTGGAGAATGTACTCCATCCAGTCCATGGCCTTCGGGTGCAGGTCGGGATTATTGACCACCGAGCTGAGCTCGATCCAGTTGATCCCGCCTTTGCCGTCGGCCGGCCCGCTCTTCGGCACCACGTGATAGAGGTTGGTGAGCCCGTCGAGCCGCGCCGCCGAGATCGAGTAGGTGCCGCCGCCGAAGTACATGTCGATCTCGCCATTGACCACGGCGAGGTTCACGGCCACGAAGTCGTCCGAGACCATCTTCGCGCCGTTGATGAGCCGCCGCGCCGCCTCCTCGAACGTAGCGACCTCGTCGTCGGACTTCATCTTGAACGGGTGCAGGCCGGCGGCCATGCAGATGTGCATGATGTTCCAGTTGTCGTAGGCGAGGATGCCGTAGCGGCCGGCCATGTCGGGATTGTTGAACAGATCCCAGCCTTCGTCCTTCCCCATCTCGGCCGAGATGACGTCGGTATTGACGACGAAGTCGAACGTGTCGACCCGCTGGCACACCCCCAGCAGATGCTCGTTGTCGAGGCTCATCGCCCACTTGTAGGGCGGATGGAACATCGGCAGCATCGCCTCGAAGTAGGGCTCGAAGCGGGCCCGGTCGAGCTCGACGATCAGCCCCTCGGGCCACATCATCTCACGCGCCCACGGGTTGTTCAGGTTGATGATGTCCCAGATCGCGGTCTCACCGGCGCGGAGCTTGTTGACCGAATCCGGGTCCGAGGTGTGCAGCTCGTACTTGACCGCCGTGTCGTACTGGTCGGTGAAGCCGTCGAGCACGCGCGGGTCCACGTAGCCGTCCCACGTCAGCATCGTCAGTTCGTCAGCGGCTTGGGCCCGCCCCGCGAGGGCGCCGCCCGCGCCGAGCGCCAAGGCGCCGGCACCGATCCCCTGAAGCACCTGGCGCCTGGTGGCGGCCGCGCCGCGCACCGGGTCGCGCTTCACCATCTGCTTGAGAAGTTTGTCCTCGTTCATGGTCGTCTCCCCTGTGGCGCCGCGCGATGAGGCCCGCGTCCAGCCCCGTGAAGGCGGCAACTAATGGTCGTGACGCGACGAGCGCTCCCCGCATCGTTGCGGAGGCGACGATCCTGTCAATCTAAACACAATCGGGGCGGCGTCTCACCCCGAAATCGGCAGGAGGGCCCTGGAGCCCTTGCCAGGGACAGCTCAGCCGGCGCTGGCCAGCAGGTCGGCGCGGGCGCGCTCCATGTGGGCGGAGAGCACTTCGACGGCGCGTTCCGCATCGCGGCGGGAGAGTGCCGCGAGCAGCGCGCGGTGCTCGGCGTTGTAGGCCGTGATCTGCTCCGGCGTCAGGATCTTGTTCTTGATCGAGTCCCATTGCTGGTGGGCGCGGACGTGGTTGATCCGGTGATAGATCTCGACGATCAGCGGGTTGTGGGTGGCCTCCGCCAGCCTCAAGTGAAACATCTCGTCGGCCAGCGAGAAGCTCTCGGCGTCCTCCACCCCTTCCATCTCGGCCACCGCACGCTCGAGTGCGGCCATGTCGCGTGCCGTGGCGTTGCGCACAGCGAGCCGGGCCATCTGCGGCTCGATAGCGGCGCGGACCTCGACCAGCTCCAGCGGCGAGGTGATTTCGGAGACGTCGGTCTCGCTGGCGTCAGGCTCGTAGATGACGAAGGTGCCGCTGCCCACCCGGCGCGCCACCAAGCCGCGTGCCGAGAGCGAGCGCAAGGCCTCGCGCACCGTGCCGCGCGAGGCCGAGAAGGATTCGGCGAGGCTCCGCTCCGGCGGCAGACGGTCGCCCATCGCGAGCGACCCGTCGAGGATTCGTCGCGCAAGCTGCGCCGCGATCGCATCCGCAGCCGAATCGGCCGGCCTCGGAATTCCGCCGTTCTGGCTACCGACCTGAGTGCCTTCGATCTCCATGGCGCCAGCCCATTTCTTGTTGCGCGCCGCCCGCCGCTCCGTGACCCGGTCGCCTCCCAAAACGTCGCAGGTCACGGCACAGATCGCATGCGGGCCCCTTTGCTTTAATCAATTTTGACCAATCGTTCAACCATTCATTCATATTGGTTCATAAATGGTCACGCCGATCCGGCCACAATTGGCTTGACAATTTCAGGGGCTGCGGCTTGAGTCCGCCCCCGATATCGGACGACAGACGCCGAGGAGAGCGAACGGATGGCGCTTCCGGGGCACGCCAAGTATCTGATCATCGGGGCCGGGATCCACGGCCTCAGCACCGCGTACCACCTCGCCTCTTCGCTCAATGCAAAGGGCAACGGTGCCGCCGCCGACATCCTGGTGGTGGACAAGGCCGACATTGCCGCCGGCGCCTCGGGCATCGCCTGCGGCGTGGTCCGCAACAACTACTATCAGCCTGCGATGCGCGAGTTGATGGCGGCCTGCGTGGAGGAGTGGGAGAGCGACCCCAAGGCCTACCACTACCATCCCGTGGGCTACATGCAGATCAGCCCGGAGAGCATGCGTAGCCAAATCGCCGAGATCGCCGAGCAGCAGCGGGAAATCGGTTACGAGTCCGAGTTCATCGAAGGCGAGGCCGAGAGTGCGAAGTACATGCAGGGCCTGTTCAGCGACTGGCAGGCGCCCGGCATCACCTCCGTCCTGCACGAGAAGAGGGGCGGCTACGCCAACAACAAGGCCTCGATGCACGGCCTTGCCGACAAGGCGAAAGGCGCCGGCGCGCGCATCCTCACAGGAGTCGAGGTCAAGGGCTTCGGTTTCGGCGCCAACTCGAAGGCGGTGACCTCGGTGGAGACCGACCAGGGTTCCATCGGCGTCGATCAGGTGATCGTGGCGGTCGGCCCTTGGGTGCCGCGCATCTGGGGCATGCTCGAGTTGCCAGAGCGCATCGACGTCAAGGACCTGGAAGGCACTCTCCACCGCGATGTCGACATGTGGCGCTTCTGGTGCCTGGAGGAGGGAACGCTCGCGGTCGAGCCCTCTTTTGGCATGGCCGACGACGGGTCCATGCCGCCGGTGATCCACGTCGATTCCGACGAGCCGCTCTACTCCGACGTGGACGGCAGGCTGATCACCGACGAGATGTGGGGCATCTACTACAAGCCGGACTTCAACTTCGGCGGCGTTCAGGGCGGTGCCGCGCCTTACAAGGTGAAGACCCCGGTGCCCGACGTGGCGATCGACCCTTACGGGCCGGAGTCGCCGGAATTCGTGGTCAACGCGGCGTTCAGGGAGATGTGGTGCTCGGCGCTCGCCCACTGCCAGAGCCGCTACAGGGGCCAGATCGGGCATTGGCTCGACGAGCCTTCGGGCGGGATCGGCGCGTTCACCGCCGACAGCTTCCCCGTCTTCGACCGCTTCCGCGAGAACTGCTACGTGATTGCCGATTCGAACCACGGCTACAAGATGCTCGCCGTCGGCAAGCTGGTCGCCGACGAGCTGCTGGGCCAGGACAGCGCGCTGCTCGAGCCGTTCCGCTTCTCGCGCTTTGCGGAAGGCCGCCTTCACCCGGTCTCCAACAGCCCCTTCCCGTGGAGCTGACGAGACCCGCCGATCGCCAGGGAGGAATCGGAGATGACCGATCTTGAAGCCCATGTGAACAGGGAGGGCCGCGACGAGCTGGTGCGGCAGGTGCGCGCCAAGATCGACAAGCTCGGCGTCACCTACATCTACTATCAGTTCGTCTCCGTCACTGGGCGGATCGTCGGCAAGGGCATCCCCGCCGATCACTGGGAACAGATCGCCGAGCGCGGCTTCCAGCTGGTCTACGGCTCGACCGCGAACCTCTTTACCGACCGCCACTCCAACTACATTGGTTACGGGCCGGAAGCGTCGGAATTGGTCGGCATCCCCGACCCCGAGACCTTTGTACAGCTACCCTGGGACAAGCGCGTTGCGCGCGTCTTCTGCACATGCTTCCGCAACCGGGAGGAGCGCGAGAATCCCGGCGGGCACCTGACCTCGGACTGCCGCGGCAACCTGCGGATCATCCACGATGAGTTCCAGGCCAAGCACGGGATGCAGATGCGCCACGGCACCGAGCCCGAGATGATGTGGCTCAAGCGGGGCACGGACGGCGGGGCCGACGGCGGCGTGACCAAGCCCAACTGCTACCACATCGACCAATTCGAGGAGCTCCGGCCGATCTTCATGCAGGTGATCGAGTACGGCCAGGCCATGGGTCTCGACATGATCCAGGGCGACCACGAGGACGCGCCGGGCCAGCTTGAGCTCAACTTCATGTTTGACGACGCGCTCAGGACCGCCGACCGGCTCACCACCTATCGTCAGATTTGCGCCCAAGTCGCGCGCGAGCACGGCGTCCTCGCCTGCTTCATGTCCAAGCCCTTCATGGGGGTCTCGGCGAGCGGCTGCCATCACAATCTCTCGCTCTGGCGCGGCGGCGAGCAGCAGGTCAACACGCTGCATCAAGACCCGGTCGCCGGCATGGACGACACCTTCAGCTACTGGAAGGGCGGCGAGAACCTGTTCATGCCGGACCCGTCGATCGACGACCACAAGCCAGGCCCGGTCGGCCTCAACTGCATCGGCGGCGTGATGGAGCATCTCGGCGCGCTGACGGCGCTGGGGTCGTCGACCGTGAACTCCTACCGCAGGCTCTGGGATACCGGCTTCTGGGCGCCGGTCTTCGCCGACTGGGGCTATCAGAACCGGACCTGCGGCCTGCGCGTCTCGGCGCCGGGCCGCTTCGAGTATCGCTCGGTCGATTCGATGGTCAATCCGTACCTGATGGCCGGAGCGATCATCAAAGCTTTCGACAACGGCATCTCACGTAATCTGGACCCGGGCGAGCCGGAAGAGCGCAACATTTACCAGGCCATGGAGGCCGGCAAGCTGGTGAAGAAGCTGCCGATGTCCCTGGGCGAGGCGCTCGACGCACTGGAGAACGATGAGGTGATCAAGTCCGCACTGCCGGACGAGATGTTCAAGGTCTTCATGCACTACAAGCGCGACGAGTGGGAGCGCTTCATGTCCACGGTCACCGAGTGGGACGTCGAGACCTATCTCGACTGCCTGCCCTAACAGAAGCGAAAGACGAGGCGCCCATGTGCGGGATAGCAGGACTGATCCATCGCGGATCGAGCGGCGACATCGGGGCGGAGATGACCACGATGCTCCAGGCGCTCAAGCACCGCGGGCCGGATTCCACCGGCTTCGCCATCTACGGCATCCCGGTCGAGAGCGACCACGTGATGCGCTTCAAGGTGGCGGAGCAGGAGGACATCGGCAAAGGCTTCGAAATCCACCAACAGATCAAGGACCGCAAGGCCGAGGTCGATGCGCGCATCCGCAGCATGGATGTGGAGATCCTCGACGAGGAAGCGGCGACCGAGTACGCGTTCCGCTACCGCCTGCGCTTTCCCGCCGACGACGATGGCGGCCAGCAGCGGCTCAAGCGCTTCGCCGACTACATCGAGGACGTCGAGGGAGCGGAGATACTTTCCCTCGGACGCGCGCTGGAGCTGATCAAGGATCTTGGCGACGCCACCATCGTGAGCGAGCAGTACGACCTCGCCGGCTTCCAGGGTACCCACGCCATCGGCCATACCCGGATGGCGACGGAATCGGACGTCGATATCCGCTCGGCCCATCCCTACTGGGCCTATCCCTTCAACGACATCTCCGTGGTCCACAACGGCCAGCTCACCAACTACTGGAAGTTCCGCCGGGCGCTGGAGCACCGGGGCCACCGCTTCATGTCCAACTGCGACTCCGAGCTGATCGCGGTCTACCTCGCCGACCGCATCGAGCGGGGCGACACGCTCAAGGAGGCGATGGATCGCTCGGTGGGTGAGCTCGACGGCGTCTTCACCTATCTCGTGGCGACCGCGGACAGCCTCGGCATGGCCAAGGACACGATGGCTGCCAAGCCGATGGTGCTCTACGAGAGCGACGATTTCGTCGGTCTCGCCTCCGAGGAGGTCGCGATCCGCGGCATCATGCCAGACGAGATCGACACTTGGGATCCCTACGAGGGGGAGGTCAAGGTATGGCAGAACTGAGCCCCGCCGACCGGCACAAATCCCATGACATGGGGCTGCACGCCGAGCAGCTCGCCGGCCGCACCCAGCAGGTCTTCTTCTACCCCGAGGAAGGCGACAACTACACCTATCCCGAAGGCTTCGACGTCGACTTCACCAAGAAGGCGACGATCGACGCGGCGGAGATGGACGGGCCCGCCGTCAACCTCCGCATCCGCGAGCTGATGGGCGAGGGCTACGGCCACATCGTGGTCAAGAACCCGCTGGCCAAGCACTCCCTCGGCGTCGGCATCCTCAATCGCCTGAAGCTCGATTTCGAGGGCAGCCTCGGCTATTTCGGCTGCGGCCTGATCGACGGCCCCAACGTCCACATCAAGGGCCGCGTCGGCTGGTCCTGCGCCGAGAACATGATGGCGGGCGTCGTCGTGATCGAGAAGAACGGCGGCTCGACCTTCGGCGCTGCGCTGCGGGGCGGAGACCTGGTCTGCAAGGGCGATGTGGGCTCGCGCACCGGCATCGACATGAAGGGTGGCACCATCATCATCGGCGGCCGTGCCGGTGCGTTTACCGGCTTCATGATGCAGCGCGGGCGCATCGTCATTCTCGGCGACGCCGGCCCCAACCTCGGCGATTCGCTCTACGACGGCACGATCTTCGTCGGCGGCACCATCGCCTCCCTTGGCGTCGATGCCGTCCCCGGCGAGATCACCGACGTCGAGGCGCGCTGGCTCGAGAGGAAGCTTTCGACCTATGGGATGGAGGCGCCCAACGGCGTCGCGAACCTCACCAAGATCGTGGCCGGCAAGCAGCTTTGGAACTACGACAACCTCGAGCCGACCGAGAAGAAGATCGCGCTCTAGTCGAGCGCAGCCTCTCGCTACCCTGCAAGGAGCCAGTCATGGCCAGCGACAGACGCGAAGCCGTCGCCAACCGGCCCAGCCGCAACCGCCACATCCTCGGTCGGAGCAGCATCTTCTCGCCGGAGGTGATCGACGACATCCACATCAAGGCGGAGCTGGGCCGCTACCGGATGCGGGGCTTCTCGCTCTTCAAGGATATCCCGACCTTCGACGACCTCACCTTCCTGCCGGGCACGCTCACGCGCTTCGTCATCGAGGGCTACCGAGAGAAGTGCACGACCACCACGGTGATCGGGCCCAAGGCCAAGCGCCCGCTGGTGCTCGACATCCCGGTCTACGTCACCGGCATGAGCTTCGGCGCGCTCTCGTATGAAGCCAAGACTGCGCTCGCCCGCGGCGCCACCATGGCCGGCACCGCCACGTGCTCCGGCGAGGGCGGCATGATCCCCGACGAGCGCCGCTATTCCGAGAAGTGGCTCTACCAGTGCATCCAGTCCCGCTACGGCTTCAATCCCCACCACCTGAGGCTCGCGGATGCCTGCGAGTTCTTCATCGGCCAGGGCTGCAAGGTGGGGCTCGGCGGCCATCTGATGGGGCAGAAGGTGACCGACCAGGTGGCCGAGATGCGCTCGCTGCCGGCCGGCATCGACCAGCGCTCGCCCGCGCGGCATCCGGATTGGCTGGGGCCCGACGACCTCGCACTCAAGATCAACGAGATCCGCGAAGCCACCAACGCCGAGATCCCGATCCAGCTCAAGCTCGGCGCGGCCCGCGTCTATGACGACGTGCGCATGGCGATCAAGACCGGCCCTGACAGCATCTACATCGACGGGATGGAGGGCTCCACCGGCGCCGGCCCGCATCTCGCGACCGAGGAGACCGGCGTGCCCGGCATCGCGGCGATCCGCCAGGCGCGGAAGGCCCTCGACGACCTCGGCGCCACCGGCAGCATCAGCCTCGTCTACGCCGGCGGCGTCCGCAACGGCGGCGACATCGCCAAGGCGCTCGCACTGGGTGCCGATGCGGTCGCCATCGGGCACTCGGTGATGATGGCGCTCAACTGCAACAAGGACATCCCGGAGGCCGACTTCGAGAGCGAGATCGGGGTCGAGGCGGGATACTGCTATCACTGCCACACCGGGCGCTGCCCCGTGGGCGTCGCCACCCAGGACCCGGAGCTGCGCAAGCGGCTCGACCCCGACGAAGCGGCGGAGCGGGTCTACAACTTCCTCCACACGCTGACGCTGGAATGCCAGATGATGGCGCGGGCCTGCGGAAAGACCGACGTGCACAGCCTGGAGCCGGAGGACCTCGCGGCGCTCACCATGGAGGCCTCGGCCATGGCGCAAGTTCCGCTCGCGGGCTCCCAGCACACCGTCGGCCGCCCCGACATGAACCGCTACTAGAACCGGAGAGGCGCGATGAGCGACAAGACCGGCGACGTCGATTACTTCCTGAGCCAGAGCGGCCTCGACAGTGAACGCGAGAAGGAGATCGGCCAGCACATCGGCTATCGCTACGATGTGAACCTGGTGCCCGATTACGAGCGGCTCACGCCCTTCCTCGCACGCTATATCGAGACCATGGGCTGGACCGACCTGAACTGGCTGGAAGATGTCCACATGGGCTACGAAGAAGGCCGGCCGGCGGTGTTCGACCGCAACATCAACGGCTGGGTCACGGTGCCCGAGGACCTGGAGCTCCCCGACAACCAGCAGGACCGCGACATGCTCGCCCGCGAGCTGCTGGTGAAGTTCCAGATGTCTCCCCGCCACCCCATGTCCGACCTCAACGGGGTGTACCGGAAGTTCTAGCCCACCTTAGAAGGGTTTAAGTCTCCACCCAGCCGTCCTTGTGCGGGGTGAAGAACTTCAGGTCGATACGCAGGTGCTTGTAGTACCAGGTGCCGTCGACCCGGACGTAGTCGTCGTCGTATTCCGCGAGCAGCCAGCGCGCCTCCTTGGGTCCACCGCCGAGCTCGGTGGTGCACGGCATGATCAGCCACCACTTGCCGTTGGCGGTGTCGCCATCCACCGTGATGATCGGGTTGAGCACGAGGTGGGCGGCGAAGACGATGTCGTTGGAGATGCCTGAGAAGAAGCCGTGGATCGCGTCGCGCCCGACATGGCAGCCGAAGTTCTCGCCCCCGTCCCACACACCATCTTCCACGAACATCGCGGCGATGCCGTCGGGGTCGTAGCCGGCGTCGCAGAGCTGGCAGTAGCGCGCCTTGAGCTGCTTGATGTCCTCGATCGCGTTGAGCCGCTCGACCTTCTCCTCGAACGTCATCGCTTCCTCCTCTCGCTCGCTCGCGGGCGCCCACACGGGCGCGCCATTCTCCAGGCTAGGTAGCACAGAGACGCCCGAGTCGGGCAGGGCTGGGGGCCTCGGCGCGCAGACGAGACCGCCCCGGATGACGCCTGCGGCCGAGTTCCCTATCATGCCCTCAGGAGACGGGGGAGGGAGCGATGGCACGGTTCGGCGTCGGCCAATCGGCACCGCGCAAGGAAGACGACGTACTGCTCAGGGGCCTCGGGCGGTTCCAGGACGACGTTTCGCTCGAAGGCGAGGTCCACGCCTGCTTCGTGCGCTCACCCCTTGCCCACGCCGACATAACCGCAATCGACACGGCTGCAAGTGCGGCCGCCGATGGCGTGCTCGCCGTCTATACCGGCGCGGACGTAGCGGCGGCCGGCCTCGGCACGCTGCCCTGCATCGCCGATGCCTTCGTGCCGCTCACGCTGCCGGACGGCAGCCCCGCCTGCTATCCGCCCAACCCGATGCTGCCGGAGGGCCGCGTGCGCCACGTCGGCGAGGCGGTGGTCATGGTCGTGGCCGAGACCCTCGCCGCCGCGCAGGATGCGGCGGAACTGGTGAACGTGGAGTACGAGCCGCTGCCGGCGGTGGTCGACGCCGCGCAGGCGCGCGAGGCGGGCGCACCCCAGCTCTGGCCCGAGGCGCCGGGCAATCTCTCCTGCGTCTGGGCGCAGGGCGATGCCGCCGCCACCGAGGCCGCCTTCAAAGCCGCAGCCCACACGGTGGAAATTGAACTGATCAACAACCGCGTGGTGGTGAGCACCATCGAGCCGCGCGGCGCGCTCGGCGTCTACGACCCGGCGAGCGAGCGCTACACCCTCCACATCAACAGCCAGCACGTCCACGGCGCGCGCGCCGTCATCGCCGGCATTATGGGGATCGAGGAAGACCGCCTGCGCATCCTCTCCCACGACCTCGGCGGCGGCTTCGGCATGAAATACTTCACTTACCCCGAGCACGTCCTGGTGGCCTGGGCTGCGCGCGAGTTGGGGCGGCCGGTGCGCTGGCTGTGCGGGCGCATCGAGGGATTCCTGAGCGACACCCAGGCGCGTGACCACATCACGCGGGCGGCGCTGGCGCTCGATGAGGACGGACAGTTCCTGGGCCTGCGCGTGCGCACGCTGGCCAATCTCGGCGCCTATGTCTCCAACCTCGGGCCGATCTCGCCGACCCTGCTCTACACGCGCATGCTCGCGAACGCCTACCGCACGCCCGCGATCCATGCCGAGGTCGAAGGGGTGCTCACCAACACCGTCTTCACCGATGCCTACCGCGGCGCCGGCATTCCGGAATCGAACTACGTGGTCGAGCGCCTGGTGGACAAGGCCGCGACCAAGCTCGGCCTCACGCCCGACGAGATCCGCCGGCGCAACCTGATTCCGGCGGCGGCGATGCCCTACCAAGTGCCGCTCGACCTCACCTACGATTCGGGTGATTACGCTCGCATCCTGGACGACAGCCTGGCGCTCGCCGAGTGGTCGGGCTTCGCCGAGCGGCGCGGGGAGGCGGCGGCGCGGGGCAGGCTGCGCGGCATCGGCATCGCGATCTACGTCGAATCGACCGTGGGCGATCCGGCCGAGCACGTCGCCATCCGCTTCCGCGACGACGGCGGGGTGAGCCTCAGCGCCGGCACCCGCGCGTCCGGCCAGGGCCACGTCACCACCTATGCCCAGCTGCTCGGCGACAGCCTGGGCATTCCCTTCGAGGCCATCGATCTTATCGAGGGTGACAGCGACGACCTCCCCGGCGGCGGCGGCAGCGGCGGCTCGCGCTCCACCTACATGGTGGCGCTCGCGATCGAGGACGGCGCCGCCAAGGTGATCGACAAGGGCACGCAGGTCGCAGCCAACATCCTGGAGGTGGCGCCGGCGGACATCCGCTTCGCCGACGGCGATTTCTCCATCGCCGGCACCGACCGCGCCATCGACATCATGACGCTTGCGGCGCGGGCGAAAGACCCCGCCAATCTGCCGGAAGGCATGGAGCCGGGGCTGGACGCGAACGGCCAGACGGAGACCCTGGAGGGCACCTTCCCCAACGGCTGCCACATCTGCGAGGTCGAGGTCGATCCCGCGACCGGCGGGCTGGCACTCGTCAACTACGCCGCGGTCAACGATTTCGGCCGCATCGTCAATCCCGTGCTGGTGGACGGCCAGGTGCACGGCGGCGTGGCGCAGGGGCTGGGCCAGGCGGTGTTCGAGAACTGCGTCTATGACGAGCAGTCGGGCCAGCTGCTCTCCGGCTCCTTCATGGACTACTGCCTGCCCCGCGCCGACGACATGCCCCCCTTTGCGCTGGCCGCCAACGGCGTGCCGACCAATCAGAATCCGCTCGGCATCAAGGGCTGCGGCGAGGCAGGCGCGATCCCGGCACCCGCCGCCGTGGTGAACGCCGTGCTCGATGCGCTCAAGGAGCGCGGCGTCACCGACATCGACATGCCGCTCACCCCGGAGCGCGTCTGGCGCGCATTAGAAGCAGTTTAATCATGATCCCTCAGGCGCCGGGCGCTCACTCCGCTCGCTTGGCTACGCGCCTTCGGCGCGGCGCGCGGTCGCGCGCTCCGGGCGGCCGGTAGCCGCCCGGTACCTTCACCCAACCGCGATACGAGGAATTTCCATGGCCGCTTCGCCCGACCACGTCTTCACCGACCTGCCCAACAGCCTCATCGGCCAGACCCGGCAGATCTGCATCGTCACCCGCGATCTCGACGCCTGCATCCGCAACTATGCCGACCGCATGGGGATCGGCCCCTGGTGGGTGCAGGAATACGGGCCGCCCGACCTGACCGAGAGGTATTTTCGCGGCGGTCCCGGCCAGTTCTCGATGCGCCTCGCGCTGGCCTGGACCGGCGATCTCAACTGGGAGGTGATCGAGCCGCTGGAGGGGCCCAGCATCTACCACGAGTTTCTCGACGAGCACGGCGAGGGGCTGCAGCACGTGGGCTTCCTGCTGCAGGACACGGGCCTGGATATGGACGGCTGCATCGCCGACATGGAAGCGCGCGGATTCGAGCGGGTAATGAGCGGCGGCTGGCGCGGTGTGCGCTTCTGCTACTTCCAGACCGAGGACGCGCTCAAGACGACGCTGGAGCTGATCTACCGCCCGGAGGGCTACCAGCGCCCGGACCCGCTCTACTGGTACCCGGCGCGGGACTAGCGTAACGTTTCGGCAATTCATGCGGTGCGGGATTGGAACGTCGCGGCACGGGCACCTTGGAGCAGGATGCGATGGCCAACTCATACAGCGTCGATGTTTTTCGTTGTGGGGAAACCGACGTATTCGTTGCCACGAGCGAGGACATTCCTGGTCTGACGCTTGAGGCGGACACGCTGGGCGGCATGCTTGAGGCCGTCATGGAGATGGTGCCGCAGCTACTCGAACGCAATCTGGACGTACCGTGCGATGCTGACGTGGAGGTCACAGTGCGGCTTCAGCAGCCAGAACAACAAGCCGTGCAAGAAGGACGCCGCCGACTTCCTCAGTCCCGAGTCAATGCACGGGCACCGCGCTATGTCGTCGAGGAAACACTGATTTCGTCACACGCCTAGCACGGGTAACGCGGTGGCGACTTACGACCGGAAGGTAAAGAGCCTTCTGAAGGCGGCCGGTTGGGTCAAAATTCGCCAGGGCAGATCAAGCTACGAACAATGGCAAAGCTAGAGCATATCCGTTTTAGACGGAACCGTATCCGGCGTTTCGGATGTAGTTTTGGCATTCGCTTGGCTCGATGGTGCCGATGAGGTGGCCGAGATGGCGCCAGGTATCCTCGAAGTCGCGCCTCTGCGCGTTGCGCATCCAGTGCTTGATCTTGGAGAAGGCCTGTTCGATCGGGTTGAGGTCGGGTGAGTAGGGCGGGAGGAACCAGAGGCGGGCGCCTGTACTGCGGATGGCTTGGCGGACCGCCTTGCTCTTGTGGCTTGCGAGATTGTCGAGGATGACGATGTCGCCGGGCTTGAGCGTGGGGACGAGCTCTTGTTCGACCCAGGCCTGGAAGCAGCGGGTGTTGATGGGGCCGTCGAAGACGCAAGGGGCGTCGATCCCGTCTGCGCGGAGCGCGGCGAGGAAGGTCATGGTGCGCCAGTGGCCATAAGGCGCATATGCCCTCAAGCGCCGGCCTCGCTGCGCCCAGCCCCTGAGCGGTGCCATGTTGGTCTTGATCCAGGTCTCGTCCACGAAGACCAGGCGGTCCGGGTCGAGGTGGCGCTTGAGCGCCTGCCAGCGCGCCCGTTTTCGGGCGACCGCGGCGCGTGCCTGCTCAGTGGCGAACAGAGTTTTTTTTGAAGCTCAGCCCCTCGCGCCTGAGGAAGCGCCAGATGGTGTCCCGGCTCACCGCGATCCCCGCAGCGGCCAGCAGGTCTCGAAGCCGGTCGATCGTCAGATGCGGCGTCTCGGCGACCAGCCTGTGAACCAGCTCCCGGTGCGGCTCCAGCAGCCAGGGGCGGTGACCGCCGACCTTGCCCGGCGCCACACTCCCCGTCGCCCGGTAGCGCGCCACCCACTTCGGCACCGAGGAGACGCTGACGCCGAAGCGCGCCGCCACCTGGCGGATCGGCTCGCCCGCCAAATGGGCCCGCACCACGCGCTCGCGAAGATCGCTCGAATAGGGTTGTGTCATCCATGCTGGCCTCCTTCACCAGTAGCCAGCTTGAATCACATTCCGTAACTAATGGGAATTCCTAATGATTCTCTCAATCTCGGATATGCTCTAGGGCCGGGTCGGGATAGTCATAACCGTCCCAAGCAAGATCAAGAGCCGGCACACCGCCAACCATATTCTCAAGCAGGCGGGGATAGACGAGAAGCTCTGATCGGCCGGTGGAGAGCGCGGCGTCAGCTGTCCTGCCAGACCGGTTCCCGCTTCTCCAGGAAGGCCGTGATGCCCTCGCGGGCGTCGTCGGCCTGGATGGTGCGGTAGATCACCTCGCCGGCGTAGTCGTAGGCATCGCCGCGGTCCATCTCCAGCTGGCGGTAGAAGGACCGCTTGCCCTGGGCGATGGCGTAGGCCGACTTCGACGCGATGTGCCGCGCCACCTCGTCCACCCGCTCGTTCAGCTTGTCGGGCGCCACGACCTCGCTCACCAGCCCCATGCGGAAGGCGGTCTCGGCATCCACCATCTTGCCGGTGAGCAGCATCTGCATGGCGTGCTTGGGCGCGACGGCGCGGCTCACCGCCACCTGCGGCGAATGGCACCAGAAGCCAATGTTGACGCCCGGGGTGGCGAACTTGGCCTCCGACGAGGCGTAGACCAGGTCGCAGCTCGCGACCAGCTCGCATCCCGCTGCCGTGGCGATGCTGTGCACCTTGGCGATCACCGGCTGAGGCAGGCCGATCAGGCTCTGCATCATGCGCGAGCAGGTTGCGGTGGCCTCGCGCTTGGTCTCCGGCGTCTTCATGGCCTCGACCGATTCGTTGAGGTCGTGGCCCGTGCAGAAGAGCCGCCCTGTCGCCGCCAGGATCACCACCCGCACGGAGCGGTCGTCCCTGATCTCGTCCAGGGTGTCCTGCAGCTCGTGCACCAGCCGGTGGGAGAGGCTGTTGCCCGACTTGGGCCGGTTCAGCGTGAGCGTCGTCACGCCGTCGTCGTCCTTGCGGCGCAGCGTGCGCGCGATCCCTTCGGGCAGCTCCACGATCTCGGTCGCCATCGTTCCCTCCAACGCTCGGACTTGCGGGCGGCATATTAGCATCTCGCGGCGGGGAAGGCGCCGCCACGTTCCCCCTCCGCTCTGCCGGGCCGCAGGCCCGGACGGCGCGACTGCGCCGCGCGCGCAAGCGCGGAGCCAAGCGAACGGAGTGAGCGCCCGGCGATTGAGGGAAGTGAACAAAGATCACTCGCTTGCGGCGGCGCCCGTTGTGGCCTATGTCGTGGCCCGTTGGCGCCGTCGCGGCCGGGCTGGCGCGCGTGCATCCGAGAGAAGCGGGAGACTCCATGTCACAGCTTGCTGGGAAAGTCGCCGTCGTTACCGGCGGCGGGCGGGGCTTGGGCCGGGCCTATTGCGAGGCGCTGGCGCGCGAGGGCGCTGCGGTGGTGGCGGCCGATATCCGCGATACGGCCGAGACCGTGGAGGCCATCGGCAAGACCAACGGCCGCGTCACCGGCATCGCGCTCGACGCCGCCGACATGGCGAGCTGCGAGACCATGGCCAAGCACGCGGTCAACGAGTTCGGACGGATCGACGTGCTCATCAACAACGCAGCGCTCTACGGCGACATTCAGGGCGGGCGCTTCGACAAGATCGCGCAGGACGAGTGGGACAAGACCATGGCCGTCAACGTGCGCGGCGTCTGGCAGTGCACCAAGGCGTGCGTACCGGCCATGCGCGAGGCGGGCGGCGGCTCCATCGTCAACATCGCATCGCTCGCAGCGGTCTACGGCATGCCCTTTGGGCTCCACTACGCGACGTCGAAGGCGGCGGTCATCGGCATGACCCGCGCGCTCGCCCGCGAGCTCGGGCGCGACTGGATCAGGGTCAACGCCATCGCGCCGAGCGCTGTGCTGACCGAGGGCACTGACGAGTTCTTCGGGCCCAAGAAGGACAAGCTGCTTCAGGCCGTCGCCACCGGCCAGAGCCTGCAGAAGAACCTCGAGACCGACGACCTGGTCGGCACCGTGCTCTACCTCGCGTCCGATGCGAGCCGGCTGGTCACCGGCCAGACCCTGATGGTAGACGGCGGCACGGTCTTTCTGTGAGGCTGGGCGTGGCGTTCAGCCTCGTGGAGAAACTGAAGGGACGCTGACCCCGCGATCCGCCGGTGTAGCCGACGAAATCGCGCAAGCTAAGGAAGGCGCCGGGATTCGGCGGTTCCACCCGGCTCATCAAGATGCCAGCGGCGCGGTCCCGCAGGTCTCCCTGACAATGAGTTCCGTCTTCAGGACGATACGCTGCGGCGGGGCATCGGGATTGTCGATCCGCTCCGGCAGCGCCGTTGCAGCGCGCCTGCCCCTCTCGTCGCGCGAAACCTTCGTGACGCTCAGCGACGGGCTGACGAAGCTCGTCTCCTCCACATCTTCATGGCCGAAAAGCGCGAAGATCTTGCCGGGATAGAGACCCTCCCGCATCAGGCCGTGGAACAGCCCGAGCGCGATCGAATCGTTGTAGCAAATTGCGGCCGTAGGCCTGCGCCCTCGCCCTTGCCTGCGTCAATCGCCATAGCCGGCCCCCGTCACGCCAGGCCGAGCATGCGCTGGCTCTTGCCCGCGTCGGCCTCGCCGGCGCTGAAGTCGTCGAAGGCCGTCTCGGTCACGCGGATAATGTGCTCGGCGATGAACTGGGCGCCCTCGCGCGCACCGTCCTCCGGGTGCTTCAGGCAGCACTCCCATTCCAGCACCGCCCAGCCAGCGAAGTCGTGGGCCGCCAGCTTCGAGAAGATCGCCGCGAAATCGATCTGGCCGTCGCCGAGCGAGCGGAAACGGCCGGCGCGATCGACCCACGGTTGGTAGCTGCCATAGACACCCTGGCGCCCCGTCGGATTGAACTCCGCATCCTTGACATGAAACATCTTGATGCGCTCGTGATAGATGTCGATGTACGCGAGGTAGTCGAGCTGCTGCAGCACGAAGTGGCTGGGGTCGTAGAGGATGTTGCAGCGCGGGTGGTTGTCGACCTTGTCGAGAAACATCTCGAACGTGACGCCGTCGTGCAGGTCCTCGGTGGGGTGGATTTCGTAGCAGAGGTCGCAGCCGGCGTCGTCGAACGCATCCAAGATCGGCTGCCACCGTCGCGCCAGCTCCGCGAAGCCAGTGTCGACCAGGCCCGGTGGGCGCTGCGGAAACGGATAGAGGTAGGGCCACAGAAGCCCGCCCGAGAATGTGACGTGCTCCGTCAGCTCCAGGTTCTTCGACGCCTTGGCCGCGAGGTAGAGCTGGTCAACCGCCCATTCCTGGCGTGCTTTCGGGTTCTTGTGCACATGCGCTGGCGCGAAGGCGTCGAACGGCTCGTCATAGGCGGGATGCACGGCGACCAGCTGGCCCTGCATATGGGTCGACAGCTCGGTCACGACGACGCCGTGATCGCCCAGCGTGCCCTTGACTTCGTCGCAATAGGTCTTGCTCTCCGCCGCCTGCTCGAGGTCGAAGAGCCGCTTGTCCCATGACGGCAGCTGCACACCCTTGAAGCCGAGCGAGGCGGCCCACTCGCCGATGTTCTTCAGCGTGTTGAACGGCGGCGCGTCGCCGGCGAACTGGGCCAGGAAGATCGCCGGTCCCTTGATCGTCCTCATGCTTGCCTCCCCACTTCCGTTCCGGTGGTGTTGGATCACAGCCACGCGGTCTACCCGCCCAACCTATGCCATGTTTCAGGATCGGCCCACCGGTACAACGAACCCGAAATTCGGATGGTCTGCCGCTGACGCGGAAAGACCCGCATACGCGGTTCGATCACTCAGACGGCGTCGTCGCTTCAACGTTGCGCTCTCCCAACGGCGTTCTGGCGGTTTCGCTTGAGGATATCCGGTCGGGGCCGGGCCGCGACGGCTACGAGGACGATCCGCACATCCATTGGCGCGTCGACGGGACCGCCGGTGTCACCGAGGGCCAGGATCGGTCGGAAGCATGGCTCTTCCCCGCACTCTAGTATTGCCGAGCGAAAATCCGTTTCGCATACTTGCCAGAACTAAGACTGTGATCGACGCGCAGGGGGGCTGCCGTGTCGTACGCCCCCCTTAGAACAAGAATTGCGAGATCGCCAAACAGGGAGAGGAAGATGAGAATACCGATTCTGACATCGCTCCTGTGCTCGACCGTGCTGGTTGCTGGCTTGGTGGCAAGCGCCAGTGCCGAGGAGCTCGTTACCATCGACCGCGTCGGCGCTGCCGACGCACCGAACATCCTGACCATGCGGGCCAACCCCACGCAGTCGCCCAACAGTCCGAGCGACGCGCAGCGGGCGGCGTACAAGAAGGTCTGGCAAGCATTCGCCGAGAATCATCCCGACTGGCAGGTCCAGTTCGAGTTTCTCACCAGCGACATCGGCGGCGAGCACGCCCGCCTGCTGGAACAGGCCAGAGCCGGGCGGGCGCCGGACTGCGCGACGGTCGATTCATTCCAGCTCGCGCTGTTCATGGGCAACAACGCTCTGAGGCCGGTTACGAAATTCTTCAGTCAGGAGGAGATCGACGACCTGTTCCCGTTCATCCGCGAGGGCATAACCGGGGCGGACGGCGAGATCTACGCCTGGTGGTTTGGCACCGACCTGCGCGTTCTCTATCGCAACACCGAGTTGGTCCCGGACGCACCGGCGACGTGGGACGAGCTCAAGGCCGCGGCGATCGAGGCTGCTGCCGGCGGCGTTGAGGGCTTGATTTTTAACGGCGGTCGCTGGGAAGGCACCTCCGTCGATTGGCTCGCTCACTTTTGGAGTCAGGGTGGGAATCTCGTCGACGACACCGGCAAGCCGGTGTTCGGCGTGGGCGAGGACCGAGAGAAGATGCTGAAGGCACTAAATTTCTTCAAGGACCTCGTCGACAGTGGCGCTGCGCCGAGAAGGGTGGCGACCATCGCCAACTACGATGACTTCAACGCCGCGGCGATCGCCGGGACTGTCGCGATGTTTATGGGCGGTCACTGGCAGCACTTCCAGTTGAAGGAGGCCTTGGCCCCGGAAGAGTTCGCCAAATGGGAGGCATCCGAACTGCCAGGCCCGACGCTCGATCAGCGGGCCACCGGAACGGGCGGTTGGACGGTCGCTGCTTTCAGCGACGATGAGGAAAAGATAGCGATTTGCGCGGCTCTCATGCGCGAGGTCTATATGGGCCCCGCGAATGAAGTGGAAGGCACGTTGCCGACCCGCCAGCACTTGTTCGAAACACTGCCGACGTTTGGGACCCCCTATTTCGGCCAGCTCAAGGAATATCTGGTCAACGGCCGGGCCCGCCCGGGCGTGCCGATCTACCCCGAGATCTCGAACCAGATTCAGATCTTGTTGGGTGAGGTTCTGTCAGGTGCGAAAGAGCCCGAAGCCGCGCTCGACGATGCGTGGAACAGAGTGATGGACGCCTACGCCAAAGGCTAAATTGACGACAACGCGCCGGGCGGTTCTCAAAGGTTCGCCCGGCGGCCCCTACGCCGACAGGACGCTTGCGTAGGGGCCGCCGAGAAATCAAGAATGAGTGTTAGTGCCGGCGCCACCAGGACCTCAGGCGAGCGGCGCGCGCCGGTGCGGCGGGTAACCGAGCACCCCCTGGTGTGGCTTGCGCCGCTCGCTGTTCTCCTGCTTGTCACCTACGTCTATCCCGCGATCGACGTCATCCGGTTCGGTTTCACCGACGCGACGCTGCTCAATCCACAATACGACTACACGCTGGCGAGCTATGAGACGGTAACTGACGATCCCGACCTTCCGGACATTCTGGGAACCACGCTCATCTTCGTGGTCGCCAGCGTCGTACTGCAATTGACCCTGGGCCTGCTGATTGCGATGGCCCTTCACCGCGGCGTCAAGCGCGGATTGCCCGGTGTGTCGGTGGTCCGCGTCATTATCCTCGCCTCATGGATCGTTCCCGGCGTTTCTGCCGGTATCATCTGGCAGCTCATATTCAACGAGGCGAGCTACGGGTTCCTAAACGGCCTTCTCAGGGCAGGTGGTCTGTCACCGGTCGCCTGGCTGTCTGACCCGGACTTGGCTATCTGGTCGGCGGTGATCGCCAACGTCTGGCGCGGCACGGCGTTCAGCATGATCCTGCTCTATGCGGGCTTGCTGGTCATTCCACCCAGCCTTTACGAGGCCGCCGAGGTGGACGGCGCCAACGCCCTGAAGCAGTTTTGGTACATCACCCTGCCGCAGCTGAGGGTGATCATGCTGATCAATACGATCCTAATCAGCATTTTCACGCTCAACACCTTCGATCTCATCCTTCCGCTTACTGGCGGCGGACCGGGACGCGCTACCGAGGTTCTTGCGCTCTACGCCTACAACACCGTCTTTCGCAATTTCGATCTTTCCAACGGCGCGGTGCTGGCCGTCGTGCTGCTGCTGATTAGCCTCGCCTTTACCTTCTTCTACGTGCGGCTGCTGCCGAAGGAGACATGATCGTGTCGACTTCGCGAAGGGCCCGGACCGCCGACGTCGCAACTTACATCGCCTATGGCGTGATCTGCCTGTTCTTCGCAGGTCCGCTTCTGTGGCTGGTTTCGCTATCGATCCGCACCAGCGCCGAGGTCTATGTGAGCGACATTCGGTTGTGGCCGAGCGACCCGACAATCCAGAACTATCTGTCGGTGCTCGGCAATCCACTCTTCCCCAGGTATCTTTGGAACGGTCTCATATTGTCGGTCGCCGGGGCCTTCGGCGCCATGTTCTTTGCCACGCCGGCAGCCTATGCACTGTCGCGCTTTCGCTTTCGCCATCGGCATCTGATGATGATCGGGCTCCTCGCCTTTCAGATGATTTCGCCGCTGGTGATCATGGTGCCGCTCTACCGCTACATGGACAGCATCGGCCTGACCGATAGCCACTTCGGCGCTATCATGCTCTATATCGCCGTCGCTGCGCCGCTGTTCACATGGATGTTGAAGGGCTTCCTCGACGGCATCCCACAAAGCCTCGAGCACGCGGCGATGATCGACGGTTGCACCCGGTTCGGCGCCTTCATGCGGGTCGTTCTGCCGTTGAGCCTGCCCGGACTCACGTCGGCGTTCGTGCTGAACGCGATCCTCGGCTGGTCTCAGTTCATCGTGCCCTTCATTCTGATCAGCAAGCCTGCGCTTCTTCCGATTAGCGTCGGCATCTTCAATTTCCAGGGCACTTATCTGCAGACCTCGACTCAGCTTCTGGCCGCAGCGAGCGTCATGTCCATTGTCCCTGCGATCATCGTCTTCCTGGTCCTGCAACGCTTCATCATGGGCGCCCTGATGGCGGGCGCGGTGAAGGGCTGATCCTCAGCCGGACAGGCGTCGTAGCCAACTATCCGTGCGTCAACGACCGTGAGAAGTCCGACGCATGTTCATATGATCGGCAATGCGCATATCGACCCGGTTTGGCTGTGGCCCTGGCAATCCGGCGCCGAGGAGGCTGTCGCTGCGGACGAGACCTGCGGCAGCACGGCCGACATCGCGCCGGCTCAAGGCTGGACGCTCAGCGACGAGGTTAATATATTGGAAGACCGACTGGGGGCCGCGAACCCGCGTTTTTCGCCCTTCAAGCTGCGCAACTGGAGGATAGAGCGGGTCCGGTAGGGACATCCCGTAGCGACGCTTAGGGACTATCCGATGGCACATGTCGCGGTCAATCGGCTGTTCAAGAAATATGGCGAGCTCGAAGTCATTCACGGCATCGATTTCGAGATTAACGACGGTGAGTTTGTCGTGCTCGTCGGGCCATCGGGGTGCGGCAAGAGCACAATTCTTCGCATGATCGCTGGCCTGGAGCCGGTAACCGGCGGCGATATCATAGTCGATGAACGCATTGTCAACGACATCGCGCCGCGCGACCGCGACATCGCTATGGTCTTCCAGGACTACGCGCTGTATCCGCATATGTCGGTGCGCCAGAATCTCGGTTTCGGGCTAAAAATGCGCGGTACGCCACGCGCCAAGATCAACGAAGTGGTTGAGCGAACCGCTGACATCCTTCAGATCAAAGAGTATCTCAACCGCAGGCCGAAGCAGCTCTCCGGCGGTCAGCGTCAACGGGTGGCGATCGGGCGGGCGATCGCGCGCGAGCCGAAGCTGTTCCTGTTCGACGAACCCCTTTCCAACCTCGACGCCAAGCTTCGCGTTGAAATGCGCACCCAGATCAAGCGGCTGCATATGGCGTTCCGGGCGACGAGCATCTACGTAACTCACGACCAAACCGAAGCGATGACGCTGGCCGACCGGATTGTCGTCCTGCGCGATGGCTGCATCGACCAGATCGGCGTGCCCGACGAGCTCTACGCACGACCGATCAATCGCTTCGTTGCCAGCTTTATCGGCTCGCCGACGATGAACTTTCTCGAAGCCACGGTCGTCGCCGAAAACGGCGAGCTCGCGGTTGTTCCCGATGGAGGACGCCGATTGCCGGTGCCGACGTCACTCGCCGACCGCTTCGCACCGCACGCAGGTCGGGCGGTCGTGTTTGGCATCCGACCCGAGAATGTGACGAACACTTGGACCGAACAGAGTCGCGATGGCATGGTGCCGCTCGACGTAGTCGTCGATCTTACCGAGCCTCTCGGCGCCGACACGCTCATCTATAGTCGGATCGGTGAAACCGAAGTCGTCTGCCGCATTACCGGTGCACGCCCCGCGATCGGAGCGACGGTCAAACTCTTCGCCGACATGAAGCATATGCATTTGTTCGACGACGAGAGCGGCGTCGCGCTTTGACGCGTAGTACACGGGCGCCGTGCCGATCGAGTCGATGTCGCGAACGACAGTGAGCCCAGCGTCCTGCAGGCCCGCGATGAGCGCCAAGCATCGGGTCTCGTTGGCGCCTGTGATACCGTCAGGCGGGCGTGGCTTCGATCCAGCGTGAAGGCTTCCCCATGACATGTACGCATGTGGCCGTGGCCCTGGACGGATCGGTGAAGCTGGCCGTCCGCGAGCTGCAAAAGACACGCGGCTCGGTGCCCGGAACGCAGGTTTTCGTGCGCACGGCCGACGAGGTGACACGTTGATCAAGCTTCTCATCCTTGGCGCCGGCACGATGGCGCGCCTTCACGCGATTGGCTTTGGCGCGATCGACGATGTGGAGATTGTCGCCGCGGTCGATCCTGACGCGCAAAATCTTGCGAGATTTGCGAACGAATTCGGCGTGAACCGTACATTTTCGAGTCTGGACGACGCGATCGCCTGGGGCGAATTCGACGCCGCCTCGAATGTCACCCCCGACATCGCCCATCATGAGACCACTATGGCGCTGCTGTCGGCCGGCAAACACGTTCTGTGCGAGAAGCCGCTGGCGATGAATTTCGCCGACGCCGAGGAGATGACCAAGGCGGCGGAGGCGCGCGGGGTCGTGAATCTGGTCAACCTGACCCTTCGGCCCTGGCCGGCGACGGCTGCGGCCCGGCGCGTGGTCGATTCAGGAGTGCTGGGGCCGTTGCGGCATTTCGATGCCTCCTATCTCCAAAGCTGGCTGGTTGGGCAGCATTGGGGTAACTGGCGCACCGAACGCCGATGGCTGTGGCGGCTGTCGACCGCCCATGGCAGCCATGGCGCTGTTGGAGATATCGGCATCCACGTCATCGATGCGGCGACCTACGTCGCCGGCGAAGACATCATCAGGGTCCAGGGCCGGGCGCAGACATTCGGCAAGGTGGAGGGCGAGCGCATTGGCGAGTACGTCCTGGATGCCAATGACGGCTTCACCATGGAGGCGGAGCTGGAAAGCGGTGCGGTCGGCGTCGTCCATGCCACGCGGTGGGCGACGGGTTTCGCCAACGATCTGCGCATCGACCTCTGCGGAACGAAGGGCGGCCTGCGGCTCGAGGCAAACGGCAACGAATCACGGGTGCGGACTTGCGTTGGCGAGGACGTCCACACCCAAGTCTGGCGCGATGTCGACTGCCCACCGGCGCCGTCCAATTACGAACACTTCGCCACCTCCATTCGAACGGGAAAGATGCAAGGTCCATCGTTCCGGGTAGCGGCAAAGGTGCAGAAAATACTCGATCTTCTCCTCGCCTCCGGATCGGGGGGATACTCCGTTCGCTGATTCCGCGCGAGGACGTGCGAGACGGGAGCGGGCCTCGCAATGTCGCTTCAGTGCGAGGGCAATGGCGAAGTTTCGATATGGTCAGAAACTGCTCCAGGCGGCGACAGTTGCCGGCGCCTCGCGCGTGAAGGCGTTACCGTTCTGATTGAAGACGTAAGGGTCTTCGACTGCGGCCGACGGATGGACCCGCTCGCCCCGCTTCAGGGGAACGTTGCCCGTCGAGCTTGGCCAGGCCCGGTCGCCGCCGCCGCAATTCACGTAGACTGGCGTGACATCGCCAAGAGCCTGCGCGATGTCGATGTCACCGGCAAAAATGGCACTGCCTTACGGTCGTGTTGTCATTGAGGACCGCGTCCTCAAATGTGAGATGGCCTCGCAGTAGCGCTGCTGACTTCAGAATGTCGTGCTGGCAGCCATGACGGCTAAGACTTCCAAGCCAAACGAACTTTGAGACCATTCAGATGCGTCCAGGGAAGGAATCCTTTGTGCTGGAGCATACCGACGACGATGCCAGGAGCTATGCCCTGCTCTTCGGCGAATGCTGTGACAACGTGCGCGCTGCGCGGCGATGTAGCGACAAACTGTTCCCACGCCGACTTGGGAATCAGGATATTGGATGCCCACTCATTCGCTTCTGCTTCCAATCCGTCATCGTCTCCGTTGGCCTCGTCGACGAAAATGCCTTTCTTGCTGTGAAGCAGAATGTGCGCCGCCTCATGGAAGAAGCTGAACCACAGATGGTCGTCGGATTTGTGCCGGGCGGTCAACTGGATGACGGCCTTCCTGGGCGACAGCCACCAGGCCGCACCGCTGAGCGCCGTCTTGGGCAATGGCCGCACCAAAGCCAGCGCAACCCCGGTCTCGTTGCACAGTCTTTCGGTCTGCTGCAAAGCCTCGTCGATTGGCTCACGAGTCAGACCGCAGATAGTCCGAGTCGCGTGCCTGAAGCGGCTCTCGTTGTATTCCGCACACGCTTGGCCTTCGGCTTCGATCTCGCCGAGCCGGAGCCAAGTGGCCAGTGCAACCTCATTGCTCTTGAATTTCGGAGAGTGGCGGTAGGCCACATTGGCGAGCCCGTAGCGAGCGGTCCAGGCATCGACTGAACCCACACGAAAGAACGCCAGCAATTTCGATACAGCATCGGTGTCTGACTCTGGGCGTTGGAAGCAGCCTCGCCTCACCAGGTCCTGGACGGGGAAGGCCTTGAGCCACTGTTCCGACGCAGCGGCGAGGTGAGCCTCGGCCTCCCGGGCCCGGTGAAGCCGATATTCGGACTCGATGCCGAGCCAGATGCTGGCATCGACGCCAAGCACTTTCTCGAATTGCAGTGCGGTTCCCGGCTCGAGTGACGCCTTGCCCGAGATGATCTCACTGATCAGCTTGGGAGAGCGACCGCACCTGCGCGCGAACTCGGCGTGCGAAATCCCCTCGACCTCGAGGCGTTCCTCAAGGATCCATCCGGGCGGGACAGCGTAGTCCGGGCTGAATTGGTTGGTCGCCGTCACCATCTGTCCCTCCTCCGTCAGTGATAGTCGACCACGTCGAGGATCCTGATCGCCGTCACCTGCTCCGTGTCGATCCCTCCATCGTCCTTACGCGGGACCGGCTTGTGGTCGGCTTGGAAGACGAGCCGGTATGGCTGAACGAGATCGACGGCGAACTGCTCGTCTCGATCCCCAACGAGCTGATGCCGCCTTTCCGGTGGCGTGGTCGGTACCAGTCCAAGATTGCGTGCCGCTCGGAGCACCGCCATCCGCATCACGATCACCCTCGCCATCCTCGCTCCATTGGTCTTCTGCAAGGCAACCGCCCCGTTGAAGTCCTTTTCGAGCTTGCGGGTCCGGAAGGCGATGTCCATGGCGCTGCGTCATAAGCGTTACCCAATAAGTAACGATTTCTCCCCATATGTCAAGAGGAGGAATGTGCGCTGTGGCGTATTTCGACATCGTGACGCTGATCTTTGGCGGCCGGATATCGACTGCCTGATCCCCGCCGGGTGAGCAGAATGCAGCGATTAGACGCGAGATCGGAACGCTACGGGAACATCGTGACATGGATGGCCGCGGTCTGCCATCCGCCGGCAGGCGGCTTGGTCGAGCGGCGATGTCGGAGGTGGGACAACCGGTCAGCCGGTGTCGAGGTACGGCACCGCGCCGACCAGCGAGCGCATCCGCTCCGCGTGGCCGGCCCGCACCTGCGCAAGGGCCAGCGCCATCATCACCACCAGCGCCAGCCCGACACGGGTCTTCATCTTAGCGAGCCCGCGGATGTAGTGGGTCTCGAAGTTGAAGCTGTTGTCGAGGCGGCTGTTGATCCTCTCTATCGCAGAGCGCCGGTTGTAGCCGCGCCGCCAGGACGGGCTGCCCCAGGGCGTCGGGGTGAAGACGCGCCGGTCGTTCTTGTCGAGATCGATGCGCACGATGCGGCCGTACTCGCCGGGCTCCACCCCGCCCGCCCGGTGGCACGCCTTGCTGCCTGCACAGTCGAAGCCGAAGGCCGCCGCCGGGCAGCGGTATTTCAGCGTGCCGCAGAGGCCGCGCTCGGCCTCGAAGCCCTGGAAGGCCATGGCGCGGACCTCGCCGGTCTGGGGGCAGATGCAGGACACGCGGCCGCGCTCGTCGTGAACGACGACGTCGGCGCGGTTGGGGAACAGCGCCCGCGTGATCGGCTTCGTCGGATCATAGCCCGGCTCCTCCTTCTCGGCCTTCCACATCAAGCGCGTGTCGACCAGCGGCCGAATGGCCCACTTATCCCAGAGCAACTTCTTCTGGGGAGCGTTGTCGAGACCGCGGTCGGCGCTGAAGTCGTCGCAGCGCTCCACCATTTCCGG
The DNA here is from genome assembly GCA_965243375.1 of Alphaproteobacteria bacterium. Taxonomy (GTDB): domain Bacteria; phylum Pseudomonadota; class Alphaproteobacteria; order UBA828; family UBA828; genus WTGU01. The sequence continues at coordinate 102,677 of CBDEUT010000007.1, read as the reverse complement.
CGCTCTTGCGAACAGGTTCTCCAGCATCTTGGGGAGCATCTTGACCTCCGAGTCCGACGCCCGCGTCACCTCGAAGGCCACCGGGACCTCGTAGTGGGTGTCGGCGATCAGGTGGAGGCCGTAGCCGAACCATGATTTCACCTTCTTCCAGATCGCGCCGGTCTTGGCGTTCACCCCGCTCGTCTCATGCTTGCCCCAGTCGGCGTCGGGGTCGGAGGTCTTCCCCTTGTCCTCGGCAACCCGGCCCGTCGAGTGGCTCTCGATCGCCTTGCCGTCGTAGCCGAGATGGCGGCCGAAGTCGGGCAGCTCTTCGAAGAGCGACGCGCGCAGGCTCTCGACCATTGCGGACACCAGGCTGCACTCGTTCTCAAGCAGCACGACGCGCCGCAGGAAGCGCGAGAAGTTCCAGTGGCTGGGCACCGTCGAGCGGACCTGCGCCGGATGCGCCACCGCGCATGGTGGCTCCTTCGTACCTGCGCGAAGCTCCAACACGGGCGCGCTCTGGAAAGGCAGCGGGTCGAACCCGCAGAGTTCCAGGAGCGCCGGGTTGCGGCCCATCTCCCGCAGCAGCGACTGGATCGAGGCGTGCTGGAACACCACGCCCGCGATCAGCGCACGCCACATCGACCGCACCGGGTAGTCGTTGCGCCCGCGACCTCGCCCGGCCTCAAGCGCAGCCACGATCTCCTCGTCGGGCAGGGTGTCGAGCACCAGACGCAGGCGATCCAGGTCCGGCAGGCCTTCGACAGCCTGCCAGGAAAAGGGTAGCTTCTCCGTTGTCGCCATCACGTTCTCCCTACCAGGGCTGGTGGATGGAACGAGGGCCTCTGGCCCGATGGCGACACCTTCTATCCGATTCGGGCGGGACGACGCGACGGGGCCGGAAGTGAGCCTGGGAGCGTCGTCGGCTATGGGGTGGAAATCCTCGATCCGCCCTATCCGCCGATCTCAGGGCCGCAGATGTCTGCGAAGCCGCCGGGGTAAGAAAAATCTCGGATCAGCTGGAGCCCTTGATCACCAAGGGATGCGTGACAGCGCACACGCCTCAAGAGGAGTGAAGTAGGGCTCCGGCGAGAGTTGTCGTGTCGTCGACGCGCCGTTCCGGCCGAGAAAGCTCAATTGTGCGGGGGCTTTGGAAGGCGAGATGACTGGTGCCAGCAGCGACCCAAACCAACCGTCGCGTCCTCTGCAAGCTTATGTTGCTCGCAACATACGCTTGTCTGGGCGGCTGCGAACGGCATCGCTCCTGAAGTGCTGTTCTTCATCGAGTACGAGCCGGAGCTGCTGCACCAGTTCCATCCCCAGTCCAAGGAGCACGCCTTCCCGAGCCCTCGGAGCTGGGAGTTCGCCAGCAACATCCTCAAGCGCCGCAACGGGCTCGACCCAGCCACCGAGCGGGCGCTGTTCCCGGGGGACGGTGGGCGAGGCCGCGGCCGTCGAGTTCACTTCGTTCCTGAAGGTCTGCCGCGAGCTGCCCCACCCGGAAGCGCGCGACCCACTTCGGCACCGAGGATCCGTCATGCTACAGCGCGAGCTGGCCGTGTTGCGGTGATCGAGGGCGCGGCGGGCTCGGGCAAGACCACCACGCTCCGGCCCATCACCGACCTGCACAGGGAGCACGGCTAAGAGATCGTGCCGACCGCAGTGGCCTGGCGGACGGCGGTGGCGCTGGGAGACGACTGCGACACGCGCGCCTACTGCGTGGACAAGCTCCTCAAACTCGCCCCGAAGGGGCAGGTGGAGATTGGCGCCAAGACGCTGATCGTGGTGGACGAGGCGGGGATGCTGTCGACCCGTCAGGCCTGCGAAGGGCGTGAAGAAACAGCGCGCCGCCATCGGTCGGCCGCGTCTTGCGGAATGCTCATCGCGTACGTCCCTTCTTCGACGTTGTCGCATGGCGCTTGGCCGCGTGCCGGAGAGCGTCGCCGTAGTCGCTTGCGGGACTGACTCCCAAGACCGTCGTCTGCCGACTCCTGTCGAAGGCTACACGGCCCGGGCGGATGGATGGATGCTGGCCTTCGACTGTGCCGCACGCAAGGGGCACTCGAGGGAAGCGAACAGGTCGGGAGGGGGACAGCGGGAGGAGGTCTGGAGACACCCTGTTCCCGTGCGTTCGAATGGTGCTCTAGCTGAAAATGATTTCGTCTCTTGCGGCGAGGATTTCGTCCCGGCGCTTGCAGTCGGCCGGGGCGTAGACTCCGGTGGGATCGAACTCTTCGTCGAAGAAGCGATTCCGCTTCCCGCCCCGCAAACTGAGCGCATAGCCGCTCACGTCCGAAGTCGGGCGCGTGGCGGCGGAAATGTACTGCGCGTTGAGGCCGATGCGCCGATCCGCCGACCTGTTGGGCTGCGAGGCGTGCGCGACGTGGCCGTGATGCAACGACATCTCACCCGGTTGGAGAACGACGTCGACTGCGGCGGACGGATCGATCCCCCCGCCGATTTCCTGTCCTCGGGAGAGGATGTTTCCGTCGCTGAACCTTTCCGCATGGGTGAGCTGACCGTGCCGATGCGTACCCGGCAACATCCTGACGCAACCGCTCTCGACAGTGCTGGCCGAAAACGCGATCCAGATCGAGACTACTGTCGGGGCCGGCTCCAGCGCCCAATAGGTGAGGTCCTGATGCCATGCCACCCTGGTAGCGGCACCCGGTTCCTTCACGATGAAGGTGCAGTCCCACAACAGGACGTCCGGACCGATCAGCGATTCCACGGCGTCCAGGACTTCCGGCTTGCCGACGAGCGCCCTGACGAACGGCAAGACGAGATGCACCTTTCCCCGATAGTGCTGCGGACCGAACCGCTTCTCGACGTCTTCGAGACGGTCGCGCGCCTGAGACGCTTCCGCTTCGTCCATGACGCGAACGGGAAACAGAAATCCGTCCCGTCGATAGGCGGCGATCTCGGTGGCTGAGAGAGAGGCGGTCACTTCAGGGCTCCCGTGCGGCGACAGGGGTGTGCGGACCTCGTTTTCTTTCTTCCGCAAGGCTGTCTGCAGGTCAACAGTCACGCGCCTTCGCATGACAGGCAAGCACGTGCGTCCCGGTGGGCCTGAAGTCTGGCGGCTCCGTCGTATCGCAAACACCATCGATCGCAATCGGACAGCGCTCGAAGAAGGGGCAGCCGCGGGTAGCCGACGGCATCGAGGGGCGCCGCGTCGCCGCAGCTTCGGCGCAAAGCCGCCGCACTCCGTCGGGCTCGAGCCGGGGCGCCGCGTTCAACAGCATTTCCGTGTACGGATGAATCGGCGGCGCGAACAACTCTGCGGTCTCTCCCTCCTCGACGACCCGGCCGCGGTAGAGCACGGCCACCCGGTCCGCAAGCCGTCTCACGACGGCGAGATCGTGACTGATGAAGAGCATGGCGACGCCGGTCTCTCTGCGAAGCCTTTCCAGCAGCCCAAGGATGCCTGCCTGAACGGAAACGTCGAGCGCGGACAGAATCTCGTCGCAAATCAAAACGCGCGGTTCGACAACGAGGGCACGGGCGATCGCGACCCGCTGCCTCTCACCGCCCGACAATTCGTCCGGATATCTCGAAAGAAATGATGAATCCAGTCCGACACTGCCGAGCTCCCCCTTTGCTCTTTCCGAACCTTCGCGGCGGCCGACACCAAGCAGTTGCCGGGCCTGCCGCGACACGATCTCGCCAATCGTCTGACGCGGATTTAGCGAGGCATCGGGATTCTGGAATACGAACTGAATCGCCTTCTTTGCCTCTATCGACCGACCGCCGATCCCCGGCGACAGTCTGGTACTGTCGAGATAGACCTCGCCGCTCTCCGGGTGGGTGAGGCCGACCAAGGCGCGAGCGAGTGTCGATTTGCCGCTGCCGGACTCTCCGACGACGGCCAGGACCTCGCTCTCGTGCAGCGACAGGGAGGTGGGGGTCAACGCTGCCGGTAACGGAGAGTCGAAATACCGGCTGAACAGGTTCACGCCGTACCGGACGGAAAGCCCGCGCGCTTCCAGGACGACGGTCTTTCTATCCGTCTCACGGCGGCGATCTATCAGTTCCGCCGGCGCTGCCGGTCTTTCGAGCGGCGCACGTTCGCAAGCGACACCGTGATCCGGAGCCAACAGGCGCAGGAACTGGCGAGTCTCGCGACACGCGGGCTTCGCATAGCGGCATCGTGGCTGAAAGGCGCATCCCGGCGGAAGGTCGCTTCGGCGCAGCGCGCCGGTGAGCGGTTCCGACGGCAGCCGATTGTCATCGACCAACGGAACCGAAGAAACGAGACCCCGCGTGTAGGGGTGTTCCGGCCTTTCGAGGATGGTACGGGCGTCACCGACCTCTACCAGGTAGCCCGCGTACATCACCGCGATCCTGTCGGCGATTGTCGACAGCACGGCGAGATCATGCGTGACATAGAGCATCGCCACGCGCGTTTCGCTGCGGAGCCTCTCGAGCAGAGCGATGATCTGCTGTTGAGTTGTCGTGTCCAGCCCCGTGGTCGGTTCGTCCAGCACCAGCACGGTGGGCGAGCAGGCCAACGCCAGGGCGATGCAGACACGCTGCTGTTGTCCTCCGGATAGTTGATGCGGAAATCGTCGGCCGATACTGGGCGGGTCGGGGAGGTCGACCTGTTCGAAGAGGTTGGTGGCTATGCGCTTCCGTTCGCCTGCGTCACGAGCGATTCCGTGCGCGTCGAGCAGGTCTTTCAGCTGGCTGTTGATGCGACGATGCGGAGCAAGCGCCTCACTCGGATTCTGCGGCACGAATCCGATCGTGTCGCCGCGCAGGCGATCCAGTCGCTTCACCGACAGGTCGAGTAGATCGGTGCCCTGCACACGGATCGCGCCATCTACGATGCGTCCGCGCCCGCGCAAGTAGCGAAGCGCTGCGCCGGCGAGGGAGGACTTGCCGCACCCGGATTCACCGACCAACCCCACAACTTCCCCGGCCTCGATGGCAATCCCGACGCCAGCGACGGCGTTGACCGTGCCATAGGCGATAGTGAGGTCGCGGTACTCCAACGCTTTGACGTCGGGCTCCAGCATGCCGGCGCTCTCGGTCATGGGGCCGTCACCGCCGTCCTGCCCACGATCCTGGCGATCCCGTCGGTCAAGAGGTTGAGTCCGATCACCAGCGTGGCAAGTGCGATACCCGGCCCGAGGACCGTGACAGGGGCAATCAGGATCATCTCCCGGTTCTCTGCCATCATCAGGCCCCATTCCGGGGTCGGCGGGCGAAGCCCGAAACCGAGAAAACCCAGCGCACCGACCAGAATGGGGGCGTAGCCGGCGCGAAGCGCAAATTCGACCAGGAGGACGCCGGTCGCGTTCGGCGCCATTTCGCGGCGCACGATGCTGAGCGCGGGATCGCCGCGCAAACGCGCCGCCAGCATGTAGTCGCGACTCACGATGTCGAGTCCGGCGCTGCGGGCCATGCGGGTGACCCTCGGCAGATATACGAACGCAATGACGAAGACGATCACCGCTGGACTGCCGGCTCGCTCCGGCCCGACCGACGCGATGATCAGGAGTGCCATCACGATGAAAGGAATGGAGATAAGCGCTTCGACCAGCCGCTGAATTATTTCGTCGATCCAGCCGCCGAAGTAAGCCGACAAGAGGCCGATGAGCGACCCTAAGAGAATGCCGAGCGCAGTGCCCGCAACCGCCAGTGCGATGACGATGTGAGAGCCGTGCAGGACCCGGCTCAAGACGTCGCGACCGAGCTGATCGACGCCGAGCGGGTGATCCCAACTCGCTCCAGACATGCGGGGGCCGACTCCCATCTCGCCGGGGTCGTGGGGCGCAATGACCGGGCCGATCACGGCAATAACGAGATGCACGAGGATGATTGCGGCTCCCACTTTCAACGAGGGGGATCCGTATCTCAGCCACCTCAGGGCTATCGCGACCCTAGCCCGCATTTCTCACCACGGTCACGGCCTGCGTCGCGCTCAGGCGCCCGCCCGCGGCGCGCGTCCACGCGCGCAAAGCGCACGATGCGGGCCTCAACCGTATTCCCTGATACGCTTTTCGGCCCGCTCCTGGCGGATCGAGCGCCTGGGCGCATCGTGCGCTCCGCGCGCGTCCCGCGCGACGCAGGCCGTGACCCTGGTGACAAATGCGGGTCAGGCCGTCGAGCGGTCGCGCAGCAGGTCGCGCAGGGAGCAGAGCTCGTCGAGGATGCGCGTGGCCTTGGCACGGTCTTCGGGGCTGAGAGGGCTCTCCGTCTCGACCCGATCGGGTTCTGCGAGCGCGGCGACGGGTTTCGCCGCCCGCTCGCGCAGCAGCTTCTGCACGCCGCGCACGGTGTAGCCCTCGGCGTGAAGCAAGTGCTGGATATGCCGCAGCAGCGCCACATCCTCGGGCCGGTAGTAGCGTCGCCCGCCGCTCCGCTTGAGGGGCCTGACCTGCGGGAACCTGGTCTCCCAGAAGCGCAACACGTGTTGCGGTACGCCGAGCTCTTCCGAGACCTCGCCAATCGTGCGGAATGCGTCCGGCGACTTCGGATTGCCCGCACGCGCGGGCTCGGCGCCTGGCATCGCCTAGAAGGAGGCCGGCCCGGCGGGCCGTTCGCTATCCAGGGCCGTTTCCACGCCCTCGCCCTCATCTGCGGGCGCGAGCGAGCCATTGATGCGATCCTTCAACACGTGGGAGGCGCGGAAGACCAGGACACGGCGCGGCAGGATGGGCACCTCCTCGCCGGTCTTCGGATTGCGGCCGATGCGTTGGCCCTTCATCCGCGCGCTGAAGCTGCCGAAGGAGGAAATCTTCACCGGCTCGCCGCGCGCCAAGGCGTCGGCGATCAAGCCGAGGACGGATTCAACCAGATCCGCCGATTCCTTGCGCGATAGGCCGATTTCGCGGAAGACAGCCTCGGCAAGATCGGCGCGGGTGACCGTTTGCCCGGCCATTGTCTCCCGCCTCCCGTTATCTTGGTGCCACGGTACTGCCTTGGCGCCCAAGCGTCAACCGTTGCCCGCAGGCCGATCCCGGGCCTATGCACAATTGTTGGGCCGGTACAGCGCCTTAGAGGCGAATGACGCCTGCGCCCCAGACCAGCCCGCCGCCGATCGCCTCGATCACCAGCAGGTCGCCGGGCTTAATTCGGCCGTCGCCGACACCGGCCTCGAGCGCGAGCGGGATGGAGGCGGACGAGGTGTTGGCGTGGCGGTCCACGGTCACGATGGTCTTCTCCGCGGGGATTCCGAGCCTCTTGCCGGTCGCGTCGATGATCCGGCGGTTCGCCTGGTGGGGGACCAGCCAGTCGACCTCGTCGGCGCCGACGCCGGCGGCATCCAGCGCCTCGCCCGCGATTTCCGCAAGATTGGCCACGGCATGGCGGAAGACCTCCCGCCCCTGCATTCGCAGGTAGCCGGAGGTCTGAGTGGAAGAGACGCCGCCGTCCACATAGAGCGCCTGGTAGTGGCGCCCGTCGGAGCGCATGCGAACGGAGAGCACGCCTCTATCCGAGGTGCTGCCCGAACCGTTCTCCGCGCGCAGCACGGCGGCGCCGGCGCCATCGCCGAAGAGCACGCAGGTCTGGCGGTCGTCCCAGTCGAGGATGCGCGAATAGGTCTCGGCGCCGACGATCAGCGCCGTCCCGGCTGCGCCGCTTCGGATCATGCTGTCGGCCACCGAGAGCGAGCAGACGAAGCCCGCGCACACGGCCTGGACGTCGAAGGCGATGCCGCCGGTCATGCCGAGCCTGGCCTGCACCTTGGTCGCAGTGGCGGGAAAGGTGTTGTCCGGCGTCGACGTCGCCAGCACCAGCAGATCCAGCGCCTCCGCCCGCACGCCGGCCGCCTCCAGCGCCGCCTGGCTCGCCTCGCAAGCGAGGTCGGAGGTCAGCTGATCATCGGCGGCGACATGGCGCTGCCTGATGCCGGTGCGGGTCTTGATCCACTCGTCGCTGGTGTCGATGCGTGACGACAGCTCGTCGTTGCTGAGCACCCGGTCAGGGAGGTAGGCGCCGCAGCCGACCAGCCGGGAGCGGCGCATGGCTAGAGCGCGGCCCTCTTCGGCTCCGGCAGCGCGGCGAGTTGGAGGCGCGACAGCTCGTCGATGATCTTGGGATTGATTCCCTGGCTCACCATGTCGAAGGCGACGCCGATGGCGTTCGCGAAGCCCTTGTGATCGGTGCCGCCGTGGCTCTTCACCACGACTCCGTTGACGCCCAGGAACATCGCGCCGTTGTAGGCACGGGGGTCGACCCGCTCGCGGAGCAGGCGAAGTGCCGGCCGAGCCAGCAGGTAGCCGAGGCGCGAGAACAGCGAGCGCCGGAAGGCGCTCTTCAGATACTCGGTATAGAGGCGCGCCGTGCCCTCGGCCGACTTCAGCGCGATGTTGCCGGCGAAGCCGTCTGTGGCGATCACATCGACCGTGCCGGCCGCGATGTCATCGGCCTCGACGAAGCCGTGAAACTTGATCGGCAGGCCGGAGTTCCGCAGCGTTGCGGCGGCGGTGCGGATGGTCTCCGAGCCCTTCAGCTCCTCGGTGCCGATGTTGAGCAGGCCCACGGTCGGCTCGCGGACGCCGAGGACGTTGCGCGCAAAGACCTCGCCCATCACCGCGAACTGCGCGAGCGTCGTCGAATCGCAGTCGATATTGGCGCCGAGGTCGAGCATCACGCTCTCGCCCCGCACCGTGGGCACGATCGACCCCATTGCGGGCCGTCCTATGCCCGGCAGGGTCTTGAGCGTGATCTTGGCCAGCGCCATCAGTGCGCCGGTGTTGCCCGCCGAGACCACGCCGTGCGCCTCCTTCTCGCCCACGGCGTCGATGGCGAGCCGCATGCTCGAGCCCTGACGCTGGCGCAGCGCCTGGACCGGCTTGTCGTCGTCGGCGATCACCGCTTCGGCATGGTGGACGGTGCTCACCGACCGCAGGCGCTTGAACTTCTCCATGCCCGTGGTGATAGCCGACTCCTTGCCGAAGAACTTGAAGCGCATGTGCGGATAGCGCACGCGGGCGATGTTGGCGCCCCGGATCACCACATCGGGAGCTCCGTCTCCGCCCATCGCGTCGAGGGCGATCACGATCTCCGATTTGCTCATCCGCGGGCCTTCGCCTCGGCCTGGTGTTCGGCTAGGCCTCGCCCTCGATCACCTCGCGGCCCCTGTAGTAGCCGCAGGCCCTACACACATGGTGGGGCAGCTTGTGCTCGCCACAATTGGGGCATTCCGCCGGGTTGGCCCTAGCCAACGCGTCATGGGAGCGACGGCTCCCGCGCCGCGCACGGGATACTTTCTTCTTGGGGACGGCCATGGATAGCTTCTCACCGCTAGAATGTGCCGGCGCCGCGACTTCGCCTTAGCAGAATCGCGCCGGCCGCGACGCACTACACGATCGACTCGCACATTACAACTTGCTTTTCAGTTGGCCAAGCGCCGCGAAGGGTCCGGCGCCTCCGTCGTCGCCCGGCACGTCCCCATTGGGCCCGTCTTCGCCTGCCGCGTAGGTGAGCGGACCGGCTGGCGCGTCCGGGTGGCGCGGATAGGGGTCGAGGAGCAGCGCGAGATGCTCCGCCACCACCGCGCCCACATCGATTCCTTCCTCCGGCAACGGCTCTGCCTCATCGCCCACCGCCAACACTTCGACCTCGGACGCAGGCGCATCAGCGGACAACGGCGCGTAAAGGACCGAGATGGTCTCGCCCAGCGTGCGAGGCACGGGCTCGAGCGTCACGACGCAGCTCTGAACCAGCTCCGCCCGGATGGTCCCGGTTACGCGGATTGACCCTTTGGTCTCGCCGGCCGCCTGGAAGCGGAGCTGTGCCGTCAGCGCCTCCAACGACAGCAGGTCGAGACGGCGCGCGAGCGCCGCCCTCTCCTCGGCATCGGCCTCGAACGCGATGATGAGGCCCTGCGGGCCCACCTCGTCTGCCGCGATCAGGCGCCGGCCCCCGGCTCCGGGGCGGGCAACGGCGCTCACTGACCACCCTCCTCGGCAGCGGGAGCCAACGGCGGCACCGGCGGCAGTTCGACCTCGCCGCCGAGCAGTACTGCGGGACTGTGACCGTCGAGCGCGTCCAGCAGCGTCTCGACATAACCAACCATAGCCTCAACGCGGGCGGCGGGCGGCGGCATGTTGTTGAAGACATTGCGCTCCAGCGCCTCTGCGATCGCGCGGCGGCGCTCCGTCCCCGGTGCCTGGTCGAAGGCCTCGTCGTAGGCCTTGGCGCGCCCGTAGAAGGCGCGCGCCATCTGTTTCACCCGCTTGCCGACGCGCAGGTCGCCGACCCCCATTTCCCGCAGGCTCTGGTCCATATCGTCGAACATCACGTCGAAGAGGGCCTGGCTCATCTGCCGACCCGCCTCGTCGCACTGGCGCAGCCTGCGCATCAACGGCACCACGTGCAGGACGATAAGATCGAAGCGGCCGTCGAGCGTGTCGGCAACCCCGCCTTCGGTGTAGAAGATCGGCTGGCGCGCCTGACGCACCGCCGCCATGTAGAGGCGGCGGGCCGCCTCGCGCCGGCGCTTGCGCCCCTTCAGATGGCGCCAGATGTGCCCGACTGCCATGACGATCCGTCGCGCCTGGCCCCGCCTAACCCGTTGACACGCCCCGGCAACGCGCGCAGGTTGGCGCGGCTTGACGAACGGAGGTGGCATCCATGAGGCATCGGCGCGGTCACGCTGAATTCGTCCCCGCTCGCGGGCGAGGCCGGCGCGCCCGGCGCATGGTGCTCGGCTGTGCCCTGGCGGCGGCCCTGCTCGCCGGCTGTGCACCGATCGTCCACCAGCAAGGCCACGTCCGCGACGCCGAGGTGCTGGCCCAGATCGAGCCCGGAGAGCAGACTCGTGAAGAGGTCGCACGCCTGCTGGGGTCGCCGTCGGCTGTGGGAACGTTCGACGACAGGCGCTGGTACTACGTCAGCCGCCGCACGGAGACGACGGCGTTCTACGCGCCCGATCTGGTCGACCAGAGCGTGACCGTGATCGCCTTCGACGAGAACGGCGTCGTGGCAGAGGTCGCCTCGTTGTCGATCGAAGAGGCGCGCGCGATCGAGCCGGTCGAGGAGGAGAGCCCGACGCGCGGCCGCGATCTCAGCTTCTTCGAGCAGATCTTTGGCAATATCGGCCGGCCGATCACGACCGACCGGTAGAAAGCCCTCTCTCGTCACTCCGCCTTCGGCGCTCGGGCGCATCAACCGGCGACGAACTTCGCGATTATGGCCAGCAGCAGGATCGCCACGATGTTGGTGATCTTGATCATCGGGTTGATGGCGGGCCCGGCGGTGTCCTTGTAGGGATCGCCCACCGTATCGCCGGTAACCGCCGCCTTGTGGCTGTCCGAGCCCTTGCCGCCGTGGTTGCCGTCCTCGATGTACTTCTTGGCGTTGTCCCAGGCCCCGCCGCCGGCGGTCATCGCGATGGCGAGGAAGAGCCCGGTCACGATCGTGCCCACGAGAGCAGCACCCAGCGCGGAGAAGCCCGCCGACTGGCCCGCAATCGCCCAGATCACGATATAGAGCAGGATCGGCGCCAGGATCGGCAGCAGCGAGGGCAGAATCATCTCGCGGATGGCCGCCTTGGTGAGCAGATCGACCGCACGGCCGTATTCCGGCTTGCCGGTCCCCTCCATGATGCCGGGGATCTCCCTGAACTGCCGGCGCACCTCGAGCACCACGGCGCCCGCCGCACGGCCCACTGCGAGCATCGCCATTGAGCCGAAGAGGAAGGGCAGGAGGCCGCCGAAGAAGAGACCGACGACCACGTAGGGATTGCTCAGGGAGAAGTCGAGCTCGACCCCTGGGAAGTATCGCACCACGTCTTCGGTATAGGCGGCGAAGAGCACAAGCGCAGCGAGGCCGGCCGAGGCGATGGCATAGCCCTTGGTCACCGCCTTGGTGGTGTTGCCGACCGCGTCCAGCGCGTCGGTGGTCTTGCGCACGTCCTCGTCCAGGTCTGCCATCTCGGCGATGCCGCCGGCGTTGTCGGTCACCGGGCCGTAAGCATCGAGTGCTACCACCATCCCGGCGAGCGCCAGCATCGCCGTCACCGCAATCGCGATGCCGAAGAGGCCGGCGGCGAGAAAGGCAAGGATGATCCCCGCCGAGATGATGATCGCGGGGATCGCCGTCGCCTGCATGGAGACCGCAAGCCCCTGGATGATGTTGGTGGCGTCGCCCGTGGTCGATGCCTTGGCGATGCCGCGCACCGGCCCGAACTCGGTCGACGTATAGTACTCGGTGACCCAGATCATCAAGCCGGTCACCACCAGCCCGATCAGCCCGCAGAGGAAGAGGTCGAGGCCCGAAGCCGTCACGCCGCTGACAGTGAACTCGGTGTTCCAGCCCACCACCCAGTCGGTGATCGGATAGAACGCCACGGCAGAGAGCACCGCCGAGACCAGGAAGCCGCGATAGAGCGCGGGCATGATCTTCTGGCTCTTGCCGAGGCGGACGAAGAAGGTGCCGATCACCGACGCCAGGATGCAGGCGCCCCCGATGGCGAGCGGATAGAGCATGAGCGATTGCTGCAATTCCCCGGTGAAGAACACCGCAGCCAGCAGCATGGTCGCGACGATGGTGACGGCATAGGTCTCGAAGAGGTCGGCCGCCATGCCGGCGCAATCGCCCACGTTGTCGCCCACGTTGTCAGCGATCACCGCCGGGTTGCGCGGGTCGTCCTCGGGGATGCCGGCTTCCACCTTGCCCACCAGGTCGGCACCGACGTCGGCGCCCTTGGTGAAGATGCCGCCGCCCAGCCGCGCGAAGATCGAGATCAGCGAGCCGCCGAAGCCGAGCGCCACCAGGGCCTCCAGCGTCGTCTTGATGTCGACGTCCGCGATCAGAAGGATCGCGTAGTAGACCGCGACACCGAGCAGGCCGAGACCCACCACCAGCAGGCCGGTGATGGCGCCGGAGCGGAAGGCGACGCCGAGCGCCGGCTTGAGTCCGCCGGTTCTGGCCGCATCGGCGGTCCGCACGTTTGCCCGAACCGAGACGTGCATGCCGATGTAGCCGGCCGCGCCGGAGAGAACCGCGCCGATGAGGAAGCCGATGCCCACCAGGTAGCCGAGCAGCCCGGTCAGAATGCCGAACAGCACCAAGCCGACCAGGCCGATGGTCACGTACTGACGGTTGAGATAGGCCCGCGCGCCTTCCTGCACGGCACCGGCGATCTCCTGCATACGCTCGGTGCCGGCGCTCGCGCTCAAGACCGACCGGGTGGCGTAGAGACCATAGGCGAGCGCGACCAGTCCGCTGGCCACGGCAAACCAAAGGATTGCTGACATGGTGGCAACCTCGTTGAGCGATGGGGAGAAAGGCGCTTGTGCACGCAGGTGCGCGCGCCGGGGCGGCCCGCCGGCGCGGCGGAAAATAGAAGAAGAGCGCAGCGAGTGCAACCTGAGTGGCGCAGATGCGGCCCCTTGCAGCGTACGGACCGGAGCACGCGACTGCGCGCCGCGCCGAATGGCGCGAAAGCCAAGCGAGCGGAGCGAGCGCCCGGCGACTGAGGGATTCGAACAAGTCCCCGGGCTGGTACAGCCCGGGCCCGCTGGTATAGTGCGCGCGGTTTCAGACCCGGGAGAGGACGAATGAAGCTGTTGCGTGTGGGCGAGGCGGGCGCCGAGCGGCCGGCCGTGATGCTGGACGGCGGAACCATCATCGACGTATCGAGCGCGGTCGGCGAGATCGACGGCGCCTGGCTCGACGGCGGCGGCGTGGACCGGCTGGCAAAGACCTTGTCCGAAGGCGCCGACCGCTTCCCCAGCGTCGAGCCCGGCACGCGGATCGGTCCGCCGGTGGCGCGGCCCGGCCACATCGTCGCCATCGGCCTCAACTATGCCGACCACGCCAAGGAAGCCGGCATGGACCTGCCGACGGAGCCGATCATCTTCACCAAGGCGCCGAGCTCTTACAGCGGGCCGGACGACGACGTGCTGATCCCGCGCGGCAGCACGGAGACGGATTGGGAGGTGGAGCTCGGGGTGGTGATCGGCCGCACGGCCGAATACTTGCCGGACGAGGCCACGGCGATGGACCACGTCGCCGGCTACTGCATTTGCAACGACGTCTCCGAGCGGGACTTCCAGCTCCGGCACGGCCCCACGTGGGTCAAGGGCAAGTCGGCCCGGACCTTCTGCCCCACCGGCCCGTGGCTGGTCACGCGCGACGAGATTCCGGACCCGCAGAGCCTCGCCATGTCGCTCACGGTCAATGGCGCGATGCGGCAAACCGGCAGCACCGCGACAATGATCTTCGGCGTCGCCCACCTGGTCTGGTACACCAGCCAATTCATGGTGCTGGAGGCCGGCGATCTGATTGCGACAGGGACCCCGCCCGGCGTCGGCATGGGCATGAAGCCGCCGGTCTACCTCAAGCCCGGCGACGTGATGGAGCTCGAGATCGAGGGCCTCGGCCGCCAGCGGCAGACGTTGCGCCAGGCCTAAGCCGCGCCGTTTGACAGGGGTGCGGGTGCTCCCTATGGTGCGCCGCCCCTCGAAGAGAGGATGACATGAAGGTCTTCAACTCGCTGCGCGCCGCCAAGAAGCGCCACAAGGATTGCCAGATCGTGCGCCGCAAGGGCCGGGTCCTGGTCATCAACAAGCGCAACCCGCGCTTCAAGGCGCGCCAGGGCTGACCGCACCCGTTCGTTTCAGCCCCTCCAGCACAGCACCGCCTTGCATTGACGGGCGGCGCCCGCGCGCCGACAATCCGCCACGCTCACAAGGGAGGGCCCTCGCCGGGCCCCGAAAGGTGCTGCCGTGATCGCCATGCCTGAGCCCGATGCGGGCGTCATCAGCCAGCGCCAGTCTCTGGTCGCGGCCCTGCGCAAGCTGCTGCCCGAGGACTGCGTGATCGACGACGAGCGCGGGCTGCGCCCCTTCGAGTGCGACGGTCTCAGTGCTTACCGGTCGTTGCCGATGGTCGTCGTGCTGCCGCGCGACACGGGCGAGGTCAGCCGCGTGCTTTCGCTTTGTCACGAGCGCGGCGTCAAGATCGTGCCGCGAGGGGCCGGCACCGGGCTTTCGGGCGGCGCGCTGCCGCTCGCCGACGGGGTTACCGTGGGCTTCGGCAAGCTCAACCGGGTTCTCGAAATCGACACCGCCAACCGCTGCGCCGTGGTCCAGCCGGGTGTCGCCAACCTCGCCATCAGCACTGCGGTCAGCCCCTACGGCTTCTACTATGCGCCGGACCCCTCCAGCCAGATCGCCTGCTCGATCGGCGGCAACGTCGCGGAGAATTCCGGCGGTGTGCACTGCCTCAAGTACGGGCTCACCACCAACAACCTGCTCGGCGTCGAGATGGTGCTGATGGACGGCGAAGTACTGCGTCTCGGCGGCAAGCAGTTCGACGCCGAGGGCTACGACCTGCTCGGCGTGGTGACCGGCTCCGAGGGGCTGCTGGGCGTAGTGACCGAGGTGACGGTCCGGCTACTCCCCAAGCCCGCCACGGTGCGCGCGCTCCTGCTCGGCTTCCCCGACAACGCATCGGCCGGCGTCTGCGTGGGCGAGATCATCGCCGCCGGGATCATTCCGGCCGGGCTGGAAATGATGGACAAGCCGGCGATCGAAGCGGCGGAGAGCTTCTGCCAGCCGGGATACCCCATGGACGTCGCGTCAATCCTGATCTGCGAGCTGGACGGGCCCGAGATCGAGGTCGAGGAGCTCGTCGCCCTTGTCGGAGACCTCGCCCGCAAGTCGGGGGCGACGACGATCCGCGCGAGCAAGGACGAGGCGGAGCGGGAGCGCATCTGGCTCGGCCGCAAGTCTGCCTTCGGCGCC
The DNA here is from genome assembly GCA_965243375.1 of Alphaproteobacteria bacterium. GTDB lineage: Bacteria > Pseudomonadota > Alphaproteobacteria > UBA828 > UBA828 > WTGU01. The sequence goes on along the minus strand of CBDEUT010000007.1, from coordinate 86,988 downwards.
GCAGGCCGCATGGCACCCGACTACTACGTCATGGACGGCACCATTCCCCGCGCGCGCCTGCCCGAGGTCCTGACCCGGATCGGCGAGCTCTCCCGCGAGTACGACCTGCCGGTCGCCAACGTCTTCCATGCGGGCGACGGCAACCTGCATCCGCTCATCATGTACGATTCCAGCATCCCCGGCGCCCTCCAGCGCACCGAGGAGATGGGCTCGGAGATTCTCAAGCTCTGCGTCGAGGTGGGCGGGGTGCTCACCGGCGAGCATGGCGTCGGCGTCGAGAAGCGCGACCTGATGGGCACGATGTTCACCGACGACGACCTCAAGCAGCAGCAACGGATCAAGTGCGCCTTCGATCCCGACCAGCTTCTCAACCCCGGAAAGGTCTTCCCCACGCTCCACCGTTGCGCCGAGCTCGGCCAGATGCACGTCCACCGCGGCGAGACGCCGTTCCCCGACCTGCCCCGCTTCTGATGTCCGACAATCTGGCGCCGACGGATGCGGACGGGCTCGCGGATGCCGTGCGCTGGGCCGTCGCGGGTCAGCACCCGCTGGAGGTCTCCGCGGGCGGCTCCAAGCGGGACTTCGGCCGGCCGGTGCAGAGCGCGGCCACCCTCTCGCTCGCCGCGTTCGACGGCATCGTCGACTACCAGCCCTCCGAGCTGGTGTTAACGGCCAAGGCAGCGACTCCGCTCACCACCGTCGAAGCCGCAATCGGGGCCGAACGACAGATGCTGGCGTTCGAACCTGCGGACTATGCGCCGCTGTTGGGCACGGCCGAAGGCGCCACTCTGGGCGGGGCGCTCGCCTGCAACCTCTCGGGCCCTCGCCGGATCAAGGCGGGTGCGGCGCGCGATCACTTCCTCGGTGTGCACGCGGTGAGCGGGCGGGGCGAGCGCTTCAAGGCCGGCGGCCGCGTGGTCAAGAACGTGACCGGCTACGACGTCTGCAAGCTGCTCGCGGGCTCATACGGCACGCTCGCGCTCATGCACGAGGTGACGGTCAAGGTCCTGCCCGCGCCGGAGCGGACGCGCACGGTCCTGGTCTACGGGCTGGAGCCGGCCGCGGCCATGGACGCCTTGGGCGCGGCACTTGGAAGCGCGCACGAGGTCTCGGGCGCGGCCCACATGCCGGCCGAGGTGGCCGCGTGCTCGGACGTCTCCTACGTTGCGAACGCGGGCGCTGCGGTCAGCGCGGTCCGGGTCGAAGGCTTTCCCGCCTCGGTAGGGGCGCGCTGCGAGGCGCTGCGCGAATTGCTCGGGCGCTTCGGCGCGGTCGAGGAGCTTCACTCGAAGAATTCGGCGACGCTCTGGCGCGAGATCCAAGACGTGCAGGCCTTCGTCGGGGACGACGGGCCCCTCTGGCGCCTCTCCGTGCCACCGGCATCCGGCGCCGCCGCGGCCGCACGCGTCACGGACGCAACCGATGCACGCGTCCTCTTTGACTGGGGCGGCGGGCTTGTCTGGCTCGGCGTGAACGGCGCGTCGGATGCGGGGGAAGCCGCGGTGCGCGCAGCGGCCGCAGCCGTTGGCGGGCACGCGACTCTGGTCCGCGCCGATGCGCCCACACGGGTGGCACGCGCGGTGTTCCAGCCCCAGGCGGCGGGCCTCGCGGCGCTGACGGAGCGCATCAAGCGGGCCTTCGATCCGGCAGGCGTGCTCAACCCCGGACGCATGTACGCGGGCGTGTAGCGGCGATGCAGACCCAGTTCTCCGAGAGCCAGCTTGCGCTCCCGGCGCTGGCCCAGGCCAACGAGGTGCTGCGTACCTGCGTCCATTGCGGGCTCTGCCTCTCCACCTGCCCCACCTATGCGCTGCTCGGCGACGAGCGCGACAGCCCGCGCGGGCGCATCTACCTGATCAAGGACATGCTGGAGCAGGACGCACCGGCGGACTCCACGGTCACCCGCCACATCGACCGCTGCCTTTCCTGCCTCTCGTGCATGACCACCTGCCCGGCGGGGGTCGACTACATGCACCTGGTCGACCATGCGCGCGGCCACATCGAGCGCACCTGGGAGCGACCGCCCGCCGAACGCGCGCTCCGCACCCTGCTCAGCGCCGTTCTGCCGCACCGGACCCTGGCGCGCCTCGCGCTCCTCGCCGCACGGGGTCCGGCACTGCTGGCGCCGCTCGCGGGCGGACGTATCGGCGCGCTGCTCCGCCTCGCCGGCCGGCCGTCCCACGGGCCGAGCTGGGTCGAGCGGCCGCAGGTCATCCCGGCCCAGGGTCCGCACCGTAAGCGGGTGGCGCTGCTCACGGGTTGCGTGCAATGCGTGCTGGCACCGGAAATCAACGAGGCGGCGGTGCGCGTGCTCACCCGCCACGGCTGCGAGGTGGTGGTGCCGCGCGGCGCCGGCTGCTGCGGAGCCGTCTCCCACCATCTGGGAGACGAGGCGCGCGGCCACGCCCAAGCCGGGCGCACGGCGGCCGCATTCGTGCGCGAGGCAGCCCAAGGCGGGCTCGATGCCATCGTCGCCACAGCGTCCGGTTGCGGGACGATGCTCAAGGACTACGGCCACCTGCTCAAGGACGACGAGACACACGCAGAGGCCGGGGCCCAGGTGGCAGCGCTCGCCCGCGATATCAGCGAGGTGCTCGACGAGATGGGTGTCACGGGCCCAGGCTCGCCGCCAACGAGAGCGCCCGTGGCCTATCACTCGGCCTGCTCGCTCCAGCACGGCCAGAAGATCGACCGCCAGCCGATGGCGCTGCTTGCCGCCGCAGGCTTCGACGTGCGAACGGTCCCGGACGGTCATTTCTGCTGCGGCTCGGCGGGCACGTATAATATGCTGCAACCCGACCTGGCCGGGGCGCTCGGTGCGCGCAAGGCGACGGCGATCGAGAGCACGGGTGCTGCGTTCGTGGCCGCGGGCAACATCGGCTGCATGGTGCAGATCGCCAGCCATACTGCGTTGCCGGTGGTGCATACGGTCGAGATGCTCGACTGGGCGACCGGCGGGCCGCGCCCGGCGGCACTACAACGGCTTGCCACCGCGTGATGTCGGCAAGGTGCGGCGAGTCTGGATCGAAAGTGGGCCATCGTTGCAATGGTCACGGCTGAGAAAGACGTCATGGACGTGACGACGGAGCGGAAGGACGGCGTGCTGTCGGTGCGGGTGGACGGGCGCATCGACGGCTCTACGGCGCTTGCGTTTCGCGAGGCGATCGAGACCGCGATCGCCGACAGCGACCGTGCCGTCATCGTGAACTGTGAGGGGCTGAGCTATATCGGCAGCGCGGGCCTTCGTACCGTGCTTGCCATCGCCAAGGCCGTTTCCAACCGCGACGCGCGGTTTGCGCTCTGCTCGCTTTCGGAACCGGTTCAGAGGATCTTCGAGAACAGCGGTTTCGACACGATCATCACGATTCGCCCGTCACGGGCCGAAGCACTCGCGGCCATCGAGGTCGCACCGCAGTGAGAAGTCGAAGCTAGGCGCGCGATCCGATCGCTTCCCTCGCCTCCGCCGTGAGCGCCTGGCCAGCACTCGCTGCAGCCTCCGCCAGCAAGTCGATCCATGGCTGACCGTGGGCGGCGACGCGATGGGTGAGGCCGATCCGCCGCGAGGGCTCGGGCGCGGCAAAGCGGAGAAAGCTCAAGTCTGGAACCGACGCACGTTCGGAGAGCGCAGCGGTTTCCGGAAGGAGTGTCAGCCCCGCGCCGCTGGCAACGAGCCGCGACAGCGTGGCGAGCGACTCTGCCCCGCGGCGAACCTCCTGCATGCGCCACATCAGGCACGCGCCCAAGACCTGGTCTGCCAGGCAATGACCGTCGCCCAACGTGAGCAGCGGCCCGATATCGGCCCGGGCCAGGTCTGCAGGTCCCAGCTCGTCGCCGAGTGCGCGGCGAATCGAGGCGAGACGCTCGGTGCGACCGGCGAGCACGAGGCGATCCTCGAAGAGCTCTCGCTCGGGCAGCTCCAGCATGCCGAGCGGGAGCGAGACGATGGCTGCGTCCAGGCGGCCGGCCAGCAGACTGGACACGAGAACCTGGCCCGGCGCCTCCGCGATGTCGAGCTCGACGCGGGGCGAGGCATCGTGCAGGTGCATCAGGACTCCCGGAAGCAGGTAGGGCGCAAGCGTGGAGACGATTCCGACGGCGACCCTGAGCGGGCCCGCCTCGTACCGTTGCCCCATGGTCTCCAGCAGCAGCGTCTCGTCCAGAATCCTGAGCGTCTGCTCGTGCGCCTCTCGGCCGAGCGGCGTGAGGAGAACGCCGCGGCTCTCGCGCTCCACCAGCGGCCCGCCGAGCGAGGCCTCGAGCTCGCGGATCTGGAGCGACAGCGCGGGCTGCGAGACATGGACGCTCTCGGCCGCGCGGCTGAAGGAGCCGTGCTCGATCAAGGCCTGAAAGTAGCGTAACTGACGCAAGGTGACGGGCATGGTCGGTCCTTGTGGTCGCGGTCGCGGCGATGCAAGTGTGCGCGCCGCGCAATGCCAGAGAGCCTGTGCATAATCGGCGAAGCCGCAGAACAACTGCCGGTGCCGTGCACCAAGGCTTAGCGTGTCTCAATCGGCCCCGTGAAACCCTGATGCAGTTGGGAGATCGATCAGTCGCCGGCCGGATATTCCGCCGGCCCTCCGTTTGTAGCTGGAGCCGTTTCCCTTCCGCCTCAGGTTATGGCGTCGAACGATCGGCCGTGGCGCCCGGGTCCCATGCGGTCGCAGGGCGCACTTGGACGAGTGGCATTACCCCCGAATCTACCAAGACGGCTGGGCAGATCAGCAAAGAAAGAGTCGGGACTTCAGCCGCCGGTGGAGTTTGTGAACTCTTCTTCCGACAGCTCGCGCGGTTTGGGCTACGTCGCCCGATCGCGCCGACGACCCTTCCGCTTCGGCATCGCCGATCGTCTTCACCTTAGCTGCCCTTACGGAGGCGCCTTCTCCTGTTCGCTCATAGCATGTTCCTCCCTGTGTCGTAGATTCTAGAATTCGATCAGTCGATTCCAGCGATCGAAACCTCGGGCGTGGCTCCACGCCGCGTATGATCTCTTATGACGGCCTGTGAGGGCAAACTCTATTGCTGAATTCTCCGTCGTCCAATTGTTTTGGCTCGTTCGTCACGTCGCCAGCAGCGCAGCGCATTTTGACGATGTCAGACAGACGCACCGTCGTCCGCTGCACCATCGTAGCGTAGCACGATGCATGTGATGTCGTCAGACTGCTCTGCCTCGCCGACGAACCTAACCACCGCACTGGTGACATTCTCAAGCACTGAATCGACGGGCAAGTCGCTGCCTTCGGCCAAAACCGCCTCCAAGCGGGCCTCGGTGAACTCCTCCTGATCGACATTCATGGCTTCGGTAATGCCGTCCGTATAGAGGAACATCGTGTCGCCCGGCGCCAGAGTCACCGCGTCTTCATCGTAGGGCATTCCAGGCAAGACGCCCACGGCCATACCTCCTGTCATCGGCAGCGGTAAGACGTCGTCGGGGCGCTTGACGACGAACGGCGGGTTGTGCCCGGCATTGGCGTAGACGAACTCGCCTGTGCCGGGATCCAGGATGCCATAGAAGAGTGTCACGAACAGATCTTGAGGGTTTTGCTCGCAGATGGCGTCGTTGACCTCCTGCAGACAGGGGCCCGGGGTAGGGTGCCGGGCCGCAGCGGCGCGCATGACCGTACGCGTAATCGCCATGAAGAACGCCGCAGGCACCCCCTTGCCAGAAACATCTGCCATCACCAGGCTGAGACGACCGTCGTCCAAAGTGAAGAAGTCGTAGAAGTCACCACCCATCTCGCGCGCGGGAGTCATGACCGCGTGTCCCGAATAGGTCGGGTTTTCCGGCAGCGTCTTGGGCAAGATCGCACCCTGCAGGGCGTGCGCAATCTTGAGCTCCGATTCCATCCGCTCCTTGGCTTTTTCCAGCTGCGCGTTCGACGCCTCTAGTTCGCGGGTGCGGGCGCGAACCATGCTTTCCAGATACTCCTCGCGCGCCTGAACTTGGCGCACCATGTTTTGAAACACGCGGACAAGTGTGCCGAGCTCGTCCCGCCGGACGGCGACGGGGTCCAGCGTTTCCGGGGCAAAACTTAGCGTGTCGGTGTCCACCTCTGCTGCGGCTGTGGTCAACGCCGTGACCGGCTGCACGATGCGGCGCGCGGACACTGCCGCGATGATGGAGCCGATGGCGAAGGCCGCCGCGGCCACGATCAAGCCGAACTTGATGTGGTCCTCGAACAACCGATCCAGATGGTCCCGCTGCATGTGGATCACCGCGGCGCCGGTGGCGACGCCGCCGCGATCGAGGATTGGCGCCGCCACATGGAGAGCGTTCTCGCCGAGATACGATTCCGCCCCGTCGACGCCGAGAACCCGCGTAGCAAGATCCTCGTCGTCCGCAGAGAGAGCCGCGCCGGCCTCGGGGCTATCTTTGCCCCCGAAGGTGGCCATGCCGATCAGATGCAGCAGGTCGTTGACCACCCAGATCGACCGGATGGCCTCCCGACTGGCCAAGGAGTCCAGTGCCGCCCCGATGCCGATGATCTCGCCAGGGCCGCCGGCCTCGGCCGCCAACGTGCCGACCAGCACGGTCTCGCGTGTACGGGCGCGAACGCCGACGTACCTGATGGGCTTTTCCCAACCCCTCGGCGGGACCGATTGGAAGGCGACGGAGAAACGCCGCCCCGAGACCAGCGCTTCGACGACACGGAGATCGATTCCGGCGGACGCCAGATCCAGCGCGCCGCTCTCGCTCAGGCCTTCGATGGCGCGCACCTGCGGCCGACCCGCCTCGTCCAGCAGCCAGATGTCGTCGACGGCGCTGTCCGCAGTCAGTTTCGCGAAATAGGCGCCGAGGACGTCGTCGTCTTCCTCCCCGTGCTCGTAGCTATCCAGATGACGAGCGATGGCCAGAGCCTGCGCTTCCATCTGCGTGACGATCATGCGGTCGATTTCGTCGGCGGTGTGCTCCGCCCGGTTGGCTTCGCTCGCGATGAGCCCAGCGACGAGCAGCGCCTGGTCCTCGGCCTGCTGGATCAGTGCGTCGCGGGCGAGGAAGCCCATCGCCAGCGCCACGCCGACGATCGCCACGCCGACGGACGCCGCGACCGTAATGATCAGGCGTCTGGAGAGGGTCAATGGCGATATCCCGCTGTGACGTACGACCGAAGCCCCCGCCCGGCGCGGGGCGTCCTCACGGCAGCGGACCGCCGGTGAGGTCGGTGGTCTCCTCCAGCGGCCGATGGACGCGCCGCTTGATGTGCCTGCTGAGCCAATTCATACCGAACGTCAAAAGAAGACTGAACCCGAGAAACCAGATCATAGCCCAAAGATAGACCCAGAGGGCGAGCCCCACCTCGTCGACTGCACCGATGACCGTGTCCGCCCGGCGCACCAGCTCCGGCACGCCGATCACCGAGGCGGTGCTGGAGGCCATGACGATAATCAGGAAGTAGCTGGTCCAGGCCGGCACGAACAACAACGCCTCCGCCATCTCATGGCGGCGCAGATGCCTTATGGCGGCGAGCGCGTTGTCGGACACGTAGCCGGCCACGGCGATGCCCAGCGCCAGCGACGCCTTGATCCAGGCCGGGAAGGTCGCGGCAGCGCCGAAGAGGGTGAACTCGGTGGGGATGATGTAGGCGAGGTAGAACAGCATGACGAAGGTCGGCGCGTTGCGCGCGAGTGTCGTCACCGCGCCTCCGCTGTGCCTCACGCTCCAATGGGAGCCGCCGCGCAGCAGGGCCAGCACCAGTCCGACGATGGAGCCGACGGCCATGGCGACCAGGGAGACGATGATGTTCCAGCCGAAGCCTTCCGCCAAATAGGGCGACCATGCCCACAGGATGTCGACAGTCTCCTGCGCGGTCATAGCGTGGCGGCCTTGCCTCGCTCGAAGCGCCTGAAGAGCTGGACCGTGATGATGACCAGGACGAAGTAGCAGATCAGAAGCAGGTTCATCATCACGTCGGCGTTGCCCTTCTCGGCCACGATCGACGTGCTGGCGTGGACCAGCTCCGGCAGTGCGAGCGTGCTGGCCATCCCCGTGGCCTTCACGATGTTGGCGGAGTTGCCCATCACCGCGGCGTAGCAGAGCACCAGCGCACGTTGCAGATCACGCGGCGTGAAGCGGAGCCTGCGCCCGCCCGCGGCAGCGACATCGGCCGCCAGCGAAAACGCGATCGCGTTGCTGGATGCCGCGTAGAGCGACAGCACCACCGCAGCGACCAGGAACGCATCGATAGTGAAGCCCAGAGCCAGCAGCACGCCGCCCAGGCCGAAGAACACGATATAGAGCTGGAGCAACGGGGGCGTCATGCGCATGAACTCGCTGAACGCCCGCAGGAAGTGGCTCACGCCCGGCACCCGCCGGTGCATCAGCCATCCGAACACCACGCCGAGGAAGACGCTGCCGACCACCGTGATCAGAGACAAGAGCGCCGTCAGGCCCAGGCCGTAGAGGAATACGTCCCGGTCGAGCGGGTCGTACAGGATGCTGATGTCGAGACCCGTCACCTCCATGATCGTCAGCGAGAAGCCCGAGAGACCGCCGATGCCGCTGCCGGTGACGAGAGCGACCTCGCGGCATTCCAGCGGCCATTGACCCTGCTCGTTGCGCTGGCACTTCAGGTCGCCGCTCTCGTCGACCTCCTGCCAGGTGGTGCGCGCATCCCGCAGGAACGGAGACGGCGGCAGGCCCCACTTCTCTTCCAGCGATTGCAGGAAGCCGTCACGATGCCACCGGGCCAGCGTGTCACCCATGAGTTGATCGAGTGCTCCGCCGCCTTCCTCCTTGGCGATGGCGACGGCCCAGGGCAGCACGAAGCGGGTCGGCAGCGTGACGGAGAAACCCTCCCAATCCCCGGTCTCGATCTCGTGGAGAAGGAGGACCTCGTCGTAGATCCAGCCGACGCAATGCTCGTTGCGAAGAGCCTGGCCGGCCTCGCGGGTGCTGTTGAAAGAGGTTACCTCCAACAGGAGCCGCTGCTTGGCCAGTCGGTTCCACAACGAGCCCTGGAGTCCGCAGACGGTCTGGCCGCGCAGGTCGGCCCAGGTGCCGATCTTGGCACTGTCCCGCAGCAGCACGTTGGCGCCGTCGCCGTAGTATTGCGGCTCGATCATGGTGACCAGCTCGCGGCGGCTGCGGGTATCGCCCATGGTGGCGGCGACGATATCGATCTCGCCCCGCCCCACCTTCTGCAGGCGGTTCGCACTGGTCACCGGAACCAGCTCGACATCGACGCCGATGGCCTCTGCGAAGCCGCGCGCCACGTCCACGCCGTAACCCACGAGCGTGCCATCGGCGTCGCGGAAGCCGAAGGGCGCGTAGTCCTCCTTGACCCCGACGATGACGTGGCCGCGGTCCAGAATCTCCTGCAGCCGGTCGGCGAGCGCTGGGGAGGCCAAGCCCGCCCAGGCGGTCAGCATGACTGCGAGCAGCAGGAACCAGGGCGCCGGACGCCGCCTCGTGCGCCGACGCGCGGGCGCCGTGCCGCCGGCTCGGGAATCGAACAGTCGATAGAGAGGCCGCCGCGCCTGGCTACCTCCCGGATGGCGAGGAGAGGCTCGGGCTCGGGCGCGCATCACCCTGTCCGCGCCGAGGCGGAAGCCACCGACGAGGCCCGGCGAGACGCCATGGCCGCAGCGCGTAAGGTGTCGATGATCGTCGCGTAAACCATCGTGCCAACCCGATTTGACGTAGCCGGGCGGGGATCAGCGGAAAGGACCCCTGGCCCTCCCAGCCATTGCCGCGGTGCCGCTGGCCGCAGCGAGTCGAAAGCCTATCCGATATGGCTATCACGCGAAATAGAGTATCGTGACGCGAGGGAAGAGTCAGTTTCCGGTGTCGCACCTTCGGTGCCTGCGCCGCGAGGCGAACGAGAGCGCGGGCGCCGAGACCTGCGGGACCGGCAACGGGCTTTTGAGGGAAGGATGACCGGCTTCGGTGATCGTCGATTTCTCGCTCGGCCGAGCCACTTGACACCGATTCGGTGCGCGAGCCTTGCGGTTGCGCTTATCGCCCTGACGCTGGTCGCGCCGCGCCTTGCGCCGCCGGCGCAGGCCGCGGCCGACGGCGTCCTTGCCAAGATCGAGACCGGAGGGGTCATTCATGCCGGCACCAGGGCTAGCGCGCCGCCCTTCGCACGGAAACTGGAAACAGGCGGGTTCGAGGGCTTCTCGGTCGACCTGCTGGAGTTGATCCGGGCCGCTGCGGAGGAGAAGGTCGGTCGACCGGTCGCGCTGGAGCTGCATGAGGTCACGCCTGGCGACCGGTTGCAGCGCGTTGCCGCAGGTGAGCTCGACATCGTCTGCGGCATCACGACACCGACCTGGGATCGGGAGGAGCTGGTTGACTTCTCGGTGCCGTTCTTTCGCGACGGCACACGAATTCTCATTTACCGGGAGAAGGCCAGCGGCGGCGTGGACCTCGGAACGCTCGATATCGGCGTGGTCGAGGGCACCACGACGGTGGCAATCGTCCAGGACCAGCTGCCCACGGCCAACCTGCACCTCTTCCCCTCCATGAAGGATGCCATGTCCGCGCTTGCGGCGGGCGAGGTGAGCGGCGTCGCCAACATCGGCATCACGCTTCTGGGGCTTGCGGCGAAGGCGGAGCCACGCCGCAGCGTGGTCTTGCTGCCGCGCACCTTCGCGCTCGCCATGGAATCGTTGGCCTGCGTACTGCCGCAAGACGACAGCCCCTGGCGCGACGTCGTCAACCGGGTCCTCATCGACACGTTCTCCGGCGTCAAGGACTCCAACAGTCGCTACGATGAGATTTACGAGCGCTGGTTCGGACGCGACAGCGAAATCTTCTATCCCCTGGATCGGGCCAACCGGAACTACCTGAGCACCGTCTCCATCTGGGCGCGCTGAGGTCATCCTCATATCCCGCCTAGCAGTCTCCAAGAGCCGGCCAGCCAGCCATGCGGCACGAAATGTCCCTCAGAGCACACATGCCCAGATATGATATAGTGTAACCTACGGAGCGGTGAGCCATGCCGGTTCCGCCGGCGAGTACAGGAACAATTTTTAGTCGCGCTGCGGGCTGGGGATGAGTGAGATCACGCACGCTGCGGCTGTTTCGGGGGAACCCCGAATCTGCCTGATGGACGTCACGGTGGTCGCTCGAAGCCGCCGGGCGGCGTTTTCGGCCTGGACGGGCCGAGCGGTTTCGCCGCGCCGCCCTGCGGCACGTGCATGCGTGGCAGTGGGGGGCGCGGTATCAGCCGATGGGCGCGATCATGACCGCGTCGAGGGCCTCCTGGGCACGGGCGGCGTAGTGCCGGTTGGCCTCCGGTACGTAGCGGAAGCGGCCGTCGCAGCGCACGATGGCGATGGCCGCGTTGCTCAAGCAGGCCAGATTCCTGGGCAGGTGGCGCACGTACGCCCGGCAGCGATCTTCGTCGTAGGTGAAGTCGCGCACATAGTGGAGCCTGTTCTCGATGTGCCAGTGGTTGCGCACCAGTTCGAGCAACTCCTCGGGTCCGGCGCGCTCTGGGCCAAGCGAGGTAACGCTGTAGGTCACCTCGATGCTGCGCTTGCCGGTCTTGATGATCTCGCGCTCTCGTTCGATGCACATCGCCTGGCGCCGCCCGTGGAGGTTGGCATAGCCGTCCCACTCGGCAGCGGAGAGGTCGACCGCGGCGCAGCGCCGGCGCTCGATGCGGCCATGGCCCTTGTCGACGGTTTCGTGCGAGGGCGCATCGCTGAAGTCGATCGCCTTGAGGTCTTCGAGGATGGTCTCCTGATTGTCCTTGACGGCACTGATCACGTAGTCGGCACGGCGCCCAAGGAGGCACCGCGCGGTCTCGTGCTGGGCGTGCATGGCATCCATGGTGACGATCCGGCCCGTGAGGTCGAGGCCGCCGGAGAGTTCGCGCACGGCCGGGATTTCGTTGCTCTTGGCGTCGACCTCGACCTGGCCGAGGACGACGCCGGTGTCATGCTCCACCGCTGCGACCATCATCCTGCGCCCGTCCTCGGTCTGCTTGGATGCGCCGCGCAGGTCCTTGCCGTCCATGGCGACGGGCGCTTGCGCGCTGTTCTGCTGGCCGGTCCACTGGCCGATCGCGTTGTCCAGGGTTTCCGGCGGCAGCGCGGCAAGGACGTTGTGGAAGGTGGTGATCGCGGGCGGGGTATAGCACTGCTTGGACGGGCTCCAGAAGGCACCGACCGCCTTGAGCTGCTCCTGGGAGAGCAGGGCGGCGAACTGGGCGAATGCGTTCACCCCCCGGTAGCCGGCAAGGCGGGCGGCGACGGCAAGCGTCAGAATGGTGTTGAGCGCATAGCGCTTTCCCCGGGCATGGCGGTACTCGGGCACCTCGCCGAGGCACTCGAACAGGCTGCGCAGCCGGGGCGCGGCCATCGGCTCGGTGTGCTGCTCGGTGGCCCAGTTTGGCGGCATCTCGGTCTGGCTCAGCGCCTCGGGGGCGCCGTCTGTCAGGTCGAACACGAAGACCTCCTTGGGCTGGCCGTGGTGACGCCAGCGCGCCGCCCCTCCGGGCTCGCGGGCAAAGCCGCGGGTCAGTCCCAGCGAGCGCCAGTTGGCTGCGAGGTAGCAGGTGCCGGCGAAGCGCGAGACGTCCACGAACGTCTCCGCCAGAAGAGCCGGATATCCATGCGCCGCCTGCATGTCCGCAGACAGCCGTCGCAGGCTCAGCCCCAGCACACGGGAGGCCAGGTTGGGCACCCGCTCAGGCGTCAGGATGACGAAGCGCGAGTTGTTGGCGATCAGATGCAGGCGTCGGAACTGCTGCTCCGCCGACCACCCGATCCAGCGATCCCGCGCGCCCAGCTTGAACGCGCCGGGCTGCCAGCCGATCAGCGCGAGCCAGGTCTCGCCGTGTACAGCGACATGACGCAGGCCCTTGCCGATGACGCCGTGGAACGCCAGGTAGTGGTGCTCCTCCACCAACCGGTCCCAGCGCCGGTGCTCCTGCGCGCCCCAGGTCGGACGCACCGTGACCGCGCGCAGATCAATGGACGAATCCGGGATCGGCAGCGTCGCCATGAGCGGCACACTGCCACATCGAGAAAGGAATGGCCAGCGCCGACTTCAGCTCACCCTGCGCGACGGGCAGACAATAAATTCGCCCTGCCGGCGAGTACAAGGAACGAATGAACAGCCCGCAAGGCGACGAGCCGGCCTTCCCCGAAGGCGGGCACGAGCATCAGAGCTGTATCGAGGACGCGCTTGCCCGCGCCGATGCCGTATGCCGAGAGCGTGGCGTCCGGCTCACCCCGTTGCGGCGCAGGGTGCTGGAGCTGGTCTGGGGCAGCCATCGGGCGGTCAAGGCCTACGACCTGCTCGCCGCGCTGAGCGATGGGGAGGGCGCGGCGAAGCCGCCGACGGTCTACCGCACCCTCGAGTTCCTGATGGCCCAGGGACTGGTTCACCGTATCGACAGTCTCAATGCGTTCGTCGGCTGCCCGCAGCCGGACCAGCGCCACAGCGCCCAGTTCCTCATCTGCGGGGACTGCGGCGATGTGTCGGAGATGAACGCGGACAGCATCGATCGCGCTGTCGCGGACCAGGCGGCCGGTTCCGGCTTTGCGCTCTCGCGCAAGATCATTGAGTTGCACGGCAAGTGTCCGCGCTGCACGACGCCTCGGCAGACCCCCTAAGCACCCGGCCGCACGCCGCTGCCGGGCCGTTGCTCGCTTCGGGCCGCGATCTGGTGGTGCGCTACGGCGGGCGCGCCGTGCTGGATCGGGTCTCGATCGAGGTCCACCGCCGCGAGGTGGTGAGCGTGATTGGGCCCAACGGAGCCGGCAAGACTACCGCCATCCGTACACTGCTCCGCCTCATCAAGCCAGATGCGGGCGTCGTCCATCACGCGCCCGGTGTGGTGGTCGGCTACGTCCCTCAGCGCATCGAGCCGCAGGAACTCCTGCCGCTTACCGCGCGCCGCTTCCTGGCAATGGCGGGGCGGCGCGCTCGCGCCGATGCCGCCGCGGTGCTGGACGAGGTGGGGGCGGTGCCGCTCATGGACCGTCAACTCAGTAGTCTTTCCGGCGGCGAGTTCCGGCGTGTCCTGCTCGCCCGCGCGCTGTTGCCCAACCCCGACCTGCTGGTGCTCGACGAGCCGATCCAGCAGGTCGATTTTGCGGGCCAGCTCGCCATGCACCGGTTGATCGGCCGCCTGCGCGACCGCCGCGGCTGCGGTGTCCTGGTCGTTTCCCACGACCTCCACCTGGTCCTGGGCGCGACCGACCGCGTGGTGTGCATCAACGGGCACGTCTGCTGCGCCGGCGAGCCCGAGGCGGTGAGCCGGCACCCCGAATACGTTTCGCTGTTCGGTCCCCATGCCGCCGCTGCTCTTGCGGTCTACACCCACAACCCCGAACACCGCCACGACCACCCCATCGCGGTGGCTACGGTCGTCGACGACCCGCCCGACGCCGGTTCCGAGTCCGACCGGGCCGGCTGAGCGTGCTGTGTTCGACGATTTTTTCTCGCGCGCGCTCGCGGGCGGCATCGGTGTAGCGCTCGCCACCGGTCCGCTCGGCTGCTTCATAGTTTGGCGGCGCATGGCTTATTTCGGCGATTCGATCGCGCACAGCGCTCTGCTTGGCGTTCTGCTCGGCGTTGTCCTTGGCATCGAGCTCAACGCCGGCATCGTCCTCATGTGCGTCACGCTCGCCCTGCTGCTCCTTCTGCTCCAGCAGCAACGGCGCTTGGCCACCGACACGCTCCTCGGCATCCTCGCGCACGGCACGCTGGCCCTCGGCCTCGTCGGGATCAGCTTCCTCCAGAGCGTACGCGTTGACCTGATGTCCTACCTGTTCGGCGACATTCTGGCGGTAACGGGGCGTGACCTGATATGGATCTACGGTGGCGGCGGTGTGGTCCTCATCGCGACGGCACTGATCTGGCGGCCGCTGCTTGCATTGACGGTCCACGAAGAGCTCGCGCGCGCAGAGGGCGTTCGGGTCGGCCTCGTCCGCATCGCCTTCACCCTCCTAATCGCGCTCGCGGTCGCCATCGCCATGAAGATCATCGGGCTCATTTTGATCGTGTCGCTCCTGATTATGCCGGCGGCGACGGCGCGCCGGCTGGCGCGCTCGCCCGAGCAGATGGCACTGATTGCGAGTGCAGTGGGGGCAGTGGCGGTGGCCGGAGGGCTGCACGGCTCCCTCGCCTGGGATACGCCCTCGGGCCCGTCGATCGTGGTCGCGGCGCTCGCGCTCTTCACGCTCTGCCATGGTGGCGCTGCGCTGATCTCGATCGTCGCCGGACGGGTCGTTGATTCGGCGCGGGCGGAGCACTAGCTTCGTTTTTTAACGCATGGGGAACGCGAATGGCGGCCAGCGCCGACATAACCCGAGAGGTGATCGAGCGGCTGCGTTTCAACGATGCGGGCCTGATTCCCGCGATCGCGCAATCGCACGAGACTCGCGCAGTGCTGATGCTGGCCTGGATGAACGCCGATGCGGTGCGTGAGACGCTGGAGACCGGCCGCGTCTGCTACTGGTCTCGCTCGCGCCAGAAGCTGTGGCGCAAGGGCGAGAGCTCAGGGCACACGCAGCGGCTGGTCGAGCTGCGGTTCGATTGCGACAGCGACGCCCTGCTGCTGTTGGTGGATCAGACCGGCCCCGCCTGTCACACCAATCGCCCGGTCTGCTTCTTCAACGCCGTGCAGGGCGAAGAGATCCGCGTGATCGCCGAGCCGGTGGAGTAGCTCAGAGCAGACGCCGGGGGCTGAGTTGCGCGGCAGTGATGCCGCGCGTCGCGGCCTCCTCCGGCATGGCATCGCCGGCGGCGAGTGCCGCCGTTATGGCGCCGAGCGCCGGCGCGGTCATGATGCCGGCGCCGCCCTGGCCCGCCAGCCAGAAGAAGCCCTCGGCGGCAGTGTCGTAGCCTGCCACCGGCATGCGGTCCGCGACGAAGCTCCTGAGGCCCGCCCACTTGTTGCGGATATGGCGGATCTCCAGCGCCATCGCCTGCATGATGCGGTCGGCGCCGATGGCGATGTCGAGCTCTTCCGGGAAGGCGTCGCAGGGGTCCGATGGCGTCTCGTCGGCGGGCGAGCCCAGAACCCGGCCGGCGTCGGGCTTGAGGTAGAAGGCATCGTCAATGTCGTGAACCATGGGCCAGTCGCCCACGCTGTCGTCCGCCGGCCCGTCGAAGATGAAGGCCGTGCGGCGTTTGGGCTGAAGGCCGATCGGCGCGATACCGGCGCGCGCGGCGACTGCATCGCACCAGGCACCGGCGGCATTGACCACGACCGGCGCGGCGAAGGCGCCCACCGGGGTCTCCGCGTGCCAGAGGTCGCCGTCGCGTGCGAGCCCGGTCACCTCTGCCTCCGTCATCAGCGTGCCGCCGCGGGCGCGCAAGCCACGCAGGTAGCCCTGGTGCAGGGCGGCCACGTCGATCTCCTCCGACACCGGCTCCAGGACCGCGCCGGCGACATAGTCCTCGCGCAGCGGCACCGGAAGACTGAGGGCCTCGGCGGCATCGAGGCGCACCAGGGTCGGCACGAGCGGCCGGCACTCCTCGTAGAACCGGTCGAGCGTATCGAGCTGATCGGGGCGGCCGATGTAGAGCACCTGCTGCGGGCTGAGCAGGGGTGATTCCGCGAATCCTGTCGGCGGGTCGGCGAGGAAAGCGCGCCCTGTGGTAGCCAGCCCCCGCGTCAGCGGGCCGCCGTAGGTCTCCATGTACATGGCGGCGGAGCGCCCGGTGGAGTGATAGCCGGCCGCGTCCTCCTGCTCGAGAACCGCGACCTGGCCCCGCTCGGCAAGCCAATAGGCCGCCGAGGCCCCCGCCATGCCGGCGCCGATAACCAGAAAGTCACAGCGTTCCATGGCGCGCATTCTATGCAGCGCGCCCTGCAGCCGAAACGATCCATTGGCGCATTCGTAGGTACGGCTTCGCCGCTCTCGGCAAGCCGCGCCGGGGCCGTTACTCTGGCGCCCTCTTCAGCAGCGGGAGCGGACCATGGAGATATCGTGCAAGGGCCGGCGCGCTGTGGTGACCGCCGGCGGCTCGGGCATCGGGCGCGTCATCGCGGAGACGCTGGCGGCCAACGGCGCCGCAGTCTTCACCTGCGACATCGATGCCGGCCTGGTCGAAGACGTGCGGGGCGGCGGGATCGGCGCGGTCGTTGCCGATGTCGGCGACCCGGCTCAGGTCGACCGGCTGTTCGAGGCGGCGGCGGACGCCATGGGCGGCGTCGACGTCCTGGTCAACAACGCAGGCATCGCGGGCCCGACTGCGCGGGTCGAGCAGATCGAGCCTGCCGACTGGGACCGCACGATTGCGGTCAACATCTCCGGCCAGTTCTATTGCGCCCGCCGCGCGGTCCCGCTGATGCGCGAGGCCGGCCGCGGCGCCATCGTCAACATCTCGTCCACCGCGGGCCGGCTCGGCTTCCCGCTCAGGCTCCCCTACGCCACCTCCAAGTTCGCGATCACCGGCCTGACCAAGACGCTGGCGATCGAGCTCGGCCCCGCCAACATCAGCGTCAACGCCATCTTGCCGGGCTACATCCTCAACGAGAGGGGCAGACGCGTGGTCCGCGCCAAGGCCGAGGCCGCCGGCCGCACGGTGGAGGAGACGGAGGCCGCGATCCTCGGCAACATCGCCATGCGCACCGGCATCGCCGAGCAGGAGATCGCGGACCTCGCGCTCTACCTCTGCTCCGATTCCGGCCGCCACATCTCGGGCCAGCTGCTGGGTGTCGACGGCGCCTTCGACACCTACATGGGCATGGACAATCTCGACGACCCACCGCTAGGCGCAGGCGGCGCGTGATCGTCCTTTTCACCGACTTCGGGCCGGGCGGGCCCTACACGGGCCAGATGAAGGCCGTGCTCGCCCGCGCGGCGCCGGATATCCCCGTGGTCGACCTCGCGGACGACCTGCCGGCCTGCGATCCGGAGCCTGCGGCCTATCTGCTCGCGACGTTTGCGCTTGCGTTCCCGCCGGGCGCGGTCTTCGTCTGTGTGGTCGATCCCGGCGTCGGCAGCGACCGGGCGCCGGTCGCACTCAAGGCCGACGAGCGCTGGTACGTGGGACCCGACAACGGCCTGCTCGCCATCGTCGCCCAACACGCCCGCGACGTGCGCTGGTTCACGATCACCTGGAAGCCAGCCTCGCTCTCTGCTTCCTTTCACGGCCGCGACCTGTTCGCGCCGGTGGCGGCGCGGCTTGCCCGTGGCGAGGATATCCCGGGCACGCCGCTCGACGGCGCCGCAACGGTCGGCGTCGACTGGCCGGCCGACCGCGCCGCGATCGTCTACATCGACCCCTACGGCAACGCGATGACGGGCCTGCGCGCGGACCGCCTGCCGGAGGATGCGACGATCGCCGCAGGCGCCCGGCGGTTTGCGCGGCTGCGCACGTTCTCGGACGCCGCGCCGGGCGCGGCCTTCTGGTACGAGAACGCGAACGGGCTTGCCGAAATCGCGGTCAACCGGGGCCGGGCGGACCGCGTGCTGGGGCTGCAAGTGGGAACGCCCGTCCGCATCGAGACGCCGGGCGGAGTCGCATGACGGGCTGGCGGCCGAACGGGGACCAGATTCGGGCCGGCAAGCTCGCCGGGGCCGATCTCACACGCTTCGACTTGCAGGGCTTTCACTTCCGCCAGGCGGACCTGCGCGGGGCGAGCTTCGCCGGCAGCATCCTGCGGGAGGTCGACTTGTGGGGCG
The DNA here is from genome assembly GCA_965243375.1 of Alphaproteobacteria bacterium. Lineage (GTDB taxonomy): Bacteria > Pseudomonadota > Alphaproteobacteria > UBA828 > UBA828 > WTGU01. The sequence continues at coordinate 68,394 of CBDEUT010000007.1, read as the reverse complement.
CGGACCTCACCGAGGCCGACCTCACCGGGGCGAACCTGCGCCTCGCGACCTTCAAGGGTGCGGTCCTGCGGGGCGCGCGGCTCGCCGGCGCCGATCTCTGGAGCGCGGACCTCAAGGTCGCCGACCTCGGCCGCGCCGTTCTCTCCGAGTGCAATCTGGCGCAGGCCGAGCTTGCCGGCGCGAAGTGCCGGGGCGCCGACTTCAGCGGCGCCGAGCTCTACTGCGCCGACCTTCGCCTCGCCGACCTGGAGGACGCCAATCTCGGCCGCGCCGACGGGCGGCTCGCCAAGCTGGAGGAGGCGGTGCTGATCGGCGCCAACCTGCGCGAGGCGAATTTCTCCGGCGCGAGCTTCAAGCGCGCGCGTCTCGCCACGGCGGACCTCGGCGGGGCCAACCTGCGCGAGGCGAACTTTCGTGAGGCCGACCTGATCCGCGCCGATTTTCGAGGGGCCGAGGTGGCGGACGCCTTCTTCGGCCAGGCCAATCTCGACGGCACCGTGATGCCCGACGGCACCATCGAATCGGCAAGCCTCCGCCACTGGGCACCGCCCGCGCCGCCCGAAGACGATGAGTAGGAGCCGGAGCTGACCGTGGGCGCTTCGGAGGACACTCACGGTCTGCGCGCGAACCCCGATGCCATGGCCGCCGCCCTTGAACGCTGCGCGCGCGAGGATGCCGCCGTGGTGCCTCTGCTCGCACCGGCCGAGTGCCGCGCTTTCATCGACGCCGGCACAGACCTCGCCTTCCGTTCCGCCAAGCCGGTCATCGGCGAGGGCGAGCGCGCGGTCTACCAGGACTTCGACATCTGCCTCTCGATCCCAGAGCCGCATCGACTCTGGCAGCTGACTTGGGCGGTGGAGCGGCTCATCGCCGCAGCCCTCGGCACCATGGCCGAGCCGCCACTGGAGGCGTTGCCCCTGAACGACCTGGTGCTGCAGCGCTACCCGCCCGGCGCGCGTGGCATCACGCCGCACCGCGACCACGTGCGCTATGTCGGCCTGGTGGTGATCGTCCAGATGAGCGGGGACGGCCGCTTCGGTCTCTGTACCGACCGCAGCGGCGCCCGCGCCCGCGTGCTCGACGCCGGGCCGGGCGACGCGATCCTGATGCGCGCACCCGGCTTCGGCGGCAGCAAGCATCGGCCGTTCCACTTCCTGGACGGGATCACGGTGGAGCGCTACAGCCTCGGCATCCGCAGCGACAAGACAGCGGAGCCAGCGGCCGGCTGAGCACCCCCTGCCGCGCAGGGGCGGCAGGTGTGCCCGTGCTATAGTGAACGACTCGTCCCGCACCGTGGTCCATGAGCGAACCGTTCGATCCTGAGCCCGGCCCGCCCGCCGCGCCCGACCACCCGCCGCCGGCTCCTCCGCCGGCGCCCGCGTCGACCTATCTCGACGACCTGAATCCGGAGCAAAGGCAGGCGGCGGAGGCGCTCGACGGCCCGCTGCTGGTGCTCGCCGGCGCCGGAACCGGCAAGACCCGCGTGCTGACCACGCGGCTCGCCCACATCCTCGCCACCGGCCGCGCCCGGCCGGGGCAGGTGCTCGCGGTCACCTTCACCAACAAGGCGGCGCGCGAGATGATCGGCCGGGTGGAGCGGCTGATCGGGCGTTCCGCCGCCGGCCTCTGGCTCGGCACCTTCCACGCCATCGCGGCCCGCATCCTGCGCCGCCATGCCGAGCTCGCCGGGCTCAAGCCGGACTTCACCATCCTCGATACCGACGACCAGATCCGCCTGCTCAGGCAACTGATCCAGGCGGCGGACATCGACGAGAAGCGCTGGCCGGCGCGCACCCTCTCCATCATCATCCAGCGCTGGAAGGACCGGGGCCTCACGGTCGACAAGGTGGCGGGCGCAGACGGCGCCGACTACGCCAACGGGCGCGCGCCGGCGCTCTACGCGGCCTACCAGGAGCGGCTGCGGACCGTGAACGCCGTCGATTTCGGCGACCTGCTGCTGCACAACCTGACCCTCTTCACCGGCCACCAAGACGTGCTGGCCGACTACCAGCGGCGCTTCCGCTACCTGCTGGTGGACGAGTATCAGGACACCAACGTCGCGCAGTATCTCTGGCTGCGGCTGCTGGCGCAGGCCCATCACAGCATCTGCTGTGTCGGCGACGACGATCAGTCGATCTACGGCTGGCGCGGCGCCGAGGTCGGCAACATCCTCCGCTTCGAGCAGGATTTCCCCGGTGCGCAGGTGGTCCGGCTGGAGCGCAACTACCGCTCCACCGGGCACATCCTCGCCGCCGCCTCGGGCCTGATCGCCCACAATGCGGGCCGGCTCGGCAAGACGCTCTGGACCGAGGGCGAGGACGGCGAGAAGGTCCGCATCACCGAGACCTGGGACGGCGACGAGGAGGCGCGCGCCGTCGGCGAGGCCATTGAGGCGCGGCAGCGGGACGGCGAGAGCCTCGACGACGTCGCCATCCTGGTCCGCGCCGGCTTCCAGACCCGCGCCTTCGAGGAACGCTTCCTCGCCATCGGCCTGCCCTACCGCGTGATCGGGGGCCTGCGCTTCTACGAGCGTCAGGAGATTCGGGACGCCGTGGCCTACATCCGCGTCGTGGTGCGCCCTGACGACGACCTCGCCTTCGGGAGGATCGTGAACCTGCCCAAGCGCGGCCTGGGCGAGGCCTCGCTCCGCCCAATCCACGAGCTTGCGCGGGCGGACGGTATTTCCCTCCATCGCGCGGCGGAGCGGCTGATCGAGACCGATGAGCTGAAGCCCCGCGCCCGCTTGAGCCTGGCCGGGCTGATCGGCCAGCTTCGCGGCTGGCGCAGCGCTCTCGCCGAGAAGCCCCATGCCGAGGTCGTCGGCAGGATGCTCGACGAATCCGGCTACACCGAGATGTGGCAGAAGGACCGCTCGCCCGCCGCGCCCGGCCGGCTCGAGAACCTGAAGGAGCTGGTCGACGCGCTTTCTGAATTCGAGGACCTCGCCGCCTTTCTCGACCACGTGAGCCTGGTCATGGATCGCGAAGGCGAAGCGAGCGAGGAGATGGTCAACATCATGACGCTCCACGGCGCCAAGGGGCTCGAGTTCGAAACGGTGTTCCTGCCCGGGTGGGAGGAAGGACTGTTCCCCCACCAGCTCGCGCTCGATGAAGCCGGGGCCGCCGGGCTGGAGGAGGAGCGCCGCCTGGCCTACGTGGGGCTCACCCGTGCGCGCCGTCGCGCTCACATCCTCTTCGCAGCGCACCGGCACCGGCACGGGCAGTGGGTGAGCGCCATCCCCTCGCGCTTCACGGGCGAGCTGGCGCCGGACCGCGTGGCGCTCGCCGAAGACGCGGGCATGCCAATGGCGCCCGGCGGGCTCTACCGCGGCCACGGCGGGTCCGGCACCGCGCGCCGCCTCATGTCCGAGCACGCGGCCTACCGCGGCCGGCGGGCGCCACCGGTCATCGACGCTACGCCGATGCCAGCCGGCGACGGCGCGGGGCCCGCAGGCTACGCGGCCGGCGACCGCGTCTTTCACCAGAAGTTCGGCTATGGGCGGATTCTGACGGTGGACGGCGACAAGCTGGAGATCGCCTTCGAGAAGGCCGGCACCAAGAAGATCGTCGACCGCTTCGTTCAGCCCGCCGGCAGCGTCTGAGAGTTCGTAGCCGCCATGCGCTTGCCCGGCCTGCGAGCGCGCGCCAATATCCGTGCCGCCACTATCGACCGGAATCCGCCCATGACCAGCCGCTACGACGAGATCTATGCACGCTCGCTTGCCGAGCCCGAAGCCTTCTGGGCCGAGGCGGCCGAGGGCATCGACTGGGAGAGGCGCTGGGACCGCGTGCTCGACGATTCGCGACCGCCCTTCAACCGCTGGTTCGTGGGCGCCGAGGTCAACACCTGCCATAACGCCCTCGACCGCCACGTGGCCGCGGGCCGCGGCGCGCAGACGGCGCTGATCTACGACAGCCCCGTCACCGGCACCGTGCTGAGCTTCACCTATGCTGAGCTGCAGGCTCTCGCCGCGCGCTTCGCAGGCGCGCTTGCGGCGCGGGGCGTGGGCCGGGGCGACCGCGTGGTGCTCTACATGCCGATGGTCCCGGAGGCCGCCGTCGCCATGCTGGGCTGCGCCCGCATCGGCGCGGTCCACTCCGTGGTGTTCGGCGGCTTCGCGGCGAATGAGCTCGCGACCAGGATCGACGATGCCAAGCCCAAGGTCGTGGTCTGCGGCTCCTGCGGCATCGAGGTGGACCGCGTCATCGCCTACAAGCCCCTGCTCGACGCGGCGATCGATCTCGCGCGCCACAAGCCCGAGCGCTGCATCGTGCTGCAGCGGCCGGAGCTGGAGGCGCCGCTCACGGCCGGCCGCGACGAGACCTGGGCCGACGCGATGGCCGGGGCGGCGCCGGTGGACTGCGTGCCCGTCGCCGCCAACGACCCGCTCTACATCCTCTATACCTCCGGCACCACCGGCGATCCCAAGGGCATCGTGCGCGACAACGGCGGGCACCTGGTGGCGCTCAATTGGACCATGAGCGGCGTCTACGACCGGAAGCCCGGCCAAGTGTGGTGGGCGGCATCCGATATCGGATGGGTGGTCGGCCACTCCTACATCGTCTATGCGCCGCTGATCTACGGCTGCCCGTCGATCCTCTACGAGGGCAAGCCGGTCGGCACGCCGGACGCCGGCGCCTACTGGCGGGTGATCTCGCAGCACGGCGTGAGCGCGATGTTCACGGCGCCGACGGCGTTCCGCGCGATCAAGCGGGACGACCCCGATGCGACCCGCCTCGCCGACTACGACATCTCCTGCTTCGACACGCTTTATCTTGCCGGCGAGCGGACCGACCCCGATACCCTCGCCTGGGCCGAGGGACACCTCCAGCGCCCGGTCTACGACCACTGGTGGCAGACCGAATCCGGCTGGCCTATGGGCGCCAACTGCGCGGGCCTCGGCGCGCTGCCGGTGAAGCCCGGCTCCCCCACCAAGCCGGTGCCGGGCTATCGTATCGAGGTGGTGGACGAGGGGGGCGCGCAGGTGCCGGCGGGCGGCATCGGCGCGATCGTGGTCAAGCTGCCGCTGCCGCCCGGTTTCACGCCGACGCTCTGGAACAACGACAAGCGCTTCGAGGAAGCCTACTTCACCCGCTTCCCCGGCTACTACCTCACCGGCGATGCCGGCGTCCTCGACGAGGACGGCTATCTCTGGATCATGAGCCGCACCGACGACATCATCAACGTCGCGGGTCACCGGCTCTCGACCGGGGCGATGGAGGAAGTTTTGTCTGCTCACCAGGACGTGGCGGAGTGCGCCGTGGTCGGCGTCGCCGACGCGTTGAAGGGGCAGCTCCCGTTGGGCTTCGTCGTGCTGAAGGCGGGCGTCAACCGGCCATCGGACGAGATCGTTGTCGAGCTCGTGCGCATGGTGCGCGAGAGCATCGGCCCGGTCGCGGCCTTCAAGCAGGCGGTGGTGGTGGAGCGGCTGCCCAAGACCCGCTCGGGCAAGATCCTGCGCGGCACCATGGCGAAGATCGCCGACGGCGAGGAGTACAAGACCCCGGCCACCATCGACGACCCGGCGATCCTGGGCGAAATCGCCGACGCGGTGCGGCCGATCGGCTACGGTGGCGGCGCGACGGCTGGAGACTAAGCCCGCGCGGCCGCCGGCGAGAGAAACGTGAGCGCGGTTCTGCCGTAGCGGCGCCGGTCTCGCACTATGAGCGCCGACGGGGGCTCGAAGGGGTCGTCCACGCCGTACTCGACCACGACGGTCGACTCATCGTCCAGCCAACCGCCCTCTACCAGCGCGGCGAGAGCCGGGGCCGCGAGGCCGGAGCGGTAGGGAGGATCGAGCAGGGCCAGATCGCAGGCTGAGGCCGCGGGCGGCAGTCGGGTCGCGTCGCCGGCAACGACGGTGGCTCGGTCCGCGCAGCCCAGGGCCTCGATGTTGGCGCGCAGCACGCCCCGCACGTCCGCTTCGCTTTCGACGGCAGTGAGGGAGCCGGCGCCGCGGGAGAGCGCCTCCAGCCCCAGCGCGCCGGTGCCCGCGAACAGGTCGACCACACGGGCGCCGTCGAGCGGCCTCGCCATCCCGCCGTGGAGCAGGATGTCGAACAGCGCCTCGCGCACCCGCTCTCCGGTCGGGCGCACGCGCACGCCTGCCGGGGCCCGCAGCCTGCGGCCGCGCAGGCTACCGCCGACGATCCGCACGCTCCGGGCTCCGCTTGCCGCCGAGCTGGTCGCGGAGCACGCGCGGCGGGATTTCGGCGATCTCCCCGCGCCCAAGCCCGCCGAGCTGGAAGGGCCCGTAGGCCGTGCGGATGAGGCGGCTCACGGTGAGCCCGAGGTGCGCGAGCACGATGCGGACCTCCCGATAGCGGCCCTCGGCGAGCGCGAGAGTGAGCCAGGCATTCTGCCGGTTCTGGCGGTCGAGGTGCGCCTCGATGGGCCCGTAGCGGACGCCGTCCACGGTGACCCCCTGCCCGAGGGTAGCGAGCGCGCGCTCTTCGGGCGCACCACGCACGCGTACGCGATAGCGCCGCCGCCAGCCCCGTGACGGATGCTCCAGCTCGCGGGCAAGCGCACCGTCGTTGGTCAGCAGCAGTAGGCCCTCGGAGTTGAAATCGAGCCTCCCGACGGAGACGACGTAGCCGAGCTGCGCGGTCACCTTCTCGAACACGGTCGGGCGGCCCTGCGGGTCGCGGTGGCTGGTGATGAGGCCGGGGGGCTTGTGATAGCGCCAGAGCCGGGCGGGCGCCGGCGCCGGCAGGGGCGTGCCATCCACAGTGATGATGCTGGCGTCATCGACGCTGGTCGCCGGATTCCGCACGACCGTGCCGCCGAGAGCAACCCTGCCGGCGGCAATCAGCCGCTCGGCGTCGCGGCGCGAGCAGAGGCCGGCCCTGGCGATGCGCTTGGCGATGCGCTCGCCGGGCTGGGCCGCGCCCGGCCGCTGGCGTTCAGCTGCCATGCGGTAATCTCTCATCGTGAGGGCCGTTTATGCCGCGCTTGCGCCAGCGTAAGGCGCAAATTGCCGCCTCGGGGCGGGTCATCGTGGCATGGGACGACACGGCAATCCAGCGGGAGAGCAGGCCTAAACCAATTGCGCAGGCCGGGGTCTCGCTCTACTGTCAAGGCTCGGCTCCGAACCAGCCAGCATCGCCTGCCGTGCCCGCCCATGGGGCCGCCACGGCCGGCGGAGGCGGCGCGCCAGTAGAGCGGGGCGGGCCGGCAGCAGTGCCGCAATCGAACAGCGGAGGAAGGAATGTTCCGACGCAAGGGCGGAGATCAGGAAGAGGGTGGGGGTCCGGAGAGCGGCGAGGAGCGTCGCGCGCCCACCGTCGTCGTCGAAGGAACGCGACGGAGCGTGCCCAACAAGACCGTCGTCTTTCATCCGGACGTGCCGCGCGGCGCGCCCGACCCCGTGCCGGCGGATGCGCCGGGGCGCGTGGAGAGCGATCCCAAGCGGCTCACCGTCGGTCGGGAGACGACCATCAGCGGCGGCACAGTGCTCGACTGCGAGCGGCTCACCGTCGAAGGCACCGTCGAAGCCACGATGCCCGACGGGCGCCTGCTCGAGATTGTGAAAGGCGGCGTGTTCAAGGGCACCGTGACGGTGGACAGCGCCGACGTCGCAGGGACGTTCGAGGGCGAGCTAAAGGTCAAGAGGAGGCTCTTCATCCGAGCATCCGGCCGCGTCTCGGGAACCATTCGCTACGGCCAATTCGAGGTTGAGCGGGGCGGGCGGATCGACGGGAAAGCCCAGTACGACCCGGCGGACCGGGAAGCCGACCTGCAGCCCGTGGCAATGCCGCAAGCCGTCGAGGAGCAGGCGAAGGCCGAGGAGGGCTCGGACGGCGGCGACGTGCGGCCGAGCGCGAGCCCGGTCGAGTTCCCGTCCGCGGCCGCGTCCACCAAGCTGCGCGCAGATTGAGGGGCCGATTAAGCGGTCTTGCCCTTGTAGCGGCAGAGGTCGCTGACGACGCAGGCCGGGCAATCCGGCGTCCTCGCCTTGCAGACGTAGCGCCCGTGCAGGATCAGCCAGTGATGCGCGTGCTGCTTGAAGCGCGCGGGCACGACACGGTTGAGGCCGTCCTCCACCGCGCGCGGAGTCTTTCCCGGCGCGAGGCCGCTGCGGTTCGAGAGCCGGAAGATGTGGGTGTCGACCGCGATGGTGGGCTCGCCGAAGACCGTGTTGAGCACCACGTTCGCGGTCTTGCGGCCGACCCCGGGGAGCGCCTCCAGCGCCGCCCGGTCGCTCGGCACAGCGCCGCCGTGTTCCTCGACCAGCGCCCGGCTTAGCGCGATCACGTTCTTGGCCTTCATGTTGTAGAGGCCGATGGTCTTGATGTGCTCCTTGAGGCGTGCCTCGCCGAGGGCGAGCATCTGCGCCGGCGTCTCCACCTCGGCGAAGAGCGCCTTGGTCGCCTTGTTGACGCCCTTGTCGGTCGCCTGCGCGGACAGCACCACGGCGACCAGCAGCGTGTAGGGGTTGCGGTAGTCGAGCTCGGTGGTCGGCGCCTCGATGCGCGCGGCGAGCCGTTCGAAGAACTCGGTGACCGCTGCCTTTCTCATCGCAGACGGAGAGTATCCCGCCGGGCGGGCGGGGCAAGGGGCGCGAGACCGGGACAGGACCCCGCGGCGCTTGCGGCCCCCGGAGGGGGCGGGTAGCCTCTCGCCCGGTTGCCGAGCGCGGCCGTGAGCCGTGCCGCGACGCCCACGAGCCCGGTGCCCATGCAAAAGCTCCTGATTGCGAACCGGGGCGAGATCGCCTGCCGGATCATGCGAAGCGCGCGGTCGCTCGGCATCGCGACGGTCGCGGTCTATTCGGAGGCCGACGCGGAGGCCCGCCATGTCGCAGAGGCCGACGAGGCGCTGCCCATCGGCCCACCCGCGGCCAAGGAGAGCTACCTCGTCGCCGAGAAGATCGTCGCGGCGGCGCGCGAGAGCGGCGCCGATGCAATCCATCCGGGCTACGGTTTCCTCGCCGAGAATCCGGGCTTCGCCCAAGCCGTGGAGGACGCCGGCCTGACCTGGGTCGGGCCCACGGCAGAGAGCATCGCCGCCATGGGCGACAAGGAGCGCGCCCGCACCATCGCCTGCGACGCGGGCCTCCCCATCGTCCCCGGCAGCGCACGGCTCACGGCGGACGATCCCTCCGGGCTCGAGGAAGCGGCGAAAGCGGTGGGCTTCCCGCTGCTGGTGAAGGCATCGGCAGGCGGCGGCGGCATCGGCATGCGGCAGGTGGACGATCCTTCCAAGCTCGTAGACGTCGTCAGCGCCACCCAGACCATGGCCGAGCGCGCGTTCGGCGATGGCACGGTCTACCTGGAGAGGCTGGTGCAGCGCCCGCGTCACGTCGAGATCCAGGTCTTCGGCCAAGGCGACGGGCGCGGCTTCCACCTGATGGAGCGCGAATGCTCGGTGCAGCGGCGATTCCAGAAGATCGTCGAGGAGGCGCCCTCACCTGCGGTGGACTCGGTCCTCCGGGCGCGCATGGCTGACGCGGCTCTGGCCCTGGTGGAGCGGGAGTGCTACCGCGGCGCCGGCACGGTCGAGTTCATCCTGGCGCCGGACGGCGCGTTCTACTTTCTGGAGATGAACACGCGCATCCAGGTGGAGCACCCGGCGACGGAGATGATCACGGGGCTCGACCTGGTGGGGCTGCAGCTCCGGCTTGCGCGGGGCGAGGACCTCTCGGAGCTGGCCGCGCCGGCGGACGGGCCCGACGGCCACGCCATCGAATGCCGCATCTATGCCGAGAACCCGGACAGGAACTTCCTCCCCTCGCCGGGCCTGCTGGAGCGCTTCGCGCCGCCGCCCACAGGCGAAGGCATCCGCCTCGATACCGGCGTGACGGAAGGCGACCGGATCTCGCCCTTTTACGATCCCATGATCGCCAAGCTCGTCGCCCACGGCAGCGACCGCAGCGCCGCCATCGAGAGGATGCTGACGGCGCTCGGCGAATTCCGTATAGAGGGGATCGTCACCAACATCGACTTTCTGCGCCGCGTGATCGACCATGGTGCCTTCCGCGCCGGAAATACCCACACCGGCTTCGTGGACGAGCATCGGTCGGATTTGATGGGTGCCTGAACGCCCGCCTGAGAGAGCAGCGCCATGATCTACGACGAGCCCAAGTTCCTCCCCGGTGGCGATCGCTACGTGCTGATCGAGTTCGGCAACGAGATGAACCTCGAGCTGAACTTCATCGCCCAGGGGCTGGCGGCGCGCATCGTCGCCGACAAGACCAAGGGCATCGTCGAGACCGCGCCCTGCTTCGCCTCGATGCTGGTCCACTACGAGCCGCGCGAGATCTCCTACGACGACATGGTCAGGGAGCTGAAGGCGCTGATCGCGAGCCTGGGCTCTACTGACGACATCGAGCTCGACAGCCGGCTCTTCCTGTTCGAGACCATGTACCTCGATCCCTGGACCAAGGACTGCATCGAGGACTACAGCGAGAAGATCACGCCCAAGGAGTACGACCCGGACATGGTGGCGCGGCTCAACGGCCTGGTCGACCGCGACCAGCTCGTCCGCGTCCACTCGAGCTCGGAGTACTGGGTGGCCTCTCTCGGCTTTTGGCCGGGCCTGCCCTTCCTGCAGCCGCTCGACCCGCGGGCGATGATCACCGTGCCCAAGTACAACCCGCCCCGCACCTGGACCCCGCAAGGCACGGTCGGCATGGGGGGGTCCGCGAGCGCGATCTACCCGGTCAACACGCCGGGCGGCTATCAGCTGCTTGGCCGCACGCCGGTGCCGATCTGGGATACCGAGAAGCGCTTCGATGTCTTCGGCGGAGACATCGTGCTGTTCCAGCCCGGCGACCGGATCAAGTTCGTCCCCGTAACCCGGGAGGGTTACGAGCAGGCGGAGGCGCGGATCGAAGACGGCACGTATCTCTACAACGTGGTCGAGTACCAGCGCTTCTCGGTGCACAACTACCGGCACTGGGTCTCCAGGCTGGACCAGAGCCAGCGGTTCTGATCGAGGCCCTGGAGGGCGTCCGCGCCGTCACATCACCATCTGTTGTAGCGGTCGATCCGTCTCGCGCGCTCGGCATCGCCGGCCAGCCCTGAATCGATATCGGTCCGACAGAGGCCGATATCGGCGAGGTCGCGGTCGCTGAAGCGCGCGAGCTTGTGGGTGGCCAGGCGGGACTCCCGCCAGCTGCGGACGCCTCGAAGAATGGATGCAACGTTCATGGTCTCATCCTCCATCTCCATGATTTCGCAGGTGCAACCACGCTCACTGCGAGGATGGTCCTTCTTGATTTCGTTGGTGGAGAGAAGGGTTTCCAATATCGATTCCGTAGAGTCCCCATAAGAAATCCGGGGGTTTGACTCGAAGGCGGGTGGCGGGAACCGGTGCTGCCCCTGTACCCGGCAAGACGCGCTGGCGTTTCCGTGCGGGGCGGAAACGCTCTACTCTTGCACAACGCAGGAAGCGGAGGGCGCCTCATGCGGTTGACGCGCCGGGGTGTGCTGGTAGGAGCCGGCGCTGCGCTCGCAGCGCCGGCGCTTGGCGCCGCGACCACAGAGGCGCCGACCAGGGGTATCCCGGCGACCGGAGAGCCGGTGCCGGCGATAGGGATCGGCAGCTGGATCACCTTCAACGTGGGCGATGACCCCCTGCTGCGCACCGAATGCCGCGCCGTCATGGCCGCCTTCTTCGAGGAGGGCGGCGGCATCGTCGATTCCTCCCCTATGTACGGCTCATCGCAGGCGGTGATCGGCGATGCGCTGGAGGCGCTCGACCGGCCACCGGGCCTCTTCTCCGCCGACAAGGTCTGGACCGATGCCGTCGACGGCCCGGCGCAGATCGCGGAGACGACCCGGCGCTGGGGTGTCCCGAAGTTCGACCTGCTGCAGGTCCACAACCTGGTCGACTGGGAAGCCAACCTCGACACCTTGGAGGCCATGAAGGAGGCCGGGAGGCTTCGCTACACCGGCGTCACCACCTCGCACGGCCGCCGACACGAGGGGCTCGAGGAGGTCATGCGCCGCCGGCCGCCCGACTTCGTCCAGCTGACCTACAACATCGTGGACCGCGAGGTGGAACGCCGCCTGCTGCCGCTCGCTTTGGACCAAGGGATCGCGGTGATCTGCAACCGGCCGTTTCAGCGCGGCCGGCTGCCGGACTGGCTCGCGCGCCACCCGTTGCCCGGCTGGGCCGGCGAGATCGGGGTCTCCACCTGGCCGCAGTTCCTGCTGAAGTTCATCGTCTCGCATCCCGCGGTCACGGCCGCCATCCCCGCGACCCGGAACGTCGACCACGTCCGCGAGAACAAGTCTGCCGCATTCGGCCCCATGCCGGACGCCGCCATGCGCCGGCGTATGGCGGCGCATGTGCAGAGCCTTTAGCGTCGCCCAGCTCGAAACGAAACGCTGCGGGAGCGCTCGGCGCATTAGACGTTCGCAGCAACCGTGACCTGGGCGCTGGAAGATCTGCTGCTGTTCTCGCCGCAGGTCTATTGGCGGCTCTTCGCGCTGGAGAACGAGTCGGTCTGGCCGGCCCAGCCGGTGGTGCTGGCGGCGGGCGCGCTGCTCGCTCTCTGCTTCATCAGGGGTCGGCGGCATGCCGGGCGCTGGCTCGGACCGGTGCTGGGGGCTGCCTGGCTCTGGACCGGGTGGCACTTCGTCGCGCTTCGCTTCGGCACGGTCAACTGGCTCGCACCCACGCTCGCCTTGGGCTTCTATGCCGAGGCCGCCTTGCTGGCCGGGCTCGGCCTCTCCGGCCGGATCGTCTTCCCGCGCCAAGGGCGCAGCGCCTGGTTCGGCCTCGGCCTGCTCGCAGCGGCGCTGGTCTGGCCCGTACTCGCGCCGCTCGACGGGCGCCCCTGGCGCGAGGCGGAGGTCTTCGCGATTGCGCCGGATCCCATCGCCATTGCGACGCTCGGACTGCTCGCGCTAGCGGAGCGCAGCCGGTGGACGGCCCTCCTGTGCGCCGCCCCGGTTCTGTGGCTTGCGGTCTCCACGCTCACGCTCGTCACGCTGGGCGCATGGCAGGGCTGGGCGGTGCTCGCCGCCCTGCTCGCCGGCCTCGCCGCCTGGGCCGCCCCCCTGGTGAGAAAGCCAAACTAAAGATGCGCCTTGGGCCCGCGGCCTGCGCCCTGCAACGCCTCGCGGCGCGCGATGTAGAGACCGCTCGCGACGATCAGGCCCGCGCCCAGCCAGGTCCACAGGTCGACGACGTCGCCGAACCAGAGGAAGCCGACCGCGGCGGCGCCGATCAGCTGGCCGTAGTCGAAGGGGCCCACGACCGAGGCCCGGCCGTACTGGTAGGCCTTGATCACCAGGAAGTGGCCGCCGCCGCCGAACACGCCGAGGCCGATGAAGGCCCCCCAGTGGACAAGCTCGGTCGGCCACGTCCAGAAGAAGGGGCCGGCGGCCGTGGTCGCGACCAGTGCCACGATGATCGTGTAGATCGCGGTGGTCCGGTAGTCGTCGTGGGCTGCAAGCTGGCGGGTCTGGATCTGGAAGAGCGCGTAGGCGGCGGCCGCGCCGAGCACCAGCAGGAACGACCAGTGGATGATCTCGCCGCCCGGCCGGAAGATCACTGCCGCGCCCGCGAATCCGACCGCCACGGCGATCCAGCGCCGGGGACCCACCCGCTCCCCCAGCATCGGCACCGAGAGGGCGACGACCATGAGCGGTGCCGTGAAGAAGGCCATCGTCACCGCCGTGAGCGACACCTGCGAGAGCGCCATGATGTAGAGCACCAGCGCGACGAGCTGCAGGAAGGAGCGGATCAGCTGGAGGCCCGGCCGGTTGCTGCGCAGGATGCGGAGCCCGCCGTAGGGAACGAACAGACCGACCATCCACGCCATGTGGACGACCGAGCGCATCCACATGATCTGCACGATCGAGTAGTCGTGCGCCAGGAGATACTTCACCAGCGCGTTGAGCATGGGGAAGACGACGATCGCGACGAGGCACATGAAGAGGATGCCCCGGAACGAATCGTCCAGGCGCGCTGGGGCGACGGTCATTGGCTCCTTCTATGGGATCGCCCGCACCCGTGCCAGAGCGCGAGCCGCTCACGCCGCCTTCCGCCTCAGGCGCGCTTCCCGGTGGGCGATGTAGAGTCCGCTCGCGATGATCACGGCGGCGCCGACCCAGGTCCAGACGTCGGGGACCTCGCCGAAGAACATGAAACCGAAGATGCTGGCGCCCACCAGCTGGCTGTAGTCGAAGGGGCCGACCAGCGAGGCCTCGGCGTATTGATAGGCCTTGATGATGAAGTAGTGGGCGAGCCCGCCGACGACACCGAGCGAGAGGAACAGCAGCCAGTCCACCGTGTTCTGCGGCATCTCCCAGAAGAACGGCACCGCGACCGTGGCCACGATGAAGGCGGCGAGGATCGTGTAGACCGCCGTCGTGCGCGGATCGTCGTGGCCCGCGAGCTTGCGGGTCTGGATCTGATAGATGGCGTAGAAGAAGGCGCCGCCGAGCACCAGCAGCGCGCCCCAGTGCACCGCGTCGGCGCCGGGGCGAAGGACGATCAGGACGCCGGCGAAGCCGACGAATACCGCCGCCCAGCGGCGCGGCCCCACACGCTCGCCGAGGAAGGGCACGGAGAGCGCCACCAGCATCAGCGGGCCGGTGAAGAGCACCATGGTGACGGTCGTGATCGGCGTCCAGAACAGCGAAACCCAGATCAGCGTGAAGGTGACGAGCTGGGTGAGCGAGCGGATCGACTGCAGCCACGGGCGGCGGCTCGCGAACAGCCTCGGTCCCATCGCCGGCAAGAAGAGCACCACCATGAAGCCCAGGTGCACGACGCAGCGGAACCAGATGATCTGCGCCATGTGGTAGTCGTCGATGAGCGCCTTCACCAGCGCGTTGAGCCCCGGCAGCCCGAAGCCCGCCGCCACGCACATGTAGAGAACGCCGACGAGCGGCGCGGCCGACGCGGATTTCGGGGGGACCATGCGACCTTCTAGCCCGGATATCTCATAGGGGCACGGCCAGCGCGACGTGGGCGCTGGTTTAACCTTTTCCCTCAGACGCCGGGCGCTCGCTCCGCTCGCTTGGCTTACGCGCCTTCGGCGCGGCGCGCAGTCGCGCGCTCCGGGCCTGCGGCCCGGTCCCCTTCAGGGCAGGCTCCTCGTCTGCTTCCGCCGCTATGGCCCCCCTACACCGTCATGCCCGATCATCCCTCTCGACCTACCCCTTATTCGTCATGCGCGGACTCGTTACAGCCGAGACCGACACACGCTTGTTGTCGATATCTGAGCCCTGCGAACCAAAGGGCGTATCACAGCGCATCTTTGGCGGTTTGAGGCGGCGCTTGTACTCCAGGGCGGACGGGATGGGGTGATGGCGGTCACGTCCCGTTCGCTGCCATGTCGCGGTAAAGCTAGAGGATTGCCCTTGCGCGGGACCGGCGGCGCTTGACGCGCTGGTGCACCCACTCACCGGCATGGTATTTCGCCTCGACCGGCTCCCGGTCCCAGAGCCGAACCGCGAGCTGGCGCAGCGAAGGCCCCGCCGCCTCGCATTCGAGCGCCAGCAGAAGCTTGCCGTCCCCGTCGTCTCCCGCCCCCGCTCCGGCGGAGGGACCGGCAGGCCGGGCCAGACTCCTCGATGGTCGCGACGTCCCGGATCAGGCGCAGGCCGCTGTACTTTAGGACGACGCAGCCGGCGGGAAAGCGGATCGGCACCGACCGGGCCGGCCCCTTGATACTGAGCATCAGCGCGCCGTCGCCAAGCCGGAGCCCCGACAGCGTGGCCCCGCCCTCGCGGGCGAGCCGCACCAGCGGCGCGGCCTTCGGCGTCAGGCGGCCTTCGAGCATGCCGGTGCCGGTCCAGCACGGCGCCAGCGGTCGATCCGCATAGGGGTCTTCCCATGCCAGCATGCCCCAGCGCATCGTGGCGGCGTCGGTAGCGGTCCGGAGGCGCACCGGAAACGGCGCCCGCTCGGGCAGGCCGGGCTGCGGCAGGCACCTCGCCCTGGCGTTGCGATGCGCCTTGCTGGCCCAGATGAAGGGCCATACAGGCCCGCACGGCGTCCCATCCCCGCACGCGCACCTGCCGCGCCATGGTTCAACACCGTCATCGTCATGCCTCACCAGCGCGCGACGGCTTCGAAGCCGATCCTGTGCTCCGGCGCTTGCGTGTCGCTCTCCCGCAGCGTCGCCTTCACCCCGAAGCTGAGGTCGGGGGCGTACGCGGCCTCCGGAGCGAGCCGCCAGCCCAGGCTGTAATCGCGGGTGCCGGTGGAAAGGCCGAACCCGACATGCGGGCTGCCGGTGGTCTCCCGTCTGCGCGGTAACAGCAATGTGCAGATGACCATGCACTATGCACATCTCGCAGACCGGGATACCAAGGCGGCGGCAGAGCGGAGCGGGAAAGCCGTCGGGGCGTTGATCGAAATAGGCCCCGCCGCAAGGTAGCAGCTCCACTGCAGGCCATCCTGCATTCCCCGGTACAGCTATCGTGTCCGTTCCCGTAATAGATATTGTGCGGCCCGTCGTGAGCCAACAAACCGGATCAAAACCACTCATCTCCAACGGTCGCAGCAAGAGTCAAGAGCCCCATTACGACAGTGATAATGATACCAAACATCCATTGATGAACCTTAAGTATCACGTGCACGGTGGCTATCGAGCGTTCGAAGTCCGCTTTCGTAAGGACACGTCGGTTGCTTTGGTCGATGGCATTGGCGATAGCTTCGGCTTGGCGCCGTTCAATGTCCGCCTCTCTGGACGACTGAACTATGGCATTGGCGATAGCTTCGGCCTGCCGCCGTTCAATGTTGGCTTCTTCCAAAGCCTGCACGACCGTGAGAGGGTTGAAACTATTGTCGGGCATAGTTGATCCCGATTCCCCGTTTAGGGATTGGGGTCGAAGTGGCAGAAGTTCAACACCAAATATGGTGGCATGTTGTTGTGCGGATTCCCGCCTCCAGTTGATTTGGTTTTTGACAGCTCATTCTCGTGACTATTGGCCTGATCGTCGCCGTAATCTGTCACGCGCCTCCCCATATGTCCACGGCTAATACTGTCGTATCCGTGCTGGTGACTCGGCATTTCATCCACAGTTAGAACGTGCTCGTACTCGCCGCCCTTATTTTCCAGCTTAAATGCCTTAGTTTTCTTTCCGTCGTCTCCTTCACCAGTTGCGACGGCAAAACGTCCGCTTATCGGCTTGTAACGCTTCCAGTTCGGTCCGAGAGATCCGCAATCCCCAGCTGCCATAAGGATGACGTTCTCCCAGTTCGTCATTTGATTCGACTCCGTTGAGCCTTCCTTAATTCCACCTATTGCCAGCACGAGGCCAACGGCTAGGCTAAGGACAGTGCGTTTCATGGCCTTTCCTCCGTTTCCGCTTAACTTCTATCGCCCGTTGCAAACAGGACATGCAGCTTGAATGCTGTAGCTTGGCGTGCTGGGAAGTCTCTGATGCATTGTTCTCATCAGATCACAGATTACCGATGCGCGCCTCTCATATTCCGCCGCCGCCGCCGATTCGCCAGCTTGTGCACTTTGACCCGCTGCATCCACGTTGACACAAGCGGCTCTACATTGAGAAGAAACTTGCACCGCGTCAGCGGGGCCTCTCCAAGCCGCGGTATGGTCACACCTTGCGCCGCCACCTGTTCCTGTGCCCGTCCCGGTTCCCGTTCCTGTTCGGCTGATACCAGCAAGAGTCCCTCCTCTGGAACGGCAAAATCTTCGAAACTCGTTAGCCGCTGGCGAGCTATCAGCGACCCTGGACTGCATATAATTAACTTGAATTATGCCAAGATAACTAAGTGACGAATTTTCATCATTTGTACAGCTAATTCCTCGGAATGAGCAAGATTGTCCAGACTGGCAATTTTCGTAACCCCTGGTTCTAGCCCACAAAGGAGTACTAATGTCGGGATTTGTGTTTCCTACTTCTGCACACCCACTCGGATAACGCGAGTTTGCACATGTGAACCAAGCAAATACACTCGGGCGGTCTGGCGTAATTGTCATATTACCGCCAGTTAGATCGCTAATGCTTGGCAAGTTTTCGCTACCACCGCCGCAGGACGTAAGCGACCATGCAAAGAGAATGGAGGCAAAAATGCGGGTGTAAGTGTTCAACATTGTCGTTCCTCAATCCGCAGTTTCAGGACGAAATGTTTAGGGAAACCGTGACGGCCAGGCTTCTAGCAGTTTGCAGTCCGTCATTGTGCAAAAGCTGGAAATGCGCCGTGGCACTCGTTTCCCCTTGCGCAATGGTCACTTGCTGCGGTTCATCGACAAAGTCCTCTCCGGGCACTGCCGGATTGCCGCCGCCGCCCGGAGCAAGGCGAACGACAAGGGACAAGTCTTCGGCGAGCGGCGCGGGGATGGATACCCGGACGCCGATATTGCTACCGGTCGCGGCTTTGGCTTGCAGGAACTCGACCGCGACGCTGCCCGCCCGCGCCGCCACAGCCGGCGCTATGACCCTTTCCACGGTCTGCAATTGCTCGACATTCTCGACTGGACGCCAAATCTCCGGAGACGCTTGTGCAACGCCAAGGACGCCAAGCCCTTCCCAACGCGGAACCGGCTTCGGCTTGCCGCCCAGCGGGATCGTCAGTTGCACATGAACATTGGCTGCTTCTCCCGCGAACCCGGTTTCATATCCTGCCCGAAGACTTAGCCACGGATGAGGGCGCAAGCCGAGGCCGACGCGGCCATGAATTTCCTTGGCGCTTTCGCTTTCGTCGTCCCAACGGGTCAGCGCCGTATCCAGGGACAGGGTTGACGTGATTCCGAGGCTGGCCCCGATCTCCGTTCCGCCGATGGCACGTTCCTCATAGCCCAAACGACCGGGCTTCCAGCCTGAAGCCGGGACGAACTGCTGGAGCCGGCCGGTGCCGTAGCGTCCGGCGTAGTCCAGGGTCATCACCAACCGCTTGTGTCCACGTTCGATGTTTTCCTGGTAGAGCGCCGAAATGCCCAAGATGTTTTCGCCGTCATCGGACAGTGCGAAGCGGTGAGCGACGCCGGACCGAATATCATTGCGAGTGAAGCCTGAACTGTCCTGCCAGCGCGTTACCCCTTGCTGCAGGAACAGGGCAGTCTTCCCGATTCTCGGTGCAGCGTCTCCAGCACCGAAATGCAGCGGAATGACGGTATCGAGGTTTCGGCTGGTGCCGGCGCGGAAGGGGGACCATGACAGCCGGTGGACAATGCGGAAGTTGTCCCCGAAAAGGGTCTGACCCTGCTGCTCAATCAGGTGCGCCGCATAGTCGGCAACAGCCTCGTCAAGACTATGCTTGAGACAACGAAGACCCGAAGTGGAACCGGCACCGAACGCGTGGCCGCACTCCATCGGCGGTGCCCAGCCTTCCAAGTTGTCTGCTTGCGCGACCGCACCATGAAGGCCGAGCATAAACCCAGCGAACGCGAGCACTGGCAACCTTGGATTTCGGACATGGATCTCGTCCATCGCAGGGTCCTCCCACACTGCTTGCGGCGCACGGCGCGGGCGCCGGGCCGTTGCAAACGTCACAGGTGAGTGAAGCCCCGCCTATTCGCCAAGCGCGGGGAGCTACCCCTTGCCGGGTCAGGCTGTTCTATTCAGCGGGCGACCCGACAGAGCGGGCACCTGCAACGTTTGCGGCCAACATTGAAACATTGCCTCGGTCAGGCGTCAATCGGTTCGTGACATCGGGAGCTTGATCTGCCTCGAGCTCTGTCGGCGGTGTGGGTGATGCGGAGCGGGAACATTTGCAGACGCCTCACCCGCGCCGTGCGCCATCGGCCCGGCGGCGCATGACCGTCGGCGGCAATGGAATGAGCGCGGTGCGCGAGGTGTGCAAAGCGCCCGCGCCCGTTTGCTTCGCATCCGCCGTTCTGTTACCTGTGCCCCGAGGAAGGCGACGCGGAGCGCGTTCACGGATCGTTGGCCGGTCGTCTCGCTCAAGCGCCGCGATGGCTTGAACCCCCTGTCGTTGCAGGGTTTGCGCCAGATCGCGGATGCGGCAGTGATTGCTTTGTCCGACCGCCCGGAGGGCGGGAGCCAGAACACACCCGACGCAGCGTGCTGCCCTGTCATCCCCTGTCACCCTCTGTCTCCCTCAGGCGACGCTCTGTCCCCTTATGTCCCCGATAATTCTCTGGAGACCCCTTGGAAAAGGCGATGGCTCTGGGGAACCACCGGCGCAACACGGCGTATTGCGCTTCAAACACATGCCGCGATTTCAAAGGGTTAGGACCGCCCGGCGCGCTTCCCTGGAGAACCGTGGCTCGCGGCGGCTTCCCGGCGCATGTCGCACCGATACACGCCGCCGCGCCCGGCGATCACGATTTTCCATGATACTTCTGTCCACTTCCAGCCGCCCCAGGACATGGGGGAACGGCCCCGGCATCGCGCTGCCCTCGCTGGCCACCCCTGGCCGGTTTCAGGAAAATCGGCGGCCGTGACGGACGCGCCTCGCGACGGAGTCCTGGTCCGTCCCCGGTGTCGTGTTGGCCGGAAAGGGAGAGGGGAGGCTACAGCCCCATATCGAAATCGCGCGACTTCTGCTTCGCGCCGGCGGCCTTTTCGAGTTCGGACTCGCGGGAAGTTTGCTGCCGGGAGACACTGCTACGGTCGAGTCCGCGATCCTTGCCGCTCGATTCCTTCCCGCTGCGCTCGCGATTCGTGGAGCGCGCGGCGGATTTTCCGTCGCGGTCCCGGCCGGCTTCGCGCCCGATCCGATGTTCGCGCTCGCGTTCGCGGCGGACTTCGCGGCCCGTTCCGCGATCCAGATGCCGCTCGCGAACCTGCCCGTCCTGCCCGTCGCGGGCGGTTTCATGGCCGCGATCCATCGCGTCAGAAGCGCGTGTCAGGTGATCGCCGCCCCTGTCGGGACCCGCGCCGCGCTCGAACACGGCCTCGTGCGCGGCCTGTTTCGCGGTCGCATCGAGCGCCGCGAGGCGCTCGCCCGTCGCCCGCTGGAGCTGGTCGGCGAGCTTGTGGGCGTCGTCGGTGACCAGCATCGCGGTCTCCCGCGCCCGGCTGATCGCCACATAGAAGGCGCGCTGGTCGGTCAGCTTCGGGTTGCCCACGGGCATCGCCGCGACGATCCGGTCCACCGTGCGGCCCTGGAACGCATGGACCGTCGCCGCGAACGCGCGGTCGATATGCCGGAGTTGCGGGTCGTTCTGCCACAGCGTGGCGAGCGTTCCGTTCTCCAGGCGGAAGCGAACGCCGTCCCGGCCCACCACTTCGACCGTCGCGGTCTCGCCGTTCGTGAGACCGGAGGCGGGATCGTTGCGCGTGAACCGCACCCGGTCGCCCCGGCGAAGCTCCATCGCCTCGCCCCTGAAGACCTCCACCCCGCCCTTGGCGCCGGCGATCATGTAGGGCTTCCACTCCGTTTCGGTACCCCTCGCGTCGGCGAGGACGACGGTATGGCCGTTGTGGATGAAGCGCGCGACCGTCCGCTCGTCGCCCTTCTCGACCCCAAGCGTCTTGTAGGGGCGGGTGAAGATCACCGTATCGCCCGCTGCGTAGTTCGCGGCGCGGGCCATTTGCGCGCGGGTGAGATCGCGCGGCACCAGCTTCTCGCCCGGCCGGGCGGGGCCGGAGATCGCCCCTTCGGCGACCAGCCCCTCGCGAATGGTCATGTTGATGCCATCGCGGAGCGCCCGCGTCGGGGCGATCACCCCCGTCCCCGCGCGCTCTTGCGGCGAGAGATTCAGCCAGCGCCGCGCGGTCTCGACCCCTATGTCGCCGTACTCGACCTGCCGGATGTTGTCGCCGAGCTTGGCGAACGCGCCCTTCACGTCGCCGGTGAGGCTCGCCCTGACCGCCGCCTTGAGCTCGGCATCGCGCTGGCGGAGGATGTCGTCCATCACCGCCGTCGTCATCCCGGCGGCCTTCAGTTGCTCGAACGGCTTGCCGGCCTCGACCGCGCCGAGCTGCTTCTCGTCACCGACCAGCACCACGCGCGGCAGGCGGAGCGCCGTCGCGATCCGCAGCAGGTTTTTCATCTGCTCGCTGGAAGCGAGCGAGGACTCGTCCACCACCAGCACCGTCTTCGCGTTCGCGGCGCGGAGCTTGCGCAGGCCCGCCGCCGTGCCGCGCCCGTGGGCGATCCCGTCATGGCGGGCGAGGTAGCGTTGCAGGGTCTCCGATTCGATGCCGGACTCGTTCGCCAGCGTCTTCGCCGCCGAGGCCGAGGGCGCGAGTCCGACGGTTCGGTAGCCCTGGCTCGCGGCCAGCGCCCGCAGGCGCTTGAGCATCGTCGTCTTCCCCGTGCCGGCGTAGCCCTGGACCGCGACCACGCGATCCTTGCCGGCGAGGATCGTCTTGACCGCCTCTTTCTGGCCCTCGTTGAGACGACCCCGGTGGAGCTTGGTCTCCGCCACCCAGCGGCGCATCACCGTCTTCTCCGCCCCCTGGCCGGCGCGCATCAGCGCGATGGTCTCGGATTCCCGCGCCAGCGCCGCGTCCGTGGACCAGTGCCGGCCGTGGTCGAGGCCCCGCGCGGCATGGAGCGCGCCGTCGCGTTCGAGCGCCGCGATGGCCCGCTCGGCGGCATCGACCGTCACCGCGCCCGGCTCGCGGGCGAGGGTTGCCGCCAGCAGGTCGGCATGGCCGAACACCGCTTGGCGCTCGGCAAGGTGCGCCACCGCCCAGGCCGCCGCGTCGCCCGCCGCATAGCCCGGACCCGCGAACAGGTCCGGGCCGAGAAGGTTCCGCTCCGCCTTGCGGGCTTGCGAGAGCACCTTCCCCGCCGAGAAGCCGAGCGCCTTCGCCTGGCGCTGCCATGTCCTGTGCAGCGCCGTCTTGTCCACGTCGTGCTTGGCCGCCCGCGTCAGCAGCGCCGCGCGGTCCGCCAGATGGGGGTTGTCCTTCGATTCGCCCATCCCGCGTTCGGCCATCGCGGTCTCGATCTCCGCCCGGCGCGTGGAATAGGCCTCGATGACTTCGCGGGAGACCCCCGCTATCTCGAAGCGCCCGTCGGCGTAGGACTTCTCGATCTTGTAGCCGAGATCGCCGAGACCCTGTGCCAGTTCCGCCCGGTAGATCGCCCCGATGGCCATCTTGTTGCGGTAAAGGCCGTCATTGACCATCGTTCTCCACTTGCCAGCGTCGTCCTGGACCATGTTGGCGATGACGGCGTGCGTGTGAAGCTGGGGATCCAGATTGCGGGACGTGTCATGCCTGAACGTGGCCGCGACCATCTTCTGGCCGTCCGCGTGGACCATGGCGCTGCTGGCCTTGTCCTGCATCCGGGTGAGCACGGCGTTCTTCTCAATCCAGCCGAGCGTCGCCGTCACCGCTTTGTCATGCGCCTCGACGATGCGCGCGTCGCCGCCCACCATCGCCATGAGGCTGACGGATTTGGGCGCGCTCAGGGTCACGTCCCGGCCGGGACGGTGGGTTATCTCCCCGTCCTTGCCGCGCTTGCCCAAGCGCGGCCCGTCCGGCACCCGGCCTTCGAGGACCGCCTTGAAGGCGGCGGAATCCACCGGGCCGGAGAGACCGAGCGCCGCCGCGCCCTTGCCCGCCCAGGCGCTCGCTTCCCGGTGCGCCGGGTCGTCCTTCGAATAGTATCCGTCGCGTTCGAAATAGGCCGCGCCCTGCGACGGCGAGGCGATCACGCCGATGGACGCTACCATCGCCGGGGCGCTCGGGCAGGGACGGATTTCGAGGGTTGGTGCCTGTCCATAAAGGCCAGATATGCGCTCGCGAGCTACGGAACAAGGGCCGAACGAACGGTCTCATCCTGGAGTCATCTCCTGTCCTCTCATGGCCTCAACTTTCGGCGAATATCCTCCCCGTGAGCGCGCTCTCGGTATCTGATGGCGCGGTGATCGGTTTGTTTGATGGGCATCGTTCGCGGCTGGTGGGGTGACCGGGGGTGTCGGACGGCCGTCGGCGGGTCAAGCCGCTACGCGGCTCCTCCGCTTCGCTCCGGCCCTTCGGGTGACCCCCCGCCGTCCATCCGACGGAGTGCATCCATGGCCGTAAGCAAGCTTCCGGCCACGGGCCGATCGCTCGACGCAGTGCGGCAACGGGGGCTGGCGAGGGGTGTTACCCGTTACCGTTACCCTGCCTCCCTAGGGGTTCGAGGCGGTAACGGTTTTCGGTAACGCGTCGTTGCGGCCCGCGTGGTTGACGGCGGCCGGCGGCGCCGCGTTTTCGGCGGCGAGGCGGTAACCGCCCTGGGGTGCGCGTTCGACGCGCCCGGCGCGGACGAGCTTGCTCAGCGCTTCGGCGACGGTTGCGGGCCGGGTTGCCGCGCGCTCGCGGATCTGGCGCTGCGAGAGCGGTGCATCGGCGTCGGCGAGGGCTTGGAGGATGCGCCGTTCGGGTGTTTCCGGCTCCGGCGCGGCCTCGGCCGGCACCGGCCGCCGCAAGCGCAGGGCGGGTCCCTCGCCGTCATCGGCGAGTTCGATCTCGATGTCGGCGAGGCCTGGAGCGGCGCGATGCTCGACGGTCATGACGATCTGCTTGTCGCGGCGGCGCAGATAGAGGTTGCTGTCGCCCCAGGCATGGAGCTCGGACGACCCCCTGAGCGCCTGGCCCGGCCGGCTGGCACCGCTCTTGCGGGCATGGTGGACGAGCAGGACGGCGGTCTCGAAGCGGCGCTGGAGGTCGCGCAGGAAGCCGAGTATGGGAGCGACCTCGGCGACGGTGTTTTCATCGACGCCGTGCAGGCGGACCAGGGGGTCGAGGACCACGAGGCGTGGCGCGATGCGCTGCACGGTCTCGCGCAGACGCTGCCGGTCGTTGGCATGGTCGAGGCGCAGGATGGGAGCGTCGATGACGGCGATGTCGAGCGTCTCGAAGCTGGCGCCGGCTGCCCGGGCGATGCCCTCAAGCCGGGCGCGCACGATGTGGCCGGCGTCCTCGGCCGCGAACAGCAGGACCGGTCCGGGCTGTTTGGCGGCGAAGCGGCGCAGACAGGGAACGCCGGCGGCGACGGCCACGGCGAGGTCCAGAGCCAGGAAGGATTTGCCGCACTTGGGTTCGCCGCCGACGATGCCGACGGCTTGGCGTCCCCAGAGGCCGTCGACCAGCCACTGCTGCCGGCTCGGGCGGTCCTCAAGGTCGGCCGGGCTTCGGGTCGGGAAGCCCTTCACCGGCGCGCTCTCCTGGTCTTGGTGGGCTCCCCCCAGGTCTCCAGGAAGAGCTTTTCGTCGAGCACTTCACGATCCTGATCGGCGCCGGCGGCGAGCAGCGCATCGGCCATGACGGTGAGCGTCCTGGGGTTGCCGCCGGCATGGGCGACGAGGGTGTCCTTGAGGCCGGCGGTCATCAGGGCGGGGTTGCCGGCCTCCTCCAGCAGGTGGTCGAGGAGGCGCAGTAGATCCTCGTCTTCGGGACGCGTCATGAGGAGGCGCTGGCGGATGCGGGAGTCGATGGGATGCAGCTCCGGCGTGCGCAGTTTTGCGAGCAGCCGGTTGTCACCGGCCAGCACCACGCCAAGGATGGTGCGCGAGTCGAAGTCGGTCGAGGAGAGCAGGCGCATCTCGGTCAGCACCGCGTTGGGCAGCTCCTGTGCCTCGTCGACCAGCAGGAGTGGGCGCATGCGCGTGTCGTCGAGGTGGTCGAGCCAGCGCTGCCGCAGTCCCTTGATCCCATTCCAGCGATTGTTGTGGGCCATGGTGATGGCGAAGCGGTCGGAGATCTCGTGGTAGAAGTCGGCGACGCTGGAGGACGGATGGGTGAGGACCGCGACGCTCAACCTGTCGATGCGCTCAAGGCGCTCGGCGAGCAACCGCAGCGCCACGCTCTTGCCGATGCCGGGCGGGCCGCCGATCAGGGCGAAGCCGCCCTGGCGCACCAGATGCCGTTCGACCCTGCGGCAGAAGTTCTCGACGGCGGGTGTGGTCATCAGGCCATCGACCGGGAGGTCGGTGGAGAAGGGGTTCCACTTGAGGCCGTACAGCGTGAGCATTTCGCGGTTCATGAGGGGTCTCCCCGATCGTCGTCTTCGCCCGGCCCGGGGCTTTCGGCGTGAGGCAGCCAGGCCGGCGGCAGGCCCGTCGCGGCCTGGTCGTCGAGGATGCGCCTGAGCAGCGGCGCGGCTTCGCCCCCGCCGGCGCTGCCGCCGCCATCGTTGTCGCCGGGCCCGGCCGGGCGGCGCATACCGCCGGCATTGCCGCGCCGGTCGAGCGGGTAGAGGGTGCACAGCCGCTCGCCGCTTCGGCCGTCGACCAGATCAACGCTGGCCAGGTCCCAGCGCGCATAGCGGATCCACAGCGTGCTCAGGTGGCGCCACGGCGCGGGAACCTGATAGCGGATGCCCTCGAGCGACACGGTTCCGTCCGAGCGCCGCAGCGTGCGCTTCACGGTGATGCGGAACGCCGCCCTGAGCTCGTCGCGGCCGAGGCAGGGCCTCGACGCATCGTCGCTGTCGAGCAGGCGCTTGAGCGGCGTGGTGCCGAGCTCGCGGTGCACCCGGCGGTGGTAGTCCTGCTCGACCCAGGCGACGGTCGCGTCGTTGAGCGTCTTCAGGGTGAGCGGCTCGACGCCTTCGAGCATGGCCATCAGGCGGCCCTCGACCGAGGCCCACAGGACCTCCATCTTGCCATTCTGATGAGGCGCCCCCGCGAGGGTCCTGGAGTGGATGATGCCGAGCCGGTGCAGCCCCTCCTCGACCTCCCCCGCCATCATCGGCGAGCCGTTGTCGCTCATGAGCGCGCGCGGCAGGCCGCGCTTCATGAAGGCCTGGCAGAGCCCGTGGACGAAGACCTCGGCGGTCTCCTCCAGGTACCACTGCAGGTGGCAACCCACCCGCGAGTGGTCGTCGAGGAAGCCGAGCATGATCGGCGTGCGCCAGGCGCCGGACGCGGTCAGCACCCGGCACCGGGCATGATGGAAGTCGGTGTGCCAGAGCGCATGGCTGCGCGAGACCTCGAAGCTCAGCACCTCGCGCGGCTCGACCGGCGCCCGCTCGGGTTCCCGGTCGAAGCGCCGCCGGCGGCGCTGGCGCACCAACCCGCGATTGCGCATTGCCCGGGTCAGCGTCGCGTAGGAGGGCATCGGGCCGAGCGCCGGATCGACCTCGACCAGCGCCCGCAGGTTGTCGTAATGCAGCTGCCCCGACCACGACGGATGCGCCCGGTACTGGCCGCGCAGCGCCTCGATCAGCGCCGGCGACATCGCCCGCTCGCGGCCGGCATCGGTGCGCGGCCGGCGGCGCAGCGCCTTGACCGGATCCCGGTCCGCCGCCCGTGCCTGGTAGTACCAGCGTTCGATCGTCGACACCGAGAAGCGCACCGGCCCCTTGCCGGACGGGTGATCCCAGTCGCGTTGCGACAGCCGCTCCAGCTCCGCCCGCAACTGCCCCGTGGGCGGCGGCGAGGCCAGCAACGGCCCGACGACCGCGAAGCGCAGCCGCGCCCACCGGTCGCGGTCGCCCCCTCCGTTGTTGCTGTCCATGGCGGCATCTCTCCCTGGCCGTGTCGGGGAGATGCCCATGTAGAGCGCCCTATCCGTTCATGACAGAAACGTTTTCTGCGGGCGCCGCCGGCCCGGCGCCGAGCGCGCAAAAGCCGGTCCACGGCATCAGCCAGACCAGGCTGCGCAACAGCCGCGAGCGGAAGCCGCGGCCCCGCATGGTGCGCAGCAGCCAGCGCAGCGGCACGTCGGCGGGGGGCGCCGCCAGCGCGCCCCGCTTCGCCCCCCACTCCCGGGTCAGCGGGAAGACTTCCAGCCACCAGCGCCGCCAGCGCTTCAGCGTCGAGGCCGGAACCCCGCACCGCCGCGCGATCGTCTGCAACCGCACGCCGCCGGCCACAGCCAGCGCGCTCACCACCAGGAACAGCGCCCCGACGTAGAAGCGGCGCCCGAAGAAACGCACCGACGGCGGCTTCACGCGGCGCCGGCATGACGAACAGCACAAGCTGAAGCGCCGCGCGTCGTCCCGAAGATCCACCGCCAGACCGTAGGGCTTGCGCGGGTAGGTCGCGCTGTGAAGCGTGCCGCCGCAGCGCGGACAGCCGGCCGCTCGGCAGGCCTCCGCCTCCGCCGCATCGACGCGCTTGAGAAAAGCCCAGACCCGGGCATTCGAATGGATGGAGTGCCGGAACAGCTTGTGCGACATTGGGGCCGTCTCAGGTTGATATCACCGTCACCGAGACAAGCCCTCCGGCGGCCTTCATGCAAGATCGCCGGGGGGCAACCACCCAAATCCTCGATTAATTCGAGCGGATCAGCCCTGATTCCCCGCTGAAATTCTGCGCCCTCTCACCCCGCAGGTGCTTGCAGGGGTCGCGTCAATCTGATAACAATTTGACAACCGACACTTGGAGACGGACCGATGGTGACGATCAACGTGCGGCGGCTCGACGACGATGTGGTGGAACGTCTCAAGCGACGCGCCGCCCTGAACAACCGCTCGCTGGAGGGCGAGGCCCGCCACATTCTGCAATGCGCCGCCGATGACGACATGGCGGCGAAGCGTGCCGCGTTCGCGGAGACCATGGACCGGCTGCGCCCCTTGACCGAGGGACGCAAGCAGACCCCGGCGGAAGTGCTGATCCGCGAGGACCGCGACCGCGGCCATCGCGACGACTACTGATGCGCTTCGTGGTCGATGCGAGCGTGGCGGTCAAGTGGCTGGTCGTCGAGGAGGATGCGGGCGTTGCGCGGGAGCTGGCGACGAGCGGCCACGACCTGCACGCGCCGCGCCTGATGGCGTCCGAGGTCGCCAATGCTATCTGGCGCAAGGCGCGGACAGGCGGGATGGAACGCCATGCTGCGGGCGTCCTGCTGGACAACCTGCCGGACATCCCGGTGCGCTGGAGCGCCGACGAGTTCGTTTCCGCCGATGCCGTGCGTCTGGCGCTGGTCCTCGACCACCCGATCTACGACTGCGTGTATCTCGCGCTGGCGCACCGCATCGGCGCGACGGTGGTGACGGCGGACCGCCGATTCGCGAATGCCGTGGCACCGACCGAGCACGGCGAATCCGTCCTGACGCTGGCCGATTACGCGCAAACGCGATGATCGCGAAATTTTTTCAGATTCTTTCGATCATCCTCCTGGTGCCTCCTGTCGCCTCATGGACCGCCAAGGGGTGACATGAGGCCCCAAGAGGTTGATTCCATGCAGGAAATTCCCTTGCCCGACGGTTTGACAAGCCCTGTTCGCAGGTTCAAATCTCCCTTCCAGGGTCACGAAATCCGGGAAGGCGGAGGCGATGCGGAGAGACGGAAAGGGCCGCGAGCGGGAGGGAGTTTCCCGCGTTGCCGCGAACGACAACCCCGGCTCGAAGGCCGGGACGGGCAGCGGGCCGGAAGCGCGGATCGACGCCGCCGTGATGCGGCTCGCCCGGCTTCTCGGGCGCCAGATCGCGCGCGAGCAGTTCCGGCAGTCCGAAGCCGCCAACGACAATGCGCCGCCGGAGAAGGAGGCGCACGACCGATAGGAGACCCGAGACCATGACCCTTCGCTGTGCGCTCTATGCCCGCTATTCGTCCGACCAGCAGCGGGCCGCTTCCATCGAAGACCAGTTCCGTATCTGCCGGGAACACGCCGAGCGCGAGGGCTGGACCGTCGCCGCGACCTACAAGGACTCCGCGATCTCCGGCGACAGCGTGATCCTGCGCCCCGGCATCCAGGGGCTGATCGAGGACGCGCGGCGGGGCGCGTTCGAGGTCGTGGTGGCCGAGGCGCTGGACCGGGTGAGCCGCGACCAGGCCGACGTTGCGATCCTCTACAAGCATCTTCGCTTCGCGGGCGTGCCGGTGGTGACGCTGGCCGAGGGCGAGATCAACGAGCTTCACGTCGGCCTCAAGGGCACGATGAACGCTCTGTTCCTGAAGGACCTCGCGGCGAAGACGCACCGGGGCATCCGGGGCCGCGTGGAGGCCGGCAAGGCGGGCGGGGGCCGCAGCTACGGCTACGACGTGGTGAAGGCGCTGGACGCCGCCGGCGAGCGGATACGCGGCGAGCGCACCGTCAACGAAAGGCAAGCCGCAGTCGTGCGGCGCATCTTCCGGGAGTATGCCGCAGGGATGAGCCCGCGCGCGATCGCGCGGGGCCTGAACGCGGAGGGCATCCCCGGCCCCACGGGCAAGCGGTGGAGCGACAGCACGGTGCGCGGCCATGCGAGCGCGGGCACGGGCGTGCTCAACAACCCGCTCTACATCGGGCGGCTGGTGTGGAACCGGCTTCGCGGGATGAAGGACCCGGAGACGGGCAGGCGGGTGACGCGGCTTAACCCGCCGGAGGAGTGGATCGAGGTCGAGGTTCCCGCGCTCCGCATCGTGGACGATGAGTTGTGGCAGGCGGCGAAGGACCGGCAGGCGGAACAGGCGGAGAAATACGCGGCGGTGATCGCGGGCGTGCGCGCGGCGAACACGAACCGGCTGAACGCGGCCCACCGGCCCCGCCACCTGCTGTCGGGCCTGCTCGAATGCGCCGTGTGCGGCGGGCCGTATGCGATGCGCGGCCAGGACCGCTATTCCTGCACCGGCCATGTCACGGGCGGCTGCACGAACCGCAGGGGCATCCGCAGGACCGTCATCGAGGAGCGGGTGCTGACGGGGCTGAAGCACCGGCTGATGGCTCCCGAGGCGGCCGAGGCGGCGATGCGGGCCTACGCCGAGGAGACCAACCGGCTCAACCGCGAGCGTCGCGCTTCGGGCGCGAGCGACCGCAGGGAACTTGCCGCCATCGGGAAGAAGATCGCTTCGATGATCGCGGCCATCGAGGACGGCGGCTATGTGCGGGGCATGTCGGACCGGCTGCGCGAGCTGGAAGCGCGCCAGGACGAGCTGACCGCCCTTCTCGCCGCCGTCCCGGCCGACCTGCCGGACATCCATCCCAACGTCGCGGCGATCTACCGGCGCAAGGTCGAGCGGCTTGCCGAGGCGCTGAAGCGCCCCGACGAGCGCGCCGAGGCGGCGGACGCCATAAGGGGGCTGATCGAGCGGATCGTGCTCACCCCCGGCGAGAAATGGGGCGAGGTCCACGCCACGCTGCACGGCGACCTCGCCACCATCGTCGAATGGACCGAAAACGGCGGCGGAAAGGGCGGGAACGGCACGCCCGGCTCGGGATTGTCGGTCTCGGCTAAAACGGGGACTTGATCCGCGCATCCACTGCTGGAGTTTGGCCTCGCCGGCCCGAGGGACAGGATCGACGTGGGGCTGGTGCGATACACCCGCGGCGCGATCTCCTCCCAGCATTCGTAGTGAGCATCCCGGATCGCCTGGGCTTGGGATTCGCTGAGATCGTCCGGGATTAAGTGGGATTCGCCGGGATTCTCCGGGACCGCGGGGGATTCAGCGGGATTCCACGGGTCCACCGGCGCCGACGTGACCGTGCGGGCAGGCGGGCGCGGCCCCTCGACGGCCTCGCGGAGGGCGGCGACGGTCTCCGGCGAGAGCCCGCCCTGGCGCTCGGTCCGGGCGAGCGCCGCCTTCTCCGCCGCCGCCTTCTCCGCCGCCTCCGCCTTCTCCGCCGCGCGCTCGCGGTCCCTGCGGAGCTTCTCGGTGCTCTCGATACGTTTGAGGATGAGCGAGAGGCGGGAAAGCTCCTGCAGGGACGCCGGCTCGTCCCGCCCGCTGAGAGCGGCCATGGTGGTGAGCGTCATGGTCTTCAGCGTCTCGATCAGGATGCGCCCGGCGTCGCCCTCGGGCCGGGCGCCGAATTCCTGCACCCAGGCCTTGACGACGCGATCGGCCTCCTGCTGCCGGCGGATCACGTCGCGCATGTTCTTGGCGTAGCGGCCGACGGCCGAGCGCGAGCAGTCCCCGCCCCCCTCCCGGATGCGTGCCGTGATCTCGTCGATGGTTGCGCCGTCCGCGATGGCCGCGTCCACGGCCTCTCGCAGTGTGTCCGGCAGGCGGTCGACAGAGGAGCGCCCGCCGGTTCGAATCGGTCGGTCTTCGTTTTGCATGCCGCATGCTGCCGCACCCGCCCGCCCCCGTGCACCGCACCATGGTCTGGGGCGGATCCCCGGCAACAAACGAGGAGTCGATCACGACCAGAACCGGGCTGCGGAGCAGCCCGGAGCGCGCGACTGCGCGCCGCGCCGAAGGCGCGTAGCCAAGCGAACGGAGTGAGCGCCCGCCGTAGAGGGAAATGATTAAACAAGCGACCGCGCGCCGCGCCGTTAGGCGCGTAAGCCAAGCGAACGTCGCACGGATACGCGCGCGGAATCAAAGCGCGAGCGCCCGGCGCCTGAGGGAAATGGTTAAACCAACGACCGCGCCTCGCCCAGTCTCTCCCCTACATCGTCATGGCCGTGTGTGGACGCCCCCGTTGATGCAAGCATTCGCGCCTGTTGCGCCTCCCCCTTCACCGCAACGAAGCGCATGGAAGGCCGCACAGCCGCCTCGCAGGTCCCGGACACCAACCCGAGGGTTTTCTTCTCGCGATCCAGCCGCCTCTGTTCGCCATTGAGCCGGACTATCTCGGCGTTCAGCGTGCGGATCGTCGCCTTGTGGTTCTCCGCTCGCTCCAGGGCCTTGCGCAGCTGGCGGTTCTCGGCCGCCAGCGCCCTGGCCCGGTTCTCCCGGGCCCTCGACGCCGCCGCTGACGGCTCGGCAAGGGCGCGCGAAAGTTCCTTGCGCAAACGCTCCACTTCCCGGTGCAGCCCGGGCGCGCCCGCCCTGCCCGCGCGGCGGAGTTCCTTGATCTCGTCCTCGATCGCCGTCCGCTTGCTGCGGCACCTGCCGAACCGCGACTTCCACAGTCTGATTGGGCACGGGGGAGGGATATGTAGCGTGGAGCTGTATGCGCTGGTTCGGCTGGGGCCTGCTAGAAGGCGTCGTTGGCACGAAGGTGCTCCAGTTCAGCGCGAAGTGATTTTTCCAGTTCCCGAATGCTGTCATATACAAGGCACCTCTGACCGCGAACATCAAACTTCAGATGAATTGTGCCTTGAGTGGGCCCCTGGGGTCGGACAGGTGGCTTGAATTGATTTGACCGGTGCGCCGGGCATTCGAAGGATCGACGCCCATGGCAAAGCACCGTACCCACCGCACCCACAGCATCGCCTTCAAGCGCCAGGTCGTTGAGGAGTATCTCGCCGGCGAGACCCTCCACGGCCTGGCACGCCGGCACGAGCTCTCCCGCACCCTGATCAGGATCTGGGTCGACAAGTACGAGGCCGGCGCCTTCGACGAGGACACCGAGGCGGCCAGCACGATCCAGGAGTACGAGGCCCGGATCGCGGCCCTCGAGCGCCTGGTCGGCAAGCAGGCCTTGGAGCTCGAGTTTCTAAAGGGGGCGCAACGGCAGGGACGGCCGCCGAGAAGCGCGCCCATGTCCGTCATCACCGGCCCCAAGGCCTCTCCGTCGGCGAAGGATGCCGACTGATGGGGATGGCGCGCTCCACCTACTACGACGAGCCCAAGGGCTCGGCCGACGACACCGCCCTGGTCGAGGCCATGCACGCGATCAAGGACGAGTTCGAGGCCTACGGCTGGCGGCGCATGCAGGCAGCACTCAGGCATCGGGGTTGGGTGGTGAACCACAAGAAGGTCAAGCGCCTGATGCGCGAGCACGCCTTGCATCCGCCGCGCAGACGCCGCTTCGTCGCCACCACCGACAGCAACCACGACGAGCCCATCTTCCCAGACCGCTCCAGGGACTGCGAGATCGGTGGCCCGAACCAGCTCTGGGTCGCGGATCTGACTTACATCGCCATCCTCGGCGGCTTCGTCTACCTGGCCGCGATCATGGATGCGTGGTCGCGCCGCATCATGGGCTACGCACTGGGCCGACGGATCGACGCACGGCTGACCCTTGCGGCGCTCACGGCGGCGATCGAGGGCCGCAACCCGCCACCCGGATGCATCCACCACTCCGACAGGGGCTCGCAATACGCCGCCCAGGCCTACCGGGCCCTGCTCAGCGATCACGGCCTGGTGGGCTCGATGGGGCGCCGCGGCAACCCTTACGACAACGCCATGATGGAGAGCTTCATGAAGACGCTGAAGGTCGAGGGCGTCTACCCCATGGCCTTCGAGAGCGCAGAGGACGTCGAGGAGCACCTGCCGCGCTTCATCGACAGCTACAACGAGAGACGCCTACACTCGGCGCTCGGATACCTGAGCCCCAATCGTTTCGAGGAGGAACAGCTCAGCAAGCCGGTCAAATCCGCCGCATGAAACTGTCCGGCAACAGGGGCCCACTCCAAAAAGTGGGAAAATTACGGCCGCCACCAACACGGTTGGCCCTCGATCACCAGACCGCTACACTGCTGGAGGTGACGGACGACGACGGCGCCACGTTGCGGTTGGCCCTCGATCACCAGACCGCCAAACTAAGCCGTTCATGCGGTCGAGCACGTGCTCGGTTGCGGTTGGCCCTCGATCACCAGACCGCTAAACTCTCGCCGAGCGCGAGGCTGCGGCCACCGCTGTTGCGGTTGGCCCTCGATCACCAGACCGCTAAACTCGCCGGACTTGTGCACCGGACAGGCGTCCAGTTGCGGTTGGCCCTCGATCACCAGACCGCTAAACTCAAGGGCGCGGAAGCCGACGACGAGCTCTCGTTGCGGTTGGCCCTCGATCACCAGACCGCTAAACTGCCGCCCGTGCGAACGACATGTACGCTCTAGTTGCGGTTGGCCCTCGATCACCAGACCGCTAAACTCTCCCGTCCTGCGACTTCACCGATCCCGCTGTTGCGGTTGGCCCTCGATCACCAGACCGCTAAACTCCATTTCCTACTACGGCCCTGGAATCAGGGCCTTTTTTTGTTCAAAGGACGTGGAATCGGCTGCCGGCACATCAGAACATGACCAGCTGGTCGGGGTTTCTGGAGCTTGGTTCGCGTTTTCTTCCCCGGAAGGTCCGGATGTTTTCGTACTGCTTGTCGGTGATCTGGATCATGTGAACCTTGCCCTCCTTCGGCATGACCAGTTCGATCCGGCGAGCCAGCGCGTCGGCCTGTTCCTTGCCCGCGCAATGTCGAAGGTACACGGAATACTGGCTCATCTCGAAGCCTTCATCCAGCAGGTCGTGGCGAAACCGGGTGGCGGCGCTACGCTGCGGCTTGGTGGCAACCGGCAGGTCGAACAGGACGATCAGCCACACGATGCGGTACCCACTGAGCGCGGGGCCGCTTTCCCGACGCGGGGTCCTCTCTCGGGCGGCCATCTCATCCTCCCAGCGGCAGCCTGGGCAGCGGAAGATCGAGCGGGTCGCCCTCGCCCGCGTAGGCGCGCGCGAGGGACTGCGCCAAGCGTTGCGCGCAGACCATCACTGGCGACATGCCCGCGGCAGTCGGCAGGTCCAGGATCATCACGCGGGCCAGAGCCGCCTTGGCATCGGGGTCGACTTCTTCAATTCCGTCGCGCACGAGGCGCCACACCTCCAGGTCCACGACGGGCCGAAACGGCTCCATCAGGTCGTCCACGAGCACCATGGCGTTGCCCCGGTTGGCGTGCATCAGTCCCAGACTGGGATGCAGCCCCGCCGACATGACGGCGCGCGATACACCGGCCCGCAGCACGGCATAGCCGCAATTCAGGAGGCCGTTGGTGCCGACAGCGTCTCGGTCGCGCCGGAAGTCCCCGCCCATCAAGAGCGGCCAGTATCGGCGAGCGGCCTCGGCCTCAACGTTGTCGGGATCGCCTGAGCGAACCTTGCGGGACAGAAGCTGGAAGCCGCCGTGTGGTGCGCCGACGGCCGCAAGCGTCGCGCCCTGGGCCAGGATTTTCGCGCGCACGACCTGCGCCCACAGGCGCTTCTTCAGCGGCGCTCCGGCCCGCGCCTGGTCGGCCATGCGACCGGCTTGGGCATGGTGGCCGTCCACGGGCCACACGATGGCCGCGGGCCGATTATTGGAACCGCAAAGAACGGTCGCGATGCCGCGCTCCGCCAAGGTTACCAGCGCGTGGTTGCTGTAGGTCAGCCCGTGAGCATTGGCGACCACCGCCGCGATGCCGTCGAGCCCGATGCGGCCGACCTCTTCGCCTCCTTCGTTCACAACCAGAAACCCCCGGTGGAGCGACAAGTGCCGACCATCGGTCTCCAGGTCCACCACGCGCCCCACCACCCCGATTCCTCCCTCCACCTAGAGCGAGCGCGAGGCCTCCGCCGGCGAGACACGCCAGACCCGCCCCAGCTCGTCGACCCGGACGCGCTCCGCACCCCGTTCCTTGAGTGTGCCGTAGGAGGCCATGAGCCAGCGGAACGGGTCGGTGTCGTTGGGCTCGGCGTGGCGCTTGTCCAGGTTGCCGGTCTCGTTGTGCGCCGCGAGCTTGAAGCGGCTTGCGGAGGCGTCGAGGCGGTGCACGACCATGACCTGACTGGCACCGTCATGGTCCAGTGCAATCAAATCCCCTTTCCTGACCCTCATGACGAAGGCGGCGTCCCGGCTGCGCCAGCGTGGCCGATGGCTGGGTTCGTTGGCCTGAAACACGGTCGTTGCCTCGCCGCGCCATTTTCCGTCTGGAGTCTCGAAGATATCGATGAAGGCGTTCTCGCCGGAGCTGTAGGCCTTCTTGTGAGGGCGTTCGCCATGACTGACGGCGACGAGATAATCCGGCTTTTCCGGCTTCAGGACACGAACCCGACGGAGGCCCTCCTTGACGTGGGGATCCCCTTCGTGGGCAGTGTTGAAACTCTCCAGGGCCTCCTTCAGGTTCTTGCCCTTCGCTGACTCCGCCGCGACGTGGGCTTCGACCATGTTGCGCAGCCTGACATCCCGAATGCGTCCGATTTCGGGCTTGGTAAGTACCGTCAAATTCTTGCGGTATACCAAGTTCGCGCCTTCCCGGTCAGGATGCTTGACCGTTCCGTAGGCAGTCGCTTCGTGGAGCTTGCCGCTGGCGGCATGATCGGGCCGGTGGGAAACCGTCAT
This sequence comes from Alphaproteobacteria bacterium, assembly GCA_965243375.1. GTDB lineage: Bacteria > Pseudomonadota > Alphaproteobacteria > UBA828 > UBA828 > WTGU01. The sequence continues at coordinate 31,705 of CBDEUT010000007.1, read as the reverse complement.
GGCGTCTAGTGCTCTGCCCAGTTCTTTACGCAGCGTCTCCCAAGGTTCCGGGACCGAGATCCGATCCCGCTCATCGTCATAGGCACCCGCGATGGCCTGCAGCAGCGAGCGGTCGGTCAGCCCGGCGACAAGCGCGTCTATGGCGTGGTGGCGGTGGTCGGCCCGATTCTTGCGGTTCGTGAAGTTGTGATCGGGCAACAGGCTGTTCAGGCCCCATTTGAACCTGATGATTTCGGTCAGCCGGCCTGGCACGACCCAGACATTGTAGGGACCGGTGAGCCCTTCCATGTAGTCCTTGGCCAGCCGCGCGAACCAGCCAGTCTCGTTCAATTGGCGGTTCAGAAAATCGTTCTCGTCCCCAAAGCGATCCATGGCGTCGGGAGAGAAGCGCCAGCTCTTGTTCTTCGGCAGGTTTGCAGCCCGTTGGGCGATGGCTTCCCAGTCATAGTGGCGGTCGCCGATCGTCGGACTGCGGCCGAAGGCGTCGAAGGGCGTGTTCTGGCCCTTGACCCTGTTGGCGTAGCGCATGGCGACAACCTTGTTGGCGGCGCTGTCGTCCCACGAGGTCGAGAACGGGATGAGATGCTCGATCTCGATTTCTTCGGAGAAGAGGCGCTGGATTGAGATTTTCTCGCCGGTGAAGGGACAGCAGCGGTCCATCGGATCGTCCGGGGCGAGTTCCTCCCACAGACGCATTTTCAGGCGATTTCGCGCGTTGGGTACATGGCCGAGTTTCGCGATCTCTCGGTGTTGTTTCCCAGATTAGCTGACCGCAGATTTGCCGGATTATTTCGCGCGGCGGCGAGGCGGATTTCCCACGCTGTTTGGTCATTGTCGGAAGGAAGAGAGGGGGTGGGGGGGTGTCGGCCGGCCGTCGGCGCGTCAAGCCGCTACGCGGCTCCTTCGCTGCGCTACGGCCCTTCGGGTGACCCGCCGCCGTCCGCCCGACTGAGTGCATCCATGGCCGTAAGCGGAGCTTTCGGCCATGGGCCGATCGCTCGACGCCTTGTCGTGGCCGGAGCCTGACGAGCGGTTTGCGAGGGTGGTTCCCGTGAGCGGTTCCCCCTCGAACCCCTAGGGATGGGCGGAACCGGGAACCGGGAACCGGGCGTTGTCGGGGTGGCTGCCGTTGGCGGCCGGGGAGGCCTTTTCGGCCTGGCCCGCGGCGAGGCCGTAGTGCCCCTCGGCGTCGTGCCGGACGCGTCCTTCGCGGACGAGCTTTTTGAGGACGACGCCGACGGTCTTGTGCCGGGTCGCGGCGCGTTCGCGGATCTGGCGCTGCGACAGCGGCGTCCCGGCTTCGGCGAGCGCCTTGAGGATGCGCCGTTCGGCGGTTTCGGGCTCGGGCGCGGCCTCGGCAGTATCCACTTGGCGGAGGCGCAGCGCGGGCCCCTTGCCGTCATCGGCGAGTTCGATCTCGATGTCATTGAGGCCGGGGGCGGCGCGGTGCTCGACGGTCATGACGATCTGCCTGTCGCGTCGGCGCAGGTAGAGATTCGAATCGCCCCACGCGTGCAGTTCCGAGCTTCCGCGCAGGGCCTGGCCGGGCCTTGTGGCGCCGCTCTTGCGGGCGTGGTGGACGAGCAGGACGGCGGCTCCGAAGCGGCGCTGGATGTCGCGTAGGAAGCCGAGGATGGGGGCGACCTCGGCGACGGTGTTCTCGTCGACGCCGTGCAGCCGGACCAGGGGGTCGAGGACGACGAGGCGGGGCCGGATGCGTTGCACCGTCTCGACCAGCCGCCGGCGGTCGGCGCGATGATCGAGGCGCAGCGCGGGCACGTCGATGACTGCGATGTCGAGGCTCTCGAACCGGGCGCCTGCGGCGCTCGCGATACCCTGGAGCCGGGCACGCACGATGTGGCCGGCGTCCTCGGCGGCGAACAGCAGGACGGGTCCTGGCTCGTCGGCGGCGAAGCGGCGCAGGCAGGGGACGCCGGCGGCGACCGCGACGGCGAGGTCGAGCGCCAGGAAGGACTTGCCGCACTTGGGCTCGCCGCCGACGATGCCGACCGCCTGGCGCCCCCACAGCCCGTCGATGAGCCACTGCTGCTGGCGCGGCCGGTCCTCCAGCTCCACCGGCGCCCGCGTCGGGAAGCCGTTCGCCGCCGCGTCCCCGGTGCCGGTCACGGCTTGAGCTCCTCGATGGCATTCTGGAGGTGGCCGGCGTTGACCGTCTTCGCCTTCTCCAGGGCGGCGGCCGACAGCGCGTAGTGGGCGAGGCGGTTGACCTGGCGCGGCAGGCCGCGGGTTCCCTGGAACAGGGCCTCGACGGCGGCGTCCTCGAACAGCGGCAGCTCGCATCCGGCGAGGCGCAGGCGGTGGGTCAGATAGGCCTCGACCTCGTCGCGGTCGAGGCCGGTGAGGTGGTGGCGGACGACGACGCGCTGGGAGAGCGATTCGTGCACCGCCATCGACAGCCGCCGCCTGAGCTCGGTCAGCCCGACCAGGATCAGGCACATGCGGTTCTCGGAGTCCATCGCGAAGTTGGTCAGCAGGCGGAGGTCCTCCAGCACGTCGTTGCGCAGATGATGGGCCTCGTCGACGACCAGCACCGGGAACTGCCTGGCCTCGGTCGCGAGGCGCGAGATCTCGGTCCTGATCGCGTGGTGGGCCGAGGATCGCGAGCGCTCGACGGTGATGCCGATCTCCCAGGCGATGGACTTGTACATGTCGAGCACGTTGCCGGTGGTCAGCGAGACGTAGTGGACTCGGAACAGGCCGGGGTGGAGCTGGGCGGTAAGATGCCGGCACACGGTTGTCTTGCCGGCACCGACCTCACCGGTGAGCATGCCGATGCCCTTGAGCTCGATGAGGTGGCCGAGCCGGGCCTCGGCCTCGCGGCGCGCGCTGGATTCGAACAGCTCGTCGGTCTCCGCCACGGTCTCGAAGGGCATGCGGGTGAAGGCGAAGTGGCGCTGGTACATCAGTCGTCCTCCTTGAACTTGCGCATCTTGAGCGGCGAGGGCGGCGGCTCTGGGGCCGGGTCGTCGGGTTCGATCTTCTTGGAGTAGTGGCCGCGCTTCACCGCGGTGTTGGCGTAGGCGTCGAGGCGGGTTGCCTGGCCGACAGGCTTGCCGTCGTGCACCACGCCGAGCGGCCGCGACGGCGGCGCATCCGGGTCGTAGCGCAGCACCACCCTGTGGCCGACCAGCAGGGCGTCGACCTCGTAGACGCGGCCGTTCAGGCTGACGGTGCGGTCCTTGTGGACCAGCCGCTTGGCCTCGAAGAGGAAGATATCGTCGAGGTCCAGCGTGGCGTCGGGGTAGCGGACCGCGGCCGAGGCGAGTGCCCATTGCTCGAGCGGGGTGCGCCCCTCAAGGCCGCGATGCGGACTGTTGTGATACTCGCCCTCGATCCACGCCCACAGGCTGCGGTTGAGCGTCTGGAGGCTGTCCAGGACCGGCGCATCGAGATGGGCGAGCCAGCCGGCGCGAAGCGTTCTGAACCACCGTTCGATCTTGCCCTTTCCCGCTGGTTGATACGGCCTGGCATGCACCAGCACGATGCCCAGCTTCGCGCAGATCAGGGCGAGCTGGCGGGAGCGGTAGGCGGCGCCGTTGTCGACATAGAGGCGCTGCGGCAGGCCGCGGCGGATCAGCGCGTTCTTGAACACGGGCAGGAAGGCCTGGACGCTCTCGGCCATGGCGAAGGCGGCGAAGGGCACGACCCGGGTGGCGTCGTCGATGAAGGCGATCAGGTAGGTCTTGCGTCGGCTCCGGCCGTGCCGGACCTTCGGCCCGTGCATGACGTCGCTCATCCACAGCTCGCCGGCGTCCCGGAAGGCGAAGCGGCGGCGGTCGGCGCCGTCCGGCGGCTTGCCGTCGAACAGCCCCTCGCGGCTCAGCAGCCGGTGCACGGTGGATGGAGCGAGCGGGTGATCGATGCCCTCCTCGACGGCCGCGCGGATGATCGCGCGCACCGGCCAGGTCGGGTTGTCGACCTTCAGCGTGACCAGGCGCTCGGCGACCTCGGCCGGCAGCCGCCGGGGCTTCCCGCGGTCGCTACGTGGTCTGGGGTAGAGCGCCTCGAAGCCGCCATCGCGATAATGCCTGATCCAGTCCCGCATGGTGTCGGCGGCGACACGGGTCCGGTCGGTTCCGGGGATGGCATAGGTCTGGCTCGCCTTCTCGCGAAGCTTGTCGCCGACGCCCTTGGCGCCCATCGGCAGATGCACCAGATCGGCGATGACGCCGTATCGGAACAGCGCGATCGCCTGGCGAAGGTCGTCGTCGGATTCCTTCATGTCATGGTCCTCGTTGCTGGGGCTCTTCGGCCCCGGGACCATGACGCTACGCCGCCGCCGGAGGGGGATCAGGCCCCATCGAGTGTTGGAAGCCCGCCTTGCGACTCATCGTGCCGATTCCGTGGGGTTGGAAGCCCAATGGGGCGGGCAGCATCTGCAGTTGCTCAGACACCAGGCCACGCAGCGCCATCAAGGCGCTGTCGCTGTTGAGACGCTCGCGAACCGCCACCATGGTGGCCGCGCAGCCCGCCAGCCGGTCGGGGATCAGGCCGATGACACGGACAAGAACGTTGTGGACCAGGCGAAGCCGGTGGCGCACCCAGCGCATCGCGCCGGGAAGCTCGATCGCGTCTTCGTCCTCGGGGCAGCGCACCTCGTTCGCTGCCTCCTCCAGGCTGCCGGCTTTCTCCGCCGCCACAACAACCGCTTCCAGATCGTCGAGCGTGCCCGGCAGCCGCGACGACAGGCAGTCGGCCAGCATGCTGATCGTCGTATGGCTCTCACGGCAATACCAGCGGGGAACCTTCGCACCGGGCGGGGTCTTCCGCCCGTAGGTGCCGTGGCTGCCCACGGAACATCCGCCGTGCGGGTGATTCGGGCAGCGCTCAAGCCTTGCCTCGCGCCACGCCTCGGTCTTAACGTATTCCTCGCCGGTAAGCCCCGTCTCGTAACGAAGCTGCAAACCGGCCATGGCCCGGCGGGGATCAGCCCGTGCGGGCCTCTTCCTTGTTGTTCCTCGTCAGTCCGAGACTACGAAACCGCCCCGGCGACGCAAAGCCGCCAGGTCCACCCATCCCACGCTCGGCCACAATCCCGGGGAATTCACCGGCAGCCCAATGTGGGAAAAAAACCCGAGTTCCTATCGGGCTAAACCGCGAGACAACACCAGCCGGGCGACAAGCCCTGGATCGCCTGGGACGACAAGCTGACCGGCTTCGGCGTCCGCGTCCAGCCATCGGGGACCAAGGTCTTCCTCGTCAACTACCGCGCCGGCGACGGCGGGCGGAAGGCTCCGAATAAGCGGGTCGTGATCGGCCGCTATGGCAAGGTCACCGTCGAGCAGGCCCGGAAGCTGGCTCAGAACCTCCTCGGCCAGGTCGCCGGCGGCGCCGATCCTGCCTATGAGCGCGCCAAGGCTCGCGCGATGCCTACCCTCGGCGATGCCTTCGAAGAGTACATGGCGGTCAATCCCAATCGTTCGAAGCGGACCGACGAGCTCTACCGCTACGAGGCGAACCGCTATCTGGGCGACTGGCTCACGCGCACTCTCGACTCCATTGCCCGCCGGGACGTCGAGCTCCGGTTCAACAGCATCACGACGGACCATGGGTGGTCGGCGGCCAACCGGGCCATCTCATTGCTGCGCTCGATCTATCGCCGGCCCTGTGTCGATTGGGACGGGTTGCGCAATCCGGTCGATCTCTGGCTTGCCGGCGGCGGCAAGTTCCACCGCAAGGCGCGGCGCAAGATCTCGACCCCGGCGGAGGTGCTGCCGTGCTGGCGCGCCGGGATCGAGAAAGAGGTCAACAATCCTGCGATCCGGGACGCCCTGTGGTTCGGGCTTTACACCGGCATGCGCCGGGAGGAAGTGCTGACCTTGCGCTGGGAGCGCGTCGACATGGAAGGGCAGACGTTCCGGGTCGAGGACACGAAGACCGGCGTCCCCCTGGAGCTTCCGATCACCCGGCAGCTCGCGGCCATTCTCGAGCGCCGGCAGGCCGAGGCCGGCAACTACCCGGACCATGTTCGCGACTGGGTGTTTCCCTCGCCTACCAGCGCGACCGGGCACGTCCAGGACCCGCATCACCTCTACGCCCGCATCGCCAAGGCCGGCGGCACCAAGTTCTGGTTCCATGGACTGCGGAACAGTTTCATCACCGTGGCCGAGCGTGAGCTGATGCTGCCGCCCTCGCTGACCAAGCGGCTGGTCAACCATGCGCGGCCCAACGACGTCACCGAAGGCTATGCGGCGGACTGGACCATCGCGCAGCTCCGTGAGCCGGCCCAGAAGATCGCCGATCGGATCGAGGCCTTGGCCCGAGAGCCACAAGCTCCCTAGCCAACGCTCGCGGCAACTCCGCTGGGGCTGTCGGAACTCTGGAACTCGCTTTCAATCGGCTTAGCCGGGCCGCTCGTCACGTACAACGGTTGGAAGCAGCCGGACTGCCGACCGGCTCATTGGTAACACTTCCTCAGCACACTAACACTGCCGATGTTAGTGCATCATGATGCCAGGCATGACATCCATGCGGTGGCTCGACGCCGAACAACGTCCAGCCATCAATGTGTCGTCGATCGCGGACAACTTCGACTTGTCGTCGTCCGACGACACGTGAATATTGTTGCCGTCCAACGACATCGGGCCCTCATGCAGATCCGAACTCCCCTGGACCTCGGTCTGGCCATCCGCGACAGGCGCCGCAAGCTCAAGCTGAGCCAGACCGAGCTCGCCCGTAGAGCGGGGGTCGGACGGCAATGGGTCGTGGCCATCGAGCACGGCAAGTCCCGTGCCGAGCTCGGTCTGGTTCTCCGTACCCTTTCCGCCCTGAACCTCCCGTTGGCGATCGATCCCGGCGATCGCCGGCCGCCGTCGAGCGACGACATATCGCCTGTCGATATCGACGCGATCGTGAATGCCGCCAAGAAAGAGCCGCCATGACCGACGCTGACGCCGATGCGCCGGATCGACGAGCTCTTGCGTGAAGTATCCGTTTTACGGCACCCGCAGCATGCCGCTTCATCTGCGCCGCCAGCTCGTGCGGGTCGGCTGGCGACGGGCCGCGCTGCTGGTACGCCTGATGGGGCTGCAGGCGATCTACCTGCACGATATCTCCGAGAGAGATCTCCTTCGATCGGCTATCGCTCACCTCAATGCAGGTGGTGGCAGCTCTCAACCCTTCACCGAGTCGGGCTGACCCCGGGAGAACGAAGAACATGACAGAGCGCATATACCTGTCGACGACGGACGGCATCGAGCCGCTCGAAGAGAAGGCGTTCGATCTAGAAGCCGAACTCCAGAAGCTCATCGCAGATCACCCCGAGTTGCTCGACGGAGAGCAGATGCGCCCCGGCGATCCGAGACGCTGGCTTCTCATCACGCGCGAGAAGGGCATTGCCGAGGCAGCGGGAGAGGGCGCGAGATGGGCGCTCGACCACCTGCTCGTCGACCAGGACGCAAGGCCCACCCTTGCAGAGGTAAAGCGCGGTTGGAACTCCGAAATCCGGCGAACGATCGTCGGACAGGTGCTCGAGTATGCCGCGCATGCGAGCGAAACCTGGACCGCGAAGCACCTTAGGGAGACGTTCGAGAGCAGTGCCGAGAGGCGCCGTGTCGACCCCCAGGAAGAACTCGACCGGCTGCTGCAAAAAGGGGCGGAGACCGACGCGGACGCGTTCTGGGAGGAAGTGGAAAGGAACCTCGATGCCAACCGCCTGCGGCTCCTCTTCATTTCGGACAGGATCCCTGACGAGCTCGCGCGCGTGGTCACGTTCCTCAATGAACAGATGCCAGACATCGAGGTCCTCGCGGTCGAGATAAAGCGCTTCCAGGGCAGGTCGAACCAGACACTCGTGCCGCGGGTTATCGGCAGAACGACTCGAGGGACCAAGGCCAACCGAGAACGAACCGGAACACGGCTCACACGCGAGTCGTTCCTCGAAGGCTTTCCCGACGAACGCGTCCGCGCGGTAGCGGAGACCTTCCTCGACGTGGCGCAAGACACAGGCGCCCGAATCGTTTTCGGAGAATCGTTCGGCCTTAGCATCCGCGTGCCGTGCGAGGGCATCCGCCAACCCCTCTCCGTCGCATGGCTTTACTCGCGAAGGGATGCTGGCTGGATGCGCACGCGCGAGTTCACGTTCGGGGTTGCGCTCTACGACCACGAGCTCCCCGACGACGCTCGCTCACATGTGGAGCGTTATCTGGAAGAGTTGCACGCCGCCCCGTTCACGCGAGACGTATCCAGCAAAGGCGTTCGTGCGTGGGCGATCGGCCACGAAGCTGCGGTCGAACACCAAGAGGCCCTAAAGGACCTTCTTCGCCGCATCATCACGGGGTTCGACTCGTAGAGCCATCCTTGGTTCCCTTCGCACGCCCGGACAACCGGTTTTCCGAGGCAGGGACAGCCTCTTGGGGTCGATAGATGGTTGAGCAAACGACGCTAAATCAAGCATGGGGCGCGCTCCGCGTCGCGCTCCCTGAAGCCTTCACCTTTTACGAGGTCAAGGAGATCGCGGGATTGGCCGGGATCGACATGACCCGTCTGGCCGCACTGGTGCAGCGCGCGGGCGGCGGTGCGTCGAAGGGACAACTCATCACGGCGCTCGATCGGGAGGTGGGCGAACTCGATCATCGCACCAAGTCCCGCGTGCTGAACTCCATGGCGGAAGAAATCGTCACCCGCCGGCCCGCACACAGCGAACACCTGACAGAACGCCTTCGGCGACTAGGATGGCAGTTTGTCGACGGATCTCTGATTCCGATCGAGCTGTTCGACGTCGCCGAACTGGCTGAACTCCCCGATGCCGCAAGGGACGACCTCGTGAAGGCTGCAACCCGACTTCGCGACGGGGACCTGAGCAGCGCGCTCGCCGCAGCCTGTGCAGCCGTGGATTCGTCAACCGGCGCTGTCTATGCCGTGCACGGACTGGGTTCGCCGTCGAAGGACAGCTTCCACAACCGCTGCTTGAATGCCCTGAACGCAAAGAAAACGTTCCCCGACCTGGCCAGCGAGCTACAAGCCCTGGGGTGGGAACAGGCACATGCCGACCGGCTCGCCGAAGAGCTGCAAGGCGCGCTCAACCGTGCAGCCCTTGTGATGCAAACGCTTCGTTCGAAGATGAGCGACGTCCACGGTTCGAAACGGGTGGTCAACGCGCTAGTCTTCGACTCCCTCAAATGGGCAGCGCTCATCGTGCGTATGCTGAAGTAGGTCCGCGGGACCGCAGCCCTGGAACTCCCGGAGACGTTGCTAGCCATGGCGGCGATCTCCCCCGGCGGTGGCGCGGAGGACCGCCTCTCAGCCCTCCAGATCGCCCAGCGGGAGCCGGCCTCTAGCGCCCAATGGTGACCGCCGGCTGCATGCCGAGCGCAGCACCGGATGCGCTCCTCAAGCGGCAACCGGACGGAATGACTGGGGACGGGATCGAAAAGGGGCGTGTTTCGTGCTAACCGTCGAACCGGCAGTCACTATCGGTCCTTCGGATGGATCGAGTACGCGGGGAGGACGGGAATCCGAGGAACAGACGGATGAACAGGCTCAGACCGGTGATCACGTGGCCGGTCTAACGGGAACGAGCCCTTCAGCGAACCATGACAGCAAAGGACTCAGGCGTACTCCATGTTGAATTCCGTCGGTTACGATACGATAACGGCGGTGCGGATAGACTTGACCCGGTGTCCAGCATTACCGGCAGGAACCGAGCCGGACCAACGGGTTGACACGAAATGGCCTGGACGGCTTCCGACGGCGTGGCGTATGAGGCAAGAAGATTAGGCTGTGTTGGTTCGCCAGGTGCGGAAGCCCTCTGGATCAAGTGTTCTACGTGGCAGGCCCGTGGGGCTTGTGGGAAACACGCTATATGGAAAGACCGTGGACTTCTGAGTTGACCAGAAAGACGGCGGGGGCGCGACACGTCACAGCTCGAAATGTCGGAGGTTGCATGCTGTTCAGCTGCGTAAGAGCGAGAGTGCACGTCGGCCCACTCGATGACGCGCTCTCCAGCGATACGGATAAACGCGTTACAAATTGCGAGTAAGTGTTATTGATGGGCATTACCCTAGAAGACTTTCAGGCGATCCTGGCTGGTGACCCAGAAGAGCTGGACGTTCACTTGACACTGGTTGAGCGAGACATAGAGCTGAGCGGGAAACAAATTAGGATTCACTGCCACTGCCTAACCAGCGACGCAAATGGAAACATTAAGGTACGACGACTTGTAGAGTTCATGAGGAATTCTGTCGCCGATTACGCGATACCTCGCTCTAAACTCGAAGCTGCTAGGGAGCGTGACCAAAAGTACCGCTCTAGCACCGCAGTAACCAGGTTGTACCATCAAGCCTGCGCGACCTTTACAGATATAAAGAACACTGGCGAAGGAGGAGAAGTTCTCTTGTTCCTCCTTGCGGAGAGATTCCTCAAGTTGCCTCAGGTACTGTGCAAAATGGACTTAAAGACAGACCCGCAAATGCATTACCATGGGGCTGACGGGGTATATGCAAGCCTCTCTGCTAATGGGACCTTGAAGCTATACTGGGGTGAATCAAAAATGTACAAGAATGCCAAATCTGCTATACGTGATTGTCTACACTCGTTAGCACCCTTCCTGACTGAAGACGAACATGAAGGCGCTGACAGGGAGCGCGATTTGGTCTTACTTAGCGATCGAGCTGATCTGAACGATCCTGAACTGACTGCCGCATTCAAGAAATATTTTGATCGAACATCGGCTATATCTAATCGGGTCGAATACTGTGGCGTCGCGCTGATCGGATTCGACACCCTAATTTACAACGATGATAGATTTTCGGATATTGCGGAATCTATGGCCGACAGGGCACGTGCGGAAGTGCGCAAGCTCCTTGATGACGTAAATGCGAGAATGGTAGCAGAAAAACTAGACAATTTTGAAATTCAGTTTCTTTGTGTTCCGGTGCCTTCTGTGGAAGAGTTTCGTAACATATTCCGCGAGTCGCTGGGACACACGGCATGACACCCGAAGAACTTCAGGATTGGTTACTTCGGGAGGGTATAGACCAAGAGCTACGCCTCGTTTCTCAATTGACTGTCTTAATGGAAATTGACAACCTTACCCCAGCCATCGACGCGGCCGCCTTGGCGAAGGAAGTGGATTGGGAGCGACTTCTGCTGGCGGGAAGCATTCTAGCTCGATCAGATCGACGAATTCATGAGGAGGCGGCACTTAGAATCGCCACCGGTGCGCTAACACTGTGCGGCGGTATGAAGACTAGGGATGCCGGGGCTGTTCTTTTGCAAAAGTTGGGTAACCAAAGAGCGGTAGAACTCGGCGAAAATAGGGAGCTTCTGGTACCGGGCCTGGATGAACGCCTTGGGCCGGCGCTCCGCGTTGAATCGCAGCGGAGAAGGCTAGAGAGTTCGGTGTTGGTTCACTCCACCGGCGAACAGCTCATTGTCAATGGCTTTCAGCGAGATTTCTGGTCTGAGGCGGATAGGGTGGATAGATGGCTTTCCGTGTCGGCGCCGACAGCGTCTGGGAAAACGTTTCTTATATCAAAGTGGTTAGTTGATGCTGTCGATCGGGGACTCGCTAGGGTTGTCATCTATTTAGCACCTACGCGTGCTTTAGTGGCCGAGGTCGAAGGTAGCCTCAGCGAGGCAATGGCAGGGAAGCCGTCCATCGAGATTACCTCGCTACCAATGCCCGAGAAGTATTATGGGTCTATGACCGCAGGGAAACGGGCGGTGTTTGTGCTTACCCAGGAGCGAGTTCATCTTCTGGCAAATGCAGTGGACGGAGAGATATTGGTAGATCTTGTTGTAGTAGATGAAGCGCACAAGATTGGTGATAATCAAAGGGGGGTCGTTTTGCAGGATGCCGTTGAGCGGTTGGCTCGCGCCAACCCGGCGCTGCGGGTTGTGTTCGTTAGTCCCGGTACTGAAAATCCTGAACAGCTTCTTGACGATGCACCAGCGGGCACCACTCGCGCTGCGATTACGAGTGACGCGCCGACGATACTCCAGAATGTCATCTATGCGGAACAGGTACCCAGAAGACCCAAGGAGTGGGCACTCTCATTACGATTAGAAGGGGAAGCTGTGGATCTGGGGGTGTTGAACCTGAAGAGCAAGCCGATGAGTATCAAGAAGCGGTTGGCCTTCATTGCAGCGGCCGCAGGCGAAAGGGGAGGGACACTCGTATATGCCAACGGAGCGGCGGAGGCTGAGGCAATTGCTCTTTTGATTAGCCAACTGGTTGAAGATGATAGCAGCGTCAGCGAAGAGCTCAGTGACTTGGCAGACCTTATCCGCAAATGTGTTCATCGACAGTATCAACTAGCAAATGTCGTCGAAAGGCGTGTTGGGTTTCACTATGGCAACATGCCTTCCTTAGTCCGCTTGGAAGTTGAACGTCTCTTCAGGGAAGGGAAGATCAAATTTTTTGTATGCACCTCTACATTTTTTGAAGGGGTAAACTTGGCGTGTCGCACAATTGTGGTTCGAGGGCCGAGAAAAGGTAAGTCGAATGTGATGGAGCCACATGACTTTTGGAATTTGGCCGGACGCGCAGGACGTTGGGGAGACGAATTCAAAGGCAATATCGTTTGCGTCAATCCGAACGACAAAAAGGTTTGGCCGGATGGAGTGCCCAATCGCGCCAAATATCCGATTAGAAGAGAAACAGACACGGTACTCGCTCGAACCAATGAACTGAAGGAATATCTTTCAGATCTTAAAAATGTCTCAGAAGACAACTCTACCACAGCAGCCAGGCTAGAACAAGTTTCAGCATACCTACTTTCGACCTTCATGCGCCTCGGCTCGATTACAGATGCAGACTTCTCAAAGCGGCTTGATTCCCAGACAGTACACGAAATAAACGAAGAGCTGCGAATAGTAGCGGAAGGCGTCGAAGTACCGGTGGACATTGTGGTCAAATACCCCGGCGTGAATGCTGTTGGCCTACAAAGGTTATTGGAAGCTTTCAGAAGATATGAAGGGGACATTGAAGAGATGTTGCCGGCGTCTGTGGAAAGTACGGACGCGTATGATCGATTTGCGGAAATAATGAAGCAAATCAACCACCACATCTTCCCAGCCTTCTTGCCCCCTAAGGGGATCCCACTATTTGCGTTGATAGTATGGCAGTGGCTTCGAGGTTACTCGTTGGCGACTATAATAAGAAGAAGGACTGACTATCACGAAAGACACGGCCAGAGCTACGATATTGCAAAAGTAATCCGCGAAACAATGGAATTGATCGAGCAAATCGCAAGGTTTCGAGTACCTAAGTATTTCTCAGCCTACATAGGTATTGCTCGATTGTATTTAACCGAGATCGGTCGAACCGAGTTGATCGATGATGACATTGACATTGGTATTGCTTTGGATCTCGGCGTATCCAACAAGACACTTCTGTCACTGATGGAGTTAGGATTGTCTCGTATCAGCGCCGTAGCGTTGTACGAAAAAATTGCGCTGGACAATATGAGTCCCGAGGAGTGCGTTCGGTGGGTGATAGAGAGAGAGGACGATCTAGATGCACTGGAGTTGCCAAGGCTCGTAGTACGAGAAATTCGTAGGGTGATGCTGACGGGGACGCGGGAAGACACTACGGATCAGAATTAGGAAGTGTGAGAAGAGGCGATGGCAAAGAGCGTTACGCTGCAAAATGGAAAGACATGGAGTACGCAGACGGCCGCACTGCAGCACTTCAAGTCAGTTTTGGCGCGATATAATAACGGCGACGTGATCACCGGCTCGGAAGACCACGATGACCTGCTAGCTCTCTTAGTGCGTTATGACATGCTAAAGGTGAGTGAGCAGTCAAAGTTGGGAACAGGTATCGCGCGCTTCGAGCGCCGAGTGAATCGTGGCGAAGGTTACTCCTCATCAGGGTTTTGGGCCGTCCGTGTTGATGGGACAGAAACTGATTTTAGCTACATTTCAGCGGTGAAGGGCGAGCCAAAGCCGGTGGCGCAGCAATATTATGACGCTTGCCGAAACGCCGTGAGTGCGGCACTGTCGGCAAGAAAGCAAGAGCAAGTTGATCGGTTCGCCGACGAAGATGGAATCCTCTCCTGTGACATTTCAGATCGCCGAATCAGATACGAGGAAGCGCGGATGAGACACGCACAGCCGGCGTTTTCCGTCTTGGTTGAAGAATTTCGTAAGATGCGTAAGTGGAAGTGGGATCAGATGCAGCAGCTGTTGTCGGTGCCCGGGGACGCTCAAATTTCTACCACTTTTGCGGATAAAAGTGATGCGGAGGCGTTCAGAGAATACCACCATGAAAGGGCGATCTTGCACATTGTCAGTAAGACGGCGTTAGAAGGGTTAAGCAGGGGCGCAGATCTCGAGGTTAAGCGGTCGATAAGGTTGAGGAAGGGACGCGGGAGGTAGGAGATTACAGCCCAGTGGCGAGAAGACCGGTAAAGCGGTTGCCATTATGGTGCGATATGAGAGTTGAAGGGATGCCAGGGGTCTGCACCACGGGTTCTTGGCGCTACGGCGTGTGAGTGGTGGCTGGGTGGTACGTGAGCTGGCGGCAAGGCCCGCGATTGCCGCCATTCGGTCATTCCATGCAATAGAGATAACCTCAGTATCGAGTATCGACGAGAATTGCGGTCCGGCCCGGACAGGGATAACCGGACTTGTCCTTGTGGGGGTTGAGCCGGGATGTCGTCTTCTTTCTGGTGAAACGCTTGCCGCAATAGGTACACTCGTAGATGTATCGCGGACCGTCCGGCCAAGCGAGTGACCTAGTTCGGCGAGGTGCCGCACCCGACCGCCGCCGCGGCAGGCCAGAGGATTCTGCGCGGCTCGCAGTCGGCGGGATGACGGGCGGGCCCTGCGGAGTAAGCTCCACAGCGAAGCGAGGAATGAAGCTCTGCCGGGTCGCTCGAACGCCCTGGATGCGGTCGATGCGGTAGCTCCGGTGCTCGCCATCGACCGCTCGTGTGGCGTGCAGCACGATATTGCCGTCTCGGGTGCGGCGCAGCGAGTACGGCTCGATCCGCCGGACGGAACCTTGATACTCGAGGTCCACACACAAGCGGTTTGAGGCTGCGAAGCGGATGATCTCCAGATACGACTGGACCCTGCCAGGAACCGGAAGGCGCAGGGTACGCTCCCTCAGCAGGGTTTCGCCCGCAGCCATCCGGTAGGTGGCCGGCTCAACGGGCGTCACGCCTGTCTGGAGCCAGGCAAAGAACTCAGGCAGTGCTTCCCAGAAGTTTTCGACTGGCGGCAACACCTGGAGCTGGTGACCCAGCATCGGCTGCCAGGACCCCTCGAGATCGACCTTATGCGTCTCCAGCCTCCCGAGTGTCGGAACAGCAAGGCTGCGGTGTTCGCATTTCTGCTGCAGGACATCGAGCAGGACGGCGGCCCGAGGCCGCGCTTCGGCGTTGCGGTAGAGATTGATCACATCGTAGAGGTCGCGCGGACGCGCGCGGTCGCCGAAGGCACGTACCTTTTCAGCAAAAGCCTCCTCATAGGCGTAGCACAGGACGGCGATCCCCTCCGCCGGTGCATCGCTGTAGTCGTGGAAGATGGCGCGCTCGACCGGCGGCAGCACGAGAAGCTCATCGGGCGTCAGATCGAGCTTGATGCGCGGGAGACCGCCGGACCGGGGAGCGATCGGCCCCCGGTAGCTCAGCTTTCCCTGACAGGACACCGTGCCGCGGGGGTTCTCGAAGACGTCGAATTCCTGCAGCTCTTCAGGAAGCTCTATGCCGGTCTGTTCGTAGATCCATTCTCCGACGTCGCGGAATATGCCCGCCAGGAAGTCGCGGTCGATTTGAGAGGGATCGGTGAGCGTAAAGTCGAGGTCTTCGGAGAAACGGTAGGTCTCGAAATAGCACTTCTTGAGGCAGGTCCCGCCCTTGAATATCCAACTCTCGGCGAGAGCCGTCTGACGATAGATCCCGGCCAGAACCCAGCCCAGCACGTAGTCCTTCTCGACGACCTGAGGCAGCAGACCAAGGGTTCCCGCCGTGTCGAGGATCTCGCGACGGTCGATCATGCAGGCGCCGCCGGGATCCAGCTCTCCGGAACGAACAGACGCCAGCGCGTCACCAGCCGTCGGCAGGGAAGTGCGGGATCGAGCTTGGCATTGCCCTGCGTCAGCCGCTCCCGGCAGGCGTCGACCAGGGCGGTCATGCCGGACCTGCGTTCTGCCAGGAAGCCCAGGCGCTTGAAGACGGCGCCGTTGCCGATCCGGTCGGCGTAGGCGACCAGCTTTCCATCGTCACGGTCCTTGCGCTCGAAATAGGATGCAAGACAGTCCTCGACATGCTGGATGCCCGCCCCCAACGCAGGATCGTCCAGCATGTCGATGATGGTGCGGTGTACGTCCGACACGGCAATCCTGGTCCTGCCGCGCCAGACACTCCTGGTGCCGAACATCATGCCCGCCCGGACATGCCGCAGGGTGAACCTGGCACCATGACGTTGTTGGCTCCCTGCACGTACCGGCCGCTCCGTCATCACGACAATGTCGCGAAAGATCTGCTCTGTCAGGTCCCAGTGTTCCGCTGCTGTCCGGCCGCCGACATAGGCAGGGTCATACAGCACCGGGACCAGTACCCAAGGATCGTCTAGCACCTGCTCGCTGATCAGGGAATCGAGATTGACCGGCGCATAGGCGCCGGGGCCCACTCGCCGTAGCCAGCCCTGTCCGCTCCACCGGGACAGCAGCTTGGCGGCGACGGTACGGCTCACGTCGAGAGCTCGCTCAGCATCAGCGATCCGGACAATGTCGCCAGCTTCTCGGATCACCGCGGCCAGGCGGCGACGCCCTTCAGGTATGGTGGCTTCTTTGCTCATGTGTGGGTATAGTTCGATTGCCAATATTCGCAGTTTTCCGGAATATCAATCGCATCATTGCACTAAATTCCGACATCCGCAAGGGGCTAGTATTTCTGGCCTGCGAAACTTCCCCCATTACGGGAATTTTTGCACCTGTGCTATACTATCCGACCTAGCGGCTGATATCATGTCCGATACCCTCGCTCCCCGGCCACCGTATCCCTGTCCAGCTCGTCTCCCCCCGGTTTCTGCCGCACAGGTGATTTCCTCGAAATTGACGACTACGCCCACATGCCTCGCATGCTTTCCACGAATCATCGAAATTCGAGATGGCAAATGTTCGAGCTGGTCCGCAAAGTGACCATCCCCTCAAGTGCTCCGCACTCCAGCCAACTCCCGATCTTAGGAGGCAAGTGATGCCGCAGGACTCCGGACTGGACATCTCAGAGCCCGTGCGCTCGCTGGGCATTCGTCAAGACGATGGAATAGTGAGATTTGCGGGCACCGGTTTTGGGATCGAAAGGCGCGGCCTGGTCTTGACCGCATCCCACGTCGTGCGCAGCGCGACCGAACCGGACGAGGTGTACCTCATGCTCAAGAGCGGAAGGTTCATTCAGGCATCCCATGTGGAACACCATCCCGAAGCAGACATTGCGGCATTGCTGTTTACAGCGGATCAGGCACCGCCGTTTCTCACCCTGGGCGAGCCGCCGCACGGATACCAGGAATTCCTCTTGGGAACCGAAGTCAGCTCATACGGATATCCATACAGAGACGAATCCAATGGCCGCAAGACCCTTGAGCCGAGGCTTATGCACGGACGAATCCAACGCCACTTCCAGCACGAATGGAACAACCCACGTCGCCTCTACCATGCGTTCGAGCTAAGCTTTCCGGTCATTCCCGGACAGAGCGGCTCCCCAGTTTTCCTGGATCATGCTGTCGACTCAGCGATCGCCGTGCTCACGACAAGCTTCGAGTCTTCCGTCGTGCTCGATTCCTACGAAGAGCATGAACAAGACGGTGCGAGGGAGATCCACAGGATTAGCAAGATCGTCAGCTACGGGATTGGCGCGGTGCTGTGGCGCCACGCCGACTGGCTACGCGGCCTGTAACGCCCATCCCGCGCGGCATTCCCAAAGAGCGGACATGACACTCTTTCGTGATGGCGAGCTGTCCAGACCAGGAAAGAACTTTCCTCATTGCCTCGAACTAATCTTCGGTGCCTCCTCATCCCCACGGCTCGGGACACGATCGTCCCGTGTCACTCGGCGGGGACAGACCCTTCATCAGAACCCGACGAGTTCCCTGCATCCGTTGGCGTCCTCAACACCTCTGTCAACTTCTGCAAGAGTATTGAAAGCCGATCAAGACTTGCTTTGACAGCAGTATTGCTATTGTTCAGCTCCGTCCCTATTCCCGCCATGCTCTCTCGTTGCGATTCTGCACTCGCTTCAATTCGAGTCGAAATAGCATAGATTGCATTTGCCATGTGTCCCTGCTCCTGCCGAATACGCCATTCTGAATAGCCGATCTGCACAACCGTCAATATTGCTGCTACAACAATTGCTGAAAGCGCTATCCTAGTCGCTCGGCGTGACGATCGATCGGCCTTCTCCGCCGCCACACCGAAATCGACAATAAACTGAGACGCTGTGCCACTGACATCTCTGACCGTTTCCGCCATCTGAAGAGCTAACCCTTCCATGGCTTCCAATTTGTTCAAGACATCCGAAAGCCTTTCGTTAGTATCAAGAAGTGGACTTCTAAAGTTACTTAGATCTGGAACACGCAGTTCAGGACGGTATACATCCGGAGACTTGATCCGATCCAACGCAGCCGCGGCGGCGGCCCCACCGGACACGTCCGGCATCTTGATCCGCAAACGGTCGATCATATTCCCCAGTTGTGCCGCTGAGGATTGGCTCCGTTGGATTGCCTCCAAGAAGGATGGCGTGAACAGTCTTTTGTTAGCTCTCAACATATCCTCAACGGGACCCAACACGCGACGGGCATGCTCCTTCAGCTCAGCCGTTTGTATCTTGAAGAGACGAAACAGATAATCCGATCCCGATTCATCCTTCTCTCTTTGATGCTTGACATCGCCATCTCTGAAAGAAAGGATAACCTGCCCATCGTCGTCCTTGCGCTTTTCCCGCACCCGCTCTCGGAACAAGTACGGATTGAATTCCAATACCTTCTCGGCAAATCTATCCCTGTCTGCATCTGATAACTTCGCTACCTCGTCATCGGTCAGTTCTTCCCCCGTGCTCCCTCTGCCAACCGTCGAAACAAGTACGTTCATGAAGGATGTGGACGTAGCCGAATCCTTCTTTTCGATCTCACTCATTCTTCCAATCGTGAGTGGAAGCGCGTCGATACGACCCAACGCAATCGTATCGATCGAGAACTCGGGCCCATCCGGATTTAGTGAGGGAATAGCCATCGACTTCAGTTCCTTAGCCAGCCAAGCCCGCGTCTTTCAATCTTGCACCACCGACACTGTGTTTCGAAATTGCTGTCAGTTCAATTCATCTGACTGCGTATCCACTCCATATTGCTAATCCGGCCAGCCCGATAAAGGAATGTCGTCCTCAACTTTTCGCGTGCCTCCTCTTCCGTTTTTCCGTAACTGATTTCAAGATGGACTTTTTTGGCCATATCAGTCTTCGGCCAAGCGTAGCATTGCCACCTCTGTGGTGATTTGTCGTTGCTCCGCTCGCAGACAACATCGTAGTCTTCCCAAGTGGGAAAATTTGGATCTTTAGGACACGGATATCGGGTATATCCGGCGAAGAGCTGGTGACCACATTCATAAGTTTCAACAATATCCCAGTGTTTCTGTTCTTCATCGACTGGGGCATCTATTCGAGTCGAAAGCGACGCCTTACAAATGGGGCATTGAAATTCGGAGATCTGCTCGCGAAGATCTTCAATCACAATTTGGAGATTCGCAATCGCTTCACCGCTGGCTAGCTTCTCAAGTTCAGCCCGAGGTGATTGCTCATACAGATCGGGCCGTACAGTGCGCAAAATCTTTAATGCAGCTTCCTGAGCGTCGTCCCTTTGAGTGTCGATAGCAAACTTGTCGGACAGCGATGGGCTGAATGCCAAAACCTGCTGTTTGTTGACACCATGCCATATCGGCAAAATTCTCAGATCCTCTTCAATGTCGCGACTAACTAATCCTTGTAGCTCGTGTTCCGGCCAAGGTCTGCCGATGAAATTCCTACTTATGACGACAATCCCGAAACTCGCGTTCGCGATTCCAAGATCAATCTGCCGAGATACGCTGTCGCCAAGTTTCAAGGAAAACTCGTCATACCACACAGTCACGCCTAGGCGACGCAGACCTTCCGCCAGGGGACGGACAAAGCTGTCCTTGTCTTCCGAGGCGTGACACACAAATGCGTCCACCTGCTGTTCCATCTGATTTGCCTCACTCCTCGACGGCGTCTCTAAGCAATAGGCGTTCTGTCGTCTTCCCGCAATTCCTCCTGATCCACCCTACGTGGGCGGGCAGTTCTTGGCTTCGCTGGCGCTAGCTTCCGTCTTTCTGGTCGTCTAGACATCCCACCGCGTGGGGCTGAGCATTCTCCGGCAGTGCTGCCCACCAGCGTTAACCGACACCAAGACTGACGAACAAGTTGTGCCGCTCGGGCTCCAGGGCCCGAGGCCCGTGCCATCCTCTCCGTCCCTCGACCAAGAACGACAATCCCTGGGTCGACGCCGGCAAGACCCGGACGGCAATGTCTTCCCCGTCGGGGTGGTGGAAGGTGAGGCCGGTCGGTGCCACGGTGAGCGCGCAGCCGGGTGCGATGCACTGTTCGTGCAGCGGATCGCGCGGCGCCCAGCGCCGGGGCGGGCGTTCGGTCCCGCCGTCGCGGTACACGCCGATGTCCGGGTTTGTGAGTTCCGCCGCGAGCGACAGCAGCGCGTCCGGCTCCAGCCGGCGGGTCTGCGCCCCGGCGGAAGCCAGCGTCCCTTCCAGCGCCCGGCGGAACGCGCCGAGCGCGGTCTCGGCGGCCGGCCCCGGCGTCGCCGAGCGCGCCGCGCCGCGCCGCCCGCCAGGCAGGCGGTGACGAACACCCGGTAGACCGGCACGGCGTCGAGGCGTTTCGCGGCGGCGGCGAAGACGTCCCGCCTGTCCCGGTGCGGCAGGGCGAGAAAGGACGCGAAGGCGTCCTCCGTCATGCTGCCACAGCATCCTCGCCCGCGATGTCGCGCGTGAGCGGCAGCGCCCAGCCGGGCAGGTCCCGCCCGTTCCGGACAAGGTCGCGCTTCGCCGCCTCGGGGAGATGGCGCTTCAGGGCCGCGACGACCCGCGCGTCCAGGGCAGCGTCGGGGCCGAGCCATCGCAGCGCCTGGACCGCCGACGCCGCCGGCCGGTCCGCCCAGCGCATGACGCGGGGGCCGGCGTGGCGGAAGCGGATCGTCCCGCCGTCGATCCCGACCGTGCGGGTGGCGCCGTCGGTGACGTAGCCGGCCTTTGCCGGCACCGAGTTGGTCAGGCCGAGCCGATGCGCGGCGGTCGCGCCATCAGGCAAGATCCGGATGCCGTCGCGCCGCGCCAGCGCGGCGACGGCAGCGTCGAGGTCGACCGGCGCGGGCCGGTTCAGCACGGCACTGATGCGCGGCAGGTCGTAGAGGCCCCTGCCGGCGCGGCGCAGCCGTCCGGCCCTGACGAGGCGCGAGAGCGCCTGGTCGACGGCCTCCCGGCTGCCGAGGTCCAGGAAATCCTTGGGCGTGCACACCCACCGGCCCCGACCGTGCGCGCTCACCCGCCTCATGATTGCATCGGCCACGCCGCTCATCGGTCGATTTCCCCTGTACCTGTGTCAGAAACTATAGGCATTATTCCTGCCAGTTCAACCGCCCTTGGGGAAGACCCCGAGGCGGTGGCGGCGTCCTCCGGCTCATCGCGCTCCGATGATGCACGCCAAGGCAAAGGCCCGCAGATGCCCCACAGCAACTGCCGAGCGGGGCAATCCGCGAAACACTGGATACCCTTTGTTTCGTTACATCGTGTATTGAACCCAGCTGCGGTGTCTGACAGTCTTCCAGCAAAACACAGGATTATCGGAAGTTTCGTATCCGCTGAAGACATGAAATTCGCCACCCGATCGCTGTCGCCTCAGGAAAGCCGCGTCGTCCTCAGTCTGGTCGAGCAAGGCAACAAGGAGGTCGATCGCCGGCAAATCATCGACATGCTCGGCGTCAGTCCCCAGGCTGCGGACCATGTGATCCGCTCCCTGCGCCGCAAGGGCTGGCTGGAACGCGCGAGTTGGGGCCGGTACTTGCTCATTCCGCCCGAAACGGGACCGGACGCCCTCGGGGAAAGCAACGTCCTGGCGCTCGCCAGCCGGATCGCCGAGCCCTACTACTTCGGCTACGGCACGGCCGCGACGCACTACGGGTTCACGACCCAGCACCGCAACGTGATCCGGCTGGTCACCCCCGTGCGTGCGCGTAGCCGGCGCGTGCTCGATGAGGAGGTCCGGGTCATCAATCCGGTCCGGCGGAAGTACTTCGGCTTCGGCCCGATCGATGTCCTCGGCTACACGGTCATGATGTCCGACCGGGAAAAAACCGTCATCGACTGCATCGACCGCCCCGACCTCGCCGGCGGCGCGGGAGAAGCAGCGGTCATCCTGGCGACGGCATGCCGACGCATCGACTGGCACAGGGCTGCAGCCTATCTGGATCGGATTGCCTCCCGGACACTCGCGCGACGCTTCGGTTGGCTGGTGGATCATGCCGGCGCCACGATCCCCGACGACGTGTATGCGCATCTCCGCGATCTCGCTAAGGCAAACGGGAAGTCACTCTTCGGTCCCAGGACCCCCAAGCCCGGTGCCATCGGCTACCAGGACAACTGGCAGCTCACCGTCAACATCCCGGGCAACGAATTGCGTGACAGTGCCGATCTGGCGCGGCGGCACACTGTCGACAAGGCCGGGTCGTGATCGGCCGGTAGCCTCGGCGACGGCAGAGGCCGCAGGGCGCCGCTGCAGGTATCGGTCTTCGCGCCCTTGGCCGAAACCCAGCACAAATCTTCCCGATTCTCCCCGAGGTTGGGGAAGCGCAATCCCCGACCGTGCCTTTACACTCTGGGGCCCGGCGTGGCGTCCAGATTGATTTCGGTCCCCGGATCGCCCTCGACCGCCGAGGTCATGCTGTGCACGCATGGATTCGGTCGTGCCAGGCATTTTAATTCCTGGTCTCGGTGTGTTAGCCGGGTAGGCGGGGTGAGTACTGGGGGTGGCTTCGCTAACCAACGACCGAACGAATTCCATGCCGACGACTCCCGGAAAGCGGACGGCCAGACTGCGCACCACGCTCACCAAGCGGGTCATCGATACCCTCCAGCCGACCGACAAGTCCTGGATCGCCTGGGACGACAAGCTGACCGGCTTCGGCGTGTGCATCCGTCCCAGCGGCACCAAGTCCTTCATCGTCAACTACCGTACCGGCGACCGCGGCCGCAAAGCGCCCAACAAGCGGGTCGTGATCGGCCGGTACGACAAGACCACGCCCGACCAGGCGAGGCGGCTTGCGCGCATCATCCTCGGCCAGGCCGCCGGCGGCGCCGATCCCCTCTACGAGCGCGTCGCAGCGCGTGTCATGACCGCGCCCGGAGGCGCCAGGGATGGCGGAGCGTCGGAACGGGGCGCCTCGGAGGAAGCGACACTGATTACTCGAGCCAAATACCTCAACAATCGCGAGGCGGCCGAATACCTGGGTCTCTCGGTGCGCACGATGAACCGCTACCGCGTCACGGGCGACGGCCCGCCTTACTACCGCTTGGGCAACCGCGTGCGCTATGTGCGCGCCGAGCTCGACGAGTGGGTAACAGGATCGCGAAGGACCTCGACCTCGGACGACGATCCGGCATAACGCCCGGGGTTCTGGACCCGAACTGAACTCGGCGCAGATCCCCAGACTGGCGAATATCTCCGCACGGAGCGCGGCTACTCGACCGGGCACCTGAACCACAACCGTCGCAAGCCGCGGCTCCGCACGGACCCGCCGCGACGACGATCGCACCGGATGGGCCCTCGCCAATCTGCGCCCAAATCATCTGGCGAAACAGCTACGACCGTCAGGTTTATCACCTAACGGTGTTGACCATTCCGACACGACAGTGAGCCTGGGGAGCGGCGGGATCCCGCATTGCCAATCCCGGTCACACATGTGAAAAAGCAACCATAACTCAACACAGTACGACGTTTTGACCCGTGCCGGCTCCTTTTCCGAAGCGCCCCTTGGCGGAGCCAAGCGCGGTCATTTATGGACTGGAGATGTATCCCGTGAGCTGCCGCACGTGTTGATACTTTTCCCACATTTGGCGAGGCAACACATAAGAAACCCCTGAAAACATCAATGTTTTCAGGGGCCTGAGTGGTTGCGGGGGCAGGATTCGAACCTGCGACCTTCAGGTTATGAGTTTGGTAACGATACGTGGACTTGAGACCTCGGAAGAGTGTTCTAGAGTGATTTTTCCCACTTTTTCGGTGGGTTATGCCTCCGTTCAGGTCATTAGAGGAATATCGAGAGCCCGCCGGATTGATGCAAAGTGTTTGCCAATAGTTTGCCAGCATGCTACACGGTCCCGGCAGCGTCAAGGACTTTCGCCATGGCTTCCAACCGCATCCCCCGGCTGACCAAGCGCACCGTCGACGCCATCAAGGCGAACGGCAGCGATGCCGTCTACTGGGACGGCGAGCTCACCGGCTTCGGCCTCAGGGTGCGCAAATCGGGCCGCAAGAACTACGTCGTCCAGACCCGGGTGGACGGCAAGCTGTGCTGGTTCACCATCGGCCCGCACGGGCCGCTCACGCCGGACGAGGCGCGCACGAAGGCGCTGGAAGTCCTCGCCGAAGCGAAGAAGGGGATCGATCCCCGCGCCACGGAGGCGACGAGGAAAGCCGAGCCGACGATGGCGGATCTGGGGAAGCGGTTTCTCGAAGAGTATGTACCCGACCACTGCAAGAAGAGCACTCAACTGGAATACGCGCGCTCGGTATCGCTGTTCGTCGATCCGGTCATCGGGGATCTGCGGGTTGCCGAAGTGCAGCGCAAGGACATCGCGGCGTTGCATCACAATCTCCGGGACAAGCCCTACCAGGCCAACCGGACGCTCGGGGTATTGTCCAAGATGTTCTCGCTCGCCGAGGTCTGGGGCTGGCGGCCGGACGGCACCAACCCGTGCCGGCACGTCAAGCGCTTCAAGGAGCACAAGCGGGAGCGCTTCCTGTCGGAGGAGGAGACCGAACGGCTGGGTGAGGTGCTGCGCGAGGCCGAGCCGGAGATGCCCGCGGCGGTGGCGGCGTTCCGGCTACTGCTGCTCACGGGCTGCCGCATGTCGGAAATCCGCGACCTGAAGTGGGACTATGTGAAGGCGGACTGCATCGAGCTCCCCGACGCGAAGACCGGCGGCCGCGTTGTTCCGCTCGGGCCTGAGGCGCGGGCGGTGCTGGCGGCGATCCCGCGCGAGGACGATAACCCTTGGGTGATCGCGGGGCGTCTGCCGGGGACGCATCTCACCGACCTTCAGCGGCCCTGGCGGCGCATCCGGGAGCGCGCCGGTCTGAAGGACGTGCGCATCCACGATTTGCGGCATTCGTTTGCCAGCAGGGCTCTGGCGCTCGGCGAAAGCCTGACGATGATCGGGAAACTCCTTGGTCATACGCAGGTACAGACAACCGCGCGTTACGCCCACCTCGCGCGGGATTCGATCCAGAGCGCGGCCTCGCGCATCACCGGCAGCATCGGCGGGAATCTCTTGGGGGGCGACAAATCCGGATCCGCCGGCACGCCCGATGCAGACGCGGCCTGACGATCACCATCCCGTCGGTCTGGAAATCCCGGTGCCAGGCAAGGTATGTGGGAACTGTGCCGCCTTCAGTTGTGCGGCACGGACATGCCGAACGTAGCTGGCCGCCTGTTTCAGCTTCGGCGCAACCTGCCAGCGCCCGGGACACACGATGAAGACGGGCTTGCCCCGTTCGGCCGTCACCATTCGTATCGGCGTCACAAGATCGGTGTCGTTCGAAATCACGGCGGCCGTGTCGAACAGGTCGTTCCAGGCGTCGTTGAGGAGGTGCGCCGCGAGATTGACGTCGGAGCCCTTTTCTTCCATCGCGTGGAATTCGGCGACGAGTGCATCGGGCAATGGCGCCGTTGCCTTGCGTCGTTTTCTGCGCCCACTGCCGCGCCGGGGATAGGTTCCGACAGGTAGCGTCTGGCGAGTCGCGCCTGCGACCGGATGGTTGCCCGCGGGCAGCGTGACGGGCCGCGGCGCGTCGATCCGGTTACCCGCGACCGGCAGGTTGACGAGGGGGCGCCATACGGTCTTGGCCAGAAAGCTCCCGTAATGGACCTCGACTTCCGGCAGCGTTCCCAGCGCGCTCAGATAGGCCTGCTGACGGGCCGGAGCAGCTGGGTCGGGTATCCCGGAAACGCGCGCGGTGAAATAGAGCAGCTTGTCGATCACGCAATGCGGAGGAAGCAGCAGCCGACTCAAGCGCACCGGATCGAGCCATTTGAACGATGTCCCCCTGACCGCTCCGTAATACAGGTTGAAACCGTCCACATAAACCCGCGTTCTCACTTGCGTCCCCCGCAAAAAGCAGGGGCCACTCCGGAGAGCGGCCCCTGAGCCGACAGCACGCTGCCGGCGGGTAACTGGCTGCAAGGTAGCCCCGGCCGGGCCGCATTTCAAGCCCCGTTACCCTCGTGATCCCGGTCGCGGCGATCGGGAACGTCGAACGCCCGGTTGAGGCTCATGCGCCCGATCATGGCCTTCGCAGCAACCAGTTCCGATGCTGCCACTTGCGCCCCCGCCCCTGTCGAATCGCGGTTCGACGCCTCGCCGGATTCGCCTCTGCCGGCGTTCGCGGCGCCGATTTGGGGACAGCATGGGGCCGTTTCGGGACGGCGCGCGGCGGAGCGTTCGCAACTGCGATCATCCTCACGGGGTCTCAAGGGCTCTCCAGCATCCTCCTAGGGTGGTCGTTTTCAAAATCAAAAACGACCATCCCCGCGTTCCGTTTTCTGCGCTTTCCTTGCCGCCGGTGCGCCCGGAGGGGTCCGGGCGCCGTCGAGGCCCCGGATTGCGGTCCGGTGCGAGCAGCCAGAGAGACGGAGACGATGAACGACAGCGAGTATCTGAACACGAAGCAGGCGGCGGCGCATCTCAACATGCGGCCGAAGACGCTGGCGCGCTACCGGGTGTCGGGTGGCGGGCCGGTCTACCACCTGCTGGGCCGGCTGGTGCGCTATCTGCGCGAGGATCTGGACAGGTGGGCGCAGAGCCGGCCGCGCAAATCCACCTCGGACGACGGCACCGCGCTGTCCGGTCCGAAGCGCCTTCGACCGGACGATCCGGGAACGGGAGCGGCGCCATGAGGGGCCTGGTGACGACGCCGGGCTCCGGCATGAGTTGTCCGGTCGCCAAGATGCGCGCCGCCGCCGTCATGGTTATCGCCATGGCGGCCATGATGGCCGGCCCGGATATCGCGCTGGCAACGACGGACACGACCTTCGACGCGCCGCTCGACACGGTGTCCGACATCGTCGGCGGCACCGGCGGCCAGCTCGCGGCGGCGCTCGCCGTCGGCGCCGCCCTGGTGGGCTCGGTGCTGCGCTTCAACGCCATGCAGCTGATGGGCGCGGTGGGCGTCGGCATCGCCGCGGGCGCCGGCACCGGCATCGTCACCGGCCTCGTCGGCACGGCGATTATCTGAGGCGGGCGTGTAATGAACGACACCGCCCGCCACACCATCCCGCGCCGGCTCGACGATCCGGAGCGCTGGCTGTTCTGGACCGTCGACGAGGCCGCCGTCCTGATGGGTCCGGCCCTGCTCGGCCTCGCCGCAAACCAGTTCGTGCCGGGTCTCATTGCCGGCGTCGGCGGCTGGCTGGTGCTGCGCCGGGTCAAGCGCGGCGGCGGGGCCAATATCGCGCGCTACGCGCTCTACTGGTTCCTGCCGGACTTCGTGCTGCGGCTCAAGGCGACGCCGCCGAGCCATCTCCGGCGGTTTGTCGGCTGAGGCGTGAGCGATGCGCCGTGTCGATCTCGATCTCGCCGTCCGCCGGGTGCGGGACGTCCGCATGGCGCTCGCCGGACTGCTGGTGCTCTCGATGACGGCCAACCTGGCGCTCACCGTGGGCTTCGCCGGGCGAGAGACCGCGACCGTGCTGGTGCCGGCTTCGGCGGGTCCCTCCTGGGCGGTGGGCGGCAGTGGCCCCGGCGAAGGCCGGGCCGGAGCGCGGTATCTGGAGGACATGGCGCGCACCGTGGCGGTGACGCTGCTGACGCTGACGCCCGAGAACGCGGCCCATGTGCGGCGTGCGGCGGCGCGGCTGAGCCACGCTTCCGCCCGCGGCGCGATCGGCGCCTGGGTCGAGGCGGAGGCCGCGCGCATGGCCGGGCGCGATCTCGCCAGCGCCTTCTATCCCGACGGCATCGAGGCCGACCCCGAGCGTCTCACGGCGGAGATATCGGGCGAGCTGGTGACCTGGATCGGCCGCGAGGAGGCCGCGCGCGAGGACCGGCGCTACCGGCTCGCCTTCCGCATCGACGCGGGACGCATCGGTCTCCTGCGCTTCGAACAGATGGAGAATGGAAAATGACGCTCTTTCCCCTGCCGCGGCGGCTCGCGCTGCCGCTCGCGGCATTCCTCATTCATATGGGCGTGCTCGCCCTGCCCGCGCCGGCTTCCGCCATGCAGCTTCTTGAGGCGGTCGATCATGCCGAGCTCGCCGCCCAAATCTCCGCGACGGACGTGAACCGCATCGCGCTCATCGGCGACCGGATCGCGCGGGTGGTGCGCGCGCCGGACGGCTACGCGGTCGAGCATGACGCGGTATCGGGCGACCTTTATCTCCGCCCCTCGGACATGGCTCCCGCCGCGCACGCCCCGGCCACGCTGTTCATCAGCACGGAGAAGGGCTTCACCTACCGGCTGACGCTCACGCCCTCGGACCGCGGCGCGGCCCAGATCCTGATCCGCAATGCCGACGCGCTGCCGGACATGGCGGCCGGAGCTTCGAGAAGCCCGGTATCGGCAAGCGATCCGCACATCGCGGCGTTGGTGAAGCTGGTGCGCTCGGTGGCGCGGCGCGAGCCGCTGGCCGGATACGAAATCCATGCCGGTGGCGGTTCCGTCGCCGCCGGCGTCCGGATCGTCGAGACCTGGCGGGGCCCACGCTTGCGGGCGCTGGTGCTGGAAGCGGACCGCCTCCCCTCCGCTGCCGTCGGCGGCCCCTCGGGCCTCGCCGGGACCATCGGGGAGAGCCTGGCCGGCGGCCGCGTGGCCGCGCTTTGGCTCGCTGCGCCCGGCTCGGGACCGACGGGCGGATGGCTTGCCGTGGCGGTGGTGGAGACCGCGCGCACGGAGACCCCGCGATGAGCGCCGGACGGAACGCCGATCCCGGCGCGGCCGACGCCGTGCGCCGTCGCCAGCTGCTGCTGTTCTCCGTCATCGCGGCGGCGGTGCTGGTCGCGCTGGCGGCCTGGCTCGGCATGGGCGGCGGCGGGAAGCCGGTGCCGCGGGGCGGCATCGAGGCCGGGATCGTCGAGCCCGACATGGCCGAAAAGGTGTGGACCCGGCGCTCGGAGGCCCGGCTGGGCGAGATCGAGACGCAGCTGGGAGAGATGCGCCGGGAGGCGCGCACGCTCCGCACAGACAACGACCGCCTGCGCGCGGCGCTGGAACGGGACGCCGCCGACGCGCGCAGGGTGATCGACAAGCAGGCGGCCATGATCGCCGATCTCGAAGCCCGTCTCCGGACGCCCGCGCAGCCGGGGACGGCGCCGGGCACCGGCGCGGCGGCGGACGAGTATTTCCAGGTTCCGTCCGTGACGCCCCCGTCCGGCAACGGCGGGCAGGCGCAACCGGCCGCGCCCGCCCGCATGATCGAGACCTTCGAGCTGAAGGACGGGCCGCAACCGTCGCTGAACGGTTCCCGCTCAGGTCCCGGATCGGGGTCCGGGACAGGCCCCGAGCTCGTCGCCGACGCCGTGGCCAAGCCGGTCTCGGCCTGGCTGCCGGCGGGCGCCCATGCGCAAGCCGTGGTGCTGGCCGGGGCCGACGCCTCGGCCGGCATCTCCTCGCAGGGCGATCCCCGCCCGGTGCTGATGCGCATTACCGGCCCCGCCTGGACCGCGGCGGAAGACGGGACCGCCCTGCAGGTCGATATCGACGGCTGCACCGTCACGGGCGCCGCCCATGGCGACCTCTCCTCCGAGAAGGTCTATGTGCGCTTCCGCACCATGACCTGTGCCGGGCCGGAGCCGGGCACGGTGGTCGAGACCGACGTCGCGGGCTTCGTCGCCGGTTCCGGCAAGACCGGGGTGCGCGGGCCGGTGGTGAGCCGCGAGGGGGCTCTGGTCGAGAAGGCGTTCCTGGCGGGCATGATCTCCGGCGCCGGCCAGGGCGTGGCGCAGGCCTTCCAGCCCCAGGCGGTGGCCACGGGCGCGAGCGGCGCCGCGGTCGCCAACACCGCGCTCTCCGACATCGGCCGCGCCGGGCTCGGGGCCGGGGCGTCCTCGGCGGGCCAGAAGGTGGCCGACTACATGATCCGGCGCGCCGAGCAGTACCAGCCGGTGATCCAGCTCCAGGCCGGCACGAAGGTGACGCTGGTGTTCCTCGAAGGCGCCCGGATAGAGGGAACGCCTCGTTCCGACGGCCGCGCCCCGCAATCCCAATCCGCCAACGGAGGGAAACTGAGATGATCGTTGCGCTGCACCATGCCCCACGCCGGGCGGCACTGACC
This sequence comes from Alphaproteobacteria bacterium, assembly GCA_965243375.1. GTDB lineage: Bacteria > Pseudomonadota > Alphaproteobacteria > UBA828 > UBA828 > WTGU01. The sequence goes on along the minus strand of CBDEUT010000007.1, from coordinate 1,171 downwards.
GCCGCAGCGTTTGCCGGGCTCCTGCTGGCCGGCTGCTCGTCGGGGCATGTCGGCGAGGACTGGCAGTGCCCGCTGGCGGCGGGCGGGTCCTGCGCCAGCGTCGCCGCCGCCGACCCGGCGGTGCCGAAGGCGGGCGCCGCGCGAACAACGGCGCCGGGACAGCCGATCCGGCTGCTGCCCCGCGATGTGGAAACAGAGCGAGTCGACACGTCATCGATGGAACCCCGGTCCTGCGAGACGGCGTGCGGCTTCGGTCCCTTCGCCTGGCTTGCAAGGCTGTTTGGAGAAACGGATGACCATCGCCGGGGCTCGGCGAATGCCGGATCGGCAACGGACGATTCCGCAGCCGCCGTGGTGACAGGCGATGCCCGGTCCATGGCTTCCGATGCCGCCCTTCCGGCCGAAACACTTCTGAGCGAAGCCGCATCCGGCGATGACGGCCTGCCAACCGACGATCTGCGCGGCGACGATCTCAGGACGGGCGAGGTGGTGGCGCGCATCTGGATCGCGCCCTTCGTCGATGCCGGCGGCGTCTACCGCGAGGGCGCCTGGGTCCGCGTCGTGCTGGAGCCCGCCGGCTGGAGGCTGCCGTAATGGCCTCGGGCGCGCTTTCCCGGCTGCTGGAGATGTTCGAGGGTCCCGAGGCGCCGGGGCCTTGGACGCCGCCGGCCCTGCCGGCCGCGCTGCACGCGCTCTTGCCCTGGCGCGCCTTCGACGAATCGAGCGAGCTCTACGTCAATGCGGGGTCGGTCGGCTTCGCGCTGGAGCTGCCGCCCTTCGCCGGCATCGACGCCGAGACCCTGGGGGCGCTCGCCGGTACGCTGGCCGATGCCGCGCCCGAGCGCTGCACGATCCAGGTCATCCACTGGGCGAGCCCGCGCTTCGGCGCCGCCGTCCGCGCCTGGGCCGAGCCGCGCGTTGGCGGGAGCGAGGCCCTTTCCCGCATGGGCAAGCGCCGCCGCGACCTGCTGGCTCCGGGCGGCTGGCGGCGCCTGCATGACGGCGGACCGCCCTTCACGCTGTCGGACTACCGGGTCTTCGTCACCGCCTGCCTCGCCGGACCGCCGGGTCCGGCGTCGGAGACCGCGCTCGGCGCCTTCCGCCGGGCGCTGGAGGGAACCCTCGCCTCGGCCGGGGCGCAGACGCGGCGGCTGGAGCCCGACGGGCTGCT
>CBDEUT010000006.1:362500-512324 GCA_965243375.1 Alphaproteobacteria bacterium | reverse complement strand
GGCGGCGGCCTCCCTTCCCTTGCCCGCGTCCGGGCGCGTTGCCAGGCGCGGGCGCACGCGCTGTAATGGCGCTCAAGCCGGCGCCGGGCAGCGGGCGCCCCGGCAATCGGAGCAGGCACAGTGAGCGATCGGCCCGGCTCATCATTCGGCGCGCTCGACCTCGGCACGAACAACTGCCGGCTCCTCGTCGCGCGGCCGAGGGGCGAGGGCTTTCGCGTCGTCGATGCCTTCTCCCGGATCGTGCGCCTCGGCGAGGGCGTCGCGCAATCGGGGCGGCTCTCGGAGGAGGCGGTCGAACGCACCATCGGCGCGCTCAGGGTCTGCGCCGGCAAGCTCCGCCGGGGCGGTGTCAGCCGCTACCGGGCGGTGGCGACCGAAGCCTGCCGGCGCGCCGAGAACCGCCAGGCGTTCATCGACCGCGCCAGCGACGAGACCGGGCTCGACATTGAGATCATCTCGCCGGCGGAAGAGGTCCAGCTTGCCCTCGACGGCTGCACGCCGCTGTTCGACCGGACCATGCGGCACGTGCTGCTGCTCGATATCGGCGGCGGCAGCACCGAGCTCATCTGGGTCCGCCTCGACGACGGCGCACCGCCCGCGCTCGCGGCGTGGACCTCCATCGGCCACGGGGTCGTGACGCTGGCGGAACGCTACGGCGGCGACCGCGTCGCCCGCGCGTCCTACGCCGCGATGGTCGCCGAGATCGGGGCCGCGATCGGCCCCTTCGCGGAGACCCACGGTATCCCGGCGGGTGCCGCCGCCGGCTCGGTCCAGCTCCTCGGCACATCGGGCACCGTCACCACCATCGCCGGCATTCACCTCAGGCTGCCGCGCTACGACCGGGACCGGGTGGACGGCCTCAGGCTGCAGTTCGACGACGTGCGCGCGGTGATCGACACGGTCATCGATCAGGACTACGAGGCCCGTGCGGCGCAGCCCTGCATCGGCCCAGGCCGCGGCGACGTGATGATCGCCGGCTGCGCCATCCTGGACGCAGTCATGGCTGCCTGCCCGGCGGGGCAGCTGGATGTCGCCGACCGGGGGCTCCGCGAGGGGATGCTGCTGCGCATGATGCGGGCGGCGCGTGCCAGGCGCGAGGAGCGGGCGCACCCGTGACCGCGCGCGACGCGAGTGGCCCGCGGAAGCGCCGCGCCCCGGTCAAGCTCAAGCGCGCGCGCCGGCGCAAGGCGTCGTCGACCCGCTGGCTCGAACGCCAGCTCAACGACCCCTACGTCCGCGCCGCGCGCGAGGCCGGGTATCGCTCCCGCGCCGCCTACAAGCTGATCGGCCTCGCCGAGAGTGCGGACATCCTGAAGCCGGGGCAGCGGGTGGTCGATCTCGGCGCGGCACCCGGCGGCTGGAGCCAGGTGGCGGCCGAGCGCGTGGGCAGGCGCGGCCGCGTGGTCGCGGTCGACACCACGGAGATCGACCCGATCGAGGGCGTCGCCGTGCTCACGATCGATGCATGCGGTGCGGACGCGCTGGAGGCGATCCGCGCCGCGCTCGGCGGCCCGGCGGACCTGGTGATGAGCGACATGGCGGCGCCGACCACCGGCCACGCGGCGACCGACCGGCTCCGGGTCTCGGCGCTCTGCGAGACCGCGCTCGATATCGCGGAGCCGCTGCTCGCTCCGGGCGGCTGCTTCCTCGCCAAGCTGCGGCAAGGGGGCGACGGCGCGCTTCAGGTGCGATTGCGCCAGGCCTTCGCGCGGGTGCGCAACGCCAAGCCGCCGGCGAGCCGCTCCGATTCCGCCGAGAGCTACGTGCTCGCCACCGGCTACCGGGGCAGCGAGCCGGACCGGTGCTAGTGTCCCGTTTCTGAAGTTCACTCGCATTCGGATGGGTCGGTGCGCGGTCTCTCCTACCGAGCCTCTCCAACACTCGTCATGCCCGGAATTGCCCGGACTTGATCCGGGTATCCGGGCATCTCTCTCAGCAAGGCTCACCCCGTCGCCGAACAAACACGTGGATGGCCGCATCAAGTGCGGCCATGACGTGGTGGGGGCGCCTTGCCGATGGACGGAAACCTCTGGAACACGACACTAGCCCGCATGGGACAGGTGCGGCTGGTTTTCCGGGCGGGATTCGCCGGGATCGGGCGGGACAAAGTGGGATTCGCCGGGATCGGGCGGGACAAAGTGGGATTCGCCGGGATCGGGCGGGACAAAGTGGGATTCGCCGGGATCGGGCGGGACAAAGTGGGATTCGCCGGGATCGGGCGGGATGAAGTGGGATGAGTGGGACGAGCGGGACGAGAAGGAGTCCTCGGGGTTCCACGGGTCCACCGGCACCGACGTGACGGTGCGGGAGGGCCGGCCCAACAGGGCCTCGCGCATGGCGGCGACGGTCTCGGGCGAGAGGGTCTTTCGCCCCTTGTCCCGGCCGGTTCCCGCGGCGGCGGCCTCCTTCTCGGTCTCCTTCTCGGCTGCCTGCTCCCGCTTCAGGCGGAGTCCGTCGGTGTCCTCGATGCGCTTGAGGATGATGGAGAGGCGGGCGAGCTCCTGGGTCGTGACGGGCTCTTCCCGCCCGCTGAGAGCGGCCATGGTGGCGAGCGTCATGGTGCGCAGGGTCTCGATCAGGATGAGCCCGGTGCCGCCTTCCGGGCGGGCGCCAAGCTCCTGCACCCAAGCCTTGATGACGCGATCGGCCTCCTTCTGCCGGCGGATCAGCTCGCGCATGTTCTTGGCGTAGCGGCCGACGGCGGAGCGCGAGCAGTCCTCGCCCCCCATCCTGATGCGGGCGGTGATCTCGTCGACGGTGGCGCCGTCTGCGATGGCGGCATCGACTGCCTCGCGCAGCGCGTCCGACAGGCGGTCGATGGAGGAGCGGCCGGAGCGCGCGGCCGTCTTGCTCTCGGCGGTCTGGTTCTGCATGGCGTGGGGAGGCTCGCGGACTGTTTCCGGGCTCGTCCCCCAATGCTGCCCGCCCCGCCCCGCCCTGTGCACCGCACCATGGTCCGGGGTGTCGCTCGAGCCCGCAGGGTCGCGAGTGCAAGAGGAGAGGCACGCCAGCCCCCCCCACCCGTCATGGCGTACGAACCTCTCGATCGGGACACTAGAGCCATTCTCGACCAGACGGGATCGCATTCGATTGTTACGCGGTACCCCCTCTCGCGTGCAGTACGGTCCGGAAACCCCCCACCCCGGCCCTCTCCTCCCACCTTTTCGTATCCCTCAGTCGCCGGGCGCTCGCTCCGCTCGCTTGGCTCGGGGGCGGAGAGGGAGAGTAGGCGGCGCAGCCACGTCTCCCCTCCGCCCTGCCGGGCCGAAGGCCCGGACGGTGAGAGGGCGCAGAATTTCAGCGGGGAATCAGGGCTGATCCGCTCGAATTAATCGAGGATTTGGGGTGGTTGCCCCCCGGCGATCTTGCATGAAGGCCGCCGGAGGGCTTGTCTCGGTGACGGTGATATCAACCTGAGACGGCCCCAATGTCGCACAAGCTGTTCCGGCACTCCATCCATTCGAATGCCCGGGTCTGGGCTTTTCTCAAGCGCGTCGATGCGGCGGAGGCGGAGGCCTGCCGAGCGGCCGGCTGTCCGCGCTGCGGCGGCACGCTTCACAGCGCGACCTACCCGCGCAAGCCCTACGGTCTGGCGGTGGATCTTCGGGACGACGCGCGGCGCTTCAGCTTGTGCTGTTCGTCATGCCGGCGCCGCGTGAAGCCGCCGTCGGTGCGTTTCTTCGGGCGCCGCTTCTACGTCGGGGCGCTGTTCCTGGTGGTGAGCGCGCTGGCTGTGGCCGGCGGCGTGCGGTTGCAGACGATCGCGCGGCGGTGCGGGGTTCCGGCCTCGACGCTGAAGCGCTGGCGGCGCTGGTGGCTGGAAGTCTTCCCGCTGACCCGGGAGTGGGGGGCGAAGCGGGGCGCGCTGGCGGCGCCCCCCGCCGACGTGCCGCTGCGCTGGCTGCTGCGCACCATGCGGGGCCGCGGCTTCCGCTCGCGGCTGTTGCGCAGCCTGGTCTGGCTGATGCCGTGGACCGGCTTTTGCGCGCTCGGCGCCGGGCCGGCGGCGCCCGCAGAAAACGTTTCTGTCATGAACGGATAGGGCGCTCTACATGGGCATCTCCCCGACACGGCCAGGGAGAGATGCCGCCATGGACAGCAACAACGGAGGGGGCGACCGCGACCGGTGGGCGCGGCTGCGCTTCGCGGTCGTCGGGCCGTTGCTGGCCTCGCCGCCGCCCACGGGGCAGTTGCGGGCGGAGCTGGAGCGGCTGTCGCAACGCGACTGGGATCACCCGTCCGGCAAGGGGCCGGTGCGCTTCTCGGTGTCGACGATCGAACGCTGGTACTACCAGGCACGGGCGGCGGACCGGGATCCGGTCAAGGCGCTGCGCCGCCGGCCGCGCACCGATGCCGGCCGCGAGCGGGCGATGTCGCCGGCGCTGATCGAGGCGCTGCGCGGCCAGTACCGGGCGCATCCGTCGTGGTCGGGGCAGCTGCATTACGACAACCTGCGGGCGCTGGTCGAGGTCGATCCGGCGCTCGGCCCGATGCCCTCCTACGCGACGCTGACCCGGGCAATGCGCAATCGCGGGTTGGTGCGCCAGCGCCGCCGGCGGCGCTTCGACCGGGAACCCGAGCGGGCGCCGGTCGAGCCGCGCGAGGTGCTGAGCTTCGAGGTCTCGCGCAGCCATGCGCTCTGGCACACCGACTTCCATCATGCCCGGTGCCGGGTGCTGACCGCGTCCGGCGCCTGGCGCACGCCGATCATGCTCGGCTTCCTCGACGACCACTCGCGGGTGGGTTGCCACCTGCAGTGGTACCTGGAGGAGACCGCCGAGGTCTTCGTCCACGGGCTCTGCCAGGCCTTCATGAAGCGCGGCCTGCCGCGCGCGCTCATGAGCGACAACGGCTCGCCGATGATGGCGGGGGAGGTCGAGGAGGGGCTGCACCGGCTCGGCATCATCCACTCCAGGACCCTCGCGGGGGCGCCTCATCAGAATGGCAAGATGGAGGTCCTGTGGGCCTCGGTCGAGGGCCGCCTGATGGCCATGCTCGAAGGCGTCGAGCCGCTCACCCTGAAGACGCTCAACGACGCGACCGTCGCCTGGGTCGAGCAGGACTACCACCGCCGGGTGCACCGCGAGCTCGGCACCACGCCGCTCAAGCGCCTGCTCGACAGCGACGATGCGTCGAGGCCCTGCCTCGGCCGCGACGAGCTCAGGGCGGCGTTCCGCATCACCGTGAAGCGCACGCTGCGGCGCTCGGACGGAACCGTGTCGCTCGAGGGCATCCGCTATCAGGTTCCCGCGCCGTGGCGCCACCTGAGCACGCTGTGGATCCGCTATGCGCGCTGGGACCTGGCCAGCGTTGATCTGGTCGACGGCCGAAGCGGCGAGCGGCTGTGCACCCTCTACCCGCTCGACCGGCGCGGCAATGCCGGCGGTATGCGCCGCCCGGCCGGGCCCGGCGACAACGATGGCGGCGGCAGCGCCGGCGGGGGCGAAGCCGCGCCGCTGCTCAGGCGCATCCTCGACGACCAGGCCGCGACGGGCCTGCCGCCGGCCTGGCTGCCTCACGCCGAAAGCCCCGGGCCGGGCGAAGACGACGATCGGGGAGACCCCTCATGAACCGCGAAATGCTCACGCTGTACGGCCTCAAGTGGAACCCCTTCTCCACCGACCTCCCGGTCGATGGCCTGATGACCACACCCGCCGTCGAGAACTTCTGCCGCAGGGTCGAACGGCATCTGGTGCGCCAGGGCGGCTTCGCCCTGATCGGCGGCCCGCCCGGCATCGGCAAGAGCGTGGCGCTGCGGTTGCTCGCCGAGCGCCTTGAGCGCATCGACAGGTTGAGCGTCGCGGTCCTCACCCATCCGTCCTCCAGCGTCGCCGACTTCTACCACGAGATCTCCGACCGCTTCGCCATCACCATGGCCCACAACAATCGCTGGAATGGGATCAAGGGACTGCGGCAGCGCTGGCTCGACCACCTCGACGACACGCGCATGCGCCCACTCCTGCTGGTCGACGAGGCACAGGAGCTGCCCAACGCGGTGCTGACCGAGATGCGCCTGCTCTCCTCGACCGACTTCGACTCGCGCACCATCCTTGGCGTGGTGCTGGCCGGTGACAACCGGCTGCTCGCAAAACTGCGCACGCCGGAGCTGCATCCCATCGACTCCCGCATCCGCCAGCGCCTCCTCATGACGCGTCCCGAAGACGAGGATCTACTGCGCCTCCTCGACCACCTGCTGGAGGAGGCCGGCAACCCCGCCCTGATGACCGCCGGCCTCAAGGACACCCTCGTCGCCCATGCCGGCGGCAACCCCAGGACGCTCACCGTCATGGCCGATGCGCTGCTCGCCGCCGGCGCCGATCAGGATCGTGAAGTGCTCGACGAAAAGCTCTTCCTGGAGACCTGGGGGGAGCCCACCAAGACCAGGAGAGCGCGCCGGTGAAGGGCTTCCCGACCCGAAGCCCGGCCGACCTTGAGGACCGCCCGAGCCGGCAGCAGTGGCTGGTCGACGGCCTCTGGGGACGCCAAGCCGTCGGCATCGTCGGCGGCGAACCCAAGTGCGGCAAATCCTTCCTGGCTCTGGACCTCGCCGTGGCCGTCGCCGCCGGCGTTCCCTGTCTGCGCCGCTTCGCCGCCAAACAGCCCGGACCGGTCCTGCTGTTCGCGGCCGAGGACGCCGGCCACATCGTGCGCGCCCGGCTTGAGGGCATCGCCCGGGCAGCCGGCGCCAGCTTCGAGACGCTCGACATCGCCGTCATCGACGCTCCCATCCTGCGCCTCGACCATGCCAACGACCGGCAGCGTCTGCGCGAGACCGTGCAGCGCATCGCGCCACGCCTCGTGGTCCTCGACCCCCTGGTCCGCCTGCACGGCGTCGATGAAAACACCGTCGCCGAGGTCGCTCCCATACTCGGCTTCCTGCGCGACCTCCAGCGCCGCTTCGAGACCGCCGTCCTGCTCGTCCACCATGCCCGCAAGAGCGGTGCCAGCCGGCCGGGCCAGGCGCTCAGGGGGTCGTCCGAGCTCCATGCCTGGGGCGACAGCAACCTCTATCTGCGCCGCCGCGACAAGCAGATCGTCATGACCGTCGAGCATCGCGCCGCTCCAGGCCTCGCCGACATCGAGATCGAACTCGCCGATGACGGCGAGGGACCCGCCCTGCGCTTGCGGCGGCCGGTGCCGGCCGAGGCCGCGCCGGAGCCGGAAACACCCGAACGGCGCATCCTCCAAGCCCTCGCCGACGCCGATGCACCGCTCTCGCAGCGCCAGATCCGCGAGCGCGCGGCAACCCGGCCCGCAACCGTCGCCGAAGCGCTGAGCAAGCTCGTCCGCGCCGGGCGCGTCGAACGCGCACCCCAGGGCGGTTACCGCCTCGCCGCCGAAAACGCGGCGCCGCCGGCCGCCGTCAACCACGCGGGCCGCAACGACGCGTTACCGAAAACCGTTACCGCCTCGAACCCCTAGGGAGGCAGGGTAACGGTAACGGGTAACACCCCTCGCCAGCCCCCGTTGCCGCACTGCGTCGAGCGATCGGCCCGTGGCCGGAAGCTTGCTTACGGCCATGGATGCACTCCGTCGGATGGACGGCGGGGGGTCACCCGAAGGGCCGGAGCGAAGCGGAGGAGCCGCGTAGCGGCTTGACCCGCCGACGGCCGTCCGACACCCCCGGTCACCCCACCAGCCGCGAACGATGCCCATCAAACAAACCGATCACCGCGCCATCAGATACCGAGAGCGCGCTCAGACGGCGCGACTGCGCCGCGCGCGAACGCGCGAAGGCAAGCGAGCGGAGCGAGCGCCCGCCGACTGAGGGAAATGATTAACTTGGGAGGGGGGACAGGGGGAGGTGGGGGCCGCTCAGCCCGCCGTATCGAACCAGATCGTGACCGGGCCGTTGTTGACCAGGTGGACCTGCATCTCCTCGCCGAAGCGCCCGGTCTGGACCGGCACCCCGTGCTCGGCAAGCGACGCGGCGAAGAGCTCGTAGAGCCGCTCGCCCTCGTCCGGCGGCGCGGCGTAGGAGAACCCCGGCCGGTTGCCCCGGCTCGTATCGGCGGCGAGCGTGAACTGGCTCACGACCAGGGCGCTGCCTTCGCTCGCCAGCACCGAGAGGTTCATCTTGCCGGGCTCGCTCTCGAAGATGCGCAGGTTCGCGACCTTACGCGCGAGGAATTGCGCCTGCTCGTCTCCGTCGCCCTGCATTGCGCAAACGAGAACCAGCATGCCGTTGGCGATCTCGCCGACGGTCTCGCCGGCGATATCGACGCGGGCCTTGGAGACCCGCTGGATCAGCGCCCTCATGAGCCGAGCGGCGCGTAATAGGTGCGAACGGGCGCTTCAGCGAGGAGCGCCAGGAAGTCGTCGAGCCCACCGGCCTCTTCCAGGGCGGCGAGGCTGGCCTTGTGCGCCTCCACCGAGGTCCACTCCTCGAAGATGATGACCTGATCCGGCGCGCCGGCATCCACCGCGAGCGCGATGCGGGAGCAGCCCTCCATCCCGGGATTCTCGCCCACGAAGGGCGCGAGCATCTCGACCACCTCCTGGCCTTTGCCCGGCTTCGCGGTCGCGTGCACCAGCAGCAGCACGGTCATCGTCCTCTCCCTCGCACGAGCGTCAGGCGCCGGGAGGCCGGGGCGGTGTACCCCGGCCCCGCGACGCGGTTTCATGGCTATATAGGCCGTCAAGCCCCCGCGCTAGAGCGTTTCCGTCTGATACGGAATCGCTTTAGCTATTTGTCGCTCACGGCAGCCGGCCCCCGGCCGGCGCCTCCGCGAGGGCGCCGCTGGCGCGGCGGGCCGCAGTCGCGGCCTAGAGCGAGCCCGTCAAAGACGAACTCGCTCTACCCGTAATAGCCGCCGTCCTCCATCAGCCGCCTGGTGCGGTCGTCCATGGCCTTGAGCGCGGCCTCGATGTCCTTCTCGCCGTTGACGAAGTCGGCGCACTCCTCGCCCATGAGCGCCTGGATGGCGTTGGCCTCCGGGATCTGCATGAGATAGGGCACCGTGAACGGAAAGGCGCGATAAAGACCCGCCAGGAAGTTGTGGTCCTGGTTGCGCGCGAGGATCGAAGCCCGCGCCGGCTGCGCACCCGCCGCAACCTTGGCGTCGCCGATCGCGGGATCGGTGTAGTCGCCCGAGTTGAAGTACTGCATCCAGGCGAAGGCGGCCTCCTTGTTCTCCCCGCCCGAGTTGATGAACTGCCCGAGCCCGCCCATCTGCGGCTTGTGATCGCTGCCCGGGCTCTGACCCTTGGGCGGCAGATCGACGTGCATCACGTCGTGGAACTCGGTGAAGCCCGGGTCGTTCAGCACCGCAGTGCCCCAGTTCAGCGGGCCGTAGACGGCGGTGCCGTTGGCCATGGCCTTGTTCACCTCGTCCTCGGTGGCATTGGCGCTGACCGGATGCGCGTACTTCATGAGCTGTTCGATGACGCGCATCGCCTCGTATCCCGCGTCGGTCGCGAAGGCCGGGTTCCACCCGCCCGGCTCCATCTTGTCGAACCACCAGCCGCCGCAGGTCGCGTGCACGCCCCAGAACACGGTGCCGGCCCAGGCGCCGCGCTGGAAGCAGGAGACGAAGCCGTACTGGTCCTGATCCGGCGCATTCAGCTCCTTCGCGGCGTTGATCGCGTCGTCCCAGGTCACCGGTAAAGCGATGCCCGCCGCGTCGAAGACGTCCTTGCGGTAGAAGGTCGTCATGACGTTGCCGTCGTCGGTGAGCCCGTGAAGCTCGCCGTCGCCGGACGGAATGCGATAGAGGTCGCTGACCTGCTTCGGCACATCCGTGAGGTAGTCGTCGCGCCAGCCGGGATCCTTGGCCAGGTGGTCCTCGATCGAGTCCATGGCGCCGGTGGCGTGGATGGCGGGGAAGCGCCCCCAGTCGATGTAGGTGCAGTCGAAGTCCGCCGATTTGACCGCCATGCGCGCGATCACGGTCTGGAAGAAGTCCGAGATCGGCTGGCCCGCGAAGTTCACCTCGACATTGGGATAGACCTTGTTGAAGAGCGGCTGCACCGCCCGCTGGGTGTCGCCCCAGCGCTTGCCTTCGGCGAAATAGAGGGTGATCTGGCCGCCGACGTCGGCGAAGATCTCCTTCGGCTCGTAGGTCGCCGCGATGGCGCCCACCGCCGCCGCTGTGCTCGCCTGCAGGAACCGGCGCCGCGTGAGCCAGTTCTTTCGATCGGCCGCTACCTGCGCCTCGATCGATTGACGCGCCTCGTGATCACGATCGTTCATGATCCGCACTCCCTGGTTCTCGGTTATCGAGTTTCTTGTGCCGGGAGGCGCTCTCGGCGCCCTTCGCGACGCCGCTCAACCGGACTGTCCTAAAACGGCTCTCCCGGCCTGATGGCGTAAACCGTAGCACGCGGGGCGGGAAGGTGGCGAGCACCCAGGCCCGTCCCGATTGCGACGGCTGGAGCACTTCCGTTTCACACGGAATCGCTCCAGCCTTTATCGCTCACGGCAGCCGGCCTGCGGCCGGCGCCTCCGCGAGGGCGCCGCAGGAGCGGCGGGCCGCGTTCGCGGCCTGTCGCGCGTCCCTGAAAGAGGGACGCGCTCTGAGCCACGGTGTACCATCGGCGCGGCCGAGGGAACGCGGAGGGGGAGGTGACGAGCCGATCCGTTCAGGCCGACGCCGCTGACGGCGCGACACGCCGGCTCGCGCGCTGGGTCGCCGAAGCGCCCCGCGCCTGGAGCGAGGAGGCGGAGCGCCGGGCCGCGGGCGCCTTCGTGGACACGGCTGCCTGCATGCTGGCGGGCGCAGACGATGCCGCTCCGCGCGCAGCCTACGCGGGTGTTGCGCGTTGGGGCGCGGGCGGCGCGGTGGTCGCCGGCACGCCGCACAGGCTCGCCGCACCCTGGGCCGCGCTGGTCAACGGCACCGCGGCGCATGCGCTCGACTACGACGACATCCTGGAGATCAGCAACGCCCACGTCAGCGCCGCGTTGGTGCCCGCCCTGCTCGCGCTGGGGCAGGAACGGGGCGCCGACGGCGCGGCTTGCGTGGACGCGTTCGTCGTCGGCGTCGAGGTGATGGTCCGGCTCGGCGAGGCGCTCAACATGACCCACTACTTCAAGGGCTGGCACACCACGTCGACCCTGGGGGCGCCCGCCTCTGCTGCCGCCTGCGCCCGGCTGCTCGGCCTCGATGCCGCGAGGACGACCGCCGCGCTCAGCCTCGCCACCAGTATCGCCTCCGGCGCCAAGCGCCAGTTCGGCACCATGGCGAAGCCGCTCCACGCCGGGCTCGCGGCCAAGAACGGCATCGTGGCGGCGGCGCTGGCGGAAGCCGGCGTCACCGCCGCAGCCGACGCTTACGAGGGCGAGCGCGGCTTCGTCGATCTTTTCGCCGGCGTCCCGCGCGAGCGGCTGGAGGCAGCGGTCGCGGCGTTCGACGGGCCGCCCGCGATCGAGCGCTACGGGCTCTGGCAGAAGGTCTACCCCTGTTGCGGCAGCGTCCACCGCCCCCTCGATGCCCTGCTCGATATGCGGGCGGACGACGGTCTCAGGCCGCAGGCGGTGGCCGGGATCGATGCGCTGCTGGCGGAGATCGCGGTGCAGAACCTGCCTTACGAGACGCCGGCCGATGCCATGCAAGCGCGCTTCAGCCTGCCCTACCTGCTGGCGAGCGCGCTGGTGGACGGCCGGCTCGCGCTCGACGCCTTCACCGCAGACGCGCTGACGCGGCTGGACGTGCGCGCACTGATCCCCAGGATCCACATGCGTCCGGACCCGGACCAGCCCGGCGATACGAACGTCGACGAGGTGCCGCTGCGGGCGACCGTCACGGTGCGGCTCGCGGGCGGGGATGAGCGGTCGCGGACGGTCCACGAGCCCAGGGGCCATCCGTGCAGGCCGCTCGGCCGCGACGCGCTCCACGCCAAGTTCGTGGACTGCGCGTCGCGTGCCCTGCCGCCGGCCGAACACGATGCCGCTTTCGCAGCGCTCGACGGGCTCGCCCGGGCGCAGAGCCTGGACACGATCGCGAGCTACCTGGGAGCGGACCATGGCCGGGGCTGAGCGGAGCACCCCCGACGCCGTCGCCTTCACCCAGGCGGCGACGGTGTTCGACTGCCTCGCGCTCATCTACGTGCTCGACGAGCCCTACGCGACCCGCTGCCTGGAGAGCGGCGTCAACGTCTGCAACGTGAGCTTCGCGCTGGAGAGCACCTGGGACCAGACCATGAGCGCCGTGGACGAGGGTTTTGGCAAGATCGAGGCCAGCCCCGTGCTCGCGCTCGCCCGCAACCGGGCGGAGATCGAGGCCGCGCTCGGCACCGGCCGGCTCGCGGTGGTCCCCGGCACGCAGGGGTCGAGCATGATCGGCAAGGAGCTCGCGCGTGTCGGGGTCTTGTCGCGTCTGGGTTTCCGCTTCTTCGGCCTCGCCTACACCGGCGCCACCCTCTTCGCCGACGGCTGCGGCGAGAAGCGCGACGCGGGCCTCAGCTTCCTCGGCGAGGAGCTGATCGCGGCGGTGAACGAGACGCCGATGATCCTCGACCTCTCCCACGCCGGCCACCGCTCCCGTGCCGAGGCGGTGCCGCTCGCCCGCGCGCCGGTTTGCACCCATTCCAACGCCTGGCACCACGTGCCCAACGCCCGCAACACCAGGGACGAGACCGTGCGCGCACTCTGCGCCAAGGGCGGCACGATGGGCGCCTGCTGCCTGCCGCTCTCGGTGAGCCCCAAGGACCAGACCCTCGACCGGCTGATCGACCACATCGACCACTTCAAGGCGCTGGTCGGGCCTGAACACATCGGCATCGGGCTCGACTTCACCGAGGCCTACCAGGAATCCAGGACCGTGCTGCCGGAATCGATCCGCTGGCGCACGCTCCGCCCCGACATCTTCGGGCCGGTCGAGGCCTTCGTAACCCAGCGCTATCCGGCGGGCCTCGCCGGCATCGCCGAGCTGCCCAACCTCGCCCGCCGCCTGTTCGAACGCGGCTACGGCGAGGACGAGATCGCCGGAATCCTCGGCGCGAACTGGCTCCGCACCTTCACCCGCTTCGTCGGCTGAGCCGCTCGTGCGGCGTTACCAGCGAAGCGCGCCGCGCAGCATCAGACCGTGCTCGGGCCCGTCGTCGTTAGCGGCCTCGTACAGGCTGCCTTCAACGCTCACGCTCGCGGCCGGTACAAGCTGCCAGCGCGCGCCCATGCGCCACGACCGTGCGCCGTCGCCGCTGAGCCCGAGCCCCGTGTAGGGCGTCACCAGCCCTAGGCCGAGCGCCGCGCCGAGACCGTAGCCGATCTCCGCATTCACGCGCGCGACCGCCTGGTCGGCGGGTGAGGCACCTGCAGTGACGCCGTTCTCCCACAGCTGTTGTACACCGCTGGCCGACCGGCCCCACGCCGGCTCCACGCTGAGCGCGAGACCCTGGCCGGACGCGCCCGGTGCGATCCGCACCAGGCCGCTCACACCGGTCTCCTCGTAGTCGCCGCTGTGGTTGAGAAGGGTCCGGACCCGGCCTTCGACGGTGAGCCCCGACTCCGCGTCGGAATAGCGCAGGGCGCCCCCGGCCTCAATCCCGGTGCCGGTCTCGCCGTCGCCACCGTCGTTGCGCAGTCCGAGCTCGAGCGAGGGGGTGAGTGTCGCGCCCGAGTCGAGTTTCTGGACGTGCTCCCCTTCGATCATCAGCCGCTGCCGGCTGGCACTCAGCGACGCGCTCTCAATGCTCCCGGAGCCGGCGACATCAGCAGTCGTGAAGGCCGCCTCGCCCTTTAGCCGCAGGTTCATGGTGCCGCCTTCGAACATCTCGTCGCTGGACATCAGCGTCCCGCTCACGCCTGCCGCCACCATCCGCTGGGTCAGGTCGCTCGCTTGCGCGTCCGCCGCGCCATCGTCGATCTCAACCTCGCCCGAGCCGAAGCCGGCCATGGCCCACAGGTTCATGCCCCCCGGCATCTGCCAGCCCAGGTAGGGGTTGACGCTGGTCAGAGAGGTCGTGAGCTCGCCTGACGCGTTGGAGGCCGTGTAATCCACCGTCCCGCGCGTCTGCGTCAGCGCCACACCCGCCAGCATGTCCGCGCCCAGCTTGGTGTCGATCCCGAGGTTGGCGCTCACCACGCTGCCGTCGTAATCCACTGACTGCGAGCTGCCGCCGGAGATGCTGCGGTAGTCGCCGCTGCCCCAGAACGCCAGGTTGCCGAACAGTCCACTGCCCCCGTTACCCGATACGTTGAGGGGCAGGGTGAAGGACGAGTTCGCAAGCAGCCGACCGAGGTCGAAGCTGCCGTTCCCGAGCGCATGTCCGTTGGCCAGCAGGGCATCGGAGAGGGTCGAGGCACCGCCGAAGCTGAGCTCTGCAGCCGGCGGAGTATTAGAGATGGCCTGCTCGATGCGGCCCGAAACGGCACCGACCGTGCTGACGGTCATGGCCCTCATCACCTGAGGCAGCACGGACTCAACGACCGCGTTTTCTCCCTCGGCGACCTCCTGGGATGGACTCCCGTAGAAGCCTGAGCCGACGACGAAAGAGATCTGCCTGGTGCTTCCATCCGCCCTCTGGGCTTCGTGGGAGAACGTGCGGACATAGCCCGTCTTGGGGATGTCGGCGCTGTCGTCGGCGTCGGTGGGATCGTCGAAATGGTATTCCACGAAGCCGCCTTCCGGGCCGCTATTCACCGCCTCGACCAGCCGATCCAGAATTAGCTCTCCGGTCACGGCGTCACGGGCGCGCCCCGGAAACAGAGGTGTTAACTCGTACGTGCCCGGGAACCCGGCGTGAAACAGGATTACGTTGCTGGTCAAATTCTAGACATAGAGGTAGACGGGACCGTGCCGCCACGGCCCGTTGGGATCGCGCAATGCAATCCTGGCTTTCGAGACGGCGGCTGGGTCGCCGGTCAACACAAGCTGCATGAAGTAGTTTCCCGCTTCCGTGACGAAGGCCTTCAGGGTCGCGCGATCCACCACGTCCGCGGCAGTAACTGCAGGGTCGCCATAATCGATTTGTTCCGGAGCCAGGTGAGTGGCGTCGAGATCGAATCCTGCGAGCAGAACGGCGGGAGTCCCGAAACTAAGCGAGGTATAGGCGCTCGCGTAGCCCGAAGCGCCGGGGACACTTGGGACATCGAACGCGCCGCCGTTTCCGGCTTCGGCTGCAGCGAACGCATCCCGGATCGCAGCGGGGTCCGTCAGGCCGGCAGGGTTAATTCTCAACGCTCGAAGGATCTCTACGAAAATCGAGCGCTTGAGTTGCATGCCCGACAAGGACATGTCTTTCGCGTGGACGAACACCCTGCCGTCGTGCGTCAGGGTCACGAGATAGGTGGAACCGGAACGCCACGGGCTATCGTCCTGTCTGATGAGACATGCGAGATATTGATTTTGTCCCGGAGTTGTGCCCGGCATGGCTTGCTCTCGGAAGCGCTCGCGCGCGCTGAGCGCGAAGTCCATCAGGCGAGTGGGATCGCTTGCCGCTTGTTGCGCCGTCACTTGCGGGGGTGCAATAGCAGTCCCACCAGCGGGGAGCTGACACTCCCTCTGCGACTGCGCCAGGGCAAGGCGGGCATCAGAAGAGACGCCGGCCCACGCGAGCAGGCCAACCACACAAAACAAGGAAATCCTGATTTTCCATGTCGCGGTATTCATGGCGAGGTCCTCGTGCTGAAAAAGGGACGGACGACCTATGGTCGAGAGTGGCTCCCGAACTTGTCGAATGTTGCAGCATGTCCTTGTCGAAATCGAGATGCAAATGACACGGACTCGGCAAGAGAAGCCCTGCGCCCCTCCTGCGGGCACGCCCGGGAGCTTCTGATGAAGTTCCAGATGTCGCCCCGCCACCCGATGGCGGACCTCAACGGGGTGTATCGCAAGTTTTAGAGCGAAGAAGAACCCAGAGCCTTTCCGTGTGGAACGGAATCGCTCTGGGTTGGACCTATCGCCAGGGGCGCAACCCGCGCCCTGTGTGACGCGGGTTACGCCCTTGGGTTACGACCTCGTGACGTTACCAGCGTAGGGCGCCGCGCAGCATCAGGCCGTGCCCGGGCACGTCATCGTTGGCGGCCTCGTACAGGCTGCCTTCAACGCTCACGCTCGCGGCCGGCGCAAGCTGCCAGCGCGCGCCCATGCGCCACCACTGCGCACCTTCGCCCGCGAGCCCGAGCCCCGCATAGGGCGTCACCACGCCCATGCCGGGTGCCACGCCGAGACCGTAGCCGATCTCCGCATTCAGGCGCGCCTGGTTGTCCGGTGACACTCCAGCAGTGACGCCACTCTCCCACAACTGGTTTACACCGCTGCCCGTCTGCCCCCACGCCGGCTGCACGACGAGCGCAAGACCCTGGCCCGACCCGCCCGGTGCGATCCGCACCAGACCGCTCACGCCCGTCTCCTCGTAGTCGCCGCTGTGGCTGAGAAGGGTCCGGACCCGGCCTTCGACGGTGAGCCCCGACTCCGCGTCGGAATAGCGCAGGGCGCCCCCGGCCTCGATCCCGGTGCCGGTCTCGCCGTCGCCGCCGTCGTTGCGCAGGCCGAGCTCGAGCGAGGGGGTGAGTGTCGCGCCCGAGTCGAGTTTCTGGACGTGCTCCCCTTCGATCATCAGCCGCTGCCGGCTGGCACTCAGCAACATGCTCTCGAGGGTCCCGGAGCCATCGATGTCGGCCGACGTGAAGACCACCTCGCCCTTGAGGTTCAGGTTCGTGGTGCCACCCGCGATCATCTCGTTGCTGGACATCAGCGGCCCGCTCACGCCTGCCGCCACCATCTGCTGCGTCAAGTCGCTCGCCTGCGTGCCCGCCGAATCGTCGTCGAGCTCAACCTCGCCCGTGCCGAAGCCGGCCACGGCCCACAGGTTCATGCCGCCCGCCATCTGCCAGCCCACGTAGGGGTTGACGCTGGTCAGAGAGGTCGTGAGCTCGCCTGACGCGCTGGAGGCCGTGTAGTCCACGGTCCCCCGCGTTTGGGACACCGACACACCTGCGAGCACGTCTGCACCCATCTTGGTATCGATCCCGAGGCTGCCGCTCACCACGCTGCCGTCGTAGCCTACCGACTGCGGGTTACCGCCCGAGAAGTTGCGGTAGTCCCCGCGTCCCCAGAACGCCAGGTTGCCGAACAGGCCGCCGCCCCCGTTACCCGATGCGTTAAGGGGCAGGGTGAAGGACGAGTTCGCAAGCAGCCGGCCGAGGTCGACCGTGCCGTTCCCCAGCGCCTGCCCGTTGGCCAGGATGGCATCGGAGAGGGTGGAGGCGCCGCCGAAACTGAGCTCTGCGGCCGGCGGAGTGTCTGAGGTTGCCTGCTCGATGCGGCCCGAGACGGCGCCCACCGTGCTGGCGGTCATGGCCCGTATCACCTGCGGCAGCACGGACTCGATGACCGCGTTGCCGCTCGCGGCGACCTCCTGGGACGCAGTCCCGTAAAAGCCCGAGCCAACGATAATATCGAAGGGGATTGTGCTTCCATCCGGCCCTCGAACTTGGCCGACGAACTCGCGGGCGTAGCCCACCTTTGGGATATCGGCGCTGTCGGTGTGGTCATCCGGATCGTCGAAGTAGTAGTCAATGAAGCCGCCGTCCACACTGCCTCTCGCCGCTGCGATAACCTGCGGCAGAATGTACTGTCCAGTACGGACGTCTTTGACGGTCGGTACAAGAGGCCGATTCTCGAATCTGTCCGGGAACGCTCCGTGAAACAGGATTGTTCCCTGAGGAGGATCGGCGCCAGGATCCGTAAGATTCAGGACGTAGAGGTACACGGAACCATGCCGCCAAGGCCCGGTCGGATCGCGCAAGGCGATCTTCAATTTCGAGGCAGCGGTTGGATCGCCGGCCCTCTGGACTTCAAGGAAGTAATTTCCCGCTTCCGTGACGAAGGCCTTCAGAGTTTCTCGGTTCATCACGTCCTCGGCCCTTGTGGCCGGGGTAACGTGTTCGATTGTCTCCGAAGCCAAGTGAGACTCGTCGAGATCGAACCCCGCGAGCAGCACGATCGGAGACCTGAGTTCGCGCGAGACATAGACGGCGGCATAGCCGGAAGCACCGGGTATGCCCGGACTCAAGCCTGGTATAGGAGCTGACGCATCGAACGAAGCATCCGGTTCTTGCGACAATGTGGCAACGACGGCTTGGTAAGCGGGGCCGGCGACAGCAGGATCGGGAGACGCCAAGCTAAACAAATCGGCATCGGAGACACCCAGCTCAGAAAGAATCTTCCCATAAATCAAAGGGTTGAGCAGACCGCCTGACAGCGACATGTCCTTCGCGTGAATGAACACGCGGCCGTCGAGCGTCAGGGTCACGATGTAGGTGTCACCGGAACGCCAAATCCCATTATCCTGCCTAATCGCGCATCCGATATAGAGCCCCTCTTCCACGGTGGTGGCCTGTTGGGCATGCTCAACGGACCGCTCTCTCACGGCCAACGCGAAGTCCATCAAGCTGGCGCCGCGGTCTGTTACATCTTCCGCCGTCACACGTGGATTCTCAGGAGGGGTCAAACCGGGAGAGAGTGGGCATTCGCTCTCCGTCTGCGCCGAGGCGGGGACCGCATTGGCAAAGACGACGGCCAGCCCAAGAAGGCCGACCGCTAGCAATAAGGAAAGTCTGGTTTTCCATGTCGCGGTGTTCATTGCGAGGGGCTCCTGCTGGGAGAATGCGGGAAACCTAAAGCCGAAAACGACTCAATGAGGAGCCGAGTCGTACGGCCTGTCTTTGTCGAAATCAAGTTGTAAAAGTCACGAGTTCGGCAAGAGAGACACAATGTGCATCGAAAATGATATAGAGCGTTACTGATGTTGCATGTGTATATCGATAACATATGTTCTTTGGACAAGCCGGTGAGAGTTTCGGACTCTCTCACGATCCTTCTGAGAGTTGGCCCGCGAGCTTCCGGTGAAGTTCCAGATGTCGCCCCACCAGCCGATGGCGGACCCTGTAATCGGGCGAAGTAGAATTCCTGGTCGTTACCTCCGCCCGTCCGGGTCGGGGCCGGCGGTGGCCTGCAGCCAGCGGGGGGCGAAGGCGAGGATGGGGATGTCGGGCGGGAGCTGCGGGTTGAACAGCGCGTTGTGCCACCAGGTCTCGTCGCAGCACGGGTCGTCGGGCCTGAGCCTCCGGACGGTGCAGGGCAGCGTGTAGCCTTGGCTGTCTTGGGCGAAGGCCAGGACGCAGCGGCCTTCGCTCACCAGATCGTCGGCAAGGGCGGAGCCGGACGCGAAAGTCGCCGTCAGCACGTCGCTGAAATCGCGCGCGTGCTGGTAGTAGCGCTCCGCCAGCAGGGCGAGCGCCGCCTCGCGCCGATCGCGCGGGTCGTGGGTGCGCCGCGCCAGGTGGCGGAACTCGGGCGCGAAGGACTCGGCCTCACGCCGTACAAGTAGCGTAGTCACCGCCGGCGCCAGCTCTTCGCCGGCAGCGCTCAGCACCTGCGGGCGCATCCCCGGCGACGGCTGGCCGGCGCGGCGGCGCATGGCATCGGCACGGATGCGGCACTGCCACCCGACGAAGTGATCGCGCAAGCGCTCGGCCCGCGGCGCTGTTGTCACGGCCCCTCAACCCCGGTTCGCAAGGTTCGCACGCATGGTGCGCGGGCGATGGTAGCCGCAGCCTCCGGTTCCGGCCATCGGGTTCGAAACAGTGGGTGCCGTTGTGGGCACGGTATGGCCGGCCTAGGATCGCAGCCCGCTCCCACCAACCGAACGAGGCCCCCATGTCGCGCGGTCCGGAACTTCCCTCCGTCAATCAGCTCGCCGCCGTCGCCCAGGACTTCATGCTCGACATGACGCTGGAGGATGTGACGAACCAGCGGGAGGCCATGCGCGGCGCCATCGCGAGCCTGCGCCACATCGACGACATGCCGGAGGAGCGGCCAGCCGTCTCCTATCCGCGCACCTCCGGCTACCGGCCGCATCCGGACGAGAACCCCTACAACGCCTGGTACTGGCGGACAGAGGTCAAGGGTGCTGACTCAGGCCCGCTGGTGGGTGAGGAGATCGGGGTCAAGGACGTGGTCTCGCTGGCGGGCGTTCCGATGATGAACGGCTCGCGCGCCCTCGAAGGCTACGTGCCGACCATCGACGCCACCATCGTGACCCGCATGCTCGACGCGGGCGCCACCATCGTCGGCAAGACGGCGTGTGCCGACTTCTCCTTCTCGGGCGGCGGACACACCAGCGGCTACGGCCCGGTGCGCAACCCGCGCAAGCCCACCCATGCGCCCGGCGGCTCGTCCAAGGGGAGCGCCGCGGCGCTGGCCGCAGGCGACGTGGCGATGGCGATTGGCGGCGATCAGGGCGGCTCGATCCGCATCCCCGCCTCCTGGTGCGGCGTGGTCGGCCTCAAGGCGACGTTCGGCCTCATTCCCTATACCGGGTGCCTCGCGATCGAGATGACCCTCGATCACATCGGCCCGATGACCGATACCGTCGAGAACACGGCCCGCATGCTCTCGGTCCTCGCCGGCCCCGACCCGCTCGATCCGCGCCAGCGGGGTGTGATCCCTGCCGACTACGTGCGGGACTACATGCCGGCAATCGGCGCCGGCTGCGAGGGGGTGCGCATCGGCGTGCTGTCCGAAGGCTTCGGCCAGACCGAGGACACTTGGCCCGAGTTCGGCCTGCCGGGGAGCGAGCCGGCGGTGGACGATGCGGTGCGCGCCACGGTGCGCCGGCTGGAGGAACGGGGTGCCCAGGTCACCGAGGTCTCGGTGCCCGAGCACTATCACGGGCTCAGGGTCTGGTTTGCGATTGCGGCCGAGGGCGCGACCGAGTTCATGTTGAAGTCGGGCGGCGTCGGCACCGGCTGGTTCGGCTACTACGACACCCAGTTCCTGGAGCACGCGTCGCGCGCCGCGAAGACCCGGCAGAACGACTACCCGCTCACCGTGAAGAACGTGCTCCTGCTGGGGGGCTACCTCAAGCGCTACTACCACGGCACCTACTACGCGAAGGCGCAGAACCAGCGCGGGCGGCTGACCGCAGCCTACGACAGGGCGCTGCAGGACGTGGACGTGCTGGTGCTGCCGACCATTCCGCACCTGGCTGCGCCGATCCCGAGCCTGGACGCGGATTTTGGGGAGTACATGTCGCGCGCGCTCAGCATGATCAACAACACGCCGCAGTTCAATCTGACCGGCCATCCCGCGATCAGCGTGCCCTGCGGCGTGAGCGACGACCTGCCCATCGGATTCCAGATCGTCGGCCGCCACTTCGACGACCTCACGGTGCTCAAGGTCGCCGACGCGGTGGAGAAGAGCGCGGATTGGCAGAGCGTGTAGCGCCTCAGGCGCCCGGCCGGGGCTCGGGGGACCGCGAGGTGGGGCGATGATGGAGAAGCCGGAACGCTGGCTCGTGCGCAAGCCGGCGGTGACGAGCCGCGCCGGCGTGGTCGCGACCCAGCACCAGGCCGCATCAGAGGTCGGCGCGCGGGTGCTGGCAGACGGTGGCAATGCCGTCGACGCCGCCATCGCCGCGAGCCTCGCGCTGGCCACGGTCGAGCCCTGGATGAGCGGGCTCGGCGGCGGCGGTTTCATGCTGGTCCGCCCCGCCGGCGAGGAGCGGACGCACGCCGTCTCCTTCGGCATGGTGGCGCCGGGCGCGCTGGACCCTGCGGACTACCCGCTCACGGGCGAGGCCGGCGCGGACATGTTCGGCTGGCCGGGGGTGCTGGAGGACCGCAACATGCGTGGCCCGCTCGCGGTTGCGGTGCCGGGGCAGGTCGCGGGCCTCGGGTTGGCGCACGAGCGCTTCGGCACCTGGAGCTGGTCCGACCTCGTGGCGCCGGCGTGCGCGCTGGCCGAGCGGGGCATGGAGGTGGACTGGCTCGCCACCGTCGCCATTGCGGCGTCGGCGCCGGAGCTTGCGAGCGACACGGAGTGCGCGGCCACGTATCTGGCGGACGGCTTCCCGCTGGCCGCGCCCTGGACCGGGGAGGCGCCGCGCGTCCGCCTGGGCCGGCTCGCGGAGACCCTGCGCCGGCTCGCCGAGGCGGGGCCTTCGGACTTCTACACGGGCGAGATCGGCCGGGCCATCGGCGCCGACATGGCGGCGCTCGGCGGGTGCCTCTCGGTGGACGACCTGGCGAGCTACGAGGCCACCATCGAGGAGGCGCCCGAGACCCACTACCGCGATGCTCGGGTCGGGACCGCGCCGGGGCTGACCGCAGGGCCGACGCTGGTGGACGTGCTGGGCCGTCTCGCGGCCTCGCTCGATCCGGGCGAGGCGCCCGGCGGCGCGGCCTACGCGGCCTACGCCGAGGCATTGCAGGCGGCCTACACCGAGCGGCTCCGAGGCATGGGCGCGGGCACCGAGGCCGACCGCGCGTCGTGCACCAGCCACCTCGGCGCGGCCGACCGGGACGGCACCGTGGTCGCACTGACCCAGACCCTGCTTTCGCCCTTCGGCGCCAAGGTGATGCTGCCTGGGACCGGGATCCTGATGAACAACGGGATCATGTGGTTCGACCCCCGGCCGGGCGGCCCCAACTCCATCGCGCCCGGCAAGCGGCCGCTCTCCAACATGTGCCCGACGGTCGTCGAGCTCGCGGACGGCAGGCGTGCCGCGCTCGGCGCCTCAGGCGGGCGGCGCATCCTGCCCGCCGTCGCGCAGCTTCTTTCCTTTCTCGTGGACTTCGGGATGAACCTGGACGCCGCCGCGCACTGCCCGCGCATCAATGCGGACGGCGCCGATCTTATCGAGGCGGACGCCAGGCTGCCGGCCGAGACGCTGGCTCTGCTGGAGGCCCGGTTCGCGCTCGCCGCGCGTCCCCACGGCGTGCATCCGTCCGCCTACGCCTGCCCCAGCGCGGTGGTCTGGGACCCGCGCAGCGGGACCGCGAGCGGCGCTGCGCACGTGATGTCCCCCAACGCCTGCGTCGGCGCGCCGTGACGCCACAACGGAGTAGTCCATGAGCAATCAGACGCGCCTCGGCATGATCACGCCGTCGCTCAACACGGTGCTGGAGCCCGTGACCTATGCCCTGCTCGCGGACCTGCCCGACGTGACGGCGCATTTCAGCCGGGTGCAGGTGACCCGGATCTCGCTCGGCGAGGACTCGGCGGCCCAGTTCGGCAACGAGCCCATGCTCGCCGCCGCGCGCATGCTGGCCGATGCCCGCGTCCACGCGATCTGCTGGAACGGGACGGCAGGCAGCTGGCTCGGCCCGGACTTCGACCGCCGCCTCTGCGAAGCGATCGCGCGCGAGACCGGCATCCCTGCGACGAGCGCGACGCTGGCGCTGGCCGAGCTCTTCCGCAGCCGGGGCATCCGGCGCTTCGCCCTGGTCACGCCGTTCGAGGATGTGCTGCAGGAGGCCATCGTCGAGACCTACCGGCGCGAGGGCTTCGAGTGCGTGGCCGAGCGCCATCTCGACAGCGCCGATACCTTCGGCTACGCGTCCATCCCGCGCGCGACGACGGAAGGGATGATTCGCGATGTGGTCGGCGCCGAGCCCGAAGCGATCGCGGCGGTCTGCACCAACCTGAACGGCGCGCCTCACGCAGAGGCGCTGGAGGCTGAGTGCGGCCGGCCTGTCTACGACAGCGTGGCGGCGGCGCTCTGGGGCACGCTAGCGCTGGCCGGCGCGGACCCCAGCCGGATCGCGGGCTGGGGAGAGATCTTCTCCGTCGCGCCCGCTTCGCTGGAGCGCCTCGGCGCCCTGCCCTAGGCGCTGGCGGCCGAAACACCCCCACCTCACCCCGGCCCTCTCCTCCCCCGAGGGGAGGAAAGGGAGAGTAGGCGGTGCCGTCTACGTCCCCCCTCCGCCTTTGGGGGAGGGGGACAGGGGGAGGTGGTTTTCGTCCGGGCCCCCTCGATCCGGTAAAGCCGGACCTTGTTCTAGGCGCTGGCGGCCTGCTCCTCCTCGGTCTCCAGCAGGTCGGCCACCGGCGTCGAGTGCCAGCCGTCGGCGCGCTTGGCCCAGTAGAGGTCGGAGAGCCGGCCGGTGGTGATGCCCGGCGCGCCGTTGCCGATGGGCTTGTCGTTGACCCGGACGACCGGGACGACCCCGCCGGCCGACGACGAGATGAAGGCTTCTCCCGCGTCCTCCAGGTCTTGCGCCCGGAGGTCGGTGGCCTCGGCTTCAAGGCCGATGTCCTGGCAGAGGTCAAAGACGGTCTTGCGGGTGATCCCCTCCAGCAGGTTGTCGCCGGGGGTGAGCGCCTTGCCGTCGCGGACGATCCAGACGTTGAAGCCGGGGCCTTCCGTGACATAGCCGTCGGTGGACAGCAGCACGGGCTGGTCGGCGCCGGCATCGAGCGCCTCGAAGTGGGCAGCGGTGAGATCCATCCGGTTGAAGTTCTTGCACTTCTGGTTGATCGCGGCATCCGGCGCGCGGCGGTTCTGGGCGATCCAGAGGTGGCAGCCCGCCTTCACCTTGGGCTCGGCGACGATGGTGTAATAGGGCACCGCATAGGCGATCAGCTCGTTCTCGGCCGTGCGCGGGTCGCCGAAGGCGCCGCCGCCGGCGTAGCGCCCGCGCGTGCACAGCACGTAGACGATCGAATCCGTGAAGCCGGCGCGATGCACGCACCGCGCCATGACGCTCCTGATCTCCGCATCCGGCATGGGCGGCGTGAGCCGAACGTGCTCGCACGAGGCGTAGAAGCGGTCCATGTGATCGTCGAGGCGGAAGAATGCGTTGTCACACACCGTGACCGCGTCGAACACCACGTCGCTCTTGTGGAAGGCCGGGTCGAGAATCGGCACCGACGCCTCCTCGATCGGCAAGTATTGTCCCTGGCAATAGGCGATTCCCTTCGATTCCGACATGGTTGCAGCCTCCCCGGCGGCGTTGCGCGATCCGAAGCGGACGGTAAGGCGGGGCAGCCCTCGCCGTCAATGTTCGGCGACTTACTCCCGAGTGCGCTTTTCCAGAAATTCGCACATATCCATGCGAAAAACGCAGAATCGGATGGGGAGGCGGCGCGGAAGCCGCTATGATGGACCATCCATACGAAGCGGGGACACCCGCCGAAGCGCCCGTCTCACAGAAAACAAGTTGGTCCATCATGTCAGACATCGGTTCGCCGCCTCCCGAAGGCGGCTCAATCACGGCTCAGGTCAAGTGGTTCAACCCGACCAAGGGGTTCGGTTTCCTCGTGCCCGACGACGGCTCGCCAGACGTCTTCTGCCACGTCTCGGCGGTCGAAAGGGCGGGCTTCGACACGCTGCCCCAAGGAGCCACCGTCAGTTGCGAGATCGTGCAGGGGCAAAAGGGCCCGCAGGTCTCGCAAATCCTGAACGTCGACACCTCGACCGCGACCGTTATGCCGCCTCGGGGCGACCGGCCGCGCCGCCCCGCTCCCGGAGGCTACCAGGCCCGGCGCTACAACGAGCCCATGGGCCCGACCGAAGAGATCGAAGGCACGGTCAAATTCTACAACGTCGGCAAGAGCTATGGCTTCGTCACGCCGGACAGCGGCGGGCAGGACGTGTTCATCCATGCCAAGGTCCTCGCCCGCTCCGGCCTCGACGACCTGGAGCCTCAGCAGCGCGTGCGGCTGGAGATCACGCAAGGCCCGCGCGGACCGCAGGCCACCAGCGTCGAGCTGATCTGAACCCATTGGCGCGCGGCCCGCTTCGGCAGGCCGCACCGCCGGACGTTACAGGGGGCGTCGCCCCACAGGCCGACCGGAGCGACATTGGATCCGGTCGCCGCGCCCATCCTCGCGCGCTGAGCCGGTGGCCCGAGCGCGCCGTTGGGCGGTCAGTCGGCGCGGGCGGAGCGCCGGCGGGACAGAATCGAACCGATCACCATCATGACGAAGGCGGTGAGCATGAGCCCGGCCGCGCCCCAGACGTAGGCCGAATGGACCTCGTCGAAGAACAAAATGCCCCAGCCGATGCCGCCGACCACGCCGATGATGGTCATGATGGAGAACAGCGAGGCGCCGGCCCGGCGCACGATGACGTAAAACATCGGCCACATGATCGCGTTGATGACGACCGCGGCGCCGAGCGCGAGGACGCCGTCGAGCTCCGGCCCGGGGAAGAGATAGAGCTGGCCGGTCGCCGGCAGAAAGGGAATCAGCAGCAGCGCGCCCGCGAAAAGGTTGCCGATCGCGAGACCGAGCGAGGACGATTCCGGTGGGCGAAAGCGCTCGACGATCACGTTAAGCGCGCCGAACCCGAAAGGGATGAGCAGCGCGACGAGGAACCAGACCGCCATGCTCGGCGCGGGCAGGCTCTCGCCGGGCACGACGATGAGGAGGACCCCGCCGATCCCCGCAAGCAGCCCCACCGCGCAGATCGGCTGGAAGCGCTCGAGCCGGGCGAGGACCGCGAGGGAATAGGTAAAGAGCGGCGTCAGCGTGATCAGGAGCACGGTGACGCCGGAAGGAAGCTTGGTCGCGATGAAGGCGAGCAGCGCGAAGGGAAAGGCGAAGCCCAGGGCGGCGCTGGTGAAATAGAGCCTGAGGTGCGGCCACGTGAACTGCGGCAGCTCGCGGCGGATTATTGCCGGCACCAGCAGTATCAGCCCGGCGCCGAGCGCGTACCAGAAGACATAGGCGAAATGGGGGAAGCCGGCGTCGCCCGCGATCTTGTTGACCGGGATCAGCAGACTGAAATTGATGCCTGCGATCAGGATGAGAGCGAGCGAAAGGGCCATGGTGTCGGTGCGTAGTTGGGATTAGCGCCCGTTGAAACGGGGCGCGCCCGTCCCAATGACGTCCAGAATCACCTCGGCGGCGCGTTCGCTCGGCGGCGGGCCGCCGCGCCCGAGCCGGGCGGCGATCTCCCGAAATCTCTCGATTTGGTCGTGCCGTTGGGCGGCATCCCGCAGCAGTTGTTCGAGCGCCGGCACCAGTCGCCGGGGGGAGCAGTCACGCTGCACGAACTCGGGCGCCGCTCGACGCTCGGCGATGATGTTGGGCATCGCGATGTGAGGCACGATGAGGATGCGGCGCGCAATCGCCGCGGTGAGCGGGTTCACCCGGTAGCAGACGATCATGGGAACGCCCGCGAGCGCCAGTTCCAGCGTCGCCATGCCCGAGGCGGTGAGCGCCGCGTCGCTCGCGGCGAAGGCGGCGTACTTCTCGGTCTTGCCCTCCACCACGGTCACGGGTGCGCCCCACGACGCGGACTTGGCGGCAACGGCCGCGCGGTTCTGCGGCAGCGTCGGCACCAGGACGTGCAGTCCCTCCATGCGCTGGGCCAACGCGCGCACGGTCTCCGCGAACACCGGCTCGTGCCTGCGCAACTCGCTCGCCCGGCTGCCCGGCAAGGCGGCGATCACGGGTTCAGCGGGCGCGATACCCAGGCTCTTGCGAAAGCCCGACCCGTCGGCCTCGCCGATGGGCTCCTCGATCAGGGGATGGCCGACGAAGCTGGCATCCAGGCCCTCGGCCTCGAAGTAGGGCGGCTCGAACGGGAAGAGACAAAGCACGTGGTCGAGGTAGCGCGCGATCTCGGCCGCGCGCCCCGCCCGGTAGGCCCAGACCGTCGGCGCCACGTAGTGGATCAGGGGGAAGCCCGCGCCCTTCAGCCTGCGTGCGACGCGGAGCGCGAAACCCGGCACATCGACCGAGACGAAGGCTGCCGGCTGCAGCCGGCGGGCGACGCACGCCGTGGCCCGGATTCGCCCGAGCAATCGTTTCATGTGGGGGACGACCTCCAGAAACCCCATCAACGACAATTCGGAGTAGGGAAAGAGGCTCTCCAACCCCTGCTCGGCCATGAGCGGGCCGCCGATGCCGGCGAACCTGACCCGATCGCCGGTGCGCCGCTTGAGCGCGACCATCAGGCGGGAGGCGATAAGGTCGCCGGACGGCTCGCCGGCAATCAGGAAGATCAGCGGCGCGTCCCGATCCATTCCGGCCGTCAGCTCACGCCGACCATGAACACGCCGTGCTCGTCGGCGCGCGCGATCGCCTGCGCGCGCTCCAGGATCAGCGTCTCACCGGCCTCGACGGCGAGACCCCGGAAGCCGGCTTCGGCAAGCCTCTCGATCGTGGTCGCCCCGATGGTCGGCAGGTCGGCCCGGCGCTCCTGGCCGGGTTTCTTCATCTTGACCAGCACGGCGCCCGGCCCCGCCTCCTGAAGCGCGGCGCAGCGCTCGATCAGCCGGTCCGTTCCTTCGACCCCTTCGACGCCCAGCACCCGGCCTGCCTGCACCACGACGGCCTGCCCGATATCCTGCGCCCCGAGCGTACGCGCGGCCTCCATGCCGATGGCAATGTCGCGCTCGGCGTCTTTGTCGGGCGCGCGCTCGCCGATCACGCCGGCGGGCGCGCAGAGCGTTGCGATCAGGTCGTCGGCGCCGATCACGGTAAAGCCCTCCTCCTCCAGCTCTTCGATCACGAGCGAGAGGAGCGCATCGTCGCCCTTGGTCTTGGCACGCGCGATGCGACCCATGAGGCGCATGCCCCGCAGATCGACCTTGAGGGAGGAGAGTGACGGCCGGCGGATCGCACCGGCGAGCACGACCTCGCGGCAGTCCGCCTGCCGCAGCGCCTTGAGCAGGGCGCCCACCGCGCCGAGCCCGAGCCAGCGGTGGGGGACGCCCGCGCAGGTCGCGGGGTCCGTCTCGCCCTCGAAGGCGATGACCAGGATTTCGCGGCCTTCGCCCTTGCACGCCCGGGCGATGAGGCCGGGCAATGCCCCCCCGCCGGCGATAATGCCGAGGCTACTCGCTGCCATCGTCCCGTGGCTGACAGATCGAGCGCTCGCGGTCGATCCTCATGAAATCGACGATGTCCATGACCGGCTCGTTGTCCTGAAACAGCTCCGTGACGTCTGCGAGCCGCTCGGACATGGTGCCTTCCTGGGCGAAGAGCAGGCGGAAGGCGCGCCTGAGATCGTGGACGGTGTCGCGGCTGAAGCCCCGGCGCCTGAGCCCGATCAGATTGAGCCCGGTGAGCCGGGCACGGTCGCCCATGGCCGAGCCGTAGGGAATGATGTCGTGCTCGACTCCCGACATGCCGCCCACGATCGCGTGGCGCCCGATGCGGACATACTGATGGATACCGGAGAGGCCACCGATTATGGCCCAATCGTCCACCGTTACGTGGCCGCCCAAGGTCGCGTTGTTGGCCATGACGACATGGTCGCCGACGTTGCAGTCATGGGCGACATGGGTCGCGATCATGAACAGGCAGTTGTTGCCGACTTGCGTGAGCATGCGGCCGTGGGGCGTCCCCGGACTCATGGTGACATGCTCGCGGATCACGTTGTCGGCACCGATTTCGAGACGCGACGGCTCGCCCCGGTACTTGGTGTCCTGCGGCGGATGGCCGATCGAAGCGAAGGGATAGATGCTGGTGCGCGCTCCGATCGTCGTGCGCCCGGTAACGATGGCGTGGGAGACCAAGCGCACGTCGTCGCCAAGGACGGCATCGGATCCGACGATGCAATAGGGGCCGATGCTGACGCCGTCGCCAAGCTCGGCGCCCGGCTCGACGATCGCGGTGGGGTGAATATCTGCCACGTCAGGTGTCTTCCAGGATCATCGCCGAATACGTCGCTTCTGCCACCGCTTGGCCTTCCACCTCCGCCCTGGCTTCGAACTTCCACACGTTCCGGCGGCGGTGCTTCTTGGTCACGTGGATGAAGAGCTGATCGCCCGGCACGACGGGCCGTCGGAAGCGGCAGTGTTCCACCGACATGAAGTAGACGAGCTTGCCGGCCATGGCGGGGCCGAGGGTGGCCACCACGAGCACGGCCGCGCTCTGTGCCATCGATTCGATGACCAGCACACCCGGCATGACCGGCATACGTGGAAAGTGCCCTTGGAAGTACGATTCGTTGATCGACACGTTCTTGATGCCAACGGCGCTCACGTCGGGGATCACGTCGATCATGCGATCGATCATGAGGAACGGATAGCGGTGGGGGATCGCATGGAGGATCTCCTCGATATCCATGCGTTCCACCGTCTGTCGCGGTGCTGTCTCGTTCATTCCGGTGCCGCCTTGCCTCTTGCCAGCCGCGCCAGATGCGCGCTTTGACGGTGCCATTGCCGGATCGGCACGGCGGGCGTGCCGCCGTAGGTCCCGCCCGGCTCGATATCGCGGGTCACGCCGGTCTGGCCCGCGAGCCGCGCGCCGTCGCCGACCGCGCGGTGGTCCGCCACGCCCACCTGGCCCGCGATCTGAACGAAGTCGCCGACCCTGGCGCTGCCGGCCAGCGCGGTCTGGGCCGCGATCACGCTGCCCCGCCCGACACGGACGTTGTGGGCAATCTGCACCAGATTGTCGATCCGGCATCCCTGGGCGATGACAGTGTCGGGGCCGGAGCCGCGGTCGATGGTGGTGTTGGCGCCGATCTCAACATCGTCCTCGATCAGGACCCGGCCGAGCTGCGGAATCTTCACGTGGCCGCCTCGATCGATCGCGAAGCCGAAGCCCTCCTGACCGATCCTCACGCCGGGAAAGATCGACACCCGCGCGCCGATCAGGCAATGGCTGAGGGAGGCGCCGGCTCCGATGCGCGTGTCGTCGCCGATCTCCACGGCGGGGCCGATGGTGACGTTGGCCCCGATCAGGCAGCGCGCGCCGATTCGTACGCCCGCGTCGATCACGGCACCGGCCTCGACACGACACGCCGGGCCGAGAACCGCCGTCGGGTGGATCACAGCCGCCGGGTGCATCCCCGGCTCCGGCGCCGGAACCGGATGAAACAGCTGGGCGGCCAGCGCGAACGACTTGTAAGGGTTTTCGCTGGTCAGAACCGCCACCTCCGCCGGCGCGCGGTCAGCCAACTTGGCCGGCACGATGCAGGCGCCTGCTCGGCAGGCGGCAAACGCCTCGACATACTTCGAGTTGACGAGGAAGCTCAGGTGCTCCGGCGTGGCGTGGCTGAGGGGTGCCACGTCGGAGACCCGCCGGTCCGGGTCCGCGTCTGCGGCGAGGTGCGCCTCGGCGGCTTCGGCAATCTCGGCCAGCGTGAACGGCCCCGCCACGGCGTAGAAGCGTGGATCGGGCATCAGTTCTCGTCGAACGTCAGCGCAATCTCGGGAAACGCCTCGTTCAACCGTCGGACCACCAGCTCGGTCAGATTGAACTCGTCGACGGCGAATATCGACACGTGAACCGGCAGCACGATGTCAATTCCCTGCTCGGTCGCGACCTCCCCGACAACAATATCGAGGGCTTCCCGGAACAGGTCCTCACCCTGGGCCACAGCGCGCTGCAGGGCTTGGCCTTGCGCCTTCGCCCTCTGATCGGCCGTCGCGACCAGCGCGTTGAAGGCCCGCTGGCGTTCCTCGAACGCCGCGGGTGTGAGCAGTGCCGCCTGTTGCTGGAGCTCGTCACGAATTCCCCGCAGCCGCTCCGACTCGCGCTGCGTCTCTTCGGCGTAGCTATTGCGCTGCGCTTCGCCCTGGATGCGGATCGAGTGGATCGCCGCCGCTTCCTCCAGAATCCGTGCCATCTCGATGACCGCCACGCGGGTTCCATGCTGCTCCGCCCAAGCGCTGGAATTGCCGATCACCGCACCCGCGACGGCGAGCGCAAGGGCAAGCGAGAGCCGCTTCCAGCTCTGCATCCTAGAACCTCGTTCCGAAACTGAAGCGGAAGTTCTCGGTCCGATCGAAGTCTTCCTTGATCAGGGCTCGTGAGAAGTCCAGCCGAATAGGACCGATCGGCGAGCGGAAGTTGAGCCCGACACCGGCCGACAGCCGCGGCGAAGCCTCGTCCAGAAGCTCCGGCCCCGAGACGTCAATCTGGGTGAGGCTGCCGACGTCGGTGAAGATCGCGCCTCGCAGGTTGAGCTCGTCGGCCAGGCCCAGCGGAAAGCCCAACTCACCGGTCACCGAGTAAAACAGATTGCCGCCAAGCGCGTCCTCGGTCACGGCGTCGCGCGGTCCCACACCACTCGGCTGGAAGCCCCGGAGAGATCGGCCGCCTAGGAAGAACCGGTCCACAATTCTAACATCGTCGTCGATGCCCACGATGTGGCCGCTTCGAAGCACGCCGCTCAGAACCCACCCGTCCGCTATCGAGTAGAAGTGGCCGTAAGAAAGAGTGTGCTTGAGGTACTGGGTGTCGCCGCCGAGCCCGGCGAACTCCTGCCCGAAACGGACGAAAAACCCTTCAGTCGGGTCGATACGGCTGTCCCGCAGATCGTAGGTCAGCCTGTGCGAGATGGCCGAGGTGAGTGTTTCGCCCTCTTGCTCGCGGATGAACCGCGACGTGTCCTCCGCGAAATCGCTGACCTCGTCGTTCTTGAGCGAGTAGGAGACGGTATGCCGCAAGCGCTCGGCCAACGGATATCCTGCACGCACCGAGAAGCCGATGGTGTCGCGGTCGTACGAGCTCTCCTCCTGCAGATCGATCGTCCGGTTGAACACGTCGAAGCCGGCGGCGACATCGCGGTCCATGAAGTAGGGCTCGGTGAAGCTCAGGTCGATCTCCTGGCGGCGGGCCGAGGCCGTTAGCGCGAGCCGGAGATCCTGGCCGCGCCCGAGCAGATTGCGTTCCCTGATGGAAATATCGCCAAGGACGCCGTCCGCCGACGAGACGCCGGCGCCGAAGCTGAGTTCGCCGGTGGGCACTTCGCTGACCTCTACAGTGAGCACCGAACGATCCGGTGCCGAGCCTGCGCTGGTGCCGATTTCGACCTTGCTGAAGAATCCCAGGTTCATGATGCGTTGGCGGGAGCGGCGGATGAGCGCCGAATTGAAGGCGTCGCCCTCGGCCAACCGGAACTCGCGACGGATCACCTCGTCAAGGGTGCGGACGTTGCCCACGATGTCGATGCGCTCGACGTAGACCCGGGGGCCCTCGTCGATCTCGAAGGTCACGTCGACGGTCGTGGCCTCGCGGTCACGCTCGACGCGAGGCTGGACGTCGACGAACGCGTAGCCAAGGCTGCCAACGACCTCCGAGAGCGCGACCAGGGTCTCCTCGACCTGCTCGGCATCGTACCAATCGCCCGCTACGATCTCGACGGTCGGTAGCAGCTGCTCCGGCGCGAGGTCCCGCAGCTGGCTTTCGATGTCGATGGTCGCCACCCGATAGCGCTCCCCTTCTTCAATCGAGAAGGTGACAATGAAATCGCTACGGTCGGGCGTGAGCTCGGCGACCGCCGAGACAACGCGAAAGTCGATGTAGCCGTTGGCGAGATAGAACCGGCGGAGCAGCTCGCGATCGAAAGTAAGCCGGTCGGGATCGTAAGTGTCGGCACTCGTGGCGAAGCGATACCACGCGCTCTCTACGGTCTGGATGACATCCCGGAGCGCGCTGTCGCTGAAGCGGCCGTTGCCGATGAAATTGATCCGCCGGATGCCGGTAACCGGCCCCTCGTTCACCTCGAAGACGAGATCGACCCTGTTCTGCTCAAGCTGGATGACCTTGGGCTCGATGGTGGCGGCAAATCGGCCGCTACGCCGATAGATTTCCGTCAACCGCTGCAGGTCTTCCTGCACCCGCGGCCGGGTGTAGACAACCCTTGGCTGAAGCTGAATCTCGGACTCGAGCTCTTCGTCCGCGATCGCGTCGTTGCCCTCGAAGACCACGCGGTTGATGATCGGGTTCTCGACCACGCTGACGACCAGGGCATTTCCTTCCCGCCGGATGGCCACGTCGGCGAACAGGCCGGTCTCGAACAGGCTCTTGAGGGACTGGTTGACTGCATCGGAATCGAACGCGTCTCCGGGGCCGACCGACACATAAGACCGCACGGTATCCGCTTCGATGCGCTCGTTTCCCTCGACGAGCACGGAGTCGATCGTCTGCGCTTGCGCCGTGGCCGCGCTCATCCAGACGCCGATGACGACTGCCGCCAGCCAGGCGACGTGTCGCATCCGGCCCCTTGAACCTGCCGTCGTCGTTCCAGGCATTTGCTTAGCTCGCCGGGTCATGAGGTCAGACCGATTATGTCCTTCGTCGTCACCCATACCATCAATGCGATAACGAGCGTTAGCCCGACCGTCGTGCCGATTTGCTGAATCCGGGCGTTCAGCGGGCGCCGGAACAGCGCTTCCAGGCCGTTATACAGCAGGTGTCCGCCGTCGAGCGGCGGGATCGGGAACAGATTGATCAGGCCAAGCGCAATGGAGATCAGCGCGGCGAACTCCACGAAGCCGGCGACGCCGCGCTCGAGCACGCTGCGCGACATGACGGCGATGCCGACGGGGCCGCTCAACTGCTCGGTGGAGCGGGAGCCGACGATCATCTGGCCGACCGCGCGGAGATTGGCGGCGGCGAGCGCATAAGTGTGCTCGATCCCCGCCCAGATCGACTCGCCGACCCCGAGATCGCGGAACGCCGTCTGCGCTTCGGGATAGACGCCGATCCGCCCCGTCCCGTTCACGTCGTCCGGGGTGACGGTCAGCGTCTCCTCGCTGCCGCCCCGTTCGACGACGAAGGCGAGCGGCACGCCCGCGTTGCGTTCCACGATGGTGCGCAGGTGGTCGAAGCCCTCGATCGCCACGCCTCCGATGCGGACGATGTCATCGCCGGCCTGGAGGCCGCCCCGCTCGGCCGGGCTGCCTGCGACCACTTGCGAGACCGAGGCCGGCATGAACGGTCCCACCCCGATATCGCCCAGCTGCTGCGGCCGGTCGAAGGCGTCCAGCACCTCGACGATCTCCGGCGTCACCGTGAATTCCAGTAGCGCACCGTCCCGTTCGACCGCGAGCGTGATCGGCTCGCCCAGGCTCTGGAGCAGGGTGAAGTTCAGCTCCTCGAAGCGCTCGATGCTGCTGCCGTTGAGCTCGACCAGCCTGTCACCCGTCTGAAGCCCGGCGACGGCGGCGGGGCTGCCGTCGCGCACGGTGCCGATCTCCACCGGGGTGTAGCGCTGGCCGACGACGATGAAGAAGATGGCGAAGATTGCCGCCGCCAGCAGCAGGTTCGCGAACGGGCCCGCGAACGCGATGGCCGAGCGCCGGCCCACGGACTTGGCGAAGAA
Organism: Alphaproteobacteria bacterium; assembly: GCA_965243375.1. Lineage (GTDB taxonomy): Bacteria > Pseudomonadota > Alphaproteobacteria > UBA828 > UBA828 > WTGU01. Next base: position 477,581 of record CBDEUT010000006.1, on the reverse strand, counting down.
CGAATCGGACGGTGGCGGCCCGTCGTCTTCCTCGGCGGACGTGCTGGCGACGTCGGCGTCGCCGTGGAACTTCACGTAGCCGCCGAGAGGCAGCGCGCAGAGCTTCCAGCGCGTGCCGTGGCGGTCGTCGATGCCGACGATCTCCGGACCGAAGCCGACCGCGAACACTTCCACGCGCACGCCGTTGAGTCTGGCGACGAGGTAGTGGCCGAGCTCGTGGAAGAAGACCACAGGCGTGATCACCGCGAGAAACGGCCAAATATAGTTTAGTTTGTCGACGAGCAGGTCCATGGTGGCAAACGAGTGGCTATGATCGAACGACGGCGCACGGCCGGGCTACGCCGGGCAATCGAATTGGAGGGGCGATCGCGGCGCCGCTCAGGATTATACATGACCGCGCCGCCCGCGCCCCGCAATTCCCTGTGAGCGCACGGGCGTTCGTCAAATGAGGGCACGTTGCAACGCTATGGGACCCGGCTCGGCGAACGGTGTACGCCACGGCGAGGGACAGTCCGTGGCAGCCTGCGGCCCGTGCCGGCGGCGATGAACGCGCCTGAAACGAGGCCGGAGCTCGTCGACCGACGCGCTCTCGAAGGCGCGATCGCCCGGCTCGGGCGAGACGACCGACAGGGCGTCCTCGAACACTTGCGGCGTGCCCGCGACGACGGCCGCAGGCAGCTTTGCCGGCGCCTCGATGCAGGCGCGTCGGGCGCCGAGATCGTTGCGGCCCAAAGCTCCCTGATCGACCTGCTGCTCCGCGTGCTGCTCGATCGCGCGGCACGCACGATCTACCCCGAGCCGAATCCGACCACAGCCAACCGTCTCTCGCTGGTGGCGGTTGGCGGTTACGGCCGGGGCGATCTGTCGCGCCACTCCGATGTCGATATCCTCTTCCTGCATCCATACAAGCTGACCGGCCGCAGCGAGCAGATCGTCGAGCATCTGCTCTACATGATGTGGGACTTGGGGTTCTCCGTCGGCCATGCAACCCGCTCGGTCGCCGAATGTTTGCGGCGGGCACGGGACGACATGACGATCCGGACCTCGGTGCTCGAATCGCGCCACGTGTGGGGCGACCGGGCGCTCTACGACGGGTTCCGCCGGCGTTTTCTCGCCGAGCTGGTGCCCGGCACCGAGGCCGAGTTCGTCGCCGCCAAGCTCCGCGAGCGCGACCAGCGCCACGTGCGGGCAGGGGGGTCCCGCTATCTCCTGGAGCCCAACGTGAAGGACGGCAAGGGCGGCTTGCGCGACCTCCACGTGTTGTTCTGGATCGCCAAGTACCTCTACCGCGTCGAGCGCTTCGGCGAGCTCGTCGAGCGCGGCGTGCTCAATCGGCACGAGTACGATCGCTTCGCGCGGGCGGAAGATTTTCTGTGGCGGGTCCGCGCCCACCTCCACATCGTCTGCGACCGCGCGGAGGACCGCCTCACCTTCGACCGACAGCCGGAAATCGCGGCACGCATGGGATATGGGCCGCGCCGCGGCAATCTGGCCGTCGAGCGCTTCATGAAACACTATTTCCTGGTGGCGAAGGAGGTAGGCGAGCTCACGCGGGTCTTCTGTGCGGTGCTGGAGGCAGAGCGGCTCCACACCGCTCCGGTCCACCGCTCCGGCACGGTGACGGGACCCGCCCGCGACGGGCTGTTCGTCTCTGGCGGGCGCATCGCCGCGGTCGGCGAAGACACCTTCAGCGAGCGCCCGGTGCGCCTGTTGACGATCTTTCGCCGCGCCCAGATCGAAGGCCGCGACATCCATCCGGCGACGCTGCGCCTGATTCACCAGGGCCACGGGCTGATCACTGCGGAGGTGCGCGCCGACCCGGAGGCCAACCGCGCCTTCCGCGCGATCCTCACCGACAGGCGCGACCCCGAGAAGATTCTGCGGATGATGAACGAGGCCGGGGTGATGGGGCGCTTCCTGCCCGACTTCGGCCGTGTCGTCGCGCAGACCCAGCTCGATCTCTATCACGTCTACACGGTCGACGAGCACAGCATCCGGGCCGTCGGCGTGCTCGCCGCCATCGAGCGCGGCGCGTTCACCGACGAGCTCCCGCTCGCCAGCACCCTCGTTCACCAGCTCAGGATGCGCGACGTGCTCTATCTCTCGATCCTCCTGCACGACGTCGCGAAGGGGCGGGGCGGCGACCACTCGGAGATCGGTGCCGATATCGCGCGCGACGTCGCCACCCGGCTGGAATTCACACCGGACGAGGTCGAGACCGCCGTCTGGCTCGTGCGCTGGCACCTCCTGTTCAGCATGACCGCGTTCAAACGCGACCCGAACGATCCGCGCACCGTGGACGACTTCGTCGGCCGGGTCCGTTCGCTGGAGCGCCTGCGGCTACTGCTGGTGCTCACCGCCGCCGACATCACCGCCGTGGGACCGGGGCGGATGACGGCGTGGAAGGCGTCTCTGCTGCGCATGCTCTATCACCGGGCAGAGGCGGTGCTCGCCGGCGGCCGCGAGGCCGAGGATCGGGAAGCACGGGTGGCGAAGGCCCGGGAGAAGCTGCGCGAGCGCCTCGCAGATTGGACCGAGGCCGACATCGCGCACTTCGAGGCCAGGCTTCCCGATACCTACTGGCTGTCCACCGACAGCGGCATGCAGGAGCGCCACGCCCGCCTCGTGCGAGGCGGGGGCAGGGGGCCCCTGGTCGAGACCCGCATCGACCAGGCCAGGGAAGCGACGGAGATGACGCTCTATACGCCCGATTACATCGGCCTGTTCGCCGCCATTGCCGGCGCAATGGCGAATTCGGGTGTGAACATCGTCGATGCCCGCGTCTTCACCACCAGCGACGGGATGGCCATCGACACGATCTGGATTCAAGCCGCGGACGGCAGCGCGATTCGCGACGAAGAGCGCCTGGAGCGGCTCGAACAGACCGTGGTCCGCGCGCTCTCCGACGATGACGCAGGTGCCGGACGCACGGATGAAGCGGCCTTCGTGGCTGCGCCGGCGCCGACCCGCTCCGCCCCGATCGCGCTTGAGCCGCACGTCCTCGTGGATAACGGCGCGAGCCGCGGCTACACGGTGATCGAGGTGAGCGCGCGCGACAGGCCGGGACTTCTATACGACATTACGCGGACGCTCAGCGCCTTCGGCGTCTCGATCAACTCGGCGCATATCTCGACGGTCGGCTCCCGCGCCGTCGATGTGTTCTACGTGAAGGACCGCTTCGGCCTGAAGCTATCCCACGATGCCCAGATCGCGCAGGTGCAGGGCCGCCTGACCGAGATGCTCAAGCGCGAGCCCGGCGTTGCGCCCGAAGAGCGCTCGGACGATCCCGTGCCGCTTCGCCGCGCGGCCATCTAAGTTGCCGGGCCTCTACCGGCCGCCCGAGTAGCCGATGGCACTCGCCCGCTGGGCCGCGACGGTCGGCGGCTACACCATGGGCTCGCGCGTTCTCGGCTTCCTGCGCGACATCCTGATCGCGTCGGTGCTCGGCGCCGGCCCGGTCGCCGATGCCTTCTTCGTCGCCTTCAAGCTGCCCAACTTCCTGCGGCGACTGTTTGCGGAGGGCGCGTTCAACGCGGCCTTCGTGCCGCTCTTCGCCGGCACGCTGGAACGCGACGGGCGCGAGGCGGCCAAGTCGTTCGCCGAAGACGTGCTGACCGTCCTGCTGTGGACGCTGCTCGTACTCGTCATCGCAGCCCAGATCGTGATGCCGTGGCTGATGCACGCGCTGGCGCCCGGCTTCGCGGACGAGCCCGGCAAGCTCGATCTGGCCGTGCAGCTCACACGGCTCACGTTCCCTTACATCCTCCTGATTTCGCTCGTCTCCCTCCTCGGCGGGGTGCTGAACTCGCTCTATCGCTTCGCCGCCGTGGCGGCGACGCCGATCCTGCTCAATCTCTGCCTGATCGGGGCCCTGCTCGGGCTCGCGCGCTGGACCGAGACGCCGGGGCATGCGCTGGCGGTGGGCGTCACGGTCGGCGGGATCGTGCAGTTCGTCTGGCTGATCGTCGCCAGCCGGCGCGCGGGGATGTCGCTCCGCCTGCGCTGGCCTCGGCTCACGCCTGGGGTCAAGCGCCTGCTGATCCTCGCCGCACCGGCGGCGCTCGGTGCCGGCGTCGCGCAAATCAACCTCGTCGTCGACATCATCATCGCGTCACTGCTGCCGCCGGGCTCGGTCTCCTATCTCTACTACGCCGACCGCGTGAACCAGCTTCCCCTCGGCGTCGTCGGCGTCGCGGTGGGGACCGCGCTGCTGCCCCTGCTCAGCCGTCAGCTCCGCGCGGGCGAAACCGACGATGCGGCGAACAGTCTCAACCGGGCGATCGAGATGGCGCTGCTGCTGGCGATCCCGGCGGCGGTCGCACTCGTCGTCATCGCGAGCCCGGTGATCGCGGTCCTGTTCGAGCGCGGCGCGTTCGGCGTGGCGGAAAGCGACGCAACGGCCGGGGCGCTTATCGCCTACGCCGCGGGGTTGCCCGCGTTCGTACTCATCAAGGTGCTGGCGCCCGGCTACTTCGCGCGTCAGGACACCAGGACGCCGGTGCGAATTGCGGTGCTCTGCCTCGTGGTGAATGTCGTGCTGAACCTCATTCTCATGGGGCCGCTCGCCCATGTCGGGATCGCGCTGGCAACCACGCTCGCCGGCTGGCTCAACGTGGGTCTTCTGGCTGCGGGCCTCGCGCGGCGCGGTTTCCTCAAGCCCGACGGCAGGCTGAAACGACGGCTACCGCGCATGATCGCGGCCTCGGCGGGCATGGCGGTCGTGCTCTGGGCGCTCGCGCTTGCCCTGGAGATGACGCTCGAGACCGCAGGTATGCGCATTGCGGCGCTCGCCGCCCTCGTCGCCGCCGGCCTCGTCGCTTACGGCGCGCTCGCTGTCGCCACGAGGGTTGTATCGGTGGGCGAAATGCGTGCGCTGCTGGCCCGGCGGCAAGTCCAAGACCAAAGCCAAGACTAAGGCCAAGGTTGACGGCGCCGCGTGGGGGCGCGATAAGGCGCGCCCCCGGTGGAGCGTTCCTGACATGAAGCGGGTCTTTTCCGGCGTACAGCCGACCGGCAACCTGCACCTCGGCAACTATCTCGGCGCGATCAAGAACTGGGTCGCGATGCAGCGGGAGTACGACTGCATTTATTGCATCGTCGATCTGCACGCGATCACCGTGCCGCAGGATCCGGAGGAGCTTACCAGCAACACCCGCGAGGTCACGGCCGGACTGATCGCCGCCGGGCTCGACCCCAAGACCTGCATCATCTTCAACCAGAGCTCCGTGACGGGGCACGCGGAGCTCGCCTGGATCCTCAACTGCTTCACCCCGCTCGGCTGGCTCAACCGCATGACCCAGTTCAAGGAGAAGGCGGGGAAGAAACGGGACAGCGCGCTGCTCGGCCTCTATGCCTACCCGGTGCTGATGGCGGCCGACATCCTGCTCTACCACGCGGAGGCCGTGCCGGTGGGCGAGGACCAGAAGCAGCACCTGGAGCTCTCCCGCGACATCGCGAGCGCCTTCAATCGCGCCTACGACCGGGATTTCTTCCCCCTGCCCGAGCCGATGATCTTCGGCGCCGCGACGCGGGTGATGAGCCTGCGAGACGGCCGCAACAAGATGAGCAAGTCGGACGGGTCCGACTACGCGCGGATCAACCTGACCGACGATGCCGACACGATCGCGCTCAAGATCAAGCGTGCCAAGACCGATTCCGAGCCCGGCTTGGCCTACAACCTCGAACGCCGGCCCGAAGCCTCGAACCTGCTCAGCATCTACGCGGCGCTCGTGGACGAGCCCATCGAAAGGGTGGCGGCCGAGCATTCCCTGATGGGCTTTGCCGACTTCAAGGGCAAGCTCGCCGATCTCGCGATCGAGACGCTCGGCCCGCTCGCCGCACGCATGCGCGAGCTGCTGGCGGACCCCGGCTACATCGACGGGGTGCTGGCCGACGGTGCCGAACGCGCCCGGCAAATCGCGGATGCCAACCTCACCGAAGTGCGGCGCATCATGGGGCTGCTCGACGCCTGAGCGGCGCCGGGCGGCGACCTGCGGCCCGATTGGGCGAAAAAACTGCACGATTACAGACTTTTCGCTTGCGCAACTTGAGCGCGAGGCGCATGTAACGTGCGCATCCCCACACGCACCACGCCGTTTTTCCGATGGAGATCTATCTCCCAATCGCCGAGCTTTCAGCCAATGCGCTGATTCTGCTCGTGCTCGGCGGGGGCGTGGGCCTGCTGTCGGGCATGTTCGGCGTGGGCGGCGGCTTTCTGATGACGCCGCTCCTGATCTTCCTCGGCGTCACGCCCTCGGTCGCCGTCGGCACCGGCACCAACCTGATCATCGCGTCGTCGGTTTCTGGCACGATGGCACACTGGCGGCGCGGCAACGTCGATTTCCTGATCGGCGCGCTGATCTCCTGCGGCGGCGCCGGCGGCGCCTGGCTCGGCGCATACCTCTTCAGGTTGCTGAGCGACGCCGGGCAGGTCGACCTGGTGGTGTCGCTCTGCTACGTCGTGTTTCTCACGGTGGTCGGCTGCCTGATGGCAGTCGAGAGCCTGAGGGCAACGGTGCGGCGGCAGCGTACGGTGCGCCGCAAGGCCCATGTCCACACCTGGATTCACGGGCTGCCGCTCAGGCTCCGGTTCCGGCGCTCCCGCCTCTACGTCAGCGCGATCCCGCCGTTCATGCTCGGCTTTCTGATGGGCATCGTCGCCTCCATCATGGGTGTCGGCGGCGGGTTCTTCATGGTGCCGGCGATGATCTACCTCATCGGCATGCCGACGGCGGTGGTGGTGGGCACGTCGCTGCTCGGCATCATCGTGATCAGCTCGGTCTCGTGCTTCGCCCACGCCATCAACAACAACAACGTCGATATCATCCTCGGCCTCCTGCTGGCGGTCGGTGCCGTGATCGGCGCCCAGTACGGCACGCGGATCGGCGGGCGCATCCGGGCGGAGCATCTCCGGGGCCTACTCGCACTCATGGTGCTCGCGGTCGGCGGTCGGCTGGCTTATTCGCTGGTGATCATGCCGGACGACCCCTTCGCAGTTGCGCCGCTGTGGGGGAACTGATGAAGCGCGTGCTGCAACTGCTCGGGATGGCTGTTGTCGCCGCGGCGATTGCGATGCCGGAAGCCGGTCGCGCGGTCGCGCAGGAGCATGACGAGCCCCTGCTGATCGCGCTGTCCACCCATCGCATCGAGATCGATTCGAACTTCGCCGGCACCTCGATCCTGCTCTTCGGCGCGACCGACGTGGCGGGAGATGTCGTGGTCTCCGTGCGCGGCCCTGAGGAGCCCGTGGTGGTGCGCCGCAAGCTGCGGTCGGTCGGTATCTGGGTCAACCGGGAGGCGATCGCCTTCCGCAACGTGCCCGGCTACTACTTCGTCTCAGCCTCGGGTCCGCTCGAAGACATCGCCCCCGAAGAGTTTCTCGATCGCGAGCAGCTGGGCTCGAAGCGCCTGTTGCTGGAGGCCATCTGGTTCGACACGTCGGGCGACGCGGATGAGTTCCGTGCGGCACTTCACCGCGACAGGGAACGCGACTCTCTCTACAAGTCCGAGCCAGGCATCGTCGAGTTTATCGACGAGCGCCTGTTCCGCACGATGATCGACCTGCCCGCCCACGTGCCGACCGGAGACTATCTGGTAGAAGCAATGCTCCTGGTCGACGGCAAAGTGCTCAGCACGCGCTCGGCGGCGCTGAGCATCGAGAAGGCCGGATTCTCGGCGGATATTTCCACCTTCGCGCGGACGGACGACGCCCTCTACGGCGTCATTGCTATCGCGCTCGCGCTGGTGGCAGGATGGCTAGGCAGCTTCGCCTTCCGCAAGGGCTGAGGACGCGGCGGGATCGATGCCATGACCGAACAGACGCCGCCCGAACCGGGCGCGGCCCACGTCGCTGGTCAGGTCACCTTCCTGGTCTGCGTCGCAGACGATGGCCATTCCGAGGTCGCGGCACGATTCGCCGCGCTACGCGCCAAGAATTCTGGCGGCGGGGTGGCGCTCCTTCACGTCATGCAGCCGCCCGAGTTCCAGCATTGGGCCGCGGTCGGCGAGCTGATGCGGCAGGAGACGCGGGAGGAGGCGGAGGCTCTCCTCGACGCCATCGCCGCCAAGGTGGAGGAGGTCACCGGAGAGCCGCCGAGCGTCGCGGTGCGCGAGGGCGGAATCGGCGACGAGATCCTGGGCCACATAGACGAGAACGAGGCCATCAACCTGCTAGTCGTCGGCGCGGCCCCGCCCGACCAGGGACGCGGATCGCTGATTTCATGGCTCGCCGGCCAGCTCGCCGGTCAGCTCAATATCCCGCTCGTGGTCGTGCCCGGAAACCTGGACGAGCAGCAGCTCCAGGATCTGACGTAACCGCTGCGCGACCCGAACTGCAGGGTGCCGATGGTGCAATTCTGCACTGTGGATAAACTGTGCAATACTTAGAAATACGCGGTGATTCAACGGGATAGCCATTGGACTTGACGTTATTCGCACTCTGGATAACGGTTAGGCGCCCACTATGGGCAGGGTTGGGACAAGCATGTTCATCCAGACCGAGCGGACCCCGAACCCGGCGACATTGAAATTTCTGCCCGGAGAGGCAGTGATGTCGTCTGGGACCGCGGACTTCCGCGATGTCGAATCGGCGGAGCGTTCGCCGCTAGCGCGGCGGCTGTTTCAGGTCGATGGCGTCACCGGCGTATTCTTCGGTGGCGACTTCGTCTCTGTCTCCAAGTCCGATGATGCCGACTGGCAGCTGCTGAAACCCGTGATCCTCGGCGTGATCATGGAACACTTCGTGGCGGGCCATCCGCTGCTCCTCGACGATGCCGCGCAGACGGCAGAGGAGGTGGCGGACGACGGTGCCGATGCGGAGATCATCGCCCAGATCAAGGAGCTGCTCGATACGCGGGTGCGACCGGCCGTGGCACAGGACGGCGGGGACATCACGTATCAGGGGTTTCAAAACGGCATCGTGATGCTTCAGCTCCAGGGATCGTGTCAGGGCTGTCCCAGCTCGACCATGACCCTGAAGATGGGCATCGAGAACATGCTTAAACACTACATCCCGGAAGTCGTGGAGGTGCGCGCCGTCTAGCGCGGCTCGTACATCCCTGGCGAAGCCGGGGGAGGGAGATAGGGCGTTTTGTTGAGTGCCGAGGGGCGGGCCTCCGCGCGCGCGCGGAGGGGGAGTGCCCCGTTGTTCCGGCGGCATGCACGTGAGGCGTTGCCGCCGAAGCTGGCGAGCGGTCCGAGGGTTGCCCCCCGGCCGACGCTTGGCGCGCTGGGGGTCGCGGCGCTCGCGGCTCTCGCCGTGACCGCGGCCGGGGTCGACCCGATCAAGACGGCCGCCGCCCGAGACGCATCGCCATTGGGCTTCCTCGCCTTCGGGCCGGGGCCGACGACGGTCGCCGTGGCAGAAGCGCCCGCAATCAGGGACGTTTTCCCGGCCGCGCCCGACCGCTTGAAGTTGGTCTTCTCTCTGTCGGGGTCGATACCTCAGGATATTCGTCCGCCCGCAGTGATTGGCCGGCTTCTCACGCTGACTCCCGTGCCTCCCGGCGATCCGCGGCAGGCCGCGTGGCAAGAGGCAACGACGCTGCCCGATCGGCCGATTGCCGCGTCGCCCCGCGACGCGCCGACGATAATGCAGCTTGGGACGCTGCAGGCTGAAGATCCGCCGCCGCTCCCGCTGATGTCGAAGCCTCGCAAGCAGGTGCATACCGGCACGACAGACACGATTCCGTCGGTCGTGCTCAAGCCTTCGACGCGGGGCACTTCGGCCAACGCCGTCATCGCGCGCTTCGCGTCCATCGGCTACGACCTCGACCAAGTGCGGAGGGCGGCCAGCCCCGTACCGCGCTTCTACCTCGACGCGCTCCCGCGCGATCTCGCCGACATGTCGCCTGTCAATGCGAAGAAGCATCTCTTCGTTCAGGCGGTCCTCCCGATCATCCTTCAGGTCAACGAAGAGATCACCTCCGCCCGCTGGCGGCTGGAGCGACTGGCAGACAGGCTCACGCGGGCCGACATGCTCTCTCCCGCCGACACGATCTCGCCCGCCGACCGGAAATGGCTCGTCACAATGGCCGATCTCTACGGAACGGACTCGCTCGACGTGCAGGAGCTTCTGAACCGGATGGATGTCGTGCCTCCCTCGCTGGCGCTGGCACAGGCGGCGGAAGAGTCGGGGTGGGGCACCTCCCGCTTCGCGCGACAGGGCAACGCCCTCTTCGGTCAATACACGTACAACGCCAAGCCGGGCATAGTGCCCGCGCAGCGGGACGCCGACAGGCGCCATCGCGTGCGCAGCCACGACAATCTGCTGGCTGCGGTGCGGGCCTACGTGCACAACCTCAACAGCCACTGGGCCTATGAGGACTTTCGCCGCGAGCGCTCGCGGTTGCGCAAAGACGGTGAAACGATCAGCGGCCACGTCCTGGCCGGCGAGCTAGGGAGCTATTCGGAGCGACGCGGGGCCTACGTCAAGTCGATCCGCCAGATCATCCGCCAGAACCGGCTCGGCGATTTCGACCGGGCGTGGTTGAACAACCGCCAGTGGACGGCGGTGATCGACCCGCCGAACCGGCGACCGCCTATCTGATTGACGCAGCCCGGGCGTCAGGGCGCAACGAACTGCAGGCCGAACCAATGCCAGCGCCCGTCTCCGGCGGGAGCGGTGCAATTGAGCCGGGCCCGTCCGGGTGGGAACGCCCGGTCCAAGGTCACCTCCACGCGGCTCCCCTCTTGATGGTCGAGGGTCGTGCCAACGCCGCCTGACGCAAAGCAGTTGAGACTGCCGCGGTTCGCCAGCGGCGGCTCGATCGTGAAGCCGATCGTCGGCGGATTCTCCGTCAAGACTTGATCTGCCGGCGTCACGGCGCGAGCGCCGAGCGGCAGGGTCTCCGCGATCAGCTTGAAGCGGTCGAATTCCCCGTAGCGTCGATTCAGCGCGAAGCGCGGCAGGTTGAGCGCGTCCGAATGCGCTCCGACGGCGCCGGAGTGCTGGCCGAAGGCTGCGGTGAAGCCCAACTCCGCGACGAGCGTTCGTAGCGCGCCGTTCCATTCGCCGTAGGGGTAGGCGAAGAACGTGGGCTCCAAGCCGAGCTCCTCCCGGATTCGCCGGCGCGCCTTTTCGAGGTCGTCCCTGTTTGCTGCGTCGTCGTTCTGCCACATGCGCCCGTGCGCCGCGCCGTGATTGCCGATGGCGACCCCGGCCGCGACCAGCATACGGAGCTCGTCCCAGCTCATGATGCCCGCGTGGCCTTGGTCGACCGGGTCGGTGGAGACGAACACGGTGAAGGGAAAGCCCGCTTCCTCCAGACGAGGCCACGCCTCCACGAAGGTCGAGCGCGTCGCATCGTCGACGGTGATGCCGATGGTGCGCTCCGGGAGGGGCCGGCCGGCGTCGAGTGCGGCGAGGATTTCGGGAACCGGCAGCACGGTGTAGCCGCCGCTCGAGAGGTGCTCGATGTGCGCCTCGAATTGGTCGAGCGTCACGCTCGTCGACGGGTACGCGTCCTCGCCGAAGCGGTGGTATTGCAGGATCACCGCGGAATCGGCGGCGATGGCGGCGGCGCTGCCGACGGCTGTCGTGGCGGCCATGGCGAAGGCGATACACGCGGCGCGGCCGGTGCAGAGGAGCGGACGAAGTGTCATGGAGCCATCAATCCCGTGCCTGCCGCCGAGTCCCAGAGCAGGGGATAGCGGCGCGGTGCGAACAACTGATAGTGCCACCATTCGTTGAGATAGTGGTCCCAACCGGCCGACGCCATCAGGCCGAGCAGCAGCATCCGGTTGCGTTGGGACGTCGGTGTCGGCGCAGTGCTGCCGTGGAATGCGCGCGGCGTGAGATCGTCGAAGCCGGTGCCCATGTCGAGCGGCACGCCGGTCTCCCGATCCACAAGGCCGAGGTCGACCGCGACGCCCCGTGAGTGCGGCGAGCCGCGCCGCGGGTCCGCGAGGAAGGTCGGGTCCGGACATTGCCGCCAGAGCGCCCATTGCGCCTCCACCGGCCGATAGCCGTCGAAGATGATCAGCTTCAGGCCCTGGGTGCCGGCGAGGTCGATGGCCCGGTCGAGCAGCGACGCAGCGTCGCGGTGGAGGTAGCACGCCGCTCTGCCGTAGATGCGGTGGCCGGTGACGTTGTCGGCGGTGGCGTAGGCGAGCGCCAGCGATACGTCGAAGCGCGGCGGTGCGATCTCGACCAGATCGGTCATGGGCCCGGAGACGTCGCGGCGAAGGGCAAGCACGACAACATAGCACCGGCATGCTCCCAGTTGCATGGTTGCGGGCAAGGCCGGGCGGGTGCTAGAGCCGCCGCGAGCGACGTGATGGCAGCGAACGGCTCATGGCCCTGGACGGGTTGACGCTACTCGGGTTCGACACGGCGACGCCGGCCTGCTCGGCCGCGCTCTGGGCGCACGGAGAAGTGACGGCCTATCGGCGCATGGAAACAGGCGGTCGGCACGCCGAGGCGCTCGTGCCCATGCTGCGCGAGGTCGCGGCCGAGGGGGGCATCGCCCTTTCTGCGGTGGACCGGTTCGCCGTCACGGTCGGCCCCGGCTCGTTCACCGGTATTCGGATCGGCCTGGCGACGGCTCGCGGCCTCGCGCTCGCCTTGGATCGACCGCTGATCGGCCTCTCGACGCTTGAAGTCTTGGCCGCCGGCGTTCCTGAAGCCCAGCGCGGCGGGCCGGTTCTCGCCGCGCTCGACGCCGGGCGGGGGCGTCTCTACGTCCAGCTCTTCGACCCCTCGCTGAGCGCGATTCTCGAACCTCGGGCCCTCCACGCGGCGGCGTTGCCCGATCTCTTGGCGGAGGCGAAGACCGGCGGCCGGCTCGTCGTGGCGGGCACGGGGCAGGCGGTTGCGCTCGCGGCGCTGGCGCCGGCGCTCGACGCGCGCCCTGCGCCTGGCTCGCCCACGCCCGATGCCCGCGTACTGGTACGCCGTGCCGTCGCCCGCGCCGAAACGGGAGGAGGAGTCACTGCCGTGCGGCCGCTCTATCTGCGTGAAGCCGTCGCGCGGCCGCGGGTCCGCTCCGACGGAGAACCGTTGCATGGGTGAGCGGCCGAGCGTCCCGGCGGCCCCCATTCAAGCGATGCGATCGGGCGATCTTGCCCGCTGCGCTTGGGGAGGGTCGACCGTTCAGGCGGGCCGCGGCGCCCAGAATCGTTTCCTGATCGGCGGGGTGAGCTTGCCGCTGATCGCACGCGAGACCCCGTCTGCGATCGCGGCCTGGCAGGCCTCGGCCATCTCCTTGCGGGATGAGAACTGCTCGATCGTGACCGGTTGATGGAACTGAATGGCGATGGTGGCATTGCCGAGGCCCGCGACATTCCAGAGGTGACCCGCGAGCTCCATGTCGCCGTACCAGGCGTAGAACGGCCTGTAGGGTCGTCCCATGGGGATCCCGTTCAGCCGCGTATACGCGATCGAGACCGGCTGGACCACGAGCGGCTTGCCCCTGACCGGGTTTTCGGCGATGCCGAAGAAGGCGCTCTTGAACGGGAGCACTCTGTTGCCGTCGTTGCTGGTGCCTTCCGGAAACAGGATCAGGTTGTCGCCGCCCTCCAGTCTGGCGGCCATGTTGTCGCGGTGATGGGCGGTGCGCGACGCGCGGCGCTCCACGAACACGGTCCGCTGCAGGACGGCGAGAAAGCCGAACAACGGCCAGCCCCGCACTTCGGCCTTGGCGACGAAGCTCCCGCGCAGCACGGCGCCGAGGGCAGTGATGTCGAGATAGGACGTGTGGTTGCAGACGAAGAGGGTGGGCACGGTTCGCGACACCGTGCCGTAGCGCTCGATTCTGAAGCCGAAGATGCGGCAGACGCCCCGGTGCCAGATCATGGGCAGGCGCTTCGAGAGCGGCGCCCGGATTGCCATGAGCACCAGTTGGAGCGGGACCAGGCAGACGGTCCAGCCGAAGAAGCGGAGCAGCACCGCAAAGGCGATCATGTGAGCTTGTCCCGGTAGCGCTGGTGCACGAGGTCGGTCTTGACCACGATGCTGACATCGACGCTGCCCCATTGCCAGTCGATCACCCCGCCGTCGCCGATGAAGCCGCTGAGCCCGAGATAGCCCTTGATCAGCGGCGGCACGGCCTTGCGCGCAGCCCGCCTGTCCAGCGCCTCCTTGGGGATCAGGTCCAGGTTCACGTAGTGCTCGTCCCTGGCGCGCGGGCGGAGCGCCGGCGGCGCGAGGTGGTAGTGATAGAGGTAGGAGAGCGGCTCGGCGTGTTCCTGGGGGTCGGTGCCGGGGAAGCTGGCGCAGCCGAACATGATCGGCACCTCGTAGTGCAGCACGTAGGCCGCGTTGCCCCGCCAGAGCAGGGTCAGGGTGGTGCCGTTTCGGTACGCGGAATCGACGCAGGAGCGGCCGAGCTCCAGGATTTCACCCGGCTGTTCGACGATCGCGGCGATATCGTACTCCCAGGACGAGTAGAAGCCGCCGTGGGCGTCCGCCACCGAGCGCCTGAGCAGCCGGTAGGTACCGACCACCCTATCGCCGGCGCTGCGGTCATGGTCGATCACCATGAGATGGTCGCAATAGGAGTCGAAGCGGTCGAAGTCGCGCTCGCGTGCCGCCATTTCGCCGCTCGGGTCGGCCGCCATCTCTTCGTAGAACACGCGATAGCGCAGCGCCTGGACGGCGTCCACATCCGCCTCCGAGCGTGCCAGGCGAACCTCGAGGTTTCCGGCGACGATCCCGGCCATGAAATCATCGTCGGTCATGGGCTCACGCTTGCGCTAATCCTCGGGTGTGTCCAGCGGGACAGCGTAGAGCTCCAGCCGGTGATCCACGAGCTTGTAGCCGAGCGCCTTGGCGACGGCGGCCTGGAGCGCCTCGATCTCCTCGTTCTGGAACTCCACCACCTTGCCCGATGTGAGGTCGATCAGGTGGTCGTGGTGCTCGTCGGGATGCTCCTCGTAGCGCGCCCGCCCGTCGCGGAAGTCGTGGCGCTCCAGCAGGCCGCACTCCTCGAAGAGCCGCACCGTGCGGTAGACCGTCGCCAGGCTGATGCGAGGGTCGATGGCGGTCGCGCGCCGGTAAAGACCCTCCACGTCGGGATGGTCCTTCGCGTCCGATAGAACGCGCGCGATGACCCGCCGCTGCTCGGTCATCTTCAGACCGATCTCGGCGCATCGCTTTTCGAGGTTCGATGCCGGCACGGGGGCCTGTTTCTCCGGAGCCGTGTCTCTCGCGGCATTATAGGTCAGCATGGCGTCCAAAGCGACCGTTGCCCGTCCACGAGGTGGCAATCGAGCTCCGATTGGCCTAGGTTTCTCGCACTGGAGCGTCACGCGCCCGACGACACGATCCCATGGCCAATCCAAAGCCCGAGCTTTCGAAGCAGGAGATTCTGGAGTCGATCGGCCGGATCGTCTCGGAAGGCGAGGGGCGGGACTCCGGCACCCAGGAGGTCGCTCCGCCGGAGGCCGCGCCGACACCCACCGCAGGCGAGGACGACGACATCCTCGACCTGGTCGACATGGTGGACGAGCAGGGCAACGTGATCCATCTGGATCGGGTTCGGGAAGCCGCGAAGGACGTCCCGGCCGGCGACGCGCAGGCGTTGGAAACGCTTCGGCCAATGCTGCAGGCGTGGCTCGACACCCACATGCCGCCGATGGTCGAGCGTCTGGTCAAGCGCGAGCTCGAACGCGCGTCGGACAGATCCGAGCCCGAGTGAGACGCTCGCGAAGGGTGCCTTTCCGCCCGCTGCCGCACTAGCGCCATCTCTCCGAAACGGTTACGAGACGACGATGCTGGAGAAGACCTATCGGCCTGCCGATTTCGAGGGCCGTCTCTACGAGCTTTGGGAGAAGAGCGGCGGCTTCGCCGGGCGCCCCGGCGGGGGTGCGCCCTGGTGCGTGATGATGCCGCCGCCGAACGTCACCGGCAGCCTGCACATGGGCCACGCCCTCAACAACACCCTGCAGGACGTGCTCACCCGCTACCGGCGGAAGACCGGCCGCAACGCGCTCTGGCAGCCGGGCATGGACCACGCCGGCATCGCGACGCAGATGGTGGTCGAGCGCCAGCTGGCCGACGAGGGCACCGACCGGCGCACCCTCGGCCGCGAGGCGTTCATCGACCGGGTCTGGTCCTGGAAGGCCGAATCCGGCGGCGCGATCGGGCGCCAGCTGCGCCGCCTCGGCGCCTCGCCCGACTGGTCGCGCGAGCGCTTCACCATGGACGAGGGCCTGAGCCGGGCGGTGATCGAGGTTTTCGTCACCCTCTACCGGCAGGGGCTGATCTACCGCGACAAGCGCCTGGTCAACTGGGACCCGGTGCTGGGCACCGCGATTTCCGACCTCGAGGTCGAGCAGCGTGAAATGCCGGACGGCAAGCTCTGGCACATCCGCTATCCACTGGAAGGGCGGCCCGGCGAGCACATCGTCGTCGCCACCACCCGGCCCGAGACCATGCTGGGCGATACCGCCGTCGCCGTGCATCCGGAGGACGAACGCTACCGGGGCCTCGTCGGCAGCCACGCCATACTGCCGCTCGTCGGCCGCCGCATGCCCATCGTCGCCGACGAGAACGCCGACCCCGAGCAGGGCTCGGGCGCGGTCAAGATCACGCCGGCCCATGACTTCAACGACTTCGAGGTCGGCCGCCGGCATAGCCTGGATATCGTCAACGTGTTCGACTCCGGGGCGCGCATCAACGAGAACGCGCCCGAGGCCTACCGCGGGCTCGACCGGATGGAAGCGCGCGTGCGCGTGCTCGCCGACCTCGAAGCGCAAGACCTGATCGAGGCGGTCGAAGCGCACCTCCATACCGTGCCGCACGGCGACCGTTCGGGCGCGGTGATCGAGCCGTGGCTCACGGACCAGTGGTATGTCGATGCCGAGACCCTGGCCAAGCCCGCGATCGAGGCGGTGGAGGAGGGCCGCATCCGGTTCGTGCCCGAGCGCTGGGCCAACACCTATTTCGAGTGGATGCGCAACATCCAGCCCTGGTGCATCTCACGTCAGCTCTGGTGGGGGCACCGCATCCCGGCGTGGTACGGCCCCGACGGGCAGGTCTTCGTCGCGACCTCCGAGGCCGAGGCGGAGGAGCAGGCGGCGCAGCACTACGGCAGGGCGGAGCCGCTGAGCCGCGACGAGGACGTGTTGGACACCTGGTTCTCTTCGGGCCTCTGGCCGTTCTCGACCCTCGGCTGGCCCGAGCGCACGGAGGCGCTGGAGACCTACTACCCCAACAACGACATGATCACGGGCTTCGACATCATCTTCTTCTGGGTTGCCCGCATGGTGATGCTCGGCATGCACTTCATGGGCGATATCCCCTTCCGCACGGTCTACATCCACGCGCTGGTGCGGGACGAGAAGGGGCAGAAGATGTCGAAGAGCAAGGGCAACGTGATTGACCCGCTCGCGCTCATCGACAAATACGGCGCCGACGCGCTCCGCTTCACGCTGGCGGCGATGGAGGCGCAGGGGCGCGACATCAAGCTCGCCGAGAGCCGGGTCGCCGGCTACCGCAACTTCGCCACCAAGCTCTGGAACGCCGCGCGCTTCTGCGAGGCGAACGGGTGCACGCCCGTCTCCGGCTTCGATCCCAAGCGCTGCGAGGAGCGCGTGAACCGCTGGATCGTGGGCGAGGCTGCCCGCGCCGCGCGCGAGGTGACCGCCGCGCTCGACTCATACCGCTTCGACGCGGCGGCGGGCGCGGTCTACCACTTCACCTGGGATGTCTTCTGCGACTGGTACCTGGAGTTCTCCAAGACCACGCTGTCCGGCCCCGACGGGGCGGCGAAGGACGAGACCCGCGCGACCTGCGCCTGGGTGCTGGATACGATCCTCGGTCTACTCCACCCCTTCATGCCTTTCGTCACCGAGGAGCTTTGGGGCCGGATCGACGAGGCGCGCGCGGGCGCGCTGATCACGGCGCCCTGGCCCGCGCTGGATGAGAGCACCGCCGACGCCGATGCCGCGCGCGAGATGGACTGGGTGGTGCGGCTGGTCACGGCGGTGCGTGCGGTCAGGGCCGAGATGAACGTGCCGGCCGGCGCCCGCATTGCGCTGGGCTTGCGTGGGTGCGCGCCGGAGACGGCGGCGCGGCTCGCCCGCCACCGCGAGGTCATCGCCCGCCTCGCCCGGCTCAGCGAGGCCGAGGCGCTGGACGGCGAAGTGCCATCCGGCTCGGTGCAGATGATGCTGGACGAGGCGACCATCGTGCTCCCGCTCGCGGGCGTGATCGAGTTCGACAAGGAGCGCGCCCGGCTCGACCGGGAACTCGGCAAGGTGGGCAAGGAGCGCGCGAAGCTGGAGAGCAAGCTCGAGAACGAGCAGTTCCTCGCGCGCGCGCCGGCCCACGTGGTCGAAGAGCAGCGCGGGCGCCTCGACGAGGCCTGCACGGCGGAGGCCAGACTCAAGGCGGCATTGGAGCGCATTGCTCCGCAGTGATGCGGTCGTAACCGCACGCGCGGCTTGACCGCAGCCCACGGGGGCGAGTAAGCCGTGCGCCGGCGGGCTCTGTCTATCGGGACTGGCCTAAGCAGAATTTGGCGCGCCGCCCCGAGCGGGTGGGCGGTGCGAGGGGGAAGGGCGCCATGAGCACGAAATTCGACAAGTCGAAGCTGCCGAGCAGGCACATTACCGAAGGGGCGAAGAGCGCGGCGCACCGCTCGTTCTTCTACGCCATGGGCGTTTCCCGCCAGGCGATGAGCCGGCCCATCGTGGGGGTCGCGACCACCTGGAACGAGACCGCGCCCTGCAACATCACGCTCCGCCGCCAAGCGCAGGCCGCGAAGGCGGGCGTGGACGAGGCGGGAGGCACGCCGCGCGAGTTCACCACTATCACGGTGACCGACGGCATCGCCATGGGCCACCAGGGCATGAAGTCCTCGCTGGTCTCCCGCGACGTGATCGCGGATTCCGTCGAGCTCACCATGCGCGGGCACTCCTACGACGCGCTGGTGGGCATCGCCGGCTGCGACAAGTCGCTGCCCGGCATGATGATGGCGCTGGTGCGGCTCAACGTGCCCGGCGTCTTCCTCTATGGCGGCTCCATCCTGCCGGGACGCTTCCGCGGCAAGGACGTCACGGTGATGGATGTCTACGAGTACTACGGCAAGCTCAACCAGGGCGACGTCACCGAGGAGGACCTGGCCGAAATCGAGGCCGTGGCCTGCCCTTCCGGCGGCTCCTGCGGCGGGCAGTTCACCGCCAACACCATGGCCTGCGTCTCCGAAGCCATCGGCCTCGCGCTGCCGCATTCGGCGGGCGCGCCGGCGGTCTACGAATCCCGCGACGAGTTTGCAGTGGCCTCGGGCTCGTGCGTCATGGACCTGATCGACAAGAACCTGCGCCCGCGCGACATCGTCACCCGCAAGGCGATGGAGAACGCGGCGACGGTGGTGGCGGCCACCGGCGGCTCCACCAACGCGGGGCTGCACCTGCCCGCCATCGCGAACGAGGCGGGGATCGACTTCGACCTCGCGGCGGTGGCGGAGGTCTTCAAGCGCACGCCTTACATCGCCGACCTCAAGCCCGGCGGGCGCTACGTGGCGAAGGACCTGTTCGAGGTGGGCGGCGTGCCCATCGTGCTCAAGGCGCTGCTGGAAGGCGGCTACCTGCACGGCGACTGCCTGACCGTGACCGGCAAGACGCTGGCCGAGAATCTTGCAGACGTTTCCTTCCCCACCGAGCAGGACGTGGTGGTGCCGACCTCCGCGCCGCTCTCGCCCACCGGCGGCGTGGTGGGGCTCAGCGGCAACCTCGCGCCTGAAGGCGCGATCGTGAAGGTGGCCGGGCTCACGCGGCTCCGTCACGTGGGCCCTGCGCGCTGCTTCGACACCGAGGAGGAGGCGATGAAGGCCATCGTCAGCCGCGACTACCGCTCCGGCGACGTGATCGTGATCCGCTACGAGGGGCCGAAGGGCGGCCCCGGCATGCGCGAGATGCTGGCCGTCACCTCGCAGATCTACGGCCAGGGCAAGGGCGAGGAGGTCGCGCTCATCACCGACGGCCGGTTCTCGGGTGCCACGCGGGGCTTCTGCATCGGCCACGTGGGGCCGGAGGCCGCCGTGGGCGGCCCCATCGCGCTGCTCCGGGACGGCGACCGGGTGACCATCGACGCGACCAGCGGTGAGCTCAGCGTGGCGCTCTCAGACGCCGAGCTGGCGGAGCGCCGCAAGTCCTGGACCGCGCGCTCGCACGACTATCAGGCGGGTGTGCTCTGGAAGTACGCGGCAACCGTGGGCCCCGCCTACCAGGGCGCGGTGACGCATCCCGGCGGCGCGGCGGAAACCCATTGCTTTGCAGACATTTGACCGTTCTCGTGATCGTGGCCGGCAGTCGTAGGCGATGACCAAGGATAGCGGCGACAAGGGGCGCTACCGGGACGAGACGCTGCTCTCGGTGATGGGGCGCGACCCGGCGGCGAACCACGGCGTGGTCAACCCGCCCGTCTATCATGCGTCCACGATCCTGCACGAGACGGCGGCGGCGCTGAGGGAGGCGACCTTCGGCCCGCGCGAGTACGGCAAGACCTATTACGGCCGCTACGGCACGCCGACGACCTTCCCGCTCCAGGATTCCATCGCCGCGCTGGAGCGGGGCCACCGCTGCTACCTGTTCGGCTCCGGCAAGGCCGCGATCGTGGCGGCGCTATTGGCGTTCGTGAAGAGCGGCGACCACGTGCTGATGACCGACAGTGCCTACGGCCCGACGCGCGCCCTCGCGAACGGCCTGCTCGCGCGCATGGGGGTGGAGACTACCTTCTACGACCCCTGCATCGGCGCCGGCATCGCGGACCTGATGCGCCCCGAGACCATCGTGGTGGTGGGCGAATCGCCGGGCTCGCTCACCTTCGAGATCCAGGACTTTCCGGCGCTCGCCGCCGCCGCCCATGAGCGGGGCGCTGTGCTGATCGTGGACAACACCTGGGCCTCGCCGCTGTTCTGCCAACCGCTGGCATTGGGCGCCGACGTCTCGATCCAGGCCTGCACCAAGTACATCGTCGGCCATTCGGATGCGATGCTGGGCTCGGTCACCACCACCGAAGAACACGTCGAGCCGGTGCGCCGCATCTTCGAGGAGCTGGGCGCGGCACCGGGGCCGGACGACGCCTACCTGGGCCTGCGCGGCCTGCGCACGCTCTCGGTCCGCCTGCACCGGCACCAAGAGACCGGGCTCGCGCTCGCCCGCTGGTTCCAGATGCGCCCCGAGGTCCGCCGGGTGCTCCATCCCGCGCTCGAGGACGACCCCGGCCACGCGCTCTGGCAGCGCGATTTCTCAGGCGCATCCAGCCTCTTCGGCGTGGTGCTCGAGCCGGTGCCGGAGCCTGCGGTCGATGCCTTCCTCGACTCGCTTGCGCTCTTCGGCCTCGGTTATTCCTGGGGCGGCTACGAGAGCCTGGCGCTCCCCACCTATCCCTGGAAGCTGAGGGATGCGACCCGGTGGGACCCGGCCTATCCGCTGCTCCGCATCTATGCGGGCCTCGAAGACCCCGACGACCTGATCGCCGACCTCGACCGGGGCTTCGAGCAGATGGCCGCGGCCCGCGACGCGGATTGAGGCACCCGCGCTTCCTACATTAGACACTCGCCATCAGGGGTCTGCATGTACAACTGGTACTTCGACGATCTGACGCCCGGTGCGCGTTTCGAGACTGCGGGCAAGACCTTGAGCGAGGCGGAGATTCTGGACTTCGCCTTTCGCTACGATCCGCAGCCCTTCCACATGGATGTCGAGTACGCCGAGGCCGGCCCCTACGGCGGGCTCATCGCGAGCGGCATCCAGACCATCGCCGTGGCGCTCCGGCTGTTCTTCCAGACGCGGGTGTTCGCGCCCGAGATCAGCATCGGCTCGCCGGGGGCCGACGAGCTGCGCTGGCTCAAGCCCGTGCGCCCGGGCGATACCCTCCGTGCTGCCGGTGAAATCCTGGAAGTAAGGGCCTCTCGCTCGAATCCGGATCGCGGCATCGTGCGCTACCGGATGGAGGTGCTGAACCAGCGCGACGAGGTGGTCATGAGCATGATCAGCGCCGCACTCGTGCGGCGTGACCTGGCGGCAGGCGACGCCGCGTAGATCGTGACCGCGACGATGCCGCGGTGGGCGGCCGGCCGCGCCATTCCCCTGCTCGTCGCGGCGGTTAGCGCAGGCCTGCTGCTCGGCGCCTATCTCTCCCAGCACGTGGGCGGGCTCGCGCCCTGCCCGCTCTGCCTGATCCAGCGCTATCCCCACTTCGCCGTCTTCGGGCTGGGCCTCGTCGCTGCCCTCTTCGTGGGCGGCCGAGCACGCGCGGGGCTGCTCGCGGTCTGCGGCCTCGCGCTCCTGGTGACGTGCGGCTACGGCGTCTACCATGTCGGTGTCGAGCAGGGCTGGTTCGAGAGCGCATGCGCCGCGCCCATGAGCGGCGGCTCGCTCGAGGACATCAAGGCCCAGATCATGGACGCGCCGCTCACCCGCTGCGACGAGGTGCCCTGGTCGCTGATCGGCGTCTCGCTCGCAGGGTGGAACGCCATCGCCTCGGTGATCATGGCGGGGGTGGCGGCCGTCGGCGCGGTCCGGCTCTGGAGGGCGGGCACATGAACGAGGACGAGAAGCGCGAAGAGGAACGCCCCGCCGTCACCGGCGAGGACCGCCTGCCGGGCGACCCGACGCGGGAGGAGACGATCGCCCGCATGATCCGGGTCGATCACGCCGGCGAGTACGGTGCGAAGCGGATCTACGACGGCCAGCTCGCGGTGCTCGGCAAGAGCGGCGCCGCACCCGCGATCCGCGAGATGGCCGAGGCCGAGCAGGCGCACCTGGACGCCTTCGACACTCTGCTGGTCGAGCGCCGGGTGCGGCCCACCGCGCTCTCTCCGGTCTGGCACGTCGCAGGCTACGCGCTGGGTGCCGCGAGCGCGCTGCTGGGCGAGCGGGCGGCGATGGCATGCACGGTCGCGGTCGAGGAGGTGATCGAGGAGCACTACGCGGGCCAGGCCCGCCGTCTAGGCGAGGACGAGGCCGAGCTACGCCAGACCCTCGAGGAATTCGGCGCCGACGAGGCCCGGCACCGGGAGACCGGCCTTGCCCACGGGGCCGAGCAGGCGCCCGGCTACGAGGCGCTCTCCGCCGCGGTCAAGCGCGGCACCCGGCTCGCGATCTGGCTTTCCGAACGGATTTAGCGCGGGCTTGAAACCGCGGTCCCGATCTATTCGGCGCTGCCAGGTGGCGACTGACGGGAGGGCATAGTCCTTCATCGCACCGGACCATGGTGCGGTGCACAGCGCCAGCCGCCCGCGCCACTATTGCGTTATGAAGCGCACGAGCACTCGGGTCACAAATCACGGGACGGTCGAACGAGCGGAATCCGATTCCACGCCTGCAACCCTGTACTCCGCGCACCAGGCCTTTCAGGCTCGCGCGACGTCCCACTTATCCCACTTGATCCCAGTTAATCCCAGTTTGTCCCGGCGAATCCCGCTTATCCCACTTGATCCCACCTCGTCCCGGCGAATCCCGCTTATCCCACCTCGTCCCGGCGAATCCCACTTATCCCACTTAATCCCGCTTATCCCGGCGAATCCCACTTGTCCCACTTAATCCCGCTTAATCCCGGCGAATCCCGGATTAGTTCGTTGTTCGGTCGTATCGTGCGGGGCGCGTCAGGTCACGTGCGACGGGCGCAGGTCCCGACTGCGGCGAAGAGCGCGGCTCAGCGGCCCGTGAACTTGGGCGACCGCTTCTCCACGAAAGCGGTGCGGCCCTCGGTGTAGTCCGCGCTGGTGAAGCAGGCCGTCACCAGCTCCTCGCAGAGCGCCGGGTCGACCCCTTCGGCGCCGCTCCGCCCGAGCTCGGCGATCATCCGCTTGCTGGCCCGCATGGAGAGCGGCGCGTTGGCGGCGATGCCGGTGCAGTAGCGCTCGATGGTCTCGTCCAGCGAGTCGTCGGGCACGGCCTGGTTGACCAGGCCGATGCGCTCTGCCTCTGAGGCGGAGAAGCGTCGCGCCGTGATCAGGATCTCCTTGGCGAAGGCGGGGCCCACGAGATCGGTCAGCAGCTGGAGCGAGCCGATGCGGTAGCCGACGCCGAGCCGCGCGGCCGGGATCGCGAAGGTGGCGCCGGTGCCGGCGATGCGTAGGTCGCAGGCGATGGCGAGGCCGAGGCCGCCGCCCATGCAGTAGCCCCGGATCATGGCGATGGTCGGCCGGTCCGCGTTGCGCAGCCGATGGGTGGCGCCTTCGGCAAGCTCGTCGTAGGCCGCGACCGCCTCTTCGCTCGCGCGCTCGGTCGCGAACTCGGAGATGTCCGCGCCCGAGACGAAGGCCTTCTGGCCCGCCCCCTTGAGCACGATCACGCGGATCGCGGGGTCCGCCTCCAGCCGGTCGAGCGCCTCCGGCAGCGCGCGCCACATGGCGACCGAGAGCGCGTTGTGCTTCGCCGGGTTGTTGAAGGTGATCCAGCCGACGGCACCGTCGGTATCCACAAGCAGTTGATTTGTCATCTCGTTCCCACGCTAAACCACGCCCCGGTCTCGCAAGTCCTCGATCTCCTCCGCACTGTAGCCGAGCGCCCCCAGTATCTCGTCGGTGTGGGCGCCGAGCTCGGGCGTCGCACCGTGCACGTTGAAGGGCGTGCGGCTGAGCCGGGTCCCCTGGGAGACGATGTGGGTTTCCCCGAGGGCCGGGTGCTCGACCGGGTGCGCCATGCCGAGGTGCTGCACCTGCGGGTCGGCGAACATCTCGTCGATGGCGTAGATCGGCCCGCACGGCACGCCGGCTTGGTTGAACGCCTCCACCCACGCGGTGCTCGGCTTCGCGCGCGTCCGCTCGTCGATGAGCGCGTTGAGCACGGCCCGGTTCTTCGAGCGGCCGTCACCGGTCGCGAAGCGCGGGTCGGTGATCAGCTCCGGCATGCCCAGCGCCTCGCACAGGCGCTCGTAGATGGCGCCGCCGGAGGTCGCGATGTTGATGTGGCCGTCGGCGGTCTCGAACACACCCGTGGGGATGCTGGTCGGGTGGTCGTTGCCGGCCTGGCCGGGGGCCACGCCCTCGAATAGGTAGCGCGCGGCCTGGAAGTCGAGCTGCGCGATCATCGCCTGCAGCAGGGAGGACTGCACCCACTGCCCTTTGCCGGAGTGCTCGCGCTCCAGCAGCGCGACCAGGATGCCGATGGCCGTGTAGAGCCCGGCACTCAAGTCCGCGACGGGGATGCCGACTCGCATCGGCCCCCGGCCGGGCTCGCCGGTGATCGACATGAGCCCGCCCATGCCTTGCGCGATCTGGTCGAAGCCCGGCCGCTTCGCGTAGGGGCCGTCCTGACCGAAGCCCGAAAGGCTGGCGTAGACGAGGCGGGGGTTGAGCGCCCTCAGCGTCTCGTAGTCGATGCCGAGCCGGTGCTTCACGTCGGGGCGGTAGTTCTCCACCACCACGTCGGCTCTCTCCGCCAGCCGCTTGAAGATGGCGACGCCGTCCGGCTCCTTGAGGTTGAGCGTGAGGCTCCGCTTGTTGCGGTGCAGGTTCTGGAAGTCCGGGCCGTGCCGGGCCTTGATCGGGTCGCTCGCCGTCCCCGGCGTATCCGGCGCCTCGATCTTGATGACGTCGGCGCCCCAGTCCGCAAGCTGGCGCGCCGCGGTCGGTCCCGCCCGGTAGCGGGTGAGGTCGAGCACGGTGAAGCGCGCGAGCGCGCCGTCTGCTGGTGGATGTGTCATCGGGGACCGTTCAATCGCTGCTATTGTAGAACGCGCTCACTCTTCGGAGAAATCGCGGACCGCGCTGTCGAAGCGCCCGTAGCCCGCGTAGTCCACGATGTCATAGAGGTGCGACCGGGTCATCATGCGGGGCACGAGGGCCGGCTGATCGTCGCTCTCGTCGAGGTCCCGGAGCCCGTCCTCCACGGCCTTCATGGCGAGCCGGAAGGTCGTGACCGGGTAGATCACCAGGTTGTAGCCGAGTTCCGCCAGCGCCTTGCGCGAGAGCAGGGGCGACTTGCCGAACTCGGTCATGTTGGCCATCAGCGGCGCGTCGATGGCGGCACGGAAGGCCTCGAACTCGCGCTCGTCCTGCAGCGCCTCGGGGAAGATCATGGCCGCGCCCGCATCGACGTAAGCCTTTGCCCGGTCGATGGCCTTCTCCAGCCCCTCGGGCCCGCGCGCGTCGGTGCGGGCGATGAGCAGGAAGTCGGGGTCGCTCTGGGCCTCGGCGGCGGCACGCACGCGGCGCACCATTTCCGCCGTCGGCACCAGGGTCTTGCGCTCGAGATGGCCGCAGCGCTTGGGGCTCTCCTGGTCTTCAAGGTGGCAGCCGGCGAGCCCGGCCTCCTCCAGCAGTGCGACGGTGCGGGCGGCGTTGAGGGGCGCGCCGAAGCCGGTGTCGACGTCCACGATGACGGGCAACGTGCAGGCCCGCACGACGGCCTGCGCCCGGGCCACGACCTCGCTCTGCGTCACCAGCCCGATGTCCGGCAGGCCGAGATCGGCAGCCAGCGCCGCGCCGGAGACGTAGACCCCGTCGAAGCCCTGGCGCTCGATCAGCTTCGCCACGATCGGCGCAAACGCGCCGGGAAAGCGCAGCAGCCCGCCGCTCGCGAGCGCCGCCCGAAGGGCCCGCCTCCGCTCGGCCGCAGGCATGGCCCCGGTCCCGATCACGCCACGCCCCCGAGCGCCCCGAGCTCCCGGCGCGCTAGGATGCAGCGTCGCATCCGATGGTATATGGTGCGCCCGGCCGCCCGGCGACGGGCAGGCCAAGGGTTCGTGCGCACATCGCCGCGGTGCAAGGGAGGAGATCGATGAAGCTGGGCCTGTTCATGATGCCGATCCACAACCACGTGAGGGACTATCACACGACCCTCATGGAGGATATCGAGGCGATCGTCCATGCCGACAGCCTCGGCTTCTCGGAGGCCTGGGTTGGCGAGCACTACAGCTCCAAGTCCGAGCAGATCACCTCGCCGCTGCTCTTCCTCGCCCATGTGCTGCCGCACACCAAGCAGATCGTCGCCGGCACCGGCGTCATCTGCCTGCCGCAGTATCACCCGGCGGTCACCGCAGGCCAGATCGCCATGTTCGACCACTTGGCGAAGGGGCGCTACATCGCGGGCCTCGGCCCCGGCGGGCTGCCGCCGGACTTCGAGGTCTTCGGCGTGATGGACGCGGACCGTAATTCGATGATGATCGAGGCGATCGACATCATGGTCGATATCTGGACCTCGGATCCGCCCTACGACTACGACGGCAAGCACTGGAAGATCTCCCTCAAGGACTGGATCTACGAGGATATCGGGCTGGGCTACATGGCCAAGCCCTATCAGAAGCCCCATCCGCCCATCGCGATCTCGGCGATGAGCCCGTTCTCGGGCTCGATCAAGTTCGCGGGCTCGCGCGGCTACATCCCGATCTCGGCCAACTTCATCGGCACCTGGTCGGCCAAGTCCCACTGGCAGGTCTACGCCGACGCGGCGGCGAAGGCGGGCCACTCGACCGACCCCGAGATCTGGCGCGTCGCGCGCAACGTCCACGTGGACGAGACCGACGAGGCGGCCGAGGCCTTCGTGAAGACGGCGGATGACAGCACCGACTGGTACTTCAGCTACCTCTTCAGGATCTTCGAGCGCGCCGAGATGAAGGGGCCCTTCGTGGTCAACCAGGGCGACGACCCGGCCGCGCTCACCCACGAGGCGATTCGCGACAACTACACGATCTACGGCAGTCCGGAGACGGTGGCCGAGAAGATCCTGGCG
The DNA here is from genome assembly GCA_965243375.1 of Alphaproteobacteria bacterium. Taxonomy (GTDB): domain Bacteria; phylum Pseudomonadota; class Alphaproteobacteria; order UBA828; family UBA828; genus WTGU01. Next base: position 449,957 of record CBDEUT010000006.1, on the reverse strand, counting down.
CTGCGCGACGAGATCGGCCATTTCGGCACGCTGATGCTGACCGCGCAGGACTGGACCGACAAGGAGCGGATGAAGCGCTCCATGTCGCTGTTGGCCGAGGAGGTCATGCCCAAGGTCAACGCTTCCATCGGCGCTCGGGCAGCGGCCGAGTAGGGCGGCGCACGCGCGGGGAGGGCGGGCGACGACCGACTTCGCCCTCATCACCGGCGGCGCGCGCGGGATCGGCCGGGCGACGGCGGCCAGGCTCCGCGCCGAGGGCTGCCGGGTCGTGGTCTTCGACGTCCTGGAGCCGGAAGACCCAGTGGACGAGTTCGTGGCCGTGGACCTCGCCGATACCGCGGCCACGGCGCGGGCGCTGGAGCAGGCGCTCGCCGGGCGGATCATCACGCGGCTGGTCAACAACGTGGGCGCCGTGCGCCCGGCGCTGCTGGAAGACGCCAGCCTCGACGACTTCGACTACCTGATGGCGCTCAACGTGCGCTCGGCCATCCAGTGCACCAAGGCGCTGGCGCCGGGGATGCGCGCCGCGGGCTTCGGGCGCATCGTCAACGTCTCCAGCCGCTCGGTGCGCGGCAAGGAGCTACGCACCAACTACGCCGCGACCAAGGCGGCGCTGATCGGGCTCACGCGCACCTGGGCGCTGGAGCTGGGCGCCGACGGCGTCACGGTCAACTGCATCTGCCCCGGCCCGACGGCGACCGAGCTCTACGTCGAGGCCAACCCGCCGGATTCACCCCGCACCAAGGCCGCGCTCGCCGCGATCCCGGCCGGCCGCATCGGCACGCCCGAAGACATGGCCCACGCCATCGCCTTCTTCCTCGACGAGCGCAGCTCCTTCGTGACCGGGCAGGCGATCATGGTCTGTGGTGGCTCCAGCCTCGGCGCCCGCGAGAGCTACGCGCCGACGTGAGACGTTGGGCTAGACCGGGCGGATGAAGGTGCCGGTGCCGGGGGCGCCGATGACCGCGCTGGCGGCGTAGACCGGCGTGCCCCTCACGTACGTGCTCGTCACGCGTGCGCCGAAGGTCATGCCGTCGTAGGGGCTCCACTTGACTTGAGACGCCATGCCGGCGGCATCGAAGGTCCAGGGGCTGGGCGCGACGATGGCGAAGTCAGCATCGGCGCCGGGGGTGAGCGCGCCCTTGCGCGGATAGAGGCCGAAGTGCCGCGCTGGCCGTTCCGAGAGCAGCGCCGCCACCCGGCTCGGCGCAAGCCCCCGCTCGGTCACCATGCCGGTGTAGAGCGCGGCGAACAGGGTCTCCAGCCCCGGCACGCCCGAGCCGTTCTCCGAGAACGCGGGGTTCGACTTGCGCGAGAGCGGCCAGGCGACGTGGTCGGACGACACGAAGTCCACCTCGTCGGCCACCACCTTCTCCCACAAGGCTTCGCGCTCGTGCGCCGGGCGAATGGGCGGGTTCTGCTTGAGCCGGGCGCCCATGGTCAGCACCTGGCTCTCCTCGAACACCAGGTACTGCACGCAGGTCTCGGCGGTGGCCCTGACGCCTTCCTCGCGGTAGCGCTTCGCCTGCTCGATGCCGCGCGCGAGCGAGCTGTGCACGATGTGGCAGCGCACGCCGGTCACGCGCGCGATCTCGAAGACCGCCGCATTGGCCACCACCTCGGCGACCGCCGGGCGGCCGGCACCGTGGCTCTCCGGCGTGTTGCGGCGCTCGTCGAGGAAGCGCTGGGTGAGGCGGCGGACGATCGAGGCGTCCTCGTTGTGGAAGGCGACGGAGAGTCCGGTGTCGCGGATCGCCGGGAAGAGCTCGTAGAGCTCGCCCATGTCGTAGCCGGGGAAGCGCACCGGGTGATACTCGTAGGTGGAGACCTTGAAGGCGCAGACGCCTGCGTCCGCGAGCGCCGCGATGCCCTCGGTGCCGGCGCCCTTCTTCGGCGCGCCGTAGAGCGCGACGTCCGCGACCGCGATCCGCTCCAGGGTCTCGACCTTGGCTTGCAACAGCGCGACCGAGTTGACCGGGAGCGGGTCGTCGAAGGGCATGTCGACGATGGTGGTGACGCCGCCCGCCGCAGCCGCCACCGAGGCATCGCCCAAGCCCGCGATCCCCTCGCAGCTCCCGGCGTGCACCTGGCCGTCGATCACGCCGGGGAAGATCAGCCGGCCCGACGCATCGACCGTCTCCGCCGCCTCCGGCGCGTCGCCCGTACCGAGCGCGCCGATGACCCCGTCGCGCACCGCGAGGAAGCCGCCCGCCAGCACCCGGTCGGGGAGCACGAGGTCGCCGCGGACCACGAGGTCGTACATGCGTCTTCTCTCCTAGGATTCCGGCACGTCGTAATAGTCGCCGGCGTCCGCGGTGTAGATGTGGCGCTCGATGGCGAGCCCGGTCGCGCCGTCGAGGGTGCCGGCGGTGATCGAGACGCGGCCCTCGCCCGCAGGCTCCCAGAACAGGTTGCCGCCGCAGCGGTTGCAGAACCCGCGACGCGCGCTGTCCGAGGAGTGGAACCAGACCAGGGTCTCGTCGGCCTCCAGGGCGAAGCGCGCCAGCGGCACCGAGGTCATGGCGGCAAAGTGGCCGGATGTCTTGCGGCACTGCCCGCAGTGGCAGGCGATGACCGGGCGCAGCGGGCCGGTCGCCCGATACCTGACGCCGCCGCAGAGGCAGCCGCCGGTGTGAACGTCGGTCATCCCTCGCTCCTCATGCGGGCCGCTAGGCGGCGAGCCGCGCGATCGCGGCGGCCAGCACCGCGACGCCCGCGCCGAAGTCCTCCAGCGTCATGGCCTCGTCCGGGTTGTGGCTGCCGTGGGCGTTGCGCACCAGCACCATCGCGGCCGGAATGCCTGCGCGCTGGAAGACCGCGGCATCGTGACCCACGGTTGCGAAGCGCCGCGTCGGAATCTCCAGCGCCGCCGCCGACTCTTCGAGCACGGCGCGGAGCGACTCATCCAGCGGCGCAGGCGCGGCGCCGACACACTCACCCAGGTCGAACGTGACCCGACGGCGTGCAGCGATCTCGGCCGCGCGGGCCTCGACCTCGGCCCGGCAGGCATCGAGAAAGGCTTGGCTCGTACCGCCGAAGTTGAGGGTGAAGTCGCAGCGGCCGGGAACCTTCGTCATGGCGTGGTGGGCGCTGTCGGTGAAGAGCTTGCCCACGGTGAACACGGTGTCGGGTTCGCCGTCCTCCTCCCGCGCGATCCAGAACCTCTCCAGCGCTTGCACCAGCTCGGTCACGGCCAGCACGGTGTCCCGCCGGTGGTCCCGGGGCGTGGCGCCCGAATGGTCGTAGCGGCCGAGGCAACTTGCGCCCGGCCACCGCACGTTGCCGCGAATGACGGTGGGAATCGCCACCTGCGCGCCCTTCGCCACCAGCACCGGCCCCTGCTCGATATGAAGCTCCAGGAAAGCGCGCGCATTGGCGGGCGAGAGGCGGGGCGCGGCCTCGCGGCGGAGCGCGTCGGCATCGAGACCCGAAGCCGCCATGTGCTCCGCCAGCGTGTGCCCGGTATCGGAACGCCGCAGCGAGTCCAGCTGATCGTGGGAGAGCGAGCCGAGGGCGAGGCGGGCGCCGATGAAGGGGATGCCGAACCACACGCTCTCCTCCGCGCGCGTGGCGATGGCGCTCACGTCGCGGCCCGGCTCCCAGCCGATATCGCGGAACGCAGCGAGCGCCACGAGGCCGGCCACCGCGCCTGCCAGCCCGTCGTAGTGCCCGCCGGTCGGCACGGAATCGGTGTGCGAGCCGGTGAGGACGGCAGGCGCGCCCCGGTCGCGACTGGGCAGCGTGCAGTAGAGATTGCCCGCGTGGTCGTAGGCGGTCTCCAACCCGAGCGTGCGCGCGGCGTCAGCGATGCGGTCGCTGGCGAACTGGTCCTCCGCGCTCCAGGCTGGGCGGGTCACGCCGGCTTCCGCCGCGCTGTCCGTGCGGATCTCGTCGAAGAGCGATTCCGCCAACGGCAACCTGGCCTCCACGGCTGCGCGCAACGCCAGCGCGTCCGCGACGCTCACGGCGCGAAGACCTCCAGGATCTCGTCGCAGTTGCGGCTGAGCGGAATGAGAATGAGCTGATCGAGCCCGGTGTCGAGCCAGCGCTGGGCGCTCGCCACGCACTCGTCGGGGGTGCCGTATGCGATCAGCTCGCCCACCAGCGCGTCGTCGACCAGCGCCATGGCATCCTCGATGCCGCCTGGCCTGGGCGGCCAGCCGCCCATGACGCGCGAAATCTCGGCGACCCGATCCTCCGGGATCTCCCAAGCCTTGGCGAAGTGCGGTTGCTGGCCCAGGTACTGGGTCACGACGCGCTTGGCATCGTAGAGCGCCTTGTCGCGGTCGGCGTCCATCGAGATGTTGACGAGCTGCAGCTTCTCCACGTCGGCCAGCGTGCGGCCGGCGCGGGCGGCGCCTGCGGCGACCCGCTCCAGCGAGCGGCGCGTGTAGGCAGGCGAGAGGATGCCGTTGATCAGCGCCCCGTCGGCGATCTCGCCGGAAAGCTCCATCATGCGGGGCCCGGTGGGGCCGATGAATATCTTGACGGCGGGCGGAGTGCGCGGATCGCCGTGGCCGAGGTCGAGGGTAAGGTCGCGGACGTTGACCAGCTCGCCCTCGTAGGTGACGCCGTCCTCCAGCGCGAGTAGCCGGCGCAGAACGCCGACGTATTCGCGCATCTGGGTGAGCGGCTTGCGGCGATCGATGCCCTGTTTCCAGGCGAGCGGGTCCCAGTAGGCGCCGAGGCCGAGGTTCATCCGCCCCGGGGCGAGGTTGTCGAGGGTGGCGAAGGTCATCGCCATGAGCGCCGGGCCGCGGGTCCAGCTGTTGACGATGCAGCTGCCGAGGCGCACCCGCTCGGTGGTGGCGGCCATGCCGCCCAGCACCGAGATCGCATCGCGGGCAAGCCTGGTCTCGGTGACCCAGAGCGAATCGTAGCCGAGCGCCTCAGCCTTGGCGGCGAGCCTCAGCTGCTCGCGCACTCCCGGCCGGTCGAGGAAGCCGAAGCCGACCTTGCTCATGCACGCCTTATCCGTGGCTCATCGCGGCCCGCCTTTGCCGCGCCCGTCAGCTCCGGGCCTGAACCATGGTGCAGGCGATCAACTCCTCGCCGAGCGCCTTGCACGCCTCGAGCCGGTGCAAGCCTTCCACGAGCACGTAGCGCGACCCATCCTGGCGCACCAGGATCGGCACCTTCAGCCCGTCTTCGAGAATGCTCTCGGCGAGCGAGTCGACCGTCGCCTGCTTGAGCGTCCGGCGGCGCTTGGCCGGCACGTAGATGTCGGCGACCGCGAGGTCCTTGTTCTCCAGTAGCGGCGTCGTGTCCTCCCTGCCCCAGCGGCTCTTTCCCTCGCTCGCTCGGGCGTTCCATTGCGCGCTAGATCGACTCTCGCAAAGCCGCCCGGCGCGCGCAATGTCGGCCCTCAAGCCGGGTTGTCAGGACGGACGTGCGCCGACAATGTGTGCCTGAGGCCGAGGGAGCGCGAGGCTGCGCACTCCTTCGCATCGGGAGACCGTGTGCACCATGACGTCAGGCACGATCGAGATCCGCGCCGCGGTGTGCCGCGCCTTCAGTGCGCCCCTCTCAATCGAGACGCTGCGGCTCGCGCCGCCCGAGGGCAGCGAGATCCGGGTCAAGGTGCGCGCAAGCTCGATCTGCCACTCGGACATCACCTACATGGACGGCGGCTGGGGAGGGGAGGACGCGCTGCCCGCCGTGTTCGGGCACGAGCTCGCGGGAGTCGTCACCACCCTCGGCCCCTCGGTGTCGGCGGGCGACGTCCGCGTTGGCGACCGCGTGCTCGTGTCGTTGCTGCGCTCATGCGGGCACTGCGGATACTGCGAGGCCGGGAGCCCGGCCCAGTGCGCGACCGCGTACGCCATCGATTCCACCCCGCGTCTCGCCGATAGCCAAGGCCGGCCGGTGCGGGCGGGGCTTCGCGTCGGCGGCTTCGCCGAGAGCGTGGTGGTCGATGTTTCGCAGGCGGTTCCGTTGCCGGCGCATGTTGCGGACGACGTGGCCTGTCTGCTCTCCTGCGGTGTGCTCACCGGCTTCGGCGCGGCCGTCAACACCGCGAAGGTTCAGGTGGGCGATGCGGTCGCGGTGATTGGCTGCGGCGGGGTCGGTCTCAACTGCGTTCAGGGTGCAGCGCTTGCCGGCGCCCTGCCGCTCGCGGCCCTTGACGTGAGCGACGACAAGCTGGAACAGGCCAGGTCGTTCGGAGCGACGGACGTGATCGACGCCGTGGACGAGGACGCCACCGAACGGGCGCTCGCGCTCACCGACGGACGCGGCTTCGACGTGGTGCTGACGGCGGTGGGAAACGCCCGGGCCATCGAGCAGGCGCTGCCGCTGCTCGCGCCGGACGGGGCGCTGGTGGTGGTGGGCATGCCGCCTTACGACCAGCGGGTCAGCCTCAACGCGACCAATCTCGCGCATTTCGGGCAGCGGATTCTGGGCTGCAAGATGGGCGACGCCAGGCTCCGCGTCGACGTACCGAGGCTGTTCCGCCTCTACCGAAGCGGCCGGTTCAGACTCGACGAGCTGGTCGCCTCGCGCAGGCCGCTGGACGAGATCAACCAGGCGATCGCGCTCGCGCGGCGCTCCCACGATCTGCGCCATGTCATCGTCTTTCCAGACTGAACACGTATGGGTTGGCCCATGAAGATTCAGAAGATCGAGACGTTCTGCACCCGCGAAGTCGGTCTCACGCGCGTCACCACCGACGACGGCGCCGAAGGCTGGGGGCAGGTCTCGACCTACCACGCCGACATCTCCGCCACCGTGCTTCACCGGCAGGTGGCGCCCTGGGCGCTCGGCCAGGACATCTCGGCGCTCGATGGGCTGGGCGACCTGCTCGATCTGATCTGCGAGCGCGAGCACAAGTTTCCCGGCACCTACCTGTGCCGGGCGTTGTGCGGGCTCGATACCGCGATCTGGGACCTCCACGGCAAGATCGAAGGCAAGAGCGTTTGCGAACTCCTGGGCGGCACCCCCCGCCCACTTCGCGTCTACGCCTCCAGCATGCAGCGGGAGATCGCGCCCGAGGTGGAGGCCGAGCGCTTCCTCAGGCTGCGCGAGCGTCACGGCTATGATGCGTTCAAGTTCCGCGTGGGCGCGGAATGCGGGCGCGGCCGAGATCAATGGCCCGGCCGCTCCGAAGCAATCGTGCGGGAGGTCCGCCGCGCGCTCGGCGACGATGTTGCGCTGCTGGTCGACGCGAACAGCTGCTACGCGCCCGAGCAGGCCATCGCGCTCGGCGAGATTCTGGATGAGAACGGGGTGTGCCACTTCGAGGAGCCCTGCCCCTACTGGAAGCCGGACTGGACGCGCCAGGTGACGGAGGCTCTGGATCTGGACGTGACCGGCGGCGAGCAGGACAACAACCTCGCCCTCTGGCGGTTCCTGATCGAGAGCCGGACGATGGACGTGGCCCAGCCCGACGTCTGTTACATCGGCGGCGTCGAGCGCTTTCTTCGCGTCGCGCGCATGGCCGAGGCTGCCGGCATGCCGGTCACGCCGCATTCCGCGAACCTGTCTCTGGTCACGATCTTCACCCTGCACCTGATGGGCGCACTGGAGAACGCCGGGCCCTACGTCGAGTTCTCCATCGAGGAGGGCAACTTCTATCCGTGGCAATACGACGGCATCTATGACGAGATGCCGGTGGCAAAGGACGGCAGGGTCGAGATTCCGGGCGGCCCCGGCTGGGGGATTACGATCCGCTCAGAATGGCTGGAGAACGCTGCCCACCAACTCAGTGAACTCTAGACCTCAAGCCTCCACCGCCGGGCCAATGGCTTCGCGCACCATCTCGTGGAAGTTGTAGAGCCCGTTCTCGTGACGCGGGCTCAGCGGCCCCCGCTCGTACACGCCGGCGTTCAGGTTCTGTTGAACCACCTCCACGATCCCGATGTCCTCCCTGGCGAGCTGGATGCCGTAAGCCGACGCCGCCTCCAGCTCCGCTGGGCCCGCGCCGTCCGGTGTCCAGAACTGATAGACGAGGCGCGTCCGCTCGTGGCCGACCGGCTCCATCCGCAGGAAGGAGACTCCGTCCGGGTACGAGTTGAAGCAGAAGTTGGGGAAGCGCCATCCGTAGCTTCCCGGATGGTTCGAGCGATTCCTCTGCGGCCCGTCGTGGAGGCTGCCGCCCTCGAAATTGATCACCCGGTAGCGCGTCCAGTCCAGGTCGCGGTGCAGCGAGGGGTGCAGGGGCGGGATGTGATAGCCCTCCTGATAGTTGTCGACGTAGCTCTTCCAGTTGCAATCGACCATGTACGCCGCTTCGCACCCGAAGTTGACCCGCGCCGGCGCCGTCCCCTGAAAGGCCTCTTCGATCGGGCCGAGCCACTCGATGAGCGGTGGCGCCTCGGGGTCCAGGCAGACGAAGAGGAGGCCCCGCCAGACCTCGACGGCGATGGGGAAGAGCGAGAGCTCCTCTTTCGGGAAGTCCGGCGCCTCGCCGAATAGCGGCACGTGGTCGAGCGCGCCGTCCGAGCGATAGCGCCAGCCGTGATAGGGGCACTCGATGGTGTCGCATCGCCCGCTCGGCTCCGTGAGCAGCTTGGAGGCGCGGTGCCGGCACACGTTGTGGAACCCGTGGAGCGTGCCGTCCCCGGCGCGGCGCGCGAAGAGCGGGAATCCCGCAGGTGCGGCCGTCACGTACTGGCCCGGCTCCGCGACCTCCGCCTCGCGCCCGATCCAGAGCCATTGGCGCGAGAAGATGCGGCGCCGTTCCGCCTCGTAGATCTCGGGATCGGCGTACCAGCGGGCCGGCAGGGTCCACACCGTCGACGCCTTCAGGCGGTCATCGGTCATCGCGGTAGTCTCTTCGGCCAAGTTCACAGCACGACCCACGGCGAGACCTCCTCTTGCAAGTCCTGACAGCCACATTCCCCGAGCGGAGGAATCACGGCCATCTCGCACGACGGTGCGCCTTCGTTCAAGACTCTTCGCCGGGGGCCTGGCGCTCCCTGTGCCCGGCCAGCGTCTGATCCAGCCAACCGATCTTCATTTCCGGCACCGACGAGAGCAGCAGGTCCGTGTACTCGTGGTGAGGCGGTGTCAGCACATCGTTCCTCGCGCCCTGCTCGACGATGCGTCCCTGGAACATGACCACGATCTCGTCGGAGATGGCCCGCACCGTGGCAAAATCGTGCGTGATGAACATGTAGGAGACGCCGAGCTCGTCCTGGAGGCGCTGAAGGAGCTGCAGGACTCGCTCCGCCACCAGCTGGTCGAGCGCCGACGTCACCTCGTCGCAGATGATCAGGTCCGGCTGCGCGGCGAGCGCGCGGGCGATGCACACTCGCTGCTTCTGGCCGCCCGAAAGCTCGGCGGGATAGCGGTCGATGAACTCCTCGGGCTCAAGCTCGACCATATTCAGAAGCTCGCGCACCCGGTCCTGGCGGCTCCGCCCGTGCAGCCCGGAATAGAAGGTGAGCGGGCGGCCGATGACCTCGCGCACGCGCTGGCGCGGGTTCAGCGCCGTGTCGGGCATCTGATGGATCATCTGAAGGCGCCGGAGCTGCTCGCGCGGCCGCCGGGCGAGCGCCGGCGCCAGCACGTCGCCGTCGAACACCAGCCGGCCTTCCTCCGGGGGCAGCAGGCCGGTGACGACGCGCGCGAGCGTGCTCTTGCCGCTCCCCGATTCGCCCACGATGGCGACCGTGCGCTGCCGGCCGATGTCGAGGTCGATGCTCTCCAGCACGCGCGCGGACCGCCGATAGCGCGCGGAGACGCCTTCGATGCGCAGGAGCGGCTCCTCCTTCGCCGGCTCCGCGACGGGCTTGCGGAAGGTGCGCACCGCGAGCAGCCGCTGCGTGTAGTCCTCCGCCGGGCGATTGACGATGCTGTCGGCCGTCCCTTCCTCCACCAGATTGCCGTGGCGCAGCACCATGATGCGGTCCGCCATCTGGGCGACGACGGCGAGATCGTGGCTGATGTAGATGGCCGCCGTATCGAACTGCCTGATGACGTCCTTGACCGCCGCCAGCACCTCGATCTGCGTGGTCACGTCGAGCGCCGTCGTCGGCTCGTCGAAGACGATGAGGTCGGGGCGGCATGCCATGGCCATGGCGACCATGGCGCGCTGAAGCTGACCGCCGGAGACCTGGTGCGGGTAGCGGTAGCCGATCTTGTCGGGCTCCGGCAGCCGCAGCCTGCCGTAGAGGTCCTTAGCGTCCGCTTCCGCCGCGGAGCGCGACTTGACCCTGTGGCGCACCGGGGCCTCGGTGAACTGGTCGATGAGCCGGTGCGCCGGGTTAAACGCGGCGGCGGCACTCTGGGCGACGTAAGCAATTCGCGCGCCCCGCAGCGTTCGTGTGTGGTCCCGCGGGGCGCCGCGCAGCTCCACGCCGTCGAACACGATATCGCCGCCGGTGAGCCGGCAGCCCGGCCTGGCGAACCCCATGGCAGCGAGCCCGATGGTGGACTTTCCTGCTCCGGACTCGCCGATCAGCCCCAGCACCTCGCCGCGGTGAAGCACCACGTCGACGCCTTTGACGATCTCGTGCCACTCCTCGTCAGCCTGCCCTTCGATGCGGAGCCCCGTCATCGTGAGCAGGGGCTCGCGTGTGCCGCCCGTGCTCTCCACGCTACCCATCCTTCAGCCCTGATGACTTGTGCAGGAGCCAGTCCACGATGAAGTTCACGCCGATGGTGAGCAGCGCGATGGAGGCCGCTGGCAGGATCGGCGTGAAGTCACCGAACGTGATCAACGTGGCGTTGTCGCGCACCATGCTGCCCCAGTCGGCCGTGGGCGGCTGGATGCCGAGGCCGAGGAAGCTGAGCGCGCTCAGCAGCAGGAAGACAAAGCAGAAGCGCAGGCCGAACTCCGCGACCAGCGGCGGCAGCGCATTGGGCAGCACCTCGCTCCGCATGATCCACCACAGCCCCTCGCCCCTGAGGCGCGCGACCTCGACGTAGTCCATGACCACGATGTTCATGGCGACCGCCCGCGCCAGCCGATAAACGCGCGTGGAATCGAGCACGGCGATGACGACGACCAGGACCGGGATCGAGGTGCCCGCGATGGTGAGGATCAGCAGCGCGAAGATGAGCTGCGGGATCGCCATCAGGACGTCGTTCACGCGGCTGATCCCCTGCTCGGTCCAGCCCCCCACCACGGCGGCCAGGAAGCCCGCCACGCAGCCGATGAGGAAGGCCAGCAGGGTCGTCAGGAACGCGATGCCGATGGTGTTGCGGGCGCCGTAGATGAGGCGGGTCAGCATGTCCCGCCCCAGATTGTCGGTGCCCAGCAGGAACTCGGCGCCCCAGGGCTCGTACTCGAAGCCCACGATCTCGGATTCGCCGTAGGGAGTCAGCAGGGGGCCGAAGATCGCGACGAACACGTAGAAGCCGACGACGAGCAGCCCGAACCGGGCGCTCCACGGAGACTTTCGGAGGTGCTTGAGGGTCTCCCGCATCGTGGCGCCTCGCCGCTCTTCCTAGCGCGGATGCAGGAGCCGCGGGTTCGTCATGATCGACAGCACGTCCGCGGTCAGGTTGAGCAGGATGTAGGCGGCGGCGAACAGCAGCCCCGTCGCTTGCACGACCGGCAGATCGCGCGCGCGCACGGCGTCGATGAGGAGCTGCCCCAGACCCGGATAGACGAAGACGACCTCGACGATGACCACGCCCACCACCAGGTACGCGAGATTGATCACCACGACGTTGATGATCGGCGCGAGCGCATTGGGCAGCGCGTGCTTGACGATGATGCGCCCGCGCGAGAGGCCCTTGAGGGTCGCCATCTCGATGTAGGGGCTGGCCAGCAGGTTGATGATCGCAGCCCGCGTCATCCGCATCATGTGCGCGACCACCACCAGCGTCAGCGTCAGCGCAGGCAGCACGGTGCGGTAGACCCGCTCCCACAGCCCCAGCTCCTGGCCGATGTTGGAGATACTCGGAAACCACCCGAGATGCACCGCCATCACCAGGATCAGGATGTAGGCGACGAAGAACTCGGGAAAGGAGATCGAGGACAGCGTGAAGACGTTGACCGCGCGGTCGTAAAGCGTGTTGCGGTAGAGGGCAGCCAGGATCCCCAAGCCCAGCGCGAGCGGTATCGAGATGATCGCGCTGATGAACGCGAGAAACAGCGTGTTCTCGAGCCGCACGCCGATGAGCTCGGCAATCTCGCGCTTGTTGGCGAGGGATTGGCCGAGGTCGCCTTGCAAGATGCCGCCGAGCCAGGCGATGTAGCGCTCGTGCGGCGGCAGGTTGAGACCGAGTTCTTTGCGAAACGCGGCGACCAGTTCCTCGGTGGCTCCTTGGCCTAGGAGAGCCTGGGCGATGTCTCCCGGAAGGAGCTCGACTCCAAGAAAAATGATCAGCGAGACGGCGAAAAGGGTGAGGAGGCCCAGCGCGAAGCGCTGGGCCACCATGATGACGATTTGGATCATGCCGCCATGGGGCGGCTTGCTAGCCTAGACGAACCACCAGCGCTCAGCGCACTTGAAGCCGTCCATCGACCAGTTCGCAGCCATCTGGCCGTGCCCGATCTTGTCGGAGAGGCCCATGACGTAGTTGGCGAACATGGGAATGAGGACGCCGCCGTCGTTGCTGACGATCGACTGCATCTCCTCGTACATGCTGCGCCGCATCGCCTCGTCCAGCTCGGATCTGGCTGCCACCAGCAGTTCGTTGAACCGGTCGTGCTTCCAGAAGCTGTCGTTCCAGGCGGCGTCCGCCGCGTAGGCGACCGAGAACATCCAATCCTCGGTCGGGCGTCCGCCCCAGTAGACGGCGCAGTAGGGCTTGACCATCCAGACGTTGGACCAGTAGCCGTCATCGGGCTCGCGGACCACGTTGATGTCGATGCCGGCCGCAGCCGCATGCTCCTTGTAGAGCACTGCGGCATCGACCGCGCCGGCAAACGCCGCGTCCGCCGCACTGAGGTCGATCGACAGGCTGTCCAACCCGGCCTGCTTGAGGTGGTGCTTGGCCTTGTCCGGATCGTACGCCCGCTGCTCCATATTGTCCGCGTGATAGCGGTTGGAGCGGCTGATCGGGTGGTCGTTGCCCAGCGTGCCGTGACCGCGCAGGATCGTCCGGACGATGGCCTCGCGGTCGATCGCGTGTTTCAGCGCGAGACGGACATTGACGTCGTCGAACGGCGGCGTGTCGCAGCGCATCGTGAATGTGAAGTGCTGCGTGCCGCTGGTCTCGACCAGCCTCACTCCCTCCTGGCGCTCCAGCAGGTGCGCGGTCTTGAGATCGACCCGGTCCATGGCGTCGATCTCGCCTGTCGTGAGCGCGTTGGTGCGCGCCGCCACGTCCGCGATGGTGATGATCTCCACCTCGTCGAAGTGTCCGAACCCTTCCTTGAAGAAGTTGGGGTTGCGCTTCAGCGTGGAGCGCACGCCGGGCTCGAAGCTCTCGAGCACGTAGGCGCCCGTGCCTGTGCCGGACTGCCAATCCACCCCGTGTTCGGACACCGGCATGATCGGAATGTGGTAGTCGCTCAGGATGAACGGGAAGTCCGCGTTGCCTTCGCTAAGCGTGAACACCACCGCGTTCGCGCCGTCCGACTTCATCTCGACGATGGACTTGAGCAGTTCCTTGGCGGGCGACTTCGAGTTTTCGCCGCGATGATGCGTGATGGACGCCATGACGTCGTTCGCGTCCATCGTCTTGCCGTTGTGGAACTCGACGCCTTGGCGCAGATTGAATTGCCACGTCGTGGCGTCGGCGGTGTCGTAGCTCTCGGCCAGCTCGGGGATCAGGCTGCCGTCCCGGGCCACCTCGGTCAGGTTGTTCCGCGCGCTCGCGTTCACGGTCTGCATGTAGAGGTCGAGGAACGTCGCCGGATCCAGCGAATCCGAGGTCGCCCCGTGCCCAAGCCCGCACCGGAAGCGGCCTCCCTTCTTGGGCTCTGCTGCAAAGGCCCTGTCGGCGAGGGTCGTGGCGAGCGCCGTGGTGGCGCCAAGGGCCAGCGCCCGCTGCATGAAGCCGCGACGAGTCATGCCGCTCTTCATGGCCAAATTCTTCAGTTGTTGCTCGATCGTCATGGCTGGTCTCCCGTGTTTCGCGTCGATGCCGACGCGAGTTGTCCCCTGGCAATTCGGCCACCCAAATGGCCTGGCTGGGGAACGCTTCCGGGTCGGGAGTGTGGCGCCCAAGACCCTGACCAGCCCCTCAGGGTGCACCGAGTTAGCGCGATGTTAATTGAAGCTCCGTTATGCCTCCAGCCAAATCGCTATATCGGCGCCAATTCGATCGCAGATTCGCCGTGGCTGGGCGTGGACGCGCACAGGTCGGCGGGGCATGATTGGCGGGCAGGGACTGAGGGGCCCCCTTGCGCCCCGGGGAGGCGAGGATGACTGCGACCGTAATTCGGAACGGGCGGATCGTTACGGCGGTCGACGACTACAGGGCCGACATACTGATGGAAAACGGCCGCGTCCGCATGATCGGCACGGACTTGCCCGTCGGCGACGGGATTCCCGAGCACGACGCTGAAGGATTGCTCGTGCTGCCCGGCGGCGTCGACGTGCACACGCACCTCGATTGGGACTTCGGGCCGGCGCGCACGGCGGACACCTTCTACACCGGCTCTCAAGCCGCGGCCTTCGGCGGCACCACCACGGTCGTGGACTTCGCCGCCCAGGTGAAGGGGACGAGCCCGCTCGCCGGCCTTGCCGACTGGCACGAGCGCGCCTCGGTCGCCGCGGTCGACATGGGCGCCCACATGATCACGACTGAGGTGAACGACCAGACCCTCATCGACATGAAGAGCCTGATTCACGACGAAGGCGTGACGACCTTCAAGCTCTTCACCGCCTATCCCGATGTGCTGATGATCGACGACGGCCAGATCTTCAAGACCATGCGCCAGGTCGGCGCCCACGGCGGGATGGTGCAGATCCATGCCGAGAACGGCCACGTCATCGACGTGCTCGTGCAGGAAGCATTGGAAGCCGGCAACACCAGCCCCAAGTGGCACATGTTGACCCGCCCGACCTTGATGGAGGGCGAGGCCACCCACCGGGTCATCCGCATCGCGGAGCTTGCCGAGGCGCCGGTCTATATCGTGCACCTGTCGGCGGGCGAAGCGCTGGACGCCGTGACGGAGGCGCGCGATCGCGGCCTCCCGGTCCACGCAGAGACCTGCCCGCACTATCTCTTCCTCACGGACGAAGAATACGACCGGCCGGGCTTCGAGGCAGCCAAGTTCGTGATGACGCCGCCGCTCCGGGGTGCGGCGCATCAGCACGCGCTCTGGCGCGGGCTCAAGACCGACGATCTCCAGGTCATCGCCACCGACCACTGCCCGTTCTGCTTCAGCGAGAACGTGCTGGGCCTGCGACTCTCCAAGGACCTTGGCCGCGGCGATTTCAGCAAGATCCCCAACGGCGCGCCCGGCCTCGAGACCCGCATGCCGCTGGTCTACGACGGCGGTGTGCGCCGCAACGGCATGTCGCTCAACCGCTATGTCGAGCTGACGGCGACGGCGCCGGCGAAGCTCTTCGGCCTGTTCCCGCGCAAGGGCACGATCGCGGTGGGTTCCGACGCCGACATCGTGCTGTTCGACCCGGACGAGACCTGGACAGTCCGCGCCGCCGAGCATCACAGCCGGGTCGAATACTCGCTCTTCGAGGGCCGCGAGGTCACCGGCCGGGTGAACAAGGTGTTCCTGCGCGGCGAGCTGATCGTCGACGGCCGCGAATGGCTCGGCCGCGAAGGCGGCGGGCAGTTCCTCAAGCGCGGCGAGGCGGGGAAGGCGAAGTAAGGGGCAAGTGGAGCTTATTACCCCACCCCGCTATAATGCGGAGTTATTCCCGGAAGTGGACTAACGGCTGCCGAAGCGATCCGCTAACCAGATCCGCACCACGCTATCCGAAGCGCACCGAAAGCACCTTGCACTATCCACGAATCGCCACTATAATCCGCATTAGAATAACGCGCGCTAACCAGACGAGCGGAAAGGCGGTGAGACTATGGATGCTCAGACGCAAGGACAGGAACCCGCCAGCGAGACCAAGCCGGGTGAGGAAAAAGGCAAACGCGAGCGGTCCAGCATTGGCTTTCCATACATGACGCTTGTGGAGGCAATGGAAGTTGCGGACGCAATCCACAAGCGCGTTGGCAACAGTTCTTGCGGTGATGATCAACTTGCTCCGTGGTTGTCAGTGAGCCCCCTGAGTAGTGGCTATCGGTTGCGTGTGTCGGCCGCGAAAATGTTCGGGCTCATAGAAGGCCCTTCCAAGGGCACCCACAGGCTATCGAAGTTGGGACGCCAAATTGTGGACCGTGCGCAGCGGGACAAGGCCAAGGCGGAGGCGTTCCTGACAGTGCCGCTATTTGGTTCAGTGTATGACCGTTTCCGCGGAAGTGCTTTGCCACCAACGGCGGCGCTTGAGAGCGAATTCATTGGACTTGGTGTCGCGAAGAAACAAGTGGCGAAGGCTCGATCGTCATTTGAGCGGTCTGCCAAGGCGGCCGGATTCTTCAATGAAGGAACAGACCGGCTAGTCAAGCCAGGATTTGCCGAGGACGAAACACCCCCTGACTCAGGAGAGGCTGAAAAGAACGACTCGCCCAAGGGCGGTGGCGGCGATTCTGGTTATGGCGGAGGCGGATCGCGCCATCCCTTGATCGAGGGTTTGCTGCAAACCCTCCCCCCACCACACAAGGAGTGGTCAGTAGATCGGCGAGTGGCTTGGCTGGATGCGGCAGCCAAGTGTTTCGCACTCATCTATCAGGGTGACGGAACAATAACCATCAAGGGTCAGACGGATCAGACAAAGGCAGCGGAGGACGCGTATTGATCCCCCGCCGCCAAAGGACTTCGAGCGCCTGGCGCGTATGGCTCTCCCAAGCCGCGCCGGACGGACACCAACGAGAGGAGGGCAAAGTGGTGTGGTTGCAACCACCCGTTAGATTGGGCTGACGAAGCCCGCCCCCGGTGACGCAGCCTAGCAGCGGTGACGGGGGCGGCACCCCCACCACAAATGCCTCCTACATTGGCTCGAACAGCATATGGTCACGCCGAAGCGATGTCCATGCTGTCGGCTCTACGGCACCAGCACCATCTTGCCGAAGACCTCGCGGTCTGCGGTGCGGCGCGCGGCCGTCTGGATCTCGGCGAGCGGATAGACGGTATCGATCACCGGCTTGAGCCGGCCCTCCGCCATCAGCGCGAAGACCCGCGCAAGCTCGCGCCGGCCTGCAAAGTGGCTGCCGTGGATCGTCATGTGCTTGCGGAAGAGCTCGATCACGTTGATCGGCACTTCCTCGCCCGCATGTGCCCCGCAGGTAACGAGGCGGCCGTTGAAGCAGACCGCGTCGATGCTCTGGCGCAGCACGTCGCCGCCCACGCTCTCGATCACGAGATCGACGCCTCGCCCATCGGTGAGCCTTAGCGCCTCGTCCCGGATGCTCTGGCGCGTGTAGTCGATGGTCTCGGCGGCGCCGAGCGCGCGCGCCTTCTCGAGCTTCGCGGCGGAGCCAGCGCTCGCGATCACCCGCGCGCCGTGCAGCAGCGCGACCTGGATCGCCGACGAGCCGACCACGCTGCCGGCCGCGTTGACCAGCACGGTTTGTCCCGCCTGTACGCGGCCGAGCGTGACCGTCATGTGCCAGGCGGTGCCGAAGCCCACCATGCCGGCGGCGGCGGTCTCGAAGGGCAGATCGCCCGGCAGCGGGATCACCGAGAGCGCGTGTGAGATGCAATACTCGGCGTGCGTCCCCCACTGGCCCGCGCCAATGCGGCCGTGCGAAAAATCGACGCCGTCGAGGCCGCTCAGCCAGGGCTCGGAGAGCGGGTCGCCTTGCGCGAAGTCGATGGCGACGCGGGTGCCGGGCGCGGGGCCTTCCACGCCGGGGCCGAGCGCCGCGATCTCGCCCACGCCTTCGCAGCCGGGCACGTGCGGCAGCGACACCGGGATGCCGGAGACGCCCTCGCGCACGTCGTGGTCCAGGTGGTTGATGCCGCTCGCCCGGATGCGCACCAGGACCTCGCCCGGCCCCGGCTCGGGCGTCTCGATCTCCTCGTAGAGCAGGGTCTCGACGCCGCCGTGGGCGCGGATGACGACCGCCTTCACGGCCGGCGTCTACTCGGCTGCTTCGGCCGCGACCGCGCCCGAGAGTGCGGCGATGGCCTCGGCGCTGGTGATGATGTCCGCGTATTTCTGGCCCATGTCGAAGAGGTTCGCCTCGTGGGGTCCGAGCGCCCGGTCGCCGACGCAATCGCTGATCACCACCGGGCGGAAGCCGTGGCACATGGCATCCAGTACGCTCGCGCGCACGCAACCGGACGTGGTGCAGCCCGCCACCATCACCGTGTCGACCCGCATCTTGGCGAAGGCCGGCGCGAGATCGGTGCCGAAGAAGGCCGACGGCACGCGCTTGCGCACGACGATCTCGCCCGGAACCGGCGCAAGCTCATCGACGATCCGGCTCTCCGGCGCATCCTCGGTGAGCCCCGTGAGCGAGGGCACCTTCATGCACATGATGTTCGCGTCCGCCGCGTCGTCGGCGAAGATGACGCGGGTGTGCGCAACCGGCACGCCGCGCCCCCGGCAGAAGGCGAGCAGCCCCACGGTCGCGTCGATCGCCTCCTGGATGTTGCCGCCGCCGAACTTCGCCGGGTCGGTGAAGCCGTTGACGAAGTCGACGATCAGCAGCGCCGCCTTCTCGCCGAAGCCGAGCCGGTTCCCAAAGTTCTGGGTCTTGTAGATGTCGATGTCCGAAGCCATGCCGTCCCCCGCCTCCGTTCGTCGCTTGAGAACAGACGGAACCCCGCCACGTGTCAAGCTGCGTCTCGGACGGGGTTCAAACCACGCCGCCGCCGTCGCTCTCGACCGTGACCGCTGCCAGCTTGCCGTTCCCCAGATGGAACTCGGTCCGCCCGCTGGTCTCCCGCGCGCGCCCTTCGGTGTCCTCGAGCCTGAGCGTGAACCGGCAGGTGGAGCGCTGCCCGGCCTCGTCCACCTCGTGGTCGAGCACCTCGTGCCTGATCGAGGGATAGTCCGCGAGCATCTGCGCGAGGTACCGCTTGATCTCGTCGTCCCGGCCGCGGTGGCTCCGGCCGTCCACCGAGAGCACCGCGTCGTGGGCGAAGCAGTCGAGCACCGTGCCGAGGCGCCGGAAGTCGATATTGCTGTAGTAGCTGTGCTCGACCAGATTGACGATCTGGGCGCGCCTGAGCATGACCACCGGCGCCTCCTCCCGCTCGCGGGCCCATCGTAGCCGGCCACGTCGGCCATCCGAAAGGCCGGCGCGGTCGAGACCGCTCGCTGGCCAAACCCATGCGGAGGCCATAGTCTGACCGGAGAGGAGGGGGCGCCATGCATGCATTCAACTATCATCGTGCGACATCGGTGGAGGACGCGGTCGCCGCCTTCAACGGCGCGCCCGACGGCGCCTATCTCTCTGGCGGCCACACGCTGCTGCCGACGATGAAGCAGCGGCTTGCGGCGCCCTCCGACCTGATCGACCTCGCCGGCCTCACCGAGCTGATCCGCATCTCCGTGGACGACGAGGGCGTCGAGATCGGCGCACTGACTCCTCACGCAGCCGTCGAAGCGTCCGCTGAGGTGCAAGGGGCGATCCCGGCCCTCGCCGCGCTCGCCGGCAAGATCGGCGACCCGCAGGTGCGCAACAAGGGCACCATCGGCGGCTCCATCGCCAACAACGACCCGGTGGCGGACTACCCGGCTGCCTTGGTCGGGCTCGGCGCCACCGTTGTCACCGACCGGCGTACCATCGCGGCGGACGACTTCTTCACCGGCCTCTTCGAGACCGCGCTGGACGAGGGCGAGATCGTCACCGCCGTCCGCTTCCCCCGGCCGGGCAAGGCCGGCTACGCCAAGTTCCCGAACCCCGCCTCGCGCTACGCCATCGTCGGCGTGATGGCGGCGGAGACGGCCTCGGGCGTGCGCATCGCGGTGACCGGCGCGGGCCCCTGCGTGTTCCGCGCCTCCGCCATGGAGGCTGCGTTGAGCGGAGGGCTGGACCCCGATGCGACGCTGCCGGCGCTCTCCCCGGACGGGCTCAATTCCGACATCCACGCGAGCGCCGAGTACCGCGCCCACCTCGTGGGCGTCATGGCCCAGCGTGCGATGGCTGCCGCCCAGTGAACGGACCCTCCGTCACGACAAGTTGAAGCATTGCGATTGGCGCGGGGCCCCGGCAGAGCCGACATTCCACCCGTCACTGGACGGAGGATGCCCCCATGCGCTCCCTTGCACTCTCAGCACTGACGCTTCCCGCTCTCGCGCTCGCCGGCGCGCTCACGCTCAACCCCGCCATGGCGCGCGAGGCGCCGTCGGGCTGGCTGTTCGAGTGGGGGGAGACTGATTTCTCCCAATCGTCAATCTCCTTCGACGAGATCATGTCCGGCGGGCCACCCAAGGACGGCATTCCCGCGATCGACGACCCGGTCTTCGTGGCCGCCAACGAGGTCGAGGATCTGGCCGGCACCGAGCCCGTGATCAGCTTCGTCGTCGGCGACGATCACCGCGCCTACCCGCTGCAAGTCCTCATCTGGCACGAGATCGTCAACGACACGGTGGGCGGTGTGCCGATCTCGGTCACGTACTGCCCGCTCTGCAACTCGGCCGTGGTGTACGACCGCCGCGTGGGCGATGCGGTGCTGGATTTCGGCACCACCGGCAAGCTGCGCAACTCCGACCTCGTGATGTACGACCGCCAGACCGAGAGCTGGTGGCAGCAGTTCACCGGCGAGGGGATCGTCGGCGTCTACACCGGCACGACGCTGAAGCGGCTGCCGTCGCGGTTCGAATCCTTCGCCCGCTTTCAGGAGCGCGTGGGCGGCGACGGCAAGGTCCTGGTGCCGAGCCGCGCAGGTGCCCGCGCCTACGGCATGAACCCCTACACCGGCTACGATTCCTCGTCGCGCCCCTTTCTCTACGGCGGCGACCTGCCGCAGGGGATCGAGCCGCTCGCGCGCGTGGTGGTGGTGGAGGACGAGGCCTGGAGCCTCCAGCTCATCCGCGACGCCGGCCGCTACGAGCGGGACGGCCTGGTCATCACCTGGGAGGCCGGCCAGAACTCCGCGCTCGACAGCCGCAGGATCGCGAAGGGCAAGGACGTCGGCAACGTGGTCGTGCAGCGGGCGGGGTCCGACGGCGGCCTGGAGGACGTGCCCTACGACATCGCCTTCGCCTTCGCCTTCCACGCCTTCCACCCGGAGGCGCCGATCCACACGACAGCCCAGTAACCGGCGCCGCCGACATGGCCGGCCGGGGCGGCTCTACCTGACCGCCCCGGCCGCGCTGGCGACCCGTTCGAGGGAACGACACGGCGCCCCCACCACGTCATGGCCGCACTTGATGCGGCCATCCACGCGTTTGCCCAGCGTTCGGCGGGTCCGGCACGACTAGATGCCCGGATCGCCCCCGGACTTGATCCGGGCACACACGATAGCATGGCCAATCCCCGCCACCACCTGCCGCTCGCCGCCGAGAGTATGATACTGCGTTGTAATATTTGATGATTTTCCATTCTCCCCGGTTTCGCGGCCCTTGACTTGCCGCCAGTCATCGCCTTCAATCGACCCCGATTTGATGCCGCTCACTTACGGTTTGATGACTGGAATTCGAGCGATTCCGGACCGAGCGCGACGAGGCCCGGAAAGCGTTCGTTCACGCAGTGATGGAGGGGACGATGGCACAGAGCGAAGGCTGCCAAAGCCTGGCACAACGCGGAGTTGGCATCGTCGTCCCCATATCCGCCACACCTTGAACGAACGCTTTCGAGGCCCGGAAAACGCCCGTTCGGTCTCGCGGTGACGGAAGGGGAGGAAGAGGCCGGCGGCGGTTGGGGTCGATAGGTGGAGATGGAGCCCGGAGTTGCCATCGGTTTCCTCATCGTCGCCATCCTTCGGACCGACGCCTTCGGGAGAGACAATCATGCCGAAACGGAGCACCCTCAGGCTGACCAAGCGGAGTGTGGACGCGCTCAGGCCCGGCGGCAAGGACGCGATCTTCTGGGACCGCGACTTGGCTGGCTTCGGGGTCAGGGTCCACGCCACCGGGCGCAGGCTCTGCATCGTCCAGTCGCGGGGGCCGGCCGGCCTGAAGCGGGCCACCCTGGGGCCGGTCGGCGACAGGACCGTCGAGGAGTATCGGCGCGAGGCGGCGGCGGCCATCGACCGCATCAAGCGGGGCGAGGACCCGAGGCCGCCGGAACCGGCGCCCGAGCCCACCGTCGCTGATCTGGCGGCGCTCTGCCTGAAGGATCATGTCGCCGCGCGCTGCAAGCCGGCAACGGCGGAGAACTATCGCAAGTCCATCGACGGCCACATCCTGCCGGCGCTGGGCGGCAGAGCGCTGAAGGATGTCGCGCCCGATGATGTGGCCAAGCTCCATCACCGTCTGCGCGAGACCCCGGCGGCGGCCAACCAGGCGATCTGGGTGCTGTCGAAGATGTTCTCGCTGGCCGAGAGTTGGGAGATGGTCCCGCCCGGGCGCAACCCGTGCCGGCATGTCCGCCACTACCGCGCCGCGCCCCGCGAGCGCTTCCTGACGCCGGACGAGTTCCGCCGCATCGGCGATGCGCTGAAGGCGTTCGAGGCAAAGGGCAAGATGCAGCCCTCCGCCATCGCGGCGATCCGCCTCCTGATGCTGACCGGCTGCCGCTCGGACGAGATCCTGACCCTGCAATGGGACGACATCGACCGCGCGGCGCGGGTCATCCGGCTCCGCGATTCGAAGACGGGTCCGCGCATGGTGCCGCTCACCGAACCGGTGCTGACGGTGCTGGACCGCATCGAGCGGCAAGAAGGCGTTCCCTGGGTCTTGCGGGGCGCGAAGCCGAAGACGCGGCTCACCTGTCTCTCCTGGCACTGGCGGAAGGTCAGGGCGGCGACCGGGCTCCATGACGTGCGGCTTCACGACTGCCGGCACTCTTACGCCAGCCGGGCGCTGGCGCTGGGCGAGGGCTTGGCCGTCATCGGGCGCCTGCTCGGCCATGCCAGGGTCGGCACCACCGCAAAATACGCCCACCTGATGCGCGACGCCGAGAAGGCCGCCGCCGCCCGCACCGGCGGCAGCATCGCCGCCTGGATCATGCCCGGCAACGCCGAGGCGGCGTGAGGGGAAGGACGATGCAGCAGAGGAATATCTCCAACCGCTCCGTGGCCGCGATGACAGTCGAGCGCGACACGGTGTTCTGGGACCGGACCGTGACCGGCTTCGGGGTCCGGGTCTATCCGACCGGTGGCAAGGTCTACATCGCCCAGGCCAGGGGGCCGGAGGGGCCGAAGCGGGTGACGGTGGGCCGGCACGGGGTGCTGAACGCCGACGAGGCGCGCCAGAGGGCGGCGCTGATCGTGACGCGGATCAAGGCGGGCGAGGACCCGGTGCCGCTGCCGCTGGCGGCCCGGGCGAGGGCCAACGGGAGTCCGACAGTGGCCGAGCTTGCGGCGCGCTATCTCGAAGATCATGTCGAGGTGCGGCTCAAGCCGGCGACGCGGGCGAAGAGCCGCAGCGTGCTGCGCCGTCACATCCTGCCCGCGCTCGGCAAGATGCCGGTCGAGGCGGTGGAGCGCCGGCACGCGGTCGAGTTGCACCGGGGGCTGAGCGACCGCCCGGTGACGGCGAACCGGGCGGTCAAGACGCTTTCGCATATGTACCGCCTGGGCGAGGGCTGGGGCCTTGTGCCGGCGGGCTGCAACCCGTGCCGGTCCATCGAGAAATACCCCGAGCGCGGCCGCGAGCGCTTCCTGACCGACGCCGAGTTCGCGCGATTGGGACAGGTGCTGGACGAATCGGTGGACGCCGGAACCGTCCCGCCCGTGGCGGCGGCGGCGATCCGCCTGCTGATGCTGACCGGCTGCCGCAAGGGCGAGGTGCTGGCGCTGCGCTGGGCGGACGTCGATCTCGACGCGGGCGAGCTCCGCCTGCCCGACGCGAAGTCCGGTCCCCGCGCGGTGCAGCTGCCGCCGCCGGCGGTGCGGCTGCTGAAGGAGCTCCCGCACCGGGCGGGCAGCCCGTTTGTGTTTCCCGGCCGGGCTGCCGACGGGCGCTACAGCGCGGGCGGTCTCGACCACGCCTGGTACGCCGTGCGGGAGGCAGCGAAGCTGGAGGACGTGCGGATTCATGACCTCCGTCACAGCTTCGCTTCGCGCGCGCTGGCTCTCGGCGAGACGCTGCCGGTTATCGGCAAGCTGCTGGGGCACAACGATATCGAGACCACCGCCAGATACGCCCATCTGGCGCAGGATTCCGTCCACGAGGCGGCGGAGCGGATCGCTCAAAGCATCGCCGCTGATGTCTTGTGATGGACCGATTTCAGCGTTCGATGATTGCGGATTCGCAACAGTGTCCGGGATGGACTTCGCCGCCGGCACTCGTTCATCCTGTGCATGTACGAATCGATCCGGTGTTCGATGGTCGATGACGAGGGACTGCGGGCGAAGCTCGCCAAGGTGGAGGCGCTGTTCCGGCGTGCCGGCAGTCCGGGGGAGCGCGCCGCCGCGGAGGCCGCGATGGGCCGGCTCCACGGCCGGCTAGGCGGTTCCGAGAGGCGGCGCCCCGAGCCCGAGGTCGAGCTCCAGTTCTCGCTTCCCGATACCTGGTCGGTCCGGCTGTTCGTGGCGGTCTGCCGCAAGCACGGCGTGCGCACTTTCCGCTACGCGCGCCAGCGGCGCACGACGGTGATGGTGCGCACACAGGAGCGGTTCTTCGACCGGGCGGTATGGCCGGAGTACAGCCGGCTCCAGTCCGAGCTGGAGAGCTATTTCGTCGACGTCACCGACCACCTGGTGGAGCGCGTGATGGGGTCCGACGGCGACGACAGCAATCTGGATGCGCAGCCGGGCGGGCCGGCGCGATGAGCGACCAAAGGGTCAAGGACAGGATCGACGAGGCCGTGCTGGCGCTGCTCTGGCTGGGGATATGCGAGCGCCACCCCATGGGTGGCGCGCGGACCTGGAAGTCCTTTGACTGGGACGCCATGGCGCGTCTTCACGAGAAGGATCTGATCTCCGATCCGGTGGGCAAGGCCAAATCGGTGATCCTGACCGACGCCGGTCTCGCCCGGGCCGAGGCGGCCTACCGCCGGCTGTTCGAGGCCGGGGACTGAGCGCCCCGGTTCGCGTCGACCTGCGCGAACGGGAACCGCCGCCCCTACCTACGCTTCCGGCTTTCGCATGCTGTGCAGCCGGCCCGCCGCCGTCCGTCAGCCGGCCGGATGCAGGTCCGTCCCGCTGTCGAGCGCCGGCAACCGGGCGATCGCCGCGCCGCTCTTCTCTTCGGCGAGCCGAAGCTCGTAGAGCTTCTGGAGGTTGAGCCAGAACTCGCCCGTGGTGCCGAAGAAGCGCCCGAGCCGAAGCGCCGTGTCCCCGGTGATGGCGCGCCGGCCGTTCAGAATGCCGGTAATGCGGTTCGTCGGCACCTCGATGCGCCGGGCGAGTTCGGCCGCGCTCATACCGAGCGCGTCGAGGTCTTCGCGCAGGGTCTCGCCGGGATGGATGGGTTCGCGCATGCCGCGCCTCCTGTCAGTGGTAGTCGACGATTTCCACGTCGGCAGGGCCGGGGCTTCCTTCCGGCCAGACGAAGCAGACTCGCCATTGGTCATTGATTCGAATACTCCATTGACCCCGCCGTCGGCCCCTGAGCGCCTCCAGCCGGTTGCCGGGCCGCGCCAGGTCGCCGAGACCGGTGGCCGCGTCGAGCTGGTCGAGCTTGCGCGAGGCGGTGCGCGCGAAGCCCGAGAAGGCCGCAACCCGGCGTCCCCGGTAGAACGCCTCGGTGCGCTTGTCCCTGAAGCCGACGATCACGACGCATCCGATTCCGCAGCCCCCGCATTGTCAGCAACGTAGCCTCCGCATCTGCGTTACGTCAAGCATAACGCCAGGGCCGGCACCCGTGCTCGTCATCCGCCGACGGTTACGGCACCCGGCTGCCGCGCTACCGTCCCGCTGTCGTCTCCATCCCCGCGCTTCCCGCCGACAGGAGGAGAGGGTTGGCCGTGATCGGGGCGGCGGTCGGGATGTCCGGGGGAGGATGTCCGGCCGCCGTTTTCCCTCATCGGCACGAAGGAGACGGCATCATGACGGCAGCCATGGCGATACCCGGCAACACGGCGGCGACGTTCCTGGTTCATTTCTTCGGCACCGGCCTGGCCGACGACCGCTATGTGGTCGAACGCTTCCGGGCCCGCGCCGACGGCGACATCGTTCCTGCCCCGGCCGAGGCGCTCGCGGCGAAGGGCGCGCGCAAGGCGAAGCGGACGAAGCGCGCCACGGCCACGCTGAAGGCGGTGAAGGAACTGCGGCCCGCCACCACCGAGATCATCATCTGCACCGGCCTCAAGACCCGCGGCGGCATACAGGTCTGGGGGTCCATCGCGGCCGGCATTCTCTGCGACCGCAAGCAGAAGGGCTGACGGCCCCCTTCCCGGACGTCCTGCCGGCCCAGCGTCGGCGGGCGTCCTTCCCTCCGTTTCGGTATCGGCAGGAAGGGGGTCGCCATGGCTCAGAGCGACATCGACGAGCGGCAGGACAGCCGGCGGCGGCGCAACCTGGACCGCTACCACCGGCGCGTTGCCGAACGCCGGGAGCGCGGCCTGTGCATCAAGTGCGGCAAGCGCCCGCCCGCGCCGGAGCGCAGCATCTGCGCACCCTGCGGCGAGAAGGCCAGGGCCTCCGAGCGTGCCCGCGCCGCGCGGCTCCGCGCCGAGGGCAAGCCGGTGCGCGATCCCGAAGCCCGGCGCCGGGCCGACCGCGAGCGCGACCGCCGCCAGCACGCCGAGCGCCGGGCCGCCGGCATTTGCGTCAAGTGCGGCCGGGTCCCGGCGCTCCCGGAGCGGACCCAGTGCGGGCCTTGCGCCGAACGGCGTCTGGCCGCCGACCGCGCCCGTCACGCCAGAGCGAGAGCCGAGGGCAGGCCGCCGCGCAATTCGGAAGCCAGTCGACTGGCCGACCGCGAGCGCTGCCGCCGCCGTCGGGTCGAACGCCGGGCGGCCGGGCTGTGCATCCGCTGCGGGACCCTCTCGCCCGAAGCGGGTCGGTCGATGTGCGAGCCCTGCCGCGACGACCGGAAGCATGCTGCATACTGCACCTCCATTATTCCGTCGAACACCGGGGCAGATTTCGGCTTTCGTCACGGGCCGCATCGACTTGCCTGCCTGGTCGGCGGGAGATCGGGAACCTCGAACAGGTATTCCGGTCT
This sequence comes from Alphaproteobacteria bacterium, assembly GCA_965243375.1. Lineage (GTDB taxonomy): Bacteria > Pseudomonadota > Alphaproteobacteria > UBA828 > UBA828 > WTGU01. The sequence goes on along the minus strand of CBDEUT010000006.1, from coordinate 422,871 downwards.
GTCGTTGTAGGCATAACCGCGCAGACGCCCGGCCCTGCGCCATTTTTTGATGGTGCGGATCGAGACGGTGAGCCGGTCGGCGGCCTCATGGATCGTCAACAGCCCACGATCGCGAAGCCGCTCGTAGCGTGACCTGAGAGACCGATTGTGGCGGGTTGCTGTCACCAGCTTCGGGGTAAAGGCATGGCCATGCCCGGTTCGGGATCCGCGCGTATTGAGGATCGACGCAATCTCGCCATCCGTGTGGTCATCCAACAGCCTGTCGATCTCGGCAACGATCTCATCGCTGGTCCTGCGGATTTCATACACGCGTGGATCCGGCGTCCAGATGAGCTCTCTGGTCGCGCCGCCGCGCAGGCGCACTCCCAGGCTCCGCGTGGCCTTGGTCAGCGTCACGTCCTCGATCAGCAGCCGCGCCATCCGCTTGCGCTCGCGGTGCGGCGTCGCCGGATCGTTCCACAGGCGGGGGAAGTCTCTGGCCAGCTCAAGCACTCGCTTTCGTTGCTCATCGTCCAACCCCCGGTCAGGCTCGGCGCGGCTGCGATCGAGCTCGTGCTGCGCCTCGTCCAGGGCCCGGAGTTTCGCGTTCCATTCCGCCTCCAGCACGTCGGCGACCATCCGGTTGTCGGGATGGGTCTGCATGAACCGTTGCCTCGCCAAGTCCGCTTCCTCGCGGGCGCGCTGCACCTGTTGGGAACGCCATAAATCGGCCTCCTCGGCGCGGGCCGTGAGCTCGTTCTGCACTTGGAGCGCGACGTCCAGCGTGAGCGGTGTCACCAGTTCCACCAGCAGCTCGCCGACCGCGCGATCGATGGCGCCGCCCGATACGCCCTGACACACGCTGCCGCTCGCTGTCTCGATCCCTTCTCTCTGGCACACATAATCGGGATATTGCCGTCCTTTACGGGTGCGGTAGCGGACCGTCATGCTCCGGCCGCAGACGCCGCAGATGGCCAGGCCCTGCAGCAGTGCCGGTCCCTCGCGCGGGGGGCTGCGGCGCTTCGCTTCGTAGGATTGCGCATTGTTCCGGAGTTGCAGTTCGTTCTCCTCGAACCGCTCCCAGGTGATGTAGCCCGGGTGCGCGTCGCGCAACAGCACCGTCCATTCCTCGCGCGCCAGGCGCCTGTGCTCGACACCGCCGCCGGGCCGCCGGCGGCGCCGGGTGCGGCCGTACGCGAAGGCACCGGCGTATCGCGGGTTGTGCAGCGTGTTGATCACCTGCGAGAACTTCAGCCGCTTCCAATGCAGCTCGCCCTTTTGCGGTCCGCTGAGAGGACGGTGGGGGAACAGCAGCTTCTCTCTGTTGAAGTGCTTCACCGTGGCCTGCGCGGAGCCGGTCCGGGTGAAGGTGTCGAACAGCAGGCGCAGGCCGTGCTGCACTTGTTCGTCGGGGTCGAGCACCACCTGGTCGAGCGGGTCGTAGACCAGCCCCACCGGCAGAGGAAGCTTCAACTCCCCGCGCTTGGCCGCGTTGAGCGTCCCGCCGCGCAGCCGGGCGCGCATCATGTGCAGCTCTGCCTCGCTCATCGTGCCTTTAAGCCCCAGCAGGAGCCGGTCATTGAAGTCGACGGGATCGTAGACGCCGTCCTCGTCGAGGATCAGTGTCTCGCTCAGCGCGCAGAGCTCGATCAGCCGATGCCAGTCGGTGGAGTTGCGCGCGAGACGGCTGACCTCGAGCCCGAGCACGATGCCGGCCCGGCCCATGCCGACCTCGGCGACCAGGTGCTGGAACCCCTCGCGGTCGCTGTCGGCGCCAGAGAGGCCGAGATCGCGGTCGATCACGACGATGTTCTCGGTCGGCCAGCCCAGCGCCACGGCGCGCTCCCGCAGCGCGTACTGGCGGCGCGTGCTCTCGCCATGGTCGAACACCTGCTGCAGGCTTGACTGGCGCACGTACAAGTAGGCATCGCGGCTCAGATGGCCCGTATCCACCTTCTGATGGGCGCTGCTCATGCCGGCTTTCCTTCCATATGGCCGTTGAGCATGGCGATCAGAATGTCGATCGCCGACGTCTCGACCCCGGTGGGCAACGGCCCGGGCGCGGCCCCCGCGCACGCGGCCGCCGGCGGGGCGGGCAGCGCGGCGAAGGCATGCAGCCAGGCCGCGACGCCGCGCAACGCCACCACGCCGCTTCCGTGGCGGTCGTGGACGGCGCCGGGCTCGACGGCATGACGGCGCATCCGTTCGTACCCCTGTCCGTAGGCCGAAGGCTCCGCCGCCGGGAGCGCGGTGCAGGGTGGGTTGTGCATCGTCATCGTTTTTTTCCCCGCGCCAGGGCGCGGTCGATGCTGCTGCGATGGACCGAGACGCCGAAGCGGTCGCGCACCAGCTCGACCATCTCGGCGGCGGTCAGCTCCGGCCGTTCGCTCTTCGCCGCCCGCAGCGCCTCGACCACCTCGTCGCTGAGCTTGTGGGGCCGGCGCGGTCCCGGCCGGTCCGGCAGCAGGCCCGGCAGGCCGCCGGCCTCCCATGCGCGCTGCGCCTGATACCAGGTCGGCCGCGAGACGCCGAAGCTGGCGGCGGCGTGGCTCACTGGCACGCCGTCTTCGCGCACCCGGCGCAGCATCTCGTACTTGACCTGGAGCAGATCGCGCGGGTCGAAGAACGCATTGGACACGAACAGCTCGTCGCGCACCGCCTCCGCGTTCGGGTTCAGGCAGCCATGCTCCTTGAGGGCGCGGGTCTTGGCGTCGGCGGGGCGTCTGGCCATGGCGCGGGCTCCGTCGGAAAAGGAATGTAAGTATATTTATGCACATTCCCAACGCCGTATCAACCCCTTTCTTCCTCTTTATGATCGGAAACTCCATGCTATACTTCACATAATAGCCAGAAGACGCCGTCTTCCTGGCCGTCAAGATGCCCTGTATTCCCCGTTTATGTGCAAAAACATTCTTACACATTCGGCAAAATCTCCTTGACAGTCTCCGCCCCGTTATCGTTCTCCCGCACGGTGCGGTCGTCCCCATCCAGGCTGTCCAGCAATGCCGCCAGCGCAAACAGGTCCGAGAGGCGGAACGCCGACCGGCCCGCCGACACGCGCACAAACGGATCCTCGTCCGCTACGCTGGTCCAAGCCTGTCGGATGCTGCGCAGCGTCCCGTCGTCACTTGGGTATCGAAGCCACGCCACTCCCATGATCGTCCAGTTCTCAATCAGCTCGAACTCGCGCCCGTGAAGAGGATGAAACGGGTGCGTCACCCGAAACCGCCGACCCTCAACGCATCTTGAGCGTGCAGTTGACCGTGTAATCCCGGCGGCAGGCGAAACGCCTGCGCCGCGCGGAGCGCCGGGCCGCCGGCCTCTGCGAAACCTGCGCGGCGCCCGTGACCGGCAGGGCGGCCTATTGCGACTCCTGCGCCGCCGCCCGGAACGAACGGCGGCAGCGCAATCCGGAGCCGGCGCGCGAGGCCGACCGCCGGCGCTATGCCGAGCGGCGCAAACGGGGCGACTGCACGAGCTGCGGCAAGCCGGTCCAGGGGACGGCCGAGTGCCGGACGTGCCGCGACGCTCACCGGGCACGCTACGACGCCCGCCGGGCCGCCGGGGTCTGCGTCAAGTGCCGGACCCCCACCGACGGCGGCGCGGCCTACTGCGATCCCTGCGCCGCCGCCAAGGCCGCGAGCCGCGACCGCGACCGCGCGGCGGAATACGCGGCCAGGCGCCGGCGGTATGCCGAACGGCGGGCGAAGGGACGCTGCGTCTCGTGCAACGCGCCATCGCCGGACGCGGCGCGCTGCAAACCTTGTGCGGCCGTCAACGCCGGGCAGCGTGATCGTGAGGCGGAGAAAGCCGCCCGGCGCCGGCGGTATGCCGAGCGGCGGGCGAAGGGACGCTGTGTCGAGTGCGACGCGCCGTCGCCCGGGGCGGCGCGGTGCGAGCCCTGTTCCCTCCGGCATCGCGAGCGATCAGGGGCGTTCCGCGGCATCCCGTTATGGGACCCGAGCTGGACGGTGATCGAGATCGCCACCGGGACCTGTCACGGCACCTATGACAGCGAGATGGAGGTCGCGGCCTGTCTCGCCTTCGCCAGGCTCTCGCGCGACGAGGTCGAGGTGATCGCCGACGCCAGCCCGATGGCGGGTTTCATTGCGCCCGGTTGGCAGTGATGAGCGGGGAGATCCCTGCTGCATCGCCGGCCCGCCGCCCGCAATTCAGCACGACAGGAAGGACACCGCGATGACCGCCAAGGACATCGACACACTGCGCGCCGAATATCGCGAACGCTACCACCGCCGCACCGCCGAGCGCCGTTCGAAGGGCCTCTGCGTGCATTGCGGCGAGCGTCCGCCCAAACCCGGCCGCAGCCGGTGCGAGCCGTGCGCAGCGAAGAAGCGGCCGGCCCACCGCGCCCGCTACCATCGCCGCACCGCCGAGCGCGTCGCGCGGGGGCTCTGCCCGAAATGCGGCAAGCGCCCGCCCGCGCCGGAGCGCAGCCAGTGCGCGCCCTGCCTGGAGAAGGACGCCGCCGCCGGCCGGGCCCGGGACGCGAAGCTCAGGGCCGCCGGCATTCCGCGCCGCGATCCGGCGAAGGCCGCCGAGTATGAGCGCGGGCGCAACCGCCGCCGGGCCGAGGACCGCCGCGCCAGGGGGCTGTGCGCCGCCTGCGGCAAGTCCCCGCCGGCGCCCGGCCGCGTGTCCTGCGAGCCGTGCCTGGAGAAGCGCCGCGCACAGGATCGCGCGAAATACGCGGCCGGCAAGGCGACCGGCAAGCTCTACGGCGGGGCGGATCCCGAGGCTTGCCGCAAGGCCGCCCGCGCCCGCAGCCGGCGGCGCCGGAAGGCCTGGATCAAGGCCGGGCTCTGCGTCCGCTGCGGCGCGACACCGGAGGTCGAGGGCAGCACGAACTGCGACTCCTGCAAGGAGAAAAGCCGGGCGAGGGGCCGCCGCAAATACGCCCAACGGCGCGCCGCCGGGCTCTGCACCAAGTGCGGAAATCCCGCCTTCGACGGCCTCGCCTATTGCGGCGCCTGCGCCGCCGTCCGCGAGGTCCAGCGGCCGCCGGAGGTCAAGAACGCCCAGTCCCGGCGGCGATACGCCGAACGGCGCGCCAGCGACCGGTGCACCGACTGCGGCGCGCCGTCCCAGGGCGCCTCGCGCTGCGTGCCCTGCGCGGAACGCTCGTACCACCGCTCGACATACTTCAAGGGCATCCCGATCTGGGACCCGAGCTGGACGGTGGTCGAGATCGCCACCGGCGAGGCGCTCGGCACCTTCGACAGCGAGGCCGACGTGGCGCTCTGCCTCGCCTTCGAGAAGCTGGCGCGCGACCAGGTCGAGGTAATCGCCGACATCAGCCCGATGGCGATGCACACGAGCTGGACCTGACCGGACCGCCGGCCCCGGCCGCCGAGCCGGGGAACGGGCGCGGCGGGGTCTCCCCGCTGCGCTGCCGGCCCGCCGTCCGCCGGTAATCGACGCGCCGGCCTTCTCGACATGCGTATGGCCGGCCGGGCGCCCGCCGGCCCGACCCCAACCGAAGGAGCTTTCACCATGACCGCCTGCATCCCCGACGATCCCGCCTATTGCTTCTGTCCGATTGCGGAAGAGGACGGCGATCCCCCGCAGATTCGCATTTTGGTGGAAGGTCTCATCTTCGCCATCCCCACCGCGCTGGTCGCCCTCGACCGCGAGCAGGGGCTCGACGTGTGCGACCGGTTGAACCGGGCGCTCGGTCTCGACCGCGCCGCCTGGACCGCGCTCGCCGCGCGCTGCCTGCGCGCCGGCGCCGGCGGCATGAACGGCAGCACCGTGCACTGAAACCGCCCGGAATCGCCGCCGCGCTTTCCGGCTCGCCAACCGCCGCGCCAGTTACCGCGGGCGCGGGGCGTGACGGCGCCGGCGTCGGCACGGGGTTCGGCCGGGAGTTGGAGGGGAGCTTTCGCGGGGGCGTGTCCGGGAGGGCGGCGGGAGGGAGTCCGGTCGCCTCGATGCCTGGCGCGGCAACGCGAAGGAGGTTTTCGCCATGTTCCAGTCCGACCATTCCACCGACCTTCCCACCGGCAGCCTGCTGCTGGCCGAGCTGGGGATCGACCCGGCCGCCGTCCGCGAGGCGATCGAGGACGAGCGCGCGATGCGGTGCCCCGAGCGCCCGGCGGTCTATCCCGAGCACGGTTTCGCCAGCCTCTTCCCGGAACCGCCGGCGGGGGGTTTCGGCGAGGCCGCGCCCCCGGATCGGTGTCCGGGGCAGGCCGACGAGCCCTGGGACCCGGCGTCGTCGCTCCCTCCGGCGTGATGGAGTTGGAGGAGGGCTTGGAGTGGATGAGCGGCGGGGGGCCGGGGGGAGCGATCGTCCCGGCTGCCCGTCGTTCGGAAACCATCGTCAGAACCCAGAGCCATAGGAGATAGCAATGGCCTTCGGAAAGAACTACGCGGAAATCGTCGGACACCTCGGCGGCGATGTCGTCATCAACCATCTCGCCTCGGGCGGGCGCGTCGCGAACCTGTCGGTCGCCACCGACGAGTCGTATTTCAACAAGACCGGCGAGAAGGTCGACCAGACCGAGTGGCATCGCGTCGTCACGTTTCAGGACGGCCTGATCGACATGCTGGAGCGGCACGCGACGAAGGGCCGGCTCATCAGCGTCGAGGGCAAGCTGCGGACGCGGCGCTGGAAAAAGGACGGCGAGGACTCCTGGCGCTACTCGACCGAGATCCTGGTCGTGCCGGGCAACCGGTTGCAGTTCTACGACAAGCCGAACCGCGCCAACGGCAACGGCGCCCAGGCCGAGCCCGCTCCGGCGAACGGCGAGACGATGCCGGCTGGCGGTGACCCGGCGCAGGCCGACGACCTCGGATCGGATCGTATCCCCTTCTGAGCCGGTTCCCCTCCCTCCCAACTCGGGCGGCCGTTTCGGCGGTCGTCCTTTTTTTCTGCCGCGGGTCCGGTGTCCGCCGCCGCGCCGGGAGTGGAGAAAAGCGGAGGGTCGGGCAAGCCGACTGAAGAGAGAGGGAGGAGGCCATGGCCATCCGCTACGTCATCCGCACCGTCGACGAGGACTGGATCGATCTCGTCGACGAACCCGCCCGCATCGACGACCGGCATGCCGCGTGGGCCGAGGTCCGGCGCCGCATCGCCGCCGATCCCGATCTGAAGACCGTCGTCCTCGATCGCGACACCGGCGTCATCCTCTGGCAGAGCGATCCCGCCATCCCGCCACGCTACCGCGTCGCCACCGCCGACAGGACGTACGTCTACGCCATCGACGATGTGGATTTCCCCGTCGAGGTGCTGTCGGAGCACAAGGAGAAGGACGACGCCTGGACTGCCTTCTACGACGCGGTCGCGGCCTCCGCCGACGAGCTGGTCTTCATCTTCGACATCTCCGGGGACCAGCGCCGCATCGTCGCCAACTCCGACGATTTCGATCATCTCAAGCCCGTCCGGGACGTGGCGTGATGCCGGGCCGGTCGCGCAGGCGGGCAGAAGGGTTGGGCGACCCCCTTCGGGGCCGGGCTCTCCGCTCATATCGTCACTCGCTGGCGCTCGCGCCGAAACCGCTGCGATCCCTGTCGCCTCCGCCCGCTGGCGCGGGCTGCGCGCTCCGCTTGCCAATGCGGCCGACATGAGCGCGCTCTCGGTATCTGATGGCGCGGTGATCGGTTTGTTTGATGGGCATCGTTCGCGGCTGGTGGGGTGACCGGGGGTGTCGGACGGCCGTCGGCGGGTCAAGCCGCTACGCGGCTCCTCCGCTTCGCTCCGGCCCTTCGGGTGACCCCCCGCCGTCCATCCGACGGAGTGCATCCATGGCCGTAAGCAAGCTTCCGGCCACGGGCCGATCGCTCGACGCAGTGCGGCAACGGGGGCTGGCGAGGGGTGTTACCCGTTACCGTTACCCTGCCTCCCTAGGGGTTCGAGGCGGTAACGGTTTTCGGTAACGCGTCGTTGCGGCCCGCGTGGTTGACGGCGGCCGGCGGCGCCGCGTTTTCGGCGGCGAGGCGGTAACCGCCCTGGGGTGCGCGTTCGACGCGCCCGGCGCGGACGAGCTTGCTCAGCGCTTCGGCGACGGTTGCGGGCCGGGTTGCCGCGCGCTCGCGGATCTGGCGCTGCGAGAGCGGTGCATCGGCGTCGGCGAGGGCTTGGAGGATGCGCCGTTCGGGTGTTTCCGGCTCCGGCGCGGCCTCGGCCGGCACCGGCCGCCGCAAGCGCAGGGCGGGTCCCTCGCCGTCATCGGCGAGTTCGATCTCGATGTCGGCGAGGCCTGGAGCGGCGCGATGCTCGACGGTCATGACGATCTGCTTGTCGCGGCGGCGCAGATAGAGGTTGCTGTCGCCCCAGGCATGGAGCTCGGACGACCCCCTGAGCGCCTGGCCCGGCCGGCTGGCACCGCTCTTGCGGGCATGGTGGACGAGCAGGACGGCGGTCTCGAAGCGGCGCTGGAGGTCGCGCAGGAAGCCGAGTATGGGAGCGACCTCGGCGACGGTGTTTTCATCGACGCCGTGCAGGCGGACCAGGGGGTCGAGGACCACGAGGCGTGGCGCGATGCGCTGCACGGTCTCGCGCAGACGCTGCCGGTCGTTGGCATGGTCGAGGCGCAGGATGGGAGCGTCGATGACGGCGATGTCGAGCGTCTCGAAGCTGGCGCCGGCTGCCCGGGCGATGCCCTCAAGCCGGGCGCGCACGATGTGGCCGGCGTCCTCGGCCGCGAACAGCAGGACCGGTCCGGGCTGTTTGGCGGCGAAGCGGCGCAGACAGGGAACGCCGGCGGCGACGGCCACGGCGAGGTCCAGAGCCAGGAAGGATTTGCCGCACTTGGGTTCGCCGCCGACGATGCCGACGGCTTGGCGTCCCCAGAGGCCGTCGACCAGCCACTGCTGCCGGCTCGGGCGGTCCTCAAGGTCGGCCGGGCTTCGGGTCGGGAAGCCCTTCACCGGCGCGCTCTCCTGGTCTTGGTGGGCTCCCCCCAGGTCTCCAGGAAGAGCTTTTCGTCGAGCACTTCACGATCCTGATCGGCGCCGGCGGCGAGCAGCGCATCGGCCATGACGGTGAGCGTCCTGGGGTTGCCGCCGGCATGGGCGACGAGGGTGTCCTTGAGGCCGGCGGTCATCAGGGCGGGGTTGCCGGCCTCCTCCAGCAGGTGGTCGAGGAGGCGCAGTAGATCCTCGTCTTCGGGACGCGTCATGAGGAGGCGCTGGCGGATGCGGGAGTCGATGGGATGCAGCTCCGGCGTGCGCAGTTTTGCGAGCAGCCGGTTGTCACCGGCCAGCACCACGCCAAGGATGGTGCGCGAGTCGAAGTCGGTCGAGGAGAGCAGGCGCATCTCGGTCAGCACCGCGTTGGGCAGCTCCTGTGCCTCGTCGACCAGCAGGAGTGGGCGCATGCGCGTGTCGTCGAGGTGGTCGAGCCAGCGCTGCCGCAGTCCCTTGATCCCATTCCAGCGATTGTTGTGGGCCATGGTGATGGCGAAGCGGTCGGAGATCTCGTGGTAGAAGTCGGCGACGCTGGAGGACGGATGGGTGAGGACCGCGACGCTCAACCTGTCGATGCGCTCAAGGCGCTCGGCGAGCAACCGCAGCGCCACGCTCTTGCCGATGCCGGGCGGGCCGCCGATCAGGGCGAAGCCGCCCTGGCGCACCAGATGCCGTTCGACCCTGCGGCAGAAGTTCTCGACGGCGGGTGTGGTCATCAGGCCATCGACCGGGAGGTCGGTGGAGAAGGGGTTCCACTTGAGGCCGTACAGCGTGAGCATTTCGCGGTTCATGAGGGGTCTCCCCGATCGTCGTCTTCGCCCGGCCCGGGGCTTTCGGCGTGAGGCAGCCAGGCCGGCGGCAGGCCCGTCGCGGCCTGGTCGTCGAGGATGCGCCTGAGCAGCGGCGCGGCTTCGCCCCCGCCGGCGCTGCCGCCGCCATCGTTGTCGCCGGGCCCGGCCGGGCGGCGCATACCGCCGGCATTGCCGCGCCGGTCGAGCGGGTAGAGGGTGCACAGCCGCTCGCCGCTTCGGCCGTCGACCAGATCAACGCTGGCCAGGTCCCAGCGCGCATAGCGGATCCACAGCGTGCTCAGGTGGCGCCACGGCGCGGGAACCTGATAGCGGATGCCCTCGAGCGACACGGTTCCGTCCGAGCGCCGCAGCGTGCGCTTCACGGTGATGCGGAACGCCGCCCTGAGCTCGTCGCGGCCGAGGCAGGGCCTCGACGCATCGTCGCTGTCGAGCAGGCGCTTGAGCGGCGTGGTGCCGAGCTCGCGGTGCACCCGGCGGTGGTAGTCCTGCTCGACCCAGGCGACGGTCGCGTCGTTGAGCGTCTTCAGGGTGAGCGGCTCGACGCCTTCGAGCATGGCCATCAGGCGGCCCTCGACCGAGGCCCACAGGACCTCCATCTTGCCATTCTGATGAGGCGCCCCCGCGAGGGTCCTGGAGTGGATGATGCCGAGCCGGTGCAGCCCCTCCTCGACCTCCCCCGCCATCATCGGCGAGCCGTTGTCGCTCATGAGCGCGCGCGGCAGGCCGCGCTTCATGAAGGCCTGGCAGAGCCCGTGGACGAAGACCTCGGCGGTCTCCTCCAGGTACCACTGCAGGTGGCAACCCACCCGCGAGTGGTCGTCGAGGAAGCCGAGCATGATCGGCGTGCGCCAGGCGCCGGACGCGGTCAGCACCCGGCACCGGGCATGATGGAAGTCGGTGTGCCAGAGCGCATGGCTGCGCGAGACCTCGAAGCTCAGCACCTCGCGCGGCTCGACCGGCGCCCGCTCGGGTTCCCGGTCGAAGCGCCGCCGGCGGCGCTGGCGCACCAACCCGCGATTGCGCATTGCCCGGGTCAGCGTCGCGTAGGAGGGCATCGGGCCGAGCGCCGGATCGACCTCGACCAGCGCCCGCAGGTTGTCGTAATGCAGCTGCCCCGACCACGACGGATGCGCCCGGTACTGGCCGCGCAGCGCCTCGATCAGCGCCGGCGACATCGCCCGCTCGCGGCCGGCATCGGTGCGCGGCCGGCGGCGCAGCGCCTTGACCGGATCCCGGTCCGCCGCCCGTGCCTGGTAGTACCAGCGTTCGATCGTCGACACCGAGAAGCGCACCGGCCCCTTGCCGGACGGGTGATCCCAGTCGCGTTGCGACAGCCGCTCCAGCTCCGCCCGCAACTGCCCCGTGGGCGGCGGCGAGGCCAGCAACGGCCCGACGACCGCGAAGCGCAGCCGCGCCCACCGGTCGCGGTCGCCCCCTCCGTTGTTGCTGTCCATGGCGGCATCTCTCCCTGGCCGTGTCGGGGAGATGCCCATGTAGAGCGCCCTATCCGTTCATGACAGAAACGTTTTCTGCGGGCGCCGCCGGCCCGGCGCCGAGCGCGCAAAAGCCGGTCCACGGCATCAGCCAGACCAGGCTGCGCAACAGCCGCGAGCGGAAGCCGCGGCCCCGCATGGTGCGCAGCAGCCAGCGCAGCGGCACGTCGGCGGGGGGTGCCGCCAGCGCGCCCCGCTTCGCCCCCCACTCCCGGGTCAGCGGGAAGACTTCCAGCCACCAGCGCCGCCAGCGCTTCAGCGTCGAGGCCGGAACCCCGCACCGCCGCGCGATCGTCTGCAACCGCACGCCGCCGGCCACAGCCAGCGCGCTCACCACCAGGAACAGCGCCCCGACGTAGAAGCGGCGCCCGAAGAAACGCACCGACGGCGGCTTCACGCGGCGCCGGCATGACGAACAGCACAAGCTGAAGCGCCGCGCGTCGTCCCGAAGATCCACCGCCAGACCGTAGGGCTTGCGCGGGTAGGTCGCGCTGTGAAGCGTGCCGCCGCAGCGCGGACAGCCGGCCGCTCGGCAGGCCTCCGCCTCCGCCGCATCGACGCGCTTGAGAAAAGCCCAGACCCGGGCATTCGAATGGATGGAGTGCCGGAACAGCTTGTGCGACATTGGGGCCGTCTCAGGTTGATATCACCGTCACCGAGACAAGCCCTCCGGCGGCCTTCATGCAAGATCGCCGGGGGGCAACCACCCCAAATCCTCGATTAATTCGAGCGGATCAGCCCTGATTCCCCGCTGAAATTCTGCGCCCTCTCAACAGGTCCGGGGATCGTTTCCAGGGCCGTGCAGGCCGAGAGGCCGATGGGGTCCGTGCAGGTGGAGAGGGAGGGGCTGGCCGCTGTGCTGTCTCATTGTCCCACACGTGCTCGGGCCAGCAACCCCTGCGGGGTCCTCCGCTGCGCTCCGGCCTGGCCCAAGAAGCTCTAGGGCGGACCGTGAAAGTCGCCGACCGTGAAGATCGCTGGCGCGATCTTCCGCACCAAGATTCGGCGACTTTCCGCACCACTCCGCCCAAGAGCTTCTAAGGCCAGGTGCTCGCCCTGCGCGCGCGTGAGCCAAAGAGACATCACATCGGCGCACAACGCTCCGGTGCATCCAACGGGAGATCGTCATGAACATCATCGAGAACATCGACACCATCGAAGCCGGCGGGCAGTCCGCCACCGCGACCGCCTGCGAGCACGCTGCCCTCTTCGGCGCGACCCCCGAGCGGGACGAGTTCGACACCCGGGACGTCTGGGACGCCGACGAAGCGATCTGCGCCATGCAGGAAGCTTTCGGGCTCCTCGCCGACGCCGTCGCGCCCGACGGGTTCCAGATCGCCGACGAGCGCGAGAGCCTGCTCTGGGGCTTCGTCAACATGCTCGACAGCCAGACCAACCGCCTCGACCGCGCCGCCGACAAGCTCCTGCCCGAGCTGCGCGATCTCCAGCGCGCCCAGGACGGCACCGAGATCAAGTCGTTCGAGCTGGAGCTGAAGACCGACCGCGCGCAGAACCTCACCGCGCGGCGCGACGCCTTCGAGGTCATGCGCGACGCAGCCGCCGAGAGCTACCGCGACGCCACCGGCACCACCTGGCGGCCCCGGCGCGGGTCGAACGTCTCGCAGACCGGCACGCTGACCTCCGCCGCCATCGACGCCCGCGATTTCGTCCGCGCGAGGAAGGACCGCGAGACCGCCGCGCATCTGCCGCAGGGAACGCTGGTCGCCATCGCCGGCGGCAAGGACGTCGCCGACCCGGCCGCGGTGATCGACATGCTCGACAGGACCCGCGCCAAGCACGCCGACATGGTGCTCGTCCACGGCGGCGGCCCCGGCGTCGAGAGGATCGCGGCGCAGTGGGCCGAGAAGAACGGCGTCCACCAGGTCGTCTGCAAGCCGGACTGGGACCGCCACGGACGCGCCGCCCCGTTCCGCCGCAACGACGAACTGCTGAACCTCCTGCCGAAGGGCGTCATCGCGTTCCCCGGCAGCGGCATCACCGAGAACCTCGTCGACCGCGCGCGGCAGCTCGGCATCCCGGTCTGCCGCGCGAGCTGACCGCAGCGTCTCGCGGGCCGCGTCGTCATCCCCGGCAACGGACGATGGCGGCGCGGCCCGTTTTCGCGTGCGCACATCGGGGCCGCGGCCACGCCTGCCCTCGCGCGCGCTTCGCGCCGCGCTCGTGCTCCGGCTCGCCGCGCTCGCCGATCGCCGGTGCGTTCGCTGCCGCTCGCACCGATGCGCTCGCGCTGCGCGCTCCCGCCGTCGGCTCCGCCGACGCGCCGGTCGGCAATCGCGTCGTCCGCCTTCGCACCACGCTTCGCATGAGTGCTTCGGCTACTGCGCCGATCATCGTGCACGACACGATGCACGGCGTCGGCGCTGGTGACCATGATTGCGATCATCGCGCGCGTCGCCATTGCCGGCTTCGCCGTCATCAGCCTCCGCAGTCGCGGGCGTGCTCGTGCAGCGCCCGCCGCCGATGCCGCCGTCACCGTGCTCGACACTTCGTCCCTCCGTCGTGTCGCCGACGATGCCCACTCAAGCGCCGTGGCGGCTCCGATCCGCCGCTCTCGCCGGCTCCGATTCCCCATCGAAAATGCTGTCCGTTCGGCTCTGTCTCTACGGCGGAGCCGGCGATTTCTCACACCCCACGCACCGATGGTGCCCATGGCGCAGGCGCGCGCAGACCCTGCCTTTTCAACGACTTGTGGGGACTTCGAGCGCCTTCGGACGCCATGTTCTTGTTTGACGGAGTGTATGCTCCAGAACACGGCATGTATGCTCTGGAGCATACGGGCCTATCGCCTTGAATTCGCATGCTTTTTCCGAGCGGCCTGCTCCAGAGCATACATCGGATTGATGAGAGCATACGGCGATTTGCAGTGGAGCATACACGGGAATCCGGGGGAGCATACGCCTGCCGATGCAGGATTTCGCGCTCGCGGGGAGCATGCCGGTGTCGGACGGCGGAAGGTCTCTACCGTCCTCCAGCGGTCATCGCGCCGCCAGCCGCTCGATGTCGAGACCGCCGAAGCGCTCGAAATCCCGGTCCTCGGTCAGCAGCACGGACACCCCGCGGTCCCGGCACAGTGCCGCGATCTGGGCGTCGAAGGCGAGGTTGCCGGTGGCGCCCGCTTCGACAACCGCTTCACGCAGCCGTTCCGGATAGCCGGGACCGGGCATGAGAACCGAGACATTGTCCGCCGACAGCAGCCGCGCCAGGGCCTCGCAGGCCTCCGCCGCGCTGTGCGGCGGATCGAACAGCCGCCGGTGCGTGACCAGACGGAGGAACTCGCCGAGGCAGAACACCGGAATGCCCCACGCCTCCCCGGAGCCGGCAAGCGCCTCCAGGCGCTCCAGCGCGGCGCGATGTTTGGGCGATTCCTTGCGGTGGGCGTGGATGAGGACGTTCGTGTCGACCGCGATCAATCGCGTGCGTCCATGAGATCGTAGAGCGCGGCGCGGTTGTCGATATCGACGCCGGGCAGCGGACGCCCGCCCCTGGTCAGCAGGTCCAGGGACCGCGGCGCCTCACGCGCGCCCTTCACATAGTCCGCCAGGACGCGCCCAATCAGATCGCCGAGGGTCTCGCCCCTCTCGGCGGCGCAGGCCTCGGCCTCACGCGCGAGGCCGTCGTCGAATTCCACGGTCATTTTCATGGCAAAACCGTATCATTCCCGCCGCCGCGGGGTCAATTCCGGCCGTCCGGTTCGGCGGGTTCCCGTCCCAGCAGCCTGTCCTGCTGCGCCCGGGCGCCGGCAACGAGCTCGTCGAGCTCGTCCCCGCGGTCCTCGTCGAGCATGTCGGTGCGCATTTTCGTGACCATGATGTGCGCCGCGCGGAAGGTCGTCTCGATCAGCGGCGCCAGCCGCGCGGCGGTATCGGGGCCGGCCTCGACGGCAGACAAAGCGGCGAAACGGACGAACTCCGCCGCCGCCAGGCTGTGCTTTTCCGCGCAGGCTTCTATGCGCTCCCACTCGGCATCGTGAAAGCGGATCGAGCGGGGCCTGCGTTTTTCCGCCTTCCCGGCCCCGATCGCTTCGGCTTCACGGGTTTCGTTGTCCATTTCACCCGGTCTCCTTCATGCGTTTCCTCGTCGCGGCCCCCGACATGCGCGCCCCTTGCGTCACATTCCGAGGTCCATGTCCCCCCGGTCGTGTCCGCGCGACGGCGGTTCGGGCGTCTTGGCGGGGGATTTTGTGGGCTGCCGGACCTTGCCGATGCCCTCGCCGGCGCCGCGTTCCGGGCGCGACAGGCCGTCCGGCGCGGCCTTTGCCCGGTCCTTCGCGGCCTTCGCGGGGCGATCCCGCTCCTTGCCGGCTGCCTTTTCCGGTTCCCGTTCGCGCGACCGCCCGTCCGTGGGGGTGCCGTCCGCGGCCTTGCCGGGTTCCTGGCGCGCCGTCTCGCCGATGGCTTCGAGCGCCGCGATGCGCTCGCCGGTGACAGCTTCCAGCTGTTCGCGCAGCGCCTTCGCGTCGTCGGTGACCAGTTCGGCCCGGTCGCGGGCGCGGGATATCTCGACATAGAAGCTCTTCTGCGTGGTGAGATGCTTGTGCCTGGCCTCCATGGCGGCGATCACCCTGTCCACCGTGCGGCCCTGGAAGGCGTGCACGGTCGAGGCCCAGGCATGATCGAGATGGCGCAGCTGAGGATCGTTCTTGCCGAGTTCCAGCGTCTTGCCGTCCTCCAGCCGGAACGTCACCCGGCTGTTCGCGACCTTCAGCACTTGCGCCGTGCGGCTGTTGACGAGGCCGAGGCCGGCATCGTTGCGGGTCCAGCGAATGCGGTCACCGGCCCGGAGTTCGATCTCCTCCACCTTGTAGACTTCGCTGCCGCCCCGGCGCCCGCCGATCTCGCGCGGCTTCCAGGCGACGCTGCCGCCCCTGCCGTCGTCGAGCAGCACTTCGCGGCTGCGATGATCGACGCCGACCACCCTGCGCTCGTCGCCCTTCTCGACCCCGATCCGCTTGTAGGGGCGGTGGAACGCGACCACATCGCCGGGGCCGTAGTTGGCGGCAAGCGCCTTCTCCGCATTGGTGTAGCCCTTCGAGACCAGCCGTTCGGACTCCATCGTCGGTCCGTGGAGGCGGCCCTCGCGCGCGAGCCGCTCGCGGATATGGCCGTTGATCTGCTGGCGGAGCTCGTGCGAGGGCGCCATCACCCCGGTGTTTTCGCGGTTCTCGTTCGAGAGCCGGAGCCATCGTGCGGCGACCGCGCCGGCGATGTTGTCGGGCTTCACCTCGGCGACATTGTCCCCGAGCTTCTCGAAGGCGCGGGCAATGTCGCCCCTGAGGCTGGCTTCCACCGCTTCCTTCAGCGCGGGATCGCGCTGTCGCATGATCTCGTCCATGGTGGCGGTCTTCATGCCGGCGGCCTGGAGCTGGGCGAAGGGCTTGCCGGCATCGACGGCATCGAGCTGCTTGGCGTCGCCCACCAGCACCACGCGCGGGATGCGGAGCTCGTTGGCGATCCTGAGCAGGTCCCGTGCCTGCACGGTGGAGGCGAGCGAACCCTCGTCGACCACCAGGATGGTCTTCGCGAAGGCGGCGCGCATCTCCTTGGCGCCCTTCCTGGTCAATCTCCCCTCGGCCACGCCGGCATTGCGGGCGAGGAAGCGCTGGAGGGTCTCGGTCGGGATGCCGGCCTCGGAGGCCAGCGTCTCCGCCGCCGAGGCCGAGGGCGCGAGCCCCGTCATGCGCCAGCCCTTCTTCTCCGCGAGCGCGCGCGCCCGGTTCAGCATGGCGGTCTTCCCCGTGCCGGCGTAGCCCTGGACGCCGATCGTGCGGTCCTTCGCCGACAGGATCAGCTTCACCGCGTCCTTCTGGCCGGCCGTCAGCGGTCCCCGGCTGAGATGCCCCTGCACCTGCCAGCCGCGCATCGGCGCCCGGCCGCGGCCCTCGCCGGCCTGCATCAGCGTCACGGTCTCGCGCTCCTCGGCTACCGTGCGTTCCGTCGCGAGCGAATCCTCCGCGCCGGGCAGGTCCACGGCGTGCAGCGTTCCCGCCTTCTCCAGCGCCGCGACCTCGCGCTCGGCTTCTTCCATCGCGATGGCACCCGGCGCATGGGCGAGCGCGGCGGCATGGAGATCGGCGCGCGGGAACACTGCCTGGCGCTCCGAGAGATGCGCCAGCGCCCAGCCGACCGCCTCCGACGCGGGCGACGGCGTCTCCGGTTCAGGTGACAAGTCGCGCTCGTGTGCCTGAAGCGGCTCACCGAGCGGCAGTTCCGCCTGTGCGTTCGTATCGGGCGTCTTGCCCGAGACCCCCGATTGCGGCGCGCCGTCGATACCGTTGCGCGCTCGATCCGCCGCATTGCGTTCCGGCACAGCGGACCGTTCGACGGCCTCGGCGACCAGCCCGCGGGCATCGAAGCCGAGATCGGCGGCCTGGTGCCGCCAGACGCCGCGCAGCTCCCGGCGGTCGATCTCGCGCTTGGCGGCCCGCGTCATCAGCGCCGCCCGCTCGGCCAGGCGCGGATTGTCGGCCGAGGCGCCGAGACCGCGCGCCTCCATCGCCGCCTCGATCTCCGCGCGCCGGGTCGAGAACGCCGCTATCGCCTCTCTCGGCACGCCGGCGATCTCGAAACGGCCGTCGGCATGGGTCTTCTCGATGCCGTAGCCGAGCTTCGAGAGACCGGCCGCAAGCTCGTTGCGGTAGAGCATGCCGATCAGCTTCTGGCGGGCGTAGAGGCCGTCATTGACCATGGTGCGCCACTTGCCGTCCCCGCCCTTGACCATGTTGGCCAGCACGGCATGAGTGTGGAGCTGCGGATCGAGGTTCCTTGACGTGTCGTGACGGAAGGTCCCGGCGACGATCTTCTGGCCGCCGACGCGGGTCATGTTCCCCGTTTCGGGATCCTTCATGCGGGTCTGGGCGGCGTTCTTCTCGACCCAGGCGAGCGTCGCCGCGACGGCGCGGTCGTGGGCCTCGACGATGCGGTCGTCGCCGCCGACCAGCGCGGCGATGGACACCGACTTGGGCGCGGAGAAGGTCAGGTCGCGGCCGGGGCGGTGGAGGATCTCGCCGTCCTTGCCCCGCTTGCCGAGCTGCGTTCCCGAGCCGTCCGGCACCTTGCCTTCGAGCACCGCCCGGAAGGTCTCGGGATCGACCGGCCCCGTCAGGCCGAGTTCTTCCGCGCCCCTGCCGGCCCAGGCGCTGGCGTCGCGATGCTCGGGGTCGTCCTTGGCATAGTAGCCGTCGCGCTCGTAATAGGACGCGCCCTGCGCGGCCGAGGAAAGCGCGCCGATCGACAGCACGGGTCAGAACCACTCGGGCCGTGCGGCGCCCTTCTTCGACGCGGCGCCCTCGCCGGTGCCGGCGGCGTCCCCCGGCTCCGATCCGGTCCCCGCCTCGCCGGCCCTGTCGGCGGAGACGGCGGTTTCATCGGGCTTCGATGACGCCTCCGAGGGCCGTTCAGCCGTTTCGGCATCGGGCTCGCCGTTGGCGCTGTCCTCGACGGCTGCCGCCGGTTGGTCCGGTTTACCGTTCTCGACCGCATCCGCCCCGGCATCGCAGCATGACGGCGCGACGTCCGTCTCGGCTGCCTCCGATCCTCCCGGCAGCGGGACCAGGTCGAGCTCGCCCTGAAACAGGCCATGGCCGGACGCATCTTCCGGCGCCGGCGGCGGCATCCCCGAGGCCGCGCCCGCTTCGGCCGGCAGCGCCGGGATCGCGATGCCGTCACCGCATCCGGGTTCGACTGCCGGCACCGCGACATCCTCATCGTCAGGCGGCCCGGCTCCGTCTCCCTCGCGCGGCACGAACCGCTCCGCCGCCTTCGGCCGGGCGACGTATTTCAGGCGGATCGAGAAGGGCTTGCCTTCGTCGGGCAGGAACTCGAAGGCGGCGAGATTGGCGGTCAGCATGGCGCGCACGCTGAGCGCCGTCTTCGGGTTCTCGGGATCGACGATGGACTGCGCGACCGTGCCCTCCATCGCCTGGGCAAGCGCCGTCAGGTCGGTCTTGAGCAGATGCTCGACCAGCACCCTGTTGCGGGTCTCGCCCTTCCGCCGGAGTACGCCCGCGCCGTTGGAGAAGAGCTGCCTCGCGGCGGTGACCCAGAACGGATCGACGGTGTCCTTCTGCTGCGGGATGAGCGCCGCGGCCATCATGTCGAAGTCGCGCGGCCCCCTGGCCTCCAGGAAGGGCGACCAGCGCGGCGCCCTTGCGTCGAGCGGGTTCATCAGCACGTCGCGGGACTTGTCGAAGAAGGTGGCGGTGTAGGAGCCCATCTTGTCGTAGATCACGCAGCGCTCGCCCCGCTCCCTGATCTGGGCCACCAGGTCGGAGATCAGCACGGTCTTGCCCGAGCCCGTGGTGCCGGAGACGATCGTGTGCTGGGTCTCGGTCCGCTCCGGATAGGGGATGCCCGCGATGCGGTAGGGGCGGAACCGCCCGCCGCCCGGAAGCCGCGCCAGCAGCCGCGCGCGGGGCGTCTGAACCCGGCGGCGGAGTTCGGCGGCGCTCACCATCTCGGCGCCCCGTATGCGCTTCTGGCGGCCGAGCTGCATGCCGCGATACCAGAAGACGGCGAGAAAGACGGCAATCAGCCCGCCGCCGGACTTCAGGCCCAGCCAGGCGCTTGCCAGCAGCTCGTCCAGGATCCGCTCGCGCGCCTGCAAGGCCGGGACCGAGGCGGCGATGTCGCGGATGTGGAGCGAACGCACCGTGCCGTCGGCGAAGCGGATCTCCTGGCCCGAGTCCGGGTCGTAGCCGAGGGCGAGCTTGCTCTCGGCCAGCGTCGCCATGCCGGCGGCATACCATTCCGCGCCGGAGGTCGAGCGCCAGAGGTTCCAGGCCGGCACCGCGACGGTGGTGAAGGCGGCGAACAGCATGGCGGCCTGGAACAGCTGGCCCCACATGCGGATGCCGTGGAAGACGGTCTGCCCGCCCCGGAGCGTCGAGCCGCCGATGCCCCGGATCATTGTCGCGCCCCGGGCCGCCTCGCGGGCCGCGCCGCGGGGAGGAAGAGGCCGGCGGGGGAAGGGGCGAAGGTGGCGGGGCCGGAGGGAGCCATCCTCACCGGAACCGACCGAAGCCGCGCCGGGGATTCCCTTTCGCGGCCCGGACGGTATGATCGGAGGGTATGAACATGACAGGAACACAAAACGGCAATGCCGGCACGGCTTCGAGGCCGCGCACGACCTGGCGCGAACGCGCCTTCGTGCTCGGCGGTTTCGCCGTGGCGGCGCTCTGGACGGTTGTCGCCGCCGCGTTCGGGCTCGACATGAACGCCGCCGGTGCGGCCTGGCTCGTCGCCGTCCTCTGGACCGTGCCGTCCTCGCTGGCGCTGGCGCTCCGGTGCGGCTTCGTCCACGGCGACTGGTCCGCGTTTTCGGGTTACGACTTTCCCGAAGACGACGGGGACCTGGACGAGTGGTCGTCGCGCACCGGCCGCTACCAGTATCTCGCCGACATGGAAGAACGGCTGCTGCGCGACGACGACCATCTCCGCTGAGACGCGCCCGACCCCGCGAGGTACGGGGACAGGATCCGGGACCCGCGTCACGGCGACTGGTTTCCGAAGTCCGGCGTCGGGATCGTCCGGCGTCCTTCCCCGGCCCCGTCCGGCGCCTCGTTCCTCGCGGTGCCGAACAGCTTGCCGGCGAGCCAGCCGCCGATGAAGGGCAGGTTCTCGGTGGCGTGCCGCTCGAAGGGCTTGTTTCTTTCGGCCTCTACCCCGGCGCGGCCCTCCGCCGCCTCGTCCTTCGTCACGCTCCGCCGAGCCTCGCGTGCCGCGCCCTTCACGATCAGGTCGGTCTTCGTCTCCGCGCGCTCGGTCAGCGCCTTGGCCGGCACATCCCCCGGACGCGGCGCGCCCGCATCGCGTGCGCTGTCGCGCACCGCTTGCCCCCAGCCCCCGTAGGCCGCCGCCGTCTCGCCGGCATAGGCGTCCGAAAGGGTGTCGCGGGCCGCGCCGTATTCCGCCTCTCCGCCGACCGTCGCCGGATCGGGGCCGGCGGGCGCGGGATAGTGCTCGGCGACGAAGGCGTCGGCATATTCCCGGAGCTGCTCCGCGTCCTCCGGCGTCTTCGGCTCGACGAAGCGCAGCGCGCCCGCAAACCCGATCGGCCTGCCGTCCGTGCCCGGCCGCTCCGCGAGCCAGGCGAAGAAGGGCTGGCCCAGCTCGCGCTCGATCGCCTGCGCGTCCGAGCGCACCTGCGCGGCCTGTTCCGACCAGCTCTCCGACTCCTGGCGCGCCAGCGAGGCGCGCTCCTGGAACGACCGCATGCGGGTGAGGTTGGCCGAGAGGCTCTCGTCCAGGCTGGCGAGCTCGCTCTCGCCGGTCTGCGTGGAATAGCGCTGCGAGGCCTCGGAGACGCGCGACCAGAGATCGAGAACCTGGTGGCTCCCGGCATATTCCCGCATGCGGTCCCAGGAGTCCCGCTCCATGGTCTGGCCGCGCCAGCGGATCGCCCCGTCGGCGCCGATCTTCACGATCTTGTCGAAGCCGCCGCCGAGCCGCGCCTCGCCGGTGAGGATGGCCGCCTGGTCCTTCGTGATCCCCGCCGTCTCCGCCATCTTCTCGTAATGCGACTCCAGCGCCTGAGCCTGGGCGCTCTCGCTCTCCGTCACGCCCCTGGCATGGGCCTCGCCCGTGGAGACGTCGTGGCTGTAGCGCTCGATCAGCGCGGTGGCGTCGGTGACGGCGACGTTGCGCGACATGCCGGCCTCCGCCGACCAGTGCCGCGACATCGAGTTCGCATGCTCGGCGCGCTGCTCGTACCGGGTCGCGACCGCCTCGGAGAGGCGGACCGTGGCGGCGGGTATCCTGCTGGTGGCCTGTCCCGCATCGGCCACCGTCGTGCCGTCGCCGGTGACGGTTATCCCCGTGCCCCCCGGCGCATAGCCCGTGTATCGGTCGGTATCGACATGGGCCGAAGTACGGATCTGGAGGCCTTCGAGCGTCGCGAACCGGTGCGTGTCGTAGCCGGTATTCGAGAGCGAGAGATTGCCGGTCGTGCCTTCATGCGCGGCCGAGCTGGCCGCATCCTGGCCGACCGCGAGGACGGAGGTCGCCAGCACCGTCGCCTTTGACAGCCCGTAGGCGAGCGCGGCAGCGAGGAACGGCACCGACATCGACAGGTATCCCGACATCACCGCCACATCCGCCGCCACCGCCCTGATCCCGGCCTGCGCCACCAGCGAGATGCCGATATCGCCCGACGGCATCATGGCGGCCGCGCTCATGCGCTCGGCCGCCTCGCCCATGCTGATCCGGTGCAGCACGGCGTAGAGCGGCCCCCAGCTCTGGAGCCAGACCAGACCCGTCACATACGACCGGAAGATCGCCGCGCCCGCAGGGGTCAGCATCAGCAGCACCGCCATCGGGAAGGCCCCCACATAGAGGCACTCGAACACGATCCGGAGCAGCGGCACCCAGGTCTCCGCCTGCCGCCCGATGGCGCGGTAGGCCGAGACGGTCTGGGCCTCCGCCCTTGCTTCCGTATAGGCTCGGAGGGCCGCCGCATTGCCGGCCTCCGCCGCCCATTGCTCGCCGGCGTCATGGATCGCGTTCAGCACCATCTGCTGGCGCATGATCTCGCCGGCCGAGCGCGAGGCCCCTATGAGGAAGTCGTGGGCGGCGGGCAGGGCGGCGAGCAGTTCCGCCCTTGCCAATGCCTCCGTGCGGGCGTCGGGGAAGATGCGCCTGCCGAACACCGTGCCGGCGCGCTGGATCTCGGCGTTCCACTGACCGTTGAGCCGGCCCGCCGCATCCCGGCAGGTGACGATGGTCCTGTCCACCGTGGTCGCGCCCGTGCCCGAGGCGGCCTGCCTCGTGGCGAACTCGACCATCCGCGCGGGCGAAGCCCCGGCCGACGGCGTGCCCGTCGCGGTGACCAATTGCCAGATATCGGTGCTCTCCCTGAGATCGTCCGCCGAGACATGCCCCAGCAGCAGGGCGGGAAACACGCATTGCCTGGCGTAGTTGCGGATGTTGCGCGCGAACACCGCGTCGGTGACTTCCAGCCGTGTCGCCTTGCCGGCGAGCCGGGCGCCGAAGATCAGCCCGTGGCGGCGGTAGGCGAGATCGTTCGGCAGTGCGAAGGCCTGTTCGGTGAGCCGCGTCAGCCCGTCGCCGACCTGGCTGGTGATCGAGGCGAAGAGCGCGAGCCCGATGGGGACGTTCGCCACCACCGCCGGGGCGAGCGCGGGATCGAGCCTGTCCACCACCCTGACTGTCGCCTTGGGCACGATCATCGCGCCCCAGACGGCGACGAACAGCAGCATCCACTTGGCGTTGTCCTTCCACGAGCCGCCGAAGGCGGTGCGGAACAGCACCCAGGCGAGACCGGCGACGCCGGCAAGATGCGCGAGGTTTATGAAGGCCCCGCCGCCGGTGATCGCGGCGACCGCGTTCAGCAGGTCGACAAGGTAGGTGCCGCCGCCGAGGGTGAAGAGCTCGTACATTATATATGGGCCCTACCGAGACCCGACCCCGGCGCCGCCTCTTGCGAAGGCCAGCGCGGCGCGGAGATCGGCGGACAAGGCGCCCGCCAGCTCGGTCTCGATCAGGCGCAGCTTCTCGACCACGGCGAGCGCGGTGTTGAAGCGGGCGAGCCCCTCGTTGCGGTGCCGGGCGAGCGCGATGCGGTTGGCCCGGAGACCCTCGCGCCAGCGCTGGAGCTGTTCGCCGTCGGCGATGTCGAGGGTGCCGGCCCGCTCCTCGACCGTGCGATGGAGGTCCGAGAGCCAGACCTGCATGACGTCGAGGGCCACCGCCTCGGCGAGCACGTCCATCTCCTGGTCGACCACCGCGCCCCTGTATGCGGCGGCCGCGTTGGCGACCCGGTAGACCGGGAGCGTGGTGAGGTTGACCAGCCCCAATGCCGCCGGCGGTGGGGCGGTGTCGTTCCGGACCGCATCGACAAGATCGCGCAGCAGTTCCGCCACCCGCGCCCGGAAGCCCCGGTCGGCGGGGATCGACACCGTACCCAGTGTCGGGTTGAGGCAGAGGGTATCGGTGTCGCAGGCGTAGACCGGCAGGCTGCCGCCGCCCTCCATCAGCACTTCCGTCACCCGGCGGTCGAGCGCCAGCGGTTCCAGGATGCGCACCCGTGGTCCCGACGCATCCCCGTCGGAGGTCGGCGCGGTCACGATCAGCGTGCCGGTCACCGCCATGGCGAACTCGGCAAGCTGGGTGTCGCCCGACAGGAAGGACGACGCCCGGATCGCCTTCCAGGCGTAGTTGACGTTGACCGGCACCTGGTCGGCCATCGGACCCGAAGCCGAGGCGAGCGTCGAGTTCCGCTGGCCGTCCGCCCCGCAGCCGTGCTTCGCGGCGGCATAGTCCGAGAAGATGCCCTGCGAGGTCCCGATGGCGGCGCAGATCGACGCGCTCGCCCGGTCGTTCTTCGACCAGAGCGCGCCGACCAGCGCCTGGGCGGTCTCGCAGCTGTTCAGGTTCTGGCTGTTGACCCACTGCGCCAATGCCCGGAGCTTGGCCATGGTCTCGGCGATCACCGGCGAGATGGTCTCCAGGGCCAGCTCGAAGGCGAAGCCGGCGGCGTTCTGGGCGACGGCCCGGCCGAAGGCGATCAGCTGGTCGGAGTTGATGAACGAGAACGCGCCGGCGAAGGCGTCGATGCCGCCGCAGCCGGCCCGGAAGGACGGCAGGCTCACCGTCGCGACCTGCTCCGAGCGCACCGGCGCACGCAGATAGAGGTTGCCCAGCGTCCAGTGGCCCGACGCCTGGCCGTCGAAGGCGGTCGGGCCCGTAACGTTCACCGCCGCGCCCTGCCAGAAGCGGTTCATCTCCGAGAGCACGTCGGCCCTGGCCGGGGCCGTGGCGAACAGGATCGCGGCGATCATGAGGGATGCCAGCAACCGGCGCGCGATGCGGCGCAGCCGGAGCCGGATGCGGTCGATATGCTGGCGCGCGTTCTCAATAGTCATGTCCGGGCTCCAGGGCGGTGAGCGCGTAGATCCGTTCGGCCATCTCGTCCTCGGCCATCACGCCGAAGCCGACCGGGACGACCCGTTGTGTTTTCGTGTCGAACAGCACAAGGGCGGGGACGGGCGCGTTGCCGAGACCGAGCCGGACCGCACGGCCGTTGTCGGGGACCGCCTCGGGCCAGCCTTCCAGCGCCTCGCCGGTGAGCGAGACCGCCAGCACGTCGAGGCCGTGGCGCATGGCGAAGGCGCGCAGCAGCGGGCCGAACACCTTGCATCCCGCACAGCCGGCATGGCCGAGATAGATCAGCCCGTAGCGCTCCCCGAGCCGGGCGAGCGCGGCATCGCGCGCCTCGCGCCGCTCGTCCGACCAGACCTGCTTGGCGAGCGCGCCGACCGGGCGCTTCAGCGTGTAGTCCAGCTCCGGGCTCGCCCAGACCGTGCGCCGGAAGGCGTCGGAGAACACAGCTGCGCGCTGCAACGCCGCCCGTTGCAGTTCCAGATACGCCGCGATTTTCGCTGGCGTCGGGTCGAGGATCGCCTCGGCGCGGGCCTCTTCGAGAGCACGGCGCAGTTCCAGAATGCGTTCCGTCGCGGTGGTCGTCCGTTCGGAGGAATGCGGGTCCAATGGCGCCGACGGCGGTTCCGCTTCCCGCCGTTCCTCCTGCCGGTCGCAGTAGAAGTGCCAGCCGAGCGAGGCGCCCGATCCGGGATCGCCGCACCAGGAGCGCCATTCCCCGGCATGCGTGTCTCCGGTACGCGTGTCTCCGGCATGCGTGTCTCCGGCACGCGTGTCTCCGGCCGCCGCCGGGGTGCCCAAGGCCGCCCAAACGCCGAGCGCCCCGAGGAGCCGCCACAGGGTGCGCCGGAGGGCCGGGTTTAAGGCGCGCGCCATCACGGGTTCCTCCCGTAGAAGTCGCGCACCCTCTCGCGCATGACCGATTGCGTCTCGCCGGCCTCGGGGAGCGTCACCGCCGGCTCCCGCGAGCCGTCCATAAGGTCCCGGGTGAACTCCGAGAGATCGAGCGCGGCGAAGTCGATGCGCTCGACCTCGGCCACGGTGAAGCCCCGGCAGCTGCCCCAGCCGATGCCGAGCTGCGGCCTTGCCTGCTGGTGCAGGATGCGCCCGAGCTTGGAACCGAACACGCACCAGGCCCGCGACCGGCGGATGCAGGCGCCGAAGAAGGCGCGCTTCGAGCAGTACTTGCCGAGATAGTGGGTGTTGCCGGCGTTGCGCTCCTTGGCGAGTTCGCGCTCCGAGGCGGAGCAGTTGCCGAGCCCGATCAGCAGGCCCGAGTTCCTGCAGCAGTTGGCGAGCCCGAACAGCTTGATATGGCAGGCCCGGCGCTTGCCGGTGAAGAAGCGGAGGTTGCCGCGGTCGAACTCCTCGCCGCCCAGCTCCAGCGCCATGTTGAGCCGGGTGGTCGCCTCGACGAAGCCGGTATTGGCCTCCGGCTCGACCGTCTCGCAGCCGGCCCCGACGCACCAGCGCACGGAACCGCAGCTCCCGCCGTCTTGCGCGTCTTGCAGGTCCGCGCCGCAATCGGCCACGCTGCCTGAAGCGAGATTGCCCGCGCCATGGGCGGCATTGCCGGGATCGGCGGCGACCGCCTTGCCGCGCGCGACGCCGGGATCGCCCGCCGTCACCGGCACGTCCGGGCGCACCGTCACGCCCTCGATCACGCTGCGGCCGGCCTGCCCGCCGGGATCGTCCGGATCGGCGAGCCGCGCCCGGCCTTCGGTCTCCAGCCCATTCGCGCCGATATGGCGCTCGGGGACGTTCGTTCCCGCGTAGCCCGGCACGGTGGCGGCCTTCGAAGAATCCCGCGCGATGGCGGTTGCCGCGGCCGTGCCCGCATTGCCGATGGCGCGGGCCGCTTCTTTGGGGTCCTCGGCCCGTGCGGCCCCGCTCAGGACGATCCACAGCAGGAAGGCGAACACGGCCGCCAGGAGCGCCCAGCCGAACAGGCGGGCCGCAAGCGGTACCCGCGGTTTCCGGAATATCCTCCGGGCGCTCATTGCCCGTCCCCCGTCAGCCGTTCGAGATGCGCCCGGGCGACCGCGCGTCCCGCTTCGCCCTCGGCGGCGACAGCCTCCAGCGCCGCGATGAGGCCGATATTGCCGGTCACCAGATCGTGCGGCGGGGCGGGGTCATCGGTGCAGCCCCGGCTCTCGCAGGCAGGCACTCCGCCGGGAACCACGACCACCGCCGGCACCCGCTCGATCCCGAACAGGCGAAACAGGCGCGGGTCGATGGCGACGCCCGCTTCGTGATCGCCGAGACGGGCGCCGATGCGCTTCGCGGTCTCGCGCAAACCGCCAGCGCCGACACCGCGCAGCACCAGCGCTGCGCGCGTCCGGGCCGCGTCCCGCGCCCATTGCCGCCAGCTCGCCGCCGGCACCGACAGGCTCGTGAATATCAGGACCTCCGCCGAGGCGGGGCGCTTTCCGATATCGCCGCCAATCCGCGCGGCATGGCGTTCGGCCGGGAGCGGGGCCGGGTTGCTCTTCGATCCGTCCGGAACGGTCCGCCGCGCGGTCTCTCCCGTGCGTTCCAGAGCGCGGTCCATGATGGATCGCGTCCAGACGCCGAGCGAACCGTCGCCGGCACCGCCCACCTTGCGCAGCACCTCCTCGATCAGGCGCGATGCTTCCGCGTCGGGGATCCCGTTACGCGTTTCATCGGCCCTGGCCGGACATGCGCAGGCGCCGAGCAACAGCAAGGCCGTGAGCAACAGGGCGGTCCGGAAGGGTGATGATCGTGTCGTCATGGCATCGTCAGCGGTTCGATTGGCGTTGGATTTCATCGGGCTCAGAGCAAACAGCACGAGCGTTTTCTGAACAGCAGGTAGCCGAAGCTCTCGCCGGAGACCGGCAGTTCGCGGAGCGCCTCCCACAGCACCGAGGAGCGCCCGGTCGGGTTGCAGCCGGTCGCGGGCGTCGTCGCCGGCACCGGCTCGGTCATCTGCCAGCGGTACTGGCTCTTCCTCATCACCGGCATCGGGTAGCGCCCGCAGAGCGCGGCCGAGCCCGACGTGCCCCAGGCGAGACCCGCCCGGTGGAGGCGGTAGACCAGCCGCTGCGCCGCCAGCAGCGAGGCCTGCACGCCCCCCACATGGGCCGCCACGTTGCCGGTCAGCGGATACATCCCGCCCTGGCAGCCCGCGCACCAGAACAGCGGATCGAGCGGAAGACCCGCCGAGGCCGCCGCGCAGTCGGCGGCGCAGGCCGCCTGCGCCGGCAGGTTGGCAAAGAGGGCCGCCTCCGGGTTCAAGAGGAACGACAGCTCGTCGTCGAGCCAGGCCGGTCGAGCTCCGAGACCCAGGCGATGTCGAGGCTGCCGCCCTCCAGGCAGCCGAGATCGAGCAGCACCCCGATCCACGACAGCAGCGGATACATGTAGTAATGCGCATGCCATACCGAGCCCTTGGCGCCGTCGCCGCCGGAAGACCCGGTGCGGCCCCGCGCGGCGGGAAGGCCGGCATCGATGGTGAGACCGCCGAGATTGGGGAAGCACCAGGGGGTCCTGGTGACGTCGACCAGCCGTGCCGGCTCCCACACGCCGAGCGACAGGCCGATGCGGGGGATGGGCGAGCCGCAGAAGCAGATCGGCGAGGACGGGTTGGGCGTGTCCACCACCCCGCCGACGCTGCCGATGGTGAGCGGCCCGATTGAGATCGGGAACAGGCACTCCCAGCAGACGTCCGAGATCGGGTTGACGAACCGCCCGGTGCAGGACTGCGCCGAGGCCGGTGCGGTCCACAGAACGGTCGCCATGACAAGCGCCGACAGGAGAGCCAAGCGCCGGATCATGTCGCGGAGTCCGCCCCGGACTCGGCGCCAGAGCCTGCCCCGGACCCGGAGCCAGGCTCCGACCCGCGCCGCCCGGAGAGCACGTTGACCATGCCCTGCGGTCCGGCGACGACGATCTCGGTGACGCTGCGTTCGGCGCCTTCCCGGTCGCTGTATTTGCGGGTGGCGATGCGGCCCTCGACCATCACCGGATCGCCCTTGCGCAGCATGGTCTCGACGATTCCGGCGGTGGGGCCGTAGACGACGACCCGATGCCAATCCGTGGCTTCGGCAGGCTTGCCCTCCCTGTCGGTCCATTTTTCGGACGTGGCGAGGGAGAAGGCCGCCGCCTTGCCGCCCTTCGCCAGGGCGCGGATCTCGGGATCGCGTCCGACGTGGCCCACCAGGGTCGCGCGGTTGACGGTCAGCATGGTCTCAGTCCTCCTGCTCGTTGTCTGTCCCGACCTCCGAGCCGGGATCTGCGATGGGGATTTCGGTGAGGCGCAGCCGGCTTCCGTCCCGTTCGACCAGCGTCGGCGTCGCGGCGATGCCGAACCGCGCGGCGAGCCTGCCGCCGGTATCGAAGAAGAAGGGCCGGCGGTGGCGGCGCATGAGGTCGAGCGGGCGGCCGGCGAGCAGCACGATCTTCGCCGGACGTTCCCCCGACGTCATTCGTTCGAGCGCCCAGGCGATTTCGGCCTCGCGCCGGCCGTCGACGAAGATCAGGTCGCGCGTCAGCCCCACGCGCTCCAGCGGGTTGACCCGCGTGCCCGCGGAGGCGATGAGAACGCCGTCATGCGTGCGGATGTCCCGGGCGACCGCGATGGCGGGATCGAACATGCGGGTTCGCCGTTCTCGCGCCGGCGCGATGCCGGGAACCGGCTCGGGCTCCTCCAGCTTCAGCCGGGCGCGGATGCGGGCGTCCTCTTCCAGCCGCGCCAGTTCGCCGGACTGCTGCATTTGCAGGAGGCGTGTCTCGATCTCGGTCAGCAGGTCCGGCTCCGCCACCGGCCAGGTCGCGCCGCGCACGCCCAGGTCCTTCGCCGTGGCCGGCAGGGCGGCGATGGCGAGGGCAATCATCAGGGCGGCGGCGCGCGTCATCGCCGCGCCTCCGGCGCCTCGTCCGGCCGGACGTCCTCCGGCCCGACCAGCGGTCCCTTCAGGCCGAGCCAGGGCAGGTCGGGCAGGGCAACGGCGCGGCCGAGAATGCGCGCGCGCGACACGAGGCCGATTTCGGCGTAGCGGCTGTCGTGGCTGTCGGGATGATCGGCGTGAAGAAAATAGTGCCCGGGCGGAATCACCCCCGGCGCGACCGCGGCGAGCGGCCGCCCGTCGAGGGCGTGGGTCTTGGCCCGGCCGACCGGCTCGCCGTCCAGACGGACCGTCCCGTCTTCCGCGACCGCGACCGTCATGCCCGGCAGCCCGCGCACCGTCTTGAGATACGGCACTGGCGCGTTCAGAGCGGCGGGCGGCTCGAACAGCACCCGGTCGCCGATCCGCAATGCCTCGCCGAACAGCGGAAAGGCGGCATAGCCCCAGGCCTCGTCGGACCAGCTGGCGTTGACATGGACCCGCGAGGCCGCGCCGAGCCAGAGCGCCGCCAGGGCGGCCATGACCGCGAGCCCGATCCGGCGGCGGCGCGCATGCCCGTCCCGCCGGGCGAAGATCGGACGCGATGCGGTCACGGTGTTTCTCCGGTCGACGCCAGCAGGCGCGCGAGCGTCGCTTCCACCTCGGCAGTGAAGTCCGGCGCGCCGGCGGCGACCGCCCGCGCCGGCAGCAGCACCACGCCATGGCGTTCGGCAACCCGGTCGAGGGCGGTCTCCAGCGCCGCGCCCCAGGCGCGCACGGCCTCGGCGGAGACGCCGTCAGCGGCCGCGTGCGTCGTCCAGGCCGCCGTCATTTCCGCAAGACGGACAACGGCGATATGCGGCGGCGGCTCCATGCCGTAGCCCGGAACGAGGTCCGGGCCAAGCCGCAGCACGCCGGCGGCGACCGCAGCCGCCATCGCGCCCGAGAGCAGCATGGCGGAGACAAGCACCGGCCAGGCGGAGTCGGAACGCATCGAGTCAGCCTCCCGGCGCGTCCGGCGCGCCTTCCGGCGATCCGCTGTCCGGTTCGACATCTCCTGTCTCGGCACCCAAGCCCGAGGTGACGCCGCGCCTCAGCCGCTCTTCATCCGGTCCGGCCAGCGCCCGGAAGCGGGCGAGCCAGGCCTCGGCCGCCTTGTCGGGCGGGATCGGGCGGATGCGCCGCTTCAGCGGCGGGAAGGCGATGCCGGAAGCCGCGTTGGCATCGAGCAGGTCTCGGCGCTCGGCAGCCGCGGCCATGCGGGTGACGAAGCGCAGGAGCTCGCCATGGTCCTCATCCAGTATGGCGTCGAGCCCGGCGGCCTCGCGGACTGCCGTCTCGATCCCCGTGGCGAGCCGTCCGGCGCGCTCTGCCGCCCGCTGCGAGTCGGGCAGGCGGCCCCGCAGCCAGGCCGACGGCGCATTCGCCAGCAGCGCGTGGAGCGCGAGCCGCCGCCTATCCTCGTCCCCGAGCCCGTCGAGCGCCTCGATCTCCTCCGAGACGATCACCGCATGGGCCGCCACCGAGTGATACTGCCGGCAGCAGCCGCCCCGGCGGCAGGTATTGGCCAGCACATGGGCCAGCGCCTCGAAGTCGATGTCCGCCGCCGTCACGCCCTCCGGGTCGTCCGGCCAGGCGAGCGGACGGTTGGCGCCCGTGGATTGCTTCGTCATGCGGCCTCTCCCGCTTCTGTCGTTTCGGATGAATCGGAATGTCCGGTAGCGGGGTCGGCAACGCCGCCGGGCGCAGGTGCATACCCCGCGAGCCGGTCGATGGCCTCGACCGTGGTGAGCCCCCCGGCCTTGAGCCGCTCGACGGCCGCGAAGGCGGGGCCGCGCGAGGAGAACAGCGCCACCGACCAGGCATCGAGCACGAGGCGCGCAACCCGCCAGCCGTCCGGGCCGTGCAGCACCAGCTCGGCATAGCGGCCGTCGGCGGTGGTGAGTGATTTCAGCGCCCGCTCCATGCCCGGATCGCAGTGGATGCGCTTCTCGGACTTCAGCAGCTCGACCGACTCGTCCTTCTGGGCGAGGAAGATCACCCAGTCCGAGTTTTCCCAGGCCGCGCGAGCCGCCGGGTTGGCGTAGTAGTCGTTGACCGACTGCGTGCCGGTAATCAGCGAGCCGCGGTATTTGCGGGCGCGCCTGGCGGCGCCTTCGAGGAAGGCCCTCGAGTCCTCGCCCGAGAGCAGGTCCCAGGCCTCGTCGATGACGATGGCCTTCGCCCGCGTGCGCGGGCCGTGATACATGCGCTGGGTGGCGAGGAAGACCACCAGCATCAGCACCACCGCCTGGACGTCGCCCCGGCCCTTGAGCTCGGCGAGCTCGAACACCGTGAGCGCGTTCTCCAGATCCGGGACGTTCGAGCCCGCGAACAGCCGCCCCATGGCGCCGCCCGGACACCAGGGGCCGAGGGAAGTGGCCATGTCGGCGGCGCGCCGGTCGTCGCGCTTCGCAAGATGGCCCCGCACCGTGCCGAGATCGGCGTCGTTGCCGGCCTCGTCCCAGGCCGCCGCGATGGATTCGGCGATCAACGCCGCCTCGATATCGTCGATGGAACCGCGTCTTCTGGCCATGCGCCCGATCACGCCCGCCAGCATGGCGAAGCACTCCTCCCGGTAGTCGCCGTCATGCCCGGCCGT
The DNA here is from genome assembly GCA_965243375.1 of Alphaproteobacteria bacterium. Classification (GTDB taxonomy): domain Bacteria; phylum Pseudomonadota; class Alphaproteobacteria; order UBA828; family UBA828; genus WTGU01. Next base: position 390,261 of record CBDEUT010000006.1, on the reverse strand, counting down.
CCCGGCGTCGATCATGGCGAAGGGGTTGAGGCAGGCCGGGTCCTTGCCGAAGGCGATGAACGCGCCTTCGAGGGCTTCGGCCGTGTGCTGGAACGAGCGGCCGTCGTCGATCACCACGGCCTCGCCGCCGGCGCCGATCAGCCCCGTCACCAGCTCCTGCATCAGCACCGACTTGCCCGAGCCGGACTTGCCGGTGACGGCGACGTTGTAGTTGCCCGCCTCGTTGGCGAAGGGCGACCAGCAGGCGGGCTGCCCCCTCCGCCCGATCAGGAACAGGGCGGGCGGGTTGTCGGAACTGGCCGGTTGTCCCCGCCACTCGCCGTGCAGCGGCGCCAAGTTGACGGCCGAAGACGTCAGGAGTGTCTTCATCCGGCCCATGCGTTCGAGGTCCGCGTCGAGCCCGCCGGCCGAGGCCATGGGCAGGCACGCCAGCCAGGAAGGGAGCTGCATGTAGCGCTCGGCCCCGACCCGCCAGCCCTGGCCGTGATAGATCGCCCGCACCGCCTGCTCGGCCTCGTCGAGCGCATCGAGCGGGGCGTAGACCGCCGCCATGTAGCAGGCCCGGACCAGCCGCTCGCCGTCCTTCAGCCGCTCGGTGACGGTCTGCCAGTCTCTGGCCTTCTCCGGCAGGCCGGGGAGATAGCGGGCGATGCCGGTGCCGGCCTGCTGGGTGGCGCGGGCCGCCTTGAGGAAGGCCTTCTCGCCCGAGGCGGCGTCGCCGGTCATGATTGTCAGGCAGGTGAGCACGGGACAGCCGGGCTGGAGGAAGTCGCGGTGGAAGTCGCCGATCAGCGCGTTGCCGCGCCAGCCCGGCCAGACCTCGGGAAAGGTGAGGGCGCTGAGCACCCGGACGGCGATGTCCTCGCCGGACGCGCCGTCCCCGCTGGACGCCCCGGCCTCGCCGTCCGGGGACCGGTGTGTTCCACCGTGGTGGAAGGCGAGGCCGGTGGGATGGACCGAGAGCGCGCGGCCCGGCGCGGTGCACTGCTCGTGCAGGGGATCGCGCGGCGCCCAGCGGCGAACCGGGCGTTCCGTTCCGCCGTCATGCAGCCCCGCGATATCGGGCGCGGCGAGTTCCACCGCCAGCGACAGCAGCCCGTCGGGCTCCAGCCGCCGCGTCTGCGCCCCGGCCGAGGCGAGGGTTCCCTCCAGCGCCCGGCGGAAGGCGCCGAGCGCGGTCTCCGACGCCGGACCCGGCGGTCCGGCGAGGCAGGCGGTGACGAAGACCCGGTAGTCCGACAGCGTGAAGGGCGGACCGCCGTCATGCAGCCTGCGCCAGCCGCCGGGCGCCAGCAGCTCGCGGCGGCGCTCGCCCATGCGGGAGAGGGCCTCGCTCCCGCCAACGCGCGGCTCGGCCCAGGCGCGGACGGCTGCGCCGAAGCGCGGGCTCGCCCAGTGGACGACCTGGATCGTGCAGCGCTCGGGCGCGGCATCGGCCAGCGTGCCCGAGAGCGCCCCCAGGGTCTCGGCGTCGATCCCGGCGAAGGGCGGCAGCTCCAGCACGAAGCCGACCGAGCCCGCGTTGACATAGAGCTCGCTCGACTCGTCGAACGCGCGCCAGGGCAAGAGCGCGTGCAGCGCGGCCGGCAGGGCTGGCGGCGTCCACGGCCCCGGCGCCTCGGGACCCTCGAACATCTCCAGCAGCCGGGACAGCGCGCCCGAGGCCATTACGGCAGCCTCCAGCCGGCCGGCTCCAGCACCACCCGGACCCAGGCGCCCTCGCGGTAGATGCCGCCGGCATCGACGAAGGGCGCGATCCAGATGCGCGCCACCGCCTCGCCGGTGCGCAGATCGTCGCCGCGCAGGTCGGCATCGACGGGACCGTCACCGCCGGACGCGGCTTCGCCATGGGTTGTTTCGGCCGCAAGGGCGGCGGGCTCCGGCGCGGCGGGCCGCTCGCCGCCCTCTTCGGTCTCCGCCCCGAACAGCCGCGCGAGCCAGGCGAACGGACCGAAGCCGCACGCCGTCTCGCAGGACCGCGACTCCGTCTCGGGTGGATCGGCACGTTCGGTTCCCGCATCGCGGGGCAGCAACCGGAGCGGCTGTCCCGATGCCGATCCCTGCATGGCGCCCGCCTTCGGCACCGCCGGATCGGCGGCGGCGACGCTGGCGCAGGAGCCGCCCGCCGCCAGCGGGCATTGCCAGTCCTCGCCGACGTGCCCCGACGAGCAGCCCGCGAGCACGAGGGCCGCAAGGGCGATGGCAGCCAGCGCCGGCGGGCGCGCGCATTTCATCTTCATGGTCATCTCAGTTGCCTCCTTGGGCGGATTTCTTGCTGACGACCCGACCGTCGATGCGGGCGCCTTCGAGGAAGACCAGCGTCACCTTCGTGCCGGCCTGGAGCTGGATCACCGGCTGGTACTGCTCGGCGCGCCGGATCATGTAGTCGGCCACCTTCTGCCCGGCCGAGGACGCCCCGGCCCCGAGACCGGCCCGGCCGATGTCGGAGAGCGCCGTGTTGGCGACCGCCGCCCCACCGCCCGTCGCCACCGCCTGGGGCTGGAACGCCTGCGACACGCCCTGGCCGGCGCCCGAGATCATCCCCGCCAGGAACGCCTTCTCGACCAGCGTCCCCTCGCGGCTCACCACCGGCCCGCGCACCCCGGTCTTGCCCGATCCCGCGACGAAGCCGGCGACGTCGGTCTCGACCACCGCACCAGGGTGTTCCCCTGTGCCCGGCTCGGGCACGGCGCAGGTCATCGTGCGGAGCCGCACATAAACCTTCTCGGAGGAGAGGTCGCCATGGGCGGCGCCGGTGACGGTGCAGCCGTCGACGTCGACCTGGAGGGCGGTGCCATCCTCTGCGGCGGTCCAGGCGGGTCCGATGATGCGCATCAGCACGGGACGGGGATCGCCCTGGGACGAGATGCCGGCCGAGGCGTCGACGCCGGCCAGCACGACGGCTTGCGCATGCGATCCCGCCGGCAGCCAGGCCGAGACCGGCTTCGCCACGGCGTCGGCGACGAGTTCGGGTCCGGTGCGGTGGTCGGTTGCCGACGATTGCGGGCTGCCTTCGAGCTCGAAGGTCTCGATCATGGGAACCGGCGCGGCCGGTTGCGCCTGTCCGCCGTTGCCGGGCGGGGGCGTCGCGGACGGAACCCGGAAGTATGGGTCCGCCGCCGCGCCGGTGCCCGGCGCCGTCCCCGGCTGCGCGGGCGTCCGGAGACGGGCTTCGAGATCGGCGATCATGACCGCCTGCTTGTCGATCACCCTGCGCGCATCGGCGGCGTCCCGTTCCAGCGCCGCGCGAAGACGGTCGTTGTCGGTGCGGAGCGTGCGCGCCTCCCGGCGCATCTCGCCGAGCTGCGTCTCGATCTCGCCGAGCCGGGCCTCCGAGCGCCTCGTCCACACCTTCTCGGCCATGTCGGGCTCGACGATCCCGGCCTCGATGCCGCCCCTGGGCGCCGGCTTGCCGCCGCCGCCCATGCCCAGCCAGGCCGCCAGCGCCACCAGCACCGCCGCCGCGATGACGGAGAACAGCAGCAGCTGGCGACGGCGCACGGCATCGGACTCGTCGCTTGCCCCGGACGCCGATCCGGGGGCCGGTCCGGCATTCCGCCCGGCGCTCATCGCGGGGTCTCCGTGCGGGCGGTCTCCACCACCGCCACGGCGAGCCGTCCGCCCGTCGGTCCCGTGCCGGGCGCGGCGAGCCACAGCGCGGCGACGCGGCCCGCACCCGGCAGCGCAGCGATGGTCCCGGCGAGGCCCGCGAGCCCGTCCCCGCCCAGGGGCGCGGAACGGCCGGCCTCGAACACGAGCGCCCGCAAGCGCGGGCCCCGCCAGGTCTCGATGAGCGTCAGGCCGGCGGCGGACGCACTACCGCCGGAGAGAATGTCGTATCCGCCCAGCGGCTCGCGCCGCGCCACCGAGCGCACCAGCTTCACCAGCATGGCTATGTGAGGATCGCTTGCCGATACCGGGCTTCTCGAAGCTCCGGCCGCCACGTCCGGCAGCGCGTCGGCATTGCGGATCAGGATCTGGGCCGCGTCGCGGGCCGAGGGCGTGAGCGTCAGCCGGTAGGTGAAGCCCTTCTCCGTGCCGATGAACAACGTGGCTGGGGCGCGCGCAGCGGCCGCCATGTCCGAGAGGCGGAGCCAGAGGTCGCCCGACACCGCGTCGTGCTCGACCGCATAGCCGTCCGGCGCGCGCACCACCCGCGCGACCCGGTCGCCCAGCAGCGCGATGCGGTTCACGTCCGTCGCCGAGACCTCCGCCGCGAGCTCGGCATGGTCGACCGCCTCCAGCAACTGCATGGCGGAAGCCGGCGCGGACGCGGCGAGCGCGCCAAATTGGATAAGGAGTGCCGCGAATGACAGCGTGAGCCGCCTCGGCAGGGGAAAGAGCGTCATTTGCCATTCTCCAGTTGTTCGAAGCGCAGGAGCCCGATGCGTCCCGCGTCGATGCGGAAGGCGAGCCGGTAGCGCCGGTCCTCGCGCGCGGCCTCCTCGCGGCCGATCCAGGTCACCAGCTCGCCCGATATCTCCACCGTGAGACGCTCCGGGTCGGCCTCGATGCCGTCGGGATAGAAGGCGCTGGCGAGATCGCGCCCGGCCATGCGGGCCGCCTCGGCCTCGACCCAGGCGCCGATCGCGCCGCGCGCGGAAGCGTGGCTCAGCCGCGCCGCCGCATGCCGCACATGGGCCGCGTTCTCCGGCGTCAGCGTGAGCAGCGTCACCGCCACCGTGCGCGCCATGTCCTCCAGATACCGCGCCCCGGCGCGGCCCTCGCCGGGGCCGCTGCCGCCGACCGCCCAGGAGGGACCGGCCGAAGCCGGCACCAGCACCGTCGCCGTTTCCCGTCCGGCGAAGCCCACGGTGAGCGCCAGATTGGCGGTCATCGAGAGCACCAGCAGCCCGGCCAGCGCTATGCGGATGTCCCGCACCCGGCGGACGGCGAGATCGAGATCGACACGGCGCATCGCTTCCGCCTCAGCCAACGAAGCGCCGGAGATGGCTCGGCGGCGTCGCCCTGAGACGCAGCACGAAGTCGGGCAGGAACCAGTAGAGGGCGTAACGCGCGATATTGGCCCCGCCGCCGCGCTTGACCCGGCGCAGCACCAGCCAGCCGCCGACGCCTGCGACGAGCCCCGGCACGAACTGGTTCGCGGCAAGCCCGAGCAGGGCCGGGCCCATCAGGACGGCGGCCTCGTCGACGGTCCAGAACAGCCAGCGCTCCGGGTCGTCGAGCCGGCGCGGGATGGTGTGGCGGGCGGTGTCGTTCATCGGAGGCCCCGTCAGACGATCGCCGTGCCGACCAGGCCGGTGACGATGCCGGTGCCGGCGCCCGCAGCGATGCCGACGCCGACCGCGCCCATCAGCTGCATGGCGTTGAAGCGCAGCACCGAGCCCACCAGCGCCGCGCCGACGGCGAGCGCCGCGGCGAGCTGGCCGCCGGTGCCGCCAACGATGTCCGACACCGTGTCGAGCGGCGCGTCGAAGGTCGTGTCCGTGGTCGCCAGCGCGATATCCGGGCCGCCCACCATGGCGGCCATGGCGATAATCGTGACGGCGGTCGCGCGCATCGCGGCGTCCGAACGGCCCATGCCGGCGACCGGCATCCTCTTCGCCGCCGCGCTCATTGCGTCTCTCCTTTCCCGGGATCGTCCGATCCGTTCCTCGGCCGCCGCGCACGGCCCAGCTTCCCGGCTCGCGAGCCGGGAGCGGAGGAGGCGGGACTGTCCCCCGGATCGGGGTCCGGGGCAGGCGCCCCCGGCAGCGCCGGGCGCTCGCCCGTGCCGTCGTCGGAGGTGGACCTGCGCCGGCGCGTCCTGGCCCATTCGTCGAGGTCCTCGCGCAGGTAGCGCACCCCGCCGCCGAAGCGCAGGAACACCGGCCCCTCGCCCGTCACCCGGTAGCGGTCCAGCGTGCGCGTCGACAGCCCCAGATGCGCCGCCGCCTCGCGCGCGGTCAGATACTCCGTCTCGTTCACCGTCATGTCCGTCTCCCGTTCGGTCCGCATCGCGCCCGGCCCGGAAGCCCGTCCCGGACCCGATCGGGGGGGGGCGGGACAGGCCCCGCGATCCGGGGCGCACTTGCGGTCAATGAAACGGAGAGGAACGGCAGGGCATAGGTACGATTTTCAGGCGCCGAAAACCGTCCCTCGGTTTGGCCGCCATTCGCCGCCAGGCGGCGACGGGCGCCGCCGGGCCCGCGAATTCGCCGCCGGGCAGGATTGCACCGCCCCGGCGGGCCGGGACCGGATCGCCCCCTCTACGGCGGCCCGGACGGGCGGGAATCCACGGCCATATCGAGAATCGGCAACCGTGTCCGTCCGCCGGATGCCGATCGCCGGCGCCGCGATGACGGCAGGCACACGCACGACGGCGCCGGGCGCATCCGGTGAAGACCGTCAGCGGCGGTCACGGCGATCCAGACGGCAGGTCCGCGGCGGGAGCGTAAGCATCCGGCGGGGACCGCAGACGGTGAATCGCGGAACGTGACGGGGAGTTCCAAGGTGGGCAGGCGAGTGACGCTCAGCCCCACGGTGACGCTCACGGTGGACCGCGCAGAGACGCGGCCTCGGCCGCAGGGAAGACGGTGTCTCTGGTGAGGTCCGGCTTAGGCGGCCAGGGCCTGGTGCTGGGCTGTCTTCCAGTTCCAGGGCAGGAGCTGGTGCAGGTCGCTTTGCGGCAGATCGGCAATCTGTCCGAGAACATCGGCGAGCCAGGCCTGGGGATCGACATCGTTGAGCTTGGCGGTGCCGATGAGGGTGTACATCGCCGCCGCCCGCACTCCGCCGCGATCGGAGCCGCAGAACAGCCAGGATTTTCGTCCCAAAGCGATGACCCGAAGCGCCCTCTCGACAGCGTTGTTCGTGAGGCAGATCTGGCCGTCATCGAGGAAACGGGTGAAGCCGTCCCAGCGTCTGAGCATGTAATCCATCGCCTTGGCGACAGAGGCGTGGCGCGACAGCCTGGCACGCTCCGTGCGCATCCAGTCCTCGAGATCGGCGACGAGCGGCGCGCTCGCCTCCCGGCGCACGGCAAGGCGCTGATCGGCACTCTTGCCGTTGATCTCGCGTTCGATGTCGAACAGCGCGTCGGTCCGCTTCACCGCCTCCATCGCCAGCGGCGAGATCGGCGGCGCCTGCTCGCCGCGCCTCTTGCTCGCCGCGATATCGGCAAGCTCGTAGAACTTCCTCCGACTGTGAGCCCAGCACAGGGCCTCGATCACGGCTCCCGGCGAGCGGCCCGGCACATAGAGCCGGTTGAAGCCAGCATAGGCATCGGCTTGAAGCACCCCGGCAAAGGTCTTCAGGTGCTCGACCGGGTGATTGCCCGAACGGTCGCGGGAGTATCGGAACAGCACGGCCGGCGGATCCGGACCGCCGAACGGCCTGTCGTCACGCACATAGGCCCAAGCCCGCCCGGTGACGGTCTTGCCCTTGGCCAGCACCGGGACGGGAGTGTCGTCGCCGTGCAAGCGCCGGGCCGCAAGCACGTGATCGGCGATCAGGTCATGCAGCGGTTTCAGCGCCACGGCGCAGGCCCCGACCTGATCGGCCAGCGTCGACAGGCTCAGGTCGACCCCCTCGCGCGCGTAGCGCTCGCGCTGCCGGTTCAACGGCTGGTGCTGGCCATATTTCTCGAACACGATCGTCGCCAGAAGGTTCGGACCCGCCCAACCTCGCGGCACCGCGTGGAACGGCGCCGGCGGCTGCGAGACCTTCTCGCAATCGCGGCAGGTGAACTTCTCGCGGATCGTCTGGATCACCTTCCACCGGCGCGGGATCACCTCAAGCGTCTCGGTCACGTCCTCGCCGATCTTCGACAGCCGCTCCGACCCGCAGCACGCGCACGATGTCGGTGCAGGAACCACCACCCGCTCGCGCGGCAGATGCTCGGGGAAGGGCTTGCGCGACGGCTTGCGGCGCGTGAACCCCTTGACCTGGGTGGTCTCGGCCGCGGCTTGCTCGGCCGCGAGATCGTCCTCCGTCGCGTCCGCCGTCAGCTCGTCGAGCGCAAGCTCCAGTTGGTTGAGGAGACGCACCGTGCGCTCCGAGCGCTGCCCGTAGAGCGCACGGCGCAGCTTCTCGACCATCAGCTTCAGCGAGGTGATCTGCTCCTCGGCCGCCGTTGCCCGAGCCTCCGAGGCCGCAAGCGCCGCCTCGAGAGTTTCAACGTCGCGTCGGGCCGTGACCGTCATGGCCGGGAATGAATCAGATTCGCAGCCTCACGGCAATTGCCAATCGCGCAGGGTGATTCGCCCGGCCTCAGCCCACCCGCGACGGGCGCCAAGTGCGAACCGGGTTGCGCCACTCGATCCCCTCAAGCAGGTAGGCGAGCTGCGCCGAGCTGATCGACAGTGCGCCGCCCGATGCCGACGGCCAAGTGAACCGGCCCCGCTCCAGGCGCTTGGCGTAGAGCGAGAACCCGAGACCGTCATGCCACAAAATTTTGACGAGATCGCCGCGGCGTCCGCGGAACACGTAGAGATCCCCCGCGTGGGGATCGCGGCCGAGACCCTCCTGAACCTGAAGCGCCAGCGTGTTCATGCCACGGCGCATGTCCGTCACCCCGGTCGCCAACCACACCCGCACGCTGCCCGGGACCGGGATCATCGGCGCTCCACGACCGCAAGCACCCGCGCCAGCGCAGGGGCATCCACCGTTCCGTCAACCGTCACCCGCACGCCACCGGAAAGCGCGATCTCGATCCGCCCGGCCGCCGGCGCTGCGCCGAAGTAGCCGTCCTCCGGCGGTGCATCGCCCGACGGCGTGACAATCACCGGCACGAACCCGCCGCCCCCGGCCTCGCCATCCTCCTCGCGAAACCGACGTCGCCAATCGAACACCAGATTGGCGCGCACGTCGTTGCGCTTCGCCACCGCCGTCACCGTGGCGCCGGGCGCGTAGCTCTCCGCAACGATCCGCCGCTTGTCGGCGTCGCTCCACTTCCGGGCCCGGCGGCGTTTCCCGGCCTCGGCCTCGGCACCCAAATTCGCCTGCTGTTCATTCGACATCCGCGATCGCCTCCGTCTGCTCCACGGTGGGCACCACGGTGCCCACCACCGATCGCGAACACTCGCCGATTTTCAGCTTATCGCACAGACGGTCCCCGCCGGATGCTTACGCGGGAGCGGCCGCGCCCGCGTGTCGACGGCGACGACGGTGGCTGACGAACAGCCGAACCCCGGCGCGAACGCGGCCCGCCGGGAAGGACCGTTGGCGTGAGAAAGTAAGGGACGGTGACCTTCAGCGCGCCCTGACAAGGGGGAGACGGCGGCCGGAAGCCGCCCCGCGCCGGTCGTGCGGTCCGGCGTCTAGTTTCCGGACGCCATGTCGCGATACCGCTTCAGGATGGTCCTTGCCCTCGATACCCGGCGCTTGACGCGGCCGTCCATCCAGCTGCCGGTATAGTATTCCGCTTCGACCAGTTCCGGCTCGAAGATCCGCGCCGCGTATTCCTTCCAGGTGAGCCCTTCCGCCTCGCTCTCCAGCGCCAGCAGGAGTTCGCCGTCGCCGTCGTCCCCCGCGCCCGCCTTCGCGCCCGCCCCGGCCGAGGGACCGGCAGGCCGGACCACACGTCCTCGATGCGCGCCACGTCGCGCTCCACCACGAGGCGCAGACCGCCGTCTTCGGGGAAGACCGTGCCGGCCGGCAGGCGGACCGGGACCGATACGCCCGGGCGCTCGATCCTCAGCATCAGCGCGCCGTCGGCAAGACGCAGCCCCGCGATCGCCGCCCCGCCCTCGGCCGCGAGCCGCACCAGCGGCGGCAGGTCATGGGTCACCCGGCCCTCGATCACGCCGGCGCTCGCCCAGAAGGGCGCGAGCGGAAGCGCCGCATACGGGTCCTCCCAGGCCGCCATGCCCCAGGCCATGGCGGCGAGATCGGCCGTAAGCATCCGGCGGGGACCGTCTGTGCGATAAGCTGAAAATCGGCGAGTGTTCGCGATCGGTGGTGGGCACCGTGGTGCCCACCGTGGAGCAGACGGAGGCGATCGCGGATGTCGAATGAACAGCAGGCGAATTTGGGTGCCGAGGCCGAGGCCGGGAAACGCCGCCGGGCCCGGAAGTGGAGCGACGCCGACAAGCGGCGGATCGTTGCGGAGAGCTACGCGCCCGGCGCCACGGTGACGGCGTTGGCGAAGCGCAACGACGTGCGCGCCAATCTGGTGTTCGATTGGCGACGTCGGTTTCGCGAGGAGGATGGCGAGGCCGGGGGCGGCGGGTTCGTGCCGGTGATTGTCACGCCGTCGGGCGATGCACCGCCGGAGGACGGCTACTTCGGCGCAGCGCCGGCGGCCGGGCGGATCGAGATCGCGCTTTCCGGTGGCGTGCGGGTGACGGTTGACGGAACGGTGGATGCCCCTGCGCTGGCGCGGGTGCTTGCGGTCGTGGAGCGCCGATGATCCCGGTCCCGGGCAGCGTGCGGGTGTGGTTGGCGACCGGGGTGACGGACATGCGCCGTGGCATGAACACGCTGGCGCTTCAGGTTCAGGAGGGTCTCGGCCGCGATCCCCACGCGGGGGATCTCTACGTGTTCCGCGGACGCCGCGGCGATCTCGTCAAAATTTTGTGGCATGACGGTCTCGGGTTCTCGCTCTACGCCAAGCGCCTGGAGCGGGGCCGGTTCACTTGGCCGTCGGCATCGGGCGGCGCACTGTCGATCAGCTCGGCGCAGCTCGCCTACCTGCTTGAGGGGATCGAGTGGCGCAACCCGGTTCGCACTTGGCGCCCGTCGCGGGTGGGCTGAGGCCGGGCGAATCACCCTGCGCGATTGGCAATTGCCGTGAGGCTGCGAATCTGATTCATTCCCGGCCATGACGGTCACGGCCCGACGCGACGTTGAAACTCTCGAGGCGGCGCTTGCGGCCTCGGAGGCTCGGGCAACGGCGGCCGAGGAGCAGATCACCTCGCTGAAGCTGATGGTCGAGAAGCTGCGCCGTGCGCTCTACGGGCAGCGCTCGGAGCGCACGGTGCGTCTCCTCAACCAACTGGAGCTTGCGCTCGACGAGCTGACGGCGGACGCGACGGAGGACGATCTCGCGGCCGAGCAAGCCGCGGCCGAGACCACCCAGGTCAAGGGGTTCACGCGCCGCAAGCCGTCGCGCAAGCCCTTCCCCGAGCATCTGCCGCGCGAGCGGGTGGTGGTTCCTGCACCGACATCGTGCGCGTGCTGCGGGTCGGAGCGGCTGTCGAAGATCGGCGAGGACGTGACCGAGACGCTTGAGGTGATCCCGCGCCGGTGGAAGGTGATCCAGACGATCCGCGAGAAGTTCACCTGCCGCGATTGCGAGAAGGTCTCGCAGCCGCCGGCGCCGTTCCACGCGGTGCCGCGAGGTTGGGCGGGTCCGAACCTTCTGGCGACGATCGTGTTCGAGAAATATGGCCAGCACCAGCCGTTGAACCGGCAGCGCGAGCGCTACGCGCGCGAGGGGGTCGACCTGAGCCTGTCGACGCTGGCCGATCAGGTCGGGGCCTGCGCCGTGGCGCTGAAACCGCTGCATGACCTGATCGCCGATCACGTGCTTGCGGCCCGGCGCTTGCACGGCGACGACACTCCCGTCCCGGTGCTGGCCAAGGGCAAGACCGTCACCGGGCGGGCTTGGGCCTATGTGCGTGACGACAGGCCGTTCGGCGGTCCGGATCCGCCGGCCGTGCTGTTCCGATACTCCCGCGACCGTTCGGGCAATCACCCGGTCGAGCACCTGAAGACCTTTGCCGGGGTGCTTCAAGCCGATGCCTATGCTGGCTTCAACCGGCTCTATGTGCCGGGCCGCTCGCCGGGAGCCGTGATCGAGGCCCTGTGCTGGGCTCACAGTCGGAGGAAGTTCTACGAGCTTGCCGATATCGCGGCGAGCAAGAGGCGCGGCGAGCAGGCGCCGCCGATCTCGCCGCTGGCGATGGAGGCGGTGAAGCGGACCGACGCGCTGTTCGACATCGAACGCGAGATCAACGGCAAGAGTGCCGATCAGCGCCTTGCCGTGCGCCGGGAGGCGAGCGCGCCGCTCGTCGCCGATCTCGAGGACTGGATGCGCACGGAGCGTGCCAGGCTGTCGCGCCACGCCTCTGTCGCCAAGGCGATGGATTACATGCTCAGACGCTGGGACGGCTTCACCCGTTTCCTCGATGACGGCCAGATCTGCCTCACGAACAACGCTGTCGAGAGGGCGCTTCGGGTCATCGCTTTGGGACGAAAATCCTGGCTGTTCTGCGGCTCCGATCGCGGCGGAGTGCGGGCGGCGGCGATGTACACCCTCATCGGCACCGCCAAGCTCAACGATGTCGATCCCCAGGCCTGGCTCGCCGATGTTCTCGGACAGATTGCCGATCTGCCGCAAAGCGACCTGCACCAGCTCCTGCCCTGGAACTGGAAGACAGCCCAGCACCAGGCCCTGGCCGCCTAAGCCGGACCTCACCAGAGACACCGTCTTCCCTGCGGCCGAGGCCGCGTCTCTGCGCGGTCCACCGTGAGCGTCACCGTGGGGCTGAGCGTCACTCGCCTGCCCACCTTGGAACTCCCCGTCACGTTCCGCGATTCACCGTCTGCGGTCCCCGCCGGATGCTTACGATCGGCCGAGGTCTGGAGGCGTATGGGGAACGGGCCGCGCTCCGGCAGGCCGGGCATCGGGCGGCGCTTCCGCCACGCCGTGCGGTACGCCTTGCTCGCGCGGATAAAGCGCCACGCCCTGAGCGCGTCCCAGCCGCCGACCCGCCGCGCCATCGTCAGGCGCCCGGCGCCGACGCGGAAACGGCCCGCCCCGCCGGCCGGGGAACCGGGCGCGGCTCATGCCGATCCCTGGATGCGATCACCGCCGCGCGCGCCGCTCACCAGCGCGCCGTGATCTCGAACCCGGCCGTGTGCTCGGGCTCCGCCCCGTCGCTCTCCCTGCGCGTGGCCTTGAGGCCGAAGGAGACATCGGGCGCGGTGGCGGCCTCCGGTGTCAGGCGCCAGCCGATGGTGTAGTCGCGCGCCGCCGTCGCCAGCCCGAAGCCCACATGCGGGCTGCCGGTGAAGCGCCCGCCGAGGACGGGCAGGCCCCAGGCCGCCTCCATCGCCCAGCGGGAGGCCGCCTCGCCGCTGCCGGTGCGCTCCTCCAGCGGGTTCGGCGCGAACAGCGCATCGAGGCCGCCCTCGGCGCGGCTGCCCCAGTCCTGGGTGAGCGTCAGCGACGGACCCCGCTTCGTCGCCGGGGCCGGGTCCCAGGCGAGCGAGGCCGCGAAGCCGTGGTCCTCCAGGTCGTCGTTGCCGTGCGCGATCAGCGTGCGGCCCGACAGGTCGAGCGAGAGACCCAGCTTGGGATCGACCCAGGCGATGCCGCCGCCGAGCTCCACCCCGAAACCGGTCTCGGCGTCGCCCCCGTCATGGCGCGCGCCCACCTCCAGCTTGGGCGTCAGGTGGCCGCCTTCTTCCAGCGCGACGCGGTAGCTCCCCTCCAGCCCCAGCCGGAGCCGGGTCACGTCGGACTCCGAGGCCGCAAGATCGCGCGTCTTGTCCGAGGTCGTGCGCGCCCACAGGGCGTCCGAGGTCACCGCAAGGGCGGGACCGGAGCCTTCCTTCGGCGGCGCGATCACGTCGCCCCGCAAGCCCGCCGCCGCCATGGTCCAGTCGATGTCGGCCTTGTAGCTGCCGCCCATCTGCGGCCTGAGCGTCACCTCGCCCGTGCCGTAGCCGGCCGCGCCCCAGAGCTTGAGGCGCTCCGAGGCCTGCAACGCCGCATAGGGCACCGCCGCCGTCAGCGACGCCTCCACACTGCCGTCGCCCTCGCGTATGGCGCCGTCGCAGACCTTCTGCCTTTCTTCCGGGGTCGTCTTGTCCGGGTCCGCGCAGAACTGCGCCAGGGCGCGGGACGCGGCGTCGCGCCTGGGACCCGTATCCTGGTAGCCGCCCTCGCCGGTGCTCTGCATCAGCGCCAGCCCGACCAGCCACTTGCCCCGCGCATAGTCCGCGCCCAGCATCGCCGTGGTGGCATCGCCGTCCAGCGAGAACGCCCCCTCGCGCCCGTCGAAGCTGCCTTGCGCCGCCCGGCCCCAGAAGGCCAGGCTGCCGCCCGCGCCGTCCTTCGCCCCCGTCGCCGTGAAGCTCGACCCAAGCAAAGCCTCCTGCATCGTCATGGTCCGGGACTGGCCCCCGCTGCTGTTGAACCCGTGGGCATGGCCGAGGCCATCGGCGCCGAAGCGGCCGTCATTTGCGCCGAAGCCGGGGCCGAAGCCGCCGGCCCGATCATCGAAGTCGGCCAGACCGGAAAGGCCGTTGCCCGACGGGTTGTCCATGGCGGCAATCGCGTTCGCCGGGCCGTCCGGCCCGCCGGAGCCGCCGCTGCCGTTCCCGGACCTGCCGGGATCGTAGCTGATCGCCTGCCCGGCGACGACGCCCTGCGCGCCGGGCGTGCGCGGCGCCGCCATGCGCCCCGCGATGCCGTCCAGCGCCTGCTCCGCCACCGTGCGCCCGAAGCGCGCCAGCCACGCCGCCGGCATCGGGTCCGAGTTCACGATGGTCCCAACCGCAACCCCGTCCGCGACGCCCACACCCTCGGTCTGGCTTTCGATCACCAGCTCGAAGGTCTCCGAACCCTCGTCGTGGCTGTCGTCGAAGACGTAGACCAGCACCTCCTGCTCGGTCTCCGTCGGCCCGAAGCGGAGACTTGAGCCGAGGCTCACATAGTCCTCGTACTGCCGCGCCGAGACCGGCGTCGAGTGGCGCGTTTGGTAGCCAACCCACACGGTCTTCCCCGCCGCCTTCGACAGCCTGACCGTGAACCGGATCAGCCGGTCCTTCTCCTGCGCCGTGGCGTCGTCCACCGAGAGCATCGCTCCCGCCGGGGCGTCGTCGTCGTCGGCCACCTTGACCGAGGCCGCATCGCCCGGCGACGCCGCCACCGTGTAGGCCCCGCCGTTCCCGCCGAGGCTCACCGTCACGCTGCCGTCGGGCTCGTCCGCCTGATCGTCCACCGTCGCCACCGTGAACGCGGCCTCGGTCTCGCCCTTCGGGATCGTCACCGTGGCCGCGCCCTCGCCCGCCGCCGCCACGAAGTCGGAGCCCGCGGCCTCCGAGACCGTGAGCTTTACGGTCAGGTCCGCATCCGGCGCCCGGTTCGCCCGCACCGTGAACGCGGCGTCCGTGCCCTCGGTGATGGAGGCGGTCTTCGCCGCGATGGAGACCTCGGGCGGCGGCTCCAGGATCGTGAAGCTCACCGCGCCATCGCCCGCGGCCGCGCCGTGGAAGCCCGCCGCCGAGATCGTCCCCAGACCCACCGTCACCGTCTCGCCCGAACCCTCGTTCACGCTGTCGGCGGCCGCCGTCAGTAACAGCTTCGCCGTCGATGCCGAGGGGCCGGTGAAGGTGAGCGTCGGCGCCCCGGGACCCGCGAGGTTGGCATGGCTCACCCCTTGCGGGGCCGGGTTCTGCGCCGACAGCGTGTAGTCGCTCCCAAGCGTTGCCGCGCCGCCGAAGGCGAGCGGCACCCGCAGCGCCTCGCCTTCCTCGAGCGCGCGGCCCAGAAACACCGTCAGGGTCTTGCGGCCCCCCGCCTCGGACACGTCGCCCGGGGGCGTCGCGTACAGATACACCCCCGGAGCGGCGCCGGCCGTCCCCGTCCCCTCCAGGCACGCCAGCGCGTCGCCGAACCGTTTCCAGCCGCGCTGGCGCGCCGAGGCCGCCGTCATCGGCGCGATCGTCCGCCCGTCCGCCGTCCACTGGTCCGGGGTCCGCTCCCCGAACGCCACCAGCACGCTGAACCAGTTCTCCGCATACTGCGGCGGCTTGTGGCGGTTCCGCTCATAGAGCCGCTTCGCCGTCGCCATCAGCTCGTCGGAGACGCATTGCGACACCGTGGGCGAGGGGGGCGCCGTCTCGTCGTTGTCCGCGACCTCCACCGCGAGGCTGCTCGTTGCGCCCAGCGTGTAGCCGCTGCCCGCCTCCAGCGCCGCCGTCACCGTCCCGGCGAGCTCGTCCGCATCGTCGTCCACCGTCGGGACGCTCACCGTCACCGTGCCGCTCACGGGCACCGTCACCGTGCGCGGACCGAGGTCCTTTGCCGCCACATGGTCGCCCTCCTGGCTCACCGTCAGCGTCACGTCGAACGGCGAGGCCGGCGCCGGCACCGCCTGGAGCGTGAACTGGACCGCCTCGCCCTCCGTGCCCCCGGTCCCGGAGGAGACCTGCACCGCCGGCTCCGCCTTGGCATGCTCCACGATCTCGTGGTTCAGGATGACGAAGGTGAGGCTGTCCTTGCCGTAGCTGACCTTGGGTTCGCCGGCCGGGCCGCCGCCGAACAGGTTGGTGTTGTAGGGCTTGGAGACCGAGATCACGATGGTCTCGCCCGAATCCTCGTGGGCGTCGTCGATGGGCTCGACGGAGAACCACGACCGGTTGCTGCCCGCCGGCACCGCGGTGCCCTGGGCCGCGCTGTTGCGCGCCGTGCAGCCGTTGCCGTCCAGCGTGAGCACCGCGCCGTTGCGGGCCTTCACCCGGTAGTCCGCGCCCCAGGTCGCGGTGCCGGCGAAGCAGAGCCGGAACCCCCAGGCGTCGGGGATGGTGCCGTTGTTGGCCTTCCTCAGCCGGTGCACCGCGAAGTCCGGGCCCCGGCGGTCGTGCTCCTGGTGCTGGAGCTCCTCGAAGGTCCCCAGGACGAGGAAGTCGCTGTCGGAGATCGGGTCCGCCTCCGGGTCCTCGCTCACGATGGTCACCGTCGCCTGGAGGTTGCCCCCCGCCTTCGCCGTCACCCCGGCAGGCAGCGAGGAAGTGTCGATGGCCACCGTGAAGGTCTCGTCGACCGGCTCGTAGTCGGCGTCGTTGATGATCGTGATGTCGAAAGTCCGGCTCGCCGCCCTCCCGGCCGGGAAGCTCACGGTCCGCGTCGCCGCGCTCTCATAGTCCTCGCCGCGCAACGCCGTGCCGTCGCTCACCGTCACCGGTATCGCGATGTCGCTGCGCGGCACCTCGGAGAGCCGCACCACCGGCTCCGACGGACCGTCGGGCTCGTCGACCGTGAACGCGGACAGGGCGAACTCGACCGTGAGCGACTGCGAGACGTCGTCGTCGTAAAGCGTGACCTGGGCGTTGCCGCTCTTTTGGGGCCTGACCGTGCCGACGGTGCTGGTCGCCGCCCCGACGCCCAGCGTCACCGTCTCGTCCGTCATGTCGGTGTCGTCGGGCGCGACGACGCGCAGCTTGAGCAGCTCCTCCCTCGGCCCGGGGCCGGTGATCGTCACCGTGCTCCCGCTCAGCACCGCCGACGCGAACCCGTGGTTGGGGTCGACCGAGAGCGTGAAGTCCGTCCCCAGCGTCCCGCCCGTGAAGGACAGCGGCACGGTCACCGTCTCGCCCGAGCCGAGCGCCCGGTTGAACGGACGCAGGTAGAACTCCCCGTACCCGGTCGTGCTGCCCTCGGGCGCGTTGGCCCGCGACGCGCCGTATTGCAGCGTCAGCGCCGCGCCGTCGTCGTCGCGGATCCAGTGCGTCGCCTCCGACGTGCCCAGGGTCACGCCGGTGGGCGTGGTGCCGGCAAACGACAGCGTCGCGATGACAGACTCGTCGAACTCGGCCTCGGTGTCGCCCTTGATGCGGATGCCGACATGTTTGCTGGTGACCTGCTCGGCCTGGACGGTGCCGATGATGCACTTCGAAGACTGTGGACTGTGAAGGGAACCGTCGGAGGTAGGCTGGTAATCCGCGCTGGCGGGAATCGTGGCGGCGGCGGTCAGATCGGCGGTCGCCGTGCCGGAGAAGCAGACCTGATAGGGGACGGCGCTCAACACCGGCTCGCTCAGGCTCACCGTGAAGGTCAGGTTACGCGTGCCCGAGTTGCCCTCGGCTGCGTCCGCCGGGGCGGTGATGGAGAGGGTGGGCACCGCCCCTACGGTGAAGACCGGGGAGAGGGCGTAGAAGGGAGAGATTGATGTCCTCGAATTGTTGCCGTGGCTAAGCGGAGTGCCGGTACGAGAGCCATGACGGACTAGAGGTGGAGTCGCACGCCCCAGGTAATAACTACTCTTCGTGCCGTCCGAATTGCTGCCCGTCCATACATTGATTCCATTGTTAAAGGATCCCGACTCGTCGGTCGCCGATGTGCTGTCCCAGCCTCCGTCGTAGAAGTCGCCATAGTTGTCGGCGGCCTTGTCGCCGTTCAGCCAGTAGATCAGCGCACCCGTGTCGGTCGACTCGCTGTCGGTGTTGACGCGGGCATCGACCGAGGAGGTCGAGCCGACGACCTTGAACTTGTTGCCGCAACTGTCGGAGATCGCGCTGTGGCCGGCCTTGGCGGCGGTCTGCACGAAGGTGTTGTAGGTCGCGATGTCGGTCGCCGTCCCGTCGCGCGACGTCGAGGTGATGAACAGCAGCCGGAACTTGGTGCCGGCGGCAAGGCCGGAAGGCTTGAGCGCCCAGCCGAACGGCACGTCGTAGGAGCCGTCGGTGTTGGCCGTGGTGCATTCGACCGTCTGCGCCTGCGCCCCGGTCGGCAGGACGGCAAGCAGGGGCAGCGAGAGCAGCGCCGCGGCGAGGCCATGCCGCAGACAGCGGGCGGCAAGGCGGACGCCCGCGACCGTGCGGGCGGCGGTAGAACCGAGACTGTCGGGGGAAGAAGCGGGCCGGCTTGTCTCGGAGCGCCGGCCGGAGGCGGAAGGCTCAGGCGGTGAGGTTGGCGGGCGGGAGCGGTGCCGCGATGCGGGCGCGCTCATGACCGAACGCGCGCACAGGTACGGCGACCCGGCGACCCGGCGACCCGGCGACCCGGCGACCCGGCGACCCGGCGACCCGGCGACCCGGCGACCCGGCGACCCGGCGACCCGGCGACCCGGCGACCCGGCGACCCGGCTTATTGTCGGACCATCCGGGCTTGTCAAGCCCTTGCGCCAGCGGATCGCGCTCATCACCGTGCCGTTCAGAGCCTCCGCGAGCGCGGCCCCGGTCGTACGCAATCCGTCACCGAACCTGTCCAGCATGGTCATCCTATCGCCTCCGAACCCATGGACCGGCAGGCCGCGCAAGGCGCATCCCCGCCAATCACCGCCTGTTCCATCGTCATTTTGTAAGCCGATTCAGGCGCAAACACAAACAGAGATCGCAATCCGAGGCGTGTGCGCTGTCACGCATCCCTTGGTGATCAAGGGCTCCAGCTGATCCGAGATTTTTCTTACCCCGGCGGCTTCGCAGACATCTGCGGCCCTGAGATCGGCGGATAGGGCGGATCGAGGATTTCCACCCCATAGCCGACGACGCTCCCAGGCTCACTTCCGGCCCCGTCGCGTCGTCCCGCCCGAATCGGATAGAAGGTGTCGCCATCGGGCCAGAGGCCCTCGTTCCATCCACCAGCCCTGGTAGGGAGAACGTGATGGCGACAACGGAGAAGCTACCCTTTTCCTGGCAGGCTGTCGAAGGCCTGCCGGACCTGGATCGCCTGCGTCTGGTGCTCGACACCCTGCCCGACGAGGAGATCGTGGCTGCGCTTGAGGCCGGGCGAGGTCGCGGGCGCAACGACTACCCGGTGCGGTCGATGTGGCGTGCGCTGATCGCGGGCGTGGTGTTCCAGCACGCCTCGATCCAGTCGCTGCTGCGGGAGATGGGCCGCAACCCGGCGCTCCTGGAACTCTGCGGGTTCGACCCGCTGCCTTTCCAGAGCGCGCCCGTGTTGGAGCTTCGCGCAGGTACGAAGGAGCCACCATGCGCGGTGGCGCATCCGGCGCAGGTCCGCTCGACGGTGCCCAGCCACTGGAACTTCTCGCGCTTCCTGCGGCGCGTCGTGCTGCTTGAGAACGAGTGCAGCCTGGTGTCCGCAATGGTCGAGAGCCTGCGCGCGTCGCTCTTCGAAGAGCTGCCCGACTTCGGCCGCCATCTCGGCTACGACGGCAAGGCGATCGAGAGCCACTCGACGGGCCGGGTTGCCGAGGACAAGGGGAAGACCTCCGACCCCGACGCCGACTGGGGCAAGCATGAGACGAGCGGGGTGAACGCCAAGACCGGCGCGATCTGGAAGAAGGTGAAATCATGGTTCGGCTACGGCCTCCACCTGATCGCCGACACCCACTACGAGGTCCCGGTGGCCTTCGAGGTGACGCGGGCGTCGGACTCGGAGGTCAAGATGCTCCCCAAGATGCTGGAGAACCTGTTCGCAAGAGCGCCGGAAATGGTGGAGCGCTGCGACGACTTCAGCGCCGACCGCGGTCTCGACAACGCTCCCCAGAAGAAGTTGCTCTGGGATAAGTGGGCCATTCGGCCGCTGGTCGACACGCGCTTGATGTGGAAGGCCGAGAAGGAGGAGCCGGGCTATGATCCGACGAAGCCGATCACGCGGGCGCTGTTCCCCAACCGCGCCGACGTCGTCGTTCACGACGAGCGCGGCCGCGTGTCCTGCATCTGCCCCCAGACCGGCGAGGTCCGCGCCATGGCCTTCCAGGGCTTCGAGGCCGAGCGCGGCCTCTGCGGCACGCTGAAATACCGCTGCCCGGCGGCGGCCTTCGGCTTCGACTGTGCAGGCAGCAAGGCGTGCCACCGGGCGGGCGGGGTGGAGCCCGGCGAGTACGGCCGCATCGTGCGCATCGATCTCGACAAGAACGACCGGCGCGTCTTCACCCCGACGCCCTGGGGCAGCCCGTCCTGGCGGCGCGGCTACAACCGGCGCTCTGCGATAGAGAGGATCAACAGCCGCCTCGACAACAGCTTCAACTTCGAGACCCACTACATCCGCGGGCTCGCTAAGATGAAGACCCGTGTCGGGCTGGCGCTGGTGGTGATGATGGCGCTGGCCCTTGCGCAGGTGCGGGCCGGCCACGCGGAGCGGATGCGCTCGCTGGTCGGCGCGGTGCCGTACCTCGACACCGGCTGACCGGTTGTCCCACCTCCGACATCGCCGCTCGACCAAGCCGCCTGCCGGCGGATGGCAGACCGCGGCCATCCATGTCACGATGTTCCCGTAGCGTTCCGATCTCGCGTCTAATCGCTGCATTCTGCTCACCCGGCGGGGATCAGGCAGTCGATATCCGGCCGCCAAAGATCAGCGTCACGATGTCGAAATACGCCACAGCGCACATTCCTCAATCCTACATGTTCTTGACTTCATATGCCGGCCGCTCCATCCTGCCGCCATGAGTTGGCGCATCCAGATTTCCGAAGAGTTCGAGCCCGAGTTCTTTGCTCTACAGTCGGAGGTCCAGGATGCGATCCTGACCGTGACGCGCCTTCTGCGGCAGTTCGGGCCGCAACTGGGCCGGCCGCAGGTGGACACGCTAAACGGGTCGCGGCACGCCAACATGAAGGAGATGCGGCTCAGCGCGGCGGGCGGGGAGTGGCGGGTCGCCTTCGCGTTCGATCCCGTGCGCCGCGCCATGCTTCTGGTGGCCGGCGACAAGTCGGGCGGCGGCGAGAGGCGGTTCTACCGCGAGCTGATCCGCAAGGCCGACGAGCGGTTCGACCGGCACCTTGACCGGCTCGCCGACGAATAGATAAGGAGAGATAGTCATGGCACTGGATGTTGAAGACGTAATCGCCGGGCTCGACCCCGAGCGGCGGCGCAGGATCGAGGACCGGGCCGCCGAGCTGATCGCAGAGGAAATGACGCTGCGCGAGCTGCGCAAGGCCCGCGCGCTGACCCAGGCGAGCGTCGCGCGCGAGCTCGGCATCAGCCAGGACGCCATCTCCCGGCTGGAGAAGCGGAGCGACCTGCTGCTGTCCACGTTGCGCCGGACGGTGGAGGCGATGGGCGGCAGCCTGTCGCTGATCGCCCGCTTCCCCGACCGGCCCCCGGTCGAGCTTGCCGGAATCGCCGAAAATGACGCGATCGACGCCTCGCGCCGCCCAGGGCCGTCCTGACTTTGAAAAAATCTGCATTCGGTTTGATGACGAATACGCATTTGGACCGAATGGAGACTACACTACTCTATTATAAATAAACGGGAAATCTCAATTTTGAAAAAACTTGATCCGGGGGCCGGGCATGGCCGGGCATGACGAGTGTTGGAGAGGTTGGGTCAGAGAGACCGGGCACCGATCCGACCGAATGCGAATGAACCTCGGTAACATAACACCGGTGTGCATTTCTCACCGGGTGTACGGCCAGCACCAAGCCTTGGCGCTCGCTCGGGCCGACCACGCGCGCACAAATCAGGGTGGGAATTGCCGGGATAAAGCGGGATCAAGTGGGACAAGCGGGATTCGCCGGGATACGTGGGATTCGCTGGGATAGGTGGGATTCGCCGGGATACGTGGGATTCGCCGGGACAAGCGGGATTCGCCGGGACAAGCGGGATTCGCCGGGACAAGCGGGATTCGCCGGGATACGTGGGATTCGCCGGGATAGGTGGGATTCGCCGGGATACGTGGGATTCGCTGGGATAGGTGGGATTCGCCGGGATAAGTGGGATTCGCCGGGATAAGTGGGATTCGCCCGGGATAAGCGGGATTCGCCGGGATAGGTGGGATTCGCCGGGACAGGTGGGATTCGCCGGGATAAGTGGGATTCCGTGGGACATGTGGGATTGATCGTGTCCCACCCCGTGGTGTAGGAGCCTGGCGTCCGTCGCGGTAACCGGCGGGTTGGGCCGGGACGCTCAGGCTGCCACGGCGGGCAGCTTGAGGGTGAGATTGTCGCCCACGGGGGCGATGGATTCCAGCGTCATGTATCTCCTTGAGACGGCCCACTCGTCGTTCTGCTCGAGCAGGATGGCGCCGACCAGTCGGGTGATGGCGTCTTCGTTGGGGAGTGAGGCGGAGGAGCGGGCCTTCCAGTGGAAGGACCGCCCGCCGAACGCCGACGACGTTGGTGCGGCGCTTGATCTCGGCATGGAGCCGCTCGATCGGGTTGGTCGAGTGGAGCTTGCTGCGGTGCTCCTTGGGGAAGGTCATGTAGGCGAGGACGTCGTGCTCGGCGTTGTCCATGAGGGCGGCGAGCTTCGGCGCCTTGGTCCTGAGCTGGTCGGCGACCAGGCGCCACTGGGCCTTGGCGCTGTCGGCGTCGTCTTGGGCGAAGGCGGTGGCGACGAAGGCAGACACGACGCGCCGGCCCTGCCTGCCGGCATGGGCGAGCAGGTTGCGCATGAAGTGGATGCGGCATCTCTGCCATGTCGCGCCGAGGATGCGGGTCGCTGCGGCCTTGAGCCCCTTGTGGTCGTCGGAGACCACCAGCTTGACGCCGCGCAGGCCGCGCCGGGTGAGCGAGCGCAGGAACGCGGTCCAGAAGGTCTCGGCCTCGGACGCGCCGATCGCCATGCCCAGCACCTCGCGCCGTCCCTGGTCGTTAACCGCCACCGCGACGGTCACCGCGACCGGGACGATGCGCCCGGCCTCGCGCACCTTCACGTAAGTCGCATCCAGCCAGAGATAGGGCCAGTCGCCCTCCAGCGGCCGGTCGAGGAAGCTCCTGATCTTGCCGTCGATCTCGCCGCACAGCCTGGACACCTGGCTTTTCGAGATGCCGGACATGCCCATCGCCTGCACCAGGTCGTCGACCGAGCGCGTCGACACGCCCTGGATGTAGGCCTCCTGGATCACAGCCGTGAGCGCCTTCTCGGCCATCCGGCGCGGCTCCAGGAAGCCGGGGAAGTAGCTCCCCTTCCTCAACTTCGGGATCTTCAGCGCTACCGTGCCGGCCCGGGTCTCCCAGCTGCGCTCGCGGTAGCCGTTGCGATGGGTGATCCGCTCCGGCGAACGCTCGCCATGCGCGGCCCCGGTCAGCCCGTCCACCTCCAGCGCCATCAGACGCTCGGCCGCGAAGCCGATCATCTCGCGCAGCAGATCGGCGTCGGAGCTCTTCTTCAAAAGCCCGCGCAGGGTCATCATGTCGTCGGTCATCGTGGTTCCTCCTCAGGGTCCGGGTCGTTGCAAGCGCCCAACCCTAAACCGGAACCGCGATGGCCTCCGCTGTGGATAACCAGCCCGCCGCCGCCAGACTCGCGGCGGTCGCTGCGGCGGGCTGTTTACCCACAGCTACCAACGGAAGCCAGAGCTCCTACACCACCTGTGGGGACACGACCGGGGGATTCCGTGGGACAAGTGAGATTCGCTGGGATTCGTCGGGATAAGTGGGATGCACTGGGATAAGTGGGATTCCGCGGCGGGGGCGTGCAGGGTCTCGCGTGCGGCCAGGGAAGCGCGGGCGCGCGGGTCGGAGCGACGCGGACGACGTGCCCGCCTCCTCCGTCCTACTCCCCGGCGCCTGAGCGATGCCTGCAACGGGGCGGAGAGGGCCGCGGCAGGACGGCGGTGTTTTCTCGCTCCCATGGCCCGCACCATGGCGCGGGCGGCGCTCGCTTTGCACCGCACCATGGTGCGGGCTACCGAGCTCCGCCGAAGCCTGCGCTCAGGTCGTCGCGTTGGAGCACGCCGCCCATGCCCTCGTGGGCCGGGCCGAAGAACGTGCCGGTCACGGTGCCGTCGTCGCCGCCGGTCTGCACGAAGGTGTTGCCGCGCACCTCGATGGCGTAGCCGAGGTCGCCGTCGTGCCACGCGGTGCCGGTGCCGGGCGCACCGGGCGCCGCATCGGCCGCCCACCGTTCCAGCGCCGTGAAGTCCGCCGAGCCGGTCAGCGTCGCCAGGTCCACCGACAATTCGGCGGCGCCGGCGACGGCCTCGGCGTCCGGCGTGAGGCCCAGCAGGCGGCCCGACCAAGCGACGCTGCCGGAGAGCGCGGCGTTGTCCGCCAGGGTGGTGTGGGGCGACGGTCCGGATGCCCAGGGCTGCGCCTGCCCGTTCCGGAGCGCGGTGCCGAACGCGATCTCGCCGCCTTCGATGTCGACCGCGCCACGCACGTGCAGGGAGGTATCGGCCCACTCGCCCAATTCGGTCGCAAGGTCGTCCGGCATTGTTCCCGGCTCCAGATGGCCATACGCCGCGAGCAGGGCCTCGCGGTCGAGCGGGTGAAGGATGTGTTCCGTCAGCTCCTCGCTGCCGCCCGCCACCATGATCGTCCGCGGAAAGCGCTTCGCGTCGACGTGGTTGCGGCCGAGCACATGAATGATCTCGTGCGCGATGACGCCGAGCCGCTCCACCCCCTCCGTCCGGGTGTGATCCACCAAGACCCGACCGGCAACGATCTCGAACCGGGGGGGCGCCGCTGGGTCCCCGGTCGGAACTATCGCGTAACGACTTTCCGCCAACCCGATGCCCTCGTCCTCCGGCGGTATGGCTTCCGTCGGCCACTCCTCCTGTCGGACAAACGTCACGAGAATTTCGCCGTCCGGGAGCTGGATGGCGCCGGCGGGCGCTGGGTCTGGGCTGAACTCGAGCTGCCAGTCTCTCGGCAGGGCCGCGTTGATCGCCTGGACCACGCGAACCGTCTCGTCGACCAAGTCGGACGGGGTGCCGTCCGCGACGCGCACGGTCGGCGGATTGGCGCTAAAGCGCAAAAGCGGGATTTCGAGAGTAATATCAGCGGGCATGCCGCCTTCTTCCCCGGTCTCGGGCGGGGTGGAGTCCGCCTCCAGGTAGGCGATCAACTCGGCGGCGCCGATGCCATCTTGTACCGAGCCGTGGGAGACCCGGGCCTCGCCATGATTGGCTGTCTGCGAGAGTCCGTCGGCCGGCGGCGCGACATCGGTGCCCACGTGGATCGTGTCCCCGACCAGCAAGATGGGCGCCTGGCTTGCCTGAAGCGGCGTCTGCTGCGGCAGCTCGGGAATGTCCCGGGACGACACGTCGTCGTCTCGGTGAACGCAAGCGGCGAGTGCGAGCGCGACACTCACGCCGAGGCAAGTCAGAGGGATCTTCATGGTGCGTCACCGTTGCGAAGCTGGATGCAAACCGGCCGTGCGCTCCGACAGGCGAATCGAAACGCCCGATACGGTTCTACCTCAACCGGCTACGCCTCAGAGATCAATATCGATGCCCACCGGGCAATGGTCGGAGCCCATCTGGTCCGGCCAGATGAAGGCGCCCTCCACCCGCTTCATCGCAGCCGGCGAGGCGAGCACGTAGTCGATCCGCCAGCCGACGTTCCGCTCGCGCGCGCCGCCCCGCTGCGTCCACCAGCTGTAGTGGTCCGGCTCGTCCGGATGGAGGGCGCGGAAGGCGTCCACCCAGCCCGCCTCCAGCCAGCGGTCGATCTCGGCCCGCTCGATGGGCAGGAAGCCGCTGTTCTTGACGTTGGCCTTGGGCCGCGCGAGGTCGATCTCGCGATGCGCCGTGTTGTAATCGCCGATCACCAGCACCGGGCAGCGGCGACGCATGCGCTGCACCCGCTCGAAGACCGCGCGGTAGAAGTCGAGCTTGTAGGGGACCCGGCTGTTGTCCCGGTTCTTGCCGTCCCCCTTGGGGAAGTAGGCGTTGACCACGGCGAAGCGCCCCCGCTCGGTGCGGAAGCGGGCGGCGATGTAGCGCCCCTCGACGTCGAACTCGGGCACGCCCAGCGCGGTCTCCACCTTCTCGGGCTCGAGCCTCGAATAGATGCCGACACCGCTGTAGCCCCGGCGCTCGGCGGCGACGAATGCCGTGTGCCAGCCGGCGGGCGCGCGGGCCTCGTCGGGAATCTCCTCGTAGAGCGCGCGGACCTCCTGCACGCCGACGATGTCGGCCTGCGCGCGCTCCAGAAAGCCCGCAAAGCCCTTCTTCACGCAGGCCCTGATCCCGTTGACGTTCCAGCTCACCACGCGCATCGGCTGCCCCTCGGCCTTCCCTACGATCGAATGTCGACTCTGCGTTAGGGTGGGGCGATGGACGCCGCGAGGCAACGGCGATGTGGACAAGGTGGGGTGGGGTATGGCGGCGCGCACCGACGTGCCAACGTGGTCGCCGTTGGCTGGCAGCGCAGCCGGTTAGGCAACGGTTGATGCCGTCAGCAGCGTTCCGTCGCCGCTGGCCCTGGGTCACCGGCGACCTTCAGACCATTCGGAACGACCTGCCCGGCAGGCTGGCGGGCGTTCCGGCGGACTCCGGACAGCGCGTCGAGATTCCGCTCAGCGACGGAAGCGGCGACCGCCTCGTCGCCCGCTACCATCCCGTGCGCGCGCCTGCGCCGGCCGTGATCCTGGTGCCGGGGCTGACCGGCTGCGAGGCGAGCCGGCACGTGCTGCAGGCGGCAGATGCGTGGGCGGCAAACGGCGCTCCGGTGGTCCGCCTCAACCTCCGGGGCTCGCCGCCCGGCCGCTCGCTCGCCAAGGGTCACTATCACATGGACCGGGTGCAGGACCTCGCCGATGCCTGCCTCGCCGTGGCCGACCTCGACCCCGGTATCCGGCACCACGGTGTTGTCATCGTGGGTTTCTCGCTCGGCGGCGCCCTCGCCCTCCGCCTTGCCCAGGCGCCATCGCCTCCCGAAATCGTCAGGGCGGTGGCCACGGTGTCCGCACCGCTCGACCTCCCCGCCACCGCCGAGCGGATCGCCCGGCCCCGCAACCGCTTCTACGAGCGTTGGCTGCTCAAGCGTCTCAAGCAGGAGACGGCGCCGCTCTGGTGCAACGGGCCGGCGTCCCTGCGCGCGGCGGTCCAGAGCGCCCGGCACATTCGGGACTTCGACGACGCGCTCACCGCGAAGGAGGCCGGGTTCCGCGATGCGGCGGACTACTACGCCTCGTGCTCGCCCGGTCGCGGCATGGAGAGGCTCGCGATTCCGACGCTGGTCATACACGCCGACGACGATCCCTGGGTGCCGCAGCCAGCGGTCGTCGAGCAGGCGCCGCTTCGCGTCATCGTCACGCGCGGCGGCGGCCACGTCGGGTTTCACGGAACAGGAAGCCGAGTGCCCTGGTACGTGGGTGCCGCCGCTCGCTTCGTCGAAACTTGCGGGAGACAGTGACGGCCTGCCCTCCTCGGCGCGTTCATCGCGTTCCCTGGGCGCTGTCCCGCTTGACCCATTGCGCTTGACCCTATAGGGAACGCCGCGCCGGCGGAAC
>CBDEUT010000006.1:0-352500 GCA_965243375.1 Alphaproteobacteria bacterium | reverse complement strand
ATCCAGTCGTATGTGTCCGCGATGAAAAGAGATTCGAACGGAATGCTGGTACTTACAGAGAGCAACACTGACACCCTAAGAAGGCAATGGGAAAGACTGAGTAACGCTAGTGGTCATCTAGCTCAAGGCCACGACATAAATGCGCCGGTTTTGATTGGTGCCCTTGGTATTGAAATTGGATTGCTGAAAGCTCTAGGTGAGTATAGGTTGGTTAAGGTGCGAAAGAGAGACTATCGAACTCGACTGGTTAGCCTGTTTGATCCTATGCGCAGCCTTCGAGGCTCGACGCGCGGTCCATCATTGCTTGAAGAATTAGTTGCTATGAATGAGGAATGGGAACAGAAAGTCCACGAAGAAAGAGAGTACGTTGCTAGGAATACAACAAGTAATTTCAAGGTGCAATTGGATATCATCTCGAATATGTATCGTGATGGGCATGTTAGCTGCAGAGATATCCCAAACGTGGCCAGAGAGCCGAGGTTCGAGCTACTCATGAAAAGGCACTCGGGTGGATGCTTTCTGCCAAGCGATGCGTCGGAGGACCTTCCTTCGGACAATATTCACCAAATGCATCACCTCCTCTTGGAATACGTTAGAAATGTCATTTTGCGACTCGAACCAACAGAGCAAGAAAGGCAATGGATCAATCAAGCTTGGCCGTATTCACCAAGCTGGACAGAGGACAGGTATGCAAAGTGTAAGGACCGTGAGAGAGAAGTGAATTTAACGCTGAGTAGGCTCTATAGAAAATGGAGACAAGATATGCAAGACTGGGGCTGTAGGATATGGTGAAAAGTGTGCGTCTAATGTTCGCTCAGCGCATGGCGCTGGCAATGGTTTTGACCGCATTATTGATTGGTTGTCGTGCTTTTGCGCAGGAGTTCGGGACTTGGCCAAACATATCAACACCCGAACACAGTATTTCACCGGAGGCGATCATTGTTCAGGAGAGGGCAACTGAAGATGCAAGGCGGGCCGAGGCGAGAGAATACCTCCTTCAGCAGTTTGAGCGCGTAGCCGTTGCGTGGAGAGAGACGCAACGTATCCAAGATGAGAGGTTGCGGTACACTTTGGAAGTAGCCGATCAAAATGCTAGGCAAGCCGCAAGGTGGCAATGGTGCATGCAAGGGCTGCAACTTGTGGGGGCAGCACTTAACCTTGCGCATACGCTTCGCGACCCCATTATGATGGGGATTGAAGATCGAAAGCCCTCGCTTGATGACCTTGAGGGAGAGGAAATAACGCTTTGCGAGGAGAATGACTGCGTGGGGATTTCGCTGACGGAGGTGCTGGAGGTCATAGAGGCTGCCGGAGCGACAACACCTGATGGCACTGCGCTGTTCGGACCACTCTCCGACCTCCGGGAAGGACTTTCATCAATGGGCCCCATTCGATGCCAAGTCGAAGTCGGAGAGTGTGACGCGGGAGAGGGCTTCACACGGGAACCGGCTTGGCTGATCCCTACCGTCCACGCGCTGCGAACCGTGGCAATGCGATTGCAAGCCGCCTTTCCCCGCGCCGGGCCGCGTCTGCATGCATTCGGACGATCTGCGGGTCGGTTCATCCAACGTAGCGGCGCGCATTCGAAGCAGATCACAAAAAAGTGGGGCCAACATGCTACGGAATTCCGAAAGGACGGGCTGGCAACGACTCGTGAAGGCTATAGGATTCTTGCAGAACACTACATGAAGCGCCCGCATGGAACTTACTGGATAAATCACCCGAGCGGTCGACGGCTAATCTACGACAGAAATACCAATGTGTTTACAGTTGTCGAGGGAAGGAAGTTTATCACGATGTTCCGCCCAGGGGAGACGACAAAGTATTGGTTTAGAAACGCAGATAAAGCTGTCCGCATAGGAGGTCGCGCCGATGGAACGTCGAACATGATTCTTTGGGGAACGTTGCCGGAAGCATTTCGTCACAAGCTCAATGGACTCACATATAGTGAGTGACATTGGGCCCGAGAGCGAATGCAGTCCGGAACTTTCGAGTAACGCAATGTCGCCATGACTCAATTATTGACCGGTCAGGCTTGCAGGCAGAGGGTTATCGATTACTTGCGTTGTGGGCGACTATCGTTGCACACAATCTTCAAACTACGATCAGATCGCTGGGCGAGGAAGCCCCGATTGCTGTACCCAGGATCAGCCCCACTCGACTTCACGACCTTCTTGTCCGTTGTGCAACTTGACGAGATTTTCGCCGACACAGCAGCGGTTGCGCCCCGGAGTTCCGGCGTTTTGCGTCGCCATCCCAGGACGATACGCCGAAGCCGTCATCGCGGCGTAACCGCGTGGAATCAATCTCCCGCTGCCTAGCGCGTCGTCGGGGGCTTGAACATGCGGGTTCGCCCCTCAGGCCCCGGTCCCGGTGTTCACCGCGTTCTTCAGCGCCTTGCCCGGCTTGAACGTCGGCGCCGTCGACGCCGCTATCGGCACGCTCTCCCCCGTCCGCGGGTTGCGCCCAGTTCGGGCCGGGCGTTCCCTGGTCCCGAAGACCCCGAACCCGGTAATCCTTGCGTCCTCGCCCCCGGCCAAAGCCTCGGCGATGACTTCGAACACGGCGTCCACGGCGCTCTTGGCAGCGGACGAGCCCAGGCCCGTCCGTTCGACGACGCGCCGTTCGAGTTCCGATCTGTTCATGGAGCACCTCCCGCATCCCGGTTGGTGATTGGCGGTTCGATCCCTATAGCGGGATCGGCGGTGCCGGGCAATTCGTCCCGGCCTCTGCGATCTCCGACGGATCGGGAGGCACGGATGCGACGGAACGACTCCACACGGTTCTCGACCGCGCTTCCCGTCCTGGTCGTCGGGGCATCGTTGCTGCTCGCCGCGCTCGCGGCGCCGACCGTCTTGGCGGGTTCGTGTCCGCAGACGGAACGGACGGTGCGCCCAGGCTTCCACGCACCGACAGCCGCCACGGCTGCCTGTCTCTCGATCCCGGCCTCGTCCGCGACGTGCTTCGTGATGTTTTTTCCTGTTCATAGCCTACCCTCCCCGATCATGGGAACGACCGCGGCCCGCGCTCCGGACCGCCCCGCCCCGGCGACATCCGAACGCTGCCACCGAACGACCGATCCCCAATCTATCGGGGAGGCGGGTCAATCGCGCCTCCACTCTCCGACTCGCCCGAGACGGCGAAGAGGCGGTGCCTGGCAGTGAGCGGGACGACGGATGTCCGGGGAGGGCATCCGCCGCCGTTCTCCGCCGCAGCGCAGTCCCAAGGAAGACAGATAACGCCGCCGGCCGCGCTCGCCGAACCCCATCCCGGCCACGGACCCTTTCGACAGACCCGGCGCGGCCAAGCCCGTGGCTATTGAGCTTCATTGAGCACCGGAGGGCTGGAGGCGGCTCCGGGTATCGAGTAACATCGATTTGGAGAATCTGGTTCGGGATCGGTCAATGAGCGCAGGAGCAATTCGATGATTTCGCTGAAGATCAACGGGGTCAGCCGCCAGTTCCACGGCTCGCCGGACATGCCACTTCTCTGGTATGTCCGGGACGAGCTCGGGCTGACGGGCACCAAGTTCGGCTGCGGGGCGGCGCTCTGCGGGGCGTGTACGATACACGTGAACGGCGAGGCCATCCGCTCCTGCGTTACCCCGGTATCGGAGGCCGATGGCGGAGAGGTGACCACCATTGAGGGTCTCGACCCCGCGGGCAACCACCCCGTGCAGCGGGCGTGGCGCACGCACAACGTGCCGCAATGCGGCTACTGCCAGTCCGGGCAGATCATGTCGGCGGCGGCGTTGCTCAGCGAGAATCCCGACCCCAGCGACGAAGAGATCGTTGACGGCATGGCCGGCAACGTCTGTCGCTGCGGCACCTACCAGCGGATCTTCGCGGCGGTCCGCACAGCGGCGCGGGAGGTCTGACCATGTTCGGCATACAGAACGTCAGCCGGCGCACCTTCCTGAAGTCCGCCGGCGCCACGGGCGCCTTCGTGCTCGGCGCTACCGTCACCACCGGCTCCCTGATCTCGACGGCACGCAGCCAGGCGGGCGGCACCTCGATCAAGCCCAATCTCTTCGTCGAGATTTCCGGCGACGGAACGGTCACGCTCACATGCAGCCGCTCCGAGATGGGTCAGGGCGTGCGCACCGGCATTCCCATGATCCTGGCCGACGAGCTCGAAGCCGACTGGCAGCGGGTCAAGATCTGGCAGGCGCCGGGCGACGAGACCAAGTTCGATCCCGCCGGCAAGGACGGCCAGAACACCGACGGCTCACGCAGCACGCGCCACCACTTCGACGTCATGCGGGAACTGGGCGCAGCGGGCCGCTACGTCCTGGAGCAGGCGGCGGCCAGGAAGTGGGGCGTCGATCCCAGCGAGGTGTATGCGAAGAACCACCGCCTTCACCACACCGGCACGGGCCGGTCGTTGGACTTCGGCGAGGTGGTGGACGCCGCCGCCGACATCGCGGTGCCGACCGGCGACGCTGCGCCGAGGCCCAAGGACAAGTCGCAGTGGAAGTATATCGGCCGCGACATGCCGGTGGTCGACAACTACGACATGAGCACGGGCGGTGCGACCTACGGCGCCGACATCAGCGTTCCCGGCATGAAGATCGCCGTCGTGGCGCGTCCGCCGGTCTACCGCGGCAAGGTAAAGTCTTTCGACGCCACCGAGGCGCTCAAGGTTCAGGGCGTCGAGCAGGTGATCGAGATCCCGGCCCTGGCCGACGCCATGCCGGCGCAGTTCCGTGCGCTCGGCGGCATCGCCGTGATCGGCACCAACACCTGGTCGGTGATGGAAGGCCGCGACAGGCTCGCCATCGAGTGGGAGGACGGCCCGAACGTCAAGCACGACTCGGGCACCTACAACGACGAACTGATGGCCTCGGCGCGGACCGGCGGCCATGTCGTCCGCGACCGGGGCAACGTCGACGAGGCGCTGGGCTCGGCCGCCCGGGTGATGGAGGCCGAGTACTTCGTGCCCTACTTCATCCACACGCCGATGGAGCCCCCGGTTGCCCT
This sequence comes from Alphaproteobacteria bacterium, assembly GCA_965243375.1. Classification (GTDB taxonomy): domain Bacteria; phylum Pseudomonadota; class Alphaproteobacteria; order UBA828; family UBA828; genus WTGU01. The sequence continues at coordinate 347,521 of CBDEUT010000006.1, read as the reverse complement.
TGCGGATGCTACCCGGAAGCCGGTCAGGATCGTAAGCTCCACCCAGGCGCCCAACGAGACCCGGCAGTATGTTGCGGAGGCGCTCGGCATCGAGAAGACCGATGTCGAGTGCCAGGTCACGCTGCTGGGCGGCGGATTCGGCCGCAAGTCGAAGCCGGACTTCGCCTGTGAGGCGGCGATCCTCTCCAGCAGGGTTGGCGCCCCGGTGCGGGTGCAGTGGACGCGCGAGGACGAGATCCGGCACGGCTACTACCACGCCGCGAGCGCTCACAAGCTCAGGGCGGGTCTCGACGGCTCGGGCAAGGTCACGGCGTGGCATCACTCGGGCGCGTGGCCCTCGCTGATCTCGCTCTGGAATCCGGTGCAGCGGACCGGTCATGCCCTCGAGTACGGGCTCGGCCTCATCGACACGCCCTATAACCAGGTGCCGAACCTCCGCATCGAGAACGGCGAGGCCGAAGCCATGATCCGGGTCGGCTGGTACCGCGCGGTCAACAACATCCAGCACGCCTTCGCGATGAACTGCTTCGCGAACGAGCTGGCGGAGGCCGCCGGCCGCGATCCGGTCGAGTTCCTGCTGGAGCTGATCGGCGATGCGGACGTCATGGACCTGACGAAGGACGGCGTTCCCGAGCACTGGAACTACGGCGATTCGATCGAGGACTGGCCGATCATGCCGAAGCGGCTCTCCAACGTGCTTCGCGTGGTGGCCGAGAAGTCGGGTTACGGCAAGGCGATGCCGCCAGGTCACGGGCTGGGCATCGCGTGCCACCGCAGCTTCCACAGCTATGTGGCGACGGCCGTGCACATCGTGGTGCGGGACGACGGCTCGCTCCACATCCCGCAGGTGGACATGGCGATCGACTGCGGCCGCTACGTCAATCCGGAGGGCGTGCGCAAGCAGTTGGAAGGCGCCGCCATCTACGGCCATTCGGTCGCGATGCATGGGCAGATCACCACTACCCGGGGGGCGGTCGATCAGAGCAACTTCCACGACTACACCGTCACCCGCATGGACGATGCGCCTCTCGATGTGCGCACGCACATCGTCGAGGACTTCACGCATCTGCGTCCCTGCGGGGTGGGCGAGCCCGGCGTGCCGCCTTACGCGCCGGCGCTGGTCAACGCGATCTACAACGCTACGGCCAAGCGTATCCGCAGGCTGCCGATCGGCGATCAGCTGGACCCTGCGTAGCACTGCCGACGAACGGGACGGCGGGGAGGGGCGAACGGCCCCTCGCCGCCACCGATGCAATTCACTCGGCCCCGGTGACTTCCCTGAGATAGGCGATCAAATCCTGGCGGTCCTTCTCCTTGCGGATCCCCCTGAACACCATCTTGTTCTTCGGAACGTAGCCCTTGGGGTTGGCGATGAAGGCGTCCATGGTCTCGTCGTTCCAGACGATCGCCGCTTCCTTCAACGCGTTGGAGAACTTCCGGAAGCCTTCGGCCGTGCCGGAGGTCAGGCCGAAGACGCCGTAGAGGTTCGGTCCGGCCTTGTGCTTGCCGCCTTCCTCGACGGTGTGGCACTCTTCCGGCGGATGGGCGGCGGCGGGAACCGCCGGCAGGCTTGCTGCCGCCAGGACCGCGGCCCGGTTCGCGGCACGGACGATTCTCATCGGGATGGCGTCCTCGCGCGAGGTGTCGTTGTCTTGCCCTGGCGAAGACAGGATGCCGCGCCCGGGTCGCCGCCCGCATCCCCCTGCCGATGCTGTGCGCCGGAGCGCTGCGGATCCGGTCGCGGTCTGGCGGCAGGCCGCGGCCGCGGCAGCCAGCGGAACGCCGGGCCGAACCACGCCTTTGCGGCTTGGCCCGGTTCTGCCGCACTCCCCGGAGGCTCAGAACGCGCGGCGCCAGCGCATCAGCAGCATCGCCTCGTGCTCGCCCCGAACGTGTCCGGCGTCGCGGGAGGCGACCGCCGCCATGTGCGCCTCGCCGCCCGCCCAGGGGCGGGACCAGACCAGCTCCAGGTCGATCTGGCGGCCCGAGGGCTCCAGGTCGATATCGGCCCGCTCGATCGAGATCTCTGCGTCCGCGGTCCGCCCGGACGCCCAACGCAGCCGCGCGCGTCCCGCCTCGACGCGCAGCGGCTGGGACAGGCGAACCCCCAACCGGCCTCCGCCGACCCCGTCGCCGAGCAGTCCGAGCGCGAACGCGCCGGTCCGAAGCACGGACGCATCGCGCACCATGCCGCGTCGCCCGACCTCGCCGCGGCTGATGCCCGCATGGGCGCTGGCGAGCAGGCTCCAGCGGTGGTCGAGGCGGCGATGCGCCGAGAACCCCGCCATGACGGTATCCCCGCCCAAAGCGCCGAACGCTCCGCGTGACCAGCTGCCGACCAGCCCTTGCGGCTCCGCCAGCCATCCCGCCTGAACCGCAAGCCCGGGCAGGAGGGAAGCGCCGACGCGGTACTCGGCCAGCACACCCGCCGCCTCCTCGGACTCGCGATCCCGCCGCTCGCCGTGCTGCGCCGTTCCCCCGAAGGCGGCGACGCTGAACCCGGCCTCGCCGAGCGCGGCCGCATAGCCGATGCTGGCGCCGTCGCGGGCGAAGGCGAGAAAGGGATTGGCGAACGCAGCGTCGTCGGTGAACGTGCCGGGTCCGATGGGCCCGTTGCCGCCGTCCGTCAGGCCCGCCCCGCCATGCAGTCCGAACCGCCAGCCAGGGTGGGCGCGATAGCCGAGCAGCAAGCGTCCGTTGCCGATCTTCCGTGTCAACGAAAGCGAACCGATCGAACCGGGGACGGGGCCGCTGTCCGGGACGCCCCCACCGGTCAGGAAACCGTGCGCCGCGGCGGCGCCGGGCCAGGTCGGGGCCGCGTCAAGTCGCAGCCGAAGCTCGCCGCCGGCCGCGCGCCAGGACGCGCCGCGCGGATCGCGCCCCAGGGCCCTCAGACGGTCCCCGAGGCGCGGCCAGGCGAGCATATCGCGCCGCAGATGATCGCCGAGCGGGCGGAAGAACGGCGCATCGAGCGCGTCGAAGCTCGCAACCTCGCGCGACGCCAGCCCCCGCTCCAGCGAATCCCCGAAGGCCGCGCCGATGTGGAACACGCTGGCGGCGCTCGGCACCGAGGCGCCGGAGAGCGAGCGGCCGGCCAGCACCCGCGTCCCGCCCACCGGCCGGGTCGCGGCGTCGAGGTCGAGGAACCCCCGACCGTAGGTGTCGGAGTCCGCGTACGCCCCCGACCTGTCGGCGGTGGCGAGAATGCGCGCGGCGATTTCGTCGTTGCCGAGTTGGCCCCGGAAGTGCTGGGCGAGCAGCCCGATCCCGCCGGTAACGAACGGCGCGGCCGAGGACGTGCCGGCCTCCTCGAAGACGAGGTAGCATTCCGAGGCGCCGGCCGGACAGTAGAAGCCCGGCACGGGACCGGCGATGTCCACGCCCGGCGCGGCCAGGCAGAACGCCTTGGCGATGCCGCAGCGATTGGAGAACGGCGCGATACGGCCCTCGCGGTCGGTCGCCACCACCGCCAGCGAATGGCCGCGCAGCTCCGGAATCCGCACCGGCAGCCCGGCCGCGATTTCGACCGAGCTCGCGGGATCGGCGCCGCCGCCGGGATCGCCTTCGCCGCCGGCGTTGCCGGCCGCCCATACATAGATCGTGCGTGCGCCGGCCGGCGTGTCGGCCTGCGCGATCGCGTCGATCGCGTTGGGGAAGCGCCCGCGCAGTTCCGCCGCATCGAAGTCCTCGATGTTCCCGGGCAGGCCGAAGCTGGCATTGACCGCCGTCACCCGGCCGTTGAGCCGCTCGAAGGCCGAGGTGATCTGCCTCTCAAGACCGGTCTCGAGGTCGCGGATGATCTCCGGAAGGTCGCGCATCTGCTCGGGCGTCGGGTTCTCCCCGAGGATGTCCTCGAGGATTTCGCCTGCATCGCGGAAGCCCACCGAGATCACCCGGGCGTCGAACGCGACCCCGTGTATGGCCGAGGTGCTCGCGCCGCCCGGGTCGGGGGTCGTGCGCCGGCCCGCCGCCATAATGCCGGCAACGAAGGTTCCGTGTCCCACCAGGCTCTGACAAACACCGTGGGCGTCCCGATTGTCGCAGGAATCGAAATCGGGTTCGTAGCCCTCGACATTGGCGGTTTCCAGCTTGCCCGCGAACTTCGGATGGCCGGGGTCGACCCCGCTGTCGACGATGCCGAGTGTGACCCCTCGGCCGGTGGCGCCGCGCGCATAGGCGTGGTGCGCCTTGATGCGGGCCAGACCGTACTGGTTGCGGAACTCCGGGTGCGCCGCGAAAGCGCGCCGGCGCCCATCCTCGCTTCCCGGGGTCTCGGGCTCCGCCAGCACCGGGGGCATGGAGGACATGTCCCCGGACCCGGCGCACGCCGTCACGATGAGCGCCAGCCCGGCCGCCAGCATCCCGCGCTTCGACATCCGGCCCTTCCCGTCTCCCGGCATTTTCTCACCGCCCCAATGGTACGTGCCCCGGCACCTGCCCGACAATCGCCGTCGCGGTTGATCCGCGCCAGTGGCACCGATAGCGTCGGCATCGCAATCGCCCGCTGCGGCGACGCGATGCGTGCCGCCGCGGCGGCCGCGCCGGAGGTCCGACGATGCGGCTGACCGACCGTACCGACTATGCGTTTCGGGTGCTGATGTATCTGGCCGTCAACGACGAGGGCCTCGCCACGATAAGGGAGATCGCCGAGCGTTACCGGATTTCGAACAGCCACCTGACCCGGGTCGTCTGGGAGCTCGGCCGCGCCGGGTTCGTCGAGACGGTGCGCGGCAAGGGCGGCGGCCTGCGGTTGGCGACGCCGCCGGAGGCGACCCCGCTGGGCGCGGTGGCGCGGCACATCGAGCGCTCGATCCCGCTCGCCGAGTGCTTCCCGGGCGGGGCCGGCGGCTGCCGGATCGCATCGTGCTGCATCTACAGGAAGGTACTGGCCGAGGCCGAGACGGCGTTCTTCGCCGTGCTCGACCGCTACACCGTCCGCGACCTGGTGGACCGCAATCGCGGACTCCGGGCGTTCCTTTGTGCGGAACAACCGTGACCGGCGCACGCGCCAGCTGGGGCCGTCATGTGCCGGCGATCCGGCCGCATTCTCCCGGTAGCATCCGGGCGGACGACCGAGCCATCCTTCAATCGCCCAGCGTGAACACGTCGACCTCGCCGGTGCGGCCCTTCACGGAGTGAATGCCGACCGGCGTCGGATGGAATTCCGGCCCCAGGCCGGCCGCCGTCGCGCCGCTGATCAGGATCGCGGTCTCGCTGCCTTCGGGACAAAGCGTCTTGCCGAGCTGCTCGAGGCGCTGGCCGACATTCACCGCATCGCCGATGATCGTGTAGTTGATGCGGCCGGGCGAGCCGATGTTGCCGACCGTGGCGCTGCCCGAATGGATGCCGATGCGGATGCCCAGCGGCGCCTCGCCCCCGGACCGGCGGCGGACATTCTCCGCCCGGATGCCTTCGGCGATCGCCAATGCCGCCCGGCAGGCGCGCTCGGCGGCGTCGGGCTGTGCGTCCGGCGCGCCCCAGAAGGCCATGACGGAATCGCCGATGAACTTGTCGACCGTGCCGTCCTCGGCCTCGATGCAGCCGGCGACGATCTCGAAATGGCGATTGACCAGGGCAGCGACGTCCGGCGCCGACAGGTTTTCGGCGACCGACGAAAATCCGGCGATGTCGGTGAACATGACGGTGATTTCGCGCGCCGAGGATATCGTGTCGTCGATATCCCCCCGCTTGACCAGCCGCTCGACGACCTTCCGGGGAATGTAGAGCTCGAACCAGCGCAGCGCGCGCAGCATGGCGTTGAAGGATTTGGCCTGCTGATCGAGTTCGCGGAACACGCTGCCCGGCAGGTCGCCGATTTCGCCGATATTGAGGTCGCGGACCTGCCCGGCCGCCGCGGAAAACGGGGATTATATACGAAAGTGCCATTTTCCACTTGCCACGGCCGCCCGACTCGGATACAGTAGAGTGCCATAAGGGGAGGCGGACATGGCACACAAGGCACCGGGTAAGGCTCACCGCGAAGGCATCAGCCTGACCAAGCTGGTCAAGATGTTCCCCACCGATGAGGCCGCGCGGGCATGGTTCGAGAGCCGCATGTGGCCCGATGGTCCCTACTGCCCGCGTTGCGGCTCCACCAACGTTCAGACCGGCATCAAGCATAAGACGATGACGCACCGCTGCCGCGACTGCGAAGGCAAGCCGCGGTTCTCCCTGAAGACCGGCAACATCATGGAAGGGTCGAAGCTGGGCTATCAGACATGGGCCATCGCGGTCTATCTGGTGGCGACCAACCTGAAGGGCGTGAGCAGCATGAAGCTGCATCGGGATTTGGACATAACCCAGAAGTCGGCTTGGCATCTGGCGCACCGCATCCGCAAGACCTTCGAGAGCGGAAACCCGCTGTTCACCGGGCCGGTCGAGGCGGACGAAGCCTATGTGGGCGGGAAGCGCAAGAACATGTCCGCGAAGAAGCGGAAGGCCATGAAGGGCGCCGGACCCACCGCTGGCAAGGCCATCGTGGTAGGAACCAAGGATCGCGAGAGCAACCAAGTCGTGGCCCGCGTGGTCGAGAACACCGAGGGACCGACGCTGAAGGGCTTCGTCGCCGAGCACACCGCGCCGGGCGCCACGGTCTACACCGACGAGTCGAAGTCCTACAGCGGTCTGGGCGGCGACTTCGACCATGACACGGTGAATCATTCCGCCGGTGAGTACGTTCGCGGGATGGCCCATACCAACGGGATTGAGTCCTTCTGGGCGATGCTGAAGCGGGGCTATCAGGGAACCTTCCACCACTTCAGCGAGAAGCACTGCGATCGCTACGTGAGCGAGTTTGCGGGACGCCACAACATCCGCGAACAGGACACCGCCGACCAAATGGCCGTCATCGCCCGCGACATGGTGGGTAAGCGGCTGCGGTATCGCGATCTGGTGGGGCGGTGACATGGAGGCCGCGACGGCCTTCCCAGTCTCGCGAGTGCCGGTTGTCAATGTAGCGGCGGTGCCTCAGCGGAGTCCGCTCCGCTATCCCGGCGGCAAGACATGGTTGGTCCCGCACATTCGGGAATGGCTGCAAGAGACCAAGCCGGAAATCCTGATTGAGCCGTTCGCCGGCGGAGCCATCGTCTCGCTGACCGCCGTCATGGAGGAGCTGGTATCCAGCGCCGTCATGGTGGAGATTGATCGCGACGTGGCGGCGTTCTGGCGGTCGGCCCTGGAGCACGGCGCGACGTTGAGCGAATGGGTACAGCGCTTCGAGCCGACGCATGAGAGCGTCGCCGAGCTTGAGGCCGGCATCCCGCGCACGGTCGAGGAACACGGCTTCCGCACGTTGGTCCTGAACCGCACGCGCCGGGGCGGTATCCTGGCCCCTGGCGCGTCGCTCACGCGCAATGGCGAGAACGGCAAGGGTCTGCGGTCCCGCTGGTATCCCGAGACGCTGGCGGCGCGCCTGGCAGCCATAGGCGAATATGCTGACCGGCTCGCCTTCCTTGAGGGCGACGGCATGAAGGTGCTCCCGGCCTTGTTGGGAGGGTGGGGTCGCCGCGCCGCCGTTTTCCTAGATCCGCCCTACACCGCCAACGGCGGGAAGCGCGCCGGATCGCGCCTCTACTCGCACTGCAATCTCGACCATGCAGCTCTGTTCGCGATGCTGGCAGAGCACGATTCCAACTTCCTGATGACCTACGACGCGGCACCGGAGATTGTTGATCTGGTGGCGTCGCACGACTTCGATGCGGTCTGCCTGTCCATGAAGAATACGCACCACAACCGCGTCGCCGAACTGGTCATCACGTCCGAGCCGCTATTCGCATGAGCCGCTACGGCATTGCCGAGTGGTTTGGCGAGCCATTTGACCGCATGGGTCCGGCACGGCGCAGGGAACTGGCGCGTGCAGCCTTGAACAAAGCGGGCGCGCTTCCCTGTCCGTTCCAGTCCGGTGACAAGCGCTGCACGAAGAAGGGCGGTGTTTGCTCGATACGGGCCGGTGGCGGTCCAATCGTCATTACCTGCCCGCAACGGTTCGACCAAGGCGATATCCTCCCTTGGTGGCTGGCGCGGATCGTCGGCTTCGAGGATGTCTATCTCGCTCGCGAAGTGCCGTTCATGCGGTCCACCAACACGGCCCGCGAAGCCGGCCGGATTGACCTTGTGGTCGCGCAAGACGGTGAAGCCACGCGCTGGTTCGGCCTGGAGGTGCAGGCCGTCTACTTCCAGGGCGATGCCATGGGGCCGGAATTCGAGGCATTGCTGACGGATGATACGCCGGGGGTGCCGTCGCCAATGGGCAAGCGCCGCCCGGACTGGCGATCATCCAGCGCGAAGCGGCTCATGCCACAGCTCCAGGTGAAAGCGCCGACGCTGATGCGCTGGAATTCCAAGTTGGCTGTCGCGGTGGACATGCCGTTTTTCGAGGCCGTGGGCGGCCCTAGCGCGGCGCCGTCGCAGGACCTGAACGACGGCGATATCGTCTGGCTTGTCCCGCGAATGAGCGGAAACTACCGGCTTGAGCCGGATCATTGGGAAGTCCTGACGTTGCAAGCGTCAAGCGAGAAACTGCTATCGGCGAAGACGGTGGGGCGACCTGATTTCGAGAACGCTCTACGAGCGAAGCTCATACCTATCAGGGAGGCACCATGACTGATAAGCCCACCGTCCGCGTGAAGCCGTTTTCCTACCAGCCGTCGAAGGCGGAGATTGAGGAACCCGTGATCCTCCGCAAGCCCGATGGCACGGCACCAACGGTGGACGAAGTGGTCTCGGCTGTCTTCCGGCCCGTCAAAGTGATCGAAGACCCGGAGGCTTAGCTCGCCGCCGTGGCACTTTCGTATATAATCCCCCGGAAAACCGGACGATGGGATTTGCGATGCGCCGGCCGAGGATCAGAGCGGCGACGATCGCCAGCACCAGGGCGGCAATGCCGACCACCAGGGCGACGGTCATCCGGCGAAGTTCGGTGCTGACATCCTCGACGCGATACCAGACGCCGACGGTCAGCGGTTCCGGTCCGAAGCCGCGCAGCTGGCGGAACATGAAGGCATGCTCCCGTCCTCCTGTCCGGATCGTGTATCCCCTCGTCCCCTCTGCAAGCGAAATGAGCAGATCGGAGCGTCCCTCCTCCCGCCATATCGCCGCCAGGACGGAATCCCGAAATCCCGCCAGACCGGGCATGGGATTCTCCAGCGACAGGCCGGGATAGCCGTCGGCCATCAGCGGATGGGCGAGCACCCGGTCGCGACCGTACAGGACGAACCGCGTGCCGGGACCGCCCGCACCCACCTTGCGGACCCAGGCCGAGAGTTCCCGGGTCGAGGCCGTCGCCACCGCGGCCCCGACGAACCGGCCGCCGCGCCGGACCGGGTGGACCCGGCTGAAATAGGTCCCTTCGTGTCGCGTGATCCAATATGGCGGCACCCAGTGCGGTTCCTTCGGCATCGACGCCAGATATTCGCGGAACCTCGGATCGCCCGAGTGATCCAATTCGCCCAGCTCGGTGCGGCCGCCCTCGTAGCGCGCTGCGTAGAAGGTCACAAGCGCTGGGTAGAAGAACGAGAGCGACTCGATCTGCGGTACGCCTGCGAGGCCGCCCGTGAGCAGTCGGCCGAACGTCGTGCGGTCTTCGGGATCGTATTCGCCGCTCTCGACGCGTTCGGCGATGAAGCGGGCCTGATCCTCGGCCGGCAGCAGATGGCGTTCGATCCGGTCGACCATACCGGCGATGCTCCGGTTCGCGTTCTGGCTCATCAACGCCAGGGTGTTCTTGCCGGCGAGCCAGATGCCGACGCCGAGCACGCCGCCCACCGACACGAGAACGAGAAGGGAGATCGCCGTCGCGAGCGTGACCGTGATCGACAGCTGGCCGTTCCAACGGGCCGGGAATAGTCGACCCGGCATTCCGGACTTGACTGACATGGCGGATACCTGGGTCCGATCGGAGAGTCGGGGCACACTTCCGACACCCGGTCCATCGGGTGTAGCTTGCGATGTTCTTCGTTCTTTTCGACCGCCAGCCGGAGCAAGCGCTCAACCGGGAAAGTCAACTCCAGATCGAGGACCAGGGCAACACATACCAGGCCACAGGGGCGGATTCGATAGAGATGGACGCAGATGCGAGGAAGATGAAGGTTCCGAAGACGGTGACGGAGAAACCGTCAGCAATCCAACCTCCGGATCGATCGGTCGATGGGATATGTCTGCATTAATCATCTTCATGGCGAGTTGAGGATCGAACAATGACCATTCCGGCATTTGCACCGCGCGCGGTCCGCACCCTGATCGCCGGCCTGGCGGCCATCCTGCTGCTCGCGGCGGGCACGGCGAAGTCCGTGAAGGCTCAGGACTTTCGGGACGCGACCCCGCGCATCGCCGTGGTCTCCGCCTTCGCCCCGGAGCTGGAGATCCTCAAGGGAGAATTACGGGACAGGTCGGAGCACTCGGCGAACGGCGTGCACTTCGCAACCGGTAGGCTGGAAGGCCACGAGGTCGTGCTGTTCCTGAGCGGGATCAGCGTGGTCAACGCGGCGATGACGGCGCAGCTCGCGCTGGATCGTTTCACCATCGAGAGGATCGTGTTCTCCGGCATCGCAGGCGGCGTCGATCCTTCGCTGGGCATCGGCGACGTGGCGGTTGCGGAGCGTTGGGGGCAGTATCTGGAAATGCTGTTCGCGCGCGAGGTTCACGGCGGCTGGGCGACGATGCCGTTCTTTGAGTACCCCTACGGCAACTTCGGCATGATGTTCCCGCGCTCGGTCACGGTATTGCGTGCCGGAGCCGAGGGACCCGAGACCCGTTTCTGGTTCCCGGTGGATGAGGCGCTGCTGGCAGCCGCCCGGCGCGCGGCGGACAAGGTGACGCTGGCGCGCTGCACGGCGGACGGCCGCTGCCTGGACAGGCCTCCGCGCATCGCTGTCGGCGGCTCCGGGGTCTCGGGCGGGGCCTTCGTCGACAATGCGGCTTTCCGGACATGGGTGTTCGAGACGTTCGGCGCACAGGTGCTCGACATGGAGAGCGCCGCCGTGGCCCATGTCGCCTACGCCAACGGCGTGCCGTTCGTCGCGGTGCGCAGCCTCGCCGACCTCGCCGGCGGCGGGGAAGGCGCGAACCGGATGGAGGTCTTCCTCGACCTCGCGGCCGGCAACGCGGCGGCGGTGGTCAGGGCGATGTTGAGAGAAATGCCGGGCCGCCCCTGAAAAGCCGGAGCTTCCGGCTCCGAGCACTCCGGCAGGCCGCTGCGGGTCAAACCGACGGTTGCGCAGGCGGCGTGTACGGCAGATCTCTTCGCCCTTCCAGCACACGCGTTGCTTAGTAACGTGACCGGAATATCGTAACGCGGTGAGGCGCGAGTCCGGACGTCCAACGTCGGTGCCGCGCCGAGTCGGTGGGAGAAGCGCCCTTCGGACCATAACCCTAGACGGCGAATATCCGCCTATCGTCCTTCAACGCATCGCAAGCGAGTGAATTCAACAATCAGTCCTTAGGAAGGTGCAATTGTCGCAGATCATCTGGAGCTGCTTCACAATCTTCTTGCCGCATATGTGAGTCTGGTGCCGCAAGTAGCGTGCGAAACCCCGATCCGCTCATCCGCCGACCTTTCCCCAAGCTCCGCATTCGCCTCCGTCAGCGGCCGTCATCGCATCGACATCGGCCGCTTTCAAGCTCCCGTCCATCGGTACCGTCCCCTGTCGCTCCTGCTGCGCTTCTGCGGAACGGATACACGGGGACCGGGGATTCCCAGGCATTCAATCGTCGGATTGCTCATTCCGCTTTCTCCGCCGTTCGAGGCCCTTCATCGTGACCTCGTCCAGTTCCGGCTCGTCCCACTTCCCGGCCTCCATCGCCGCCCGGTCGAGCATGCCGAGGAAGTCCATGTCGCCGGCTTTCAGGTTGACGGTGTAGAGACGGTTGACGATCTGGCGCATCAGCTCGCGCATCTCCTCCTGCTGGATATGGGCCACCCTCGTCCAGGGAATCCGCCGGCCGTTCGCATCGATCACCACGACATCGGAGAAATCCCCGGCATGGGTCACCGGATGGATCCCGTCGTGAATGTCTTCGAGGATCGTGTTGCGAACGCACATGACGGCCATGGCCTTCGCCAGAAAGGACGCGGTCGCGACTTCGTGTTCCTCCGCCATGCCCGGTCCCCCGTTCCTTGCCAGCCTTCGGTCTTCCGTCCGAAGGCATAACCCTCCGCCGACGTCGCCGCAACAAACGCCACCCAGGCAAGACAGGCATCGGCCGTCCTCGGTGACGGGCGGCTCTTTCATCGGCGGGCAGTTCACGACCAATGACTCGTTCCAACGCCGGCGCTGCGCCTGCCGCGCCGGCCGTGCGCCGTGCGCCACGGAGAGAGGAGGCGAAGCGGCGGGTCGGCGAAGGGTCTGGCGCGGGAGAGCGTCGGGCCGCGCCACAGCTGCCGGAGCATGCCGATGACCGACCCCGTGACGATTTCCGCCGACTACACGCTGCGCCCGAGCGAACTCGCGGCGAACCTGGCGCTGCTGGTCGAGGCCCGCCAGCCGGTTGTGGTCTGGGGCCCACCAGGCAGCGCAAAGTCGATGCTCGCCCAACAGGTCGCCGCCGACGCCGCGCGCCAGTATGTCGACGTCCGCGCGCTCCTGCTCGATCCCGTCGATTTGCGCGGCATCCCCTGGCGCGACGCGGACGGCCGCACCCGCTGGGCGCCGCCGGCCTTCCTGCCGCCGACGGACGACCCCGGCCGCTGGCTCATCAACCTGGAGGAGCTGCCCTCGGCCGTGCCCATGGTGCAGGCCGCCCTCTATCAGCTGGTGCTCGACCGCAAGGTCGGCGAGTACGAACTCCCCGAGGGCGCTTCGCTGATCGCCTGCGGCAACCGCGAGAGCGACCGCGGCGTGGTGCACCGCATGCCGACGCCATTGGCCAGCCGCTTCGTGCATCTGGAGATCCGGGTGGATGCGGAGGACTGGCTCGCCTGGGGGGCGGAGCACGGCATCGCGCCGGAAGTGCTGTTCTTCGTCTCCATGCGGCCGGAGCTGCTGCATGTGTTCGATCCGCAGTCGAACGAGAAGGCGTTCTGCTGTCCCCGCACCTGGGAGATGGTGTCCAACGTCGTCAACCGGCGCGCCAGCCTCGACGCGAGCGTCGAGCGGGCGCTGTTCCGGGGCACGGTCGGCGAGGCGGCGGCGGTCGAGTTCTCGGCCTTCCTCAAGGTCTGGCGCGAGCTGCCCCACCCCAAGGCCGTCATCGACGATCCCGATAACGCCCTGGTGCCGGAGAACGCCAGCGCCCTGATCGCGCTTTGCGGCTCGCTCTACCGCATGGCCGACGACATCACACTGGCCTCGATCGTCACCTACGCCCAGCGCCTGCGGCGCGAGGTCGGCGAGTTCCTGGTCGGCTCCTGCATCCGGCGCGATCCCGACTTGCAGCGCTCGCCCGCCTTCATCCGCTGGGCCGCCGCCCGCACGCAATACCAGCCGATACTGGAGAACCTCCGATGAACCTCACCCACGACGCCATGCTGGTCAGTCTCAGGATCACCGCCTGGTCGGGCCGGCTCTACGACCGCCAGGCCTCGACCCATGTCGCGGTCCATCACGAGGCCAGCACCGCCGCCGGGCGCTACAACAAGTGCCTGCTGCCCCGGACCGCGTTTGCCGCGATCAACTCGACCATGAGCGCGGCGCGCACGGCCCATTACGCCCAATCGCTTCCCTGGGACGACCAGGGGAGCCGGCTGCTCCCCGTCGCCAACTACGAGCGCTACTCGGAACTGATGGACGGGCTCCGGGAGCGCATGATCCGCGAGCGCGCCCGCTTCATCGAGGACTACGACGACAATATCGACAAGGCCCGTCTCGACCTCGGCAAGCTCTTCCGCATCGCCGAGTATCCGTCGAAGGAGGACCTGCACGGCAAGTTCGGCATGCGCTACCGGATCATTCCGGTGCCGGACGCGGATCATTTCATGGCGAAGCTGGCGTCCGACGACACCGACCGGGTGAAGCGCGACATCGAGAGCCAGATCGAGGAACGGCTGCACGACGCGGTGGGCGATCTCTACAGGCGTCTCGGCGAGGCGGTGGAGCGGGTCTCCGAACGTCTCCGCGAGGACGACGAGGGCAAGCCCCTGGTCTTCCGGGACTCGATGATCGGCAACATCCGCGAGCTGGTCGACATCGTGCCGCGGCTCAATATCTTCGGCGACGAGACCCTCGCCCAGCTCTGCGGCCAGGTGAAGGAGAAGATCGCCGGCGTCGAGCCGGATGCGCTCAGGCCGTCCAAGAGCTTCGACCCGGCGGCCCGCGCCAGCGTCAAGCGCGAGGCCGATGCGCTGAAGGAGCGTTTCGCGGGGTATTTCGCGCCGGGGGCCGGCACCGCCGACGAACCGGCACGGGAGGCGGCGTGATGGCCGGGCGCGCGCAGCGGGAGTCCGCCGAGCGGGTCAGCCGCTGCGTCACGGCGCTGCTGCGCGAGCAGCCCTTCTTCGGCTCGCTCGCGCTCCGGCTACCGATCCGCGCCGATGCCGGCCGGGAGACGCTGGCGAGCGACGGGCGGGAGATCCGCTATGCGCCCGAATGGGTCGCGGAGACGGACGCCCATGCCGTCGAGACGGCGATCGCGCGGGTGGTGCTGGCCTGCGCGCTCAAGCATCACACGCGGCGCGGCGAGCGCGATCCCGAACGCTGGCAGCGCGCCTCCCAGCTGGTCACCCACGGCCTGCTGCGCGACGCCGGCTTCACGCTCCCGCCCGACGCCGAGGCCTGGGACGGGATCAGCGTCGAGCAGGCCTACGACCGGCTGCCGGAGCCCGAGCCGGACGAGTCCGGCGATGACGGCAATCCGTCGTCCGGCGGCGGAGATGCCGGTGGTGCCGGTGCCGGTGAGGACGATCCTTCGCCCGATGGCGGCAATGGCAATGACGCTGGCGATCCTTCCGATCCCGGCGTCAGCTCGCAACCGGACGATCCCGACCGTGGCGGCGGCAGCGACGCGCCTTCGAGTTGCGATCCCGCAGGCACCGGCGAGGTCATGGACGCGCCGGCCGGCGGCGCCGATGGCGAAGACGGGACCGATCCCTCCGCGCATGATATCGCCGCCGAGGAGCAGGCCTGGGACGAGGCCATGCACCAGGCGACCAGCCTCGCCAAGGCCGAGGGCCGGATGCCGGGTGCCGTCGAGGAGACCGTGCGCGGCGCCCATGCTTCCACGGTCGACTGGCGAACGCTGCTGCGCCGTTTCATGACCGATACCGCAAAGCGCGATTATTCCTGGAGCGTGCCCAACCGGCGCTTCATAGACTCCGGGCTCTATCTGCCCTCGATCCGTTCGGAGGGGATCGACGCGATCGCGGTGTTGATCGACACCTCCGGCTCGCTCGATCCCGACACCCTGGCCGCGTTCTGGTCGGAGGTGCGCGAAGTCGCGTCGGACATCGAACCGGAGCGCGTCGTCGTGCTCCAGGTCGACACCGCGGTGCGCGACGCCGCGGAGTACGCCGCCGGCGATCTTCCCGAAGAGATCGTCGTCAGGGGAAGGGGTGGCACCGACTTCCGGCCGGGATTCGCCTGGCTGGAGGAGCACGATGTCCAGCCGGGCGTCTGCCTCTACCTCACCGACATGGAGTGCTCGCGCTATCCCGAGACGGAGCCGGATTTCCCCGTGATCTGGGTGAACTACGGAGACATTCCCGGCGACTGGAACCGCGAGCCCTGGGGCGAGCGCATCGATATCAGCGGGCCATGAATGCCGGCCGCGGCGCGACCCGTTGCGGCGTGGACATCCGTCATGCAGTCGAGCTACACTGTGGCCCAACGAGGAGGATCGAGGCATGAGCACCGTCGTTCGCGCCCGCATCGACGAGAAGACCAAGCAGGAGGCCGCCGCCGTGCTCGACGCGATCGGCCTCACCGTTTCTGACGCCTTCCGCCTGATGATGGTGCGGATCGCGGCCGAGAAGCGCCTGCCTTTCGAGCCCCTGGTGCCGAACGCGGAGACCGTCGCGGCGATGGAGGCCGCGCGGCGGGGCGAGCTGGTCACGGTCGGCGACGTCGACGGCCTGATGGCCGACCTCCATGCGGAGGATTAGGCGGACCGCGGCCTTCAAACGGGATTACCGGCGCGAGAAGAGAGGCCGCTTCGCCAGGACCGTCGATGCCGATCTTGCCGGTGTCGTGGCCGAACTGGCGGAAGACCGGCCGCTGGCGCCGCGCCACCGGGACCACGCGCTCGGCGGGCAATGGAAGGACCACCGGGACTGCCATGTCCGCCCCGACCTGGTGCTGATCTACCGCAAGCCCGACTCCGAACACCTCGATCTGGTGCGCCTCGGCTCGCACAGCGAACTCGGCCTCTGACCGGACGCATCGCCCGCGGGGCCGCGATCTCCGTCGCCGCATAACGGACCTGCGTCCCCGGCAAGCGGCCGGCGCAATTGCCGCGCAGGCAGGCCGCACGGCGACCGCCCGCCGCTTCCCCCGCTTCATCCCACCCTTCCGCAACGCCACCGGCCCGTCCCGGTCGCCGGCGCCTCGCGGCGCGCCGTCCGGAGGTTGAGGGGAGCGGTTCGGAAGCGGATGCGGCGGCGGGCGGCGGGAGCCGGCCGCGCCGCACGCAAGCAACCTTCCATGGAGACCGCCATGAACTTCATCGCCCCCCGGGCCGAGCCGCTCATCCGGGAGATCCCGCTCTCCCGGCTCGCGCTCGCGCCCGAGAACGTCCGCAAGACCCCGCCCGATGTGCAGGCCGACGCCGAACTGAAGGCCTCGATCGCCGCCCTTGGCCTGCTGGAGAACCTCGTCGTCCGCCCGGACGAGCTTGCCGAGGATGGGACCGAACGCTATGCCGTGGTCGCCGGCGGGCGCCGCCTCAAGGCCATGAAGGCGCTGGTCGAGGACCAGGTGTTCGACCCCGACCGTCCGGTGCCCTGCCAGGTCAGGTCCGGCGACGTCGAGCCCGCCGAACTGTCGCTGGCCGAGAACGTCATCCGCATCGCCATGCACCCGGCCGACCAGGTGGTGGCGTTTGCGAAGCTCGCCGATGCCGGCCAGACGGTAGCCTCCATCGCCGCGCGCTTCGGGGTCTCGGAACGCACCGTCGAGCAGCGCCTTAGCCTCGGCCATGTCGCGCCGGAGCTTCTGGACGCCTACCGGGCCGGCGAAATCGACCTCGACGTGCTCAAGGCCTTCACCGTCACCGGCGACCGCGCTCGGCAAATGGCGGTCTGGGAGCAGATCGCGGGCCAGGGCTACCGCCCGTCGGCCTGGCAGGTGAAGCGCATGCTGACCGAGGAGCGGGTGCCGGGCTCGGCCGGCGTTGCCCGTTTCGTCGGCATCGAGGACTACGAGGCTGCCGGCGGCCAGGTGCTGCGCGACCTCTTCTCGAGGGACGACGAGAGCGCCGTCTGGTTCGACGATCCGGTCCTTCTCCACAATCTCGCGATGACGAAGCTGCGTCCCTTCACCGACGAGCTCGCGACCCGCTGGAAGTGGGCCGCCGCCATGGTCGAGGTCGACTGGAAGGCGACGGCGCATCTCGGGCGCGTCCATCCCCGCCCCGGCGAACCCACCGACGAGGAGCAGGCGGAGATCGCGCGGCTTCAGACCCGCCTGGTCGAGATCGAGGAGCTCGACGAGGACGCCTGGACCGAGGAGGTCGAGGCCGAGGCCCAGGGGATCGAGACCCGTCTGACCGAGATCGACCATGCGGTCGAGGGCCGCGCTGTGTTCAGCGCGGAGGATTTCCGGATTGCCGGCTGCATCGCCACCGTCGGCCATGACGGCAGGCTCCAGGTCCTGCAGGGGATGGTCCGGCCCGAGGACATGCCGAAGCCGGAAGACGGTGCCGGGGAGGCCGGCGCGGCAGCGCAGCCCGGCAACGGCCGCGACCCGGACGCCGCGGGTCATGGCGTCCACGTTCCGGGACAGTCGGTCTCCCAGCCCGTACTGGGGCCGCGGGACCGCGAGGCCGAGGCGCGCAAGGAAGCCGGCGTCGGCATCGGGCTCGCCGACGACCTGCGCTCGATCCGCACCGCGCTGGTCAAGGCGTATCTCGCCGGCGATTTCGAGGCCGCCTTCGACCTCGCGCTCTTCCAGATGGGCCGCGCGGTGTTCGCGCCGGGCTATCACGTCCACGCCCTCGACATCGCGGTCAAGGAGACCGCGGACCGGCCCAACACCCGGATGAACGACGCCGATTTCGCGGTCTGGTCTCCGGGCGAGGCGATGCTGGAAGACCGCTCCAGTCTCCGCCTCGACTGGCTGGAGATCGACGATGCAGGCGAATCCTTCGCCGCGTTGCGGGCGTTGCCCCGGGCCGAGAAGGAAGCGCTGTTCGCGGCCTCGGTCGCGCGCACGGTGAAGGGCCAGCTCGCCTTCGAGCCCCAGGCGCGGCCCGAGCTCGAAGCCACGATCGCGAGGCTCGACATCGACTTCGCGAAGCATGTCCGCCCGACCGCCGACATGCTGTGGTCGCGGATCAACAAGGGCCGCATTCTCGACATCGCCCGCACGGTGTTCGGCGTCGCCTGGGCGGCGGCGCGGTCCAAGTACAAGAAGCCGGCGCTGGCCGAAGCGATGGAGGCCGCCTTCGCGGCGGGTGATCGGCCGGTCGGGATCGGCGCCGACGCACATGCGGCCGCGCTCGCCTGGGTCCCGCCCGGCTTCGCCGCCTTCGATGTCGGTGGGGTCGACGGGGATGCGGCGTCCACGGCCGAGGGAGAATCGGTCCCCGACGAGACCGGGGAGACACCCGCCGATGAGCGCTCTGCCGGCCCCAACGGCAACGGTTCGGAGACGGAGGCCGCCGCCACGCCGGCGAACGGGGAAGCGGGTGCGGACATTGCCGGTCCCGACGGCATCGGGGCGACCGGTCCGGTAAACGGGCACGGCGCGCCACCGGACCCGATGGCGATCCCCGAGTTCCTGCGCCGCGTCCACTGACCGCCGCCAACTCGGCTGCCAGCGCCCCGCCGGGTCCGCCACCCGGCGGGGCGTTTCCGTTTCCATGATCGATGGAGGACATCGTCCATGAGCCATACGAGCGAACCCCGGACGATCCGGGCCCGCATCCACGAAAGCGCCGTGAAGCGCGTCACCCGCGCCTATGCCGCCACCCTGGCGGAGATCTTCGCCGAGCTTCTCCAGAACGCCCGCCGCGCCGACGCCGCGCGGGTGCGGATTTCCGTCGAACGCGCGGCCGATGACCTCGGCCGAACCGGCGAGCCGCAATTCGCCGTCACCGTTGCCGACGACGGCGCGGGCATTGCCGATCCCGCCGTGCTGCTGAGCTTCGGCGAGAACGGCTGGGACGACGCGCTGGTCCGGCGCGAGGACGCCGCCGGGTTCGGCTTCGCCAGCCTCGCGCGCCGGGGCTGCGCCGTCTCCTCCCGCCAGCGCCCCCCGGACGGCCAGATCCTGCCGGGCTGGCGGGTCGATCTCGAGCCAGAGCACTTCCTGGGCGAAGCCGATGCGTCGATCCACCCCGAGGACGGCGCGCCGTATCCCCATGGAACGGGGATTTCGTTCCAGGCAACCGAGGCCCTCACGGCAATCCGCAACGCGGCGGAGAACGCGGCGCGACACTACCCGCTGCCGGTCATCTTCGAGGATCGCAGCGGGGGCGAAACGGGCGCCGGGGAAGCGCTGCCGCGCCGGGCCTTCCTCGACGGCGCCGTCCATGCCGAGCCGTGGCGCGGCCTCGCCTTCGGCATCTTCAAGGACCGCCGCCACGGTTACAACGACCCCGACCTCAACTTCCACGGCCTCACCCTGCCGGTCCGCCTGCCCGCCGTCGAGACCGTCCACGGCCCGGCCTGGACCGTGCGCGCGGACATCGGCGATTGCCCCGAGCTGGAGCTGGTGTTGTTTCCCAGATTAGCTGACCGCAGATTTGCCGGATTATTTCGCGCGGCGGCGAGGCGGATTTCCCACGCTGTTTGGTCATTGTCGGAAGGAAGAGAGGGGGTGGGGGGGTGTCGGCCGGCCGTCGGCGCGTCAAGCCGCTACGCGGCTCCTTCGCTGCGCTACGGCCCTTCGGGTGACCCGCCGCCGTCCGCCCGACTGAGTGCATCCATGGCCGTAAGCGGAGCTTTCGGCCATGGGCCGATCGCTCGACGCCTTGTCGTGGCCGGAGCCTGACGAGCGGTTTGCGAGGGTGGTTCCCGTGAGCGGTTCCCCCTCGAACCCCTAGGGATGGGCGGAACCGGGAACCGGGAACCGGGCGTTGTCGGGGTGGCTGCCGTTGGCGGCCGGGGAGGCCTTTTCGGCCTGGCCCGCGGCGAGGCCGTAGTGCCCCTCGGCGTCGTGCCGGACGCGTCCTTCGCGGACGAGCTTTTTGAGGACGACGCCGACGGTCTTGTGCCGGGTCGCGGCGCGTTCGCGGATCTGGCGCTGCGACAGCGGCGTCCCGGCTTCGGCGAGCGCCTTGAGGATGCGCCGTTCGGCGGTTTCGGGCTCGGGCGCGGCCTCGGCAGTATCCACTTGGCGGAGGCGCAGCGCGGGCCCCTTGCCGTCATCGGCGAGTTCGATCTCGATGTCATTGAGGCCGGGGGCGGCGCGGTGCTCGACGGTCATGACGATCTGCCTGTCGCGTCGGCGCAGGTAGAGATTCGAATCGCCCCACGCGTGCAGTTCCGAGCTTCCGCGCAGGGCCTGGCCGGGCCTTGTGGCGCCGCTCTTGCGGGCGTGGTGGACGAGCAGGACGGCGGCTCCGAAGCGGCGCTGGATGTCGCGTAGGAAGCCGAGGATGGGGGCGACCTCGGCGACGGTGTTCTCGTCGACGCCGTGCAGCCGGACCAGGGGGTCGAGGACGACGAGGCGGGGCCGGATGCGTTGCACCGTCTCGACCAGCCGCCGGCGGTCGGCGCGATGATCGAGGCGCAGCGCGGGCACGTCGATGACTGCGATGTCGAGGCTCTCGAACCGGGCGCCTGCGGCGCTCGCGATACCCTGGAGCCGGGCACGCACGATGTGGCCGGCGTCCTCGGCGGCGAACAGCAGGACGGGTCCTGGCTCGTCGGCGGCGAAGCGGCGCAGGCAGGGGACGCCGGCGGCGACCGCGACGGCGAGGTCGAGCGCCAGGAAGGACTTGCCGCACTTGGGCTCGCCGCCGACGATGCCGACCGCCTGGCGCCCCCACAGCCCGTCGATGAGCCACTGCTGCTGGCGCGGCCGGTCCTCCAGCTCCACCGGCGCCCGCGTCGGGAAGCCGTTCGCCGCCGCGTCCCCGGTGCCGGTCACGGCTTGAGCTCCTCGATGGCATTCTGGAGGTGGCCGGCGTTGACCGTCTTCGCCTTCTCCAGGGCGGCGGCCGACAGCGCGTAGTGGGCGAGGCGGTTGACCTGGCGCGGCAGGCCGCGGGTTCCCTGGAACAGGGCCTCGACGGCGGCGTCCTCGAACAGCGGCAGCTCGCATCCGGCGAGGCGCAGGCGGTGGGTCAGATAGGCCTCGACCTCGTCGCGGTCGAGGCCGGTGAGGTGGTGGCGGACGACGACGCGCTGGGAGAGCGATTCGTGCACCGCCATCGACAGCCGCCGCCTGAGCTCGGTCAGCCCGACCAGGATCAGGCACATGCGGTTCTCGGAGTCCATCGCGAAGTTGGTCAGCAGGCGGAGGTCCTCCAGCACGTCGTTGCGCAGATGATGGGCCTCGTCGACGACCAGCACCGGGAACTGCCTGGCCTCGGTCGCGAGGCGCGAGATCTCGGTCCTGATCGCGTGGTGGGCCGAGGATCGCGAGCGCTCGACGGTGATGCCGATCTCCCAGGCGATGGACTTGTACATGTCGAGCACGTTGCCGGTGGTCAGCGAGACGTAGTGGACTCGGAACAGGCCGGGGTGGAGCTGGGCGGTAAGATGCCGGCACACGGTTGTCTTGCCGGCACCGACCTCACCGGTGAGCATGCCGATGCCCTTGAGCTCGATGAGGTGGCCGAGCCGGGCCTCGGCCTCGCGGCGCGCGCTGGATTCGAACAGCTCGTCGGTCTCCGCCACGGTCTCGAAGGGCATGCGGGTGAAGGCGAAGTGGCGCTGGTACATCAGTCGTCCTCCTTGAACTTGCGCATCTTGAGCGGCGAGGGCGGCGGCTCTGGGGCCGGGTCGTCGGGTTCGATCTTCTTGGAGTAGTGGCCGCGCTTCACCGCGGTGTTGGCGTAGGCGTCGAGGCGGGTTGCCTGGCCGACAGGCTTGCCGTCGTGCACCACGCCGAGCGGCCGCGACGGCGGCGCATCCGGGTCGTAGCGCAGCACCACCCTGTGGCCGACCAGCAGGGCGTCGACCTCGTAGACGCGGCCGTTCAGGCTGACGGTGCGGTCCTTGTGGACCAGCCGCTTGGCCTCGAAGAGGAAGATATCGTCGAGGTCCAGCGTGGCGTCGGGGTAGCGGACCGCGGCCGAGGCGAGTGCCCATTGCTCGAGCGGGGTGCGCCCCTCAAGGCCGCGATGCGGACTGTTGTGATACTCGCCCTCGATCCACGCCCACAGGCTGCGGTTGAGCGTCTGGAGGCTGTCCAGGACCGGCGCATCGAGATGGGCGAGCCAGCCGGCGCGAAGCGTTCTGAACCACCGTTCGATCTTGCCCTTTCCCGCTGGTTGATACGGCCTGGCATGCACCAGCACGATGCCCAGCTTCGCGCAGATCAGGGCGAGCTGGCGGGAGCGGTAGGCGGCGCCGTTGTCGACATAGAGGCGCTGCGGCAGGCCGCGGCGGATCAGCGCGTTCTTGAACACGGGCAGGAAGGCCTGGACGCTCTCGGCCATGGCGAAGGCGGCGAAGGGCACGACCCGGGTGGCGTCGTCGATGAAGGCGATCAGGTAGGTCTTGCGTCGGCTCCGGCCGTGCCGGACCTTCGGCCCGTGCATGACGTCGCTCATCCACAGCTCGCCGGCGTCCCGGAAGGCGAAGCGGCGGCGGTCGGCGCCGTCCGGCGGCTTGCCGTCGAACAGCCCCTCGCGGCTCAGCAGCCGGTGCACGGTGGATGGAGCGAGCGGGTGATCGATGCCCTCCTCGACGGCCGCGCGGATGATCGCGCGCACCGGCCAGGTCGGGTTGTCGACCTTCAGCGTGACCAGGCGCTCGGCGACCTCGGCCGGCAGCCGCCGGGGCTTCCCGCGGTCGCTACGTGGTCTGGGGTAGAGCGCCTCGAAGCCGCCATCGCGATAATGCCTGATCCAGTCCCGCATGGTGTCGGCGGCGACACGGGTCCGGTCGGTTCCGGGGATGGCATAGGTCTGGCTCGCCTTCTCGCGAAGCTTGTCGCCGACGCCCTTGGCGCCCATCGGCAGATGCACCAGATCGGCGATGACGCCGTATCGGAACAGCGCGATCGCCTGGCGAAGGTCGTCGTCGGATTCCTTCATGTCATGGTCCTCGTTGCTGGGGCTCTTCGGCCCCGGGACCATGACGCTACGCCGCCGCCGGAGGGGGATCAGGCCCCATCGAGTGTTGGAAGCCCGCCTTGCGACTCATCGTGCCGATTCCGTGGGGTTGGAAGCCCAATGGGGCGGGCAGCATCTGCAGTTGCTCAGACACCAGGCCACGCAGCGCCATCAAGGCGCTGTCGCTGTTGAGACGCTCGCGAACCGCCACCATGGTGGCCGCGCAGCCCGCCAGCCGGTCGGGGATCAGGCCGATGACACGGACAAGAACGTTGTGGACCAGGCGAAGCCGGTGGCGCACCCAGCGCATCGCGCCGGGAAGCTCGATCGCGTCTTCGTCCTCGGGGCAGCGCACCTCGTTCGCTGCCTCCTCCAGGCTGCCGGCTTTCTCCGCCGCCACAACAACCGCTTCCAGATCGTCGAGCGTGCCCGGCAGCCGCGACGACAGGCAGTCGGCCAGCATGCTGATCGTCGTATGGCTCTCACGGCAATACCAGCGGGGAACCTTCGCACCGGGCGGGGTCTTCCGCCCGTAGGTGCCGTGGCTGCCCACGGAACATCCGCCGTGCGGGTGATTCGGGCAGCGCTCAAGCCTTGCCTCGCGCCACGCCTCGGTCTTAACGTATTCCTCGCCGGTAAGCCCCGTCTCGTAACGAAGCTGCAAACCGGCCATGGCCCGGCGGGGATCAGCCCGTGCGGGCCTCTTCCTTGTTGTTCCTCGTCAGTCCGAGACTACGAAACCGCCCCGGCGACGCAAAGCCGCCAGGTCCACCCATCCCACGCTCGGCCACAATCCCGGGGAATTCACCGGCAGCCCAATGTGGGAAAAAAACCCGAGTTCCTATCGGGCTAAACCGCGAGACAACACTGGTCCTGCCGGCCCGCAAGGAAGCGGTCGAGAACGGGTTTCTCACCGAGATGCGCGCGGCCGCCCGTCTCGCGGTCTACCGCGCCATGGCCGCCGACTCCGACCCGCGCCCCGCCTTCGAGGACTGGACCCGGGCGCGCGAGGCCGGCATCGACATCGCCCCGCCACCGGCCATGCTCCGACCCTGGCGCCCATGCGTGGCGGACTCCGAGTATTGGCAGGATTCCCCGAGGCCTGTCCGGGCTGGCGCCGACGCGATGGTGATGGTCTGCGATCCCGAACCGCCCGAGGCGCAGGCGCTCTGGCACGCCGCCGAGCGGGCCGGCATCGCCGCGCGCCTGTTCGAGGTAGACCGCAGGCTCGAAGGCTACCCCTGGTACGACGCCATCGGGAGGATCGTGCGCATCCACACCGAGGTAACTCTCGAACGCCGCCATTACCCGCTCGACACGTACCCCGTTCCCGAGCGCACCGGCGCGCCCAAGGCGCCGCTTCCCCGGCGTCCCGACGCGATCCGCATGAGCCTCACGGTACGGGCCGGCAAGGGCGTCGGGCGCATGATCGACCTCGACGCCGATCTCGCCTTCGCCGGCGAGGCCTGGTCCTGGATCGGCGACGCCCTGCCGCTGGTGACCGCCGGCAGCGCGATCCAGCCGCACGAGCTCGCCGGGCTCATGCGCGCCGGGTTCTTCTCGTTCAGCGACGATGCGGACGCCGACAGCTGGGAGACCCAGCGCAACCGCTTCGACGAGGAGGCGCTGCACATCGCGACCCGGCTGCTGCTCTCGGACGACGAGGCCTGCCGATCCTCCATCGCCGAGGCGGTCCGGCGCGAACTCATGTGGCTCGCGCCCCGGGACCGCGCGATCGACATCCGCATCCGCCGGCCCGACGTCACCGTGACCCTCGCCGCCGCCGAGCCGTCATAGGCCGCCCCGAGCAGTCCGTCCGCCAACGCCGGTCTCCGCCCACTGCGGGGTGGAGCCGGCCCCCGCCATTCAATCGAGGGAGATCCCGCCCATGACCGTCTCCGCCGCCATCCCGCAGGTTCCGACCGACGAGGCGCAGAAGCGCGCCATCGCCGATGCCGTGTGGACCGACCTGCTCTGGCTCATGCCGCCCGAGCGCACCGTCACCGTCACCGTGACGCAGGGCCGCGTCGCGGTCGAGCTCGGCCCGCCCGGACCGACGCCGGAGGCCGTCGCCAACTGAGCGGACCTGTCCCGCACTCATGTGGCAACCGCCCCGCCCCGGGATACCTGGGGCGGGGCGGTTCCGTTCGACCCCATGGAGGAGTTCGCCATGCCGGATCCCCGCACCGCCGAGCCGTTCGGCTCCGTCCTGTTCGCCTATACGCGCGCCCAAGCTATCGAGGACGGCGTGCTCGTCGACGTCTCCGAAACCGCCCGCGAGGCCGGTTTCAGGATCCCCGTCGCGCTCTCCCGCTCCGTGTGGGAGCGACTCGTCGCCCTGCCCGAGGGCTATCTCGGCTTCCAGAGCGAGAGCGGCCGCCTCTGGGACGTGCTCTGGATGGCGCGCCACTATGCGCTCCGCGCCTCGAACAGCGACCGCGTGCGGATGTGCGTGCTGGTGCGCGATGTCCGCATGGACCTCCTCGACAGCAATCGCCCGCCCCGCCGGCATTTCCCCATCGTCGCGATCGGTTCCGGCGACCGGGGTGAGCCCGTCGTGACCGTGATGTTCCCCGAGGACGACTGAGCGCCGTCGCGCCTCTCCGCCCTCCACGCCCCTCCAGTCCGGAGCCCGCCATGCTTCACCGCATCACCGGCCGCGCCACCAAGTGCGGTCCCTCCGCGATTTCCGCGATCGCCGGCGTGCCGACCCACGAGGCCGCCGCCGTCATCCGCCGCCTGTTCGACCGGCCCTCGGTCAACGGCGTCTACACCGACGAACTTGCCGCCGCCCTCGAAGAGTTCGGCTGGGAACCCGATTTCGCGATGCGCCATCCGAAGTATCGCGAACGCCGCTTCGCGCGCCGGGAAGAGGTCTGGGAGCGCCTCTTCGCCGAACTTCCCTACCAGCTCCGCGCGGTCACGCTCGGCACCTTCCTCGACGCCGCGCCGGACGGGACCTGGGCGATTTCGGCCGGCAATCACTTCGTCGCCTATGCGGACGGTTTCGTTTCCGACTCGGGCGCGTGGCTTTCCCGCAAACCGCGCCCGTGGAGCCGCGCCGATCCCGATTGCGGACGCATCGCCCTGCGGCGCGTCCGGGAAGCGGTTCGGTTTGTCCGCATGTCACCGGACCATTCCATCCGCAACCCGCGCCCGGAAGGAAGCTGAGCCATGCCCCGGATCATCGAGACCACGGTCTACACCATCGACGAGCTTTCCGATGAGGCGAGGGAAGCCGCCCGGTGCTGGTATCGCCAGCAGGGGCTCTACGACGAGTGGTACGATTTCGTTTACGAGGATTTCGGGACCATCTGCGGGATCCTCGGCGTCACCCTCGCCACCACCCCGGTGCGGCTCTACGGCGGCGGAACGCGGGACAAGCCGCGCATCATGTTCAGCGGCTTCGCCAACCAGGGGGACGGTGCGAGCTATGAGGGATGGTGGAGCCACGCCCGGGGTTCCCGCAAGGCCATTCGCGAACATGCGTCCAGCGACGAGGAGCTGCACCGGATCGCCGATGTCCTGCAGGCGACGGCCAAGTGCAATTTCTACCAGCTGAACGCGACCGTCCGGCACCGCGGCCGCTACTGCCACGAATACTGCATGTCGATCGAGGTCAAGCGCGACAGCCCGACCTGGCAGCCCCCGACCGACGGCGCCGAGGACGCCGTGACCGAGGCGCTGCGCGACCTGGCGCGCTGGCTCTACCGCCAGCTTGAGCGCGAGTACGAGCACGAGACCTCCGACGAAACCGTCGACGAGATCATCGCGATCAACGAGTGGTCGTTCCTGGAAAACGGCAGGCGATTCGGCTGATCCGTCCCGCCCGACCCCGCCTCCACCTTCACGAACTCACTCTCCCACCTCCGCGCTCCGCGCCGAAAGGAGGCAGGCCAGCCGGCCCGGGGCGGTCCGGCGGGCGGAACGGGAGTCGCACTCCGCATCCAGCCAACGCCGGTCCGATGCCCTTCAGCACGGAGACCGGCCCATGCTCGACGCCCGCCCGGCGCCGGACGCCCTCGCGCGTCCGCCCCTTCCCGCGCTTGCCACCGACCCGTCCGCATCGTCGGCCCGTCCGACCGCGGGCGATGCCCTGTTCGCCGCGGCCCAAACCCTGCTGCCGGTGCTGGAAGCCGGCAAACCGCTCGATGCCGCGACCCTGCGGGACGCCATGACCGAGGCCTTCGGCGCCTCCGACGCCGCGGGCGGCTGGGTCTGGAAGGACGCCTACGAGGCCGCCGAGGCGGCGTGCGTGCTGTTCCTCCAGCGCTACGGCCGGGGCATGCGGCGGACCTGCGGCGCCGACGGGCCGCGCCGCATGCTGGCGATGCTGGAAGCGCTCGCGGCGCTGGAGCCCTCCCACACAAGGCGCTCGGAGGAGCAGGTCAGGCTCCAGCAGTTCTCGACGCCGCTGCCGCTCGCCTATGTCGCCCTCCAGGCCGCCGCGATCCGCCCCGGCGATACCGTGCTGGAGCCCAGCGCCGGCACCGGCATGCTGGCGGTGATGGGGGAGTGCGCGCTGGGCGACCGGGCAACGGGCGCGCTGCATCTCAACGAATATGCCCAGACCCGGGCGCGGCTCCTGACCCGGCTGTTCCCGCAGGCGGTTGTGACCGCCTTCAACGCCGAGTCCATCGCCGACCGGCTGCGCGACATGCGCCCGACCGTGGTGCTGATGAACCCGCCCTTCTCGGCGACGCCGGGCGTCGACCGCAGCCGGCACGACGCCGACCTGCGCCATGTCCGCTCCGCCGCCTCGATGCTGCCGCCGGGCGGGCGGCTGGTGACGATCACCTCGGCCCATTGCGTGCTGGGCGACGCCGTCGGCCGTCTCGATCCCCCGGCCCGCTGCGTCTTCACCATGGCCATCGACGGGCGCGCCTATGCACGGCGCGGCACCGGGTTCGACACCCGCCTCACCGTGCTGGAACGCGGCGACGGACCCGGCTTCGAACTGGACGGGACCGCCCGCGCCGCGAACGCCGCCGAGCTGCTCGATGCCGTGATCGCGCAGGTCCCGAAGCGGCAGCCGATTGCGCCCATCCCCGTTCCCGCCGGTCCGGCCCGCGACCTGTTCGGCAAGCCGGTCGCGCCCAAGCCGGAGAAGCGCCGCGGCCCCAGGCACGCTTCGACCCCGGAGTCGCGCCAGTCCCACGATTGGGGGCCGGTTTCGGAGCTGGTCGTCGAGACCGGTCCGGTCGAGCCGATTGCCGCCGATGCCCCGGCCAACGACGCCGGCCCCTACGCGCCCTGGCGGCCGGGCGCCGTGCAGGTTCCGGGCGCGGTCGAGCATCCGACGCCGCTGGTCCAGTCCGCGGCCATGGCCGCCGTGCCGCATCCCGTGCCGGCATACCGGCCGATGCTGCCGGAGCGCATCGTCACCGACGGCCTGCTGTCGGACGCACAGCTTGAGAGCGTCGTCCTGGCGGGCGAGGCCCATGCCCGGCACTTGGCGGCGGAATACCGAATCGGCTCCCAGTGGGAGACCGTCCACCGCCGCAAGCTCGACGATGACGGAAACGAGGAGGAAGTCGATACCTCACTGGTCACCCAGGAAGGCGAAACCCTGTCGGAGCCGGTTTGCTTCCGCCGGGGCTGGATGCTCGGCGACGGCACGGGCTGCGGCAAGGGCAGACAGGTCGCCGCCATCATCCTCGACAACCGCCTGCGCGGACGGAAACGCGCCCTCTGGCTCTCCCAGTCCGACAAGCTGCTTGAGGACGCGCGCCGCGACTGGTCGGCACTGGGTGGCATTGAGAGCGACGTCATCCCGCTCGGCAATTTTCGGCAGGGGATGGAGATCCCGCTCGACGCCGGCATCCTGTTCGCGACCTACGCCACGCTGCGCTCGCCGTCCCGCCAGGGGAAGCCCTCGCGGCTCGAACAGATCGTCGAATGGCTGGCGGGCTCATTGGACGAGGAGGACCGCCACGGCTTCGACGGCGTGATCGTCTTCGACGAGGCGCACGCCATGGCCAATGCGGCAGGGTCCAAGTCCGAGCGCGGCGAGACCAGGCCCTCCCAGCAAGGGCGCGCCGGGCTGCGGTTGCAGAACGCGCTGCCCGACGCCCGCATCGCCTATGTGTCGGCCACCGGAGCCACGACACTGCCGGGCCTGGCCTATGCCGGCAGGCTCGGATTGTGGGCCGCCGGCGAGACCCCATTCGAGAAGCGCACCGAGTTCGTCTCCGCCATGGAAGCGGGCGGGGTCGCCGCGATGGAGGTGGTCGCCCGCGATCTGAAGGCCCTCGGACTCTACCAGGCCAGGGCACTCGCCTATGACGGCATCGAGGTCGACATCCTCGAACATCCCCTCACGCCCGAGCAGCGGCGCATCTACGACGCCTATGCCGGCGCCTTCAAGGTGATCCACGCCAATATCGAGGAGGCATTGAAGGCGACCGGCATCGTCCAGGGCGAGGAGACGCTGAACAGGAACGCCAAGGCTGCCGCGCTTTCCGCTTTCGAGGGCACGAAACAGAGGTTCTTCGGCCATCTGCTGACCGGCATGAAGTGCCCCTCGACCATCCGCGCCATCGACGCCGACCTTGCGGCGGGGCGGTCGGCAGTCGTGCAGCTCGTCTCGACCGGCGAGGCGCTGATGGAACGCAGGATCGCCGACGTCCCGGCCTCCGAGTGGGACGACCTCAACATCGACCTCACCCCGCGGGACGCGATCCTGTCATACCTGATGCACGCCTTTCCGGTGCAGTTGCAGGAGCCCTTCACCGACGACGGCGGCAATCTGCTGAGCCGGCCGGCCAGGGATGCGGACGGCAATGCCGTCATCTGCAAGGAGGCCGAGAACCGGCGCGACGCGCTGATCGAGAAGCTCGCCGCCCTGCCGCCGGTGCCCACCGCGCTCGACCAGATCGTGCAGCATTTCGGGCACGAGGCGGTGGCGGAAGTGACAGGCCGCTCGCGGCGTGTCCTGCGCATCACGGATTCAAAAGGCGAGCGCCTGGCGCTGCGCTCGCGGCCCGGCTCCGCCAACCTCGCCGAGACCGCCGCGTTCATGGACGGCGAGAAGCGCATCCTGGTGTTCTCCATGGCGGGCGGCACGGGGCGCAGCTACCACGCGGACCTGTCCTGCGGGAATACCGAGCGGCGCATCCACTACCTGCTGGAGCCCGGCTGGCGCGCCGACCAGGCGATCCAGGGGCTGGGCCGCACCCACCGCACGCACCAGGCCTCGGCCCCGCTGTTCCGGCCCGTCACCACGGACGTCAAGGGCGAGCGGAGGTTCATCGCCACCATCGCACGCCGGCTAGACAGCCTGGGTGCCATCACGAGGGGCCAGCGCGATTCCCAGACGGCGATGGGCGGCAGCGACGCGGCGTTGTTCCGCGAGAGCGACAACCTGGAGAGCGTCTACGCCCGGGCCGCGCTGCGCCAGTTCTACGGAGCACTCTGGCGCGGCAGCATCGAGGGCTGGAATCTCGAGCGCTTCGAGAAGGCCACCGGCCTCAAGCTCACCTGGGAGGGCAGTCTCAAGGAGGACCTGCCGCCCATGCCCAGGTTCCTCAACCGGCTGCTGGCTCTCCCCATCGCCGAGCAGAACCAGCTCTTCGCCGAGCTGGAGGAGCGCATCGCGTCCAACATCGAGCAGGCGATCGAAGCCGGCAGCTACGAGGTCGGCGTCGAGACCGTGACCGCCGACTCGCTGGTCGTCGCCGGGCGCGAGACGCTCTACCAGCATCCCGGCACCGGCGCCGCCACCGAGTTGGTCGAGATCGTCCGCCGCGACAGGCTGGCGCCGCTCACGGCGGAATCGGCACTGGAGATCGGGGAACGCGATCCGGGACCGGACGGGAAGCCGCGCCTGGCCGTGAACGCCCGCTCCAAGCGCGCCGCCGTCATCCTGCCGGCAGCGTCGCGCATGCTCGACGACGGCGGGGTGACGGAGCGGGTGCGGCTGATCCGGCCCGCGACGGCCGAGACCATGGCGAGAGCCGAACTCGACGCCTCCAACTGGCGCCGCGCCGACGAAGCCGCGTGGCGGCGCGTGTGGGACGCGGAGATCGCCGGCCTGCCGTCGCACCGGGACTCGCGCTTCTGGCTCGCCACCGGCCTGCTGCTGCCGGTCTGGGACCGCCTGCCGGCCGAGAACATGCGGGTTCGGCGGCTGACCTCGGATGAGGGCATCGCCCTCATCGGCCGCGTGCTCGACGCCGAGCAGGTCCGCGCCGTCCGCCAGAGCTTCGGCCTCGACGGCGGCCCCGCCATGACCGGCGCGGAGGCCTTCGAGGCCGTCATGGAACGCGGCAACGCGCTTGCGCTGGCCAACGGCTGGCGGCTCGCGCGCCGCCGCCTGATGGGCGCGGACCGGATCGAGATCGAGGGGCCGGCCGACACCGACATGCCCGTGCTGAAGCGCATGGGCTGCACCGTCGAGATCGTCTCGTTCCGCGCCCGGATGTTCGTGCCCAATGCCGGCGCGATGGAGCGCATTCTCGAACGCTGGCCGCTCGCCGCCTGATCTTTGCCCGTGCCGCCGGCCCGCCGTAATCGACGGGCCCGGCGCTTCCACCGCCGGCGCGGGCGGGATAGACAGTCCCGACGCGCCGGCCCCGCCTTCCCGACCAAGGAGATCGCCGCCATGACCGCGCAGACCCTGCCGGACTGCCCCAACTTCTGCTTCGTGCCCGCCTACGATGTCGAGACCGACGTGCAGCAGATCCGGATCGTCATCGAAGGGCTGGCCGGCCACGTTCCGACCGCGCTCATCGCGCTCACGCTCGAAGATGCGCAGTCGATCTGCGACAAGCTGAACCGGAGGCTCGGCTACGACCGCGAGGCCTGGACCGCCATGGCGGCCGCCTCGATGCAGGCCGAGGACGACGATCCCGACGGCGGCGCCTGGCACTGACGCGCCGATCTGCTTGTCCGAGTATGGCGAAACCCCTATAGTGCGGAGTCGGCAATGGCATGATGAAACCGGTCGAATGGGTCGGCTCCAGCAAGGCGGATCTGAAGCGCTTCCCGGACCCCGTGCAGAATCGCATAGGGTTTGCGATCTACCGCGCCCAGCTCGGAAGCCACCACCGCGACGCCAAGCCCCTGAAGGGGTTCAGCGCCGGTGTGCTGGAGGTTGTCTCGCGTCACGACGGCGACACCTTCCGGGCCGTCTACACGGTCCGGTTCGAGGCCGCCGTCTATGTGCTGCACGCCTTCCAGAAGAAGGCGAAGCGCGGCATCGCAACCCCGAAGCAGGAGCTCGACCTGGTGCGGCGTCGCCTGCGCGTCGCCGAGCGGCATTATCGTGAAACCCATCATGGAGACTGACGCCATGGAATCCAAAGATACCGCCGTCGAGCGGGGCAGCGGCAACGTCTTCGCCGATCTCGGCTTTCCCGACGCCGACGCCCACCTCGTCAAGGCCGAGCTGGTCAGCCGCATCGACGACATCGTGCGCGCCCGCGGCATCACCCAGACCGAGGCCGCGCGGCTGCTCGGCCTCTCCCAGCCCGATGTGTCGCGGCTGCTGCGCGGCGATTTCCGCGAGTATTCGCTGGAGCGCCTGTTTCGGCTGCTGACCACGCTCGGGCGCGACATCGAGATCGTGGTCCGTCAGCCGCGCTCTGCCGAGGGCGGCAAGCTGCGCATCGCCGCCGGACCCGCCTGACGCCGGTTACCGATGAACGATCCGCATGTCGTGGCCCTCGAATACCGCATTAAGCACGGACCGGGCATCGACTGGTCCCAAGCGGATTCGCTGGACAAGGATGAACCCGGCTTTCGCGTCCAGGTCGGGGGCGGTCGGGTTCGCTTCGAGTTCAAGGAACACTACGCGTCGGAAGAAGCGGCACGATCCGCAGTCGAGGCCGATTACATACCTAACTGGGAATTCGTCGTCGGCTTGGTGCGAGGCCCGAACGCATTCACCCTCCGCTTTGATCGGCCCGAAATCATCGATCGAAAGCCGACGCCCGGACGGATAAGCCTTGCGGGACGCCTAACCCTCGAACTTTCCGCCGACCCGGTGACTTTGCAGATCCAACCTCATGCTTATCCCGAACCGCCACCAACCGCCCTCAAGCGGAGTCCGGACGTCGACAGCATGTATCGGCGCTATCTCGGGCATCTTGAAGGCAAGGAACCGCTGCCGGGCATGGCGTATTTCTGCCTGACCGTCTTTGAACAGATGGGCGGAGGTAGTGGCACTGCCGCACAGCACTTCGGCGTCTCGACAAAGGCCCTCAAGCGCATACGCAAGCTTAGCGCATACAAAGGCGGGACAAGTGCCAGGAAAGAAGACGGCAGGAAGGCACCCTATACATCCGACGAGGAACGCTTCCTCATATCCGCCGTCAGGACGCTGATACGCAGGGCGGCAGAGGTTGCATACGGGCCCGACCCTTCCCGCAGGGAAATCACCCTCGCCGACATATGACCCCTCCCTTCGCGGCCAGTGTTTCGATCTTGTTGTGGCGGCCGCTCGGCACTCCGCTTCAATCGTTCCGCGTCGCCCATAGCCATTTGTCGAATATGTCGTATCGAACGCTGCCCGGCGGGCAGGCAGCAACGGTCGTGACGTCGCCGCTCCGGCCGGCTTTTTCGCGACTTGCCGACTCGCGGCTTCCACTGCTGCTCAGAGTGTGAGAGTATCAGCTCGCCACAGGCTGATTTCTATTCGTCCGGACGTCCGGATGACGGTTTCGATGTCCAGATCGGACAGGTCGCCGCGAGCGGAGGGATAATGCGATGAATTGACCACATCGTGCCAAAGGACACGAAATTTATGCTCGAATCAGCCCTTGATGACGAGGAAACACGGTCTCCCCGGCAATATCACGCACCGATCGCTGCGGTCCGCTGCTTTTGCAGGCAATGCTCCCTGAATGCATCCACGCCCAGCTCGTTCACCATTCGCTTGAAGTTGTAGCCCAGCGCCATCAGGCTGAACTCGCCGCGGCACTTCTCGAGGCCGCGCATCAGGAAATGATCGATCCCCGCCCAGCGCTTGATGGTGCCGAAAGGGTGCTCGACGAGCCCGGCCCGCCTGCGCATCAATGGCGAAGCGGCGCTTATCTTCTTGCGATACCGGTCCAGCCAGTCCGTATGCTCCCAGCGCTCCACCCTGCGCCGCGGTTTCGTCTTTTCCAGGCATCGGCTTGACAGCGGACAACCCCGACAAACCTCTCGCTCCGCACGATAGACGAAATACCGCCTGTCACCCCTGTCACGCCTGATGGCGGTCTCGTTGGTTCGAGCCAGCCGCTGCCCGGCCGGACAGACATAGGTGTCGTCCTGCGGGTCGTAACGAAAATCATCGTTGCTGAACCGATCTCCCTTGCCCTTGCGGCCCAGCTGCGTGGGGATTGGAACGTACACATCCATCCCCCTGTCCTCGCATTCCTTCAACTGCGCGCCGCTCCAATAGCCGACATCCGCCAGACCGATCAGTCCGGGATTGCCCGTGGCTTCGCAGGCTTTCGTCATCATCGGCTCGTACTGACCTGAATCGTTGCCGTCCTGGACCACGTCCTCCGCCACAATCAGCTTGTGCTTGTCGTCCACCGCAATCTGGCAGTTGTAGCCGCCCACCGACTTGCCGTACTTCTTCATCGTCCGCGCATCGGGATCGACCTCAGATACCTGGCTCTCCCCGCTTTCCAGCAGGCGCTCCTGCAGGGCCTTCCTGTGCTTCTGCTTCTTCACCATGGCCTCGATCTTCGCCGCCAGTTCCGGATCCTCCCCACCGTCCGCACCATCCTCCGGGTCCGCATCCGCCTCGTCCAGCTGCCGGTGATACGCCGCGATCTTCTCGTCCAGCCTCTTCAGTTCCTTTTCCAGTCTCGCCCTGGTGTGGATGCTGGCGGGACGCGCATTGGCCTTCAAAAAGGTTCCGTCGATCGCTACCCGGCTGTCGCCCAGCAGGGACAGTTCCCGGCACAGCAGCACGAACTCCCGGTTGGTCGCCCGCAGAGCCGCCAGATTGTCCTTGCGGAAATCCGCGATCGTCTTGTAGCTCGGCCTGGCTCCCTGGCACAGCCAGATCACTTCCAGGTTGCGATGCGTCTCGACTTCGAGCCGGCGCGAGCTGCGTACCCGGTGCTGGTATCCATACAGGTAGAGCTTCAGCAGCAATCCGGGATCGTAGGCCGGCTGACCGGCGCCGCAGTGTGCCTCCGTGTTCTGGAAACCCAGCGCCTGTAGGTCCAGCGTGCCGACGAACGCATCGATCGCGCGCACCGGATTATGTTCGGACACGTAGTCGTCCAGACAGGGCGGCAGAAGCATCACCTGGCTTCGGGACTGAACCTCCCGGTAGCGTCGCTCGGGCATCGCGGTAAACCTCGGGGCTGCCTGGAATGCCGAAAAACCTATCACGGGCGGCCGGACCGCAAACCCGGATTTATTGAAATACTTTCACACTCTGTGCTGCGCAGCCGGCCCGTCGCCGTCATGCCGGGGCGGTGCGCCGATTTCGGCTGCCCCTCTACTGCGTAGCCAGCCCGGTGCCGTCGGACGGCCAGCCGGAAGTTTTCACGCGGCCGCGAGGCTCCGCAGCCGGCCCATCGACGTCCGCGGTCATCCGCGCCGCGCGAGCCATAGCCAGGCGAGCCAGACAGGCAGGCTGAGCACGACCGCGCAGACCGCGATGGCCACCGGCCCGAGCAGCCCGGCAACCACCGCGCTCGACACCGTGAGTACACCGAGGACGATCCCGGCCAACCAAGACGCGCGCCGGTAGCCGAGACGCCGAAGGCGGCGGCAACCAAGCGCCAGCGGCAGGCCGCAGGGAACGGTGACGGCGAGCGACACAAACGCCGCCATCGCCTCCCCCGAATCCGCGAACGCGCCGGCGGACGGCCCGAAGCGCAGCGCCGCCTGCGCCGCCACCCCGGCCGGCAGCCAGAGCAGCGCGAGAAGCCAGAACCCGTGCCGCGCGATCCATGCCCGTCCGTCCATGCCGCAACCGATGAGAGGGCGCAGAATTTCAGCGGGGAATCAGGGCTGATCCGCTCGAATTAATCGAGGATTTGGGGTGGTTGCCCCCCGGCGATCTTGCATGAAGGCCGCCGGAGGGCTTGTCTCGGTGACGGTGATATCAACCTGAGACGGCCCCAATGTCGCACAAGCTGTTCCGGCACTCCATCCATTCGAATGCCCGGGTCTGGGCTTTTCTCAAGCGCGTCGATGCGGCGGAGGCGGAGGCCTGCCGAGCGGCCGGCTGTCCGCGCTGCGGCGGCACGCTTCACAGCGCGACCTACCCGCGCAAGCCCTACGGTCTGGCGGTGGATCTTCGGGACGACGCGCGGCGCTTCAGCTTGTGCTGTTCGTCATGCCGGCGCCGCGTGAAGCCGCCGTCGGTGCGTTTCTTCGGGCGCCGCTTCTACGTCGGGGCGCTGTTCCTGGTGGTGAGCGCGCTGGCTGTGGCCGGCGGCGTGCGGTTGCAGACGATCGCGCGGCGGTGCGGGGTTCCGGCCTCGACGCTGAAGCGCTGGCGGCGCTGGTGGCTGGAAGTCTTCCCGCTGACCCGGGAGTGGGGGGCGAAGCGGGGCGCGCTGGCGGCGCCCCCCGCCGACGTGCCGCTGCGCTGGCTGCTGCGCACCATGCGGGGCCGCGGCTTCCGCTCGCGGCTGTTGCGCAGCCTGGTCTGGCTGATGCCGTGGACCGGCTTTTGCGCGCTCGGCGCCGGGCCGGCGGCGCCCGCAGAAAACGTTTCTGTCATGAACGGATAGGGCGCTCTACATGGGCATCTCCCCGACACGGCCAGGGAGAGATGCCGCCATGGACAGCAACAACGGAGGGGGCGACCGCGACCGGTGGGCGCGGCTGCGCTTCGCGGTCGTCGGGCCGTTGCTGGCCTCGCCGCCGCCCACGGGGCAGTTGCGGGCGGAGCTGGAGCGGCTGTCGCAACGCGACTGGGATCACCCGTCCGGCAAGGGGCCGGTGCGCTTCTCGGTGTCGACGATCGAACGCTGGTACTACCAGGCACGGGCGGCGGACCGGGATCCGGTCAAGGCGCTGCGCCGCCGGCCGCGCACCGATGCCGGCCGCGAGCGGGCGATGTCGCCGGCGCTGATCGAGGCGCTGCGCGGCCAGTACCGGGCGCATCCGTCGTGGTCGGGGCAGCTGCATTACGACAACCTGCGGGCGCTGGTCGAGGTCGATCCGGCGCTCGGCCCGATGCCCTCCTACGCGACGCTGACCCGGGCAATGCGCAATCGCGGGTTGGTGCGCCAGCGCCGCCGGCGGCGCTTCGACCGGGAACCCGAGCGGGCGCCGGTCGAGCCGCGCGAGGTGCTGAGCTTCGAGGTCTCGCGCAGCCATGCGCTCTGGCACACCGACTTCCATCATGCCCGGTGCCGGGTGCTGACCGCGTCCGGCGCCTGGCGCACGCCGATCATGCTCGGCTTCCTCGACGACCACTCGCGGGTGGGTTGCCACCTGCAGTGGTACCTGGAGGAGACCGCCGAGGTCTTCGTCCACGGGCTCTGCCAGGCCTTCATGAAGCGCGGCCTGCCGCGCGCGCTCATGAGCGACAACGGCTCGCCGATGATGGCGGGGGAGGTCGAGGAGGGGCTGCACCGGCTCGGCATCATCCACTCCAGGACCCTCGCGGGGGCGCCTCATCAGAATGGCAAGATGGAGGTCCTGTGGGCCTCGGTCGAGGGCCGCCTGATGGCCATGCTCGAAGGCGTCGAGCCGCTCACCCTGAAGACGCTCAACGACGCGACCGTCGCCTGGGTCGAGCAGGACTACCACCGCCGGGTGCACCGCGAGCTCGGCACCACGCCGCTCAAGCGCCTGCTCGACAGCGACGATGCGTCGAGGCCCTGCCTCGGCCGCGACGAGCTCAGGGCGGCGTTCCGCATCACCGTGAAGCGCACGCTGCGGCGCTCGGACGGAACCGTGTCGCTCGAGGGCATCCGCTATCAGGTTCCCGCGCCGTGGCGCCACCTGAGCACGCTGTGGATCCGCTATGCGCGCTGGGACCTGGCCAGCGTTGATCTGGTCGACGGCCGAAGCGGCGAGCGGCTGTGCACCCTCTACCCGCTCGACCGGCGCGGCAATGCCGGCGGTATGCGCCGCCCGGCCGGGCCCGGCGACAACGATGGCGGCGGCAGCGCCGGCGGGGGCGAAGCCGCGCCGCTGCTCAGGCGCATCCTCGACGACCAGGCCGCGACGGGCCTGCCGCCGGCCTGGCTGCCTCACGCCGAAAGCCCCGGGCCGGGCGAAGACGACGATCGGGGAGACCCCTCATGAACCGCGAAATGCTCACGCTGTACGGCCTCAAGTGGAACCCCTTCTCCACCGACCTCCCGGTCGATGGCCTGATGACCACACCCGCCGTCGAGAACTTCTGCCGCAGGGTCGAACGGCATCTGGTGCGCCAGGGCGGCTTCGCCCTGATCGGCGGCCCGCCCGGCATCGGCAAGAGCGTGGCGCTGCGGTTGCTCGCCGAGCGCCTTGAGCGCATCGACAGGTTGAGCGTCGCGGTCCTCACCCATCCGTCCTCCAGCGTCGCCGACTTCTACCACGAGATCTCCGACCGCTTCGCCATCACCATGGCCCACAACAATCGCTGGAATGGGATCAAGGGACTGCGGCAGCGCTGGCTCGACCACCTCGACGACACGCGCATGCGCCCACTCCTGCTGGTCGACGAGGCACAGGAGCTGCCCAACGCGGTGCTGACCGAGATGCGCCTGCTCTCCTCGACCGACTTCGACTCGCGCACCATCCTTGGCGTGGTGCTGGCCGGTGACAACCGGCTGCTCGCAAAACTGCGCACGCCGGAGCTGCATCCCATCGACTCCCGCATCCGCCAGCGCCTCCTCATGACGCGTCCCGAAGACGAGGATCTACTGCGCCTCCTCGACCACCTGCTGGAGGAGGCCGGCAACCCCGCCCTGATGACCGCCGGCCTCAAGGACACCCTCGTCGCCCATGCCGGCGGCAACCCCAGGACGCTCACCGTCATGGCCGATGCGCTGCTCGCCGCCGGCGCCGATCAGGATCGTGAAGTGCTCGACGAAAAGCTCTTCCTGGAGACCTGGGGGGAGCCCACCAAGACCAGGAGAGCGCGCCGGTGAAGGGCTTCCCGACCCGAAGCCCGGCCGACCTTGAGGACCGCCCGAGCCGGCAGCAGTGGCTGGTCGACGGCCTCTGGGGACGCCAAGCCGTCGGCATCGTCGGCGGCGAACCCAAGTGCGGCAAATCCTTCCTGGCTCTGGACCTCGCCGTGGCCGTCGCCGCCGGCGTTCCCTGTCTGCGCCGCTTCGCCGCCAAACAGCCCGGACCGGTCCTGCTGTTCGCGGCCGAGGACGCCGGCCACATCGTGCGCGCCCGGCTTGAGGGCATCGCCCGGGCAGCCGGCGCCAGCTTCGAGACGCTCGACATCGCCGTCATCGACGCTCCCATCCTGCGCCTCGACCATGCCAACGACCGGCAGCGTCTGCGCGAGACCGTGCAGCGCATCGCGCCACGCCTCGTGGTCCTCGACCCCCTGGTCCGCCTGCACGGCGTCGATGAAAACACCGTCGCCGAGGTCGCTCCCATACTCGGCTTCCTGCGCGACCTCCAGCGCCGCTTCGAGACCGCCGTCCTGCTCGTCCACCATGCCCGCAAGAGCGGTGCCAGCCGGCCGGGCCAGGCGCTCAGGGGGTCGTCCGAGCTCCATGCCTGGGGCGACAGCAACCTCTATCTGCGCCGCCGCGACAAGCAGATCGTCATGACCGTCGAGCATCGCGCCGCTCCAGGCCTCGCCGACATCGAGATCGAACTCGCCGATGACGGCGAGGGACCCGCCCTGCGCTTGCGGCGGCCGGTGCCGGCCGAGGCCGCGCCGGAGCCGGAAACACCCGAACGGCGCATCCTCCAAGCCCTCGCCGACGCCGATGCACCGCTCTCGCAGCGCCAGATCCGCGAGCGCGCGGCAACCCGGCCCGCAACCGTCGCCGAAGCGCTGAGCAAGCTCGTCCGCGCCGGGCGCGTCGAACGCGCACCCCAGGGCGGTTACCGCCTCGCCGCCGAAAACGCGGCGCCGCCGGCCGCCGTCAACCACGCGGGCCGCAACGACGCGTTACCGAAAACCGTTACCGC
Organism: Alphaproteobacteria bacterium; assembly: GCA_965243375.1. GTDB lineage: Bacteria > Pseudomonadota > Alphaproteobacteria > UBA828 > UBA828 > WTGU01. The sequence goes on along the minus strand of CBDEUT010000006.1, from coordinate 307,150 downwards.
CTCGAACCCCTAGGGAGGCAGGGTAACGGTAACGGGTAACACCCCTCGCCAGCCCCCGTTGCCGCACTGCGTCGAGCGATCGGCCCGTGGCCGGAAGCTTGCTTACGGCCATGGATGCACTCCGTCGGATGGACGGCGGGGGGTCACCCGAAGGGCCGGAGCGAAGCGGAGGAGCCGCGTAGCGGCTTGACCCGCCGACGGCCGTCCGACACCCCCGGTCACCCCACCAGCCGCGAACGATGCCCATCAAACAAACCGATCACCGCGCCATCAGATACCGAGAGCGCGCTCAACCGATGCCCCGGAAACCCTCGTCATGCAAGCCGGTCCGTCCGTGCGGGAGGTGGAGAGAAGCCGGTCGAGGGCGAAGCCGCTGAAGAAGAGGGAGCGGCGGGATTGCAACCGGGAGGACGGGGACATGGCGATATTGACCTATGCGGGGATCGGGGCGCGGGCGACGCCGACTGGAGTGTTGGCGAACATGACGAAGATGGCGGGATGGCTGGCGCGGACCGGCTGGCATCTGTCGAGCGGCGGCGCGGACGGGGCGGACAGCGCGTTCGCAGCGGGAGCGCCGGCGGAGCGGCGGACGATCTGGCTGCCGTGGCGGGGCTACAACGGGCATCGCGGGCCGGACTGCCGAGTGCTGTCGGCGGCTGAGCTGGAAGCCTGCATGGAGATCGCAGCACCCCTGCATCCGGCGTGGGAGCGGTGTTCGCCGGGCGCCCGCAAGCTCCATGCCAGGAATGTCGCGATCCTGCTGATGGGGGAGCGGCCGGTCGATGTTTGCATAGCGTGGAGCGAGCGCGGCGCGGCGGTCGGGGGCACCGGCATGGGCATCCGCATCGCCGAGGCCCGCGGCATCCCGGTGTTGAATCTAGGGTCCATGGCGCCGCGGGCGGTGTGCGAGCGCTTGGTCGCGATCCGCCGCGCGGTTTCGGGGTCGTAGAGGTGGAGAGGAGCGCCTGTCAGGCGAGTTTCCGGCAGGCCGGAGGGAGTGGTTTCCCCGCGCCGTTGCCGGGCAGAGCACAGGGAGTTTGCGCCATGGTCCTCTCATCCTTCGATACCGGCTTCGATTTCGAGACCCCGCTCGCCGGCGACATCCTCGCCGCGATCGGCATCCACCCCGCCGCCGTCCATGAGGTCATCGCCGAGGACCGGGCGCTGCGCTGCGCGGACCGCGAGGTCGCGTTTCCCGAGCGGCATCTCGCGGACCTCTACCCGGATCCGGCCTCTCCGTCGGCATCCCGGAGGTGGAGGAGGGCTTGAAGAGATTGAACGGAAGGGGGCCGGGGAGAGGGATCGATCCGGCTTCCCCCGTTTCCAACCCATCGTCAGCAACCAGGACCCATGAAGGAGAGTCCCCATGGCTTTCGGATTGAACCGCGCGGAACTGATCGGCCGCCTCGGCGCCGACGTCACCGTCAACCACCTCCAGAACGGCGGCCGCGTCGCGAACCTCAGCATCGCGACCGACGAGTCGTACATCGACGCGTCTCGTGTTTCATGATGCACCTTGTCGGGACAGTGAGGTCGATCCGCCAGATCTAGTGATCCCTCCGTCCCGTTGCACTCCATGTAGTGCAGCCGAACGCCAGCCACATCGTTCCCGTTCCTCCGATACCGGGTCAGACGCCTGACCGGAGTTGGAGTGAAGAGCGGGAAGGGTGAACGGAGAAGGGGGCGGAGAGAGTCGTCCCCGCCGTTCGCATCCCATCGTCATCATCCAGACCTGAAGGAGAAGACCATGAGCTTCGGACTCAATCGCGCGGAGCTGATCGGCCGCCTCGGCGCCGACGTCACCGTCAACCACCTCGCCTCGGGGGGCCGCGTGGCCAACATGAGCATCGCGACCGACGAGAGCTACATCGACCGGAACGGCAGCGGCGACCGGATCGACAAGACCGAGTGGCACCGCTGCGTGACGTTCCAGGACGGCCTGATCGACATGCTGGTCAAGCACGCGAAGAAGGGCCGGCTGGTCTACGTCGCGGGCAAGCTGCAGACCCGCAAGTGGCGCAAGGACGGCGAGGACTCGGACCGGTTCTCCACCGAGATCCTGCTGGTCCCCGGCGGACGCGTCCAGTTCTTGGACAAGCCTGCCAACGGCAACGGCGCGACGGCCTCGGCGCAGCCCGCGGACGAGCCTGCGAACGGTTCGGCCATGTCCTCGGATCCGGACGATTCGATCCCCTTCTAGGGACCGTTTCCCTTCGTTCCTCCCTCCCAACTCGGGGGCCGGCGCTTCGGAGACTGTGAAAGTATCGCCTTTCCACAGTCTCCGGGGCACCGGCCCTTTTTTCATGCAACCGGGCGGGTGTACGTCCGTCCGTCCGAGCACTATGGGGCCGCAGACGCGAAGGAAAGTCGATCGCGGGCGAACGCCGCGAAGTCGTGCTGAATGACGGGAAAAAACGGCTCCCAGGGCAATATTACGCCCTAATCGCCCCAGTCCGCTGTTTTTGGAGGCAATGCTCCCTGAATGCCTCTGCGCCCAACTCGTTCATCACCCGCTTGAAGTTGTACCCCAGTGTCATCAGGCTGAACTCGCCGCGGCACTTGTCGAGTCCGCGCACCAGGAAATGGTCCATTCCCGCCCATCGCTTGATGGTGCCGAAAGGATGCTCGACGAGCGTAGCTCTTTGGCGCATCCATGGTGCACCGGCGCTCATCTTCCTGCGATGCCGGTCGATCACGTCTTCATACTCCCAGCGGTCCAATCTCCGCCTTGACTCCGACTTTGACAGGCATCGGTCCCTCAGCGAACAATCCCTGCAGACCGCTGTCACCGCGCCATATCTGAAATACCGCCTGCCGTTCTTTGTGCGCAGCGATCTTGCTCGAGTCAGCCGCTGACCGGCCGGGCAAACATATGTGTCATTCCGGGCATCGTAACGGAAATCGTCGTCTCTGCTGAATCGCATGACGTCGCCTTTGCCGCTTCGTGGCGGCGAAGGTCTCGGTATCGGGACGTACACGTCCAGGCCCTTGTCTTCACAACTCTTCAACTGTTCGCCGCTGAAGTAACCGGAGTCCGCCAGACCGATCAATCGCTCGGCGCCCATGGCTTCGCCGGCTTTCGTCATCATCGGCTCCAGCTGGCCGGCGTCATTGCCGTCCTGCACGACATCCTCGGCGACAATCAGCTTGCACCGGTCATCCACCGCGATCTGGCAGTTGTAGCCGCCCACTGCCTTACCGGACTTCCTCAGCACCCGCGCATCGGGATCGACCTCCGATATCTGGCTCTCCCCGCTTGCCTGCAAGCGTTCCCGCAAAGCCTCCTTGTGCTTGCGCCTCTCCACCAGAGCCTCGATCTTCGCCGCAAGTTCCGGATCTTCCTCGCTGTCCGCTCCATCCTCAGGCCCCGCATCCGCCTCGTCCAACTGCCTGTGATACTCGGCAATCTTTTCGTCCAGACGCCTCAGACCCTTTCCCAGACTTGCCTTCGTATGGATGCTGTCCGCATGTGCATTGGCCTTCAGAAAAGTCCCGTCGACAGCCACCCGGCGACCCTCAAGAAGCGACAACTCCCGGCATAGCAGAATGAATTCCCGGTTGGCTGCCCGCAGCGCAGATGCATTGCCCTTGCGGAAATCCGCGATCGTCTTGTAGCTCGGCGCGGCCCCCTGGCACAGCCAGATCACCTCCAGGTTCCGTCGCGTCTCCGCTTCCAACCGGCGCGAACTGCGTACCCGGTGTTGATAGCCGTACAGATACAGCTTCAGCAGTAGTCTCGGATCGTAGGCTGGCTGGCCGGCCCCGCAGTGTTCTTCCGCATGCCGGAAACCCAACTCCTCCAGATCCAGCGTGCCGACGAACGCATCGATCGCGCGCACCGGATTGTGTTCGGACACATAGTCGTCCACGCACGGCGGAAGAAGCATCAACTCGCTTCGAGACCGCACCTCCCGGTAACGTCGCTCCGGCATCGCGGTAAACCTTTTGGCTGCCTGGGTTGCCCGCGAACATAGCACTTATGGGCTGCGAAAAACCGGGGTGCGGGCGGACAAAGACGCTTCGTTCGCCTTCGTCAGAAACCCGGCTCGTCGAGACCTCTGTCATCGGCTCAGAGGTCCGCCCTGTTCAGGCTCATGGAAATACTTTCACAGTCTCTCCGGCGCTGGCCCTTTTTTTGGTGAGGGCTTCGAGTCTCCACGGGCGCCTGGGCCGGCCGGCTGCCGCGACGGTGTCGTTCCCCGGGCGCATTTTGAGCCTCACGATGCGGGTTCCGACACCGGCGCCGTTTTGCCGGCGAAGTTCGCTCTGTACATGCAGTACCGTCGCCGGCCTTTGGTCGGGACGATGGCCCGCTCCACCCGCGCGTCCGTTGCCGTTCTGCCCAGCCGCCGGACGACCCTCTCGTTGAAGCCGATCTGGGCGGCAACTTCCGCGGCCGTCGAGAAGCCCTCGTCGCGGAGCCGCTTCGTCTCACGCTCGGTGTGCGTGGGCAAGCCGTAAGCCCGCCGTATCCTGCCCACGTGCGCGGCCGTGTAGAGATCGCCCTTCCAGTTTCGGCGCCCCGTGGCGTTCAGCTCCCGTGCGGTGCCGTGGTCACCATGAGTTTCCAGCAGCCGGTCGACCGTGGCGACCGTTTCCGGGGGTGTCTTGCGGATCTCCGCCATCGGTCTCGGCAACTGAAGGGGCTCGAGCGTCAGGGAGCGACCCCCGCGCATGCGCAGACCGATCGTCACCTCGGTGCCGTCCCGGGTGAGCGTCGCATCCTCGATCAGAAGCCCGAGTAGCCGCTTGCGATCCGCGTTCCCGGTTTCAGCGGCGTTCCATACCCTCTCGAAGTCCCATGCCAGTTCCCGAATGCGTTCGGCCTGCCGCTCGGAGAGCTCGGTGTCGCGTGCCGCGCCGCGGGCCTCGCGTTCCCGGCATGCCTCTTCCAGCTCGCGCAAGCGCTCGTTCCAGTCGGCTTCCAGCGTTGCCGCCACCAACCGGTTGGCGGGGTCGACCTCGAAGAACCTGCGCCGCGCCAGATCGGCCTCGTAGCGCATAGCCTCGATGCGCCTGGCGCGCTGCGCATCGGCCTCGGCGAACTCCACATCGACCTGCTCCTGGACCGCCAGGGCAAGATCGATGTTCTTGCGGTTCATCGCGTCGATCACGAAGCGCGATATCTCGGCGTCGACAAGATCGCCGCGCATGATCTGGCAGGTCTTCCGTCCGTAGCGCGCGAGCTCTTCGTTGCACACGTAGTGGTAGCGCGCCGGCCGGTTGCGATGCGGGAGAGCGTTGTTGTACTGCATGCTCATGCGCCGGCCGCAGTGCCCGCAGACCACCCGCGACTGCAACAGCGCCGCTCCCTCGCGAGCCGCCGCGGTGCGCGCCGGCGCTTCCAGGAAGGAGGCGGCGTTACCTCTCAGGGTCACTCGATTGCGAAGGTACTCGTCCCAATCGATGAAGCCCACATGGGCGTCCTGGATGCAGACCTGCCAGTCCTCCATCGGCACGACGAGGCATCGGGAGGTCCCGTCCGCCTGCCGCTTGACGTTCGTCCGGCCATAGACGTAGGCACCGGCGTAGCGGGGATTCCTCAGGATGCGGCCGACTTGCGGCACGCGCGGAAGCGCCCAGCTCAGTTCGCCGTTGGCCGGCCCGCTTCGCGGGCGCGCCGGCAGCGCGATGTTCTCGCGGTGCATCCATTTCACCACCGCCATCGCCGACCCCATCCGCCGGAAGCTGTCGAACACGAGACGGACCGCGTCCACGACAGACCGGTCGGGATCGAACACCACCTCGTCCCTGTCGTTGTACGCCAGGCCGACCGGCAGCCGCGTCTTCAGCGCGCCGCGCGCGGCGGCGCTGCGCTGGCCACCGACCATCCGCGCCTTGATCCCCTGAAGCTCGAACTCGCTGAGGGTCCCTTTGACGCCCAGGAGGAGCTTGTCGTTGCCGTCGTTGGGATCGTAGATGCCGGTCTCGTCGAGGATCAGGGTATTGGTGATGCCGGCGATCCGCAGCAGCTGGTGCCAGTCGGCGTTGTCTCGCGCCAGGCGCGAGACTTCGAGGCCGAGAACGATCCCCACATCGCCGGCGGCGATGCTCCCCATCAGATCGCGGAAGCCGCTGCGGTTGCCGCTGTAGGCCCCCGACTTGCCCTGGTCCTCGTCGATCACCCGGATACGCTCGGCAGCCCAGCCGAGCGCCACTGCCCTTTGGCTCAGCCCGTACTGGCGCCGCCTGCTCTCTGTATTTTGCATGACCTGGCGAAGCGAGGACTGCCGCACGTAGAGGCAGGCCTCGCGCTCCAGATGATGCGTCGCGACCTTGCGCGCTTCCGCTTCAGACATGACGGCTCTCCTCGTATTTCCGCGCGATGCCGGTCGCCGCGGGAGGCGACGACACGCGCAGCAGGCGCCGGACCTGGCTGGCCGCCTCGACGATCACCGCGTCGGCGATTGCCAGGTCCACGTTGACGAACGGCCGCGACGGCGGCCGCAGACGGGTGCGGTTGCACGCGGCCCCGACCACGGCCAGGGCACCGCGCAGACCGTGGAAGCGCAGCACGGCGATCGCGTTGCTGTCGCCGCCCGACAGCCAGAGCTGGCGCCAGCCCTCGTAAATCTGCGCAGCGTCGGCGTGCATCATGGCCCAGGCTCCGGAGATTTTTTTTATCCCGCTCGATCGCCTTCTCCAGACCGCGCGGATGGACCCTGACGCCGAACTCGGCCTCGATCAGCGGCGCCAGCCGGCGCGCGCCCACACGGCCGTGCAGGGCCCTGTGGTTCTCGACGAAGCGCAGCATCTCCGGGCTGATCTTGTGCGGCCCCCGCGGCCCCCGCCGCCCCGGGATGAGCTCCTGCAGCCCGCCCTCGTCGAACGCCTTGACCATGCGGAAGCAGGTCGGCCGCGAGACCCCGAACCGTTCCGCTGCCTGCGCGAGCGTGGCGCTTCCCACCCGGACCAGCCGGACCATCTCGTAGCGGACCTGAAGCAGGTCGCGGGAATCGAAGAAGTCTCCGGAGGCGAATGCCGGATCGCTGACCTTTTCCGGAGTCCGGTTGAGCGTGCCTGCCTCCCTGAGCCGGTCCCGCTTTTCGGTGTCGTCGCGATGCTCTGCCATGGCGGTGCAGGGCGAATTTATTGTCTGCCCGTCGCGCAGGGTGAGCTGAAGTCGGCGCTGGCCATTCCTTTCTCGATGTGGCAGTGTGCCGCTCATGGCGACGCTGCCGATCCCGGATTCGTCCATTGATCTGCGCGCGGTCACGGTGCGTCCGACCTGGGGCGCGCAGGAGCACCGGCGCTGGGACCGGTTGGTGGAGGAGCACCACTACCTGGCGTTCCACGGCGTCATCGGCAAGGGCCTGCGTCATGTCGCTGTACACGGCGAGACCTGGCTCGCGCTGATCGGCTGGCAGCCCGGCGCGTTCAAGCTGGGCGCGCGGGATCGCTGGATCGGGTGGTCGGCGGAGCAGCAGTTCCGACGCCTGCATCTGATCGCCAACAACTCGCGCTTCGTCATCCTGACGCCTGAGCGGGTGCCCAACCTGGCCTCCCGTGTGCTGGGGCTGAGCCTGCGACGGCTGTCTGCGGACATGCAGGCGGCGCATGGATATCCGGCTCTTCTGGCGGAGACGTTCGTGGACGTCTCGCGCTTCGCCGGCACCTGCTACCTCGCAGCCAACTGGCGCTCGCTGGGACTGACCCGCGGCTTTGCCCGCGAGCCCGGAGGGGCGGCGCGCTGGCGTCACCACGGCCAGCCCAAGGAGGTCTTCGTGTTCGACCTGACAGACGGCGCCCCCGAGGCGCTGAGCCAGACCGAGATGCCGCCAAACTGGGCCACCGAGCAGCACACCGAGCCGATGGCCGCGCCCCGGCTGCGCAGCCTGTTCGAGTGCCTCGGCGAGGTGCCCGAGTACCGCCATGCCCGGGGAAAGCGCTATGCGCTCAACACCATTCTGACGCTTGCCGTCGCCGCCCGCCTTGCCGGCTACCGGGGGGTGAACGCATTCGCCCAGTTCGCCGCCCTGCTCTCCCAGGAGCAGCTCAAGGCGGTCGGTGCCTTCTGGAGCCCGTCCAAGCAGTGCTATACCCCGCCCGCGATCACCACCTTCCACAACGTCCTTGCCGCGCTGCCGCCGGAAACCCTGGACAACGCGATCGGCCAGTGGACCGGCCAGCAGAACAGCGCGCAAGCGCCCGTCGCCATGGACGGCAAGGACCTGCGCGGCGCATCCAAGCAGACCGAGGACGGGCGCAGGATGATGGTCGCAGCGGTGGAGCATGACACCGGCGTCGTCCTCGGCCAGGTCGAGGTCGACGCCAAGAGCAACGAAATCCCGGCCGTGCGCGAACTCTCCGGCGGCCTCGACCTCACGGGCCGGATCGTCACCATGGATGCCATGCACGCCCAGCACGAGACCGCGCGGTGCCTCCTTGGGCGCCGTGCCGACTACGTGATCAGTGCCGTCAAGGACAATCAGGAGACCATCCTCGAAGACCTCAAGGCGATCGACTTCAGCGATGCGCCCTCGCACGAAACCGTCGACAAGGGCCATGGCCGCATCGAGCGCCGGCGCTGCGCCGCGGTCGACCTCTCCGCTGCCGAGTGGGACGGCTATGCCAACCTCCACGGGCGGCGCCAGGCGATGTGCATCGAACGAGAGCGCGAGATCATCAAGACCGGCAAGCGCAGCATCGAGGTGACCTACAGCGTTACCTCGCTTGGCCCAGAGCGCGCCGGACCCGAGGAGTTGCTCGAACTGGTGCGCAACCACTGGCACATCGAGAACAGGCTCCACTATGTGCGCGACTTCACCTACGACGAAGATCGCTGCCGGGCGTACGTGCGCCACCTGCCCAGGAATCTGGCCTGCTTGAGCAACGCGGCCATCGCCATCGTGCGCTGCGACGGCCGCTTCCGCTACGTACCGGAGGCCAACCGGCACTACGCCGCCCGTGCCCAGGAGGCCCTCGACGCGGTCATGATCGCGCCCATCGGCTGATACCGCGCCCCCCACTGCCACGCATGCACGTGCCGCAGGGCGGCGCGGCGAAACCGCTCGGCCCGTCCAGGCCGAAAACGCCGCCCGGCGGCTTCGAGCGACCACCGTGACGTCCATCAGGCAGATTCGGGGTTCCCCCGAAACAGCCGCAGCGTGCGTGATCTCACTCATCCCCAGCCCGCAGCGCGACTAAAAATTGTTCCTGCATGGCGGTGCGGGCCTCTGAAGTCGTTTCAATAAATAATACGCATACCATCGAACCCGAGTCAACGCTCGACTGCGACGACCTCGCTCCATACATAGATAATACAGCGATTATCCGGCATTTCATGCCAGGTGCAGCCGCGCACAAGCGCCCTAGTTTCTGATCATATAGCGCCATTATTTCTGATCACGCTCGGCCGCCGGTGCAAGGAGCACGTCGACGAGCTCGCGAAGCACAACCAGGTCGTCTCCCCGGAACAGGCAGTGACCCGAAGCAACGCGCTCGAAGTCGTCGACCTGCCCCAGGGACGTCCAGGAAACCGGCACGCTGACAAGGGTTGCGCCGCTCGGGCCATCCGCGAAGTAGCGGACAATCGCTCTCTTGGATCCGCCCACACGGTCGTAAATCTGGACCGTTTGGCCCCTGAGCGGATGGAACGGGTGGGTGATCACAACATCCTGATGATCACCCTCTTCGGCGCAACGGCCTGCATTTGGGAACGGTAGAACGGCAGAGCGGCAACAGGGTCGACAAGACCGAATGGCACCGCGTCGTCACCTTCCAGGACGGGCTGATCGACATGCTCGAGAAGCACGCGAAGAAGGGCCGCCTGATCCACGTCGAGGGCAAGCTCCAGACCCGCCCGTGGCGCAAGGACGGCGACGAGTCCGACCGCTTCTCGACCGAGATCCTCGTCGTGCCGGGCCACCGGGTGCAGTTCTACGACAAGCCCAACGGCAACGGTGCCCCGCCCGCAGACGCCCAGGCGCCGATGGACGACACCGCCGGGCAGACCGCTGCCCCGGCTTCGCCGCCCGCCGACCTGGACGACCCGATCCCGTTCTGAGGAGCCCTTTGACACTTTTGTAAAGTTCGCAGGGAAAAACACCCTGCGGACTTTACTCATATACGTCGTTTTGTATTTGACAAGGAAATCTCCCCGTGTTTAGCTTTTTTCGTGCACGGGAGAGCGCCTATTTCCATGTCGGATTCAACGACCGAAACCGTCCGCAACATCACCCTCCCGGATGGGGAGTTGCTCCCCGCTCTGATCGATCACTGGCGCGGTCCCGTGCTGGAAACGCTGCGCTACTCGATCGCCGCCCTCAGAAACGCCGGCCGGGCCGAGAAGACAATCGATGCGCACCTGCGCGCGATAGCCCTCGCTCGCAAATGGGCCAGGACCAACGGGTTCACGCTTGAGGACCGAATGGCCACGGGCGCCGGCCTGAGCGAACGCGAAATCGAGAGCCTGGCGCACATGCTGAAGACGGAACACGCCCGGGCCCGCGAACAATCTTCAGACCGCAGCAATGTTCTGACCTTTCCGCGCTCGGGAAAGGGGGGCCTTCGGCGCCTGCCGCGCCAGCCCGATCACGTCCTCTCGCCCCAGACCGGCGCCAACCGGGTGCGATTCGTTGCCGGATACCTCGAATGGCTTGCGCGCCACAGCCCCGCGGACGATGCCCGCCAACGCCTGCGCGATGCGGTCGCGTCGCTCAACACCCGGGCCAAGATCAGTGCCCGCCCACCAGCCCAGCCGAAGAAGGGCCTGTCGGGCGAACAGCACGAAAGGCTTCTCGCCGCCATCGACCCCGCATCGCCCGAAAACCCCTTCAGGACCGAGGCGGTACGCTACCGCAATCTCGCCCTCATCGCTTGCCTTGACCAGACCGGCATGCGCAGGGGCGAGCTCGCCGGCCTGAAGATCCGCGACATCGACTTCAGGCAACTCACGATCTCGATTCATCGCCGCCCTCCGGACCCGAAGGATCCGCGAAGGCAACGACCCCACACCAAATCGAACGCCCGCACGGTGCCGATGAAGCTGGAACTGTCGGACATCCTGTTCCACTACATCGCGGCGTGGCGGCGCGCCGAGGCCGGCGCGCGAAAGCACGACTATCTCTTCGTTGCCCACGGGGGCACGAACCCGGGCGCGCCCCTGAGCCCGAGAAGCATCGGCAAGATCTTCCATTCCCTGCAACGTGTGCTCGGCTTCGACCTCCATCCTCACCTGCTGCGCCATACCTGGAACGACAGGTTCTCGGACACCGTCGACCGCAGCGCCCAGCGCGGCAAGCAGACCACCGAGGCCGAGGAAGAGCGTCTGCGCAATTACCTCATGGGATGGAGTCCCGATTCGAAGATGGCGGAACGGTACTCGCGCCGACGCATCGAGCGTGCCGCCCGCGAACTCATGAAGCGCATGAATGAACCGGATTCCCGCGATGAGTGACACCGACGGGTCGCCAGCCGTTGCCGTACCGCAAAGCTGGTACCGCCACCTGGGAATCGACCCCGACGATGACTTATGGACGGTCCCCTCCGCAAGGGGCCGAACGTACATCCGCTTCAAGCCGATTCGCCGGTACTGGGGCGATGTCCTGACCGACCGCGTCAAGTACGTCGCACTGGCGTACTTCGAAAATCGTTCGGCCGATACCGTCGCCAACGCCATCAACCTCCTGGGCTTGATGGCACGCCATGTCTCCGTCGACGGCACCATCTCCGCGGCGGCGCTCATGGACTACCGGTCCCGCCTCGCTGCCGAGGACCTGCACTATCTCGGCCACGTCGCAGCGTTCCTCAAGTTCTGGGTCGAACGCGGCTACCCCGGAATCGACCGCGACGTCCTGCACTTCTTCAAGAGCGTCAAGATACCGGGCAACGTCAAGGGGGCCGCGGTTCGCACGCACCACCCGACCAAGGGCCCGTTCACCGATGTGGAGCTGCAAGGCATCCTCCTGACCGCGCGCGAAGCCTGTCGCGTGGGCCGGGTGAGCACGCAGGACTTCGCCATCCTGCTCACCCTGAGCGCGACCGGGGCGCGGCCCGGCCAGGTCTCGATGCTCGTTTGCGGGGACCTCCTGCCGCCGGAACGCGGAACCTCCACCATGCGCCTCCTGGTGCCGTCCTTGAAGAAGCGGACACGGGAGCGCCTCACGCGCGAACGCCCAATCCCGGACGAGCTTGCCGCCTTGCTCGGCGAGCTCGTCGAGGAACGACGCCGGGACGCGCGCTTCCCGGGGATCCCTGTGGAGGATCGTCCGATCTTTGCGACCGCGCATCCCTCATACGAATTGCTCGAAGATGCCCACGTCGGCAGGGAGGGGGTCAAATACGCTCTGAGGCGAATCCAGAAGACCATCGACCTCCGCTCCGAGCGCACCGGTGCACCCGTCGTGCTGTCGCCCCGCCGCTTCCGAGCAACTTTGGGAACCCGTGCAGCGGAGGCCGGATATCCGCCGGTGGTCATCGCCGATCTGCTCGATCACACCGACCTGCAGCATGTGGGCGTCTATGTCGAGACCCGGCCTTCCATCGTCGGGCGCATCGACGCTGCCCTGCACGGCCTGCTCGAGCCCCTCGCCGGGCTCTTCACCGGAACCGTGGTCAAGGACGAAAGCGCATCCGGTGTCGCGGAGGCGCCCTCCCGGCGTGTCATGGCCGACAGCGGGGGCAATGTCGGGACCTGCGGTGGGCCTCGCAGCTGCACCCGGCTGGCTCCGCTCGCCTGCTACACATGCTCGGCCTTCCGTCCCTGGCGCGATGCGCCGCACGAAGAGCTGCTCGAATCGCTGCTGGACGAGCGCGAGACGCTTCTCGCCGAGGGCGTCGCTCCGCAGGTCGCGAACGCGAACGACGCGACCATGATGGCGATCGCGGAGGTCGCCGAACGCTGCCGCCAGGCCCGCGAGGCACAGCCCGATGCCTGACGTCGTCCTGTTCCAACCCGGAAAGGGCCGTCGCGCCGAGGCAAACCTCGCCGACTTCGTCCGCTACGCCCGCGACGACCTCGCGGTGTTCGGCGCCGATCTCGACTGGGACAGCCCGAGGTGGGAACTCCGCGGCGTCGCCAGGGTGTCCGGGCGCAACAGCGATCCGATTCGTGTGAGCTGGGGCCACCCCCTCAAGAAAACGCCCAAATCGACCGAGGACTACGCACCGCTCGACGCACGCAACGTCGACTTCTTCAAGGCGTATCTGCGTTACCGGTACGGCCTCGCCCCGCAGATGAACCCGCATCAAATCCTCTCCGCAATGCGTCATCTCGACAAGGCGCTGGCGAGAGCCGGCAAGTCGATTGCCGGTGCGCTGTGCGACGACTTCAACGTCGCCGCCACCGCGTGCCAATCCACCTACGCCCGGGAAACCGCGTATCGCGTCGGTCGCCAACTCGAAGCCATCGCGCGCTTTCTCGACGATCACGAGCTGGTTGCGCACCCGCTTGCCTGGAGCTGCCACATCAGGCGCCCCACCCACTTCCAGCGCCTCGGCGCCGAACGCGATCGCAGGCGCGACCGCAAGCTCCCCTCCCAGCGGGCGATTGCGGCACTCGGTGAAGCCTACCTCCGCGCCCGCGACCCGATGGACGTGATTGCCGCATCCGCCTACGCCCTGCTGCTCGCCACCCACAGCCGTATCTCCGAGCTCCACCGGCTCGACGCCTACGATTGCGAGGTCGAGACCTTGGAGAACGGCGAGCGATGCTATGGCCTGCGCTGGTACCCGTCGAAAGGCGGGGAGCCGGAAACACGCTGGGTCCCGACGACCCTCGTGCCCCTGGCAAGCGAAGCCCTGCAGCGCCTGCGTGAGGCCACGGAACCGGCGCGGGAGCTCGCCCGCAAGTACGTCGCCGGCGAGCCAATCCTGCCGCAGGACGACCCGCACGATCCCCATGCCCGCGAGGGCTACATCAGCATGGAAACCCTCGCGGCGGTCACGGATCCGAAACTCGCGCTGGCCACATTGCGCAGAAGCGGAATCGGTATCCGATGGGAGTACGCAACACGGCTCGGAGTTGCTGTCTCCACCCCCGCGAAGCTCTACCTGCGCGCCCCGATCGAGGAAGGCTTCCGGGCGGAACTCCCCGAGGACTTCCCGCTGGCCGATGCGAAGTCCCGGCTCGGATACGATCGTGCATTGCTCGTGCGCATCGCCGACATGACACCGCGATTCTCCAGAATCTTCTGGCGACTCTCTCGCATCAGCTCCGCGGCCATTGAAAACACCATGATCGGAAAGGCCAACAGAATGGGCGAAGTGCCTGGACTGTTCGAACGCCTTGCTCTGGTGGACGACGATGGCGCGACGGTGCGCATCACGCCGCACCAGCTGCGCCACTACATGACCACGCTCGCCAACGAGGGGAACCTCTCGCAGCTCGACATCGCCAGATGGGCGGGCCGCAAGGATGCGCGGCACAACCGGTACTACGACCACGAGACGGCCGCCTCTCTCGTGTCGAAGGCCCGCACGGTCGGCGAGGACATGTTCGACCGGGCGATGACCGCCACCCCGCGCGAGCCGATCACCGCGAAGCAGCTGATGCAAGGCCATCTGCCCGCCGTGCACCTCACGAAATACGGCGCCTGCCTGCACGACTTCGCGATGTCGCCCTGTCCGGTCTACCGCGACTGCCTGACCTGCGTCGACCACGCCTGCGTCAAGGGCGACCAGCGCGCAGAGCGCGCCCTGCGGGACCGCCTCGCCGTCATGGAGAAGGCGATCATATCAGCCGAGGAGGCGGTGGCCGCGGGGGACCCCAGCCCTGAAATCTGGCTCTCGCGGCAAACGCTCGAGCTCGCGCGCCTGCGCGAGCTGGTCGCCCTCATCGATAGCGACACGATCCCCGCGGGCGCCATCCTCAGGCTGAACGAAGAGGCACGCTACGCCATCGACCGCGATGGCTCCGATGCGGCCGGGCGCATCGCGCTTCCGAATCCCGATACCACTCTTCAACTCGGCGCGCCCTGACATGGCCCGGCGTCTCACCAGGCGCAACATCGACGCCCTGGTCGAAGGCATCGGCACGCTCGCCGAGCCCACCTGGAAGGAGGTCGTGAAGCTCGCGAAACGACGCCTGCGCCACGGCTACTCCCGCCAGGCCCTGTCCAGCCACGAAGAGATCGGGGCTGCGCTCGCGGCCCGGAAGCAGGAGGTCAGGCGCAACCACGAAATCCGCCACCCGCAAGCGAGAAAGGAGACCAGGACCGCTCTGCTTGCCCGCGTCGAATCCCTTGACGCGGAGCTTGCCCGGCTGGCGGGCCACAACGAGATCATGGAGGGCCAGTTCGCCATCTGGGCCTACAACGCGCGCGTGCTCGGCATTCCGGACCATCGCCTCAAGGCGCCGCTCCAGCCCGTGCAGCGCGATTACAGCGAGGGTGACGCATGACCGGGAGCAGCGGCCCGGAACGCGGCCGGCAGGCGGTGAGGCGTCTGCGCGAGGCGATTGCCGCCCGCGACGCCGCCGGCGAGACCCTGCCCATGAACGGCCCCGCGCTCCACCTTGCGAAGATCTGCCAGCTCGTTGGTGTCGGGCGCTCGACGGTGACCCAGAACCCGGCGTTCCGCGCCGTGCTTCAGGAATATGCGAACGAGAAGGGCGTCGCCTTCTCGGCCAAGGGCTCTCCATCTTCCGGGCATGGTCCACAGAGCACAGCGTCCGCCGAGGAGGGGGGCGGGGAGGCCATGGTGCCCGCGACGCGCCTGCGCGAGGAACAGCGCCGGAGCGCCGCCGCGGAGCGGCGCATCGGTGAGCTCGTTGCCAGGAACGCGGCCCTCATCGCGCGCCTCAGGCGCTATGAAGCGACCGACCAGGCCCTGATCGCCGCCGGGCGCCGTTACCGCCCCGGCCCCCCGGAGCAGGAGAACCCGGACCCGCGGCAGGACCGCCTCGAGCTCGCCGAGCCGCCGGAATGAGCCCGCCGGGCAACGCCCCCGGCGCCGGCCCCGAAACCCCGATGCCGGGAACCCCCGGGGCGCTCGCGGCGTACCTTGCCGAGGACAGGGACTTCCGCGGCATCGGCCCCGCGAAGGCCGCCGCCCTGGCGGCCGCCTTCGGCAACCGACTGTCCGATGCGCTCGCTCGGAAGAATCCCGAGGTGATTGCGATCCTCGGCGATGAAACCGCCACCAACGCGTTCGCGACGTATGAGCTCAAGAGCCCGGAGATCGCGCTTCTGGACTGGCTGGAAGGCCGGGGGGTCGCATCGGCGGTGGGCACACGCACCGCGATCCGGATCGCGCGCTGCTGGGGCCATGACGGCGTCGATGCGCTGAAGGACAACCCCTACCTCCTCGCGAGCTTCCTGCCCTGGGCCGTGACGGACAGGGTCTGCCGCGCCCTCGGTATCGAGCCCGACGATCCTCGCCGCGCGGCCGCCGCGGTCGAGGCCACCCTCTATCGCCGCCTCGACCGAAACCACACCTGGATGCCCCGCGCCTCGGCGGAGGCCGGCGCCACGACACTCCTCCCCGGCGTCGCGGCTCCGGAAGGCGGGCCGACCGGAGCCTGGGCGGTCGAGCGCGCTGTTGTTTCCCAGATTAGCTGACCGCAGATTTGCCGGATTATTTCGCGCGGCGGCGAGGCGGATTTCCCACGCTGTTTGGTCATTGTCGGAAGGAAGAGAGGGGGTGGGGGGGTGTCGGCCGGCCGTCGGCGCGTCAAGCCGCTACGCGGCTCCTTCGCTGCGCTACGGCCCTTCGGGTGACCCGCCGCCGTCCGCCCGACTGAGTGCATCCATGGCCGTAAGCGGAGCTTTCGGCCATGGGCCGATCGCTCGACGCCTTGTCGTGGCCGGAGCCTGACGAGCGGTTTGCGAGGGTGGTTCCCGTGAGCGGTTCCCCCTCGAACCCCTAGGGATGGGCGGAACCGGGAACCGGGAACCGGGCGTTGTCGGGGTGGCTGCCGTTGGCGGCCGGGGAGGCCTTTTCGGCCTGGCCCGCGGCGAGGCCGTAGTGCCCCTCGGCGTCGTGCCGGACGCGTCCTTCGCGGACGAGCTTTTTGAGGACGACGCCGACGGTCTTGTGCCGGGTCGCGGCGCGTTCGCGGATCTGGCGCTGCGACAGCGGCGTCCCGGCTTCGGCGAGCGCCTTGAGGATGCGCCGTTCGGCGGTTTCGGGCTCGGGCGCGGCCTCGGCAGTATCCACTTGGCGGAGGCGCAGCGCGGGCCCCTTGCCGTCATCGGCGAGTTCGATCTCGATGTCATTGAGGCCGGGGGCGGCGCGGTGCTCGACGGTCATGACGATCTGCCTGTCGCGTCGGCGCAGGTAGAGATTCGAATCGCCCCACGCGTGCAGTTCCGAGCTTCCGCGCAGGGCCTGGCCGGGCCTTGTGGCGCCGCTCTTGCGGGCGTGGTGGACGAGCAGGACGGCGGCTCCGAAGCGGCGCTGGATGTCGCGTAGGAAGCCGAGGATGGGGGCGACCTCGGCGACGGTGTTCTCGTCGACGCCGTGCAGCCGGACCAGGGGGTCGAGGACGACGAGGCGGGGCCGGATGCGTTGCACCGTCTCGACCAGCCGCCGGCGGTCGGCGCGATGATCGAGGCGCAGCGCGGGCACGTCGATGACTGCGATGTCGAGGCTCTCGAACCGGGCGCCTGCGGCGCTCGCGATACCCTGGAGCCGGGCACGCACGATGTGGCCGGCGTCCTCGGCGGCGAACAGCAGGACGGGTCCTGGCTCGTCGGCGGCGAAGCGGCGCAGGCAGGGGACGCCGGCGGCGACCGCGACGGCGAGGTCGAGCGCCAGGAAGGACTTGCCGCACTTGGGCTCGCCGCCGACGATGCCGACCGCCTGGCGCCCCCACAGCCCGTCGATGAGCCACTGCTGCTGGCGCGGCCGGTCCTCCAGCTCCACCGGCGCCCGCGTCGGGAAGCCGTTCGCCGCCGCGTCCCCGGTGCCGGTCACGGCTTGAGCTCCTCGATGGCATTCTGGAGGTGGCCGGCGTTGACCGTCTTCGCCTTCTCCAGGGCGGCGGCCGACAGCGCGTAGTGGGCGAGGCGGTTGACCTGGCGCGGCAGGCCGCGGGTTCCCTGGAACAGGGCCTCGACGGCGGCGTCCTCGAACAGCGGCAGCTCGCATCCGGCGAGGCGCAGGCGGTGGGTCAGATAGGCCTCGACCTCGTCGCGGTCGAGGCCGGTGAGGTGGTGGCGGACGACGACGCGCTGGGAGAGCGATTCGTGCACCGCCATCGACAGCCGCCGCCTGAGCTCGGTCAGCCCGACCAGGATCAGGCACATGCGGTTCTCGGAGTCCATCGCGAAGTTGGTCAGCAGGCGGAGGTCCTCCAGCACGTCGTTGCGCAGATGATGGGCCTCGTCGACGACCAGCACCGGGAACTGCCTGGCCTCGGTCGCGAGGCGCGAGATCTCGGTCCTGATCGCGTGGTGGGCCGAGGATCGCGAGCGCTCGACGGTGATGCCGATCTCCCAGGCGATGGACTTGTACATGTCGAGCACGTTGCCGGTGGTCAGCGAGACGTAGTGGACTCGGAACAGGCCGGGGTGGAGCTGGGCGGTAAGATGCCGGCACACGGTTGTCTTGCCGGCACCGACCTCACCGGTGAGCATGCCGATGCCCTTGAGCTCGATGAGGTGGCCGAGCCGGGCCTCGGCCTCGCGGCGCGCGCTGGATTCGAACAGCTCGTCGGTCTCCGCCACGGTCTCGAAGGGCATGCGGGTGAAGGCGAAGTGGCGCTGGTACATCAGTCGTCCTCCTTGAACTTGCGCATCTTGAGCGGCGAGGGCGGCGGCTCTGGGGCCGGGTCGTCGGGTTCGATCTTCTTGGAGTAGTGGCCGCGCTTCACCGCGGTGTTGGCGTAGGCGTCGAGGCGGGTTGCCTGGCCGACAGGCTTGCCGTCGTGCACCACGCCGAGCGGCCGCGACGGCGGCGCATCCGGGTCGTAGCGCAGCACCACCCTGTGGCCGACCAGCAGGGCGTCGACCTCGTAGACGCGGCCGTTCAGGCTGACGGTGCGGTCCTTGTGGACCAGCCGCTTGGCCTCGAAGAGGAAGATATCGTCGAGGTCCAGCGTGGCGTCGGGGTAGCGGACCGCGGCCGAGGCGAGTGCCCATTGCTCGAGCGGGGTGCGCCCCTCAAGGCCGCGATGCGGACTGTTGTGATACTCGCCCTCGATCCACGCCCACAGGCTGCGGTTGAGCGTCTGGAGGCTGTCCAGGACCGGCGCATCGAGATGGGCGAGCCAGCCGGCGCGAAGCGTTCTGAACCACCGTTCGATCTTGCCCTTTCCCGCTGGTTGATACGGCCTGGCATGCACCAGCACGATGCCCAGCTTCGCGCAGATCAGGGCGAGCTGGCGGGAGCGGTAGGCGGCGCCGTTGTCGACATAGAGGCGCTGCGGCAGGCCGCGGCGGATCAGCGCGTTCTTGAACACGGGCAGGAAGGCCTGGACGCTCTCGGCCATGGCGAAGGCGGCGAAGGGCACGACCCGGGTGGCGTCGTCGATGAAGGCGATCAGGTAGGTCTTGCGTCGGCTCCGGCCGTGCCGGACCTTCGGCCCGTGCATGACGTCGCTCATCCACAGCTCGCCGGCGTCCCGGAAGGCGAAGCGGCGGCGGTCGGCGCCGTCCGGCGGCTTGCCGTCGAACAGCCCCTCGCGGCTCAGCAGCCGGTGCACGGTGGATGGAGCGAGCGGGTGATCGATGCCCTCCTCGACGGCCGCGCGGATGATCGCGCGCACCGGCCAGGTCGGGTTGTCGACCTTCAGCGTGACCAGGCGCTCGGCGACCTCGGCCGGCAGCCGCCGGGGCTTCCCGCGGTCGCTACGTGGTCTGGGGTAGAGCGCCTCGAAGCCGCCATCGCGATAATGCCTGATCCAGTCCCGCATGGTGTCGGCGGCGACACGGGTCCGGTCGGTTCCGGGGATGGCATAGGTCTGGCTCGCCTTCTCGCGAAGCTTGTCGCCGACGCCCTTGGCGCCCATCGGCAGATGCACCAGATCGGCGATGACGCCGTATCGGAACAGCGCGATCGCCTGGCGAAGGTCGTCGTCGGATTCCTTCATGTCATGGTCCTCGTTGCTGGGGCTCTTCGGCCCCGGGACCATGACGCTACGCCGCCGCCGGAGGGGGATCAGGCCCCATCGAGTGTTGGAAGCCCGCCTTGCGACTCATCGTGCCGATTCCGTGGGGTTGGAAGCCCAATGGGGCGGGCAGCATCTGCAGTTGCTCAGACACCAGGCCACGCAGCGCCATCAAGGCGCTGTCGCTGTTGAGACGCTCGCGAACCGCCACCATGGTGGCCGCGCAGCCCGCCAGCCGGTCGGGGATCAGGCCGATGACACGGACAAGAACGTTGTGGACCAGGCGAAGCCGGTGGCGCACCCAGCGCATCGCGCCGGGAAGCTCGATCGCGTCTTCGTCCTCGGGGCAGCGCACCTCGTTCGCTGCCTCCTCCAGGCTGCCGGCTTTCTCCGCCGCCACAACAACCGCTTCCAGATCGTCGAGCGTGCCCGGCAGCCGCGACGACAGGCAGTCGGCCAGCATGCTGATCGTCGTATGGCTCTCACGGCAATACCAGCGGGGAACCTTCGCACCGGGCGGGGTCTTCCGCCCGTAGGTGCCGTGGCTGCCCACGGAACATCCGCCGTGCGGGTGATTCGGGCAGCGCTCAAGCCTTGCCTCGCGCCACGCCTCGGTCTTAACGTATTCCTCGCCGGTAAGCCCCGTCTCGTAACGAAGCTGCAAACCGGCCATGGCCCGGCGGGGATCAGCCCGTGCGGGCCTCTTCCTTGTTGTTCCTCGTCAGTCCGAGACTACGAAACCGCCCCGGCGACGCAAAGCCGCCAGGTCCACCCATCCCACGCTCGGCCACAATCCCGGGGAATTCACCGGCAGCCCAATGTGGGAAAAAAACCCGAGTTCCTATCGGGCTAAACCGCGAGACAACAGCGCTGTGGAAGCCGGCGGCGCCGAGCCCTTCGGGGACGGCATCCAGCCCATGGGCGCCGCCGCCATGGAGGCCTTCCTCGCCGAGGAGCTCTCCAGGTTCGCCGCCGAAGCGCCGGTATCGGACCTCGCCATGCCACCGCTTACCGCCGACGAGATCGACCGCGCCGTTGGCGATTATGACCGCGCCCAGCCGCACCGCCTCACGGGCGCGCAGAAGGCGGCCATCGCGCTCGCGTTCCGGCGCCGGCTGACGGTCCTCGGCGGCTATGCCGGCTCGGGGAAGACGACCTCGCTGCGCGGCATCTGCGAGCTCGCGGACCGCTTCGGGCGCGATACCGTGCTCATCGCGCTCTCCGGCCGCGCGGCGCAGCGCATGGCCCAGTCGACCGGCCGGCCCGCGATGACCATCGCCCGCTTCCTCAAGGAGACCTCCGGCGAGGCGGCCGTGCGCCTCCATGCGGGCAACATCCTCGTCATCGACGAGGCGTCCATGGTCGACCTGCCCCTGCTGTGGCAGGTAGTGAGACGCATCGGGGATGCCTCCCTGGTGCTCGTCGGCGATCCCGCGCAGCTTCCGCCCATCGGCTTCGGCCTCACCTTCCACGTCCTCATCGAGCATCCCGCCATCCCGAGAACCATCCTCGACCGCGTGATGCGCCAATCGGCCGAGACCGGGATACCGGCCGTGGCCGAGGCCATCCGGAATGGCCGCTGCCCCGAGCTCGGTCCCTTCCGCGGCCTCGCGCCCGGCGTGACCTTCATCGATGCCGGCCCGGAGGAGGCGTTCGACGTCATCCACGACGCCGGTGCGCGGCTCGCCAGGGACGGGTTGCGCCGCGGCGATGCGCAGATCATCGCGCCGGTCAACGCGGGACCGGCGGGGATCCTCGCGATCAACCGGCGATTCCACGAACTGCGGATGCAGGCTGGCAACGGCACTTCCCGGCTCGTTCCCGGCCGCACCGACATCGCCGAGGGCGACCCGGTCATCTGGACCCGCAACGACTACGAGCGCGACCTGATGAACGGCTCGACCGGGCGTATCGTCGAAGCCCACCGCGATCATGCAACGGCCGTCATCGACGGCCAGGAGCATCGGCTGAGCGCCGCCGACAGCAACCTCATCGAGCTCGCCTACGCCATCTCCGTGCACAAGGCCCAGGGCTCGCAGTGGCCGCTCGTGATCGTGCCCGTCTACCGATCGCGCATCCTCGACCGAACCCTCGTCTACACCGCGGCCACCCGGGCCTCGGAGCAGGTCGTCTTCGTCGGTAACCGAAACGCCTTCCGCACCGCCGTCGAGACGGCTCCGAAGAACCTGGCGCGCGACGTCACCCTCGCATCACGGCTGCGATCGTTCACCGAATGACGCTTCGCCGGCCGGCCGGCGCTGCTTCGCAGACGGCCAGCCGCCATCTCCTGCTGCGCAGCCGGCCCGTCGCCCTCCGATCCTGACCGGCAGCGAGCTCGTATAGCGATCAGCCAATGGCTGGAAGCTTGCTTACAGCCATGGCAGCCATAGGTCGCGTGGTCGGCGCCGTGTCACCCGAAGGGCCGCAGCGAAGCGGAGGAGCCGCGCAGCGGCTTGACACGGTGCCGGCCTCGCGACACCCCGGTGTCCTCCTGTCCGCCGTCAGGCAGCAGCCAGGGGCACGATGTCCGAGACGTCGACGATGTTCCGGGCGCGGGCCAGGTCGCAGGAACGCTGCAGGTTCAACCAGAACTCCGGCGTGTTGCCGAAGAACGTCGAGAGCCGCAGCGCAGTATCCACCGTCAGCGCGGTATCGCCCTTGACCAACCGCTCGATGCGCGTGCGCGGCACGTGCAGCCGCCTCGCGAGCTCCACCGCACTCATGCCGAGCGGTTCGAGATAAAGCTCCACGAGCACCTCACCGGGGTGCGAGGGGTTCTTCATCAGCGTCATCGTCCGTCCCTTCAATGGTATCCGGGGCGCGTCGAGCCAGAGCGCTGCCGAGCGCCGGGCGAGCGCCCGGCCTGGAAGAGGGAGACGACCTCGTCGACCCCCTGTCGGGCGCGGCAATCCTTACAGGAGACCTCGCCCATGTTGGATTCCGACCTTGAAGTGCTGAGCAGCCCCGAACTGCTGGAACACATCGGCCTCGACGGCCGTGCCATCCGCCACATCCTCGATGAACCCGCTCCGTTCGACCCCAGGGACGACGAAGCCGAGTGAGAGGGAAGCGAGGAGAAGGTGAACGGGAAGGGGCTGGAGGCGAGCGACCTCCGGTCCCCAACCGGTTCGCAACCCATCGTCATCATCCAGAACCTGAAGGAGCATCGCAATGAGCTTCGGACTGAACCGCGCGGAACTCATCGGCCGCCTCGGCGCCGACGTCACCGTCAATCACCTGACCAGCGGGGGGCGCGTGGCGAACCTCAGCGTCGCCACCGACGAGTCCTACATCAAGGACGGCGAGCGGGTCGACAAGACCGAGTGGCACCGCATCGTCACCTTCCAGGACGGGCTCATCGACATGCTCGAGAAGCACGCCCGGAAGGGTCGCCTGGTCTACATCGACGGCAAGCTGCAGACGCGGCGCTGGTCGAAGCCCGGCGAGGACGGCGACCGCTTCTCGACCGAGATCCTGCTGGTCCCGGGCGGACGCATCCAGTTCCTCGAGCGCCCGAACGGGAACGGCATGGCCACGCAGGACGACTCGACCTCGACGGCTGCCGCGGCGCCCGCCGCCGACACCGAGCTCACGTTCTAGGAGCTGGTCGCCACCATCCCCCTCGCACCGGGCCGGCGCCTCGCGCGCCGGCCCGAACTTGACAAGAATCACTACACGATAGGCGGTGTGCCGGACCCTGGGTCGCTCCAACCCATTGAAATACAAGGCACTCAGTCAAACATCGCCCGTGAAAGGGCCTATAACCCTTCTAGGCGACCTCACGCTCATCGTTCCTCCCTCCCTCGGGAGCCGGCACTTCGTGCCGGCTCCCTTTCTTTTTGCAGCAGGCCTGGAGTCTCTGTCTTCTTCATCCTGGCGCCGTGCTGCGCCGGAGTCCGGGAGAAGCGCGGGAAGGGGCGTTCGCCTTTGCGAGGAGAGAGAGCATGACCCGCGATACCGAGAGCGTCTTCGCCCAGCGGGCCGCCATCGTCCCCGACTTCGTCACCCCGGCCGAGGAGGAGCGCATCCTGCTCCGCATCGCCCAGGCGCCCTGGATGACCGAGCTGCGCCGCCGCGTGCAGCACTACGGCTACCGCTACGACTACCGGGGCGCCAGCCGCCCGGAGCCCGCAGCGCCGTTCCTGCCCTGGGTCGATGCGATGGCGGATCGCCTGCGGGAGCATTTCGGCGGCACGCTGCCGGTGCAGTGCATCGTCAACGAGTACCGCCCCGGCCAGGGGATCGGCATGCACGCCGACCATGCGGATTTCGGCCCCGTCGTGGCGTCCCTGTCGCTCGCCGCCGACTGGCCGATGCGCTTCCGCCCGCGCTCCGTCCGCCCCTACGCCCGCGACGGGCTGCCGGGCGACGAGGTCGCGCTGCTCCCGCGCCGTTCTGTCCTCGTCCTCTCGGGCGCCGCGCGCTCAGCGTTCATGCACGGCATCGACCGCGCCGACACCGCCGGCGAGGCCGCGACGCGCATTTCGGCCACGTTTCGCACCCTCGCGCCGGCAGCCGGACGTCCGTGAGGCGGACGGCGGCGGTCCTTCTTCGATCTTTCCCTGCCAGGAGCAGCGCCATGATCCGTTTCGTCCAGGGCGACCTCTTCGCCTCCGGCTGCGAGGCCCTCGTCAATCCCGTCAACTGCGTTGGCGTCATGGGCAAGGGCCTCGCCCTCCAGTTCCGCCATCGTTTCCCGGCCAACCATGAGGCCTACCGGGACGCCTGCGCGCGCCGCGCGGTCCGACCCGGGCGCTGCTTCGTCTTCGACGCCGGCGCCGGGCGGCCGCGCTTCGTCGTCAACTTCCCGACCAAACGCCACTGGCGCGACCGCAGCCGCATCGAGGACATCGCCGACGGCCTCGACGACCTGGCCGGCATCCTCGATCGCCGCGCCGTCCGCTCCCTCGCGGTCCCACCGCTCGGTTGCGGCCTGGGCGGCCTGCCCTGGCCTCGCGTCCGCTCCCTGCTGCTCGACCGCCTCGCGCCCTGCGAGGCCGTCTCGATCGTCGTCCACGAACCTGTCCGCCGATAGCCGGCGCCGGCTGCGCGCCCGCGCTTTGCGCGGGCCGCTCGCCGGCCCCGCTGGGGTGGAGGTGCGCTTGCGCGCGGGCGAATCGCGGCAAGGCCGAGGGAGGCCGCCGCCCATGAACGGAGGATGACTGCATGCGCATCTACAACCGCGACGAGGCTTGCGGCTTTCGCTTCACCCGCGAGATTTGGGGCGAGCTCAGCAACTTCGCGCCGCTGGCGGCGCCGATCGCCGCCGGCCCGTGGACGTTTTCAACGTCCGAGGCCCTGTACCAGGCGGCGAAGTTCGGCACCGCCCCGGAGGTGCAGCACCGCATCGCCTGCGCGCCGACGGCGCGCGAGGCGGCCGCCATCGGGCGCGGCACGCCCGACGGCTTGAATCCGGACTGGAACGCCCAGCGCGTGAACGCGATGCGCTGGGTGCTGCGCATGAAGCGCGCGGCCAACCCGGCCGCGATCGACGCCGCGCTGGCGCGCAGCGGCGACCGGCCGATCGTCGAGGTCTCGACCCGCGACGCCTGGTGGGGCGCGAAGCCGTCCGGCGAGACCTACCGCGGCGAGAACGTGCTGGGGCGGCTCTGGATGGAGCTGCGCCAGCAGCTCCGCGACGGCGACCCCGCTTCGCGGGCCGCCGCCTGGACCGGCCGCATCGAGGTCGGCCGGCTCGCCGATCCGCCCTGCGCCTGACCGGCGCAAGGCTGCCGGCCCGGCCTCGCGCCCGCGCTTCGCTCGGGGCGCTCGCGCCGCCGCTCCGCCAGGAGGCGGAGGCCGGCCGGTATCGGGCGTTCCGCAGGTTCCCGAAGGAAGTCTCGCATGCAGCACCCATCGTCTCCCGCCGCCGCCATCGCTGCGGCGCTCGCCGCGCGCGCCGAGGAGGTCTGCCGGCGGTATCTGCCCAACGGCCGCAGGCTCGGCCGCTACTGGATCTGCGGCGACCTCGACGGCGCTCGCGGGCGCTCGCTCTTCGTCCGCCTCTCTGGCTCCGGCAAGCCGGGCAAATGGACCGACGCAGCGACCGGCGAGCATGGTGATTTGCTCGACCTCATCCGCTACCGCACCAACGCGCCGACGCTGCGCGCGGCGCTCGACGAGGCGCGGCGCTTCCTCGCCTTGCCGGTTTCACCGGCAACGGCTCCGGACGCGCCCTACGACGCGACGGAGGCGGCGCGCCGCCTGTGGCGGCGTTGCCGCGCGGTCGACGGAACCCATGCCGAGCGCTATCTCCGGGCGCGGGGCCTGTAGCGCTGCCGCTTCGCGGCGCTGCGCTTCCATCCCGAGCTTCGCTATCGCGAAGGCTCGTCGGTGCGCCGCTTCCCGGCGCTGATCGCCGCCGTCACCGCCGGCGACGGCGCCATTACCGGCGTGCAGCGCACCTGGCTCGATCCCCGCGCACCCGCCAAGGCGGACGTCGCGGCGCCGCGCAAGGCGCTCGGCCGCGTCTACGGCCTCGCGGTGCATTTCGGCACCCCCTCCGACGACGCTGCGCTTGTCGTCGGGGAGGGCATCGAGACGGTGCTCTCGCTGGTCACCGCCGTGCCCGAGATCACGGCGGCCGCCGCGCTCTCCGCCGGGAGCCTCGGCGCGTTCGCGCCTCCGCCCGGCACAGCCCGCTTGGTCATCGCGCGGGACAACGACGAGGACGGCGCACTCGCGGCCGAGCGCCTCGCCCGGCGCTGCGCGCGGGCGGGCGTAGCCGCCACGGTGATCGTGCCTGCCGGCAACGACTTCAATGACGACCTGGTCGCGCTCGGCTCAGCGGCGCTGCGCGCCCGCTTCGCGCCGCTGTGCCGCCCGGCGGCCCGCGGCCTCGCCGAGCGCGATCCGCGGCAGGCCGAGGGGAGCACGTCATGAGCGGCATCGCCTTCCGCCGCATCTCGCCGGACGAGGCGCGTATCTACTGGCTGGGCGACCATGTCGGCGACGTCTATCGCCAGGAGGACCTGCTATCGCCGGGATCGCACTTCTACGTGGTGCATCTCGACGAGGACCCGCGCGGCCCCTGCCGCGTCCATGACCGCAGCCGCATCCGCGAGGCGGCCGAGCAACGGATCCTCTCGCATCCGCTCTGGGGTTGACCGGTCATGCCCGCCGGTTCGGAGACCCGTTCCGGAGGCCGTGCCACGCCGAACCGCCGATGGGGCCGGTGCGGGTGGAGAGGAATTGGCCTCCGACGTGAAGTCCCATTGTGTCACGCGTGCTCGGGCCAGCAACCCTGAAGGGTCCTCCGGTCGCAAGCTCCCTGCGGCCTGGCCAAGAAGCTCTAGGGCGGACCGTGAAAGTCGCCGACCGTGAAGATCGCGGAGCGATCTTCCGCACCAAGATCGGCAACTTTCCGCACCACCCCCGCCCAAGAGCTTCTAAGGCCAGGTGCTCGCCCTGTGCGCGCGTGCCCCAACAGGACATCACATCGGGGATCGGCCCCGGTCGTGAAACCGATCGAGGGAGATCGACATGAGCTTCGATATCGACACCATCGAGACCGGCGGGCAGTCCGCCACCGCGACCGTCTGCGAACAGGCCGAGCTCTTCGGCGCCACCCCCGAGCGCGACGAGTTCGACAGCCGCGACGTCTGGGACCGCGACGACGCCAGCGACGCGGTAAGCGAGGCCTTCCGCATCCTGGCCCAGGGCGTCGCGCCGGACGGGTTCCAGCTCGCCGACGAGCGCGAGAGCCTGCTCTGGGGCTTCGTCAACATGCTCGACGCACAGACCCAGCGCCTCGACCGCGCCGCCGACAGGCTGCTGCCCGAGATCCGCGACCTCCAGCGCGCCCAGGACGGCACCGAGATCAAGTCGCGCGAGCTGGAGCTGACCACCGCGCGGGCGCAGAACCTCGGCGATCGCCGCGACGCCTTCGAGATGCTGCGCGACCAGACCGCCGAGGCCTACCGCGCAGACACCGGCAGCGTCTGGCGGCCCCGGCGCGGATCGCACGCGAGCCAGACCGGCAAGCTCACCTCCGCCGCCATCGACGCCCGCGACTACATGCGCGCGAGGAAGGACCGCGAGACGACGGCCCACCTCCCCGAGGGAACCCTGATCGCCATCGCCGGCGGCAAGGACGTGCAGGACCCGGCGGCGGTGATCGCCCGGCTCGACAAGGCCCGCGAGAAGTACGCCGACATGGTCCTCGTCCACGGCGGCGGCCCCGGCGTCGAGAAGATCGCCGCAACCTGGGCCGAGCGCAACGGCGTCCACCAGGTCGTCTGCAAACCCGACTGGGACCGCCACGGACGCGCCGCCCCGTTCCGCCGCAACGAGGAGCTGCTCAACCTCCTGCCGAAGGGCGTCATCGCGTTCCCCGGCAGCGGCATCACCGAGAACCTTGTCGACAAGGCGCGGCAGCTCGGCATCCCGGTCCAGCGCATCGCCGCCTGACCGCAGCGACCAAGCGGGCCGCGCCGTCATTCCCGGCAACGGGCGGTGGCGGCGCGGCCCGTTCTTGCGTGCGCACATCGGTCGCGCGGCACCGCCTTCCTCGCGCGCGCTTCGCGCGGCGCTCGTGCTCCGGCTCGCTATCGCTCGCCGATCGCCAGTCCGTGGCCACGGTCGCGGTCTCGCGACGGCGCTTCGCGCCGCGCTCGTCGCGATCCTCGCCACGCTCGCCCTGGCCGGCTGCGCCGGCTGCGGGCATCGCGTCGGCTTCGTCCCGATGCGGCGTCCCACCGCCGCCTCAGCGGGCTCCGCACCATGCTGCGCATGGGTGCGTCGCCGCCCGCGCCGATACCCGGCGCCTTGGCGCCGGGTCCCGCGCGGGTGGAGGAAGAGGGGAGCGAGGGGTCGGGCAAGCCGACCGGAAGAAAGGAGGGAGGACATGCGCGCGATCTTGAACCTGCGAAACGAGCCCAGGCTGCGCGATGAATTCCAGTATGCGCACGTCGTCAACAGCACCGTCCTGATCGACCGCCGCACCAGGTGGGGCAATCCGTTCAGGATCGGCGAGGACGGTTCGCGGGACGAGGTGATTGCCCGCTATCGCGAGTATCTGTGGCAGCACATCCAGGCGGGTGATGTTTCGCTGGAGGAGCTCGCCGAGCTGGACGGGTGCTGGCTGGCGTGCTGGTGCGAGCCCTTGCCCTGTCATGGGGACGTGCTGGCGAAGGCGGCGGCATGGGCATCCGGGGTCCTGGCAGAGCGGACGGCTGCGTAATGGGTCCCGTCTACGACATCGGAAGGGTATGGGCGTCCGCCCGGCCAAGAGGCCGGTCGCCGGGCTCTATTCCGCCGGGCGCGGCAGGCCGCGCCCGGCTCCACGAAGCCCGCTGCGCGGTCTTCGCCCTTCGGGTGACGATCCCTGACGCGGGGCCGTCGCTTCGCGCCGTCCGGCGGTCGCCGCCCTGGCGGGCGGCGGCGTTGTTGCGTTTCCTCCCAGACCGGTCTGGGCGGCGCGCCATTCCAGGCCCGCAGCGGCGGCCCGCAACCCGCTTCGCGGGTCCTTCACTTCGTTGCGGCCCTTCGGGTGCAGGCCGCCTCGATCTGCGGACCTTGAAGGCTTGACTCGCCGCCCACCCCGCTCCGGGGGAAACGCGGTGTTTTTTTCAGAGGAGAGGAACCGACAATGACCTACAACAACACCGACTCCGCGATGGCCGACGCCTTCGCAGCCGCCGGCTTCGACACCGGGAGCCTTGACGCCCCCGCCGTGGAGACCGCCGACGATGATGGGCACGAGCCCGAACACGCCGCATCGGCAACCGCCATGGCCTGCGAAGCCGCCGCCCTCTACGGCGCGACCCCCGGACGCGACGAGTTCGACAGCCGCGACGTGTGGGACCGCGACGACGCGCTGGACGCCGTGTCCGAAGCGTTCCGCATCATGGCGCAGGGCATCGCGCCGGACGGCTTCCAGCTTGCCGACGAGCGCGAGAGCCTGTTGTGGGGTTTCGTCAACATGCTGGACGCCCAGACGCAGCGCCTCGACCGCGCCGCCGACAGGCTGTTGCCCGACCTTCGCGACCTGCAACGCGCGCAGGACGGAACCGAGATCAAGTCCCGCGAGCTGGAGCTGACCACCGCCCGCGCGCAGAACCTCACCGACCGCCGCGACGCCTTCGAGATCATGCGCGACACCGCCGCCGACGCCTACCGCGCCGAGACCGGCAGCGTGTGGCGCCCCCGGCGCGGCTCGCACACCAGCCAGACCGGCAAGCTGACCAGCGCGGCAATCGACGCCCGCGACTTCATGCGCGCCCGCAAGGACCGCGAGACCATGGCGCACCTGCCGCAGGGAACGCTGGTCGCCATCGCCGGAGGCAAGGACGTTGCCGACCCCGCCGCCGTCATCGCCCGGCTCGACAAGGCGCGCGAGAAATACGCCGACATGGTGCTCGTGCATGGCGGCGGCCCCGGCGTCGAGAAGATCGCGGCGCGCTGGGCCGAGCGCAACGGCGTGCAGCAGATCGTCTGCAAGCCCGATTGGGACAAGCACGGACGCGCCGCCCCCTTCCGCCGCAACGACGACTTGCTCAATCTCCTGCCGAAGGGCGTGATCGCCTTTCCCGGTTCGGGCATCACCGAGAACCTCGTCGACAAGGCGCGGCAGCTTGGCATCCCGGTTCAGCGCATCGCGGCATAGCCCGCAGCGCCCCGCGCGGGCCGCGTTGCTCCGGCAGCGCGGCCCGTTGCCGTTTCGGCTGACGGCCTCGCGTCTGCCGTCCCCGCGCGCTTCGCGCCGCGCGCGCCCGCACCATGCTTCGCATGAGTGCATCGGCCACCGCGCCGGCCGCCGCCGCTCAATCGCCGCTGCGGCTTCGATCCGCCGGGTTCTCCGGCGTCGATCTCCCGATCCCCCGTTCACCGCGACTCAGGCTACGGACCGGCCATGGCCGGCCTTGGGGGTCACACCCGACGCAGCAGGCTGCGGGCTGCGGCATGCGTGCGCTGGCGTAGCCTGACGTGCGCTGTCGTCAGTTACCGGCGCCTGAGGACGCCTGACTGTTGTTGGATTGAGCGTGTATCGGTGCGACACACGCGGGTTGTCATCGCTCAGGCGCCGTCAGGCGCCACCAGTCGCGACCGATACACGGAGCGACATACGCTCGAACACGCGACAAACACCGACCGACACACGGACCGACATACGCCCGTTGCTGTGGTGGAGGCGCCAATGGCGCCGCCTGCGCTCAGTCGGAGGTGTCCCGGCTCAGCGATTCCTGGAAGGCTCTTGCTTCCGCGACCAGCCTGTCGAGCTCTTCCCCGCGCCCCTCGTGGAGCATCGCGTCGCGCCTTTCGGTCGCCAGGAACCAGGTGTAGCGGAACATTCGCTCGATCAGCGGCGCCATCGACGCCGGGACCGGAACCGGATCGGCGCTCTCCGGGTGGCGCGCGAGCGCGAGCAACTTCTCGCGGACGAACTCGGCGGCCGGCATTGCGTGGGCCGCCGCCGCGTTCTTGACCTCTTCCCACTCCGATTCCGAGAAGCGGATGCCCCGGGTCTTGCGGGCATCGCCCGCCTTCTCCGCGCCGCTATCGCCGCCCACGGCTTCGTTTCGCGTGTCTTCGCTCATCGCGCCGCACCCTCTTCCCCTCGGTTCGACCCCTCGACCGGGCCTCCACGAGGAGCCGTCGACGGCTCGAACGCCGTCCCGGCGCGCCGGAAGCGCGCAGTTTCCGCTTCGATCAGGGTCGCCCGGAAGCGCCGTCCGGTCTGTTTACCCATACCGGTGCCGTCACAATCCAAGGTCCATCCCTCCCTTGCCTCGGTCACGCGCGAGCGGCTCCGGCTCCTTCGCCGGCGATTTCGTGCTCTCCCGATCCTGTCCGATGCCCTCGCCGGGGCCGCGTTCTCGACCGGTTTCGGGAGCCCGCGTGGCCTCGGCCGCCTTGTCCGCCTCCTCGCGCTTCATCTCGCCAATGCCTTCGAGCGCGGCGATGCGCTCGCCGGTGACGGCCTGGAGTTGGGCGCGGAGCTCGGTTGCGTCGTCTGTCACCAGCTCGGCGCGGTCGCGGGCGCGGCTTATTTCGACGTAGAAGCTCTTTTGCGTGGTGAGATGCGGGTGCCTCGCCTCCATTGCGGCGATCACGTTGTCCACGGTGCGGCCCTGGAAGGCGTGCACGGTCGACGCCCAGGCATGGTCGAGGTGGCGAAGTTGCGGGTCGCCCTTGCCCAGTTCGAGCGTCTTGCCGTCCTCCAAGCGGAAGGTCACGCCCCCGTTCGCGACGCGCAGGACTTCCGCCGTGCGGCTGTTGACCAGGCCGAGGCCGGCGTCGTTGCGCGTCCAGCGGATGCGGTCGCCCGCCCTGAGTTCGATTTCTTCGGCGCGGTACACCTCGCTCCCGCCCCTTCGACCGCCGATTTCTTCGGGCTTCCAGGCGACCCGGCCGCCCTTGCCGTCGTCGAGAATCACCGCGCGGCCCTTGTGGTCGACGCCCATGACGCGCCGTTCGTCGCCCTTCTCGACGCCGATGCGCTTGTAGGGGCGGTGGAAGGCCACCACGTCACCCGGTCCGTAGTTGCCGGCGAGTGACTTCTCGGCGTTGGTGTAGCCCCGGGAGACCAGCCGCTCGCTCTCCATCGCAGGGCCGTGGATGCGGCCCTCGCGGGCCAGGCGCTCGCGGATATGGCCGTTGATGCCCTGCCTGAGCGCATGACTCGGCGCCATCACGCCGGTGTTCGCCCGTGCTTCCTCGTCCAGCCGGAGCCAGCGGGCCGCGACCGCGCCGGCGATATTGTCGGGTTTGACCTCGGCGACGTTGCTGCCGAGCTTCTCGAACGCGCGTCCGATATCTCCCTTCAGGCTCGCCTCGACCGCTTCCTTCAGCGCCGGATCGCGCTGGCGCATGATCTCGTCCATGGTGGCGGTCCGCATTCCGGCGGCCTGGAGCTGGGCGAAGGGCTTGCCGGCATCCACCGCGTCGAGCTGCTTGGCGTCGCCCACCAGCACCACGCGCGGGATGCGGAGCGCGTTGGCGATGCGGAGCAGGTCGCGCGCCTGCACGGTGGACGCCAGCGAACCCTCGTCGACCACCAGGATCGTCTTCGCGAAGGCGGCGCGCATTTCCTTCGCTCCCTTCCGCGTGAGCCTGCCCTCCGCCACGCCTGCGTTGCCGGCGAGGAAGCGCTGGAGCGTCTGGCTCTCGATACCGGCCTCGGATGCGAGCGTCTGCACGGCCGAGGCCGACGGCGCGAGCCCCGCCATACGCCAGCCCTTCTTCTCCGCCAGCGTCCGCGCCCGGTTCAGCATCGTGGTCTTGCCCGTCCCGGCGTAGCCCTGGATGCCGACCGTGCGGTCCTTCGCCGACAGGATCAGCTTGACCGCGTCCTTCTGCCCGGCAGTGAGCGGTCCCTTGTTGAGGTGGCCCTGGACCTGCCAACCGCGCATCGGCGCCCGGCCGCGGCCCTGGCCGCCCCGCCACAATGCCACCGTCTCGCGCTCCTCGCCCACGCTGCGGTCGGTGGCGAGCGAGTCGTCGGCGCCCGGCAGGTCGACGGCGTGCAGGGTCCCGGCCTTCTCCAGCGCCGCGACCTCGCGTTCCACGTCCCCGATCGCGACGGCGCCCGGCGCATGGGCGAGCGCGGCGGCGAGCAGATCGGTGCGGGCGAACACCGCCTCGCGTTCCGAGAGGTGCGCCATCGCCCAGGAGACCGCCTCCGCAGCGGACGACGGCGGCGCGGTATCCGCTCGGGTCTCGCGCCCGGACGCGCGGCCGGACGCGCGGCCGTCGCTCCGGCCCTCGCCCCCGGCAGGCATCCGCTCGCCCGGCGATTCGTTCATCCAGGCGGCGTGCGGACGTCGCGCATCGTCGATATCCGGCTGCGGCGGCGCTGCCGAATCCGCTTCCCTGCCCGGTTCGCCCGCGGGTTCCACCGCCGCCTCCCGTTCCGGCGCGGCCGATTTCTCGACCGCTTCCGCCGTGAGCGCGCGGGCATCGAAGCCGAGATCGGCGGCCTGGCGCTGCCACACGCTGCGAAGCTCGTCGCGGTCGATGTCGCGCTTCTTCGCCCGCGTCATCAGCGCGGCGCGCTCGGCGATGCGCGGATTGTCTCCCGGGGCGCCGAGTCCGCGCTCTTCCATCGCCGCCTCGATCTCGGCGCGCCGGCTCGAGAACGCCTCGACGACCTCGCGGGAGACCCCCGCGACCTCGAAGCGCCCGTCGGCATGGGTCTTCTCGATGCCGTAGCCGAGCCTGGCAAGGCCGGCGGCGAGCTCGCTGCGGTAGAGGGCGCCCAGCAGCATCTTCGAGCCGTAGAGCTTCTCGTTGGCCATCGAGCGCCACTTGCCGTCCCCGCCCTGCACCATGTTGGCGAGCACAGCGTGGGTGTGGAGCTGCGGGTCGAGGTTGCGCGAGGTGTCGTGGCGGAAGGTTGCGACGACGGTCTTCTGGTTGCCCGCGCGGATCATGTGGCCCGTGTCCGGGTCCTTCATGCGGGTCTCGGCGGCGTTCTTCTCGATCCACGCGAGCGTCGCCGCAACCGCCTTGTCGTGGACCTCGACGATGCGCCTGTCGCCGCCGACCAGAGCGGCCAGCGACACGGACTTCGGGGCCGAGAAGGTGAGGTCGCGGCCGGGGCGGTGCGTGATCTCCCCGTCCTTGCCGCGCTTGCCGAGCCGCGTTTCCGAACCGTCCGGCACCCGGCCTTCGAGGACCTGCCGGAAGGTGTCGGCATCGACCGGCCCCCTCAGACCGAGCTCCTCGGCGCCCTTGCCCGCCCAGGCGCTGGCCGCCCTGTGCTCGGGATCGTCCTTCGCGTAATAGCCGTCGCGCTCGTAGTAGGACGCCCCCTGCGCCGCCGAGGAAAGCGCGCCGATCGACAGCATGTCAGCCCCAGTCCGACCCGCGGCCGGCGCCGGCGTCGGAGGAGTCCGGCGGACTTGTCGGTTCGGAACCCGCATCCGGCGCACCGCCCTCTGGTGCAATCGCGGCCGCCGCGACATCCGCATCCGGCGCCTTCCCGTCGACCGGTTCGGCCGTCGCCGCGTCCGGTTGCGCAGCGCCGGCCTCGCCCGGCAGCGGCACGAGATCGAGCTCGCCCTGCCAAGCCGCTGGCTCGGGCGGCGTGCCGGGCGCGACGGGAACATCGCCGCGATGGACTTCGTTCGGGTCCGGCGGCTCCGGGATCGCGATCCCGTCGCTGTCGGCCCCTTCGGCACCGCTTCGCGGTTCCGCCCCATCGTCTTCGCGCGGCACAAACCGTTCCGCCGCCTTCGGACGCGCGACGTATTTCAGCCGGATGGAGGCGACCGGGAAGGGGCCGGGGAACTTGAGATAGCCCGAGAGGTTCTCCAGCCGCATGATCTCGGAGGGGAGCGCCAGCGCGCGCAATTCCCGCCGCGGCGTCAGGCTCACACCGTCGCGGATCGTGTTGGCGCCGTAGGAGAAGCCCTCGGAGACCTCCTCGATCTCGCTCCGGCCCAGACTGTCGGCCGACCACTGCGCGGTGTCGCGGTCGGGCGCCGCCAGCACCACCCGCGTGCCGCAGAGCCCGGAGATGGTCTCCGCGCCGTTCCTGCCGTAGAGATCGCGCAGCGCCGAGGCGACCTGGACGCCGAGCACGAAGCAGCCGCCGAACTGGCGCGACTCGGCGAGGCCGGGCTGAAGGCTCGGCACCTGGTGGAGCGTCGGCAGCTCGTCGAGGATCACCCAGATGCGCCGCCCGTCGTCCTGGGAGAGCGTCAGCATCGCGTTGACCGCGATCTCCAGCCAGGTCGAGATCAACCCGCGCAGGCTGGCGTGCTGGTCGCCCCTCGACGTGAGGAACAGGAACCCGTCGCGGTCCTCGTCACCGATCCACTCGCGGATCGAAAACGGTTTGCCGGTATCGGGCAGGAACTCCAGCGCCGAGAGATTGGCGGTCAGCATGGCGCGTACGCTGAGCGCCGTCTTCGGGTTGTCCGGGTCCACAATGGACTGCGCGACCGTGCCTTCCATCGCCTCCGCGAGGGCGGTGAGATCGGTCTTGAGCAGGTGATCGACCAGGACCTTGTTGTCCTTCACCCCCTTCTGCCGCAGCACGCCCGCGCCGTTGGAGAAGAGCTGGCGGGCGGCGGTGACCCAGAACGGGTCGACCGTGTCCTTCTGCTGCGGGATCAGCGCGGCGGCCATCATGTCGAAGTCGCGCGGATTGCGGGCTTCGAGGAAGGGCGACCAGCGCGGCGCGCGGGCATCCAGCGGGTTCAGCAGCACGTCTCGGGCCGGATCGAAGAAAGACCGCGTGTAGCTCCCCATCTTGTCGTAGAGGACGCAGCGCTCGCCGCGCGCGCGGATCTGGGACACGAGGTCGGAGATCAGCACCGTCTTGCCGGAGCCGGTGGTGCCCGAGACGATGGTGTGCTGGGTCTCGGTGCGCTCCGGATAGGGGATACCGGCGATCGAGTAGGGCCGGAACCGGGCGGCGCCCGGCAAGCGCTGCAGGAGCCGTTCATGGGGCGATAGCAGCCGCCTGCGCAGCTCGGCGGCGCTCACCATTTCGGCGCCCCGGATGCGCTTCTGCCGGCCGAGCTGGGCGCCGCGATACCAGAACACCACCAGGAACAGACCGATCAGCCCGCCGCCCGCCGTCAGGCCCATGCCGGCGCTGGCAAACATTTCGACCTTGATCCGCTCGCGCGCCTGGAGCGCCGGCACCGAGGCGGCGATCTCGCGGATGCGGAGCACGCGCCGCGTGCCGTCCTCGAAGCGGATTTCCTGGCCCGAATCCGGGTCGTAGCCGAGGACCAGCTTGACCTCCGCGAGGCTGACCATGCCGGCCGCGTACCACTCCGCCCCGGTGGTGCGGTGCCACAGCGTCCAGGCCGGCACCACGACGGTGGTGAAGGCGGCAAAGAACACGGCCGCCCGGAAGAGCTGGCCCCACATGCGGATGCCGTGGAAGACGGTCTGACCGCCCCGGAGCGTGCTGCCGCCGATGCCGCGCATGCGCGTTCTCCCTCAGATTGTGTGCATTACCGCCGGGAGGCGGAGCTGGGCCGGGGGCCCGGCGAAGCGGTCCCGACCGGAGGGAGGCCGGTGCCGGGGATTCCCTTTTCCGGTTCCGCCGCTATGCTCGGAGGACTTGAACATGAGACGAACATTCACGGACTCCCGCGCCGCCTGGCGCGCCTCCGCCATCGTGCTGAGCCCGCTCGCGCTCGCCGCGCTGGCGACCGGCGCCGACGCCGATGCCGCGCTCCTCGGGCCGCTGTGGCTGGCCGCCCTCGCCTGGACCGCCGCGGCCAGCCTCGCGGGCGCCTTGTGGCAGGGCGTCCGCCGCCGCGACTGGTCGGCGTTCCGCCGCCACCGGCTCCCGGACGGCGCGGATACCGGCCTCGACATGGACACCAGGACGGGCATGTACGCGTATCTGCGCGACGAGGAGGACCGCCTGCTCCACGACGACGGGCGCTGACCGGCTCACGGCGAAGAGTCCCCCCAGTCCCGCTGGTCCGCGCCCGGCCTGTCCCGCCCGGCGCCGCCGGGCGCGGCGTCGGGAACCGCGTTCTTCGCGGTCCCGTAGAGCTTGCCGGCGAGCCAGTCGCCGACGACCGGCAGGTTCTCCGTCGCGTGGCGCTCGAAGGGCTTTTCCGTCTCCACCGCCACCCCGGCACGCCCCTCCGCCGTCTCCTGCCCGGTCACGGTCTGCCTTGCCTCCCTCGCCGTCCCCTTCATGATCTGGTCGGTCTTGGTCTCGACCCGTTCCTCCATCGCGCCGGCCTGGGTATCGCCCGGCCGGGGCGCGCCCGCCGCAGCCGCCCGGTCGCGCACGCCCTCCGACCAGCCGCCATACGCGGCGGCTGTCTCGCGGCCGTAGGCGCCGCGCAGCTCGCCGGCGGCGCCCTCGTATTCCGCGACGCCGCCGACGCTGGAAGGATCGGGACCGGCCGGGGCGGGGAACTTCTCGGCGACGAAGGCGGCGGCGTGCTCGCGCAATGCCTCGGCGTCCTCCGGGGTCTGCGGCGAGGCGATGCGCATGGCGCCGGCGACGCCGATGGCGCGCCCATCCGTTCCCGTCCGCTCCGACAACCAGGCGAAGAAGGGCTGGGCAAGGTCTCGCTCGATCGCCTGCGCGTCCGCGCGCACCTGCGCGGCCTGCTCCGACCAGCTCTCCGACTCCTGCCTTGCCAACGACGCCCGCTCCTGGAACGTCCGCATCCGCGTGAGATTCGCGCTCAGGCTCTCGTCGAGGCTCGCCGCCTCGCTCTCGCCGGTGCCGGTGGTGTAGCGCCGGGAGGCCTCCGAGACGCGGCCCCAGGTCTCGGTCACCCCGTGCTGGCGGTCGTATTCCTTGACGGCGTTCCAGGCGTCGCGCTCGATGGTGAGAGGGCGCAGAATTTCAGCGGGGAATCAGGGCTGATCCGCTCGAATTAATCGAGGATTTGGGGTGGTTGCCCCCCGGCGATCTTGCATGAAGGCCGCCGGAGGGCTTGTCTCGGTGACGGTGATATCAACCTGAGACGGCCCCAATGTCGCACAAGCTGTTCCGGCACTCCATCCATTCGAATGCCCGGGTCTGGGCTTTTCTCAAGCGCGTCGATGCGGCGGAGGCGGAGGCCTGCCGAGCGGCCGGCTGTCCGCGCTGCGGCGGCACGCTTCACAGCGCGACCTACCCGCGCAAGCCCTACGGTCTGGCGGTGGATCTTCGGGACGACGCGCGGCGCTTCAGCTTGTGCTGTTCGTCATGCCGGCGCCGCGTGAAGCCGCCGTCGGTGCGTTTCTTCGGGCGCCGCTTCTACGTCGGGGCGCTGTTCCTGGTGGTGAGCGCGCTGGCTGTGGCCGGCGGCGTGCGGTTGCAGACGATCGCGCGGCGGTGCGGGGTTCCGGCCTCGACGCTGAAGCGCTGGCGGCGCTGGTGGCTGGAAGTCTTCCCGCTGACCCGGGAGTGGGGGGCGAAGCGGGGCGCGCTGGCGGCGCCCCCCGCCGACGTGCCGCTGCGCTGGCTGCTGCGCACCATGCGGGGCCGCGGCTTCCGCTCGCGGCTGTTGCGCAGCCTGGTCTGGCTGATGCCGTGGACCGGCTTTTGCGCGCTCGGCGCCGGGCCGGCGGCGCCCGCAGAAAACGTTTCTGTCATGAACGGATAGGGCGCTCTACATGGGCATCTCCCCGACACGGCCAGGGAGAGATGCCGCCATGGACAGCAACAACGGAGGGGGCGACCGCGACCGGTGGGCGCGGCTGCGCTTCGCGGTCGTCGGGCCGTTGCTGGCCTCGCCGCCGCCCACGGGGCAGTTGCGGGCGGAGCTGGAGCGGCTGTCGCAACGCGACTGGGATCACCCGTCCGGCAAGGGGCCGGTGCGCTTCTCGGTGTCGACGATCGAACGCTGGTACTACCAGGCACGGGCGGCGGACCGGGATCCGGTCAAGGCGCTGCGCCGCCGGCCGCGCACCGATGCCGGCCGCGAGCGGGCGATGTCGCCGGCGCTGATCGAGGCGCTGCGCGGCCAGTACCGGGCGCATCCGTCGTGGTCGGGGCAGCTGCATTACGACAACCTGCGGGCGCTGGTCGAGGTCGATCCGGCGCTCGGCCCGATGCCCTCCTACGCGACGCTGACCCGGGCAATGCGCAATCGCGGGTTGGTGCGCCAGCGCCGCCGGCGGCGCTTCGACCGGGAACCCGAGCGGGCGCCGGTCGAGCCGCGCGAGGTGCTGAGCTTCGAGGTCTCGCGCAGCCATGCGCTCTGGCACACCGACTTCCATCATGCCCGGTGCCGGGTGCTGACCGCGTCCGGCGCCTGGCGCACGCCGATCATGCTCGGCTTCCTCGACGACCACTCGCGGGTGGGTTGCCACCTGCAGTGGTACCTGGAGGAGACCGCCGAGGTCTTCGTCCACGGGCTCTGCCAGGCCTTCATGAAGCGCGGCCTGCCGCGCGCGCTCATGAGCGACAACGGCTCGCCGATGATGGCGGGGGAGGTCGAGGAGGGGCTGCACCGGCTCGGCATCATCCACTCCAGGACCCTCGCGGGGGCGCCTCATCAGAATGGCAAGATGGAGGTCCTGTGGGCCTCGGTCGAGGGCCGCCTGATGGCCATGCTCGAAGGCGTCGAGCCGCTCACCCTGAAGACGCTCAACGACGCGACCGTCGCCTGGGTCGAGCAGGACTACCACCGCCGGGTGCACCGCGAGCTCGGCACCACGCCGCTCAAGCGCCTGCTCGACAGCGACGATGCGTCGAGGCCCTGCCTCGGCCGCGACGAGCTCAGGGCGGCGTTCCGCATCACCGTGAAGCGCACGCTGCGGCGCTCGGACGGAACCGTGTCGCTCGAGGGCATCCGCTATCAGGTTCCCGCGCCGTGGCGCCACCTGAGCACGCTGTGGATCCGCTATGCGCGCTGGGACCTGGCCAGCGTTGATCTGGTCGACGGCCGAAGCGGCGAGCGGCTGTGCACCCTCTACCCGCTCGACCGGCGCGGCAATGCCGGCGGTATGCGCCGCCCGGCCGGGCCCGGCGACAACGATGGCGGCGGCAGCGCCGGCGGGGGCGAAGCCGCGCCGCTGCTCAGGCGCATCCTCGACGACCAGGCCGCGACGGGCCTGCCGCCGGCCTGGCTGCCTCACGCCGAAAGCCCCGGGCCGGGCGAAGACGACGATCGGGGAGACCCCTCATGAACCGCGAAATGCTCACGCTGTACGGCCTCAAGTGGAACCCCTTCTCCACCGACCTCCCGGTCGATGGCCTGATGACCACACCCGCCGTCGAGAACTTCTGCCGCAGGGTCGAACGGCATCTGGTGCGCCAGGGCGGCTTCGCCCTGATCGGCGGCCCGCCCGGCATCGGCAAGAGCGTGGCGCTGCGGTTGCTCGCCGAGCGCCTTGAGCGCATCGACAGGTTGAGCGTCGCGGTCCTCACCCATCCGTCCTCCAGCGTCGCCGACTTCTACCACGAGATCTCCGACCGCTTCGCCATCACCATGGCCCACAACAATCGCTGGAATGGGATCAAGGGACTGCGGCAGCGCTGGCTCGACCACCTCGACGACACGCGCATGCGCCCACTCCTGCTGGTCGACGAGGCACAGGAGCTGCCCAACGCGGTGCTGACCGAGATGCGCCTGCTCTCCTCGACCGACTTCGACTCGCGCACCATCCTTGGCGTGGTGCTGGCCGGTGACAACCGGCTGCTCGCAAAACTGCGCACGCCGGAGCTGCATCCCATCGACTCCCGCATCCGCCAGCGCCTCCTCATGACGCGTCCCGAAGACGAGGATCTACTGCGCCTCCTCGACCACCTGCTGGAGGAGGCCGGCAACCCCGCCCTGATGACCGCCGGCCTCAAGGACACCCTCGTCGCCCATGCCGGCGGCAACCCCAGGACGCTCACCGTCATGGCCGATGCGCTGCTCGCCGCCGGCGCCGATCAGGATCGTGAAGTGCTCGACGAAAAGCTCTTCCTGGAGACCTGGGGGGAGCCCACCAAGACCAGGAGAGCGCGCCGGTGAAGGGCTTCCCGACCCGAAGCCCGGCCGACCTTGAGGACCGCCCGAGCCGGCAGCAGTGGCTGGTCGACGGCCTCTGGGGACGCCAAGCCGTCGGCATCGTCGGCGGCGAACCCAAGTGCGGCAAATCCTTCCTGGCTCTGGACCTCGCCGTGGCCGTCGCCGCCGGCGTTCCCTGTCTGCGCCGCTTCGCCGCCAAACAGCCCGGACCGGTCCTGCTGTTCGCGGCCGAGGACGCCGGCCACATCGTGCGCGCCCGGCTTGAGGGCATCGCCCGGGCAGCCGGCGCCAGCTTCGAGACGCTCGACATCGCCGTCATCGACGCTCCCATCCTGCGCCTCGACCATGCCAACGACCGGCAGCGTCTGCGCGAGACCGTGCAGCGCATCGCGCCACGCCTCGTGGTCCTCGACCCCCTGGTCCGCCTGCACGGCGTCGATGAAAACACCGTCGCCGAGGTCGCTCCCATACTCGGCTTCCTGCGCGACCTCCAGCGCCGCTTCGAGACCGCCGTCCTGCTCGTCCACCATGCCCGCAAGAGCGGTGCCAGCCGGCCGGGCCAGGCGCTCAGGGGGTCGTCCGAGCTCCATGCCTGGGGCGACAGCAACCTCTATCTGCGCCGCCGCGACAAGCAGATCGTCATGACCGTCGAGCATCGCGCCGCTCCAGGCCTCGCCGACATCGAGATCGAACTCGCCGATGACGGCGAGGGACCCGCCCTGCGCTTGCGGCGGCCGGTGCCGGCCGAGGCCGCGCCGGAGCCGGAAACACCCGAACGGCGCATCCTCCAAGCCCTCGCCGACGCCGATGCACCGCTCTCGCAGCGCCAGATCCGCGAGCGCGCGGCAACCCGGCCCGCAACCGTCGCCGAAGCGCTGAGCAAGCTCGTCCGCGCCGGGCGCGTCGAACGCGCACCCCAGGGCGGTTACCGCCTCGCCGCCGAAAACGCGGCGCCGCCGGCCGCCGTCAACCACGCGGGCCGCAACGACGCGTTACCGAAAACCGTTACCGCCTCGAACCCCTAGGGAGGCAGGGTAACGGTAACGGGTAACACCCCTCGCCAGCCCCCGTTGCCGCACTGCGTCGAGCGATCGGCCCGTGGCCGGAAGCTTGCTTACGGCCATGGATGCACTCCGTCGGATGGACGGCGGGGGGTCACCCGAAGGGCCGGAGCGAAGCGGAGGAGCCGCGTAGCGGCTTGACCCGCCGACGGCCGTCCGACACCCCCGGTCACCCCACCAGCCGCGAACGATGCCCATCAAACAAACCGATCACCGCGCCATCAGATACCGAGAGCGCGCTCAGATGGTCTGGCCGCGCCACATCGCCGAGCCGTCGGCGCCGAGCTTGACCACGAAGTCCCAGCCGCCGCCAACCTTCGCCTGGCCGGTCAGGACCGCCATCTGCTCCTTCGAGATCCCCGCGGTCTCCGACATCTTGTCGACATGCGACTCCAGCGCCTGGACCTGGGCGCTCTCGCTCTCGGTGACGCCGCGCGCATAGGCTTCGCCCGTGCTGACGTCGTGGCTGTAGCGCTCGATCAGCGCAGTCGCGTCGGTCACGGCGGCGTTGCGCGCCTCGCCCGCTTCCGCCGACCAGTGCCGAGAGAGGCCGCGGGCATGCTCGGCGCGCGTCTGGTGGCTGGTGGCGAGGGATTCGGACAGCCGCACCCCGGCGGCCGGGACGCGGCTGGTCGCGGCCCCGGCGTCGACCACCACCGTCCCGTCGCCGGTCACCGTCATGGCGGCGCCGGCGGGCGCGTAGCCGGTGTAGCGGTCGGTATCGACATGGGCGGAGGTGCGGATCTGGCGCCCCTCCAGGGTCGCGAAGCGGTGCGTGTCGTAGCCGGTGTTGGCGAGCGAGAGGTTGCCCGTGGTGCCCTCGTGGGCGGCGGACGAGGCCGCGTCCTGGCCGACCGCCAGCACCGAGGTCGCCAGCACTGTCGCCTTGGAGAGCCCGTAGGCCAGCGCCGCCGCGAGGAACGGCACCGACATCGAGAGGTAGCCCGACATCACCGCGACGTCCGACGCCACGGCCCTGATGCCGGCCTGCGCCACCAGCGAGATGCCGATATCGCCGCCGGGCATCAGCGCTGCGGCCTGCATCCTCTCCGCGGCCTCCCCCATGCTGATCCGGTGCAGCACGGCGTAGAGCGGTCCCCACGATTGCAGCCAAACCAGCCCCGTGACGTAGGAGCGGAAGATGGCGCCGCCCGCCGGCGTCAGCATCAGCAGCACCGCCATCGGGAAGGCGCCGACATAGAGGCACTCGAACACGATGCGGAGCAGCGGCACCCATGTCTCGGCCTGCCGGCCGATGGCCCGGTAGGCGGAGACGGTCTGCGCCTCGGCCCTCGCCTCGGTGTAGGCCCGGAGCGCGGCCGCGTTGCCCGCTTCCGCGGCCCACTGCTCGCCCGCGTCGTGGACGGCGTTCAGCACCATCTGCTGGCGCATGATCTCACCCGCCGAGCGTGCCGCCCCGATCAGGAAGTCGTGGGCGGCGGGCAGCGCCGCGAGCAGCTCCGCGCGGGCGAGCGCCTCGGTGCGGGCGTCGGGGAAGATGCGCCGTCCGAACACGGTGCCGGCGCGCTGGATTTCGGCGTTCCACTGCCCGTTGAGCCGTGAGGCCGCATCTCGGCAGGTCACGATCTGCCGGTCGATGGGCGTCGCGCCCGTGCCGGTCGCTGCCTGCCTGGTCGCGACCTCCACCATCCGCGCGGGCGACGCTCCGGCGGATGGACTCCCGGTTGCCGTCACCAGCGACCAGATATCGGTGGATTCGCGAAGGTCGTCGGCAGAGATATGGCCCAGCAGCAGGGCGTGGAACACGCATTGCCGGGCGTAGTTGCGGACGTTGCGCGCGAACACCGTGTCGGTGATCTCGAGCCGGGTTGTTTTGGCGGCGAGCCTGGCCCCGAAGATGAGGCCATGCCGCCGGTACTGGAGGTCGTTCGGCAGGGTAAACGCCTGCTCGGTCAATCTTGTGAGCCCGTCGCCGACCTGGCTGGTGAGCGAGGCGAAGAGCGCCAGGCCGATGGGGACGTTCGCCACCACCGCCGGCGCCAATGTCGGGTCCAGCCGGTCGACCACCCGGACGGTGGCTTTCGGCACGATCATCGCGCCCCAGACCGCCACGAACAGCAGCATCCACTTGGCGTTGTCCTTCCACGACCCGCCGAAGGCGGTGCGGAACAGCACCCAGGCGAGCCCGGCGACGCCAGCGAGCTGGGCGAGCGTGATATAGGCGCCGCCGCCGGTGATCGCGGCAACGGCGTTCAGCAGATCGATGAGATAGGTCCCGCCGCCGAGGGTGAAGAGCTCGTACATGTATAAGGTGTCACGCCATGGCTCAGCGCGAGCCGGCCCCGGCGCCGCCGCGCGCGAAGGCCAGTGCCGCGCGGAGATCGGCCGAGAGCGCCCCGGCCAGCTCGGTCTCGATCAGGCGCAGCTTCTCGACCACCGCGAGCGCCGTGTTGAGCCGCTGGAGCCCCTGATGGCGGTGCCGGGCGAGAGCGACCC
Source organism: Alphaproteobacteria bacterium (assembly GCA_965243375.1). Lineage (GTDB taxonomy): Bacteria > Pseudomonadota > Alphaproteobacteria > UBA828 > UBA828 > WTGU01. Next base: position 262,262 of record CBDEUT010000006.1, on the reverse strand, counting down.
GGTTGGACCTAAGCCCCTCGCGCCAGCGCTGCAACTGTTCCCCGTCGGCGATGTCGAGCGTCCCCGCCCGTTCCTCGACGGTGCGGTGGAGATCGGTGATCCAGACCTGCATCACGTCGAGCGCGACGGCTTCCGCCAGCGCGTCCATCTCCTGGTCGATCACTGCGCCCCGGTAGGCCGCCGCCGCGTTGGCCACCCGATAGACCGGCAGCGTGGTGAGGTTCACGAGGCCGAGCGCCGGCGCGGGCGGAGCCGTGTCGGCGCGCACGGCGTCGACCAGGTCGCGCAGCAGCCCCGCGACCCGCTCCCGGAACCCCCGGTTGGCGGGGATGGTCACCGTGCCGAGGCTCGGGTTGAGGCAGGCGGCGGGGGTGTCGCAGCGGTAGACCGGCAGCGCCCCGCCGCCCTCCATCAGCACTTCCGTTACCCGCCGGTCCAGCGCCAGCGGCTCCAGGATGCGCACCCGGGGCCCGGAGGTATCGGAGTCCGAAGTCGGCGACGTCACGATCAGCGTGCCGGTCACCGCCATGGCGAACTCGGCAAGCTGGGTGTCGCCCGAGAGGAACGACGACGCCCGGATCGCTTTCCAGGCGTAGTTGACGTTGACCGGCACCTGGTCGGCCATCGCGCCCGAGGCCGAGGCGAGCGTCGAGTTGCGCTGCCCCGCTGCGCCGCACCCGTGCTTGGCCGCCGCATAGTCGCTGAATATCCCCTGGCCGGTGCCGATGGCGGCGCAGATCGCCGATGACGCGCGATCGTTCTTCGACCAGAGCGCGCCGACCAGCGCCTGGGCGGTCTCGCAGGAGTTGAGGTTCTGGCTGTTGACCCACTGCGCCAGCGCCCGGAGCTTCGCCATGGTCTCGGCGATCACCGGGGAGATGGTCTCCAGCGCCAGCTCGAAGGCGAAGCCGGCGGCGTTCTGCGCTACCGCGCGGCCGAAGGCGATCAGCTGGTCGGAGTTGATGAACGAGAACGCGCCCGCGAAGGCGTCGATGCCGCCGCAGCCCGACCGGAAGGAGGGCAGGCTGACCGTCGCGATCTGCTCCGAGCGCACCGGCGAGCGCAGATAGAGGTTGCCGAGCGTCCAGTGGCCGGAGGCCTGGCCGTGGAAGGCGGTCGGGCCGGTGGTGTTGACCGCCGCCCCCTGCCAGAAGCGGTTCATCTCCGAGAGCACGTCGGCACTTGCGGGCGCCACCGACATGAACGCCACCGCGAGCGCGATGCACGCGGCGCCCTTCTTCAGATCAATAATCATGGCCGGGCTCCAGGGCGGTGAGCGCGAAGATGCGTTCCGCCATTTCGTCCTCGGCCATCACGCCGAAGCCGACGGGAACGACCCGTTTGGTCACCGTGTCGAACAGCACCAGCGCCGGGCTCGGCGCGCCCGCGAGGCCGAGCCGGGCCGCGCGCCCGTTGTCGGCGACCGCCTCCGGCCAGCCCTCCAGCGCCTCGCCGGTGAGCGAGACCGCAAGCACGTCGAGGCCGTGACGCCCGGCAAAGGCGCGCAGCAGCGGGCCGAACACCTTGCAGCCCGCGCAGCCGGCATGGCCGAGATAGATCAGCCCGTAGCGGTTGCCGAGCCGCGCGAGAGCGGCCTCACGATCCAACCTTCGCTGGTCCGACCAGACCTGCTTGGCGAGCGCGCCGACCGGGCGCCTCAGCGTGTAGTCGAGCTCCGGCGTCGCCCAGACCGTGCGCCGGAAGGCGTCGGAGAAGCTCGCCGCCCGTTGCAATGTTTCCTGCTGGAGCCGCAGATAGGCGGTCACGTTTTCCGCCGTGGGGTTCAGGATCGCTTCCGCGCGCGCCGCTTCGAGGGCCCGCCGCATCTCCAGGATCTGCTCGATGGCGGGTTTCGCCGGTTCCGCGGAAGGGGGCGGCGGCGGCGGTTGCACCTCTTGCGGTTCCTCTCGCCGGTCGCAGTAGAAGTGCCAGCCGAGGGACGCGCCAGTGCCGTCATCCGCACACCACGACCGCCATTCCCCGCCCGCCGCCGACGCGCCCAGCGTCGCCCAGACGCCGATTGCGCCGAGAACCCGAGCCAGGGCTCGCCGCACGGCAGGGTTCGGGACGGCGACCATCTCACTGGCCCCGGCGGTAGAAGTCGCGGATGCGCGTGCGCATCGCCGTGCCGGTGTCTCCGGAATCGGGCAGCGAGACCGAGGGTTCGCGGGAGCCGTCCATCAGGTCCTGCGTGAACTCCGAGAGGTCGAGGCCGGCGAAGTCGATGCCCTCGATCTCCGCCACGGTGAACCCCCGGCAGCTTCCCCAGCCGATACCAAGCTGGCGCCGGCCCTGCTGCTGCAGGATGCGGCCGAGCTTTGAGCCGAACACGCACCAGGCCCGCGAGCGGCGGATACAAACGCCGAACAAGGTGCGCTTCGAGCAGTACCGGCCGAGATAGTGGGTGTTGCCGGCGTTGCGCTCCTCTGCGAGCTCGCGCTCCGAGGCCGAGCAGTTGCCGAGGCCCACGAGAAGCCCGCTGTTCTTGCAGCAGTTGGCGAGCCCGAACAGCTTGATGTGACAGGCGCGGCGCTGGCCCGTGAAGAAGCGCAAATTGTCCCGGTCGAACTCATCGCCGCCGAGCTCCAGCGCCATGTTGAGCCGCGTCGTGGCCTCCACGAAGCCGGTGTTGGCCCGAGGTCGCACGGTCTCGCAGCCGGCGCCCACGCAGTACCGCACGGAGCCGCACGACCCGCCGTCGTCCGCGTCCTGAAGGTCCGCCCCGCAGTCCGCGGTGCTGCCCGAAGCCAAGCCGTCCGCGCCGTGGGACGGGGACTGCGGCGACGCCGCGATGCGCTCCGAGCGCACGACGGCCGGATCGCCCGCCGCGACAGGGCGCACGGGCCGCTGGGTCGTGCCCCGGATCACCGCGCGCCCGGCCGCGCCGCCCGGATCGTCGGGATCGGCGAGCCGCGCGCGCCCCTCGTCCCGGAGGCGGCTCGCGCCGATATTGCGCTCCGGCAGGTTCGTGCCGGCATGGCCCGGCACCTCCGCCGCGATTGAGGAATCCCGCGCGATCGTCCGCGCCGCCGCATTGCCCGCATTGCCGATGGTGCGAGCCGCGGCCTTCGGGTCCTCCGCGTGCGCGGCCCCACCGAAGACGATCCAGAGAAGAAAGCCGCAGACCGCCGCCAGCAGCGTCCACCCGAGCACCCGCGACACCCGAGGCGCACGCGAATTCCGGAATATCGGCCGCCCGGTCATCGTCCGTCTCCGACAAGCAGTTCGAGATGCGCCTTCGCGACCGTGCGTCCCGTATCGCCCTCGGCGGCGATCGCTTCGAGCGCAGCAACGAGGCCGATGTTCCCGGCGACGAGATCGTGGTCCGGCGGTGCGTCCTCCGAACAGCCCCGGCTCGCACACGGCCGCACGCCGCCCGGCACCACGACCACGGCAGGAACGCGCGTGACCCGGAACAACCGGAACAGGCGCGGGTCGATAGCAATGCCTGCCCCGGACTGCGATCCGGGGCCGGCCGCCGCGCCGCCCAGCCGGTCCCCGATCCGCTTCACGGTGGCGCGCAGCCCGTCCTCCGCAACGCCGCGCAGCACCAGCGCCGCGCCGGCCTCCGCCGCGTCTCGCGCCCATTGCCGCCAGCTCGCAGGCGGCACCGACATGCTGGTGAAGATCAGGATTTCCGCCGTGCCGTGGCGTCCCGCCGCACTACCGGCAAGTGCGCCTGCATGGCGTTCGGCCGGGAGGGGAGCGGCCTGCCCCAAAGCGCCGGGGACGGTCTGCCGTGCCGCTTCGCCCGCCCGTTCCAGGGCGCGGCCCAGTATCGCGCGTGTCCAGTCGCCGAGATCGCCGTCGCCGGCCTTGCGCAATACCTCCGCCGCAAGATCGCGCGCGGTGGCTTCCGGCGACGGGGTTTCCTGCGACCACGCGGCACCGCAGCATCCCGCGAGACAGAGCGCGGCGGCCAGGAGAAGGACGGTTCCAAAAGTTGGATACGGGGTCATTTCAGGAGTCTCACAACATGCAGCACGATCTTTTCCGCCACAGCAGGTAGCCGAAGTTCTCGCCTGCGACCGGCAGCTCGCGCAGGGATTCCCAGAGCACCGAGGATCGCCCGGTCGGATTGCAGCCGGTCATGGGCGAGGTCGCCGGCACCGGCTCCGTCATCTGCCAGCGGTATTGCGACTTCTTCATGATTGGCATCGGGTATCGCGCGCAGAGCGCCCGCGATCCCGAGGTGCCCCAGGCGATCCCAGCGCGGTGGAGGCGATAGACCAGCCGCTGGGCCGCGAGCAGCGAAGCCTGGACGCCGCCGACATGGGCGGCGACGTTGCCGGTGAGCGGATACATCCCGCCCTGGCAGCCTGCGCACCAGAACACCGGATCGAGCGGCAGCCCCGCCGAGGCCGCCGCGCAATCGGCCGCGCAGGCCGCCTGCGCCGGCAGGTTGGCGAACAGCGCCGCCTCGGGGTTCAGCAGGAAGCTCAGCTCGTCGTCGAGCCAGGCGGGATCGAGCTCCGAGGTCCAGGCGATGTCGAGACCGCCGCCCTCCAGGCAGCCGAGGTCGAGCAGCACGCCGATCCAGGAAAGCAGCGGGTACATGTAGTAGTGGGCGTGCCAGACCGAGCCCTTGGCGCCGTCGCCGCCCGAGGAGCTCGTGCGCCCTCTCGCGGCGTGCAGGCCGGGATCGATGGTGAGGCCGCCCAGGTTGGGGAAGCACCAGGGCGTCCGCGTCACGTCCATCAGCCGGGCGGGTTCCCAGACCCCGAGCGAGAGGCCGATCCGGGGGATCGGCGAGCCGCAGAGGCAGATCGGCGAGGACGGGTTGGGGGTGTCCGGCGCCCCGGAGGCGCTGCCGATCCGGATCGGGCCGATGGTGATGGGAAACAGGCACTCCCAGCAGACGTCCGAGATCGGGTTGACGAACCGCCCGGTGCAGGACTGCGCCGACGCCGGGGCGGACCAGAGAACCGCCAGCAGGCCCACCGCGGCCAGGGGAAGCAAGCGGCGGATCATCCCTCCGCGCCTGCCCCGGACACCGATCCGGGGTCCGCTGCGGAGCCGGCGCCGGCATCTGCCGCCTCGTCCGGTGCGCGACGTTCGGACAGGACGTTGACCATGCCGTGCCATCCCGAGACGACGATCTCGGTGACCGTCCGGTCGTTGCCCTCCCTGTCGGTGAACCCGCGCGTCGCGATCCGGCCCTCGACCATCACCCGGTCGCCCTTCTTCAGCATCCTGCCCACCGCCTCGACAGCGGGGCCGTACACGACGACGCGGTGCCATTCGGTGGCCTCGCCAGGCCGGCCCTCGCGGTCGGTCCATTTCTCGCTGGTGGCGAGCGTGAACGTCGCGGCCTTCCCGCCGTTCTTCAGGTCGCGCATCTCGGGATCGCGCCCGGCGTGGCCCAGCAATGTCGCCCGGTTCATGTTCAGCATTGTTCAGTCCTCCTCTTCGGGGCTTGTCCCGGACACCGATCCGGGAGCCTCCCGGTCTTCGACGGCGATTTCGGTGATGCGCAACTGCAATCCCGCCTGTTCGATCAAGCTCGGTGTGAAGCGGAGGCCGAAGCGCGCGGCGAGGCGTCCGCCCTGGTCGAAAAAGAAGGGCCGCCGGTGCCGGTGCATGAGATCGAGCGGCCGGCCGGCGAGCAGAACGATCTTCGCGGGGCGCGGGTGCGCCAGCGCCCAACCGATTTCCGCCGCGCGCCTGCCGTCGACGAACAACAGGTCGCGGACGAGCGTCACCCGATCCAGCGGGTTCACCCGGGTCCCTGCCGCCGCGATCAGCACCCCTTCGTGCGTGCGGATATCCCGCGCGACCGTGATGGAGGGGTCGAACAGGCGGCTGCGTTCCTCCCTGGCCGGCGCGATGTCCGATGCCGCCTCCGGCTCTTCCAGCCGGCGCCGGGCACGTTCGCGAGCTTCGTCCCCGAAACGCCCCAGCGCGCCGGATCGTTCCATCTCGACGAGCCGCGCCTCGATCTGCGCCAGCAGGTCGGGCTCGGCGACCGGCCAGGTCGCGCCGCGCACGCCGAGATCCTTCGCCGACACAGCGCCTGGCAGTGCGGCCGCGAACAGCAGGGCGGCGACAAGGATCGTCCGCAATGGGCCCCTCATCGCACCGCCTCCGAGGCCTCGCTGGCGGCCGTGTCTTCCGGCCCGACCAGCGGCCCGTCGAGACCGAGCCAGGGGAGGTCCGGCAAGGCGACGGCGCGGCCGATGATCCTGTCGCGCGGCACGAAGCCGATTTCCGCATAACGACTGTCGTGGCTGTCGGCGTGATCGGCGTGCAGGTAGTAACGACCCGCCGGGATGACGCCCGGCGCGATCGCCGCGAGGGGGCGACCGTCGCGCGTATGCGCCTTCGCCCGGCCCACCGCAATGCCGTCCAGATAGACCGTCCGGTCCTCTCCAACCGTGACCCGCATCCCCGGCACGCCGCGTACCGTCTTGAGATACGGCACCGGCGAACCCATTGCTTCGGCCGGCTCGAACAGCACCCGGTCGCCGGGCTCCGGGTCCTCGCCGAACAGCGGGAAGGCGGCGTAGCCCCACGCCCGATCCGACCAGCTCGCGTTGACATGGACGCGCGAGGCGAGGCCGAGCCACAGCACCGCCAGCGCAGCCATGACCGCCAGCCCGATCTGCCTGCGACGGCGCGCGGCGCCGTCCCGCAACCCGAATGCCGGCCGCCGGACGGTCATTCGCCGCCTCCCGCGGCCGGCGCGGTCCCCGCCGCCCGGCCGCGCGCGAGAAGTGCCGCGAGCGCGGCCTCGACCTCCGGTGTCACGTCCGGCGCCCCGGCGGCCACCGCCCGGGCCGGCAGCAGCACGACGCCACGGCGTTCGGCCACATGGTCGAGCGCGGCCTCCAGCGCCTCGCCCCAGGCGCGCACGTCCGCGGCCGTCCGGCCTTCCGCTGCGGCGCGTCTCGTATACGCGGCGGTGATTTCGGCGAGCCGCACCCCGGCGATACCCGGTGGCGGTTCGAACCCATAGCGCAGCGTCGCCGCCGCGACAGCCGCCGCCACGGCGCCCGAGAGCAGCATGGCCGAGACCATGACCGGCCAGACGCCAGCTCCGGACCCCGATCCGGGGTCGTGCCGGTCCATGTCAGTCTTCCCCGGCAACCTGCCCTCCCGGCTCCGACGCCGGGGAAGGCTCACGCGATCCGGCATCCGCGGCGACCGGCTTGCGCCACCCTTCCTCCGGCCCGGCGAGCGCCCGGAAACGGGCGAGCCAGGCCTGCGCGGCCTTGTCCGGCGGCATCGGGCGGAGGCGCCGCTTCAGCGGCGGGAAGGCGACGCCGGCGCCCGCCGGCGCGTACCCCTCCAGCAGGTCGCGGCTCTCCGTTGCGGCCGCCATGCGGGTCACGAACCGCAACAGTTCCGCCGGCTCCTCCTCAAGCACGGCGTCGAGGCCCGCGGCCTCGCGCACCGCACTCTCGATTCCCGACGCCAGGCGGCCCGTGCGATCCATCGCGCGCTGCGAGTCGGGCAGGCGCCCCCGGAGCCACGCCGACGGCGCATTGGCGACCAGCGCGTGCAGCGCCAGCGTCCGGCGGTCCTCGTCCGCCAGCCCGTCCAGCGCCTCGATCTCTTCCGACACGGCCACCGCATGGGCCGCGACCGAGTGGTAGCCGCGCATGCAGCCGCCCCGGCGGCAGGTGTTGGCAAGTACGTGCGCCAGCGCCTCGAAGTCGATATCGGCGGCCGTCACGCCCTCCGGCTCGTCCGGCCATTTGAGCGGTCCTTCTCCGCCGGTTGCCTTTCGCGTCATGCCGCGTCCTCCGTTTCGGATGGTTCGGAATGTCCGGTAGGAGCAGGGGCGCCGTCCCCCGCCAGCCGGTCGATCGCCTCGACCGTCGTGAGCCCCTCGGACTTCAGCCGCTCGACCGCGGCGAAGGCGGGCCCGCGCGACGAGAACAGCGCCACCGACCAGGCATCGAGCACCAGCCGCGCCACCCGCCAGCCGTCCGGGCCGTGCAACACCAGCTCGGCATAGCGCCCGTCGGCGGTGGTGAGAGACTTCAGCGCGCGCTCCATGCCGGGGTCGCAGTGGATGCGCTTCTCGGATTTTAGGAGCTCGACCGATTCGTCCTTCTGCGCGAGGAAGATCACCCAGTCCGAGTTCTCCCAGGCCGCCCGCGCCGCCGGGTTGGCGTAGTAGTCGTTGACGCTCTGCGTGCCGGTCACCAGCGCGCCCCTGTACTTGCGGGCGCGCCGGGCGGCGCCTTCGAGGAAGGACTTCGAGTCCTCGCCCGAGAGCAGGTCCCACGCCTCGTCGATGACGATCGCCTTCGCCCGCGTGCGCGGGCCGTGATACATGCGTTGCGTCGCCAGGAAGACCACCAGCATCAGCACCACCGCCTGGACGTCGCCCCGGCCCTTGAGCTCGGCGAGCTCGAACACGGTGAGCGCGTTCTCCAGGTCGGGGACGTTCGAGCCCGCGAACAACCGCCCCATCGCCCCGCCCGGACACCAGGGGCCGAGGGAGGTGGCCATGTCCGCGGCGCGCCGATCGTCCCGCTTCGCGAGATGGCCCCGCACCGTGCCGAGATCGGCGTCGTTGCCGGCCTCGTCCCACGCGGCCGCGATGGCTTCGGCGATCAGAGCCGCCTCGATGTCGTCGATCGAGCCCCGGCGCCTGGCCATGCGGCCGATGACGCCGGCCAGCATGGCGAAGCACTCCTCGCGGTAGTCGCCGTCGTGATTGGCGGTCCCGGCGTCGATCATGGCGAAGGGGTTGAGGCAGGCCGGGTCCTTGCCGAACGCGATGAAGGCGCCTCCGAGCGCTTCGGCCGTGTGCTGGAACGAACGCCCGTCGTCGATCACCACGGCCTCGCCGCCGGCGCCGATGAGCCCCGTCACCAGCTCCTGCATCAGCACCGACTTGCCCGAGCCCGACTTGCCGGTGACGGCCACGTTGTAGTTGCCGGCCTCGTTGGCGAAGGGCGACCAGCAGGCCGGCTGGCCCCTTCGTCCGATCAGAAAGAGGGCGGGGGGATTGTCGGGATTGGCGGGCTGGCCGCGCCACTCGCCGTGGAGCGGCGCAAGGTTCACTGCCGACGAGGTCAGTAGGGTCTTCATCCGGCCCATGCGTTCGAGGTCGGCGTCGAGGCCGCCGGCCGAGGCCATGGGGAGGCACGCCAGCCAGGAGGGGAGCTGCATGTAGCGCTCGGCGTTCACCCGCCAGCCCTGGCCGTGATAGATCGCGCGCACCGCCTGCTCGGCCTCGTCGAGGGCGTCCAGCGGCGCATAGACCGCGGCCATGTAGCAGGCCCGGACCAGCTTCTCGCCGTCCTTGATCCGGTCGGTGACCGCCTGCCAGTCGCGCGCCTTCTCGGGCAGGCCGGGGAGATACTTGGCGATCCCGGTGCCCGCCTGCTGGGTCGCGCGTGCGGATTTCAGGAACGCCCTCTCGCCCGCCGCCTCGTCGCCGGTGACGACGGTGAGACAGGTCAGGACCGGGGAGCCCGGTTGCAGGAAGTCGCGGTGGAAGTCGCCGATCAGCGCGTTGCCGCGCCAGCCCGGCCAGACCTCGGGGAAGGTGATGGCCGAGAGCACCCTGACCGCGATGTCTTCCCCATCGGGGTGATGGAAGGTGAGGCCGGTGGGATGGACCGAGAGCGCCCGGCCCGGTGCGGTGCACTGCTCGTGCAGCGGATCGCGCGGCGCCCAGCGCCGGGGCGGGCGTTCGCTCCCCCCGTCGCGGTCTCCGCCGACGTCGGGGTTCGTGAGTTCCGCCGCCAGCGACAGCAGCGCGTCCGGCTCCAGCCGGCGCGTCTGCGCCCCGGCGGACGCCAGCGTTCCCTCCAGCGCCCGGCGGAACGCGCCCAGCGCGGTCTCCGCCGAGGGCCCCGGGCCGCCCGGGAGGCAGGCGGTGACGAACACCCGGTAGTCGGACAGCGTGAAGGGCGGACCGCCGTCGTGGAGCCGTCGCCAGCCGCCCCGCGCAACCAGATCCCTGCGTCCGCCGCCCATCCTGGCAAGGGCACCGCCCGCATCGGAGCGCGGCCCGGCCCAGGCGCGGCTCGCCGCCCCGAAACGCGGGCTCGCCCAATGGATGATCTGGATCGTGCAGCGCTCGGGCGCGGCGTCGGCCAGCGTTCCGGCGAGCGCACCCAGGGTCTCGGCGTCGATCCCCGCGAACGGCGGCAGCTCGATGACGAAGCCGGCGCTCGCGGCATTGACGTAGGTCTCGCTCGATTCGTCGAAGGCGCGCCAGGGCAGCAGGGCGTGGAGCGCGGCCGGCATCGCGGGCGGCATCCAGGGACCGGGCGCCTCCGGCCCCTCGAAGAGTTCGAGGAGACGGCCGATCACGGGAGCCTCCAGCCGGCGGGCTCCAGCACGACCCGGATGTACGAGGCCTCGCGGTAGACCCCGTCGGCATCGACGAAGGGCGCGATCCAGATGCGCGCCACCACTTCGTCCGTCCGCAATTCCTCGTCGCGCAGGCCATCGCCACCCGCATCTTCTTCGGCGATGTCCGGGCCGGCCGGAATGGGGGCGGGGTCCGGCTTCGGTGGCGGGGCTTCCGCCTCGTCGCTTGCTCCGGCCACCGGACCGGGGTCCGCCTCGAACAGCCGCGCCAGCCAGGCGATGGGATCGAATCCGCCGTCGCAAGCCGTCGCGCAGGGCGGCGTGCCCGTCTCGGGCGCCGCGGGCCGCACCCGCCAGAGCGGCTCCGCGAGGACCGTCAATTCCCTCGCCTGCCGGTCCGGCACCGCCGGATCGGCCGCCGCAACGCTGTCGCACGATCCGCCCTCGGCAAGCGGGCATTGCCAGGATTCGCCGATATTGCCCGACGAGCAGCCGGCCAGCAGGAGGGCGGCCATCGCGGCGGCGGGGATCGCCGCCAGGCATCGGGCGCGTTTCGTCCGTATCGTCATCTCATTTCCCCCGTTCGGTGGATGGCGCCTGTCGCGGCGCAGCGGGGCGCCCGTCGATGCGGGCGCCTTCGAGGAACACCAGCGTCACCTTCGTGCCGGCCTGGAGCTGGACCACCGGCTGGTACTGCTCGGCCCGGCGGATCATGTAGTCGGCGACCTTCTGGCCCGCGCTCGACGCCCCGGCGCCAAGCCCCGCGCGGCCAATATCGCCCAGCCCGGTGTTGGCCACGGCGGCGCCCGTGCCCGTCGCCACCGCCTGCGGCTGGAACGCCTGCGACACGCCCTGGCCGAGGCCGGAGACGACGCCCGCAAGGAACGCCTTCTCGACCAGCGCGCCCTCGCGGCTCACCACCGGCCCGCGTACCCCGGTCTTGCCCGAGCCCGCGACGAAACCGGCGACGTCGGTCTCGACCACCGTGCCGGGCTCCGGCCCGGCGCAGGTCATGGTGCGGAAGCGCACGTAGACCTTCTCGGAGGAGAGGTCCCCATGGGCCGCGCCGGTCACGGTGCAGCCGTCGACATCGACCTGCAGGGCGGTGCCGTCTTCGGCCGCCGTCCAGGCGGGGCCGGCAATGCGCAGCAGCACCGGGCGGGGATCGCCCTGGGAGGAGACACCCGCCGAGGCATCGACGCCGGCCAGCACCACCGCCTCGGCATGAGCGCCCGCCGGCAGCCACACGGAAACCGGCTTCGCCACGGCATCGGCTACGAGCTCGGGACCGCTGCGGGGGTCGTCCGCCGAGGATTGCGGCGAATCCTCCAGCTCGAAGGTCTCGATCATGCGGCCCGGCATCGGCGCGACCGGCTGCGACCGGTCACCGTTCGAGGGGACATCCCCCTGCACCCGGAAATACTCCCCCGATCCCGGCGCCGTTCCCGGCGCGGCGCCCGCCTGCGCGGGCGGCTGCATGCCGCGCCGCAACTCGTCGATCAGTGCCGCCTGGCGGTCGATCACGTCGCGCGCATCGGCCGCGTCGCCCTCCAGCTTCGCGCGCAGCCGGTCGTTGTCGGCTCGCAATGTCCGCGCCTCCTGGCGGAGCTCGCGGATCTGCGTCTCGATCCCGCCGAGCCGGGCCTCGGAGCGCCGCGTCCAGACCTTCTCGGCCGCGTCCGGCCCGGCGATCTCCGCCTCGATGCCGCCCTGCGGCGCCTTGTCCTTGCCGCCGCCCATGCCGAGCCAGGCAGCAACCGCGACCAGCAGCACCGCCGCGATCACGGAGAACAGGAGCAGCTGTCGCCGCCGCACGGCATCGGCATCGCTCGGATCGCGGGCGTCACGGCGCGCGTTCATCGCGACGCTCCCGCGGTGGCCTCGACGACCGCCACCGCGAGGCGTCCGCCCGAGGGCCCGGTGCCGGGCGCCGCCAGCCAAAGCGCCGCAACGCGCCCGATGCCCGCAAGGCCCTCGATGGTCCCGGCGAGGCCCGCACGCTCGTCCGCATCGTCGGATGCCGGACGCGCGGCCTCGAAGACGAGCGCCGCGAAGCGCGGGCCACGCCAGGTCTCGATAAACGTCAAGCCGGCGACGGTGCGGCCGGACGAAGCGAGGATTTCGTATCCGGGCAGCATTTCCCGCCGCGCCACGGCGCGCACCAGCCGCACCAGCCCCGCCAGGTAGGGATCGACTCCCGGGGCAACGGCCAGCGCCGCCTCGTCGGGCAGCGCCCGCGCGTTGCGGATCAGGATCTGCGCGGAGTCCCGCGCCGCCGGCGTCAGTGTCAGCCTGTAGGTGAACCCCTTCTCGGTGCCGATGAAGAGGGTGACCGGCTCGCCCTCAACGGAACCCTCGCCCGCCGGCCGCAGATAGAGATCGCCCGAGGCGGCATCGTGCTCGATCGCGAAGCCGTCGGGCGCGCGCACCAGCCGCGCGATGCGGTCGCCCGCCAGCGCGATCCGGTTGACGTGCGTCGCGGAGATTTGCGCAGCCAGCTCGGCATGGTCGGCCGCCTCCAGGATCTGCATCGTGAGCGCCGGGGAGGGCGCCGCGAGCGCGGCCACATGGATAAGGTGTGCGGCGATCAGTACCGCGATCCGGCGCCGTCGAAAGATGTGGGTCATTTCCCGTCCTCCTGTTGCTCAAATCGCAGGAGGCCGATCCGTCCCGCGTCGATGCGGAAGGCGAGCCGGTAACGCCGGTCCTCGCGCGATGATTCCTCGCGGCCGATCCAGGTGACCAGCTCACCCGCGATCTCGACCGTGAGCCGCGCCGGCTCGGCCTCGATCTCGGTGGGGTAGAAGGCGCTCGCCATGTCCCGCCCGGCCATGCGCGCGGCCTCGGCCTCGACCCAGGCGCCGATCGCGCCCCGCGCCGAGGCATGGCTCATCCGCGCCGCCGCGAGCCGCACATGGCCGGCGTTCTCCGGCGTCAGCGTCAGCAGCGTCACCGCCACGGTGCGCCCGATGTCTTCCAGGTAGCGGGCGCCAGCCCGGTTGATGCCGACGCCGTTCCCAGCAATTTCCCAGGACGGCCCCGAGCCCGCCGGCACCAGCACGGTGACGGTCTCGCGCCCGGCGAAGCTCATGGTGAGCATCAGGTTCGCCGTCATCGACAAGACCAGCAGACCGGCCAAGGCAAGCCGGACGTCCCGCACCCGGCGGATGGCAGACTCCATTTCGATGCGCCGCATATCCGCCTCAGCCCACGAACCGCCGCAGGTGACTCGGCGGCGTCGCCTTCAGGCGCAGCACGAAGTCCGGCAGGAACCAGTAGAGCGCGTAGCGCGCGATGTTGGCCCCGCCGCCGCGCTTGACCCGGCGCAGCAGCAGCCAGCCGCCGACGCCGGCGACCAGCCCCGGCACGAACTGGTTGGCCGCGAGGCCGAGCAGGGCGGGACCCATCAGCGCCGCCGCCTCGTCGACGGTCCAGAACAGCCAGCGCTCCGGATCGTCGAGCCGGCGCGGGATAGTGTGGCGGGCGGTGTCGTTCATCGTCGGCCCGAGGGTCAGACGATCGCCGTGCCGACCAGGCCGGTGACGATGCCGGTGCCCGCACCCGCCGCGATGCCGACGCCGACCGCGCCCATCAGCTGCATGGCGTTGAAACGCAGCACCGAGCCGACCAGCGCCGCGCCCACGGCGAGCGCCGCTGCGAGCTGACCGCCGGTGCCGCCGACGATCCCCTCCACCGTGTCCAGCGGACTGCCGAAGGTGGTGTCGGTCGTCGCCAGCGCAATGTCCGATCCCGCCACCAGGGCGGCCGCCGCGAGCGCCGCCGCTGCTGCGATTCGCAGGGCCTCGCCTGAGCGGTCCGCTCCCGTCGCGATCATTGCCCGCGCCCTCATCGGTCCGCTCCGGCCGGCCCGGGAGCCTGCCCTCCCGGCTCAGGGGCCGGAGCAGGCGCCGGCCCGGGCCGCGGGCCCGAGCCGTCGTCCGAGGTCGAGCGCCGGCGCCGGGTCGTCGCCCAGTGGTCCAGGTCCTCCGGCAGGTAGCGCACCGCCGTGCCGAACAGGTGGTACACCGGCCCGCCGCCCACGATCCGGTAGCGGTCGAGCGTGCGCGGCGCCAGCCCGACATGCTTCGCCGCCTCGCGCGTCGACAGGTACTTCTTCCCGTCGGTCATCTGCGTCTCCTTCTCCGAACTCCCCGGCGCCCGCGCAGGCGAAGCGCCATGCGCGGCCATCCAAGCCGGGAAGCGGAGCCGGCGGCAGGGAGAAAAAAACGCGAAAAATTCTCCCCCCGGCATATGACGTCTCACGACAGCTGGCGGCGCCTGTAGTGCGAAACCGTCCTCCTGCGCCCGCCGGGACGACGCAGGGACTCGCCAGTCCGGCCCATGCGATCGCGCAGGGGACGGGCCGCCTCGCGGCCGAGTCGGCCGCACCGGCCGCAACCGCCTGGCGGATCCAACCGTGCGCGAGGGTCGAGCGCTGTCGATACTCGCCGCGGCGTGCACGACCCTTGCAGGCCCGCCACCTCCGGCTGGCGAACGCTCGCAACGGTGCAGCGGCGTTGCGGGTTTGTATCTTGTGGGATACAGTACGCCGGTGATCGAAGTTCGCCAGACCGATGTGTACGACAGATGGTTCCGGAGACTTCGGGACCGCGAGGCGAAGGCGCGGATCCTCATCCGCATCCATCGTCTGGCGCTGGGGAACCCAGGAGATGTGCGGCCGGTGGGCGGCGGCGTCTCGGAGCTCCGGATCGATTACGGCCCGGGCTGGCGCGTGTATTTCCGCTACGTTGACGGGGAAACGGCCGTGCTGCTGACTGGCGGCGACAAGGCAACCCAGCGCCAGGACATCGAAAGGGCCCGCGACCTCGCGCGGGCCCTGGCGAAAGGAGCGGACAAATGAATGAAACCGGCAGCGGGCCGGGGGCGCGGACGCGCCCCTGGGACGCCGCGGACTATCTCGAGGACCTGGACGACGTCGTGACCTACCTGGAGGCGGCCTTCGAGGACGGCGATCCGCACGTCATCGCAGCCGCGCTCGGAGCGGTCGCCCGGTCCAGTGGGATGACCGCCGTCGCGGCGAAGGCCGGACTGGGCAGGGAGAGCCTCTACAAGGCGCTGTCCGGCGATGGCAACCCCGCACTGGCGACCGTCCTCGGCGTCATGAACGCGCTCGGCCTCCGGCTTCGCCCGCTCGCGGCGGACCGGGGGGCGGCCGATCCGGCCGGCGATGGCGGCACCGGCTGGAGCGGCGGCTTCGCGCTGCCGCCGACCGACCTCTGGGTGTGGAGCGGGGGTTCCGCCGCCCGCCCGGCGCGCCGCGCGTCCGAGCACCGGTAGCGGGCGGCGGCGAACGGGAGGAAGCGAAGCGATGAACGGCGTGCAGTTCCTGAAACTGGCCGGCGACGCGCGGGCCTTCCGGCAGTCGGCCTGGCTGATCGAGCAGGAAATCGTCCGGCTGAAGGTCACGGACGGCGATCTCTCGCCGGTCGGCGGCGCATCGGGCTGGCCGTCGCACAGCGTGTGGGAATCCCTCAAGACGGCCAGCCATTTCAATCTGGCGACCGCGCTGGAGCTCAGACTCAAATGCCTGCTGCACCTCGACGGCATCGAGCCCCCGCAGGGTCGGGACGGGCACCGTCTGGCCGGGCTCCACGACCTGTTCGGCGCGCATGGGAGCGCGACCGAAGCCGAGCTGGAGCGCCTGTTCGGGCAGGCGGCGGCCCGGCATCCGTTCACACTGGTCGCGTTCCTGAGCACCGACGGTCCCGCCGTTCCCGAAGGTCCCGGCGAGCGGCAGCTGCGAACCCTTGCGGACTTTCTCGCCTACATGGACGAAGACGCCGAACTCTGGCGGAAACGCTACGCGTGGGAGCGCGCCGCCGACGCGCAGTGGCAGCACTACATCGACGACCTCAGCGCCTTCTTCGCGTTCCTCGACGCGACGGAAGGCCTCGCCACGGAGATGGCGCGCAGGCACGGGATCGTCCGGTAGCTGCCGGACCCGGCCAACTCTCGCCAGCGCCGCCGGCAGTTCCCGATCGACCTGGCCACCGATTCCCGCTGGACACCGGAGCGCCGCAGCCGCGCGTGCGACCCCCCGCCGGCGACGCGGCGCCCGGTCAGCCGCCCGCGCGTTCCCGCTCGATCTCGCGCGCCGCCCTCAGCTTGTAGCGGACCTGTGCGCGCATCCAGTCGCGCGTGTACCAGTGCTTCGCAACCTCCTCGAGGCCCCAGTAGGCGATCGCGATCTCTCGCTGCGACGCCACCCCCGCCTCGTTCAGCGCCAGCACCATCAACAGCTCCCGTTCCTCGCCCACCGAACCCACCCTCGCCGAGGGGCCGGCCCGCCCGAGACGCTCCACAGAGCGGTCAGCCGGGCGATCTCCTCCGGCACATCCGGCCCGTAGTCGTGGAAGAGACGGAAACCCCCGCCGAAAAGCAGCGGGCCGTCCTTCGTCACCCGGACCTGCACCGCGCGTCCGTCCCGCTCGATCGTAAGCGCCGCGCCGTCACCCTCGTTGTTGTCTGAGATTTTCGTGGTCATCTGGACCCCGTCAACGACGGAGGTGACAGATGACAGACACATTGCATGAACGAGTGACGGAGGACGCCACCGACGCTTCGGTCGCGGTCGCGACGAGCGCGCACGGCGCACGGGTCTGGCCGGAAGCGGTGAAGGCGCGGATCGTGGAGGAGACGTTCGAGGAGGGAGCGACGGTGGCGGGGGTTGCCCGGCGTCACGGCCTCTCACGGACGCAGTTGAGCGGCTGGCGGCGCATGGCTCGGGACGGGCTTCTCGGCCCGGTCGCCGGCGCGGGCGACGATCCGTTCGGCCTGGTCCCGGTGACGGTGTCGGTCGCTGCTGAGCGGAACGGCGCGGCCTCGGTGCCCGCGGATGGTATCGCGATCGAGATCGCCGACATCCGGGTGGTGGTGCCGCCGGACTTCGACGCGGGGCACCTGTCGCGCATCCTGGTCTGCGTTCGGGCCGCGCCATGATCCTGACCGGGGAGAAGATCCGGGTCTGGCTGGCGACCCGCCCCGTCGACTTCCGAAAGGGACATGACGGGCTGTCGGCGGTGGTGCAGACGGTGCTGGGTCACGACCCCTATAGCGGCGCGGTCTTCGCCTTCCGCTCCAAGCGAGGCGACAGAATGAAGATCCTGGTCTGGGACCGCACCGGGCTGGTCATGGTCTACAAGCGCCTGGAGGGCGGCGGCTTCCAGTGGCCGCGCCCCTCGGACGGCGTGATCGGACTGTCGCCGGCGCAGTTCTCGGCGTTGTTCGAAGGTCTCGACTGGAAGGCGGTCCGGGCCGTGCGACGGCCTCGGCCGCGCCAGGCGGCCTGACCGCGCAGCTTGCCGTTTCACCGGGGAACGGTGTCCATCCCACCGTCTCCCCGGTGTCGCCAAGACGAGCTATCCGGCCCCGTTTACGGCGGGGCCGGAAGCATGTTCACCTTGCGTTACCTCATTGATTCTGCTAGAGGAATCCCATGATAACCAGCATGGGAAGCGCCGTTCCCGTGAGTGATCTGCAACGCCGTCTGGCGGCCGTCGAAGCCCAACTTGCGAAGGAGCGTGCCGAGCGCAAGGCCGCCGAGGACGCGCTGGCTGTGTCCGAGCGGGCGCGCGAACGCCTGGAGCGGATCATCGCCTCGCTGAACCATGCCGTGTGGGGCGCGCGCTCGGAGAAGCGCCATGCCGATCAGGACCGGCTGCCGCTGTTCGAGGACATCGCGGTCGCCGAGGGGATGCTGGCGGAAGCCCAGGAGAAGGCCGACGCGGCGACCGGCAGGCAGCGGCGCAAGCCACAGCCGACCAATCGCAACCTCGGCCATCTGCCCAAGCACCTCGAACGCTTCGAGAAGGTGATCGAGCCGGAGAGCGCGGAGTGCCCTTGCGGCTGCGGCGAGATGGTGAAGGTCGGCGAGGACCGCACCGAGCGGCTCGACGTCGTGCCGGCGAAGTTGAGGGTGCTGGTGACGATCCGGCCGAAATACATCTGCCGCGCCTGCGAAGGCAAACAGAGCACCCAGGCGCCGGCGCCGGAATATCTGGTGCCGCGCGGCCTGCCGACCGAGGCGCTGGTGGCGCACACGCTGGTCGCCAAGTTCGCCGATCACCAACCGTTCTACCGTCAGAGCGAGGCATACCGTCGCGAGGGGATCGACCTCGACCGCACCATGCTGGGGAACTGGGCGGGGCGCGGGATGCAGGTGCTGGCCCCGGTGATCGACCGGATGATCGAGCACCTCAAGGCGTCGGACGGTCTGTTCATGGACGAGACCACGGTGCCGGTGATGGCGCCGGGGACCGGCAAGACGCGCCTCGACTATCTGTGGGCGATCGCCCGCGATCAGCGCGGCTATGGCGGGGCCGACCCGCCGATCGTGGTGTTCCACCACTCGCGCCATCGAAGTGCGAAGGTCGCTCTTGAGTTGATGCGGGGCTACACCGGCGGCGGCCCGCTGCACGTGGACGGCTACAGGGTGTACGACGCGCTCGGCGATCCGAAGCAGACGGTCAGCCCATGGGTGCTTGCCTACTGCTGGGTCCACTGGCGGAGACGCTTCGTCGACTTCCAGCGCGGCACGGCCTCGCCCGTGTGCGAGGAAATCCTCGAACGGATCGCGGCGCTGTACCGGATCGAGGCCATGGTGCGCGGCCACCCGCCGGAGCTTCGGCTGAAGGCGCGGCAGGAGTTGTCGGCACCGATCGTCGAGGCCATGCGGCCCTGGCTTGAGGCCCAGCTCGACCGTCTGTCCAGCGCGTCCGAACTCGCCAAGCACATCCGATATGCCCTCAAGCGCTGGGACGGCCTGTGCCGGTTCCTCCATGACGGGCGTATCGAGATGGACACCAACCCCATCGAGAACCTCATCCGCCCGGTGAAGCTCACAAAGAAAAACGCGCTCTTCGCCGGCAGCGACGACGGCGCCAGGACATGGGCGCGGTGTGCCAGCCTGATCGGCACCTGCAAGCTCAACGGCATCAATCCGCAGGTCTACCTGACCGACACCCTGCGCCGGATCGTCGACATGCACCCCGTGTCACGCATCGACGAGCTCATGCCCTGGAACTTCGCTCCGACAATCCCGGGCGTCACCCGTCAACAAGGGTGACGGCGCGGCGCTTACGCTCGATCTTGACGATCAGGCTTCCATCGAGAAGCCGCAGCCCGTCGACCCGCGCGCCCACCTCCGCGAGAAACGGCAGGAGCGGCGCCGCCGCCGCCGAGCCCTCCGCCTCCAGCATCGCTTCACCGGCCAGGAAAGGCGAGGCCGGGCCGTCCCGCGCGAACGGGTTCTCCCACGCCTCGATGCGCCAGGGGTCGCGCGCCGCAAGGTCCGCCTCCGATTGGATGCGCACCGGAAAGGCGGTCCCGTCCTCGAACGCGACAGGCTCTGCCTGCGACGTAAGCATCCGGCGGGGACCGTCTGTGCGATAAGCTGAAAATCGGCGAGTGTTCGCGATCGGTGGTGGGCACCGTGGTGCCCACCGTGGAGCAGACGGAGGCGATCGCGGATGTCGAATGAACAGCAGGCGAATTTGGGTGCCGAGGCCGAGGCCGGGAAACGCCGCCGGGCCCGGAAGTGGAGCGACGCCGACAAGCGGCGGATCGTTGCGGAGAGCTACGCGCCCGGCGCCACGGTGACGGCGTTGGCGAAGCGCAACGACGTGCGCGCCAATCTGGTGTTCGATTGGCGACGTCGGTTTCGCGAGGAGGATGGCGAGGCCGGGGGCGGCGGGTTCGTGCCGGTGATTGTCACGCCGTCGGGCGATGCACCGCCGGAGGACGGCTACTTCGGCGCAGCGCCGGCGGCCGGGCGGATCGAGATCGCGCTTTCCGGTGGCGTGCGGGTGACGGTTGACGGAACGGTGGATGCCCCTGCGCTGGCGCGGGTGCTTGCGGTCGTGGAGCGCCGATGATCCCGGTCCCGGGCAGCGTGCGGGTGTGGTTGGCGACCGGGGTGACGGACATGCGCCGTGGCATGAACACGCTGGCGCTTCAGGTTCAGGAGGGTCTCGGCCGCGATCCCCACGCGGGGGATCTCTACGTGTTCCGCGGACGCCGCGGCGATCTCGTCAAAATTTTGTGGCATGACGGTCTCGGGTTCTCGCTCTACGCCAAGCGCCTGGAGCGGGGCCGGTTCACTTGGCCGTCGGCATCGGGCGGCGCACTGTCGATCAGCTCGGCGCAGCTCGCCTACCTGCTTGAGGGGATCGAGTGGCGCAACCCGGTTCGCACTTGGCGCCCGTCGCGGGTGGGCTGAGGCCGGGCGAATCACCCTGCGCGATTGGCAATTGCCGTGAGGCTGCGAATCTGATTCATTCCCGGCCATGACGGTCACGGCCCGACGCGACGTTGAAACTCTCGAGGCGGCGCTTGCGGCCTCGGAGGCTCGGGCAACGGCGGCCGAGGAGCAGATCACCTCGCTGAAGCTGATGGTCGAGAAGCTGCGCCGTGCGCTCTACGGGCAGCGCTCGGAGCGCACGGTGCGTCTCCTCAACCAACTGGAGCTTGCGCTCGACGAGCTGACGGCGGACGCGACGGAGGACGATCTCGCGGCCGAGCAAGCCGCGGCCGAGACCACCCAGGTCAAGGGGTTCACGCGCCGCAAGCCGTCGCGCAAGCCCTTCCCCGAGCATCTGCCGCGCGAGCGGGTGGTGGTTCCTGCACCGACATCGTGCGCGTGCTGCGGGTCGGAGCGGCTGTCGAAGATCGGCGAGGACGTGACCGAGACGCTTGAGGTGATCCCGCGCCGGTGGAAGGTGATCCAGACGATCCGCGAGAAGTTCACCTGCCGCGATTGCGAGAAGGTCTCGCAGCCGCCGGCGCCGTTCCACGCGGTGCCGCGAGGTTGGGCGGGTCCGAACCTTCTGGCGACGATCGTGTTCGAGAAATATGGCCAGCACCAGCCGTTGAACCGGCAGCGCGAGCGCTACGCGCGCGAGGGGGTCGACCTGAGCCTGTCGACGCTGGCCGATCAGGTCGGGGCCTGCGCCGTGGCGCTGAAACCGCTGCATGACCTGATCGCCGATCACGTGCTTGCGGCCCGGCGCTTGCACGGCGACGACACTCCCGTCCCGGTGCTGGCCAAGGGCAAGACCGTCACCGGGCGGGCTTGGGCCTATGTGCGTGACGACAGGCCGTTCGGCGGTCCGGATCCGCCGGCCGTGCTGTTCCGATACTCCCGCGACCGTTCGGGCAATCACCCGGTCGAGCACCTGAAGACCTTTGCCGGGGTGCTTCAAGCCGATGCCTATGCTGGCTTCAACCGGCTCTATGTGCCGGGCCGCTCGCCGGGAGCCGTGATCGAGGCCCTGTGCTGGGCTCACAGTCGGAGGAAGTTCTACGAGCTTGCCGATATCGCGGCGAGCAAGAGGCGCGGCGAGCAGGCGCCGCCGATCTCGCCGCTGGCGATGGAGGCGGTGAAGCGGACCGACGCGCTGTTCGACATCGAACGCGAGATCAACGGCAAGAGTGCCGATCAGCGCCTTGCCGTGCGCCGGGAGGCGAGCGCGCCGCTCGTCGCCGATCTCGAGGACTGGATGCGCACGGAGCGTGCCAGGCTGTCGCGCCACGCCTCTGTCGCCAAGGCGATGGATTACATGCTCAGACGCTGGGACGGCTTCACCCGTTTCCTCGATGACGGCCAGATCTGCCTCACGAACAACGCTGTCGAGAGGGCGCTTCGGGTCATCGCTTTGGGACGAAAATCCTGGCTGTTCTGCGGCTCCGATCGCGGCGGAGTGCGGGCGGCGGCGATGTACACCCTCATCGGCACCGCCAAGCTCAACGATGTCGATCCCCAGGCCTGGCTCGCCGATGTTCTCGGACAGATTGCCGATCTGCCGCAAAGCGACCTGCACCAGCTCCTGCCCTGGAACTGGAAGACAGCCCAGCACCAGGCCCTGGCCGCCTAAGCCGGACCTCACCAGAGACACCGTCTTCCCTGCGGCCGAGGCCGCGTCTCTGCGCGGTCCACCGTGAGCGTCACCGTGGGGCTGAGCGTCACTCGCCTGCCCACCTTGGAACTCCCCGTCACGTTCCGCGATTCACCGTCTGCGGTCCCCGCCGGATGCTTACTCCGCGGGCACCGAGGCCGCTTTATACGCCCGCAGGTCGCGCAGCACCCTCCAGGCCGGGGTATCGCCCTCGGCCACGCTCCGGCCCGCCCACCCCTACCACCGGCCAGCACGCCGGGCCTTGGTTCCGTCGCTGGACAGACCCGCGTCCATGGTCCGGCGCACCAGCCGCCGCAGCTTCGCTCGCATCCGGCTGTCGGCGTGCCAATCCGCAACCAGCTGCTCGCGGCCGTAGAAACCGATCGCGCTTTCGCGGAGCGGCTTGCCGGCCCGCCGGTCGGCCGTGACCACGGCCTCCTCATTCATGTCCCGCTCCCGATCGGTTACCGGTTACCGCCACCCATCAGAACCTGGCGTCCAGCTTCAGCCGGATTGCGTGCTCGGGCTCCGTCCCGGCATCGTTGGCGGGCTCGTTGCGCGTCGCCTCGATTCCGAACTCGAACGATGTCGGTCCGCCCGGCACCAGCCCGAGCCGCCAGCCCAGGCGGTACTCGCGCGCGGTGTCGGAGAGCGCGAAGCCCAGCTCAGGCGTGCCCGTGAAGCGGTCGCCGAACGCCGGGAAGCCGTAGCCAAGTTTGAGCTCCAGCCGCCGGCTCCCGAAGCCGTTGTCGTTGGCCGCGAGGTCGGCGAGCGTCTGGCGCCCGAGCAGCGCGTCCGCGCCGCCCGCGGCCTGCGCGCCCATCGTCTGCGTCAGCGACAGCGACGGGCCGCGGTCCGACGCCGGGTCCGGATCCCAGGCGAGCGAGCCGGAGATCCCCCGGTCCTTCAATCCCGCCGCCTCGTGGGCGATGAGCCCGCGCCCCGAGACCTCGGCCGAGAGGCCGAGCGCCGGGTCGTTCCAGCGCAGCCCGCCGCCGATGTCGACGCCCCAGCCGGTCTCGGCGTCGCCGCCGTCATGGCGGAGCCCCAACTCGAAGGTCGGCTCAAGCGTCCCGCCGCCATCGCCGGTCCCGGGCCCCGATCCGGGAAGCGCGAAGACGTAGCCCCCGTCGAGCCCCAGTCTCATCCGCGTCACGTCGGCCTCCGCCGCCGCCAGCCCCGGCGCCTTCTCCGAGGAGGTCCGCACCCAGAACGCATCGGCCTCGACGTCGAGCCGGAACCCGCTTCCGCCCGCGGGCTCGACGAGGTTGCCCTTCGCGCCGAGCGCCGCCATGCCGAGCGACATGTCGGTCTCGATCGCCGGGTCCGCCTCGCCCGTCTCCGGGTTCTCCGGGGTGAGCGTCAGCGAGCCTTCGCCGAGTCCCGCCGCGGCCCAGGCCCGGACGCGCGCACTCAGGTCGAGCGCCGCATAGGGGTAGATGCCGGTGAGCTGGCTCTCGACCTCGCCCGCGCCGTCGCCCGAATAGCTGCCCTCGCCGAGGCTGTGCTTGACCATCGCGCCCAGCAGCCAGCGTCCCGAGCGCCAGTCCGCCCCGAGCGTCGCCGACGTCACCTCGCCGTCGATGCTGAGCTGACCGTCGCGCCCGCTGAACGACGACGATGCGCCCCGGCCCCAGAGCGCCACCGACGCCCCGTCGTCCTCCGGCGCCGCCGTCAGCGAGAACGCCGTCTGCGTCAGCACCTCGCGGCCGGTCATGCTCCGGTCTTCGGCGCGCGCGTCCGCGTCCCGCTCTTCCGTGCCCGCGAGCCACTGCGCGAGCCGCTCGGCGTCCCGCAGCGCCGCCGCGTCGTGGAGCCCCGCAGCGGCGGTCCCGCCGGTTCCGTTGTCATTCGCCGCGCCCGGTCCGGCCGCGGACCCCGAGCCCGGCGCCCACGACGGCAGCGCCTGCCCGCCAAGCGTGGCTTGCGCGCCCGCCGCGCGCGGCGCCTCCAGCCTGGCCTGCACGCTGTCCACCACCTGCTCGGCCACCGTGCGCCCGAACCGCGCGAGCCACGCCTTCGGCATCTTGTCCGTGTTCTCGATCGTCCCCGTCGCCTCGAGGTCGCCCGCGCGAGCGCCCACGAGGTTGGAGAGCCGCAGCAGGAACGTCTCGTGGCCCTCGTCGTGGCCGTCGTCGAGGATCGGCACCGACACCGTCTTCACCCGCTCGCCCGCCGCGAAGGTGAGCGTGCCCGCGGTCGCCGTGTAGTCCTCGCCCGCCTTCGCCGTGCCGTCGGCGGTCGCGTAGTCCACCGTCACCCGGTGCTCGGACGTGGTGAAGGCGCGGTCCAGGCTGACCTCGAACCTGACCGCCTCGTCCACGCCCTCGCGCGCCCGCGCGTCCGCCACCGAGAGCGCCGGGCGCCAGTCCACCTTGTGCCGCGCGTCGTGCGCGAGCCCCGCATGTCCGAGCGCCGCCGCCGCGCCGCTCGCCGCCGAGACGATCGTCCCGCCGTTAAGCTCCAGCGTGTTCGCGAGCACCGCGATCCCCTGCCGGGAGAAGTTCGGCTCCACCACCGTGTGCGCGAAGGTGAGCGACAGCACCGCCGTGCCGGTCGCCCCCTCGTAGGCCGCGCGCTTGGTGCCCCAGTCCGCCGGGTCCATGTCGATCGAGAGCCTCGGCGTGCCGGTCACCTTCACCGCCTCGCCGAAGGTGAGCCGCACCCGGATCACCTCGCCCAGGAGATAGGTCGCGTCGCTGCCCGCATCCGAGACCACCGCCACCCCGGTCACCTCGGGCGGCCCCGACGACGACGACGCCTCCGTCGCCGGCGCGAGCCGCCAGTCCACCTTGTGGTTCGAATCGTGGCCGAGCCCGGCATGGCCGAGTGCCGCGTCCGTCTGCGTTGCCGCCGAGCGGATCGCCGCCCCGCCGCTCGCGTCCAGCGAGTCGCCGAGCACCGCGATCCCCCGCCTCGAGAGGTTCGGCTCCACCACCTCGTGGACGAACACCAGCGCGTCCGTCCCGGATCCGCTCTCGTAGGCCGCGCGCTTCTCGCCCCACTCCGCCGGGTCCATGTCGATCGCGATCCCCGGCGAGCCCGTCACCGCCACCGCCTCGCTGAACGCGACCCGCACCCGGATCCGCTCGCCGAGGCCGTAGGTGGCGTCGCCGCCGGCGTCCGAGACCACCGTGACACCGGTCACCGCCGGCGGGTTCGCCTCCCCGGCGCCCGACGCGCCTCCGTGCCCGAGCGCGGCCGCGAGCCCGCCGCCCGCGCTCAGAATCGACCCGCCGTCGAGGCGCAGGCTGTTGCCCGCGAGCGCCGCGCGGGCCCACGGCCCGTCGCCCTGGCCGAGCGTGTAGCGGAAGGTCAGCACGTCCGTCCCCGAGCCGGCGGCGTATGCCGCCCGCCGGATCGCGCCCTCCAGCACCAGGCCCACCGAGGGCGCGCCCTCGACCGTCACCGGCTCGGCGAAGGTGAGCACCGCCTCGACCGTATCGCCCGCCTCGAAGCGCCCGTCGTCCTCTGTGGCGACCGACACCGCCGTCACCCCCGGCGCCTCGCCGAAGCCGAGCGACGCCGGCTTGCCGGCCGCCGACGCGATCGACCCGCCATTGAGCTTCAGCCCCGACGCCGCCACCCGCACCGGCGCCCGCACCGGCCCGTCCGCCTCGACAACGCGGTACGCGAACGCCAGCCGCTCCGTCCCCGAGCCCGAGACATACGCCGCCCGCCGGATGCCGCCGTTCCCGGCACGAGTGTCCGCGATCAGCGCGAGCGTCGGCGCGCCGTCCGCGGTCCCGACGGTCACCGGCGCGTCGAACGTCACCGCCGCCTCGACCGTCTCGCCCTCGCCGTAGACGCCGTCCGGGCCCGCGTCCGTGACCACCTCGGCCCCGGTCACCGCGGCGGCCTTGCCGGTCACGTTCTCCAGGTCGATGAACACGAACCGCAACCCGGCGGCGTTGTCGCCGAAGCCGAGCGGCGCTTGCGGCGTCAGCACCGGGTTGCCGGCAAGGTCGCGCAGCGGCCCGTCGGCGCCATCGGCCCGCCGGAGGTAGAGCAGCCTGTAGCCGTCCAGCCCCTCCTGCGCCCATGGCTCGCGCGCTCCCAGCCCCACCGTCGCCGTCTCGCCGTCGATCGTCACCGGGCCCGAGGCCTGGATGCCGGCCAACTCCGTCTTCGAGGTCTGCACGGACACCTTGAACACGCCCCCGGTCCAGTCCGGGTCCAGCGCCTCGCTGAAGGTGAGGGTGACCGTCGAGCCGTCGATCTCGCCCCCCAGCAGTTGCGGCGGCGTGGTGTCCACCTTGTGCGCCGGGTCGGGGTCGGTTCCTGAGTGCCCGAGCGCCGCGGCCATTTGCGTCGCAACGGACGCGATGGTCCCGCCGTTGAGCTCCAGCGTGTCCGCAAGCACCGCGACGCCCGCGGACGACTCGTCCGGCGCCGCCGCCGTCCAGGCGAAGGTCAGCGTGTCGGTGCCCGAGCCGTCCTCGAACACCGCCCAGCGCTCGCCCCCGCCGTCGCCGCCGCCGAGGTCGAGCTTGAGCCGCGGCGTGCCCTCCGCCGTGTCGACGTCCACCGCCTCGTCGAAGGTCACCGCCACCCGCACGGCGTCGCCCGCCGCGTAGGTCGCGTCGTCGCCTGCGTCCGAGGCCAGCGCGACCGCCGTCGCCGCCGGAGCTGCCCCGGCGTCGACCACGGTCTCCACCGAGAACGGCGCCCCCCCGTTGCCGTCGGAGTCCTGCAGCCCGGGGCCCGATTGCGGCTGCCGGTAGCTCACCGTCAGCCGCTCGCCCGCCATCAGCGCCCGCTTCAGCTTCAGCCTCAGACCGGCCGGGTCCGCCGGGAATTCGACCTGCTCGACCCCGACCGGCCCCTCGGGCGCATCGCCGCCGCCGTCCGAGCGCACCGAGAAGCCGTCCACGCTCGGCGCGGGGCTGCGGCGGAGCGACCGGTCGAACCGCATGGACACGGCATCCGCGCCACTCTCCGCCTCCACCGTCCCCCGGACGAGCGGGCACCACGGACGCACCGTGTCCCTGATGGTCACCTCTCTCGAGGACTCGCCCGCCCGCGTACCCAGCAGGTTGCGCAGCGTGTTGTTCTCGTGCCGCATCGTATCCGCGTCGTACGCGTAGCTCACCGTGAAGGGCGCGCTGCACGACGTCACCCACCGGCTCAGCGCCAGCTCCACGGTGACGCCCCGCACCGCCACGCCCGTCACCGACCGCGCGACCGGCTGCGACAGCGAGAACTTGGCCGGGGCAGGCGTGTGCACCGGATCGAGCGGCTGTGACCAGGTCAGCGTCAGCACCCCGTCCTGCGCCACCGCGTCCGACAGCGTCGGCGCGCCCGGATCGGCGGGACCGTAGCTGGTCACGTCATGGTCCTGCAGGCGCCCCGCGGGGTTGCCGGCGGCATCCCGGAGCGGGGTCGTCGTCGGCGGCGCGTAGCTCACCTTCACCGTCGCCCCGGCCGCCGGCGCCGCGGGCAGCGTCAGCGTGACCGCGCTGGCGGTCACCCTGACGTGGGTCGGCTGCACGACGGTGCCCGCGTTGTTCACCGTGTAGGCGGTCGTCGGCGGCGTCGAGCCCGTGTCAAGCGTCTCGTTGTAGTAGACGACCAGTTGCGTTCCGGCGACGAAGGCCGGCAACGGCTGCGGCGCGGTCCGGTCGTGCACCGTGGCGTGGAGGAACAAGTGGAAGTCCCGCGCCACCGGCCCCCGCACCCCCGGCGACGGGGCGGCCCCGCGCAGCGGGTGCGCGTCGTCGCCCCGCTCGTAGGAAATCCAGGCGTCCTCGTACTGCTCCACCGCCGAGGCCAGCGTCACCGTGACCGTCTTCCCGCTCACGCGCGCCGCGCCCGTCCCGTAGATGAGCCGGTGGCTCCTGTAGGGATGGTCGGCCCGCACCTGGAACCGGTGCCCCGCCGGCGCCGAGCCCGCGTCGAGCTCTTCGTCGAAGGTGAGCGTCAGCTTCGTTCCCGCCACCGACGCCTCCGCCAGCAGCGGCTCCGTGGCGCCGGCGCGCGTCACCGTGCGGGTGAAGGCCGCCAGCGCCGTGCCGTTCGCGCCCCGCAGGGGGAAGCCGTTGTTCTCCGCCAGGTCCGCGCGGTAGCCGACCGTGGCCGGCCGCCCGGGCAGGATCTCCGCGACCGCGTGCACGTCGCGCAGGTGCAGGGTCAGCGTCCTGCCGTCGATCGCGATCCGGTCGGGCGCGAATCCGGAACTGCGCAACCCCTGGATGTAGGCGCCGACGACGCTCAGCCCCCACTTCCGCAGCTCCTCCGTCTTCTCGGCCGGCATCGCCGCGAGTTCCTTGTCGAAGGTCAGCGTCACCGTCCGCCCGGTGGCGGCGTCCACCGTCGCCGTCGTCACCACCGGCGCCGCCGCGTCCGCCGCCGGCGTCCGCGAGCCGTCCACCTTGTGGCCCGCGCCCGCGGCCAGCGCCGCGTGGCTGCGCGAGGCGTCGCGCTCGTGGGTGTCCTCGAGGGTCGCCCCCGAGGAAAGCACCACGATGTCGTCCGCCGCTGTGCGCGTGACCTCGAACCCGTCGGCGTCCGTGTCGGCCTGCGCCACCGCGTACTCGAACGTGAGCTCGCGCCCCTGGCCCGACGTCGCGCCCCCGGTCACCAGCGACGCCGTCCGCGCCGTGCCGCCCACGTCCAGGCGCACCGCGATCGCCGCGCCCGTGGACGACACGTCCCAGAGCACGTCCGCCGACCAGGTCACCTTCACCCGGATCACCTCGCCGCGAGCGTAGGTGTCCGCCGTGCTGTCGTCGTCCGCGTCCACCGTCGGCGTGGACGCCACCGCCACCGACGCGATCCGCGTCTCGGGGACCGGCGTCGCGTTGGTGACCCCCTTGCCGCTGAAGCCCGGCGCCTCGTTGCCGGAGACGTCGCGCAGCGTGCCGGCGCCGGCCTCGTCCTTGTCGTAGCCCACCGTCACCGCCTGGCCCGCGGCCACCGCCGCGGCGAGCGTCAGCGTGACCGCCGCGCCCTCGACGGCGACCGGCGTCGTCGCCGCCAGGTCCACCTCGGTCCCCGCCGCCGTCACCGTGAACGCCGCCGCCGCGGGCACCTTGGTCCCGTCCAGGGCCTCGTCGAAGGTGACCGTCAGCGCCGCCCCGTCCACCGACGCCGACGAGAACGCCGGCGCGTTCGTGTCCGCCGGCGTGGCGTTGGTCGCGGTCTTCGTGTCGCCGAAGCCCGTCACCGGCAGGTTCAAGTTGTCCGCGTCCTGGAGCTTCCCCGTCGCCGGCGCCGCGTACGCCACCGTCACCGTGTCGATCCGCAGCACCGCCTCCGCCAGCGTCAGCACCGCCGTCGCGCCGTCGACCGTAACCGCCCCGCTCGCCGCCAGCGGCACGTCCCGCTCCGTCGTGCCGCGCGTCGCCTTCACCGTGAACGCGCTCGCCGCCGGCACCGAGTCCTCGTCCAGCGCACCGTCGAAGGTGACGGTCAGCTCGTCCCCGTTCACCGACGCCGAGGAGTACGCCGGCGGCGTCGCGTTGGTCAGTCTTCGATTCACGAAACTCACCGCCTCGTTGCCGCTGAGGTCCTTGATCCGATTGGCGCCACCCGGGTGGTAAACCATCTGCAGCGCTTCATCGTGGGCCACCGTGAAGGCAAACGTCGCGGTCACCGTCGCGCCCTTCACGGTGATGCCGGTGGAGGCGGTGCAGGTGCCGCCGGGGCGCGCGACGCAAATCTTGCTCGTGTCGGGCACCGAACTCTCGTCCAGCGCCTCGTCGAACGCCAGCGTCAGCACCGCACCGTTCATCGACTCCGAGCTCGTCGGGGCCTTCGTGTCCGCCGGAGTGGCGTTGGTCGCGGTCTTGGTGACGTCGAAGGTAAGCATCCGGCGGGGACCGCAGACGGTGAATCGCGGAACGTGACGGGGAGTTCCAAGGTGGGCAGGCGAGTGACGCTCAGCCCCACGGTGACGCTCACGGTGGACCGCGCAGAGACGCGGCCTCGGCCGCAGGGAAGACGGTGTCTCTGGTGAGGTCCGGCTTAGGCGGCCAGGGCCTGGTGCTGGGCTGTCTTCCAGTTCCAGGGCAGGAGCTGGTGCAGGTCGCTTTGCGGCAGATCGGCAATCTGTCCGAGAACATCGGCGAGCCAGGCCTGGGGATCGACATCGTTGAGCTTGGCGGTGCCGATGAGGGTGTACATCGCCGCCGCCCGCACTCCGCCGCGATCGGAGCCGCAGAACAGCCAGGATTTTCGTCCCAAAGCGATGACCCGAAGCGCCCTCTCGACAGCGTTGTTCGTGAGGCAGATCTGGCCGTCATCGAGGAAACGGGTGAAGCCGTCCCAGCGTCTGAGCATGTAATCCATCGCCTTGGCGACAGAGGCGTGGCGCGACAGCCTGGCACGCTCCGTGCGCATCCAGTCCTCGAGATCGGCGACGAGCGGCGCGCTCGCCTCCCGGCGCACGGCAAGGCGCTGATCGGCACTCTTGCCGTTGATCTCGCGTTCGATGTCGAACAGCGCGTCGGTCCGCTTCACCGCCTCCATCGCCAGCGGCGAGATCGGCGGCGCCTGCTCGCCGCGCCTCTTGCTCGCCGCGATATCGGCAAGCTCGTAGAACTTCCTCCGACTGTGAGCCCAGCACAGGGCCTCGATCACGGCTCCCGGCGAGCGGCCCGGCACATAGAGCCGGTTGAAGCCAGCATAGGCATCGGCTTGAAGCACCCCGGCAAAGGTCTTCAGGTGCTCGACCGGGTGATTGCCCGAACGGTCGCGGGAGTATCGGAACAGCACGGCCGGCGGATCCGGACCGCCGAACGGCCTGTCGTCACGCACATAGGCCCAAGCCCGCCCGGTGACGGTCTTGCCCTTGGCCAGCACCGGGACGGGAGTGTCGTCGCCGTGCAAGCGCCGGGCCGCAAGCACGTGATCGGCGATCAGGTCATGCAGCGGTTTCAGCGCCACGGCGCAGGCCCCGACCTGATCGGCCAGCGTCGACAGGCTCAGGTCGACCCCCTCGCGCGCGTAGCGCTCGCGCTGCCGGTTCAACGGCTGGTGCTGGCCATATTTCTCGAACACGATCGTCGCCAGAAGGTTCGGACCCGCCCAACCTCGCGGCACCGCGTGGAACGGCGCCGGCGGCTGCGAGACCTTCTCGCAATCGCGGCAGGTGAACTTCTCGCGGATCGTCTGGATCACCTTCCACCGGCGCGGGATCACCTCAAGCGTCTCGGTCACGTCCTCGCCGATCTTCGACAGCCGCTCCGACCCGCAGCACGCGCACGATGTCGGTGCAGGAACCACCACCCGCTCGCGCGGCAGATGCTCGGGGAAGGGCTTGCGCGACGGCTTGCGGCGCGTGAACCCCTTGACCTGGGTGGTCTCGGCCGCGGCTTGCTCGGCCGCGAGATCGTCCTCCGTCGCGTCCGCCGTCAGCTCGTCGAGCGCAAGCTCCAGTTGGTTGAGGAGACGCACCGTGCGCTCCGAGCGCTGCCCGTAGAGCGCACGGCGCAGCTTCTCGACCATCAGCTTCAGCGAGGTGATCTGCTCCTCGGCCGCCGTTGCCCGAGCCTCCGAGGCCGCAAGCGCCGCCTCGAGAGTTTCAACGTCGCGTCGGGCCGTGACCGTCATGGCCGGGAATGAATCAGATTCGCAGCCTCACGGCAATTGCCAATCGCGCAGGGTGATTCGCCCGGCCTCAGCCCACCCGCGACGGGCGCCAAGTGCGAACCGGGTTGCGCCACTCGATCCCCTCAAGCAGGTAGGCGAGCTGCGCCGAGCTGATCGACAGTGCGCCGCCCGATGCCGACGGCCAAGTGAACCGGCCCCGCTCCAGGCGCTTGGCGTAGAGCGAGAACCCGAGACCGTCATGCCACAAAATTTTGACGAGATCGCCGCGGCGTCCGCGGAACACGTAGAGATCCCCCGCGTGGGGATCGCGGCCGAGACCCTCCTGAACCTGAAGCGCCAGCGTGTTCATGCCACGGCGCATGTCCGTCACCCCGGTCGCCAACCACACCCGCACGCTGCCCGGGACCGGGATCATCGGCGCTCCACGACCGCAAGCACCCGCGCCAGCGCAGGGGCATCCACCGTTCCGTCAACCGTCACCCGCACGCCACCGGAAAGCGCGATCTCGATCCGCCCGGCCGCCGGCGCTGCGCCGAAGTAGCCGTCCTCCGGCGGTGCATCGCCCGACGGCGTGACAATCACCGGCACGAACCCGCCGCCCCCGGCCTCGCCATCCTCCTCGCGAAACCGACGTCGCCAATCGAACACCAGATTGGCGCGCACGTCGTTGCGCTTCGCCACCGCCGTCACCGTGGCGCCGGGCGCGTAGCTCTCCGCAACGATCCGCCGCTTGTCGGCGTCGCTCCACTTCCGGGCCCGGCGGCGTTTCCCGGCCTCGGCCTCGGCACCCAAATTCGCCTGCTGTTCATTCGACATCCGCGATCGCCTCCGTCTGCTCCACGGTGGGCACCACGGTGCCCACCACCGATCGCGAACACTCGCCGATTTTCAGCTTATCGCACAGACGGTCCCCGCCGGATGCTTACCGTCGAAGCCCGTCACCGGCAGCTTTTCCGTAAGCATCCGGCGGGGACCGCAGACGGTGAATCGCGGAACGTGACGGGGAGTTCCAAGGTGGGCAGGCGAGTGACGCTCAGCCCCACGGTGACGCTCACGGTGGACCGCGCAGAGACGCGGCCTCGGCCGCAGGGAAGACGGTGTCTCTGGTGAGGTCCGGCTTAGGCGGCCAGGGCCTGGTGCTGGGCT
This sequence comes from Alphaproteobacteria bacterium, assembly GCA_965243375.1. Classification (GTDB taxonomy): domain Bacteria; phylum Pseudomonadota; class Alphaproteobacteria; order UBA828; family UBA828; genus WTGU01. The sequence goes on along the minus strand of CBDEUT010000006.1, from coordinate 229,374 downwards.
GTCTTCCAGTTCCAGGGCAGGAGCTGGTGCAGGTCGCTTTGCGGCAGATCGGCAATCTGTCCGAGAACATCGGCGAGCCAGGCCTGGGGATCGACATCGTTGAGCTTGGCGGTGCCGATGAGGGTGTACATCGCCGCCGCCCGCACTCCGCCGCGATCGGAGCCGCAGAACAGCCAGGATTTTCGTCCCAAAGCGATGACCCGAAGCGCCCTCTCGACAGCGTTGTTCGTGAGGCAGATCTGGCCGTCATCGAGGAAACGGGTGAAGCCGTCCCAGCGTCTGAGCATGTAATCCATCGCCTTGGCGACAGAGGCGTGGCGCGACAGCCTGGCACGCTCCGTGCGCATCCAGTCCTCGAGATCGGCGACGAGCGGCGCGCTCGCCTCCCGGCGCACGGCAAGGCGCTGATCGGCACTCTTGCCGTTGATCTCGCGTTCGATGTCGAACAGCGCGTCGGTCCGCTTCACCGCCTCCATCGCCAGCGGCGAGATCGGCGGCGCCTGCTCGCCGCGCCTCTTGCTCGCCGCGATATCGGCAAGCTCGTAGAACTTCCTCCGACTGTGAGCCCAGCACAGGGCCTCGATCACGGCTCCCGGCGAGCGGCCCGGCACATAGAGCCGGTTGAAGCCAGCATAGGCATCGGCTTGAAGCACCCCGGCAAAGGTCTTCAGGTGCTCGACCGGGTGATTGCCCGAACGGTCGCGGGAGTATCGGAACAGCACGGCCGGCGGATCCGGACCGCCGAACGGCCTGTCGTCACGCACATAGGCCCAAGCCCGCCCGGTGACGGTCTTGCCCTTGGCCAGCACCGGGACGGGAGTGTCGTCGCCGTGCAAGCGCCGGGCCGCAAGCACGTGATCGGCGATCAGGTCATGCAGCGGTTTCAGCGCCACGGCGCAGGCCCCGACCTGATCGGCCAGCGTCGACAGGCTCAGGTCGACCCCCTCGCGCGCGTAGCGCTCGCGCTGCCGGTTCAACGGCTGGTGCTGGCCATATTTCTCGAACACGATCGTCGCCAGAAGGTTCGGACCCGCCCAACCTCGCGGCACCGCGTGGAACGGCGCCGGCGGCTGCGAGACCTTCTCGCAATCGCGGCAGGTGAACTTCTCGCGGATCGTCTGGATCACCTTCCACCGGCGCGGGATCACCTCAAGCGTCTCGGTCACGTCCTCGCCGATCTTCGACAGCCGCTCCGACCCGCAGCACGCGCACGATGTCGGTGCAGGAACCACCACCCGCTCGCGCGGCAGATGCTCGGGGAAGGGCTTGCGCGACGGCTTGCGGCGCGTGAACCCCTTGACCTGGGTGGTCTCGGCCGCGGCTTGCTCGGCCGCGAGATCGTCCTCCGTCGCGTCCGCCGTCAGCTCGTCGAGCGCAAGCTCCAGTTGGTTGAGGAGACGCACCGTGCGCTCCGAGCGCTGCCCGTAGAGCGCACGGCGCAGCTTCTCGACCATCAGCTTCAGCGAGGTGATCTGCTCCTCGGCCGCCGTTGCCCGAGCCTCCGAGGCCGCAAGCGCCGCCTCGAGAGTTTCAACGTCGCGTCGGGCCGTGACCGTCATGGCCGGGAATGAATCAGATTCGCAGCCTCACGGCAATTGCCAATCGCGCAGGGTGATTCGCCCGGCCTCAGCCCACCCGCGACGGGCGCCAAGTGCGAACCGGGTTGCGCCACTCGATCCCCTCAAGCAGGTAGGCGAGCTGCGCCGAGCTGATCGACAGTGCGCCGCCCGATGCCGACGGCCAAGTGAACCGGCCCCGCTCCAGGCGCTTGGCGTAGAGCGAGAACCCGAGACCGTCATGCCACAAAATTTTGACGAGATCGCCGCGGCGTCCGCGGAACACGTAGAGATCCCCCGCGTGGGGATCGCGGCCGAGACCCTCCTGAACCTGAAGCGCCAGCGTGTTCATGCCACGGCGCATGTCCGTCACCCCGGTCGCCAACCACACCCGCACGCTGCCCGGGACCGGGATCATCGGCGCTCCACGACCGCAAGCACCCGCGCCAGCGCAGGGGCATCCACCGTTCCGTCAACCGTCACCCGCACGCCACCGGAAAGCGCGATCTCGATCCGCCCGGCCGCCGGCGCTGCGCCGAAGTAGCCGTCCTCCGGCGGTGCATCGCCCGACGGCGTGACAATCACCGGCACGAACCCGCCGCCCCCGGCCTCGCCATCCTCCTCGCGAAACCGACGTCGCCAATCGAACACCAGATTGGCGCGCACGTCGTTGCGCTTCGCCAACGCCGTCACCGTGGCGCCGGGCGCGTAGCTCTCCGCAACGATCCGCCGCTTGTCGGCGTCGCTCCACTTCCGGGCCCGGCGGCGTTTCCCGGCCTCGGCCTCGGCACCCAAATTCGCCTGCTGTTCATTCGACATCCGCGATCGCCTCCGTCTGCTCCACGGTGGGCACCACGGTGCCCACCACCGATCGCGAACACTCGCCGATTTTCAGCTTATCGCACAGACGGTCCCCGCCGGATGCTTACGCTTTTCCTGGTCCGCGTCCTGAAGCTTCCCCGTCGGCGGCGCCGCGTACGCCACCGTCACCGTGTCGATGCGCAGCACTTCCTCCGCCAGCGTCAGCGCCACCGTCGCGCCGTCGACCTCCACCGCCCCGCTGGCCGCCAGCGGCACGTCTCGCTCCGTCGTGCCGCGCGTCGCCTTCACCGTGAACGCGCTCGCCGCCGGCACCGACGTCTCGTCCAGACCCCCGTCGAAGGTGACGGTCAGCTCGTCCCCGTCCACCGACGCCGAGGAGTACGCCGGCGGCGTCACGTTGGTCAGTCTCCGATTCACGAAACTCGTCGCCTCGTTGCCGCTGAGGTCCTTGATCCGATTGGCGCCACCCGGGTGGTAAACCATCTGCAGCGCTTCACCGTGGGCCACCGTGAAGGCAAACGTCGCGGTCACCGTCGCGCCGCTCACGGTGATGCGGGTGGAGGCGGTACAGGTGCCGCCGGGGCGCGTGACGCAAATCTTGCTCGTGTCGGGCACCGAACTCTCGTCGAGCGCCTCGTCGAACGCCAGCGTCAGCACCGCACCGTTCATCGACTCCGAGCTCGTCGGGGCCGTCGTGTCCGCCGGTGTGGCATTGGTCGCGGTCTTGGTGACGTCGAAGCCCGTCACCGGAAGCTTCAGGTTGTCCGCGTCCTGCAGCTTGCCCGTCGCCGGCGCCGTGTAGGCCACCGTCACCGTCGTGTCGATCGCCAGCACCGCCTCCGCCAGCCTCAGCGCCACCGTCGCGCCGTCGACGTCCACCGCCCCGGTGGCCGCCAGCGCCACGTTCCGCTCCGTCCCCGCGCGCGTCGCCTTCACCGTGAACGCGCTGGCCGCCGGCACCGACGTCTCGTCCAGACCGCCGTCGAAGGTGACGGTCAGCTCGTCCCCGTCCACCGACGCCGAGGAGTACGCCGGCGGCGTCACGTTGGGCACGTTGTCGTTGAACGCCTCGGTGCTGACCGGCACCCGATTGCCCGCCAGGTCCTTCAGCGCGTTCACGTCTCCGGACACCCCGGGCCCGCGGTGGATCGCCCGCACGCGGGTTCCGTGGCCCGCCGACGTCGCGAACGTCGCGGTCACGGTCTTGCCGGAAATCGATACCCCCGTCGACCGGGCGGCTCCGGCGACGTCGTCGCCCAGTACCCTCTCAAAGATACCGACCGGCAGCGTCACGCTCGCGTCCAGGAGCTCGTCGAAGGTCACCGTCAGCGTCCGTCCGTTCGCCTGCGTCGAGACGAACGACGGAGCCGTCGTGTCCGCCGGGGAGTTGTTGGTCACGGCCCGCGCCGGGAAGTCCGCCACGGGCCCCGTCCGGCGCTCCGCGTCCTCCAGCTTCGCCCCCGTCGCCGGCGCCGCGTACGCCACCGTCACCGTCTCGACGGGCAGCAGCGTCTCGGCCAGCGTCAGCGTCACCGTCGCGCCGCTGACGGAGACTGCCCCGGTGGCCGCCAGCGCCACGTCGCGCTGCGTCCCCGCCAGCGTCGACTTCACCGTGAACGCCGACGCCGCCGGCACCGACATCCCGTCCAGACCCCCGTCGAAGGTGATGGTCAGCGACGACCCGTTCACCGACGCCGAGGAGACCGCAGGCGGGGTCACGTTGGTCGCAGAAACATTGTCGACACGCCGCACCTCGTTGCCTGAAAGGTCCGTGAGCCGCCGGGCGGTGTCGACCGCCAGCTGGTACCACACGCGCACGCCATCGTCGTGACCGGCCGCCGTGGCGAAGGTCGCGGTCACCGTGCGCCCGGAGATCGAAGCGCTGGTGGCCTGCGGTGCCGGAGAACCGGGACCGCCGATTCGCATGATGAAACGGTCCGCCTTGGGCGTCACGCTCTCGTCGAGCTCCTCGTCGAAGGTGTAGACCACCGTATTCCCGTTCGCCTGCGCCGAGACGAACGACGGGCGCGTCGTGTCCGCCGGCGTGGCGTTGGTCACCGTCTTCGTGTCGTCGAAGCCCGTCACCGCGAGCTTCAGGTTGTCCGCGTCCCGGAGCTTCCCCGTCGCCGGCGCCGCGTAGGCCACCGTCACCGTCGTGTCGATCGCCAGCACCGCCTCCGCCAGCGTCAGCACCGCCGTCGCGTCGTCGACCGTGACCGCCCCGCTGGCCGCCAGCGCCACGTCGCGCTCCGTCCCCCCGCGCGTCGCCTTCACCGTGAACGCGCTGGCCGCCGGCACCGACGTCTCGTCCAGACCGCCGTCGAAGGTGATCGTCAGCTCGTCCCCGTTCACCGACGCAGACTGGTACGCGGGCGGCGTCACGTTGGTCACGGACTGGTTGCTGAACGCCGGGGCGTCGTTGCCCGCCAGGTCCTTGAGCCGCTCGCTCGCGTTGGTCGCGAGGCCGTAGGCGAGCGTTACCGACGCGCCGTGCCCCACCGACGTGGCGAACGTCGCGGTCACGATGCGCCCGTCGATCGACACGTTGCTGGAAACCGTGTCGGCGCCGCCGACGGACCGCTGGAACCGGTTCACTGCCGGCGTCACGCTCTCGTCGAGCAGCTCGTCGAAGGTGACGGTCACCGTCGTGCCGTTCGCCTGCGCCGAGACGAACGCCGGACCCGTCGTGTCCGCCGGGGTGGCGTTGGTCGCGGTCTTCGTGTCGTCGAAGCCCGTCACCGCGAGCTTCTCGTTGTCCGAGTCCTGCAGCTTCCCCGTCGCCGGCGCCGCGTACGCCACCGTCACCGCCGTGTCGACGGCGGCGGGCAGCACCGCCTCGGCCAGCGTGAGCACCACCGTCGCGCCGTCGACGTCCACCGCCCCGCTGGCCGCCAGCGCCACGTCGCGCTCCGTCCCCCCGCGCGTCGCCTTCACCGTGAACGCCGAGGCCGCCGGCACCGACGTCTCGTCCAGCGCACCGTCGAAGGTGATGGTCAGCGACGCCCCGTTCACCGACGCGGACGAGTACGCCGGCGGGGTGACGTTGGGCACGTTGTCGTCGAACGCGATCACGCTGGCCGGCACCAGGTTGCCCGCCAGGTCCTTCAGCGCGTTCGCCGCGTTCGCCGCCCCGGTGTGGGCCACCCGCACGCGGTTTCCGTGGCCCGCCGACGTCGGGAACGTCACGGTCACGGTCTTGCCGGAAATCGAGATCCCCGACGACCGGACGGCGCCGGTGAAGTCGTTGCCCAATATCCTCGAAAAGACCCCCACCGCCGGCGTCACGCTCGCGTCCAGGAGCTCGTCGAAGGTCACCGTCAGCGTCGCACCGTTCGCCTGCGTCGAGACGAACCGCGGCTTCGTCGTGTCCGCCGGGGAGTTGTTGGCCGCCGTCTTCGCCGCGAAGTCCGGCACCGGCAGCTTCCGCTTGTCCGCGTCCCGGAGCTTCCCCGTCGCCGGCGCCGCGTAGGCCACCGTCACCGTCTCGACGCGCTGCAGCGTCTCGGCCAGCGTCAGCACCGCGGTCGCGCCGCTGACGGAGACCGGATTCGTGGCCGCCAGCGCCACGTCGCGCTGCGTCCCCGCGAGCGTCGACTTCACCGTGAACGCGGATGCCGCCGGCACCGACGTCCCGTCCAGGCCCCCGTCGAAGGTGACGGTCAGCTCGTCCCCGTTCACCACCGCCGACGAGTACGCCGGCGGCGTCACGTTGTCCGCAGGCCTGTTTATGACACGCGCCGCCAGGTTGCCCGAAAGGTCCGTGATGTTGTTGGCGTCGTCTTCGATCGCACGGTGAGCCCACACCCGCACGACCTGGCCGTGCTTGACCGCCCTGTCGAAGGTCGCGGTCACCGTGCGCCCGGAAATCGAAGCGGCTATGCCCGACGGCACGTTGACACCGTCGATTCTCCAAAAGAACCGGTCCGCCTCCGGCGTCACGCCCTCCTCCAGCGCCTCGTCGAAGGTGTAGACCACCTTGTTCCCGTTCGCCTGCGCCGAGACGAACCGCGGCCCCGTCGTGTCCCCGGCGGAGATGTTGCCCGCCGGCCGGTCGGGGATGCTCGGCAGCGCGTCGCCGCCGCTGTCCTTGAGCACGGCGCCGCTGGCCGGCTTGTCGTAGCGCACCGTGAGGCGCTCGTCGGCGGCCGCCGCCGCGCTCAGCGTCGCCGTCACCGTGGCCCCCGAGATGGCGACGGACGCGGCCGTGCCGGCGATGGTGCGGGACGACCCGGATTTCGTGGCGGTCACCGTGAACGCGCTGCCCGCGGGCTTCGACGTCGCGTCCAGCGCCGTGTCGAAGGTGACGACGAGCTCGTCCCCGTCCACCGTCGCGCGCCGCACCCGCGTCGGGAGCACAGTGACGGTCTCCGTGTCCGTGAAAACACTCGTCCCGTCGCGGACCGTGAGCGAGAACGTCAGGGCGGTCGACCTGCTCACCGACGGCGCGATGAATGTCGGCGTTGGCGAAGTGGCGTCGTCCAGCGTCACCGTCGGCCCGGCGGTCTGCGTCCACGCGTAGGTCAGTGTCCGCGGAGCCTTCTTGCGGCCCAGCGTCACGCGCGCCCCGGCTCGGACTGTCGCGCCTTCGCCCACGAGCGTTTCCAGCGCTACCACATTGTCGGCCCCAGCCTCTCGGCCGTATTGTCCGAGTATCGGGCCATTGCCTCTTACCCGTATGTGGTACGGGGCGCCCGGCTCCCGACCGGTGAACGTCAGGCTGCGCGCGCTTCCGGCCAGTCGTCCTTGCAGGCTAGGAAACGGGTTCCCCGGTACAAACAGAGACGCATCCCACTCGACCGCCGCGGGCCCGGTGGTCGCGGGGGTCCAGTGAACCGTAATCTCCCCAATTCCGGGGCCCGGTTCAGCGTACCCCGCCGGCAGGTGCGGACAGCCCTCGGAGCAACCGAAGGAACCGGTCTCCACCAGGTGCACGTGGCCCGAGCTCCCTTCGTCGTGCGCCTCGGCCACCCCGGCACCCAGCAGCAGGGCGAAGGCGGCGGCGGCGACCGCGAGCGCACAGGCGCCGACGCTGAAAAGAACGCGCACGGGAGGCAAGCGCATGGTGGACATTGCGGTTACCTCCCGACCCTCGCCGTGTAACGGATGTCGAGAACGACATCCTCAAGCTTCTCCAGCATGGTCCGGTGCCGCGACCGCCGCCGTCCGGACTCGATCGCCTCGATCGCGGCGGGGAAGCTGAGCATCCAGGTGGAATGGACCCCGCAACGCTCGAACGGCAGGAAGCGACCGCCCTTGCGCTCCAGACCCGCCGCGGAGCACGTGCCCCGGCCCCGGCCGGCCAACCGGGGCGCCGGCCCGGTCAATGTTCCGTCGCCCGCAGCTTCTCGCCGAGCTGCGCGAGGTGCCCCGCGAGCTCGACCGCATCGTCGGCGCTCAGCCCGAACTGCTGGCGCGTCGGCTCCCCGTCCGTCGCGTGGTACTCGATCTCCACGCCCACATACGCCGTGCCGTCGCTCGTCCTCAGCTCCTTCAACCGCACCTTCTCTACCGGCGGAACAAGCTTCAGCTGCGCCTTCATCCGCCGCCTCCCGTGCGCGCACCGCTGCCACGCCCGGGCGCAACCGCAGACCGGCCCGGGCCACCGGACAGAGCGCCGTTTCCACCGCGCCCTACCAGTGGACTGCGCCGCGGAACATGAGGCTGTGCTCGGGCTCCGCGCCCGCGCCGGTGCCTGCCCCGTTGTCGTTGGCGGGCTCGGTCCGGTTCGCCTCGATGCCGAGCTCGAACGACGTCGGCCCGCCCGGCACCAGCCCGAGCCGCCAGCCGAGCCGGTAGTCGCGGCTCCCCTCCGACAGTCCGAAGCCCAGCTCCGGCGTCGAGGTGAAGCGGTCGCCGAACGCCGCGAAGCCGTAGCCGAACCGCACCTCCAGGCGCCGCCGCGACAGCAGCCCGCCGTCCTTCGCGCCGTTGTCGTTCGCCGCGAGACCGGCAAGCGTGCCGCGCCGGAGCAACGCGTCCGCGCCGCCCGAGGCCTGCCCGCCCATCGTCTGCGTCAATGTCAGGCTCGGACCCCGGCCGCTCTCGGCGTCCGGGACCCAGGAGAGCGAGCCCGAGAGCCCCGCCTCGCGGAAGCCCTTCGAGTCGTGGCTCACCAGGCCCCGGCCCCGGAGGTCGACGGAGAGACCCCGCTGCGGGTCCGTCCAGGCGATGCCGCCGCCGACATCCACCCCGAAGCCGGTCTCGGCATCACCGCCGTCCTGGCGCACGCCGACCTCGACGCTCGGCCGCAGCTCCGCCCCGCCCTCGAAGCGGAACGGCCGCGAGCCCTCGAGGCCCAGACGCAGCCGCGTCACTTCGGCGCTCGCGCCCGCAAGCCCCGGCACCGACGCCGAGCGCGTGCGCACCCCCATCGCGTCGGTCTTGACCGCAAGTTCGAAGCCGCCCTCGTCCGGCGCCTGCACCAGCGTGCCGCGCAGGCCCACAGCGCCCATCGCGAGTTCCAGGTCGGTGCGGATCGCCGCCTGCGACGTGCCGTCCTCATTGGCCGGCGTCACCGTCAGCGTGCCCTCGCCGTAGCCCGCCACGCCCCAGAGCGAGAGCCGCTCGCCCAGCGCCTGGCGCACCCACGGATAGAGCCCGGTCAGGGTCGAGGACACCGTGCCCCGCCCGGCCTCCGAGCGGTAGCCGCCGTCGCCGATGCTGTGCCCGAGCATCAGCCCCAGCGTGGTCCGCTCCCGGCTCCAGTCGGCGCCGAGGAACGCGCTCGCCACCTCGCCGTCGACCGTGAGGCCGCCCTCGCGCCCGTCGAAGCGCGACACCGACCCCCGGCCCCACAGCGCGTAGCGGCCGCTCCGCGCAGCATCGCCCGCCGCGAGCGAGAAGGAGCTCCCGAGCAGCAGCTCGCGCTCCGTCATGCTCCGGCCCTGGAGCGCATTCCGGTTCCCCGCATCCGGGTCTCCCGCCCACCCGGTGCGGAGGCCGGGGCCGGCGTCACCCGATCCGGAGTCCGCGTGCGGCAGCCAGGCCGCGAGAGTGCGCTCCGCCGCCGCGGCTTCGGCATCCCCGGTCGCCCCGCCGTCGGCGGAGGCATCGAGGGCGATCCGCTGGCCGCCCACCGTCACCTCGCTGCCGGCCGTACGCGGCGCCGCCATGCGCGCATCCACCGCGCCGATCACCTGGTCGGCCACCGTGCGCCCCAGCCGCGCGATCCACGCCTTCCGCGCCGGGTCCGCGTTGACGATCGTCCCCGTGGCCTCGCCGTCGCCGATCCGCGCCCCCGTGGCGTTCGAGAGCCTGAAGCCGAACGCCTCCTCGCCCTCGTCGTGGCTGTCGTCGATGATCGGCACGTTCACCGTCTTCGAGGTCTCGCCCGCGGCGAAGGTCAGCGTGCCCGAAGTCGCCGTGTAGTCCGCGCCCGCCTTCGCCGTGCCGTCGGACGTGGCGTAGTCCACCGTCACCCGGTGCCCCGCGCTGGTGAAGGCCCGGCTCAGGGAGACCTGGAACGCGACCTTCGCGCCCGCGGCCTCGTTCGCCCGCGCGTCCGCCACCGAGATCGTCGGGCGCCAGTCCACCTTGTGGCCGGAGTCGTGGCCGAGGCCGGTGTGGGCGAGCGCCGCGTTCGCGTTCGCCGCCGCCGAGCGGATCGTGCCGCCGTTCAGCGCCAGCGAGTTCGCCAGCACCGCGATCCCCTGCGTCGAGAAGTTGGGCTCCACCACCGTGTGGACGAAGTCCAGGCTGCTCGTGCCGCCGCCGCTCGCATAGGCCGCCTGTTTCGTGCCCCACGCCGCCGGGTCCATGTCGATCGAGAGCCGCGGGCTGCCGGTGACATTCACCGCGTCGCTGAAGCTCGCACGGATGCGGATCGTCTCGCCCAGCAGGTAGGTGTCGCCCGACGCCGGAGACGAGACCACGGAGACCCCGGTCACCGTCGGAGGCCCGCTGTTCGGAACCGGGGCCTGGCAGTCGCACAGGGGGTCGTCGACGTCGGTGCCGCTCGCGCCGCCGTCCGACGCCGTCTGCCAGTTCACCTTGTGGTTGGCGTCGTGGTCGAGCCCGTCATGCGCGAGGTTCGCGTCCGCGCCGCCCGCGCGGACGGTCCCGCCGTTCAGCGCCAGCGAGTTCGCGAGCACCGCGATGCCCTGCGTCGAGAGGTTGGGCTCCACCACCGTGTGGGCGAAGATGAGGGTGCGCGTGCCGCTGCCGCTCTCGTAGGCCGCCCACTTCTCGCCCCAGTCCGCGGGGTCCATGTCGATCTTGAGCCGCGGCGTCCCCGTCACCTCGACCGCCTCGACGAAGTCCACCTGCACCCGGACGGTGTCGCCAAGCCCGTAAGTCTTGTCCGCGCCCGCGCCCGAGGCCACGGACACCTCGGTCACCCAGGGCGGGTCGCCGGCGATGAGGCCGCTGCCGCCGCCCGAGCCGCCGGAAGTGCCGGAGCCGCTAGTCGTCAGGCGGAGCGAGACCTGCTGGTTGTTCGTCCAGCCAAGGCTGGTGGTGTTCCAGATCGCAGTCTTGTCGCCGTCGGTGAGAGTCGCGTTTGCTACGGGTAACTGACGGTCGCCGACATGCAGCGTCCAGGCCTGCGACACCACTTGATCGAATTTAACGTAGAACGCATAGGTCGTCCCGGCCTCCCTCTTGTCATAAACTGCGCCGACGTGAATCGTCCTATCCCCGTATGTAAAACTGTCGTCGGTGAGGAGGTTGCTGCAAAGCAAGGTATGCCATTGACCGCAACCAAAATAATCAGCCCCCAACACTTCAAGGCGCGTCACCGTCAGCATGGCCGACCAGATGGTAACCGCGGGATTGTTGGCCACCTCCTGCTCGGCGAAGGTCTCCACGGCGAAGCCGTCGGTGCTCCGCAGCGGCCTGGAGGAGGGCCTGGTGTAGCGCACCTTGACCGTGTCGTCATCGCTCACCGCCGAGCGCAGGGTCAGCCGCACCGTCTTGCCGGCGATGGCGACGCCGAAGTTGGAGACGACGCTGCGCCGCGCGTTGTTCACGGTCACGTGGAAGGCGCCCGGCGCCGGCTTCGAGCCCGGGTCCAGGTTCCTGTCGAAGGTCAGGGTCAGCGTCTTCCCGACCACCACCGCGCTGGCGAAGACGGGCGCCGCCGAGTTGTTGGTCACCGCCTGGTCGGGGAAGGTGTCCACGGCGATGTGCGAGGCGCCCCGCAGCCCCCAGGCGCAGTGCCCATGACAGCGCGACGGCTGGGCGTAGCGCACCGTGACCGTGTCGCCGGGGGCCACCGGCGAGCGCAGGGTCAGCCGCACCGTCTTGCCGGCGATGGCGACGCCGCCGCTGCGGGCGAGGTAGCGCTCGTCGCCGTTCACGGCGACGTGGAAGAGCCAGGGCCCCGGCGTCGCGCCCGGGTCCAGCTCCTCGTCGAAGGTCAGGGTCAGCGTCCGCCCGTCCACCGTCGGCGGGGAAGCCGAAGCCAGCCGCGGCTTCAGCCCGGTCACCGTCTGGTCGGTGAAGCTCGCCACGGCGCTGCCGTCGGTGCCCCTGAGCCTGGCGCTCGGCCCGGGGCTGCCGCGAGGCGGGTGGAAATGGGGCGTGGACCGTTCCTCCAGCTCGGCAATCGACCGGTTGTAGCCCACGGTCACATCGCGCGCGGCTTCGACCGCTGGCCGCTGCGTCAAGGCGGCCAGGACAAGCAGCACCGACCGGTCCCCGCAGCGGACCACCTGGGGACTTTGCTCCCTGCCGCCGTCCACCTTGAAGCGCCAGGCTCTCGCGGCGGCGCAGCCGAGGAAGGGCCCGTCGAAGTGGACCGTGATGCCGCCACCACGATACGAGTACGACGCGCTTTCGAAGGTGGGCGCCGGAGCGCCGGCCGTGTTGTTGGCCGCCGGCTGGCCGCCGAAGGACGCCACGTCGTTGTTGTCCGTGCCCCGCAGCTTGTTCGTCGACGGCGGGGTGTAGCTCACCGTCACCCTCTCGCCGCGTTCGACCTCGCCGTCCAGGGTCACCGACAGGGTGCTGCCGGAGATGGCGACATTGCCCTCGGAGGCGCCGGGGATGGTCCGGGCCGTGCCGTACAATGGCTTCGCAGTCACCGTGAACGCGCTGTGCGGAGGCCTATGGGAAATAGCGGTTTGCAGGGTCTCGTTGAAGATCACCTCCAGCCATTTCCTGTTCACCTCGGCGCTCGAGAACTGGGGCGCCGTAGTGGCGGGCGTGTTGTTGGTCACGCCCAGACTCTGGAAGCTCTTCACCGGGAGCTCCCGCTTGTCGTCGTCGCGCAGCCTCCCGCCCGTGGTGGGGGCTTGATAATGCAGGGTCACCGTGTCGGTGCGCAGCACCGCCTCGGCCAGCGACAGCGTCACCTGCGTCCCCCTCACCGCCACCGGGTTCGTGGTGACCAGGCCCACGGCGGTATTGCTTCCCGAGCGTCCGCGCCAAACCCTGAAGGCGCTCCTCGGCGGGAGCAGCTCCGGGTCCTCCTCCAGGCCCCCGTCGAAGGTCACCACCAGCTTCGCCCCGTTCACCGCCGCCGACGAAGGCGCCGGCGGCGTCTGGTTGTCGATGTCCGCCCATTGCGCAATGGCATCCAACTGGTTTCCCGACCGGTCCTGGATGCGATTCGCCGCGTTGGACGGGGGGGTGTACGCGAACCGGACCGTCTCGCCGTGCTTGGCCGGGTTGGATGCGTTGAACGCCGGGATTCTCAGCGTATTGCTGCCGTCGATCCGGGGGTTCCCAAAGGGCCGCACCTGCCCGCTGCCGCCACGCTGGATCCAGAAGGCGAAGCGATCCGGGGCCGCGCTCGCCTTCATCCGGTCGTCGAAGTACAGGATGAGCTCCGTACCGTTCAACTCCGCAGCGATGACGTTCGGCTTCGTCGCGTCCGTCTCGTTGGTCACCGGCTTCCCGCTGAAGTTCTGCACGCCCTGGCCGTCCACGTACTGCAGCGGGTTGGTCGGCGGTGCGGAGTAGCTCACCGTCAGCGTGTCACCTTCCCGGACCGGCTTGGTCACGTCCAGGCTCACCGTCACGGTCACGCCGGAGATGTGGATCCCGCTGCCGAAGCCGGAGATGGGCCGGATCGTGCCGTCCGGAGACGTCGCCGTCACCTGGAACGCGCTCGCCGCCGGCTCCGAGCCGGGGTTCAGGTGTTCGTTGAAATACACTCGCAGCAGCTGCTGGCTCACCGTCGCGGCGTAGAAGTCGCGCGGCACTGCCGCCTCGGCCGCAACGGCGCCGAGCAGCAGCGCGAAGGCCGCGGCGAGCGCGCAGGCCGCGCCCCGCCACGCGCGTGCGGGGGTTCGGCTTAAGGACCGGAGAGGGGAAGCGGGCGGGGGAGGACGGTGGCCGTCCCCGCCGGGCAGGCGCTCAGGCGGTGGGCAGCTCGGCCGGCGGGAGCGCCACGGTGCGGAGGACGGGGAGGCCGGGGAGGGGAGACGATCAAGATTGTTAAGCAGCACCTTAAGCAGCATCGTCCCAACCTCGCATTCTTCCTGTGTCGTCGACGTGAGACACCACGTCGTCGAGCGCCCGGCCGCCGTTGCCTGGGCCGGCGCCCGGCCGTGACCGGTACGGGCGATGGAGACGGCTTCCACGGACGGCATCCGCCGAAGCCCCGAGTCCGAGGTCCCCGAACGCGGCGGCGGCCGCCTCCCGATTCCGTCGGTGACCATCGATCCGGCGACGCTCGCGCGCCGGTTGCTCGACGGCAGACGAATGCCGTGACGGGCTCGACGTAAGCATCCGGCGGGGACCGCAGACGGTGAATCGCGGAACGTGACGGGGAGTTCCAAGGTGGGCAGGCGAGTGACGCTCAGCCCCACGGTGACGCTCACGGTGGACCGCGCAGAGACGCGGCCTCGGCCGCAGGGAAGACGGTGTCTCTGGTGAGGTCCGGCTTAGGCGGCCAGGGCCTGGTGCTGGGCTGTCTTCCAGTTCCAGGGCAGGAGCTGGTGCAGGTCGCTTTGCGGCAGATCGGCAATCTGTCCGAGAACATCGGCGAGCCAGGCCTGGGGATCGACATCGTTGAGCTTGGCGGTGCCGATGAGGGTGTACATCGCCGCCGCCCGCACTCCGCCGCGATCGGAGCCGCAGAACAGCCAGGATTTTCGTCCCAAAGCGATGACCCGAAGCGCCCTCTCGACAGCGTTGTTCGTGAGGCAGATCTGGCCGTCATCGAGGAAACGGGTGAAGCCGTCCCAGCGTCTGAGCATGTAATCCATCGCCTTGGCGACAGAGGCGTGGCGCGACAGCCTGGCACGCTCCGTGCGCATCCAGTCCTCGAGATCGGCGACGAGCGGCGCGCTCGCCTCCCGGCGCACGGCAAGGCGCTGATCGGCACTCTTGCCGTTGATCTCGCGTTCGATGTCGAACAGCGCGTCGGTCCGCTTCACCGCCTCCATCGCCAGCGGCGAGATCGGCGGCGCCTGCTCGCCGCGCCTCTTGCTCGCCGCGATATCGGCAAGCTCGTAGAACTTCCTCCGACTGTGAGCCCAGCACAGGGCCTCGATCACGGCTCCCGGCGAGCGGCCCGGCACATAGAGCCGGTTGAAGCCAGCATAGGCATCGGCTTGAAGCACCCCGGCAAAGGTCTTCAGGTGCTCGACCGGGTGATTGCCCGAACGGTCGCGGGAGTATCGGAACAGCACGGCCGGCGGATCCGGACCGCCGAACGGCCTGTCGTCACGCACATAGGCCCAAGCCCGCCCGGTGACGGTCTTGCCCTTGGCCAGCACCGGGACGGGAGTGTCGTCGCCGTGCAAGCGCCGGGCCGCAAGCACGTGATCGGCGATCAGGTCATGCAGCGGTTTCAGCGCCACGGCGCAGGCCCCGACCTGATCGGCCAGCGTCGACAGGCTCAGGTCGACCCCCTCGCGCGCGTAGCGCTCGCGCTGCCGGTTCAACGGCTGGTGCTGGCCATATTTCTCGAACACGATCGTCGCCAGAAGGTTCGGACCCGCCCAACCTCGCGGCACCGCGTGGAACGGCGCCGGCGGCTGCGAGACCTTCTCGCAATCGCGGCAGGTGAACTTCTCGCGGATCGTCTGGATCACCTTCCACCGGCGCGGGATCACCTCAAGCGTCTCGGTCACGTCCTCGCCGATCTTCGACAGCCGCTCCGACCCGCAGCACGCGCACGATGTCGGTGCAGGAACCACCACCCGCTCGCGCGGCAGATGCTCGGGGAAGGGCTTGCGCGACGGCTTGCGGCGCGTGAACCCCTTGACCTGGGTGGTCTCGGCCGCGGCTTGCTCGGCCGCGAGATCGTCCTCCGTCGCGTCCGCCGTCAGCTCGTCGAGCGCAAGCTCCAGTTGGTTGAGGAGACGCACCGTGCGCTCCGAGCGCTGCCCGTAGAGCGCACGGCGCAGCTTCTCGACCATCAGCTTCAGCGAGGTGATCTGCTCCTCGGCCGCCGTTGCCCGAGCCTCCGAGGCCGCAAGCGCCGCCTCGAGAGTTTCAACGTCGCGTCGGGCCGTGACCGTCATGGCCGGGAATGAATCAGATTCGCAGCCTCACGGCAATTGCCAATCGCGCAGGGTGATTCGCCCGGCCTCAGCCCACCCGCGACGGGCGCCAAGTGCGAACCGGGTTGCGCCACTCGATCCCCTCAAGCAGGTAGGCGAGCTGCGCCGAGCTGATCGACAGTGCGCCGCCCGATGCCGACGGCCAAGTGAACCGGCCCCGCTCCAGGCGCTTGGCGTAGAGCGAGAACCCGAGACCGTCATGCCACAAAATTTTGACGAGATCGCCGCGGCGTCCGCGGAACACGTAGAGATCCCCCGCGTGGGGATCGCGGCCGAGACCCTCCTGAACCTGAAGCGCCAGCGTGTTCATGCCACGGCGCATGTCCGTCACCCCGGTCGCCAACCACACCCGCACGCTGCCCGGGACCGGGATCATCGGCGCTCCACGACCGCAAGCACCCGCGCCAGCGCAGGGGCATCCACCGTTCCGTCAACCGTCACCCGCACGCCACCGGAAAGCGCGATCTCGATCCGCCCGGCCGCCGGCGCTGCGCCGAAGTAGCCGTCCTCCGGCGGTGCATCGCCCGACGGCGTGACAATCACCGGCACGAACCCGCCGCCCCCGGCCTCGCCATCCTCCTCGCGAAACCGACGTCGCCAATCGAACACCAGATTGGCGCGCACGTCGTTGCGCTTCGCCACCGCCGTCACCGTGGCGCCGGGCGCGTAGCTCTCCGCAACGATCCGCCGCTTGTCGGCGTCGCTCCACTTCCGGGCCCGGCGGCGTTTCCCGGCCTCGGCCTCGGCACCCAAATTCGCCTGCTGTTCATTCGACATCCGCGATCGCCTCCGTCTGCTCCACGGTGGGCACCACGGTGCCCACCACCGATCGCGAACACTCGCCGATTTTCAGCTTATCGCACAGACGGTCCCCGCCGGATGCTTACGGCTCGACCCCGCCTCCGGCGTCCTTTGCGTTTGTGGAGAAGTCGCAGATTCGGGTGTCGCAGCGCCGACACGCGCAGCGCGCACGATCCCGCCAGGCGGACGGCGAAATGCGCAGGGTACGTAGCGTGAGGAGGGACCGAGGGGCGATACGCCCGGCGCCACTGCCGGCCTAGCGGACGCAGTCACAGCGCTCTGGCGCTCTGGCGCTCTGGCGCTCTGGCGCTCTGGCGCTCTGGCGCTCTGGCGCTCTGGCGCTCTGGCGCTCTGGCGCTCTGGCGCTCTGGCGCTCTGGCGCTCTGGCGCTCTGGCGCTCTGGCGCTCTGGCGCTCTGGCGCTCTGGCGCTCTGGCGCTCTGGCGCTCTGGCGCTCTGGCGCTCTGGCGCTCTGGCGCTCTGGCGCTCTGGCGCTCTGGCGCTCTGGCGCTCTGGCGCTCCCAATTATAACGTCGGTGAGAATCCGCACTGTCAAGTCAAAAGCCCCCACACCTGCTCAACGCAACCTGAACCCACGTACCGCCGCCGGGCGATGGCGAACCGATCGGACCGCTTAGAGGCGTGTGCGCTGTCACGCATCCCTTGGTGATCAAGGGCTCCAGCTGATCCGAGATTTTTCTTACCCCGGCGGCTTCGCAGTAAGCATCCGGCGGGGACCGCAGACGGTGAATCGCGGAACGTGACGGGGAGTTCCAAGGTGGGCAGGCGAGTGACGCTCAGCCCCACGGTGACGCTCACGGTGGACCGCGCAGAGACGCGGCCTCGGCCGCAGGGAAGACGGTGTCTCTGGTGAGGTCCGGCTTAGGCGGCCAGGGCCTGGTGCTGGGCTGTCTTCCAGTTCCAGGGCAGGAGCTGGTGCAGGTCGCTTTGCGGCAGATCGGCAATCTGTCCGAGAACATCGGCGAGCCAGGCCTGGGGATCGACATCGTTGAGCTTGGCGGTGCCGATGAGGGTGTACATCGCCGCCGCCCGCACTCCGCCGCGATCGGAGCCGCAGAACAGCCAGGATTTTCGTCCCAAAGCGATGACCCGAAGCGCCCTCTCGACAGCGTTGTTCGTGAGGCAGATCTGGCCGTCATCGAGGAAACGGGTGAAGCCGTCCCAGCGTCTGAGCATGTAATCCATCGCCTTGGCGACAGAGGCGTGGCGCGACAGCCTGGCACGCTCCGTGCGCATCCAGTCCTCGAGATCGGCGACGAGCGGCGCGCTCGCCTCCCGGCGCACGGCAAGGCGCTGATCGGCACTCTTGCCGTTGATCTCGCGTTCGATGTCGAACAGCGCGTCGGTCCGCTTCACCGCCTCCATCGCCAGCGGCGAGATCGGCGGCGCCTGCTCGCCGCGCCTCTTGCTCGCCGCGATATCGGCAAGCTCGTAGAACTTCCTCCGACTGTGAGCCCAGCACAGGGCCTCGATCACGGCTCCCGGCGAGCGGCCCGGCACATAGAGCCGGTTGAAGCCAGCATAGGCATCGGCTTGAAGCACCCCGGCAAAGGTCTTCAGGTGCTCGACCGGGTGATTGCCCGAACGGTCGCGGGAGTATCGGAACAGCACGGCCGGCGGATCCGGACCGCCGAACGGCCTGTCGTCACGCACATAGGCCCAAGCCCGCCCGGTGACGGTCTTGCCCTTGGCCAGCACCGGGACGGGAGTGTCGTCGCCGTGCAAGCGCCGGGCCGCAAGCACGTGATCGGCGATCAGGTCATGCAGCGGTTTCAGCGCCACGGCGCAGGCCCCGACCTGATCGGCCAGCGTCGACAGGCTCAGGTCGACCCCCTCGCGCGCGTAGCGCTCGCGCTGCCGGTTCAACGGCTGGTGCTGGCCATATTTCTCGAACACGATCGTCGCCAGAAGGTTCGGACCCGCCCAACCTCGCGGCACCGCGTGGAACGGCGCCGGCGGCTGCGAGACCTTCTCGCAATCGCGGCAGGTGAACTTCTCGCGGATCGT
Source organism: Alphaproteobacteria bacterium (assembly GCA_965243375.1). Lineage (GTDB taxonomy): Bacteria > Pseudomonadota > Alphaproteobacteria > UBA828 > UBA828 > WTGU01. The sequence goes on along the minus strand of CBDEUT010000006.1, from coordinate 210,714 downwards.
CTGGATCACCTTCCACCGGCGCGGGATCACCTCAAGCGTCTCGGTCACGTCCTCGCCGATCTTCGACAGCCGCTCCGACCCGCAGCACGCGCACGATGTCGGTGCAGGAACCACCACCCGCTCGCGCGGCAGATGCTCGGGGAAGGGCTTGCGCGACGGCTTGCGGCGCGTGAACCCCTTGACCTGGGTGGTCTCGGCCGCGGCTTGCTCGGCCGCGAGATCGTCCTCCGTCGCGTCCGCCGTCAGCTCGTCGAGCGCAAGCTCCAGTTGGTTGAGGAGACGCACCGTGCGCTCCGAGCGCTGCCCGTAGAGCGCACGGCGCAGCTTCTCGACCATCAGCTTCAGCGAGGTGATCTGCTCCTCGGCCGCCGTTGCCCGAGCCTCCGAGGCCGCAAGCGCCGCCTCGAGAGTTTCAACGTCGCGTCGGGCCGTGACCGTCATGGCCGGGAATGAATCAGATTCGCAGCCTCACGGCAATTGCCAATCGCGCAGGGTGATTCGCCCGGCCTCAGCCCACCCGCGACGGGCGCCAAGTGCGAACCGGGTTGCGCCACTCGATCCCCTCAAGCAGGTAGGCGAGCTGCGCCGAGCTGATCGACAGTGCGCCGCCCGATGCCGACGGCCAAGTGAACCGGCCCCGCTCCAGGCGCTTGGCGTAGAGCGAGAACCCGAGACCGTCATGCCACAAAATTTTGACGAGATCGCCGCGGCGTCCGCGGAACACGTAGAGATCCCCCGCGTGGGGATCGCGGCCGAGACCCTCCTGAACCTGAAGCGCCAGCGTGTTCATGCCACGGCGCATGTCCGTCACCCCGGTCGCCAACCACACCCGCACGCTGCCCGGGACCGGGATCATCGGCGCTCCACGACCGCAAGCACCCGCGCCAGCGCAGGGGCATCCACCGTTCCGTCAACCGTCACCCGCACGCCACCGGAAAGCGCGATCTCGATCCGCCCGGCCGCCGGCGCTGCGCCGAAGTAGCCGTCCTCCGGCGGTGCATCGCCCGACGGCGTGACAATCACCGGCACGAACCCGCCGCCCCCGGCCTCGCCATCCTCCTCGCGAAACCGACGTCGCCAATCGAACACCAGATTGGCGCGCACGTCGTTGCGCTTCGCCACCGCCGTCACCGTGGCGCCGGGCGCGTAGCTCTCCGCAACGATCCGCCGCTTGTCGGCGTCGCTCCACTTCCGGGCCCGGCGGCGTTTCCCGGCCTCGGCCTCGGCACCCAAATTCGCCTGCTGTTCATTCGACATCCGCGATCGCCTCCGTCTGCTCCACGGTGGGCACCACGGTGCCCACCACCGATCGCGAACACTCGCCGATTTTCAGCTTATCGCACAGACGGTCCCCGCCGGATGCTTACGCTTCGCAGACATCTGCGGCCCTGAGATCGGCGGATAGGGCGGATCGAGGATTTCCACCCCATAGCCGACGACGCTCCCAGGCTCACTTCCGGCCCCGTCGCGTCGTCCCGCCCGAATCGGATAGAAGGTGTCGCCATCGGGCCAGAGGCCCTCGTTCCATCCACCAGCCCTGGTAGGGAGAACGTGATGGCGACAACGGAGAAGCTACCCTTTTCCTGGCAGGCTGTCGAAGGCCTGCCGGACCTGGATCGCCTGCGTCTGGTGCTCGACACCCTGCCCGACGAGGAGATCGTGGCTGCGCTTGAGGCCGGGCGAGGTCGCGGGCGCAACGACTACCCGGTGCGGTCGATGTGGCGTGCGCTGATCGCGGGCGTGGTGTTCCAGCACGCCTCGATCCAGTCGCTGCTGCGGGAGATGGGCCGCAACCCGGCGCTCCTGGAACTCTGCGGGTTCGACCCGCTGCCTTTCCAGAGCGCGCCCGTGTTGGAGCTTCGCGCAGGTACGAAGGAGCCACCATGCGCGGTGGCGCATCCGGCGCAGGTCCGCTCGACGGTGCCCAGCCACTGGAACTTCTCGCGCTTCCTGCGGCGCGTCGTGCTGCTTGAGAACGAGTGCAGCCTGGTGTCCGCAATGGTCGAGAGCCTGCGCGCGTCGCTCTTCGAAGAGCTGCCCGACTTCGGCCGCCATCTCGGCTACGACGGCAAGGCGATCGAGAGCCACTCGACGGGCCGGGTTGCCGAGGACAAGGGGAAGACCTCCGACCCCGACGCCGACTGGGGCAAGCATGAGACGAGCGGGGTGAACGCCAAGACCGGCGCGATCTGGAAGAAGGTGAAATCATGGTTCGGCTACGGCCTCCACCTGATCGCCGACACCCACTACGAGGTCCCGGTGGCCTTCGAGGTGACGCGGGCGTCGGACTCGGAGGTCAAGATGCTCCCCAAGATGCTGGAGAACCTGTTCGCAAGAGCGCCGGAAATGGTGGAGCGCTGCGACGACTTCAGCGCCGACCGCGGTCTCGACAACGCTCCCCAGAAGAAGTTGCTCTGGGATAAGTGGGCCATTCGGCCGCTGGTCGACACGCGCTTGATGTGGAAGGCCGAGAAGGAGGAGCCGGGCTATGATCCGACGAAGCCGATCACGCGGGCGCTGTTCCCCAACCGCGCCGACGTCGTCGTTCACGACGAGCGCGGCCGCGTGTCCTGCATCTGCCCCCAGACCGGCGAGGTCCGCGCCATGGCCTTCCAGGGCTTCGAGGCCGAGCGCGGCCTCTGCGGCACGCTGAAATACCGCTGCCCGGCGGCGGCCTTCGGCTTCGACTGTGCAGGCAGCAAGGCGTGCCACCGGGCGGGCGGGGTGGAGCCCGGCGAGTACGGCCGCATCGTGCGCATCGATCTCGACAAGAACGACCGGCGCGTCTTCACCCCGACGCCCTGGGGCAGCCCGTCCTGGCGGCGCGGCTACAACCGGCGCTCTGCGATAGAGAGGATCAACAGCCGCCTCGACAACAGCTTCAACTTCGAGACCCACTACATCCGCGGGCTCGCTAAGATGAAGACCCGTGTCGGGCTGGCGCTGGTGGTGATGATGGCGCTGGCCCTTGCGCAGGTGCGGGCCGGCCACGCGGAGCGGATGCGCTCGCTGGTCGGCGCGGTGCCGTACCTCGACACCGGCTGACCGGTTGTCCCACCTCCGACATCGCCGCTCGACCAAGCCGCCTGCCGGCGGATGGCAGACCGCGGCCATCCATGTCACGATGTTCCCGTAGCGTTCCGATCTCGCGTCTAATCGCTGCATTCTGCTCACCCGGCGGGGATCAGGCAGTCGATATCCGGCCGCCAAAGATCAGCGTCACGATGTCGAAATACGCCACAGCGCACATTCCTCCATTAGAGGCGTGTGCGCTGTCACGCATCCCTTGGTGATCAAGGGCTCCAGCTGATCCGAGATTTTTCTTACCCCGGCGGCTTCGCAGACATCTGCGGCCCTGAGATCGGCGGATAGGGCGGATCGAGGATTTCCACCCCATAGCCGACGACGCTCCCAGGCTCACTTCCGGCCCCGTCGCGTCGTCCCGCCCGAATCGGATAGAAGGTGTCGCCATCGGGCCAGAGGCCCTCGTTCCATCCACCAGCCCTGGTAGGGAGAACGTGATGGCGACAACGGAGAAGCTACCCTTTTCCTGGCAGGCTGTCGAAGGCCTGCCGGACCTGGATCGCCTGCGTCTGGTGCTCGACACCCTGCCCGACGAGGAGATCGTGGCTGCGCTTGAGGCCGGGCGAGGTCGCGGGCGCAACGACTACCCGGTGCGGTCGATGTGGCGTGCGCTGATCGCGGGCGTGGTGTTCCAGCACGCCTCGATCCAGTCGCTGCTGCGGGAGATGGGCCGCAACCCGGCGCTCCTGGAACTCTGCGGGTTCGACCCGCTGCCTTTCCAGAGCGCGCCCGTGTTGGAGCTTCGCGCAGGTACGAAGGAGCCACCATGCGCGGTGGCGCATCCGGCGCAGGTCCGCTCGACGGTGCCCAGCCACTGGAACTTCTCGCGCTTCCTGCGGCGCGTCGTGCTGCTTGAGAACGAGTGCAGCCTGGTGTCCGCAATGGTCGAGAGCCTGCGCGCGTCGCTCTTCGAAGAGCTGCCCGACTTCGGCCGCCATCTCGGCTACGACGGCAAGGCGATCGAGAGCCACTCGACGGGCCGGGTTGCCGAGGACAAGGGGAAGACCTCCGACCCCGACGCCGACTGGGGCAAGCATGAGACGAGCGGGGTGAACGCCAAGACCGGCGCGATCTGGAAGAAGGTGAAATCATGGTTCGGCTACGGCCTCCACCTGATCGCCGACACCCACTACGAGGTCCCGGTGGCCTTCGAGGTGACGCGGGCGTCGGACTCGGAGGTCAAGATGCTCCCCAAGATGCTGGAGAACCTGTTCGCAAGAGCGCCGGAAATGGTGGAGCGCTGCGACGACTTCAGCGCCGACCGCGGTCTCGACAACGCTCCCCAGAAGAAGTTGCTCTGGGATAAGTGGGCCATTCGGCCGCTGGTCGACACGCGCTTGATGTGGAAGGCCGAGAAGGAGGAGCCGGGCTATGATCCGACGAAGCCGATCACGCGGGCGCTGTTCCCCAACCGCGCCGACGTCGTCGTTCACGACGAGCGCGGCCGCGTGTCCTGCATCTGCCCCCAGACCGGCGAGGTCCGCGCCATGGCCTTCCAGGGCTTCGAGGCCGAGCGCGGCCTCTGCGGCACGCTGAAATACCGCTGCCCGGCGGCGGCCTTCGGCTTCGACTGTGCAGGCAGCAAGGCGTGCCACCGGGCGGGCGGGGTGGAGCCCGGCGAGTACGGCCGCATCGTGCGCATCGATCTCGACAAGAACGACCGGCGCGTCTTCACCCCGACGCCCTGGGGCAGCCCGTCCTGGCGGCGCGGCTACAACCGGCGCTCTGCGATAGAGAGGATCAACAGCCGCCTCGACAACAGCTTCAACTTCGAGACCCACTACATCCGCGGGCTCGCTAAGATGAAGACCCGTGTCGGGCTGGCGCTGGTGGTGATGATGGCGCTGGCCCTTGCGCAGGTGCGGGCCGGCCACGCGGAGCGGATGCGCTCGCTGGTCGGCGCGGTGCCGTACCTCGACACCGGCTGACCGGTTGTCCCACCTCCGACATCGCCGCTCGACCAAGCCGCCTGCCGGCGGATGGCAGACCGCGGCCATCCATGTCACGATGTTCCCGTAGCGTTCCGATCTCGCGTCTAATCGCTGCATTCTGCTCACCCGGCGGGGATCAGGCAGTCGATATCCGGCCGCCAAAGATCAGCGTCACGATGTCGAAATACGCCACAGCGCACATTCCTCACATCCGTTGCGAGTTGTAAACGATTTTCTGTATAGTGTGCGTATGCAGTTGGGCTGATTCGATATGAATACGATATAAATCGGGTCAATTCGCCCACGCCGCGTACCGCGATCGCCACGCGGTCCCCAATTTCCCGCACCCGCGCGCGCCGGATTCGCCCCGGCTCTCGGGATCCCGATCCACCCGCGCCGGCGCCGGCCGCCTCGCCCGTCCCGGGCCGTCTACTGCCGCTTCGCGCCGAAGGCGCCGACGATATCGGCCTGCTCGAAGATGCCCGCCGCCTCGGCGTGGCCGGGACCGTAAAATCCGCCCTGGATGCGCGCGCCGGACGTGCCCCGCGCGAAGGTCCCGTCCGGGCTGACGGCGACGTTCTCGAACAGCACCGTCTCGACCGTGTGCGCCGTCCCCCGGTCGATGTTCTTGACGCCGCCGAACGCGGCGTCGAGGGTATGCCCTGACCCCTCGGCGGGAAATTGGTAGGTCAGGACCGCGTCCCCCACGAGCCGCTCGCCCCGGGCGTCCCCGCTGACGGGCGTTCCCACCATGATGCCGGACCAGGTCGCGGTCCCGGGAATGGGTCCCGGAGGGAACCCGGCGAGATCGCCCAGGGCGATCCCGTACCGGACATCGACCGTGCCCTCCTCGCCGGTCTGGCTCTCGCTCAGAATCGCAAATGTGCTGTGCTCCATCCAGGCGCCGAGACTGGCGAGGTCCGCGCCCGTATGCCCCGAGGACTCCGACACCAGCGTGATGCCGTGTTTCGCGCCGATCGCGGTGGCGGCGCCATGCCTGAGCGGGGTGTTGACGAGCTCGATCGTGTCGACCGCGCCGCTCTGCGGCTCGGTCACGGTGCACCGCGCTCCGCTGCACTGCGTCAGGAGACGGAAGGTCGGAGCTTCCGCGTTGCCCGTCTCCCCGTGCATCGTCGACAGGATCAGCGAATCGGCGCGGGCGAAGATGTCCAGGCTGCGTTCCTGCTGCGCTTCCGCCGTCTCGGCCGGCGCCGCCAGATCGGTCAGCTCCCGGATCTCGCCCAAGGTGAGCGCCCTCTCGGACACGATATCGCCGCCTCCACCGCAGGCCGCGAGCGAGAGGGCGGCCGCCAGCACCGCGACCGCGAGTCCTGTCCTCATCCCGTTTCTCCCTTTCGCCGCAGCTTCCAGGGCCCTCTCCCATCTCGTCGCGCGGGACCTTCGTTCGGCGCGGGAACGTGGCCGGCGGTGTCGCCCGCGGCGTTCCGGGCCCCCGAACCCTGTCGAACCCTGTTTCATCCTGGCCCCGGAGCGCGTCGCCTTCCGGCCCTCCGCGCCAAGTCCTGCCGCACCGAATTCGACCTCGCCGTGTTGTACGCGATATCCTGTGAATTGTGCGTGTGAAGATTGGACAGTTCGGTATCGATTCGATATGGGTCGCCTTGCGTGCCCGTCGTCCGAACAAGGGAGATCCCGATTGACGGAACCCGACGACCCGAAGCGCGACGGCCATGCCCCGCGCGAGCGCCCGTCGGCGCTCACCGACGCGGTTCTCAGGATCAACGCAAGCCTCGACCTCGACACCGTGCTCGAGGAAGTGGTCGAGAACGCCCGGGAGCTCACCGGCGCCCGCTGGGGCGTGATCGCCGTCGTCGACGAGGCGGGCGTGCCGCGGGACTTCGTGTTCTCGGGCTTCACGCCCGAGGACCAGCACGCGCTCTACACCTGGCCCGACAGTGCGCGCTTGTTCCAGCACTTCCGCGAGCTGCCCGGGCCGCTCAGGGTCGACGACCTCTCGGCCTATGTCCGCGCCCTCGGCATCGAGCCGCCCCCGGCCTTCTCCCGCACCTTCCAGGGCACGCCGATGCGCCACCGCGGCGCGGACGTCGGCAGCTTCTTCCTCGCCGACAAGGCGGACGGGGAAGCCTTCACCGGCGAGGACGAGGAGGTATTGGCGCTGTTCGCCTCCCAGGCTGCCTCCGCGATCGCCAACGCCCGCACCCACCGCGACGAGCGCCGCGCCCGGGCCGATCTCGAGGCCCTTGTCGAAACCACGCCGGTGGGTGTCGTGGTGTTCGACGCGAAGAGCGGCCGCCCGGTGTCGTTCAACCGCGAAGCGCGCCGGATCGTGGAAGGGCTGCGGATGCCCGGCCGCCGGGCGGAAGAGCTGCTGGAGGTAGTCAGTTTCAGTCGCGCCGACCGGAGCGAGGTCTCGCTCGCCGAGTTCCCCATCGCGCAGTATCTGGGCACCGGCGAGACCGTGCGCGCCGAAGAGGTCGTGCTCTCGGTGCCCGACGGGCGCAGCGTCAGGATGCTGATCAACGCGACGCCGATCCATGCCGAGGACGGCACGGTGGCGTCGGTGGTGGTGACCATGCAGGACCTGGCGCCTCTCGACGAGATCGAGCGGCTGCGCACCGAGTTCCTCGGCCTGGTCAGCCACGAGCTGCGCGAGCCGCTGGCCGCCATCCGGGGCTCGGCGTCGACGCTGCTCGACGACGCCGCCTCGCTCGACCCGGCCGAGATGCGCGAGTTCCACCGCATCATCTTCCAGCAGTCCGACCACATGCGCGGCCTGATCGGCGACCTGCTGGACGCGGGCCGCATCGACACCGGCACGCTCTCGGTCTCACCCGAGCCCTCGGAACTGGCCGAGTTGGTGGAGCGGGCGCGGGACACCTTCGTCGGCGCCGGAGGCCGGCACGCCATCCTCGTCGATCTCCCCGCCGGCCTGCCGCGCGCCATGGCCGACCGCCGGCGCATCGTGCAGGTGCTCAACAACCTCCTCGCCAACGCCGCCAGGGCCGCGCCGGAATCGTCGCCCATCCGGGTCTCGGCGGCGCGCGAGGACGCCCATGTCGCAGTCTCGGTCGCCGACGAGGGCCGCGGCATCGCGCCCGAACAGTTGCCGCGGCTCTTCGACAAGCACAGCCGGGACGGCTCGAAGGCCGGCCACGGTTTGGGTCTGGCGATTTGCAAGGGGCTGGTGCATGCCCATGGCGGGCGCATCCGGGCCGAGAGCCCCGGACCCAGGCGCGGCGCCACCGTCACCTTCACCCTGCCGGTGGCGAGGGAGCCGGGCTCCGAAGCGCCCGCGGAACCGCCCCCGGGCCGGCAGCCGGACGACCAGCCGCGCATCCTGGTGGTCGACGACGACCCGCACATGCTGCGCTCGGTGCGCGACACGTTGACCGGGGCCGGCTACGCCCCGCTGGTGACGGGCGAACCCGAGGAGCTTGCGGCCATCATTCGCGCCGAAAGGCCTCTCCTGGTGTTGCTCGACCTGGTCCTGCCCGGCAGGGACGGCATCGAGCTGATGCAGCGGACGCCCGAGCTCTCCGACCTGCCGGTCATCTTCATCTCGGGCTACGGCCGCGACGAGACCGTCGCGGCGGCGCTCGAGGCGGGCGCGGCCGACTACATCGTCAAGCCGTTCTCGCCGACCGAGCTGGTGGCGCGGGTCCGCGCGGCGCTCCGCCGCCACGAGGCGCCCGAGCCCTTTGAGAGGGCGCAGAATTTCAGCGGGGAATCAGGGCTGATCCGCTCGAATTAATCGAGGATTTGGGGTGGTTGCCCCCCGGCGATCTTGCATGAAGGCCGCCGGAGGGCTTGTCTCGGTGACGGTGATATCAACCTGAGACGGCCCCAATGTCGCACAAGCTGTTCCGGCACTCCATCCATTCGAATGCCCGGGTCTGGGCTTTTCTCAAGCGCGTCGATGCGGCGGAGGCGGAGGCCTGCCGAGCGGCCGGCTGTCCGCGCTGCGGCGGCACGCTTCACAGCGCGACCTACCCGCGCAAGCCCTACGGTCTGGCGGTGGATCTTCGGGACGACGCGCGGCGCTTCAGCTTGTGCTGTTCGTCATGCCGGCGCCGCGTGAAGCCGCCGTCGGTGCGTTTCTTCGGGCGCCGCTTCTACGTCGGGGCGCTGTTCCTGGTGGTGAGCGCGCTGGCTGTGGCCGGCGGCGTGCGGTTGCAGACGATCGCGCGGCGGTGCGGGGTTCCGGCCTCGACGCTGAAGCGCTGGCGGCGCTGGTGGCTGGAAGTCTTCCCGCTGACCCGGGAGTGGGGGGCGAAGCGGGGCGCGCTGGCGGCGCCCCCCGCCGACGTGCCGCTGCGCTGGCTGCTGCGCACCATGCGGGGCCGCGGCTTCCGCTCGCGGCTGTTGCGCAGCCTGGTCTGGCTGATGCCGTGGACCGGCTTTTGCGCGCTCGGCGCCGGGCCGGCGGCGCCCGCAGAAAACGTTTCTGTCATGAACGGATAGGGCGCTCTACATGGGCATCTCCCCGACACGGCCAGGGAGAGATGCCGCCATGGACAGCAACAACGGAGGGGGCGACCGCGACCGGTGGGCGCGGCTGCGCTTCGCGGTCGTCGGGCCGTTGCTGGCCTCGCCGCCGCCCACGGGGCAGTTGCGGGCGGAGCTGGAGCGGCTGTCGCAACGCGACTGGGATCACCCGTCCGGCAAGGGGCCGGTGCGCTTCTCGGTGTCGACGATCGAACGCTGGTACTACCAGGCACGGGCGGCGGACCGGGATCCGGTCAAGGCGCTGCGCCGCCGGCCGCGCACCGATGCCGGCCGCGAGCGGGCGATGTCGCCGGCGCTGATCGAGGCGCTGCGCGGCCAGTACCGGGCGCATCCGTCGTGGTCGGGGCAGCTGCATTACGACAACCTGCGGGCGCTGGTCGAGGTCGATCCGGCGCTCGGCCCGATGCCCTCCTACGCGACGCTGACCCGGGCAATGCGCAATCGCGGGTTGGTGCGCCAGCGCCGCCGGCGGCGCTTCGACCGGGAACCCGAGCGGGCGCCGGTCGAGCCGCGCGAGGTGCTGAGCTTCGAGGTCTCGCGCAGCCATGCGCTCTGGCACACCGACTTCCATCATGCCCGGTGCCGGGTGCTGACCGCGTCCGGCGCCTGGCGCACGCCGATCATGCTCGGCTTCCTCGACGACCACTCGCGGGTGGGTTGCCACCTGCAGTGGTACCTGGAGGAGACCGCCGAGGTCTTCGTCCACGGGCTCTGCCAGGCCTTCATGAAGCGCGGCCTGCCGCGCGCGCTCATGAGCGACAACGGCTCGCCGATGATGGCGGGGGAGGTCGAGGAGGGGCTGCACCGGCTCGGCATCATCCACTCCAGGACCCTCGCGGGGGCGCCTCATCAGAATGGCAAGATGGAGGTCCTGTGGGCCTCGGTCGAGGGCCGCCTGATGGCCATGCTCGAAGGCGTCGAGCCGCTCACCCTGAAGACGCTCAACGACGCGACCGTCGCCTGGGTCGAGCAGGACTACCACCGCCGGGTGCACCGCGAGCTCGGCACCACGCCGCTCAAGCGCCTGCTCGACAGCGACGATGCGTCGAGGCCCTGCCTCGGCCGCGACGAGCTCAGGGCGGCGTTCCGCATCACCGTGAAGCGCACGCTGCGGCGCTCGGACGGAACCGTGTCGCTCGAGGGCATCCGCTATCAGGTTCCCGCGCCGTGGCGCCACCTGAGCACGCTGTGGATCCGCTATGCGCGCTGGGACCTGGCCAGCGTTGATCTGGTCGACGGCCGAAGCGGCGAGCGGCTGTGCACCCTCTACCCGCTCGACCGGCGCGGCAATGCCGGCGGTATGCGCCGCCCGGCCGGGCCCGGCGACAACGATGGCGGCGGCAGCGCCGGCGGGGGCGAAGCCGCGCCGCTGCTCAGGCGCATCCTCGACGACCAGGCCGCGACGGGCCTGCCGCCGGCCTGGCTGCCTCACGCCGAAAGCCCCGGGCCGGGCGAAGACGACGATCGGGGAGACCCCTCATGAACCGCGAAATGCTCACGCTGTACGGCCTCAAGTGGAACCCCTTCTCCACCGACCTCCCGGTCGATGGCCTGATGACCACACCCGCCGTCGAGAACTTCTGCCGCAGGGTCGAACGGCATCTGGTGCGCCAGGGCGGCTTCGCCCTGATCGGCGGCCCGCCCGGCATCGGCAAGAGCGTGGCGCTGCGGTTGCTCGCCGAGCGCCTTGAGCGCATCGACAGGTTGAGCGTCGCGGTCCTCACCCATCCGTCCTCCAGCGTCGCCGACTTCTACCACGAGATCTCCGACCGCTTCGCCATCACCATGGCCCACAACAATCGCTGGAATGGGATCAAGGGACTGCGGCAGCGCTGGCTCGACCACCTCGACGACACGCGCATGCGCCCACTCCTGCTGGTCGACGAGGCACAGGAGCTGCCCAACGCGGTGCTGACCGAGATGCGCCTGCTCTCCTCGACCGACTTCGACTCGCGCACCATCCTTGGCGTGGTGCTGGCCGGTGACAACCGGCTGCTCGCAAAACTGCGCACGCCGGAGCTGCATCCCATCGACTCCCGCATCCGCCAGCGCCTCCTCATGACGCGTCCCGAAGACGAGGATCTACTGCGCCTCCTCGACCACCTGCTGGAGGAGGCCGGCAACCCCGCCCTGATGACCGCCGGCCTCAAGGACACCCTCGTCGCCCATGCCGGCGGCAACCCCAGGACGCTCACCGTCATGGCCGATGCGCTGCTCGCCGCCGGCGCCGATCAGGATCGTGAAGTGCTCGACGAAAAGCTCTTCCTGGAGACCTGGGGGGAGCCCACCAAGACCAGGAGAGCGCGCCGGTGAAGGGCTTCCCGACCCGAAGCCCGGCCGACCTTGAGGACCGCCCGAGCCGGCAGCAGTGGCTGGTCGACGGCCTCTGGGGACGCCAAGCCGTCGGCATCGTCGGCGGCGAACCCAAGTGCGGCAAATCCTTCCTGGCTCTGGACCTCGCCGTGGCCGTCGCCGCCGGCGTTCCCTGTCTGCGCCGCTTCGCCGCCAAACAGCCCGGACCGGTCCTGCTGTTCGCGGCCGAGGACGCCGGCCACATCGTGCGCGCCCGGCTTGAGGGCATCGCCCGGGCAGCCGGCGCCAGCTTCGAGACGCTCGACATCGCCGTCATCGACGCTCCCATCCTGCGCCTCGACCATGCCAACGACCGGCAGCGTCTGCGCGAGACCGTGCAGCGCATCGCGCCACGCCTCGTGGTCCTCGACCCCCTGGTCCGCCTGCACGGCGTCGATGAAAACACCGTCGCCGAGGTCGCTCCCATACTCGGCTTCCTGCGCGACCTCCAGCGCCGCTTCGAGACCGCCGTCCTGCTCGTCCACCATGCCCGCAAGAGCGGTGCCAGCCGGCCGGGCCAGGCGCTCAGGGGGTCGTCCGAGCTCCATGCCTGGGGCGACAGCAACCTCTATCTGCGCCGCCGCGACAAGCAGATCGTCATGACCGTCGAGCATCGCGCCGCTCCAGGCCTCGCCGACATCGAGATCGAACTCGCCGATGACGGCGAGGGACCCGCCCTGCGCTTGCGGCGGCCGGTGCCGGCCGAGGCCGCGCCGGAGCCGGAAACACCCGAACGGCGCATCCTCCAAGCCCTCGCCGACGCCGATGCACCGCTCTCGCAGCGCCAGATCCGCGAGCGCGCGGCAACCCGGCCCGCAACCGTCGCCGAAGCGCTGAGCAAGCTCGTCCGCGCCGGGCGCGTCGAACGCGCACCCCAGGGCGGTTACCGCCTCGCCGCCGAAAACGCGGCGCCGCCGGCCGCCGTCAACCACGCGGGCCGCAACGACGCGTTACCGAAAACCGTTACCGCCTCGAACCCCTAGGGAGGCAGGGTAACGGTAACGGGTAACACCCCTCGCCAGCCCCCGTTGCCGCACTGCGTCGAGCGATCGGCCCGTGGCCGGAAGCTTGCTTACGGCCATGGATGCACTCCGTCGGATGGACGGCGGGGGGTCACCCGAAGGGCCGGAGCGAAGCGGAGGAGCCGCGTAGCGGCTTGACCCGCCGACGGCCGTCCGACACCCCCGGTCACCCCACCAGCCGCGAACGATGCCCATCAAACAAACCGATCACCGCGCCATCAGATACCGAGAGCGCGCTCACCTTCGTGCTCGGCGAACTCGCCATCGACTTCCACCGCCGCCGCGTGAGCGTGGGCGGCGCGCCCGTCGACCTCACCGCCACCGAGTATGAGCTGCTGCGCGTGCTTGCGCTCGACGCGGGGCGGGTGCTGACCTACGAAACGCTGCTGCGCCGGGTCTGGGGCCCGCGCAACGGCGACGACAACGCCCACCTGGTGCGCATCTTCGTCAAGACCCTCCGCAGGAAGCTCGGCGAGGACGCGGCGAGGCCCAAATGGATCTTCAACGAACGCGGCGTCGGATACCGCATGGCCGAGCCGGGGGCGGACTGAGCTCCGCTCCCTCGCCGGTCGTGCGGCCCCCGATCGCTGCCGGGTTCAGCGCCCGCGCGCCTGCAAAGCAAGGCGACCGTCGATCGCTTCGCCACGCCGGTCGCCTGATGCTGAGAGCGCCCGACCGGTGCGTACGGACCCGCCTGCGGCGAGCGGCTGTCGCCGCTCGCTCGCCTGCGTTCGGACCGCTAAGGCCCGAAGCACCAGTCATGCCCGCAGTACATGTTGGCGTACGCCGATGCCGCACCTGCTGCGGCGATGCCGAACACGGCAAGTGCGATGAAGAGGTTGCGAATGCGGCGGTGGTTCATGGCCTCGCTCCTTTCGGTTCGGTGCACGCTTCCCGTTGCCGGGAAACGCCGCTACGGCGTCACCAGTGGATGTGGGGGCGGTACCGGCCCGCCGCCAATACCGTTTTGCTCGGATCCCGATAAGAAAGGACAATGAGCCGGACACGGAAGGACGGGTTGCCTTTACCTGCGCAGGAGTATCCCTGCCTTCCGGCCCGCCTCCGGGGGTAAGCGCGCGATCCCTCGTACCATCAGGGCGCGGCGATTGGAGTGGGGCCCACTCCCTGCCGTGCAACGTTGACCCCTTGATGGTCACGGTGGAGGTTGTCCCGGCAGTCGACAGGGGGACCCACCCAGCTTCGTGTAGCGCCCCCGCCTCACGCGGAGCGAAACCGCGTGGGAGGGGGCTGTAGGCGCACCGGGCCGACCGGTCCGCGGGCGCGGTCGGCGTCGGTGAGGGCGCGGATCGTTGCCGGAACGTCGGAGGAGGGGGCGACGGTTGCCGCCTCGGGAACTCCGGGATGCCCCGCCCGCCGCCGCGTCGTACCGGACCGGGAACGCCCCGCCGCCGGTCCACCGCACTGTCGCGTCATGGCACATCTCCAGTCGTTCGAGCTGTCCCGATCGAGGGAGCCATGAGAGGCTCCCTCGATCAGGCACCTATTGCCGCTTCGCGCCGAAGGCGCCGACGATGTCGAATTGCTCGAAGATGCCCGCCGCCTCGGCGTGGTTGGGACCGTAGAAGCCGCCCTGGATGCGCGCGCCGGACTGGCCTCTCGCGAAGGTCCCGTCCGAGCCGACCTCGAGGTCGGAGAAGAACACCGCCTCGACGTCATGCGCCGTCCCGCGGTCGATGTTCGTGATCCCGCTGAACGCCGCATCGAGTCCGCCGGCCGCCATGTCGTAGTTGAGCGCCGCCGTCCCGACCAGCCGGTCGCCCTCGTCGTCCCCGGCGGTGGGCGTGCCCACCATGACGCCGAGCCAGGTGGCGGACCCGGTCAGCGGGCGATCGGTGAGATCTCCCATCGCCATCGTGTAGACCAAATCGACCTCGATATCGTCGTCGACCCCCCGCTGGGTGTTGAGCGCGAACGAACCGTGCTCCATCCAGGCACCGAGCGAGGTTATGTCATCGCCCATGTGGTGCGTGCGTTCCGACATCAGGGTGACGCCGTGCGCCGAGCCGATGGTTTCGGCATCGCCGATGCTCGACAGAAGGTCGTCGAGGCTGATGACGGAGGTCTCGCCGGTCGTGGGATCGAGCAGCTCGCATCGTGGCCCGGAGCACTCCGCCGGCTCCCGGAACGTGCGAGTCCCGTCGGGGAACGCGACCCCCACGCGCATGGTGGACAAGATCAGGGAATCGGCGCGCGAGTAGACCTCCTGCTGGCGCGCCTGCTGCGCTTCCGCGGTCTCGACGGGTGCCGACAGGCCGGTGAGCTCCCTGATGTCGCCGGGGGAAAGGGCCGGCCTCGAACTCATGTCGCCGCCCCCGCCGCAGGCCGAGAGGGAGAGGATCGCGGCCATCGCCAGGCCGCCGGCAGCAAGGCTTCTCATGTCTGTTGCTCCTTCGTTTCAAGAGATCCGGGATGGACCGGTACAGGCGCGGCGCCGGGGCCACGCGTACGGCCTTTCTCGCCGGTCCGGGCGTTACTTCGAGAACGGCCGGGGACAGCGGCCGGAGACCGGGGCCGGCCGGCATCGCCAACAGGCCGGCGACCTTGACCGGATGACGGTTCCCGAAGCTGCCGCTCGAGCGTGGCGGTAATGCGGGGCAGCGCCGCCCGGACATGGCGCGCTGGTCCGCCGCCGGGGAGAGCCCTCCGGTCTCGGCGGCGGTCGGCAATCCGATCGGGTTTGTGCGGCTCTCGGACATTTCGGCGCTTCGCGTTTCCAGCAATCGGCAACGTGGTGTCACCAATGCATGTGGGGCGCATGCCGAACCGCCGCCAATACCGTCTTCTTCGTTCCCGGATAAGGAAACCAAATGGAAGGGTCGTGCCCCCAGGCGTGGTGCAGGAGCTGAAGCCGCCGTCGGTAGCTGTGGACTCCCCGCCGTTTGTAAGGTTGCTTTGCGGGTCAGGTGCCCGCGATGACGTTCAAGCGGCGCTGGCGCTGGAAGACCGGTTTGAGGCGAATTCGGCCCAGCTTGTCAGCATGGCGCAGGCGACGGAAAGCCCATCGGGTACTTGGCCATGAACTTGGTCATGGCGGCTTGAACCTCCGCCGCCGAGCCCGTTTCCCCCGATGGTTTGAGTGCCCCGGTAGCGGTTAGCGCGCCCCGGCCATGGAGGAGCCGCCGGCGACCATCGCGCTTCAGAAGTGCATCCGCACTCCGACTTCGAACAAGTGCGCCCGCAGGTCCGTCCTTACGTCGATGGTGTTGCCGAGGGCGTTCCGGCCTTTGAACTCCAGGTCGTTCGCGGTTTGCTGGCGGTAGCCGAGCTGCAGGGTCGTCCTGTCGTTGAGCCGGTAGCCGATACCGGCGCCGAAATGATAGGCCAACGCAGTATCGGTCGAAGAAATCTCCGGGACAAAGCCAGGCGGAAAGTCCGGCGCATTCGGGTTCTGCAGTCTTGCGAACCCGTTCGCCAGCGTGTTGGCGTCGTATTCCACATCGCCCTGATCCACCCGGACGAGACCGAAACCGCCGCCGAAATAGGGGATCCAGTCGGAGCCCGTCGGAATGTCGAACCAGACGTTCGCCATGGCGCCCGTCTGGCTGGCGCTGCCGGAGATCGGAACATTCACCTTGACGGGAACGGCATTCCCCGCCGAGGCGATGTTGGCGTAGGTCTGCTTGTCCACCCTGGCCCGACCGAAGAACAGCTCGCCTTCGACGCGCACGCTCCCGCCGATCCTGTAGCCCACCATGCCGGCAAGCTTGAAACCGGCCTTGTACTCGGCGGTAGCCTTTGCGCTGTATGGCACCGCATTGCCTTGGATCCTGTTGCTGCCGGTCGTCTTCGACACCGTGTCGTCGATAAACATGACCGGAACCTGAAAGCCGAAGTACCAGGACGAGTCCGTCGCCTGGGCGGGCGGAAGGGAGGCGAGCGGGGCAAGCACCGCGAAAGTTGCTATCGCGGTTATCCGAAAAGCACATTTTCCAACAAGGCGGCGGCTTCTCATGCGGTGGTTCCTCCCCGCATGTCCAACTTTCAAGCGCATCCACGGTTGCATGATTTGCGGCCGTTTGTGATGCGACATTGCGGCTGCGCCCGGCGTTTTGTCGAGGCCGCGCAACGGCGACGACCACGCCCACCTGGTACGCATCTTCGTCGAGACGCTCCGCAGGAAGCTCGGCGAGAACGCGGCGAGCCCCGAGTGGATCTTCAACGAGCGCCGCGGCGGATACCGCATGGCCAAGCCGGGGGCGGAGTGACGACGCCCGCCGCGCAGCGGTTTCATGGCCTCCGAGCCGGGAAGCCGCGGCGGACCGCGGCCCATGCAAACCGTCCTTGTGGCACACCGCCGCAGAGCCTATACCGGCGGCGATCGCGGGGCAGCGGGGCGAGCCCCGCGACGACATCGTCAGCGCGCTGGCCTGCGCCCAGGACGGCGGCGAGGCGGCGAGGGGCTGAGCGAGCGCGAGATGCCGAACAACCTCCGCCTGCTGCTGATCGCCGGCAACGAGACCACCACCAACCTGATCGGCAACGGCATGCTGGCGCTGCTCGGCAGCCCTGACCAGCTCGCCCGGCTCCGGGACGACCCGGACCTCGTGCCTGCCACCGTCGAGAAGCTGCTGCGCTTCGACGCCCCGGGGCAGACGAGCTTCCGGCGCGCGCTCACCGACTGCACGGTGAACGGCTTCGAGGTCCGCGCGCGCGACAACGTCGCCGTCCTGATCGGCGCCGCCAACCGGGACCCGGACGTGTTCGCGGCGCCCGACCGGCTCGATGTCGGCCGCGCGCACAATCCCCACCACTCGCTCGGGCGCGGTATCCACCACTGCCTCGGCGCGCCGCTCGCGCGCCTTCAGGAAAGGATCGCGTTCGAGATGCCGCTGGAGCGCTTCGCGCGGACCGAGCTGCCCGGCCGGCGCCCGAAATACCACCACGGCATCGTGCTGCGCGGCCTCCGGTCCCTGCCGCTGCGCATGAGCCGCCCCGGTGCCGGCACCCGAGCGGAAGACGCGGCCGTCGCGATGGCAAACGGCAGCAGGCGCCCCTTAGGTTGCGAACCTAACGGGTATTCTGCGACTCATGTGTAAGCATCCGGCGGGGACCGCAGACGGTGAATCGCGGAACGTGACGGGGAGTTCCAAGGTGGGCAGGCGAGTGACGCTCAGCCCCACGGTGACGCTCACGGTGGACCGCGCAGAGACGCGGCCTCGGCCGCAGGGAAGACGGTGTCTCTGGTGAGGTCCGGCTTAGGCGGCCAGGGCCTGGTGCTGGGCTGTCTTCCAGTTCCAGGGCAGGAGCTGGTGCAGGTCGCTTTGCGGCAGATCGGCAATCTGTCCGAGAACATCGGCGAGCCAGGCCTGGGGATCGACATCGTTGAGCTTGGCGGTGCCGATGAGGGTGTACATCGCCGCCGCCCGCACTCCGCCGCGATCGGAGCCGCAGAACAGCCAGGATTTTCGTCCCAAAGCGATGACCCGAAGCGCCCTCTCGACAGCGTTGTTCGTGAGGCAGATCTGGCCGTCATCGAGGAAACGGGTGAAGCCGTCCCAGCGTCTGAGCATGTAATCCATCGCCTTGGCGACAGAGGCGTGGCGCGACAGCCTGGCACGCTCCGTGCGCATCCAGTCCTCGAGATCGGCGACGAGCGGCGCGCTCGCCTCCCGGCGCACGGCAAGGCGCTGATCGGCACTCTTGCCGTTGATCTCGCGTTCGATGTCGAACAGCGCGTCGGTCCGCTTCACCGCCTCCATCGCCAGCGGCGAGATCGGCGGCGCCTGCTCGCCGCGCCTCTTGCTCGCCGCGATATCGGCAAGCTCGTAGAACTTCCTCCGACTGTGAGCCCAGCACAGGGCCTCGATCACGGCTCCCGGCGAGCGGCCCGGCACATAGAGCCGGTTGAAGCCAGCATAGGCATCGGCTTGAAGCACCCCGGCAAAGGTCTTCAGGTGCTCGACCGGGTGATTGCCCGAACGGTCGCGGGAGTATCGGAACAGCACGGCCGGCGGATCCGGACCGCCGAACGGCCTGTCGTCACGCACATAGGCCCAAGCCCGCCCGGTGACGGTCTTGCCCTTGGCCAGCACCGGGACGGGAGTGTCGTCGCCGTGCAAGCGCCGGGCCGCAAGCACGTGATCGGCGATCAGGTCATGCAGCGGTTTCAGCGCCACGGCGCAGGCCCCGACCTGATCGGCCAGCGTCGACAGGCTCAGGTCGACCCCCTCGCGCGCGTAGCGCTCGCGCTGCCGGTTCAACGGCTGGTGCTGGCCATATTTCTCGAACACGATCGTCGCCAGAAGGTTCGGACCCGCCCAACCTCGCGGCACCGCGTGGAACGGCGCCGGCGGCTGCGAGACCTTCTCGCAATCGCGGCAGGTGAACTTCTCGCGGATCGTCTGGATCACCTTCCACCGGCGCGGGATCACCTCAAGCGTCTCGGTCACGTCCTCGCCGATCTTCGACAGCCGCTCCGACCCGCAGCACGCGCACGATGTCGGTGCAGGAACCACCACCCGCTCGCGCGGCAGATGCTCGGGGAAGGGCTTGCGCGACGGCTTGCGGCGCGTGAACCCCTTGACCTGGGTGGTCTCGGCCGCGGCTTGCTCGGCCGCGAGATCGTCCTCCGTCGCGTCCGCCGTCAGCTCGTCGAGCGCAAGCTCCAGTTGGTTGAGGAGACGCACCGTGCGCTCCGAGCGCTGCCCGTAGAGCGCACGGCGCAGCTTCTCGACCATCAGCTTCAGCGAGGTGATCTGCTCCTCGGCCGCCGTTGCCCGAGCCTCCGAGGCCGCAAGCGCCGCCTCGAGAGTTTCAACGTCGCGTCGGGCCGTGACCGTCATGGCCGGGAATGAATCAGATTCGCAGCCTCACGGCAATTGCCAATCGCGCAGGGTGATTCGCCCGGCCTCAGCCCACCCGCGACGGGCGCCAAGTGCGAACCGGGTTGCGCCACTCGATCCCCTCAAGCAGGTAGGCGAGCTGCGCCGAGCTGATCGACAGTGCGCCGCCCGATGCCGACGGCCAAGTGAACCGGCCCCGCTCCAGGCGCTTGGCGTAGAGCGAGAACCCGAGACCGTCATGCCACAAAATTTTGACGAGATCGCCGCGGCGTCCGCGGAACACGTAGAGATCCCCCGCGTGGGGATCGCGGCCGAGACCCTCCTGAACCTGAAGCGCCAGCGTGTTCATGCCACGGCGCATGTCCGTCACCCCGGTCGCCAACCACACCCGCACGCTGCCCGGGACCGGGATCATCGGCGCTCCACGACCGCAAGCACCCGCGCCAGCGCAGGGGCATCCACCGTTCCGTCAACCGTCACCCGCACGCCACCGGAAAGCGCGATCTCGATCCGCCCGGCCGCCGGCGCTGCGCCGAAGTAGCCGTCCTCCGGCGGTGCATCGCCCGACGGCGTGACAATCACCGGCACGAACCCGCCGCCCCCGGCCTCGCCATCCTCCTCGCGAAACCGACGTCGCCAATCGAACACCAGATTGGCGCGCACGTCGTTGCGCTTCGCCACCGCCGTCACCGTGGCGCCGGGCGCGTAGCTCTCCGCAACGATCCGCCGCTTGTCGGCGTCGCTCCACTTCCGGGCCCGGCGGCGTTTCCCGGCCTCGGCCTCGGCACCCAAATTCGCCTGCTGTTCATTCGACATCCGCGATCGCCTCCGTCTGCTCCACGGTGGGCACCACGGTGCCCACCACCGATCGCGAACACTCGCCGATTTTCAGCTTATCGCACAGACGGTCCCCGCCGGATGCTTACACTCATGTCAGCTGACGTGCGAATCAAGGTGTTTGCCAATAGTTTGCCACACCTCCGAATCCGTCTTCCCGAAAACAAAAAGCCCTTGAAAACATCAATGTTTTCAAGGGCTTCAGTGGTTGCGGGGGCTCGCTACAGCCGAGACCGACACGCGCTCGTGGTCGATATCTGATCCCTGCGCAGCGTTGGCGATTGCAGCGCGTTTCCGGCGGTTTGCGGCGGCGTTTCGCCTTCGGCCTTGACGGGACGGTATCCGTCACGTCCGGGTCGCCATCTCCCGGTACTGCTTGAGGATCGCCCTGGCGCGCCGGCGTCTGCGCTTGAGACGCCCGAGCATCCAGCCGTCCGACCACCACTCGTCCGCGACCCGTTGGGTGCCCCAGAGCCGGACCGCGACCTCGCGCTGCGTGAGCCCTTCCGCCTCGCTCTCCAGCGCCAGCAGGAGTTCGCCGTCCCCGCCGTCCCCCGTTCCCGCCCCGGCCGAGGGACCGGGGCGCCGAGCCAGACATCCTCGATGCGGACCACCTCGCGGATCAGCCGCAGGCCGCCGTCCTCGGGGAAGACGGTGCCGGGCGGCAGACGGACCAGGACCGAGCGGCCGGGCTGTTCGATCCTCAGCATCAGCGCCCCGTCGGCGAGGCGCAGCCCGGAGAGCGCCGCCCCGCCCTCGGCCGCGAGCCGGACCAGCGGCGCGGCGTCCCGCGCCACCTGGCCGTCCATCACGCCGGCGCTCGACCAGAAAGGGGAGAGTGGAAGGGCCGCACAGGGGTCCTCCCATGCCATCATGCCCCAGGCCATGGCGGCGAGATCGGCCGCGGTCTGGAGGCGTATGGGAAACGGGCCGCGTTCCGGCAGGCCGGGCATCGGGCGGCGCTTCCGCCACGCCGTGCGATACGCCTTGCTCGCGCGGATGAAGCGCCACGCCCTGAGGGGGTCCCATCCGACGACCCGCCGCGCCATGGTCAGGCACCGTGCCTCACCATCTGAGGGTCGCCTCGAACCCGGCGGTGTGCTCGGGCGCCGCTCCGTCGCTCTCCCTGCGGGTGGCCTTGAGGCCGAAGGAGACATCGGGCGCGCTCGCGGCCTCCGGCGTGAGCCGCCAGCCGATGGTGTAGTCGCGCGCCGCCGTGGCGAGCCCGAAGCCCACATGCGGGCTGCCGGTAAAGCGCCCGCCGAGGACGGGCAGGCCGTATGCGGCTTCCATGGCCCAGCGCGAGGTCGCCTCGCCGCTGCCCGTCCGGTCCTCCAGCGGGTCCGGCGCGAACAGCGCGTCGAGGCCGCCTTGCGCCTGTCCGCCCCAGTCCTGGGTGAGCGTCAGCGACGGACCCCGCTTCGTCGCCGGGGCCGGGTCGTATGACAGCGACGCCGCGAAGCCCCGGTCCTCCAGGTCGTCGTTGCCGTGCGCGATCAGCGTGCGGCCCGAGAGATCGAGCGAGAGACCCAGCTTTGGATCGACCCAGGCGACGCCGCCGCCCAACTCCACCCCGAACCCGGTC
This sequence comes from Alphaproteobacteria bacterium, assembly GCA_965243375.1. Classification (GTDB taxonomy): domain Bacteria; phylum Pseudomonadota; class Alphaproteobacteria; order UBA828; family UBA828; genus WTGU01. Next base: position 188,612 of record CBDEUT010000006.1, on the reverse strand, counting down.
TCGGCGTCGCCCCCGTCATGGCGCGCGCCCACCTCCAGCTTGGGCGTCAGGTGGCCGCCCTCTTCGAGGGCGACGCGGTAGCTCCCCTCCAGCCCCAGCCGCAGCCGGGTCACGTCGCTCTCCGACGCCGCAAGGTCCTGCGACTTGTCCGACGATGTGCGCGCCCACAGGGCGTCCGAGGTCACCGCAAGGGCGGGACCGGAACCCTCCTTGGGCGGCGCGATCACGTCGCCCCGCAGGCCCGCCGCCGCCATGGTCCAGTCGATGTCCGCCTTGTAGCTGCCGCCCATCTGCGGCTTGAGCGTCACCTCGCCGGTGCCGTAGCCGAGCGCGCCCCAGAGCTTGAGGCGCTCCGAGGCCTGCAACGCCGCATAGGGCACCGCCGCCGTCAGCGACGCCTCCACACTGCCGTCGCCTTCCCGGACCGCGCCGTCGCAGGCCTTCTGCCTTGCCGGGTCCGTGTCTTCGGCATCCTTGCACATCTGCGCCAGGACGCGGGATGCGTCGCCGCGCCTGGGACCCGTATCCCGGTAGCCGCCCTCGCCGGCGCTCTGCATCAGCGCCAGCCCGACCAGCCAGTTGCCGCGCGCATAGTCCGCGCCCAGCATCGCCGTGGTGGCATCGCCGTCGAGCGAGAACGCCCCCTCGCGCCCGTCGAAGCTGCCTTGCGCCGCCCGGCCCCAGAAGGCCAGGCTGCCGCCCGTGCCGTCCTTCGCCCCCGTCGCCGTGAAGCTCGACCCCAGCAAAGCCTCCTGCATCGTCATGGTCTGCGACTGGCCGCCGCCGCTGTGGAACCCGTGGGCATTGCCGAAGCCATCGGCGCCGAAGCGGTCGCCATGGCCGGCGATGCCGGGGCCGAAGCCGCCGTCACGGTCGCCGAAGCCTCCGGCCATACCGTTGCCGGAGAGGCCGTTGCCGGACAGCGGCTTGCCGTCCGGGCCGACGAACACGGCCTTGCCCGTATCGCCGGAGCCGCCGGAGCCGCCGCTGCCGTTCCCGGACTTACCGGGATCGAAAGCCTGCCTTGAGCCTGTCGAAAGGTTGATCGCCTGCCCGGCGACGGTGCCCTGGGCGCCGGGCGTGCGCGGCGCCGCCATGCGCCCGGCGATGCCGTCCAGCGCCTGCTCCGCCACCGTGCGCCCGAACCGCGACAGCCACGCCGCCGGCATCGGGTCCGCGTTCACGATGGTCCCCACCGCAACCCCGTCCGCCATGCCCACCCCTTCGGTCTGGCGCGACAGCACCACCTCGAAGGTCTCCGGGTCCTCGTTGTGGTTGTCGTCGTAGACATAGACCCAGAACCGCTTCTCGGTGTCCGTCGGCCCGAAGTCGAGATGCCAGCCCGCCCGCAGATAGTCCACGCCCTCGCGCGCCGAGACCGGTGTGGAGTGCCGCGTGCGGTAGTTCACCGAGACCGGCTTGCCCGCCGGCTTCGAGAGCCGGACCGTGAACCACATCAGCCCGTCCTTCTCGTTGGCCGTCACGTCGCCGATCGAGAGCATCGGCAGGGTCGAGGCCGCGTCGTTGTCGGCCACCGCCACCGAGGCCGCATCGCCCGGCGATGCCGCCACCGTGTAGCGCAGCCCGTCCGCGCCGTCCCCGGCGAGGGTTGCCGTCACCGTCCCGTCGGGCTCGTCCGCCGCGTCGTCCACCGTCGCCACCGTGAAGGCGGCCCCGGTCCTGCCCTTGGGGATGGTCACCGTCGCCGCGCCCTCATGGTCCGCCGCCACGAAGTCGGAGCCTGACGCCTCCGAGACCGTGAGCCTGACCGTGAGGTCGGCGCCCGGCGCCCGGCTCGCCGTCACCGTGAACGCGGCGTCCGCGCCTTCCGTGATCGAGGCCGTCTTCGCCGCGATGGAGACCTCCGGCGGCGGCTCCAGGATGGCGAAGCCGACCGTGCCCGAGCCTTCGGCCCCGCCGCCGAGGCCGGTGGCCGCGAGCGTGCCCAGCCCCACCGTCACCGTCTCGCTCTCGCCCTCCGCCGCGCTGTCGGCCGTCGCCGTCAGGATCACCGTCGCCGAGGCCGCCGACGGGCCGGTGAAGGTCAGGACCGGCGGGTTGGTCTTGTCGGTGCTCGCAAGGTTGGCATAGGCCACCCCCTGGGGCGCCGTCTGCGGCGCCGAGAGCGTGTAGTCGCTCCCCAAGGTCGCCGCGCCGCCGAACAGCAGCGGCACCGTCAGGCGCTCGCCTTGCACCAGCGATCTTCCCAGCGTCACCGTCAGGGTCTTGCCGCCGCCCGCCTCGGGCACGTCGCCCGCCGGCGCCGTGAGCGCCACCGCCGTCGCGTCGTCGTCCGCGACCGCCACCGTGGCCGACGCGCCGCCATTCTCCTTGTCCACCGCGTAGCCGTCCTGCCTGACCACCGTCGCGGTCACCGCGCCCGCCGGCTCGTCCGTGTCGTCGGCCGCCGTCGCCACCGTGAACGCGGCCTCGGTCTTGCCCGCCGGGACCGTCACCGTGCGCGCGCCCAGCGCCGCCGCCGCCAGCACCGCGCCGGCCTGCGCCACCTCCACCGTCACCGCGAGGTCGGACGCAGGCGCGGGGCCGACCTCCAGCGTGAAGCCCGCCGCCGCGCCCTCGGTCACCCCGGCGCCCGCCGCAATGCGCACCGACGGCAGCGGCACCCCGTCGCCCTCGGCCGACGGGACCTCGGCCGGCGGCGAATGCGTCTCCAGGCATTCCAGCGCGTCGCCGAACCGTTTCCAGCCGCGCTGGCGCGCCGAGGCCGCACTCATCGGCGTCAGCAGCCGGTCGTCCGCCGTCCACTGCGCGGGCGTCCGCTGCCCGAACGCCATCAGCACGCTGAACCAGTTCTCCGCATAGTGCGGCGGCTTTTGCCGGTTCCTCTCGTAGAGCCGCTCCGCCGTCGCCATCAGCCCGTCCGGCACGCAGGCCTTGAGCGCGGCCTCCGTGGGACCCTGGGGCGTGGCGTCCTGGAGCGCGACGGAATCGGACGGCCCCGACCCCAGCGCCAGCACCGCCGTGCCCGCGAGCTTGTCGAGGACCTGCGTCTGTCCCTCGCCGTCGACATGCTCCGGGATGACCTTGACCGTCAGCGACGTCGCCGCGGGCATGTTGTGGGCGATGGTGAACGCGGTCTCCGTCACCCCGTCCCGGACACCGGCGGCCGCGTTGAGGCCGTCCGTCGCCTCCCATTCCACCCGGTAGCCCGTGGCCCCCGCCACCGCGTCCCAGGTCGCCTTTGCGCTCGATGCGTCCACGGCCGCAAGCTGGAGGTTCGACACCGGGTCCGTCGGCGGCCCGGAGACCTGGAGCGGCGCGTTCGACGTGCTGCCCATGCCCGGGTCCGTCCCCCTGCCGGTGATGAAGGGGCAGCGGAACTCCTGTACGCTCGCGACCCGGCGGCTCTGGCTGAACATGTGGGCGCGGATGGTGCCGACGGACCAGCTGTGCGGGCCGGTCATGCCGCGCACCCCGCCGCCCGTCGCCGTATGGGTGATGTCGGTGCAGCCGCGCACCCCGGTCTTGCCGGCCGCGAGGTCGTGCACATAGACCCGGCGCCAGCACTGCCACGACGATTCCGCCGTATTGTCATAGTCCTCGCCGTCGTTGCCGAGCCCGTTGTTGCAGTGCGGGGCGGGGTCGCGGTCCGAGAAGGTCAGCGTCAGCGAACTCTGCGGCGTCCCGTTCGGGGTCAGCGAAATCCCCGCCAGGTTCGAATCCCCCACCGTCGCCGTCACCGTCACCGTGCCCCCCGTCGCCGGGCGGTTCGACAGCCGGATCACGTAGTCCAGCGGGCCGACAACGATGTCCTGCCCCAGCGACAGGCCCGGCGTCGAGGTGACGGTCCGCGGGCGCTCCATCTTCCGGTTGGGATCGAGCGCGCCGTGGTTCCACTTCCAGCCCTCCCACGCCTCGACCTCGGGCGCGTCGTCCACCTTCACCGGCAGGTTCCCGGTGGCGCCGCCGTAGGTGCTGTCCGTCGAGGTGAACGCATGGCTCAGCGTCAGTTCGCGGTTGGCGTTGGTCCCCGACTGGTCCGAGCCGGTCACGGTAATGGTCACCGGGTCGTCCCAGGTGCCGTTCGTGCCGCTGTTGAAGGTATGGGACGTGGGGCTCACCGTCGCCGCGCCGGTGTGCGTGCCGGCCTTCGTGATGTTCATGGTCACGGCGGCGGTCGGCTCCGCCGTCAGCACCACCGTGTAGGTCGCGGTGCCGGTCTCCAGAAGGCGCACCTCGCTCGTCGAGACGCTGACGGAGCCGGTCAGGACGATGGGCTTCGCCACGCCGTTGATCTGGAGTTTTAAGCTCCTAGAAGGGGAAGAGTAGGAGTCGGTGGAACTCCACAAGCGCCAGAGGTGGTTGTTGGCGATACTCCAGCCGGGCGCGCTGCCAGCGTCCTCGTTATCCGAGGTCGTAGTGCCTGCACCGTGCGAATTACTCAAAGTCGTGACTGCGGTAACGTCGAACACGAACCAGTACCGGGTATTCGCTGCAAGGTCGATGCCCTGACCGGATGCCGCGAAGCTGATCATCTGGTTCAAACCCGAAATCGGGATGTTCGGAACCGTCAGCGTGCCGACCTCAGTGCCCGGACTTCCATTGGAATCGGCCCGAATGGTGACAGTTACGTGCGACGAGTCGACTGCCTCAAGTACCGTAAGGAACAGCAGCTCGACGCTGGTCAGCCGATAGCCCGTGGGATTGCTGCCGGTCGTGAACGCTTGGGCGAAGTCTCTGTTGAGCGTTGAAGTTTGAAGAGCTGATGTCTGACCGAGGTTGCTGACGAGCGCTTGCGCGGTCTGGGCGGCGGCAGGCGGAGCGAAGGGGGCCAGCAGCGGCAGGCACAGCAGCGCCGCCAGCAGGCCATGCCGCAGACGGCGGGCGGCATGGCGGACACCCGCGGCCGTGCGGGCGGGGGAGGAACCGAAACTGTCGGGGGAAGAAGCGTGCCGGGCTGTATCGCAGCGCCGGCCGGAGGCGGAAGGTTCAGGCGGGGAGGCCGGCGGGCGGGCGCGGTCCCGCGATGCGGGCGCGCTCATGACCGGACGCGCGCACAGTATGGGCGACCCGGCGACCCGGCGACCCGGCGACCCGGCGACCCGGCGACCCGGCGACCCGGCATTATACCCGGAGCGTCAGTTGCGGAAGTCAAGCGCAAAACGCCGGACCAGCGTTCCAGCCCGCTCGCCGTCATCGCGCGAAGCGCCGCCACACCGTCGCTCAACATGGTCATCGGGTTCATCGCGTCGCCTCCGCACCTGTCGCCCGGCATGGCACCCCGTGCGGCGCGCACTTCTGCCGAGCGTCGCCTGTTCCGATTTCGCGTACCGTAAGCCGCAACCGCCTGGAGCGCAAGGCAACAACCGGTCGCGTCTGCGCGTCAACGGCGATCCCCTCGCCGCTGTCCGCCGCCCGGACATCGCCGCCAAAGGCGACCGCGACACCAACGCCAGGCGCCGCGCGCTCGTTGCCGCCGGTGACGACAGCACCGCCGACAGGACGGTCCGCCGCGATGCCGAGCCCGGTGCAGCCGGTCCCGTCATCGCTCGCGGCAGGCGCGCCGACAGTGCCGCCGGATGCCGTGATGGACCTCGTGCCCGTCGCGGTGCACCGTGATCGTCTTCCGCGCTTCCTATACTGACCCTCTGCAAGCCGCTCGCGGATTGCAGCGTCAATCCCTCACCCGTTCGGGCAGATTCCCGTTCAGACGCCACTCGGGCTAAAGCGTTGAACCGCCTTGCTGCCATCGTTCGACATTGAGGCTGAACGCCAATTCCAATTGACTCGCTGACGCGAGTTAAGAGCTTCACACCTGCCGCCCGTACCGCGCAATTTCTGCCTGGTCTCGCCGATGCATGGATGGAGAGAAAGTTCCGTAGTTAGAGCGGGTTAGGGTACACCCTGTCTCTTCCGGCCCCGTGGCTTGCCTGTGCAATCGCCGCCGCGGCCGCTTCCTATATTGACCCGCTGCCGCGCGGCCCCTGACTAAGGAGCCGCCACATGGCAAAGCCAGATTCCCGCCCTTCCTTCGCCCGTCGCATCGCGGCGGCCCGGCCCCGCGAGAAGGAGTATGCCGTCTGGGACGACGCGATCTCCGGGCTCGGTGTGCGCATCTACCCGAACGGCGCCCGGCGCTTCTTCCTGCGCCGCCGGCTGCCCGACGGCGGGGTGCGTTCGGTCACCCTCGGACCTGCCGACCGGATGAGCCTGCCCGAGGCGCGCAACCAGGCGCGCCGGGCGCTCACGACCTTGGTTGAGACGCCGGAGACGGGGGACGGCCCCCGATATCCCGGCCGTCCCATGACGGAGTTCGCCGAGGAGTTCATCGAACGTCACGCGCGTCACTGGAAGCCGAGCACGCTGGCGGGCAACCGGCGCTTCATCCGCGACGTCATCCTGCCCGCCTTCGGGGACATGACCGTGGACGCCATCGCGGTCGAGCACGTTCAGGACTGGTTCGCCTCCATGGCCAACCGGCCCGGCACCGCCAACCGGGCGATGCCGGTGCTGTCGGTGATGATGAAGACGGCCGAACTGTGGGGCTATCGCCTCCACAACACCAACCCCTGCCGGAACACCCGGCGCTACCCGATGGCGCCCAAGGAACGCTATCTCACGCCCGAGGAGTTCGCCCGGCTCAACGCCGTGCTCACCCGCGACGAGTTCTGGTGCCCGCATGTCGTCGCCGTCATTCGCCTGCTGCTGCTGACCGGCTGCCGGGTCGGCGAGGTCCTCGCGCTCGAATGGGACTGGATCAGGGACAAGCGCATCATGCTTCCCGATTCGAAGTCGGGGCCGCGCACGGTGTGGCTGTCGGGAGCCGCGCGCGCGGTGATCGATGCGATCCCGCGCTACGGCGAGGACTGCCCGTATCTGTTTCCGGGCCGCCCGCCGACCCGGCCGATCCGGAACATCGACGTGCAGTGGGGCCGTATCCGCCGCGAGGCCGGGCTGTTCGACGTGCGCCTGCATGACTGCCGGCATAGCTGGGCCTCCGTCGCCGCCATGAACGGCGTGGACATGGTGACCATCGCCAAGCTGCTCGGCCACGCCCTGGTCGAGACCACCGAGCGCTACGTCCACCTGTCGGACCGGTCGGTCGCGGAGGCCGCCGAGCGCGTCTCCGGGCGCATCCAGGCGGCGCTGGCCGGAAGCGGCCGGGAGCGGGAGGGAGGGGGCGGCCATGCCGACGGTTGACCTGACCGCGAAGCTCGCCCGCGACAGCCGGCCCGGCGAGAAGGAGACCATCCTGTTCGACCGGGCGCTGCCGGGCTTCGGGCTGCGCATCCATCCGAGCGGGCGCAAGGTGTGGATCGTCCAGGCGCGCATCGACGGCCGGACCCGGCGCCTGGGCCTAGCCCGGCACGGCGAGATCGCGCTGGCCGAAGCGCGGCGCCGCGCCCGCGAGATGCTGGCGCGTATCCGCGCGGGCGACGATCCCGCCGAGGAGGCCCGCAAGGCGAGGGCCGCGCCGACGGTGAAGGACTTCGCCGACGAGTATCTGCGCTGTTGCGGCCCCGGCCTGAAGCCGTCGGGACGCCGGACCGTGCACATCTATCTCAAGGCGCGCATCCTGCCCGCGTTCGGCGCCATGCGGCTCGACATGCTCGGCCCCGAAGACGTGGCCGCCTGGTTCGACGCCGCGAGCCGCGACTGGCCCGGCGCGGCGAACCGGGCGCTGGAGATCCTGCGCGCGATGATGTTCCGGGCCGAGGAGTGGGGATGGCGGGCGCCCGGCACCAACCCCTGTCTCGGGATCAGGATGAACCCGAAGAAGCCGGTCGCGCGCTTCCTCGACACCGGCGAGCTCGAACGGCTCGGCCGTGCGCTCGACGCGCGCGCCGCCGACTGGCCCGAGACCGTCGCCGCGATCCGGCTGCTCGCGCTTACCGGTTGCCGGCGCGGCGAGGTGCTGACACTGCGCTGGCGCAACATCGGGCGGGACACGATCCAGCTCGACGACGCCAAGGCCGGGCCGCGCACCGTGCCGCTGGGTTCGCCCGCGCGCGCGATCCTCGATGCGCTCCCCGGCGAGCGGCGGCCCGACGCGTTCGTGTTCCCCGAGCACGCCCGAAGCGCATGGTGGCAGGACCAGGTGCGGGTCCGATGGCACGCGATCTGCGCCGACGCCGGGATCGGCCGGGCGCGGCTCCACGATCTGCGACACGCCGTAGCGAGTCACGCCGTCATGTCCGGCGAGAACCTGCCCCTGGTCGGCAAGCTGCTCGGGCATCGCCGCCAGTCCACGACCGCCGGCTATGCGCATCTGGCCGACGACCACCTCGTCGCGGCGGCCGAGCATGTCGGCAGCATCATCGCCGAGGCGATGTCGCTCGCCCCCGGCGCGTCCGATCCGTGACGGCATCGCCGCCGGTGTCGTCGTGGCGCCGGCACGAGCACGCGTGTTGTTTCCCAGATTAGCTGACCGCAGATTTGCCGGATTATTTCGCGCGGCGGCGAGGCGGATTTCCCACGCTGTTTGGTCATTGTCGGAAGGAAGAGAGGGGGTGGGGGGGTGTCGGCCGGCCGTCGGCGCGTCAAGCCGCTACGCGGCTCCTTCGCTGCGCTACGGCCCTTCGGGTGACCCGCCGCCGTCCGCCCGACTGAGTGCATCCATGGCCGTAAGCGGAGCTTTCGGCCATGGGCCGATCGCTCGACGCCTTGTCGTGGCCGGAGCCTGACGAGCGGTTTGCGAGGGTGGTTCCCGTGAGCGGTTCCCCCTCGAACCCCTAGGGATGGGCGGAACCGGGAACCGGGAACCGGGCGTTGTCGGGGTGGCTGCCGTTGGCGGCCGGGGAGGCCTTTTCGGCCTGGCCCGCGGCGAGGCCGTAGTGCCCCTCGGCGTCGTGCCGGACGCGTCCTTCGCGGACGAGCTTTTTGAGGACGACGCCGACGGTCTTGTGCCGGGTCGCGGCGCGTTCGCGGATCTGGCGCTGCGACAGCGGCGTCCCGGCTTCGGCGAGCGCCTTGAGGATGCGCCGTTCGGCGGTTTCGGGCTCGGGCGCGGCCTCGGCAGTATCCACTTGGCGGAGGCGCAGCGCGGGCCCCTTGCCGTCATCGGCGAGTTCGATCTCGATGTCATTGAGGCCGGGGGCGGCGCGGTGCTCGACGGTCATGACGATCTGCCTGTCGCGTCGGCGCAGGTAGAGATTCGAATCGCCCCACGCGTGCAGTTCCGAGCTTCCGCGCAGGGCCTGGCCGGGCCTTGTGGCGCCGCTCTTGCGGGCGTGGTGGACGAGCAGGACGGCGGCTCCGAAGCGGCGCTGGATGTCGCGTAGGAAGCCGAGGATGGGGGCGACCTCGGCGACGGTGTTCTCGTCGACGCCGTGCAGCCGGACCAGGGGGTCGAGGACGACGAGGCGGGGCCGGATGCGTTGCACCGTCTCGACCAGCCGCCGGCGGTCGGCGCGATGATCGAGGCGCAGCGCGGGCACGTCGATGACTGCGATGTCGAGGCTCTCGAACCGGGCGCCTGCGGCGCTCGCGATACCCTGGAGCCGGGCACGCACGATGTGGCCGGCGTCCTCGGCGGCGAACAGCAGGACGGGTCCTGGCTCGTCGGCGGCGAAGCGGCGCAGGCAGGGGACGCCGGCGGCGACCGCGACGGCGAGGTCGAGCGCCAGGAAGGACTTGCCGCACTTGGGCTCGCCGCCGACGATGCCGACCGCCTGGCGCCCCCACAGCCCGTCGATGAGCCACTGCTGCTGGCGCGGCCGGTCCTCCAGCTCCACCGGCGCCCGCGTCGGGAAGCCGTTCGCCGCCGCGTCCCCGGTGCCGGTCACGGCTTGAGCTCCTCGATGGCATTCTGGAGGTGGCCGGCGTTGACCGTCTTCGCCTTCTCCAGGGCGGCGGCCGACAGCGCGTAGTGGGCGAGGCGGTTGACCTGGCGCGGCAGGCCGCGGGTTCCCTGGAACAGGGCCTCGACGGCGGCGTCCTCGAACAGCGGCAGCTCGCATCCGGCGAGGCGCAGGCGGTGGGTCAGATAGGCCTCGACCTCGTCGCGGTCGAGGCCGGTGAGGTGGTGGCGGACGACGACGCGCTGGGAGAGCGATTCGTGCACCGCCATCGACAGCCGCCGCCTGAGCTCGGTCAGCCCGACCAGGATCAGGCACATGCGGTTCTCGGAGTCCATCGCGAAGTTGGTCAGCAGGCGGAGGTCCTCCAGCACGTCGTTGCGCAGATGATGGGCCTCGTCGACGACCAGCACCGGGAACTGCCTGGCCTCGGTCGCGAGGCGCGAGATCTCGGTCCTGATCGCGTGGTGGGCCGAGGATCGCGAGCGCTCGACGGTGATGCCGATCTCCCAGGCGATGGACTTGTACATGTCGAGCACGTTGCCGGTGGTCAGCGAGACGTAGTGGACTCGGAACAGGCCGGGGTGGAGCTGGGCGGTAAGATGCCGGCACACGGTTGTCTTGCCGGCACCGACCTCACCGGTGAGCATGCCGATGCCCTTGAGCTCGATGAGGTGGCCGAGCCGGGCCTCGGCCTCGCGGCGCGCGCTGGATTCGAACAGCTCGTCGGTCTCCGCCACGGTCTCGAAGGGCATGCGGGTGAAGGCGAAGTGGCGCTGGTACATCAGTCGTCCTCCTTGAACTTGCGCATCTTGAGCGGCGAGGGCGGCGGCTCTGGGGCCGGGTCGTCGGGTTCGATCTTCTTGGAGTAGTGGCCGCGCTTCACCGCGGTGTTGGCGTAGGCGTCGAGGCGGGTTGCCTGGCCGACAGGCTTGCCGTCGTGCACCACGCCGAGCGGCCGCGACGGCGGCGCATCCGGGTCGTAGCGCAGCACCACCCTGTGGCCGACCAGCAGGGCGTCGACCTCGTAGACGCGGCCGTTCAGGCTGACGGTGCGGTCCTTGTGGACCAGCCGCTTGGCCTCGAAGAGGAAGATATCGTCGAGGTCCAGCGTGGCGTCGGGGTAGCGGACCGCGGCCGAGGCGAGTGCCCATTGCTCGAGCGGGGTGCGCCCCTCAAGGCCGCGATGCGGACTGTTGTGATACTCGCCCTCGATCCACGCCCACAGGCTGCGGTTGAGCGTCTGGAGGCTGTCCAGGACCGGCGCATCGAGATGGGCGAGCCAGCCGGCGCGAAGCGTTCTGAACCACCGTTCGATCTTGCCCTTTCCCGCTGGTTGATACGGCCTGGCATGCACCAGCACGATGCCCAGCTTCGCGCAGATCAGGGCGAGCTGGCGGGAGCGGTAGGCGGCGCCGTTGTCGACATAGAGGCGCTGCGGCAGGCCGCGGCGGATCAGCGCGTTCTTGAACACGGGCAGGAAGGCCTGGACGCTCTCGGCCATGGCGAAGGCGGCGAAGGGCACGACCCGGGTGGCGTCGTCGATGAAGGCGATCAGGTAGGTCTTGCGTCGGCTCCGGCCGTGCCGGACCTTCGGCCCGTGCATGACGTCGCTCATCCACAGCTCGCCGGCGTCCCGGAAGGCGAAGCGGCGGCGGTCGGCGCCGTCCGGCGGCTTGCCGTCGAACAGCCCCTCGCGGCTCAGCAGCCGGTGCACGGTGGATGGAGCGAGCGGGTGATCGATGCCCTCCTCGACGGCCGCGCGGATGATCGCGCGCACCGGCCAGGTCGGGTTGTCGACCTTCAGCGTGACCAGGCGCTCGGCGACCTCGGCCGGCAGCCGCCGGGGCTTCCCGCGGTCGCTACGTGGTCTGGGGTAGAGCGCCTCGAAGCCGCCATCGCGATAATGCCTGATCCAGTCCCGCATGGTGTCGGCGGCGACACGGGTCCGGTCGGTTCCGGGGATGGCATAGGTCTGGCTCGCCTTCTCGCGAAGCTTGTCGCCGACGCCCTTGGCGCCCATCGGCAGATGCACCAGATCGGCGATGACGCCGTATCGGAACAGCGCGATCGCCTGGCGAAGGTCGTCGTCGGATTCCTTCATGTCATGGTCCTCGTTGCTGGGGCTCTTCGGCCCCGGGACCATGACGCTACGCCGCCGCCGGAGGGGGATCAGGCCCCATCGAGTGTTGGAAGCCCGCCTTGCGACTCATCGTGCCGATTCCGTGGGGTTGGAAGCCCAATGGGGCGGGCAGCATCTGCAGTTGCTCAGACACCAGGCCACGCAGCGCCATCAAGGCGCTGTCGCTGTTGAGACGCTCGCGAACCGCCACCATGGTGGCCGCGCAGCCCGCCAGCCGGTCGGGGATCAGGCCGATGACACGGACAAGAACGTTGTGGACCAGGCGAAGCCGGTGGCGCACCCAGCGCATCGCGCCGGGAAGCTCGATCGCGTCTTCGTCCTCGGGGCAGCGCACCTCGTTCGCTGCCTCCTCCAGGCTGCCGGCTTTCTCCGCCGCCACAACAACCGCTTCCAGATCGTCGAGCGTGCCCGGCAGCCGCGACGACAGGCAGTCGGCCAGCATGCTGATCGTCGTATGGCTCTCACGGCAATACCAGCGGGGAACCTTCGCACCGGGCGGGGTCTTCCGCCCGTAGGTGCCGTGGCTGCCCACGGAACATCCGCCGTGCGGGTGATTCGGGCAGCGCTCAAGCCTTGCCTCGCGCCACGCCTCGGTCTTAACGTATTCCTCGCCGGTAAGCCCCGTCTCGTAACGAAGCTGCAAACCGGCCATGGCCCGGCGGGGATCAGCCCGTGCGGGCCTCTTCCTTGTTGTTCCTCGTCAGTCCGAGACTACGAAACCGCCCCGGCGACGCAAAGCCGCCAGGTCCACCCATCCCACGCTCGGCCACAATCCCGGGGAATTCACCGGCAGCCCAATGTGGGAAAAAAACCCGAGTTCCTATCGGGCTAAACCGCGAGACAACAACGCGGCCCGGTTGCCCCGGTGGGTCAACAGGCACCCCCCGCGCGTCTTCGCTCCGCGTAACGCGAGGCGCTACGCGAAGCCGCGCGGGTCCCCCCTATTGACTACCGGGACAACCTCCGTCCCGTCGACCACGACCGCCAACAGCGCGCTTGCGCCGCCAGGCGTGCTTCCTATAATGACCCGGTAAGCTGCGCGGCGGGTCCGGAACCGTCTTCATCGCATGCGCGGCGAGGCCGGGCGCTCAAGCGCCGCTCGGGCTAAACTGTGGGAACCGCATGGTTTCCTCGGCCCGAAGCGCTTGCGTGTGGAGGGGCGTTGCTCGACGCCCTTCGGGCGTTAAGGGTTACACACCTGCCGCAGGACCGGCGTAACGGGCACTACCCGTGAGTCCCGCGAGATTAGTCACTTCGAACGGTTGGCCGCCGCTCCCGAACACGCCGAAATCGTATGCGTTCATATTCGTTACATCTTCGGGCACGTACAGCCAATGGCCGAAGGCCAGGTAATCTGCAGCCGCCCCGGACGCGGCCCCCGGATGCACCAGGTCTATGATTGCGGGTAACGATTGTTCGCGCCCCTGCCCCTCTTCCGGAGTGAAGGTCACGGCCCCGGAATACACGAAATACTCCGTCAGACTGTCGTCATCGATAAACACACAGCCTCCAGCTCCAGCACAGGAGAACTCTCCCTCGATCCCGTCCAGCGATCCCGAGAGGCTCTCGCCATCGCCGATATAGACCACCTGATAACTCTGGTCTGCACGAAGCTCCGGCACCCCGTCCAGGAGAATGGTGTGGTCATCTACGACATCGTACGCCTCGGCCCAGGGGTAGACCGGCATGTCGGAGCTCTCCAGGTCCGTTGCAATCCACACTGACAGGGTGCCGCCATTGTCGTAGTCGTTCGTCAACCTGGAAACCTGCCAGTCATCTCCCAACTCGTGATCGGGAATTGGATCAACCGACAATGTCACTCCATCCAGTTCCAGCGGGTACGTGTCGATATTTCGACTGGCCTGCACATAGGGATCCGATTGCAGCGGCATAACTTCCGGTCGCGGCTCGATCGCCACGTTGTAGAGGATCCCCCCGGTTTCGTCGCGCGATACGCGTACGTCCGCCATCCCTCCCTGGCCGTACGAGTGGGTCAAGGTGGCTTGCGAGAAACGCCGACTACTCCGGTGGGCGCCCCACGATCCGCCCTCCATCCGGCGGTCGTTGGCGACCAGGTCGAAGACATTGGCCAGCGCCGCCGGATCGCCGGGTAGCATTGTCACACCGTCTCCCGGCTCCTCCATGTCCATCATGTCGGTGGGCGGACCATCGCCGTCGTCGTGCAGGCAGCCCGTGCCTGCAAGCGCCAGTCCTACCACCGCTGCAAATGACAGGTACTTCGCGGATACCGTCATTGTCAGTGATCTCCCTTCCTTACCGCCCGGCCCAAATGGCCCCGCCTGCTCGTGCCTCGATTGCGTCGGTCCTCGGGTCTTCTGGCGCACACACCCAGCGGTTACCGAATTTGACCAATTGGCAGGCGTCTGTCGCCTCCCATACGGGATGGTTTCGACAAGAATTTGCCTTCTAGCGCCTGCGCTTAAGCGAACCCCGAGGCTTGACGCTTCGACTGCGTGAGCACCACCGCCGGACCGGGCAGAGGCTGCGCGCGGCCCCCAATTCAGTAGAGATGAATTGCCAGGCTGGAAAAAAATTCCCAGGAACTACCAGTTTTGGATGGATTCCATCCCGTATGGGAGGCGTCAGACCACGCCAAAGAGTCTAGAATTGGGTACAACCAACGCCGTCCTTCGCCCATGTCCGTTGCGACGTCGCGGCGTCTGCCGGGTGGTCCGCGCAGAGGGAGGCCACCACGGAGCCCGCGAATGACCAGCCGAGGCTCTGGTTCGGGCCGAATCCATCGAAGACTCCGGGATTGGATGCATTGCCGAGCAAAGGACCGGACGGAACGGTATGAGTCGGGACGAGCTGTTCGAGCGTGTTCTCGCGTCGCTGCATGACGCCGCGTTCGACGACGCGCGGTGGCCGCGCGCCTCCGCGCTGATCGACGAGATTCAAGGCTCCAAAGGCAACATGCTGGTCTCAGCCGACGGGGGCACCGACAAAGACCTCGAAATCTTCATCGCCCGCCTCTGTTATCGCGGGCAGCGTCATCAAGAGTGGGAGCGCGAGTATTTCAAGGTCTACCACGCGATCGACGAACGCGTGCCGCGTCTGCGCCAGCTGTCCGACAGCCGGATCGTCCATGTCGACGAGCTCTACGCGGGCCTGGAGACCAGCAATTCCGTGGTGTACAACGAGATGCTGCCGCGTTCGGACTACGCCAACTGTCTGCACGTGCGGCTCGACGGCCCGCATGGCTCGCGCATCATTTGGAGCGTCGCGGATCCCATCGACGACGATGGCTGGTCGTCGGAGCGAACGGAAACGGTGGCGCGTCTTCTGCCCCACCTGCGCCACTTCGTGCGCGTGCGTCACACGCTGGTCGAGGCGCGCGCACTTGGCGCGGTGACCTCGGGATTACTCGAGAACGTACGCTGCGGGATCATCCTTCTCGACTTGCGCGGGCGGATCGGAGCGGTCAACGAGCCTGCGCGCACCCTGCTAGCCCGGAGTGACGGTCTGACCGACGCTGAGGGCTTCCTGCACGCGCTGACGCCCGACGAGGACGCCGCTCTTCAGAAGCTCATCGAACAGGCGCTGTCGCGCTTTTCCGCCCCGCCGGCGGGCGGCTCGATTGTGGTGAGCCGCGAGCGCGTCGCGCCGCGGCTGGTGCTGCATATCAGCCCGGTGAGCGCGCCCCCCGACGCCTCGCATCCGATGCAGCCGGCGGTGCTGGTGCTGGTGGTCGACCCGGCGCAGCGCGTGCCGGTAGACCCGGGGCTCGTCGCCTCCGCTCTCGGCTTCACCGCTGCGCAGAGCCAGATCGCGGCGATGCTGGCCGCGGGACAGTCCACCCGCGACATTGCGCGCGCGACGGGCCGCACCGAAGGCACCGTTCGCTGGCACCTTAAGCAGATCTACGTCCGGCACGGCATCTCGCGTCAGTCCCAGGTGGTCGAGATGGTGTTGTCTCTCTAGTTCAAGAGTGGCCGTCGGGGCTGAGGATGCCGCGCCCCTCCAGGCCGCCCATGCCGCGTGCCACCGAGCTCGCACAGCCGTCAACCGGGAGCCGGATACCGTGGCCTTTTCCTTCGCGGAAGCGATCGTCTCTGTCGCGGCGTGCGCGCTCGCTCGCGGCGAACGCGGGCGGAGCGACGGTGCCTGCAATCCGCTCTCGACGCGCGCAGCCCTAGACGCGTTTCCCGTCTACGCCGAGCTGCACGACCGCGCCCCGGTCCATCGCAGCCGGCTGCTCAACGCGAGGCCGTTCGGCTTCCACATCGGCGTCGACGTGACCGTCAGCGGCTATCGCCGATTTGGCAGCGACACGCGCAAGGGCGCTCTGACAGCGGGCCACGCTGCCCAGCCACCAAGCTGTCCCAACAAGCGGAGCCACTTCAGAGAGCAAGCGAGCGATAGAGATCCTCCCTGAATCGACCACCTGAAATCTAACAATTCGGATGTATTTCTACTGGTTATGCTTCTGTCTGACTGGTTGACATTACCAGAGATCACTTGCGCGGAGGGCAGGTGTCACCCACGTCCCTCGACGGATACCGAAACCGTGACGTTCGTCCCTCGCGCGCCGCCGCAATGCAGATGGGGGTGGACTTGGGCGCGGGGCGTTCGACAGCAGGCTTAACACCTGAACGAAGCGCCCGCGGTCGGCCATTGCCCGCGGCAGGTCCGGCGGTAGCGCTCACCCGGCGGGGGCGTCAAGCCTCAAGTTTCGCCCAGGGGGCAGAGCTGGAAGGCATTTTCTTATCGAATCCATCCCGTATGGGAGGCGACAGGGACACTCGGATTCGTCAGATTCCATGGATTCCGGAACGCGGATGGCCCGGGGTGTGTTCAGTGGAGACTTGGATCACGGGAGGTGTGACGCGGTCGCATCCGTCGACGGGATAAGGGGCGATCAGCTTGGGTGGGAGACCGTTCGCCGCCCAGCGGCACAGACTGGCGGCATAATGAAGTAGTGGAGGAGATCATGAAGCTGCATAACCGGATCGCCGCCGTGGTGGCGGCAGTGGCGCTTTGCGCCGGGGCCTTCACCGTGTCGGCCAGCGCCGACGAAGTGAGCCTCAAGATCGCGGGACAGCACCCGATCGATCACTTCGGCACGGAGGCGCTCAACCAGATCGAGGCGGACCTCGAAGCCGCCAATGTTGGACTAAGTGTCAAGACCTTCCCCGCCGGCCAGCTCGGATACGGCGAGCAGGTCTTCGGCGACGTCGCCGCCGGCGCCATCGATATCGGCCACACCTTCATCTACAGCCACAACGACCCCAGGCTGGAGATCAACGGGCTTCCGTTCATGGTCTCCACCTATGACCAGATGCGGACGGCCTTCTCGCCCGGCTCCGCCTTCTACACCACCTTCGAGGAGCTCATGGACGGTCAGGGGGTGAAGCTGCTCGGCATCTTCATCGAGGGCTTCATCGGCGTGGCCACGGCCAAGGCGCCCGAGAACGCGACGACGACCGGGCCCAAGGGCGTGAACATCCGTATTTGGAGCGCCGAGGTCGCACACGCTTCCGTGACCGCCATGGGCTTCAACACCACGACCATGAACTGGGGTGACGTGCCGGCCGCGATCCAGCAGGGCACCGTCGACGGCCTGGTGGGCGGCACTGCGGAGTCCTACTACACGATCTTCCGCGACATCATCACCCACTTCATCCCCTACAAGGCATTCGTGGAGAACACGGCCTACTACATGAACAAGGGCAAGTGGGAGAGCCTCAACGCGGCGCAGCAGGAGGCGGTGTCAGCGGCCTTCCAGAAGGCGTCGGCGTGGTCCTTCGACCAGATCGAGAAGGTGGATGCCGAGTACACACAGAGGCTGGCGGATCATGGCGTCACGGTGGTCGCCGTTTCGGATGAGGAGCTGGCGGCCATGGGCGCCGAGGTGTTGGCCGAGGTCCAGCCCCTGCTCGAGGAGAAGTTCGGCGCCGACTTGATGTCGAGGCTGCAAGCGGATTCGAACTGACCGGGCCTCTCCGCCTGGCCCTCCGCCGCGGCCTACCTCGATCCCTGTCCTTTGACTGGCCGCGGCGGCCTTCTCTTGTTGCGCGTGTGCGTGCGCTGGGCCAGACCCGTCCCCATGTATGCGTTGGACGTGTTGATTGAACGGGTGATGCCGGGCTTGCACCGGGCCTCTCGTGCGGGAAGCCCACGATGGCCCGGGTGATCCGCTCCGTTGTCTTCGTTCAGAAAGTCCTTCTGGTCGTCTGCTCGCTGCTGATCGCGACCACCTTCGGCGTGGTCGTGGTGCTGCGTTACGGCTTCGAGATGAACCTGTTCGCCTATGAGGAGTGGATGATGGCGGCGGCCTTCACCCTCTACTTCATCGGCTCGGCTCAGGGCAGCTTCGACAACACCCACATCAAGGCCGATCTGCTCAAGGAGTGGATCAGGTCCGAGGCGAAGAAGCGGTGGGTTGACCTCGTCATCTTTTCGCTCGAGGTCGCCATCGGCGCCGTCCTCACCTACTGGGCCTACCTGATGGTGGCGGACGATCTCTCCCGCTACCCCAACCTGCCGGCGACGCCTGTCTACAGCATCCCCCTGGCCGTGCCGCGCGGGGTCATCCTCCTGGGCTTCGCCCTGATGACCCTCTATTCGGCGATGCACATCGTGCGGCTGCTGGCGCGTCCGCCCGGCGCCGCGGCCAAGCACAATGAGGCGCGGGGAGACGCGCCATGATGCTGCTCGGCGCCCTGATCCTGCTCTGCGTGGTGTTGCTGATCGGGCTCCCCGTCCCGCTCGCCTTCGGGGCGGTGATGATCTACCTCGCGATCTTCACCGAGACCGACCCGATGACCTTCATGACATCGGGGCACTGGCGCATGAATAACCTGGTGCTGCTCGCCATCCCGCTCTTCATCATGGCCGGCAGCATCATGGAAAAGGGCCGGATCGCCATTCCCATGGTGTATCTGGCGGAGCTCTTCGTCGGCCGCGTGCGGGGCGGACTGTCGACGGCGGCGGTGATCGCGAGCGCCATCTTCGGCTCGATCTCGGGCAGCGCGGCGGCAACTCTCACCTGCATCGGTTCGGTGCTGCTGCCCCGGCTGCGCGCAGCCAACTACCCGGAAGGCTTCTCGGCCTCGCTGATCGCCAATGCGGCGCCATTGGGGCTGCTCATCCCGCCGAGCTCGATCCAGATCATCTACGCCTGGGTGACGCGCCAGTCGGTGCTCAAATGCTTCCTCGCCACGGTCATGCCGGGGCTGATCCTGATCATCCTGCTCTGCGCGCTGAATCTGATTCTGATGGCGCGGCGCAAGGAAATCGTCATGGAGCCTCCGCCGCAGAAGTTCTCCTGCGAGGCGGCGCGGCGCGGCACCAAGGCCTTCCCCGCGCTGATGATGCCGGTGGTCATCCTGGGCGGCATCTACGGCGGCATCATGACGCCGACGGAGGCGGCGGGTATCGCCGTGCTCTACGCCATCCCGGTCGGCTGGTTCATCTACCGGGGCCTCAACCGCAAGACCTTCATCGAGGCGCTGGTCGAGAGCGGCACCACCACCGGAGTCGTCATGGTGATGTTCTTCGCCGTGATGATCGTGAGCCGGCTCCTCATCTTCGAGGACATCCCGGGGCTCGCCGAGCGGCTGATCTTCTCGGTCTCCGCGAATCCGGTGGTCGCGCTGATCATGATCAACATCGTCATCGTGATCATCGGCATGCTGATGGACGACGTCTCGGGCGTGCTGCTGGCCTCGCCGCTGCTGCTGCCCATCGCCATGAAGCTCGGCGTCGACCCGATCCACTTCGCCGCCATCATCGGCGTCAACCTGGGCATGGGGAACGTCACCCCGCCCACGGCGCCGCTGCTCTACCTCGGCGCGCGGGTGGCCAACACGCAGGTGAGCAAGATGCTGTGGCCGACCACGCTAATGATCCTGTTCGCCTGGCTGCCGACTCTCATCGTCACGACCTACGTGCCGGAGGTCTCCCTCTGGCTGCCCAACCTCGTGCTCGGACGCTGAGACAGGGAGAACCGGACGTGAGGATCAGCGAAGTCGTTACCACGCCGCTCTGGATCCCCTACAAGCAACCTTATCACTGGTCCCAGGGCGTTACCCTCGGCGCGGGCGTGATCCTGGTCGAGGTTCGCACCGACGAGGGCGTGACCGGCTACGGCGAGTCGATCGCCACGCCATCTGCCGAGGGCATTCAGGCCTATCTCGCGCGCGCGGCCGACTTCTGCATCGGTCGCATGAGAGGGCGCAGAATTTCAGCGGGGAATCAGGGCTGATCCGCTCGAATTAATCGAGGATTTGGGGTGGTTGCCCCCCGGCGATCTTGCATGAAGGCCGCCGGAGGGCTTGTCTCGGTGACGGTGATATCAACCTGAGACGGCCCCAATGTCGCACAAGCTGTTCCGGCACTCCATCCATTCGAATGCCCGGGTCTGGGCTTTTCTCAAGCGCGTCGATGCGGCGGAGGCGGAGGCCTGCCGAGCGGCCGGCTGTCCGCGCTGCGGCGGCACGCTTCACAGCGCGACCTACCCGCGCAAGCCCTACGGTCTGGCGGTGGATCTTCGGGACGACGCGCGGCGCTTCAGCTTGTGCTGTTCGTCATGCCGGCGCCGCGTGAAGCCGCCGTCGGTGCGTTTCTTCGGGCGCCGCTTCTACGTCGGGGCGCTGTTCCTGGTGGTGAGCGCGCTGGCTGTGGCCGGCGGCGTGCGGTTGCAGACGATCGCGCGGCGGTGCGGGGTTCCGGCCTCGACGCTGAAGCGCTGGCGGCGCTGGTGGCTGGAAGTCTTCCCGCTGACCCGGGAGTGGGGGGCGAAGCGGGGCGCGCTGGCGGCGCCCCCCGCCGACGTGCCGCTGCGCTGGCTGCTGCGCACCATGCGGGGCCGCGGCTTCCGCTCGCGGCTGTTGCGCAGCCTGGTCTGGCTGATGCCGTGGACCGGCTTTTGCGCGCTCGGCGCCGGGCCGGCGGCGCCCGCAGAAAACGTTTCTGTCATGAACGGATAGGGCGCTCTACATGGGCATCTCCCCGACACGGCCAGGGAGAGATGCCGCCATGGACAGCAACAACGGAGGGGGCGACCGCGACCGGTGGGCGCGGCTGCGCTTCGCGGTCGTCGGGCCGTTGCTGGCCTCGCCGCCGCCCACGGGGCAGTTGCGGGCGGAGCTGGAGCGGCTGTCGCAACGCGACTGGGATCACCCGTCCGGCAAGGGGCCGGTGCGCTTCTCGGTGTCGACGATCGAACGCTGGTACTACCAGGCACGGGCGGCGGACCGGGATCCGGTCAAGGCGCTGCGCCGCCGGCCGCGCACCGATGCCGGCCGCGAGCGGGCGATGTCGCCGGCGCTGATCGAGGCGCTGCGCGGCCAGTACCGGGCGCATCCGTCGTGGTCGGGGCAGCTGCATTACGACAACCTGCGGGCGCTGGTCGAGGTCGATCCGGCGCTCGGCCCGATGCCCTCCTACGCGACGCTGACCCGGGCAATGCGCAATCGCGGGTTGGTGCGCCAGCGCCGCCGGCGGCGCTTCGACCGGGAACCCGAGCGGGCGCCGGTCGAGCCGCGCGAGGTGCTGAGCTTCGAGGTCTCGCGCAGCCATGCGCTCTGGCACACCGACTTCCATCATGCCCGGTGCCGGGTGCTGACCGCGTCCGGCGCCTGGCGCACGCCGATCATGCTCGGCTTCCTCGACGACCACTCGCGGGTGGGTTGCCACCTGCAGTGGTACCTGGAGGAGACCGCCGAGGTCTTCGTCCACGGGCTCTGCCAGGCCTTCATGAAGCGCGGCCTGCCGCGCGCGCTCATGAGCGACAACGGCTCGCCGATGATGGCGGGGGAGGTCGAGGAGGGGCTGCACCGGCTCGGCATCATCCACTCCAGGACCCTCGCGGGGGCGCCTCATCAGAATGGCAAGATGGAGGTCCTGTGGGCCTCGGTCGAGGGCCGCCTGATGGCCATGCTCGAAGGCGTCGAGCCGCTCACCCTGAAGACGCTCAACGACGCGACCGTCGCCTGGGTCGAGCAGGACTACCACCGCCGGGTGCACCGCGAGCTCGGCACCACGCCGCTCAAGCGCCTGCTCGACAGCGACGATGCGTCGAGGCCCTGCCTCGGCCGCGACGAGCTCAGGGCGGCGTTCCGCATCACCGTGAAGCGCACGCTGCGGCGCTCGGACGGAACCGTGTCGCTCGAGGGCATCCGCTATCAGGTTCCCGCGCCGTGGCGCCACCTGAGCACGCTGTGGATCCGCTATGCGCGCTGGGACCTGGCCAGCGTTGATCTGGTCGACGGCCGAAGCGGCGAGCGGCTGTGCACCCTCTACCCGCTCGACCGGCGCGGCAATGCCGGCGGTATGCGCCGCCCGGCCGGGCCCGGCGACAACGATGGCGGCGGCAGCGCCGGCGGGGGCGAAGCCGCGCCGCTGCTCAGGCGCATCCTCGACGACCAGGCCGCGACGGGCCTGCCGCCGGCCTGGCTGCCTCACGCCGAAAGCCCCGGGCCGGGCGAAGACGACGATCGGGGAGACCCCTCATGAACCGCGAAATGCTCACGCTGTACGGCCTCAAGTGGAACCCCTTCTCCACCGACCTCCCGGTCGATGGCCTGATGACCACACCCGCCGTCGAGAACTTCTGCCGCAGGGTCGAACGGCATCTGGTGCGCCAGGGCGGCTTCGCCCTGATCGGCGGCCCGCCCGGCATCGGCAAGAGCGTGGCGCTGCGGTTGCTCGCCGAGCGCCTTGAGCGCATCGACAGGTTGAGCGTCGCGGTCCTCACCCATCCGTCCTCCAGCGTCGCCGACTTCTACCACGAGATCTCCGACCGCTTCGCCATCACCATGGCCCACAACAATCGCTGGAATGGGATCAAGGGACTGCGGCAGCGCTGGCTCGACCACCTCGACGACACGCGCATGCGCCCACTCCTGCTGGTCGACGAGGCACAGGAGCTGCCCAACGCGGTGCTGACCGAGATGCGCCTGCTCTCCTCGACCGACTTCGACTCGCGCACCATCCTTGGCGTGGTGCTGGCCGGTGACAACCGGCTGCTCGCAAAACTGCGCACGCCGGAGCTGCATCCCATCGACTCCCGCATCCGCCAGCGCCTCCTCATGACGCGTCCCGAAGACGAGGATCTACTGCGCCTCCTCGACCACCTGCTGGAGGAGGCCGGCAACCCCGCCCTGATGACCGCCGGCCTCAAGGACACCCTCGTCGCCCATGCCGGCGGCAACCCCAGGACGCTCACCGTCATGGCCGATGCGCTGCTCGCCGCCGGCGCCGATCAGGATCGTGAAGTGCTCGACGAAAAGCTCTTCCTGGAGACCTGGGGGGAGCCCACCAAGACCAGGAGAGCGCGCCGGTGAAGGGCTTCCCGACCCGAAGCCCGGCCGACCTTGAGGACCGCCCGAGCCGGCAGCAGTGGCTGGTCGACGGCCTCTGGGGACGCCAAGCCGTCGGCATCGTCGGCGGCGAACCCAAGTGCGGCAAATCCTTCCTGGCTCTGGACCTCGCCGTGGCCGTCGCCGCCGGCGTTCCCTGTCTGCGCCGCTTCGCCGCCAAACAGCCCGGACCGGTCCTGCTGTTCGCGGCCGAGGACGCCGGCCACATCGTGCGCGCCCGGCTTGAGGGCATCGCCCGGGCAGCCGGCGCCAGCTTCGAGACGCTCGACATCGCCGTCATCGACGCTCCCATCCTGCGCCTCGACCATGCCAACGACCGGCAGCGTCTGCGCGAGACCGTGCAGCGCATCGCGCCACGCCTCGTGGTCCTCGACCCCCTGGTCCGCCTGCACGGCGTCGATGAAAACACCGTCGCCGAGGTCGCTCCCATACTCGGCTTCCTGCGCGACCTCCAGCGCCGCTTCGAGACCGCCGTCCTGCTCGTCCACCATGCCCGCAAGAGCGGTGCCAGCCGGCCGGGCCAGGCGCTCAGGGGGTCGTCCGAGCTCCATGCCTGGGGCGACAGCAACCTCTATCTGCGCCGCCGCGACAAGCAGATCGTCATGACCGTCGAGCATCGCGCCGCTCCAGGCCTCGCCGACATCGAGATCGAACTCGCCGATGACGGCGAGGGACCCGCCCTGCGCTTGCGGCGGCCGGTGCCGGCCGAGGCCGCGCCGGAGCCGGAAACACCCGAACGGCGCATCCTCCAAGCCCTCGCCGACGCCGATGCACCGCTCTCGCAGCGCCAGATCCGCGAGCGCGCGGCAACCCGGCCCGCAACCGTCGCCGAAGCGCTGAGCAAGCTCGTCCGCGCCGGGCGCGTCGAACGCGCACCCCAGGGCGGTTACCGCCTCGCCGCCGAAAACGCGGCGCCGCCGGCCGCCGTCAACCACGCGGGCCGCAACGACGCGTTACCGAAAACCGTTACCGCCTCGAACCCCTAGGGAGGCAGGGTAACGGTAACGGGTAACACCCCTCGCCAGCCCCCGTTGCCGCACTGCGTCGAGCGATCGGCCCGTGGCCGGAAGCTTGCTTACGGCCATGGATGCACTCCGTCGGATGGACGGCGGGGGGTCACCCGAAGGGCCGGAGCGAAGCGGAGGAGCCGCGTAGCGGCTTGACCCGCCGACGGCCGTCCGACACCCCCGGTCACCCCACCAGCCGCGAACGATGCCCATCAAACAAACCGATCACCGCGCCATCAGATACCGAGAGCGCGCTCATCGCAGCCCCTTCGAGAACGCCCGGCTGATGGCCGAGGCCTACCACACACTCTTCCAGTTGAAGGGCACCTGCAGTGCACCAAGGTTTGTGGGCCAGCTGCTGGCAGGGCTGGAGATGGCGCTCTGGGACGTCATGGGCAAGGCCGTGGGTCGTCCGGTCCACCAGTTGCTGGGCGGTGCGGTGCACGACGAGGTTCAATATTTCGGCTTCCCCTAGGGGAAGACCGCTCAAGAAGTCGCCAACGAGGCCAAGCGGCTCGCCGACGCGGGCCGCGAGCCCCATCGCCGTTGCGGCGGATCAGAGCGTATTCACGCCGCAGGAGGCCCTTCACGCCTTTCGTCACAACGCCGCCGACTTGCTCGTCATCGGCTTGAACGAGACCGGCGGGCTCTCGCGCTTTTTGCAAGGTCGCCAACGTCGCCGGGGCGGCGAATGTCGAAGTCTGCATCCATGGCCTCTACGAGACCGGGATCACCACGGCAGCGTCGAACCAGGTGGCTGCGATGACCCGCAACCTCGACGACGGCAACTAGTACATGATCGACCTGCTGGCCTGGGATGTCGTCGAGAGCCCCGGCCTGACGCTGCAGCGAGGCACGCTGCCCGTACTCGACGGGCCGGGACTGGGCTTCGAGCTCGACGAGAACGCCGTCGCCCGTGCCGCCCAGGCATGGAGGAATGGGTGCTAAGGGCGCCCAAGGGCTCGAGCTATATCCCAGACATGCGTTAGTGAGGCGGCTTCGAGCCACTCTCTCGGGGGACCGCTCGCTACTCCTCTTCGCCGCCGTCGTCCTCGTTGGCCGGTTCGGCCGAGGAGTCCTCCATCATCTTCCTGGTGTTCTCCCTGTCGAACACCGAGACGGAGAGCATCAGGGCATCTTCATCGCCCAGGGCGACGAATCCATGCGGCATCAGGCTATCGAAGTGCACCGAGTCGCCCTGTTCCAGAACGGTCGGGCTGTAGGGTTCCATGTAAAACCGTACGCTGCCGCGCAGGATGTAAATGATTTCCTCGCCGGCATGGGTGCTCATCGCTCTAGGTTCGTGCCGTCCCGCCGGCACCCGAACCACCGCCGGCTGAAGCGCCTTCATCGCGATTTCGCTGCTCAGGGCCTCGTATTCACCCAACGGTGTTTCGTAGCGGACACCCTCGCTGGCCCGCGTGATCGTCCGGGCACCGTGCGCAAACGTGTAGAAGCTCTCGCCCAGCAGCGCGAGGAGGTCCAGGCCGAGGCCGTCGGCAAGACGGGTCAGCACGTCGAAGTTGGGGGATGACTGGTTGTTCTCGATCTTCGAGAGCGTCGAGATCGCGACGCCCGTCCTGGCGCTGACCGCCGCGAGGGTCAAGTTGTTGTTCTTTCTCAGGCGCTGCAGCGCCCTGCCGATGTTGTTCCGCTCGTGCCGCTCAGCCGCCATGGAACCCTCGAGTCCGGCAGTTCGCTGTGGCGACGATACCACCGTATTTCGCCAATACCAGCGACTGTGCTTCATCCGGCAGTAGAGCCGGCCGCCTGATCCGGTAGGCGGCGTTCGTCCTGAGCGCGAGAGGGTCGGCGCGGCGTTTTTCGCAACCTCTTGTGGCAGCCTCTCAAGGGCGAGCGCGCGGCACAGCAGAAAATCTGCAATTCTCATATGTCTTTGAAATTTTCTATTAGTGTAATTTTCTCCAATTGGATTGCTGGCAATTTTCTTTTGATCGACAGTGCGCGATATGAGGTCTGGCAGTTCGAGCGAGCACGGAACGGGGACAGGGATCGCCGTCTCGCACGCAGGATGCGGATCGATTCGACGACTTCGAAACCCGCGAGCACGTCGACCGACGCCTTCGGGCTGACCGGGCCGCATAATGCTGAGCTTCACCGAAGAGCTCGTCCTGCTGCTGAACGACGAGGACGGTGCGCCGCTGCCGATCCGGCGGGACATCGTGGTGTGTGCGCTTGCGGGCGCCGTGCTGATGGACCTGGCGTTCGCTTATCGGATCGATACCGACCTCGAAGCACTGTTCGTCAACGACCCGACGCCGACCGGCAATCCTTCGCTCGATCGTATCCTGGCGAGGATCGCAGCCCGGACCGAGGTCTGCGACACGAAGATGTGGATCGGTTTACTGTCCGTCGAGGAGGCGCCTGCCATTCACGAGCAGACCCTGGCGGGCCTGGTCGAGCGCGGAATCCTGACGGTGCGGGAGAGCAGGCTGCCGTGGATACGGGCCCGGCGCTATCCGAGCAGCGACGGCAAGACGGCGAAACAGCTCCGCCAGCATGCCGCCGACGTGTTGACCTCCGACGATATTCCCGACCCTCGGGATGTGGCTCTGATCTCTCTCCTCGACGCCTGCGAAATCCTCCCCGACATCTTCCCGAGACAGGAGATAGAGGACTTTCGCCCCCGGATCGCGCTCTTGCGTAAGATGGACCTGATCGGCCGTGAGGTGGCTGGCGCGATTGCTGAGATCGAACGCTCGATCATTCAAGCGGTGCGCGCCCGAGCCGCGCAGTTCAAGAAGCTGCTGCTGATCCTTTCCATCGCCGCAGGTGCGGCCGCGTTCGCGACGCTCGTGGCCCCGGGGTTTCCGGTGGCGGATCGATTCAGCGCACTCTATTTCGAGCGTCTCTGGTTCGACGGCGGCTGGCAGCTGTGGAGCGGCTTCGCGCTTCTCGGATTGAGCGGCGCAGGCGTCCTCGCGGTCCTGCTCCTGAAGCTTCGCTCGATCGCCCGCCTGGGCGGCTTCAATTGGTGGCGGCTCGCTCACGTCGGGTTCGGCATCGCCTGCGTGCTCGCGCTCTTCGCGCATACCGGCTTTCGCTTCGGGACCAGTCTCAATGCGGCACTGATGGGCTGCTTCCTGGCAGTGCTGGTCCTCGGCGGCCTCGCCGGGGTCTGCACCAACGCAGCGGGTCAACTCAGGAAATGGGGGATCAAGCCCAAGCAGCGCATCATTCCGATGCGGGTGCATATCGTGGCGCTCGTCCCCCTGCCCGCTCTCCTGATCATCCACATCATCGCCGTCTACCTGTACTGATGAGGCCGTCACGTGTCGCGCAAGTCGATCCTCCACGTCTGCTGGGTGCTGGCGACCCTGGCGGCGGTCGGCGCGGTTACGGTGTGGATGACAGTGGGGGGTGATCGGGAAGTGCTGTTGATCGGCGCGACGACCGATGCCCACCATCAGATGGAGCTGGCGTGCGAGAGCTGCCACACCGCAGCAGTCTTCGCCAGCAGGAAGGCGGCGTTGAAGGGGCTGAACAAGGCCTGCCGCAACTGCCACGAGGACGAGCTCAAGGACGCCAACGACAGCCATCCGCGCAAGAAGTTCCGCAATCCGAGGATGTCCGTCTACTGGGAGCCGCTCGATGGCAGGTCTTGCACGACCTGCCATGTCGAGCATCGCCCCGAGATCACCCGGAAGGGGGCTGTGACTGTCGCAATGGATTTCTGCGAGGCGTGCCACGGCGAAGGTGAGCAGGACGTGCGAACGGACCGGCCGACCCATGCGGGCCTGACCTTCGACACCTGTGCCTCGTCGGGCTGCCACAACTATCACGACAACCGTGCGCTCTATGCGGACTTCCTGGTGAAGCATGCGGACCATCCCTGGCTGGCTGCAACGCCCGTGCACGCGCTTGCGGCCCTGCACCGCACGCGGGAACCACTGGCGGAGACGGCGCTCAGGCGGGACGACGCTCTCGCGCCGGCAGCGGCGCTCGCGGACGAGACGGCCCTCGATCACTGGGCCGGCTCGGGCCACGCGGCAGCGGGCGTGAACTGCGCCGGCTGCCACGCGCCGGAGGTGGCGTCAGGCGCTTCGCTTCCGGAGATCGAATCCGGCTGGTCCGACGCCGCGCCGCTCACGGTTTGCAGGGATTGCCACAAGCAGGAAGCGAAGACCTTCGCACTCGGCCGGCACGGCATGCGCCAACACCCCGAGATCGCGCGGCCGCGCGATGCGGCAGACACCGTCCTCGACGCTGTGCTGCCCGAGAGTGTCGCGGAGTGGCTATCCGACGCGCCTTATCCCGTGCTCATGACCGTGGAGGAGGCGCGCATTCCGATGCGCGACGATTCCGCCCACCAGTCCCTCGATTGCGGGACCTGCCACCAACCCCATGCGGTCGATATCCAGCGAGCCGCGGTGGAGGCCTGCATGTCATGCCACGACGACCCCCACACGCAGGCTTATGTCGGCAGCCCTCATCATGCGCTCTGGCAGGCGGAGCTGGCCGGCGATGCCGAGCCCGGCTCCGGGGTGAGCTGCGCCACCTGTCACATGTTCAAGGTCGAACGCCGCGGCACGATCTTCACCAGCCACCATCAGAACGACGGCCTGCGGCCTAACGAGAAGATGATCCGGCCTGTCTGCCTCGATTGCCACGGCCTCGGCTTCGCCATCGACGCGCTCGCGGACGAGGATCTGGTGGCCGGAAACTTCAGGGGACAGCCTGCCGTCCATGTCGAGAGTATCGACTGGGCGGTGCAACATGCGGCGTCGGGTGCTCCGAACGATGAGCGTTGAACGCCCGGCCGCACGCCGATTGCAACCCGAGAGGACAGGAGACGCACCATGAAGCGCTATTCGAGCCTGATTGCCGCGATAGCGGTCGGCGCGGCCACAACGGCGACGGCGGCGACCGCAGTTGCGGACGATGTATCTTACGAGCGCGTCGCCGACATGCTGTACACGGTGATGTCCGCAGACCGCGAGGTCTACACGAAGATGGTGATCCAGCGCCTCACGGTGGACGACAAGGTTATCACCGCGTCCGAGCACTTCCAGGACGATCTGGCATTGCCGCTGCCGGCACAGATGTTCCGCTTCGGCTCCGAGGCGGCGATGGACGCGACCGAGGACTTCTCCTATGCGCTGCTCTCGCTCCATCCCATCAACAAGAAGAACGGTCCGGGCACGGATCTGGAAAGGGAGGGCCTCAAATTCGTCGTCGACAACCCCGGCGAGAACTTTTATGGGGAAGAGGAGCTCGGGGGCGAGGACTACTTCACCGCCATCTATCCCGACTACGCCGTCGCCGAGGCCTGCGCATTGTGCCACAACGACCACAAGGATTCGCCGCGCACCGATATCGAGGTCGGCGACGTGATGGGCGGCGTCGTCATTCGCATTCTCGTGGACTGACAGGAAATCCATTCCGGTACTTTGTGACCGACGACGCAACCCAGTTGCTCGGTGCATTGTCGCCGGAAGGCCCGCGTGCGGGTTCCTCACATAGACCATGGGGACAAACTACCGCAGTGACAGTGTTACACTTCCTTCACCGCTGCACCGCTACATAATCGCCCTGCTGTTGACTGTTGTTTGGCGCTAAGATTGGACGCTGATCGGCGTGGCAACGTTTTGATTCCCTTGAATTCCGAGGGGTCAAACGACGAGGCTTAACAACAGGGGCCGGGGCTCGCCGGTGCCTTCGAAGGCGCCTGGGAGGGCGCGGTCAAGGCGGTTTCGGTCGAGCGCAACCAGACCGGCTTCCTGGCCGAGCTGCGCGAGTCCGCGAGCGGGGGCGCGGAGGCCGCCGGCAGGCTGGATGGCGCGGCCGTCCGCGACCGGTTGCGGGTGGTCGGCGGCGGGCCGGGTACGGTGGTGACCGCCCGGGCCGCGAGGCATGGCCGATGCGCTTTGCATTCTCGCTCGGGGCGGGGAGGTCGATTACGAAGGCGCCTCGTGCGGTATGGACTGGGACGAAAATGGCGATCTGCGTCGCGGCGACATCAGCATCTGGCGCTTTACCGAGGACAAACGTGTCGAGGACGTTGTGGCGGTGCCGTTCGGGCACTAGGGTCACCTGGGTGCGCGCTGCTGCGATGTGGTCCAGTGAAACCCCGATAGAACTCTGTGCTCGCCAATCAGATATTTAGTCTGATTCGGCTCATGGCCAGGGGATGGCTGAGATTGGCAGATCGCTATTTTAACATGATGGGTCGCTGAGACTGATGATCTTGCTTGGTCGTGAGGATGCTGGACCTCTCATTCGCTCGGTGCCTATATGGTGCCCCAGCTTGGCAGTACAAAGGTGAAGGGTAGATCCAAGATCATGGCAGCCAGTTACGGCGGAGGATTGATGCATGCTCAGTGCGCTTCGGAACTACCAGTGGCTGATGTCGAACGGTCGGCCGTTCAGAAGGCGTTTGACCGAACGTGCCCTATTACGGTAGGCTAACCTTGCCGACGGGCCCTTTATTGCAGCCTGCAGCGTCCCGCCTTGGAAACTCTATGTACATTGCCGCTTTAACGAACTCATTCCAGTGCGACCAAGTAGCCTTTTCAAAGCCCTTTTCAAAAAGCCGCCACATTCTCGCCCTTTCACCCTCCGGCTCATACTTAGAGAACAAACTTGACACTTCTGCTCTCCATTGAGTCTTCATTTTTGCAAACATTTCGTCATTTTCCATAATCTCATCTACGGAAGTAATCCCCATATTTGCCAAAGCCGCAAACCCTACCATGATGCATGTTACTCTCTGTGAATTACTCTCTCCATTCGCTTTACGCCGCTTATCTGCAAGATTGCAAACGATCCGCGCTCGATTCGCAAACATCTTAACGCCCCGCATGGTTTCGCCATTTTGCAAGACAATAGGCTCCCACAGACTGAGTGCATTCCTGAGCCTTTTGCTATCAGAGACACTCCTCAAAATCTTCCTCTGGTACACCTTGACCCATCGCTGTACAGCAGCGCCTACCAATACAGCTAAGGCTACGCCGATTTCTAGCCACGGACTCATCTGCGATCCTGCGACGATAGCTTACGTAAATCAAACGGTGTTACGGAGGGCACATTCACGGAAACGTTTACAATCTTTTCCAAGAACAGCTCTGACTCCCGTAGGTTCCCGTCACTGTTGCTTCTGCTATCCTCGTTTCCGACCGCCTCTAAGGCGCGTACAACTCTCTCTTTGTCCATCGCCAACACCACGAAACACGGCGCACTGCTTGTCAGAAAGTTCACTGCCTCGAGTGTCTCTTTTATGTGATCATGATCGCATCGATCTAAGTCGTCTATAATGACCACAAGCTTCCGATTTATGAATGCGAGGACTTCACAAACGTCGCGAAGGGCAACCTGAAAACGATATCGAAAGCTTAGTTGATCGGCAGCTTGAGTAAATCGCAACCAGCCGGCCGACGCTGTAATGAGGCCAATCGGACTTACGGGAAAAGCCTTGAGAGCGTTCCAAGGACTATTCCACAG
Source organism: Alphaproteobacteria bacterium (assembly GCA_965243375.1). Taxonomy (GTDB): domain Bacteria; phylum Pseudomonadota; class Alphaproteobacteria; order UBA828; family UBA828; genus WTGU01. The sequence continues at coordinate 156,898 of CBDEUT010000006.1, read as the reverse complement.
ATATAATGTCAGGACCAGCAGACTGAACATAATCGGTACGAAGAGCCCTATCGTGCTACTATCTCCAATCTTCAGTGAACAGAAAGACAAATCGGACAATCTTTCACCTGACAGCAGCTCTATAGAGCATAACGTCATAAGCCCAAAGGTGACTGCTGAAGAAGCGAATACAACAAAAAATATTGAGAAAACAAATGGAGCTTGAGCAAATCGTACCCACCAAAGCCTGAGGTAGAAGAGAAAGAAATCCACGAACATGCTTAGTTTGACTGCAAATGAAAGTTTTCTGTACGGGGTGGGAAGATAGGACATACGCCAGCTAGGTCTCCATGACTTCCGTATGCTCTCCATAAGTGCTGCGAAGAGGTGATCTTCGTTTTGATGGTGCCAGGCGTCAAAAAATACACAGGTAGCGAAATTGGTGCGGAGTTCTGAAGCTATATGATAGAGGTGGCTAGATTTACCGCTTCCCCACGGACCATTAAGGCAAATGGTGAGGGGCCCCTGTGAGGAAGGGTTGCTGAGAAGTTCGGCTACGAGTGCAGCCATGTCGCGAGCTGAGTCGGTAAGGCGACTGGGATCATCTTGAGGCCTGTCCGATTCCGCAGACGCCAAGGATTGGTGGGGATCTGCCCTTCGGGCATGTCTCGGTAAAGTCGCAATTAGAGGCGTGTGCGCTGTCACGCATCCCTTGGTGATCAAGGGCTCCAGCTGATCCGAGATTTTTCTTACCCCGGCGGCTTCGCAGACATCTGCGGCCCTGAGATCGGCGGATAGGGCGGATCGAGGATTTCCACCCCATAGCCGACGACGCTCCCAGGCTCACTTCCGGCCCCGTCGCGTCGTCCCGCCCGAATCGGATAGAAGGTGTCGCCATCGGGCCAGAGGCCCTCGTTCCATCCACCAGCCCTGGTAGGGAGAACGTGATGGCGACAACGGAGAAGCTACCCTTTTCCTGGCAGGCTGTCGAAGGCCTGCCGGACCTGGATCGCCTGCGTCTGGTGCTCGACACCCTGCCCGACGAGGAGATCGTGGCTGCGCTTGAGGCCGGGCGAGGTCGCGGGCGCAACGACTACCCGGTGCGGTCGATGTGGCGTGCGCTGATCGCGGGCGTGGTGTTCCAGCACGCCTCGATCCAGTCGCTGCTGCGGGAGATGGGCCGCAACCCGGCGCTCCTGGAACTCTGCGGGTTCGACCCGCTGCCTTTCCAGAGCGCGCCCGTGTTGGAGCTTCGCGCAGGTACGAAGGAGCCACCATGCGCGGTGGCGCATCCGGCGCAGGTCCGCTCGACGGTGCCCAGCCACTGGAACTTCTCGCGCTTCCTGCGGCGCGTCGTGCTGCTTGAGAACGAGTGCAGCCTGGTGTCCGCAATGGTCGAGAGCCTGCGCGCGTCGCTCTTCGAAGAGCTGCCCGACTTCGGCCGCCATCTCGGCTACGACGGCAAGGCGATCGAGAGCCACTCGACGGGCCGGGTTGCCGAGGACAAGGGGAAGACCTCCGACCCCGACGCCGACTGGGGCAAGCATGAGACGAGCGGGGTGAACGCCAAGACCGGCGCGATCTGGAAGAAGGTGAAATCATGGTTCGGCTACGGCCTCCACCTGATCGCCGACACCCACTACGAGGTCCCGGTGGCCTTCGAGGTGACGCGGGCGTCGGACTCGGAGGTCAAGATGCTCCCCAAGATGCTGGAGAACCTGTTCGCAAGAGCGCCGGAAATGGTGGAGCGCTGCGACGACTTCAGCGCCGACCGCGGTCTCGACAACGCTCCCCAGAAGAAGTTGCTCTGGGATAAGTGGGCCATTCGGCCGCTGGTCGACACGCGCTTGATGTGGAAGGCCGAGAAGGAGGAGCCGGGCTATGATCCGACGAAGCCGATCACGCGGGCGCTGTTCCCCAACCGCGCCGACGTCGTCGTTCACGACGAGCGCGGCCGCGTGTCCTGCATCTGCCCCCAGACCGGCGAGGTCCGCGCCATGGCCTTCCAGGGCTTCGAGGCCGAGCGCGGCCTCTGCGGCACGCTGAAATACCGCTGCCCGGCGGCGGCCTTCGGCTTCGACTGTGCAGGCAGCAAGGCGTGCCACCGGGCGGGCGGGGTGGAGCCCGGCGAGTACGGCCGCATCGTGCGCATCGATCTCGACAAGAACGACCGGCGCGTCTTCACCCCGACGCCCTGGGGCAGCCCGTCCTGGCGGCGCGGCTACAACCGGCGCTCTGCGATAGAGAGGATCAACAGCCGCCTCGACAACAGCTTCAACTTCGAGACCCACTACATCCGCGGGCTCGCTAAGATGAAGACCCGTGTCGGGCTGGCGCTGGTGGTGATGATGGCGCTGGCCCTTGCGCAGGTGCGGGCCGGCCACGCGGAGCGGATGCGCTCGCTGGTCGGCGCGGTGCCGTACCTCGACACCGGCTGACCGGTTGTCCCACCTCCGACATCGCCGCTCGACCAAGCCGCCTGCCGGCGGATGGCAGACCGCGGCCATCCATGTCACGATGTTCCCGTAGCGTTCCGATCTCGCGTCTAATCGCTGCATTCTGCTCACCCGGCGGGGATCAGGCAGTCGATATCCGGCCGCCAAAGATCAGCGTCACGATGTCGAAATACGCCACAGCGCACATTCCTCAATTAGGAATACGAGTGCTAGTGCTGCTAAAGTCAGTAAGATCCAGGACCATAACGCAGCGGTAAAGGGTACGAATAGGAGAAAGGTGGAGCCGTCACTTCCAATAGCTCGAAGGTTGTCGGCATCATCGACGATGATCCTAGAGACAGGGCCTCGGTCCGGCAGACGGGTTACATTACTCGGGCGTGGGCTGGAAGCCCCTCCGAACGACCATTGCATGATGGTTCCGTCCTCATAGCCCGCTACCGCTACTGTGGCGTCTCTTAGTGCTATTGCGCTCATAGCCAAGGAGGACTCAGGAGGTTTGAATGTTGCGAGCATTGCACCGTAGGGCGTCCACCGAGTAATCTGTCCATCATTATGCACGAGCAGGATCGTGTTATTGGGTCCAATAGAGGCGATGACGGCCTACGGTGGTAAAGTTGGTATATCAAGGAAAGACGCTGTTGTGGCCGTATCGTCAGTATTTCCAATGAACAGTAGACGTAAGCGGCCCTCTACTAATGTGGGTGAAAGAAAGCGGACGATTGGCACGGCCATGGCAAAGACTGAACTATCTATGGGCAAGCGCAGACTGGCATCCAGTTTCGGCTCCTCACCTGCTGTGGACCAGAGTTTCACTGTTCCATCGCGATGTCCAACCACTATAGTGCCGTCAGTACCAATTGAAATGGATATTGCCGGTGAATGGAACTCTGGGGGAGTTCTGCTTTTTAGTCTCTTGCCGTCACTGAGTGACTCTTCGGTACGCCAAAGAAGTACTTCGCCATCATCGTCGAGTGTTGCAAGGGTCCCATCTGACGCTAGGGCGAGTGCCGATATGGTGTCGCGATAGGGAAGGGTAGCGTTACGTGGAGTAGTGGCTCCACTGTTCCACATTGAGATTTGACCGCCGCGGTAGGCTGCTGCAATCTCACCTTGTGGACTGATCGCGATGGCGGTGACGGGAACATGCCACGGCTGATTGAGCGTCTGTCGACGTTTTCCATTTCTGTCCCAAACAACAATGTCCCCGTTGAAGTGACCTGTCGCAACAGTGTCGTCTGAGCCTATGTAGAGAGCCGTAACCGGGCTTGCGGGTAAACCCTCTATACTTTGCACGAGAGCGCCATCAGTAGTCCATGTGTCGATTCTATTCCTTTCATTTGCTGTTACGATGGTGCCTCTAGGACTGACCGCAACAATAGACGCTTGCGAATCCAACGAAATCGGCACCGTAGCTCCCCTTTCGCCCTCACTATGCCAAACCAGAACCTCACCATCTTCGTGAGCCGTTACAATGGGTCGGAGAAGTTTAAGATAGGGCGAAGGAGAATAATTCTCGACTGGTAGGTCGTGGTTTTGTTCCCAGAGCCACTTTGGTGATCGGTCGATTGAACAGGGATATAGCCAACAATGTAAATTTAGGAAATCGAGCGTGGGCGAATTGTCATGCGGGGTCTGTAGGCGAAAACCAATCGCGGTAACACAAAGCAAGAGCACGATTGCTAGTAGTAACAGCCAGCCAGCGTCACGAAAGATATTGACTAGTCGAAACATCTCTAATTTCCGTAATGACTCCGAAGTTTAGCCAAGAAAGTTGTCAAGCAAAAATTTACCATAGGGGTCAGTGGTTGAGTGCTGGAACGCGGCGGTTGGTCCAGTTGATCGGTTTGTTCGCGAGTCCACGATAGATAAAGTTTCCTCCGCATCGAACTTGGCCTCTCAAATCAAGCATCAAAATCAGACTCGCAGCAGTTCTCCGGACATGGTGGCCCTAGTGATCAAGTCTATAGCGATGTCGGTCCCGTTGGCGGTCGAGACGTTGAGCGAGGCGCCGCAGTCTCAGCCCCTTAGACATCGCTGCGGGAATGTAAGCGGAATCAGTCAAATTAGGTCAAGGGGTGTTGATCGGCGCGAGGAATGGGCGCTGAGCCGGCTGGAGAACGCGCTGTCTCGCAGCGAGGTGGCGTGCATGACGGCGACCCTGGTCGACATCTTCTGCCGTTCCTTCTCGATCCCGCCGGCGTCGATCACGCTCGACATGGAAGACACCTGCGTCCAGGTTCACGGTCATCAGCAGCTTTCGCCGTTCAGCGCGCACCACGACACCCGGGTCACCGTTCGCGCCATCATCGCGGGCTATATCGCTTTGGTCAGGTTCCAGGAGGTCCCGGAGCGCCGCACGCTCAAGCGGGTGCACGGGCTGCTCTCGATGCCCGTCAGACCGGCGCAAGGCGTTCGCCGCCCACATCAAGGCGCTGGAGCTCTTCGCGGGAGGCCTCGCCCGGATCGCCGTCGAGCGCGACGCGCAGGTGGGCAAGGAAGAGGGCGGCTCCAACTTCATCACCATCGCCAACCAGCTTGCCTACCTGAACTACCCTGAGCTGGCCGCGAACACGGCGACCTCCCGCTTCGATCTCCTGGTGCTGGCCGAGGCGATGGATCGGCTGGACGGGATCGCGCACGCGTGCAATCCCCGCAAGTCGTCGCTGTTCTGCGGCTCCGACCGCGACGGCGAAGTACACTCTCATCGGCACCACCATGCTCAACGACGTCGATGCCTAAGCCTGGCTCGGCGCTATGCTGGGCCGCATCGTCGGGACGTCGTAGAACCGGCTCGACGAACTCTTCCCGGGGAACTAGCCCCCGAGAGGCAGCCCGACGTGGTCGCATAGGCCTGGAACATCGATTGGCACCGCAATCTCAGCGCTCCTGCATCACGACACTCAGCCTGAACGCCCCTGCGGTCCTCGACGGATCCTCAGTTTCGGCCGCGAGCTGGAGTGGCTTATCCCTTATAATCCGCTTACCACTTTGTCGAGGTGTAGGAACTATTCAATAGACGCAAGCCTCGAACACTCGCTGCAGCGAAGCCCCATGAAAATCCTCGACAAGCTCTTGAAACTCCGAGGCTGTAATGGGCTTATGACGCTTTTGCTTCGCATAATTGGCCAAAAATAGCTTGAGGCCACCGCGTTCACGGAGAATAAAATCCAAATGTGCCAGGAAGTCACGTCCAATTTTGTATGCGTCATCGCTGGTGGTTCTAATGTAATCGGAACGCCGGGCCATGTTGGCCCCCGGAATTGGTGGATTTTCCGAGCGAGGGTAACCTGCGTCTCCCCATTTCGCGATAGCCTCGTCGATCCAACCGGCGTCTCCGTTGGCAGGAATGATGCTTCTCCCGAAATAGCTGTGATCAAGCTCGTGCCGAAGAGACACGAGATCGGTCGAAGCTGCTCCCGCGTATTCCATACCGCCCTCCCCTTCTTCCCTAGCAAGAATAGTAAGAGAGCCATGCGGAAATGGTCCAAAATCGGATTCGAGCTCATGTAGAATACGCTTGGACGAATGAATAAAACTTTCGAGCACGTTATTGGCTTTTTGACTCGACTTCGTATAGACGAGTATCGGAATCGAGCGACCGTCTGATGATGAATACTGGCTCCGCAGGGATTTGTATTCCTCTGCGGGTCCAAGATGAAACCAAGGGCATGAACTGGTGAAATAGCTGGGGAATTCAATCTTCCACTGCCCGGGCCCGGCGTCATCAATCGCGCCATTAGAAAAGACTGAATGGGTTACTGGAGAATTCTTAACTGTTGCAGAAAACGACATTCGAAAGTGATCAAAGCAATAGTTGGATGGCAAGAAGGCTTCAAGATAACCGCCGTCTCGCCGAAGATCCGACATGTTGAAGATGCAGTCTAGGCGAGCCGGGTTGGACGACCACGTAATGGGATATCCGTACGGCCCCTGAGCGAGAAGATGGCTCTCGATGCTAAGCACGTGGATGCCTGGAGAGACGACTTCCGACAGAATCTTGAATGAAGCATTCCTGTCTGGAGAGTCCTGATCGATTAGCTTGACTTGGTGTCCAGGGCGAATTTATTGTCTGCCCGTCGCGCAGGGTGAGCTGAAGTCGGCGCTGGCCATTCCTTTCTCGATGTGGCAGTGTGCCGCTCATGGCGACGCTGCCGATCCCGGATTCGTCCATTGATCTGCGCGCGGTCACGGTGCGTCCGACCTGGGGCGCGCAGGAGCACCGGCGCTGGGACCGGTTGGTGGAGGAGCACCACTACCTGGCGTTCCACGGCGTCATCGGCAAGGGCCTGCGTCATGTCGCTGTACACGGCGAGACCTGGCTCGCGCTGATCGGCTGGCAGCCCGGCGCGTTCAAGCTGGGCGCGCGGGATCGCTGGATCGGGTGGTCGGCGGAGCAGCAGTTCCGACGCCTGCATCTGATCGCCAACAACTCGCGCTTCGTCATCCTGACGCCTGAGCGGGTGCCCAACCTGGCCTCCCGTGTGCTGGGGCTGAGCCTGCGACGGCTGTCTGCGGACATGCAGGCGGCGCATGGATATCCGGCTCTTCTGGCGGAGACGTTCGTGGACGTCTCGCGCTTCGCCGGCACCTGCTACCTCGCAGCCAACTGGCGCTCGCTGGGACTGACCCGCGGCTTTGCCCGCGAGCCCGGAGGGGCGGCGCGCTGGCGTCACCACGGCCAGCCCAAGGAGGTCTTCGTGTTCGACCTGACAGACGGCGCCCCCGAGGCGCTGAGCCAGACCGAGATGCCGCCAAACTGGGCCACCGAGCAGCACACCGAGCCGATGGCCGCGCCCCGGCTGCGCAGCCTGTTCGAGTGCCTCGGCGAGGTGCCCGAGTACCGCCATGCCCGGGGAAAGCGCTATGCGCTCAACACCATTCTGACGCTTGCCGTCGCCGCCCGCCTTGCCGGCTACCGGGGGGTGAACGCATTCGCCCAGTTCGCCGCCCTGCTCTCCCAGGAGCAGCTCAAGGCGGTCGGTGCCTTCTGGAGCCCGTCCAAGCAGTGCTATACCCCGCCCGCGATCACCACCTTCCACAACGTCCTTGCCGCGCTGCCGCCGGAAACCCTGGACAACGCGATCGGCCAGTGGACCGGCCAGCAGAACAGCGCGCAAGCGCCCGTCGCCATGGACGGCAAGGACCTGCGCGGCGCATCCAAGCAGACCGAGGACGGGCGCAGGATGATGGTCGCAGCGGTGGAGCATGACACCGGCGTCGTCCTCGGCCAGGTCGAGGTCGACGCCAAGAGCAACGAAATCCCGGCCGTGCGCGAACTCTCCGGCGGCCTCGACCTCACGGGCCGGATCGTCACCATGGATGCCATGCACGCCCAGCACGAGACCGCGCGGTGCCTCCTTGGGCGCCGTGCCGACTACGTGATCAGTGCCGTCAAGGACAATCAGGAGACCATCCTCGAAGACCTCAAGGCGATCGACTTCAGCGATGCGCCCTCGCACGAAACCGTCGACAAGGGCCATGGCCGCATCGAGCGCCGGCGCTGCGCCGCGGTCGACCTCTCCGCTGCCGAGTGGGACGGCTATGCCAACCTCCACGGGCGGCGCCAGGCGATGTGCATCGAACGAGAGCGCGAGATCATCAAGACCGGCAAGCGCAGCATCGAGGTGACCTACAGCGTTACCTCGCTTGGCCCAGAGCGCGCCGGACCCGAGGAGTTGCTCGAACTGGTGCGCAACCACTGGCACATCGAGAACAGGCTCCACTATGTGCGCGACTTCACCTACGACGAAGATCGCTGCCGGGCGTACGTGCGCCACCTGCCCAGGAATCTGGCCTGCTTGAGCAACGCGGCCATCGCCATCGTGCGCTGCGACGGCCGCTTCCGCTACGTACCGGAGGCCAACCGGCACTACGCCGCCCGTGCCCAGGAGGCCCTCGACGCGGTCATGATCGCGCCCATCGGCTGATACCGCGCCCCCCACTGCCACGCATGCACGTGCCGCAGGGCGGCGCGGCGAAACCGCTCGGCCCGTCCAGGCCGAAAACGCCGCCCGGCGGCTTCGAGCGACCACCGTGACGTCCATCAGGCAGATTCGGGGTTCCCCCGAAACAGCCGCAGCGTGCGTGATCTCACTCATCCCCAGCCCGCAGCGCGACTAAAAATTGTTCCTGACTTGGTGTCCGTCCAAATTGACACATGTGACCGGTTGGTTTATGCTTATGGCGGCGTGGCCTTCAGCGTTGGCAATAAAATCTATTTCCGAAAGTGCGATGGCCTCTGAGGTCGCGACATCGAATTCGATTCGGTACCTGGCATGGGTGAAGTCGACAAAAATCACGCGCTGGCCGGCGCAGTTGTTAAACGGCGGCGGAGCATAGGTGAGGTCGGTCACGACATGTTTCCTGTGGCTGTGGTTTCCTGTGTATTTGATCACGGATTCTAGACGAATTTAGCGGCGCTACCAATAGGAAGTGATCGTTTGGTTGAAAGTCACGCCTCCCAGCCTGGTGGCTTTCATCCTCGACAGAAGCCGCGATTGCATCTGGTCCCACCAACTGGAGGAGCAACCCCTCGATGGCGTCGTCGACCTGCAAACCGCCGAAAGCGAGGCGGCGGGGCTCGTCGTTGTCCTGCCGCTGCGGGGACAGCTCACTAGTCCGGCGAGCGGCGCGTCTTCGTGGTTTGGCGCACTGTGATGCCTGCTTGAAGCAACATTATCGCTGGACGAGAAGGACCGCAAGCGGCTGCTCCGTGAACTTCTCCGTGAACGCCGGCGCCTGGTGAAGGAGCGGACCACGCTGAACAAGTCTTTCAAAGGGTTACTGAAGCTTCACGACATCGTACACAACGCTTTTGGCTTCGACTTCAGCGGCGAATGCCAACGAGAGCGCAACAAACCGCTACTGCTCGACGGCGGCGACAAGGGGCCCAGCCTAACGGAGGGGACATATAGGCGCCTGCGGTGCCTTCGTGGATACACGAGCCTAGGCGGGCAGTGGAATGTTTGGTGTGAAGGCTCGGCGCTGCGCCGACCAGCGCTTTACAGCAGACCAGGGCCCACTTACGCTTGCCTCCAGCTGGCTCACGGCCAGGCCCCACAAAGACTGAGGAAGGCCCTGCCACAGAATCCCAGACTGATGCGATTCAGCGCCCCTGCCGAAGGAGCAAATGCGGCAGGAGCGGCGATCAAGTGCTCTGGAATTTGCAATTCACCGATGGTAACGGCCTTTCGGTCTGCACTTTGTGAGGTGCACACTCTATCGGAGAAAGTTGACAATGACACAAAGACGCACAAGAAGCGCGGCTCGTCGACCCTATGATGCCGGCTTGCCGCTGATCACCGAACATAGGAGCGTCTCAAGTGTGGAGGCGCTTGGAGCCGCATCTGCGGAAGAAAGGATCAATTGGGGAGCACAACTTCATGGTCTACCCAGCGCGTGGAGACGGTCTCTTGGTCGAGATATCACCGTCGCTGTTCTGGATACCGGTGTCGACTCGGAACATCCTGACCTCGCGATGGCAATAGATGGAAGTGAGGATTTCACTGGAGATGGAATCGATGACGTAAATGGTCACGGCACACATTGTGCGGGGATCATTGCCGCTCGCAGAAACGACGTGGGTTATGTCGGTGTCGCTCCGGAATCTCGATTGCTAATCGGCAAGGTTCTGGGAAATGATGGTCGAGGTGCGTATTCGGCAATTGCTTCGGGCATCGATTGGGCAGTCCAAAACGACGCAGACATCATTTCCATGTCGCTCGGAGGATCATTGTCAAGTGGAGACTTGTTCGGCGCCGTTCATCGTGCGCTGGTAGCGAACAAGGTTGTCGTGTGTGCTGCAGGGAATGAGGGCTCGCTGTTTCAGAATAGCATAGGGTACCCAGGTCGTTACGGCAGCGTCATTACGGTTGGGGCACACGATCCAATCGGCAATCCTGCGGGGTTCAGCTCGCGCGGGGGCGAAATTGACCTAATGGCGCCGGGGACCGGCATCTGGTCGGCTCACTCAAACGGGGGATATCGAAAGCTAAGTGGTACATCTATGGCGACACCCTTCGTAGCCGGGATCTGCGCGTTGATCCTTGCAAAGCACAGACGCGCCGGGCGCCACCGGACTCCCATCCATAATAACGAAGACATGCGTCAGCATCTCTTGCGCATGACGGCACATCCCGGTCATCACGATAATGTGCGAGGTTATGGGCCGCTGCAGCCCTTTGCTGCGTTTGGAGTCGACATTTAGAGGAGCGGTCGTCAGACCAACTAGACCGACTCATTCTCTGCGGGGCGAGTTTGTCGCCTGATTTTTGCGCGCGCAGGGGTATACGTTCGGGGCCTTCGTGGTTCGGCCATTTGTGTTCGTTGAGACTTGGGGTTGAAGGGTATTGGGTTCGTGGGGCACGCCGCCCCGGTGATCAAGGGCTCGGCGCCGCGAGCTGGCCCGCCAGCAGGCGGCTCGGCGACCCGCAGGTTGTCATACCGTGTCTCGATGCCGCGCAGCACGATGATGGCAGGTTTGCCGAGATGAAGGACCTTGGCGCCCGTTTTCATGTCGGGCAGGTTGAGCTCCCCGGCCTTCAGGTCGACATGCTCCCATTGCAGCTCCTGGACCTCTGAAGGCCGGAAGCCGGTCGTAAGCATCCGGCGGGGACCGCAGACGGTGAATCGCGGAACGTGACGGGGAGTTCCAAGGTGGGCAGGCGAGTGACGCTCAGCCCCACGGTGACGCTCACGGTGGACCGCGCAGAGACGCGGCCTCGGCCGCAGGGAAGACGGTGTCTCTGGTGAGGTCCGGCTTAGGCGGCCAGGGCCTGGTGCTGGGCTGTCTTCCAGTTCCAGGGCAGGAGCTGGTGCAGGTCGCTTTGCGGCAGATCGGCAATCTGTCCGAGAACATCGGCGAGCCAGGCCTGGGGATCGACATCGTTGAGCTTGGCGGTGCCGATGAGGGTGTACATCGCCGCCGCCCGCACTCCGCCGCGATCGGAGCCGCAGAACAGCCAGGATTTTCGTCCCAAAGCGATGACCCGAAGCGCCCTCTCGACAGCGTTGTTCGTGAGGCAGATCTGGCCGTCATCGAGGAAACGGGTGAAGCCGTCCCAGCGTCTGAGCATGTAATCCATCGCCTTGGCGACAGAGGCGTGGCGCGACAGCCTGGCACGCTCCGTGCGCATCCAGTCCTCGAGATCGGCGACGAGCGGCGCGCTCGCCTCCCGGCGCACGGCAAGGCGCTGATCGGCACTCTTGCCGTTGATCTCGCGTTCGATGTCGAACAGCGCGTCGGTCCGCTTCACCGCCTCCATCGCCAGCGGCGAGATCGGCGGCGCCTGCTCGCCGCGCCTCTTGCTCGCCGCGATATCGGCAAGCTCGTAGAACTTCCTCCGACTGTGAGCCCAGCACAGGGCCTCGATCACGGCTCCCGGCGAGCGGCCCGGCACATAGAGCCGGTTGAAGCCAGCATAGGCATCGGCTTGAAGCACCCCGGCAAAGGTCTTCAGGTGCTCGACCGGGTGATTGCCCGAACGGTCGCGGGAGTATCGGAACAGCACGGCCGGCGGATCCGGACCGCCGAACGGCCTGTCGTCACGCACATAGGCCCAAGCCCGCCCGGTGACGGTCTTGCCCTTGGCCAGCACCGGGACGGGAGTGTCGTCGCCGTGCAAGCGCCGGGCCGCAAGCACGTGATCGGCGATCAGGTCATGCAGCGGTTTCAGCGCCACGGCGCAGGCCCCGACCTGATCGGCCAGCGTCGACAGGCTCAGGTCGACCCCCTCGCGCGCGTAGCGCTCGCGCTGCCGGTTCAACGGCTGGTGCTGGCCATATTTCTCGAACACGATCGTCGCCAGAAGGTTCGGACCCGCCCAACCTCGCGGCACCGCGTGGAACGGCGCCGGCGGCTGCGAGACCTTCTCGCAATCGCGGCAGGTGAACTTCTCGCGGATCGTCTGGATCACCTTCCACCGGCGCGGGATCACCTCAAGCGTCTCGGTCACGTCCTCGCCGATCTTCGACAGCCGCTCCGACCCGCAGCACGCGCACGATGTCGGTGCAGGAACCACCACCCGCTCGCGCGGCAGATGCTCGGGGAAGGGCTTGCGCGACGGCTTGCGGCGCGTGAACCCCTTGACCTGGGTGGTCTCGGCCGCGGCTTGCTCGGCCGCGAGATCGTCCTCCGTCGCGTCCGCCGTCAGCTCGTCGAGCGCAAGCTCCAGTTGGTTGAGGAGACGCACCGTGCGCTCCGAGCGCTGCCCGTAGAGCGCACGGCGCAGCTTCTCGACCATCAGCTTCAGCGAGGTGATCTGCTCCTCGGCCGCCGTTGCCCGAGCCTCCGAGGCCGCAAGCGCCGCCTCGAGAGTTTCAACGTCGCGTCGGGCCGTGACCGTCATGGCCGGGAATGAATCAGATTCGCAGCCTCACGGCAATTGCCAATCGCGCAGGGTGATTCGCCCGGCCTCAGCCCACCCGCGACGGGCGCCAAGTGCGAACCGGGTTGCGCCACTCGATCCCCTCAAGCAGGTAGGCGAGCTGCGCCGAGCTGATCGACAGTGCGCCGCCCGATGCCGACGGCCAAGTGAACCGGCCCCGCTCCAGGCGCTTGGCGTAGAGCGAGAACCCGAGACCGTCATGCCACAAAATTTTGACGAGATCGCCGCGGCGTCCGCGGAACACGTAGAGATCCCCCGCGTGGGGATCGCGGCCGAGACCCTCCTGAACCTGAAGCGCCAGCGTGTTCATGCCACGGCGCATGTCCGTCACCCCGGTCGCCAACCACACCCGCACGCTGCCCGGGACCGGGATCATCGGCGCTCCACGACCGCAAGCACCCGCGCCAGCGCAGGGGCATCCACCGTTCCGTCAACCGTCACCCGCACGCCACCGGAAAGCGCGATCTCGATCCGCCCGGCCGCCGGCGCTGCGCCGAAGTAGCCGTCCTCCGGCGGTGCATCGCCCGACGGCGTGACAATCACCGGCACGAACCCGCCGCCCCCGGCCTCGCCATCCTCCTCGCGAAACCGACGTCGCCAATCGAACACCAGATTGGCGCGCACGTCGTTGCGCTTCGCCACCGCCGTCACCGTGGCGCCGGGCGCGTAGCTCTCCGCAACGATCCGCCGCTTGTCGGCGTCGCTCCACTTCCGGGCCCGGCGGCGTTTCCCGGCCTCGGCCTCGGCACCCAAATTCGCCTGCTGTTCATTCGACATCCGCGATCGCCTCCGTCTGCTCCACGGTGGGCACCACGGTGCCCACCACCGATCGCGAACACTCGCCGATTTTCAGCTTATCGCACAGACGGTCCCCGCCGGATGCTTACAGCCGGTCAGCATCAGGAGCCAGAAATCCGGCATCGCTGCGGGAGTTTCTAAGCGTTTGTGCTTGATCTCCCGAAGGGCAGACCCAGAGGTCGATACTCATCGAGGAAATGAAAGTGCTCGCGCATCTTCTCCGTGAAGCGCTTTACATGGCGACAGCGGTTGGACCGATCAGGGCGGATCTCCCAGAGCTTGGGGCAGGAGACGCTTACCCTCATCCGCGATTGGGTCCGCTTTGCAACGCCGAGAGGCCGCAAGTGGCGCTGGGCGGGAGAAACCCGATCAAGGTATACTGGGACACTTGGCGGTACCACCCGTGGGTAGACCCCCCTCACGTGTCACGGACCGGCTACTCTGGTCCCAACTAATGGGCTCTGGCGCGCACGGAATCGAATTCACCGCCGTCGGGCGATGAACCACCAGATTCTCGGGGTCGAGGTCTCGGTCCACGGCCCGCACCTGGATGAGGGTCGTGATGACCTGCGAACGCCATGTACTCGGCTGCTACCGGCCGGGGCGGTGTGGGCGGAGGCACGAACTCGGAGCGAGGGATCGCAAGAATGGGATTGCCACCAATCTTGTCGCCGCACAGCTGGGCTGCAATTGATCGGCCAATAATCTCTGCTAGGAGAGGGGGAGTGGCATTACCAGCTTGCCGAACTTGCTCACGGTGTGTCCCATCGAGCTTCCAGTAGCTCGGAAAAGTCTGCAGCCGGAGAATCTCTTCTGGCGCGAGAGGACGGCTGTCCCAGTGAAAGGGCCCCGTAGCTGGGCCAGGGTTTGCGGGTACCGTCCAAGCAGGCTCAATCTTCGCTAGCTTGAGAAGGAAAGACCAGAATCTGCGTCTGTATCCGAAGAGCGGCGGTCCCTCGCCTCGCTCGGTGAAGAACTGATAATTCTGACCTTCGGGTACTGAAGGTAGCAAACTTGCGAATCGCCCGCTTGGAGCTGGCGGCCTCGCGGGACACACATTGTGAAGCGCGTCCCAAGCCCGCACCGGGCGATCACGATGTGTCACAGCAGGCCATTTGGGATTGGCACCGCTGCGAAACGCGATGACGATCGCGCGTCTGCGGCGTTGTGGAACTCCGAACTCCACGGCGTTGAGTATTCTGCAGGCCAGCTTGTAGCTTGTACCGCTCCGGTGATTGACGGCCGCGAGGCGTTCTTTCAGAATCGACAACGCTGAACGATTGCCGTTCACGAACCCCGGCACATTCTCGATCAAGATCGCATGTGGTAGTAGCCGCTCTATCAGGGTCAGCAAGCCGAAGAGAGTCTCTGTCCGATGATCGTCAAGTCCACGAGCACCAGTCCGGGACCACTGAGCCGCATTCGAGAAGGGCTGGCATGGGGGGCCCGCGGCCAGAAGGGTGAGTTCCCCCTTTGCGACTCCAAGGTCGCGTGGGAGCAGATTGCTCGCGACCTCGTTGATGTCGTGAGGACTCAGACACTGTAGCTTTGGGCGGTTGAGCGCTAGGGAGCGTCGCGCCGCTGCATCGTTCTCGATTCCTCCAATGATGCTGAAGCCTGCGTGCTCCAAGCCTAGGTCGAGGCCACCGATGCCGGAGAAGGCTGAGAGGCAGAGGAGCTTCCCGTTAGGAACGCCTTCGCCCAAGTGACCAGTCACTGTCGGACCCCGACCAGCGTCTCGCATGATTCGACTATTCTACTGACACTGGGAGCCACGAACAGCGAACGACCATGCCCAATCAAGCTGCCATGAACAACCGAAGATCTGCGGAGGCCGCAGCTAGGGAACGCTACCGAATTGAAGAGATTGAACAACGGTTGAGGACGGCCTACGGCCAGCCTCGCCACTTCAATCCAACAGATCCCCTCGATGATCTGATCTTCCTTGTCCTGTCCAGAATGACGCAGGAGACCAAGTACGTAAGAACCTATTCCCGCCTCCGTAGCTCTCTCTCGACATGGTACGCGGTACGTGACGCCTCACCCGACGAGCTGGAGGCACTCATCCACGAGGCCGGCCTCGCGCGGACTAAGGCCGCGCAGATTCAAGAAATCCTTCGTGAAATAGAGGCAAGGGAGGGCAGCTTAAGCCTGAATCGGATGCGCGAAATGGAGAGCGGCGAGATCGAGGCATACCTGACTAGCTTGCCGGGAGTAGCGCGAAAGACTGCCCTGTGTGTCATGCTCTACGCCCTCGGACGAGACGTTCTACCTGTGGATACGCATGTCTGGCGTGTCGGCCAGCGGCTCGGACTCGCTGCTGCGGGCGAATGGAGCGAGGGGCGGGGGCGTGCCCTGGAGGCCACGGTTCCGAGAGAGCTGCGGGGATCGCTACACGTTACCATGGTTGCCCATGGCCGGCGCGTCTGCCGGGCGGCAGTGCCGGTCTGCAAGAGTTGTACGCTTGCCAATCTCTGTCCAACGGCCGGCCCTAGCCCGCAAGCGGCTCAACCTCCTCCCCAATCACGGCCTGGATGAGTTCGCGCTCGTCGGCCTCGATTCCGTCCTTGTACCCTACCAGCCGAAGCCTATCCAGGACGACGGCATCGCTGTTCGATGTCAGATACTCCATCGTCGGACGCTCGACGTGATGGGGTACGGCAAGAAAGGGTGACGGTGGAACCCTGGTGCCGGTGAATAGCCTCCAGAGATGCGGGCTCGGCTCGTTGATCTTCGCCGCCCAGTGGTCGCTGCGAGCTACCGTGACCTGGCCGATGAATCCCCAGGCACCGGGCCGGAGGTCCTCCTCCCAAGGGAAGTGGCAAAGAATATCTACACCTTCGTCATGCGCCCTCACGCGTCTCGGCGCCGCATCTGGGGCCGCCCTTAGGCCGACTTCGTCGCAGGCGATTTGTAGTGCCGCGGCAAAATCATTCCCCGCGCGACGGTGCACAGCTACCCCGGCAGACTCCAACCCACGAGCCTTTAGAACCGCCAACACGATCTGCTCGAACATCTCAGGCAGTTGATGCCTCGAGTTCACGCGGAACGCGTGCGCTATGGTCAGGGCGAGCACCGCAGCGTATACGCTCGCTTCGAGATCAACGCTGCGGTCAAGTACGATTGCGTCATCGGTGATCGCGAAAGGATAACGCTCCGCAAGCACGTCACGACGCTCGTACATTTGTCGGAAGACGACGGAGGCATCTTCGTAGGCTTGATCTTGCCGTTCCGACAAGTCTCCTAATTCGTCGTCCGGGTGATCGCTCTCGAGCGATTGAATCAGCTCAAGGTTCCAGCCGTTGTCGGCCAAGAAGTCCGCAAGAGTGGCCAGCCTCACCGGCTGCCCCCTAAGTGCGAGCAGCTCGACGTAATCTGCGAGCAGCGAAGCTCGCGCGTACGGGCCGTAGGTATCGGGTTCAGGCGCCCTGATCATGTTCATCCATTCGGTCTTGGACGATGGCTCGCGCTGAGCGGGAAAGCTGTGACAAATCCTCTATGGCTTGGAGGAGACCAGTCGACATCTCGACCGACTCTGCTCGGTGAAGTGTATCCAGGAACAGCTCCAGGCTCTTCACGAGCCGTTGGGCGCGTGGCTCCAGCTCCAACTCCTCCACGACCTGTTTAGCCAGGCTCAGGTCACCTGTCCTACGCAGCGTTGCGTGGGCGCGCTCGTCAGCAAGCGCTCGTCCGTAGATTGTGACGTCTCGCGAATCGCCCAGGACAGCGCGGCTTCGCCCGCCTTCGCTCTCGAGGTCTCCAAGCACCTCTGCGAGCTTGTCTCGGTCGATCGCTACCAAGGCCTGCTCAATCTCCTGGTACGTTCGCGCCTGTCTGAGGCCGATGTAGCTCCTGATGTCAGCTGAGTTCATGCAGCGCAGCCAGACACCGAATCGATGATCCTGGACGTAGGTGACGTTCAGACCGAACTCCTCCCGTGCGTGAAGGAGGATGCGGATTGCAAGATAAGGGTTTCTGACCCCTTGGGCGTTGCTTCCAACCCGTCGGCCAAGCTCGCGAAAGGGGTCAGCAAAGTCCAGGTCTACGAGCCGGTGGACCTCGGCGAGGAGATAGCGGGCCTTCGCCTCCGGCGGCCATGTCTTCAGCCCGCCGATGTGTCTGAATCCGACATACGCGTGAATCTGGTTGCGATCCGCTATAAGGACGCAGGGAATCTCACGGAGCGACTCAAGTCGCTCAGCCTCCAGCTCGATGCCTGCGAAGCCGATATCGTCAGCCTCCGGAGATCCGTGCAGGATCTTGAGCGCCGCGAGCCGTCGATTTCCCTCTACGACCGTGTATGTGTCCTCTTCATCCCTCTCGACGACCAGCAGCGGCTCTTGCGGAAAGTACCCGTTGTCGCGGTAAGAGTACGCAAGCTCCTCTAGTGTTCCCCGCTCATAGAGATACCGCAGAATCTCAGACTGCGGCTGTCCATGGAGTCGTTCCGGAAGCCGTGGGTTCTCATCATCGAGGAGCAGCTCGTCGAAGGGGAGCCGCACAATGGTTCCTTCTTGCGAGTCTGTGTCGTTCATTGACGAGCTCCTTCACCAGGTGAGAGGAGACGATGGTCCAGTTCGCGGAGCAAAGTCTACGAATTCTCTGATGGAGTGGGCCCCGGGAGTCGAACCGGTTCACGCGCCGGATTTGGCTCGGGTAGGGGATGTTCTTCCTTGAAACGGTTGGGGCTCAGGTATCCGAGCGCCGAGTGTAGGCGCCTTTCGTTGTAGCTGTCGATGCAGTGGGGGCAGGTGTTTCAACACTTCTTGCGCGCTCGCGAAGGCCATAGGATGTAACCTTCCGGCGAATGCCGCCCCCGGGGCCCGCTACGGCTTCCGGCCGACCAGCAGCAACGCGTTCGGCAGCCCCGCCAGCGGCGCGGCTTCCCACTGCTCGCGCCGATCGCCGATCTCGCGGATGGCCGCGAGTTCGCAGCCGCCGTGCATCAGCGCCGTCACGTAGTCCGCCACCGTCCAATTGAACTCGTAGCTCGGCAGCGAGCCCGGCGGGGCGCCCGGGACGGCGTCCGAGCGGTCGTGGCGGTGGGGGCCCAGTTCGAAATATCCGCATGCCAGCTCGAGCCGGTCGGGCGAGGCCCGCCAGATCCTGCGGAACGGGTGGTACTCGTTGACCATCAGCATGCCGCCCCGCCGCAGAATCCGGCACGCCTCCGCGTAGCAGCGCTCGAGGTCGGAGACCCACACGGCGACGTGGCCTCCCGTGTAGACGAGGTCGAAGCTCTCGTCGCCCAGGTCCCGCAGATCGACCACGTCCGCGCGCACGAAAGCAATCTCGAGGCCGGTTTCGCCGGCCCTGGAGGCGGCCGCATCGAGCTGGGCCTGCGAGATGTCGACCGAGGTGAGCCGTGCGCCCATCCCCGCCAGGGCAAAGACCGCCAGGTTGTCGCCGCTGCCGAGCACGCAGACGTCCTTCCCGGCCACATCGCCCAGGAGTTCGAGTTCCTCCTCGACCAGGGCGATGGCCGGTTCCGCCGGGCAGCGGCGCCAGTCGACGTCCCGTTCGACCGTCGCCTGCCAGCAGGCCGAGGCCGCGTCCCATCCCCTGCGGTTCGCCTCATGCATCGGGTTCATGTCTGCCTTCCCGGTGTCGGCCACGGGCAAGCGCAAATCCTAGCGGCTGTCCTCTTGCTTGGCACCGCTGAAGAAAGCATCCACCGAAGATCGCCGGGAATCTCGGGCTGAGTTTGGCGGAGGGGTGGCGCTGGCGATGGGGCGGCGGGGGAGGGTCTAAGTTTACGCGGCCTGATCGTGCCGCTGGGCGGGCAAGTGTGTTCGGGTTATCTGGAATTGTATGCACGAGCCTATCCCGTCACTCCTGCGATCCGGTTGGCGATGCGGTTTGCGGCCGACTTGACGGGATCGTTGGCGAGGTGGGCGTAGCGGGCGGTGGTCTGGACCTGGGTGTGGCCCAGCAGCTTGCCGATCATAGGCAAGCCTTCACCGACCAGGAGACCACCACTGGCGAAGCTGTGGCGCAAGTCGTGGATGCGTAAGTCGTCCAGCCTCGCACGTGCTCGGATGCGCCGCCAGGGGTGTTGAAGGTCGGTCAGATGACTGTCCTCCTTGCGGCCGGCGATGACCCACGGGTTGTGATCCCGTCTTTGGATGCTGCGCAGCACAGCGATGGCCGGTTCGCCGAGATGGACAACCTTGGCACCCGTTTTCGTCTCCGGCAGCTTGAGCTCCCCGGCCTCAAGGTCGACATGCTCCCAGCGCAGCTTCTGGATCTCCGAAAGTCGGCAGCCGGTCAGCATGAGGAGCCGGATCGCCGCGATCGCCGCGGGTGTTTCTGAGCGCTCCTGCTCGATCTCCCGGAGGGCAGATCCAAGACGTCGATACTCGTCATCAGAGAGAAAGCGCTCGCGCTTCTCTTCCTTGAAGCGCTTCACATGGCGACAGGGGTTCGACCCATCGGGGCGGAGCTCCCAGAGCTCGGCCAGGTTGAACATCTTGGATAAAACTCCGAGCGTGCGATTTGCCTGGTAGGGCGTCTCGCGCAGGTCTTGATGGAGTGCCGCGATATTGCTCCGCTGGACATCCGGGACGCGAAGCTTGCCGATGCGCGGGTTGATGAAGAGCTCCACCGATCGGCGGTACTCCGCCGCCGTGCTCTGCTTGCAGTGGTTGGGGACATATTCCTTGAGGAAGCGTTCCCCCAATGCCCGCATGGTCGGTGCGTTGGATCTGCGTCCCTTGGGGTTCTTGCCGGCCCTCGCATCGGTGATGATCTCGGCGGCGCGGACGCGGGCGTAGGCTGCCGAGACCGCGTGATCCGGGCCGATGGTTATCTTGATGATCCGACCCTGGTAACGGGTCTTGACGATGAACACCTTTCGACCGGAGGGGTGGACGCGTACGCCGAAGCCCTTCAGGTCATCGTCCCATACGACGCGCTCGCGCTCGTGGGGCTTGAGGGCATCGACGGTTCGCTTCGTGATCTTCGGCATTTCGGTCTTCCCCTGG
The DNA here is from genome assembly GCA_965243375.1 of Alphaproteobacteria bacterium. Classification (GTDB taxonomy): domain Bacteria; phylum Pseudomonadota; class Alphaproteobacteria; order UBA828; family UBA828; genus WTGU01. Next base: position 136,297 of record CBDEUT010000006.1, on the reverse strand, counting down.
CCCGAAACCCTAGGTACTCTATAGGTACTTGGAAAACCCAACTCGGAGGCAAGTATAGCTACGTCCGGGCAACGAGGGAAGAGAAAAAACACTGGAAAATCAACGTACTGATAACTCAGTGCATCAGGTGATAACGAAGTCGTACCAAACTCATAACCTGAAGGTCGCAGGTTCAAATCCTGCCCCCGCTACCACCGAGACCGACATTCCCGACCTGGGAGTGTCGGTCGCCCCTTTCCCCCTGCCGTTTCCGGCCCATTCGAGGATGGTGCCGAGGTCGCCATGGAGCGCGGCGGCCATCTCGCCGCGCTTCGCGCCGGGGGTGAGCACGATGCGCTCGATCAGCCCCCGGATCGCGTCCGCCGCCTCGTCGCGGTCGCGCGGGTCGGCCAGCGCCTCGGCCAGCCGCTCCACCTTGCGCCGGTAGACGGTGGCGATGTTCGGGTGGATGTCGGGAAGATCGACCGGAGCGGCTGACAGCCGTTCGGCGATCTCGTCCTGGCGGGCTTCCAGCTCGCGCAGCCTGTCGGACATGCCACGTACATAGCCGCCTTCCTCGATGGCCGCGATCATCGACGCGATCCGTTTCTCGATGTCGGCCAATTCCTTCCGGTCCGTCGCGCCCGACGCGCGCCGCTCGCGGTTGAGCCGGTTGGTCTCCTCGGCATACGCCGTCATCGCCTCGGCGGCGGCCTCGGGAGCCATCAGCTTCTCCCGGAGCCCCGCCATGACCCGCTCCTCGATCTCGACGCGCCGGACGGTCCGGCTGTTGGAACACGAACCCGACATGATGTAGTTGGAACAGGCGTAGCGGTCCTGGCCGCGCTTGGCGTAGGAGCCGCCGCACATGCCGCACTCCAGAAGACCGGACAGCAGATAGCGGGGCCGGTGGGTGCTGTTGAGGTAGTTGGCCTGGGCCGCGCGGGTCGCCGCGATGGATGTGGCGTATTTCTCCGATATCTCGCCCTGCCGGGCCTTCGCCGCCTGCCACAGTTCGTCGTCCACGATGCGGAGTTCGGGAACCTCGACGATTATCCACTCCTCGGGCGGGTTGAGGCGCGCGACCCGCTTGCCGGTGTCGGGGTTCTTCAGGAAGCGCTGCCGGTTCCATACCAGCCGGCCGATATAGAGCTCGTTGTTGAGCAATCCGGTTCCCCGCTTCGCGTGGCCGCGCAGGACGGAATCGGTCCACAGCTTGCCGGATGCGCCGGGGATGCCGTCCTCGTTGAGACGCCGCGCGATGGCGCGCGGACTGGTGCCTTGCGCGAACTCCCGGAAGATGCGCCGGACGATCTCCGCCTCGGCCTCGTCGATCTCCCGCTCGCCCCGAATGCGCTCGCCGGCGTCGTCGTGCAGCTTCACCACGTCGTAGCCGTAGCAGATGCCGCCGCCCGACTTGCCGGCTTCGACCCGGCCCCGAAGCCCCCGGCGGGTCTTCGCCGCGAGGTCCTTCAGGAACAGCGCGTTCATCGTGCCCTTGAGGCCGACGTGAAGCTCGTTGATCTCGCCTTCGCCTGCCGAGAGCGTGAAGATCATCACGCCGGCGAAGCGCAAATGCTTGTAGAGGGTCGCCACGTCGGCCTGGTCGCGGCTCACCCGGTCCAGCGCCTCGGCGACGACGATCTCGAACGCGCCCCGCCGCGCGTCCTCCAGCAGCGCCTGGACGCCGGGCCGGAGGATCACGCTGTCGCCGGATATGGCGGAGTCCTTGTAGCAGCCGACGACCTTCCAGCCCTCGCGTTCCGCACGCTCGCGGCAGACCCGGAACTGGTCCTCGATGGAAGCGGCCCGCTGCTGGTCGGACGAATAGCGGGCATAGAGCGCACAGCGAAGGGTCATGGTCCAGGGTCTCCTATCGGTCGTGCGCCTCCTTCTCCGGCGGCGCATTGTCGTTGGCGGCTTCGGACTGCCGGAACTGCTCGCGCGCGATCTGGCGTCCGAGCAGGCGGGCGAGCCGCATCACGGCAGCGTCGATCCGCGCTTCCGGCCCGCCCCGCGAGCCGCCATTGTCGTTCGCGGCAACGCGGGGAACTTTCTCCCCTTCCCGGCCCTTTCCGTCTCTCCGCATCGCCTCCGTCTTCCCGGATTCCATGACCCTGGAAGGGAGATTTGAACCTGCGGACAAGGCTTGTCAAACCGTCGGGCAAGGGGATTTCCTGCATGGAATCAACCTCTTGGGGCCTCCTGGCATCCCTTGGCGGTCCATGAGGCGACAGGAGGCACCAGGAGGCACCAGGAGGATGATCGAAAAAATCCGAAAAAAATTTCGCGCAATTCGGAATCGGCACCAATTTTTCGGCTCAGCGCACGAAACGCGGTCTTCGGGGCCGTGTCGAGCATCCGCAGCGACCCGGATGAAGGCGCCGGGATGCGGGGGCGTCATCCCCGTCTCGATACCGCAGCCGGTCATCGTTGGCAGTCCTCCAGGCTCACGCGGGGTCGAACTGAATCCGCAGCCGGGTACCGGTTGCCTGGGCGACCTTCTCCAGGGTCCGCGTCGATGGCGGCACCCGGCCGCTCTCCAGACGCGCCACCGCCGATTGCGTCGTCTTCATCCTCTCGGCCAGCTCCGCCTGGGTCATGCCGGCTCGCGTGCGCGCCTCGATCAGCGCGCGGGCCAGCTCGAACTCAGGTCCCAGCTTCTCATAGGCTTCCCGATAGTCCGGGTTCCGGCTCCAGCGTTCATGCAGTTCGTCAAGCGTGCTCATTGCATAACCTCCCTGGCGCGACGCAGCGCCAATTCGATCTCCCGGCGCGGCGTGCGCGGGGTCTTCTTCACGAAGGCCCGCACCACAACCACCCGCCGGCCAATCGCGACGACATAGAGCGCCCGCGCAATGCCGTCCCGGCCGCTCAGGCGGATTTCCCACAGCGGGCCGGTCAGGTGCCTGACATGCGGTGCGCCCACGCGCTCCAGCCCGAACGTGGCGATCAACCGGCCCGTTCGCGCAAACCGCGCCTGCATGTCGGCGGGCAGCGCGTCCAGCTCCCTCTCCACGGTTGCGTTCAGTGTCTCGACGCGCCAAGTCATGAAGCGGCACTGTATAGCAGGTTTGCTATGATGGCAAGTCGCTGCCTCGGCTGCCTGTCGCCTGACAGGACAGACTTCGGGCGACTCTTGGGGACATACGGGGACAGGAGGATGAGACCGTCCGTTCGGTCCTTGTTCTGCGGCCCGCGAGCGCATATCTGGCTTGTATGGACAGTCAGGAATCCGCCCGTTTCTACTCCGCCGCGAGGCTGCCGCGATGGTAGCGTCCATCGGCAAGATCGCCTCGCCGTCGCAGGGCGTGGGCTATTTCGAGCGCGATGGCTACTACGCCAGGGACGACGGCGCGCACAAGGAAGCGAGCGCCTGGGCGGGCAAGGGCGCGGCGGCGCTCGGCCTCTCCGGTCCGGTCGATCCCGAGCGCTTCCGGTCTGTGCTGGAAGGCGAGGTTCCCCGGATCGGGTCCGGGGCAGGCCAGGGCGGGCGCCGTCTCGGGCGCAAGGAGATCGACGGCAGCATCACGCACCGGCCCGGCCGGGACGTGACCCTGAGCGCGCCGAAGTCGGTCAGCCTGATGGCGATGGTGGGCTGCGACGAGCGCATCGTCGAGGCGCACGACAAGGCGGTCAAGGCGACGCTGGGCTGGATCGAGAAGAACGCCATAGAGACAAGGATGCGCGACCCCGCGACCGGGGCGATGGTCCGCGCCGGGGGCCAGAAGATGGTCGCGGCGACCTTCCGGCATGATACGTCCCGGAACCTCGATCCCCAGCTTCATACGCATGCCGTCGTCGCCAACATGGTCCAGGGCGAGGATGGCAAATGGCGCACGATGGTCGATGACGGGCTGTTCAACGGCAAGATGGCCATCGGGGCGATCTACCGGGCGGAGCTGGCGCAGGGATTGAAGGGCCTCGGCTACGGCATCGACAAGACTCATGGCGATGGCCGGTTCGAGATCGAGGGCGTCTCCCGCGAAGTGATCGACGCCTTCTCGACCCGCCGGGCGGAGATCGAGGCGGCGATGGCCGAACGCGGCATGGGGGAGTCGAAGGACAACCCCCATCTGGCGGCGCGGGCGGCGCTGATGACGCGGGCGGCGAAGCGGGATATCGACCGGGGCGAGCTCGGCCGCTCGTGGCAGCGCCAGGCGAAGGCGCTGGGCTTTTCGGCCGCCAAGGTCCGCTCTCAAGCCCGCAAGGCGGAACGCGGCCTGCTCGGCCCGGACCTGTTCGCGGGGCCGGGCTATGCGGCGGGCGACGCGGCGGCCTGGGCGGTGGCGCACCTTGCCGAGCGCCAGGCGGTGTTCGGCCATGCCGACCTGCTGGCCGCGACGCTGGCCCGCGAGCCGGGCGCGGTCACCGTCGATGCGGCGGAGCGCGCGATTGCAGCCCTCGAACGCGACGGCGCGCTCCATGCCGCGCGGGGCCTCGACCACGGCCGGCACTGGTCCACGGACGCGGCGCTGGCGCGGGAATCCGAGACCATCGCGCTGATGCGCGCGGGCCAGGGGGCGGAGAAGACGGTGATGCGCCGCTGGGTGGCGGAGACCAAGCTCCACCGGGGTCGTCTCAACGAAGGCCAGAAAGAGGCGGTCAAGACCGTCCTCGCCGGCAAGGATCGCGTGGTCGCGGTCCAGGGCTATGCGGGGACCGGGAAGACGACGATGCTGAAGCGGCTGCGCGTGCTGGCCGCGAGCCAGGGCTACCGCACCATAGGTCTCGCGCCCTCGGCCTCGGCGGCGAAGACGCTTCAGAACGAATCCGGCATCGAATCGGAGACGCTGCAACGCTACCTCGCGCGCCATGACGGGATCGCGCACGGGCGGGGCACGGCGGCGGGGTTGCGCAAGCTCCGCGCCGCCAACGCGAAGACGGTGCTGGTGGTGGACGAGTCCTCGCTCGCCTCCAGCGAGCAGATGAAGAACCTGCTGCGGATCGCGACGGCGCTCCGCCTGCCGCGCGTGGTGCTGGTGGGCGACGAGAAGCAGCTCGGCGCGGTCGAGGCCGGCAAGCCGTTCGAGCAACTGAAGGCCGCCGGGATGACCACGGCGGTGATGGACGACATCCTCCGCCAGCGCGATGCCGAGTTGAAGGCGGCGGTCAGGGCGAGCCTGACCGGCGACGTGAAGGGCGCCTTCGCGAAGCTCGGCGACAATATCCGGCAGGTCGAATACGGCGAACTCGGCACCGAGACCGCGCGGCGCTGGCTCGACCTGTCGCATGAACAGCGCGCGGCGACCGGGGTGATCGCCCCGACTCGGGCGCTGCGCGATGGCATCAACATGACCATTCGCGAGGGGCTGGTCGCCGAAGGGGCGATCTCCGGCCCCGCCCGGCCGGGCGAGAAGCTGGTGCCGCGCGATCTCACCCGCGCGCAAATGGCCCGCGCGTCCAGCTACAGCATCGGCGACACGGTGATCTTCACCCGCCCCTACAAGACGCTCGGGGTGGAGAAGGGCGACGAGCGCCGCGTCGCCGGCATCGACCGGCGCTGGGGCGTGCTGCGCCTGGAGGACGCCAAGGGCAACCTGACGCCGTGGCAGCCGGGCCGCATCGCCGCCGCGAAGGGCGGGGTCGAGGTCTACCAGAGCGAGGCGATGGAGCTTCGCCGGGGCGACAAGGTGCGCTTCACGCGCAACGATCCCGCCTCCGGTCTCACCAACGGCGAGACCGCGACGGTCGATGCCGTCGGCCGGGACGGCGTTCGCTTCCGTCTGGAAAACGGAACGCTCGCCACGCTTCGGCAGCACGACCCACAACTCCGGCATATCGACCGCGCCTTCGCGGCGACGGTGCATGCCTTCCAGGGCCGGACGGTGGACCGGATCGTCGCGGCGATGCCCGCCGGCAACCCGAAGCTGACCGATCAACGGGCCTTCTATGTCGCCATCAGCCGGGCGCGGGAGACCGCGATGCTGGTCACCGACGACGCCCACAAGCTCGCCGGCCAGCTCCAGCGCGCGACCGGCGAGCGCCTCGCGGCGCTTGATGCGACCGCGAAACAGGCCGCGCGCGAGGCCGTGTTCGAGCGTGGCGCGGGCCATGACCGGGAGGCGAATCGCCTGACACGCGCTTCTGACGCGATGGATAAGGGCCTCGAACCGGAACGCCAGGACGGGCGCGGGCATCCTTCCCGCGATGGAATCGGGCGCGATTCCGGTCGCGGGCGCGGTCGCGAGCATCGGATCGCGCGCGAAACCGGCCGGGACCGCGACGGCAAATCGGCCGCGCGCTCCATGGATCGCGAGCGAAGCGGGAAGGAATCGGGCGGCAAGGATGGCGGACTCGACCGTGGCGGCGAGCGCCAGGGGAAGGTTGCTCGCGAATCCGAACTCGAAAAGGCCGCCGGCGCGAAGCAGAAGTCGCGCGACTTCGACATGGGGCTGTAGCCTCTCCCTCCTCTTCCCGGCCAAATCAGCGTCCCGCACGGAGCAAAATCCGTCGCGAAGCGCACCCGTCACGGCCGCCGCTCCTTATTGAATCGGTCAGCGGAGGCCAGACCCGGCCGCGCGGTGACGGGGCCGTTCTCCCGTGTCCCAGGGCGGTCCGAAGGGGACAGGAGTATCTTGGAAAAGTCGTGATCGCCGGGCGCGACGGCGTGTATCGGTGCGACATGCGCCGGGAAGCCGTCGGGAGCCACGGTTCTCCAGGGAAGCGCGCCGGACGGCCCTAACCCGTTGAAATTCCGCGATGTGTTTTTCGCGTGTTACATCGCAATGCGGCGTGTTGCGCCAGAGCATACGCGTTTTTCCAAGGGGTTTCCGGAGCATACATTGGGGACATAGGGGGACAGGGCGTAGCCTGGGGGAGCCACAGGGTGACAGGGGATGACAGGCATCACCGATGCGGCAGGTGTGTAACCCTTAACGCCCGAAGGGCGTCGAGCAACGCCCCTCCACACGCAAGCGCTTCGGGCCGAGGAAACCATGCGGTTCCCACAGTTTAGCCCGAGCGGCGCTTGAGCGCCCGGCCTCGCCGCGCATGCGATGAAGACGGTTCCGGACCCGCCGCGCAGCTTACCGGGTCATTATAGGAAGCACGCCTGGCGGCGCAAGCGCGCTGTTGGCGGTCGTGGTCGACGGGACGGAGGTTGTCCCGGTAGTCAATAGGGGGGACCCGCGCGGCTTCGCGTAGCGCCTCGCGTTACGCGGAGCGAAGACGCGCGGGGGGTGCCTGTTGACCCACCGGGGCAACCGGGCCGCGTGCTCGTGCCGGCGCCACGACGACACCGGCGGCGATGCCGTCACGGATCGGACGCGCCGGGGGCGAGCGACATCGCCTCGGCGATGATGCTGCCGACATGCTCGGCCGCCGCGACGAGGTGGTCGTCGGCCAGATGCGCATAGCCGGCGGTCGTGGACTGGCGGCGATGCCCGAGCAGCTTGCCGACCAGGGGCAGGTTCTCGCCGGACATGACGGCGTGACTCGCTACGGCGTGTCGCAGATCGTGGAGCCGCGCCCGGCCGATCCCGGCGTCGGCGCAGATCGCGTGCCATCGGACCCGCACCTGGTCCTGCCACCATGCGCTTCGGGCGTGCTCGGGGAACACGAACGCGTCGGGCCGCCGCTCGCCGGGGAGCGCATCGAGGATCGCGCGCGCGGGCGAACCCAGCGGCACGGTGCGCGGCCCGGCCTTGGCGTCGTCGAGCTGGATCGTGTCCCGCCCGATGTTGCGCCAGCGCAGTGTCAGCACCTCGCCGCGCCGGCAACCGGTAAGCGCGAGCAGCCGGATCGCGGCGACGGTCTCGGGCCAGTCGGCGGCGCGCGCGTCGAGCGCACGGCCGAGCCGTTCGAGCTCGCCGGTGTCGAGGAAGCGCGCGACCGGCTTCTTCGGGTTCATCCTGATCCCGAGACAGGGGTTGGTGCCGGGCGCCCGCCATCCCCACTCCTCGGCCCGGAACATCATCGCGCGCAGGATCTCCAGCGCCCGGTTCGCCGCGCCGGGCCAGTCGCGGCTCGCGGCGTCGAACCAGGCGGCCACGTCTTCGGGGCCGAGCATGTCGAGCCGCATGGCGCCGAACGCGGGCAGGATGCGCGCCTTGAGATAGATGTGCACGGTCCGGCGTCCCGACGGCTTCAGGCCGGGGCCGCAACAGCGCAGATACTCGTCGGCGAAGTCCTTCACCGTCGGCGCGGCCCTCGCCTTGCGGGCCTCCTCGGCGGGATCGTCGCCCGCGCGGATACGCGCCAGCATCTCGCGGGCGCGGCGCCGCGCTTCGGCCAGCGCGATCTCGCCGTGCCGGGCTAGGCCCAGGCGCCGGGTCCGGCCGTCGATGCGCGCCTGGACGATCCACACCTTGCGCCCGCTCGGATGGATGCGCAGCCCGAAGCCCGGCAGCGCCCGGTCGAACAGGATGGTCTCCTTCTCGCCGGGCCGGCTGTCGCGGGCGAGCTTCGCGGTCAGGTCAACCGTCGGCATGGCCGCCCCCTCCCTCCCGCTCCCGGCCGCTTCCGGCCAGCGCCGCCTGGATGCGCCCGGAGACGCGCTCGGCGGCCTCCGCGACCGACCGGTCCGACAGGTGGACGTAGCGCTCGGTGGTCTCGACCAGGGCGTGGCCGAGCAGCTTGGCGATGGTCACCATGTCCACGCCGTTCATGGCGGCGACGGAGGCCCAGCTATGCCGGCAGTCATGCAGGCGCACGTCGAACAGCCCGGCCTCGCGGCGGATACGGCCCCACTGCACGTCGATGTTCCGGATCGGCCGGGTCGGCGGGCGGCCCGGAAACAGATACGGGCAGTCCTCGCCGTAGCGCGGGATCGCATCGATCACCGCGCGCGCGGCTCCCGACAGCCACACCGTGCGCGGCCCCGACTTCGAATCGGGAAGCATGATGCGCTTGTCCCTGATCCAGTCCCATTCGAGCGCGAGGACCTCGCCGACCCGGCAGCCGGTCAGCAGCAGCAGGCGAATGACGGCGACGACATGCGGGCACCAGAACTCGTCGCGGGTGAGCACGGCGTTGAGCCGGGCGAACTCCTCGGGCGTGAGATAGCGTTCCTTGGGCGCCATCGGGTAGCGCCGGGTGTTCCGGCAGGGGTTGGTGTTGTGGAGGCGATAGCCCCACAGTTCGGCCGTCTTCATCATCACCGACAGCACCGGCATCGCCCGGTTGGCGGTGCCGGGCCGGTTGGCCATGGAGGCGAACCAGTCCTGAACGTGCTCGACCGCGATGGCGTCCACGGTCATGTCCCCGAAGGCGGGCAGGATGACGTCGCGGATGAAGCGCCGGTTGCCCGCCAGCGTGCTCGGCTTCCAGTGACGCGCGTGACGTTCGATGAACTCCTCGGCGAACTCCGTCATGGGACGGCCGGGATATCGGGGGCCGTCCCCCGTCTCCGGCGTCTCAACCAAGGTCGTGAGCGCCCGGCGCGCCTGGTTGCGCGCCTCGGGCAGGCTCATCCGGTCGGCAGGTCCGAGGGTGACCGAACGCACCCCGCCGTCGGGCAGCCGGCGGCGCAGGAAGAAGCGCCGGGCGCCGTTCGGGTAGATGCGCACACCGAGCCCGGAGATCGCGTCGTCCCAGACGGCATACTCCTTCTCGCGGGGCCGGGCCGCCGCGATGCGACGGGCGAAGGAAGGGCGGGAATCTGGCTTTGCCATGTGGCGGCTCCTTAGTCAGGGGCCGCGCGGCAGCGGGTCAATATAGGAAGCGGCCGCGGCGGCGATTGCACAGGCAAGCCACGGGGCCGGAAGAGACAGGGTGTACCCTAACCCGCTCTAACTACGGAACTTTCTCTCCATCCATGCATCGGCGAGACCAGGCAGAAATTGCGCGGTACGGGCGGCAGGTGTGTACTACATGGAACGATCGGGCGATGACCCGGTCATCGGAGAGTTCACCGCCCAAGTGGCATTGACGGCCGACTTCGGCACGATGAGCGAGATGGGTACGGTTTGGGGCGAAGTATCCGGGTTCAACTTCGGTCGCGACGTAGCCTCCGCATTTCCGACGTCGGTGGAATTGACCCGGGACATATACGAGTCGCGCGCGCGGGACTTCGGAGTTCAGCAGGGTGACACCAATATCTTTGACAGGGATTATGCGGGTTCTTCCGAGGCCGATCCGGGGGGATGGATCGACGGCATAACCTCTGCGAGCGTAAACGGAGAAGACTGGCAGGGCCACTGGAGCGGCGTGTTTTACGGCAACGGCGAAGAGCCCGGCGATCATCCGACATCGATCGCCGGCGCCTTCGGCTCCACCAACGGCACGAACGGTTTAGCCGGCTCGTTCGGAGCGCATGCTGAGTCTGCCCACGATAACTGATGGGCTTTCGGTGGGGTCGGGTCGAATTTCCTGACCTGCGAGACCGAGCGAGCGCTGCGGCTCCCTGATGGGCAGCCCCTGGGAGTATCCGTTCGCTCATTCGGTGACGAAGGAGCCGCCAACGTGATTTCGCTAAAGTTTCACGGTGAACCAGCCCACGAAAGATCGAAGGCAGGATTTCCGTCGAGGGCGATTCATGAGCGTACCGGCACACGTCGTTCGGGGCGGAGCGCTTCCCGGCGAGACTGCCGCAACTAAGGCTCTCGCCTTCATCGGCTATCTGCGTGAGGCGAATTGTTGAATACGAGCCTGAAGAGGTGATTTGGCCCATGCGATCAGTCATAGCCGTTCTCATGCTAGGCACAGCAGTGGGCTGCGCGCCATCACCAGAGCCCGCCGTAATGACCGACGCCTCTGAGGACAAAGCGGTGATCCAAGGTACGCCGAACACACCTTACGCGGATGTGCTCGACGCTGCCGCAAGGGCGTGCTCCCGCTACGCCCGAGGCCCGACGACGCCTGTTACACGCTCTTGCCTTGATCATGAGTGCACGCAGGTTCAGTTCGTGGTGACCTGCCGCTGACGATCATCAACGGTCTCTCTGGCAGAGAGGCCGGGCGTCTGGGAGGACGATGCGAAATTTTAGCTCGGTGTACGAAACAATGGCCAGCCCAAAGGAGAGCCTTTCCGCCCGCACCGCCTGGCAGCCAGGCCACGCCAACAACAAACAGGAGCTGGGCAAAACTTGGAGGACTGAAACATGAAGAAACTCGTACTTACACTGGTCGTTCTCGTCACGTCGGCGAGCGTAGGGAACGCTGCGCAGTACCTGCAGGCGTCCTCGTCCGTGACGCAGTGCCCGGGCACCACGCCAACGCTGGTCGAGATGGATATCGTCGACGCGGCGGAAGGCGTCACGCTCGCTAACAATCAGATCACCGTCGGCGAATCCGGGCCTTATCTGATCGTCGCCGCTCCCCAGGTCGGTCGCGAAGGCGGCGGGCCTTACGGGTGCTTCGACCTGTGGCTTCGCATCAACGGAGCAGACGTGGCCAACTCGAATGTCCAGCTTTGTCAGGACGAAGGCAGCATGGCCAAGGACGTCATCATCTCCCAGGGCATCGTTCCCATGGAGGCGGGTGACATGCTGGAAGTCATGATGTCTGCCAGCAACCCCGAGGCGAACATCTGCATCGAGGCGATTCAGCCCGCCGGCGAGCCGCTGGTGCCGGCGATCATCTTCTCCATGATAAAGTAAGCGGCGTTGGGGTGCCCAACAGAGTTCAGTCCAAACCAACCCGCGTTCTGCTCCGTGACCCGACACCCCCGGCCCCGCAGCCTCATGGTTTGGCCGGGGGCGTGGGGAGCGATTCCGGCAAGCGGAAGTGCCGACATTCCGTCCTGCAACGACTGAGTCTCTACCGATTCAGGATCCCAGCGAGCGATCACTGTGCCCCACATTGGCTCACCTTGGATTGTTGTCGTGAGCGAACCCTTACATTTGCCGGCCCGGTCAAGGTGCTTGCGGCAGCAGTCATTCCGGGCAGTGACGCTGGCACTGCCGATCATGACGCCGCAGTCCCCGTCACGCGCCCTGTCTGGGCCCCGAATTGCCCGGGAACCGCCGACGAGCATGGCCTCTATTGCGCGATGTGGAACAACGGATCAAGGTCATCGTCATCCACACGGCAATGCGGCCCGGCTGCGATATGGCATCGAAGAAAGCTCTCAACGCCAGGAACCTGGAGGCTCTCGGAGCGGAGCGCCTGGCCGAGCTGCTGATCGAAATCAGCACGGGCAAGAGCGGGGCCAGGCGCTTGCTCCGGCTCGAGCTGGCGGGCGCGGAAGGCACGGCCGAGCTTGCCAGGGAAGTGCGGCATAGGCTGGCGACGATCGGCCGGTCGCGCGGGAGCCTCGACTTGCAGAAGATCCGGGAGCTGGACGACGAGTTGCAAGTCCTCCGAAAGATCATCGTTCGACGCATCGGCCCGGAGGATGCCACCGAGGCTCTCGACCTGATGTGGCAGTACATGGGGATAGCGAACTCGACCCTGGACCGCTGCCATGACTATGCCGGCTCGGTCGTCGACGTGTTTCGCGCCGCCGCCGACGTCGGCGACATCGCCTGTGCCACCAGGCCCGATCCGCACGAGCTGGCCGACCGGGCGTTGGAGGCGCTCACTCAGAACGCCCACGGGCAGTACGACGGTCTCATCGGGACTCTGACGCCGGCCTTGGGCCCGCAAGGCCTGGAACGGCTGAAGCAGCGGATTATCGAGCTCTCCAACACGCCCCTTGCAGAGCTGCCCGAAGCGCACCGGCCGAGGACACCCTGGCCATTCTCGGAGATGGCCGACGAAGAACAGACCGCAGACCGCAGGCGGCTCCGCATCGCAAGCGCCGCATTGAAGGATATCGCCGATGCCCAGGGCGACGTTGATTCCTTCATCCTCCAGCATGACGACGACGATATGAAACGCCCCAAGGTCGCCACCGGCATTGCTCGCAGGCTCCTGGCGGCCGGACGGGCGGAGGAGGCCCTGAAGGTCACGGAAGCGGCCGAGTACGATGAAGGCGTCAATCCCGCCTGGCTCGACTACAAGTTGGAAGACGCCCGGATCGATGCCCTGGACGCGCTCGGACGATCGGATCAGGCCCAGGAGCTCAGGTGGAGCTGTTTCGAGCACTCTCTGTCGGCGCCCCATCTCCGGGCATACTTGAAGAGATTTCCCGACTTCGACGACATCGAGGCCGAAGAAAGGGCTCTCGACCACGCCCAGGGCTTCGACAACCGGCTAACCGCGCTGTCGTTCCTCGTGTCCTGGCCGGCCCTGGACAGGGCCGCCGCGTTGGTGATCGAAGAGGCGGGAGACCTCGCGGGCGCGTTCCATGAGGTATTGATCCCCGCGGCCGACGCCCTGGCGGCCAGACATCCGCTTGCCGCGACCCTGGTCCTGCGGTCCATGATCCACTTCACGCTCAGCGAGCGAGAGTCTGCCCGCTACAAGCATGCGGCCCGCCACCTGCTGGAATGTTCCAGCCTGTCCCCGGCCATCCAGGATTTCGGAGCCTTCGAGACCCACCAAGCCTACGAAGCCCGGCTCAGGCGCGAATACGCTCGCCAACCGTCTTTCTGGGACCTGGTTGCCTGAGACACAGGGACCGCAACCCGGCGCAGGGCACTCGCGAGAAACCGTCGCGGGGAGGGCCGTCTCCCGACGATCACTTCCATGCCGGGATTATTCCGTTCTCCCGCAGGAATTCTTCCGCCAGCTCCGCTATGCGCTTTTCCTGGAAATCATAGAAGGCATGCACAGCCCCTTCGTCGCGCACATCCCGCTTCCATTTCCCGATCGAGCCCGAATACGCCGCCTCCGCACGGCGCCAACGCGCATCATCGCCAGTCCAGTCCGAACGCAGGAACTGCCGGAGGATCTGGTGGTGTTCGCCGTGATCGAAGCCGGGAATCTCCAGGTAGCGTTCGGGATCCGCCGCGACGCGTTCGCAGCCCTGTCTGTTCATCTCGGCCGGTATCCCGGCTTCCGCGTAGGCGTCCTCATCGTCCTCGTACAGCCAGATCAACACGCCCGTGCGCCGGTCGAGGAAGGTCGATTGGGGATACGAATCGTGGAAGTCCACGTCCCGACCGAAGGCCATGGTGAACAGCGTTCGATCGATGACCAGCACTCGCCACTCCCCGCCTCAACGCCTACACGGCAACGAGACCGGCCGCCGACGACGGTCCGGCATTCCACCCAGGACGCGCACACTTGATCGGCTCGCGTCCTGCGCCTCGCGGTTCGGTTTCCCGCTCTCGCCAACCCTCTCGCTTACCCCCGCAGCGCCCGCGACATCCCCGTCAGTGCCCACCGGCGCGGCCGTCCGTGAACCGGACATCGAACGACAGGAAGCGGTCGAACAGCGCGGTCTTGCGCCAGCCCACCTCCGCCCCTTCGGGAGGCCCCCGGTATTCGAGAAGCCCGAACCAGCGCAACGGTCCCAGAACGCGGCCTGCGAACATCGAACCCTCCGCATTCCAGTGCATCTTCGCGACCGCCTCGTCGCGAACCGTGGTCAACGTCCTGAGCGTATCCACGCTCTGCCACTCGCCGGCCACCTTGGAGAGTCTCCAGAGAATGACCCCGATATCGTCCTGCGGCCACCGCCCCGGCAGCCCTCTGGGAAACGTCTCCACAAAGTCCGAGAGATCCGCGCGCCAGAAGAGGTGTCTGAACAGCACCGCCTGGAGAGCGCCCAGTCGTCCGGGTTCGCGCATCTCGTGCGCCAGAGAGGTCAACTGACCCAGGAACGCATACCCCTCGATGAGCCCGGCCAGCTCCATCAGCCGATGCAGCAGATGAAGTTCCCATATGTCGCCCTCGCGGAGCGCCTTTCCCGCGCGGTACTGCTCGGTGGCCTCCATCCCCGGCCAGGTCATCGCCTCGCGCATCGACGCGACCATGTCGCGTCCGAAACGCCCCTTCTCGGTGAGGCTCGGCAAGAACTCGTTTCCGATCAGCTCCAGCGCGATCAGGGCATTGCGCACAAACGCCGCTTCTCCCAACGCTTCGTCCGGAAGGTCTGCCGCAAGCCGCAGCGTCGGGTTGTCCGCCGCCGGTTCCGCCCGCAGCGCCTCCATGCTCTCCGGCTCCAGCACCGTCCACACCGGCTCGACGCCGCCCGGCCAGTGCGACATCTCCAGCATCGCGGCTGCCCTGCCGGGCTCGCCGTCGCTGTCGTCCGCCCGCTGCGCCGCTTCCGGTTGCCAGCCCCGCTTCACCGCCTCCCTGAGACCATTTGCCGCCTTGAAGGACGGTATCTTCGAGGCCGGTATCTGCACGCTCTCACCCGTCTTCGGATTCCTGCCCGTCCTCGCAGCGCGGTGCTTTGTCCTGAAGGTGCCGAACCCCGCGATCCGCACGTCCTCTTCCTTCGCGAGTCCCTCGGCGATCGCGTCCAGAACGGTATCGACCGCTCCTTCCGCGGTGAACTTGTCCAGCTTCATCCGCTTGGCCACGCGGGAGACGATTGCCGCCTTGTTCATGTGCCCGCTCCCTCCCGTCGCGCGGCTTTCTCGCCGCAGCCCCACGGCCGCCGCCGCTTCACGCCTGCGAGCATAACCCGCCGTTTCGCGGCAAGTCCCACGGTCCGTCCCGGCGCCGCAGCACCTGGGCTTCCAACGCCGTCGGCGAGCATTCCCGGCGCCAGGAGGAATAGTCGGGACCGGGAGGGGCAAGCCCGCGACAGGGGAGCGAGTCCCCCGCCGCGGAGGCAGCTGCCCGAGAGGGAAGAACCCATGCGCGTCTACTCGAGAGACCGGGCCTGCGCTTTTCGCTTCACCAAAGCGACGTGGGGCGCCCTCAGCAACTTCCAGCCGCTCGCCGTCCCGATCCTGGCCGGCCCGTGGTCGTTCGGCACCTCCGAGGCCGCCTACCAGGCCTGCAAGTTCCCGTCGCACCCCGATGTCCAGCAACGCATCGCCGCAGCCCCGACAGCGCGGCAAGCAGCCGTCATCGGCCGCACCCCCGGTCTCGGCATCCACCCCGGCTGGAACGCGCAGCGCGTGGACGTCATGCGCTGGGTGCTGCGCATGAAGCGCGAGGCGAACCGGGACGAGATCGACGCGCTGCTCGCCGCGACAGGCGAGCGCCCCATCGTCGAGGTCTCGACCCGCGACACCTGGTGGGGCGCACGGCCCGTCGGCGACCGCTACGAGGGCAACAACGTCCTCGGCCGGCTCTGGATGGAACTGCGGCAGCACCTTCGCGAAGCCGACTCGGCCTGCCTCTCCGGCGCCTGGGCCGGCCGCATCCGCGTCGGCCGCCTGTCCGAAACCGTCACCGCGCCGCCTGCGCCGCCGCAGAGCGCCTGACCGGCTGTCCGCCACCTTCGCCTGAACCAGCTCGCCGGTTGCACCCAGGCGCCAGGAGGAATGTGACGCTCGGGCCTGGGTGAGGCCGGACGACGAGAGATGTCCGCGCCGTCTTCCTGCCATCCGGAGGCGCCCATGACCGATCCCGACACCATCTCCGCCGACTACACGATTCGCCCCGCCGAGCTGGCCGCCACCCTCAAGGTCCTGGTCGAGGCCAGGCAGCCCGTGATCGTCTGGAGTCCGCCCGGCTGCGGCAAGAGCCAGATCGCGCAGCAGGTGGCCAGCGAGGACGGCTACCGCTACGTCGACATCCGGGCGCTCCTCCTCGATCCCGTCGATCTCAGGGGCATCCCCTGGCGCGACGAGCACGGCCGCACCAGGTGGGCGCCGCCTTCGTTCCTGCCGCCCACCGACAGCACGGCACGCTGGCTCCTCAACCTGGAGGAGCTCGCCTCCTGCGTGCCCATGGTCCAGGCCGCGCTCTACCAGCTCACCCTGGAACGGAAATGCGGGGAGTACACGCTGCCCGAGGGCGCCTCGATCATCGCCTGCAGCAACCGCGAGAACGACCGCGGCGTCGTCCACCGCATGCCGACTCCTCTCGCCAACCGCTTCGTCCACCTCGAGCTCCGGACGGACGCCCAGGACTGGCTGGCCTGGGGCGCGGCGAACGGAATCGCCCCCGAGGTGCTGTTCTTCATCCAGTACGACCAGGACCTGCTGTACCAGTTCGACCCCCAGTCGAGCGAGAAGGCGTTCCCGACGCCCCGGAGCTGGGAGATAGCGTCCAACATCGTGCACCGGCGCTCAGGGCTAGACGCCAACCTCGAGCGCTCGCTCTTCCAGGGCACCGTGGGCGAGGCCGCTGCCGTCGAGTTCGCAGCCTTCCTCAAGATCTGGCGCGAGCTGCCCCACCCCAAGGCCGTCATCGACGATCCGGAGAACGCCGCCGTGCCCGAGAATGCGAGCGCGCTGCTCGCGCTCTGCGGCTCGCTCTACCGCATGGCCAACGACGTCAACCTCAGCTCGATCGTCTCTTACGCCATGAGGCTCAGGCGCGAGGTGGGGGAGTTCCTGGTGGGCTCGTGCATCCGCCGCGAGCCCGACCTCCAGCACACCGACGCCTTCATTCGCTGGGCCGCCGCCCGGACGCAGTGACCGGGGACGCATCATGCCCAAGCCACACGACAACCGCCTGCGCATCTTCCCCGACCGCGAGGCAGCCGCCGAGGCCGCCGGGGAATGCCGCACGGCGCGCTTTCCGAAGGTGGTGCCGGACACCTTCGCGGGCGGGCTCAACGTCGTCCGCCGCGACACCTACCGAGGCCGCAGCGTCTCCTCGACCTGGCTCTGCCAGGACGGGCGCTTCCGCTTCCTCGACACCTGCGACTGGTGACACCGCCGTCCAGTCGGGTGCACCGCGCCGATAGCGGCCGCGTGGCGTCCGACGTCGACCCATCACGAAAGGACACACGATGAACCTCACCCGCGACGCGATGCTGGTCTCCTTGCGGATCACCGCCTGGTCCGGCCGGCTCTACGACCGCGAGGCCTCCAACCACGTCGCCGTCCACCACGACGCCGCGGCCAGCGCCGGCAGGTACAACAAGCGCCTGCTGCCCAAGGCCGCCTTCGCCGCGCTTACCGCCACCGTGAGCGCATGCAGGAGCACGCACTACGAGCAGTCGCTTCCCTGGGACGACAAGGGCGCGCGGCTGCTGACGGTCTCCAACTACGAGCGCTACACGGAGCTCATGGACGGCCTTCAGGAGCGCATGGTGCGCGAGCGCGCCCGCTTCATCGAGGACTACGACGACAACGTCGACCAGGCCCGGCTCGACCTCGGCCGGCTCTTCCGCATCGACGACTACCCCTCGAAGGAGGCGCTGCAAGGCAAGTTCTCCGTCCGCTACCGCATAACGCCGGTGCCGGACGCGGATCACTTCATGGCGCAGCTCGCGGCCCACGACACCGACCGCGTCAAGCGCGACATCGAGAGCCAGGTCGAGGAGAAGCTGCACGACGCCGTCGGCGACCTCTACCGGCGCCTCGGCGAGGCCGTAGAGCGAGTCTCCGAGCGCCTCCAGTCAGGCGACGACGGCAAGCCGCTGGTGTTCCGGGACTCCATGATCTCGAACATCCGCGAGCTGGTGGACGTGGTGCCCCGCCTCAACATTTTCGGGGACCACCGGCTCGCGATGCTGTGCCAGGAGGTGAAGGACCGGATCGCGAGCGCCGATCCCGAGACGCTGCGGCCCTCGCCCGGCTTCGACCCCAACGTCCGCCGCCAGGTGAAGCGCGATGCCGATGCCCTCGCGCAGCAGTTCGCCGGCTACTTCGGGGACGGCACCCAGGCTCAGCGGGAGGCGGCGTGATGTCCCGCCGTGCCCGCGCGGAATCGGCCCGCCGGGTCAGCGACTGCGTGACGGCGCTGCTCCAGGACCAGCCCTTCTTCGGCAGCCTCGCGCTCCGGCTGCCGATACGCGCCGACGCCGCCCGCGAGACGCTGGCGAGCGACGGCCACGAAATCCGCTACTCGCCCGAGTGGGTGGCGGATACCGGTGCGGACCTGGTCAAGACCGCCATCGGGCGCGTGGTGCTGGCCTGCGCGCTCAAGCACCACACCCGCCGGGGCGAGCGCGAGCCCGCGCGCTGGCAGATGGCCTCGCAATTCGTCACCCACGGCCTGCTGCGCGACGCGGGATTCAAGCTGCCGCCCGAGGCCGAGGCCTGGGACGGGATCAGCGTCGAGCAGGCCTACGACCGCCTGCCCGAGCCGCAGGACGACGGCGGCCAGGGTGGAGGCGAGGACAGCCCGCCTCCGTCTCCGGGCGGCGGCACCGGTGGCGACGACGATGCGCAGACCGAGGGCCATGACGCCGATGATCGGTCTGATGACGACACCGACCCGTCCGCCGACGGCGATCGGCCGGACCGGGACGATCGGGGCGAGGACGACGGGACCGGCGAGACCCCGAGCGTCGATCCCGCCGGCACCGGCGAGATCATGGATGCCGGTGCGCGCAATGCTGCCGACGCGGATAGCGCAGAGGCACCGATCGACGTCAACGCCGAGGAGCAGGCCTGGGACGAGGCCATGCACCAGGCCCTCAACCTCGCCAGGGCGCAAGGCTTGGCGCCCGGCGCGGTCGAGGAGGCGATCCGGGACGCGCACCGCAGCACCCTCGACTGGCGCTCGCTGCTGCGCCGCTACATGACCGACGCCGCACCCCGCGACTACTCCTGGAGCGTCCCCAACCGGCGCTTCATCGACGAGGGCCTCTACCTCCCCTCGATGCGCACCGAAGGGATGGGCACGCTCGCGGTCATCATCGACACCTCCGGTTCGGTCGACAGCGATGCCCTCGCGGCGTTCTGGTCGGAGGTCCGCGAGGTCGCGGCCGAGATCGAGCCCGAGCGCGTCATCGTGCTCCAGGTCGACGCCGCCGTGCAGGACGAGCAGGACCACGCGCCCGGCGAGCTGCCCGAGCGGATCGTCGTCAAGGGTCGGTGGGGCACGGATTTCAGGCCGGGGTTCGCCCGCCTCGCCGAGCGCGGCGAGCAACCTGCGTGCTGCCTTTATTTCACGGACATGGACTGCGACCGCTACCCCGAGGCCGAGCCCCCGTTCCCTGTGGCGTGGATCGACTGGTCGCCGCGGGACGCCCCCTGGGGGCAACCGCCGCCCTGGGGCGAGCACATCAGGATCGGGGATTGATCCGCGCCGGAGGGCTGGCCCCTTCGCCACGCAACCAACTCCAACGCCAGGAGCACGCCATGATGCCCACCGCCACCTGCCAGTACTGCGGCTGGAACGGTCCCGCCGATCGGTGCGGCCCGCTCAAGAACGCCTGGGAGCGCGTCGAGCCGGGCGATGTCATGCCGGCGGGCGAATGCCCGAAGTGCAACGCCTCCGCGCTGCTCGACGAGACCCGGCACGGGCCCTGCATCAAGGTCCACACCACGCTTGCGCCCGAGCGCGCCACGAAGTTCGGCGTCCGCTCCACCGCCCAGAGCCTCGCCGACGTCATGTGGCATCACTCCCATCCCTGGAGCTACCGCGTGCAGGATCTCGACCGCTCCGGCTTCCGCGTCGCCGTCCACCGCGACACCCCGGGCGCCGGTCCGGACCCGCACGGCTATCTGCGGATCAAGCGGGCATGAAGCCGGGGAGGAGCGCATGCATCTCACCGACATCCGGATCGACGAGATCGTGAACGTCACCCATTTGCCCTGCTACGCGCGCGGCCGGGCCACCTTCGACAACGGCCGCAGCTATCCGTTCGACGCCAACTTCGCGCACGGCTACGGCGACGACGCCGTGGTCGTGTACGGCCCGGCCAACGGCAGGGAGCTGAAGTCCGGTACACGGGTGCACAGGGCGATCATGGACCGCCTCGGATTCCCCGATGTCGCGCAGCGCGAGCGCGACGCGATCGCGACCTTCGAGGAAGAGCGCGTCGCGGCCTGCCGGGCGCTCATGCAGCACCGGCCGCCCTGACCCCGACCAGGCGGCCGCGCTCCGGCCTCGCCGTTCCATCCTGAGCATCGGGGCGTGAGCCTCCGGCGATAGTCAGAACGCGCGCCTCGCGCGGAAGCAGCCGGGGTCATGTGGAGGGCGCAGCCTCGCGGGTTCGAATCCCGCCCGCCCCGCCGATTCCCTTCAATACGAGGAGCACTGCCATGAGCAGAACGGAGACCGCCACCTGCCGGGACTGCGGCTGGACCGGTCCGGTGGAGAACACCAGGGAGCTTCGCGATTTCTGGGACCGGGTGTTGCCCGGCGACATCATGCCCGCCGGCCAATGCCCGCAAGAGGGCTGCGGCGGCCTGGCCATGCTCGACGAGGACCGCGAGCCCGTGGTCGACCTCCGCCCGGAGATGAAGGCGCTCATGCTCGACCTCGACCGGCTCCACCGCAACATCTACTCCGGCAGGCTGCGCGCTCCCGTCGGCACCTACATCAAGCACCTCGCCGATTCCGCCCGCAAGGCGCTCGCGGCGGGGCTCCGGCACGAGTGTCCGCCGATGCAGCCCGTCTGCGTCACGTGCGGCGGGAGCGGCGTCCGGATCGACGCATGGGCACGCTGGGACACGCACTGGCAGCGCTGGGAGCTGCACGAGGTCTGCGAGGCCACCGCGATCTGCGCCGATTGCGACATCGAGTGCGCCTACACGATGAAGCCCGTCGCGGAGACCGAGTCATGAGGGACAGGAGCGCGTTCGACTTCTGCGGTAACCGCATCATCCGCCAGTCGGAGCCCATGAAGATCGGCAAGCACGAGTGGCGGCTCACCCTCTACCGCTCCCCCCACCACGACCATCGCCTGGTCGGCTACGAATGGCGGCGCACCGACGGCAGGCCGATCCGCCGCAGCTGCCCCGGCGGCGCCTACTGGATCGACGGCTCCACCTGGATGCGCCACGAGGACTGGCCGTCCTACAACCACAACGACGGCGAGTGGGGCGGCATGCCGCGCACCCTGCGCAAGCTGTGGGAACGCTGCCCCTGGGCGCACTAGCCCATGATCTCCCCCACCTGATCCTGCGGTCCGGGCGCCGCCGCTCTCCGTGATCGGTAGCGGCCGCGACCCACCCCCGGCGCCCGTCTCCCGTCGTCCGCCTCTCGCCGGCACGAGGGGAGGGACGGCTAGGCCTGGGGCGACCCGCCGGGGACGCGGAGAGCGGCCGCTCCGGCGCGCTCCAGGCACAACACCCGAGGAGTGAAAGCCATGCAGACCGTCCACCCGTCGCCCGTGGCGATCCGCCTCGCCATGTCGCGCATCCGGAACGCCGTCCACGCGCACGGCGGCGACCAGCAGGTCCCCATGGACTGGGGCATCATCCACCGCCACGGATGCCGCACCACCGCCTGCCATGCCGGCTGGTACACGCTCGCCCGCTTCATGGAGCACCCCGCGGTCCGCTGGCTGCACGACGAGACGTTCTATGCCGACCCCGGCGAGACGATGATGGCGCTCACGCTGGATGGGAAAGTCACCCATCTCATGTACCACGACGGCGCCCACGTTCTCGCCCGCGACCTGGGATTCATGCACGCCCCCGCGTTGAAGCGCTGGGCGGAGCGGCACCCCGGCATATGGGGCGGCCCTCACGGCGATCGCATGTTCGCGGGCGACGGGACCGCGGCGTTCGGCAAGCCTCCGTTGGCGCCCGTCATGGTGAGCGAGATCGTCGCCTGGTGGCTCGCGGTCGCGGACCGGCTCGACGCGACAGTCCCGGTCCACGCCGACCAGATGGCCGCTCTCGCGTCGCTCAAGTGTCACGACGCCGAGAGCCAGGACACCATTGCGATCGAGCCCTGCAAGGGCGGCTTCCGCCTCGTGCGGCGCCCTTACCCCGTGAGCCTGCCGTCGTTGCAGGCCTGATCCCATTCCACCGGGGCGCGGCCCCCCTCTCGTCGACCGCCCGAACCCGCATCAGCGAGGACGTCATGGACGCACGCACCGATGTCATCGAAGTCACTGCCCTGGTCGTGGCCGCCCGGACCGTGGTGGCCGATCCCGCGCGCTGGTGCGCCTGGCCGGAGGCGCTCGACCGGGACGGCACCCCGTGCCAGGGCCGGGCCAGCAGCGCCGTCCGTTGGGGCGCGCTCGGCGCCCTCGATCGCGTGGCCGCCGAGGCGAATGCCGCGCAGGGCGCCGTCGCGGAAGCGAGGTCGTTGATGTATCGCGCGGCCTCGGAGACCGCACCCGCCAGACCGGCAACGGTGCAGGCGCTCGACCTGGAACCCGGCCACACTGCGACCATCGCGATATTCGACGGCGCGATTCGCTTGGCGCCGAAGCCGGAGGCGCCGACCGCGCCGGACATTCTCGTCGTCGCCCGCACGATCATCGCCCGCCCCGACCGCTGGGCGCAGGGCGCCATCGCGCTCGACCGCTTCGGCCGGGCGCTCGTCTCCTTCCACGGCGGGTGCCGCCTCTGTGCCGCAGGCGCTGTCGGACTTGCCGCCCACGTGCTCGGCGCGGACGACGCCGGCCGCGACCGGATCGGCCCCACGGTGAACCAGGTTTCCTGGTTGCTGGACTGCGCCGCGTTCAAGATCGGCGAGTACGAGAGCCACATCGGCCTCAACGAGCACGACACCCACGCCCGTGTCGTCGCCATGTTCGATCACGCCTTCGACATGGCGCGCCCCGAAGCGGCCCGCGAGCCGAGGGAGGCGTGACCATGGCCGCCAGCACGGTCTCGACCCGGCGCCACTCCGCCCGGCATCCCCGCGCCGCCGCCCTCAATCCCCAGGCTCATCCGCCTCGTCTGCTCGCCCACCGCGACCTGTTCGACGAGGCCGAGACCCTGTCCGGCGAGAACGCCGACACCGGCTCCCTCGACTGCCTCTGCACCGACTGACCGCAGAACCGCGCCCGCCGGCCCCGCCACGCGGAGAGTTCGAGTCCGGCGACCGGCTTCCGAGGGTCCCGGGCGACCGAGAGAACGCCCGCGGCTCTTCTTCATGCGCGCGCGGTCGCGCCTGGCCGCCCGTCCCGTCCACACGCCGCCCGACCGCGGCCCACCTCCGGAGAAGCCGATGACCGAACCCGTCATCCGATCCATACCCCTCGACCGGCTTGAGCCCTCGCCCGCCAACGTCCGCAAGACGCCCTCCGGCAAGGCCGCCTTCGACGAGCTCAAGGCCTCCATCGCCTCCCACGGCCTGATCGAGAACCTCGTGGCGCGCTCCGCCGAACCTGGCGAGGACGGCGGCGAGCGCTTCGCCGTCATCGCCGGCGCCAGGCGCCTCGCCGCGATGAACCAGCTCGCAAGCGAGGGCGTCATCGAGGCCGACCATCCCGTCCCTTGCCGCATCGTCGCCAACGGCGCCATCGACGGCGAGTTGTCTCTCGCCGAGAACGTGGTCCGCGTCGCCATGCATCCGGCGGACCAAGTCGAGGCCTTCGGCGCACTGGCGCTCGCAGGCGCCACCGTCCTCGACATCGCCGCCCGCTTCGGGGTCTCCGAGCGCATCGTGGAGCAGCGGCTCCGCCTCGGACACGTCGCGCCCGAGCTGCTGGACGCGTACCGCGAGAACAGGATCGACCTCGCCACGCTCAAGGCCTTCACCGTGACCATCGACCGCGCGCGCCAGCTGGCCGTGTGGGAGCAGGTGAGCGAGCAGGGCTACCGGCCCACCGACTGGCAGATCAGGCGCATGCTGACCGAAGACCGCATTCCGGCCGGCGCCGCGCTCGCCCGCTACGTCGGCGTGGACGCCTACGAGGCAGCCGGCGGTCCCGTGCTCCGCGACCTCTTCGCCGACGAGCACGAGAACGGCGTCTGGCTGGAAGACCCGGCGCTGCTGATGAAACTCGCCCTCGACCGGCTCCAGGTCGCGGCCGACGAGCTGGCGACCCGCTGGAAGTGGGCGGAGGCCAGGCTCGACGTCGACTGGTCCGACCTCGCGCGGTTCGGGCGGGTTCATCCCACCCCGGCCGAGCCCACGGACGAGGAGAAGGCCGAGATCGGGCGCCTACACGCTCGCCAGGAAGAGCTTGCCGACCTGGACGACGACGAATGGACTGAAGAGCTTGTCGATGAGAGCGATTCAATCGGGACGCGCCTCACCGAGATCGAGGAAGCCGTCAAGGCCCGCGCCGTCTTCAAGCCCGAGGACATCGCGATCTCGGGCTGCATCGTCACCGTCGGCAACGACGGCGCGCTCCAGGTCGTGAACGGCCTGGTGAAGCCCGAGGACATGCCCGCAGCCGACACCGCCGCGGGCACCCCTGACGCCTCTGCCCAGGGCGGTAGCGCGCAGCAGGATGGCCAGCAGGCCACCTCCGGCATCCAGTCTCCCGCCGTCTCCGGCCCGGCCATGCCCCGCGCCAGGCCCGACCCGGAGGCGGAGGCGCGCAAGGAGGCCGGTGTCGGCATCGGCCTCGCCGACGACCTCCGCGCCGTCAGGACGACGCTGGTCAAGGCGCATCTGGCGGAGGAATTCGGGGCCGCCTTCGACCTCATGCTGTTCCAGATGGGGCGCGCGGTGTTCACTCCCGGCTACCACGACGACGCGCTCGACATCGCGGTGCGCGAGACCCCGGACCGGCCGCCGCTCCGCGTCAACGACGACGCCTTCGGCGACTGGAGCCCCGGCGAGGCCATGCTGGCCGACCGCTCCTCGCTCCGCTTCGACTGGCTGGAGATCGAGGACCGCGCCGAATCCTTCGCCGCCCTGAGGGCGCTTGCCCCCAAGGACAAGAAGCGGCTGTTCGCCGCCTGCGTCGCGCGCACGCTCGTGGGCCAGCTCGCCTTCGAGGCGAATGCGCGGCCCGAGACGGAAGCGACGGTGGCGCGGCTCGACATCGAGTTCGCGGAACACGTCCGGCCGGGCGCCGAGATGTTCTGGTCGCGGGTGCGCAAGGACCGCATGATGGACGTCGCCCGCCGCACCCTCGGCATCGAGTGGGCGCACACCCACCGCAAGGACAAGAAGGCGGTGCTCGCCACCGCGATGGAGACCGCCTTCGCGGCCGGAGACGCGGTGCCTCTGGGCGTCCCGAAGGAAGGCCGCGCCGCCGCGCTGGCCTGGGTGCCGCCCGGCTTCGCCGCCTTCGACTCGGGCCACGTCGACGACGAAGACGCGGCCGCACCGCAAGCCGAAGCTCCGCCTGCGGACCAGCCGTCCCAGGACGCGGCAGCTTCGGACGAAGCTCAGTCCGGCGCCCGGCAGGAGGCCCCGGCGGAACAGCCCGAGCCGGCCGCCGACGCCGAAGCCCCCGAGGGACACGCGGCCGATGCGGGCGATGCCGAACGGCCTGCGCCCTCCGAAGCGTCCGACGGCACCCCTGACCCGGAAACCACCGGATCGACCGGCGTCTCCGGCCCGAGGGTTCCGGACGCGACGACCGTCGCCCCCACCGGCGTTGAGCCGGTCGACGCCATGAACGCCGTGCCCGTCGCGGGCGGCGGACCCAGGGTGATCGTCAACACCGTGGGCTTCGAGAACGGCGATAACGGCGACGCTTCTCCGGACGCCGATCCGTCGGCGCCGCCCGTCTCCGGCAACGGCCACGACGGTGTCTCGGACACTGTCTCGGACAGCGGCGGCGATGCGCTGGACATCCCCGCCTTCCTGCGCCGCTAGCAGCACCAAGCCGGGTCTCGTCCCAGCCCCCGACACGACGCGCCCCGCCGGCACCGCTGGCGGGGCGCGCTTCCCTTTCACCCATACATGGGAGATCAACGCCATGAGCGATCCTTCCGCACTGCCCGCTACCATCCGGGCGCGCGTCCATGACGGCGCCATCGACCGGGTCTCGCGATTCTTCAATGCCTCCGCCGCGGACGCGGCGGCCGAGCTGATCCAGAATTCGCGCCGCAGCGGCGCCACCCGCCTCGACGTCGTCACCGAGGCCGTGCCCGAAGCCGAGGCTTGCGGCGGCACCGTCGTCACCGTCACCGACGACGGCTTCGGAATCGCCGACCCGGCCGTCCTGCTCTCATTCGGCGAGAGCGGCTGGGACGCCGCCACGGCGAAGCGCGAGGACCCCGCAGGCATGGGTGTCTATGCGCTGTCCAAGCGCGGCTGCGCCATTTCTTCGCGGCCCGCCACCGCCGGTATCGCGCCCATGCCCGGCTGGAGCGTCCAGCTCACGCCCGACTGCTTTCTCGGAAAGCAGGAGGCCCGCATCGTCGGCTGCGAGGGTGCCCCCCTGCCCAGCGGCACCGCGATCACCTTCCGCGCGGACGAGGGCCGGGAAGGCATCCGTGCCGCCTTCGCCGCCGCCGCGCGCTACTGTCCGCTCGCCGTGACCGTCAACGGCGAGGTCGTCGAGCGCAAGGCCTTCCTCGACGGCGCCGTCCACGTCGAACGCTGGCAGGGTCTCGCCTTCGGCGTCTTCGACAGCAGGTTCGCCGGCTTCAACGACTCCGACCTGAACTTCCACGGGCTCACGCTCTCCGTCCGCCTGCCGACGGTGGACACCATCGACGGCGGCACCTGGTCGGTGCTGGGCGACGTCGACGCCTGCCCCGAGCTGGAGCTGGTGCTGCCCGCCCGCCGGGAGGCGGTGCAGACGCCCTTCCTGGACGAGATGCGCAAGGCCGCGCGTATCGCCATCTACCGGGCCATGCGCCGCGCCGACCGCACCCCAGCGCTCGCCCACGCCCACTTCACGGCGGCCCGCGAGGCGGGCATCGACATGCCGATCGCGCCTGCCGTCCTGCGTCCCTGGCGCCCCGGCATCGCCGATATCGACGACTGGCGGGATACGCCGAACCCTGAGCCTGTCCGCCCCGGCACCCTGGTCATGGCGGCCGATGCGGAGACCCAGGACCAGCAGTGCCTCTGGCGCGCAGCGGAACGGGCAGGGATCGCAGGCCGTCTGTTCGAGGCCGACAAGCGCCTCAAAGGCTACGACTGGTACGACGCGCTGGCGCGGGTATCGGACGTGCGCATCGACGTCACCGGGGCCGGCGTCACCCATCCGCTCGATGCCCTGCGAGCCGGCGACGAGCCGAGCGCCGACGCCGCCACCGCGCCGGGCCTCCCGGACACGCTCGCCCGGCCCGACGCCATCCACATGCACCTTAAAGTACTGAGCTGGGACGGGCCGCCCGAGACCATCGCCGTCCCCGCCGACGTCGTCTTCATCGGAGAGGAAGGCACCTGGGTCGAGGACGCGCACCCGCTGGTCACCAGGGACAGCGACCTCCAGCCCGCCGGGCTCTGCCAGCTCCTTGAGGCCGCGTACTTCTCGGCCTCCGACGACCCGGACGCGGACAGTCACGAAACCCAGCGCCGGCGCTTCCGCGAGGACGCGACGCACATGGCGATCAAGCTGCTGGCGTCCGAGGACGAGGCCCGCAAGCACACCATCGCGGAAGCCGTCTGGCGGGAGATCCTCTGGGTGATGCCGCGCGACCGCGAGGTCTCCATCAAGGTCGCGGGCGGCAAGGTCGCCGTCGAATTCGGGCCCGAGATTCCTCAGCCCGAGGGGGCCGCGGCATGACCGCCTACACGGTGCAGTGCGGGTATCCGGCGTACTACGCAAATACGGTCTCCCTCGAAGCGGAGACCCTCGAGAAGGCCATCGAGGCGGCCAACCAGGATCCCAACTGGAAGAGCGTGGACCATTGCGGACCGACATTTATCGACTCCTGTTGCATGGGCCGCGACGAGGATCCGTGGGACAGCAACACCAGCCTGCCCGTGCCCGCCCGCTTCAGCGAGAAGGGCGAGCCGCCGGTCGTCACCCTGACCGGTCCACGCCCGCCCGGGGGTGTCGAGGTGAAAGGCGGCACCGTGCGCATCCGCTTCGCCGATCGCGCAGCGACCGTGACCACCGAGGTTTGCGATCCGCCGCCACCCCCCGGCAACAAGCCGGTGGTCATCGTCCGGCGGAGACCCGACGGAGCTCCCGACATCGAGGTTCGCGGCGGCAAGGCCCTCGTTCGCGTCGAGGGTTGGGAAGGAGGCGACCATGCCCAAGCCTGATCCCGGCAACGCCGCCGCATTCGGTCCCGTGCTCTCTGTCTATACCCGCGCCCAGGCGATCGAGGACGGCTTCCTCGTCGACGTCTCCGAAACCGCGCGCGAAGCCGGTTTTCAGATTCCCGTCGCGGTCACGCGCGCGGTCTGGGACCGACTCGTCGCTCTGCCCCAGGGCTACCGCGGTTTCCAGGACGAGCGCGGGCGCCTGTGGGACGTCCTCTGGATGGCGCGCCACTACGCGCTCCGCGCCTCCGACAGCGACCGTGTGAGGATGTGCGTGCTGGTGCGCGACGTCCGCAAGGACCTCCGCGACAGCAACCGCGCGCCCCGCAAGCACTTCCCCATCGTGGCGATCGGCGCCGGCGACGGGGGCGGGCCCGTCATCACCATCATGTTCCCCGAGGACGACTGAGCGCCCCCCGCGCTCTTCGTCCCCGCCACTGCCTTGGAGACAGCCCCCATGCAAACCCTCTCGCCCGAGCAGCTCCTCGAAATCACCCGCCGCGTCGCGGACACCTTCGACGCGCCCGAGCGCTGGCACAAGGGAAGCTGGGGCCGCGACGATGACGGCTACAGGCTCTCCTTCGACGGCGGGTTCCACGTCGAGGACGAGAACGGCAGGCGCCACACCCCGGCGCTCCGCATGCGGCCCCCCGACGCCCAGCGCTGCTTCTGCCTCGCCGGCGCCATCCGGATCCACACCGGCGCCATCGCAGGCTGCGATCCCTCTTCCCTCGGCGACCTGATCGAGCAGATCTGCATGGTCTACGTGAACGTCGGCAACCTGCACCGGCACCTGCTGTTCCACGACACCTTCGAGCCCTATCTCGAAGCCGTCATCGAGTGGAACGACCAGTCCGAGCGCACCTTCCCGCAAATCCAGAGCCTCGCCCGGGCCGTCGTCGACCACCTCGATGCGGCGCGATTACGGACCAGCTGACCCGGCACGCTGCCACCATGCAGAACTCCACCATCCACCGCGCCGACGCGGACGTCAAGCAGGCCTGGCGCAGCCGCTTCCGCGCCCTGCCGCCCGCCACCCGGGAGGCGCTGCGGCTCGCTCTCCTCGACCTCCGCAAGGACGCGCTGCACCGCGCCGAGCTCCAGTGGCGCCGCCACAAGGCGCCCATGGCCTGCTACTGGCGGGCCGTCGGCGTCTACGCGGGCCATCTCGCCCGCGCCCTGCGCTAACCCGCTCCGCAAGCACTTCCGCATCGTCGCGCGCGGCGCCGGCGACGCCCGCGGGCCGGTCATCACCGTCATCTTTGCCGAAGACGACCGATCACGCCTTCCCCGCCCCGGCCTCTCCGGCGCCGCCAGGAGCGGGGTGGCGCTCGGGTCGGGCGAGCGGCGCGGAACCTGGAGGCCTCCAGCGCCGCCTCCCGCTCTCCTCGACGCCCCGCCGCGGTCTCTCCGCCCCCGGCGGGGCGTTTCCATTCCCCGTCATGGAGCCGTGCCATGCCCCATTCGAGCGCCGCCCTCGCAATCCCCGACATGCCGCCCGCACCGCCGCCCTCCAGGCACCCCATGGACCCGCGCCGCGGCGAGAACCTGTCGCCGATGTTCGCCGCGTTCCTGTGCTGGCTGCTGGGCATGGAACCGATGACCGATCCGGCGATCACCGCCATCGCCGTCTCCGGCAACTCGGTCCTTGCCGCCACCAGCGACGATCCGCTGTTCAACGCCCATCTGGGCTCGCTGGAGCACTTCGACCGCAACCTGCGTGGCTGGGGCGAGGCCTGCGACGCCAGCCCGGACACGGTCGATGCCCTGGTGGCCAAACTCCGGAGGGCCGGGCAATGAGCCTCTCCGAATCGTCCGCCCCCGGCCTGCGCGACGTGGCGCCGTTCCCCGCGTCCTCCGCGCAGCACTCCACCGGCACCGGTCAGAACGGACTGCGCGCGCGCTTTCTCCGCGCCGGGCGTGAGGCCGTCGATGACCGAGAGCTTCTACAACTCCTGCTCGCCGAATCGCACTCCGCCGCCGAAGCCGAGAGACTCGCTGGGGTTCTGCTGGACACCTTCGGCTCGCCCGCCCGCGTCCTCGCCGCGCGGACCGACACGCTGCGCACGGTCGCCGGGCTGGCCGAGGCCGGCATCGCCGCCGTCAAAACCGCCGAGGCGCTGGGTGTCGCGATGGCGAGAGCAGCGCAGCCCGAGACGTTCCATCCGCAGCTCGCGACCTACGACAAGATCGTCGATTATTGCCGCACGCTGGCGGCGCACCGCGACGTCGAGGAATTCCACGCGTTGTATCTCGACACCAAGAACCGGCTGATCCGCGACGAGCTGCTGCAAACCGGCACGGTCAACCACACCCCGGTCTATCCCCGTCAGGTCTGCGTCCGCGCGTTGGAGGTTCGCGCAACGGCCGTCCTCGTCCTGCACAACCACCCCTCGAACGATCCCACCCCGTCGAGAGCGGACGTCGAGATGACCAACCGGCTGCGCGACGCCCTCAAGACGATCGACGTCGACCTCCACGATCACATCGTCGTCGCGCCGGGCGACGCGTTTAGCTTCAGGCAGAAGGGTCTCCTTTGACCTCCGGTGGCGCCGCGCGCTCGTCGTCGCTCCGCTGTCCCGACGCCCCCCAGGGGTCGGGCGTAATGTGAGGCGGCCTCGGCGCCTTCGAAAAGCAGCGTATGCCGCAGAGCTCCAGATGTTCGAGCACCCTCCGCGCCACCGGCTTGAGCCGGTCGTGGTCGCCAGGCACGCGCTTCTTCGGCCAGAAGCGCTCCGCCTTGCGCAACGCCATCTCGACGGTGAACAGCAGGTCGCCCCGCGAGACCGGGCCGTCGTAATTCTCGTCCATGCGGCGAATGCTGCCACAGGAACATTTAGAGAACAACGCGACAGCCGGCCGCCGCTGCGGGTAGGTTCGCGGAATGTGCGGCAGATTCACCCAACGCTTGACATGGCGGGAGTTGCACGAGCTGATGGACCTCATCGGCACGCCGCTCAACCTGCGGCCCCGCTACAACGTCGCACCAAGCCAGGATGTCGCCGTCGTGCGTGCCGCCGGTCACGGACGCACCCTCGCCATGCTGCGCTGGGGGCTGATTCCCGCGTGGGCCAGGGAGCCCAATATCGGCTACAAGCTGATCAACGCCCGGGCAGAGACGGCGGCGGAAAAACCCACCTTCCGCTCGGCCTACCGCCACCGGCGCTGCCTGATCCCGGCCGACGGGTTCTACGAATGGAAGCGCAAGGGCAAGACCCGCCAGCCCTGGCTGTTCGGCCTCCGCGACGGCGAGCCCTTCGCCTTCGCCGGCCTCTGGGAGGGCTGGACGGTGCCGGCGGATACGGCCCTCACCGGCTCGCTCGCCGAACGCAGCCCCGGTGATGCCGTCGAGACCTGCACCATCCTCACCACCGCCGCCAACGAGACGGTGACGCCGGTCCACGGACGCATGCCGGTCATGCTACCGCCGGAGGCCTACGGCCCCTGGCTCGCAGGCGAGGACGTGCCGCTCGCACCGTATCCGGCGGACGACATGACCGCCCATCCGGTCAGCACGCTGGTCAACCGGCCGGCCAACGACGACCCGCGCTGCGTCGAGCCCGTCCCTCCGGCCTGATCCCCGGCCGCCCGGCGGCCTCGGTCTTCTCCTCCCCGCATCTCCGCGCCTCTCGCCACCCCGAGTCCAACCAGCCGACGCCGGCCGGACCGGAATTCCCGCCTCTGACCGGCCGCGCGGCCTGACCGCCGCATCGCGCTTTGCCACCACGAGGACGGGTGGCAGCGGTCGGGCAGGCCGGACGGAGCGGCGTGGGGGGCAGTGCCCTGCGCCGTGACGCTGCGGCCCTTCCCGCACCCTCGTCATCGGAGCCTGCCCCATGCTCGACGCCTACCCGGCGCCGGCCGCACCCGCGCGCGCGCCCGCCGCCGTCTCCGCTCCATCGGTCGCCGAACCCTCAGCGCCGCAGCCCACCTCCACACCCGCCGCGCTGCTGACCGCCGCCCGCACCCTGCTGCCGGTCCTCGAATCCGGCCGGCCGCTCGATGCCCGCACGTTGCGCGAGGCGATGACGGGGGCATTCGGCGCCTCCGACGCGGACGGCGCATGGCTCTGGAAGGACGCCTACGAGGCGGCCGAGGCGGCGCTGGTGCTCTTCCTCCAGCGCTACGGCCGCGCCATGCGCCGCGAGGCCGGCGCCGGTACGGGCGGCCCCGCCGCGATGCTGCGCATGCTGGAGACCCTCGCGGCGCTCGAACCCTCGCAGACCAGGCGCTCCGAGCAGCAGCTCAGGTATCAGCAATTCTCGACACCGCTGCCCATGGCCTATGCCGCGCTGCAGGCCGCCATGATCCGGCCCGGCGACGTGGTGCTCGAACCCTCGGCAGGCACCGGGATGCTGGCGGTGATGGCGCAGCTTGCGCTCGGCAACGCCGATGCCGGCGCGCTGCATCTCAACGAAATCGCCCCCATCCGCGCCGCCCTCCTCGCGCGCCTGTTTCCGGGCAGCACGGTCACCCGTCACAACGCCGAATCGATCAGGGACCGGCTGCCCGAGCTGCGCCCCACCGTGGTCCTGATGAACCCGCCGTTCTCGGCGAGCCCCGGGGTCGAGCGCATTCGCCATCACGCCGATCTGCATCACATCCGCTCGGCCTTCTCGATGGTGCCGCCGGGTGGACGCCTGGTCACCATCTCCTCGGCCCACTGCGTCCCCGGCGATACCGCGTGGGCGGACGCCTTCGCGTCCCTCGACCCGCCCGCGCAGGTCGCCTTCACCGCGCCCATCGACGGGCGCGCCTATGCGCGGCGCGGCACCAGCTTCGACACCCGCCTCACCGTACTCGACCGGGGCGGCGAGAAGCCGGGCCAAGTCTACGCCGGGCACCCCGTGCGCGACGCCGGCCACCTCCTCCAGGTCGTCACCTCGAACGTGCCGGCGCGGCGTCCCGTCTCCGGCACGAGTGTCGAGCCCGTGCCGGGCGCGGACCTGTTCGGCCAGCCGCCCGCGCCCCGGCCCAGGCGGGCCAGGCGGACCCGCACCACTCGGCAGGAGACGCCCGCGGGCGAGCACGACTGGGGCCCGGTCGCCGAGCTGGCCTACCGGGCGGTGCCGTCCGGCGCCGGTCCCGCTGGGGCCGCGCAACCCTCCGGACCCTACACGCGATGGCGGGCGTCGACCTTCCATGTGCCGGGAACCGCCCCGCACCCGACGCCGCTGGTGCAGTCGGGCGCCATGGCAGCGGTCACCCACCCCATGCCGTCATACCGTCCGATGCTGCCGGAGAAGGTGGTGACCGAGGGCCTGCTGTCCGACGCCCAGCTCGAGAGCGTCATCCTCGCCGGCCAGGCCCACCAGCGCCATCTCGCCGCCGAGTACCGCATCGGCGCCGGCTGGGAGACGATCCGGCGCCTCGGCGATGACGGCGATGACGTCAACGATGAAGCCGCTCCGGCCTCCGACGACGAGAGCAAAAACGTCGACGCCGCCGAGCCGCTGTCCGCTCCGGTCCGCTTCCGGCGCGGCTGGATGCTGGGCGACGGCACGGGCTGCGGCAAGGGCCGGCAGGTCGCTGCCATCCTCCTCGACCAGTGGCTGAGGGGCCGGAAGCGTGCCCTCTGGCTCTCGCAGTCCGACACGCTGCTGGACGACGCGCGCCGCGACTGGTGCGGCGTCGGCGGGCGCGAGGACGACGTGTTTCCGCTCGGCAAGGTGCGTCAGGGGGCCGGCATCCCCCATGCGCAGGGAATCCTGTTCGCCACCTATGCGACGCTGCGCTCGCCCGCGCGGCAGGGCAAGCCGTCGCGCCTCGACCAGATCGTGGCCTGGCTCGCGGACGGAGACGGTGAGCACGAGCGCCACGCATACCAGGGCGTCATCGTCTTCGACGAGGCCCACGCCATGGCCAACGCCGCGGGGTCGAAGGGCTCGCGTGGCGAGGTCAAGCCGTCGCAGCAGGGACGCGCTGGGCTGCGGCTTCAGAACGCGCTGCCCGATGCGCGCATCCTCTACGTCTCCGCCACCGGCGCCACCACCGTCCCCGGCCTCGCCTACGCGCGCCGCCTCGGACTCTGGGCCTCCGGCGAGACCCCGTTCGAGACCCGCACCGCCTTCGTCGCCGCCATGGAGGCGGGCGGCGTCGCAGCCATGGAGGTGGTGGCGCGCGACCTCAAGGCCCTCGGTCTCTACCAGGCCCGGGCGCTCTCCTACGACGGGGTCGAGGTGGACATTCTGGAGCACCCGCTCACGCCGGAGCAGCGGCGCATCTACGACTCATACGCGGGCGCCTTCAAGATCATCCACCAGAACATCCAGGAGGCGCTGAAGGCGACCGGAATCACGGAGGGCGACAAGACCCTCAACAAGAACGCCAAGGGCGCCGCGCTCTCCGCCTTCGAGGGCGCCAAGCAACGCTTCTTCGGCCACCTCCTGACCTCGATGAAGTGCCCCTCGCTGATCCGCGCCATCGAGGCGGACCTCGATGCCGGGCGCTCAGCAGTCGTGCAGCTGGTCTCCACCGGCGAGGCACTCATGGAACGCCGCATCGCCGAGATCCCGGCGTCCGAGTGGGACGATCTCTCCATCGACCTGACGCCCCGCGAGTACGTGCTCGACTTCCTGGAGCACGCCTTCCCGGTGCAGCTGCAGGAGCCTTTCGAGGACGATGACGGCAACCTCATGTCCCGCCCCGTCTTCGATGCCCACAACAACCCGGTGCTGTGCCAGGAGGCACTGGCGAAGCGCGACGCGCTGATCCAGAAGCTCGGCGCGCTGCCGCCGGTACAGTCCGCGCTCGATCAGATCATTCACCGTTTCGGGCACGACGCCGTGGCCGAGATCACCGGCCGCTCGCGCCGCGTGCTCAGGATCGTCGACGCGAAGGGCGAGCGCCTCGCGCTCCGCTCCCGGCCGGCTTCCGCCAACCTCGCCGAGACCGCCGCCTTCATGGACGGCCAGAAGAAGATACTGGTGTTCTCGATGGCGGGCGGCATCGGCCGCAGCTACCACGCCGATCTCGGCTGTTCCAACACCGAGCGCCGCACCCACTACCTGCTGGAGCCCGGCTGGCGGGCCGACCAGGCGATCCAGGGGCTGGGCCGCACCCACCGCACGCACCAGGCCTCCGCGCCGCTGTTCCGCCCCGTCGCCACCGACGTGAAGGGAGAGCGCAGGTTCATCGCCACCATCGCGCGGAGGCTGGACTCGCTCGGCGCCATCACGCGCGGTCAGCGCGATTCGCAGACCGCCATGGGCGGCGACGACACCGCGCTGTTCAGGGCCAGCGACAACCTGGAAAGCCTCTACGCCAAGTCGGCGTTGCGCCAGTTCTACATCGCGCTTTGGCGCGGCCACATCGAGGGCTGGTCCCTCAAGGACTTCGAGGAGGCCACCGGGCTCAAGCTCACCTGGGAGGGCAACCTCAAGGAGGACCTGCCGCCCATGCCGCAGTTCCTCAACCGGCTGCTGGCACTTCCCATCGACGAGCAGAACCAGCTCTTCGGCGCGCTGGAGACCCGCATCGAGGCCAATATCGAGATCGCCGTCGAGGCCGGCACCTTCGAGCGCGGCGTCGAGACCATCGTTGCCGACTCGCTCTCCGTCGCCTCCCGCGAAACCGTGTTCACGCACGAGGGCTCCGGCGCCGAGACCGAGATCGTCGAGATCGCGCGCAAGGATCGGCTGGAGCCGCTCGGCGCCGACGGCGTCCTCGCCCTGCACGCCCAGACCTCCGGCGACCCACCGCTCCTCATGGTCAACGGCCAGTCGAACCGCGCGGCGCTGGTTATGGACGCGCCGTCGCGCACGCTCGACGACGGCGACGTGCAGGAGCGCGTGCGCCTGGTGCGCCCCGCAGTCCGCGAGACCGTGGCCAGGGCGGCACTGGACGCCTCGCAGTGGCGCGCCGCAGACGAGTACCGATGGCGCGCCCTCTGGGACGCCGAGATCGCGGGGCTGCCGTCGCACCGGGCATCCCGCTTCTGGCTGGTCAGCGGCCTGCTGCTGCCGATCTGGGACCGGCTGCCCGACGAGACCATGCGGGTGCGCCGTCTCCTCGCCGACGACGGCGAGCACCTGGTCGGCCGCGTGCTCGGCCCCGCAGAGGTCAGCGAGTTCCGCGCCGCGCTCGGCCTCGACGGCGGCCCCGGCCTCACCGCCGCCGAGGTGCACGACGAGATCATGGCACGCGGCGCCTCCTTCCGTCTTTCCAACGGCTGGAAGCTCGCGCGGCGCCGCGCCATGGGCGCCTTCCGCATCGAGATCCAGGGCCCCACGGACGGCGACACCGACACGCTCAAGCGCATGGGGTGTGTCGCCGAGATCGTCACCTGGCGCACCCGCCTGTTCGCGCCCGACCACGCGACTCTGGAGCGCATCACGGAGCGCTGGCCGATCGCGCAGCCGGAAGCGTCCTGACCGCCCGCCTCCGGCGTCGTTCCCACCGCCGGCGCACCTTGCCGCCCGCCTCCGCGCGGGCGGCTCCGCCCCACCGCAACGAGGATACCTTCGATGACCACGCACGAGCTTCCCGACGAGCCGGTCTTCGCTTTCTCGCCCGAATACGACCTCCCCGACCAGCCGCAGCAGATCCGCATCGTCTTCGAGGGGATCGACGGCTACATCCCCACCGCGCTCGTAGCCTTGTCGCTCGACGATGCGGAGCGGCTGTGCGACCGCCTGAACCGCCGCCTCGGTCTCGACCGCGAGGCGTGGAGCAGGCTGGTTGCCCGCTCCATGGCCGCCGCCCGGGGCGGCGAGCCGCTCCACTGACACCGCCTCCGGCTCCTGCACTTAGAAATTCTCAAACCATCGCGAGCAGAAGTCGATAGACGCTTCGCGCCCCGCGTACGGATCATTCGATCCGCTCGTCGCGGGAAGGATATCGCCATGACAGGAAGATCGACCCCGCCCCGGCAGCGCCCGGCGGCGATCCCCTTTGGCGCCCTCGCGCTCGCTGCTGCCGTCGTCGCGGCCAGCCTCGCCGTTCACCCCCCGGCGCTGGGCGCCGAAACCTGGAACGGCCTCATCGTCGCGCCCGAGCACCGCTGCGCGCCCTACGACCGGACCCACTACCCCTATCCGCGCTCGGTCGAGCGCAAGATCGTCGCCGCCATGGGCGAACACGTTTACGGGCCCTACACGGGGCGGCATTTCCGGAGCATTCGTGAGTCCGATATCGAGCACATCGTCGCCGTCTCCGAGGCTCACGACAGCGGGCTCTGCGCGGCAGGCCCGGACACCCGCCGGCGCTTCGCGTCGGATCTGCTCAATCTCACAGACAGGGATTCGCAATACGCCGCCCAAGCCTATCGGTCCCTGTGTTGTTTCCCAGATTAGCTGACCGCAGATTTGCCGGATTATTTCGCGCGGCGGCGAGGCGGATTTCCCACGCTGTTTGGTCATTGTCGGAAGGAAGAGAGGGGGTGGGGGGGTGTCGGCCGGCCGTCGGCGCGTCAAGCCGCTACGCGGCTCCTTCGCTGCGCTACGGCCCTTCGGGTGACCCGCCGCCGTCCGCCCGACTGAGTGCATCCATGGCCGTAAGCGGAGCTTTCGGCCATGGGCCGATCGCTCGACGCCTTGTCGTGGCCGGAGCCTGACGAGCGGTTTGCGAGGGTGGTTCCCGTGAGCGGTTCCCCCTCGAACCCCTAGGGATGGGCGGAACCGGGAACCGGGAACCGGGCGTTGTCGGGGTGGCTGCCGTTGGCGGCCGGGGAGGCCTTTTCGGCCTGGCCCGCGGCGAGGCCGTAGTGCCCCTCGGCGTCGTGCCGGACGCGTCCTTCGCGGACGAGCTTTTTGAGGACGACGCCGACGGTCTTGTGCCGGGTCGCGGCGCGTTCGCGGATCTGGCGCTGCGACAGCGGCGTCCCGGCTTCGGCGAGCGCCTTGAGGATGCGCCGTTCGGCGGTTTCGGGCTCGGGCGCGGCCTCGGCAGTATCCACTTGGCGGAGGCGCAGCGCGGGCCCCTTGCCGTCATCGGCGAGTTCGATCTCGATGTCATTGAGGCCGGGGGCGGCGCGGTGCTCGACGGTCATGACGATCTGCCTGTCGCGTCGGCGCAGGTAGAGATTCGAATCGCCCCACGCGTGCAGTTCCGAGCTTCCGCGCAGGGCCTGGCCGGGCCTTGTGGCGCCGCTCTTGCGGGCGTGGTGGACGAGCAGGACGGCGGCTCCGAAGCGGCGCTGGATGTCGCGTAGGAAGCCGAGGATGGGGGCGACCTCGGCGACGGTGTTCTCGTCGACGCCGTGCAGCCGGACCAGGGGGTCGAGGACGACGAGGCGGGGCCGGATGCGTTGCACCGTCTCGACCAGCCGCCGGCGGTCGGCGCGATGATCGAGGCGCAGCGCGGGCACGTCGATGACTGCGATGTCGAGGCTCTCGAACCGGGCGCCTGCGGCGCTCGCGATACCCTGGAGCCGGGCACGCACGATGTGGCCGGCGTCCTCGGCGGCGAACAGCAGGACGGGTCCTGGCTCGTCGGCGGCGAAGCGGCGCAGGCAGGGGACGCCGGCGGCGACCGCGACGGCGAGGTCGAGCGCCAGGAAGGACTTGCCGCACTTGGGCTCGCCGCCGACGATGCCGACCGCCTGGCGCCCCCACAGCCCGTCGATGAGCCACTGCTGCTGGCGCGGCCGGTCCTCCAGCTCCACCGGCGCCCGCGTCGGGAAGCCGTTCGCCGCCGCGTCCCCGGTGCCGGTCACGGCTTGAGCTCCTCGATGGCATTCTGGAGGTGGCCGGCGTTGACCGTCTTCGCCTTCTCCAGGGCGGCGGCCGACAGCGCGTAGTGGGCGAGGCGGTTGACCTGGCGCGGCAGGCCGCGGGTTCCCTGGAACAGGGCCTCGACGGCGGCGTCCTCGAACAGCGGCAGCTCGCATCCGGCGAGGCGCAGGCGGTGGGTCAGATAGGCCTCGACCTCGTCGCGGTCGAGGCCGGTGAGGTGGTGGCGGACGACGACGCGCTGGGAGAGCGATTCGTGCACCGCCATCGACAGCCGCCGCCTGAGCTCGGTCAGCCCGACCAGGATCAGGCACATGCGGTTCTCGGAGTCCATCGCGAAGTTGGTCAGCAGGCGGAGGTCCTCCAGCACGTCGTTGCGCAGATGATGGGCCTCGTCGACGACCAGCACCGGGAACTGCCTGGCCTCGGTCGCGAGGCGCGAGATCTCGGTCCTGATCGCGTGGTGGGCCGAGGATCGCGAGCGCTCGACGGTGATGCCGATCTCCCAGGCGATGGACTTGTACATGTCGAGCACGTTGCCGGTGGTCAGCGAGACGTAGTGGACTCGGAACAGGCCGGGGTGGAGCTGGGCGGTAAGATGCCGGCACACGGTTGTCTTGCCGGCACCGACCTCACCGGTGAGCATGCCGATGCCCTTGAGCTCGATGAGGTGGCCGAGCCGGGCCTCGGCCTCGCGGCGCGCGCTGGATTCGAACAGCTCGTCGGTCTCCGCCACGGTCTCGAAGGGCATGCGGGTGAAGGCGAAGTGGCGCTGGTACATCAGTCGTCCTCCTTGAACTTGCGCATCTTGAGCGGCGAGGGCGGCGGCTCTGGGGCCGGGTCGTCGGGTTCGATCTTCTTGGAGTAGTGGCCGCGCTTCACCGCGGTGTTGGCGTAGGCGTCGAGGCGGGTTGCCTGGCCGACAGGCTTGCCGTCGTGCACCACGCCGAGCGGCCGCGACGGCGGCGCATCCGGGTCGTAGCGCAGCACCACCCTGTGGCCGACCAGCAGGGCGTCGACCTCGTAGACGCGGCCGTTCAGGCTGACGGTGCGGTCCTTGTGGACCAGCCGCTTGGCCTCGAAGAGGAAGATATCGTCGAGGTCCAGCGTGGCGTCGGGGTAGCGGACCGCGGCCGAGGCGAGTGCCCATTGCTCGAGCGGGGTGCGCCCCTCAAGGCCGCGATGCGGACTGTTGTGATACTCGCCCTCGATCCACGCCCACAGGCTGCGGTTGAGCGTCTGGAGGCTGTCCAGGACCGGCGCATCGAGATGGGCGAGCCAGCCGGCGCGAAGCGTTCTGAACCACCGTTCGATCTTGCCCTTTCCCGCTGGTTGATACGGCCTGGCATGCACCAGCACGATGCCCAGCTTCGCGCAGATCAGGGCGAGCTGGCGGGAGCGGTAGGCGGCGCCGTTGTCGACATAGAGGCGCTGCGGCAGGCCGCGGCGGATCAGCGCGTTCTTGAACACGGGCAGGAAGGCCTGGACGCTCTCGGCCATGGCGAAGGCGGCGAAGGGCACGACCCGGGTGGCGTCGTCGATGAAGGCGATCAGGTAGGTCTTGCGTCGGCTCCGGCCGTGCCGGACCTTCGGCCCGTGCATGACGTCGCTCATCCACAGCTCGCCGGCGTCCCGGAAGGCGAAGCGGCGGCGGTCGGCGCCGTCCGGCGGCTTGCCGTCGAACAGCCCCTCGCGGCTCAGCAGCCGGTGCACGGTGGATGGAGCGAGCGGGTGATCGATGCCCTCCTCGACGGCCGCGCGGATGATCGCGCGCACCGGCCAGGTCGGGTTGTCGACCTTCAGCGTGACCAGGCGCTCGGCGACCTCGGCCGGCAGCCGCCGGGGCTTCCCGCGGTCGCTACGTGGTCTGGGGTAGAGCGCCTCGAAGCCGCCATCGCGATAATGCCTGATCCAGTCCCGCATGGTGTCGGCGGCGACACGGGTCCGGTCGGTTCCGGGGATGGCATAGGTCTGGCTCGCCTTCTCGCGAAGCTTGTCGCCGACGCCCTTGGCGCCCATCGGCAGATGCACCAGATCGGCGATGACGCCGTATCGGAACAGCGCGATCGCCTGGCGAAGGTCGTCGTCGGATTCCTTCATGTCATGGTCCTCGTTGCTGGGGCTCTTCGGCCCCGGGACCATGACGCTACGCCGCCGCCGGAGGGGGATCAGGCCCCATCGAGTGTTGGAAGCCCGCCTTGCGACTCATCGTGCCGATTCCGTGGGGTTGGAAGCCCAATGGGGCGGGCAGCATCTGCAGTTGCTCAGACACCAGGCCACGCAGCGCCATCAAGGCGCTGTCGCTGTTGAGACGCTCGCGAACCGCCACCATGGTGGCCGCGCAGCCCGCCAGCCGGTCGGGGATCAGGCCGATGACACGGACAAGAACGTTGTGGACCAGGCGAAGCCGGTGGCGCACCCAGCGCATCGCGCCGGGAAGCTCGATCGCGTCTTCGTCCTCGGGGCAGCGCACCTCGTTCGCTGCCTCCTCCAGGCTGCCGGCTTTCTCCGCCGCCACAACAACCGCTTCCAGATCGTCGAGCGTGCCCGGCAGCCGCGACGACAGGCAGTCGGCCAGCATGCTGATCGTCGTATGGCTCTCACGGCAATACCAGCGGGGAACCTTCGCACCGGGCGGGGTCTTCCGCCCGTAGGTGCCGTGGCTGCCCACGGAACATCCGCCGTGCGGGTGATTCGGGCAGCGCTCAAGCCTTGCCTCGCGCCACGCCTCGGTCTTAACGTATTCCTCGCCGGTAAGCCCCGTCTCGTAACGAAGCTGCAAACCGGCCATGGCCCGGCGGGGATCAGCCCGTGCGGGCCTCTTCCTTGTTGTTCCTCGTCAGTCCGAGACTACGAAACCGCCCCGGCGACGCAAAGCCGCCAGGTCCACCCATCCCACGCTCGGCCACAATCCCGGGGAATTCACCGGCAGCCCAATGTGGGAAAAAAACCCGAGTTCCTATCGGGCTAAACCGCGAGACAACACCTGCTACACGACCGTGGCCTGATCGGCTCGATGGCGCGGCGCGGCAACCCCTGCGACAACGCCATGTTCGAGAGTTTCATGAAGACGCTGAAGGTCCAGGTTGTCTATCCCATGGCCTTCGAGAGCGCGGAGGATGTCGCCTTCCACCTGCCAAGCTTCATCGACATCCATAATGAGAGACGCCTACACCCGGCTCTCGGCTATCTCAGTCCCAACCGCTTCGAGGTGGAACACTCCCGCACCCCGGTCAAAAACGCCCCATGAAACTGTCCGACCCCATGGGCCCATTCCTATCGGGGATCAATCTTCGAAGCCGATTGACAGGCGTGGGCCGGGCGAGCGCCCAGCAGCGCCGGGTCTCGAACCCGCCGAGCCCGAGGGCGAACGACGGTTCGCCGCGGTTCCCGGCTGCAAGATTCTGCAGCTCGTGCAGACAGGCGCCGCACAGTTCGTCGTCGGCAGGCAAGGGGTAGGCTTCCCCGAGGCTTCGACGCTGCGGACAAACAGCATGGAGATCACGTTTTACAGGCCCTCAAGCCAGGCGATGGTCCTGCCATGACGCTTCCGGCGCGCAAGATCGAGTGCGGTCTGCCCGGAGTTGTCGCGCTGTCGCGGATCGGCTCCATGGGCCACCAGGGCTTGGAGGTAGGCGACCCTCACGCCCTGCAGTGCGCCGAGGTGCAGTGCGGTTCGCCCCTCCCGGTCTCTCGCACAAGAATCGGCGCCGTGTCGCAGCAGCCAGGGGACAGCGCCCGGCTTCCGGAAGTGCATGAGGTCAAGGAGAGGTGTCCTTCCGTTCAACCGCAGGTTCCAGTCGGCACCGAAGGCGTCGAGCGCGGCGAGGACCTCCTCGTCACCGGCGAAGGCGGCACCGAACACCGTTTGCGCCGGGAGCGCCCCGGCCTCGAGCAAGGCGTAAACCAGCGCAGTGTGTTTCTGCCACGCAGTGGCTCGCCAGAGCGCCGTCGCTTCGAATAACTCGTCCCCGTCGACGATTGTCTCGTGGAGGTTGACGTCCGCGCCAGCCTCGATCAGCAGGTTGAGGCAATCCAGCGCGGGAGCCGATCCGATGTGGGGCAGCTTCCACATGCCGGACCAGGCGAGGTAATGGAGTGCCGTTCGTCCGCGTCCGTCCGGGCAATTGACGCCTACGCGAGCGATCTCGCCCTGCAAGGCTTCCAGGTCGTAGAGCATGGCCGCACCGTAGATGTCGACGGCCGCACCGGCATCGAGCAGCTTCGTCAAGAACCCCTGGAAACCGCCCATCGCGGCGTAGGCCAGCGGCGGCATGCCATGGGGACCGGCGGCCAGGTCCGGATCCGCGCCTCGGGCCAACAGTAGGTCCACGGCCGCGCCGTGACCGGCGTGTTTCGGAATGCTTGCGTGTGGCTGAATCGCCCGTACCAACGGCGTGTGACGGTTGGACGAACCGGCGATCGCATTCGGATCGGCCCCCACATCCAGAAGCGCCTCGATCATGTCCGCGCGCCCGGCGAATGCGGCGTCCATGACGGGCTTCCAATGCCGGGCCGCTTCCGGGTCCGCCGCCGCAGCCAGCTGCAGCGTGTCCCGGTTCCCGCCTGCAACCGCAGCGCAGAGAGTCTTGTAGCCGGTTCCCTTCACCATGATCCATTCCCGCTTGAAATCCTGGAGTGACGATTCGTCCATGCCGCCATCTGCGGACGGGGTTCAGAGCGGCAGGCGCCAAGCATCTCCGCCCCGGCCGGTCGCCCGGCTCGCGCAGAATCACGTTCCCGTATGTCCGATTGTTCGTGATCGCGTCAGACTGCGGGGCAGGTTGGTTTTGACCATTCGACAGTGACGTACGAAGCTGCACAACGGTCAGGAAGTCGTTTCGGGCGTCGCGACCGATGTGCCCCCGCGCAAGCCGAAATGGACAACTGCACCGGACTGCGCAGCCGCGACGGCTGACAAAATTGCAGCGACATCGCGACGGGCATACTCCACGAACGCCGCCGAAAGGTGTTGATCGGCACGTCGATTGGACGCCGATCGGCAAGGCAACCCGGTGATTTTATGTGATTCAGAGGGATCAGGGTTGGTCGCCGAATAACAGTCGTTCTCGAGGCGGACTGACGACGAAGTCCCATACCGTGGTCATCGTGCGCTCCGCGCGCGTGGCC
This sequence comes from Alphaproteobacteria bacterium, assembly GCA_965243375.1. Classification (GTDB taxonomy): domain Bacteria; phylum Pseudomonadota; class Alphaproteobacteria; order UBA828; family UBA828; genus WTGU01. Next base: position 91,904 of record CBDEUT010000006.1, on the reverse strand, counting down.
GCGCGACACCAGCGGCCTGCCGCTCCGCTTCGCCTTGAGTCCAGGCCAGGCCCACGACAGCAAGCCTGCCGGAGCTTTGCTCGACGATCGCCTGCCGCCAGATTGCTTCGTGCTCGCCGACAAGGCCTATGACGCGGAATGGATGAGGGCAATGATCGAGGCCCAGGATGCGGTCCCGATCATCCCCGACCGCGGCAGCGCCAAGACGCCCCATGCCTTCAGCCGTGTGCTCTACCGCATGCGCAACCTGGTCGAGCGTTTCTTCAACACACTCAAACAGCTCCGGCGCATCGCAACACGCTACGGGAAACTCGCCGCCAACTACGTCGCCATGATCAAAATGATGGCGAATGGCGCGCACGCTCGTTCAGGCAGGCACCTTGAAGAGGGCGATCTTCTCGGTGCAATTGGCGACCAACGTGGCGAGCGAATCCGCCACGCTCATGCTGCCCGCGTCGACGCGCTCATGGTTGACGCCGTACTCCCCTTCGCCCTCACGAAACTTCGCCAACTCGCTTTCCAGAACCTCTCCCGCGTACTCTTTGGTCTCGGCGTTGGCTCCCTTCAGGGCGCCGGTTGCGGCCACGGCCAACATCAAGCCTGTCGCCAGATCGGCGATCAGCTTGTTGTCGGAATCGTCGGTGACCGGCTCGTTGCTGGAATCGTTCATGTATCTCTCTCCTTACGGGCGGGCCATCGACCCGGGTTGTTCCGCTCGATCGTTCATTCGTCCGGCGTCCCACAGCCGCAGCCGTCGATGCGCGCTCCCAGGATTTCGATCAGCGCTTCGACGAGGACCATCGCGGGCACACAGGACGGAAATGAGACGGGTCCCAGGCCCGGAGCGTGTAGGACATCGTCTGCGTAGGCGGCCAAGGTCGACTCTCGCCAGTCGGTAATGCCGATCACCCGCGCGCCTACGGCTCGGGCACGTTCGGCAAGCCGGAGGGTGTGGTCATCGAACGAGCTGGAGTGGTTGAACGGCCCGAGTGCAATTCCGACCACGACATCGCCGGGCGTAAGACGGGTCGGGGATTCAACCGTCTCCGAACTATTGCATCTCACATGTTGCCAATTGCGAAACCGCCTGGCTGCGATACGTTGCATGTGAATAGCGCAGATTTGATCCCTGTCCCGGCTGGCGACGAGCACGTGGCGCGCGTCCATCAGCGCCTGGGTCACGCGATCGAGGACATCGCGGTCGACGGAACCGAGCATGATTATCAGCTCGCTGAGCGTCTCCATTTGAAAGTGCTGCAGAGCGCAATCGAGCCATGAGCTGTCGCAGCCCTCTCCGGACCCGGCGTCCGTTTCCGCGGCCTCGCCGGAGCCTTTCTCAGCGTTTGCCTCCTGCCGTGTGCTCGCCTGCCCGGCGCTTGAGGCACGGACCGAATTGCGGTCTTGGCTGCGCTCAAGTGCCGGCGGCGGTCCATTCCGCTGACCGAGCCCGTTGCCTCCGATACTCGCGGCGGTACGGGTTGGCGCGATGAGCCGGCCAGGATGTGCGACGGCGGCGAGACGGTCATCGGTGGACACAGGCCATATGAAGGGCTCGGGCCCATCGAAGTGTCCGTCGACGAAGGCGCGGATATCGGCCGTGAGGCAATGCGTGGAGGCACTCTCGCCGATCCTTGACTGCCTGCGCGTCAGTTCGGCGAACCAGTGCTCGGCTTGATAGACCCACGCGGCCGGGGTTGGCGCGACGTGGACATGCCAGCGCGGACGCCGCGCCAGCCAGTGCCTGATCGTCGCGTTCTCATACTTGACGCAGTAGTCGAGAATGATGTGCAGAGGCAGATCGTCAGGGACACTCCGGTCGATCTGCCGCAGGAACTCGTGAACCTCCTCGGCGCGGAATCGCGCGAGCTCCGCAGTCCTGTCGAAGCCTGCGGCGGCGTCGAGGGCGAAGAGGAGCGAGTTGGTCCCGAGAACCCTGCTATCTCGGGTACGCGACACCACCGGCATGATCGGCGCAACCGGTTGCGCGCGGCCGGGTTCCCGGCCCCGGTCCGCTTCGTCTCTTGGGAGGGCGGCGCCCGCGCGCGCGCCGTTGCCGATACAGAGCACCATCGCGCGAAGCGGAGGCTGCATATAGAGCCCGGCGATGCCGCGCACCCTCTCCACGAACAGGGGATCGTTGGAGAGCTCGAGCATTTTCCAGCGGCGTGGGTACGCACCGAGGGCCGACCGCGTGCGCTGGATTGTTGTTTTCGATAGACCGGTTGCGTCGCTCATCGCCTGCGCGGTCCAGCGGACCGGTCCATCCGGCGCGTTGCTGAGCGAACGCTCGAGGATTTCTGCTGCCTGCTTGTCGGTCAGAGGGGGACCGAGGCCGAGCCAGGGCTTACCCATCAGCCCCCAAACCCCCTCGTCAAGAAAGCGACGGCGCCATTTGCCGACAGTCTTGCGCCCCACACCGAGCTTTGCCGCCACCGCCTCGTCGGTCAGGCCGTCGGCACAGAGCAGAATCATGCGGCAGCGATCCGATCTCGTCCCCGTGCCTTGCAGGCCAAGAGCAAGACTTCTCAATGACACCTGTTCATCCTCGTCCAGGACAACCGTCGGCCGACCTCCGGCCCGACCGCCTTCAACGAGATCGAGAGCTGGACCTCCCATCCTGCCCGTAAGGCGATGCCCCCGGACCGCTCTTCTCTTGCCCAGCAGTCCATCGATGCGGTCCTCGAGAAAGCTGGCGCGCCAATCCCTTACCGTGTTGTCGCTCAAGCCTAGTTCTTTCGCGATCGCTCGGTTACTCAGGCCTTCGGCGCAATGCAGGATCATGCGACAACGAGCCGTAATGGTGCTGGTTACGCTGGAATTACGAATATAGTGTTCTAGCACAAAACGCTCTTCTTCGTCCAGTTCAATGGGTCTCGGACGGTAGCCTCGACTGCTGTAGACCCAGCGCCTCAGCGTGGTCGGTATTTCGTCGTCCGGACTGTAGACTATCTGGTTTGCATATATGTTCGACTTCAGCTGACGGCGACTCCTGAGAAAGCCGCTCCGCATTGTCGAGACTGAGCTATCCGATATGCCAAGTCTCTTGCTTACTTGGGAATTACTCAGTCCCTCGGCGCAAAGTAGAATGGCGCGGCAACGCGTTTGAACCGCTCTATTGGCGCGGACGGTGCAAACAACGCTCCGAAGGAACGCCCGTTCTTCATCGTTTAGAACAACCGGTCTAGCAGGTCGCCCAACACCCGAATTTCTCACCTAATAAGGCTCCATGAAACCCCGGATAAACTCACTCATGAATTCCATAATACACTATACATTTTCCTTATAGGTCCGCAAGAATCGGCCACCATAACGCCCCACTTTGGAAATTATAATAAGTGCTGTAATGAGCAGTCGTCGATACGCATGCGAAGTCAAGAGCCTCTAGTTTCCCAAAGGCAAGCAAAAATAGACCAAAATACATACCATATACCGCTCTTGCATACTCCTCCAGTACGTTCCCCCTACAACCATAGAAACGACGATCACTTTCGCGATAGTAGTTTATGGTCCAACGATGTCTTTGATTATTCCGTTGCTGCCGCAGGAATTCATGATTTCTCTACTTGACCTGGCAGAGAAAATGCGGCGTAGAGCGTGCCACGCACTGGTGTTGCTTTGTGACACGATGAGACTTGGAGCCGGCCTTGACTCGCTTGCGCTACCGAAGGGTGGGTCGCCGGTACAGCCGACGCCGTCCGGCGCACATATCCGGCGCGGCAGCGCACGGTCTGGTCTGTTGTTAAGCACGCTTTGTTGACCCCCACAATCCAGCTGGGTCAATGGGTTACCGCGCGGATCGACACCAAGCCCGTGCGCCGATCAACACCTGCTGCGCGCTCAGCCTGTCGATCGCACCCGTTCGAGCCGGAGGCCGGCCGGGAAAGGGGGCGAAGCGCCCGCAGGCGGGAGGGTGACCCGAGCGGGCGGCCGTTCACCTCCGGCGCGACCGGCGAAACGCTCGCCGCCTGCGCCACCCCGTCCCACCCTACACCGGAGGCAATCCCATGCCCTGCCGCCATCTCGCGCGCACCGTCGCCCAGAATCGTGCCGACGTGTTGCCGCTGCCCGGCCCCACCGACCGCGGCCACGTGGCATCGCGGAGCACCCGGCGCCGCGGCGCCGACCGCCCGCGCAGGGGCACCCTGCTGATCGACAGCAGCACCGGCGTCACGCCCTGCCGGCACGAGCCCTCGCTCCCGCCACGCTACGAACTCGTGGGCCTCTACCCCGACTGCCCCGATATCGAGACCGAGCAGGTCTTCTCCGTTCACCACGACGAGAGTGCCGCCTGGTCCGCCTTCCACGAGGCCCTGCTCCACACCGACGCCCGCACGGTCCTGCTGCGCTACCGCAACCCCGCCAGGACGGTGCTCGCCTCCTCCGAGAACCCGCCCTACAGCGCCATCTACGACGCCGCGACCCGCGCCCAGGCCTGGTCCTGACAGTCTGCAAATAGCGCGCGCACCCTCCCGGCAAGCGCGTTCGAGGCAGAGGTCAGCCCGGAGAAGGGCGATCCGTCCGGAAGGAGAGAGGACTCCGGCCCGGGTAGCGTTCCACTGGGGAGGACACCATGAGCATCTTCGATCACGGCGCCGCGCTGGTGCCCGACGTCATCACCGAGGCCGAGGAAGAGCGCATCCTGCTGCGCATCTCCCAGGCCCCCTGGCTCACCGATCTCAGCCGCCGCGTGCAGCATTACGGGTTCCGTTACAACTACCGGGGACCCGCCAACGGCCGGCACGACCCGGTGAGAGGGCGCAGAATTTCAGCGGGGAATCAGGGCTGATCCGCTCGAATTAATCGAGGATTTGGGGTGGTTGCCCCCCGGCGATCTTGCATGAAGGCCGCCGGAGGGCTTGTCTCGGTGACGGTGATATCAACCTGAGACGGCCCCAATGTCGCACAAGCTGTTCCGGCACTCCATCCATTCGAATGCCCGGGTCTGGGCTTTTCTCAAGCGCGTCGATGCGGCGGAGGCGGAGGCCTGCCGAGCGGCCGGCTGTCCGCGCTGCGGCGGCACGCTTCACAGCGCGACCTACCCGCGCAAGCCCTACGGTCTGGCGGTGGATCTTCGGGACGACGCGCGGCGCTTCAGCTTGTGCTGTTCGTCATGCCGGCGCCGCGTGAAGCCGCCGTCGGTGCGTTTCTTCGGGCGCCGCTTCTACGTCGGGGCGCTGTTCCTGGTGGTGAGCGCGCTGGCTGTGGCCGGCGGCGTGCGGTTGCAGACGATCGCGCGGCGGTGCGGGGTTCCGGCCTCGACGCTGAAGCGCTGGCGGCGCTGGTGGCTGGAAGTCTTCCCGCTGACCCGGGAGTGGGGGGCGAAGCGGGGCGCGCTGGCGGCGCCCCCCGCCGACGTGCCGCTGCGCTGGCTGCTGCGCACCATGCGGGGCCGCGGCTTCCGCTCGCGGCTGTTGCGCAGCCTGGTCTGGCTGATGCCGTGGACCGGCTTTTGCGCGCTCGGCGCCGGGCCGGCGGCGCCCGCAGAAAACGTTTCTGTCATGAACGGATAGGGCGCTCTACATGGGCATCTCCCCGACACGGCCAGGGAGAGATGCCGCCATGGACAGCAACAACGGAGGGGGCGACCGCGACCGGTGGGCGCGGCTGCGCTTCGCGGTCGTCGGGCCGTTGCTGGCCTCGCCGCCGCCCACGGGGCAGTTGCGGGCGGAGCTGGAGCGGCTGTCGCAACGCGACTGGGATCACCCGTCCGGCAAGGGGCCGGTGCGCTTCTCGGTGTCGACGATCGAACGCTGGTACTACCAGGCACGGGCGGCGGACCGGGATCCGGTCAAGGCGCTGCGCCGCCGGCCGCGCACCGATGCCGGCCGCGAGCGGGCGATGTCGCCGGCGCTGATCGAGGCGCTGCGCGGCCAGTACCGGGCGCATCCGTCGTGGTCGGGGCAGCTGCATTACGACAACCTGCGGGCGCTGGTCGAGGTCGATCCGGCGCTCGGCCCGATGCCCTCCTACGCGACGCTGACCCGGGCAATGCGCAATCGCGGGTTGGTGCGCCAGCGCCGCCGGCGGCGCTTCGACCGGGAACCCGAGCGGGCGCCGGTCGAGCCGCGCGAGGTGCTGAGCTTCGAGGTCTCGCGCAGCCATGCGCTCTGGCACACCGACTTCCATCATGCCCGGTGCCGGGTGCTGACCGCGTCCGGCGCCTGGCGCACGCCGATCATGCTCGGCTTCCTCGACGACCACTCGCGGGTGGGTTGCCACCTGCAGTGGTACCTGGAGGAGACCGCCGAGGTCTTCGTCCACGGGCTCTGCCAGGCCTTCATGAAGCGCGGCCTGCCGCGCGCGCTCATGAGCGACAACGGCTCGCCGATGATGGCGGGGGAGGTCGAGGAGGGGCTGCACCGGCTCGGCATCATCCACTCCAGGACCCTCGCGGGGGCGCCTCATCAGAATGGCAAGATGGAGGTCCTGTGGGCCTCGGTCGAGGGCCGCCTGATGGCCATGCTCGAAGGCGTCGAGCCGCTCACCCTGAAGACGCTCAACGACGCGACCGTCGCCTGGGTCGAGCAGGACTACCACCGCCGGGTGCACCGCGAGCTCGGCACCACGCCGCTCAAGCGCCTGCTCGACAGCGACGATGCGTCGAGGCCCTGCCTCGGCCGCGACGAGCTCAGGGCGGCGTTCCGCATCACCGTGAAGCGCACGCTGCGGCGCTCGGACGGAACCGTGTCGCTCGAGGGCATCCGCTATCAGGTTCCCGCGCCGTGGCGCCACCTGAGCACGCTGTGGATCCGCTATGCGCGCTGGGACCTGGCCAGCGTTGATCTGGTCGACGGCCGAAGCGGCGAGCGGCTGTGCACCCTCTACCCGCTCGACCGGCGCGGCAATGCCGGCGGTATGCGCCGCCCGGCCGGGCCCGGCGACAACGATGGCGGCGGCAGCGCCGGCGGGGGCGAAGCCGCGCCGCTGCTCAGGCGCATCCTCGACGACCAGGCCGCGACGGGCCTGCCGCCGGCCTGGCTGCCTCACGCCGAAAGCCCCGGGCCGGGCGAAGACGACGATCGGGGAGACCCCTCATGAACCGCGAAATGCTCACGCTGTACGGCCTCAAGTGGAACCCCTTCTCCACCGACCTCCCGGTCGATGGCCTGATGACCACACCCGCCGTCGAGAACTTCTGCCGCAGGGTCGAACGGCATCTGGTGCGCCAGGGCGGCTTCGCCCTGATCGGCGGCCCGCCCGGCATCGGCAAGAGCGTGGCGCTGCGGTTGCTCGCCGAGCGCCTTGAGCGCATCGACAGGTTGAGCGTCGCGGTCCTCACCCATCCGTCCTCCAGCGTCGCCGACTTCTACCACGAGATCTCCGACCGCTTCGCCATCACCATGGCCCACAACAATCGCTGGAATGGGATCAAGGGACTGCGGCAGCGCTGGCTCGACCACCTCGACGACACGCGCATGCGCCCACTCCTGCTGGTCGACGAGGCACAGGAGCTGCCCAACGCGGTGCTGACCGAGATGCGCCTGCTCTCCTCGACCGACTTCGACTCGCGCACCATCCTTGGCGTGGTGCTGGCCGGTGACAACCGGCTGCTCGCAAAACTGCGCACGCCGGAGCTGCATCCCATCGACTCCCGCATCCGCCAGCGCCTCCTCATGACGCGTCCCGAAGACGAGGATCTACTGCGCCTCCTCGACCACCTGCTGGAGGAGGCCGGCAACCCCGCCCTGATGACCGCCGGCCTCAAGGACACCCTCGTCGCCCATGCCGGCGGCAACCCCAGGACGCTCACCGTCATGGCCGATGCGCTGCTCGCCGCCGGCGCCGATCAGGATCGTGAAGTGCTCGACGAAAAGCTCTTCCTGGAGACCTGGGGGGAGCCCACCAAGACCAGGAGAGCGCGCCGGTGAAGGGCTTCCCGACCCGAAGCCCGGCCGACCTTGAGGACCGCCCGAGCCGGCAGCAGTGGCTGGTCGACGGCCTCTGGGGACGCCAAGCCGTCGGCATCGTCGGCGGCGAACCCAAGTGCGGCAAATCCTTCCTGGCTCTGGACCTCGCCGTGGCCGTCGCCGCCGGCGTTCCCTGTCTGCGCCGCTTCGCCGCCAAACAGCCCGGACCGGTCCTGCTGTTCGCGGCCGAGGACGCCGGCCACATCGTGCGCGCCCGGCTTGAGGGCATCGCCCGGGCAGCCGGCGCCAGCTTCGAGACGCTCGACATCGCCGTCATCGACGCTCCCATCCTGCGCCTCGACCATGCCAACGACCGGCAGCGTCTGCGCGAGACCGTGCAGCGCATCGCGCCACGCCTCGTGGTCCTCGACCCCCTGGTCCGCCTGCACGGCGTCGATGAAAACACCGTCGCCGAGGTCGCTCCGTAAGCATCCGGCGGGGACCGCAGACGGTGAATCGCGGAACGTGACGGGGAGTTCCAAGGTGGGCAGGCGAGTGACGCTCAGCCCCACGGTGACGCTCACGGTGGACCGCGCAGAGACGCGGCCTCGGCCGCAGGGAAGACGGTGTCTCTGGTGAGGTCCGGCTTAGGCGGCCAGGGCCTGGTGCTGGGCTGTCTTCCAGTTCCAGGGCAGGAGCTGGTGCAGGTCGCTTTGCGGCAGATCGGCAATCTGTCCGAGAACATCGGCGAGCCAGGCCTGGGGATCGACATCGTTGAGCTTGGCGGTGCCGATGAGGGTGTACATCGCCGCCGCCCGCACTCCGCCGCGATCGGAGCCGCAGAACAGCCAGGATTTTCGTCCCAAAGCGATGACCCGAAGCGCCCTCTCGACAGCGTTGTTCGTGAGGCAGATCTGGCCGTCATCGAGGAAACGGGTGAAGCCGTCCCAGCGTCTGAGCATGTAATCCATCGCCTTGGCGACAGAGGCGTGGCGCGACAGCCTGGCACGCTCCGTGCGCATCCAGTCCTCGAGATCGGCGACGAGCGGCGCGCTCGCCTCCCGGCGCACGGCAAGGCGCTGATCGGCACTCTTGCCGTTGATCTCGCGTTCGATGTCGAACAGCGCGTCGGTCCGCTTCACCGCCTCCATCGCCAGCGGCGAGATCGGCGGCGCCTGCTCGCCGCGCCTCTTGCTCGCCGCGATATCGGCAAGCTCGTAGAACTTCCTCCGACTGTGAGCCCAGCACAGGGCCTCGATCACGGCTCCCGGCGAGCGGCCCGGCACATAGAGCCGGTTGAAGCCAGCATAGGCATCGGCTTGAAGCACCCCGGCAAAGGTCTTCAGGTGCTCGACCGGGTGATTGCCCGAACGGTCGCGGGAGTATCGGAACAGCACGGCCGGCGGATCCGGACCGCCGAACGGCCTGTCGTCACGCACATAGGCCCAAGCCCGCCCGGTGACGGTCTTGCCCTTGGCCAGCACCGGGACGGGAGTGTCGTCGCCGTGCAAGCGCCGGGCCGCAAGCACGTGATCGGCGATCAGGTCATGCAGCGGTTTCAGCGCCACGGCGCAGGCCCCGACCTGATCGGCCAGCGTCGACAGGCTCAGGTCGACCCCCTCGCGCGCGTAGCGCTCGCGCTGCCGGTTCAACGGCTGGTGCTGGCCATATTTCTCGAACACGATCGTCGCCAGAAGGTTCGGACCCGCCCAACCTCGCGGCACCGCGTGGAACGGCGCCGGCGGCTGCGAGACCTTCTCGCAATCGCGGCAGGTGAACTTCTCGCGGATCGTCTGGATCACCTTCCACCGGCGCGGGATCACCTCAAGCGTCTCGGTCACGTCCTCGCCGATCTTCGACAGCCGCTCCGACCCGCAGCACGCGCACGATGTCGGTGCAGGAACCACCACCCGCTCGCGCGGCAGATGCTCGGGGAAGGGCTTGCGCGACGGCTTGCGGCGCGTGAACCCCTTGACCTGGGTGGTCTCGGCCGCGGCTTGCTCGGCCGCGAGATCGTCCTCCGTCGCGTCCGCCGTCAGCTCGTCGAGCGCAAGCTCCAGTTGGTTGAGGAGACGCACCGTGCGCTCCGAGCGCTGCCCGTAGAGCGCACGGCGCAGCTTCTCGACCATCAGCTTCAGCGAGGTGATCTGCTCCTCGGCCGCCGTTGCCCGAGCCTCCGAGGCCGCAAGCGCCGCCTCGAGAGTTTCAACGTCGCGTCGGGCCGTGACCGTCATGGCCGGGAATGAATCAGATTCGCAGCCTCACGGCAATTGCCAATCGCGCAGGGTGATTCGCCCGGCCTCAGCCCACCCGCGACGGGCGCCAAGTGCGAACCGGGTTGCGCCACTCGATCCCCTCAAGCAGGTAGGCGAGCTGCGCCGAGCTGATCGACAGTGCGCCGCCCGATGCCGACGGCCAAGTGAACCGGCCCCGCTCCAGGCGCTTGGCGTAGAGCGAGAACCCGAGACCGTCATGCCACAAAATTTTGACGAGATCGCCGCGGCGTCCGCGGAACACGTAGAGATCCCCCGCGTGGGGATCGCGGCCGAGACCCTCCTGAACCTGAAGCGCCAGCGTGTTCATGCCACGGCGCATGTCCGTCACCCCGGTCGCCAACCACACCCGCACGCTGCCCGGGACCGGGATCATCGGCGCTCCACGACCGCAAGCACCCGCGCCAGCGCAGGGGCATCCACCGTTCCGTCAACCGTCACCCGCACGCCACCGGAAAGCGCGATCTCGATCCGCCCGGCCGCCGGCGCTGCGCCGAAGTAGCCGTCCTCCGGCGGTGCATCGCCCGACGGCGTGACAATCACCGGCACGAACCCGCCGCCCCCGGCCTCGCCATCCTCCTCGCGAAACCGACGTCGCCAATCGAACACCAGATTGGCGCGCACGTCGTTGCGCTTCGCCACCGCCGTCACCGTGGCGCCGGGCGCGTAGCTCTCCGCAACGATCCGCCGCTTGTCGGCGTCGCTCCACTTCCGGGCCCGGCGGCGTTTCCCGGCCTCGGCCTCGGCACCCAAATTCGCCTGCTGTTCATTCGACATCCGCGATCGCCTCCGTCTGCTCCACGGTGGGCACCACGGTGCCCACCACCGATCGCGAACACTCGCCGATTTTCAGCTTATCGCACAGACGGTCCCCGCCGGATGCTTACGTCGCTCCCATACTCGGCTTCCTGCGCGACCTCCAGCGCCGCTTCGAGACCGCCGTCCTGCTCGTCCACCATGCCCGCAAGAGCGGTGCCAGCCGGCCGGGCCAGGCGCTCAGGGGGTCGTCCGAGCTCCATGCCTGGGGCGACAGCAACCTCTATCTGCGCCGCCGCGACAAGCAGATCGTCATGACCGTCGAGCATCGCGCCGCTCCAGGCCTCGCCGACATCGAGATCGAACTCGCCGATGACGGCGAGGGACCCGCCCTGCGCTTGCGGCGGCCGGTGCCGGCCGAGGCCGCGCCGGAGCCGGAAACACCCGAACGGCGCATCCTCCAAGCCCTCGCCGACGCCGATGCACCGCTCTCGCAGCGCCAGATCCGCGAGCGCGCGGCAACCCGGCCCGCAACCGTCGCCGAAGCGCTGAGCAAGCTCGTCCGCGCCGGGCGCGTCGAACGCGCACCCCAGGGCGGTTACCGCCTCGCCGCCGAAAACGCGGCGCCGCCGGCCGCCGTCAACCACGCGGGCCGCAACGACGCGTTACCGAAAACCGTTACCGCCTCGAACCCCTAGGGAGGCAGGGTAACGGTAACGGGTAACACCCCTCGCCAGCCCCCGTTGCCGCACTGCGTCGAGCGATCGGCCCGTGGCCGGAAGCTTGCTTACGGCCATGGATGCACTCCGTCGGATGGACGGCGGGGGGTCACCCGAAGGGCCGGAGCGAAGCGGAGGAGCCGCGTAGCGGCTTGACCCGCCGACGGCCGTCCGACACCCCCGGTCACCCCACCAGCCGCGAACGATGCCCATCAAACAAACCGATCACCGCGCCATCAGATACCGAGAGCGCGCTCAACCGTCGGGACGCTCACCGTCACCGTGCCGCTCACGGGCACCGTCACCGTGCGCGGACCGAGGTCCTTTGCCGCCACATGGTCGCCCTCCTGGCTCACCGTCAGCGTCACGTCGAACGGCGAGGCCGGCGCCGGCACCGCCTGGAGCGTGAACTGGACCGCCTCGCCCTCCGTGCCCCCGGTCCCGGAGGAGACCTGCACCGCCGGCTCCGCCTTGGCATGCTCCACGATCTCGTGGTTCAGGATGACGAAGGTGAGGCTGTCCTTGCCGTAGCTGACCTTGGGTTCGCCGGCCGGGCCGCCGCCGAACAGGTTGGTGTTGTACGGCTTGGAGACCGAGATCACGATGGTCTCGCCCGAATCCTCGTGGGCGTCGTCGATGGGCTCGACGGAGAACCACGACCGGTCGCTGCCCGCCGGCACCGCGGTGCCATAGGCCGCGCTGTTGCGCGCCGTGCAGCCGTTGCCGTCCAGCGTCAGCACCCTGCCGTTGCGGGCCTTCACCCGGTAGTCCGCGCCCCAGGTCGCCGTGCCGGCGAAGCAGAGCCGGAACCCCCAGGCGTCGGGGATGGTGCCGTTGTTGGCCTTCCTCAGCCGGTGCACCGCGAAGTCCGGGCCCCGGCGGTCGTGCTCCTCGTACTGGAGCTCCTCGAAGGTCCCCAGGACGAGGAAGTCGCTGTCGGAGATCGGGTCCGCCTCCGGGTCCTCGCTCACGATGGTCACCGTCGCCTGGAGGTTGCCCCCCGCCTTCGCCGTCACCCCGGCGGGCAGCGAGGAAGTGTCGATGGCCACCGTGAAGGTCTCGTCGACCGGCTCGTAGTCGGCGTCGTCGATGATCGTGATATCGAAACTCCGGCTCGCCGCACTCCCGGCCGGGAAGGTCACGGTCCGCGTCGCCGCACTCGTATAGTCCTCGCCGCGCACCGCCGTGCCGTCGCTCACCGTCACCGGTATCGCGATGTCGCTGCGCGGCACCTCGGAGAGCCGCAGCACCGGCTGCGACGGATCGTCGGGCTCGTCGACCGTGAACGCGGACCGGGTGAACTCGACCGTGAGCGACTGCGAGACGTCGTCGTCGTACAGCGTGACCTGGGCGTTGCCTTGCTTGTCGGGCCTGACCGTGCCGACGGTGCTGGTCGCCGCCCCGACGCCCAGCGTCACAGTCTCGTCCGTCGTGTCGGTGTCGTCGGGCGCGAAGACGCGCAGATAGAGCAGCCTCCTCGGCCCGGGGCCGGTGATCGTCACCGTGCTCCCGCTCAGCACCGCCGACGCGAACCCGTGGTTGGGGTCGACCGAGAGCGTGAAGTCCGTCCCCAGCGTCCCGCCCGTGAAGGACAGCGGCACGGTCACCGTCTCGCCCGAGCCGAGCGCCCGGTTGAACGGGTACAGGTAGAACTCCCCGTACCCCGTCGTGCTGCCCTCCGGCGCGTTGGCCCGCCCCGCGCCGTAGCGGAGCGTCAGCGCCGCACCGTCGTCGTCGCGGATCCAGTGCGTCGCCTCCGACGTGCCAAGCTCAACGCCCGGACGCGGGGTGCCGAAAAACGACAGCGTCGCGATCACCGACTCGTCGAACTCGCCCTCGGTGTCGCCCTTGACGCGGATGCCGACATGTTTGCTGGTGACCTGCCCGGGTGCGATGTTCCCGCCGGTGATGCAGGCCGAGGCGCTTGGGTTGTTGGTCACAGCAACATAGCGAGGCTGGTAATCCGCGCTGGCGGGTATCGTCGCGGCACCGGTCAGATCGATGGTCGCGGTGCCCGAGAAGCAGACCTGATAGCTGACGGTTACCAACACCGGCTCGCTCAGGGTCACCGTGAAGGTCAGGTCACGCGTGTCCGCGTTGCCCTCGGCTGCGTCCCCAGGGGCGGTTATGGAGAGGGTGGCGACGGGGTTCGCCGTGCCGTTGACCTGGAACTGGAGGCTGTTGGAGTCGGTATTCCAGGAGCTGGCATCCCAGTTGCGATAAAGTGAGTTGTTGCCGATTTCCCAGCCGGACGCGGCGCCGGCATCCTCCGAGTTCACAGTCACAAGAGACAAACCTTCAGAACCACTACCAATCCCGGCTGCGGTAACGTCGAACACGATCCAGTATCGGGTGTTCGGCGCAAGGTCGAGGCCATCGCCGGACGCCGCGAAGCTGATTGTCTGGTCGCTCCCCGTCGAGATGGAGGGAACCGTCAGGGTGCCGACCAGGGTGCCCGGACTGCCGCTGGAATCTTCATGGATGGCGACGGTGAAGGTCGAATGGGTGCCTGCCTGACTTACGGTGCCGAATTCCATATCAACGCCGGTCAGTTTGTAGCCCGATGCGTGGCGGCCGGTGGTGAAATCCTGAGCGGCGTCGTCGTTGAGTTCAGCTTCGGTAGAAATAGTCGTCTGACCGAGGTTGCTGACGAACGCCGTCGCCGTCTGCGCGGCGGCGGGCAGGGCGAAGGGGGCGAGCAGCGGCAGGCAGAGCAGCGCGGCGGCAAAGCCGCGCCGCAGGCTGCGGGCGGCAGGGCGGACGCCCGCGGCCGTGCGGGCGGAGGAAGAACCGAAGCTGTCGGAGGAAGAAGCGGACCGGGCTGTATCGCAGCGCCGGCCGGAGGCGGAAAACTCAGGCGGGGAGGCCGGCGGGCGGGAGCGGTCCCGCGATGCGGGCGCGCTCATGACTAAACGCGCGCACAGGAAGGGCGACCCGGCGACCCGGCGACCCGGCGACCCGGCGACCCGGCGACCCGGCGACCCGGCGACCCGGCGACCCGGCGACCCGGCGACCCGGCATTATACCCGGAGCGTCAGTTGCGGAAGTCAAGCGCAAAACGCCGGACCAGCGTTCCAGCCCGCTCGCCGTCATCGCGCGAAACGCCGCCACACCGTCGCTCAACATGGTCATCGGGTTCATCGCGTCGCCTCCGCACCTGTCGCCCGGCATGGCACCCCGTGCGGCGCGCACTTCTGCCGAGCGTCGCCTGTTCCGATTTCGCGTACCGTAAGCCGCAACCGCCTGGAGCGCAAGGCAACAACCGGTCGCGTCTGCGCGTCTTCGGCGATCCCCTCGCCGCTGTCCGCCGCCCGGACATCGCCGGCAAAGGCGACCGCGACACCAACGCCCGGCGCCGCGCGCTCGCCGTCACCGGCGACGACAGCATCGACGACCCGGCCGACAGCATCGCCGACAGGACGGTCCGCAGTGATGCCGAGCCCGGTGCAGCCGGTCCCGTCATCGTTCGTGGCAGATGCGCCGACAGTGCAGACGGATGCCGTGATGGACCTCGTGCCTGTCTCGGTGCACCGGATCGTCTTCCGCGCTTCCTATAGTGACCCTCTGCAAGCCGCTTGCGGATCGCAGCGTCAATCCCTCACGCGTTCGGGCCGATTCCCGTTCAAGCGCCACTTGGGCTAAAGCCTTGAACCGCCTTGTTGCCATCGTCCGACATTGAGGCTGAACGCCCAATTCCAATTGACTCGCTGACGCGAGTTAAGGTCTTCACACCTGCCGCCCGTACCGCGCAATTTCTGCCTGGTCTCGCCGATGCATGGATGGAGAGAAAGTTCCGTAGTTAGAGCGGGTTAGGGTACACCCTGTCTCTTCCGGCCCCGTGGCTTGCCTGTGCAATCGCCGCCGCGGCCGCTTCCTATATTGACCCGCTGCCGCGCGGCCCCTGACTAAGGAGCCGCCACATGGCAAAGCCAGATTCCCGCCCTTCCTTCGCCCGTCGCATCGCGGCGGCCCGGCCCCGCGAGAAGGAGTATGCCGTCTGGGACGACGCGATCTCCGGGCTCGGTGTGCGCATCTACCCGAACGGCGCCCGGCGCTTCTTCCTGCGCCGCCGGCTGCCCGACGGCGGGGTGCGTTCGGTCACCCTCGGACCTGCCGACCGGATGAGCCTGCCCGAGGCGCGCAACCAGGCGCGCCGGGCGCTCACGACCTTGGTTGAGACGCCGGAGACGGGGGACGGCCCCCGATATCCCGGCCGTCCCATGACGGAGTTCGCCGAGGAGTTCATCGAACGTCACGCGCGTCACTGGAAGCCGAGCACGCTGGCGGGCAACCGGCGCTTCATCCGCGACGTCATCCTGCCCGCCTTCGGGGACATGACCGTGGACGCCATCGCGGTCGAGCACGTTCAGGACTGGTTCGCCTCCATGGCCAACCGGCCCGGCACCGCCAACCGGGCGATGCCGGTGCTGTCGGTGATGATGAAGACGGCCGAACTGTGGGGCTATCGCCTCCACAACACCAACCCCTGCCGGAACACCCGGCGCTACCCGATGGCGCCCAAGGAACGCTATCTCACGCCCGAGGAGTTCGCCCGGCTCAACGCCGTGCTCACCCGCGACGAGTTCTGGTGCCCGCATGTCGTCGCCGTCATTCGCCTGCTGCTGCTGACCGGCTGCCGGGTCGGCGAGGTCCTCGCGCTCGAATGGGACTGGATCAGGGACAAGCGCATCATGCTTCCCGATTCGAAGTCGGGGCCGCGCACGGTGTGGCTGTCGGGAGCCGCGCGCGCGGTGATCGATGCGATCCCGCGCTACGGCGAGGACTGCCCGTATCTGTTTCCGGGCCGCCCGCCGACCCGGCCGATCCGGAACATCGACGTGCAGTGGGGCCGTATCCGCCGCGAGGCCGGGCTGTTCGACGTGCGCCTGCATGACTGCCGGCATAGCTGGGCCTCCGTCGCCGCCATGAACGGCGTGGACATGGTGACCATCGCCAAGCTGCTCGGCCACGCCCTGGTCGAGACCACCGAGCGCTACGTCCACCTGTCGGACCGGTCGGTCGCGGAGGCCGCCGAGCGCGTCTCCGGGCGCATCCAGGCGGCGCTGGCCGGAAGCGGCCGGGAGCGGGAGGGAGGGGGCGGCCATGCCGACGGTTGACCTGACCGCGAAGCTCGCCCGCGACAGCCGGCCCGGCGAGAAGGAGACCATCCTGTTCGACCGGGCGCTGCCGGGCTTCGGGCTGCGCATCCATCCGAGCGGGCGCAAGGTGTGGATCGTCCAGGCGCGCATCGACGGCCGGACCCGGCGCCTGGGCCTAGCCCGGCACGGCGAGATCGCGCTGGCCGAAGCGCGGCGCCGCGCCCGCGAGATGCTGGCGCGTATCCGCGCGGGCGACGATCCCGCCGAGGAGGCCCGCAAGGCGAGGGCCGCGCCGACGGTGAAGGACTTCGCCGACGAGTATCTGCGCTGTTGCGGCCCCGGCCTGAAGCCGTCGGGACGCCGGACCGTGCACATCTATCTCAAGGCGCGCATCCTGCCCGCGTTCGGCGCCATGCGGCTCGACATGCTCGGCCCCGAAGACGTGGCCGCCTGGTTCGACGCCGCGAGCCGCGACTGGCCCGGCGCGGCGAACCGGGCGCTGGAGATCCTGCGCGCGATGATGTTCCGGGCCGAGGAGTGGGGATGGCGGGCGCCCGGCACCAACCCCTGTCTCGGGATCAGGATGAACCCGAAGAAGCCGGTCGCGCGCTTCCTCGACACCGGCGAGCTCGAACGGCTCGGCCGTGCGCTCGACGCGCGCGCCGCCGACTGGCCCGAGACCGTCGCCGCGATCCGGCTGCTCGCGCTTACCGGTTGCCGGCGCGGCGAGGTGCTGACACTGCGCTGGCGCAACATCGGGCGGGACACGATCCAGCTCGACGACGCCAAGGCCGGGCCGCGCACCGTGCCGCTGGGTTCGCCCGCGCGCGCGATCCTCGATGCGCTCCCC
This sequence comes from Alphaproteobacteria bacterium, assembly GCA_965243375.1. Classification (GTDB taxonomy): domain Bacteria; phylum Pseudomonadota; class Alphaproteobacteria; order UBA828; family UBA828; genus WTGU01. The sequence goes on along the minus strand of CBDEUT010000006.1, from coordinate 74,360 downwards.
GGCGAGCGGCGGCCCGACGCGTTCGTGTTCCCCGAGCACGCCCGAAGCGCATGGTGGCAGGACCAGGTGCGGGTCCGATGGCACGCGATCTGCGCCGACGCCGGGATCGGCCGGGCGCGGCTCCACGATCTGCGACACGCCGTAGCGAGTCACGCCGTCATGTCCGGCGAGAACCTGCCCCTGGTCGGCAAGCTGCTCGGGCATCGCCGCCAGTCCACGACCGCCGGCTATGCGCATCTGGCCGACGACCACCTCGTCGCGGCGGCCGAGCATGTCGGCAGCATCATCGCCGAGGCGATGTCGCTCGCCCCCGGCGCGTCCGATCCGTGACGGCATCGCCGCCGGTGTCGTCGTGGCGCCGGCACGAGCACGCGGCCCGGTTGCCCCGGTGGGTCAACAGGCACCCCCCGCGCGTCTTCGCTCCGCGTAACGCGAGGCGCTACGCGAAGCCGCGCGGGTCCCCCCTATTGACTACCGGGACAACCTCCGTCCCGTCGACCACGACCGCCAACAGCGCGCTTGCGCCGCCAGGCGTGCTTCCTATAATGACCCGGTAAGCTGCGCGGCGGGTCCGGAACCGTCTTCATCGCATGCGCGGCGAGGCCGGGCGCTCAAGCGCCGCTCGGGCTAAACTGTGGGAACCGCATGGTTTCCTCGGCCCGAAGCGCTTGCGTGTGGAGGGGCGTTGCTCGACGCCCTTCGGGCGTTAAGGGTTACACACCTGCCGCACCATGGTGCCCTGTCATCCCCTGTCACCCTGTGGCTCCCCCAAGCTCCCCCCTGTCGCCTCATGTCCCCGATAATTCTCCGGAGAACCCTTGGAAAAGTGCGCATGCTCTGGCGCGACACGCCGTATTGCGATGTAACACGCTACGAACACATCGCGGAATTTCAACGGGTTAGAGGCTTCCGGTGCGCTTCCCTGGAGAACCGTGGCTCCCGGCGGCTTCCCGGCGCATGTCGCACCGATACACGCCGCCGCGCCCGGCGATCACGACTTTTCCATGATACTCCTGTCCCCTTCGGGCCGACCCAGGACGCGCGACAGCGGCTCCGTCGCCGCGCGGCCGGGTCCGGCCTCCGCTGACCGATTCAGTAGGGCGCGGCGGCCATGATGCGAGCCGGGTTGACGCGGTAGGGAGCGGTTGCTACCTTCCCGGCATGAGATCGGTCGGCATCAAGGTTCTGAACAACAAGCTGAGCGAATACGTCCGGCTTGCGTCCTCCGGCGAGACGATCTTGGTCACTGACCGGGATCAGGTGGTGGCGGAGCTCGGACCGCTCCGGGAGACCCGGAGCCCGATCCTCGCCGACGCCTTTCTGGCCGAAGCGGTGCGGTCCGGCGTGCTGACGCCGCCGAGGCTGACCGCTTCGGGACCGCCGCCCAAGCCCAAGCCCGTCGCCACGCTGGAAGAAATCCTGGCCGATCTGGACGAGAGCCGGCGCGACCGGTGATCTACCTCGATTCGTCCGTCGCGCTCGCGCATCTTCTGGCCGAGAACCGGCAGCCGCCCGCTTCGCTGTGGGACGAGACGCTGTTTTCCAGCCGGCTGCTGGAATACGAGATATGGACCCCGCTGCATGCGCGCGGGCTCGCGGAGTCCTACGGCGAGGCGGCGCGCTGGCTGACCGGGCGGGTGGCGATGCTGGAGCTATCGCCTTCGGTGCTGGCGCGGGCGCTGGACGCCTTTCCCGGCCCCGGCGCGCTGCGCACCCTCGACGCCCTGCATCTGGCGTCGTGCGCCTATCTGGCCGAACACGGGCAGGGGGTCGCGTTGGCGAGCTACGACCGGCGGATGAACGATGTGGCCCGCGCGATGGATATTCCGCTGTTCGACCTGGAAGCGCCGCGATCCGCATGATCGGCGCACGACCGATAGGAGACCCTGGACCATGACCCTGCGCTGCGCACTCTATGCCCGCTATTCGTCCGACCAGCAGCGGGCCGCTTCCATCGAGGACCAGTTCCGGGTCTGCCGCGAGCGCGCCGAGCGCGAAGGCTGGAAGGTCGTCGGGACCTACAAGGATTCCGCCATCTCGGGCGACAGCGTGATCCTCCGGCCCGGCGTCCAGGCGCTGCTTGAGGACGCGCGGCGGGGCGCGTTCGAGATCGTCGTCGCCGAGGCGCTGGACCGGGTGAGCCGCGACCAGGCCGACGTTGCGACCCTCTACAAGCATTTGCGCTTCGCCGGCGTGAAGATCTTCACGCTCTCGGCAGGCGAAGGCGAGATCAACGAGCTGCATGTCGGCCTCAAGGGCACGATGAACGCGCTGTTCCTGAAGGACCTTGCGGCGAAGACCCACCGGGGATTGAGGGGCCGGGTCGAGGCCGGCAAGTCGGGCGGCGGCATCTGCTATGGCTACTGTTGTCTCGCGGTTTAGCCCGATAGGAACTCGGGTTTTTTTCCCACATTGGGCTGCCGGTGAATTCCCCGGGATTGTGGCCGAGCGTGGGATGGGTGGACCTGGCGGCTTTGCGTCGCCGGGGCGGTTTCGTAGTCTCGGACTGACGAGGAACAACAAGGAAGAGGCCCGCACGGGCTGATCCCCGCCGGGCCATGGCCGGTTTGCAGCTTCGTTACGAGACGGGGCTTACCGGCGAGGAATACGTTAAGACCGAGGCGTGGCGCGAGGCAAGGCTTGAGCGCTGCCCGAATCACCCGCACGGCGGATGTTCCGTGGGCAGCCACGGCACCTACGGGCGGAAGACCCCGCCCGGTGCGAAGGTTCCCCGCTGGTATTGCCGTGAGAGCCATACGACGATCAGCATGCTGGCCGACTGCCTGTCGTCGCGGCTGCCGGGCACGCTCGACGATCTGGAAGCGGTTGTTGTGGCGGCGGAGAAAGCCGGCAGCCTGGAGGAGGCAGCGAACGAGGTGCGCTGCCCCGAGGACGAAGACGCGATCGAGCTTCCCGGCGCGATGCGCTGGGTGCGCCACCGGCTTCGCCTGGTCCACAACGTTCTTGTCCGTGTCATCGGCCTGATCCCCGACCGGCTGGCGGGCTGCGCGGCCACCATGGTGGCGGTTCGCGAGCGTCTCAACAGCGACAGCGCCTTGATGGCGCTGCGTGGCCTGGTGTCTGAGCAACTGCAGATGCTGCCCGCCCCATTGGGCTTCCAACCCCACGGAATCGGCACGATGAGTCGCAAGGCGGGCTTCCAACACTCGATGGGGCCTGATCCCCCTCCGGCGGCGGCGTAGCGTCATGGTCCCGGGGCCGAAGAGCCCCAGCAACGAGGACCATGACATGAAGGAATCCGACGACGACCTTCGCCAGGCGATCGCGCTGTTCCGATACGGCGTCATCGCCGATCTGGTGCATCTGCCGATGGGCGCCAAGGGCGTCGGCGACAAGCTTCGCGAGAAGGCGAGCCAGACCTATGCCATCCCCGGAACCGACCGGACCCGTGTCGCCGCCGACACCATGCGGGACTGGATCAGGCATTATCGCGATGGCGGCTTCGAGGCGCTCTACCCCAGACCACGTAGCGACCGCGGGAAGCCCCGGCGGCTGCCGGCCGAGGTCGCCGAGCGCCTGGTCACGCTGAAGGTCGACAACCCGACCTGGCCGGTGCGCGCGATCATCCGCGCGGCCGTCGAGGAGGGCATCGATCACCCGCTCGCTCCATCCACCGTGCACCGGCTGCTGAGCCGCGAGGGGCTGTTCGACGGCAAGCCGCCGGACGGCGCCGACCGCCGCCGCTTCGCCTTCCGGGACGCCGGCGAGCTGTGGATGAGCGACGTCATGCACGGGCCGAAGGTCCGGCACGGCCGGAGCCGACGCAAGACCTACCTGATCGCCTTCATCGACGACGCCACCCGGGTCGTGCCCTTCGCCGCCTTCGCCATGGCCGAGAGCGTCCAGGCCTTCCTGCCCGTGTTCAAGAACGCGCTGATCCGCCGCGGCCTGCCGCAGCGCCTCTATGTCGACAACGGCGCCGCCTACCGCTCCCGCCAGCTCGCCCTGATCTGCGCGAAGCTGGGCATCGTGCTGGTGCATGCCAGGCCGTATCAACCAGCGGGAAAGGGCAAGATCGAACGGTGGTTCAGAACGCTTCGCGCCGGCTGGCTCGCCCATCTCGATGCGCCGGTCCTGGACAGCCTCCAGACGCTCAACCGCAGCCTGTGGGCGTGGATCGAGGGCGAGTATCACAACAGTCCGCATCGCGGCCTTGAGGGGCGCACCCCGCTCGAGCAATGGGCACTCGCCTCGGCCGCGGTCCGCTACCCCGACGCCACGCTGGACCTCGACGATATCTTCCTCTTCGAGGCCAAGCGGCTGGTCCACAAGGACCGCACCGTCAGCCTGAACGGCCGCGTCTACGAGGTCGACGCCCTGCTGGTCGGCCACAGGGTGGTGCTGCGCTACGACCCGGATGCGCCGCCGTCGCGGCCGCTCGGCGTGGTGCACGACGGCAAGCCTGTCGGCCAGGCAACCCGCCTCGACGCCTACGCCAACACCGCGGTGAAGCGCGGCCACTACTCCAAGAAGATCGAACCCGACGACCCGGCCCCAGAGCCGCCGCCCTCGCCGCTCAAGATGCGCAAGTTCAAGGAGGACGACTGATGTACCAGCGCCACTTCGCCTTCACCCGCATGCCCTTCGAGACCGTGGCGGAGACCGACGAGCTGTTCGAATCCAGCGCGCGCCGCGAGGCCGAGGCCCGGCTCGGCCACCTCATCGAGCTCAAGGGCATCGGCATGCTCACCGGTGAGGTCGGTGCCGGCAAGACAACCGTGTGCCGGCATCTTACCGCCCAGCTCCACCCCGGCCTGTTCCGAGTCCACTACGTCTCGCTGACCACCGGCAACGTGCTCGACATGTACAAGTCCATCGCCTGGGAGATCGGCATCACCGTCGAGCGCTCGCGATCCTCGGCCCACCACGCGATCAGGACCGAGATCTCGCGCCTCGCGACCGAGGCCAGGCAGTTCCCGGTGCTGGTCGTCGACGAGGCCCATCATCTGCGCAACGACGTGCTGGAGGACCTCCGCCTGCTGACCAACTTCGCGATGGACTCCGAGAACCGCATGTGCCTGATCCTGGTCGGGCTGACCGAGCTCAGGCGGCGGCTGTCGATGGCGGTGCACGAATCGCTCTCCCAGCGCGTCGTCGTCCGCCACCACCTCACCGGCCTCGACCGCGACGAGGTCGAGGCCTATCTGACCCACCGCCTGCGCCTCGCCGGATGCGAGCTGCCGCTGTTCGAGGACGCCGCCGTCGAGGCCCTGTTCCAGGGAACCCGCGGCCTGCCGCGCCAGGTCAACCGCCTCGCCCACTACGCGCTGTCGGCCGCCGCCCTGGAGAAGGCGAAGACGGTCAACGCCGGCCACCTCCAGAATGCCATCGAGGAGCTCAAGCCGTGACCGGCACCGGGGACGCGGCGGCGAACGGCTTCCCGACGCGGGCGCCGGTGGAGCTGGAGGACCGGCCGCGCCAGCAGCAGTGGCTCATCGACGGGCTGTGGGGGCGCCAGGCGGTCGGCATCGTCGGCGGCGAGCCCAAGTGCGGCAAGTCCTTCCTGGCGCTCGACCTCGCCGTCGCGGTCGCCGCCGGCGTCCCCTGCCTGCGCCGCTTCGCCGCCGACGAGCCAGGACCCGTCCTGCTGTTCGCCGCCGAGGACGCCGGCCACATCGTGCGTGCCCGGCTCCAGGGTATCGCGAGCGCCGCAGGCGCCCGGTTCGAGAGCCTCGACATCGCAGTCATCGACGTGCCCGCGCTGCGCCTCGATCATCGCGCCGACCGCCGGCGGCTGGTCGAGACGGTGCAACGCATCCGGCCCCGCCTCGTCGTCCTCGACCCCCTGGTCCGGCTGCACGGCGTCGACGAGAACACCGTCGCCGAGGTCGCCCCCATCCTCGGCTTCCTACGCGACATCCAGCGCCGCTTCGGAGCCGCCGTCCTGCTCGTCCACCACGCCCGCAAGAGCGGCGCCACAAGGCCCGGCCAGGCCCTGCGCGGAAGCTCGGAACTGCACGCGTGGGGCGATTCGAATCTCTACCTGCGCCGACGCGACAGGCAGATCGTCATGACCGTCGAGCACCGCGCCGCCCCCGGCCTCAATGACATCGAGATCGAACTCGCCGATGACGGCAAGGGGCCCGCGCTGCGCCTCCGCCAAGTGGATACTGCCGAGGCCGCGCCCGAGCCCGAAACCGCCGAACGGCGCATCCTCAAGGCGCTCGCCGAAGCCGGGACGCCGCTGTCGCAGCGCCAGATCCGCGAACGCGCCGCGACCCGGCACAAGACCGTCGGCGTCGTCCTCAAAAAGCTCGTCCGCGAAGGACGCGTCCGGCACGACGCCGAGGGGCACTACGGCCTCGCCGCGGGCCAGGCCGAAAAGGCCTCCCCGGCCGCCAACGGCAGCCACCCCGACAACGCCCGGTTCCCGGTTCCCGGTTCCGCCCATCCCTAGGGGTTCGAGGGGGAACCGCTCACGGGAACCACCCTCGCAAACCGCTCGTCAGGCTCCGGCCACGACAAGGCGTCGAGCGATCGGCCCATGGCCGAAAGCTCCGCTTACGGCCATGGATGCACTCAGTCGGGCGGACGGCGGCGGGTCACCCGAAGGGCCGTAGCGCAGCGAAGGAGCCGCGTAGCGGCTTGACGCGCCGACGGCCGGCCGACACCCCCCCACCCCCTCTCTTCCTTCCGACAATGACCAAACAGCGTGGGAAATCCGCCTCGCCGCCGCGCGAAATAATCCGGCAAATCTGCGGTCAGCTAATCTGGGAAACAACACTACGACGTGGTGAAGCTGCACGACGCCGCCGGCGAGCGCATTCGGGGCGAGCGGGAGATCGACGAGGCCGAGGCGGAGATCGTCCGGCGCATCTTCCGGGAGTTCGCGCAAGGCACCAGTCCGCGCGCCATCGCGCGGCGTCTCAACGAGGACGGCATCCCCGGCGCATCCGGCAAGCTGTGGACCGATTCCGTCCTGCGCGGCCACGCGAAGCGGGGAACCGGATTGCTCAACAACGAGCTCTATATCGGCCGGCTGGTATGGAACCGGCAGCGCTTCCTGAAGAACCCCGACACCGGCAAGCGGGTCGCGCGCCTCAACCCGCCCGAGGAGTGGATAATCGTCGAGGTTCCCGAACTCCGCATCGTGGACGACGAACTGTGGCAGGCGGCGAAGGCCCGGCAGGGCGAGATATCGGAGAAATACGCCACATCCATCGCGGCGACCCGCGCGGCCCAGGCCAACTACCTCAACAGCACCCACCGGCCCCGCTATCTGCTGTCCGGTCTTCTGGAGTGCGGCATGTGCGGCGGCTCCTACGCCAAGCGCGGCCAGGACCGCTACGCCTGTTCCAACTACATCATGTCGGGTTCGTGTTCCAACAGCCGGACCGTCCGGCGCGTCGAGATCGAGGAGCGGGTCATGGCGGGGCTCCGGGAGAAGCTGATGGCTCCCGAGGCCGCCGCCGAGGCGATGACGGCGTATGCCGAGGAGACCAACCGGCTCAACCGCGAGCGGCGCGCGTCGGGCGCGACGGACCGGAAGGAATTGGCCGACATCGAGAAACGGATCGCGTCGATGATCGCGGCCATCGAGGAAGGCGGCTATGTACGTGGCATGTCCGACAGGCTGCGCGAGCTGGAAGCCCGCCAGGACGAGATCGCCGAACGGCTGTCAGCCGCTCCGGTCGATCTTCCCGACATCCACCCGAACATCGCCACCGTCTACCGGCGCAAGGTGGAGCGGCTGGCCGAGGCGCTGGCCGACCCGCGCGACCGCGACGAGGCGGCGGACGCGATCCGGGGGCTGATCGAGCGCATCGTGCTCACCCCCGGCGCGAAGCGCGGCGAGATGGCCGCCGCGCTCCATGGCGACCTCGGCACCATCCTCGAATGGGCCGGAAACGGCAGGGGGAAAGGGGCGACCGACACTCCCAGGTCGGGAATGTCGGTCTCGGTGGTAGCGGGGGCAGGATTTGAACCTGCGACCTTCAGGTTATGAGTTTGGCTACAATCTGCGTCTCAGGTAAGCTGACGTAAGCTGACTGATGATAAAGCGTTGATTTACAGTCCTTTCATGGTCTCCATCATACGCATGCGCCGCCTGAGGTAAGCCACGAGTAGATGCAAAGTGTTTGCCAATAGTTTGCCAGCTTGCTAGAACGCCCCTCCGGCGTCAAGGATTTCCGGCCATGGCAAACCGCATTCCGAAACTCACCAGGCGCGCCGTCGAGGCCCTCAAGGCCAACGGCGCCGATACCGTCTACTGGGACGGCGAGCTGACCGGCTTCGGCGTCCGGGTCCGGAAGTCGGGCCGGAAGAACTACGTCCTCCAGACCCGCGTGCGCGGAAAGCTGCGCTGGTTCACCATCGGCCAGCACGGACCCATCACCCCGGACGAGGCAAGGGTCGCGGCGCTCGAGATCCTGGCTCAGGCCAAAGCGGGGGTCGATCCCCGCGACGCCGACGCGAAGCGGAAGGCCGAGCCGGTCATGACCGAGCTCGGCAGGCGGTTCCTCGAGGAGTATGTCCCGACCCACTGCAAGCCCAGCACCCAGGGGGAATACCGCCGGTCGGTGACGCTCTTCATCGACCCCGCGATCGGCGAGATGCGGATCGCCGAAGTCGAGCGGAAGGACATCGCCAAGCTGCACTTCGACCTGCGCGACAGGCCCTACCAGGCGAACCGGACGCTGGGCGTGCTCTCCAAGATGTTCTCGCTCGCCGAGGTCTGGGGCCTGCGGCCGGACGGGTCGAATCCCTGTCGCCACGTCAAGCGCTACAAGGAGAACAAGCGCGAGCGGTTCCTGTCACCCGAGGAGACCGAGCGGCTGGGCGAGGTCCTCCGCGAGGCCGAAAGCGAGATGCCCTCGGCGGTCGCCGCCCTCCGCCTCTTGCTGCTGACCGGCTGCCGGCTGTCGGAGATCCAGTTCCTCCGCTGGGAGCACGTCAAGAACGACTGCATCGAGCTACCGGACGCGAAGACTGGCGGCAGGATCGTCCCGCTCGGTCCCGAGGCCCGCGCCGTGCTGGCGGACCTGCCCCGCGAGGAGGGCAATCCCTGGGTCATCCGCGGCAAGCTGCCGGGATCCCACATCACCGATCTCCAGCGCCCCTGGCGCCGCATTCGTGCGCGGGCCGAGCTGGAGGACGTGCGAATCCACGACCTTCGTCATTCGTATGCTTCAAGGGCGCTGGCGCTCGGCGAGAGCCTCACGATGATCGGCAAGCTGCTCGGCCACACGCAGGTGCAGACCACCGCCCGGTACGCTCACCTTGCCCGGGATTCCATCCAGAACGCCGCGGCGCGGATCACCGGAAGCATCGGTGGGAATCTGTCGCCCGTTCAGGGTGCTGACAAAGCCACTGGGCAATGAACGCGCGCAGGTTGGGACATAGATTCCCATCTCGTCCCCTTGTACAGGCTGGCCAAGAACCTGCCCATGATCTGCAAGATGCCCAACCACCGAAGGTGAAGATGACCACCCACTACACACCTTTTGCATCCAATTCGCTTTAGTTAAATTAGACAAACATAGAGCGTGGAGGAAGGACAAGATAGAGAAGTTCGCCCGCGCCAGACCTTCGTTTGAAGCGGCCACTGCCAGACAATTCCCTACGTTTGCGATCGGAGCAACCTCGTGTATCGACCAAAAACTTCGGTCTCACATCTACTGCGCAGCCAATGACTGTCCCGTCATCCTCGCACCGACCGCTTCTAACCGACGAGCCAGAAGTCTTCGGAATACAATGGCGGTGACGCGTTTACCCAACCTCAGGAACACCAATCCCGGCACCCCACCCACTATTGACCATATAGCACTTTCTACCGTGACCTCCGCAAGACCATCGCTTACCAAGCCAAACGCCGTACCCATCCCCAATAGCGTAAGTGCCACCGAGACGATATAGACCAATTTCCCAATCAAACGATCTACTACTTCTCTGACGCCTTGGAGATTAGCATTTACCCTTGCCAAATGTTCCAACCATACTGAATCAATATACTCCCCCTCTACTCCCGAAGGGATATCGCATTTTTGTATAACATCACCATCGATTTGTAGGATGGTCCTATATCGAATTCCGTTTCGTTCTGTTGTTACTGCTACGCCACCACTTGCTAACTCAACTAAGTTTTCTATGGCTTGAGTGTTAATATCACTCTTCCACTTCGTCTTTAACGTACCAAGCTTCGTGATCAACCATTTGCGCACTGCGTCTATCTCGTCCCGAACAGCTTCCCAGCCAGACCGTCGATTAACTTCTCCAGCACTTCGAGCATTGTTCGCCAGTGACTTAGTGAAACATCGATACCACCCTTATGTACTTCCAACATTCGGGAAAAATCTTCTGGATTACCCGTTCGGTTGAATCTTGTAACTACATCGCCGTCCATATGTATGATTGTTTGTGCGACTATTTGATCTGTTCCAATTTCCCAAATTTTGCGTAACCTAGCAGCATCCTCCCCGCTTAATCTTGGAGGATCGTCTTTGCTGTCGTGCACGAGTGTAATCAATTGGCCTCTGGTCAGACCAACATCGACATTTCGGTAGTGTTCGTCGGCGTCACTTGTTGTCTTGTCAGCCTCCAGCTCCTTTGTATTGCTCACCGGCTGAGCAACTAAGAACTGGGTCCACTCCGGCTGGCGCCGTGTGTACCCGATCATTGCCTTTAGTTGGTCGCAGTTACGTTGAATTCTGCGTGCAATTTCCAAACGTCGCTGATCGGCCTCTCGGTCTTCCTGACGAGCAGTTTCTATTTCCTCTACCACTACTCTTGCTGCAATACGTCGTAGTCGATCAAACGTGAACCATCCATTGGTTAAATCTGTTCTGCTAGCATGTTCGAAGGGTTCAATCCTTGCTTCGACACGTCGCAAGTCGCTGTCAAACACGTAGCTTAGATCAATTCCTCGCACCAATTCGAACCACTTCACATACGTCACAGCGATGTCGAGTAATGCGTGAGGGTACCATGGCATCTTGTGCCCGCTAATGCCGGTAGAAGCGAGCGTATTCACTTCAATGGTTACGATGTCCCGCCCAAGTTCGGTCAAACCCCTAGAAGCACGCTTAAGTATTGACATGGCAGCTACCCGCCAGTACCTGAAAGGGGATTGTTGAGACCTCGCAGGCCGGGCTCTGTTTGCTCAAAATTATTCTGGAAAGAACTTTTCTATCATGTCTGAAATCAGACGGACGTTCTTGTTAACTGTCTCCCGAGCCGATTGCATCTGAGTGTCATGAAACTTACGGACAGGGTCCTCAGGGTCTTTGGCATATTGTTCGGACATCACCGTGGAAATATCGCCCTCAAGCAGATTCAAGTTTGACACGACGCCGGTAATAGGTGCGTCATCCGATCCTACAGAGGTCACACGAATCCGCTTGATATCGTCCGTCTCTATTTCGAACTTACCAACAAGTGTCGACACCTGTAGATTTGCCAAATTAGAAACGATCTCACCAATCTTATTCACAAGTGTACCGCGATTGACTTCATCAGCCATTGGGACCTCCAGTTAGAGCTGCATACTATCTCTACAGAAACGCAGCCACTTCCAATTGGGTACTTGGTCGAAAGTCATTTTGGAAGGTGACTGTGCCACTCGAGAATCTTGCCCACCTACGTGAAAAGTGTAGCTACCACATATTCAAGGGAAGTTCAACAGGCATTACTCCTATAATCCACACGGGCACAAAATCAGTGCAGTCATGCATTTGGGCTTGCATGAGGCCGTGACTTCAGTCTCTCCAGCATTCCCTTTGGCACAGAGACGGTCATCCCCCGGCCAGGGCGGTGCCTATAGTGCATTTTCCTAAGAAAGTGGAACATGGGGGAACTCAAGAGGACGCCAGAAGCGGTTTGGGGGAAAGAACATTCTCCCCGAGCTGCGCGAACCCGAGGCAGGCGATGCAACTCGAGTGTGTGTGGCCATCATGTTGAACCGGAGCAGAGCTTTACTGCTGGAACTCGACATGCCGCGACCTAAACCGCTAATTCGGCCAGCGTTGCTTGAGATACGCAAGGGTTCAGCTGCCCTAGATGTGGAACCGAATGATCGCAATCGAAGACTCTCAAGCGGAGCCGCGCTGAAGACTGGTAAGGACAAATCAGGACTTGCCGTCGTCTCCATCTTTTCCTTACAGTGAGCGTGAACCTGTAAGGAGGACATTATGCGTTTCATTTGCATAGCAATGCTCGGGGCGCTTTTCGCTTCGTCGGCGAACTCTGCTGAGTTCATGAGCGTGCCAATCTCTCCGGAGGAGAAATCCGATACCTATAATCGCAAAGATTGGAAACACTGGACCGACGCTGACAACAATCGAGTGCGTACACGCGACGAGGTTCTGATCTCGGAAAGTCTAGTTCCTGTCATCAAGGAAGGTAACAAGGTGAAGTCCGGTCTGTGGGTGGGGCCGTATACCGGACTGGTTTCAACGGATCCTGGCGACTTTCAAATAGACCACATGGTCCCGCTAAAGGAAGCGCACGAATCTGGTGGGCATGCGTGGACTGCTGACGAGAAGGAAGCTTATGCCAATGACCTATCGAATCCGCAACATTTGATAGCGGTCAAGGGCGGTTCAAACGGCTCCAAGGGATTTAAGGACCCAGCAGAATGGATGCCTCCGAATCGCTCGTACTGGTGTACCTATCTGAAAGATTGGGTTGAGATTAAACGACTGTGGAAACTGACTATGGACCAATCTGAAGCCGACGCTATCAGTAGGGGGCTCAAGGTCTGTAAGAAATACAAGTCCGGCGACCATCTCGACGGCCGCCACTGACTGAAGGTCGTCATTTGCCAGACCTCTTTGCCGTTTGCTGCGGCCGTCGTCGCGGTCAAGCGCGAATGTGTGCTCGCCCTCGACCGCCGGGATGCCGCCACGTAGGGACCTTTGCTGCCGGGTTGCGCTTCCACGGCCTTACTCGCCCACCTGCCCGTCAGCCCCGCCGCCCGATCGGCGGCGGCAACCGACTTCGAGGCACTGCGGTTGAACGATGACGTCCGCAATGGACGAACAACAGTAACCCTCCTAGGAGGGCCTCCCGTGACGGTCGACCGGGATGTGGATACGGCGGCGCTGTCGCGGGTTCTTCAGGTTCTGAAGCGGCGATGATCCCGGTTCCGCGCGGGGCGCGGGTCTGGCTCGCGACTGGGGTGACCCCTAACGGGCCGACCGGAAACGGAATCTTTCCCCCGACATCTTCTCCGTAGCAGAGGAATCGGGTTGATGCCCGGACGACTGGAGTCCGTGTCTACATATTATGTGCTGCAAGGAGGCGAAGCCCGAGCGGTACCTAGTCGCCGAGGAATTCACGAACCCAGGCCGAGTCCTCGACGAGACCCTGTGGGCCGGCTCCGAAACCCGCACAAACGATCCGGCGGGCTTAGCCCTTGAAATCAGTCCAGCGCACCCAACATGTTGGCATTGGGCGGGTCTTCCTCCCCTACATGTTCGGTTTCAACTATAACCAAAGGGATTGTGGGCATGGCCATCAAACCTCCTGATCAGGGCTTCATATTCTGGCCCGTCGGCACAGGCGACAGCACGACGATACGTGTGGCAGATACAGTTTATGTGCAGCTCGACCTTCGCCACATGGCCAAGGCGGAAGAGCGCGACGACCCCGCCTGGCCGGTCATCGACGAGTTGATCCGCATTCTGCCGACACTCGACCGCACGCCATACCTGTCCGTGTTCGGGCTCACCCATCCTGACCTCGATCACTGCCAGGGCTTCGAGGAGCTGAACGACCGCGCCATCGTGTCCGAGCTCTGGATGTCGCCGCGCACCTTCCGCGAGAGCCTCGAGGGCGACGACCTCTGCGACGACGCGCAAGCCTTCCATGACGAGGCGATGCGTCGCGTAAGGGCCGCCATCCGGGTGGGTGGCGATCCTGGCCGCGGCAACCGCATTCGCATCATCGGCTACGACGATCTTCTGCGCGAACGCGAGTTCCAAGGCTTCCCTCGACAATTCCTGACCATACCCGGCCAGACCGTCACGACGCTGGACGGTGAAAATCTCTCCCATCTGTTCGAGGCCTTTGTCCACGCCCCGTTCCGCGAGGACAGTTTCGGCGACCGCAACGATTGCAGCCTCGCCTTCCAAGTCTCGCTTTACAACGGCAACCGCGCTGGCCGGGCACTACTCATGGGAGACCTCAGCTATCCCGTAATCCGGCGAATTTTCAACAAGAGCACCCCCGCGACACTCGCCTGGAACGTGTTGCTCGCCCCTCATCATTGCTCGAAGTCGGCCATGTACTGGAAGGAAGACGGGGACAGCGACGAGACCCTTAAAGAGCATATCGTGCGCGAGATCGCTGCCGCAGTCCTCGACCCGGGATACGTCGTCTCGAGTTCCGAACCCGTGCCGGCGCGTAACGATCCGGGCGACAACCCACCTCACGCCAAGGCAAAGAGACAGTACGAACGTATCGTCGCCAACGCCTTCCTGTGCACCCACGAGCACCCGAACCGCAAGAATCCCCAGCCGATCATCTTCGAGGTCGGCCGCAACGGTTTCGCGTATGTCGGTGACACCCAGTCAAGCAGGCCCATGAGCGATGCGCTGAGAGCCGCCGGCGGTGTCGCCGCGGCTCCGAACGTCGCGGTCGGATTCGGTCGTGGCACTGAGTGAAGGGCAACAGTCTGCCCTTGCTCAGCTCCGACGCATCGCCGCTACCGACCGATCCCCCATCCGGATCGTTGGCCTCGACGACGAACCGCCCCCCGGCGCCTGCCTGAGCGTCGATATCTCCCTCGACTGCACGCACTATCCGCGTGTCGAGGGAGGATTGCCGCTTCGCGATCGCGAAGGCATCACCCTGTCCATACCGGCGGATTTCCCGTTCAGCCCGCCCACGGTTGACACCGTCCATACCCGGTTCCACGGCTTCGGCCACGTGCAGTGGGGAACCCGTCTCTGCATCTACCTCTCCACCGAGACCCAGTGGATCCCCTCGCAGGGGATGTTCGGATTCTTGGCGCAGCTCGACGAGTGGTTCCGACGCGGAGCCAGAAACGAGCTCGATGATCCCGAGGGGCCCCTACACCCGCCGGTCGCCTACCCGATTGCCTCGACGTCGATCTGCGTCAACGCCAATCCCCCGGGGCGCGACACCTGGCCATGGTTCGGCGCAGCCGCTCTCCATCAGCCCAAGCCGGGCCTTCTTGAGGTCCAAGCCTGGTCACCCCTGAATACGCTCCCCGACCACCTGCCGTTCGCGCCGACCGTGCTACTTAACTTCGAGCTTCCGTTCGAGTACCCGCGCACAGTCCAGTACCTCTTCGACTACCTGGAGGCCAAGGGGCGCCTGGGCTTCCGCCTCCTTGCCTACATGATGATCGCCTCGGAGCGGATCCCCGATGGCGCCTCGCTCTACATCGGCATCGGTGCCCCGTCGCGCGGCATCGCCGGCGACCCCGCCCAACGAAACCAACATCTCACCTTCTGGGAGATCGAGCCGGGGGACGTCGCCAAGCTGCGCGCGGCTTCCATCGCCTGCCAATTCAGCAACCGGTACGCGGGACAGGACACCCCGGCGGAAATACAGGCACTGATCGACTCCATCCTCGACACCTTGCTCACTTGGCGTCGGGAAGCCCGTGTGCGGTGGTGCCGCATGATTGAGAACCGCCCGGAAATCATCACTCGGCGAGACGAGGGCACACCGATGGACTGGTTTCGCGGCAAACGCGTCGTACTCTGGGGCTGCGGGGCAATCGGCGGTCTCATCGCCGAACACCTCGCACGCGCCGGGGTCTCGCGGCTCACGCTTTGCGATCGCGCCCGCGTCACCCCCGGCTTGCTGGTACGACAGAATTTCTCCGCACTCGATACCGATGAGCCCAAATCCGCTGCCTTGGCCGAGCGCCTCCAGTCGATTGCCCCCAACGTGCAGGTCACGCCCCGGCACGAAGACATCATATCGCAGACCCTCGCAGGCGCCGACTGGGACGTCGATGTCGACCTGATCATCGACGCGACCGCGTCCATACAGGTGCGAAGCAAGCTCGAAATGTTACTCAAGGATCACGAGCGCCAGGTTCCCATTGCGACCGTGATGATCAGCGCCACCGCCCAACATGCGGTTGCCGTCCTCGCTCCGACCGGATACCGCGCCGGACCCCTCGACGCCCTTCGCCGTCTCGGCATCGCTACTATCGCGCGGGATTGGTTGAGCGATTGGGCAGAAGCCTTCTGGACCCGGGAAGCTATCGACGGCCTCCGCCAGCCCGAGCCCGGCTGCTCCGATCCCACCTTTGTGGCGTCGCACGCCGACGTGGCCGCGCTTTCTGCCCAAGCCCTCAACACCATCGCTCAAACTCTGGCCCAGCCAGAGGATGCCGCCGCCGGTGCGCTCATCTCGCGCTCGCCCGATCATCGCGAGCGCCGGTTCCGGTTCCGACCGGACATTTGCTGGGTCGCCGATGGAATTGACTTCCGCATGGCCGCAAATGCTTGGCGCGACATAACCGGCTGGATCCGCGCCGGCACCCGTGAGCGCACCGCCGAGCACGAAACCGGCGGCCTGCTATTCGGCGAGTTCGACGAGTCCCTCGGAATCGCATGGGTCACGAACGTCAGCGGGCCGCCGCGCGACAGTACCTTCTCTCCCGAAGGTTTCGTTTGCGGTACACACGGCACGACAGAGATCTGCGAGGACTACGATGCTCGAACCCGCGGCATCGTGCGGTACATCGGCACCTGGCATTCCCATCCCGTCAGCACCGCCCGTCCCAGCGTCACCGACTACGTTGGGATCGCCGACATCTTCTCAGCTGCGCCCGATGACGGCGCGCATCAGCTCATGGCGATCGTCGGACACGCGGCCCGCGCACAGCCGGAACTCGGAGCCTATACTTTCCAGAAACAGGAACTCGCCGCGCTCGATATCGGAACCGAACTGACCCTTGCGGTCCGCGGCGGCATCACCACCCCGCCTCCCGTCGCCGCGCTCGGCAAGGTGATCGGACTGGCGCTGTCCGGCGGCGGATCGCGTGCCGTTGCATTTCACCTCGGCACTTTGCGCGCACTCGAAGACCTGAACTTGCTCAACGAGGTCGACGTGATTTCAGGCGTGTCGGGCGGGTCCGTCGTTACCGGGATGCTCGGCTATACAGAAGCGCCCTTCGCCCATATCGATCGCAACGTCGTCCGGTTCCTTCGCCGGGGCCTGGTAGCGCCGGGATTTGTGAAACTCTTCCATCCCGCGCGCGCCGCACCCCTGGTATGGAACCTGGCCTTCGTCGCCCTCCCAACCCTCCTTGCCGACCTCCTCGCCTGGTCGGCGAATCGCGTCGCCTCATTCTTTCCCGCACTTCGTCGAGCATGCAGCCCGGTCTCGCGCTGCTCTTGGCCTCTCCGACGCCGTTACTCGCGAACGCATGTCCTGGCCGATGCGATTGCCGACGTGGTCGGCCCGCAACAATGCAATGCACCCACCCGTCAGCACAAATCGATGGTCTTCAACGCGTGCGAGCTTCGAACCGGCACCGCCTTCCGCATGAGCAACCAGATCTTCGGCTCCTACCGGTATGGATGGGCTCCGGCGGGAGAATTGCGCGTCGCCGACGCCGTCATGGCCTCGGCCGCCTACCCGCCGTTTCTTCCTCCCTTCGACTGGAAAAGGCCGTTCGAACTAAACGACCAGACCGACACACATCGGGTTATCGTTACCGACGGCGGCGTCTTCGAGAACCTCGGCGTCACCGTCATGGAGCCCGGCCGGGATGCCCAGATCAGCGCGATTAGCTACGACGTCGACATCATCATCTCAAGCGACGCCGGTGCGGGCCAGTTCACCGGCAAGGCCGTGCCCGTCAGCTGGCCGAAGCGCATGACCCAGGTCGTCTCCGCAGTCATGCGAAAGGTCCAGGACGCGACCAAACAGCGCCTGCACGATCACGCCAAGGCGGAACGCATTGACGGTTTCGTCTACGCCGCTCTCGGACAGATCGACCGGCGGGTACCGCTCAAACCAGCTAACTGGGTCGACCGAGAAGAAGTGATCCGCTACCCGACCGATTTCTCCGCGATGTCGGTGGCAAACATTCAACGGCTCTCTGGCCGAGGTGAGGCCATCACCCGGGCGTTGGTCACTCAGTACCTGCTAACCGACTGAGTAGTTTCTCCGCTCCGCGATATAGCGTTCGCAAAAATGCTCGCTTCTCCGAGAGCGGCGATGGGCAGCTACCCCTTGATCGGGCGCATGTCCGACATTGCCCGGTCAAGCTGCATAGTCGACCAAGCGGCATGCGCTGCCGAATTTCTCGACCTTCCAATCATCGGCCGATCCTACGCGCCGTCGCAATCGGATCATGCCCGTGCCGCCAGAGAGCCGTCGAATACGCACGCCGCTCTCTCGCAACGTCTTGTCTACGGTCCTGTTTCCATGCCTGAACGTTGCTTCTTTGGTTGACCCGGTGTCAGTGATCCAGGCGTTCGGTGTTGCATTGAGTATTCGCTCAGTGTCCTGTTCCGTCGGCAACGCTCCACGGCCTCGGCGCCAAGGCGCAAGGACCGCAACCGGTTCGTCTTCGAGCATCCGTTCCCACACCGCCGGTTCGTCCGCGTCCGCAGAGCCGTGGTGCGGAATCTTGTATACTGAAGCCTTGCCCGGTGGCCGGCGCGTGTCCCCAAGAATTGCCACCCATCCCTTTCTCTCCAAATCGGCTCCCAGAAGCAGCGAATTCCCGCCGCATTCAACCCACAGCGCGACCGCGACCTCGTTGGGTGAGAAGCTTCGTATCCGTTTCTTGTTCCCACCGCGACCCGGGATCAATCCTCCCACAGACGCCAGGAATTGCTGGAATACCCCGTCTCCTGGCGACAGCGATGATATGGTGCACCCGCCTTTCCGGAATACGACACGGTTGGCAAGGGCATGTACCGGCATCTTCCCGACGTTGCCCAACTGAGAGAACACACCGTGTATTTCGCGCAACCCGGATCCGGTAGCGGAAAAATGCCGACCTTCCAACGCCCCCACCAAGGTGAGGAACTCCTCGTCGCACAGAGCGCTCGCACAACAAAACTGGGCGTCGGGGCACAATTCGACCAACCGCGCCATCCCACGAATATGGTCGTCATGCCAGTGCGTCGCGACGATCAGAGCAACGCTTTGAGCCGGCTCGAGACCGATGCTCTCTAGATAGCGCAGGGCTCCCGGTCTGCCATCTGGATCGAGGCACGAATCGACAACGACCCATGCGCCGTTTCCGACGTGCAAGACGATGCTCTCTCCGTAACCGGGGCCAAGAAGAATGAGCTCGATTTCATCATCTTCCGGCGAGCCTGCAACCTTCGTCACGGATTAAGCGCCGGTGCAATCTTTCCTGCCCACATCCTGCCAGCCCGCAAGTCGCCCTCGGTCATCCTTGGAAGATCACGAAAGACGATCTGCGACACTCGCTTCCGCGTTCCCTCTGGCGAACGCTCATATCCGATCACCCAACGAAAGATGCTGCCCACTTCCATGTTGGCGGCGTCGCGGTCGGAGATTTCGTCTATTGGGATTGTGGCTTCCTCGCTTTCATGTAGCGTGCCGGCTGTCAAATCGACCAGACGCGCCACGAAGGCATCGTCTTCGATACTGGCCACATGCCCTTCCCACTCCTGCAAGGCACGAAACGTAGCCATAGCTGGTGCGGGCACCGTCGACGGCGGAAGACTTCCGACCGCGGCCGCAGCTCGACTGCTCAACGTGTAAGCTCCGGCACGATCGGGAGCGTTCCAGCTCCCTGCGGTCTCTCCGCGTATACCAATCTCGCGGCCAGGGATCGACGGCCTCAATGCTTGGCTCACCGCAGCTTCAGCGCTCGACAGCAGATAACGCGAGCCGGCTGGATCGTCTGAGCT
Source organism: Alphaproteobacteria bacterium (assembly GCA_965243375.1). GTDB lineage: Bacteria > Pseudomonadota > Alphaproteobacteria > UBA828 > UBA828 > WTGU01. The sequence goes on along the minus strand of CBDEUT010000006.1, from coordinate 54,516 downwards.
GCTCCCTCCTCCAAAAGTATTGAAGCTCTGGACAGCCATGGCTTGGCCGGTCTGTTTCATGAACCTTTTCCCTCCGATCCAGCTACAGGGACATGATGTAGTCGATGATGCTGTCGCTCCGTTGGATTGACCGCTCGAAACCGTCTTCCAGGAAACCCATCAATTCCTCGCGCCCCTCAATGTCATCGCTACCGATTGCGTAGTGATCGTTTACCCTGACATAGATGCCAGACCGACCGCCACCGATGCGACTGGATGGTTCTACTGTCACATTCACTTGTCCGCCAGGAGGCCGACCCTCAGGGCGGGTCTGTGCCATCGTCAGCGAAATCATCCCCCCGTAATCACCACCCAATCCGAGTTCGTCCTCCCACGGTCCCCATGGCTCCGCTGGCGCCAGCAGTCCGCCAATTCTGTCTCGCTCAACCTGATCGGCTACTCGAAAGTGGACGTCACGATTGATGCCGAATGCCTTCAGGGGGGTATGGTGAAGATGCTCCCTGAACACGCGGACCAAGAGGTCTGGCACCCGAACATACGGCTCTCGTTGCGTGCTGGCCTCGAATCGATCCGTCATGATCTGAAGGTGAAGCCATTCCGTGGAAAACAGGGTCAGGCCTGGATGGGCGACTTGCAGTTCGGCATTCTCTGTGGCTTGCCTCGGCAAGAGATCATGCAAGGCGAACCATGCCGGCGTGAAAATCGCCGGATTGAAGTTTCCCAGCAACACGACGCTTACGCCGCTTATCTCCGGATCGATCCGCATCGCGCCTCTCCCGTCACCACCCGGGCTCAGTCAGCAAGCATCTCAGCGCGGTCAGCATCGGCCGAGGATGCTTACGATGCATCATCATTCCCAACCAGTACCCGGCCTCCTCATGGCCCATCGCGTCGATGCCTCCCGCCACCGCTTTCATGTTTTCGCGGCTCTGCATCGGCGTCAGGGGCGGAACGGAAGCCCCAGCATTAGCGCAAGGTCCTTCGTCAGCATATAGCCGCGTTTCGTCGCGTCGGCGTGACTTCCGAGTTTGCCTCTGCCCTGCGACAGCCTTCGCGGAATCCGATGTCCCGCCAGTTCGAACTTGCACCTTGGGCCGCCGGCAGACGCCGTGTATCGTACTCCGCGCTGGCCGGCCCACGGCTGCGCACCCACAACTAGTATCGGGGCCCAGATTCCGCCGTCCCCATGCTGGATTTGCGTTCCGGCTGCGCCGTTCATGTCTCGACCTCCGCCGTGGCCTACACATACGCAGCGCCGCTCTCGAACCGGCTGAGTCACTGGATCGGGTTCTCCGCAGCATCGCCCATCATCGACAGCCGGTCTTCGAAGGTCAACTCAAAGGCCGCTTCCATGACCTTCTTGCCTGATACGCGATGTAGCATCCAGACCGGTAGCAGGCCAGCCGTCAACCCCGCGGCTGGCCTGGACTTTCCCGGCGCCGTCCCTGCAGCTCGCAGAGGGCCCGTAATCGCATAGCAATCAGCCGAATTCCACACCCAGGCGCCGTGAGGCGTCGCCGTTCGCTGTCCGGCCTGTTTCTCGCGGTACGCCTCATTCAGTGACCCGTCCTGCCTGCTTGGGAGAGCTCGACGTCGAACGCCAGGAAGCGGTCGAAGAGGGCGCTCTTGCGCCAGCCCACCTCCGCCCTTTCCGGAGGCCCGCGGTATTCGAGCAGCCCGAACCAGCGCAGCGGCCCCAGCACCCGGCCCGCAAACATCGTGCCCTCCGCGTTCCAGTGCAGGCCCGCGACCGACATGTCGCGAGCCGCGGTCAGCCTCCTCAGCGTGTCCGCGCTCTGCCACTCGCCCGCCACGTTCGAGAGCCCCCAAAGGATGACCCCGATGTCGTCCTGCGGCCACCGGCCCGGCAGCCCGCGGGGAAACGTCTCCACGTGCTGCGAGAGGTTCGCGTGCCAGTAGAGGTGCCGGAACAGGAGCGCCTGGAGCGCGCCGCGTCTTCCGGGTTCCAGCATCTCGCGCCCCAGGGGCGTCAACTGGCACAGTACCGCCTCCCCCTCGACAAGCCCGGCCAGGTCCAACAGGCGATGCAGCAGGTGAAGCTCCCACACGTCGCCCTCGCGCAGCGCCTTACCCGCGCGGTACTGCTCGGTCGCCTCCATCCCCGGCCAGGTCATCGCCTCGCGCATCGCCGCCACCATGTCGCGCCCGAAATGCCCCTTGTCGGTGAGCCTCGGCAGGAACTCGTCGTCGATTTGCTGCAGCGCGATCAGCGTATTGGCCACGAACGCCGATTTCGGGAACGCCTCGTCCGGCAGATCGGCCGCGAGGCGCAGCGTCGGATTGTCCGCCAGCGGCTCGGCCCGCAGCGCCTCCATGCTGTCGGGCTCCAGCAGCGACCAGACCGGCTCCACGCCGCCCGGCCAGTCCGACATCTCCAGCATCGCGCCTGCGCTGCCACGCCGGTCATCGCGGTCGTGGCCCGGGTCCGGCTGCTCCGCCTGCCAGCCCCGCTTCACCGCCTCCCTCAGCCGTTTCGCCGCCCTGAACGACGGCGATTTCGAGGCCGGTATCGGCACGCTCTCGCCGGTGCGCGGATTCCTTCCCATGCCGGCCGCGCGGCTTCGCGTCCCGAACGTCCCGAACCCCGCGATCCGCACGTCCTCTTCCTTGGCGAGCCCCTCTGCGATCGCCTCGAAAACGGTGTCGACAGCGCCTCCCGCCGTGAACTTGTCCAGGCCCAAGCGCGCGGCCACGCGGGCGACGATCGCCGATTTGTTCATGTCTCCGGTTCCTCCGATCCCGCGCCAGCCCGCATTCGCCGTTCGACCATGCCGAATTCCCGTCAGCCCTTCTTGCGCCGGACGCGGGCGTATTCCTTCACGAAGTGCATCAGCACCTTGTCGAGCTTCGGCCTGTCCCAGTGTTGGCTCTGCGGCCGCACGAATTCCGTCCAGGCCACGAAATCGGGGTCCTCGCCCTTCACCAGGAACGTGTAGAGCTTGTTGACGATCTCGCGCATCAGATCGCGCATTTCGTTCTCGTCGAACCGCGACACCTCCGGCCAGGGAATGCGCCGGCCCTCGGCATCGACCACGACGACATCCGAATAGTCGCCGGTCCGCGAGATCGGTGTCGCCCCGCGGTGCAGCGTTTCGAGCATGGATTGCCTGACGCACACCAGCGCCAGGATTCTGACGAAGGCCGGAACCCCCCGGCGTGCCTTCGCGTCCATCACGGTGTCCAACTCCCCCTGTCTTGCATCGCCCGCACCGACGTAGCGCGACCGCCCGGACAACTCACGACCGGCAGTTAGCACTCCGGCGCCGCGCCCCGCAACAACGCCCGCGCCGCGCCTCCCGTTCCCTTCCGCCGGTCCCGGCTGCGCCGGCCCGGGCGTTTCCCCGTCGCGGTCCGGCCGCGCGCTTCCGGTTCCGCACCGGCCGCGATCGCCGCGCCAGGCCCGCGACGCGCCGGCAGGAGGCGGAGCCCGGCCCCGGCGGGGCGCATCCCGGGGCCGCGGAGCGGCCTCTCGCGCCACCGCCGGGGAGACCGACCATGTCCAGCCGCATCGCCGACATTGCCGTGCCGCCCCGGTGCCGCGAGATGATCCGTGCCGGCGCCCTCGTCGCCGTCAATCACTCAGGCGGCAAGGACTCGCAATCCATGACCATCCTGCTGTCCGGCATCGTGCCCGCCGGCCAGCTCATCGCCGTCCACGCGCCTCTCGCCGAAGTCGAATGGGAGGGCGTCGTCCGGCATATCGAGGCGACCCTGCCTGCCGGCGTACCGCTGGTCATGGCGCCGGTTTCGTCCGGCAAGTCCCTGCTCGACCGCATCGAGGAGCGCGGCAGGTTTCCTGGTCCCAGGCAGAGGTTCTGCACAGGGGATTTCAAGAGAACGCCCATCGAGCGGGAGCTCAGGCGCTACCTCAAGCTCAACCCCAGCTTCGGCGGGCGCCTCGTCAACGCCATGGGCATGCGCGCCGAGGAGAGCCCGGCGCGCGCCCGGAAGGCGCCGTGGAAGCGCAACGACCGGATGAGCGTCGCGGGCCGCGAGGTCTTCGACTGGCTGCCGGTGTTCGCTCTTTCGACCGAGGACGTGTTCCGCGTCATCCGCGACGCCGGCCAGGCGCCGCACTGGGCCTACGCCGCGGGCATGTCGAGGCTGAGTTGCAGCTTCTGCATCCTGGCATCCCGCGCCGATCTGCGCCGGGCGGCCGAACTCCGCCCCGAGCTCTACCGCACTTACGCGGCGCTTGAGCGACGCATCGGCCACACCCTGTCGCCCTCCGGCATTCCGCTCCCGGAGCTGACGGGCATTTCGCTGCCCGAGTCAGGCGACGGCGCGGACTCGATGGGTCTCGACGCCCTCAGAACCCGACCTGCGCCGACACAGCAGCGCCTCGCACGGCGCAGCAGCGTCAAGCCCCGGTGTTCACGGAGCGGAGCCGAGCCGGGGGCCGGGTGACGGTCAGGCGCCCGGAGGGGGCGGCCCGCGCCACCTCCCCGCCATCCGGAGCATGCCCATGACCCTCTCCCAGACCATCTCAGCCGACTACACGCTGCGCCCGAGCGAGCTTGCAGACGTGCTCGCCCTCCTGGTCGAGGCCCGCCAGCCGACCATGATCTGGGGGCCGCCCGGGTCGGCCAAGTCGATGATCTCCAGGCAGGTCGCCGCGGCCGCCAGCCGCTGGTATGTCGACGTCCGGGCGCTTCTGCTCGACATCGTCGATCTGCGCGGCATCCCCTGGCGCGACCACGACGGCCGCACCCGATGGGCGCCGCCGGTGTTCCTGCCGCCGTCGGACGATCCCGGCCTGTGGCTCATCAACCTGGAAGAGCTCCCGTCCGCCATGCCGATGGTCCAGGCGGCGCTCTACCAGCTCATGCTGGAGCGCAAGTGCGGCGAGTACGAGCTGCCCGAGGGCGCATCGCTGATCGCCTGCGGCAACCGGGAGAACGACCGGGGGGTGGTGCACCGCATGCCGGCGCCGCTCGCCAACCGTCTCGTCCATCTCGAGATCCGGGTCGACGCGAAGGACTGGTGCGCCTGGGCGGCAGCGAACGGCATCGCTCCCGAAGTGCTGTTCTTCATCGAGTACGAGCCGGAGCTGCTGCACCGGTTCGACCCGCAGTCGAAGGAGCATGCCTTCCCGAGCCCCAGGAGCTGGGAGTTCGCCAGCAACATCCTGAAGAACCGCAACGGGCTCGACCCGGAGGTCGAGAGGACGCTGTTCCGGGGCACTGTGGGCGAGGCCGCGGCGGTCGAGTTCACGGCGTTCCTCAAGGTCTGCCGCGAGCTGCCCCACCCGAGGGCCGTTCTCGACGACCCCGGGAACGCCGACATCCCGGACAACGCCAGCGCGCTGATGGCGCTCTGCGGCTCGCTCTACCGCATGGCCTCCGACGTCAACATGGACGCCATCGTCACCTACGCGACCCGGCTCCGCCGGGAGGTGGGCGAGTCGCTCGTCAGCGCGTGCGTGCGCCGCGAGCCGGCCCTTCAGCACTCGCCCGGCTTCATCCGCTGGGCGGCGGCGAAGACCCAGTGAAGGAGAACGCCATGACCTGGTGGGTCACGCACTACCCGGCGGGCGATGCCCCGTCGCGCAGATACGCCGTGAGAGCGCCGAGCTTCGACGCGGCGGCGCGGAAGCTCGCCGCCTTTCTCGACGTCCCCGTGTGGACGCTCCGCTAACCCGAGAGGAGGAACCGATGGACCTCAACCGCGACGCCATGCTGGTCGGCCTGCACATCGCCGCCTGGTCCGGCCGGCTCTACGACCGCCAGGCGAGCGACCATGTCGCCGTCGCCCACGAAGCCTCGACCGCCGCCGGGCGCTACAACAAGCGCCTGCTGCCCAAGGCCGCCTTCGCCGCGCTCACCGCCACCATGAGCGAGGCGAGGACGAAGCACTACGCCAACTCGCTCCCCTGGGACGACAAGGGCGCGCGGCTGCTCACGGTTGCCAACTACGAGCACTACACGGAGCTGATGGACGGGTTCCGGGAGCGGTTGGTGCGCCAGCGCGCCCGCTTCATCGAGGACTATGACGACTACATCGACCAGGCCCGGCTCGACCTCGGCAAGCTCTTCCGCATCGAGGACTACCCGTCCAAGGAGGACCTTCAGGGCAAGTTCGCCATCCGCTACCGCATCACCCCGGTGCCGGACGCCGACCACTTCATCGCCCGGCTCGCCTCGGACGACACCGAGCGGGTGAAGCGCGACATCGAGAGCCACATCGAGGAACAGCTCCACGGCGCGGTGGGCGACCTCTACCGCCGCTTCGGCGAGGCCGTCGAGCGCGTCTCCGAGCGGCTGCGGGAGGACGACGAGGGCAAGCCGCTGGTGTTCCGCGACACCATGATCTCGAACATCCGCGACCTGGTGGACGTGGTGCCGCGTCTCAACATCTTCGGCGACGACGAGCTCGCGAGCCTTTGCCAACAGGTGAAGGACAGGATCGCGAGCGTCGAGCCCGACGCGCTCCGGCCGTCGAAGACCTTCGACCCGGTGGCCCGCGCCCAGGTCAAGCGCGACGCCGACGACCTCGCGGAAAAGTTCACGGGGTATTTCGGACGACGCGCGGAAGAGCCCACCGAAGAGCCGGTGCGGGAGGCCGCCTGATGGCCGCCCGCGTGCATGGGGAATCGGCGCTCCGGGTCAGCGACTGCGTGACGGAGCTGCTGCGCAAGCAGCCCTTCTTCGGGAGCCTCGTGTTGAGGCTCCCGCTCCGGCCCGATCCGACGCGCGAGACCCTGGCGACCGACGGTCACGAGATCCGATATTCGCCGAAATGGGTCGCCAACACGGACGCGCACCTCATCGAGACCGCGATGGCCCGGGTGGTGATGGCGTGCGCGTTGAAACACCACACGCGGCGGGGCGAACGCGATCTCGAGCGCTGGCAGATGGCCTCGCAGCTCGTCACCCATGCGCTCATCCGCGACGCCGGGTTCACGCTGCCGCCCCACGCCGAGGCCTGGGACGACCTCAGCGTCGAGCAGGCCTACGACCGCCTGCCGGCGCCCGGGGACGGCGATTCCGGGGACGACGGCGACGCATCCCCCGGCGCCGGCGCCTCGGATGCCGCCGAAGCTGCGCAATCCGCACCCAATGACGGTGACGGCGATCACGACAGCACCGGCGACCCGTCCGATGCCACCGATGACGGCGACGGGCAGGACTCAGGCGGTGGTTCAGACGGCAACACCGAGGGTGATGGCGCGGACGGCCAGAGGTCGCACGCCGACGGTGGAGACGAGAACGGCCAGGGCGAGGATGCCGGCACCGATGCGCTGCCGAGCCACGATCCGTCCGGCACCGGAGAGGTCATGGACGCCGACGCCCGCGCGAGCGACGACGGCGAGCCCGCCGAGACGCCGCTGGACGTCGCCGCCGAGGAGCAGGCCTGGGACGAGGCGATGCACCAGGCGCTCAACATCGCCCGCGCCGAAGGCAAGGTGCCGGGGCAGGTCGAGGAGACGGTGAAGGGCGCCCATGCCAGCCAGCTCGACTGGCGGACGCTGCTGCGCCGCTACATGACCGACGCGGCGAAGAGCGACTATTCCTGGAGCCAGCCCAACCGCCGCTTGATCGACTCCGGCCTCTACCTGCCGTCGATCCGCTCCGAGGGCATGGAGACCATCGCCGTCATCGTCGACACCTCGGGCTCGCTGCCCGCCGAGACCCTGGCCGCGTTCTGGACCGAGCTGCGCGAGGTCGCGGCCGAAATCCGGCCCGAGAGCGTCGTCGTGCTCCAGGTCGACGCCGCGGTGCAGGACGCGGCGGTGTACGCACCCGACGAGCTTCCCGACGAGATCGCCGTCAAGGGCCGGGGCGGCACGGACTTCCGGCCGGGCTTCGAGTGGCTCGACGAGCAGGGCATCCGCCCGGCGGTCTGCCTCTACTTCACCGACATGGAGTGCTCCAGCTACCCCGACGCCGAACCGGCCTACCCGACAGTGTTCTGCAACTGGAGCGACCCGCCCGAGGACTGGAACCGCGAGCCCTGGGGCGAGCGCATCGACATCGCCGCCTGAGAACGCCGGTCCCGCCGCCTGCGCCCCGCCGTCCCATTTCGCCCCGCCGCCCGAGGAGCGACTGCCATGCACACCATCCACCCCTCGCCCGAAGCCGTCCGCCTCGCCATGTCGCGCATCGAGCGCGCCATGGCCGACTGCGGCGGCGACAGCGAGGCCCCCATGGACTGGGGGATCGTCCACCGCCACGGCTGCCGCACCACCGCCTGCCATGGCGGCTGGTATGCGCTCGGCCGCCTGATCGACCATCCTGACATTCGCTGGCGCCACGACGAGACGTTCTACAGCGACCCGGGCGAGACCATGATGGCGCACAAGCCGGACGGGCAGCTCGCCCACGTCATGTATTACGAGGGCGCCCACATGCTCGCGCGCGACCTCGGCTTCATGAACGCCCCGGCGCTGAAGGGCTGGGCCGAGCGGCATCCGGAGATCTGGGGCAACCGCCTCGGCGAGCGCATGTTCGCCGGCGACGGGGCGGTTGCATTCGGCAAGACGCCGTACACGCCGGTCCTTGTGAGCGAGATCGTCGCCTGGTGGCGCGCGGTCGCGGCCCGGCTCGACGCGGCGATCCCGGTCCATGCCGGGCAGACGGACGCGCTGGCCGCGCTCAAGCCTCACGATCGCGCGATGCAGGACACGATCGCGGTCGAGCCCTGCGCCGGCGGCTACCGCCTCGTCCAACGGCCCCGTCCGGTGAGCCTGCCGCCGCATCCGTCCTGATCCTGTTTACCCAGGCCACGGCCGACACCGCCGTCCAGCGCCGTCCCGCCGCCACACCACGCCCTTGCCCGCAGCGCCGCCAGGAGGCGGAGCCGGGCCGGGGACCGGGCGGCGCGGACGGGGCGGCGGGAGCCGTTCCCCGACACCGCTTCCGCGCAATTCCACACACCACCGAGGGAGGTTCGCATGAACCACATCGCCCCCAGGCCCGAGCCGCTGATCCGGGAGATTCCGCTCGCCCGGCTCGCGCTCGCCCCCGAGAACGTCCGCAAGACCCCGCCCGATCCGCAGGCCGACGCCGCGCTCAAGGCCTCGATCGCCGCTTTCGATCTGCTGGAGAACCTGGTCGTCCGCTCGGACGAGCCCGGCGAGGACGGCATGGAGTGTTTCGCCGTGATCGCCGGCGGGCGCCGCCTCAAGGCCATGCAGGCGCTGGTCGACGACGGCGTGTTCGATGCCGGCCATCCCGTGCCCTGCCAGGTCAGGACCGGCGATGACGAACCCGGCGAACTCTCGCTCGCCGAGAACGTCGTCCGCATCGCCATGCATCCGGCGGACCAGGTGACGGCTTTCGCGGAGCTGGTCGCGGCCGGCCAATCGGTTTCCGCCATCGCGGCGCGCTTCGGCGCGTCCGAGCGCATCGTCGAGCAGCGCCTGCGCCTCGGCAACGCCGCGCCCGAGCTGCTGGACGCCAACCGGGCGGACGAGATCGGGCTGGAGGTGCTGAAGGCCTTCGCCGTCACCGCCGACCGGGAGCGCCAGATGGCGGTCTGGGAGCAGGTCTCCGGCCAGGGCTACCGGCCCTCCGCCGCGCAGGTGAAACGCCTCCTGACCGAGGAGCGCGTGCCCGGCGGCACCGCGATCGCCCGGTTCGTGGGCGTGGACGCCTACGAGGCCGCCGGCGGTGCCGTCATGCGCGATCTGTTCGCCGACGAGCGCGAGCACGGCGTCTGGTTCGAGGACCCGGTGCTGCTGGAGACGCTCGCCATGGCGAAGCTCCAGGCCGCCGACGACGAGCTGGCGACCCGCTGGAGGTGGGCCATTCCTTTGATCGAGGCCGGGTGGGACGACACCGCCTCATACGGCCGCGTCGAGCCGCAGGCCGGCGTCGCCACCGACGAGGAACGCGCCGAGATCGAGAAGCTGGCGGCCCGCTACGACGAGATCCGCGGCCTCGACGAGGCCGAGTTGACCGACGCCGTGATCGAGGAGGCCGAACGCATCGAGGCGCGGCTCGACGAGATCGAGGGCGCCGTCGAGGCCCGCGCCATGTGGCGACGCGAGGACTTCGCGATGGCGGGCTGCATCGCCACGATAGGCCGCGACGGCGAACTCCAGGTCATCGCCGGGCTGGTCAAGCCCGAGGACATGCCGAAGCCGGACGCGTCCGGCAACGCGGCAGCGCAGCCCGGCAACGGCCACGATCCGGCCGCCGCCGGTCATGCCGTTCACACCACCGGCCCGTCCGTCGCCCAGCCCGTGGCGGGGCCGAGGGACCGCGAGGCCGAGGCGCGCAAGGAGGCCGGCGTCGGCATCGGGTTGGCGGACGATCAGCGCTCCGTCCGCACGACGCTGGTGAAGGCGCATCTCGCCGGGGACTTCCCGGCTTCCTTCGACCTTATGCTGTTCCAGATGGGCCGCGCGGTGTTCACGCCGGGCTACTGCGACCACGCCCTCGACATCGCGGTCAAGGAGACGCCGGACCGACCCAACACCCGCATGAACGACGCGGATTTCGCGGCCTGGTCGCCCGGCGAGGCGATGCTGGCGGACCGCTCCCACCTGTCGTTCGACTGGCTGGAGATCGAGGACGACGGCGAGTCGTTCGCTGCCCTCCGGGCCTTGCCCCAGGCCGAGAAGGAGGCGCTGTTCGCCGCCTGCGTCGCGCGCACGGTGAAGGGGCAGCTCGCCTTCGAGCCCCAGGCCCGGCCGGAGCTCGAAGCCACCATCGCGAGGCTCGACATCGACTTCGCCAAGCACATTCGGCCCACGGCGGCCATGTACTGGTCGCGTATCAACAAGAGCCGCGTGCTCGACATCGCCCGCACGGTGTTCGGCCTGGCCTGGGCGTCCGCGCGGTCGAAGTACAAGAAGCCGGCCCTGGCCGAGTCGATGGAGGCCGCCTTCGCCAAAGGCGACCCGCCGGTCGGCGTCAGCGCCGCGATGCACGCGAAGGCCCTCGCCTGGGTCCCGCCCGGCTTCGCGGCCTTCGACACGGGCCGCACGGTCGCAGACGGCGGGGACACGGCGGCCGATACCACCGGGACCGCGCCCGACGGCGAGGCGGAATCGGAAGACTCCGCCGCCGACGCCAAAACCGCGCCGCCGGATGCCGCGCCCGCTGCCAACGGCAATGGCCAGGCTCCGGCGCCCGAAGCCGGGTCGTCGGACGACGATGCAGCGCACGGGAATGCCGCCGGCGCCGATGAAGGCGTCACCGGCCAGACCGATCCCGACCCGGCCATCGCGGGCGGGCCGGACGGCATCGCCGCAACCGGTCCGATCCCGCCGGTTCCGGCCAACGGGCACGACCCCATTCCGGACCCGATGGAGATCCCGGAGTTTCTCCGCCGCGTCCAGTAGGAGGCCGCAAGCCCGAGCGGAGCGCCCCGCCAGCGCACCACCGCTGGCGGGGCGCTTCCGATTCCGCATTTCTCACGGAGGTCCGCCCATGAACCGCACGATCCGCGCCCGCATTCACAAGAGCGCCGTCAAGCGGGTGACCCGCATCTACGCCGCCACGCTCGCCGAGATTCTGGTCGAGGCACTGCAAAATGCACGCCGCGCCGACGCCGCGCGGGTGCGCATTTCGGTTGCCGCGCCCGCCGCCGCGACGGGCGAAACGCCCCTCACCGTCACCATTTCCGACGACGGCTCGGGCATCGCCGATCCGGCCGTCCTGCTGAGCTTCGGCGAGAACGGCTGGGACGACGCCCTGGTCCGCCGCGAGGACGCCGCCGGGTTCGGCTTCGCCAGCCTGGCGCGGCGAAACTGCGCCGTCTCGTCCAGGCCGCGTTCGCCCGGCGGGGAGCTGGCGCCCGGCTGGCGCGTCGCGCTGGAACCGGCCCATTTTCTCGGCGAGGCCGAGGCCGAGGTGCAGGCCCACGACGAGGCCGCGTATCCCCATGGGACGGCGATTTCGTTCCAGGCGACCGAGCCCGCCGCCGCGATCCGCAACGCGGCCGGGAACGCCGCTCGCCATTATCCGCTGCCGGTCGTGTTCGACGACCGCACAGACGGAAGCGCCACCGCCGAAGAGCTGCCGCGCCGCGCCTTCCTCGACGGCGCCGTCCACGCCGAGCGATGGCGCGGCCTCGTGTTCGGCGTCTTCAGGAACCGCCATTGCGGCTACAGGGACCCCGACCTCAGCTTCTTCGGCCTGACCCTGACGGTCGGCCTGCCCACTGTGGATACCGTCCACGGCCCGGCCTGGACCGTGCTGGCGGACGTGGACGACTGCCCCGACCTCGAGCTGGTGCTGCCGGCCCGCAAGGAGGCGGTCGAGAACGCCTTCCTGACGGAGATGCGCGAGGCCGCCCGGCTCGCGATCTACCGCGCCATGGCCGCCGATCCCGACCCGCGCCCTTCCTTCGAGGACCGCAAGCGGGCGCAAGAGGCCGATATCGACATCGCCCCGCCCCCGCCCGTGCTCCGGCCCTGGCGTCCCGGCACGGCGGACGTCGAGGACTGGCGGGACCCGCCGAAGCTCGCCCAGGCCGGTGCCGACGCCCTCATCATGGACTGCGACCCCGAGCCGCCCGAGGCCCAAGTGCTCTGGCGCGCCGCCGAACGGGGCGGAATCGCTCCCCTCCTGTTCGAGGCGGACCGCCGCCTCGAAGGCTACGCCTGGTACGACGCCATCGAGCGCGTCATCCGCCTCCGCACGGAAGTCACCGCCGGCCGGCGGCCCTATCCACTCGACAGGTATCCCGTGCCGGAACGCACCGGCGGACCCGTGGCACCGCTGCCGCAGCGGCCCGACGCGATCCGCCTCAGCCTCACCGTCCGGACCGGCAAGGGGGTAGGGCGCATGGTCGACCTCGCCGCCGATCTCGCCTTCGCCGGCGAGGCCTGGTCCTGGGTGGGCGACGCTCTGCCGCTGGTGACGGCAGACGCCGATCTCGACCCCTGCGAGCTCGCCCAGATCATGCGCGCTGCGTTCTTTAGCCCGAGCGACGACGCGGACGCGGACTCGTGGGAACGCCAGCGCGACGTGTTCGACCAGGAAGCGCTCCACATCGCGACCAAGCTGCTGGTCTCCGACGACGAGGCGCGGCGCACCTCCATCGCCGATGCCGTCGCGCGCGAGCTCTTCTGGCTCATTCCTCACGATCGCGGCGTCGACATCGCGGTGCATGACCGCAAGGTCACGGTGAGGCTGGGCGAGCCCGCCGGGGAGGCCGCGCCGTGACGAAGCCCTGGACCCTTCGGCTCGCCTACGCGGCTTATTACGGGGCCACGGTCACCGTCGAGGCGGAAACGCTGGAAGACGCGATCCCGGCCGCCATCCGTTGCGCCGACGACAACGAGCGCTGGAAGGACACCGACCACGTCACCGACCCCTTCTGCGTCGCCGCGTGCGAGGGCGCCGACAGCGATCCGTGGAACGGCGAGACCTCGCTCCCGATCCCCGACCGCTTCACCGAGCGCGGCGAGCCGCCCGTCGTCATGGTGACCGACCCGGCGAAGCCCGGCGGCGGCATCGAGGTCGTGCGCGGCCGAGTGCTGCTGCGCTTCAGGGACGATGCCGGAAGCGTCACCGCCGAGGTGACGGACCCGCCGCATCCGCCGGCCAACAAGCCGCACGTCACCGTGTCGCTCGACGCCCGCGGCAAACCCCATGCCGAGGTCCGCCACGGCAGGGCCGTCGTCCGCATCGTCGACCGGTAGGTCTGCCGACTCCCCCCTCCGATCCTTCCACCGCCGACGCCGGCCCACACCGCCCGGAGCCGGGGCCGGCTTCTTCCCGGACAGCGGAAGCCCGGGGCGCGAGAGCGTCCCGGGCCTTCGGCATCCCGCAACCCGCAACAGGAGTCCCGCCATGACCCCCGATGCCGCCCACGTCCCGCAGGCCACCGCGTCCGCGCCGCCGCCCGCCCTGGCTTCCGATCCGGGGAACTCCGACGACGCTGCGCAGAAGCACGCCATCGCCCGCGCCGTCTGGACCGATCTGCTCTGGCTGATGCCTCGGGACCGCACCGTCACCGTGACGGTGCGCGACGGGTCGGTCGCGGTGGATCTCGGTCCGACGGAGCCGGACCCGGCAACGTCCATCCACGTCTGACTCCGTCCCGATCCTCAGCCTGCGCCCCGTCCCGGCCCGCGCCGGGGCGGGCTGCTTCCCATTCACCCGTTCGCGGAGGTTGCCATGCCCAACGCCGATTCCGGCTTCGACGACATGCCATTGTTCGACATGCCCGCGGCGCCGGACCGGGATCGGGGTCCGAGGCAGGTCTCGGTCCGGGAAGCAGCGAGCCGCCGCCGGCTCCGGAGCCCTTTCCTGCGCGCGGGACCCGAGGCGGTCGACGACCCCGATCTGCTCGAACTGCTGCTCTCCGGGCACGGTGCCATCGAGGACGCCGCGGACGTGGCCGCCGCTCTCCTGGATGCCTTCGGCACCGCCCCGCGCGCCCTCGCAGCCCGACCTGACCGGCTGCGCACCGTGCCCGGCCTTACCGAGGACGCCATCGCCGCCCTCAAGGCCGCCGAGGCGCTCGGAATCCGCATGGCACGCGCTGACGTGCCGGAGACCGTCCGCCCGTCCCTCGGCAGCTACGACAAGGTCATCGAGTATTGCCGCGCGCTCGCCGGCCATCGCGAGGTCGAGGAATTCCGGGTCCTGTATGTCAACCGGAAGAACCGGTTGATTGCCGACGAGTGCCTCCAGAAGGGCTCCGTCTGCCACACGCCGGTCTATCCGCGGGAGATCTGCATCCGCGCGCTGGAGCTTCAGGCGAGCGCGATCGTCGCTCTACATCCGCACCCGGCTGCCCCGAGCCCTCCAGGGCCGACATCGACATGACGAAGCGCATCAAGGAGGCGCTGAAGACCATCGAGGTCACGCTGCTCGACCACATCGTCGTAACCCCGACCGGCGCCGTCAGCTTCCAGCAGCGCGGCCTGCTCTGACGGCCGGCAATCCGTTCAACCCTCGCCGTCGTTCCCGCCGTCCCGGGCGCCGCTCCTGCCTGGCGTCGCCCACGGGTCGGGTGTGCTGTGACGCGGCGCCAGGGGCTTGGCGAAGCAGCGAATCCCGCAGAGCTCCAGGTGTTCGACGACCTTCCGCGCCACCGGCTTGAGCCGGTCGTGGTCGCCCGGCACGCGCTTCTTCGGCCAGAAGCGCTCCGCTTTCCACAGCGCGAACTCGACGGTGAACAGCAGATCGTCCCGCGAGACCGGACGGTTGTAATCGTCGTCCATGCGGCGGAGCCTGCCACAGGAACATTGCAAGAACAACATGACAGCCCACCGCCGTTGCGGGTAGTGTCGATACCATGTGCGGCCGCTTCACCCAACGCATGACATGGCGGGAGCTGCACGAGCGGATGGACCTCATCGGCACGCCGCTCAACCTGCGGCCCCGCTACAACGTGGCACCGGGCCAGGACATCGCCGTCGTGCGTGCCGCCGACCCCGGATCGGCAGCCTGCCCCGGGCGCGGCCTCGCCATGCTGCGCTGGGGGTTGATTCCGGCGTGGGCGAAAGATCCGGCCATCGCCTGGAAGCTCATCAACGCTCGGTCGGAGACCGCGGCGGAGAAACCGTCCTTTCGGTCGGCCTTCCGCCACCGGCGCTGCCTGATCCCGGCCGACGGGTTCTATGAGTGGCAGCGCCGGGGCGGGATCAAGCAGCCCTGGCTGTTCGGGCTGCGCGACGGCGCGCCCTTCGCCTTCGCCGGGCTGTGGGAGCAATGGCGGATTCCGGAGGGCGCGGCGCTCACCGGATCGCTCGCCGAGCGCAATCCGGGTGACTCCGTCGAGACCTGCACGATCCTCACCACCGCGGCCAACGGGACAGTGGAGCCGGTGCATGGCCGCATGCCGGTCATCCTGCCGCCGGACGCCTGGGATCCATGGCTCGCGGGCGAGGACGTACCGCTGGCGCCGTATCCGGCGAACGCCATGACCGCCCATCCGGTGAGCACGCTGGTCAACCGCGCGGCCAACGAAGACCCGCGCTGCGCCGAGCCGATCGCGCTGATCTGAGTCCCGGCCGCCCGGCGGCCTGAGGCTTCCCCAACCCGACAATCCGTTCCGGACCGGCCCCGCCGATCCGTCCGCACGGCCGCGCCCCTCGCCGTCCGGAGTCCGGCCAGCCGGCCGGTGGGCGGTCCGGCGGGGCGGGGCGGCGAGAGGACCGGACGATCGGCCGCGATCGCCCCGGCAACGACGCCCCTCCGGAGCGATCGCCTCCGTCTCTTCCACGAACAGGAGTCCGGCCATGCCCGATCCCGGCAACGCCACCGCATTCGGTCCCGTGCTTTCCGTCTATACCCGCGCCCAGGCGATCGAGGACGGCATCCTCGTCGACGTCTCCGAGACCGCGCGCGAAGCCGGCTTCAAGATCCCCGTCGCGGTCACGCGCGGCGTCTGGGACCGCCTGGTCGCCTTGCCCGAGGGCTATCGCGGCTTCCAGGACGAGAGCGGGCGCCTCTGGGACGTGCTCTGGATGGCGCATTACTACGCGGTCCGCGCCTCGAACAGCGACCGCGTGAGGATGTGCGTCCTGGTGCGCGACATCCGCAAGGACCTCCGCGACAGCCACCGCCCGCCCCGCAAACACTTCCCCATCGTGGCGATCGGCGCCGGCGACGACGGCAGCCCGGTCATCACCATCATGTGGCCCGAAGACGACTGAGCGCGCTCAACGTCTTTCCGCCATCCGCACCCATTCGAGGGAGCAGCCCCCATGCAGAGTCTCAGCCCCGAGCAGAAGCTCGAGATCGCCCTCCGCGTCCACGAGACCTTCGACCGCCCCAAGCGTTGGTTCCAGGGCGGGTGGGGGCGCGACGACGACGGCGACGTGATCGAGTTCGACGGCAGCTTCCACGTCGTCGACAACGACGAGGTCCGCCACCGCCCCGCGTTCCGCCTGGCCACGCCCGAGAGCCCGCGCTGCTTCTGCCTCGGCGCCGCAATCCGCATCCACACCGGCTCGATCCTCCACTACGACCCGTCACATACCGGGGAGGCGACCGAGGCCATGTGCGCCGTCTACACCAGGCTCGCCGGCATCGACACCGGCGACCGCGAGCGGGACGCGGCGGACTTCGAGCCGCACCTCAACACCCTCATCGAATGGAACGACGACGACGAGCGTTCCTTCGAGGACATCCGCGCGCTCACCGCCGCCGTGCTGCGCCACCTCGACGCGCAACGCTGGTGACCCCGGCCTCCCAAGGCCGCGCCTCTCTCCCCCTTCATCCCTCCCTGCCGCGCCCCCGTGCACGGCCCAGGCCGGAGTCCGGCCAGCCGGCGCGGGGCGGGCCGGCGGCGCGGCGCGGGAGGACCCGCCGTGAGCCGGCGTCCATGCCCTTCCAGCCCGGAGGCCGCCATGCTGCACAGGATCACCGGCCGCGCCACGAAGTGCGGTCCCTCCGCCATCTCCGCGATCGCCGGCGTACCCACGCATGAGGCCGCCGCCGTCATCCGCCGCCTGTTCGACCGCCCCTCGGTCAACGGCGTCCACACGGACGAGCTCGCGGCCGCCCTCGAAGAGTTCGGCTTCGTTCCCGATTACGCGATGCGCCATCCCAAGTACCGCGAGCGCCGCCATGCGCGCCGCGTGGAGGTGTGGGAGCGCATCTTCGCCGACCTGCCGTTCGAGGTGCGCGCCATCACGCTCGGGACCTTTCTCGACCCGGCGCCCTCCGGGACGTGGGCGATTTCAGCCGGCAATCACTTCGTCGCCTATGCCGACGGCTTCGTCGCGGACTCCGGCGCGTGGTTCTCGCGCAAGCCCGTCTTCTGGTTCCGCGCCATTCCCGATCACGACCGCGTCGCGCTGCGCCGGGTCCGCGAGGCCGTCCGGTTCGTCCGCGTTGCGCCGGGCCGTTCCACCCGCCACCCGCGCCCGGAGGAGAGCTGAGCCATGCCGAAGATCATCGAGACCACGGTCTACACCATCGACGAGCTCTCCGGCGCCGCGAAGGAGAACGCCCGCATCTGGTATCGCGACCAGGGCCTGCACGACGAGTGGTACGACTTCGTCTACGAGGACTTCGAGACGATCTGCAAGATACTCGGCATCACGCTCGCCACCACTCCGGTGCGCCTCTACGGCGGCGGAACGCGGGACAAGCCGCAGGTGTGGTTTTCGGGTTTCTGGAATCAGGGCGACGGCGCGAGCTTCGCCGGCCGGTACAGCCACGCGAAGGGAGCGGCCAGGGCCATACGCACCCACGCGCCGAAGGACGAAGAGCTGCACCGCATCGCGGACGAGTTGCTGGCCGTTCAAAGGCGCAACTTTTTCCAGTTGCATAGCACCATTCGGCAGAGCGGGCGCTACTGCCACGAATACACCATGACGATCGAGGTCGAGCGCGACAGCCCGACCTGGCAGCCAATGACGGACGGCGCCGAAGACACGGTTATCGAGGCGCTGCGCGACCTCGCGCGCTGGCTCTACCGCCAGCTCCGCTCGGAGTACGAGCACCAGACGTCCGACGACGCCGTCGACGAGATCGTGGAGGCGAATCAATGGACGTTCACGGCGGACGGCAGGCGGTTCGCCTGATCCGGCCCGCCTGAACCCGTCTCCACCTCCCCGAACGCATTCTCCCACCTCTGAGTCCGGCGCCGACAGGAGGCAGGCCAGCCGGCCGGGGGCGGTCCGGCGGGGCGGGGCGCGAGTCCCGCTTTGCGCCGCCGGCCCGCTTCCCGCCCTTCCTCGACGGAGCCTGCCATGCTCGACGCCCACCCGGCGCCGGACGCCCCCGCGCGGACGCCCCTTCCCGCACTCGCCACCCATCCGCCCGAATCTACGGCTCGGCTGACACCGGGCGATGCCCTGTTCGCCGCGGCCCAGTGCCTGCTGCCGGTGCTGGAGGCCGGCCGGCCACTCGATGCCGCGACGCTCCGGGACGCCATGACGGAGGCCTTCGGCGCATCCGACGCCGAAGGCGGCTGGGTCTGGAAGGACGCCTACGAGGCCGCCGAAGCGGCGTGCGTGCTGTTCCTGCAACGCTACGGCCGGGGCATGCGCCGCGCCTGCGGCGCCGGAGCCGACGGGCCGCGCCGCATGCTGGCAATGCTGGAGGCGGTCGCCGCGCTGGAGCCCTCCCACACCAGGCGCTCGGAAGAGCAGGTCCGGCTCCAGCAGTTCTCGACCCCGCTGCCGCTCGCCTATGCGGCATTGCAGGCCGCCGCGATCCGTCCGGGCGACGTCGTTCTGGAGCCCTCGGCCGGCACCGGCATGCTGGCGGTGATGGCGGAGTGCGCCCTCGGGGAGCGCGTCACCGGCAATCTCCACCTCAACGAGTATGCCCAGACCCGGGCGCGGCTTCTGACCCGGCTGTTCCCCCAGGCCGTGGTCACCGCCTTCAACGCCGAGTCCATCGCCGACCGGCTGCGCGACGTCCGCCCGACCCTGGTGCTGATGAACCCGCCGTTTTCGGCGACGCCGGGGGTCGACCGCAGCCGGCACGACGCCGACCTCCGTCATGTCCGCTCGGCCGCCTCGATGCTGCCGCCCGGCGGACGGCTGGTGACCATCACTTCATCCCATTGCGTGCTGGGCGATGCCGTCGGCCGTCTCGATCCCCCGGCGCGCTGCATCTTCACCATGGCGATCGACGGGCGCGCTTATGCACGGCGGGGCACCGGCTTCGACACCCGCCTCACCGTGCTGGAGCGCGGCGCCGGACCAGCCGTCGAACTGGACGGGACCGCCCGCGCCGCGAACGCCGCCGAGCTGCTGGACGCCGTCATCGCACAGGTGCCGCAACGGCAGGCGATCGCGCCCCTGCCGGTTCCCGCCGGTCCGGCCCGTGACCTGTTCGGCAAGCCGGTTGCACCTAAGCCTGCAACGCGCCGGGGTCCGAAGCCCGCATCCACGCCCGAGACGCGGCGGTCCCACGATTGGGGGCCGGTCTCCGAGCTCACGGTCGAGACCGGCCCGGTCGAACCCGCCGCCCAGGCCGATTCCTCTGCCGATGACGCCGGCCCCTACGCACCCTGGCGGCCTGGCGCCGTGCGGGTGCCGGGCGCGGTCGAGCACCCGACGCCGCTGGTCCAGTCCGCCGCCATGGCCGCCGTGCCGCATCCCGTGCCGGCGTACCGGCCGATGCTGCCCGAGCGCATCGTCGCCGACGGCCTGCTGTCGGACGCCCAGCTCGAGAGCGTCGTCCTGGCGGGCGAGGCCCATTCACGGCACCTGGCAGCCGAATACCGCATCGGCTCCCAGTGGGAAACCGTCCACCGCCGCAAGCTCGACGACGACGGGAACGAGGAAGAGGTCGACACCTCCCTCGTCACCCAGGAAGGCGAGACCCTGTCGGAGCCGGTGCGCTTCCGCCGGGGCTGGATGCTGGGCGACGGCACCGGCTGCGGCAAGGGCAGGCAAGTCGCCGCAATCATCCTCGACAACCGGCTGCGCGGCCGGAAGAAGGCGCTCTGGCTGTCCCAGTCCGACAAGCTGCTGGAGGACGCGCGGCGCGACTGGACGGCATTGGGCGGGCTGGAGAGCGACGTCATCCCGCTCGGCAACTTCCGCCAGGGGATGGAGATCCCGCTCGACGCCGGGATTCTCTTCGCCACCTACGCCACGCTGCGCTGGCCCTCCCGCCAAGGCCGGCCCTCGCGCCTCGACCAGATCGTCGAGTGGCTCGCGGGCTCATTGGACGAGGAGGACCGTCACGGCTTCGACGGCGTCATCGTCTTCGACGAGGCCCACGCGATGGCGAACGCTGCCGGCTCGAAGTCCGAGCGCGGCGAGACCAAGCCGTCCCAGCAGGGTCGCGCCGGGCTGCGGTTGCAGAACGCGCTGCCGGATGCCCGGATCGCCTACGTCTCGGCCACCGGCGCCACCACGGTGCCGGGCTTAGCCTATGCGGGCAGGCTGGGCCTGTGGGCCGCCGGCGAGACGCCGTTCGAGAAACGCGTCGAGTTCGTCTCCGCCATGGAAGCCGGCGGCGTCGCCGCGATGGAGGTGGTCGCCCGCGATCTGAAGGCGCTCGGGCTCTACCAGGCCCGGGCATTGGCCTATGACGGGATCGAGGTCGACATCCTCGAACATCCGCTCACGCCGGAGCAGCGGCGCATCTACGACGCCTATGCCGGCGCCTTCAAGGTGATCCACGCCAACATCGAGGAGGCCCTGAAGGCCACCGGCATCGTCCAGGGCGAGGACACGCTGAACCGGAACGCGAAGGCGGCGGCGCTGAGCGCCTTCGAGGGCACCAAGCAGCGCTTCTTCGGCCATCTGCTGACCGGCATGAAGTGCCCCTCGACCATCCGCGCCATCGACGCCGACCTCGCGGCGGGACGCTCCGCCGTGGTCCAGTTGGTTTCGACCGGCGAAGCCTTGATGGAGCGCCGCATCGCCGACGTTCCCGCGTCCGAGTGGGACGATCTCAACATCGACCTCACGCCCCGCGACGCCATCCTCTCCTACCTGATGCACGCCTTCCCCGTGCAGTTGCAGGAGCCATTCACCGACGACGGCGGCAACCTGCTGAGCCGGCCGGCCAGGGATGCGGACGGGAACCCCATCATCTGCAAGGAGGCCGAGGACCGGCGCGACGCGCTGATCGAGAAGCTCGCCGCGCTGCCGCCGGTGCCGACGGCGCTCGACCAGATCGTGCAGCATTTCGGGCATGAGGCGGTGGCGGAGGTCACGGGCCGGTCGCGCCGGGTGCTCAGGATCACGGATGCCAAGGGCGAGCGCCTCGCGCTGCGCAGCCGGCCGGCCTCCGCCAATCTCGCCGAGACCGCCGCGTTCATGGACGGCGAGAAACGCATCCTGGTGTTCTCGATGGCGGGAGGGACGGGCCGCAGCTACCACGCCGACCTTTCCTGCGGGAACACGGAGCGGCGCATCCACTATCTGCTAGAGCCCGGCTGGCGCGCCGACCAGGCGATCCAGGGGCTGGGGCGCACCCACCGCACGCACCAGGCCAGCGCCCCGCTGTTCCGGCCCGTCACCACGGACGTGAAGGGCGAGCGGAGGTTCATCGCCACGATCGCCAGAAGGCTCGACAGTCTGGGCGCCATCACCCGGGGCCAGCGGGATTCGCAGACCGCCATGGGCGGCAGCGATGCGGCGCTGTTCCGCGAGAGCGACAATCTGGAGAGCCTCTATGCCAAGGCGGCGCTGCGCCAGTTCTACGGCGCGCTGTGGCGCGGTTCCATCCAGGGCTGGAACCTGGAGCGCTTCGAGAAGTCGACCGGGTTGAAGCTCACCTGGGAGGGCTCGCTCAAGGACGACCTGCCGCCGATGCCCAGGTTCCTCAACCGGCTGCTGGCGTTGCCCATCGCAGAGCAGAACCAGCTCTTCGCCGAGCTGGAGCAGCGAATCGCCGCCAACATCGAGCAGGCGATCGAGGCCGGCAGCTACGAGGTGGGCGTCGAGACGGTCACAGCGGACTCTCTCATGATCGCCGGCCGGGAGACGCTCTACGAGCATCCCGGCACCGGAGCGGCGACCGAGCTGGTCGAGATCGTGCGCCGCGACAGGCTGGTGCCGCTCACGGCGGAATCGGCGCTGGAGATCGGCGAACGCGATCCGGCTCCGGACGGGAAGCCCCGCCTCGCGGTCAACGCCCGTTCCAAGCGCGCCGCCGTCATCCTGTCGGCAACCTCGCGCATGCTCGACGATGGCGGGGTGCGGGAGCGCGTCCGGCTCATCCGGCCCGCCACGGCCGAGACCATCGCGCGGGCCGAGCTCGACGCCTCCAACTGGCGCCGCGCCGACGAGCCCGGGTGGCGGCGCGTCTGGGACGCCGAGATCGCCGGCCTGCCGTCGCACCGGGAGTCGCGCTTCTGGCTCGCCACCGGCCTGCTGCTGCCGGTCTGGGATCGCCTGCCGGCCGAGAACATGCGGGTCCGGCGGCTCACCTCGGATGACGGTATCGCCCTCATCGGCCGCGTGCTCGATGCGGAACAGGTGCGCGCCGTCCGGGCAGGCTTCGGCCTCGACGGCGGCCCCGCCATGACCGGCGCGGAGGCCTTCGAGGCGGTCATGGGACGCGGCAACGCGCTCGCCCTCGCCAACGGCTGGCGCCTCGCGCGCAGGCGTCTCATGGGCGCCGACCGCATCGAGATCGAGGGGCCGGCCGACACCGACATGGACGCGCTGAAGCGCATGGGATGCAAAGTCGAGATCGTCCAGTTCCGCGCCCGGATATTCGCGCCGAATGCGGACACCACGCAGCGCATCCTCGAACGCTGGCCGCTCGCCGCCTGAGCGGCCCGCATGATACGTATGGCCGGCCCGACGCCCGTCGTTACATCCGTTGCCGGCGCGCCGGGGGTCCGTACCGCCGGCCCGCCGGCCGCCGGCCCCGATTCCACGGACAAGGAGAGCCGCCATGACCGCACAGACCCTGCCCGACGAGCCGAACTTCTGCTTCTGTCCCGCCTACGACGTCGAGACCGAGGTGCAGCAGATCAGAATCGTGATCGAGGGGCTGGCCGGCCATGTCCCGACCGCGCTCATCAGCCTCGACCTCGAAAATGCTCTCGACATTTGCGACAAGCTCAACCGACGCCTCGGGCTCGACCGCGAGGCCTGGCAGGCCATGGTTGCCGCCTCCATGCGTGCCGAGGACGGCGACCCCGAGAGCGACCCCTGGCACTGAGGCCCGGCCCCTGCTCAGAGTGTGAGAGTATCAGCTCGCCACAGGCTGATTTCTATTCGTCCGGACGTCCGGATGACGGTTTCGATGTCCAGATCGGACAGGTCGCCGCGAGCGGAGGGATAATGCGATGAATTGACCACATCGTGCCAAAGGACACGAAATTTATGCTCGAATCAGCCCTTGATGACGAGGAAACACGGTCTCCCCGGCAATATCACGCACCGATCGCTGCGGTCCGCTGCTTTTGCAGGCAATGCTCCCTGAATGCATCCACGCCCAGCTCGTTCACCATTCGCTTGAAGTTGTAGCCCAGCGCCATCAGGCTGAACTCGCCGCGGCACTTCTCGAGGCCGCGCATCAGGAAATGATCGATCCCCGCCCAGCGCTTGATGGTGCCGAAAGGGTGCTCGACGAGCCCGGCCCGCCTGCGCATCAATGGCGAAGCGGCGCTTATCTTCTTGCGATACCGGTCCAGCCAGTCCGTATGCTCCCAGCGCTCCACCCTGCGCCGCGGTTTCGTCTTTTCCAGGCATCGGCTTGACAGCGGACAACCCCGACAAACCTCTCGCTCCGCACGATAGACGAAATACCGCCTGTCACCCCTGTCACGCCTGATGGCGGTCTCGTTGGTTCGAGCCAGCCGCTGCCCGGCCGGACAGACATAGGTGTCGTCCTGCGGGTCGTAACGAAAATCATCGTTGCTGAACCGATCTCCCTTGCCCTTGCGGCCCAGCTGCGTGGGGATTGGAACGTACACATCCATCCCCCTGTCCTCGCATTCCTTCAACTGCGCGCCGCTCCAATAGCCGACATCCGCCAGACCGATCAGTCCGGGATTGCCCGTGGCTTCGCAGGCTTTCGTCATCATCGGCTCGTACTGACCTGAATCGTTGCCGTCCTGGACCACGTCCTCCGCCACAATCAGCTTGTGCTTGTCGTCCACCGCAATCTGGCAGTTGTAGCCGCCCACCGACTTGCCGTACTTCTTCATCGTCCGCGCATCGGGATCGACCTCAGATACCTGGCTCTCCCCGCTTTCCAGCAGGCGCTCCTGCAGGGCCTTCCTGTGCTTCTGCTTCTTCACCATGGCCTCGATCTTCGCCGCCAGTTCCGGATCCTCCCCACCGTCCGCACCATCCTCCGGGTCCGCATCCGCCTCGTCCAGCTGCCGGTGATACGCCGCGATCTTCTCGTCCAGCCTCTTCAGTTCCTTTTCCAGTCTCGCCCTGGTGTGGATGCTGGCGGGACGCGCATTGGCCTTCAAAAAGGTTCCGTCGATCGCTACCCGGCTGTCGCCCAGCAGGGACAGTTCCCGGCACAGCAGCACGAACTCCCGGTTGGTCGCCCGCAGAGCCGCCAGATTGTCCTTGCGGAAATCCGCGATCGTCTTGTAGCTCGGCCTGGCTCCCTGGCACAGCCAGATCACTTCCAGGTTGCGATGCGTCTCGACTTCGAGCCGGCGCGAGCTGCGTACCCGGTGCTGGTATCCATACAGGTAGAGCTTCAGCAGCAATCCGGGATCGTAGGCCGGCTGACCGGCGCCGCAGTGTGCCTCCGTGTTCTGGAAACCCAGCGCCTGTAGGTCCAGCGTGCCGACGAACGCATCGATCGCGCGCACCGGATTATGTTCGGACACGTAGTCGTCCAGACAGGGCGGCAGAAGCATCACCTGGCTTCGGGACTGAACCTCCCGGTAGCGTCGCTCGGGCATCGCGGTAAACCTCGGGGCTGCCTGGAATGCCGAAAAACCTATCACGGGCGGCCGGACCGCAAACCCGGATTTATTGAAATACTTTCACACTCTGTTCGGCGCTGGCCCTTTTTTTGGTGAGGGCTTCGAGTCTCCACGGGCGCCTGGGCCGGCCGGCTGCCGCGACGGTGTCGTTCCCCGGGCGCATTTTGAGCCTCACGATGCGGGTTCCGACACCGGCGCCGTTTTGCCGGCGAAGTTCGCTCTGTACATGCAGTACCGTCGCCGGCCTTTGGTCGGGACGATGGCCCGCTCCACCCGCGCGTCCGTTGCCGTTCTGCCCAGCCGCCGGACGACCCTCTCGTTGAAGCCGATCTGGGCGGCAACTTCCGCGGCCGTCGAGAAGCCCTCGTCGCGGAGCCGCTTCGTCTCACGCTCGGTGTGCGTGGGCAAGCCGTAAGCCCGCCGTATCCTGCCCACGTGCGCGGCCGTGTAGAGATCGCCCTTCCAGTTTCGGCGCCCCGTGGCGTTCAGCTCCCGTGCGGTGCCGTGGTCACCATGAGTTTCCAGCAGCCGGTCGACCGTGGCGACCGTTTCCGGGGGTGTCTTGCGGATCTCCGCCATCGGTCTCGGCAACTGAAGGGGCTCGAGCGTCAGGGAGCGACCCCCGCGCATGCGCAGACCGATCGTCACCTCGGTGCCGTCCCGGGTGAGCGTCGCATCCTCGATCAGAAGCCCGAGTAGCCGCTTGCGATCCGCGTTCCCGGTTTCAGCGGCGTTCCATACCCTCTCGAAGTCCCATGCCAGTTCCCGAATGCGTTCGGCCTGCCGCTCGGAGAGCTCGGTGTCGCGTGCCGCGCCGCGGGCCTCGCGTTCCCGGCATGCCTCTTCCAGCTCGCGCAAGCGCTCGTTCCAGTCGGCTTCCAGCGTTGCCGCCACCAACCGGTTGGCGGGGTCGACCTCGAAGAACCTGCGCCGCGCCAGATCGGCCTCGTAGCGCATAGCCTCGATGCGCCTGGCGCGCTGCGCATCGGCCTCGGCGAACTCCACATCGACCTGCTCCTGGACCGCCAGGGCAAGATCGATGTTCTTGCGGTTCATCGCGTCGATCACGAAGCGCGATATCTCGGCGTCGACAAGATCGCCGCGCATGATCTGGCAGGTCTTCCGTCCGTAGCGCGCGAGCTCTTCGTTGCACACGTAGTGGTAGCGCGCCGGCCGGTTGCGATGCGGGAGAGCGTTGTTGTACTGCATGCTCATGCGCCGGCCGCAGTGCCCGCAGACCACCCGCGACTGCAACAGCGCCGCTCCCTCGCGAGCCGCCGCGGTGCGCGCCGGCGCTTCCAGGAAGGAGGCGGCGTTACCTCTCAGGGTCACTCGATTGCGAAGGTACTCGTCCCAATCGATGAAGCCCACATGGGCGTCCTGGATGCAGACCTGCCAGTCCTCCATCGGCACGACGAGGCATCGGGAGGTCCCGTCCGCCTGCCGCTTGACGTTCGTCCGGCCATAGACGTAGGCACCGGCGTAGCGGGGATTCCTCAGGATGCGGCCGACTTGCGGCACGCGCGGAAGCGCCCAGCTCAGTTCGCCGTTGGCCGGCCCGCTTCGCGGGCGCGCCGGCAGCGCGATGTTCTCGCGGTGCATCCATTTCACCACCGCCATCGCCGACCCCATCCGCCGGAAGCTGTCGAACACGAGACGGACCGCGTCCACGACAGACCGGTCGGGATCGAACACCACCTCGTCCCTGTCGTTGTACGCCAGGCCGACCGGCAGCCGCGTCTTCAGCGCGCCGCGCGCGGCGGCGCTGCGCTGGCCACCGACCATCCGCGCCTTGATCCCCTGAAGCTCGAACTCGCTGAGGGTCCCTTTGACGCCCAGGAGGAGCTTGTCGTTGCCGTCGTTGGGATCGTAGATGCCGGTCTCGTCGAGGATCAGGGTATTGGTGATGCCGGCGATCCGCAGCAGCTGGTGCCAGTCGGCGTTGTCTCGCGCCAGGCGCGAGACTTCGAGGCCGAGAACGATCCCCACATCGCCGGCGGCGATGCTCCCCATCAGATCGCGGAAGCCGCTGCGGTTGCCGCTGTAGGCCCCCGACTTGCCCTGGTCCTCGTCGATCACCCGGATACGCTCGGCAGCCCAGCCGAGCGCCACTGCCCTTTGGCTCAGCCCGTACTGGCGCCGCCTGCTCTCTGTATTTTGCATGACCTGGCGAAGCGAGGACTGCCGCACGTAGAGGCAGGCCTCGCGCTCCAGATGATGCGTCGCGACCTTGCGCGCTTCCGCTTCAGACATGACGGCTCTCCTCGTATTTCCGCGCGATGCCGGTCGCCGCGGGAGGCGACGACACGCGCAGCAGGCGCCGGACCTGGCTGGCCGCCTCGACGATCACCGCGTCGGCGATTGCCAGGTCCACGTTGACGAACGGCCGCGACGGCGGCCGCAGACGGGTGCGGTTGCACGCGGCCCCGACCACGGCCAGGGCACCGCGCAGACCGTGGAAGCGCAGCACGGCGATCGCGTTGCTGTCGCCGCCCGACAGCCAGAGCTGGCGCCAGCCCTCGTAAATCTGCGCAGCGTCGGCGTGCATCATGGCCCAGGCTCCGGAGATTTTTTTTTATCCCGCTCGATCGCCTTCTCCAGACCGCGCGGATGGACCCTGACGCCGAACTCGGCCTCGATCAGCGGCGCCAGCCGGCGCGCGCCCACACGGCCGTGCAGGGCCCTGTGGTTCTCGACGAAGCGCAGCATCTCCGGGCTGATCTTGTGCGGCCCCCGCGGCCCCCGCCGCCCCGGGATGAGCTCCTGCAGCCCGCCCTCGTCGAACGCCTTGACCATGCGGAAGCAGGTCGGCCGCGAGACCCCGAACCGTTCCGCTGCCTGCGCGAGCGTGGCGCTTCCCACCCGGACCAGCCGGACCATCTCGTAGCGGACCTGAAGCAGGTCGCGGGAATCGAAGAAGTCTCCGGAGGCGAATGCCGGATCGCTGACCTTTTCCGGAGTCCGGTTGAGCGTGCCTGCCTCCCTGAGCCGGTCCCGCTTTTCGGTGTCGTCGCGATGCTCTGCCATGGCGGTGCGGGCCTCTGAAGTCGTTTCAATAAATAATACGCATACCATCGAACCCGAGTCAACGCTCGACTGCGACGACCTCGCTCCATACATAGATAATACAGCGATTATCCGGCATTTCATGCCAGGTGCAGCCGCGCACAAGCGCCCTAGTTTCTGATCATATAGCGCCATTATTTCTGATCACGCTCGGCCGCCGGTGCAAGGAGCGCGTCGACGAGCTCGCGAAGCACAACCAGGTCGTCTCCCCGGAACAGGCAGTGACCCGAAGCAACGCGCTCGAAGTCGTCGACCTGCCCCAGGGACGTCCAGGAAACCGGCACGCTGACAAGGGTTGCGCCGCCCGGGCCATCCGCGAAGTAGCGGACAATCGATCTCTTGGATCCGCCCACACGGTCGTAAATCTGGACCGTTTGGCCCCTGAGAGGATGGAACGGGTGGGTGATCACAACATCCTGATGATCACCCTCTTCGGCGCAACGGCCTGCATTTGGGAACGGTAGAAGCCAAGACCGGCGAGCGGCAGGACCGCACCGAGTGGCACCGCATCGTGACCTTCCAGGACGGGCTGATCGACATGCTGGTCAAGCACGCGGTGAAGGGCCGGCTGGTCTACGTCGCGGGCAAGCTCCAGACGCGGCGCTGGAAGAAGCCGGGAGAGGAGTCGGACCGCTTCTCGACCGAGATCCTGCTGGTCCCGGGCGGGCGCGTCCAGTTTCTGGACAAGCCGAACGGCAACGGCGCCCGGACCCAGCCCGACCCGGACATGGCGGGCGACACCGGCGCCGCCCAGGCCTCGGAGCCCTCCGATTTCGACGATGATCGGATCCCCTTCTGATCGGCGTCCCGTTTCCTTCCTCCCTCGGGGGTCGGCGCTTCGCGTCGGCCCCCTTTTTCATGCTGGCGATCCGGAGCGCGGTCCGTTCGGACCGCCTGTCCCCGCTTCGCTCGGGCCGCCGGCCCGAGCGCGCCGGCCGGAGGCGGAGGGTCGGCCGGTATCGGGCGTCCCGCAGGTTCCCGAAGGAGGTCCCGCATGCAGTACGATCCGTCTCTCGCCTCCGCCATTGCCGCCGCGCTCGCCGAGCGCGCCGAGGAGGTCTGCCGGCACTACCTGCCCAACGGCCGTCGCCAGGGCCGTTACTGGGTCGCGGGCGACCTCGACGGCGCTCGCGGGCGCTCGCTCTTCGTCCGCCTGCGTGGACCCGGCACGCCCGGGAAGTTCACCGACGCGGCGACCGGCGAGCACGGCGACCTGCTCGATCTGATCCGCCACCGCTCGCACGCGCCGACGCTCCGCGCGGCGCTCGCCGAGGCGCGCTCGTTCCTCGCGCTGCCGGTGCCGCCGGCGGCGAGCGACCGCGTGGCGGCTTCCGCCTCGGACGAACCGTATGACGCCACCGAGGCGGCGCGCCGCCTGTGGCGGCGTTGCCGCGCGATCGCCGGCAGTCACGCCGAGCACTATCTGCACGCCCGCGGGCTCGCGCGCTGCCGCTTCGCGGCGCTGCGCTATCACCCGGAGCTTCGCTATCGCGAAGGCTCCGCGGTGCGCCGGTTGCCGGCGCTGGTCGCGGCCGTCACTGGCGACGGCGGCGCGATTACGGGCGTGCAGCGGACCTGGCTCGATCCGCGCCGGCCCGCCAAGGCGGCCGTCGCTGATCCTCGCAAGGCGCTCGGCCGCGTCTACGGCCTCGCGGTGCGCTTCGGCGCCGTCTCGCCCGACGACGACGCTGCGCTCGTCGTCGGCGAGGGCATCGAGACCGTGCTCTCGCTGATGACCGCCGTGCCTGAGTTCCGCGCCGCGGCGGCGCTGTCGGCCGGCAGCCTCGGCACGTTCGCGCCTCCGCCCGGCCTCGCCCGCCTGGTGATCGCCCGCGACAACGACGAGGACGGCGCGCTCGCGGCGGAACGCCTCGCCCGGCGCTCCGCGCGGGCGGGCGTCGCCGCCACGGTGATCGTGCCCGCCGGCAAAGACTTCAACGACGACCTCGTCGAGCTCGGCTCGGCGGCGCTGCGCGCCCGCCTCTCGCCCCTCTTCCGCCGCCAGGAATGATCCGGTGGAGCAGAGACCAGCGCAGGGGTCGGGCAAGCCGACTTCGGGATGGGAGGGAGATTGTGAGCACCGTCGTCAATCTGAAGCACGAGCCCGCGCTGCGCGCGATGCTCGCCCGCAACCCGGTGCAGGACGCCGCCGTGCTGATCGACCGCCGCACGGCCTGGGGCAATCCGTTCCGGATCGGCCCCGGCCTGGACCGCGCCCAGGCGATCGCGCGCTACCGCGCCGATCTCTGGCG
Organism: Alphaproteobacteria bacterium; assembly: GCA_965243375.1. Taxonomy (GTDB): domain Bacteria; phylum Pseudomonadota; class Alphaproteobacteria; order UBA828; family UBA828; genus WTGU01. Next base: position 23,938 of record CBDEUT010000006.1, on the reverse strand, counting down.
GCGCATCCGCGCCGGCGAGGTCTCGCTGGAACAGTTGGCCGCGCTGCATGGCCGCCGCCTCGCCTGCTGGTGCGCGCCGCTGCCCTGCCACGGCCATGTGCTGGCCCGCGCCGCGGCCTGGGCCGCAGGGGCTTTCGCGGACCGCAAGCGCGCGTGAGGCCGGTTCCGCCGGGCTCTCCGGCTCGATCTTCGCTGCGCTCCGATCTCGCCTCCGACGCCCGGCCTCCGAGCCGGCGGGACAGGCCCGCGCGCCGGTGGAGGAGGAGAAAAGCGGAGGGTCGGGCAAGCCGACCGGAAGAGAGAGGGAGGAGGTCATGGCCGTCCGCTACGTCATCCGCACCGTCGACGAGGACTGGATCGATCTCGTCGACGAACCCGCCCGCATCGACGACCGGCATGCCGCGTGGGCCGAAGCCAAGCGCCGCATCGCCGCCGATCCCGATCTGAAGACCGTCGTCCTCGATCGCAACACCGGCGTCATCCTCTGGCAGAGCGATCCCGCCATCCCGCCACGCTACCGCGTCGCCACCGCCGACCGCACCTTCGTCTACGCCATCGACGATGTCGATTTCCCCGTCGAGGTGCTGTCCGAGCACAAGGAAAGGGACGACGCCTGGACCGCGTTCTACGACGCTGTCGCCAGGTCCGATGATGCGCTCGTCTTCATCTTCGACCTCTCCGGGTCCGCGAGGCGCATCGTCGCCAACTCCGACGACTTCGATCATCTCAAGCCCGTCCGGGACGCGGCCTGATGCGGGCTCGGTCGTGCAATCGGACAGGAGGGTTGGGCGCGTCGCTTCGCGACCGGGCTATCCGCTCGAATCTCCGGTCGCTGGCGCTCCCTGCGATAACCGCTCCTATCCCTCGCGCCTCCGCCCGCTGGCGCGGGCTGCGCGCTCCGCTTGCCAATGCGGCCGACAGGTCCGGCCATCGTTGCGGACATCGTGCAGCCGGCAGCGCCGATGGGGTCCGTGCAGGTGGAGAGAATTACGCCACCCCGTGAGCGCGCTCTCGGTATCTGATGGCGCGGTGATCGGTTTGTTTGATGGGCATCGTTCGCGGCTGGTGGGGTGACCGGGGGTGTCGGACGGCCGTCGGCGGGTCAAGCCGCTACGCGGCTCCTCCGCTTCGCTCCGGCCCTTCGGGTGACCCCCCGCCGTCCATCCGACGGAGTGCATCCATGGCCGTAAGCAAGCTTCCGGCCACGGGCCGATCGCTCGACGCAGTGCGGCAACGGGGGCTGGCGAGGGGTGTTACCCGTTACCGTTACCCTGCCTCCCTAGGGGTTCGAGGCGGTAACGGTTTTCGGTAACGCGTCGTTGCGGCCCGCGTGGTTGACGGCGGCCGGCGGCGCCGCGTTTTCGGCGGCGAGGCGGTAACCGCCCTGGGGTGCGCGTTCGACGCGCCCGGCGCGGACGAGCTTGCTCAGCGCTTCGGCGACGGTTGCGGGCCGGGTTGCCGCGCGCTCGCGGATCTGGCGCTGCGAGAGCGGTGCATCGGCGTCGGCGAGGGCTTGGAGGATGCGCCGTTCGGGTGTTTCCGGCTCCGGCGCGGCCTCGGCCGGCACCGGCCGCCGCAAGCGCAGGGCGGGTCCCTCGCCGTCATCGGCGAGTTCGATCTCGATGTCGGCGAGGCCTGGAGCGGCGCGATGCTCGACGGTCATGACGATCTGCTTGTCGCGGCGGCGCAGATAGAGGTTGCTGTCGCCCCAGGCATGGAGCTCGGACGACCCCCTGAGCGCCTGGCCCGGCCGGCTGGCACCGCTCTTGCGGGCATGGTGGACGAGCAGGACGGCGGTCTCGAAGCGGCGCTGGAGGTCGCGCAGGAAGCCGAGTATGGGAGCGACCTCGGCGACGGTGTTTTCATCGACGCCGTGCAGGCGGACCAGGGGGTCGAGGACCACGAGGCGTGGCGCGATGCGCTGCACGGTCTCGCGCAGACGCTGCCGGTCGTTGGCATGGTCGAGGCGCAGGATGGGAGCGTCGATGACGGCGATGTCGAGCGTCTCGAAGCTGGCGCCGGCTGCCCGGGCGATGCCCTCAAGCCGGGCGCGCACGATGTGGCCGGCGTCCTCGGCCGCGAACAGCAGGACCGGTCCGGGCTGTTTGGCGGCGAAGCGGCGCAGACAGGGAACGCCGGCGGCGACGGCCACGGCGAGGTCCAGAGCCAGGAAGGATTTGCCGCACTTGGGTTCGCCGCCGACGATGCCGACGGCTTGGCGTCCCCAGAGGCCGTCGACCAGCCACTGCTGCCGGCTCGGGCGGTCCTCAAGGTCGGCCGGGCTTCGGGTCGGGAAGCCCTTCACCGGCGCGCTCTCCTGGTCTTGGTGGGCTCCCCCCAGGTCTCCAGGAAGAGCTTTTCGTCGAGCACTTCACGATCCTGATCGGCGCCGGCGGCGAGCAGCGCATCGGCCATGACGGTGAGCGTCCTGGGGTTGCCGCCGGCATGGGCGACGAGGGTGTCCTTGAGGCCGGCGGTCATCAGGGCGGGGTTGCCGGCCTCCTCCAGCAGGTGGTCGAGGAGGCGCAGTAGATCCTCGTCTTCGGGACGCGTCATGAGGAGGCGCTGGCGGATGCGGGAGTCGATGGGATGCAGCTCCGGCGTGCGCAGTTTTGCGAGCAGCCGGTTGTCACCGGCCAGCACCACGCCAAGGATGGTGCGCGAGTCGAAGTCGGTCGAGGAGAGCAGGCGCATCTCGGTCAGCACCGCGTTGGGCAGCTCCTGTGCCTCGTCGACCAGCAGGAGTGGGCGCATGCGCGTGTCGTCGAGGTGGTCGAGCCAGCGCTGCCGCAGTCCCTTGATCCCATTCCAGCGATTGTTGTGGGCCATGGTGATGGCGAAGCGGTCGGAGATCTCGTGGTAGAAGTCGGCGACGCTGGAGGACGGATGGGTGAGGACCGCGACGCTCAACCTGTCGATGCGCTCAAGGCGCTCGGCGAGCAACCGCAGCGCCACGCTCTTGCCGATGCCGGGCGGGCCGCCGATCAGGGCGAAGCCGCCCTGGCGCACCAGATGCCGTTCGACCCTGCGGCAGAAGTTCTCGACGGCGGGTGTGGTCATCAGGCCATCGACCGGGAGGTCGGTGGAGAAGGGGTTCCACTTGAGGCCGTACAGCGTGAGCATTTCGCGGTTCATGAGGGGTCTCCCCGATCGTCGTCTTCGCCCGGCCCGGGGCTTTCGGCGTGAGGCAGCCAGGCCGGCGGCAGGCCCGTCGCGGCCTGGTCGTCGAGGATGCGCCTGAGCAGCGGCGCGGCTTCGCCCCCGCCGGCGCTGCCGCCGCCATCGTTGTCGCCGGGCCCGGCCGGGCGGCGCATACCGCCGGCATTGCCGCGCCGGTCGAGCGGGTAGAGGGTGCACAGCCGCTCGCCGCTTCGGCCGTCGACCAGATCAACGCTGGCCAGGTCCCAGCGCGCATAGCGGATCCACAGCGTGCTCAGGTGGCGCCACGGCGCGGGAACCTGATAGCGGATGCCCTCGAGCGACACGGTTCCGTCCGAGCGCCGCAGCGTGCGCTTCACGGTGATGCGGAACGCCGCCCTGAGCTCGTCGCGGCCGAGGCAGGGCCTCGACGCATCGTCGCTGTCGAGCAGGCGCTTGAGCGGCGTGGTGCCGAGCTCGCGGTGCACCCGGCGGTGGTAGTCCTGCTCGACCCAGGCGACGGTCGCGTCGTTGAGCGTCTTCAGGGTGAGCGGCTCGACGCCTTCGAGCATGGCCATCAGGCGGCCCTCGACCGAGGCCCACAGGACCTCCATCTTGCCATTCTGATGAGGCGCCCCCGCGAGGGTCCTGGAGTGGATGATGCCGAGCCGGTGCAGCCCCTCCTCGACCTCCCCCGCCATCATCGGCGAGCCGTTGTCGCTCATGAGCGCGCGCGGCAGGCCGCGCTTCATGAAGGCCTGGCAGAGCCCGTGGACGAAGACCTCGGCGGTCTCCTCCAGGTACCACTGCAGGTGGCAACCCACCCGCGAGTGGTCGTCGAGGAAGCCGAGCATGATCGGCGTGCGCCAGGCGCCGGACGCGGTCAGCACCCGGCACCGGGCATGATGGAAGTCGGTGTGCCAGAGCGCATGGCTGCGCGAGACCTCGAAGCTCAGCACCTCGCGCGGCTCGACCGGCGCCCGCTCGGGTTCCCGGTCGAAGCGCCGCCGGCGGCGCTGGCGCACCAACCCGCGATTGCGCATTGCCCGGGTCAGCGTCGCGTAGGAGGGCATCGGGCCGAGCGCCGGATCGACCTCGACCAGCGCCCGCAGGTTGTCGTAATGCAGCTGCCCCGACCACGACGGATGCGCCCGGTACTGGCCGCGCAGCGCCTCGATCAGCGCCGGCGACATCGCCCGCTCGCGGCCGGCATCGGTGCGCGGCCGGCGGCGCAGCGCCTTGACCGGATCCCGGTCCGCCGCCCGTGCCTGGTAGTACCAGCGTTCGATCGTCGACACCGAGAAGCGCACCGGCCCCTTGCCGGACGGGTGATCCCAGTCGCGTTGCGACAGCCGCTCCAGCTCCGCCCGCAACTGCCCCGTGGGCGGCGGCGAGGCCAGCAACGGCCCGACGACCGCGAAGCGCAGCCGCGCCCACCGGTCGCGGTCGCCCCCTCCGTTGTTGCTGTCCATGGCGGCATCTCTCCCTGGCCGTGTCGGGGAGATGCCCATGTAGAGCGCCCTATCCGTTCATGACAGAAACGTTTTCTGCGGGCGCCGCCGGCCCGGCGCCGAGCGCGCAAAAGCCGGTCCACGGCATCAGCCAGACCAGGCTGCGCAACAGCCGCGAGCGGAAGCCGCGGCCCCGCATGGTGCGCAGCAGCCAGCGCAGCGGCACGTCGGCGGGGGGCGCCGCCAGCGCGCCCCGCTTCGCCCCCCACTCCCGGGTCAGCGGGAAGACTTCCAGCCACCAGCGCCGCCAGCGCTTCAGCGTCGAGGCCGGAACCCCGCACCGCCGCGCGATCGTCTGCAACCGCACGCCGCCGGCCACAGCCAGCGCGCTCACCACCAGGAACAGCGCCCCGACGTAGAAGCGGCGCCCGAAGAAACGCACCGACGGCGGCTTCACGCGGCGCCGGCATGACGAACAGCACAAGCTGAAGCGCCGCGCGTCGTCCCGAAGATCCACCGCCAGACCGTAGGGCTTGCGCGGGTAGGTCGCGCTGTGAAGCGTGCCGCCGCAGCGCGGACAGCCGGCCGCTCGGCAGGCCTCCGCCTCCGCCGCATCGACGCGCTTGAGAAAAGCCCAGACCCGGGCATTCGAATGGATGGAGTGCCGGAACAGCTTGTGCGACATTGGGGCCGTCTCAGGTTGATATCACCGTCACCGAGACAAGCCCTCCGGCGGCCTTCATGCAAGATCGCCGGGGGGCAACCACCCCAAATCCTCGATTAATTCGAGCGGATCAGCCCTGATTCCCCGCTGAAATTCTGCGCCCTCTCACCCCGCTGTGCTGTCCAATCGTGTCACACGTGCTCGGGCCAGCAACCCCTTCGGGGTCCTCCGCTCCGCTCCGGCCTGGCCCAAGAAGCTCTAAGGGCGGACCGTGAAAGTTGCCGACCGTGAAGATCGCTGGCGCGATCTTCCGCACCAAGATCGGCAACTTTCCGCACCAGCTCCGCCCAAGAGCTTCTAAGGCCAGGTGCTCGCCCTGTGCGCGCGTGCCCCAACTGGACATCACAACGGGGATCGGCCCCGGACGTGAAACCGATCGCAAAGGAGATCGACATGACCTTCGATATCGACACCATGGAGACCGGCGGACAGTCCGTCACCGCGACCGTCTGCGAGCAGGCAGCCCTCTACGGCGCGACGCCTGAGCGGGACGAGTTCGACACCCGGGACGTCTGGGACGCCGACGAGGCGATCTGCGCCATGCAGGAAGCCTTCGGGCTCCTCGCCGACGCCGTCGCGCCCGACGGGTTGCAGATCGCCGACGAGCGCGAGAGCCTGCTGTGGGGGTTCGTCAACATGCTCGACGCCCAGACCCAGCGCCTCGACCGCGCCGCCGACAAGCTCATGCCCGAGCTCCGCGACCTCCAGCGCGAGCAGGACGGCACCGAGATCAAGTCGTTCGAGCTGGAGCTGAAGACCGACCGCGCGCAGAACCTCACCGCCCGCCGCGACGCCTTCGAGACCCTGCGCGACGCAGCCGCCGAGAGCTACCGCGACGCCACCGGCAGCACCTGGCGGCCCCGGCGCGGCAGCCACGTCTCGCAGACCGGCACGCTCACCAGCGCCGCCATCGACGCCCGCGACTACATGCGCGCCAAGAAGGATCGCAAGACCATGGCGCACCTGCCGCAGGGAACGCTGGTCGCCATCGCCGGCGGCAAGGACGTGACCGACCCCGGCGCGGTGTTCGACCGCCTCGACAAGGTCCGCGCCAAGTATGCCGACATGGTGCTCGTGCACGGCGGCGGCCCCGGCGTCGAGCGGATCGCGGCGCAGTGGGCCGAGAAGAACGGCGTCCACCAGGTCGTCTGCAAGCCCGACTGGGACCGCCATGGCCGCGCCGCTCCGTTCCGCCGCAACGACGAACTGCTGAACCTCCTGCCGAAGGGCGTCATCGCGTTCCCCGGCAGCGGCATCACCGAAAACCTCGTCGACAAGGCGCGCCAGCTCGGCATCCCCGTGGTTCGCTGCGCCGCTTAGACCGAAACACCTCGCGGGCCGTGTCGTCGCTCCGGCGGCGGCGCGGCCCGTTTTCGCGTGCGCACACCGGTGCCGCCGCCACCGGATCCTCGCGCGCGCTTCGCGCGGCGCTCGTGCTCCGGCTCGCTGCGCTCGCCGATCGCCGGTGCGTTCGCCGGAGCCTGCCCCGGACGACGATCCGGGGGCATCGCGCTGCGCGCTCCCGCCGTCGGCTCCGCCGACCTGCCGGTCGGCCGTCGTGTCGTCCGCCTTCGCACCATGCTTCGCATGGCTGCTCCGGCTTCTGCGCCGATCCCGGCGCACTGCCCGCCGCATTGGCGCCGTCACTCATGCCGCCGCTCCTTCGGAGCGCGCTTGCACTTCGTTCGGCTGTTGTTTCCCAGATTAGCTGACCGCAGATTTGCCGGATTATTTCGCGCGGCGGCGAGGCGGATTTCCCACGCTGTTTGGTCATTGTCGGAAGGAAGAGAGGGGGTGGGGGGGTGTCGGCCGGCCGTCGGCGCGTCAAGCCGCTACGCGGCTCCTTCGCTGCGCTACGGCCCTTCGGGTGACCCGCCGCCGTCCGCCCGACTGAGTGCATCCATGGCCGTAAGCGGAGCTTTCGGCCATGGGCCGATCGCTCGACGCCTTGTCGTGGCCGGAGCCTGACGAGCGGTTTGCGAGGGTGGTTCCCGTGAGCGGTTCCCCCTCGAACCCCTAGGGATGGGCGGAACCGGGAACCGGGAACCGGGCGTTGTCGGGGTGGCTGCCGTTGGCGGCCGGGGAGGCCTTTTCGGCCTGGCCCGCGGCGAGGCCGTAGTGCCCCTCGGCGTCGTGCCGGACGCGTCCTTCGCGGACGAGCTTTTTGAGGACGACGCCGACGGTCTTGTGCCGGGTCGCGGCGCGTTCGCGGATCTGGCGCTGCGACAGCGGCGTCCCGGCTTCGGCGAGCGCCTTGAGGATGCGCCGTTCGGCGGTTTCGGGCTCGGGCGCGGCCTCGGCAGTATCCACTTGGCGGAGGCGCAGCGCGGGCCCCTTGCCGTCATCGGCGAGTTCGATCTCGATGTCATTGAGGCCGGGGGCGGCGCGGTGCTCGACGGTCATGACGATCTGCCTGTCGCGTCGGCGCAGGTAGAGATTCGAATCGCCCCACGCGTGCAGTTCCGAGCTTCCGCGCAGGGCCTGGCCGGGCCTTGTGGCGCCGCTCTTGCGGGCGTGGTGGACGAGCAGGACGGCGGCTCCGAAGCGGCGCTGGATGTCGCGTAGGAAGCCGAGGATGGGGGCGACCTCGGCGACGGTGTTCTCGTCGACGCCGTGCAGCCGGACCAGGGGGTCGAGGACGACGAGGCGGGGCCGGATGCGTTGCACCGTCTCGACCAGCCGCCGGCGGTCGGCGCGATGATCGAGGCGCAGCGCGGGCACGTCGATGACTGCGATGTCGAGGCTCTCGAACCGGGCGCCTGCGGCGCTCGCGATACCCTGGAGCCGGGCACGCACGATGTGGCCGGCGTCCTCGGCGGCGAACAGCAGGACGGGTCCTGGCTCGTCGGCGGCGAAGCGGCGCAGGCAGGGGACGCCGGCGGCGACCGCGACGGCGAGGTCGAGCGCCAGGAAGGACTTGCCGCACTTGGGCTCGCCGCCGACGATGCCGACCGCCTGGCGCCCCCACAGCCCGTCGATGAGCCACTGCTGCTGGCGCGGCCGGTCCTCCAGCTCCACCGGCGCCCGCGTCGGGAAGCCGTTCGCCGCCGCGTCCCCGGTGCCGGTCACGGCTTGAGCTCCTCGATGGCATTCTGGAGGTGGCCGGCGTTGACCGTCTTCGCCTTCTCCAGGGCGGCGGCCGACAGCGCGTAGTGGGCGAGGCGGTTGACCTGGCGCGGCAGGCCGCGGGTTCCCTGGAACAGGGCCTCGACGGCGGCGTCCTCGAACAGCGGCAGCTCGCATCCGGCGAGGCGCAGGCGGTGGGTCAGATAGGCCTCGACCTCGTCGCGGTCGAGGCCGGTGAGGTGGTGGCGGACGACGACGCGCTGGGAGAGCGATTCGTGCACCGCCATCGACAGCCGCCGCCTGAGCTCGGTCAGCCCGACCAGGATCAGGCACATGCGGTTCTCGGAGTCCATCGCGAAGTTGGTCAGCAGGCGGAGGTCCTCCAGCACGTCGTTGCGCAGATGATGGGCCTCGTCGACGACCAGCACCGGGAACTGCCTGGCCTCGGTCGCGAGGCGCGAGATCTCGGTCCTGATCGCGTGGTGGGCCGAGGATCGCGAGCGCTCGACGGTGATGCCGATCTCCCAGGCGATGGACTTGTACATGTCGAGCACGTTGCCGGTGGTCAGCGAGACGTAGTGGACTCGGAACAGGCCGGGGTGGAGCTGGGCGGTAAGATGCCGGCACACGGTTGTCTTGCCGGCACCGACCTCACCGGTGAGCATGCCGATGCCCTTGAGCTCGATGAGGTGGCCGAGCCGGGCCTCGGCCTCGCGGCGCGCGCTGGATTCGAACAGCTCGTCGGTCTCCGCCACGGTCTCGAAGGGCATGCGGGTGAAGGCGAAGTGGCGCTGGTACATCAGTCGTCCTCCTTGAACTTGCGCATCTTGAGCGGCGAGGGCGGCGGCTCTGGGGCCGGGTCGTCGGGTTCGATCTTCTTGGAGTAGTGGCCGCGCTTCACCGCGGTGTTGGCGTAGGCGTCGAGGCGGGTTGCCTGGCCGACAGGCTTGCCGTCGTGCACCACGCCGAGCGGCCGCGACGGCGGCGCATCCGGGTCGTAGCGCAGCACCACCCTGTGGCCGACCAGCAGGGCGTCGACCTCGTAGACGCGGCCGTTCAGGCTGACGGTGCGGTCCTTGTGGACCAGCCGCTTGGCCTCGAAGAGGAAGATATCGTCGAGGTCCAGCGTGGCGTCGGGGTAGCGGACCGCGGCCGAGGCGAGTGCCCATTGCTCGAGCGGGGTGCGCCCCTCAAGGCCGCGATGCGGACTGTTGTGATACTCGCCCTCGATCCACGCCCACAGGCTGCGGTTGAGCGTCTGGAGGCTGTCCAGGACCGGCGCATCGAGATGGGCGAGCCAGCCGGCGCGAAGCGTTCTGAACCACCGTTCGATCTTGCCCTTTCCCGCTGGTTGATACGGCCTGGCATGCACCAGCACGATGCCCAGCTTCGCGCAGATCAGGGCGAGCTGGCGGGAGCGGTAGGCGGCGCCGTTGTCGACATAGAGGCGCTGCGGCAGGCCGCGGCGGATCAGCGCGTTCTTGAACACGGGCAGGAAGGCCTGGACGCTCTCGGCCATGGCGAAGGCGGCGAAGGGCACGACCCGGGTGGCGTCGTCGATGAAGGCGATCAGGTAGGTCTTGCGTCGGCTCCGGCCGTGCCGGACCTTCGGCCCGTGCATGACGTCGCTCATCCACAGCTCGCCGGCGTCCCGGAAGGCGAAGCGGCGGCGGTCGGCGCCGTCCGGCGGCTTGCCGTCGAACAGCCCCTCGCGGCTCAGCAGCCGGTGCACGGTGGATGGAGCGAGCGGGTGATCGATGCCCTCCTCGACGGCCGCGCGGATGATCGCGCGCACCGGCCAGGTCGGGTTGTCGACCTTCAGCGTGACCAGGCGCTCGGCGACCTCGGCCGGCAGCCGCCGGGGCTTCCCGCGGTCGCTACGTGGTCTGGGGTAGAGCGCCTCGAAGCCGCCATCGCGATAATGCCTGATCCAGTCCCGCATGGTGTCGGCGGCGACACGGGTCCGGTCGGTTCCGGGGATGGCATAGGTCTGGCTCGCCTTCTCGCGAAGCTTGTCGCCGACGCCCTTGGCGCCCATCGGCAGATGCACCAGATCGGCGATGACGCCGTATCGGAACAGCGCGATCGCCTGGCGAAGGTCGTCGTCGGATTCCTTCATGTCATGGTCCTCGTTGCTGGGGCTCTTCGGCCCCGGGACCATGACGCTACGCCGCCGCCGGAGGGGGATCAGGCCCCATCGAGTGTTGGAAGCCCGCCTTGCGACTCATCGTGCCGATTCCGTGGGGTTGGAAGCCCAATGGGGCGGGCAGCATCTGCAGTTGCTCAGACACCAGGCCACGCAGCGCCATCAAGGCGCTGTCGCTGTTGAGACGCTCGCGAACCGCCACCATGGTGGCCGCGCAGCCCGCCAGCCGGTCGGGGATCAGGCCGATGACACGGACAAGAACGTTGTGGACCAGGCGAAGCCGGTGGCGCACCCAGCGCATCGCGCCGGGAAGCTCGATCGCGTCTTCGTCCTCGGGGCAGCGCACCTCGTTCGCTGCCTCCTCCAGGCTGCCGGCTTTCTCCGCCGCCACAACAACCGCTTCCAGATCGTCGAGCGTGCCCGGCAGCCGCGACGACAGGCAGTCGGCCAGCATGCTGATCGTCGTATGGCTCTCACGGCAATACCAGCGGGGAACCTTCGCACCGGGCGGGGTCTTCCGCCCGTAGGTGCCGTGGCTGCCCACGGAACATCCGCCGTGCGGGTGATTCGGGCAGCGCTCAAGCCTTGCCTCGCGCCACGCCTCGGTCTTAACGTATTCCTCGCCGGTAAGCCCCGTCTCGTAACGAAGCTGCAAACCGGCCATGGCCCGGCGGGGATCAGCCCGTGCGGGCCTCTTCCTTGTTGTTCCTCGTCAGTCCGAGACTACGAAACCGCCCCGGCGACGCAAAGCCGCCAGGTCCACCCATCCCACGCTCGGCCACAATCCCGGGGAATTCACCGGCAGCCCAATGTGGGAAAAAAACCCGAGTTCCTATCGGGCTAAACCGCGAGACAACACGGCACGACCGCGCGCACTTCGTACCGCGCGGCCTCGCATCATGCTGCGCATGAATGCATCGGCCACCGCGCCCAGCCCCGCCGCTCAAACGCCGCGGAGGCTCCCCTCCGCCGGGTTCCCCGGCGTCGATTCCCCCATCGAAAATTCCGCGCAAATTGGCTTCCGACCGGCCAGGGCCGGCGGAAAATCTCACACCCCACGCGCCCTTGGCGCTCCGAGCGAGATCCGGCCAGCCACCTTCAGGCGGTATTTTTCCGTGTTTCGTCAGCGGGTTGGGCCGGGGTTTCCCGGTTGCCGCGATCCCGCGCGCGGGCTGCGCTGTCTCCCTTCAACCGCCGTCCTGTTACCCCGGTGCAGGCGGCGGCCCAGGGAACAGACAGCGGAGACCGCCATGCCCATCCATGCCCCCATCGACGAACGGACCGTCAAGCGGCCGTTCGAGCAGCGCCGCAAAACCCGAAACGGCCTCACCGTTATCGACCGCGACCTGCCCGCCTTCGGCCTCAAGGTCGCGAAGGACGGCGCGAAGTCGTATTTCGTGCGCCTCGCGGGCAAGCCCATTATCCTCGGGACGCCCGACGACCTGACCGCCGCCGAGGCCCGCGCCAAGGCGCTTGCCGCCCTCGCCGAAGCGAAGGGCGCGCCGTAGGCCGGGCCGCTCTTCGCCGACTTCGCCGAGGAGTTCATGCGCCGCCAGGGCCGGCGCTGGAAGCCCTCGACCCGCGAAGGCAACCGCCAGATGATCGCCCGCCACCTGCTGCCCGTCTTCGGGGAGATGCGCGTCGCCGAGATCGACCGCGCCGCCGTGCGGCGCTGGTTCGATTCCATGAGCGGCACCCCCGGCAACGCCAACCGGACGCTGCCGGTGCTCTCCGTTATGATGCGCCAGGCCGAGCTCTGGGAGCTTCGCCCCCAAGGGTCGAACCCCTGCCGCAACATGCGCCGCTACAGGACCGCGCCGCGCGAGCGCTTCCTGTCGGCCGGCGAGTTGCAGCGCCTCGGCTTCGTCCTCGACCATGCCGAGGACAAACAGGCCGCCGCCGCGATCCGGCTGCTGCTGTTCACCGGCGCGCGGTCCTCCGAGATCGCCGGCCTCGAATGGGACCGGATACGCGGCAGCCGCGCGGTGCTGCCGGATTCGAAGACCGGGCCGAAGGCGATCCAGCTTGCCGCCCCGGCGCGGGCGGTGCTGGCGGCGCTGCCGCGCACCGGGCCGTTCGTCTTCCCCAACGCGCGCGGCGACGGGCCGATGCGCGACCTCGGCCCGCGCTGGCACCGGCTCCGGGCGCTGGCCGCGCTCGACGGCGTGCGCATCCACGACTGCCGCCACACCTTCGCCTCCCACGCCGTGATGAGCGGCCTCGACCTCTACACCGTCGGGCGGCTGCTCGGCCATGCCGACACCGCCTCGACCGAGCGCTACGCCCATCTCGCCGACGGTCACGTCCGCGCGGCCGCCGGCCGCATCAGCGGCATCGTCCACGGAGCGATGACCGGCAGCGGGCCTGAGGACCGGTCATGAGCGCCGCCAACCACCGCTATCGGCTGACCGTCAAGGCCGTCGCCGCCGCCAAGCCGCAGGCGAGGGAATACACCATCTGGGACGCCCTGCTGGCGCATTTCGGGGTGCGGGTGCAGCCCTCGGGGGTGAAGTCGTACATTCTCCAGACCCGCGTGCGGGGGCGCATGCGCAAGGTCACGCTCGGGCGCTTCCCCGAACTCTCCCTCGACGCCGCCCGGCGCGAGGGCGCCGCCGTGCTGGCGCGGCTCTGGGGCGGCGAGGACGTGACGCCGCCGCGCAAGGCGCGGGCGCCCCTTTTCCGCGACTTTGCCGCCCGCTACCGCGAGCGCCGGCGCCACCGATGGAAGCCGTCCTCGCTGGAGACCTACGACACCTATCTCCGCGCCCGCCTGATGCCCGCCTTCGGCCGGCTCCGGCTCGACGCCATCGACCATGTGCGGGTCTCGGCATGGTTCGACGCCGCCAGCGCAGACAGGCCCGGCGCGGCCAACCGCGCCTTCGAGATACTGCGCGCCATGCTCGCCTCCGCCCGCCAGTGGGGCGAACTCGGCGGCCATGTCCCCGACGCCTGCGCCAACATCGTGCGCAACCCGCGCCGGCCCGTCGCGCGGTTTCTGCGCGCCGAGGAACTCGAACGCCTCGGCGCGGCGCTCGACCGCCGCCACGAGAGCCACCCCTGGCTCGTGGCGACGCTCCGGCTGCTGGTGCTGACCGGGGCGCGCTTGTCCGAGATTCTCAACCTGCACCGGGACGGGATCGGCGCGTTGACCGAAGACGGCGGCAGCGTCCGCATCGAGGACTCCAAGACCGGGCCGCGCACCCTCTGGCTCGGGCCGGAAGCGGCGGCGGTCCTCGCCGCGCTGCCGCGCAGCGGGGAGAGCGGGCGCGTCTTCCCCGAGGACCTCACCTGGTCGCGGCTCAACGCCGTCTGGCGCATCGTCCGCGAGGAGGCGGGCCTGCCGGGGCTGCGTATCCACGACTGCCGGCACACCTACGCCTCGCAGGGCGTGATAAACGGCGTCGGGCTCGCCACCGTCGGCAAGCTGCTCGGCCACCGCCGCCGCGAGACCACCGCCATCTACGCCCATCTCGACGACGCCGCGCTCCGCGACGCCGCCGAACGCGCCGCCGGCGTCATCGCCCGGCACATGGGATACAAGGCGGAACCGCCGCCGCTTTCCGACAGGACCGGCGGCCGCGACGACCCCGAACGGGCCGAGAGCGTCAAGGTGCCGACGGACCCGGCGCCCGCACCGGCGGGGGCCGCCGGCAACCCGGACCCGAACGACTGGGGGTAAGAGGCGGACCGGAGGGCAACGGGGCGTCACGTCCCGCTTCCCCGGCGTCCCGCCGCAAGGGCGCGCCAGCCGCCCTCCATGAGCGCGCGGGCCTTCCCGATCCGCCGGCGCGTCTTCGAGCGCAGCCAGTGGTCGGGATCCCAGCCGGCCACGCTGTCCGCGCCCCAGATGTCGGCCGCGATCCGCCGTGTCGTGCGCCCCGCCAGCCAGCCGTCGAGCGCCGTCAGGAGCTCGCCATCGCCGCGGCCCGTCCCCGTCCCCGTCTCCGAGGGTCCGGGCCGTGCACGACGCTCCACAGATCGGTCAGCGAGCCTATCGTCACCGGCAGCGGCAGCGCGTAGTCGAGCCGCACCATCAGGGCGGCATCCGCCGCAACCGCGCCGATCCCCGCGATGCGCACCTGCGCGACAAGCGGGGCGCGCTCGATCTTCACCACCAGCGCGCCGCCTTCGAGCCGCAGCCCCTCGACCGTGGCCCCGGTCTCCCCGGCCAGCGCCGCCAGCGGACGGCTGCCCGGCAGCAGTTCCGCCTCCAGCATCGGCGCCTCCTCCCAGAAGGGCGGTAAGCGCCGCGCCGTCACCCTCGTTGTTGTCTGAGATTTTCGTGGTCATCTGGACCCCGTCAACGACGGAGGTGACAGATGACAGACACATTGCATGGACGAGTGACGGAGGACGCCACCGACGCTTCGGTCGCGGTCGCGACGAGCGCGCACGGCGCACGGGTCTGGCCGGAAGCGGTGAAGGCGCGGATCGTGGAGGAGACGTTCGAGGAGGGAGCGACGGTGGCGGGGGTTGCCCGGCGTCACGGCCTCTCACGGACGCAGTTGAGCGGCTGGCGGCGCATGGCTCGGGACGGGCTTCTCGGCCCGGTCGCCGGCGCGGGCGACGATCCGTTCGGCCTGGTCCCGGTGACGGTGTCGGTCGCTGCTGAGCGGAACGGCGCGGCCTCGGTGCCCGCGGATGGTATCGCGATCGAGATCGCCGACATCCGGGTGGTGGTGCCGCCGGACTTCGACGCGGGGCACCTGTCGCGCATCCTGGTCTGCGTTCGGGCCGCGCCATGATCCTGACCGGGGAGAAGATCCGGGTCTGGCTGGCGACCCGCCCCGTCGACTTCCGAAAGGGACATGACGGGCTGTCGGCGGTGGTGCAGACGGTGCTGGGTCACGACCCCTATAGCGGCGCGGTCTTCGCCTTCCGCTCCAAGCGAGGCGACAGAATGAAGATCCTGGTCTGGGACCGCACCGGGCTGGTCATGGTCTACAAGCGCCTGGAGGGCGGCGGCTTCCAGTGGCCGCGCCCCTCGGACGGCGTGATCGGACTGTCGCCGGCGCAGTTCTCGGCGTTGTTCGAAGGTCTCGACTGGAAGGCGGTCCGGGCCGTGCGACGGCCTCGGCCGCGCCAGGCGGCCTGACCGCGCAGCTTGCCGTTTCACCGGGGAACGGTGTCCATCCCACCGTCTCCCCGGTGTCGCCAAGACGAGCTATCCGGCCCCGTTTACGGCGGGGCCGGAAGCATGTTCACCTTGCGTTACCTCATTGATTCTGCTAGAGGAATCCCATGATAACCAGCATGGGAAGCGCCGTTCCCGTGAGTGATCTGCAACGCCGTCTGGCGGCCGTCGAAGCCCAACTTGCGAAGGAGCGTGCCGAGCGCAAGGCCGCCGAGGACGCGCTGGCTGTGTCCGAGCGGGCGCGCGAACGCCTGGAGCGGATCATCGCCTCGCTGAACCATGCCGTGTGGGGCGCGCGCTCGGAGAAGCGCCATGCCGATCAGGACCGGCTGCCGCTGTTCGAGGACATCGCGGTCGCCGAGGGGATGCTGGCGGAAGCCCAGGAGAAGGCCGACGCGGCGACCGGCAGGCAGCGGCGCAAGCCACAGCCGACCAATCGCAACCTCGGCCATCTGCCCAAGCACCTCGAACGCTTCGAGAAGGTGATCGAGCCGGAGAGCGCGGAGTGCCCTTGCGGCTGCGGCGAGATGGTGAAGGTCGGCGAGGACCGCACCGAGCGGCTCGACGTCGTGCCGGCGAAGTTGAGGGTGCTGGTGACGATCCGGCCGAAATACATCTGCCGCGCCTGCGAAGGCAAACAGAGCACCCAGGCGCCGGCGCCGGAATATCTGGTGCCGCGCGGCCTGCCGACCGAGGCGCTGGTGGCGCACACGCTGGTCGCCAAGTTCGCCGATCACCAACCGTTCTACCGTCAGAGCGAGGCATACCGTCGCGAGGGGATCGACCTCGACCGCACCATGCTGGGGAACTGGGCGGGGCGCGGGATGCAGGGTAAGCATCCGGCGGGGACCGCAGACGGTGAATCGCGGAACGTGACGGGGAGTTCCAAGGTGGGCAGGCGAGTGACGCTCAGCCCCACGGTGACGCTCACGGTGGACCGCGCAGAGACGCGGCCTCGGCCGCAGGGAAGACGGTGTCTCTGGTGAGGTCCGGCTTAGGCGGCCAGGGCCTGGTGCTGGGCTGTCTTCCAGTTCCAGGGCAGGAGCTGGTGCAGGTCGCTTTGCGGCAGATCGGCAATCTGTCCGAGAACATCGGCGAGCCAGGCCTGGGGATCGACATCGTTGAGCTTGGCGGTGCCGATGAGGGTGTACATCGCCGCCGCCCGCACTCCGCCGCGATCGGAGCCGCAGAACAGCCAGGATTTTCGTCCCAAAGCGATGACCCGAAGCGCCCTCTCGACAGCGTTGTTCGTGAGGCAGATCTGGCCGTCATCGAGGAAACGGGTGAAGCCGTCCCAGCGTCTGAGCATGTAATCCATCGCCTTGGCGACAGAGGCGTGGCGCGACAGCCTGGCACGCTCCGTGCGCATCCAGTCCTCGAGATCGGCGACGAGCGGCGCGCTCGCCTCCCGGCGCACGGCAAGGCGCTGATCGGCACTCTTGCCGTTGATCTCGCGTTCGATGTCGAACAGCGCGTCGGTCCGCTTCACCGCCTCCATCGCCAGCGGCGAGATCGGCGGCGCCTGCTCGCCGCGCCTCTTGCTCGCCGCGATATCGGCAAGCTCGTAGAACTTCCTCCGACTGTGAGCCCAGCACAGGGCCTCGATCACGGCTCCCGGCGAGCGGCCCGGCACATAGAGCCGGTTGAAGCCAGCATAGGCATCGGCTTGAAGCACCCCGGCAAAGGTCTTCAGGTGCTCGACCGGGTGATTGCCCGAACGGTCGCGGGAGTATCGGAACAGCACGGCCGGCGGATCCGGACCGCCGAACGGCCTGTCGTCACGCACATAGGCCCAAGCCCGCCCGGTGACGGTCTTGCCCTTGGCCAGCACCGGGACGGGAGTGTCGTCGCCGTGCAAGCGCCGGGCCGCAAGCACGTGATCGGCGATCAGGTCATGCAGCGGTTTCAGCGCCACGGCGCAGGCCCCGACCTGATCGGCCAGCGTCGACAGGCTCAGGTCGACCCCCTCGCGCGCGTAGCGCTCGCGCTGCCGGTTCAACGGCTGGTGCTGGCCATATTTCTCGAACACGATCGTCGCCAGAAGGTTCGGACCCGCCCAACCTCGCGGCACCGCGTGGAACGGCGCCGGCGGCTGCGAGACCTTCTCGCAATCGCGGCAGGTGAACTTCTCGCGGATCGTCTGGATCACCTTCCACCGGCGCGGGATCACCTCAAGCGTCTCGGTCACGTCCTCGCCGATCTTCGACAGCCGCTCCGACCCGCAGCACGCGCACGATGTCGGTGCAGGAACCACCACCCGCTCGCGCGGCAGATGCTCGGGGAAGGGCTTGCGCGACGGCTTGCGGCGCGTGAACCCCTTGACCTGGGTGGTCTCGGCCGCGGCTTGCTCGGCCGCGAGATCGTCCTCCGTCGCGTCCGCCGTCAGCTCGTCGAGCGCAAGCTCCAGTTGGTTGAGGAGACGCACCGTGCGCTCCGAGCGCTGCCCGTAGAGCGCACGGCGCAGCTTCTCGACCATCAGCTTCAGCGAGGTGATCTGCTCCTCGGCCGCCGTTGCCCGAGCCTCCGAGGCCGCAAGCGCCGCCTCGAGAGTTTCAACGTCGCGTCGGGCCGTGACCGTCATGGCCGGGAATGAATCAGATTCGCAGCCTCACGGCAATTGCCAATCGCGCAGGGTGATTCGCCCGGCCTCAGCCCACCCGCGACGGGCGCCAAGTGCGAACCGGGTTGCGCCACTCGATCCCCTCAAGCAGGTAGGCGAGCTGCGCCGAGCTGATCGACAGTGCGCCGCCCGATGCCGACGGCCAAGTGAACCGGCCCCGCTCCAGGCGCTTGGCGTAGAGCGAGAACCCGAGACCGTCATGCCACAAAATTTTGACGAGATCGCCGCGGCGTCCGCGGAACACGTAGAGATCCCCCGCGTGGGGATCGCGGCCGAGACCCTCCTGAACCTGAAGCGCCAGCGTGTTCATGCCACGGCGCATGTCCGTCACCCCGGTCGCCAACCACACCCGCACGCTGCCCGGGACCGGGATCATCGGCGCTCCACGACCGCAAGCACCCGCGCCAGCGCAGGGGCATCCACCGTTCCGTCAACCGTCACCCGCACGCCACCGGAAAGCGCGATCTCGATCCGCCCGGCCGCCGGCGCTGCGCCGAAGTAGCCGTCCTCCGGCGGTGCATCGCCCGACGGCGTGACAATCACCGGCACGAACCCGCCGCCCCCGGCCTCGCCATCCTCCTCGCGAAACCGACGTCGCCAATCGAACACCAGATTGGCGCGCACGTCGTTGCGCTTCGCCACCGCCGTCACCGTGGCGCCGGGCGCGTAGCTCTCCGCAACGATCCGCCGCTTGTCGGCGTCGCTCCACTTCCGGGCCCGGCGGCGTTTCCCGGCCTCGGCCTCGGCACCCAAATTCGCCTGCTGTTCATTCGACATCCGCGATCGCCTCCGTCTGCTCCACGGTGGGCACCACGGTGCCCACCACCGATCGCGAACACTCGCCGATTTTCAGCTTATCGCACAGACGGTCCCCGCCGGATGCTTACCTTGCAGGTGCCGATCAGGCTGGCACACCGCGCCCATGTCCTGGCGCCGTCGTCGCTGCCGGCGAAGAGCGCGTTTTTCTTTGTGAGCTTCACCGGGCGGATGAGGTTCTCGATGGGGTTGGTGTCCATCTCGATACGCCCGTCATGGAGGAACCGGCACAGGCCGTCCCAGCGCTTGAGGGCATATCGGATGTGCTTGGCGAGTTCGGACGCGCTGGACAGACGGTCGAGCTGGGCCTCAAGCCAGGGCCGCATGGCCTCGACGATCGGTGCCGACAACTCCTGCCGCGCCTTCAGCCGAAGCTCCGGCGGGTGGCCGCGCACCATGGCCTCGATCCGGTACAGCGCCGCGATCCGTTCGAGGATTTCCTCGCACACGGGCGAGGCCGTGCCGCGCTGGAAGTCGACGAAGCGTCTCCGCCAGTGGACCCAGCAGTAGGCAAGCACCCATGGGCTGACCGTCTGCTTCGGATCGCCGAGCGCGTCGTACACCCTGTAGCCGTCCACGTGCAGCGGGCCGCCGCCGGTGTAGCCCCGCATCAACTCAAGAGCGACCTTCGCACTTCGATGGCGCGAGTGGTGGAACACCACGATCGGCGGGTCGGCCCCGCCATAGCCGCGCTGATCGCGGGCGATCGCCCACAGATAGTCGAGGCGCGTCTTGCCGGTCCCCGGCGCCATCACCGGCACCGTGGTCTCGTCCATGAACAGACCGTCCGACGCCTTGAGGTGCTCGATCATCCGGTCGATCACCGGGGCCAGCACCTGCATCCCGCGCCCCGCCCAGTTCCCCAGCATGGTGCGGTCGAGGTCGATCCCCTCGCGACGGTATGCCTCGCTCTGACGGTAGAACGGTTGGTGATCGGCGAACTTGGCGACCAGCGTGTGCGCCACCAGCGCCTCGGTCGGCAGGCCGCGCGGCACCAGATATTCCGGCGCCGGCGCCTGGGTGCTCTGTTTGCCTTCGCAGGCGCGGCAGATGTATTTCGGCCGGATCGTCACCAGCACCCTCAACTTCGCCGGCACGACGTCGAGCCGCTCGGTGCGGTCCTCGCCGACCTTCACCATCTCGCCGCAGCCGCAAGGGCACTCCGCGCTCTCCGGCTCGATCACCTTCTCGAAGCGTTCGAGGTGCTTGGGCAGATGGCCGAGGTTGCGATTGGTCGGCTGTGGCTTGCGCCGCTGCCTGCCGGTCGCCGCGTCGGCCTTCTCCTGGGCTTCCGCCAGCATCCCCTCGGCGACCGCGATGTCCTCGAACAGCGGCAGCCGGTCCTGATCGGCATGGCGCTTCTCCGAGCGCGCGCCCCACACGGCATGGTTCAGCGAGGCGATGATCCGCTCCAGGCGTTCGCGCGCCCGCTCGGACACAGCCAGCGCGTCCTCGGCGGCCTTGCGCTCGGCACGCTCCTTCGCAAGTTGGGCTTCGACGGCCGCCAGACGGCGTTGCAGATCACTCACGGGAACGGCGCTTCCCATGCTGGTTATCATGGGATTCCTCTAGCAGAATCAATGAGGTAACGCAAGGTGAACATGCTTCCGGCCCCGCCGTAAACGGGGCCGGATAGCTCGTCTTGGCGACACCGGGGAGACGGTGGGATGGACACCGTTCCCCGGTGAAACGGCAAGCTGCGCGGTCAGGCCGCCTGGCGCGGCCGAGGCCGTCGCACGGCCCGGACCGCCTTCCAGTCGAGACCTTCGAACAACGCCGAGAACTGCGCCGGCGACAGTCCGATCACGCCGTCCGAGGGGCGCGGCCACTGGAAGCCGCCGCCCTCCAGGCGCTTGTAGACCATGACCAGCCCGGTGCGGTCCCAGACCAGGATCTTCATTCTGTCGCCTCGCTTGGAGCGGAAGGCGAAGACCGCGCCGCTATAGGGGTCGTGACCCAGCACCGTCTGCACCACCGCCGACAGCCCGTCATGTCCCTTTCGGAAGTCGACGGGGCGGGTCGCCAGCCAGACCCGGATCTTCTCCCCGGTCAGGATCATGGCGCGGCCCGAACGCAGACCAGGATGCGCGACAGGTGCCCCGCGTCGAAGTCCGGCGGCACCACCACCCGGATGTCGGCGATCTCGATCGCGATACCATCCGCGGGCACCGAGGCCGCGCCGTTCCGCTCAGCAGCGACCGACACCGTCACCGGGACCAGGCCGAACGGATCGTCGCCCGCGCCGGCGACCGGGCCGAGAAGCCCGTCCCGAGCCATGCGCCGCCAGCCGCTCAACTGCGTCCGTGAGAGGCCGTGACGCCGGGCAACCCCCGCCACCGTCGCTCCCTCCTCGAACGTCTCCTCCACGATCCGCGCCTTCACCGCTTCCGGCCAGACCCGTGCGCCGTGCGCGCTCGTCGCGACCGCGACCGAAGCGTCGGTGGCGTCCTCCGTCACTCGTTCATGCAATGTGTCTGTCATCTGTCACCTCCGTCGTTGACGGGGTCCAGATGACCACGAAAATCTCAGACAACAACGAGGGTGACGGCGCGGCGCTTACGACCGCCGCCTCCGGCATGGCGTCCTGTATCCAGAAGGGCGAGGCGGGGCCGTCCCCGGCCAAGGGGTCCTGCCAGGCCAGCAGGTCGAAGCGCGCCGCCGCCAGGTCGGCCCGCGTCTGGACGCGGATCGGGAACGCCTGTCCTCCCGGCTCGGTAGCCGTGTTGTAAGCATCCGGCGGGGACCGCAGACGGTGAATCGCGGAACGTGACGGGGAGTTCCAAGGTGGGCAGGCGAGTGACGCTCAGCCCCACGGTGACGCTCACGGTGGACCGCGCAGAGACGCGGCCTCGGCCGCAGGGAAGACGGTGTCTCTGGTGAGGTCCGGCTTAGGCGGCCAGGGCCTGGTGCTGGGCTGTCTTCCAGTTCCAGGGCAGGAGCTGGTGCAGGTCGCTTTGCGGCAGATCGGCAATCTGTCCGAGAACATCGGCGAGCCAGGCCTGGGGATCGACATCGTTGAGCTTGGCGGTGCCGATGAGGGTGTACATCGCCGCCGCCCGCACTCCGCCGCGATCGGAGCCGCAGAACAGCCAGGATTTTCGTCCCAAAGCGATGACCCGAAGCGCCCTCTCGACAGCGTTGTTCGTGAGGCAGATCTGGCCGTCATCGAGGAAACGGGTGAAGCCGTCCCAGCGTCTGAGCATGTAATCCATCGCCTTGGCGACAGAGGCGTGGCGCGACAGCCTGGCACGCTCCGTGCGCATCCAGTCCTCGAGATCGGCGACGAGCGGCGCGCTCGCCTCCCGGCGCACGGCAAGGCGCTGATCGGCACTCTTGCCGTTGATCTCGCGTTCGATGTCGAACAGCGCGTCGGTCCGCTTCACCGCCTCCATCGCCAGCGGCGAGATCGGCGGCGCCTGCTCGCCGCGCCTCTTGCTCGCCGCGATATCGGCAAGCTCGTAGAACTTCCTCCGACTGTGAGCCCAGCACAGGGCCTCGATCACGGCTCCCGGCGAGCGGCCCGGCACATAGAGCCGGTTGAAGCCAGCATAGGCATCGGCTTGAAGCACCCCGGCAAAGGTCTTCAGGTGCTCGACCGGGTGATTGCCCGAACGGTCGCGGGAGTATCGGAACAGCACGGCCGGCGGATCCGGACCGCCGAACGGCCTGTCGTCACGCACATAGGCCCAAGCCCGCCCGGTGACGGTCTTGCCCTTGGCCAGCACCGGGACGGGAGTGTCGTCGCCGTGCAAGCGCCGGGCCGCAAGCACGTGATCGGCGATCAGGTCATGCAGCGGTTTCAGCGCCACGGCGCAGGCCCCGACCTGATCGGCCAGCGTCGACAGGCTCAGGTCGACCCCCTCGCGCGCGTAGCGCTCGCGCTGCCGGTTCAACGGCTGGTGCTGGCCATATTTCTCGAACACGATCGTCGCCAGAAGGTTCGGACCCGCCCAACCTCGCGGCACCGCGTGGAACGGCGCCGGCGGCTGCGAGACCTTCTCGCAATCGCGGCAGGTGAACTTCTCGCGGATCGTCTGGATCACCTTCCACCGGCGCGGGATCACCTCAAGCGTCTCGGTCACGTCCTCGCCGATCTTCGACAGCCGCTCCGACCCGCAGCACGCGCACGATGTCGGTGCAGGAACCACCACCCGCTCGCGCGGCAGATGCTCGGGGAAGGGCTTGCGCGACGGCTTGCGGCGCGTGAACCCCTTGACCTGGGTGGTCTCGGCCGCGGCTTGCTCGGCCGCGAGATCGTCCTCCGTCGCGTCCGCCGTCAGCTCGTCGAGCGCAAGCTCCAGTTGGTTGAGGAGACGCACCGTGCGCTCCGAGCGCTGCCCGTAGAGCGCACGGCGCAGCTTCTCGACCATCAGCTTCAGCGAGGTGATCTGCTCCTCGGCCGCCGTTGCCCGAGCCTCCGAGGCCGCAAGCGCCGCCTCGAGAGTTTCAACGTCGCGTCGGGCCGTGACCGTCATGGCCGGGAATGAATCAGATTCGCAGCCTCACGGCAATTGCCAATCGCGCAGGGTGATTCGCCCGGCCTCAGCCCACCCGCGACGGGCGCCAAGTGCGAACCGGGTTGCGCCACTCGATCCCCTCAAGCAGGTAGGCGAGCTGCGCCGAGCTGATCGACAGTGCGCCGCCCGATGCCGACGGCCAAGTGAACCGGCCCCGCTCCAGGCGCTTGGCGTAGAGCGAGAACCCGAGACCGTCATGCCACAAAATTTTGACGAGATCGCCGCGGCGTCCGCGGAACACGTAGAGATCCCCCGCGTGGGGATCGCGGCCGAGACCCTCCTGAACCTGAAGCGCCAGCGTGTTCATGCCACGGCGCATGTCCGTC
>CBDEUT010000005.1:0-19425 GCA_965243375.1 Alphaproteobacteria bacterium | reverse complement strand
CTGCGCTTCGCGGTCGTCGGGCCGTTGCTGGCCTCGCCGCCGCCCACGGGGCAGTTGCGGGCGGAGCTGGAGCGGCTGTCGCAACGCGACTGGGATCACCCGTCCGGCAAGGGGCCGGTGCGCTTCTCGGTGTCGACGATCGAACGCTGGTACTACCAGGCACGGGCGGCGGACCGGGATCCGGTCAAGGCGCTGCGCCGCCGGCCGCGCACCGATGCCGGCCGCGAGCGGGCGATGTCGCCGGCGCTGATCGAGGCGCTGCGCGGCCAGTACCGGGCGCATCCGTCGTGGTCGGGGCAGCTGCATTACGACAATCGGCCCGATGCCCTCCTACGCGACGCTGACCCGGGCAATGCGCAATCGCGGGTTGGTGCGCCAGCGCCGCCGGCGGCGCTTCGACCGGGAACCCGAGCGGGCGCCGGTCGAGCCGCGCGAGGTGCTGAGCTTCGAGGTCTCGCGCAGCCATGCGCTCTGGCACACCGACTTCCATCATGCCCGGTGCCGGGTGCTGACCGCGTCCGGCGCCTGGCGCACGCCGATCATGCTCGGCTTCCTCGACGACCACTCGCGGGTGGGTTGCCACCTGCAGTGGTACCTGGAGGAGACCGCCGAGGTCTTCGTCCACGGGCTCTGCCAGGCCTTCATGAAGCGCGGCCTGCCGCGCGCGCTCATGAGCGACAACGGCTCGCCGATGATGGCGGGGGAGGTCGAGGAGGGGCTGCACCGGCTCGGCATCATCCACTCCAGGACCCTCGCGGGGGCGCCTCATCAGAATGGCAAGATGGAGGTCCTGTGGGCCTCGGTCGAGGGCCGCCTGATGGCCATGCTCGAAGGCGTCGAGCCGCTCACCCTGAAGACGCTCAACGACGCGACCGTCGCCTGGGTCGAGCAGGACTACCACCGCCGGGTGCACCGCGAGCTCGGCACCACGCCGCTCAAGCGCCTGCTCGACAGCGACGATGCGTCGAGGCCCTGCCTCGGCCGCGACGAGCTCAGGGCGGCGTTCCGCATCACCGTGAAGCGCACGCTGCGGCGCTCGGACGGAACCGTGTCGCTCGAGGGCATCCGCTATCAGGTTCCCGCGCCGTGGCGCCACCTGAGCACGCTGTGGATCCGCTATGCGCGCTGGGACCTGGCCAGCGTTGATCTGGTCGACGGCCGAAGCGGCGAGCGGCTGTGCACCCTCTACCCGCTCGACCGGCGCGGCAATGCCGGCGGTATGCGCCGCCCGGCCGGGCCCGGCGACAACGATGGCGGCGGCAGCGCCGGCGGGGGCGAAGCCGCGCCGCTGCTCAGGCGCATCCTCGACGACCAGGCCGCGACGGGCCTGCCGCCGGCCTGGCTGCCTCACGCCGAAAGCCCCGGGCCGGGCGAAGACGACGATCGGGGAGACCCCTCATGAACCGCGAAATGCTCACGCTGTACGGCCTCAAGTGGAACCCCTTCTCCACCGACCTCCCGGTCGATGGCCTGATGACCACACCCGCCGTCGAGAACTTCTGCCGCAGGGTCGAACGGCATCTGGTGCGCCAGGGCGGCTTCGCCCTGATCGGCGGCCCGCCCGGCATCGGCAAGAGCGTGGCGCTGCGGTTGCTCGCCGAGCGCCTTGAGCGCATCGACAGGTTGAGCGTCGCCCTCCGATCCTGACCGGCAGCGAGCTCGTATAGCGATCAGCCAATGGCTGGAAGCTTGCTTACAGCCATGGCAGCCATCCGTCGCGCGGTCGGCGCCGTGTCACCCGAAGGGCCGTAGCGAAGCGGAGGAGCCGCGAAGCGGCTTGACCCGGCGCCGGCCTCGCGACACCCCGGGGGTCCTCCTGTCCGCCGTCAGGCAGCCGCCAGCGGTACGATGTCCGAGACGTCGACGGTGTCCCGAGCGCGGGCCAGGTCGCAGGAGCGCTGCAGGTTCATCCAGAACTCCGGCGTGTTGCCGAAGAACGTCGAGAGCCGCAGCGCGGTATCCACCGTCGCGGGCGCGGAGGTAGGCTTCCCCGAGTGCCGCAATCGCGCGCTGGGAGGGGAGTTTGCGGTCGCGCCTCCGGTCGCGTTCGGCGCCGAGGTGATGGAAGTGCGTGGGGCGCCTGATGTGGCAGCTCCAGGCAAGCGGGTGCGCGACCAGCTCGTGATCGTCGAGAAAGCGCGCGATGGCTTCGAGTTGGCGACCGACGCGATACGCGGTCTCGCGGCTGTAGGCGGACCGGCATGCCGTCGCGGCGACGTTGAAGTCGTCGCACAGCGCATCGGCAATCGACTTGCCGGCTCTCGCCAGAGCCTTGTCGAGATGGCGCATTGCCGACAGCATGTGGAGAGGGTTCATCTGCGGGGCGATGCCGTACCGGTAGCGCAGATACGCCTTGAAGAAGTCGACGTTGAGGGGGTCGAGGGGCGCATAGTCGCCGACGGAGCTCGGGGATTTTTTCAGGGGATGACCCCACGCAACCCGCAGCGTCTTCTGGCGTCCGGAGACGTTGGCGACGCCGCGGAGCTCCCATCTCGGGCTCTCCCAGTCGAGATCGGCGCCGAACACCGCGAGTTCGTGGCGGGCGTAGCGGATGAAGTCGGCGAGGTTTGCCTCGGCGCGAAGGCCCTTTCGGGGTTGGAACAGGACGACGTCAGGCACCGGGCTGTGCCCCGCGGGCCTGGCGGCAGCGTTCGGCGACCTCCGCGATCGCCATCATGGTCGCGTCGTTCGCGTTCGCGACCTGCGGGGCGACGCCCTCGGCGAGAAGCGTCTCGCGCTCGTCCAGCAGCGATTCGAGCAGCTCTTCGTGCGGCGCATCGCGCCAGGGACGGAAGGCCGAGCATGTGTAGCAGGGGAGCGGCGCGAGCCGGGTGCAGCTGCGAGGCCCACCGCAGGTCCCGACATTGCCCCCGCTGTCGGCCATGACACGCCGGGAAGGCGCCTCCGCGACACCGGATGCGCTTTCGTCCTTGACCACGGTTCCGGTGAAGAGTCCAGCGAGGGGCTCGAGCAGGCCGTGCAGGGCAGCGTCGATGCGCCCGACGATGGAAGGCCGGGTCTCGACATAGACGCCCACATGCTGCAGGTCGGTGTGATCGAGCAGATCGGCGATGACCACCGGTGGATATCCGGTCTCCGCTGCACGGGTTCCCAAGGTTGCTCGGAAGCGGCGGGGAGACAGCACGACGGGTGCACCGGTACGCTCGGAGCGGAGGTCGATGGTCTTCTGGACCCGTTTCAAGGCGGAACTGACCCCCTCCCTGCCGACGTGGGCGTCCTCGAGCAGATCGTATGAGGGATGCGCGGTCGCAAAGATCGGACGCTCCTCGACGGGAATCCCCGGGAAGCGCTCGTCGCGGCGTCGTTCCTCGACGAGCTCGCCGAGCACGGCGGCAAGCTCGTCCGGGATGGGGCGTTCGCGCGTGAGGCGCTCCCGTGTCCGCTTCTTCAAGGACGGCACCAGGAGCCGCATGGTGGAGGTCCCGCGTTCCGGCGGCAGGAGGTCCCCGCATACGAGCATCGAGACCTGGCCGGGCCGCGCCCCGGTCGCGCTCAGGGTGAGCAGGATGGCGAAGTCCTGTTTGGTCACCCGGCCCACGCGACAGGCTTCGCGAGTCGTCAGAAGGATGCCTTGCAGCTCCGCATCGGTGAACGGGCCCTTGGTCGGGTGGTGGGTGCGAACCGCGGCCCCCTTGATGTTGCCCGGTATCTTGACGCTCTTGAAGAAGTGCAGGACGTCGCGGTCGATTCCGGGGTAGCCGCGTTCGACCCAGAACTTGAGGAACGCTGCGACGTGGCCGAGATAGTGCAGGTCCTCGGCAGCGAGGCGGGACCGGTAGTCCATGAGCGCCGCCACGGAGATGATGCCGTCGACGGAGACATGGCGTGCCATCAAGCCCAGGAGGTTGATGGCGTTGGCGACGGTATCGGCCGAACGGTTTTCGAAGTACGCCAGTGCGGCGTACTTGACGCGGTCGGTCAGGACATCGCCCCAGTTCCGGCGAATCGGCTTGAAGCGGATGTACGTTCGGCCCCTTGCCGAGGGGATCGTCCATAAGTCATCGTCGGGGTCGATTCCCAGGTGGCGGTACCAGCTTTGCGGTACGGCAACGGCTGGCGACCCGTCGGTGTCACTCATCGCGGGAATCCGGTTCGTTCATTAGCTTCATGAGTTCGCGGGCGGCACGCTCGATGCGCCGGCGCGAGTAGCGTTCCGCCATGTTCGAATCGGGACTCCACCCCATGAGGTAATTGCGCAGACGCTCTTCTTCGACCTCGGTGGTCCGCTTGCCGCGCTGGGCGCTGCGGTCGACCGTGTCCGAGAACCTGTCGTTCCAGGTATGGCGCAGCAGGTGGGGATGGAGGTCGAAGCCGAGCACACGTTGCAGGGAATGGAAGATCTTGCCGATGCTTCTCGGGCTCAGGGGCGCGCCCGGGTTCGTGCCCCCGTGGGCGACGAAGAGATAGTCGTGGGCTCGCACGCCGGCCTCGGCGCGCCGCCACACCGCGATGTAGTGGAACAGGATGTCCGACAGTTCCAGCTTGATCGGCACCATGCGGGCGTTCGACTTGGTGTGGGGTCGTTGCCTTCGCGGATCCATCGGGTCCGGAGGGCGGCGATGAATCGAGATCGTGAGCTGCCTGAAGTCGACGTCCCGGATCTTCAGGCCGGCGAGCTCGCCCCTGCGCATGCCGGTCTGGTCAAGACAGGCGATGAGGGCGAGATTGCGGTAGCGCACCGCCTTGGTCCTGAAGGGGTTCTCCGGGGAGGACGGATCGATGACGGCGAGAAGCCGTTCGTGCTGTTCGCCCGACAGGCCCTTCTTCGGCTGGGCTGGTGGGCGGGCACTGATCTTGGCCCGGGTGTTGAGCGACGCGACCGCATCGCGCAGGCGTTGGCGGGCATCGTCCGCGGGGCTGTTGCGCGCAAGCCATTCGAGGTATCCGGCAACGAATCGCACCCGGTTGGCGCCGGTCTGGGGCGAGAGGACGTGATCGGGCTGGCGCGGCAGGCGCCGAAGGCCCCCCTTTCCCGAGCGCGGAAAGGTCAGAACATTGCTGCGGTCTGAAGATTGTTCGCGGGCACGGGCGTGTTCCGTCTTCAGCATGTGCGCCAGGCTCTCGATTTCGCGTTCGCTCAGGCCGGCGCCCGTGGCCATTCGGTCCTCAAGCGTGAACCCGTTGGTCCTGGCCCATTTGCGAGCGAGGGCTATCGCGCGCAGGTGCGCATCGATCGTCTTCTCGGCCCGGCCGGCATTTCTTAGCGCGGCAATCGAGTAGCGGAGCGTGTCCAGCACGGGACCGCGCCAGTGATCGATCAGGGCAGGGAGTAACTCACCGTCGGGGAGGGTGATGTTGCGGACGGTTTCGGTCGTTGAATCCGACATAGGGATAGGCGCTCTCCCGTGCACGAAAACAGCTAAACACGGGGAGATTCCCTTGTCAAAGACAAAACAACGGACATGAGTAAAGTTCGCAGGGTGTTTGTCCCTGCGAACTTTACAAAAGTGTCAAAGGGCTCCTCAGAACGGGATTTCGCCGTCGTCCAGGTCGGACGGAACCGAGGCCGGGGCAGCGCCGGTGTCGCCCGCCATCTCCGGCTCGGACTGGGTCCGGCCGTTGCCGTTCGGCTTGTCCAGAAACTGAACGCGTCCGCCCGGCACCAGCAGGATCTCGGTGGCGAAGCGGTCGGACTCGTCGCCCGGCTTCTTCCAGCGCCGCGTCTGGAGCTTGCCCGCGATGTAGACCAGCCGGCCCTTCACCGCGTGCTTGACCAGCATGTCGATCAGCCCGGGCTGGAAGGTGACGATGCGATGCCACTCGGTGCGATCCTGCCGCTCGCCGGTCTTGCGTTCTACCGTTCCCAAATGCAGGCCGTTGCGCCGAAGAGGGTGATCATCAGGATGTTGTGATCACCCACCCGTTCCATCCTCTCAGGGGCCAAACGGTCCAGATTTACGACCGTGTGGGCGGATCCAAGAGATCGATTGTCCGCTACTTCGCGGATGGCCCGGGCGGCGCAACCCTTGTCAGCGTGCCGGTTTCCTGGACGTCCCTGGGGCAGGTCGACGACTTCGAGCGCGTTGCTTCGGGTCACTGCCTGTTCCGGGGAGACGACCTGGTTGTGCTTCGCGAGCTCGTCGACGCGCTCCTTGCACCGGCGGCCGAGCGTGATCAGAAATAATGGCGCTATATGATCAGAAACTAGGGCGCTTGTGCGCGGCTGCACCTGGCATGAAATGCCGGATAATCGCTGTATTATCTATGTATGGAGCGAGGTCGTCGCGATTGAGCGTTGACTCGGGTTCGATGGTGTGCGTATTATTTATTGAAACTACTTCAGAGGCCCGCACCGCCATGGCAGAGCATCGCGACGACACCGAAAAGCGGGACCGGCTCAGGGAGGCAGGCACGCTCAACCGGACTCCGGAAAAGGTCAGCGATCCGGCATTCGCCTCCGGAGACTTCTTCGATTCCCGCGACCTGCTTCAGGTCCGCTACGAGATGGTCCGGCTGGTCCGGGTGGGAAGCGCCACGCTCGCGCAGGCAGCGGAACGGTTCGGGGTCTCGCGGCCGACCTGCTTCCGCATGGTCAAGGCGTTCGACGAGGGCGGGCTGCAGGAGCTCATCCCGGGGCGGCGGGGGCCGCGGGGGCCGCACAAGATCAGCCCGGAGATGCTGCGCTTCGTCGAGAACCACAGGGCCCTGCACGGCCGTGTGGGCGCGCGCCGGCTGGCGCCGCTGATCGAGGCCGAGTTCGGCGTCAGGGTCCATCCGCGCGGTCTGGAGAAGGCGATCGAGCGGGATAAAAAAAAATCTCCGGAGCCTGGGCCATGATGCACGCCGACGCTGCGCAGATTTACGAGGGCTGGCGCCAGCTCTGGCTGTCGGGCGGCGACAGCAACGCGATCGCCGTGCTGCGCTTCCACGGTCTGCGCGGTGCCCTGGCCGTGGTCGGGGCCGCGTGCAACCGCACCCGTCTGCGGCCGCCGTCGCGGCCGTTCGTCAACGTGGACCTGGCAATCGCCGACGCGGTGATCGTCGAGGCGGCCAGCCAGGTCCGGCGCCTGCTGCGCGTGTCGTCGCCTCCCGCGGCGACCGGCATCGCGCGGAAATACGAGGAGAGCCGTCATGTCTGAAGCGGAAGCGCGCAAGGTCGCGACGCATCATCTGGAGCGCGAGGCCTGCCTCTACGTGCGGCAGTCCTCGCTTCGCCAGGTCATGCAAAATACAGAGAGCAGGCGGCGCCAGTACGGGCTGAGCCAAAGGGCAGTGGCGCTCGGCTGGGCTGCCGAGCGTATCCGGGTGATCGACGAGGACCAGGGCAAGTCGGGGGCCTACAGCGGCAACCGCAGCGGCTTCCGCGATCTGATGGGGAGCATCGCCGCCGGCGATGTGGGGATCGTTCTCGGCCTCGAAGTCTCGCGCCTGGCGCGAGACAACGCCGACTGGCACCAGCTGCTGCGGATCGCCGGCATCACCAATACCCTGATCCTCGACGAGACCGGCATCTACGATCCCAACGACGGCAACGACAAGCTCCTCCTGGGCGTCAAAGGGACCCTCAGCGAGTTCGAGCTTCAGGGGATCAAGGCGCGGATGGTCGGTGGCCAGCGCAGCGCCGCCGCGCGCGGCGCGCTGAAGACGCGGCTGCCGGTCGGCCTGGCGTACAACGACAGGGACGAGGTGGTGTTCGATCCCGACCGGTCTGTCGTGGACGCGGTCCGTCTCGTGTTCGACAGCTTCCGGCGGATGGGGTCGGCGATGGCGGTGGTGAAATGGATGCACCGCGAGAACATCGCGCTGCCGGCGCGCCCGCGAAGCGGGCCGGCCAACGGCGAACTGAGCTGGGCGCTTCCGCGCGTGCCGCAAGTCGGCCGCATCCTGAGGAATCCCCGCTACGCCGGTGCCTACGTCTATGGCCGGACGAACGTCAAGCGGCAGGCGGACGGGACCTCCCGATGCCTCGTCGTGCCGATGGAGGACTGGCAGGTCTGCATCCAGGACGCCCATGTGGGCTTCATCGATTGGGACGAGTACCTTCGCAATCGAGTGACCCTGAGAGGTAACGCCGCCTCCTTCCTGGAAGCGCCGGCGCGCACCGCGGCGGCTCGCGAGGGAGCGGCGCTGTTGCAGTCGCGGGTGGTCTGCGGGCACTGCGGCCGGCGCATGAGCATGCAGTACAACAACGCTCTCCCGCATCGCAACCGGCCGGCGCGCTACCACTACGTGTGCAACGAAGAGCTCGCGCGCTACGGACGGAAGACCTGCCAGATCATGCGCGGCGATCTTGTCGACGCCGAGATATCGCGCTTCGTGATCGACGCGATGAACCGCAAGAACATCGATCTTGCCCTGGCGGTCCAGGAGCAGGTCGATGTGGAGTTCGCCGAGGCCGATGCGCAGCGCGCCAGGCGCATCGAGGCTATGCGCTACGAGGCCGATCTGGCGCGGCGCAGGTTCTTCGAGGTCGACCCCGCCAACCGGTTGGTGGCGGCAACGCTGGAAGCCGACTGGAACGAGCGCTTGCGCGAGCTGGAAGAGGCATGCCGGGAACGCGAGGCCCGCGGCGCGGCACGCGACACCGAGCTCTCCGAGCGGCAGGCCGAACGCATTCGGGAACTGGCATGGGACTTCGAGAGGGTATGGAACGCCGCTGAAACCGGGAACGCGGATCGCAAGCGGCTACTCGGGCTTCTGATCGAGGATGCGACGCTCACCCGGGACGGCACCGAGGTGACGATCGGTCTGCGCATGCGCGGGGGTCGCTCCCTGACGCTCGAGCCCCTTCAGTTGCCGAGACCGATGGCGGAGATCCGCAAGACACCCCCGGAAACGGTCGCCACGGTCGACCGGCTGCTGGAAACTCATGGTGACCACGGCACCGCACGGGAGCTGAACGCCACGGGGCGCCGAAACTGGAAGGGCGATCTCTACACGGCCGCGCACGTGGGCAGGATACGGCGGGCTTACGGCTTGCCCACGCACACCGAGCGTGAGACGAAGCGGCTCCGCGACGAGGGCTTCTCGACGGCCGCGGAAGTTGCCGCCCAGATCGGCTTCAACGAGAGGGTCGTCCGGCGGCTGGGCAGAACGGCAACGGACGCGCGGGTGGAGCGGGCCATCGTCCCGACCAAAGGCCGGCGACGGTACTGCATGTACAGAGCGAACTTCGCCGGCAAAACGGCGCCGGTGTCGGAACCCGCATCGTGAGGCTCAAAATGCGCCCGGGGAACGACACCGTCGCGGCAGCCGGCCGGCCCAGGCGCCCGTGGAGACTCGAAGCCCTCACCAAAAAAAGGGCCAGCGCCGAAGCGCCGGCCCCCGAGTTGGGAGGGAGGAACGAAGGGAAACGGTCCCTAGAAGGGGATCGAATCGTCCGGATCCGAGGACATGGCCGAACCGTTCGCAGGCTCGTCCGCGGGCTGCGCCGAGGCCGTCGCGCCGTTGCCGTTGGCAGGCTTGTCCAAGAACTGGACGCGTCCGCCGGGGACCAGCAGGATCTCGGTGGAGAACCGGTCCGAGTCCTCGCCGTCCTTGCGCCACTTGCGGGTCTGCAGCTTGCCCGCGACGTAGACCAGCCGGCCCTTCTTCGCGTGCTTGACCAGCATGTCGATCAGGCCGTCCTGGAACGTCACGCAGCGGTGCCACTCGGTCTTGTCGATCCGGTCGCCGCTGCCGTTCCGGTCGATGTAGCTCTCGTCGGTCGCGATGCTCATGTTGGCCACGCGGCCCCCCGAGGCGAGGTGGTTGACGGTGACGTCGGCGCCGAGGCGGCCGATCAGCTCCGCGCGATTGAGTCCGAAGCTCATGGTCTTCTCCTTCAGGTCTGGATGATGACGATGGGATGCGAACGGCGGGGACGACTCTCTCCGCCCCCTTCTCCGTTCACCCTTCCCGCTCTTCACTCCAACTCCGGTCAGGCGTCTGACCCGGTATCGGAGGAACGGGAACGATGTGGCTGGCGTTCGGCTGCACTACATGGAGTGCAACGGGACGGAGGGATCACTAGATCTGGCGGATCGACCTCACTGTCCCGACAAGGTGCATCATGAAACACGAGACGCGTCGATGTACGACTCGTCGGTCGCGATGCTGAGGTTCGCGACGCGACCGCCGCTCTGGAGGTGGTTGACGACGACATCGGCGCCGAGGCGGCCGATCAGTTCGGCGCGGTTCAATCCGAAAGCCATGGGGAATCTCCTTCATGGGTCCTGGTTGCTGACGATGGGTGCGAACGAACGAGAGCCGGGTCGATCCCTCTCCCCGGTCCCCTTCTGTTCAATCTCTTCAAGCCCTCCTCCACCTCCGGGATGCCGACGCAGACGCCGGAGCCGGGTAGAGGTCCGCGAGATGCCGCTCGGGAAACACCGCCTCGCGGTCCGCGCAGCGCAGCGCCCGGTCTTCGGCGATGACCTCGCGGACGGAGGCGGGATGGATGCCGATCGCGGCGAGCATGTCGCCGGCGAGCGGGGCCTCGAAATCGAAGCCGGTATCGAAGGACGAGAGGACCATGGCGCAATCTCCCTGTGCCGGTGCCCGGCAACGGCGCGGGGAAACCACTCCCACCGGCCTGCCGGACACTCGTCTGAAAGGCGCTCCTCTCCACCTCTACAACCCCGAAACCGCGCGGCGGATCGCGGCCAGGCGCTCGCACACTGCCCGCGGCGCCATGGACCCCAGGTTCAGCACCGGTATGCCGCGGGTCTCTGCGACGCGGATGCCCATGCCGGTGCCGCCGACCGCCTCGCCGCCTTCCGACCAGCACACGACGGCATCGACGGGCCGGTCCAGCCGCTCCCCCAGCAGGATCGCGACGTTCCGCGCATGCAGCTTGCGGACGGCCGGCGAACAGCGCTCCCACGCCGGATGCAAGGGCGCCGCGATCGCCATGCATTCCGCCATGGCCGCGGCCGACAGCACCCGGCAGTCCGGTCCGCGATGTCCGTTGTAGCCCCGCCATGGCAGCCAGATCGTCCGCTGGCCGGCCGGCGCTCCCGCCGCGAACGCGCTGTCCGCTCCGTCCGCGCCGCCCGAGGACAGATGCCAGCCGGTCCGCGCCAGCCAGCCCGCCATCTTCGTCATGTCCGCCAGCACGGCCCTCGGCGTCGCGCGCGCCCCGATCCCCGCGTAGGTCAATGTCGCCATGTCCCGTCTCCCCGGTTGCGATCCCGCCGCTCCCTCTTCATCAGCGGCTTCGCCCTCCACCGGCTTGCAGGAACAAAGGCGTAATGCGAAGCGGGACCCAGGGGCCAATTGTATCCAGTAGCGGACAGGAGAACATGGAAAGAGAGAAGAGACTGCCCAAGCGCCTTTACAAGTATCGGGACGTGACGGCCCGCACCTTGAACATGGTCGTGGGAGACCAACTCCACTTTGCCGACCCGAGCACGTTCAACGATCCGCTGGATACTCGCCCGTCGCTCGATGCCGATGTCGATGCGAGCGAGCTTGGAAGGATTCTTGGAATTCTGATCGAGCGAAGCACTGCCGCCGACATGCGTGCGGGAGCAAGGGCGATGAAACTCACTGAGGCAAGATCGAAAGATTGGATCGATAAGCATAGTCGCAGGCAGGCGGAACGGCGCATATCTGAGATCGAGTATGGGGCCTCCAACCCCGAATACGATTTCGAAACAGCGCTGAAACCTCAGCTACGTTACTGCATAGAATTGGAGTTACTTCGGGGGTACGAGAAGGGGATCGTCTCCTTTGCTGAGCGGGACGACTGTCCACTGATGTGGAGTCACTACGGTGACCAGCATCGCGGGATTTGCATAGGCTATTCGGTACCGGAAAAGGCTACAGGGGATGTCGAACAGGTAGCGTATGGTGGAGACAGGCTGGTCAAGGCGAGTGACGTAGGCGCGATGCTGGGCGGAGATGACGAGGCGCGCGCGAGGGTGGATGCGGCCGTCATGCTGAGGAAAGCCGAGAGTTGGTCCTACGAACGGGAGTGGCGGCTGATCGGGCGTCGGGGGACTGCGGGTTCGACCCTGGAGCTGGAAGAAATCATCTTCGGGATGAAGTGTAAGGAGTCGGTAAAGTACACCGTCATGAAGGCTTTGGAGGATAGGACTCGATCAGTGGAGTTCTACGAAATGCGGGAAGAGCGGGGTACGTTCAATCTTCTCAAGAATGAGCTGGTCTACGATGACGAACTCTTCGTTCACTTTCCGCATCGGGATCTGGATTTGTTGGAAGGATTTGAAGACTTGACTGCCGGCGACGCTACAAGTGGAGGCGAATAACGGACGAACTTCTGCCGCAAGGCGCAGCGGGATTACAAGAGGCCCGTAAGGGGTCAGACACCTCAATGCCAGGGCTCGCCGTCAGGATCGTCATCCTCGGCACGCATGGAGGCAGCGGCCATGGCGGTCCAGGCCTCGCGGTCGTATCCGAGCCGCCGGTTGAGCTTGTCGCAGATGGACTGCGCATCTTCGAGTGTGAGCGCGATCAGCGCGGTCGGGACGTGGCCGGCCAGGCCTTCGATCACAATCCGGATCTGCTGCACGTCGGTCTCGACATCGTAGGCGGGTACGAAGCAGAAGTTGGGGCAGTCCGGCAGGGTCTGCGCGGTCATGGTGGCGTTCTCCTATGTCGGGAATGCGGGGCCGGCGCGTCGGGACTGTCTATCCCGCCCGCGCCGGCGGTGGAAGCACCAGGCCCGTCGATAAGGGCGGGCCGGCGACATGTGTCGGTGATCGGCAACCGATGGGCCCGGGCCGACCATATTGGGCCGGGCGGACCGAGCTCGACCGCGACGCGGCCCCGCGTCACGGTCACGGTGACGGTGCGCTCGGGCGGCATGAGCCAGAGCAGGTCGGTCCAGACGGCATCGGCGATGGCGCGCTTCTGCGCCTCGTCGCTCGGGACCTGCGAGATGGCGGCGGAGACGGTCATGGGCGGGATCTCCCTGGATCGAATGGCGGGGGCCGGCTCCGCCCGGCAAGGGAGCGGAGACCGGCGTTGGCGTGGACGGACTGCCGGCGCGGGCCTATGACGGTTCGGCGGCGGCGAGGGTCACGGTGACGTCGGGCCGGCGGATGCGGATGTCGATCGCGCGGTCCTTGGGGCAGAACCACATCAGCTCGCGCCGCACCGCCTCGGCGATGGAGGATCGGCAGGCCTCGTCGTCCGACAGCAGCAGCCGGGTCGCGATGTGCAGCGCCTCCTCGTCGAAGCGGTCGCGCTGGGTCTCCCAGCTGTCGGCGTCGGCATCGTCGCTGAACGAGAAGAACGCGGCGCGCATGAGCCCGGCGAGCTCGAACGGTTGCATCGCGCTGCCGGCGGTCACCAGCGGCAGGGCGTCGCCGACGTAAGCCCAGGCCTCGCCGGCGAAGGCAAGGTCCGCATCGAGGTCGATCATGCGCCCGACCCCTTTGCCGGCCCGTACCGTGAGGCTCATGCGGACCGCGTCGGGCCGCCGGGGAAGCGGCGCCTTGGGCGCGCCGGTACGCTCGGGAACGGGATAACTGTCGAGCGCATAGGGGCGGCGCTCGACGGTCGCCTCAGTGCGGATGCGGATAACCCGCTCGATGGCGTCGTACCAGGCGTAGCGGTCGAGCCTGCGGTCGGCCTCGAACAGGCGGGTTTCGATGCCGGCGCGCTCGGCGGCGCGCCAGAGCGCCTGCGCCTCGGGCGGTTCCGGATCGCAGGCCATCACCAGCGCGTCGGCGCCCGCCGGGACCGGCCTCGGGGAATCCTGCCAATACTCGGAGTCCGCGATCGAGGGGCGCCACGGCCGCAGCACGGCCGGCGGCGGCGCGATGTCGATGCCAGCCTCGCGCGCCTGGGTCCAGTCCTCGAAGGCCGGGCGCGGGTCGGGATCGGCGGCCATGGCGCGGTAGATCGCGAGCCGGGCGGCCTCGCGCATCTCGGCGAGAAAGCCGTTCTCGACCGCTTCCTTGCGCGCCGGCAGGACGAGCTCCAGTTCGGGGCAATCGTCGATGTCCGCGCGCACGGTCCAGGTTGGGCCGTGGACGGTCTCGACCGCGGGCAGGCGCACCGGCAGGGTAAGGCCGTGGAAGTTGAGGTCGGGGTCGTTGTAGCCGTGGCGGGGGTCGCGGAAGACGCCGAAGGCGAGGCCGCGCCAGGGTTCGGCATGGACGGCGCCGTCGAGGAAGGCCCGGCGCGGCAGCGCTTCCCCGGCGCCGGGGTGGCCTTCGGTGCGACCCTCGAAGATCACCGGCAGCGGGTAGTGGCGCGCGGCGTTCTCCGCCGCGTTTCGAATAGCGGTGAGAGCTTCGGTTGCCTGGAACGAAATCGACGTGCCGTGCGGAAACGGCGCGGCATCGTCGGTGCAGACCTCGGCGTCCGCCTCCCCCAGGAAATGCTCCGCCGCGAGATCGACCCGCCAGCCCGGCAGGGTGTGGCCGTCCGGCGCGCGCGGACGCGAGGAGACCGAACAGCCGCGGCGCGCCAGGCTGGCGAAGCCGAAGCCGGCGGCGTCCTCGCGCCGGGCCAGCTCGTCGGACCAGCCGTTCTCGCCGAAACTCAGCAGCACGGCGGGATCGGCGATGCCGGCGCCGTCGTCGGCAACGGTCACGGCGAAGGCCGGCTCGCCGGCCGGGTCGGTGTCGCCGGCAACGGCGGGCTCGACGGAAATCCGCACCCGCGCGGCGTCGGCGCGGCGCGCGTTCTGCAACAGTTCGGTGAAGATCTCCGCCAGTGTGGCGGCATAGGTGCGGGTGACGCGCTTCACGGCGCTCTCGTGGATGCGGGCGCGGATCGTCCGGGATGCGAACTCGGTGGGATGGCTCATGGGCGATGTCCTCCATCGATCGTGGAAACGGAAACGCCCCGCCGGCCTGCCCCGGCTCCCGGATCGGGTCCAGGACAGGCTCGTGAGCCGGGGGCAGTGCGCCGGCGGGGCGCTGGCTACGGAGTTGAAGGCGGTCAGTGGACGCGGCGCAGGAACTCGGGAATCGCCATTGGATCGGGCGCGGCGTCGTGACCGTTTACAGGTGCCGGCGGCGCGATGCCGTCGGGACCGGCAATGTCCGGATCCGCTTCCCCGTCGGCGGGCGCGGCGGCGGCCTCCGTCTCCGAACCGTTGCCGTCGGAGCCGGCAGGGTGCTCATCTGACGGCGCGGTGGCGGGCCGGTCGACGGCACCCTCTGCCGCCGGCGGATCGGCGGGAGATCCCCCGGTCTCGGCCGGGACGGCTTCTTCGGTGTCGGCGGAACCGGCATCGGCGGCGGAAACCTCCGCTGCCTGCGCGGTGCCGGCTGTGTCGCCACCGGCACCCTCGTCGACCCCGCCCGTGTCGAAGGCGGCAAATCCGGGCGGCATCCAGGCGAGTGCGGCCGCATGCGCGTCGGCGCCGATCCCGACCGGCCGGTCGCCGGTCGCGAAGGCGGCCTCCATCGCTTCGGCCAGCGCCGGCTTCTTGTACTTGGACCGCGCCGCCGCCCAGGCGACGCCGAAAACCGTGCGGGCGATGTCGAGGATGCGCGCCTTGGCGATGCGCGACCACAGCATGTCGGCGGTCGGGCGGACATGCTTCGCGAAGTCGATGTCGAGCCGGGCGACGGTGGCTTCGAGCTCGGGCCGTGCCTGGGGCTCGAAGGCGAGCTGGCCCTTCACCGTGCGCGCGATGCAGGCGGCGAACAGCGCCTCCTTCTCCGCCTGCGGCAACGCCCGCAAGGCCGCGAAGGATTCGCCGTCGTCGTCGATCTCCAGCCAGTCGAGGCGGAGACTGGAGCGGTCCGCCAGCATCGCCTCGCCGGGCGACCAGGCCGCGAAGTCGGCGTCGTTCATCCGGGTGTTGGGCCGGTCCGGGGTCTCCTTGACCGCGATGTCGAGGGCGTGGGCGTGGTAGCCCGGCGCGAACACCGCGCGGCCCATCTGGAACAGCGCGAGGTCGAAGGAGGCCTCGAAGTCGCCGGCGAGATGCGCCTTGACCAGAGCCGTGCGGATCGAGCGCAGGTCGTCGGCGAGCCCGATGCCCACCCCGGCCTCCTTGCGCGCCTCGGCCTCGCGGTCCCTCGGCCCCGCCACGGGCTGGGAGACGGACTGCCCCGGAACGTGGACGCCATGGGTCGCGGCGTCCGGGTCGCGGCCGTTGCCGGGCTGCGCTGCCGCGCCGGCATCCCCGGCATTCTCCTCCGGCTCCGGCATGTCCTCGGGCCGCACCAGGCCGGAGATGACCTGGAGCTTGCCGTCATGGCCAACGGTGGCGATGCAGCCGGCGATCCGGAAGTCCTCCGCGCTGAACACGGCGCGGGACTCGACCGCATGGTCGATCTCGGTGAGGCGGGTCTCGATCCCCTGGGCCTCGACCTCGATCTCCCCGGTCCAGGCGTCCTCGTCGAGCTCCTCGATCTCGACCAGGCGGGTCTGAAGCCTGTCGATCTCCGCCTGCTCCTCGTCGGTGGGTTCGCCGGGCCGGGGATGGACGCGCCCGAGATGCGCCGTCGCCTTCCAGTCGACCTCGACCATGGCGGCGGCCCACTTCCAGCGGGTCGCGAGCTCGTCGGTGAAGGGACGCAGCTTCGTCATGGCGAGATTGTGGAGAAGGACCGGATCGTCGAACCAGACCGCGCTCTCGTCGTCCCGGGAGAAGAGGTCG
This sequence comes from Alphaproteobacteria bacterium, assembly GCA_965243375.1. GTDB lineage: Bacteria > Pseudomonadota > Alphaproteobacteria > UBA828 > UBA828 > WTGU01. The sequence continues at coordinate 2,891 of CBDEUT010000005.1, read as the reverse complement.
CGCAGCACCTGGCCGCCGGCGGCCTCGTAGTCCTCGATGCCGACGAAACGGGCGACGCCGGCCGTGCCCGGCACCCGTTCGTCGGTCAGCATGCGCTTCACCTGCCATGCCGAGGTCCGGTAGCCCTGACCGGCGACCTGCTCCCAGACCGCCATCTGCCGGGCGCGGTCGGCGGTGACGGTGAAGGCCTTGAGCACGTCGAGGTCGATCTCGCCGGCGCGGTAGGCGTCCAGCAGTTCCGGCGCGACATGGCCGAGGCTGAGGCGCTGCTCGACGGTGCGTTCCGAGACCCCGAAGCGCGCGGCGATCGAGGCCACCGTCTGGCCGGCATCGGCGAGCTTCGCGAACGCCACCACCTGGTCGGCCGGGTGCATGGCGATGCGGATGACGTTCTCGGCCAGCGACAGCTCGGCGGGCTCGACCTCGCCGGACCTGACCTGGCACGGCACTGGATGGTCGGGGTCGAGCACCTTGTCCTCGACCAGCGCCTGCATGGCCTTGAGGCGGCGCCCGCCCGCGACCACGGCATAGGTTCCGTCGTCATTGTCGGGATCGGCGGCGCGGACGACGAGGTTCTCCAGCAGGCCGAGGGCGGCGATCGAGGCCTTGAGCTCGGCGTCGGCCTGCGCATCGGGCGGGGTCTTGCGGACGTTCTCGGGCGCGAGCGCGAGCCGGGAGAGCGGGATCTCCCGGATGAGCGGCTCGTCCCTGGGGGCGATGAAGTTCATGGCGGTCTCCATGGAAGGTTGCTTGCGTGCGGCGCGGCCGGCTCCCGCCGCCCGTCGCCGCATCCGCTTCCGAACCGCCCTCCTCAACCTCCGGGCGGCGTGCGACGAGGCGCCGGCGACCGGGACGGGTCGGCGGTATTGGAGAAAGGCGGGATGAGTTCGGGGGAGGCGGCGGGTAGCCGCAGTGCGGCCTGCCTGGGCGGGAATGCGCCGGCCGCTTGCCGGGGACGCAGGTCCGTTATGCGGCGGCGGAGATTGCGACCCCGTGGGCGATGCAGCCGGTCAGAGGCCGAGTTGGCTGTGCGAGCCGAGGCGCACCAGATCGAGGTGTTCGGCGTCCGGCTTGCGGTAGATCAGCACCAGGTCGGGGCGGAGATGGCAGTCCCGGTGGTCCAGCCATTGCCCGCCAAGCGCGTGGTCGCGGTGGCGCGGCGCGAGCGGCCGATCCTCAGCCAGCCCGGCCACGACACCGGCAAGCTCGTCATCGACGGTCCTGGCGAAGCGGCCTTTCCTCTCGCGCCTGTAATCCCGTTTGAAGGCCGCGGTCCGCCTAATCGTCCGCATTGAGCTCGGCCATCAGGCCGTCGACGTCGCCGACCGTGACCAGCTCGCCCCGCCGCGCCGCCTCCATCGCCGCGACGGTCTCCGGGTTCGGCACCAGGGGCTCGAAGGGCAGGCGCTTCTCGGCCGCGATCCGCACCATCATCAGGCGGAAGGCGTCGGAGACGGTGAGACCGATCGCGTCGAGCACGGCGGCGGCCTCTTCCTTGGTCTTCTCGTCGATGCGGGCGCGAACGACGGTGCTCATGCCTCGATCCTCCTGATTGGGCCACAATGTAGCCTGGATCGGTGAGCGGTGTCCATGCCGCCGGCGGCAGGGTAACGTCAAGAGTTATGTGTCAGGGAGACGGGGGTGCTGATTCCCTGAGACTTGTTTTCGTGGATGAATACCGCGTAGAGGACGCGGTCCATTGAGGTCCGGTCCTGGAAGGTTCCCATGGGCCGGGTTCGTCTGCGGACCTCCCGGAACCTTCGTTCGATGGCGTTGGTGGTCCTGACCCGCTTTCGCTCATCGAGGGTCCGGTAGCGGAAGCAGGTGAGCAGCTCGTCGAGATCGCTGCGCAGGCAGGCGACGGCCTTGGGGTAGGTGCTTTGCCAGCGGTCGGCGAAGCGTCGGGCGGCGCTCTGGGCCTTGCGGCGGCTCTTTGCATTCATGACGGCGTGGACATCGGCCTTGACGGCCTCCTGGTCGGCCTTGCGGACCTTGTTGAGGATGTTGCGCATCTTGTGCGCCCAGCACCTCTGAACCGGGATGCCGGGATAGACGAACGGCAAGGCAGCCAGCAGGCCCTTGCCGCCATCGACGCAGATCATCTCAAGGCCTTCGCCGGTGAGCCCGCGGTGGTACAGCCGGTTGAGGAACACTTCCCACTCGCGGGCGCCTTCGCTGACGGCGAGATGGAAGTCGATGATCTCCTTCTTGCCGTCGGGGCGGATGCCGAGCGCCACCAGGACCGGCCTCCTGAGCGCGCCGGCGCCGGTCTTGCGGGCCAGCACCACGCCGTCGAGCATCAGCGCCTTGTAGGCGTTCTTCAGCGGCCTGCGGTGGAAGGCCTCGACCGCCATGTCGAGCGTCTTGGAGACCCGGCTCACCGTCGCGGCCGAGACCGGGCGCCCGAGCAGGGCCAGCAGGACCTCGCCCACCTTGCGCGTCGAAAGCCCCAGCACGAAGCCGGCCAGGATGGCACGGTCGATCTCCGGCGCGCGCCTTGCGTAGCTCTTCACAACCCCGGTCGGGCAGAAGTGCCGGGTGCGCGGCACGTTGAGCTCGATGTCGCCGAGCTCGCTCAGCAGGCAGCGGCGGTAGGTCCCGTTGCGCCGGTCGCGCATCGCGCCGGCGTCGAGGTTGTCGAGCCAGCGATCCACCGCCTCGGCCATCCGGCCCTCGATGATCTCGGCCAGCGCCTGGCGGCCGAGCGGGCGGTAGCCCTCGCCCCAGTCCAGTCCGCCTGCCTGCATCTCCTTCACCACCTCAAAGGCCTGGGGTAGGCTCATGATCGTCGCAGCTTGCTGGGACATGCGGGGTGCTCCTGTTTGTGGTTGTCGTCACCACAGGGAGTACCCCCTTCCCACCTGACACATAAATTCTTACGTCACCGACGG
>CBDEUT010000004.1:0-433632 GCA_965243375.1 Alphaproteobacteria bacterium | reverse complement strand
CGCGCGATCTCACCCGCGCGCAAATGGCCCGCGCCGCGAACTACGCAGCGGGCGATACGGTGATCTTCACCCGCCCCTACAAGACGCTCGGGGTCGAGAAGGGCGACGAGCGGACGGTCGCGCGCTTCATCCACAACGGCCATACCGTCGTCCTCGCCGACGCGAGGGGCACCGAAACGGAGTGGAAGCCCTACATGATCGCCGGCGCCAAGGGCGGGGTGGAGGTCTTCAGGGGCGAGGCGATGGAGCTTCGCCGGGGCGACCGGGTGCGGTTCACGCGCAACGATCCCGCCTCCGGTCTCACGAACGGCGAGACCGCGACGGTCGAAGTGGTGGGCCGGGACGGCGTTCGCTTCCGCCTGGAGAACGGAACGCTCGCCACGCTGTGGCAGAACGACCCGCAACTCCGGCATATCGACCGCGCGTTCGCGGCGACGGTCCATGCGTTCCAGGGCCGCACGGTGGACCGGATCGTCGCGGCGATGCCCGTGGGCAACCCGAAGCTGACCGACCAGCGCGCCTTCTATGTGGCGATCAGCCGGGCGCGGGAGACCGCGATGCTGGTCACCGACGACGCCCACAAGCTCGCCGACCAGCTCCAGCGGGCGACGGGCGAGCGCCTCGCGGCGCTCGATGCGACCGCGAAACAGGCCGCGCACGAGGCCGTGTTCGAGCGCGGCGCGGGTCCCGACAGGGGCGGCGATCACCTGACACGCGCTTCTGACGCGATGGATCGCGGCCATGAAACCGCCCGCGACGGGCAGGACGGGCAGGTTCGCGAGCGGCATCTGGATCGCGGAACGGGCCGCGAAGTCCGCCGCGAACGCGAGCGCGAACATCGGATCGGGCGCGAAGCCGGCCGGGACCGCGACGGAAAATCCGCCGCGCGCTCCACGAATCGCGAGCGCAGCGGGAAGGAATCGAGCGGCAAGGATCGCGGACTCGACCGTAGCAGTGTCTCCCGGCAGCAAACTTCCCGCGAGTCCGAACTCGAAAAGGCCGCCGGCGCGAAGCAGAAGTCGCGCGATTTCGATATGGGGCTGTAGCCTCCCCTCTCCCTTTCCGGCCAACACGACACCGGGGACGGACCAGGACTCCGTCGCGAGGCGCGTCCGTCACGGCCGCCGATTTTCCTGAAACCGGCCAGGGGTGGCCAGCGAGGGCAGCGCGATGCCGGGGCCGTTCCCCCATGTCCTGGGGCGGCTGGAAGTGGACAGAAGTATCATGGAAAAGTCGCGATCGCCGGGCGCGGCGGCGTGTATCGGTGCGACATGCGCCGGGAAGCCGCCGCGAGCCACGGTTCTCCAGGGAAGCGCGCCGGGCGGTCCTAACCCTTTGAAATCGCGGCATGTGTTTGAAGCGCAATACGCCGTGTTGCGCCGGTGGTTCCCCAGAGCCATCGCCTTTTCCAAGGGTTCTCCGGAGAATTATCGGGGACATAGGGGGACATGAAGTCGCCTGAGGGAGCCAGAGGGTGACAGGGGATGACAGGGCAGCACGCTGCGTCGGGTGTGAAGCTCTTAACTCGCGTCAGCGAGTCAATTGGAATTGGCGTTCAGCCTCAATGTCGAACGATGGCAGCAAGGCGGTTCAACGCTTTAGCCCGAGTGGCGTCTGAACGGGAATCTGCCCGAACGGGTGAGGGATTGACGCTGCAATCCGCGAGCGGCTTGCAGAGGGTCAGTATAGGAAGCGCGGAAGACGATCACGGTGCACCGCGACGGGCACGAGGTCCATCACGGCATCCGGCGGCACTGTCGGCGCGCCTGCCGCGAGCGATGACGGGACCGGCTGCACCGGGCTCGGCATCGCGGCGGACCGTCCTGTCGGCGGTGCTGTCGTCACCGGCGGCAACGAGCGCGCGGCGCCTGGCGTTGGTGTCGCGGTCGCCTTTGGCGGCGATGACCGGGCAGCGGACAGCGGCGAGGGGATCGCCGTTGACGCGCAGACGCGACCGGTTGTTGCCTTGCGCTCCAGGCGGTTGCGGCTTACGGTACGCGAAATCGGAACAGGCGACGCTCGGCAGAAGTGCGCGCCGCACGGGGTGCCATGCCGGGCGACAGGAGCGGAGGCGCCGCGATGAACCCGATGACCATGTTGAGCGACGGTGTGGCGGCGCTTCGTGCCATGACGGCGAGCGGGCTGGAACGCTGGTCCGGCGTTTTGCGCTTGACTTCCGCAACTGACGCTCCGGGTATAATGCCGGGTCGCCGGGTCGCCGGGTCGCCGGGTCGCCGGGTCGCCGGGTCGCCGGGTCGCCGGGTCGCCGGGTCGCCGGGTCGCCGGGTCGCCGGGTCGCCGGGTCGCCGGGTCGCCGGGTCGCCGGGTCGCCGGGTCGCCCATACTGTGCGCGCGTCCGGTCATGAGCGCGCCCGCATCGCGGGACCGCGCCCGCCCGCCGGCCTCCCCGCCTGAACCTTCCGCCTCCGGCCGGCGCTCCGATAGAGGCCGGCCCGCTTCTTCCTCCGATAGCTTCGGTTCTTCCGCCGCCCGCACGGCCGCGGGCCTCCGTCCTGTTGCCCGCCGCTTGCGGCCTGTCCTCGCCGCGGCGCTGCTCTCGCTGCCGCTGCTGGCCGGCCTGCCGACCGGGGCCGAGGCGCAGACGGTCGAATGCAGCACGGCCAACGCCGACGGCTCCTACACGGTTCCGTCTGACTGGGCGTTGAAGCCTTCGGGGCTCGCCGTCGGGACCAAGTTCCGGCTGCTGTTCGCCACCTCGACGCAGCGCGACGGGACGGCGACCGACATCGCCACCTACAACACGTATGTGCAGACCCGCGCCAAGGCCGGTCACAGCGCGATCAGCGACAGTTGCGGCGACCTCTTCAAGGTCGTCGGCTCGACCTCCTCGGTCGATGCCCGCGTCAACACCGACAGCGAGTCGACCGACACGGATGCCTTGATCTACTGGCTGAACGGCGCCAAGGCCGCCGACAACTACGCCGATTTCTACGACGGAGGCTGGGACTCTGTTACCGCCAGAAATGAGTCGGGGGCAACAATGACAGGCACTCTGTTTGTCTGGACAGGCAGCCAGCCGAACGGCACGAAGAGGCAGCACCCGTTGGGCAATAGTCCTTCGGTTACAGTCGGTCGAATTTTAGCAGGATTTTCGCCTTTCGAACTTGGTACTCAACCTCGTACCAACAATAACCGCTTCTACGCCCTCTCCCCGGTGTTCACGGTGGCAGCCCCGCCCCTGACCGGTTCCGTCAGCGTCTCGACGAACGAGGTGCGCCTTCTGGAGACCGGCAGCGCGACCTACACGGTGGTGCTGGACGCGGAGCCGACGGCGAACGTGACCATGAGCATCACCAGGACCGGCACGCACACCGGCGCGGCGACGATAAGCCCGTCGTCCCATACCTTCACCAGCGGCACGAACGGCACCTGGGACGACCCGGTGACCATCACGGTGACCGGCGTGGACCAGAACACGGGGGGCAACCGCAACCGCAACCACGAGCTGACGCTGAGCCATGCGTTCACCTCGGCGGACAGCACCTACGGCGGCGCCACCGGGAACCTGCCGGTGAAGGTGGACGACGCGCCCGAGGTCGAGGCGTGGGAGGGCTGGGTGCGCACCGTCTACGGCCCCAGCATATGGCTGGACCGCCCGAAGACCATCACCGCGACCCGGGGCATCAACATCCGGCAGGACATCCATGCCGGCCCGCTGGACTACGTGATCCGGCTGTCGAACCGCCCGGCGACGGGGGGCACGGTGACGGTGACGGCGACGGTGGGGGATTCGAACCTGGCGGGGATTTCGCTGACCCCGAACGGGACGCCGCAGAGTTCGCTGACGCTGACCTTCAAGGACCGCGACCCCGCCCCGCACTGCAACAACGGGCTCGGCAACGACGGCGAGGACTATGACAATACGGCGGAATCGTCGTGGCAGTGCTGGCGCCGGGTCTATGTGCACGACCTCGCTGCCGGCAAGACCGGGGTGCTCGGCTGCACCGACATCACCCATACGGCGACGGGCGGCGGGGTGCGCGGCATGACCGGCCCGCACAGCTGGTCCGTCGGCACCATCCGCGCCCATATGATGAGCCAGAGCCGCCGGGGCGCGGACGGGTATGAGTTCCGCTGCCCCATGATCACCGGCAAGGGGTCGAGCCCGGGCATGGGCAGCACGTCGAACGCGCCGCTTGTGGTCTCCGGGCCGCCGACGGAGCCGGTGTCGAACCTCCAGCTGGCGGCGGTGGACGCATCGAGCGCAAAGGCGACCTGGGACGCGGTGGCGGGAGCCACGGGCTACCGGGTGGAATGGGAGGCGACGGACGGCCTCAACGCGGCCGCCGGGGTCCGGGACGGGGTGACGGAGACCGCGTTCACCATCGCCCACAATACCCCCACGGCGACGTCTCTGACGGTCAAGGTCATCCCGGAGCATGTGGACGGCGAGGGCAACCCGCAGGCGCTGGATGCGCTGGCGGGCACGGCGGTGCTGGCGCTGGGGTCGGGGCCGTCCGATTCCATCGCGCTCCAGGACGCCACGCCCCAGGGCCCCACGGAGGCCGCGCTCAAGGCCTGCGTGCCGGACGGGCTGATGGCGACGGCGGAGCGGCTCTACGAGAGGAACCGGCAAAAGCCGCCGCACTATGCGGAGAACTGGTTCAGCGTGCTGATGGCGTTCGGGCAGCGGACGCCTGCGCAGTGGACGGCGGACGACCGGCTGCTGACGCCGATGAGTGCGGCCTCGGCGCGCCAGCGCGGCTGGAAACGGTTCGGCGACGCGCTGGAATGCCTGGAGACGTATTCGCCGCCGGCCGAGGTCCCGTCGACCGAGGGCGACGGGGTTCCGCTGCCGTCGGTGCGCATTGCGGCCGGCAAGGCGGTGACCGAAGGCGCGGCGGCGTCGTTCACGCTGGAGGTCGGCCCCGCGCCTGCATCCGACCTCGCGGTGACGGTGGAGGTGGCGCAGACCGGTGCGGTGCTGGCGGCGACGGCGCTGGGAACGCGCACGGTGACGGTCCCGGCGGGCAAGACCGAGGCCGCGTTCACGGTGGCGACGGCGGCCGACGACACGGACGAGCCGGCGGGCGCGGTAACCGCGACGGTGGTCAAGCAGGACGGCTACGCGGTGGACAAGGAGAATGGCGGCGCGTCCGCCACGGTGGCGGTCGCGGACGACGACGCGACGGCGGTGGCGCTGTCGGCGCCGGCGGGCGACGTGCCCGAGGCGGGCGGCGGCAAGACCCTGACGGTGGCGCTCGGGAGATCGCTGGCCGAGGGCGAGCGCCTGACGGTGCCGCTGCTGTTCGGCGGCGCGGCGAGCCTGGGCAGCGACTACGTGCTGGCGGCGCCGGAGACGGCGCCCCAGGGGGTGGCCTATGCCAACCTTGCGAGCACCGACAAGACAAACCCGCCGGTCCTGACCTTCACCGGCCCGTCGGCGGCCTCGGCGACGCTGGTGCTGACAGCCACGGCCGACAGCGCGGCGGAGGGCGAGAGCGAGACGGTGACGGTGGGGCTGGGCACGCTCGCGGCCACCGGCCTCGGCGGCGGGGCCGAGGGCTCCGGCACGGTCAGCTTCGCCATCCTGGAGCCGCCGCCGGAGATATCCATCGCGGCCAAGACGGCCTCGATCACGGAGGGCGCGGACGCGGCGTTCACGGTGACGGCGAGCCGGGCGCCGGGCGCCGACCTCACGGTCAGGCTCACGGTCTCGGAAGCCGCGGGCTCCGACTTCGTGGCGGCGGACCATGAGGGCGCGGCCTCGGTGACCATCCCCAAGGGCAAGACCGAGGCCGCCTTCACGGTGGCGACGGTGGACGACGCGGCGGACGAGCCCGACGGGACGGTGACGGCGGCGCTTGCCGGGGACGGCGCGGACGGGCTGCGCTACACGGTGGCGGCGTCGCCGGGCGATGCGGCCTCGGTGGCGGTGGCCGACGACGACGCGGCCTCGACCCTGCCGATGCTCTCGATCGGCGACGTGACGGCCAACGAGAAGGACGGGCTGATGTGGTTCACGGTCCGGCTGTCGAAGCCGGCGGGCAAGCCGGTCTCGGTGAACTACCGCACGCGCCAGTCCACGCCGGTCTCCGCGCGCGAGGGCGTGGACTACATGAAGGCGGCCTGGCATCTCGACTTCGGGCCGACGGACACCGAGAAGCGGTTCTGGGTCTATGTCTACGACGACAACCACAACGAGGACCCGGAGACCTTCGAGGTGGTGCTGTCGCGCCAGACCGAAGGGGTGGGCGTCGCGGACGGTGTTGCGGTGGGGACCATCGTGAACGCGGACCCGATGCCGGCGGCGTGGCTGACGCGGTTCGGGCGCACGGTGGCGGAGCAGGCGCTGGACGGCATCGCCGGGCGCATGGCGGCGCCGCGCACGCCCGGCGCCCAGGGCACCGTCGCCGGGCAGGCGATCAGCCTTTCGACAGGCTCAAGACAGGCTCTCGATCCCGGCAAGTCCGGGAACGGCAGCGGCGGCTCCGGCGGGACAGGTTCCGGCGACACGGGCAAGGCCGTGTTCGTCGGCCCGGACGGCAAGGCGCTCTCCGGCAACGGCCTCTCCGGCAACGGTATGGCCAGCTTCGACGGTCGTGCCGGCGGGTTCGGTCCCGGCTTTGCCGGCCATGGCGACCGCTTCGGCGCCGACGGCTTCGGCAACGCCCACGGGTTTGGCAGCAGTAGCGGTCAGTCGCAGACCATGACGATGCAGGAGGCGCTGCTCGGCAGCAGCTTCACGGCGACGGGGGCGAAGGACGGCGCGGGCGGCAGCCTGGCCTTCTGGGGCCGGGCGGCGCAGGGCAGCTTCGACGGGCGCGAGGGGGCGTTCTCGCTCGACGGCGATGCCACCACGGCGATGCTGGGCGCGGACTATGCGCGCGGCAACTGGCTGGTCGGGCTGGCGCTGATGCAGAGCGCCGGCGAGGGCGGCTACCAGGATACGGGTCCCAGGCGCGACGACGCCTCCCGCGCCCTGGCGCAGATGTGCAAGGATGCCGATAACACGGACCCGAACAGGCAGAAGGTCTGTAATGGCGCGGTTCGGGAAGGCGACGGCAGTGTGGAGGCGTCGCTGACGGCGGCGGTGCCCTATGCGGCGTTGCAGGCATCGGAGCGCCTCAAGCTCTGGGGCGCGGCGGGCTACGGCACGGGCGAGGTGACGCTCAAGCCGCAGGTGGGCGGCAACTACAGGGCCGACATCGACTGGACCATGGCGGCGGCGGGCCTGCGGGGCGACGTGATCGCGCCGCCGAAGGAAGGCTCCGGCCCTGCTTTGGCGGTGACCTCGGACGCCTTGTGGGCGCGCACATCGTCGGACAAGTCGCAGGACCTTGCGGCGTCGGAGTCCGACGTGACCCGGCTGCGGCTCGGGCTGGAGGGGAGCTACCGCGTCGCCCTCGAAGAGGGCGGCCACCTGACGCCCAAGCTGGAGGTGGGCGCGCGCCATGACGGGGGCGACGCCGAGACCGGGTTCGGGGTGGAGTTGGGCGGCGGCATCGCCTGGGTCGATCCCAAGCTGGGTCTGTCGCTCGATCTCTCGGGCCGCACGCTGATCGCGCACGGCAACGACGATCTGGAGGACCGGGGCTTTGCGGCGTCGCTGGCCTGGGACCCGGCCCCGGCGACGAGGCGGGGTCCGTCGCTGACGCTCACCCAGGACTGGGGCGGACAGGCGCAAGGCGGCCTGGATGCGCTGTTTACCCCCGACCCGCTGGAGGACCGCACCGGCAGCGGCGAGGCGGCCTCGCGCTGGGCGATGGAGGCGGCCTGGGGCCTGCCGGTCCTCGGCGGGCGCTTCACCGGCAGCCCGCATGTGGGCTTCGGGCTCGCCACGGCGGCGCGCGACTACACCATCGGCTGGCGTCTGACGCCGGAAGCGGCGAGCGCGCCCGATGTCACCTTCGGGCTGAAGGCGACCCGCAGGGAGAGCGACGGGGCGGAGTCCGAACATACGGCCGGGTTCGAGGCGACCCTGCGCTGGTGAGGCACGGTGCCTGACCATGGCGCGGCGGGTCGTGGGATGGGACCCCCTCAGGGCGTGGCGCTTCATCCGCGCGAGCAAGGCGTATCGCACGGCGTGGCGGAAGCGCCGCCCGATGCCCGGCCTGCCGGAACGCGGCCCGTTCCCCATACGCCTCCAGACCGCGGCCGATCTCGCCGCCATGGCCTGGGGCATGATGGCATGGGAGGACCCCTGTGCGGCCCTTCCGCTCTCCCCTTTCTGGTCGAGCGCCGGCGTGATGGACGGCCAGGTGGCGCGGGACGCCGCGCCGCTGGTCCGGCTCGCGGCCGAGGGCGGGGCAACGATTACGGGGCTGCGGCTCGCCGACGGTGCGCTGATGCTGAGGATCGAACAACCGGGCCGCTCGGTCCTGGTCCGCTTCCCCGCCGGCACCGTCTTCCCCGAGGACGGCGGCCTGCGGCTGATCCGCGAGGTGGTCCGCATCGAGGATGTCTGGCTCGGCGCCCCGGTCCCTCGGCCGGGGCGGGAGCGGGGGACGGCGGCGACGGCGAGCTTCTGCTGGCGCTGGAGAGCGAGGCGGAAGGGCTCACGCAGCGCGAGGTCGCGGTCCGGCTCTGGGGCGCCCAACGGGTCGCGGACGAGTGGTGGTCGGACGGCTGGATGGCGGGGCGTCTCAAGCGCAGGCGCCGGCGCGCCAGGGCGATCCTGAACGCATATCGGAAAATGGCCATGGCCACCGGCAAGTAAAGGTCAGCGCCTGACGGTGCCTGACGCGACGTTGCAGCGGGCCGCGCCCCGTGGTTCGATCCGCCGGTCAGATATCGACGACAAGCATGTGTCGGTCTCGGCTATAACGAGTCCGGGCATGACGATAGGAGGCGAAGTTTGTCGGTGCGCAGTTCCGGAACAAGGTGCCGGGACTAAACGATGACCGACGCGCACCGCACCCGGCGGCTCGCCCATATCGACTGTCCCGGCGGCGGGCAGGTCTGGGTCGACGGCACCACGCTCTACATCGGCCACATGCGCTGGCCGTCGGGCACCACCATCGTGGACGTGGCCGACCCGGCGAACCCGCGCACGCTCGCCCGCATCGAGCTGCCGGAGGGCTGGCACTCGCACAAGGTCCGCACCGCGGACGGCATCATGCTGGTCAATCACGAGCGCCTCGGCGGCGGCGGCAACGACGCCAACGGCTTCGGCGGCGGGCTCGGCATCTACGACGTCTCGAACCCCGCCGAGCCCAATCTCATCACCAAGTGGCGCACCGCCGGCAAGGGCGTGCACCGCTTCACCTTCGACGGCCGCTACGCCTACATCTCGCCGACCGTCGAGGGCTACGTCGGCAACATCGTGATGATCCTCGATCTCGCCGACCCGGCGCAGCCGCAAGAGGTCGGCCGCTGGTGGATCCCCGGCCAGTGGCAGGCGGGCGGCGAGGAGTACCCCTGGAACGACTGGGTAGCGCCCCGTTGCCACCACCCGCTCCGGCTCGGTGACCGGCTCTACGTCAGCTACTGGCACCACGGCCTCTTCATCCTCGACATCGAGGACATGACCCGGCCGAAACACGTGGCCGGCGTCAACACCAGCCCCGCCTTCCCGCACCCGACCCACACCTGCCTGCCCTTCCCCTACAAGCTCAAGGGCCGGCACATCATGGTGGTGGCGGACGAGGACGTGGCGAAGCTCTGGCCGTCGCCGCCGGCCTTCGCCTGGGTCTACGACATCACCGAGGAGCGCTGCCCCATCCCCATCAGCACCATTGACGTGGACGGCGTCGATCAGGACGGCAGCCCCCAGCCGGACATGACCGGCTGTCACCAGCCGTCCGACCGGTTCACCGGCAATGTCGTACCCTTCGCCTGGTTCGCCCAAGGGCTGCGGCTGGTGGACGTGTCGGACCCCTTCGCGCCGCGCGAGGTCGCGCGCTACGTCCCCGACCCGCCGGCGGGCTGCGAGCGCGCCTCCTCCAACGATGTCACCGTGGACGACCGCGGCCTCATCTACCTGATCGACCGCCAGCGCGGCGTCGACATCATCGAGACCGACGCCCTCTGAGCCCAATGCCCGTGCTTCGCCCCGATCAACGCGCGTTCTTTCGCGAGAACGGCTATCTCGTGGTCGAGGAGGCGGTGGATGCCGCCCTGCTCTCCCGGCTGAAGCAGGATTTCGCCGCGTGGGTGGAGGAGAGCCGGGCTCACGATACGGCGTGGGGCGACACCCTGGACGGCCGGCCCCGCTTCGACCTGGAGACGGGCCACAGCAGCGAGACCCCGTGCCTTCGCAGGGTCAATGCCCCGGTTGAGGTCTCTGAGGCCTATCTCACGGCCTCGCTGGAGAGCCGGATGGTCGACTGCGTCGCCGATCTCATCGGGCCGAACGTGAAGCTGCACCACACCAAGATCAACTCCAAGCTCCCGGGCGCGGGCACCGCGGTCAAGTGGCACCAGGACTTCGCCTTCACGCCACACAGCAACGACGACGTGGTTACGGCACTCCTGATGGTGGACGAGGTGACCGAGGAGAACGGCCCGCTCCAGGTCATTGCCGGCACGCACCGCGGGCCCATCCACAGCCATTGGCACGCGGGCGTGTTCACGGGCGCGGTCGCGGACGAGGTGGCCGACACGAGCATGGCAACCGCCGAGACCTGCGTGGGCCCGGCGGGCTCGGTGTGCCTGATGCACACGCGCCTGCTGCACGGCTCCGCCCCCAACCGCTCAGGGCAGCCCCGCACGCTTCACATCTCGGTCTACAGCGCCGACGACGCGCTCGCCATGTCGCCGAACCCGGTCCCCAGCCTCTACGAGGGCCGGCTGGTTCGCGGCGAGCGCACCGGGCGCGTGCGCTCGATCGACTACAATCTCCGATTGCCGCAGCTGCCCACCGGCGCCTCCTTCTTCGACCAGCAGGCCCGCCACGGAGAACCGGGCGCGGCAACCTCGTGAGCGACACGCGCTCCATCACCGATCACTACACCAGCGGCGATCTGCTGGCGCGGCTCGAGGCGAGGCTGCGGGAGGATGGCGTCGATCCCTCGCAACCGACCGTCGAGGCGCTGGCGCCCTACGACCATTTCCACGGCCGCGGCCTGGAAGCGACGGAGGACATGGCCGCGCTGCGTAAGCATCCGGCGGGGACCGCAGACGGTGAATCGCGGAACGTGACGGGGAGTTCCAAGGTGGGCAGGCGAGTGACGCTCAGCCCCACGGTGACGCTCACGGTGGACCGCGCAGAGACGCGGCCTCGGCCGCAGGGAAGACGGTGTCTCTGGTGAGGTCCGGCTTAGGCGGCCAGGGCCTGGTGCTGGGCTGTCTTCCAGTTCCAGGGCAGGAGCTGGTGCAGGTCGCTTTGCGGCAGATCGGCAATCTGTCCGAGAACATCGGCGAGCCAGGCCTGGGGATCGACATCGTTGAGCTTGGCGGTGCCGATGAGGGTGTACATCGCCGCCGCCCGCACTCCGCCGCGATCGGAGCCGCAGAACAGCCAGGATTTTCGTCCCAAAGCGATGACCCGAAGCGCCCTCTCGACAGCGTTGTTCGTGAGGCAGATCTGGCCGTCATCGAGGAAACGGGTGAAGCCGTCCCAGCGTCTGAGCATGTAATCCATCGCCTTGGCGACAGAGGCGTGGCGCGACAGCCTGGCACGCTCCGTGCGCATCCAGTCCTCGAGATCGGCGACGAGCGGCGCGCTCGCCTCCCGGCGCACGGCAAGGCGCTGATCGGCACTCTTGCCGTTGATCTCGCGTTCGATGTCGAACAGCGCGTCGGTCCGCTTCACCGCCTCCATCGCCAGCGGCGAGATCGGCGGCGCCTGCTCGCCGCGCCTCTTGCTCGCCGCGATATCGGCAAGCTCGTAGAACTTCCTCCGACTGTGAGCCCAGCACAGGGCCTCGATCACGGCTCCCGGCGAGCGGCCCGGCACATAGAGCCGGTTGAAGCCAGCATAGGCATCGGCTTGAAGCACCCCGGCAAAGGTCTTCAGGTGCTCGACCGGGTGATTGCCCGAACGGTCGCGGGAGTATCGGAACAGCACGGCCGGCGGATCCGGACCGCCGAACGGCCTGTCGTCACGCACATAGGCCCAAGCCCGCCCGGTGACGGTCTTGCCCTTGGCCAGCACCGGGACGGGAGTGTCGTCGCCGTGCAAGCGCCGGGCCGCAAGCACGTGATCGGCGATCAGGTCATGCAGCGGTTTCAGCGCCACGGCGCAGGCCCCGACCTGATCGGCCAGCGTCGACAGGCTCAGGTCGACCCCCTCGCGCGCGTAGCGCTCGCGCTGCCGGTTCAACGGCTGGTGCTGGCCATATTTCTCGAACACGATCGTCGCCAGAAGGTTCGGACCCGCCCAACCTCGCGGCACCGCGTGGAACGGCGCCGGCGGCTGCGAGACCTTCTCGCAATCGCGGCAGGTGAACTTCTCGCGGATCGTCTGGATCACCTTCCACCGGCGCGGGATCACCTCAAGCGTCTCGGTCACGTCCTCGCCGATCTTCGACAGCCGCTCCGACCCGCAGCACGCGCACGATGTCGGTGCAGGAACCACCACCCGCTCGCGCGGCAGATGCTCGGGGAAGGGCTTGCGCGACGGCTTGCGGCGCGTGAACCCCTTGACCTGGGTGGTCTCGGCCGCGGCTTGCTCGGCCGCGAGATCGTCCTCCGTCGCGTCCGCCGTCAGCTCGTCGAGCGCAAGCTCCAGTTGGTTGAGGAGACGCACCGTGCGCTCCGAGCGCTGCCCGTAGAGCGCACGGCGCAGCTTCTCGACCATCAGCTTCAGCGAGGTGATCTGCTCCTCGGCCGCCGTTGCCCGAGCCTCCGAGGCCGCAAGCGCCGCCTCGAGAGTTTCAACGTCGCGTCGGGCCGTGACCGTCATGGCCGGGAATGAATCAGATTCGCAGCCTCACGGCAATTGCCAATCGCGCAGGGTGATTCGCCCGGCCTCAGCCCACCCGCGACGGGCGCCAAGTGCGAACCGGGTTGCGCCACTCGATCCCCTCAAGCAGGTAGGCGAGCTGCGCCGAGCTGATCGACAGTGCGCCGCCCGATGCCGACGGCCAAGTGAACCGGCCCCGCTCCAGGCGCTTGGCGTAGAGCGAGAACCCGAGACCGTCATGCCACAAAATTTTGACGAGATCGCCGCGGCGTCCGCGGAACACGTAGAGATCCCCCGCGTGGGGATCGCGGCCGAGACCCTCCTGAACCTGAAGCGCCAGCGTGTTCATGCCACGGCGCATGTCCGTCACCCCGGTCGCCAACCACACCCGCACGCTGCCCGGGACCGGGATCATCGGCGCTCCACGACCGCAAGCACCCGCGCCAGCGCAGGGGCATCCACCGTTCCGTCAACCGTCACCCGCACGCCACCGGAAAGCGCGATCTCGATCCGCCCGGCCGCCGGCGCTGCGCCGAAGTAGCCGTCCTCCGGCGGTGCATCGCCCGACGGCGTGACAATCACCGGCACGAACCCGCCGCCCCCGGCCTCGCCATCCTCCTCGCGAAACCGACGTCGCCAATCGAACACCAGATTGGCGCGCACGTCGTTGCGCTTCGCCACCGCCGTCACCGTGGCGCCGGGCGCGTAGCTCTCCGCAACGATCCGCCGCTTGTCGGCGTCGCTCCACTTCCGGGCCCGGCGGCGTTTCCCGGCCTCGGCCTCGGCACCCAAATTCGCCTGCTGTTCATTCGACATCCGCGATCGCCTCCGTCTGCTCCACGGTGGGCACCACGGTGCCCACCACCGATCGCGAACACTCGCCGATTTTCAGCTTATCGCACAGACGGTCCCCGCCGGATGCTTACCGCGCTGCTCCGGGTCGTCGAGACCGACCGCATCCTCGATATCGGCAGCGGCCTCGGCGGGCCCGCGCGCTACCTGGCCCAGCGCTTCGGCTGCCGCGTCAGCGGGATCGATCTGACGGCCGAGTTCTGCGACATCGCGCGCCATCTGACGGCGCTATTGGGGTTCGAGGACCGGGTCTCCGTCAGGCAGGGCGATGCCCTGGCCATGCCCTATGACGACGCGACGTTCGACGGCGCCTACTCGATGAACGTCTCGATGAATATCGCCGACAAGCGCGCGCTCTACCGCGAAATCCGCCGCGTGCTGAAGCCCGGCGCTTGGCTGGTGCTGTCGGAGGCTGCGCAAGGGCCGGGCGGTGAGCCGGACTACCCGACGCCCTGGGCGCGGACCGCCGCGTCGAGCTTCCTCGCAACCGAGGCAGAAACTCGCGCGAACCTGGAGGCCTGCGGCTTCGCCATCGAGGTTCTGCGCGATACGACCGAGGCCGCGCTCGCCTACGGCGCCCGCTCGCGCGCACTGGTGGAAGGAGGCGGTAAGCCGCTGCACCGCGCGGTTTCGCTGATCCACGGCGTGCTCGCCGAGCAGGCGACGGCGAACTCGGCGCGCGCGCTGAAGGAGCGCCGCGCGGTGCCCATCGAGCTTCTCTGCCGAGCGCTGCCGGAATAGGGGAAAACCGGCGCGCTGGCCCTCAGCTCCCGCCGTCGCGGTAGGCCCGTGCGATATCCGCGCGGCGGCAGATCCAGACGTCGTCGTGGCGCAGCACGTGCTCCAGAAAGCGCCGCAGCGCCGCGAGGCGCGCCGGCCTGCCGATGACCCGGCAGTGAAGGCCCACGGAGAGCATCGCGGGCTGCCCGTTGACGCCCTCCCGATATAGCTCGTCGAAGGCCGCGCAGAGATACTCGGCAAACGCCACTGGCGAGGCGAAGCCGTTGGGCGTGCTGAATTTCATGTCGTTGCTGTCGAGCGCGTAGGGAATGACGAGGTGGCGCCCGACCCCGTCCAGCTCCAGCCAGTAGGGGATGTCGTCGTCGTAGGCGTCCGAATCGTAGAGCAGGCCGCCGCACTCGATCGCGAGCCGGCGTGAGTTCGCGCTCACCCGGCCGCAGTAGAAGCCGACCGGCGCCTCGCCCGTTTGCTCGCGGATCGTCTCCTTCGACTTCAGGATGTGCTCGCGTTCCACCTCCTCGGGCACGTTGGCATAGTCGAACCAGCGCCAGTTGTGGCTCGCGACCTCGAAGCCCTGCCCGGCGCAGTAACGGCCGACCGCCGGATTGAGTGCGAGCGCCTGGCCCACGCCGAAAATGGTCGCCGTCACGTCCAGCTCCTCGAAGAGCCGCAGGATGCGCCAGACGCCGGCGCGCGCGCCGTAGTCGTAGAGGCTCTCGGTGTTGTGGTCCCGCTGGCCCTCGCGCGCCTCGATGCCGCAGATCTCGTGGATGTAGCTCTCGGAGGTGGCATCTCCGTTCTGGATCGAGCGTTCGGCACCCTCCTCGTAGTTGAGGACGAGGCTCAGCGCGAGCGGGGCATCGTCCCGCCAGGGCGGGCGCGGGCGCGAGCGACCATAGCCTGCGAAGTCGCGATCGTTCATGCCGGTCATGTCGTGGAACTCCTGTATTCGATATCGTCGCAACGGCGCGGCCCACCGCTCCCAGCGCCCGAATTCGAGCTGCAACACCCGTCGTGCAGGGGCGCTCAGGATAGATACGGCCGCTCGCCCTTGCACGCGACGATTGGCAACGATGGGCGTGTAGCGGCGGCGTCCCGCTGCCATCGCCGGGCTCGGGCATGCCGTGGTGTCTCATGCCGATTCGGGCTAGGGTCGCGCCGCCCGGCGGGCGAGGCCGTCGGGCAGGGAGAGCCATCTGACGCGGCGGGAGAGCCATGCGATTTGCGGTCGATACCGGGGGAACCTTCACCGACCTTGTCGTCGAGTCCGACGACGGGGGCCTGCGCATGTACAAGGTGCCGACCACGCCGTCGGACCCGGTCGCCGGCGTGCTGGAGACGCTCACCCACGCCGCCGACGATCTCGGTGAGAGCCGCGAGAGCCTGCTCGGCCGCGGCGAGATGCTGATCCACGGCACCACGCACGCGATCAACGCCATCGTCACCGGCAACACCGCGCGCGCGGCCTTCCTCACCACGAAGGGCCATCCCGACGTGCTGGTGTTTCGCGAGGGCGGGCGCATCGAGCCCTTCAACTTCACCGTGCCCTACCCCGAGCCCTACGTGCGGCGCTCGCTCACCTACGAGGTGCCCGAGCGGGTGTCCTACGACGGCACCGTCACCGAGCCGCTGGACGAGGCGGCCGTCGTCGCGATCATCGAGAAGCTGGAGGGTCAGGAGATCGAGGCGGTCGGCGTCTGCCTGCTCTGGTCCATCGTGAACCCCGCGCACGAGCTTCGCGTCGGCGAGCTGCTGGAGCGTCACCTGCCGGGCGTGCCCTACACTCTCTCGCACGTGCTCAACCCCTCGCTCCGCGAATACCGCCGCGCGTCGTCGACCTGCATCGACGCCTCGCTCAAGCCGCTCATGGGCAGCTATCTCGGCGGCCTTGAGTCGCGGCTGCGGGACGCGGGCTTCGGCGGCCGGGTCCTGGTGGTCACGACCCAGGGCGGCGCGATGGATGCCGCCGACATGTCGGGAGCGCCGATCCACTCCATCAACTCGGGCCCCGCCATGGCGCCCATCGCCGGCCGCGCCTACGCCCAGGCCGACAGCGGTGTCGATACCGCCATCGTCGCCGATACCGGCGGCACCACCTTCGACGTGAGCCTGGTGCGCGGCGGGCGCATCCCCTGGACCCGGGAGACCTGGATCGGCCAGCCCTACCGCGGCCACATGACCGGCTTCCCGGCGGTGGACGTGAAGAGCATCGGCGCGGGCGGCGGCAGCATCGCGTGGGTCGACGAGGGCGGCCTGCTCCACGTCGGGCCGAAAAGCGCCGGCGCCGTGCCCGGCCCGGTCTGCTACGGCACCGGCGGCACCGAGCCGACCGTGACCGACGCCTCGGTGATCCTCGGCTGGATCGACCCCGCCTACTTCCTCGGCGGCACCATGGCGCTGGAGACCGGGGCGGCCGCGAACGCCATCGAGACCCACGTCGCCCAGAAACTCGGCCTGTCGCTCCACGAGGCGGCGGCGGCGATCATGAGTGTCGCCACCGAGAACATGGTGCACGCCATCGAAGACATCACGGTCAACCAGGGCATCGACCCGCGCGAGGCCGCCATCGTCGGCGGCGGCGGCGCGGCCGGCCTCAACGCGGTCGCCATCGCGCGCCGGCTCGGCTGCGCACAGGTGATCCTGCCCGAGGTCGCGGCAGCGCTGAGCGCCCACGGGGCGCTGATCTCCGACCTCCGGGCCGAGTACAGCGGCACGCTCTACACCTCCACCGGCGACTTCGACTTCAACGGCGTGAATGCACTGCTCGAAGGGCTGGAGCAGAAGTGCCGGGCCTTCATCGCAGGGCCAGGTGCCGGCTCGATGGAGCAGGTCGTGGAGTTCACGGCGGAGGCGCGCTATCCCAGCCAGATCTGGGAGATCGAGGTGCCGCTGCGCGCGGACCGGATCGAGGACGAGCCCGCGCTCACGGACTTCATCGAGGACTTCCACAAGACCCACGAGGCGCTCTTCACCTTCGCCGACATCGAATCGACCATCGAGACCGTGGGCTGGCGCGCCAACGTGCGCTGCCGGCTCAGGGACGGCGTCAACCTGAGCGTGGAGAGCGCCGGCGGCGGGCCGGAGATCGCGCACAGCCGCTCGGTCTATTTCCCGGACTCAGGGTTGGTCGAGGCGCGCGTCGTGCACTTCGACGGCATGGGCTCGGGCGAGACCGTGGAAGGGCCTGCGATCATCGAATCGTCCTTCACCACCGTTGTGATCGACCCCGGGGCCAAGGCCGAGCGCCGGCCCTCGGGCAGTCTCCTGATAACGCCCTGACCCAGGGAGCCGGGCAATGGCTAGGAACACGCTGACTCTCAACGCCGACGGCACGCTCGACGGCGTGCAGATGGCGATCATCAACAAGCGGATGGAGGCCATCTGCGCCAAGATGGCCAACACGCTGCTGCGCACCGGCCGCTCCGGCGTGCTCAACAGCGCGCGCGACTTCTCCTGCTGCATCGTGACCGCCGAGAACCGCCTGCTCACCGTCAACGAGAGCCTGCCGATTCACGTTCTGCGCGGCGCGGACATGATGTGCGAGTCGATGCAGGAGTTTCACTCCGAGCTCAAGCGGGGCGACGCCTATCTCCACAACTCGCCCTACCACGGCTGCTCTCACCCCGCCGACCACACCATCCTCGCGCCCGTGATCGACGACGCGGGCGTGCACCGCTTCACCATGGTCGCCAAGGCCCATCAGGCGGATTGCGGCAACTCCATCGCCACCACCTACCACGGCAGCGCGCGGGACGTGTACGAGGAAGGCGCGTTGATCTTCCCGGCGGTCCAGATCCAGCGCGACTACGAGGACATCGAGGACATCGTGCGCATGTGCCGGCTGCGCATCCGCGTGCCGGAGCAGTGGTGGGGCGACTACCTGGCGGAGCTCGGCGCGGCGCGGATCGGCGAGCGCGAGCTCCTGGCCTTCGGCAACGAGATCGGCTGGGACACCCTCGCCCAGTTCGCCGAGCAGTGGTTCGACTACAGCGAGCAGCTGATGATCGCGGCCGTGCGCAAGATGCCCGGCGGCCGCGCCGTCACAACCTCGATGCACGACCCCTTCCCCAATGCCGAGGACGGCATCCCGGTCAAGATCGTGGTCGACGTGGATCCCGAGGAGGCGATGATCGATATCGACCTCCGCGACAATCCGGACGCGATGCCCTGCGGCCTCAACCTCTCGCAGGCCTGCTGCGAGAGCACCCTGCTGCTCGGCGTCTTCAACAGCATCCCGGATGCGGTACCGACCAATACCGGCTCCTTCCGCCGCGTGCGCATGCACCTCAAGGAGAACACCGTCTGCGGCATTCCGAAGCACCCGACCAGCTGCTCGGTGGCGACGACCAACTTGGCCGATCGCGTGGGCAACGCGGTGAGCCGGGCGATTGCGGACCTGGGCGACGGCTACGGCATGGCCAGCACCGCCTCCATCATCCCACCCTCCCTCGGCGTCATCTCCGGCACGAGCGAGAAGACCAAGGGCGCCTACGTCAACCAGATCTTCCTCGGCTGGGGCGGCGGGGCGGCCAGCGCCCAGGCCGATGCTTGGCTCTCCATCGGCCATCTCGGCAACGCCGGCATGTCCTATCAGGATTCCATCGAGCTCGACGAGATGCGCTTCCCGCTCACCGTGCGCGGCCGGCACTTCATCACCGATTCGGGCGGCCACGGCCGCACGCGGGGCGGCGCCGGGGTTTATTGCGAGTTCGGGCCAACCGAGGGCGACCTGGAGGTCGGCTACGTCAGCGACGGCAACATCACCGCGCCCGAGGGCGCGCGCGGCGGCACCGCCGGCGGGCGGGCCAACCAGTTCCGGCGCGACGCCAACGGCGATCTACACCAGCTCGACCCCTGCGCCCAGGCGATCATTCCCGAGGGTCACACCATCGTCTCGTACTCCTGCGGCGGCGGCGGCTACGGCGCGCCGACGGAGCGCCCGGCGGCGCAGGTGGCGATCGACGTGCGCGAGCGCTGGGTCTCCCCCGAAGCCGCCCGCGACACCTACCGCGTCGCCCTCGACAAGGCCGGCGCCCTCGACAAGCCCGCTACCGAGCGCCTGCGCAACGGCTGAGTGATGGGCGGGCCGAATCCCGCACTGACTTTTTATATTTTATTGGCGCTTGAACCGATTAATTGGCGCTTGAACGGATTCATCGTTGCGCCTCAAGGCGCTTGTTGAGACCATCCCCACAGTCAGGGGCGACTCTGTACGTGAACGCAACTTTTTCTCAGGAGGGAGAATCCGATGGTCGAACGCAAGGAACAGGAATACCTGCTGCGGCAGGCGGCTCGCGGTCAGCTGCTGCGTGGGGAGATCGACAGACGCCAGTTCTTGACTCGCAGCGTGGCCGCCGGCCTCGGGCTGGCGGGCGCGAGCGTGGTGGCGAACTACGGCACAGGCAGCGCGTTTGCACAGGAGCGGCCGCTCACGCCGACGTTCTATCAATGGATCGAGGACCTGCATCCCTCGATTCCCCAGGTCAACGAGCAGTTCCCGGATATCAACTACCAGATCGCACCGGTGGAGGGCTTCGGCATCGAGCGCTTCGTCGCCGAGGCCCGCAGCCAGGAGAGCACTTGGGACGTCTATGTCGGCCAGACTCCGTTCGTGGAAATGACTTCGATGATTCAGGCCGACGTCATCGAGCCGTGGGATCCCTACATCCCTCAAGAGGTCGTCGACGACATGATTCCGGCGATCCGCGACGAGTGCACCATCGACGGCAAGCTCTACGGCTGGCCCTTCCTGCTCGACGTGATCGGCATGGGCTGGCATTCGGGAATCACCGACGAAGCCGGCGTCGGCGAGACGCCGCCCGCGACCTGGGACGAGTATCTCGCCAACTCCCAGGCCGTCGTCGACAGCGGTGCGGCGCCCTTCGGCGCGACCTTCGACGCCCATGGCTGGCGCTCGCTCGCGCCCATGACGCACAGCCTGAACAGTGACGTCTACACCGAGGACGGCCTGTTCGACTTCACCCACGATGCGGCGGTCGAAGCACTGATACTGATGAAGAAGATCATGGACCTGTCGCACCCCGACATCCTGCTCGCGGGCGCGACGGATGGCGGCGTCAACGGCACCCCGGACGAGGTCGCCTTCGCTGCCCAGCGCGTCGGCTATTACACCAAGTATTTCAATGCTCCGCTACGTTTTGCTCAGTATTGGGATGAACCAGGTGCGCTGAAGATGGCGGGCCTGCCGAAGTTCGCCGGCGGCGAGGGCTCGACCGTGTTTTGGACCACGGGCTGCGCGCTCTTCAAGCATGGCAAGAACAAGGAGCAGGTGGCCGAATACATCCGTGCCCTCACCTACGACCGGCAAATCTGGCAGGACTCGATCGCCGGCACCGAGACGGCGCATCCCGGGCAGCTGCCGCCCTACAAGTCGATCTACGCCGAGTGGGCCGCCAACACGCCTGAATGGATGCTGCCCTTCGTGGGGTTGGTCAGGAGCCAGCTCGACCAGGCCAAGGCCATCAATAACCACCTGATCGGCCTGCACCAGTTCATCATCGGCCAGTCGACGTGGGAGACCTATCTCAAGGGCGAGGAGCCCGATCCGCGCGTCGCCTTGCAGAACACCATGGATGCGGTGCGCGCCGAGTTGGAGCGCATGTAGCAACGCCTTTCGTCAGGGGGATGGAGCGCGGATAGCGCGCCGTCCCCCGGCGAGTCGCGTACCGGCATTGACACCCTTGCTTGCATCGCCCGCGACGCGCCCGCGTCGCGGGCTCGCCTGACGGCGCGCGCAGCCCCATGGTGCAGCGCTACAACGCGACCAAGGCGCTCCGGGACCTCAATACCTGGGTCCTGCTGGCGCCTGCGATCCTTTTTTTCGTCGGCTATCAGGTCTACCCGATCATCCGGGTGATCTGGATCAGCTTCACCGACTTCGAGTTCCTGACCAACGAGCCAGCCAACTGGGTCGGCGTCGACAACTACATCGAGGCTTTCAACGACCCCTTGATGTGGACCAGCCTGTGGCGGGCGGCGCTGTTCACGATGATGTTCCTGCCGGGGACCATCATCTTTCCACTGCTGCTCGCCATCCTGGTGGATCGTGTCAGGGAACCGGGGCTTGCCACCTTCTACCGCGTGGTGCTGCTGATCCCGGCGATCATCCCGTCCACGCTCGTCTTCGTGCTGTGGAAGTGGATGTACAACTATCAGGTCGGCCCGATCAATTTCGTCCTGGTGGAGGTGCTGGAGATCTTCACCTTCCACAATGCGCCGCAATGGCTAGGCGGCACCCCGCTCACGTTGCCCTCGATCGCGATCATGGAAATCTGGTGGGGCCTCGGCTACCACACCATCTTCTTCCTAGCCGGACTCGCCGTCATCCCCAAGGACCTGAACGAGGCCGCACGGCTCGACGGCGCCAACGAGTGGCAGCTCTTCTGGCACGTGACGATGCCGAGGCTTGCGCCGATCATGATGATCCTGGTCGTGCTGCGCTTCGGCACCTCTATGGCGGTGATCGACGAGTACCTCATCTTCGGCGGCTTCAACCGCGCCTCGCCGACCTACACCTGGACCATCTTCATGTATGACCAGGCCTTCAAGATCGGCCTGTGGCGCCAGGGGTTCGCGGCTGCGATCGGCATGATCGGGTCGGTGGTGATGATGTTCTTCGTCATCATCTTGATCTACATCTTCCGGCCACGGGACTGAGCACGTCATGGTTACACACGCCGCCGCTCCCGCCCCGCTCAGGCGACGCCGCAGAAAATCGTGGCTCCAGCGCAATCGCAACGCGCTCACTCGCCACGGCGTAATCTGGATCTTCGTGTGGATCATCCTGCTGCCGCTGGCCTGGGTCCTGCTGCTCTCGGTCAAGTCACTGCCGGATTCCATGCGGGGCCAGCTCTGGCCGCGCAAATTCGACCTCTCACACTACGGCTACGTCTTCGACAAGATCGAGACGCTGCCCACCAACCTGTTCAACAGCATCTACGTGACCGGGGCGACGGTGCTCATCACAACCGCCTGCGCGGTGCTCGCGGGCTATGCGCTGGTGCACGTGAAGCCGCGCGGCACCGGGATCATCGTCACGGTCTTCCTGGTCTCGCTCTATTTCCCGATTCGCGTGGTCTCGATCATCTCGATCTACGAAATCCAGAATGCACTCGACCTAATCAACAGCACCAGCGGGCTGATCCTGCCCTACATCACGCTCAATCTCGCCATCAGCGTGCTCATCATGCGCGCGGTGTTCCAACTAGTTCCGCACGAGCTGATCGAGGCGGCACGGATGGACGGAGCCGGCCATTGGCGCACGCTCTGGATGGTCTGCCTGCCGCTGGTTCGTAACGGGCTGGTGGTGGTCTTCATCGTCAACTTCGTCACCGCCTGGGGCGAGTTCCTGCTGGGCACGACGCTGACCAACGACCAGGAGGTCCGCACCATGCCGGTCGTCCTTGCTGCGGCTCAAGGCGGCATGGGGCAATGGGCCTGGCCGCGCATTGCGGCAGTCTACGTGGTGGTGGTCGCCCCCGGCATCATCGCCTTCACCTTCGCACAGCGGCTCTTCTTCAAGGGCCTGATGGAGGGCGTGACGAAGGGCTGAAGGGACCGCGAAAGCGACAAGGCCTGGGCGTCCGAAGGGATTCGGAGTGTCCAGCTAGTCCCTTGTTTTTTCGCATATTTTGAACGCACACTCGCTCTTCCCAACGCAATGTCCAATGCTCTGGATGGTCACGTAGGGAGCCTCGCGCTCTCGATCGCCGTCCCGAGCGCCGCGGCCGGACAGTGCCTCACCGGTGCGATGCTATACTGCCGATTCCGCGGGGATAGGATGGCGGGCTTCCAACGAGGGTTTCAAGAATGCAATCGCTCGATCTCGCCATCATCGGGAACTGCACCTATGCAGCCCTGCTCGATGCGCGGGCACGCCTGGTCTGGGCGTGCATGCCCCGCTTCGACGGCAACCCGGTATTCTGCGATTTGCTGCAGCCGATCGAGCCCGTCGGCTTCTATGAGGTCGAGCTCGACGACCTCGCCTCCAGCGAGCAGCGTTACCTGCCGAAGACGGCGATCGTCGAGACGACGCTGCGCAGCAAGTCCGGCGATGCGCTCAAGGTCCAGGACTTCGCACCGCGCTTCAAGCGGCACGGCCGCCTCGCACGCCCTTTGACGCTGATACGCCGGCTGATTCCGCTCTCCGGTACCCCGCATGTCCGCATAAGGCTGCGGCCGGCCGGAAACTACGGGGCCGAACGGCCGACCGTCACGCGCGGCAGCAACCACCTGCGTTACGTCCTGCCCGATCACGTCCTGCGGCTCACCACCAATGTGCCGGTTTCTTTCGTGCTCGAGGAGACTGCCTTCCTGCTGAACCGGCCACTCGACCTCATTCTCGGCCCCGACGACTCCATCGAGCGGGACATTTCGGAGCTCTCCCGCGAGTTCCTGGAGAGGACGGAGGACTATTGGCGGGAATGGGTCCGCTACCTCGCGCTGCCCTTCGAATGGCAGAGCTCGGTGATCCGGGCGGCCATCACGCTCAAGCTTTGCGAGGTCGAAGAGACCGGCGCCATGGTGGCCGCCATCACCACGTCCGTACCCGAGGCGAACGGGACCTCCCGCACCTGGGATTACCGCTTCTGCTGGCTGCGCGATTCCTATTTCGTCGTACGCGCATTCAATCGCCTGGGCATCACCCGGACCATGGAGGAGTATCTCAACTACATCCTGAACATCGTCGCCGGGAGCCCCGACGGCACGCTCCAGCCGGTGTTCGGCATCAACATGGAGACCCAGCTCACGGAGCGCGAGATCGAATCGCTCCGGGGCTATCGCGACCACCAACCGGTGCGCGCCGGCAATCTTGCCTATGTCCAGACCCAGAATGACGTCTACGGCACCGTTATCCTGGCCTGTGCGCAGGCGTTCTTCGACGAGCGAATCGATCTGCGGGGGGACGAGAGCCTGTTCCGCGTGCTGGAACGAGTCGGCGAAGCGGCGTTCCGGCTCTACGACAAGGAGGACGCGGGGCTATGGGAGCTTCGCGGCACCGAGCGCATCCATACCTTCTCGGTACTCATGTGCTGGGCGGCCTGCGACCGCCTCGCGCGCATCGCCCGCCGGCTCGAACTCGAGGATAGCGCGGAACTGTGGGATGCGCGCGCCGAAACGATCAGGGAATGCATCGAGCGCGAGGCCTGGAACGAGGAGAAGCAGAGCTACGTAAGCGCGTTCGGAGGCAGCGAGATTGACGCGGCATTGTTGCTCATGCACGAGATCTCGTATTGCAGTGCTTGGTATCCGCGTTTCAGCGGTACCGTGGAAGCGGTCGAGCGCGAGCTGCGTCGCGGCGATCACGTGTTTCGATATGTCGAAACAGACGACTTCGGGGCGCCGGAGAACGCGTTCAACGTTTGCACGTTCTGGTACATCGATGCCATCGCGGCCCTCGGTAGGCGGGACGAGGCGCGGCGGCTGTTCGAGAACATGCTCGCCTCGTGCAATCCGATGGGTCTCCTGTCGGAAGACCTCGATCCGAAGACCGGCGAGTTGTGGGGCAATTTTCCTCAGACCTACAGCATGGTCGGGCTGATCAACTCGGCGATCAAGCTCTCCCGGCCGTGGGAGGATGCGTTCTAGTGGTATGATTCAGACGCCTGCCCCCGCCAGAGTTCCGTCGTCGGGCCAGGTCGAATGATTCCAATCGTGGGGTATCGCGACACCCATGACGAATCGCATTGTCGTCGTTTCCAACCGGGTTGCGCCGGTCAACGAGGGTAAGGCTGCTGCGGGCGGTCTGGCCGTAGCGGTGCTTGCGGCGCTCCGGCGCTCCGGTGGTGTCTGGTTCGGTTGGAGCGGCGAAGTGGTCGCCGTTCCCGACGAGACCGTGAGGGTAACCGAAAGCGGACGGCTTGCCCGCGCCACCGTGGATCTCAGCGAACGCGACTACGAGGAGTATTACAACCGCTTCGCCAACTCAACGCTCTGGCCGCTCTTTCACTACCGGGTCGATCTCGTCAACTTCGAGCGCGGGAACTACACCGGCTATCGGCGCGTCAACCGGGGGTTTGCCCGCAGGCTGGCCGGCCTGCTGCGGCCCGACGACCTGATCTGGGTCCACGACTACCACCTGATTCCGCTCGGCGAGGAGTTGCGCCGGCTCGGAGTACGAAACCGGCTCGGCCTCTTCCTGCACACGCCTCTGCCGCCCCGGGAGCTCCTGGCGACCCTGCCGGTGCACAGGGAGCTGATGCGGTGCTTCTCCTTCTTCGACCTTGTCGGCTTCCAGACGGAGACGGACCGCAGTCACCTTCTCGACTATCTGGTTCGCGAGGCGAAAGCCCGGGTGGAGGAGCGAGAGGGAGGCGCAGTCGTCCGCGCCTTCCGGAGGGTCTTCAGGGTCGAGACCCATCCGATCGGCATCGACACCCGCTATGTCGAGCGCAACGCGGCCAAGGCCGAGAGCAGTCGGGAATTCGAGCGCCTCCGTGTCAGCCTCGCCGGCCGCCGATTGATCGTCGGCGTCGACCGGCTCGACTATTCGAAGGGGCTGGTACAGCGCTTCGAAGCGTTCGCACACTTCCTGCGGGCCTATCCCCGCCACCTCAACCGTGTCTCCCTGATGCAGGTCGCGCCCCCCAGCCGTGGTGCCATCGCCGAGTACTCTGAGATCAGGCGGACTCTCGAGACGCTCGCCGGACACGTGAACGGTGAATTGGCGGACGTCGACTGGGTGCCGATCCGCTATTTGAACAAGAGCTTCAGCCGGCGCTCCTTGTTCGGCTTTCTGCGTCTCGCGCAAGTCGGCCTGGTCACGCCCTTGCGGGATGGCATGAACCTCGTCGCCATGGAGTATCTGGCGTCCCAGCCGCCGAACGATCCGGGAGTCCTCGTACTGTTGTTTCCCAGATTAGCTGACCGCAGATTTGCCGGATTATTTCGCGCGGCGGCGAGGCGGATTTCCCACGCTGTTTGGTCATTGTCGGAAGGAAGAGAGGGGGTGGGGGGGTGTCGGCCGGCCGTCGGCGCGTCAAGCCGCTACGCGGCTCCTTCGCTGCGCTACGGCCCTTCGGGTGACCCGCCGCCGTCCGCCCGACTGAGTGCATCCATGGCCGTAAGCGGAGCTTTCGGCCATGGGCCGATCGCTCGACGCCTTGTCGTGGCCGGAGCCTGACGAGCGGTTTGCGAGGGTGGTTCCCGTGAGCGGTTCCCCCTCGAACCCCTAGGGATGGGCGGAACCGGGAACCGGGAACCGGGCGTTGTCGGGGTGGCTGCCGTTGGCGGCCGGGGAGGCCTTTTCGGCCTGGCCCGCGGCGAGGCCGTAGTGCCCCTCGGCGTCGTGCCGGACGCGTCCTTCGCGGACGAGCTTTTTGAGGACGACGCCGACGGTCTTGTGCCGGGTCGCGGCGCGTTCGCGGATCTGGCGCTGCGACAGCGGCGTCCCGGCTTCGGCGAGCGCCTTGAGGATGCGCCGTTCGGCGGTTTCGGGCTCGGGCGCGGCCTCGGCAGTATCCACTTGGCGGAGGCGCAGCGCGGGCCCCTTGCCGTCATCGGCGAGTTCGATCTCGATGTCATTGAGGCCGGGGGCGGCGCGGTGCTCGACGGTCATGACGATCTGCCTGTCGCGTCGGCGCAGGTAGAGATTCGAATCGCCCCACGCGTGCAGTTCCGAGCTTCCGCGCAGGGCCTGGCCGGGCCTTGTGGCGCCGCTCTTGCGGGCGTGGTGGACGAGCAGGACGGCGGCTCCGAAGCGGCGCTGGATGTCGCGTAGGAAGCCGAGGATGGGGGCGACCTCGGCGACGGTGTTCTCGTCGACGCCGTGCAGCCGGACCAGGGGGTCGAGGACGACGAGGCGGGGCCGGATGCGTTGCACCGTCTCGACCAGCCGCCGGCGGTCGGCGCGATGATCGAGGCGCAGCGCGGGCACGTCGATGACTGCGATGTCGAGGCTCTCGAACCGGGCGCCTGCGGCGCTCGCGATACCCTGGAGCCGGGCACGCACGATGTGGCCGGCGTCCTCGGCGGCGAACAGCAGGACGGGTCCTGGCTCGTCGGCGGCGAAGCGGCGCAGGCAGGGGACGCCGGCGGCGACCGCGACGGCGAGGTCGAGCGCCAGGAAGGACTTGCCGCACTTGGGCTCGCCGCCGACGATGCCGACCGCCTGGCGCCCCCACAGCCCGTCGATGAGCCACTGCTGCTGGCGCGGCCGGTCCTCCAGCTCCACCGGCGCCCGCGTCGGGAAGCCGTTCGCCGCCGCGTCCCCGGTGCCGGTCACGGCTTGAGCTCCTCGATGGCATTCTGGAGGTGGCCGGCGTTGACCGTCTTCGCCTTCTCCAGGGCGGCGGCCGACAGCGCGTAGTGGGCGAGGCGGTTGACCTGGCGCGGCAGGCCGCGGGTTCCCTGGAACAGGGCCTCGACGGCGGCGTCCTCGAACAGCGGCAGCTCGCATCCGGCGAGGCGCAGGCGGTGGGTCAGATAGGCCTCGACCTCGTCGCGGTCGAGGCCGGTGAGGTGGTGGCGGACGACGACGCGCTGGGAGAGCGATTCGTGCACCGCCATCGACAGCCGCCGCCTGAGCTCGGTCAGCCCGACCAGGATCAGGCACATGCGGTTCTCGGAGTCCATCGCGAAGTTGGTCAGCAGGCGGAGGTCCTCCAGCACGTCGTTGCGCAGATGATGGGCCTCGTCGACGACCAGCACCGGGAACTGCCTGGCCTCGGTCGCGAGGCGCGAGATCTCGGTCCTGATCGCGTGGTGGGCCGAGGATCGCGAGCGCTCGACGGTGATGCCGATCTCCCAGGCGATGGACTTGTACATGTCGAGCACGTTGCCGGTGGTCAGCGAGACGTAGTGGACTCGGAACAGGCCGGGGTGGAGCTGGGCGGTAAGATGCCGGCACACGGTTGTCTTGCCGGCACCGACCTCACCGGTGAGCATGCCGATGCCCTTGAGCTCGATGAGGTGGCCGAGCCGGGCCTCGGCCTCGCGGCGCGCGCTGGATTCGAACAGCTCGTCGGTCTCCGCCACGGTCTCGAAGGGCATGCGGGTGAAGGCGAAGTGGCGCTGGTACATCAGTCGTCCTCCTTGAACTTGCGCATCTTGAGCGGCGAGGGCGGCGGCTCTGGGGCCGGGTCGTCGGGTTCGATCTTCTTGGAGTAGTGGCCGCGCTTCACCGCGGTGTTGGCGTAGGCGTCGAGGCGGGTTGCCTGGCCGACAGGCTTGCCGTCGTGCACCACGCCGAGCGGCCGCGACGGCGGCGCATCCGGGTCGTAGCGCAGCACCACCCTGTGGCCGACCAGCAGGGCGTCGACCTCGTAGACGCGGCCGTTCAGGCTGACGGTGCGGTCCTTGTGGACCAGCCGCTTGGCCTCGAAGAGGAAGATATCGTCGAGGTCCAGCGTGGCGTCGGGGTAGCGGACCGCGGCCGAGGCGAGTGCCCATTGCTCGAGCGGGGTGCGCCCCTCAAGGCCGCGATGCGGACTGTTGTGATACTCGCCCTCGATCCACGCCCACAGGCTGCGGTTGAGCGTCTGGAGGCTGTCCAGGACCGGCGCATCGAGATGGGCGAGCCAGCCGGCGCGAAGCGTTCTGAACCACCGTTCGATCTTGCCCTTTCCCGCTGGTTGATACGGCCTGGCATGCACCAGCACGATGCCCAGCTTCGCGCAGATCAGGGCGAGCTGGCGGGAGCGGTAGGCGGCGCCGTTGTCGACATAGAGGCGCTGCGGCAGGCCGCGGCGGATCAGCGCGTTCTTGAACACGGGCAGGAAGGCCTGGACGCTCTCGGCCATGGCGAAGGCGGCGAAGGGCACGACCCGGGTGGCGTCGTCGATGAAGGCGATCAGGTAGGTCTTGCGTCGGCTCCGGCCGTGCCGGACCTTCGGCCCGTGCATGACGTCGCTCATCCACAGCTCGCCGGCGTCCCGGAAGGCGAAGCGGCGGCGGTCGGCGCCGTCCGGCGGCTTGCCGTCGAACAGCCCCTCGCGGCTCAGCAGCCGGTGCACGGTGGATGGAGCGAGCGGGTGATCGATGCCCTCCTCGACGGCCGCGCGGATGATCGCGCGCACCGGCCAGGTCGGGTTGTCGACCTTCAGCGTGACCAGGCGCTCGGCGACCTCGGCCGGCAGCCGCCGGGGCTTCCCGCGGTCGCTACGTGGTCTGGGGTAGAGCGCCTCGAAGCCGCCATCGCGATAATGCCTGATCCAGTCCCGCATGGTGTCGGCGGCGACACGGGTCCGGTCGGTTCCGGGGATGGCATAGGTCTGGCTCGCCTTCTCGCGAAGCTTGTCGCCGACGCCCTTGGCGCCCATCGGCAGATGCACCAGATCGGCGATGACGCCGTATCGGAACAGCGCGATCGCCTGGCGAAGGTCGTCGTCGGATTCCTTCATGTCATGGTCCTCGTTGCTGGGGCTCTTCGGCCCCGGGACCATGACGCTACGCCGCCGCCGGAGGGGGATCAGGCCCCATCGAGTGTTGGAAGCCCGCCTTGCGACTCATCGTGCCGATTCCGTGGGGTTGGAAGCCCAATGGGGCGGGCAGCATCTGCAGTTGCTCAGACACCAGGCCACGCAGCGCCATCAAGGCGCTGTCGCTGTTGAGACGCTCGCGAACCGCCACCATGGTGGCCGCGCAGCCCGCCAGCCGGTCGGGGATCAGGCCGATGACACGGACAAGAACGTTGTGGACCAGGCGAAGCCGGTGGCGCACCCAGCGCATCGCGCCGGGAAGCTCGATCGCGTCTTCGTCCTCGGGGCAGCGCACCTCGTTCGCTGCCTCCTCCAGGCTGCCGGCTTTCTCCGCCGCCACAACAACCGCTTCCAGATCGTCGAGCGTGCCCGGCAGCCGCGACGACAGGCAGTCGGCCAGCATGCTGATCGTCGTATGGCTCTCACGGCAATACCAGCGGGGAACCTTCGCACCGGGCGGGGTCTTCCGCCCGTAGGTGCCGTGGCTGCCCACGGAACATCCGCCGTGCGGGTGATTCGGGCAGCGCTCAAGCCTTGCCTCGCGCCACGCCTCGGTCTTAACGTATTCCTCGCCGGTAAGCCCCGTCTCGTAACGAAGCTGCAAACCGGCCATGGCCCGGCGGGGATCAGCCCGTGCGGGCCTCTTCCTTGTTGTTCCTCGTCAGTCCGAGACTACGAAACCGCCCCGGCGACGCAAAGCCGCCAGGTCCACCCATCCCACGCTCGGCCACAATCCCGGGGAATTCACCGGCAGCCCAATGTGGGAAAAAAACCCGAGTTCCTATCGGGCTAAACCGCGAGACAACAGTACTCTCTCGCTTTGCCGGCGCGGCCGAGCATCTGCCGGACGCATTGATCGTGAATCCCTATGACGTGGAAGGTGTCGCCAAGACCATCCAGGCGGCACTCACGATGCCGGCCGAGGAGCGGAGCGAGCGTTGGCGGAGATCGATGCAGGTTCTCCGGTCGAATAGTGTGGAGGCTTGGTTCGAGCGCTTCGTCACCCGGCTTGCCGGGGCTTAGCTCAGGCGGCGTCGGCCACCCGCGTCAACCAATCCAGTAGCTCCCCGACCGTGTCGACTTGCACCGTTGCCCGCGTAACCGAGCCTTCGCCGACGCGGATGCTCACGCCGCCCCGTGCGTTGACAACCTCGAATCCGTCCTCGTCGGTGACATCGTCGCCGCAGAACACCGGCGTCCGCCCGAGGAATGGCGCTTCGCCCATGAACGCTGCTATGGCTGTTCCCTTGTCGTGCTCACGCGGCCTGATCTCGAATACGAACTTGCCTTCGATAACCTGCCAGCCCTGCAGGGCAGCCTTGAGGGCGGCGTCCACGACATCCCTGCAGTCATCCCGCAGCGAGGGGGCACGACGATAGTGCAGGCCGAGGGTGTATTTCTTGTCTTCGACGAAAACGCCCGGATGCCTCGCCGCGAACTCCTCCAGCTGCGCCCGGATGACGTGCAGGTCAACCCGCGGCGAGGGAGGACGCACGATCCCGCCATCCGACGTGCGCCGTTCAAGCCCGTGCAATCCCGCAACGGCCGTGACAGCAGTGCCCAGGAATCCGTCGATCTGCTCGATGGGCCGGCCCGATACGATCGCAACGGCTCCACCCAACGCCTCGCGCAACGCGACCAGCAGCGAAGGCAGCCAGTCCGGAACGTCAACGGTCTCCGGTGTCGGCGCGATATCGACAATGCAGCCGTCGAAGTCCAGAAACAACGCCCAATTCAGGGACGGTTCAGGCAGCTTCCTGGAGTTCATAGTGCCGATAGGCGTCAATTTCCCGCGCTGAACGACAGATTTCGGGTTTGGAAAGGAATGCAGGACACCGGGGACGGTGCCCAGGAGGGTTGGAAGGAATTCCGATAATGCATTGAAATAAAATAATTTTTCTCCCTGGTTTTCCGAACAACCCCACGTTCTTCCCACCGCGACTCCGAGAGCGGATTCACCACGGATCTCCTGGACGGCACATCTCACCTCTTACGCCAATCACTGGCACCGTCAGCAGGTACTATGTCCCCTCTTGACCGGTCCAACTCCAACATCAAACCTTGGTAGATACCTTCGACGATGACGACCTCTTCGTCGGTCAGAAGAGAGAACTCTCCGGCACAGCGTGAGAGCCGCCCGCCGTTCCGCCTCAGTAATCCAAGCATCAAATCGAAGATTCGGGGATCGGCCGATGTCCGGAGGGCCGGGCAGAAGGGGTCGTTACCGAGCCCCTCGCCACTGACGTTGCACTCGCGTCAAGACTGGCGCCTGCGGCGTCGAGTCGGCTCATGCCGTCGGCTGCGGCGTGTAACGTCGATCCGGTCCTGCCCCTTGCGCGCTTGCACGAGATCGTAAGTGGTCTGGCGGCGCAGCCAGAACTCCGCACTGGACCAGCCGGCCTTTTCCAGGCGAATGGCCATCGCCGGGGAGATTGCCGCGTGGCCATTCAGCACCCGCGAGAGGGTGTGACGGGCGACGCCCAGCACCCTTGCCGCCTCGGAGACACTCAGGTCGAGCGGATCAAGGCAGTTCTCCCGGATGCTTCGACCTGGATGCGGGGGATTGCTCATCGTCATAATGCCGTCCCTTACTAGTGGTAGTCGACCAGGTCGACGTCGTAGGCATCACCCTCCTCGAAACGGAAGATCAACCGCCAGTTGCCGGATATCGAAATGCTCCAATACCCCTTCAGATCTCCCTTCAGCGGGTGACGCCGGTATCCAGGCAGGTCGAGGTCGGAGGGCGTAGCGGCATCGTCAAGATCGGCCAGGGCGAGCGCATTGCGATCCGCCATATCGGGGCTCACTCTGCTGCGATCGTCCCGCTCGTACATGCGCTTGAGGCCACGATGGCGAAACCTTCGGATCATGAGCAGATGTACCGTATAGCGGTACATCTGTCAAACCGAACTCCGGTGAAGCTCCTCCACGCGCCATCGGCGGCCAAGCGGGGCATCGGACGCGGCCCGCTCCGTCCCCAGCCAGCCGCTGCTCAAATTCGGACTGAATACCCCGCGGTCTTTGGCGCATGCTCACCCTTGTTCCGACTACAACACGATTTCCGCGTCCGAATCGCCGGCGGCAAGGGCATTCATCCAGGCCAGGCAAGTCTGCCGCGAGCGGTAGGTGCCGTAGGCAGCGGTTTCCTCCCGCTCGACGATGGGGAACGTGGAGTAGATTTAGCGCACGTCTCCCCGCTCGGTGATTCCGTAGAGTTGGAAGAACAGGGCGTCCAGCTTCGCGCGCACGGAAGGGCGCCGCGCCTCGTCCCACGCGAACGGCCGCCGGAGAGCACCGTCGGCACCGACATGTCCCATCTCACGGGCGAAAGCAGCCGTGTCGTGCGCCGTGTAACTCAGCTTCTCAAGCTCCTTGAGGCGACGGAGCTGATCGCCGCTCATCCCGGCGTACTCCTTGCGCCAGCGATAGAACGTCACCTCGCTGATCCCGAGCTGCCGGATCGCGTCCGCCATCGACATCGCCTGCATCGTCTTGCTCCTGCGCCTACAATCACGACGTCCCCCTCGTGCTATTGAGTCCCCTCGACGTACGGAGTCCGTCATGCTCGTGTTAGTGCTGTTGGGAAGACTGGGGGATGATCGACCAGGTGAGGAAATAAACTGAATGAAGACAATGGTTTACAACGAACGGTCGACTCCCCCTGGCTCCACCAGTTCCCTCTTTCAGACAGCCCCATATCGTCCGGAATTTCATTGAAAATCAATAGTTTCCTGCTCTGTTTGTTCTTGAATTCTCTCACACCGTCCCACTTCGATACCCAGAGTGGTGTGGGATGAGCGACGTCAAGTCCAGTAAGCACCAAGCCCCATTACCGCATCTCCACGATGTAGAAGCGTGAGCGACCGTGTCGTGACGATGGCTGAGCTACGCACCGTGGCGGAACGGCGCGTAGTGCGCGGCGGTTTGCTGCCCGAGGCGGTCGAAGCAGCGTGCCCAAGCCACGAGTCCATCGCGGAAACTGGACAGGCGGAAGAACTCGTTGGGCGCGTGGAAGTCCTCGTCTCCCGTGGAAAACGAGAGAAACACCGTCTCGATCCCCAGCTCGGTGCGGAAGATTCCGCCGATGGGGATCGACCCACCCATGCGCACGCGCAATGGGCGGGCGCCCCGCACCTCTTCCAGCACATCCTCGACGACCGCGAGCGCCGGATGATCCTCGCGCACGCTTGCCGGCGGCATGCCGACCCCGTCATCCGCGAATGCGAGCCGGGCGCCGGGCGGCGCGTGCCGTTCGCAATGACGCTCCAGCAACGTCCGGATGCGCTCAGGCGTCTGATCCGGCACCAGCCGGCACGAGATCTTGGCCTCGGCGATGTGCGGAATCACCGTCTTGATGCCGGGCCCCTGATAGCCGCTCCCGAGGCCGTTGACCTCGAGCGTGGGGCGGAGCCACTGGCGTTCGAGCGTGGTGTACCCTGGCTCGCCGACCGGTGACGCAGCGCCGACAGCGGTGAGATACGCCGCCTCGTCGAACGGAATGGCCGCCATCGCCTCGCGCTCGGACCCGGTCGGCGCACGCACGTCGTCATAGAAGCCGGCGACGGCGACACGCCCGGTCTCGTCGTGGAAGCTTGCCACGAGGCGGGCCAGCGCGTGGGCGGCGTTGGCGACGGTGCCGCCGTAGCGGCCGGAATGCAGGTCTTTGGCCGCCGTCGTCAGGAAGATGTTGAGAGTCACGATCCCGCGGTTGGCGACGTTCACGGTGACGAGATCGGGCCGCCACTGCGCACCATCCGCCGAGAGAACCAGGTCGGCCTGCAGGCGTTCGCGATGGCGCCGCACGCCCTCGGAGAGGTGGGCGCTCCCCATCTCCTCCTCGCCCTCGATCACGAACTTGAGGTTGACGGGTAGGCACGCGTCGGTCCGTAGGAAAGCCTCCGCGACGCAAACCGGGATGAACATCGGCCCCTTGTCGTCCGAGACGCCACGTCCGTAGAGCCGGTCGTCCCGCACCTCGGGCTCGAAGGGCGGGCTCGTCCAGTCCTCCAACGGGTCCGCCGGCTGCACGTCGTAATGGCCGTAGACGAGCACCGTCGGCGCATCGCCCGCGTGCAGCCAGTCGGCGCAGACCAGGG
Organism: Alphaproteobacteria bacterium; assembly: GCA_965243375.1. Lineage (GTDB taxonomy): Bacteria > Pseudomonadota > Alphaproteobacteria > UBA828 > UBA828 > WTGU01. Next base: position 398,698 of record CBDEUT010000004.1, on the reverse strand, counting down.
GGTGGCCTGCCGTGGGTAGGATCGCCACGTTCTCCAACCCTGCGCCCTCCATCCGGGCCGCGACGAAGCGTACGGCCTCCTCGACCGACCCGGTGTAGGCCGGGTCGGTGCTGATGCTGGGGATGCGGACGAAGGCGCGGAGCTCGTCGACAAAACGATCGACGTTGGCCCTGAGAAAATTTTCGGGGGTCACAGCCGCCCACCATCGACCGAAAGGGTCTGGCCGGTGATCCAGCCGGACTGCTCGGACGCGAGGAAGAGGACGGCATGCGCGATGTCGTCCACCGTGCCGAGCCGTCGCGTCGCCATGCTCTCGACCAGCGCGGCCTGGCCCTCGGCTCCCATCGCGGTCCACTGCCGCTCGGTCATCGGGTTGGACCTGACGAAGCCCGGGGCGATGCTGTTGACGGTGATGCCGTGGGGTCCGAGCTCGAAGGCCAGCTGGCGGGTGAGTCCGATCTGCCCGGCCTTGGCTGCGGCGTAGGCCTGGATGCCGGTCAGACTGAAGCGGAGCCCGGCGCCGCTCGAGATGTTGATCACGCGGCCGTAGCCCGCCGCCTTCATGCCGGCCGCGACCGCCTGCACCATGGTGAAGACGGCGGTCATGTTGACGTCCACGATGGTCTGCCAATCGGCTTCGCTGACTTCCTCCAATGGTCGTCCGGTCTGGCCGGCGACCCTGCCGGCGTTGTTGACGAGAATGTCGACCGCGCCGCGGCGCGATTGGATCGCGTCGACGTAGTCGCCCACCGCAACGCGATCCGTGACGTCGAGACGCCCGACCGTCAGCCTGTCTTCGTCGGGCGCCGCGCGCGCGGTCACGGCAAGCGCGTCCTCGTTGATGTCGCAGCCGAAGACCCACGCCCCCCGCGCCGCGAAGGCGTGAGCGATGGCGCGGCCGAAGCCGTGCCCCGCCCCGGTCACGATCACGGTCCTTTCGCGGAACGATCCTTCCATCGCTTCACGCCACCTGGGCCGCAAGCTCGTCGATATTGGCGCGGTCAAGCGGCCGGCGTCCCTCTTCGATCTCGTGAATCATGGCGGTGAGTCGCGCCAACAGCGGCGTCTGGATGTTGTGCGCTGCAGCCTCGCGGACGACCGCGCCGATCATCGGCTCCACTTCCGTCGGCCGCTTGCGGACGGCGAGATCGCGCCACACGCCGCTGTGCGACTTCGCCGAGCCGCGGTTGTGCGCCACCATGGCTGCCATCGAGCGCCCGGTGAGTGCTGCGTCCGCGTCCGGCACGAAGCCCGCCGGATCGAATCCGTTGAAGCCCTCGGGCGCGATCCCGTTTGCGCTCGCTACCCGCATGACTTCCTGGCCGAGTGCGCGGTAGAGCGTGCCATGTGCCGAACTGGCCAGCGCATCGGCAATGGACTCGTTGCCGAGCGCGGTCGCGAAGAGCAAAGCGCCATAGCCGAGCTTGCCCCAGAGATACCCCCAGATGTTCTCAGTCGCCTGGGCGTCGCCATCGAAGTCGCGGAACACGTCGAGGAGTGCGAGAAGCCTGGGCGTGATCTGCCCGTCGAGCTCGCCCAGCACGACGGCGCCGCGGCCGCCGAAGTGAATGCGGCCGGGGGCCAGGTAGTCCGCCCCGAAGTTGACGAAGCAGCCGATCACCCGTTCCCGCCCCAGCACTGCCGCCATCGTGGGCTCGTTGAGCCCGTTCTGAACGGAGACGGCATAGCCGTCATCGGCGAGAAACGGCGCGAGGCTACGCACGGCTTCCCCGGTGTGTTGGCCCTTGACGCAGAGGAGAGCGTGCTCGTAGCGGCCGCTCAGGGCGTCTAGCGTTGTGGCGGACGCGGCAACGCGGAAGGCGTCCACGGGCCCCTCTATTTCGAGGCCCGTCGTCGCGATGGCCGCGACATGCTCCTCCACGATATCGACGAACGTCACCTCGTGGCCGGCGCGGACCAGGTAAGCGCCGATGGTGCCGCCGATGGCGCCGGCGCCCCAGACGAGCAGCGGCGCGGTCACGACCACGGGCCGTCGAGAAGTGCTCGCGTCTCCTCCACCGCCGTCTGCCAGAGCGCCATCATCACCTCGTCAGGCTTTTCGTAGACCCCGCCCATGTTGCCGTCCCCGATGAAGCTGCGGATCTCGGCGGGGCCCATCAGCATCATGCGCGGGATGTCGACCATGTCCTTGGCGCCCGCGGGCGCGGCAGCGTTCGCAAGTCGCGTCCAGGGAAAGTTCTCCATCCAGGAGGCATGGCTTGCGGCAGGGTCGATTTCCTGAACCTTCTTCCAGGTCTCCGGCGCGTTGTACCAATTGTGGAACCTGACCGTGACGCCCGCGTTCTCGCTCATCCAGTCCTGCGCGAGGGACGCGACCGGCGCGTTGCCGCCGTGACCGTTGACCACCATGATGCGGCGGAACCCGGCCCGCTTGAGGGAATCGAATACGTCGCGGAACACCGCGATCAGGGTCTCCGGACGCATCGAAATCGTGCCGGGATAGCCCTTGAAGTAGGGCGTGATGCCGTAGTTCACCGGTGGAAACACGGGGATGCCGAGCGGCTCGGCGGCATCGACGGCCACCCTCTCGGAGAGGATGCAGTCCACCATCAGGCTGAGCTGCGCGTGCTGCTCGGTGCTGCCCAGGGGGATCACCGCACGGTCGTCACGCTCGAGGTAGGCCTCGACCTGCATCCAGTTCATGTCCCTGACGCGCATGGGTCCGCCCTCCTCGCCCGCCGATGTGTGCGACGCAGTGAATCCCCGGCCCGACCCTACAGGCTCGGACGGTGCGGGGCGCCCCGGAGGACGCCCCGCCTCGCTACGAACGACGGCCGCTGTTAGCAGCCGGACATGTCAACATGCTCGAGGTCGACACGGCCGAGTGGGCTCTGGAAAAAGCCCTTCACGCAGGCACGCGCGATGTTGCGGAAGGGGCTGTTGTACAGGCTGTAGAGGACCTCGTTGTCGTTGGCGATCATTTGCAACGCTGCATACAGCGCGCTGCGCTCTTCGAAGTCCTGCTCGACCCGCGCCTGCTTGACCAGCTCCGTCACCTCCGGGGGCGACGTCCAATTGCTGAAGAAGTTGCGGTTGTCGTCCCCGATCAGGGTGAACGCCGTCTTCTGGTCCGGATCGATGATGTCGTTGGTCCAGTAGACGGTGCCGAGCTCGTAGTCGCCCTCGATCAGATAGTTGATCCACTGGCTGGGATCGACCTTCCTGATATCGATGGTGATTCCGACCTCCGCCAGCTGCTGCTGGAGCAGCACGGACACCTGCTCGTCGACCCGGTTGCCCGCCTGGATCAGCAGCTCGATGGTCGAGCCGGTCGCGCCTTCGGCCTCCAGCATGGCCTTGGCCTGCGCGGGATCGTAGGCCGGCACCGGTGCATCGCCGTCGTGGTGCATCATGCCGAACGACAGGAACGTGTTGGCCGGCGAGGCGTAGCCGAACGTCACCACGTCGATGATGGCCTGCGAATCGATCGCCAACCTGATCGCCTTGCGAACGTTGAGGTTGTCCAGCGGCGGCTTGGCGTGGTTGGGCAGCAGGTGGTCGGTCTTGCTGGAGGGATCGAGGATCATCTGGATGTCAGGGTTGGCCTCGAGCTCGCCGATGCGGTTGAAGGGAACGAACAGGGCCGCATCCAGCTCGCCCGCCTGGACCTTGAGGATCCGCGTGTTGTCCTCCGAGACGACATGCCACTCGACTTGGTCGACGAGCGGCAGCCCTTCCTCCCAGTAGTGGGGATTGCGCTCAAGGACGATGACCTCGCCGCGACGCCACTCCTTGAGCCGGAAGGCGCCGGCGCCCACCGGGTTGCTGCCGAATTCCTCGCCCCGCTCTTCCACCACCGCCTGCGGCAAGATCGAAGCCGGGAACATGGCGAGTATCGATAGGAACGGTGCCGACGGCTCTTTGAGCGTGAACACGACCGTGCGGTCGTCCGGCGTCTCGACCGCAGCGATGTTCTGATAGAGCGCCGCCTGGGTTGCCAGCTCATGGTCGCGCGCACGTTCGATACTGAACTTGGCATCCTGCGCGGTGACCGGCGTGCCGTCGGAGAACATGGCCTCACGCAAACGGAACGTATAGGTCAGGCCGTCCTCGGAGATGTCCCAGCTCGATGCGAGGTCGGGCTCGATGTCGTCTGCGTGCTTGGTCGCGCGGACCAGGTACGCGTTGATGTTGTTCATGGTCCAGATATCGAGGTTCTCGATCGTCAGCGGCGGATCGAGCGCCTTGGCATCGGCCTCCCTGCCGAGCCGGAACACGCTTTCGGCGAGCGCAGATTCGACCATGAACCCCGTCGCCAGCAGAAACGCCACAAGGACATGTATGGGTCTACCCAACATTGCTTCCTCCCTTGTCTATCGGCTCTTCTTGGCTCGGTGCAGCAGCACCGTCTTGCATTTTGACGCTAACGGACCCCCAACGGCGAAGCAACGCCGAGATCCCGCGCGGGAACTCCATCATCGTACAGGTGGCAGCGGACATCGACTGCGCCGAGGGTACGCAGCGCAGGCACGGTACCGTTCCGGCAAACATCCATCACCCTGTCGCAGCGCGGATGGAAGGCGCAGCCCCCCGGCACGTCGATCGGGCTCGGCGGCTCGCCCGGCAGCAAGACCTCGCTCAGCCGCGCATTGGGCGCCATCTTGGGGATCGCCTCTATCAGCGACACTGTGTACGGATGCTTGGGCGCTGCAAAAATTTGCTCCGTGGGGCCCAGCTCGACGATACGCCCGAGGTACATGACCGCGACCCGCTGGCAGAGGTGGCGAACCACGGAAAGGTCGTGGGAGATGAACATCATGGTCAGGTGCAGCTCCCGCTGCAGCTGCATCAGCAGATTGAGCACCTGAGCCTGGATCGAGACGTCGAGCGCCGAGACCGACTCATCGGCGACGATCAGCTCGGGCTCGACCGCGAGCGCACGGGCGATGCCGACGCGCTGGCACTGGCCGCCACTGAGCGCGGCCGGCCGCCGGTCGATGAGCTCCGGCTGAAGCCCGACCTGGACGAGCAGCTCGGCGATCCGCTCGCGCATCTCAGCCGGTGGGCAGAGCTTGTGGACCTCCAGCACCTCCCTCAGCGTCCGACCGACGCTGTAGAGCGGGTTCAGCGAGGAGTGAGGGTCCTGGAAGATCATCTGTGCGCGGCGGTGAAAGGCCTTGAGCCTCTCCCCCCTGAGCACCGTGACGTCCTCCCCGTCGAAGCGGATGACACCTCCGGTGGCGTTGATGAGCCGCAGCGCGGCGCGCCCAAGCGTGGTCTTGCCGCATCCGCTCTCCCCCACCAGGCCGAGCGTCTCGCCCCGCCTGAGGACGAGGCTCACGCCGTCGACCGCGCGCACGATCCGGCGGTGGCGCTTCGACACCAATCCGCTAAGCCCGAGCGGCAACGGAAAGTGGACGTCGACATCCTCGATCTCGAGAAGGGCGCTCACGCCGCCTCCACCAGCGCGTTCCAGCGACGGCACGCCGTCTCGTGCCTGGCGAGTGCAGCGGTAAGCGGCGGCGGCTGGTCGCGGCAGGCGTCCTCTGCCAGTGAGCAGCGGGGATGGAATCGGCACCCGCTTGGCATGGCAGCAATCGCCGGCGGTTGGCCGGGGATTGTCGGCAGCTCTCTGAGAGGCTCGGCCGAGCCGGGCTGCGAGGCGATGAGACCGCGCGAATAAGGATGCAGGGGACGGTGCAGCAACTCCGCCTTGGCGGCGCGCTCCACGATCTGGCCGCCGTACATCACGGCGATTGCGTCGCAGGCCTGGGCGACGACGCCGAGGTCGTGGGTCACGAGGATGATGGAAAGCCCGCGCGTGTCCCTCAGCTCCAACAACAGCCGCAGGATCTGCGCCTGCACCGTCACATCCAGTGCCGTCGTCGGCTCGTCGGCGATCAGAATGCGGGGCCGGCAAGCGAGCGCCGCGGCGATCATCGCCCGCTGGCGCATGCCGCCGGAAAACTCGTGGGGGTAGTTGTGGACGCGGGCAGCAGGGTCGGGAACGCCCACCTGGCGTAGCAGCTCGGCCGCCTGTCCCAGAGCTTCCTTGGCCGGGAGGCCATCGTGGACCCGCAGCGATTCCGCGATCTGGTTGCCGATCGTCATCAGCGGGTCGAGGTGAGAGGTCGGGTTCTGGAAGATCATGCCGATCTCGCGCCCGCGCACACCGCGCATCTCGTCCTCGGAGAGCCGGGTGATGTCGTGGCCGTCGAGACGGATGGTGCCGTCGGCGATGCGCAGGCGGCGGCTCGGCAGGAGGCCGATGACTGCGCGGCAGGTGAGCGTCTTGCCCGAGCCGCTCTCGCCGACCAGGCCCAAGACCTCACCTTCGCCGAGGGAGAACGTCACGCCGTCCACGGCGCGCATTCTTCGCTCCGGCGTCTCGACCTCGACCGCCAGGTCCTCGACCTGCAGGATGTCTCCCATTACTCCCTGACGCCCAGTTTCTCACCGAGGCCGTCGGCAAGAAGGCTGAAGCCCAGAGCGAGGCAGACGATGGCAAGGCCCGGGAAAGTGGTCATCCACCAGGCGGTGAAGATGAAGTTCTGGCCTTCGGAGATCATCACGCCCCACTCGGCGGTGGGCGGCTGCACGCCGAGGCCAAGATAGCTGATCGCGGAGCCCGCCAGGATCACGAGCACGACATCTGACATCGAGAAGACGATAGAAGGGACCAGCGCATTGGGCAGGATGTGGCGGAACATGATGCGCCCGTGCCCGTAGCCCAGATTGCGCGCCGCGATCACGAAGTCGCTGTTCTTGAGTACCAGCACCTGAGAGCGCACAAGTCTGGCGTAGGACACCCAGGCGACGAGAGTGATGGCGATGTAGAAGCTCACCAGACCCGGCTCCAGCAACGAGATGATCGCCATGAGCAGGACCAGCCAGGGAAACGCCAGCACCACGTCGAGGATGCGCATCAGGATGTTATCGACGATGCCGCCGAAATAGCCGGCGACCGCGCCGAGGATCGTCCCGATGACGAAAGGCAGCGCGACGCCCACGATACCCATCTGCAGGTCGATGCGCGTGCCGTGGATGATGCGCGAGAGCACGTCGCGGCCGAAGTTGTCGGTTCCCAGCCAGTGGGCCCAGTTGGGCGGCTGAAGAACCTCCTTCAGGTTGTGGGCGTTGGGCTCGTAGGGCGCGATGACGTCGGCGAAGATCGCGAGGACGATCCACGCGAAGACGACGCCCGCCCCGGCATAGAGCACTGCCGGATGGTTGCCGAAGCGGATCTGCCAGGGGCGCCGCTCGGGCAGCACCCTCTCCAGCGCTGCGATCGTCACATCTTGATCCTCGGGTCGAGAGCCACGGTCACGACATCGACGACGAAGTTGACGACCACCGTTGCGAAGGCGAAGGCCAAAGCCACCGCCTGCACCGTCATGTAGTCGCGCGCGAAGATCGACTGCGTCAGCAGCCAGCCGAGACCGGGAACCGAGAACACGGTTTCGATCACCACGGTACCGCCGATCAACCAGCCGATGTTCACGCCGAGCAGGTTGATGGTCGGGATCAGCGAGTTGCGGAACACGTGGCGCGTGAAGATCCAGGCACCCGGCAGCCCCTTGGCGCGCGCGGCAGCGACGTAGTCGGACTCGATCTCGGCCAGCAGGCTCGCGCGCAAGTTTCGGGTCAGCACCGCCGAGAGCGCGAGTGCGATGGTGAACGCGGGCAGGAAGAGGTGATGGAGCCGCTCCACGAAGGTCTGGCCGGCGCCCGACACCGGGAACAGCTTCAGCCAGACGCTGAACACCAAGATCAGCATGATGCCGAGCCAGAATTGCGGGAATCCGAGTCCCGCCGTCGAGAACACACGGATGGCGTGATCCGGTGGTCGGCCGCGGTAAAGCGACGCGATGATTGCGAGCGGCACGGTGAGTACCAACGACAGCAGCACGCCGTAGACCAGCAGGAAGAGCGTGACGCCCACCCGCTCACCCACGATCTCCATGACCGGCGCCCGGTACACGAGCGAGCGGCCCATGTCGCCGTTCACCAGGTTTTTGAGGAAGTAGCCGTAGCGCACCATGATCGGCTCATCGAGCCCGTAATGGGCCCGGACGCGCTCGACCGCCTCCGGCGTCGCCTTGATGCCCAGCAGCGTGCGAATGGGATCGCCGGGAATCGACTGGATCATCACGAAGGTGATGATGCTGATCCCGAACAGCACCGGGATCAGTTGAATCGGCCGATAGAGGACGAACTTGAACCGCTGCATCCGTGCGCGACGCTCCCCTTCGAGCGCGGGCAGGAGGTCACTCTACCCGAATCCCTCCGCAGCCGACAGCGACGCGCCGTATCCCGGCGGTGGACCCAAGGCAAACGCGGGCTCGATCGCCGCCCCGATCCGGAGCAGGCTCTCGTCTGAATCGGGCGGTCCGATGAGCTGGAGGCTCACCGGCATGCCGTCCTTGCCCCGCCCGCAAGGCAGCACGAGGCTCGGCAGGCCGCAGAGGTTGGTCGGCGCGCTGCACAGCATCTCACCGTAGCCCTGGCCGCCGGCGATATCGGGATCCTCCGCTGGTGCCTCCCACGGCACACCGGGCGAGAGCAGCGCATCGAAACGGTCCAGACGATCGAGGAAGCGTTCGCCGAGGAAGCGTCGGAACTGCTGCGCGCGAACGTGCGCGGTGGCCGGCAGGGCGAAACCGAGCTCCAGCTGGGATCGTGTCTGCTCGGCCAGCGCCTCCGGGTGCTCATCGACAAGCCGGCCCAGGATTACGCTCGCCTCCGGCAGCAACACGTGGAGCAGGGCCTCGGCCGTCTCCTCAAGCCCCTCGATCTCGATCTCCTCGATGGTTGCGCCGGCATCGCGCAGAACGGCGCATGCCGAATCCATGCCGGCTCGGACGCCGGGGGTGGTTGCATCGTCGTCCCTGAGCGCTCCGATGAGCCCCAACCGGAGGCCTTGGAGCGGCTGCGGCGTCGCATCGACGTGCGTGCCCGTGAGCCCGCCGAGCAGCGCAGCGGCATCGGCGCAGCTTCGTGCCATCGGCCCGGCGTGATCGAGAGACCAAGAGAGCATGGAGACGCCCGTGAGGGGCACCAGGCCGTAGGTCGGCTTCAATCCGACCACGCCGCAATAGGCGGCGGGAATGCGAATGGAGCCCCCGGTATCGGTCCCCACGGCTGCGCAACAGAGACCGGCGGCGACGGCCGCCGCCGATCCGCCGCTGGAGCCGCCGGCGGTGCGGTCGGTGTTCCACGGGTTGTTGGTCTGCCCCACGCCGGGGTTGACCGCGCCGTAGGCGAACTCAAGCAGGTTGGTCTTGGCGATCAGCACCGCGCCTGCCTTGCGCAGGCTCGCGACCATGGCGGCGTCGCAGGCGGCAGGCGCTGCGAACACGGGATCGGAGCCGAAGCCGGTGACCGTGCCTGAGATGTCCACAAGATCCTTTATACCGACGGGAATGCCGTGCAGAGGGCCGCGGTCGCGGCCGGTCGAGAGCTCCTCCTCGGCCTTCGCGGCTTCAGTGCGGGCGCTCTCGTCAAGCACGGCCACAATAGCGTTGAGTGGACCGTCGTAGCGTTCGATCCGCTCCAGGCAGGCGTCCAGCACAGTGGTGGGTGTCAGCGCGCCGCGCCGGTAGTCCTCGCCGAGCGACGCTATCGAGCGGAAGGCGATGCCAGCGTCGGCATCAGCCATCGTGCGCAGCCCGCCCCCAAGGTGGACCGGCGGCGGCACTATCGGCCATCGGTCGTTCGCTCAGGCGCCGGTCCGCTCGCGCCAATGCGTGACATGTGGGTACCAGCGTCCCGGCAGCTACCACGACACGCGGTAGGGGCGACCGTGGCCGTGCAGAGGACAGATGAGTCCCGGTCTCGCCCGCGCCGCTACTCGGCGGCCAGGCCCATGGGGCGAACGGTCTCGGCTTCGTTTGGCGACGCGAGCTTCGCGCCTTGCGGCAGCACCGGCGGTTCGGCGGTCAGGGGAGCATACAGATCGGGGCGCCGTTCGCGGAACATCAGCCACTGGCGCCTCAGCAGAATGGCCTCGGCAACGTCCACGGTGCCGACGATGAAATCCTCCTCGTCGAACTTCGCCTCGTCCGTCACCACGCCGGAGGCATTGACGATCTTCGATCCGCCGAAGAACGAGAAATCCTTCTGCGTGCCCACCACGTTGCAATAGACCGAGGGGAACAGGTTCTCCAGCGAACGCGCCTGCAGAATGACCTTCCAAGTATCCTTGGCGACGCTGGGGCCTGCTGAGATCACCAAGTTCACCACCGAGCCCATAACCGCGTAGGTGCGGGTCAGCTCGGGAAAGCACGCGTCGTAGCAGATCTGCAGGCTGACGCGGCCGAAGCGCGTTTCGAACACCGGCGTGCGCTGCCCCGGCGCAAAGTAGACGCCCTCCATATAGGGATGGAACGTGCCCAGGTGGATCTTGTCGTAATACTCGACCATCCCGTCTGGCCCGATGAAGCAGAGCGAGTTGTAGACGAGGTGAGGGTACCCCTCTTCGAGACGTGCCATGCCCATCACGATGTAGATGTCGTGCTGGCGCGCCTCGGCCAGCAGGCGCTCGGTGGACGGACCGGGGATCGGCTCCGCGGTCGTCGCGTTCAACTCGTCGGCCCGGTAGCCCTGAAGGTAGAGCTCAGGAAACATGACGAGTTCGGCACCCCGGCCGGCCGCCTTGGCGATGTAGGGGATCGCCCGCTCCAGATTGGCGCTGGAATCGCCGAGTGCCGAATTGAGCTGGACCAGTCCCACCTTGAAGCGATCCACGCTGGTCATGGCGCTTTCTCCTGTCTCGACAGCATCCCATCGTAACGAGGGGTCATTCAGCCGGTCAAACCGGCTCTCCTTTGCGGATCGAGCAGATGACAGCCCGCCATGCCTGCGGTCGGCGTCGGATAGTCCGGCGGCTGCACGTCGTCGCAGATCGCCCCGATCCTGACCGGGCAGCGGGTGTGGAAGCGACAGCCCGCCGGGGGGTTGAGCGGGCTCGGGATCTCGCCGCGCAGCGTGACGCGACCGCGCTCGAGCGTGGGATCGGGCAACGGCACCGCCGAGACCAGCGCCCGGGTATAGGGGTGGCTCGGCTGTTGCATCAGTGTCCGACCGGGGCCGATCTCGACGATCCGGCCCAGATACATGACGCCGATGCGGTCGCAGAAGTAGCTGACGACACTGACGTCGTGGGCGATCAGGAGGAAGGCGATTCCGAGTTCGCGCTGCAGTCGCTTCATCAGGTTGAGGATCTGCGCCTGAATTGAGACGTCGAGCGCAGAGACCGGCTCGTCGGCGATGATGAATCTCGGCCTCAGGGCGAGCGCGCGGGCGATACCGACGCGTTGACGCTGACCGCCCGAGAGCTGGTGAGGGAAGCGTTCGATGTGGCGCTCGTCGAGCCCGACCTGGTGAAGCAGCGAAAGAAGCGCCGGGCGGCCGTGATCGAGGTCGTGCGTGATCAGCGGCTCGGCGACGATGTTGCGCACGCGCAGCCGGGGATTGAGCGAGGACTTGGTGTCCTGAAAGATCATCTGCATGTCCCGCCGGAGTGGACGGAGCTCACGCTCGCCGGCGCGGGCGAGGTCGACACCGGCGAACGAGGCGGTCCCCGAGGTCGGCCTGTGAAGCCGCATCAGCGTGCGCGCGAGCGTCGACTTGCCGCTGCCGCTCTCGCCGACGAGGCCGAATGCCTCGCCTGCGGCGACTGAGAAGGAGACGCCGTCGACGGCCCTCACCACGCCGCCGCCAGTGCGGCGCAACGCTCCTCTGACCGGAAAGTGCGTCGCCAGATTGTCGACGCTCAGCAAGAGGTCCTCCGCGCCCGTACTCATGGTCGTGAGGCCTCCGAGGCTGGCGCGACCGGGCGTGTCGCAAGCGGGAGCCGCGTGAAGGTGAGGTCGCCCGCCAGGTGGCACGCGGCGCTGTGACCTTCGGCGACGGTCCGCAGTTCCGGGTGCTCGGCCCGGCAGCGGGGCACGACGTGGGCGCAGCGGTCGGCGAACGCGCAATGGTCTGCCGGCCCGATCATGTCGGGCACGATGCCCTCGATGCTCTCGAGCTCCCGGTCCGGGTCCGCGAGCGCCGGTGTGCAGCGCAGCAGCGCGTCGGAATATGGGTGCATCGAGGAGGCGAAGAGATCGCGCACCGGCGCGTGCTCGACGATCTCACCGGCGTACATGACGTAGACGCGCTGGCACATCTCGGCGATGACACCGAGGTCATGGGTGATGAGCAGAAGCGCGATGTGGTCCTCCTCCACGAGGCGGCGCAGGAGATCGAGGATTTGCGCCTGGATCGTCGTGTCGAGAGCCGTCGTGGGCTCGTCGGCGATCACGAGCCGGGGTCGGCAGGCGATGGCCATGGCGATCAGCACGCGTTGCCGCATGCCGCCGCTGAGCTGGAACGGGTAGGTCCTGGCCACATGGCGGGGCTCGGGAATGCCGACATGATCCAGAAGCTCGTGAATCCGCGCGCGTGCGGCACGCGGGGAAAGCCGCTGATGCTGGAGCAGCACGTCGCGGATCTGCGTACCCACGGGGAACAGCGGATTGAGCGCCGTCAGCGGCTCCTGAAACACCATCGACAGGGCCGAGCCGCGCAGTTGCCGCAGTTGTTCCCGGCTCTTGCCGCGCAGGTCTTCGCCCTGGAACAGGATCTCGCCGCCCACGACCTCCGCCGGGCGCGGCACCAGCCCCAGGATGGAATAGGCGGCCATCGTCTTGCCGCAGCCGCTCTCGCCCACGAGGCCCACGATCTCGCCCGCGTCGACGTTGAGGTCGATACCGTCGACCGCGCGCAAGACCCCGCGGCGGGTCGGGATATGGGTACGGAGAGCGCGGACGGCGAGCAGCGTCATGCCGGCCTCAGAGCCTGTGCTGGTAGGGATCGATCGCGTCACGCAATCCGTCGGCGATGACGAGCAGCGCGAGCACGACAATGACGATGGATATCCCCGCAAGGGTCGATATCCACCAGGCCTGGGCGATGTAGTCGCGGCCCGCCGCGATGATGTTGCCGAAGGACGCGTCGGGCGGCGGTATCCCGAGGCCGACGAAGCTGAGACTGGCCTCCGCCAGCACCGCGAATGCGAAGGTCAGCGCCCCCTGCACCAGCACTGGCCCCATCACGTTGGGCACGACATGGCGCAAGGCGATGCGCGATGCGCCTACGCCCATGATCCGGGCGGCATCGACATAGGCTTCCTGTCGGATCTGGAGAACGCAGCCGCGCACGATGCGCACGTAGATCGGGGCGAAGGCTGCGGTCAGCGCAATGATCGTGCTGCCGAGCCCGGCTCCGAGCGCGGCGATCAGGCCGAGGGCGAGAACCAGGAAGGGGAACGCCATCATCACGTCGGATGAGCGCATGATGAGGTCATCGAGGAAGCCGCCCCGGTAGCCCGAGAGAATTCCCAGCACCAGGCCGATGAGCGCCGAGCACACCACCACGGCGGCGCCGACGATCATCGACGAGCGCGTGCCGTAGATGAGCCGGCTCAGCAGGTCGCGACCGTACTCGTCGGCCCCCAGCAGGTTTAGAGAGGAGGGAGGCGCGAGCGTCGCCCGCAGGTTCTGGATGTTGGGGTCGTAGGGTGCGAGGACGGGTGCAGCGGCACCGACGAAGATGTAGATGGCGAACACGATGAGCGACGCGACCAGGAGCGGGTTCTGGCGCATTTCCTGAGCGAGGGTATGCAGCATGCGCCCAACCCTCAGGTGCGCCGGCCGAGTCGGACGCGCGGGTCGATCACGGTGTAGAGCATGTCGACGGTGAGGTTCGCGACGACGAAGATCAGCACCGTGACCAGCATGCAGCCCTGCACCAGCGGGTAGTCGCGAGAGAGCACGGCGTTCACCAGCAGCCGCCCCATGCCGGGAATGGCAAACACGGCCTCGACCACGAGCGCCCCGCTCATGAGATAGCCGATCTGAATGCCGATCACCGTGATCGTCGGTATGAGGGCGTTCCGCATCGCGTACTTCATCAGCACGCGGCGTTCTCTCAGGCCCCCAGCCCGGGCGGTGCGGATGTAGTCCTGCTCCAGCACCTCGATCAGGCTGGAGCGGTTCATCTCCATGATAAGCGCGGAATAGGCGGCGCCCAACGCAATCGCCGGCAGCACGATATGGCGCAGGTGCTGGACGAAATCCTCGCCCGGCGCCACGTAGCCGAAGACGGGCAGCACCCGGAGATAGACGCCGAAGAACAGGATCAGCATGAGGCCAAGCCAGAATCCCGGCATGGCGAGGCCGACGAGGGCGACGAAGCGGCCGGCATAGTCCGCGAGCGTGTTGCGCCGCGTCGCCGAGATGATGCTCGCTGGGATCGCGATCATGATGGCGAACACAAGAGCATAGCCGCTGAGGATGAGCGTGACCTGCAAGCGCTCGCCGATCAGGCTGGCGACGCTCTGGCTCAGCAGAATGGATTGGCCGAGATCGCCGGACAGCGCCCGCGTGATCCACAGGTAATACTGGTGGTGAAGGGGCTCGTTGAGACCGAGCTGGCGCCGCAAGGTCTCGATCGCATCGGGCGTGCCGAGCGGCCCCAGCATCGCCCGCGCCGGGTCGCCCGGCACCACTTGCAGGATGAAGAAGATGACGAGGCTCGCCCCGACGAGGACGAAGATCGTCCAGACGAGCCTCGTAACCAGAAACCGCAGGTGCAACGGGCTAAAGCTTAGAAACCGTTGCGCACCTGAGCGTCGGAGCCGGACCATCGAGTCCGGAAACCATCACAGGCGGAACGTGCGCCTCCTGCCTCGCGTGCTCAACGATCCAGCCAGCATTCGTCCATCGGCCCCGCAAACTCGTCGCGGAAACGATAGCCCATCACGTCCTTGCGCATGCCCTCCACGAGATTGGGGAAGACGAGGAACGCGACCGGGCACTCCTCCATGCAGATGCGGTTCGCCTGGTTGTAGAGATCGGCGCGCGTTGGGACGTCGATTTCGCTGCGCGCCCGCTTGAGGAGATCGTCGACCTCGGGGTTCGAGTAGTTGCCGACGTTGTAGGCCTCGCCGGTGACGAGCTGCTTGTACATCATGGCGTCGGGATCTACCCCGCCGCCGGTCCAGGAGGAATTGCCGATCCAGTAGTCCTTCGTGCCGTAGAAATAGGCGGCGAAGGTGTTGAAGTCCGGCTTCACGATCTCGAGCTTGATGCCGATGGCGGCAAGCTGCGCGGCGCACGCATCGCCGACGAGGCCCCAGGGGCGCTCGGTGAAGGTGTCGAAGCGGATGGTCTGGTCGAAGTCGAACCCGGCCTCTTCCAAGAGCGCCCGTGCACCCTCCGGATCGTAGTACTGGTACGGGATGTCCGCATTCTCGCGGTGATAAGCCTCGAAGGCGGGCGAGATTGCGTGATGGGCCGGCACCGCCAGTCCCTTGTAGATGCCGTGCGCGATGCCCTCGCGGTCGAAGGCCATCGAGAACGCCTGCCGCACGCGCTTGTCGGTAAAGGGCTCCCGCTCGACGTTGTACGCGACATAGTCCCAGATCGGCGACGGCGTCGTCAGCAGCTTGAGGTCGGGGTTCGCTCTGATCTGACCGGCGAACTCCGGATTGGTCTGCATCATGTAATCGAGGCCGCCGGTCTGCAGCGCCGCGAGCGCCGTCGACTGCTCGGGGATGATGTGGACCTCGATCCCGTCGAGGTAGGCCGGCCCGCCCCAATAGTCCTCGTTGCGCTCCAGGACCACCTTGTCGCCCCGCGTGTAGGACACGAACTTGAATGGGCCCGTTCCGATCGATCCCTTCAGCGTATCCGTCGCCATGTGCTTCTCGATCGCGGTCGGCGAGATGATGGGGAAGATGGAGCGCCTGAAGTTGGCGAGCTGGGGCGAGTACGGCCGCTTCATGCGTACTCGGACCTGGTGCGGCGACAAAATGTCTACGCCGTCGATCTCGCTGAACTCCGCCGCGTAGGGAGAAGCCGTGTCCGGATGGACGATCCGCTCGACCGTGAACTTGACGTCATCGGCGCTGAAGTCGGTGCCGTCATGGAATTTTACGCCCTGCCGCAGATTGAAGATGTAGGTCTGGGAGTCGGGTTGTTCCCAGGACTCGGCAAGGTCGGGCACGACATTGCGATTGCTGTCGATATTCACCAGGCCGTTGTAGGCCAGGTAGCCGACCCGCAGCGTCAGCAGCGAGATAATTCGGTGGGAGTCGAAGGCGTTCGCGAACGGC
The DNA here is from genome assembly GCA_965243375.1 of Alphaproteobacteria bacterium. Classification (GTDB taxonomy): domain Bacteria; phylum Pseudomonadota; class Alphaproteobacteria; order UBA828; family UBA828; genus WTGU01. Next base: position 382,575 of record CBDEUT010000004.1, on the reverse strand, counting down.
TCCTCCGAGGTCGAGAGGCGCAGCACGCCGCCGCGCTTGGGCTCCGATGCATGCGCGGCTCGCGGACCGCGCAACGAGATCAGGCCGCCGCTGGCACCGACGACCAACGCCCCTGCGCCGGTTTGAAGTACGCTACGCCGGTCGACTCCGGCTCTTTCAGTCTCTGACTTCTTGTCCACCATGAGTCCTGCCTCCCCCTTTTCGTTGTTCGCTTGGACGGGTGTTGCTATTCGCCCCACACCTCCCTGAAGACCCGGACCCAGTTGCCGCCCAGGATCTTCTTCGTCGCTTCTTCGCCGTAGCCGCGCTCCAGCAGGCGCCTGGTCAGGTTGCGCAGGTCGCGCGGTGTGGCGATTCCATCGGGGTAGTGATAGGGCGGCGGCGGATAGGCCTCGGGCCGCCACGTGCCGGCCGCGACGTGCTCCTCGTAGAGCCGCATGGCCTCTTCGTCGTCGGCGATCGGCGCCTGGCCCCAGTAGTAGTCGAGACCGAGGCCCACGTGATCGTCGCCGACGAGAGTCACGACATGGTCTATGTGATCGATGAACTCGTCTAGTGTCGGCTTGGGCGAAGCACTGACGAAGGCCGGGAAGCCCACCATGCCGATCAGGCCGCCGGTCCCGGCCGCCGCTTTGATCTGATCGTCGGTGATGTTGCGGGGCGATTCCTTCACCGCCTTCGCGTTTGAATGCGAAAACACCACCGGGCGCGACGACGCCTCGATCGCATCCATCGTGGTGCGGTAGCCGGTATGCGTGCAATCCACCACGACGCGGGCCTCGTTGAGGCGCTCGATCACCTTGAGGCCGAAATTGCTGAGCCCGGCGTCGGTTCGCTCCTCGCAGCCATCGCCCACGGTGTTCTTGATGTTGTAGGCGAGCTGGATCATGCCGACGCCCAAGGCCTTGTACGCGTCGATCAGGTTGACGTCGTCCTCGATCGGCTCGGTCCCCTGAAAGTGAAAGAGCACGCCGAGCTTGCCTTGGGCCTTGGCGTCGGCGAAGTCGGCTGCGCGTTTGATGAGGGTGAGCCGGGGGTCCCGATCGATGGCGCGGACCCAGTCGCCCAGCGCCCTGAGTGTGGGTCCGGCGCGCTCGAAGGCGCCGACGGTCGGGCCCGCTGCGGTGGCGCCGCCCTCGATCCACCAGTCGATGTACTGCCGGCGCAGCATGAGCGGGCAGACGGCGTCGATCACAATGGCCTCGTCGTGGATGCGATCGTGATCGAGCCTGGCCACGCCTGGGTTCTCCCCCCTAGTGCGCCTGTCACGCCTTTGCGAGCAGGTTCCTCACTTCCATACCTGTCGTGCGACCCGGGCGTAGTTCTCGCCCAAGATGCCGCGCACATCGGCCTCCGCGTAGCCTCGTTCGAGCAGGATGTCGGCGATCTCGATCAGCTGCTCGGGTTGCACGAACGCGGTCTCGCCGAACGGCACACCCTTGTTGGGCGGCCACATGTCGGTGTTGGACAGCGTCCAGGCCCCGACGCTCTTGCTGTCGCGGCAATAGTCGAGGCCGATGCCGACGTGCTCCGGGCCGACAAGGTTCGCGATATGGTCGATGTGGCGCACGACGGTCTCGCTCGACGCCGTCTCGTCGCCGAGGAAGAAGGCAACGCCGTTGAAGCCGATGACGCCGCCGCTCTCGGCGCAGGCCTTGATCTGATCGTCGCGAATGTTGCGGTAGTGCTCGTGCACCGCATGGGCGAGGCTGTGCGAGAAGATGAACGGCGCCGTCGCCACCTCCATCGCCTCCATTGTGGTGCGATAGCCGGTATGGCTGCCGTCGACGATCATGCCGACGCGGTTCATTTCCCGAACTACGCGCACGCCGAAGCGGCTCAGGCCGGCATCGGTGCGTTCCGAGCAGCCGTCGCCCACCAGGTTCTTCTGGTTGTAGGCGAGCAGCATGTGGCGCACGCCCAGATCGTAATAGGTCTGGACGAAATTGACCTCGCCTTCGAGCGGGTTGGTCTCCTGCAGGTTGAAGGCGAGCGCGAGTTTTCCCTCCCGCTTGGCCTGGAGGATGTCGTCGACCGACTTCACCAGCGTCAGGGCATCGGAGCGATCCTGGATATGCCGGGTCACCTCCGCGATACGCCGCACCGAGCCTCCCAGCGAACCCGGAAAGTCGTTCACGGTAAGGGACGCGAAATCCACGCCGGCGCTCCGGAATCGAGGCAGGGTGACGTCCTTGTCCGCGTAGGAGGGGAGCCAGGGCAGCGTCATGTCCCAGACGAGAGCGTCTTCGAACAACGCAGTCGTCCGCTCGCTTACCCGTTCTCGAATGTCGGAACGCGTTTCGGCCGCCGCTTGGGTCATCAAACTCCTCCATCCTTGTGGAGGCGCGCCGCTTCGGCGACGCCTGCTTGATTGCCATGAGACTACTGGGCCCGCCTGGGACCGTCAAACGCGGGGCTAATTCAGAAGTGTCGACGAACGCCGCCGCTGTTGAGTGAGGCGGCTCTCGCCGCTACAGCCCGACGATCCACCGCAGACCGAGGAGCCACCGCCCTTGCGGACTGTCAATGCCAAGTGAAAATTGCTCCGTCTTCTTTTATCGGCCCCTGGGATCGGTCAGACGGCTTGAAACCACTCGACTGGTGCGCGGGTGCGACGACTCGCTTATGGCCCGGCTTCCGCCTCCCTGCCGGCGCTGAAGAAGCCGTTGAAGATTTGTTCGGGCGTCGAGGCGGTCGCGTCGCGATGTCCTCGCAGCACGCCGCCCACCTCCTCGCCGCCGGGCCCATAGAACTCGCCGAGTATGGTTCCCGTGAACCCCCGAACACTGTCTTCGACAGGCGTGCCGCCGCTGTCTTGACCCTCCCATTCGGCAGTAAAGCGACCGCCCATAATGTTGCCCACGATTTCGATTACGTTCGTATTCGCAAGGGTCTCCCAATCCGCTCTGCGTGTGTCACCGTCGCCCCGTCGAAATTCGGTGACATGTCCAGTAATATCGCCCTCATCCAGGTCGGCAATAAGAGATAACGACCCTTCCACGAGCTCGCTACCTGTACGACGGTCGGGGTCGCCTGTGTCCCAAATTTTGCCATGAATATTACCCCCGTAGCTGGCGATGCCGAGGGCCGACAAAGACTCAGGCGGAGTCCTCACTCCGTATGTGCCGAAGGTCTCGTAAACCACCCAATAATCGGAGCTTTCACCGGGCTCTCGTACGGACGCGTACCACCGAGCGGTGGCCACGTAATCCCGCGGTACGGGGGCGTCTGCAGTGCCCAAATCGGTGTAGAGCTGAACGCCGTACCAATGATTGTCATGGACCTTCTCACCGTAAATGCTGTCGTAAAATTCAAGATCACTCGTTTCAAAATCAATGCTCGTTCTTTCGCCCTCCAAGACATAACTGACGACGATCTTTCCCGTGCTGGTTCTCACGATGGACTCGATATAGGCACTGTCGTCTTCCGGCGACGTAACACCTCTCGAATCCTCCCCATAGTCCCGTCGGACATGAACGGAGAGCGGCGAGAACGCCAAGCCGTCCAGATTCGCCAGCGTGTCCTGGCCGCCGTCCGCGTACCAGGACCCCAGCGGGCTCGCGACAAATCCACCGACGACGATCGAATCGTCATCGATCGCGGGATCGCTGCAGGCCGAGAGAACACCCCCTAGCAGGGTGGCGGCTGCAATGGTCGTCATCATTCGGCTGACTGAGGCGGTCATGGAACTCTCCCTACCCGGCCAACTCTCGAAATGTGAAAATTGTGAAGAAATTGTTATAGATGCATCAGAAAAATGAACGGATTGTTGTTCCCTCACATGTCCATAGAGAATCTCTCCTTGACGGAAATGGCAACCCGACTCCGATAACGAACGAGACGGCGGTTCGCGGTAGGCGCCTGCGCCGCAGCCCGCCACTGCGAAGTGCAAGTCGCCTCGCGACGTCCCTATACCGATTCGGCGGACCGTGCCATTGCTGCTAACATTCGGCCCGCTCTGTCGGAATCGTGTACCGAACGGCGCGACACACAGGCCAGAGTGGAGACCGCGGGTGGCACTGACCACGTTGAAGGAGATGGCAGGGACGCGGCGCGCCAAGTTCGGCACGCTCGTCATCGAGCTGACCTCGCCCGGCATCGGCCATATCCTCAAGGCCGCCGGCGCCCAGTTCCTCTTCCTCGACATGGAGCACTCCGGCTTCGGCTTCGACACGCTGAAGCAGCTCCTGCGCTACATGGAAGCCGCCGAGCTGCCGACCATCGTGCGCCCGCCCTCCCGCCACTATCACCACATCGCCCGCGCGCTCGACATGGGCGCCGAGGGAATCATGCTGCCGATGGTGGGCTCGGGCGAGGAGGCTGCGCGCATCGTGGCGCACGCGAAGTATCCGCCGCACGGGCATCGCGGGGTGGCGCTCGGCGTCGCCCACGACCGTTACGCACCCGGCGCGCCGGTCACCAAGATGCGCGCCGCCAACCGCCGGGTTTCCGTGTTCCCGATCGTCGAGAACCGGCCGGGCGTTGAGAACGTCGAGGAGATCGCCGCCACGGATGGGGTCGACGGCATCTGGATCGGCCACTTCGATCTCAGCACCGCCCTCGGCTTTCCAGGCCAGTTCGACCACCCCGATGTCATGGCGGCGGAGCAGCGGGTCGCGCGCGCCTGCGTCAAGAACAAGAAGTCATTCGGTTGCATCGTCAAGGATGTCGAGGCCGGCATCGGCGCCTACCACAGGGGCTACGACATGATCGCCTACTCCGGCGACGTCTGGCTGCTGCGGGAGACGCTGCGCCAAGGCATCGACGACCTGAAGGCTGCGCTCGCCGGCCGGCAGAAGGGATAGGAGCAAGGCATGCCGAGCGCCGCGCTGCGCGCGATGACGGGCACGAAGCGCCCCAAATTCGGCACGTTCGTGATCGAGTTCGACAGCCCCGGCATGGGGCAGATCCTCAAGGCCGCGGGCTGCGAGTACGTGCTCCTCGATTTGGAGCATTCAGGCTTCGGTTACGACCAGCTCAAGCGGATGCTGCGCTTTTATCAGGCGGCCGACCTGCCGGTGATCGTCTCCACCGTCGGCGGCGACTACGACATGGTCGCCCGTGCGCTCGACATGGGGGCGGACGGCATCCAGCCGGCCAAGGTCGGAAGCGCCGCCGAGGCGCGCGCCATCCTCGATCACGTCCGCTATGCGCCGAAGGGTGCGCGGGGAGTCGCCGTCGGCATCACCCACGACCGCTACGTTCCCGGCGCACCCGCGCCCAAGCTCCGCGCCGCCAACCGGGACGTGGTGTTTTTCCCCAAGGTCGAGACGCCTGAAGGAATCGACGAAATCGAGGCCATCGCCGCGCTCGATGGCGTGGACGGGATCTGGATCGGCCACTTCGATCTTTCCGTCGCCATGGGCATCCCGGCCAAGTTCGACCATCCGCGGTTCCAGGCGGCGATGCAGCGCGTCGCTGCGGCATGCGCGCAACACGGCAAGTCGCTCGGCCGCATCTACGACGACACCGAAACCGGCCTGGCGCTTTACGAGATTGGCTTCGATTTTCTGTGCTGTTCGGGCGATAGTTGGCTGATTCAGCGCGGCCTGGCGGAAGGAGTCGCCACGCTGCGCAAGGCCTGCCGCGGCCCGCGTGCGGGTGTCGCCGGCAGCCAATAGCTTTTGGAGGAGAGCGCGGCGCTGCCGCGCCGAACAAGGGAGGCCATCGATGGCAATCAGTTCCTTACGGTCCACAATCGGCGGGCTTGCCGCGCTTGCGGTGCTTGGCGCCGGCTCAGGCGCCGCCTGGGCGGAGAGCGCTGCGGAGATCGCGGTGCGCGAGGCCCAACAATACGCCGGCACCACGATCAACGTGTTCTGGGAGGCGGGACTGCAGGCGCTGGGCCCGCAGAACTTCTCGGGCCCGCTCTGGGAGGAGTTGACCGGAATCAAGGTCAACATCATCGAAGCCCAGCACGACGAGATGTTCCCCAAGATGATGCAGGAGCATCGGGGCGGCACCGGTGCCTATGACGTCCTGAATATCGTGCCTGCCTGGCTGGGCGACATGGTGCGTGCCGGCGCGGTCGAGCCGCTCGACGAATACGTCGACAAGTACGGCTATCGGGCGGAGCTCGAGGACATCGGCGACGTCTACCGCGAGAACCAGATGCGGATCGGCGGCACCATCTACGGCTTCCCGGATGATGGCGACGTATTCATTCTCTATTACCGCAAGGACATCTTCGAGGAGATGGGCCTCTCGGTGCCGACCACGTGGGACGAGTTCTACGAGGTCAGCAAGGCGATCACCGACGCGAAGGCGCCAGACGTCTACGGCTCGGCCTTCATGCGTGCGCGCGGCCTCCTCCAGTACTTCTATCAGGAGCGGGCGCGGGTCGAGGGCTGCAAGTTCTTCGACGCCGAGACCATGAAGGCGACGATCAACGGCCCGGGCTGCGTCAAGGCGCTCGCGGGCATGGTGAAGGACAACACCACCATGCCGCCCGGCATCGAAGTGTGGGGCTTCGTCGAGACGCTGGCCGCCTTCAATGCAGGCCAGTCTGCCATGCTCCAGTCGTGGCCGCCGGTCGGCCGCTGGTCGGCGGGCTACGGCACCGACGACATCGCCATGCAGTGGGTGCCGCCGTCGGTGGTCGCGGGCAAGGTGGGCTACGCGCTGCCGCCAGGCGGTCATCCGCAGCTCGCGGCCGGGTTCGCCATGGCAGTCTCGTCCAGCAGCAAGAACAAGGACGCGGCCTACCTCTACATCCAGTGGATCAACAGCATCGACATCAGCCACCAGCGGGTGCAGCTGCCCTACGCGCTGCGCGATCCCTTCCGCAAGTCGCACTTCTCGTCTCCGGAGTACCAGTCGCGCTGGCCGGATGCGAAGGAGTACCTCGAGGCGGCTGAGAAGGGCGCGGTCTCGGGCCTGCTCGATCTCTCGATCATCAACACCTTCGCGTACATCGACGCGCTCGCAGCCGGGCTGCAGACGGTGATGTCCGGGGGCGATCCGCAGACCGAGCTCGACGGCGTCGCCGAGAAGTGGGACGCGCTTACCGAGAAGGTGGGCGTCGACGCGCAGCGCGAGGCCTACATGGAGTGGGCGTCCAAGCCCGCTGCCTATCCGGGCGACTGATCCCGGTTTTCTCGGGGAGGGGCATCGTCCCCTCCCCTTCTCTTTCTGGCGCCGTCGCGCCGAACCAGGGGAGGTAGACAATGGCAATCAAATCGATGCGGTCATTGATGGGCGGGCTCGCCGCACTCGCTCTGCTCGGAGCGGGCTCAAGCGCCGCCTGGGCCGAGAGCGCTGCGGAGATCGCGGTGCGCGAGGCCAAGAAGTATGCCGGCACCGAGATCAACGTGATCTGGGAGGCCGGGCTCCAGTCGCTCGGCCCGCAGAACTTCTCCGGCCCCATGTGGGAGGAGCTCACGGGCATCAAGGTCAACGTGATCGAATCCCAGGTGAACGAGATGTTCCCGAAGATGCTGCAGGAGCATCGGGCGGGGACCGGCGCCTATGACGTGCTGAGCGTGGTGCCCGCATGGATGGGCGACATGGTGCGCGCCGGCGCGGTCGAGCCGCTCGACGCGTATGTCGACAAGTACGGCTATCGCGAGGAGCTCGAGGACATCGGCGACGTCTACCGTGAGAACCAGATGAGGATCGGTGACACCATCTACGGCTTCCCGGATGATGGCGACGTGCTGATTCTCTATTACCGCAAGGACATCTTCGAGGAGATGGGCCTCTCGGTTCCCACCACATGGGACGAGTTCTACGAGGTCAGCAAGGCGATCACCGACGCGAAGGCGCCGGAAGTCTACGGCGCGGGCTTCATGCGGGTGCGCGGTCTCCTGCATTACTTCTATCAGGAGCGGGCCCGCAACGAGGGCTGCAAATTCTTCGACGCCGAGACCATGAAAGCGACGGTCAACGGCCCAGGCTGCGTCAAGGCGCTTGCCGGCATGGTGAAGGACAACACGACCATGCCGCCCGGCGTCGAGCAGTGGGGCGCGATCGAATCGCTGGCCGCCTTCAACGCCGGCCAGATCGCCATGACCCAGTGGTGGCCGCCAGTCGGCCGCTGGTCGGCGGGCTACGGCACCGACGACATCGCCATGCAGTGGGTGCCGCCGTCGGTGGTCTCGGGCAATGTGGGCTATGCGCTGCCGCCGGGCGGCCATCCGCAGCTCGCTGCCGGGTTCTCGATGGCCGTCTCGTCCGACAGCAAGAACAAGGACGCGGCCTACCTCTACATCCAGTGGATTAACAGCATCGACATCAGCGGCCAGCGGGTGCAGCTGCCCTATACGCTGCGCGATCCGTTCCGCAAGTCGCACTTCTCGTCGCCGGAGTACCAGTCGCTCTGGCCCGACGCGAAGGAGTATCTCGATGCATTGCAGGCGGGCGCGGTTTCCGGCCTGCTCGATCTCTCGATCATCAACACCTTCGCGTACGAGGATGCGCTGGCGATCGGGCTTCAGGCGGTGATGGGCGGTGCCGACCCGCAGGAGGAGCTCGACGGCGTGGCCGATGCCTGGGATGAGCTCACCGAGAAGGTGGGCGTCGATGCGCAGCGCGAGGCCTACATGCAGTGGTCCTCGAAGCCGGCTGCCTATCCGTTCGACTGAGCCGGACTCTCTCTTGGAGGGGGCGCAGCCTGTGCCCCCTCCCCTCTTTCTCCTCCTATCTCGTCCACTCGCAGCCAGCGCCAGTCTGACGGCGCGTGCGCGGGCGGATCATGACGAGAGGCACATCCCGTCGGCGATCTTCTCGGCGATGGCGATTGTCGTGAGGTTCGTATTGGCGCGCGGGATGGTCGGCATCACCGAGGCGTCCACCACCCTGAGGCCCGGCACGCCGCGCACGCGGCATTCGCCGTCTAGAACCGCCAGCGGATCGCCGTCCGGGCCCATGCGGCAGGTCCCGCACACGTGCCAGCCGGGCCAGACGGCGCCCTTGATCCAGTCGGCAAGCGCGCGCTCGTCCTTGACCAGGCGATGCACGTCGCGGCCTCCCGTCAACTTGCGCCGGAGCAGCATGCGGCCAGGCCCGCCGAGATCGAGCAGCGCGCGAGCCGCGGCGGTCTTCAGCCATGTCCCCGCAGAGGGCACCATCAGCCGGCGGACGGCGTCCGAGTATCCGGCGGGGAACCACAGCGTTATCTGATCCCGTACGGCCGGCGACTCCATGATGGCGTAGAGGCGGCGGAAGCCGTCGACCAGGCGCACGAGGTCGCGCTCGTCCGAGAGCATGTTGAGCTCGACGCGGGGCTCGTCGTGCGGCGAGGGCGTGTGAAGACGCACCGTACCCTGCGAGTAGGACTTGTTGACCGCCAGGAGCATGGTGCCCATGGCCTGGCCGAGCGGATGCCAGCCTGCGGAGTTGGTCGGCATGAAGAGCATGTCCCCCGGCGGGCAGCCCTGCAGGCCGGAGGAATATCGCGCGCCGAAATAGATGTGACGGCGCTGCCCGGCGGGCACGCGCGCCCCTGGCTTGAGATGGGCCGCGACGCTGACGCTCGCGTGCTCCAGGAGATTGCTGCCGACGCCGGGAAGATCGGCCACGACCTCGACACCGTGTGAGCGCAGGTGCTCTGCCGGGCCGATTCCGGCGCGGAGAAGCAGGGCCGGCGAATGAAGCGCGCCGGCGGAGATGATCGTCTCCCGCGCGTCGAAGCGGACGGTCCTGCCGTCACCCACCGCTTCGACCCCTTGCGCGCGGCCGTCTTCGACGAGAACCCGGGTCACTAGTGTCTCGGGATGAATGGCGAGATTGCGCCGGCGGCGCGTTGCGGCATCGAGATAGCCGATCGCCGTCGAGACCCGTCGGCCGTACTGGTTCGAGAGCGGAACCGGATAGCAGCCGTCGGCATCGTCGCCGTTGACGTCTGGGGCGAGCGGGAGGCCGTCCTCCTGCATGGCGGCGAGCGCGGCGCGGCTGAACCCGCCCCATTCATCCGGAAACAGGCGGCGCACGGGGATGCGCCCGGCGCTACCGTGGCCTTCGCCGGCGAAATCCTGATCCCGCTCCAGCCTGTTGAGGTAAGGGAGGAGCCCCGCATGGGACCAGCCCGTGAGCCCCATCTCCTCCCACTCGTCGTAGTCGCCCTTCATTCCGCGCACGGCGAACTGGCCGTTGATGGACGAGCCGCCACCCATGACGCGGGCCTGCTCGAAGCGGCTCGGCTTCACGGAGGGATCGATCTCGGGCGAGCGGTTGTAGACGCGCAGTTCCGGCCAGTGGAACCGCGGATCGAAGTAGGCGCGCCCCGGATAGCTGTCGAGGATGATGTCGGGCACGCTCTCAGGCGGCGTGTCGGGCCCCGCTTCGAGAAGGGCCACACGTTTCGCGGGGTCGGCGGATAGGCGGTGCGCCAGCACCGCGCCCGCCGAGCCGCCGCCCACGATCACGGTGTCGAAAGGCTCACCCACGAGCCGCACTCCGAAAACACCTGCGAGGCACGCGCGACGTCATGTCGTGACGGACCGCGCTACCGGGCTAGTGTAACGTTCGGCCTGCGCCGTCAAGGTCATTCCCGGCAGGTATTTCATGGCAGCACGAACTGTCGCGGTCATCGGTGCCGGCATCGTCGGAACCGTCGCCGCGTGTTTTCTGAGACGCGAGGGCCACGAGGTCACGCTCTACGACCGCGACGCGCCGGGCTTGGGCGCCTCCTTCGGCAACTCCGGGGTGATATCGCCCGCCGCCGTGATGCCCGTGGCGATGCCAGGTCTCCTCAAGAAGGTTCCCCGCTGGCTGCTCGATGAGACCGGCCCGCTCTATATCGACTGGCGCGAGCTGCCGCGGCTCTTGCCCTGGCTCATCGCCTTCCTGCGTGCGGGCCGCGAAGACAGGGTGCGGGCGATCTCGGCGGCTCTGGCCGCGCTCAACGGCCCAACTCTCGATCTGCTCATGCCGCTCCTGCACGAAGCCGGTCTCGACGCGCTGGTCCAGAGGAAGGGCATGCTCTACCTCGATCCGATCGGGCATGAAGGCGCCGGCGAGAGCCTCGCCGTCTCGCTTCAGCGCTCGGCGGGCCACAGGGTCGAGGTGCTCGATGCCGACGGCCTTCACGACCTGGAACCGGCATTGGCGCCGGGGTTCGCCAAGGGTGTCTACGTGCCGGCGGCCGCGCATACGGTCGATCCGTACCGCCTCGTCACCGGACTGGCGGGGCATTTCGAGCGCGAGGGCGGGTCGTTCATACGTGCGCACGTCGACCGCATCGTGGCGAGGGCCGGAGACGGTGCCGCCATCGATGCCGGAGGCATGATCCGAGACTACGACACCGTCGTCGTGGCAGCAGGCGTCCGGTCCAAGCCGCTGGTCGCGGGGCTCGGCTATCGTGTTCCCCTGGTGGCGCAACGCGGCTATCACGTGACCTTCACCAACCCCGGCGTCCCGCTCAATAGGGTCGTCTTACCGGTGTCCCTCCCCGCCACCATCGTGCCCATGGCGATGGGTATCAGGATCGGCGGCACCGTGGAGTTCGCGCGCGAGAACCGGCCCGCAAACAGCAGGCGCGCAGACGCGCTCTGCCGCCACGCCAAGAGGACGCTTCCTGCCCTTCGCATCGACGAGCGCACGACCTGGATGGGCGAGCGGCCGTGCACGCCGGACAGCCTGCCCGTGCTCGGCCGGGCGCCGCGCAATCCGGCGGTGCTGTTCGCGTTCGGCCACGGGCATCAGGGGGTCATCGGCGCCGCGAAGACCGCCGAGGTGGTTGCCGATCTCGTCGCGGAGCGGGCGCCCAGCCTCGATCTCGCGCCCTTCGACGTGGGGCGGTTCGGCGCGCTATCGCGCCTCGGGTGAGAGGCCGAGCTTGAGCGCGGGCGGCATGGTCTCCCACACCAGCTCGTCCCCATCCCGATACCGCTGCTTCCAGTAGTCCCCTTCCCCGGCCTGCAGCGGCAGCCATAGCGGCAGCTCCGCGCCTGCGCGCAGATCGCGCCGGAGGGAGTCAGTCTCGCGCTCGTCGACCTCCAGGGTGTCCGGGTCGATCACGACGCCGAACCGCTCGCGCGCCGCCGCGATGGTCAGAAGCTCGTCCCGGACCATTTCCTGCACGGATGACACGGGCCGGGCCAAGGGATCGCCGTAGCCGCCACCACCCGTGGTGACGGTGACATAGCGCTCGCCCTCATTGATCACGTCCGGGTCGGGATGCGCCATGTAGAAGCGGCGGGTTCCGTCCTCGCTCTCCTTGTACTTGCAGCCCCCGTTGCCGGGCAGCCCGCCGAACAGGCCGAAGGGCGGGTTGAACGTGCCCTCGTATTCGAACTTCATGTAGAGGATGCCGTCGATCGGCCGCACGCTGGTCTCGATCCCGTGACCGCCGATCCAGGTGCCGGCGCCGGCGCTGTCGGCCAGGAACTCGTTGTATTCGACGAAGAGCGGTTGGAGCAGCTCGACCATCTCCACCGATTCGGTCTGCATGCCGCCCAGGCAGCAGACGCATTGCGTGAGCGGCCAGCCGTCGGCGCCGGAGCAGGCCCCGCCGCCGGAGGCCGCGACGAAGATCGATGCGGCGAAGGGAACGGAGGGCGTCACACGGTTGTCGTCGCCCATGGAGAGCCGCTGCTGGCAGCGCCCCCAGCCCGCCGGCACGCGGTCCGGCGCGGCCTGGGCCAGCGCCTTCCAGGCCGCTTCGATCAGGATGTCGCCGGGATTGACGGTGCCCCACCAGGTGCTCGCGGGCCAGCGCGCGTTCGCCACCGAGCCCTCGGGCGCCGTGACCCGAATGCGGCGGGTGCAGCCCTCGTTGCGCGGGATGGTGGGGTCGATGATGGTGAGCACGGGAATGCTGCCGCAGGCCTGCATGGTCGCGACGGTTGCATTGCAGTGCCCCCCGGCCTGGGGGTCGCTGCCCGTGTAGTCGACGTGGATCGTGTCGCCCTCGACGGTCACGGTGCACGCGATGCGGATGTTGTGCGTGCCCTGCCCGTCGCTGTCGATCCAGGATTCGCCTTCGTAGACGCCGTCGGGGAGCGCGCGAATCTCGGCAGCAGTGCGCCGCTCGGCATAGGCGATCATCTCGGCGAGCGTCGGCACGACGACATCGACGCCGTGGGTCCGGGTCATGTCCTGGAGCCGGTCCGAGCCCGCACGAACCGCGCCCACCATGGCCCTGAGGTCGGCTTCGAGCCATTCGGGAAGACGCACGTTGCGCAGGTAGAAGCGGATCGTGCTGCGAATCTCGCGGCCGCGCTCGAAGATGCGCACGGGCGGAATCTGGATACCGTCCTGCCACACGTTGGTCGAGGCATAGCCGAAGGAGGCCTCGCCGGTGTTGTTCTGGTGCGCCCGCACCGCGGTCCAGAACAGGTGCTTGCCCTCGAAAAACACCGGCATGACGACGGTCAGATCGGAGTTATGGGTGGTCCCCATGTAGGGGTCGTTGATCATGAAGACATCGCCGTCGTTGATGTCGTGCTCGAACTCCGCCTTGATCGCCTCGATGTTGAGCGCACCGCCGATGGTGTGAATCGGCAGCGCGTCGTTCTGATAGAGCATCTCGGCGGCGGCGGTGTAGATCGAGGCCGAGTGATCGCGCGCGATCGAGATGATGGTGCTGCGCGCGCCGTGCTGGAGCACTGTCGTCATCTCGCTCGACGCCTCGCCGATGGCGTGGAGCAGGACGGAGAACGTGACCGGGTCCACGCCCGGGCTCATGGCCTGGGATTCGAGTGCGAGCGAGGTGTCGCGAGGCTGCATGGGCGCGCGCTATCCGGCTCAGTGCAGCTTGGCCAGGTCCTCGGCCGATTCCTCCCCAGGCTGCTTGCCGAGGATGATCATGGAGAGCACCTGATCCTTGGTGACCTCGTCGGTGCGCCGCGTGCCCACCTCCTTGCCGCCGGACATGACGAAGATTCGGTCCGAGATATCGAAGACGTCGTGCAGGTCGTGGCTGATCATGAACATGCCGATGCCTTCCTGCTTGAGCCGAAGGACCAGCTCCTTGAACGCCGCCGATTCGCGCAGGCCCAGCGCGGCCGTGGGCTCGTCCATGATGAGGACCTTGGCGTTGAAGTAGACCGCGCGTGCGATGGCGATGGTCTGACGCTGCCCGCCCGAGAGATTGAGCACCGGCGTGCCGAGGTTGGCGAACTGCGGGTTGATCCTCGCGATCACTTCGCGCGTCGCATCGGCCATGGCCTTGTTGTCGAGCTTGCCGTAGGGCGTCGTGATCTCCCGCCCGAGAAACAGGTTGGCCGCGGCGTCCAGATTGTCGGCGAGCGCGAGGTTCTGGTAGAGGGTCTCGATCCCGAGCGAGCGCGCGGCGCGCGGATTGTCGATCGCGACCGGCTCGCCGCGCATCAGAATGTTGCCGCTGTCCATCGTATGGGCGCCCGAAAGGATCTTGATTAGGGTGGACTTGCCGGCGCCGTTGTGGCCGACGATGCCCAGCACCTCGCCGGCGCCCACGTGGACCGTCACGTCCTCCACCGCGTGCACGCCGCCGAACGCCTTGGAGACGTTCTTCATCTCAACCAGCGGTGTATCCACCATGGCCTGCCTCTTTCGCCGTCCTCATTCGGCCGTTTGCTGAAGGTCTCTCGACATCACTCCCGAATCTCCGTCGAGCGCTGCCAGGCGTCCTTGATCATCTCCACCGTGGCGTCGGGGCGCCGCGCCGCCTCCAGTATAACCGCCTCCTTCCGCACCATGAGATCGAGCTTGCCGAGCACGCCGCCGACGGCATCGAGCGGAACCACGACGGCACCGTGCCGGTCGGCGTGGATCAGGTCTCCGTCCTGGACCACCATGCCGTGCACGTTGACCTCGCAGCCCCACTGCGCGACGTGGACAAAGGCGTGGGAGGGCGCGATCAGCCCGGTCAGAACCTGGAAGTCTGGCGCCAGCATGTCGATATCGCGGACGCTGCCGTTCGTCACCACGCCGCGGCAGCCCAGCGCCTTGTGCACCGCGCTGAAAACCTCGCCCCAGAACGCGCCGTAGCCAGGCCGCTCGTCGGTGTCCTGCACCACGCTGATCTTCGGCGCCTCGCCCTCGGACAGATAGTCGAAGTAGCCCGCGCGGATTTCCATGTACTCCGCCGGGCTCCAGCGGGCGGGGTTCTTGGCCCGCATGGTGGCGGTCTTGGCGAAGCCCACGATCGGCTTCATGTCGGGGTAGAGGCAGTGGAGATGCTCGACCGTGTAGCCGTACCCGCGACGTTCCGGCACCACCATTTCGAGCAGGTTGCAGATGGTCGGCGTATCGATGTCGCGGAGCGCCTCGATCTCCGCAGCGGTGGGGACTTCGCTCATTCAACTCCCTTTCGGTTCGCGCTGGGCGGGCGGGCTCACCAGGTCTGGCCGCGCGCGTCGATGCGCCAGATATCCACCAGCCTGCCGCCGCGCACACAGTGATAGAGGTCATGGAGATTGACGTTGGGGTCGCAGTGCGGAGTCACGCACGTGACCACCGAGCCGATGGGCGGGCCGTTCGCGCCCGCGGGCAAGACGATCCTGCCGTGCTCATCCCCCATGAAGTCGTAGGTCGACCCCACCGGCGCACCGTCCGCGATTTCGGGCATGGGGCCGTCCGTGGCGAAAGCCTTGAAGCCGGCATCGGTGGTCACCGCCTCGTCGATGTTGGCGCAGATCACGGTCGACTGAACGAAGAGAGACGTCTCGAACGGGCCCGGCGTGCCGTCCCGCCGCATCACGGCATTGTATTGCACGTCCATGAAGATGAAGGAGCCGACCTGAAGGTCGGTGAAGACCCCGGCTTCGGGGTCGATGTCGTAGGTTCCCGTGCCGCCGCCGGTGACAATGTCGAGCGGCCCCGCCACGGCTTCGATCGCATCGCGTGCGTCGCCGATTCGCTTCATGGTCTCCAGCGCTTCCCTCTCGCGCGCGGCGCAGTCTTCGATGTGCTGAAGGTGGCCTGCGTAGCACTGCAGCCCGCGCAGGACGAGGGAGGGCCGGGCCTTGATCTGCTCGGCAAGCGCCACGGCGCCGGGGATGGTAGGGATGCCCGTGCGGTTGCGCCCGACGCCCAAGTCGATGACCACTGGCATGGGCTTGGCCCGCTCCGCCGCCAGCGAGGCGAGCAGGTCGATCGTCTCGCTGTTGTCCACCACGAGGACCAGCTCCTCGGCCACGTCGTTGAGCGCCAGTACGCGCTCCAGCTTGTCGGTGGTGACGATGGGCGAGGTGATGAGGATGCGGGAGACGCCGCCCCGGATCATGGCGGCGGCCTCGCCGAGCTTGGCGACGCAGATCCCGACGGCGCCGGCGGCCATTTGACGCCGGGCGATCTCGGCGCATTTGTGGGTCTTGGCGTGGGGGCGGATGCCTTCGGGCCTTGCCGCGAAGTGCGCCACCATGGTGCCGAGATTGTGCTCGAACCGGTCGAGATCCAGCACCAGCGCCGGCGTTGCGAGGCGCGCGCGGGAACCCTTCGTGCCGATCAGGTGTTCGTTGGGCCCGAGAGCCGTCATGGCACACTCCTCGTTCCGTGTTTCCCGCCGCCGCGGCACCGCGGTTTGCCGACGGAACTCACCGCGCCTCCGGCGAGAGGCCGAGCTGAAGCGCGACGGGCGTCTCCTCGACGACCAGCTCGTCGCCGTCGCGGAAACGGGTCTTCCAGAATTCGCCCGCGCCGGGGCCGGTCGGCAGACTGAGGGATCGATCCTGCGTCTCCCTCATTCGAGCACGCAGCGCCTCGGTCTCCGCCTCGTCGATGGCCAGGGTGCCCGAATCGATCGCCACGCCGAAACGCGCGCGCGCCATCTGGGCTGAGACGAGCTCGTCACGCACCAGCTCGCGCACCGCCTCTGCTGGGCGCTCCAGCGCGCTGCCGTAGCCGCCGCCGCCGGAGCTGATGCAGACGTAGCGCTCGCCCTCGCGAAAGGCGTCGGGCGCCGGATGCGCCTGGTAGAAGTAGCGCTTGCCTTCGGGCGTCTCCTTGTACTTGCAGCCGCCGTTGCCGGGCAGCCCGCCGAACAGGCCGAAGGGGGGATTGAGTGTGCCTTCGTACTCGAACTTCATGTAGAGCAGCCCGTAGTAGGGCAGCACGACGGTCTCGGCGCCATGGCCGCCGATCCACTCCCCGGCGCCGGCGGAATCGATCAGGAACTGGTTGCTCTCGATGAAGAGCGGCTGGAGCAGCTCGACCATCTCCACCGATTCGTTCTGCAGGCCGCCCAGCGCGCAGACGCATTGCGTCAGCGGCCAGCCGTCGTAGCCCTTCGACCCGCCTCCACCCGAGCCCGCGACGAAGATCGAGGCCGCAAAGGGCGTCGGCGGATCGGTGCGGTAGTCGTCGCCCATGGAGAGCCGCTGCTGAATCCGCCCCCAGCCCGCCGGGACTCGGTCGGGCGCGGCCTGGGCCAGCGCCTTCCACGCCGCCTCGATCAGCTCGTCGCCCGGATTGGTGGTCGACCACCAGGTGCTCGACGGCCACTTGCCGAGCGCGACCGTGCCCTCCAGCGCCGAGACCCGAATGTGGCGCATGCAGCCCTCGTTGCGCGGGATGGTCGGGTCGATGGTGGTCAGCACCGGAATGCTGCCGTTGGCTTGCAGCGAGGCGAGTGAGGAGTTGCAGTGCCCGCCGACTTGCGGGTCGCTCTCCGAATAGTCGACATGCACCATGTCGTCTTCGATGGTGACGGTACAGGCGATGCGAATGTCGTGCGTGCCCTGCCCGTCGCTGTCGATCCAGGATTCCCCCTTGTAGACGCCGTCCGGCAGCGCCCGGATCTCGGCCGCCGTGCGCCGGTCCGAGTACTCGATCATCTCGGCCACCGTGGCGAGGACGGTGTCTACGCCGTGGGTCTCGGTCATCTCGCGGAGCCGTGCGGCGCCAGTGCGCACCGAGCCCACCATGGCCCGGAGATCGGCCTCGAGCCACTCGGGAAGGCGGACGTTGCGCAGGTAGAAGCGAATGATGCTGCGCACCTCCTTGCCGCGCTCGAAGATGCGCACGGGCGGAATCTGGATGCCGTCCTGCCAGACGCTGGTGGACGCATGCCCGAAGGAGGCTTCGCCGGTGTTGTTCTGATGCGCCCGGATCGATGTCCAGAACAGGTGCCGGCCCTCGTGGAACACCGGCATGATCACCGTGAGATCGGAGTTATGCGTCGTCCCCATGTAGGGGTCGTTGATCATGAAGACGTCGCCGTCGTTGATGTCGTCGCCGAACTCCTCGACCGTTGCATCGATGTTGAGCGCGCCGCCGATCGTGTGGATCGGCAGGGCGTCGTTCTGGTAGAGCATCTGGGCTTCGGCGGTGTAGATCGAGGCCGAGTGGTCGCGCGCGATCGAGATGATGGTGCTGCGCGCGCCGCGCTGCAGGACCCCGGTCATCTCGTCGGAGGCCTGCCCGATGGCGTGCAGCAGCACGGAGAACATGGTCGGGTCGATGCCTTCGGAGAGGCCCTCCGTGCGGCGGCGCGGCCGCTCCTCGTGCAGCTCCTGCACCGCCTCGCCTTCCGTCAGCTCGTCATAGGGCATCGCCGTTCACCCGGTAGTCGTAGCCTGAAAGACTGACCCGCACGGCGTGGCCGGGAAACACCGTCACGCTCGTCGTCGGCTCCTCGATCACGGCCGCGCCGCGCACGACGTGGCCCGGCTCGAGCTGCATGCCGTCGTAGACCGGTATCTCCATCGCCCCGTCCTTGCCCCCGAAGTAGGCGGTGCGGCGGCCGCTGAGCGCGGCGGCAGGGTCGGCCGACTCGCTGACGCTGCGGCGCGGAGTCGGCATGCTGCTGCCCACCACGGCGTTCACGCGCCAGTGCAGGAAGTTGACCCGGTCCCCTTCCATCTTGAAGGTGTAGATGCGCTCGTGCTCGTCGTCGAAGGCCCGGCGCAGGTCGGCCACGTCCTCGAAGCGCCCCTTCGTAAGCGGCACGATCAGCTCGTGCGCCTGCCCCCAGTAGGCGGCATCGTAGAACCACTGGAACTGGACCTGCTCCGTGGAGATCGCGCTTGCCGCGAGATCGCGCAGCGCGTCCTCCTCCATCTCGGCGAAGAGCCGGTTGACGGCATCGACGTCCACCGTGTCGGTGTCGGTCGTGAACGTCTTCGTGTAGTCGAAGTTTACGTCGACGACGGTCATGCCGAAGGCGCTGTAGCCGCCTGCGACACGGGGGATGAAGGCGCGGTCGATCCCGAACTCGTCCGCGAGACTCCCCACCACCACGCCGCCGGCGCCCCCGCCAGCGATGAGAATGGTGCTGCGAGGGTCGACGCCCCGCTCGATGGAGACAGCCGCCATCGCCTTGACCATCTTGAAGTTGGCGAGGCGGTAGATACCGGCCGCGGCATCGACGATGCCGAGCCCCAGCGGTTGGGCCACGTCCGCATCGATGGCTTCGAGCGCCTTGTCCCGGTCGAGCTTCAGGCGGCCGCCCAGGAAGGCGTCGGGATTGACGTAGCCGAGCGCAACGAAGGCGTCTGTCACGGTCGGCGCGGTCCCGCCTATGCCGTAGCACGCAGGCCCCGGATCGGCGCCGGCACTGTGCGGCCCCACGGCGAGCGCGCCGCCGGCATCGATGGAGGCGATGCTGCCACCGCCCGCGCCGATCGAGATGATGTCCGTGGCCAGCGAGCCGAGGGGCATCCCGCTGATCCTGAGGTTGCGCGTCAGCGCCGGCAGCCCGCCCCGGATTAGCCCCACATCGAAGCTCGTGCCCCCCATGTCGGCGCTGATGACGTTGATCTCGCTGCGGGGGAAGAACTCGCTCGCCACCTGCACCGCCGCCGCAGGCGCAGCTGCAGGCCCTGAGCCGATGCTCCGCGCCGGGTAATGCAGGATCCTCGCGATTGGCGCGCATCCTCCGTTGCACTGGATGATCAGGGGCTCGGCGCCGAAGCCGTGGTCGGCGAGCCAGGCGCGCAGGCGTTCGAGATAGCCCGCGATCGGCGGCAGCGTGTAGGCGCTCAGTACCGTCGCCGAGGTGCGGTCCCATTCGCGCAGTTGGGGCAGGATGTCGGAGCTGATCACCACCGGCACGCCCGGCATTTCCTCGGCCAGGATGGCGCGCGTGCGCTGCTCGTGCGCGGGGTTGACCTGCGACCAGAGGAAGGCGACCGCCACGGCGTTCACGCCCAGCTCGCGGAATCGCGCCGCCGCCGCGCGCACGTCCCCTTCGTCGAGCGGCGCGACCTCCTCGCCGCGAAAGTCGATGCGCCCGCCGATGCCGAGACGGCGATGCCGGGGAATCAGCGGTTTCGGCCGCGCCATGCGGATGTTGAACGGCTCCGGCTTGGTCCCGTCCATGAACTCGAGCACGTCGCGAAATCCCCGGGTCGCGAGCAAACCCGCGACGGGGCCGTTGCGCTGGATGATGGCGTTGGTGCCGATTGTCGTGCCGTGAACGATGCGGCTGCATTGGGAGATGAAGGCTTCCTCGGAACAGCCCAGTTCCTGGCACGCCAATGCGATCCCGCTGAGAATGCCCTGGAGCGGGTCCTCCCGGTCGCTCAGCGCCTTGTAGACCTCGATCGCGCCGTCCTCTTCATCGGCGACCGTGATGTCGGTGAACGTGCCGCCGATGTCGATGCCCACCCTGTAGGTCATGGCCTGTCCCGGAACATGAGCATCGTGTCGGTCTCCTAGAAGCCGCCGGCGCGGGAGCGATTCTCGGTGCGGTTCATCCACACGCTGATCGACACCGTGATCAGCAGGATGCAGCCGATGATGAAGGGCTGCCAGAAGGGCGAGACGCCGTTCAGGTTGAGGCCGTTGCGGATGACGCCGAGCAGGATGACGCCGACGACCGTGCCGAGGATGGCGCCATGGCCGCCGCCGAGCCGCGTGCCGCCGATGACCGTCGCCGTGATGGCATCGATCTCGAGGCCGATTCCGGTGGTGGTGAGCGCGGTGCCGGTGCGCGAGGTGAACAGGAGACCCGAGAGGCCGGCGAGGCCGCCCATAAGAGCGTAGCAGGCGATCACGACACGACTGACCGGCACGCCGGAGAGCCGCGCGGCCTCCTCGTTGCCGCCGATGGCATAGACCCATCGCCCGAATTTTGCGTAGCGCAGGATGATCGACCCCATCACCACGGCGCCGATGAAGAAGAATCCGGCGATGGGGAAGCCCTCGATGCGGCCGAGCGCGAGCGTAGTGATCCACATCGCATCGCCTTCGGCGCGGTGGATGGTGCCTTCGCTGGTGATGAGCACGAGGCCGCGCACCAGGCTCGCCATGGCGAGCGTCGCGATCAGCGGGTTAATGCCGATGCGGCTTATCAGGGTGCCGTTGAAGGCGCCAAGGAGAACGCCGGTACCGATGCAGGCGAGGCAGCCCAGCGCCAGGAACAGGGGATCGCCGGTACCGAATACGAGCACCGCGACGAGGCCGGTGATGGCGGCGATGGCGCCGATGGAGAGGTCGAACCCGCCCAGGATCATGACCACCGTCATGCCGACGGCCGCCACGCCCACCATCGACGACTGGGCCAGGATGTTCGAGAGATTCAGCGGGTTGCGGAAGGTCTCGTTGGTGGCGAGCAGGATGATCGCCGGCAGAAGCAGCGCGATCATGAAGCCGTAGCGCCCGAGGAACGCCGCCACGGGCTTCCAGTTCAAGGATCCCCGTGCGCCAGGCTCGGCGGGCTGACTCTCCTGCGGGCTGCTCACCGCCGGCTCCAAGACATCGTATGACGACCGTTCTTAGCGCATCGCCCGTAGGAGCGGCGTGCTCGATGGGGCAGCGAAAGCGTGTGGGCAGCCGCCTGACCGGCGACTGCCCACAATTCCGCCACTCGATGTCCGGGACGAGACGCTAGAAGCCGCGCCCCTCGCACTCGGCGTAGTTGGCCTGTGTGCAGTTGAAGATCGGCGGTACCTGGGCGAAGTCCGGCAGCGTCATGAAATCGCCGGCGGCCTGCATGGCGACCAGGCTGTCGACCACGAGCGCGCCCATGATCAGCGGATCCTGGTAGACCGCGCCGTACATCTTGCCGGCGCCGATTGCCTGCTCTTCGGCCGAACAGAGGTCGATGGCGACGAACATGATCTCGGTCCGGTCCAGCCTCTGGGCCCAATCCAGCGACGGCGGAACCATGCAGTTCCCCATGCTGTTGACCAGGGTGACGCTACCGGGGATCGGGAAGCGCTGGAGCACATCCTGGAAGCCGGTCAGTGCCTTGTCGGGCAGCCAGTCGGCGGTGACATCGACCCAGTCGTGCTCGACGCCCGAGGCCTCGAGCACTTCGCCCATGCCCTGCATGCGGCGCCGGTCGGGGCTGCCGCCGGCGGTGCCGCGGAACATGACGATGCGCTTCTCGCTCTCGACGGTGGCCAACGCCTCCAGCATGAGGCGGGCCGACAAGCGCCCGTACTCGACGTCGTCCACGCCGATGTAGGGAACGCCCTCGATCTCGCCGAGCGCGCCCACAACCGGGATGCCGGCATCGAGCGCTTCCTGCACGGCGGGGAGCACGCCTGCGATATCGATCGGCGCGATGGCGATGGCATCGACGCCCTGCACGATGAACTCGCGTACGTTCTCGACCTGAACCGAGGCATCCCACTTGGGATCGCTGACGATGAGGTTGACGTTGGCCTTCTCGGCGGCATCGCGCATGCCCTTGACCAGCGGCACCGCGAACGGCGTGGTCGAGACATCCCAGACGGTCACACCGACGGTGAATTGATCCTCGCTCCGCGCGTCGTCCGGCGCAGCCGCAGTACCGACAATCAGTGCCGCAACACCAAGTGTGGCCGCGATATGCGAAAACTTCATGTTCATCTCCCTCCCATTAAGCTGGTCTTGACCGACTGCGTCGCGATGGCGCGGAACGGCCGCGAGAGCGTACAGGGACGCTCCCTCTCCGACAAATGACTTTCCCTCTGAAGCCGCGGTTTGGCCCCCGCCTTTGGGGCCTATACGCCATTCCTACTCTCCATTTCTCGTTAGATCCCACTCAATCCCGAGTTTAATCCGACATTGTGTTTACTACGATCCATCTTCGGGTTGTGGCCCCCCTCTCGCAGGCATGTCGGCGGACGCCGATGTTGACGCGCGTGCCCCGCAGGTGGAACGTCGGGGCGCGGTCTTCCGCCGAGTCGGTATCGCTCGGCCCGCTGCACGAGGGGAATTGTAATGAGAGCAATTCTGTCAGCCGTGGCCGGGAGCGCCTTCGCGGCCCTGGCATTGTTGTCACCCCCGAGCCACGCCGAACAGATCGGTCTCTATTTCGGGGCCGATGTCGGGGTCTTCGATTTCGACCTGCCCGGCGAGCTGTCGCGGCTCCAGGGGTGCAGCAACGGCAGTTGCAGCGACTTCGAATCTCCCACCTACGACGACACGAACTTTCGACTCAGCGGCGTCGTGGGCATGGGACTCACGGAGATGCTTCGGGCCGAGGCCGAAGTCTTCTTCGACATCGACACCGCTTCGGGCAGTGAGCGCCAACCGCAGACAATCAGTGCCTCGGTCTCCGGCGATGTCCGCACTTATGGCGTCATGCTGAACTCGTGGGTGGACCTCGGCGCTGGCACGACCTGGGGCCTCTACGCCGGCGGCGGCGCGGGCATGCTGTTCGCCGACACCAGCCACCGAATCCTCGATAGAGCGCAACGTGCTCTCGAAGGCGGCGGCGGCGGGACGGACACGGAATTCGCCTATCAGCTGGGCGTGGGCATTCACTTCCAGGGCTGGCATGTGGGATACCGCTTCCTCAAGACCGGAGACCTCAACGACTACGGCGACATCACCCAGCACGTCCTGCTGGCGGGCCTGCGCATGTGGTGAGGCGCTGCGCCTCAATTAGACCCAAGAGCCATCGACGCGCCTGAGCACCGCGGCTATTCTCCCGCCCGCTCAGGATTGGGGATAAGCGCGCTCATGCGCATCGTTCGGCACTGGCAGTCAACGCCCGCAGACGCGCGGGGCGCGGTGGTCGCCGTCGGCAATTTCGACGGCGTCCATCTGGGCCATCGCGCGGTGATCGAGGAAGGCGGGCGCATTGCCCGCTCCCTCGGCGCGCCGCTTGCCGTGCTCACCTTCGAGCCGCACCCGCGCCAGGTGCTCGCGGCCCCTGAGGAGCCCTTCAGGCTCACCCCTTTCAGGGTCAAGGCCCGCCATCTCGACGCACACGGGGTAGACATTCTGTTCGTCGCGCGCTTCGACCGCGCCTTCGCGGCGCGCGAGCCCGCGTCGTTCGTCGCGGACGTTTTGGCGGCGGGCATCGGCGCCCGCCACGTCGTGGTCGGCCACGACTTCGCCTTCGGCCGCAGGCGTGCCGGCACGGTCGCCCTGCTCACCGAGGTGGGCGGCTCGCTCGGGGTCGGCGTGACCAGCATCGAGGCTGCCGGCACAGGGACGACGATCCATTCGGCGAGTCGGGCACGGCGCCTGCTGTCGGATGGCGACGTCGCCGCGCTGCCAGAGGTGCTCGGCCGCTATTGGGAGATCGACGGGCGCGTGATCGCCGGCGATCGCCGCGGCCGGACCATCGGCTTCCCCACCGCCAATCTGCGCTGCGCCGGTATCCTGCATCCCGCGCGCGGGGTCTATGCGCTGTGGGCTCAGCCCGATGGCGACGACGAACACTGGTACCCGGCGGTGGCCAATCTCGGCCGACGGCCGACCTTCGACAAGACGGAGGACCTGCTCGAGGTGCACATCTTCGATTACACCGCCGATCTTTACGGCAGGCGGTTGCGCGCTGCCTTCGCCGATCGCGTGCGGCCCGAGCGTCGCTTCGACGGCATCGAGGCTCTCAAGGCACAGATTGCCGATGACTGCGACGCCGCCCGCGCCATCCTCGCCCGCCTGCCCGCGCCGGACGCCGACGAGTCCGCCGCCCTGCCCCGCCTCCGGGCCAGCTCATGACCGCCGACTATCGCGATACCGTCCTCATGCCGCGTACCGCCTTCCCCATGAAGGCGCGGCTGCCCGAACGCGAGCCGGCGATGGTCGCGCGCTGGGAGGAGGTCGGCCTTTATCGGCTTCTCAGGGAGGACTCGGCCGGGCGGCCCAAGTTCGTGCTCCACGACGGCCCACCCTACGCCAACGGCCACCTTCACCTCGGCACGGCGCTGAACAAGATCCTGAAGGATGTCGTCGTGCGCTCCCAGCAGATGCTGGGCAAGGATTCGGTCTACGTTCCGGGCTGGGATTGCCACGGCCTGCCCATCGAGTGGCAGGTGGAGCAGGCCTACCGCAAGGAGGGGCGCGACAAGGATTCCGTCCCGGTCAGTGACTTCCGCGCCGACTGCCGCGCCTTCGCCGACCACTGGATCGACGTGCAACGAAACGAGTTCAAGCGGCTCGGCGTGATCGGAGACTGGGACGATCCCTACACCACCATGAACTTTGCCGCCGAGGCGCAGATCGTGCGCGAGCTCGGGCGCTTCCTCGTCGACGGCAGCCTCTACCTGGGCGCGCGGCCGGTGATGTGGTCGCCGGTGGAAAAAACGGCGCTCGCCGAGGCCGAGATCGAGTACCACGATCACAAGTCGGTGGTGATCACGGTCGCTTTCCCGGTGATCGAGAGCCCGCTCGAGGCTCTCGACGGTGCGGCCGTCGTCATCTGGACGACGACGCCCTGGACCATCCCGGGCAACCGCTGCATCGCCTACGGCGACGCCGTGCGCTACCGGGTGCTGGAGGTGACCGAGGTCGCGGACGGCGCGGCAGCAGCGCCCGGCACGCGCATCGCCGCTGCCGAGGAGCTCGCGCCCACCCTCTGTGCCGAGAGCGGAATCACCGGCCACCGCGTGATCGCCTCCGGCCTTCCCGGCACCGCCTTCGCCGGCACCGTCTGCGCTCACCCCTTGCGCGGCAAGGGCTACGACTTTTCGGTGCCGCTGATCTCCGCCGATCACGTCACCACCGAGCAGGGCACCGGCTTCGTCCATATCGCACCGGGTCACGGCGCCGAGGACTTCGAGGCGGTCGCGCTCTACAACGCGGGGCTCGTCGGGGGCAGCGGCGATCGCCAGCCGATCGAGACTCCCGCAACCGTGGACGACGACGGCTGCTTCTACGATCACGTGCCCGAGTTCGCCGGCAAGCACGTCTACAAGGTGAACGACGAGATCGCCGACGCGTTGGCCGACGCCGGCCGACTGCTTGCTCGCGGCGCGCTGGTGCACTCCTATCCCCACTCCTGGCGCTCCAAGGCGCCGCTGATCTTCCGCAACACGAGCCAGTGGTTCATCAGCATGGAGACCACCGGCCTCCGCACCGCCGCGCTCGAATCCATCGACCGGGTGCGCTGGGTGCCGCCCACGGGCCGCGCCCGCATCCGCTCGATGATCGAGACCCGGCCGGACTGGGTGCTCTCACGCCAGCGTGTCTGGGGCGTGCCGATCACCGTCTTCGTCTCGCGCGAGGACGGTACGCCGCTGCGCGACCCGCAGGTGGTCGAGCGCATCGCCGCCGCGGTCGAGGCGGAAGGCGCCGACGCCTGGTTCACCAGCGACAACGCGCGCTTCCTCGCGCCGGACCACGACCCCGACGCCTACGACAAGGTCACCGACATCCTGGACGTCTGGTTCGAAAGCGGCACCACCCACAGCTTCGTCCTGGAGCAGCGACCGGAGCTGATGTGGCCGGCCTCGCTCTACCTCGAAGGCTCGGACCAGCACCGTGGCTGGTTCCACAGCTCTCTCCTCGAATCCTGCGGCACCCGCGGGCGCGCGCCCTACGACGCCGTACTCACTCACGGCTTCGTCGTCGACGGCGAGGGGCGCAAGATGTCGAAGTCTCTCGGCAACGTCATCGCGCCGCAGCAGGTGAACGAGCGCTACGGCGCCGACATCCTGCGGCTCTGGGTGGTGAGCACGGACTACGCCGAAGACCTCAGGATCAGCGACGAGATCCTGCGTCACCAGGTCGATTCTTACCGCCGGCTGCGCAACACGCTGCGCTACCTCATAGGGAATCTCGCCGATTTTCACGCGGGCGAGCGCCTGCCCGCGACCGAGCTGCCCGCGCTGGAGCGCTGGGTGCTGCACCGGCTCCACGGCCTCGACCGCGACGTCCGCCGCTGGTGCGAGGACTTCGCCTTCCACGAGATGTTCGTGGCGCTGCATCACTTCTGCGCGGTCGATCTCTCGGCCTTCTACTTCGACATCCGCAAGGACGCGCTCTATTGCGAGAGCGTCGGCTCGGCTCGCCGTCGCGCTGTCCGCACCGTGCTCGATACGCTGTTCGACTGCCTGACCGCCTGGCTCGCGCCCTTCATCTGCTTTACCGCCGAGGAAGCCTGGCTCGCCCGCTACCCGGACGACGCCAGCGTGCACCTGCGTGTCTTCCCCGCGCTGCCGCCCGACTGGCAGGACGACGCGCTGGCCGAGCGGATCGAGCGCACGCGCGCGGTGCGCCGGGTCGTCACCAAGGCGCTGGAGCAGGCCCGCGCCGCCAAGACCATCGGCTCCTCGCTGGAGGCGGCGCCCACCGTGTTCGTGCACGAGCGCTACCAGGACGCGCTCGCCTTCGAGGACGACGACTGTGCGACGCTCTTCATCACTTCCGGGGCGACCATCGCACCGTGGAGCGAGGCACCGGACGACGACGATCTCGTGACCCTGCCCGAGGTTCCCGAGGTCGGCGTGCTCTTCGCGCCGGCGACGCACGAGAAGTGCGCGCGCTGTTGGCGGCTCCTGCCCGACGTCGGCGACGACGAGCGCCATCCGGACCTCTGCGGCCGCTGCGTGAGCGCCGTCGAGGCTGCCCGTCCGGCAGCCGCCTAGCCGACTGCGCGGCGCCGGACTCGGGAACGGCGGCCGTGCTCCGCCTCGGACTGCCGGTCGCGGCCGCCATCATCGCCGCCGACCAGCTCAGCAAGTGGGCCGCGCGCGATGCGCTCTGGGACCCGGTCCGGCGCGTCGAGGTGACCTCCTTCTTCAATCTCGTCCCCGCCGAGAACAAGGGCATCAGCTTCGGCCTGTTCCAGAGCGAGGGCGCCGGCATGCTGCTGATCGTGGGCCTGGCCCTCGCGATCTCGGTCGGCCTCGGTGTCTGGCTGCACCGCAGCCGCTCCCGCTGGCAGGCCTGCGCACTCGGCCTCGTCATCGGCGGCGCCATCGGCAACGTGGTCGACCGCCTGCGCCTCGGCTGGGTCATAGACTTCCTCGATTTCCACGGCGGCGGCTATCATTGGCCGGCCTTCAACCTTGCCGATTCCGCGATCAGCGTGGGCGTCGTGATGCTGATCGTGCACGGCTTCTTGATGAAGCCGAAGAAAGAGCCTAGAAAAGAATCATGAGGCAGGCAGCGCATCGCTCGTTCCGACGCGAGAGGATCGGCCGCAGCATAGCGGCGGGCCTCGGCGCTCTGGCGCTGGTCGTGTCCCTTTCCGCCTGCGAGAGCATCAACGAGACCTTCGGCTTCGGTAAAAAACCGCCGGACGAGTTCTCGGTGGTACGGAGCGCGCCGCTCACGGTGCCGCCCGACTACACACTGCGTCCGCCCCAACCAGGCGCGCCCAACGCCAACGAGGCCTCGCTGCGCGATCAAGCCGAGAGCGTCCTGTTGCAGGAGGCCGGCGCCGGTCCCGCCGAGAGCACGGCGGCAACGAGCGGCGAGACTGCCTTGATCGAACGGGCCGGCGCGTCCGACGTGGACCCGAACATTCGGCAGACCTTGGATCGCGCGGTCGCGGTCGACGTCGAGGAGGACGAGGGCCTCTTCGATTGGCTATTTTTCTGGCAGGACGACGACCCGCCGGGCGACGTGATCGACGCGGACGCGGAAGCCGAACGACTGCGCGAGAACGCCGAACAGGAAAGCCAGTGACGGCGGGCGAGGTGCCGGCCGTCAACGGGCGCAACAAGGCACCTCCGGAAGGGATTGTCTGAGTTGACGCGGCGAGGCCGCGCCCCGACCGAATCCGAACCATCTGTCGAGACACCGCCGGCCGTGACGCAGGGCGTGGATGCCTGCTTCGTCGATGCTGTCGGCCAGGGCGGAATCCCGCGCACCGCGTTCGCGGAACTGCTGTCCGAGGCGGCGGCCGCGCTCGACAAGTTGCGGCAGGCCCGCGCGTCCGGAGAACATCGCTTCCTCGCCTGGGCCGACGCACGTGACGATCTCGCCGCGTTGGAGGGGCTGGTCCACGACTGGCGCGGGCGCTACTGCCGCCTCGTCGTGCTCGGCACCGGCGGCGCCAGCCTCGGCGGCCAGGCCCTCGCCGCCGCCGGGCCGGAGAGCGAGCGGCTGCTGGTCCTGGACAACGGCGACGCCCACCGCCTCGACCGCGTGCTGAACGGGCCGGAGCTCGACCGCACCGGCTTCCTGGTCGTCTCGAAATCGGGCGCCACCGCCGAGACTCTCGCGCAAGCGCTGCTCGTGCTGGGCGATGCCGGCCCTGGGAGTGTCGCTGGTGTGATCACCCAGCCCGGTGAAAGCCCCTTGCGCCGTCTGGCCGCGCGCTTCGACCTTCCCTTCCTCGATCACGACCCGGCGCTGGGCGGCCGGTTCTCGGCGCTCTCCCTGGTCGGCCTCCTGCCCGCGATGTTCGCGGGCATCGACGGCGCGGCCGCCCGGGACGGTGCGCAGGCGGTGCTGACGGCGGCGCTGGAGGCTCCCGCACCCGAACGCTCGGCACCTGCGGTAGGCGCGGCGCTCGCGGTCGCCGCCATGCGGGCTTGGCCGGCGGCCAGCACGGTGCTCATGCCCTACGGCCCCAATCTTCATCCGCTCGGGCTCTGGTATCGGCAGCTCTGGGCCGAATCCCTCGGCAAGGACGGGCAGGGCTCGATGCCGATTCTGGCGCCCGGCCCCGTGGACCAGCACAGCCAGCTGCAGCTCTTCCTGGACGGCCCCGGCGGCAACCTCTTCACCATCCTTGAGGCGCCCGACCCGGTGCCCCGCCGGGTGGACGCCGGGTTGGCCGAAGCGATCGGAGCGGACTACCTGGGCGGGCACAGCATCGGCGAGCTGATCGCGGCGCAGGCGCGGGCCACGGCCACCATGCTGACCGAAGCCGGCCGGCCCGTGCGCCGCCTCGGCGTTGCGGCGGCCGACGCCCGCACCGTCGGTGCGCTGATGATGCACTTCATGCTAGAGACCGTGGTGGCCGCGCACCTGCTCGGCGTCGACCCCTTCGACCAGCCGGCGGTGGAGCGGGGCAAGGAGCTGGCGCGCCGCGACCTGGAAGCCAGGCCATGACGATTCGTCTCCTCCCCGAAGGCGTGATCAACCGCATCGCGGCCGGAGAGGTGATCGAGCGGCCGGCCTCGGTGGTGAAGGAGCTGGTCGAGAATGCCATCGATGCCGGCGCGCGCGCCGTCGAGATCACGCTGGAGGAGAGCGGCCGGAGGCTGATCCGGGTCGCCGATGACGGCCGCGGGATGGCGCGAGACGAGCTACCGCTCGCGCTCGCCCGCCACGCCACCTCCAAGCTCGCCGGGGACGGCGATCTCTGGTCCATCGCGACCCTCGGCTTTCGCGGTGAGGCGTTGCCCTCCATCGCCGCGGTCAGCCGGCTCACGCTCGCGAGTCGCGCGGCCGGGTCGGACAACGCCTGGTCCGTCGAAGCCGCCGGCGGCAACGCTGGCGCGTGCACACCCACCGCGCGCCCGCAGGGAACCACGGTCACGGTGGCGGATCTCTTCTATGCCACGCCGGCACGGCTCAAGTTCCTCAAGGCGCCGCGCACCGAATCGGGACACGCGGCCGACACCGTAAACCGCCTCGCCATGTGCCATCCGGCCATCGGCTTCACCCTGACAGCCGACGGCCGCACCCTGCTGCGCGACGGACCGCACGAGGACGGGCCGGCCGGTCGCCTCGCGCGCCTCGCACTGGTCATGGGCCGCGACTTCGCCCAGAACGCGCTCCCCATCGATGCCGAACGCGACGGCGTGCGGCTCACCGGCTACGCGGCGCTCCCCACGCTCAACCGCGCCAGTGCGCAGCACCAGTATCTCTTCGTCAACGGCCGGCCGGTGCGCGACCGCCTGCTGCACGGCGCGGTGCGCGCGGCCTACGCCGACCTGCTGCATCGCGGGCGTCATCCCATGGCGGCGCTCTTCGTCGACCTCCCGCCCGACTTGGTCGACGTCAACGTACACCCGACCAAGGCCGAGGTCCGCTTCCGCGACGCGGCGCTCGTGCGCGGGCTCATCGTCGGCGCGCTCAAGCGCGCACTCGCCGCCGCCGGCCATCACGCCGCGACCACGGTCGCCGACGACACCCTCGCCGCGATGAGACCGCAGGGCAGCGCTGGCGACCCCGCACGGCCACCCGCGGGCCGCGGTTATGGCCCGCCGCCGCCGGCCAGGGCCCCGCTGCTCGCCGAGGCCCATACCCGCTATCAGGCGCCGCTGGACGCCCCCTCAGCCCGCGTCGAGAGTCCGCCGTCAGTCGGCGGGGCCACGGCCATGACGGGGGAGATCGAGCACGGCCCACCGGCAGCCTATCCCCTGGGCGTCGCCCGCGGGCAGGTGCACGGCACCTACGTCGTGGCCCAGACCGACGACGGCATCGTGATTGTCGATCAGCATGCCGCCCACGAGCGCATCGTCTACGAGCGCATGAAGGCCGCGCTCGCCGATACCGGTATCCAGCGCCAGATCCTGCTGATCCCGGAAGTGATCGAGTTGGACGACGCGGCGGTCGACAGGCTGGAGGCGCGCGCGGGCGAGTTCGCGGATCTCGGTCTGGTGCTGGAGCGCTTCGGGCCGGGCGCCGTGGTGGTGCGCGAGGT
This sequence comes from Alphaproteobacteria bacterium, assembly GCA_965243375.1. GTDB lineage: Bacteria > Pseudomonadota > Alphaproteobacteria > UBA828 > UBA828 > WTGU01. The sequence continues at coordinate 350,999 of CBDEUT010000004.1, read as the reverse complement.
GCCCGCGCTCATCGGCAACGGCAATACCCAAGGCCTCGTGCGCGACCTTGCCGACGAGCTCGCGGAATGGGACGAAGCCACGACGCTGCGCGAGCGGCTCGGCGACGTGTGCAGTACCCTCGCCTGCCACGGCAGCGTCCGCGCCGGCCGCAGGCTCAACGCCGACGAGATGAACGTGCTCCTGCGCCAGATGGAGGCGACCCCCCACGCCGGCCAGTGCAACCACGGCCGCCCCACCTACGTGGAGCTCAAGCTCGCCGATATCGAGCGCCTGTTCGGCCGACGCTGAGCCTCTTCAGTCCCCGAAATAGGCCGCCGCGATGTCGGCGGATTCGCGCAGCTCCTCGGGTGTTCGCTTCTCGCCCATGCGGCCGGTCTCCAGCAGGTAGACCTCCTGCGCGAGGCTCATGGCGAAGTTCGCGTTCTGCTCGGTGATCACGATGGTGAGGCCGAGCCGCTCGTTGCAGTCCTTGAGAACGGCGGCGATGTCGAGGCACACCTTGGGCGCGAGGCCGAGCGTCGGCTCGTCCACCATCAGGAGCTTCGGGCTCGACATCAGTGCCCGGCCGAGCGAGGCCATCTGACGCTCGCCGCCTGACTGAGTCGCGGTCTCCTGGCTCTGCCGCTCCTCCAGACGTGGGAAGAGGTCGAAGACGGTCCTGAGGTTTTCCTCGATCGCGTCGCGCTTGCGGTAGGCACCCACCAGCAGGTTCTCCTTCACGCCCATGAAGGGGAACAGGTTGCCGCGCTCCGGCGCGTAGCCGATGCCGAGCCGGACGATCCGCGCCGGCGCCATGCGGCTGATGTCGCGGCCCTCGAACTCGATCCGGCCGCGCCGGCGGGTCAGCCCGATGATCGAGTCGAGCAGCGTCGACTTGCCGGCGCCGTTGGGGCCCACGACGGCGACGATCTGGCCGGCTTCCACCTCAAGCGAGACGCCGTGCAGCGCCTGCGCGCGGCCGTAGAAGACGTCGAGCTCGCCGATGCTCAGCAGCGTCACGGCCGACTCCCCTCCCCGCCCCTATTGCCCGAGGTAGGCATCGCGCACCGCCTCGTCGCGCACCACCTCGTCGAAGGTGCCCTCCGCGATGATCTCGCCGAAGGACATCACGATGACCCGGTCCACCAGCGGCGCGAGCGCGCGCAGGTCGTGGCTCACGATGATGTAGGTGAGCCCGTCCTTGCGCTTCTTCTCGACCAGCAGCTCGGATATCTGGGCGATCTCGCGCAACGTCAAGCCGGCGAAGACCTCGTCGAGCAGCAGCAGCGTCGGCGAGACGGCGACGTTGCGCGCCATCTCCAGCCGGCGCAGGTCGCCCATGGCGAGCTCGCTCGGCAGCATGTCGATCTGCTCGTCGGAGAAGCCGACGCTGCGGCCGATGTCTCCCTCGGCCGCGTGGTCCGCACCCTCACCGATCAGCTTCCAGATATTGTCCGGCGCCATGCCGACGCGGATGTTGGCGCCCACGGACATCTCGCCGAAGGGCTGGGGCACCTGATAGGTGCGCGCGATGCCGCGCTTCACCCGCTCGTGGGTGGGCACACGGGTGACGTTCTCGCCCTTGAACCAGATCTCGCCGCTGGTGGGCCTGAGCTCCGCCATGATCATGTTGAAGACGGTGGTCTTGCCGGCGCCGTTAGGGCCGATCAGGCCCAGCGTCTCGCCCTCCGCCACCTGGAAGGAGATTCCCTGCACGGCGCGGATGCCGCCGAAGGTCATGTGGAGGTCGCGTACCTCCAGCAGCGGGCTCGCCGTCGCCATTATCGCCGCCACTCCTCAACCTTGCGGCCTGCGTCGGCGATGATGCTGTAGATGCCTTCGGGCCTGACGACGTAAAGCACCAGCGCGATTGCACCGTAGAGCAGGTAGCGTTCCATGCCGGGCATTACCGGTCGCAGGTATTCGAGCAGCAAGGTCAGGAAGTAGGCGCCCATGATCGGGCCGATGATGGTCTCCGCCCCACCAAGTAAGGCCGCCACCAGGATGGTGAAGAGGAAGTTGATCTCGAACATGCCGCGCGGCGCGATCGAGCCGATGTAGTGGACATAAAAGGCACCGCCGATGCCGGAGACCGCAGCGCTCACGGTAAAGGCGAAGAGCTTGAGCTTGGTCGTGTTGTGGCCGGTGCTGCGGACCGCCTCCTCGTTCATCCGGATGGCGCTCAGCGCAATTCCCAGCCGCGTGCGGATGAGCAACCAGAGCACCACGCCGATCACGAACATGATGCCGAAGCTCAGGTAATAGTTGTTGACCGCGCCGGTGACGATGCTCTCAAGGCCCGACATGCCCCGCGTGCCGCCGGTGATCTTGGGCGCCACCACCTTGGTGAGCTGGTAGAGAATCTCCATGAAGGCGAGCGTTACCAGTGCAAAATAGGTGCCGCGAATGCGCAGCGCCGGCAGGAAGAAGAGCGTGCCGCCCACCATGGTCGCGACGACCGCCGCCGGGATGCTGTAGTAGATCGGCACGTCGAAGCGGAAGCTGAGGATCGCCGTGGTGTAGCCGGCGATGCCGATCAGGAAGGGATGGCCGAAGCTGATGTAGCCCGTCCGGCCTGAAAGAAAATCCCAGCTCATGGCGAACATCGCCAGGAAGTGGGCGAAGATCAGGATACGCAGCGTGCCGGTGCCGACCACGAAAGGCAGCAGGCACATGAGCACGCCGAAGGCGAGCCACCAGCCCAGATAGCGCAGGGTCTCGCGGTCGATGGCCATGGTTTAGAGCTCCGCCCTGCCGAAGAGGCCTTTGGGCCGCACCAGCAGCACCAGGATGATGAGCAGCATGGTGGAGACGCCGCGCAGCTCGGCCGCGATCATCGTGGTCGTGATGGTCTCCACGAAGCCTATGATGTGGGCCGCGATCAGGCTGCCCACGATGCTGCCGATGCCGCCGACGATCACCACGGCGACCGAGATGATGAGCGGGAACACCCACATGTGGGAGTCGAGCTGAGTGAAGGTTGCGAAGAAGACCCCGGCGATGGCGCCGAAGGCGCCGGAGAGCGCCCAGGTCACCATGCTGATCATGCTCGGCTCGATGCCCGAGATCACCGCGCCCTTGCGGTCCATGGAAACCGCGCGGATCGCGCGGCCCAGATGGGTGTAGCGCACGAAGGCCATCAAGCCCCCGAGCACCACCCAGCTCACGCCCGTGGCGAGCAGGATGTTCATGGTGACCGAGATGCCCTCGAAGCGGAGCACGCCGCGGATCACCGGCCACATGGTCTTGGGCGCCGCGCCGAAGATCACCACGATCAGGGCCTGCATGACGACGGCGAGGATCAGCGTCGATATCTCGACCGCGATCGGGTTGTCTTCCAGCCGGCGGACCAGGAGCAGGTAGGTGAGCAGGCCGAAGGTCACGCCCGCCAGGATCGCCAGGATGAAGCTTGCGAAGACCGGCAGCCCCGCCCCCTGGAGGGCCGCGTAGTAGATGTAGCCGCCGAGCATGATGTAGACGCCGTAGGCCAGGTTCAACACGCGGCCCACGCTGAAGATCATGGTGAAGCCGACGGCGATCAGCGCATAGAGGCCGCTGAGGACAAACCCCTGGATCAGGATCTGGAGCGCCATCCGGGTCGGCTCACCCGCCGTCGAATCGACAGTCGTGTAGCGGCCGAAGCAGCGCGATCACGCTTTGCTCCGGCCGGCTACAGACAGGCTACAGACAAATTGGGCCGGGCGCGACCCGTGTGGAGCCGCGCCCGGCAACAACGTCGCCTACTTCAGCCAGTCCGGCACCTCGAACTCGCCGTTGGCATATTTCGGCGGGTAGACCACCTTGGTGGTGCCGTCCGAGTACCACTGGATGACCACCATCGACGGCGCCCCTTCGTCGAGCGGCGGGTTGATGTCGAACTTGATGTTGTGGGTGTACTCACGGCCCGTGCGGGGCTCGATCTCGCCCGGCTTCCAGAAGGCGTAGCGGAGCCAGATCTCGCCGTCCTTCTCGATGACGATGTCGTCATTCTCCATCTCGCGGACCCAGTCGTCGAGCGGCGCGAAGCCGCCGGCGCGCTCGGCCGCGGAGAAGGCGTTGAGCATCCCGTAGTAGGCGTTGAAGCCATTGAAATGCGGGAAGACTGGCCGCGAGTCGCCGTACTTGGCGGTGTAGCGCTCGAGGAACTCCGCCGTGCGCGGATCGATGTCGGAGCCGATCGAGGGCACCGGGCTCAGCGTCGAGATGCCGCCGGCGAGGCCGCCGGTGTCGTCCCAGAACTCCCGGGCGAAGGCCGAGACGTTGATCCCGGTCATCGGCACGGGCACCTCGAGCTTCACGTACTGCGAGGCCGGCACCTGGCTACGCACCGCCGCGATCAGGTAGATGAAGTCGGGATTGGCCGCCACCGCCTTGTTGTAGATCGGCCCGAAGTCGACCGTGTTGGTGTCGTAGACCGTGTGACCGATGATCTCGATGCCGGCCTCCGGCGCCAGCAGTTGGTCGACCAGCTCGTAGACGCCGCCGCCGAACGCGGTGTCCTCCTGCAGCACGTACACCGTCTTCCAGCCCATCTTCTTGGCGAGCACGTCCTTGCCGAAGTCGACGTAGAGAATCGCCAGGGCGTAGTCGTTGGAGACGTTCATGAAGTACATCTTGTACTTCTCGTACTCCTCGACGACCTTGTCGATGATGCCGACGTAAGAGGTCCAGGTGTCCAGTGTCGGCGTCCGGTACTCCGCCATGCGCTCGAGCCAGCCCAGCGACACGTCGTCGATGCAGCCCGAGATGATGAAGTCCACGTTCTCGACTTCATTGAGGTATTCGTAGGCCCGGATGCCTTCCTGCACGTCCTCGCGCGTATCGGCCATGACCAGCTCGATCATGCGCCCGCCGAGCACGCCGCCGGCCGCATTGAGCTCCTCGATGGCGATCTCGGTGCCCCGGATCGTGCTTTTGCCGGTGTCGGTATCGAACGAGCCGATATAACAGACCTTGATGGGGTCGGCAGCGAGCGCTGCCGTCGTAAGCGACCAGACGGCCACCGCTGCCGCGGCGACTCCGATCAGCACGTGACGAATTCTCATGACCACCCTCCCATTCCTGTCTTGGTCTCGCGCGCATGACACTCTAGAGCGGTTCCCGAGCGAGGAAAACCGCGTCCGCCGCAGGCCACCGATGCGTTTCGTGCATCCCTCAAACGCCGCCCCAGCCCTCGGCCAGATAGCGATCGATAAAGGACGAACGATGGCCCGCGGCGGTCCAGAGGATGGGGAAGAAGGTCTCGTCCATCGCCGCCTCGCCCACGCGCTTGTAGCGGCCGTAGATGGCGCCGACGTTGCTTTCGTGGAAGCGGGCCGCGCTGGAGAAGCAGTGGACCACCAGGCTGCGGCGCCCGATACCGGCGGCCTCCACGAGCGAGCCGTGCCAGGTGCGGCCGTGGTGGAAGGCACCGCCCCCGGCGGGTACTTCCACCGGCACCAGCTCCGCCTCCACGCCCGCCCGCGCTGCCGCGTCGTTCAGTGCCCGCAGCGGATCCTCCGGCGCGTGGAATGCGTCAGGCATCGGCGAGAGCCCCCACCGGTGCGAGCCCCTGGCATAGTTGACCGTTCCGGCATCGCGCGCGGTGTCGTCCAGTGCGATCCAGCAGCTCGTCATTTCGGGCGGAACCACCCAGTCGATGTAGCTCGCGTCCTGATGGAAGCCGAGGGACCTGCCGCCCGGCGGCTTCCACAGCAGGTTGTCCTGCGCGAGCCGCGCGCCGGGCCAGCCGGTGAGTTCTGCGCAGACCGCACCGATCTCGGCGGAGAGAACGGTCGCGGCGATGGCGCGGTCCGCCTTCCAGCCGTTGCAAATCTGGCGGGTCAGGTCGGGGGCGTCGCGGCCTTCGCGCCAGTTCCACTCGTCGGGCATGAGCCCGGTCTCGAACTCTCCGCGAAAGAGCGGCTCGAAGCGCTCGCGCAGGCGCGCCGCGGCGGCGGGCGGAATGATGCTGGGCACGACGACGAAACCGTCCTCGGCGAAGGACGCACACTGCTCCTCGCTCAGCGAGAACCCGGCCATGCCTCTCCCCTCAAACGTCCTCGGCGCAAGCAGGTCATCATAGGAAGGCCCGTAAGCCACACAACGGCCCGGCCACGCTTTGCAAATCGGCCCGGCGAATGGGACAAGGGCGCCCCATGACGATTCCCATCCTTCCCGGCCTGGCCACGCTTGCGGCGGACTACGACGGCTACATCCTCGATGTCTGGGGCGTGATGCACCAGGGCGGGCCGGCCTATCCGGAGGCGCTCGCCTGCGTGCGTCGGCTGCGCGAGGCCGGCAAGCGAGTGGTGTTCCTCTCCAACGCGCCGCGGCTCGCGCCGCAGGTCGAAGCCGTGCTCAACGGCAAGGGGGTGGATGCGGCGCTCTACGACGCTGTGGTTGCCTCAGGCGACGCCGCGCGGCACGCGCTTGCCGATCGCGCGCGTCCTCCTGTCGAAGGGCTCGGCACCCGCTACCGCCTGCTCGGGCCGCCCGGGTCCGACGACGTGCTCGACGGCCTCGGCTACACCGCCGCCGACGTTGCGACGGCGGACTTTCTGCTCGGCATCGGCCTCGATGACGCGATCAACACGGTCGAGGACCACGAGCCGGTCCTGCAAGCCGCCGCCGCCCGCGACCTGCCCATGATCTGCGTCAATCCCGACCTTCTGGTGATCCGGCTCGGCGTGCAGGAGCCCTGCGCCGGTGCGCTTGCCGCGCGCTACGAGGCGCTCGGCGGCCGTGTGCGTTACTTCGGCAAGCCTTATATGGACGTTTACGACCTGGCGCTGGCCAAGCTCGACCTCCCGCCCGCCCGCGTGGTCGCGGTCGGCGACGGTCTCGCCACCGATATCGCCGGCGCCGATGCCGCCGGCCTCGACGCGGTGCTGGTCACCGGCGGCTTGCTGGCCGACGCGCTCGACCTCGCCCCCGGCGCGGCGCCCGACGCACAGGCGCTCGACGACGCCTGCCGGGCCGCAGGCGTCACGCCGCGTGCCGCGCTGGCTACATTCATTTGGTAATAGAACCCTCAAGTTAATGTTATTGGCGCGCGTCCGGCACGCGCCCAATAGTCAATTCCATGAGCACCGCCATGCCAACGGCTGCCGCGACTCCCCAAGCACGACCGCAGGTCGCGGTGGTGGCCGTGGCCGGGACGCTGATCGCCGCCGGCGTCGTCGCGCTCGCGGTCACAGTGGACGGCCGGCTGGCTGCGCTGCTGGTCGTGGGCGGGCTTGCGGGCCTGGCCCTCCACCACGCGCTCTTCGGCTTCTCCGCCTCGACCCGGCGCTTTCTCATGGAGCGCCGCGGCGTGGGCGTCCGCGCGCAGCTCCTGATGATCGGCCTGGCGAGCATCGCCTTCGTGCCGCTGCTCGCCGGCGGCAGCGCCTTCGGCCAGGGGCTCGGCGGCGCACTCGCTCCCGTGGGGGTCTCCGTCGCGTTGGGCGCCTTCCTGTTCGGCATCGGCATGCAGCTCGGCGGCGGCTGCGCCTCGGGCACTCTCAGCGGTGCCGGCGCCGGCAGCCTCCGCATGGCGATCACGCTTGGCGCCTTCATCGCAGGCTCGGTGATCGGCACGGCGCACCTGCCCTGGTGGCTTGGCCAACCGCGCCTTCCTGCGCTCTCGATCCCCAGCACACTCGGCTGGCCGGCGGGCCTCGCAGTTCAGCTTGCCGCCATCGGTCTTCTCATCTTGGGCGCGCTCTACCTGGAGCGGCGGCGTCATGGCGCCCATGAGCCCCTCGTCTGGGGCGCCGGCGGCGACTGGCGCGAGCGGTTGCTGCACGGCGGCTGGCCGCTCGCCTGGGGCGCGCTTGCCCTGGCTCTCCTCAACCTCGCGACGCTGCTGATCGCAGGCCATCCGTGGAGCGTCACCTGGGGCTTCGCGCTCTGGGGCGCCTCGCTGGCCGACGCCCTGGGCTTCGGCATCGCCGAGTGGACCTTCTGGCAATGGCCGGGCCCGGCGCGAAAGCTCGCCGCCGGCGTCGAGCAGGACACGGTCTCCGTGATGAACGTGGGCCTGATCCTGGGGGCGCTGCTCGGCGCCGCGCTCGCCGGCCGCTTCGCCGCCCGGGGCCGGCTCACTCTCGGCGCCGTGGCGAGCGCGGTGATCGGCGGCCTGCTGCTCGGCTACGGCGCGCGGCTGGCCTTCGGCTGCAACATCGGTGCCCTCTTCAGCGGCATCGCCTCCGGCAGCGTGCACGGCTGGCTCTGGCTGCTGGCTGCCCTTCCCGGCGCGGCGCTCGGCGCGCGTCTGCGTCCCCTGTTCGGTCTCGATCGTGCTGCGGCACCGGCCGCAGAAGGAGTACGTGCATCATGACCACGACGGTGAGCACCTCCCCCGTTACCCCCCGCCTCCAGCGCCTGCGCAAGGCGCTGCCGCGCTTCCTGCTGCTGGCCGCGGTGATCGTCGGCATCGTTCTCGCCGTGTTGAACCGCGACAGCATCGATTCGGTGGCGCTCGAGACCTGGATCACCCAGTTCGGCCCCTGGGCGCCCGTCGTCTTTTTCTGCGCCTACGTGCTCGCCACGGTGCTCTTCCTGCCCGGCCTGTTGTTCACGCTCGCCGCCGGTGCGCTGTTCGGCCCCTATCTCGGCACCCTCATCGCCCTCGCCGGAGCGACAGCGGGCGCGACCATCGCCTTCCTCGTCGCACGCTACGTGCTGGCCGACTGGATCCAGAGCCGCACGCCGGCGCGGGTGCAGCGCGTAATCGACGGAGTCGAGGACGAGGGCTGGCGCTTCGTCGCCATGACCCGGCTAATTCCCTTCATCCCCTTCAACGCATTGAACTATGCGTTGGGGCTCACGCGCATCCGACTCGTGGCCTACGTCCTCGCCTCGTTCGTCTTCATGGCGCCGGGTGCTGCGGCCTACGCCTATCTCGGCCATGCCGGGCGCTCTCTCGCGACCGGCGACGGCGACCTGGTTCAGAACGCCCTGCTCGGCCTCGCAGTCCTCGGCCTGATCGGCTTCATGCCCCGCCTCATCAAGCGCTTCATGAAGGGCCGGAAGGCGGCTCGGGCGCAAGCGGAGCAGACCGAGCCTGCGGCGGATACAACAGGCGAAGCGCGACCAGGATCGCCGTAAACACCACTATCGCGCCTACTTGATGCGCCGCGCCGAGCGGCACCGGCACGAAGGTGAGCAACGTGGCGATCCCGAGAACGAACTGGCCGAGCACCGCCGCTGCCGCCGCGTGAAGCGCGGTCCGCGCCGGCGTCGGTCCCAGCCAGCGTAGCGCGGCGGCCCAGAGCAAGATCACGACCAGAGCCGTGAGCATCCCCAGCAGGCGGTGGTCGAGCTGCACCAGCGGCACGTTCTCGAAGAAGTTCCGCCACAGCGGCTCGATCAGGAAGATGTCCGGCGGCACTATAGCATCGGCCATCAGCGGGAAGGTGTTGTAGGCAAGGCCCGCGTCGTTGCCGGCGACGAAGGCGCCCGAAATAATCGTTAGGAACACCAGACCCGTGGCTCCCCACACGGCGGTACGCCAGCGACTTGCCCGGCGGACGCGCGCGACCGCGTCATCCATCAGGAGACCGAGCGCGACCCAGATCAGGCAGCCGTAGATCGCCACGGCGAGCCCGAGATGGGCGGCGAGCCGGTAGGGACTGACATCGGGGCGGTCCACCAGCCCGCTCTGGACCATGTACCAGCCGAGCAGCCCCTGGAGTCCGCCTAGGATACCGATGGCCAGCACCTTGAGCCCTAGCGGCCAGTCGAAGGCGCGGCGGAACAGAAACCAGAGGAAGGGCAGCGCGAAAGCGATGCCGACGATGCGACCCAGCAGCCGGTGCGCGTATTCGAGCCAGAAGATCCCCTTGAATTCGTCGAGGGTCATGCCCTGGTTGATTTCCCGATACTCGGGGAAGCGCTTGTAGTCGGCGAAGAGCGCCTGCCACGCCTCCTCGCCGAAGGGTGGCAGCACGCCCACCAGCGGCCGCCAGTCCACGATCGAGAGGCCCGCGTGGTGGAGCCGCGTGATCCCGCCGAGCACGACCATCGCGAGCACGAGACCGGCGAGCGCCAGCAGCCACCAGGCGACGGCACGGCGTTGGCGCGCAACTCTCTGGGACGCGACACCGCCGCGGCGGGCAGGCCGGAGGGCCGCGGCGTCCACGCTGGCTGAAGGAGAGGCCGAGGTTGGCTGGGGCGCTCTAGCCGGCCTGCTGCCGGTGGGCGTCCCCTGCCCCGTCGTCATCGCCCGCTCCGGTGCGACGCGGATAACGGCTGGCCACGTAGTCGGCGACGATCTTCTGAAATTCCTCGGCGATGCCCGCGCCGCGCAGCGTCACCGCCTTCTTGCCGTCGATGAAGACAGGTGCGGCCGGCGCTTCGCCGGTCCCCGGCAGGCTGATGCCGATATCTGCGTGCTTGCTCTCGCCGGGGCCGTTGACGATGCAGCCCATGACGGCGAGCTGCATGGTCTCGACCCCCTCATATGTCTCACGCCAGACCGGCATCTGCCGGCGCACGTAGTCCTGGATCCGCTCGGCGAGCTGCTGAAACACCGTGCTCGTGGTGCGCCCGCAGCCCGGGCACGCCGCCACGAGGGGCACGAAGGAGCGGAACCCCATGGTCTGGAGTATCTCCTGCGCGACGATCACCTCCTGGGTGCGATCGCCGCCGGGCTCGGGCGTGAGCGAGATGCGGATGGTGTCGCCGATGCCCTGCTGCAGCAGCACGGAGAGCGCGGCGGTGGACGCCACGATGCCCTTGGAGCCCATGCCCGCCTCGGTGAGCCCGAGATGGAGCGCATAGTCGCTGCGCGCGCCGAGCTCGCCGTAGACGGCGATCAGGTCCTGCACCTGCGAGACCTTGGCCGAGATCACGATCTTGTCGCGCGCGAGCCCGATCTCTTCGGCCAGCGCCGCACTGCGCAGGCCCGACTCGACCAGCGCCTCGCGCATGACTCCTGCGGCGTCCTTGGGCTCGGGCCGGGCCGCGTTCTGATCCATTAGTTCGGCCAGCAGGTCTTGGTCGAGGCTGCCCCAGTTGACCCCGATGCGCACCGGCCGGTCGTATTTGAGCGCGACCTCGATCATGGTCTGGAACTGCCGGTCGCGCTTCTCGCGGAACCCGACGTTGCCTGGATTGATCCGGTACTTCGCGAGCGCTTCGGCGCAGGCCGGATACTCGGTGAGCAGCCGATGGCCGTTGTAGTGAAAGTCGCCGACCAGCGGCACATGGCAGCCGGCCGCCTCCAGCCGCTCGCGGATGTCCGGCACCGCGGCGGCGGCCTCCGGCGTGTTGACGGTGATGCGCACGATCTCGGAGCCCGCCTCGGCCAGTGCCTTGACCTGCTCCGCCGTGGCGCGGGCGTCTTCGGTGTCCGTGTTGGTCATGGACTGGACGACGATGGGCGCGTCGCCGCCGATCGTGACGCTGCCGACCCTGACGCCGACGCTCTCGCGCCGTCCCTCACCGGAGTCGTTCATCGCCATATCCGCTCCTCCAGCCGGCCGGGGACTCCATCGGCCGCTGTCTACCACAGCCCGCCTGAGCCAGCCACCGCGCCTACCCCAGCACCGTCTCTCTTGCGCGGTGGAGGAAGGCGGTGGCGGACGCGATGGTCTTCTCCGGGCATTCCACCAGGTCGGCGTGGCCGATATCCTCGTAGACGATCGCCTCGCAGCCCGGCACGTTGTCCACCACCCACTGGGCGCCGGCGCCGTCGGGTCCCGTGAGCATGGGGGTGAGCATGTCCTTGGCCGCCGTAATGACCAGCGTCGGGTTCTTGATACTCTTGCAGTCCTCGCGCAGGTCCATCTCCTCCATGGCGATGCAGGCCTGGACCACAGTCTCCACCGCGTTGAGCCCCACGATGGTTCGCACCATCTCGATCAGCGGCTGGCCGTTGGGGCCGTCGAGGAAGTCGGCGCCGACCGCTTGCGTCACCACGTGATCGGCAAACTCCGGGCCGCAGCCCCAGGTCTGCGCCATGTGGCGCCAGGTGCGGAACATGATGCGCCGCATGGTGTCGCACTTCGCAAAGGCGCAGTCGCTGACCACGCCGATGCAGCGGTCGGGATACTTCGCCGCGAACTTCAGCGCGATCATGCCGCCGGCTGACGTACCCATCACGTGTGCGCGCTCGATCCGCAGCTCGTCGAGCAGCGCCGCCAGATCGTCCGCCCAGATATCGAGGTCGTAGCGCATCAAGGGGCGGTCGGTCTGGCCGTAGCCGCGTTGGTCGTAGCTGATCAGCTGGAACGATTCGGCGAGCCCCTCCCATACCATCGCGAAGTTCTGGCGCCCGAAGAGCGAGCCGCCGATCAGCGCCAGCGGGTCGCCTTTGCCCATCAGCTCGTAGTAAATATTGATTCCGTTGGCCATGACCTTCGGCATGACGGACTCCTCCCCCTCACCTGCCCCCTTCGTCCGGGGCTCGGTTGCATGATGGCCCGAGAGCGCCCGTGAACATAGCGTCTGAATGGAAGGAGGCCACACGGCCTCCCCTGCCTGCGGACGAGGCGGCGCTCGCTCTCTGCTGGGAGCGCTGGCGCGAGAACGCCGCCCGGAGCGAGGACGACGGACTCATTGCCTTCGCCGAGGCGTGTGAACGCGATGCCACCGCCAACGCACTGCTCGCCGCGCTCTTCGGCAACAGCCGCTACCTCAGCCACTGCGTCACCGCCGACCAGGATTTTGCGCGGCTCTTGATCGAGCAGGGGCCGGACGCCGCCTACGCCGTTGCCCGCGCCCTGGCGGCCGATACCAGCGTCCTCGGCGAGGAATCGCGGCAACAGGTGATGAAGCGCCTGCGTGTGGCGAAGCGCCGCGCGAGCCTCGCCATCGGCATGGCCGACATCGCCGCGGTCTGGCCGCTGGAGCGGGTGACCGGCGCGCTCTCCGATATCGCCTCGGTCACGCTCAGTGCGGTCTGCGCCCACCTGCTGCGGAACCTGCACGATCACGGCAAGCTCGCCCTGCCGGACCCGGGGATGCCCGAGCAGGGCTCCGGCCTCATCATCCTCGGCATGGGCAAGCTCGGTGCGGGCGAGCTCAACTATTCGAGCGACGTCGACATCATCGTCCTCTTCGACGAGGAGATCGCGTCCGATCCGAGCGGCGACGGGTTGCAGCAGATTTTCGCACGTCTCGCCCGCCACCTGGTCACGATTATGGACGAGCGGACGGCGGACGGTTACGTCTTCCGCACCGACCTCCGCCTCCGCCCCGACCCCGCCTCCACTGCCGCGGCCCTCTCGGTCCGTGCCGCCGAGGCCTACTACGCGACCACCGGCGAGAACTGGGAGCGGGCCGCCATGATCAAGGCGAAGCCCGTGGCCGGCGACATCGAGGCCGGCAACGGCTTCCTCGAGCGACTCCAGCCCTTCATCTGGCGCCGGCACCTCGACTTCGCCGCCGTTCAGAACATCCGCGCAATCAAGCGTCAGATCGACGCCCACCGCGGCATCGGGCAGATTGCCGTCGTTGGCCACAACGTCAAGCTCGGGCGGGGCGGCATCCGCGAGATCGAATTCCTCGCGCAGACCCAGCAGCTCATCTGGGGCGGGCGCGACCCGGCGCTGCGCGTGCGCGGCACGCGCGAGGCGTTCGAGGGGCTCGTCGCCGCCGGCCACGTGCGCCGCCAGACAGTGGACGAGCTGATGGAGGCCTACACCTTCCATCGCACCGTCGAGCACCGGCTGCAGATGGCGGACGACCGCCAGACTCACAGCCTGCCGGACGAAGAGGGCGGCGTGGCGCAGGTCGCCGTCTTCCTGGGGTACGACTCGCTCGACGACTTTGCCGAGGCGCTGCTCGCCCGCCTGCGCACGGTGGAGCGCCACTACACGGCGCTCTTCGAAGACGAGCCCGCGCTCACGACCGAGGGCACCCTCGACTTCAGCGACGCCGGCGACGGCGATGCCACGCTGGAGACCCTCGCGGCCATGGGCTACGCGCATCCGGAGCGCGCGTTCGAGACGCTGCGCGCCTGGCACGAAGGCCGCTACCGCGCGGTGCGCGGCGAGGAGGCCCGCGAGCGGCTGGCGGAGCTGCTGCCGACGGTCTTGGACGTCTTCGCCGCCTGGCCGGACCCCGATTCGGCGCTCGCGCTCTTCGACGGTTTCCTGGCGCGCCTGCCCGCCGGCTCCCACCTCTTCTCCATGTTCGCGGCCCACCCCGAGCTGTTCGACCTGATCACGGAGATCATGGGCTCGGCACCCCGCCTCGCCAATTGGCTGGAGCACCGGCCCATGCTGCTCGACAGCGTGTTGAGCCGCGAGTTCTCCGACCTGGATGTGCCGGACGCCGACGAGCTGGGGCCCGAGCTCGCGACCGTCGCGCGGCGCGGCCTCGTTCGCGTGTTCTACCAGCGCGAGTTCGGCACGGAGGAGATGGGGGCCGAGCTCGCCGACGTGGCGCTCCGCGCGCGCGACGTGCAGGACTTCCTCGACTCAGAGCGGCGCTGGGCCAACGACAAGATCTTCCACATCGGCGTGCACATGCTGCGCGGGCTGCTCTTCCCGGTGGAGGCCGCAACGCCGCTCTCCGACATCGCCGACGCCTGCCTCGGCGCGGCGCTCCCCGTCGTCGCCAACGCCTTCGCCGAGACGCACGGCCGGGTGCCCGGCGGCCGCTTCGCCGTGGTCGCCTTGGGCCGCCTCGGCAGCCGGGAGATGACGGTGACCGCGCCGCTCGACCTCATGCTGGTCTACAACCATCCGGCGGGCGCCGGGGAATCCGACGGCCGCAAGGCGCTCAGGCCCGACCGCTACTACGGGCAGCTGAGCCGGCGCTACGTCGCGGCGATCCGCGCGGCAACGGCGGAGGGCACGCTCTACGACGTGGACATGCGCCCGCGCCCGTCGGGCAACGCCGGGCCCATCGTCACCTCGCTCGACTCCTTCATCGAGCATTTTTCTGACGGCGTTCCGGCCTGGCAGCTCCAGGCGCTCGCCCGCGCGCGCGTGGTCTGGGCGGAGGGCGAGCTGGGCGAGCGCTTCGAGGCGGCGCGCCGCGCCGCCCTCCGGCAGGCGCGCGAGGCGCAGGACCTCGCCAGCCAGGTCGCGGGCCTGCGCGAGGACTTGCGCGGCGACGACCCCGGCGACGACATCTGGGACATCGAGCAGAAGCGGGGCGGCCTGATCGACGCCGAGTTCATCGCGCAATATTTGCAACTGCTGCATGCGGCCGAGGCCGAGGCGGTGCTCGCCGGCGACCCGGTCTCCGTCTTCGAGGCGGCCGGCGAGCACGGGCTGATCGAGCCCGAGACCGCGCGCGAGCTCGCCGAGGCGACGGTGCTGTGGCGCAACCTGCACGGAATCCTGAGCCTGACGGTGGAGGAGGAGCGCTTCGTCGAGGCGACCGCGCCGCCCGCGCTGCTCGCGGTGATCGAGCGCGCCTGCGACGTCGCCAACATCGATTCTCTCAAGGAGTCGATGCGCGAGACCACGGCCCGCACCGCCGGCCACTACGACCGCCTGCTGGGGAACGGCGCTGGCTAGAATCTAACCGGTGAGAGGCCCGTCATGTCGATCTCGGGCGTACGGCCCGAGACGATGTCCGCGATGATCCGGCCGGAGCCGGAAGAGTAGGTCCAGCCGGTGCTGCCGTGGCCCGTGTCCAGGTAGAGGCCGGGGACGGCGGTCTTGCCGATGATAGGCAGGCAGTCGGGCGTCATCGGCCGGAAGCCGATCCAGCGCTCGGCCTTGGTCCGGTCGCCGCAGCTCGGGAACACCGCCATCGCCGCGTCCAGCGTGGCCGTCGCCCGGTCGGCGCGGATGGTGGCGTTGTGGCCGTCGAGCTCGGCGGTGCCGGCGCAGCGCAGGCGGTCGCCGAGCCGGCTCATCACGATGCGCCGGTGGCCGTCGTGGATGGCGCGGGTCGGCGCGCCGTTGTAGCCCTCGGTGGGGACGGTCACCGAGTAGCCCTTGAGCGGATAGATCGGCACGCGAACCCCGAGGCGCTTGAGGAAGCGCGGGCTGTAGCTCGCGAGGCTCATCACCACCGCATCGGCCTCGATGGCGCCCTTATCCGTCTCGGCCCCGGTCACGCGCCGGCGGTCGCCGCTGAGCCGCCGCACCGTCTCTCCGAAGCGGAAGGTTACGCCGTTCGCGGCCGCCGCCGCAGCGAGGGCCGCCGTGAACTTGTGCGCATCGCCCGATTCGTCGTTTCGGAAATAGACCGCGCCCGCGAACTGGTCCGCAGTCTGCTGCAGCGCGGGCTCGGCCGCGAGCATCCGGTCCCGGTCCAGGCGCTCGGGATGGAAGCGGGTGTCCGCCATCCGCGTCTCGTAGGCGTAGGACGCATCCAGCTCCGCCTCGTCGCGATAGAGGTGGAGCACCCCCTCGGCGCGCTGGTCGTAGGCGATCCCCTCCTTCTCGCGCAGCGCCTTCAGGCAGTCGTAGCTGTAGGTGGACAGCCTGAGCGAGACCTGCTGGGAGCGCTCGAATTGCGCCCGCGTGCAGTGGCGCAGGAAGCTCACGGCCCAGCGCCACTGGGCGAGGTCGGGGCGCAGGCGAAACAGGTAGGGGGCGTCCTCGCGCCCGAACCACTTGATCAGCATGCGGGGCACTTCGGGGTGCGCCCAGGGCCGCGAGCTGTAGGCGCCGACGATGCCGCCGTTGGCGAAGCTGGTCTCCAGCCCCGCACCCGGCTGGCGCTCCACCACGGTGACCTCGTGGCCGGCCTCGTTCAGGAAGTAGGCCGCCGCGGTGCCGACGACTCCGGCGCCGAGCACCAGGACCCGCATGCCCCACCCCCGACCGCCGGCAAAACCGCCCGCGCGCGGTCTATTCGATCTCCACCGCGAGCTGGCCCACGTCGACGGCGTCCTCCTCCTTGACGTGGAGCGCCTTGACCGTGCCGCCGCTCTCGGCGTCGTGGGGCACCTCGGTCTTCATCACCTCGAGGATGAACAGCGTGTCCCCGGCCTTGACCGAATCGCCCTCCTTCACCAGCACCTTCCACACGTTGCCCGGCGCCTGGGTCAGAACCTCCTCCGCCATCGACCGATCTCCTCTTATTCGATGCTGTCGAGCGTACAGGCCTCGTCGAGAGCGAGCCGCAGGTTCTGCGCCTCCCTCACCGAGACCACGCGAAACTTGATGTACTCGTTGGGCTTCATCTGGCCGAGCTTCCAGAAGCCGGCGGACGGCACCGTGTAGGGGCAGATGAAGCCGCCCATGCTGGGGCCGTCGTTCATCAGGATGATGGGCGTCTGGCCGCCCAGGTTGACCGCGCCCAGCGGATAGCCTTGGTCGATGATGTTGGACGGAAAGTCGCCGTGTTCCGGCGCCTTGTCGGTGGCCTTCTCGGTGAAGGTCCAGTCCGGTCCCTGCAGGCGATAGCCGGTGCGGTCGCTGCGCGCTTCGAGCATCCATGCCGTCTCGGTGAAGCGCTCGTGGCCGGCTTCGTCGATCCAGTCGTCGTTGGGGCCACGCACCGCCTCGATCCCCCAGGTCTTGCCGCCTGGGAAGGTCGGCCGCGCGCGATCGGCGATGCGCCGGCCTGGCGTGCCTGCGGCCTCCTTCACCGGGAGCACCTGCCCCGCCTTCACCGCGTGGCCGTCGAGCCCGCCGACTCCGGCCTTGTGGAAGGTGGAGGCCGAGCCCAGCCACTCCGGCGCGTCGATGCCGCCCGCCACCGCGAGGTAGCCGCGCGCACCGGCGACAGCCGGCCCCATCACCAGGGTCTGCCCGGCTTCCACCGCCACGCCCTCCCACGTGGGGATCGGCTGCCCATCCAGGATCGGGCGCATGTTGGCGCCGGTCACCGCGATCAAGCCGCCGCGCTGGAAGCGGATCGTCGGCCCCATGAACTGGGCCTCCAGCCCCGGCGCGCCTTCGCCGTTGCCGACCACCAGATTGGCGAGGCGGAACGACCACATGTCCATCGGGCCGGACGGCGGGAAGCCCTGGTTCCAGTAGCCGACGCGACCGGGGAAATCCTGAATGCTGGTCTCGAGTCCCGGCTTGACGATCTCAAGCATGAACGCGGTCTCCTAATGCAAGAGTGTCGTGTTTCCGCAGTTCATTCCCAAACGGTCGGGCCGGTATGCGTCCTCTCCGACCCAGCCTCTCCCCAACATCGTCAAGCCCGGACTTGATCCGGGCATCTCCCTCCGCAAGACCCACCGGATGCCGGGCAACGCGTGGATGGCCGGGACAAGCCCGGCCATGACGAGTTTGGGGTGCGGTGAACATGGATACGAGCTTCTCGAACGGTTCTCTAGTGAAGGTGCTTGAGGTACTGGTCCACGAAGTCGAAGCCAATGAGCTTGCAGTAGAGCCCCATCAGCCGCTCCGTCATCGGCCCGGGGATCTTTCGCTCGCCGAAGGGCACGTCGTTGATGGTGGCGACCGGGCAGACGCAGTAGCTCGTCGACGTGATGAAGGCCTCGTCGGCGCCGTGCGCGTCGAAGAGATCGAGGTCGCACTTCACCACCTCGATGTCCGCCTCCGCCGCAAGGTCAAGCACGGTCTCCCGGCTGATGCCGTTGAGCACGTAGCGGTCCTGCGGCGTGTAGAGCACGCCGTCGGTGACGAGGAAGATGTTGGAGCCGACGCCCTCGCTGAGATTGCCGTTGTGGTCGAGGAACAACGCCAGGGCATTGGGGTCGCGGCGGCGCACCTCGTCGTTGCCGACGAACAGGTTCAGATAGTTGTGGGTCTTCGCCCTGGGAGAGAGCGAATCCGGCGCCGCACGGCGGTTCGAGGGGATCAACAGCGGAATCCCGTCGCGGAAGTAGTGGGCGCGCTGGGCAATGGGGAGCGGCGTGCAGTCGATGATGAGCACCGGGTCGGTCGAGCCGTAGAAGTCGCCGCCCGCCGGCTCGAGACCGCGGGAGATGCGCTGGAAGACCCAGTAATCCTCGTCCGGCCCCAGCAGGTGGAGGTTGCGGGCGAGCACCTCCTCGGTGTGGCGCTTCATCTCGGACGGCGCCATACCGGGGTCGATGCGGAGATACCGCAGCGTCTTGTAGAAGCGCACGATGTGCTCTTCCAACTTGAAGATGCGGTGGCCGAAGGTGCGGGTGGTATCGAAGGCGCCGTCGCCATAGCGGAAACTCCGGTCGCGGAAGGAGACCAGGGCCCGGCTCTCCGGCACGATCTCACCGTTGAAGTAGCAGACCCGCTCGTTCGCGCGCTCAGCGACCATCTCTCCGTCCCCTGCCCCTGCCGGCTCCCCCGCTCGCCGGCGCGCGATCATGGCGCAAAAGCCCGGCGGGTGCGAGTGCCCTCCGCGCGTCCCTCTGCGCGCCCCTTATATGACACGCGGCGGCCGGCGCACCACCAGGCAGCGCACCAGCATGTCGTGCAGACCCTGTTTGCGACGGGTGAAGGCGACCGCGACACACGCGGCGATGGCGGCGGCACCGACGACGAAATTGAGACCGACGACCATGCTGACAAGACCCGGGAGCCAGAGCGGCCAGCAGCGAAGGATCGCCGTGAGCGCCGAGATACGTCCACCGTCGAGCCCCGTGACCCGCAACCCCAGCATGCGCTTGCCGATCGTCGCCTGCGCCGGCCCGCTCTCCTGCGCCGCCGTGTAGATGCCCAGCGCGATGCCGAAGACGATGGAGCCGAGCCAGGAGAGCGCGTAGCTCACGACCTCCAGACGGGCGCCGTCGCTCTCGGAGACATGCGTCGTGGTCTCCACCAGTTCGGGCCACAGAAACGTTCCGACCAGGTAGGTGCCCACCAGCACGATGATCGTGTCGATGACCCACGCCGCGACGCGCCGCCAGAAGCCGGCGGGGATGACGCCGAGTGTGGCGCTCTCGGGCGCCTCGTCAGTCATGGGCCCGTAACGTTGGAAGGGCCGCCCGGCTGGGGCGGCCCTTCCCCGTCAATCCGCGATCCGCAGATCGCGTCGTCACCGTCAGCCGTGGGCCCCATCGCAGGGGGAGACCCAGCTCACGGTGACCGCCGATCGCGGTCTACGATAGTCTGACACTGGATCACCTCCTTTCGTTGTTGACGACATCCGGTATATGGCGCGCGCGTTCCAGCGGTGCAAGCGCAATCAAATTGTCGTGCGATCCCCGCTGTCCCACCACGCCCTGAACATGGCGTAGGTTTCGTCGCCCAGGAGGCGCCGGTAGGGGCGGCCGCGCTGCTCGCTCGCAGTCGCCACCTCTCTATCCAATGCGTCGATGTCGACGCCGAGGTCGGAGGCATGAGAGGCGTGTGCGCTGTCACGCATCCCTTGGTGATCAAGGGCTCCAGCTGATCCGAGATTTTTCTTACCCCGGCGGCTTCGCAGACATCTGCGGCCCTGAGATCGGCGGATAGGGCGGATCGAGGATTTCCACCCCATAGCCGACGACGCTCCCAGGCTCACTTCCGGCCCCGTCGCGTCGTCCCGCCCGAATCGGATAGAAGGTGTCGCCATCGGGCCAGAGGCCCTCGTTCCATCCACCAGCCCTGGTAGGGAGAACGTGATGGCGACAACGGAGAAGCTACCCTTTTCCTGGCAGGCTGTCGAAGGCCTGCCGGACCTGGATCGCCTGCGTCTGGTGCTCGACACCCTGCCCGACGAGGAGATCGTGGCTGCGCTTGAGGCCGGGCGAGGTCGCGGGCGCAACGACTACCCGGTGCGGTCGATGTGGCGTGCGCTGATCGCGGGCGTGGTGTTCCAGCACGCCTCGATCCAGTCGCTGCTGCGGGAGATGGGCCGCAACCCGGCGCTCCTGGAACTCTGCGGGTTCGACCCGCTGCCTTTCCAGAGCGCGCCCGTGTTGGAGCTTCGCGCAGGTACGAAGGAGCCACCATGCGCGGTGGCGCATCCGGCGCAGGTCCGCTCGACGGTGCCCAGCCACTGGAACTTCTCGCGCTTCCTGCGGCGCGTCGTGCTGCTTGAGAACGAGTGCAGCCTGGTGTCCGCAATGGTCGAGAGCCTGCGCGCGTCGCTCTTCGAAGAGCTGCCCGACTTCGGCCGCCATCTCGGCTACGACGGCAAGGCGATCGAGAGCCACTCGACGGGCCGGGTTGCCGAGGACAAGGGGAAGACCTCCGACCCCGACGCCGACTGGGGCAAGCATGAGACGAGCGGGGTGAACGCCAAGACCGGCGCGATCTGGAAGAAGGTGAAATCATGGTTCGGCTACGGCCTCCACCTGATCGCCGACACCCACTACGAGGTCCCGGTGGCCTTCGAGGTGACGCGGGCGTCGGACTCGGAGGTCAAGATGCTCCCCAAGATGCTGGAGAACCTGTTCGCAAGAGCGCCGGAAATGGTGGAGCGCTGCGACGACTTCAGCGCCGACCGCGGTCTCGACAACGCTCCCCAGAAGAAGTTGCTCTGGGATAAGTGGGCCATTCGGCCGCTGGTCGACACGCGCTTGATGTGGAAGGCCGAGAAGGAGGAGCCGGGCTATGATCCGACGAAGCCGATCACGCGGGCGCTGTTCCCCAACCGCGCCGACGTCGTCGTTCACGACGAGCGCGGCCGCGTGTCCTGCATCTGCCCCCAGACCGGCGAGGTCCGCGCCATGGCCTTCCAGGGCTTCGAGGCCGAGCGCGGCCTCTGCGGCACGCTGAAATACCGCTGCCCGGCGGCGGCCTTCGGCTTCGACTGTGCAGGCAGCAAGGCGTGCCACCGGGCGGGCGGGGTGGAGCCCGGCGAGTACGGCCGCATCGTGCGCATCGATCTCGACAAGAACGACCGGCGCGTCTTCACCCCGACGCCCTGGGGCAGCCCGTCCTGGCGGCGCGGCTACAACCGGCGCTCTGCGATAGAGAGGATCAACAGCCGCCTCGACAACAGCTTCAACTTCGAGACCCACTACATCCGCGGGCTCGCTAAGATGAAGACCCGTGTCGGGCTGGCGCTGGTGGTGATGATGGCGCTGGCCCTTGCGCAGGTGCGGGCCGGCCACGCGGAGCGGATGCGCTCGCTGGTCGGCGCGGTGCCGTACCTCGACACCGGCTGACCGGTTGTCCCACCTCCGACATCGCCGCTCGACCAAGCCGCCTGCCGGCGGATGGCAGACCGCGGCCATCCATGTCACGATGTTCCCGTAGCGTTCCGATCTCGCGTCTAATCGCTGCATTCTGCTCACCCGGCGGGGATCAGGCAGTCGATATCCGGCCGCCAAAGATCAGCGTCACGATGTCGAAATACGCCACAGCGCACATTCCTCCATGAGAGGCGTGTGCGCTGTCACGCATCCCTTGGTGATCAAGGGCTCCAGCTGATCCGAGATTTTTCTTACCCCGGCGGCTTCGCAGACATCTGCGGCCCTGAGATCGGCGGATAGGGCGGATCGAGGATTTCCACCCCATAGCCGACGACGCTCCCAGGCTCACTTCCGGCCCCGTCGCGTCGTCCCGCCCGAATCGGATAGAAGGTGTCGCCATCGGGCCAGAGGCCCTCGTTCCATCCACCAGCCCTGGTAGGGAGAACGTGATGGCGACAACGGAGAAGCTACCCTTTTCCTGGCAGGCTGTCGAAGGCCTGCCGGACCTGGATCGCCTGCGTCTGGTGCTCGACACCCTGCCCGACGAGGAGATCGTGGCTGCGCTTGAGGCCGGGCGAGGTCGCGGGCGCAACGACTACCCGGTGCGGTCGATGTGGCGTGCGCTGATCGCGGGCGTGGTGTTCCAGCACGCCTCGATCCAGTCGCTGCTGCGGGAGATGGGCCGCAACCCGGCGCTCCTGGAACTCTGCGGGTTCGACCCGCTGCCTTTCCAGAGCGCGCCCGTGTTGGAGCTTCGCGCAGGTACGAAGGAGCCACCATGCGCGGTGGCGCATCCGGCGCAGGTCCGCTCGACGGTGCCCAGCCACTGGAACTTCTCGCGCTTCCTGCGGCGCGTCGTGCTGCTTGAGAACGAGTGCAGCCTGGTGTCCGCAATGGTCGAGAGCCTGCGCGCGTCGCTCTTCGAAGAGCTGCCCGACTTCGGCCGCCATCTCGGCTACGACGGCAAGGCGATCGAGAGCCACTCGACGGGCCGGGTTGCCGAGGACAAGGGGAAGACCTCCGACCCCGACGCCGACTGGGGCAAGCATGAGACGAGCGGGGTGAACGCCAAGACCGGCGCGATCTGGAAGAAGGTGAAATCATGGTTCGGCTACGGCCTCCACCTGATCGCCGACACCCACTACGAGGTCCCGGTGGCCTTCGAGGTGACGCGGGCGTCGGACTCGGAGGTCAAGATGCTCCCCAAGATGCTGGAGAACCTGTTCGCAAGAGCGCCGGAAATGGTGGAGCGCTGCGACGACTTCAGCGCCGACCGCGGTCTCGACAACGCTCCCCAGAAGAAGTTGCTCTGGGATAAGTGGGCCATTCGGCCGCTGGTCGACACGCGCTTGATGTGGAAGGCCGAGAAGGAGGAGCCGGGCTATGATCCGACGAAGCCGATCACGCGGGCGCTGTTCCCCAACCGCGCCGACGTCGTCGTTCACGACGAGCGCGGCCGCGTGTCCTGCATCTGCCCCCAGACCGGCGAGGTCCGCGCCATGGCCTTCCAGGGCTTCGAGGCCGAGCGCGGCCTCTGCGGCACGCTGAAATACCGCTGCCCGGCGGCGGCCTTCGGCTTCGACTGTGCAGGCAGCAAGGCGTGCCACCGGGCGGGCGGGGTGGAGCCCGGCGAGTACGGCCGCATCGTGCGCATCGATCTCGACAAGAACGACCGGCGCGTCTTCACCCCGACGCCCTGGGGCAGCCCGTCCTGGCGGCGCGGCTACAACCGGCGCTCTGCGATAGAGAGGATCAACAGCCGCCTCGACAACAGCTTCAACTTCGAGACCCACTACATCCGCGGGCTCGCTAAGATGAAGACCCGTGTCGGGCTGGCGCTGGTGGTGATGATGGCGCTGGCCCTTGCGCAGGTGCGGGCCGGCCACGCGGAGCGGATGCGCTCGCTGGTCGGCGCGGTGCCGTACCTCGACACCGGCTGACCGGTTGTCCCACCTCCGACATCGCCGCTCGACCAAGCCGCCTGCCGGCGGATGGCAGACCGCGGCCATCCATGTCACGATGTTCCCGTAGCGTTCCGATCTCGCGTCTAATCGCTGCATTCTGCTCACCCGGCGGGGATCAGGCAGTCGATATCCGGCCGCCAAAGATCAGCGTCACGATGTCGAAATACGCCACAGCGCACATTCCTCCATGAGAGGCGTGTGCGCTGTCACGCATCCCTTGGTGATCAAGGGCTCCAGCTGATCCGAGATTTTTCTTACCCCGGCGGCTTCGCAGACATCTGCGGCCCTGAGATCGGCGGATAGGGCGGATCGAGGATTTCCACCCCATAGCCGACGACGCTCCCAGGCTCACTTCCGGCCCCGTCGCGTCGTCCCGCCCGAATCGGATAGAAGGTGTCGCCATCGGGCCAGAGGCCCTCGTTCCATCCACCAGCCCTGGTAGGGAGAACGTGATGGCGACAACGGAGAAGCTACCCTTTTCCTGGCAGGCTGTCGAAGGCCTGCCGGACCTGGATCGCCTGCGTCTGGTGCTCGACACCCTGCCCGACGAGGAGATCGTGGCTGCGCTTGAGGCCGGGCGAGGTCGCGGGCGCAACGACTACCCGGTGCGGTCGATGTGGCGTGCGCTGATCGCGGGCGTGGTGTTCCAGCACGCCTCGATCCAGTCGCTGCTGCGGGAGATGGGCCGCAACCCGGCGCTCCTGGAACTCTGCGGGTTCGACCCGCTGCCTTTCCAGAGCGCGCCCGTGTTGGAGCTTCGCGCAGGTACGAAGGAGCCACCATGCGCGGTGGCGCATCCGGCGCAGGTCCGCTCGACGGTGCCCAGCCACTGGAACTTCTCGCGCTTCCTGCGGCGCGTCGTGCTGCTTGAGAACGAGTGCAGCCTGGTGTCCGCAATGGTCGAGAGCCTGCGCGCGTCGCTCTTCGAAGAGCTGCCCGACTTCGGCCGCCATCTCGGCTACGACGGCAAGGCGATCGAGAGCCACTCGACGGGCCGGGTTGCCGAGGACAAGGGGAAGACCTCCGACCCCGACGCCGACTGGGGCAAGCATGAGACGAGCGGGGTGAACGCCAAGACCGGCGCGATCTGGAAGAAGGTGAAATCATGGTTCGGCTACGGCCTCCACCTGATCGCCGACACCCACTACGAGGTCCCGGTGGCCTTCGAGGTGACGCGGGCGTCGGACTCGGAGGTCAAGATGCTCCCCAAGATGCTGGAGAACCTGTTCGCAAGAGCGCCGGAAATGGTGGAGCGCTGCGACGACTTCAGCGCCGACCGCGGTCTCGACAACGCTCCCCAGAAGAAGTTGCTCTGGGATAAGTGGGCCATTCGGCCGCTGGTCGACACGCGCTTGATGTGGAAGGCCGAGAAGGAGGAGCCGGGCTATGATCCGACGAAGCCGATCACGCGGGCGCTGTTCCCCAACCGCGCCGACGTCGTCGTTCACGACGAGCGCGGCCGCGTGTCCTGCATCTGCCCCCAGACCGGCGAGGTCCGCGCCATGGCCTTCCAGGGCTTCGAGGCCGAGCGCGGCCTCTGCGGCACGCTGAAATACCGCTGCCCGGCGGCGGCCTTCGGCTTCGACTGTGCAGGCAGCAAGGCGTGCCACCGGGCGGGCGGGGTGGAGCCCGGCGAGTACGGCCGCATCGTGCGCATCGATCTCGACAAGAACGACCGGCGCGTCTTCACCCCGACGCCCTGGGGCAGCCCGTCCTGGCGGCGCGGCTACAACCGGCGCTCTGCGATAGAGAGGATCAACAGCCGCCTCGACAACAGCTTCAACTTCGAGACCCACTACATCCGCGGGCTCGCTAAGATGAAGACCCGTGTCGGGCTGGCGCTGGTGGTGATGATGGCGCTGGCCCTTGCGCAGGTGCGGGCCGGCCACGCGGAGCGGATGCGCTCGCTGGTCGGCGCGGTGCCGTACCTCGACACCGGCTGACCGGTTGTCCCACCTCCGACATCGCCGCTCGACCAAGCCGCCTGCCGGCGGATGGCAGACCGCGGCCATCCATGTCACGATGTTCCCGTAGCGTTCCGATCTCGCGTCTAATCGCTGCATTCTGCTCACCCGGCGGGGATCAGGCAGTCGATATCCGGCCGCCAAAGATCAGCGTCACGATGTCGAAATACGCCACAGCGCACATTCCTCCATGAGAGAGGAGGTTGCCGTAGAACACGCGCTCGATTCGCGCCCACCAGATCGCCGCCGCGCACATGGCGCAGGGCTCCCAGGTGGTGTAGAGCACCGAGCCCGAGAGGTCCCAGTTGCCGGTGCGCTGGCCCGCATCGCGGATGGCGTTGATCTCGCAGTGGCCGGTGGCGTCGTGGTTCTCGGCGACATTGTTCCAGCCCTCGCCGATTACCTCGCCGTCCTTCACGATGATCGTCGCGCAGTAGCCGCCCTCGCCCGCCGCCATCTTCTCTTCGCAGAGCGCGATGGCTTGCCGCATGTAGCCCTCGTGGTCCATCGTCCCCTCCCTAATCAGCGCTTGGCGTGGGCCACCGCCTCCGCCAGCACGCACAGGATCTCGAACATCATGGTGGCGCCTACCAGCGCGGTGTTGCCGCTGGGGTCGAAGGGCGGCGCCACCTCCACCACGTCGCCGCCCACCAGGTTGAGCCCGCGCGCACCCCGCAGCATGCGCTGCGCTTCGTAGGTCGAGAAGCCGCCGATCTCGGGCGTGCCGGTGCCGGGCGCATAGACCGGGTCGAGCCCGTCCACGTCGAAGCTGATATAGGTCGGGCCGTCGCCGACCACTGCGCGCGCCTCGGCTATCACCTTCTCCCAGCCGAGATCGAAATACTCCTCGATTCCGATCACACGCATCCCCGAGTCGCGCGCAAAGTCCAGGTCGTGGAGGTCGTAGACCGAGCCGCGAATGCCGATCTGGATGGTGCGCTTGGGGTCCAGCAGCCCCTCCTCCACCGCGCGGCGGAAGAGCGTGCCATGAGTGATCGTGTGGCCGCCGAAGTAGCTGTCCCACGTGTCGGAATGGGCGTCGAAATGGATCATGCCGACCGGCCGGTCCCTGGCGATGGCGCGCATGATCGGCAGCGTGATCAGGTGATCGCCGCCTGCGGAGAGCGGCACCGCGCCGGCCGCGTGCATGCCGGCAAAGAACCGCTCGATGCGCCCGATGGTGTCGTGCAGGTCGATCGGGTTGATGCTGGCATCGCCGCAGTCGGCGACCCGGCAGAGCTCGTAGGGGCAGATGCCGAGCGTGTGATGGGTGCGCCGCATCAGGCTCGACATGTTGCGGATCTCGCGCGGGCCGTGGCGGGCGCCGGCGCGGTTGGTGGTGCCGTTGTCCCAGGGCACGCCCACCAGCGCGATGTCCACGGCCGAGAAGTCCGTGACGTGGGGGAGCCGCATGAAGGTCGGCATCGCGCTGAAGCGCGGCATGTCCATGCCGCTGACCGGCTCGTAGAAGCCCTCGCTCATAACTGGCGTCCCTCTCTATTCCGCCGCGATGTCCTGGCGCCTCGATCCGAAAATCTCGATCAGCGCGGCGGTCATGCCATCCACGTAGTCCGCGACGAAGCGCTCGCCCTTCTCCGCTGTCGCAGCGACGGAGGGCGAGAGCGCCCCGGTCCAGGGCACCCGCGACGTGTCCGTCGGATAGATGTCGTAGAGCGGGAAGTCGGCGGGTGGATGGTCGGGTGCCTTGGTCATGTCCACGAGACCCGGATAGAGATGCAGCATGACCGAGGTCTCCATCAGGCCCGCATGTTCCAGCGGCCATCCGGGGAAACCCTCGGGCCAGGCGGCCTCCATGGTCTCTTCGGTGACGTATTCCCAATACGGGATCTTGGCGATCCGCATGTCGTCGATGCCGTCGCGCCGGAGGCCGCGCAAGGCGAGGTCGATCCCTTCCACCAGGAACATGTTGTTCTCGTAGTGGCCGTCCACCACCGCCATGCGGCGCACGCCGTGGCGGGCGAACTCGCCGACGATATCGCGGACCATGTGGATCAGGGTCTCGCCGTCCAGGCTGGTGGTGCCGGGGAAATGGTTGCCGCCGCCGGACTTCGGCTGTGACTTGTAGCCGTAGCAGAGCGTGGGCGCGACCAGGTCGCCGGTGCGTGCCGCGACCCGTTCGGCGAGCGCGGTCGGGATCGCGGCATCGCAGTTCATGGGCAGGTGCGGGCCGTGCTGCTCCAGCGAGCCGACCGGGAGGACCACCACCGGCTGCTCCTCCCGCACCCGCCGCTCATATTCGGTCCAGTCGATCTCCGCGACGCGCAAGGGGCGGGTCATGGCGTCCTCCTCGTCGGGTTCAGCGGGGGCGCCAACGGCCGTTCGATAAGGTCTTGGCTCCATCGCTTGTGAGGAACTCTGGCTGACTTGGCCATGGCTTGTGCAAGGGGCATCAAGTTCTCAGCCCGGAAGCCCTCATTCACCTTTCCCCGAAATGCACTGAAAGCATTCTCAACATCGTCATCGCCCGCAAACACAACCGGAATTTCGTTTAGCGCGGTGAATACCAATCCGTCGGGTCGTTCGCGACCCGAAGTCAATTGCCAGCGGTAGCCCATCAACCTGCGAAGCACGTCTCGCTTCAGTTCGAGATGATCTCGATTGCGGTTGTACTTGTGAGTCAGGAATGCTCCGAAGGAAGCACCCAAGAGTGCCGCAATGGCGGTTGCGGCTTCCGGCGGGAAGGTACTCACTGGCCTCTTCCTGTTCTTTACCGGTTGGTCGGCCAGCGCGGCTGATTGTCGCTGCCCCAGCGGTTGATGCCGATGTCGGTCTCGGCGCAGCGGCGCCAGACCTCGGCGAGCGGCGGGATGAACGCCTTGTTCTTGGCCTCCAGCCGCTCCTGATCGGCCTGGATGGCCGGCATCATGTCGCGCAGCTCGTCCATCAGCGCCTCTTCGTCGACCCGCGTGAGGCTGCCGTCCTCCACCATGATCTCGCCGTTGACGATCACCGTCTCCACCGAGGAGCCGTTCTCGCAATAGACGAGGTGGTTGCGCACGTCGTTGAGCGGCGTGAAGTTGGCCGTGCGCATGTCGAGGATCGCCAGGTCGGCGCGCTTGCCGGGCTCCAGCGAGCCGATCTCGTCCTCCATGAGCACGCTGTAGGCGCCGCCGAGGGTCGCCGCGTGCAGCACCTCGTGGGCGTCGAGCCAGTAGGCATTGTCGGGCGAAGAGATGTTGTGCATCAGGCCCGCGCACTGCATCACGCTGAACATGCGCGGCGTGTCGCTGGTGGAGATCCCGTCCGAGCCCAGCGCCAGATTGACGCCGGAGTCGAGCAGCCGGCGCACCGGGCAGAGGCCCGAGCCGAGCTTGAGGTTGGAGAGCGCGTTGTGCACCACCGAGCAGCGCGCCTCCCCCATCAGCGCGATGTCGTCGTCGGTGAGCCAGATGCCGTGCGCGATGGTGGTGTTGCGGTTGAGCAGGCCGAGGTCGTGCATGTAGCGGATCAGGGTCTTGCCGTAGAGCTCGCGGCCGGTCACCGCCTGCACCTTCGATTCGAGGATATGGGTGTGGAAGGGCAGCCCGTTTTCGCGCGCAAACTCGTCGGCAGCCTGCATCAGGGGCTCGGTGCAGCGCTGGGGGCCGGAGGGTGCCGGCATGAAGCGGAGCCGGCCGGCCCGGTTGTGATAGAGGGAGAGCGCCTCCTCGCAGAACGCAGCGAACTCCTCCGCCGTCGGCGGCTCCATCTCGTCGATCTCGCTCTTGAGGTCGCCCGGCAGAAGGTCGTTCAGGTAGACGATCGAGTCGGGCAGCTTGCGGTTGATCACGTGGCCGGAGATGGAGGCGCGCAAGCCCACATCCTCGTAGGCCTGGAACACCGCGCCGATGGACTCCATGGACTGCAGCGGGAACTCGAGGATGTCGTCGGAGAAGAAGGTGACGCCGGTCTTGATCGCATCCATGGCGCAGAGGGCGGAGCGCAGGTAGATCATGCGGGGCGTGAGCTCGGCAGCGCCGAGGATGCCGTAGGCGAGCGTCATCCAGAGCTCCAGCGGCATGTTGTCGTAGCGCCCCTTGGCGAAGGCCTCCGGCGTGTGGATGTGGGCGTTGATGAGGCCCGGAATAACCAGCTTGCCCTGGCCGGGAATCACCCGTTCGGCCTCGACGTTGGGCGCGGTCTCGCCAACGGCGGCGATGCGCTCGCCCTCGATCAGGATGTCGCCCTGGAACGGCTCGCTGCCGTGCTCCGGGTCCATCGAAACGACGGTGGCCCCCTCGATCAGTATGGACATGCTCTCCTCTCCCCCGTTCCGGGCGCCTCAAACTCACGCCGGCAGCACATAGGTATCCTCCGCCCGCCAGGACGCACGAAATGTCCGGCCCGGCGTGATGT
Source organism: Alphaproteobacteria bacterium (assembly GCA_965243375.1). GTDB lineage: Bacteria > Pseudomonadota > Alphaproteobacteria > UBA828 > UBA828 > WTGU01. Next base: position 320,834 of record CBDEUT010000004.1, on the reverse strand, counting down.
CGACCGTGTCGAGCTCGTGCGCCTGCTTCTGCACGCGGAATACCGCGCCGCCGCCGATATCGAGGTGCAGCGTCACCACCGAGCCGATGAACTCCTCGCTGATCACGGTGCCGGTGACGGCGTTGTCGTGCGCCTCCGCCTCCGCGTTGAGCGCGACCCGGTCGGCGCTCACGACCAGATTGAGCGACTCGCCCACCGCCGGCGCGCGCGCCGCCGGCACCGCGGCTTCGACAACGCCGTAGGCCGTCTCCACGCCGATGCGCGCGCCATCGGCGGACCGCACACGCCCTTCGATGATGTTGTTGGTGCCGACGAATTCGGCGACGAAGCGGTTGGCGGGCGCGCGGTAGACCTCGCGCGGCGCGCCGATCTGCTGGATCAGGCCCGCGTCCATGATGACGACGCGACTCGCCATGGCGAAGGCCTCGGACTGGTTGTGGGTCACGTAGACGAAGGTGATGCCGAGCCGGCGCTGAAGCTCGGTGATCTCCGCCTGCATGCGGACCCTGAGATGGGCATCCAGCGCACTCAACGGCTCGTCGAGCAGGAGGATGCGCGGCTCGGTCACCAGCGCGCGGGCGAGCGCCACCCGCTGCCGCTCGCCGCCCGAGAGCTGCGCGATGTTCCGGTCTGCGTAGTCGGCGATACCGACCTGCTCCAGCCATTTGAGCGCCCGCGCGCGGCGTTCCCGGGCGGACATCCCACGCATCTTGAGGCCGAACTCGACGTTGCCGCGCACGCTGAGATAGGGGAAGAGCGCGAGGCTCTGCCACACCATCGGCGTGTCGCGCTCCCAGGGCTTGCGCTCGTTGATCCGCTCGCCGTTGAGCCGCACCTCCCCGCTGGTGGGCTCCTCCAGGCCCGCGATCATGCGCAGCGTCGTGGTCTTGCCGCAGCCCGACGGCCCCATCAGCGCGATGAACTCGCCCTCCGCGATCTCCAGGTCGATCCCGCGCACGGCCTCCTGCTCGCCGAAGCGCTTGGTCAGGCCAGCGAGCTCCAACAGGGGTTCAGCCATTGCGCGTGTCTCGGCTAAGCCGATGTCGTGCAGCGGCGAATCGAGCCGCCACCGCCAGCTTGCGCGACTGTCGAAACATCAATCCCGTAGCGAAGGTTCATGGGCCTGCTCGCGGATGCGCGCCAAGTCGAACGTGCCTCGTCCACGCCGAAGCTTTTCGCGCAACGGCGCGAGGCGAGTAGGGTCGACACGCCGGGACTGCTGCACAAGGCCGTCCGGTCCTTCCCGCAGTTCGAGCTGGGAGCCCGACTTGAGTCCCAACGCCTTCAGCACGCGAGCGGCCAAGGCGGCCAAATGCCTCGATGCCATTGTCACAAACATCACATTTCTCCGGACCGCCATCCCTTTACACCGGCGCTTTGAGGCGGCCGGTGCCGCGGCGGGTCAGCAGGAATACCTGTGCCAGAATAACGAGGGTAATGGATACCGCGAAGACGACGCTGCCGACCGCGTTGATGCGCGGGCTCACCTGCCCTTGCATCATGTTCAGCACCCGTACCGGCAGGGTCTCGTTCACGCCGCCGACGAAGAACGCGATCATGAACTCGTCGAACGAGACGGCGGCGGTGAGGAAGAGCGCCGCAAAGATCGAGGGCATGGTGAAGGGCAGGATCACGAACAGCATTCCCCGCCAGTTGTTGGCGCCGAGATTCCACGCGGCCCTCTCCAGGTCCGGGTCCATCTGCGAGAGCCTGAGCCGGATGAGCGCCATGGCGAACGGTGTGCAGTAGACGACGTGGGCGAAGATCACCGAGTGCACCTCGCCCACCAGGCTCACGCGACCGAGGAACATCAGCATGACGAGCCCCAGGATCAGCACCGGGATCGTCGGCGGCAGCAGGGCGAGCGCGAGGTAGACATTCTTGCCGAAGAAGCGGTAACGGAAGTCGGTATACGCGGTCGCGAAGCCGATGAAGGTGGAGATGGCCGCGACCGAAAGCCCGACGATGATGCTGAAGCGGAAGGCGCGCGGCACCGGCGCCTCGTTCCAGATCGCCTCGTACCAGACCGTGGAGAAGGTCTCGATCGGCAGGACCGGGAAGCGTCCCTCGTTGAAGGAGAAGATGAAGCTGATCACGATCGGCACGAAGACGAAGCCGAGCGCCACGAACACGTAGCCCAGAAGCGAGCCGCGGACGATGCGGTCGAGGCTCATCGCCGTGCCCGCCCGTGGCCGTAGGCGAAATAGAGCGCGGTGAAGGCGACCACGATCAGGGTCGCCACCATGGTCACCGCCACCACCGCGGCGCGCGGCCAGTGGTTCCCCTGCTTTACCGTGTCCACGATCAGGATGCTGAGCGTTGGCGGCTTGCTCCCGCCGAGGCTGACGGGGCTCACGAAGTCGCCGAAGCAGAGGATGAAGGTGAAGGTCGCGGCCAGGATCAGGCCCACCTTGGCCGACGGGACGATCACCAGGAAGACGGTCCTGATCCGCCCGCAGCCGAGATTGTGGGCGGCCTCGATCAGGCTGCGGTCGACGTTCGCCAGGCTGAAGAGCTGGAGCAGGATGACCAGCGGGAGGCAGAGCGTGAGGTAGCCCACCACGGTGCCGAACAGCGTGTTCAGCATCTCCACCGGGCCGAAGCCGAGATGGCCGAAAACCGTGTTCAGGATGCCGTTGTCGGAGATCACTGCCTGCCAGGAATAGACGCGGACGACGTAGCTCGTGAAGAACGGCGTGATGAGCAGGAAGACCCCGAGACGCCGCGTCGCGGGCGAGACCTTGAAGGCGAGCGCATAGGCAGCGGGAAATGCCAGAACGCTGCACACCACGGCCGCGAGCACGCCATAGCCGAGGGTGCGCAGATAGGTGTCCACGACATAGCCCTTGCTCCACATCTTGACCCAGTTGACGGTTTCGAACGCCGGCTCGAGCCGGAAGCTCTCCACCGTCCAGAAGGTCATCACGACGAGGAAGGCGAGCGGGGCGAGGAAGAACATCCCCTGCCAGAGCGCGAGCGGCAGGCCCCAGAAGAGCGCGTAACCGTCGGGCCGAGAAGCGTTGCGGCCTGCGGAGGCCGTTACGCCTTCAGTCTCGACGACAGCCATGAATTAGGTCGTGTACGGGCACCCGGAAATTTGGGGGCCGCGAACGCGCGGCCCCCGCTTGACGCTATATGTTCTTGTACTCGTTCCAGACCTCGGTCCAGTCGTCGATCGACTGCTGCACCGGGGTCTTGCGAAGCTGAATCTTGCCGTCCTTGTACTCGTCCATGACGTTCCGCTTGTCGAAGCGGTGCCGCAGTAGCTCGGACAGCTCGGGATCGTTCTCGTTGAGCGCGTCCCAGCCCTTCTTGTTCGGAATCGAGGCGTTGTAGGAGGGCTTGGCCGCAATGCGCCACTGCCCCTCGGGGCTGGCCAGGTACTGGATGAACTTCGCGGCCAAATCCTGCTTCTCAGACCCGGCGCCGATCGAGCACGATTCCGTCCACTGGATGCCGCCCTCGTCCGGGATGGTGGTGGTGATCGGCAGGCCGCCCCGATGCAGGATGATCGAGATCCACTCGCCGATGCCGGGCATGACCCAGGCATCCTGGTTGGTCATCGAGGTGAACACGTCGGCCATGGCGTAGAAGCCGCCGACCTGCGGCGCCAGCGAGAAGGTGGTGTCGCGCAGCTTGTCGAACGCCGCGTCGTCGATGTTGAACGGGTCCGTGTTGCCGTTGTAGAGGCTGAGGCACCCCATGGTCGGCAGATACCAGTCGAAGTGGCCGACCTTGCCCTTCACCCGGTCTTCCCACATCACGCCGTAACTGCTGCAGTCCGCCTCGCTGAGGTGATCGGTGTTGTGGACGAGCCCGAGATAGCCGAAGTCCACCATCACCGAGTAGAGATCGCCGTCCAGCCAGTGGCCCTCGAGTTGCTGGAACTCCGGCCAAAAGTCGTCGAAGGGATAGTCGGCCGGGTCCATCTTGTCGATGAAGCCCGCATCGCGCAGCTGCACGATGTACTCGCGGTCCGAGAGAATGACGTCGTAGGTGCCGGGCGGCGACTGGTTGACCAGCGCGAGCATCTGCTCGCCGCCGACATATTCCTTGCCGACGATCTTGACGCCGTGCTCCTGCTCGAAGGGCTCGACGATGAACGGGTCGGCATGGCCCGGCCAGCTCAGATAAGTGAGCGTGTTCTCCTGCGCGCCGGCTCGCCGACCTGCAAAGGTGCTGGAGAGCGCCGCGGTGCCGGCGAGCGCGGTCGCACCCTTCATGAATCCGCGCCGTGACAGGCGCCAGCCGCGCGGATCGGAGTTCCACATGCTGCCCATAATTCTTTCCTCCCCTACTTGTTTCCTGGTCATAGTAGCAGAACTGGCCTATCACGGCGCGGTTTCCCGCACCGCACGCCACGGGAGATGAGCAGTGCTGCAACTCGGGCTCGTGCTCGGCTATTCAGGCCGGGACTTCGCCATCGACACCGACCTGATCCGGGAGGCCGAGTCTCTCGGCTACCGGTCGATCTGGACCTCCGAGGCCTATGGCTCGGACGCGGTGTCGCCGGCCGCCTGGATCCTGGCCCGGACCGAGCGGATGACGGTGGGCACCGCGCTCATGCAGATGCCGGCGCGCACGCCGGCCTGCGCCGCCATGACCGCGATGACCCTGCAGGCGCTCTCGGGCGGCCGCTTCGTCCTCGGCGTCGGGCCGTCGGGGCCGCAGGTGATCGAGGGCTGGCACGGGGTCGCCTACGGCAAGCCCCACGAACGGCTGCGAGAGTACGTCTCAATCGTGCGCCGCATCGTGGCGCGGGAGGAGCCGGTGGTGCACGAGGGCATGCACTACGCCATGCCCTATCGCGGCCCGGATGCCACCGGGCTCGGCAAGCCGCTGAAGAGCATCATCCACGCCCGCCAGCCGCTGCCGATCTACACCGGCTCGGTCTCGCCTGCGGGGCTGAGGCTCGCCGGCGAAATCACCGACGGCCTCTTTCCGCTCTTCATGATGCCGGAGCGCGCCCACGTCTATTGCGAGCCGTTGGTCGAGGGCTTCCGCCGGGGCGGCCACGGCGAGCGGCGCGAAGGCTTTGCCATCGCCCCCTTCGTCGACGTGAAGATCGACGACGACCACGCCCGCGCCCTGCTCGCGGTCAAGCAATCGCTCGCGCTCTATGTCGGCGGCATGGGCGCGCGGGGCCGCAACTTCTACAACGACTACGCGCGCCGGCTCGGCTTCGGCGAGGCCGCCGAAGTCATCCAGGACCGCTTCCTCTCCGGCGACAAGCAAGGCGCGGTGGAGGCCGTACCGGACGAGTTCGCCGACGGCATCGCCCTGGTCGGGCCGAAGGAGCACATCAGGGAGCGGCTTGCGGCATGGAAGCAGGCGGAGGCCGAGGGCTCGGTGACGGCACTGCTCCTCGCCGGTGCCGGGCGCGAGGAAATTCGCTTCCTCGCCGAGGAGCTTCTCTAACGGGGATCCCGGCGGGAGGCGCACTGTGAGGCGCTGGCTGATCGGGCCCGCGCTCGCGCTCTGCGCCGCCTTGCTCGCCACCTGCGAGACCGCGCCGCCCCCGATTGCGCCTGACGACAGCGGCCCGCGCAGCCACCCCATCCAGGTGGCCAGCAACGGCTGGCATACGGCGATCGTGGTGCCCGCGCCGGCGCTCGCGGCCACCGGCCTGCTGCCGGAGGCGGTGGATTTCCCCCGCGCTGCGTTTCTCGAGTTCGGGTGGGGGGACCGCGTCTACTATCCGGCGAAAGAGAAGACCGTCGGCATGACGCTGGCCGCCGCCCTCGCGCCGACTCCGGCGGTGATGCACATGGCGGGGCTCGCGGGAGCGCCGAGAGCTGGCGGTTCCAGCCGGGAAGTGGTCGCCGTGGGGCTAACCGAGGCGGGCTTCCTCAACCTGATCGAAGCGCTCGCGGCGGAGTTCGAGCGCCCTGCCGGCGGCCGTGCCGCCTCCGTCGCCCGCGGCCTCTATCCAGGCAGCCGATTCTACAACGCCCGCGGCTCTTTCCACCTCTTCAACACGTGCAACACCTGGACGGCCCGCATGCTGCACGCCGCCGGCGTCGCGATCTCTCCCTCGGGTATCGTGACCGCCGACGGGCTGATCGCCCGCCTGCGGGAGGCGCTAGCTGTCTATTGAGCTCAGCGCCCCTTCGCGGGAATCGTGGATCGGGATGATCTTGTCGAAGCCGCTGATCTCGAACACTTCCTTGACCGGGCCGGAAAGCGAGCAGAGCGCGAACTTGGCATCCCGCTTCCACAGGGTTTTGGCGGTCATCAGCACGGCACGGAGCCCCGCACTGCTGATATAGGAGAGATGCTCGAAGTCCATGATCACGGCACGATCACCGTCCTCGATCTTGGTTCGGATCGCCTCCTCGAAATCGCGGGCATTGGTGCTGTCGATGCGTCCATTCACACGAGCGGTCAGGGCGCTATCGCCACGTTCTATCGTCAACTCCATTGCCGTCGTCTCCTGTGACCATGTTGCCGCGATCATACAGCGTGTTCGCGGTGCGCCACACCCCTAATCGCTTGCGTCCCGCGGCGGCGCAGCGGCGCGGGCACACCGCTGTGTTGCGTCGTCAGTCGTCCGTCTCGGGCATCAGCACGAACTCCGGATAGGACTCGATTCCAAGCTCCGCCGCATCCTGGCCAAGCTCCTCGTAAACGGGCGGGATCCGCGCGCCCAGCGGGGACTTGTCGATCAGGAACCACGCCAGGATCGACGTGCCGAACACAAAGGCGCCGATGGCAAGGATGCCGATGATCTGCACGCCGGGATCGCCACCCGCCGCGATGCAGACTGCCAGCGTCCCCCACACCCCGGCGAAGAGGTGCGCCGGCACCGCGCCGACCACATCGTCCACCTTGAGGATCTCCAGCAGCCGCACGCCGAGGACGACGATGGCGCCGCCGATCGCACCGATGATGACGGCGAAATAGTGATCGACGATGTCGGGTCCCGCCGTGATCGCCACCAGGCCCGCGATGGCGCCGTTCAGGCTGGTGACCAGGTCGACACGCCCCATGATCGGCCGCGAGAGCGAGATCGCCGCAAGCACGCCGGCCGCCGCCGCGAGGTTGGTGTTGGCCAGAATGTTGCTTAGCGCCACCGCATCGATGGCGCCGCTCAGCGCCAGCTGCGAGCCCCCGTTGAACCCGAACCAGCCGAGCCACAGGATGAACACGCCGAGCGTCACCGCCGGCACGTTCGATGGCGGCGTCGTCTTGACGGAGCCGTCGGCACGGAACTTGCCCTTCCTCGCGCCGACGATGATGGCGCCGGCGAGCGCCGCCCAGCCGCCGGTCGAATGCACGATCGTGGACCCGGCGAAATCCTGGAAGCCCATCTCGGACAGCCAGCCGCCGCCCCAGGTCCAGGACCCGATCACCGGATAGATGAACGCGGTCAGCAGCGCGATGAAGATGAAGAACGACCAGAGCTTCACGCGCTCGGCCAGAGTGCCCGAGACGATCGAGGCGGTGGTCGCCACGAACACCATCTGGAAGAACCAGTCGGACATGGTGGAATAGCCGTTCCCGATGACGGCTTCGGCCGCGGCCTCGTCGCCGCCGAGCAGGGCGATCTCGTCGCCCGTCGTCGAGTATGGCAGTGCGAACGACCCGACCCAGCTTCCCACGTCGACGTACATGAGGTTGTAGCCGACAAGGTAGTAGGTGAGACCGGCGATGGAGTAGAGGCCGATGTTCTTGAGGCAGATGACCGAGGCGTTCTTGGTGCGGACCGAGCCGGCCTCCAGCATGGTGAAGCCGGCGCACATCCACATCACCAGCGCGCCCCAGATGAGGAACGAGAAGCTGTTGAGGATGAACTGCGTCTCGGCGGCCACCGCGGCGTAGGCCTGCGGCACGACGAACACCAGCGAGACGGTGAACATGAGGACCAGACCGATGGTCCTCCATCGGGACCTTCCGGCGAATCTGAAGGGTGCGAAGCCTAGGCGAGAGAAGCCTGGCAGCGCTTCGCGCGTAGCTCTCCAGTCGTGCCGCATTGTCCGATCCCTGTCTTTCGGTTCACGTTTTTTCGCAGGGCGAATTTATTGTCTGCCCGTCGCGCAGGGTGAGCTGAAGTCGGCGCTGGCCATTCCTTTCTCGATGTGGCAGTGTGCCGCTCATGGCGACGCTGCCGATCCCGGATTCGTCCATTGATCTGCGCGCGGTCACGGTGCGTCCGACCTGGGGCGCGCAGGAGCACCGGCGCTGGGACCGGTTGGTGGAGGAGCACCACTACCTGGCGTTCCACGGCGTCATCGGCAAGGGCCTGCGTCATGTCGCTGTACACGGCGAGACCTGGCTCGCGCTGATCGGCTGGCAGCCCGGCGCGTTCAAGCTGGGCGCGCGGGATCGCTGGATCGGGTGGTCGGCGGAGCAGCAGTTCCGACGCCTGCATCTGATCGCCAACAACTCGCGCTTCGTCATCCTGACGCCTGAGCGGGTGCCCAACCTGGCCTCCCGTGTGCTGGGGCTGAGCCTGCGACGGCTGTCTGCGGACATGCAGGCGGCGCATGGATATCCGGCTCTTCTGGCGGAGACGTTCGTGGACGTCTCGCGCTTCGCCGGCACCTGCTACCTCGCAGCCAACTGGCGCTCGCTGGGACTGACCCGCGGCTTTGCCCGCGAGCCCGGAGGGGCGGCGCGCTGGCGTCACCACGGCCAGCCCAAGGAGGTCTTCGTGTTCGACCTGACAGACGGCGCCCCCGAGGCGCTGAGCCAGACCGAGATGCCGCCAAACTGGGCCACCGAGCAGCACACCGAGCCGATGGCCGCGCCCCGGCTGCGCAGCCTGTTCGAGTGCCTCGGCGAGGTGCCCGAGTACCGCCATGCCCGGGGAAAGCGCTATGCGCTCAACACCATTCTGACGCTTGCCGTCGCCGCCCGCCTTGCCGGCTACCGGGGGGTGAACGCATTCGCCCAGTTCGCCGCCCTGCTCTCCCAGGAGCAGCTCAAGGCGGTCGGTGCCTTCTGGAGCCCGTCCAAGCAGTGCTATACCCCGCCCGCGATCACCACCTTCCACAACGTCCTTGCCGCGCTGCCGCCGGAAACCCTGGACAACGCGATCGGCCAGTGGACCGGCCAGCAGAACAGCGCGCAAGCGCCCGTCGCCATGGACGGCAAGGACCTGCGCGGCGCATCCAAGCAGACCGAGGACGGGCGCAGGATGATGGTCGCAGCGGTGGAGCATGACACCGGCGTCGTCCTCGGCCAGGTCGAGGTCGACGCCAAGAGCAACGAAATCCCGGCCGTGCGCGAACTCTCCGGCGGCCTCGACCTCACGGGCCGGATCGTCACCATGGATGCCATGCACGCCCAGCACGAGACCGCGCGGTGCCTCCTTGGGCGCCGTGCCGACTACGTGATCAGTGCCGTCAAGGACAATCAGGAGACCATCCTCGAAGACCTCAAGGCGATCGACTTCAGCGATGCGCCCTCGCACGAAACCGTCGACAAGGGCCATGGCCGCATCGAGCGCCGGCGCTGCGCCGCGGTCGACCTCTCCGCTGCCGAGTGGGACGGCTATGCCAACCTCCACGGGCGGCGCCAGGCGATGTGCATCGAACGAGAGCGCGAGATCATCAAGACCGGCAAGCGCAGCATCGAGGTGACCTACAGCGTTACCTCGCTTGGCCCAGAGCGCGCCGGACCCGAGGAGTTGCTCGAACTGGTGCGCAACCACTGGCACATCGAGAACAGGCTCCACTATGTGCGCGACTTCACCTACGACGAAGATCGCTGCCGGGCGTACGTGCGCCACCTGCCCAGGAATCTGGCCTGCTTGAGCAACGCGGCCATCGCCATCGTGCGCTGCGACGGCCGCTTCCGCTACGTACCGGAGGCCAACCGGCACTACGCCGCCCGTGCCCAGGAGGCCCTCGACGCGGTCATGATCGCGCCCATCGGCTGATACCGCGCCCCCCACTGCCACGCATGCACGTGCCGCAGGGCGGCGCGGCGAAACCGCTCGGCCCGTCCAGGCCGAAAACGCCGCCCGGCGGCTTCGAGCGACCACCGTGACGTCCATCAGGCAGATTCGGGGTTCCCCCGAAACAGCCGCAGCGTGCGTGATCTCACTCATCCCCAGCCCGCAGCGCGACTAAAAATTGTTCCTGCGTTTTTTCGAACCATGACCACGTTCGCCGGGGCTGTCAAATGTGCTCGCAAATGATTGTCGAACCCGTCTGAAGTAACGTCCATAATGTCTTGATGTAGTGAATTTTCCCCCAGGAGCAGTATGGCGCGTTCTGCTGGCCTCGTCCGCTCCTGTACCGTTCGAGTCGTCATCTGCTCATAGAGTCAGGCCTCGGAGCACGCCGGGCAGCGATTCGCTCAGGTCCTCTGCGATCAGTCCGTGGCCGAACGCGGCCGCCGCGGCGCCGTGCAGCCATACCCCTGCGGCCGCCGCCTCGAACGCCGGCATTCCCTGTGCCAGCAGGCCGAGGATGAAGCCGGCCAGGACATCGCCCGATCCCGCCGTCGCCAGGGTGGGCGGCGCATTGGCATTGATTGCCGCGCGGCCGTCGGGCGCCGCGATCACGCTGTCGGCGCCCTTCAGGACCACCACGGCCCCGCTCTCCGCTGCCGCGGCGCGGGCACGGGAGAGCTTGTCGCCCTCGTGGCCGAAGAGGCGCCGGTACTCGCCCTCGTGCGGGGTCAACACCGCATCGGGCCCTAGTGCTGCAAAGAGCGCCGCCCGTTCGTGCTGAAACGCGGTGAGCGCGTCGGCATCCAGCACGCAGCGCTTTCCCGCCCCGAGCGCCTGGACAGTCCGCACGCGGGTCGCGGGGCTCACGCCGCAGCCGGGGCCGATCAGCAGCGCGTTGCGGCGCTCGTCGGCAAGCGCCGTCCCCAGGTCGTCCAGGGACGCCACCATGACGGCAGTCAGCTGCGCGGCATAGACGGGCAACGCGGCGTCGGGCGCGTGGACGGTCACCAGCCCTGCGCCAATGCGGAGCGCCGCACGAGCCGCGAGCCGTGCCGCGCCGGAGTGCGCGCCGTCGCCGCCCACCACGAGGGCATGGCCGCGGCTGTACTTGTGATCGGCCGCTTCGGGGCCGGGCATCAGCCCTTGCCAGAGCGCAGGCGCGTTCTCGTGCACCCGGAGCGCCAATTCGCTGATCGCCGCCTCCGGGATGCCGATGTCGGCGACCACCACCTCGCCGGCGTGCGCGCGGCCTGGCAGCAGCAGGTGCCCGTACTTGCGCCGGCCGAAGGTCACGGTCAGCGCCGCCTCGAACGACCCGCCCAAGGCTTCGCCGGTATCACCGTGGACGCCGCTCGGCACATCGACCGCGACACAGACGAGGTCTCGCGCGGCGCAAGCCTCGGCGAGCACCAGTGGCACGCCCTGCAGCGGCCGCGTCAGTCCGGCGCCGAATAACGCATCGACCACCAGCGGCGCGCCCTCCAGCAGCGCCGGAGCGAGTGGTTCGACGGGGCCTTCCCAGCGCGCGGCCATCGCAGCGGCATCGCCCTTGAGACGCTCGCGGGCGCCCAACAACCCGAGCCGAACCGGCCAGCCGGCCTCCGCCAGCAGCCGTGCAGCGACGAAGCCGTCACCGCCGTTGTTGCCGGGGCCGCAGAGCACGGCGACCGGCCGAGGCGCCCAGCGCCGCACGATGGCCTGAGCGACTGCCCGGCCGGCGTTCTCCATCAGCGTGAGTCCGGGCGTGCCGGCACGGGCCGCTGCCGCGTCGGCCGCATACATCTCGGCAACGGAGAAGAGCGCGAGAGCGCCGAGGTCGCTCATTCCGGGTCGGTGTGGAGTAGATCGACCCGCATCGGTTGCACGAAGGCGTAATCGCCGGCGTCCGTGCGGCCGGCCTCGAAGAGGCGCTTCACGGTCTCGCTCCGCACCGCATCTGCGCCATAGCTGTTGTAGGAGAGGCCCGAGAAGAGACCGACGAATTCGTCGTGGCTCTCGAAGCGCCGCTCGATCTCGTAGTGGACCTCGCGCGCGCGGGCGAAGTTCGGCGCCGCGTCGCAAACCGCCTCGCGCGCCTGGGTGCGGACCCCGGTCTCGTCGTGGAAGGGCTTGATGACGGCCGAGAACGGCCCTTCCATCACCGGCTCCATCACGTAGACGAAACCGCCCGGCGCCAGCACGCGGCGTGCCTCGGCCAGCGCGGGGCGCATGGCGGCGTGCGGCACGTGGTGCAGAGAGCGCCCGAAGATCACCCCGTCGACCGTGCCGTCGGCCGCCGGAAGCGACTCGGCCCGCCCCTCGGCGAAGGTCACGCCCTCGGTTGCCGGCGCCGCGCGGTTGCGCTCGGCCTGGACCGGGTCCGGCTCGACTCCGAGCACCGTAGCGCCGCGCTCGGCCAGCGAGCGGGCCAGCGCGCCGCCGCCGCAGCCCACGTCGATTAGCGAGCGCCCTCCGACCCGTACGAGCCGGTCCAGCACCGCTAGATCGGTGCTGGCACCCCAGTGTTCGACGGTTCCGGGCATGGCGCGAGCATAGCCCCCGCCCCGCCGCCGGGCCAGCGCGGAACTCACCGCGTCGCTGCGGAGGCTGCGTAATCATACCGCATCTGATATGACAGGGGGCGAGCAGGTGCGCCCGCCGGTCATCGTGCGGGCGAGTCAGTCCAGAGTCGCCGCATGGTTGCCCACGTCGAGACCGTCGCCTTCCAAGGCATCGAGGCGTTGCCGGTCGACGTGCAGGTGCACATCGGCGCGGGCATGCCGGCGTTCACGGTGGTGGGACTCCCCGACAAGGCGGTGGGTGAGAGCCGGGAGCGGGTGCGGGGCGCGCTCGCCGGCCTCGGCCTGGCGCTACCGGTGAGGCGGATCACCGTGAACCTCGCGCCGGCGGACATGCAAAAGGAGGGCAGCCACTTCGACCTTCCCATCGCGCTCGGGCTGCTGATGGCGATGGAGGTGCTGGCGCCGGACGATCTTGCCACCTATGTCGCGCTCGGAGAGCTCGGCCTCGACGGCGCGCTGATACCGGTCGCGGGCGTGCTGCCGGCCGCCATCGGCGCCAACGCGCGCGAGCGTGGCCTGATTTGTCCGGCGGCCAACGGTGCCGAGGCCGCCTGGGCCGGCGGCGGCGAGGTGGTGGCGCCCGCCGACCTGCTGGCGCTCATCAATCATTTTAAGGGCACGCAGCTGCTGGCGCCGCCCAAGGCGGCGCGGGTCGCGCGATCCCCGCACTATCCGAACCTGCGCGACATCAAGGGGCAGGAGACCGCCAAGCGCGCCCTCGAGCTTGCCGCAGCCGGCGGCCACAACCTGCTGATGATCGGCCCGCCGGGCACCGGCAAGTCGATGCTGGCATCTCGCCTGCCCGGCATTCTGCCGCCGCTCGCGCCGGAGGAGGCGCTGAGCGTGAGCATGATCGCCTCTGTCGCGGGCCTCCTCGGGAACAACGGGCTGACCCGCAGCCGGCCCTTCCGCGACCCCCACCACTCGGCCTCGATGGCGGCGATGGTGGGCGGCGGAGTCCGCGCCCGCCCCGGCGAGGTCTCGCTCGCCCATCTCGGTGTGCTCTTCCTGGACGAGCTGCCCGAGTTTCCCCGCCCCGTGCTGGACGCGCTGCGTCAGCCCATCGAGAGCGGCGCGGTGGCGGTGGCCCGCGCCAACGCCCACGTGCGCTATCCCGCGCGCTTCCAGCTCGTTGCCGCGATGAACCCCTGCCGCTGCGGCTACCTGTCGGATCCCGCGCGCGCCTGCACCCGGGCGCCGCGTTGCGCGCAGGACTACCAGGTGCGTATCTCGGGCCCGCTCTACGACCGCATCGACCTCCACGTGGACGTGCCGGAGCTCTCCGCCGCCGATCTCACGCTGCCCCCGCCTGCCGAAGGCTCTGCCGAGGTCTCGGCCCGAGTCGCGGCTGCCCGTGCGGCCCAGCGAGCGCGCTTCCACGCCTTGGACGCGCCGCCCGACATCCGCACCAATGCGGAGGCCGAGGGCGAGCTGCTCACCCAAATCGCCACGCCGGATGAGGGCGGACGGGACCTGCTCGCCGAGGCGACCGACCGGCTCAGGCTCTCGGCCCGCGGCCACCACCGCGTGCTCAAGGTCGCGCGCACGATCGCGGACTTGGGTGGGGCGGAGACCGTCGCGCGCCGGCACATTGCCGAGGCGCTCTCCTACCGCCGCATCGGCCCCTACGGATAACGGGCTCAGCCGAGCGAGGCGGCCCCGGCCGCGATCAGGCCTTGGCGATCATGCGCCCGAGACGCCGGCCGCCGCAGATGTGAACATGGAAGTGGGGCACTTCCTGGCCGCCGTTCAAGCCGGTGTTGGCGATGGTGCGGAAGCCGTCCGTCTCGAGCCCCAGTGAGCGGGCGATCTCGCCCACCGTCTTGAAGAAGCGCCCGACCTCCTCCGCCGAGGCCTTCTGCGTGAAGTCGTCGAGCGAGACGTAGGCGCCCTTGGGGATCACCAGCACGTGCACCGGCGCTTGCGGCGCGATGTCGCGAAAGGCGAGAACCGCGTCGTCCTCGTAGACGGAATCGTTCGGAATCTCGCCGCGCAGAATCTTGGCGAAGATATTATTCTCGTCGTAGCTCATCGCTTGTCCCCGGCCTTGCGTTTGTTCGCCTCGCGCGCCAGTCCGGAGACGCCGCGCCTCTTCGAAAGCTCGCCGAACACCTCGGCCGGCTTGACGCCCGTGGCCGACCACAGGACCAGAAGGTGGAACAACAGGTCGGCACTCTCGGAGACGACGCCCTTCTTGTCGCCGAGGGCGCCTGCGAGCGCCACCTCGACGCCCTCCTCGCCCACCTTCTTAGCGACATGCTCCTGGCCGCGCGCGAAGGTGCGCGCGACGTAGGAAGTCTCCGGATCGCCGCCCTTGCGCTCTTCGATGACGCCGTACAGCTCCTCGATGACGCTGCCGGCCTGTGCGCCCTTCATCCTGCCGCCCCGTCTCGCTCCGCGCGTTGGGTATCAGAAATCGCCGGCGCCGTCATGGCCGCATCGGGATGCCGGCGGCCCGCATGTGCGCCTTGGCGTCGCCGATGGAGTGCTCGCCGAAATGGAAGATCGAGGCCGCCAGCACCGCCGTCGCATGGCCGTCGCGGATGCCCTCCACCAGATGATCGAGCGCGCCGACACCGCCCGACGCGATCACCGGGATCGTCACCGCGTCCGCCACTGCGCGCGTCAATTCGAGATCGAAGCCCACGCGGGTACCGTCGCGGTCCATCGAGGTCAGAAGGATTTCGCCGGCGCCCGCGTCCGCCATGCGCCGGGCCCACCCGATGGCCTCTATCCCCGTCGGCTTGCGCCCGCCGTGGGTGAAGATCTCGAAGCCGCCTTCAACCCGCTTGGCGTCGATGGCAACGACGATGCACTGGGTCCCGAATTTCTCTGCCGCCTCGGCGACGAAGGCGGGGTTGTGCACGGCCGCCGTGTTGATCGAGACCTTGTCGGCGCCCGCCAGCAGCAGCGCGCGGACATCCTCGATGGCGCGCACCCCGCCGCCCACGGTGAGCGGCATGAAGCAGACTTCAGCGGTGCCGGCGACGACGTCGTAGATGGTGTCGCGCTGCTCGTGGGAGGCGGTGATATCCAGGAAACAAAGCTCGTCCGCCCCCTGCTCGTCGTAGATCCGGGCCTGCTCCACCGGGTCACCGGCGTCCACCAGATCGACGAAGTTCACGCCCTTGACCACGCGCCCGGCGTGGACGTCGAGGCACGGGATGACGCGCATCTTCAGCATGGCGCGGGAGCGCGACCGGCGCGTTCAGGCCGCAAGCAGCGCGAGCGCCTGCGCCGGGTCGATGCGGCCGTCGTAGAGAGCCCGGCCGCAGATCACGCCGCAGACGCCGTCCGCCTCGTAAGCCTTGAGCGCTTCGAGGTCGGCGTGGGAGGCGACTCCGCCGGAGGCGATGACAGGTGTGTCGAGCGCCCGCGCCAGCGCCCCGGTCGCCGCTGCCGCGACGCCCTCCAGCGCCCCGTCGCGCGCGATGTCGGTGTGGATGATCGCGGCGGCGCCGGCGTCTTCGAACCGGCGCGCAAGCTCCAGCGCCTCCATGTCGACCGTCTCGGCCCAGCCCTCCACCGCGACCCGCCCGTCGCGCGCGTCGATGCCGACCGCGACCCGGCCGGGGAAAGCCCGGCAGGCATCGCGCACCAGGTCGGGATCGCGCACCGCCACGGTGCCCAGGATCACCCGGCGCACGCCCCGCTCCAGCCACGCCTCGATGGTTGCCATATCGCGAATGCCGCCACCGAGCTGAACCGGAAGATCGACCGCTTCGAGGATCGCACCCACCGCTTCGGCGTTGACCGGCTTGCCCGCGAAGGCGCCATCGAGATCGACGATGTGAAGCCAGGCGAAGCCCGCCGACTCGAAGGCCCGCGCCTGCGCCGGGGGGTCGTCGGAGAAGACCGTGGCCCGCGCCATGTCGCCCTGCACGAGCCGGACGCAAGCGCCCCCTTTGAGGTCGATCGCAGGGAAGAGGATCACGGCGCCGGGTCCGGCGGCCGGTCCGTCAGATCGGTCAGGTCCTTGCAGTAGTAGTGGCCGGCGATCGCTTCGCCGTCCACGAACGCGTATTTCGGATGCGTGCCCCAGCGCTCGAAACCGAGAGATTCATAGAGCGCGATGGCGGCCTCCTGGGTTTCGCGCACGCTCAGGTTCACGACCTTGTAGCCGCGTGCGCGCGCCTCCGCCTCGGCCGCCTCCAGCAGCCTCCGCGCCAGACCGTGCCCGCGCGCCCAGGGCGCCACGAAGTGCGTGTCGATGAGGCAGGAGAGGCGCCAGGCCTCCTTCTGCGGCGGCGCCGACACAAGCTGGACCGATCCTGCCACCACGCCGTCCATGCGGCCGATGAAAAGCAACCGCTCGGGCACCACGGTCACGCCCCGCCAGTAGCGCTCGAACGAGGCAGGCTGAGGCGGGCGCACCCAGCCGAATCCGGCACCATCGTTGATCGCGGCTGCGGCGGCATCGCAGAGCTCGGCGAGCTCGCGCTTGCGCAGCCGCTCGACCGTGCCGACCTCGATGCGGGGACCGACTGTCGCAAGCTGGCTCATGGCTGCCACCGAAGGAAGTTGCCGATCACGGTCAGGCCCACCTCTTGGCTCTTCTCGGGATGAAACTGCGTGCCCACCATGTTGTCGCGGCCTGCCACCGCCGTGACCGGGCCGCCATAGTCCACGGTCGCGAACACCTCGTCGGGCTTGCGGCAGGTCAGTCCGTAGCTGTGGACGAAATAGGCATGGGCATCGCCGGGCAGGCCCTTCAGAACCGGGTGCGCTTCGCCTTCCAGGGCGAGATCGTTCCAGCCCATGTGGGGAACCTTCAGCGCCTCATCGTCGGGCTCGAGCGGCCCGACCTCGCCGTCGATCCAGCCGAGCCCCTCGTGCTCGCCGTGCTCGTGGCCGACGCGCGCCATGAGCTGCATGCCGACGCAAATGCCGAAAAAGGGCACGCCGCGCCGCAGCACCGCATCCTCCAGCGCCTCGATCATGCCCTCGCGGGCGGCGAGCCCGGCCTTGCAGTCGGCGAAGGCGCCGACGCCGGGCAGGACGATCCGCTCCGCCTGGCTCACCCGCTCGGGATCGTCGGTCACCAGCACCGGCTCCGCCGGGGTCGCGTCGGCGGCTGCACGCTCGAAGGCCTTGGCGGCGGAGCGCAGATTGCCCGAGCCGTAGTCGATGATCGCGGTGGTCACGGCGCGTCAGCTCCAGAAACCGGGGTTGGGGTCGGGATTGCGCGACCAGGGCGAGGGCGCCGCGGCACCGAATGCCGGCCGTGGCGTCGACGCGTGCGCCATGGCCTCGGCGTAGCGAATGAGCGCCTGCGCGCGGCTCGGCGCCGCCACCACCTCGGCCAGGCGGTAGCCGCGGGCGGCAAGCCCGGCCCGGCGCAGGTCGTTCGCCGACATGCCGGCGAGCACGGCGTAGCCGAGGCCCAGCACCACGGGCAGAACCGGCCCGAGACCCAGCACCGGCGGCACCGCGACGATGGCGGCCATCGCCGCAATCAGCGGCAGGGCGGCGAGCCACAGACCCTCCGCCAGCGCCCAGAACGGCGCGAAGAAGAACGCGAGCCAGTTGAAGCCTTCGCGCACGAGCACGGCGCGAGCCAGCGCGCCCTCGTCTCCGTCTTCCCCGCCGGCCGCCGGTATGTGGACCGTGTAGAAGCGCACGTCTCAAGCCTCCAGGCTGCCGCCCAGCACGCCCTTGGTCGACGGCACCTCGCCCGCCATGCGCGGGTCCGGCTCGATCGCCTGGCGCAGCGCCCGCGCGAGGCCCTTGTAGCAGGCCTCGATCATGTGATGGCTGTTCTCGCCGTACATGACCTCGACGTGGAGCGTGAGCCCCGCCGCCTGCGCGAAGGCCTGGAACCACTCCTTGAAGTGCTCTGTGTCCATGCCGTCGAGGCGCGGCCTCTCAAACGTGACGCGCCAGATCAGGTAGGGCCGGTTGCTCGCGTCGAGGGATACGCGGGCACACGCCTCGTCCATCGGGATCACCGCGCTGCCGTAGCGCCGGATGCCGCGCCGCTCGCCGAGGGCCTTGCTCACGGCCTCGCCGATTGTGATCCCGGTGTCCTCGACGGTGTGATGCAGCGTCACGTCGATATCGCCGTTCGCGTCGCACTCGATATCGATCAGGCTGTGGCGCGAGAGCTGCTCCAGCATGTGATCGAGGAAGCCGATCCCCGTGGCAATGCGCGAGCGGCCGCTGCCGTCGAGATCGACGGCGACGGTAATGCTCGTCTCCTTGGTGACCCGCTCGACGCGGGCCGTGCGCGCAGGCTGGCTCATGCCGCAGACCGATGATCCGGGGGAACGGGCGCCCTTGTAGCAAAGACCGCCGCCGGCTGCCAGCCTCGACCGGCCTTGCCCCTTCGCCCTTCCCGCCGGCGCGGAGCGTTGACTGGAGGGCAGTGCCTCGCCGATACTTTGCTCAGCGTTTGAAGGAGACGCTATGTCCTCTCGAAGCACCTACAAGTATCACTTCAAGGTTGATGGCAAGGTCGTTTTCAGCGGCATCACGAGCGATCTTGAACGCCGCGAAAAGGAGCACCGCCGCCGGTGGCCGACGGGATGCATCGAGAAGGTTGGACGGGCGACTACGCATCAAAAGGCCTGGGAGTGGAATCGGAAGCAAACTGAGGAGCGCTACAGCCGGGCCCGCTGATGCCCTCACAGGACTTGCCGGCGGAGCGTGGCGACGCCGCACGGGCCGCCTCACCCAAGCACGTAATCGTCACCGGTGCCGGTTTCACGCGCGCCCTGGTTCCCGGCGCACCCCTTCTCGTCGACGATTTCTGCAACGACGCCCTTCAGGAGAAGATGCACGGCCTGCCGAACGCGAGCCGCCTGCTCGACCGGGAACGAAGCAACCATCCGGAAGGTCACATAGACATCGAGCGCCTCATGACGCGCCTCGATGCCCTGATGCCTTACGACTACGCGGTCGAGGCCGGCAACGCGGCGAACGAATACGGGTTCTTCTTGACCGAACTGAAGAGTGCTTTCCTGAACCGTCTGCGAGAGGCCCGGCAAGGCGACTTCGAGGACGAACAGTTGGATCGATTCGCAAAGTACTGTGCGGACATCGACTGCTGCTGCATCACGTTTAACTACGACGACTTTCTTGACGAAGCGCTCAACCGGACCGACAGCTGGGGACCAATTTGGGGATACGGCTTCTTTTGCCGGTCGTCCCGCGACGGCATTTACAGTTTGTCTCTGGGAGAAAAGGACTCACGGCTCCTGCTGCTGAAGCTTCACGGCTCGATCAACTGGCGACCGAAACTGGGACACGCGACCCCTGTGGCACTCGACTCGATCACCCATCACCACGGTTGGTCCGGTCACGACCTTAGACTCTCATCACCTCGAACCGGAGCCCGTGATCGTCCCACCAGTGCTGTCCAAGTCCAGTCTTGTCGCACAGCCAGTGCTTCGTCTCGTCTGGTCACGCGCGTTCACTGAGTTGGCGACCGCGGACCTCGTTACGTTCATAGGTAATTCGTTTCCCACCACGGATATCGCAGTGCGAACATTGTTTTCCGAAGCCATGGAAGACCTCCCGCGCGAAAACATCACCGTCGTCAATCTGGCCAGCGACGACTCCGCGATCGACGCCACACGAAAAGCGTATCGTGCCGCTCTCGGCCCCATCCCAGACGAACAGTTCTTCTTCCACGGCGCCCTCGAATGGATACGCAATCTGACGTCGTAGCGTGACTTATTCAATACGCCCCTTCGCCCCTGACTTCGATGGTTGAATCACGTAAGTAGTTGATATTGGCCGGTTCTCATTTCCGGCTAGGCACTACACTCGGCATTTCTTCGAGCCCGGGCCGGGCTTCGCCGGCGCTCAGACGAGTTGGTACGGGGTGATCGTCAGGGGCAGCCCCATGGTTGCGTAGATCTGCTCGGCCGCCGGCGTCGGCTTCGACGGGATGACGTAGCGGTTGCCCGATTGCGCGCAGCGCAGGACCGAGCATTGGCGGTGGACGAGGGCGGAGCGGATCACTTCCGGGGACATCCGCCTCTTCTGGACGGCGACACGGTAGGCAAGGTGGCGGACGCAGGCGAAGGCCATGAAGGCGATGGCGATGTGGGCGCGGATCCGGTTCTCGTTCCAGTGCCAGATCGGCCGCACCTTCAGGTCGTGCTTGGTGATCCGAAAGCTCTCCTCGACCTGCCAGAGCCCGTGGTAGTGGGCCATCACTTCGGTGACGCTGGCGTCGCGCAGATTGGTGATGACGCCGGCGAGCCCGTCCCATCGCTCGGCCTCGGCGATCTTCTCCGGGTTCACCGTGAGCCGCGCGTCGCCCTCGACGGCGATGAAGCGCTTGGCGCCGTGATTGGAGAGCAGCTCCTTGGGATTGTCGCTGCGCTCCAGCTTGTCGAGCAGGCGCGCCACCGCCTGGCGGCGCTCGTGTGCGTCCTTGCGCGCGCGCTCGGGGCAGAAGACGACGATCAGGCGCCGGCCCTTGTGCTCCCATTCGCCGACCCGGCGGTTCTCCGATCCCTCGAGAGGACCATAGGCGTCCAGATCGAGAACCTTCTTCTTCAGCGCGGCCGGCAGCTTGCGCAGCCGGGCGCCGAGCACGTACTCGCCGCGGATGTCGTCCATGGCGTCGAGGTTGTCTGCGCTCAGCATGCCCCGGTCGGCCACACAGACCGTGCGCTCCACCTGGTGGCGGCGCTGCATGTCCTGCAGGACCGGGACCAGGCTCTTCCCCTCGTAGGTGGAGCCGGGGAAGACCTCGTAGCTGATCGGCAGCCCTTCGCGCGTCACCATCAGGGCCAGCAGGACCTGCGAGTCCCTGTGCTTGCCGTCCTTGCTGAAGCCGTGCTGGCGAAGCTCGTCCTCAATCGCGGTCTCGAAGTAGAGCGTGGTGCAATCGAAGAAGAGCACCGCCACCGGCTCCGGCAGCAGCGAGCGGCTCGCCTCGCCCACGCGCGTGCGCAGATGGTTGATCACGGGCGCGTCGAGCTGGTCCATCATCCGGTAGACCTTCTCGAGGGGAAGGCTCACGCCGAAGTCCTCCTCGAGCCGGCGCACGCTGCCCCGCTTGCTGTCGGGGTTGGCGATGCGTGCCATCACCACGTGGAACAGCGCGTCGTGCGAGGCGCGGTAGCGCGATCGCCGCAGCAGCCCGTCGAGGCCCAGCAGCCGGTACATCTCGCCGTAGACCTCGTGGATGCCCGTGATCAGCCGCTGCTCCTCTTCGAGTTGCTTGAGATCGACGGGAAGCTCTTGCTTGCCGTCCCCTTGGCGTCCGACGCGGATCACCTGGTCTGCGATCTTCTCGGGCGCGAACAGCAAGGGCTGGCGCTCGTCCTCCAGCTTCGCCTTGACGTACTCGCCGAGCTGCCTCAGGCGCTCCAGCTCGTCCTCGTCCATGGCCACGCCGATGTGGCGGACGATGCGCTGGCGGACCTTGCCGCCGTCGCGCACGGCCTCGACGAGCTGGACCGAGCGGCGCGGGCTGTTGGGGGTGGTCTTGATACGCACGAACATGGTGGGAGTGTAGCGCGGGGCGGGGATATCGACAATCCAATATATCCACTAGGCACTACAACGCGACTTGACCGCACCGCAACCGCTAAGTCATTGTCTTCGCTGAAATCTCCAGACGGGAGATCGGCCAGAATCAGGCCCAACCGTCGAAGTCAGGAAAGCGTATCGTGCCGCTCTCGGCCCCATCCCAGACGAACAGTTCTTCTTCCACGGCGCCCTCGAATGGATACGCAATCTGACGTCGTAGCGTGACTTATTCAATACGCCCCTTCGCCCTTCCCGCCGGCGCGGGACCAAGGCATGATGGCGCGAGACGAGCGCTGACGAGGAGACCACGCCATGGCCGGGACCTTCGACATCAACATCGATTGCGGCGAGAGCTTCGGCAACTGGATCATGGGGGCGGACGAGGCGCTCATGCCCCACGTCACCACCGCCAACGTCGCCTGCGGCTTTCACGCCGGCGACCCCATGACCATGATGAAGACCGTCGCGCTCGCCAAGGAGAACGGCGTGGCCGTGGGCTCCCATCCGGGGCTGCCGGACCTGATGGGCTTCGGCCGCCGGGTGATGGCGATCACGCCGGACGAGCTCTACGCCTACGTGCTCTACCAGACCGGCGCGCTCAGAGCGGCGCTGGATGCCAACGGCATGGCGCTCCACCACGTCAAGCCCCACGGCGCCCTCTACCGCATGCTCAACGAAGACGAGGCGCTGGGCGAGGCGTTCGCCCGCGCGGTGATCGATCTCTGCCCCGAGCCGATGATCTATTACCCGGCGCCGGTGGAGCGCCACGCGGTGACGAAGATCGCGGCCGACATGGGCATCGACGTGGTGGGCGAGCTCTATTTCGACCTGCCCTACGACGATGACGGCACGCTGGTGCTCAAGCGCTCCAACGAGGGCGCGGACCTCGACGACACCCGTCACAAGCTCGGGCTCTTCCTGGAGACCGGCGCGACACTGAGCATCAACGGCGCGCGCGTGCCCATTGCGGCGCGCAGCATCTGCCTCCACGGCGACGGGCCGAACGCGGTCGATCTCGCCACGACCATCGGCGCGACCCTCTCGGAGCACGGCTATGCGCTGGAGCCGCTCGAGCCCGCGCCGACGATCCGGCACCAGGCGGCCGAGTAAGGGGCTGGAAACGCGGCGCCGGTTGAGGCATGGTCCGGCCTCGCGCCCCCGAAGAGTCGCGGTGGGCAGACCAGAGGAGTAGACCTCGATGAGCGACGATCACGGCCCCTCGCTCGAGGAGCTGACGCGGGCACGAATTCCTTACGTGGCGGGACTCGCCCTCACCGTCCTCATCATCGGCGTCCTCGCGGGCCTCTCCGCCGGCGGCATCGTCCCTTAAGGAGCGCGCTCAAGCGCCGGCCGGGGCGGCGGGCAGCATCCCCTCCGCGCGCATCCAGGCGCAGAGATCCTCGAACATGGTGCGGAGCGGCAGCGGCCTGAAGCCGAGCTCCCGCACTGCCTTGTCGCACAGCATGATCTGATCCAGGTTCGTGACGAAGTGGATCTCGTCGCTGGCGTCGGGATTGCGCTCGCTCGTGGGCTGCGGCGGCTCGACTCCGACGATCTCGGCCACGATCCCGGCTGCGGTGGCAAACTTCTCGTTGGCGCCGCCGAGGATATAGCGCTCCCCACTCCTTCCCCGCTCGTAGGCGCTGATGTGCGCCTTCGCGGTCTCGTCGATATGGCAGAAAGAGCCGCCGCCGACGCCCACGGCGGTCATGGCGCCGCTCGCGATGGCCTGGACGAAGGGGCCCCAGATCACCCGGTCGTAGGGGCCGACCACGTTGCCGGGGTTGACGCAGACCGCATCGAGGCCGCCGGCCACAGCCTCCAGCACGATGTCCTCGGCCGCCTTCTTGGTGCGGCAATAGTTGACCGGCAGATCGTCGGCATTGGAGGGCGCCGTCTCGTCGATGGGCATGCCGTCGTGAAGACCCCACGTCGCGCCCGTAGACGTGTGGATGAAGCGCCCGACGTTCCTGGCCTGCGCCACCTCGACGATGGCGCGGGTGCCCGCCACGTTCGCATGGGTCTGGGCCTCGTCGCCGGCCGAATCGAAGCTCACGTTGCCGGCCACGTGGAAGAGCGCGTCGACGCCTTCGGGGATCGCGCCTACAAGAAACTCCCGGTCCCCGATATCGCCAACCACCAATGTGGCCGGGAACTGGCTCAGGTAGGTGAGGTCCGAGGTCTCGCGGTGCATCGCGGTCACCGACCAGCCAGCCTCGCCCAGCTGCTTCACCAGGTTGGTGCCGATGAATCCCGAGGCGCCGGTGACGAACGCGGTTTTCCCTGTCATGCTGTATTCCCCAACTGTGTCCTACTTAGCGCCAGATCGGCTTGCCGGAGCCCGGCAGGCCGTAACTGTCCCACTTGCCCGTCACGCGCTCCACGATCTCGTCCGCCATGCGGATGCGCGTGCCCCAGGTCCGGCCGGTCTCGGGCCCGATCTTGGTGGTCGCATCCAGGCCGATCTTGGCGCCGAGCCCCGGCTCCGGGCTCGCGAAGTCGAGATAGTCGATGGGCGTGTTCTCGACCATGGTGATGTCGCGCGCGGGGTCCATGCGGGTGGAGACCGCCCACATCACGTCCTTCCAGTCGCGCGCATCGATGTCGTCGTCCACCACGATCACCCATTTCGTATACATGAACTGCCGCAGATAGGACCAGACGGCCATCATCACCCGCTTGGCGTGGCCCGCGTAGGACTTCCTGATGGAGACCACGGCGATCCGGTAGCTGCAGCCCTCCGGCGGCAGCCAGAAATCCACGATCTCCGGAAACTGCTGGACCAGCAGCGGAATGAAGACCTCGTTGAGCGCCTCGCCCAAAATGCTGGGCTCGTCCGGCGGGCGCCCGGTATAGGTCGAGAGGTAGATCGGGTCGCGCCGCATGGTGATGGCGGAGACCGTGAACACGGGGAACGGCTCGACCGCGTTGTAGTAGCCGGTATGGTCGCCGTAGGGGCCTTCGTCCTCATAGTCGTCGAGGCTGACATGGCCCTCGATGACGATCTCGGCTTCGGCCGGCACCTCCAGCGGCACGGTCTTGGCCCGCACCAGCTCGACCTTCCGGCCGCGCAGGAGGCCCGCGAACTGATACTCGGACAGCGTGTCCGGCACTGGCGTCACCGCCGCGAGGATGGTGCCGGGGTCCGCGCCGATCACCGCCGCAGCCGGCAGCGGCTCGCGCTTCTCCTGCCCCCAGCGCCGGTGCTGCTGGGCGCCGCCCCGGTGCGCGAGCCAGCGCATCAGCGTGGTATCGCGGCCCGTGACCTGCATCCGGTAGATGCCGAGGTTGTAGTTGTCGATGCGCGACTTGCTCGGCCCTCTGGTCACCACCAGCGGCCAGGTGATGAGCGGCGCGGGCTCCCCCGGCCAGCAGGTCTGGATCGGGAGCCGGGCGAGATCGATGTCGTCGCCGGTGAGCACCACCTCGTGCACCGGCCCGTCGCCCACGGTACGGGGCTTCATGGCGCGCACCGTGTTGAGCAGCGGCAGCATCTCGACCGCCTCGCGCCAGCCGCTCGGCGGCTCCGGCTGGCGCAGGAAGGCCAGGGTCTCGCCCACCTCGCGCAGTGCACCCGGCTCCCGGTTCATGCCCCAGGCGACCCGCTCTACGGTGCCGAAGAGGTTGACCAGCACCGGCATGTCGAAACGCGTGCCGTCCTCGCCGACGACGGTCTCGAACAGCACCGCCGGCCCCTCCTCCGCGATCAGACGGGTCTGAATCTCGGTCATCTCCAGGTGGGGCGAGACCGGCGCGGAGACCCGGCTGAGCCGGCCCGCGCCCTCCAGGCGGGCGATGAAGTCGCGCAGCGATCGATAGGCCATGGGCACCTCGGCGGGTGGCCCACATTCATGGGCAGCCGCCCGCGCCCGTCAAGCCCGCGCGGCGCCTGCACTCGGCGCCGACACCGCCGCCATCCTTGCCGAGCTCGGCTGCGATGCGAACGAGATCGCGGCCCTGGTAGCCGACGGCACGATCCACCGCGCCCGAAACGCATAGCGCCGGCCGCTACGACGGCTCTTCCGAGACTAGACCTTCGAGTTGCACGATGAGGCGGGGAATGTCCTGCTCCACCGTCTCCCACACGATGTCCATGTCTATGTCGTCGTAACGGTGGATGACCCGATTTCGCATCCCCCTCATTTCAGACCAGGGAACGTCAGGGTTCTCGTCGCGAAACCGTTGCGAGATGCGTCCCGCCGCCTCTCCGATGATTTCGAAGCGGCGGATAACGGAGTCCTGCAACTGAGGATTTGCCAAAAACACTTGGCGCGAAGCTCCTGAAACATACTCCCGAATCATGCGCGCAGACTTGATGATGTCGGCAAGGTGTATGGCGTCACGCTGCATGGATGGTTTCGGCAGCCTCCAGGATGGCCTCTCGGCGCAGTTGATTACCGCTCCGCTCGATGCCCCGCCGGCTGACCAGATCGACTTCGCGGCCGAAAAGCGCCTTGAGCTCCTCCTCCATGCGAACCATGTCGAAGAGCGTGTGGCGCGCGCTGTCCTCGAACGAGACCAGCACGTCAATGTCGCTCTCCGGGCCGAAGTCGTCGCGCAGGACAGAGCCGAACAGCGCCAACTCCGTCACCTGCCAGCGCTCGCAGAAGGCGGCAATCCCGTCGGCGGGTATGGCGATTCGGGCGGTCATGGCGAAGGGGCCGAGACTGTATCCGGTCAGGCGAGGCTCAGCAGCGCCGCAACCTCCTCGGGCGTCGAGTCCCGGTCGAGCGACATCACGGCGTCGAGGGCGCGTTCGGCGCGGTCGGGCGCCAGCGTCATCGCGGCGTTGTCGCGGTACTTGGCGACGATCTCGTCGGCGGAGAGCGGGCGGGTGTCGGCGCCGCGGTTGACCTGCTCGCGGTGTCGCAGCGTGCGGCCATCGGCGGTGCGGATCACCACCTCGCCCGAGTAGTAGGTCGGAAACGCCGAGTCGGGATCGACGCGGTAGCTGACCCTGTCGCAGAGCGCGAGCACCGCCGGATCCGTGTAGGCCTCGGGCTCGAGCTCGGTGAGGGTGAAGCGCCCGCGCTCGAGCACGCTCGCGATCATGTAGTGGGCGCTGAACTGGGCCTCGTAGGCGTTGGCCGGGCGGCGCTTGGCGGCCTCGGGCTCGCACACCACGCTGACGCAGCCCTCGCCGATCAACGCATCTACGCTCTCGACTTGCGCCGGCGTGATTCCGTGCTCGTCGCGCAGCGCCTGGGCCGCGTCGCCCAGCGCGTGGACCAGGTGGCAGGCCGGGTAAGGCTTGATGCCGATGCGCAGCATCTCCCAATCCTCGCCGAGGCCGGCGGTGCACATGGCCCAGTCGATCTCCGCGTCGGGGGCACCGTAGAGCGCGTAGAGGCCGAAGCGCCCCTCGTAGGGCTCGGCCGGGCCCCGAAAGCCCTGCTGGGCCAGCGCCGCGGCGCTGATCCCGCCGACCGCCGCCCAGCCGGGGTGCATCCGCTTGGTCCAGGCGCCGTCGTCCAGGAACTGCAGGCTGCCCGACGCCATGCTGAGCGCGATGCCTTGCGCGTGCGCAAGCTGTGCCTCGGTCATGCCGGCGAGCCGGCCAGCGGCCAGCGCCGCGCCGAAGACGCCCACCATGCCGGTGGGGTGGAAGCCCAGGCGATGGAAGCCGCCCTGCGCCGCAGCGGCGATCCGCGCCGCGCCCTCGATGGCCACGAGATAGGCTTCCAGCACCTCGCGCCCCGAGGCACCGTGCCGCTGGCCGGCGGCCATCACCGTCGGCACCGCGCTGGTCGTGGCGTGGATCACGCCGCCGACGTGGGTGTCGTCGTAATCGAGGCCGTGGATCAGGAAGCCGTTCATCTGCGCGGCATCGCGTAGCGGCAGCCGCGCCGGCATCCCGATGACCGGATAGGGCCCGTCGCCGGCAAGCCCGTGGATCGCGGTCAGCGTCTTGTGACTGAAGTCGTAGCGGGACGCCGCAAGGCCGATGCCCACCGCGTCGAGGATGTGCAGCTTGGCGCGCTCGACCACCGCGTCGGGCACGTCGTCGAGCGTGAGCTCGCGGGCGAAGCGCGCAAGCGTGCGCGCGATCGGCTCGCTCGGCGCGGGTTCGGTCTGCGGGGCGGTCGCTTCGGCGAGGGCCATCGGGAGTCTCTGTGGTTGTGGGGGATCGGCCGGCCCCACTCTACCACGGCAGCGGGGCTCTTTGGACGCCGCCGCCGCCGTGCGATGGTGGCGCACCGATGCGCCCTTGCCTGGAGAGGAGACCATGACCGCGCAACTCATCACGCCCGCGCTCTTCGACTTCCTACGCGAGCTCAAGGTCAACAACGAGCGGCCGTGGTTCGAGGAGAACAAGGCGCGCTACCGGGCCGAGGTGCGCGACCCCATGCTCGACTTCATCCAGGCCTTCGCGGAGCCGCTGGCGGAGATCAGCCCGCACTTCCGCGCCGATCCACGGGCGAACGGCGGCTCGCTCTTCCGCATCTATCGGGACACGCGGTTCTCGAAGGACAAGACGCCTTACAAGACCAACGTCGGCGCGCACTTTCGCCACGCCGCCGGCAAGGACGCCCACGCGCCCGGCTTCTATCTGCACCTGGAGCCTGGCATGTGCTTCGCCGGCTGCGGCGTCTGGCACCCGGACAGTCCCACGCTCGGCAGGATTCGCGACGCCATCGTCGAGAAGCCGGAGGAATGGACGCACATCACCACGGGCGACGACTTCTGCCGGACCTTCCGGCTGGCGGGAGAGGCGCTCAAGCGGCCGCCGCGCGGCTACGACCCGGAGCACTCCCTGATCGAGGACCTCAAGCGCAAGGACTTCGTCGTGATCGCCGACGTCGAGGAAACCGAGGCGGTCCGACCCGATTTTCTGGACCGCTTCGCAGCGATCGCGCGCGCCGGCGCCGAATTTACCAGCTTCCTGTGCAAGGCCGTCGGCGTGCCGTTCTAACTCGGGGCAGGATCGGGTCCATCGCCCCCTTTCCTTCCTAGGAGGACTGGGCCGCAGGCGGCGGCGAGCCCTTGTCGAACGCGGGCACGCCGTCCGGGAATTCGACCCAGGGATGCTTGCTCTCGTTCCAGACCACGCGGGTGGGCTCAACGAAATCCGGCTCGCCGAAGCAGCCCACCGCGACGCCAAAGTGATCGGGGCGAAGCTCGGCGAACCAGTAGACGCTCGTGCCGCACGAGGGGCAGAAGTTGATCGAGACCGTCAGGCCCGAGTCCGCCACCCGGGTGTAGACTCCCGCCTCGCCCTCCGACGAGACCGTCTCCTTGCGGAAGTACGCGCCGACGCCGAAGGGGCTGCCGGTCCTGCGCTGGCAGGCCATGCAGCTGCAGGCGACGACGAGGTCGGGTACGCCGATCGTCGTCACGCGGAGCGCGCCGCATCCGCACGTCGCCTCGTGAGTGTCTGCGCCCGTCATGGGATGCCTCCGCCGCTTGAAACAATCGGTGCACCTTAGCCGCCCGGTTGGCGCTCGCATACCGCCCGGATAGGGTGCGATGACCATGCGCCCGGCAATCCTCAATCCGCTGTTCGCGCCGGCGACGGTGCTGCCGGGGGTCGGCGCCCGCACCGCTTCGGCCTACGAGCGCCTGGCCGGGCCGCTGGTGGTGCATCTGCTCTGGCACCTGCCCTCCGGGCTGATCGACCGGCGCCATGCGCCGAAGGTCGCGGAGGCCGCGGCCGGCACCACGGCGACGCTCACGGTGCGGGTCGACCGCCACCAGCCCGCACCCGACCGGCGGCGCCCGGCCAAGGTCTATTGCTCGGACGAGACGGGGAGTCTCACGCTCGTCTTCTTCCACGCGAAGGGCGACTGGCTGCGGCAACGCCTGCCCGAGGGATCGGTGCGCGTGGTGAGCGGGCGCGTCGAGCACTACGGCAGCGAGATCCAGATGGCGCATCCCGACCACATCGCGCCGCTGGATCAGCGCGAGAGCGTGCAGACGGTCGAGCCCATCTATCCGCTGACGGCGGGCGTCACGCTGAAGCCGATGACCCGCGCGGTGCGCGCCGCGCTGACACGGGCGCCGGTGCTTCACGAATGGATCGAGCCCCGCCTGGTGGAGGCGCGCCGCTGGCCGCCCTGGAACCAGGCGCTCGCGGCCGCACATGCGCCCCAGAGCGCAGCCGACCTGGAGGCGGACACCCCGGAGCGCTCCCGCCTTGCCTACGACGAGCTGCTGGCGAACCAGATGGCGCTGGCGCTGGTCCGCCGCTCGGCCAGAGGCGGGCGTGGCCGTTCCATCGAGGGCGACGGTCGGCTCCGCCGCGCGTTGGAAGCCAGGCTTCCCTTCCGCCTGACCGAGAGCCAGCGCGCCGCCGCTGGCGAAATCGCCGAGGACCTCGCGAAGGAGCGCCGCATGCTCCGCCTCCTCCAGGGCGATGTCGGCAGCGGCAAGACGGTGGTGGCGCTGCTCGCCATGCTGGTCGCGGTCGAGACCGGCGCGCAGGCCGCCCTGATGGTGCCGACCGAGCTGCTGGCGAACCAGCACGCGGAAACCCTGGGCACGCTGCTGGCGGAGAGCGGCGTCTCCCTCGCCCTGCTCACGGGGCGGGAGAAGGGCCGCGCCCGCGAGCGGACTCTGGCGGCACTGGCCGCCGGCGAGATCGATATCCTGGTCGGCACCCACGCACTGTTCCAAAAGGGCGTGGACTTCAAGGACCTCGCGCTCGCCGTGGTCGACGAGCAGCACCGCTTCGGGGTGCACCAGCGCATGCTGCTCGCGCGCAAGGGGCCGGCGGCGGACCTGCTGGTGATGACCGCGACCCCGATCCCGCGCTCGCTCGTGCTCACCGCCTACGGCGACATGGATGTTTCGCGCATCGAGGGGCGGCTGCCGGGCCGCGCCGCCGTCGCGACCCGCGCCATGCCGCTGGAGCGCCTGGAGGAGGTCGTCGCCGCTGTGCGCCGGGCGCTCGCCACCGGCGCCAAGGTCTACTGGGTCTGCCCGCTGGTGGAGGAGTCGGAGGCGGTGGACCTCGCCGCCGCGACCGACCGGCACGCGAAGCTGGCGGAAGCATTCGGCGCCCGCGTCGCGTTGATCCACGGCCGCATGAAGGGGCCGGAGAAGGACGCCGCCATGGCCGCCTTCGCGGGCGACGGCGCCGACATCCTGGTGGCGACGACGGTGGTCGAGGTGGGGGTCGACGTGCCCTCCGCCACCATCATGATCGTCGAGCACGCGGAACGCTTCGGCCTCGCTCAGCTTCACCAGCTGCGCGGCCGTGTGGGGCGCGGGGCGAAGCCGGGGACCTGCCTGCTGCTCTATACGGCGCCGCTCGGCGAGACCGCGCGCTCGCGGATCGCCATTCTGCGCGAGACCGACGACGGCTTCCGTATCGCCGAGGAGGACCTGCGTCTCAGGGGCGCCGGCGAGCTGCTGGGCACGCGCCAGAGCGGCATGCCCGCCTTCCACCTCGCCGACCTCGCCGTGCACGAGGAACTGCTGGCGGTCGCGCGCGACGACGTACGCCTCGTGCTGGAGCGCGACCCCGAGCTCGAATCGGAGCGCGGCCAGGCGCTGCGCACGCTGCTTTATCTCTTCGAGCGCGACATGGCGGTGCGCTACCTGCGCTCGGGATAACCCGCACCATGGTGCGGTGGAGGGGGCGCGGCGCAAGCGTCAGTATCGCGTCATGCAGTGCAGGAGCGAAGCGCCCACGCCCGAAGTCATCGCCACCGCTCGTCCCGGAGGAATCCCGATTGGTCCTGCTTCATCCCGCTCTATCCCGGTTCATCCCACTCAATCCCGCATATCCCGGCGAATCCCACTTATCCCGGCGAATCCCACTTATCCCGGTTAATCCCGGCGTATCCCGCATGGAAGCCGGTGTGCCGCGGTGGGGCGCGGACCGGGCCGCGAACGTGGCGGGCGATGCGGGCGAGCGGTTCAGCCGGTCAGCGTCGCGAAGGGGTTGCGGCCTTCGGGGTCCTCGACCTCGACGATCCAGACGTCGGGATCGAAGTCGATCTCCCGCGCGAGCCGCGCCTCGGCCTCCTCCTCCGGAATCCAGCCTTCGCCGGTGGCGCGGCGCCAGGCGAGGTCGCCGTCGAGCGACGGCATCCGGGCGAAGACCGCTGCCGTGCCGTCGAGTCGGCTGACCTTGACCAGGAGCGCGCCCGCGTCGGCATCGCCGCGCCGCCGGAGCGCAGCGAACAGCAGCGCTTGCTGGCAATAACGAAAGCCCGCCTGCACCAGCACCTCGGTTTTGAGGCTGGCCGCGCTCACGGCTGCTCGATCAGCGCGTGGCGGAGCCGATCGCCGGGCAGTGTGCCGAGGCGCTCGGCGCTGCCGCCGATCATCTCCAACACGAAGCGGACCGGCCGGCCCGAGCCGATCCGCCTCTCGGAGAGCGGCGTGGTTCGCTCGGCGATGGCGACGATGCGCCCGTCGCTTTCGACGAAGAACATGTCCAGCGGAATCAACGTGTTCTTCATCCACATCGTGACCGGCCGCGTGGCTCCGAAGTCGAAGAGCATGCCGCGGTTCGGCGCGAGCGCGGTGCGGTGCATGAGGCCGATGCTGCGCTCTTCCGACGTGCGCGCGACCTCGACCATGACGACGTGCTCGCCCGCGGCGGTTTCGATGGTCAGCCGTTCGAGGGTGCCGCTCTCCGCCTTGCCGGCCGAGGCGAGCCCCGCGACCGCGAGTAGTGCCCCCAGCGCAACCGCGAGTGCCACGTGCCGGATGCGGGTCGCCGTCATGGCGCGACCGCGATGGTGCCGGCGCCGCCTTCGACCCGCGCCTCAGATGGAACCATCGAGTGAGCTCCCCTCAACCGACTGCCTCGCATGGACATTCTGCTGGGCGATGAATGACCGTTTCGCCTATCGTAGCCGGCACCGCGTGCGCCGCTTAACCCTTCGTGACAAGGATCGCCGGGGATGACCGGTCAAGACCCGCCAGTGCCCGTCCGTTCGCTTGCCGCAAGCTATTACACCGATCCGGCCGTCTTCGAGAAGGAGCGTCTGGGCCTGCTCTCCCGCACCTGGCAGTTCGCCGGGCACGAGAGCCAGGCGCGAAATCCCGGCGATTACTTCACGTTCGAGATTGCGGGCGAGAGCCTGTTCTGCATCCGCGGGCACGACGGCACCCTGCGCGCCTTCTACAACGTGTGCCAGCACCGCGCACATCGGCTGTTGGAAGGCGCCGGCACGACCCGCGCGATCGTCTGCCCCTACCACGCCTGGTCCTACGAGCTGACCGGCGCGTTCCGCAGCGGGCCGAACGTGACGTCGGTTCCCGGCTTCGACGGCGCGTCGATCCGCCTGACGGCGGTTAGGAGCGAGAGCCTGCACGGCTTCGTCTTCGTCAACCTCGATGACGACGCCGCGCCGATGGACACGTGGTACCCCGGCGTGCGGGAGGAACTCGAGCAGTACGTGCCCGGCATCGAGTCGCTGGCACCGCTGGAATGGATCGAGGTCCCGGAGGCGTGCAACTGGAAGGTTTCGGTCGAGAACTACTCCGAGTGCTACCACTGCGTGCTGCGCCATCCGACCTTCGCGACCGGCGTAATTCGGCCCGAGACCTACGACATCCAGCCTGCGACGGACGGCTACGTGCTGCGCCACATGACCGAGTGCCAGGACCTGGATCGGATGAGCTACCCGATCGACTTGTCGGTCCCGCACGCCGGCGAGTACCGCTCGTTCTTCCTCTGGCCGATGTTCTCGTTCCAGGTCTATCCCGGCAACGTGTTGAACACCTACCACTGGCGCGCCCACGACGTGGACAGCTGCACCGTCTGGCGCGGCTGGTACACGCCGGGCGGTGCCGAGAGCGCGGCGATCCGGGAGCTTGCCGCGCAAGACAGGCAGACCACGGTCGCGGAGGATGTCCGGCTGGTGGAAAGCGTGGCGAAGGGGCTGAAGAGCCGCGGCTACCGGCCCGGCCCCTTGGTGGTCGATCCGGCCGGCGGGCTCAACTCCGAGCACTCCATCCGGACTCTCCAGAAATGGATGCGGGAGGCCGTGGATGGTTAGAGCGGCGCTACGGTTCGCGCGCTCCGTCCGTTCCGTGGCGGACCCTTATGCAGACGTGCCGTTGAAGGGCCGACGCCGCTTGAAGTCCTCCGCCATCTCGCCCTTGGTGACCATGCGCACGCCCGTATGGGCGAGAATGTGATCGATAAGCCGCTCGACCATCATCAGGACTTGCGGCTTGCCGGCACAGTCGGGATGGATCACGCAGCAGTAGACCGCGTGGTCGTAGTGGCGATAAATCCAGTCGAACTGGTCGCGCCAGATTTCCTCGATGTCCCGTGGGTTCACCCAGCCGTGGCTGTTGGGGAACGTCTTGACGAACATCATCGGCGGCGCGTCGTCGAGGTACCAGCTCGCCGGCAGCTCGACCAGGTCGACCGGCTCCCCGGCCACCCACGGCTTCATCCACTCCTTCGCGTCCTGGCTGTAATCGATCTTGGTCCAGCGGTCGCCCTTGCGCAGGTAGTAGGGCGTGTAGTCGTCCTCCATGAGGCTGCTGTCGTACTTGAAGCCCCGCTCTATCAGCAGGTCGATGGTGTTGGGGCTCAGCTCCCACCACGGCGCGACGTAGCCGACCGGGCGCACGCCGCAGAGGTCCGTCACCAGCTCGACGCACTTGTCGAGCACATCGGCCTCCTGCTCGCGCGACATGGCGAGCGGATTCTCGTGCGTGTAACCGTGAACGCCGATCTCGTGGCCGTGCTTGACGACGAGCTCCGCCTCCTTGGGGAAGCTCTCGATCGAATGGCCGGTGATGTCCCAGGTCGTCTTGATGCCGTAGCGGGCGAACATCTCCACGATTCGCGGCACCCCCTGGCGCGCTGCGAAGACACCGCGCGAGATATCGCAGGGCGAGTCGGCGCCGCCGAACGATCCGATCCAGAGCGATACCGCAT
Source organism: Alphaproteobacteria bacterium (assembly GCA_965243375.1). GTDB lineage: Bacteria > Pseudomonadota > Alphaproteobacteria > UBA828 > UBA828 > WTGU01. The sequence continues at coordinate 286,030 of CBDEUT010000004.1, read as the reverse complement.
CGAAGTGGGGATTGAAGCAAACCTGAATGTCTTTCTGCGTGGCCATGATTTCGCCTCCCTCTGTCACCGCATCGCGAAGGGTATCGCCAGCCCCTGCCCCCTTGCCTTACGCGCTCGTGCACTTTTGAGGCTGACTCAAGCGCCCGCGCGGGACCCGCTTGCGCAGATCCTGCACGCTAAAGGGTGCCTCCCTGCTAGGCCGTTTGCTATTGGCCTTCCGGCACCCTGCCCTCGAGCGCTGAGAACAGGCCGAGCTCACCAACCCAGGGATGCCACACGTCGGCGAAGCGGTTCGGCGCCTCAGGGCCGATCGGACGCCCGTTGGCCCGAGGCGCCGATGGCGGTCATCATCAGGAACTTGTCGAGCAGGTTCTTGCCCGTGGTGACCGGCGGATACTTGGCCGGATTGGCCTCGCTCTGACAGGCCGGGAAGCATTCGATCATGCAGTCGTAGTTCGTATAGAAGAAGAAGATCATCGACTGCCGGCGGCTGTCGTTCGCCTTGTCACGCGGCGGATTGACGACCCGGTGCAAGGTGGAAACCCACATGTCGTTGGTCCACATCTGCATCTGGTCGCCCAGATTGATGCTGAACGCGTTGGGCACCACCGGCACGTCCACCCACTCGCCGTCTCGGTTCATGGCCTGGAGACCGCCGGGCCTGTCCTCGATCGCACAGATCGTGCAGGCACCGAAGTCGGAGTGCGCGCTGGCACGGAACTGGTCGTCCAGCGGCGGGTCCGGCTGGTCCGGGTAGTTGAGCACCCGGAACTGGCTGACGTGCTTGTCGATCCTTTTCTCGAAGTAGTCTTCGTCGAGATCGAGCGCGAGGGCGAAGATACGCATCAGTGTGAACGCGAGCTGCTCCATGGCCTCCCAGTAAGCGATCCATGTCTCCTTGAGCTCGGCGGGACGCGTCGGCCACCGGTTCTCGACGAAGTGCTGACCGGCCTCGGCGCAGTGATAGTAGGTCTCGTCCGGCACAAAGGGCGGGCCAACGGTCAGCGATTCCTTGAGATCGCCCGGTCCGCGCTCGCCGCGGCTTTCGGCCAGGCACTCCTTCAGAGCCGGGCTGTAACCCCGGATGACGTCGTCCGCCCAGCGCTCGATCGTCATCTTCTCGTCAAGCGGAAGATTGAAGAAGCGCCGGCTGACATCGTGGGTCGCCTGGGTCACCGACGGGTCGACCCCATGACCGGTGATGACGAAGAAGCCGATGTCCTCGCATGCCTGCTTGACCTCGGCTGCCACCCGCGCTTTGCCTTCGCGGTCTCCGCCGAGGAACGGCGCGATGTCGATAACGGGAACCTGCTGAAGGGTCATTGGTGCTGCCCTGGCGTCCCGAACGTTGCGAAAAGCTTGCCCGTTCGCGCGTTAACCCGTCAAGGCGCAATCGTGCCGAGGTGACGCACGGGATTATGCATCAGGCGGGAAAGGGGTACTCCCTGTGGTTAGCGAACAGCCACGAGCAGGAGCACCCCGATGCCACAGCGTTCTTTCCGCCTTCTATTGCTCCAGCCGCCGCGCTATTTTCGCTGGCAACGAATTCGACCGGCCCGATCGTGCGGCAAGAGCAAGCATAAAACTCGTGCGACGAGACCATGCAGGAGGCGAGCGATGACCAAGCCAGTGCTCAACTTGACCGGCGATCCCAAGGATCGCGGCCGTGCCCATGGCGAAATCCTGTCGAGGGAGATCGACGAGAACCTCGAGCGCTATCTCAAGCGATTCCAGATTCTGGGCTTCGAGAAGGACGCGCTGATGGCCGAATCGGCCAAATGGGCCGAGGCGCTGAGGCCCAAGGACCCCATCTTCTGGGAGGAAATCGACGGTGTGGTCGAGGGCTCGGGCCGCACCCTGGAGGAGATCACGTTGCTCAACGTGCGCTACGAGCTGCTGGTCGGCATGATGAAGAGCGATGCCCAGGCACAGTTCCAGCCCACCGCGCTCGATGCCTGCACCTCGTTCGCCGTGCTGCCCGAACGCTCGAAGACCGGCGACACCGTGATCGGCCAGAATTGGGACTGGGTGAAGGACATCAACACCGTGGTCTCGCGGGTGACCCGGGAGGACGGACCGGACTTCATCCACATCGGCGAAACCGGCACCATCGGCGGTCTGCAGGGGGTCAACGAGCACGGCATTGGCGTGGTCATCAACGCGCTGCTGACGCCAGAAGACGGTACCAAGAACGAATACGAGAAGCCCTATCGCATGCGGGTGCGGGACATCATGAACGCCCGCAACATGCAGGAGGCGATCCTGGCGATCTGCGGCACCAGCCGCTCGGTATCGATGAACTTCCTCATCGCCCATGAAGACGGCATCGCCATGGACATCGAGACCAGCCCGGACAAGGAGGCCTTCATTTATCCCGAGGACGGGCTGCTCACCCACTCCAACCACTTCTGCGAGCTGGACGTGGAGTCGGAGGTGGTGAAGCTCTGGCCCAACACGATGTACCGTAACGTGCGCCTGGAACGGCTGCTGCGCCAGTCGCAGGAGCTCGACGTCTCCACCATCGGGGCGGCGATGGCGGATCACTTCTCCCATCCGCACTCGATCTGCGCGCACTATGACGAGCACGAGCCGGAGACACTGCGCCTGCAGACCAACCACTCGGTCGTTATCTCACTGAAGCAGCGGACGCTCCACATCACCGACACGCAGCCCTGCCAATCCGACTTCGAGGAGTATCCGCTGGCTGCCTGAGCCACGGCAGGCGGGCTTTCTGTCACCACTCCGCAACCGGCGGGAGGATTCCGTGACATTCGATCTACCGCGCATCCATCGCTTTCAGGTAGAGGCTGCCGCCACCAGCCGTTGCCGTCTGGAGGCCCGCACCCGCCAGCACACGGTGGTCATCGACGAGCCTGAGATCCGCGGCGGGAGCGACAGCGCCGCCACGCCGCTGGAGACCATGCTCTCCTCCTACCTGGCCTGCCTCAATGTCATCTCGCACCTCATCGCCGACGAGATGGGAATCGAGATCGACGACCTTTCCATGTCGCTCGACGCCGCTTTCGACACGACGGGAGTCCGTGATTCCAAGCCTGCGACGGTGCCCTTCCCCGAAATCGCGCTGACCATGAACCTCACCACGGCTGCCTCGGACGCCGAGATCGCGCGTCTCCGCGAAGACCTCGAGAAGCGCTGCCCGGTGACGGTCATCCTCGCCCGCGCCGGAACGAAGATCGACGCAACCTGGAACGTGACCCGGCCGTAAGTGCGGGGCCACTCGCAGGGCGGGTAGTATTGGGGGCCGGGCCGCAGGCCCGGACGGCGCGACCGCGCCGCGCGCCGAAGGCGCGTAGCCAAGCGAGCGGAGCGAGCGCCCGGCGACTGAGGGATATGAGGCGTGTGCGCTGTCACGCATCCCTTGGTGATCAAGGGCTCCAGCTGATCCGAGATTTTTCTTACCCCGGCGGCTTCGCAGACATCTGCGGCCCTGAGATCGGCGGATAGGGCGGATCGAGGATTTCCACCCCATAGCCGACGACGCTCCCAGGCTCACTTCCGGCCCCGTCGCGTCGTCCCGCCCGAATCGGATAGAAGGTGTCGCCATCGGGCCAGAGGCCCTCGTTCCATCCACCAGCCCTGGTAGGGAGAACGTGATGGCGACAACGGAGAAGCTACCCTTTTCCTGGCAGGCTGTCGAAGGCCTGCCGGACCTGGATCGCCTGCGTCTGGTGCTCGACACCCTGCCCGACGAGGAGATCGTGGCTGCGCTTGAGGCCGGGCGAGGTCGCGGGCGCAACGACTACCCGGTGCGGTCGATGTGGCGTGCGCTGATCGCGGGCGTGGTGTTCCAGCACGCCTCGATCCAGTCGCTGCTGCGGGAGATGGGCCGCAACCCGGCGCTCCTGGAACTCTGCGGGTTCGACCCGCTGCCTTTCCAGAGCGCGCCCGTGTTGGAGCTTCGCGCAGGTACGAAGGAGCCACCATGCGCGGTGGCGCATCCGGCGCAGGTCCGCTCGACGGTGCCCAGCCACTGGAACTTCTCGCGCTTCCTGCGGCGCGTCGTGCTGCTTGAGAACGAGTGCAGCCTGGTGTCCGCAATGGTCGAGAGCCTGCGCGCGTCGCTCTTCGAAGAGCTGCCCGACTTCGGCCGCCATCTCGGCTACGACGGCAAGGCGATCGAGAGCCACTCGACGGGCCGGGTTGCCGAGGACAAGGGGAAGACCTCCGACCCCGACGCCGACTGGGGCAAGCATGAGACGAGCGGGGTGAACGCCAAGACCGGCGCGATCTGGAAGAAGGTGAAATCATGGTTCGGCTACGGCCTCCACCTGATCGCCGACACCCACTACGAGGTCCCGGTGGCCTTCGAGGTGACGCGGGCGTCGGACTCGGAGGTCAAGATGCTCCCCAAGATGCTGGAGAACCTGTTCGCAAGAGCGCCGGAAATGGTGGAGCGCTGCGACGACTTCAGCGCCGACCGCGGTCTCGACAACGCTCCCCAGAAGAAGTTGCTCTGGGATAAGTGGGCCATTCGGCCGCTGGTCGACACGCGCTTGATGTGGAAGGCCGAGAAGGAGGAGCCGGGCTATGATCCGACGAAGCCGATCACGCGGGCGCTGTTCCCCAACCGCGCCGACGTCGTCGTTCACGACGAGCGCGGCCGCGTGTCCTGCATCTGCCCCCAGACCGGCGAGGTCCGCGCCATGGCCTTCCAGGGCTTCGAGGCCGAGCGCGGCCTCTGCGGCACGCTGAAATACCGCTGCCCGGCGGCGGCCTTCGGCTTCGACTGTGCAGGCAGCAAGGCGTGCCACCGGGCGGGCGGGGTGGAGCCCGGCGAGTACGGCCGCATCGTGCGCATCGATCTCGACAAGAACGACCGGCGCGTCTTCACCCCGACGCCCTGGGGCAGCCCGTCCTGGCGGCGCGGCTACAACCGGCGCTCTGCGATAGAGAGGATCAACAGCCGCCTCGACAACAGCTTCAACTTCGAGACCCACTACATCCGCGGGCTCGCTAAGATGAAGACCCGTGTCGGGCTGGCGCTGGTGGTGATGATGGCGCTGGCCCTTGCGCAGGTGCGGGCCGGCCACGCGGAGCGGATGCGCTCGCTGGTCGGCGCGGTGCCGTACCTCGACACCGGCTGACCGGTTGTCCCACCTCCGACATCGCCGCTCGACCAAGCCGCCTGCCGGCGGATGGCAGACCGCGGCCATCCATGTCACGATGTTCCCGTAGCGTTCCGATCTCGCGTCTAATCGCTGCATTCTGCTCACCCGGCGGGGATCAGGCAGTCGATATCCGGCCGCCAAAGATCAGCGTCACGATGTCGAAATACGCCACAGCGCACATTCCTCGATATAAACAAGACAAGACCTTGCTACTATGAACGTTGCCAAGTATGGCCCCCGGCCGACGGCCCCAAGAGACGGAGATGGCCCGTGATGGACGATGCCAGCAGCAGACCCGATAACGGCGGCACCGAGAGCGACGCGCCGATCGGCAACCCGAACTCCCTCGGCGCGCGCAACGTGGCCCACGTCGCCCACGGCTACGGCAACCTGGACGCGCTGGAACGGACGCCACCTATGGTCGTCACCCGCGGCAAGGGTGTCTCCATCATCGACGAGGAAGGCCGCGACTACATCGAAGGCGTCGCCGGCATGTGGTGCGCCAACTTCGGGTTCAGCGAGAGCGAACTGGTGGACGCTGCGATCGAGCAGTTCCGGGCGCTGCCCTACTACCACTCTCTGATCGACAAGACGACTGAGCCCATGGGCCGCCTCGCCGAGCGGCTCAAGGCGTCGACCCATGTGCCGATGGCGCGGGTCTTCTTCGCCAACTCGGGCTCGGAGGCCAACGACACGCTGGTCAAGCTCGCCTGGTATTACCACAACGCCATCGGCAAGCCGGAGAAGAAGAAGATCATCTCCCGCTTCATGGGCTTCCACGGCGTCACCTGCGGCGCGGCCAGCGTCACCGGCATACCGCAGATGCACGCGGACTTCGACCTGCCGGTCAACGACCTCTTCCTCAAGACCGATTGCCCGCACTTCTACCGATACGGCGAGCCGGGCGAGAGCGAGGAGGACTACGCCTCCAGGCTCGCCGGCAACCTCGAAGAGCTGATCGTGAAGGAGGGGCCCGAGACCGTGGCGGCCTTCTTCGCCGAGCCCGTGATGGGCGGCGGTGGCTGCATCGTGCCGCCCAGGACCTACTTCGAGAAGGTGCAGGCGGTCCTCGACAAGTACGAGATCCTGTTCTTCGCCGACGAGGTGATCACCGGTTCAGGCAGGACCGGAAGCTGGTTGGGGTCGGAGACCTTCAACATCCGGCCCGACGGCCTCTCGCTCGCCAAGGGGCTGGCCAGCGCCTACCAGCCGATCTCGGCGGTGATGATCAACCAGAAGCTCTACGACGCCATGCTGGCCGAGAGCCGCAAATTAGGTTTCTTCGCGCACGCCTTCACCACCACCGGCCACCCGGTGGCAGTCGCCGTGGCGCTCCGCTGCCAGGAGCTGATGGAGGAGCGCGACGTGCTCGGCAACGTCCGCCGCGCGGGCGGCCTGCTGCAGGAGCGCATCCGGGGCTTCGCCGATCACCCGTTGGTGGGCACCACCCGCGGAGTCGGCATGATGGGCGCCATCGAGCTGGTGGCCGACAAGGAGACCCGGCGTTCCTTCGACCCCTCCTTCGGCGTGAAGACCTACGCGGTGGACCGCGCCCGCGAGCACGGCCTCATCATCAGAAGCGCGCTAGCCGGCGACAGTCTCGCCTTCGCCCCGCCGCTGGTGATGACCGAGGCCGAGGTCGAGGAGATGATGCGCCGCTTCGCCGCCGCCCTCGACGACACCACCCGCTGGATCGAGGAGAACGGCTTCAAGACGAAGCAGGCGGCGTAGCTGCCGCCTGCTCGTCCGGGCGCCTGCCACGCGAAGGCGGACGCCCTATTCTGTTGAGACTTACCCCTCAGCCCGCCGGGCTGAACCCGTACTCCGACTTGAGGTCGGCCGTCAGCTTGTCGAGGCCGCGGGAGAAGCGGTCGATCACGTCGTCCACCTGGTCGCGCGTGATTGAGAGCGGCGGCGCGAACGAGGTCGAGTTGTGGCCGAAGAAGCCGCGTGTGATCAGCTTCTCCTCGAGGCAAAGGTCGAACAACCGGTGTGAGCAATCCCACTCCAGGTTGAGCTCCTCCTTGGTCTCCTTGTTGGCCACCAGCTCGATCGCCAGCATCAGGCCGTCGCCGCGAATCTCACCCATCAGCGGGTGGGGGCCGACGCGCTCCTCGAGCTGCTGCTTGAAGTAGGCACCGGTGGATGCGGCGTTCCCCACCATGTCCTCCTGCTCCATCAACGCAAGGTTGGCGTTGGCAGCCGCGCAGGCGAGCGGATGGGCGCTCGCGGTGTGGCCGTGGGCGAAGATCGGGATGTCCTTAGAGCCCTCGTGCAGCACCTCCCACACGCGGTCCGAGATCACCGAGGCGGAGAGCGGCACGTAAGCGCTGGTGATGCCCTTGGACAGCGTCATCAGATCGGGATCGAGGCCGTACTTCTCGGTCGCGAACCAGGAGCCGAGGCGCCCGAAGCCGGTAATCACCTCATCGGCGATGAAGAGCACGTCGTGGCGCTTGAGCACCGCCTGGACTTCCTCGAAATAGCCCTCGGGCGGCGAGACGCAGGCGGCCGCGCCCATCACGGGCTCGGCGATGAAGGCGCAGACGGTCTCCGGCCCCTCCTGGACGATCTGCTCCTCCAGCGCGGCGGCCATGCGCTTGGAGAAATCCCGCTCGCTCTCGCCGGGCTCGCCCTCCCAGAAATAGTGGCCCTTCTCGGTGTGCAGGAAGCCCGGCAGCGGCAGCCCGAAGGCCTCGTGCATGAGCGGCAGGCCCGAGAGGTTGGTCGCGATCCCGGTCACGCCGTGATAGCCCATGCTCCGCGCGATCATCTTGCGCTTCTCGGGCTTGCCGCGGCAGCGCTGATACATCCAGGCGAGCTTGACGTTGGCGTCGTTCGCCTCCGAGCCCGAGCTTGCGTAGAGGATCCGGCTCATGTTGTCCGGCAGAATATCCATGAGCCGATCGCTCAGCTTGATCTGCTGCTCGTTGGCGTGGCCCGCCATGGTGTGGAAGTAGGGGAAGCTCCGAGCCTGGTCGGCGATCGCCTCGCCGATCTCGCTCCGCCCGTAGCCCGCGTTGACGCAGAAGAGCGAGGCCATCGCGTCGATATACGTGTCGCCCTTGCTGTCGGTGACGTAGATACCGTCGCCGTTAGTGATGATATGCGGGCCGGTCTTCTCGTGCTCGTGGATGGGGGTGAAGGCGTGGAGCGTCGTCTCCACATCCATCTGCTCGAGGCTCAAATTGGTTGCGGCGTGCCCTTCCATCGGTCCCTCCCTTACGCGCTTGGCGTCCATCCGCCGCGCGGGCCGGCGCCGATGCTAACCGACGGGCGGCAGAGAGTCATGGCGCGGCGGGAGTCGCCCCGCTCTCACGCTCTGCTCACGTGCATCGTCGCGCGGTAGAATGGCAGCTTGGTCCGATCTGCCGAGGCGGGCGGGAGGCAATGGATGAGCCGCGATACGGTGAATGCAATCTGCGAGACGTTCCCCGGCGCCGAGGTGTCGGATCCCTGGGGCGGCGGACACGACGCCTGGAAGGTGGGCGGCAAGATGTTCGCCTCCATCGGCTCGAAGCTGCCGGGAGTCTCCATCAAGACCGACAGCGTCGAGACCGCCCAGATGCTCATCGAGATGGGCGTCGGCCGCAAGGCGCCCTACTTCCACCGCTCCTGGATCAACATCCCCTGGGATCTGCCGGAGGACGAGCTTCGCCAGCGGCTCGCCGACTCCTACCGCATCGTGCGCAAGGGCCTGACACGCAAGGCGCAGGCAAGCCTCGCGCCCTTCGACTGATTGCAGTGAACTCCGCGGCGGTGGGCTCCTTCGCCGCCAATCACGCCGCCTCCGCGTAACAATCTACGGGCCGGCCATCCGATTCTGAACGGCCCTTGAAGCTGAACGCCATCGGCAGTGGACCCTCCGAGGCTTCGCGCTGCCGGATCCTCATGCCGGGGATTGCGTTTTCCGGTATCTCGATACCGGGGGCGCGGTGACCCAGCATATTCAGGATTAGCTGCCGGATGATCTTTTCCGTGTAGCCTCCAGGGCGCGACTTGCCGTTCTCCCAGCGCGAGACGACGGTCTTGTCACTCAGATCGATGGCACGGGCGAACTCAGACCCCGTCTGATGCAGAACATGACGGAGAAAGCGGAGTTCCGCCCCGACCAATTGAACCGGCGCGATTACGCGAGCCACGGCGACGGACGCCAGCAGCATGTCCAGGTTCGGTATTTCCACGTTGCCGTCATCGTCTTCCAGAACGGTATCGATCAGGGTCACGGGTAGCCCCATCTCGACCGTGGCGTCGTATTCACTCGTCTTACGCATTGCTCCTTCAATTTAGGGCGAACTTAGGTCTGAACGTCTTCAGCCACGCTCGCCCCGCCTTTCCTCCCCCTGCCTAATGCCATTCACTAGCTACTTCTCTTCTCCCATGCCGGCCGTCACTTCCGGTGTCGGATTAGCCTATAACTGTGATGACATCGACTCGGCCTTCGCCGGATTCAACCAGATTAACTACGATCTCCAGGTTCCTTCCGTCCGCGTCGCGTCCTGACACCCGATACTTGTCGAGTCCACTCCTGATATCGGACTCAACGCGCACTAGCGATCCTGATCTCAAGACTGTCGATATCTGCGGCAACTGAATATTGCGCTGCCGCATCCGATCACGCGCATGAACTTTAAGGTTGATACTGAAATTGGGAAAATTCCGAAAGAAATTGCCGTAGTATGAACGGTACTTACTGGGTGGCGTACTCGCTGCCATTGCGTCGTCTCCTTAGACCCTTCGGCCATGGTCTTGTTGCATCAGACATCGCTAGTCCCCTTCCATTTGAATTGTTTGGCCGCGTGCTCGTCAGGCTCGCGGACAGGTTGATTAGAAATCAACACCTGAACCCATATATGGGACATAGTTGATCGCAAGTCAACCCCTGCTGGATCGCCGAGCAAGACCAGCGACGGGAGTGCCTCCCTCCCGCCTTGCGGCTCGGCAGGTGCTGCGCCACTGTGGCCGCCGCCCCGATAGCGACACCCCTCAGGAGGTCCGGCCATGGACATGGTCACCATGAACATCATCGATTCGACGATGGTGTCCATCTGCCGCGAGATGGGCATCACGATGATGAAGACCTCCTACTCGACCATTTTCAACGAGGGCCTGGACTTCACCTGCGGCCTCGGCAACACGCGGGGCGAGCTGATCGGGGTTGCCGAGTTCAACCCCTCGCAGATCGGCGGATTGCCGCTCGTGCTGCAGACCTCGGCCCAGGAAATCCCGCACGACGAGGTCGAGGAAGGCGACGTCATCGTCCACAACGACCCCTACCGGGGCGGCATGCACACGCCCGAGCACACCTTCATCAAGCCCGTGTTCTACCGGGGCGAGCTGATGGGCTACGCCGTCGCCATCGGTCATGTGGCGGAGGTCGGCGGCATGGTCCCCGGCGGCTTCGCCGGCGAGGCCACCGAGATCTTCCACGAGGGCATGCGCGTCCCCCCGGTCAAGATCAAGGAGGGCGGAAAGGACGTGGTCGAGGTGTGGAAGCTGCTGCTCGCGAACTACCGCACGCCCCGCGCCAACTACGGCGACTTCCGCGCCCTCATCAGCGCCGTCGACGTGGGCGCCGCCAGGCTCACCGCGCTGATCGAGAAGTACGGGCCGGACACATTCCGCAAGACCGCCGACGACCTGATGGACTACGCGGAGTCGCGCATGCGGGCCGAGCTCTCCGCCTTCCGCGACGGGGTCTACAGCTTCGCCGACTACATGGAGGACGACGGCATCGAGGACCGGCCCTACAAGATCCACGTCGATGTCCACGTCCAGGGCGACGAGGTGGTGGTCGACTACGGCCGCACGGACGCCCAGGCGCAGGGGCCGATCAACGCCGTCCTCTCGGTCGCGTGGTCCTCGGCCTACAACGCGATCCTGCACCTCACCGACCCGTCGATCCCCAAGAACTCGGGCTGCTTCCGCCCGATCAAGATCGTGGCGCCCGGCGGCTCCCTGGTGAACGCGGACTATCCGGCCACCTGCGTCGGCGGCAACACCGAGACCCACATCCGCATCGCCTACACGATCATCGCGGCGCTCGCGCAGTGCGTGCCGGACCGCGCCTTCGCCACCGACGCGGGCACCCACAGCAACTTCCTGTTCGGCGCCACCGACCCGCGCTCCGGCGACTACGTGGTCTGCTACGACTTCACCTGCGCCGCCTGGGGCGGGCGCTCCTTCGCCGACGGCAACGAGGTCATCAACTGCATCAACGGCAACTCGCGCATGGTGCCGATCGAGGTGTTCGAGGTGCGCTATCCGTGGATGATCGAGGAGTACGCGCTGCAGCCGGACACCGGCGGGCCCGGCCAATACCGGGGCGCCCATGCGCTCGCCAAGATCCTCCGCTGCATGGACACCGAGATCACGGTGAGCTCGGTCTCAGACCGTCACAAGATGCAGCCCTGGGGCCTGCTCGGCGGCGGGCCGGGCGCGACGGGCGGGCTCTTCTATCAGGAAGCCGGCGGCAACGGCTGGCGCCCCTTCACCGAGGCCTTCGGCAAGACCTCGCCCAGCAAGTTCGCCAACGCGACCATCGGCCCCGGCGACCGCGTGCGCCTGATCGCGCCGGGCGCAGGCGGCTACGGCGATGTCGCAGAGCGCGACCCCGCCATGATCGCCGAAGACCTGAGCGAGGGCTGGATCACGCCGGAAGGCGCGCGCCGCGACTACCGCTACGGCTGACCGGCTAACCCGAGTATCTCACCGCACCCCCGGTCCCGTTCCGCGTCCCACCTCGGCATGCCTGTACTTCATGCGGGATTAGCCGGGATTGAGTGGGATAAGTGGGATTCCCTGGGATAAGCGGGATTCCCTGGGATAAGCGGGATTCCCTGGGATAAGCGGGATTCCCTGGGATAAGCGGCATTCCCTGGGATAAGCGGGATTCGCCGGGACAAGCGGGATTCGCCGGGATAAGTGGGATTCCCTGGGATAAGTGGGATTCCCTGGGATAAGTGGGATTCCCTGGGATAAGCGGGATTAAGTGGGATGAGTGGGATTCACCGAGACAAGCGGTGGCAATGGCGTAGGGCGCGGGCGGTTCGCTCGTAGGCAGCATGGCGCGATCCTGGCACAGGTGCCCCGTGCCGTGAACCGCACCATGGTCCGGGGCGTCGAGCCGGCCGGATCGTCAGGCCCGACCGCGCGCCTGCGCCTCAAGACTCCGCGCGGAAGTCCACGGTCAAATGCCTGCGACGCCCGCCCTGGCGCACTCCTCGTCCTCCTCGCCGGTGCCGCCGCCGACACCGCAGGCGCCGATGACCCGGCCGTCGCGCATGATCGGCACGCCGCCGCGGCCCAGGATCATGTGCCCACCGTCGGCGGCGACGATACCGCGGAAGGTGGGATGGTCCGCGCGCTCGGTGAGATCGCCGCTGGGGCGGCCGAAGGCGGCCGATGCGGCGGCCTTGCCCTGGCAGCCGTAGACGGCGGCCCAGATGGCCCCGTCCATCCGCTGAAACGAGACCAGCTTTCCGCCCGCATCGCACACCGCGACGCAGACCAGGATATCGATGCTTCGCGCGTGGTCGATCGCGCCCGCGGCAATGCGGTTGGCTTCGTCGAGCGTAAGCGTCATGGCAGTCCTCCCCTGGATCTTCGTGTAGCTCACCTTTACTCGGCGGCTTCCGGCAGCGGCTCGGCCCGCTCCGCCGCCGGCCCGTAGCCGCCGCCCGTCGGTGTCTGCAGGACAAAGACATCGCCCGGCCCGACGTGGGTCATGTCCCGCCCCTCCAGCTCCGTCACGCTGCCGTCCGCCCGCTCGACCCAGTTGCGACCGCACTGGCCAGGCTCGCCGCCGGCCATGCCGTAGGGCGGCACGATGCGGTGGTTGGAGACGATGACCAGCTCCATGTCCTCCAGGAAGCGGATTCGCCGGTCGCAGCCGGAGCCGCCGACGTAGGCGCCCGCGCCGCCGGAGCCGTGTCGCACCGAGAACGTGTCGAGCATCACCGGGTAGCGCCACTCCAGCACTTCGGGGTCGGTCAAGCGCGTGTTGGTCATGTGCGTGTGAACGGCCGAGGTGCCGTCGAAGCCCGGGCCTGCGCCCGAGCCGCCGCACACGGTCTCGTAGTACTGGTGCGTGTCGTTGCCGAAGATGACGTTGTTCATCGTCCCCTGGCTTGCCGCGAGCACGCCGAGGGCGCCGTATAGCGCGTCGGTCACCGCCTGGCTGGTCTCGGTGTTGCCGGCGACGACGGCGGCCGGGTATTGGGGCGCCAGCATGGAACCCTCGGGGATGACGATGTTGATCGGCTTCAGGCACCCCTCGTTGAGCGGGATGTTGTCGTCCACCAGGGTGCGGAAGACGTAGAGCACGGCCGAGCGGCAAACCGCCGACGGCGCGTTGAAGTTGGTGGGCCGCTGCGCGCTGGTGCCGGTGAAGTCCACGGTCGCCTCGCGCTTCTCCTTGTCGAAGCTGATCTTGACCCTGATCTCGCCGCCTTCGTCCAGCGGATAGGCGAATTCGCCGTCCGACATCACGTCGATGACGCGGCGCACTTGCTCCTCCGCGTTGTCCTGGACATGACGCATGTAGGCGTGGACCACGTCGAGCCCGAACTGCGCGATCATCTTGTGGACCTCGCCGACGCCCCTGTTGCCGGCGGCGATCTGTGCCTTGAGATCGGCGACGTTGTGGTCCGGCTGACGCGCGGGGTAGCGGCCGGCGGCCAGGTGCGCGCGCAGCTTGTCCTCCAGGAACTCGCCGGCATCCACCAGCTTGAAGTTGTCGAAGAGGATGCCCTCCTCCTCCACCGTGCGGCTGTCCGGCGGCGTGGAGCCCGGCGTGCGCCCGCCGATATCGGCGTGATGGCCGCGGCTCGCGACGAAGAACAGGATTTCTATCCCCACCTCGTCGAAGATCGGCGTGATGACCGTCACGTCCGGCAGGTGGGTGCCGCCGTTGTAGGGCGCGTTCACCACGTACACGTCGCCGGGCCTCAGGGCGCCGCGGTTTTCCTGCAGCACCGTGCGCACCGATTGGCCCATCGAGCCCAGGTGAATCGGGATGTGCGGCGCATTGGCCACCAGGTTGCCGTCCGGATCGAACATCGCGCAGGAGAAATCGAGCCGCTCCTTGATATTCACCGAATAGGCGGTGTTCTCCAGCGTCACGCCCATCTGCTCGGCGATCGACATGAACAGATTGTTGAACACTTCGAGCATCACTGGGTCGCACTCGGTGCCCACCGCGAATGTGCGCTCCAACGGGACGACACGGGTGAGCACGAGATGGCTCTTCGCCGTCAGTTCCGCCTGCCAGCCGGGCTCGACCACCGTAGTCGCCGTTTGCTCGCGGATGATCGCGGGGCCGGTGACGCGGTTGCCGGGCAGCATGGCATCTCGGTCATAGACCGGCGTGTCGTGCGCGCGCCCCTCCATGTGGGCCTGCACTGTCGCGAGCTGCGGAAGCTCATCGGCCGTCGCCCGGACGCTCCGGTCCGGTTCCTGCGTCTCTGCCATCACGCCGATGCCTTCGACCGCCGCCGCTTCGACGATCAGCCTCTTCTGCGGCATGACGAAGCCGTAGGTCCGATGGTGCGCGTCCTCGAAGCGGGCCTGCATCTCCTGCGGCGTTCCGAATTCGATGGCGTGCGGCGTGTCGCTCCCTTCGTAGCGGATGTGCGCGCGGCGCAGGATCTCGATTCGCGCGTCGGGGATGTCTTGCTCCCTCAGCTCCGCCTCGGCCTGGGCGGCGAGATCGTCGAGCACCGCCGCAAGCTCCGGCATCAGCGCGTCGTCCAGCGGCGCCTCGACGGCTCTCTCCCGGAGCGCGCGGATGTCGGCGAGGCCCATGCCGTAGGCCGAGAGCACGCCGGCGAAGGGATGGATCAGCACGGTCGTCATGCCGAGCGCGTCGGCCACCAGGCAGGCGTGCTGGCCGCCGGCACCGCCGAAGCAGTTGAGCGTGTAGCCGGTCACGTCGTAGCCGCGCTGCACGGAGATCTTCTTGATCGCGTTCGCCATGTTCTCGACCGCGATCTTGAGAAAGCCGGCGGCGACTTCGGTGGGCGTCCGCTCGTCGCCCGTGGCCTTGCGAATCTCCTCCGCCAGCACCGCGAATTTCTCGCTCACCACCTTGGCATCCAGCGCCTCGTCCTGGCCGGGACCGAAGACGTGCGGAAAGAACTCGGGCTGCAGCGTGCCCAGCATGACGTTGCAGTCGGTGACGCAGAGCGGCCCGCCCCGCCGGTAGCTCGCGGGGCCCGGATCGGCTCCCGCCGACTCAGGCCCCACGCGATAGCGCGCGCCATCGAAGAAGCAGATCGAGCCGCCGCCCGCCGCCACCGTGTGGATCAGCATCATCGGCGCACGCATGCGCACGCCCGCCACCAGCGTCTCGAAGGCGCGCTCGTAGGCGCCGTCGTAGTGCGCGACATCGGTCGACGTGCCGCCCATGTCGAACGAGATGATCTTGTCGAAGCCGGCCTGCCCCGCGGTCTCCACGGCGCCGACGATGCCGCCGGCCGGCCCGCTCAGGATGGCGTCCTTGCCCTGGAATAGCGTCGCGTCGGTGAGCCCGCCGCTCGATTGCATGAACATGAGCCGCGTGCCGCCAAGCTCGGCCGCCACCTGATCGACGTAACGGCGCAGCAGGGGCGAGAGGTAGGCATCGACCACGGTGGTGTCGCCGCGGCTCACCAGCTTCATCAGCGGGCTGGTCTCGTAGCTGGTCGATATCTGGGTGAAACCGATCTCGCGCGCAACCTCCGCCGCCGCCTGCTCGTGCGCGGGAAAGCGATAGCCGTGCATGAAGACGATGGCGACGGAGCGGATGCCGTCGTCGTAGGCGGCCTGGAGCAAGGGCCGCGCCGTCGCCTTGTCCAGCGTGCGGAGAACGGTGCCGTCCGCCATCACCCGCTCGTCCACCTCGACGACGCGCTCGTAGAGCATCGAGGGCAGCACGATCTGGCGGTCGAAGAGGTTGGGCCGCGTCTGGTAGCCGATGCGGAGCGCATCGGCGAAGCCCGCGGTCGTGACCAGCAGCGTGCGGTCGCCCTGGCGCTCCAGCAGGGCGTTGGTCGCCACCGTCGTGCCCATCTTGACCACGTCGATCTCGCCGCCGGGGATCGCCGCGCCGGCGGCGACGTCCATCAGCTCCCGGATGCCCTGAATCGCGGCATCCCGGTAGTGCTCCGGGTTCTCCGAGAGCAGCTTGCGCGTCACCAGGGCGCCGTCGGGACCGCGCCCCACGATGTCGGTGAAGGTCCCGCCCCGGTCGATCCAGAATTGCCAGCGCGGCTGGGATTCAGCCATGTCGCGATACTCCCGCTATCGAAAGAACGGCGGCCGGGCTTGGGCCCTCAGTCCACCAGCGCGATCTCGTCGCCGCTCTTGACCGGCCCCTCCTTGATCACCGCCGCATACACCCCTGCGAAGCCGTCGCGCGTGCGGTTGACGTGCTTGAGCAGCGCGGGCGCGGTCTCGGCGGTCTCCGGGTGGATGGTGATGAACTTGCAGCGGGGGTCGCGCTCCACGACCATCAGCTCGACCGCGTCGCCCACCGTGACCCTGCGCCCCACCAGCTCGTCCTCGTAGAAGCCGCCCTGCTCCGCCCAGTCGACGTAGAAGTTGGCGCGGAACTGGAGCTTATGGACATCGATGCCGGTCTCCTCGGCAAGCTGGCCCACGGTCTGGAGCGAGAACAGCGTGACCGGGCGACAATCGACAATGCTCCGCTGGGTGAAGCGCAGCGAGAGTGCGCCCTTGGACCTGTCCTCGATCCCGTCCAGGAAGGCCGGGTCCTCGATGTCCACGACCGAGCCGTCGGGGCGCTCGACCTCGACGGCGAAGGCCTCGGCCTCGGGAAAGGGCGCGTGGACGTTGGCGGGATGGCCCATCGCCTCTTCCATGTTGTCGGGCTTGAGCGTGCCGTCGCGCTGCTTGAAGCGCGCCTGGTAGAGCACCAGGTCCTCCTGCTCGCGCGCCGTATGCCAGGGGAACGACGCGGGCGCGGCGGTGGACGCGATGGCATAGACCCGATCGCCCATCAGGCCGGTGAAGGCGACAAAAATCTCGTCGACCTCCTCGCCCCGCATGCTCTTCACCGGGTACCGCCAGATACTCTCCACCCTGCCCAACATCGCTCCGTTCCCTCCCGTTTTCGCAACCGTCGCCGGCCCGCCCCGGCGCCCTTGTGTACACCATTTGCGGACGTTCTACCGGGATGAAGCGGAACAACGCGGGATGAAGCGGGATTCGTCAGGCCATCGGGCTCCCTCCGAGCGGCGCGCCGCTGGCGGGTTAGCCTTGCGGCTTGTAGGTCAGCGCCACGCTGTTGGGCCGCCCCGGCACGGAGAGCTCCGTCACGGCCACCGGGGTGCGTGCGACCACCTCGCCGCGGCGGATCACCGCGAGCCGCGTCGCCCGCAGCCTGATCGCTTCCAACGGGTCCGCAGCCTGGAGCACGACCATGTCGGCATAACAGCCGGGCTCCAGCCCGTAGCCCTCGAGGTGCATGATCTTCGCGGGGTTCACGGTGATCGCGTCGAAGCAGGCCCGCACCTCGTTCTCCCCGAACATGGCCGTCACGTGCGAGCCCATGTGCGCGACCTCCAGCATGTCGGCACTGCCGTAGGCGTACCACGGGTCCATCACGCAATCCTGGCCGAAGGCTATGGTGATGCCGGCCGCGTTCAGCTCCGGCACGCGGGTGATGCCGCGCCACTTGGGATAGCTGCCGTCGTTGTCCCCCCACACCGCGATGTTGGTCAGGGGATTGGGGATCACGTCGATCTCCGACTCGGCGATCAGCGGGATCAGCTTGCTGACGTAGTAGTTGTCCATGACGTGCATGGAGGTCAGGTGCGATGCCGCCACCCGCCCCTGCAGGTTGAGGCGCAGGGTCTCCCTGGCGAGCATCTCGACGTGCCGCGACATCGGGTCGTCGGTCTCGTCGCAGTGCATGTCGACCAGCAGCCCGCGCTCCGCCGCGATCTCCAGAAGCTCGGTCACCGACGCGGCGCCATCCGCCATCGTGCGCTCGAAGTGCGGAATGCCGCCGATCACCTCGACACCCATGTCGAGCGCCCGCTTGAACAGTTCCTGCGCGTTGGGATAGCGGTAGTAGCCCTGTTGCGGGAAGGCGATGAGCTGCAGATCGATGTACGGCGCGACCCGGCGCTTGACCTCCAGCAGCGCCTCGACCCCGATCAACCTCTCGTCGCAGACGTCGACATGGCTGCGAATCGCCTGGATTCCCTGCGCGATCGCCATGTCGCAATAGGTCATCGCCCGCTCGGCAACCGCCTCGGACGTCAAGAGCGGCTTCAGCTCGCCCCATAGCTGAATGCCCTCGAAGAGGGTGCCTGAGCGGTTGGTGCGCGGCAGGCCGCGCGTCAGCGTCGCATCCATGTGGAAATGGGCATCGACGAAGGGCGGCGTGACCAGCCGGTCCGTCGCGTCGATCTCCTGCCCGGCCTCGGCCTGCAGCGCGGGCTCCACGGCGACGATGCGCCCATCCTGCACGCCGATGTCCACGCCGATCCGTCCATCGGGCAGATTGGCGCCGCGCACGATCAAGTCCATCGCCATGTCGTCTCTCCCGCTCTCACGCTGCCCACGGGTCTTCGACCCTGGGCCAATATGGCTTCGCCAGCTTGGTGTAGGGGATCGCCGCGAAGTCGGGCGCGATGGCGCCGGGCGCCGCGACGTAGAGAATCTCCTTCGCGATCGGGGCGAAGCCGGCGTGGAAGTGCTGGGTGGACTTCACCACCACGATCTTCTTGCCCACCGGATCGAGGCCGACGGCGGCGAACGCGTCGGGATGGAAGACCTGCGTGCGCACCGTGTTGAGCACGAGGTCCAGGCCGCCTTCCGCGCGCACCCTAACGGCATCGCCGATCCTGTTGCGGGCCGCGCCGAAGGTCTGCGCGGCACCGGTGACGATGCGCTCGACCGTGACCGCGAGGTCCACCGGGTCGCCCGAATCCGGGCCGCACTTGCCGCCGATGCGGAGCCGGAGCGAGGCCCCCTCCCCAGCTTCCATGCAGAAGCGCACGGCCACCGGGTCCCAGTAGAGACCGCTCGCCGCATCGCCGACGCCGCGCGCGATCAGGCGCTCCAGGATGAATGTGGAATCGCTCGGCGCGCCGCCGCCGGCATTGTCCGAGACGTCTGCCAGCACGACCGGCCCGCCGTCGACCGCCAATGCCCGGTCGATGGCGTCGTCGATCCCGATTGACGTCGGCCGCGTCTCCTCCCGCATCGCCCAGAGCCGGGCGCCGAGATCGGCGGCCAGCGCCGCCGCCTTGCCCTCGTCGCCATCGGCCACCACCAGCGTCTTGGCCCCTACCTCGGCCACGTCGCCCCAGGGGAAGCCGTGGCCGAAGGAAACGGCGAGGATTCCGCCGCTCCCCTCGCGCACCTTCATGCGGTTGACGAAGGTCCGCATCGGCTCGTCCGTGGTGCGCCACATGCTGATCATGCGGCAGTCGTGGGCGGCCATCACCGGCGCGGTGCGCCCGAGAGCCGCGTCGTGGCAGAGCCTGAACAGGTCCCCCGCCCGCTCGCCGATGTCGATGTGGGGATACTCCTTGTAGGTGAGCAGCGCCGTGGCCGCCTCCAGCATCAGCGGCGTGATGTGGCAGTGCAGGTCGAGCTCGCCGCCGATCACCGCGTCGGGGCCAACGACCTCGCGCAGCCGGGCCAGCAGGTCGCCCTCGCAGTCGTCGTAGCCCTCCGCCACCATCGCGCCATGCATGTTCACCAGCACGAGGTCGAGCGGCAGCGCGGCCTTGGCCTGCGCAAGGATGCGGTCGCGATAGCCCTCGTAGACCCGGCGGATCGTCCGCCCCGCCGGCTGGGCGAAGGCGCAGAGACCCTCGATCACCTCGCGCCCTTCCGCCTCGGCGCGCTCGCGCCAGATGTGCAGCGGCAGGCTGAAGGGGTTGGGCGCATGGCGCGTCGCATCGTCGTCGAAGACGGCCGTGTCCCGATAGGTCTGCTCGCCCGTCGGCAACGACGAGAAGGTGTTTGTCTCGGTTCCGAGACAGGCAATGAAGACCCGCATGACCGCCCTCGATCCGTCTGTGTCAGGTCCGCGCGGCTCCTCGACTCGCGCGGCTCTTCGAGGCTACCGCGCGCGCGACGGCGCTTCCAGGCAAGCGATGCGGACGGCATAATCCCGGCCCGCCAGAAATCGGGCGAACCAGAGGGGCAGCATCATGGAAGTCGGGCTTTACGGAAACACCCACGGACAGTCCTACCGTGACGACGTCAACATGTTCCTCCACCACACGCCGGTGGAGCAGATGGACCCGATCCGGGTTGCCCAGACCGCCGAGCGCGCGGGCATCCACTCGATCTGGTATCCCGACCACGTCTGCATACCTTACGCTTCCGAGAGCTTCCACACCGCCAACGTCTCCGGCCAGCGCGCCTACCAGCGCCGCCACAACATGCTGGACGCAGCCGTCGTCATGGGCGCCGTCGCGGTGCAGACCACGACCCTCAAGCTCGCCACCAGCGTGCTGATCGCGCCCTACCGCCATCCCCTCTCGGACGCGCGTCAGTTCATGACCGTGGACCGGCTCTCGGGCGGCCGGCTCATGCTCGGCGTCGGCGTCGGCTGGATGGTCGAGGAGTTCGACGCTGTCGGCATCGACTACGAGGAGCGCAACCGGCGCACCGAGGAGTGCATCCAGATCTACAAGGCCTCCTGGACCGGCGACCTCGCCACGTTCGAGGGCAACTACTACAGCTTCAAGGACGTCTCCCAGGACCCGAAACCGGTGCAGCAGAGCCCGCACCCGCCGATCGTCTTCGGCGGCAACACGATCCGGGGCGCGAGGCGTGCCGCGCGCTTCTGCAACGGCCTCTATCCGCTCTTCCTCGACTCCCACGTGGAGGCCGGGCGCTTCGCCCCCCTCCAGGACGAGGTGCGCCGCGAGCTTGAGGCGCAAGGCCGGAGCCCCTCCGACTTCCTGATGCTCTGCGCCGCCACCGCGCGCATTACCGATGCCGGCGCCCCGGCCTCGCAGGCCAGTCCGCGCCTCACCTGCACCGGCACAGCCGAGCAGATACTCGAAGACCTCGCGGCGTTCGCCGATGCCGGCTTCTCGATGGCGGTCTGCATGCTGGACTGCCCCTCGGGCGCGCTCTCCGAGCAGCTCGACCAGATCGAGCGCTTCGGCGCCGAGGTGATCCCCGAAGCCAAGAAGCTCAAACCCGCAGGGGACTGGAAGCCAGTCGACTGACGAGCAGTGCACCGGGCCGCGCAG
This sequence comes from Alphaproteobacteria bacterium, assembly GCA_965243375.1. Lineage (GTDB taxonomy): Bacteria > Pseudomonadota > Alphaproteobacteria > UBA828 > UBA828 > WTGU01. The sequence continues at coordinate 264,672 of CBDEUT010000004.1, read as the reverse complement.
CGGGCCGGAGCGCGCGACCGCGCGCCGCGCCGAAGGCGCGTAGCCAAGCGAACGGAGCGAGCGCCCGGCGCCTGAGGGAAACGAAGCAGTCGCGTGCCTGCTCAACCCGGCGCCGGCCTTGCCCGCTGGTTGTAGAGCAGAGCGCGGCGCCGCGCCTTCTCCTCGTCGGAGAGGGTATCGGGGTCTTCCGGCAGGTCTTCGCCCGCCGCCATGCCGCGCTTCACACCGTTACGCTCTGAAAGCACTTCAAACCAGCGCTTGAAGTATTTGAAATCGTTGATGTCCTGCCCCTGAGATTCCCAGTAGACGGCCCAGGGATAGGAGACCATGTCGGCGATGGTGTACTCCTCGCCCGCGAGATAGGGCCGGTCGTAGAGCCGGTTGTTCATGACACCGTAGAGCCGGTTGACCTCGTTGCCGAAGCGCGTGATGGCGTAGGTCTGGTCGCCCTCGTCGTCGCCCAGCCGGCGAAAGTGGCCGAATTCGCCGAACTTCGGGCCCTGGTTCGCCATCTGCCACATGATCCACTGGTTGACCTCGTAGCGGCCGTGCAGGTCCTGCGGGTAGAAGCGACCGGCCTTCTCGGCGATGTACATCATCATCGCGCCCGATTCGAAGACGCTAACCGGCGCGCCGCCGCCGGGCGGGTCGTCGTCCACCAGCGCCGGCATGCGGTTGTTGGGGCTGATCCTAAGGAACGACTCCTCGAACTGATCGCCCTTCCCGATGTGGCAGGGGATAAGGCGATAGGGCATCCCGCATTCCTCCAGCAGGATGGTCACCTTCTTGCCGTTGGGCGTCGGCCAGTAGTGCAGGTCGATCATGGCGCTTTCTTCCTCCCGGCGTCAGTCCGTGGGCTGTGTCGCGGCGACGCTCGGCCGGCTCTGGATGTCCTCGTACCACGCCGTGAGCGCGGGGCAGTCCGCCCGCCACGTGTCGTCGTGGCGGAACTCCAGGTGGCCGAGACCGCAGACGATGGCGATATGATCGATACGGAAAGGTGCGGCGGCGTAAGCGTCCACATCGCCGTCGAGCGCCTTGGCGATGCGCCTCACCCGCTTCTCGAAGTGGGTCTTGAGATTGACGCTCTGCTGGTCCGCCGGCTGGCGCTTCTGGAAGATCCACTGGACGCTCGTCTCCGTGAGCGCGGTGCCGAGGGTCAGGCGGCGCTGCCAGCCCCAGCGGTCGTCGTCGGGATAGATCGTCGGCCCCGAGCCGATCTCGTCGAAATAGGCGCAGATCGCGTGGCTGTCGTAGAGCACGGTGCCGTCGTCCATCACCAGCACCGGAATGAGCTTGGCCGGATTGAGCCGCTCGAGCTCCTCCGACTCGAAGGGGTTCACGTTCACGATGTCGGGCGCGATGCCGTGCTCCTGCGCGACGATCGCCGCCTTGCGGCCGAACGGCGTCGCGGAGCTCGAATAGAGCTTCATGGGTGTCCTCCCTGCTGGCGCGCGCGTCATAGACCGCGGCCGTGCCGATGTACAGCGCCGCCAGTGCTCCCGGTCATAGGCTGCCGGCGCGGGTTAGCGATTGCGGGCGCTGGTACTGACGCCTAAGGTATACGCAGCGGCGTGCGCCGCCCCGAGCGGCGCTACGAATCGAACCCTGCGGCATGGGCCCGTGGGACTGCGGCCGCGCATGCCAGAGGCGGAGGCTGAGACGATGGCAGAGACGCTCTTCAAGAACGTGATGATTTTCGACGGCAACGCCAAGCGCCCCTATGCGGGCGAGGTGAAGCTGCAGGGCAACCTCATCAAGAAGGTCGCGCGCGGCAAGGGCAAGATCAGGGCCAACGGCGCGACCGTGGTGGACGGTGCCGGCGCCACCCTGATGCCGGGCATGGTCGAACCCCACTCCCACGTTTGCTACATCGACAGCGCGAGCTTGCCAGAGATCGGGCGGCTCCAGCCCGAGGAGCACATGGTGCTCGCGCTCGACAATGCGCGGACGATGCTCGACGCCGGCTTCACGAGCCTCTTCTCGGCCGCCGGCGTCGGCTACAACAAGCTCCGCATCGAGCCGGTGCTGCGCGACGTGATAAACGCCGGGCGCTATCCGGGGCCCCGCATCAAGGCGGCGTCGCCTGAGATCGTGTCATCCGGCGGGCTCGGCGACGAGCGCATGTGGCACATGCACCAGGAGTCGGTGGGCTACATTGCCGACGGGCCGGACGAGGTACGCAAGGCCTGCCGCATGTGCGTGCGGGAAGGCGTGGACAACCTGAAGATCAACATCTCGGGCGACGAGTTCGCGCACCCCGGGCAGTCCGAGAAGATCACCTACTTCGATGCCGAGGTGGCGGCTGCGGCCGAGGTCGCGCGCGAGGCCGACGTCAACATCATCACCCACGCCAGGGCCGACAAGGCGGTGCGGCTCGCACTCAAGCACGGTATCGACATCATCTACCACGCCGACTACTGCACCAATAAGACCCTCGACATGCTGGAGGCCAAGAAGAAGGAAGTCTACATGGCACCGGCGGTGGGCATCGTCTACACGACCGCGTACGAAGCCGCCGAGTGGGGAATGACCCGCGAGGTCGCGGAGAGCTACAACCTCTTCTACAAGATGGAGCACACGGTCCGCACCTATAAGGAGGTGCGCAAGCGCGGCATCCGCGCCATGCCGGGCGGCGACTACGGCTTCGCCTGGAACCCCATCGGCACCAACGCCCGCGACCTCGAGCATTTCGTCAACATGTTCGGCTACACGCCGGCCGAGGCGCTGATCGGGGCCACCAAGTGGGCCGGCGAGCTGATGGGCATGAACGTGGGCATGGTCAAGGAGGGATACCTCGCCGACCTGCTGCTGGTGGATGGCGACCCGACCAAAGACGTCTCGATCATGCAGGATAACGACAACCTGCTCATGATCATGAAGGACGGCGCCTACCACCGCGCGCCGAACGAGATCGCGCTGGCCAAGCGCCGGCGGGGCGAGACGCCCGCCGCCGCCGAGTAGGCCGTCGCGATTCGCAAAGCGGGGTTGGGGGTTTCCCTGCCGCTGGAGGGAGACCCCCGCGCCCCCCGCGCCCCGCGCGACCGGGGCGGTGAGCAACCGGCGAGGCCGGTCCATTGAAGCTGAACGGCGAACAGCTTGAGGCCTTCCGCCGGGACGGCCTGCTAGTCCTCCCCGGCGTCTTTTCGCCCGCCGAGGTGGCAACGATCCGCGCCGCCCTGCCGCCGCTCTTCGATGAGGAGAGCGACGCCAACATCGGCGAGAAGACGGGCACCATGCCCCGCACCATGATGGGTCTGCACCAGCGGAGCGAGCTATTCGATCGCCTCGCGCGCCACCCGCGCCTGGTCGTGCCGGCGCAGCAGATCGCGGGCCCCGAGCTTTATATCCAGCAGGTCAAGGTCAACGTGAAGGCGGCGTTCGAGGGCGATGTCTGGCAGTGGCACTACGACTTCGCCACCCATCACCGGGACGACGGCGTGCCGGCGCCGCAGGCGCTCAACCTGCACATCCTGCTGGACGAAGTGAGCCACTACAACGGTCCGCTCTATTTCATCCCCGGCTCCCATCGGCACGAGCCCCTGCCCACCTTCCACGACGTGACGAGCACGAGCTATCCGCTCTGGGTGGTGGATCGCGAGACGGTCACGAACCTCATCGCCGTGGGCGGCATCACGCCCGCGCTCGGCCCGCCCGGAACGGTCCTCATTTTCGGCGACCTGATGGTCCACGGCTCGCCGGGCAACATGTCGCCGTGGGACCGCGCGATCTTCTCGCTGATCCTCAACCCGGTCGCCAACGCCCAGACCGCGTTCGCCCGGCCCGAGTTCAAGCACCACACCGACTTCTCGCCGGTGGTGCCGCTCGCCGACGATTGCCTGCTCGAACCGGCAGCCGCCCAATGAGCGACACCCCGGCGCGCGAGCCGGGTTACTTTCTCGATCACCTGCAAACAGTCGACCCGGAGGTCCACGCGGCCCTCGCGGGCGAGCTTGCGCGCCAGCAGGATGGGATCGAGCTGATCGCGTCGGAGAACCTGGTCAGCCGGGCGAGCTTGGAGGCCCTCGGCTCCGTCATTACGAACAAGACCGTCGAAGGCCGGCCCGGCGCCCGCTACTACGGCGGCGCCGCGTTCGCCGACAAGGTCGAGGCCCTCGCCATCGAGCGGGCCAAGCAGCTCTTCGGATGCGCCTTCGCCAACGTCCAGCCTCATTCGGGCAGCCAGGCCAACCAGGCGGTCTTCCTCGCCCTGCTCCAGCCGGGCGACACGGTGCTCAGCATGGCGCTGGATGCCGGCGGCCACCTGAGCCACGGCGCGGCGCCGAACCTCACCGGCAAGTGGTTCAACCCGGTCCGTTACGGCACCGATGCCGCGGGCCTCATCGACATGGGCGAGGTCGAGCGCCTCGCGCACGAGCACCGGCCCAGGCTCATCATCTGCGGCGGCTCGGCCTATCCGCGCGCAATCGACTTCGCCGGCTTTCGGAGGGTTGCCGATTCGGTTGGTGCCACCCTGCTCGCCGATATGGCGCATTTCGCCGGTCTCGTGGCGGGCGGCGCGCACCCGAGCCCCCTGCCCCACGCCCACGTCACCACGGCGACCACCTACAAGAACCTGCGCGGCGCACGCGGCGGCATCATCCTCACCGACGACGCGGTGCTCGCGCGCAAGCTGGACAGAGCGGTCTTCCCCGGCGTGCAGGGCAGCGTGATCCTCAACGCGGTCGCGGCCAAGGCAGTCTGCCTGGGCGAAGCGCTCAAGCCCGAGTTCAAGGCTTACGCGGCCCAGGTCCTGGCCAATGCGCGTTGCCTCGCCGATACGCTGATGGAGCGGGACATCGCCATCGTCGCGGGCGGCACGGACACGCCGCTGCTGGTGGCCGATCTCCGTCCGCTCGGGCTGACCGGGGCCGCGGCCTCCGACAGCCTGGAAGCCGCCGGTCTCACCTGCAACAAGAACGCGGTGCCCGGCGACACGCAGCCGCCCCGCGTGACCTCGGGCTTGCGTTTCGGCTCGGCGGCCGGGACCACCCGAGGCTTCGGCGAAGCCGAGTTCCGCCGCATCGGGGGCTGGATCGCCGACGTGCTGCACGCCATGGCAACGGCGGGCGGGCGCGACGAGGCGGTCGAGCAGGCTATTCGCACCGAGGTGCGGACTCTCTGCCGCGCCTTCCCGATTTATCCCGACCTCAGCGCCGAGACGCCGGACGGTCAGTAATCCGCTGCCATGCCCGACGTCGCCGGTTTCCGCGCCAAGCTTGCCGTCATCGTGCCCTCCACCAACACGATCGTGGAGGCCGACTTCAACCACCTCTTCCGCATTCCCGGCGTCACGTTTCACACCGGGCGGATTTACATCGAGAGCCCGGCTCTCGACTCGAACGATGCGTTCGCGGCGCTTCTGGAGCAGGTGGACGGGGCCTTCGAGACCGCGGTGCGTGACGTCATGACCTGCGAGCCCGACTACCTTGTGATGGGGATGTCGGCGCCCACGTTCTGGGGCGGCCGCGCGGGCAACGCGACCTTCCGCGAACGGGCCCGGCGGCTGTGCGGGATTGGCGTGACGACCGGGGCGGAAGCGTGCAGCGCCGCCCTGGAGGCCGTCGGCGCCCGGCGCATCGCGGTGCTCACCCCGTACCAGCCGATCATGCGCGAGCAGATCGTCCGCTACTTCGAGGAATCCGGCTTCCCGGTGACCCGCTACGTGGACCTCCAGTGTCCGAGCGCGACAGCCATCGCGGCGGTGACTCCGGAGAGGCTTCGGGATGTGCTGCGCGCGCTCGACGGCCCGGACGTGGACGCCATCGTGCAGGTGGGCACCAACCTCTCCATGGTGCGGCTCGCGGCGGAGGCGGAAGGCTGGCTGGGCAAGCCGGTGATCGCCATCAACGCCGCGATCGCCTGGCACGCCTACCGGGCCAACGGGTTCGACGACCGCATCTATGGCTGCGGCTCGCTGCTCAGCGACCACTGAACGGGCCAACGGTGACCGCGCCGCCGCGCCCCGATAGGATTGCGGTCGGAGCGCAGGAGAGACCGTCGATGACCGAAGGCCGAGCCGATCTCGCGAACTGGCGCGAGCCGCAGGCGCTGATCGAGACCGGCGCGCTCGAGGCGAGCCTGGGTGCGCCGGGGCTTCGCATCGTGGACTGCACGACATGGCTCCAGCCGGCGGAGCCCGGCGACGATGCCCCTTACCGAGTCGTCCCCGGCCGGGCCGAGTACGACGCCGAGCACATCCCCGGCGCCGTCTTTCTCGACATCCAGGGCCAGATTTCCGACCCGGACACGCGCCTCAAGTTCATGGCCCCCACCGCAGAGCAGTTCGCGGAGGCCATGGGCGCGCTCGGAATCGGCGACGGCTCCCGCGTTGTGCTCTACTCAGCCGGCAGCATCATGTGGGCGACACGGGTCTGGTGGATGCTGCGCGCCTTCGGCTTCGAGAGCGCGGCGGTGCTCGATGGCGGCTGGGAGAAGTGGAAGGCGGAGGGCCGCCCCGTCTCTTCCACACCGGGCGAATACCCGCCCGCAAGCTTTACCGCCTCGCTCCAGCCCGGCCGGTTCGTGGACAGCGAGTACGTGCTGTCCCGGCTCGGCGATGCCGGCACCGCCGCGGTGAATGCGCTCGCGCCCGCGTTTCACCTGGGCGAGGGCCCGAGCCGCTACGGACGCCCGGGGCGGATCCCGGGCAGCGTCAACGTGCCTGCGGCGACCCTCCTCGATCCGTCGAACGGCGCCTTCGTACCGCTGGACGAGGCGCGGCGGCTGCACGAGGAAGCCCGAATCACCCCGGACCGCCAGGTCGTCGCCTATTGCGGCGGGGGTATCTCCGCCACCGTCGGCCTGTTCCTCCTGCACCAGCTCGGCTACCGTGACCTCACCCTCTACGACGGCTCGATGGGCGAGTGGGCGTACGATCCCGACCTGCCCATCGAAACGGGCCCACAGACGGGCGAGACCCGATGACGCTCCAGTTCCGCAAGCTCCACCCCCTCTTCGTCGCCGAGGCGAGCCCGGTCGATCTCCGCGACGTGCACGATGACGAGACTCTGGAGCAGATACGGGCCGGCATGGACGAGCACGCGGTGCTCGTGTTTCGGGACCAGGCGCTTTCGAGCGAGGAGCAGCGCGACTTCGCCACCCGGCTCGACGGCGAGCTCCACCGCAAGACCGGCATCAGCATCCTGCAGAAGAGCCGCTTCGGCGACGAAGCGCTCACCGATGTCTCGAACGTGGGCCCGGACGGAGAGATTCTGGAAGCGGAGGACCGCAAGCGTCAGTACGGTATCGCTAACCGCCTGTGGCACACCGACGCGTCGTTTCAGGATCCGCGCGGCCGCTACTCGATGCTCGCCGCCCTCGTGCTTCCGCCGGTCGCGTCGGACACCGAGTTCGCGGACATGCGGGCGGCCTACGACGCCCTGACGGACGAGGCGAAGGCGACCCTCGAAGGCCTCCGCGTGCACCATTCGATCGCGTACTCGCGCATCACGCTGGGCTTCGATTTCTCCGAGGAAGAGAGCGACCGGCTCAAGGGGGCCATTCAGCCTCTGATATTGGAGAACCCGCGCACCGGGCGGCGCTCTCTCTACCTCGCCTCGCACGCCTCGCGAATCCTCGACCGGCCCGTCCCCGACGGCCGGCTGCTGCTGCGCGACCTCATCGAGCACGCGACACAGCCTCAGTTCGTGCACCGGCATTCGTGGCGGAGCGGGGATTTCGTGATCTGGGACAACCGCGCCACGATGCACCGGGCGCGGCCGTTCGACGACACCCTGCACCGGCGCGAAATGCGCCGCGTCACCTCTCTCGACACCGGCGATCCCGCCCGGATCGCACAGCCCGTATGGGCCCTCCGCACCCGCCGCACAGGGCGGCGCGGCGCAAATCTCATCGGCGCAACGCGGGCCGTGACCGCATCGAGACATGCGGGCTACAGTGCGCGGCCATTTTCTCCAAGGCGGGAGCCGGTTGTGGATCTGCCCCTCGAATCGAGATTGAGCATCGGCTACCAGAATGTGCTGGCGCCGACGGGCTACGACGATGAAGAGGGGGCGGCCGCCGGCCGCGACCTGCCCGAGACCGTGCGCCTGCTCGATGCACGGGGTTTCGATTCGATCTGGTCCGGCGATCACGTGGCCTTCGCGGGCCCGATCCTCGATCCGCTCTTGCAGCTCGCCCAGGCGGCTGCGCTGAGCGACCGGCTTACCGTCGGCACGGCGGTCTATCTGCTGCCGCTCCGCCACCCGTCGCCCGTGGCGAAGCAGGTTGCGACCCTCGACACGATCTCGAACGGCCGGGTGATTTTTGGGGTCGGCGTCGGCGGCGAGTTCCCTCTCGAGTTCGAGCTTTGCGGCGTGCCGGTGGAGGAACGCGGCGCCAGGCTCAGTGAGGGGATTCGCGTCCTGCGCAAGCTCTGGTCCGGCCGCCCGGTCGCTCATGACGGGCGCTTCTACACCTTCCCCGAGGTCGCGATCCAGCCGCCGCCTGCACAGCCGGGCGGCCCGCCGATCTGGTGCGGCGGCCGCGCCGACCCCGCGCTGCGGCGCGCCGGCCGACTGGCGGACGGCTGGATGTCCTACGTCGTGGACCCCGAGCGCTACCGCCGCTCGCTCGATACCATCGCCGCCGCTGCGGCCGATGCGGGACGCACGCTGGAGCGCTTCGGCACATCGCACCTGCTGTTCGTGAGGCTCGACGAGGACCGCGAGACCGCTCTCGAATTCGCCGCCAAGTTCCTGAGCGTCCGCTACGCCATGGATTTTTCCCGTGCGGCGGAGCGTTACTGCGCACTCGGGGACGCGGCGGAAGTCGCTGAATTGATTCGAGCGTTCCACACGGCCGGCATGCGCCATCTCGTCTTGAACGTGCTGGCGCCGGAGAGCGGGAAGGCGGCGCAGCTGGAGCGCTTCGCGGACGAGGTCATGCCCTTGCTCGCTGACCTGCGCTGAGCCGGGGCTGCGCCATGACCGTCCCCTTCCAGCTCCATGTGAATCCACGTTACGCGTCCGCCACGGGAGACGCCGGCGGTTCCGAGCAGGCGATCCTGCTGGAGCGTCGCGCCGCGGCGCGCGCCGCGATCATGGGCTTCGAAGGCTACCGGCCCACCCCGCTGCACCGATTGGACCGGCTCGCCGCCACGCTCGGCATCGAGACGCTCTGGCTCAAGGACGAGAGCGGGCGCTTCGGCCTCGGCAGCTTCAAGGCGTTGGGCGGCGCCTATGCCGTGGTGCACCTGCTGCGCGAGCGGCTGGGAGACGACGTCTCCATCGCGGAGGTCGCCGCAGGCCGGGCCGCCAAGCGCGCAAGCGACGTGAGGGTGTGCTGCGCGACCGACGGCAACCACGGGCTTGCGGTGGCCTGGGGCGCCCGCCGCGCCGGCGCGCGCTGCACGGTGTTTCTTCCGGGGCCGGTGAGCCAGGGCCGCGAGCGCGCCATCGCAGCCCAGGGTGCCGACATCGTGCGCATCGCCGGCAGTTATGACGAGGCGGTGGAGGCCTGCGCCGACGAGGCGAATGCAAGGGGCTGGCTGCTGGTCTCGGACACTTCGCACGCCGGCGGCGACGAGGCACCGAGCCGGGTCATGCACGGCTACGCCATGCTGGTGGACGAGATCAGGGCGGCGCTAGGCGGCGCGGTGCCGACCCATCTCTTCGTACAGGCCGGTGTCGGCGGGCTCGCGGCCGCGGTAATCGGCGCCTTCCGCCAGGATTGCGGCGACAAGAGCCCGAAAGGCGTAGTGGTCGAGCCGACGACCGCCGACTGCCTCTACCAGAGCGCGGTCAACGGCAAACCGAGCCCCGCCTCCGGCGATCTCGACACGGTGATGGCCTGCCTCGCCGCCGCCGAGGTCTCGCCGCTCGCCTGGCAGATGCTCGCGCGAGGCGCCTTCGCCTTCATGGCACTGGACGATGCGGGTGCCACCGATGCCATGCGCCGTGCCGCTGCCCCCGCCGCCGGCGACCCGCCGCTCGTGCTGGGCGAGTCCGGTGCCGCCTCCCTCGGCGGGCTGATGGCTGCGGCAGACGATGCGGAGGCGCGCGAGGCATTGGGCCTAGGCGAAGCCTCCCGGATCCTGGTCATCGGCAGCGAGGGCGCGACCGACCCCGACATCTACCGCCGGATCGTCGGCCGTGACCCGGCCGCCGTCGTGGCGGGCTGAGCCCGCCCGCAACGCCGAGGCCACGCCGGCCATGACCGCAGGCCTCGACATCGAGACCAGGCGCAGGCGGCTCCGTTATCGGTCGGCGCGCACCGGCACCAAGGAGACCGACCTCCTGGTCGGCGATGTCATCGCCCGGCTTGGTCACCGGCTTCCGCCCGACGAAGTGGCGCAGGCGGAGCGCCTGCTGGCCGCGAGCGATGTCGACATCACGAACTGGATCAGCGGGCGGGCGCCGGTCCCCGCCGAACACGACACCCCGTTCATGGCGCGGCTCAGGCGCGAGGCCATGAGCCGAAGCCGCGATCGCCGCCGTTGACCGCGCTCGTTCCCGACCGCTGCCTGCAGGCGCTCGCCGCGCCGGGCGAGACCACCCTCGGCGGCGTCCCCGAGGGCTTCGCCGCGGCGGTTCTGCTCGGCCTCGCGCAAGCACAAGCCGCGCCCGTCCTCTACATCGCCCGCGACGATGCCAGGCTGGCGCGGCTTGCCGCGATGCTCGCCTTCTTCGATCCCGACTGCGCCCAGGTCACGATCCCGGCCTGGGATTGCCTGCCCTACGACCGGGTCTCGCCGCGCGCCGATATCGCAAGCAGGCGCCTCGCCGGCCTCGTCCGCCTGCTGAGCGACGGCGCGGCCCGGCCCAAGGTCGTGCTCACCACGGTCAACGCGGCGGTGCAGCGCGTGCCGCCCCGCACCATGCTGGCCGACGCGACCCTTCCGCTGGCCGCCGGTGCGGTGCTCGATGTGGAAACCTTGCTGGGCTACCTGGAACGCAACGGCTTCGTGCGCACCGGCACGGTGATGGAGGCCGGCGACTACGCCGTGCGCGGCGGCATCGTGGACATCTTCCCGCCCAACGCAGAGCGCCCGGTGCGGCTCGACTTCTTCGGCGACGTCGTCGAAACCATGCGCTGGTTCGACCCGCTATCGCAGCGTCGGGCCGAGCCTGCCGCGGCGTTGCACCTCGTGCCGGTCAGCGAGATCTTGCTCACGCCGCAGTCCATCGCTCGTTTCCGCGGTGCCTATCGCCGCGCGTTCGGCGCCGTGACCGGCGACGATCCGCTCTACGAAGCGGTCTCTGCCGGCAGGCGCTATCCCGGCATCGAGCACTGGCTGCCGATGTTCCACGAGGGGCTGGAGACGCTCTTCGATTACGTCCCGGAAGGCCCGGTTCTGCTCGACCATCGGGCGGCGGAAGTGCGCGACGACCGCTTCGAGACCATCGCCGATTTCTACGGCGCGCGTGCCAACCCGCCCACCTCGTCGATCGCCGACACCCCCTATCACCCGGTCCCGACCGAGTCGCTGTTTCTCGATGCCGAAGAATGGCAACGCCAGCTCGCCGGACGCCCGGTCGTGCAGTGCTCGCCCTTCTTGGAAGACGAAGGCGGGGCGGACGCCGGCGCCCGCGACGGGCGCGACTTCGTCGCCGAGCGCGCGCAGCGGCATGGCGCACTGTTCGAGTCTGTCGGCGAGCACGTCGACCGGCTGCAGGAGAGCGGCCTCCGCATCCTGATCGCAAGCGGCGGCGCCGGCAGCCGCGACCGCATGGTCCGCCTGCTGCAGGAGCACGGGGTGCACGGAATCGAGCCGGTCGCAGATTGGCGGGCGGCCTGCGCGCTACCGCCGACCATCGCGGCGGCGGCCGTGCTGCCGCTGGAGCGCGGGTTCGTCTCGACGGGCCTCGCCGTCATCGCCGAGCAGGACATCCTTGGCGCTCGCGCGAGCCGGCCGGAGCGCCGCCGCCGGAAGCCCGCCGACGAGTTTCTCGTCGATGTGGCGGCGCTCGCCGACGGCGACCTGGTGGTGCACGTCGACCATGGCATCGGCCGCTACGACGGCCTGGTCACGCTGGAGGTCGATCACGCCCCCCACGACTGTCTGCGCATCCTCTACGAGGGCGACGACCGGCTCTTCCTGCCGGTGGAGAACATCGACCTGCTCTCGCGCTACGGCTCGGCCGACCGCCCGGTTGCGCTGGACCGGCTGGGCGGGGCCGGCTGGCAGGCACGTAAAGCGCGGCTCAAGCAGCGCATCCGCGACATGGCGAATCAGCTCATCGGGCTCGCGGCCGAGCGCGCGACCAGGCCCGCACCGCAGCTCACGGCGCCGGGCACCCTCTACGACGCCTTCTGCGCGGGCTTCCCCTACGTCGAGACCGAGGATCAGGCGCGCGCCATCGACGAGGCGCTCGGCGACCTGGATGCCGGGCGGGCGATGGACCGCCTGATCTGCGGCGATGTCGGCTTCGGCAAGACCGAGGTCGCTCTGCGCGCCGCCTTCCACGCGGTCCACGCTGGCAGGCAGGTCGCGGTGCTGACGCCGACCACGCTGCTCTCACGGCAGCACATGCAGACCTTCCGCGAGCGCTTCGCCCGACTGCCGGTGGAGATCGCCCAGCTCTCGCGCCTGGTGCCGGCCAAGGAGCAGGCGGAGACCAGGCGCGGCATCGCCGCCGGCACGGTCGACATCGTCATCGGCACCCATGCGCTGCTCGGCAAGCAGATCGTCTTCAACGATCTCGGCCTCGTCGTCGTGGACGAGGAGCAGCATTTCGGTGTCGCCCACAAGGAGCGCCTGAAGCAGCTCAAGGCCGAAGCCCACGTGCTGACACTCACCGCGACGCCGATCCCCCGCACCTTGCAGATGGCTCTGAGCGGCGTGCGCGACATGAGCGTTATCGCGACCCCGCCTGTGGATCGCCTCGCGGTGCGCACGTTCATCCTGCCCTTCGACCCGGTGGTGGTGCGCGAAGCACTGATGCGCGAGCACCTGCGCGGCGGCCAGACGTTCTACGTGTGCCCGCGCATCGCCGATCTCGACGAGGTGGCCGAGCGCGTGCGTCGGCTGGTGCCCGAGGTGAAGCTCGCCGTCGCCCACGGCCGGCTCGCGGCGCGCTCGCTCGATACGATCATGGGAGACTTCTACGACGGCAAGTACGACGTCCTGGTCTCCACCGCGATCATCGAATCGGGGCTCGACCTGCAACGGGTCAACACCATGATCGTCCATCGCGCGGACCGCTTCGGCCTCGCCCAGCTCTACCAGCTGCGCGGGCGGATCGGGCGGGCGAAGCTGCGCGGCTACGCTTATCTCACCCTCCCGCCGGGCCATCGCCTCACCGACACCGCGCACAAGCGGCTTCAGGTCATCCACCGCCTCGACGGCCTCGGCGCCGGCTTCAGCCTGGCGAGCCACGATCTCGACATCAGGGGCGCGGGCAATCTGCTGGGCGCAGAGCAATCGGGCCATATCCGCGAGGTCGGGATCGAGCTCTACCAGCACATGCTGGAGGAGGCCGTGGCAACCGCGCGCGCTGCCGCAGGCGGCGAGGCGCCGCCGGCCGAGCGCTGGTCGCCCACCATCGGCCTCGGCACCTCGGTGCTGATCCCGGAGAGCTACGTGCGCGACCTCGACGTGCGGCTCACCCTCTATCGCCGCGTCGCCGCGCTCGAAGACCAGGCCGGGATCGACGCCTTCATCGACGAGCTGACCGACCGGTTCGGCCCGCCGCCGGCATCGGTGCGCCATCTGCTGGAGATCATGGCGATCAAGCAGCTCTGCCGGCAGAGCGGCATCGAGCGTGTCGAGGCCGGGCCCAAGGGCGCGGTGCTGAGCTTCCGGGACGGCGGCTTCGGCGAGCCCGCGGCGCTGGTCCGCTACGTCTCGACCCCGGAGAACGAGGTGCGCCTTCGGCCCGACAATCGCCTCGTCGCCAACCGCCGCTGGCCCGATACCGAGGCGCGGCTGGAGGGCGTCCAGCGCATCCTGCACGACCTCTGCGCCCTCGCCGGGAACTCCCCACCGGAGTCGGCCGTTCCCAACTAATACAGTTGTCCCCTTGCCGAGCGTCTATACATACGCTATACGCTTGTCTTCCACGATCCTGCGTCCGCAACCCTCGCGAGGGAGGCCACATTGGCCCAGGTCAACTTCCGGATGTCCGAGGAGCGACTCGCCTTCATCGACCGCGCGGCGGCGATCCGGGGCGTTACGCGGACCGAGTTCGTGCTGCGGTCGAGCGAGGCGGCGGCGATCGAGACTCTGAACGAGCGTCCGATCATCGCCCTCGACGATGAGGCCTGGAACGCGTTCGTCGCCGCGCTAGACGCGCCGGTGGCTCCCGATCCCGCCGTGAGGGAGCGTTACGAGCGCCGGCCGCAGTGGGACCGGTAGCAGCGCCGGAGCCGCTCGGACGCCGGCACGACGTCTCGCAATTCTCATCGGGCGTGCCTGCCCTCGACGCCTGGCTGCAGGGCAAGGCGCGCCTCAACGAGGCCAAAGGTGGCGCGCGCACCTATGTCGCCTGCGACGGCGACCGCGTTGCCGGCTTCTACAGCTTGGCCGCAAGCGCTATCGAGAAGCGGCGGCTCTCGTCCCGAGCCGGCCGTAACATGCCCGAACCGGTCCCAGTCATCCTGTTGGGACAGCTCGCCGTGGACAGTGCCTACCAAGGCCGGCGGCTGGGCTCCGACCTTCTGGTCGACGCCGCGCGCCGTGCCCGCGCCGCGGCGGAGGTCATTGGAGCCCGCGCCGTCGTGGTGCAGGCCATCGACGAGCAGGCAAAGACGTTTTACGGACGCTTCGGTTTCCGCCCGTTCTCTGAACGCGAGCCCCTGATGCTGATCCTGCGGATATCCGAATTGGACGCGTTGCTGGACGGGTGAGTCGCGCAGCCGGCTCGAGGACGTACGCCTCTCGTTGTAGGACCTCCGTGCACTCACGGGAGGTTCCGTCTCATGCTAACATCTCGACATGACTGAGCGACTCGAAGAAGCGATCGCGAAGCTGCGCAAGCTGCCGCCCGATCGTCAGGATGAGGCGGCTGCGCTACTCTTGAGCATGGTCGACCAGGACTCCAACTTGCTCCACCTCACGCCGCAACAGGCTGCCGAAGTCGAGCGCCGCCTTGCTCAACCCACAGAGTACGCCCCTCACGATGAGGTTCGCGCCTTCTTTCGAGAGAAAGTCCCTACATGAGGATTCGGTGGCGGCATTCTGCCGTCAGCGACCTCGCAGAAATCCGAGACTTCATCAGCGAAAGCGACCTCAAGGCCGCCGGGGCGGTCGTGGACCGCGTACTCCGCTCCGTGGAGCGGCTGGAGTCCTTTCCGAAGTCCGGGCGGGCAGGCCAAATCTCCGGTACGCGCGAACTCGTCGTCCCCGGCTTGCCCTACATCGTCGTGTACACCATAAACGACACCGACATCAGCATCATCGGTGTCTTTCACGGCGCCCGGGATCGCCGATGAACTGTCGAATGCCTAACCGCCAGCCAGTTCGTTGACCTTGGCCGCCATGATGAAATCGTTCTCGTGCAGGCCCTTGATCTTGTGCGTGTAGAACAGGACCGTGCAGTAGCCCCAGCCGAAAGTGATGTCGGGGTGATGGCCCTCGTCCTCGGCCAGGTCGCCCACCTTGTTCACCAGCGCCATGGACTCGGCGAAGTTGCCGAGCGAGAAAGTGCGGCGAATCTTGGTGGCGCCGTCGATCAGTTCCCATCCCGGCGTCTGGTCCATAAACGACCGGGCTTCGGCCTCTTCGAGCGGCGGAATGCCGCCCCGGCAGGGTTCGCAGGTCTTGCTCGTCAGGCTCATGTCGTCCTCCGGCGGCGCGGGTCTCTCACTCGCCCCCTCGGCCTTTGCTGTTGCGATGGCGAGAGAGGGCTGGAAAGATATTCGTCATACTACGCCAAGACTCCGGCTGACGAAGGGACTTCGTGAATGGCGCCGATGGACGCAGCCGTCGACGTCTCGCCCGAGCCGTATAGCCCCGCCGCCGGCGAGGGAGCGGCGCCCCGGCGCGTCACCATCCTGGGCTCCACGGGCTCGATCGGCTGCAACACCATCGACCTGATTGCCCGCCACCCGGCGGCCTTCGAGGTCGAGGCACTGACCGCCCAGCGCAGCGTGGCGCAGCTCGCCGAGCAGGCCCGCGCGGTCGGCGCGAGGCAGGCCGTCATCGGCGATCCCACGCTCTACGGCGCACTCAAGGAGGCGCTCGCCGGCTCGGATACCGTCGCCGCGGCGGGGCGCGACGCCCTGGTCGAGGCGGCTGCGGCGCCGGCCGATTTCGTCATGGCCGGGATCGTCGGTGCGGCGGGGCTCAGCCCGACACTGGCGGCTGCCGCGCAAGGCGCCGTCATCGGCCTCGCCAACAAGGAATGCCTGGTCTGCGCCGGCTCGCTCATGCTGGCGGAGGTCGAGCGCGGCGGCGCGACGCTGCTCCCGGTCGATTCGGAACACAACGCCATCTACCAGGTGTTCGATTTCGAGCGCGCGGACGGCGTGGAGAAGATCGTGCTTACCGCCTCGGGCGGGCCGTTCCGCGAGGCCTCGGTGGAGGCCATGGCGCAGGCCACGCCCGAACAGGCGGTGGCCCACCCCAACTGGGACATGGGCGCCAAGATTTCGGTGGATTCCGCGACGATGATGAACAAGGGCCTCGAGATGATCGAGGCCTTTCACTTGTTCCCTGTGGACGCCGAGCAGATCGAGGTGCTGGTGCATCCGCAGTCGGTGGTCCACAGCATGGTGGCCTACGAGGATGGCTCCGTGCTCGCGCAGCTCGGCACGCCCGACATGCGCACGCCGATCGCCTACGCTCTCGCCTGGCCGGCCCGCATGGCGGCGCCCTCGCCCCGGCTCGACCTCGCGGCGCTCGGCCGGCTCACCTTCGAGCCGCCGGACGAGGTGCGCTTCCCGGCGCTTCGGCTCGCGCGAGAGGCGCTGACCCAGGGCGGCAGTGCCCCGATCGTGCTCAACGCCGCCAACGAGGTCGCCGTCGGCGGCTTCCTGGAGCGTCGCATCGGCTTCCTGGAGATCGCGCAAACAGTCGAGCGTTGCCTGGAGCGGACCGACCATCGCGCCGTCGCCGGGCTCGACGATGTGTACGCGATCGACAGCGCCGCCAGGGAGCACGCCGAGCGGCTGCTCGCCAACGATACCTAGCGGCCGATGACGGTTTCCGCATCCGCGGCGGTGGAAACGGCGGGCGGCCGGGCGCCGGCCGCGCGCGAGGAGAACATCCGTGCGCTGATCCGCGCGAATACCGAGAATTTCCCGGTCGGCTCCTTCCTGATCCCGCCGGATTGCCGTCCCCACGTCCATGCGTTCTACCTGTTCGCCCGCAAGGCCGATGACATCGCCGATTCGCCGACCATCCCGGCGGCCGAGAAGGTGGCCCGGCTGCAAGAGGCGAGCGACGCCCTCGGCAAGGACGAGGCGGCGCTTCCCGACTGGGCCGTCCCCTATCACCGGAGCCTGATCGAGACCGGGTGTCCGGCGCAGAACGGGCGCGACCTGCTCTCCGCCTTCATCCAGGACGCGACCAAGCTGCGCTACGCCGACTGGGACGATCTGATGGACTACTGCCAGCGCTCGGCAGCCTCGGTCGGCCGGGTGATGATGGACATCCACGGCGAGAGCGCCCACGCCGACATCGAGGGCTCGGACGCGCTCTGCAACGCACTCCAGGTACTCAATCATCTGCAGGACTGCGGCGAAGATTACCTCGCGCTCGACCGCGTGTATGTGCCGGAACCCTGGCTGCAAGAGGCCGGCGGCGGGGTTGAGATGCTGGCCGAGCGGCGGGCGTCCCCGGCGGTCCGCCACGCCATCGACCGTTGTCTCGCGGGCACTGCCGACTTGCTGAGGCGAGCCGAGGCGATGCCGCGCTCGGTGCGCCGCCGGCGCTTTCGCTGGGAGTGCGCGGTGATCGTCAGGCTGGCCTGGGCGCTCCAGCGCAGGCTGGGGCATGGCGACCCCCTCGCCGGCCGCATCAGGGTGCCCAAGGTGAGTCGCGTCGGCCTCGCGCTGAGCGGTATCGTCGGAACATGGTGAGCGCGGCGGTCAGCCTGCCGATCCCGGAGGCACCCGACCCGAAGCGCTACGTCGCCGAGGTGACTCGGGCGTCCGGGAGCTCGTTCTTCCTGCCCATGATGCTGCTACCGCGCGAGAAGCGTGAGGCGATGCTGGCGCTCTACGCCTTCTGCCGGGAGACCGACGACGTCGCCGACGAGATAGAGGACCCGGCGGAGTCGCGCGCGTTGATCGACGCCTGGCGCGGCGAGATCCGGGCGCTCTACCGGGGCGTACCGCGTCATCCGGTCACGAAGGCGCTCGCCGTCCCGGTCCAGCGCTTCGGGCTCGCCGAGAAGCACTTTATGGAAATACTCGAAGGCTTCGAGATGGATGGCGGCGGCGCCATGCTGCGACCCACGCTCGCCGAGCTCGAACGCTACTGCCACTGCGTCGCCGGCTGTGTCGGCCTGCTCTCGGTCGAGATTTTCGGGTACCGCGCGCGCAGCATTCCCACTTTCGCGGGCCATCTCGGCCAGGCCTTCCAGCTTACCAACATCCTCCGCGACGTGGCGGAGGACGCGAAGCGCGGCCGCATCTACCTGCCGCAGGAGCTGCTGGAAAAGCAGGGTCTCGCGGACATCAAGCCGGACGCGATCGGGCGCACGCCGGGGGTGGAGAAGGTCTGCCGCACCCTGGGCGGGATGGCGCGTCGGCACTTCGGCGCCGCGAGCGAGGCTCTGCCGCGCTCCGAACGCCGCTCCATGCGGCCCGCCATCCTCATGCGGAGCGTCTACGAGGCCTATCTCGACCGCATCGAGCGGGCGGGTTTCCCGGTCGCGGGCCGGCGCATCAGGTTCACGGCGACGCAGAAGCTACGACTGGTCACGGGCGGGCTGTTGCGGACGATCTGACCGCACCGTCATGTCGGAACCCTGTCAACGCCCGCGAACGATGCTTGCGGGCGACAAGGGCACGACCCTATAACCGGCCGCGCCCCGCCCTACACGACGACCTTGAACAGGGACGATCCCCATCGATGACCCTTGCCCTCGCCTTCCCCGCCATCGACCCGGTAGCCATTGAAATCGGCCCCGTCGCAATCCGCTGGTATGCGCTCTCCTACGTCGTCGGCCTGCTTCTCGGCTGGCAGTACGTCCGCTATCTCGCCGGGAATTGCATCGAGGGAATGACCAAGCGCCACGCCGACGACCTGCTGGTGTTCGGCACCCTCGGCGTCGTGGTGGGCGGCAGGCTGGGCTACGTGCTGTTCTATCAACCGGGGTACTTCTTCGAGAATCCCGGCGAGATTTTCGTGGTCTGGCAGGGCGGGATGTCCTTCCACGGCGGTGCGCTCGGCGTGATCGTCGTCGTGGTGCTCTACACCCGCATCATGAAAATCAGCCTGCTCTCCGTCGCCGATGCTGTTTGTGCACAGGTGCCGATCGGCCTCTTCCTGGGCCGCATGGCGAATTTCGTGAACGGCGAGCTGTACGGCCGGGTGAGCGATGTTTCCTGGGCGATGGTGTTCCCGGGCGGCGGGCCCGAGCCGCGCCACCCGAGCCAGATTTACGAGGCAATCCTGGAGGGCCTCGTCCTGTTCGCGATCCTCGCGGTCGCAATACATATGCGGCGGGTGGTCCGGCGGCCGGGCACAGTCGCCGGCATGTTCTTCGCCGGTTACGGCGTCGCCCGGATCGTCGCCGAGCTGTTCCGCGAACCGGATGCGTTCCTCGGCTTCATCCTGCCAGGCATCAGCATGGGACAGGTGCTCTCGCTCCCGATGATCGTGCTCGGGCTCTTCCTCATCCTCCGCATCCCGCCGGTGCCGCGGATCGACGGGCGAGCGGGCGGGCAAGCCGGGTGATGACCGCGCTTGCGGAGGATATACGGGAGCGTATACGGCGCGACGGGCCGATCAGCATCGCGACCTATATGGAGCTTTGCCTCCATCATCCCGAGCACGGCTATTACCGCCGCGGCCGGCCCATCGGCGCGGGCGGAGACTTCATTACCGCGCCCGAGGTGAGCCAGATGTTCGGCGAGCTGATCGGGCTTTGGTGCGCGGCGGTGTGGCAGGCGATGGGTGAGCCGCAGCGATTGCACCTCGTGGAGCTCGGTCCCGGCCGCGGCACCCTCCTCGCGGACGCATTGCGCGCCGCAGGGACCGTATCGGCCTTTCGCGACGCCATCGACCTGCACCTGGTCGAAGTGAGCGATAGCCTGCGCGCAGAACAGGCCACCATGCTCGCCGACGCCCAGCCGACTTGGCACGACTGCTTGGAGACCGTGCCTCCCGGCCCCGTTCTGGTCGTTGCGAACGAGTTCTTCGACGCCCTTCCGGTCCGACAGTTCGAGCGGATCGACGGCACCTGGCAAGAGCGCGTCGTTGCGCTCGCGCCTTCGCCCCAGGCGCTTCGCTTTACCACCACCGGTTTGGTCCCTGTCGAGGTCGGCCTTGGGTGCGCGCCGTCCGGCGCCATCGTCGAACGTGCGCCGGCTCGGGAGGCGCTGGCTGCCGCGCTCGCCGAGCGGGTCGCGGCGGATCGCGGCGCGACCCTCGTCATCGACTACGGATACGAGCAGGCCGGTCCCGGCGACACGCTTCAGGCGATGAGACGGCACCGCCGCCACGACGTCCTGGAAGACCCCGGAGCTGCCGACCTGACCGCCCACGTGGATTTCTCCTCGTTGGGGACTGCGGCTCGGCAGGCCGGCGCAAGCGTGTTCGGGCCCGTGCACCAGCGACAATTTTTGAGAGCACTGGGAATCGACGCGCGGGCGTCCCGGCTCCGGCAGGGCGCAAGTACCCAGCAGGCAACGGAGATCGACGCCGCGCTGCGCCGCCTGACGGGCGCGCACGGGATGGGCGCGCTGTTCAAGGCGATGGCGTTCGCACACCCGGCGCTCGGCGCCCCACCGGGCTTCGAGCAGCCGGCGCGCGCAGCGAGCCCATGATCGAGCCCATCTCTCACGCCCTGCTGGAGGATCCCGGCGGCCGGATCCGTCACGGCTTCTTCGGCCGCACCGGCGGTGTCAGCGAGGGGCTCTACAGCTCGCTCAACTGCGGTTACGGCTCGGGCGACGACCCAGAGGCCGTGCACGAGAACCGCGCACGCGCGATGAGCGCCTGTGGGCTTTCGCCGGCGGCGCTCTGCGCCGCCTATCAGGTCCACAGCGCCAAAGCCCTCGTCGTGACCGAACCCTGGTCGCGGGAAGACGCACCACGCGTCGATGCCATGGCGACGGTGACACCCGGCTTGGCGCTCGCGATCCTCACCGCCGATTGCGTGCCGGTGTTGCTGGCGGATCGCGAGGCCGGCGTGATCGGCGCAGCCCATGCCGGCTGGCGCGGCGCGTTGAACGGGATCCTGGAGGCTGCGGTCGAGGCCATGCTGGGCCTCGGCGCCCAGGCGGGCGGGATACGGGCGGTCATCGGCCCAGCGATCGGCGCGGCCTCCTACGAGGTCGGGCCCGAGTTCCCGGCGCCGTTCCTGGCTCGCAGCGCGCAGGACGAAGACCTGTTCGTACAGGCAGGACGCGACGGGCACTTCCTCTTCGACATCGTGGGCTACGTCGCCCGTCGCCTGCGTACTCTCGGGCTCGCGGCGGTCGACGCGACCGGCGGCGACACCTGCGCCGAGACCGGCCGCTTCTTCAGCTACCGCCGCAGCCTCCACCGGGGCGAGCCCGACTACGGCCGCAATATCTCGATTGTGGCTCTCGCTCCTTGACATGCCGTACGTGATCATCTTCGGCGTTCTCCTCTTCGTCGGCATGGTGGCGAGCTGCGCCCTGACGATGGCGAGCCCGTGAGGCACCGGCGCGGCGCGGCCTCCCGCTGTCAGCGGAGCGCGATGCCGCTCGCGCTCTGCCTGATCCTGTGCGTGGTGCTGGCAGCCTGCGGCGACCTGCCCCGCCCCTTCCAGCCGGCCGACAAGAGCACGCAGGCGTGGTCCGCTCCCGGAGACGTCGCCTGGGGCAGCATCGTGGTGCCTCCCATCGGGGGCCTGCCTGCAGACCGGTCGAGGGCGCTTGTGGAGGAGGTCGTGGAGGCGCTGCAGCTGCGGGATATACCGGCCAGCGCCCACGCCGGCGGCCGCGGCAGCATCGTGCTGGCCGGGCACGTCTCGATCGCCGCAGGCAAGCTGAGATGGACGTTGATCGGGCCCGACGGCGAAACCGCGCTCCGTTTCGAAGAGCCGAGGCTCGATGCGCCGTCCATCGGGCAGTCGGAGGACGATCTGAAGGCGATCGCGGCGCGGGCCGCCGGGCGAGTCGCTGCGGTGCTGAAGCCGCCGGCAGCCCAGGACCCGAGCCGCCCGCCCCAAGTGCCTGTGGCCGTCGAGACCGTTCGCGGTGCCCCCGGCGACGGCGGGATCGCGCTCGCCCGCGCCATGCGGCATTCCCTCGCCCGCGTGGGCGTCGCTGTCGTCGACGCTCCCGAGGACGGGATGCTGACGCTGCAGGGCTGGGTCTCGGTCGCGCGAGACCACGCCGTTGCGGACAGCGCGACCGTCACGATTACCTGGGACGTGCTGCATCCCGACGGCACGAGGCTCGGCACCATCACCCAGAGCAACCGGGTCGGCGCCCACCAACTGGCCGGTACGTGGGGCATCTTGCCGCGGCTCGTTGCCCGTGCCGGTGCGCCGGGCATCGCGCAACTGCTCGAGCAACCGGCCGTCCGCCGAATCGTCGAGGCGCAGCGGCAAAGGGCCCTTGCGGAACTGCCGACCCGTGCGCCGACCCAAGCCCCGCTTTCCCTGTCGATCCAAGCGTCCGGCAAGCTGGCTGCGGCGTCGGTCGAGCCGCCACTCTCACTGCTCGCCAGGACGCGACCCAGGCCACACGTCAAGCCTGAGCCCGAGGCGCCGCAGGCGCCGTCGGTGCTGGTCGAGGCACCGATCGCCGTCTCCGTCACGGTTCGGTAACGGCGTTTACAGGGCAGGGTCGGATTGATACAGTCCGCGCGCCGTCGGCGCCTGTGGCGCGGCTCGGCAGGACTCATCCCACCCCACGCTCCAGGGAACCGTCATCGATGAAGCTCGTTGCCGGCAACAGCAACCGGCCGCTGGCTGAGGCGATCTCGTCGGTCCTCGGCATCGGTCTCACTCGAGCCACCATCCGCCGCTTCTCCGATTCCGAGATATTCGTGGAGATCCAGGAGAACGTGCGCGGCGAGGATGTGTTCCTGATTCAGTCGACGTCGACACCGGCCAACGACAACCTGATGGAGCTGCTGATCTGCCTCGATGCCCTGAAGCGCGCCTCGGCACAGCGGGTGACTGCGGTGGTTCCCTATTTCGGCTACGCACGGCAGGACCGGAAATCGTCGCCGCGCACGCCGATCTCCGCCAAGCTGGTCGCCAACCTGATCGAGGCGAGCGGCGCCAACCGGGTGCTCACGCTCGACCTGCACGCCGGCCAGATTCAGGGCTTCTTCGACATCCCTGTGGACAATCTCTACGCGGCGCCGGTGATGGTCGACGACATCAGGCTGAACTACAACAACGAGCCGCTGATGTTCGTCTCGCCCGATGTGGGCGGCGTGCTGCGGGCGCGGGCCATGGCCAAGCGCTTCGATGCCGATCTCTCGATCGTCGACAAGCGGCGCGAGCGTGCGGGCCAATCGGAGGTCATGAACATCATCGGCGACGTCGAGGGACGGCGCTGCATCATCGTGGACGATATCGTCGATTCGGCCGGGACCCTCTGCAACGCAGCGGCGGCGCTCAGGGAGGCGGGCGCGAAGGCGGTCCACGGCTATGTCTCTCACGCGGTGCTCTCGGGCGAGGCGGTGGCGCGGGTCTCGTCGTCGCAGCTCGAGTCGCTGGTCGTGACGGACACCATTCAGACCACCGAAGCCGTGGAGAGCGCGGGCAATATCCGCGTGCTCCCGATCGCGCCGTTGATGGCCGAATCGATTCTCCGCATCAGCTCGGAGACTTCGGTTTCGAGCCTCTTCGATTGACGCGCGCGACCAGAATACCGGAGACGCATGACCATGAGTGACCAGGCAACCATCGAAGCACAGCCGCGCGAGCCGCGCGGCAAGGGAGGCGCGCGGGCGCTCAGGCGCGAGGGCCGCACGCCGGCCATCGTCTACGGCGGCGGCGCGGATCCGCTCTCCGTCTCGCTCGACTACAATGTGGTGGAGCGCGAGATCGGGCGACGGGGCTTCTTCGCCCGCCTCTACGACCTCAAGATCAACGGCGCCATGATTCGCGTATTGCCCCGTGACGTTCAGGTCGACCCGGTCACCGACGCGCCGATCCATATCGACTTCATCCGCTACGTCGCCGGTGCGACGCTCGCCGTCTCGGTCGAGGTCCGCTTCGACGGCCAGGAGGAGTGCGAAGGCTTGAAGCGCGGCGGCGTGCTCAACATCGTGCGCCACGAGGTCGAGCTGATGTGCCCGCTCGAAGCGATCCCCGAGTTTCTCGTGGCCGACGTCGCCGGATGCGAGATCGGCGACAGCATCCACATCAGCCACATCGAGCTTCCGGAGGGCGTGACGCCCACCATCACCGACCGCGACTTCACCGTCGCCACCATCGCCGCGCCCACGGTCATCGTCGAGCCGGTCGACGAGGAAGAGGGCGAGGAAGGCGAGGAGGAGGAAGGCGCAGAGGTTACGGAAGAGGATGCCGAGGCGACACCGGCCGAGGAAGGCGAGGACTCTTAACACGGGCATCTTCCGCCGCTCCCGCGCCTCCCAGGGGGGCGCCCCCACCCGCCTGCTGGTCGGCCTCGGCAATCCCGGCGCCGATGCCGTCCGGCATCGTCACAACGTGGGCTTCATGGCGCTCGACGCGCTGGCAGCGGCGCATGGCTTCGGCGCGTTCAAGCGGCGCACGCGCTTCCAGGGCGAGATCGCGGAGGGGCGCGTGGGCGATGCCCGCATCGTCGCGCTCAAGCCCCAGACCTACATGAACGAATCGGGCCGCGCGGTAGGCGCCGCCATGCGCTTCCACCGCCTGGAGCCGGCGGCCGTCATCGTCCTGCACGACGAGGTCGATCTCGCCTCCGGCAAGGTGCGGGCCAAGTGCGGCGGCGGGGTCGCCGGCCACAACGGGCTCAGGAGCATCCGCGCCCACATCGGCGCCGACTTCTGGCGGGTGCGGATCGGCATCGGCCACCCCGGCGATCGCGACCGGATGACCGGCCACGTGCTCTCCAGCTTCGGCGCGTCGGACCGCACCTGGCTCGACCCGGCCCTCGACGCCATCGTCGATGCCTTCCCGCTGCTCACGGCGGGCGACGCCGGCGCCTTCATGAGCCGGGTCGCGCTCCTCGCTCCGCCACCGGGATCGAGCCCGGCGCAGGCAGGCGGCGAAACACCTCCGGGACC
Organism: Alphaproteobacteria bacterium; assembly: GCA_965243375.1. Taxonomy (GTDB): domain Bacteria; phylum Pseudomonadota; class Alphaproteobacteria; order UBA828; family UBA828; genus WTGU01. Next base: position 239,396 of record CBDEUT010000004.1, on the reverse strand, counting down.
AGCGGGTGGGGTTTAGGTGCGGCATTGTGGGCCTGCCCAATGTGGGCAAGTCCACGCTCTTCAACGCGCTGGTCGCAAGCGGCGCGGCCGAGGTCGGCAACTACCCCTTCTGCACCGTCGAGCCCAACGTGGGGCGCGCGCCGGTGCCGGACCCTGCGCTCCACGAGGTCGCGCGCCTCGCCGGCTCGCGCAAGGTCGTGGCGAGCGTGCTGGAGGTGGTGGATATCGCCGGCCTCGTCGAAGGCGCCAGCAAAGGCGAGGGACTCGGCAATCGCTTCCTGGGTCACGTGCGCGAGGTCGATGCCTTGCTCCACCTGGTTCGCTGCTTCGAGGACGATCGGGTGACGCACAGCCCCGGCGCGGTCGATCCACTGCACGACATCGAGCTGATCGAGACCGAGCTCATGCTGGCCGACCTGGAGAGTCTGGAGCGGCAGCGCGAAGGTGCGATCAAGCGCGCGCGCGGCGGCGACAAGGAGGCGAAGGATCGGCTCGCGGCGATCGAGCCGGCGCTCGCCCTGCTCGAGAGCGGACGCCCGGCGCGCGCCCCGGACCTGCCCGATGAGACGGCCAAGCGCGAATTCTCGGCCCTCAACCTGCTCAGCGCCAAGCCGGTGCTCTACGTCAGCAACGTCGACGAGGCGTGCGCTGCGACCGGCAACGGGATGAGCCAGGCCGTCGCCGCCCATGCCAACGCCGCCAGCGCGGAGCAGGTCGTGGTCTCGGCCGCGCTCGAAGCCGAGATCGCCCTGCTCGAAGACCCGGCGGAGAAGAGTGACTTTGTTGAAGCCCTGGGGCTCGGGGCGCCCGGCCTCGACCGCGTGATCCACGCCGGGCACAGCCTGCTCGGCCTGATCCGCTTCCTCACCGCCACCGAGACCGAGGCGCGCGCCTGGCCTGTTCCGGCGGGCAGCACGGCGGTCGAGGCGGCCGGCCGCATCCACACCGATTTCGCGCGCGGCTTCATCTGCGCCGAGACCATCGCGGCCGACGAGCTGATCGCGCTCGGCGGCGAGCAGGCCGCCCGCAGCGCCGGACGCATGCGCCAGGAGGGCCGCGCCTACGTGGTGCGGGACGGCGATGTCATGCACTTCCGCTTCAATGTTTAGCCCGCCCTTCTCACCAGGGTCATGGTCTGCGCGGCGCTGTCCGGCCGGCAGAGCAGGAACGGCGCGCACCGCGATGTGGTGCATCGGGGAAGCGCCGTGACGCACGCTGTCGGCCGGAGAGCGCCGCCCTTCGGGTCGCGCCCAGGCGCCCGCCCGCGGCGTCGCGGGCCTCAACCGTATTCCCTGATACGCTTTTCGGCCCGCTCCTGGCGGATCGAACGCCTGAGCGCGACGCAGGCCGTGACCCTGGTGAGAAGGGCGGGCTAGCCCCGCCTACGAGTGGCGCAGCCATGCCCCTTCTGCTATGTGGAGTTCCAGCGCGCGGATAAGCGCGAGGCAATGGAGGATCAGGGAGGCACCCCCGATGGGCGCAGTTGTCCAGCTGACTGCGGACGATGGTCACGTACTCAACGCTTACCGTGCTGCGCCCGATGGCGAGCCGCGCGCGGGCCTCGTGCTCGTGCAGGAGATCTTCGGCGTCAACGGCCACATCAGAGGCGTCTGCGACGACTACGCGGCCCAGGGTTTCCTCGTCCTTGCGCCGTGCCTGTTCGACCGCAAGGAGCCGGGGATCGAGCTCGGCTACAGCGCCGAGACGGTCGACGAGGGCCGTGCGCACAAGGCCGATATCGGTTGGGAAGGCCCGGTCATGGACATCAAGGCCGGCGTCGATGCGCTGGAAGGCGCACCGAAGGTGGTCGTGGTCGGCTATTGCTGGGGCGGCTCGCTCGCCTGGCTTGCCGCCTGCCGGCTGGAGATCGACGCGGCGGTCGGCTACTACGGCGGCCAGATCATCGAGTTCGTGGGCGAGACACCGGCCTGCCCGACGATGCTCCACTTCGGCACCGAGGACGCGGGCATCCCGATGGCGGACGTGGACGAGATCACGACGACCCACCCGGACGTCACGGTTCACGTCTACCAGGGTGCCGGCCACGGCTTCAACTGCGACCGGCGGGCCGACTACCACCCCGAAGCCGCTGCGCTGGCACGCGATCGATCCCTCGCCCACCTCGCACGCCACATCGACTAGCGCGCGTCCGTGGCCGACCAGTCCACCCCGGTCCGCCTCGGCGTCATCGGCGGTAGCGGCCTCTACGAGATCGAAGGACTGAGCGAGGTCGAGCGGATCGACGTCCGCTCGCCCTTCGGCACGCCGTCGGACTCCCTCATGCTCGGCCGTCTCGCGGGCACCGAGATGGTGTTCCTGCCGCGCCACGGCCGCGGCCACCCGCTGCCGCCCGGCGCGGTCGACTACCGCGCCAACATCGATGCGCTGAAGCGCACGGGCGTGACCGACATCGTTTCGCTGAGCGCGGTGGGCAGCCTGCGAGAGGACATCGCGCCCGGCGACTTCGTGCTCGTCGACCAGTTCGTCGACCGCACCTTCGCGCGCGAGAAGAGCTTTTTCGGCGCCGGCCTCGCGGCCCATGTCTCCATGGCCGAGCCCGTGTGCCCGCGCCTCGGGGGCCACCTGCTGGCAGCGGCCGGGAGCCTCGGCCTCGGTATCGTGCGCGGCGGCACCTACCTCGCGATGGAAGGGCCGCAGTTCTCCACCGTCGCCGAATCGGAGCTCTATCGTCAGTGGGGCTGCGCGGTGATCGGCATGACCAACATGCCGGAGGCCAAGCTCGCCCGCGAGGCGGAGATTTGCTACGCGACCGTCGCCATGGTCACCGACTACGACTGCTGGCACCCGGACCGCGCCGCGGTCACGGTCGAAGCGATCGTGCGCACGTTGCAGGAGAACGCCGCAGCCGCCCGCCGCCTGGTCGCGGCGCTGGGAGAAGCGCTCGCCGCCCGCCGCGAGCCCTGCGCCGCAGGCTGCGACCGGGCGCTCGAGAACGCCGTGATCACGGCGCCCGAGGCCCGAGACCCGGCGATGGCGAAGCGCCTCGACGCCGTCGCCGGCCGCGTGCTGGGTTAGCGCAGTATCCGACCGCACGGGATCACCTTGACCCGAACGCTCCCCACCTCCCCCTGTCCCCCTCCCCCGAAGGCGGAGGGGGAACGTAGGTGGCGCCGCCTACTCTCCCTCTCTGCCCATTAGCGCTAACTTGTTTTTCATGTTGGCGCTCCGTATTTTGGGTCCATTCGTGCTACGGGGAGAATCGGCGGATGGACGAGGACTGGGATGTGGTGTCGTCGTTTCTGCCCGAGGGCTGGCGCGAGCTGGCACGGGAGACCGGCGCCTTGAAGGGTCTGCGCAAGGACAAGTCGCCCGACGCCCTGCTGCGCACGCTGTTGCTGCATCTGGCCTGCGGACACTCGCTGCGCGAGACCGTGGTGCGGGCCAGGCAGGCGAAGCTGGCCGATCTGTCCGACGTGGCCTTGATGAAGCGGCTGAGGAAGTCGGCGGACTGGCTGCAGGCGTTGTGCGTCGCGCTGTTTCGCGAACAGGGGGTCGCGCTGTTGGCGGCCGGCGGGTTCCAGGTCAGGGTGTTCGACGCGACGACGGTGAAGGAGCCGGGCAGGACCGGTTCGCTGTGGCGCCTGCACTACAGCGTGCGGCTTCCCTCGCTGGCGTGCGACTTCTTCAAGCTGACGGCGACGGAGGGCCGGGGCACGGGCGAGGCGTTCGCGCAGTTCCCGATCGGCGCGGGCGACCATGTGCTCGCCGACCGGGCCTACTCGACCGCTGCGGGCTTGCACCATGTGGTGTCCGCAGGCGGTCATGTCACGGTGCGCGTGAACACCGGGGTGCTGTCGCTTCGCACGCGCGACGGCGCGCCGTTCGACCTGCTTGCGCAGGTCACGACGCTGAAGCGCGTCGGCACGGTACGGTCCTGGCCCGTGCTGGCGGTGGGCGATGGCATCGCGGTGCCGGGGCGGGTGTGTGCGATCGGAAAGACGCAGGAAGCCATCAGGCGCGCGCAGCGCAAGCTGCGCAAGGAGGCCGGGCGCAAGGGCAAGCAGGTTCAGCCGCGAACCCTGGAGTTTGCGCGCTACGTCATCGTGTTCACGACCTTCCCGGAAGCGACCTTCACTGCCGCCGAGGTTCTCGAGTGGTATCGCACCCGCTGGCAGGTCGAGTTGGTCTTCAAGCGCTTCAAGTCGCTGGCACAGCTGGGGCATCTGCCCAAGCACGACGACGACAGCGCCAAGGCGTGGCTCTACGGCAAACTCCTGGTGGCGCTGCTGGTGGAAAAACTGATCCGCCACGCCACCTCCGTTTCCCCCTGGGGGTACAGCTTGGAGGCGGCGCCGGCCGCACAGCGCCTGGCGTGACTTCAGATTCATGCTCAACCAGGTCGCGCGCGCCATCGAACCCCATCTGCCGCTTGCACAGGCGATCGACGAATGGAACCAGATCTCCAAGTCCCTCTCCGAACCACCTCGACGGCGCCTGCTCCAGATCGCCGAATACTTCATGGAACAATGTCAAACAAGTTAGCGCATATGCCCTCTCTGCCCCTGGGGGCGGAGAGGGCCGGGGTGAGGTGGGGGCTTTCCGGACCGCACTGCACGCGCAAGGGGGCACCGCGTAACAATCGAATTCGATCCCGTCCGGTCGGAAATCGCGTTAGCGGCTCCGCTCCACCTCGACGCCCACGCCGCCCGCATCCGGGTAGAGGTCGAGCTTCTCGACCCGCACCCACACGCTGAGCACGCGACGGTTGGCGAGGCAGAGCTCGACGATGCGGTCGGCCAGGGTCTCCACCAGGTTGATATGGCCGCCGGCGATGATGGCGCGAATGCCGTCCACCACGGTCTCGTAGGAGACGACGTTGGCGATGCTGTCCTCGATCGGCCCTTCGTCGTCCGCAACCTGCGCACGAACGTTGATTCGCACCCGTTGCGTGCCGTGGCGCTCGTGCTCGTGAACCCCGATCCGGCAGGGCACGACAAGGTCGCGGATCAGCAGGCAGCGCTCTGCGGCCGCGGGCTCCGCCGGCGGTGGAGATTTCGCGCTCATTCGAGGATTTCTTTCCCCTGCGGCATCGCCCAGCCGAGGTGCTGACCGCTGTCGAGCGCGATCATCTGCCCGGTGAGCACGCGTGCGGACAGGATGAACCGAATGCCGTCGGCGATGTTGCCGGGCGCGATGGGGCGCTTCAGCGGCGTGGCTTCGTATTGCGCCGCGAAGTGCTCCGGGCTCTGGCGCGTGCTGGGCAGGGTCGGGCCAGGGCCGATGCCGTTCACCCGGATGCGGGGCGCCAGCGCGAGCGCCGCCGTCTGCGTGAGCGTCCAGAGTCCCGCCTTGCTCAGCGTGTACGACATGAAGTGCGGCGTCAGGTTCCAGACGCGCTGGTCGAGCATGTTGACGATGCAGCCCTCAGCGTCGCTCGGCAACGCGGCCGCGAACTTCTGCATCAGCACGAAGGGCGCGCGCAGATTGACCGCCATGTGGAGATCCCAGCTCGCGCGGGTCGCACTCTTCAGGTCGTCGTGCTCGAAGGGGGAGGCGTTGTTGACCAGGCAGCCGAGCGGCCCGAGCGCTTCCGTCGCCCGCGCCACCAGGGTCTCGACTTGCGCTTCCTCGGCGAGATCGGCCCGGAGCGCCACGGCACGGCCACCCGCGCGCTCGATGTCCGCGACGACCTCCCTGGCGGCATCGCCGGATTCCCGATGGTGCACCGCGACCGCCCAGCCGTCGTGCGCCAGGGCCTCTGCGATGGTGCGGCCGATCCGCGCCGCGGCCCCGGTGACCAGCACCGCCCGCGGCATTGCGTCAGACAATGTCATCTCCCGCGTCCGGCCTATCCGCTCGCTTCCTGCCGCCTCGCTTCCTGCTCGTAGAAGCGGAAGACCATGTCGGTCAGCGTGACGAAGCCGACCGCCTCGTTGCCGTCGACCACCACGCCGCGCGACAGGCCGAAGCGGCCGAGCAGGCGGATCGCGTACTTGATCTCCATGTCCGCGCCGATGGTGAGCACCGGCTTCGACATGATCTCGTAGACGTTCACCCGGTCGGGCGAGCGGTTGTGCGCGATCACCTTGTTGGCGATGTCGGAGACCACGACCATGCCGTATTCGTCGCCGGGCCGGCGGCGCTCGACCACGAGCGAGTACACGTTGTTCTCGCGCATCAGCTCCAGGGCATCGTGAACCGTGGCCATGCCGTTGATCGGCGCCGGCATCGGCGACATCACCGCACGCACCGTGTTGAGTTGAACCGCATCTCCCTGCGGCGCTGCCGTCGCTGTGCTCGGCTTTCTGCTCATATCTGGTCCTCGATCTCGTGCTTGATCTCGGCGATCTGATGGGAAAGACCGATCGCGTCCTCGATGGCAACCTGGAACGCTATCCCCGTCCCCGACTTCTCCTCGAAGGCCCCGGCCGTCGCAATGCCTTCGAGAATGGCGCGGCTCATGTGCTCTTCGACCAGGAACAGCAGGATGTCCCGCTGGCCGGTCAGTCTCAAGCCGAGAAAGCTCTGCTGCGGCTGGAGCCCCTCGCCGCGGCAGCCGGTAATGATGGTCGCACCGGTGGCGCCGCTGCGACGGCCGGCAGCGAGAACCGCTTCGGTCTCGCCGGAGTCCACGAGCGCCATGATCAGCTTGAAGCGCATTGTCTAAGTTCCTTTCCCGGATAGTCGGCGCTTGCGCCTGGCTTCGAGCGCTGACGAGAGCAGGGCAAAACCTAGCACCGCGATGACGGCGAAGACGCAGGCAAAGGCGATGAGGCCGAAGCCGTCGAGCAACGTGCTGCGCCCCGGCACGTTGGCGGCAAGGCCGAGGCCGATGGCGACGACCAGCGGCACCGTCACGGTCGACGACGTGACGCCGCCGGAATCGTAGGCGAGCGCGATGATGCTGCGCGAGGAGAATATCGTCAGCAGGATCACGATGACGTAGGCACCCATGAACAGATAGTGGAGCGGCACCCCGGTGACGATGCGGACGGTCCCGACCCCGACGCCGACTGCAACGCCCGCGGCAACCGCGATCCGCAAGCCCCAGGGCCTGATGGTCCCGCCCGAGACGGCGCCGGCCTTGCGCGCCACGGCCATGAGCGACGGCTCAGCGACGGTGGTGCCGAAGCCGATGGCCGCAGCGAACACGTAGATCCAGCCATAGTCGAGCCAATGAGCGGTCACCCCCGCCGCGAGGCCGAGAAACGTCGGGTCGGTCAGTTGAGCCGCCATCGTCTTGCCGAGGGGGAAGAGCGCTTCCTCCAGCCCGATGAGGAATAGCACCAGCCCGATCACCACGTACACGAAGCCGACGACGATCCGACCCAGATTCGCCGGGCGCCGGCGCAGGACGACGAATTGGAAGAACAGCACGAGGGCGATCAGCGGCACGATATCGCGCACCGTATCGAGGCCGGCGGAGATCAAGAGAGGAATTAGCTCCATCGCGCCGCGCCTCAGACCACCATGCCGAACACGAGCACAAAGATGATCGGCGTCAGGCTCGCGTAGGCGATGAGGCCGAACCCGTCGATCAGCGGGTTGCGCCCGCGGATCGATGCGGCCAGGCCGACGCCGAGGGCCGTCACCATGGGCACGGTGATGGTGGACGTCGTGACACCGCCGGAATCGTAGGCGATCCCGACGATCTCGTCCGGCGCCAGGAAGGTGAGGCCGACGGCGATGACATAGCCGCCGATGATCCAGTAGTGGAGCGGCCAGCCCTTGAGGATGCGGAGCACGCCGAGCGTGATGCCGACGCCGACCGAGACGGCGACCGTGTAGCGCAGCCCGAGGGCATACGACTCCATGGCGTCCCGATCGGCAGCGACGACGCCGGCATCGGCGGCCACACGGGCAGCCTCGTCCGTGACAGCGATCAGCGCGGGCTCCGCGACCGTGGTCCCGAAGCCGAGCGCGAAGGCGAAGATGAGAAGCCAAACCAGGCTCCCCTTCTGCGCGAACCCCTGGGCCAGACCCTCGCCGAGCGGAAAGAGGCCCATTTCCAGCCCCTTGATGAAGAGCGCGAGCCCCAGCATCACGAGCACGAGCCCGCCGGCGATTCCGCCGAGATTGGGGAATGGCTGGTTCAGGATGGCGACCTGAAAGACCGCCACCACCACGATGATCGGCGCCAGATCGCGAAGGGTGCCGAGCACGAGGCCGGCGAAAGAAAGAGGCCCCGCCGTCAGTCGATTCTTCTTCAACCGGTCGAGCGTGCGGGTCACTCGACGACCGGCCTCGGTCACGGTATCGGCGGGCGCACTCATTGCGACTCGGGTTCCGATTCCCTCGCCATATAAACACATGGCCCCGGCACGCAAAGTCACCCGGCCTTCTTGGGTCCAGGCGAGGTCACGGGCGACGGAATCGAGATTGGAACGTAATCCTGCTACGGTTGAATGACGATGCGAGTCACGCCTCGGCTCGCTGCGGGCGGACAGGCGACGGAACGGTGGGGGAGACGATGGGGATCGACATCAACTGCGACATGGGCGAGGCCTACAGCATCTATACCTGCGGCGACGACGAGGCGATCATGCCCTACATCACCTCGGCCAACGTCGCCTGCGGCTTCCATGCCTCGGACCCTGGTGTGATGCACGAGACCATCGTGCTCGCCAAGGAGCACGGCGTGAAGGTGGGGGCCCACCCCTCGTTCCCCGATCGGGACGGGTTCGGCCGGCGCTACATGAAGATGGACCGCAAGGAGCTGCGCGACGCCATCATCTATCAGTGCGGCGCGCTCAAGGGCTTCCTGGAGATGGAGGGGATGACCCTCAACCACCTGAAACCCCACGGCGCGCTCTACGGCGCCGCCTGGGTCGACGAAGACGTGGCGATCGCCTGCGCAGAGGCGGCGCAGGCCTTCGGCGTGCCCATGTACGGCACAACAGGCACCATGCACGAGACCATTTGGCCCAAGTACACCGACGTCGTGTGGGAGATCTTCGCCGATCTCGACTATGACGACGAAGGCCGCTGCATCATCACCCGCGAACACAAGTCGGTGGCGCCCGAGCAGGCGGTGGAGCAGATCATGCGCGTGGTGAAGGACGGTGTGATCCGCTCGGTCAACGGCAACGACGTGCCGACGAAGGCGGAGACGATCTGCGTCCACTCGGACACGCCGAGCGCCGTCGCGGTTGCCAAGGCCGTGCGCGACGCGGTCGATCCCTACATCGAATAGGACAGGACATGAGTGCAGCAACACCGCAAGCGGAAGCGTCGTCGGGCGCCGGCATTCTCGCCTCGAATTCGGGCATCGTTCAGGCCTATCTGACGAAGACGCCGGGCTCGGCAACGCTCGCGGCCGAGGCCAGGGACATCCTGCCCTCCGGCATCGTCCACGATGCGCGCCACATGCAGCCCTACGGCATCTACGTCACGCGGGCCGAGGGCTCGCGCAAGTGGGACCGGGACGGCAACGAGTACGTCGACTACGCCGGCGGCCACGGCGCCCTGCTGCTGGGCCACGGCCGGCCGGAAGTGCTGGCGGCGATCCAGGAGGCGCTGCCGGACGGCACGCACCCCGGCGCCAATCACGAACGCGAGGTGCGCTGGGCGCAGATCGTGCGCGAGCTGGTGCCCTGCGCGGAGCGGGTGCGCTTTACCTCCTCCGGCACCGAGGCGACGCACATGGCGCTCCGCCTCGCCCGCGCCCACACCGGCAAGAGCAAGATCGTGCGTTTCAAGGGCCACTTCCACGGCTGGCACGACCACATGACCTCCGGCTACATGTCGCACTTCGACGGCGCGCCGACGGCGGGCGTGCTGCCCGACCTCGCATCCCAGGTGATCCTGCTGCCGCCAGGCGACGAGGAGGCCGCACGCGCCGCCTTCGAGGCCGACGACGACATCGCCGCGGCGATCCTGGAGCCGACCGGTGGCTCCTTCGGGCTCGTGCCCCATTCAAGTGACTTCCTCGACTTCCTGCGGGAGCTGACGGCGAAGCACGGCGTCGTGCTGATCTTCGACGAGGTGATTACCGGCTTCCGCGTCGCCCCCGGCGGTGCGCAGGGCTATTTCGGCGTGACGCCAGACCTGAGCACCCACGCCAAGATTATCGCGGGCGGCCTGCCGGGCGGCGCCGTGGCCGGGCGCAAGGAGATACTCGACGACCTGGACTTCTACGAGACCAGGGCGAGCGGCCGCGAAAAAATTTTTCACCCAGGCACCTTCAACGCGAACCCCGTCTCGGCCGCCGCGGGCACGGCCGCACTCACCATCGTGCGGGATTCGGACGCCTGCGAGAGAGCGTCCGCCTTCGGCGCCGAGCTTCGGGCAGGCCTCAACGGGGTGCTGGAGGACGAAGGCGTGCCCTGGTCGGTCTACGGCACCTTCTCCTCGTTCCACCTCTTCATGAACCCGCGCGGGCGCGCGATCGCGCCGTCGACCTTCGATCCCCTCGAGATCGACTACGCCGAGCTCAAGGATCGCCCGTCGGAGCTCGTCAACAAGATACGCCTCGGCCTGCTGGTGAACGGCGTGGACATCCAGGGCTGGCCCGGCGGCATGACCTCGGCCGCCAACACCGCGGACGACCTCCCCGTCACCGTCGACGCCTTCCGCGAGACCATCCGCATGCTGCGCCGCGAGGGGGAGCTCTAGCCCGCACACGCGCGGCACCGCCGCCTCGGCGCGGGAGTGCGCATGGATACGCTCGAACGCTTCGCCGAGGCCAAGCTCGCCGCACTCGAGGAGCGCCAGTTGCGCCGCTCCCTCCACGAGACCGCACCGTGCGGGCCGGTTGAGGTGAGGCGCAACGGGCGTGCGCAGATCTCGTTCTGCGGCAACGACTATCTCAACCTGTCGCAGCACCCGGCGGTGAAGCGCGCGGCGGTCGAGGCCACCGAGCGCTGGGGCGCCGGCGCAGGTGCGTCGCGGCTAGTCACGGGCAACCATCCCCTCTTCTCGGAGCTGGAGGGCCGCCTTGCCCGCCTCAAGGGCACCGACGATGCCTGCGTCTTCGGTTCGGGCTACCTCGCCAACCTCGGCATCGTTCCGAGCCTCGTCGGAGCCGGCGACCTGATCGTGGCCGACGAGCTGAGCCATGCTTGCCTGCGCGCGGGCGCTTCGCTCTCCAAAGCCCGAGTCGAGATCTTCCGGCACAACGACCTCGACCACGTGGAGGCTCTACTTGCGGAACACCGCGCCAGTCACGAGCGCGCGTTGCTGCTCACCGACGGCGTGTTCAGCATGGACGGCGACCTCGCCCCGGTCGCGGCGCTGGCCGAGATCGCGGCGGCCCACGACACGTGGCTGATGACCGACGACGCCCACGGCATCGGCGTGGTGGGCGGCGGGCGGGGGTCGAGCTACGTGGGCGGCGGCAAGGCGGAGGTGCCGCTGCAGATGGGCACCCTCTCCAAGGCGGTCGGCAGCTACGGCGGCTATCTCTGCGCCTCGCAGCCGGTGATCGACCTGATCCGCACCCGCGCGCGGCCCTTCATCTACTCCACCGGCCTGCCGCCGGGTGCGGTCGCGGCCAGCATCGCGGCCCTCGACCTGATCGCGAACGATCCCGCCCTGGTCGCGGCACCGCTGCGCAAGGCGTCGCTCTTCTGCGCCCGCCTCAACCTGCCGGCGCCCGAGAGCTGCATCGTGCCGATCCTGCTCGGGGCGCCGGAGCGCGCGCTTGCGGCCTCGCGGTTGCTGGAGGACGAGGGCTTTCTCGTTACTGCGATCAGGCCGCCGACGGTGCCGGAAGGCACGGCACGGCTCCGGCTTACCTTCAGCGCCGGCCACGACGACGGCGACATCGAGCGACTCTCGGAGATCGTGCGCGAGCGCATCCTCGACCGGGACCGGCCATGAGCACGCTCTTCGTCACCGCTACGGGCACCGAGATCGGCAAGACCTTGGTCGCGGCCGCGCTCTGCCACGAGCTTCGCGCGGCGGGCCGGCCCGTTCGCGCGCTCAAGCCGGTGCTCAGCGGCTACGACCCGGCCACGCTCGCAGAGAGCGACCCCGGCGTCCTTCTCGCGAGCCTCGGCAAGGAGGTGACCGAGGAAGCGGTCGCCGAGATCACGCCCTGGCGCTTCGCCGCGCCGCTCTCGCCCGACATGGCCGCAGCCCGCGAGGGACGCCGCCTCGATCTGGCCGACATCGTCGCCTTCTGCCGCGCCGCCTCAGGCGACCCGCTGCTGATCGAGGGCATCGGCGGGGCCATGGTGCCGCTGAACGAGCGCCACACCGTGCTCGACTGGATCGCGGAGCTCGGTGCGCCGGCACTGGTGGTAGCAGGCAGCTACCTCGGCACCATCAGCCACACGCTGACCACGCTCGCCGCCATACGCGGGCGCGGCATCGAGGTCGCCGGGCTCGTCATCAGCGAATCGCCGGAGAGCCCGGTGCCGCCAGCCGAGACCGCGGAGACCATCGCCCGACACGCCGGCCCGCTACCCATCGCGCACGTGCCGCGCCTCCGCGCATCGGCTGCCCCCTGGCGCGAGGCCCCTCCCCTGGCCGGCGCCCTGGGCTTGTGGGGCGGCTGAGCGAACGCCGGGGGGCGCACCCTCTCACCAGCCAACGGTAATTCCCGCTTTCAAGGCGACTTACGTTGCAGGCCAGTGCGTCACGTGGCGAGCGAACAATCCGGATATGTCTCATCGGTCATGTGGATTGGACGCGTGCGCTATATGATATGTCGGCATATCTTGCGTGATTGAATATTGACGTAACTTATGGAACTCTTGCGGATCGTAACGTTTGCACCACCTGAACCACGCCTTTGTCGACCGACGGTGGGTAGCGCGCTACCTGACCGGCCACGGACCGGGACGTGCGGGGGAGCCAATGAGGCAGTCGCGGCACTGCTCGCCAAGGCCCGCTTCGGGGTAAGCATCCGGCGGGGACCGTCTGTGCGATAAGCTGAAAATCGGCGAGTGTTCGCGATCGGTGGTGGGCACCGTGGTGCCCACCGTGGAGCAGACGGAGGCGATCGCGGATGTCGAATGAACAGCAGGCGAATTTGGGTGCCGAGGCCGAGGCCGGGAAACGCCGCCGGGCCCGGAAGTGGAGCGACGCCGACAAGCGGCGGATCGTTGCGGAGAGCTACGCGCCCGGCGCCACGGTGACGGCGGTGGCGAAGCGCAACGACGTGCGCGCCAATCTGGTGTTCGATTGGCGACGTCGGTTTCGCGAGGAGGATGGCGAGGCCGGGGGCGGCGGGTTCGTGCCGGTGATTGTCACGCCGTCGGGCGATGCACCGCCGGAGGACGGCTACTTCGGCGCAGCGCCGGCGGCCGGGCGGATCGAGATCGCGCTTTCCGGTGGCGTGCGGGTGACGGTTGACGGAACGGTGGATGCCCCTGCGCTGGCGCGGGTGCTTGCGGTCGTGGAGCGCCGATGATCCCGGTCCCGGGCAGCGTGCGGGTGTGGTTGGCGACCGGGGTGACGGACATGCGCCGTGGCATGAACACGCTGGCGCTTCAGGTTCAGGAGGGTCTCGGCCGCGATCCCCACGCGGGGGATCTCTACGTGTTCCGCGGACGCCGCGGCGATCTCGTCAAAATTTTGTGGCATGACGGTCTCGGGTTCTCGCTCTACGCCAAGCGCCTGGAGCGGGGCCGGTTCACTTGGCCGTCGGCATCGGGCGGCGCACTGTCGATCAGCTCGGCGCAGCTCGCCTACCTGCTTGAGGGGATCGAGTGGCGCAACCCGGTTCGCACTTGGCGCCCGTCGCGGGTGGGCTGAGGCCGGGCGAATCACCCTGCGCGATTGGCAATTGCCGTGAGGCTGCGAATCTGATTCATTCCCGGCCATGACGGTCACGGCCCGACGCGACGTTGAAACTCTCGAGGCGGCGCTTGCGGCCTCGGAGGCTCGGGCAACGGCGGCCGAGGAGCAGATCACCTCGCTGAAGCTGATGGTCGAGAAGCTGCGCCGTGCGCTCTACGGGCAGCGCTCGGAGCGCACGGTGCGTCTCCTCAACCAACTGGAGCTTGCGCTCGACGAGCTGACGGCGGACGCGACGGAGGACGATCTCGCGGCCGAGCAAGCCGCGGCCGAGACCACCCAGGTCAAGGGGTTCACGCGCCGCAAGCCGTCGCGCAAGCCCTTCCCCGAGCATCTGCCGCGCGAGCGGGTGGTGGTTCCTGCACCGACATCGTGCGCGTGCTGCGGGTCGGAGCGGCTGTCGAAGATCGGCGAGGACGTGACCGAGACGCTTGAGGTGATCCCGCGCCGGTGGAAGGTGATCCAGACGATCCGCGAGAAGTTCACCTGCCGCGATTGCGAGAAGGTCTCGCAGCCGCCGGCGCCGTTCCACGCGGTGCCGCGAGGTTGGGCGGGTCCGAACCTTCTGGCGACGATCGTGTTCGAGAAATATGGCCAGCACCAGCCGTTGAACCGGCAGCGCGAGCGCTACGCGCGCGAGGGGGTCGACCTGAGCCTGTCGACGCTGGCCGATCAGGTCGGGGCCTGCGCCGTGGCGCTGAAACCGCTGCATGACCTGATCGCCGATCACGTGCTTGCGGCCCGGCGCTTGCACGGCGACGACACTCCCGTCCCGGTGCTGGCCAAGGGCAAGACCGTCACCGGGCGGGCTTGGGCCTATGTGCGTGACGACAGGCCGTTCGGCGGTCCGGATCCGCCGGCCGTGCTGTTCCGATACTCCCGCGACCGTTCGGGCAATCACCCGGTCGAGCACCTGAAGACCTTTGCCGGGGTGCTTCAAGCCGATGCCTATGCTGGCTTCAACCGGCTCTATGTGCCGGGCCGCTCGCCGGGAGCCGTGATCGAGGCCCTGTGCTGGGCTCACAGTCGGAGGAAGTTCTACGAGCTTGCCGATATCGCGGCGAGCAAGAGGCGCGGCGAGCAGGCGCCGCCGATCTCGCCGCTGGCGATGGAGGCGGTGAAGCGGACCGACGCGCTGTTCGACATCGAACGCGAGATCAACGGCAAGAGTGCCGATCAGCGCCTTGCCGTGCGCCGGGAGGCGAGCGCGCCGCTCGTCGCCGATCTCGAGGACTGGATGCGCACGGAGCGTGCCAGGCTGTCGCGCCACGCCTCTGTCGCCAAGGCGATGGATTACATGCTCAGACGCTGGGACGGCTTCACCCGTTTCCTCGATGACGGCCAGATCTGCCTCACGAACAACGCTGTCGAGAGGGCGCTTCGGGTCATCGCTTTGGGACGAAAATCCTGGCTGTTCTGCGGCTCCGATCGCGGCGGAGTGCGGGCGGCGGCGATGTACACCCTCATCGGCACCGCCAAGCTCAACGATGTCGATCCCCAGGCCTGGCTCGCCGATGTTCTCGGACAGATTGCCGATCTGCCGCAAAGCGACCTGCACCAGCTCCTGCCCTGGAACTGGAAGACAGCCCAGCACCAGGCCCTGGCCGCCTAAGCCGGACCTCACCAGAGACACCGTCTTCCCTGCGGCCGAGGCCGCGTCTCTGCGCGGTCCACCGTGAGCGTCACCGTGGGGCTGAGCGTCACTCGCCTGCCCACCTTGGAACTCCCCGTCACGTTCCGCGATTCACCGTCTGCGGTCCCCGCCGGATGCTTACCGCTTCGGGAGCCGGCCCTTATGGAACGTAGCCATGCAGGGCCCCTGCGCAGCCAGCGCCGAGGGGGAATCGGTAACGGCGCCTTCGAGGCACCCAATCCGAGCGATGACCGAAGAGTCAGACGCAGAGTTTCCTACGGTCTCGGGCTTCTTCTTCTCGCGTTGAGCGTCGGTCTCGCTGCGGCCCTGTTCCTGACGATAGGGACGGCGAACGCCGACGTCTTCCTGGTGGGAGTCAACGCGGCGTTCTGACGCGAAGCGTACATCCTCAATGAGATGTGCCGTAGAATCTGAATGTTTCCGCCTTCTACAATTCTCTTCCGAAATAGAAAACTTCGCTCTCTTGCCTTGATCTCTCATTCATTTCGTGCAGGGCGGATTCAGATACGATGCCATAGCCTTCTCTATTCGTGAGGCAAAGCGTTGGGGAGATCGGCAGAATAAGTCTGCTCGCACTATTGTTCGGAACAATGAACTCACCCACCCGGCTCTTCAATATCCCCCAAGAACAATCCCGTAGTGCATCCCTGAAACGGTCTAGGTCCAGAAAGAGTTGTGGTCCGGCCATTTGATGACCGAGCGCTATAACGCGCCCCCCATCAGTCTTGAAAGACGTTATATGATGTTTTTCTAAAATTTCTCGTTCATCTACCGAAACTTCCCGCGATAGGCCCAATACACCATTCAATGGTTGGTCTCTAATGGGCTGCTGCTTGCGATGCCAGCGAAGATTCCACAACGCATACATATCGGATACTATTCGACTCTCGCCATCGTCCAAGCGACGAATAACTTTACCAGCCTCTATTCTGTCCGCTAGTTCCTGATACGCGATCTCAATTGGATACATAAGTCTTGTTTCAGCTTGCTGATCCCAAGCCCTCCGAGCACAAAAAATAGGATCACTCGGCTTTAAAGGAACCGTTTTTCCTTTCTCAATTAAGTGCACTTTAACCCGCCCAGTGTCATCACAGAAGCGCTCGATTGACCTTCTTGGGAAACAGTGTTGATGGATGGTCAGTTGGTGGGGATTGCCCTTTTGCGGCTTCTCATACTTCATTTCTACCACCAACTAGAGAAAACGGTTAGCGGCAGGGAAGCCGCGGGGCGCTGCGCGGCCGGCCTGGCCGCGTTTGCCGCGCCACTGGTCGAGCGCCGTCTCGGTGCGCACGCCGGTGCCCGAGCGCCAGCGCAGCCCCTCCGCACCGTCGAACACCTGCGCGTCCGAGAGCGCGGCGTCGCGGTAGCGCTGCAGGATCACGCCGCGCCCCCGCGTCATGGTGGGCACTTCGGCGGCGGGGAAGATCAGCAGGCGCCGGTTGGTGCCGACGACCGCGACCGTATCGCCGGCCGCCTCGACACAGACCGCAGCCTCAGCCCCTTGCGCCGGGTTGAGCACCTGCCGCCCGGTGCGGGTCTGGGCGACGACCTCGTCCTCGGGCACGAAGAAGCCGCGGCCGTCGCTCGCCGCCACCAGCAATCGCCGCCCGGGCCGGTGGGCGAAGAGCGCGACCGGCTCGTGATCGTTGCCGAGATCGACCATGAGGCGCACCGGCTCGCCGAAGCCGCGTCCGCCGGGGAGGCGATCCGCCGCCAGCGTGTAGAAGCGCCCGTTGGTGGCGAACAGCAGCAGCTTGTCCGTGGTCTCGGCGTGGAAGCGGAAGCGCTCGCGGTCGCCATCCTTGTAGCGCACCGCCGTCTCCGCCTCGGCGTGGCCCTTAACCGCGCGGATCCAGCCCTTCGCCGAGCAGATCACGGTGATCGGCTCGCGCTCCACCAGCGCCTCCACCGGCACCTCTTGCGGCAGGGGCGCCTCGCCGATGGCGGTGCGGCGCCCGCCAAGGTCGGTCCCCTGCCCGAAGCGCGTCTCGATCTCCGCGATCTCGGCGGCGAGCGCGGTCTTCTGCCGGCGCGTGCTGTTCGCGAGTTTTTGGAGCTGGCCGCGCTCCGTCTCCAGCGCCTCGTGCTCGCGCCGAATCGCCTCTTCCTCCAGGCGCCGCAACGCACGCAGGCGCATGTTGAGGATCGCGTCGGCCTGCACGTCGTCGATCCCGAACGCGGCCACCAGCGCGGGCTTCGGCTCGTCCTCCTCGCGCACGATGCGGATCACCTCGTCGAGGTTGAGGTAGGCGACGAGATAGCCGCCAAGCACGTCCAGCCGATGGGCGATCGCCGCCAGGCGATGGGCCGTGCGCCGCAGCAGGACCTCGCGGCGGTGATCGAGAAAGGCCTGCAGCACCTGCTTCAGCGTCATCACGCGGGGCACGCCCGCCGCATCCAGCACGTTCATGTTGAGCCCGATGCGGGTTTCCAGCTCGGTCTGGCGGAACAGCATCTCCATCAGGAGCTCGGCCTCGACCGTGCGGCTCTTGGGCTCCAGCACGATGCGCACGTCCTCGGCCGATTCGTCCCGCACGTCGGCGAGCAGGGCGAGCTTGCGGGCCTGGAGCAGCTCGGCGATGCGCTCGATCAGCCGCGCCTTCTGCACCTGATAAGGAATCTCGGTGACCACGATCTGGTACTGGCCGCGCCCGATACCCTCCTTCTCCCACCGCGCGCGGACCCGGAAGCCGCCCCGCCCCGTCGCATAGGCGTCCGCGATCTGGTCCCGGTCCTCGACCAGGACGCCGCCGGTCGGGAAGTCCGGCCCCGGCACCAGCGCCACCAGGGCGTCGTCCGAAAGCTTGGGGTCCTTCAGCAGCGCGGTGAGCGCGTCGCAGAGCTCGCCGGCATTGTGGGGGGGGATGCTGGTGGCGAGGCCCACGGCGATTCCCGTCGCCCCGTTGGCGAGCAGGTTGGGGAAGGCCGCCGGCAGCACCAAGGGCTCGCTATCGCCGCCGTCGTAGGTCTCGCGAAAGTCCACCGCGTCCTCGTCGAGGCCGTCGAGCAGCGCTTGCGCGACCTCCGTGAGCCGGGCCTCGGTGTAGCGCATCGCCGCCGCGTTATCGCCGTCGACGTTGCCGAAGTTGCCCTGCCCCTCGACCAGCGCGTAGCGCGCGGCGAAGGTCTGCGCCAGCCGCACCAGGGCGTCGTAGACAGCGGAATCGCCATGGGGGTGGTACTTGCCGATCACGTCGCCCACCACCCGCGCGCACTTCTTGAAGCCGGCGTCGGGGTCGAGCTTGAGGGCCCGCATCGCATAGAGGAGACGGCGCTGAACCGGCTTGAGCCCGTCGCGCACGTCGGGCAGCGAGCGGGCGGTAATGGTGGAGAGCGCATAGGCGAGATAGCGCTCGCTCAGCGCATCGCCGAGCGGTACGGGCTGGACCGTGCCCTCCGTCGCGATGTCGTCTGCGATTCGCGCCATGACAGCCGCTATAGCACAGGCGGCGTGCGGGTTAAGGGTCTTGAGTCTCCGGCGCGGCGAGCGGTGGCGCGGCACCTGCCTGCAAGCGGTCGATGAAGCGCTCGCGCGCGGCGGGCATGCGCCCCCCCTGCCCGCCGAACACGTGCTTCTCGAAGAACCATCCCGTCAGCCGCAAGCCCGCGACGACGGCGGTGGCGGTCGCGTCGTCGCCTCGGGGCCGCAGCAGGAAGGGTGGCAATGGCAAGAGCTTCTCCGCATAGGGCGCGGCGGCCTCACGCGACACCGCCCGCCCGCTGCGGGGCGAGACGTAGGCCAGGTCCTCGACCGATCCTGACGCCGCACAGGCCGAGAGATCGAGACCGAAGCCGAGCTCTGAGAGTAGCGCAAGCTCCCAATGAACCACCGCTTCCGCCCAGCGCTCGCTCGCTTCGAGCGTATCGAGCAGGCGTCCGGTGGCGCCGTAGACCTGCGGATAGGGTAGCCGCTCCGGCAGCGTCGCCTCCGTCAGGGCGCAGATCGCGGCGAGCGCCGCGAGACGGGGCGGGTCGTCCAGCACGAGGCTCGCCCGCGCCCGCACCAGCTCGCAGGTATAGCGGCCGAGATGCTCGGCGAGGCGCGCCTGCCAGCGGGCCGTGAGCGTGTTGCCCGGCTGATAGAGCCCGCGCGCCCGGCGTCCGCGCGCGCCGTGCACCAGCCCGGCGTGGCGGCCGTGACGCTCGGTGAGCAGCGAGACGACGGCGGCATTCTCGCCATGGCGGCGGGCGGAAAGCACGATGCCCGTATCGCTCCATTCCATCGCCTGCCTCCAAAACCGGCTCCACCGCCGCACCTAAACCGGCGACAGTCGAGATGTAGCACATGAGAGGGACCGGGCCGCCAGGCCCGAAGCGCGCGGCTGCGCGTCGCACGTCCACGTGCGCGGGCGCACGATGCGCCGAAAGGCGCGTAGCCAAGCGAGCGTCGCGCGAATACGCGCGCGGAATCAAGGAGCGAGCGCCCGGCGCCTGAGGGAAATGAAGGAACGCCCGCGGCGCGCTTGCAACGCGCCGGCCGCTTCGCCACAATCGGCGTCGCTCTGGGGGAGCCGTACGCGGCTGAGAGGTCGGAACCCATACCGACGACCCCTCGAACCTGATCCGGTTAGGACCGGCGTAGGAAACGAGACGTGTCCCCGCCAGAAATCCAGCAATCCGAGTCGGACCACGCCGTCCGCGTCGAAGGCGCGCGCTTCGGCTTCGAAGGCGCGCTGCTCTTCGACGGCCTGGGGCTCGCCCTGGAGCGGGGCCGCTGGACCTGCCTGCTGGGGCCGAGCGGCGTGGGCAAATCCAGCCTGCTCCGGGTTATCGCGGGTCTCGAGAACCTGGAGGGCGGCAGCCTCAGCGTCCTGGGCGGCGCGTCGGTCGCCTACATGGCGCAGCAGGACCTGCTCATGCCGTGGCTGAGCGCGCTCGGCAACGTCACTCTCGGCGCGCGCTTGCGCGGCGAGAAGCCCGACCGCGACCGCGCCCTCGCAATGCTGGAGCGCGTGGGTTTGGGCGGCGAGGCCGACGCCCTGCCCCGCACCCTCTCCGGCGGCATGCGCCAGCGCGTCGCTCTCGCCCGCACGTTGATGGAAGACCGGCCCATCGTGCTCATGGACGAGCCCTTCTCCGCGCTCGACGCGATCACGCGCGCCAGGCTGCAGGAGCTCTCCGCCGGCCTGCTGGCCGGGCGTACGGTCCTGCTCGTCACCCACGATCCGCTGGAGGCGCTGAGGCTGGGAGAACGCATCTACGTCATGGCCGGCCGGCCGGCCTCGCTGCAGCATGCGCCCGCGCCCGACGGGCCGCCGCCCCGCAGGCTCGGCGACCGCTCGCTCCAGGCCCGTCACGCCGAGCTGCTGGAGCGGCTCACGGCGGCCGACGATGCCGGCGCCGACGCGCGGCCTCACTGATGGCCCGGACCAGGAATGCGAGTCCTCAGGCTGACGGTAATCTGCGGCCTCCTGGTCCTGGTCTGGCAGGCGGTGGTCTGGCTGGCCGATACGCCCCACTTCATCCTGCCTGGGCCGGTACGGGTCGGGGTGACGTGGTGGGAACATGCCGGTCTGATCCTGGGCCACGCCCAGACCACGCTGCTGGAAATTGCACTCGGCCTCCTGCTCGGAACCTTGCTGGGGGTGGTCAGCGCCCTCGTTCTCACCTATGTGCGGCCGGCGCGGCTCTGGCTGCTGCCGGTGCTGGTCGCCTCCCAGGCGGTGCCGGTCTTCGCGCTCGCGCCGATCCTCGTGCTCTGGCTCGGCTACGGCATCGCGTCCAAGGTCGCGATGGCGACGCTCATCATCTACTTCCCCGTGGCCGCCAACTTCTTCGACGGCCTCAGGCGCACCGAGCCGGGCTGGCTCGATCTCGCCCGCGCCATGGGTGCGAGCCCGTGGCGGACCATGTGGCGCATCCGCGTGCCGGCGGCGCTGCCGGCGTTGGCCTCGGGCATCCGCGTCGCGGCGGCGGTGGCCCCCATCGGCGCCGTGGTGGGCGAGTGGGTGGGCTCGAGCGCGGGCCTCGGCTTCCTCATGCTGCACGCCAACGCTCGGTTGCAAATCGACCTGATGTTCGCCGCGTTGCTGACCCTCGCGGTCTTCGCGGTGGCGATCTACTTCATCATCGACCACGTCATGCGGCGGGCCCTCCACTGGCAGCCGGAGACGTAACTCACCTACAGGGAGGACGATAAATGCGGAACATGGCCAAGACGTATTTGACGGCGGCCGCCTTGTGCCTGGCGGCGGCCCTTATCGCACCGAAGCCGGCGGATGCGACCGAGAAGCTGACCGTGCTGCTCGACTGGTTCGTCAATCCCGACCATGCGACCCTCTTCGTTGCGCAAGAGAAGGGCTACTTCGCGGATGCGGGGCTGGAGGTCGAGCTGATCGCGCCGGCCGATCCCAACGACCCGCCCAAGCTGGTCGCCGCCGAGAAGGCGGACCTCGCGGTCTCCTACCAGCCACAGCTTCACCTCCAGGTGGCCGAAGGACTGCCGCTGGTGCGGATCGCGACGCTGGTCGCGACGCCGCTCAACACGCTGCTGGTGCTGGCCGACGGCCCGATCCGGTCGATTGCGGACCTCAAGGGGCGCACGGTCGGCTACTCGGTCGGCGGCTTCGAGGATGCGCTGCTCGGCGCCATGCTGGAGCGCCACGGCTTGAGTATCGATGACGTGACGCTGGTCAACGTCAACTTCTCGCTGTCACCGTCGATCCTCTCCGGCCAGGTCGATGCGGTGATCGGCGCCTACCGCAACTTCGAGCTCAACCAGATGGACATCGTGGGCCATCCGGGCCGGGCCTTCTATATCGAGGAGGAAGGCGTGCCGCCCTACGACGAGCTCATCGTCGTCGCCCACACCGAGAGGCAAGGCGACCCGGCGATTCGGGGCTTCGTCGATGCGCTGGAACGCGGCGTCCAGTTCCTCATCAACCACCCGGACGAGTCCTGGCAGCTGTTCCTGAACGGCCGGGAGGAGCTTGATGACGAGCTCAACAGGCGGGCCTGGCGCGACACGCTGCCGCGCTTCGCGCTCAGGCCGGCGGCGCTCGATACCGTGCGCTACGAGCGCTTCGCTGCCTTCCTCCAGGCCCAGGGGCTGATCCCCGAGGCGCTGCCCGCCTCGGCCTACGCGGTGGAGCTCGACGACTAGCGCATGTCTCACCGGGGTCACGGTCTGCGCGGCGCCTTCGGCAGCGCAAGCGGCTCCATCGGCGGCCGCCTTGCGGCGGTGGGGGCGCGCGTCACAAAGAGCACGACGCAGGTGCGCCCGCTCAGACGGGTATTTTAGGAAGCTCGGCGGGCGGACAAAGGGTTTCCGGGGAGTTTGCGGGGAGTTTGCGGGGCGTCCCAGCGGGCGCGGACCGCTTGAGCTCTGAATGGCTCCGCTGTCAGCGCCCGCCGGGAGAACCTTTGCACAGCCTCCAGAAACACCGATGCGATCTCGGGGCACCGTGCACCGAGCATGCGGGCACTGCATGGTGCGCTCTGCGCGCGCGGGCGCGTATTGTGCGCTGCCAACCGCACGAAGGGGCATGGCCGAATGATCAGGGTCGTGAGCTGGAATATCTTCAGGCTCCAGCAGCCGTGGCACGTGCTGGCGGAGATGGCGCGGCGGGGCGAGGCGGATGTCGCGCTCCTACAGGAGGCGGGCAACCCGCCCGCCGACCTGGCGCATCCGGTTCACTACGGGACCGAAGAGTTCTGGAGGGACCGTCCGTACGAAGGACGCCCCATCTTTGATCGCTGGACCTTGGTGGTGCAGCTGTCGGACCGGGTGGAGGTCGAATGGTTCAGGGCGGTCCCGCCGATCGGCGAGCTGGGCGAGCACGACATCGCGATCAGCGGCATCGGCACCATCGCCGCCGCCAGGGTGAGGCCGCGCGGCCGGCCGGCGGAGGACGGGTTCGTCGCGGTCTCCATGTATGCGCGCTACATCAAGCCCCACCCGTCGACCGGGACGTCATGGGGCGTCGGCGCGTCCGACGTGTCGGCGCACCGCATCCTCTCGGACATCTCGGCCTTCATCGGCCACGAGGACCCGTCGCGGCACCGCATCCTCGCGGCCGGCGATCTCAACATGATCTATGGCGCGACGGGCAATACCCTGGCGCTGCCCGAGCGCGAGCGCGCCTTCTGGGACCGGGTGGCGGCGCTCGGCCTGGAGTTCCTGGGCCCGCAGGCGCCGGACGGTTGGCAGCCGTCAGAGCCGCAACCGGATGTACCGCCCGACACGAAGAACGTGCCGACGTGGGTGCGGATCGGGCGCAGCCGGGAGAAGGCCAACCGCCAGTTCGACTACGCCCTCGCCTCGCGCGGCTTCCATGAGCGGGTAAAGGTGCGGGCGCTCAATAGTGTGGACGAATGGGGCCCGAGCGACCATTGCCGGCTCATGATCGAGGTCGATGTGGAATGAGGCAACACACCCATCGGCAGTGCGCTCGCCGCTTAGCCGGCTTCTAGCCGTGCCATCTCCGCCTCGAACTGCGCCTCTAGGTGAGCCGCCTCGCCCTCGGGCAGCCAACACGTCAGCTTGGGAAACACCATCCGGAAAAACGAAACCCGCCCAAAGGGCCAGTCTCGGGCGGATTCCTCCGCTCGGAGTTCCACCAGAATCCGATCGACCCTGCGCCGCACCCGCTGCAGCTCGGGCCGGTAGGCCGGCACTGTCAAGGCAGCGAACAGGTCTCCCTGTTCTTGCCCGTTGGACGTGTCGCTTTGGCTCATCGGCGCCCCGAACCCTATATATGGTAGTGAAGATCGACACCAAGCATACATCTTGTCATGGCCTCGCACCAGAGGCTAGTCGCTCTTGCCGCCAGACTTGAACGCGCTCTTGTAAGCGGCGTCGATGGCGGCCATTTGCTCAATGGTGAATGCAAGGCTGTCGGCGACCTTGGCGACGTGACCGATCTCGTCCAGCGTGAGTGTCCGCCCCTTTCGCGACTTGAGATACTTGTCGAGCACCTGGTAGCCGCCAACTTGGAACTCCCATACTGCTTGCGGCACCGGCTCGAAGTATTGTGCCTCGTTGATATGGATCGCCTCCTCTTTCACTGAATAACGTAGAGCTTCGATTCTGTGGTTCCCCTGACCGCGATATTGGGCCAAACCGCGACGACGTAATTCCTGCAACAAGTGTGTTCGCACGAGTGTCAAGCCAAGTCGGGATAGCCAGTCAAAGTGTTTCGCGTCCGCCGGAAGTGGTAGACGAGGAAAGTCAGTGCGCAGCAAATCTGCATATCGTTGTCGGTACTCAGGCGCGTGCAATACGGCATATACAAATCCAAAAACTTCTTCCGTTGAGTAGTGGCAGTCAAAGCTGCCATCTAACAGAGTGCGAAAATCGACGGCCAAATTCTCAACAATTCCTTCGTCTTCTTGGAATAGCCACAACGGAAATACATAGTTTTGAGATTTAGTGTCACTTGACACCAAACAACTCTCAGCTGGTAACGTGGAGACGAACACATGCTGCCAACTACTGATCCCGACTTGCCTTGTCGTGAGCAGGCAAATGTTGCGACGACCAGCAACATGGTTCAAGAGCTCTCGTCGAGGATAATCGATCGTAAGTTTGCTAAATTCGCTCCAACGATTGTCGAAGGGACGATACGCAACCATTTGGGGCGTTGCCGCTTGGCCCGTCCTTGCACCGATTCTCGCGCCGGGGAACGACCAATCCCGATTGCTCTTCAAAGCATACCGCTGAGTCAACTCATCATCCGTAATGCTGAGATCGGCTAACGCGGCTAACTTCCTATCCATTTCATCTCTTGTAAAGGAAACAGCAAATTTATCTCTGTGCGTTTGGAATCCGAGGACATTAATTGGAAATACTTCTGGCAATGGCCAAAACTTGTAATATTCCTCGCTCAGTTTTTTGTCTTGTTCGGCGAAAGTATAGAATGGCGGAATGGGTTGAAAGTGTTGCTTTATTGTGCTCAGGCATTTTTCACTAATTGACTTGTACTTTTCTGGTCGCTTTCCCCATAAATCGCTGCGCCAGACCCCACGTTCTAAACCAGGTTTTTTTATGAACAGACTAATCGCGACGCCCTGTTCGATGTCGAAAACGTTTTCATCTTTCGAACCGTCGGGTGCTCGTTCTTTCTTTTTTGCATTGCCGTGCAGATCGATGACATAAATTTGCTCAAAGCTCCGCATCAGCGATTGTCGCATTCCCCGAAATGTTGGATTGTCGAGCCAAGAGTGATTGGTAATGACGCCTATAACTCCTTCGTCCACGGAATCCATGCGAAGTTGAGCAAAACGAAGGAACTTTACGTAATCGTCGTTGAGCCACTTTGGATTACGTTCATCCAGCGGCACTTTTCGTGTTTGATTGGAACTGTCTGTTTCAATGGTGTACTTGTAGCCGCCGATCGCTTTCTTGATCCATTTCCCCTTGTTCTTGGAATGGCCGGCATAGGGCGGATTACCTGTGATAACAAGGATCGGTGTCTCCTTGATCCGCTGCGCCGCCTCAACTTCGGCGCTGACGGCAGGCAGCAGGAGGTTTGGCTGAGGCTCTATGGGCTCCAGCGTGTTGGTCAAGTAAATCTTCAGACGCTCTTCGTCCTTCAGTTGGTGCCCCTTGTCCCTTAGGTATTGGGAGAGCTTCAAATGCGCGATGGTGTAGGGCGCAATCAGGTACTCAAAGCCGAATATGTTCTTGAGTAAATGTTCACGAACGATCAAATCAGCGTGTCCTGCGTCAGCGCCGCCGATTTGTTCAAAAACTCGTTCGCAGACTTCAAGCAGGAAAGTACCCGTTCCGCAGGCGAAGTCGAGTACGGTCACTCGCTGTTGTCGGCCAGGCCGTTGGGGATTCCGAAGGTATCCTTCAGGATATCGTCAATGGCACGGACAATAAAGTGTACGACGGGCGGCGGGGTATAGTAGACGCCACGACCTTTACGTGTCGCCTTGTCGTAGGCCTTGAGATAGTCCTCATAGAAGTAGATGAATGGATCGCGCTCAAACAATCTGTGTTCTTCCTCACTCGCCGCACGCACCTTGCGGCTGATCGCTCGTCGTCCCCGAAACGAAAGGTCTGCATGGATTGCTACCATGTCGAGGCCGTTGACAATCGACAGAACCTCTTGCACCACCCAGCGAACGTCGCGATATTCCTGGCTCTCAAGATCGGATAAAAAGTTAACCAGTTCGCGGACGAGCCGGAACGAGCCGGGCACGTATTGCCGCGCACTTTGCAAGGTAACCATTTCATTGTTCGAATTGAGTCTCGCCAGAAACAGTCCATAGGCAAGCATTTGCGCGAAGGCATCCGCGAATTCGGTGAGGGAAAGTTCGTGAAATACTTGATCGCGAAACATTTGATAGAGCCCGTATAGGGGGCCTTTTCGGTCTTCTTTCTCTTGTCGCACGAGTTCCTCACCTAGATAGTCCCGCAGCAATTTGCTGCGGGCGGCGAGGGCTAAAGCTAGTTGCTGGGAACGCCCGATTCCTTCCGGCGGCAACGAGAAGAATCCTTTCAGCAGGCCGGCGACCGCCGCGGCGCGGTCCTTCCGCACGTTGAACCGGGGAAGATCAAGGTCCGTTGCGTAGCATAGAGTATCGCGCTGCACACCATCTTTGTTTATCCAGATGAAATGAAGATAGTCAGTAAGTAAGATATTGTCCGAAAGGCTCCGATAACGCTTCAGCTGATCGGATTTCAACACTTGATCAAGATTTTTCCCGACGGGCTTTGTCTCCACATAACCGAGTATCATGCCCTGGTGAGATACTTTAAAGTCCGGTGCGCCTTTGTCGGCTATCCTCTTAGGCTCCTGTTGAACAGTAATTTTCGCTCCCGAATGATCGGCAGCGATTGCCTTCAGCAACGTCTCCAACGCCGTGCGGCCGGTGTGTTCCGTGTGCTCGCTTAGCGGCGTCTCGCGAAGCGCGCAGACATAGGCATCGAAGTCTGGTGTCATCATGGGAACCACATATCGATTGAATCTACTCATCTGACACAGATTCTGCGAAGGAAGCAAAGGCACGCCTCCAGCGCCGGCTGATTAGGAATTGGCAGGTGTGTGATGCCTGAGTTCGGCTCTACAGCGATGCGCACCTCGGCAAGCGTCGACTAAGTGCTCCTGGCCCACTGGCTGCAGGTCAGCTCGGCCGTTGCGAGGATCGCCTGGGTCCCGCATCTACGCCGCCACCACATCACGCCTCATCGCCCGTCAATCGGGCCGCTGGCCGCAGCGGGCAGCGTTCTCCCGTCCGCCGGCTACTCCTCCACATACCCGCGCGCTTCGAGGGCCGCGTAGAGGGCGGCGTTGGCCGAGCGCCATTGGGCGATCCCGGCCTCGGCGATCCGGGCGCGGTCGAAGGCCGCGAGGGCGAGCTGGTGGAGGGTCGGGTCGGCGGCGTCTGCCTGCGCGCACCCGGCGGCGAGGATCGCGACGCGCAGGGCCTCGACCTCCACCTTCAGGCCGGCGTCGGCCGCCATGCGCCGCTCCAGCCCGCGCCAGGCCGCCGCCACGGTCGAATGATCGCGCCCGCCGAACGCCCTGCCGATCGTCGTCGCCCCGTGCCGTGTCAGCGCGCGGGCGAGCCACACCGCGATGTGGCGTGCGCGGGTCGCGCGGCGCTCCTTGCACGCAGACGTGAGGTCGCCCGCCGCGAGGCCGTGGTGCGCCGCCACGTGGCGCTGGATCGCGGCAATGGTAGGGGCGCGCGGCGCGCTCGGGCTGCCGCTCAGTCCGACCTGGGCGCGAACGTGGCGCGGATCGTGGCGACCGTCCTCGGGTGGAGGCCTTGCCGCTCGGCTCGCTCCTCGAAGTCGTCCGGCACGCCCTCGATCGCGGCGCGGATCGCGGCGGTAGCGGCCGGGCTGAGCCCGCGCTGCTGCATCTCGGCCCCGGCCCTCTGCCGCGCTTCGCGCAGGGCCTCCTTGCGCACCTCTTCCCGCTCCGAGCGGATGGCCGCGACCGCGCGCAGGCTGTCGTTGAGCGAGCGCAGTACGGCCTGGAGGGTCCCGGCGTCGATCTCCTCCCTCGCCGCGATCTCGCAGAGGCGGGCCGTGCAGAGCTCCGCCGCCCGCGCCGACATGGCCAGGGGGTCGTCGCCGGCAGCCTCGTCGATGGCCCGTGCCATCTCGGTGCTGTGGCGGATGCGCGCGATCGCGCCCGCCGCAGCCGCGCTCGCCTCCGCGCCGCGGCGCTCGGCATCGTGCCGCAGGCGCTTGCCGTAGCGCTGGAGCGCAGCCTCGCCGATCGCGTAGCCCTGTTCGGCGAGCCAGGCGGCGTGGTCGGCATAGCGGCCGTAGCCGGCGGCTGCGATGCGCCGGTCGAGCGCGGCGCGCGTCGCTTCGTCGAGGGTGTAGACCGTGCTGCGGCGCGGCACGTCAGCCCCGCCGGGGCGGGTGCAGCGGGCAGAGGATGCCCGCAGGCTCGTCCGCCGCTCGATCCCCGCCGCCGGGCCCTGCGGGCGCTGCGAACGGGCTTGCCTTGTCCCTATGTGCCATGTCGGGAGTATAGAACTCTATAGAGACAAACGCACGACAAATGTAGTTGATTGCGCCGCTACCGCCGCTCGTGGTACCGTAGCCCGCATGCTGAGCGTCGCCACGTTTCTGGAGAGCATCGACCGCGCCCGCGACCGGCGGAGCGACAAGGAGATCGGCCTGGCGGCCGGCCTCACCGCCAACGCGGTGGCACAGATGCGGGCGGGCAAGGTCCCGTCGCTGGAACGGGCGGCGCGCGTGGCCGATGTCGTGGGGCTGGAGCTCTGCCTGCGCCGCAAGGGCGAGCCCATCGACCCTCTCGCCCTGCATCTCTGCATCCTGCGGGCGTTCGTGTTCGCGCCGGGCTCCGGCGGCGTGAGGGAAGCCCGAACCCTGGTATCCCTGGTGGAGAGCTCCTACGGGGGCTGGGCGAAGGTCTTTCTCGCGGTCCCGCCCGAACAGCGGCAGACGGTCTTCGAGCTCGCCCAGAAGGCGTTGCTGGAGAGCGGCAAGAGCTTTGCCCGGGAGCTGGCCCAGGCCGCCGACGAGGCCCCCGGCGGCGACGACGAGCCGTAGCCATGCCTGCGGGGCCCTGCACCACGCGTCGGAACGATTCGCTTGGCCGCACCTTGCGCGACGCATAGCGGCGGATCGTGGCCCCGGCGGCGGCACTTCAGCGCGGCTTGCGGCACGTAGCGGCGGATTGCTGCGCTATCCACTGACTGGCCGCCGAAACGCTCCAATGTTCCCCGATTGTTCTAACGAAACGCAGGAGCGAACGAGAATGGAGCTCGGAACGGAAGGGAATCGGCGATCGGGTCCGAAGGGTCTTTCGGCAGCCTGCTAAGCCGCGGCGCCGAGCCGCTCGGCGAACGCGAGCACCGCGCGGGCGAGGGCCTGCTTCTCCTCGCGCGCGGTCATCATGGTGGCCGTGACCTCGACCGCGATGCCGGCGGCGGCGACAGCGGCGGCCTCGCCTCGGTCGGCCTCGTCGAGCACGAGGCCGTCGATCAGCCCGGCATAGTGCTCGGCGATGGCGCGGGCGCTCGGCGCGATGCCGCGCTCCGCCATCATCTTGGCGGTGGGTCCCTTGACCGCCTCCCCGCCAATGATGGGGGAGACCGCGATCACCGGCGCCCGGCAGGCTTCGAGTGCCGCGCGCACGCCGGGGACCGCCAGGATCGGATCGATGCTGATGTAGGGGTTCGACGGGCAGATAAAGACGGCACCGAGATCGGACGCCGCCAGCGCGTCGAGAAAGACGGCCGAGGGCCGCGCCCACTCAGCCCCTTCGTAGCGAAATCCGAGCGCGCGGGGCCGGCAGCGCTCGCGCACGAAATAGTGCTGGAAGGCGAGCGGGCCGTCCTCGGTCTCGACGATAGTCGGCACCGGATCGTCGCTCATGGGCACGATCCGCGCCCGGATGCCGAGCCTCGCGCACAGGTCGGAGGCGACCGCGCTCAGGCTCTCGCCCGCCCGCAGCCGCCGGGTGCGCTCGACATGGATGGCGAGGTCCTTGTCGCCGAGGAAGAACCAGGTCTCGCCGCCGAGCGCCGTGAGCGCCTCCATGAAGGCGCCGCTCTCCCCTGCCCGCCCCCAGCCGGTCTCCGGGTTCGCGAGCCCGGCGAGCGTATAGGTGAGCGTGTCGAGATCGGGGCAAACGTGTAAGCCCAGATGCTCGAAGTCGTCGCCCGTATTGGCGACGACCGTGAGCCGGCCGGGATCCTCCAGCACGTCGCAGAGCCCGAGTGCGAGCTTGGCACCGCCGACCCCGCCGGAGAGCGCCACGTAGCTGGCGTCAGAGCAGTATCCGATCACGCCGGATCGCCTTGACCCGAACGCTCCCCACCTCCCCCTGTCCCCCTCCCCCAAAGGCGGAGGGGGAACGTAGACGGCGCCGGCTTTTTCTCCCTCTCCTCCCCGCTGGGGAGGAGAGGGCCGGGGTGAGGAGAGGGCTTCCCGGACCGCACCGCGCGCGAAAGGAGGCACCGCGCACCAACCGGATTCGATCCCGCCCTGTCGGAAAGTGGTCTAGCGGAAGAGGTCATCGGCCTCGGCGCGGATGAGGGCGGCGCCGTCGTTGCCCGGACCGGCGGCGGCAAGGCCACGCACCACGACGACGGGCATGCCCTCATCCGCCTCGCCCTGAAGCAGGGAAGCGGCGGCGGCCAGCTCGTCCGCCAGCGCCACCTGCGTCACTTCGAGCGGGCGGCCGAAGAGATCGTCGCGCCCCCGCAGGTCGAGCAGCGACGGCAAGCCGGCGGCGCCCAGCGCGAGGCCCACGGTGCCGACCCGCCAGGCACGGCCGACGCTGTCGTTGACGATGACGGCGCAGTCGACACCGAGCCGCGCCCGCAGCCCCTCTCGCAGGCGCCGGGCGCTGCCGTCGGGGTCGCGGGGCAGCAGCAGGACCCGCTCGTCCGCGCCCGCCGGCTCCACGTTGGAGTTGTCGATGCCGGCGTTCGCCATGACGAAGCCCAGCCGGTGCTCGACGATGATCACGCCGGGGCGGTGACGCACGACCCTGCGCGACTCGCTCAGGATGAGCTCGACCATGCGCGGGTCCTTGTCCGTAAGCGCGGCAAGCCCCCGTGCCTCCTCGCCGGGCTCGACCGTGACCAGGTTGGCGTAGCGCCCCTCGCTCTTGGACACGACTTTTTGGGCGACCACGAGCACGTCGCCCGCCGCCGCAGCCTCGCCGGCACGCGCGAAGCCCTCCGCAATCAGGGCCGCGAGGTCGTCGCCGGGCTGCACCATCGGAATGCCCGGCAGCGCGAAGAGGGAGAGAGCGCGGGGGCGCGCCGGGCGCGGCGTCATCGCGGCGCGCCGCCGCCTGACGCATCGCGTGCGCCACCGCCGCCGGCCCCGCTCCAACTCGTCGCGCGCTCGATACGAATCGCGATCACGGGGAGCGGCGCCAGGTCCATCGCGCGGTACTGCGGGTACTTGGCGCGGAGCAACGCCTGCGCCTCGTCGTGCTCGGCGCCGCATTCCAGAATCTCCGCGCGGCCGCGCACCATGACCCACCGCAGCCTCGTCCAGTCGTCATCGTCGTAGTGATCGGCGCACACCGCGACGTGCGGGTTCTCGGCGATGTTGCGGAGGCGCTTGAGCGGCCGCCCGCTCTTGGGCTTGCGATCGATCGTCATGTAGACGGTGTCGCCGGCAAGGGTGAAGCAGACCGGCCCGACATTGGGGATGCCGGCCCCGTCCGCCGTCGCCAGGTGCGCGACGCGCCGGCCTTCCAGAAAGGCACGCTCGCCCTCTCCGAGGACGGCCCCCCTGCCCTCGCCCATGGCGCGAGTCCGCCGGGCTCAGATGTCCGCGAGCGCGTCCTTGATCCGCTCGATGCTCTCGATATGAGCCTGCGGTGTGGCGAGACCCGAGCCCATCGTGTTGACCGAATAGTGTGTGGCGCCGAGCTTCTTCCAGCCCGCAGCATGTGCGCGCCACTGCTCGGGCGTCTTGTCCAGCACATCGAGCCAGGTCTCGATACCGACGTCAGCCGGGTCGCGGCCGGCCTCGCGGATGTAGCCCCGGAACTTCTCGACCTCGGCCGCGCCTTCATCGTCCGGCGCGAGAAGCGGGAACCAGCCGTCGCCGATCCGGGCGGTGCGCCTGAGCACGGCATCGGCGTGGCCGCCGAACCAGACCGGAATCGGCCGCTGAACCGGCAGCGGGTTGAGACCGGCGTCGGTGATGCGGTGGTCCTGCCCCTCGAAGGTGATGAGCTCGTTGGTCCAGAGCAGGCGCATGACCTCGATCTGCTCCTCGATGCGCCGCGCGCGGTCCCGAAAATC
The DNA here is from genome assembly GCA_965243375.1 of Alphaproteobacteria bacterium. Lineage (GTDB taxonomy): Bacteria > Pseudomonadota > Alphaproteobacteria > UBA828 > UBA828 > WTGU01. The sequence goes on along the minus strand of CBDEUT010000004.1, from coordinate 206,830 downwards.
CATGCCGAGGGCTTCGTATTCCACGTGGTTCCAGCCGATGGCCACGCCGAGCCGAAGCCGGCCTTCGCAGAGCACGTCGAGCGCCGCGGCCTGCTTCGCCACCAGCGCGGTCTGGCGCTGCGGCAGGATGATGATGCCGGTGACGAATTCGAGCTTCTGGGTGACCGCGGCGAGGAATCCGAACAGCACGAAGGGCTCGTGGAAGGCATCGGTGTGCTTGTAGGGGCCCCTGAGATCGTGCGTGGCCGCATTGCCGCCGAGCACGTGGTCGAAGGCGAGGACATGCTCGTAGCCCAACGCCTCGGCCGCCTGCCCATAGTCGCGCACGACTGCGGGATCGTTGCCGATCTCGGTCTGTGGAAAAACGACACCAAGCTGCATTCGGAGCCTCCCTCGCTCGCAGTTGTAGGCGCGGCCGGCATGGCCACGGCGTACCATGCTATCATGCTCTGTCAGCGCGGCATCGTCGGGCCTCGGCGGAGTGGCCGCGTACCAGCCGGACAAGGGAGAGATGGGATGGCGGATGACGACTCGTGGCGCGGCAAAGTCGGCGGTATGACCGATGAAGAGGTCAGCGAATTCCTCAAGGGGCCCCACCTCTGCCGGCTGGCCTGCCTGGACGAGGAGGGCTGGCCCTACATCGTGCCGCTCTGGTACCAGTACCGCGACGGCGGCTACTACGTCATCCCGCGCGCGCGCTCGGTCTGGGCCAAGCACATCCAGCGGGACCCCCGTGTCCACATCTGCGTCGACATCTGGGAGACGATGCAGAAGGTGATGGCCAAGGGGAAGGCCGAGATCGTCGAGGAGCCCAATACCGGCGGCAAATGGGTCGAGATCGCGACCGAGATGTCGCTGCGCTATCTAGGCGAGAACGGACCGAAGTACCTGGAGCCGACTCTGGTCGAGCCCCGCTGGCTCATCTTCCTGAAGCCCGATTCGCAGATGACCTGGCAGGGCGTGGACTGGGCAGAACGCTACAAGCACGCGAAGTGGTAGCAGCCGTCGCCGACGGCACGCACCGGCCGGGGCCGGCGGCTGGACCGTAGCGCGCCGCAGCGCACCGGCACCCTGTATCCAGTCGATGACCGACGCGGGCGAAGCGCGGGCGAGCGCTGCCGCGGCAAGCGCGCCCCGGGTGGGCGTGCTCGCGGTCGTCTACCTCCTGGTCGGGAGCTCGCTGTATGGCCTGCTGTTCTCGATCAACAAGGTCGCGACGACCAACGGGGTGCCGGGGCTCGCCTACGTCTTCTGGCACACACTCGGTGCTGGGTTGATCCTGTGGCTCATCTGCCTCGCGACTCGCACACCTGTGGGCCTCGACCGCGCGCATCTGCGTCTCTATTTCGTTGCCGGTGCTTTAGGTATCTCGATCCCCGTGTCGGTGCTCGCCCATGTGGCGCCCCATCTGCCGGCGAGCCTCGTGGTCATGGTCGCCTGCCTTTCGCCGACCTGCACCTACCTGATGGCGATGACGCTCCGCATGGAGCGGTTTCGGCTGCTCAGCACCGGAGGCGTCGCGCTCGGGCTCGCCGGGATTCTGATCCTGGTGGTGCCGGGCATCACGCTGCCGACCTTCGCCGAGGTGAGCTGGCTGCTGCTGGCGCTGCTGGCGCCGGTGTGCTTCGCCGCCTTCAACATCGCGGGTGCCATCCTGTGGCCGCCCAATGCGCATTCGCTGGGGTTGGCCTGCGGCATCCAGATGGGTGGCGCCGTCGTGCTCATCCCCGTGATGCTCGGAACGGGCGAGACCTACCTCTTCCCCGGCCCGCTGCTCGCCGGCGACCTCGCGATCCTGGGCGCGACGGGCGTCACCGCGCTGGTCTGGTACCTCATCCTCGAGATTCTCAGGCTGGGCGGCCCGCTCTTCCTCTCGCAATTCGGCTATATCGTGGTGCTATCGGGACTCGGCTGGGGGGCGATGATCTTCGGGGAGCGCCTGAGCGGCTCCGCATGGATCGCTGCGGCCCTCTTGCTGGCGGGCCTCGCGGTGCTCACATGGTCGAAACGCCGCGCCCGCGTGTAGCTTGCGTGGAAGGGGAGCGTATGACGATCAGACTGCTTCAGGTCGACACATTCACCGACCGGGTGCTGGGCGGCAATCCGGCGGCGGTCTGCCCTCTCGACGCCTGGCTCGACGAGGCGACGATGCAGGCCATCGCGGCCGAGAACAATCTCTCGGAGACCGCGTTCCTGGTGCCGGAGGGCGAGGGCTATCGCCTGCGCTGGTTCACGCCCAACGTCGAAGTCGATCTCTGCGGCCACGCCACCCTTGCCGCCGCCTTCGTCGTGTTCGAGGAGTTGAGGCCGGGTACGGAGCGGGTTTCGTTCGAGACGCTGAGCGGGCGGCTCACAGTTGCACGCGAGGGCGAGGCGCTGGTCATGGACTTTCCGGCCCAGCCGGCGAGCCCGGCGAGGCCCCCTGCGGTGTTGGCGAAAGCGCTCGGCGCGGTGCCCGCCGAGGTGCTCGCCGGCGCGGACTGGATCGCAGTGTTCGAGAACGCGGCCCAGGTCGCTGCGCTAACACCCGATCAGGCGCTGCTGACCACGCTCGACCGCCGTGGGGTCGTGGCGACCGCACAGGGAGACGAGGACGACGCGGACTATGTGCTGCGCTTCTTCGCGCCCAAGAACGCCGTGCCCGAGGACCCGGTCACCGGCAATGTGCAGACAGCACTGGTGCCCTATTGGGCGTGCCGGCTCGGCAAGCGGCGTCTTGCCGTGCGCCAGCTCTCCGCGCGCGGCGGGCGGATGGTCTGCGAGGACCGCGGCGAGCGGGTCTCGATCGCGGGCCACGCGGTGCTCTACATGGATGCGACGATCTCGCTCGGCCGCTAGCCTGCGCAGTCGACGCAGCGGGCGATGGTCGGGTCGATGGCGAGCCGCTTGGCGGGAATTCGCTCGCCGCAGTCGGTGCAATAGCCATAGTCGCCGGTATCCAGACGGCGCAGCGCCGCCTCGATGAGCGGCAGCCGCGCGCGGCGGCGTGCCTCCACCGACTGCGCCATCGCCTGCACCTGCATGGCGTCCATGCGCGAGACGCGGCCGACGCTCTGCTGATCGAGCGTGACCGGGCGCCGCTCTTCCGCCGCCGCTTCGCTCAGTGCAAGCAGCTCGGCACGCTCCTGTTCGAGGCGCTGCCTGATCGTCGCGGGATCGCGGGTGGGGCGGGCGGTCATGGACGGCGTGGGCTCATTGGAAAAACGATTGTAGACGATCGGCGGCGCCACGCGAGGGCGACGTGTCCAGCCGGGCGGTTCTCAGCACATTTCAGAGCCGCGCTTGACGCGCTCACCCGCCCGGCCGCACCCTTCAAGCCAAGGCGATGCGAAAATCGGAGGGAGGATCGTCATGCCACGCGCAGCAGTGATCGTGCCGTTTCCATACGATGAGGAGGGCCTCGACTACAGGCGTGCCGAGATGGAGCAGGTCGAGCTCTCGGGCCGGGTCACCTTCGACTACAAGCCGCTCAAGGCGGGGCCGATGCACTTCCTCGGCCGCCACGACGAGATGCTGGTGGAGTTCGCCATCCTCGAAGCCGGCATTGCGCTCGCCGAGGAAGGTTATGACGCCATCACGGTCAACACACTGAGCGATTCGGGCGTCGCCGAGCTGCGCGCGGTGCTGGACATCCCGGTGGTCTCCAACGGCAAGTCGTCGCTGCTCTACGCGCTCACCCTCGGCACCCGTTTCTGCGTGATCGCGCAGACCGACCCCTCCTATCCGCAGTACACCGACGCCTGGCTCGCCTTCTACAAGAACCTGTTCAAGAAGTTCGAGGTCTCCCAGTTCTGCTCTTCGGTCGAGTTGTTCGAGGCGAAGTCGGACATGAGGGCGCTGTTCACCGGTCGCGAGGCGGAGGTTTTCCCGGTCATGAAGGAGACCTGCGAAAGGGGCCTCGCCAAGGGCGCCGACGTGATCGTCCTCGGCTCCACGACGCTCTCGCAGGCCGGACCCTATCTCTCGGAGCACCTGCCCGTCCCGGTGGTCAATCCGGGTCCCCTCTCGCTCAAGATGGTGGAGACGGTGCTTGGCCTCGGCCACAGCCACAGCCCGGTGGCGCATCCCAAGCCCGCCGTGCCGCGCCCGAAGATGATCCACGCCATGATGGACGCCGCACGCGACCATCAGACCGCAGACGACTAGATCGCCCCAGGGACGCAGCCCAGGCATGAGCCGCCCATCGGTCGAGGGAGGCGTCGCCGGCGCGGATGCGGGCTCGGGCGGAGAGGCCACCTGGGACGCCGGCCTCTACGACCGCTCGTTCGGCTTCGTCTCCGCCTACGCCACGGACATGGTCGACCTGCTCGCGCCCGAGCCCGGCGAGCGGATCGTCGATCTTGGCTGCGGCACCGGCAAGCTGACGGCGGACATCGCCGCGCGCGGCGCCGACGTGATTGGCATCGACGGCGATCCGGCGATGGTGGAGCGTGCCCGCGCGCTTCACCCTGCCCTCGCCTTCGAGCACGCCGACGGCCGCGACTTCGCCATCGAGGGCCACGCCGACGCGGTCTTCTCCAACGCCGCCCTGCACTGGATGAAGGAGGAGCCCGCGCGGGTCATCGCCTGCGTCGCCCGTGCGCTTAGGCCCGGCGGCCGGTTCGTCGCCGAGATGGGCGCGCACCGCAACATCCGGATCATCACCGATGCGCTCTACCGGGCGCTCGCCGAGGAAGGGGTCGCGGCCGAGGCGGTCGACTTCCCCTGGTACTTCCCGCGCACGAGCCGTTACGTGGGGCTGCTGGAGGATGGCGGCTTCGAGGTGTCGCAGCTCCGCTACTTCGCCCGCCCGACCCCGCTCGACGACTGCCCCAACGGGCTTGCCGACTGGATCGCCATGTTCGGCCGCAACTTCACCGACGCGGCGCCCCCGGGACGCGCGGAGGCCGTCATTGAGCGCACCGTCGCGCTCACCCGCGACCGGCTCTGCCCCGACGGCCGCTGGGTCACCGACTACACGCGCCTTCGCTTCGTCGCCGTGAAGGTGGCGGCCGACGAACAATTTGATGTGTGATGCGTGATGCACTAGCATCACCGCGCCATACCAATCCGGAATCGCAACATGCGAACCACACTTAACATCGACGACGATCTACTCTTCGCCGTGAAAGAGCTCGCACGCGGCCAGTCGTCAACTGCGGGCAGGGTGGTGTCGGACTTGCTTCGGCAATCGCTAACGCGCACCCACTCGGAGGGGGCGGAAGGTCGCGAGCAGGAACCGCGCACCGAGTTCGGCTTTCGTCCGTTCCCCAGCCGCGGCGGTATAGTGACTAACGAACTGATCGATCGGCTGCGCGAGGAGACCGGCGACTGATGCGGGCGCTACTGGACGTGAACGTCCTGATCGCCCTCCTCGACGTCGACCACGTGCACCATAAGGACGCCCGGCGTTGGTTGCGGGACAATATCCGCGACGGATGGGCAACCTGCCCCCTTACGGAAAACGGATGCGTGCGGATCATGGCGCAACCGGCCTACCCCAACCGGCTGCCGGCGGCGCGGACCGTTGAGCGTCTTCGCGCGGCAAGCGCGACCAACAAACACCAGTTCTGGCCGGATGACATTAGCCTACTGAGTTCCGGCGTCGTCGATTGGCACCGGATCGTCGGTCCGAAGCAGATAGCCGATCTCTATCTCTTGGCACTTGCCGTTGAGCGGGAAGGGCGACTTGTCACGTTCGACGCCCGTATCGACACGAGAGCCGTTCCTGGTGCCGAAGATCGAAACTATTGCCTGATTTGAGCAGCCAAAGGAAGGGCGCCGCCGTCGCACTTCGCGCCTATCTAGCGATCTCCGAATGACAGGCAGTTTACGGGCCTAACTCGCCCGCAATTGTCTCCCTCATTTGGATAACGTTGGTTTCAGGGGTGACGGGCACCACAATATGTAGTACCTACCCCAAGAGAGGCTGCCGCAATCTGGCCACAATGAGCATTTAGGCAGGGTAATGAGAGACGCCGCGACTTCGCGTCACCGACCCGTGTCTCCCCACGCGACTGAGTAGAGCCCATGGCCGGCCACTCCAAATGGGCCAACATCATGTACCGCAAGGGCGCGCAAGACGCCCGGCGGGCCAAGCGGTTCACCAAGCTGATCCGCGAGGTCTATGTCGCAGCCAGGGAGGGCACGCCCGACCCAGACCATAATCCCAGGCTGCGCACCGCCATTGCTACGGCCAAGTCGCAGAGCGTGCCCAAGGACAACATCGAGCGCGCCATCAAGAAGGCGGCGGGCGGGGACGGCGGTCAGGAGCGTTTCGACACGCTGAGCTACGAGGGCTTCGGACCCGGCGGCGTCGCCGTAATCGTCGATGCCATCACCGACAACCGCAACCGGACCGCGGCTACGATCCGCTCGATTTTCACCCGGCACGGCGGCACGCTCGGCGAGACAGGCTCCGTGAACTACCTGTTCCAACGCGTTGGAATCATTCGTTTCCCCCCAGACGCAGCCAGCGGCGACGACATGTTCGAAGCGGCCCTCGAGGTCGGCGCCGACGAGTGCGAGAGCGAGGCGGACGGGCACGAGGTGATGTGCGCGCCCGAATCGCTGAGCGAGGCGAGCGAGGCGCTGACCGCGCAGTTCGGAGCGCCGGAGCGGGTCGAGATCGCCTGGCGCCCGCAGACGACGGTGCCCATCGACGAGAACAAGGCGGAGGCTGTCTTCAAACTCTTGGAAGCGCTCGACGACAGCGACGACGTGCAGCAGGTCTCGGCGAACTACGACGTGACCGACGATGTGCTGCGCAAGCTCTCGGCCTGAGCGGGGGCGGGCAGCGTGACGCGTGTTCTCGGCCTCGATCCCGGACTCAGGCGCACCGGCTGGGGCGTGATCGAGACCGCGGGCAACCGGCTGCGCCACGTCGGCCACGGCGTGGTCGCCACCGACTCTGAGGCGAGCGTGCCGGAGCGCCTTTGCGCCCTGTACGAAGGCCTCGTGAAAATCGTGGCGCGTTACGAACCGGACGAGGCGGCGGTCGAGGAAACCTTCGTCAACCGCAACCCCGAGTCGACCCTCAAGCTCGGCCTCGCGCGGGGTGTCGTGCTGCTGGCGCCGGCGCTCGCAGGCCTGCCCGTCCACGAGTATGCCGCGAACCGGATCAAGAAGGCGTTGGTCGGCGCCGGACACGCAGACAAGGAGCAGGTCGCGCTGATGGTCCGCCACCTGCTGCCCAATGTCGGCGACGCGACAGCGGATGCCACCGACGCGCTTGCCGCAGCGATCTGCCACGCCCATGCCGCGGGCACCCAGGCCCGCTGGCAGCCGGCTCCGGAAGCGGCGGCGTCGAAGGCGGCACGATGATCGCGAAGCTGCGCGGCGTCCTCGACAGCCTGGGCGACGGCTGGGCGGTCGTCGATGTGGGCGGCGTGGGCTACCTCACCTATTGCTCTGCTGGAACGTTGGCTTCGTTGCCACCGCGAGGGCAGGAGGTGAGCCTCACCATCGAGACCGTGGTGCGCGAGGACCACATCCATCTCTACGGCTTCGCCAGCGAGCAGGAGCGCGACTGGTTCCGCCTGTTGCAGACCGTGCAGAGCGTCGGCGCCCGCCTCGCACTCGCGATTCTGGGTGCGCTGCCGGCATCGGAACTTGCCGCCTGCATCGCCGCGCAGGACAGGGCAGGACTTACCCGCGCGCCGGGGGTGGGACCCAAGCTCGCGGCGCGCATCCTGAGCGAGCTCAGAGACAAGGCGGAGCCCATGCCGGGAGCAGCGCCCTCGCCCGCAGCCGCCGGCAGCCCGGCCAATGCCGATGCCATCGCGGCCCTGGTCAACCTCGGCTACCGCCCGACCGAGGCCCACGGCGCGGTGTCGGGAGCGGCGCGGTCGCTCGGCACCGATGCCCCCGTCGAGGCGCTGATCCGCGCCGGCCTTAAGGAGCTTGCGCAGTGAGCGAGGCGCGCATCGTCGCCGGCGCGGCGGAGGCCGAAGACCGGCTCGACAGCGGGCTCAGGCCACGCAAGCTCGACGACTTCGTCGGCCAGCGCGCGGTGCGCGAAAACCTGCGGATCTTCATCGCCGCCGCGTCAGCGCGCGGCGAGGCTCTCGATCACGTGTTGTTCTATGGCCCGCCGGGCCTCGGCAAGACCACGCTGGCGCAGATCGTCGCCCGCGAGCTCGGGGTCGGCATCCGCGCGACCTCGGGCCCGGTGATTGCGCGAGCAGGCGACCTCGCAGCGATCCTGACAAACCTCAACGAACGCGACGTGCTGTTCATCGACGAGATCCACCGACTCAACCCGGCGGTGGAGGAGATCCTCTATCCGGCCATGGAGGATTCGCAGCTCGACCTCATCATCGGCGAGGGGCCGGGCGCGCGCTCGGTGCGGATCGACCTGCCGCCCTTCACCCTGGTAGGCGCGACGACTCGCACGGGACTCATTACCACGCCGCTGCGCGAGCGCTTCGGCATCCCGCTCAGGCTCGACTTCTATGAGGTCGACGAGCTGGTCGAGATCGTAAGCCGCAATGCGGGGCTCCTCGACGTCGCATTGAGCGCCGACGGGGCGGCGGAGGTCGCCGCCCGCTCCCGCGGCACGCCGCGCATCGCCGGCCGCCTGCTGCGCCGCGTGCGCGACTTTGCAGCAGTCGCCGGAGCGAAAACCATCGACGCCGCCATCGCGGATCGCGCGCTCAACCGGCTGGAGGTCGACCAGCGCGGGCTCGACTCCATGGACCGCCGCTACCTCTCCTGCATCGCGGAGAACTACGGCGGCGGCCCGGTCGGGATCGAGACCATCGCGGCGGCGCTCTCCGAACAGCGCGACGCGCTGGAGGAAGTGATCGAGCCCTTCCTGATCCAGCAGGGCTTCGTGCAGCGGACGCCGCGCGGCCGGATGCTGACCCGGCACGGCTTCGGCCATCTGGGACTGGCGCAGCCGGAGGACGCCCCACGCCAGCTCGCCCTGTTGGACGAAGGCCATGGCAGCCGTTGAAGCGGTCTCACCGATGGCCCCGCCGAGCGGCCGCTTCGAAGGCGGCGAGCACGTCTATCCGCTACGCGTCTACTATGAGGACACGGACGCGAGCGGCATCGTCTATTACGCCAACTACCTCAAGTTCGCCGAGCGGGCGCGGACCGAGTTGATGCGTGGCGCCGGCATCACCCACGTCACGCTGCTCGGAGACCACGATGCAGCCTTCGTCGTGAGGCGTTGCGTCGTGGACTACCGGCGGCCGGCGCGGCTCGACGACGAGATCGAGGTGCGCACGAGTATCGGCACGGTGGCTGGCGCCCACATCGAGGCAGAGCAGCGCGTCATGCGCGAGGACGCGCTGCTGGCCAGCATCGGCCTCAAGCTCGGCTGCGTCGGGCGCAACGGCCGCGCGGTGCGGCTGCCGGCGCCGTTGCACCGGGCGCTCTCAGAGCTGGTGCCGGCGGGCGGGCAGTAGCGGGGGAGACATGGAATCCGACCTTGTTCGCGCCGTCGAAATCGGCGCCAGCGCGGTGGCCGAGGACTTCTCCCTCTGGGGTCTGTTCCTGCAGGCCGACGTTATCGTCAAGGCCGTGATCGTCGTCCTCCTGATTGCGTCGCTCTGGAGCTGGGCGATCATCTTCGACAAGAGCCTCCGCTATGGCCGCGCCCGCCGGCTCGCGGTCGAGTTCGAGCAGGCCTTCTGGTCCGGCGGCTCCCTCGATCAGCTCTACGACAACCTCTCCAATCAGCGCAGCCACCCGATGACCGTGCTGTTCGCATCGGCGATGGACGAGTGGCGCCGCTTCGCGAGCCGAGGATCCCATCTTTCGGCAGACCGGCTGGAAGGCCTCCAGCGCCGCATTGCCTACGCCATGGATGCCGCGCTCAACCGCGAGCTGGATCAACTCGAGCGCTATCTCGGCTTTCTCGCTACTGTGGGCTCGACCGCACCGTTCGTCGGCCTGTTCGGTACGGTCTGGGGCATCATGAACAGCTTCCAGTCGATCGCGGCGAGCAAGGACACTTCGCTCGCGGTGGTGGCACCGGGCATCGCCGAGGCGCTGTTCGCGACCGCGCTCGGCCTCGTGGCCGCCATCCCAGCGGTGGTGGCCTACAACAAGCTCAGCAGCGACCTCGACCGCTATGCCGGCCGGCTGGAGGCCTTCGGCACCGAGTTCCGCTCCCTCCTCGGCCGCCAGCTTGAGGAGCGTGCCGTCTGATGGCGGCCGAATTCGACGGGGCGCTCAACGGTCGCAGCCGAAGCGGGCGTCGCCGGCGTCCGCCGATGAGTCAGATCAACGTCACGCCCTTCGTCGACGTCATGCTCGTGCTGCTGGTGATCTTCATGATCACCGCACCGCTGCTCACGGTGGGTGTGGAGGTCGATCTGCCCAAGTCCGATGCGCCGCCCTTGCCGGGAGACGACGAGCCGCTCTCGGTCACCGTTGCCCGCGACGGCACCACCTATCTTCAGGAAACCGAGGTGACCGTGGATGAGCTGATTCCCAAGCTCGAAGCGATCACCGAGCGCCGCCCCGATGTCCGCATATTCATTCGAGGCGATCAGGAGATCGCCTACGGGCGCGTGATGGAGGTCATGGGCGCGCTCAATAGGGCGGGCTTCAACAACCTCGCGCTGGTGACGGAACCGCGCACGGGCGGAGAGCAATGAGCAAGCGCGGCTGGCTCTTCTCCGGCCTCCTCCATTGCGGGGTGATCGTCGCCGCAGTGCTCGGCCTGCCGCAGGTGTTCGAGAGCGATGCGCTTGCGCCCAGCGACCAGCCGATCGTGGTCAGCCTGGTCGAGATTGCCGACGAAGCGAGTGCGCCCGTCGAAGAGCTAGAACCCACACCGGAGCCGGAACCGATCCCCGAGGCCGCGCCGGAGCCTGATCCGGAGCCCGAGGTCGTCGCCGAGCCGGAACCGGAGCCTGTGCCGGAACCGGAGCCGGTGGAACTTGCAGCGTTGGACCCGGAGCCCGTCATCGAGCCCGAGCCGATTATCGAACCGGAGCCGGAGCCCGCTCCCCCGCCCGAGCCAGTCGCGGAGCCGGAGCCGGAGCCCGAGCCGAAGGCGCCCGAGGCAAAGCCGGAGCCTCCGCCCACCCCCGAACCGCCACCGGTTCCTATTGCCAAACCGCCGGTAAAGAAGAAGCCGAGCTTCGACACCCTGCTGCAGAGCCTCACTGACGAGGCGCCGGAGGCGCCGCCGCCGCCGCCGAAAAAGGAAGAGGAGCCGTCCTTCGACGACATGCTCGCCAGCATCGCGGGTGTAGACGATGAACCGCCCGCCGACGCTCGGGCACCGGCACCCCTCACCGGGCCCTTGCGGCGGACGATCACCGATGCCATCAAGCAGAAGGTCGAACGGAACTGGAGCGTTCCGGCAGGCGTCCTGGATGCCGGCGACCTGGTAGTCACGCTGAGGATCCAGCTGGGGCCGGACGGGTCCGTTCGCCGGGTGGAAATCGTCGACGCCGACGGAGGCGCCAACTACCGGACGATGGCGGAGAGCGGCCGCCGTGCGGTGCTGAAGGCCAGCCCCTTCGATGCCTTGACGCGCTACGTGGACAGGTATGAAGGTTGGCGCGACATCACCATGACATTCAGTCCGCCGGTGTGAGGCGTTCGCTGCGCCTGGACATGATCGAAGCAGAAGAAGCGACGGGGCGACGATGAGACCATTGCCGACACCGAGTAGACACGCGGAGCGCACGATTCACCGTACCCTGCTCCTTCCCGCCGCCCTCGTCGTGTGCCTGGCACTTCTTTGTGCCGCCGCAGCCGCCCGGGCCGAACTCCGCGTGGACATCACGCGCGGCCACGTGGAGCCGCTCCCGATTGCGCTCGTGGATCTTGCCGGTACGAACGAAGCGGATGCCGAGGTCGGCCGCAAGATCACCCAAGTGATCACCCGCAACCTGGAGCGCTCCGGCCTGTTCCGCTCCATCGATCCAGCCGCCTTCATCAGCGAGCCGGGCGGAACGACCGTGCGGCCGCGCTTTCAGGATTGGCGCATCATCAACGCGCAGGCTCTGGTGACCGGCCGCGTGGTTCCGAGCGACCCGGGCCGGCTGATGATCGAGTTCCGGCTCTGGGACGTGTTCGCAGAGCAGCAGCTGGTGGGCTTGAAGCTGAGCGGCTCTGCGGAATCGTGGCGGCCGATCGCCCACACCATGTCCGACAAGATCTACGAGCGGCTGACCGGCGAGAGCGGCTATTTCCACACCAGAATCGTCTACATCGCGGAGACCGGGCCGCCGGACAAGCGGATCAAGCGCCTCGCGATCATGGATCAGGACGGCCACAACCTGCGCTACCTGTCCGACGGCCGCCATCTGGTTCTGACCCCCCGCTTTTCGCCGACCGCTCAAGAGATCACCTACCTCTCCTACGAGCGTGGTGTGCCCAAGGTCTACCTGCGCCACATCGACACCGGCCAGCAGGAGGTGCTCGGCGATTTTCCGGGCATGACCTTCGCCCCGCGCTTCTCGCCCGACGGCAATTTTGTGGTCATGACGCTGGCGCGGGAGGGTAATTCCGAGATCTACGAGATGGACCTGCGCTCGCGCGGGACCAAGCGGCTCACCAACAACCCAGCCATCGAGACCGCGCCCTGCTACTCGCCGGACGGCCGATTCATCGCCTTCGAGTCGGATCGGGGCGGCAGCCAGCAGATCTACGTGATGCGCCGCGACGGGAGCGACGTGCGCCGCATCACCTTTGGCGAGGGACGCTACGGGACCCCGGTGTGGTCGCCGCGCGGCGACCTGATCGCCTTCACCAAGAGCCATCGCGGCGTCTTCTCGATCGGCGTCATGAAGACCGACGGGAGTGGCGAGCGAATCCTGGCGCGGGACTATCTGGTCGAAGGCCCGACCTGGGCACCGAACGGGCGCGTGCTGATGTTCTTCCGGTCGACCTCGCGCGATCCCGACAGCGCCGAGCTTGTCACCATCGATCTGACCGGGCGCAACGAGCGCATCCTGTTCACGAGCACGGCGGCCTCCGATCCGGCCTGGTCGCCGTTGATCCAGTAATGACGCAAAGCTATAGTCGCAGCGCCATCCGAGGAGATTGCCGCGTCGGCAGCGGCTCAGCCCCACGGCACGCAATCATGCGCTGCGCCGTGCTTTGGCGCTTGAGGATCGGTAGGAGTCCAGCCGGGTGTGGGCGGGATCGCGACGCTTCCGCCGCCACCCAATGATGAAGGGGAGCATGTGAATGCGACTGAGACTGATCTTACCGCTTCTGTTGGCGTTCGGCGTGGCGGCATGCGAAAGCACGCCTGAGGAAACCGCATCGAGCACCGGTGCAGGGGTCGAACAAACGCTCGATGCGGGCACGGACATCTCTACCGACGAAGTCATGATCGAGGAAGAGACGACGGTAGCGGCCCTTGACCCGAGCCAACCGCTTCCCGGATCGCAGGAAGAGTTGGTTCAGAGCGTCGGCGACCGCGTGTTCTTCGACTTCGACAGCGCGGTCTTGGGCGCGGACGCACGGCGCACTCTGGATCGCCAGGCAGAATGGCTGAGGCTGTTCCCCGAGGTCTCGCTGGTGGTCGAGGGCCATTGCGACGAACGCGGCACCCGGGAATACAACCTCGCCCTCGGTGAACGCCGCGCCAACGCCGTTCGTGAGTACCTGATCGACCAGGGCATCGCGCCGTCACGGCTGAGGACGGTCTCCTACGGCAAGGAGCGGCCCTACGCGCTCGGTCACAATGACGAGGCGTGGGCCCTCAATCGACGCTCCGTCTCCGTCATCGACTAGGAGCCCGGGGAGACGGAAGAGCGATGGGGGGCGGAACGGCCGGCCGGTTGAACGATGCTCGCCGCCGCCGGTTTCGGCCGGCGACGGCGTGGCCTGCGGCGCTGCTCGCAGTACTCGCAGCCGTGGCGTTGCTGCTGGCGACAGTGCCTGCCGAGGCTCAGTCGACTTCCACTCTCAGGTCCCAAATTCGCGACCTGAGAGGCCAGGTCCAGAGCCTGCGTGCCCAGCTCGCTGACCTGGAGCAGGTGGTCCATAAGAGCGCTACCCGGCGCGATTCGGCGTCGGACGCTCAGTCAGACGGCGGCCAAGCGGAGCGGAACAGCCGGCGTCTGGCAGAGCTCGAGAGCGACATCGACGAAGCGAGGGAATGGCGCCGCAGGGTCACCGGCCACTTCGAAGAGTTGGACAATAGGATGCGCCGGCTGGAAGACCGCATCGAGCGGCTGGTGGCCGACGTCGACTTCAGGCTGTCCACTCTCGAACAGCAGGGCGGGACGCGGGCGGCTTCACCGGTCGCTCCCGCCGTCGACGCACCCGCTGCCGCACCCACCGACCAAAGCCAAGCGAGCATCGCGCCTGGGCTGGAATCTGAATTCGTGCCCTCCGAAGCGCCCCGCTCACTCGGCACCGTGCCGGAGGGGCAGGCGAGCGACGACGTAGTTTCGTTCACCGGATCGCCCGAGGAGCAGTATCGGGCAGCGTTCTCCCTCCTTGAGGAAGCGCGCTACGAGGAGGCGCACGACGCGTTCTCGCGGTTTATCGACGCGAACCCCACGCACGGTCTTGCGCAAAACGCCGCCTATTGGCGCGCCGAGAGCCTGTACGCCCGGCAACTGTATCCGGAGGCCGCGAAGTCCTACGCGCTCAACCTTCGCCAGTACCCGGAGGGCCGCAAGGCACCCGACAACATGGTCAAGCTGGGCATGGCGCTCCTCAAGCTCGGCCGCAGCGAGGAGGCATGCCGGGCCTTCGCGCAGCTCGACCAGAGATTTTCCGATCCGCCGCTCAACATCCGCCGAGCGGCCCAGCAGGGACGGCGCCAGGCGAACTGTCCCTGATCGCAGCCGGGGTGCTCCCGCCTGTGACCGCGCCACGCATCGTCACGCCCGAAAGCGCAGAACCCGCCGCTGCAGCTATCGATGCGGCGGCCTTCGACGCGCTCATGGCGCCGCTCGGCCCTTTCGAGCCGGCGCCTCGCATCGCGGTCGCGGTCTCCGGCGGTCCGGACAGCCTCGCGCTCTGCCTGCTGGCCGATCGCTGGGCCCGCGCCCGGGGAGGAGCGGCTTGCGCACTCACCGTCGACCACGGGCTGCGCTCCGAATCGGCAGCCGAAGCCGCTCAGGTGCGGCGCTGGCTCGCCGGCCGCGCCATTGCCCACCGAACGCTCCGATGGAAAGGGACGCACCCTCTCTCAGCAATCCAGGAGCAAGCTCGGGCCGCGCGACTCGCGCTGCTCACCGGCTGGTGCCGCAAAGCCGGCGTGCTCCACCTGCTGCTCGGCCATCAGCGGGAGGATCAGGCGGAGACCGCGCTGCAACGGCTCGTCCGTGGAAGCGGAATCGACGGGCTTGCAGCCATGGCGCCGGTCCGCCTCGCGCTGGAACCGGCGGGTGGCGGAGTCCGTCTGCTTCGCCCGCTGCTTCCCGTGCCTCGCGATGCGCTGATCGCGACCCTGGTTCGTTTTGATCAGCCTTGGATTGACGAACCGACCAACCGCGATACCCGTCATGACCGCCCACGCCTGGCAGCGGCGTTGGCGCGACTCGGGTCAGAAGGGCTGAGCGCTTCGCGCTTGGCGAGCGCCGCGGCGCGCGCTGCGAACGACCGTGCCGCGCTGGATCGGCTCTGCACCGACCTGCTTACCGCCTGCGCGCGCCCCTCACCTGCGGGGTTCGTGACCTTGGATCGCAATGTCTTGTGGCGGGCACCGCCGGCCCTTGCGGTGCGCGCGTTGGGCCGCGTTGTCACCACCGTTTCCGGCGCGCCTTACTTCCCGCGACAGGAGCGGCTGGAGCGACTCGCTTCGCGGCTGCTCGGCGACGACGTGAAGGCAAGCACGCTCGGAGGATGCCGCGTGGTGCCGCAAAGAGATGGGCGAGTCGTCGTTTGCCGGGAACCGTCCGCCGCCTCGGAAGTCCGCCAGCTTGCGCCGGGCGAGAGCACGCTCTGGGACGGCCGATTTGTCGCATCTTTGGGACGCTCTGCTGGGGCAGGGCTCTTCCACGTCCGCCGCCTCGGGACCGACGGATTGGCCCAGGCTCGCGCGATGGCGCGCAGGGCAGGTATGCCGCTCAAGACCGATTGCATCCCGGCACCGGCGCGGCCCGCACTGCCCGCCCTATTCGACCTTGACGGCCCGCTCGCCGCTCCCCACTTGGGATTCAGGCGAACACCGCCCCAATATGAAGGGGAGACTACAGGGTTTTCGGTGTCGTTTCGGCCGGCGCGTCCCTTGGCGCCGGGGCTTCCGGCAACGCTCCGCGTGTTGCCGCTGCAGGATGAAGACAGTTGACGAAACCGTTGAAGAGACTATTGATCGCCCGCGCAGTGAATGTCGTGTACACTGCTGGAGACGCGGGTGCGGCTCGCACGCGGGTCGCTTCGGCGCCGGCGGCGTCGGCCGAGGACGAACGTGAGGACAATCGGGGGCCGAACGGTGGGTAGCTTCGGCAAGAATCTAGCGCTCTGGATCATCATCGGCTTGGTCCTGGTGGCGCTGTTCCAGGTGTTTCAGGGGTCGTCGACGCGGCAGACCTCTACCGACCTCGCGTTCTCGCAGTTCCTGGCCGAGGTCGAGGCCGGGCAGGTCCAAGATGTGACGATCCAGGGCAACACGATCACCGGCCACTACACCAACGGCTCTGCCTTCAACACCTACGCGCCTTACGACCCCGAGCTGGTCAAGACGCTCCGTTCGCACGACGTGCAAATCGCCGCCATTCCGGTGGAGGAAGGCGGCCTCAGCATCGTCGGCATCCTGATTTCGTGGTTCCCGCTGCTGCTCTTCATCGGCGTCTGGATCTTCATGATGCGCCAAATGCAGTCGGGCGGCGGCAAGGCGATGGGATTCGGCAAGTCGCGCGCGCGTCTGCTGACGGAGCGCCAGGGCCGGGTGACCTTCGACGACGTCGCCGGCATCGACGAGGCCAAGCAGGAGCTTGAGGAAATCGTCGAGTACCTGCGCGACCCCCAAAAATTCCAGCGGCTCGGCGGCAAGATCCCGAAGGGAGTGCTGCTGGTCGGCCCGCCCGGCACCGGCAAGACGCTGCTGGCGCGCGCCATCGCGGGCGAGGCCAACGTGCCCTTCTTCACGATCTCCGGCTCCGACTTCGTCGAGATGTTCGTCGGCGTCGGCGCAAGCCGCGTGCGCGACATGTTCGAGCAGGGCAAGAAGAACGCGCCCTGCCTGATCTTCATCGACGAGATCGACGCGGTCGGCCGGCATCGGGGCGCAGGCCTCGGCGGCGGCAACGACGAGCGCGAGCAGACCCTCAACCAGCTCCTGGTCGAGATGGACGGCTTCGAGGCCAACGAGGGCGTGATCCTGATCTCCGCGACCAACCGGCCGGACGTGCTGGACCCGGCCCTGCTCAGGCCGGGCCGCTTCGACCGTCAGGTCGTGGTGCCGAACCCGGATGTGCTGGGGCGCGAGAAGATTCTCAAGGTGCACATGCGCAAGGTGCCGCTCGCGCCGGACGTGAAGCCCCGCACCATCGCGCGCGGCACGCCCGGCTTCTCAGGCGCGGACATCGCCAACCTGGTGAACGAAGCCGCGCTGCTGGCCGCGCGGCGCGGCAAGCGCGTCGTCACCATGATCGAGTTCGAGGACGCCAAGGACAAGGTCATGATGGGCGCCGAGCGGCGCTCCATGGTGATGACCGACGAGGAGAAGAGGCTCACCGCCTACCACGAAGGCGGCCATGCGGTGGTGGCGGCTCACCTGGAAGCTTCCGACCCGATCCACAAGGCCACGATCATACCGCGCGGGCGCGCACTCGGCATGGTGGTGCGCCTCCCCGAAGGCGACCGGATCTCGGTCAGCCGCGAGAAGCTGGAGGCGGACATCACCGTCGCCATGGGCGGCCGCATCGCCGAGGAGATGATCTTCGGCTACGAGAAGGTGACCAGCGGGGCCTCGTCCGACATCAAGATGGCGACCCAGATCGCGCGCAGCATGGTCACGCAGTTCGGCATGTCGGACGATCTCGGGCCGCTGAGCTACAGCGAGAACGAGCAGGAAGTCTTCCTCGGCCACTCGATCACGCAGCAGAAGAACGTCTCCGAGCAGACCGCGCACAAGATCGACCTCGAAGTCCGCAAGATCATCGACGAGGCCTACGGACGGGCACGCGGAATCCTCTCCGACAACCTGGAATCCCTGCACCGCATCGCGAACGCACTGCTGGAGTACGAGTCCCTCAACGGCGAGGAGATCGCGGCGGTCCTCAAGGGCGAATCGATCGTGCGGAAGGACGACGACGAGCCGGTGGTGACGCAGGGACGGCGCGGCACGGTGCCCTCCTCCAGTCGGCGCAAGGGCAAGACGCCGCCCGATCTCGAGCCCCATCCGCAACCGGGCTCGTGACCGCAGCTGGACCGCCATGCCGGCGGTACCTCTGAAACAATCCGAACGAGAAGACGCCGAAGGCGCGTTGCCGGAGCCGCGCGTCGGCGGCGTCTACTTGCGGCCTTGTAACCCTGTCCCGGGCGAGGCGCTCGCCTTCGACCTGGTGGACGTGCTCTTTCGGGGCACGCCTGCGCGCCGGCGGGTCAGGCTGCAGCAAGCCGTGCTCCCGCGCTGGGCCGAGAAGAACGCGCCGGGCGCGATTGACGAAATCGCACAGCTCAGCGCCCGCCTGAACGCGCCCCGCGGCCCGGTTTGCGGACTGGCCCTCGACCGGCCGCGTCTCATGGGGGTCCTCAATGTGACCCCGGACAGCTTCTCCGACGGCGGCGACTTCGCGGCCGAGGACGACGCGATCGCACACGGCCGCGCCATGGCCGCAGCCGGCGCCGACATCATCGATATTGGCGGCGAATCGACCCGGCCCGGCTCGCAGGCACCGAGCGAAGCGGAGGAACTTCGTCGGGTGATCCCGGTGATCCGCGCCCTCGCCGGCGACGGGATTCCGGTCTCGGTCGATACCCGCCGGGCTGCGGTGATGGATGCGGCGCTCGCCGCGGGCGCCCGCATCGTGAACGACATGAGCGCCCTCCGCCATGACCCGGAGGCCCGCGCCGTCATCGCCCGGCGCAAGGCATGGGTCGTTCTCGCCCACATGCAGGGGACGCCCCGGACCATGCAGCGCGAGCCCTGCTACGATGACGCGAGCCTCGACGTGTTCGACGTGCTGGCCGCGCAAGTCGGTGCCGCCGAAGCGGCCGGCATTGCGCGGAGCAGGATCGTCGTCGACCCCGGCATCGGCTTCGGCAAGACCGCCCGCCACAATCTCGAAATCCTGCGCGACATTGCGCTGTTCCACGGCCTCGGCTGTCCGCTGCTCGTCGGCGCATCGCGCAAGAGCTTCATCGGGCGGCTCAGCGCGGGCGAAGCGCCCAAGGAGCGGCTTCCAGGATCCCTCGCGGCAGGACTGCACGCGCTCGACGAGGGTGTCCACATCCTGCGGGTGCACGATGTCGCCGAGACCCGCCAGGCGCTCGCGCTGTGGCGCGGCATTCGCGACCCTGAGGCGGCTGCGGCTGGGGTATCCGGGTGAGCGGCGCCACGGGCAACAGCGCCGGCGAGACCCCGCGCTCGCTCTTCGGGACCGACGGCATTCGCGGCATCGCGAACCAGGAGCCCATGACCGCCGAGATTGCGATGAAGGTGGGCGCGGCGGCCGGAAGCCTCTTCGTGCGCGGCGATCACCGGCACCGCGTCGTCATCGGCAAGGACACGCGGCTTTCCGGCTACCTGTTCGAGCCGGCGCTGACGGCAGGATTCATCTCGGTCGGCATGGACGTGATCCTGGTGGGCCCCATGCCGACGCCCGCCGTGGCGATGCTGACCCGCGCGCTCCGGGCCGATCTCGGCGTGATGATCTCCGCCTCTCACAACCTCTTCGCCGACAACGGCATCAAGCTCTTCGGTCCGGACGGCTACAAGCTTTCTGACGAGATGGAGGCGCGCATCGAGACTTCGGTCGCTTCCGGCGCGCACGGGCTGGCGCCGCCGCCGGCGCTGGGGCGGGCACGCCGCCTCGACGACGCCGAGGGCCGCTACATCGAGTTCGTCAAGAACAGCTTCCCGCAGCCGCTCGGGCTCGAAGGCAGGCGCATCGTGATCGACTGCGCCCACGGCGCCGCCTACAAGGTGGCCCCGACCGTTCTGTGGGAGCTCGGCGCCGAGGTCATCACCATCGGCGCCGAGCCGGACGGCTTCAACATCAACCAGGGGTTCGGCTCGACCGACACGGGCGCGCTCGCCCGCACCGTGGTCGAACGCGGCGCGGATATCGGGATCGCGCTGGACGGCGACGCCGACCGGGTCGCGATCTGCGACGAAAACGGCACGGCGATCGACGGTGACTACATCCTTGCGCTGATCGCGTCGAGTTGGGCCTCGGCTGGACGGCTGAGAGGCGCTGGCGTGGTCGCGACCGTCATGTCCAATCTGGGCCTGGAGCGCTACCTGAACGGGATCGGCCTCACCCTGGAGCGCACCCGCGTCGGCGATCGCTACGTCGTCGAGCACATGCGGGAGCACGGGTTCAACCTGGGCGGCGAACAGTCGGGCCATATCGTCATGAGCGACCATGCGACGACCGGCGACGGCTTGCTGGCCGCTCTCCAGACCTTGGCGGCGCTTGCGGCGACCGGGCGCCGCGCGAGCGATGTGACCGGCCTCTTCGAGCCCGTCCCCCAGATGCTCCGAAACGTCCGCGTCACCGATACCGGGGCGCTCGAGAGCGCGGGTGCCAAAGCGGCGATTGCTGAAGGCAACGCGCGGCTGGGCGAGCACGGCCGCCTGGTGATTCGCGCGTCCGGCACCGAGCCCGTCATCCGGGTGATGGTCGAGGGCGACGACGAGGCGCTGGTCTCGGCAGTGGTCGAGGATGTCGCCCGAGCGGTGGTCGCGGCCGCCGAGGCAGAGCACACCGGCGCGGCCGCGCAATGAAGGGCCGGGTGCTCATCGTCGCCGGCTCCGATTCGGGCGGCGGCGCCGGCATCCAGGCCGACATCAAGACCGTGACCGCGCTCGGCGGCTACGCGGCGACGGCGATCACCGCGCTTACCGCCCAGGACACGCAGACGGTCCACGGCGTCCACCCGGTGCCGCCGGACTTCGTCGCCGAGCAGATGCGCGTCGTGCTCACCGACATCGGCGCCGACTGCATCAAGACCGGAATGATCCACAGCGCACCAATCATCGAGGCGGTCGCCGATGCTGCGGCGCGGTACGGCAAGGGCATCCCCCTGGTGGTCGATCCCGTGCTCGTGGCCAAGGGCGGCGCCTCGCTGCTGGAGTCCTCGGCCATGCGAGCGCTGGAAACCGCGCTGATCGGCCGGGCCGATCTCGTCACCCCCAACATCCCGGAAGCGGAGCGGCTGACCGGGCTCACCATTGCCACGTTGGACGACATGGCCCGCGCGGCCGAACGCATTCACGAACTCGGACCCAAGGCGGTCTTGGTGAAGGGCGGTCACCTTGAGTCGGACGAGATCACCGACCTGCTAAGCCACGCCGGTGGGATCGAACGCTTCCACGGGCAAAGGATCGAGAGCCGCCACACCCACGGCACCGGCTGCACTCTTGCCTCGGCCATCGCCACGGGAATCGCGCAGGGCATGGGCCTCGTTGAAGCCGTATCCCGTGCGCGGCGTTATCTCCGGGCTGCCATCGAGGCGGCGCCCGGTTACGGCGCGGGCCACGGCCCGGTCAATCACGGCGTGACGGTCACCCCCACGACATAGACGCCTCGGGCGGGCGCAAGTATCGGGTGGCGGGGTGCCTTCGCGCTTTCTAGATTGGCGGCTCAGGAGGGCCGCCATGACAGCAACACGAACTGCAACGGACGTTACGCGAAACGCGCGCGAATACGCTCGCATCGAAGCCGCGATTCTCTTTCTGGAGGAGCACTTCCGCGATCAGCCGGAGCTTGGCGAGGTGGCGGAGGAGGCTGGCCTCAGCCCCCACCACTTCCAGCGCCTGTTCCGCCGCTGGGCGGGCGTCTCGCCCAAGCGCTTCGGCCAGTTCCTGACGCTGGACTACGCCAAGGCGCAGCTCGAAGCCTCGGCTTCGATCCTCGATGCCGCCTATGACGCCGGCCTATCGGGACCCTCCCGGCTGCACGATCTCTTCGTCACCTACGAGGCGATGAGCCCCGGCGCCTTCAAGCAGGGCGGCGACGGCGTGGATATCGCTTACGGCGTGCACCCCAGCCCCTTCGGTCCCTGCTTCGTCGGGCAGACCGAACGCGGCATCTGCGCCCTCGGCTTTGCCGACGACCACGGGAGCGATACCCAAGCCGTCCGCGCCGAGTTCGAGCGCCGCTGGCCCGCAGCCCGCTTCCACGAAGATCAGGCCGCAACCGAAGCTATCGTGGAACGCATTTTCGGCGGCGGGCAGGCGGCGGACGCCGAGCCGCTCCGGCTCGCAGTCTGCGGCACCAATTTTCAGCTCAAGGTGTGGGAGGCGCTGCTGCGCATCCCGCCCGGGCGCATCACGTCGTATCACGCGCTCGCCCAGGCATTGGGTCTGCCCCGCTCAGCCCGCGCGGTTGGCGGCGCCGTCGCTGCCAACCCGATCTCGTACCTGATCCCCTGCCACCGGGTGATCCGGCGCTCGGGTGCCATCTCAAACTATGAGTGGGGCCCGGCACGCAAGCGCGTCATGCTGGGCTGGGAGGCGGCGCGCTTCGGATCGGAAGACCCGGACGCCGCGCAGGATCAGGCCGCTTTTGCCTGAGCCTCGCGGATGAGGGCACGGAGCTTGCTCGGCGGCAGCGGCAGGCTGTCGATGGTGACGCCTAAGGGCTTGAGCGCATCCTCGATGGCCGCCGCGATGGCCGGCGGTCCGCCCATGCGCCCGCCCTCGCCGCCGCCCTTCACGCCGTACTCGGTGAAAGGAGACGGCGTCTCGACATGGCCGACGACGATATCGGCCGGCGACTCCTTGATCGTCGGGATCAGGTAGTCGGTCCAGAGCGCAGTGGTCAGCTGGCCGGCCTCGTCGTAGCGGAACTCCTCGAAGAGCGCGGTGCCGATGCCGTTCACCGTGCCGCCCCTGATGTGCCCTTCCAGCGTCATCGGGTTCACCATCGTGCCGCAGTCGTGCACGGCGGCGTAGTGGAGGAAGTGCACCTGGCCGGTCTCGATATCTACCTCGACCACCGGGATGTGACAGCTGTGGCCCATGATCGGGTAGAAGATCCCCATGTGCCGCTCGTCGGGGTCCGGCAGCGTCGTCACCGGATGGTCGTAGACGTAGGTCGCGTCGAGCCCGCTGGTGAGGTCGAGGTCCTCGGGCATGCTGAGCCGGTAGTAGTGCGCCTTGTCGGCAAGCTCGGCGATGCTCATCTTCATGTCGGGCACACCTTTGACGTGCACGGCGCCGTCCTGAAGCGCGAGGTCGCGGACATCGGCCTCCATCAGATGGGCGGCGATACGGAGCAGCTTCTCGCGAATCTTGCCGGCGGCGCCGACGATGGCGCCGGTCACCATCACCGTGAAGCGGCTGCCGCCCGGTCCGGTCGAGTTGAGGCCTTGGTCGGTGTCCGAATAGGTGATCTCGATGTCCGCCGGGTCGATGGTGAGCTGCTCTGCCAGCACCTGCGCTGCCACGGTCTCGGGGCTGTTGCCCCAGAAGGGCGAGTGCAGGGTGACGAAGGCCTTGCCGGTGGGGTCGATCTTGACCGAGACCCCGTCCGGCGAGCTGGTCCACTCGACGCCGGGCTCCAGGTTCCACATCCAGAACTCGGTCGCGCTGAAGACGCTCCGCTCCTGACAGGAGGCGACGCCGATGCCGATGTAGCGCCCCTCCTCCCGCGCCTCGGCCTGCTTCGCCCGCCAGCCCTCCACGTCGGCGAGCTTCAGAGTCTCGTCGAGGACCGCCTGATAGTTGCCGCTGTCGTACATGTTCCCGGTCGGGATCAGGTAGGGGAACTGGTCGGGCTGGATGAAGTTCTGGCGCCGGAGCGCGATCCGGTCGACGCCGAGCTCGTCGGCCGCCGCGTCCACCAGCCGCTCGATGACGAAGTTCGCAACCTCGGAGCCGAAGCCGCGATAGGCGCCCTGCTGGCACTTGTTGGTGAGCACCGCGGCGAGATCGACCTCGACGCTGTTAATGCGGTAGGGGCCCACGCATTGCGAGAGCGCGTTGCCGTGCTGGCCGACGCCGAACTGCAGATAGGCGCCGTAATCGTCGATGATCCGGGTCTTGAGACTGAGCAGCGTGCCGTCGCGCTTGAGCGCGAGCTTGGCGTAGTAGACCCGGTCGGAGGCGTGGTTGTCGCAGCTCGTGGTGTTGTCGATCCGGTCTTCCATGAACTTGACCGGACGGCCCACTGCGCGCGCCAGCACCGCCGCCAGCACCGGGACCTTGTGGACGAACATCTTGCTGCCGAAGCTGCCACCCGCGAGCGTCGGCACGATGTTGAGCTTGTGCGGCGCGACCCGGAGCGTGCTTGCGATCATCCAGCCGCAGTAGTTGTACATCGACGTGTTGCACTGGATGGTGAAGCGACCCGCGCCTTCGTCGAAGCTCGCGACCGCGCCCACCGTCTCCAGCGGCTGGCCGCCTGAGCGAGGCCAGCGGAAGCGGCGCTCGATCACCAGATCGGCAGCCGCGAAATCCTCCTCCACCGGCCCGAAGGTGAGCGTGCGCTCGAGCGCGATGTTGGTGTCGCCACGCGCGGGGTGCAGCACGGCATCGCCGGTGGAGGTCAACGCCTCCTCCGGATCGACCACGGGGGGCAGAGGATCGTACTCGACCTCGATCAGGTCGCAGGCGTCCTCGGCGATGTAGCGATCCTCCGCCGCCACGGCCGCAACCGCCTCGCCGACATGGCGCACACGGTCGTGCGCGATCACGTCCTGGAGCACTGGCGGGCTCGCCCAGGTGGGGAGCGGGTCGCAGACTTGGGCGGCGTCGGCGCCGGTCATCACGCAGAGCACGCCGGGGAGCGCGGCCGCTTTTGACACGTCGATTGAGACGATCCGTGCATGGGCGTGGGGGCTGCGCAGCACGGCCGCGTGCGCCATCTCCGGTACGTTGACGTCGTCGGTATAGATGCCCTTGCCGACGAGGAGGCGCGGGTCCTCCACCCGCTTCATGCTCTTGCCGATCCATTGCAGGTCGGCGCGCGGCTTCTCGCGCTGCCGGCTCTCGGGGATGTGGCCGCGATCGCTCATGCGCCGTCCTCCCGCATCAGTCGCGCCGCGTGCTGGATCGACTCCACGATGGTCTGATAGCCGGTGCAGCGGCAGAGGTTGCCGGAGATGGCGTCGCGGATGTCATCGACGGAGGGATCAGGGTTCGCCTTCAGGAGCTCGACGGCGGTCATCAGCATCCCCGGCGTGCAGAAGCCGCACTGCAAGCCGTGCTTCTCCCAGAACGCCTGCTGCACCGGGTGCATGGCGCCCACCGTGCCGAGCCCCTCGATGGTCTCGATCTCGGCCCCGTCCGCCATCACCGCGAAGGTGAGGCAGGAACGCGCGGTGACACCGTCCATCATCACCGTGCAGGAGCCGCAGACGCCATGCTCGCAGCCGACATGAGTTCCGGTGAGGCGCAGGTCCTCGCGCAGGAAGTCGCTGAGCAGCCGCCGGGGCTCGACATCGCGCTCGTAGGCCCTGCCGTTGACGGTGACGCCGATCGTCTCGCGCTCCATGGCTCTCCCTTCAGCCGCAGCGCTCGGCAGCGCGGCGTACCGTTCGCCGTGTCAGCGCAGCGATCGCGTCCCGCCGATAGTCGGCGTCGGCGTGGGTGTCGCTGTGCGGATCGACCGCGCCCCGTGCCGCATCCGCCGCGCGATCCAGGCTTGCCTCGTCGATTTCGCCGCCGATCAGCGCCTTCTCGGCCTGCTTGAGCCTGGCCGCATGCTCGCCGACCCCGCTCGCCACCACGCGCGCCGCCTCGCAATGCCCGTTCGCGAGCCGCAGCGTTGTCGCGATCACGGCGATGGCGAAGTCGCCGTGGCGGTTGCTGATCTCGGCGAAGGCCCAACCGTCCGCGCCCCGGCCAGGAAGGCGAATCTCGACCAGCATCTCGTCCTGCCGCCGCGCCGTCTCGTAGGTGCCGAGGAAGAAGTCCTCCGCCCCGACCTTGCGGCTGCCGCGCAAGCTCTGCAGCACCATTGTCGCGCCAACGGCAACCATCACCGCCGGCGTCTCCGACGAGGGATCGGCGTGGCAGAGATTACCGCCGAGGGTGCCGCGATTGCGCACGGTGTGGTGCGCAATCGACTCGTAGGCCTCGGTCAGCAGTGGGCACCGCTCCTGGACCAGCGGCGCGTGCTTCACGTCGTTGTGCCGCGCCAGCGCGCCGATGGCGACGCCGTCTCCGTCCTCCCTGATGTAGCCGATATCGGGGACGCGGTTGATGTCGATCAGGCAGGCGGGCTTGACCAGCCTTAGGTTCATCATGGCGATCAGGCTCTGGCCGCCGGCCAGGATCTGGGCGTCAGGGTTGTCGGCGAGCGCCTGGAGCGCATCGTCCACGCTCGCGGCGCGCAGGTAGCGGAAGCGTGCGGGTTTCATTGCGCGAGCGCCTCGCGGACCGCGCGCTTCGCCATCACGCCGACCAAGTGCGCGCGGTAATCCCTGTCGGCGTGCAGGTCCTCGTTGAACCCCTCGCTCGCCACCGCGATGCCGTCGAGCGCTTCGGCGGCAAAGTTGGCGGCGAGCGCCTGTTCCATCTCCGGCACGCGGAAGACGTGGGACCTGGCGCCGGTGACTGCGAGGCGCACTCCGCCGGCGCTGCGGGACACCATCACCGCGACGATGGCGAACCGCGAGGCCTGGTTGCCGAACTTGGCCCAGCCCGCGCGCTCGGGCGCCGGGAAGTCGACCGAGACCACGATCTCGCCCTCCTCCAGCGCGGTCTCGTAGAGCCCGGTGAAGAAGTCGTCGGCGGCGATGGCGCGCCGATCTGTGTTGACCGTGGCACCGAGCCCGAGCAGGCCGGCCGGATAGTCCGCCGCCGGATCGGCGAAGCAGATCGAGCCGCCGATGGTGCCGCGATTGCGCACCTGCACGTCGCCAATCGAGCCCGCGAGGTCTGCCAGCGCGGGAATCGCCTCCCTCACCTCGGGCGACTCAGCGACCGCCACGTGCCGCGTCATCGCGCCGATTCGCACATAGCCATCGCCCCGCTCGATGCCGGCCAGCGACTCGATCCCGTTGAGGTCGACCAGGTCCGCGCACGAAGCGAGGCGGAAGCGCATGGTCGGGATCAGGCTCATGCCGCCGGCGAGCGGGCGCCCGTCCTCGCTCGTGGCAAGAACAGCCTTGGCATCGTCGAGCGAGGCAGGCCGGTGGTAGGTGAACGGATACATCGCCCTCCCCTCAGCCCCGCATCGCGTTCGCGCCGGCCGCAATCGACGCGACGATGTTGTGATATCCCGTGCAGCGGCAGAGATTGCCTTCGAGCTCGCGGCGGATGGTCGCCTCGTCGGGCGCCTCGTGGCGGTTCGCGATGTCGATCCCCATCATCACCATGCCGGGGGTGCAGAAGCCGCACTGCAGGCCGTGATGCTCCTTGAAGGCGGCCTGCATCGGGTGCATCCCGCCCGGCCCGGCGATGCCCTCGATGGTGGTGACCTCGGCGCCCTCCAACTGCACTGCGAGTAGCGCGCAAGACTTCGCCGGCCTGCCGTCCAGGTGCACCGTGCAGGCGCCGCACTGGCTGGTGTCGCAGCCGATGTGTGTGCCCGTGAGCCTGAGGTCCTCGCGCAGGAAGTGAACCAGGAGGGAGCGCGGATCGACCGTCGCCGTGATCTTCCGGCCGTTCACGGTGAAGGTTACTGGCACCCCTTCCATCGCCTCCCCTAACCCCGGTCCCGGCCCTAGTGCTGCGTCCGCTTCGCATCTTCGATGGCGCGCCAGATCTTCCTGGGCGTCATCGGCTGCGTGATCTGGCGCACGCCGAGATGCCAGAGGGCGTCGATCACCCCGTTGCAAATGCAGGCCGGTGCGCCGATGGTGCCGCTCTCGCCCGCACCCTTGGCCCCGAGCGGGTTGCCCAGCGCCCTCGTGAAGTGGGAATCGAGGCCGAAGGACGGCACGTCCTCGGCATGGGGTATGGCGTAGTCCATGAAGGTGCCCGAGAGATACTGGCCGCTCTCGGCATCGTAGGCGCATTCCTCCATCAGCGCCTGGCCGATGCCCTGGACCAGCCCGCCGTGGACCTGCCCGTGCAGCACCATGGGGTTGATGACCGTGCCGACGTCGTCCACCGCCCAGTAGTCGCGCAGCGTCACCGCGCAGGTCTCGGGATCGACCAGCACGACGCAGAGGTGGACGGCCGAGGGATAGGTGCAGTCGGCGGGATCGAAGAACGAGGTTTCTTCCAGGCCGATCTCCAGGTCGGGCGGCCGGTCGCCGGAATGGTAGGAGGCGTTGGCCACCTCCGAGAACGCGAGCTTGCGGTCGGTCCCCTTGACCGTGAACTCGCCGTCGGCGAGATCGAGGTCTTCCGGCGCGCACTCCATCATGTGCGCCGCGAGCCGCTTGGCCTTCGCCACCACCCGGTCGGCTGCGGTGTAGACCGCCATGCCGGCGGTGGAGAGGGAGCGCGAGCCCCAGGTGCCGATGCCCATGGGCACGCGGTCGGTATCGCCCTCCACCAGGTCGATGTGGTCGATGTCGCAGCCGAGGCGGTCGGCCGCGATCTGGCTCCAGGTGGTCTCGTGGCCTTGCCCGTGGCTGTGGCTGCCGGCGAACACGGTGATCCGCCCGTCCGGGTGCACGCGCACGCTGGCGACGTCGTAGCAGCCGACCTTGGCACCGAGGTCGTTCATCATCTTCACGGGGCCGGCGCCTGCCATGTCGAAGAAGGCCGAGATGCCGATGCCCATCCACTGGCCTTCTGCCCTGAGCCTCGCCTGCTCGGCGCGGAGCGCGTCGTAGTCGGAGAGCGCCGTGATCTTCTCCATGAGCGCGGGCGGGTCGCCGGAATCGTAGGTGATCCCGAGGGCTGTCTGAAACGGGAAATTTTGGGGCGGGATCAGGTTGCGGGCGCGCAGCTCCAGCGGGTCGATGCCCATCTCCTGGGCGCCGTTCTCGATCATGCGCTCGACCTGATAGACCGCCTCGGGCCGCCCGGCCCCGCGATAGGCGTCCACCGGCGTCGCGTTGGTGTAGACCGCACGCACCGTGGTGTGGATCGCCGGGATGTCGTAGGCGCAGGACAGCATGGTGAAGTGATAGCCGTTGGTGATGCTCAGCTGCCACTGGCTCTCGTAGGCGCCGAAGGCCGCGAGCGTCTCGAACTTTACGCCGAGGATCTTGCCGTTCTCGTCGAAGCCCATGCGGCCCACCGTGTGGTGGTCCCTCGCGTGCGTGTCGCCCAGCAGGCATTCGGAGCGCGTGCCCACCCAGCGTACGGGCCGGTCGCAGACAATGGCACCCCAGAGCACCAGCGCCTCTTCGGGATAGTGGTAGAGCTTCATCCCGAAGCCACCGCCGACATCGGGCGCGATCACCCTGAGCTTGTGCTCGGGAATGTGCAGCGACTTGGTGAAGTACCGGCGCACGATGTGCGGTGCCTGGTTGGTGGTCCACACCGTGTAGCGGTCGTTGACCCGGTCGTAGTGCCCCAGGTAGCAGCGGGGCTCCATGGAGGCGGCAGTGATGCGGTTGGAGGGCACCACGACCTCGGTCACGTGATGCCCGGCAGCCAGCGCCGCCTCTGTCTCCTCCTTGCACCCGTGCTCGGTGACTAGCACCTCGTTGGTGCCGAAGGCGGGATGCACCAGCGGGGTGTCGGGGTCGAGCGCCCTGGCGGTGATGGTGTTGGCCGGCTTCTCCTCGTAATCGACAGCCATGGCCTCGGCGGCGTCGAGCGCCTGGTGGCGGTCTTCGGCCACGACCATGGCGACGATCTCGCCCACGCAGCGCACCACGCCATCGACGCAGATGAGCGGCCGGTAGGCGGACCGTGCCTCCGCGCCGCTCCTGTCCTTGACCGGCCAGACGCCCTCGGCGTCGCCGTGGCCGGCTGCGGTCCAGTCCGCGCCGGTGAGCACCGCGAGCACGCCGGGCATCGAGGCAGCCTGCGCGGTCTCGACGCGCGTCACTGCGGCATGGGCATGGGGGCTGCGGACGAAGGCGGCGTGGGCGATGGGCTCCTCGAGCCTCACATCCTCGACGAAGCGCCCGCGCCCCCGGAGGAAGCGCTCATCCTCCCGGCGCCGAATCGCCTGCCCGATGTACATTGGCCCCACCCTGCGCTCTCCGCTCCTGCTGGCGGCCTCCGCCCGACCGCCCGCACCCGGCATTATTGCCAACCATATCAGCATCGGACGCCGTGGCACCAGTGGCTGCATAGCGGTCCCACGGCAACTGGTCTCTCTTCAAATCCCCCTGGCACTCCAATTCGACTTCACTTAACATTCCGTGGAATACTCGCGCGAAGCGCATCAACCAATGGTCAGCCTATGACAAGCTCCGAACTACAAACCAAACACATCGTTTCTTCCCAACCTTCGACGCAAGCGGAGGATGTAGACGACGATACTGAGTCTGACTCCAGCTTGAGGGGACCTTATACTATTCGCAGTTATGGGGTTGATTACACTGTTGATTCCCTAGTTAAGAGAATGGACACTGGCGCGTTTATAGTTCCAGCATTTCAACGAAAATTCCTGTGGTCCAGAACTCATGCGTCCCGCTTTATCGAGTCACTCCTTATGGGACTACCCGTTCCCGGTATATTTCTCTACAAGAGGCCAGAAGACGGTCGTCATCTCGTGATTGACGGACAGCAGAGACTCCGTACTCTTCATGGTTTTTATAAGGGTCTTTTTCGAGAGTCGAAATTTCGACTCACCGGAGTTCGGGAACCATGGAATGGACTAACTTATGATGAGCTCGAAGCAGAGGACCAGCTCAGATTGGACGACTCGATAATGCATGCAGTGATTTTTGGGCAAGAGAGTCCGAAAGATACTATTGATAGTATACACTTTGTTTTTGAGCGCATAAATACCGGCGGCACTCGTTTGTCTTCCCAGGAAATTCGAAATTGCATTGCAGAGGGCAAATTCATTCGACTTACCGCCGAGCTTAACGAAAACCAGTATTGGCGAAAAATTTACGGAAAACCAAGTCTTAGAGCAAAAGATCAAGAACTTATTACTCGAGTACTAGCATTCTTGGAACGTGGTGATACCTACGAACGTCCTATGGCAACGTTCTTGACAGAATTTGCGAAGGACATGAATGACGCAAGTCCGCAAAAACTGGCTTTACTGCGTAAGTCTTTTGAAGATACCGTAGAATTGTGTTGGAACGCGTTGAATGGATCGGCATTTCGACCTGTTCGAGCCATAAATGCGGCTGTTCTTGATTCCATAATGTCGGAGGTGGCCCGCAGACTCCGTCAGAGTGGCCCAGCGCCATCTGCGGAGGCTGTGAAGCATGCATATGAAGAGTTAGTCGAATCTCCGGCTTTTCGCGAGGGATGGGAAAGAGCAACCGCAGACGAAGACGTCGTAAAGAAGCGAATCAACTTGGCCCGCAGCGCATTCTCAAATATTTAAGCGATGTTCGCAATTGAGAACAGATACCAACGCCTCCAAGAGCGTGTAGAATTGGCTTGTTTGGAGAAGGATGAAGAAATCTCTGACGCACTTAGGAAGTATTGCACAGTACTGATCTGTGGTTTTGTAGAGAGATCCGTAGAAGTAATAATCCTAGATAGGCTACGAAGCCGTGCGCATCCAAGAGTCCTGTCATTTGTTAAGTCATACTTCAAGCGCGGAAGAAACTACGATTGCAATACAATATGTAGTCTTCTCGAGCGCTTCGATACAAGCTGGAAAGCGTCATTTGACGAGTTCCTGGTTCGACATGAACGGGAAGTGGAAGCCCTCAGTTCTATATATTCCGTAAGAAATTCAGTCGCGCACGGTGGAAACAGGGGAATTTCTTCACAAAATTTGAGACAAAGGTGTGCTGACGCAAAGACAATTGTAGATGGAATTGTCGATGCGACAAAGTATTAGTGGTCGTACCGAGAGGTCGCGACTCCCTTAAAACAAATGGTATGGGCGATCACTCGCGGCTGGACT
The DNA here is from genome assembly GCA_965243375.1 of Alphaproteobacteria bacterium. Taxonomy (GTDB): domain Bacteria; phylum Pseudomonadota; class Alphaproteobacteria; order UBA828; family UBA828; genus WTGU01. The sequence continues at coordinate 174,905 of CBDEUT010000004.1, read as the reverse complement.
TGACGCCGCGAGCGTTAGCTTTGCGCCCTGTTCAGCCGCCCCCGTTCGCCTCCGCCTCGCGGATCATGCCGCGTAGGATCTTGGGTGTGAGCGGGAGTGAGTCCACCTTCACGCCCAGGGGCTTGAGCGCGTCCTCCACCGCCGCGGCGATTGCGGGTGGGGCGCCCATGCGGCCGCCTTCGCCGCCGCCTTTGATGCCGTACTCGGTGAAGGGGGACGGCGTCTCCACGTGGCCCACGCGGATGTCGACCGGCGTCTCCATCAGGGTCGGGTGCAGGTAGTCGCTCAACAGCGCGTTCTGGAGCTGGCCGTTCTCGTCATAGTGAAAGTGCTCGTAGAGGGCGCTGCCGATACCGTTCACGGTGCCGCCGCGCACGTGGCCGGCGAGCGTCATCGGGTTGACCATGGTGCCGCAATCATGGACGGCCACGTAGTCGAGAAAATCGACCTTGCCGGTCTCGACATCCACCTCCACCACCGGGATGTGACACATGTGGCCGACGATGGGATAGAAGATGCCGAGGTCGGTGCGGTCCTCCGACGGCATGGTGGTGACCGGATGGTCGTAGACGTAGGCCGCGTCGATGCCGCTGGTGAGGTCATGGTCCTCCGGCAGGTCCAGCCTGAAGTAGTGGGCGTGGAGCGCCACCTCGGCCAGCGTCTTCTCCTTGCCGGGCACGCCCTGCACCCCGATGGAGCCGTTGCGGAATTCGAGATCGCTCGGGTCGGCCTCCAGCATGTGGCTCGCGACGCGCAGCATCTTCTCCTTGATCACGTCGGCGGCACCGCTGACGGCGCCCGCGATCATCACCGTGAAGCGGCTGCCGCCCGGGCCCGACGAGTTGAAGCCCTTGTCGGAATCGGCGTAGCCGACGGAGATGTCCCCAGGGTCCATCTCCAGCTTCTCGGCCAGCACCTGGACCGCCATCGTCTCCGGGCTGTTGCCCCAGAAGGGCGCGTTCAGCGTGATGAAGGCCTTGCCGGTGGGGTCGATGTTGACGGCGACGCTCTCGGGCGAGCTCGATAGCGTGAAGCCCGGAGTCTCGTTCGGGTTCCACATCCAGAACTCGGTGGCGCTGAAGACGCTCCGCTCCTGGCAGGTGGAGATGCCGATGCCGATGTAGCGGCCCTCCTCGCGCGCCTCGGCCTGCTTCGCCCGCCAGCCGTCGATGTCGATCATGCCGAGCGCCTCGTCGAGCACGGCGTGGTAGTTGCCGCTGTCGTACATGTTGCCGGTCGGCATGATGTAGGGGAACTGATCCTGCTCGATCAGGTTCTGCCGGCGCATCTCGATGGGGTCGAGGTCGAGCTCCTCGCAGGCGGCATCGACCAGGCGCTCGATCACGAAGTTTCCCACCTCCGAGCCGAAGCCGCGATAGGCCCCCTGCTGGCACTTGTTGGTGAACACGGCGGTGAGGTCGACCTGGACGCTGCCGATCGTGTAGGGGCCGGTCACCTGCGCCATGGCGTTGCCGTGCTGGCCGACGCCGTACTGGAAGTAGGCGCCGTAGTCGTCGATCACCTTGAGCCGCATGCTCAGCATGGTGCCGTCGCGCTTCAGTGCGAGCTGGGCGTCGTAGAGGCGGTCCGACCCGTGGGCGTCGCCGCTCGTCATGTTGTCGATGCGGTCTTCGAGATACTTGACCGGCCGGCCGGCGGCGCGGGCGAGCGTGCCGGCCAGCGTGCAGACCTTGTGGCAGAAGAGCTTGCTGCCGAAGCTGCCGCCGGCATCGGTCGGCACGATGTTGAGCCGGTGGGGCTCGACCTTGAGCGAGACCGCGATCAGCCAGCCGACGTAGTTGTACATCGAGGTGTTGGCGTGGATCGTGAACTTGCCCGTGCCGCGGTCGTAGTGCGCCGTGGCGCCGACGGTCTCGATCGGCGTGCCGCCGGAGCGCGGCCAGCGCAGCCTGCGCTCGATCACCAGATCGGCGGCGGCGAAATCCTCGTCCACCGTGCCGAAGTCGATGACGCGATGGTGCGCGACGTTGGTGTCGCCCCGGTCGGGATGGAGCACGGCGTCGCCCGTCGAGGTCACCGCCTCCTCGAGGTCGACCACCGCCGGCAGCGGATCGTACTCGACCTCGATCAGCTCGCAGGCGTCCTCGGCGATATAGCGGCTCTCCGCCACCACGGCGGCGACCGCCTCGCCCACGTGGCGCACCTTGTCGACCGCGATGCAGTGCTGCGTCGTGGGCGGGCTGGAGAAGTCCGCGCAGGGCCCCGTTACCTCCGCCGCCTCGGCGCCGGTCATGACGCAGAGCACGCCGGGCAGCGCCTCGGCCTTCGACTTGTCGATGCTCACGATGCGGGCATGCGCGTGCGGGCTGCGCAGCACCGCCGCGTGCGCCATGTTGGGCAGCGACACGTCGTCGGCATAGGTGCCGGAGCCGGTGAGCAGGCGGGTGTCCTCCACCCGCTTCATGCTGTGCCCGATGGCGAAGTACTTGGACTTGGGCTTCTCGCGCTGGCGCGATTCGGGGATGTAGTGGCGTTCGCGGGTCATTGCCCCTCTCCCTGCATCCGTTCGGCTGCGGCCTGCACCGCCTCCACGATGGTCTGATACCCGGTGCAACGGCAAAGATTGCTCGAGATCGCCTCGCGGATGTCTTCGAGGCTCGGGTTGGGCGTGCTCTCGAGCAGCTCGACCGCCGTCATGAGCATTCCGGGGGTACAGAAGCCGCATTGCAGGCCGTGCTTCTCCCAGAAGGCCTCCTGCAGCGGGTGCATGTCGTCGACCCCGCCGAGCCCCTCGATGGTGCGGACCTCCGTGCCCGCCGCCTGGACGGCGAGCATCAGGCAGGAGCGCGCGGCCTCGCCGTTAACCAGAACGGTGCAGGCGCCGCAGACCCCGTGCTCGCAGCCGACATGGGTGCCGGTGAGCCCGAGCTGATCGCGCAGGAAGTCGCTCAGCAGCATGCGCGGCTCGGCGTCGCCGGCGCGGCGCTCGCCGTTGACGACAAGCTCGACTGTCCGTGGCGTCGTCATCTCCACCTCCCTTCAGTGACAGCGGGAGGCGGCATCCGCGAGGGCGCGCCGGGTCAGGCTGCGCACCAGATCGCGCCGATAGTCCGCGTCCGCGTGAAAGTCTTCGCTGGGGTCGATGCTGTCCGCCGCCGCCGCAGCCGCCTGGCGGAAGGCATCGTCGCCCGGTGCCGCGCCCGTGAGCACGTCCTCGGCGGCGTGCGCCCGGTGCGGCCCGTCGCCCACGCCGGCACAGACGATGCGCGCGCCGGTACAGGCGCCGTCCGCGACCTGGAGCGTCGCGCCCACTGCCACGTAGGCGAAGTCGCCCTTGCGCGGGCTCACCTCGTGGAAGCCCGCGCCCTGGCCGGCCGGCGCCTGCGGTACGCGAACCTCGACCAGAATCTCGTTCGCTTCGGCCGCCGTCGACAGCGTGCCGGTGAAGAAGTCCTCGGCGGCGACGGTGCGCGTGCTACTCGCGCTCTGCAACACCATCTCCGCATCGCTCGCGAGCGCCACCGCCGGCATCTCCGACGCCGGATCGTTGTGGCAGAGATTGCCGCAGAGCGTGCCGCGATTGCGGATCGGACCGTGGGAGACGTAGGGGTAGGCCAGAGCCATCAGCGGCGAGCCCTCCTTTACGGCGGCCGATTCCAGCACCGCCTTGTGCCGCGCCAGCGCGCCGATCCTGAGCTGCCCATCCTCCAGACCGATGCGATCGAGGCCGGGCAGCCGGTTGATGTCGATCAGCACGCCCGGGTGCAGCGCCCGCAGGTTCAGCATCGGCACCAGGCTCTGGCCGCCCGCGAGCACCTTGGCCGCCTCGACGTGCTCGGCGAGCAGCGCCAGCGCCTCCTCCAGGGTCTCCGGACAGCAGTAATCGAACGGTGGCGGTTTCATCCAGTCTCTCCCCTCTTCCGACCCGCCGCCCGGTGGCGAGCCGGCCGTGGCACGCAGTCGCGCCGCAGTCTAGAGCAAGCCCGCGCCCTCTTCCAAGCCGAGCACCGCGCGGCACGGCGCGCGTCCTCCCAGTTGCGTGGGAGGTTTCAGGGCGTGTGTCCCGAAACGATCGGAGAGGAGGGGGACCGGGAGGCGGCCAAGTGCCTGAAATGAATGGTCGGAGTGAGTGGATTTGAACCACCGACCCCCGCCTCCCGAAGACGGTGCTCTACCAGGCTGAGCTACACTCCGACCGGCGCGCGACGACGGCGTGAACCTCGCCTCCGCGCGCGCTCCTTATAGCCCCAGGCGCGGGGAGCCGGCAAGCAACCCGGCGTTTACCGGTGTACCCGCCCCGGTCGGTGCCAGCCCCGGCCCGAGCCACTTTTCACAGCGCAGGCCGCTTGTCCGCCCACGGGCGCGCCTGCTCGAAGGCGCGGGCGGCCTGGAGCACGGTGAGATCGGCGAAGCGTCGGCCTACGATTTGCAGGCTGACCGGGAGCCCCGCATCGGTGAAGCCGCAGGGCACCGAGGCGGCGGGGTTCTGGCTGAAGTTGAAGGGGTAGGAGAACTCGGCCCACATGATCCAGTCCCAGGGATGGGAGGGCCAGTGCTCGGGCTGCAGCCGCTCGGCCGGGAATGCCGCCACGGAGACCGCGGGTGTGAGCAGCAGGTCCCACTCCTGGAAGAAGCGGTGCACGGCCTCGATGTAAGCCAGCTTGCGCGCCCGCGTCTCGATGTAGGCCGCGCCGGTCATGCCGTCCGCCGCCCGGATGCAGGCGACCAGGCCGGGGTCCATGCGGTCCTCGAACTCGGCAAGCAGCGGGCGATAGCCGTGCAGATGGATCGGCCAGAGCAGGCGGATGATCTCCGGCCCCTCCGGGCCGAAGGGCAGCGCCGGGCTCTCCACCGTGCAGCCGAGCGACTGGAACGCCCCGGCGGCGCTCTCGACCAGCGCCGCGACGTCGGGGTCGACGCGGGCGTGCCCGAGGTCCGGGCTGAAGGCGACCTTGAGGCCCGCGATCCCGTCGTCGAGCCGCGCCGGATAGTCGGCGGGCGGGGCCTCCAGGCTGGTGTGATCCCAGGGGTGGGGCCCCGCCATCGCCTTGAGCATCAGCGCGGCGTCGCCCACGGTGCGGGTCATCGGCCCCACGTGGGAGACCTGATCGTTGTTCTGCACCGGCCAGTTGGGCACCCGGCCATACGTGGGCTTCAGGCCGAAGATGCCGCTGAAATGCGAGGGCATGCGGATCGAGCCGGCGCCGTCCGAGCCCTGATGCAGCGGGCCGTAGCCCGCCGCCGCAGCAGCCCCGGCGCCGGCCGACGAGGCGCCCGTGTTGTATCCCTCCTTCCAGGGGTTCGACGTGATGCCGGTGAGCGGGCTGTTGCTCACGCCGGACCAGCCGAACTCGGATGTGGTGGTCTTGCCGAGGATGATGCCGCCGGCCTCCTCCACCCGCTCGATCACCGGTGCGCTCAACTTCGGCACGTGGCCCTTCAGCGAATGGGAGCCGCGCTGGGTGGGGATTCCGGCGGTCTCCGTCAGGTCCTTGATGGTGACGGGCAGGCCGAAGAGCGCGCTATCGGCATCGCCCTTCATCAGCGCGACCTCCGCCTGCTGCGCGGCCTCCCGCGCCCGCTCGGCGGTGAGGGTCGCGAAGGCGTTGACTCGGGGCTCGCAGGCCTCGATGCGGGCCAGCACGGCGTCGATCAGCTCGACCGGCGAGAGTTCCCTGCGCCGGATCAGGGGCGCGAGTTCGGTGGCGGGCGTGAAGCAGAGATCATCGGTCACCGGGGACTCCTCGGCGGTCGTGGATAGGGTGGCGGATCATGGCCGGAGCGGGCACCTGTGTCATCCCGCCCCGTCAACCAGTGTGTCACGCAAGACGACCTCGTCGAGCTCGGCGCCGAGCCCCGGACGATCCGGCAGCGTCAGCCATCCCTCGTCGTCGGTCTCGATGGTCTCCTTGAGGCCGAAGTCGCGCTGCGCCGGCACCCAGTCGGGCGGGTCGAAGGGGTACTCCAGGTAGGGCGCGCCGCCCGCGCCGGCCGTCAGGTGGGCGTTGGCGAGGAGCCCCAGCCCGTTCCCCCACGTGTGCGGCGTGAACATCAAGCCGGCCTCGTGCGTTGCTGCGGCGATGCGCGCGCATCCCGTGATGCCGCCGACGAAAACACAGTCCGGCTGCAGCACGTCGAGGCAGCCGCGCTCGATCAGGGTGCGGAACTCGTGGGTCTCGCGGGTCACTTCGCCGCCCGCGATCCTCACCCCCGTCTCGGCCCGCAGCGCCGCCATGCCGGCGTAGTCGCCCCGGTGCAGCGGCTCCTCCATCCAGTAGACGTCGAGCTCGGCGAGCGCGTGCGCTACCGTGCGGGCGGTCGCGAGCTCCCAGGGCGGCGCGGTGTCCCACGACATGCGCCAGGCCTGGTTGCAGTCCACCATCAGGTCGATGCCGGGGCCCACGGCATCGCGCACGGCGGCGGCGCGGGCGATGTCCCGGCGCCAGTCCTCGGTGGAGAAGCGCAGCTTGATGGCCCCGAAGCCACGGGCGACGAGCCCTCGCGCGGTCTCGCGGCTCGCGGCCTCGTCGCGCCTGAGCGCCGTCGAGGCATAGGCCCGCACGCGGTTGTCGATGCCGCCGAGCAGGCGATAGACCGGCGCGCCCTCGATCTTGCCGCGCAGGTCCCAGAGTGCGAGGTCGAGCGGCCACCAGCGCCCGTAGTGGAAGCAGAGGTTGTCGAGCACGGCGTGGTGGCGGTCGATATCGCGCGGGTCGCGGCCGAAAAACAGGTCGGCGTGCTCGGCGAAGCCGCCCATCGAGTCGCCTGCGGCCACGCCCTCCAGCCCCTGATCGGTGCGGACACGAACGAGGTTGATCGCAAAACTCTCACGGGGCCTGCTGTCCCACGAGACCGGCACGGGCGGGTCGAGCGGGATGCGGTGGCGCGTGATCTCGATTGCCGCGATCTTCATGGGCTAGAGGAGGTCGCGCAGCACGGGAATCAGCGGCGCATCGGCCGGCGGCATCGGGTAGTCGCGGAGCCGCGCGGGCCGCACCCAGCGGAGCTCCTGCCCCTCCTTCGCCGTCACGAAGCCGCTCCACATCCGGCAGACATAGAGCGGCATCAGGAGGTGGAAGTCGTCATAGCTGTGGGAGGCGAAAGCCAAAGGCGCCAGGCAGCTTTGCTCGGTGTCGATCCCAAGCTCCTCGCGCAGCTCTCGGATCAGCGCGCGCTCCGGCGTCTCGCCGGGCGCGAGCTTGCCGCCGGGGAACTCCCAGAGCCCTGCCATCGTCTTGCCGGGAGGCCTGCGCGCCAGCAGGACGCGGCCGTCGGCATCGACCAGCGCGACCGCCGCCACGAGGACGATCGGCAGCGCCCCGTCAGGAGCGGTAGTCGGCATTGATCTCGATGTAGCCGTGGGTCAGGTCGCAGGTCCAGACGGTCGCCGTGCCGGGGCCCGCGCCGATCTCGACGGCGATCTCGACCTCCTGCCCCTTCATGTGACGCGCGGCCGCCGGCTCGTCGAAGGCTGGATCGGCCATGCCGTCCTTCGCCGCGCGTTCGGCCCCGAGCCAGATCGAAAGCCGCTCCTGCTCGAAGGGCACGCCGGCCCTGCCGACCACGGCGACGATCCGCCCCCAGTTGGGGTCCTCGCCGGCGATCGCGGTCTTCACCAGCGGCGAGTTGGCGATGGCGAGCCCGAGCTTGCGCGCCGCGGCCTCCGATGCCGCACCGCGGACCGTGATCGAGACGAGCTTCTGGGCCCCCTCCCCGTCCCGCACGATCTGCTGGGCGAGATCGGTCAGCACGCCTTCCAGCGCGGCTCGGAACCCTTGGAGCCGCGGGTCGCCCGCCCGCCCGATCCGCCGGTGCCGCGCGGCGCCCGTGGCGAAGAGCAGGCAGGTGTCGTTGGTCGAAGTGTCGCCGTCCACCGTGATGGCGTTGAACGAGCGGTTCACGCCGCGCCGGACCAGCGGCCCCAGCGCCGCCGCCGGCAGGTTCGCATCGGTGAACACGTAGGCGAGCATGGTGCCCATGTTCGGCGCGATCATGCCGGAGCCCTTGGCGATGCCGTTGACGACCACCGGCACGCCGTCGATCTCGGCGGTGGCCGAGGCGCCCTTGGGGAAGGTGTCCGTGGTCATGATCGCGGCGGCGGCCTCGGGCCAGGCGTCGTCTGCGAGGCGCGCGTGCAGCGCCGGCAGCGCCGCGGTCAGCTTCTCCACCGGCAACTGCTCCCCGATCACGCCGGTCGAGCTGACGTAGACCTCGTCCGGCCGGCAGCCCACCAGCGCAGCGGCCGCAGCGGCGGTCCGGCGCGCGGCGGCGTGGCCCTGCGCCCCGGTCGCGGCGTTCGCGTTGCCCGCGTTGACCACCAACGCCCGCGCGGTGCCGTCGCCCTCCCCGAGCAGCGCGCGGCACCAGTGCACGGGCGGTGCCGCCGTGTGCGAGCGGGTGAGCGTGCCGGCGACCGTCGTCCCCGACGCGAATGATGCGAGCAGCAGGTCGGGGCGGCCCCGGTAGCGGAGCCGCGCCTCGGCTGCAGCCAGCCGTACCCCTGGGACGTGCGGCAAATCGGGGAAGCGTGCGGGTGCGAGGGGGGATATCGCGGTCATCGACCTCTCCTGATGGCGGGCCGCGCAACCATACAGGCAGAGCCCGAACGAGACGAATACCCCCGCCTGCGTTGACAGGACCGGAGCGCGCGCCTATCTCTCGGTCATTGGCGTCGCTGCGGGCGACGGCAGGCGGTGGCTGTCGGGATGATGCCATGCTTCAGGGCCTTTCCAAGAAACTCTTCGGCACGGTCAACGAGCGCATCGTCAAGGCGCACGCGACGCAGATCGGCGCCATCAACGACCTCGAGCGCTCGCTGGAAGCGCTGAGCGACGAGGAGCTCCGCGCCAAGACGCCCGCGTTCAGGAAGCGGCTCGAAGACGGCGAGACCCTGGAGGATCTGCTGGTCGAGGCCTTTGCCGTCACGCGCGAGGCCGCGAAGCGCACGCTCGGCCAGCGCCACTACGACGTGCAGCTCGTCGGCGGCATCGTCCTCCATCAGGGCAGGGTTGCCGAGATGGCGACCGGCGAGGGCAAGACCCTGGTGGCGACGCTGCCGGTCTATCTCAACGCCCTCGAAGGCAAGGGCGTGCACGTCATCACGGTGAACGACTACCTGGCCCAGCGAGACGCCGCCTGGATGGGCGAGATCTATCAGTTCCTCGGTCTCAAGGTCGGCTGCATCGTGCACGGCCTGAGCGACGATCAGCGGCGCGAGCAGTACGGCGCCGACGTCACCTACGGCACCAACAACGAGTTCGGCTTCGACTATCTGCGCGACAACATGAAGTTCACGCTGGAGACCATGGTCCAGCGTCCCTTCAACTTCGCCATCGTGGACGAGGTCGACAGCATCCTGATCGACGAGGCGCGCACGCCGCTGATCATCTCAGGCCCGTCCGAGGACAGCTCCGAGATGTACCAGAAGGTCGACCAGGTGATCCCGGAGCTTCAGGAGGGCGACTTCGAGATCGACGAGAAGGCCCGCGCGGCGACGCTGACCGACGAGGGGGCGGAGCGGGTCGAGGCACTGCTCGCCAAGCACGACCTGCTGAAGAGCCCCAACCTCTACGACATCGAGAACGTCTCGGTCGTGCACCACCTGAACCAGGCGGTCCGCGCCCACAAGATGTTCGAGCGCGACACCGATTACATCGTGAACGAGGGCCGCGTCGTCATCATCGACGAGTTCACCGGGCGCATGATGCCCGGCCGCCGCTTCTCCGAAGGGCTGCACCAGGCGCTCGAGGCCAAGGAGCACGTGCGGGTCCAGCAGGAGAACCAGACGCTGGCCTCGATCACCTTCCAGAACTACTTCCGCATGTACCCGAAGCTCGCCGGCATGACCGGCACCGCGGCGACCGAGGCCGCCGAGCTCGGCGACATCTACCGGCTGGACGTGATCCAGATTCCGACCAACGAGCCTTGCATCCGCGAGGACCGCGACGACGAGGTCTACCGCACCGCCGGCGAGAAGTGGAACGCGATCGTCGAGCTCCTGCGCGACTGCCAGAAGCGGGGCCAGCCGGTGCTCGTGGGTACCACCAGCATCGAGAAGTCGGAGCTGCTATCCGAGCGACTGAAGAAGGACTCGATTGAACACAACGTGCTCAACGCCCGCTACCACGAGCAGGAGGCGCACATCATCGCGCAGGCCGGCCGTGTCGGCGCGCTCACCATCGCCACCAACATGGCCGGTCGCGGGACGGACATCCAGCTCGGCGGCAACATCGAGTTTCGCATCGCCGACGAGCTCGGCGAAGAAGAGGACGAGGTGGCGAAGGAGCGTGCCGCCGCCAACATCCGCGCCGAGGTCGCGGCCGGGCGCGAGAAGGTGCTCGCCGCCGGCGGGCTGCTGGTGGTGGGCAGCGAGCGCCACGAGGCGCGGCGCATCGACAACCAGCTGCGCGGCCGCTCCGGCCGGCAGGGCGACCCCGGCGCCTCGCTCTTCTTCCTCTCCCTCGAAGACGACCTCATGCGGATTTTCGGCTCCGAGAAAATGGACTCCATGCTGTCCAAGCTCGGGCTGAAGGACGGCGAGGCGATCGTCCATCCGTGGATCAACAAGGCGCTGGAGAAGGCGCAGCAGAAGGTGGAGGCGCGCAACTACGAGATCCGCAAGAACCTTCTGAAGTTCGACGACGTGATGAACGACCAGCGCTCGGTGGTCTACGAGCAGCGCAAGGACCTGATGCGCACCGACGATGTTTCGGAGACGGTGGTCGACATGCGCCACGAGGTGGTCGACAACATCGTCGACGACCACATTCCGGAGAAAGCCTACCCCGAGCAATGGGACATCGACGGGATGCACGACTCCTGCCGGCGGTTGCTCGGCATCGACCTGCCGATCAAGGAGTGGGCCGCCGAGGAGGGCATCGCCGACGAGGAGATTCGCGAGCGCATCGTCAAGGAATCGGACATTCACGCCGCCGCCAAGCTGGCTACGTACGGCGCCGAAGTCTGGCGCCTCGCGGAGAAGAGCCTGCTGCTGCAGATCCTGGACCAGAGCTGGAAGGACCACCTGCTGACCCTGGACCACCTGCGCCAGGGCATCGGCCTCCGGGCCTACGGCCAGCGCGACCCGCTCAACGAGTACAGGGGCGAGGCGTTCGAGATGTTCGAGAACATGCTCGCGAGCCTCAGGGAACAGACCACCCAGCTTCTCAGCCATGTCGAGCTGCGGATCGCGGGACCGGACGGAGAGGAATCGCCCGTGCCGGAGCGGCGCGCGCCGCAAATGCGGGAGACCCGCCGGGACCCGGCCCTCGCCGGCGCTGCGGCTGGCGCCGGCGGGAGGGCGGGCGCCCTCGCCGAGGAGGCACCCGCACAGGCGGCCGGCGGCGGCCGCGCGTCAGCCCCGCGCCGGGCAGGCGAAGCGCCTCAGGCGGCGGCGGGCCAGGGCACCGTCCGGCGCGCGGCCTTCGACCCGAGCAATCCCGAGACCTGGGGCCGGGTCGGCCGCAACGCCCCCTGCCCCTGCGGCTCGGGCCTCAAGTACAAGCGCTGCCACGGCAAGCTCGCCTGAGCAGCGGGGGCCTCGCCTTCGGGCAGACTACTCTGCCTGCGGACAGCAGGCGGAGACTTGGAGCATTATCCGACCGAATGGGATCACGGCAGCCCGAACCATCCCCACCTCCCCCTGTCCCCCTCCCCTCAAAGGGCGGAGGGGGAACGTAAGCGGCGCCGCCCGCTCTCCCTCTCCTCCCCGCCGGGGAGGAGAGGGCCGGGGTGAGGAGGGGTGTTCGCGCCGCACTTCGCGCGAGATTCGAGCCACGTGCTTGCTGGGTTCGACCCTGTGTTCTCGAACGGTGTTCTAGATGATGATGCCGCCGAGCAGGCGGCGCCACTTGCTCTCGTGGTCGGTGCCCAGCACGAGGTCGGGATCGGCGTCGATCACCGCCCAGTCGCCGCGTGCGAGCTCGCTCTCTAGCTGCAACGACCCCCAGCCGGAATAGCCGAAGATCAGCAGGCTGCGGCGCGGCCCTTGGCCGAACGCGATGTCGACCAGCGCTTCGAGGTTGGTGGTGAGCGCGAACGCGCCGGAGAGGGTCCTGGTTCCGCGGGTCGCGTACTCGGCCGAGTGCAGCAGGAAGCCGATTTCCTGCTGGACCGGGCCGCCGTAATGCAGGGCGATGGAGTCGCCGCGCAGCGCCTCCAGGCCCTCGTCGTCGAGGTCGATGCCAAGCCGGTCGAGCAGCCCTTCGATCGGGATAGTGCTGATCGGCTTGTTGACGATCAGCCCGAACGCACCGTTCTCGTCGTGATCGACGAGATAGATCACGGTCTCCTGGAAGCGCGGGTCGGGCATGTGCTCGCTCGCGACCAGCACCCGGCCGGCCAGCAAGGAGTCGGCCTGTGCGGCGCCCGCTGCAGCGCCCGCGGCCAGCAACGCGATCAGGCCGAGGGCTCGCAACAGGCGCATGGCGCGGACCTCAGGCGATGCCCAGCAGCGGAGGAAGCTCCGCAAGGGTCTCGATCTCGGCGTCCGGCGCCTCCGGGATGCGCTCCTGCCCCTGGCCGAAGCGGTTGCACCAGGCGACGCGGAAGCCGAAGGCCGCAGCGCCGTTGGCGTCCCACGCGTTGGACGACTGGAAGCTCACCTTGGCCGGCGGCACGCCGAGCCGATCCACCACCAGCCGGTAGACCGACGGATGAGGCTTGAAGATGCCGACCTCCTCGACCGAGAGCACGGCATCGAGGCTGTCGCCGATTCCCGCCGCGTCCACCGCCGACTCCAGCATCCCCGGCTCGCCGTTTGAGAGAATCGCGGTCCTGAGCCCGTGCGCCCTTAGCGTCGCCAGCGTCTCCGGCACTTCGGGATAGGCGTCCAGGGTGCGGTAGGCCTCCATCAGCCTGGCGCGCAGCGCGTCGTCCTCGATGCCGAGCTCTGCCATGGAGAAGTCGAGCGCCTCGCCGGTCACTTGCCAGAACCCGGCATAGCGGCCCATCAGGCTGCGCAGCCAGGTGTACTGGAGCTGCTTGTGGCGCCAGAGCTCCGCGAGCGGCGCGGCCTTCTCGCCGAGCGCCGCGACATGGCGCCCGGCCGCCGCGTTGTAGTCGAACAGCGTGCCGTAGGCGTCGAAAACGCAGGCCGCGATATCGCCGAAGCGGGGATGGGCCATGCCCTTCCTCCTGCCGATATCCGTAGAGCGTACCGGGGCGCCGTGGCGGCGGCAATCGGGGCGGCGGCCTCGGCCGCCGTCAACGCCTTCGCCTCTCTCCCCGGTCTACTTGTGGCGGAAGATGATGCGGCCCTTCGACAGGTCGTAGGGCGTCATCTCGACGTCGACCCTGTCGCCGACGAGCACGCGGATGCGGAACTTGCGCATCTTGCCGGCCGGGCGCGCGATGATCTCGTGGCCGTTGTCGAGGGCCACGCGGAACATCGTATCCGGCAGCTTCTCGCGAACCGTGCCGGAAAACTCGAGCAAGTCCTCTTTGGCCATGGGCGAAGGCGCTGCTTGCTGTTGCAAAGGGCGACGGAGCCGGTCGCGGGACGATAGAGCCGCGCCAAGGGCCGCCGGGGCCGGGTTGTCGCACAGCGCAGCCGGTTTGTGAAGCACGTTTCAGGAACTCCACAGCGGAGGCCAACCGATAAGGAAAGTCGAAACCTATGCACTCTGCGTTTAGTTCGCGGTTGCAGAATGCTATTGTGCCAACAAGCGGAAGGCGGATGAGGCCGGTCCAGGCTCGACCAGTCGGCCGCAATTCGCCGGTCTGAGTTGACCCACCGGAGCGGAAACATCGGATGGCGCAGGTACGCCTGACGGGGCTGACCAAGAGCTACGGCTCGGTGCACGCGCTGCGCGGCGTCGACCTTGAGGTGGACGACGGCGAGTTCTTCGTGCTGTTCGGCCCGAGCGCGGCGGGAAAGACGACTACGCTGCGCGTCATCGCCGGCCTCGAGAGACCGGACGGCGGCACGCTCATGGTGGACGGGCACGATCTCGCGGGCGTCCCGGTCAAGCGCCGCGACATGGCGATGGTCTTCCAGAGCTTCGCCCTCTATCCCCACCTGACCACCTTCCAGAACCTCGCCTACCCCTTGCGCGAGATGAAGATGCGGCGCGCCGAGATCGACACGCGGGTGCGCGAGACCGCGGAGCTGCTGCGCATCACCCACACGCTCGACCGCAGGCCAGCATCGCTCAGCGGCGGCGAGCAGCAGCGGCTCGCCATCGGGCGCGCCATCATCCGCCGCCCGCGGCTCTTCCTCTTCGACGAGCCGCTGACCAACCTCGATGCGAAGCTCCGCCACGACATGCGGGCCGAGTTCAAGCGGCTGCACCGGGAGCTCGGCACCACCACGATCTACGCGACGCCGGATCAGCTCGAGGCACTCAGCATCGGCGAGCGCATCGCCGTAATCCAGCACGGGCAGATCACCCAGGTCGATGCCCCCGACCGGCTTTATGCCAAGCCGGTCGACCGCCACGTCGCCTCGCTGATCGGCGACCCGCCCATCAACCTGGTCAAGGGCACCCTCAAGCTCGGCGGGAACAGGGGCCCCGCCATCGAGCTGCCGTTCATGGAGCTGGACGGCAACCCCTGGCGCGAGAGGCTGCAGGCGCTCGACGCGGGAACCGAGCTCCTGGTCGGCATCAGGCCGCACGACCTCGCGCTGGTGGACGGGAACGGGGACGGCGTGCCGGCGACCATCGAGATCACCGAGCCGCAGGGCGACATCACGATTCTCGACCTCTCGGCCGAAGGCGTGCCGCTCCGCATGGTGGTGGCGGAAGCGATCGGTGCGCGATACACCGCGGGCGACAGCGTGCGCATTGCGCTCGCCGGCGCCGACACGCGACTTTTCCTGAGCGACTCCGGCACCATGGTGGCGTAGGATGCGGCGCGCCCGCCGGAGCGGCCCGCCGACACCAACGACGGCAGGCACCGCCGCGGATTGCGAGTAGACCGAGCGAGGGAGACAACCATGAGACTCATGACGAAGGGCAAGGCGGCACTGCTCGCCGGCGCAGCGGCGCTGGTCGGCTCCGCCATGTGGGGAGGCCCCGCCCAGGCCGAGGACATCACCATCAACATGGCAGCGCCCGACTGGCCACCGACCCGCATCATGCAGGACATGGCCAACACGAGCTACACGGCGCCGAGCGGCAACAACGTGCAGCTCGTAATCGACTTCATTCCGTGGCCCGACTACTACACGCGGCTCGCGGCCTCGCTGACCTCGGGCGAGGAGAAGTACCAGATGGCGGTCAGCGACAGTCAGTGGCTGGGCGCCAATATCGAGGGCGGCTACTACATGAAGATCAACGAGTTCATCGATGCAGACCCCGATCTGCAGGCGGTGTTCGAGGATCTACATCCCAACCTTGTGGCGTCCTATTCCACCTATCCGCATCGCACGGAGAACTATTACGGCTTCCCGCAGATGCCGGACGTGCTGATCGTCTATTACCGCGAGGACCTGTTCTGCCACGAAGGCGAGATGGCCGCGTTCAAGGAGAAGTACGGCTACGACCTGCCGTGCTCGCCCGAGGAACATAACGAAGTTAATTGGAACCAGGTGGCTGACTTCGGCGAATTCTTCCGCCGGAGTTCCGGCGACTCATTGGGCGGCGAGACCCTGAACGACGACTTCTACGGGATCGCCTACCAGGCCGGTAAGGGCTACGACTTCTCCAGCATGCAGATCAACGGCTTCATCTGGCAGTACGGCGGCAGCATCTGGGACGAGACCATGGAGCCCGAGGGCCAGGCCATCGGCGTCGTGAACTCCGACGTCGCCGTCGAGGCGCTCGAGCACTATCTCTCGCTGACTGAGCACATGCCGCCGGTGGTCCAGACCGGCACCATGGACGTCTTCAAGGTCGACGAGCTGTTCCGCGAGGGCAAGGTCGCCTGGATCATCCAGTGGATCGGCTTCGGCGAGTCCGCGATCGCGCCGGAACTCTCGAAAGTCCATGACAAGGTCAACTTCGCCCGGATGCCGGGCCTCCTGGTGGGCGACGAGATCGTGCGTTGGTCCAACATCGGCGGGCAGCCCTTCGTGCTGACCACCTGGAACAGCGACACGGTGATCCAGGAAGCGCTCGACTTCTGCAAGTGGTGGCTGTCGACACCTGTGCAGCACGAGTTCGCCTCGCGCGGCGGCCAGAGCGGGCTCCAGAGCGTTTACAACACGCCCGAGTACATGGCGTACCGGCCGTGGAACCACGCCTTCGGCCCGAGCCTCGACTGGCAGAGGGACGTCTGGCACATCCCCGAATTCTTCGAGCTGCTGGTGCAGCAGCAGGAAGAGTTCGACAAGGCGATTACCGGACAGATCTCCGCCAAGGAGGCGCTGGACGCCATCGCCGTCTTCCAGGATGAGCTCCTGCGTGACGTGGGACGCATCGAGGACTAGCGATCGAGGCGGTAGTACCGGGGGCGGCTCCGCGTTAGGGGCCGCCCCCTTTCCTTCCCGCCGGTTCCCCGGGACTCAACGATTGACCGGCCCCTGACGCATGGCCGTCACCACGTATCACGCCGAGCACGGCACGCTGCTGGAGCGCTTCTTCGAGCGCAACCGCGGGCCGCTCCTGGTTTCGCCGGCGCTCGCCGTACTTTTCATCATGAATATCTTTCCGCTGCTCTGGTCCTTCGGCCTGAGCTTCTATCGGTATCGCGCGAATCGCATCAAGGAGCCGGAATTCGTCTGGTTCAAGAATTACCAGAAGGTGCTGACCGACCCGGTGGTCTGGGAGCGCTTCCAGACCACAGCCATCGTGGTCACGGTCGACGTGCTGCTGCAGCTTGTGGTGGGCTTCCTGCTGGCGCTGCTCTTCGAGAAGACCTTTCCCGGCCGCCGCGTGCTGCTGATGCTGGTGCTGACGCCGATGATGCTGAGCTTCGTCGCGGTCGGCGCCTTCTTCCGCTACTACTACGAGCCGACCTTCGGGCTGCTGAGCCAGGGGATCAAGGCGATCACGGGCGAGCCCTTCATCCTTCTCGGCTCCGAGGTGGGCGCGCTCGCCGGCATCATCTTCGCCGACGTCTGGATGTGGTCGCCATTCGTGATGCTGCTGGTGCTGGCCGGCCTCGTCAGCGTACCCAAGCACCTCTACGAGGCCGCCGAGATCGACCGGGCGTCCTGGTGGCGGCGGTTCTGGACGATCACCTTCCCCTACATCCGGGGCCTGCTGTTGCTGGCGATCCTCTTCCGCACCATCGAGGCGTTCAAGCTGTTCGACATCGTGTTCCTGATCACCGAGGGCGGGCCGGGCACATCGACCGAGACCATCGCCGTCTACGTCTACCGGGTGGCCTTCCAGTACTTCAAGACCAGCCAGTCGGCGGCGCTCGGCTATATTCTGCTCTTCGTGGTGATCGTGCTGACCAACCTCTATCTCTTCTTCGTCAGGCGACGGGACGTGGAGGATCAATAGGCCATGGCCCGCAGACGGCGTGAGATCGGCAAGGCAGGCTGGGGGCGGACCGCGTTCTCCACGGTCATCAGCTTCATCTACTTCTTCCCGGTGTTGTGGATCATCCTGACCGCGTTCAAGAGCCACACCGACGCGCTGTCGACCCCGCCCAAGTTCATCTTCACGCCGACGCTGGACAACTTCGTCAGCGTCTTCGCCCGCGCCTACGAGCGCGGCGGCGCCGCGGTGGACACCCACTTCGACCTCTTCTTCTTCAACTCCATCTTCATCGCCGGCGCCTCGGTCGGTGTGGCGCTCATCATCGGCACGATCGCGGCCTACGGCTTCTCGCGCTGGCCGCTCCGGGGCAACGAGACCTACCTCTTCATTATTCTCACGACCCGGATGCTGCCGCCGATCATCGTCATCATCCCGATCTTCATCATGTTCCGCCTGAGCGGGCTCAGCGGCAGCTACATCGGCATCATCCTGCTCTACGCCGCGTTCAACCTGCCCTTCACCATCTGGATGATGAAGAGCTTCTTCGACGAGATACCGCGCGAGGTGGAGGACGCGGCACGAATGGACGGCAGCTCGGAGATGAAGATCTTCTTCCGCATCTGCCTGCCGCAGGTGAAGGCCGGCATCGCGGCAACCGCCGTCTTCGGACTGATCCTGACGTGGAACGAGTTCCTCTTCGCCCTGCTGCTCACCGGGCGCGACACGCGCACGGTGCCGGTCGCCATGGCGCAGACGATCGGCGGCGACATCGGCGTGCGCTGGGGGCTGCTGGCGGCGATCGAGACGCTATTCCTGATCCCCGTGGTGTTCGTGACGTTCCTGCTGCAGAACCAGCTGCTGCGCGGCGTCACCTTCGGCACGATCAGGCGGTAGTGGGCCCATGGCCGATATCGAGCTGCGCAACCTGAGCAAGCACTTCGGCTCGCTCGCCGCGGTCGACGACATCGACCTCGACGTGGAGGCGGGCGAGGTGGTGTGCCTGCTCGGTCCGTCCGGCTGCGGCAAGACCACGACTTTGCGCATGATCGCGGGCCTCGAGGACGCGACCGCCGGTGACATCTACATCACCGGCACGCGGGTCAACGACCTCGCGCCCCGCGATCGGGACATCGCCATGGTGTTCCAGTTCTACGCGCTCTACCCGAGCCTGACGGTGTCGGAGAACCTGGCGTTCCCGCTTCATGCGGAGCGAATCACCCAGGACGAGATCGACCGCCGGGTGCGGGAGATCGCCAGCCTTCTCGACCTCTCGCACGCGCTCGGCCGGGTGCCTGGCCGTCTTGCCGAGGGCGAGAAGCAGCGCGTCGCGGTGGGGCGCGCCGTCATCCGCGACCCGCAGTGCTTCCTCTTCGACGAGCCCTTGAGCCGGCTCGACATCGCCGTGCGCCAAGAGATGCGCGGGCAGATCAAGCAGCTGCTCAACGGCCTTCACAAGGCGACCGTGATCGTGACCCACGACCAGATCGAGGCGCTCACCATAGCCGACCGGATCGCAGTCATGCGCGACGGCATCATCGAGCAGGTGGCCAGCCCTCACGACATCTTCGCGAAGCCCGCCAACGTCTTCGTCGCGGGCTTCATCGGCACGCCGCAGATGAACCTGGTCGAGGCCAACGTCATCGACGCGGACGAGGACACGGCCACCGTGAACATGCTGGGGCAGGAGGCGGTCCTGCCGCTCCTTGCGGAGATCTCCCTCCAGGGTACCGTCGAGCGGCGCAACGCGCCGGTCACCGTGGGCGTGCGCCCGCGCGGCCTCGCACCCGCACCCGAGGCCGGCCCCGCCACGATCTCCGGCCAGGTCGACCTGATCGAGCCGATGGGGGCCGAGACCCTGATCCATCTCCGCATCGGCGAGGACGACCTGCGCGTGGTGACGAGCCGGGGGCACCCGGCCGCGGTCGGCGAGACCATGCACGTGGCGCCGACGCCGGGGCAGGTCCATCTGTTCGACCACGACGGCGTGAGGATCGCCTCATGAGCGAGGCGCAGGCGGAACCGCAAGAGGCAGCGGCGGCGGAGAAGCCGGCACGGCGCAACATGTCCCGCCGCACGGCGCAGATGATCGTGATCGCCATCATCGCGCTCTGCCTGCTCGCGCTCGTCTTCATCTTCCAGCCCGTCTACCGGCCGCTCTACTCGGCCGGCTGCATCATGGTGGTGGCCGGCGGCCTCCTCTTCAATCTCATCCCCTTCGCCAACACCCAGAACCCCGTGAGGCGAGTGGTGCGGGTCACCGCCATCGTCGGCGCCATCCTGCTCACCGCCGTGCTGGTCGCCCTCGGCTTCGTCGAGATCCTGCTCTAGCACCGGCCCACCGGAGCGGCGTGCGATGACTCGCGACGACTACGTGGACTTGGTGGAGCGGCGCTACTTCGGCAGCGTCGTACAGGCCGACATCCCGGCGACGGTTGCCTGCTTCACCGACGACGCTTCGGTCACGATCTATCACGGCGATGCCGTGCCGCGCCTCTTCAAGGCCAGGCCCGGCGCCGGGGAGACGCCATTGCCGCGCTTCTTCGAGCATCTGCTCGCGAACTACGAGCCACGATTCACCGAGTTCGTCCACTACGTGGATGTGGCGGGCGAGCGCTGCGCCGCGATGTTTCTCGTCACGCTGACGCCGAAGCCGGATTCGCCCTACCGCGACGCCGGTGTGCAGCGCCTGCGCAACTGCAACTTCTTCCGCTGCCGGGACGGCCTGATCCACGAGATGACCATCTACTACAGCAACCCCGGCACCGCAGGCACAGACGCCCACGGCTCCCGCCCCACCGGCTTCCCCCAGGCCTGACCCGCCGGGCCCCCGCACCATGGTGCGGGGCACGGCGCGAACCGCGTGTGCCAAGATCGCGCCATGAAGCCTGAGAGCGATCGGACCGATGAATACGGAAACCGCGGGCGAGACCCTATCCGGGCCGCGCGGCCCTTCGATCGTGCAGGACCGCGCATCCCGCAGAATCCCACTTATCCCACCGAATCCCACTTGTCCCACCGAATCCCACTTGTCCCGCCGAATCCCACTTGTCCCGGCGAATCCCACTTGTCCCACCGAATCCCGCTTGTCCCACCGAATCCCGCTCATCCCAGCGAATCCCGCTTATCCCACCGAATCCCACTTGTCCCACCGAATCCCGCTCATCCCAGCGAATCCCGCTTATCCCACCGAATCCCGCTTGTCCCGCCAAATCCCACCTATCCCGCGGAATCCCACTAACCCCGCGGAGTCCCACCTATCCCGCAGAATCCCACCTATCCCGCAGAATCCCACGTATCCCACGGAATCTCACGTATCCCGCAGAATCCCACTTATCCCACGGAATCCCACTTAATCCCGGCGAATCCCGCTCCGGATATTCGATCCCATCCCGCGTCGTGGTTCGGCGCCGGGCGCGCGTTGCGCAGGCGTGGGCCCGGCGCTACAGTCCGCCCTGCTGGCGCGGCCCTCCGGGCCGAGCGACCGCCCGAACGACGGAACGGTCGGTCCCCGTCGGCGACGGTCGAGGCGCCGTGGAGGTGCGGGAGCGCTCGCTCCAGTCGGAACCAGCCTCACACACCGCAGCTTGAGGAGGAGGCGCGAGCCCCGCGGGGTCCGCGACGCGCGACGTGTGGCATGGAAGAGGCGACCGGCGGCCGCGCCGGTCGGCGACGCTCCGGGCGGTATGGCTGCTGTTCGCCGCGCTCTCCGCCTGCTGCTCGGCGGGGCCGGCGGCCGCCGAGCGGGCGGTCGTGCTCGCGGCAGCGAGCACCGCGCACGCGGTCGCCGAGGTCATCGGGCAGTTCGAGGCGGGGCCCGACGACAGTGTCGTGGCCTCCTACGCCGGCACCTCGGCACTCGCGCGCCAGATCGAGAGCGGCGCGCCTGCCGATATCTTCCTCGCGGCCAACGCGGTGTGGATGGACCACGTGGAGGCGCAAGGCCTGATCGAGCCCGGCAGCCGTCAGGTGCTTGCCGGCAACCGCCTGGTGTTCGTCACCGGGGACAGCGACGTGGCGCCCTTCGAGCCGTCCGCGACGCTCGATCTCCCCTCATTGCTTGACGGCGGGCGGCTCGCCATCGGCAACCCCGACCACGTGCCGGCCGGCATCTATGCGCGCCAGGCACTGGAAGCGCTCGGCCTCTGGCCGGAGGTGCGGAGCCGGCTCGCGCCGGCGGCCGACGTGCGGGCGGCGCTCGCTCTGGTGGCGCGCGGAGAGGCGCCGCTCGGCATCGTCTACGCCACCGATGCCGTCCGCATCGAAGGCGTGTATGTCGTGGCAACGATCCCGGCGGCGTTGCACGATCCCATCGTCTATCCGGTGGCCCTCGTCGCGGGCCGGGCCTCGCCGCTGGCGACGCGGTTCTTCGAATTCCTCACCGGGCCGGAAGGCCGGGCGGCCTTCGCCCGCGCCGGCTTCATCGTCGACTGAGAGGCCGGGTGGATGGCGCTGACGCCGCTTGAGGTCGAGGCGATCGGGCTCAGCCTGCGGGTGGCGGGCTGGGCAGTTTTGATCAGCCTGCCCCTCGGCATCGCCATCGCCTGGCTGCTCGCGCGCTATCGCTTCCCCGGCCGGGAGATCCTCAACGGCCTGGTCCACCTGCCGCTGGTGCTGCCGCCGGTGGTGGTGGGCTTCGTGCTGCTGCTGCTGCTCGGCAAGCGCGGCCCGCTCGGCGCCTGGCTCGACGACTGGTTCGGCATCACCCTCGCCTTCACTTGGCAGGGCGCTGCGGTGGCCTCGGCCGTGGTCTCCTTCCCGCTCATGGTCCGCGCGATCCGGCTCTCGATCGAGGGCATGGACCGCCGGCTGGAGACCGCCGCCCGCACGCTTGGCGCCCCGCCAGCCTGGGTCTTCGTGACCGTCAGCCTGCCGCTCATCGCGCCCGGCGTGCTCACCGGCGTCATCCTTGCCTTCGCCCGCTGCCTGGGCGAGTTCGGCGCGACCATCACCTTCGTCTCCAACATCCCCGGCGAGACCCGGACCCTGCCGCTCGCGCTCTACACCTACACGCAAGTGCCGGGCGGCCTCGACGGCGCCTTCCGCCTCATGGTGATCGCCATCGTCATCGCCTTCGCGGCGCTGATCGGCTCCGAAATCCTGGCGCGCGTCGTCAAGCGCCGGCTGGAGGGGTGATGCTGGCGGTCCAGGCACGACTCTCCCGGGGGGCGTTCACGCTGGACGCGTCCTTCGACGCCGAGGCCGACGGCGTGGTCGCATTGTTCGGCGCCTCGGGCGCGGGCAAGACCACGCTCGCCGATGCCATCGCAGGCCTGGTGCGGCCGGAGGCGGGGCGGATCGCGCTCGAAGACCGTGTGCTCTTCGATGCGGAGGCCGGCATTAACCTCAAGCCGGAGCGCCGCCGGATCGGCTACGTGTTTCAGGACGGCCGCCTCTTCCCGCACCTCAGCGTGCGCCGCAACCTGCTCTACGGGCTCCGCTTCGCGCCGCGCGACGGGCGCTACGCGACGCTGGAGAGGATCGTGACGCTGCTCGGCCTGGAGGCACTGTTGCAGCGCCGGCCCGGCACCCTCTCGGGCGGCGAGCGCCAGCGCGTGGCGCTCGGGCGCGCGCTCATGGCCCAACCGGAGCTCCTGCTCATGGACGAGCCGCTGGCCGCGCTCGACGTGCCCCGCAAGGCGCAGGTCATCGACTACATCGAGCGGCTGCGCGACGAGATCGGCGTGCCCATCGTCTTCGTCAGCCACGCCGTGGACGAGGTGGCGCGGCTTGCGGGAACCATCGTGGTCATGGCGGGCGGCAGGGTTGCCGCGGCGGGCCCTGCCGCCGAGGTCATGGCCAGGCTCGATCTCGATCCCCTCGCCGGGATCGAGGCCGCCGGTGCGGTGCTGGACGCGACCGTCCGGAGCCACGATGGGGCTTACGGGCTCACCGAGCTCGCGGTGCCGGGCGGCATCCTGCGCGTGCCCCGCCTCAGGCTCGCGCCGGGGCACCGCCTCAGGGTCCGCGTGCGGGCGCGGGACGTCTCGCTCGCGACCGCCGAGCCGCGGGAGACGAGCGTTCTCAACGTCTTTCGCGGCCGGGTCGTCGAGATCGGACCGCGCCGGGGTGCCTCGGTCGACGTGGCGGTCGACATCGGCGCCCGGCTGACGGCACGCATCACGGCGCGCTCCGCCGACACTCTGGGCTTGGCTCCGGGGTCGGAGGTCTATGCGCTGGTCAAGAGCGTCGCGGTCGATCCGGCATCGCTGGTGCAGGCCGAGCAGGACGAGTCTTGAAGCGGCGCGGCAACATGAGAGTCGAACGCACCTGTTGTGGCCACCGATTTGTCGCCGTTACCATCCAGCGACGAGGCAATCGCCAGACAGGGAGGGCGACATGAGAGCCAGCAGAGGCACTGCTGTGGCGCTGGCAGCCGCGATTGGCATTCCTTGCGCGGCCACCATCGCGTTCGGGCAAGAGAGCGGCAGCTTCAGTGCAATTGCAACCTACGTCAGAGACTTCACCACCATAGAGCACGCCGACGGCGCGTATTTCGGCGGCAAGCTGGAGGGTAGTACCACCATCCTCGCGAGCAGCGGCGATCCGTTCGTCGAAGGCGGGCACGGCCTGGCCACCTGCGTGGTCTTCGGCAAGCGCTCGGCCGCCGGCCTCGACCTCCAGACTGCCTGCACCTCAACCAACACGGCCGGCGACACGCTCTACCTTGTGGCCGAGAGGCGCGCGGGCGACGTGGACGCGGGCGGCGGCGGGCAGGGCCAGCTGGAGCTCGCGGGCGGCACCGGCGCCTATGCCGGGCTGAAGGGAAGCTGCGCCTACGAGACCAGCTATCTGGCCAACAACCAGGTCGTCACGACCACGGATTGCACCTGGCACAAGGATTGATCGTCGCGAGACGACGCGTTCCGCGCGGGCCGACGGGAGCGCCTGCGCGCGGGCTTGCGTGGGGCCCTCCAACCTGCAACGCTTCGCCGCGAACAATCCTTGCAGTGGAGGTGGCTATGGGCGCGGCAACGCCGACCGTGCTGATCGACAACGACCGCGTGCGCGTCACCGAGTGGCGCTTCAAGCCCGGCGAGGCCACGGGTTGGCACCGGCACGAGTACGACTATGTGGTGGTGCCGGTGACGACGGGGCACCTCCACCTCGTGGAGCCCGACGGCGAGCGCACGGTCCAGATCGTCCACGGCTCGCCCTACTACCGGGATGAAGGGGTCGAGCACGACGTCATCAACCCGAGCGACACCGACGACGTGGTCTTCGTCGAAGTGGAGGTGAAGTAGGGCCGGCCCCGGCTATCGCGCCGGGCATAGAGTCAGCGAACCGTCACATATCCGTATTATTTCCATCTTGGCCCGGCGTTAGCGTTCGCCTGCCGTCCCGGGGAGCCACGTTGTGCGGGGCCATCGCCACCGGGATGGGAGCGAACCCGGAGGATACGCCGTGACCAAGACACCCCTCGCCATCGCCGCTGTAGCAGCCCTCGCGCTGACCGCGTCCGTCGCGTTGACCAACGCTGCGGAGGCCCGCGACCAGATCAGGATCGTGGGGTCTTCGACCGTCTTCCCCTTCTCCACCGCCGTCGCCGAAGAGTTCGGCAAGACCACGGGGCACAAGACGCCGGTGGTCGAGAGCACAGGCTCGGGCGGCGGGCTCAAGCTGTTCTGCGCCGGCGTCGGCATCGCCCATCCCGACATCGCCAACGCCTCGCGGCGGATCAAGTCGTCGGAGGTCGAGCGCTGCGCCGAGAATGGCGTGACCGACATCACCGAGGTCAAGATCGGCTTCGACGGGATCGTGCTCGCCAACGCGAAGTCGGCCGAGCGGTTCTCGATTACCTTGCGGCAACTATTCCTTGCGCTGGCGAAGGACGTGCCCGCCGACGGTGGGATGGTGCCCAACCCCAATCAGACCTGGAGCGATATCGACCCGTCCCTGCCTGCGGAGAGGATCGAGGTGCTCGGCCCGCCGCCGACCTCCGGCACACGAGACGCCTTCGTCGAGCTCGCCATGGAGGGGGGCTGCAAGACCTTCCCGGATATCGAGGCTCTCAAGAAGCAGGACAGGAATGCCCACAAGGTCGTCTGCCACTCGATTCGCGAGGACGGCGCCTTCGTCGAGGCGGGCGAGAACGACAACCTCATCGTGCAGAAGCTCGAAGCCAATCCTTCAGCGCTTGGGGTCTTCGGCTACAGCTTCCTCGACCAGAACCGCGACAAGGTTCGTGGCAGTACCATCGACGGCGTCGAGCCCGACTTCGACACGATCGCCGACGGCGACTATCCGGTCTCCCGCTCCATGTTCTTCTACGTGAAGAGGGCACACGTGGGCGTGATCCCCGGGATCGTGGAATTCATCGAGACCTTCACCGACGAGGAAGCCTGGGGGCCGTACGGCTATCTCGCCGACAAGGGGCTCATCCCGCTCCCCGACGAGGATCGCGAGGCGATGCGCGAGCAGGCCACCGGCCTGGCTCAGCTCTCCATGTAACGGGGAGCCTCCAACCCTGCGGGGCGGCGGCACATCATTCAGGAGGGCGCCGCCTTACCCGGCCGGTTAAGCTACCGTATCGGCGCGATCAGCCGAACTCAGGCACCGTCGCGACCGCGCTCTCGCGCTCGTCGATGTGGGCCTGCCAGCGGGCGATGTTGGCCCTGGGAGCCAGCAGCGTCTCGCCCTCCGGCGTCATCTTCAGATAGTGCAGCACGGGCAGCACCATGTAGTCGGCGACCGAGGCCTCGTCGCCGGCGAAATGGACCGAACCGTCGAGCGCCCCGTCGAGCGCGATGAGCGCCTTGTCCGACTTGGGGACGCTGCTCTCCACTAAGGCCTCGTCGGGCTCGCCGCCCTGCGCGGGGACGATCAGGCGCTGCAGCACGATGTCGATCGCCGGCCGGTAGAGATACTGGATGAAGACCGAGGTCCACTGATAACAGCGGGCGTTGGCGAGCGGGTCGACCGGATACAGGGGCGGGCCGTCGAACGCGTTGTCGATGTAGTTGCAGATCGCCAGCGACTCGTACATGCGCACGTCGCCGTGGGTCATGGCGGGCACCGACCCCCAGGGCTGCATCGCCAGCTGCTCCGGCGATTGCGGCATGACCGGGTCGAGCTCGTAGGCCAGCCCCTTCTCCATACACGCCATGCGGCAGGTGCGGACATAGGTGCTCAGCGGTATGCCATGGATAATCAGTGTCGCCATCGTTCGCTCTCCCACTCGGATCGGGGCGGCAGGGCCCCTCCCCGACCGCACGCTTATCTTGCATATCCCGACTCAGGTTGCACCGGGACCGCAGCGTGAACGTGCCGGGGCACGTTGTTCGCCGCCGGGCCGCTGACTATGCTCGCGGCATGAGGATGGCGCAGCGCGGAGGCGTGGCATGCTGACGATTACCGGCTATTCCGACCGGATCAGCGTCCGGCCGGGCGAGACCATCAAGTTCATGGTGAACTGCGAGCATCCGACTTATCAGGCGGACATCGTGCGCCTGATCTGCGCGGACGCCACGCCCGCCGGGCCCGGCTTCAAGGAACGGCCGATCCGCACGCCGGTGAGCAAGCGCCACAAGGGGCGCCGGCAGGCCATTCACGCGGGCTCCTACGCGCTGGTGGAAAGCCGACCGCTGCTGGAGACGCTCGGCAGCTTCACCGTTCAGGCCATGATCTGGCCGACCACGCCCGGCAAGGGCGAGCAGGGCATCGTCACCAAGTGGGACCCGCGCAACAAGACCGGCTTCGCGCTGGTCATCGACGAGGCGGGCTCCGTCGCGCTCCGGATGGGCATGGCGGACGGCACGGTCGAGACTGTCTCGGTCGGCAAGCCGATGCACGAGCGCCACTGGTATCTCGCCGCCGCGAGCTACGACGCGGAATCCGGCCAAGTCACGGTTTATCAGGAGGCGCTTCTCCCGTACGCGCGGGCCAACGACGGCGGCACCAAGAGGCGCAAAACCGGGCCTGCGTCTCCCGGGAGCGCCGCGCCGATCGTCATGGCTGGCACCTTCAAGCGTCGCCAGAAGGGCCGTACGTTGGTAGACGGCCTCTACAACGGCAAGATCGACTCACCCCGGCTGGTCGGCCGCGCTCTGGATCGTCTGGAGATCGAGCGCATGAAGAACGAGGCGGTCCCGGCCGGGCTCGCGCCCGACATCCTTTGCGCCTGGGACTTCTCGCGCGACATCACGTCCATCAGGATTTCCGACCGTTCTTCCAACCATTGCCACGGCGAGGTCGTCAACCTGCCCGCGCGCGGCATGACCGGATGGAACTTTTCGGGCGAGGAGATGTGCTGGCGCCACGCGCGGCACGAATACGGCGCCATCCACTTCCACGACGACGATCTCTACGACGCGGGTTGGGAGGTGGACTTCGAATGGACCGTGCCCGCGCGCATGGCGAGCGGAGTCTACGCCGCCAGGCTTCGGGCCAAGGGCGCCGAGGAGTACGTGCCCTTCGTGGTGCTGCCGGCACCGGGGCGGGCCAATCGCATCGCCTTCCTGCTGCCGACGGTCGAGTACATGGCCTATGCCAACGAGCATCTGGCCTTCGACGGCCCGCTCGGCGAGCTCCTTACCGGCCAGCTGCCGACGCTCAACGCGCAGCAGCTCTTCCTCAACGAGCATCGCGAATACGGCTCCTCGCTCTACGACACCCATTCGGACGGCAGCGGCGTCTGCTATTCGTCCAGGCTCCGCCCGATCCTCAACATGCGCCCCAAGGCTGAGACGCCCTGGGCCTGCGCCGGCGAGGACTCGACCAACGCGCGCGAGTTCATCCTCGACATGTACGTGGAGGACTGGCTCACGCACTTCGGCTTCGAGCACGACGTCATCACCGACGAGGACGTCCACCGCGAGGGCATCGACCTGCTCAAGCCCTACAACGTGCTGATCACCGGCGGCCACCCGGAGTACTACTCCAAGGCCATGCGCGACGCCGTGCACGGCTTCACCCAGCAGGGCGGCCGGCTGATGTATCTCGGCGGCAACGGCTTCTACTGGCGCGTCGCCATGCACGCGGAGCTGCCGGGCGTGATCGAGGTGCGCCGCTGCGAGGCCGCGATCCGCACCTGGGAGGCCGACCCCGGCGAGTACTATCACAGCTTCTCGGGCGAATACGGCGGCATCTGGCGCCATCAGGGGGACTTCGCGCCGCAGCGGCTGGCGGGCGTCGGCTTCGTCGCCGAGGGCTTCGACAAGTCCTCCTTCTACCGGCGCATGCCGGGGAGCTTCGACCCCCGCGCGCGGTTCATCTTCGAGGGAATCGGCGACGACGAGCTGCTCGGCGACTTCGGTTATCACGGCGAGGGCGCGGCCGGCAACGAGCTGGACGGCACCGACCCCCGCCTCGGCACGCCCCCGCACGCGCTGGTCCTCGCGCGCTCGGAGGACCACACCGACCTCTACTTGGTGGTGAACGAGGAGGTGCTGGTGAACCATGCCGGCCTCGGCGGCACCGAGCACGAAAAGGTAAAGGCCGACATGGTCTTCTACGAGACACCGAACGGCGGTGCGGTGTTCTCCGTCGGCTCGATCTGCTATCCCGCGAGCCTGCCGTGGAACGGCTACGACAACAACATCGCGAAGCTCACGACCAACGTGCTCCGCCGCTTCGCCGACCCCGAACCCTTCTGAGGACGCCCGACATGCCAGGCTATGTGATCGCCGACGTGACCGTGACCGATCCGGAGACTTATGCGGACTACCGCGCGCTCACGCCGGGCTCGATTGCAGCGTTCGACGGGCGCTTCCTCGTGCGGGGTGGCGAGCACGCGGTGATCGCGGGCGGTTGGAAGCCGGGGCGGTTGGTGCTGCTGGAGTTCGAGAGCCCAGCGCGTGCCGCAGCCTGGTACGATTCGCCTGCCTACGTGGAGGCGCGGGCGATACGCCAGCGCGCATCTACCGGCCACATGGTCCATCTCGAAGGCGATGGCGCCGCACAAGGTGGCAGTGGCGCCTACCTGATCCTGCGCGGAGCGACCGGGGAGGCCGACATCGATCCTGCAGGCGTCACTGCCTGCGGCGGGCGGGTGCTGTCGAGCGGCCATGCGCCTGCGGTCAAGGAAGGCTCCTGGCCCGACGGCCGCATGACGGTGCTCGAATTTGCCGACCGTGCGGCGGCGGAGGCCTGGCGCGATTCAGGGGACGCCAGGCAGCTAAAGGGCGAGGCGGTTCTGGTCGAGGGTGCCTGACGTTACATCAGGCAGGCGCGCCGACGATGCCGCGATCGTGCAGCGCGCCGATGGCACCGTCGCTCAGGCCCAGCACGTCCGCCAAGATCTCGTCGGTATGCTGTCCGAGCCGGGGCCCCGGCTTGACCGCACCGCGCGGGGCGGCAGCAAAATCCAGCGGCGAGCCCGGGGTCAGCACAGGCCCGATTCCGGGCTGATCGATCCGCTGGAACAGCGGATTGTCGGTCGAGCAGAAGGGATCTTCCTCCACCATCTGTGTGTGGCTGCGGAACGGCCCCCAGAGCACGCCGGCCTCGGTGAGGCGGGTGCCCACTTCCTCCAGACTCAGCGATGCGAACCAGGGCTCTAGTGCAGCGCGAAGCTGGCCCCGCACCTTCCAGCGGTCGGCCTCGTCGGCGAGGTTGACGCCGTGCTCCGCCTCGATCCGCGCGAACGTCTCCGCGAGCCCGGCCGCTTGGCCCAGTGCCTTGACGTGGCGCGGCGTCACAACCACGAGCATGACCCGGCGGCCGTCCTGGGTGGCGAAATCGCCGCCGAAGGTGCCGTACATGTCGTTGCCGATGCGCGGCCGCTCGGCGCCGTTGATCTCGACGTCGCCGATGTAGCCGAGCGAGCCGGTGATGTGATAGGCGACGTCGGCGAGGCTGAGCAGCACCTCCTGCCCTTCGCCGGTGCGGCTGCGGTGGCGCTCGGCAGCGAGCAGGCCGATGGCGGCGGTAAGACCGCAGGTCAGGTCCCAGCCGGGCAGAACGTTGTTGACCGGCTCGTCCAGGTCCGCCGGCCCGGTCACGAACGGCCAGCCCATGCGCGCGTTCACGGTGTAGTCGACCGCGACCGTGCCGTCCGGGTTGCCGATGATGCGGAGCACGATGAGGTCCGCGCGCCTGCCACTCAGCGTCTCGTACGAGAGCCAGTCCCCCACCTGTAGGTTGGTGAGGAAGATGCCGGCCTCGGGTCCCGGCGCCGCGATCAGCGCGGCCACCAGCTCGCGCCCCTCCGCCTCGCGCAGATTGACCGCGAAGGAGCGCTTGCCCTTGTTCATGCCGGCCCAGTAGATGCTTTCGTTCTCGGCCGTTACCGGCCAGCGCCGATAGTCGAGGCCGCCGCTGAGCGGGTCGAAGCGGATCACGTCCGCCCCCATCTGGGCGAGCGTCATCCCGCCGAGCGGGGCCGCGACGAATGCCGAGCCCTCGACCACGCGCAGCCCCTTGAGAATTCCGTTCACGCCCACTCCTCCCCGCTCTCTCCGCCTTCCCGAACCACGAAGCCGGGCGGCGATTACGGGCGCTGTGTAGAGGTCGCGTGGGTCGCGATCAACCGTCGCTTTCGCGAAGCCTGAGGGCTGGTGAAGG
The DNA here is from genome assembly GCA_965243375.1 of Alphaproteobacteria bacterium. GTDB lineage: Bacteria > Pseudomonadota > Alphaproteobacteria > UBA828 > UBA828 > WTGU01. Next base: position 144,075 of record CBDEUT010000004.1, on the reverse strand, counting down.
ATCGTCCTCCACGGCCGGTTCACCCCTGGCCGACGAGCGGCCGAAGAGGGCGGCGATATCGTCCTGAATGGCGAGCAGGCAGGGCACCAGGATCAGCACGATCAGGGTCACGCCGAGCAGGCCGAAGACGATGGTGACCGCCATGGGCTTCAGGAACTGCGCCTGAAGGCTGGTCTCGAACAGCAGCGGCGTGAGGCCGAAGATCGTGGTCACCGAGGTCAGAATGACGGCACGCAGACGATCCCGCGCGCCGCCGACCAGGGCCTCCATCAGCGGTTCGCCGGCGTTGAGACGGTCCTGGATCGCGCGTACGAGGATGATTGAGTCATTGACCACGATGCCGCTGAGCCCGAGCAGCGCCATCATGCTCAGCACGGTAAGGTCGTAGCCCAGAGCGAAGTGGCCGAAGACGGCACCGACCGCACCGAAGGGAATCACGGCCATGACGAAGATCGGCCGCGAGTAGCTGGAGAACACCCAGGCCAGGATCAGGTAAATCGCAATCAGGGCGACCAAGGCGCCGGTCATCATGTCGCCCATGGTCGTCGCCTGCTCCTCTGCCTTGCCGCGCAGCAGGATGCCGACGCCGTACTTCTGCCCGACCTCCGTCAGCCCTTCGGCCTGGAGCGCATCCAGGACCTCGTCGGTGTTGGTGATCGATTCGTCGATTTCCGCCGTGACGGCGATCGTGCGCTGGCCGTCCTCGCGGCGGATGCTCGCGAATCCGGTCGACTCGTCGAAGTCGACGACCTCGGCGAGCGGCACTTCGACGCCCCCGGGGCTGCGCAAATAGAAGCGTCGCAGATGGTCTTCGGTTAGCTCGTCGTACGGCAGGCGGACACGGATGGCGACCTCTTCGTCACCTCGTGCAAAGCGTCTCGCGATCACACCCTCGAAGGCGGCGCGCACCTGGCTCGCCGCGCTCTGCGTGGTGAAGCCGAGGGCGCGGCCGCGCGCATTGACGGTAAGGATCGTCTCCTGCTTGCCGTACGGGGTGTTGTCCTCGATGTCGCTCACCCCCGGAAAGCGGCCGAGCAATCCGCGCACCTCGCCTGCCGCCGCCTTCAGCGTCTGCACATCGTCGCCCGCGATCCGAATGTCGATTTCACGGCCGGGCGGCCCGGCCGCGCGCTCGAGGATCGTCACGGTCTCCAGCCCCGGCATGGGGCGGACCCGTTTGCGCCATTCCTCGATCAGCGTGTGCGTGCGTATGGTGCGCTGATCGGAGGGCTGCAGCTCGACCCGCATGGCACCGACGTGGTCGCCGGTGCCGAGGAAGAAATTGTTGGGACGGGCCGCCGGCTTGCCGACCTGACCGAGGCTCATGACCACGAGGCCGCCGGCGCCGCCTGTCAGCGCGAGCTCGGCCTCGTCCAACGCCCGCCCGAGTTCGTCCACCATAGCGGCTGTGGTCTCCCGCTTGGTGCCCTCGACGAAGGTGACGTTGGCGTTCACGGAGTCTGCTTCGGGCGAAGGGAAGAAGATGAAGGATATGCGTCCGCCCGCGATCAGCCCCATGAACAGCAGCAGCAGTCCGATCGCGACGGCAATGGTCAGGTATCGCCAGGAGACGCAGCCCCGCACGATGCGGGCGAACAGCCCGTCGCGGAACGCCTCGAAACGCGGGTTGAACCATCGCGCGAACCTGTTCTCCCGGCGCGGATCGGCCCTCAGACCGATACGCAGATGGCCGGGCAACACCAGGAAGCACTCGATCAGGCTCGCGACGAGCACGGCCACGATCACCAGGGGAATGGCCCCGATGATCTCGCCGATCTGGCCCGACACCATGAAGAGCGGCAGGAAGGCGGCAATAGTCGTCAGCGTCGCCGCCATTACTGGCGCCAACATTCGTCGTGCGCCGAGTTCCGCCGCCTCGGCCGGGCCCGCGCCCGCGGCGCGCTGGGTCACGGCATGCTCGCCGACCACGATGGCGTCGTCCACGATAATGCCGATCGCCATGATGAGCGCGAACAGGCTCACCATGTTGATCGTCTGGCCGGTCAGCATCATCACGCCGAGGGTAGCGAGCAGCGAGACGGGGATGCCGACCGTGACCCAGAAGGCGACCCGCGTGCTCAGGAAGATGAACAGCACCAGCACCACCAGAGCCAGCCCGCTCGCGCCGTTGCGGAGCAGCATGTTGATGCGGTCGTCGATCAGCTCCGACGCATCGTCATAGTGCTCGACAACCAGGGTCGGTGGCAGCGTCGGCCTGATCTCTTCGAGAAAGGCATCGAGTATGGCCGCCTGCTCCAGGGCATCGGACGTGCTCGCCCGTCGCACCTGCATCTCGATGGCGGGGTAACCGGCCCTGAACGCGACCGCATCGCGCTCGTTGAAGCGTTCACTGATGGTCGCGATATCGTGGAGGTGGACCTTGGCCCCGTCCTGGCGCGCAATGACCTCGACCTGGCCGATTTCCTCGGCCGATCTGGCGAGGCCCAGGCTCCGGATCTGCTTGTTTGTGCCGCCGGGGACGATGCCGGAGGGCAGGTCGGTCGAGCTCGTGCCGATCCGTGACGCGATATCGCCGAGTGTGAGGTCGAGCTGGCGCAACCGTCCCTCGCCGACCTCGACCCAGATTTCCTCTCGCCGGTCGCCGAACAGGTCGACCTTGTCGACGCCGGCGGAAAGCAGACGCTCCCGGATGTCCTTGGCGTGGGCACGCAGCGCCGCCTCGGTGAACGGGCCGGATATGACGATATTGCCTATGTTCTCGTAGAAGTAGAGGCGGTTGACGACCGGCTTCTCGGAGTCCTCCGGCAGCGTCTCGACCCGATCCACGGAGTTCTCGACATTGGCCAGCGCCGTATCGAGATTCGTCCCAGGCTCGAACTCCACGATGATCGAGCCGATACCCTCCACGGACTGCGAGAAGACACGCTTGACCCCATCGAGGAAGCGGACCTCCGGCTCGATAGCCGCGATGATATTGGTATCCACGTCCTCGGCGCTGGCGCCGGGCCAGCTCACGCTGACCGAGACCCATTCGATGGCGAAGGTGGGGAAGAACTGGGTGTTCATGCGCGCGAGCCCGAGCGCGCCGAACAGGATCATCAGCACCATGATGAGGTTGGCGGCTGTGCGGTGGCGCGTGAACAGCGCGATCAGACCGCGACCGGTCTGGCTCATCGCACCTCGACTTTGACGCCGGGTCCGATCTCAGGAAAGCGCGTCGTCGCGACGCTCTCGCCCTCGATGATCCCGCCGGATACCACGACGTCGTTACCGACGCGCGCGAGCAGCGCCACCGGCCGGGGCTCGAGCCGGCCGTCCACAACCGCATAGACCGTATCGCCGCCAACCAGCGCCGTCTCCGGCAACTGCGTGGCACCCTGGTAGACGCGGTCCGGGATACGAACCTCAACGAAGGCCCCCGGCCTGAGCGGGACCCGGGATGCCTCGTTCTCGATCCGTGCGTAGACCTCGATGCCGCCGCTCGATGCATCCACTTCCCCGTCCGCACGCTGGACCACCGCGCGGAACGGGAAGTTGCGCTCGCCCGCGCGCCACGTCACCTCGACAGGCCGCCCCCGCAGACCCGCCGCAGACGACACGAGCCTGCCATAGTCCGCATCGCTCAGGTGGATCCGGATATCGAGTCGCGCCTCGTCCAACAGACGCACGACGCGGTCGTTCACTCCGAGTCGCTTGCCCAGCGCAGCCGTTACGCCCGTGAGATATCCGTCGAAGGGCGCGACCAGCCGCGTGTTCGCGAGGTCTCGCTCGGCTCGTTCCAGCGCCACCCCGGCCCGAGCGATCACCGCGTCCTGCCGCGCAATGCGGGCGCGCAGGCCCGCTATCCGACGCTCCGTCGCCGCCAACGCCCGCACCCGGTCGCTCCGGCGCACCAGGGCATCGTCGACCGTCTTCTCCGAGGCCGTCCCCTTGGCGAGAAGCGCCTCGCGGCGGTCGAGCTCGCGCTCGGCCAACCCGAGTTGGGTCCGATCCTCTGCCAGGCCAGCCTGCTCCGCCCCGAGCTCGGCCCTTGTCTCCGCAAGCAGCGCCCGGGCCTCGGCCAGCGCGGCCTGCGCCTCCGTCACCGCCGCCCGATACTCGAACGGGTCGATCTCAACCAGAAGCTCGCCCGCCCGCACCGTGCCGCCATTGACGAAGTTATGCCCCACCGCCACGACCGGCCCCGCTACCAGCGCGCGCAGCTCCACGTCCCGCTGCGCCACCACCTCGCCGAAGGCGTCGATGGAGGGCTGGATGTCGGCGATCTGGACCGTGGATGCGGCGATCGGCATGGCCCGCTCAGACGGCCCGGTGCGCTCGATCTCGGGCCGCGTCGCCTGCAGGTAGCCGACCGCCAGCACCGCACCCACCAGCGTGAGCAACGGAAGGGCGATCTTCAGAAACCGGTGTCGGCGACGGGCCAACGGCGGCCTCCCCTACTCCCCTACATGGCAACCCGCGGCAGGCAGCCTTGTGCCGCCGCCATGCCGCGGCAACAATCGCGCCCCGACGAACGAGTGGTGATGCGAATGTCCGGCACCCATTACAGCCCCATCGAGATGATCGAGCGGTTGGTCTCTTTTGACACGACCAGTCGTGAGTCGAACCTCGCGCTCATTCACTTCGTGCGCGATTATCTCGCCTCGTTCGGTGTCGATTCTACACTTATTCACGACGAAACGGGAAACAAGGCGAATCTTTACGCGACGGTAGGGCCCAGAGACGTGCCCGGTATCGCGCTTTCGGGCCATACCGACGTGGTGCCGGTGGACGGCCAACCGTGGGACACCGACCCTTTCGGTGTCGTGGAGAAGGACGGCCGGCTCTACGGGCGCGGCACCTCGGACATGAAGAGTTTTAGCGCGATCGCGCTGGCACTGGTGCCCGAGTTCCTCGCGCGCCCGCTCAAGACCCCGATCCACTTCGCGCTGTCCTTCGACGAGGAAGTCGGCTGTCTCGGGGCGCCGCTGATGATCGACCGGCTCGGCAGCGATCTCGGCGTCAAGCCGCACATCGTGATCGTGGGCGAGCCCACAAACATGGCGGTCGTGAACGCCCACAAGGGGGTCTACAGCTTCAGTACCCGCGTTCGCGGCCTCGAGGTCCATTCCAGCGCCACGCATCTCGGGGTGAATGCGGTGCAGCACGCCGCGACGCTGGTGCACTTCCTGACCGAGATCGCGGACGAGATGGCGGGCCGAGCCGAGCCCGAGAGCGGCTTCGACCCGCCCTACACGACGGTCCACGTGGGCACGATTCAGGGCGGCACGGCCCAGAATGTCGTGCCGCTGGACTGCAAGTTCACGTGGGAATACCGGCTGATGCCAGGGGCGGACCCCGATGAAATCCGGGAGCGCTTCGAACGCTTCGTCGAGGAGTGCGTGCTGCCGCGCATGCACGCGGTCGATCCCGGAACCGGGATCACCACCGAGGGCCGCGCCGTCGTGCCGGGCCTGGTGCCGGAGGAGGGCTCGCCGGCCGAGGCGATCGTGATGGCGCTCGCGCGCACCAACCAGACCGAAGTGGTGGCCTACGGCACCGAGGCCGGGCAGTTCCAGGAAGCCGGGATCCCGACGGTGATCTGCGGGCCCGGCAGCATTCGCCAGGCGCATCAGCCCAACGAGTACATCGAGCTGAGCGAGGTCCGCGCCTGCGAAGCCTTCATGCGCCGCCTCCTCGACGAGGTGTGCGCGGCTTGACAGCAGCTCACAGGTTTTCCACCGGTTATCCACAGCTTATTTAACGGGTTTTCAACAGCTTATCGACAGCTTCTTCACTGACGGACAGAGGACTCGAGGAATGGGCGGCGCGAGCTTGGAGCGCGAAGGCGCGGTCGGCGTCATCACCATCGACAACCCGCCGGTGAACGCCATGAGCCCCGGCGTGCCGGGCGCGATCGTGGAGCGGCTGGCCGAAGCCCAGGCCGACGATGCGGTCGAGGCCGTGGTGCTGCGCTGCGCGGGCAAGGGCGGGCTCGCCGGTGCCGACATTCGCTCGTTCGGCACGCCATGGCCCGAGGGGGAGCCCACTCTGCGCGACGTGATTCCGGCGATCGAGCGTTCCGCCAAACCGGTGATCGTCGCAATCAACGGCTACTGCCTGGGCGGCGGGCTCGAGTTGGCGCTTTCCTGCCACTACCGGGTTGCAAGCCGGAAGACCGAGGTCGGCCAACCTGAGGTGTTGCTCGGCTTCCCGCCAGGCGCGGGCGGAACCCAACGCCTGCCCCGGCTCGCCGGCGTGGAGACGGCGCTCGCGATGATCGTCGACGGCACATCCGTCGCCGCAGAGGAGGCGGCCAAGAGCGGGATCATCGACCGGGTGATCGATGGCGATTTGCTCGAAGGCGCGCTCGCCTTCGCGTCGGAGCGCATCGCCGCCGGGCCGCCCCATTCGCTCGCCCGCGAGCGGGCACCGGTGTCGAAGGACCCGGATGTCTTCGCGACCACGCGCAAGCGCCTCGAACGGCGCGCGCGCGGCCAGCGGGCTCCGATCGCGTGCCTGGAGTGCGTCGAGATGGCGCTGACGCTCCCCTTCGACGAGGGGATCCGCAAGGAGCGGGAGATCTTCCAGGAATGCATGGCCTCGCCCGAATCGGCAGCGCTCCGGCACGTGTTCTTCGCCGAGCGGGCCGTGCGCAAGGTGCCGGGCATCGCCAAGGACACGCCGGCCCGGCCGATCAAGTGTGCCTCCATCATCGGCGCCGGCACCATGGGCAGGGGCATCGCGACCTGCTTCGCGAACGCCGGGATCCCGGTGCGACTCATGGATTCCGACTCCGAGGCGCTTGAACGCGCGCTGGCCACGATCCGCAGCGATTACGAGCGGCGCGTCTCGCGCGGCCGACTCGGCGCGGCCGATGCCGAGTCCCGCATCGGTCTGATCGAGCCGATCGAAACCGTGGAGGGCGTTGCCGGTGCCGATCTCGTGATCGAGGCGGTGTTCGAAGAGATGCCGCTGAAGGAGGAGGTGTTCCGGACCCTCGATTCGGTGTGCGACGAAGGCGCGATCATCGCCTCCAACACCTCCTATCTCGACGTCAACCACCTGGCCGACATCGTTCCACGCCGAACGGGCAACGTCCTCGGCATGCATTTCTTCAGCCCGGCACAGGTGATGCGGCTCCTGGAGGTGGTGCGGACCGATTCGGCGTCGCCGGAGACGCTGGCCACCGTGCTCGCGCTCGGGCGGCGGCTCGGCAAGATCGCGGTCGTGGCCGGCGTCTGCCACGGCTTCATCGGCAACCGCATGCTGGAGGGCTACATCCGGCAGGTGCGCTTCCTGCTGGAGGAAGGCGCGAGTCCCTCCGAGATCGACGCCGCGCTCACCGGGTTCGGCATGGCGATGGGGCCCTGCGCCGTCGCCGACCTCGCCGGCCTCGACGTGAGCTGGCGCAAGCGCAAGGCCGACGCGCACCTGCGCGATCCCTCCAAGCGCTACTCGGCGGTGGCCGACCGGCTGTGCGAGCGGGGCCGCTTCGGCCAGAAGACCGGCGCCGGCTATTACCGCTACGAGCCCGGCAGCCGCACGCCCATACCGGACCCGGAGGTGGACGCGCTGATTGCCGAGGTCGCGGCGGAAAGCGGCATCGAACGCCGCGCCATCGGCGCGGACGAGATCGTCCAGCGCTGCCTCTACCATCTGGTGAACGAAGGGGCGCGGGTCCTGGAGGACGGCATCGCCCTTCGCGCGAGCGACATCGACATCGTGTGGATCAACGGCTACGGCTTCCCCCGCTGGCGGGGCGGCGTGACGCACTGGGCCGACCACGTCGGGCTCGGCACCATCCACGCCACCATCTCGGACTTCAACGAGAGCCAGGATTACTGGGAGCCGGCGCCGCTCTTGAGCCGGCTTGCGGCGGAAGGCAAGAGCTTCGCCGACGTCGACCGGGCGGCGTAAGGCCCGCTGAGGACGCCGGGGTCAGGCCGCCGGCGCGCTTGCCGTCTGGACCGGAGACTCGCGCCGCCGAGATTTCGGCACGCTTGCCGACTTGAGCTGCCCGCAGGCTGCCTGAATGTCGCGGCCGCGCGGCGCGCGCACCGGCGCCGCGTAGCCGGCACGGTTGACGGTCGCGGCGAACTCCTCGATGGCCTCCGGCGAGGAGCATTCGTAGGGCGCGCCCGGCCAGGGATTGAAGGGAATCAGGTTCAGCTTGGCGGGGATGCCGGCGATCAGGCGGACCAGATCGCGGGCGTCGGCCGGCGAATCGTTCACGCCCTTCAGCATCACGTACTCGAAGGTGATGCGCCGCGCGTTGCTGGCGCCGGGGTAGCGGCGGCAGGCGTCGAGCAGGGCTTCGATGGGATACTTGCGGTTGATCGGAACTAATTCGTCGCGCAGGTCGTCGCGGACGGAATGGAGCGAGACCGCAAGCCCGACGCCGAGCTCGGTGCCGCAGCGCTCGATCATCGGCACCACGCCGGCGGTCGACAGCGTGATCCGCCGGCGCGAGAGCGCAATCCCCTCCGGGTCCATGACGATGCGGAGCGCCTTCGCAACGTTGTCGTAGTTGAACAGCGGCTCGCCCATGCCCATCATCACGATGTTGGAGAGCAGGCGTGGGCCGCGCGGCGATGGCCACTCGCCGTAGGCGTCGCGCGCGGTCAGAAACTGCGCGACGATCTCACCGGCGGTGAGGTTCCGCACCATGCGCTGGGTGCCGGTGTGGCAGAAGGTGCAGGAGAGCGTGCACCCCACCTGGGACGAGATGCAAAGCGCGCCGCGATCCTCCTCCGGAATGTAGACGGTCTCCACCTCGCGGCCGTCGACGAAGCGCAGCAGCCACTTCCGGGTGCCGTCCGACGCGCGCTGCTCGGTCGCCACCTCGGGCCGCGCTAGGGAATAGCGCTCGGCGAGCGCGGCGCGGAGCGTGCCACCGATGGTCGTCATCGCGCCGAACTCGACGGCGCCACGGTGGTAAGTCCAGTGCCAGAGCTGCTTGGCGCGCATGCGCAGGCGGTCTTCCGGCACGCCGACATCCCGCAGACGCGCGGCGAGCTCCTCCCGCGTGAGCCCGATCAGGCTCTCGCGCTCGGTCCCTGAAGGGCTCGGTTCGCTTGTTGCGTGGTTGTCCGTAACGGAATAAGAGCCCGCAGCGGAGCTTGGGGCTACGGGCACGCCCTGACGATGGCGTCGTGGATCTTGGTAAATCCGATGAGGGTATAGCTGTCCTCGGAGTACGTGTTCTTGAGCGAGACCCCGCGCACCTTCATCTCGCGGCCGCGGACCATGGCCTTGACGACGGTGGCGTCCGCCGATTCGTCGCTCACCCACGCGTGCTCCCCGTGGGTTAGATCGAAACTGTAGTTGCGGCCGTCGATGGTCACTTTGATGGGCTTCCCTTCGGGATAGGGATAGCCCGAGGTCACGCTCACCTCCTCGGTCGTTCTACTGCCCTGCCGCCGAGTCACCATGATGTTGGGCTCGCCGCGCCGCTTGTAGTTGCCCTTGGACTTCACCGGCTTCGAGTGCATGTAGCAGACCTTGGTGCCGTCCCTCACGTAGCTGTGGGCTCTCCAGTTCGCGTTCTCAGCCAAGGGCTCAGGCTTCACCTGCGCCTCGGCCCCCTGGGGGCCGGCGAGCAGTGAGAGACACAGAGCTGCGGAAAACAGGAGCGCCGGCGTCGCGGCGATGCGTCGGATCATGGCCTCTGGAAACCTATGGGCGACGGCGGCGCAGCATAACCAAATTTATGTTGGGCCGCCAGTCCCTGTCCTCGGCAGGCCAAGTCACGATTTCGACAACGGCCGACATTCTGCTGCAGGTGCCCCGTCCCTTCGATCGAATGCGCCGCCGCGAAGCGGTTTACGGCAGGCCCGGCGCAGTCCATATAGAGAGCATGGCGATACTCAAGATCGCGCGCATGGGCCATCCCGCGCTGAGCCGCCCTGCATTGGTGGTTGCCGACCCGACCGCGCCAGCGATCGCACGCCTGATCGAGGACATGGTCGACACGCTGGTCGACGCAAACGGAGCCGGCCTCGCTGCGCCGCAAGTGCACGTGCCGCTGCGACTCGTGCTCTTCCGCGTGCCGCCCGGCCGCGAGGCGGCCGAGGACGAAGGCGGCGGGGACGGCGAATCGGCAACCGAATCGGGACTCGAGTCGCCGACGGTCCTCATCAACCCCGCGATCGAGCCGATCGGCGTGCGCATGGCGGAGGACATGGAGGCGTGCCTCTCCCTCCCCGGCCTCGCCGGCATGGTGCCGCGACACGATCACATCCGCTATCGTTGGACGGATACCGAAGGCCGGAGCCACGAGTGCGAGGCGCAGGGCTTCCACGCCCGGGTCGTGCAGCACGAGTGCGACCACCTGGACGGAATCCTGTACCCGATGCGGATGACCGACCTCTCAACCCTCACCTTCACCAGCGAGCTGGGCCGTGCGTCGGCCGAGGAGGCCTGAGCCGTGTGGCGCGCACTGCCTCAGGACGAGACTCGCGACCGGCTGCTGGTCGCGGCACTCCCTCACGTGCCCTTCGACGGCTGGTCCGAGAAGGCGCTTGCGGCGGCGGCGGCGGAGCTCGACATCGACCCCGAAGAGGCGCGTCACGCCTTCCCCGGCGGGCCGGTCGCGCTCGTTGCCTATCACGCGGCCTACGCCGACCGCCGCATGGAGGATGCACTCGAAGAGACCGATCTGACGGCGATGCGGGTGCGGGAGCGCATCGCCCATGCCGTGCGCGTTCGGCTAGAGCAGAACGCGGCGCATCGGGAGGCGATCCGCGCTGCGCTCCCCATCCTGGCGCAGCCCGCCAACGGCCCGCACGCGCTCTCGTCCCTCTACCGCACCGTGGACACGATCTGGTTCGCGGTCGGCGACAAGACCACCGATTTCGGCTTCTACACCAAGCGCGCCCTGCTGGCAGGCGTCTACCTCTCCACCCTGCTCTATTGGCTGAACGACCGCTCCGAGGATACGCAGGCGACCTGGGGCTTTCTCGATCGCCGCATCGCCGATGTCATGCGAATCCAGACCGCGCGTGCGCGTTTCGCCGGCTTTCGCCCGCCCGGCTTCGGGCTGTTGCGGCGCCTTCGCGAAGCCGCCCGCGCCGCGGCGGATCCCATGCAAGGGCGCGGCCCGCAGAGGCCGTCGTAGCACGCGACTCCGGCGCGGTCGCCGGCTCCTACACCAGAAGCTCGACCAGCAGGCCGTTGAGCAGCGGCCGACCGGCGGCGGTTGCCCTGAGCAGCCCGTCGCGTCGCTCCATATAGCCGGCCGCGACGAGGCGGGCGAGGCCGGCACGGTCGATCACCGAGTCGGAGTCGCAGCCGGTGCGCTGCCGCAAGCGCGCTTCGGACACCCCTTCCGCGAGCCTGAGACCCATCATCAGCATCTCGCGCGCCTGTTCGTGCGGGTCGAGAGCGCGTGACTCGGCGGTGCCGTGGCCGGTGCGCTCGACGGCGGCGAGCCAGGATTCGGGCCCGGCGTGCTGTCGCGTCGCCAATCGCTTGCTCTCAGTCGGCTGAATTCGGCCGTGGGCGCCGGGTCCCACGCCCACATAATCGTCATAGCGCCAGTAGGCGAGATTGTGGCGGCAGGCGTCGCCGCCGCGTGCGTGGTTCGAGACCTCGTAGGCCGCGTAGCCGGCCGCCTCCATGGTCTCCTGGGTCAGGTCGTAGAGGGCGCGGCCGGCATCGTCGTCGGGCAGCGAAAACGCGCCGGCGCGCTGCTGGCCCCAGAACGGCGTGCCCTTCTCGACGGTGAGCTGGTAGAGCGAGAGGTGGTCGCCCGCGAACGACAACGCCTCGGTCAGCTCGTCCCGCCAGGCCTCGGCGGTCTGGCCGGGCCTCGCGTAGATCAGGTCGAAGGAGCTGCGCGGCATGATGCGCTGCGCCAGCGCCACCGCCTGCCGCGCCTCCGCCGCGTCGTGCCCGCGTCCGAGGAAGTGGAGGGCGTCATCGTCCAGCGCCTGCACGCCGAGCGAGACCCGGTTGATGCCGGCCGCCCGAAAATCTTCGAGTCGCGCCGCCTCGGTCGAGGTTGGATTGGCTTCGAGGGTGATCTCCGCGTCCGCCGCGAGGGTCCAGCACATCGCCGCCCTGTCGACGACAGCGGCCGCGGTCTCGGGCGGCATCAACGAGGGCGTGCCGCCGCCGAAGAAGATGCTGGCGATCGTCGCCCCCGGCAGCAACGCCGCGAAATGATCCAGCTCGCGGAGCAGCGCACCCCGCCACCTGGCCTGGTCCACGCTCTCCCGGACATGGCTGTTGAAGTCGCAGTAGGGGCACTTCGAGAGGCAGAACGGCCAATGGACGTAGAGGGCGAGCGCCTGTTGCGCGACGGCAGAAGTCGGTTCGGGCTCGCCGGTCACGGCCGGGATGGCAGGATGGCCGCCAGTTGCTCGAAGGCCCGCGCCCGGTGCGTGAGCGGCTGTTTCTCCTCGGGCCGCATCTCGCCGAAGCTGCGCCCGTGGCCGTCGGGGACGAAGATCGGGTCGTAGCCGAAGCCGTGTTGGCCGCGCGGCGGAAACGTGAGGGCCCCATCCACGCGGCCTTCCACGGTCTCGCAGTGACCGTCCGGCCAGCCGAGGGAGAGCGCGCAGACGAAATAGACCGCAGCGCCGCCGGTCTCGCGCCCGCGCGCGGCAAGCTCCGCCTCGATGCGCGCCATCGCCACGCGAAAATCCTTTCCAGGCCCCGCCCAGCGGGCGGAATAGATGCCGGGAGCGCCGTCGAGCGCCGGCACCACGAGGCCGGAATCGTCGGCGAGCGCGGGCTCGCCGCTCGCCTCGGCCGCCGCGCGGGCCTTGAGCGCCGCGTTCGCGACGAACGTGTCGCCAGTCTCCTCCGGCTCCGCGAGGCCCAGCGCCGAAGCGCCCACCGCCTCGATGCCGAGGGGGTCCAGCAGCGCCGCAATCTCGCGGACCTTGCCGGCGTTATGGCTCGCCACGATCAGGCGCGCCGCCGCGAGACGACGGGCCATGCCGGCTAGCCTACCCCGGCGAGGGCGTCTCGCTGCAGGGCGAAGAGCTGTTCGGCGCCGGAGCGGGCAAGACCCAGCATGGCGAGCAGCTGCGGCTCGCTGAAGGGGTCGCCCTCCGCCGTGCCCTGCACCTCGACGATCCCGCCGCCGGCGGTCAGCACGAAGTTCGCGTCCGCCTCGGCCGTGCTGTCCTCGTCATAGTCGAGATCGAGCACCGCCTCGCCGCCGACGATCCCGCAGCTTACCGCAGCAACCTGGTCCGCAAGTGGCAGCCGCTCGATCGCGCGGCTCGCAAGGAGGCCGTCGAGCGCCGCATGGAGCGCTACGTAGGCGCCGGTGATGGCGGCAGTGCGGGTGCCGCCGTCGGCCTGGATCACGTCGCAATCCAGTGTGATCTGGCGCTCGCCTAGCGACTCGAGGTCGGTCACCGCGCGGAGCGAGCGGCCGATCAGGCGTTGGATCTCCTGCGTGCGCCCGCCCTGACGCCCGCGCGCGGCCTCGCGCGCCGAGCGCGACCCGGTGGAGCGCGGCAGCATGCCGTATTCGCCTGTGACCCAGCCCCGCCCCTTGTTGCGGAGGAAGGGCGGCACGCGCTCCTCCACGCTCGCGGTGCAGAGCACATGCGTGTCGCCGAAGCGCACCAGGCAGGAGCCTTCGGCGTGCTTGTTCACGCCGGGCTCCAGCTTGACCTCGCGCAACTCGTCCGGTTGGCGGCCCGATGGACGCATGGAAGCCCCCTCCCCCGCTGGCGGCGCGACACTATCGCGGGCCCCGCAGAGCGTCCACCCCAACCCGGCGCCACGCAGGAACAATTTTTAGTCGCGCTGCGGGCTGGGGATGAGTGAGATCACGCACGCTGCGGCTGTTTCGGGGGAACCCCGAATCTGCCTGATGGACGTCACGGTGGTCGCTCGAAGCCGCCGGGCGGCGTTTTCGGCCTGGACGGGCCGAGCGGTTTCGCCGCGCCGCCCTGCGGCACGTGCATGCGTGGCAGTGGGGGGCGCGGTATCAGCCGATGGGCGCGATCATGACCGCGTCGAGGGCCTCCTGGGCACGGGCGGCGTAGTGCCGGTTGGCCTCCGGTACGTAGCGGAAGCGGCCGTCGCAGCGCACGATGGCGATGGCCGCGTTGCTCAAGCAGGCCAGATTCCTGGGCAGGTGGCGCACGTACGCCCGGCAGCGATCTTCGTCGTAGGTGAAGTCGCGCACATAGTGGAGCCTGTTCTCGATGTGCCAGTGGTTGCGCACCAGTTCGAGCAACTCCTCGGGTCCGGCGCGCTCTGGGCCAAGCGAGGTAACGCTGTAGGTCACCTCGATGCTGCGCTTGCCGGTCTTGATGATCTCGCGCTCTCGTTCGATGCACATCGCCTGGCGCCGCCCGTGGAGGTTGGCATAGCCGTCCCACTCGGCAGCGGAGAGGTCGACCGCGGCGCAGCGCCGGCGCTCGATGCGGCCATGGCCCTTGTCGACGGTTTCGTGCGAGGGCGCATCGCTGAAGTCGATCGCCTTGAGGTCTTCGAGGATGGTCTCCTGATTGTCCTTGACGGCACTGATCACGTAGTCGGCACGGCGCCCAAGGAGGCACCGCGCGGTCTCGTGCTGGGCGTGCATGGCATCCATGGTGACGATCCGGCCCGTGAGGTCGAGGCCGCCGGAGAGTTCGCGCACGGCCGGGATTTCGTTGCTCTTGGCGTCGACCTCGACCTGGCCGAGGACGACGCCGGTGTCATGCTCCACCGCTGCGACCATCATCCTGCGCCCGTCCTCGGTCTGCTTGGATGCGCCGCGCAGGTCCTTGCCGTCCATGGCGACGGGCGCTTGCGCGCTGTTCTGCTGGCCGGTCCACTGGCCGATCGCGTTGTCCAGGGTTTCCGGCGGCAGCGCGGCAAGGACGTTGTGGAAGGTGGTGATCGCGGGCGGGGTATAGCACTGCTTGGACGGGCTCCAGAAGGCACCGACCGCCTTGAGCTGCTCCTGGGAGAGCAGGGCGGCGAACTGGGCGAATGCGTTCACCCCCCGGTAGCCGGCAAGGCGGGCGGCGACGGCAAGCGTCAGAATGGTGTTGAGCGCATAGCGCTTTCCCCGGGCATGGCGGTACTCGGGCACCTCGCCGAGGCACTCGAACAGGCTGCGCAGCCGGGGCGCGGCCATCGGCTCGGTGTGCTGCTCGGTGGCCCAGTTTGGCGGCATCTCGGTCTGGCTCAGCGCCTCGGGGGCGCCGTCTGTCAGGTCGAACACGAAGACCTCCTTGGGCTGGCCGTGGTGACGCCAGCGCGCCGCCCCTCCGGGCTCGCGGGCAAAGCCGCGGGTCAGTCCCAGCGAGCGCCAGTTGGCTGCGAGGTAGCAGGTGCCGGCGAAGCGCGAGACGTCCACGAACGTCTCCGCCAGAAGAGCCGGATATCCATGCGCCGCCTGCATGTCCGCAGACAGCCGTCGCAGGCTCAGCCCCAGCACACGGGAGGCCAGGTTGGGCACCCGCTCAGGCGTCAGGATGACGAAGCGCGAGTTGTTGGCGATCAGATGCAGGCGTCGGAACTGCTGCTCCGCCGACCACCCGATCCAGCGATCCCGCGCGCCCAGCTTGAACGCGCCGGGCTGCCAGCCGATCAGCGCGAGCCAGGTCTCGCCGTGTACAGCGACATGACGCAGGCCCTTGCCGATGACGCCGTGGAACGCCAGGTAGTGGTGCTCCTCCACCAACCGGTCCCAGCGCCGGTGCTCCTGCGCGCCCCAGGTCGGACGCACCGTGACCGCGCGCAGATCAATGGACGAATCCGGGATCGGCAGCGTCGCCATGAGCGGCACACTGCCACATCGAGAAAGGAATGGCCAGCGCCGACTTCAGCTCACCCTGCGCGACGGGCAGACAATAAATTCGCCCTGCGGCGCCACGCAGACCATGACCATGGCGAGACATTCGGGATAGCATCGTAGCCGTGACCTAAATGGCGACTCGGAGAAATGGATCTGGAGGCAACGATGGGGCAGAAGACAATCGCCATCCTGAGCCCCGGAGACATGGGCGGCGGCGTTGGCGCGGCGCTGGCGGAGCACGGCCACGATGTGATCGCCTGCGTGGCCGGCCGCAGCCAGGAGACCCAGGCGCGCGCCGAGCGATTGGGCTTCCGCCTCGCGGCCGATCTGGAGTCGCTGCTCGCCGAGGCCGATCTCGTGCTCTCGATCCTGCCGCCGGAGGCCGCACTGGGCCTGGCCCGCGACGTTGCCGCGGCGATGCGGCGCTCAGGCTCCGCCCCGCCCTACGCCGATTGCAACGCGGTCTCGCCGGAGACGACGCGGGCGCTCGGGGCTCTCTTCGAGGGCACCGGTGCGCCCTTCATCGACGGCGGGATCATCGGTGCGGCGCCCCGCCCCGGAAGACCGCCGATGCGATTCTACGTCAGCGGGGAGGCTGCCGGTCTCATGGACGCGCTGGACTGCCACGGCATCTCGGTCCGCCATGTGGGCCCGGAGATCGGCCGCGCCTCGGCGGTCAAGATGTGCTACGCGTCGATTACCAAGGGTACAAACACGCTGCACACGGCGGCGATGACCGTCGCCGACGCGCTGGGTGTGGGCGAGACCGTGCGGGGCGAGATCGACGAGAGCCTGCCTGCGGTCATGCAGCACATGCGCGGCACGATCCCCCGGCTCCCCGCCGACTCGGGCCGCTGGGTCGGCGAGATGGAAGAGATCGCCAGGACGTTCGCATCGGTCGGCGTCACGCCCAGGTTTCACCAGGGTGCGGCGGAGATGTTCCGGCTGCTCGACTCGACGCCCTATGGGCGCGAGACGCGGGAGACGATGGACACCGGGCGTACGCTGGAGGAAACCGTCGCGGCGTGTCTGCAGCACCTGCCGATGCGCGACGCCGCGAAGTGAGCGGAGCTGCGGGACGCGGCTTCGTCAGGCGGCGTGACGCAGTCGACGAGACCGGCACGGCAGAGCGCCGCGCGGCACTGACCGGCGGAGCGGTGCCGCCCCCGAGCATCTGTCGATTCGGGTCAGGGTAGGCGCCCAGCCGTCCTCCATCGGCTCAAATTGACTTCCCCGAACCAACTGGGCAGACATCCGCGCCGCCGTTCCGGTCGACCTCACGGGAGATTTCCGCACTGTTCGTCCCCGCGGTCGTGACGTGAATCCGCATGTCTCACCACGGTCATGGTCTGCGCGGCGCTGTCCGGGCCGCAGGGAGAGGACGGCGTGCAGCGGATCGAACGCCAGGGAGGTACGCAGACCATGACCGTGGTGAGAAGAAGGGGGCAAGGAGGTCACTCGAGTTCTCGTTGCTTGTGCAGGTTGTGCGATTTCGGGATCCGGGCGCGTTGCCGTAGACGGTCGTTTGGGCCTACGCGCCCGTTGTCGAGAGAAGCAGTGCCGCGAGGATGAGACTTAAGCCGGTGAGCCAAGCCACGACGATGGAATACGTCCACATCATTGAAGCGTCTCCTCGTGCAATGAGCGGACACCTTTCGTTGCATTCGGCCATCCGCTACGCCTAAACGAGACAGGTGCTCGGAACTCAATCATGCGTCTCTCACCTCGCAACCGGTTCCTGATTCGAAATCTGAGAACACGCTTTAGCGTCTCTCTCGCAATTGTCTTATAGTCTCGAGGCCATATGACAAAGCGAAAGCAGGCATAACGATGACAAGGAATTTGTACCAATTCAATATACTTTGAGGAATGTGCGCTGTGGCGTATTTCGACATCGTGACGCTGATCTTTGGCGGCCGGATATCGACTGCCTGATCCCCGCCGGGTGAGCAGAATGCAGCGATTAGACGCGAGATCGGAACGCTACGGGAACATCGTGACATGGATGGCCGCGGTCTGCCATCCGCCGGCAGGCGGCTTGGTCGAGCGGCGATGTCGGAGGTGGGACAACCGGTCAGCCGGTGTCGAGGTACGGCACCGCGCCGACCAGCGAGCGCATCCGCTCCGCGTGGCCGGCCCGCACCTGCGCAAGGGCCAGCGCCATCATCACCACCAGCGCCAGCCCGACACGGGTCTTCATCTTAGCGAGCCCGCGGATGTAGTGGGTCTCGAAGTTGAAGCTGTTGTCGAGGCGGCTGTTGATCCTCTCTATCGCAGAGCGCCGGTTGTAGCCGCGCCGCCAGGACGGGCTGCCCCAGGGCGTCGGGGTGAAGACGCGCCGGTCGTTCTTGTCGAGATCGATGCGCACGATGCGGCCGTACTCGCCGGGCTCCACCCCGCCCGCCCGGTGGCACGCCTTGCTGCCTGCACAGTCGAAGCCGAAGGCCGCCGCCGGGCAGCGGTATTTCAGCGTGCCGCAGAGGCCGCGCTCGGCCTCGAAGCCCTGGAAGGCCATGGCGCGGACCTCGCCGGTCTGGGGGCAGATGCAGGACACGCGGCCGCGCTCGTCGTGAACGACGACGTCGGCGCGGTTGGGGAACAGCGCCCGCGTGATCGGCTTCGTCGGATCATAGCCCGGCTCCTCCTTCTCGGCCTTCCACATCAAGCGCGTGTCGACCAGCGGCCGAATGGCCCACTTATCCCAGAGCAACTTCTTCTGGGGAGCGTTGTCGAGACCGCGGTCGGCGCTGAAGTCGTCGCAGCGCTCCACCATTTCCGGCGCTCTTGCGAACAGGTTCTCCAGCATCTTGGGGAGCATCTTGACCTCCGAGTCCGACGCCCGCGTCACCTCGAAGGCCACCGGGACCTCGTAGTGGGTGTCGGCGATCAGGTGGAGGCCGTAGCCGAACCATGATTTCACCTTCTTCCAGATCGCGCCGGTCTTGGCGTTCACCCCGCTCGTCTCATGCTTGCCCCAGTCGGCGTCGGGGTCGGAGGTCTTCCCCTTGTCCTCGGCAACCCGGCCCGTCGAGTGGCTCTCGATCGCCTTGCCGTCGTAGCCGAGATGGCGGCCGAAGTCGGGCAGCTCTTCGAAGAGCGACGCGCGCAGGCTCTCGACCATTGCGGACACCAGGCTGCACTCGTTCTCAAGCAGCACGACGCGCCGCAGGAAGCGCGAGAAGTTCCAGTGGCTGGGCACCGTCGAGCGGACCTGCGCCGGATGCGCCACCGCGCATGGTGGCTCCTTCGTACCTGCGCGAAGCTCCAACACGGGCGCGCTCTGGAAAGGCAGCGGGTCGAACCCGCAGAGTTCCAGGAGCGCCGGGTTGCGGCCCATCTCCCGCAGCAGCGACTGGATCGAGGCGTGCTGGAACACCACGCCCGCGATCAGCGCACGCCACATCGACCGCACCGGGTAGTCGTTGCGCCCGCGACCTCGCCCGGCCTCAAGCGCAGCCACGATCTCCTCGTCGGGCAGGGTGTCGAGCACCAGACGCAGGCGATCCAGGTCCGGCAGGCCTTCGACAGCCTGCCAGGAAAAGGGTAGCTTCTCCGTTGTCGCCATCACGTTCTCCCTACCAGGGCTGGTGGATGGAACGAGGGCCTCTGGCCCGATGGCGACACCTTCTATCCGATTCGGGCGGGACGACGCGACGGGGCCGGAAGTGAGCCTGGGAGCGTCGTCGGCTATGGGGTGGAAATCCTCGATCCGCCCTATCCGCCGATCTCAGGGCCGCAGATGTCTGCGAAGCCGCCGGGGTAAGAAAAATCTCGGATCAGCTGGAGCCCTTGATCACCAAGGGATGCGTGACAGCGCACACGCCTCTAATGGAGGAATGTGCGCTGTGGCGTATTTCGACATCGTGACGCTGATCTTTGGCGGCCGGATATCGACTGCCTGATCCCCGCCGGGTGAGCAGAATGCAGCGATTAGACGCGAGATCGGAACGCTACGGGAACATCGTGACATGGATGGCCGCGGTCTGCCATCCGCCGGCAGGCGGCTTGGTCGAGCGGCGATGTCGGAGGTGGGACAACCGGTCAGCCGGTGTCGAGGTACGGCACCGCGCCGACCAGCGAGCGCATCCGCTCCGCGTGGCCGGCCCGCACCTGCGCAAGGGCCAGCGCCATCATCACCACCAGCGCCAGCCCGACACGGGTCTTCATCTTAGCGAGCCCGCGGATGTAGTGGGTCTCGAAGTTGAAGCTGTTGTCGAGGCGGCTGTTGATCCTCTCTATCGCAGAGCGCCGGTTGTAGCCGCGCCGCCAGGACGGGCTGCCCCAGGGCGTCGGGGTGAAGACGCGCCGGTCGTTCTTGTCGAGATCGATGCGCACGATGCGGCCGTACTCGCCGGGCTCCACCCCGCCCGCCCGGTGGCACGCCTTGCTGCCTGCACAGTCGAAGCCGAAGGCCGCCGCCGGGCAGCGGTATTTCAGCGTGCCGCAGAGGCCGCGCTCGGCCTCGAAGCCCTGGAAGGCCATGGCGCGGACCTCGCCGGTCTGGGGGCAGATGCAGGACACGCGGCCGCGCTCGTCGTGAACGACGACGTCGGCGCGGTTGGGGAACAGCGCCCGCGTGATCGGCTTCGTCGGATCATAGCCCGGCTCCTCCTTCTCGGCCTTCCACATCAAGCGCGTGTCGACCAGCGGCCGAATGGCCCACTTATCCCAGAGCAACTTCTTCTGGGGAGCGTTGTCGAGACCGCGGTCGGCGCTGAAGTCGTCGCAGCGCTCCACCATTTCCGGCGCTCTTGCGAACAGGTTCTCCAGCATCTTGGGGAGCATCTTGACCTCCGAGTCCGACGCCCGCGTCACCTCGAAGGCCACCGGGACCTCGTAGTGGGTGTCGGCGATCAGGTGGAGGCCGTAGCCGAACCATGATTTCACCTTCTTCCAGATCGCGCCGGTCTTGGCGTTCACCCCGCTCGTCTCATGCTTGCCCCAGTCGGCGTCGGGGTCGGAGGTCTTCCCCTTGTCCTCGGCAACCCGGCCCGTCGAGTGGCTCTCGATCGCCTTGCCGTCGTAGCCGAGATGGCGGCCGAAGTCGGGCAGCTCTTCGAAGAGCGACGCGCGCAGGCTCTCGACCATTGCGGACACCAGGCTGCACTCGTTCTCAAGCAGCACGACGCGCCGCAGGAAGCGCGAGAAGTTCCAGTGGCTGGGCACCGTCGAGCGGACCTGCGCCGGATGCGCCACCGCGCATGGTGGCTCCTTCGTACCTGCGCGAAGCTCCAACACGGGCGCGCTCTGGAAAGGCAGCGGGTCGAACCCGCAGAGTTCCAGGAGCGCCGGGTTGCGGCCCATCTCCCGCAGCAGCGACTGGATCGAGGCGTGCTGGAACACCACGCCCGCGATCAGCGCACGCCACATCGACCGCACCGGGTAGTCGTTGCGCCCGCGACCTCGCCCGGCCTCAAGCGCAGCCACGATCTCCTCGTCGGGCAGGGTGTCGAGCACCAGACGCAGGCGATCCAGGTCCGGCAGGCCTTCGACAGCCTGCCAGGAAAAGGGTAGCTTCTCCGTTGTCGCCATCACGTTCTCCCTACCAGGGCTGGTGGATGGAACGAGGGCCTCTGGCCCGATGGCGACACCTTCTATCCGATTCGGGCGGGACGACGCGACGGGGCCGGAAGTGAGCCTGGGAGCGTCGTCGGCTATGGGGTGGAAATCCTCGATCCGCCCTATCCGCCGATCTCAGGGCCGCAGATGTCTGCGAAGCCGCCGGGGTAAGAAAAATCTCGGATCAGCTGGAGCCCTTGATCACCAAGGGATGCGTGACAGCGCACACGCCTCACTTTGTTGACCTAGAGCTATAGCGTATACGGTCAGGAACAATTTTTAGTCGCGCTGCGGGCTGGGGATGAGTGAGATCACGCACGCTGCGGCTGTTTCGGGGGAACCCCGAATCTGCCTGATGGACGTCACGGTGGTCGCTCGAAGCCGCCGGGCGGCGTTTTCGGCCTGGACGGGCCGAGCGGTTTCGCCGCGCCGCCCTGCGGCACGTGCATGCGTGGCAGTGGGGGGCGCGGTATCAGCCGATGGGCGCGATCATGACCGCGTCGAGGGCCTCCTGGGCACGGGCGGCGTAGTGCCGGTTGGCCTCCGGTACGTAGCGGAAGCGGCCGTCGCAGCGCACGATGGCGATGGCCGCGTTGCTCAAGCAGGCCAGATTCCTGGGCAGGTGGCGCACGTACGCCCGGCAGCGATCTTCGTCGTAGGTGAAGTCGCGCACATAGTGGAGCCTGTTCTCGATGTGCCAGTGGTTGCGCACCAGTTCGAGCAACTCCTCGGGTCCGGCGCGCTCTGGGCCAAGCGAGGTAACGCTGTAGGTCACCTCGATGCTGCGCTTGCCGGTCTTGATGATCTCGCGCTCTCGTTCGATGCACATCGCCTGGCGCCGCCCGTGGAGGTTGGCATAGCCGTCCCACTCGGCAGCGGAGAGGTCGACCGCGGCGCAGCGCCGGCGCTCGATGCGGCCATGGCCCTTGTCGACGGTTTCGTGCGAGGGCGCATCGCTGAAGTCGATCGCCTTGAGGTCTTCGAGGATGGTCTCCTGATTGTCCTTGACGGCACTGATCACGTAGTCGGCACGGCGCCCAAGGAGGCACCGCGCGGTCTCGTGCTGGGCGTGCATGGCATCCATGGTGACGATCCGGCCCGTGAGGTCGAGGCCGCCGGAGAGTTCGCGCACGGCCGGGATTTCGTTGCTCTTGGCGTCGACCTCGACCTGGCCGAGGACGACGCCGGTGTCATGCTCCACCGCTGCGACCATCATCCTGCGCCCGTCCTCGGTCTGCTTGGATGCGCCGCGCAGGTCCTTGCCGTCCATGGCGACGGGCGCTTGCGCGCTGTTCTGCTGGCCGGTCCACTGGCCGATCGCGTTGTCCAGGGTTTCCGGCGGCAGCGCGGCAAGGACGTTGTGGAAGGTGGTGATCGCGGGCGGGGTATAGCACTGCTTGGACGGGCTCCAGAAGGCACCGACCGCCTTGAGCTGCTCCTGGGAGAGCAGGGCGGCGAACTGGGCGAATGCGTTCACCCCCCGGTAGCCGGCAAGGCGGGCGGCGACGGCAAGCGTCAGAATGGTGTTGAGCGCATAGCGCTTTCCCCGGGCATGGCGGTACTCGGGCACCTCGCCGAGGCACTCGAACAGGCTGCGCAGCCGGGGCGCGGCCATCGGCTCGGTGTGCTGCTCGGTGGCCCAGTTTGGCGGCATCTCGGTCTGGCTCAGCGCCTCGGGGGCGCCGTCTGTCAGGTCGAACACGAAGACCTCCTTGGGCTGGCCGTGGTGACGCCAGCGCGCCGCCCCTCCGGGCTCGCGGGCAAAGCCGCGGGTCAGTCCCAGCGAGCGCCAGTTGGCTGCGAGGTAGCAGGTGCCGGCGAAGCGCGAGACGTCCACGAACGTCTCCGCCAGAAGAGCCGGATATCCATGCGCCGCCTGCATGTCCGCAGACAGCCGTCGCAGGCTCAGCCCCAGCACACGGGAGGCCAGGTTGGGCACCCGCTCAGGCGTCAGGATGACGAAGCGCGAGTTGTTGGCGATCAGATGCAGGCGTCGGAACTGCTGCTCCGCCGACCACCCGATCCAGCGATCCCGCGCGCCCAGCTTGAACGCGCCGGGCTGCCAGCCGATCAGCGCGAGCCAGGTCTCGCCGTGTACAGCGACATGACGCAGGCCCTTGCCGATGACGCCGTGGAACGCCAGGTAGTGGTGCTCCTCCACCAACCGGTCCCAGCGCCGGTGCTCCTGCGCGCCCCAGGTCGGACGCACCGTGACCGCGCGCAGATCAATGGACGAATCCGGGATCGGCAGCGTCGCCATGAGCGGCACACTGCCACATCGAGAAAGGAATGGCCAGCGCCGACTTCAGCTCACCCTGCGCGACGGGCAGACAATAAATTCGCCCTGCGTATACGGTATAGCGAATTCTATAATATACTGATATAAAGCGATTTATAGAATCCGCATTTTAACGGCATCTTTTGAGTGGCCCAACCAATTCGGATATCATATTGAATGGTTGGACCAATTAGAGATTTTCAAACAATCGACATGGCACCATATCAATTCAAATATGTTTCGATTGAGAAAACACGGGTATCAAACCAAACGGTTTTACAGTGACGTCGATCGCCAAATAACCTTATTCTTTGAGAAAATCGGATTGGCCTTTCGTGCGAAAAGTGTGTCGTGGGCTGCGCTGGAGACGCGGTGGGCGGTCGATTGCTATCGGGGCGGAGCGCGAAAACCTGGGGAGAGTCGGTGCCATGCACTGCAGCGACACGCGGTTCCTCACCATACACACCGGTAGCCTGGCCCGGAATCCGACGCCTGTCGCTGAGTGAAAGTCCGCGTGCCCTGCGCGGGCGCGGAATTGGCCAGCAGCCGACTCTGGGGGTAGCGGCCGGGCGCATGCCCGCGCATCATTCGGACGCGCAATCCGAGAGAATTAGCTCCCTCTCGAGACGGACAGGAGGATCGCCGTGAAGGTCATTGTCTTCGGTGCGACGGGGAAGACCGGGCAACACGTGTGGCGGGCTGCGCAGGAACGGGGCCACGACGTCACCGCCTTCGCGCGCTCGCCGCACAAGATCGGTGGGAACCCCGCCCTGCGGATCGTCCAGGGCGATGTCACCGACGCCGCTTCGGTCGCCGAGGCGGTCGCGGGCCACGACGCCGCAATCGTCGCGTTGGGCAGCAACGGCCTGCGCGACAAGACGACCCTCGCCACCGGGACCAAGACCGTCGTGGACGGCATGATCCTCCACGCCGTCGAGCGTCTCGTCGTCCTTTCGGCAGCGGGCGTGGGGGATAGCTGGGGTCAGGTCTCGCTGCTGGCCCGCGTGATGTTCCGCACGCTGCTTCGCAACATCTATGCGGACCACGCGGCGCAGGAAGCGATCGTGAGAGCCAGCTCCCTCGACTGGACGATCGTCCGCGCCGCCATCCTCAGCGACGATCCCGCTACGGGAAGGACCACCGCGACCAACACGGGCAAGATCGTGCGCATCGGGCGCGCGGACCTCGCGGGCTTCCTCGTCAAGGAAGCGGACGAGAGGGCCTACAGCAGGGAGGCGATATCGGTCACGTCCTAGCCGGGCGCGACTCGTCACCCGCGCAAAGTGATCGCGAGAGTGAGTCCTTCAGCGCGTCCTCGTGGCCGAGGCCCAGGATCCAGGCTTCCTCGGTCTCGATCAGCCGGCGCTCGTCGGCAGTGAGGCAGGGGGCACCGGCGAAGAGGGGCGCGAGCCCGCCCAGCGCGTCGAGTCGGGCGAAGGCCTCCGCGTTCACGCGCACCTGGGCGCTGTCGAGGATTTCGTCGTTTCCGCGGCGGGCGCGGACTTCCGCCCTGAGCAGCGAAGGATAGACCTCGGCGATCACCGCCTGCGCGTCGGACGTTCGCAAACCGGTCTCGAAGGGCCAGACCGCCGCGCGGCCCGCGATGCGTTGATCGGCGGCCAGGCGCTTTAGGGCGGACAGGCCCAGCAGCATCTGTGAGCCGACGGAGCCGGTATAGGCCAGCTGCCAGACGGTCTTGGCGCCGGTGGCGCGGATGTCGCAGATGCGGCGCTCCGGCGGGTGCGCCCCCTGCTCCGTGCGCTCGGATGCCCGCGCCGGGATCGTGGGATACGGCCATGTCGGCGGACGACCCCAGAACGGGCCGAGACCCGGATAGGTGTCGTTGATGGCGGCCGCCACGTCGTAGCGATTGTTGGCGTTGTCGGGCGTGTCCTCGATTTGCGTGACGAGCCAGTCCCAGAGGGCCAAGCCGGACGCCTCGCCAGTCAGATGCTCGGCGACACCCACCGGGTAACCGAAGGGAAAGTCGAAGCCCACCAGCACTCGTCGGCTTGCGTCCAACTCGCCGGCGATCAAGCGAGCGAGACGATCGAGCGCCTCGTGACGGGTGCGAACGTACGCCGGTTCATCCACCTCGATTCCGCTCCCGACGCGGGCCACGGCCCACCAGATCGCGTCCCTGCTCTTCCGTTCGGGACTCGCCTTCGACCGCGCCGACCAGTCGACGACGATGTGAGTGTGGAAGAGGGACACGGCTCGACCGTCAGAGCGAAATCCCGGTCAAGCGCTTGAAGCCATCGCGCCAGTGCGTGCCAAGGTGAATTACGTATCGCCAATCGCCATCGGCAAAGCCGTCGATCATCGAGCAAGCCCGCTCGAATATCGGCTGCCATTCGGTACCCGAATTCCCTTGGCCAAGCCAGCCGAGCGCTAGCAGGTCGATACGCTCTTCATCATTCAATTGAAGGAACAAGCGATCCAAGCTCTTGCCCGCAGGTGAGTCGTGAATGCGAGACCAATCCGCATTTGAAATGAACACCGGTCTCGCTCTTCCACGAATGAGCTCGGAAAGGACGTTCTCCTTGGTCGCATCAAGGAGATCGTAGGCAGCGACAAGCTCGGCGACCTTGTCATGCGTGATGACCAGGGCCGTCGCGGCGGCGGCGATCTTGTCTGCAACCTCAGGCGCGCTGATGTCGTGGACATCCACGTCCACCGTACGATCCGCGACGATGGTCGCGAGCTTGCGATCCGCCGTGATCAACGTCGACCCCGTTGCCTCGGCGCACGCGATGTAGAGGCAGTCGTAGACCGGATGGTCGATTTGCGTGGCGATCTGAGCGGCACGCTCGATCAAGTCGGCACTCGGGCTCAAGACGACTGCCTCGCGAACTCTGGGCAGCTCCTGGAAGTACGTGTGAGGATCGCCGATCTCGCGCAGACGGGCCTTCTTCCAGAATATGTTGGCGAGCTCGACAAGCACGAAGTCAGGAGCGAACCGTTCGAGTCGGTGCGCCAGCAACAGGTGTGCTTCTTCCGAGTACTTCTCGGAAACGTACCACTTGACGACAACGCTGGCGTCGACGGTGAACTTCACCGATCGCGATCCTGCCGCAGCAGATGGACGCTGTCGGTTTGGGGCACATCTGCGGTCTCGCTCGCGAGTTGAGCGGTGCGCTCCCTGAATGTGGCCATGCGCAGACGGTGGTTCACCTCTTGGCTGAGCACGAAGCGCAACTCTGCTTCCAACGAGCGCTGATTGGCCTTGGCTTGCGCCTTCAGCGCGTCGATCACCCGATCGTCGAGGTTGCGGATCGTCACGTTGCCCATGGATAGCCTCCCCCAAGTGATGGCATATTGATATCATTTCGCAGGCAGAAGGGCAACGGACGATAGTCGCGGCGTGACAGGGGCAAACCAGTGCGGCACCCTTGGCGAGCGCCGACGGAGCGATATCCGAGACCGACCCATGCGAACGATCTGCCAATTGAGACACTTGGCGATGTCCGTTGCGGCTGTCTTCGTGAGCGCCGTTGCGCTTGCCGCAGTGGCCCCGGCCGGAATGGCTGCGCCGCTTGCACTCACGCTCGTCCACGTCAACGACTGGGACCAGATGGCGGGGACCCGCGGCGCAGGCGGCGCTGCGAAGATTGCAACCGTGGTCGCCGAAGAGCGCGCGCGGGCGGAGGCCGAGGGCGGCCTTGCGGTGGTCACCTTCGGCGGCGACATGATCTCGCCCTCCGTGCTCTCCGGGATCGACAAGGGCGCGCACATGATCGATCTCGCCAATGCCGTCGGCTTCGATGTCGCGGTCCTCGGCAACCACGAGTTCGACTTCGGCCCGGACGTGCTGAAGGAGCGGCTCGCGGAATCGGAGACGGTCTGGCTCGCGGGCAATGTGAGCGTCACGGGCGGTGCCTTCCCCGGCACCACGGCCACGACGGTGGTGGAGAGGAACGGCTACCGGATCGGCTTCCTCGGCCTGGTCACGACGGAGACACCCGTGATCTCCAGTCCCGGCCCCGATGTCACCTTTGCTCCCGTGGAGGAGGCAGGCGCCCGCCTCGCCGAAGACCTGAGGGCGGAGGGCGCCGACATCGTCATCGCGCTGACCCATCAGGGGCTCGGCACCGACCTGGAACTGCTGCGCCAGGTCAAGGCAATCGACATCGTGCTAGGCGGCCACGACCATCTGTTGATCGCCCACCATGACGGGCGACACGCAGTCATGAAGGCGGGGTCGCAGGGCCGCCACGTGGGTGTGCTGACGCTCACGATCGACCGCATCGAGGGGCGCGGCGGAGTATCCAAGGTGATCTGGACCCCGGAATTCCGCCTCCGCTCGACTGCAGACACCGAAGGCGATGCCAATCTCGCCGCCAAGGTTCGCGACTATCAAGCAAGCCTCGACGAGACCCTGGACGTGGTGATCGGCGAGACCGCGGTGGAACTCAGCACCCTGGGGTTCCTGCGCGGATCGGCCGAGACCGCCTTCGGCAATCTGCTGGCCGATGCCATGCGCGAGGCGACGAGCGCCGACATCGCGCTCACGAATGGCGGCGGCATTCGGGGCGACATGATTTATCCGCCCGGCAGCAAGCTCACCCGCAAGATGGTGCTGACCGAACTTCCCTTCGGCAACAAGACCGTGGTGCTTCGCCTCACCGGCGCCCAAGTGCGGGAAGCGCTGGAGAACGGCGTGAGCCGGGCCGAGAATCCCTCGGGCCGCTTCCCGCAGGTCTCGGGCCTTGCCTTCACCTTCGACGCGCGCAGGCCGCCCGGCGAACGGGTGATGAGCGTCACGGTGGCCGGCGCGCCGCTGGAGGAAGGCAAGACCTACACGCTTGCCACCAACAGTTTCTTGGCTAACGGCGGCGACGATTATCGCGTGTTCCGGGCCGGCGAGGTGGTTGTCGACTCGGCATCCGGCAGCCTGATGGCCGGCCAGTTGATCGATCACATCATTGCGGCCGGCAGTGTCGCGCCGAAGATCGAGGGGCGGATCACCCGCGAGGACTGACGCAAATAACGGTTGGCACGAGAGGAATGCGGAACGGTGGGTTTCGCACCACGCTCGCGCCACCCCAACGCCCCGAACGGTATCCCTCCAACGAGGAGCACGCGACGATGACACTCCTTAGTTTCTTGCCCCGCGCGGTGCGCGTTCTGATCGCCGGCTTCGCAACCGCATTCCTGCTCGCAACCGTTTCGCCCGCACCTGTGGACGCGCACGCCATTCGGGACGAGACGCCGCGCATCGCCGTGGTCTCCGCCTTCGCACCGGAGCTCGCGATCCTTCAGGGGGAGCTGGAGGGCGCGGCGGCGCACTCGGTCAACGGCGTCGCCTTCACCACCGGAACCCTGGAGGGGCGCGACGTGGTGCTCTTCCTCAGTGGGATCAGCGTGGTCAACGCGGCCATGACGGTGCAGCTCGCGCTGGATCATTTCGCCATCGAGCGCATCGTGTTCTCGGGCATCGCCGGCGGCGTGGACCCCGATCTCAATATCGGCGACGTCGTGATCGCGGACCGCTGGGGGCAATACCTGGAGATGCTCTTTGCCCGCGAGGTCGACGGCGGCTGGATGACGATACCGTTCTTCGAGTACCTCCACGCGAACTTCGGCATGATGTTCCCGCGCTCGGTCACCGTGCTCCGCCGTGGCGCCGAAGCGCCGGAGACCCGCTTCTGGTTCCCTGTGGACGAAGCGCTGCTCGCGAGTGCCGGCAGCGCAGCAGCCGACGTGACGTTGGCCCGCTGCACGGCGGAAGACCGGTGCCTCGAGGAGGCGCCCAGGATCGTTGTCGGCGGCTCGGGCGTCTCGGGCGGCGCCTTCATCGACAACGCGGCCTTCCGCACCTGGGCCTTCGAGACCTTCGGCGCGCGGGTGCTGGACATGGAAAGCGCCGCCGTCGCCCACGTGGCCTACGCCAACGGCGTGCCCTTCCTTGCCGTCCGCAGCCTCGCGGACCTAGCCGGCGGCGGCGAAGGCGAGAACCAGATGGAGGCTTTTTTGGGCCTTGCGGCGGGCAACGCGGCGGCGGTGGTCAAGTCGCTGCTCAGGGCGATGCCTGGCGGGAATTGACGGCGCCTGCTCCTCCGGCCCCTCGCCCACTCAGGTGATGAAGGGGATGAGCACCATGAGGCCGAGGGTGAGGACGGCGAGCCCGATCGCCGCCGCCGCGCCGTAGCGGTGCTCGAGGATGCGCCGCGCCTTGGGTCCCAGATACCAGAGTATCGCCGTCTCGACGTAGAAGCGCATGCCTCGGGCGACGAGCGACGCCACGATGAAGGCGACCACGTTGAGGTTCGCCGCGCCACTGGCCACGGCCACCAGCTTGTAAGGCAGCGGCGTCAGCGCACCGGCGGCGACGAACCAGGCGCCCCACTTGTCCCTGTACTCGTAGAAGGTCTCGAGGTCGCCGGCGTGGCCTGAGAGAGCCAAAAAGGGCTCGCCCAGCCAGTCGTAGAGAAAGTAGCCAATCAGGTAGCCGGTGAGCCCGCCGCCGACCGACGACACCGTTGCGACGCCGGCGAAGAACCACGCCTTGGCGCGCTTCGCCAGCACCATGGGGATGAGCAGCAGGTCGGGCGGCACCGGCAGGAACAGGCTCTGCAGGTAGCAGAGTCCGGCCAGCACCCAGATGGCGCGGCGCGTGCCGGCGCTCTCCATCGCCCAGTCGTAAAGCCGTCGAAGGAGATGGCGCTGCCCTCTCGCCGCAGGTGTGGCGCTGTCGTCGGTCATGTCGGATACGTGTGAACGGCCCCGGAGCTGCGGCCCGCGCGGATGAAGGGAGCCGGAGTCTACCCCCTAAAGAGCTTGCGGTCTTTGCGCTTGTTCCACGCAACCGCGAGCGGCAGGAACCAGGGGCGGCCGGTGTAGAACGGCATGGTCGGGAACGGCCGGCCGTCGAAAGGGCTCTCGGCCTCGGCATCGCCCAGCACCCGGAGCGCGGTCTTGTGGCCGAGATAGGTGCCCATGGGCACGCCGGAGCCGCACCAGCCCATGGCGTACTCGACGCCGTCGTGGCTCCCGGTGTGCGGCATCATGTCGAAGGTGAAGGCGGTCTTGCCGGTCCAGCAATGGCTGATTTTCACGCCTTCCAGAGAGGGGACGATCTGCACCATGGCATCGCGCAGGTAGCGGGCCTTCTGCGCGAGGTCGGCGGGCGGCTCGGCGCTGAGGCCGCCGAAGAGGATGCGCGTGCCGTCCTCGTTGGGCCGGATCCAGCAGGGGGAGTGGCGGTGCTCGACCATCGGCCGCATGCCCGGCGCGATGTGCTCGACCCGATCCTCGGGCATGGGCTCGGTCGCGATCATGAAGGCATCGACCGGTACCACGCGGCGGCGCAGCCATTGGGCGGCCTTGGGCGTGTAGCCGTTGGTGGCCACGATCACGTGACCCGCCAGCACCGTGCCGCGCGGCGTCGACACGCGGAAGCCGCTTCGCTCGCGCTCGATGGCCTGCACCGGGCAATGGCCGACGATGCGCGCGCCGTCTCGCGCGGCCCGTTCCAGCAGGCCCGCGTGGTAGAGGCCCGCGTGGATCGTTCCGTTGCCGCGCAGGCTCTGGCCGCCGTGGTAATGCCCCTTGCGATAGGCCGGCGGCGCCTCGTCGGGCTCGACCATCTCCGCGTCGACCGGGACACCGTCCTCCCGCATCATGGCGAGGTCGCGCGCGAGGCCGTCGAACACGCGCTTGGACGGTGCCGCGATGAAGCGGCCGGTGTTGCGGTAGTGGCAGGCGATCTGCTCCCGCTCGATCAGGGAGGCCGCGAAGTCGTGGGCTGCGATCGCGGCGCGGCAGACCTCGGCAGCCCGCTCGCGCCCGAGCTTGGGCACCATGTCGCCGTACTTGTACCAGACCTGGCGGCCGAGATAGCCGGCATTCCGGGTACTGGCGCCATGGCCTGCGGCCTCCGCATCGAGCACCACCGCCTCGCGGCCCCGGCGCGCGAGAGTGAGCGCGGCCGAAAGCCCGACATTACCCGCACCCACGATCGCCACCTCGGCCGCACCCGGCGGCGCCTCGTCGGCAACATCCGGCCGCGGCGCAAGGTCCCACCAATAGGGCGCGGCCTTGAAATCGGCTGTCAGTACGTCCCCCGCCATCACACGCTCCGGACTTGGGCACGCTACGGTACTGCGGGCGGAGTGTCCAAGACTAGGCCGGAGTATTTCGCGGGTACAGCCGAATAACCTAAAGAGCTGAGCACACGTTGGACGCAAATGTGTCTGAAGTCTGCTGTACCGAACTACCCGATATTGCGCATTGCATCACCGCGATGGAATTTTCTGTCGTCGTGCTGGAGTTACACTAACCGCCTACTTTCCCAAGCTTCCTTCACTAACGTGATTCTAGAAGCCAATTCACCGGGAGACCCCTCACCTCGAGCTCAATTCGCCCTCAGTGGAAAGTCGCTCAAAGTAGCTGCCTTGATTTCCACGGCGCTCTTCATTAGCCGCCTACCTTCAATCGTAGACTCGAGCGAAACGCGTACGGCCGTAGCATCCGACGATATACCTCGCCTGGCAAGTGCGATCTCTATGCTGCGTTCTTCGCCAATGCTCACCATTGGATAAAGACTGACCCGACTTACCAAATCTTTATCTAATAGCCCTCCACTCGCATTATCGTACCTGTTTTCGTCAACCAACCAGATTTTCATTGAAAATGGTTCGCTTGGGTCCGTAGCAAGCACCAGAAGCCGAAGCCGAAGGTAGGCGACAGCATCCTCGCCGAACTCCGGATGCACCTGACTTATAAGCTTCACCGTTGCAGGATTCGTTTCTGTTGCGATGCTGGAACCCTCAGACTTGGCCGCCGCTTCCCAATTTCCTGTCCCCACGAGGGCACAAGTGAGCATCCCGGCCAAGAGTGCCAGCTCGCGGATGCCGCATCGAAGAGCCATACTCGCCTCCGAACCTCGCTAGCTAGCAGGGTACTTCAATTCTGCTCGGCGCACAACAGAGTTCCGAATAGCCAACGTCAGGAAACACGACGGTACATTGGCACTACTCCGTCGCCAACGGCACAGTACCTCCCGAATCTTCCTCTACGGCCACTATGTCTACGCGTCCCACCGAGAATTCGCCTCGAACAGGAGCTCGACCTTGGAACGGCACCGGCATCAGTTGCACCTGAAAAACGTCTTGCAGAGTTTCTCGGGCCACAAATTCTCCTTGGCTCAGAGTTTCCACCGTATCAGTAAGGTTGAGCAACACGCTGGGGTTATTCTCGCCGCGATGTGTCATCTCCCTTAGTCCGAAAAGATTAATCGCAGCCACAAAGTGCGGATCTGTGGTCTCTACTTTCTCGCTGATATAGGGGCAATTGAGAAAAACGCGAATAACGTAATTGTCGGCTTGCTCCGGAATCCGAATGTTCGTGAGGCGCGCCAGGATTTGCTTTCCTCTACCACGAACGGAGGCGGTGGTCGCCCTTTGCAAACGCGTGTTGTCCGACGCGGCGACTGAGATGACCGTCGGTATTCCCACTGTGGAGACTAGATCGTTATTGACACCCATTCCCCGCTCATCAAACAGGGCCAGTAGTTCACCGACATCGGGAGTTCTGCGGCGGGTCACATCTGTGACCTCAGAAAGGGCGACTGGGGCTGGAGGCAGGTCATCGTAAGTGTATCCGAGCGCCGCTATATCCAGCAAATCATTGGCCGTCACTCCCTGAATAAACTCCCCATTGCGATCCACAAACATGTCATCGAAACCTTCGCTTAACCAATCACTCTGTGTTGGATTGGTGTGCTGCTGATTCCAGTGTGCCCACAACCGATCGACATCGCAGTGATGAACCATGAAGATCGGATCCAAGGGAGAGTGAAACAGGGCCATATGCCCGCCCACACTGCCATGAACGGCACCATGCGGGCCCCACTCGACTAGGCTGCTGAAAACAGCAAAAAAGTCTTGGTCCGATATCTTCTCAAGACTTACTGACTCGACTGCAATACTGTCTGTCTGTCCCATTTCGCGATCCGTGGGTCCGCCTGCCGGAGCGGGATCATTCCATGTCGAGGTATCGAGTGGTTCTCCCGAGCCGAAGAACACCCCGGGTATGCGGCGATTCTGGCTCCAATTCCAGTATGGCAGGGCCCATGTGTTATCGCCAGTCAAATGTCGCACAATATCTTCGAAGGAATGAATGAAGAGTCGATGCCAAGGAAAAAAGTGCTCAGTTTGTCTATGACAATGATCATAGTGCATGTATGCTTGCGAAATCCAGCTGCGTTCGTCGGAGGCAGGTAATGTGTGCATCGCTTCTACTGCATGACGATAGGTTTCGATTACTGGATCATTGGAAGCAAGGCTACTAATGTCTTTCCTGACCCGTAATGACTGGCTAGCAGCACTATTGGGCAAAGCAAAGAGCGTGCCAGCACCAGCGATTAGAACTGTACTCGCCAAGAAGTCTCGCCGATTCATTGTCATAGTCCTTGCTCCGACGTTTTGTTTTCTTTCGCGGTCCACCAAATCACTTTATCTTGCTCTCGCCTCGTCCATGCGGAACACTGAACGACTATTCCCAACCTTCACGGAGACCATGTAGCACCAACCAGCAATGCTGAATGACCTACTCAACCCTTGCTCGGGAAGTCGTTTGCGGCTCCTACGGTAACTCTCTCGAGAGTACGTCCTAGTCACACCCGTGCTGGGAGACCGCCACACCGAGAGCAATATATCAAAAATAACATGTCGCGTCACGGATAATCGAATTAGCAAGTCGATCAGTCATGTTGCACGTGGATGAGACGCTGGGCCGTGTGCCCTCCGGCTCCCGCACCATCACAGAACGCCGATTGGGTCCGGCCTGCGTAGGTGGATATCGGCCGCCGGGAGCGCGCCGCCGACCGCGACATTGAGCCCTCCGCCTTGACAGGCCGGGCGTGCAGGTGCCAGCGTCGCAAACGGCCGGCCCGACAGGGAATAGCCGGTGAGCGGCCGGCACGGGCGAGGACGGAGGCTGGCGAAGATGATAATGCGTATGGGAATCGGCGGGGCACTGGCCGCCGCACTGATCGTTGGCGGCTTCGCGGGCAGTGCGCTCGCGGCAGACCCCTATGGCATCTGGCTCAACGAGCCGAAGGATGCGCACGTAAAACTCTTTTCCTGCAACAAGGACGAGCTGTGCGGCGAGATCGTCTGGCTCAAGCGCCCCAACGCCAAAGACGGCAAGCCGAGGCGTGACGTGAAGAACGAAGACGAGTCGCTTCGTAAGCGGCCGCTCCTGGGCATCCGGATGCTGTGGGGCATGGAGGACCAGGGCGGCGGCGAGTGGGAAGACGGCGAGATCTACAACGCCCGGGACGGCGAGACCTACGACGGCGAAGTCGAGGTCATCGATGCGAACACGATCGAGGTGAGCGGCTGCGTGTGGTTCGTCTGCAAGACCGAGACCTGGACGCGGGTGGAATAGCCGGACGGAGACGACGCGCGGTTCGTCTGCTTCGTTATCTTCAACAGCCGGGCACGGCCCGCGTGCCCGCGCGCCGACGCTATCGCCTCGACGCTGCGTGCGATTCTCTCTCGTTCACCACGCGGCCGGAAGCCGAGTGAATCGGCGCCGGTAACGCGCGGCCGGTATCGTGCGAATCCCTGCCGCCGACTGCCCGCCCGGATTGGTGCGTGATACCATGAGCGCGCGGCATGCAGCGGGTGTGGATGCGTCATGAACCAGCGCAGCGGACTGCTCGCCGGGCGGCGGGCCCTCGTCACGGGTGCGGCCACCGGCATCGGGCGCGCGATCGCAGAGGCCTTCGCGGCCGAGGGCGCGCGCGTCGCGGTCAGCGACATCAGCCTCGACGGGGCTCGCGACCTCGCCGAACGCCTCGGTAACAGCGCGCGCGCCTACAGGCTCGACGTCACCGATGCGGCGGAAACCGCGACCGTCATCCGCGATGCCGCCGAATGGATGGGCGGCTTCGATCTGCTCGCAGCCAACGCTGGCATCTCGACCATGAACGCCGTGGTCGACCTCACCGAGGAGGAATGGGACTCCAACATGGCGGTGAACGCCAAGGGCGTGTTCCTCTCCAACCGGGAGGCCGTGCGCCACTTTCTCGCCGCCGGCGAGAAGGGCGCGATCGTCAACACCGCCTCGCTCGCCGGCAAGATCGGCGTACCCCTGCTCGCCCACTACGCGGCCAGCAAGTTCGCCGTGGTCGGGTTCACGCAGTCCCTGGCAAAGGAGGTCGGCGAGCACGGCATTCGGGTCAATGCGGTCTGCCCCGGCTTCGTGCGCACGTCCATGCAGGACCGCGAGATCGTGTGGGAGGGCAAGCTGCGCAACATGACGCCCGAGGCCGTGCGCGACGAGTACGTGGCCGCGACGCCCCTGGGCCGGCTGGAGGAGCCCGAGGACGTCGCCGCGATCGTCGTCTTCTTGGCGAGCGATCTCTCCGGCTTCCTGACCGGCGAGGCGATCAACGCCAGCGGCGGCGTGCTGATGGATTAGGCCGGGACGGGACTGTCATGACCTGGCTGAAGGAGAGCATCGGCACGGGCAAGCCGGTCATCGCCATGGCGCACTTGCTGCCGCTGCCCGGCGCGCCGCTCTACGATTCGGGCGGCGGGATTCAGGCCATCGTCGACCACGTCGCGCGCGATCTGGAGGCTCTGCAGCAGGGCGGCGTGGATGCGGTCATGTTCGGCAACGAAGGCGACCGCCCCTACCTGCTGGACGCCTCGCCGGAAAGCCTCGCGGCCATGGCGGCCGTGATCGCGGCGGTGAAGGGCGAGGTTCGCGTCCCCTACGGCGTCAACTATCTCTGGGACCCGGTGGCGACCGTGGCGCTTGCCGTCGCGACCGATGCCGTCTTCGCGCGCGAGATCTTCACCGGCGTCTACGATTCCGACATGGGACTGTGGCAACCGTCGGCCGCCAAGGCGCTGCGCATGCGCCACGACCTCGGCCGCGACGACCTCAAGCTGATGTTCAACGTCAACGCCGAGTTCGCCGCGCCGGTGGGGGCGCGTTCCGTCGAGGCGCGCGCCGCCAGCGCTGTCTTCTCGTCGCTCGCCGACGCCGTTCTGGTCTCGGGCCCGATGACCGGCCAGGCGGTGGACCGGTCGAGCCTCGAGCGTGTTGCCAGGGCCGTGCCCGGCACGCCGGTCCTCGCCAACACCGGCTGCACCATCGACAACATCGTCGACATTCTCTCGGTGGCCGACGGCTGCATCGTCGGCACGCACTTCAAGGTCGACGGCGACACCTGGAACGCCGTCGACCGGGACCGCGTCGCGCGCTTCATGGAGGTCGTCGCGAAGGTTCGCGGTTGATGAGCACCCTGCTCGGTCTCGATATCGGGACGACGTCCACAATCGGCATTCTGATCGACACCGAGGGCGGCATCCTCGCCACCGCATCGCGGCCGAGCACGCTCGTCTCGCGCCACGCCAACTGGGCCGAGGAAGATACCGAGCTCTGGTGGTCCAACGTCTGCGCGCTCGTGCCGGAGCTGCTGCAGAAGACCGGGCTGGAGGCAAGCGCAATCGCGGCGGTAGGCGTGACCGGGATGGTGCCCACGGTGATTCTGCTGGATGACTCGGGGAGGCCGCTGCGCCCCTCGATCCAGCAGAACGATGCCCGCGCTGTCGATGAGATCGAGGAGCTGAAGCGGCGCATCGACGGTGACGACTGGTTCCGGCGCACGGGCGGCAGCATCAACCAGCAGGTGGTCGCGCCCAAGCTGCTCTGGCTCGCGCGCCATGAGCCGGACTGCTTCGAGCGGGCGGCGACCGTGATGGGGTCCTACGACTACATCACTTACCGGCTGACCGGAGAGGTCTCGATCGAGGGGAACTGGGCGCTGGAGGCGGGGTTTTATAACCTCGCGCAGGGCGGTCTCGACGAGGACCTGGTTCGCCTGGGCGGCATAGCGCCCGACTGGCTGCCGCCGCTCAGGGCGTCCGGCGAACCCGCAGGCGCCGTCACGCAGCGGGCAGCGGAGGAGACGGGGCTCGTTGCCGGCACGCCGGTGGTAACCGGCTGCGCGGATCATATCGCGTCTGCCTTCGTTGCCGGTGCCTGCGACCAGGGCGATCTGGTGGTCAAGTTCGGGGGTGCCGGGGACATCATGCTCACGTGCGAGCGGCCGGTGACCGACCCGCGCATGTTCATCGACTTTCACATCGTGCCGGGGCTCTATGTCTCCAACGGCTGCATGGCCGCGAGCGGCAGCGTGCTGAACTGGATCGTGGCGCAGCTCGGACAGGCGGAGTCGGAGGCAGCGCGGGTCGCGGGACAGACGCCGCATGCCTGGCTCGACGACCGGGCAAGCGATCTGCCGCCGGGCGCCGGCGGCCTCGTGCTGCTGCCGTACTTCCTCGGCGAAAAGACGCCCCTGCACGATCCCCGTGCGAAAGGCACGCTGGTCGGCCTCGGGCTCCACCACGAGCTGCGCCATATCTGGCGTGCCGCGCTTGAATCGGTGGCGTTCGGCTTCCGCCACCACATGGACGTGTTCGCGGAGATGGACTGCGGCGTCGGCCGGGTTCTGGCCTGCGATGGCGGCGCGGCCAGCGATCTCTGGATGCAGATCACGGCCGATGTCCTGGAGCGACCGGTCGAGCGGCTGCTCGAACATCCCGGCTCCAGCCTCGGTGCGGCCTTCGTTGCCGGCATGGGAACGGGCGCGCTCAACGACTGGTCGGCGATCGGCCGCTACGCCCGGTGCGATCGCGTCTTCGAGCCCAACGCCGGCCGCGCCGAGGCCTATCGCGATGCCTACGGCATCTACCGCGACCTCTACCAAAGGCTGGAGACGCTCTATCCGTCCCTCGCCGATATGCCTGCCGCCTGATCCAACCTTCAGCCGGCGGTCACCGCACGACCCGTTTCGACGTCGAAGAAGCTAAGGCGGTCGAGATCGACTTGGAGCCGGACCTCGGAGCCTGGCGGGGCCGCGAAGTCGCTTTCCAGCCGGGCCGACACTTCCTGCCCGCCGGGGAGCGCTCCCACCAGGATCACTTCCGGTCCGAGCGCCTCCACCGCCACCACGGTGACCGTCATCGCGCCCTGCTCGGCGGCGGAGGGTTGGACGTCGAGGTCTTCGGGCCGAATGCCGAGCGTGATCGCCTCTCCGGCGCGGCCGGCCAGCGCATGCTTGTGGTTCGCGAGCAACGGCAGGCTGACCGGCGGCAGCTCGACGGCATCCAGCCCTGCCGGGCCGCCGAGCCGGGCATCGAGCAGGTTCATCGGCGGGCTGGCAAGAAAGCCGGCGACGAAGGTGTCGGCCGGGTTGCGGTAGACCTCCAGCGGCGGGCCGACCTGGACGATACGGCCGTCGCGCATGATGCAGATTCTCTCGCCCATGGTCATCGCCTCGACCTGATCGTGCGTGACGTGGACGATGGTCTTGCCCAGCATGCGGTGGAGCTTGATCAGCTCCGTGCGCATGGTGGCGCGCAGCTTGGCGTCCAGGTTGGAGAGCGGCTCGTCGAACAGGAATGCCGCAGGGTCCCGGACCAGCGCGCGACCCAGCGCGACCCGCTGCTGCTGGCCGCCGCTCAGTTGCCTTGGCCGGCGCTTCAGCAGGTCTCCGATGCCGAGCATCTCTGCCGTCGCCGCAATGCGGCGATCGATCTCGTCGCGCGGCAGCTTGCGCAGCTTGAGGCCGAAGGAGAGGTTCCCCGCGACGCTCATGTGCGGGTAGAGCGCGTAGTTCTGAAAGACGACGGCGAGGTCGCGCTCCGCCGGGTCGACGTCGTTGACCACGTCGCCGTCGATCAGAATCTCGCCCGCGGTGACGGCCTCGAGCCCGGCGATCATCCGCAGCGTCGTCGACTTGCCGCATCCCGACGGCCCCAGCAGAACCATGAACTCGCCATCGCGAACGTCGAGGTCGATGCTGTCGACGGCGGTGACGTCCTGTCCGAAGACCTTGGTGAGGCTGCGCAGCCCGATCTCGGCCACCTCCCGTCCCTCCTAGTTCAGCGAGCGCATGTAGCGATAGAGAAAGGCGGTCAGCACGATGATGATGATGAGCAGCCCCACCGCCATCGCAGACGCGCGTCCGATGTCGAGGCCAAAGAAGGCGGCGCGGTAGATGAAATAGCTGATGAGATCGGTCGCGGTGCCGGGGCCGCCCTTGGTCATGATGAAGACGATGTCGAAGGTCTTGATCGCGAAGATCATGCGCAAGAGAAGCGCTACGGCGATGACCGGCTGCATGAGCGGCAGCGTGATGTAGAAGAAGCAGCGGAGCGGCGACGCACCGTCCATGCGCGCCGCTTCGTAGGGCTCGCGCGGCAGAGCCGAGAGCCCGGCCAGAAGCAGGATCGCCATGAACGAGACCTGATGCCAGATGTCGGTCAGCACCACGGTCCAGAACGCGATCGTGGGATCGCCGAGCCAGCTCACCGGTCTGATGCCGACGAGACCGATGGCGTAGTTGACGATGCCGAGCTCCGAATGAAGGAGCATGCGCCACAGCAGCCCGACCACCACGGGGTTGATGAGCAGCGGCGCCAGCAGGATCAGGTAATAGACGGTCTTGAATCGCTCGGTGGCGTTGAGCGAGAGCGCCACGATGAAGCCGATAATGAATTCGATGACGACCGAGGCGAGCACGAACTTGACCGTGACCCAGAGCGAGCCCGGCAGGTACTCCTCCTCGGCTGCCTCCTGGTAGTTCTCTCCGCCGATGAAGGTTTCGTGGTTGGGAGTGAGTAGGGTGTAGTCGTAAAAGCTCGTGAAGATGGTGAAGAACAGCGGGAAGGTGACGACAGCCACCAACACAGCGAGGCCCGGCGCCGTGAGCAGATACCCAAAGCGCCGGTCCCGCTGCGTCAGCGTCAACGTGCCACCCGTCAGGGGTGACGCAACCATGCGGCTGGACCGCTACTCGGCGATCTTGCCGTCCTTGATGAGCAGAGCGCGAAGCTCGGCCTGAGCGTCGGCCATGGCCTCGGGAATATCCTTCTCACCGATCGCGGCCAGGTTCAGCTCGCGGCCGACTTCCTCGACGAACTCGGTCGTGTAGGTGAAGACCGGGAAGTCCTGCGTGCCCGCAAGAATCTCGCCGAGGACCGGGTAGTAGGGGCGCGCCGCCATCACATCGGGATCGGTGAAGATCGGTGCCTGGGTCGGAGCGCCACCGAGCAGCGCGCGCCGCTTGGCGGTCGCGGGGTCCTCGGCCCACTTGATGAAGGTCCAAGCGGCTTCCACGTTCGGGCTCGAATTGGGAATGGCCCAGCCCCAGCCGCCGTTCAGGCCGCCGCCCGGATTGGGCGTGATGCCGACCTTGCCGGCCACCGTCGAGGACTCGGGGTCCTCGAACCCGGCGTAGAGGATGTTGAAGGTGACGAAGCTGTAGGCCCTGCCCTGCGCCATGACGTTGAAGGCCTCGTCGAAGCAGTAGGCTTCCGAGCCGGCCGGGCTGTAGTTCACCACCGCGTCGCGATAGAACTCCATGGCCCGGATGGCCTCAGGCGTATCCAGCAGGGGCTCCCAGTTCTCGTCGTGATAGCGGCCGCCCTGGGCATAGAGATAGTTCGCCCATTGCATCGAGATGCAGTCGCCGCGCTGGCCCTGGATGACGGTCCCGTAGAAGTCCCTCTCGCCGTCGCCGTCGTTGTCGCGGGTGAAGAACTCGACCTGCTTCCAGTACTCGTCCCAGGTCTCGGGCACCCTGAGATCGATGCCGTATTTCTCCTTGAATGCCGCCTGCTCCGCAGGATCGTCAATCAGGTCCTGGCGATAGATCAGGGCCATCGAGTAGTTGTAGAACGGCAGCATGTAGAGCACGCCGTCGACGCGCCCGACCAGATCCATGAGCTTGGGCACGTAGACGTCGACATTGACGCCGTCGCGGGCGACGAGATCGTCGAGCGGCATCAGCCAGCCCGCCTTAGTGAACTCGCCGACCCAGTAGAAGTCGACCACGATCAGGTCGTAGCTGCCCTGGGGTGAGATCAGCTGCGGTACCAGCTTCGAGTGCATGTCGATGTAGCTGATGGCCTCGATCTCGACGTCGATGCCTGTTGCTTCCTCGAATTCGGGCAACAGCTCCTGGATGTAGCGGGTGTCGGGTACCGTCTCCATCAGGATGCGAATGGTTTCCGCCTTGGCCACGCTCGCAAAGAGCATGGTTGCGGCGGCAACTGCGATGAACAATCTCATGTCAGTTCTCCCTTGATGTGGAGCCGTGCTCCTCCGGTAGTTGCTCCGGGCCGGCGGCTTCGGAGCGTGGGGTGCCGCGTCACTTCAGTGCACCCAGTGAAAGTCCCTTGATCAGATAGCGCCTCATGAAAGGCAGCAGAACGAAGACCGGCAGGATCGCGCAAATCGTCGCCGCCGACAGAAGCGAGATGTCGACGCCGCGGTGGGTCTGGAAAGACGACAGGCCGACGGGAAGCGTGTTGGTCGACGGACCGCTGAGGATCAACGCGAACAGGAACTCGTTCCAGCTCAGTATGAAGGAGAGCAGGCCGGCGGCCAGAATCCCGGGCGCCGCCACCGGCAGCGTGATGCGCAGGAAGGTCTGCAGGCGCGTGGCCCCGTCGACCCGCGCCGCCTGCTCCAGCAGGGCGATGTTGCGGTCGAAGAACGCCACCAGCAGCCAGGCCAGGAAAGGCAGGCTGATGGTGAGGTGAGCGATGATCAGGCCGACCAGGCTATTGAGTAACTGGGCCTTGAGGAACAGCGTGAAGAGCGGCAGGACCAGAATGACCGGCGGCAGCATCTGGCTCGACAGCACGACCAGGCGAAGCGACATGCCGCCCGTGTTGTAGCGGGCGAAGGCGTAGGCGATGGCGGCGGCGAGCGGCAGGGCGACGGCCGTCGCGCCGATGGCCACGGTCACACTGTTGATGAAGTAGTTGAAGAAGGGATAGCCGGTGAAGATCTCGACGAAGTTGCCGATGCTCGCCTGACCCCACTCGGGCGGGATCTTGTACGCCGTGGTCTTGTCGGTGAGCGCCACGCGCAGCAGCCACAGCAGCGGCAGGAGGATGGCGAGGCTGAACGTGATGAGAACGGCATGCGGCAGGAGCCCGGCAATGACTCGCTTGATGCGCCGCGACCGCCCGCGTTGACGAGGCGTCAAGGGCCCCGTCCTTTCGCGGTCTTCTCGCGCGCGCTGTCTTGCGCTCTCCTCATCCTCCCTTACGACCATTGCCCCGATCGTGGCCAAGAATGTCGCCGACCGGGCAGCTTCTCGTCAGCTTGTCGGCCCGCCAGTTAACCGGCATCGCCACGCCGAATCCAGGGGCAAACTGCGGCCGGGAGGGAGCCGGCCGCTCAGCTGGGCAGGGCGCCTCTCAACCAGCGGGCGAGCGCCTTGCCGGGATCGGCGATCTCGTCCACCGAGCCGTACCAGTAATCCTCCCAGCCGGCCTCGGGCAGGCCGGTGAACACCATCAGGTTGAGCGGGTAGGCCTCGCTGTCGGTGCAGCGCCGAAAGTCGTCGCGGAACAGGAACACCGCCTTCTCCCAGGCGATGGCCATGCCGAGCTCCACCATTACGCCTTCGTCCGGCGGGCAGCCGTTGACCACGGCGAAGATGCCGTCGGCATCGCGCACGTCGCGCAGGTCCGCCTGGCCGATCCGGTAGGCCCAGCCGGCGGCGGCCTTGTCGATCTGGTTGTTGCGGGCGAAAGGCTCCCACACCTCGGCGCCGAGTCCTTCCAGCGCAGCGACCAGCGCCTGGAGCGGGCCGTCCTTCTGCTGGGCGGAGAAGCCGTAGGGGTTCGCCAGATAGAGCGTCTTGGCCGCGGGCATGGCGCGCCCTCCCCTCTCGCGCTCCGCCCCGCCGCTACGCCGCTGCGCGGTAGCGGGCGATGGC
Source organism: Alphaproteobacteria bacterium (assembly GCA_965243375.1). Lineage (GTDB taxonomy): Bacteria > Pseudomonadota > Alphaproteobacteria > UBA828 > UBA828 > WTGU01. The sequence goes on along the minus strand of CBDEUT010000004.1, from coordinate 100,776 downwards.
GGCTTCGAGCCCGGAGCGCGGGCTGGTGAGCAGCGGCACCTGGATGTCGGCGCAGCGGGCGAGCGCCGGAGTCATGGAGGCCTGGGCGAGCACGATGGCGTCGGCCGAGGCCGCGGCTTCGTGCAGACCGTCGGCGATGATCCGCTCGTGGCCCTCGGCATCGCCCGCCACCAGCCGGGCGCGGGCCTCGGCGAAGACGACGGAGTCGATCTCGACCTCCTTGCCGGCGCGGCGCGCGGCGTCGGCAACCAGATCGGCGGTGGGCCCGATGGTGGTGGCGAGCGTCGCGGCAACGGTGATGCGCTGGCCCGCCTGCACCGCCGCCTCGGCCATGGGCCGGTCGACCCGGAGGATCGGAACGTCCGCCTGCGCCGCGGCGTCGTCTGCGCCGGGGCCGACTGTGGAGCAGGTGCAGAGCACGAGCGCGGCGCCTTCGGTCGCCTCCAGCAGCGCGTCGCGGGTCCGCGCCCTGATTGCGTCGGTCAGTCGGCCTTCGTCGATCGCGTCCGTCAGCAGCGCCGCCTGAACAACATGGCGCACCGGAACATCGGGATCGATCTCGGCGTGCAGCTCATCGAACAGGTCGATCAGCCCCGCCACCGTGTGGACCATGACCAACTCGCCTGCTCCGCCGCCCATCGCCCGCTCCTTCGTGGCCCTGCGCCGTCCCTATCAGATGACGGGAGCACGCGAAAGCGCTCCCGCTTCGCTCACGCCCGCCAGACGACCGGGTACTGCGGGTCTTCGTGGAAGGGCTGCCCGGTGCGCAGCGCGGTGGGATGCTTGGGGAACTCGGCCGGCGGGTCGCGCAGGATGAAGCGGATGTCGTCGCCGAGCCAGCGGTGAGTCAGCGTGCGGCGGCGGGTGTCTTGCATGGGGTTGTTGCGGCCCTGGTGCACGATCAAACCCTGGAAGAAGATGCAGTCCCCGGGCTCCAGCTCCCACGAGACGATGTCGTAGTCCTCGCGCGCGGCCTCGATGTCAGGGCAGCGCTCGAACACGGTGCTCGGGTGCCGGGTGCCGTCCGTCATGCTGTCGAAGGGCGCGAACCATCGCCCCCAGCGGTGGGAGCCGCGCACAAATTCGAGCGTCGTCTCCGGTGTGATGGGGTCGAGCGGTATCCAGTTGGAGCAGAGCTGCTGGCCGTCCACCGCCATGTAGGGCTGATCCTGGTGCCACTGGGTGAGGCCCTCGGTGCCGGGCTCCTTCACGAACACCTGGTCGTAGAAGAACGTGATCGCGGATGCGCCTGAGAGCGCGGCGGCGATCGCGGCCAGCGGCCCTTCCAGAGCGAACTCCTTGAACACCGGCACGTTTCGCCAGAGGTCGAAATCGTTGAAGAAGAGGCCGGGGTCGGATTCCGTGGTGTAGATCTCGACGTTCGGGCCGGGCTCCGCCATGTCGGCGGCGACGCCGTCCCGCAGGCGCTCGATCCAGTCCCGGTCGATCACGCCGCGCAGGCACACCACGCCGTCGGTGCGATAGGCCTCGATTTCGGCTTGCGTCGGCATCATGGCGTGCCCTCCGTCGCCGCGGCGGAGTGTAGCGCAGCGCGCGGTGCGCGGGTCAATGTTCACACGTCCCTCTCACGATCCGACTTGAATTGCGGCAACTCCCTGCGCACCTATGACGGCAGCGCGATTCGTCGGAGTCGCGTGCTCGTGTGTGTGCAGACCCGCAATGAGGAAGCAAGCAGTGATTGGCAGAAGTTTGGGTGAGAGGCTCGGTTCGGTGCGTAATGGGTTCGGCCGTGCGGGCCTGGCCGCTGCTGCACTACTCGCCGTCGCGGTGATCGCGGTTGGCTGCGAGGTCCCGTTGGCGAGCCGGGACAGCGCTCCTCCCTCCTTCGCACACCTGCCGCCGCTGGTGTTCGACCTGGAGCGAATCGAGGTCGGCGAACGCGGGGCCGCGCCGCATCCCTCCGATGTGGACCACCTCCTTCCCACCCCGCCGGCCGTTGCCGCGAGGCTCTGGGCGGAGGACCGGCTGCGGGCGAGCGGCCATGTCGGGGTCCTGCGGGTCACGATCGAGGAAGCGAGCGCCAGAGCGACACCGCTTGCGACCAACAAGAATCTCGAAGGCCTGCTGACCGAGGAGCAGGCCGAGCGGATCGACCTGCGGCTGCGCGTGACCATCGACGCGATCGACGAGAGCGGCCAGGTCAACGGCAGCGCCACCGCCACTGCGGTGCGTTCCCGCACGCTGCCGGAGGGAATCACTCTCGCGGAGCGCGAGCGGCACTACGACGAGATCGTGGGAGCGCTGCTCTACGACTACAACGCGAGCCAGGAGGCTGCGATCCGGAAGTACCTAGGGCTGTATTTGCGCTGACACCCGACGGGGCTGCGCCGGCCCCCTCCCCTACCCGTTGACGACCGCCTCGAGCGCCTCGCCGGCTGCATCGACCGCCGCCGCGTCGACATCGAGGTGGGTGACCGCACGCAACCGATGGCGGCCCATGGCGCCGATCAGCACGCCCTTGGCCCGTAGCGCCTCCGAAAGATCGGATGCGCTCAGCCCGGTCTCGGCGCAATCGAAGAAGACCAGGTTGCTGTCGACCCGGAGCTGGTCGAGGGTGAGCTTGGGCAGCGCGCGCACCTTGTCGGCGAGGCTGCGGGCGTTGGCGTGATCCTCGGCGAGGCGCGCGACATGATGGTCGAGGGCATGGAGCCCGGCGGCGGCGAGGATGCCTGACTGGCGCATGGAGCCGCCGAGGCGTTGCTTCCACTGCCAGGCGGCCTCGATGAACTCGGCTGAGCCGGCGAGCACGGCGCCGACCGGGCAGCCCAAACCCTTGCTGAAGTCCACCCACACGGAATCGAAGGGGGCGCCGTAGCGGGCTGCGTCAACGCCCGTCTCGACGACGGCGTTGAGGAGCCTCGCGCCATCCATGTGCATCAGCAGCCCGTGCGCCCTGGCCGTCTCGCCCACCGCCTCGATGGTCTCCAGCGGCCAGATCGTGCCGCCGCCCTGGTTCGAGGTCTGCTCGACCACGGCGAGGCGCGAGCGCGGCGCATAGCGGGTCACGGCGCGGACCGCGTCGGCGAGCTGCTCCGGCGAGTAGACGCCGGCCTCGCCGTCGAGGGGGCGCACCATGGCGCCGGCGAGGGCCGCTGGGCCGCCGCCTTCCGACGTGATGATGTGCGCGGTGCGGTCGCAGATCACCTCCTCGCCGGGGCGGCAGTGCACCAGCAGCGCGATCTCGTTGCACATGGAGCCGGAAGGGAGGAAGACGCCTGCCTCCTTGCCCAGCATCGCGGCCACGCGCGCCTGGAGCGCGTTGACGGTGGGATCCTCGCCGCGCTGCTCGTCGCCGACTTCGGCCTCGGCCATGGCCTGGCGCATAGCCGCCGTCGGCCGCGTGACCGTGTCGCTCCTGAGATCGACGTGATTGCCCGGCATGCCGCCCTCCTCTTCCTTGGCGCGTGTCGCAGCGCAATGATGCCACCGAGCCGGCGCCGGCTACAGCCCCACATGAGCGGCATGGCGTCGCGGGGGCCCGCCTATGCGTTGCGCAGGCTAGCCGTTATGGTCGCGCCCCGTGCCGCCCGCCGCCCCCTCACCCACTGTGCCGCCCCACGAGCATGGCTATCGCTGGGCCATGCTGGGCGGGGTGTGGCTGATCTATTTCGGCTTCGGCCTGCTGTCGCTGGCGATGGCGCCGCTGATCGACCCCATCAGCCGCGATCTCGGCCTCAGCTACACGACCATGGGCGCCATCCTGGGCGCTTGGCCGCTGGTCTATATCGTTGCGGCCGCGCCCTGCGGTGCCTTCGTCGACCGCGTGGGGCTCAAGTGGTCGCTGTTCCTGGCGGCCCTCATCCTCACCGCATCGGGCGGACTGCGCGTTGTCGCCGTCGACGCGGCCTCCATGTTCGTGGCGGTCGGGCTGTTCGGCATTGGCGGGCCGCTGGTCTCGATCGGCGCGCCGAAAGCGATCGCGCAATGGTTCGAGGGTGCCGAGCGCGGCTTCGCCCTGGGCGTCTACATCACGGGCCCCTTCTTAGGCCACATCCTCGCGCTGGCGCTAACCAACAGCGTGTTGATGCCGTTCCTCGACGGGGACTGGCGCCTGGTCCTGCTGATCTATTCCGGCTTCATCCTCGCCACCGGCATCGCCTGGTTCCTGCTGGGGAGCCACCCGATCAACCGCGTGGTCGAGCGGGCAGGACTCCGCCGCGAGACCGTCGCGGGTCAGCTCGCCGTCTTCGCGACGCTGCTGCGCCTGCCGAGCATTCAGGTCATCCTGGCGATGAGCATCGGCGCCTTCTTTCTGCATCATGCGATCGCCAACTGGCTGCCGGAGATGCTGCGCACGGGCGGCATGGCGCCGGACGAGGCCGGCCTATGGTCGGCGCTCCCGACAGCGGTCGGGATCGTCGGTGCGCTGACGATCCCGAGGCTCGCGACTCCGCCCAGGCGCTTCGCGATCCTGATCGCGCTGTCGCTCTGCATCGGCGTGGGCGCGGTGCTGCTGCTGGCCACAGGCGTGCCGGCGCTGGTGGTAGCGCTGGCGCTGCAGGGCATCGGCCGCGGCACGCTGATCGCGGTCCTGATCCTGGTGCTGATGGAGACGCGCGGCGTCGACCCCCGCAACACCGGGGCGGCGGTCGGCCTCTTCTTCTCGGCGGCCGAGATCGGCGGCGTGCTGGGGCCGCTCGTGATCGGCGCGATGTGGGACCTGACCGGCGGGTTCGACGCGGGCCTATGGGTACTCGGCGCCGTGAGCGTCGCTATCGTGGGGCTGCTCTACCTCCACCGGGGGATCGAGCGACGGGATGTCGCCGCGGCGTAGAACGTTTCCGCTTCACGCGAAAACGCCCTACGCCTTTATCGCTCACGGCAGCCGGCTGTATGGCCGGCGCCTCCGCGAGGGCGCCGCCAACGCGGCGGGCCGCGGTCGCGGCCTGTCGCGCGTCCGTCAAAGACGAACGCGCTCCAGCGCCTTACTCCGCCGCGGCGGCAACTGTTGTCTCGCGGTTTAGCCCGATAGGAACTCGGGTTTTTTTCCCACATTGGGCTGCCGGTGAATTCCCCGGGATTGTGGCCGAGCGTGGGATGGGTGGACCTGGCGGCTTTGCGTCGCCGGGGCGGTTTCGTAGTCTCGGACTGACGAGGAACAACAAGGAAGAGGCCCGCACGGGCTGATCCCCGCCGGGCCATGGCCGGTTTGCAGCTTCGTTACGAGACGGGGCTTACCGGCGAGGAATACGTTAAGACCGAGGCGTGGCGCGAGGCAAGGCTTGAGCGCTGCCCGAATCACCCGCACGGCGGATGTTCCGTGGGCAGCCACGGCACCTACGGGCGGAAGACCCCGCCCGGTGCGAAGGTTCCCCGCTGGTATTGCCGTGAGAGCCATACGACGATCAGCATGCTGGCCGACTGCCTGTCGTCGCGGCTGCCGGGCACGCTCGACGATCTGGAAGCGGTTGTTGTGGCGGCGGAGAAAGCCGGCAGCCTGGAGGAGGCAGCGAACGAGGTGCGCTGCCCCGAGGACGAAGACGCGATCGAGCTTCCCGGCGCGATGCGCTGGGTGCGCCACCGGCTTCGCCTGGTCCACAACGTTCTTGTCCGTGTCATCGGCCTGATCCCCGACCGGCTGGCGGGCTGCGCGGCCACCATGGTGGCGGTTCGCGAGCGTCTCAACAGCGACAGCGCCTTGATGGCGCTGCGTGGCCTGGTGTCTGAGCAACTGCAGATGCTGCCCGCCCCATTGGGCTTCCAACCCCACGGAATCGGCACGATGAGTCGCAAGGCGGGCTTCCAACACTCGATGGGGCCTGATCCCCCTCCGGCGGCGGCGTAGCGTCATGGTCCCGGGGCCGAAGAGCCCCAGCAACGAGGACCATGACATGAAGGAATCCGACGACGACCTTCGCCAGGCGATCGCGCTGTTCCGATACGGCGTCATCGCCGATCTGGTGCATCTGCCGATGGGCGCCAAGGGCGTCGGCGACAAGCTTCGCGAGAAGGCGAGCCAGACCTATGCCATCCCCGGAACCGACCGGACCCGTGTCGCCGCCGACACCATGCGGGACTGGATCAGGCATTATCGCGATGGCGGCTTCGAGGCGCTCTACCCCAGACCACGTAGCGACCGCGGGAAGCCCCGGCGGCTGCCGGCCGAGGTCGCCGAGCGCCTGGTCACGCTGAAGGTCGACAACCCGACCTGGCCGGTGCGCGCGATCATCCGCGCGGCCGTCGAGGAGGGCATCGATCACCCGCTCGCTCCATCCACCGTGCACCGGCTGCTGAGCCGCGAGGGGCTGTTCGACGGCAAGCCGCCGGACGGCGCCGACCGCCGCCGCTTCGCCTTCCGGGACGCCGGCGAGCTGTGGATGAGCGACGTCATGCACGGGCCGAAGGTCCGGCACGGCCGGAGCCGACGCAAGACCTACCTGATCGCCTTCATCGACGACGCCACCCGGGTCGTGCCCTTCGCCGCCTTCGCCATGGCCGAGAGCGTCCAGGCCTTCCTGCCCGTGTTCAAGAACGCGCTGATCCGCCGCGGCCTGCCGCAGCGCCTCTATGTCGACAACGGCGCCGCCTACCGCTCCCGCCAGCTCGCCCTGATCTGCGCGAAGCTGGGCATCGTGCTGGTGCATGCCAGGCCGTATCAACCAGCGGGAAAGGGCAAGATCGAACGGTGGTTCAGAACGCTTCGCGCCGGCTGGCTCGCCCATCTCGATGCGCCGGTCCTGGACAGCCTCCAGACGCTCAACCGCAGCCTGTGGGCGTGGATCGAGGGCGAGTATCACAACAGTCCGCATCGCGGCCTTGAGGGGCGCACCCCGCTCGAGCAATGGGCACTCGCCTCGGCCGCGGTCCGCTACCCCGACGCCACGCTGGACCTCGACGATATCTTCCTCTTCGAGGCCAAGCGGCTGGTCCACAAGGACCGCACCGTCAGCCTGAACGGCCGCGTCTACGAGGTCGACGCCCTGCTGGTCGGCCACAGGGTGGTGCTGCGCTACGACCCGGATGCGCCGCCGTCGCGGCCGCTCGGCGTGGTGCACGACGGCAAGCCTGTCGGCCAGGCAACCCGCCTCGACGCCTACGCCAACACCGCGGTGAAGCGCGGCCACTACTCCAAGAAGATCGAACCCGACGACCCGGCCCCAGAGCCGCCGCCCTCGCCGCTCAAGATGCGCAAGTTCAAGGAGGACGACTGATGTACCAGCGCCACTTCGCCTTCACCCGCATGCCCTTCGAGACCGTGGCGGAGACCGACGAGCTGTTCGAATCCAGCGCGCGCCGCGAGGCCGAGGCCCGGCTCGGCCACCTCATCGAGCTCAAGGGCATCGGCATGCTCACCGGTGAGGTCGGTGCCGGCAAGACAACCGTGTGCCGGCATCTTACCGCCCAGCTCCACCCCGGCCTGTTCCGAGTCCACTACGTCTCGCTGACCACCGGCAACGTGCTCGACATGTACAAGTCCATCGCCTGGGAGATCGGCATCACCGTCGAGCGCTCGCGATCCTCGGCCCACCACGCGATCAGGACCGAGATCTCGCGCCTCGCGACCGAGGCCAGGCAGTTCCCGGTGCTGGTCGTCGACGAGGCCCATCATCTGCGCAACGACGTGCTGGAGGACCTCCGCCTGCTGACCAACTTCGCGATGGACTCCGAGAACCGCATGTGCCTGATCCTGGTCGGGCTGACCGAGCTCAGGCGGCGGCTGTCGATGGCGGTGCACGAATCGCTCTCCCAGCGCGTCGTCGTCCGCCACCACCTCACCGGCCTCGACCGCGACGAGGTCGAGGCCTATCTGACCCACCGCCTGCGCCTCGCCGGATGCGAGCTGCCGCTGTTCGAGGACGCCGCCGTCGAGGCCCTGTTCCAGGGAACCCGCGGCCTGCCGCGCCAGGTCAACCGCCTCGCCCACTACGCGCTGTCGGCCGCCGCCCTGGAGAAGGCGAAGACGGTCAACGCCGGCCACCTCCAGAATGCCATCGAGGAGCTCAAGCCGTGACCGGCACCGGGGACGCGGCGGCGAACGGCTTCCCGACGCGGGCGCCGGTGGAGCTGGAGGACCGGCCGCGCCAGCAGCAGTGGCTCATCGACGGGCTGTGGGGGCGCCAGGCGGTCGGCATCGTCGGCGGCGAGCCCAAGTGCGGCAAGTCCTTCCTGGCGCTCGACCTCGCCGTCGCGGTCGCCGCCGGCGTCCCCTGCCTGCGCCGCTTCGCCGCCGACGAGCCAGGACCCGTCCTGCTGTTCGCCGCCGAGGACGCCGGCCACATCGTGCGTGCCCGGCTCCAGGGTATCGCGAGCGCCGCAGGCGCCCGGTTCGAGAGCCTCGACATCGCAGTCATCGACGTGCCCGCGCTGCGCCTCGATCATCGCGCCGACCGCCGGCGGCTGGTCGAGACGGTGCAACGCATCCGGCCCCGCCTCGTCGTCCTCGACCCCCTGGTCCGGCTGCACGGCGTCGACGAGAACACCGTCGCCGAGGTCGCCCCCATCCTCGGCTTCCTACGCGACATCCAGCGCCGCTTCGGAGCCGCCGTCCTGCTCGTCCACCACGCCCGCAAGAGCGGCGCCACAAGGCCCGGCCAGGCCCTGCGCGGAAGCTCGGAACTGCACGCGTGGGGCGATTCGAATCTCTACCTGCGCCGACGCGACAGGCAGATCGTCATGACCGTCGAGCACCGCGCCGCCCCCGGCCTCAATGACATCGAGATCGAACTCGCCGATGACGGCAAGGGGCCCGCGCTGCGCCTCCGCCAAGTGGATACTGCCGAGGCCGCGCCCGAGCCCGAAACCGCCGAACGGCGCATCCTCAAGGCGCTCGCCGAAGCCGGGACGCCGCTGTCGCAGCGCCAGATCCGCGAACGCGCCGCGACCCGGCACAAGACCGTCGGCGTCGTCCTCAAAAAGCTCGTCCGCGAAGGACGCGTCCGGCACGACGCCGAGGGGCACTACGGCCTCGCCGCGGGCCAGGCCGAAAAGGCCTCCCCGGCCGCCAACGGCAGCCACCCCGACAACGCCCGGTTCCCGGTTCCCGGTTCCGCCCATCCCTAGGGGTTCGAGGGGGAACCGCTCACGGGAACCACCCTCGCAAACCGCTCGTCAGGCTCCGGCCACGACAAGGCGTCGAGCGATCGGCCCATGGCCGAAAGCTCCGCTTACGGCCATGGATGCACTCAGTCGGGCGGACGGCGGCGGGTCACCCGAAGGGCCGTAGCGCAGCGAAGGAGCCGCGTAGCGGCTTGACGCGCCGACGGCCGGCCGACACCCCCCCACCCCCTCTCTTCCTTCCGACAATGACCAAACAGCGTGGGAAATCCGCCTCGCCGCCGCGCGAAATAATCCGGCAAATCTGCGGTCAGCTAATCTGGGAAACAACAGCAACCCGGCGGGCTGCTCCGCGCCGAGGCTGGGGCGGCTTGTGGTACGTGCCGTCCTTCATGACCATGAGGATGTTGTTCTTGTCCTGGAACAGCGTGAGGTCTGCCAGCGGATCGCCATCGATCATGATGAGATCGGCGAGGTAGCCTTCCTTGACCTCACCCATCTCGGGAATGCCGCTGCCTTGCGCGTCGGCGAAGGCGTATAGCTCGCCGCCCAGCTTGGTGGCGGCGTGCAGCACCTCGGCCGGGGTGAATTCGAAGTAGTTCACGAAGTGCTCGAAGTCCCGCGCGTCAGTTCCGTGCGGCACCCAGGCGAAGGCGTAGTCGCCGAAGGGCAGCACGCGGACGCCGCGGGCGTGCAGCTTCTTGACGGTCTCGCTGACGATGGCGAGCTCGTGGTGGTGCCGGAGTGCGATCTCGCTCTCCGGCGGCATGCCGAACTCCGCGGACTCGTAGGCCGTGTTGTGGGTGATGCCGATCGCCGGCACGACGAAGACCTCGTCCTTGGCCTCGACCAGCATGTCGATGGTCTCGTCGTCGGCGTAGGTCGCGTGGTGGATGATGTTGACGCCGTACTTCAGGCAGAGCCTGACCGACTCCGCGGTCCGTGCGTGGGCGCAGACGCGCCGGTTGCGCTGCTTGGCGACCTGGCAGACCGCCGCCACCTCCTCCTCCGTCATGACGGTCGTGTCGCCCCGGCCGTAGGGATAGATGAACTCATCGCCCGACGGCATGATCTTGAGGATGTCGACGCCTTCGCGGCACAGCATCCGCGCGGTCTGGCGGAACTGCTCCTCCCCGTCGCAGATGATCGAGAATGCGCCGTGATACATGTGGAGCTGGCGCGCATCGCCGAGGCCGCCGGTGACCGTGAGCTCCGGCGAGGCGGCGAGGACGCGGGGTCCTTCCATCCTGCCCGCGTTGATCTCGTTGCGGATCACGATGTCCATGCGGGTCTTGCCGGTCGCGGCGCAGACCAGGGCCGTGAAGCCGTGGTCGTAGAGGATCTGGGCATGGCGCATCGTGATCAGCGTGTTCTCCTCGGGCGGCGTATCGCCGAGGGAATAGAGGCTCGTGCCCTCCTCCGAATAGCCGATGTGGGAGTGACCGTTGATGAGGCCAGGCATGAGCGTCGCGCCGCCGCCGTCTACCACGTCTGCGCCGTTCCGCTCGATGCGCTTCTTGCCCTTGGCCACCTGCTTGATGCGGTTGCCCTGGACGAGCACCTCGCCCCGATACGATTTCTTGCCGGAGCCGTCGAAAATCGAGATGTCGGTGAATAGCGTCTGCGTCATGGTCGCCCCCTTGCCGGCTCGACTGGCGGCGAAGGGAGCGCGCCGGGCTCGTCTTGTTATTGTTTGCGCCGGCGCTCCGTCACGCCTGCACCTGCCAGCCAACTAAACCGGGGTCCAACCGATGCACCCCGGTTGCTCTATTCACTGTAGCCCCATGCCGAGGCTGCAACAATCGAAAGCCCGCTCGTGCGCCCTCAGGCCGGTGGAAGCACGAAGTCGAAGCGCCCGCGCCAGCCGTCGCCTGCGCGATCCAGGTGCATCGCAAGGTCGTCGCGGTAAATCCAGTCGCCGTCGTTTTCGTCCCGCAGATCGGGAAAGAAGACCTGGGTGGTGAGGACGGGGGTCGCCTCGCCCTGCACCTTCATGTGAATGTGCGGCGTGCGGCCTGGATAGTGGCCCGGCCGAACGGTCTCGAACCGGAACGCGCCGGACGCGTCGGTGAACTGATGCCCGCGGTAGCGGAAGCCCCGATTGTCGTAGTGGCCCAGCTCGTCGCAATGCCAGATGTCGATCACGGCACCGGCAAGCGGTCGGCAGTCGTGCGCGAGCACCAGCCCTTCGAAAACGAGGGTCTCTCCGCGCGTGTCCGGCTCGCGCAACGTGGTCTGCCGCGGCGTCTGCGGCGTGTAGAACGGCCCCGCCGTCCGTGCGCGCGTGCCGGGCGTGCATTCCATTGGCGGCACGAGCCCGAGCCCGCGCTCGGCGGCCGGGCCCGAAAACGTGTAGCCCAGGGAGGCCCAGCCGGTGCAGGCGGCGAAGGGCGCCGCTGCCGCGCTTCCAGCGGCGGCCAACCCGGTCAATGCCAATCGGCGCGTGACGGAACGATTCATCGCCTGCACAGGGTAACCGGTCCCGGCCCACAATTCTAACCGCCGTCGTGGTCTGCGGTGAGACATGCGGGTTAAGCTCCGGGAAACGCATCAGGGAGACGACTGCCATGCCAGCCATCGATCCGAACACGGTGCAGTTCACCGGAGAAAATTCCTTCCTGCGGCTCAAGACCGAGGCCGATGGGCCGGAGACCACCGTCTGCGCTCCTGACTTCGATGGTTGAATCACGTAAGTAGTTGATATTGGCCGGTTCTCATTTCCGGCTAGGCACTACACTCGGCATTTCTTCGAGCCCGGGCCGGGCTTCGCCGGCGCTCAGACGAGTTGGTACGGGGTGATCGTCAGGGGCAGCCCCATGGTTGCGTAGATCTGCTCGGCCGCCGGCGTCGGCTTCGACGGGATGACGTAGCGGTTGCCCGATTGCGCGCAGCGCAGGACCGAGCATTGGCGGTGGACGAGGGCGGAGCGGATCACTTCCGGGGACATCCGCCTCTTCTGGACGGCGACACGGTAGGCAAGGTGGCGGACGCAGGCGAAGGCCATGAAGGCGATGGCGATGTGGGCGCGGATCCGGTTCTCGTTCCAGTGCCAGATCGGCCGCACCTTCAGGTCGTGCTTGGTGATCCGAAAGCTCTCCTCGACCTGCCAGAGCCCGTGGTAGTGGGCCATCACTTCGGTGACGCTGGCGTCGCGCAGATTGGTGATGACGCCGGCGAGCCCGTCCCATCGCTCGGCCTCGGCGATCTTCTCCGGGTTCACCGTGAGCCGCGCGTCGCCCTCGACGGCGATGAAGCGCTTGGCGCCGTGATTGGAGAGCAGCTCCTTGGGATTGTCGCTGCGCTCCAGCTTGTCGAGCAGGCGCGCCACCGCCTGGCGGCGCTCGTGTGCGTCCTTGCGCGCGCGCTCGGGGCAGAAGACGACGATCAGGCGCCGGCCCTTGTGCTCCCATTCGCCGACCCGGCGGTTCTCCGATCCCTCGAGAGGACCATAGGCGTCCAGATCGAGAACCTTCTTCTTCAGCGCGGCCGGCAGCTTGCGCAGCCGGGCGCCGAGCACGTACTCGCCGCGGATGTCGTCCATGGCGTCGAGGTTGTCTGCGCTCAGCATGCCCCGGTCGGCCACACAGACCGTGCGCTCCACCTGGTGGCGGCGCTGCATGTCCTGCAGGACCGGGACCAGGCTCTTCCCCTCGTAGGTGGAGCCGGGGAAGACCTCGTAGCTGATCGGCAGCCCTTCGCGCGTCACCATCAGGGCCAGCAGGACCTGCGAGTCCCTGTGCTTGCCGTCCTTGCTGAAGCCGTGCTGGCGAAGCTCGTCCTCAATCGCGGTCTCGAAGTAGAGCGTGGTGCAATCGAAGAAGAGCACCGCCACCGGCTCCGGCAGCAGCGAGCGGCTCGCCTCGCCCACGCGCGTGCGCAGATGGTTGATCACGGGCGCGTCGAGCTGGTCCATCATCCGGTAGACCTTCTCGAGGGGAAGGCTCACGCCGAAGTCCTCCTCGAGCCGGCGCACGCTGCCCCGCTTGCTGTCGGGGTTGGCGATGCGTGCCATCACCACGTGGAACAGCGCGTCGTGCGAGGCGCGGTAGCGCGATCGCCGCAGCAGCCCGTCGAGGCCCAGCAGCCGGTACATCTCGCCGTAGACCTCGTGGATGCCCGTGATCAGCCGCTGCTCCTCTTCGAGTTGCTTGAGATCGACGGGAAGCTCTTGCTTGCCGTCCCCTTGGCGTCCGACGCGGATCACCTGGTCTGCGATCTTCTCGGGCGCGAACAGCAAGGGCTGGCGCTCGTCCTCCAGCTTCGCCTTGACGTACTCGCCGAGCTGCCTCAGGCGCTCCAGCTCGTCCTCGTCCATGGCCACGCCGATGTGGCGGACGATGCGCTGGCGGACCTTGCCGCCGTCGCGCACGGCCTCGACGAGCTGGACCGAGCGGCGCGGGCTGTTGGGGGTGGTCTTGATACGCACGAACATGGTGGGAGTGTAGCGCGGGGCGGGGATATCGACAATCCAATATATCCACTAGGCACTACAACGCGACTTGACCGCACCGCAACCGCTAAGTCATTGTCTTCGCTGAAATCTCCAGACGGGAGATCGGCCAGAATCAGGCCCAACCGTCGAAGTCAGGAATTCTAACCGCCGTCGTGGTCTGCGGTGAGACATGCGGGTTAAGCTCCGGGAAACGCATCAGGGAGACGACTGCCATGCCAGCCATCGATCCGAACACGGTGCAGTTCACCGGAGAAAATTCCTTCCTGCGGCTCAAGACCGAGGCCGATGGGCCGGAGACCACCGTCTGCGCTCATTGGCGCACGCTGATCTCGCCGGCCGGCCCCGGCACCTGCCTCTTCCTCCGCTCCGACGCGACCGGCGGCGAGGTCAGGCTCTATGCCGACAACGTCGGGATGGCGCGCTGGATTCAAGGCGAGTTCGAGTCGATCCTGAACCCGCCCTTCGCCGACACCGCCCGGCCCATCGCCGAGGCGGCGTTCTCGCGCGAGGGCGCCTTCCGCTCCACCTATCGCGAGATCGTCGACTCGGCCGACGGCCGCATCGAGCTGAGCTGGTCCGACATGGGCGAGCCCTTCATGCTGACGCTGCCGCCGAACAATCCCGACACCGGGCCGTGGGCGGTCTACAGCTGCCTGACGCCGTGCCGGACCGCGACGCTGGAGGTCGCGGGAACGCGCGCGCAGGGCGGGGCTTACGAGAACGTCATGTTCGAGCGCCCGGCGAGCTCCTGCTGCCTCGCCTGGTCCGAGACCTGGCTGCGCGGCTGAGGCGGAAGCCATGCTCCCCAGAGTCGCGATCTTCGCCATGGGCGGCACCATCGCCATGGCGGGCCGTGGCGAGCGCGGCGTCACTCCGACGCTCGGTGCGGACGCGCTGGTAGAGGCCGTGCCGCAGCTTGCCGAGGTCGCGTCGATCGAGGCCGAGACCTTCCGCCTGCTGCCGAGCCCGGAGGTCACGATCCCCGATCTGTTCGCGCTGGCGGATGCCATCGAGCGGGCCGTGGCCGCTGGCGCCCAGGGCGCGGTGGTCACCCACGGCACCGACACGATGGAGGAATCCGCCTTCGTGCTCGACCGCATCCTCGCCGTCGACGCCCCGGTGGTGGTGACCGGCGCGATGCGCAACCCGACGCTCGCCGGGCCGGACGGGCCGGCGAACCTGCTGAATGCCGTGCGCCTCGCCGTGCACGAGCCCGCGCGCGGCCTCGGCGTCATGGTGGTGATGAACGACGAGATCCACGCGGCGCGCTACGTGCAGAAGGGGGTGACTTCGAACCCCGCCGCCTTTCGCTCAATGCCGGCCGGGCCGCTCGGCTGGTTCGCTGAGGGCGCGCCGAGGCTTGCCGGCCGGCCGGGCCCCCGTCGCACGATCGCGGTGGCGCGCGATGCCGAGGTCGTGCCGGTGGCGCTGCTCACCGTGACGCTGGGCGACGACGGCAGGCTGATCGAGCACGCTTTGGAGGCGGGCTACCGGGGGATCGTGATGGAGTGCACCGGCGGCGGTCATGCGGCGGCCTGGGTCGCCGACAAGCTCGCAGACGCGGCCACGACCGTGCCGGTGGTCATGGCGTCCCGCACCGGGGCGGGAGAGATGCTGCGCCAGACCTACGACTTCAAGGGCTCGGAGATCGACCTGCTCGCGCGCGGGCTGATCGGCGCAGGCTGGCTCGACGGGCTCAAGGCCCGACTGCTGCTCACGCTGCTGTTGATGGGAGGCGCCGACGACGCGGCAATCCGAGAGACCTTCGCCGCCTGGCTCGATCCCGCTCCGTAGAGACTTGTTCAGGAAGTTTCGGTACGTCGCGCACCGCCCCTTCCACGTCATGGCCGGATTTATTCCGGCCATTCATGTGTTTGCCCAGAGACGGGAAGGGCTTGCTTAGAGAGATGCGCGGATCAAGTCCACGCATGACGAGATTGGGGCAATGGTTGGGTCGGCGGATAGACCCGCCGACTTAACTCACATGAACTTTGAAAGGGCGCTTGCCCTAGCCGGGTTGCCTAGAACTTCTTCCACCAGGGGGTGCGGCCGCCTAGGCCGACCATGTCTACGCCGGTCATGAGAGAGACGTCGTAGGTCAGCGCGCGGAGGTCGTTGGGGTCGAGGTCGCTCACCCGGTTCTTACCGCAGGCGCGGGCGAAGAGCTGGATCTCCATGGTGAGCGCGTTGAGGTAGTTGGTCACGCTGTCGGCCGCCTCGTCCACGTCGAGACGTTCCATCAGCTTCGGCAACTGGGTGGTGATGCCGACCGGACAGAGGCCGGTGTGACAGTGCTGGCATTCGTAGGGCGAGGTGCCGAGCCGGGCGTAGTCCTCCAGATAGATCGGCTTGTGACAGCCCATGGCGATGATCGGCGCGGTGCCGAGGTAGACCACGTCGGCGCCGAGCGCGATGCACTTCGCCGCGTCCGCCCCGTTGCGGATGCCGCCGCCGACGATGATCTTCATCGTGTCCTTCTTGCCCATGTCGGCGAGCGCTTCCGAGGCTTCGGCGATGGCGGCAACCGTCGGGATCCCGGCATGGTCGAGCTGGATCGTGGGCGAGGCCGCGGTGCCGCCCTCCATGCCGTCGAAGACGATGGCGTCGACCCCGGCCTTGGCCGCGATGCGCACGTCGTTGGCGATCCTGGCGGCGCCGACCTTGATCGAGATGGGCACCTTGTACTCGGTGACCTCGCGGATCTCCTCGAGCTTCATGTAGAGATCGTCGGCCCCCATCCAATCGGGATGACGGCAAGGGCTGCGCTGGTCCACGCCTTGCGGCAGGTCGCGCATCTCCGCCACCTCGTCCGACATCTTGAGTCCCAGCAGCACGCCGCCGGTGCCGGGCTTCGCCCCCTGCCCGGCGCCGATCTCGATCATGTCGGCCTTCTTGAGGTCGTAGGGGTTCATGCCGTAGCGGCTCGGCAGATACTGCATCACCAGCTTGTCGGAGTAGCGGCGCTCCTCATGGTGCATGCCGCCCTCGCCGGTACAGGTGGAGATGCCGCAGCGGCTCGCCGCCGTGCCCAGCGCGCGCTTGGCGTGAACCGAGAGCGCGCCGAAGCTCATGCCCGCGATCATGATCGGCCGCTCCAGCACGAGCGGGTTCTCGCAGTTGCCCTCGCCGATCACCACGCGCGTGTCGCACTTCTCCCGGTAGCCTTCGAGCGGCATGCGCGAGAGGCCGGCCGGCACGAACACGAGGTCGTCGAACGACGGCAGCCCCCGCCGCTTGGTGGCCTGGCCCCTGATCTGGTAGCGGCCGAGGGCGGCCTTCTCCTGAATTTCCTCGATCACCTCGGGCGGCCAGACCCCGCTGAAGCTGTCGGGCCGCGGATAGGCGCCGTTGGGCGCCGGCGCCGCCTCGTCCAGAACCTCGACGGAAGAGGTGCCCGCATGGGCGGGAGGCGGTGTGCTCGTGGTCTCGCTCATAGCACGTCCTTCCACGCTGCGAAGTCATGCTTGTTGAAGTGCCACAGCGCGCGGTTCGACTGGAGCTTGCGGAACGACTTGGGAGCTTTGATCTCGAAGCGGTCGAGCAGCGCCGCCACCTCGTCGAGCTCGCCGTTCCCGGCATCGACCTCCTCGAGCCCGGAGCCCAGCTCCTTCGCCGTGCCGCCGAGGAAGATCACGCCCTGGTACATGGAATCGCCGAGGCCGGTATCGGCGTCGCCGCAGACGATCATGCGGCCGTTCTGCATCATGAAGCCGGACATATAGCCGGTGTTGCCGCCGACGATGAGCTCGCCCTTCTTCAGGATCATGCCGGAACGCGGGCCCGCGTCGCCACGCACGACGACGCGCCCGCCGCGGATGGACGGCGCCGCCGAGGTGGCGGCGTTGCCGTGCACGACCACCTCGCCGCTCATCAGGTTGTCGGCCAAGCCCCAGCCGCAGGTGCCGTGGACCTCCGCCGTGATCCCGTCGCAGAGCCCGGCGGTGAACGAGCCCACGTGGCCGCGAAAGACGACGTGGATGGGCTTCAGGACCGAGACGCCGAGGTTGTGCCGTGCCTGCGGGTTGAGCAGCTCGACCTCGGGCACGCCCTCGTCCGCTGCGCGGCGAATCTCCTCGTTGATCGCGCGCGTCGGCCGGCCGGCGCAGTCGATGGTCAGTGCAGCGGAATTCGCCACGTCACCACCTCGCCGGCCCCGGGCTCCCAGACCTCGATGTCCTCGTCGATGCCGTCGCGCAGCGCCCAGCAATCGGACGAGACCGCCACCAGACGGTCGGTCTCGCCCACCACCAGCGGCTTGGCCGCGTAGGGGTCCTTGACCACGCCCACCTCGTCCGCAGTGACGGCGATATAGGTGAAGCAGCCGTCGAGGATCGACACCGAGCGCTCCAGCGCCTCGCGGAAGCTCGCGCCCTTCCCCATCTCGTCCACCAGCCCTACGGCGATCACCTCGGAATCGTTGCCGGTCGCGAAGGTGTAGCCCGCAAGCTCGTAGTGATAGCGCAGGTGGTGGAAGTTGGTGATGTGGCCGTTGTGCATGATGACCAGATCGCGGTGCAGCCTGGCGGAGAGCGGCTGCCCGTGGGTGAAGTCGATGACGCTCTCGGTGGCGAAGCGGGTGAGCCCCATGGCGAGCGGGCCGTCGTACTCGGTGATGGCGAAGCGTTCCTCGAGGGTCTCCACGCCCCCCATGTGCTTCACCACTTCGAGCTGGCCGCCGATGCTGGCGACGCTGTAGCCGGGCCCGAGCGCGTCGACCGCATCGACGAGCGCCGCATCGTCGCCGTCGTAGCGGAGGGTGGTTCGGATGAAGCCTTCGCCGTCGGTGGCGCGTTCCACCCGGCCGATCTCGTCCAGCAGCCCCAGCACGCGGCCGCCGCCGCCGGGTTCCTCGCAGTTGATTCCGACGTAGATGCGATCGTCGCTGGCCGGCTGGACCAGAGCGAGCCCGGTCGAATCCGGCCCGCGCCGGAAGATGCCGTCCAGCACGCGATAGGCGATCTCGCCGGTGCGGCGATGATGATCCGTGGTCTTGAAGAAGACGCCGCCGAGGCCGCACATGGGCTCCGCTCCCCTGCGGCGCCGTCAGCCCGCTGCCGGCAGCAGCTTGACCTTCCTGTCGAGGTGCGACCAGGGGATCATCGCGTCGATCCAGGCGTTGATGCGGTCGAACGCGACCATCGCCGCCTCGCAGACCTGCACCACCTCTCCATGGTTCTTCGCGCCGCCCGCCTCGAAGTAGGCCGCGAGCTCGCGCACCAGCCTGACCGTGCTGGTGAGCTTCCACTTGGCGAGCCGGCCGGCATGGCGGTTGAGCAGCGCCGCCGCCATCTGGTTCAACGCCGGCGCGGGCAGCGCCTTGTCGAGCGCGAGCTGGCGCACGACCTGGATGTTCTCGCCCATCCAGAAGGTGTTGAAGTTGGCGTAGAGCACGGGCGGCATGTTGCCCATGGGCGGCAGGCTGTGTGCGCGCAGCCGGGCGATGTCGCCGGGCTCGGAATTCCAGTTGCGCCGACCGAAGCGCTCCAGCCGGTCGATCATCGCGGAGGTCTCGGTTGCGGCCATGACCCTACTCTCCCTCGACGAGTTCGAGCCGGACCGGCAGCGGGCCCTTGGCGAGGATCTTCTTGCCCGCGGGCTTCAGGTGCTCCAGCCCGTCCACGATCTTCGCGAACACGCTGACCTTCCCGAACGGCTTGGTATCGCCGTAGAAGATGCAGGCGGTCTGGCGCCCCGGATAGAAGCCGATGTCGCCGGGCTTGACGTTGAGTATCTCGTTCTCCGAGTTGCAGTAGAACGGGAGCATCACGATCAGCTCGTCGCCCGCGAACTTGGCGTGCACCGAGAAGCTCTCGCAGGGCAGGCTTTCGGTGAACGCCTTGACGACGTTGGGCGCCTTCTGCCCCAGCAATTCGGCGACGACCGTGCGGCCGTCGATGGTCATCGCGAAACGATCCGCCATAGTCTCCCCCTGCCCTCGTGCGGCCCTTGGGCCGAAGTCGATATCATGGCCCGCCCGGCCGGGCAATCGCACCAGGCGCAGAGGAGATTCGCTTTGCGTGCATGGCGGCTTTGGCGTTCAATCGGCCGCCACCATGGAGAGGGGAGATTCGGATGTCTGATCTGCACGAGCTGATGCTGACCGAGGTCGCGGCGAAGATTCAGTCGCGGGAGGTGTCCGCCGCCGAAGTCACCGCCCACACGCTCGCGCGGATCGAGCGGCTGGACGGCACGCTCCGCAGTTACGCCACCGTGATGGCCGATGTCGCGACCGCACAGGCGGCGCAGGCGGACGAGGAGATCGCGGGCGGCACGGTGAGAGGCCCGCTGCAGGGCGTCCCCTTCGGCCTCAAGGACCTCTGCCTGACCAAGGACGCCCCCACCCATGTCGGCTCGGTCGCGCTCCGCGACTGGAGCCCGGGCGTCGACGGCACCGTGGTAGCGCGGCTCAGGGAGGCCGGCACGGTCTTCGCCGGCAAGCTGCAGATGACCGAGGGCGCCTATGCGGTGCATCACCCCTCGATCGCGCCGCCGGTCAACCCGTGGCACCCCGACTACTGGACCGGCGTCTCGTCGAGCGGCTCGGGTGTCGGCACCTCGGCCCGACTCTGTTATGGCTCGCTGGGGACGGACACGGGCGGCTCGATCCGCTTCCCCTCGCAAGCCTGCGGCGTGACCGGGCTCAAGCCGACCTGGGGCCGGGTGAGCCGGGCGGGCGCCTTCGCGCTCTCCGAGACCCTCGACCACATCGGGCCGATGGCGCGCTCCGCCGCCGACTGCGCGGCGATCCTCGGCGTCATCGCAGGCGTCGATCCCGACGACCCGACCACCGTGCAGGCGCCGGTGCCCGACTACCTCGGCAGCATCGACGCCGGTATCGAGGGCATGCGCATCGGCCTCGACGAGGCCTACTGCTCGGAAGGCGTGGACCCGCGCGTGACCGCGATGGTGATTCAGGCGGCCGACGTGCTGCGCGGGCGCGGCGCCGACATCCGGCCCATCGCCTTCCCCGATGCCACGGCGATGGTCGACCGCTGGAACGATTTTTGCGGCGCGGACACGGCCATCGCGCACGAGCCCTACTATGAGGAGCGCAAGGCCGATTACGGGCCGGTGCTCTCCGGCCTGATCGAGGTGGGGCTGGCGCTGAGCGGCGTCGATCACGCGCGCATCGTGATCGAGCGGGACAAGTTCATCGGCGCGCTCAACGCCGTCTTCGCCGACGTGGACGCGATCATCATCCCCTCGCAGCCCTACCCGACGCCCACCAACGCCTTCATGGACACGCTGGGGGCCGAGGCAGGCTCGGTGGAGCGGCTGATCTCGTTCACCGCCCCCCACGACATGGCGAGGACGCCCGCGATGTGCCTGCCCGGCGGCTTCGACGAGGACGGCTTGCCTCTCGGCTTCCAGATCGTGGGGCCGCAGCTCAGCGAGGAGCGGCTGCTGCAGGCGGGGCACGCCTACCAGCAGGACACCGACTGGCATAGCCGCACGCCGCCTGCGGCCTGAGGGGGTCGGCAGCATGGCGGCGAACGGCGAGCTCTGGCGGCTCAGCGCGGCCGAGGTCGTCGACCTGCTCCGCCGGCGGGAGGTCTCGCCGCTGGAGCTGGTGGAGGCCAGCGCAGAGCGGATCACTGCGACCGACGGCCACCTCAACGCGATCCCGACGCTCTGCATCGAGAGGGCGCGGGCCCATGCCGAGCGGATCATGGCGGAAGCCCCCGACACCGAGCGCCCGCGCGGCTGGCTCGGCGGAGTGCCGATCGCTGTCAAGGACCTGGTCGAGGTGGAGGGCGTGCGCACCACATGGGGCTCGCCGATCTACGCCGACCACGTGCCGCCGCGCTCGGACATCGCGGTGGAAACCCTGGAGGCGCGCGGCGCCATCGTCATCGGCAAGTCCAACACGCCCGAGTTCGGCGCCGGCGCCAACACCTTCAACGAGGTGTTCGGCAAGACCCGCAACCCGTGGAACACCGACAAGACCTGCGGCGGCTCCTCCGGCGGCTCGTCCACGGCATTGGCCACGGGCCAGGTCTGGCTCGCGACGGGCTCGGACCTGGGCGGCAGCCTGCGGATACCCGCGAGCTTCTGCAGCATCTTCGGCTTCCGCCCGAGCCCCGGACGCGTTGCCCACGGCCCGAAGCGCCTTCCCTTCGAGGGGCTAAGTGTGGACGGCCCCATGGCGCGCGACGCGCGGGACTGCGCGCTCATGCTCGACGCCATGTCAGGCGCCCACCCGGAGGACCCGCTCTCCATCGAAGCGCCGGCGGAAAGTTTTTCGCGAGCGCTGACGACGCTGCCGGGGCCGGGCCGGATCGCCTACAGCCCGGACCTGGGCCTGCTGCCGGTGGAGCGCGAGGTCGCCGCCGTGTGTGCGGGGGCAGTGGAGACGCTCGCGGGCGCGGGCATGGAGGTCGTGGACGCCTGCCCGGACCTCTCCGGTGCACTCGACGTGTTTCAGGTGCTGCGTGCCGCGCTCTTCGCCGCCGACAAGGGCGAGCTGCTGGAGACCCACCGGGACGCGCTCAAGCCCGAGATCATCTGGAACATCGAGAAGGGGCTTGCACTCGATGCCGACAAGATCACCCGGGCCGAGCGCGCGCGCGGCATCATCTACCAGCGCTGCGTGCGCTTCTTCCGGCACCACGACGTGCTGGTCTGCCCCTGCGTGATCGTGCCGCCCTTCGACGTGGACACGCGCTGGGTCGACGAGATCGAGGGCCACCGCTTCGACAACTACGTCGATTGGCTGGGCCTCACCTTCGTGCTGACGCTGACCGCGTGTCCTTCGGCCTCGGTGCCGGTGGGCTTCACCGAGGCGGGGCTGCCGGTGGGCCTGCAGATCCTGGGGCCGCCTCGCGGCGAGGCGGCGGTGCTGCGGGCGGCAGCCGCGATCGAGGAGGCGATCCCGCTCGGGACCGGCACCCCCATCGACCCGCGCGGCGCGGACGGCAACGCACTTCCCCTAGCCTGAGCAGGCGTCTCACATAAGGATAACGCCCCGGACCATGGTGCGGTGCACGGCGCGTACCGCACGCGTCAGGATCGCGGCATGGAGAACCACGGCACAAACTGTGCGGGCCGGGACGCCGGTGACGCAGACGACCCCTTCACCGCGCGAATTCGTGGCCTGATCGACCTGCAGCGCAAGATCGACGCCCGCGTGTCGGAATGGATCCGCAATCGCGGACCCGGCACCGAAGGATACTTAGCGCGCCTCACCATCGAGGTCTTGCGGACGCTGATCCTGCGCAAGATCGCCGAACTCTCCGCGAGCGGGGAGCCGGTGTCGGCAGAAGACGTCTCCTGCCTTGCGCTCGCGCTCGCGCGCGTCGAAAGCGCCGACAGGAGTCGCATCGCGCGCGAGCAGGCGGGCGCGAGCGACATCCCACCTATCCCAGTTAGTCCCACTTATCCCGCCGAATCCCACTCTGTCTCGGGGAATCCCGGCGAATCCCAGTTAATCCCACTTTGTCCCGCCAAATCCCACTTATCCCACTGAATCACGCCGAATCCCGTTGAATCCCACTTAATCCCGCCGAATCCCACTTGTTCCGTGGAATCCCACTTCAATCCCTTTTGTCCCGCTCAATCCCACGTATCCCGGCGAATCCCGCTTGCACCGGGGAATCCCACTTGTTCCGTGGAATCCCACTTCAATCCCTCTTGTCCCGCTCAATCCCACTCATCCCGGCGAATCCCGCTTGTTCCGGGGAATCCCACTTCAATCCCGCCGAATCCCACTTTTTGCCCCGCGTGCCGCCCGCCTCGTGGGAGCTGCGGTGACGGCCGTGACTGCGGCAGGACGCGCGGAGGCTAATCCGCGAAGGGGTCGTGGACGAGGATGGTGTCTTCGCGCTCGGGACTGGTGGAGAGCATGGCCACTGGCGCCTCGATCAGCTCCTCGATGCGGCGAATGTACTTCACCGCAGTCGCCGGCAGATCGGCCCAGGAACGCGCGCCGCGCGTGCTCTCCTGCCAGCCGTCGAAGGTTTCGTAGACCGGGCGCACCTCGACCTGGTCGGCGGTAGCGGCCGGGATGTGGTCGAGCACCTCGCCGTTGCGCCGGTAGCCGACGCAGACCCTGAGCGCGGGCATGCCGTCGAGCACGTCGAGCTTGGTGAGCGCGATGCCCCTGATGCCGCCGATCTTCACCGCTTGGCGCACCAGCACGGAATCGAACCAGCCGCAGCGCCGGGGGCGGCCGGTCACGGTGCCGAACTCGCGCCCGCGCTCGCCGAGGGTACGGCCGACCTCGTCGTCCAACTCGGTGGGGAACGGCCCGCCGCCCACACGGGTGGTATAGGCCTTGGTGATGCCGAGCACGTAGCCGATGGTCCCGGGCCCCACTCCCGCGCCGGCGGCCGCCTGGCCGGCCAAGGTGTTGGACGAGGTCACGAAGGGGTAGGTGCCGTGGTCGATGTCGAGCATCGCCCCCTGCGCGCCCTCGAAGAGGATGCGCTTGCCCTCCTGCCGGGCGCGGTCGAGCCGGTGCCAGACCGGCGCCGCGAAGGGCAGCAGGCGGGGCGCAATCGCCAGCAGGTCTTTCTCAAGCTGGAGGGCGTCCGCATCCGGCATCCCGAAGCCCCGCCTAAGCGCGTCGTGGTGGAGCAGCAGCTCGCCGAGCCGGGGCCGCAAGGTCTCGACGTCGCGCAGATCGCAGAGGCGAATGGCGCGGCGGCCGACCTTGTCCTCATAGGCGGGGCCGATGCCGCGGCCGGTGGTGCCAAGCCTGGCCCCGCCCCGCGCCTCCTCCCGCGCCTGGTCGAGCTCGCGGTGGATCGGCAGGATCAGGCAAACGTTCTCGGAGATGGTCAGCGTCTCCGGGCTCACGTCAATGCCCTTCGCCGCCATGGCGTCGATTTCGCCCAGCAGCGCCCAGGGGTCGACCACCACGCCGTTGCCGATCACCGAGAGCTTGCCGCCGCGCACCACGCCGGACGGCAGCAGGCTCAGCTTGTACTGGACGCCGTCAACCACCAGCGTGTGGCCGGCGTTGTGCCCGCCCTGAAAGCGCACCACGACATCGGCCCGGCTCGAGAGCCAGTCGACGATCTTGCCTTTGCCCTCGTCGCCCCACTGGGAGCCCACAACCGCGACGTTGCCCACCGGCTAGTCCTCTCCGCCGACAGCCCGAGCGGTGCCGCCCTGCCACAGATGGCTGCAACCGAGCCGTGCGGCCTCGGCCGCGGCGTCACCCTCTGGCGCGAGACCCGCGATCGTGATCCAGCCCGCGTCGCGGAGGCCGGCGCCGTCGGCTCGCGGCGTGCAGTACGGCAGGTAGACGCGGCGCGGCGCGGCCGGCGCGGGCGCGGCTCGGAGCACCGTGTCGACGTAGATCGTACAGCCGGCGGCCTCCTCCGCCTCCGCACCGGCGTCGCCTACCGAGTAGCGGCCGCCGCGGCCGAGCTCGGTGCGCACGCCACCCGCGAACAGGCTGAAGCTCGTGCCCGTGTGGTATTCGAAGCCGCGCCACTCGACGGGATCGACGGTGAGCGCAAGCTCGGGTGCTTGCTCGCTCAGCAAGGTTGCCACGTCCAGCAGCTGGGCCAGCGCCGCCGCCGCGCCGCCGGGCAGCGAGAGCCGCGCCAGCGAGGCGAGCGCCGTCTCGGCCGCACCGGTGGCCCGCAGCAGTTGGACCAGTTGCCCCGCCACAGCGCCACCGGCCCCTTCGACCGCCGCCGCATCCTTGCGATCGAGGGCATCGCGGAGACGATCGGCGGGCTCAGCAGCGAGGCCCGCTTCGGCGATGAGCGATGCCACCAGGGTCGGCGCGTTGAGATCGACCGAGAGCCCGCCTTCGAGCCCGAGCCCGCGCAGTGCGTCGGCCGCCAGCAGGATGACCTCGGCGTCGCAGGCGGCGCCGGCGCCGATGCCGATGAGCTCGAAGCCGACCTGGCGAAACTGCCTCTCGGGCCGCAGCTCGCCGCCCCGCACGCGCAGGATCTCGCCGGCATAGCTCAAGCGGAGTGGCCGGGGGCTTCGCGAGAGCCGGGAGGCCGCGATCCGCGCGATCTGCGGTGTGAGGTCGCTGCGCACGGCCATCATGCGGTGCGAGGCCGGGTCCATCAGGCGGAAGGTCTGGTCCGCGAGCCCGGCGCCGGCGCCGCTCAGCATGCTCTCCTCGAACTCGACGAGCGGCGGCTTGACCCGCTCGTAGCCTTGCGCCGCGAAGCAGGTGAGCAAGCTTTCGGCGAGCGCGGCCTCGGCTCCCGCCTCGGGCGGCAGAAGATCGCGCAAACCGGTCGGCAGCAGGGCCGGCGTCCTGGCTTCCGTCATGGCGGTGACACTCTACAGCGCGCGGACAGGCGCCGAAACGCCCGGAGACTTCCTCATTCCCCGGGTTCGCTTTGGCTTGGGAGGGATCGACGTTTGTCTCTGCCGGGTAATGGGTTTTGGGGGTTTCACCTGGCGGGTGAGAGTTGGGGGGTTGGGATGAAGTCGGCGGCTCCTTTAAAGTTGAACGAGACAGGATTGCGGGACCTGCGATTCGCTTTATTCCGGTCTGACAGTCTTCTAAAGAATTGATTTTAGACGCTTTTCGGCCGATCTGGAGGTTCCGCAATCGCCCCGAGCCGCGCCGGACTATCGCGAATCGCTCTACTATCAGTCGAAATTTTCTGTTGACGACGGGCCAGAAGCCGGCGCAAAGTTATCGAGTTATCGAAAGAATTTTCGAAATTCGATAAGCTTGGCTGCCGTGATGGCCCGCAAATGGGCTGCACGGCGACCCGGCATCCGGAGGCAGCGCCGTGCCGAAGGGTTGGCAAGTCGGCATCGATGTGGGTGGCACGTTTACCGACGTGATCGCCCATCACCGGGCGCGCGGCGAGGTGAGGGCCGCGAAGGTCCCCTCCCGCACCGACGACCGCATCGCCGGACTGCTGGCGGCACTCCACGCGGTCGACCTGACGTGGCCGGACGTGGACGACCTGATCCACGGCACCACCATCGTCACCAACGCCATCGTCCAGGGCGATCACGCGAAGGTCGCACTGATCGCGACGCGCGGCTTCTCGGACACGCTCGCCATCGGGCGCCAGAACAGGCGCCACCTCTACCGCCTCGACCTGCCGCCCAAGCTTGAGCCTCAGGTACCCGCCGCGCGCCGCTTCGAGGTGATCGAACGGCTCGACCACGACGGCCGGGTCATGACCGCGCTGGACCCGGAGTCGGTGGCGGACGCGCTCGCGCGCGTCAAGGCCAGCGGCGCCGAGGCGGTCGCCGTCTCGCTGCTGCATTCCTACGCGAACCCCGTGCACGAGGAGGCGCTGGGCGCGCGGCTGCGAGAGCGCTTCCCGTTCGTCGCGCTCTCGCACCGGGTCAATCCCGAGGCGCGGGAATACGAGCGGACGGCGACCACGGCGCTCAGCGCCGGCGTCATGCCTCTGGCGGCGGCCTATCTCGACGATCTGGAAAAAGCGAAGCCGGACAGTTCCAGGCTGCACCTGTTCCACTCCGCCGGCGGCATGGCATCGCCTGCGGCGCTGCGTGACCTGCCGCTCGGGCTTGCCGCCTCGGGCCCCGCCGCCGGCGTCGCCGCCGCCGGCCGCATGGCCCAAGCGTTGGGGATCGAACGCGCCATCAGCTTCGACATGGGCGGCACCACCACCGATGTCTGCCTGATCCAGGACGGCGAAGCGCAGATCGCGAGCGACCGCTCCCTGGGCGGACGGCCGCTGCGCCAGCCCATGGTGGCGGTGGAATCCATCGGAGCCGGCGGTGGCTCCATCGCCCGGCTCGATCACGGCTCGCTCATGGTGGGGCCCGAGAGTGCCGGCGCTCGCCCGGGCCCCGCCTGTTACGCCAAGGGCGGCGACCGGCCCACCGTCACCGACGCCAACCTCACGCTCGGCTACATGGACGCGGACCGCGTGCTCGGCGGCGACGTTCACCTGGACACCGATGCGGCCCGCGACATGATCGCGCCGCTCGGCGCGGCCATGGGCATGACGGCGGAGGCCGCAGCTCTGGGCGTGGTCAGGGTCGCCAACGCGGCGATGCTGCGGGCGCTCCGCCGCGTCACTGTGGAGCGCGGCGTGGACGGGCGCGCCTGCACGCTTTTGGCTTTCGGCGGCGCGGGGCCGATGCACGCCGTGGCGCTGGCGCGGGACTTCTCCATCGACAAGGTGGTCGTGCCCGCGCACTCCAGCATGTTTTCGGCGCTGGGCTGCGTCGGCGCGGAGATGAGCTACGCGCAGCAGCGCACGCTCCGCGTGGCCGCCGACGCGTGGGATCAGGCGCGCGTGGACCGTGCCAGGCGGGAGCTCCGCGCGACCCTTGCCGCGCCGCTGGCCGCGGCCGGCCACGAGAACGGCGCGCTCGCGGTCGAGGAGGTGGCATCGGTTCGCTACAGCGGCCAGAGCTACGCCATCGAGATTGCCGATGCGGCCCTGGACGACCCGGCGGCGCTGGGCCGCACCTTCAGGGATCGTCACGGGGTGCTCTACGGCTTCGCCACCGAGGAGCCGTGGGAGTTGGTCTCGATCCGGATGCGGGTCTCGGCGCCCCGCAATGGCGAGGCCCCTTCCTCGGTTGCGAAGACCAACGAAGCCCCCTCCCCCACCAAGACGCTGCCGGCCACGTTCGAGTCCGGCGAGCCCGTGCCGACGCCGCGCTACGACCGCGCGGGCCTGGGCCCCGGCTGTGCGCTCGAAGGACCGGTGATCGTCGACGACGCGTGGTCGACCGTGGTCGTGCCGCCGGGCGCCTCGCTCACCGCCGACGACGCCGGCCATCTCCATATCGCGACCGGAGCCGGGGCATGAGCCGCGCCGTGGACCCGATCACTCTGGAGGTGATCCGCCACGCGCTGACGGCGACGGCGGAGGAGATGTCGCTCGTGGTCATGCGTTCGGCACGCTCGCCGCTGCTGCGCGAGGCGGGCGATCTCTCCTCCGCGCTTACCGACGCCGACGGCCACCTCATCGCCCAGGGCCGCGACATCCCCATGCACATGGGGGTGATGAGCTTCACCGTGCGCGAGTTCCTGAAGCGGGTGCCCCGCGAACGGCTGGAGCCCGGCGATGTCTGGTTCCTGAACCTGCCGGAGGTCGGCGGCAACCATTTGCCCGACGTGAAGGCGATCCGGCCGATCTTCGTGGAGGGCGCCATCGTGGCTTTCGCCGCGAGCCTGGCGCACTGGGCGGATATCGGCGGCGCGGTGCCCGGCAGCTACGTCGCCGGTGCCACCGACGCCTGGCAGGAAGGGCTGCGCATCCCCCCCTTCCGGCTCTTCACCGCGGCGGGCCCGGACCGCGAGAAGCTCGACATGGTCTGCGCCAACGTGCGGGGCGCGGACGAGCGCGAGGGCGACATCCTGGCGCAGGTCGCAGCAAGTCGGGCGGCCGAAGAGCGCGTGCACCACATCTGCGCCGAGCAGGGCGCCGACACGGTGCTGGCCGCCATTGCCGCGATCCACGACCGGGCCGAGGCGCAGATGCGCGCGGCGCTCACGGCCGTTCCCGACGGCACCTACGAGGGCGAGGACTGGCTCGACGACGATGCCGGCGGCGGCGGTCCGGTCGCCGTCCGCGTGCGCGTCACCATCGCGGGCGACGGCGCACGCTTCGATTTTTGCGGGACCGACGATGCGGCGCGCGGGCCGGTGAACACCACGCCCTTCATCGCCGCGGCCTCGGTCTTCTACGTGGTCAAGACGCTCTTCGGCTCCGACATCCAGCCGAGCGGCGGCTGCTACCGCCCGCTCGATATCGTGACCCGGCCCGGCTCCCTGCTCGATCCGCCCCCGGAGAGCCCCGTGGTGGGCGGCAACCACGAGACCTCGCAGCGGATCGCCGACGCCGTGTTCAAGGCCTTCGAGGCGACCGGGCCGGAGCGCATTTCCGCCGGCGGGCCGACCACGTCGGGCCTGGTGCTCTTCGGCGGCCGGCGGGCCGACGGCGCCTGGACCACGCTCTACGAGGTCCACGGCGGCGGCGAGGGCGCGCGGCACGACCGCGACGGCGCGCCGGTGGTGCGGGTCCACATGTCCAACGTGATGAACACGCCGGCCGAGGTGGTGGAGGCCGAATTTCCCATCCGGATCGAATGCCAGCGCCTGCGCGAGGGCTCCGGCGGCATGGGCCGGCAGCAGGGCGGCGAGGGCCTGCATCGCGCGTACCGTGTACTGACCGACGACATGTCGGTGACCTCGATGTTCGAGCGCCGCGTGGTGCCGCCCTACGGCCTGCAGGGCGGCGAGGACGGCGCGCCCTTCCGCGTGACCATCGCGCGGGCGGACGGCAGCCGGGAGGACATGCCGGGCAAAGCAAACCTCCGCCTCGACAGGGACGACGTGGTGATCGTCGAGAGCTGCGGCGGCGGTGGTTACGGGCAGCCCGAGACGACGAACCGATGACCCACTCAATCAGGGGAACGATGCAGTGAAAGTGGACGGCAAGAAGGCGATCGTCACCGGCGCCGCGAAGGGCATGGGCGCGGCCATCACGACGACGCTCGCGCGCGCGGGCGCCGACGTCGTGCTGACCGCGCGCGACACCGCGCCGCTCGAAGAGGTCGCGGACGAGGTGCGGGCGCTGGGACGCGCGGCCCATGTGGTGGGCTGCGACGTCACCGACGATGCGCAGGTGAAGGCCATGGTCGATCGGGCGCTCGCGGTTTTCGACGGGCGCATCGACATTCTGGTGAATATCGCCGGCGTTACCGGCCCCATCGAGACGCCGGTGCAGGACATCGACGTGGCCGACTTCGACTACGTCATCAGGAACAACGAGATCGGCACCTTCCTGCCCATCAAGTACGTCGTGCCGACCATGATCGCGCAGCGGAGCGGCAAGATCGTCAATATCGGCGGCACCTCGGGCCTGCGCGGCTACGCCATGCGGACCGCCTACAGCGCGTCCAAGTGGGCGGTGCGCGGGATCACGCGCACGGTGGCGCTGGAGGTCGGCAAGCACAACGTCAACGTCAATGCGGTCTGCCCCGGCATCGTCGAGACCCCGCGCATGCAAAAGCTCTGCCAGGAGAAAGCGCGCGTGCGCGGCTGGACCATCGACGAGGTCTACGACGAGTACGTTCAAGAGATGTGCCTGAAGCGCGTCACCACCTGCCAGGACGTGGCCAACGCCGTGCTGTTCATGGCGAGCGAGGACAGCCGGCAGATCACCGGCCAGGCCATCACGGTCGACGGCGGCTGGGACGTGTGAGGCGATAGCGGGAGGCGTCAGGATGTACGCACCGTTTCATTTGGACATTCCGACCGATCTCGACGGCGCCTTGGCGGCGCTCGCGAACGGTGGCGGCGAGACCGTGCTCCCCATCGCCGGCGGCACGAACCTGATCGTCGATATTCGCGCGAAGCGGGAGCGGCCGGACCGCATGGTGGGCCTCGGCGAGGTCGACGAGCTGCTCGGCATGGAGTTCGGGACCGAGCGCATTTCCATCGGCGGCCGCACCACCGTGAGCGACCTGCTGCGCTCGCCCGAGATCGCCCAAGAAGCGCCCTCGCTGATCGGGGCCGCGCGCCTCTTCGGCGGGCTGATGGTGCGCAACACGGGCACGGTCGCAGGCAACATCGCGAGCGGCTCGCCGGCGGCAGACCTGGTGCCGCCCCTGTTGGTGCTCGACGCCGAGCTGACGCTGGCCAGCGCGTCCGCCACGCGGACGCTGGCGCTGGACGACTACTACCTCGGCTACAAGCAAGACGCGCGGCGGCCGGACGAGCTGATCACCCGGATTTCCTGGCCGCGACCGCCGGAGCATTCCGTCAACACCTTCTACAAGCTCGCACGGCGCAAGGGCGACGCGATCACCGTCACCGGTGTTGCGGTGGCGCTGTCGGTCGCCGACGGCACGTGCACCAGGGCGCGGATCGCGCTTGCCTCCGTCGCGCCCGTCGTGCTCCGCGCCAAGCGGGCCGAGGCGGTGCTGGAAGGCCGCGCGCTCACACCCGCGCTGATCGAAGAGGCGGCCGAAGCGGCGGCGGAGACGTGCACGCCCATCGACGACATCCGGGCCTCCGCCGGCTACCGCCGCCACACGGTTCATGCCCTGACCCGGCGCCTGGTGACCCAGGCGTGGGAACGGCTGGCCCGAGGGAGTGACGCACATGCCTGACGAACGCACCATCACGCTCCGCATCAACGGCCGCGAGGAGGAGGGGCGCTTCCCTGCCCATCGCACGCTCCTGGAGGCGCTGCGGCACCTCGGCCACATGGAGGTGAAGTGCGGCTGCGAGAAGGGCGACTGCGGCGCCTGCGCCGTGCTGATCGACGGCATGGCTGTGGACAGCTGCCTGACGCTCGCCTGGATGGCGGCGGGCAAGGAGATCACCACCGTCTCCGGCCTCGGCGACCTGGACGCACCGCATCCGCTGCAGAAGGCGTTTGCCGACGGCGGCGCCGCCCAGTGCGGCTACTGCATTCCGGGCATCATCGTCGCGGCCAAGGCGATCATCGACGAGCACCCGGAGCCGAGCGAGGACGACATTCGCTTGGGCCTGAGCGGCAACCTCTGCCGCTGCACCGGCTACACCAAGATCTTCGAGGCCATCGCCGACGCCGCAGACGAAGTGCGCGCCGAGGGAGGTGCATCATGAGCGGCACCGAGATCGATCCGGGGACGCTCGCCAACGTCCAGTTCAGGCAGGTCGGCAAGCCGCTGACCCGCACCGATGCGCCGGGCAAGGTGACGGGGCGCACCCCCTTTGCCGGCGACTACGTGATGCCGAACATGCTGCACATGCGGGTGCTCCGCGCCGATATCGCGAGCGCCAGACTGGAGCGCCTCGACGTCTCGAAGGCACGTGCGCTCCGGGGCGTTGCCTGTGTGCTCACCGCCGACGACCTCGCCGACCGCACGGCGGCCACCGATATCCCCGGCCAGACCGGGCAGAAGCGGCTGGATACCGACCAGCCGATCCTCGTGAAGGATCGGGTGCGCTACTTCGGCGAGCCGCTGGCGCTGATCGCGGCCGAGACCCGCGATATCGCCGACCACGCGGCGGAGCTCATCGAGTTCGAGCTGGAGCCGGTCCCCGGCGTCTACGACCCGCTGGAGGCGCTGAAGCTCGGCGCGCCCAAGGTCTACGGCGATGACAACATCGTCGCCACGCGCAAGATCAAGAAAGGCGATGTCGAGGCGGGCTTCGCCGAGGCCGACCTGATCGTCGAGAACACCTATCGCACGCCGTTCCAGGAGCACGCCTTCCTGGAGCCGGAGGTGGGTCTCGCCTGGGTGGACGAGAACGACGTGGTCAACATCCGGGTTTCGACCCAGGTGATCGAGCACTTCCGGCCCATCGCCGACGCCCTCGGCGTGCCGCACAACAAGGTCCGCGTGCGGGGCGCGCTGGTGGGCGGCGGCTTCGGCGGCAAGGAGGACATGACCGTCGAGGTCTACCTGGCGCTGCTCGCCAAGCACACCGGGCGGCCGGTGCGGCTGGAATACTCCCGCGAGGACTCCTTCGTCGGCCACGGCAAGCGCCACCCCTTCATCCTGACCTACCGCACCGGGGTCACGAAGGAAGGCAAGATCACGGCGCTCGACGTGACGATGATCGCCGATGCCGGGGCCTACGTGTTCCTCAGCCCCTACGTCGTCCTCTACGCGCTGGTCGCAGCGCCCGGCCCCTATCGCGTCGACAACCTCAACGTCTTCGCCCAGGCCGTGGCCACCAACAATATGTACACGAGCGCCTTTCGCGGCTTCGGCGCGCTGCAGGCCTGCTCGGCTTACGAGCAGCAGATGGACGAGATCGCCAAGACGCTCGGCATCGACCGCCTGGAGGTGCGCAGGCGGAACTACCTCAAGACCGGCGAGCCCATGTCCACCGGTTTCGTCCCGCCGAGCGCGATCTGGACCGAGCAGTGCGCGGAGAAGGCCTGGGCCGGGCTGGGCGAGCCAACACCGGCGGAGGGGCCGATACGGACCGGCCGCGGCCTCGCCTGCTACCAGCAAAGCTATGGCCGCCTCACCTTCCTGCACGACACCTCGGAGGCCTGGGTCGGCGTGGAGATGGACGGCACCGTGGTGGTGCGCTCCGGCGTCACCGACATCGGTGCCGGGCAGATTTCCGCGCTCGGCCAGATCGCGGTGGAGGTGCTGGGCGTCACCCTCGACAACGTCGTCATCTACAACAGCGATTCCGCCGTCACCCCGCTCGCCGGCACGACAACGGCGACGCGCGCGCTCTACATGACCGGCAACGCCGCCAAGCAGGCGGCCGAAGGGCTGCGCGCCCGGCTCGTCGAACGGGCGGCGCAACACTTCGGCGTCGCGCCCGACGAGATCGACATGGCCTTCAACGAGGTCTTCGTCATCGACAAGCCGGAGCAGCGAATGCCCCTGGTCGACCTGGTCCGCATCTGTGCGGCCGAAGGCATCCACCGCTCCGAGCTTGCGATCTTCCGCGCGCCCTTCTCGGATTTCTTGGACCCCGAGACCGGCCAGGGCCAGGCCCACCCGGACTACGCTTACGGCGCTCATGCGGTCGAGGTCTCGGTCGACGTGGAGACCGGCGAGGTCGAGGTGCTGAAGAGCGTCGCCGCCCACGATGTCGGCCAGTGCATCAACCCGGCAGCGGTCGAGGGCCAGATCCAGGGCGGTGCGCAGAACGGCCAAGGCTACGCGCTCAGCGAGGAGATGCTCTACGAGGAGGGCCGCCTGGTCACGCCGTCGTTCAGCGAATACCTGATGCCGACGGCGATGGATATGCCGAACGTCGAGTGCATCATCCTCGAATCCCGCAGCGGCGTCGGGCCCTTCGGTGCCAAGGGCATCGGCGAGCCGGCCATGACCGCCGTGGCGCCGGCCATCGCCAACGCGGTAGCCGACGCGATCGGCGTGCGCGTGTTCGAGATGCCGATCACGCCGGAGCGCGTGGTCACGGCGCTGCAGCAGCGCGACGCATCCTGACCGACCCGGCAACCTGACCGATGGCCGATAGCAAAGACAAGCCGCTGGGCCGGTACATCCGGGTTCTGGAGACGGTCGCGCGCGCCAGGACCGGCGTGACGCTCTCGGAGATTGCGCGGGAGCTGGGTCTGCAGCCGGGGACGGCGCATCGGCTGATCCGCGGGCTCGTGGACCTCGACCTGCTGCGTAGCGCCCCCGGCACCAAGAGCTACTTGATCGGTCCGCGCCTGCAGACCCTGCTCCACACGACCATGGACCGCGCAGGCTATGCGGGGCTTGCAAAGTCCGTGCTCGACGGGCTGGTCGCGGAGTTCGGCGAGACCGCCCATCTAGCCCGGCTGAGCGGCGACTTCGCCGAATCCGTGCTGATGGAGCAGCCTGTGGGCTCCGACCGTGCCTTCGTGCAGCCGGGGCGGCAGCTGCCGTTGCACGCGGCGGCATCCGGCAAGGCGATCCTTGCGTTTCAGGACGAGGCGTTCGTCGCGCGCTATCTGTCGCGCCCGCGCACGCGCTTCACGGACACGACCAAGGTCGAAGACGCGGACATCCGCAGCGAGCTCGCGCAGATCCGTGAAGAGGGCGTGGCGGTCTGCGACAACGAGCTCGATGCCGGCGTGCTCAGCTACGGCCACCCGATCAGCGTGAACGGCGGCTACGTCCTCTATTCGGTCGGCATCACCGGGCTCGCGGACCGCTTCCGCCCCATGGAGCGCAGCCGTATCAAGCAGAAACTGGCCGAGGCCGCCGCCGATCTCGGCAAGAGACTTGGCTTCACGGCCTGAGGAACGAGGCGATGGCTGATGCTCGTCTGGAGGAGATCGTTCGGAACTGTCGCAACACGACGACGAACAGCTGCGGGGGATATCTGGAACCCACGGCCACCGGTCAACCGGGAGCTTATGTATCCACCATCCTGCTATCCACGGGCGCCGTGAACCTGGAACAGTTTCCCGGATTTCCGTTCGAAGAGGATTTGGACCAAGGCATGGCCCAAATTGTTTCTTACGACCGCGCCGAGTGTAACGATTCCTATATTGGTCAAGTCAACATGCTGCAGGCGTCGTCGTTCAGCGGCGTTAACGGGGCGATTTGGGGCTACGACCTGGCAGCCGATTCCCGCATCGGCAAGACGTATCCCGTCGGGCGTATCGAGAATATCCCCATTTATTCCTTGATTCCTTTGCGCGATGCGACCCGGCAGCTCTTCGGCGTCGCCGACGAGCGGCATTTCCCGCCGCAGGAAGGCGCCATGGTCGTTTGTGCGGAAAAATACCGCACCAGCATGGTCTCGGACGGCAACATGTGGATCTGGTGCGCGCTCGGTTTTGCGATTGCCGAAGACCGCGACAACCATGCGTGCCTCTTCATGGAGGATACGGGCATCATGCACCTCGGGGGAGACGAGGACGAGTCCGTGAGAACCAGGCTCGATGACAGGCTCAACAGGATCGCCTACGCAGCGTACTTGTGCGGCGAGAATCAGGGCGCGCGCTACAAGAAGATCTATATCGGCTGGAAGGCGTCCCACATTCCGAAGAACCACGTGGGCTGTGCGCTCGCCTGCGCGCCTTACGTGACCCTGCCGGACGGCGCATTCTCGAACATTTCTCCAGAGGCTGAAATTCTCGAGCTTTCCACCGAGGATTGGCTATCGCGAGTGGGGCTCTCCAAGGTCGACGAGCCCGACTACGAGCTGAAGACACTGACCGGCCCGCACATTGCGTGGGACTAGGCGAGGCGTCGTACGGCTCATGATTCGCCGCGATCTGACGACACCATCCTTCTGTCGGTCGGCATTGCCGGCTCGGCGAATCGCCTGCGTCCCAGCGAACGGCGGATCGGGCGCTTGCCCGACGTTCGTCAGTACCCGCCGCTGACCGGGAGACGCACGTTGGCCGAACAGACGATCGCCATCGACGTGCGCGATGCCGTCAAGCGCTTCGGCGCGGTGACCGCGCTCGCCGGCGTGAGCCTGACGATCCGGGACAACGAGTTCTTCACGCTGCTCGGGCCGTCCGGCTGCGGCAAGACCACCCTGCTCCGCCTGATCGCGGGCTTCGAGGAGATCACCGAAGGCGAAATCCTGCTCTACGGCGCGGACATCGGGACGCTGCCGCCCAACCGGCGCCCGATCAACACCGTCTTCCAGCACTACGCGCTCTTCCCGCACATGACCGTGGCTGAGAACGTGGCCTTCGGCATGCGCCGCCTCGGCTGGAGCAAGGCCGATATCGAGGACCAGACCGCCCGCATTCTCGATCTGGTGAAGCTGGGCGACCTTGCAGCGCGAAGGCCTGCGCAGCTCTCCGGGGGGCAGCAGCAGCGGGTGGCGCTCGCCCGGGCCATGGCGCCCCGGCCCAAGGTGCTGCTGCTCGACGAGCCGCTCTCCGCACTCGATCTCAAGCTCCGCCAGGCTATGCGCATCGAGCTGAAGCAGATTCAGGAGGAAACCGGCATCACCTTCGTGTTCGTGACCCACGACCAGGAGGAAGCGCTGACGATGTCGGACCGCATCGCCGTGATGTCGGCGGGCGAGATCCGGCAGGTGGGGACGCCGCACGAGATTTACGAGGCGCCGGTGGATCGCTTCGTCGCCGACTTCATCGGCGAGACCAACGTCCTCGACGTGACCGTGCAGCGGGGGCCCGACGGCGCCTGGTACAGCCGGCTTCCCAACGGCGCCGTCTTTCCCTGCCAGGCCGCCGGGTCGCCGCCGAAGGAGGGCGCGGCCGCACACGTGCTGATCCGCCCGGAACGACTCAGCCTCATTCCTGCCGAAGACGGCGATCGCGGCCTCACCGGCGTGGTCGACCAGGCCGTCTATCTCGGCACCGACATCCAGTACGGCGTGCGGCTGGACGAAGGGCCGGACATCCTGGTGCGCGCGCAAAATGTCGGCGCCGACGCGGTGCCCTATCGCACAGGCGACCGTGTGGGCCTCGCCATCGCGCCCGGCGGCGCCCGGCTCCTGGTGGACTGATGGCCGGCGAGCTCGCCAGCACGCGCGCGGTCTCCCGCACCTTCGCGCCGGTGCGCACCCCCTTGCTGATTCCGACCTGGGTGATCATCGGCTTCTTCCTCGTGGCGCCGGTACTGATGATGCTGGCCTATTCCTTCCTGACGAAGGAGTTCCGGGGCGGGGTGATCTGGGAGTTCTCGCTCGCGGCCTACGACCAGTTCATCTTCGACCGCGGCCTCTTCGGTGACGAACCGCCGCAGATCGAGTGGACCTACATCGTCATCTTCGTGCGCTCGATCATCCAGGCCGCCGTCGCCACGCTACTCTGCCTGATCATCGGCTTCCCGACCGCCTACTTCATCGCGACGCGCTCGCCCGCGACGCGCTCGATGTGGCTCTTCCTGGTGACCGTGCCCTACTGGGTGAACCTGCTGATCCGCACCGTCTCGATGAAGTTCCTGATCCGGGACAACGGGCCGCTCAACGAGGCCCTGATGGGCCTGGGCGTCATCAGCGAGCCGATCGCGCTCATCAACACGGACTTCGCGGTCCAGCTCGGTCTCTTCTACTCGTACCTGCCGTTCATGGTGCTGCCGATCTATGCCTCGGTGGAGCGTTACGACTTCGCGCTCTCCGAAGCGGCAGCCGATCTCTACGCCAACCGCTGGACGATCCTGCGCCGCGTCATCCTGCCGATCGTTCGGCCGGGTATCGTGGCCGGGTGCATTCTGGTCTTCGTGCCGAGCCTCGGCGCCTTCCTCGCGCCGGACCTGCTGGGCGGCGCCAAGAATTTTCTGATCGGCTCCCTCATCGAAGAGCAGTTCAAGGGCAATGCAGGCAACTGGCCCTTCGGCGCGGCCGCCTCGATGATTCTGCTCTCGCTCGTGCTGATCGCGCTCTTCATCTACGCGCGCCGGCAGGCGCGGCGCAGTGCGCAGCAGGCGGCCTGAGATGCGACACAGGATCAACATCCGCCGTTATCCCGGCTTCCTGCCGGTAACCATCCTCTGCCTCGTCGTGCTCTACGCGCCCCTTCTCGTGGTGATGGTCTACAGCTTCAACGACTCGCTCTCGATCACCCGCTGGGGCGGGTTCAGCTTCCGCTGGTACATGGACATCTTCACCGGGCCCGAATCGGCCAAGTTCAAGGACGCCGCGTGGAACTCGCTGACCATCGCGCTGTCGGCCGCCGTTGCCAGCACCATCATCGCAACGGCCGCTGCAGTGGCCATGGTGCGGGGCGGTGCATTTAAAGGGAAGGCGCTGAACCTTGCGCTGATCAGCATGCCGATCATGGTGCCGGAGATCGTCACCGCCGTGGCGACGCTGGTGTTCTTCAGCGCCATCGGATTCACGCTCGGTTATCTCTCGATTCTGGTGGCACACATTGTTTTCTGCATTCCCTTTGCGTACCTGCCGATAGCGGCCCGCTTGCAAGGCATCGACGGCAGTTACGAAGAGGCCGCGCAGGATCTTTACGCGAGCCGGTTCCAGGCGTTTCTCCGCGTTCTCATGCCGTTGATGGCACCTGGAATTCTCGCAGGCTTTCTGTTGGCGTTCATTATTTCTCTCGACGATTTCATCATCACCAACTTCATCAAGGGCGCCGGCATCGAGACCCTGCCCACGGCAATATTCGGGGCCGTGAAGCAGGGGATCAAACCCAACATCATGGCGCTCAGTACGCTCATGCTCACCGTCTCGATCCTGATCGTGACGCTCTCCTATTTCATCAGTCGTTACGGGCGTCAGGGAACGAAGGCGGAGGCGTAAACCTCATCGTAAATCCACCGCAACCAAGGAGGGAGACATGCGGACCGTTCTCAAAGCCGGAATAGCGGCGTTAGCCCTGACTTTTGTCGCAGGTGCGGCTCACGCTCAGGACAAGCTCTCGATCTACCACTGGTTCGAGTACATCCCGCAGGAACTGCTGGACAAGTTCTCGGCCGAGACCGGAATCGAGGTGACCATGGACACCTTCGATTCCAACGAGGCGATGCTGGCCTCGCTCAAGGCCGGCAAGCTCGGCTCCTACGA
Organism: Alphaproteobacteria bacterium; assembly: GCA_965243375.1. Classification (GTDB taxonomy): domain Bacteria; phylum Pseudomonadota; class Alphaproteobacteria; order UBA828; family UBA828; genus WTGU01. The sequence continues at coordinate 61,471 of CBDEUT010000004.1, read as the reverse complement.
CGTGGCGGTGCCGGGCGACTACATGGTCGAGATCATGATCGGCGAAGGAATGCTCGACACTATCGCCGACGGCGAGCTCGCCAACTTCGCCAACATGGAGCCGCAGTGGGTGGACGTGCCCTTCGACATGGGCCGCAAGCACTCGATCCCCTACCAGTGGGGCTCGACCAGCTTCTCGGTGAACCGGGACGTCTATCAAGGCGACATCAACGACACCAGCATCGTCTACGACCCGCCGGATGAGCTGAAGGGCAAGATCAACGTGCTCGACGCCCAGGGCGAGGTCATGCTGCTGGCCTCGCTGCATCTCGGCATTCCGCAGTGCTCGACCGACCGTGAGCAGCTGAAGGCACTCGATGCGCTGCTGCAGGCGGCCAAGCCGCACTGGGCCTCGTTCAACTCCGACGGCGCCAAGGATGTGCTCGTCTCCGGCGACGCCGCCGTGGGGATGATCTGGAACGGCTTCGGTGCCAAGGCGCGGGCAGAGGGCGCCAACATCGAGTACGCCTATCCGCGCCAGGGCTACGTCGTCTGGATGGACAATGTCGTTCTGTTGAAGGACGCGCCCAACCGGGCCAGCGCGCTCAAGTTCATGGACTTCCTGCTGGAGCCGGAGAATATCGCCGCGGTGACCAACTACGCACGCTACGCCGCCGGCGTGAAGGGCGTGACGCCGCATCTCGATCCGGAGCTCGCCACCCAGCCTGAATCGGTTCCGCCCGCCGATGCGCCCGCCGGCACGTTCGTCGCGGTGTGCGATCAGGCGACTCAGGAGGTCTACGACACCATGTGGACCCGCCTGAAGAAGTAGACGTCTTGTTTTGAGGCCGGGCGGTGCGCAACCAGAGGGCGCGCCGCCCGGTGCCTCAGCCGCCGGCGCCGATTGCCGCGAGCGGGGCCTGTTCGCTGCTCGACCCGCTGTCTGACAATCCGTATAATGCTTATTATATGGACCGGAGCGAGGGACATGCAGCGAGTCACGTCACGCGAGTTCCAACGTAACTTCGGGCGCTGTCAGGACGAGGCGCTGAAGGCGCCTCTGGCGATCACCCGGAACGGTAGGGACCGGCTCGTAATTCTCTCGGTTGACGAGTATGAGCGCCTCAAGCGGCGGGACCGTCAAGTGCTTGCTGTGGAAGAGCTCTCCAACGCCGAGATCGACGCGATCAGCCGCGCCGAGCCGCCGGCCGAGGCCGCCCAATACGATCACGAGTTGACGGCCCAACATGGCGCGGATTCCTGATCCGAAGCCCGGACTCGTCATCAGCTACGCTTATCTCTGGCAGAGCGACGCAACGCAGGGTCGAGAGGAAGGCACCAAGTACCGACCCGCCGTCGTCGTCCTGGCGGTAGAACCCGATGACGAGTTCGGCAAGATCGTCCTCGTCGCCCCAATCACGCACCGAAAGCCCGACGATCCCGCGACGGGTGTTGAGATACCCCCGCTGACGAAGCGCCGTCTCGGCCTCGACCCGGAGCAATCCTGGGTCATCGTGTCGGAGGTGAACAGGTTCGAATGGCCGGGGCCGGACCTTCTGCCCGTCGCACCGGGGCAGTGGGCCTACGGCATTTTGCCGGCGGGCCTGTTTCGGATAATCCGCGATCGCCTCGCACGCTTGGCGCGGCAACGCACGCTCGCCCAAGTCAGGCGCGAGCCGTGACCGCGTTGAGACATCCGGGTCGGATCGGTCAGGGAGCGGATGGCCCGCCCACCACCGCGAGCGGTGCCTGGGCCTCGATATCGCTCACGACATCGATCACTGCCGGCCTCTCGGCGGCGAAGGCGGTCTTGAGCGCGCCGGGGATGTCGGCGGGGTCCTCGACGCGCAGTCCCAACGCCCCCATGGCCTCGGCGATGGTGGCGAAGTTGACGTCATTGTAGGTCCAGAGCTCGCGCCCCTTCTCGGACTGTTGCCCGCCGTAGGCGCGGTCGAAACCGGGCGAGCCCTGATTGCCCGAGCTGTTGTTGTTCACCAGCGTGACGGTGTTGATGCCGCAGCGCACCGCCGTCTCGATCTCGCCGAGGTGGTACCAGAAGCCGGCATCGCCGGTGAAGACGAAGACCGGGCGATCCGGAGCCGCGCACTTGGCACCCAGGCCGGCAGGGAAGGCCCAGCCGAGATGGCCGGCGCTCCGAATGTAGCTCTGTCCGGGCGCGCGCAGGTCGTATATGCCGCCCATCCACATGCCCGAGTGCCCGGTGTCAGCCATGACGATGGCGTCCTCCGGCAAGTGTCGCGTGAGTTCGTGGCAGATGCGCTCGGGCCTGATGGGCACGGCCTCGGACTCCAGGAGCGGCCGGTGGCGGTCGTGCCACTCCGCCACGATCCAGCGCACGCGGGCGGTCCACGCCGTCCGGCGCTCGGACGACCGGGGATCGGCATGGGACAGCATCCATTGGAGGGCTAACTTCGCGTCGGCGCAGACCGCCGCCTTGAGCGGGTAGTTGCGGCCGAGGGACTGGGGCTCGATGTCGATCTGCACCGCAGGCGTGCCGATGGGCGGCACCTGCCAGAAATGCGTGGTCATGCCGCCGGTCTCGCTGCCGACGAAGCAGACAAGATCGGCCTCGCCGACGACCCGGTTGGCGCTCTCGCGTGAATAGGTCCCGACCACGCCGACGGAGAGAGGATGATCGCCTGTAATGGTGTCCTTGCCATGGAGCGAGGTCGCCACCGGAACGGCCAGACGCTCGGCGAGCGCCACCAGCGCCGCGCCCGCACCCGATGCACGAACCCCGCCGCCTGCGACGAACACCGGCCGCTCCGCCGCCTCGATCGCATCGAGCGCAGCACGGGCGTGCTCGGGCGCAGGCGCCGGTCTGAACGGCGGCACCCGTGCGAACAGCTCCTCCGCGAGGGGCTCCATCTCCGCTTCCTCGTAGTCGATCTGCCCCTCGTTGCCCCGGAACTGCAGGTGCACCGGGCCGGGCTTACCCGAGACGGCGACCCGGAAGGCTTGGCGCAGCAGGTCGGGAATGCGCGTGACCTCGTCCACGGTCGCGTTGAACTTGGTCACCGGTTCGAAAGCCGGCACGTCGTCCAGGTCCTGGTACGCCTTGCGGAACTTGGTGCGCGGATCGCGACCGCCGGTCATGGCGATCACCGGCGCGTGGGCGAGCCAGGCGTCGCGCAGGCCGGCGGCGAGGTTGAGCGCGCCCACCACCTGAGCCATGCAGATGCCGGGGCGGCCGCAGGCCCTTGCATAGCCGTCGGCCATGTAGGCGGCCGACTTCTCGGCGTGAACCTGGACGCGCCTGATCGCCGTGCGCCGCTCCATCTCGACCAGGGCGCGCCGCAGGATCGACGGCACCATGAAGACATGCGTGACGCCGTAGCCCTGCAGCATCTCCGCCAGAACTTCCGCGCCCGAACGCTTCGTCATTTGTCGATACCCCGCCCCTGCTATCGTCGCGCGCAGCTTAGGGTGAGCGGGAGCTTCTCACTACGGCCACGGTCGGTTCGGTAAATCCTGGCTCATTGATTTGCTGCCGCCTCGGTGCCATGTGCATGCCGAGTCCGTGGCTGCCAAAGGCTGACGGTGGCCGCGCCGGCACCCATTCGAACGAGCGGACCCCATGTCCCGAGAATACGTCACGAAGATCCTGAAGGCGCGAGTCTACGACGTCGCGCGCGAGACGCCGCTTGAGCGTGCGCCGAAGCTCACCTCCCGCCTCGGCTGCGAGGTCTGGCTCAAGCGGGAGGACCTGCAGCCGGTTTTCTCGTTCAAGCTCCGGGGCGCCTACAACAAGCTCGCCTCTCTCGCGCCCGACGAACGGGCGCGGGGCGTCATCGCGTCCTCGGCCGGCAATCATGCGCAGGGGGTCGCGCTGGCCGCGCGCAGGCTGGGAGTCCAGGCGCTCATCGTCATGCCGGAGACCGCGCCCCGCATCAAGGTGGACGCGGTCGAGCGGCTCGGCGCCGAGGTGCTGCTCGCCGGCACCTCCTACGACGAGGCGAAGGAGAGGGCGGAAGCCCTCGCCGCCGCGCGCGACATGGTGCTGATCCCGCCATACGACGACGAGCACGTCATCGCAGGCCAGGGCACGGTAGGGATGGAGATCGTGCGCCAGCAGGGCGAGGCCTTCGATGCGATCTTCGTCAGCGTCGGCGGCGGCGGGCTCATCGCCGGCATAGCCGCCTACATCAAGGCGTTGTGGCCGGAGACGCGCATCGTCGGCGTGGAGCCGCAGGAGACGCCGACCCTGCACGCAGCGCTCGCGGCAGGCGAGCGGGTGGTGCTGGACAGTGTCGGCATCTTCGCGGACGGCGTCGCGGTGAAGCAGATCGGGGCCGAGCCTTTCCGCATCGCGCGCGAGTGCGTCGACGAGGTTGTGCTGGTCTCCACCGACGAAATCTGCGCGGCGATCAAGGACATCTTCGAGGACACCCGCTCGATCGCAGAGCCGGCGGGTGCGCTCGCGGTCGCGGGTCTCAAGCGCTACGTCGAGCGGGAGGGCGGAGCGGACGGCAGGCGCTACGCGGCGGTGGTGAGCGGGGCCAATGTCAACTTCGACAGGCTCCGCCATATCGCGCAGCGGGCCCAGCTCGGCGAGCAGCGGGAGAGCTTGCTCGCGGTGACCATTCCCGAGCGGCCGGGAAGCCTGATGCGCTTCTGCGAGCTGATCGGCGACCGTTCTATCACCGAGTTCAACTACCGCTACGCCGACGAGGCCGCTGCCCACATTTTCGTGGGCGTCGAGATCAGCGATGCCGGCGCCGACAAGCAGTCACTGGTCGATGCGCTGGAACGCGATGGCTATTCCGTCCTGGACCTGACCGACAACGAGATGGCCAAGCTCCACGTGCGCCACATGGTGGGCGGCCACGCGCCGGGCGAGCTGGACGAGGTGCTCTATCGCTTCGACTTCCCCGAGCGGCCGGGCGCCCTCATGCATTTTCTCACGCAGATGGGGCGCAGGCCCTGGAACATCAGCATGTTCCACTACCGCAACCACGGTTCGGACTACGGCCGGGTCCTGATCGGCCTGCAGGTGCCGCAAGCCGAACGCGCCGACTTCCAGTCATTCCTCGCACAGGTGGGATACCACTACCGGGAGGAGACCGATAACCCCGCGTACCGCCTGTTCTTGCGGTGAGTGTGTGTGGAATGGGACGGCCCCACCGGGGCAGACAACCAACCCGCTACTTCTTCCAGGTACAGTCTGAGGTCGAGACCAGGCGATTGCCCGGCAGGTATTGCACATCGTAGGGGAAGCAGGGCGGCGATCCGTCGGCAGCCGTAACGGCCTGACTTGCGGGCCAGCTCGATCATGTCCACGACCAGGCGGTCCTCGTCGTCGCGGCCGCGCGGGATGTGGCGCTGGGTCCGGCAGGCCCGACGCTCCGAGATCCCAAGCCGGTTACGAACATGGTCGATGCACTGGCGGCGGCGCGAGGGGCTTATAAGTTTCCCCCTGTGGCCTCTTTGAGGATCTGCTTGTCCAGTGTCAGGTCAGAGACCGCACGGCGCAGCCGCTCGTTCTCCTTCTCAAGCTCCTTGAGGCGGCGGAGCTGATCGCCGCTCATCCCGGCGTACTCCTCGCGCCAGCGATAGAACGTGACCTCGCTGATCCCGAGCTGACGGATCGCGTCCGCCATCGACAGGCCCTGGCCGTGCAGAACCTCAGCCTGCCGCAGCAGGCTGACGATCTCCTCAGGCTCGTAGCGCTTCCTTGCCATCGTCGGTCCTCCTCGTTCCATAACCTAAGAGTGGACCAATCCAATGGGGGAAGATCAGTAGACTGCTCTATAACGAGTTAATCCCAAGGCTCGCAAGTTGGCGGTGTCGTCGGGCTGACTCACAGAGCAACATGGTGCGGTGCACGGCGGCTGCCGCCCGCGCCAGACTCGCGCCATGCGCAGTGAAGGCGAGCAGGGCACCGCAGTTGCGGCGAGACAGCGCTTCGCGGTCGAATGGCCGCAGCCTTCGCAGGCCGCCGCTCGTCCCACGGAATCCCACTTGTCCCACGGAATCCCGCTTGTCCCATGGAATCCCACTTATCCCACTCAATCCCACTTATCCCACTCAATCCCGCTTCATCCCGGCGAATCCCACTTATCCCGCTTAATCCCACTTGGTCCCACTTGATCCCGGCTAAGAGGAATGTGCGCTGTGGCGTATTTCGACATCGTGACGCTGATCTTTGGCGGCCGGATATCGACTGCCTGATCCCCGCCGGGTGAGCAGAATGCAGCGATTAGACGCGAGATCGGAACGCTACGGGAACATCGTGACATGGATGGCCGCGGTCTGCCATCCGCCGGCAGGCGGCTTGGTCGAGCGGCGATGTCGGAGGTGGGACAACCGGTCAGCCGGTGTCGAGGTACGGCACCGCGCCGACCAGCGAGCGCATCCGCTCCGCGTGGCCGGCCCGCACCTGCGCAAGGGCCAGCGCCATCATCACCACCAGCGCCAGCCCGACACGGGTCTTCATCTTAGCGAGCCCGCGGATGTAGTGGGTCTCGAAGTTGAAGCTGTTGTCGAGGCGGCTGTTGATCCTCTCTATCGCAGAGCGCCGGTTGTAGCCGCGCCGCCAGGACGGGCTGCCCCAGGGCGTCGGGGTGAAGACGCGCCGGTCGTTCTTGTCGAGATCGATGCGCACGATGCGGCCGTACTCGCCGGGCTCCACCCCGCCCGCCCGGTGGCACGCCTTGCTGCCTGCACAGTCGAAGCCGAAGGCCGCCGCCGGGCAGCGGTATTTCAGCGTGCCGCAGAGGCCGCGCTCGGCCTCGAAGCCCTGGAAGGCCATGGCGCGGACCTCGCCGGTCTGGGGGCAGATGCAGGACACGCGGCCGCGCTCGTCGTGAACGACGACGTCGGCGCGGTTGGGGAACAGCGCCCGCGTGATCGGCTTCGTCGGATCATAGCCCGGCTCCTCCTTCTCGGCCTTCCACATCAAGCGCGTGTCGACCAGCGGCCGAATGGCCCACTTATCCCAGAGCAACTTCTTCTGGGGAGCGTTGTCGAGACCGCGGTCGGCGCTGAAGTCGTCGCAGCGCTCCACCATTTCCGGCGCTCTTGCGAACAGGTTCTCCAGCATCTTGGGGAGCATCTTGACCTCCGAGTCCGACGCCCGCGTCACCTCGAAGGCCACCGGGACCTCGTAGTGGGTGTCGGCGATCAGGTGGAGGCCGTAGCCGAACCATGATTTCACCTTCTTCCAGATCGCGCCGGTCTTGGCGTTCACCCCGCTCGTCTCATGCTTGCCCCAGTCGGCGTCGGGGTCGGAGGTCTTCCCCTTGTCCTCGGCAACCCGGCCCGTCGAGTGGCTCTCGATCGCCTTGCCGTCGTAGCCGAGATGGCGGCCGAAGTCGGGCAGCTCTTCGAAGAGCGACGCGCGCAGGCTCTCGACCATTGCGGACACCAGGCTGCACTCGTTCTCAAGCAGCACGACGCGCCGCAGGAAGCGCGAGAAGTTCCAGTGGCTGGGCACCGTCGAGCGGACCTGCGCCGGATGCGCCACCGCGCATGGTGGCTCCTTCGTACCTGCGCGAAGCTCCAACACGGGCGCGCTCTGGAAAGGCAGCGGGTCGAACCCGCAGAGTTCCAGGAGCGCCGGGTTGCGGCCCATCTCCCGCAGCAGCGACTGGATCGAGGCGTGCTGGAACACCACGCCCGCGATCAGCGCACGCCACATCGACCGCACCGGGTAGTCGTTGCGCCCGCGACCTCGCCCGGCCTCAAGCGCAGCCACGATCTCCTCGTCGGGCAGGGTGTCGAGCACCAGACGCAGGCGATCCAGGTCCGGCAGGCCTTCGACAGCCTGCCAGGAAAAGGGTAGCTTCTCCGTTGTCGCCATCACGTTCTCCCTACCAGGGCTGGTGGATGGAACGAGGGCCTCTGGCCCGATGGCGACACCTTCTATCCGATTCGGGCGGGACGACGCGACGGGGCCGGAAGTGAGCCTGGGAGCGTCGTCGGCTATGGGGTGGAAATCCTCGATCCGCCCTATCCGCCGATCTCAGGGCCGCAGATGTCTGCGAAGCCGCCGGGGTAAGAAAAATCTCGGATCAGCTGGAGCCCTTGATCACCAAGGGATGCGTGACAGCGCACACGCCTCGGCTAATCCCGCCTCTCTTCCTGCGCCGCCGGGTCGGCGCCGGTTGTCAGGGCCCGCTGGCTTCCATAGTCTCCGCGCCAATCACGTGGAGAGGAGGCCGCGATGGCCAAGAAGGAAATCTTCGTGTCGATCGGCGTGGACGTCGATTCCGTGGCGGGGCAGATCGGCTCCTACGCGGGCGGCGATTCGCCGAGCGACATCTCGCGGGGCGTATTCGCCTCCGAGGTCGGAACCCCGCGCATGCTCAAGCTGTTCGACCGGGCGGGCATTCAAACCAGCTGGTTCATTCCCGGCCACTCGATCGAGACCTTCCCCAGGGAGATGAAGGCGGTCGCGGCGGCAGGGCACGAGATCGGGCTGCACGGCTACACCCACGAGAATCCGATCGCGATGACGCCCGAGCAGGAGGCGGACGTCCTCGACAAGACCTTGGAGCTGGTCACCAAGCTCGCCGGCAAGGCGCCGACCGGCTATGTCGCGCCCTGGTGGGAGATGAGCGCCTACACGCCCCACCTGCTGATGGAGCGTGGAATCAAGTACGACCACAGCCAGATGCACCACGACTTCGAGCCCTATTGGATGCGGATCAACGAGGAGTGGACGCTGATCGACTACTCCAAGCCGGCGAAGACGTGGATGAAGCCGATGAAGAAGGGCACCACCTTCCCCATCGTGCAGATCCCCGGCAGCTGGTACCTGGACGACCTGCCGCCGATGATGTTCATGAAGAAGGTGCCGAACTCCGGCGGCTGGACCAACCCGCGCGATATCGAGGAGTGGTGGCGCGATCAGTTCGACTGGGTCTATCGCGAGATGGACTACGCGGTCTACACGCTGACCATCCACCCGGACATTTCGGGCCGGCCGCAGACGCTGCTGATGCTGGAGCGGATCATCGGCCACATCGCCGCCCACGAAGGGGTGATCTGGGCCACCTTCGACGAGATCGCCGACGACTTCATCAAGCGCCGGCCGTTCAAGGGCAAGCGGTCGTCCAGGAAGAAGTAGGCCACCAGCCCGCGATGTGCGCGCTCTGCGGGGTCCTCACCGACGGTCCGCATTGGACTGAGGCAGGCACCGATGCGGGCCGGAGCGCCGCGGCGCCGAGCGGCCGGGAGCGGCACCTGGAGCGTATGCGCCGCCTCGCGCTGCTCAACCGCGTGCTCGGTGCCTACGGCTGCACCGCCGACGACTGGGCCGGCGCGCAATACATGGTGCACCGGCGGAGCGGCGGCGCGACCGAGATGGCGGCCGACCTGCCCACGCTCTGGGCGGCGGTCGAGGGCCTGGTCGGGTACGCACCCGACCCGCTCGACCCTGTCCTGGTGGAGCGACTGGAGACCGCGCGGTCCGCCGGGGGCCGGGCGGCCCGGCGGCGGGCTTAGGACCGATGGCGGCCTACGCGCGGCTCACCCCGGTCATCGTCGTTACCGGGTTTCTCGGCAGCGGCAAGACGACGCTGCTCAACCACATGCTGCGCCACCCCTCCCTCGCCGACGCCGCGGTGCTGGTCAACGAGTTCGGCGCCGTCGGCCTCGATCACTTCCTGGTGGAGGCGATGGACGCGAACACCGTGCTGCTGGAGAGCGGCTGCCTCTGCTGCACCATCAGGGGCGACCTCAAGGACGCGATCATCGACCTCAACAGCCGGCGCGCCCGCGGCGAGATTCCGCCCTATCGGCGGCTCATCGTCGAGACCACGGGGCTCGCGGACCCTGCGCCGATCCTCTTCACCCTCAGCGCCGACACGATGCTGAAGCATCACTATCGCCTGGGCTCGGTGATCACGACGGTGGACGGCGTGAACGGGCTACGGCAGCTCAAGCGCCATCCGGAATCGGTCAAGCAGGCGACGGTGGCCGACCGGATCGTGCTCACCAAGCCGGACATTGCCGACACCGATACCCTTGCCCGGCTGCGCGGGAAGCTGACCCGGCTCAACGGCTCGGCCGACCAGATAATGGCCGTGAACGGCGAGGTCGACGTGCCGCGCGTGCTGCGCGCCGATGTCTATGACGCCCGCACCAAGGGCGCCGAGGTGCGCCGCTGGCTCGCGGCCGAGGCCGAGAAGGACGCGGCGGACGACCGCGGGCACGGGCACGACATCTCGCGCCACGACGAGCACATCCATTCCTTCACGCTGAGCTTCGAGGGCGCGCTGGACTGGACCGCCTTCGGCATCTGGCTGACCATGCTGCTCCACACCCACGGCGAGAAGGTGCTGCGCGTGAAGGGCATCCTCAACGTCGCCGGCACCGAGGCGCCGGTGGTGGTCAACGGCGTGCAGCACGTCGTCCACCCGCCGATCCATCTCGCCGCCTGGCCGACCGACGACCGCCGCTCGCACATCGTCTTCATCGTCGACGACCTCGCGCAGGACGCCATCGAGCGCTCGCTCGCCGCCTTCAACAACATCGCCGCCGAGGCGGCCTGAGGAGAGCATCATGCCCGACAAGATCGCGATCATCGGCGCCGGCCTGGTCGGCAGCGCCTGGGCGATCGTCTTCGCCCGCGCCGGCCACCGGGTCGCGCTCTACGACGGGACGGACGGCCAGTGCGAGGCCGCGCTCGACCGCATCGAGACCAACCTGGAGGCGCTCGAAGGCCACGGACTGATCGACGATCCTGCAGCCGCCCGGGCGCGCATCTCCATCGCCGCAGGCCTCGCCGACGCGCTGGATGGCGCGGGCTACGCGCAGGAGAGCGTGTTCGAGCGCGCCGACGTGAAGCGCGAGGTCTACGAGGAGATCGACGGCATTGCAGGGCCGGCGCTGGTGATCGGCTCGTCGTCCTCAGGTATTCCCGCCTCGACCTTCACCGAGGGGCTGGGCATCGCTCCGCGCTGCCTGATCGCGCACCCCATCAACCCGCCCTACGTGATTCCTCTGGTCGAGATGGTGCCGGCGCCCTGGACCGAGGAGGAGACGGTCACGCGTTGCTGGGCGCTGATGGAGGCCGCCGGCATGGAGCCGGTCAGGCTCACGCGGGAGATCGACGGCTTCATCGCCAACCGGCTGCAGGCGGCGCTCCTGTGGGAGGCGTTCCGCCTGCTGGAAGGCGGCTACGCCACGGCGCAGGACATCGACACGACGATCTCGGCGGGGCTCGGCCGCCGCTGGTCCTTCATCGGGCCGTTCGAGACCATCGACCTGAACGCACCGGGCGGGCTCGCGGACTTCTGCGCGCGCCTCGGCGAGGGCTTCTACGAGTTCGTGAAGCAGGGGGAGCCGGCCCAGCCCTGGTCCGACGCGGTGGTCGCCCAGGCGCACGAGGAGCGCCGGGGGCGGCTGCCCATGGAGGGCCACGGCGAGCGCCAGGCATGGCGCGACCGCCGCCTAATGGGTTTAGCGGCGCATCTCCGCGACGCCCGCCGCGAGGTGGGGGACTAGGTCGGCCTACTCTTTTTCCAGCTCGCAGTTGACCATCCACTTGATTCCGTATCGGTCGGTCCAGCAGCCGAAGTAGGCGCCCCAGAACATCTCCTGCGGGGGTGTCGTCACCGTGCCGCCCTCGGACAGCCTGGCGCACAGGTCGTCGCACCGCTCCCTGCTCTCGGCGGATATTGAGATGGCGAAGTTGTCGCCGGCCGCCGGCGGCGGGCCGAAGGCCGAGGTGCTGTCGCTGCCCATCAGCACGGTAGAGCCGACGGGGAGCGACACGTGCATGATCCTGTCCTTCTCGGAGTCCGGCACGTTCATGCCGGGCGGGCCCTCGCCGAAGGTCTGGATCATCGCAAACTCGCCGCCGAAGACCGAGCGGTAGAATTCGAACACCTCGCGGCAATTGCCGTCGAAGAAGAGATAGACGTTGAGGGACATTCAATTGCTCCAATTGGGTGGATGGTGGAGGGGGCAGACTTGGCTTGGACCGCATCCGCAATGCGACCGGAAGATCGTTATAGCGGGCTACGCGCTCAGTAGCGATGGCCGGTCAGACTCTCGCTCAGCTCCCACAGGCGCCGGCCGGTTTCCTCTTCGCGCGAGGCGAGCGAGCTGGTGGTCTCACGGCTCTTGTCGAAGTAGCGGCCCGAGACCCCCGCGACGTCGGCGCTGGCCGCGACATGGACGCTGGTACGTGCGCCGGCCTCCACGTCGATTGCGGAGAAGCGCATCAGGGTCTTCAGCATGGTGGAAAAGATCCAACCGTTGTTCTGCCCGAACTTGCTGGCGACGAAGCCGGGGTGCAGGCAGTTGGCCGCGACCTTGGTCCCCTCCAGTAGCGTCGCCAGGCGATAGGTGAAAAGGATGTTGGCGAGCTTGCTCTGCTGATAGGCGCGCAAGCCGCTGTAGCGTTTCGTCGCCTGCGGGTCCTCGAGATTCATATCGCCCCCGCGATGGGCTTCGGAAGCGACGTTGACGATGCGGGCCGCGGCGCTCGCCTTCAGGCTCTCGAGCAAAAGCCCAGTCAGGAGGAAATAGCCCAGATGGTTGAGGGCGAAGGTCATCTCGATCCCGTCGCTGCTCTCGCGCCGGCGGGTGAACAGGGCTCCGACGTTGTTGACGAGGACGTCGATGGCCGCACCGCCTTCGGTGAGGCGCTCCGCCAGCGCCCTGATCTCGGCCTGGCTGGAGAGGTCGGCCTGCTCGAAGCGGACGCGGTTGTTGCGCGAGGAGCGCTGGATCGCCTTGCAGACCTCCGCGCCCTTGGCGGCGTTGCGCCCGACGAGCACGACCTCGGCACCCCGTTCGGCCAGCGCCCGCGCGGTGACGCGGCCGATCCCGTCGGTCGCGCCGGTGACGATGCAGAGCTTGCCTTCCATCGCTCGTCTCCTTCTCGTCCAACCCTGCCGTCTGCCTCAGCTTGGCAGCCGACAGCGGCCGGTCAACCGCCGCGCGCCTCGGGGAGCGCTCATCGCTACCGCCCGGCCGCCGTTGCCGGGTCCAACGGAGGCAACTTGTAAGCGAGTGCGGCGGCGAACCGAGGCTCGCCCAAGTCCAGGAGCCGCCACTCGCTCGATGGTGCGTGCGGGAATCGAAACGAGGCCGCCCGTTCGCCCTGCAGCATCGCCGGAGGGATTTCGAACCTGGATGGATTCAGGGAGAAGCCGGCGCCAAGAGCCTTGATCAGGGCCTCCTTCAGGCTCCATAGCCGATAGAAGAGTTGGACTTTCTCGCAGCCCGTGGCGTTGGCCAGGAAGCGCCGTTCCACAGGTCCGTAGACCAGGCTGCCGATACCTTCGAGGTCGCGGTTGGATACGCGCTCTTCCACATCGACGCCGAGCCAGTCATGGGCCGCTATCGCGATGAGGCCGTGTCCGCCGCTGTGACTGACATTGAAGCCGACATCCGCACGCTGCCCGTCCACCGTGGCGAAAGGCTTGCCGTGCTCGCGATAACCGAAGGAGAGCACCCGATTCGTGCAGCCCAACCGTTCCGAAAGGACGACTCGAAGCGCAGCACGGCACAGCACGAACTGACGCCGGGCGCCGACCGCCAGAAAACGGTGCCAGCGCGCGCGCTCTTCGTCATCCAGCAGGTCGAAGGCGCGCGCCTCGCGCTCCGCATCGGGCGTGAGGTCCACGTGAAGGATGATCGGACCGTCGACCTCCCGCCATGGGCTCCACCACAGAGCTCTCATCGTCGTCATCGTCGAGAGCGTTGCGGCGTGGCCACGGTCCCATCTCTCTCAAGAGGAAGGAGGTCCCGCCTCGCACTCGATTCGCCAGGCGGTTGCGGCGAAGACAGGTTGACACGAGTCGATCTTACGATGCGCGCAACGCCCGCAGGAAGAGCCGCGGCGCATAAAAAACCCGTCCGGTTTCCGCAATAGGCCGGTGTGAACGGATTCATATGGGATAGTCTTGCCGTGCACGGAAGGATTGAGACGCCAACTTCATGCGCCTGCACTCACGCGCTCCTACGTCTCGCCCAAATCAGAAATGAGCTGATTCCTCCCCGCAACTGCCGGCGCATCCGCAATTCGTGCGAGGTCAAATGATGCGCTTTTCGAAGCACGCCTTGAGGTCGGGCGCCACCGTCCCCCTTGATGACTCTGTTGGATTCGAGGACGGGTCTATTAGAAATTCCAATGAAACCGCTAACACTCAGCAGCATAAAATGATGCCGACGTTGGTATAATGAGTGTTTGAATTGATATATTACCGACTAATTTTTTTTATCAGGCCGAAGTCAATTATTGCCATTTCGTGAGCAAGAGTATACCACAATGGGCATGAGTAGGCGTGGGCCATATCGGATACCGCCGACCAGCGCCCTGATCGCTTTCGAGAGCGCCGCGCGGCACGGCAATTTCTCTCGTGCCGCCCGGGAGTTGCGTACGTCGCAGTCCGCCATCAGTCGTCATATTGCGAGCCTGGAGCGGCAACTCTCCACTCGATTGTTCGACCGGTCCCGCACCGGGGTGAGCCTGACGGATGCGGGGAGCCGCTATCGAGATGCCGTCGCTATCGGTCTCGGCGCTATCCATGCAGGCGCAGCGGAGGTGGCGGAACTTTCGACCGTCGAGCAGGTGGAGCTCGTGATTGCTTGCTCGGACGAGATATCGCACCTTTTCCTAATGCCGCGATTCGACACACTCCAGAAGGCACTTGGCGAGCGGGTGAGAGTGCGGATCCTGACCTACCAACACAACATTCGGTACCTGCCGCCCTCGCCGGTGCCCGACGTTCTATTGACTTGGAATCCAACAACAGCCAGCCCTGAGGACTGTAAGATTGTTCTTCGGGAAGAAGTGTTACTGCTCTGCTCGCCCGGCTACGCCGCGATCCATGCCGAAACCCTCAAACTTCCCACGACCGCCTGGAGTACGCTGACCCTTCTCGACATCTCGCGGCCCAATGAGGGTTGGGCGTCGTGGAATGATTACTTCGACGTCACCGGGTATCCCACCCCTGAGCCGCGGGTCGCGGGCTTCGACAACTACACCTATGTGCTGGAAGCTGCCGTCGGTGGGCAAGGTATCGCGATGGGCTGGCGCCACTTTACCGAGCGCTATCTGGACTCTGGAGCCCTGATCTCTCTCAACGACGAAGCCATGAAGACCAACAATTGCTTCTCTGCCGTGGTCACCGAGAAAGGAAGGCAAAGACCTCTCGCCCGCAAATGCCTTGCCTTTTTTGAGCGCTGCATCTAGCGCCGCATTCGCAGCATCCACGGCTCGAACGCACGCTGACCTCTCGAAGAACGCACTCGAATATCTTGTAACTACCTTTTAAGGCATGCACCTCACGATTTCTTCCAACCTCCAAAATCGCACTATTGATTTGTTCAAATCGACCGCCGAATACGGGATCCGTTGTTTGAAATAGCCGGTAAAGACACGAAAGTTTTTACATTGCGTTTCTGCGAATAATTCGGAGTTACTGGGGGCACAGTTTATCGCGCGACGAACCAGAATTCTCGCGCAACGTTGTTTCGCGATGAGTCAGTCCGAATTGAGACTCGCACCGAGCCATCCGATTCCCAAGACGATCACGATCTGGGCTCATGCAACGGAGAGGCAGGAAAGCTCTTGGTGCGGCGCCGGCGGTGGAAGTAGCCTTTGCGTCCGGCGGGCTGAACGAGAATCGACCGTTACCAACCGGGGTGAAGGCAAGATGGCGTATCGGCTGGGAGTGGACGTGGGAGGCACGTTCACGGACGTGCTCCTAATCAACGAAGCGGACAGCCGCTTTCACGTCGCCAAGGTCCCGTCCACACCCGCAGATTCATCGATTGGCGTGCTGAATGGAATCGCCCGCGTTTGCGAACTGGCCGAGATACAGCCCGGCGCAATTCAAAACGTCATGCACGGTACGACGGTCGCGACCAACGCAATCCTGACCGGCAAGGGCGCGCGCGTGGGCTTGGTCACGACGAAGGGCTATCGGCACGTCTTGCAAATCGCCCGCTCTTTCGTCCCTGGCGGCCTCGGCGCTTGGGTTATCTTCAACAAGACGCCACCGCTTGCACCCCTGGCGCTAACGGTGGAAGCGCATGAGCGAATCGATGCCAAAGGCGACATCGTCAAGACGCTCGACGAGGACAATCTGCGCGAGTCGCTGCGATCGCTAGAGAAAAAAGGGATCGACGCGCTAACGATTTCGCTGATCAACTCCTATACGAACGACTCCCATGAGACGATTGCGGGCCGCATAGCAGCCGAGGAGCTGCCCGGCATTCCAATCTCGCTCTCCTCACGCGTGATTCCTGAGATGCAGGAATACGAACGCACGATCACGACGGTATGCAATTCCTATGTTCGCCCGATTGTCTCGCGTTATGTCCGCAACCTGAGCGGTGAACTGGGAAAATTCTCCGGTGGCGTGACCTTGCACATCTTGCGCTCGGACGGAGGCCTGACTTCGCCGGTTGGCGCCGAGACGGTTCCCGTCAACCTGCTGATGAGCGGCCCCGCCGGCGGCGTGACCGGCGCACTCTGGATCGCGAAGCAAGCGGGTTTCGATAACCTCCTCACCTTCGACATGGGCGGCACTTCGACGGACGTGTGCCTCGTCAGGGACGGCATCGCGCAAATCCGGCGCGAGACGACGGTTGGCGATCTCACCGTGCGCGCATCGTCGGTCGACGTGCGCTCGGTCGGTGCGGGCGGCGGCTCGATCGCGCATGTGCCCGCGCTGACGAAGGCGCTTCGCGTGGGGCCCGAGAGCGCCGGCGCCGACCCCGGCCCGGCCGGCTACGGCAAGGGAGGCACGGAGCCGACCGTGACCGACGCGAACATCGTCCTCGGTCATTTGCCCGAAGCGTCGTTGCTGGGCGGCGACCTCGCGCTCGACCGGGAAAGATCGGCGGACGCAGTCGGCAAGGTCGCTCGCGCGCTCGGCTTCTCGACGGAGCGGGCCGCCGCGGGCATCTACGACATCGTGAACGAGACCATGACCGGTGCGCTGCGCCTCGTGTCCGTGCAGCAGGGTTTCGATCCGCGTGACTTTGCGCTGGTTGCGTTCGGCGGCGCAGGCCCGATGCATGCCAACGCGTTGGCGCGCATCCTCGGGTGCTGGCCGGCGATCGTGCCGCCGAGCCCAGGCGTTCTCTGCGCCTATGGTGACGCGACCACGCGAACCAGGGACGAAGCGTCGCGCAGCCTCATGCGGCGGTTCTCCGAGACCAGTCATGCGGACGTCCTGGCGATCCTGGAGGAGCTTGCGGAACAGGCCTCGAAGTCCCTCGATGCCGAGGGGATTCCCCGCTCCGATCAATCCGTACACTTCGAGATCGACGTCCGCTATGCCGGGCAGGTGCTTCATCTGACGGTGACCGTGGAGATGGAGGACCTCCGAGAGAACGGACTTGGCTGCATCGAAGAGGCGTTCGATGCGCTGCACGAGCGCCTCTACACGTTCGCGCTCGACATGGACCGGGAGATCATCAACCTGCGCGCCATCGTGCAGGGCAAGGAGACGCCCCTAAGCGCACCGCGCATGACGCCCGGAACGCGCGATGCCTCCGCCGCTCAGGCGGGAAGCCAGACGGTCTACGTCAACGGCGCCCACCGCGACGTGCCGGTCTACGACCGTACCAAGCTCGTGGCGGGCAATGTTCTCGAGGGCCCTGCGATCGTGATGCAGCTCGATTCCACCACCGTCCTGCTGCCGGACCATGATGGTGAAATCGACGCGATCGGAAACATTCTGATCCGCCCGCGGGCGGCGTGAGCGAGGGACGACCATGGCGGCGACCGTCATCGAGAGCAATCACACACCCTTTAGCCGGGTCGACGTCGACCCGGTCGATCTCGACATCATCGAGAATGCGCTTCGTAACGCGCGTCACGAAATGGATGCCGTTCTCTTCCGCACCGCCATGTCGCCCGGCATTCGGGAGCAACACGACGAGTTTCCCCTGATCGCCAATCGCGACGGCAAGATGGTGGTCGGGCAATTCGGCGCCTTCATCAACGTGTTCCTCAATTCATACGAAGGCGAGATTCACGAGGGCGATGTCTTTCTGACCAACGATCCCTATTCCTGCGACGGCGCCATCAGCCACACGCCCGATTGGCTGGTGCTGCTGCCCATCTTCAAGAAAGGCCGGGTGATCGGCTGGGCCGCGATGTTCGGCCACATGACAGATACGGGAGGACGAGTCCCCGGCAGCATGCCGACGGACGCGCAGCAGATTTACGAAGAGGGAATCATAATTCCGCCGACCAAGATTTATCGGCGGGGCGAGCGTCAGGAAGAGATTTTGCAGCTCATCCTGCACAACTGCCGCATGCCGCATTGGAACCGGAGCGATCTGGATGCGCTGATCGCGGGGTGCCGACTCGCCGCGATACGCGTCATCGAACTGTCGGATCGCTTCGGCGACGACACCTATTATTCCGCCCTGGAAGAGTTGTTGGAGCGAACGCGCCGGGCAATGCGCCACATCATCCTGACGGGGATCTCGGAGGAAAAGCAGTACTTCGAAGACTATCTGGATGACGACGGCGTCGGCATGGGCCCCTACAAGATCGCCTGCACCCTATGGCGCGAAGACGACAAATTGATCATCGATTTCGAGGGAACAGACCCGCAGTCACAGAGTTCCATTAACTTCTATTGCAACGAAGAAATGACCAAGATGCATTGCGGCGTTTTCCTCATCATGCTCGCGGACCCTCAGATCCTTTTCAACGACGGATTCTACGATCTGATGGAGGTGCGCATCCCCGAGGGCACGCTGTACAAGCCCATCAAGCCTGCGGCGCTCTCCTGCAGAACGCACGGTCTGGCGCGCTGCATGGACGTGCTGGCAGGGCTGTTCGGGCAGAGCAATCCCGACTACATGTGCGCGGCCGGATTCTCGGCGAGCCCGCATTTCCTCTATTCGGGATACGATTCGCGCGGCGAGTGGTTTCAGCTCTTTCACATTGCGTTCGGCGGCATCGCAGCCGCGCCGTCGGGCGACGGCGCCGATGGCCACGGCATGTGGCCCGATTTCACCAACGTGCCGTGCGAATACCTCGAAGCGATCTGCCCGCTGCGCATGGACGCCCACGAGGTGATCCCCGATTCCGGCGGGCCCGGACTGCACCGCGGCGGCAACGGCGTGCACACCGCCTATCGCATCCTCAACGCCGGCGACGTCTCAATTCACGACGACCGCTGGCTCTCGTACCCGTGGGGCGTGCGCGGTGGGCTGCCGGGTGCGCGCAGCCGAAAGTACGTCGAGCGCACGGACGGAACGATCGAGGTCCTTCCCTCGAAGTGCGATCGCGTGCGGGTCGAGCCGGGGGATGTGGTGCACTACTGCACGTGGGGCGGCGGCGGCTGGGGCGATCCGCTGGAGCGTCCGGTCGAGCAGGTGGCATTCGACGTGGCAGCCGGCCTCGTCACGGTCGAGGGCGCACGACGCTACGGCGTGGTGGTGGACGAGGATTTGGCCGTCGACGAGGATGCCTCGTATGCGCTACGCGAGAGCATGCGGCTGGAGCGGGGCAACCCCGATCTCTTCGACATGGGCGGCGATATCGACGAGATCGTGGCCCGCTGCGAGGAGGAGACCGGCCTTCCCGCGCCGCGTCCTCCCGAGTTCGCTCCGTGGGCGCTGGCGGCCCGAGAGCGCGCCCGCGACGATGCGTGACGGCGACAGGCCGCCACGAAGTCAGGACAGTGGCGGTCAGCTTGGCGAGGCGCCGTGGATGCGACCGAGCAGCGGGCTCTGATGCCAGCAGACTTGCTGCCACTTGCCGTCCGTGTGGTACCAGGTCTGGGTGAAGCCCATGAAGCGCTGCCGGAATCCCGCATCGCGCGGCTTGCCGCGAAAGGTCGAGAAGCCGCTGACATGGCCGGTGGTGCCCCAGACCCTGACGTTCAGCTCGCGCGGGATCCACTTGAAGTGCTCCCACAGCCCGTCGCCGCCGGCGTGAAAGTCGATATGGTCCTTGAACTCCTCCAGCGTCATCCGCCAGGGGTAGTCCTCGTCCAAGATCTCGGCGCCGTCGTCGAAGGCGCTCCAGAAGGCGTCGAGGTCGCCCTCGCTGAGCCCGCGCGCCCATGCGTGGAAGGCGGCTTCCAACCCTTCCGCCGTGGCGTCCTGTGTCATCGTTCCCCTCCTCCAGCCGTGCGTTGCGCTGCTGGGCGCACCTCACCACATGCACACGCGAAACGCCATCGCCCGAAGCAAGGCATCGATCGGACCGACCGTGGAATGGCCCCATGACCGTGATCGAGACGCGCGTGCTGACCGTCGGGCACTCCAACCACCCGCTGGAGACCTTCGTCTCGCTGCTTCGGCAACACGGCGTGACGACGCTCGCCGACGTCCGGTCCGCGCCCTACAGCCGCTTTAATCCGCAGTTCAACCGCAAGGCGCTCGACGCGGCGTTGCAGGCGCACGACATCGCATACCTCTTCCTGGGACAAGCGCTCGGTGGGCGCCCCGAAGATCGCTCGTGCTACGAAAACGGGCGCGTGCGCTACGACCGCCTGGCGCAGATGCCGCTCTACCGCGAGGGGATCGATCGGGTGGTGGAGACGGCAGAGGTCGAGCGCCTCGCCCTGATGTGCGCGGAGAGGGAGCCGCTCGACTGCCACCGGACGCTTCTGGTCGGCCGCAGCCTTGCCGAGCGCGGCGTCGCCGTGGCCCACATCCTCGCCGACGGCACGCTGGAAGCGCACCACGACGCCATGGACCGGCTGCTGGACTCCGCGGGTCTGCCTGCAGGCGACCTCCTGCACTCAAAGGAGGAGCTGATCGCACAGGCTGTGGCCCTGAAGGAGGGCCGCGTCGCCTTGAGGAACAAGACGCCGCGCGCGCGTCGATAGCGTCGGGATGGTCGCTTCTCGCGCGGCGGGCGACTCGCTTGCGAGGGCCGCGGCAGGCCCCTATCCTTCCGGGCAGGGCGGGTGTAGCTCAATGGTAGAGCAGAAGCTTCCCAAGCTTACGACGAGGGTTCGATTCCCTTCACCCGCTCCACTCCGCGCCCGCCGCGCGCCGGGGATGCGGCCCGGCCCCCGGCACCGAAAGACCGGCTGAGGACGCGATGGCGGACCGTTCCCGCATACTCTTCATCAACGTCGGGCACGGGCTCGACCATCTGTTCCTGCTGCTTTACCCGACCGTGGTGCTCACCCTCGAAGGGGTGTTCGACCGCTCCTACGGCGAACTGCTCTCGCTTGCCGTCCCCGGATTCATCGCCTTCGCGGCGGGGACGCTGCCGGCCGGCTGGCTCGGCGACCGCTGGAGCCGGCCCGCAATGCTCGCGATCTTCTTCGTCGGTATCGGGGCCGCAGCCATCCTCACCGGGTTCGCCCGCACGCCATTCGAGCTTGCGCTCGGCCTCACGCTGATCGGCCTCTTCGCCTCGATCTACCACCCCGTCGGCATCGCCATGCTGGTGGAGGGGCGGGAGAAGGTCGGCAAGCTGCTCGGGATCAACGGAGTCGCCGGGAATTTCGGGCTTGCGGCGGCGGCGATCGTCGCCGCATCGCTGAGCGATGCGATCAGCTGGCGCGCGGCCTTCATCGTGCCGGGCGCGGTCTCGCTGATCGTCGGGCTCTGGTTCATCGCGGTCTGCCGGCAATGGCGCAACATCGGGGCGGCTCCGTCCCGCCCCTCCGTGGGTGGGCGATGGGGCCAGCCCTCGGGCACGCTGCTGCGGCTGGTGCTGGTGATCGGCGTGGCGACGGCACTCACGGGTCTGACATTCCAGACCACGACCATCGCGCTCCCCAAGCTGTTCGACGAAGGGCTCACCGGGATCGCCGACGACGCGCTGGGGGTCGGCGTGCTGGTCTCCGCGGTCATCGCCATCGCGGCCTTCGCCCAGATCGGGGTCGGCTGGCTGATCGACCGCTACCCGGCGAAGCCGGTCTGGATCGCGGTGCTGTTCGCCCAGGCGCCGCTGATCGCCGCCGCCGGCGTGCTCGCCGGCCACGGGCTGATCCTCGTGGCGCTCGTGATGATGATGATGGTGGTGGGCGAGATTCCGATCCAGGACGCGCTGGTCACGCGCTACACGGCGGAGAGCTGGCGGGCGCGGGTCTTCGGCGTGAAATTCTTGCTGGGCCTTGGCGCGAGCGCGGTGGCGGCACCGCTGGTGGCGGGCCTCCACGGCGTCTCCGGCGGCTTCCTCTGGCTCTTCGTCGGCCTCGGCGGCTCGGCGGCTCTGGTGGGCATCATCGCCTTCTGGCTGCCGAGCAGCGGTGCCGGCGCGCCGCAGCAGGCCGTGGCCAAGGCGGGAGCCTGAGACGCGCGGCGGCGCGTCGACGCGGCGACATTTTGTTGACCGCGCCTGCCGGTTTGTGTTTCATGCGCGCACAGGACGCGCTCATCCAGAGCGGTGGAGGGACAGGCCCTTCGAAGCCGCGGCAACCGCCGAGAGCGGTGCCAATGCCTGATCGATGAGTTAGCCGGAGGCGGAACTCCGCTCTCGGCGCTCGTAGAGCGCGTAGGAGACGAGAGGAGTGCCGCCGGATGATGCCTCTGTGCGCCCAACCATTCGCCCCTCCTGGGGCCGCGTCCTGCTGCCTCTGTAGCTAGGCTACTGCTCGTAGCCGATCCCACCGGGTGAGACCGATGGGGGCCTCGCGGTCCTCGAAGGCTCTGGCACCGTCACCGAAAGGAGCGGTATCAACACCCGCCAACCACGCTCAACAGGAGAAGTCACATGTCCGACACCGGCGAAGCTCCCGGCCTTAACGGCGTCAACGTCGAGCACCTGCTCGGCGCCCGCAACATCCTGGGCGACCAGCCCGAAGCAGGCCAGTTCAAATGGCGGGTCACCAACGAGTGGCTCCACGGCACGCACAGCAAGACGCAAGTTGAAGGCTATTTCGGCCTCGGCCAGGAGAACGACCACAAGGCGAGCTACTCGTTCGAGTCCGATCATCCCCTGGTGTTCGCGGCCGAGGACAACGCCGCGACGCCAGTAGAAATCGTGCTCACGGGCCTGGCGAGCTGCCTGACCGCGGGCGTCGCCGCCGTTGCGCAGGTGAGAGAGATCCAGCTGCGTTCGGTCAAGGCCACGGTCGAAGCCGACATGGACATCGCAGGCATCCTGGGGGCCGATCCCGAAGTCCGGAACGGCTTCAGCAACGTCAAGGTCACCTACGATATCGACGCCGACGCCACGCCCGACGAGATCAATGCGCTGGTCGCCCAGTCGCAGAAGCGCTCGGCGGTCTACGACATCCTGACCAACCCAACGAACGTCACCGTCGAGGTGAGCTAGAGCATGATCCGACCGTACCGGATTGCCGGCGCCCGGACGAAACCCACCTCCCCCTGTCCCCCTCCCCCCAAAGGGCGGAGGGGGGACGTGGACGGCGCCGCCCGTTCTCCCTCTCCGCCCCCGAGCCAAGCGAGCGGAGCGAGCGCCCGGCGACTGAGGGATACAAAAGTGTTGGCGGAGAGGGCGGGGGTGAGGTGGGGGGTTTCGAGCGGAATTGCATGTGCGATAGGCGCCGCGCGGCAACCGGGGCCGATCCTGCACGCTCGGAACGTGCGCTAGCGCCGCCGTGTACACAACGACCGTCGTGGTTGGGGCCGGTCATGCCGGCCTCGCCGTGAGCCATTGCCTCGCCGCGCGCGGGATCGACCATGTGGTGATCGAGCGCGGCGAGGTGGCCCACACGTGGCGGACGGAGCGCTGGGAATCGCTCCGCCTGCTCACGCCGAACTGGCAGACGCGGGTGCCTGGCCTCGCCTACGACGGCGACGATCCCGACGGCTTTATGACCATGGCCGAGGTGGTGGCGTTCATCGAGCGCTACGCCCGGCTGATCGCGCCGCCGATCGAGACCGGCACCACCGTTGAATCGCTCACGAGGAACGGCGCCGACTACGAGGTGGTCACGGACCGGGGCGCCTGGCGCTGCGCGGCCGTGGTGATCGCCTCCGGCGGCTTCAACATTCCAAGTATTCCGGCCGTCGGGGCAGCGCTCCTCGGCACCCTCGAATCGGTGACGCCGATGGACTACACGCGGCCGTCTGCCTTGCTTGAGGGCGGCGTGCTGGTGGTGGGCGCGTCTGCCACCGGCGTCCAGATCGCGGACGAGGTGCACCGCTCGGGCCGCCCCGTGACCCTCGCCGTGGCCGAGCACGTGCGCATGCCGCGCACCTATCGCGGCAAGGACATCCTGTGGTGGATGGACCGCACCGGGCTACACGACGAGCGCTACGACGAGGTCGACGACATCGTCCGCGCGCGCCGGGTTCCGTCGCCCCAGCTCGTCGGCACGCCCGAGCGGGCCACGCTCAATCTCAATGATCTCACCGATCGAGGGGTGCGGCTCGTGGGCGCGCTCGCCGGGTACTCGGACGGCAAGGCGCAGTTTTCGGGCTCGCTCCGCAACATGTGCAACCTCGCGGACCTGAAGCAGGGCCGGCTACTCGACACCATCGACGAATGGGTTGACGAGAGCGGTTGCGACGACGATTTCGAGCCGCCGCACCGCTTCGAGCCGACGCGGGTGGAGGAGTCGCCGCCGCTCGTCCTCGACCTCGCGCGCGAAGGGGTGCGAACGGTGATCTGGGCGACCGGATACGAGGCGGATCACTCCTGGGTCGATCTTCCAGTCTTCGACCGCAAGGGCCGGATTCGCCACGACGGCGGCGTGGTGACGGAGGCGCCGGGCGTCTACCGCATCGGCCTCAACTTCCTGCGCCGCCGCAAGTCGAGCTTCATTCACGGCACCGCCGACGACGCCCGCGACCTCACCGACCATCTGGCCAAACATGTCGGCGCAGCCGAGGCCCGCCACTGACTCCGTCATTCCGGGGCTTGCTTCGAGGAACCACCTGCTGCGTTCGTGCGTTCCAGGTGCTTGAGCGCCTCGCGCCGGCTCAAATCGGAGAGTTCAGGGTGAGCTTTGACGAAGGCCAGCACCCAGACGGGATCGGTCTTGGAGTACTCGCGTAAGGCCCAGCCGATGCCCTTGCGCAGGAAGAATTCGGGATCGCCGATGGAAGGTCGGATCGCGTCGGCCAGCAGCTTCGTGTCCGTCGCTCGCTTGGACTTGAGCTGAGCGAGGATCGCGGTCCGCCGCTTCCAGATGTTGGCGTCCTCCGCCCATTCGCGCACCACGGGCTTCATCGGGCCCGGATGAGCGGCGAGCATGGTCCCCACCCCGCGGCCGGCGATCGCGTCCACGTAGTCCCACCAGGCGCCGGTGACCACCAGCTCCTCGATCAACGGAACCCTCGCCGGCTCCAGCCAGCGCGAATAGCGCCCGAATAGCAGCAGCTCGACCGCCGCGTAGCGCTCCTCGCGGTGGGCGGCGTTGCGCCAGAGGTCGAGAATCGCCGCCTCCCAGGCTTGGGCGTCAGGCAGTGAGTGCGCCCTGAACACGGCACCGGCGATACGCCGGCACTGCGGCACGCCCACGCCGAAGTAGGGCATCTCGGACTTCATGTACGCCTGCTGCTGCGGTGCCCTCTCCGGGTCGGCCGCTTCGCGCAGGGCGGCTATGACAGACTCACGAATGCTCATGGCAGGGCCGTGCCGATGCGGGGCGATTGTCGCGGTCGAGCGCCATCATGCCTCCGGCATCACCCGCCCGACAGTCCCGGGGATAGGGCTGGAGATTCGCCGTGTGCGGGCATCCGCCACCGGTGCCGGTTGAAGGATGCATAGGTGTGCGCGCGTGGTATAGGATTGGAGAGTAGCGATGCGCCGGCTCGATGGCACGGGCCACTCATCGGCAAGAACCAAGGGAGGCATCAATGGCGATGAATATTACGCGACGGCAGGCGTTGAAGGCCGGCGCAGCAGGCGTGGTGCTTACCTCGCCCATCGGTATCGCACCCAAATTCATCCGCCCCGCACGGGCCGCAGGTCTGGCGGAGGGCATGACGGGCGGCCCCACGGGCTTCGATGGGGCGGAGCGCTACCAGTACAACGAGACCATGTCCGAAGGCCGGGCGGTCGAGGGCATCCGCAAGCTCAAGGCCGAAGGCAAGGCGCCCGAGAAGCTCAACATCCTGATGACCGACGGCGCCATCGGGCACTTCACCAATCCCTGGCCGCCGGACGGGCCGACGCTGCAATCCATCTGGGAGGCCGAGACCGGGGTCAAGCTCGAGTTCATCCCCGTCTCGCCGGAGGAGCAGTTCAACAAGGTGATCCAGGACGTCACCACCGGCTCCGCCGCTTACGACGTCTACACCTTCGGCTACGCGGCCATGGGCGATCTCTCCGAGGCCAACGGCATCGCGCCGCTCGGCGAGTGGATCGAGAAGCACGGCGCCGACTTCGCCGACCCCGAGCGTGGGATGCCGACGCCGGAATCCTACGACATGCTCTACAAGTACGGCGGCGAGCCGCGCTCGGTCTGCTACGACGGCGACGCCCAGGTCTGGGTCTATCGCAGGGACTTGACCGAGGACCCGGCGAACCAGAAGGAGTTCGGCGACACGTACGGCTGGGATATCGGGCCGCCCCGCACCTGGGGCGAATGCGACCAGCTGGCCGAGTTCTTCACCGGGAAGGGCATGCTCGGCAACGGCAACATGATGAGCCACTTCTGGGGCATCAGCACCTGGTACAACCGTTACGTCAGCAAGGACAATCCCAACCAGCACCTGTTCGACGACGAGGGCAACCCACTGATCGACACGGACGCCGGCATCCAGGCCACCGAGGAGCACGTGAAGAGCCTCGACTGGTCGGACAAGGGCGGCCTCGGCTGGAGCTGGCCCGAGTATTACGGGAACATGGCCAACGGCAACTCGTTCATGCTCGGCACCTTCTCCAACTGTCCGAAGTTCCTCGACAATTCGGAAACCGCGATCGGCGGCAAGATGGGCTCGTTCCTGCCGCCGGGTCACCAGTTCGGCAATGACCTGGTGCGCCGCTCCACGATCTATCTGGGCAACAACGGCGGCGTATCGACCCAGAGCGAGTATCAGGAGGCCGCGTACCTCTGGCTGCAATGGTCGGGGTCCACGCGGATCTTCAGCCTGCTGACCGGCAATCCGGGCGGGTTCTTCGATCCCTTCCAGCTCGCCAACTTCCAGGATCCGCTGGTGATCCAGTCCTACAAGCCCTACCACGTGCCGATCATCGAGGGCACGGTGGCGCGCGCGGTGCCCACCATCGCCATCCCGGGCCAGTTCGCGATGCACAACACGCTGAGCGAAAACCTGGTGGCCGCCCTGGCCGGCGAGATTACGTCCCAGGAGGCGATGGAGAACACCGCCAAGTCGTGGCGCAGGCATCTTCGCAAGAAGGGCGAGGACAAGATGATCGAGCTGATCAACGCCGCGAAGTCCGGCTGGTCGACGGTCATCGATCAAGCCTGATCCGAAAGCGCCGAATCGGTCCATCGTGGGCGGTGCGCAGCGTATGCGCGCCGCCCGCTCCTCCCCCGGCCGTGCTCAGTTCGAGGCGATGAGCGGTCGCCCGTGAGCACCGTGAGCGGCACGGGACCGCGGCCCGAGTAGCGATGCAAACAGCGTACACCTCCCACCTCTGGCGCTACGCGCTGATCCTCATCGCCGTCGGTTTGGCGCTGCTGCCGGTGGTGTGGATGGCCACGATGGCCTTCAAGCCGCACACCGAGTGGGTCTCCACGGCGGGCGACCTGCACTGGCTGCCGCGCGAGCCCACCTTCGCCAATTTCGAATACATCTTTACCGGCGAGACCGACGCCTACTCCATCACCCACGAGAGGACCGCCACCAGGCCGATCCTCTCCAGCCTCGTCACCTCGCTGCTCGGGACCCTGATCGCGGTGATCGCCGGCACGATGGGCGCCTATGCGGTCTCCCGCTTCGGGGTCGGCCGCAACCTGCCCTTGGGCGTCCTCCAGCTCCGGCTCTTCCCGCCGCTCGCGGTGATGATCCCGGTGATGATCATGTGGGCCTTCATCGGCGCGATGGATTCCTGGTGGGGGCTCTCGCTCATCTACGGCATCGTCACGCTGCCCTTCGCCTTCTGGCTGATGAAGACCTTCTTCGATGAAGTGCCGCGCGAGATCGAGGAGGCCGCGCTCGTCGAGGGCTGCAGCTGGTTCCGCGTGTTCTGGAAGATCACGCTGCCGATGGTGAAGGCGGCGCTCGCTAGCACCACGCTCTTCGTCTTCATCCTTAACTGGAGCGACTACGTCATCGCACTGCTGCTGACCCGCAAGGAATGGGTGACCATCCCGGTCTACATGAACTCGCTGTCCTCGGCGATGACGGGTCAGATGTACGGCGCCAAGGCAGCGCTCGGTCTCATCGCCGTGGTGCCGCCGGTGGTCTTCGGCATCGCGATCCAGAAGTATCTGGTGCGGGGCCTCACCTTCGGGGCGCTCAAGCAATGAGCAAGGCGGCGAAAAGGTCCACGCGGCCCGTGCTGACGCCGCTGGAGAGCCAGGGCAAGCAGCTCGGGCTCTACCTGACGCTCCCGGCCCAGCTGCTGCTGCTCTTCATCGTCGCCTTCCCGCTGGTGATGCAGCTCTACGTGAGCTTCACCTGGTGGGGACCGCTCGACGGCACGCCCTGGTACATGGCCTACGAGAGCGCCAACCTGTTCGGCAACTACGGCGACCTCTTCGACGATTCGAAGCTCTGGGGCTCGATCGGGCGCACCTTCCTGATCGTGGCCGTCTGCGTGCCCATCGAGTTCCTGCTGGGCCTCGGCCTCGCGATCCTCTTCGCCGAGAAATTCGTGGGCAAGCGGCTCTTCTACTCGATCATGCTGATGCCGATGATGATTGTGCCCGCAGTCGCCGGCTACATGTTCTTCATGCTGTTCCAGAGCACGGGCCCCATCAACGACCTGCTCAGCCGGATCAGCGGCACCGAGGTCGAGATCCTGTGGCTGGCCGATAGCAACCTCGCGATGATCTCCGTGATGATCGCGGACATCTGGCAGTGGACTCCGCTCATGTTCCTGATCCTGCTCGCAGGCATGGTGGGCGTGCCTGAGGACCAGATGAAGGCGGCGACACTGCTCGGCGCGAACGCATGGCAGCGCTTCTGGCGCATCGTTCTGCCGCGCATGAAGATGGTGATGATCATCGCGCTCGTCATCCGCACCATCGAGTGCATCAAGATTTTCGATATCCTGTACGTGATGACCGGCGGCGGGCCGGGGACGGCGACCAAGTCGATCTCCGTCTACATCCTCGACCTCACCTTCAAGGACCTCGAATGGGCCTACGTGGCGGCGCTCGGCCTGTTCATCCTGATCTGCCTCAGCGTGTTCGCCGTGATCGGCCTGATCCTGATGCAGCGCGCTCAGCGCCGGAACGAGACCATGCCCGCGTAGGCGGGCGGGTATCTGGCCAGTGAGACTCGCCGGCAGGAACGCCGTCGTCACCGGAGCCGCATCGGGCATCGGCCGCGAGACCGCGCTCCGTTTCGCCGAGGAAGGCGCGGCGGTGGTCTGTGCCGACCTGAATGCCGAAGGCGCGGCGGCCGTGGCCGCCGAGATTGCCGCGAAGGGCGGAAGCGCGCATTCAGCGGGCGTCGACATCACCAGCGCGGCCGACGCGGCGCGGCTCGCCGAGGAGGCGCTCGCCGCCCTGGGCGGGGTCGACGTGCTGGTGAACAACGCCGGCGTCACCATCCTGGGCGGAGTCGCCGAGCTCACGGAAGCCGACTGGCAGCGCGAGATCGACATCAACCTGAGTGGCGCCTATCGGGTCTCGAAGGCGTTCTGGCCGCACCTGGCGGAGGGAGGCGGCGGCACGATCCTGAGCACGGCTTCGATCGCGGGGGTCGTCGGAGTGCGGCAGGATGCCGCCTACGTCGCCTCCAAGGCCGGGCTCATCATGCTCACGCGCTGCATGGCGCTCGACGGGGCGCCCGTGGGCATTCGCGCCAATTGCATCTGCCCCGGCTTCGTCGATACGCCGATGTTCGGGGGCTTCATCGCAGAGCAGCCGGACCCGGAAGCCTCCCTCGCCCGCTGCGCGGGCCGCACGCCCTTGGGCCGCATCGGCACGACGCGCGACATCGCCGACGGCTTCGTCTACCTCGCCTCCGACGACGCCAGGTGGATCACCGGGATTTCGCTCGTCATTGACGGCGGCCTCACAATCGGCCTCCCAGAGTAGCGGGCGGCCTTCGTGAGCCGCGTCGAACAAGGCAAAGGGCACCTGGTGCCCCTCGCCATGCTGCTCGTCGGCGCCTCTACCTACGCCATGACCTTCTCGCTCAACCGGATCGCCATTACCGAGGGCATCCCGGTCTTTCCCTTCGTCTTCTGGCAGGGGGTGACAGCGGGGGCGGTTGCACTGATTGCAGGTCTCGTGGTGGGGCAGCGCCCGAACCTGAGCGGCGTCTACCTTCGCTTCTACTTCATCTTTGGCTTCATCGGCCTCGCCCTGCCCTACACCCTGCTCGCGCTGGCGGCGCCGAAGGTCCCGGCCGGCGCGGTTGCGCTGACGCTCACGCTCTCGCCGATCCTGACCTACGCCTTCTCGATCCTGTTCAAGCTCGACCGCATGCGACTGCTGCGCGCAGCAGGCATCCTGCTCGGCCTCGCGGGGATCATGGTGGTGCTCGCGCCGGGGGCGAGCCTGCCGGAGACCGGCATGGCGCCGTGGCTGCTCCTGGCCTTCGGCGCGCCGGTTTTCTACGCTTTCGGCACCGTCACGGTGGTCTTCCTTCGCCCGGCCGGCAGCCAACCGATCCCGTTGACCTGCGGCATCGCGTTCGCGAGCGCGATCCTGATGCTGCCGGTGATGGCCGCCGCCGACAGCTGGTGGTTGTTCGACGGGGGCATGACCGAGGGCGCCTGGTCTCTGCTCGGGGCGGGCGCGCTCACGGCCTTCTTCTTCGTGCTCGGGCTGGAGATCATTCGCATGGTCGGGCCGGTCTTCTTCTCGACCAACGGCTACATCGGCCCGCTGTGCGGGATGGGCTGGGCCGCGCTCTATTTCGGCGAGGTGCCGAGCCCCTGGATCGGCCTCGCCGTCGCGCTGCTCTTCGCCGGGCTCTTCCTGGTCAACCGCAGCTCCCGGCCCTTGATCCGCGCGGAGCCGGGGCCGTAGCGCGCCGGTGCTGCGCATCCTGACCTTCAATACCGGCTTGACCGAAATTCGCTTGTTCGGCGCCGCGCTCTACGAGGACGTGCCCCACGTGGTCGCCCGTGCCGCTCACCTTGCGCCGGCGCTGCGCGGCGTGGAGGCCGATATCGTGCTCCTGCAAGAGCTGGTGCCGCAGCGCGTCAAGGTGAGACTGGCGGTGGAGCTTCGCGATCTCTACCCCCACAGTGCCGGCATCGCCGAGGACAGCCGCTTCTACGGCACCGGGCTGCTCACCCTCTCCCGCCAACCGATGACAGACGCTTCGTGCACATCCTTCGCGCAGCAGACGCTGGAAGAAGGCCTCTTCGGCCCGCGCGGGATGCTTGCCTGCACGGTGCAAACGTCCGGCTTCGGCCCTGTCCGCGTCTTCAACCTCCACGCCACTGCCGGCGGCGCCTATCGGCGCAGGCGGCGCCGGGGCGCACACGACCGGCGGCGCGCGCAGATCGAACAGTCAATCGAGGCCGCCGGCGCGCCTTTCGACGGCACAGTCGTGCTCGCCGGCGACTTCAACTGCGACCCGGCTGCGGACCCGACGACCGACGGGCTTCTGCAGGCCGCCGGCTTCGCGGACGTTGCCGCCGGACTGCCGGGTGACACCCGCCCTCAAGGCACGTGGGACCCGGCCAATCCGCTCAACCGAAGCCGCCGGGTCGCCGGCCTCGCCCGGCGGGTCGACCACACTTTTCTGCGATCGGGCGGCGGTCAGGAAGTGACGGTCCGCACCGTTCGCATCGTGCTCGACGAGCCGGCGGTGCCGCGCCCCGACGGTGAGCCGCTACCGGTCTCGGATCACTACGGCCTGCTTGCCGAACTCGGCGCCGCCTGACGGCATGCGTCTCAGGCGGCGCTGGAAAGCCGCCGGACCGACTTCTCGATTATCTTTCCGGCGTCCCGCCTTGCGACCTCCAGCTCGTAGTGGGACTGCAGGTTGAGCCAGAAGGCGGCGGAGACGCCGAAGGCACGCTCGAGCCTGAGCGCAGTGTCGGCTGTGACGCCGCGCCGGCCGCGCACGATATCGCTGATCCGGTTTTGGGGAACACTGAGGGCCTCCGCGAGGCCGTTGGCGCTCAGCTCGAGCGGCTCCATGAAGTCTTCGCGCAGAGTGACGCCCGGGTGTATGGGTCCGATCATCGGTGATAGTCCGTTATTTCCACGTTTACGGGTCCGTCCTCCCAACCGAACGTGACGCGGTACTGCTCGTTGATGGCGATGGCCCATTGGCCAGCGCGGTCGCCCCTCAGCTTGTGGAGTTTCGCGCCGGGGTTGTTCCGCAGGTCATCCAAAGAAGTCGCCGCATTCAGGACGTTCAGCCGGCGCTTGGCTTGGGCCTGAATGTTCTGGAAGCGGCGCACCCGCCTATCAAGCCAAACGGTCTCCGTGTCTCTGTCCGCGAATGACCGAATTGCCATCATCCATATGTAATACGGATTACGTATTTGTCAAAGACAGTTGGTGATATCCCAGGCGTCCGAGTCGGCAGTGGTATCGCGTGTCGTCGGTCGGCTTGAAGGGTCCACCCTCTTTCCGCCTTCTCTGGAGCCCGATGCCGCGCTACGTTTGCGCGAGCGGACAGGCGGCGCGGGACCGCGCACGTCCGTGGAGGTGATGCCGTGTGTGCGTTCTGTACGATGATGGCCGGCGGCACGCACTGGACCGAGGCCGGCACCGATGCGGGCCGCGCGGCCGAGCCCGAGACCGGGCGGACGCGTTATCTCGGCCGCTTGCACCGCGTCACCCTGATCAACCGCATCCTCGACCACTACGGCTGCGCCGCGTCGGACTGGGCCAACAACCAGTATGTGGTCAAGAGCCACGCGGGCCGCACCGCCTTGGTGGCGCATCTGCCGCAAATCTGGGCTGCGGCCGAGGAGATCGCCGGGCGGCCCCTCGACCCCCTGGACCCGGCCCTGCTCGACACGCTGCGCCGCGCCAAGCCGGGAGAGAGAACGCCGCCCGGGCACCAAACGAGCGGAACCGAAATCTCAGGCTGAATCGCCGCGCGCTTCCGAAGTCAAGCGCCGAGACCCGCGCCCCATACGCACAAGTAGTCCTAAAAATTACATGATAATGCGCAAAAGTTATGAGCGACGCTAACGGTCTCGTGCCAAGTCGATAAGAATAATTGTCAAGTCTCGATCGGCCCCCTACTCTGTTTGGCGGTCAAGTCCAACAGGGAGGATCGGACCATGAAGAAGCTCATGTTAGCATTGGTGGTTCTTGTCGCATCGGCCAGTGTGGCTAATGCGGCCCAGTATTTGCAGGCATCGTCGTCGGTGACTCAGTGCCCGGGCACTGCGCCCACGCTGGTCGAGATGGACATCATTGATGCAGCCAATGGTGTCGACATGGCCAACAACCAGATCACCGTCGGCGAAGCCGGGCCTTATCTGATCGTCGCCGCGCCTCAGGTCGGCCGCGAAGGTGGCGGTCCCTACGGGTGCTTCGACCTGTGGCTGCGCATCAACGGTGCGGACGTCGCCAACTCCAACGTCCAGCTCTGTCAGGACGAAGGCAGCATGGCCAAGGACGTCATCATCTCCCAGGGCATCGTTCCCATGGAGGCGGGTGACGTGCTGGAAGTCATGATGTCGGCCAGCAATCCCGAGGCGAACATCTGCATCGAGGCGATTCAACCTGCCGGCGAGCCGCTGGTGCCGGCGATCATCTTTTCCATGATCAAGTAAGGAGCGGAAGGGCGCGCTAAGCGCATTCGGGCGACGGCGCGCCCTCCCCTCGCATACCCGCGGCGGTGCCGCGGCACGATCGCCTGCCTGCGGGGTGGGATCGCTGCTCCCGGTGCTTACGCTCGCGCAAGCAACACCGGGGGCGGGCTTGCATGCCCCGGTGCAAGCTGCCATGTACACTTGCCCAACCGAATCCTCTCCAGCCGGGAGCTTGCGGGTATGGATACCCTCATTGGCCAGTCGGCCGGCGGCGCCGCGCAGCCGAAGGACGCGACGACTCAGAGCTTCGCCGCCGACGTGATCGAGGCGTCGCAGCAGACGCCGGTGATCGTCGACTTCTGGGCGCCCTGGTGCGGTCCCTGCAAGCAGCTCGCGCCGATCCTGGAGAAGACGGTCAGAGACGCCGGCGGCAAGGTGGCGCTGGTCAAGATCAACATCGACGACAATCCGGAGATTGCGCAGCAGCTCCGCATCCAGTCGATCCCGGCCGTGTTCGCCTTCGACAAGGGGCAGCCGGTGGACGGCTTCATGGGCGCCCAGCCGGAAAGCCAGATCAAGCGCTTCGTGGAGCGGCTGGTCGGACCCATGGGCCCCTCGCCGCTGGAGCAGGCACTGGAGCAGGCCAAGGACGCGCTGGATACCGGGGACTTTGCCAGCGCATCTAACATCTACGGCCAGATCCTGCGCCAGGTGCCGGGCGAGGCGGCGGCGATCGCGGGGCTGGTGCGCTGCCTCGTCGGTGCCGGCGATCTTGAGGACGCCCGCGAGCTGGTGGACGGGCTCGACGACGATGCGCTGAAGAACGCCGATGTAGAGAGTGCGGTAACGGCGCTCACCCTCGCCGAGCAGGCCGGCGAGGCCGATGGCGACACCGCCGAGCTTCAGGCCCGGCTCGCCCAGGATCCCGGCGACCATCAGGCGCGCTTCGACCTCGCCGTGGCCTATCACGGCGCGGGGCGCAACGAGCAGGCCATCGACGAGCTGATCGAGATCATCCGCCGGGATCGGGAGTGGAACGAGCAGGCCGCGCGCCAGCAGCTGCTCAAGCTGTTCGAGGCCCTGGGCCACGCCGACCCGCTTACCGTGGCAGGCCGGCGCAAGCTCTCCTCGATCCTGTTCTCCTGAGGCATGGTGTGACCGCCGGTCCCGAACCGGGCGGCATCGACGAGCTGCCGCGCATCGTCCCGATCTTCCCGTTGCCGGGGGTCCTGCTGCTGCCGCGCGGGCGGCTGCCGCTCAACATCTTCGAGCCCCGCTACCTGGAGATGACCCAGGACGCGATGGCCTCGCACCGGATGATCGGCATGATCCAGCCGGCGGACCCGCGGGCGAAGCTCGATGCGCCGGAGGTCTATCCGGTGGGCTGCATCGGCCGCATCACCTCGTTCTCCGAGACGCCGGACAACCGATTCCTGATCACGCTCACCGGTGTCTGCCGCTTCGCCATCGCGCGCGAGCTGGAGCCGGACGGCCTGCTCTATCGGCGCGCCCGCGCCGACTACGGCCGCTTCGCCGGCGACCTGCCGGAGCCTGCGCCGATCACCGTCGACCGCGGCAGCCTGCTTCCGGCGCTCAGAGCCTACTTCGAGCACCACGGTCTCACCGCCGATTGGGACGCGATCGACCGGGCGAGCGACGAAGCGCTGGTCACGTGCCTCGCCATGGCCTGCCCCTTCGAGCCGAGCGAGAAGCAGGCGCTGCTCGAATGTTCGAGCGAGAGCCAGCGGGTGGCCATGATGCAGGCGCTGTTCGAGATGGCGGCCCACGGCGCAGCCGGGCCAAAGTCTCGGATGCAGTGAAGGAGGCCACGCGGATGGGAGAGGAACGGGCCACGGTCGACCCCAAGCTGCTGGAGATCCTGGTCTGCCCGCTGACCAAGGAGCCGCTGCGCTACGACGCCGAGCGGCAGGAGCTGATCAGCGACAAGGCGAAGCTGGCGTTCCCGATCCGGGACGGCATCCCGATCATGCTGCCGGACGAGGCCCGGCCGCTGGAGGAGGGCGAGGCCCGGTGAGCACGCCCTTCGAGGACCAGCCCTGGCCGGTCGAACTCCGCTACAGGAGCGCGGAGAAGACGCTCGAGGTCGATTTCGACGACGACCTGCGGTGCAGCCTGCCGGCCGAGCTGCTCAGGGTGGAGAGCCCGTCTGCAGAAGTCAGGGGGCATGGCGAGGGCAAGACTATCGTGCCCGGCCGCCGTCACGTGGGGATCACCCTGATCGAGCCTGTCGGCAACTACGCCGTGCGCCTCCACTTCGACGACCTGCACACCACCGGCATCTATACGTGGTCCTACCTGCGGCACCTCGCGGAGCACCGCGATGTGATCTGGCGCACCTACCTCGATGCGCTGGAGGAGCGGGGCCTGAGCCGGGACCCGTAGCCCCATCTCGTCATGGCCGCACTTGTTGCGGCCATCCACGTGACCGGCGCGACTGGATGCCCGGATCGCCCCCGGACTTGCGCCGGGGTCGCATCATATTCTGGACACTCCCCGCCATTATCCGCCGTTGGACGCCGATGGTATGATACAGCGTTGTAATAGTTGACGATTTTCTATCTCCCCCGGTTTCACGGCCCTTGACTTGCCGCCAGATATCGCCTTCAATCGCCCTCGACTTGATGCCGCCCGTATGCGGTTTGATGACTGGAATTCGCGGTAATTTTCGAGAGGCCGCGTTCGGTCTCGCGGTGACGGAAAAGGGAGGAAGAGGCCGGCGGCGGTTGGGGTGGATAGGCGGAGCCCGGAGTTTCATCGACTTCCTCATCCCCGCCATCCTTCGCACCAACGCCTTCGGGGAGAACACCATGCCGAAACGGAGCACCCTCAGGCTGACCAAGCGGAGTGTGGACGCCCTCACGCCCGGCGGCAAGGACGCCATCTTCCGGGACCGCGACCTCGCCGGCTTCGGGGTCAGGGTCCACGCCACCGGGCGCAAGCTCTGCATCGTCCAGTCGCGGGGACCGGCGGGCCTGAAGCGGGCCACCCTGGGGCCGGTCGGCGACAGGACCGTGGAGGAGTATCGCCGCGAGGCGGCGGCGGCCATCGACCGCATCAAGCGGGGCGAGGACCCGAAGCCGCCGGAACCGGCGCCCGAGCCCACCGTGGCCGATCTGGCGGCGCTCTGCCTGAAGGATTATGTCGCCGCGCGCTGCAAGCCGGCGACGGCGGAGAACTACCGGAAGTCCATCGACTGCCACATCCTGCCGGCGCTGGGGGGCAAGGCACTGAAGGACGTGGCGCCGGAAGACGCCGCCGATCTTCACCACGGGCTGCGCGACACGCCGGCGGCGGCCAACCAGGCGATCTGGGTGCTCTCGAAGATGTTTGCGCTCGCCGAGAGCTGGGAGATCGTCCCGCCCGGACGCAACCCGTGCCGGCATGTCCGCCACTACCGCGCCACGCCCCGCGAGCGCTTCCTGACGCCGGACGAGTTCCGCCGCATCGGCGATGCGCTGAAGGCGTTCGAGGCCAAGGGCAAGATGCAGCCGTCGGCCATCGCGGCGATCCGCCTCTTGATGCTGACCGGCTGCCGCTCGGACGAGATCCTCACCCTGCAATGGGACGACATCGACCGCGCGGCGCGGGTCATCCGGCTCCGCGATTCGAAAACCGGGCCGCGCATGGTGCCGCTGACCGGACCGGTGCTGACGGTGCTGGACGGCATAGAAAAGATCGAGGGCGTTCCCTGGGTCTTGCGGGGCGCGAAGCCCAAATCCCGGCTCACCTGTCTCTCCTGGCACTGGCGGAAGGTCAGGAAGGCGACCGGGCTCCATGACGTGCGGCTTCACGACTGCCGGCACAGCTACGCTAGCCGGGCGCTGGCGCTGGGCGAGGGCCTGCCGGTCATCGGGCGCCTGCTCGGCCATGCCAGGGTCGGCACCACCGCCAAATACGCCCACCTGGTGCGCGACGCCGAGAAGGCGGCCGCCGCCCGGACCGGCGGCAGCATCGCCGCCTGGATCATGCCCGGCGACGCCGAGGCGGCGTGAGGGGAAGGGTGATGCAGCAGAGGACGATCTCCAACCGCTCCGTGGCCGCCATGACGGTGGAGCGCGACACGGTGTTCTGGGACCGGACCGTGACCGGCTTCGGGGTCCGGGTCTATCCGACCGGCGGCAAGGTCTATATCGCCCAGGCGCGGGGGCCGGAGGGACCGAAGCGGGTGACGGTGGGCCGGCACGGCGTGCTGAATGCCGACGAGGCGCGGCAAAGGGCGGCGCTGATCGTGACGCGCATCAAGGCGGGCGAGGACCCGGTACCGCTGCCGCTCGCGGCCCGGGCGAGGGCCAATGGGAGTCCGACCGTGGCCGACCTTGCGGCGCGCTATCTGAAGGATCATGTCGAGGTCCGCCTCAAACAGGCGACGCGGGCCAAGACCCGCGGCGTGCTGCGCCACCACATCCTGCCCGCGCTCGGCAAGATGCCGGTCGAGGCGGTGGAGCGCCGGCACGCGGTCGATCTGCACCGCGGGCTGAGCGACCGCCCGGTGACGGCGAACCGGGCGGTCAAGACGCTGGCGCACATGTACCGTCTGGGCGAGGGTTGGGGCCTCGTGCCGGCGGGCTGCAACCCGTGCCGTTCCATCGAGAAGTATCCCGAGCGCGGCCGCGAGCGCTTCCTGACGGATGCCGAGTTCGCCCGACTCGGGCGGGTGCTGGACGAGGCCGTGGAGGCCGGAACCGTCCCACCCCAGGCAGCGGCGGCGATCCGACTGCTGATGCTGACCGGCTGCCGCAAGGGCGAGGTGCTGGCGCTGCGCTGGACCGACGTCGACCTCGGTGCCGGCGAGCTCCGCCTGCCCGACGCGAAGTCCGGTCCGCGTGCGGTGCAGTTGCCGCCGCCGGCGGTGCGGCTGCTGGCGGAACTGCCGCGCCGTGTGGGCAGCCCGTGGGTGTTTCCGGGCCGGGACCGGGACGGGCATTACAGCGCGGGCGGGCTCGACCACGCCTGGCACGCCGTGCGCGAGGCCGCGAAGCTGGAGGACGTGCGGATCCACGACCTCCGGCACAGCTTCGCTTCCAGGGCGCTGGCGCTCGGCGAGACCCTGCCGGTGATCGGCAAGCTGCTGGGGCACAACGATATCGAGACGACGGCGAGATACGCGCATCTGGCGCAGGATTCCGTCCACGAGGCGGCTGAGAGAATCGCCCAAAGCATTGCCGCGCAGATTTTATGATCCACTTGCCGGAGAGACGACAATGAGCGAGCAGGACATGCCCCAGGCGGTGTCGCCCGAGGAGGACGCGCGGATCGGCGCGACGCCCGCGACCTTCGCCAACAAGCTCTACATCACGATGATGGCGGGCGGCGCGAAGATCACGTTCGCCGAGGCGCAGCGCGTCGCCGGGGGAGACGAGGTATGGCCGCGCGTGGCGGTATTCCTGCAACGCGCCGACCTTGCCGCCCTGCACCGGCTGCTCGATGCGGCGGTCAACGCCGCCCCTGCCGCGCAGGACGGCGGCGGGACATCGGCGCGCGGCGGGAACGGCCAGGCGGCGCCCGAGCCCCGATAATGAGCCGCCGCGCCGTCGCCATACATATGGCCGGCCCGGCGTAATCCGCCAACATGACCGAACCGCCCGCCGGTGGCGCGGGACACTCACCCGTCGCCCCCGCCGAAGGAACGTGATAGGGTCCGAACATGAGCAAGGTGCTGGATAAACCGGGTTCCAACGCGACGGTCGCCGCGAACGGCCGGCTCGCCGAGGCCGCGCACTTGCAGGCGATCGAGGGCAATCCGCTGACGGCGGAGGAGATCGCCATGTTCGAGATGTTCGAGCGCGAGGGGTGGACGCCAGAACGGCGCCGCGCCCATATCCTGCGCCGGATCGAGGACCGCGGCCGCTCCGCCGCGGCGGAATGAGCGACCGCGACTACTGCTACCCCCCTGACTACAGCGTTCTCCGCAACAGGTTGGACATCCGGGACTCCCCGGCGCTGGAAGCGGCGGAACGCGAGCTTGTCGCCCAGCGCCTTCTCGAGCCCGTGCCGGCGGGCGACTTCGATCTTGCCCACCTGAAGGCGATCCACCGCCACCTGTTCCAGGACGTCTATGTCTGGGCGGGAGAGGTCCGCACCGTCGAGATCGCCAAGGGCAAGAGCCGGTTCCAGCCGAGGCAGTTCATCGAGACCGGCATGGCGGACGTCCATGACCGCATCGTGGCGGCGGGGTATTTCGCGGGGCTGCGGCCGGACGGGTTCGCCGGGGGCGCCGGCCCGGTGCTCGGCGACGTCAACCATGTCCACCCGTTCCGCGAGGGCAACGGGCGCACGCAGCTTCAGTATCTGAAGCAGCTTGCCGCGCGCGCCGGGCATGTCCTCGACCTGACCCGGATCGACCCGGCCGCGTGGCTCGACGCCTCGCGACGGTCCAATACGGGCGATCATGCCGCCATGACCCGCTGCATCCGCGACGCGCTGATATAGCCGACCGCGCTGCCATCCGCCGCCGCTGACGGCCCCCGGCTGCCGCGCCGCCGTCCCGCCCTCGTCTCCAACCTCGCGCTTCTCTCCGGCAGGAGGGGAGTGTTGGCCGTTATAGGGGCGGCGGCGGGGTGTCCGGGGGAGGGCGTCCGGCCGCCGCTTTCCCTTATCGACACGACGGAGGCGGCATCATGAGCGCAGCGATCGCGGTTCCCCGCAACACGGCGGCGACCTTTCTCACCCATTTCTTCGGCAGCGGCCTCGCCGACGACACCTATGTCGTCGAGCGGTTCAAGGCGCTCGCGAGCGGCGACATTCGCGCCTGCTCCGCCGAGAACCCGGCACCGGCGACGAAGGGCAAGCGCAGGGCGAAGCGCGCCACGGCCAGCCTGAAGGCGGTGAAGGAACTGCGTCCGGCGCGCACCGAGATCATCGTCTGCACCGGGCTCAAGACCCGCGGCGGCATCCAGATCTGGGGCGACCTCGCGACGGGCATTTTCCACGACCGCAAGCAGCGCGGCTGACGGCGCCCGCACCGGACGTCCGGCCGGTCACTCGTTCCCGACCCGAGGGTGCGGATGCCGGCCGGGCGTCCCCGCTCGCATTTCCACCCCGCCAGGGAGGACCCCCGATGACCGAGCTGGACATCGAGCTTCGGCGCAAGCGCGACCTGGAGCGCTACCACCGCCGGACCGCGGAGCGGAAGGCCGCCGGCTTGTGCGTGACGTGCGGCAAACGCCCCCCGGCGCCCGGGCGCACGGGATGCGATCCGTGCGCCGCGAAGAGGCGGCCCGCCTACCGCGCCCGCTATCGCAAGCAGACCGCCGAGCGCGTCGCCCACGGACTCTGCCCCAAATGCGGCAAGCGCCCGCCCGCGCCGGAACGCAGCCAGTGCGCGCCGTGCCTGGAGAAGGACGCCGCCGCCAACCGGGCCAGGGACGCGCGGCTCCGGGCCGCCGGTATTCCGCGCCGTGACATGGAGAGGGCGCGCGAGTACGAGCGCGAGCGCAACCGCCGGCAGAACGCCGAGCGCCGGGCCGCCGGCACCTGCACATCGTGCGGCAAGGCTCCGGCGCGCCCCGAGCGCACCACCTGCGAGCCTTGCGCGGAACAGGATCGCGCCCGCGAACGCGCCCGTCACGCCAAGGCGAAAGCCGAGGGGCTGCCGTATGGCGGACGAGACCCCGAGGCCAAGCGCCGCGCCGGGCGGAAGCGCAGCCAGCACCGCCGCGAGGCTCGCCGGGCTGCCGGTCTCTGCACCCGGTGCGGTCACGTCCCGCCGGCGGAGGGCCGGACGATGTGCGAGCCGTGCCGCGAGGACAGGCGGGCCGCGAAACGCGCGCTCCATGCCGAGCGCCGCGCCGCCGGGCTGTGCGTGAAATGCGCGGTGCCCGTGCCCGGCGGGACGGCCTATTGCGAGCCCTGCGCCGCCGTCCGCAACAAGCGCCGGAACCGCGACCCGGAGGCGCGGCGCGAGGCCGACCGCCGGCGCTATGCCGAGCGGCGCGCCCGGGGAGATTGCACCACCTGTGGCAAGCCGGCGAACGGGGCGGCCGAGTGCCAGGCCTGCTGCAACGCCGCCCGCGCCCGCTACAACGCGCGCCGCGCCGCCGGAGTCTGCGTCCAGTGCCAGACGCCGACATTGGGCGGCACGGCCTACTGCGGGCCCTGCGCCGTCGCCAAGGCCGAGCGCCGTCACCGTAGCGGGGAGTACGCCGCGCGGCGCGCCCGGTACGCCGACCGGCGGGCCAGGGGGCGCTGCGTTGAGTGCGAGGCGCCGTCGCCGGGGGTGGCGCGCTGCGAGCCCTGTTCGCGCAAGCACCGCGAGGGCTCGGGGGACTTTCGCGGCATCCCGGTCTGGGACCCGAGCTGGACGGTGATCGAAATCGTCTCCGGCCGCGAGCACGGCCCCTACGACAGCGAGGCCGACATCGCACTCTGCCTCGCCTTCGAGAAGCTGGCGCGCGAGGAGGTCGAGATCGTCGCGGACATCAGCCCGATGGCGACGATGACGGCACCACCTTGGTGAGTCGACGGCAGCCCGGTTCGATGTCCGGGCCAGGCGCGGCAGGGCCTG
Organism: Alphaproteobacteria bacterium; assembly: GCA_965243375.1. GTDB lineage: Bacteria > Pseudomonadota > Alphaproteobacteria > UBA828 > UBA828 > WTGU01. The sequence goes on along the minus strand of CBDEUT010000004.1, from coordinate 19,313 downwards.
TCCCCGCTGCGCAGCCGGCCCGCCGTCCGCCGGTAATCGACGCGCCGGCCTTCTCGACATGCGTATAGCCGGCCGGGCGCCCGCCGGCCCGACCCCAACCGAAGGAGCTTTCACCATGACCGCCTGCATCCCCGACGATCCCGCCTATTGCTTCTGTCCGATTGCGGAAGAGGACGGCGAACCGCCGCAGATTCGCATTTTGGTGGAAGGTCTCATCTTCGCCATCCCCACCGCGCTGGTCGCCCTCGACCGCGAGCAGGGGCTCGACGTGTGCGACCGGTTGAACCGGGCGCTCGGTCTCGACCGCGCCGCCTGGACCGCGCTCGCCGCGCGCTGCCTGCGCGCCGGCGCCGGCGGCATGAACGGCAGCACCGTGCACTGAAGACGGGCGGGAGCGCCGTCGCGCTTTCCGGCTCGCCAACCGCCGCGCCGGTTGCGACGGGGCGCGGGGCGTGACGGCGCCGGCGTCGGCAAGGGGTTCGGCCGGGAGTTGGAGAGGTGCTTTCGCGGGGGCGTGTCCGGCAGGGCGGCTGGAGGGAGTCCGGTCGCCTCGATGCCGGGCGCGGCAACGCGAAGGAGGTTTCGCCATGTTCCTGTCCGACCATTCCCCCGACATTCCCGCCGGCGCATTGCTGGCCGAGCTGGGGATCGACCCGGCCGCCGTCCGCGAGGCGATCGAGGATGCACGCTCGATGCGGTGTCCCGAGCGACCCGCGGTCTATCCCGAGCACGGTTTCGCCGGCCTCTTCCCGGAACCGCCGATGGAGGGCTTCGGCGAGGCGGCGCCGGACGAGCCCTGGGACCCGGCGTCGTCGCTCCCTCCGGCGTGATGGAGGGGAGGAGGGCTTGGAGTGGATGAGCGGCGGGGGGCCGGGGGGAGCGATCGTCCCGGCTTCCCGTCGTTCGCAAACCATCGTCAGAATCCTGAGCCATAGGAGATAGCAATGGCCTTCGGAAAGAACTACGCGGAAATCGTCGGGCATCTCGGCGGCGACGTCGTCATCAACCATCTCGCCTCGGGCGGGCGCGTCGCGAACTTGTCGGTCGCCACCGATGAGTCGTATTTCGACAAGTCCGGCCAGAAGGTCGACCAGACCGAGTGGCATCGCGTCGTCACCTTCCAGGACGGGCTGATCTCGATGCTGGAGCGGCACGCCAGGAAGGGCCGGCTCATCAGCGTCGAGGGCAAGATGCGGACGCGGCGCTGGCGCAAGCCGGGCGAGGACTCCGACCGCTTCTCGACCGAGATCCTGGTCGTGCCGGGCAACCGGTTGCAGTTCTATGACAAGCCGAACCGCGCCAACGGCAACGGCGCCCAGGCCGAGCCCGCTCCGGCGAACGGCGAGGCGATGCCGGCCGGCGGCGACCCGGCGCAGGCCGACGACCTCGGATCGGATCGCATTCCCTTCTGAGCCGGTTCCTCTCCCTCCCAACTCGGGCGGCCGTTTCGGCGGTCGCCCTTTTTCCTTGCAGCCCGCTCGGAGCCCGCCCCCGGCGGGCTTCGCGAGCGCGCTCCGCGCGCCGGGAACGTCGGCAGGAGTCGGAGCCGGGCCGGTTGCGGGGCGTCGATGTCGGAATCACGGGGAGGTTGCCATGTGTCGGATTTCGTTCAAGCGCATCACGCCGGAGGAATCGCGCATCTACGATGCCGACGGCGATCATGTCGGGGACGTCTACGCCCAGGACGACGTTCTCAATCCTGGCCGCCGCATCTATGTGATCCAACTCAGCGAGGATCCGAGAGGGTTCGTGCGCGTGACCGACCGGGCTCGCATTCCTGAGGTCGCCGAGGAACGGCTGCTCAGTCATCCGTTCCTGTCGTGACGGTGCGGCCGTTGCCTCGGGTGGATTTGGGCGACCCCTTCGGGCCGGGCTCTCCGCTCATATCGTCGCTCGCTGGCGCTCGCGCCGAAACCGCTGCGATCCCTGTCGCCTCCGCCCGCTGGCGCGGGCTGCGCGCTCCTGCTTGCCAATGCGGCCGACAGGTCCGGGGATCGCCTCGGACGCCGTGCCGCGCGGCAACGCCGATGAGGTCCGTGCGGGGGGAGAGATATTCGCCTCGTGTGAGGTCCCATTGTGCCACACGGTCTCGCGCCAGCAACCCCTTCGGGGTTGTTGTCTCGCGGTTTAGCCCGATAGGAACTCGGGTTTTTTTCCCACATTGGGCTGCCGGTGAATTCCCCGGGATTGTGGCCGAGCGTGGGATGGGTGGACCTGGCGGCTTTGCGTCGCCGGGGCGGTTTCGTAGTCTCGGACTGACGAGGAACAACAAGGAAGAGGCCCGCACGGGCTGATCCCCGCCGGGCCATGGCCGGTTTGCAGCTTCGTTACGAGACGGGGCTTACCGGCGAGGAATACGTTAAGACCGAGGCGTGGCGCGAGGCAAGGCTTGAGCGCTGCCCGAATCACCCGCACGGCGGATGTTCCGTGGGCAGCCACGGCACCTACGGGCGGAAGACCCCGCCCGGTGCGAAGGTTCCCCGCTGGTATTGCCGTGAGAGCCATACGACGATCAGCATGCTGGCCGACTGCCTGTCGTCGCGGCTGCCGGGCACGCTCGACGATCTGGAAGCGGTTGTTGTGGCGGCGGAGAAAGCCGGCAGCCTGGAGGAGGCAGCGAACGAGGTGCGCTGCCCCGAGGACGAAGACGCGATCGAGCTTCCCGGCGCGATGCGCTGGGTGCGCCACCGGCTTCGCCTGGTCCACAACGTTCTTGTCCGTGTCATCGGCCTGATCCCCGACCGGCTGGCGGGCTGCGCGGCCACCATGGTGGCGGTTCGCGAGCGTCTCAACAGCGACAGCGCCTTGATGGCGCTGCGTGGCCTGGTGTCTGAGCAACTGCAGATGCTGCCCGCCCCATTGGGCTTCCAACCCCACGGAATCGGCACGATGAGTCGCAAGGCGGGCTTCCAACACTCGATGGGGCCTGATCCCCCTCCGGCGGCGGCGTAGCGTCATGGTCCCGGGGCCGAAGAGCCCCAGCAACGAGGACCATGACATGAAGGAATCCGACGACGACCTTCGCCAGGCGATCGCGCTGTTCCGATACGGCGTCATCGCCGATCTGGTGCATCTGCCGATGGGCGCCAAGGGCGTCGGCGACAAGCTTCGCGAGAAGGCGAGCCAGACCTATGCCATCCCCGGAACCGACCGGACCCGTGTCGCCGCCGACACCATGCGGGACTGGATCAGGCATTATCGCGATGGCGGCTTCGAGGCGCTCTACCCCAGACCACGTAGCGACCGCGGGAAGCCCCGGCGGCTGCCGGCCGAGGTCGCCGAGCGCCTGGTCACGCTGAAGGTCGACAACCCGACCTGGCCGGTGCGCGCGATCATCCGCGCGGCCGTCGAGGAGGGCATCGATCACCCGCTCGCTCCATCCACCGTGCACCGGCTGCTGAGCCGCGAGGGGCTGTTCGACGGCAAGCCGCCGGACGGCGCCGACCGCCGCCGCTTCGCCTTCCGGGACGCCGGCGAGCTGTGGATGAGCGACGTCATGCACGGGCCGAAGGTCCGGCACGGCCGGAGCCGACGCAAGACCTACCTGATCGCCTTCATCGACGACGCCACCCGGGTCGTGCCCTTCGCCGCCTTCGCCATGGCCGAGAGCGTCCAGGCCTTCCTGCCCGTGTTCAAGAACGCGCTGATCCGCCGCGGCCTGCCGCAGCGCCTCTATGTCGACAACGGCGCCGCCTACCGCTCCCGCCAGCTCGCCCTGATCTGCGCGAAGCTGGGCATCGTGCTGGTGCATGCCAGGCCGTATCAACCAGCGGGAAAGGGCAAGATCGAACGGTGGTTCAGAACGCTTCGCGCCGGCTGGCTCGCCCATCTCGATGCGCCGGTCCTGGACAGCCTCCAGACGCTCAACCGCAGCCTGTGGGCGTGGATCGAGGGCGAGTATCACAACAGTCCGCATCGCGGCCTTGAGGGGCGCACCCCGCTCGAGCAATGGGCACTCGCCTCGGCCGCGGTCCGCTACCCCGACGCCACGCTGGACCTCGACGATATCTTCCTCTTCGAGGCCAAGCGGCTGGTCCACAAGGACCGCACCGTCAGCCTGAACGGCCGCGTCTACGAGGTCGACGCCCTGCTGGTCGGCCACAGGGTGGTGCTGCGCTACGACCCGGATGCGCCGCCGTCGCGGCCGCTCGGCGTGGTGCACGACGGCAAGCCTGTCGGCCAGGCAACCCGCCTCGACGCCTACGCCAACACCGCGGTGAAGCGCGGCCACTACTCCAAGAAGATCGAACCCGACGACCCGGCCCCAGAGCCGCCGCCCTCGCCGCTCAAGATGCGCAAGTTCAAGGAGGACGACTGATGTACCAGCGCCACTTCGCCTTCACCCGCATGCCCTTCGAGACCGTGGCGGAGACCGACGAGCTGTTCGAATCCAGCGCGCGCCGCGAGGCCGAGGCCCGGCTCGGCCACCTCATCGAGCTCAAGGGCATCGGCATGCTCACCGGTGAGGTCGGTGCCGGCAAGACAACCGTGTGCCGGCATCTTACCGCCCAGCTCCACCCCGGCCTGTTCCGAGTCCACTACGTCTCGCTGACCACCGGCAACGTGCTCGACATGTACAAGTCCATCGCCTGGGAGATCGGCATCACCGTCGAGCGCTCGCGATCCTCGGCCCACCACGCGATCAGGACCGAGATCTCGCGCCTCGCGACCGAGGCCAGGCAGTTCCCGGTGCTGGTCGTCGACGAGGCCCATCATCTGCGCAACGACGTGCTGGAGGACCTCCGCCTGCTGACCAACTTCGCGATGGACTCCGAGAACCGCATGTGCCTGATCCTGGTCGGGCTGACCGAGCTCAGGCGGCGGCTGTCGATGGCGGTGCACGAATCGCTCTCCCAGCGCGTCGTCGTCCGCCACCACCTCACCGGCCTCGACCGCGACGAGGTCGAGGCCTATCTGACCCACCGCCTGCGCCTCGCCGGATGCGAGCTGCCGCTGTTCGAGGACGCCGCCGTCGAGGCCCTGTTCCAGGGAACCCGCGGCCTGCCGCGCCAGGTCAACCGCCTCGCCCACTACGCGCTGTCGGCCGCCGCCCTGGAGAAGGCGAAGACGGTCAACGCCGGCCACCTCCAGAATGCCATCGAGGAGCTCAAGCCGTGACCGGCACCGGGGACGCGGCGGCGAACGGCTTCCCGACGCGGGCGCCGGTGGAGCTGGAGGACCGGCCGCGCCAGCAGCAGTGGCTCATCGACGGGCTGTGGGGGCGCCAGGCGGTCGGCATCGTCGGCGGCGAGCCCAAGTGCGGCAAGTCCTTCCTGGCGCTCGACCTCGCCGTCGCGGTCGCCGCCGGCGTCCCCTGCCTGCGCCGCTTCGCCGCCGACGAGCCAGGACCCGTCCTGCTGTTCGCCGCCGAGGACGCCGGCCACATCGTGCGTGCCCGGCTCCAGGGTATCGCGAGCGCCGCAGGCGCCCGGTTCGAGAGCCTCGACATCGCAGTCATCGACGTGCCCGCGCTGCGCCTCGATCATCGCGCCGACCGCCGGCGGCTGGTCGAGACGGTGCAACGCATCCGGCCCCGCCTCGTCGTCCTCGACCCCCTGGTCCGGCTGCACGGCGTCGACGAGAACACCGTCGCCGAGGTCGCCCCCATCCTCGGCTTCCTACGCGACATCCAGCGCCGCTTCGGAGCCGCCGTCCTGCTCGTCCACCACGCCCGCAAGAGCGGCGCCACAAGGCCCGGCCAGGCCCTGCGCGGAAGCTCGGAACTGCACGCGTGGGGCGATTCGAATCTCTACCTGCGCCGACGCGACAGGCAGATCGTCATGACCGTCGAGCACCGCGCCGCCCCCGGCCTCAATGACATCGAGATCGAACTCGCCGATGACGGCAAGGGGCCCGCGCTGCGCCTCCGCCAAGTGGATACTGCCGAGGCCGCGCCCGAGCCCGAAACCGCCGAACGGCGCATCCTCAAGGCGCTCGCCGAAGCCGGGACGCCGCTGTCGCAGCGCCAGATCCGCGAACGCGCCGCGACCCGGCACAAGACCGTCGGCGTCGTCCTCAAAAAGCTCGTCCGCGAAGGACGCGTCCGGCACGACGCCGAGGGGCACTACGGCCTCGCCGCGGGCCAGGCCGAAAAGGCCTCCCCGGCCGCCAACGGCAGCCACCCCGACAACGCCCGGTTCCCGGTTCCCGGTTCCGCCCATCCCTAGGGGTTCGAGGGGGAACCGCTCACGGGAACCACCCTCGCAAACCGCTCGTCAGGCTCCGGCCACGACAAGGCGTCGAGCGATCGGCCCATGGCCGAAAGCTCCGCTTACGGCCATGGATGCACTCAGTCGGGCGGACGGCGGCGGGTCACCCGAAGGGCCGTAGCGCAGCGAAGGAGCCGCGTAGCGGCTTGACGCGCCGACGGCCGGCCGACACCCCCCCACCCCCTCTCTTCCTTCCGACAATGACCAAACAGCGTGGGAAATCCGCCTCGCCGCCGCGCGAAATAATCCGGCAAATCTGCGGTCAGCTAATCTGGGAAACAACAGGGGTCCTCCGCTGCGCTCCGGCCTGGCCCAAGAAGCTCTAGGGCGGACCGTGAAAGTTGCCGACCGTGAAGATCGCTGGCGCGATCTTCCGCACCAAGATCGGCAACTTTCCGCACCAGCTCCGCCCAAGAGCTTCCAGGGCCAGGTGCTTCAGACGCGAGCCCGCGTGACCCAACAGGACATCACTTCGGGGATCGGCTCCGAACGTGCAACCGATCGCATAGGAGATCGTCATGAACATCATCGACACCATCGAAGCCGGCGCGCACTCCGTCACCGCGACCGTCTGCGACAACGCGGCGCTGTTCGGCGCGGCACCCGAGCGCGACGAGTTCGACACCCGCGAGGTCTGGGACCGGGACGATGCGCTCGCCGCCGTCGCCGAAGCCTTCCGCATCCTGGCCGAGGGCGTCGGGCCGGACGGGTTCCAGATCGCCGACGAGCGCGAGAGCCTGCTCTGGGGCTTCGTCAACATGCTCGACGCACAGACCAACCGCCTCGACCGCGCCGCCGACAGGCTGATGCCGGAACTGCGCGACCTCCAGCGCGCCCAGGACGGCACCGAGATCAAGTCGCTGGAGCTGGAGATGACCACTCACCGCGCGCAGTGCCTCACCGACCGACGCGACGCTTTCGAGACCATGCGCGACACCGCCGCCGAAGCCTACCGCGACGCCACCGGCAACGTCTGGCGGCCCCGGCGCGGGTCGAACGTCTCGCAGACCGGGACGCTGACCTCCGCCGCCATCGACGCCCGCGATTTCGTCCGCGCGAGGAAGGACCGCGAGACCGCCGCGCACCTGCCCGAGGGAACGCTGGTCGCCATCGCCGGCGGCAAGGACGTCGCCGACCCGGCCGCGGTGATCGACATGCTCGACAGGACCCGCGCCAAGCACGCCGACATGGTGCTCGTCCACGGCGGCGGCCCCGGCGTCGAGAGGATCGCCGCACGCTGGGCCGAGACCCACGGCGTCCACCAGGTCGTCTGCAAGCCGGACTGGGACCGCCACGGCCGCGCCGCCCCGTTCCGCCGCAACGAGGAGCTGCTGAACCTCCTGCCGAAGGGCGTCATCGCCTTCCCCGGCAGCGGCATCACCGAGAACCTCGTGGACCGCGCACGGCAGTTGGGAATCCCGGTCTGCCGTGCCAGTTGACCGCCGCGCATCGCGGGCCGCGTCATCGCTTCGGCGGTGGCGCGGCCCGCTTCGTTTCCAACCGACGGCGTTGCGGCGGCGCCGTCATCCTCGCGCGCGCTTCGCGCGGCGCTCGTGCCTTCGCTGCGCTCGGCGTCCTCGGCAGCGTGCTTCGCACGCCTGCCCTCGGCACGGCCGGCGATCATGATCGCCGGCGTGATCGTCACGACGAACACCGCGACCGGTCTCGTGATCGTCCGTCCCGCCGGTTGCCTCCGCACCATGCTTCGCATGGCGCATCGGCGCCGGCGCCGATCATCGTGCATGACGCGATGCACCACCGTCGAAGATCGTGACCGTGGCTGCGGTCGTCATCGCGATCACCGCGCGCGTCGCCACTGCCGGCTTCGCCGTCACCGGCCTCCGCAGTGGCCGCCGCAGTCGCGGGTGTGTCGGTGCAGCCGTCGCCGCCGATGCCGCCGTCACCGCGCTCGACACTTCGTCCCTCCGTAGTGTCGCCGACAACGCCCACTCAAGCGCCGTGGCGGCTCCAATCCGCCGCTCTCGCCGGCTCCGATTCCCCATCGAAAATGCAGCAGAAAATGTGGCTCAGACCGGACGGAGCCGGCGATTCTCTCACACCACACGCATCGACGATGCAAGTGGCGCATGCGCGCGCAGAGCCCGCCTTTTCAACGACTTATGGGGACATCGGGCGCCTTCGGACGCCCGATTCTTGTTGGACCGAGTGTATGCTTCAGGACACGGCGTGTAGGCTTCGGAGCCTACGGGCCTATCCCATTGAATTCGCGGACACATTCCCAAGCACCTGCCCGGGGGCATACACGGGATTCACGGGAGCATACGGCGATTTGCGCCGGAGCGTACGCGGAATCTCCCGGAGCATACGCCTGCCGGCGCAGGATTTTCTGCTCGCAGTGAACCTGCTCGCGCTCTCCGATGGCGTGGCGAAGGGCTGCCGCTACCGCCCTCCGGAGGTCATCGCGCGGCCAGCCGCTCTATGTCGAGATCGCCGAAGCGCTCAAAATCCCGGTCCTCGGTCAGCAGCACGGACACCCCGCTGTCCCGGCAGAGCGCCGCGATCTGGGCGTCGAAGACCAGGTTGCCGGCGGCACCGGCTTCGAGAACCGCCTCGCGCAGCCGTCCCGGATAGCCGGGGCCGGGCATGAGAACCGACACATTGTCCGCCGACAGGATCCGCGCCAGGGCCTCGCAGGCTTCCGCCGCGCTGTACGGCGGATCGAACAGCCGCCGGTGCGTGACCAGACGGAGGAACTCGCCGAGGCAGAACACCGGAATGCCCCACGCTTCCCCGGAGCCGGCAAGCGCCTCCAAACGCGCCAGCGCCACCCGATGCTTGGGCGATTCCTCGCGATGGGCGTGGATGAGGACGTTCGTGTCGACCGCGATCAATCCCGCGCGTCCATGAGATCGTACAGAGCGGCCCGGTTGTCGATATCGACGCCGGGGATCTGGCGGCCCTTCTTGGTCAGCAGGCACAGGGACGGCCCGTCCTTGCGAGCGCCCTGCACATAGTCGGCCACAACGCGCTCGATCAGGCCGCCAAGCGTTTCGCCCCTTTCCGCGGCGCAGGCCTCGGCGGCGCGCGCGAGGCCATCGTCGAATTCCACGGTCATCTTCATGGACCAAACCGTATCATTCCCGCCGCCGCCGGGTCAATTTCCGCCGTCCGGCGGTTCCGCCGGGTTCCGCCCCAGCAACCTGTCCTGGAACGCCCGGGCGTCCGCGACCAGCCCGTCGAGCTCGTCCTCGCGGCCCCCGTCGATCATGTCGGTGCGCATTTTCGTGACCATGATGTGCGCCGCGCGGAAGGTCGTCTCGACCAGCGGGGCCAACCGCTTGCAGGCATCGCAGCCGCCCTCGACGGCGGAAAGCGCGGCGAAGCGCACGAACTCCGCCGCCGCCATGCTGTGCTTCTCGGCGCAATCCTCTATGCGCTCCCACTCCGCCTCGCGAAAGCGGATCGAACGCGGCCTGCGCTTCTCGACTTTCCCGGCCTCGACCGACACGGCTTCAGGGGTTTCGCTGTCCATTTCACCTGGTCTCCTTCATCAATCTCGTCGTCGCAAACGCCGGCACGCGCGGCGGTCCCGTCACATTCCGAGGTCCATGTCGCCCCGGCCACGACCGCGCGACGGCGGTTCCGGCGTCTTCGCCGGAGATTTCTCGGGCTGCCGGGCCTTGCCGATGCCGTCGCCGGCGCCCCGTTCCGGGCGCGGCAGGCCGTCCGGCGCGGCCTTCTCCCGGTCCTTTGCGGCCGTCGCCGACCGGTCTATCGTCTTGCCGGCTGCCCGTTCCGGTTCCCGTTCGCGCTGTTGGCCGTCCATTCGGTCGCCGCCCGCGGCCTTGCCGGGGTCTCTCCCGATTTCCGGGCGCGCCGTCTCGCCGATGGCCTCCAGCGCGGCGATGCGGTCGCCGGTGATGGCCTCCAGCTGTTCGCGCAGCGCCTTGGCGTCGTCGGTGACCAGCTCGGCCCGGGCGCGGGCGCGGGATATCTCGACATAGAAGCTTTTCTGGGTGGTGAGATGCTTGTGCCTGGCCTCCATGGCGGCGATCACCCGGTCCACCGTGCGGCCCTGGAAGGCGTGCACGGTGGACGCCCAGGCATGGTCGAGATGGCGCAGTTGCGGATCGCCCTTGCCGAGCTCGAGCGTCTTGCCGTCCTCTAGGCGGAAGGTCACACGGCCGTTCGCGACCTTCAGCACCTCGGCGGTGCGGGAGTTGACGAGGCCGAGGCCGGCATCGTTGCGGGTCCAGCGAATGCGGTCACCGGCCCGGAGTTCGATCTCCTCCACCTTGTAGACCTCGCTGCCGCCCCGTCGCCCGCCGATCTCGCGCGGCTTCCAGGCGACCCGGCCGCCCCTGCCGTCATCGAGCAGCACCTCGCGGTTCTTGTGATCGACGCCCATCACCTGGCGCTCATCGCCCTTTTCGACGCCGATCCGCTTGTAGGGGCGGTGGAAGGCCACCACGTCGCCGGGCGCATAGTTGGCGGCGAGCGCCTTCTCGGCATTGGTGTAGCCCTTCGAGACCAGCCGTTCGCTTTCCATGGCAGGCCCGTGGATGCGGCCCTCGCGGGCGAGGCGCTCGCGGATGTTGCCGTTGATCGCCTGCCGCAGCTCGTGGGACGGCGCCATCACGCCGGTGTTCTCGCGTTCCCCGTTCGAGAGCCGGAGCCATCTTGCAGCCACGGCACCGGCAATGTTGTCGGGCTTCACCTCCGCGACGTTGGCCCCGAGCTTCTCGAAGGCGCGGGCAATGTCGCCCCTGAGGCTCGCCTCGACCGCCTCCTTCAGCGCCGGATCGCGCTGGCGCATGATCTCGTCCATGACGGCGGTCTTCATGCCGGCGGCCTGGAGCTGGGCGAAGGGCTTGCCGGCATCCACCGCGTCGAGCTGCTTCGCGTCGCCCACCAGCACGACGCGGGGGATGCGGAGCTCGTTGGCGATCCTGAGCAGGTCGCGCGCCTGGACCGTGGAGGCGAGCGATCCCTCGTCCACTACCAGAATGGTCTTCGCGAAGGCGGCGCGCATCTCCCTGGCGCCCTTCCTCGTGAGCCTGCCCTCGGTGACGCCGGCGTTGCGGGTGAGGAAGCGTTGCAGGGTCTCGGTCGGGATGCCGGCCTCCGAGGCCAGCGTCTCCGCCGCCGAGGCCGAGGGCGCCAGGCCAGTCATGCGCCAGCCCTTCTTCTCCGCGAGCGTCCTGGCGCGGTTGAGCATGGTCGTCTTGCCCGTGCCGGCATAGCCCTGCACGCCCACCGTGCGGTCTCTGGCCGACAGGATCAGCTTCACGGCGTCCTTCTGCCCGGCCGTCAGCGGCCCCCGGCTCAGATGCCCCTGCACCTGCCAGCCGCGCATGGTTGCCCGGCCGCGGCCCTCCCCGGCGCGCCACAGCGCCACGGTCTCGCGCTCCTCGGCGACGGTGCGCTCGGTGGCGAGCGAGTCCTCGGCGCCGGGGATATCGACGGCATGGAGAGTCCCAGCCTTCTCAAGGGCGGCGACCTCGCGTTCGGCCTCTTCCATTGCGACCGCGCCCGGCGCATGGGCGAGCGCGGAGGCGTAAAGGTCGGTGCGGGCGAACACCGCTTCGCGTTCCGAGAGATGCGCCAGCGCCCAGGCGACCGCCTCCGCCGCGGGCGACGGCAGCGCGGCTTCGGCGGCCGCATCGCGGTCGGGTGCCCGGCCCGGCCCGTCGAGGGGCAGTTCCGCCTGCCGCATGGCGCCGGCCGCCTTGCCCGAGCCGTTCGACAGATCCGGCGCGGGTAGTGCATCTCGTCCCGGCGGGAGCGTCGGCTCCGCCGCCGTTATCCGCTCCCTGTCCGGCCCGATCGGGGAGTCCGGGGCCGCTTCCCTCTCCGGCGCGGCGGACTTTTCCACCGCCTCCGCGACGAGACCCCGCGCATCGAACCCCAGATCGGCGGCCTGGTGGCGCCAGACGCCGCGCAGCTCCCGCCGGTCGATGTCCCGCTTGGCCGCGCGCGTCATCAGCGCCACGCGCTCGGCGAGGCGCGGATTGTCGGCGGACGCGCCCAGCCCGCGCGCATCCATCGCCGCCTCGATCTCGGCCCGCCGGGTCGAGAAGACCGTAATGGCCTCGCGCGGCACGCCGGCGATCTCGAAGCGGCCGTCGGCATGGGTCTTCTCGATGCCGTAGCCGAGCTTCGAGAGCCCCGCCGCGAGCTCGTTGCGGTAGAGCATGCCGATCAGTTTCTGCTTCGCGTAAAGACCCTCGTTGGCCATGGTCCGCCACTTGCCGTCGGCGCCCTGGACCATGTTGGCCAGCACGGCGTGGGTGTGGAGCTGGGGATCGAGATTGCGCGACGTGTCGTGCCGGAAGGTGGCGGCGACGATCTTCTGGCCGCCGACGCGCGCCATCTTCCCGGTATCGGGAGCCTGCCCCGGACCCGATCCGGGGGATTTCATTCTCGTTTCGGCGGCGTTCTTCTCGACCCAGGCCAGCGTCGCCGCGACGGCGCGGTCGTGGGCTTGCGTGATGCGGTCGTCGCCGCCGACCAGGGCGGCGATGGAGACCGACTTGGGCGCGCTGAAGGTCAGGTCGCGCCCCGGGCGGTGGAGGATCTCGCCGTCCCTGCCGCGCCTCCCCAGCTGCTTCCCCGAGCCGTCCGGCACCCTGCCTTCGAGGACGGCCCGGAAGGTCTGGGGATCGACGGGTCCCTTGAGCCCGAGCTCCTTCGCGCCCCTGCCGGCCCAGGCGCTCGCCTCGCGGTGCTCGGGATCGTCCCTGGCATAGTAGCCGTCGCGCTCGTAGTAGGACGCGCCCTGGGCGGCCGAGGCGAGTGCGCCGATCGACAGCACGGCTCAGAACCACTCGGACGTTGCAGTGCTTTCCTTCTTCGCCGGCGCGCCCTTGTCCGCGCCGGCGCCGTCCTCCGACTCCGGTCCGCTCCCGGCGCCGCCGGACTTGCCGGCGGGGGTATCGGTTTCGTCGGGCTTCGACCCCGCTTCCGGTGGCGGGGCGGCCGTTCCGGCATCGGACACTTCGACCCGGCCCGCCTCGCTAGCGCCGGCTTCCTCCGCCGGAGTGTCGGTCGCCGCCGCCGGTTCGTCGCCGGGAGGGGGAACAGGGGACGATTCGTTCTCACACGCCGCGCGCTCCGGCGCCATGTCCGGCGGAGCGGGTCCGGCGCCCGGACCGGCCGCGACCGGGCTCGCCGGCTCCGCGGTGTCCGGTTCGGTTTCCCCGGGATGCGGCGCCGAGGCGGCTGCCGCAGCATCGGGCGCGCCTTCCGGCTTCTCGGACTTGCCGGCTCCCGCGGCCTCGCCCGGCAGCGGAATCAGGTCCAGCTCGCCCTGCCGCCACGGCGGCCCGACACTCCCCGGTATGTCTTGCGCACGCGCTTCGACGCCCGCGTTCCCGCCCTTCTCCGCGCCGTCCGGCCGTGCGGGCGGGTCCGCGCCGTCCTTGCGCGCCACGAACCCCTCTGCCGCCTTCGGCCGGGCGACGTAGTTCAGGCGGATGGAGGCGACCGGGAAGGGGCCGGGGAACTTGAGGTAGCCCGCGAGGTTCTCCAGCCGCATGATCTCCGACGGCAGCGCCAGCGCCCTGAGCTCGCGCCGGGGCGTCAGGCTCACCCCGTCGCGGATGGTGTTGGCGCCGTAGGAATAGCCCTCGGCCACCTCCTCGATCTCGCTGCGCCCGAGGCTGTCGGCCGACCACTGCGCGGTGTCCCGGTCGGGTGCCGCCAGCACCACGCGCGTGCCGCACAGGCCCGAGATGGTCTCCGCGCCGTTCCGGCCGTAGAGGTCGCGGAGCGCCGAGGCCACCTGGACGCCGAGCACGAAGCAGCCGCCGAACTGGCGGCTCTCGGCAAGACCGGGCTGCAATGACGGCACCTGGTGCAGCGTCGGCAGCTCGTCGAGGATGACCCAGATGCGCCTGTTGTCGTCCTGGGCGAGCGACAGCATGGCGTTGACCGCGATCTCCAGCCAGGTCGAGATCAGCCCCCTCAGGCTCGCATGCTGGTCGCCGCGCGAGGTCAGGAACAGGAAGCCCTGCCGGTCCTCGTCCGAGACCCACTCCCTGATCGAGAAGGGCGCGCCCTCGTCGGGCAGGAACTCGAAGGCGGCGAGGTTGGCGGTCAGCATGGCGCGCACGCTGAGTGCGGTCTTCGGGTTCTCGGGATCCACGATGGACTGCGCGACCGTGCCCTCCATCGCCTGCGCCAAGGCGGTGAGATCGGTCTTGAGCAGGTGGTCGACCAGGACCCGGTTGTCCTTCACCCCCTTCTCGCGCAGCACGCCCGCGCCGTTGGCGAAGAGCTGGCGCGCCGCCGTCACCCAGAACGGGTCCACCGTGTCCTTCTGCTGCGGGATCAGCGCGGCGGCCATCATGTCGAAGTCGCGCGGACCCCTGGCCTCCAGGAAGGGCGACCATCGGGGCGCCCTGGCGTCGAGCGGGTTCATCAGCACGTCGCGGGCGGGATCGAGGAAGGTGGCGGTGTAGCTCCCCATCTTGTCGTAGATCACGCAGCGCTCGCCCCTCTCCCTGATCTGGGCAACCAGGTCGGAGATCAGCACCGTCTTGCCCGAGCCCGTGGTGCCCGAGACGATGGTGTGCTGGGTCTCGGTCCGCTCCGGATACGGAATGCCGGCAATCCTGTAGGGGCGGAGCCGCTTTCCGCCCGGCGCGCGGTCGAGCAGGCGCAGATGCAGCGGGCGCACCCGGCGGCGGAGTTCGGCGGCGGTGACCAGCTCCGCGCCCCGAATGCGCTTCTGCCGTCCGAGCTGGACGCCGCGATACCAGAAGACGGCGAGGAAGAGCGCGATCATGCCGCCGCCCGCCTTGAAGCCGAGCCAGGCGCTCGCCAGCAGCTCGTCCAGGATCCGCTCTCGCGCCTGCAAGGCGGGGACCGAGACGGCGATATCCTTGATGGCGAGCGAGCGCACCGTGCCGTCCTCGAAGCGGATTTCCTGGCCCGAGTCGGGCTCGTAGCCGAGCGCGAGCTTGGTCTCGGCCAGCGTCACCATGCCGGCGGCATACCACTCCGCGCCCGAGGTCGAACGCCACAGGGTCCAGGCCGGCACCGCGACGGTGGTGAAGGCGGCGAACAGCATGGCGGCCTGGAACAGCTGGCCCCACATGCGAATGCCGTGGAAGACCGTCTGCCCGCCCCGGAGCGTCGAGCCGCCGACGCCCCGGATCATCGCCGCCTCCCGGGCCGCAACGCGGGCCGCGCCGCCGGGAGGAGGTGGTTGGCGGGGGAAGGGGCGAAGACGGCGGGGCCGGGGGATTCCCTTCTCCCGCCCGGACGGTATGATGGGAGGACATGACCATGACGACAACATCGACGGCCCGGCGGCGGCATTCCTGGCGCGAGCGCCTCTTCGTGCTCGGCGGTTTCCCCGTCGCGGCGCTCTACACTGTCGCCGCCGCCATGCTCGGCCTCGACATGGAGACCGTCGGCGCGGCCTGGCTCGCCGCGATCCTCTGGACCGTGCCGTCCTCGCTGACGCTCGCGCTGCGAAGCGGCTTCGTCCATCGCGACTGGTCGGCGTTCCGCGACTACGAACTGCCCGACGGAAGCCGCGACAACTTCGACTTCGGCACCAGAACCGGCTCCTACGCCTATCTCCGCATCGCCGAGGAGCACGAGCGGCTGATGCGCGGGAACTGAGCGCACGGGCCGCATCACGGCGACTGGTTCCCCCAGTCCGGCGTCGGGATCGTCCCGCGTCCTTCCCCGGCCCCGTCCGGCGCCTCGTTCTTCGCGCTGCCGAAGAGCTGCCCGGCGAGCCACCCGCCGACGAGGGGCAGGTTCTCCGTGGCGTGCCGCTCGAAGGGCTTGTCCCTCTCCGCCGCAACCCCGGCCCGGCCCTCGCCGGCCTCGTCCCGGGCAACGTCGGTTCGCGCCTCGCGCGCGCTGGCGCGCACGATCATGTCGGTCTCCGCCCGCGCGCCCTCCCGGATGGCATCCCGCGGCACGTCGCCCGGCCGCGGCGCTCCCGCCGCCCCCGCACGGTCCCGCACACCTGCCGACCAGCCGCCATACGCGGCCGCGGTTTCGCGGCCGTAGTCCTCGCGCAGCCTGCCCGCCGCGTCCTCGTAGACCGCCTCTCCGCCGACCGAGGCCGGGTCCGGCCCGGCGGGGGCAGGGAACTTCTCGGCGACGAACGCGGCGGCGTGCTCGCGCAGGGTCTCCGCGTCCTCCGCCGTCTGCACCGAGATCAGCGCGGAGGCCCCGGCCGCGCCGATCGGCCTGCCGTCCGTGCCCGTCCGCTCCGAGAGCCACGTGAAGAATGGCTGGGCGAGGTTGCGGTCGATCGCCTGCGCGTCCGTGCGCACCTGCGCCTCCTGCTCCGACCACGTCTCGGACTCGTTGCGCGCCAATGACGCGCGCTCCTGGTACGTCCGCATCCGGGTGAGATTGGCGTTGAGGCTCTCTTCCAGGGCCGCCGCCTCGCTCTCGCCGGTCTGCGTGGAATACCGCCTGGAGGCCTCCGAGACCTTCGACCACAGCTCCGTCACCCCGTGCTGGCGGTCGTATTCCTTGACCCGGTTCCAGGCGTCCGACTCGATGGTCTCGCCACGCCAGGTCGCGCTGCCGCTCGCGCCGAGCTTGACGATCTTCTCGAACCCGCCTCCGATCTTCGCCTCACCGGTCAGCACCGCCGCCTGGTTCTTCGTGATGCCGCCGATCTCGGAGAGCTTCTCCATGTGCGACTCCAGCGCCTGCGCCTGGTTCGATTCGCTCTCCGTCACCCCCCTGGCATGGGCTTCGCCCGTCGAGACGTCACGGCTGTAGCGCTCCACCAGCCCGGTCGCGTCGGTGACGGCGGCGTTGCGCGCCATGCCCACCTGCGCGTCCCAGCTACGGGCGAGGCTTCGGGCCTCCGCCGCGCGGGTCCCATAGCTGGTGGCGAGATGTTCCGAGAGCCGGACCCCGCCGGCCGGGATGACGCTGGTCGCGGACGACGCATCCACGACCGCCGTGCCGTCTCCCGTGACGGTGAACCCCGCGCCCGCCGGGGCGTAGCCGGTGTAGCGGTCGGTGTCGACATGGGCGGAGGTCCGGATCTGGCGGCCCTCCAGGGTCGCGAAGCGGTGCGTGTCGTAGCCCGTGTTGGCGAGCGAGAGATTGCCGGTCGTGCCCTCATGCGCGGCGGACGACGCGGCGTCCTGGCCCACCGCCAGCACCGAGGTCGCCAGAACGGTGGCCTTGGAGAGCCCGTAGGCGAGCGCGGCGGCGAGGAACGGCACCGACATGGAGAGATAGCCCGACATCACCGCGACATCCGCCGCGACCGCCCTGATGCCGGCCTGGGCCACCAGCGAGATGCCGATGTCTCCGTTCGGCATCAGCGCGGCGGCGGACATCCTTTCCGCGGCCTCCCCCATGCTGATCCGGTGCAGCACGGCATAGAGCGGCCCCCAGGACTGGAGCCAGACCAGCCCGGTGACGTAGGAGCGGAATATCGCCGCCCCCGCCGGGGTCAGCATCAAGAGCACCG
This sequence comes from Alphaproteobacteria bacterium, assembly GCA_965243375.1. Lineage (GTDB taxonomy): Bacteria > Pseudomonadota > Alphaproteobacteria > UBA828 > UBA828 > WTGU01. The sequence goes on along the minus strand of CBDEUT010000004.1, from coordinate 1,676 downwards.
CCATCGGGAAGGCGCCGACATAGAGGCACTCGAACACGATCCTCAAGAGCGGCACCCAGGTCTCGGCCTGCCTGCCGATGGCCCGGTAGGCCGAGACGGTCTGGGCCTCGGCGCGGGCTTCCGTATAGGCCCGCAATGCCCCTGCGTTGCCGGCCTCGGCCGCCCATTGCTCGCCCGCGTCGTGGACCGCGTTCAGCACCATCTGCTGGCGCATGATCTCGCCGGCGGAGCGCGAGGCGCCGATCAGGAAGTCGTGCGCGGCAGGCAGCGCGGCCAGCAGTTCGGCCCTGGCCAGCGCCTCGGTCCTGGCGTCGGGAAAGATGCGCCGCCCGAACACCGTGCCGGCGCGCTGGATCTCGGCGTTCCACTGCGCGTTGAGCCGGCCCGCCGCATCGCGGCAGGTGACGATGGCCTTGTCCACCGTGGTCGCACCCGTGCCCGAGGGCGCCTGCCGGGTGGCGAACTCGACCATGCGCGCGGGCGAGGCCCCCGCCGACGGCGTGCCCGTCGCGGTGACGAGTTGCCAGATATCGGTGCTCTCCCTGAGATCGTCCGCCGAGACGTGGCCCAGCAGCAGGGCCGGGAAGACGCATTGCCTGGCATAGTTGCGGATGTTCCTCGCGAACACCGCGTCGGTGACTTCGAGCCGCGTCGCCTTGCCGGCCAGCCTGGCGCCGAAGATCAGCCCGTGGCGGCGGTAGGCCAGATCGTTCGGCAGCGCGAAGGCCTGCTCGGTCAGGCGCGTCAGCCCGTCGCCGACCTGGCTGGTGATCGACGCGAACAGCGCGAGCCCGATGGGGACGTTGGCGACCACGGCGGGCGCGAGCGCCGGATCGAGCCGGTCCACCACCCTGACCGTCGCCTTCGGCACGATCATCGCGCCCCAGACGGCGACGAACAGCAGCATCCACTTGGCGTTGTCCTTCCACGAGCCGCCGAAGGCGGTGCGGAAGAGCACCCAGGCGAGACCGGCGATGCCGGCAAGATGTGCGAGGTTTATGAAGGCCCCGCCGCCGGTGATCCCCGCCACCGCGTTCAGCAGGTCGACCAGGTAGGTCCCGCCGCCGAGGGTGAAGAGCTCGTACATTATATATAGGGGCCTTCAGGGCGGCGGATCGGGCGCATCGAGCTCTTCATCGGGAACCGCCTCCCGCGCCGCCGCGCGCGAAGGCCAGCGCGGCGCGGAGATCGGCGCTGAGGGCGCCGGCGAGCTCGGTCTCGATCAGGCGCAGCTTCTCGACCACGGCGAGCGCGGTGTTGAAGCGGGCGAGCCCCTCGTTGCGGTGCCGGGCGAGCGCGATGCGGTTGGCCCGGAGACCCTCGCGCCAGCGCTGGAGCTGTTCGCCGTCGGCGATGTCGAGGGTGCCGGCCCGCTCCTCGACCGTGCGATGGAGGTCCGAGAGCCAGACCTGCATCACGTCGAGGGCCACCGCCTCGGCGAGCACGTCCATCTCCTGGTCGACCACCGCGCCCCTGTATGCGGCGGCCGCGTTGGCGACCCGGTAGACCGGGAGCGTGGTGAGGTTGACCAGCCCCAATGCCGCCGGCGGCGGGGCGGTGTCGTTCCGCACCGCATCGACGAGATCGCGCAGCAGTTCCGCCACCCGCGCCCGGAAGCCCCGGTCGGCCGGGATCGACACCGTGCCCAATGTCGGGTTGAGGCAGAGGGTATTGGT
>CBDEUT010000003.1:0-139879 GCA_965243375.1 Alphaproteobacteria bacterium | reverse complement strand
GTCTCGCGAAGGCGGGATTGAAGACCGTCTGGTTTTCGAGCATCGCGCAGGCAACGCCGAGCAGACGGTCGGCGACGCCGCGAAGCGCGCGAGCGTGGCCGTGACCGCGGGCACGCAGCGCGGCGTATTTCGCCTTGCTGACGGGGTCGTGCTGTATCGCGACCCCGGCCCAGTGGTAGACGGCATCCTGGAGCCGGTTGTGAGACGCGAGACGGCGTATGACGATCAGCGACTTGCCGGACCGCTTGGTCACGGGAGCGACGCCGGACAGGCATCGCAGGGCTTGATAGTCTCGCCGGCGCAGAGGATCGTGTGCTTCTGCGAGCAGCGTGGCGAGGACAATCCTGCCGACGCCGGGAAGCGATCTCAGGATTTCCACGTCACGCTGCGCATCTATTCCCGGCTCGTCCTCCGGGGAGGCAGCCGATCGGGACAGCGTTGCGCTCAGGCGGTCGAGTTCGCCATAGGCCCTGGCGAGTTGCTGCGCGATGACGGCGAGCTGCGAGAAGACGACCTCGACATGAGCGACCGCGGCCTCGGTCGTGCCGGGCGCGACGGACACCGCCGGCTCGCGCAGGGTCCGGAGCGCGGTTTCGCCGTCGATCCGGCGCACCCGATGGCGCTTCAGGAGCTTGGCGACGGTGGCGGCACGGACGCGCTGCGCCTTTGCGGGCGTCGGCGCCAGACACCAGAGTTCCCGGACCCAGGCCTTGGTGAGATCGCTTTCGACCTTGAGGAGCTGCGGATAGTAGCGCCAGAGCTGCTGGCGGGCCCGGTTCACCAGCCTGGTCCTGTCGCCGGTCAGGTCGCTGGCAATCCGCGACCACTCGCGCAGCTCGACGATCTCCGGCGCCGCCGGGTCCAGGCGCCGGAACGCATGGCCATCGGTCCGCAGAGCATCGGCAAGCACGCGGGCGTCGCGGCGGTCGTCCTTGGCGCCAGCCGGTGAGAAGCGGTCGCGGAAGCGGTCGAGCTGCTTCGGATTCACGGAGTGGACCGTGAAGCCGCGCTCCATCATGGTCTCGACGACGGGTCCGTGCGGGATCTCGATGGCAACTCCAACCGCGTGCGGTTCGACGCCCGCCCTGGCGAGGATCCAGGCCGCCATCTCCGCCAGACCGGCTCCGCCGTGACTGAAGGCCCGCTCGGCCGACACCTCGCCGGCGCTGTCGACAATGCAGACCTGGTGGGTCTCCGAACCCCAGTCGATCCCCGCAAAATACTCAAACATGTGCATGGCATTCCCTTCGCGCCCTTGTGCAAACGGACCGCCACGATGCCTTCCCGTCCCTGTACTGGCGCTCAAGGCGCAAACTCCCCACTAGGCGTCCATCGTGGCCAGGGACCGAGGCACAGGTCCCCCCCAGGTGCTCACGGCGCAGGGGGTGCTTGGTTGCTCTCGATCCCTTGGCCCGTCCCGCCCGCAATGGACGGGACTCCCACGATGGCAGGGAGCTTCGATGACCTGCACCTGGCCACTGGCTTCGCCTCCGCGCTACGCGCTCCGGCAAAGCCAGTGGCCAGCCAGCACTGCTGCGATGAAGGTCGAAAGAATGGCCAAGCAACGTCTTCACCCCGAAACGGTCGAAGCATTGCGAGAGGTACAGGGGGGGTAATCGCCGCCCTCTTGCTGGCGGCGCTGGCCTGGCCGGCCGCGGCGCAGCAGTTCCAGGCGCCGGACATCAAGATATGGGAAGGCGGGACCGCGGTCTTCAGGTTCACCCTGACGGATGCTTACAATTTCGCCATCCGCTACGCCTACCGTACGCGCGACGGCAGCGCCCTGGCCGGAGAGGACTACCAGGCGAAGCAGGGCCATGTGGTGTTCCCCGCCGGCACCCGGCGCGCGGAGGTATGGGTGCGGACGCTGTACGATGATGACATCGTGGACAACCAGTATTTCGAGATTGTGCTCTCCGACCAGCAGACGCAAGTGCCCTTGCGGGGAAGCAATGGGTGGACTTCGGAGTACCTTCTCACGGGGCTTCCTGTGACGAAGACGGTGCGCGCGACGATCCGCAGCAGGAGTTACAGCGGCCCCGAATGAACGGCGTCGGATGCCGGTTGTTGACCGGGGCGCCACAGAGGCGCTCCGGCTCGGCGGACGGCGCATGAAGCGAGGGCGAGCCGTCGGCAATCGCGTGCGGCTCCCCCGGGCTTTAGTTGCGGCGTCGGCGCGCCGTGTCTGCGGAGCGGACGTTCGCCTGCTGCATGTCCCGATGCGGGTAAAGGGCAGGCCGTCAATCGACACGGTGCCCCGATCGCCGCCCGACGGGCCGGGACCCTGCGTGAACCCTGGACCGTCAAGGGCGCAACGGGGCGGTCGCCCCTGGCGCGGTCGCGACCCCGCCGTAATGCCCGAACGCCCGGATCGGCACGGATGTTCGGCCTTGCCATCGTCACGCCGCTGCCTCAAGTTGCCTTGGACAGCGCACGGTGTGGCCGGCCTGACGCCGCCGCGTCGCGCGGCGTGCGGGGCCATCGGACGATGGCCGGTTTCGAACGGCCCGGGTCATCCGGGCCGCCGATGGCGGCGTTGGGCAGCGAGGTTCAGGCCAAGGACAAACCAATGGCGAGTACCGGTTCGGCCAGGGGTTTCGGGAGTGCGGCGTCCTTGATGCAGGCCTGGGTGCTGACGCTTTTCCTCTTGCCGGCGTCGGCGATCGCGGATTCGGGCGGAACGGTGCCCGCGACCGTGTTCGACCTGACGCTGGAGGATGCGATCGGGCGCGCGCTGGAACGCAACCGGCCTCTTCTGAACCGCCGCCTCGACCGGGAGGTGGAGCGGTTCGCGCTCGATGTGGCCGGGGATCGCTGGCGCCCCCGGGTCTCGGTCTCGCCTTTCCTGAGGCGGGAGAGTGCGGACCGCGTCGTGAACCGCCGGGCGGGCGTCGGCGCGCGGACGACGCTTCGGGTTCCGACCGGCGGCGAGTTCGCGCTGGGCTGGGACGAAGCGTTGTCCTCTGCGTTCCGCGATACCCGAAAGCAGACGCTGAGCTTTACCCAGCCGCTGCTGAAGGGCGCCTGGCCGAGCGTCGAGACCGCGCCGGTCCGGCGGGCGCGGATGGAGGAGCGGATCGGCTTCCTCGCGCTGCGCCAGGCGGTGGCGGACCTGATCGTCGAGGTGGTCGGATCCTACCGCGCGCTGGTTGCCGCGTCCCGGCAGGTGGAGATCGGCGAGACCGCGCTGCGGCGCGCGCGCGAGCAGCTGGAGGCGACCCGCGCGCTGATCCGCGCCGGTCGGGTGGCGCGCCGCGAAGCGATCCGTTCCGAGGCGACGGTGGCCAACCGGGCGCTGTCGCTGGCGCGGGCGCGCAACCGGCTGGAGGCGGCGAACTTCCGCCTGGTCGGCATTCTGGAGCTTGGCGCGGCGGTCCGGGTGCGGCCGCTGGACGATCTGGCGATCGAACCGGAGCGGGGCGCTCCGGCGCCCGCACTGGACGAGGTTCTTGGCAGCCGGCCGGATTTCCAGCAGGCCCGGCTCAGGGTCGGGATTGCGCGGATCGGCTTGGTCGTGGCGCGCAACAACGCTCTGCCCGACGTGTCGCTGGGGATCGAGGCGAGCCGGGACGGCAGCGGGCGCCCCGGCACCGGGCACTTCGATACGGTGATACGGCTCGACGCCATGATTCCCCTCAACGACCGGGCGCCCGAGCTCGAACGGCTGCGGGCGCGCAACGAGTTGCGCAAGGCGGAGCGCGAGCTTGCCGAGTTGCGCGAGTCGGTCGGCATCGCGCTGCGCCAGGCGGTCAACGATGTCGAGGTCGGGCTGCGGCTGATCGGACTGGCCCGGGACGCGAGCGCGCTGGCGCGGGAGAATCTCGCGATCGAGCGGAACAAGTTCGGCCAGGGACTGTCGTCGACCTTCGAGGTGGCGGTATCGGAGGACGAGCTGGTGCGGGCGGAGCAGGCCGAGCTCGACGCGGTGCTCGCCTGGCTCGATGCGCGGACCCGGCTCGACCGGGTCTCCGGGCGGACGCTGGCGCGCTGGGGCGTCGCGCTGAAGGCGGTGGGGGAATGACCGGCCGCGATACCGGCATCTACGAGGCGCTGCTGGAGGACCTGTCCGACGGCGTTCTGGTGGTCGATTTCCAGGGGGCGGTGCGGATCGCCAACGCCGCCTTCTGCCGCATGTTCGGTCTCGACCCCGCCGGGGCGGCGGGATGCCTGTTCGCGGAGCTGTTTCTGGAGTCCGAAGGCCTCGACGAGTTCACCCAGGCGGTGCTGGATGCGGTCGTCGACCGGGACGGTGCCGAGCGGCGGATCGCAAGCGTGCGCATCGGCGGCGAGCAGCGGTCGCTGTCGGTGACGACCACCTATCTGACGGCCGCGCGGGACGGCGGCACGGAGCGGGTGGCGGTGATCGCAGTGGTGTCGGACCTCACCGAGGTCAGGGAGCTGCGCGAGACCGAGCTTCGCATGGCGAAGGTCATCGAGACGCAGCTCGGCGAGCTTCAGGACGCCTATCGCGACCTCGAGGCGCGCAACGAGGCGCTGTCGCACATGACGGGGCGGGTCCGGGCGGCGCGGATCGCGGCGATGGTGCTGGTGGCGGGGTTGATCCTCGGGATCGGCGCGTGGCAGATCCGGTCGCTCGACCCGTTCAGCGCCACCGCCGCGCTGGACACGGGTTCCGGTGCCGCGGCCGGCGATACGCCGGGCGCGCTGCATACGGTAACCGTCGAGCCGGCCGCCCTGCGCTCGACCGTCGTGCTCAGGGGCAGCCTGGCGCCGGGGCGGGTGGTGAAGGTGGTGAGCCCGCTGGAGAGCCATGTGAGCGCGGTGCATGCCAGCCCCGGTGAGCTCGTGGCCGAGGGCGATCTTCTGGTCGAGTTCGATACCGGGCGGCTCGCCGAGGAGCGCCGGCGCGCCGAAGTCGAGCACATCAAGGCGCGCGACCGGCTGGCGGCGCTCGAAGACTGGGACAACGGCGCCGAGATGCAGCGCGCCCGGCGGTCGCTGCGCCTGGCGGGGATCGCGCTCGACGATGCGGAGCGGACGCTGGCGCGGGCCGCCTTCCTGCTCGACCAGGGGATCGTGCCGGCCTCGGAGCACGAGGAGGCGCAGCGCGGCCGAGAGCGCCGCAAGCTCGACTTCGAGGCGGCCGAGCGGGAGCTCGCGGCGGTCGCGGCGAAGGGCGGCGGGGAAGCGCTGCGGGTGGCGCGGCTGGAGCTGGAGACGGCGCGGGAGCGGTTGCGCAGCCACGAGGCAAAGCTCGGCCTGGCCGAGCTTCGGGCGCCGATCGCGGGGATCGTCATCGCCGCGGACGGTCCGGCCGGCAAGCCGCTGGCGAGAGGCCGCCCGGTGACCCAGGGCGAACTGCTGGCGAGCGTCGCGGACTTCGAGCGCCTCTCGGCGGTCACGAGCGTCGACGAGGTGGACGTGAGGAAGATCGAGACCGGGCAGCGGGCCTCGATCTCGGGCCCGGGGTTTCCCGGGCTCCGGATCGAGGGAACCGTCGAACGGGTCTCGTCGCGGGCGGAAGGCGGCGCCCGGCGGAGCACGCCGCGGTTCGAGATCGCGGTCGCGCTCGACCGGCTGGACGCGGAGGCCCGCGGCCGGCTCCGGGTCGGCATGTCGGCGCATGTCGAGATCGTCGTCCACAGCCGCCCGGCGGCCCTGCTGGTGCCGATCGGCGCGGTCGAGCAGGACGGCGGCGCGGCCTGGGTCCGCGTCGTCGGCCGCGACGCCGGGACGGTGGAACGGCGCGCCGTCGCCCTCGGCCTCACCACCCTCGACTCGGTCGAGGTAATCGAGGGGCTCGCGGCGGGCGACGAAGTGGTGCTGCCCCGGTGACCGGGGGCGGGAAGGCGGAGACGTCGGCGTGACGGCGCCGCGGGCGATGCTGCGCCTTGCCGGCGTGCGCCGGTCGTTCCGGATCGGGCCGGTGACGACGGAGGTGCTGCGGGGCGTCGATCTGGAGTTGCGCACGGGCGACCTCGTGTCGGTCGTGGGCGCTTCGGGCAGCGGCAAGTCGACGCTGATGAACATCGTCGGGCTGCTCGACCGCCCGAGTTCCGGCAGCCACGTCCTCGACGGGCGCGACGTCTCCGGGCTCGGCGACGACGCGCTGTCGAGCCTGCGCAACGAGCGCATCGGCTTCGTGTTCCAGGCGTTCCACCTGCTGCCCCGGCTGAGCGCGCTGGAGAATGTGTGCCTGCCGCTGGTCTACCGGGGCGTGAGGCGCGCCGCCGCGGCGGGCCGGGCCGAAGCCGTGCTGGAGCGGGTCGGCATGGGCGAGCGCGCACGGCACCGCCCGGACCAGCTCTCCGGCGGGCAGAAGCAGCGGGTCGCCATCGCCCGGGCGCTGGTCGGCGAGCCGGCGCTGCTGCTCGCCGACGAGCCGACCGGCGCGCTGGATGCCGACACCGCGCACGAGGTGATGTCGCTGCTTCTGCGGCTGAACGCGGAGCAGGGGGTCACGATCATGATCATCACCCACGACGCCGCGATCGCGCGCCAGTGCGCGCGCCGGCTGCGCATCCGCGAGGGCAGGCTCGTCGAGGACGAGGCCGGGGATCCGGGCGCCGTCCCGGGCCCCCGACTCGCCCTCATAGGATCTCCCGGGTAGGCCGGCTGCGATGCCGCGCGCCCTCTCCATCCTCGGCGCCAATGCCCGCGAGGCGGCCGACAGCCTGCGCAAGGCGCGGCTGCGCGCGGTTCTGGGGCTGGTCGGCATCGCGGTCGGCATCTCCTCGGTGATCGCCATGGTCTCGCTCGGCGAGATCGCCCGCGAACAGGCCCGCAAGGAGTTCGAGGCGCTCGGCACCGACATCGTGCTGGTGCGCAAGTCGTTCGAGTCCCCAGGCGCGATCGGCGCGGCCGACGCCGTGGCGCTCGCCGCTTCCGTCCCGTCGATCGCCGAGGCGGCGCCGCGGGTGCAGGGGCACGGGACGTTCCGGCACGCCGGAAAGGAGCTCGGGAGCGGCAGCATCCAGGGCGTCACCGCGGCGTTCGCGTCCGTCAACCGTCTGTCGCTCCAGGCCGGCCGGTTCGTCTCGGACCTCGATGTCGACCGCTACTACTGCGTCGTCGGCGCCGACATCGCGGACGCGATGCGCCGGAGCGGGGCGGACCGGATCGTCGGCGCCCTCGTCGAGGTCGACGAAGCGCTGTTCACCGTCGTGGGCGTGCTGGAGGGCCGCACGGAGAGCTACGCCCTCCCCCTCCAGGTCGACGCGAACGGGTCCGTCTTCGTGCCGATCACGACCTCGGGCCGGCTGGTCTCCGATCCGGCGATCGACGTCATCGTCGCCCGGTCGCGCGCCGGGGTCCATCACCGGACGGCGGTGGCCGATGTCCGGTCGTACTTCCGGCGCCGGGCGCCCGGCCTCGAACTCGACATCGTCACCGCGAAGGAGCTGATCGCCCGGATGGAGGCGCAGATGGAGATATTCACCCTGCTGCTCGGCGCGGTCGGCAGCATCTCGCTGATCGTCGGCGGTATCGGCATCATGAACATCATGCTGGTCTCCGTCGCCGAGCGGCGCCGGGAGATCGCCATCCGCCGCGCGATCGGGGCGCGGCGCCGCGACATCCAGAGCCAGTTCCTCATCGAATCCCTCATTCTCACCATGGCCGGCGGCGTGCTCGGCATCCTGATCGGCCTCGCCGCAACCTGGGGGATCTGCCGCTTCACGGGCTGGGAGTTCCTCGTCTCCGGCATGTCCGTGGCAAGCGGTCTGGGCACCGCCGCGGCGGCAGGCCTGTTCTTCGGCTTCCAACCGGCGCACCGCGCCTCGCGGCTCGACCCCATCGCCGGACTCCAGGGCGAGTGAGACGGCGCCGTTCCGCAAGGCCGGCGGCGCCATCCGAACCCCTGTCCGGCTCGGATGGCGGGAGGCGGAAGACAGCCCGGGGGCGCTCCCGCCGCCGTTCCGCGCGGAAGACCCTGGCGGATTGACCGCGGCGACTATTATGTTCCCGGCGCCGTCAGCAGCCTGCGCCGATCGCCTGGAGCCTGGGATGGATGGACTGCCTGTCGCGGATATAGCCCTCGTATGAGCGGGTCGCCGGCAGTTCGGTCTCCACGCGCACCTGTTTGCCGTTCACATTTATCCAGCCCCCGTATTCGGGCGCTTCCGGCTCATACAGCACCAGCTTGACGGACTCCCTGCCTTCGCTTATGTCGTCCATGAGCGTCGTGACATAGACGCGCGCGCCATCGATGCCTGCGCTGAACTTCACGGTGCCCTGGGCCGCCACATAGTCTTTTCCGGCCACGGCGGTGCCGTTTGCGGTTCTGTACTTGTAGGTCAGGGTTCCGCGGTAAATGTCCGCGCCGGGTCTCTTGATCCCGAAACTCAGCCGCTGTCCCTCGCACACGGTCTCGGACCGCGCCGCCGCCTCCGACGGCAGAAGGGCGCCGCCGATCATCGTCGGAACGGCGGCCGCGGCGCACAGCACCAGGGACCGAACCCGCCTTGCAATTCGAAGCTTCTCCATGACTGCTTTCTCCTCTCGCCATCCGCCAAACCCAGCTCCGACCTTCGCGTTACGCAGATACCGTCGGACGCAAATCCGGTCTGGCGTTTATGGACGGTTGATTCACCGAGATTCTGTTGTCGTTTCCGATGGTGTCTTTTGACGGTGAGGTTCGGCATCGCCGTCGAGACCCGTTACTCAAGGCGGATGCTCAACCAACGAACGCATCCGCCCTGCGCAAACAGGAGCCTCCGGCAGCTGTACCTTTACACCGGTCCCCAAGCTCCCCCGAACGTATCGCGGATCTTCGCGCGTATCGTCTTGGACTCAGGAACGTCGCGGAGGTAGATGGCGGCCCACGCAGCACTCCAACTACCGCCCCGAAACACCTGCTTGTCGGTGAGCGCCAGCTTGAAATGCCTGGCGGTCCGATCGGACTTACACGGGTCTGGACCCCGACACTTGCGCGTCGTGTCCCCGCGGGGAATACCAGATGGCCCTGTTTCGCGATATAGTGCCTTCCCTTTCTGGCGGTAATGTCTTCAGTTCGGTAGTAGAACCGCACGGCAAAGTTGTAGGTTTTCGGCAGGGTGATCCCGAATACCGCCACCTCTCCCTCGTTCACTGCGATGTCCGGCGCCTGGAACTGCGCCGCGGCCGGCTGGACAAGCGCCGCCAGCATCAGGGCGGCGATGCCTGCCGCCACCGCCCGCAGGAACCGCGCCGACATCCCCTCTCCGGAGATTCCGTCAACTGAATGTTTCATGATGCACTTCCTCCGTCTGCGGTGAGACCTGTCCGTCCCGCGTCGGGGACAGGGCGAAGGGTAGTCCCGATGAATTCCATAAGTCGAATACCGATAAATTATCGAGGGAACAAGAAAACCCAATAAGCCGGCACGCGCCGCCATCGACCCGCCGCCGAACCGCGGCTCTGCCGCTTCACGGGCTGGGAGTTTCTCGTCTCCGGCATGTCCGTGGCAAGCGGCCCCGGTACCGCGGCGGCGGGCCCGTTCTTCGGCTTCCAGCCGGCGCGCCGCGCCTCCCGCCTCGACCCCATCGCCGGTGAGCGGGCGCAGGCTTTCAGCGGGGATCGGGGGCTGAGCCGCTCGGATTAATCGAGGTTTTTGGGGAGGGTGCGAGGCGGTTGCGGGGGTGAGCGGGCGCTTGCCGCGCTGCGTCTCAAGCCGGCCCCACGTCCAGGGCCTCCGCCATCGTCTTGCGCCCGTCCTTGACGATCTCGTCGAGTTCCTTCTCGCGGTTGGCGCGGAGCAATTCCTGGCCGCGGAGCGTGGTCAGCAGGTAGACGCCGCGGTAGATGTCCTCGATCAGCGCGAGATAACCGGGCGGGACCGCCGCCTCGGCGGGCCGGTCGAGCCGCTCCTCGGCGGCGGCGAGCGTCACGGCGCGGACGAGCTGGCTGGCCGGAATCCCTTGGCGGAGCGCCGCGTCCTCGACCAGGCGCCACTCCGAATCGGAGAACCGGATCGTGCGCGATCGGCGGAAATCGCCCGCGCGCTCGCCGGATTCGTTCGACTTTCCGTCGGCTTTTCGAGCGCTTCGTGCCATTTCGCTGCTCCCTTTCGGCCTCGCCGGGGACCGGCGCGGGCCGAGACCGTGCCCGAATCCCGATCCGACCAGCCCGCTCCCGACCGTGAACCCTCATGATCGCCGTCGCGGTCGCGGCCCTCCACCGCCTCCCGGCCGGCGGTATCGCCGAGCTCCGGGAGAGGGTGAAGACCGTGCCCGGACGGTTCTCGCGGGCGGGGCGATCCGGCCGGTTCCGGAGCATACAATCCGTGTTTCCAGCGTATTGCATCGCCATGCGCGGGGCAATCGGACCGTGAGAGAATATGCCTCGATCGTCCTGAATGGCCGCCAAGCGTCGCCAGGAGGCGCCGGGCGTACCGGCACAAACGTGTGCCGGGCGGCATACGCTCGATCCGCAACGCTCCGGTCATCTTCAGTCGTCGCCGGGGGTGCTGGAGCGCACTCCAGGGCACTCAAGGGTAGGTGCTGGCGGGCCTTGCAGCGGGCTGCGTCCGGTGTGAGAACGACGCGCCGAAAGGCGTCCTGATCCTGCTTCCTTGACACCCAAGCACCCGGGACATGAAAGCCGTTTTGCAACCGGCATTTAGCCCGAGCGGCGCTTGAGCGGCAGCGCCCGCCGCGCATGAGAGGGGACGGTCTACGAACCGCCGCGCGGCATCCGACCGGTAGTGTAGGAAGCACGAGGCGGCGAAGCAATTGCAAACCGACCCGCGCACTGGCCGGGTCGTTCGTGCGGCCCGCGCTGTCGGCGACGGCGCGCACGATGTCCAGCGCTAAGTCGTGTCGGCTGCGGCATCCGACCGCCGGTCCCTTCTCGCATTGTGCGGCGAACCGCGTGCGGCTATCGGTGCGGCCATGCGATCATCGTCGCGCTTCAATGCTCAACGGTCGCCCGCGCCCAAGCCGCCGCAGTCGAGCTTGCGCGTCGCACGGGGCGACCGCATGGTGACGGGAACGGGAGGCGAGCGAGGAGACATGCGTTGATGAACGATGCCGCGCCATACGAACGCGCGACCGGTCGGCACTGCCGACCGGTGAGTTCGTCGTCGCGGACGGCACAATGACTCCGGGCGCGTTCATCGCCAAGTGGCGGGCATCGGAGCTGAAGGAACGCTCGGCGTCGCAGGAACACTTCATCGACCTGTGCCGGCTGCTCGGCGAACCGACGCCGGCGGAAGCCGACCCGGCGGGCGAGCGGTACTGCTTCGAGCGCGGCGCGCGGAAGGACACCGGCGGCGACGGCTGGGCCGACGTGTGGAAGCGCGGCTGCTTCGCGTGGGAGTACAAGGGCCGCCGCGCCGATCTCGACGCGGCGTTCAATCAACTGCGGCAGTACGCGCTCGCGCTGGAAAACCCACCGCTGCTGATCGTCTCGGACATGGCGCGGTTCCGCATCCGCACCAACTGGACGAACAGCGTGAGCGTGACGCACGAGTTCACGCTCGACGATCTCGCGGACGGCGCGACGCGCGACAAGCTCAAGTGGGCGATGTCGGACCCGGCGCGGCTGCGGCCCGGCGAGACACGGCAGACCGTGACGGAGCGCGCGGCGGCGACCTTCGCAGAACTTGCGCAAGGCTTGCGGGACCGGGGCCATGATCCGCAGACGGTGGCGCACTTCGTCAACCGTCTGGTGTTCTGCATGTTCGCGGAGGATGTGGGCCTGCTGCCCGACGAGATGTTCACCCGGATGCTGACCCATGCCCGGCGCAATCCCGACAGGTTCGCGGACTATGCCTCGCGGTTGTTCGGCGCGATGGCTACGGGCGGCGATATCGACTTTCAGGCGGTGGCCTGGTTCAACGGCGGGCTGTTCGACGACGACGCGGCCTTGCCGCTCGACCGGCAAGGAATCGAGACGGCGCTCAAGGCGGCGGCGCTCGACTGGTCGGAGATCGACCCGTCAATCCTCGGCACACTGTTCGAGCGCGGCCTCGACCCGGACAAGCGTTCGCAGTTGGGCGCGCACTACACCGACCGCGACAAGATCATGCGGATCGTCGAGCCGGTGATCGTCCGTCCGCTGCTCGCGGAGTGGGAGACGGCGAAGGCCGGGATCGCGGCTACCGTCGAACGCGCGGACGTGGCGGGTTCTCCGGCGGCGCAGACACGGCTACGGCGGCAGGCGGACCGGGCGCTGCGCACCTTCCTCGACCGGCTGCGGCAGTTCACCGTGCTCGACCCGGCCTGCGGGTCGGGGAACTTCCTGTATCTTGCGCTGCACGCGCTCAAGGACATCGAGCACCGGGTCCAGCTCGAAGCGGAGACGCTCGGCCTTGCGCGCGGGTTCCCGGCGGTCGGCCCGGCGAACGTGAAGGGAATCGAGATCAACGCCTACGCCGCCGAGCTTGCCCGCGTGTCGGTGTGGATCGGCGAAATCCAGTGGATGCGGCGCAACGGGTTCAGCAATTCGACCAATCCGATTCTCGATCCGCTCGACACCATCGAATGCCGCGATGCGGTCCTTTCGCCCGACGGAGGACAACCGGACTGGCCCGACGCCGACGCCGTGATCGGCAACCCGCCGTTTCTCGGCGGCAAGCTGCTAATCGGCGGGCTGGGCGAGGACTACGTTTCGCGGATGTTCGCGGCGTGGCAGGGCCGCATACCTCGCGAGGCCGATCTCGTCTGCTACTGGTTCGTCAAGGCGGGCGAGCAAGTCGCGTCAGGCGCGACGCAGCGTGTCGGGCTGGTCGCCACGAATTCCATACGCGGCGGCGCAAACCGCAGGGCCTTGCAGGCGGCGACCGACGGACGCCCGATCTTCGATGCCTGGCCGGATGAGCCGTGGGTGATTGACGGTGCGGCGGTGCGGGTGTCGCTGGTCTGCTTCTCCGGTCCGGACGACGCGTACAAGCCGGAGACACGCATGGATGGTGAGCCCGCCGACGAAATCCATTCCGACCTTACGGCCAGTCGCGGCGGAGCCGGGATTGACCTTACCGGGGCGAAGCGCATTCCGAGGAATATCGGGGTCGCCTTTATGGGCGACACCAAGGGCGGGCCGTTCGACGTTCCCGGCGATCTCGCTCGGGAGTGGCTCCGCCTGCCGGCCAATCCGAACGGGCGGACAAACGCCGATGTGCTCAAGCCCTGGGTCAACGGCATGGACCTGACCCGCCGCCCGGCGAGCAAGTGGATCGTCGATTTCGGTTGGGAAATGACGGAGGCGGATGCCGCGCTCTTCGAGGGGCCCTTCGCGCACGTAAGGGAACATGTCTGGTCGATGCGGCAGCGGAACCGCCGGGAAGCGTATCGCCTGAACTGGTGGCGGCATGTCGAGCCGCGACAGGGGATGTGGGAGGCGCTCGAAAGTCTGCCCCGGTTCATTGCTACTCCGCGAGTCGCCAAGCACCGGCTGTTCGTCTGGCTCGACGCGGGCATCCTGCCCGATAGCCAAGTGATCGTCATCGCCCGCGACGACGACACGATATTCGGCATCCTGCACAGCCGGTTTCACGAGGCATGGTCGCTCCGGCTCGGCACCAGCCTTGAGGACCGACCGCGCTACACTCCGACCACTACCTTCGAAACCTTCCCCTTTCCGGTCGGCCTCTCGGCGGACATTCCCGCCGCCGACTACGCCGAAGACCCGCGCGCCGTCGCCATCGCCGATGCCGCGCGGCGGCTGGTCGAGCTTCGCGACCGCTGGCTCAACCCGCCCGAATGGGCGGAGTGGAGGGACGAGCCGGTGCCGGGCTATCCGAAGCGACCGGTCGCCCGCGACGAGGCGGCGGCTAAGGAACTCAAGGCCCGCACGCTCACCAACCTCTACAATGCTCGCCCGCAATGGCTGTCGGACGCGCACACCGCGTTGGACGCCGCCGTTGCTGCGGCCTACGGATGGGATGCGGAGATTCGCGAAGACGAAGCACTGCGGAACCTGCTGACGCTGAATGAGGCGGACGGCAAGTAAGCGCCTCCGCACGGCCTCACGTTATTCGTCTCAATCCTTTCTCGGCTCCCGGTGTCGGTGGGCTCTGGGATCGAAGTTGTGGGCGTGCGCCCACATGCCGCGCTGCGCTCTACGCGCCTCCCGCTCGACGTGTCGGTAGCGGTCATCGTAGGCGGCGATCGCGTGTCCTTCCCGCACCAGCCATTCCCCGATGTCCCTGCCCTTGTAGGTCACGGTGCCGACCAGCCGTCCGAACTTGTCCACACTCTCGACCGAAACGCGGACGGACTTACCTCCGATTTCCTGAATGAGTGCGCTCTTCACGCGCTTCCCGTGGTTGAACCAGTACCCGTCCTGATGTTTGGCCTTCTGATCGTATTCGGGCGCGTCGAGCCCGGCGAGGCGCACTTCCTGTCTGGCCACCCGTACCCCATCGCCGTCGGTCACATACGCCTTGCCTGTGATCGTACGGGTGGGACTCTCCACCCGGTGATCAGGGCGGAGCGGTGCGACGGACGCCTTCCGTGGGGCCGCGCGTCGCTGCCCCGGTCCGGTTCTTCTTGCATGACCCTTCTTCCGATTCCGGCGAGAACGCTTTCCGGGGGCGATCCCACGCAGAATTGCGACAGCGACAACGAGCGCAATCAACCACCACCAATCCGCGAACAATCCAGAGACTGCCTCCGACAGCATTTCCTCCAAGCCGATCCTGTCCAAGTGGGTCTTCCCCCGGTTCTGATGAGCGCATTTGCGGCATGGCCAATCTATCCAGTCGTATCGCGGCACGCCACAGCGGCACCGGTCGAGAAGGTTCCGTTCGTCGGTCTCCGCCGTGTCGCAATCCCCACGGTGCCGCGCTCCGTTTTGGATTTCAAAACCAGCGGCCATGCAGTTGGGCGCGGGGCCGCGAAGGCGCCGCCGCGATGTGAAGGTTCATCGCATCGGCGATCAGGCTCCCGACCTTCTCCGCCGTTTCGACCAGATGGCCGTCGGAAAGGTGCGCATAGCTCGCGGTAGTCTCGTGCCTGCGATGGCCGAGCAGCTTGCCCACGAGCGGCAGGTTTTCGCCTGACATGACGGCGTGGCTCGCCGCCGTGTGCCGCAAGTCGTGCAGCCGGACCTTGCCGAGCTTCGCGTCGTCGCAGACCGCTCGCCAGCAGTTGACGATCCGGTGTGCGTGTCTGCCCCCGGCGAGGCTCGGAAACAGGAACGCATCGGGGTTGCGTGGTCCGGACAGTGCCGCGATGACGGCCCGCGCGGCTTCGGCGAGCGGCACGCTGCGCGGTCCAGTCTTGCTATCGGGCAAGGCGATGACGCTCTCCCCAACGTCGCGCCAGCGGAGATTGAGCACTTCGCCCCTGCGGCAGCCGGTGAGCGCCAGCAGCCGGATCGCCGCGACGGCCTCGGGCCGTTCGTCCTCTCGGGCGTCGAGCGCCCGCCCGAGCCGGGCGAGTTCGTCGGTGTCGAGGAAACGGGCGATGTTGCGCCTCGGGTTCTTCCTGATGCCGAGACAGGGATTGGTGCCCGGCTCGCGGAAGCCGTATTCCTCGGCCCGGAACATCATGGAGCGCAATATCTCGAAGGCTCGGTTGGCCGCGCCGGGCCGCTCCCGGCTCGCTTCGTCGAACCACGCGGCCACATCCTCGGGGCCGACATGATCCACCGGCATCTTGCCGAAGGCGGGCAGGATGCGGGCCTTGAGATAGATGCGGATGGTCCTGCGTCCCGACGGCTTCCAGTAGGGATCGCAGCGCCGGAGATACTCATCGGCCAGCATGGCCACGGTCGGGGCCGTCTTCTCCTTGCGGATGTCGTCGGCGGGATTGGCGCCCGCGCGGACGCGCGCGAGCATGTCGCGGGCGCGGCGGCGGGCTTGCGCCAGGTCCATTTCCCCGTGACGGGCGATGACGATGCGCCGGGTCTTCCCCTCGATGCGAGCCTGCACGATCCACGCCTTCGCGCCGGATCGGTGGACGCGCAACCCGAAGCCCGGGAGCGCCCGGTCGAACAGGAACACGTCCCGTTTGTTGTCTCGCGGTTTAGCCCGATAGGAACTCGGGTTTTTTTCCCACATTGGGCTGCCGGTGAATTCCCCGGGATTGTGGCCGAGCGTGGGATGGGTGGACCTGGCGGCTTTGCGTCGCCGGGGCGGTTTCGTAGTCTCGGACTGACGAGGAACAACAAGGAAGAGGCCCGCACGGGCTGATCCCCGCCGGGCCATGGCCGGTTTGCAGCTTCGTTACGAGACGGGGCTTACCGGCGAGGAATACGTTAAGACCGAGGCGTGGCGCGAGGCAAGGCTTGAGCGCTGCCCGAATCACCCGCACGGCGGATGTTCCGTGGGCAGCCACGGCACCTACGGGCGGAAGACCCCGCCCGGTGCGAAGGTTCCCCGCTGGTATTGCCGTGAGAGCCATACGACGATCAGCATGCTGGCCGACTGCCTGTCGTCGCGGCTGCCGGGCACGCTCGACGATCTGGAAGCGGTTGTTGTGGCGGCGGAGAAAGCCGGCAGCCTGGAGGAGGCAGCGAACGAGGTGCGCTGCCCCGAGGACGAAGACGCGATCGAGCTTCCCGGCGCGATGCGCTGGGTGCGCCACCGGCTTCGCCTGGTCCACAACGTTCTTGTCCGTGTCATCGGCCTGATCCCCGACCGGCTGGCGGGCTGCGCGGCCACCATGGTGGCGGTTCGCGAGCGTCTCAACAGCGACAGCGCCTTGATGGCGCTGCGTGGCCTGGTGTCTGAGCAACTGCAGATGCTGCCCGCCCCATTGGGCTTCCAACCCCACGGAATCGGCACGATGAGTCGCAAGGCGGGCTTCCAACACTCGATGGGGCCTGATCCCCCTCCGGCGGCGGCGTAGCGTCATGGTCCCGGGGCCGAAGAGCCCCAGCAACGAGGACCATGACATGAAGGAATCCGACGACGACCTTCGCCAGGCGATCGCGCTGTTCCGATACGGCGTCATCGCCGATCTGGTGCATCTGCCGATGGGCGCCAAGGGCGTCGGCGACAAGCTTCGCGAGAAGGCGAGCCAGACCTATGCCATCCCCGGAACCGACCGGACCCGTGTCGCCGCCGACACCATGCGGGACTGGATCAGGCATTATCGCGATGGCGGCTTCGAGGCGCT
This sequence comes from Alphaproteobacteria bacterium, assembly GCA_965243375.1. GTDB lineage: Bacteria > Pseudomonadota > Alphaproteobacteria > UBA828 > UBA828 > WTGU01. The sequence continues at coordinate 122,876 of CBDEUT010000003.1, read as the reverse complement.
CTACCCCAGACCACGTAGCGACCGCGGGAAGCCCCGGCGGCTGCCGGCCGAGGTCGCCGAGCGCCTGGTCACGCTGAAGGTCGACAACCCGACCTGGCCGGTGCGCGCGATCATCCGCGCGGCCGTCGAGGAGGGCATCGATCACCCGCTCGCTCCATCCACCGTGCACCGGCTGCTGAGCCGCGAGGGGCTGTTCGACGGCAAGCCGCCGGACGGCGCCGACCGCCGCCGCTTCGCCTTCCGGGACGCCGGCGAGCTGTGGATGAGCGACGTCATGCACGGGCCGAAGGTCCGGCACGGCCGGAGCCGACGCAAGACCTACCTGATCGCCTTCATCGACGACGCCACCCGGGTCGTGCCCTTCGCCGCCTTCGCCATGGCCGAGAGCGTCCAGGCCTTCCTGCCCGTGTTCAAGAACGCGCTGATCCGCCGCGGCCTGCCGCAGCGCCTCTATGTCGACAACGGCGCCGCCTACCGCTCCCGCCAGCTCGCCCTGATCTGCGCGAAGCTGGGCATCGTGCTGGTGCATGCCAGGCCGTATCAACCAGCGGGAAAGGGCAAGATCGAACGGTGGTTCAGAACGCTTCGCGCCGGCTGGCTCGCCCATCTCGATGCGCCGGTCCTGGACAGCCTCCAGACGCTCAACCGCAGCCTGTGGGCGTGGATCGAGGGCGAGTATCACAACAGTCCGCATCGCGGCCTTGAGGGGCGCACCCCGCTCGAGCAATGGGCACTCGCCTCGGCCGCGGTCCGCTACCCCGACGCCACGCTGGACCTCGACGATATCTTCCTCTTCGAGGCCAAGCGGCTGGTCCACAAGGACCGCACCGTCAGCCTGAACGGCCGCGTCTACGAGGTCGACGCCCTGCTGGTCGGCCACAGGGTGGTGCTGCGCTACGACCCGGATGCGCCGCCGTCGCGGCCGCTCGGCGTGGTGCACGACGGCAAGCCTGTCGGCCAGGCAACCCGCCTCGACGCCTACGCCAACACCGCGGTGAAGCGCGGCCACTACTCCAAGAAGATCGAACCCGACGACCCGGCCCCAGAGCCGCCGCCCTCGCCGCTCAAGATGCGCAAGTTCAAGGAGGACGACTGATGTACCAGCGCCACTTCGCCTTCACCCGCATGCCCTTCGAGACCGTGGCGGAGACCGACGAGCTGTTCGAATCCAGCGCGCGCCGCGAGGCCGAGGCCCGGCTCGGCCACCTCATCGAGCTCAAGGGCATCGGCATGCTCACCGGTGAGGTCGGTGCCGGCAAGACAACCGTGTGCCGGCATCTTACCGCCCAGCTCCACCCCGGCCTGTTCCGAGTCCACTACGTCTCGCTGACCACCGGCAACGTGCTCGACATGTACAAGTCCATCGCCTGGGAGATCGGCATCACCGTCGAGCGCTCGCGATCCTCGGCCCACCACGCGATCAGGACCGAGATCTCGCGCCTCGCGACCGAGGCCAGGCAGTTCCCGGTGCTGGTCGTCGACGAGGCCCATCATCTGCGCAACGACGTGCTGGAGGACCTCCGCCTGCTGACCAACTTCGCGATGGACTCCGAGAACCGCATGTGCCTGATCCTGGTCGGGCTGACCGAGCTCAGGCGGCGGCTGTCGATGGCGGTGCACGAATCGCTCTCCCAGCGCGTCGTCGTCCGCCACCACCTCACCGGCCTCGACCGCGACGAGGTCGAGGCCTATCTGACCCACCGCCTGCGCCTCGCCGGATGCGAGCTGCCGCTGTTCGAGGACGCCGCCGTCGAGGCCCTGTTCCAGGGAACCCGCGGCCTGCCGCGCCAGGTCAACCGCCTCGCCCACTACGCGCTGTCGGCCGCCGCCCTGGAGAAGGCGAAGACGGTCAACGCCGGCCACCTCCAGAATGCCATCGAGGAGCTCAAGCCGTGACCGGCACCGGGGACGCGGCGGCGAACGGCTTCCCGACGCGGGCGCCGGTGGAGCTGGAGGACCGGCCGCGCCAGCAGCAGTGGCTCATCGACGGGCTGTGGGGGCGCCAGGCGGTCGGCATCGTCGGCGGCGAGCCCAAGTGCGGCAAGTCCTTCCTGGCGCTCGACCTCGCCGTCGCGGTCGCCGCCGGCGTCCCCTGCCTGCGCCGCTTCGCCGCCGACGAGCCAGGACCCGTCCTGCTGTTCGCCGCCGAGGACGCCGGCCACATCGTGCGTGCCCGGCTCCAGGGTATCGCGAGCGCCGCAGGCGCCCGGTTCGAGAGCCTCGACATCGCAGTCATCGACGTGCCCGCGCTGCGCCTCGATCATCGCGCCGACCGCCGGCGGCTGGTCGAGACGGTGCAACGCATCCGGCCCCGCCTCGTCGTCCTCGACCCCCTGGTCCGGCTGCACGGCGTCGACGAGAACACCGTCGCCGAGGTCGCCCCCATCCTCGGCTTCCTACGCGACATCCAGCGCCGCTTCGGAGCCGCCGTCCTGCTCGTCCACCACGCCCGCAAGAGCGGCGCCACAAGGCCCGGCCAGGCCCTGCGCGGAAGCTCGGAACTGCACGCGTGGGGCGATTCGAATCTCTACCTGCGCCGACGCGACAGGCAGATCGTCATGACCGTCGAGCACCGCGCCGCCCCCGGCCTCAATGACATCGAGATCGAACTCGCCGATGACGGCAAGGGGCCCGCGCTGCGCCTCCGCCAAGTGGATACTGCCGAGGCCGCGCCCGAGCCCGAAACCGCCGAACGGCGCATCCTCAAGGCGCTCGCCGAAGCCGGGACGCCGCTGTCGCAGCGCCAGATCCGCGAACGCGCCGCGACCCGGCACAAGACCGTCGGCGTCGTCCTCAAAAAGCTCGTCCGCGAAGGACGCGTCCGGCACGACGCCGAGGGGCACTACGGCCTCGCCGCGGGCCAGGCCGAAAAGGCCTCCCCGGCCGCCAACGGCAGCCACCCCGACAACGCCCGGTTCCCGGTTCCCGGTTCCGCCCATCCCTAGGGGTTCGAGGGGGAACCGCTCACGGGAACCACCCTCGCAAACCGCTCGTCAGGCTCCGGCCACGACAAGGCGTCGAGCGATCGGCCCATGGCCGAAAGCTCCGCTTACGGCCATGGATGCACTCAGTCGGGCGGACGGCGGCGGGTCACCCGAAGGGCCGTAGCGCAGCGAAGGAGCCGCGTAGCGGCTTGACGCGCCGACGGCCGGCCGACACCCCCCCACCCCCTCTCTTCCTTCCGACAATGACCAAACAGCGTGGGAAATCCGCCTCGCCGCCGCGCGAAATAATCCGGCAAATCTGCGGTCAGCTAATCTGGGAAACAACACCGTTCGCCGGGTTCGGTCTCGCGGACGAGCCGCGCGGTGAGGTCAACGGTCGGCATGATCGCACCCTCCCTCACGGACGGTCCCTCTACCGGCCAGGGCCGCCCCGATGCGCCCGGACACTCGGTCGGCGGCCTCGGCAATGGAGCGGTCGGACAGGTGGACATAGCGCTCGGTCGTCTCGACCAGCGCGTGACCGAGCAGCTTCGCGATGGTCTCCATGCCGACGTCGTTCATGGCCGCGACCGAAGCCCACGAATGACGGAGGTCATGAAGCCGCAGGCCGGGCAACTCCGCTTCATCGCGGATGCGGGTCCATTGGAACGCGATGTTGTCGACGGGCCGCGTCGGCGGACGGGCGGGAAAGAGATACGGGCAATCGGGGCCGTAGTGCGGGATCGAGTCGATGACGGCGCGCGCGGCGCTCGATAGCCAGACCGTGCGCGGCCCGGATTTCGAATCGGGCAGGAAGATGCGCCGGCCCCTGATCCAGTCCCATTGGAGTGACGCGATCTCGCCGAAGCGGCAGCCGGTCAGCATCAGCAGGCGGACGATGGCGACGACATCGGGGCACCGGAACTCGTCGCGGGTCAGCACGGCATTGAGCCGGGCCATTTCCTCCGCCGTCAGGAAGCGCTCCTTGGCCTGGGTCTTGTAGCGCCGCGTGTTCTTGCAGGGATTGGAGTTGTGGCGGCGGTATCCCCAAAGCTCGGCCATGCGCATCATGACGGACAGGGTGGGCATGGCTCGGTTGGCGTTGCCGGGCCTGTCGGCCATGGACGCGAACCAGTCCCGGACATGCTCGACGGCGATGGCGTCCACCGCCATGTGGCCGAAGGCGGGCAGGATGTGGTTGCGGACGACATAGGTGCTGGCCGTCAGGGTCTTGGGCTTCCAGTGCCGCGCGTAGCGGTCGAGAAACTCCTCGGCGAAAGCCTCCATCGGATAACCCGGCGTTCTCGGGCCGTTGTCCGTCTTCGCCGGTTCGATGTAGCTGGCGATGAGCCTGCGGGCCTCGCGCCGCGCCTCGGGGATCGTCATGGCGTCGGCGCTGCCGATGGTGGCGTATCGCCTCCGCCCGCGCACCATGCGGGCGAGGAAGTAGGTTCGGACTCCGGTGGGCTGGATGGTCAGCGCGAGTCCGCTCACCATGTCGTCGCGGACTTCGTACTTCGTAGCTCGGGGTTTTGCGAGGCGGACGCGCCGGGCGAAGGTGGATTTGGGTCGGTCGGTCATGGTCGCGGCTCCCGGTTCGGGCCGCGCGGCTGACTGGTAGTCAAGGAAGCAGCCGCGGCGGCGTTTCGTCGGGGATGCCGCGAGGCGGCGCGGGACCGGTGGAACCGTAAGGCCCTGCTATTGCAGGGTTTTCCGGCTACTCATGCGACGGCGGGCGGAGGCAGGAAGGGCACCCTGGGTGCGTCCGGTGTGGTTCCAAAGCCCGCCCCGGCGGGTCAGAGGCACATATTCTGCGGAATTTTCCAAGGGGGAATCGGTGCCGGCGCGAGCGACGGATCGGAGCCGCCACGGCGCTTGAGTGGCCGTTGTCGGCGACACGACGGAGGGACGAAGTGTCGAGCGCGGTGACGGCGGCATCGGCGGCGACGGCTGCACCAACACGTCCGCGACTGCGGAGGCTGCCGCGGAAGCCGATGACGGCGAAGCCGGCAGTGGCGACGCGCGCGGTGATCGCGATGGCGACCGCGACCACGGTCACCAGCGCCGACGCGGTGCATCGTGTCGTGCATGATGATCGGCGCAGTCGCCGACGCGCTATGCGAAGCATGGTGCGGAGGCGACCGACGGGACGGGCGATCGCGAGTCCCGTCGCGGTGTTCGTCGTGCCGATCACGTCGGCGATCATGATCGCCGGCAGCGCCGACGGCGGGAGCGCGCGCGAGGATGGGCGTGGCCGCAGCCGGATGTGCTCACGTGAAAACGGGCCGCGCTGCCACCGCCCGTTGCCGGGGATGACGACGCGGCCCGCGAGGTGCTGCGGTCAGGCGGCCTTCATGACCGGTATGCCGAGCTGCCGCGCGCGGTCCACGAGGTTCTCGGTGATGCCGCTGCCGGGGAACGCGATCACGCCCTTCGGCAGGAGGTTGAGCAGTTCCTCGTTGCGGCGGAACGGGGCGGCGCGTCCGTGGCGGTCCCAATCGGGTTTGCAGACGACCTGGTGGACGCCGTTGCGCTCGGCCCACTGCGCGGCGATCCTCTCGACGCCGGGACCGCCGCCGTGGACGAGCACCATGTTGGCGGCGGAGGTCAGCGTGCCGGTCTGCGAGACGTTCGATCCGCGCCGGGGCCGCCAGACGTTGCCCGTCTCGGCGAGATAGGACTCGGCGGCGGTGTCGCGCATGGTCTCGAAGGCGTCGCGGCGGTCGGTTGAGCGCGCTCTCGGTATCTGATGGCGCGGTGATCGGTTTGTTTGATGGGCATCGTTCGCGGCTGGTGGGGTGACCGGGGGTGTCGGACGGCCGTCGGCGGGTCAAGCCGCTACGCGGCTCCTCCGCTTCGCTCCGGCCCTTCGGGTGACCCCCCGCCGTCCATCCGACGGAGTGCATCCATGGCCGTAAGCAAGCTTCCGGCCACGGGCCGATCGCTCGACGCAGTGCGGCAACGGGGGCTGGCGAGGGGTGTTACCCGTTACCGTTACCCTGCCTCCCTAGGGGTTCGAGGCGGTAACGGTTTTCGGTAACGCGTCGTTGCGGCCCGCGTGGTTGACGGCGGCCGGCGGCGCCGCGTTTTCGGCGGCGAGGCGGTAACCGCCCTGGGGTGCGCGTTCGACGCGCCCGGCGCGGACGAGCTTGCTCAGCGCTTCGGCGACGGTTGCGGGCCGGGTTGCCGCGCGCTCGCGGATCTGGCGCTGCGAGAGCGGTGCATCGGCGTCGGCGAGGGCTTGGAGGATGCGCCGTTCGGGTGTTTCCGGCTCCGGCGCGGCCTCGGCCGGCACCGGCCGCCGCAAGCGCAGGGCGGGTCCCTCGCCGTCATCGGCGAGTTCGATCTCGATGTCGGCGAGGCCTGGAGCGGCGCGATGCTCGACGGTCATGACGATCTGCTTGTCGCGGCGGCGCAGATAGAGGTTGCTGTCGCCCCAGGCATGGAGCTCGGACGACCCCCTGAGCGCCTGGCCCGGCCGGCTGGCACCGCTCTTGCGGGCATGGTGGACGAGCAGGACGGCGGTCTCGAAGCGGCGCTGGAGGTCGCGCAGGAAGCCGAGTATGGGAGCGACCTCGGCGACGGTGTTTTCATCGACGCCGTGCAGGCGGACCAGGGGGTCGAGGACCACGAGGCGTGGCGCGATGCGCTGCACGGTCTCGCGCAGACGCTGCCGGTCGTTGGCATGGTCGAGGCGCAGGATGGGAGCGTCGATGACGGCGATGTCGAGCGTCTCGAAGCTGGCGCCGGCTGCCCGGGCGATGCCCTCAAGCCGGGCGCGCACGATGTGGCCGGCGTCCTCGGCCGCGAACAGCAGGACCGGTCCGGGCTGTTTGGCGGCGAAGCGGCGCAGACAGGGAACGCCGGCGGCGACGGCCACGGCGAGGTCCAGAGCCAGGAAGGATTTGCCGCACTTGGGTTCGCCGCCGACGATGCCGACGGCTTGGCGTCCCCAGAGGCCGTCGACCAGCCACTGCTGCCGGCTCGGGCGGTCCTCAAGGTCGGCCGGGCTTCGGGTCGGGAAGCCCTTCACCGGCGCGCTCTCCTGGTCTTGGTGGGCTCCCCCCAGGTCTCCAGGAAGAGCTTTTCGTCGAGCACTTCACGATCCTGATCGGCGCCGGCGGCGAGCAGCGCATCGGCCATGACGGTGAGCGTCCTGGGGTTGCCGCCGGCATGGGCGACGAGGGTGTCCTTGAGGCCGGCGGTCATCAGGGCGGGGTTGCCGGCCTCCTCCAGCAGGTGGTCGAGGAGGCGCAGTAGATCCTCGTCTTCGGGACGCGTCATGAGGAGGCGCTGGCGGATGCGGGAGTCGATGGGATGCAGCTCCGGCGTGCGCAGTTTTGCGAGCAGCCGGTTGTCACCGGCCAGCACCACGCCAAGGATGGTGCGCGAGTCGAAGTCGGTCGAGGAGAGCAGGCGCATCTCGGTCAGCACCGCGTTGGGCAGCTCCTGTGCCTCGTCGACCAGCAGGAGTGGGCGCATGCGCGTGTCGTCGAGGTGGTCGAGCCAGCGCTGCCGCAGTCCCTTGATCCCATTCCAGCGATTGTTGTGGGCCATGGTGATGGCGAAGCGGTCGGAGATCTCGTGGTAGAAGTCGGCGACGCTGGAGGACGGATGGGTGAGGACCGCGACGCTCAACCTGTCGATGCGCTCAAGGCGCTCGGCGAGCAACCGCAGCGCCACGCTCTTGCCGATGCCGGGCGGGCCGCCGATCAGGGCGAAGCCGCCCTGGCGCACCAGATGCCGTTCGACCCTGCGGCAGAAGTTCTCGACGGCGGGTGTGGTCATCAGGCCATCGACCGGGAGGTCGGTGGAGAAGGGGTTCCACTTGAGGCCGTACAGCGTGAGCATTTCGCGGTTCATGAGGGGTCTCCCCGATCGTCGTCTTCGCCCGGCCCGGGGCTTTCGGCGTGAGGCAGCCAGGCCGGCGGCAGGCCCGTCGCGGCCTGGTCGTCGAGGATGCGCCTGAGCAGCGGCGCGGCTTCGCCCCCGCCGGCGCTGCCGCCGCCATCGTTGTCGCCGGGCCCGGCCGGGCGGCGCATACCGCCGGCATTGCCGCGCCGGTCGAGCGGGTAGAGGGTGCACAGCCGCTCGCCGCTTCGGCCGTCGACCAGATCAACGCTGGCCAGGTCCCAGCGCGCATAGCGGATCCACAGCGTGCTCAGGTGGCGCCACGGCGCGGGAACCTGATAGCGGATGCCCTCGAGCGACACGGTTCCGTCCGAGCGCCGCAGCGTGCGCTTCACGGTGATGCGGAACGCCGCCCTGAGCTCGTCGCGGCCGAGGCAGGGCCTCGACGCATCGTCGCTGTCGAGCAGGCGCTTGAGCGGCGTGGTGCCGAGCTCGCGGTGCACCCGGCGGTGGTAGTCCTGCTCGACCCAGGCGACGGTCGCGTCGTTGAGCGTCTTCAGGGTGAGCGGCTCGACGCCTTCGAGCATGGCCATCAGGCGGCCCTCGACCGAGGCCCACAGGACCTCCATCTTGCCATTCTGATGAGGCGCCCCCGCGAGGGTCCTGGAGTGGATGATGCCGAGCCGGTGCAGCCCCTCCTCGACCTCCCCCGCCATCATCGGCGAGCCGTTGTCGCTCATGAGCGCGCGCGGCAGGCCGCGCTTCATGAAGGCCTGGCAGAGCCCGTGGACGAAGACCTCGGCGGTCTCCTCCAGGTACCACTGCAGGTGGCAACCCACCCGCGAGTGGTCGTCGAGGAAGCCGAGCATGATCGGCGTGCGCCAGGCGCCGGACGCGGTCAGCACCCGGCACCGGGCATGATGGAAGTCGGTGTGCCAGAGCGCATGGCTGCGCGAGACCTCGAAGCTCAGCACCTCGCGCGGCTCGACCGGCGCCCGCTCGGGTTCCCGGTCGAAGCGCCGCCGGCGGCGCTGGCGCACCAACCCGCGATTGCGCATTGCCCGGGTCAGCGTCGCGTAGGAGGGCATCGGGCCGAGCGCCGGATCGACCTCGACCAGCGCCCGCAGGTTGTCGTAATGCAGCTGCCCCGACCACGACGGATGCGCCCGGTACTGGCCGCGCAGCGCCTCGATCAGCGCCGGCGACATCGCCCGCTCGCGGCCGGCATCGGTGCGCGGCCGGCGGCGCAGCGCCTTGACCGGATCCCGGTCCGCCGCCCGTGCCTGGTAGTACCAGCGTTCGATCGTCGACACCGAGAAGCGCACCGGCCCCTTGCCGGACGGGTGATCCCAGTCGCGTTGCGACAGCCGCTCCAGCTCCGCCCGCAACTGCCCCGTGGGCGGCGGCGAGGCCAGCAACGGCCCGACGACCGCGAAGCGCAGCCGCGCCCACCGGTCGCGGTCGCCCCCTCCGTTGTTGCTGTCCATGGCGGCATCTCTCCCTGGCCGTGTCGGGGAGATGCCCATGTAGAGCGCCCTATCCGTTCATGACAGAAACGTTTTCTGCGGGCGCCGCCGGCCCGGCGCCGAGCGCGCAAAAGCCGGTCCACGGCATCAGCCAGACCAGGCTGCGCAACAGCCGCGAGCGGAAGCCGCGGCCCCGCATGGTGCGCAGCAGCCAGCGCAGCGGCACGTCGGCGGGGGGCGCCGCCAGCGCGCCCCGCTTCGCCCCCCACTCCCGGGTCAGCGGGAAGACTTCCAGCCACCAGCGCCGCCAGCGCTTCAGCGTCGAGGCCGGAACCCCGCACCGCCGCGCGATCGTCTGCAACCGCACGCCGCCGGCCACAGCCAGCGCGCTCACCACCAGGAACAGCGCCCCGACGTAGAAGCGGCGCCCGAAGAAACGCACCGACGGCGGCTTCACGCGGCGCCGGCATGACGAACAGCACAAGCTGAAGCGCCGCGCGTCGTCCCGAAGATCCACCGCCAGACCGTAGGGCTTGCGCGGGTAGGTCGCGCTGTGAAGCGTGCCGCCGCAGCGCGGACAGCCGGCCGCTCGGCAGGCCTCCGCCTCCGCCGCATCGACGCGCTTGAGAAAAGCCCAGACCCGGGCATTCGAATGGATGGAGTGCCGGAACAGCTTGTGCGACATTGGGGCCGTCTCAGGTTGATATCACCGTCACCGAGACAAGCCCTCCGGCGGCCTTCATGCAAGATCGCCGGGGGGCAACCACCCCAAATCCTCGATTAATTCGAGCGGATCAGCCCTGATTCCCCGCTGAAATTCTGCGCCCTCTCATCGGTGAGGCACTGCGCGCGGTGGGTGGTCATCTCCAGTTCGAGCGACTTGATCTCGGTGCCGTCCTGGGCGCGCTGGAGGTCGCGGAGCTCGGGCATCAGCCTGTCGGCGGCGCGGTCGAGGCGGTTGGTCTGGCTGTCGAGCATGTTGACGAAGCCCCACAGCAGGCTCTCGCGCTCGTCGGCGAGCTGGGTGCCGTCCGGCCCGACGCCCTCGGCGAGGATGCGGAACGCCTCGCTCACCGCGTCGATAGCGTCGTCCCGGTCCCAGACCTCGCGGGTGTCGAACTCGTCGCGCTCGGGGGCCGCGCCGAACAGGGCGGCGTGCTCGCAGACGGTCGCGGTGACGGACTGTGCGCCCGCTTCGATGGTGTCGATGTTCTCGATGATGTTCATGACGATCTCCTGTTGGATGCACCGGAGCGTTGTGCGCCGATGTGATGTCTCTTTGGCTCACGCGCGCGCAGGGGAAGCACCCGGCCTTAGGAGGTCTTGCGGCGGATGGTGCGGAAAGCTGCCGAATCTTGGTGCGGAAGATCGCTCCGCGATCTTCACGGTCGGCAGCTTTCACGGTCCGCCGTTAGACCTCCTTGGGCCGGGCCGCAGGGAGCGCAGCGACCGGAGGACCCCGCAGGGGTTGCTGGACCGAGCACGTGTGGGACAATGAGACAGCACAGCGGCCAGCTTTTTCCTCTCCCCCCGCACGGACCCCATGGACCTCTCGGCCGGCACGGCGTCTGCCGGTTGGGCGCCGATCTGCGGACATCCGCCCGTCACCGCCATAGCGGATGGGTGTCGAGCATCCGGGCGGTCTCGGCGCGGACGCGGGCGGGATCGCCGACCCGGACCGGGCCGCGGTAGTCCTCGCTCAGGTGGATGACGAAGACCGTCGCCCCGGCGGCGAGCACGTCCGGCATGCGGAGCACGTCGCCGACGATCTCGCCGTCGAGACGGATGCGCCATTCGTGGCGGGCGATGCGGTCGAAGTCGATGCGGTCCATGACACTCTCCTCTTGCGACGGTGGCGAAGGCGGGAAGGACTCCCTCCCTCCTCCGAACGGCTTGCCCGTTCGCAAGCTCTTCTCCCCTCCTGGCGCGGCGGCGGACTCCGGACCCCCGGCAAAAAAATGGCGACTGCCGAAGCAGCCGCCAGAGTTGGGAGGGAGGAGAAAGACCCGCTCAGAAGGGGATTCTGTCGCCAGTCTCGTCGACCTGCGCCGGGTCACCGCCGGCCGGCATCGCCTCGCCGTTCGCCGGCTTGGCGGTCTCCGACGCGGCCCGGGCGCCGTTGCCGTTCGCGTCGGGGGGCTTGTCCAAAAACTGGACCTTGTGGCCGGGCACGACCAGTATCTCGGTGGAGAAGCGTTCCGAGTCCTCGCCGTCCTTCTTCCACCGGCGGGTCTTGAGCTTGCCCTCGGCGTGGATCAGCCGGCCCTTCTTCGCGTGGCGCACCAGCATGTCGATCAGGCCGGGCTGGAAGGTCACGACCCGGTGCCATTCCGTGCGGTCCTGGCGCTCCCCGGAATTGCGATCCAGGAAGCTCTCGTCGGTCGCGATGCTCAGATTGGCGACGCGGCCCCCGCTGGCGAGATTGTTGACGATGACGTCGGCGCCCAGGCGGCCGATCAGTTCGACGCGGTTCATTCCGAAGCTCATGACGATGCTCCTTCAGTTCTCGATGTTGACGATGGTTTGCGAACGACGGGCAGCCGGGACGATCACTCCCCCCGGCTCCCCGCCGCTCATCCACTCCAAGCCCTCCTCCAACTCCATTACGCCGGAGGGAGCGACGACGCCGGGCCCGGGAAGAGGCTGGCGAAGCCGTGCTCGGGATACGCCGCCGGGCGCTCGGGGCACCGGATCGCGCGCTCGTCCTCGATCATCTCGCGGACGGCGGCCGGGTCGATGCCCAGCTCGGCCAGCAAGGCGCCAGCGGGCAGGTCGGGGGAATGGTCGGACAGGAACATGGCGAAACCTCCTTCGCGGTAGCCGCGCCCGGCCGCGAAGGACCCTCCCTCGCTCTCAACCGGGCTTGCCCCGCGAAAGCGCCTCTCCGACTCCCGGCCGGCCTCCGCGCGGACGCCGGCGCGGTCCCGCCCCCCGCTGCGGCGGGCGGGTGCCGCCGCGACGGCATCGGGCGCGGATCAGTGCAGGGTGGCACCGTTCATGGCACCGGCGCCGGTGCGCAGGCAGCGCGCAGCCAGCGCCGTCCAGCCGGCGCGGTCCAGACCGAGCGGCCGGTTCAGGGAATCGCAAACGGCCAGGCCATCGGCCCGGTCGAGGCAGACCAGCGCGGTGGGGATGGCGAACGCGAATCCTTCAACGAGAATGCGAATCTGCGGGGGCTCGCCTTCCGTGTCGGTGACGGGAGCGAAGCAATAGACCGGATCGTCGGGGATGCAGGCGGTCATGGTGGAATTTCCTCCTTCGGTGGAGTCGGACCGGCGGGTGTCAGGCCGGCCATACGCATGTCGAGAAGGTCGGCGCGTCGATTGCCGGCGGACGGCGGGCCGGCAGCGGAGCAGGGAATGGCCCGCCGCGCCGCCGCCGGCTCACCAGGGCGGGGCCGTCATCGTCGCCATGGGCGAAGAGTCGCACAGCACCTCGACCTCGCGGCGCGCGAGCTTCTCGAAGGCGAGGCAGAGCGCGACGTCGGCCTCGCTGTCATAGGGGCCGTGCTCGCGGCCGGAGGCGATCTCGATCACCGTCCAGCTCGGGTCCCAGACCGGGATGCCGCGAAACGCCCCCGAGCCCTCGCGGTGCCTGCGCGAACAGGGCTCGCAGCGGGCGACCCCCGGCGACGGCGCCTCGCACTCGACGCAGCGGCCCCTGGCCTTCCGGTCGGCGTAGCGGGCGCGGCGGGCGGCATATTCCGCCTCGCGGTTGCGCCGCCTTCGATTGGCGACGGCGCAGGGCGCGCAACAGGTAGCGCCGCCGAAAGTGGGCGTCTTGCACTTGACGCAGACCCCGGCGGCTTTCCGGGCACGGTAGCGGGCGCGGGCGGCGTCGCAGCAGGCCCGGCACTCGGCCGCCCCGTTGGCCGGCTTGCCGCAGGTCGTGCAATCGCCCCTGGCGCGCCTTTCGGAATATCGGCGGCGGTCGGCTTCCCGTGTCGCCTCGTGGTTCCGGCGCCCGGAGCGGGCCTTGGCGCAGGGGTCGCAATACGCCTTGCCGTCCGGCGCGGGCGTTGCACATTTGACGCATAACCCGGCGGCGCGGCGCTCGTGATGGAGCGTGCGTTTCGCCTGCCGCCGGGATTACACGGTCAACTGCACGCTCAAGATGCGTTGAGGGTCGGCGGTTTCGGGTGACGCACCCGTTTCATCCTCTTCACGGGCGCGAGTTCGAGCTGATTGAGAACTGGACGATCATGGGAGTGGCGTGGCTTCGATACCCAAGTGACGACGGGACGCTGCGCAGCATCCGACAGGCTTGGACCAGCGTAGCGGACGAGGATCCGTTTGTGCGCGTGTCGGCGGGCCGGTCGGCGTTCCGCCTCTCGGACCTGTTTGCGCTGGCGGCATTGCTGGACAGCCTGGATGGGGACGACCGCACCGTGCGGGAGAACGATAACGGGGCGGAGACTGTCAAGGAGATTTTGCCGAATGTGTAAGAATGTTTTTGCACATAAACGGGGAATACAGGGCATCTTGACGGCCAGGAAGACGGCGTCTTCTGGCTATTATGTGAAGTATAGCATGGAGTTTCCGATCATAAAGAGGAAGAAAGGGGTTGATACGGCGTTGGGAATGTGCATAAATATACTTACATTCCTTTTCCGACGGAGCCCGCGCCATGGCCAGACGCCCCGCCGACGCCAAGACCCGCGCCCTCAAGGAGCATGGCTGCCTGAACCCGAACGCGGAGGCGGTGCGCGACGAGCTGTTCGTGTCCAATGCGTTCTTCGACCCGCGCGATCTGCTCCAGGTCAAGTACGAGATGCTGCGCCGGGTGCGCGAAGACGGCGTGCCAGTGAGCCACGCCGCCGCCAGCTTCGGCGTCTCGCGGCCGACCTGGTATCAGGCGCAGCGCGCATGGGAGGCCGGCGGCCTGCCGGGCCTGCTGCCGGACCGGCCGGGACCGCGCCGGCCCCACAAGCTCAGCGACGAGGTGGTCGAGGCGCTGCGGGCGGCGAAGAGCGAACGGCCGGAGCTGACCGCCGCCGAGATGGTCGAGCTGGTGCGCGACCGCTTCGGCGTCTCGGTCCATCGCAGCAGCATCGACCGCGCCCTGGCGCGGGGAAAAAAACGATGACGATGCACAACCCACCCTGCACCGCGCTCCCGGCGGCGGAGCCTTCGGCCTACGGACAGGGGTACGAACGGATGCGCCGTCATGCCGTCGAGCCCGGCGCCGTCCACGACCGCCACGGAAGCGGCGTGGTGGCGTTGCGCGGCGTCGCGGCCTGGCTGCATGCCTTCGCCGCGCTGCCCGCCCCGCCGGCGGCCGCGTGCGCGGGGGCCGCGCCCGGGCCGTTGCCCACCGGGGTCGAGACGTCGGCGATCGACATTCTGATCGCCATGCTCAACGGCCATATGGAAGGAAAGCCGGCATGAGCAGCGCCCATCAGAAGGTGGATACGGGCCATCTGAGCCGCGATGCCTACTTGTACGTGCGCCAGTCAAGCCTGCAGCAGGTGTTCGACCATGGCGAGAGCACGCGCCGCCAGTACGCGCTGCGGGAGCGCGCCGTGGCGCTGGGCTGGCCGACCGAGAACATCGTCGTGATCGACCGCGATCTCGGCCTCTCTGGCGCCGACAGCGACCGCGAGGGGTTCCAGCACCTGGTCGCCGAGGTCGGCATGGGCCGGGCCGGCATCGTGCTCGGGCTCGAGGTCAGCCGTCTCGCGCGCAACTCCACCGACTGGCATCGGCTGATCGAGCTCTGCGCGCTGAGCGAGACACTGATCCTCGACGAGGACGGCGTCTACGATCCCGTCGACTTCAATGACCGGCTCCTGCTGGGGCTTAAAGGCACGATGAGCGAGGCAGAGCTGCACATGATGCGCGCCCGGCTGCGCGGCGGGACGCTCAACGCGGCCAAGCGCGGGGAGTTGAAGCTTCCTCTGCCGGTGGGGCTGGTCTACGACCCGCTCGACCAGGTGGTGCTCGACCCCGACGAACAAGTGCAGCACGGCCTGCGCCTGCTGTTCGACACCTTCACCCGGACCGGCTCCGCGCAGGCCACGGTGAAGCACTTCAACAGAGAGAAGCTGCTGTTCCCCCACCGTCCTCTCAGCGGACCGCAAAAGGGCGAGCTGCATTGGAAGCGGCTGAAGTTCTCGCAGGTGATCAACACGCTGCACAACCCGCGATACGCCGGTGCCTTCGCGTACGGCCGCACCCGGCGCCGCCGGCGGCCCGGCGGCGGTGTCGAGCACAGGCGCCTGGCGCGCGAGGAATGGACGGTGCTGTTGCGCGACGCGCACCCGGGCTACATCACCTGGGAGCGGTTCGAGGAGAACGAACTGCAACTCCGGAACAATGCGCAATCCTACGAAGCGAAGCGCCGCAGCCCCCCGCGCGAGGGACCGGCACTGCTGCAGGGCCTGGCCATCTGCGGCGTCTGCGGCCGGAGCATGACGGTCCGCTACCGCACCCGTAAAGGACGGCAATATCCCGATTATGTGTGCCAGAGAGAAGGGATCGAGACAGCGAGCGGCAGCGTGTGTCAGGGCGTATCGGGCGGCGCCATCGATCGCGCGGTCGGCGAGCTGCTGGTGGAACTGGTGACACCGCTCACGCTGGACGTCGCGCTCCAAGTGCAGAACGAGCTCACGGCCCGCGCCGAGGAGGCCGATTTATGGCGTTCCCAACAGGTGCAGCGCGCCCGCGAGGAAGCGGACTTGGCGAGGCAACGGTTCATGCAGACCCATCCCGACAACCGGATGGTCGCCGACGTGCTGGAGGCGGAATGGAACGCGAAACTCCGGGCCCTGGACGAGGCGCAGCACGAGCTCGATCGCAGCCGCGCCGAGCCTGACCGGGGGTTGGACGATGAGCAACGAAAGCGAGTGCTTGAGCTGGCCAGAGACTTCCCCCGCCTGTGGAACGATCCGGCGACGCCGCACCGCGAGCGCAAGCGGATGGCGCGGCTGCTGATCGAGGACGTGACGCTGACCAAGGCCACGCGGAGCCTGGGAGTGCGCCTGCGCGGCGGCGCGACCAGAGAGCTCATCTGGACGCCGGATCCACGCGTGTATGAAATCCGCAGGACCAGCGATGAGATCGTTGCCGAGATCGACAGGCTGTTGGATGACCACACGGATGGCGAGATTGCGTCGATCCTCAATACGCGCGGATCCCGAACCGGGCATGGCCATGCCTTTACCCCGAAGCTGGTGACAGCAACCCGCCACAATCGGTCTCTCAGGTCACGCTACGAGCGGCTTCGCGATCGTGGGCTGTTGACGATCCATGAGGCCGCCGACCGGCTCACCGTCTCGATCCGCACCATCAAAAAATGGCGCAGGGCCGGGCGTCTGCGCGGTTATGCCTACAACGACAGACCGGAATACCTGTTCGAGGTTCCCGATCTCCCGCCGACCAGGCAGGCAAGTCGATGCGGCCCGTGACGAAAGCCGAAATCTGCCCCGGTGTTCGACGGAATAATGGAGGTGCAGTATGCAGCATGCTTCCGGTCCTCGCGGCACGGCTCGCACATCGACCGGCCCTCCTCGGGCGGGGCGTTGCCGCAGCGGATACAGACGCCGGCGGCCTTGCGGGCTTCGCTGCGCCGGCGGCTGCGCTTCCGGCCGGCCCGGCGGCGGGCCTCGGGATTGCGGCCGCCGTAAGGTATCCCCTGTTCCTTCGCACGCTCATAGCGGTCGCGGTCGCGCGCGCGATGCTGCTCGGCGCAGGGCTCGCAGGTGGTGCGCTCGGGAACCGCCTCGGCGCGGCCGCACTTGGTGCAGAGGCCGGTGGCCACGCGCTCGGCGTACACCCTGCGGCAGCGCTCGCGCTCATATTGCTTCGCGCGCTCGGGATCCCGCCGGGGCTTCCTGGCGGCCCGGAGCCGGGCGTCGCGGGCGCGGCTCGCCGCATTCCGCTTCTCGTTGCAGGGCGCGCACAGGCGGCGCTCCGGCAGGGGTTCGGTCCTGCCGCACCTGACGCAGAGGCCGGCTTCGATGCGCGCGGCGGTTCGGTTGGCGATACGGTCGCGATCGCGCGCGCGCCTGACATCGGGATCCCGATAGGCCATAGGTGCCTCCACGGATATGGGAACGAGAAAGGCGGACGCCCCGCCGGCGGCCCTGGCTCCCCGCCCGGTAACGGGGACAGGGAGCGGTCGGCGCCGGGCCGGCAGGGCGTCCGGAAAGGGGGCCGTCAGCCCTTCTGCTTGCGGTCGTGGAAAAGCCCCGTTGCGAGGCAATCCCAGTACTGGACCCCGCAGTTGCGGATGTTGAGGCCGGTGCAGACGATGATCTCGTTGCGACCGGGGCGCATCTCCTTCACCTCCTTCAGGGTGGCGAGGACGCGCTTGGCCTTGCGCCGGCGGCCGCCCTTCGGCGCCTCGGCCACGACGGGCCGGATGTCGCCGTCGAGCATCGACTTGAAGCGCTCGACCACATAGCGGGTGTCGGCGAGGCCGCCGCCGACGAGGTGGGTGAGGAACGTGGTCGCGTTGGGAGCGAATGCCTGGGCGGGCTGCATGATGCCGTCTCCTTCGGGCCGATGAGGGAAAACGGCGGCCGGACGCCCTCCCCCGGACGCCCCGACCGCCGCCCCGATCACGGCCAGGCTCCCCTCTTGCCGGCGCCTCCCGCGGTGGCGGCGAGCGCGTTCCGGCCGGGCGTCCCGGAAAGGAGGAGAACGACGGGCGCGAAGAATCCCGGTCCGCCGACCGGCCCCCGGTTCGCCCGGTGCAAGGCGTATGGGCGCACCGCGCGGACCGACGCGCGGTCGATGCCGCACCTGCGCCGTATCTGCGCGGTTGCGCGCAAAATTGTTCGCGTCTATTGTCGGGCGATGACGGGACGGCAGTTCATCGCGCGGGTCCGGCGGTGGGCGCGGGTCCGGGGCGTGGAGGTGCGCTTCGTCGCCTCCGAGGGACCCGGCTCGCACGGGACGCTTTACGCGGGCGGGCGCAAGACCACCGTCAAGGACCGCAGGAAGGAGATCGGCCGTGGCCTGCTCGGCAAGATGCTGGCCGATCTCGGGATCGACCCGAACGAGCTATAGGAGGACCGATGCCCGACAGCTACAACTATCCCGCCGCGATCGAACGCGACGCGGACGGGCGTCATGTCGTCTCGTTCCCCGACTTCGGCTGGGGCGCGACCGACGGCGCGACACGCGACGAGGCGCTGGCCGAGGGGCGGGACCTGCTGCGCGAGCTCATCGCGGCGACGATGCGCGAGGGCGGCGCGCTGCCCGAGCCCTCGCCCGCCGGCAGACGCCGCCCCCTGGTGGTCCCGCCGGTGCAGACCGCGCTGAAGGCGGCGCTCTACGAGGCGTGGCGCGGGGCCGGGATATCGCAGCGGAGGCTCGCCCGCGACCTCGATGTGGCGGAGAGCGAGGTCCGGCGCATGTTGAACCCCGATCACGCGACCAAGGCGGCGACGATCGAGCGGGCGCTGCGCCGGCTCGGCAAGCGGCTTACCGTGACCGTCGGGGAGGCGGCCTGAGGGGAATGCCCGCTGCCGCCGCCGGCGGGACGGCGGTACGTACTCCCGGCGGGCCATGCGTCCGTGGGTATAGGTGAAAGTGACGGTCAAAGTCTGCACTCGGTTGCTGGCGTCCGCGTTTGGGCGCATCGCCCCGATGCGCCCGCGGAAGAAGTCCGATCATGGAGGATGTCCGAGTGTCCGGCGACGGGCACGGGGTCCGACACGGCATCGGGTTGCGCTGTCGGGGTGCCTGCCGCGAGCGATGACGGGACCGGCCGCACCGGGTTCGCCGATGCTGTCGGCCCGGTCGTCGACGCTGTCGTCGCCGGTGAAGGCGCGCGCGCGGTGCCTGGCACTCGTGTCGCGGTCGCCTTTGCCGGCGATGTCCGGGCATCGGACAGCGGCGAGGGGATCGCCGAAGACGCGCACACGCGGCCGTTCAACATCTTGCGCGCCCGCCCTGCTCGGCTTACGGTACGCGAAATCGGAACAGGCGACGCTCGGCAGAAGTGCGCGCCGCACGGGGTGCCATGCCGGGCGACAGGTGCGGAGGCGACGCGATGAACCCGATGACCATGTTGAGCGACGGTGTGGCGGCGCTTCGCGCCATGACGGCGGACCGCTGGTCCGGCATTTTGCGCTTGACTTCCGCAACTGACGCTCCGGGTATAATGCCGGGTCGCCGGGTCGCCGGGTCGCCGGGTCGCCGGGTCGCCGGGTCGCCGGGTCGCCGGGTCGCCGGGTCGCCCCATCTGTGTGCGCGTGCCGGCCATGAGGGCGGCCGCATCGCGGGAGCGCTCCCCGCTTCCAGCCTCCCCGCCTGAGTCTTCCGCCTCCGGCCGGCGCTCCGCTACAGGCCGGCCCGCTTCTTCCCCGGACAGTTCGACTTCTTCCCCCGCCCGCACGGTCGCGGGCGTCCGTCCTGCAGCCCGCCGCCTTACGGGCGGCCTTCTCGCCGCGCTGCTGTGCCTGCCGCTGCTCGCCGTGCTGGCGACCGGGGCCGCCGCGCAGTCGCCCTCGGCCAATGCCGACGGCTCTTACACGGTGCCCGAGGACTGGGCGCTGAAGCCGTCCGGCATCCCCGCCGGCGGCAAGTTCCGGCTGCTGTTCATCACCGACACCTGGCACAACGCCGCGGACACCAGCATCTCCCGATACGACACCCACGTGCAGTACTGGGCTGCGCGCGGCCATAGCGCCATCGTTCCCTACGCCGCCCAGTTCAAGGCCATCGGCTCGACCTCGTCGGTCGATGCGCGGGACCATGTCGGGGCCACCGGAACGGGCGTGCCCATCTACTGGCTGAACGGCGCCAAGGCCGCCGACAACTACGGGGACTTCTGGGACGGAAGCTGGGACAACAACGCGGGCACGGACCGCCGCAACCGGCTTGGACAGGCCAACAACACGGGCACCCAGAACGACTGGCCCTGGACCGGGACCGACGACGACGGCACCGCGTCCGCCCATCCCCTGGGGTCCGCCACCCCCACGCGGGGCGCCTTCGGGTCGGACGACCCCATCGAGCACCATGCCGGCGCGGCGAACTCCCAGACCCACGCCTTCTACGCCCTCTCGCCGGTGTTCCTGGTGCAGCCCCCCACCGTCACCACCCCGAGCTTCTCGTCCACGCACATCGTCGAGGGCGAGACCAAGACCTTCACCGTCACCATCCCCTCAAGCTGGACCGGAACGCCGACGGTCGATTTTGTCGCCGAGTTAACTAGCACTGCTAGAAGGGCGACTTCAGATTCTAGCTTTTCTTGCGCCCAATGGTTTAACTTGGGGGCTGGTACCGACGTTTGCCTCGACCATAATGGTAACGTCTGGAACAGCGCGACCCGCACGCTGACCTTCGTCCTGATCGCGGATGCCGACGGCACGAGCGAGGGCGTCGAGTGGTTCAGGATGTCGTTCACGGACCCGGACGATTCCACCCGGACCTTCACCCAGGACTTCGCCGTCTCGGACACCGCGCTTCCCGAGCTGTCCATCGCGCTGCCGAGCGTGGAGGGCGTGAGCCGCAACGATGCGGGCCAGCAGGTGTACGAGGAGGTGGGCGGTCCGGGCGGCCTGACCTTGAGCTTCGACGTGAGCCTGTCGCCGGCGCCGTCGGCGGCGCAGTCGGTGTGCGTGCGGGTGACGGAGACGGGCGGCAGCCGGGTGGCGTCGGCGAGCAAGGGGGTGCAGACGGTGAGCGTGCCGACCACGGGGTCGACGGCCCTGTCGATCTCCTGGACGGACACGCCGGCCGACGACGCCGACAGCGTGATTACGGTCGAGGCGGTGGGGACGTGGGATACGGACTGCTCGGCGACGGGCTACGTGCCGTCTTCGACGGCGGGCTCGGACGAGGCGCTGGTGACCGACGACGACCCGACCACGGTGGCGCTCACGGGTTCGGACCTGACCATGGCCGAGGGCGACGCCTCGGACACGGCGACGGTCACGGTGACGCTGGGCCGTCAGCTGATGGCGGGCGAGGTCCTGGTGGCGCCGCTCGGGCTGTCGAGCACCACCGGGGCGCGGCTGCCGGGGAGCACGGACGGCGGCGGCGACCCGAACCACGACTTCACGGTGTCGGCGTCGGGCACGGGCGTGGCGCTCACCGGCGGGGACACGACCGGTCCGACGCTCACCTTCACGGGCCACGACACGAACACGGTGCAGACGGCGACGGTGACGCTGGCGCCGGTGGCGAACCGCGACGACGGCGACGCGTTGAACGAGTCCATCACCTTGCGGGTGTCGCCGGGCATCGGCGGGACGGGCACCGGCACCAATGTGGGCGGCGGGGCGTCGCAGCATTCGACGAACTCGCGGGTGAGCCTGACCGTGGTCGACGACGAGGGCGGCGGCATCGCCTTCTCGGCGGGCACGGTGCGTCTTCTGGAGACCGGCAGCGCGACCTACACGGTGGTGCTGGACGCGGAGCCGACCGCCGACGTGACCATGACGATCACGAAGGGCGGCACGAACAGCGGCGCGGCGAATGTGAGCTCCACGTCGCACACCTTCACCAGCGGCACGAACGGCACCTGGGACGATCCGGTGACCGTTACCGTGAACGGCGTGGACCAGTCGAACGCCAACGCCAACCGCGAACTGACGCTGAGCCACGCGTTCACCTCGACGGACAGCCGCTACGGCGGGATGAACCGCACGGTGGCGGTGAAGGTGGACGACGCGCCCGAGGTCGAGGCGTGGGAGGGCTGGGTGTGGAACCACGGCGCGCGCGACCCCAACAGGAAGATGGAGCGCCCGCGGACCGTGACCTCGACGCCGGGCCTGTCGCTGGGGCAGGACATCCATGTCGGCCCGCTGGACTACGTGATCCGGCTGTCGAACCGTCCGGCGACGGGGGGCACGGTGACGGTGACGGCGACGGTGGGGGATTCGAACCTGGCGGGGATTTCGCTGACCCCGAACGGGACGCCGCAGAGTTCGCTGACGCTGACCTTCAAGGACCGCGACCCCTCCCCGCACTGCAACAACGGGCTCGGCAATGACGGCGAGGACTATGACGGCTCGGCGGAATCGTCGTGGCAGTGCTGGCGCCGGGTCTATGTGCACGACCTTGCGGCCGGCAAGACCGGGGTGCTCGGCTGCACCGACATCGCCCATACGGCCACGGGCGGCGGGGTGCGCGGCATGACCGGCCCGCACAACTGGTCGCTGGGCCGGATCCGCGCCCATATGAGGAGCCAGCTGGGCGAGAACAGCGACGGCATCTCGACGGGCCGCTGCCCGCTCATCACCGGCAAGCCGTGGGACGTGGGCATGGGCGGGCAGAACGCGCCGCTCACGGTCTCCGGTCCGCCGACGGACCCGGTGTCGAACCTCCAGCTTGCGGTCGTGGACGCATCGAGCGCGCAGGCGACCTGGGACGCGGTGGCGGGGGCCACGGGCTACCGGGTGGAATGGGAGGCGACGGACGGCCTCAACGCGGCCGCCGGCGTCCGGGACGGGGTGACGGAGACCGCGTTCACCATCGCCCACAACATGCCCGCGGCGACGTCGCTGACGGTCAAGGTGCTCCCGGAGCATGTGGACGGCGAGGGCCGGACGCAGGCGCTGGATGCGCTGGCGGGCACGGCGGTGCTGGCGCTGGGGTCGGGGCCGTCCGATTCCGTCGCGCTCCAGGACGCAGCGCCCCAGGGTCCCACGGAGGCCGCGCTCAAGGCCTGCGTGTCTGACGAGCTGATGGCGACGGCGGAGCGGCTCTACGAGAGGAACCGGCAAAAGCCGCCGCACCATGCGGAGAACTGGTTCAGCGTGCTGATGGCGTTCGGGCAGCGGACGCCCGCGCAGTGGACGGCGGACAACCGGCTGCTGACGCCGATGACGGCGGCCTCGGCGCGCCAGCGCGGCTGGCGGCGCTTCGGCGACGCGCTGGAATGCCTGGAGACGGCGGCGCCGGGGGTCGAGGTCCCGTCGGCCGAGGGCGACGGGGATCCGCTGCCGTCGGTGCGCATCGCGGCCGGCAAGGCGGTGACGGAAGGCGCGGCGGCGTCGTTCACGCTCGAGGTCCAGCCGGCGCCTGCGTCCGACCTCGCGGTGACGGTGGAGGTCGCCGGGACCGGCGCGGTGCTGGCGGCGGCGGCGCTGGGAACGCGCACGGTGACGGTCCCGGCGGGCAAGACGGAGGCCGCGTTCACGGTGGCGACGGCGGACGACGACACGGACGAGCCGGCGGGCGCGGTGACGGCGACGGTGGCGAAGGGCGACGGCTACGCGGTGGACAAGGAGAATGGCGGCGCCTCCGCCACGGTGGCGGTGGCGGACGACGACGCCACGGCGGTGGCGCTGTCGGCGCCGGCGGGCGACGTGCCCGAGGCGGGCGGCAGCAAGACCCTCACGGTGACGCTCGGACGCGCGCTGGCAGAGGGCGAGCGCCTGACGGTGCCGCTGCTGTTCGGCGGCGCGGCGACCTTGGGGAGCGACTATACCCTGGCGGCGCCGGAGACGGCGCCCCAGGGGGTGGCCTATGCCAACCTTGCCAGTACCGACAAGACGAACCCGCCGGCCCTGACCTTCACGGGTCCGTCGGCGGCCTCGGCGACCGTAATCCTGACGGCGACGGCCGACAGCGCGGCGGAGGGCGAGAGCGAGACGGTGACGGTGGGGCTGGGGACGCTCGCCGCCACCGGCCTCGGCGGCGGGGCCGAAGGCTCCGGCACGGTGCGCTTCGCCATCCTGGAGCCGCCGCCGGAGATATCCATCGCGGCGAAGACGGCTTCCATCACGGAAGGCGCGGACGCCGCGTTCACGGTGACGGCGAGCCGGGCGCCCGGCGCCGACCTCACGGTCAGGCTCACGGTCTCGGAGTCGGACGGCCCCGGATCGCAGTCCGGGACAAGCTCCGACTTCGTGGCGGCGGACCACGAGGGCGCGGCGACGGTGACGATACGCAAGGGCGAGACCGAGGCCGCGTTCACGGTGGCGACCGTGGACGATACGGCGGACGAGCCCGACGGGACGGTGACGGCGACGCTCGCCGGGGACGGCGAGAAGGGGCTGCGCTACACGGTGGCGGCAGCGCCGGGCGATGCGGCCTCGGTGGCGGTGGCCGACGACGACGCGGCCTCGACCCTGCCGATGCTCTCGATCGGCGACGTGACGGCCAACGAGAAGGACGGGCTGATGTGGTTCACGGTCCGGCTGTCGAAGCCGGCGGGCAAGCCGGTCTCGGTGAACTACCGCACGCGCCAGTCGACGCCGGTCTCGGCGCGCGAGGGCGTGGACTATCTGCGGGCGGGCTGGCATCTCGACTTCGGGCCGACGGACACCGAGAAGCGGTTCTGGGTCTATGTCTACAACGACAACCACAACGAGGACCCGGAGACCTTCGAGGTGGTGCTGTCGCGGCCGAGCGCCGGGTTGGGCGTCGCGGACGGAGTTGCGGTGGGCACCATCGTGAACTCGGACCCGATGCCGGCGGCGTGGCTGACGCGCTTCGGGCGCACGGTGGCGGAGCAGGCGCTGGACGGCATCGCGGGCCGCATGGCGGCGCCGCGCACGCCGGGGGCGCAGGGCACCGTCGCCGGGCAGGCGATCGGCCTTTCGACAGGCTCAAGGCAGGCTCTCGATCCCGGCAAGTCCGGGGCCGGCGGGACAGGTTCCGGCGATGCGGGCAAGGCCGTGTTCGTCGGCCCGGACGGCAAGGCGCTCTCCGGCAACGGGCTGTCCGGCATGGCTGGCTTCGACGACCGCGCTGGCGGGTTCGGCCCAGGCTTCGGCAGCCATAGCGACCGCTTCGGCGCCGACGGCTTCGGCAATGCCCACGGCTTCAACAGCGGCGGCGGCCAGTCCCAGACCATGACAATGCAGGAGGCGCTGCTCGGCAGCAGCTTCACGGCGACGGGGGCGAAGGACGGCGCGGGCGGCAGCCTGGCGCTGTGGGGCCGGGCGGCGCAGGGCAGCTTCGACGGGCGCGAGGGGTCGTTCTCCCTCGACGGCGAGGCGACGACGGCGATGCTGGGCGCGGACTATGCGCGGGGCAACTGGCTGGTCGGGCTGGCGCTGATGCAGAGCGCCGGCGAGGGCGGCTACCGGGATACGGGTCCCAGGCGTGACGACGCCTCCCGCGCCCTGGCGCAGATCTGCGCGGACACGAACAAGACGACCCCGGAAGAAAGGCAGATGGTCTGCGACGGCGCGGTGCGCGAGGGCGACGGCAGTGTGGAAGCGTCGCTGACGGCGGCGGTTCCCTATGCGGCGTTGCAGGCCTCGGAGCGCCTGAAGCTCTGGGGCGCGGCGGGCTACGGCACGGGCGAGGTCACCCTCAAGCCGCAGGTGGGCGGCAGCTACAAGGCGGACATCGACTGGACGATGGCGGCGGCGGGCCTGCGCGGCGACGTGATCGCGCCGCCCAAGGAGGGAAGCGGTCCCGCCCTTGCGGTGACCTCGGACGCCCTGTGGGCGCGCACGACCTCGGACAAGACACGCGATCTTGCGGCGTCGGAGTCCGACGTGACCCGGCTGCGGCTGGGGCTGGAGGGGAGCTACCGCGTCGCGCTGGAAGAAGGCGGCCACCTGACGCCCAAGCTGGAGGTGGGCGCGCGCCATGACGGGGGCGACGCCGAGACCGGCTCAGGTTTGGAGCTCGGCGGCGGCATCGCCTGGGTCGATCCGAGGCTCGGTCTGTCGCTCGATCTCTCGGGCCGCACGCTGATCGCGCACGGCAACGACGACCTGGAGGACCAGGGCTTCGCGGCTTCTCTGTCATACGACCCGGCCCCGGCGACGAAGCGGGGTCCGTCGCTGACGCTGCGCCAGGACTGGGGCGGTCAAGCGCAAGGCGGCCTCGACGCGCTGTTCGCGCCGGACCCGCTGGAGGACCGCACCGGCAGCGGCGAGGCGACTTCGCGCTGGGCGATGGAGGCGGCCTACGGCCTGCCGGTCCTCGGCGGGCGCTTCACCGGCAGCCCGCATGTGGGCTTCGGGCTGGCGACGGCGGCGCGCGACTACACCATCGGCTGGCGTCTGACGCCGGAGGCGGCGAGTGCGCCCGATGTCTCCTTCGGCCTCAAGGCCACGCGAAGGGAGAGCGACGGGGCGGCGCCCGAACATACGGCCGGGTTCGAGGCGACCTTGCGATGGTGAGGCCGGGCGTCGGATGCGCGATGCCGTGGAGACGGGCGACGGGATCCGGGCATGGCTCTTCCTGCGCTGCGTCCCGGAATACGAGGCGGCGTGGCGGGCGCGGGCCGGACCCCCGGCCGCGCTCAACACGGCTACCGAGCCGGGAGGACAGGCGTTCCCGATCCGCGTCCAGACCCGGGCCGACCTGGCGGCGGCGCGCTTCGACCTGCTGGCCTGGCAGGACCCGACGGACGGAGACGGCCCCGCCTCGCCCTTCTGGATACAGGACGCCATGCCGGAGGCGGCGGTCGCGCCCGATGCCCCGCCGCTCGCCGGGCTGGTCGCCGCCGGGGGCGGCGCCATCGAGGGCCTGCGGCAGCTCGACGGCAACATGGTGCTCAAGATCGAGCATGACGGGCGCGCGGTGCAGATCCTGCTGCGCGATGCCGGGCCGTTCCCCGATGGCGCGGGGATCGAGCTGCGCCACCCCTTCGGGCTGCGCATGCCGCACGGCGTGCGCCGCCTGCTCGACTTCTGGCAGGTCGCGGGCCGCTCGCCCCCTCCTCGGTGAGGCAGGCGGAGGAGGATCGCAACCTGGCGATCGTGATGGACGGGCTGAGAAGGGGCCGGAAGCCGCGCGGCATCGCCATCGACGTGTGGGGCGCGGAGCGGGTCGCCGGGGAATGGTCGGCCGGCGACAGCGACTGGATGCGCTCGCAGATACGCCGCTGGACCCGCAAGGCCAAGGCGCTCGCCGCCGGCGGCTGGCGCGAGACCGTGCCCCGCAGACCGCCGGAGGAATGACCGCAGGGGCACGCATGCGGGAGCGGCGGGTGTCATGCCCGGTGACGGCTGGCGAACCGGCTGCTAGAGTGCGCCGGGAATCGCGGTCGGCGGCGGGGACGTCCGGGGCCGGGCCAGAGGGGGTAAGCGTTCCGCCAGACCGTGGAGATGGTTATCCGCTCAATGGCACGCTCATCTGACCGATCCCGTTGCAGCGGGATTTTAGCGGCTGAGCGCTCTTTGCCAATCCCTTCTGAGAGGGCGAAGCCAGACGTCCCTGCGGGGCTCCCGAGCCGTCGAGACCGTTCTGCGTCGGCACAATCCGCGCCGAATCGAGCATGCATAATCCTGCTGGTAACATGATTCTCCATGCGCTATCGTCGAGCGCATGGCGGTTCTCGACGATGATCTCCGCACCGTAGACGGGACGCTGACCGAGGGCGACGGCGGTTTGTGGTCGCCGTCCAAGAAGGTGTCGGCGGGTGCGCCGCGCGATATCCAATCCCGTTACGAGCAGGAACGAGCGCGTGCCGACGCGGCGGAGGTGCGCTGCGAAGAGCTGCGCCAGGCGGAGGTGGCTGCCCGCAGCGACGCCGGTTACTGGAAGTGGCACTTCAAGTCCTGCCGACACCGGCTGAGCGAGGCCGAGGAGGAGACGAAGCGGCTCCACCGCGCGGCGAAGGGCGTGCCGTCGTTGCAGGCCGAAGTCGCGCGCCTGACGACTCTGCTTTCCGAAGCCGGTATCGAGTCGCGCGAGACCGGGAAGGTCGAGACGCTTCGCAAGGAGGTCGCCAGGCTTCGCAGGTCCTTGGCAACGCAGTCCGGGAAGGGCACGACCGGGGAGGCCCGGCAGACTCGCCCGGTGCCGGAACAGGCGCGCCGCAGCGAGGACACCATCAGGACGCTGCGCAAGGAGATCGCCCGGCTGAACAGGGAAGTGGTCCGGCGCGACAAGGAGATCATCCGTCTCAATGAGCGCGTCGGCAAGGAGAAGGAACGGACGGAGGGCGTCAGGGAGACCGCCAAGAAGCTGTCGCAGGATTCTCTCCGGCTCTACAGGGAGATCGGGTTCCTGCGCGACGCCGAGGCCCGTTCGGCGAAGCTGTCGGACGAGAACTTCTGGCTGCGCCATGCGCTTGACGTATGTAAGCGCCGCGCCGTCACCCTCGTTGTTGTCTGAGATTTTCGTGGTCATCTGGACCCCGTCAACGACGGAGGTGACAGATGACAGACACATTGCATGAACGAGTGACGGAGGACGCCACCGACGCTTCGGTCGCGGTCGCGACGAGCGCGCACGGCGCACGGGTCTGGCCGGAAGCGGTGAAGGCGCGGATCGTGGAGGAGACGTTCGAGGAGGGAGCGACGGTGGCGGGGGTTGCCCGGCGTCACGGCCTCTCACGGACGCAGTTGAGCGGCTGGCGGCGCATGGCTCGGGACGGGCTTCTCGGCCCGGTCGCCGGCGCGGGCGACGATCCGTTCGGCCTGGTCCCGGTGACGGTGTCGGTCGCTGCTGAGCGGAACGGCGCGGCCTCGGTGCCCGCGGATGGTATCGCGATCGAGATCGCCGACATCCGGGTGGTGGTGCCGCCGGACTTCGACGCGGGGCACCTGTCGCGCATCCTGGTCTGCGTTCGGGCCGCGCCATGATCCTGACCGGGGAGAAGATCCGGGTCTGGCTGGCGACCCGCCCCGTCGACTTCCGAAAGGGACATGACGGGCTGTCGGCGGTGGTGCAGACGGTGCTGGGTCACGACCCCTATAGCGGCGCGGTCTTCGCCTTCCGCTCCAAGCGAGGCGACAGAATGAAGATCCTGGTCTGGGACCGCACCGGGCTGGTCATGGTCTACAAGCGCCTGGAGGGCGGCGGCTTCCAGTGGCCGCGCCCCTCGGACGGCGTGATCGGACTGTCGCCGGCGCAGTTCTCGGCGTTGTTCGAAGGTCTCGACTGGAAGGCGGTCCGGGCCGTGCGACGGCCTCGGCCGCGCCAGGCGGCCTGACCGCGCAGCTTGCCGTTTCACCGGGGAACGGTGTCCATCCCACCGTCTCCCCGGTGTCGCCAAGACGAGCTATCCGGCCCCGTTTACGGCGGGGCCGGAAGCATGTTCACCTTGCGTTACCTCATTGATTCTGCTAGAGGAATCCCATGATAACCAGCATGGGAAGCGCCGTTCCCGTGAGTGATCTGCAACGCCGTCTGGCGGCCGTCGAAGCCCAACTTGCGAAGGAGCGTGCCGAGCGCAAGGCCGCCGAGGACGCGCTGGCTGTGTCCGAGCGGGCGCGCGAACGCCTGGAGCGGATCATCGCCTCGCTGAACCATGCCGTGTGGGGCGCGCGCTCGGAGAAGCGCCATGCCGATCAGGACCGGCTGCCGCTGTTCGAGGACATCGCGGTCGCCGAGGGGATGCTGGCGGAAGCCCAGGAGAAGGCCGACGCGGCGACCGGCAGGCAGCGGCGCAAGCCACAGCCGACCAATCGCAACCTCGGCCATCTGCCCAAGCACCTCGAACGCTTCGAGAAGGTGATCGAGCCGGAGAGCGCGGAGTGCCCTTGCGGCTGCGGCGAGATGGTGAAGGTCGGCGAGGACCGCACCGAGCGGCTCGACGTCGTGCCGGCGAAGTTGAGGGTGCTGGTGACGATCCGGCCGAAATACATCTGCCGCGCCTGCGAAGGCAAACAGAGCACCCAGGCGCCGGCGCCGGAATATCTGGTGCCGCGCGGCCTGCCGACCGAGGCGCTGGTGGCGCACACGCTGGTCGCCAAGTTCGCCGATCACCAACCGTTCTACCGTCAGAGCGAGGCATACCGTCGCGAGGGGATCGACCTCGACCGCACCATGCTGGGGAACTGGGCGGGGCGCGGGATGCAGGTGCTGGCCCCGGTGATCGACCGGATGATCGAGCACCTCAAGGCGTCGGACGGTCTGTTCATGGACGAGACCACGGTGCCGGTGATGGCGCCGGGGACCGGCAAGACGCGCCTCGACTATCTGTGGGCGATCGCCCGCGATCAGCGCGGCTATGGCGGGGCCGACCCGCCGATCGTGGTGTTCCACCACTCGCGCCATCGAAGTGCGAAGGTCGCTCTTGAGTTGATGCGGGGCTACACCGGCGGCGGCCCGCTGCACGTGGACGGCTACAGGGTGTACGACGCGCTCGGCGATCCGAAGCAGACGGTCAGCCCATGGGTGCTTGCCTACTGCTGGGTCCACTGGCGGAGACGCTTCGTCGACTTCCAGCGCGGCACGGCCTCGCCCGTGTGCGAGGAAATCCTCGAACGGATCGCGGCGCTGTACCGGATCGAGGCCATGGTGCGCGGCCACCCGCCGGAGCTTCGGCTGAAGGCGCGGCAGGAGTTGTCGGCACCGATCGTCGAGGCCATGCGGCCCTGGCTTGAGGCCCAGCTCGACCGTCTGTCCAGCGCGTCCGAACTCGCCAAGCACATCCGATATGCCCTCAAGCGCTGGGACGGCCTGTGCCGGTTCCTCCATGACGGGCGTATCGAGATGGACACCAACCCCATCGAGAACCTCATCCGCCCGGTGAAGCTCACAAAGAAAAACGCGCTCTTCGCCGGCAGCGACGACGGCGCCAGGACATGGGCGCGGTGTGCCAGCCTGATCGGCACCTGCAAGCTCAACGGCATCAATCCGCAGGTCTACCTGACCGACACCCTGCGCCGGATCGTCGACATGCACCCCGTGTCACGCATCGACGAGCTCATGCCCTGGAACTTCGCTCCGACAATCCCGGGCGTCACCCGTCAACAAGGGTGACGGCGCGGCGCTTACTGACGTATCCAGGTACGGGCAGAAGAAGCTGACGGCCCGGATCGCCAAGCTCCGCGCGGCCGGAGCGACGCTGACGAAGTTGCCGTTCGACGAGGCGGCTCATCTGCGCAACATCCTGCGAAGGTCGAGGCGTCAGAAGACCGCGATCGCCCGGCTTGGCAAGGAGAATGCCCGGCTGCGCAAGGCGTTGAAGGCGGCCAAGGCCGGCCGGGAGGCGGCGGAAGCCCGGGTTGCGGTGCTTCGCACGGCCCGCAAGGCGTTGTCGAAGAAGCTGTCCGGCATGGATGCCGAGTTGCGCAGGGTCCTGCGCCGGTCGCGGCGCCAGAAGTCCACAATCAAGTCGCTGGCCGGGGAGAACGCCCGGTTGCGCCGGATCGCGCAGAGGGCGCGGAACCGGGTCGAGGCGCTGGAAGCCGACATCGCGCGACTGCGCTCGAGCGGGGCGGTGCTGTCGAGAAGGCTCTACGGACGCAAGAGCGAGCAGCAGAAGAAGCCGCGCTCCGGGCGCAAGCGCGGCCAGCAGCGCGGCGCGCCCGGCCATGGCCGCACCCAGCGGCCCGGACTCGACGAGCGGCCCGAAGAGCTTGAAGTGCCGGAAGAGGCGCGGGTCTGCGGGCGCTGCGGCCAGCCCTACGCGCCGAACGGTGCCGAGGTGTCCACCCTGATCGAGATCGAGGTCATCGTGTTCAAGCGCGTGATCAGCCGTGAGCGATTGCGCCGAACTTGCTCGTGCATGTCCTCGCCTGCGGAAGTGACCGCGCCCCCGGCGCCGCGGCTGTTCGTCAGAACGCCGTACGGGATCAGCTTCTGGGCGCGCTTCCTCTTCGAGCACTGCGCCTGCTTCCGGCCGGTTCGTCGCATCGCGGCGTGGTTCACCAGCCAGGGGCTGGCGGTCTCGCCGGGGACGCTGGCCAACAGCCGCAAGCGCTTCGTGGCGCTGTTCGAGAGCCTGTACGAGGCGATCCTCGCGCATCAGAACACTGCGGCGCTGCGCCATGCCGACGAGACCTCCTGGCGCGTGCAGGAGCTTCGCGGTGAAGACAACTCGGGCCGCGCTTGGCTGTGGACTTCGGTCAGCAGAGACGCGGTCTGCTTCCATATCGATGCGAGCCGCAGCGCCGAGGCGGCGCTCAAGCTGTTCGCCGAAGCCCTGCCCGGCACGATCATCGTCTGCGACCGCTACAGTGCCTACAAGCGCCTCGTCCGCCTTCTCGGGGACAAGGCGATCCTGGCCTATTGCTGGGCTCATCAGCGCCGCGATTTTATCGATGCCGCCGCCGGCCAGCCGCGGCTGGAGCAATGGTGCCAGGGATGGGTTGGGCGGATCGCAGCGATTTACGACCTGAACAGGGAGCGGCTGAAGCATTACGACCCCGGCCGCAAACGCCAGACAGCGGCGTTCAGGAAGGCAACGCGCAAGCTGAAGAAGGCGCTCGACCGCCTGTTCGACCAAGCCGAATCGGAACTGGCCGACTTGCCGGACCATGCACGCGAGGCCAGGGCGCTGCGCTCCCTTCTCAACCATCGCGAGGGGCTGTGCGTCTTCGTCGACAAGCCCCAGACCCCGATGGACAACAACGAGGCCGAGAGAATCTTGCGCGCGCCCGCAATAGGGCGAGGGTTGTCACACGGCTCCGACAGCGAGGACGGCGCCCGGTTCACCGCGATCATGTACTCGGTTGTCAGCACGCTCTTGATGAACGGCATCGACGTGCTGCGCTGGCTGGAGGCCTGGCTGACCGCGTGCGCGGAGAACGGCGGCAAACCGCCGGACGATCTGTCGCCCTGGCTTCCGTGGTCGATGAGCGAGGCGCGCCGGCGCGAGTTCACGGCGCGGGGATGACCGGCACCATCGAGTGCCGCTACTACGGCCGCGACTTCACCGCCGATGAAATGGCGCTTCTGCGCGCCCTCGTCGCGGCCGAGCCGCAGCCGACCCGCGCCGCCCTGTCGAGAGAGTTCTGCCGGCGCATCGGCTGGCTCAGGCCGGACGGCGGCCTCAAGGACATGATGGCCCGCGTCACCATGCTCGCCATGCACCGCGATGGCGTGATCGCGTTGCCGCCGCCGAGGGGGCGGAAGCACAGGCCGAAGCCCATCGTGTTCGGACCCGACACCGAGCCGCCGCTGTTCCCCGCTCCGACCACCCTCGACGAGGTCCGCCCGCTGGAGATGCGCCTCGTCGTCGGTGGCACACGGGAAGGTATGCTCTGGAACGAGTTCGTCGCCCGCTACCACTATCTCGGATACAAGACCCTGGTCGGCGCGCAGATGCGCTACGCCGTCCACGACCGGAACGGCTGGCCGCTCGCCATGCTCGGCTTCTCCACCGCCGCCTGGAAGCTCGCCCCGCGTGACGACTTCATCGGATGGTCCCCCGAGATGCGCGAGAAGAACCTCCCGCTGGTGGTCGACAACCCGCGCTTCCTGATCCTGCCGTGGATCGAGATCCCCAACCTCGGCTCGCACATCCTCGCCCTCGTCCGCCGCCGCCTGCCCGCCGACTGGACCGAGCGGTACAAGATCACGCCCGTGCTCATCGAGACCTTCGTCGAAACCCCGCGCTACACCGGCGCCGTCTACCGCGCCTCGGGCTGGACCCGCGTCGGGACCACCCAGGGGCGCGGGCGCTACGACCGGGACAGGCAGTTCGACAAGCCCCGCAAGGACGTCTGGCTTCGCCCTCTCAGAAGGGATTGGCAAAGAGCGCTCAGCCGCTAAAATCCCGCTGCAACGGGATCGGTCAGATGAGCGTGCAATTGAGCGGATAACCATCTCCACGGTCTGGCGGAACGCTTACCAGAGGGGTCGTTGCCGGCGCCGCTCCTGTTGCACCCCCAGACCCCGATGGACTGAAGCTGGAGTGAATCCGCTTACAGTACGCTTACACCGGCCCGATAGGACCGTCTTTGGATCGGGTCGGTATCGTGCCGCAAGACATTGATAAAAAGACAAAAAACGCCGTAGCGCAAGGCCGATTCCGCATCGGGGTGGACGTGGGCGGCACCTTCACCGACCTGCTGCTGGTCGATCCCGACTCCGCGACCATGCGCATCGCCAAGGTGCCGTCGACGCCTGCGGACCAGTCCGACGGCTTCATGGCGGGTCTCGCTGCGCTCGGCGCGGCGGCAGCTGGCTTTGAGACGGTCGTCCACGGCACCACGGTTGGCACCAATGCCGTACTGGAGCGCAAAGGGGTGCGCTGCGCCCTCGTCACCACCCAGGGTTTCCGCGACACGCTGGAGCTCGGCCGCCGCACCCGGCCCAACCCGTGGGGCATGTTCGGCAGCTTCGAGCCCATCGTGCCGCGCGAACGCCGCTTCGAGGTGGCGGAGCGGGTCGACGCCTCCGGCGCGGTGGCGACTCCCCTCGACGAAGACGAGGTGCGCGCGGCGGTGGATGCGGCGCGCGCGACCGGCGCCGAAGCGCTGATCGTCCACTTCATCCACGCCTATCTCAATCCCGACCACGAGCGCCGCGCTGGCGCGATCGCCCGCCAGGTGTGGCCCGATGTCCACATCACCTTGGGCTCCGACATCCTGCGTGAGGTACGGGAGTTCGAGCGCGGCAGCACAGCGGCGCTCAACGGCTACATCCAACCGATCATGACCCGCTATCTCGAGCGCATCGCCGGCCGGCTCAAGACCGGCGCGGTCGAGACCGAGCTGCTGGTGATGCAGGGCAACGGCGGCATGATGACCGCCGGCATCGCCGGTGAGAAGGCGGTGCAGACGGTCATGTCCGGGCCGGCCGCCGGCGTCATTGCCGCCGCCCACCTGGGCGCCGCCGCCGGCTTCCCCAACCTCATCAGCTGTGACATGGGCGGCACCAGCTTCGACATCGCCATCGTGCAGGGCGGCGTGCCGGCCACCACGACGGAGAAGGACATCGCCTACGGCATGCCGCTGCGGGTGCCCATGGTGGACATCCAGACCATCGGCGCCGGCGGGGGCAGTATCGCGCGCGTGGACGAAGGCGGCATCCTGCGCGTAGGTCCTGAGAGCGC
The DNA here is from genome assembly GCA_965243375.1 of Alphaproteobacteria bacterium. Lineage (GTDB taxonomy): Bacteria > Pseudomonadota > Alphaproteobacteria > UBA828 > UBA828 > WTGU01. Next base: position 88,033 of record CBDEUT010000003.1, on the reverse strand, counting down.
CGGCGCGGCGCCCGGGCCGATCTGCTACAGCCGGGGCGGGCAGGAGCCTACGGTGACCGACGCCAATCTGCTGCTCGGCCGCATCGATCCGCGCGCCATCGGCGGCCTGGAGGGCCAGCCGGAAATCGACGAGGTGCGCCGCATCGTGCGCGAGAAAATCGCGGACCCGCTCGGCCTCGACGAGGCGGAGGCGGCGGCCGCGATCCTGCGCGTGGTGGACCATCAGATGGCGGGCGCGGCGCGGCTGGTCTCGGTGGACAAGGGGCACGACCCGCGTGATTTCGCCCTCTTCGCCTTCGGTGGCGCGGGGCCGATGCACGCCACGGCCATCGCCCGCGAGCTCGGCGTGCCCCACGTGCTGGTGCCGCGCTACCCCGGCATCACGTCGGCTCTCGGCTGCGCGCTCGCCGACGTGCGCCACGACTTCGTGCGCACCCTGCACCAGCCGCTGGAGGACGTAGACCCGGCGGGGGCGGACCGCATCCAGGCGGAGCAGGCGGCGGAGGGCAGGGCGCTGCTCGCGCAAGAGGGGGTGACCGTCGCGTCGGTGGAGGTCGAGCACGAGGCGGACCTCTTCTACCGTGGGCAAAGCCATGTCTTTCGCGTGTCGGTGGGAGATAAGGGCTTCGACGCCGCGACTGTCCGAGACGCCTTCGCGGCGCTCTACCGCGAGCGCTTCGACATCGTGCTGCCGGAGATGCAGCCCATCCTGGTCAACCTGCGGACCACGGTGCGCGGCATCCGCCCGCCCCTCGACCTCACGCTCGCGGCCGATGACAGCGGAGCGACACTGGACACCGCGCTGGTCGAGACCCGCGCGGTCTACTTCGATGGCGCCTGGATCGAGACGCCCATCTACCAACGCGAGCGGCTGCCGGCCGACGCCACCATCACGGGGCCCGCGGTCATCCAGCAGCTCGACACCACGATCTTGGTGGAGCCAAGTTCTGAGGCCCGTGCCGATGCCCTCGGCAACCTGGTGCTCACCGTGCCCCAGGCTGCGGCGGAGGCGCGGTCCGGCGCCGCCGACGCGTTCGACCCGGTCACCCTGGCGGTGATCGAGAGCGGCCTGCAGCAGGTCGCGAGCGAGATGGACCTGGTGCACCAGCGCACCTCGTTCTCGCCGGTGATCTCGGAGGGCTTCGACCGCTCCAACGGCATCTACGATCCCGAGACCGGCCAGATCATCGCGCAGGGGGAGCTCGGCCTGCCGATCTTCCTCGGTGTCATGCAGTCCACCACGCAGGCGGTGATCGAGGCGCGGGACGACCTGGAGCCCGGCGACATCGTGATGGTCAACGACCCCTACTTCGGCGGCACCCACCTGATGGACGTCAAGATGGTGCGGCCCTTCTTCTACAGGGGCCGCCTCTGGGCCTATCTCTCCAACACCGGCCACTGGCCCGACACCGGCGGCATGGTGCCGGGCGGCTTCCCTTCCCAGGCGACCGAGATCCAGCAGGAAGGGCTCAGGCTGCCGCCGGTCAAGCTCCACCGGCGCGGCGTGCTCGACGACGACATCATGCAGATCGTGCTCGCCAACATCCGCGTGCCGGAGGAGCGCATCGGCGACATCCGTGCCCAGATCGGTGCGCTCTCGGTCGGCGAGCGGCGCCTGACCCAGCTACTTGACAAGCATGGCGAGGAGACCGTGAACGCCGCCATCGAGGTGCTCAAGGAGCGCTCGGAGCGGCGCATGCGCGCCCACATCGCGTCCGTCCCCGACGGCGAGTACGTCTTCTCCAGCTACATGGATTCCGACGGCGTCGATGACGCCCTGCTGGAAGTCCGTGCCAGGGTCACAGTGGAGGGCAGCGACCTCGCCGTGGACTTCTCCGAGTCCAGCTCGCTCTGCCGCGGGCCGGTCAACTCGGTCTGGGCGACGACGCTCGCCTCGGTCTACTGCGCGATCAAGCACATCTTCCCCGACGTGCCGATCAATGCCGGCTGCTTCCGACCGATCGCCGTGGCACCGCCCCGCGGCACCTTCCTCTATGCCGAGTATCCCCGGCCCGTCTCCGGCTGCGCGGCGGAGACAGCGCAGCGGATCATGGAAGCGGTATTCGGCGCCATGGGCCAGGCCATGCCGGAGCGCATGTTCGCGGCCCCCGCCGGCACCAGCGGCAATTTTAGCCTCGGCGGCGAAGACCCTGCCGAGGGGCGCCGCTACGTCATGTACATCTTCTCGGGCGGCGGCTACGGCGGCTGGTGGGAGGACGACGGGCTCACCAACGGCTGCTCCTCCGTCGGCATATCCAAGACCCAGCCGGCCGAGATTCTGGAGCAGCACTACCCGATCCTGTTCGAGGAGTATGCGCTGCGAGAGGGCTCGGGCGGCGCCGGGCGGCACCGGGGCGGGTTCGGCGTAAGCTACCGTGTGCGCCTGCTCAGGGGTGAGGCCAAGGCGTCGTTCATGATGGACCACGGCCGCACCGGCCCGCACGGGCTCGCCGGCGGCCTGCCTGGCGCCTGCAACCAGATCGAGGTTCGCCGCGGCAACGCGGTCGAGGAGCCGCCCCATCTCTCCAAGGGCGAGGGCTACCACCTGGCGCCGGGCGATACGGTTCAGGTGCGGACCCCCGGCGGCGGCGGCCTCGGCGACCCGCGCACGCGCTTGCGCTCGCGCGTTACCGCCGACCTCGCCCGCGGCTACCTGACCGAGACCGATGCCGCGCGGGACTACGGCTACGACCCCGGCGCGGACGAGGCGGCGGAATAGGCCAGCCGCTGGAGGTTCAGCGGGCCGCTTCGCTCACGGCGTGTGGGCGCACCCGTGCGCGTATCGCCGGGCCATTCTCGACCAGGGCCTTGGAGAGCTCGAAGGTTTTCTGGGCGTTCATCCAGAACTCCGGGCTCTGATCGAAGTACGCGCCCAGCGCAATCGCGGTCTCCGCGCTCACACCGCGCCGCTCGTGGACGATCTCGTGCAGGCGTGTTGCCGGCAGGCCGATGTCCCGCGCCACACGATGAACGGACAGTTCAATTTCTTCGAGCTGCTCGCGCAGGAGGGCACCTGGGTGCGTCGCAATTCGGTTAGTCGGCACTGTCATCGGTGTCACTCCCAGCGTCTCAATGATAATGGTTGTTCAAGGACACGTCGTACGCGTCGCCGTCCTGCCAATTCTCCAGGCTCGCGACACGCGGATGCTGTATTGGCCCTCACGGTCGCCGCGCAGCCGTTCGAGGCGATTTCCCGGCGGAGTCCTCAGGTCGTCAAGGCGCGCTGCGTAGTTGATCCGATCCAGCTTGCTCTGTGCCCGCTTCACGATCGACGGTGGGAAGGAGGGCTCACGCACGCCGTTGAAGACGTTCGCCGTCCGTTGATCGGCGAAGGATTGAATCATATTCCTCGCTCAATTACGCTTTTCGTATTACGCTGTCTATACAAAGCAGTGCCGGGTACTTGTGGCGCCGAGCTGGCGGAGCGCCAAGCCGTTGACTCATACGACCTTCCTCTCCACACTCCGGCCGCTTGCTGAGGCCGGCGGCCAGAGCCGGACAGGAGGGAGACGGCATGCGCTTTTCCGACAACGGGTATTACATCGAACGCTACGTGAAGTGCGACAACTGCGGCGTGCTCATCTACGACGAGGGCATCTCCGCCACCGTGAAGGGCAAGGATCAGCTCTTCTGCTCCGATTGGTGCGTCCAATGGTTCACGGCGCGGGCCGACGGTGTCGAGCAGCCGCGCATTCCGCTGCCGAAGCAGGGCATCCACGAGACCGGCTGAGCGCGCGGCACCGCGCGACGCATCCGAACATTCCGCTGGCCGACGGGGCAGGGCACCATGAGCGACCTGGTCGGGATCGACGTGGGCGGAACCTTCACGGACTTCGTTCGCTACGATCCTGACACGCAAGCCGTCGACGTCTGGAAGACCCTCTCGACCCCGGCCGATCCTATCGACGGGATCATCGACGGGCTGGACCGCTCCGGCGATATGGGCGCCATCGGCAACATCCGCTTCGGCACCACCATCGCGACCAACGCGATCCTGGAGCGTAAGGGCGCGACGGTCGCCTACCTGACCACCACCGGTTTTCGCGACGTCCCCTTCATCCAGCGTGGCAAGCGCAAGAGCCACTACGACATCACCTGGGTCAAGGCCAAGCCGCTGGTGAAGCGCCGCCACTGCTACGAGGTTGACGAGCGGATTCTGGCGCGGGGCGAGGTTTACCAGGAACTGGACACTGACCGCGTCCGCGCCGTCGCCCGCGAAATCAAGGCGCTGGGCCGCGTCGAGGCGGTCGCGATCAACTTCCTCTTCTCCTTCGTGACGCCGGACCACGAGCGCACGGCGCAGGAAATCTTTGCCGAAGAGTGTCCGGACATCCCCGTCAGCATCTCCTACGAGGTGCTGCCCAAGTGGAAGGAATTCGAGCGCTCGTCCACCACCATCACCGACGCCTACATCAAGCCGGTCGTGGGCCACCATCTGGGCGCGATGCGGGCGCGGCTCGATGCAAAGGGCATCACCCGCCAGGTTGCCGCGATCAAGTCCAACGGCGGCGAGATGACCCTGGAGGAGGCCGCCCGCCACCCCATTCAAATGACCCTCTCCGGTCCCACCGGCGGCGTGGTGGGCGCCAAGCAGATCGCCCGCAGCGTCGGCGTCGATCACCTTGTCACCCTCGATATGGGCGGCACGTCGACGGATGTCTCGACCGTGGTCGGCGGCAACGAGAGCTTCACCACGAGCTTCGAGATCGAGTTCGGCCTGCCGATCCAGATTCCCATGATCGACATCCGCACCATGGGCGCCGGCGGCGGCTCGCTGGCCTGGATCGACAAGGGCGGCATGCTGCGCATGGGGCCGGAGAGCGCGGGCGCGAACCCGGGGCCCGCCTGCTATGGCCTCGGCGGCACCCAGGCGACCGCGACCGACGCCAACCTCGTGCTCGGCCGCATCAACCCAGCGAACTTCCTCGGCGGCGCCATGGCGCTCGATGCGGACGCGGCGGCGGCGGCGATCGCCAAGGTCGCAGGCGCCATCGACAAGCCGGTCGAGGAGACCGCGCTCGCCATGGTGCAGATCGCCAACAACAACATGATCGGCGCGCTTCGCTCGGTGCTGACCGAGCGCGGCCTCGACCCGCGCGACTTCACCCTGCTCGCCTTCGGCGGCGCGGGCCCGGTGCACGTCGCCGACCTCATGGTCCACGCCAACATCCCGAGCGGCATCGTGCCCAACCATCCGGGCCAGTTCTCGGCCTTCGGCTTCCTGATGACCGACGCGCGGGTGGACCTGGAGCGGACGGCGCAGATGACCTCGGCGGCCTTCGATCGGGACCACGCCAATCGCGTGCTCTCCGACCTGATGCGCGAAGGCGTCGCGGGGCTCGAACAGCAGGGCTACACCGAGAACATCGAGATCCTCCGGTCGTTGGAGATGCGCTACCTCGGGCAGAATCACGAGCTCGACGTGCCCATCGCCTTCGACCGCTTCGACGAGAGCACGATGCCGGGGCTGTGGCAGGCGTTCCATCGCGCCCACCACGACCGCTTCAATTTCGATATCCCCGGCGAGAAGATCGAGATGACCTCGGTCAAGGTCACGGCGGTCTCGGTCACTGACAAGCTGCAGCTCGCCGAGATCGGCGAGGCCGCAGGCGCGCCGGAGCCGGCGGCCACGCGCCCAGTTCTGTTCGAGGAGGGCTGGGCGGAGACTCCGGTACACGACCGCGCCCGGCTGCGCCACGGCCACCGCTTCGAAGGCCCGGCACTGATCGAGGAGCCCGCCTCGGTCACCGTCATCCGCCCCGGCCAGCCGGTGCGGATCGACCGCTACGGCAATATTCTGATCGGCGAGATCGCGCGCCGAGCTTGACCCCTATCGGAGCCCGCGCGCGGGCGAGGAAAGGAACCCGTCATGGACATGGTCACGATGAACATCATCGAATCCGCCATGGTCGCGATTTGCCGCGAGATGGGCGTCAACGTACAGAAGACCGCCTATTCCACCATTTTCTCCGAAGCCGAGGACTTCACCTGCGCGCTGGCTAACACCGAGGGCGAGATGATCGCGGTGGCCGAGTTCTGCCCCGCCCAGATCGGCGGCGTGCCGCTGCTCGTCCGCTCCATGGTGAAGGAGATTTCGCTCTCCGAGATCTACGAAGGAGACGTCATCGTCCACAACGACCCCTACCGGGGCGGTCTGCACACGCCCGAGCACACCATGTTCAAGCCGATCTTCGTCGATGGCGAGCTGATGGGCTTCGCCGTCGCCATCGGCCACTTCGTCGAGGTCGGCGGCATGGTGCCGGGCGGCTTCCCGGGCGAGGCCACCGAGATTTTCCACGAGGGGCTCCGCGTGCCCCCGGTCAAAATCAAGAAACGGGGCGAGGACGTTGTCGAGGTCTGGAAGCTGATGCTCGCGAACGTCCGCACGCCGCGCCAGAACTACGGCGACATTAGGGCGATGATCTCCGCTGTCGATCTCGGCGAAGCGCGGATGAAGGAGCTGATCGCTAAGTACGGCCGCGAAACCTTCCAGCACACCGTCACCGACCTCATGGACTATTCCGAGGCGCGCATGCGGGCAGAGATCGGGGCCTTCCCCGATGGCTGCTACCGCTTCGAGGACGGGCTCGAGGACGACGGCATCGAGGACAAGGAGTACACCATCCGCTGCGCGGTGCACGTGCAGGGCGACGAGGTGGTGATCGACTACACCGGCTCCTCGCCCCAGGCTCTGGGCCCGATCAACGCCACCTTGGGTGTGGCCTGGTCGGCCTCCTTCAACGCGATGCTGCACCTGACCGACCAAACGATCCCGAAGAACTCGGGCTGCTTCCGCCCGATCCGGGTGATCGCACCCGCCGGCTCCGTGATGAACGTGAACTATCCGGGCTCCGAGGTCGGCGGCAATACCGAGACCCACCCGCTCATCGTCGCCATCATCCTGGGGGCGATGGCGCCGGCGGCGCCCGATCGCGTGATGGCGTCGGAAGGCACCACGCACGGGTGCTTCGTCTTCGGCGGCTACGATGAGCGCAATGACGAGCCTATTGGCGCGTTCGACTTTTCCTACGTCGGCTATGGTGGGCGCAGCTTCGCCGATGGCAACGACGCCACGGATTCGATCAACGGCAACTGCGCCAACACGCCGACCGAGGTGTTCGAGACTCGCTTCCCGTGGATCGTCGAAGAATATGCGCTGCGCCCGGATTCCGGCGGCGCCGGCGCCCATCGCGGCGGCTTGAGCATTTCCAAGACCATGCTCTGCACCGGTCCGGTGATGATCAGCCAGATGACCAACAAGCATAAGAAGGTCGCCTGGGGCCTGAACGGAGGCGGCGAGGGAATTGCGGGCGCTACGCTCTACCAGCAGGAAGGCGCCAACCGCTGGACCACGGTCGGCGAGGCGTTCGGCAAGGTCTCGACCACCAAGTATTCGAACGTGCCGATCCGCCCCGGCGAGCGGGTGTCGGTCAAGGCGCCGGGCGGTGGCGGCTACGGTGAGCCGGGCGAGCGCGACCCCCGCTCAGTCGTCGAGGACGTGCTGGAGGGTTATGTCAGCGCCGAGGCCGCGTCGCGGGACTACGGCTACGAGCCTTCCTGGGTCGCGCGCTACGGTGAGGACGCACCGCTGCCGGAGGCGGCCGAATAGCCCGAGCGGGGGCCAGGGGGATGGCCGCGACCGACGGGGCCGACGAGGCCGCCCAAGCAACTGTCACCATCAAGAAGTACGCCAATCGCCGGCTCTACAACACCGCCACCAGCAGCTACGTGACCCTCGACAACCTTTGCGACATGGTGCGGAACGGCGAGGACTTCGTCGTTCGCGACGCGAAGTCCGGCGACGACATCACCCGCCAGGTGCTGACCCAGATTATCGTCGAGCAGGAGGCCAAGGGGCAGAACATGCTCCCGCTCAGCTTCCTGCGCCAACTGATCCAGCTCTACGGCGACAACGTCCAGGCGTTCGTGCCGCGTTATCTCGAAGTCGCCATGGAGACGTTTGCGCGTAATCAGGGGGACATGCGCGAGCGCATGAACGACACCTTCGGCGGCATGTTCCCGGCGGGCGAGTTCGAGGCCATGGCAGAGCGCAACATGGCGCTGATGCAGCGCACCATGGAGATGTTCTCGGGCTTTCCCCCCGGCGAGCGCAGGCAGGAGCCGAAGCCCGACGGAGACGGCGAGGAGCCGGTGGACGTGGGCACCGTCCTCGACCGGCTCGACAAGATGCAGGCCCAGCTCGATGCTCTGAGCGGGCGCGGCAACAAGGGCGGGGACGACTGAGGGCGCGCTCCCACACTGTGCGCACTTCTAACCGTCCAGTACAACCCGCCGCTCCAGTTGCGACGGTGCGGCCTGTCCTCTTACCATCCGGCCACCGAACATCCGACAGGCGAGGACAGAGATGGTTGCAGCGACGAGATTGGCCGCGGCACTGATCGCCGTGGCAGGAGTTCTGGGCGCGGCGCATATCGCGACGGCCGAGGAGAGCGGCGACATCCGCATCATCCGCACCTACGTGCAGGACTACACCACCATCGAGCACGGTGATGCGCGCTACACTGGTGGGCCGCTCGAGGGCTCGGTCACCGTCCTCGAGAGCAGCGGCGGGCCGTTCGTCGAGGGCATGCATGAGCGGATCACGTGCGTGGTCTTCGCGAAGAGCACGGAGGCGGGCATCGATCTCGACGCGCCCTGCACGATGACCGCCCCTTCGGGCGACACGTGGTACACCCACTCGAAACGGCGCACGGGCGACGTGGAGACGGGCGGCGGTGGCCCAGGCACCATGGAGATCCTGGGCGGCACCGGCGTCTACGCGGGCATCAGCGGCAGTTGTACCTACGACGTCGGCTACATGCCGGACAATTGGGTCGCCATGATCGCGGACTGCACGTGGCAGAGGTAGCGTGGGCTCAGCGGGGCCGGCGGAGAGAGGCTGAGTGATGGTCGAGCTGGTCGCTTACGTCGCGCTCCAGCGCTTGATCGAAGCGGCGGAGGCGGTCGAGGAGAGCCTCATGCCCAACGAGCGCGAGATGCTTCACAGCCTCAAATCGAAGTATGCCGCGCCGATGGACGTCGATCCGTTCGACGCGACCGCGCTCGAAGTCATCCTGCGCAATGTCGAAGTGCGCAAGGGTTGCGATTTCGACCCGCGCAAGGACGGCGGCCGCGTCATCGACCTGCCGCGCACCGGGGACAAGAAGGCGTAAACAATGCCTCCCTGTTCATGCTGGAGGGAAACGGGCTGGTACTTTCGTTTAGGGGGGTTCTTTGCAATGCCGACATTCAATCGAAAGGACTCTTGTACCATGATCAAACGCACTCTCGGGGCCGCCCTGGTAGCGGCCGGGCTGGCATTCGCGGCACCGGCTGCCGAGGCCGGCGACTACGTGATCGATTCGGGCCACAGCTTCGTTCAGTTCAAGATCTCTCACATCGGCGTGTCCTGGATGATCGTCACCTTCGAGAAGTTGTCGGGCAGCTTCACGTTCGATTCAGAGGCAGGGCCCGAGGCGCAATCCATCACGGTCGAAATCGACACGGCCAGTGTCGATACCAACCACGCGGAGCGCGACAAGCACCTGCGCTCGTCGGATTTTTTGGACGCCGACGAGTTCCCCACGGCCACCTTCGTCAGCACCGGCTACGAAGGCGATGCCGAGGGCGGCGTGATGACCGGAGACCTGACGCTACACGGCGTCACAAAGTCGATCGACATTGCCGTCGAGAAAGTGGGGGAGGGCAAGGACCCCTGGGGCGGCTATCGCGTTGGCTTCGAAGGCACGACGACGATTACCCGCAAGGACTTCGGCATGGGCTACAACCTGGGGCCTGCGGCCGAATCCATGAAGCTTTCCCTGTTCATCGAGGGCGTCCGCAAGTAGCCCCTGCGGGGTTCCGCGTTCCGTAGGGAGCGACCATGTGGAGGAGCGGCCGGGACCACTACGGCCTCGTCGCCATCGGCTTTCACTGGACCATCGCCATTGCCTTCACGGGCCTCGTCGGGCTCGGCGCCTGGATGGTGGGGCTCACCTATTACGATCCCTGGTACAACGACTCACTCGCACTCCATAAGGCCATAGGGATCGTGGTGCTGGCCCTGGCACTGACCAAGTTCGGTTGGAAGCTCATCGATCGCAAGCCCGGCTACGGGCCGGAGGTGCGCGCCTACGAACGCGCCGGCGCCACCGCGACGCACTGGCTCCTGGGTGCGCTCATGGTCGTGCTGCCGGTCACCGGCTACCTGATCTCGACCTCGGAGGGTGCGGGCATCGACGTGTTCGGGCTCTTCGAGGTACCCGCGTTCCTCGACGTCTCGACCGGCACCCGCGACCTCGCCATCGACATCCACTACTACCTGGCCTACGGCGGTATCGCGCTGGTCGGCATTCACGCGTGCGCGGCCCTCAAGCACACCTTCATCGACAAGGGCTCGACGCTGATCCGCATGCTGATCCCGCGCTCGCGCGCGGAGCAGGTCGACCGAACCGGGAAGTAGAATGACGGCGACCGAGAATGCTGCATTGATGGATACGGCGGGACCCAAATGACCGAGTTCCCGAAAGCGCTTCTCAATGGCCACCGTTCGTTCAGGGACGACCGCTACGCCCGGGAGCACGCCCGCTACCGCGCGCTCGCCGAGGACGGCCAAAAACCCGAGGTCATGGTCATCGCCTGCTGCGATTCCCGGGCGGCGCCGGAGACCGTCTTCGACGCTTCGCCGGGCGAAATCTTCGTCGTCCGCAATGTCGCCAATCTGGTGCCGCCCTATGAGCCGACCGGCGCCTATCACGGCACCTCGGCCGCGCTGGAGTTCGCCGTGCAGAGCCTGGGGGTTCGGCATATCGTGGTGCTCGGCCACGGGCGCTGCGGCGGCATTCGGGCGGTGCTGCATCCTGCGGCGGAGCCGCTCTCGCCCGGCAATTTCGTCGGCAAGTGGATGACGCAGCTCGGGCCAGCCGCACGCGAGATTGAGGCCGCTGGCCCGATGTCGGATGACGAACGGCAAACAGCCCTGGAAAGGGCCTCCATACGGCATTCGATCGCGAACCTGCGGACCTTCCCCTTCGTCTCGAACCTGGAAGACCGCGGCCGGCTTAGCTTGCACGGTGCCTGGTTCGATATCGCCCACGGCGAGCTCTGGACCATGGACCCGGCCACCGGAGGTTTTTCTAAAGCGGTGTAAGGCCCGCGAGGGCGAAACGGAGGAGGGCCCCCATGCTGCTGGAAGGCTCGTGCCACTGCCGCGCCGTGCGGTTTTCGCTCCAGTCGAAGACGCCTGTTCCCTACATGCTTTGCTATTGCTCGATCTGCCGAAAGACAGCGGGCGGTGGCGGCTTTGCCATCAACCTCGGCGGCGATGCGGAGACGCTGAATGTCGCGGGCAAGCGCTTCATCAAGGTCTATCGCGCGCGGCTCGAGGACGGCAGCGAAAGCCCGGCGGAGCGGCGCTTCTGTGGCCGCTGCGGCAGCGCGCTCTGGGTCTGGGACCCGCGCTGGCCGGAGCTGATCCACCCCTTCGCGTCGGCCATCGACACGGCCCTGCCGGCGCCGCCAGAGCGCTGCCGCATCATGGTGGACTATGCGCCGGGCTGGGTCAGGATCCCCTCCGGCAAGCGCGACCCGCGCTTTGCGGAGTACCCCGACCAGTCCATCGAGGACTGGCACCGGAGCCGCGATCTCTTCGACCCCTGATGGGGGCACCCCACCATCGCGCAAGGCGACCTCGCGAAAGACCCGCAGGTGCTGCGCACCATCGTGGAGCACAACACGCTTCCCGTCCCCGTGCTCGGCGGCGAGGCACTGCCGTGCGCGGGCGTCTACGCCTTCGTCCTCCAGGGCGGCAGGGTGAAGAGGGGGGATAGGGTGCGGGTCTTGTAGAGCCGCGACCGCCTACAGGTAGCTCTTCGAGATCGCAGCGCCCATGGTGTACTTGGGGTCGACGAAGTTGCCGAGCCGCACCTTGCCGCACTGGCTCAGCATCATGTAGGCGTCCCACTGGTCGTAGCCGTGGTCCTTGACCATCCAGCGCACCAGCTCGCGATAGGCGATCCGGGTCGCGTCCTCCAGCGGCCGGGCACTGCCGATCGTCATGATGAAGTCGTCGGCTTCCAGCCGCGGCCAGTCGATGGTCCAGTCCTTGATCAGGTCGACGGTGATCGTGGTGGTGGTGGGATACTCCACGGCCACGCCGCAGACCTCGCCGTCGCCCTGGCAGGCATGGGCATCGCCGATGTAAAGCAGCGCGCCCGGCGCGCGCACCGGCAGATAGGTGATCGTGCCGGGCCCCATGTCCGGCAGGTCCATGTTGCCGCCGTGATCGTCGGGCGTTAACGAGTTGATCGAATCGATCTGCGGCGAACAGCTCAGCGTGCCGATGTGCGGCTTGTAGGGAAGGGTGACCCGGTCGCTCCAGTAGACGTTCTCCTCGTCGACCACCACCTTGCGCACCTTTTCGGGCAGCGGCTCGTTGAGCGTGGCCGTGTAGTAGGTGCTGGTGAGCCCGCCGAATTCCTTGATCATGCAGCAGGTGCCGCGGGGCTGGGGGCCGCGCGGCGCCATGCTCTCGATGTGGACCGCGAGCACGTCGCCCTTCTCCGCGCCTGTCACGAAGATCGGGCCGCATTGCGGGTTGAGGAACGGCACCTCCAGCAGCTCGGAGGGCACGTCGCTCTCGCTCGTGATCTTGCCCTCGAAGGCGTCGCGGGTCTCCACGATCACCCGGTCGCCCGGCTCGATGGAAAGCACCGGATCGGCATAGGGGCCGATGGTGTAGAGATAGGTGCCCTGCGTCTCCTCGGTCAGCTCGTGCGTGACCCCTGACGAGCCGCCGCCAACACCCTTGCGGTGCATGATGGACTCGGCGACCCAGTCGTTCGGGTAGCTGCGCATGACCATTTCCATCGCCCGGATCTCCCGATCTTCCTGCGCGTGTCGATTGGTTCCAGCCGGTGCGGCCCGAGAATGGATCGCTCAGGCCGATGTGCCGAGGGCTCCGCTGGCGTCCTGTTGCGCTACACTGGCATCCAGGCGATGCAGAAGGTGCTCCGCACGCTGGCGCTTTTCCTCGTTCGGATCGCGCTGCACGATGCGCAGCAGCGCGTCGCGCGCCGCCATGTCGCCGCTCTCCGCCATCTCGAAGGCCATCCGGTCGCGACGTTCGTGATAGCTCCGGTCGAGCGGCACGACATGGGGGGAGAGTGCCTTCCAGTAGTATTGCTGGTCGTCGGAGGACCAACCCTCATAGACCTCTTCCCAGGTCCCGCAGCCGGCATACGGGGTCATGTTGGTCTCGGCGACAGGCTGGCTCGCCGGTTGGTAGCGGGCATCGAAGGACTGCCGCAATTCGGCCGTTCGGTTGGGCAGCGCGCGATGCACGGTAGTGTCCGAGAAGATCAGCACGTCCCCTGCCGCGAATGAGCCGCTCACCCATTGACCGGGGATCGGCACGCAGATGTCCATTCCGCCGGCGCCGTTGCCTACTTTCGTGTCCAACACGCCTGCCAGGTGCGAGCCGGCCGCCACAACCAGCGTCCCTTTCTCTCTCGGGCAATCGCCCAGAGGAACCCACATCGCGTGATTGGTCGCACCGCCGATGTGGACCTTGTCCTGGTGGGCGCCGGTGGTGAAGTCGAAGCTCTCGCTTTGGGGGAAGATGTTGCGTTGAACGAACATCGGATGCGTGAGCGCCGGCTCGCCGAACATGCTCTCGAACAGCGTCAGCACGTTCGGATGGGTGCGGAGCCGGTGCAGCGCTTCATCAACCCAGAGGAACCGGAACACCTGCATGTAGCGCTCCTCGGGGTCCTTGCATGCGGCATCGGGGTTGGCGATGCCGTCCTCCACCGGGTGCGCCGGATCGAGCCAGCCTCCCGCCGCCGCCTTCTCCAGCAGGCGCCGGTGAACCTCCAGCACGGCCTCGCGCGGCAACAGCCCGCGGATGAACAGATAGCCGTCGCGCCTGAGCCGCCCGGCCAAGGCCGGCCCGTCGCCGATCAAATCGGTGGAATCGAGAAAGTCGCCGACCGTGTCCATTGGCGCTGCTCCTTCTTGCAACGTCCCTGAGGTTGCGGGAAACCGAATGACCACGTCAAGGCGAGCGTACCCTATAGAGCGTATCAGGAGCGAAGTATCCGACAGCCTCTACCGAATCCGCTATCTCCCGCGCTTCGGGGATAAATCCGCGCTTTCGTTACCGTTGGTTCAAGTCGTGGGGATGCGTTCAGAGCGGGGTCAGGTTCCCTCTGGCCGCCGCGCTTGCTCGACCTCTATCCACAGGCTCTCCACGCCGCGAAGGACGATACCGTTCCTGTAGCCGGGCTCGGCCGCCAGAGGGATCGACGGGAAACGGTCGAGCAAACCGCGGAGCGCGACACGTGCCTCCATGACGGCCAGCGACGCGCCAAGGCAATAGTGAATGCCGCGCCCGAAGGAGAGATGGCTCCTCCCCTTGCGGCCGATGTCGAGCGCGTCAGGATTGTCGAACGCGGCGGGGTCCCGATTCGCCGCACCGATCAGGGCAAATCGCCTTCTGGCCCGCCCGCAGGCGCTTGCCGCCCAACTCCAGGTCCTCGCGGACCACGCGTCCGTCGAGCTGACCGGGGCTGTCGTAGCGCAGCAGCTCGTCGACGGCCGGCTCCAGCAGGCCGGGCTCGTCGCGCAGCCGCTGCAACTGATCGGGATGACGAAGCAAGGCCAGCATGCCGTTGCCGATCAGGTTGCGGGTCGTCTCGTTGCCCGCAATCAAAATCAGGAGCATGGTTGACAGCAGCTCCTCGCGGGAGAGCTTGTCGCTCTCCTCCTCGGCCGCCAGCAAAGCGCTGACGAGATCGTCCCGGGGATTGCGCCGACGCGCCTCCACGATGGTCTCGAAGTAGGCGAACAACTCCTCGCTGGCACGCCGGACGTTCTCGACCTGCCCCCGCGTGAGTATCGGCTCGACGATGAGCGCAATGTCGTTGGACCAGCGCTCGAAGCGGTCCATGTCCTCTGCCGGCACGCCCAGCATCTCGGCGATCACGGTCCCGGCCGCGGGTAGCCGAGGGCAGCGATCAGGTCGAAACGATCCTGGCCGGCGGCCGCGTCCAGAAGCCGGTCGGCGATTGCCTGTACGCGCCCGTCCCAGCGCGACACCGAGCGCGGCGTGAACGCCCGGGAGACCAGCGCGCGCAGCCGCGTGTGGTCGGGCGGGTCGATGTCCAGCATGGTGGTCAGCCCGGCATCGTGGAAGCGGCGGTCCTCGGCGGCGAAGCGTTCGTGGTCCCGCAGCATGGCGTCGGCGTCTTCGTAGCGGGTCAGGGCCCAGGCATCGACCAATCTCATGCGGTGGACCGGATCCTTGTCCCTCACCCGGGACGGCATCGAGCGGCAGAGACCGGCAGCGGTCCTGCAAGCCTCCGCGCAGGGACTGGCGGTACGCGCGGTACCTCCGGAAGGATCGTGGCCGCCGATCCGGGGCCATGGGCGTCGGTCTTTCGAATGCCAGACGCACCGGTCAAATCACTTCAATCCACCTACCCGGCCTCTGAGGCGCACTCCACCGCTTGACCCAAACCCCTGCCGCAAGCGGCAACTGTCAGGCGATTGCCCTATCTGTACGGATAGTCCTTATCGATCCTTGGTCCGAGTCAGAGAAGCTTCCAGTTCCGAAAGCAGAGTGGACGGATCAATATCCCGCGCCACACGAAAGCCATAATGAGTGAATCGTTCCGCCACTTTTACGCCCGCGCGATACGCGGAACGCAGCGCAGGCGCATGGTTGACCCAGGATCCACCTCGAATCATTCGCGCCGCGCAATTGCCACCCCTCTTCCATGCTCGGCCGTCGTCAGGCGCGCCCTTGTAGCTCCCGTGCCAGCAGTCCTCGACCCACTCAAACACGTTTCCGTGCATGTCGTACAAGCCAAATTCGTT
Source organism: Alphaproteobacteria bacterium (assembly GCA_965243375.1). Taxonomy (GTDB): domain Bacteria; phylum Pseudomonadota; class Alphaproteobacteria; order UBA828; family UBA828; genus WTGU01. The sequence continues at coordinate 72,157 of CBDEUT010000003.1, read as the reverse complement.
CGGCGGAAACGAACCTACGCGTGTCGTCTGGTCTCGGGCGTCGCGATCCTTCGACAGTGCATCATCGCTTGAGCTGTCGTAATTTGCCTGCTTCGTGGAAAGCCTGTTGCCGAAATAGAAATTCGTTCTCGTTCCTGCTCTGGCCGCATATTCCCACTCCGACTCCGACAAGAGCCTGTATGGCTTACCCGACTCTCTCGATAACCACTTGACGTAAGCCGCCGCATCGTTCCAACTGACGCATACGACGGGCGACCTAGCTCGTTGGTTAAATCCGGGTTTACGCCATGATATCAGCTCGAAAGCATCAGAAAGATTGCGCGAACTGCAAGGCTTGGATGCCGACAAATCAAGGAAACTCTCCCTTTCTCCCATATCATGCTTCGTACTTCGGACAAACTCTCTAAACTCCGCGAAGGTCACTTCGTACTTTCCAACCGCAAATGGTTCGGGAATTGTCACGCGATGCCGCGGCCTCTCTCGGGTCTTGCCCTTGGAGGAGCCCATGATGAATGAGCCGGGAGGGACGACCACCATTTCGGGACACGGTTCGCAATCATCTCTAAACTCCTTTCCGGCGACCTTAAGTCTGGCGATCTCTCGCAAAGCGTCTTCGACATAATAGCCATTCGAGAACGCTATAAGATAACTGTTATACCCTTCCATGGTGCCGCGTTGCTTAGCCCTCAAAAACGTGTCACGGTCGAGATTCTGTAATTCGGTCATCCCGTCATCATCCACGTACACGTCCTGTGGGTCGAATTCGTCTCCTGACACACTCGTGGGCGTTGAGCTTGGCCTGAAACCATGTCCAAATATGTCGGGATCGAGCAAGATCAAGAGCTCAGTCGCTCTTGTTCGATGTGCTCCATCCGGAAAGTCGGTCAAGTATTTCTGGTAAGATTGCACGGTATTATCAACCTGCGCCGCCCGGAATGCATCGCGATCCAGCGCATCGTTCAATCGCCGTGTAGCCTCCTTGTCGAACAAACCGTCAGGATACAACCTTAGGTATTTCTCATAACCCCTGGCAGTGTCGGATTTCGCCGCGGCCGAAAAAGCAGTGCGGTCCGCTTCCGCCTTGCGCAGGAAGACCACCGTGTCCTCGAGTCCCCTGATGTGGGCAATTTCGAGCGGTGTCTTGCCTTGGGCCCCGCTAAGGAAAGCGTCGGCCCCGGCACGTATCAGAGCGCGCGCGATATGCTCATGTCCCTGATCCACGGCCATGAACAATGGGGTGGCCCCGTCCGCCGCGCGCACGTCGACATCGGCTCCGGCGTCAATCAAAGAATCAACCAGCAACGCGAATCCCCTGGTCGCGGCGTACATCAGAGGTGTCCGACCGGTGTTGTCGCGCGCGTTCGGGTCCGCACCCGCCCTCAGAGCCGAGTAGACACCGTCGATGTCGCCCGCCGCCACCAGCCGATGCAGAACGCCCGGCGGCGGGGGCTCGGAGGTGACCCGGTGGGCCGGCTGAAAAGGATCGCTCGCAGGCGCAATGAGCTCCGCCGCCCCGGGGCGGCCTGCGGCAATGGCGCGCATGACGTTCAACCCCTCGCGCGTCAACTCCTCCGACATCGGCAATCCCTCGTCGTGCAGGAAGTTCCGGTAGGCCTGCACCGAGCGATAGCCCCAACTGCCGTCAGCCACGCCGGGGTCGTAGCCCAACGCGGCCAGCAGCGACTGCGCCTCCCTGATTGCCTTGAACGGGGGGCGACCCGCATCGTCTGCGGGGAACGACGGTGCAGCAATCTGCGACCGGTCGGTTCCGGCGCCGCTGCCGGGGCGCCACGATGACGCCCGTTCCTGAGCCGTTGCAACTTGGTCCGGGCTCATTTTCGCGGCCAGAGTATCGCGCTCGGAAAGCGCCTCCAATTCTCCCCGGCTCGCGGCCAAGTTGAACCACATGTGGGCCAGGATGTAGTTCTGCGGCGCCCCGAGACCGGTCGCATAGAGCCGCGCCAGCGCCATCATGGAGCGCGTGTCGCCGCTGTCCGCCGCAGCCTGCCATAGCGACAGCGCCTGTGCGGGGCGCCCCGCGTCCCACGCACGCTGCCCCGCCAGGTAGTCCGCCTGTGCCGACGACGCCGATGCGATCGCGACGATCAGCGCCAGTGCCATCCACCCGATACGACGTCTGAGCCACCTTTTCACACGACCTTCTCCCGCCGCCATGGACAAACTCCGGAAATATCTAGTTCGCGCAGTATTGCGACCAGCACGGACAACTCGCCTGCCCTCCCAACGTTCGACGGAGGTCCCTCATGCCTTCCGCTATGGTCTGTCTGGCTTTCGTCAGATCCGATTCCAGTCGGCTTCGTTGCGCGGCGGACGAGTTCCGGTTGTCTTCCAGGCGCTGCTCGGTCTTCCAGATTACGCTCTGAGTGTATTGATCGCTGCGCAGTGGAATTGAGTATAGTCCTTCGTCCCGCGCACGTACGCTTCGTATATGGCTTGCTCAGCAAGTGAGTGCTCTTCCTCGCAATGGACGCCTCCGCATTGGCTCTGGGGCGCGGGTTGCTGATCGATCGATTCTGCTTGCTGAGCGCCCTCTTCCCAATCGAGCCCGGACTTCTCTTGCAATGTTTCCAGGCGGTCCAACGCTTCCTGGTATTCGTTAAGGGCGTTCTCGGTATCCTCGTCCGGGGTGCGGGACAATGCCATAGCGTAATCATCCCTCCCACTATTGTCGCCAGGGCTTTCTCCGCCATGAGATTGCTCGCCGCCGACCTGCCCCCGTCGACCGGTCCAAGTCGAATGTTAGTGCATTGCGGGTTTGCCGGCCAAGCTGGGTGGCCGGCGGAGCGTAGCGGAGCCGGGCGGCCAGCTTGGCCAGACGACCGTCTCCGGGGCCGGCGGCCGGTATCCCAGGCTGCTGTGCGGGCGTGCGGCGTTGTAATGGCGCCGCCACGATTCGATGAGAACCTGAGCTTCCTTGAGGGTATAGAAGATCTCCCCGTTCAGGAGCTCGCCATTAGGTAGCAGATGCACCAGATTATCTTTAGGTGGTTGATTTTGTTTGTCTATGGGGACTTTGAGCTTGATATTGCGCGCGCTGCGTATTAGAACGATTAGGGAACATGATGGACGCTGCATTGAGGAGCGGATTGTGGCGCAGCACTTCCTGCTTTCGGCGGCCGCGCGCACGCTGTCGCTCAAGACGATCTTCTCCGAAGGAGAGGATGCGGCATATCGGCGGTTCCGCCGGCTGCGCTGGCCGGGCACCGATGGGGCGCCGGTCTGCCCCGCTTGCGGCTGCCTCGACATCTATGACCTGACAACGCGGCGCCGCTTCAAGTGCGCTGCCTGTCACCACCAGTTCAGCGTCACGTCGGGCACGATCTTCGCCTCGCGCAAGCTCTCCTTCGTCGAACTGCTCGGCGCGATCTGCCTGTTCGTGAACGCATCGAAGGGGCTCTCGGCGGTTCAACTCTCCCGCAACCTCGACGTCCAATACAAGACCGCCTTCGTGCTGATGCACAAGCTGCGCGAGGTGATGGCTGCCGAGACGCGGGATATGCAGCTCGGCGGCCATGTGGAAGTGGACGGCGCCGCCTTCGGCGGGCATGTCCGGCCTGCGAATGCGCGCGAAGACCGCGTCGATCGGCGCCTGCTGCAAAACCGCAGCCCCAAGCGCCGCGTGGTCGTCGCGCTCAGGCAGCGCGGCGGATCGACGCTCACGCGGACATTCCTGCGTGAGGCCGAGGGCGTGGACTTCGCGAGGGAGAGGATCGCACCGGGATCGACGATCTCAGCCGATGAGATCGCCCATTGGGACCTTCTCGAGCCGACGTTCGATGTTCACCGCATCAACCATTCCGACGCCTACAGCCGCGACGGCGTCCACACCAATCTGGCGGAGAGTTACTTTGCCCGGCTTCGGCGCATGGTCGGCGGGCAGCACCACAAGGTCGGCGGCCGGCTTCTTGGCGCCTATGCCGCGCACGCCGCCTGGTTGGAGGACCATCGAGGCCAGGGCAACGGCGCGCTCGCCGACCGCCTGATCGGCAGAGCTCTTGCTGCGCCCGTCAGCCGGAGCTGGAAGGGCTACTGGCAACAACGCGCAGCGTGACAGCGTCGCCGGCGGCCCAGACGCACATGCCCTTGCGCTTGTCTACCATCCGGACCAGCTTGCGCCGCTTGGCGTGACGCAGCGCCTGCACCACCTTGAAGACGACCGAGTTGCGCAGCGTCGTGTCGGACGCGTCGAGCTTGCGCTCGGCCATGACCCTCTCGGCGAGCGCGCGGGTCGTCATCTCGCCATCTACCCCGAGATGGCGCACGCAGATATCGGCTATCTCGCCCTTCTTGAAGAAGCCGTGGCTGACCATGTAGCGGGCACGCTGGTGCTCAGGCTCCGTGAACAGTCGGATCGTCGCGTTGACGTGTGCAAGATCGTGTCTGGCCTGCGCGATCTGCGCCTCATAGGCCGTAATCCGGCCGTGGATCTCGGAACGCTTGTCCTTCAGCGACCGGATGACAAGAGCTTCGCCCATGCCCCATTGAACCGCCAGAACACCGCCTGCGACCAGCCTCCAAACTGGTGCATCTGCTACCTAATGCCGCAGAACTCCGTAACGGTGAGTGTCATGGCATTGCCTTCTGACACTCAAAATTGGGATGCTGCCACGTACGCCAAGGGGATAACCGCGAAGGATTATGTTTACGTGTTTGAACGGTTCTTCTGCTTTCTTGAGGACCAGTCGGACCGGGAACAGGGCATTGTTGTCTTCGACGAACTGGAAGAGTCGAAGAGCCATCTGCTGATCGATCAAACCCATCGGCACTTTTCGGAGACCGCAGTCGGCCGCCTTCGCTCCCGGTCCATCGTGCCGGAGCCGTTCTTCGTGACAGCGACCTGACGACGGGTGTGCAGATCGCGGACCTCATCGCCTATGTCATCTCCTGGGGATTTCGAACCCTACAAATGACGAAACCGGCCAGAGCGGAACTGGCCGGATTTGCCTGACAGTCGCCAAATTGCGTTACCGGACGATACGCAGCCTCATGGGCAACCAGAACTTCGAAATCTGGAGCTTCGCGCACATCACCGATCTCCGGACGAGGTTGGAGCGCGAGGACGAGATGGCATGAGAAAAGGCAATGAGACGCCGGGGCGCCCCAAAGCCTCCGAGGCCAAGAATTGTCGACCGGTCAGATAACGTCAAGCTCGTAATGCGCGCCGTTCCCGCCCTGCCGGCCGGACGGCGTTGCGCGAGCCATCACCGTGGCGAGGAATAGGAGTTAGCGCCCGATCTCGTAGTACTCCCGGTTGGGGCGCATATCGATGGCGGCGGCGAGCCTGTTGGTCATGTTGTAGAAGCCCGCGACCTCGGCGATGTCGAAGATGTCCTCGTCGCCGAAGCCCGCCTTCCTGAGTGCCGTACGGTCGGCGGCGCCCACGGAATCCGGGCTCTCGCTCAGCTTCCAGGTGAAGTCCAGCATGGCGCGCTGGCGGCGGGAGAGGAGTGCAGCGCGGTAGTTGGCGACGAGCTGGTCGCCCAGGACCGGATCGCCCGAGAGGAGGCGGACCTGCGCTCCGTGCGCCACCAGGCAGTAGTGGCAATGGTTTGCGCAGGAGACGACGACCGCGATCATCTCCCGTTCCAGCGCGGTGAGGCCGGACTCGCCCAGCATCAGCTCGTTGTTGTAGCGGCGGAACAGCTCGAACTTGCGGGGCCTTAGCGTGTAGGAGCGGAGCACGTTGGGCACGAAGCCGATCTTCTCCAGGCAGCGCGCGAAGACGGCGCGGATCTCGGGCGGGTTCCTGCGCTGATCGGGAAGGCTGAGCGCGTGGACGCGCTCCGCCTTGCTTGCGGCTCGCTTGGCCGGCATGGCTCTCTCCCCTTAGCGGTGAACGGCGTTGCTAAGAACGGGCAGCCTGCGGCGGCGCGCTAACCGCACTGGGCGCGGTGGCGCAGCAGGTGATCGGCGAGCACGCAGGCCATCATCGCCTCGCCCACCGGCACCGATCGGATGCCGACGCAGGGATCGTGCCGGCCGCCGATCGAAACATCGGTCTCCTCGCCCTTGGCCGTGATGGTGCGACGGGGCATGCGGATCGAGCTCGTGGGCTTGACCACGAAGCGGGCCACGACCGGCTGGCCAGTGGTGATGCCGCCGAGCACGCCGCCGGCATTGTTGGTGAGGAAGCGCGGCTGCCCGCCCTCCATGCGCATCTCATCGCTGCTTACGTCGCCGCTCATGGCGGCGGCGGAGAATCCTGCGCCGATCTCGACTCCTTTGACCGCGTTGATGCTCACCATGGCGGCGGCGAGGTCGGCGTCGACCTTGCCGTAGACCGGCGCCCCCAGGCCCGCCGGCACGCCGTCGGCTTCCACCTCGATGATGGCGCCGAGGGAGCTGCCGGCCTTGCGGGCGGCATCCAGCTTCTCCTCCCAGACCGGCACGAGGGCGGAGTCGGGGCAGAAGAAGGGGTTCTGCGCGATCTCCGCCCAGTCCCAGCGCGCGCGGTCGACCGCATATTTGCCGACCTGGATGACCGCGCCCCGGATCGTCACCCCCTCGCCCAGGATCTTGCGCGCGATGGCGCCGGCGGCGACGCGCATGGCGGTCTCGCGGGCGCTGGCCCGCCCACCGCCGCGGTAATCGCGGATGCCGTACTTCGCGTCGTAGGTGAAGTCGGCATGGCCGGGGCGATACGTTTCCTTGATCGGGCCGTAGTCCCGGCTGCGCGCGTCCTCGTTCTCGATAACCAGCGCGATGGGCGTGCCCGTGGTCTGGCCCTCGAACACGCCAGAAAGGATGCACACGGTGTCGGACTCGCGCCGCTGCGTGACGAAGCGGGAGGTACCGGGCCGGCGCCGGTCGAGCGCGGGCTGGATGTCGGATTCGGCCAGCGGGATACGCGGCGGCACGCCGTCGACGACGCAGCCGATGGCCGGCCCGTGGCTCTCGCCCCAGGTCGTGACCCGGAAGAGCAGGCCGAAGCTGTTGCTGGCCATGGCGGCGCCCGCCGCCCCTACACCACCGAGATGTCGGGCGCGTCCGGCCGCTTCATGCCGACGATGTGGTAGCCGCAGTCCACGTGATGGACCTCACCAGTCACGCCGCGGCCCAGCTCGCTCAACAGATAGGTGGCGGCACCGCCCACCTCGTCGATCGTGACGTTGCGCTTGAGCGGGGCGTTGTACTCGTTCCACTTCATGATGTAGCGGAAGTCGCCGATCCCCGATGCAGCTAACGTCTTGACCGGGCCCGCAGAAATCGCGTTGACGCGGATGTTGCGATCGCCGAGATCGGCCGCGAGATAACGTACGCTCGCCTCCAACGCGGCCTTGGCGACGCCCATCACATTGTAGTGCGGCACCCAGCGCTCGGCGCCCATGTAGGTGAGCGTGAGGAGGCTGCCGCCGCCCTCGCCCATCAGCGGCACGGCGCGGCGGCTGAGCGCGGTGAACGAGTAGCACGAGACCTGGAGCGTGGTCTGGAAGTTCTCGAGCGTGGTGTCGAGATAGCGCCCCTTCAGCTCCTCCTTGTCGGAGTAGGCGATGGCGTGGACCAGGAAGTCGAGGCCGCCCCAGCGCTTGGCGATCGCATCGAACGTGGCGTCGACGCTCGCCTCGTCGGTCACGTCGCAGGGGAGCAAGAATTCGGAGCCCACCGATTCGGCGAGTGGCCGGAGCCGCTTCTCGATCGCTTCGCCCTGAAACGTAAAGGCCAGCTCTGCGCCGTGATCGGCGAGGGACTTGGCCACACCCCAAGCGAGTGAGCGCGCGTTCGCGACGCCCATCACGATGCCCCGCTTGCCCGCCATCAGCGGCGAAGCACCCGCCATCGAAGCCTCGTTTTGCCTTGATTTCCGGAGTGTTGCCGCATCGTACACAAAACCCGCGGCGCCGCAAGTTGACGGGGTGTCTCTTTGAAGCCGTGGCCGGGCTTGGCGAAAAGGGTAGCGGGGCAGGAAGACCGCACGGCCAACCCGCCAACTCGCGGTGATCGGCTGGGGCCGTGCTATAAGCTCCGGCCGATCACGCGTGCCGTTCGGGCTGTGGGAACGAGGGGAACGAGCACCATGCCGCGATGGGCGAGCGGGCCAGTGGGGCAGCCGGCCTATTGGCAGGAGGCGCGTGACGCGCTGGCTGCGGCCGACCCGACGATGGCCGCACTCATGGCGCGCTACGAGGGCGAAGGCCTGGTGTGCCAGGGCGACCTCTTCCTCACCCTCGCGCGCTCCATCGTGGCCCAGCAGATCTCGGTGCGCGCGGCGGACAGCATCTGGAGGCGGCTCGAGGCCTGCGTCGGCACCGTCGCACCGCCGGAGGTTGCTACCCGCACGCAAGATGAGCTGCGCGGCGCCGGCCTCACCCGCCAGAAGGCGCGCTACCTGCGCGACATCGCGACCGGTTTCGTCTCCGGAACCATCGACCCGGAGCGCTGGCAAGGCGCCGACGACGAGGCGGTGATCGACGACCTGATCGCGCTGAAGGGGGTAGGTCGCTGGACCGCCGAGATGGTGTTGATCTTCTACCTACAGCGGCCGGACGTGCTGCCGCTGGCCGACATCGGCGTGCGCCGGGCCATGGGCGAGCACTACGGTGACGGCGGTTCGATGGACCCGGACGCGATCGAAGCCCACGCAAAGTGCTGGCGGCCCTGGCGCTCGGTGGCAGTCTGGCACCTGTGGCGGAGCCTCGACCCGCTCCCGGTCGCTTACTGATGCGCCGCAGGCCTGGGCAGACCGAGCGGCCTAAGTGTCCTGAACAAGCCTGTGGGGTCACAAACAATGCAGTATGAGATGCGCCTGTTCGAGGACACCTTGTTCGGCGGCGAAGAGGTCCGATTCGAAGCTTCTGTGCCGAGGACGATCTACGTTTCGGCCGGCAGCATCTCCGTCAACGGAGACGACGTCCCGTTGGATGATGGAGTCGTCTCGACGGATTCGGCGACGCTGTGTGCCAACGGTGACGGCGCTACGGTCTGGCGCTGGGAGGTCGTCTCCGCCAATGAGGACGCCGACGTTTACGCTCATCGAACGACGGGTCGTCTTGCCCAACGGATCGAACCGGCCGCGATCGCCGATGAACTCCTGATCCGGCTCGATAGCGTCGCGTTCCCGCCTGGGGGAACAGCGCTTCTTCACACACACCAGGGCCCCGGAATCAGATGCCTCTGCGAGGGGGAAATACGAATCGATACGGAAGGGCGTTCCTCTTCCTATGGTCCCGGCGGCGCCTGGTTCGAGAGCGGACCCGAACCCGTCTTCGCGCAGGCGTCGATGGACGTGCCCAGCCGGTTCATTCGGACGATGGTCCTGCCGCGATCTCTGCTCGGCGCGTCGTCCATCCGCTACGTCAACGATGAAGACCGGGACAAGCCGAAGTCGCAAACCTATCGGGTGTTCGCCGAGGCGCCCATCACTCTCGATCCGGCGTAGGTAACGCGAAAGGGAGGGGACATGCGTTGCAGCGGTAACGTCGCGATTGTCACCGGCGGGGCGATGGGGATCGGCCGCGCGATCGTGCAGGCGCTCCTCAAGGAGGGGGCGAAGGTGGTCATCGCAGACCGAGACAGTGCTCAGGAGGCCGCGCGGGCGCTCGATAACGCACGGGACAGGGTCATCGGCGTCCCCTGCGATGTGTCGAGCCAACGCGAGACCGAGGCCATGGCGAACGCGGCGCTGGAGGCGTTCGGCCGAATTGACGTGCTGGTCAACAACGCCGGGATCTACGCCGACCTGACGATGACGCCCTTCGAGGACCTGGACATCGACGAGTGGCGGCGCGTGCTTGAGGTGAACGTCATCGGGCAGGCGATGGCGACCCGCGCGGTGGTGCCCGCCATGCGCCGGCAGGGCGCAGGTTCGATCGTCAACCTCTCTTCCGGGACGCCGTTCAAGGGCGTGCCCTTCATGCTGCACTACGTGGCGAGCAAAGGCGCCGTCAACGCGATGACCAGGGCCCTAGCCAAGGAGCTCGGCGCCGCAGACATCCGGGTCAATGCCGTGGCGCCCGGCTTCACCTTGTCCGACGGCGTGCTCGAGAATCCCCATCAGCTGGAAAAACTGCAGGAAATCTCACGGCAGGCGCGGGTCATCCAGCGGGATCAGCATCCGGGCGACATCGTGGGCGCGGTGATCTTCTTCGCATCGCAGGATTCCGCCTTCGTCACGGGGCAGACTCTCGTCGTCGATGGCGGCGCCTACTTCTACTGAGATCGGCCGATCGAACGACGGCGCTGCCGGTGCCGTGGACCGCTCGGGCGGCGGTCTTCATAATGCGCGGGCGGCGTTTGGGTCCGGTTGGCGCCGCGCCGGGAGAGGGCTTTATGTCGCTGCTTGACGATTTCGACTTCGATTCCCTGGCTGCGCCCGTCGTGGCGGTCGATTCCGGCGACTTCAGGGAGGGCATGCGCCAGCTCGCGGCGGGCGTCACCATCGTCACCACCTCCATCGGCGAGCAGCGCACCGGGCTCACCGCCACCGCCGTCTGCTCGCTGAGCGCCGACCCGCCGTTGCTGCTCGCCTGCGTCAACCGCGAGGCGGGCGCCCACGACCCGACGCTGCAAAGCCGGGTCTTCTGCGTCAACGTGCTGGGTGCGCAGCACCTCGACCTGGCAGAGCAGTTCTCGTCCTCGTCCCGGGTGCCCGAGCGCTTCAGCACCGGCGATTGGGGCACGCTCGCGACCGGCGCGCCGGTGCTGATGGACGCGCTCGCTAGCTTCGACTGTCTGCTCGGCCAGACGCTCCGGGCCGAGACCCATACGGTGCTGATCGGCCGCGTGCAGGCGGTGCGCACCGATGCGGCCCAGGAGCCCCTGCTCTACTCCCGCGGCGCCTTCGGGACCTTCTCCGCCTAGCCCGCCATCCCGTAGGTCCTGTGCCAGGACATGCGCTTGACGTGCGGCAACACAACTATTATTCTAGTTATATGGAAACGACACATGTTCACCATTCACTACCGGAGTCCGCAGTCGCCCTTGAGGAAGCGGCGCAGGGGTTCGCCGCGTGCGGCTCCGAGCCCAGGCTCACGGTGCTGCGCCTGCTCGTCCGCGCCGGAGACGAGGGGCTCACCGTCGGCGAGATCCAGGAGCGCACCGCCATCCCGGCGTCCACCCTGGCCCATCACCTGGGGTTCCTCGCCGCCGGCGGACTGGTGGAGCAGGAGCGGCGCGGCCGCACCGTGATCAACCGGGCCGCCTATGGGCGCCTCGAAGCCCTCGCCGGATTCCTGCTGGAGGCGTGCTGCGCCGATGCCAAGCCCTCGCCCCAGGCCCGTGCCGCGCGCGCAGCGCTCAGGAGTCCGTCTCCGTGACTGCGCTCGTTCTTCGCGGCGTCCACGGCCTGCGCGCGAAGATCGACGGCGTCCGGTCCGTCTGGGTCCTGATCCTCGCCATTCCGCTCGGGGTGGCGCTGCTCGACCCATCGAACCTCACGGAGATCCTTCGCACCGCCGGCGAGGCGTTCGCCGGAACCCTGCCCTACATCGCCGGCGCGGTCCTGCTCATCGCATCGCTCAAGGCGACCGGGGCCACCGCGCTCGTCACCCGTGCCTTCGAGGGCCGCGAGACGCGCATGATCGTACTGGCCGCGCTGCTGGGCGGCCTCGCCCCGTTCTGCTCGTGCGAGGTCATTCCCCTCATCGCGGGCCTGCTGGCGGTGGGCGTCCCGCTCTCGGCGATCATGGCGTTCTGGCTCTCCTCGCCGCTCATCGACCCCTCCACCCTGCTCATCACTGCCGCCGCGCTCGGCTGGGACTTCGCGGCAGGCAAGGCGGCTGCCGCCGTCGGGCTCGGCCTGTTCGGCGGCTTCGGTGTCCGCTCTCTCGTCCGGCGCGGTGCCTTCGCCGAACCGGCCCGCCAGGGTGTCGGCGGTTGCGGCAGTGTCTGCGAATTCGGAGAAGGCGAAACGATGTGGCGCTTCTGGCGCGAGCCGGCGCGGAGGATCGCCTTTCGCGCCGAAGCCTTCGCCAACGCGCGGTTCCTGGTCAAGTGGCTCGCGCTGGCATACCTGATCGAAGCCCTGCTGGTCGCCTACGTGCCGGCCGACACGATCGCGGGTGTGGTCGGCGGGGAGGGGATCGCGCCGATCGCGTTGGGCGCGCTCGTGGGCGCGCCAGCCTATATCAACGGATACGCCGCGCCTGCGCTCGTTGCCGGCTTGATGGAGCAGGGCATGGGCCCGGGTGCGGCGATGTCGTTCATGGTCGCGGGCTCGGTGACCTGCGTACCGGCCATGGTCGCGGTCTGGTCGCTGGTGCGCCGGCAGGTGTTCGTCGCCTACCTCTGCTTCGGCGTCGCCGGCGCAATCCTGAGCGGCGTGCTGTTTGCAGCCTTCGTCGCCTGACCCGGAATCAGAGCTTGGCCATGATCCCGCCGTCGACGACGAGATCGATTCCGGTGATGAAGGACGCCTTGCCGGAGAGCAGGAAGAGGCACGCATGGGCGATGTCCTCGGGCATGCCGAGGCGGCCCAAAGGGGTGCGCGCGACCATGGCATCGGCGCGGCTGGGATCGGCTTCGTAGGTCGGTGCCGTCATCGGGGTCAGCACTGCGCCGGGGCAGATGGTATTGGAGCGGATGCCGTCGGGCCCGAGCTGCATGGAGAGCGAGCGCGAGAGCGCGGAGAGGCCGGCCTTCGAGGCCTGGTAGGCGTCGATCGGCCCGTTCTCCATGATGTTCTCCATGTTGCGCAGGCCGACCACGCTCGCGATGTGGACCATCGCCCCGCCCGCGCCGGTGCGCCGTAGGAACGGCACGGCATGGCGCGCCATCAGCGCGGACGCGGTGAGGTTGATCTCCATTACCCGATGCCAGATCGCCATCTCCATCTCGGCGATGGAGCCGTCCCGGTCGTACCAGCCGACGCCTGCGGCGTTGACCAGGTAGTCGAGGCGCCCGGACGCATCAAAGGCCTCGGCAACGGTGCGCGCGACCAGCTCTTCGTCGGTGGCGTCGCCCTGGATGTAGCGGCCGGCGGCGCTCTCGGCGGACGCGAACTCGGGCGGCGCGGGTTTGGGATCGATAGCGGTGACCGCGCAGCCCCCGGCGCGGAGCGCGCAGGCGATGGCGAGGCCCATGCCCCCGCCCGCACCGGTCATGACGCATGCCTTGCCGGCGAACCCGTCGTTCATGGCGCTGCTCTTTCTCTCAAGCTGCGAAGGCGGCCCTGAGCGCCGCCGCGCAGTCGGCCAGCCCCGCATCGGCACTCTCAATTAGGCCGGTGATCGAGACGAAGCCGTGGATCATGCTCTCGTGGCAGCGGTATTCGGTGGGCACGCCGGCCGACTCAAGCCGCCTGGCATAGGCCTCGCCCTCGTCCCGCAGTGGATCGAAGCCGGCGGTGAGCACGAAGGCCGGCGGCAGGTTCGAGAGATCGGGCGCCAGCAGCGGTGAGGCGAGCGGGTTGGCCGCGTCGCCTCCCGGCCCCAGGTAGCTCGCGACATAGAAGGGCATCGAGTTGAGCAGGTAGCCCGACGAATAGAGCCGCTTGGACTCGCTCTCGCCGGCGAGGTCGGTGGCCGGGTAGATCAGGAGCTGGAAGCAGATCGCGGGCCCACCGCGATCGCGCGCCTTGAGCGTCACGCCGCAGGCGATGTTGCCTCCGGCGCTGTCGCCGCCGATGGCCATGCGCTCCGGATCGGCGCCGAGCAGCGCAGCATTCTCGGCCACCCAGCGGGTCGCGGCATCGCAATCCTCGAGTGCTGCCGGGAAGCGGTGCTCGGGAGCGAGCCGGTAGTCCACGGAGGCGACCAGGCAGCCCGCGTGATGGCAGAGGTAGCGGCAGACGTCGTCGTGGGTATCGAGGTCGCCACGAATCCAGCCGCCGCCGTGGTAGTAGACGAGGATCGGCAGCGGGCCTGCGCCTGCGCCTTCCGGCTCGTAGAGCCTGACCGCGAGAGGGCCGGCTGGCCCCGGCGCCTCGTGCATGCTCACCGACTTCACCGGCAGCGGCTTGCCGGCGACGGCGGCCATCTCCTCCTTCCACGTCGCGCGGGCGTTCTCCGGCGTCATCTCCTCGACCGGCGTTTCGGCGCTCGGGTCGAGCCCGGCGAGGATCTCCGCCAGCGCGGGATCGAGTTGCATCGACGCTTGTTTCAGGCGCCCGCGGCGGCGTGCAGGGCCTCGCCGCCCTCGAAATAGGGTGCCACCTCGTCGGCAAAGCGGCCGAGCCAGGTCTGCCGGTGGCGGCGAGGCACGCCCGGCGTCGCGGTGAGGATGAGGAAGCTGTTGAAGCCCGCCTCCACATATTCCCCGACGCGGCGGCGCACCGTCTCCGGCGAGCCGACGAACTGGCCGTCCGCCCAGGGCGGGATGTTGGCGGGGTCGGTGCGCGCCTTCATCTTGGCGAATATCTTGGCCCAGGCGGTGTAGGTGGAGAGCGTCTCGAAATGGCCGTCATCGGCCTCGTAATGGTCGATCTGCGCCTGCTGGAAGCGCGGGATGTACCGCTTGGCGAGGGTGTAGGCCTCCTCGTCCGTATCAGCGATGATGCAGTTCACCATCATCGGGTAGCGGCAGGCGCCCGTGTCCATGCCGCGTGCCTGCGCCGCCTCCTTCCAGCCGGCGAGCGCCTCGCGCTGCAACGGCAGGTTGCTGAAGGCGGTCATGATCGGCGGGAGGCCGAGCGAGGCCATCACCGCGCCGGAGTCAGGGCTGCCGCCGACGGCGCCGTAGAAGCTGATCTTGCTCGTGTCCGAGCGGGGGCGCAGCTCGACCCGCGTCGGCACGGTCAGATACTCGCCCTCGTAACGGAAGCGCCTGCCGGCGAGCGCGGTGCTCACGATCTCCCAGACCTCGCGGAAGCGCTGGCGGCTCTCCTCCATCGGCACGCCGAAGGCGTCGTACTCGTACTCCGCCGTGCCGCGCCCGAGCCCTATGTGCAGCGGCCGGTCGGTGAGCAGGTTGAGCTGGGCGATCTGCTCGGCGAGCCGCAGCGGCTCGTACCAGGGCGTCACCAGCACGCAGGTGCCGAGCGCGAAATCCGGGAAGCGTGCGGCGATGTGGGAGAGGAAGGCGAGCGGGTTGGGCGTCGGGTAGTAGTCGGAGAAGTGATGCTCGATCATCCAGGCCGCCCGGTAGCCGGCCCGGTGGGCGAAGGCGCAGTCCGCGAGAATCTCCTTGTAGAGCGCCGCGTCGGAGAGTCCGTCCTCGCCCACCGGCGCCGCGACGAAGGCGAAATCGATGCCGCTCACCCTGCTCATGGCTCTCCCGCGCCGCCCGCTGCGAACGGCCGGAGACTCGGGCGATCGGTAGCGGCTGTCAATGGCGGGACGGGCGCTCAGACGCCGAGCGGTCTCTCGGGCAAAATCTGGCCGCCGTCGAGCACGATGTCGTGGCCGGTGACGAAGCGGGCCTGGTCGGACGCGAGGTAGAGGAGCGCGTAGGCCACGTCCTCCGGATCGCCCAGGTGCCCTGCGGGGATCACGCGGCTGAATTCCGCCACTGCCTCGTCGCCGCGGGCCTGGGCGATGCCCTCGGTCAGGATCGAGCCGGGGGAGACCGTGTTGGCGGTGATGCCGTAGGGCGCAAGCTCCAGCGCGGCGCCCCGCACGAAAGCGTTCACCCCGCCCTTGGAGGCCATGTAGCAGGTCACATCGGGCAGGCCCACGCGCGGGCCGGTGATCGACGAGACGACGAGGAGGCGGCCGGCCCGCTGGCTCTTCATCTGCGGCAGGCACGCCTGGACCGCGAAGAACACGCCCTTGAGGTTGGTGTCCATCACGTCGTCCCACATCGCTTCCGTCATGTCGGCGATCAGCGCGTTGGGATAGATGCCGGCGTTGAGGCAGAGGATGTCGATGCGGCCGTAGCACTCGATACAGACCTCAGCCATGCGCTCCATGTCCGCCTTCTTGCGCACGTCGGCCTGGAGGAACGAGGCCTCGAAGCCCTCGGCCACGATCCCGTCGGTGGCAGACTGGCCGGCCTCCGGGCTGCGGTTCACCACGAGGACGCGCGCGCCCTCGCGCGCAAAGACCTCGGCCACCGCCTTGCCGATGCCGCGGCCGGCGCCTGTGACGATTGCCGTCTTGCCGGCAAGGCCGATCGGCATGGGTGCCCCCGCGACGCGGCCGGAGCCCTTAAGCCTGCGCGCCGCCGCCGTTCATCGAGGCCCGGAGCGAGGCGGTCGCGGCTTCGTCCACGGCGAGGGTGTCGTCATCCACGGTGCCGGTGATGGCGACGCCATAGGTCTCGCGTGCCGTCTCCACCGTGATATAGCGCTCGGCCACGTCGTTGAGCACCCTGTGGGTCTCGCGCTCCAGCGGGGTGCCGTAGCCGCCGCCGCCCTGATCGCGGGCGCGCAGGCGCTCGCCTCCCTCCAGATCGCACACCATCACGGCAGGATAGGGGTGCTCGCTGCCGTCCCGCTCGATCTTGGCATTGCCGCCGAGCTGGGAGCCGGTACCGCCGCGCACGCCCTTGGGCGCGCTCTCGAGCCCGTTGCAGACGTGGAGAATGCGCATGGGATCGTTGCGTGGCCCCATGATGACCTCGGTCGCGGGCCCGCCGCGCCTGCGCCCGTGGCCCATGGAATCGGTGACCACGTGCATCTTGTCGATGAGCACGGGGAAGCGCTGCTCGTTGATCTCGATGCTATCGCGATAGAGCAGGCCCGCCGCCACCGGCACGAAGAGGTAGTGCATGCCGTCATTCTCGGCCGAGGCGCCGCCGCCGCCGCCCATCATGAACATCTGGTTGATGTAGCGCTCCCCGTCCCGCCGCCAGTCGGTGCCGGAGGCGACACCGGCGGCGGCCGAGTTGCAGTAGTTGCCGTGTGCAAAACCCTGGCCCTCGCCGAGCTCGGCGAAAGCCGATTGTGTGACGTTCACGATCACGTCGGTGAGGTTCGTGGTCGCGACCGAGCAGCTGTGCGGGAAGCGCGGGATGCCCACCGCACAGTTCTCGCGCAGCAGCACCTCGATGCGGCGCATGGTACCCGAGTTGGGCGGCAGGTCTTCGCCGAGGCAGGTGAGCACGCCCTGCACCGCCGCCATGGTGGACGTGGTCTCGGTGAGGTTGAGGCCGGCGTCGATGCAGTCGATGTTGTCGCGCAGGTCCACCGTCACCTTCGCCGCGTCGGGGTCGATGTCGATGGTGACATTGATCGGGATGCCGTCCGGCACCCAGGGCTCGACCGGATCGTGCGCCTGCGCGCCCCTGAGCTTGCCCTTGGGCAGCGTGCGGATGGCCTCGATGCAGCGGCGCTCGGAGTAGTCGAACCACTCCTCGGTGAAGTGGCGCACCGTGTGGGCGCCGTACTTGGCGATGAAGGCCTTGAGCGAGCGCTCGCCGATGCGGGCCGCGCCCACGGCGGCGAGGTAATCGCCGTACCACTGCTCAGGCACGCGGATGCGGCGCTCGCACATGCGGATGATGTCGTCGATGTCCCGAAAATCTCGCTGCACCTGCACGCAGGGGAAGATCAGCGCGCCCTCCTGATAGACGTCCGCGGCTTGCGCCATGTAGGTGGTGGGCAGGCTGTTGCCGACATCGGCCTGATGAGCCTTCACCGCGACCGTGAAGAAGTGCTCGCCTTCGTGAAACACCGGCACCAGAATGGTGTGGTCGGCCGGGTGGGTGTTGCCGAGGTAGGGGTCGTTGTGGAGGAAGGCATCGCCCTCGGCATAGTCGGGATGCAGGTCCTGCATCGACCTGGTCTGGATATTGGTGCCCCAGACGTGGATGGGGAAGCCCTCGGCCACCGCGAGCACCTGGTTGTCTGACGTGATGACCGCGCACGAAAAATCGCGCGCCATGCCGATGACGGAGGAGCGCGCCGCCAGCAGCATGGTGTTAGTCATCTCGCGGCAGACCGCGTCCATGCGGTTCGCCATCACCGGCAGCAGGACCGGGTTGATGCGGTTCTCCCGCCCAGCCTCGGCGAGTGCTTGTGCCATCGCTTCCTCCCTCAGGCGCCGGCGGCGCCGGTCTCCAGCAGGTAGTTCCGCCCGGCGGTCACGGTCGCTGACGATCCCGGATAGACGACGATCGTGGTCGTGGGCTCCTCGACGATCGCGGGGCCCTGCAGCACCATGCCGGGCAGCAGATCATCGCCGAGATGGAAGGGCGTGTCCAAGGCTCCGGCTTCACCGAAGTAAGCGCGTGTGGTGTGGCGCGGCTTGGGCAGCGCGGCCTCGGTCATCGCCTCGGCCGGGAACGACGGCTTGTCGAGGAAGGCCGTGATCCGCCCCTTCCAGTTGATGCACTCGATGGCGCCGCCCTCCTCCTTCACCGCGTAGCGGCGGAAATGGACATCGTGGAAGGTCTCCACAAGCCGCTCCACGTCCGCTTGCGATTCGAAGCGGTCCATGGGCATGGGGATTTCCATCTCCCACTGCTGGTTGATGTAGCGGGCCTCGACGAAGTACTCGCGGCCGAAGCGCTCGATACTGCGGCCGCGCAGCTTCTGCTCGAACTCGTCCATGCGCGCCGCGATGCCGGAAAGCGTGGCGCTGACGCCCTCGAAGTCGAAAGTGTTGGAGTGCGCGTAGCGGCTCGCGCTGAACTCGGTGACGATGTTGGAGAACTGCCCGCCGCAGGCGCTGAGCGCGCCCGCCGTGCGCGGCAGCAGCACCCGGCGGCAGCCGAGCGCCTGGGCGATGGGGATGATGTTGAGCCCGGCGGCGCCGCCGCCGGCGACGATGATACTTTCGCCGGGATTCACGCCGTCCTGCACCGTGATCTCCTGGATCGCCTTGATCATCTGCTCGCCGGCGAGCGTGAGCACCGCAGAGGCGGCCTCGTCGGCAGAGAGCTTGAGGGGCACCGCGACTTTCTCGATCGCGTCGGCCGCCGCCGCGACGTCGAGGCTCATGCGCCCGCCCAGAAAATAGTCGGGGTCGATGTAGCCGAGGACAACGGCGGCGTCGGTGACGGTGGGCTCCTCGCCGCCCTGGCCGTAACAGGCGGGGCCGGGACGCGCGCCCGCGCTCTGCGGGCCGACGCGGAGCAGGCCGCCGGCGTCGATCCAGGCGATGGAGCCGCCGCCGGCGCCGACGCTGCACACGTCCACCGAGGAAAGGCCGAGGTTGTGGCCGATCCACTCGCCGAGCAGCCACGTGTCGCGGGTGTACTTGACCTGGCCGCTGCGGACCAGGCTCACGTCGAAGGTGGTGCCGCCGGTATCGACGATGATGACGTCGTCGCCCTGGTCCTCGGAACCGGCGTAGGCGATGCCGGCGAGCGGGCCCATCGCGGGCCCCGACTTCACGGTGTAGATGGGCTTCGCCACCACGTCGTCCACGTGCATCACGCCGCCAGACGACGTCGAGATCAGCACCTCGCCTTCGCAGCCGGCGGCGCGCAGGTCGCTTTCGAACGAGGCGAGATGGCTCTGCATCAGGGGCTTGAGCGAGGCGTCGATGGCGGTCGACGACGTGCGCGGGAACTCGCGGATGATCGGGTTGAGCTGGTGCGAGAGGGTGTAGGGCACGCCCGGCATGATCTCGGCGATCAACGCGCCGATGCGGAGCTCGTGGTCGGGGTTCACGATGGACCAGAGCAGCGCCACCGCGACCGCCTCGATCCGCTTGCGCGGCAGGCCCTCGATGATCGCCCGGGCCGCGTCCTCGTCCAGCTCCCGCTCGACACCGCCTTCGGCGTTGATCCGCTCGGGGATCTCGAAGGTGAGCCGGCGCGGGATGTAGGGTGGCGGGAACTCCATCGCGAGGTTCAGCGGCTCGCGCTTGCCGCCGTGGCGGTAGAGCAGCGTGTCCGGGAAGCCCTCGGTGGTGAGCAGCGCCGTCTTCGCGACCTTGCTCTCGATGATCGAGTTGGTGGACCGCGTGGTGCCGTAGATCAGCATCTCGGTCTCGGCGAGCAGGCGCTCGTAGGGGACGCCTGCGATGTCGCCGGCGTTGGCAAGCGCGCCGCTGAAGCCCTCGAAGGTGCGCTCGACCGTGGTCAGCGCCTTGCCGACGGTGAGCTGGCCCGCCTCGTCGGCGACCACGACATCGGTGAACGTGCCGCCGGTATCGACGGCAATGCGATAGCCCATGGCTGTCTCCCGTAAACCTGCGCTACCAGGCCTTATGTAGCAGGTCGATGACCTCGTCCTCGGACGTCACCTGGCGCGGGTTGCCGGCGACGATGATGTCCTCCAGCGCGTCCTTTGCGATGCCGGGGAAGTCGTCGTGGATGACGCCCACGTCCCGGAGCCGCCAGGGGAGGCCCATTTCGTCCTTCACCAGCTTGGCCACCTCGTCGGCCGCGGCGGTCGCCGCCTCCGCCTCGCTCATGCCGGCAATGTCCATGCCCATCGCCTCGGCCGCCCAGGCTTGGCGGGTCGTGGTGACGTCGCGGTTGAAAGCCATGACGTGGGGCATCATCACCGCCGAGGTCTCGCCGTGGGGCACGTTGCAGCGGGCGCCCAGTTGGTGGCCGATGCCGTGGCTCAGGCCCAGCGTCACATTGGCGAGGCCGCAGACCGACATCCAGGCCGCCACCATGCACTGCGCGCGCGCCGCCGCATCGCCGGGGTCGAGCTTGGTCTCGCGCAGGTGGCGCACCAGCAAGTTGAGCGCGCGGTAGGCCAGCGCGTCGATGAAGGGCTGGCTGGTGGTGGAGCACATCGCCTCGATGCAGTGATCGACCGCGCGCATGCCGGTGCCGAGCCAGAGCCGCTCCGGCGTCTCCATGGTGAGATCAGGGTCGAGGATGACCGCCTTCGCCGTGATCCGCCGGTCGACGTAGAGGTCCTTGACCTTGCGCTCCTCGTCGGTGACGCCGACGAAGTAGGTGAACTCGCCGGCCGACAGCGTGGTTGGGATCGCGAACATCGGGATCGGGTCGCGGGTCAACGACGGGATCTCGACCTTGTCCGGATAGGTGAACTTGATCATGTAGGCATCGAGGCCCGAGGGCTCGGTGATGCCCTCCGCAAGGCAGATCAGGGTTGCCTTGGCGGTGTCGTTGGGGGTGCCGCCGCCGAAGCTGATGAGGGCGTCGGCGTCGCGCTCGCGCGCGTACTCGGCGGCGGCGATCACGGTGCGGCGCGGCACGTGCTGCGAGGTTTCGTGAAAGACGCCCGCGCACTTGTTGCCGGCGGCGGCGGCCACCTTCTCCACCAGATTCGTGTTCTGGGCCAAGGTGTTGCCGGTGACGATGACGGCCCGGTTGACGCCCTGCTTTTCAAGCTCGGCCGAAAGGTTGTCGAGGCTGCCGGAGCCGAAATGGACCTCGTCCATCGGCAGCATGGTGAAGTGCCCCTTGAGCTTCTGCCTGGGCAGCGAAAGCATGTCTCTCTCCGATCGCGGCGGCCGGCGCGGGCCGAGTGATGCCGAGCAAACACTTGTTTGAAATCCGAGTCAATTCCGCGTAGTGCGTGGCGGCGCGCGCCGCGGAAAACAGGCGCGCGAGGGGCGATCCGGGAGGGGCCGCATGAGGCTGATCGACTACTTCGAGCGCGGGCATCGGTACTATCCGGACCGCGCCTGCCTCATCGACGGCACCGGCGAACTCAGCTATCGCGAGGTGGCTCTACGCAGCCATCGCGCGGCGAACGCACTGCTCGCAGGCGGGCTGGAGCGGGGCGACCGGGTCGCGATCCTGAGTCCCAACTCGAGTCGCGCCTTCGAGGCCTGGATCGGCGCCGCGCGGGCCGGCGGCGTCTGGGTCGGCCTGGCAGCGCTGGCTTCTGCCGACGAGAACGCCTACGTCATAGACCAGCGGGAAGCCGCCTGGCTTTTCTACCATTCGAGCTTCGAGCCCGTGATCGCGCAGATCCGTACCCAATGCCCCAAGCTCCGCCACCTGGTCTGCCTCGACCGTAACGGCGCCGACGCGCCCTCCTTCGAGGAATTCATCGCGGGCCACAGCGACGAGGCACCGGAGCTTCCGGACGAGCGCGACGCGGTGATCAGCCACTTCACCTCGGGCGGCACCACCGGCCGGCCCAAGGGCGCGATGTGGTCCAACCTGATCTGGGAGGCCTGGTGCGCCAACGTCTACGCGCACCTGCCGATCAGGAAGCCGCCGGTGCACCTGGTGGCGACCTCGATGGCCCACGGTGCCGGCGTCTTCGCCTGGCCCGCCATGGCCTTCGGCGGCACCACGGTCAGCATCCAGAAACCCGATCCGCTCACGGTGCTGGAGGTGATCGACCGCCACGGCGTGACCCACACCTTCATGCCGCCGACGATGATTTACATGATGCTGGCGCACCCGCGCGCCCGCGAGTTCGACTATTCGACGCTCGACTACTTCGTCTATGGCGGAGCGCCGATGTCGGCGGACAAGGTGGCCGAGGCCATCGACCTCTTCGGCCCCTGCATGACCCAGATCTACGGCCAGGCGGAGTGCCCCTGCACCATCGGGATCCTCACGCCCGCCGACCACCTGGAGGCGCTCGCCGACCCTGCCAAGCGCCACCGGTTGCTGAGCTGCGGCCGCCCGCCGGTCTTCGTCGAGGTCGAGATGATGGACGACGAGGGCAACCTGATGCCGACGGGGGAGTGGGGCGAGATCGTGGTGCGCGGCACCTTCGTCTCGCTCGGCTACTTCGGCGACCCGGAAGGGACGGCGGAAATCCAGGCCCACGGTTGGCACCACACCGGCGACATCGGCCACAAGGACGAGGACGGCTTCGTCTACATCGTCGACCGCAAGAAGGACATGATCATCTCGGGCGGGCTCAACGTCTTCCCGATCGAGATCGAGCGCGTGATCTGGAGCCACCCGGCGGTGCAGGACTGCGCCGTGATCGGCGTGCCCGACGAGAAGTGGGGCGAGGCGGTAAAGGCGGTCGTCGAGCTCAAGCAGGGCGCTCGGGTGAGCGGCGCCGACCTGATCGCGCTCTGCAAGCGGGAGCTATCGGCCTACAAGGCGCCGAAGACGGTGGAGTTCTGGGACGAGCTGCCCCGCAGCGGCGTCGGCAAGGTGCTGAAGCGCAAGGTGCGCGAGCGCTATTGGGCCGGGCACGAACGGAAGATTTGAGGGGGGACGGAATGACCCCTCCTGTCAGGCTGTCTTGACAAGGACACAAGCCTTACTAGAGTAAGGATTATGAGCAAGGTTACCAGCAAGCTCCAGGTCACGGTACCCAAGGCGCTCGCCGAGCGTTACAGGATCAAGCCCGGCGACGATATACGCTTCGAGGAGGCCGGGGAAGTCATACGCGTAGTCCCCGCCGCGGCCGCCGAACATGCAAGGGCGCCCGATACCGACGCACGCCTCCGACTGTTCGACGCGGCGACAGCCCGGCAACGGACGCGCGAAGCGGAACGAACATTATGCGCGGAAAGTTCGCGCGGTTGGACCAGGGAGGAGCTTTACGAGCGTGGCCGCACGCGAGCTGATTGACACAAACATTTTGATCTACCGCTATGACGAGCGGTTTCCCGACAAGCAGGCGATATCGTCCGACGTTCTCCGCGAGGGCATCGTCAGCGGGAACGTGCGCATCCCCCATCAGGTTATCGTCGAGTTCGTGGCGGCGACGACGCGTGGGGGTCCCGAAGTCCGACTGCTGGAGCCCGCGGAGGCGCGACGCGAGGCAGAGGAGTTCATGGCTCAATTCCCGATCCTTTATCCCGACGATAGAGTGTTGCGAACGGCGCTGCGCGGCGCAGCCGCTTACGGTCTCTCGTGGTTCGATGCACACCTCTGGGCCTATGCCGAAGTCCTCGGGATCGAGGAACTACTCTCCGAGGATTTTCAGCACGGCCGGCTCTACGGTATCGTGACGGTCCGAAACCCTTTCGTGGCTTAGACCGTGGGGTAGCCGTCCGCTCAACGACCCGGACAGTGACACGGGCACGGCTTCGCTGAGAGAACGTCAAGCAGCGGGCGAGAGGCGCTCGACCTCGATCTGATCCGCTTTCTTCAGTGCCTGGGCCACCTCCCAGGTCGATTGGAGCCGGAACCACGTATCGGCACCACCGCCGAACGCCTTGTCGAGGCGATTCGCCATCCCGGGCGAGATGCCGGCGCGGCCATTCGCGATGTCCGAAGGCTGCTTGCGGTTGATACCGAGCCTGCGCGCGGCTTCCGTCACGCTGAGGCCCAACGGCTCGAGGCAGTCATGCCGTACGGAGAGACCCGGATGGGGCGGGTTCTTCATGGGCATGCCGCAATTCTCCTGTTCCTAGTGGTAGTCGACCAGATCGGCATCGGAGAGGTTACAGCCGGATTTCTTGTGTAGCAGTCCGGCCCACGACCCCGGACCATGGTGCGGTACACGGCCCGCGCCGCGCACGCCATCATCGCGTCATGACTTGAGGGACGACCCGGCGGCCGGCGGCGGATCCCACAAATCCCGCCGAATCCCAGCATATCCCGCAAACTATCTTGCGGCGCCCGCGTCGCCGACGGCAGCTACCGGTACCTGTGGCGGCGTCTGCTGCGCGTCGATGCCGGCGAGGCGATAGCTGATTCAGCCGACCTTCACCGTGTCGCCGTCGATGATGCGCACGACGATCTCACGACCCGGCCGGCTCAGGCTGCCTCTGCGCGGCCTGCTCCGAGCCAGCGGCCGAGATCGGCGCGGGCGCGTTCGACCATCGCGGCCTTGCGTGCGCGCTTGGGCACGCGGCCCGCGAGCGGCGGGAACAGGCCGAAGTTGACGTTCATAGGCTGGAAGGTTCCGCCAGCGCCGAGATGCCCGCCGGTAATGTGGCCAATCAGCGCGCCGAGCGCCGTTGTCGGCGGCGGAGGCGGGGAGGTGGCACCCGCGATCTCCGCCGCGGCGAAGCGCCCGGAGAGCAGGCCGATCGCCGCGCTCTCGACATAGCCCTCGACGCCGGTGATCTGGCCCGCGAAGCGCAGGTGCGGCGCGCGACGCAGCCGCAGCTCCGCATCCAACAGCACCGGGCTGTTGATGAAGGTGTTGCGGTGAATGCCCCCGAGCCTGGCGAAGCCGGCCTGCTCCAGCCCCGGGATCAGGCGGAAGACCTGCCTCTGGGCGCCATGCGTGAGCTTGGTCTGGAAGCCCACGATGTTGAAGAGGGTTCCGAGCGCATTGTCCTGACGCAGCTGTACCACGGCATGGGGGCGGGCGCCGGTGGCGGGGTCCGTCAGGCCCACGGGTTTCATCGGGCCGAAGCGGAGCGTGTCGCGCCCGCGCGCCGCCATCACCTCAATGGGCAGGCAGCCCTCGAAGTAGGGCGTGTCGCGCTCCCAATCCCTGAAGGGGATCGTGTCGGCGGCGCGCAGGGCATCGATGAAGGCCTCGTAGCGTTCGGCGTCGAGCGGGCAGTTGATGTAGGCCGCCCGGTCGCCGCCCGGCCCGGCCTTGTCGTAGCGGGACTGGAACCAGGCCCGGTCGAAATCGATGCTGTCACGGTGAACGATGGGCGCGAGCGCGTCGAAGAAGGCGAGGTGGTCCTCCCCGGTCGCATCGAGGATCGCCTGGCTCAGCGCCGGGGCGGTGAGCGGGCCGGTGGCGACGATGGCGAGGCCGTCCGCCGCGTCGGGAAGGCCGTGGGCTTCCGCGCGGTGGAGCCGGATCGAGGGCTCGTCCTCGATCGCCTGCTGCACCGCGTCGGCGAAGCCCGTGCGGTCCACCGCCAGCGCCTGGCCGGCCGGCACCTTGTGGCGGTCGGCGGCGGCCATGACCAGCGAGCCCGCGCGCCGCATCTCCTCGTGCAGGAGGCCCACCGCATTACGCTCGGCATCGTCGGAGCGGAAGGAGTTGGAGCAGACCAGCTCGGCGAGCCGGTCCGTGACGTGGGCCTCGGTGGCGCGCACCGGGCGCATCTCCCAGAGCTCGACCGCTCCTCCCTGGCGCGCGATCTGCCACGCCGCCTCGCAGCCGGCGAGGCCCCCGCCGACGATGCGGATGCGCTCTACCACCCGTTTCTTCCCCGTGCTCCGTTGCCCGGCTCAGGCGACCTTGCGCCGGGCGCGACGGGGGCGGCGCGCTCCGTGATGCGCCTGGCGGGCCGGCGCGGGGCCGAGCGCGCGGCGCAGGAACTGCCCGGTGTAGCTCTCGTCCACTGCAGCGACCTCGTCGGGCGTGCCGGCCGCGACCACGCGCCCACCGCCGTCGCCTCCCTCCGGCCCGAGATCGACGATCCAGTCGGCGGTCTTGATCACCTCCAGGTTGTGCTCGATGACCACCACGGTGTTGCCGCTTTCCACCAGCGCGTGCAGCACCTCCAGGAGCTTGCGCACGTCGTGGAAGTGAAGGCCGGTGGTGGGCTCGTCGAGGATATAGAGGGTCTTGCCGGTGGCTCGGCGCGACAGCTCCTTCGCGAGCTTGACCCGCTGCGCCTCGCCGCCCGAGAGCGTGGTGGCCTGCTGGCCCACCTGGATGTAGCCAAGCCCCACCCGCTGCAAGGTTTCGAGCTTGTTGCGGATCGCGGGCACCGCCTTGAAGAAGGCAGTGGCGTCGTCCACGGTCATCGCCAGCACGTCCGCGATGGACTGGTTGCGATAGAGGATCTCCAGGGTCTCTCGGTTGTAGCGCCGTCCCTTGCACTCCTCACACTGGACGTAGATGTCCGGCAGGAAGTGCATCTCGATCTTGATCAGGCCGTCTCCCTGGCAGGCCTCGCAGCGCCCGCCCTTGACGTTGAAGGAGAAGCGGCCGGGCTTGTAGCCGCGCGCCTTGGCCTCCGGCAGTCCGGCGTACCATTCGCGGATCGGGCCGAAGGCGCCGGTGTAAGTGGCGGGATTGGAGCGCGGCGTGCGGCCGATGGGCGACTGGTCGATGTCCACCACCTTGTCGAGGAACTCGAGCCCGTCGATATCGTCGTGGGCGCCGGGCTGGACCCGGGCGGCGAACATGCGCCGCGCTGCGGCGCGATAGAGCGTGTCGACAATCAGCGTGGACTTGCCGCTGCCGGAGACGCCGGTGACGCAGGTGAAGGTGCCGAGCCGGAAGCTGACGTCGATCGATGCGAGGTTGTTGGCGCGCGCGCCGCGCACCGTGACCCGCTGCCCCTCCTTGCCGGGCCGCGTGCTCTCCGGCACCGGGATCGCCTCCTCCCCGCTCAGGTATTGGCCAGTCAGGCTCTCCCGGCTTGCGATGATGGCGGCGGGCTCGCCCTCGGCCACGATTTCGCCGCCGTGGACGCCCGCGCCCGGCCCCATGTCCACGACGTAGTCCGCGCTCCTGATCGCGTCCTCGTCATGCTCGACCACGAGCACGGTGTTGCCGAGGTCGCGCAGGTTGCGCAGCGTGCCGAGCAGACGCGCATTGTCGCGCTGGTGCAGGCCGATGGAGGGCTCGTCCAGCACGTAGAGCACGCCGGTGAGCCCGGAGCCGATCTGCGAGGCGAGGCGGATGCGCTGGCTCTCGCCGCCCGACAGCGTGCCGGCGGTGCGCGAGAGCGTGAGGTATTCGAGCCCGACATCCACCAGGAACTGCAGCCGCTCGTTGATCTCCTTCAGGATGCGCCGGGCAATCTCGCGCTGCTTCGGCGTCAGGCTGTCGTCCAATGCCGCGAACCAGCGCGCGGCTTCGGCGATCGAGAATTGCGTGACATCGCCGATGTGCAGGTCGCCCACCTTGACGCAGAGCGCCTCGGGCTTCAGCCGATGGCCGCCGCAACTCTCGCACGCGGCGGTACTCTGGAACTTGCCGAGCTCGTCGCGCAGCCAGGCGCTGTCGGACTCGCGCCAGCGCCGGTCAAGGTTGGGCACCACGCCCTCGAAGGGCTTGGTGGTGCTGTACTGGCGGATGCCGTCGTCGTAGGTGAAGGTGATCCGCTCCTCGCCGGAGCCGTGGACGATGGTCTGCCGCACCTTCACCGGCAGATCGCTCCAGGGCACGGACATGCGCGCGCCGTAGTGCTCGGCGATGCACTCCAGGGTCTGGCGGTAGTAGGGCGAGGACGAGCCCGCCCAGGGGGCAACGGCGCCTTGGGCGAGGCTGAGACGCTGGTCCGGTACCACGAGCTCGGCGTCGAAATAGAGCCGGATGCCGAGGCCGTCGCAGCTCGGGCAGGCGCCGAAGGGGTTGTTGAAGGAGAAGAGCCGGGGCTCGATCTCCTCGATGGTAAAGCCAGAGACCGGACAGGCGAACTTGGCCGAGAAGACCGTCCGCTCGCCGCTGTCGGCGTCCTCGGCGACCACCAGTCCGTCGGTGAGCCCGAGCCCGGTCTCCAGGCTGTCGGCGAGACGGGTGCCGAGGGTAGGCGAGACCACCACGCGGTCCACCACGACCTCGATGTCGTGCTTGCGTTTCTTGTCGAGCGCCGGAGCCGCGTCGATGTCGTAAGTCTCGCCGTCGATCTTGACCCGGGTGAAGCCGCGCTTGAGCAGCTCGGCGAGGTCCTTCCTGTACTCGCCCTTGCGGCCGCGGATCACCGGCGCGAGCAGGTAGAGCCGCGTGCCTTCGGGCATCGCCAGGATGCGGTCGACCATCTGGCTCACGGTCTGGCTCTCGATGGGGAGCCCCGTCGCGGGCGAATACGGCACGCCGATGCGAGCGAAGAGCAGGCGCAGGTAGTCGTGGATCTCGGTGACGGTGCCCACGGTGGAGCGCGGGTTGCGCGACGTGGTCTTCTGCTCAATGGAGATCGCCGGCGAGAGCCCGTCGATGGACTCCACGTCGGGCTTCTGCATCAGCTCCAGGAACTGGCGCGCGTAGGCCGAGAGGCTCTCGACGTAGCGCCGCTGGCCCTCGGCGTAGATCGTATCGAACGCCAGCGAGGACTTGCCCGAGCCCGACAGCCCGGTGATGACGATCAGGCGGTCGCGGGGCAGGTCGACGTCGACGCCCTTCAGATTGTGCTCACGGGCGCCGCGAACGCTGATGGTCTTGGCCATGGGCGCGGACGAAATGGCTCGGGGATCGGGAGCAGAATATAGGAGTTTCGCCCGGCGAAGGCGAGAGGCCCGGTATGCGTGTCCGGCATACGAGGGTCGGTTTGAGGCGGCTCCGGCAATCGGCTAAGAGTCGAGACCGGAACCTGCGAGCACAGAGGGAGTTTGGGTCATGGCGGGGAGCGTCAACAAGGTCATTCTGGTCGGCAACCTGGGACGCGACCCGGAAACCCGTCAGACGCAGGACGGCCGGCCCATCGTCAACATGTCGGTCGCCACCAGCGAGAACTGGCGGGACCGTCAGACCGGCGAGCGGCGCGAGCGGACCGAGTGGCACCGAGTCGTCATCTTCAACGAGCGCCTCGCCGAGGTCGCGCAGAACTACCTGCGCAAGGGCTCCAAGGTCTATCTCGAAGGCCAGCTGCAGACCCGCAAGTGGACCGACCAGTCGGGGCAGGAGAAGTACACCACCGAGGTGGTGCTCGGGCGCTTCCGCGGCGAGCTTACGATGCTCGACAGCCGCGCCGATAGTGGCGGCGGCGGACGCGACTACGGCGGCGAGCCGGCCGGCGCCCCGTCCGCCGCCCGCGACAGCGGCCCCTCATCCTCCGACCTGGACGACGACATCCCGTTCTGAGGAGCCCTTTGACACTTTTGTAAAGTTCGCAGGGAAAAACACCCTGCGGACTTTACTCATATACGTCGTTTTGTATTTGACAAGGAAATCTCCCCGTGTTTAGCTTTTTTCGTGCACGGGAGAGCGCCTATTTCCATGTCGGATTCAACGACCGAAACCGTCCGCAACATCACCCTCCCGGATGGGGAGTTGCTCCCCGCTCTGATCGATCACTGGCGCGGTCCCGTGCTGGAAACGCTGCGCTACTCGATCGCCGCCCTCAGAAACGCCGGCCGGGCCGAGAAGACAATCGATGCGCACCTGCGCGCGATAGCCCTCGCTCGCAAATGGGCCAGGACCAACGGGTTCACGCTTGAGGACCGAATGGCCACGGGCGCCGGCCTGAGCGAACGCGAAATCGAGAGCCTGGCGCACATGCTGAAGACGGAACACGCCCGGGCCCGCGAACAATCTTCAGACCGCAGCAATGTTCTGACCTTTCCGCGCTCGGGAAAGGGGGGCCTTCGGCGCCTGCCGCGCCAGCCCGATCACGTCCTCTCGCCCCAGACCGGCGCCAACCGGGTGCGATTCGTTGCCGGATACCTCGAATGGCTTGCGCGCCACAGCCCCGCGGACGATGCCCGCCAACGCCTGCGCGATGCGGTCGCGTCGCTCAACACCCGGGCCAAGATCAGTGCCCGCCCACCAGCCCAGCCGAAGAAGGGCCTGTCGGGCGAACAGCACGAAAGGCTTCTCGCCGCCATCGACCCCGCATCGCCCGAAAACCCCTTCAGGACCGAGGCGGTACGCTACCGCAATCTCGCCCTCATCGCTTGCCTTGACCAGACCGGCATGCGCAGGGGCGAGCTCGCCGGCCTGAAGATCCGCGACATCGACTTCAGGCAACTCACGATCTCGATTCATCGCCGCCCTCCGGACCCGAAGGATCCGCGAAGGCAACGACCCCACACCAAATCGAACGCCCGCACGGTGCCGATGAAGCTGGAACTGTCGGACATCCTGTTCCACTACATCGCGGCGTGGCGGCGCGCCGAGGCCGGCGCGCGAAAGCACGACTATCTCTTCGTTGCCCACGGGGGCACGAACCCGGGCGCGCCCCTGAGCCCGAGAAGCATCGGCAAGATCTTCCATTCCCTGCAACGTGTGCTCGGCTTCGACCTCCATCCTCACCTGCTGCGCCATACCTGGAACGACAGGTTCTCGGACACCGTCGACCGCAGCGCCCAGCGCGGCAAGCAGACCACCGAGGCCGAGGAAGAGCGTCTGCGCAATTACCTCATGGGATGGAGTCCCGATTCGAAGATGGCGGAACGGTACTCGCGCCGACGCATCGAGCGTGCCGCCCGCGAACTCATGAAGCGCATGAATGAACCGGATTCCCGCGATGAGTGACACCGACGGGTCGCCAGCCGTTGCCGTACCGCAAAGCTGGTACCGCCACCTGGGAATCGACCCCGACGATGACTTATGGACGGTCCCCTCCGCAAGGGGCCGAACGTACATCCGCTTCAAGCCGATTCGCCGGTACTGGGGCGATGTCCTGACCGACCGCGTCAAGTACGTCGCACTGGCGTACTTCGAAAATCGTTCGGCCGATACCGTCGCCAACGCCATCAACCTCCTGGGCTTGATGGCACGCCATGTCTCCGTCGACGGCACCATCTCCGCGGCGGCGCTCATGGACTACCGGTCCCGCCTCGCTGCCGAGGACCTGCACTATCTCGGCCACGTCGCAGCGTTCCTCAAGTTCTGGGTCGAACGCGGCTACCCCGGAATCGACCGCGACGTCCTGCACTTCTTCAAGAGCGTCAAGATACCGGGCAACGTCAAGGGGGCCGCGGTTCGCACGCACCACCCGACCAAGGGCCCGTTCACCGATGTGGAGCTGCAAGGCATCCTCCTGACCGCGCGCGAAGCCTGTCGCGTGGGCCGGGTGAGCACGCAGGACTTCGCCATCCTGCTCACCCTGAGCGCGACCGGGGCGCGGCCCGGCCAGGTCTCGATGCTCGTTTGCGGGGACCTCCTGCCGCCGGAACGCGGAACCTCCACCATGCGCCTCCTGGTGCCGTCCTTGAAGAAGCGGACACGGGAGCGCCTCACGCGCGAACGCCCAATCCCGGACGAGCTTGCCGCCTTGCTCGGCGAGCTCGTCGAGGAACGACGCCGGGACGCGCGCTTCCCGGGGATCCCTGTGGAGGATCGTCCGATCTTTGCGACCGCGCATCCCTCATACGAATTGCTCGAAGATGCCCACGTCGGCAGGGAGGGGGTCAAATACGCTCTGAGGCGAATCCAGAAGACCATCGACCTCCGCTCCGAGCGCACCGGTGCACCCGTCGTGCTGTCGCCCCGCCGCTTCCGAGCAACTTTGGGAACCCGTGCAGCGGAGGCCGGATATCCGCCGGTGGTCATCGCCGATCTGCTCGATCACACCGACCTGCAGCATGTGGGCGTCTATGTCGAGACCCGGCCTTCCATCGTCGGGCGCATCGACGCTGCCCTGCACGGCCTGCTCGAGCCCCTCGCCGGGCTCTTCACCGGAACCGTGGTCAAGGACGAAAGCGCATCCGGTGTCGCGGAGGCGCCCTCCCGGCGTGTCATGGCCGACAGCGGGGGCAATGTCGGGACCTGCGGTGGGCCTCGCAGCTGCACCCGGCTGGCTCCGCTCGCCTGCTACACATGCTCGGCCTTCCGTCCCTGGCGCGATGCGCCGCACGAAGAGCTGCTCGAATCGCTGCTGGACGAGCGCGAGACGCTTCTCGCCGAGGGCGTCGCTCCGCAGGTCGCGAACGCGAACGACGCGACCATGATGGCGATCGCGGAGGTCGCCGAACGCTGCCGCCAGGCCCGCGAGGCACAGCCCGATGCCTGACGTCGTCCTGTTCCAACCCGGAAAGGGCCGTCGCGCCGAGGCAAACCTCGCCGACTTCGTCCGCTACGCCCGCGACGACCTCGCGGTGTTCGGCGCCGATCTCGACTGGGACAGCCCGAGGTGGGAACTCCGCGGCGTCGCCAGGGTGTCCGGGCGCAACAGCGATCCGATTCGTGTGAGCTGGGGCCACCCCCTCAAGAAAACGCCCAAATCGACCGAGGACTACGCACCGCTCGACGCACGCAACGTCGACTTCTTCAAGGCGTATCTGCGTTACCGGTACGGCCTCGCCCCGCAGATGAACCCGCATCAAATCCTCTCCGCAATGCGTCATCTCGACAAGGCGCTGGCGAGAGCCGGCAAGTCGATTGCCGGTGCGCTGTGCGACGACTTCAACGTCGCCGCCACCGCGTGCCAATCCACCTACGCCCGGGAAACCGCGTATCGCGTCGGTCGCCAACTCGAAGCCATCGCGCGCTTTCTCGACGATCACGAGCTGGTTGCGCACCCGCTTGCCTGGAGCTGCCACATCAGGCGCCCCACCCACTTCCAGCGCCTCGGCGCCGAACGCGATCGCAGGCGCGACCGCAAGCTCCCCTCCCAGCGGGCGATTGCGGCACTCGGTGAAGCCTACCTCCGCGCCCGCGACCCGATGGACGTGATTGCCGCATCCGCCTACGCCCTGCTGCTCGCCACCCACAGCCGTATCTCCGAGCTCCACCGGCTCGACGCCTACGATTGCGAGGTCGAGACCTTGGAGAACGGCGAGCGATGCTATGGCCTGCGCTGGTACCCGTCGAAAGGCGGGGAGCCGGAAACACGCTGGGTCCCGACGACCCTCGTGCCCCTGGCAAGCGAAGCCCTGCAGCGCCTGCGTGAGGCCACGGAACCGGCGCGGGAGCTCGCCCGCAAGTACGTCGCCGGCGAGCCAATCCTGCCGCAGGACGACCCGCACGATCCCCATGCCCGCGAGGGCTACATCAGCATGGAAACCCTCGCGGCGGTCACGGATCCGAAACTCGCGCTGGCCACATTGCGCAGAAGCGGAATCGGTATCCGATGGGAGTACGCAACACGGCTCGGAGTTGCTGTCTCCACCCCCGCGAAGCTCTACCTGCGCGCCCCGATCGAGGAAGGCTTCCGGGCGGAACTCCCCGAGGACTTCCCGCTGGCCGATGCGAAGTCCCGGCTCGGATACGATCGTGCATTGCTCGTGCGCATCGCCGACATGACACCGCGATTCTCCAGAATCTTCTGGCGACTCTCTCGCATCAGCTCCGCGGCCATTGAAAACACCATGATCGGAAAGGCCAACAGAATGGGCGAAGTGCCTGGACTGTTCGAACGCCTTGCTCTGGTGGACGACGATGGCGCGACGGTGCGCATCACGCCGCACCAGCTGCGCCACTACATGACCACGCTCGCCAACGAGGGGAACCTCTCGCAGCTCGACATCGCCAGATGGGCGGGCCGCAAGGATGCGCGGCACAACCGGTACTACGACCACGAGACGGCCGCCTCTCTCGTGTCGAAGGCCCGCACGGTCGGCGAGGACATGTTCGACCGGGCGATGACCGCCACCCCGCGCGAGCCGATCACCGCGAAGCAGCTGATGCAAGGCCATCTGCCCGCCGTGCACCTCACGAAATACGGCGCCTGCCTGCACGACTTCGCGATGTCGCCCTGTCCGGTCTACCGCGACTGCCTGACCTGCGTCGACCACGCCTGCGTCAAGGGCGACCAGCGCGCAGAGCGCGCCCTGCGGGACCGCCTCGCCGTCATGGAGAAGGCGATCATATCAGCCGAGGAGGCGGTGGCCGCGGGGGACCCCAGCCCTGAAATCTGGCTCTCGCGGCAAACGCTCGAGCTCGCGCGCCTGCGCGAGCTGGTCGCCCTCATCGATAGCGACACGATCCCCGCGGGCGCCATCCTCAGGCTGAACGAAGAGGCACGCTACGCCATCGACCGCGATGGCTCCGATGCGGCCGGGCGCATCGCGCTTCCGAATCCCGATACCACTCTTCAACTCGGCGCGCCCTGACATGGCCCGGCGTCTCACCAGGCGCAACATCGACGCCCTGGTCGAAGGCATCGGCACGCTCGCCGAGCCCACCTGGAAGGAGGTCGTGAAGCTCGCGAAACGACGCCTGCGCCACGGCTACTCCCGCCAGGCCCTGTCCAGCCACGAAGAGATCGGGGCTGCGCTCGCGGCCCGGAAGCAGGAGGTCAGGCGCAACCACGAAATCCGCCACCCGCAAGCGAGAAAGGAGATCAGGACCGCTCTGCTTGCCCGCGTCGAATCCCTTGACGCGGAGCTTGCCCGGCTGGCGGGCCACAACGAGATCATGGAGGGCCAGTTCGCCATCTGGGCCTACAACGCGCGCGTGCTCGGCATTCCGGACCATCGCCTCAAGGCGCCGCTCCAGCCCGTGCAGCGCGATTACAGCGAGGGTGACGCATGACCGGGAGCAGCGGCCCGGAACGCGGCCGGCAGGCGGTGAGGCGTCTGCGCGAGGCGATTGCCGCCCGCGACGCCGCCGGCGAGACCCTGCCCATGAACGGCCCCGCGCTCCACCTTGCGAAGATCTGCCAGCTCGTTGGTGTCGGGCGCTCGACGGTGACCCAGAACCCGGCGTTCCGCGCCGTGCTTCAGGAATATGCGAACGAGAAGGGCGTCGCCTTCTCGGCCAAGGGCTCTCCATCTTCCGGGCATGGTCCACAGAGCACAGCGTCCGCCGAGGAGGGGGGCGGGGAGGCCATGGTGCCCGCGACGCGCCTGCGCGAGGAACAGCGCCGGAGCGCCGCCGCGGAGCGGCGTGTTGTTTCCCAGATTAGCTGACCGCAGATTTGCCGGATTATTTCGCGCGGCGGCGAGGCGGATTTCCCACGCTGTTTGGTCATTGTCGGAAGGAAGAGAGGGGGTGGGGGGGTGTCGGCCGGCCGTCGGCGCGTCAAGCCGCTACGCGGCTCCTTCGCTGCGCTACGGCCCTTCGGGTGACCCGCCGCCGTCCGCCCGACTGAGTGCATCCATGGCCGTAAGCGGAGCTTTCGGCCATGGGCCGATCGCTCGACGCCTTGTCGTGGCCGGAGCCTGACGAGCGGTTTGCGAGGGTGGTTCCCGTGAGCGGTTCCCCCTCGAACCCCTAGGGATGGGCGGAACCGGGAACCGGGAACCGGGCGTTGTCGGGGTGGCTGCCGTTGGCGGCCGGGGAGGCCTTTTCGGCCTGGCCCGCGGCGAGGCCGTAGTGCCCCTCGGCGTCGTGCCGGACGCGTCCTTCGCGGACGAGCTTTTTGAGGACGACGCCGACGGTCTTGTGCCGGGTCGCGGCGCGTTCGCGGATCTGGCGCTGCGACAGCGGCGTCCCGGCTTCGGCGAGCGCCTTGAGGATGCGCCGTTCGGCGGTTTCGGGCTCGGGCGCGGCCTCGGCAGTATCCACTTGGCGGAGGCGCAGCGCGGGCCCCTTGCCGTCATCGGCGAGTTCGATCTCGATGTCATTGAGGCCGGGGGCGGCGCGGTGCTCGACGGTCATGACGATCTGCCTGTCGCGTCGGCGCAGGTAGAGATTCGAATCGCCCCACGCGTGCAGTTCCGAGCTTCCGCGCAGGGCCTGGCCGGGCCTTGTGGCGCCGCTCTTGCGGGCGTGGTGGACGAGCAGGACGGCGGCTCCGAAGCGGCGCTGGATGTCGCGTAGGAAGCCGAGGATGGGGGCGACCTCGGCGACGGTGTTCTCGTCGACGCCGTGCAGCCGGACCAGGGGGTCGAGGACGACGAGGCGGGGCCGGATGCGTTGCACCGTCTCGACCAGCCGCCGGCGGTCGGCGCGATGATCGAGGCGCAGCGCGGGCACGTCGATGACTGCGATGTCGAGGCTCTCGAACCGGGCGCCTGCGGCGCTCGCGATACCCTGGAGCCGGGCACGCACGATGTGGCCGGCGTCCTCGGCGGCGAACAGCAGGACGGGTCCTGGCTCGTCGGCGGCGAAGCGGCGCAGGCAGGGGACGCCGGCGGCGACCGCGACGGCGAGGTCGAGCGCCAGGAAGGACTTGCCGCACTTGGGCTCGCCGCCGACGATGCCGACCGCCTGGCGCCCCCACAGCCCGTCGATGAGCCACTGCTGCTGGCGCGGCCGGTCCTCCAGCTCCACCGGCGCCCGCGTCGGGAAGCCGTTCGCCGCCGCGTCCCCGGTGCCGGTCACGGCTTGAGCTCCTCGATGGCATTCTGGAGGTGGCCGGCGTTGACCGTCTTCGCCTTCTCCAGGGCGGCGGCCGACAGCGCGTAGTGGGCGAGGCGGTTGACCTGGCGCGGCAGGCCGCGGGTTCCCTGGAACAGGGCCTCGACGGCGGCGTCCTCGAACAGCGGCAGCTCGCATCCGGCGAGGCGCAGGCGGTGGGTCAGATAGGCCTCGACCTCGTCGCGGTCGAGGCCGGTGAGGTGGTGGCGGACGACGACGCGCTGGGAGAGCGATTCGTGCACCGCCATCGACAGCCGCCGCCTGAGCTCGGTCAGCCCGACCAGGATCAGGCACATGCGGTTCTCGGAGTCCATCGCGAAGTTGGTCAGCAGGCGGAGGTCCTCCAGCACGTCGTTGCGCAGATGATGGGCCTCGTCGACGACCAGCACCGGGAACTGCCTGGCCTCGGTCGCGAGGCGCGAGATCTCGGTCCTGATCGCGTGGTGGGCCGAGGATCGCGAGCGCTCGACGGTGATGCCGATCTCCCAGGCGATGGACTTGTACATGTCGAGCACGTTGCCGGTGGTCAGCGAGACGTAGTGGACTCGGAACAGGCCGGGGTGGAGCTGGGCGGTAAGATGCCGGCACACGGTTGTCTTGCCGGCACCGACCTCACCGGTGAGCATGCCGATGCCCTTGAGCTCGATGAGGTGGCCGAGCCGGGCCTCGGCCTCGCGGCGCGCGCTGGATTCGAACAGCTCGTCGGTCTCCGCCACGGTCTCGAAGGGCATGCGGGTGAAGGCGAAGTGGCGCTGGTACATCAGTCGTCCTCCTTGAACTTGCGCATCTTGAGCGGCGAGGGCGGCGGCTCTGGGGCCGGGTCGTCGGGTTCGATCTTCTTGGAGTAGTGGCCGCGCTTCACCGCGGTGTTGGCGTAGGCGTCGAGGCGGGTTGCCTGGCCGACAGGCTTGCCGTCGTGCACCACGCCGAGCGGCCGCGACGGCGGCGCATCCGGGTCGTAGCGCAGCACCACCCTGTGGCCGACCAGCAGGGCGTCGACCTCGTAGACGCGGCCGTTCAGGCTGACGGTGCGGTCCTTGTGGACCAGCCGCTTGGCCTCGAAGAGGAAGATATCGTCGAGGTCCAGCGTGGCGTCGGGGTAGCGGACCGCGGCCGAGGCGAGTGCCCATTGCTCGAGCGGGGTGCGCCCCTCAAGGCCGCGATGCGGACTGTTGTGATACTCGCCCTCGATCCACGCCCACAGGCTGCGGTTGAGCGTCTGGAGGCTGTCCAGGACCGGCGCATCGAGATGGGCGAGCCAGCCGGCGCGAAGCGTTCTGAACCACCGTTCGATCTTGCCCTTTCCCGCTGGTTGATACGGCCTGGCATGCACCAGCACGATGCCCAGCTTCGCGCAGATCAGGGCGAGCTGGCGGGAGCGGTAGGCGGCGCCGTTGTCGACATAGAGGCGCTGCGGCAGGCCGCGGCGGATCAGCGCGTTCTTGAACACGGGCAGGAAGGCCTGGACGCTCTCGGCCATGGCGAAGGCGGCGAAGGGCACGACCCGGGTGGCGTCGTCGATGAAGGCGATCAGGTAGGTCTTGCGTCGGCTCCGGCCGTGCCGGACCTTCGGCCCGTGCATGACGTCGCTCATCCACAGCTCGCCGGCGTCCCGGAAGGCGAAGCGGCGGCGGTCGGCGCCGTCCGGCGGCTTGCCGTCGAACAGCCCCTCGCGGCTCAGCAGCCGGTGCACGGTGGATGGAGCGAGCGGGTGATCGATGCCCTCCTCGACGGCCGCGCGGATGATCGCGCGCACCGGCCAGGTCGGGTTGTCGACCTTCAGCGTGACCAGGCGCTCGGCGACCTCGGCCGGCAGCCGCCGGGGCTTCCCGCGGTCGCTACGTGGTCTGGGGTAGAGCGCCTCGAAGCCGCCATCGCGATAATGCCTGATCCAGTCCCGCATGGTGTCGGCGGCGACACGGGTCCGGTCGGTTCCGGGGATGGCATAGGTCTGGCTCGCCTTCTCGCGAAGCTTGTCGCCGACGCCCTTGGCGCCCATCGGCAGATGCACCAGATCGGCGATGACGCCGTATCGGAACAGCGCGATCGCCTGGCGAAGGTCGTCGTCGGATTCCTTCATGTCATGGTCCTCGTTGCTGGGGCTCTTCGGCCCCGGGACCATGACGCTACGCCGCCGCCGGAGGGGGATCAGGCCCCATCGAGTGTTGGAAGCCCGCCTTGCGACTCATCGTGCCGATTCCGTGGGGTTGGAAGCCCAATGGGGCGGGCAGCATCTGCAGTTGCTCAGACACCAGGCCACGCAGCGCCATCAAGGCGCTGTCGCTGTTGAGACGCTCGCGAACCGCCACCATGGTGGCCGCGCAGCCCGCCAGCCGGTCGGGGATCAGGCCGATGACACGGACAAGAACGTTGTGGACCAGGCGAAGCCGGTGGCGCACCCAGCGCATCGCGCCGGGAAGCTCGATCGCGTCTTCGTCCTCGGGGCAGCGCACCTCGTTCGCTGCCTCCTCCAGGCTGCCGGCTTTCTCCGCCGCCACAACAACCGCTTCCAGATCGTCGAGCGTGCCCGGCAGCCGCGACGACAGGCAGTCGGCCAGCATGCTGATCGTCGTATGGCTCTCACGGCAATACCAGCGGGGAACCTTCGCACCGGGCGGGGTCTTCCGCCCGTAGGTGCCGTGGCTGCCCACGGAACATCCGCCGTGCGGGTGATTCGGGCAGCGCTCAAGCCTTGCCTCGCGCCACGCCTCGGTCTTAACGTATTCCTCGCCGGTAAGCCCCGTCTCGTAACGAAGCTGCAAACCGGCCATGGCCCGGCGGGGATCAGCCCGTGCGGGCCTCTTCCTTGTTGTTCCTCGTCAGTCCGAGACTACGAAACCGCCCCGGCGACGCAAAGCCGCCAGGTCCACCCATCCCACGCTCGGCCACAATCCCGGGGAATTCACCGGCAGCCCAATGTGGGAAAAAAACCCGAGTTCCTATCGGGCTAAACCGCGAGACAACAGGCGCATCGGTGAGCTCGTTGCCAGGAACGCGGCCCTCATCGCGCGCCTCAGGCGCTATGAAGCGACCGACCAGGCCCTGATCGCCGCCGGGCGCCGTTACCGCCCCGGCCCCCCGGAGCAGGAGAACCCGGACCCGCGGCAGGACCGCCTCGAGCTCGCCGAGCCGCCGGAATGAGCCCGCCGGGCAACGCCCCCGGCGCCGGCCCCGAAACCCCGATGCCGGGAACCCCCGGGGCGCTCGCGGCGTACCTTGCCGAGGACAGGGACTTCCGCGGCATCGGCCCCGCGAAGGCCGCCGCCCTGGCGGCCGCCTTCGGCAACCGACTGTCCGATGCGCTCGCTCGGAAGAATCCCGAGGTGATTGCGATCCTCGGCGATGAAACCGCCACCAACGCGTTCGCGACGTATGAGCTCAAGAGCCCGGAGATCGCGCTTCTGGACTGGCTGGAAGGCCGGGGGGTCGCATCGGCGGTGGGCACACGCACCGCGATCCGGATCGCGCGCTGCTGGGGCCATGACGGCGTCGATGCGCTGAAGGACAACCCCTACCTCCTCGCGAGCTTCCTGCCCTGGGCCGTGACGGACAGGGTCTGCCGCGCCCTCGGTATCGAGCCCGACGATCCTCGCCGCGCGGCCGCCGCGGTCGAGGCCACCCTCTATCGCCGCCTCGACCGAAACCACACCTGGATGCCCCGCGCCTCGGCGGAGGCCGGCGCCACGACACTCCTCCCCGGCGTCGCGGCTCCGGAAGGCGGGCCGACCGGAGCCTGGGCGGTCGAGCGCGCTGTGGAAGCCGGCGGCGCCGAGCCCTTCGGGGACGGCATCCAGCCCATGGGCGCCGCCGCCATGGAGGCCTTCCTCGCCGAGGAGCTCTCCAGGTTCGCCGCCGAAGCGCCGGTATCGGACCTCGCCATGCCACCGCTTACCGCCGACGAGATCGACCGCGCCGTTGGCGATTATGACCGCGCCCAGCCGCACCGCCTCACGGGCGCGCAGAAGGCGGCCATCGCGCTCGCGTTCCGGCGCCGGCTGACGGTCCTCGGCGGCTATGCCGGCTCGGGGAAGACGACCTCGCTGCGCGGCATCTGCGAGCTCGCGGACCGCTTCGGGCGCGATACCGTGCTCATCGCGCTCTCCGGCCGCGCGGCGCAGCGCATGGCCCAGTCGACCGGCCGGCCCGCGATGACCATCGCCCGCTTCCTCAAGGAGACCTCCGGCGAGGCGGCCGTGCGCCTCCATGCGGGCAACATCCTCGTCATCGACGAGGCGTCCATGGTCGACCTGCCCCTGCTGTGGCAGGTAGTGAGACGCATCGGGGATGCCTCCCTGGTGCTCGTCGGCGATCCCGCGCAGCTTCCGCCCATCGGCTTCGGCCTCACCTTCCACGTCCTCATCGAGCATCCCGCCATCCCGAGAACCATCCTCGACCGCGTGATGCGCCAATCGGCCGAGACCGGGATACCGGCCGTGGCCGAGGCCATCCGGAATGGCCGCTGCCCCGAGCTCGGTCCCTTCCGCGGCCTCGCGCCCGGCGTGACCTTCATCGATGCCGGCCCGGAGGAGGCGTTCGACGTCATCCACGACGCCGGTGCGCGGCTCGCCAGGGACGGGTTGCGCCGCGGCGATGCGCAGATCATCGCGCCGGTCAACGCGGGACCGGCGGGGATCCTCGCGATCAACCGGCGATTCCACGAACTGCGGATGCAGGCTGGCAACGGCACTTCCCGGCTCGTTCCCGGCCGCACCGACATCGCCGAGGGCGACCCGGTCATCTGGACCCGCAACGACTACGAGCGCGACCTGATGAACGGCTCGACCGGGCGTATCGTCGAAGCCCACCGCGATCATGCAACGGCCGTCATCGACGGCCAGGAGCATCGGCTGAGCGCCGCCGACAGCAACCTCATCGAGCTCGCCTACGCCATCTCCGTGCACAAGGCCCAGGGCTCGCAGTGGCCGCTCGTGATCGTGCCCGTCTACCGATCGCGCATCCTCGACCGAACCCTCGTCTACACCGCGGCCACCCGGGCCTCGGAGCAGGTCGTCTTCGTCGGTAACCGAAACGCCTTCCGCACCGCCGTCGAGACGGCTCCGAAGAACCTGGCGCGCGACGTCACCCTCGCATCACGGCTGCGATCGTTCACCGAATGACGCTTCGCCGGCCGGCCGGCGCTGCTTCGCAGACGGCCAGCCGCCATCTCCTGCTGCGCAGCCGGCCCGTCGCCCTCCGATCCTGACCGGCAGCGAGCTCGTATAGCGATCAGCCAATGGCTGGAAGCTTGCTTACAGCCATGGCAGCCATAGGTCGCGTGGTCGGCGCCGTGTCACCCGAAGGGCCGCAGCGAAGCGGAGGAGCCGCGCAGCGGCTTGACACGGTGCCGGCCTCGCGACACCCCGGTGTCCTCCTGTCCGCCGTCAGGCAGCAGCCAGGGGCACGATGTCCGAGACGTCGACGATGTTCCGGGCGCGGGCCAGGTCGCAGGAACGCTGCAGGTTCAACCAGAACTCCGGCGTGTTGCCGAAGAACGTCGAGAGCCGCAGCGCAGTATCCACCGTCAGCGCGGTATCGCCCTTGACCAACCGCTCGATGCGCGTGCGCGGCACGTGCAGCCGCCTCGCGAGCTCCACCGCACTCATGCCGAGCGGTTCGAGATAAAGCTCCACGAGCACCTCACCGGGGTGCGAGGGGTTCTTCATCAGCGTCATCGTCCGTCCCTTCAATGGTATCCGGGGCGCGTCGAGCCAGAGCGCTGCCGAGCGCCGGGCGAGCGCCCGGCCTGGAAGAGGGAGACGACCTCGTCGACCCCCTGTCGGGCGCGGCAATCCTTACAGGAGACCTCGCCCATGTTGGATTCCGACCTTGAAGTGCTGAGCAGCCCCGAACTGCTGGAACACATCGGCCTCGACGGCCGTGCCATCCGCCACATCCTCGATGAACCCGCTCCGTTCGACCCCAGGGACGACGAAGCCGAGTGAGAGGGAAGCGAGGAGAAGGTGAACGGGAAGGGGCTGGAGGCGAGCGACCTCCGGTCCCCAACCGGTTCGCAACCCATCGTCATCATCCAGAACCTGAAGGAGCATCGCAATGAGCTTCGGACTGAACCGCGCGGAACTCATCGGCCGCCTCGGCGCCGACGTCACCGTCAATCACCTGACCAGCTGAGCGCGCTCTCGGTATCTGATGGCGCGGTGATCGGTTTGTTTGATGGGCATCGTTCGCGGCTGGTGGGGTGACCGGGGGTGTCGGACGGCCGTCGGCGGGTCAAGCCGCTACGCGGCTCCTCCGCTTCGCTCCGGCCCTTCGGGTGACCCCCCGCCGTCCATCCGACGGAGTGCATCCATGGCCGTAAGCAAGCTTCCGGCCACGGGCCGATCGCTCGACGCAGTGCGGCAACGGGGGCTGGCGAGGGGTGTTACCCGTTACCGTTACCCTGCCTCCCTAGGGGTTCGAGGCGGTAACGGTTTTCGGTAACGCGTCGTTGCGGCCCGCGTGGTTGACGGCGGCCGGCGGCGCCGCGTTTTCGGCGGCGAGGCGGTAACCGCCCTGGGGTGCGCGTTCGACGCGCCCGGCGCGGACGAGCTTGCTCAGCGCTTCGGCGACGGTTGCGGGCCGGGTTGCCGCGCGCTCGCGGATCTGGCGCTGCGAGAGCGGTGCATCGGCGTCGGCGAGGGCTTGGAGGATGCGCCGTTCGGGTGTTTCCGGCTCCGGCGCGGCCTCGGCCGGCACCGGCCGCCGCAAGCGCAGGGCGGGTCCCTCGCCGTCATCGGCGAGTTCGATCTCGATGTCGGCGAGGCCTGGAGCGGCGCGATGCTCGACGGTCATGACGATCTGCTTGTCGCGGCGGCGCAGATAGAGGTTGCTGTCGCCCCAGGCATGGAGCTCGGACGACCCCCTGAGCGCCTGGCCCGGCCGGCTGGCACCGCTCTTGCGGGCATGGTGGACGAGCAGGACGGCGGTCTCGAAGCGGCGCTGGAGGTCGCGCAGGAAGCCGAGTATGGGAGCGACCTCGGCGACGGTGTTTTCATCGACGCCGTGCAGGCGGACCAGGGGGTCGAGGACCACGAGGCGTGGCGCGATGCGCTGCACGGTCTCGCGCAGACGCTGCCGGTCGTTGGCATGGTCGAGGCGCAGGATGGGAGCGTCGATGACGGCGATGTCGAGCGTCTCGAAGCTGGCGCCGGCTGCCCGGGCGATGCCCTCAAGCCGGGCGCGCACGATGTGGCCGGCGTCCTCGGCCGCGAACAGCAGGACCGGTCCGGGCTGTTTGGCGGCGAAGCGGCGCAGACAGGGAACGCCGGCGGCGACGGCCACGGCGAGGTCCAGAGCCAGGAAGGATTTGCCGCACTTGGGTTCGCCGCCGACGATGCCGACGGCTTGGCGTCCCCAGAGGCCGTCGACCAGCCACTGCTGCCGGCTCGGGCGGTCCTCAAGGTCGGCCGGGCTTCGGGTCGGGAAGCCCTTCACCGGCGCGCTCTCCTGGTCTTGGTGGGCTCCCCCCAGGTCTCCAGGAAGAGCTTTTCGTCGAGCACTTCACGATCCTGATCGGCGCCGGCGGCGAGCAGCGCATCGGCCATGACGGTGAGCGTCCTGGGGTTGCCGCCGGCATGGGCGACGAGGGTGTCCTTGAGGCCGGCGGTCATCAGGGCGGGGTTGCCGGCCTCCTCCAGCAGGTGGTCGAGGAGGCGCAGTAGATCCTCGTCTTCGGGACGCGTCATGAGGAGGCGCTGGCGGATGCGGGAGTCGATGGGATGCAGCTCCGGCGTGCGCAGTTTTGCGAGCAGCCGGTTGTCACCGGCCAGCACCACGCCAAGGATGGTGCGCGAGTCGAAGTCGGTCGAGGAGAGCAGGCGCATCTCGGTCAGCACCGCGTTGGGCAGCTCCTGTGCCTCGTCGACCAGCAGGAGTGGGCGCATGCGCGTGTCGTCGAGGTGGTCGAGCCAGCGCTGCCGCAGTCCCTTGATCCCATTCCAGCGATTGTTGTGGGCCATGGTGATGGCGAAGCGGTCGGA
The DNA here is from genome assembly GCA_965243375.1 of Alphaproteobacteria bacterium. GTDB lineage: Bacteria > Pseudomonadota > Alphaproteobacteria > UBA828 > UBA828 > WTGU01. The sequence continues at coordinate 27,772 of CBDEUT010000003.1, read as the reverse complement.
GATCTCGTGGTAGAAGTCGGCGACGCTGGAGGACGGATGGGTGAGGACCGCGACGCTCAACCTGTCGATGCGCTCAAGGCGCTCGGCGAGCAACCGCAGCGCCACGCTCTTGCCGATGCCGGGCGGGCCGCCGATCAGGGCGAAGCCGCCCTGGCGCACCAGATGCCGTTCGACCCTGCGGCAGAAGTTCTCGACGGCGGGTGTGGTCATCAGGCCATCGACCGGGAGGTCGGTGGAGAAGGGGTTCCACTTGAGGCCGTACAGCGTGAGCATTTCGCGGTTCATGAGGGGTCTCCCCGATCGTCGTCTTCGCCCGGCCCGGGGCTTTCGGCGTGAGGCAGCCAGGCCGGCGGCAGGCCCGTCGCGGCCTGGTCGTCGAGGATGCGCCTGAGCAGCGGCGCGGCTTCGCCCCCGCCGGCGCTGCCGCCGCCATCGTTGTCGCCGGGCCCGGCCGGGCGGCGCATACCGCCGGCATTGCCGCGCCGGTCGAGCGGGTAGAGGGTGCACAGCCGCTCGCCGCTTCGGCCGTCGACCAGATCAACGCTGGCCAGGTCCCAGCGCGCATAGCGGATCCACAGCGTGCTCAGGTGGCGCCACGGCGCGGGAACCTGATAGCGGATGCCCTCGAGCGACACGGTTCCGTCCGAGCGCCGCAGCGTGCGCTTCACGGTGATGCGGAACGCCGCCCTGAGCTCGTCGCGGCCGAGGCAGGGCCTCGACGCATCGTCGCTGTCGAGCAGGCGCTTGAGCGGCGTGGTGCCGAGCTCGCGGTGCACCCGGCGGTGGTAGTCCTGCTCGACCCAGGCGACGGTCGCGTCGTTGAGCGTCTTCAGGGTGAGCGGCTCGACGCCTTCGAGCATGGCCATCAGGCGGCCCTCGACCGAGGCCCACAGGACCTCCATCTTGCCATTCTGATGAGGCGCCCCCGCGAGGGTCCTGGAGTGGATGATGCCGAGCCGGTGCAGCCCCTCCTCGACCTCCCCCGCCATCATCGGCGAGCCGTTGTCGCTCATGAGCGCGCGCGGCAGGCCGCGCTTCATGAAGGCCTGGCAGAGCCCGTGGACGAAGACCTCGGCGGTCTCCTCCAGGTACCACTGCAGGTGGCAACCCACCCGCGAGTGGTCGTCGAGGAAGCCGAGCATGATCGGCGTGCGCCAGGCGCCGGACGCGGTCAGCACCCGGCACCGGGCATGATGGAAGTCGGTGTGCCAGAGCGCATGGCTGCGCGAGACCTCGAAGCTCAGCACCTCGCGCGGCTCGACCGGCGCCCGCTCGGGTTCCCGGTCGAAGCGCCGCCGGCGGCGCTGGCGCACCAACCCGCGATTGCGCATTGCCCGGGTCAGCGTCGCGTAGGAGGGCATCGGGCCGAGCGCCGGATCGACCTCGACCAGCGCCCGCAGGTTGTCGTAATGCAGCTGCCCCGACCACGACGGATGCGCCCGGTACTGGCCGCGCAGCGCCTCGATCAGCGCCGGCGACATCGCCCGCTCGCGGCCGGCATCGGTGCGCGGCCGGCGGCGCAGCGCCTTGACCGGATCCCGGTCCGCCGCCCGTGCCTGGTAGTACCAGCGTTCGATCGTCGACACCGAGAAGCGCACCGGCCCCTTGCCGGACGGGTGATCCCAGTCGCGTTGCGACAGCCGCTCCAGCTCCGCCCGCAACTGCCCCGTGGGCGGCGGCGAGGCCAGCAACGGCCCGACGACCGCGAAGCGCAGCCGCGCCCACCGGTCGCGGTCGCCCCCTCCGTTGTTGCTGTCCATGGCGGCATCTCTCCCTGGCCGTGTCGGGGAGATGCCCATGTAGAGCGCCCTATCCGTTCATGACAGAAACGTTTTCTGCGGGCGCCGCCGGCCCGGCGCCGAGCGCGCAAAAGCCGGTCCACGGCATCAGCCAGACCAGGCTGCGCAACAGCCGCGAGCGGAAGCCGCGGCCCCGCATGGTGCGCAGCAGCCAGCGCAGCGGCACGTCGGCGGGGGGCGCCGCCAGCGCGCCCCGCTTCGCCCCCCACTCCCGGGTCAGCGGGAAGACTTCCAGCCACCAGCGCCGCCAGCGCTTCAGCGTCGAGGCCGGAACCCCGCACCGCCGCGCGATCGTCTGCAACCGCACGCCGCCGGCCACAGCCAGCGCGCTCACCACCAGGAACAGCGCCCCGACGTAGAAGCGGCGCCCGAAGAAACGCACCGACGGCGGCTTCACGCGGCGCCGGCATGACGAACAGCACAAGCTGAAGCGCCGCGCGTCGTCCCGAAGATCCACCGCCAGACCGTAGGGCTTGCGCGGGTAGGTCGCGCTGTGAAGCGTGCCGCCGCAGCGCGGACAGCCGGCCGCTCGGCAGGCCTCCGCCTCCGCCGCATCGACGCGCTTGAGAAAAGCCCAGACCCGGGCATTCGAATGGATGGAGTGCCGGAACAGCTTGTGCGACATTGGGGCCGTCTCAGGTTGATATCACCGTCACCGAGACAAGCCCTCCGGCGGCCTTCATGCAAGATCGCCGGGGGGCAACCACCCCAAATCCTCGATTAATTCGAGCGGATCAGCCCTGATTCCCCGCTGAAATTCTGCGCCCTCTCACCAGCGGGGGGCGCGTGGCGAACCTCAGCGTCGCCACCGACGAGTCCTACATCAAGGACGGCGAGCGGGTCGACAAGACCGAGTGGCACCGCATCGTCACCTTCCAGGACGGGCTCATCGACATGCTCGAGAAGCACGCCCGGAAGGGTCGCCTGGTCTACATCGACGGCAAGCTGCAGACGCGGCGCTGGTCGAAGCCCGGCGAGGACGGCGACCGCTTCTCGACCGAGATCCTGCTGGTCCCGGGCGGACGCATCCAGTTCCTCGAGCGCCCGAACGGGAACGGCATGGCCACGCAGGACGACTCGACCTCGACGGCTGCCGCGGCGCCCGCCGCCGACACCGAGCTCACGTTCTAGGAGCTGGTCGCCACCATCCCCCTCGCACCGGGCCGGCGCCTCGCGCGCCGGCCCGAACTTGACAAGAATCATTACACGATAGGCGGTGTGCCGGACCCTGGGTCGCTCCAACCCATTGAAATACAAGGCACTCAGTCAAACATCGCCCGTGAAAGGGCCTATAACCGTTCTAGGCCTCGGTCGCCGGGCCGGCAGGGCGACAGCGCCGTCGGGTGACCCGACCCCGTTGATGGGGCGGCACACCAAATTTGTATTTGCGTGATTCGGTTGCGCGATGCGTCTTCACCGGACTCGGTCCGAGTGGACGTCGAACGCGGACGACCGCAGATCACTGGATAATGGACAAGGCGAACGACAGAGCGCAGAAGCGTGCGCTCCGCTGACCAGGCGGACAGCGGGCGAAGGGGCAGGGCATGAGCAGGACAGGGAAAGATCTGGTCATAAGCGTGGTGGCGGGTGCCGCCATCATTGCCGTGTTCGCAAGCTTCGAGCTGGTGGAGATCCTGTTCGAGGCCACACGAGAGCATGAAGACTGGGAACTGGACGAGATCATCGCCTGCATCCCGGCACTCGCCATCGTGGCGACGTGGTTCTCCCTGCGGCGCTGGAACGAGGTCGCGGAACTGAACAGGACCCTGAACAGGCAGGCCTCCGAGCTTGCCGACGCGTTGGAGCAGCGCCAGGCCATGGAGGAGCAGCTTCGCGAGGGATACAAGGTCGCGGCCATGGGGACTCTCGGCGGCGGATTCGCCGGTGAGCTTCGACGCGTGCTGGAGCCGATCGAACGGCTTTCCAGGGAAGGATTGGATCAAGCCGCCCTGGGCCCGGACGAGAAAACCCGGCTGGAGCGAATCTCGGAAGATGCGCGGGGAGGTCTTACGATCGTCAGTCGAATGCTCGCGTTCGGCGACGGCGGCATGCGGGCGAAGGAAACCATCGTGGCGGCAAACGCGGTGCTGGAAAGCATTTCGCTTGCCGTGGACGCGCTCGTTACCCCTCTGGAAGTCGCGTACCGCGTGGACGACGAAGCGTCCCGAATCCACGTCAATCCCTGGGAGCTCCACGAAGTCGCATCGCAGATCGTCGCCAACGCGACCGACGCGATGGGCTCGGGCGGGCGGATACAGGTGAGCGTCGAGCGCACGGCAATCGACACGCAGGGTGCCGAGGCGCGCGGCCTGACCGCTGGCGATTATGTGCGGGTCAGGGTGCAGGACGACGGACCGGGGATTCCACCCGGGCTCCAGAGCCATGTGTTCGAGCCCTTCTTCACGACCAAGGGGACAGGGGACGGCAAGGGCCTCGGGCTTGCCATCGCCTACAGCCTGGTGCGCGGATGGAACGGCGATCTGTCGGTCGAGTCCCAACCGGGACAGGGCGCGACCTTCGAGATGCTGATCCCCTCCCGAGACGCGGACGGAAGCTGAAAAAACTGACGGTAGAAGTCAAAGCGCTCGGGAGAATCGGTCGCCGGAAGCACCGGTCGTGAGGACCGCGGGCGGCACGTCATTTCGCATCTGCAACATTGTGAATCGGGGCCAACTCCTGTAGTCTGCAAGGCGTGAGGATCGAGTCGCTACGCGCGGCCTAATTCCTTGTCTTCCAATAATCTTTCCGGTCATTGGTGACAGAGATACCGCCCTCCGCGCCCCCTCGGGAACCGCCCGACAGCGGCGCGCCCCCGACGCCCCCCGTCGCCATCGAGGAGGAGATGAAACGCTCCTACCTCGACTATGCGATGAGCGTGATCGTGAGCCGCGCGCTGCCCGATGTGCGCGACGGTTTAAAGCCGGTGCATCGCCGCATTCTCTACTCGATGCACGAGAGCGGCTACGACTCGAACAAGCCCTACCGCAAGTCGGCCCGCGTGGTCGGCGACGTCATGGGCAAGTACCACCCCCACGGCGACGCCGCGATCTACGACGCCATGGTGCGCATGGCGCAGGAATTCTCGATGCGGCTGCCGCTGCTGGACGGGCAGGGCAATTACGGCTCGATGGACGGCGACCCGCCGGCGGCGATGCGCTACACCGAGGTGCGCCTGGGCGAGCCCGCGCACGCGCTGCTTACCGACATCGACAAGGAGACCGTCGATTTCCAGGCCAACTACGACGAATCGGCGCACGAGCCCGTGGTGCTGCCGGCGGCCTTCCCCAACCTCCTGGTCAACGGGGCGGGCGGCATCGCGGTCGGCATGGCGACCAACATCCCGCCCCATAATCTGGGCGAGGTGGTCGATGCCGCCTGCGCCTATCTCGACGACCCGGAGATCACCATCGATGCCTTGATGGAGCACGTGCCGGGGCCGGACTTCCCGACCGGCGCCATGATCATCGGCGCTGCAGGCATCCGTCAGGCCTATCACTTTGGCCGCGGCTCCGTGGTCATGCGCGGCCGCACGACGATCGAGCAGGCCGGCAAGGACCGCGAGGCGATCATCGTCACCGAGATCCCCTACCAGGTGAACAAGGCGCGCATGATCGAGCGCATCGCCGGCCTCGTGAACGAGCGCCGCATCGAGGGGATTGCCGATCTCCGCGACGAATCGGACCGCGACGGCGTGCGTGTCGTCATCGAGCTCAAGCGCAGCGCGATGGCCGAGGTGGTGCTCAACCAGCTCTACCGCTACTCGCCGCTGCAGACCAGCTTCGGCGTGAACATGCTGGCTCTGCGCGGCGGACGTCCCGAGCTGCTGACGCTCAAGGACATTATCGCGGCGTTCATCGAGTTCCGCGAAGAGGTCGTCACCCGGCGCACGGCCTACCAGCTCAGGCAGGCACGAACGCGGGCCCACGCGCTCGCCGGTCTCGCCATCGCCGTTGCCAACATCGACGAGATCATCGCGCTGATCCGCAAGGCCAAGGATCCGGCCGAGGCCCGCGCCGCCCTCACCGGCCGCGACTGGCCGGTGAGGGACGCAGGCCCGCTGATCGCGCTGATCGCGGATCCACGCCAGCGGGTGACGGAGGCGGGCACCTGCCGGCTCACCGACGAGCAGGCACGGGCGATCCTGGAGCTGCGCCTGCAGCGGCTCACCGCCATGGAGCGCGACAAGATCGCCGACGAGCTCGCAGGCATCGTCGAGCAGATCAAGGACTACATCGACATCCTGCAGAATCGGGAGCGCTTGCGTTCGGTGCTGCGCGACGAGCTGGTCGCCACCCGCAAGAAGTTCGCCGATGCGCGGCGCACCGAGCTGGGCGAGGCCGAGTTCGAGCACGACGTCGAAGACCTGATCCAACGCGAGGAGATGGTGGTCACGCTCAGCCACCGCGGCTACGTCAAGCGGGTGCCGCTCTCCACCTATCGGGCGCAGCGGCGCGGCGGCAAGGGCCGGGCCGGCATGAGCACCCGCGACGAGGACTTCGTCTCGCAGGTCTTCGTCGTCAACACGCACACGCCCGTGCTGTTCTTCTCTACGGCCGGCAAGGTCTACAAGCTCAAGGTCTATCGTCTGCCGCAGGCCGCGCCTCAGGCGCGCGGTAAGGCGCTGGTCAACCTGCTGCCGCTGGCGAAGGGCGAGACCATATCCACCATCCTGCCGATGCCGGAGGACGAGGATGAGTGGGCCAGGCTCCAGCTCATGTTCGCGACCGCCGCGGGCTCGGTCAGGCGCAACAGCGCGAGCGACTTCGTGAACGTGCCGTCCGCCGGCAAGATCGCCATGAAGCTCGGCGACGACGATCGCATCATCGGCGTGCAAACTTGCTCCGATAGCGATGACGTGTTTCTGGCTGCTCGCGGTGGCAAGTGCACCCGCTTCGCCGCCGCCGACGTTCGCCTGTTCCGGGGCCGCAGCTCGTCCGGCGTGCGCGGGATGGACCTCGCCGAGGGCGACCGGGTGATCTCGATGAGCGTGCTCGCGCACGTCGATCTCGACGCAGCCGAGCGGGACGCCTACTTCAGACGCGCGCGCGAGGGGGAGGCCCCCAAGCTTACGAAGGAGCGCCGCGCCGAACTCGCCGCGCAGGAGCAGTTTCTCCTCACGGTCCGCAGCGACGGTTTCGGCAAGCGCACCTCCAGCCACGACTACCGCCTGACCCGGCGCGGCGGCAAGGGTATCATCAACACCGCCATCGGCGCCGGCGAGACCGAGGTGGTCGCCGCCTTCCCCGTGGCTGACCGGGACGAGATCATGCTGGTGACCGACGGCGGTCAACTGATCCGCTGCCCGGTGAAGGGCATCAGGAAGACGGGGAGAGATACGCGTGGCGTGACGGTTTTTCGGCTGGGCAAGGGCGAGCGGGTGGTGTCGGCGGCGCGGCTCGCCGACGTGAACGGCAACGACGCGGCGGGCGAGGCGGCGGCGAACACTGGAGCAGCACAGGATGGCTGAGCGGATCGGCCTCTATCCCGGCACCTTCGACCCGATCACCACGGGCCATCAGGACATCATCAGGCGCGCGCTCCGGGTGGTCGACAGGCTGGTCGTGGCGGTTGCCGTCAACGCGGGCAAGAACCCGCTGTTCGACGTAGACGAGCGGGTGGCGCTCACCGCCCAGGACCTCGCAGCGCTCGGGCTCGAGCCGCCGCAACTGGAGGTGCGCAGCTTCGACACCCTGCTCATGCACTTCGTCCATGAGGTCGACGCCACGGTCATCGTGCGCGGGCTCCGGGCCATCTCCGACTTCGAGTACGAGTTTCAGATGGCGGGGATGAACGCCAGGCTCGACCAGGGCGTGGAGACCGTGTTCCTGATGGCTTCGGAGCGGCATCACTTCATCGCCTCCAAGCTGGTCAAGGAGATCGCCTCCCTCGGCGGCGACGTGTCGAGCTTCGTCTCGCCGCTCATCGCCGAGCGCCTCGCCGAGCGGTTCGGGACGGCCCCTCCCTGAGGCCGGCGGCGCCGGCGGACATCGGTGCGGGTCGACGCCTTCGATTTCGACCTCCCGCGCGAGGCGATCGCGACGCGCCCCGCCCGCCCTCGCGATTCCGCGCGCCTTCTGGATGTAACCGCCGGCCTCGTCCACCGTGGCGTCGCGGATCTCCCGGCCTTGCTGCAGCCGGGCGACATGATGGTCTTCAACGACACGAGGGTGATCCCGGCGCGCCTTGCGGGGGTGAGGGGCGAGGTGCGGGTTGAGCTCACCCTGCACCGGCGCTTGGGCGACGACCATTGGTTAGCGTTCGCCAAGCCCGCGCGGCGGTTCAGGCCGGGCGACACGGTGCGCTTCGCCGAGGGTTTCTTCGCCAAGGTCGAGGCGCGGGACGGCCCAGAGGTGAGCCTGGTCTTCGACCGGGGCGGCCCGGCGCTCGCCGAGGCCCTCGAACGCCACGGCGCTATGCCGCTCCCGCCATACATCCGGCGCGACGCGGATGAGCGCGACCGCGATGACTATCAGACCGTATTTGCCCGTGATGAAGGCGCCGTCGCCGCACCGACCGCCGGGCTCCATTTCACTGAGCGCCTGCTGCAGGCCATAGACGCGCGCGGCATCGCACGATGTTTCGTCACCCTCCACGTCGGTGCCGGAACGTTCCTGCCGGTTTCGGTGGAGGACACCGCCGATCACCCGATGCACGCGGAGTGGTGCGAACTCACGCCCGATACGGCCTCCGCCATCAATAGCTGCCGCGCCGCCGGCGGGCGCATCGTCGCGGTCGGCACCACGGTCGTGCGGCTGCTGGAAAGCGCAGCCAAGCCTAACGGGACCGTCGAGGCGTTCGCCGGCGAGGTCGATCTCTTCATCGAGCCGGGCTATCGCTTCAGGACCGTCGACCTGATGCTGACAAACTTCCACCTGCCCCGCTCGACCCTCTTCATGCTGGTCTGCGCCTTCGCCGGCACCGAGCGGATGAAGGCGGCCTACGCGGAGGCGCTGGCGGCCGGCTATCGCTTCTATTCCTACGGCGATGCCTGCCTGCTCGCGCGTGGAGACGCGCCGTGAGCCTCGGCTTCACCGTGGAGGCGACGGAGGGCCGCGCCAGGCTCGGCCGGCTGGAGACCGCTCATGGACCCGTTCACACTCCCGCCTTCATGCCGGTGGGGACTCAGGCGGCGGTCAAGGGACTCACGGTGGATACGGTGCGGGCGAGCGGGGCCGAGATCGTGCTCGCCAACACCTATCACCTGATGATCCGGCCGGGTGCCGAGCGCATTGCTCAACTTGGCGGTCTGCACGAATTCATGAACTGGCCGGGTCCCATTCTCACCGATTCGGGCGGCTTCCAGGTGATGTCGCTCGCCCAGCTCCGCACCGTGCAGGAGGACGGCGTCGTCTTCCGCGCGCATACCGACGGCTCCCGCCATCATCTGACGCCGGCGGGCGCCGTGGAAATCCAGCATGCACTAGACAGCGATATCACCATGGTGCTGGACGAGTGCACGCCCTTTCCGGCGAGCGAGGAGGAAGCCGCAGAGTCGATGCGCCGCTCCATGCGCTGGGCCGCGCGCTGCAAGGAGGCATTCGTGCCCAGGCCGGGCTATGGGCTCTTCGGCATCGTGCAGGGCAGCGTATTCCCCGAGCTGCGGGCGGAATCGGCGGCGGCGCTGACGGAGATCGGCTTCGACGGCTACGCCGTGGGCGGGCTCGCGGTGGGCGAGGGGCAGGCCCAGATGCTGGCGGTGCTCGACGGGCTCGAAGGCGCGCTGCCGGCGGAGCGGCCGCGCTACCTGATGGGGGTGGGCACGCCGGACGACATCGTGAAGGCGGTGCGGCGCGGGATAGACATGTTCGACTGCGTGCTGCCCACCCGCTCGGGCCGCACCGCGCGCGCCTACACCGCAAGCGGAACCCTCAACATGCGGAACGCCCGTCACGCCGAGGACTCGTCGCCGGTCGATGCCGCCTGCGCTTGTCCCACTTGCGCGGGCTACAGCCGCGCCTACGTCCACCACCTGTTCCGCACCGGCGAGATGCTCGGCCCCATCTTGCTGAGCCAGCACAACCTCTATTTCTATCAACGGCTGATGGCCGACCTGCGCGCCGCAATCGGGGAGGGACGCTTCGAAGCCTTCGCGGCGGCGCAGGGGGAGGGTGGGGAGGCCAAGGAAGACGGCTGACCGGAAAGAGGTCAGTCGCCGAAGCTCTTGACCCGCTCGGCCGTCGCGGGGTCGAGGAAGCGCCGCACCGTCGCCTCGGTCTCCAGCGCGAGCGCGCCCTCGATGTCGAGGCCGCCCGCCCGGTTGAGCACCCGCTTGAGCTCGCGCACCGCGCCTTGCGGCAGGGCGGCGATGCGCGTGGCCGTCTCGTGCGCCGTCTCGAAGACCTGATCGTCCGGCACCACGCGCCAGGCGAGGCCCATCTCGTGAGCCTCCCGTGCGCCAAAAGTCTCGCCGAGCAGCATCAGCTCGCGGGTCTTCGCCAGCCCCACGATGCGCGGCAGGATTGCCGTCACGCCGCCGGTCGGGAACATTCCCCACTTGATCTCGGGGAAGAAGCACTTGGTACCCTCGCCGAAGACTGCCAGGTCGCAGTTGATCGCCCATTCCAACCCACCGCCCACGGCCCAGCCGTGGATGGCGCCGACCACCACCTTGTCGCCCAGCACCAGGCGGCGCGAGACCTCCTGGATCGCCTCGATGAAGGCCCGGGTCTCCGCTTCGCCGGCGGTCTGGCTCTCGATCTCCTTGAGGTCGTCGCCGGAGCAGAAAGCGCGCCCCGCCCCGCGCAGGACCAGCGCGCCCACCCCATCGTCGGCAAGTGCCGTATCGAGCGCGGCGCAGAGATCGGCGAGCAGCGTGGCGTTGAGCGCGTTGAGCCGCTCCGGCCGGTTGAGCGTCAGCGTGGCGACTCCCGCCGTCATGCCGGTGAGCACGGTGCCCGCCATCGTCAATCCTCCCGGATCAGCCGCTGCGTCTTGCCGCCGGTGCGCGGCAGCGAGCCGGGCGGCAGCAGGGTCACGTTGGCCGAGGCGCGCAGCGTCGCCTTGATCGCCTCTTCCGCCCGTGCAGCCAGCGCGCCCGAGGCCTCGGCGTCTTCCGCCATCTCGGCTTCCACGGGCAGCCGGTCGTAGGGCCCGCTGCCCTTGAGTCGGATGCGGAACTCGCCGGAGAGCGCGTCGAAGCCGCCGATCACGCCGCCGACGGCGGTGGGGAAGATGTTGACGCCGCGTACCACCACCATGTCGTCGCTGCGGCCGAGAACGCGGAAGCGGGTGGCTTCTCGCCCGCAGGTGCACGGGCCTGTGCCCGTGATGACGATCACGTCGTTGGTGCGGAAGCGCACTAGCGGCTGCGCCTCCCGCTTGAGGTGGGTCAGCACCAGCTCGCCGCTCGCGCCCTCCCGCCAGGACACCGGATCGCCGCTCTCCGGCTCGATCAGCTCCGGGTAGAGCACGTCCTCGCCCAGGAAGTGCAGGTCGTTGTTGGCCCAGCACTGGCTCGCAAAGTTGCTGAACACGTCGGAGACGCCGTAGTTGGCATTGCGCGCGGTGAAGCCCCAGACCGATTCCAGGCGTTCGCGGAAGCTCGGATTGTCCAGCCCCGCCTCGCCGCCGAAGAGACCCAATCTCAGCCCCAGGTCGCGCGGCGCGAGGCCTGGGAAGTGCTCTGCGATGGTCCGCTCAAGGGCGGCGGGGTAGGAGGGCGTGCAGTGGATCACGCCGACCTTGAGGTCGAGGATCGTGCGCACCAGCATCTGGCTGTCTCCCGCGCCGAAGGGGATCACGGTGGCACCTGCGGCTTCGAGGGAGAGGTGATCGCTCACCCCGCCCATCCACATCCGGTAGTTGAGGCAGTGCACCGTGAGCGTACCGGTGGTGAGCCCGGCGGCCTGGAAGCAGCGCGCGCCGACCGCAGCCGTCTGCGCCGCGTCGGCCTCGGTCTGGGCAATGTTCATGGCCTGGCCGGTAGTGCCGGAAGTGCGGTGCAGGCGGATGACGAACTCGCGCACCGCCGCGAGGTAATCGCCGAAGGGCGGATGCGCGGCTTGCGACTCGCGCAGCATCGCCTTGTCGCATAGGGGGAGCGCGGCCAGGTCTTCCAGCCGCTCCGGCACCGGCCGGCCGGCCCAGAGCCGGGCGAAGAAGGGCGATTGCGAGATCACGTAGGCCCGCTGGGCACGCCACCGCTCTTGCCGGAGCGCGGCGATGTCCTCTGGCGGCCGAAGCGCTTCGCTCACGGGTCTCATGGGTTGCGCGCCCGCGCGCTTTCGGCCCGGTCTTGGACCGGATCAGGCGATCTCGGCTTGCGTCTCGTCGACCAACGGGTGTTCCAGTCGGGAGATCATCTCGCGCGGGCAGACCTGCCAGAAGTTGCCGATCTCCAGTGTCCAATCGGCGAGTAGGCGCTCGCTGTAGCGCGAGCGGGTCTCGGCGTGGTGCTCCTCGACCAGGGCCCGGCATTCGCTTTCCCAGTAGGTGCTGGCGATGCGCTGCCAGACCACTGTGTCGGCGTTGACGCGGCTCTCGAAGGAGGCGTCGGGGTCGTAGACGAAGGCCATGCCGCCGGTCATGCCGGCGGCGAAGTTGTCGCCCACGGGCCCAAGGATCACCGCGATGCCGCCGGTCATGTACTCGCACCCGTTGGAGCCGCAGCCCTCGACCACGGCGCGGGCGCCCGAGTTGCGCACGCAGAAGCGTTCGCCCGCCTGGCCGGCGGCGAACAGCTTACCGCTGATCGCGCCGTAGAGCACGACGTTGCCGATGATCGTGTTCTCGCTGGACGCGAGCGGGCTCGAGGTCGGCAGGCGCACGACGATGGTGCCGCCGGAAAGTCCCTTGCCCACGTAGTCGTTGGAGTCGCCGTTAACCACGATCTTGAGGCCCTGGACCGCCCAGGCGCCGAGCGACTGGCCGGCGGAGCCGCGCAGGCTCACCGTGAAGTAGTCGGGCGGCAGCCCCGACATGCCGAAGCGGCGGGTCAGATGGGAGGAGAGCTTGGCCCCGATGGTCCGGTGGGTGTTGCTCATGGTGTAGGCGAGCTGCATCTTCTCAGGCACTTCCAGCGCATCGTCAGCGTCGCTGATGATCTGCTCGTCGAGCGTGCCGGGCACCTCGATCCGGCCCTTGCGGGTGGAGTGGCGCGGGTGGCCGCCGGGGTCCGCCTGCGCCAGCAGCGGGTTGAGGTCGAGATCGTCAAGGTCGGCGCTGCCGCGGCTGACCTGGCTCAGCAAGTCGGTGCGGCCCACGATCTCGTCGAGCGTCGCAGCGCCCAACGATGCCAGGATCTCGCGCACCTCCTCGCCGATGAAGGTGAACAGGTTGACCACCTTCTCCGGCGTGCCGTCGAACTTGGCGCGAAGCGCCGGGTCCTGCGTGCAAACGCCCACCGGGCAGGTGTTGCTGTGGCACTGGCGCACCAGGATGCAGCCCATCGCGACCAGCGAGGTGGTGCCGATGCCGAACTCTTCGGCTCCCAGCATGGCGGCGGTGACCACGTCGCGGCCGGTCTTGATGCCGCCGTCGACGCGGAGCGTCACGGTATGGCGCAGCCGGTTGAGGGTCAGCACCTGATGCACCTCGGCGAGGCCCATCTCCCAAGGCACGCCGGCGTACTTCACGCTGCTCTGGGGCGATGCGCCGGTCCCGCCGTCGTGGCCGGAAACCAGAACCACGTCGGCCTTGGCCTTGGCGACGCCGGCGGCGATGGTGCCGATGCCGGCCTCGGCCACGAGCTTGACCGTGACTCTCGCGTTCGGGTTGATCTGCTTCAGGTCGTAGATGAGCTGGGCCAGGTCTTCGATCGAGTAGATGTCGTGGTGAGGCGGCGGTGAGATCAGCGTGACCCCCGGCGTCGAATGGCGCAGCGTGGCGATCTCCTCCGACACCTTGAAGCCCGGCAGCTGCCCGCCTTCGCCGGGCTTGGCACCTTGCGCCATCTTGATCTCGATCTCGCGGCAGTGGTTCAGGTACTCCGCGGTCACGCCGAAGCGGGCGGACGCGATCTGCTTGGTCGCCGACGACGCGTTGTCACCGTTGTCGCGCGGCTCGAAGCGTTCGCGCGCTTCGCCGCCCTCGCCGCTACACGACGCCGCCCCGATCCGGTTCATGGCGATGGCGAGCGTCTCGTGCGCCTCCTTGGAGAGCGCGCCGTGCGACATGCTGCCGCTGCTGAAGCGCTTGCGGATCTGCGTGATCGATTCCACCTCGTCGAGTCCGATCTCCGGCCTGTCGGACTTGAAGCCGAGGAGGTTGCGAATCTGAATCGGCGGCAGCGCGTAGACGCCCTCCGCATACTTCTTATAGGTGGCGTAGGAATCGGTCGCGAGCGCCGACTGGAGCATGTGGATGAGCGGCCCGTCGAAGGCGTGCACCTCGCCCGAGCGGCGGTATTTCAGAAGGCCGCCCACCGGCAGCACGACCGGGCTCTCCTCATAGGCCTTGCGGTGCTGGTACAGCACGCGGCGCTTGATACCGCTAAGGCCGATGCCCGAGAGCCGCGCCGTCATGCCGGGGAAGAAATCCGCGACCAGCGCCCGGCTGAGGCCGACCGACTCGAAGTTGTAGCCGCTCCGGTACGAGCTGAGCACGGAGATGCCCATCTTGGAGAGGATCTTGAGGAGCCCCGCATCGACCGCGCTGCGGTAGCGCTCCTCGCACTCCGCCACGCTGCGGTTGCCGAACAGCCCGCGCTCCTGCCGGTCGGCGATGCTTTCGAGCGCCACATAGGGGTTGATCGTGGTCGCGCCGACCCCGATGAGGACACCGAAGTAGTGCACGTCGAGGCACTCGGCGGCCCGCACGTTGATCGAGGTGAAGGTCCTGAGCCGCTGGCGCACCAGGTGGCTGTGCACCCCGCCGGCCGCGAGGATCATGGGGATCGGCGCGCGTTCCTCCGAAACGTGCTCGTCGGTCAGGATCAGGTGGTTCGCGCCGCCCCGCACGGCCTCTTCGGCCTGCGCACGGATTCGCTCGATTGCCGCTGTCAGCCGGCCGCGCCCCGGAGAGGCGTCGAAGGTGCAGTCGATCCACACCGCCTTGTCGCCCAGTTGCTCGATCAGGCCCTCGAATTCGCCGTTGGTGAGGACCGGCGAATCGAGCTGCAGCAGCGCTGTCTGCTCGGGCTCGCCGGCGAAGATGTTGCCCATGCTGCCGAGCCGGGTGAGCAGGCTCATGACGCTGTATTCGCGCAACGAATCGATCGGCGGGTTGGTCACCTGCGCGAACATCTGGCGGAAGTAGTAGTGCAGGCCCCGGTACTGGCCGGAGAGCACGGCGAGCGGCGTGTCGTCGCCCATCGAGCCGGTCGGCTCCTTGCCGGCGTCCACCATGGGATGGAGTACGAGCTCGAGCTCCTCCATGGAGTAGCCCACCAGCCGCTGACGCAGGCGCAGCTCCTCGCGCGAGAAGAGCCGGGGCACGGTTCTGCCGCCTACGAGCGCGCTCGCGTCCACCACGTCGGCGACCCAAGCCGCGTAGGGCCTGGCGTCCGCAAGCATGTCCTTGATCTCGCGGTTGTGATAGAGGCGCCCCTCGGCGAGATCGACGCAGATCATCTGCCCCGGGCCGAGGCGGCCGTTCTCGACAATCTCCTCGGGCGGGATCGGAACCATGCCAGTCTCGGAGCCCACGACGAGCATTTCGTTGGCAGTGACGCTGTAGCGCATGGGGCGGAGCCCGTTGCGGTCCATCCCGGCGAGGATCCAGGTTCCGTCGGTTGCGGCCACCGCCGCCGGACCGTCCCAGGGCTCCATCACGCAGTTGCAGAAGTTGTAGAACGCGCGGTGCTTTGCGGGCATCTCCGGCTTCTTGGACCAGGCGTCCGGAATCAGCAGGCTGTGGGCCTCCGGTACGGAACGGCCCGCCCGCACCACGCCTTCCAACACGGCGTCCAGCGCCATCGAATCCGAGGCGTCCGGCTCGATCAGCGGAAACAGCTCGTTGTTGTGCGCTCCGAAGACATCGCTGGCTGCCCGGGTCTCATGGCTCGCCATCCAGTTCTTGTTGCCGCGGATGGTGTTGATCTCGCCGTTGTGGGCGAGCATGCGGAAGGGCTGCGCCAGGCGCCAGGTCGGGAAGGTATTGGTCGAGTAACGCTGATGGAAGATCGCGAAGCGCGACACGAAGCGTTCGTCCAAGAGGTCGGGATAGAACGCCGTGAGCTGCTCGGCCAGGAACATGCCCTTGTAGATGAGCGAGCGGCATGAGAGCGAGCAGATGTAGAAGCCGGTAATGTGGTGGTCGAGGACCTGCTTCTCGATGCGCCGGCGGATGATGTAGAGGTCGATCTCGAACTGATCGTCGTCGACCCCGCGCTCGTTGGCGATCATCACCTGCTCGATTTCGGGCCGGGCAGCGTTCGCCTTCTCCCCGATCACCGACGAGTCGATCGGCACCTGGCGCCAGCCCAGAATGCCGTGGCCGAAGCGGAGGATCTCGGTCTCGACGATGCTCCGGCAGGTGTCCTGCGCACCCAGATCGGTCTTGGGCAGAAAGACCATACCCACGGCAAGCCGCCCGCCCTTGGGTCCCTGGCCGGTCGTCTCGACATGCTCCCGGAAAAAGTCCTGCGGAATCTCCACGTGGATGCCGGCACCGTCGCCGGTCATGCCGTCCGCATCCACGGCGCCCCGGTGCCACACCGCCTTGAGCGCCGCGATGCCGGCTTCGACCACGTCGCGGCGGGGCGTCCCGTCGAGCGCGGCGATCAAGCCCACGCCACAGGAATCGTGCTCGAAACTGGGGTCGTAGAGGCCGAAACTCCCGCCGGCCTGTGCGAAATCGGGACGCTGCTCCGGTTCGCTCATGCGGCTGCCTCCCTCACGCCGTCGTGCACGTCCGCGTTTGCCTGGATATAGCGGTGGATGGAGCGCGCGGCGTCGCGCCCATCCTTGATTGCCCAGACCACCAGGGATGCGCCGCGCACGATGTCGCCGATGGCGAAGACGCCGTCGAGGCTCGTCATCATGGTGCTCCAGTCGATCAGCAGCGTGCCCCAGCGCGTCGTCTTGAGCGCGGGCTCACCGAACAGCGTGGGCAGGTCCTCGGGATCGAAGCCAAGCGCCTTAATCATCAGGTCAGCGTCGATGGAATAGCTCGAGCCTGGGATCGCTTGCGGTGTCTGCCGCCCGCTGGCATCGGCGACGCCCAGATGGATGCGCACCGCGCGCACGCCCTCCACCGTCGTATCGCCGAGCACGGCCTCGGGCGCGGACAGCCAGACGAACTCGACGCCCTCTTCCTCGGCGTGGGTGACCTCCTGCATGGAGCCCGGCATGTTCACGCGGTTGCGGCGGTAGAGGCAGCGCACAGACCGTGCTCCCTGGCGCACCGCGGTGCGGACGCAGTCCATCGCCGTATCGCCGCCGCCGACGACCACGACATTCTTGCCGCTGGCGTTGAGGGTGCCATCGTCGAAGGCCGGCACCGAATCGCCCAGCCCCTTGCGGTTGCTGGCGGTGAGGTAGTCCATCGCCTGGAAGATGTTGCCGAGACCGATCCCCGGCAGAGTCACGTGGCGCGCCTTGTAGGCGCCGGTCGCGACCACCAGCGCGTCGTGCTTTGAGCGGAGCTCGTCCAGCGAAATGTCGCGCCCGACCTCGACATTGAGGTGCATGTGCACGCCGCCATCGATGAGCAGGTCGGCGCGGCGCTGGACAATGGTCTTCTCCAGCTTGAAGTTCGGAATCCCGTAGATCAGCAGGCCGCCGACCCGGTCATAGCGGTCGTAGATGTGGGCCTGATAGCCCATGCGGCGCACTTCCTCGGCGACGGTCATCCCGCCGGGGCCGGCGCCGACGATCCCCACCGATTGCGGGCGCTCGACCCTGGGCCGCGGCGGCTTGACCCAGCCGTTGCGGAAGGCGGTGTCGGTGATGTAGCGCTCCACCGCGCCGATGGTGACCGACTCGAAGCCCTTTTCGATCACGCAGTTGCCTTCGCAGAGTCGGTCCTGCGGACAAATGCGGCCGCAAATCTCGGGCATGTTGTTGGTGGCGGAGGAAATCTCGTAGGCTTCCTCCAGCCGCCCCTCCGCTGTCAGCATCAGCCAATCGGGGATGTTGTTCGAGACAGGGCAGTGAATCTGACAGAACGGCACCCCGCACTGGGAACAGCGCGCCGCCTGATCGGAGGCGGCTTCCGGGCGGAAGTCGTCGTACACCTCGCCCCAGTCGCGGCGGCGGAGCGCCGGCGCTCGCTTGTCCGGGTGCTTCTGCTCGAGCGTGACGAACTTCAGCATGTCTGCGCCCACGCGCTTTCTCCCTGACGTCTCAGCGTGGCGGCCGCGGTCGGCGCTCTTCTCGCGCCCTTCCTTTCTCACACTATAGCGGCATGCCGGCGTGCGCGCTAGGCAATTCGGCTGTTTTGCGGCAGCATTGCTGTCTGAAAGTCGTCGCAGGGTCTTCGCCGGATTCCTAGGCGAGCGGTCCAACCAAAGTTCGCGAGGATTTTGGGTCCGAAACGCGACGATATGTTTATGGCGGCGTACCGTGCCTGATTCGGCCAGCGATGGTATAAGCGCGCCGCCGCCCCGAGTCGGTCGACACTGATACAGCAGCACGGCCGTGCCGTTCCTTCATATCGTCGTTCTTACGATAATTCAGGGCATCACCGAGTTTCTGCCGGTGAGCTCGTCCGGGCATCTGGTGCTGGTGCCATTCGTCACCAGTTGGCAGGACCAGGGGCTGGTCATGGACGTGGCGGTGCACGTCGGCACGCTGGCCGCAGTCCTGATCTATTTCTGGCGCGATCTCGCGCAGATCATCCTCGGCTGGATTGGTGGAAACTGGCGGCGGCATGACCGGCGCCTGGGCAGGGCGCTCGGCTTCTACGTGGTGGCCTCGGCGATCCCGGTCATTCTCGCGGGCGGCGCGATCTACGTGCTCGGGTACGAGATGCTCCGCAATCCGGAGGTCGTTGCCTGGGCCACCATCGGCTTCGGCTTCCTGCTCTATTTCGCCGATCGCATCGGGATCACCGTGCGAGAGGTCGAGCACATGTCGCTCGGCCACGCGCTCTTCATCGGATTCGCCCAGATTCTCGCCCTGATTCCGGGCGCGAGCCGCTCCGGCGTCACGATGACAGCGGCCCGCTGGCTCGGCTACGAGCGACCGGCTGCAGCGCGCTTCGCCATGCTCATGTCGATCCCGGTGATCGCGGCGAGCGGCACGGTCGCCGGCTACGAGGTCTGGCAGCGGGGCGATCCGATCGTCTACACCAGCGCGGCGCTCGCTGCGGCGCTCTCCTTCGCCTTCGCGCTGCTGGCGATCGCGCTGCTGCTCGCCCTGCTGCGCCGCGTGAGCTTCACACCCTTCGTGATCTACCGCCTGCTGCTGGGCGGCGCCGTTCTGGTCTGGCTCTACTACTGGTCGTGACGGGCCGGCGCGTCCGGCAGACGGGGAAGGGCGGCTCAGGTCTCGCCCACCGGCGCCGATTCGGTGTTGCCGCGCCGGTAATCGCGCAGATAGGTCGGCAGAATGAGCTCGGCCCCCGTCGCGTCGACGCCGAGGTCGGCAAGCCCCGGCACATCGGGCGCCGCGACGTTGTCGATCCTGAGCAGCTTGACCTGATCCGGCGTCAGCGGTGGGACCGGCGCGAACTGGAGAAACTTCGCCATCACCGCCGCCCCGAAGAAGGGCACTGGCACAAAGAGCGCCTTGCGGCCGGTCTCGCGCGCGACCAGCGCCATCAGCTCGGCGTAGCTGTAGATCGAAGGCCCGCCAAGCTCGTAAGTCTTGCCCAGCGCCTCCTCGCCGCCGAGCGCCCGCTGGGTGGCCTCGGCGATATCGCCGACGAAGACCGGCTGGAACCGCGTGGTGCCCGCCTCGAACTCTGGCGTGAGGAACAGCCCGTCGAGCTTCATCTTCGGCATGCCGTCGAAGAACAGCGGCAGGACCGGGACCAGACGCACCATGGACGCGAAGCGGTTGAAGAAGTCGTCCTCCGGCCCGAACACGAGGCTCGGCCTGAAGACGGTGGCGTTGGGGAACGCCTTCCGGACCGCCGCCTCGCCCGCCGCCTTGGAGCGCGCGTAGTCCGAGGACGAGGCAGCATCGGCACCGATCGCCGAGACATGCAGCAGATGCGCGGCGCCGGCCTCCGCCGCAGCCCGCGCGATTCGGTCGGCCGACGCCACATGGACCGCGTAAAAATTCTGCCGGCCGCGCTCGTAGAGGATGCCGGTCAGATTGATGACTGCGTCCGCGCCTGAGACGGCGCGCCGGACCGACTCCTCGTTCCGCACGTTGGCCTGGACCGGAACGATCTGGCCGACATCGCCGCACGGGCGCAGGAAGCCGGCGAGCTCCGGCCGCCGCGTCGCGACGCGGATGCCATAGCCCTCCTGCGCCAGCCGCTGGACGATGTGGCGCCCGAGAAACCCGGTTCCACCGAAGATCGTGACGATTCGCAACTCGGCCCCGCTCGCTCGCCCGTGCCGTTGACGCGCCCCGACTATTAGCCCGGATGTCTCATCGATGTCACGGCCTCCGTCGCGCAGACGTTGACCCTGGTGAGACTTCCGGGCTAGGCAGCACGCCATGGCACAGCACCTCCATCGCGGCGACTTGCCGCCGGGGCTCACCTTCGGCGATTCGGTGGCGATCGACACCGAGACCATGGGCCTCAACCCCCATCGCGACCGGCTCTGCCTGGTGCAGCTCTCGCGCGGCGACGGCGACTGCCACCTGGTCCAGCTCCCGCCGGGCGAGCCCATCGACGCGCCCCATCTGGCGGCGCTGTTGGCCGACGAGGCGGTGCTCAAGATCTTCCACTTCGCCCGCTTCGATGTCGCGGTGCTGGAGCACGCGCTCGGCGTCCGCTGCGCGCCGGTCTATTGCACCAAGATCGCCTCGCGGCTCTCGCGCACCTTCACCGACCGCCACGGCCTCAAGGATCTCTGCCGCGACCTGCTCGGCGTCGAGATATCCAAGCAGCAACAGTCGTCGGACTGGGGCGCGGACCGGCTGTCCTCGAGCCAGCTCGACTACGCCGCGAACGACGTCCTCCACCTGCACCCGCTCAAGGAGAAGCTCGACGAGATGTTGGCGCGCGAGGGGCGCACCGAGCTCGCCGAGGCCTGCTTCGCCTTCCTGCCACACCGCGCCCGCCTCGATCTCGAGGGCTGGCCCGAGGTGGACATCTTCTCCCACGACTAGCGCACGAGCCTCACCGAGGCGCCCGGGCGCTCGCCCCGCCCAGCGGAAGAAGACGGTGGGACGGAAATCCTCCTTTTGCCGGGATTAGCCGGGATTAAGTGGGATAATGGGGGGTGAGCAGGTGTCTGCGGCCCTCCTGCCGCATTGGGAGCGGACGCCGCTCGGGCCAACATGGTCCGCCTTCCGGGCCGTTTCTTGGACCACCTTGAGCCACTTTGGGACGGCGCAGGCCGGAACAAGCCGCATCAAGACTATCTTCACGACAGTTTCCGCCCCGCTCGTTCGCCCCTGCCGCGCGTCAGGCGGGCGGCCACCATAGCGCATCGGGCTGCCTTCCGGCGCATCCGCATACCGCTAGCCCTTGCATATCGGCGCGCGTGCGCCTACAACAGGTAGCGATGCAGCCTGCGCTCTTGCCATCGATCTTCGGCGACCGGCATCTGCTGGGGATCGAGGGGCTTTCCGCAGGCGCCATCACCCACCTGCTCGATCTCTCCGAAGGCTACGTCGCGCTCAACCGCGAGTTGCAGAAGCGCAAGAGCCTGCTCGGCGGGCGCACTGTGGTGCTGCTCTTCTTCGAGACCTCGACCCGCACGCGCACCTCGTTCGAGCTTGCGGGCAAGCGGCTCGGCGCCGACGTCATCAACATCGCGGTGGCGAGCTCGGCGATCAAGAAGGGCGAGACCCTGATCGACACGGCGATGACGCTGAACGCCATGCACCCCGACATGCTGATCATGCGCCACCCCGATGCCGGCGCAGCCTTGCTGCTCTCCAATCACGTCGAGTGCGGCGTCATCAACGCGGGTGACGGCAGCCACGAGCATCCCACCCAGGCGCTGCTGGATGCGCTCACCATCCGCCACCGCTTCGGCCGGATCGAGGGGCTGCGGGTCGCCATCTGCGGCGACGTGCTGCACAGCCGGGTCGCCCGCTCCAACATCCTGCTGCTCAACACCATGGGCGCGGTGGTGCGCATTATCGCCCCGCCGACGCTGGTGCCGGCGGCGATCGAACGCATGGGCGTGGAGATCTTCCACGACATGCGGGCTGGGCTCGCGGGCTGCGACGTCATCATGATGCTGCGCCTCCAGCAGGAGCGCATGCAGGGCACCTTCGTGCCGTCGGTCCGCGAGTACTTCCGCTTCTACGGCCTCGACCGGGCCAAGCTCGCCCAAGCGCGGGAGAACGCGCTGATCCTCCATCCCGGGCCCATGAACCGGGGCGTCGAGATCGACAGCGAGGTCGCCGACGACATCACCCGCAGCGCCATCCTCGATCAGGTCGAGCTCGGCGTCGCCGTGCGCCAGGGCTGCCTCGACGCGCTGAGCCGCAACCTCGGCCCGGCGCCGACGTTCTGAGCAGGAGAGCCACGCGTGATCCACGAGCAGCCCACCGCCTACGTCAACGCCCGTCTGCTGGACCCGGACAGCGGCCTCGACAGCACCGGTGCGCTGCTGGCGAAGGAGGGCACGATCGCCGATTTCGGCCCGGACCTCTTCGCCGGCGGCGTGCCGGACGGGATCGCGACAGTCGATTGCGGCGGCCACTGCCTCGCACCCGGCCTCATCGACATGCACGTGCACTTCCGCGAGCCCGGCCACGAGCACAAGGAGACCATCGCCACCGGCGGCCTCGCGGCGGCGGCCGGCGGCGTCACCAGCGTTGCCTGCATGCCCAACACCAAGCCTGTGATCGACGACGTGGCGCTGGTCGAGTTCGTGCAGCGCCGGGCACGCGAGGCGAAGGGGGTCAAGGTCTATCCCTTCGGCGCCGTGACCAAGGGGCTGGAAGGGCGGCAGCTCACCGAGATGGGGATGCTGGCGGAGGCCGGCGCGGTCGCCTTCTCCGACGACGGGCTCCCGGTCGCCGACAGTCAGGTGATGCGCCGCGCGCTCAGCTACGCGCGCAACTTCGACCTGATCGTGAGCCAGCACGCCGAGGACCTCTCGCTCACGACCTGCGGCTGCATGGCGGAGGGCGAGGTCTCGACCCGGCTCGGCCTGCCGGGCATCCCCGACGAATCGGAGATCGTGGTGGTCGAACGCGACATCCGCCTGGTGGAACTCACCGGCGGCCGCTACCACGTGGCCCATATCTCCACCGCCGGCGCGGTGGATGCGGTGCGCCGGGCCAAGCGCGCAGGCCTGCCGGTCACCTGCGAGGTCGCGCCGCATCACTTCGCGCTCACCGAGCACGATGTCGGCGACTACCGCACCTTCGCCAAGATGGCCCCGCCGCTGCGGAGCGAGACCAACCGCAAGGCGATGGTCGAAGGGCTCAAGGACGGCACCATCGACGCCATCGCAAGCGACCACGCGCCCCACGATCAGGAGAGCAAGCGCGTGCCGATGGAGCGCGCGGCCAACGGCATCGTCGGGCTGGAGACGATGCTGCCGCTCTCGCTCGAGCTCTATCACGGCGGCCATCTCTCGCTGCGCGAGGTGCTGCGGCGGCTGACCTCTGCGCCGGCCGACCTGCTCGGCATCGACGCCGGCAGGTTCCGGCGAGGGGTGCCTGCGGACCTCGTGCTCTTCGATCTCGATGCGCCCTGGCAGGTCGACCGCGGCGTCTTCCGCAGCAAGTCGAGCAACACGCCCTTCGACGGCCGCCCGGTGCAGGGCCGCGTGCTGCGCACGGTGGTAGACGGCCGCACGCTCTTCGCCGCCGGCAGCTAGCGCCGGGCCGGCCCACCATGTCCTACGCCGACATCGCCACCGCCGGCCTCCGCTGCCTGCCGCCAGAAATGGCGCACGGCGCCGCACTCACGCTCCTCAAGCTGGCGCGGCCACCGACGCCCCCGCCGCCCGACCCGGCGCTCGCGGTGACGCTCTGGGGCCTGCGCTTCCCGACGCCCTTAGGCCTCGCCGCCGGCTTCGACAAGGATGTCCGCTGCCCCGACGCGGCGGCTCGGCTCGGCCTCGGCTTCGGCGAGGCGGGCACTGTGACGCCCCAGCCGCAGCTGGGCAATCCCCGGCCCAGGCTATTTCGCCTGCGGCGAGAGCGCGCGCTGATCAACCGCTACGGCTTCAACAGCGCCGGCCTCGATGTCGTCTCGGCGCGACTGGAGCGATGGCGCAAGACGAATGCCGGCAACCCGCGCCCGCTCGGCATCAACATCGGCGTGAACAGGGAGAGCGCCGATCCCGCGCGCGACTACGCCGCCGGCCTCACCCGCGTGGCTGCGCTCGCCGACTACGTGGCGGTCAACGTCTCCTCCCCCAACACACCGGGCTTGCGGGCGTGGCAGGCGGGCGACGCGCTCCACCGCCTGCTGACTGCGCTCGCGGACGCTCACGCCCGCCTCGACCCCGCGCCGCCCATCCTGCTCAAGCTCGCGCCGGAGATCGACGACGAAGCGCTGGCGGCGCTGCTCGAGGCCATCGAGGACGCGCCCGTCTCCGGCCTGATCCTGACCAACACGACGACCGCGCGCCCGCCCGGCTTGCGCTCGCGCCAGCGGGAGGAGGAGGGCGGTCTCAGCGGCCCGCCGTTGGCGCCGCGCGCGCTCGAGGTGCTGCGCCGCGCCTATTCGTTGAGCGGCGGACGCCTGCCGCTGATCGGGGTGGGCGGGATCGATTCGGCCGAAGCCGCCTACGCCCGCATCCGCGCTGGTGCGAGCCTCGTCCAGCTCTACACCGCGCTGGTCTATCGTGGCCCGCGTCTGATCGGCGAGATCACGCAAGGGCTCGCGCGGCTGCTCGCGGCCGACGGCTTCTCCTCGCTGGCAGAAGCGGTCGGCGCCGACCATCGCACCCCCGCCCCATACGGTCAGGATGCAGCCGCAATTTCCTCCACGATGGCGCGGGCCGCGACGAGCGGATCGGGCGCTTGCGTGATCGGGCGGCCCACGACCAGCGCCGTCGCACCGGCACGCGCCGCATCGGCCGGCGTCGCGACCCGCGCTTGATCGCCCTTGCCGCTGCCGGCCCCGCTTGCCGGGCGAATGCCGGGGACGACGATGTGGAAGTCCGGGCCGTGCGCGGCGCGCAGCGTCGCCACCTCGTGCGGGCTCGCGATCACGCCCGCGAGACCCGCCTCATGGGCCAGCGCCGCGAGGCACAGCACCTGATCGTGCGCGGTGCCCGCGACGCCCTGGCGTGCCAAGTCATCGGCATCGAGGCTGGTCAGAACGGTCGCGCCAAGCAGGTTGGGCGGGGCGACGCCCCGGCGCGCGGCTTCCTCCGCCGCAGCCTCGCGCGCCGCCCGCATCATGGCGCCGCCGCCAGCCGCGTGGATGGTGAGATAGTGCGGTTCCAGCGCGACCGCGCTGCGCACGGCGCCTGCGACGGTGTTCGGGATGTCGTGCAGCTTGAGGTCGAGGAAGAACGGCCGACCGGCAGTGCGCACCGCCCTCACGCCCTCCGGTCCGTGCGCGCAGAAGTATTCGAGGCCGAGCTTGAGGCCGCCCACTGCCGGCGCAAGCAGATGCGCGAGCCGCTCGACCGTAGCCCGGTCGCGCGCATCGAGGGCGCAATAGAGGGAAACGTTCGGCATGAGCATCCTGTCGGGCCGGGAGTAGTTTACCTTCGCACCGGGCGCGGGACGACCGGAGAGCGGGAGGGCAGGGCGCGCGGATGAGCCGAGTGGCGGAGGAGATCGCGGCGGTCCTGCTCGATACCGGCGCCTTCCTGGTGCGGCCCGAGGCGCCGTTCCGCCTGACCTCGGGGCTCTACGCGCCCTTCTACGTCAACTGCCGGCTAATCCTGTCGCGGCCCGAGGCCCGCGCGCAGGCGGCCGCGGCGCTGGCGGCCACCGTGCCACAGCTCGGCGCCACGGTCGTCGCCGGCGGCGTCACCGCGGGCGTCCCCTTCGCGACCCTCGTCGCCGACCGGCTTGCGCTGCCCATGGTCTACGTCCGCACCGAGGCCAAGGCGCACGGCACCGCAGGGCGCATCGAGGGCGGCGACGTCGTCGGCGCGCGCGTCCACCTGATCGAGGACTTGATCTCGACCGCCGGCAGCATCCTCGCCTTCGCGCAAGCGTTGCGCGACGCGGGCGCGGAGGTGGAGCGGGTGAGCGTGCTGTTCTCGCGCGCCGGCGCGTCGGCGCAGCAGGCGCTGGAAGAAGCGGGGCTCTCGCTCACCGCCGTCTGCGATCTCGACACGCTGCTCGCGGTGGCGCTCAGCCGCGGGCGCATCGACGAGCAGGGGCTGGGCGAGGTCCGGGCCTTCCTCGCCGACCCGGAGGGCTGGTCCGCCCGCCACGAGGCGTAGCGCGAGTTCGTCCTTCACGGACTCGCGACAGGCCACGACCGACAATGAGCGAGGGCGTTTTCGCGTGAAGCGGAAACGCCCTAAAAATCGATGGCGCGGCCCTTGCGCTCCCAGTCGCCGTAGCGCGTCGGCTCCGGCCCCGCCGGGCCGCCCACTTCGGTAACGGGCTCGGTCTTTTCCTCGGCGCCGTCCCCGGCGCCGTTGTCGGCGGCATTCCCCGACTCCGCCACCGCAACGGCAGCCGCTGCGACCGCCTCGCTCGCGGCGGTGAGCCGTGCGGTCTCGGTCGCCGTGCCACGCGCCAGCACGTCCGGCCCGATCGAGGCAATGTCGGGAATCCCGCAGAGCCCCATGGTGAGGTCGAGCTCGCGGCGGAAGATGTCGAACACATGCGCCACGCCCGCCTCGCCCTTGACCGAGAGGCCATAGAACTGCGGCCGGCCGATGGAGCAGCAGTCCGCGCCCAGCGCCAGCGCCTTCACGATGTGGCTGCCCCGCCTGACGCCGCCGTCGAGAATTACCGCAGCGCGGCCCGCCACCGCGTCTGCGATTGCGGGCAGTGCATCCAGGGAGGCGGCGGCGCCGTCGAGCTGACGGCCGCCGTGGTTGGAGACGAACATCCCGTCCACGCCGTTGGCGACTGCTTCGACGGCGTCCGCCGGGTGAAGGATGCCCTTGAGCAGGAGCGGCCCCTTCCAGACGGCGCGCAGATTGGCGATGTCGCGCCACTGCATGCCGGGGTCGGGCAGCCCCAGCATGCGCTGGGCGAGCGCGGTGAGGTCCTCGCCGCCGTCCGCCCTGCGGTAGTTGCCGAAGGTGATGTTCGGGATGACGTTCCGCATCCGCCACAGCCAGCCCAGCTTGGTCGCCATGTTGAGGACCTCGCGGGTGGACATCGTGGGCGGAATGACGAAGCCGTTGCGGATGTCGCGCTCGCGGTTGCCGAGGAGCTGGGTGTCGACGGTCACGATCAGCCCTTCGTAGCCGCACGCAGCCGCGCGCTCGGCCATCTCCTGCGTGAGCCCGCGGTCCTTGAAGATGTAGGTCTGGAACCAGAGGGGTCCGACGTCGGTCTTCGCCAGCTCTTCCAGGCTGCAGACCGAGCCGTGACTGAGGCAGTAGATCGAGCCTGCCTTGGTCGTCGCCCGAGCCGAGGCGGCCTCGCCGTCGGGCCACAGCAGCCCGGCAAGACCCGTGGGCGGGACGATGAGCGGCATGGAGAGCCGCCGGCCGAACAGCGTGGTCGAGAGGTCGCGGTTCAACGTGCCGCCGATCGGGCGCGGATAGAGGGCGAAGTCGTCGAAGGCGGAGGCATTGCGGCGCAGCGTTTGCTCATCGCCCGCCCCGCCGTCGACGAAGTCGAACACCGGGCGCGGCAGCACGCGCCGGGACCGCTCCCGAAGCGCCGCGATGTTGTAGGCCCGCCTCTGCCAGCGGGGCTTGCGTTCGCTCGCCATCCTCGCCCCCGTCGTGACGGCGCGACAGTATAGGCGCCGCGCGCCGTGCACGCATGGTCCGTTGCGTCGGCTCGCTTGACCCGCTCCGGCGCCGGTAAGACACTGCCCCGCCGCCTAGAGAGCAACGCGGCAACTGAGCAACAAACACGTGCGGCCGCCGGGCCGCAAGAGCGAGCGGACGGCCCATGAAG
>CBDEUT010000002.1:0-660726 GCA_965243375.1 Alphaproteobacteria bacterium | reverse complement strand
TAGCGGGCGACGAACTCGTTCCAGAGCTTCCCTTCGCGGGTGTTGCGCACGACGGTGCGGAAGTCGAGGGGCCGAACCTCGTCGAGGGCGGTCGGCGCGGGGAACAGCGGCGGCTCGGTGTCGGGTCCGAAGACGATGGGCTTGGGCCGGCCCTGTTTGCCCCTCGGCGGCGGCAGCTCGATCACGCCGTCGCGGTGCATGGCGAGCATGGTCACCTTGGCCATCATGTCCTTGAGGCCGCCGTCGGGCTTGAGCCAGCGGGTACGCCGGCAGAACTCCCTCGCCAGGTTGGCGCGGGTCGGCGGCGGATCGGCGGCGATCAGGGCGCGCAGCAGCGCCATCTCGTCGGCGGTGAAGTCGCGCCCGTAATAGCGGCACTCGACGACGCCGGTCATTCCGGCGTCATGAACTCGCGCCTGCGCTCCTCGGTCATCGTCCAGGGCAGCCACGGCGACAGGTCGTCCGGTGGCTGGCCACCGTTCTCCGCGCAGGCTTCGAGCCACGCCTCCAGCCAGCGCAGGACGACGATGCCGTTCATCGAGAGCGTGCCGAAGACCGAGTACATCGTCGACGTGAGGTCGGCGCCGTCCTCGCTGTCCGAACCGAAGCATAACCGGCGCCCGATAACGGCCTTCCGGAACTCGCGCTCCGGGAGGTTGTTGTCCATGGGGACCTGGGGATTGTCGACGAAGACGCTCAGCCCCTCGCGATGCTTGAGCAGCGAGCGCAGCGCCTTGCCCTGGCGCGCCTTGTCCGGCAGCCCGGCCAGCTCCGCTTTGCCCTGTACGAACAGATCCTCGACGGCCTTCTTCAGCGGGGCATGTGCCGCGTCGAACGCCGGTGACTGGCGTTCGAGAGCGAGAGCGGGATCGTAATGCTTCAGCCGCTCCTTGTTCAGTCGGAAGACCGACGCGAACCGCTCGATCCATCCCTCGCACCATTGCCTCAGCTTCACCTGGCCGGCGGCGCACTCGATGAAGTCGCGCCTCTGGTGGATCCAGCACCAGCACAGGATCACCTTGCCGTCGAGCTCGCGCGCCATCTTCACGTAGGCGACGTAGCGGTCGCAGACCAGGAACACCGTGCCCTTGACCGAACCGAACAGCTTCATCGCGGCCTCGGCGCTGCGCGAGGGGTCGATGCGGTAATAGACGGCATCCTTGCCGACCGAGATCCACAACCACGCGCGCCGCGAACCGCCGGTCTCGCCCAGCGCCTGGATGCGCCAGCCGGTCTCGTCTCCGTGGCGCACCGCCATCCCGTTCTGGTGGGCGAGGATCGCCTCGGCGAGCGGCGCGAACAGCGGCAGGAAGCGGCGCACGCTGCTCGCCATCGTCCCCGGCGCGATCGGCAGTCCCTGGTCCGCCATCCATGCCGCAACCCGGCGCAGGGGCCTGTGGCAGGCGAAGCGCTCGTAGAGGATGCGCGCCCAGACGCTGACCCCGTAGGGCGTCCTGGGGAACAGCCGAGCCGGCGGGGGCGCGATCGCCTCCAGCGCCGAGGACGCGCACTCGCAGCTCCGGCGGTAGCGCGGGCGCACGATCCTGCGGATATGGGCCTTGACCGCGATCTCGATGACCGACGAGGCATTCTCGCCGTTGGCGATATAGGGCTTGCCGCAGCACGAGCAGATCAGCGCGTCCGGCGGCGGCTCCCGCCGTTCCTCCTTCTCCTTGAGCGCGGGCCGCGGGGTGCGGCCGTGGCCGGGCGCGCCGCGCTGCTGGCCGCGCTTGCGCTCCGAGCGCGGCTTGTCCTGCTTCTCGCTCTTGCCCCCGAAGACGGCCTTCGACAGGACCGCCCTGGACGAGCGGAGTTGGACGATCCGGCCTTCCAGGCTCGCGGTCAGAGCCCGAAGCGCCTTTATCTTCTTGCCCAGTGCAGCGTTCGTCTCGCGCAGCCGGGCGATCTTCTTGTCCTGCCGGCCGTTCGCCTTGCGCTGCCGGGCGATCTCCTCGTGCAGCGATTCGATAGTCCTGTTCCGAGCGCGCACTACCTTGAAGATCGCGGACAGCAGGGGACGCTCGGCAAGCTCGGCCTCCAGCTTCTCGTTCTTGATGGCCGCCGTCCTCACGGCCACGTTCAGATGGAAGATGCGGTTCTCCAGCACCTGGATGCGGTCCCTCTGGTCGCAGAAGGCGGCCAGACACTGGCGCAAAAAACCGACCTCGGCGGTCATCTTGCGGGCAGTCTTCTTGAGGTCCGGCAACGGTTCCAACTGGCGGCGCAGCCGACGGGCCTCCCGGTTCAGCCGACGGGTCTCCCGGCTGAGCGTGCCGACTTCGCCGCGCAACGCCCTGATCGTGTCCTTCTGCTTGCGTGCGCGTTCCAGCGCCTTGCGAAGCTGGGCGCTCGCTCTGCCAGCCGGCGAAGGCTTTGCCGCTCGTTTCAACCGGCGACGGAGCGCCTCGACCTTCCTGCGCAGCGCCGCGATCTCGTCGTTCTGCCCCTGCGACCGCTCCAGCGCCTTGTTCAGCCGGGCGTTCTCCCGGGTCAGGGTATCGACTTCCCCGCGCAGTTCCTCGATCGCGGCGTCGCCGGGCTTCGGCGTCTTCAAGGCTTCGCGAAGTTCGAAGACTTCCATGCGCAGCGACACGATCGTGCTGCGCTTGCGCGTATCGACACCGGATTCCGAAAGCAGCTTCTCCAGCCGCGCTGCTTCCGACTGGTGGAACAGCGCGTCCTTGGCCGCGCGCCGGACCTCCTTCACCTCCTCGTTGGCCGCCTTGAGCTTGTTCCGGTTCTTGTCGAGTTGTGTGTTCAGTTGGCCCGCTCGGGAACGGGCAGTCCTCTCCGCCACAAGCAACTCTGCGACGCGCGCTTCCGCTGCGTCCGCCCGAGCCCGCTCCGTCTCCGCTCGCGCCTGCGCCTGCTCGTACAGAGACCGCCAGTCGCGCGGCTCCGGCGTCGCCATGGGCGGCGACCAGAGCCCGCCGTCCGCCTCGGTCAGCGTCGGGATCGCCCCGAAATCCTCGTCGCGCATCGCCATGCGCGCGACGATATCGAATCGTCGTTGGCGTTACCAGTGTCTTGTTGAGGGTGCCGAAAATGACCTCAGCCCATTCCATCACTGCGTCGGCACCACCCAGGGAAGAGGACGCTATGACAGGCATACGAAGCGAGCCCAGCCGAAAAAGGACGTCTGGTTGCGGCCCCTCCGCAAGGACTGGAAGCGAACACTCAATCGTTGAATCCACCACTCTCATCACTGCGTGACCGAACGCTTTCGCGACGTGCGCCGCCGAGCCGCTCCGTCCCCGGCATAGACGCTCTCGTCGATGCTCATCGACGCGCCGGCGGCGCGCATCTGCCAGACTGCGCCGCTGCCGAGCCGCAGAAGCACGGCCTTCCGGTCCTCGGTCATGGCGCAGCGCACGTCGGGATGCAGGTGGAAGCGCACCGCGAATTGGCGCCCCCGCCGTCGCCGTTGCCGCAAGTGCGTGAGCGTGTCCTCGCCGCGCACATCGGCGCCCTCGGCGCCCGCGTAGAGCCTGCGCTTGTGAATCAGGCCGAGCGTGTCCAGGTAGCCGTCGTGGTCGGTGTCGATCCAGGTCGCGCCGTTCCGATCGCGCCGCTCCACCTTCACCGACTCGGGGCCCTCCGCGATGCTGCCGTCCGCACCGAGGGTGGCGGAATTGGTGTCGTCCACGACGAGCGTGCTGTGGGCCGCCGTGCCACGCAGTGCTTCGCGCCAGTCGTCTTCGGGCCCGCGCCAGCCGCCGCAGTTGACGATGAGGCGCTCTCGGCCCGTGCTCATCTCGAAGCTCAGCGTGCCCGCATGGGCCCAGCGCCCGGTGGCCGACGGCGCGCCGGTGTCCGCGATCAGTGTCGACAGTCTGCCCTCGATGCGCCTGAACCCGGTGTGGGGCGCATCGATCGGGGTCGCGCCGTCGCTGGCCGCTGCCCGGCTGAGAGCGAGGTCGATCAGGCCTTGCTCCTCCTCGACGGCGCCGTTGAAGAGCGCAAGCCCGCCGTCGCCATGCCGGAACAGCCGGAGCGTCGACGCGAGCCGGGCGATCGCATCCGAGAGGGTCTGCCCGGCCGGGCGCTCGCTCCCGTCGAGGGTCGCGCGCAGCCCCGCGAGGCACCACAGGGCCCCGAGCTGCGCCGACGGGTTTCTCTGGACATGGCACCCGTCGCCCAGCACCTGCTGAACCAGCGCCGTTTCGAGGAGCTTGAGGCCCTGGGCGATGCGGCGCTCGCCGTCGGGAAGGCAGAGCCCGGTCTCGATCAATCCCCTGCACGCGATCAGGTGCGGCAGCCCCTCTGTCCCATTGCGCGCCGTGCGCGCCAGGTGGCTGGCCTGGAGCACAAGCGCCCGGTGAAAGCGCTGGCTGAACTCCTCGTCGGCGCCCTGCAGCAGGAACTCGCTGTGGGCGAGCCAGGCGGAGAGGCGCCGCGCAAGAGACTCCGGCCCCCACGCCAGCGCCGCGCTTGCGATCGTGCGATGCTGCTGCAGCCAGTCGAGCACCAGCGCGCGGGCGCGCTCCGCTGCCTGGGCCGTGCCCACCGCGCGCAGATCGCGCAGCCAGGCGAAGCTGTGGAGCTCGCCGAGCCAGTAGTCGCCGGCATCCTGGTGACGCCAGGGCACCTCTCCGCGCTCGCCGACCTCGGCGGCACGGACCGTCAGGTTCCCGAACTCGTAGAGCCCGGCAGCAAGCGCTTGGCCGCGCCCGGCCACCCCCGGCACGAGATCGACCGACCGGTGCAGAAGCTCCGGCGCTTCGGCCTGTGTCCCCCGCCCGGTGGCGCGACCGCCAAGCCGCCGCAGGGCGCCGAGAAGGCCCTGCGAGGCCTGCTCATCCCGCGAACCCATAGAGGCGGGTGGAGTTTAGGAGGCCGACGCGCCGACCGCGCGCGGCCTCGTCCGGGCGCCGTGCGGAGCGCCGCGCCCCGCCTCCCCAGCCGCCCTCAGTCGCGCGATGTTACCGGAGTACTCGGCCTCTCCCCCGGCGAAGCTCGCCGAGCCTGCGACCAACACATCGGCGCCCGCGCCCGTGGCGGGGCCGGCCGTGCTCTCGTCGATCCCGCCATCCACCGAGAGGTCGATGGCGCGCCCGCTCGCGTCGATCAGCGCCCTGAGCGCTTCGATCTTGCCGAGTTGGCTCGGAATGAAGCGTTGGCCGCCGAAGCCCGGGTTGACGCTCATCACCAGCACCAGATCGATGTCGCCCAGGACCGGTTCCACGGCGTGGACCGGCGTCGCCGGGTTGAGCGCGACCCCCGCCCGCTTGCCCGTGCTCTTGATGCGCTGGAGCGTGCGGTTCAAGTGGGCGCCCGCTTCGACGTGGACGGTGATGGTGTCGGCGCCGGCCTCGGCGAACGGCTCGATATAGGGATCGACCGGCGTGACCATCAGATGCACGTCGAAGGGCCGCGTGCTGTGGGGCCTGAGGGCGGCCACGACGCCCGCACCGATGGTCAGGTTGGGCACGAAGTGGCCGTCCATCACATCGACATGCAGCCAGTCCGCACCTGCGTCCGAGACCGCCCGCACCTCCTCGCCAAGGCGCGAAAAATCGGCTGCCAGAACGGATGCTGCGATCCGAAGCCCCTGCTGCATGGCGAGGTCTGGTACCAGCTTAGAGGTATTGCCGCAAGCGTGAGGCATAGAAGCCGTCGATCCCGCCATGCTCCGCCCAGTGGCAGGGAAAGGTGCGCAGGTCGCCGGCCGCAGTCACGGCCTCGCGGAGGCCCGGAAGCTCTTCCGCCTGCACGGGAAGGCGCGCGAAGTTGGGGGACGCCGCGAGAAACGCGTCCACCCGGCGCTCGCATTCTTCGGGCTGGAGCGAGCAGCTCACGTAGACCAGAAGACCCCCCGACGCCACCATGCCGGCGGCGCGTGCCAGCAGCCGGCTCTGCAGGTCCGCGAGGCGGCCCACGTCGGCGGGGCCGCGCAGGTGCGGAATGTCGGGATGGCGCCTGATCGTCCCGGTCGCGGTGCATGGCGCATCGAGGAGCACCATGTCGGCCGGCGCCGGCGGGCTCCATTCCAGGGCATCGGCTTCGACGATCTCGGCCGCGCGGCGGAGCCTTGCGAGGTTCTCCTCGAGCCGGCGGAGGCGAGAGGCGGAGCGGTCGACGGCGACGACCCGCGCGCCGGCCGCAGCAAGCTGCGCGGTCTTTCCACCAGGCGCGGCTCCGATCTCCAGCACGCGCTTGCCCGCGACCGGGCCGAGCAGGCGGGCGGGCAGGGCCGCCGCCGCATCCTGCACCCACCACTCGCCCGCCTCGTAGCCCGCGAGCCGCGTCACCTCGCCGGCGCCGCGCAGCCGGAGCGTGCCGCCGGGCAGACGTTGGGCACCGAGCGTGGTACGCAACGCCTCGATGCGGTCTTCCCCGTCCGCGACCGGCGAGAGGTCGAGCGGCGGCTCGCCCAAGTGGGCTTCGGCGATGGCCCGGCAGGTTGCCTCGCCGTAAGCCTCATTCCAGCTACTCCAGAGCCAGTCCGGCGTGTTGAGGCGGGGTGCGTCGAGCGCTGCGATGGCGCCGTGCTCGCGGCTGGCCCGGCGCAGCACGGCGTTGACGAGCCCGCGATAGGGCGAGAGCCGCGATCCATGCGCGAGCGCGACGGTGCTCGCCACCGCCGCGTGCGCCGGCGTTTCCAGGAAAGCGAGCTGCGCGATGCCGAGGCGCAGCACGTCCTGCACCGCTCCCCGCCGTGCCGGCAAGGGCCGGTCCATGAGCCCGGCCAGGAAGGCATCGATCTGGCCCAGGCGGCGGAGCGTGGTGAGCAGCAGCAGGCGCGCGAGGGCGGCATCGCGGGAGGCCAATGCGTCCAGCCCCGGCGCGGCGGCGAGCGCCTGGTCCAGGGTGCGTCCCCGGCGCAGGATCGCGCCCAGCGCATGGGCCGCGACGGCGCGCGCGTTGCTCGGCGGGCTATTGGTCGACGACAAAGCCGTCGCGGTGCGGGCGCATGGTGACCGGACGCTGGATCGGCGGGCGGCCCTCCGCAGCGCCGGGGGCAATCGAGACGCCGAGGCCGGGCTCGTTCGGGATGGCGACGAAGCCGTCTTCCATGGGCGGCACACCCGTCACCACGTCCGAGCCGAGGAGCGCGAGGCTGGTCTCCATCTTCAGCGCTTCGAAACCGGTCGTGTATTCCTGGATCGCGAAGTTGGGGATCGCGGCGGCGAGGTGGAGGCAGGCTGCAAGGCCCAAGGGCGAGAGCGGGTTGTGGGGCGCCACCATGACGTGGTGGGCCTCGGCCATTGCCGCCACCTTGCGCGCGCCGGTGATGCCGCCGCAGAGCGCGACGTCGACCCGCGCGAAGCCGGCGCCGTCGCGCGCGAAGAGGGCGCGGAAGTCGTGGAGCGAGGCGTAGCGCTCCCCGGTCGCGATCGGCGCATGGACGCGGCGTGCGACCTCGGCCATGGCGTCGGGGTTCTCCGGCCGGATCGGGTCCTCGCACCAGTAGGGCAGATAGGGCTCGATGCGCGGGATGAAGTCGATGGCCTCGGCCGGCGTGAGCCGCCGGTGCAGCTCCAGCAGCATGTCGACCTCGCCGCCGAGCGCCTCGCGCACGCGGCGGACGGTCTCGACTGCGCGGCTCATGTGGGCGACGTGGGAGGCGAAGAGGGGCTCGTCCTCGCGCTCGTCGAGGAAGGGGTTGATGTGGCCGACCGCGTTGAAGCCGGCGTCCTTGAGGGCGACGCAGTTCTCGACCAGCTCGTCGGCGGTCTTGCCGTAGGCGTGGCCGTAGACCCTGGCGTGGGTTCGGCACGGCCCGCCGAGGAGGGAGTGGACGGGCACGCCCAGCGCCTTGCCCTTGATGTCCCAGAGCGCGATGTCGATCGCCGCGATGGCGCCGTTGATGGCCGCGCCCTGGAAGTGGCTGAAGCGGTGCATGAGGTTCCAGTGGCGCTCGATGGGCCCCGGGTCCTGGCCGACGAGATGGCCGGCGTAGGTTTCGATGGCGGCGCGCGAAGCCGCGAGATGCCCCCAGGTGCCGGATTCGCCCAGCCCGGTGATGCCGGCGTCGGTCTCGATCTCGACAAAGAGGAACTGGCCGATGGAGACCGGCGCGACGGCGGTGATCTTCATGGGTTGGGACATCCTGGGGCTCAGTCCGCCGGCTCCAGCCTGAGCAGCATGCCATCCGGGTGATCGGTGAGCAGATAGATGAGGCCGTCCGGCCCCTGGCGCACGTCGCGGAAGCGCTCTTCCAGGTCTTCCAGCATGCGCTCCTCCACCACGACCTTGCCGCCCGCGACCTCCAGGCGCACCAGGAGCTCGCCGGAGAGCGCGCCGGCGAAGAAGCTCCCCTGCCAGGCGGGGAAGCGGTCCGCGTCGTAGATCATCAGCCCCGACGGAGAGATGGACGGCACCCAGTAGTGCACCGGCTGGGCCATCCCCTCCTTGTGGGTGCCTTCGCCGATCTTGAAGCCCATGTAGCTCTTGCCGTAGGTGATCACCGGCCAGCCGTAGTTCACCCCCGGCTCGATCAGGTTCAGCTCGTCGCCGCCCTTGGGCCCGTGCTCGATGGCGTAGATTCGCCCCGTTGCCGCCTCCAGGGTCATGCCTTGCGGATTGCGGTGGCCGACGGAGTAGAGCTCGGGCCGCGCGCCGGCGGTCCCGACGAAGGGGTTGTCCTCGGGCACGCGGCCGTCGTCGTGCAGGCGGACGATGCTGCCGGCCGGGTCGTCCAGCTCCTGGGCGCGGTCGGAATCGCCCCGATCGCCGGCGGTGACGAAGAGGTGGCCGTCGGCGAAGACCAGGCGCGAGCCGAAGTGGCGGCCGTTGTCATCGCGCGGCAGGGCGACGTAGATCTCCTCCACATCCTCCAGCCGGTCGCCGACGAGCCGGCCGCGCGTGACCGCGGTGGCGGCGTCATTGTCGTCGTCCGGGCTCGAGTAGGAGAGGTAGATCAGGCCGTTCTCCGCGAAGTCCGGGTGCAACGCCACGTCGAGCAGCCCGCCCTGTCCGTCCTCCCACACTTCGGGCACGCCGGCGACCGGGTCGGGCAGGAGCCAGCCGTCGTTGACGATGCGGAGCCTGCCGGGGCGCTCGGTCACCAGCATCCGCCCGTCGGGCAGGAAGGCGAGGCCCCAGGGGTGCTCCAGCCCGTCGGTTACCCTGACCAGATGGAAGCGATGCTTGTCGGTCGCGTAGGTGCCGAGCCGTTCGGCCGCCGCGAGCGGGCCGGCTGCACCGAAGAGAAGCGTCAGAATTGCGAGCAACACCCAGACGGCGCCCCTGCTTCGCGCCGCTATCCTGTGGCCCTTCGACATGTCTGCATTCCTCACTGGTGCGCGGACCCTATCACCGTGAACAGGCGATGCGCCAGCGCCCCACAGCTCCTGCGGGGTTGCGACCGGCGTTCGCTTGGGCCACCGTGCCGGACCCAAACGAACCGACGGAATTGCGTGTAATGACACGGCAGCTAAGTCCCGAATTGCTGCAACGGGATCGTTCGGCCCTGGTCGTGATCGACATGCAGGAGCGGCTGATGCCCGCGATCGCAGAAGGCGACGCGGTGACCCACGCGGCCGGCATCCTGATCGAGGCGGCGCGGCACCTGGAGGTACCGGTGGTGGTCACGGAGCAGTATCCCAAGGGCCTCGGCTCAACCATCGATGCAATCTCAAGCCGGCTTCCCAACGACGCGGCGGTGGTCGAGAAGATGACCTTCAGCGCCGTGCGCAATCACGACTTCGGGGCGCAGATAGACGATTTCAAGGGCGGCGGGCGCGATCACTTCGTGGTCTGCGGCGTGGAGAGCCATGTCTGCGTCATGCAGACGGCCGCCGATCTCGACGCGCAGGGCTGCACCGTTCACATCGTCGCCGACGCCTGCGGCTCGCGCGCGCCCGCCAGCAAGGATGCCGCGCTGGCGCGGTTCGGGGCGCTGGGGATCTCGCGGGTGACCACCGAGATGGCGCTGTTCGAGTGGCTGGAGGCCGCCGGCACGGCGGAGTTCAAGGCTGTCTCTCGCCTCATCAAGTAGGCCGCGCGAGACCGCCGAGGATGCGCGGGCGGGGAGGGGACGGTGCTGACGCGCCGCGCGGTGCTGGGAGCGGTTATCGCGGCGACGCTGCTGGCGGGCGCGCCGTCATACGCCGAGGCGACGCAGACCATCCTGATCGGCGGCGGCGCGGACGGCGACCTCCACACCCAGGCGGCGCAGCAGATCTGCCGGCTGGTGAACGAGCGCTCCGGCGACAAGTACGGCTGCCTCGCCCGCTCGGCGCCGGGCTCCGCCTTCAACATCCGCGCGGTCGAAATCGGCCTGATGGAGTTCGGCCTGGCGCACTCCGGCCGGGCGCGCGAGGCCGTCGCCGGGTCGGGCGCGTGGGAGAGCGGCCCGGCGGCGAACCTCCGGAGCGTCTTCAGCCTTCGACCGGAGCAGGCGGAGGCGGTCTCCAGCGCCGACGTGGCCGAAACCCTCGTCTTCGACGTGACGAAAGCCGTTTTCGAGACTCTGGATGCGCTGAGGGAGGCTCACCCGGCGTTGAGCGGCCTCGATGCCGCGGGGATGCTGCAGGGCCTCTCGGCGCCCCTTCACCCCGGCGCCGCGCGCTACTATCGGGAGCGCGGATGGCTCGAGGCGCAATGAGCGTTGTCACGACACGCATCGGAGCGGTGGTGTTGTCTCGCGGTTTAGCCCGATAGGAACTCGGGTTTTTTTCCCACATTGGGCTGCCGGTGAATTCCCCGGGATTGTGGCCGAGCGTGGGATGGGTGGACCTGGCGGCTTTGCGTCGCCGGGGCGGTTTCGTAGTCTCGGACTGACGAGGAACAACAAGGAAGAGGCCCGCACGGGCTGATCCCCGCCGGGCCATGGCCGGTTTGCAGCTTCGTTACGAGACGGGGCTTACCGGCGAGGAATACGTTAAGACCGAGGCGTGGCGCGAGGCAAGGCTTGAGCGCTGCCCGAATCACCCGCACGGCGGATGTTCCGTGGGCAGCCACGGCACCTACGGGCGGAAGACCCCGCCCGGTGCGAAGGTTCCCCGCTGGTATTGCCGTGAGAGCCATACGACGATCAGCATGCTGGCCGACTGCCTGTCGTCGCGGCTGCCGGGCACGCTCGACGATCTGGAAGCGGTTGTTGTGGCGGCGGAGAAAGCCGGCAGCCTGGAGGAGGCAGCGAACGAGGTGCGCTGCCCCGAGGACGAAGACGCGATCGAGCTTCCCGGCGCGATGCGCTGGGTGCGCCACCGGCTTCGCCTGGTCCACAACGTTCTTGTCCGTGTCATCGGCCTGATCCCCGACCGGCTGGCGGGCTGCGCGGCCACCATGGTGGCGGTTCGCGAGCGTCTCAACAGCGACAGCGCCTTGATGGCGCTGCGTGGCCTGGTGTCTGAGCAACTGCAGATGCTGCCCGCCCCATTGGGCTTCCAACCCCACGGAATCGGCACGATGAGTCGCAAGGCGGGCTTCCAACACTCGATGGGGCCTGATCCCCCTCCGGCGGCGGCGTAGCGTCATGGTCCCGGGGCCGAAGAGCCCCAGCAACGAGGACCATGACATGAAGGAATCCGACGACGACCTTCGCCAGGCGATCGCGCTGTTCCGATACGGCGTCATCGCCGATCTGGTGCATCTGCCGATGGGCGCCAAGGGCGTCGGCGACAAGCTTCGCGAGAAGGCGAGCCAGACCTATGCCATCCCCGGAACCGACCGGACCCGTGTCGCCGCCGACACCATGCGGGACTGGATCAGGCATTATCGCGATGGCGGCTTCGAGGCGCTCTACCCCAGACCACGTAGCGACCGCGGGAAGCCCCGGCGGCTGCCGGCCGAGGTCGCCGAGCGCCTGGTCACGCTGAAGGTCGACAACCCGACCTGGCCGGTGCGCGCGATCATCCGCGCGGCCGTCGAGGAGGGCATCGATCACCCGCTCGCTCCATCCACCGTGCACCGGCTGCTGAGCCGCGAGGGGCTGTTCGACGGCAAGCCGCCGGACGGCGCCGACCGCCGCCGCTTCGCCTTCCGGGACGCCGGCGAGCTGTGGATGAGCGACGTCATGCACGGGCCGAAGGTCCGGCACGGCCGGAGCCGACGCAAGACCTACCTGATCGCCTTCATCGACGACGCCACCCGGGTCGTGCCCTTCGCCGCCTTCGCCATGGCCGAGAGCGTCCAGGCCTTCCTGCCCGTGTTCAAGAACGCGCTGATCCGCCGCGGCCTGCCGCAGCGCCTCTATGTCGACAACGGCGCCGCCTACCGCTCCCGCCAGCTCGCCCTGATCTGCGCGAAGCTGGGCATCGTGCTGGTGCATGCCAGGCCGTATCAACCAGCGGGAAAGGGCAAGATCGAACGGTGGTTCAGAACGCTTCGCGCCGGCTGGCTCGCCCATCTCGATGCGCCGGTCCTGGACAGCCTCCAGACGCTCAACCGCAGCCTGTGGGCGTGGATCGAGGGCGAGTATCACAACAGTCCGCATCGCGGCCTTGAGGGGCGCACCCCGCTCGAGCAATGGGCACTCGCCTCGGCCGCGGTCCGCTACCCCGACGCCACGCTGGACCTCGACGATATCTTCCTCTTCGAGGCCAAGCGGCTGGTCCACAAGGACCGCACCGTCAGCCTGAACGGCCGCGTCTACGAGGTCGACGCCCTGCTGGTCGGCCACAGGGTGGTGCTGCGCTACGACCCGGATGCGCCGCCGTCGCGGCCGCTCGGCGTGGTGCACGACGGCAAGCCTGTCGGCCAGGCAACCCGCCTCGACGCCTACGCCAACACCGCGGTGAAGCGCGGCCACTACTCCAAGAAGATCGAACCCGACGACCCGGCCCCAGAGCCGCCGCCCTCGCCGCTCAAGATGCGCAAGTTCAAGGAGGACGACTGATGTACCAGCGCCACTTCGCCTTCACCCGCATGCCCTTCGAGACCGTGGCGGAGACCGACGAGCTGTTCGAATCCAGCGCGCGCCGCGAGGCCGAGGCCCGGCTCGGCCACCTCATCGAGCTCAAGGGCATCGGCATGCTCACCGGTGAGGTCGGTGCCGGCAAGACAACCGTGTGCCGGCATCTTACCGCCCAGCTCCACCCCGGCCTGTTCCGAGTCCACTACGTCTCGCTGACCACCGGCAACGTGCTCGACATGTACAAGTCCATCGCCTGGGAGATCGGCATCACCGTCGAGCGCTCGCGATCCTCGGCCCACCACGCGATCAGGACCGAGATCTCGCGCCTCGCGACCGAGGCCAGGCAGTTCCCGGTGCTGGTCGTCGACGAGGCCCATCATCTGCGCAACGACGTGCTGGAGGACCTCCGCCTGCTGACCAACTTCGCGATGGACTCCGAGAACCGCATGTGCCTGATCCTGGTCGGGCTGACCGAGCTCAGGCGGCGGCTGTCGATGGCGGTGCACGAATCGCTCTCCCAGCGCGTCGTCGTCCGCCACCACCTCACCGGCCTCGACCGCGACGAGGTCGAGGCCTATCTGACCCACCGCCTGCGCCTCGCCGGATGCGAGCTGCCGCTGTTCGAGGACGCCGCCGTCGAGGCCCTGTTCCAGGGAACCCGCGGCCTGCCGCGCCAGGTCAACCGCCTCGCCCACTACGCGCTGTCGGCCGCCGCCCTGGAGAAGGCGAAGACGGTCAACGCCGGCCACCTCCAGAATGCCATCGAGGAGCTCAAGCCGTGACCGGCACCGGGGACGCGGCGGCGAACGGCTTCCCGACGCGGGCGCCGGTGGAGCTGGAGGACCGGCCGCGCCAGCAGCAGTGGCTCATCGACGGGCTGTGGGGGCGCCAGGCGGTCGGCATCGTCGGCGGCGAGCCCAAGTGCGGCAAGTCCTTCCTGGCGCTCGACCTCGCCGTCGCGGTCGCCGCCGGCGTCCCCTGCCTGCGCCGCTTCGCCGCCGACGAGCCAGGACCCGTCCTGCTGTTCGCCGCCGAGGACGCCGGCCACATCGTGCGTGCCCGGCTCCAGGGTATCGCGAGCGCCGCAGGCGCCCGGTTCGAGAGCCTCGACATCGCAGTCATCGACGTGCCCGCGCTGCGCCTCGATCATCGCGCCGACCGCCGGCGGCTGGTCGAGACGGTGCAACGCATCCGGCCCCGCCTCGTCGTCCTCGACCCCCTGGTCCGGCTGCACGGCGTCGACGAGAACACCGTCGCCGAGGTCGCCCCCATCCTCGGCTTCCTACGCGACATCCAGCGCCGCTTCGGAGCCGCCGTCCTGCTCGTCCACCACGCCCGCAAGAGCGGCGCCACAAGGCCCGGCCAGGCCCTGCGCGGAAGCTCGGAACTGCACGCGTGGGGCGATTCGAATCTCTACCTGCGCCGACGCGACAGGCAGATCGTCATGACCGTCGAGCACCGCGCCGCCCCCGGCCTCAATGACATCGAGATCGAACTCGCCGATGACGGCAAGGGGCCCGCGCTGCGCCTCCGCCAAGTGGATACTGCCGAGGCCGCGCCCGAGCCCGAAACCGCCGAACGGCGCATCCTCAAGGCGCTCGCCGAAGCCGGGACGCCGCTGTCGCAGCGCCAGATCCGCGAACGCGCCGCGACCCGGCACAAGACCGTCGGCGTCGTCCTCAAAAAGCTCGTCCGCGAAGGACGCGTCCGGCACGACGCCGAGGGGCACTACGGCCTCGCCGCGGGCCAGGCCGAAAAGGCCTCCCCGGCCGCCAACGGCAGCCACCCCGACAACGCCCGGTTCCCGGTTCCCGGTTCCGCCCATCCCTAGGGGTTCGAGGGGGAACCGCTCACGGGAACCACCCTCGCAAACCGCTCGTCAGGCTCCGGCCACGACAAGGCGTCGAGCGATCGGCCCATGGCCGA
The DNA here is from genome assembly GCA_965243375.1 of Alphaproteobacteria bacterium. Lineage (GTDB taxonomy): Bacteria > Pseudomonadota > Alphaproteobacteria > UBA828 > UBA828 > WTGU01. The sequence goes on along the minus strand of CBDEUT010000002.1, from coordinate 645,995 downwards.
AAGCTCCGCTTACGGCCATGGATGCACTCAGTCGGGCGGACGGCGGCGGGTCACCCGAAGGGCCGTAGCGCAGCGAAGGAGCCGCGTAGCGGCTTGACGCGCCGACGGCCGGCCGACACCCCCCCACCCCCTCTCTTCCTTCCGACAATGACCAAACAGCGTGGGAAATCCGCCTCGCCGCCGCGCGAAATAATCCGGCAAATCTGCGGTCAGCTAATCTGGGAAACAACAGGTGGGCCCATGCGCCTCTTCATGAGGCAGAGGGAGCCCGCCATCCGGCGCTCGGACTGGGCCCCTGCGCCGGCGCGGGTGCCCGAGGGCGAGCGCGTCTACGCCATCGGCGACATCCACGGCCGGCTCGACCTGCTGCAGATGCTGGCCGCGGCGGTCGAGGAGGAGCAGTGCCTGCTGCCGCCCGCGCGGCCTACCGTCGTGTTCGTCGGCGACTACGTGGACCGGGGCCCGGACTCGTTCGGCGTCATCGAGTGGCTGTGCCAACGGCCGTTGCCCGATTTCGGGCGCGTGTACCTGCGCGGCAACCACGAGCAGTGGTTCGAGGATTTTTTGGGCGGCGATATCGGGGTCGGGCCGAGCTGGCTCTATTGCGGCGGGGTGCAGACGCTCGCGAGCTACGGCGTGCGCGCGGCGCTCGGCGAGGACGACCCGATGCGGCTCCGCGTGCTGCAAGCGGACCTTTCGGCGGCACTGCCCGCGCCGCACCGCGCCTTCCTGCGCGGCCTCGAACCCTATCGCGAATTTGGAGGCTATCTCTTCGTCCATGCCGGCATCCGGCCGGGCATTCCGCTCGCCGAGCAATCGACCGACGACTTCTACTGGATTCGCGACGCCTTCCTGCTCTCGACCGCGGAGCACAGCCATGTCGTGGTGCACGGCCACACGATCGCGAACGAGGCGCAGGTCTGCCCCAACCGCATCGGCATCGACACCGGCGCCTTCGCAACGAACGTACTGACCTGCCTCGTGCTGGAGGCGGACCGCTACCGCCTGATTCAGACCGCGTAAGGGGTCAGAGCGCGTCCGTTTGTAACGGACGCGTGACAGGCCGCGACCGCGGCCCGCCGCTTCTGCGGCGCGCTCGCGCAGGCGCCGGCCGCAGGCCGGCTGCCGTGAGCGATAAGGGGGAGAGCATTTCCGTGCGAAACGGAAATGCTCTGGGCCGAAGCGCGCGGCCTATTCGGTCGGCAGCTCCGCCGGCTCGGTGCTGAGGGAGCGGAGATAGGCGAGCACGTTGCCGCGGTCTCTGTCCTTGGAGACCCCCTTGAAGGCCATCTTGGTGCCCGGCACGTTGCCTTTGGGGTCGGCGATGAAGGCGCTCAGGCGCTCGAAGTCCCAGACGCCCTCCAGCTCCGCCATGGCGCCCGAGTAGTTGAAGCCCTCGTGGCTCGCGATCGGCCGGTTGACGATGTTCCAGAGATTGGGGCCGACCTTGTTCTTGCCGCCGTCGTCCACGGTATGGCAGGCGGCGCATTTCTTGAACACCTTCTGGCCCTTGGCCAGGTCGGCATCGGCCAGCAGCTCCGCGAGCGACAGCGCCGGCATCTCGGGCTCGTCCGCCGCCGCCTCGTCGTGCATGGCGTCGTCCTGCTCGAGGCCCGCGACCTGGTAGTGGATCACCCGCTCGTGGTGGCCATGCTCCAGATTGCCGAAGGCCGCGAGCGAAATGAGCCACGCCGTCATCGCGGTCAGGCCCGCGAAGAGGACCGCGCCGAAGATCTTGTTCAGCTCGTAGGTGTTCATGCCGACCGCTGGCGTGGATGCAAACGGATCGTCGGAAGCCGACGGGGCGGGAGATTAGCCGCTTCAACCCGCCATGTCCAAGAGGAATGTGCGCTGTGGCGTATTTCGACATCGTGACGCTGATCTTTGGCGGCCGGATATCGACTGCCTGATCCCCGCCGGGTGAGCAGAATGCAGCGATTAGACGCGAGATCGGAACGCTACGGGAACATCGTGACATGGATGGCCGCGGTCTGCCATCCGCCGGCAGGCGGCTTGGTCGAGCGGCGATGTCGGAGGTGGGACAACCGGTCAGCCGGTGTCGAGGTACGGCACCGCGCCGACCAGCGAGCGCATCCGCTCCGCGTGGCCGGCCCGCACCTGCGCAAGGGCCAGCGCCATCATCACCACCAGCGCCAGCCCGACACGGGTCTTCATCTTAGCGAGCCCGCGGATGTAGTGGGTCTCGAAGTTGAAGCTGTTGTCGAGGCGGCTGTTGATCCTCTCTATCGCAGAGCGCCGGTTGTAGCCGCGCCGCCAGGACGGGCTGCCCCAGGGCGTCGGGGTGAAGACGCGCCGGTCGTTCTTGTCGAGATCGATGCGCACGATGCGGCCGTACTCGCCGGGCTCCACCCCGCCCGCCCGGTGGCACGCCTTGCTGCCTGCACAGTCGAAGCCGAAGGCCGCCGCCGGGCAGCGGTATTTCAGCGTGCCGCAGAGGCCGCGCTCGGCCTCGAAGCCCTGGAAGGCCATGGCGCGGACCTCGCCGGTCTGGGGGCAGATGCAGGACACGCGGCCGCGCTCGTCGTGAACGACGACGTCGGCGCGGTTGGGGAACAGCGCCCGCGTGATCGGCTTCGTCGGATCATAGCCCGGCTCCTCCTTCTCGGCCTTCCACATCAAGCGCGTGTCGACCAGCGGCCGAATGGCCCACTTATCCCAGAGCAACTTCTTCTGGGGAGCGTTGTCGAGACCGCGGTCGGCGCTGAAGTCGTCGCAGCGCTCCACCATTTCCGGCGCTCTTGCGAACAGGTTCTCCAGCATCTTGGGGAGCATCTTGACCTCCGAGTCCGACGCCCGCGTCACCTCGAAGGCCACCGGGACCTCGTAGTGGGTGTCGGCGATCAGGTGGAGGCCGTAGCCGAACCATGATTTCACCTTCTTCCAGATCGCGCCGGTCTTGGCGTTCACCCCGCTCGTCTCATGCTTGCCCCAGTCGGCGTCGGGGTCGGAGGTCTTCCCCTTGTCCTCGGCAACCCGGCCCGTCGAGTGGCTCTCGATCGCCTTGCCGTCGTAGCCGAGATGGCGGCCGAAGTCGGGCAGCTCTTCGAAGAGCGACGCGCGCAGGCTCTCGACCATTGCGGACACCAGGCTGCACTCGTTCTCAAGCAGCACGACGCGCCGCAGGAAGCGCGAGAAGTTCCAGTGGCTGGGCACCGTCGAGCGGACCTGCGCCGGATGCGCCACCGCGCATGGTGGCTCCTTCGTACCTGCGCGAAGCTCCAACACGGGCGCGCTCTGGAAAGGCAGCGGGTCGAACCCGCAGAGTTCCAGGAGCGCCGGGTTGCGGCCCATCTCCCGCAGCAGCGACTGGATCGAGGCGTGCTGGAACACCACGCCCGCGATCAGCGCACGCCACATCGACCGCACCGGGTAGTCGTTGCGCCCGCGACCTCGCCCGGCCTCAAGCGCAGCCACGATCTCCTCGTCGGGCAGGGTGTCGAGCACCAGACGCAGGCGATCCAGGTCCGGCAGGCCTTCGACAGCCTGCCAGGAAAAGGGTAGCTTCTCCGTTGTCGCCATCACGTTCTCCCTACCAGGGCTGGTGGATGGAACGAGGGCCTCTGGCCCGATGGCGACACCTTCTATCCGATTCGGGCGGGACGACGCGACGGGGCCGGAAGTGAGCCTGGGAGCGTCGTCGGCTATGGGGTGGAAATCCTCGATCCGCCCTATCCGCCGATCTCAGGGCCGCAGATGTCTGCGAAGCCGCCGGGGTAAGAAAAATCTCGGATCAGCTGGAGCCCTTGATCACCAAGGGATGCGTGACAGCGCACACGCCTCTCCAACCGTTGTCCTCGCTCAAGACATACGAGACGGCGGGGCCTGCGCGAGCGCCGCTTGGAACGCTCCCCACGCGAGACGACGCGGTGCGAGGCACCCCGGTTCTGCGGTATCGGCGGCGCTCACGCCGCGGCCCCAAGCCCCGGCGCCGCGCCGCCGCTGAACGCAGCCGCGCCGTCACGGGAGTCCGCGCTCGCATTGCCCCGTTGTTGAGAGGGGTTGTGCCTCTCACGAACCACCTGAAATACGTCGGTGATTTGAATACGCACACGGTTTGTTATGGTCGATATGATTAATTTGGTATGCCTGTCATAGTGTATTGCTATATATATAAGTGCAATGGTCCGCGAGGGGCGGTTTGCGTCCAGGGTACGCAGGGCAGCCTTCCGGCCGAAGACAACCGTGCAGGAGCTTCGAAGGCAACCCGACGGACCATGTCCATGTGAGCCGACGTCTCCACCATCAGATCGCCGCTCGCGCGGCCAGGGTCGCATTGTCCTCGAACGGCCATACCAAGCCATGTCCGCCTCGGCCAATCGCGCGCCGTCCCCGCCAGTTGATGGCGAATTCATGGTCTCTCTCTATCTCACTCGACTCCTCGCCGAAACGATCACCGGCACGACAAGATTTCTCAGAGAAAGGTGAAAAATCAGTGGAGTCGAAGGGATCGAGCTTCGCGCCAATAGGGCGAATTCTTCTAAGTCAAGGAGCCTAGAAAGAGTACCTGTTGTGTTCGGAACGTGTGCCTTATGACGTCGGAATTCAGAGCCAGAAGATCACGTTCAGTGCGCCGCCGACCGATAGCCAAATGTCCTGCTTTTCGGACGCAGAGACAGTGAACTACGGCCTTGCGGTCACACCGGAGAGGCTGGTTCGTCGGCGACCACCAACGACAACGACCGCCGCGCAGGATACGGCAGATCAGCCGTGTTCCCCGTCACTAAATTCGATTCCGACACACGATAATGAAGAGGCCTCGTCGGTAGGCCTCGGCGCATGGAATGCCCGTAATCAAAATTGCTGTTGGACCTTTAATAATCTGCCTAACGCCGCAGTAACGCATTTCAATACAAGCGAAATTAGAGTTGCTGATGGCTCCCTCGGACTTAGAGGCTCGAGAGCCAGGTGCTTACGGGCCCCGTCGTGTGATTCCGGGCCGTTACGCGGTGACTCCGTCCGGCCGTGTCGTGATGACGGCTTTCGCGCCCCTTTTCGCTTCACTCTCTTCGTCGGGATGCAACGGTTATGCCGCGTCGCAGTGAGCTGACGCTGTCGGGCCGGGCGGTGGACGGGCTCTCGGTGGAGGAGAGGGACCGGATCTTCTGGGACCGGGAGCTGCCGGGCTTCGGCGTCCGGGTCTATCCCTCGGGGCGCAAGGTCTACGTGGTCCAGAGCCGGGCCCAGGGTGCACCGAAGCGCGTCACCCTCGGCACACACGGCGAGCTCACGACGACGCAGGCGCGCCTCCGCGCCGCCCAGGTCATCGACCGCATCAAGGGGGGCAAGGAGCCGATCCCGCCCCCGGCCCAGGCCGGCGCAACCATAGCCGACCTCGCCGCCCGCTACCTCAGCGCCCATGTCGCCCAGAACTGCAACGCCCATACCGCAGGCATCTACCGGGGCTCGCTGGAGAACCACATCCTGCCTGCGCTCGGCATGATGCCGCTCGCGGCGGTCGAGACGGCCCATGTGGCGGCGCTCCACTACCGCCTCCGTGCGACGCCGCGTGCCGCCAACCGCGCGCTCTCGGTGCTGTCGAAGATGTTCTCCCTCGCGGCTGCCTGGGGCCTGGTGGCCGACGGAACCAACCCCTGCAAGGGCGTGCGCAAGTACAAGGAGAAGAAGCGCGAGCGCTTCCTCAGCCGAGACGAGTACCGCAGCCTCGGCTAGACCCTGGCGGAGGCGGAGGCCGATGCGGAGGCGGGCATCGAGGGCGCGGTCTCTCCCTACGCCATCGCCGCCCTGCGTCTGTTGATGCTCACCGGCTGCCGGCTCAACGAGATCCTGACACTGCGCTGGGACGATATCGACCGCACCGCAGGCGAGTTCCGCCTGCGCGACGGCAAGACGGGGGCCCGCATGGTCCCCCTCACACCGACGGCAGAGACGGTGCTGGCGGGGATCGAGCGCGCGCCCCGCAACCCCTGGGTCATCGTCGGCAAGCAGCCCGGCACGCACCTCGCCACCATCACCGCAGACTGGTACCGCCTGCGGTCGCGGGCAGGGCTCGACGACGTGCGCATCCACGACCTCCGCCACTCCTACGCCAGCCGCGCGCTCGCCGCCGGCGAGAGCCTGAGCATGATCGGCAAGCTGCTGGGCCATGCCGACATCCAGAGCACCGCGCGCTACGCCCATCTCGCGCGCGAGACCGAGCGTCTCTCCGCCGCCCGTGTCGGCGGCAGCATCGGCGCAGACATCGGTGCCGCAGGCAGTGCCCATGGCACCGCCGGCAAGGACACCCCCTCATATGAATAAGGACAGCCCCTGACATGAACATGATGAACGATCCCGCCCTTGGCTCGATCACCGAGCGCACCGTGGCGGCGCTCTCCGCCGAGAGCGACACCGTGGTCTGGGACCGGGCGCTTACCGGCTTCGGCGTCCGGGTCTATCCCTCCGGCGCCAAGGTCTACGTGGTGCAGACCCGGGGGCCGCAAGGCACGAAGCGCATCGCCGTGGGCCGGCACGGGGTGATCGGGGCTGTGGAGGCCCGCCGGCGCGCCGCGCTGATCATCGCCCGCATCCGGGCGGGCGAGGAGCCCATTCCGGAGGCGAAGAGGGCCGAGAGCATCACGCTCGCGGCGCTGGCCGAGCGCTACCTGCGCGAGCACGTGGCGGTGCGCTGCAAGCCGACGACAGCCACCCAGTACCGCCTCGCCATCGAGCGCTACATCGTGCCCGCCCTGGGCGAACTCGCGGTCTCCTCCTTAGGCCGCTCCCAGGTCGCGGACCTGCAGCACTCACTCAGCGACCGTCCGGCCATGGCCAACCTGGTGATCGCGACGCTCTCTCGCATGATCGACCAGGCCATCGCCTGGGGCGTGGCGGGGGAGACGACCAACCCCTGCCGCTCCGCCCCCAAGTACCGCACCCGCCGGCGCGAGCGCTTCCTCACGGATGCGGAGTTCCAGCGTCTGGGCCGGACCCTGGACGAACTGGAGGCGACCGGGCGCCTCTCGCCGCATGCGGCTGCGGCGCTCCGCCTGCTGATGCTCACCGGCTGCCGGCGCAACGAGATCCTGACGCTGCGTTGGGAGGACGTGCGCCTGGAGGCGCAGGAGCTCCACCTCAAGGACAGCAAGACCGGCCCGCGCACGGTCTCGCTCTCGCCCGAGGCGGCGCAAGTGCTGGCATCGATCGAGCGCCTCCCCGGCAACCCCTGGGTGATCCCCGGCGCCAAGCCCGGCGCCCGGCTCTCCAGCCTGTTCGAGCCCTGGCGCAAGGTGCGCGCCCGCGCCGGTCTCGACGACGTGCGCCTGCACGACCTGCGCCACTCCTACGCCAGCCGCGCCCTGGCTTTGGGCGAGAGCCTGCCGGTGATCGCCAAGCTCCTCGGCCACGCCCAGATCCAGACCACCGCGCGCTACACCCACCTCACAAGAGACGCCGTCAAAGACGCCGCGACAAGAGTCGCAAAGGGGATTGCAGAGGACATCTTGCCGGCCGGACGGCCCATTCTTCCGCCCGCAGCAGCGCGGCGAAACGGACGCGCAATCGCGTGTGGCGGGCGCGTCGCGCGGGACAGCGTCCGAGGCCGCGGCGCGCACACCCACCCACTTATAATTCCTGACTTCGACGGTTGGGCCTGATTCTGGCCGATCTCCCGTCTGGAGATTTCAGCGAAGACAATGACTTAGCGGTTGCGGTGCGGTCAAGTCGCGTTGTAGTGCCTAGTGGATATATTGGATTGTCGATATCCCCGCCCCGCGCTACACTCCCACCATGTTCGTGCGTATCAAGACCACCCCCAACAGCCCGCGCCGCTCGGTCCAGCTCGTCGAGGCCGTGCGCGACGGCGGCAAGGTCCGCCAGCGCATCGTCCGCCACATCGGCGTGGCCATGGACGAGGACGAGCTGGAGCGCCTGAGGCAGCTCGGCGAGTACGTCAAGGCGAAGCTGGAGGACGAGCGCCAGCCCTTGCTGTTCGCGCCCGAGAAGATCGCAGACCAGGTGATCCGCGTCGGACGCCAAGGGGACGGCAAGCAAGAGCTTCCCGTCGATCTCAAGCAACTCGAAGAGGAGCAGCGGCTGATCACGGGCATCCACGAGGTCTACGGCGAGATGTACCGGCTGCTGGGCCTCGACGGGCTGCTGCGGCGATCGCGCTACCGCGCCTCGCACGACGCGCTGTTCCACGTGGTGATGGCACGCATCGCCAACCCCGACAGCAAGCGGGGCAGCGTGCGCCGGCTCGAGGAGGACTTCGGCGTGAGCCTTCCCCTCGAGAAGGTCTACCGGATGATGGACCAGCTCGACGCGCCCGTGATCAACCATCTGCGCACGCGCGTGGGCGAGGCGAGCCGCTCGCTGCTGCCGGAGCCGGTGGCGGTGCTCTTCTTCGATTGCACCACGCTCTACTTCGAGACCGCGATTGAGGACGAGCTTCGCCAGCACGGCTTCAGCAAGGACGGCAAGCACAGGGACTCGCAGGTCCTGCTGGCCCTGATGGTGACGCGCGAAGGGCTGCCGATCAGCTACGAGGTCTTCCCCGGCTCCACCTACGAGGGGAAGAGCCTGGTCCCGGTCCTGCAGGACATGCAGCGCCGCCACCAGGTGGAGCGCACGGTCTGTGTGGCCGACCGGGGCATGCTGAGCGCAGACAACCTCGACGCCATGGACGACATCCGCGGCGAGTACGTGCTCGGCGCCCGGCTGCGCAAGCTGCCGGCCGCGCTGAAGAAGAAGGTTCTCGATCTGGACGCCTATGGTCCTCTCGAGGGATCGGAGAACCGCCGGGTCGGCGAATGGGAGCACAAGGGCCGGCGCCTGATCGTCGTCTTCTGCCCCGAGCGCGCGCGCAAGGACGCACACGAGCGCCGCCAGGCGGTGGCGCGCCTGCTCGACAAGCTGGAGCGCAGCGACAATCCCAAGGAGCTGCTCTCCAATCACGGCGCCAAGCGCTTCATCGCCGTCGAGGGCGACGCGCGGCTCACGGTGAACCCGGAGAAGATCGCCGAGGCCGAGCGATGGGACGGGCTCGCCGGCGTCATCACCAATCTGCGCGACGCCAGCGTCACCGAAGTGATGGCCCACTACCACGGGCTCTGGCAGGTCGAGGAGAGCTTTCGGATCACCAAGCACGACCTGAAGGTGCGGCCGATCTGGCACTGGAACGAGAACCGGATCCGCGCCCACATCGCCATCGCCTTCATGGCCTTCGCCTGCGTCCGCCACCTTGCCTACCGTGTCGCCGTCCAGAAGAGGCGGATGTCCCCGGAAGTGATCCGCTCCGCCCTCGTCCACCGCCAATGCTCGGTCCTGCGCTGCGCGCAATCGGGCAACCGCTACGTCATCCCGTCGAAGCCGACGCCGGCGGCCGAGCAGATCTACGCAACCATGGGGCTGCCCCTGACGATCACCCCGTACCAACTCGTCTGAGCGCCGGCGAAGCCCGGCCCGGGCTCGAAGAAATGCCGAGTGTAGTGCCTAGCCGGAAATGAGAACCGGCCAATATCAACTACTTACGTGATTCAACCATCGAAGTCAGGAGCCTGCCGGTGATCGCCAAGCTCCTCGGCCACGCCCAGATCCAGACCACCGCGCGCTACACCCACCTCACAAGAGACGCCGTCAAAGACGCCGCGACAAGAGTCGCAAAGGGGATTGCAGAGGACATCTTGCCGGCCGGACGGCCCATTCTTCCGCCCGCAGCAGCGCGGCGAAACGGACGCGCAATCGCGTGTGGCGGGCGCGTCGCGCGGGACAGCGTCCGAGGCCGCGGCGCGCACACCCACCCACTTATAATTGAGGCGTCGATGAAGGCATCGGCGGCCAGAGTCGCCGCCGGCATCGGGGAGGACATTCTTCCGTCGCGGAACGTTCGGGCTGGCGCGGTGATGTTGGGGCGCGTCGCCGGCGAAGCCGCCCGGGCGCTTTGCTGATCGCGGGTGTTGTCAGGCCGCCACGGCTTGCGAGGAATTTTGCCCTTGGCGCGATTCGGCACTTGCATTCGCCGCCGGCATGTGGCGCACTTGCATCATGCCATGCCATCCGACTCGAGGGACGTCGTGAGAGCATGCAGCATAGCAGTGGAGAGGGGGAGGTTGGTCCTTGAGGGCCGTTCGCTGCATCAATGACTTGACGGCGCGGCGAATGGCCTGTAATCGATTCTGGATGGGGTTATTGATAGAGACCGATTCTGGCATGTCGCGACGGAACGCGATGACTATGGACACCGCTGGAGTCGTCTTGGTAAACTCGACGCTGCAGTCCACAAACGAGGCCTCCCGACGAGGCCTCTTCAGAATGAGGAGAGCCTCGGAGCCATGAAGAAGACGAAGCTGACTCGCAGTTTGATGGCGGCGGTCTCGGTCGTCGCACTCTCGGCCGTCATGTACGGTTGTGTCCACAGCGGCAGCGACCCGGCAGAGCCGGATCCGCCGCCGCCGACGCCCGCAGTGGTCGATCTGATGGGCAGCACGGATCTGATGGCGGGGATGACGACCATTCCTGCGGGAATGAGCAGGACGGTGGGTAACACCACCATCACTTGCGCGGCGGGCGGTGAGGACTGCGTGCTCACCGTGATGAAGGATTCTGTCACGGGCGCGTACTCCGCAACCTCGACCGGCGGCACGGTGACGGTAGCGGTAGCGACGCCGCCGCCGCCGCCGATGGACTCGGACGGCGACGGTATCCCCGACGACATGGACCCCGACGATGACAACGACGGTGTCCCCGATGCCGAGGACGACCTGCCCTTGAATCCCATGGAGACGACAGACACCGACGGCGACGGCGTGGGCGACAACGCGGACCTGGACGACGACGGCGACGGCGTTCTTGATGCCGACGACGCCTTCCCGCTCGATGGGACGGAGACGGTCGACAGCGACGGCGACGGCATCGGCGACAACGCCGATACCGATCGTGACGGCGACGGTGTCGCCAATGCCATGGACGCCTTCCCCGACAATCCGATGGAGTCGGCCGATCTCGACATGGACGGCATCGGAGACAACGCCGACCCCGATCGTGACGGCGACGGTGTCGCCAACGCCAACGACGCCTTCCCCGACGACGCCATGGAGACGGCCGACGCCGACATGGACGGCATCGGCGACAACGCCGACACCGACGATGACAACGACGGCGTGGCCGATGCCGATGACGCCTTCCCCGACGATCCGATGGAGTCGGCTGACAGCGACGGCGACGGCATAGGCGACAACGCGGACACCGACCGTGACGGCGACGGCGTGGCCGATGCCGAGGACGCCTTCCCCGACGATCCGATGGAGTCGGCCGATCTCGACATGGACGGCGTGGGCGACAACGCGGACACCGATATTGACGGCGACGGTGTCGCCAATGCCATGGACGCCTTCCCCCGCGATGCCATGGAGTCGGTTGACCTCGACATGGACGGCATCGGCGACAACGCGGACACCGACGATGACGGCGACGGTGTCGCCGATGCCGACGACGCCTTCCCCAGGGATGCCATGGAGTCGGCTGACCTCGACGGCGACGGCATCGGTGACAACGCGGACACCGACCGTGACGGCGACGGTTACGCCAACGTCGTGGACGAGTTCCCCGACGATCCCATGGAGTGGAGGGACAGCGACGACGACGGCGTGGGCAACAATGCGGACGCCTTGCCCTATAATCCGGACGAGACGGCCGACGCGGACGGCGACGGCGTGGGCGACAACGCGGACGCCTTCGACGACGATGACACGGAGTGGGCTGACGCCGACGGCGACGGCTACGGCGACAACGAGGACGATGCCTTCCCCGACGATCCCGACGAGTGGGCTGACGCCGACGGCGACGGCTACGGCGACAACGAGGACGATGCCTTCCCCGACGATCCCGACGAGTGGGCTGACGCCGACGGCGACGGCACGGGCGACAATGCGGACGCCTTCGACGACGATCCGACGGAGACGGCTGACTCCGACATGGACGGCGTTGGCGACAATGCGGACCCGTTCCCCTTGCCCGATGATAATCCGCAGCTGTTCCGGGCGGCGAACGGCGCTCACGTCATGGATGTTGAGACCACGGAAGCCAACGAGACGGCGATGCATGTTGCGAGCGTCGGTGCGGCCATGGCCGTGATCGCGGATGCGACCGATGGCGCTCAGGCGGCCGGCACCACTGCCACGATCACATTCCCCGGGGACACGGTGGACAACCCGGCCACGGATGACGACGAGTTCTCCGAGGGCATGCTGGGGATCACGGTGAGTAGTATCGGTGGTGGCGGTGGCCCCGAAATCGTGGCTGAGTTCGGGGCCGACAGGGCGGCTGATACCACAGTCACTCCTGCCGTCACGCAACGGATCCAGACGGCCAGGCAGATTGCCGATCTCGGTGACTTCCAGGGGTACGAGCTCTGGGAGGATGACGGGGACGACACCGCCACCAGCGTGGGAGATCGCGCCCGCGCCATCGTCTTCACCAACAAGCAGAAGGGCGACGATAGCGTTCTCGCGCAGACCGTGGCGACGGCAAGGTCGGTCGTCGGTCTCGAAATTCCCACTGCCCAGGCAGGCGAGTTGGCCAAGGTTACGAGCACAGGTACCACCATCACCGGTGTCGAATGGACACCGTCGGGTGACACGGTGCCGCTTGTAGGCACTCTGAGTTGCTCGATGAACTGCTCCATCACGCTTGGCGCCGACGGTGCGGTCACAGCAATCCAGGGTTACTCGTTCACCGGCAGCCGGGAAGCCAGAGAGGCCCGCGATGCCGCAGCCGCGGCCGAGAACAACGACTTTCTGTACTTCGGCCTCTGGCTTGAAGAGAACGATGACGGTACCACCGACACCTTCGGCGCCTTCGCGGGTGGCGGTGTCAACGCGGCTGGCGCCGTCGCCATTGCGAATGCCCTTACTGGGACAGCGACCTACAGCGGCAAGGCTGCCGGCGCCCATCACAGGACGGGCGATGGCGTCAACTGGTTCGAGGGCGACGCCAGCCTGATGGCCAACTTCGGTGCCGACGATGCTGCCGGAACCATCTCGGGTTCGATCAGCAACATCCAGGTGAACGGCGGCACGGCAATGTCGACTCCAATTTACCTGGGGCAGGCGAACCTGGGCACTGGTGCCGCCACGTTCAACGGCGATGCCTTCATGGGTGCGCCGACCGCGCCGGGTGCTTCTACGCATGAGTTCGATGGCACCTGGAGCGGCTCGTTCTTCGGCGCGACAGCCAACGACCCCGATACGGCTGACGTGAACGAGACCGAGACCACCGCTCCCTTGGCGGCCGCCGGCACCTTTGGTGTCACCAAGTCCACGGGCACGGGCGATGACTTGGTCCGCGAGAGCTTCGTCGGGGCTTTCGGCGCAGATAAGGACTAAGTCCTCGTTTGGAGACTGCACGCTACATGGGGGCGGCCTTCGGGCCGCCCCTGTTTTTTGTGTGTTGGTTTAGCCATTTCCCTCAATCGTAAGCATCCGGCGGGGACCGCAGACGGTGAATCGCGGAACGTGACGGGGAGTTCCAAGGTGGGCAGGCGAGTGACGCTCAGCCCCACGGTGACGCTCACGGTGGACCGCGCAGAGACGCGGCCTCGGCCGCAGGGAAGACGGTGTCTCTGGTGAGGTCCGGCTTAGGCGGCCAGGGCCTGGTGCTGGGCTGTCTTCCAGTTCCAGGGCAGGAGCTGGTGCAGGTCGCTTTGCGGCAGATCGGCAATCTGTCCGAGAACATCGGCGAGCCAGGCCTGGGGATCGACATCGTTGAGCTTGGCGGTGCCGATGAGGGTGTACATCGCCGCCGCCCGCACTCCGCCGCGATCGGAGCCGCAGAACAGCCAGGATTTTCGTCCCAAAGCGATGACCCGAAGCGCCCTCTCGACAGCGTTGTTCGTGAGGCAGATCTGGCCGTCATCGAGGAAACGGGTGAAGCCGTCCCAGCGTCTGAGCATGTAATCCATCGCCTTGGCGACAGAGGCGTGGCGCGACAGCCTGGCACGCTCCGTGCGCATCCAGTCCTCGAGATCGGCGACGAGCGGCGCGCTCGCCTCCCGGCGCACGGCAAGGCGCTGATCGGCACTCTTGCCGTTGATCTCGCGTTCGATGTCGAACAGCGCGTCGGTCCGCTTCACCGCCTCCATCGCCAGCGGCGAGATCGGCGGCGCCTGCTCGCCGCGCCTCTTGCTCGCCGCGATATCGGCAAGCTCGTAGAACTTCCTCCGACTGTGAGCCCAGCACAGGGCCTCGATCACGGCTCCCGGCGAGCGGCCCGGCACATAGAGCCGGTTGAAGCCAGCATAGGCATCGGCTTGAAGCACCCCGGCAAAGGTCTTCAGGTGCTCGACCGGGTGATTGCCCGAACGGTCGCGGGAGTATCGGAACAGCACGGCCGGCGGATCCGGACCGCCGAACGGCCTGTCGTCACGCACATAGGCCCAAGCCCGCCCGGTGACGGTCTTGCCCTTGGCCAGCACCGGGACGGGAGTGTCGTCGCCGTGCAAGCGCCGGGCCGCAAGCACGTGATCGGCGATCAGGTCATGCAGCGGTTTCAGCGCCACGGCGCAGGCCCCGACCTGATCGGCCAGCGTCGACAGGCTCAGGTCGACCCCCTCGCGCGCGTAGCGCTCGCGCTGCCGGTTCAACGGCTGGTGCTGGCCATATTTCTCGAACACGATCGTCGCCAGAAGGTTCGGACCCGCCCAACCTCGCGGCACCGCGTGGAACGGCGCCGGCGGCTGCGAGACCTTCTCGCAATCGCGGCAGGTGAACTTCTCGCGGATCGTCTGGATCACCTTCCACCGGCGCGGGATCACCTCAAGCGTCTCGGTCACGTCCTCGCCGATCTTCGACAGCCGCTCCGACCCGCAGCACGCGCACGATGTCGGTGCAGGAACCACCACCCGCTCGCGCGGCAGATGCTCGGGGAAGGGCTTGCGCGACGGCTTGCGGCGCGTGAACCCCTTGACCTGGGTGGTCTCGGCCGCGGCTTGCTCGGCCGCGAGATCGTCCTCCGTCGCGTCCGCCGTCAGCTCGTCGAGCGCAAGCTCCAGTTGGTTGAGGAGACGCACCGTGCGCTCCGAGCGCTGCCCGTAGAGCGCACGGCGCAGCTTCTCGACCATCAGCTTCAGCGAGGTGATCTGCTCCTCGGCCGCCGTTGCCCGAGCCTCCGAGGCCGCAAGCGCCGCCTCGAGAGTTTCAACGTCGCGTCGGGCCGTGACCGTCATGGCCGGGAATGAATCAGATTCGCAGCCTCACGGCAATTGCCAATCGCGCAGGGTGATTCGCCCGGCCTCAGCCCACCCGCGACGGGCGCCAAGTGCGAACCGGGTTGCGCCACTCGATCCCCTCAAGCAGGTAGGCGAGCTGCGCCGAGCTGATCGACAGTGCGCCGCCCGATGCCGACGGCCAAGTGAACCGGCCCCGCTCCAGGCGCTTGGCGTAGAGCGAGAACCCGAGACCGTCATGCCACAAAATTTTGACGAGATCGCCGCGGCGTCCGCGGAACACGTAGAGATCCCCCGCGTGGGGATCGCGGCCGAGACCCTCCTGAACCTGAAGCGCCAGCGTGTTCATGCCACGGCGCATGTCCGTCACCCCGGTCGCCAACCACACCCGCACGCTGCCCGGGACCGGGATCATCGGCGCTCCACGACCGCAAGCACCCGCGCCAGCGCAGGGGCATCCACCGTTCCGTCAACCGTCACCCGCACGCCACCGGAAAGCGCGATCTCGATCCGCCCGGCCGCCGGCGCTGCGCCGAAGTAGCCGTCCTCCGGCGGTGCATCGCCCGACGGCGTGACAATCACCGGCACGAACCCGCCGCCCCCGGCCTCGCCATCCTCCTCGCGAAACCGACGTCGCCAATCGAACACCAGATTGGCGCGCACGTCGTTGCGCTTCGCCACCGCCGTCACCGTGGCGCCGGGCGCGTAGCTCTCCGCAACGATCCGCCGCTTGTCGGCGTCGCTCCACTTCCGGGCCCGGCGGCGTTTCCCGGCCTCGGCCTCGGCACCCAAATTCGCCTGCTGTTCATTCGACATCCGCGATCGCCTCCGTCTGCTCCACGGTGGGCACCACGGTGCCCACCACCGATCGCGAACACTCGCCGATTTTCAGCTTATCGCACAGACGGTCCCCGCCGGATGCTTACCCTCAATCGCCGGGCGCTCGCGCTTATTCATTTCCCTCAGGCGCCGGGCGCTCACTCCGTTCGCTTGGCTTACGCGCCTTCGGCGCGGCGCGCAGTCGCTTGTTTAATCATTTCCCTCAATCGCCGGGCGCTCGCTCCGCTCGCTTGGCTTACGCGCCTAACGGCGCGGCGCGCGGTCGCGCGCTCCGGGCCGCTGCGCGGCCCGGTCCCGGTCATGATCGAACCCTGGTCAGTTGCCGGTCGCGCACCCCGGACCATGGTGCGGTGCACGGGGGCGGGCGGGTGCGGCAGCATGCGGCATGCAAAACGAAGACCGACCGAATCGAACCGGCGGGCGCTCCTCTGTCGACCGCCTGCCGGACACACTGCGAGAGGCCGTGGACGCGGCCATCGCGGACGGCGCAACCATCGACGAGATCACCGAACGCATCCGGGAGGGCGGCGGGGACTGCTCGCGCTCGGCCGTCGGCCGCTACGCCAAGAACATGCGCGACGTGATCCGCCAGCAGCAGGAGGCCGATCGCGTCATCAAGGTAAGCATCCGGCGGGGACCGCAGACGGTGAATCGCGGAACGTGACGGGGAGTTCCAAGGTGGGCAGGCGAGTGACGCTCAGCCCCACGGTGACGCTCACGGTGGACCGCGCAGAGACGCGGCCTCGGCCGCAGGGAAGACGGTGTCTCTGGTGAGGTCCGGCTTAGGCGGCCAGGGCCTGGTGCTGGGCTGTCTTCCAGTTCCAGGGCAGGAGCTGGTGCAGGTCGCTTTGCGGCAGATCGGCAATCTGTCCGAGAACATCGGCGAGCCAGGCCTGGGGATCGACATCGTTGAGCTTGGCGGTGCCGATGAGGGTGTACATCGCCGCCGCCCGCACTCCGCCGCGATCGGAGCCGCAGAACAGCCAGGATTTTCGTCCCAAAGCGATGACCCGAAGCGCCCTCTCGACAGCGTTGTTCGTGAGGCAGATCTGGCCGTCATCGAGGAAACGGGTGAAGCCGTCCCAGCGTCTGAGCATGTAATCCATCGCCTTGGCGACAGAGGCGTGGCGCGACAGCCTGGCACGCTCCGTGCGCATCCAGTCCTCGAGATCGGCGACGAGCGGCGCGCTCGCCTCCCGGCGCACGGCAAGGCGCTGATCGGCACTCTTGCCGTTGATCTCGCGTTCGATGTCGAACAGCGCGTCGGTCCGCTTCACCGCCTCCATCGCCAGCGGCGAGATCGGCGGCGCCTGCTCGCCGCGCCTCTTGCTCGCCGCGATATCGGCAAGCTCGTAGAACTTCCTCCGACTGTGAGCCCAGCACAGGGCCTCGATCACGGCTCCCGGCGAGCGGCCCGGCACATAGAGCCGGTTGAAGCCAGCATAGGCATCGGCTTGAAGCACCCCGGCAAAGGTCTTCAGGTGCTCGACCGGGTGATTGCCCGAACGGTCGCGGGAGTATCGGAACAGCACGGCCGGCGGATCCGGACCGCCGAACGGCCTGTCGTCACGCACATAGGCCCAAGCCCGCCCGGTGACGGTCTTGCCCTTGGCCAGCACCGGGACGGGAGTGTCGTCGCCGTGCAAGCGCCGGGCCGCAAGCACGTGATCGGCGATCAGGTCATGCAGCGGTTTCAGCGCCACGGCGCAGGCCCCGACCTGATCGGCCAGCGTCGACAGGCTCAGGTCGACCCCCTCGCGCGCGTAGCGCTCGCGCTGCCGGTTCAACGGCTGGTGCTGGCCATATTTCTCGAACACGATCGTCGCCAGAAGGTTCGGACCCGCCCAACCTCGCGGCACCGCGTGGAACGGCGCCGGCGGCTGCGAGACCTTCTCGCAATCGCGGCAGGTGAACTTCTCGCGGATCGTCTGGATCACCTTCCACCGGCGCGGGATCACCTCAAGCGTCTCGGTCACGTCCTCGCCGATCTTCGACAGCCGCTCCGACCCGCAGCACGCGCACGATGTCGGTGCAGGAACCACCACCCGCTCGCGCGGCAGATGCTCGGGGAAGGGCTTGCGCGACGGCTTGCGGCGCGTGAACCCCTTGACCTGGGTGGTCTCGGCCGCGGCTTGCTCGGCCGCGAGATCGTCCTCCGTCGCGTCCGCCGTCAGCTCGTCGAGCGCAAGCTCCAGTTGGTTGAGGAGACGCACCGTGCGCTCCGAGCGCTGCCCGTAGAGCGCACGGCGCAGCTTCTCGACCATCAGCTTCAGCGAGGTGATCTGCTCCTCGGCCGCCGTTGCCCGAGCCTCCGAGGCCGCAAGCGCCGCCTCGAGAGTTTCAACGTCGCGTCGGGCCGTGACCGTCATGGCCGGGAATGAATCAGATTCGCAGCCTCACGGCAATTGCCAATCGCGCAGGGTGATTCGCCCGGCCTCAGCCCACCCGCGACGGGCGCCAAGTGCGAACCGGGTTGCGCCACTCGATCCCCTCAAGCAGGTAGGCGAGCTGCGCCGAGCTGATCGACAGTGCGCCGCCCGATGCCGACGGCCAAGTGAACCGGCCCCGCTCCAGGCGCTTGGCGTAGAGCGAGAACCCGAGACCGTCATGCCACAAAATTTTGACGAGATCGCCGCGGCGTCCGCGGAACACGTAGAGATCCCCCGCGTGGGGATCGCGGCCGAGACCCTCCTGAACCTGAAGCGCCAGCGTGTTCATGCCACGGCGCATGTCCGTCACCCCGGTCGCCAACCACACCCGCACGCTGCCCGGGACCGGGATCATCGGCGCTCCACGACCGCAAGCACCCGCGCCAGCGCAGGGGCATCCACCGTTCCGTCAACCGTCACCCGCACGCCACCGGAAAGCGCGATCTCGATCCGCCCGGCCGCCGGCGCTGCGCCGAAGTAGCCGTCCTCCGGCGGTGCATCGCCCGACGGCGTGACAATCACCGGCACGAACCCGCCGCCCCCGGCCTCGCCATCCTCCTCGCGAAACCGACGTCGCCAATCGAACACCAGATTGGCGCGCACGTCGTTGCGCTTCGCCACCGCCGTCACCGTGGCGCCGGGCGCGTAGCTCTCCGCAACGATCCGCCGCTTGTCGGCGTCGCTCCACTTCCGGGCCCGGCGGCGTTTCCCGGCCTCGGCCTCGGCACCCAAATTCGCCTGCTGTTCATTCGACATCCGCGATCGCCTCCGTCTGCTCCACGGTGGGCACCACGGTGCCCACCACCGATCGCGAACACTCGCCGATTTTCAGCTTATCGCACAGACGGTCCCCGCCGGATGCTTACTCATCAAGGCCTGGGTGCAGGAATTCGGCGAGCGGCCGGAGGGCGACGCCGGGCGCATCCTGATCGAGACGCTGAAGACCATGACGCTCGCCACCATGGCCGCGCTCAGCGGGCGGGACGAGCGTAAGCGCCGCGCCGTCACCCTCGTTGTTGTCTGAGATTTTCGTGGTCATCTGGACCCCGTCAACGACGGAGGTGACAGATGACAGACACATTGCATGAACGAGTGACGGAGGACGCCACCGACGCTTCGGTCGCGGTCGCGACGAGCGCGCACGGCGCACGGGTCTGGCCGGAAGCGGTGAAGGCGCGGATCGTGGAGGAGACGTTCGAGGAGGGAGCGACGGTGGCGGGGGTTGCCCGGCGTCACGGCCTCTCACGGACGCAGTTGAGCGGCTGGCGGCGCATGGCTCGGGACGGGCTTCTCGGCCCGGTCGCCGGCGCGGGCGACGATCCGTTCGGCCTGGTCCCGGTGACGGTGTCGGTCGCTGCTGAGCGGAACGGCGCGGCCTCGGTGCCCGCGGAGTAAGCATCCGGCGGGGACCGCAGACGGTGAATCGCGGAACGTGACGGGGAGTTCCAAGGTGGGCAGGCGAGTGACGCTCAGCCCCACGGTGACGCTCACGGTGGACCGCGCAGAGACGCGGCCTCGGCCGCAGGGAAGACGGTGTCTCTGGTGAGGTCCGGCTTAGGCGGCCAGGGCCTGGTGCTGGGCTGTCTTCCAGTTCCAGGGCAGGAGCTGGTGCAGGTCGCTTTGCGGCAGATCGGCAATCTGTCCGAGAACATCGGCGAGCCAGGCCTGGGGATCGACATCGTTGAGCTTGGCGGTGCCGATGAGGGTGTACATCGCCGCCGCCCGCACTCCGCCGCGATCGGAGCCGCAGAACAGCCAGGATTTTCGTCCCAAAGCGATGACCCGAAGCGCCCTCTCGACAGCGTTGTTCGTGAGGCAGATCTGGCCGTCATCGAGGAAACGGGTGAAGCCGTCCCAGCGTCTGAGCATGTAATCCATCGCCTTGGCGACAGAGGCGTGGCGCGACAGCCTGGCACGCTCCGTGCGCATCCAGTCCTCGAGATCGGCGACGAGCGGCGCGCTCGCCTCCCGGCGCACGGCAAGGCGCTGATCGGCACTCTTGCCGTTGATCTCGCGTTCGATGTCGAACAGCGCGTCGGTCCGCTTCACCGCCTCCATCGCCAGCGGCGAGATCGGCGGCGCCTGCTCGCCGCGCCTCTTGCTCGCCGCGATATCGGCAAGCTCGTAGAACTTCCTCCGACTGTGAGCCCAGCACAGGGCCTCGATCACGGCTCCCGGCGAGCGGCCCGGCACATAGAGCCGGTTGAAGCCAGCATAGGCATCGGCTTGAAGCACCCCGGCAAAGGTCTTCAGGTGCTCGACCGGGTGATTGCCCGAACGGTCGCGGGAGTATCGGAACAGCACGGCCGGCGGATCCGGACCGCCGAACGGCCTGTCGTCACGCACATAGGCCCAAGCCCGCCCGGTGACGGTCTTGCCCTTGGCCAGCACCGGGACGGGAGTGTCGTCGCCGTGCAAGCGCCGGGCCGCAAGCACGTGATCGGCGATCAGGTCATGCAGCGGTTTCAGCGCCACGGCGCAGGCCCCGACCTGATCGGCCAGCGTCGACAGGCTCAGGTCGACCCCCTCGCGCGCGTAGCGCTCGCGCTGCCGGTTCAACGGCTGGTGCTGGCCATATTTCTCGAACACGATCGTCGCCAGAAGGTTCGGACCCGCCCAACCTCGCGGCACCGCGTGGAACGGCGCCGGCGGCTGCGAGACCTTCTCGCAATCGCGGCAGGTGAACTTCTCGCGGATCGTCTGGATCACCTTCCACCGGCGCGGGATCACCTCAAGCGTCTCGGTCACGTCCTCGCCGATCTTCGACAGCCGCTCCGACCCGCAGCACGCGCACGATGTCGGTGCAGGAACCACCACCCGCTCGCGCGGCAGATGCTCGGGGAAGGGCTTGCGCGACGGCTTGCGGCGCGTGAACCCCTTGACCTGGGTGGTCTCGGCCGCGGCTTGCTCGGCCGCGAGATCGTCCTCCGTCGCGTCCGCCGTCAGCTCGTCGAGCGCAAGCTCCAGTTGGTTGAGGAGACGCACCGTGCGCTCCGAGCGCTGCCCGTAGAGCGCACGGCGCAGCTTCTCGACCATCAGCTTCAGCGAGGTGATCTGCTCCTCGGCCGCCGTTGCCCGAGCCTCCGAGGCCGCAAGCGCCGCCTCGAGAGTTTCAACGTCGCGTCGGGCCGTGACCGTCATGGCCGGGAATGAATCAGATTCGCAGCCTCACGGCAATTGCCAATCGCGCAGGGTGATTCGCCCGGCCTCAGCCCACCCGCGACGGGCGCCAAGTGCGAACCGGGTTGCGCCACTCGATCCCCTCAAGCAGGTAGGCGAGCTGCGCCGAGCTGATCGACAGTGCGCCGCCCGATGCCGACGGCCAAGTGAACCGGCCCCGCTCCAGGCGCTTGGCGTAGAGCGAGAACCCGAGACCGTCATGCCACAAAATTTTGACGAGATCGCCGCGGCGTCCGCGGAACACGTAGAGATCCCCCGCGTGGGGATCGCGGCCGAGACCCTCCTGAACCTGAAGCGCCAGCGTGTTCATGCCACGGCGCATGTCCGTCACCCCGGTCGCCAACCACACCCGCACGCTGCCCGGGACCGGGATCATCGGCGCTCCACGACCGCAAGCACCCGCGCCAGCGCAGGGGCATCCACCGTTCCGTCAACCGTCACCCGCACGCCACCGGAAAGCGCGATCTCGATCCGCCCGGCCGCCGGCGCTGCGCCGAAGTAGCCGTCCTCCGGCGGTGCATCGCCCGACGGCGTGACAATCACCGGCACGAACCCGCCGCCCCCGGCCTCGCCATCCTCCTCGCGAAACCGACGTCGCCAATCGAACACCAGATTGGCGCGCACGTCGTTGCGCTTCGCCACCGCCGTCACCGTGGCGCCGGGCGCGTAGCTCTCCGCAACGATCCGCCGCTTGTCGGCGTCGCTCCACTTCCGGGCCCGGCGGCGTTTCCCGGCCTCGGCCTCGGCACCCAAATTCGCCTGCTGTTCATTCGACATCCGCGATCGCCTCCGTCTGCTCCACGGTGGGCACCACGGTGCCCACCACCGATCGCGAACACTCGCCGATTTTCAGCTTATCGCACAGACGGTCCCCGCCGGATGCTTACCCCGCGGATGGTATCGCGATCGAGATCGCCGACATCCGGGTGGTGGTGCCGCCGGACTTCGACGCGGGGCACCTGTCGCGCATCCTGGTCTGCGTTCGGGCCGCGCCATGATCCTGACCGGGGAGAAGATCCGGGTCTGGCTGGCGACCCGCCCCGTCGACTTCCGAAAGGGACATGACGGGCTGTCGGCGGTGGTGCAGACGGTGCTGGGTCACGACCCCTATAGCGGCGCGGTCTTCGCCTTCCGCTCCAAGCGAGGCGACAGAATGAAGATCCTGGTCTGGGACCGCACCGGGCTGGTCATGGTCTACAAGCGCCTGGAGGGCGGCGGCTTCCAGTGGCCGCGCCCCTCGGACGGCGTGATCGGACTGTCGCCGGCGCAGTTCTCGGCGTTGTTCGAAGGTCTCGACTGGAAGGCGGTCCGGGCCGTGCGACGGCCTCGGCCGCGCCAGGCGGCCTGACCGCGCAGCTTGCCGTTTCACCGGGGAACGGTGTCCATCCCACCGTCTCCCCGGTGTCGCCAAGACGAGCTATCCGGCCCCGTTTACGGCGGGGCCGGAAGCATGTTCACCTTGCGTTACCTCATTGATTCTGCTAGAGGAATCCCATGATAACCAGCATGGGAAGCGCCGTTCCCGTGAGTGATCTGCAACGCCGTCTGGCGGCCGTCGAAGCCCAACTTGCGAAGGAGCGTGCCGAGCGCAAGGCCGCCGAGGACGCGCTGGCTGTGTCCGAGCGGGCGCGCGAACGCCTGGAGCGGATCATCGCCTCGCTGAACCATGCCGTGTGGGGCGCGCGCTCGGAGAAGCGCCATGCCGATCAGGACCGGCTGCCGCTGTTCGAGGACATCGCGGTCGCCGAGGGGATGCTGGCGGAAGCCCAGGAGAAGGCCGACGCGGCGACCGGCAGGCAGCGGCGCAAGCCACAGCCGACCAATCGCAACCTCGGCCATCTGCCCAAGCACCTCGAACGCTTCGAGAAGGTGATCGAGCCGGAGAGCGCGGAGTGCCCTTGCGGCTGCGGCGAGATGGTGAAGGTCGGCGAGGACCGCACCGAGCGGCTCGACGTCGTGCCGGCGAAGTTGAGGGTGCTGGTGACGATCCGGCCGAAATACATCTGCCGCGCCTGCGAAGGCAAACAGAGCACCCAGGCGCCGGCGCCGGAATATCTGGTGCCGCGCGGCCTGCCGACCGAGGCGCTGGTGGCGCACACGCTGGTCGCCAAGTTCGCCGATCACCAACCGTTCTACCGTCAGAGCGAGGCATACCGTCGCGAGGGGATCGACCTCGACCGCACCATGCTGGGGAACTGGGCGGGGCGCGGGATGCAGGTGCTGGCCCCGGTGATCGACCGGATGATCGAGCACCTCAAGGCGTCGGACGGTCTGTTCATGGACGAGACCACGGTGCCGGTGATGGCGCCGGGGACCGGCAAGACGCGCCTCGACTATCTGTGGGCGATCGCCCGCGATCAGCGCGGCTATGGCGGGGCCGACCCGCCGATCGTGGTGTTCCACCACTCGCGCCATCGAAGTGCGAAGGTCGCTCTTGAGTTGATGCGGGGCTACACCGGCGGCGGCCCGCTGCACGTGGACGGCTACAGGGTGTACGACGCGCTCGGCGATCCGAAGCAGACGGTCAGCCCATGGGTGCTTGCCTACTGCTGGGTCCACTGGCGGAGACGCTTCGTCGACTTCCAGCGCGGCACGGCCTCGCCCGTGTGCGAGGAAATCCTCGAACGGATCGCGGCGCTGTACCGGATCGAGGCCATGGTGCGCGGCCACCCGCCGGAGCTTCGGCTGAAGGCGCGGCAGGAGTTGTCGGCACCGATCGTCGAGGCCATGCGGCCCTGGCTTGAGGCCCAGCTCGACCGTCTGTCCAGCGCGTCCGAACTCGCCAAGCACATCCGATATGCCCTCAAGCGCTGGGACGGCCTGTGCCGGTTCCTCCATGACGGGCGTATCGAGATGGACACCAACCCCATCGAGAACCTCATCCGCCCGGTGAAGCTCACAAAGAAAAACGCGCTCTTCGCCGGCAGCGACGACGGCGCCAGGACATGGGCGCGGTGTGCCAGCCTGATCGGCACCTGCAAGCTCAACGGCATCAATCCGCAGGTCTACCTGACCGACACCCTGCGCCGGATCGTCGACATGCACCCCGTGTCACGCATCGACGAGCTCATGCCCTGGAACTTCGCTCCGACAATCCCGGGCGTCACCCGTCAACAAGGGTGACGGCGCGGCGCTTACGGACGAGCCCGCGTCCCTGCAGGATCTCTCCCGCCTCTCCCTCATCCTCAAACGGATCGAGAGCACCGAGAAGCTCCGCAGGGACCGCGAGCGCGCGGCGGAGAAGGCGGAGGCGGCGGAGAAGGCGGCGGCGGAGAAGGCGGCGCTCGCCCGGACCGAGCGCCAGGGCGGGCTCTCGCCGGAGACCGTCGCCGCCCTCCGCGAGGCCGTCGAGGGGCCGCGCCCGCCTGCCCGCACGGTCACGTCGGCGCCGGTGGACCCGTGGAATCCCGCTGAATCCCCCGCGGTCCCGGAGAATCCCGGCGAATCCCACTTAATCCCGGACGATCTCAGCGAATCCCAAGCCCAGGCGATCCGGGATGCTCACTACGAATGCTGGGAGGAGATCGCGCCGCGGGTGTATCGCACCAGCCCCACGTCGATCCTGTCCCTCGGGCCGGCGAGGCCAAACTCCAGCAGTGGATGCGCGGATCAAGTCCGCGCATGACGGCGGGGGAGGCTGATCCGGCGAGGCTGGACCCCACCAGTGGATGCGCGGATCAAGTCCGCGCATGACGAGGTGGGGCGGGCATAGAGGCGGAAGCAGACGAGGAGCCTGCCCTGAAGGGGACCGGGCCGCAGGCCCGGAGCGCGCGACTGCGCGCCGCGCCGAAGGCGCGTAAGCCAAGCGAGCGGAGCGAGCGCCCGGCGTCTGAGGGAAATGAAAAAGCAGCCTCCTCGTCTGGGGCCAAATTCTAGAACTGCCGCACCGCGCGGAGCTCGCCGCGGGTGCGCTTGAAGTCGAGGGCCTGGGCGTTGGTCTCGCGCTCCTCGTGGATCACCACGAGCTCCGGGCTGAAGCCGAGCACCGTGAAGCCCCGGTTGTGGACCGAGGCGCGGACGCTGCGGGTGAGGTCCTCCCGCGCCAGGCCGTCGAGCGTGTCCGGGAACAAGCGGCCCTCGCTCTCGTGGAAGTCGGCCCAGCGCATCTCGCCGCCGAAGCCCACGTTGAAACCTAAGGGCAGGATCACCGAGACGCCTGCGCCGAGCCAGTGGCTGCGGTTGCGCGACTGCAGGGAGGTCGGGCGCTCCCAGCCGTAGCCGCCCGAGGCCTCCAGCCGCACCGTCGGCATCGCGACCCAGGCGGCGCGGAGCGATGAGTCGAACACCGGCCCGTCGAGGCCGGTGCGCGTGCGGTAGCGGCGGCCGTGCCAGGCGGCGTTGGCGGAGAGCGTCACGGTCTGGCTCAGGCGGCGGTTGAGCTCGAGCCGGCCG
Organism: Alphaproteobacteria bacterium; assembly: GCA_965243375.1. Lineage (GTDB taxonomy): Bacteria > Pseudomonadota > Alphaproteobacteria > UBA828 > UBA828 > WTGU01. The sequence continues at coordinate 619,976 of CBDEUT010000002.1, read as the reverse complement.
CCCAGCTCGCGGTTGTCCGGCACCGTGCCGAGCCAGCGCTGGCGCGCGCTCGCGAGCACGCTCAGTGACGTGTCGTCGTCGATCTGCCAGCGCGGGCCGAGATGGGTGCCGACGAAGAGCTGGTCGAACTGGGAGCCGCTGTACTCGCGGCGCGCGAACTCGGCGCCGGCGCGGATGCGCACGGCCTCGTCCAGCACGTACTGGTACTCCGCCCCGCCCCACACCGAGACGCCGATGCCGGAGGTGGTGAGCTCCTCGATGTCCCGCGTGAAAGGCAGGTCGAAGATGTAGATGGTGCGCTCGTCCGAGGTGCCGCCGATGTTGCTGTCCGGCGCGAGTGCGGCGCCCAGCCGGTAGCTCCAGCGCCCGCGCCCATCGATCTCGAGCAGGAAGCGGCGGACGTTGGCGACCACCGGCTCCGGCGGGTTGGCGCCCAGCACCAGGACGAAGTGGCGCCGGGCGAGCTCGTCGTCGCCCTTGAGGTAGAAGGCGCGCGCGAGCTCGAGCCGCACCCGCAGGAGGTCGGGCTGCTCCAGCAGCATGGAGTGGAAGGCGCCGATCGCCTCCCTCAGCAGCGCCTCGCGGTTCTCGTCGGAGACCTTGGGATGCTGCGATGCGCCCACGGCAGCGAGGCCGTAGAGGAAGAGCGCGTTGGCCTCGACCACGCGGCCCGAGACCAGCGGCCCCAGGATGTCGAGCGCCTCGGCGAAGCGGCCGGCGTCGACCAGCGCGCGAGCCTCCACCAACCCTTCGGTAGGGGGCGCCGGCGGCGCGGCGGTGCTCGCTTCGCTGGCCGCGTCGGGCTCCTCGGCCGCATCGATCGCATCGGACGCATCGGCCACGACAATCGGAGCGGGCTTGTCGGGCGGGAAGGGCGGCGCCGTCGCGTCGTCCGCTCCCCAGGCCGGCAGCGCGAGAAGCAGACAGGCGGCCGCCGCGGCGGTGCGGCTCAGCAAAGAAAGGGGCATCATAACTCCCTAAGACTCTGTGGTTTTTGTTGTGGCCGGCCTCGGCAGATGGACCGGCCCGACTGTAGTTGAAACGCGTCGACAACGCCATGCTCGACGTACCGGATGGCGCGAATTGCGCGCGGTGGTTCGGGCCTAAGATCTTTGCGGACCGCCCAATCGGGGAAATGCGGGCAGGCTACCGCCGTTGCGGGCCTGCCCGTAGGGCACCCCGTTCTCTCCTTAGCGGGTGAAGTCTAGGGAGGCGCGCGCCGGCCGAAGCCCCCAAGCCGGGTGGGTTGCGCGTTCGGCGTAACGATTCGTGCGAACGGGCATGAGCGCGTGGCGCGCGGTGTCCTACATTGAATCATAGGTTTAGAGCCGAGCAGGGTCCCCAATGACGTCGGGCGAGGGAGACGAGGCGCCACCGTGAACTGAGAGCACCGCCATGAGCCAGCAAGACTCCTTGGACCGCATCGTCGCGGCATTGCACGACGCCGCTCTCGACGATGCCCGGTGGTCGGCAGCGTCGGCCCTCATCGACGAGGCCTGCCGGACGAAGGGCAACATGCTGGTGTTCGGCGACGGGCAGCTCCAGGAGGACGCCGCGATCTTCATGGCGCGGTTCTGCTATCGCGGGCAGCGCGACCGGGAGCTGGAGCGCGAGTACTTCCGCGCCTACTACCCCCGCGACGAGCGCGTGCCGCGCATCAGGCAGCTGCCGGACAGCAAGCTGGTCCACGTCCGCTCCCTCTACTCGGAGCAGGAGGCGAAGAGCTCGGCCACGTTCAACGAGGCGCTGCCCCGCTCCCACACCCAGAACAGCCTTCACGTGCGTCTGGACGGGCCGGATGGCTCACGCATCGTCTGGGTGCTGGCGGATTCGATCGACGCGGGCGAGTGGTCGCCCGATCAGGTCGGCCTGATCCAGCGCCTGCTGCCCCACATCCGCCAGTACGTGCGGGTTCGACATACGCTGGCCGAGGCAGGCGCTCTGGGCGCTTCGCTCGCCGCGATGCTCGACAACTCCGCGGCCGGCGTCATTCAGCTGGACCGGCGCGGCGGCATCGTGGCGGCGAACGATCGTGCACGTCGTCTGCTGCTGCGCGGCCACGGGCTCTGCGACCAAAACGGGTATCTCCAGGCCCGGGCGCCGGCGGACAACGCCGAGCTCCAGCGGCTCCTGGCGCGCGCGCTGCCGCGCTTCGGCGGCCAAGGCGCCGGCGGCTCGATGCTGGTGAGGCGCCCCCTCGACCTGCCGCGGCTCGTGCTGCACGTGAGCCCCGTGGACGACGGGGTAACGGACATCCGTGCGCGCCGCGTCGCCGCGCTCGCGCTGATCGCCGACCCGGGGAGCCGGACACGGATCGATCCGGAGCTGGTGGCGGCAACCCTCGGCCTCACGCCGATGGAGAGCCGCGTGGCGGCGTGGCTGGCCGAGGGCAAGACCGTCCGCGACATCGCGCAGGCGCTCGGCCGAACCGAAAACACGATCCGCTGGCACACGAAGAACATCTTCAACAAGCACGATATCTCCCGGCAATTCGAGCTGGTGCAGCTGGTGCTGGCGCTGGCCGGTCTGCCGGAGCCCGGACACCGGTATGGGTCACTCTCGCCGGGCGCTACGCCGCGGTGCACGGGCCGCGGTCCCTCGGCGTTAGAGAGCGCCGCCCGCACTTCATGCCAAGGCCGTGGTTTGCACGGCGCCCGCCAACCGAATGGGCGGGCGCTGGAGGATTGGTTACTCACTTTGTCAGGCAACGAATAAGAACAATTCATTACCGCACGCCGCGCGCTGCCCTCGGGGCATTGCGTGAGGGACGGCCCCGCCGCAACGCACTGCGGACCGTAACGGCGGTAGCCTGCCCGCAGAGTCTCGCGCCCGCCAGCAGACGAGAAGCCTGCCCGGAAAAGGGACCGGGCTGCACAGCAGCCCGGACGGCGCGACCGCGCCGCGCGCGTAAGCGCGGAGCCAAGCGAGCGTCGCGCGGGACGCGCGCGGAATCAAAAAGTGAGCGCCCGGCGATTGAGGGAAAAGGTTAACCCGGCGCGAGGGACAGGATCGACGTGGGGCTGGTGCGATACACCCGGGGAGCGATCTCCTCCCAGCATTCGTAGTGGCTATCGCGGATTGACTGGGACAAGCCGGGATCATCCGGGATTTCCTGGGATTCGCCGGGATAAGGCGGGACAAAGTGGGACACGTGGGATGCCCCGTAAGCCCGTGCGCCGCGCCAGCCACGTTATGTCCGCTCACATCTCTCACGGCCCCGATCCTGCCGCACCCCACTGACGCGGTGCACCGCACCATGGTGCGGGGCGGAGTTCCGGCAACGAAGGTGGAGCCCGAAGCCGGCGCCTGAGTCCCGGCCCGGCCGGCGGGCGCATCCCCACGCCGCGATCGCGGCACTTGACGCCGCGTCGTAAGAGCGCTAGAAATGGACCATTCGCTCCATCTCGGAACGAATAGAGGTTCATGCAGACCGCGCCCGGCGCAACGACCACCGTGTGCTGCGTGAGAGACGGCCCCGCCGCGAGGCAGCACACGGGACCGTAACGGCGGTAGCCCGCCCGCGCAACGCCTCGTGCGCTGCCGGGTGGCACAGAAACCAGCATTTCTTGGCGGGATTCCTCGGGATTAAGTGGGATTAAGTGGGATTAAGCGGGATAAGCGGGAGAAGTGGGATTAAGCGGGATAAAGCGGGACAAGTGGGACAAGCGGGATAAGCGGGACAGGCGAGATGCCGCGCATGCCCGCAAGGTCTCGCGCCCGGCAGCGAACGAGGAGTCCGACCATCATCGGGCCCGGGCAGCGCAGCGGCCCGGACGGCGCGACAGCGCCGCGCGCCGATAGGCGCGGAGCCAAGCGAGCGGAGCGAGCGCCCGGCGATTGAGGGAAATGATTAAACAAGCGACAGCGCCGCGCGCCGATAGGCGCGGAGCCAAGCAAGCGGAGCGAGCGCCCGGCGATTGAGGGAAATAATTAAACAAGCGACCGCGCGCCGCGCGCGTAAGCGCGGAGCCAAGCGAGCGTCGCGCGGGACGCGCGCGGAATCAAAAAGCGAGCGCACGGCGATTGAGGGAAGTGACAAAACAAGCGACCGCGCGCAGCGCCGAAGGCGCGTAAGCCAAGCGAGCGCCCGGCGCCTGAGTGCAATGATCAAGTCACACACGCCCCGATCCTGACGCGCCCCACACGCCCCGTGTACCGCACCATGGTCCGGGTAATTCGGGGGGGCCGCTCCTCACCCTTGTCCTCTCCTCCCCGCAAGGGACGAGAGAGGGGGGTTACGGCTTGAACGCGATCCCTTGAGTTCGGTGCCTCACAACGGATGCCCGACACACTGGCTAACTCAAATCAATCCACGTGTCCGGCCAAAGCGACCAACTTCAGCCGTCTCGCGCTCGCTCTCGCACTGTCGTCGCCGCTCACTCGATCCCCATGACCAATCGGGGCAGGGCCAGGGAGAGATCGGGGATGAAGGTGACGATCAGCACCATGGGCAGGTGGCCCAAGCACAGCAGCTTCATGGTGGGCACGACATACTTGTCCAGCGAGAGCTTGCTGATGCCGGCCGCCATGTAGAGCATCGGCGCGCAGGGCGGCGAGACGTTGCCGAGGCCGAGATTGGTGCCGACGATCGCGGCGAAGTGGATGGGGTGGACGCCGATCTCCTTCGCTACCGGCAGCAGGACGATCGCCGCGAGCACGCTGCCCGACACGTCGTCCACGATCATGCCGATAAGCAGCAGGATCAGGTTGATCATCAGGAGCACGAAGATGCGGTTCTCCGTCAGCGCGATCAGCGCGTCCGCCACGTCCTTCGGCACCTGCTCCAGGACCATCGCCCGGCTCATGACGAACAGGAAGAACAGCACCGCGATGATCGACCCGGTGGTCACCGCCGCACGCCCGATGGCCTTGGGGAAGTTCTGCAGCGTGAGTCCGCGATAGAACACGAAGCCCACGATCACCGTGTAGACGAAGGCGATCGCGGCGGCCTCGGTCGGCGTGGCAATTCCGGAATAGATGCTGCCCAAAATGAAGACCGGCAGCAGCAGCGCCCAGAATGCCTTGGCGCCCGTCGTGCCGACCCGGCGGACCGCGACCCGAACGGGAACCCGTTCCTCGACCGTGATGGTCTTCACCTTCCGCAGGAACAGGAAATTCAAGCCGACATAGACGACCGTCAGCAAAATGCCGGGAATGATGGTCGAGAGAAAGGCCGCGCCCACCGAAATCCCCCCGGTCACGGCGAACACGATCATGGGGATTGAGGGCGGGATCATCAGCGCGAGCACCGACGAACAAGCGACCAGCGCAGTCGCATGACCGGGCGGATATCCTTCCCGCACCATGCGCGGGATCATGATCGACCCGATGGCGGCGATGGCGGCAGACGACGAGCCGGAGATGGCGCCGAACAGCGCGCAGGTGACGATGGTCACGGCGCCGAGCCCGCCCTTCAGCCTGCCGACCAGCGCATTGACGAAGGCGAGCAGACGCTCGGACATCCCGCCCTCGGCCATGATGGTGCCGGCCATCACGAAGAGCGGCAGCGCCAGCAGGGCAAAGCTCGAGGTCGTCTGGTAGGCGAAGGGGATGAGGAAGGAGACGTCCGAGCCGGACGCGAGGCCGAACACCAGCGCGCCGATGCCGAAGGCGAACGCGATCGGCATCTCCGAGAGCAGCAGGATGACGACGAGCGCGATGGAGCCGAGAAATATGAGCACCGCTACTTCTGCCCAGGCGTGCGCAGGCGGGCTCGCAGGTCCAGGAACTGATGGACCGCCTGAAGGACCATATAGACGGTGGTCCCGACGAAGCCGAAGATGAGAGAGGCCGACCACAACCCCTTGGGCCAGCGCATGTAGGAGCTGAGTCGGCCGGTCCCGATCTCGAAGAGCGCGTACTTGATCGCGAAGTAGCCGAAGACCGCGCAGGCGCCTACGCCGAATACGGTCACGACCAGGCGAGCGCCCTGCACGGCGGTCGGATTGCGGACCACCATGGTCAGAATGCCGCCGTGGATGTGCTCGCCGTCACGCGTGACGTATGCGATTCCCAGGAAGTAGAACCAGGCGCCGAAGAGCAGCGACAGCTCCTCGATCCCCACGAAAGGCGAGGCGAAGGCGTAGCGCAGCACCACCTGGGTGAACATCAGCCCGGCGAGGCAGAGGCCGAACGCGACGATGAAGACAAAGAGTATGCGCTGGACGATCGCCTCGGTCGCGATCACCCAGCGCAAGTTTGCCGCCAGATCGCCCTTGGGCAGGGCGGTGAGGCGTTCGGGCGGCTCAAGCTGACCACGTTCCGAATCCGGAGTTGCCAGCGCCGCATCGTCGGCAGACGAGGGACGCTGCTCCGGCTTCCGAACCATGGTCACGTGTCCCCGATCAAGAAGCCGCCCGGGTGCCGAAGCACCCGGACGCAGTGACTGGAGGACACTTGGGCGTTCTTACTCGACGCCCACGACTTGCCGAATTTTGTCCATGATGTCCTTGCCGACGACATCCTCCATCATCGGCCACTCGTTGTCGTAGACGATCTGCTTGGCCGCGCTCATCTGCTCGTCGCTCAGGTCCACGACGTTGATGCCGGCATCGCGCGCCTTCTGCAGGAACTCGTCGCTCTTGCTCTTGGCTTCCTTCCAGGACCAGCCGATTGTGTTGTCGGCCGCGGCCTGCAAGGCGGTGCGATCGACTTCGGAAAGGCCGTCCCACCAGTCCTTGTTCACGAGCCAGAACGCGACCTCGAAGTAGTCGTTGGTGAGGATGTTGGCTTCGAGGACGTCGCGCAGCGTGTAGGTCTCGACCGCCGTCGAGAACGACCGTGCATCCACGGTCCCGAGCTGCAGGGCCGTGTGCACCTCAGAGAGCGGGATCGGTACGGCAGCGAAGCCGAAGCTGTTGAAGCGGTCGACGGCAATGGCGAGCCCCGGAACGCGAATCTTCATGCCTTCCGGATCGGCGGGGAAGTTCATCGGCAGCTTACCGACACCCTTGCGGATCACCACCGAGCCGAAATCGGTCGGAATGATTCCGAGGGCATGGAGGCCGAGGTCGGCCAGCATGTCGTTGTAGACGCCAAGCATGCCGGCGCCCGGCCCGTAGAGCGCCTCCGCGTCCTCCCAATTGGAGACGATGTAGCCCAGATAGATGAGGTCGAGCCGCGAATCGAACTCGGACGACGCCCAGGTGAGGGTCATCGGGACGACGCCCTGCATCGCCTGCTCGAACAGCGACGTCCAGTCTCCCAGATCGCCGCCCGGGTGGTACTCGATCTCGATCCCGCTCTGGTCCGCCAGGTCGGCCATGTACCGTTCCGAGATGGCGTGGAACACGTGATCGACGTTCATCGCGTGCGCGAAGATGAAGCTCTCCGCCGCCTCGGCCTTCTGCGTGTCGGCCTGATAGGCCGCAGCCCCGAGCGCGATGGCTGCCGCGGCTACACCGGGCAGCAGCAGTTTGCGAATTGGGTTCTGCATGGTTCCATCTCCTCCTTGTTGCATTGGTTGCAGGCACAATCCCCAGGGCCGCTTCGGGCGAGGGCGCTAGACCTTCACGTAGACCTCGCCGTTCTCCGTCTTCACCGGATAGGTGTTGAGATCGTCGAACGGCGGCGGCGAAATCACCTCGCCCGTCCTGATATCGAAGCGACCCTGGTGAAGGGGGCACTCGATGACATGACCCGTGAGAAGCCCCTCCTCGAGGTGCTCCTCCTCGTGCGTGCACATGCCATCGGTGCAGTAAAAGCCGTCCTCGGCCTTGTAGATCGCGTAGGTGCGGCCCGCGTGGTCCCAGCGGATGAGGTCCTCGTCCTCGATGTCGTCGCAGGCGCAGGCACGGACCCAGTCGGCCACCGTTGCCCTCCTAGGCGTTGAAAACCGGGCGCGCATCGAGCGCCTCGAGAAGTTTTCGGTGCTCGTCCGGCGGCATCGAGACCGAGGTCGCGGCGTCGGGATAGGCGCCGGTCAAGACTGCGTGCCGGTATTCGCTCAGGGCGCGCCGCCGTTCGACGGCAAGGTGCGCGCGGATCGAATTGAGGTCGGCGAATGCCTTGGCGTGACCCGGAGGCCGATCGGATTCGCCGCAGATGTCCACGAGGAACATGAAGATGACGTCGCCCGCGGAACCGGCGCCGATGGAATGCGTGACCAGCTTCGTTAGCGGGTTGATCGCTGCCAGCGCCTCGGCCGCCACGCACTCGACTTCGGCGGCGTAGGCGCCGCCATCCTCGAGGCGGCGAAAGTCCTCTGCCAGACCGACGGCTTCCTCGGCCGTCTTGCCGACGATCCGCAAGCCCCCGCGCTGCGTGGACAGCCTTGGCACCAGGCCGAGATGGCCCTGAACGGCGAGTCCTTCCCCGGCCAGCATTTCGACCGTGCGCAGGCTGCGCGGCGTGTAGACCGCGTCCGCGCCGACCTCCGCCGCCTTGACCGCCGCGCGCAGGATGTCGTCCGGCGTCTGGTGCGCGGTCATCGGCAGGTCGGCGATGATGAAGGTCTCAGGCGCCCCGGCCCGCACCGCGGCAAGGTCCGCGTCCGACGTGTTCAGGATGTCGATGCCGACCGATTCGCAGGCCGCTGCTTCCTCTTCCGTCGCCGGGCAGGTCTGGCAAAGCCTGACAGTGCCTTTGAGCGCGATCAGATCGGCCACGGTGAAGTTGCGCCGGGCCGGCTTGCCGCCGTAGGTGTAGATGCGCTTCCGCGTCACTGCATCGTCGCCTTCGATATCGCCGTGTAGGCCCCGCCGGCGCTCACCATGTGCGGCGCCTGGCGGATCCAGGCGGCCTTGGTGCCGCGCCCGAGCGAGCGCCGGACGACGACCCAGAGCAGATCGAGATTGGTAGGCCAGAAGCCCGGATCCGGTTCCGGCGTCTTGTCGGCCACGGCCTCGTGAAGCTTGGGGAGCGCGTAGAACGGCACCTGCGGGTAGAGGTGATGCTCCACGTGGTTGTTCATGTTGAGATAGAGGAAGCGCCCCACCCAGTTCGTCCGAAAAGTCCGTGTGCTGTCTACGATCGAGGGCGAGTTCTCCTGCATCTCGGCGTGCTGGATGATGTTGAACATCAGCATGACCGGGCCGCCGATGAGCCGCGGCAGCACGTAGAACCAGAGCAGCGGCCAGCCGTAGCCCGACGCGATCAAGACGATGACGCCGAGGTAGATGAGGCAGAAGAGGCGCGCGTTGCGGGTCATCTTCGGCAGCTCCGCCGGCGGCGACACTGCCCGCATGAGCGGCGTGTATCGCTTGGTCGCAAGCTGCCAGAGCACTCGGAGCTGGAACCTGTGAATCGAGAGCCCGCTGATGTCGTAGAGCCAGCCCTTGAACGTCAGCGGCGTGTCGAAGGGCATCTGGCTGTCGAGACCCACGTACCAGGTGTACGTGTGGTGATTGGTGTGGGTGTAGCGCCGGTGCAGCGGTTCCTCGCCGTAGAGCAGCGACGTGATCCAGAAGACCGCCTCGTTGAGCCAGCGCGTGCGAAAGGCGGTTCCGTGCGCCGTCTCATGGCTGAGCGCGTAAGACGGCACCGTCATGACGACGCCAAAGACGAAGATGGCCGCCCAGACGTAAACGCTGCCCAAGGCGACCCAGAGCACTGCGCCGGTCAACGCCAGCGCGAGCGACCATAGAGCAAGATAGGTGACACCCGGCCGGTCGCTGCGGCGAGCGAGCGCCTTCAGCCGCTTGCGGTCGATCCGGATACCGGTCGAGGCGGCATTGGTGACGACGGGGCTATGGGCTGAGACGTTCATGATCTAGCGCGGCATCACCGCACCCTCCGAGGCGGGCGCGACGTGTTCGGCGTAGTGCTTCAGGTATCCGCGCGAGACCCGCGCCGGCATTGGCGTGTGGTTTCGGTGGCGCTCAACGAGAACCTGCGGGCTCACCTCTAAGTCCAACCTGCGCTCCGCCAGATCGATCCGTATCGGGTCTTCGTCCTCCACGACTGCAATGGGCCCGCCCCGCGCCGCTTCCGGCGTGACGTAGCCGATGGCGGGGCCATGGGTAGCGCCGGAGAAGCGCCCGTCGGTGACGAGCGCGCAGCTGTCGCCGAGCCCGGCCCCCATCAGCGCGGACGTTGCGCCCAGCATCTCGCGCATGCCGGGCCCGCCCCGTGTGCCCTCGTTGCGGATTACGACGCAGGTGCCCGGCCCGATGTCGCCGCTCCGCACCGCGTCGATCGCGCTCTCTTCGTCTTCGAAGACGCGTGCCGGGAGGACGGCCTGCCACATCTCTCGGCTGACACCGGAGGCCTTTACGACCGCGCCGCCGGGGGCGAGGCTGCCCTTGAGGATAAAGATCGACCCGTCTGCCTCGACGGGATTGCGTCTCCCTCGAATGCACTCCGGGTTCTCAATTTCCGCCCGGGCGATCAACTCCCCGGTCGACTGTCCGCTCACTGTGGAGGTATCCGAGTGAATGAGGTTGCCCAATGCCTTCATGACGGCGGGCGCGCCGCCCGCCTCGCCGAGGTCCGTCACGCCCCACGGCCCCGACGGCGCGAGCTTGACCAGGGTCGGGGTCTCGCGACTGAGGCGATCCCAGGTGTCGAAGCTCACCTCGACTCCGGCTTCCTTCGCCATCGCGATCATGTGAAGGACCATGTTGGTGGAGCCGCCGACGGCCAGCCCGACACGCATGGCGTTCTCGAATGAGTACTGCGTCAAAATGTCCGATGGCCGCAGATCGTCTCGGACCAGATCCATGATCTTCATGCCGGTGTATTTCGCTGCGCGAAGCTGGTAGTTGCTTCCCGCAGGAAAAGTCCCGGAGTGCGGAAGAGAAAGCCCCAGCGCTTCCGTGTAGATTCCGGCGGTATTGCCGGATGTTGCGGTGTCGCAAGCGCCGGAAAATGGGAAGTGGTTGTCTTCGTATCCCCTCAGTTCTTCTTCGGTAATCTTGCCGCGAAGATGCTTGCCGACGCCGTCGTAGACCGTTTCAAGAAAGACTTTGCGGTTCCTGAAGATTCCTGCCTTGGTCGGTCCGCCGTAAAGCACGATGGTGGGTATATCGAGGCGAGCCGCGGCCATTACCATTCCGGGCATAACCTTGTCGCCCGAGCCGATCAGCACCATTGCATCGAAGCGATGGCCTTCGACCATGAGCTCGATCATGTCGGCAACCAGGTCACGGCTCGGCAGCACGTAACGCATGCCAACGGAGGCAAAGGTCTCGCTGTCGGTGACATGGAATGTGTTGAATTCGCAGGGCGTTCCTCCCGCCATGCGTATACCGGTCTTGACGGCCTCGCCCACTTGCCGGAGGTGTACGTTCTCCGGCGAGAACTCCTGATATGTGTTAACGACCGCGATCATGGGCTGTTCGAACTCTTCGTCGATCAGCCCCGCTCCCTTGGCCCAGGCACGTTGTAGGGAGCGCTCGATCCCTAGGTATTGTTCGTCGCTGCGCAAGCGCATAGCTACGCCGCGCCTTCGCGTGAGTGAGAGACAAGTCCTGTATTTGCGGATTTTTCGCAGATCATCGTGTGGCCAACCTACCGTCGGGCCAAATGAGTCCCTACGTACAGTTGGGAAAGGATTTGGGTGCAGAGCCCGCGAGTGCTTGATGACACCGGCGCGCCTGCGCTAACCCTGCCTCGTCCGGCTGCCGCTCCACGGAGCACGGGGCTGACGACGATGTACGAGAACATGATCGTGATCGACCGCGAGGCGCCGGAAAGCCTGCAGAAGCAGATTCGGCGTCAGCTCGCGATCGGCATCGTCAACCGCCAATACCCGCTGCATCGGCCGCTCCCGTCCATTCGCCAGCTGTCTTCAGACCTCGGCGTGAGCGTGACGACAGTCACGCTGGCCTACGAGGCGCTGAAGCAGGATGGGTTCGTGGAGGCGAGGAACCGCTCTGGGTATTACGTGAACCAGGACGTGCTGACCGAGCCGGGCCACGCCCTCAAGCCCGACGTGCCGGCCGACATCGCCCCGCCACCGGCGACGCTCGACTACCGCGCGTTCTTCAGGGACCGCAGCTTCAATCTTCAGCGCGTCGTGAAGCCTTCGGATGTTCTGGTCAGGTATCGCTACCCGTTCGTCTGTGGCCTGACCGACCCGTCACTCTTCCCCATCACGAGCTGGCGCGAGTGCGTGCGCGATTCCGTCAACGTCATCGAGCTTGCCAACTGGGCGACCGACTACTCCGCGACCGACGACGACATGCTGATCGAGCAGCTGATCCAGCGCGTGCTGGCCAAGCGCGGCATCGTCGCTCATCCCGACGAGGTGCTCGTCACGGTGGGCGGACAGCAGGCGCTCTACATAGCGCTCAAGCTTCTCCTGAAGCCCGGCGAAATAATCGGCGTGGAGGATCCCGGTTATCCGGATGTAATCAACATGGCCGAGATCGAGGGAATATCGGTAAGGCGGCTTCCCATCGATCACAGGGGACTCGTTCTCTCGAGCGACATTTCCGGCTGCAAGTGTCTGTTCGTGACGCCGAGCCACCAGTTCCCGACAACCGTCACCATGCCGCTCGACCGTAAAATCGAGTTGCTCGCCGTCACGAAGAGGAACGGGCAGTTCGTCATCGAGGACGATTACGAATCCGACATCAGCTTCAACATGACGCCGCCGCGGGCTCTCAAGAGCCTCGATAACTGGGGCAACGTCATCTACACGGGAAGCCTTTCCAAATCCCTGTTGCCCGGATTGCGTATCGGTTATCTGGTTGCCGAGCGCGAATTCGTCCGGGAGGCAAGAGCGCTCCGCCACCACATCCTGCGTCACCCCCCTGTGAACAATCAGAGGAGCGTCGCGCTGTTTCTGCAACGCGGCTATTTCGACCGTTTCGTGGCGAAGATCACCGGCATCTACAAGGAACGATCCGGGGTCATGCACGAAGCGCTGGAACGGCATTTCCCGCGCGCTTCCACCAAGCCGGACTATGGCGGCGGCAGCATCTGGCTCAAGTTGCCGGATAGCGCGGACGCCGGAGTTCTCCGCGAGCTGGTGGACGCAGACGGCGTGTTCTTCGAGACGGGCGGGTTCACGTTTTCCGACGAAAGAAACAATCGAAACCACATCCGCCTGGGATACTCGGTGATCGAGAAGTCGCTCATCAGGGAAGGCATCGGCAAGATCGCGAAAGCGGTGCCCAACGCGCGGGTTTCGTAGTCCGGCGGAGGCCGGCCGGCCGAACCCGCTCGCCGTGGCGCCGGCGCGACGAACAGGGAGGAAGAGATCATGAAAGCCGTACGCGCCGTCCCCCTCGCCCCGGAGATCGGGGAGGAGGCAGGCACCGGCCCGGTCCCCGCCGCCAGGCGCCAGGGCCGCGGCCCCGCCATCTGGCTCGCCGGCGACCCGGACGATCTCAGGGAGTGGATGCCGCTCGGCATCGCAGGCATCGTCACCAACACGGTCGTGCACAATCAGTACGCGAAGGCCCACGGCGGCGCCATCGACGTGATCAAGAAGTACCTCGACCTCACCGACAAGCCCATCGTGGTCGAGATCGACGGGCACTCGGCGGACGAGCTTCTGGAGGTCGGCAAGGCGTTCACCGATCTCTCCGACCAGGTCGTCCTGAAGATCCCGTGCTCGGCGAACGCGCTGAAGGCCTTCGCCGCGCTCCGGGCAGAGGGCGTGGAGACCTGCTGCACCACGGTCTTCTCCCTGCCCCAGGCCGTCGCCGTCGCCCAGGCGGGCGCGGGTCGCATCCTCCCCTTCTGCGAGCCGGTGAAGGAGGCCGGCGGCGACCCGACCAAGCTGATCCGCGAGTGCGCGCAGGTGTTCGGCGGCTGGGAGCAGCGGCCCTTCATCATGGCCGCCCTGGTGCGCACGGTGGAGACCGCCTACGCCGCCTTCCGCGACGGCGCCGACGAGCTCGTCACCATGTGGACCGTCTACCGCGACATGATGGACCACCCCATGACCGCGCAGTGGAACCGGGTCTTCATGGACGCCTGGCAGGACATGGACCGAAACGGCCTCCTAGAAGGTGTCCCCGTCCACCGCGAATAACCCGCGCCAGGCAACACCCGGCGGGATTCGCCGGGATCAAGTGGGATTAACCAGGACAAAGCGGGATGCCCCGCAAGCCCGCCCCCTCACGCGCCCGGCGCTTGAGGGCAAGAGAACAGACCACCCCTCCTCACCCCGGCCCTCTCCTCCCCAGGGAGGAGAGGGAGAGCAAAAGAATGTCTTCGCCCTTTCGGCCTGCGTTCCCCCTCCGCCCTTCCAGGGGGGAGGGGGACAGGGGGAGGTGGGTGTGTCGATCCAGAGCTCGGCGGCGGACGAGGAGTCCGATCATGACGGGGACCGGGCTGCGCAGCAGCCCGGAGCGCGCGACCGCGCGCCGCGCTGAAGGCGCGAAAGCCAAGCGAGCGGAGCGAGCGCCCGGCAATTGAGGGAAATGATTAACTCCCGGACGGCGCGCATGCGCCGCGCGCCGAAGGCGCGGAGCCAAGCGAGCGGAGCGAGCGCCCGGCGATTGAGGGAAATGATTAAGCGCGAGCGCCCGGCGATTGAGGGAAATGAAAAGACTCACGCCCGAACCCCGCGCGGCCACTCCTCTTCTCGTCATGCCCGGACTTGATCCGGGCATCTCCTTGCCCCGGACGCATCCGATGCTGGGCAAACACGTGGATGGCCGGATCGAGTCCGGCCATGACGAAGAAAGTCTCTGGTCTCCCGCCCGGCGATTGAGGGAAAAGGTTTAACCCGGCCTCGCCGGCCCGAGGGACAGGATCGACGTGGGGCTGGTGCGATACACCCTGGGCGCGATCTCCTCCCAGCATTCGTAGTGGGCATCCCGGATCGCCTGGGCTTGGGATTCGCTGAGATCGTCCGGGATTAAGTGGGATTCGCTGGGATTCGCCGGGACCGCGGGGGACTCCTCGGGATTCCACGGGTCCGCCGGCGCCGACGTGACCGTGCGACGAGGCGGACGCGGCCCCTCCACCGCCTCGCGGAGGGCGGCGACGGTCTCCGCCGAGAGCCCGCCCTGGCGCTCGGTCCGGGCGAGCGCCGCCTTCTCCGCCGCCGCCTTCTCCGCCGCCTCCGCCTTCTCCGCCGCGCGCTCGCGGTCCCTGCGGAGCTTCTCGGTGCTCTCGATACGTTTGAGGATGAGCGAGAGGCGGGAAAGCTCCTGCAGGGACGCCGGCTCGTCCCGCCCGCTGAGAGCGGCCATGGTGGTGAGCGTCATGGTCTTCAGCGTCTCGATCAGGATGCGCCCGGCGTCGCCCTCGGGCCGGGCGCCGAATTCCTGCACCCAGGCCTTGACGACGCGATCGGCCTCCTGCTGCCGGCGGAACAGGTCGCGCATATTCTTGGCGTAGCGGCCGACGGCCGAGCGCGAGCAGTCCCCGCCCCCCTCCCGGATGCGTTCGGTGATCTCGTCGATGGTGGCGCCGTCCGCGATGGCCTGATCCACGGCCTCGCGCAGTGTGTCCGGCAGGCGGTCGACAGAGGAGCGCCCGCGGGTTCTGGTCGGTCGGTCTTCGTTTTGCATGCCGCCATGCTGCCGCACCCGCCCGCCCCCGTGCACCGCACCATGGTCCGGGGTGCCGGGCAACAAACGAGGAGTCAATCACGACCAGAACCGGGCTGCGAAGCAGCCCGGAGCGCGCGACCGCGCGCCGCGCCGTAGGCGCGTAAGCCAAGCGAGCGGAGCGAGCGCCCGGCGATTGAGGGAAATGACTAAACCGGCGCCCGGCGTCTGAGGGAAATGGTTAACTTGGGAGGGGGACAGGGGGAGGTGGGTGTGCTTGGAGCCAGAGCGGGGGGAGCACAAAAAAAGAGGGCGGCCCGAAGGCCGCCCCGTGTAACGTGCAGTCTCGAAACGAGGACCGGTTCGTCCCTTCAGCCCCTAGTCGTTGGGGTTGCAGTTGTCGGCGCCGACGCAATACGCACCGAAGGCACCAACGTAGCTCTCGGTCTCGTCCACATCCATGGTGTCCGTGTCGTCTGCCCGGCCGACGCCGAAGGTGCCGGCAACCGCACCCGGCGCCCTCGTGGCCTCGTTGAGGGGGGTCGTATCGGGGTCGTCCGCCATGGCGTTGTAGAAGTTGCCGGCCCAAGTCCCGGTCATCCGATAAATGTCCTCACCACTGTCGTCCTGTTCGCCCGTATCGGTCATCCGGGCCCGGCCGTTGAACGCGCCAGCAGCGGTGATGTTCGGCATCGGGTCGGCCGCGCCGGGATCGATCAGCACCAACTCGATGCTGTCGCTGACGGCCCGGTCACCAGCCATGATGTCGTGAATCATGCCGGTGATCGTTCCGCCGGTGTTCGTCGCACCAGCTGGCGCATCGAAGTCGGCCTCCAGCATGGCGTCGGCGCGGAACAACTCGACCGCTGTGGCTGTCGAATGCACGCCGGCGGCCTTGCCCCGATACGTGGCTGTGCCGGTCACCGTCTCCGCCTCGGTGCTCTCCGTCGCATCGCCACCGTCGGCGAACGCGCCGAAGGCGTAAGTGTGCACGGTTTCCTCGCCCGTCGGATCGATCTCGGTCAGCCACACACCGAAGGCCAGCCAGGTCGTGTCCTCCTCCGGATTCATCTCTGTAATCGTCCGGGTGCCGGTGAACCTGTAGTTGGCGATCGAGGTGACCTCGGTTTCACCGTCAACGTGGGACCCGTCGTTGGCGGTTCCCGTGCGCGACACCACACAAGTCAAGGGATCCGCGCAGGTGAACGTGCCGGAGAACGCAGGCGTCATTGGATCCCCGTCATGATCGTAAGTACCCGGGAAGTTACGAGGAACCGTGGCCGTGGCATCGACGATATCAGCGGTGATGCCGACCCGGCTGGCGATCGAGACAGCCGCGTTGTCCACGGTGTCAGTCCTTGCGTCCCTCGGCTCGGTCGCCTGCGTGAGGTCGGTGAACAGGATGACGCGCTGGTTGTTGAAGGTATTGGGTTCGAAAATGTCGGTTCCGGCGTCGTCAGTCGCAGCGACTATGCCCGAGATGTACTTCTCGTGCACGAAATCGCCGAGGCCCGGACCCTGGACGAAGTTGTCAATGAGGTCGTCGGCAGTGCCGTCAACCCCGTCAGCGCCCGGCCCGGCGTGCCGCAACGCGACCGCATCGCCGCCGGCACCGCCGGGATCGACCGAAATCAGCGGCTTGCCGGTACGCTCGGTGTCTTCGTCCGCGTCGGCATTCGCGACGGTCGCCGAATGCGGCCATGTCGCCACGACGCCAGCGGCGTCAAGACCGCCATGGTTGGCAACGGCAGTAACGTCGGTGTTCAAAGGACCGCCAGAGGTCGCATGGACCGCCGTGTTCACATTTGTCACGTGGGCCGCCCTGACCACGTCCTGATTCTCGTTGGCATCGGTCACGGACTCGTTTAGCGGCGTATTGGCAAGATCATCGTCCCGCGCGGTGATGTGCTGCGCATTCGCCATCAGGATGAGACCGGAACTCCCTTCCCAGACATCGTAGATGTTGTCGTTGTCATCGTCGGGGTCCGCGTTGTCGCCCACGCCGTCCATGTCGGCGTCGGCCGTCTCCGTGGCATCCATGGGGAAGGCGTCCGCGTTGTCGCCCACGCCGTCCATGTCGGAGTCCATCTGCTCGGCGGCATCCATGGGAGACCAGTCCGAGTTGTCGCCCACGCCATCGCCGTCGGAGTCCATCGTCTCCGCGGCATCGAAGGGGAAGGCGTCCGCGTTGTTGCCCACGCCGTCGCCGTCGCTGTCCATCGTCTCCATCGGATCGTCGGGGAAGGCGTCCGCGACATCGGCCACGCCGTCGCCGTCACGATCGGGCGGATACGCGTTGTCGCCCCTGCCGTCGCCGTCGGCGTCAGTGTGCTCCGTCGGATCGGTGGGGAAGGCGTCCGCGTTGTCGCGCACGCCGTCGCCGTCAGTGTCGGCCGACTCGTTGGGATCGTCGTCGAAGGCGTCCGCGTTGTCGCCCACCATGTCGCCGTCGCTGTCCATCGTCTCCGTGGGATCGTTGGGGAAGGCGTCCGCGTTGTCGCCCACCATGTCGCCGTCGCTGTCCATCGTCTCCGTGGGATCGTTGGGGAAGGCGTCCGCGTTGTCGCCCACCATGTCGCCGTCGCTGTCCATCGTCTCCGTGGCATCCATGGGGAAGGCGTCCGCGTTGTCGCCCACCATGTCGCCGTCGCTGTCCATCGTCTCCGTGGCATCCATGGGGAAGGCGTCCGCGTTGTCGCCCACCATGTCGCCGTCGCTGTCCATCGTCTCCGTGGGATCGTTGGGGAAGGCGTCCGCGTTGTCGCCCACCATGTCGCCGTCGCTGTCCATCGTCTCCGTGGCATCCATGGGGAAGGCGTCCGCGTTGTCGCCCACCATGTCGCCGTCGCTGTCCATCGTCTCCGTGGCATCCATGGGGAAGGCGTCCGCGTTGTCGCCCACCATGTCGCCGTCGCTGTCCATCGTCTCCGTGGCATCCATGGGGAAGGCGTCCGCGTTGTCGCCCACCATGTCGCCGTCGGTGTCAGCCGACTCCGCGGCATCAAGGGGGAAGGCGTCGTCGGCATCGAGGACATTGTCGCCGTCATCGTCGAGGTCCGCGTTGTTGCCCACGCCGTCGCCGTCGGTGTCAGTCGTCTCCGTGCGATCCAAGGGCAGGTCGTCGTAGGCATCGGCGACGCCGTCGTTGTCATCGTCGGTGTCCGTGATGTCGGGCATGCCGTCGCCGTCCGTGTCGACCGACGCCGCCGGATCCTCCATCGCGGGCGGGGCATCGTCCCCGCTGTGGACGCAGCCGTACATGACGGCCGAGAGTGCGACGACCGAGACCGCCGCCATCAAACTGCGAGTCAGCTTCGTCTTCTTCATGGCTCCGAGGCTCTCCTCATTCTGAAGAGGCCTCGTGCGAGGCGAGCAGGAACCGAGATCACACGAAGCGCGCCTCCCGGATAGGCCCGTCGGGCTTCAGGGGGCCGCGCTAACCCATTCTGTTTACGACAGTTTTATAGTTTCCCAGCCAGTGCCCTGCTCCAGGGCGCCTTCAGGCGTACGCCCAAGTTTGCAGACAGCTGCTTTCGGTCGGTTGCGAAGTGATGACGGTGGGCTTTTCGTTTATCGGCGCCCGGCCGTCGGGATGTAACGGCCGTGAAAGCGTTCGGTCACGCAGTGATGAGAGTGGTGGATTCAGCGATTGAGCGTTCGCTTCCAGTCCTTGCGGAGGGGCTGCAACCAGATGTCCTTTTTCGGCTGGGCTCGCTTCGTATGCCTGTCATAGCGTCCTCTTCCCTGGGTGGTTCCGAGGCGGTGATGGTGGGGGCTGAGGTCATTGTCGACACCCTCAACAAGACACTGGTAACGCCGACGACGATTCGATATCGTCGCGCACATGGCGATGCGCGACGAGGATTTCGGAGCGATCCCGACGCTGACCGAGGCGGACGGCGGGCCCTGGTCGCCGCCCATGGCGGCGCCGGCGAGCGCACCGCGCGACTGGCGGTCGCTGTGCGAACAGGCGCAGGCGCGAGCGGAGACGGAGCGGGCTCGGGCGGACGCAGCGGAAGCGCGCGTCGCAGAGTTGCTTGTGGCGGAGAGGACTGCCCGTTCCCGAGCGGGCCAACTGAACACACAGCTCGACAAGAGCCGGGACAAGCTCAAGGCCGCCGTCGAGGAGGCGAAGGAAGTCCGGCGCACGGCCAAGGACGCGCTGTTCCACCAGTCGGAAGTGACGCGGCTGCAGAAGCTGCTTTCGGAGGCCGGGGTCGATTCGCGCAAGCGCAGCACGATCGTGTCGCTGCGCATGGAAGTCTTCGAACTTCGCGAAGCCCTGAACGCGCCGAAGCTCGGCGATGCCGCGATCAAGGAGCTGCGCGGGGAAGTCGATACCCTGACCCGGGAGAACGCCCGGCTGAACAGGGCGCTGGAGCGGTCGCAGGGGCAGAACGACGAGATCGCGGCACTGCGCAGGAAGGTCGAGGCGCTCCGTCGCCGGTTGAAACGAGCGGCAAAGCCTTCGCCGGCTGGCAGGGCGAGCGCCCAGCTTCGCAAGGCGCTGGAACGCGCACGCAAGCAGAAGGACACGATCAGGGCGTTGCGCGGCGAAGTCGGCACGCTCAGCCGGGAGACCCGTCGGCTGAACCGGGAGGCCCGGCGGCTGCGCCGCGAGTTGGAACCGTTGCCGGACCTCAAGAAGACTGCCCGCAAGATGACCGCCGAGGTCGGTTTTTTGCGCCAGTGTCTGGCCGCCTTCTGCGACCAGAGGGACCGCATCCAGGTGCTGGAGAACCGCATCTTCCATCTGAACGTGGCCGTGAGGACGTCGGCCATCAAGAACGAGAAGCTGGAGGCCGAGCTTGCCGAGCGTCTCCCCCTGCCCGCGGCCCTCAAAAAGCTGCGCGAGCGGGACAAGACCATCGAGTCGCTGCACAAGGAGATCGCCCGGCAGCGCAAGGCGAACGGCCGGCTCGGCAACAAGATAAAGGCGCTGCGCGCCCAGAGGGCGCGACTGCAAGCCCGGATTCTCCAGCTCCGCTCGTCCCGGGCGGTCCTGTCGAAGGCGGTCTTCGGGGGCAAGAGCGAGAAGCAGGACAAGCCGCGCTCGGAACGCAAGCGCGGCCAGCAGCGCGGCGCGGCCGGCCACGGCCGTACCCCGCGGCCCAAGCTCGAGGAGAAGGAGGAACGGCGGGAGCCGCCGCCGGACGCGCTGATCTGCTCGTGCTGCGGCAAGCCCTATGTCGCCAACGGCGAGAATGCCTCGTCGGTCATCGAGATCGCGGTCAAGGCCCATATCCGCAGGATCGTGCGCCCGCGCTACCGCCGGAGCTGCGAGTGCGCGTCCTCGGCGCTGGAGGCGATCGCGCCCCCGCCGGCTCGGCTGTTCCCCAGGACGCCCTACGGGGTCAGCGTCTGGGCGCGCATCCTCTACGAGCGCTTCGCCTGCCACAGGCCCCTGCGCCGGGTTGCGGCATGGATGGCGGACCAGGGACTGCCGATCGCGCCGGGGACGATGGCGAGCAGCGTGCGCCGCTTCCTGCCGCTGTTCGCGCCGCTCGCCGAGGCGATCCTCGCCCACCAGAACGGGATGGCGGTGCGCCACGGAGACGAGACCGGCTGGCGCATCCAGGCGCTGGGCGAGACCGGCGGTTCGCGGCGCGCGTGGTTGTGGATCTCGGTCGGCAAGGATGCCGTCTATTACCGCATCGACCCCTCGCGCAGCGCCGAGGCCGCGATGAAGCTGTTCGGTTCGGTCAAGGGCACGGTGTTCCTGGTCTGCGACCGCTACGTCGCCTACGTGAAGATGGCGCGCGAGCTCGACGGCAAGGTGATCCTGTGCTGGTGCTGGATCCACCAGAGGCGCGACTTCATCGAGTGCGCCGCCGGCCAGGTGAAGCTGAGGCAATGGTGCGAGGGATGGATCGAGCGGTTCGCGTCGGTCTTCCGACTGAACAAGGAGCGGCTGAAGCATTACGATCCCGCTCTCGCTCTCGAACGCCAGTCACCGGCGTTCGACGCGGCACATGCCCCGCTGAAGAAGGCCGTCGAGGATCTGTTCGTACAGGGCAAAGCGGAGCTGGCCGGGCTGCCGGACAAGGCGCGCCAGGGCAAGGCGCTGCGCTCGCTGCTCAAGCATCGCGAGGGGCTGAGCGTCTTCGTCGACAATCCCCAGGTCCCCATGGACAACAACCTCCCGGAGCGCGAGTTCCGGAAGGCCGTTATCGGGCGCCGGTTATGCTTCGGTTCGGACAGCGAGGACGGCGCCGACCTCACGTCGACGATGTACTCGGTCTTCGGCACGCTCTCGATGAACGGCATCGTCGTCCTGCGCTGGCTGGAGGCGTGGCTCGAAGCCTGCGCGGAGAACGGTGGCCAGCCACCGGACGACCTGTCGCCGTGGCTGCCCTGGACGATGACCGAGGAGCGCAGGCGCGAGTTCATGACGCCGGAATGACCGGCGTCGTCGAGTGCCGCTATTACGGGCGCGACTTCACCGCCGACGAGATGGCGCTGCTGCGCGCCCTGATCGCCGCCGATCCGCCGCCGACCCGCGCCAACCTGGCGAGGGAGTTCTGCCGGCGTACCCGCTGGCTCAAGCCCGACGGCGGCCTCAAGGACATGATGGCCAAGGTGACCATGCTCGCCATGCACCGCGACGGCGTGATCGAGCTGCCGCCGCCGAGGGGCAAACAGGGCCGGCCCAAGCCCATCGTCTTCGGACCCGACACCGAGCCGCCGCTGTTCCCCGCGCCGACCGCCCTCGACGAGGTTCGGCCCCTCGACTTCCGCACCGTCGTGCGCAACACCCGCGAAGGGAAGCTCTGGAACGAGTTCGTCGCCCGCTATCACTATCTCGGATACAAGCCCCTGGTCGGCGCCCAGATGCGCTACGCCGTCCATGATCGGAACGGCTGGCCGCTGGCCATGCTCGGCTTCTCCACCGCCGCCTGGAAGCTCGCCCCGCGCGACGACTTCATCGGATGGACGCCCGAGCTGCGCGAGAAGAACCTGCCGCTGGTGGTCGACAATCCGCGCTTCCTGATCCTGCCGTGGATCGAGATCCCCAACCTCGGCTCGCACATCCTTGCCATCGTGCGTCGGCGCCTGCCCGCCGACTGGACCGAGCGCTACAACACCACGCCCGTGCTCATCGAGACCTTCGTCGAGACCCCGCGCTACACCGGCGCCGTCTACAAGGCCTCGGGCTGGACGCGGGTCGGCACCACCCAGGGAAGAGGACGCCATGACAGGCATACGAAGCGAGCCCAGCCGAAAAAGGACGTCTGGTTGCGGCCCCTCCGCAAGGACTGGAAGCGAACACTCAATCGTTGAATCCACCACTCTCATCACTGCGTGACCGAACGCTTTCACGGCCGTGCCGCGTCGCAGTGAGCTGACGCTGTCGGGCCGGGCGGTGGACGGGCTCTCGGTGGAGGAGAGGGACCGGATCTTCTGGGACCGGGAGCTGCCGGGCTTCGGCGTCCGGGTCTATCCCTCGGGGCGCAAGGTCTACGTGGTCCAGAGCCGGGCCCAGGGTGCACCGAAGCGCGTCACCCTCGGCACACACGGCGAGCTCACGACGACGCAGGCGCGCCTCCGCGCCGCCCAGGTCATCGACCGCATCAAGGGGGGCAAGGAGCCGATCCCGCCCCCGGCCCAGGCCGGCGCAACCATAGCCGACCTCGCCGCCCGCTACCTCAGCGCCCATGTCGCCCAGAACTGCAACGCCCATACCGCAGGCATCTACCGGGGCTCGCTGGAGAACCACATCCTGCCTGCGCTCGGCATGATGCCGCTCGCGGCGGTCGAGACGGCCCATGTGGCGGCGCTCCACTACCGCCTCCGTGCGACGCCGCGTGCCGCCAACCGCGCGCTCTCGGTGCTGTCGAAGATGTTCTCCCTCGCGGCTGCCTGGGGCCTGGTGGCCGACGGAACCAACCCCTGCAAGGGCGTGCGCAAGTACAAGGAGAAGAAGCGCGAGCGCTTCCTCAGCCGAGACGAGTACCGCAGCCTCGGCCAGACCCTGGCGGAGGCGGAGGCCGATGCGGAGGCGGGCATCGAGGGCGCGGTCTCTCCCTACGCCATCGCCGCCCTGCGTCTGTTGATGCTCACCGGCTGCCGGCTCAACGAGATCCTGACACTGCGCTGGGACGATATCGACCGCACCGCAGGCGAGTTCCGCCTGCGCGACGGCAAGACGGGG
The DNA here is from genome assembly GCA_965243375.1 of Alphaproteobacteria bacterium. Lineage (GTDB taxonomy): Bacteria > Pseudomonadota > Alphaproteobacteria > UBA828 > UBA828 > WTGU01. The sequence continues at coordinate 596,432 of CBDEUT010000002.1, read as the reverse complement.
GCCCGCATGGTCCCCCTCACACCGACGGCAGAGACGGTGCTGGCGGGGATCGAGCGCGCGCCCCGCAACCCCTGGGTCATCGTCGGCAAGCAGCCCGGCACGCACCTCGCCACCATCACCGCAGACTGGTACCGCCTGCGGTCGCGGGCAGGGCTCGACGACGTGCGCATCCACGACCTCCGCCACTCCTACGCCAGCCGCGCGCTCGCCGCCGGCGAGAGCCTGAGCATGATCGGCAAGCTGCTGGGCCATGCCGACATCCAGAGCACCGCGCGCTACGCCCATCTCGCGCGCGAGACCGAGCGCCTCTCCGCCGCCCGCGTCGGCGGCAGCATCGGCGCCGACATCGGCGCCGCAGGCAGTGCCCATGGCACCGCCGGCAAGGACACCCCCTCATATGAATAAGGACAGCCCCTGACATGAACATGATGAACGATGACGCGACGAACCATCCCGCCCTCGGCTCGATCACCGAGCGCACCGTGGCGGCGCTCTCCGCCGAGAGCGACACCGTGGTCTGGGACCGGGCGCTTACCGGCTTCGGCGTCCGGGTCTATCCCTCCGGCGCCAAGGTCTACGTGGTGCAGACCCGGGGGCCGCAAGGCACGAAGCGCATCGCCGTGGGCCGGCACGGGGTGATCGGGGCTGTGGAGGCCCGCCGGCGCGCCGCGCTGATCATCGCCCGCATCCGGGCGGGCGAGGAGCCCATTCCGGAGGCGAAGAGGGCCGAGAGCATCACGCTCGCGGCGCTGGCCGAGCGCTACCTGCGCGAGCACGTGGCGGTGCGCTGCAAGCCGACGACAGCCACCCAGTACCGCCTCGCCATCGAGCGCTACATCGTGCCCGCCCTGGGCGAACTCGCGGTCTCCTCCTTAGGCCGCTCCCAGGTCGCGGACCTGCAGCACTCACTCAGCGACCGTCCGGCCATGGCCAACCTGGTGATCGCGACGCTCTCTCGCATGATCGACCAGGCCATCGCCTGGGGCGTGGCGGGGGAGACGACCAACCCCTGCCGCTCCGCCCCCAAGTACCGCACCCGCCGGCGCGAGCGCTTCCTCACGGATGCGGAGTTCCAGCGTCTGGGCCGGACCCTGGACGAACTGGAGGCGACCGGGCGCCTCTCGCCGCATGCGGCTGCGGCGCTCCGCCTGCTGATGCTCACCGGCTGCCGGCGCAACGAGATCCTGACGCTGCGTTGGGAGGACGTGCGCCTGGAGGCGCAGGAGCTCCACCTCAAGGACAGCAAGACCGGCCCGCGCACGGTCTCGCTCTCGCCCGAGGCGGCGCAAGTGCTGGCATCGATCGAGCGCCTCCCCGGCAACCCCTGGGTGATCCCCGGCGCCAAGCCCGGCGCCCGGCTCTCCAGCCTGTTCGAGCCCTGGCGCAAGGTGCGCGCCCGCGCCGGCCTCGACGACGTGCGCCTGCACGACCTGCGCCACTCCTACGCATCCCGCGCGCTCGCGCTCGGCGAGAGCCTGCCGGTGATCGCCAAGCTCCTCGGCCACGCCCGGATCCAGACCACCGCGCGCTACACCCACCTCACAAGAGACGCCGTCAAAGACGCCGCGACAAGAGTGGCAAACGAAATCGCAGAGGACATCTTATCGACCCACCGGTTCTGCCGAATTGCGAAGGCGGCGGCAGGCGGGCGAGCATCCCGAGAATTCACTCGCTAGGCGAGATTCGGTGCTTGCATTCACCGTAGGCATGTGGCGTGCTTGCTCGGCGGCATGCCGGACGGTTATATGGGTGCCGCGACAGTATGTAGCGGAGCGACAGCGATGGGGACGATGCTCCTTGAGGGCCGTCGCGGCGCGTACGGGTTGACGGCGCGGCAAAGGACCGCTAATGACCTTAATGCGCCGTTGGTTGCGTGGGGACGACCCTGGCAAGTTGTTTAAGGCGGTGCGATGGCTATGGACAGCGTCCGACTCGTGCTGGTAAACTGGCCGTCGCAGTCCACAAACGAGGCCTCCCGATACGAGGCCTCTTCATTAACGTAAAGCGGATTTCGAAAGCGGCCTAATTGGACGCGGGGCGGAGTTGTTGCCGCTCAGCGGGCTGTCGTCGATCTGTCCCATCGGCGGGTATGGCCGGCGCCGTCGATTGCCCGGAAGGCGACGGTGAGAGCCGGTTCCGGCCTTGTCTGGTGCGCCGGTTGCACGGTTTCCTGCCGCTCACTCATTCGATCGACGGTGTCGGTTCGCCTCCTGCTCGCACGATCTGGATAACATTTGGTGCCAGGTGGATAAAATGCCCTTTCCGGGAAATTACATGCGGGTTACGCATAGACAGGAGTGCGCGTAAAGCACGCCATGCAGGCGAAAACGATGTCACTAAGACTTCCGTGTCGGACGCGCTAATGAACGGCGGTTGTCAAGATTGACCTGGATCGATAGAGCCGAAAAAGCAGAGTTGCGGTGGTTTGGCGGCGGCCGAGCGCGGCGATTGCGCCCGCGGTCCCCGATCGGGTGCGGGGGCCGTCGCCCCGGCCGTCCCCCGGCTTTGACAGATCGTCGATCTCTGGCTAGCATGTTAGAATGCAAGCGAGGCTCGCCCAGGTGGCTCAGGCTGCGCCGGAGGCGCGTCCGGGACGCGCCCCGCGACCGCGCTCGACGCGACGGCTGGACGCCCTCGACCGTTTCGAGGGGACGCTGGGCAACCGCGTCTACCTCAGCCTGCGCGAGGCCGTCGTGGGGCTCCGCTACGCGCCCGGAGAGGTGCTGCGCAAGGCGGAGGTCTGCGCGGCGCTGGGCGTGTCGCGCTCTCCGGTATCGGACGCGATCGCGCGGCTTGCCGCCGACGGCCTCGTCGACGTGCATCCGCAAGCCGGGACCTACGTGTCGCGCATCTCGATGGCGGAGATACGGGAAGGCGCCTTCATCCGCGAGGCCCTGGAGCTTGCCGCTATCGAGCACGTCGCCCGCTGCGTCACCGACGAGCAGATCGGGCTGCTCAAGCGCAATTTGAGAATCCAGCGGGTGATGCTAGACGACGGCGACCAGGCGGGATTCTACGAGCACGACGCACAGATGCACGAGCTGCTGCTCTCCTTCACCGGCTACCGCCGGCTCGGCCGGATCTCCGAGAGCGTCCGCGCCCAGCTGGACCGGGCGCGGCAGCTCCTGCTGCCTGCGCCGGGACGTCTACAGGAAGCCTATCGCGAGCACGAAGCCGTCGCCCGCGCCCTCGAGGCCCGCGACGCCGAGCGTGCCAGCCAGGCGCTGCGCCATCACCTGGGGCAGCTCGTCACGATGCTGACGACGCTTGCCACCAGGGAGCCGGCGCTGTTTCACTCCGATCCTTGAACCCCACACGACCAAGGGAGAAGCCAATGACCATCACATCACTATGCAAGAAGGCGGTGCTCGCACCGCTTGCCGGCGTCGCCGCGCTCGGCCTGGTTGCCGGGACGGCACAGGCGGCCGGCGAGTTCGACGGCGTGGAGGTCAACATCATGACCTTCACCGGCCCGCAGATCGCCGAGCCGCTGCAGCGCCGCGCGCCCGACTTCAACGCCATGACCGGCGCGCAGATCAACATCGTCACGGTGCCGTTCTCCGACCTCTACACCAAGGTGCTGACGGACTGGGCATCGGGCACCAACTCCATCGACGCAGCGGTGTTCGCACCGCAGTGGGGCGTGGACTACATCGTGCCCGGCTACATGGAGAACCTGAGTGCGCGCGTGGCGGCGGATGCGGCTCTCCAGGAGGACGACATCGCGCCGTTCTTCCGCGAGTTCTCGCAGAAGTTCGCCGGCGACACCTACATGCTCACCCTCGATGGCGACTTCCAGATGGTCTACTACCGCTCCGACGTGTTCGCCGACGCGGGCATCGCGGCGCCGCAGACCTGGCAGGATTACGTCGCTGCGGCCGAGGCCACCCACGGCCAGGACATGAACGGCGACGGGACGCCGGACTACGGCTCCTGCATCTCCAAGAAGCGGAGCGCGCAGGCCTACTGGATGATCCTCTCGATCGCAGGCGGCTTCCTGCAGTCGCAGGGGACCTCGCAGGGCATCTTCTTCGACACCGACACCATGGCGCCGCTGGTCAACAACGACGCGTTCGCCGCAGCGCTCGACATCTACACCGCGACCACCGCCTTCGGCCCGCCGGACGAGATCAACCTCGACGTGGGCGACACGCGGAGCCTGTTCACCTCCGGCCGCTGCGCGCTCACCATCGACTGGGGCGACATCGGCACGCTCGCCATCGACCCGGAGACCTCGCAGGTGATCGACAAGGTGGGCTCGATCATGCTCCCCGGCTCGACCTCGGTGCTCGACCGTGCCTCGGGCGCGCTCGTGCCCTGCGACGCGGAGACCTGCCCCCACGCCATCAACGGGGTCAACCGCGCGCCCTTCGCCGCCTTCGGCGGCTGGTCCGGCGGCATCAACGCCAATGCCGACGACAGGGTGAAGGATGCGGCCTACGCCTTCTTCTCCCACATGTCGCAGCCGGCGCAGTCCAACGAGGACGTGACCATCGGCATCACCGGCTTCAACCCCTACCGTCTCTCGCAGTTCGGCGACCTGTCGCTGTGGGTGCAGGCGGGGATGAGCGAGGCCGCCGCGAAGGACTATCTCGGTGCGATCCAGGCCAGTCTGGACAGCCCGAACATGGTGCTCGATCTGCGTATTCCGCAGAACCAGGCCTATCAGCAGGTGGTGCTCGACAACGCCATCTCCAGGCTCGCCGCAGGCGAGATCGACAAGGCCACGGCGATGCAGGCCATCGAAGACGGCTGGAACGAGCTTAACGAAGAGAACGGCGTCGACGATCAGCTCGCCGCCTATCGCGCCACGCTCGGCCTCTAGGCGTCTAGGCGTCACATCTGCCGGCTCCGGCGCGTGCGGCGGCACCCCGCCCTGCGCGCCGGGGCCACTCCTTCGCGCTGAGGCGTTCCGGCGTTGGCCTATCTGGAGGCCCGCGATCGTCGCGATCGGGTCGCGGAGTGGGTCGACCGCAACGCCGGCAAGGTGTTCATCCTGCCGGCGGTGCTCACGCTGCTGGCGTTCTCGCTGTTTCCGCTGCTGGTTTCCGCCTACCTCACGCTGACCAAGCTGAAATTCGCCGCCGGCGGCTTCACGCTCCGGTATGTCGAGTGGCTGAATTTCAAGAAGCTGATCTTCGGCTCCCAGCAGTATCACCTGCTGGGAACGTTCGATGTCTTCGGAATCGTTGACTGGCTGATCCTGAGCCTGATCTACGCGCTCCTGCTGTTCTTCTTCGTTCGCTACCTGATCCGGCCGGGCACGACGGTGGTCGGCGTCGTCGGCCGCTCCGTCGCCTTCGTCGTCGCCGGCGCGCTGAGCCTTCTTCTGGTGGCCACCCTGGGGGGCGGCTTCCCCGGCTCGCTGGTGGTGACGCTCTTCTACGTCTTCGCCGGCGTCTCGGTTCAGTTCGCGCTCGCGCTCGGCCTCGCGGTCCTCTGTGCGCAGAACATCTACGGGCGAAACCTGTTTCGGGTGGTCTTCTTCCTGCCGATCATGGTGACGCCCGTCGGCATCGCCTACATGTTCCGCATGCTCGCCGACACGCACAAGGGACCCTTTGCCGACATCTGGACGTGGCTCGGGCTCGCGGATTTCGCCTGGGCGGCGGACCCGTGGACCGCGCGCATCGTGGTGCTCATCGGCGACACCTGGCAATGGACTCCGTTCATGTTCATCGTGTTGCTCGCCGCCATCGAGAACCAGCCCCGCGACCAGCTGGAGGCCGCGCGCATCGACGGCGCCGGCGGCTGGCAGATATTTCGGGACATCACCTGGCCCGCGATCGCGCCGGTGGCAGCGACCATCGTGCTGATCCGCCTGATCGAGGCCTACAAGATCATCGACCTGCCCAACGTGCTCACCAGCGGCGGGCCGGGCATCGCCACAGAATCCCTCACCCTCCATGCCTTCGTCGCCTGGCGCACGCAGGATCTCGGCGGCTCGGCTGCCGTCGGCTACATGCTGCTCTTCGTGGCCACCGTCACCTGCCTCTCGTTCTTCAACTTCGCGGGCCGCAGGACCCGCAGGATGGAAGCGTGAACGTCCCCGAGCGCACCCTGCTGCGGCGCCTCTTCATGCCGTACGACATCACCTCGATGGCGCCCGCCACCAAGGTGCTGGTCTACACGCTGCTCGTGCTCTGGCTGCTGGTGGTGCTGTTCCCGCTCTACTGGCTCTTCATCACGTCGTTCAAGCTGCCGGTGCAGGTCAACGACGGGCCCGACTTCATTCCCTTCGTCGACTTCGAGCCCTCGATGCACGCCTGGCACTACATCCTCTTCGAGCTCGGCAACGACACGCTGCGCCCCTACATAAACTCGGTCATCGTCGCCTTCTGTGCCACGGTGGCCTGCGTCCTGGTCGGATCGTTCGCGGCCTACGCGCTGGTGCGGATCCAGTACCGGGTCAAGATCGGCAACGTCCTCGCCTTCCTGGTCCTTCTGGGACTCACCGTCTTCACGGTCACCAGCCTCGGTGCTCCGTTGTACGCCGCAGCACCCGTGGCGATCATCCTCTTCGTCTTCTTCGTGGCCGCCGTCGGGCGCTACTTCAGGCGCGCGCTCGGCAACGACGACATCCTGTTCTGGATCATCTCCAACCGCATTCTGCCGCCGGTGGTGGTGGTGCTGCCGGTCTACCTCATGTTCCAGCGGATCGGCCTGCTCGATACGCACATCGCGCTGATCGCCACCTACACCGCTGTCAACCTGCCCATCGTCGTCTGGCTGATGCGCGACTTCTTCGCCGGCATCCCGCTCGACCTGGAGGAGAGCGCCCAGATCGACGGCGCCTCGCGGCTCCGCATCTTCTTCACCATCGTGCTGCCGCTCGCGCGGCCGGGGCTGGCGGCGACCTCGCTCCTCATCCTCATCCTGGCCTGGAACGAGTATCTGCTGGCGCTCTTCATCTCGACGGCGGACGCGCAGACCATGCCGATGCTCGTGGCCGCGCAGAACGCGACGCGCGGGCCGCAGTGGTGGTACATGTCAGTCCTGATCGTCATCATGATTGCGCCCATCGTGCTCACGACATTCCTTCTCCAACGTCATATCGCGCGCGGGCTGCTGGTCGGCGCGATCAAGGGTTAGAGGACTGGAGTCCGGCCATGCGCGTCCGAATGATCGATGTGCGCAAGTCCTTCGGCAACAACGAGGTGGTCAAGAACCTGAGCCTCGACATCGCCGACGGCGAGTTTCTGGTCCTTCTCGGCGAGTCCGGCTGCGGCAAGACCACGGCGCTCCGCATGGTGGCGGGGCTCGAGACCGTGAGCGGAGGCACCATCGAGATCGGCGACCAGGACGTCACCAACGTGCTGCCCAAGTATCGCAACGTCGCGATGGTGTTTCAGTCCTACGCGCTCTATCCGCACATGACGGTCGCCAAGAACATCGGCTACCCGCTGAAGCTGCGCGGCACGCCGGCGGCCGAGCTCGACGCGGCGGTGCGCGCTGCGGCCGAGAAGGTGCATCTGGAAGACCTGCTGCATCGCTACCCGCGCCAGCTTTCCGGCGGCCAGCGCCAGCGGGTGGCGCTCGCCCGCGCCATGGTGCGCACGCCGTCGGCGTTTCTGATGGACGAGCCGCTGTCGAACCTCGACGCCAAGCTGCGCATCGCCATGCGCGTAGAGCTCAAGCGCCTGCAGTCGGAACTGGGCGTCACGACCATCTACGTGACCCACGACCAGGTGGAAGCGATGACGCTCGCGCATCGGGTCGCGGTGATGGACGAAGGGGTGCTGCAGCAGGTCGCGCCGCCCAAGGAGATCTACGACGACCCCGCCAACCTCTTCGTCGCCCGCTTCATCGGCGCGCCCGCCATGAATATCGTCCAGGGCGCGGTGGAGAACGGCAGCTTTGCCGTGCCGGACGGCGCGGTGCCGCTCGGCAACGTCGCCCCGCGCGGCGACATCTATCTCGGCTTTCGGCCCGAGGACGCGACGCTTGCGCCCGCGGACGAGGCCATGCTCCGCGCGCGCATCTATTCCGCCGAGATGACCGGCAACGAGACCATCGTGACCTGCGACATGAACGGCGAGCACGTCGTGGTCCGCGCCGACAAGGACTATGAGGGCGCACTGGACGCGGCGGTCGGCATCGATCTCGACCCCGACAAGGCCAGGCTCTTCGACCGCGACAGCGGCAAGAGGATCAGGCGGTAAAGGCGAGGGACACGACTGCGTCGAGCGGGCGCACGGTCCCCGGATCACTCCTCGTGAGTCTCCTGCATCCAAGCGGGAATGTCCCGTGCCGCGTGCAGCACGCGCCAGACATCGATGTCTGCGTCCCGATCGACGTAGAAGACCAGATACGGAAACCGCCCGACCGACCGGAAGCGCAGGCCGGGAATCTCCAGCTCATGCGCATGGCGGGGTGAGCCGCTCGCCGGACGTTCACCGATCTGCTGGAGGGTGTCTTCCAGCTCGTCGATAAATTTCAGCGCGACCGCCGGCCCCGCCTCCGCCAGGTAGTGCTCGATCGCCTCATCGATATCGCGCCGCGACCGCTCTCGAAGGACGACAGGCTTGCCGCTCACCGCCTCCCGGCTTTGCGGGCGCGACTACGAAGCTCGTCGAAGTAGTCCGCATCGGCGGTGGCCGCCTGCGGCGACGCCGCTCCTTCGAGAAGCAGGCCGCGCAGGCGCTGCCTATCTTGATCCTTGCGAATTAGATCGCGGACGTACTCACTCGACGTGCTGTAGCCGCGCGCACTGACCTGATCCTCCACGAAGTCTTTGAGGCTTTCGGGCAGCGACACGTTCATCGTGCTCATGGTTCGACACTAACGAGATTGGCAAAATTTGCCAATACCCGCCATCAGTCGGGCGGTCGCTGTGACTAAACCAGCTGGCGCTCGGCGAGGTTACGCATCAGCGCCCGCGCGCCGAAGACCCATGGCCGACAGTCGGGCGAGCGCCGCACGGTGTTCACCAGGGTTCCGAGCTCGGGCGTGGAGATGGTGACCACGTCGCCCGCCTTGTGGGTGAAGCCCTCGCCGGGCACGTCCCGGTCCTCGGTCGGCGCGAACAGCGTGCCCAGGTAGAGCATGAAGCCGTCCGGGTACTGGTGATGGGCGCCGCAGGTCTGCGCCACCAGGTCTTCCGGGTCGCGGCTGATCTCCACCATTGAGGACGAGCCACCGAGCACGAAGCCGTCCTGCCCCTCCACCTTCAGCGTCAGCTCCGCCCGCCGCACGTCGTCCAGCGTGTAGCTCTCGTCGAACAGGCGGATGAAGGGGCCGATCGCGGCGGACGCGTTGTTGTCCTTGGCCTTGCTCAACAAGAGCGCCGAGCGCCCCTCGAAATCGCGCAGGTTGACGTCGTTCCCCAGCGCCGCGCCCTTGATCCGCCCGTCGCTCGCCACCGCGAGCACGATCTCGGGCTCCGGGTTGTTCCAGTTGGACTCGGGGTGCAGCCCGACGGGTGCGCCCCAGCCCACGGCGGACATCGGCTGCGCCTTGGAGAACACCTCGGCATAGGGGCCGATGCCGACTTCGAGATACTGCGACCAGATGCCCTCCGCGATCAGGGCGGATTTTACCCGAGCAGCCTGCTCGGAGCCCGGCCGCAGGTTGCTCAGGCGGTCGCCGATCATGCCGCCGATGCGCTCGCGGATCGCCTGCGCTCGGCTGGTGTCGCCTTCGGCCCGCTCCTCAATCACCCGCTCCAGCATGGACCCGGCAAAGGTCACGCCGCAGGCCTTGACCGCCTGAAGGTCGTTCGGCGCAAGAAAGTGCCGCCGGCCGGGGTCGGACCCGGCCGTCATGCTCTCGGCCTCCAGCTCGGGCAGGATGCAGAGCAGGCGGCCGTCCTGCGCCTTCACGAAGGCGGCCGGGTCGTCCTGCTCCAGCACGTCCGTCACGGTGGGTGCCGTGCGTGTCGTGATGTCGTGCACCGCATCGCCCCGGAGCGTGACCACCAGCGGCCCCTCGCCGGGCGCCCACACGCGCCCGACGAAGCACCCGACCGATCCGCTCAACCCTGTCGTACTCAATTCCGTGCACTCCTCGCTGCAGGCCTCAGAAGGCCGGGATGAGGCGCTCCTTGGGATACTCGGCGCCGACCACGTGCTGGATCGTCACCGCGCGCACCATCTGGTAGGTGCGGATGCGGAACGCCGGATCGCACGACATGCGGATGTACATGTCCTTGCCGCTGATCCCGTAGTCGTCTCGGAGCCACTGCATCATGTTGTCGCAGGCGTCGTAGACCGCGTGCTCCATCGGGAGGTTGATGCCAACCGCGACGATGCTGTCCGGCTTCTCGATGCGCACGCAAGGCGCGTGCTTGTTCTTGATCACCGTGGCGCTCAGCTGGATCGTCGCCCGGGTCTCGTCGGCGATGCCGGTGAACTCCGTGTCGCCCTGCCCGCCGTGCATGTCGCCCACGTAGAGCAGGCCGCCCTCGTGGTAGGCGTTGAGCAGGATCGTGTGGCCGGCGCGCACGTCGCGGCAGTCGATGTTGCCGCCGAAGGGGCCCTGGCCCAGCAGCGAGGTGAAGACCTCGCGCTCCGGCGCGCACGCCAGCGTGCCGCAGAAGGGCATCAGGTCCCAGGTCAGCTTGTCGGAGTATTTTCCGGTGCCGTCCCGCGTATGCCCGCTCGGGCCCGGAAAGTGCTCGATCACCTGCACGTGCGCCTCCGAGCAGTCCGCCCAGCGCTTGGAATCTCCCAGCGGGCCGATGCCCGGCAGAATGCCCGAGAAGCCGTAGCGCCAGGGGTCGATCGAATGGATGCTCACGGCGAGCGTATCGCCCCGCTCGCAGCCCTCGACGTATATCGGGCCCACCACCGGGTTGTACCTGGGCGGCCAGACGTTCTGCAGCGACACCACGTGCTCGCCGGTGAAGTCGTGCACCGTCGGGTCGTCGCTGTCGTCGGCGATGAGGCCGGAGAGCGCGTCGTCGGTCTCGAGCTGAAACGCCTCCCCCTGCGCCACCCTGAGCACCGGCTCGTCTTCCCAGTCGAAGGCGTACTTGCTCGGAATATCGCCCCGATCGATTCTCTGCATCGCCGTCTCTCCCTTGGTCTGTCGCACTCAGTGGCGGCGGTTCCGAACGGCCATCGTTCGCGATGCGGCGGCCTCCGACCTTGCCGGCACGATAGCATAGCGCCACGCCCAGCGAACCGCGGCAGCAGCCGGCGGTCCCACATGTCGTATGATCGCGCAGTGTGCTCCCCCGAGGATGGGAGAGTTGCGGCACTGCGAACCGACGGTGGGCAAATGGGGGGACTTGCGATGGATCGCTACGGTTATCACGGGCGCTTGCTGCACGTCGATCTCGGCCGCAAGACGAGCTGGGTCGAGGAGCCGCCCGACCTCCAATATCGGATCACCGGCGGCGCCGGCGTGCTCGCCGCCCGGTTGCTGCTGGAGGGCACGCCCCCCGGCATCGACCCGCTCGGCCCGGAGAACCTGCTGATCTTCGCCAACAGCGTCGTCAGCGGCTATCCGCTGGCGGGGATGGTGCGCCACGTGGTCTGCGCCAAGTCGCCGCTCACCGGCGGCATCGGCGAGACCCGCGTCGAGGGCCCCTGGGGCATCGCGCTCAAACGCTCAGGATTCGACGCCCTCGTCTTCCACGGTGCCGCAGACCGCCCCACCGGCCTCCTGATCGAGGCTGGCGCGGTCACGTTCTTCGACGCTTCGCCGGAGTGGGGGCTGACCACCGACAAGGCGACGGACGATCTGGAGGGCCGCTTCGGCAGCGACGCCGAGATCGCCGCGATCGGGCCGGCCGGTGAGAACAAGGTGCGCTTCGCCAGCATCGTCAGCTGCCGCACCCATCCGGCGCCGCGTATGGGGATGGGTGCCGTGATGGGCGCCAAGAAGCTGAAGGCGATCGTGCTCAAGGGCGGTGAGGCGCCGCCCCTCGCGGACGAGGCCACCTGCCAGCGTATCAGCATCGATTTCGCGGCCGCGATCCCCGGCAACATCCTGGCCAACTGGCAGAAGGAGCGGCCCGGCTTCGCCGTCTGGATTCACGACCATGGGATCGACGCGGCGCTCGACGTGAACAACTTCCAGGCCGCCGTGTTCGAGCACGTCGAGAACTACGCCAAGCCCCACTGGGAGCCCTTCTATCGCGGCGTCGCCCCCTGCCCCGGCTGCGCCAACGACTGCATGAAGGTCTATCACGTGGAAGGGCACGGCGATGCGCGCGCGAGCGCCATGCATCAGGAAGTCACCGGCACCATGGGCCCCAACATCGGCACGCCCGACGCCGCCACGCTGATCGCCTACAACACGCGGCTCAACGAGCTCGGCATGGACCCGGTCTCGCTCGGCTTCACGCTGTCCATGGCGATGGAGCTGATGGAGCGCGGCATCCTCTCGGCCGGCGATCTCGACGGCCTCGACCTCCGCTTCGGCAATGTCGAGGCGACGCAAGCGATGATCGAGCGCATCGCGCAGCGAGAGGGCGCGGGCGACCTGCTGGCGGAGGGCGCGAAGCGTGCCGCGGCCCGGATCGGCGGCGGCGCCGAGCGCTACGCCATGCACGTCAAGGGCCTTGAGCTGGTGCCCTTCGAGCCGCGCAGCCAGGCCAATCTCGCGACCGGCTTCGCCGTCGCCTCCATCGGCCCCCGCCACGACATCTGCGAGCACGACTGGGACTACGACATCGAGCTCGGCTGGCCTCACGCCATGGAGCTCACGCGCACGCTCGGCATCTACGAGCGCATCCCCATGGAGCACCTCGGCATCGACAAGGTGCGCAACTAAAAGGCGCTCAACACGATCTGGTCGGCCGCCGATGCGCTCTCCTTCTGCGTCTTCGCCATAGCGCCCACGCGTGTCCTCAGCATGGGCGCGATGACCGATCTCGTCGCCGCCATCACCGGCTGGGAGACCTCGTCCCACGAGCTCATGCGCATCGGCGAGCGGCGCAATCACCTCTACCGGGTCTACAACAACCGCGAGGGGCTGGGTCCGGCCGACGACACGCTGCCCGATCGCTTCTTCGACGAGGCGGTTTCCGGCGGTCCCAAGCAGGGGAATCGCCTGGACCGCGACACCTTCCGCCAGGTGATCGCCACCTACTATCGGATGATGGGCTGGGACGAGGCCGGCGTCCCCCTGCCGGCCACCCTCTACGACCATCACCTCGAGTGGACACTGGAGAACCCGTGAACGGCTGAGGGTCCGCCCTTGTGGCCGGTGCGTCGAGCGGCATCGGCGAGGCGGTCGTCCGCTCCCCGGCGGCGGGAGATTGACGCCCTCCGGCTAGATGGCGAGGTACTGGCGCGCGACCTCCGGCTCGGCGAGCTCGTCGGGCGTGAGCGTCGCGGCCGTCGCGCCCTTGTCCACCACGATGCAGCGATGGGCGGTCGCGCGCATCCGTGCGGGTGACGTCCTGGCCGCGAAATGCGATGCCGCCGGCCATGACCGGCAGCAGTCCCGCGACGGTCTCGATCAGTGTCGTCTCGCCGACCCCGTTGCGGCCGACGATGGCGACGATCTCGCCCGTGCCCACCTCGAGCGAGACCTCGCGGACGATCGGGATGCCGCCATAACCCGACGTGACGGCATCGAGCGCGAGTTCCATGGGGGCCGCTCCCACACCGGGCTCCGACTATCCGTCGCGATAGCACAGCCCATTGCGGCGAGAATCGCGCCTGCGCCGACCCTTACGGGACCAACCGGCTAAATCCGGCGGCGGCGATTGCGAAAGCGGGACGGCGTCTCGCCATAGACGTTTGCGAACCAGCGGCAGAAGTGCGCGCCGTCGGCGAAGCCGCAGTCGGCGGCGATCTGGGTCACCGTCCGGGTCGTGTTCACGAGCAGCCAGTGTCCGTGCGCGAGCCGAATCTTCCGGCTCAGCGCCGCCGGGGTATCGCCGGCATACTTGGCGAACGCGCGGTTGAGCTCGCGCTCCGAGACATTGAGGCGCTGCGCCAACCTGCCGACGGAGTAGGGGTTGGCCAGGTGCTTTTCCATGAGCGACACGGCCCGCTCGACGTGCCGATTGCCGCAGGTCGCTAGGTGCCCGTAGGGGCGATGCGGCATGTGGTGAGCGACCCGGTGCCGGTCGACCAGGAGCGAGGTCAGCGCCTTGACCGCCCGTGCCTTGCCGCAGCAGGCCTCGATCAGGGTGAGAGCCACGTCGATGGCCGAGGTGCCGCCGGGGCTCGTGATGATTTCGCCGTCGTTGACGAATGACTGGTCGGCCTCCGGCATGGCGCGTGGGAACATCTGCTTGAACTGACCGACGTGCTCGAAGTGCAGGGCACAGCGGCGGTGTTCGAGCAGCCCGGCCTTGGCGAGCACGAAGCTCGCCGTGCACAGGCCGACGATGATCGTATTGTGTTCATAGGCGTGGCGCAGGTAGCGCAGGGTCTCGTCCGGGTGCTCCAGGCTCGCGGGTAGCAGGCCGCCGACGACCACGAGATGGTCGAACGCAGCTTCGTCCGGCAGCAGCGCATGCGGGCGCACCTCCACGCCACAACTCGCCGTCACCGGGTCCATCGACGGCGAGACGATCTTCCAGTGGCAATAGACCTGCCGGCTGAAGTCCGCCTCGTCGGCTGCGTGGCGCAAGCAGTCGATGAAGGCGGCGAAGGGCGTGAGCGTGAAGCGCGGCGAGAGGATGAAGCCGACACGCATGTCGGGCTCGATATCGGGGGGCAGCGGCGGTGCAGCGAACAACGCCTGCTCTGCACTCATCTCGTTCAAGCCTCGAAAAATCGTCTCTCTAGTCGAAACATTCTAAGATTCCTCCGAAACATGCAAGACAGCAGGCCCTGATGGCTTCACTGTCGGTGCGTGGAAAACACGCCGTTCCGCGGCACGGACCGTATTCGACGACGCACCCGATTGGGTCCGGCACCGTCTCGATGACCCGTCACAAATGTGACAAAGGGGCGTACAAATTGCTCAGAACGGATATACTTTCACAACTGGCAAAAAATCTCTCTATATGTGACAAGCCCGTGCCGCGTGACGGCAGGCTCAAACAGTGGAGGAGATCATGAAGCTGCATAACCGCATCGCCGCCGTGGTGGCGGCAGTGGCCCTCTGCGCCGGCGCATTCACCGCGTCGGCCAGCGCCGACGAGGTGAGCCTCAAGATCGCGGGTCAGCACCCGATCGATCACTTCGGCACGGAGGCCCTCAACCAGATCGAGGCGGACCTCGAAGCCGCCGACGTGGGCCTGAGCGTCAAGACCTTCCCCGCCGGCCAGCTCGGCTACGGCGAGCGTAAGCGTTCCGCCAGACCGTGGAGATGGTTATCCGCTCAATGGCACGCTCATCTGACCGATCCCGTTGCAGCGGGATTTTAGCGGCTGAGCGCTCTTTGCCAATCCCTTCTGAGAGGGCGAAGCCAGACATCCTTGCGGGGCTCCCGAGCCGTCGAGACCGTTCTGCGTCGGCACAATCCGCGCCGAATCGAGCATGCATAATCCTGCTGGTAACATGATTCTCCATGCGCTATCGTCGAGCGCATGGCGGTTCTCGACGATGATCTCCGCACCGTAGACGGGACGCTGACCGAGGGCGACGGCGGTTTGTGGTCGCCGTCCAAGAAGGTGTCGGCGGGTGCGCCGCGCGATATCCAATCCCGTTACGAGCAGGAACGAGCGCGTGCCGACGCGGCGGAGGCGCGCTGCGAAGAGCTGCGCCAGGCGGAGGTGGCTGCCCGCAGCGACGCCGGTTACTGGAAGTGGCACTTCAAGTCCTGCCGACACCGGCTGAGCGAGGCCGAGGAGGAGACGAAGCGGCTCCACCGCGCGGCGAAGGGCGTGCCGTCGTTGCAGGCCGAAGTCGCGCGCCTGACGACTCTGCTTTCCGAAGCCGGTATCGAGTCGCGCGAGACCGGGAAGGTCGAGACGCTTCGCAAGGAGGTCGCCAGGCTTCGCAGGTCCTTGGCAACGCAGTCCGGGAAGGGCACGACCGGGGAGGCCCGGCAGACTCGCCCGGTGCCGGAACAGGCGCGCCGCAGCGAGGACACCATCAGGACGCTGCGCAAGGAGGTCGCCCGGCTGAACAGGGAAGTGGTCCGGCGCGACAAGGAGATCATCCGTCTCAATGAGCGCGTCGGCAAGGAGAAGGAACGGACGGAGGGCGTCAGGGAGACCGCCAAGAAGCTGTCGCAGGATTCTCTCCGGCTCTACAGGGAGATCGGGTTCCTGCGCGACGCCGAGGCCCGTTCGGCGAAGCTGTCGGACGAGAACTTCTGGCTGCGCCATGCGCTTGACGTATCCAGGTACGGGCAGAAGAAGCTGACGGCCCGGATCGCCAAGCTCCGCGCGGCCGGAGCGACGCTGACGAAGTTGCCGTTCGACGAGGCGGCTCATCTGCGCAACATCCTGCGAAGGTCGAGGCGTCAGAAGACCGCGATCGCCCGGCTTGGCAAGGAGAATGCCCGGCTGCGCAAGGCGTTGAAGGCGGCCAAGGCCGGCCGGGAGGCGGCGGAAGCCCGGGTTGCGGTGCTTCGCACGGCCCGCAAGGCGTTGTCGAAGAAGCTGTCCGGCATGGATGCCGAGTTGCGCAGGGTCCTGCGCCGGTCGCGGCGCCAGAAGTCCACAATCAAGTCGCTGGCCGGGGAGAACGCCCGGTTGCGCCGGATCGCGCAGAGGGCGCGGAACCGGGTCGAGGCGCTGGAAGCCGACATCGCGCGACTGCGCTCGAGCGGGGCGGTGCTGTCGAGAAGGCTCTACGGACGCAAGAGCGAGCAGCAGAAGAAGCCGCGCTCCGGGCGCAAGCGCGGCCAGCAGCGCGGCGCGCCCGGCCATGGCCGCACCCAGCGGCCCGGACTCGACGAGCGGCCCGAAGAGCTTGAAGTGCCGGAAGAGGCGCGGGTCTGCGGGCGCTGCGGCCAGCCCTACGCGCCGAACGGTGCCGAGGTGTCCACCCTGATCGAGATCGAGGTCATCGTGTTCAAGCGCGTGATCAGCCGTGAGCGATTGCGCCGAACTTGCTCGTGCATGTCCTCGCCTGCGGAAGTGACCGTGCCCCCGGCGCCGCGGCTGTTCGTCAGAACGCCGTACGGGATCAGCTTCTGGGCGCGCTTCCTCTTCGAGCACTGCGCCTGCTTCCGGCCGGTTCGTCGCATCGCGGCGTGGTTCACCAGCCAGGGGCTGGCGGTCTCGCCAGGGACGCTGGCCAACAGCCGCAAGCGCTTCGTGGCGCTGTTCGAGAGCCTGTACGAGGCGATCCTCGCGCATCAGAACACTGCGGCGCTGCGCCATGCCGACGAGACCTCCTGGCGCGTGCAGGAGCTTCGCGGTGAAGACAACTCGGGCCGCGCTTGGCTGTGGACTTCGGTCAGCAGAGACGCGGTCTGCTTCCATATCGATGCGAGCCGCAGCGCCGAGGCGGCGCTCAAGCTGTTCGCCGAAGCCCTGCCCGGCACGATCATCGTCTGCGACCGCTACAGCGCCTACAAGCGCCTCGTCCGCCTTCTCGGGGACAAGGCGATCCTGGCCTATTGCTGGGCTCATCAGCGCCGCGATTTTATCGATGCCGCCGCCGGCCAGCCGCGGCTGGAGCAATGGTGCCAGGGATGGGTTGGGCGGATCGCAGCGATTTACGACCTGAACAGGGAGCGGCTGAAGCATTACGACCCCGGCCGCAAACGCCAGACAGCGGCGTTCAGGAAGGCAACGCGCAAGCTGAAGAAGGCGCTCGACCGCCTGTTCGACCAAGCCGAATCGGAACTGGCCGACTTGCCGGACCATGCACGCGAGGCCAGGGCGCTGCGCTCCCTTCTCAACCATCGCGAGGGGCTGTGCGTCTTCGTCGACAAGCCCCAGACCCCGATGGACAACAACGAGGCCGAGAGAATCTTGCGCGCGCCCGCAATAGGGCGAGGGTTGTCACACGGCTCCGACAGCGAGGACGGCGCCCGGTTCACCGCGATCATGTACTCGGTTGTCAGCACGCTCTTGATGAACGGCATCGACGTGCTGCGCTGGCTGGAGGCCTGGCTGACCGCGTGCGCGGAGAACGGCGGCAAACCGCCGGACGATCTGTCGCCCTGGCTTCCGTGGTCGATGAGCGAGGCGCGCCGGCGCGAGTTCACGGCGCGGGGATGACCGGCACCATCGAGTGCCGCTACTACGGCCGCGACTTCACCGCCGATGAAATGGCGCTTCTGCGCGCCCTCGTCGCGGCCGAGCCGCAGCCGACCCGCGCCGCCCTGTCGAGAGAGTTCTGCCGGCGCATCGGCTGGCTCAGGCCGGACGGCGGCCTCAAGGACATGATGGCCCGCGTCACCATGCTCGCCATGCACCGCGATGGCGTGATCGCGTTGCCGCCGCCGAGGGGGCGGAAGCACAGGCCGAAGCCCATCGTGTTCGGACCCGACACCGAGCCGCCGCTGTTCCCCGCTCCGACCACCCTCGACGAGGTCCGCCCGCTGGAGATGCGCCTCGTCGTCGGTGGCACACGGGAAGGTATGCTCTGGAACGAGTTCGTCGCCCGCTACCACTATCTCGGATACAAGACCCTGGTCGGCGCGCAGATGCGCTACGCCGTCCACGACCGGAACGGCTGGCCGCTCGCCATGCTCGGCTTCTCCACCGCCGCCTGGAAGCTCGCCCCGCGTGACGACTTCATCGGATGGTCCCCCGAGATGCGCGAGAAGAACCTCCCGCTGGTGGTCGACAACCCGCGCTTCCTGATCCTGCCGTGGATCGAGATCCCCAACCTCGGCTCGCACATCCTCGCCCTCGTCCGCCGCCGCCTGCCCGCCGACTGGACCGAGCGGTACAAGATCACGCCCGTGCTCATCGAGACCTTCGTCGAAACCCCGCGCTACACCGGCGCCGTCTACCGCGCCTCGGGCTGGACCCGCGTCGGGACCACCCAGGGGCGCGGGCGCTACGACCGGGACAGGCAGTTCGACAAGCCCCGCAAGGACGTCTGGCTTCGCCCTCTCAGAAGGGATTGGCAAAGAGCGCTCAGCCGCTAAAATCCCGCTGCAACGGGATCGGTCAGATGAGCGTGCAATTGAGCGGATAACCATCTCCACGGTCTGGCGGAACGCTTACCGGCGAGCAGGTCTTCGGCGATGTCGCCGCTGGCGCCATCGATATCGGCCACACCTTCATCTACAGCCACAACGACCCCAGGCTGGAGATCAACGGGCTTCCGTTCATGGTCTCCACCTACGACCAGATGCGCGAGGCCTTCTCGCCTGGCTCCGCCTTCTACACGACCTTCGAGGAGCTCCTGGACGGTCAGGGGGTGAAGCTGCTCGGCATCTTCATCGAGGGCTTCATCGGCGTGGCCACGGCCAAGGCGCCGGAGAACGCGACGACGACCGGGCCCAAGGGCGTGAACATCCGTATCTGGAGCGCCGAGGTCGCGCACGCTTCAGTGACCGCCATGGGCTTCAACACCACCACCATGAACTGGGGCGACGTGCCGGCCGCAATCCAGCAGGGCACCGTCGACGGCCTGGTGGGCGGCACCGCGGAGTCCTACTACACGATCTTCCGCGACATCATCACCCACTTCATTCCCTACAAGGCGTTCGTGGAGAACACGGCCTACTACATGAACAAGGGCAAGTGGGAGAGCCTGAACGCGGCGCAGCAGGAGGCGGTGTCGGCGGCCTTCCAGAAGGCCTCGGCCTGGTCCTTCGACCAGATCGAGAAGGTGGATGCCGAGTACACACAGAGGCTGGCGGATCACGGCGTCACGGTGGTCGCCGTTTCGGACGAGGAGCTGGCCGCCATGGGCGCCGAGGTGCTGGCCGAGGTCCAGCCGCTGCTCGTGGAGAAGTTCGGCGCCGACCTGATGTCGAGGCTGCAAGCGGATTCGAACTGACCGGGCCTCTCCTGGCCCTCCGCCGCGGCCTACCTCGATCCCTGTCCCTTTGACTGGCCGCGGCGGCCTTCCCTTGTTGCGCGTGAGCGTGCGCTGGGCCGGGCGCGTCCCTATGCATGCGTTGGACGTGTTGATTGAAGGGGCGATGCCGGGCTTGCACCCGGCCTCTCGTGCGGGAAGCCCACGATGGCCCGGGTGATCCGCTCCGTCGTCTTCGTTCAGAAAGTCCTGCTGGTCGTCTGCTCGCTGCTGATCGCGACCACCTTCGGCGTGGTCGTGGTGCTCCGCTACGGCTTCCAGATGAACCTCTTCGCCTACGAAGAGTGGATGCTGGCGGCGGCCTTCACCCTCTACTTCATAGGCTCGGCCCAGGGCAGCCACGACAACACCCACATCAAGGCCGATCTGCTCAAGGAGTGGATCAAGTCAGAGAGGGCGAAGCGGTGGGTGGATCTCGTCATCTTCGCGCTCGAGGTCGCGATCGGCGCCGTCCTCACCTACTGGGCCTACCTGATGGTGGCGGACGATCTCTCCCGCTACCCGAACCTCCCAGCCACGCCCGTCTACGGCATCCCGCTGGCAGTGCCGCGCGGCGTCATCCTCCTCGGCTTCGCGCTGATGACCCTCTATTCGGCCATGCACATCGTCCGCCTGTTAGCCCGCCCGCCCGGTGCGGTGGCAGAGCGCAACGAGGCGCGGAGCGACGCGCCATGATGCTGCTCGGCGCCCTGATCCTGCTCTGCGTGGTGCTGCTGATCGGGCTCCCCGTCCCGCTCGCCTTCGGGGCGGTGATGATCTACCTCGCGATCTTCACCGACACCGACCCGATGACCTTCATGACGTCGGGCCACTGGCGCATGAACAACCTGGTGTTGCTCGCAATTCCGCTCTTCATCATGGCCGGCAGCATCATGGAGAAGGGCCGGATCGCCGTGCCCATGGTGTATCTGGCGGAGCTCTTCGTCGGCCGCGTGCGGGGTGGGTTGTCGACGGCAGCGGTGATCGCGAGCGCCATCTTCGGCTCGATCTCCGGCAGCGCGGCGGCGACCCTCACCTGCATCGGCTCCGTGCTGCTGCCCCGGCTGCGTGCGGCCAACTACCCGGAAGGCTTCTCGGCCTCGCTGATCGCCAACGCGGCCCCACTCGGCCTGCTCATCCCGCCGAGCTCGATCCAGATCATCTACGCCTGGGTGACGCGCCAGTCGGTGCTCAAATGCTTCCTCGCCACGGTCATGCCGGGGCTGATCCTGATCATCCTGCTCTGCGCGCTGAATCTGATTCTGATGGCGCGGCGCAAGGAAATCGTCATGGAGCCTCCGCCGCAGAAGTTCTCCTGCGAGGCGGCGCGGCGCGGCACCAAGGCCTTCCCCGCGCTGATGATGCCGGTGGTCATCCTGGGCGGCATCTACGGCGGCATCATGACGCCGACGGAGGCGGCGGGTATCGCCGTGCTCTACGCCATCCCGGTCGGCTGGTTCATCTACCGGGGCCTCAACCGCAAGACCTTCATCGAGGCGCTGGTCGAGAGCGGCACCACCACCGGAGTCGTCATGGTGATGTTCTTCGCCGTGATGATCGTGAGCCGGCTCCTCATCTTCGAGGACATCCCGGGGCTCGCCGAGCGGCTGATCTTCTCGGTCTCCGCGAATCCGGTGGTCGCGCTGATCATGATCAACATCGTCATCGTGATCATCGGCATGCTGATGGACGACGTCTCGGGCGTGCTGCTGGCCTCGCCGCTGCTGCTGCCCATCGCCATGAAGCTCGGCGTCGACCCGATCCACTTCGCCGCCATCATCGGCGTCAACCTGGGCATGGGGAACGTCACCCCGCCCACGGCGCCGCTGCTCTACCTCGGCGCGCGGGTGGCCAACACGCAGGTGAGCAAGATGCTGTGGCCGACCACGCTAATGATCCTGTTCGCCTGGCTGCCGACTCTCATCGTCACGACCTACGTGCCGGAGGTCTCCCTCTGGCTGCCCAACCTCGTGCTCGGACGCTGAGACAGGGAGAACCGGACGTGAGGATCAGCGAAGTCGTTACCACGCCGCTCTGGATCCCCTACAAGCAACCTTATCACTGGTCCCAGGGCGTTACCCTCGGCGCGGGCGTGATCCTGGTCGAGGTTCGCACCGACGAGGGCGTGACCGGCTACGGCGAGTCGATCGCCACGCCATCTGCGGAAGCGATCTGCACTTATCTGTCGCTCGCGGCGAACATCTGTATCGGCCGCAGCCCATTCGAGAACGCCCGGCTGATGGCCGAAGCCTACCACGGGTTGTTCGAGCTCAACGGCACCTGCAGCGCGCCGAGGTTCGCCGGCCAGGTGCTGGCGGGACTGGAGATGGCACTCTGGGACGTCATGGGCAAGGCCGTGGGCCGCCCCGTCCACGAGCTGCTGGGCGGCGCGGTGCGCGACGAGGTGCAGTATTTCGGTTTCCCCCAAGGGGCCACCGCCGACGAATTGGCTACCCAGGCGGCGGGCTTCGCAGATGCGGGTTGCGACGTGATCTACGTCAAGGTGGGACGCGGCGACGATCTCGATACGGAAATCGTGGCGAAGGTTCGTGACGCTATCGGACCGCAAAAGCGCTTGCGGCTGGATCCCAACGAGCACTGGCAGCCGGCACGCGCGGCCCGCATGATCGGCAAGCTCGCCAGGTTCGATATCGACCTCATAGAGCAGCCGACGCACGCGGAGAGCATCGATGCGCTGGCGCAGGTGCGGGCCATGAGCCCCGTGGCGATTGCGGCGGACCAGAGCGTCTTCACGCCGCACGACGCCTTCGACGCCTGCCGCCAGCATGCCGCCGACCTTCTCGTTGTCGGCCTGCACGAGACCGGGGGACTGCTGCGCTTCAACCAGGTGGCGCACATCGCCGCCGCAGCCGGCATCGAAGTCTGCATCCACGGCCTCTACGAGACCGGCATCACCACGGCGGCGTCGAATCAGGTGGCTGCGGCAACCCCCAATCTGGACGACGGCAACCAGTACATGAACCACCTGCTGGCCTGGGACATCGTCAAGAGCCCCGACCTGACGCCGCGGGGCGGCGTGCTACCCGTGCTCGACGGGCCGGGTCTGGGCTTCGAGCTCGACGAGAGCGCCGTCGCCCGCGCCGCCCGGGCGTGGAGCGACGGCGACTGAGCGCGGACCGCTCGCTACTCCTCTCCGCTGCCACCGTCCGCGTTAGCCGGCTCGGCCGAGGAGTCCTCCATCATCTTCCTGGTGTTCTCCCTGTCGAACACCGAGACCGAGAGCATCAAGGCTTCCTCATCGCCCAGGGCGACGAACCCGTGCGGCATCAGGCTATCGAAATGCACCGAGTCGCCCTGATTAAGGACCGATGGGCTATAGGGCTCCATGTAGAATCGCACGCTTCCACGCAGGATGTAGATGAACTCCTCGCCCGCGTGGGTGCTCATCGCCAGGGGTTCGTTCCGTCCCGTCGGCACCCGAACCATCGCCGGCTGAAGCGCCTTCATCGCGATTTCGCCGCTCAGGGCCTCGTACGTGCCGAGCGGAGTCTCGTAGCTGACGCCTTCGTTGGCCCGCGTGATCGTCCGGGCACCGTGCGCAAACGTGTAGAAGCTCTCGCCCAGGAGCGCGAGGAGGTCCAGGCCGAGGCCGTCGGCGAGGCGGGTCAGGACGTCGAAATTGGGCGACGACTGGTTGTTCTCGATCTTAGACAGCGTCGAGATCGCGACGCCGGTCTTGGCGCTGACCGCCGCGAGGGTCAGGTTGTTGTTCTTTCTCAGGCGTTGCAGCGCCCTGCCGATGTTGTTCCGCTCTTGCCGCTCGGCCGCCATGGAACCCCCCGATTCCTGTCGGGTCTCGTCGCGGAAACAGTACCACCCAGCTTCGTCGATGCCCGACGCTATCGTTCTTGTCGCCGGTGAGCCGGCCGAATCAGGCCCGGGCCACGGGCGGGATGTAGTCCCCCAGGTCCTCCTCGCCGAGGCGCACTGTACGGCCAAGCTCGGCGGAGCGGTAGAGCGCCATCAGAATCTCCGTCACGGCGAGGCCGTCGCGGAAGGTCTCGCTCGGCGTTACTCCGGTGCGGAAGCACTCCACCATATGGCGGTTCTCGCTGGTGTAGCCATAGACGCCGGCCTCGTCCTCCAGGGCTGGCATCAGGCCCTGCTCGGCGTTCTGCTTCTCCACCAGGTCCTCGCCGGCATCGCCCTTGACCGCGCGCGAGATGAAGACCTTGAGCCCGGTGCCGAGGGAGGAGAACTCCATCGAGTATTCCGGACCCAGCAGCTCTAGCTGAATGCGTAAGCCGGCGCCGACGTAAGCCCAGGACGTGGTGGTCTCGATCATCGCCTCGTTGCCGTCCGGGTCCTCCAGCACCAGGGTGCCGCGCGCGAAGTCCTCGGCGGGCCTGCGGCCGTAGTCGACCTCGCGCCCCATCTCCCGCTTCAACCGCCGCACGTAGTTGGGGCGGGTCCACTTGAGGTTGGCGACAGTGGCGTTGGCGCTGATCACCTTGAGCGAATCCCGCGCCTCGCCCGGCGCGGTCAGCATGTGGCGGGCGACCTCCACCGAGTGGCACATCATGTCGGAGAGCACGCCGCCCCCCTGCTTCTCGCCCTGCCAGAACCAGGGCATGTGCGGCCCGGAATGTTCTTCGGCCGCCCGCGCGAGATAGGGCCGGCCGGTGAGCGGCACGGCGCGGCGCCAGATGATCTCCTTGCCGCGCTCGACCGCGGTCGAGAACACCTGGTTCTCCAGGTAGCCGGTGGCGAGCTTCGCGTCCTCTGCCATCGAGACCATGGCGCGGGCTTCGGCAAGATTGCGCGCGAGCGGCTTCTCGCAGGCGACGCCTCTAAGCCGCTTGCCGCCCTTCACCGCCTTGTGGATAGCCTGCATGGTGGCGACGCGGGTGTCGTTGGGCGAGAGTATCCAGAGCGCGTCCACGTCCTTCGCCCGTATCAGCTTGCCGAGCGAGGCATGGGCGGTGCAGGGGCCGAGGCCGAGCTCGTTGGCGCGCGCGGCGAGCGCGGCGCGGCTCTCCTTCGTCGGGCTGTAGACCCCGGTGATGGCGCAGTTGCGCACGCCGGTGAAGGATTCGAGGTGGAAGCGGGCGATGAAGCCCGCACCGATCATCCCGATACGCAGCGTCTTGAGCGGCTTGCGCTGGGCCATGGTTTGTCCTCCCCTGCCGATAACGAGAGCCGACAATATGGCGCCTCCTCGCGAGACACCACAGCCCACACCGCAGCCCACGCCCGACGCGGGCCGTGACCGCGGTGAGAAATGCGGGCTAGAGTTGGCCGCGAGAGGGGGGGAGGCACGCCATGGAGGCCCTGCCGCACCTGTAGCGAGGCAACGCGATGGCGCAGGCCGAGTACGATCTCGTCATTCGGGGCGGCACCGTCGCCACGGCGGCCGACACGGTCGCCTGCGACGTCGGCATCCGCAACGGCCGCGTCACAGCACTTGCGGAAGGGCTCGGCCCCGGCACGGACGAAATCGACGCGGGCGGAAAACTCGTGCTGCCGGGCGGTGTCGACAGCCACTGCCACATCGACCAGCCGTCATCCATGGGCGCCACCACGGCGGACGACTTCCGCTCCGGCTCCATCTCCGCCGCCTGCGGCGGCACCACCTGCATCATTCCCTTCGCGGCCCAGCACCGGGGGCAGTCGCTCCGCGCCGTGGTCGAGGACTACCACGCCCGCGCCCGGGGCAAGGCGGTGATCGACTACGCCTTCCACCTGATCGTCTCGGACCCCACCGAGCAGGTCCTGGGCCAGGAGCTGCCGGCGCTGATCAAGGACGGCTACACCTCGTTCAAGATCTACATGACCTACGACGCGCTCAAGCTGGACGACCGCCAGATCCTCGACGTGCTCGCGGCGGCGCGGCGCGAGGGCGCGATGGTGATGGTTCATGCCGAGAACCACGACGTCATCGCCTGGCTCACGGAGCGCCTGATCGGCGCCGGCCGTTCTGCCCCGAAGTTCCACGCCGTGGCCCACGCGGCGCAGGCCGAGCGCGAGGCCACCCACCGGGCGATCACGCTCGCCGAGATCGTCGACCTGCCGATCCTGATCGTGCATGTCTCCGCGCAAGCGGCGATCGAGGAGATCCGCGCCGCCAAGGCACGCGGGCTCCGGCTCTACGCCGAGACCTGCCCGCAATACCTCTTCCTCACCGCCGCCGACCTCGATCGCGAGGGCTTCGAGGGCGCCAAGTACGTGTGCAGCCCGCCGCCCCGCGACAAGGCGAACCAGGAGCACGTCTGGCGCGGGCTGGAGAGCGGCGTGTTCGACGTCTTCTCCTCCGACCATGCGCCCTACCGCTACGACGATCCCGAGGGCAAGCAGATGCACGGCAAGGGCGCGCCCTTCAACCGGATCGCGAACGGCGTGCCGGGGCTCGAGATCCGCCTGCCGATGCTGTTCTCAGCCGGCGTCGGCACCGGGAGGATCGGCCTCAATCGCTTCGTCGATCTCTGCTGTACCCGGCCGGCGAAGCTCTACGGCCTCTACCCGCGCAAGGGCTCCATCGCAGTCGGCGGCGATGCCGACATCGCGATCTGGGACCCCGAGCGCACCGTGACGATCTCCAAGGACATGCTGCACGACAATCTCGACTACACGCCCTACGAGGGCCGGGTCGTCACCGGCTGGCCGATGACCACGCTCTCCCGCGGCGCGGTGGTATGGGACGACGGCGCCGTGCTGGGCGAGCCCGGCCGCGGCGCGTTCCTGCGCTGCGACCTGCCGGCGGCGGCGCACCCGCTCGGCCGGCGGGTCCACGGTTTCGCACCCGAGAGCGGCGAATACGACGCCCCGTGGAGGAAAGGGGGAGAGGCATGAGCCGGATCGTCACCGTCGCGGCCGCCCAACTCGGCCCCATCGCCCGTGACGAGCCGCGCGCGAGCGTTGTCGCGCGCATGACCGCCCTGATGCGCGAGGCGGCAGGGCGGGGCGCCGACCTCGTGGTCTACCCGGAGCTCGCGCTCACCACGTTCTTCCCGCGCTGGCTGCTGGACGACACCGAGGTGGACGCATTCTTCGAGGCGGAGATGCCGGGCCCCGAGACCCGACCGCTCTTCGACGAGGCCGCTTCCCTCGGCGTCGCCTTCCACCTCGGCTATGCCGAGCTCGCGCAAGAAGGCGGGGAGACCCGCCGCTTCAACACGGCCATCCTGGTGGACAAGGCGGGCACCATCGTCGGCAAGTACCGCAAGGTCCACCTGCCGGGCCATGCGGAGCACGAGCCCGAGCGCGAGTTCCAGCACCTGGAGAAGCGCTACTTCGAGGTGGGTAATCTCGGCTTCCCGGTGTGGGAGGCGCTCGGCGGGCGCATCGGCATGCTGATCTGCAACGACCGGCGCTGGCCCGAGGCCTTCCGCGTGCTCGGCCTGCAGGGCGTCGAGCTGGTGTTGATCGGCTACAACACGCCGGCGCTCAACGGCCTCGCCTTCGAGCCGCCGCACCGCCGCGCCTTCCACAATCACCTCACCATGCAGGCCGGCGCCTATCAGAACGGAGCCTGGGTGGTGGGCGTCGCCAAGGCGGGGCGCGAGGAGGGCGTCGACATGCTGGGCGGCAGCGCCATCGTCTCGCCCAACGGCGAGATCGTGGCGCAGGCCCGCTCGGTGGACGACGAGGTCATCGTCGCCGCATGCGATCTCGACGACGGCGCCTTCCTCAAGTCCACCACCTTCGATTTCGCGGCCCACCGCCGCACCGAGCACTACGGCCTGATCGTGGAGACTACGGGCCTCGTGGCGCCGCGCGGGAAGGCACCGTGAGCGCCCGCATCCTCGTCATCAATCCCAACAGCAGCGAGACGGTGACGGACGATATCGCGCGCGCCGTGGATGGCCTGCGCTTCGACGGCGGGCCCACCATCGAATGCATGACGCTCCCCGAAGGCCCACCCGGCATCGAGACCCAGCGCCATGTGGACGAGGTGGTGGCGCCGCTCTGCCGCGCGATCGAGCGGGAGCGTGCGGACGCCTTCGTCATCGCCTGCTTCTCCGACCCCGGCCTTCATGCCGCGCGGGAGGCGACCGGCACGCCGGTCTTCGGCATCGCGCAATGCGGCATCCTGGCGGCGCTCACGCGGGGCGAGCGCTTCGGCATCGTCGCGATCCTTGAGGGCTCGATCCCGCGTCACCGGCGCTACGTGGCGTCGCTCGGCCTGAGCGACCGCATGGCGGGCGAGCGCGCCATCGGCCTCGGCGTCACCCAGCTCGCGCAGGAAGACATCGTCGCCGACCGCATGACGCAGGTGGCCGAGCAGCTCCGCGACGAGGACGGCGCGGACGCGATCGTGCTCGGCTGCGCCGGCATGGCGCGTTACCGCGCGCCGCTGGAAGCGCATCTCGGCTGCCCCGTCATCGACCCCTCGCAGGCGGCCGTCGGCATGGCCATCGCGATGCTCCGCAGCGCTCCCGAATTAAGCGCTTGACATCATATGTGATCTCACATCATATACGATGCGATATGTGTTGGACACCAACGTCGTGGTCGCGGGTCTGCGCAGCCCGAGCGGTGCCTCCGCAGCACTCATCGACCATGCCTTGAGTGAGAGGTTCACGCTCTTGCTGTCCGTGGCTCTGGCGTTGGAATACGAGGCGGTCTGCCGCGATCCCGCGCAGCGGATCGCGTCGGGATTGAGCGAAGAGGAGGTATCGACCATCGTCTCGGCGCTCTGTGCGGTGTGCGAGCCGGTCGACGCACGGTACTTGTGGCGCCCCCAGCTCCGCGATCCGGCCGACGAGATGGTGTTCGAGACCGCCGTGAACGGCAGAGCGGACGCTTTGGTGACGTTCAACCGGAAGGACTTTGGCAACGCACCGGCGCAGTTCGGGATCGCGCTGCAAACGCCTCGGGAAGCTTTGAGGAGCGTGTGATGGCGAAGAAGGAGACCAGCACCTATCCGCTGCGGCTGCCCAAGTCCCTGAAGGAGGCCGCCGTGCACATTGCCAGAGAAGATGGCACCAGCTTCAACCAGTTCGTGGCGACCGCGGTCGCCGAGAAGGTTTCCGCCATGAAAACAGCCGAATTCTTCGCCGCCCGAAAAGCCGACGCCGACATCGAGGCGGCGCGCCGCCTGCTGCGCCGGGAGGGCGGCCAGCCGCCGGAGCCCGAGGACCGTCTGCCGCAAGCCAGGTGAAATATCCGGGGTATCACGCAAATTTGACTGCCGATCCCTTAGGCTGGCAGCATACGAGTCGCGACTCAGTGCATACATCCTGTTCGAGGACGCAGGATGTTCGACGGAAGAATGGCGGTGGCCCCCAAGGCCGCTGAACAGACCGTGGCCGACGCGACGCCATCGGCTCACCCGCATGGGCCGGAACTGCCGGACATGTCCGGCAGCTATGGCCGCTATATCTCTTCGGGTCTCTACGACCAGCGTTACCCGCGCCCGAACCGGCGCACGCTTCGCAAGATGAAGCGGCGCCTGCCTGCCGGAGGCCGGTTTCTCGACGTGGGCGCCGGCACCGGGCGCTACACGCTGCCGCTCCTGCAAGTAAACGGGACGCGCTGCGTGGCCCACGACATCTGCCCGGTCGCCCGCGAGACCCTGGCGGAGCGCCTTCGCAGTTTCGTGAGCGACGAACGGCTGGTCATCCGAGGAGACGATCCGGACGATCTGGCTGCCGAGCTTCCGCAGGCCTTCGACCTCGCGTTGCTGGCCTTCGGGGTCCTGGCGCACGTTGCCCGGCGCGCGGAACGCCTGCGCCTGCTGCGGGCCATCCGCACCATGTTGAAGCCGGACGGCACCCTGATCCTCAGCGTGCCGAACGCGAAGCGACGGTTTCTCAGGGAGCAGCGCGACGCGGAGTCCCTGGTGCGCGAAGGCACGCTCGAGCCCGGCGACGTCCTCTACAAACGCAACCAGGCCAACGGTGAGATCCGACTGTTCTACCACCTCTACACGCTCGACGAGGTGCACCGAGACCTCTCGGAGGCCGGCTTCCGGGTCGCGAGCGTCGGGGCCGAGAGCCTGCTGTCCGAGAGAAGGGTCGTCAGTTCCCGGCCACTCGGCTGGCTCGACGCTCTGGCGTGCCGGCTGGTACCGGCGGCTCATGGCTACGATTTGCTGGCCGTCGCTCGACCCCAGCCCGCGCACACGCAGGACTGACCGCTCAACCCGGTATAAGAATTTTTTATTTCCCTTCCAAATAATTTGTATTGGCATTTATCCTCCGCCGGCACCATCTCTAACGTGCCGCCCACCGGCCGATCTTGTGCAGATTTGGCGGAACGAGCGTCCAACGGTTTCGCCAAGAACGGATCGCAAGGCAGGTTTCGGCCGGTAGGGGCGGGTCCGGGTCCCTCCCTGCCCGCATGTCCCGCCCCTTGGCCGCCGGCGTCGGCCCCCGCTGCCGCCGGCGGCCAGCGGTGGCTACAGCTCGCTCCCATCGCCTCGCCCCGCTCATTCCGCCATGACCCTGGCAAGGCATGCGGTTTACGATGGGCGACGCGGGGCAGCGCCCGCCACGGCAGGAGGGAGAGAGACGCATGGCGACCGTATTGCAGACCGACTTCGCCTGGCCCGACGTCAGCATCGAGCGCGCGGTGATCGAAGGCGCCGGCCACACGCTGGTAACCGGCCCTTCCGAGCCGAGTCCGGCGGAGGCGGTCGAGGCCATGGTGGATAAGCACGACCCCGCCGCGATTCTCACCTGCTGGGCCCAAATTTCCGCTGCCGCGATCGCGCGACCCTCGGCGCTCAAGATCGTGCAGCGGCTCGGTGTGGGACTCGACAACATCGCGATGGACGCGGCGACCGCGCGCGGCGCCTGGGTCGCGAACGTGCCGGACTACTGCGTCGAAGAGGTCTCGGACCACGCGGTGGCCATGGCCTACGCCTGGTTTCGGGGCGTCGTCCACTTCGACCGCGTCGTGAAGACGGGTCAGTGGGACCCCTCCGGCGCCCGCCTACGCCGCGGCGCGACGCTGACCGCGGGCATCCTCGGGATGGGGCGGATCGGGCGCTGCACCGCGCGCAAGCTGGACGCGCTCGGCATGACCGTGCTGGGCCACGATATCGCCGCACCGCCGGAGTCCGTGCCCGTGCGCATGGTCGGGCTCGACCGGATCGTCGCAGACTCGGACATCATCGTCGTCCACCTGCCGCTCACCGACGCGACGCACCACCTGGTGGACGCGGCGTTCCTCGCCGGCGTCAAGCCGGGCGCCTTCCTGATCAACGTGAGCCGCGGCCCGGTGGTCGACAACGACGCGCTGATCGAGGCGTTGAAGGCGGGCCGCCTCGGAGGCGCCGGCCTCGACGTGGTGGAAGGAGAGCCGAACCCGCCCGCAGCCCTCGTCGCCCGCGCGGACGTGATCGCGACGCCGCACGTGGCGTTCTCGTCCGACGCCTCGCTCGCCGAGCTCAGGCAGCGGGGCG
This sequence comes from Alphaproteobacteria bacterium, assembly GCA_965243375.1. GTDB lineage: Bacteria > Pseudomonadota > Alphaproteobacteria > UBA828 > UBA828 > WTGU01. The sequence continues at coordinate 565,277 of CBDEUT010000002.1, read as the reverse complement.
CGGAGGAAGTGGTGCGCGTCCTGGCCGGCGACGCACCGGTGAACGCGTGCAACCGGATCGATTGACGAGCCAGGACGCTCGTATCGCGCACCGGCAAGGAAGGGGGCCATGACCGCACCGAGACCCGCCGTTGTCGACCAGGCCGATCTCGAATGGGAAGGCGGGGAAGACGCCAACCTCGCGACCGGCACCGGGATCCGCTGGAAGCTGTTGATCACCGGGGAGCGGACCGAGACCGAAGACCTCGCCACCGGGATCGCCGAGGTTGCGCCGGGTGCGGAGCTCATGCGCCACCACCACGAGCCCGCTGAGATCTATTACATCATGAGCGGCCGCGGCGAGATGGAGATCGAGGGGCGCACGCACATGGTGGGGCCCGGTTGCGCGGTCTACATCCCGCCCGACGCCAAGCATGCGCTGCGCTGCACCGGCACCGACCCGCTGGTCTTCGTGTTCGCCTTCCCGCGCGACCGCTTCGACCAGATCGTCTACCACTTCGATCATTAGCCGCTGAGGTTAGGCCGCCCGCGTTGACTAGTTCCGCCTCCGGGGCTAAATCACAGAGGATTGCACGGCCCGCCTCAGGGCCGGATTTCGGGGGCGAATTCGTGGCAGATCAATCAAGCGGCAGCGGCACCCGCGCGCGACCGATCTCGCCCCATCTCACCATCTATCGGCCGCAGCTCACCTCTGTTCTCTCGATCCTGCATCGCATGACCGGCGTGATTCTGGCGTCCGGTGCGGCAATGCTCTGTGCCTGGCTGCTGACCGCCGCCGCAGGCGAGCGCTACTACGACTGGACCGCGTGGTTCCTCACCTCGTGGCTCGGCTACGCGTTGCTCGCGGCCTGGTCGTGGTGCCTCTTCTATCACCTGTGCAACGGCGTCCGGCACCTGTTCTGGGATGCCGGCATGTGCCTCTCGCTCCGCGAGACCTACGGCTCGGGCATTGCCGTCGTGGTGGCCTCGTTCGTGCTGACCGGGCTCTCCTGGGGCCTCGGCCTCGCCTGTAACCTCGCCGGCTGAGCGGCGTCATGGCATTGCAGACCCCACTCGCCAAGGTACGCCATCTGGGCTCCGCCAAGGAGGGCGTGAATCACTGGTGGTGGCAGAGGCTGACCGCGATCCTGCTGGTGCCGCTCTCGCTCTGGTTCGTGGGCTCGCTCTGGTCATTGATTGCGGCGGGCGCGGATCGGGACGACTTCGTCGACTGGCTCTCCGGCCCGGTGGCGGCGGTGCTGATGCTGCTCTTCCTGGGCGCCACCTTCTACCACCTGAAGCTCGGCCTCCAGGTGGTGATCGAGGACTACGTGCACGGCACGTGCAAGTGGCCGCTGCTGATCCTCAACACGCTGCTCTGCTTGCTGCTCTGCCTCGCCTCGCTCTACTCCGTGATCCTGATCGCGGTGCAGGGGTAAGTGCATGACCGCCGCCTACCCGATCGCCGAGCACCACGACGACGTGGTGGTGGTGGGCGCCGGCGGTGCCGGGCTGCGCGCCACGCTCGGCCTCGCCGAGGCCGGCCTGCAAACCGCCTGCATCAGCAAGCTCTTCCCCACCCGCAGCCACACGGTGGCCGCCCAGGGCGGCATCTCGGCCGCGCTCGGCAACATGGAAGAGGACGACTGGCGCTGGCACATGTACGACACCGTCAAGGGGTCGGACTGGCTGGGCGATCAGGACGCCATCGAATACCTGTGCAAGGAGGGCCCGCGCGCGGTCATCGAGCTGGAGCACTACGGTGTGCCCTTCTCGCGCACGCCGGACGGCAAGATCTACCAGCGCGCCTTCGGAGGCATGTCGCTGAATTACGGCGAGAAGCAGGCGCACCGCACCTGCGCCGCCGCCGACCGCACCGGCCACGCCATCCTGCACACGCTCTACCAGCAGTCGCTGCGCCACAAGGCGGCGTTCTTCATCGAGTATTTCGCCCTCGACCTGGTGATGGACGAGGAGGGCGCCTGCCGCGGCGTCCTCGCCTGGAACCTCGATGACGGCACGCTGCATCTCTTCCGCGCCCACATGGTGATCCTGGCGACCGGCGGCTACGGCCGCGCCTACTTCTCCGCCACCTCGGCCCACACCTGCACGGGCGACGGCAACGCCATGGTGCTGCGCGCAGGCCTGCCGCTGCAGGACATGGAGTTCGTGCAGTTCCACCCCACCGGCATCTACGGCTCCGGCTGCCTGATGAGCGAGGGCGCACGCGGCGAGGGCGGCTACCTGATCAACTCCGAGGGCGAGCGCTTCATGGAGCGCTACGCGCCCAACGCCAAGGACCTCGCCTCGCGCGACGTGGTCAGCCGTGCGATCACCATGGAGATCCGCGAGGGGCGCGGCTGCGGGCCCGAGAAGGACCACATGCACCTGAAGATGGACCATCTCGGCGCCGAGGTGCTGAACGAGCGCCTGCCCGGCATCACCGAGACGGCCCGCATCTTCGCCGGCGTCGAGCCGTTGAAGGAGCCGGTCCCGGTGATCCCGACCGTCCACTACAACATGGGCGGCGTGCCCTGCATCTACACCGGCGAGACGGTGACGGTGAGGGACGGCGACCCGGATTCCGTGGTTTCAGGCCTGATGTCGGTGGGGGAGGGGGCCTGCGTCTCGGTCCACGGCGCCAACCGGCTGGGGTCCAACTCGCTGCTCGACCTCGTCGTGTTCGGCCGCGCGGCGGCAGAGCGCTGCGCCGAGATCGTCGAGGCCGGTGCGCCGCACAAGCCGATGCAGAACGGCGTGCTCGACAAGAGCCTCGACTGGTTCGACCGGCTGCGCCACGCCAAGGGCGAGACGCCCACGGCGGCGATCCGGCTCGACATGCAGCGCACCATGCAGGAGCACGCCGGCGTCTTCCGCACCCAGGAGATCATGGAGGAGGGCGCCCGCAGGCTCGATGGCGTCTGGGACGGCTTCCGCAACGACATCGGCGTCGCCGACCGCTCGCTGATCTGGAACTCCGATCTCGCCGAGACCATCGAGCTCGACAACCTGATGCGCCAGGCGAGCGTCACCCTGCACTCGGCGCTCAAGCGCGAGGAGAGCCGCGGGGCGCATGCCCGCGAGGATTTCCCCGACCGCGACGACGAAAAGTGGCTCAAGCACACCGTCGCCTGGCTCGACGATGACGGCACGACCAGGCTCGACTACCGGCCGGTGCACTTGCAGACGCTCAGCAACGAGGTCGAGACCGTTCCCCTCAAGGCACGGGTCTACTAGGGCCCCGGCAAGGTCGATCCATGGCGCAGCTCACGCTCCCAAAGAACTCGAAGATCGGTAAGGGCAAGCACTTCCCTGCCGACGGCGCTCCGAGCAAGAGCCGGCGCTTCAAAATCTACCGCTTCGATCCGGACAGCGGCGAGAACCCGCGCACGGACACCTACGACCTCGATCTCGACCGGTGCGGGCCGATGGTCCTGGACGCACTCATCAAGATCAAGAACGAGGTCGACGCGACGCTCACCTTCCGCCGCAGCTGCCGCGAGGGGATCTGCGGCTCCTGCGCCATGAATGTGGACGGCACCAACACGCTGGCCTGCATCAAGCCCATCGACGAGGTGAAGGGCGAGGTGCGCATCTATCCGCTGCCGCACATGCCGGTGGTGAAGGACCTGGTGCCCGACATGGCGGATTTCTACGCCCAGTACGCCTCCATCGAGCCCTGGATGAAGACGGATACCGCGCCGCCGTCGTCGACCGAGCGGCTGCAGGCGCAGGAGGACCGCGAGAAGCTCGACGGCCTCTACGAGTGCATCCTGTGCGCCTGCTGCTCGACGAGCTGCCCGAGCTACTGGTGGAACAGCGATCGCTACCTGGGCCCCGCGACCCTGTTGCAGGCCTACCGCTGGCTCGTCGACAGCCGCGACGAGGCCACGGGAGAGCGTCTCGACGAGTTGGAGGACCCCTTCCGGCTCTACCGTTGCCACACCATCATGAACTGCACCCGCACCTGCCCGAAGCACCTGAACCCGGCCAAGGCGATCGCCGAGATCAAGAAGATGATGGTCGCCCGCCGCTAGCGTCGTGCCCCGGAAGGACGCATGAATGACATTGGCCTCCTAGCGTCATGCCCGGACTTGATCCGGGCATCCATTTGCTGCGCGCGCGATCCTGTGGCCATGCGCGACGTGGATGGCCGGGTCAAGCCCGGCCATGACGTAAGGGGAGTCCAGGCAACGCTTGTCTTCAGTTTCGGGGCAGGACACTAGCCCCGCGACACCCCAGAACCGCAAGGACTCCCCATGGCACGCACCAAGATCGCGCTGATCGGCGCGGGCAACATCGGCGGCACGCTCGCACACCTCGCCGCGCTCAAGGACCTGGGGGACATCGTGCTCTTCGACATCGTCGAAGGCGTGCCGCAGGGCAAGGCGCTGGACCTCGCGCAGAGCGGCGCGGTGGAAGGCTTCGACGCGGCGCTCGCCGGCACCCAGGACTATGCGCCCATCGAAGGCGCCGACGTGGTGATCGTCACCGCCGGCGTGCCGCGCAAGCCCGGCATGAGCCGCGACGACCTGCTCTCGATCAACACCAGCGTGATGAACCAGGTCGGCGCCGGTATCCGTGAGTATGCACCGGGCGCCTTCGTCATCTGCATCACCAATCCGCTGGACGCGATGGTCTACGTGCTGCGCGAAGCCTGCGGCCTGCCGCACGCCCGCGTGGTGGGCATGGCCGGCGTGCTCGATTCTTCGCGCTTCCGCCACTTCATCGCGGTCGAGCTCGGCGTTTCGGTCGAGGACGTGAGCGCCTTCGTGCTCGGCGGCCACGGCGACACCATGGTGCCGCTGCCGCGCTACTCCACCGTTGCCGGCATCCCGCTCCCCGATCTGGTCGGGATGGGCTGGCTCTCGGCCGAGCGGCTGGAGGAGATCGTGCAGCGCACCCGCGACGGCGGCGCCGAGATCGTGGGCCTGCTCAAGACCGGCTCGGCCTTCTACGCGCCGGCGTCGGCCGCGATCCAGATGGCCGAGGCTTATCTCAAGGACAAGAAGCGCGTGCTGCCCTGCGCCGCCTGGCTCGACGGCGAGTACGGGGTGGACGGCCTCTACGTCGGCGTGCCGGCGGTCATCGGGGCGCATGGGGTCGAGCGCATCGTCGAAATCGCCCTCGACGAGGACGAGCGCGCGGCCTTCGAGCACTCCGTAAACGCGGTCCGCACTCTCCTGGACGCGGTGGGCAACCTCTCCGCCTAAACGACTATCCGCGCTTTCCGGTCACTGCGGCGCGTAAACGCCCCACCTGTCCCCCTCACCCCAAAGGGCGGAGGGGGAACGCAGAATGCACCGCTTTCCTGACTTCGATGGTTGAATCACGTAAGTAGTTGATATTGGCCGGTTCTCATTTCCGGCTAGGCACTACACTCGGCATTTCTTCGAGCCCGGGCCGGGCTTCGCCGGCGCTCAGACGAGTTGGTACGGGGTGATCGTCAGGGGCAGCCCCATGGTTGCGTAGATCTGCTCGGCCGCCGGCGTCGGCTTCGACGGGATGACGTAGCGGTTGCCCGATTGCGCGCAGCGCAGGACCGAGCATTGGCGGTGGACGAGGGCGGAGCGGATCACTTCCGGGGACATCCGCCTCTTCTGGACGGCGACACGGTAGGCAAGGTGGCGGACGCAGGCGAAGGCCATGAAGGCGATGGCGATGTGGGCGCGGATCCGGTTCTCGTTCCAGTGCCAGATCGGCCGCACCTTCAGGTCGTGCTTGGTGATCCGAAAGCTCTCCTCGACCTGCCAGAGCCCGTGGTAGTGGGCCATCACTTCGGTGACGCTGGCGTCGCGCAGATTGGTGATGACGCCGGCGAGCCCGTCCCATCGCTCGGCCTCGGCGATCTTCTCCGGGTTCACCGTGAGCCGCGCGTCGCCCTCGACGGCGATGAAGCGCTTGGCGCCGTGATTGGAGAGCAGCTCCTTGGGATTGTCGCTGCGCTCCAGCTTGTCGAGCAGGCGCGCCACCGCCTGGCGGCGCTCGTGTGCGTCCTTGCGCGCGCGCTCGGGGCAGAAGACGACGATCAGGCGCCGGCCCTTGTGCTCCCATTCGCCGACCCGGCGGTTCTCCGATCCCTCGAGAGGACCATAGGCGTCCAGATCGAGAACCTTCTTCTTCAGCGCGGCCGGCAGCTTGCGCAGCCGGGCGCCGAGCACGTACTCGCCGCGGATGTCGTCCATGGCGTCGAGGTTGTCTGCGCTCAGCATGCCCCGGTCGGCCACACAGACCGTGCGCTCCACCTGGTGGCGGCGCTGCATGTCCTGCAGGACCGGGACCAGGCTCTTCCCCTCGTAGGTGGAGCCGGGGAAGACCTCGTAGCTGATCGGCAGCCCTTCGCGCGTCACCATCAGGGCCAGCAGGACCTGCGAGTCCCTGTGCTTGCCGTCCTTGCTGAAGCCGTGCTGGCGAAGCTCGTCCTCAATCGCGGTCTCGAAGTAGAGCGTGGTGCAATCGAAGAAGAGCACCGCCACCGGCTCCGGCAGCAGCGAGCGGCTCGCCTCGCCCACGCGCGTGCGCAGATGGTTGATCACGGGCGCGTCGAGCTGGTCCATCATCCGGTAGACCTTCTCGAGGGGAAGGCTCACGCCGAAGTCCTCCTCGAGCCGGCGCACGCTGCCCCGCTTGCTGTCGGGGTTGGCGATGCGTGCCATCACCACGTGGAACAGCGCGTCGTGCGAGGCGCGGTAGCGCGATCGCCGCAGCAGCCCGTCGAGGCCCAGCAGCCGGTACATCTCGCCGTAGACCTCGTGGATGCCCGTGATCAGCCGCTGCTCCTCTTCGAGTTGCTTGAGATCGACGGGAAGCTCTTGCTTGCCGTCCCCTTGGCGTCCGACGCGGATCACCTGGTCTGCGATCTTCTCGGGCGCGAACAGCAAGGGCTGGCGCTCGTCCTCCAGCTTCGCCTTGACGTACTCGCCGAGCTGCCTCAGGCGCTCCAGCTCGTCCTCGTCCATGGCCACGCCGATGTGGCGGACGATGCGCTGGCGGACCTTGCCGCCGTCGCGCACGGCCTCGACGAGCTGGACCGAGCGGCGCGGGCTGTTGGGGGTGGTCTTGATACGCACGAACATGGTGGGAGTGTAGCGCGGGGCGGGGATATCGACAATCCAATATATCCACTAGGCACTACAACGCGACTTGACCGCACCGCAACCGCTAAGTCATTGTCTTCGCTGAAATCTCCAGACGGGAGATCGGCCAGAATCAGGCCCAACCGTCGAAGTCAGGAGGAGATCGTGCAGCGCACCCGCGACGGCGGCGCCGAGATCGTGGGCCTGCTCAAGACCGGCTCGGCCTTCTACGCGCCGGCGTCGGCCGCGATCCAGATGGCCGAGGCTTATCTCAAGGACAAGAAGCGCGTGCTGCCCTGCGCCGCCTGGCTCGACGGCGAGTACGGGGTGGACGGCCTCTACGTCGGCGTGCCGGCGGTCATCGGGGCGCATGGGGTCGAGCGCATCGTCGAAATCGCCCTCGACGAGGACGAGCGCGCGGCCTTCGAGCACTCCGTAAACGCGGTCCGCACTCTCCTGGACGCGGTGGGCAACCTCTCCGCCTAAACGACTATCCGCGCTTTCCGGTCACTGCGGCGCGTAAACGCCCCACCTGTCCCCCTCACCCCAAAGGGCGGAGGGGGAACGCAGAATGCACCGCTTTCTCTCCCTCTCCTCCCCCTCGGGGAGGAGAGGGTCGGGGTGAGGAGGGGGCCCGAGTCAGAGTCCTATTCGCCGGGGTTCAGGAGGCGCTGCACGATTTGCCGGGCGGCGGCACCGGGGGTGAGCGCCTGCGCCGTCACCTCGGCCTCCAGCGCCGCGACGGCTGGCGCAAGCCGCTCGTCGGCGTGGAGCGCCGCGACAAGGGAATCCTCTACCTCGCGCCAGAGCCACGCCCCGGCCTGAGCGGCCCGCTTGGCCTCCAGCACGCCGTGCTTCGCCATCGCAGCACGGTGGCGCTCCACCGCGTCCGCGATCTCGTCGAGGCCGGTTCCTTCCAGCGACGAGCAGGCGATGACGCAGGGCGTCCAGGGCCCTTCGCCTGCGTGCAGCGAAAGCGCCGCCTCGAAGTCCGCCTTGGCGTGGGCGGCCGGCCCTTCGAGGGCGCCGTCGGCCTTGGTGACGACGACGATGTCGGCGCGCTCCATTACGCCCCGCTTGATGCCCTGCAGCTCGTCGCCGGCACCGGGTTGCACCAGCAGCATGTAGAGGTCCGTCATGTCGGCGACGGCGGCCTCGGACTGGCCGACGCCCACGGTCTCGACCATCACGAGGTCGAAGCCCGCCGCCTCGCAGGCGATCATCGCATCGCGCGTGCGCCGGGCGACGCCGCCGAGAGTGCCGCCCGTCGGCGTGGCGCGAACGAAACTCTTCTCGCTCCGCGCGAGCTCCGGCATCCGCGTCTTGTCGCCCAGGATCGAGCCGCCGGACCGCTCGCTTGAAGGGTCGATGGCGAGCACCGCGATCCTGCGGCCGGCCGCGATGGCGCGCGTGCCGAAAGCCTCGATGAAGGTGGACTTACCCACGCCCGGCGCGCCCGAGATGCCGAGCCGCACGGCCTTGCCCGCGTGCGGAAGCAACGCCTGGAGCAGGCTCTCGGCCGGCTCGCGGTCCTCCTCCCGCGTCGATTCGATGAGGGTGATCGCCGCAGCCAGCGCCCGCCGGTCGCCCGCGAGGATATCGGCAACACGCGGCGCATGGCCGGGGCCGTGGGTGCGCGCGGTCACGGCGCCGGCTCCTCGCCGGGCGAAGCCGTCGCCTCCTCGGCGCGGCCTTCCTCGTCGGCGAGCCGCTGCTCCAGCTCCTCCCTGAGTTCGGCAGTCTCCTGCTGGCGCCACCACATCTCGGCGTAGCGGCCGTCGCGCACCAGCAGCTCCGCGTGGCGGCCGCGCTCGACGATTCGGCCTTCGTCCAGTACCAGGATCTGGTCGGCGTCGATGACCGTGGAAAGGCGGTGCGCGATCATGAGCGTCGAGCGGTCGCGGCTGACCTCCCGCAGACTCGCCTGAATCTCCTTTTCGGTTTGCGAATCGAGGGCCGAGGTGGCCTCGTCGAACAGCAGAATACGGGGATTCTTGAGGATCGTGCGCGCAATCGCCACTCGCTGCTTCTCGCCGCCCGAGAGCTTGAGGCCGCGCTCGCCGACCATGCTGTCGTAGCCGTCGGGGAGCCCTGCAATGAAGTCGTGAATGCGCGCGAGCCGCGCCGCCTCCTCCACCTCTTCCCGGCTCGCCTCGGGCCGGCCATAGGCGATGTTGTAGTAGATCGTGTCGTTGAAGAGCACCGTGTCCTGCGGGACGATGCCGATGGCCGCGCGCAGGCTCTCCTGGCTCACGTCGCGCACGTCCTGGCCGTCGATCCGGACCCTGCCGGCCTCGATGTCGTAGAAGCGGAAGAGGATGCGCGAGATGGTCGACTTGCCGGCCCCGCTCGCGCCCACGATGGCCGTCGTGCTGCCCGGCGGCACGCTGAACGAGATGCCGTCTAGGATGCCGCGCCGCTCCTCGTAGCGGAATCGCACGTCCTCGAACTCGATGGCGCCGGCCGTGACGTCGAGCGGCGGCGCGTCCGGCGCGTCCTCGATCTCGCGCTCCACCGAGAGGATGCCGAACATCGACTCCATGTCGGTGAGCGACTGCTTGATCTCGCGATAGACGAAGCCGAGGAAGTTGAGCGGGATGTAGAGCTGGAGCAGGTAGGTGTTGACCAGCACGAAGTCGCCGATGGTCATGGTGCCGGCGGCAACCTCGTTGCCCGCCATGATCGTGATGCCGGTCAGCCCGATGGCGATAATTAGCCCTTGTCCGATGTTAAGCAGCGAGAGGCTGGTCTTGCTCTGCACCGCCGCCCGCTCGTACTGCCGGCGCGAGACGTCGAAGCGCCGCGCCTCGTGCATCTCGTTGCCGAAGTACTTGACCGTCTCGTAGTTGAGCAGGCTGTCGATCGCCTTGGTGTTGGCCTCGCTGTCCTTCTCGTTCATGCGCCGGCGGTACTTCAGCCGCCATTCAGTGACCGTAAGGGTGAAGGCGATATAGAAGCCGATGGTGACAAAGGTTATCGCTGCGTAGGTAACGCCGTAGAGGAACCAGAGGATGCCGCAGACCATGGTGACTTCCACCAGGGTCGGCAAAATGTTGAACAGCATGAAGGTGAGTACGAATTCGATCCCCTTGACGCCGCGCTCGATGGCGCGGCTCAAGCCCCCTGTGCGCCGCTCGATATGGAAGCGGAGCGAAAGCTCGTGCAGATGGTTGAAGACTTGCAGGGCGACGGTGCGGATCGCGCGCTCCCCGACCTTGGCGAAGACCGCATCCCTGAGCTCCCCGAAGGCGACCGTGAGCACCCGGAGCGCACCGTAGGCCAGCAGGATCGCCACCGGCACCACGATGACCGCCGCCGTATTGTCCGAGAGGATGTCGACCGCATCCTTGTAGAGGATCGGCACATAGACGTTCGCTACCTTCGCACCGATGAGCAGGAGGATCGCCAGCAGCACGCGGCTCCGCATCTCCAGCGAGCCGCGCGGCCAGAGATAGGGCAGCAGCGTGCGGATGGTGTGCAGGTGCGAGCGTTCCCCCGCACCCCGCACGCGGGCCTCGCGATCGAGAGCTACCATGGGGCCGTGGATCCAATGACTCGCCCCGCCGCCGGCGAGGCTCAGAGCGCGCTATGTGCGCATGTCACATAAGCACGAAGAGGGGACGGATCAAATGCCGGTGCTCGAACGCCTCCACGTTTCCCGATCCGCATCGCCACTCTCGTTCATTTCCCTCAGGCGCCGGGCGCTCGCTCCGCTCGATCGTGCGCTCCGCGCGCGTGGCCGCGCGACGCTACGCGCTTCGCGCTTTGTGCGCTTGCGCACGTGGCCGTGAGACGCGCGGTCGCGCCGTCCGGGACGCTTTGCGGCCCAGGAAGGCGGAGCGGGACAAAGACAATTCCGCCCTTTTCTCCTCTCCTCCCCGCCGGGGAGGAGAGGGCCGGGGTGAGGGGTTTCAGGCTGCTTCGGGGCGGCGGATCAGCGCCATGATGTCTTGCGCGGCGGCAGGGATGTTGGTGCCGGGGCCGTAGACAGCCGCAACCCCGGCTTCGTGCAGGAAGTCGTGGTCCTGGGGTGGAATCACCCCGCCGCAGACCACCACCACGTGGCCCGCGCCGGCCTCCTGCAGCGCGTCGATCAGTTCCGGCACCAGGGTCTTGTGGCCTGCGGCCTGGCTGGAGACGCCGATCACATGCACGTCGTTCTCCAGCGCATCTTGCGCGGCCTCCTCGGGTGTCTGGAAGAGCGGGCCGATATCCACGTCGAAGCCGATGTCGGCGAAGGCCGTCGCGATCACCTTGGCGCCGCGGTCGTGCCCGTCCTGGCCGAGCTTCACCACGAGAATGCGCGGCCGGCGGCCCTCGGCCTCGGCGAAGAGCGCGGTCTCGCGCCGGATGGTCTGGAAGGCGTCGTCCTGCGCGTAGGCCGCGCCGTAGACGCCGGAGACCGTGCGCACGGTCGCCCGGTGGCGCGTGAACGCCGCCTCCATCGCGTCCGAGACCTCGCCCACCGTGGCGCGCGCCCGTATGGCATCCACCGTGAGCGCCAGCAGGTTGCCGTCCCCGCGCGCACCTTCGGAGAGCCTCTCCAGCGTCGCCTGGCAGGCCGCCTCGTCCCGCCCGGCGCGCACGGCGGCGATGTGCGCGATCTGCGACTCGCGCACGGCGTAGTTGTCCACGTCGAGCAGCGCCGGCATGTCGTCCTGGTCGGTCTGGTAGCGGTTGACGCCAACCACCACGTCCTCGCCACGGTCGAGCCGCGCCTGGCGGCGGGCGGCGGCCTCTTCGATGCAGAGCTTGGGCATGCCGGCGGCGACCGCCTTGGTCATGCCGCCCAGCTCCTCGACCTCGTCGATCAGCGCCTGCGCCTCGCGCGCGAGCGATGCGGTGAGCGCCTCCACGTAGTAGGAGCCCCCCAGCGGGTCCACCACCCGGGGCACGCCGGTCTCGTGCTGCAGGATGAGCTGGGTGTTGCGCGCGATTCGGGCGGAAAAATCGGTGGGCAGAGCCACCGCCTCGTCCAAAGCATTGGTGTGCAGCGACTGGGTGCCGCCCAGCACAGCCGCCAGCGCCTCGTAAGCGGTGCGCACCACGTTGTTGTAGGGGTCCTGCTCCGCGAGCGAGACGCCCGAGGTCTGGCAGTGGGTCCTCAGCATGAGCGAGCGCGGGTTCTCGGCGCCGAAGCCCTTCATGTACCTGGCCCAGAGCAGCCGTGCCGCGCGCAGCTTCGCCACCTCCATGAAGAAGTTCATGCCGATGCAGAAGAAGAACGAGAGCCGGGGCGCGAAATCGTCGATGGCGAGGTCGCGGGAGAGCGCCGCGCGCACATAATCGAGGCCGTCCGCCAGCGTGAAACCCAGTTCCTGCACCAGCGTCGCGCCGGCCTCCTGCATGTGGTAGCCGGAGATCGAGATCGAGTTGAAGCGCGGCATGTGCCGGGCCGTGTACGCGATGATGTCGGCCACGATCCGCATGCTTGGCTCGGGCGGGTAGATGTAGGTGTTGCGGACCATGAACTCCTTGAGGATGTCGTTCTGGATGGTTCCCGCGAGCCTTTCCGCACTGACCCCCTGCTCCTCGGCCGCCACGATGTAGGCCGCCAGCACCGGCAGCACCGCCCCGTTCATGGTCATGGAGACGCTGACCTCGCCCAAGGGAATGCCGTCGAAGAGGCGCTTCATGTCCTCGACGGTGTCGATGGCGACGCCTGCCTTGCCCACATCGCCCCGCACCCTGGGGTGGTCGCTGTCGTAGCCCCGGTGGGTCGCGAGGTCGAAGGCGACGGAAAGCCCCTTCTGCCCGCCGGCGAGGTTGCGCTTGTAGAAGGCGTTCGACTCCTCGGCGGTGGCGAAGCCCGCGTACTGGCGGATCGTCCACGGCCGATTGGCGAACATGGTGGCGCGCACGCCCCGCGTGTAGGGCGCGAATCCCGGCAACCCCGGCTGGTCCTCCAGCGCTTCCAGGTCGGCCGCGGTGTAGAGCGGCTTGACCGTGATGCCTTCGGGCGTCTCCCACGCGAGCTCTGCCGGGTCCCTGCCCTTGAGCTCAGCCGTGGCCAAGGCTTCCCAATCGGCGACGGTTTTTTCGGTGGACTCAGTCATGTGGCTGGGCTCCCACTTTTCCAGGTGCCCGTCCTCGGTCTGGCGTGCTTGGGCAAGGGTAGACGGCGGTGGCCGCCGGCCGCAAGGCGCAGACCGGCCGTTGCCCCCATTTTGCCCCTGTGAACCGCCGCGTCTTTTCGGGTAAAACAGAGCGCCAACCCGGTGCCGCGGCAACAGGAGGAACCCCCCGCACATGAGCAGTCTACAATTCGAGGCGCCCGAGACGGTCGAGGACGCCGTGCGCCTCCTCGCCGACGCCGGCGGCGAAGCCAAGCCGCTCGCGGGCGGCACAGACCTCCTGGTTCAACTGCGCACCGATTTCGTGCGGCCCGGTCTCATCGTCGACTTGAAGCGGATTCCGGCGCTCATGGACGTGACGGTGACCGACGAAGAGATCCGCGTCGGCGCGGCGGTCTCCGGTTTCACCCTCGGCAAGGACGAAGCCGTGAAGGCCGCGTGGCCGGGGGTGGTGGAAGCGCTGGAGCTGATCGGCTCCACCCAGATTCAGGGCCGCGCGTCGCTGGGCGGCAATCTCTGCAACGGCTCGCCCGCCGCCGACAGTGTGCCGGCGTTGATCGCCGCCGGTGCCGTGTGCGAGATCGCGGGTCCGGGCGGCACCCGCTCCCTGCCGGTGGAGGACGTGATTACGGGGCCCGGCCAGCTCGCCCTCGGCCCCGGCGAGATCGTGGTCTCCTTCGTCATGCCGAATCCGCCGCCCCGCTCGGGCGATGCCTACCTGCGCTTCATCCCGCGCACCGAGATGGACATCGCCGTGGTCGGCGCCGGCGTCGCGCTCACGCTCGACGAGGCGGGTGTCTGCACCCACGCGAGGCTCAGCCTGGGCGCGGTTGCACCTACGCCGCTGCTGGTGGACGACGGCGCGAAGGCGCTGATCGGCACCAAAGTGGACGACGACGCGCTGTCCGACCTTGCAGCGGCCGCAAGCGCCGCCTGCAATCCCATCGACGACAAGCGCGGAACCATCGAATACCGGGTCAAGGTGGCGGGAGTGCTGGCCAGGCGGGCCGCGCTCATCGCCCTCGAGCGAGCGAGGAGCAACGGCTGATGGCCAAGTATCATGTAACCACCAGCATCAACGGCGAGCCGACGGAGTTCCTCTGTTCGGGCGAGCAGACCCTGCTCGACGTGCTCCGCGACGAGCTGGAGCTCACCGGCACCAAGGAAGGCTGCGCCACCGGCGACTGCGGCGCCTGCAGCGTGACCGTGGACGGCACGCTGGTCTGCTCCTGCCTGATGCTCGGCACCGAGGCCGAGGGTCACGATATCGGCACCATCGAGGGCATGGCCGACGGCGACTCGTTGCATCCGTTGCAGCGACAGTTTCTCGAAGATGCCGCGCTGCAATGCGGCATCTGCACGCCGGGCTTCCTGGTCGCCGCCAAGGCGCTGCTCGAAGAGAACCCGAACCCGACCGAGACGGAAGCCCGCTACTGGCTGGCAGGCAATCTCTGCCGCTGTACCGGCTACGACAAGATCATCCGCGCCGTGATGACGACGGCGGCCGAGCTGAGAGGAGAATAAGCCATGGCAACCGCCAAGCAGGAGATCGGTAACGGCAACGGCTCGCTCAAGTACGTCGGCACACGGCCGTGGCGCCCCGACGGCGTCGACAAGGTGACCGGCAGGGCCAAGTTCGGCGCGGACTTCTCGCTGCCGGGCATGCTGGTGGGCCGGGTGCTGCGCAGCCCCCACGCGCACGCGATTATCCGCTCCATCGACACGTCGAAGGCCCGCGCGGTTCCGGGCGTGAAGGCCATCGTCACCCGCGACGAGATGCCGGAGATCCCGAACCAGTGGGTCCCGGCCGGCGAGGTGGCGGTCAACTACCGCGACATGTCGCAGAACGTGATGGCACGGGAGAAGGCGTTTTACGACGGCCACGCCGTCGCTGCGGTGGCGGCGACGTCGACGGCCATCGCCAAGCAGGCAATCGACCTGATCGAGGTGGATTACGAGGTGTTGCCGCACGTGATCGACGTGCGCGAGGCGATGCAGCCTGACGCCCCCCTGCTTCATGACGACATGTACACCGAAGACGTGGAGCCCAAGCCCGACAAGCCCTCCAACGTCTACAAGAAGGTGCACTTCTCCATGGGCGATCTCGACAAGGGATTCGCCGAGGCCGACGTGATCGTCGAGCGCACCTTCACCACCAAGGCGGTGCACCAGGGCTACATCGAGCCCCACGCGGTGGTCGCCAGCGCCGGCGAGGACGGGCAGTGCGAAATCTGGTGCTGCACCCAGGGGCAGTTCACCGTGCGCGCCTACTGCGCCAATCTGCTCGGCATCGACATCGGCAACATCCGAGTGACCCCGTCCGAGATCGGCGGCGGCTTCGGCGGCAAGACCGTGGTCTATCTGGAGCCGATCGCGCTCAGGCTGTCGCAGATCGCCGGCCGCCCGGTCAAGATCGTGATGTCGCGCGAGGAGGTGTTCCGCGCCAGCGGCCCGACCTCGGGCGGCGCCATGACCATCAAGATGGGCGCCACCAAGGAGGGCAAGCTCACCGCCGCCAAGGCCTGGCTCGCCTATCAGGCAGGCGCCTTCCCCGGCTCGCCGATCGGACCGGGCTGCATGTGCGTCTTCGCGCCCTACGACATCGAGAACGCCGAGGTCGAGGGCTACGACGTGGTGGTGAACCGGCCGAAGGTCGCCGCCTACCGCGCACCGGGAGCGCCGATCTCCGAGTTCGCCTCCGAGGGCGTGGTCGACGAGATCGCGAAGAAGCTCGACATCGACCCGGCCGAGTTCCGCCTGATGAACGCGGCGAAGGAGGGCACGCGCGCGCTCTACGGGCCCAAGTTCGGGCCCGTCGGTTGCATCGAGACGCTGGAGGCCGCGCGCGACAGCGAGCACTACAACACCCCGCTCGGCCCCAACCAGGGACGCGGCATCGCCACCGGCTTCTGGTTCAACATCGGCGGCGAGTCCTGCGCCACCATCAACGTCAACGAGGACGGCACGGCGACCGTGATCGAGGGCAACCCCGACATCGGCGGCTCGCGTGCCTCGATCCAGCTCCAGGCGGCCGAGGCCCTCGGCATCCCGCCGGAGAAGGTGCGCCCTCTGGTCGCGGATACCGACACCATCGGCTACACCTTCCTCACCGGCGGCAGCCGCGTCACCTTCGCCACCGGCATGGCGGCAATCGACGCAGCGGGGAAGGTGGTCGAGCAGCTGCGCGAGCGCGCCGCCAAGATTTGGGACATCCCGGTCGAAGCGGTGGAGTGGGAGGACGGCTACGCCAAGCCTTCGGGCAGCAATGCCGGCGAATTCGAGCCGCTCAGCCTTGCCGACATCGCGGTCCAGGCCGGCAAGACCGGCGGCCCGATTGCGGCGACCGCCTCGGTCAACGCGCAAGGCGCCGGCCCTGGCTTCGGCACCCACGTGTGCGACGTCGAAGTCGACCGCGAGACCGGGCGCGTCACCGTGCTGCGCTACACCGCCGTGCAGGACGCCGGCAAGGCGGTCCACCCGAGCTATGTGGAGGGGCAGATTCAGGGCGGCGCCGCGCAGGGCATCGGCTGGGCGCTCAACGAGGAGTACATCTACGACAAGGATGGCCGGCTCGAGAATCCGGGCTTCCTCGACTACCGCATGCCGGTGGCCTCGGACCTGCCGATGATCGATGCGGTCATCGTCGAAGTGCCGAACCCGAACCACCCCTACGGCGTGCGCGGCGTCGGCGAGACCCCGATCGTGCCGCCGATGGCGGCGGTCGCCAACGCGATCGAGAACGCGACCGGCATACGCATGACCGACCTGCCGATGTCGCCGCCGCGCCTGCTCGAAGCGCTCGATAACGGCGGGGCCAACGGCGGCGCCTGACCCGTTGGCGCGGGTCGTCCTGCCCTCCAGCCTCGCCCGCTACACGGGCGGGGTGACCGAGCTTGAGGTCGAGGCGAACGACATCCGCGGCGTGATCCGCGCGCTCGAGGCCCGCTATGCGGGCATCGGGCGTGAGTTGGAGGAGGGCATGGCCGTCGCGGTCGATGGCCACATCCATCAGGACGACCTGTTCGCCGCAGTCCGGCCTGAGAGCGAGCTCTGCTTCCTGCCCCGCATCGGTGGCGGATAGCGCGAAGCAGAGGAACCCCTACTCCGCTGCAGTGGAAGCGGCGGCTCTCCGTCCGGTGAGCCCGAGCCAGGCGAGCCCCACCAGCACGAGCCCGAGGAACGGCAGCACCGCGTAGTTCATCGTCTGCCAGCCCACGGCCTCGTGCAGTGCGCCGGAGAGCAGCGCCGCCGCCGCTACGCCGGTGAACACCGTGAAGTCGTGGGCCGCCTGCGTCTTCGCTTTTTCCGCCGGGCTGTGAATCTCGGTCACCAGCGTCGTGCCGCCGGTGAAAAGGAAGTTCCAGCCGACGCCCAGCAGGACCAGGGCGAGGTGGAAGTTGATCAGCGCGACGCCGTGGATGTTGACGGCGGCGCAGAGCCCGATCAAGAGCGCGCCGCAGGCCATGATCCTCTTCGTGCCGAATCGCTTGATCAGATGGCCGGTGACGAAGGCGGGCGCGAACATGCCGAGCACGTGCCACTGGATCGTCTGCGCGGAATCGGAAAATCCGAACCCGCAGTACTTCATGGCAAGCGGGGTCGCGGTCATCAGCAGCGTCATCATCGCGAAGCCGACGAGGGAGCCGAGCACGGCGATGATGAATGTCGGCTGGCTCATGATCGTGAGCAGGGGGCGGCCGGAGCCGCTGCGTTCCTCTTCGTCCGGCGGCGGGATGGTGATGAAACGGAGGACCACCAGCGTGGCGACGTAGAGCGCGGCCACGGTGGAGAAAACACCTGCAAACGCAATCGGTGCGAAGAGGTCCTTGGACCAGTCGGCAAGCAGGGGGCCGACCGAGGCGATCACGCCGCCCGCCAGCACCAGCGAGATCGCCCGGCTCCTGAAGGCCTCGCTCGCGGCGTCCGCCGCGGCGAAGCGGTAATATTGGGCGAAGCCGTTGGCCGCACCGATCAGCGCGAGCGCAACGCAGAAGAGCGCGAAGCTCGCTTCCATGATCGCCCAGAAGCCGATGAGCGCACCGGCAAGCCCGATGGTGGAGCCCACGGTGAAGCCGTCGCGCCGCCCGATGCGCTTCATGAGCAGCGATGCCGGCACGGTCGCCACCATGGTCATCACGAATTGGATGCCGATGGGGAGCGTCGCCAATACCTTGGTCTCGGCGAGGCCGTGTCCGATCAGGGCGGCCGCGGCGACCACACCGGACATCGAGGTGAGAAAGAGCGCCTGGCAGGTGGCGAGGAGCGCCACGTCGCGGGCGCCGGAGCGGGTCATGGCTCACGATAGCACATCGCGCCGTCGCCCGACCGAACGGGTGGAATTGCTATGCGCGTGGAGACTCCTTGGGCGACGGTCCGGCTATGTCGTTATATCTGTTATGGCATCATCGGTAGCACTCATTTACTATTGCTAATCCGATGGGTCCGCGCGACGGGGCGCCCGCTCTTACAGATGCGGGTTTCACCAGTCGAGAGGGAGGCACGGCTAGTCTGAACACGCCCGGGGCTTGGTTCGGCTGACACACTGCACCATCGTCCGTGAGAGGAAGATCTGCACCAACGAAAAGGCGGGGGGAAAAAGCCGTAATCGGGGAATAGTCATGAGCGAACGAGACGCCTTCGATTGCATCCTGGCGTCGTTGCGCGAGGCGACGCCCGACAGTGCAATGTTCGGCACAATCCAACCGGCCCGACACGGGCAGATCGTGGCTATCGAACACCCCGCCCGTTTCCTCCAAAGACCGCCATTTGAGCGTTTTGCGTCCACTCCCTGCAACGCAGAGGACAGGGCGCTGTGCTTGTCCCCCAAATCGGTTTACCGCGACCGACGGCGCCGGGCGCCGGAGGAGGGGACATGAAGATTAGCGAGATTGTCACGACGCCGCTCTGGATCCCCTACGAGCAACCCTTTCACTGGTCCCAGGGCGTCACACATGGCGCCGAGGTAATTTTGGTTGAGGTTCACACCGACGAGGACGTGTTTGGCTATGGCGAATCGATCGCGACGCCATCGGCCGAGGCCGTTCGTGCCCATCTTTCGCTCGCGGCGGATTTCTGTATCGGGCGCAGTCCATTCGAGAACGCCCGCCTGGTCGGCGAGGCCTACCAAGCGCTGTTCGGGCGCGACGAGGCTTCCAGGGCTTCCAGGTTCGCGGGCAAGTCGCTCGCAGGGCTCGAGATGGCGCTGTGGGACACCATGGGCAAGGCGACCGGTCGCCCCGTTCATGCTTTGCTCGGCGGTGCGGTGCGCGACGAGATCCGCTACTTCGGCTTCCCGCAGGGCGAAACCCCCAGGAAATCGCCGGCGAGGCCGCGCGGCTCGCGGCCTCGGGCCACGAAGTGATCTACGTCGAGGCCGGACGGGAAGACGATCTGGACGCCGAAATCGTGGCCCAGGTCCGGGCTGCCATCGGGCCCGACAAGCGTTTGCGTCTCGACCCGAGCGGGCGCTGGCACCCTGTTAGGGCCACCCGCATGATGCGCAGGCTCTCCCGCTACGACATCGAAGTCGTGGAGCAACCCATCGATGCGGAGAGCGTGGAGGCGCTGGCCCGGGTGCGGGCCACGAGCCCGGTCGCGATCGCGGCGGACCAGGGTGTCATCGCGCTGGGCGACGCCTTCGACGTCTGCCGCCTGCACGCGGCCGACCTGATCGTCGTCGGCCTGCACGAGACCGGGGGCCTGCTGCGCTTCTGCAAGGTGGCGCACATCGCGGAGGCGGCCAACATCGACGTGTGCATCCACGGGCTTCACATGACGGGAATTACCACCGCGGCGGCGTCTCATGCGGCAGCGGTGACCCCCAACCTGGACGACGGCAACCAGTACATGAACAATTTCCTTGCCTGGGACATCGTCAGGCAGCCCGATCTGACATTGCAGGATGGCAGGCTGACCGTCCCCGACGGGCCTGGACTGGGCTTCGAGCTGGACTGGAACGCCGTGCGCGAAGCGGCGGACGCTTGGTGGAAGGGCGCTGACTGCACCAGTCGGCACACCCAAGGCCGTCGCTTCACTCCCAGTCCGGCCGATGCGGTCAACCCGAAGCGCATCGACGATGACGTGTCGGATCGCGCGAGCGAAGGTGATCGAGGGCCCGCTGGCAACGGCAATGGCTTCGTTCGCCTGCGGGACGTTCCGCCGGACTAGACACGCCGGAACGGCTATCACACGGAGCCCGGCGCACACGCTCCATCTCGGGTACTATCCGGCACGCGCAGTGCTAGGTATGCTTCGGCTCTGCCATGAGCGCGCGACCGCTGATCATCGACTGCGACCCCGGCCAGGACGACGCCGTCGCCCTGCTGCTGGCCTTCGCGTCGGCCGAAGAGTTCGACCTGCTGGCCATCACCGCCGTCGCGGGCAACGTGCCGCTCGCCCGGACCGAGAGCAATGCACGCCGGATCAGGGATCTCGCCGGGCGGCCCGAAGTGCCGGTCTATGCCGGCTGCTCACGGCCCATGGTGCGCGAGCCGGAGACCGCCGAGTACATTCACGGGCCGACCGGGATCGACGGCGCCGACCTGCCGGAGCCGAGCCGCCCGGCCGAATCGGCCCACGCGGTGGATTTTCTGGTCGACACGCTGGCGGCGGCGCAGGAGCCCATCACGCTGGCGACGCTCGGGCCGCTGACCAATGTCGCGCTCGCCATCGTGAAGAACCCGGCGATCCTCGCGAACGTCCGCGAGATCGTGACCATGGGGGGCGCGGTCGGGCTCGGCAACGTCACGCCGGCGGCCGAGTTCAACGTCCACGCAGACCCCCACGCCGCACACGTGGTGTTCGAGGCGGGCGTGCCGCTCACCATGATCGGGCTCGACGTGACCCATCAGGCGATCGCGACGCCACCCCGGCTGGAGGCGATCCGCGCCCTCGGCACCGCGCCGGCTGCTGCGGTCTGCGGGATGCTCGACCTTTACGGTGAGAAGAACATCGAGGCCTATCACCACGGCGCGCCGATGCACGATCCCTGCGTGATCGCCTACCTTCTGGCGCCGGATCTCTTCGAGGGCCGTGACATGCGGGTCGATGTAGAGTTGGGCGACGGCCACTGCTTCGGGCGGACGGTGTGCGATCTGCATGGCCGCACCGGCGCTGCCGCCAACGCCCACGTGCTGCAGCGGGTCGATGCCGATGGCTTCTTCGCCATGCTGACCGAGCGTCTGGCCCGGCTGCCAGCCGCCCCCAAATAGAGGGGGGAGCCTGCGATGAGCCGCGATCGAAAGCTACCGACGAAGGGCCAGGGCGACGGCGCGGACGTGGATGCCTTCTTGCGCCGGGTCGCGGCGACGCCTGCGCCGTTGAAGCAGGGCGAGACCGGGCGTCTCATCTTCGCGATGGATGCGACGGCGAGCCGGGAGCCCACCTGGGACCGCGCCTGCCAGATCCAGGGGGAGATGTTCGACGCCACGGCCTCCCTCGGTGGGCTCTCGGTACAGCTTGTGTACTACCGCGGCTTCGGCGAGTGCCGGGCGAGCAAGTGGGTGCAGGATTCGCGCGCTCTGGTGCGCGTGATGACAGCCGTCCGCTGCCTCGGCGGCCACACCCAGATTCGCAAGGTGCTGCGCCATGCCCTGGACGAGACCCAGGCGCAGCGGGTCCACGCCCTGGTCTTCGTCGGCGATGCCATGGAAGAGAACGTGGACGAGCTCTGCGCCATCGCCGGCGAGCTGGGCTTGCGTGGGGTTCCCGCCTTCATGTTCCACGAAGGGCCGGACCCGGGGGCATCGTTGGCCTTTCGCCAGATTGCCAGGCTCACCAACGGCGCCTATCTGCGCTTCGATGCGTCGAGCGCGCGCCAGCTCAAGGAACTGCTCGGCGCGGTTGCGGTCTACGCCGCCGGCGGGCGCAAGGCGCTCAGGGACTATAGCCGTGAGCGCGGTGAGGCGGTGTTGCAGATCGCCCATCAGATCAAATGAGCCCGCCCGGCCTCAACCCCCGCTGCCCGGCCCGCTAGGCCGCCCCTCCAATGGTCCAATACGTCCTACTCGGGATCGGGCTCCTGGTGCTGGTCGTGTTTCTCACCCGCTGGTTTGCCACGGCCAATCCCTCGAAGCTTGCGAAATGGGTCAAGTGGAGCTTCATCGCCGCGGGCGCTGCAGCAACGATCTTCCTCGGCGTCACGGGGAAGGCGCATCTCGCTTTCCTGCCGCTCGCGCTTACCGGGCTGCCCTGGATCATGGGCCGCATGGCCGCAGGCCGGATGAACCCGAATCCCACGGCCGGCCAACGCTCGGATGTCGAGACTCCCTATCTGCGCATGACGCTCGACCATGACAGCGGCGAGATGGAGGGCACGGTGCTGCAGGGGCGCCATACCGGGCGCCGGCTCGACGAGCTCGCGGAGCAAGAGCTTCTGGAGCTCTTCGACGAATGCAGCCAGCGGGACGACGAGGGCCGGCGGCTGTTGGAGGCGTACATGGACCGCACCCTCGGCCCCGATTGGCGCGAGCGTGCCGAGGCAGAGGCCGAGCGCGAACGCAGCGCAGGCGCCGGCACGGGCCAGGGCTGGGGCCGCAAGAGGGCCAGCACCGGCCGCACGCCGATGACACGCGAGGAGGCCTACGAGATCCTCGGCCTGCAGCCCGGCGCCGGCGCCGAGGAGATCAAGGAGGCGCACCGCACCCTGATGCGCAAGCTCCACCCCGATCACGGCGGCTCCAACTATCTCGCGGCCAAGATCAACCAGGCGAAGGAGCTGCTGCTCGGCGGTTGAGCCATGCCGCGCCGAGCTCGCTTGCCGCGCTGAGGTCGCCGTGGCAAATCTCCGCCTCCACAGCTCGCGGTCTGCGCGGCGAGGTCCTTGAAATGCCCACACCGGTAAGGAAGGCCGTGCTCCCCGTCGCCGGCATGGGCACGCGCTTCCTGCCTGCGAGCAAGGCCGTGCCCAAGGTGTTGCTGCCGGTGGTCGACAGGCCGCTCATCCAGTATGCGGTCGAAGAGGCGCGGGCCGCGGGGATCGACGAGATCATCTTCGTCACCGGCCGCGGCGAGACGGCGATCAGGGATCATTTCGAGCGTGACGCGGCTCTCGACGCGCATCTTACGGCGCGCGGTGACCATGCCGCTCTGGCAGCAACCGCGAGCGCCGTGCTCGAGCCTGGCGCCGCCAGGTTCGTGCGCCAGGAGAAGCCGCTGGGCCTGGGGCACGCCGTTCTCTGCGCGCGCGATCTGGTGGGGGACGAGCCGTTTGCAGTGCTGCTTCCCGACGAGCTTCTACTCGGCGAGCCGCCGTGCCTCGCGGAACTCGTCGAGCTTCACGGCAAGTCGGGAGGAAGCGTCGTGGCGCTTGCCGAGGTACCGCAGGCCGAGACCGGACGCTACGGGATCGTCGAGGTCGCGGCCGAGGAGGAGCGGACCGTCACCGTATCGGGCATGGTGGAGAAGCCCGACCCCGCGAGAGCACCGTCACGGCTCGCGCTCATCGGTCGCTACGTCCTGCAACCGGGCATCTTCGTGCGGCTCGACGCGCAGGCGCCGGGCGCGGGCGGAGAGATTCAACTGACAGACGCAATGGCCGCGATGGTGCGGGACGAGCCCTTTCACGGTGTCCGCTACACGGGGCGGCGCTTCGATTGCGGCAGCCCGGCCGGCTATCTTCAGGCGACAATCGCCTGTGCCCTGGAAAGGCCGGAGTTGCGGCTAGACCTTCTATCCTTCCTGCGCGGTATCTCGCCGGCCGCATAAGGACACCCTCCACACGCGGGACGCTTATCGAGGTATGTCGCGATGCGCGTTGCAATGATCGGTGCCGGTTACGTGGGCCTGGTGTCGGCCGCGTGCTTTTCGGAGTTCGGACACACCGTGACCTGCGTCGATGCCGCGCCGGAGAGGATCGCGGCGCTCCGCAAGGGCCGGGTTCCGATCTACGAGCCGGGGCTGGAGGCGCTGGTCGCCGCCAATGTCGCCGCCGGGCGCCTCTCCTTCACCGAAGACACGGCTGACGCCATGGCGGGTGCCGATGTGGCGATGCTGGCGGTCGGCACGCCCAGCCGGCGCGGCGACGGCCATGCCGACCTCACCTACGTGTTCGAGGCGACGCGACAGGTCGCGGACGCGCTCGATGGCTACGCCGTCGTCGCGACCAAATCGACGGTGCCCGTCGGAACGGGACGCGAGATCGCGCGCATCCTTCGGGAGCGGCGGCCGAACGCCGCGTTCGATGTCGTCTCGAACCCTGAGTTCCTGCGCGAGGGCTCCGCGATCGGAGATTTCATGCGCCCAGACCGGGTCGTCGTCGGGGTGGAGTCCGAACGAGCACAGGCAGTGATGCAGGCGCTTTACAGGCCGCTCTTCCTGATCGAGACGCCAGTGCTCTTCACCACGCTTGAGACGGCGGAGCTCATCAAGTACGCCGCCAATTGCTTCCTTGCGACCAAGATCACCTTCATCAACGAGATCGCCGACCTCTGCGAGCACCTCGGCGCGGACGTTCAGGACGTCGCCAAGGGAATCGGCCTCGACGGCCGCATCGGCCGGTACTTCCTGCACGCGGGCCCCGGCTTCGGCGGCTCGTGCTTCCCCAAGGACGCGGCGGCCTTCGTCCGTATCGCCGAGGAAGCCGGCGCGCCCAGCGCGATCGTCGACGCGGTGCTGCGCACGAATGCCGCGCGCAAGGCCGCGATGGTCGACAAGATCGTGCAGGCCTGCGGCGGCTCCGTCGCGGGCAAGACCATCGCCGTGCTCGGCGTCACCTTCAAGCCCAACACGGACGATGTGCGCGAAAGCCCAAGCCTTGTGATCCTGCCGGGACTCATGGAGCGGGGGGCCACGGTCCGCGCCTTCGATCCCGCCGGCATGGAGGAAGCGCGTACTCTCCTCGACGGCGTCGTCTGGTGCACCGACTCCTACGACGCGATGGAGGGCGCGGACGCGCTGGTCATCCTCACGGAGTGGAACGAGTTCAGGGCGCTCGACCTGGAGCGCGCCAGGGGCCTGCTCAAGACGCCGCTGATGGTCGATCTCCGCAACATCTACGAGCCGAGCGAAGTCGCCGGCGCCGGCATTCACTATGTCAGCGTCGGCCGCGCGGCGGCCTCGCCATGAGCGCGGGGCATACGCTCGACCCGGCGATCCTCGGCGCCTACGACATCAGGGGCATCGTCGACGAGACGTTGGCCGGGGCCGACATGGCCGCCATCGGCCGGGGCTTCGCCACCATTGCGCGGTACCGCTCCGCCGCCATCCGACGGCCGCTCATCTGCGTCGGGCGCGATGGCCGGCTGAGTTCGCCGGACCTCGAGGCCCATCTGGTCGAGGGCCTGACCGCCGCCGGCGCCGACGTGCTCCGCATCGGCGTCGGGCCGAGCCCGATGCTCTATTTCGCCGTCCACGACCGCCGATGCGACGGCGGGATGATGATTACGGGCTCGCACAACCCGCCCGCCTACAACGGCGTCAAGATGGTGCTGGGCGGCGGGCCGTTCTACGGCGCCGATATCGAGGCGCTGGCACGGGTCGTGAAAGACGGCACGTACGCTGAGGGTACTGGCAAAGCGACGGAGGCCGATGACGTTCCCGCCGCCTATGTCGCGCGCCTTCTCACCGAGGCCGTGGAACAACCATTTACCGTTGCGTGGGACGCAGGGAACGGCGCAGCCGGCGCGGTGCTCGATGCGCTCGTGAGCGGTCTCCCGGGCCGCCATATCCTGCTGAACGATAAGGTTGACGGGACCTTCCCCGCTCACCATCCGGACCCTACGGTGCCCGAGAATCTGGTGCAGCTGATCGAGACGGTGCGGGCCGAGCGCTGCGACCTCGGTATCGCCTTCGATGGCGACGGCGATCGCATCGGGGTCGTGGACGGCGACGGCGCGATCCTCTGGGGCGATCAGCTTGTGGCCTTGCTCGCCCGTGAGGTCCTGCGCGAGCGGCCGAGTGCGACCGTGATCGGCGACGTCAAGGCGAGCGGCGTCCTGTTCGACGAAATCGCCCGCCTCGGCGGCACGCCGTTGATGTGGCGCTCGGGCCATGCGCCGATCAAGGCGAAGATGGCCGAGCTCGGCGCACCGCTCGCCGGCGAGATGAGCGGCCACATCTTCTTCGCCGACCGCTACTTGGGCTTCGACGATGCGCTCTATGCCGCTCTCCGGCTACTGCGACTGATCGCCGGCGAGGGGCGCTCGCTCGCCGCCTTGCGGGCCGAGCTGCCGCAACCGGTGAGCACGCCCGAGGTTCGATTTCCCTGTCCGGACGCGCGCAAGTTCCAGGTCGCCGACGAGATTCGCGCCCGACTCAGTGCCGCGGGCGCCACGTTCTCCGCCATCGACGGGGTCAGAGCCGAGACCGAGGACGGCTGGTGGCTGCTGCGCGCATCGAACACGCAGCCCATGCTGGTGGCCCGCTGCGAGGGCGCGGACGATGCCGCCTTGAGCCGGCTGAAGGACGATCTCGCGATCCAGCTGCGCGCTAGCGGCGTCGAGCCGCCCGACTTCTAGCGCTCGTTTCTCACAGCTTCTTGGCGCGTCCCCGCGAGCCAGAGATTCCGCCGAATCAACGACTTCCAGACCATTCTTCACAGGCTGTTCTTGACGAGCGCGGCGCTTTGGACACATAAAGGGTGCTGAGTCGATTCGCCGGGGGTGGCGGGGCGGACGTGGGAACACGGCGAAGAAGAAGAATAATGCGTCCCGGTTCGGCCGTCCTCGGCCTGGTCCTCGCGCTCTGCATCGTCGCGATATCGCAGGTCTTTGCCGCCGAAGAGGCGCAGGCGCGCTACGCCTCCATCGTCATCGATGCCGAGAACGGCGAAGTCCTGCGCTCCCGCAGCGCCGACGTGCGCCGATACCCGGCGTCGCTGACCAAGATGATGACCCTCTATCTGCTGTTCGAGGCGATCGACGACGGCAAGCTCAGCCTCGGCTCCAAGCTGAAGGTCTCGAAGCGGGCGGCGGGGCAGTCGCCCTCCAAGCTCGGGCTGCGGGCCGGCTCGACGATCCGTGCCGAGGACGCGATCAAGTCGCTGATCGTCAAGTCGGCCAACGATATTGCCGTGGTGGTCGCCGAGGCACTGGGCGGAACCGAGGTCGAGTTCGCCAGGATAATGACCAGGAAGGCACAAGAGCTCGGCATGTCCCGAACCACCTTCCGCAATGCATCCGGGCTGCCGAACCGGAAGCAGCGCAGCACGGCGCGGGATATGGCGCAGCTCGCCCGTGCCTTGATGCGGGACTTCCCGGATCGCTACCACTATTTCGACGACCAGCGCTTCAGCTACAAGGGCAGGGTGCATCGCACGCCGAACAAGCTTCTCGCACGCTATCGCGGCATGGACGGCATCAAGACCGGCTATATCCGCGCCTCCGGCTTCAACCTCGTGGCCTCGGCGGAACGCGACGGCCGGCGTGTCATCGCGGTGGTCTTCGGCGGCAAGACGCCAAACTCGCGCAATGCCCACATGGCGAACCTTCTCGACCTCGGCTTTACGCGGATCGCCGAGAACGACGCCAAGCGCGGCCGCGTCCGCTACGCGGGCATACCGCGCCCACCCGCCGGCTCCGGATTGGCCGCGCCGGCAACGCGATTCAAGCCGGCGACCGTCATGGTTGCGGAAGCCGAGCCGCCCGACCTGGTCGTAGGTGCCGCGGCGCCACCGGCCGAGCCGATCGAGATCCCGCCGCAGGCCCCGCGGCAGGCGGCCGAGCCGGTCGAAGTCGTTTCGGGGCCGTTACCTCCGCCGTCGAAGTCCGTGGCTGAGACGCTCGCGGTCGTGGAATCGGTGATTGCGACCGAGCCGCCGCCTGCGCCTGCGCCGGCAGAGAAAGTCGCCGCTGCAACCGCGGGGGACGGCCCCTGGGGCATCCAGTTGGGCTCCTACGAGTCGGTGACGGCGGCCCAGATCGCCATGCGCCGGGCGTCGGCGCGCGCGCCGGTTCTCAACGATGCGGCGACGACGCTCACGCCGCGCTCCGACGGCCGCAGCACCCTCTATCGGGCGCGCTTCCTGGGG
Source organism: Alphaproteobacteria bacterium (assembly GCA_965243375.1). Classification (GTDB taxonomy): domain Bacteria; phylum Pseudomonadota; class Alphaproteobacteria; order UBA828; family UBA828; genus WTGU01. The sequence goes on along the minus strand of CBDEUT010000002.1, from coordinate 537,184 downwards.
CTCCACAAGAACGACGCCGATCGCGCGTGCAAAAAGCTGCGCTCGGCGCCGATGCCCTGCACCGTAATTCGCGGCCTCGACCCGGCCGACGACCCCGCCGTCAGCACCCGGTCCTAGCGATCAGCTCTCCGCCGTCTCTTCGGGGAGCGGGCGGGGGCGGCCGTTGTCGTCGATGGCGACGTAGATGAAGGTGCCCTCGGTCACCCTGACCTCCACGGGACCGCGCCGCCGGCGCGCCCAGGTCTGGATATCGACGGTGATCGAAGTCGTCCCCGTCTTCACCACCTCGGCGTAACAGGTGACGAGGTCGCCGACGGCGATCGGCGCATGGAAGCGCATGGCTTCCACCGCTACCGTGACCGTGCGGCCGCGCGCGCACCGCGCCGCCGCTACGCCGCCGGCAAGGTCCATCTGCGCCAGCACCCAGCCGCCGAAGATGTCGCCGTTGGGGTTTGCGTCGGCGGGCATGGCAAGCGTGCGGAGCGCCGGCTCGGCATCCGGCGGCCGTTCGGTCTCGGTCATGGCGCTCTCTTCTTCACCTGGCCTTGCGCCTGCTCTTCCGCCAGGCACGGATATAGGCCATGCAGTGCTCGTCCCGCCCCATCAACACGTCTTCGGCGAGCTTGTAGTTGGGCTCCGTGCGGTCGATGGCGAGGATCGCCTCCGGCGGGCTCGCCACCGGGTCCATGATTCCCCCGTCGGCGCCGGCCTCGACCGCCAGCAGCACGAACATCTCCTGACTTCGATGGTTGAATCACGTAAGTAGTTGATATTGGCCGGTTCTCATTTCCGGCTAGGCACTACACTCGGCATTTCTTCGAGCCCGGGCCGGGCTTCGCCGGCGCTCAGACGAGTTGGTACGGGGTGATCGTCAGGGGCAGCCCCATGGTTGCGTAGATCTGCTCGGCCGCCGGCGTCGGCTTCGACGGGATGACGTAGCGGTTGCCCGATTGCGCGCAGCGCAGGACCGAGCATTGGCGGTGGACGAGGGCGGAGCGGATCACTTCCGGGGACATCCGCCTCTTCTGGACGGCGACACGGTAGGCAAGGTGGCGGACGCAGGCGAAGGCCATGAAGGCGATGGCGATGTGGGCGCGGATCCGGTTCTCGTTCCAGTGCCAGATCGGCCGCACCTTCAGGTCGTGCTTGGTGATCCGAAAGCTCTCCTCGACCTGCCAGAGCCCGTGGTAGTGGGCCATCACTTCGGTGACGCTGGCGTCGCGCAGATTGGTGATGACGCCGGCGAGCCCGTCCCATCGCTCGGCCTCGGCGATCTTCTCCGGGTTCACCGTGAGCCGCGCGTCGCCCTCGACGGCGATGAAGCGCTTGGCGCCGTGATTGGAGAGCAGCTCCTTGGGATTGTCGCTGCGCTCCAGCTTGTCGAGCAGGCGCGCCACCGCCTGGCGGCGCTCGTGTGCGTCCTTGCGCGCGCGCTCGGGGCAGAAGACGACGATCAGGCGCCGGCCCTTGTGCTCCCATTCGCCGACCCGGCGGTTCTCCGATCCCTCGAGAGGACCATAGGCGTCCAGATCGAGAACCTTCTTCTTCAGCGCGGCCGGCAGCTTGCGCAGCCGGGCGCCGAGCACGTACTCGCCGCGGATGTCGTCCATGGCGTCGAGGTTGTCTGCGCTCAGCATGCCCCGGTCGGCCACACAGACCGTGCGCTCCACCTGGTGGCGGCGCTGCATGTCCTGCAGGACCGGGACCAGGCTCTTCCCCTCGTAGGTGGAGCCGGGGAAGACCTCGTAGCTGATCGGCAGCCCTTCGCGCGTCACCATCAGGGCCAGCAGGACCTGCGAGTCCCTGTGCTTGCCGTCCTTGCTGAAGCCGTGCTGGCGAAGCTCGTCCTCAATCGCGGTCTCGAAGTAGAGCGTGGTGCAATCGAAGAAGAGCACCGCCACCGGCTCCGGCAGCAGCGAGCGGCTCGCCTCGCCCACGCGCGTGCGCAGATGGTTGATCACGGGCGCGTCGAGCTGGTCCATCATCCGGTAGACCTTCTCGAGGGGAAGGCTCACGCCGAAGTCCTCCTCGAGCCGGCGCACGCTGCCCCGCTTGCTGTCGGGGTTGGCGATGCGTGCCATCACCACGTGGAACAGCGCGTCGTGCGAGGCGCGGTAGCGCGATCGCCGCAGCAGCCCGTCGAGGCCCAGCAGCCGGTACATCTCGCCGTAGACCTCGTGGATGCCCGTGATCAGCCGCTGCTCCTCTTCGAGTTGCTTGAGATCGACGGGAAGCTCTTGCTTGCCGTCCCCTTGGCGTCCGACGCGGATCACCTGGTCTGCGATCTTCTCGGGCGCGAACAGCAAGGGCTGGCGCTCGTCCTCCAGCTTCGCCTTGACGTACTCGCCGAGCTGCCTCAGGCGCTCCAGCTCGTCCTCGTCCATGGCCACGCCGATGTGGCGGACGATGCGCTGGCGGACCTTGCCGCCGTCGCGCACGGCCTCGACGAGCTGGACCGAGCGGCGCGGGCTGTTGGGGGTGGTCTTGATACGCACGAACATGGTGGGAGTGTAGCGCGGGGCGGGGATATCGACAATCCAATATATCCACTAGGCACTACAACGCGACTTGACCGCACCGCAACCGCTAAGTCATTGTCTTCGCTGAAATCTCCAGACGGGAGATCGGCCAGAATCAGGCCCAACCGTCGAAGTCAGGAGGTGACGAGGTCGCCGACGGCGATCGGCGCATGGAAGCGCATGGCTTCCACCGCTACCGTGACCGTGCGGCCGCGCGCGCACCGCGCCGCCGCTACGCCGCCGGCAAGGTCCATCTGCGCCAGCACCCAGCCGCCGAAGATGTCGCCGTTGGGGTTTGCGTCGGCGGGCATGGCAAGCGTGCGGAGCGCCGGCTCGGCATCCGGCGGCCGTTCGGTCTCGGTCATGGCGCTCTCTTCTTCACCTGGCCTTGCGCCTGCTCTTCCGCCAGGCACGGATATAGGCCATGCAGTGCTCGTCCCGCCCCATCAACACGTCTTCGGCGAGCTTGTAGTTGGGCTCCGTGCGGTCGATGGCGAGGATCGCCTCCGGCGGGCTCGCCACCGGGTCCATGATTCCCCCGTCGGCGCCGGCCTCGACCGCCAGCAGCACGAACATCTCGTTCAGAAGCTTGCGTGCCGGCAGCCCGAACGAGACGTTGCTCATGCCGCCGGTGATGTGGACCTCGGCGCCGAAGCGCGCGCGCAAGGCGCGGATCGCGTCGAAGCAGTGGTTGCCGAAGCGAGAATCGACCGAGATCGGGAAGACCAGCGGGTCGACATAGAGATCGCCCAGTGCGAAGCCCCTGTCGAGTGCCGCCTCGACCATGCGGGAGGCGTTCGCCACCCGCTCGTCGGCGCCGTCCGGCATCCCCTTCTCGCCGGCCGCGGTCACCACCACGCGGCAGTCGTGCTCGCGGGCGAGATCGAGCGCGTCCAGCCGCTCCAGCGAAGCCGAGTTGAGCATCGGGCGCTCCTTGGCGGGCGCGATGGCCTCGAGCCCGGCGCGAATCACGTCGACGCTGGAGGAATCGACGGAAATCGGGAGCTCGGTCATCCCCTGGACCGTGGCTGCGAGCCAGGTCATGGCGCCGGTCTGCACGCTGAGCTTGGGTGCGATCTCGTCGACGTTGAGGTCGAGGAAGGCGGCGCCCGCGCGCTCCTGATGGCGGACCTGCGCCTCGATATAGCGCAGGCCCTCGGCCGGATCGCCCGCCGCCGTCTCCATCGCGGTCTCGATCGCGACCTGGACGTGCTTGACCCGGCCTTCCTCGTAGTCCTTGGTCCGCTTCGCCTCCGCCGTAACCGGGAGCGCGCGCTCCTCGCCCTCTGCGGTCTCGTAGAGGATCGCCTCGGCGCCGTCGCGCTCCGCGATGCGCTTGCCCTTGCGGAGCGCGACACGGGTGCAGTGGATGTTCTCGCCGATGACGATCAGCGGCGCAGTGGTCATTAAGCGGTTCCTTCAGGTACGAGGTGCGACGGCATGGGCTTGAACTGGCAGCCGTCCACGAAGAGGTCGAAGAAGTCGGGCGTGGTCTCCAGCTCGATATGCTCGATGGCCTGGACCTCGCGCTCCAGCGCGCGCCGCCGGGTGGCCGAGAGCAGGATCGCCCGCGCTCCCCGCGCCGCCGCGTTGCCGGCCTTGACGACGCGCTCCTCCGGCACCGGCGCCAGCAGGCCGATGGCGATGGCGCTGCGCACGTTCACGTAGTTGGCGAAGCCGCCCGCGAGATAGAGCCGCTCGATCCCGGCGGGATCGACGCCGAGCGCGCGCATGACGATGTACTGCCCGCAATAGTTGGCAGCCTTGGCCTGGCCGAGGTTGCTGGCGTCCTCCTTGGAGAAGGTGATCCCGTGCTCCGGCACCACGGCCATCTCCCTCTGCTTGCGATCGGCAGTGAAGACGCCCTTGGCGGTGAGCACGTCGGACCGCCGAAGCTCCGCCAACAGGTCGATCAGGCCGGAGCCGCACATCCCCACCGGGTCCTTGCCGCCGATGGTCTCGTAGGTAGCCTCGCCCTCTTCGCCGAAGCGCACCGCCTCGATGGCGCCGTCGCAGGCCGGCATGCCGTAGCGCACCAGCCCGCCCTCGAACGCAGGCCCCGCCGGGCATGAGGCGGCGAGCAGCCGGCCCCGGTGCTTGAGCACGACCTCGGTGTTGGTGCCCATGTCGACCAGCATCGCGGTATCGGCTTGGGCGAACCCCTCCTCCAGCGCGACGAGGGCGGCGGCGGCATCGCCCCCCACGTGGCTCGCGATCAGCGGCAGTCCGTAGACGCGGGCCGCGCGGTTGGCGCGCAGGCCCAGCCGCAGCGCGCGGGCGCTGAGCGCCGTGGTCGCCCGCTCGCCGGCGAGGAAGGCGTGCTCGATTGAAGACTTGTAAGGCTTCTGGCCAATTCCCTGGACGTCCAGCTTGAACAGGACGTCGCGCATGGTGGGGTTGGCGGCGACCACGATCTCGTAGATCGCCTGGCGGTTGGTGCCGAGCCGGGCGCAGCCGTCGACGATGGCGCGGTTGATGGCGGACGCGGCGGCCTTCTGCAGCTCGCCCGCCTTGTCGTCGCGGTCGTAGGAGATGCGGTGCATCACGTCGCTGCCGCCGAAGGCCTGCGGGTTCTCGAAGGCGGCGCTGTGCACGCTCTTCCCGGTCTCCAGATCGACGAAGTCGAGCACCACCGTGGTGGTGCCGAGATCGACCGCGAGCCCGAGCATGTGCCCGCGGTAGCGGTCCACCACGTCGCCGTCGTAGAGCACCTCGTCGCCCCGCCGGGTGACGAGGGGGTCGAGCGTCGCGGGCGCGCCGGCCGCATCCGCGTGGGCGCGCACCAGGATGCGCGGGCGGCGGCGGAGCGGCGCGAACGCCACGTCGATATCGTCCCGCACGACCATCGCCTGGCAGGCGAGGCGGTAGGGCGTGCGCAGAAATCCTTCCGCCTCGGTGCGGGCGCACAAAGCCTCGTCGCCCCCGCTCACCTCGACCACGCATTCGTGGCAGCGGCCGTTGCGCTGGCAGGAGGTCGGCACCTCGACGGCGAGCTCGTCGGCGCAGTCGAAGAGCGTCATGCCGATGGCGAGCGGCTGCGTCTGGCCGTCGTGCGAGACCGTGCCGGGCCCCGTCGGCTCCGCCGCACCCTCCCGCCGCGCGGCGGCGGCCCGCTTGATCGCGCCGAGCTTCGTCTTCGCGCGCTCGCGGGTGGCCGGATCCGTCTCCCACGCCAGGCTGTAGTCGAAGGTGCCGTCATGCCCGCAGGTCGCGGGCTCGCCCTTCTCGACGGCGGGAAGCTGGTTGCCGCACGAGAAGGCGGCCGTACACCGGTCGCGCCGGTCGCGGTAGGGGCAGCGGTGCGTGGCCTGCTCGTCGGCGTGGCTCACGATATCCGCGAAGATCTCGGTGAGCCGGTCCAGCCGCTGCTGATAGTCCTCTTGGCTGATCTTCGGCAACGGCCTGCCTAACCGCGCTCTTCCATCAGCTTCTTCGCGAGCGCCACGCACGAGAGCGCGTCCTTGCCGTAGCCGTCGGCGCCCATGTCGTCGGCAAACTCCTGGGTCACCGGCGCGCCGCCCACCATCACCATCACGTCGTCCCGGATGTCGGCGTCGATCAGCGCCTCGATGGTCTTGCCCATGTTGGGCATCGTCGTCGTCAGCAGCGCCGACATGCCCATGATCGGCGCCCCGTGTTCCTCCAGCGCGGCGATGAACTCGTCTTCCGACGTGTCCACGCCGAGATCCACCACCTCGAAGCCGGCGCCCGAGAGCATCATGATGCAGAGGTTCTTGCCGATGTCGTGGAGGTCGCCCTTGACCGTGCCCATGATCACGGTGCCGAGGGGCTCCACGCCAGAGGCCGACAGGATCGGCTCGATGTGAGCCATCCCGGCCTTCATCGCCCGCGCGCAGGCCAGCACCTCGGGCACGAAGATGAAGTTCTCGCGGAACTTGATGCCGACGATGCCCATGCCGGCGATCAGGCCGTCGTCCATGATCTCCAGCGCCTCGGTGCCCGCCTCCAGCGCCTTGACGGTGAGCGCGTCCACCGTGTGATTGTCGCCCTCGATCAGCGCGGCGGCGATGTCCTGCATCTCGGGCCACATGCGCGCGAACAGCGCGACGTTGCGCTCGATCTCGTCGGGGCGTTCGAGAAACTCCTCGATCTCGTCGCGGATCACCGCGTTGGCGATGTCGGCAAGCTCGGCCATGGAGGACTCAGTGGTAAAATGGACAGGGTGTCACAGGGCTTTAGTGCGTGCGGCCGTGCTCGGCGTGCCAATCGCGCACCGCAAGCGGAATCTCGCGCAGGTTCTCGACCGAGGTCTGGAGCGGGATGGCACATTCCGGCCCCACCCCCTGCACGCCGGCGTCGAGGTTGGCATAGACCTCCTTGCGCACGTCCTCCGGCCCCTTGGCGAACAGCGTCTCGGGGTTGTTGATGTTGCCGACCAGCGACACCTTGTCGTCCATTGCCGCCATGGACTCGGACGGTGCGTTCTTCGAATCGAAGTGGAAGGCGGCGATCCCGGTCTCTGCGATATAGCCCATGCGGTCCACGGTGCGCCCGCAGATGTGAAGGACGAGCGGCACCGGCAGGCGCTCTACCAACTCGATGTGGAGGTCCCTGAGGAAGCGCTTGTAGTAGTCGGCGCTCACCAGGTCGCCGGTGGCGTGATCGGGGACCGTGAGCGCGTCCGCGCCCGCCTCGATCTGTGCCTGCCCGAAGACGATCGTCGCCTCCTTCATGCGGTCGAGCGCGAGCTTGGTCTTGCCCGGATCGTCGAGCGACATGAGCAGGAAGGGCTCGACCCCGAAGCAGTGATAGCCGAGGGTCCACGGCCCCATGGTCTTGCCGATGACCGCGACCTCGTCGCCGAACTCGCGCTTGAGCAGGCGAATCGCCTCGATCACGCAGTGCATGTCCGGGTGCAGGAGAAAATCGTTGGGGATGCGGATGTCGTCCACGTCCTCCCAAATCGGCTCGCGCATGCGCACGGTCGGCCAGTTGTCCTTCTGCTCCCACTGCATCTTGCAGCCGAGCGCGGACGATTCCTGGATGATCGAGAAGACCGGCATGATGCTGTCGAAGCCGAGCTCGGTGTAGCTGGTGGCGGCGAGGCGCGCCATCAGCTCGGGGTCGCGGTTGGCGAACGGAAAGTTTGCGTCCACCAGATCCATCAGCTCGACGGTCGCGACCGAGGTGGGGTTGCACACGGGCGTGCGATCCACCGGCTCGCGTTTCAGCGCCGCAAGCACCCGCTCGCGGCTGGTCATCGAGGGTATTGCCGTCATCGCTCTCGCTCCCGACCCTCAGGTCTGCTGTTGCGCGCTCGGCGCGGCGAGGACGCCCCGCGCCGCCGCGGCCTCCGCCTCGCGCATGGCGGCACGGACGTTGAGCGCACGGCCCAGCAGGAGGCCCACAAGCTCATCATGGTCCGTGCCGCAGGCGAAGCGGGCCTCGCCCAGCTCCGCGCCCGGCTCCATCTCCGCGAGCTTTATCAGCCCTCGGGTTACGCCGTCCACGCGCCGTGCCACCTTGTCGTCGGCCTCGCCGCCGGCAGCTGCAAGCCGGTAGCCGCCGCCTCCGGTCGCCGTCGCGCTGATGGTGAGATCGTTCTTCTTGTCGTAGATGCTCATGGGCAGCGCCGCGACCTCGCTGCCCGGCGCCTTCTTGCAGGCCTCGAGGAAGAGCCGCTTGACCGCAGCCCGGTGCTCGCTGCCGCAGGCGAAGGCGAGGCGGCCCGGCTGCCCGGGTGCGGGCACCATGCCGCCCATGACCGCCATCGCCCGCATCACGAACGCCAGCCGCTCGGCGGTGCCGTCCTTCCCGCTGTAGCTGTGCGCGAGATAGCCGGAGCCGCCGTCCTCTCCGGTCTCCCGATAGAGGGAGATGCTGATGTCTTGGAAGTGCGGATCCATGGAGACGAGCTCCATCCGCTCTCCGAGTTCCAACAGGCGGCCCATCGCCCTCTCGCTACGCTGGCCCGGTGCTGGCCGGGGCCGATCCAATGCCCTGCCAAAATTTCAGATCGGGCGAAGGAAAACAAGGCCGGGCAAGGCCTGTACCCACATTCTTATCCCCAGAGCGTGGGCTCCGGCGGCGCCATGATCGCACCGTCGTAGCTGAGTCCCGGCGTACGGTCGCGTGCCAGCAGCAGCGGGCCGTCGAGATCGACGTAGTCGGCGAGGCCGGCGAGCAGGGCCGCCGGCGCCATGCCGAGGGAGGTGCCGACCATGCTGCCCACCATGATGTCGAACCCCATGGCCCGCGCCTCCACCGCGAGCGCGAGCGCCTCCGTGAGCCCCCCGGTCTTGTCCAGCTTGATGTTGACCATCGGGTAGCGGCCCGCGAGCCGGTCCAAGTCTTCTCGCGTGTGGCAGCTCTCGTCGGCACAGAGCGGGAGCGCGAATTGCCGGCCTTCGAGAACGGCATCGTCCGCCGCCGGCAGCGGCTGCTCCACCATCTCGACGCCGAGCGCGGCGAAGGCCGGCAGGAACTCCTCCAGCATCGGCACGGTCCAGCCCTCGTTCGCGTCCACGATCATCCTGGCACCCGGCGCGTTCGCGCGGACCGCCTGGATGCGCGCGAGGTCGCCCTCGCCGGTGACCTTGAGCTTGAGCAGGGGGAGGTGCGCGTGCCGGGCCGCGGCCGCTCCCATCTTCTCCGGCGCATCGAGGCTGAGCGTTACGGCGGTGATGCAAGGCTGCGGCGCCTCCAGGCCGGCCAGCGCCCAGGTCGGCCTGCCGGCCTGCTTCGCCTCCAGGTCCCAGAGCGCGCAGTCGAGCGCATTGCGGGCTGCGCCCGGCGGCAATGCCTCCAGCAGGCCCTCCCGGGTGATCCCGCCTTCCACGGCGCAGCGCGCGCCTTCGATCGTCGCGTGCGTCCCCTCGGGCGTCTCGTTGTAACGGGGGTAGGGGACCGCCTCGCCCCGGCCGGTGTGGGGGCCGTCGGCGATCTCGGCGACGACGACGCGGGCCTCCGTCTTGGCACCGCGGGAGATGCGAAAGGTACTTGCGAGCGGCCAGGATTCGAGGCGAACCGCGAGGCGACGGCCCACCGGTGCGGCCTCCTACAGCAGGCGGTCGGCGATCGGGCCCGCGCCGGTGCGGATCGGGTCGACGCAGGGCAGGCCGTGGGCCGCTCCCAGTTCCTCTAGCAGCGCCGCGGCCTCGGCATCCCCAAGCGCCTCGGTGTTGACGCAGATGCCTGCGCACACGACGTCGGGATTGGTGAGCCGTGCCGCCTGCAGGTTGGCCTCGATGCAGGCCCCGAGCTCGGGCAGCGGCCAGCCCGGCAGGCCCCGCATGTTGGTTCGCGTCGGCTCGTGGCAGACCACGATGGCGTCGGGCTGGGCGCCGTGAATCAGGCCCAGCGTCACCCCCGCGTAGGAGGGGTGAGAGAGCGAGCCCTGCCCTTCCACGAGATCCCAGTGGTCCGGGTCGTTCTCAGGCGTAAGCCACTCGGCAGCGCCGGAGATGAAGTCGGCCACCACGGCATCGACCGAGACCCCGCGTCCGGCGACGAAGATGCCGGTCTGCCCGGTCGCGCGGAAGGTGCAGGGGACCCCGCGCTTGCGCCACTCGGCTTCCAGCGCAAGGGTTGCGTACATCTTGCCGACCGAGGCGTCGGTGCCCACCGTGAGCAGGCGCTTGCCGGCTCTGCGCACGCCGGTCCCCACCTTGAACTCCTGCGACGGATGGCGCACGTCGAAGAGATGGCGGCCGTTGGCCTCGGCCGCGTCGCGCACCGCCGGAAGGTCGCTGAGCCGCACGTGGAGGCCGCTGGCGACGTCGAGGCCCGCTTCGAGTGCCGCCACGAGGGTGGAAATCCAGCTCTCGCTAACCACACCGCCCGCATTGGCGACGCCGACGATGAAGCTCTTCGCACCCTTTTCCGCTGCTTCCTCCACCGTCATCTCGGGCAGGTCGAGGCGGGGTTTGCAGCCCGGCAGCCTCAGCTGGCCGAGGCACCACTCCGGCCGGAAGACGAACACCCCACGCGCGGTCTTGGCGGCGAGCGCATCGCGCGCGTCGCCGAGGAAGAGCAGGTAGGGCGGGTCGATCTGCGGGCGGTCGCTCATGGGTGTATCTCACCAATGCTGGCGGCGAGTCTGGCGAATCGCGCCTAGCGCCGCAAGGAACGGCAGCGGGGGCGACTTCAGACCAGCGGGTTCTCGTCGGTCATGTAGATCGTTACGCGCTTGAAGCGGTCGTCCTCGATCTGGAAGAAGTTACAGTTGCGCATCTCCACGTGGCGGCCGTCGTCGTAGTCGTTGCGGGCGACGAACTGCGAGGCGATCCATTGGTTCTCCACGTCGACGACATGGCTGAAGTCGCCGTGGTAGATGATCTTGGTCGCGGCCATGAAGTCACTGAACATGCGTCTGATCTGATCGTGGCCCACGTGGCTCACGTGCGCCGATTGGATGCGGAGCTCGGCGTCCTCCGCGAAGCACGCGACGGCAGGCTCCAGGTTCTTGTTGTCGACGTTGGAAAAGTAGGCGTCCTCGACGAGGGCGATCAGTTCCTCGCGGCTGAGCATGAGCGTCCGTCCATCCGTGGGTCGAAAGGGCGCCGACTGTAGCGGACAGGCAGGCTGTTGCAACCGCAGCCGGGCCGGCGCAGGGTTGATGTCTCAGGCTCGATGGGAGAAGCCGCGATGTCTACTTGGTGGCGCTGGTCGGCCGTCGCGAGGTGCAGATGCGCGTGTTGATTTGCGGCGGCGGCGTGATCGGCACGTCGATCGCCTACTTCCTCGGCCAGCGCGGCATCGAGGCCGTGGTGATCGAGCGCACCGGCATCGCCAACGCGGCCTCCGGCAAGTCGGGCGGGTTCCTCGCGCTCGACTGGTGCGACGGCTCGCCGGCCGAGCCGCTGGCCCGGCGCAGCTTCGCCCTGCACGCGGAGCTTGCCGAGACGATCGACGACGAGTGGGGCTACCGCAGGCTCGACACGCTCGGTGTCGTTGCCAGCGCGCGCCGGGACGTGGGCTCCTTCCGCCGGCTCGACGGGCCCGGCTGGCTGGCGCAGGACGCGGCCGTGCACCGCCAACTCGGCACCGGCGAAACCACGGCCCAGGTCAACCCGGCGGACTTCACCAAGGCCATGATGCGCGCGGCGATCGGAACGGGCGCGCGCCTGCGCATGGGCAGCGTGGGCGGCCTCGTGTTCGGCGACGATGGCGCCGTGCGTGGTGCCATCGTGGATGGGCAGGAGGTCGAAGGCGACGCGGTCGTCATCGCCATGGGCCCCTGGTCGGTGCTGGCGAGCCGCTGGCTGCCGCTGCCCGCCATCTATGGCCTGAAGGGCCACAGCGTGGTCTTCCGTTACACGCCCGAGCCGGTTCCCCACGCGCTCTTCGCGGAGCTCGAGACGGCGACGGGCGACTTCGCCTCGCCGGAGGTCTATCCCCGGCCCGACGGCACGACCTACGTCTGCGGCCTCTCCAGCGAGGCGCCGCTGCCGGTAGATCCCGCCGCGGTGGCGCCGGAGGAAGGCGGCACGGCCCGTCTCCGCGCCATGACGGCGCAGGTCGCGCCGGCGCTCGGCGATGCGGAGGTGCTGGCCGAGCAGGCCTGCTATCGCCCTGTCGTCGAGGACGGGCTGCCGCTCATCGGCGCCGTCCCCGGCGTGGACGGCGCCTACGTGGCGACCGCTCACTCGGTCTGGGGGATGCTGAACGCCCCGGCCACGGGCGAGGCCGTGGCCGAGCTCATCGCGGACGGCGCGAGCGGCCACGTGGACCTCGCGCCATTCACTCCGGCACGGCTCGCGCCGCTCGCGGCGGACGCCGTGCGGACGGAGATATAGCGTCAAGCTTGGCTACGACGCCAAGGGAGGAGCGATCATGGAAGTCCCATTCGGCGGCGGCTGCGCATGCGGGGCCATCCAGTACGAATGTGCGGCCGCCCCGCGCTACATGGGCAACTGCCATTGCACCCATTGCCAGCAGGCGACCGGCGGCGCCTACATGCCGGTCATCGTGGTGAAGGAGGACGATTTCTCGCTCCTGCGCGGCGAGCCGAACTGGTTCGAGAGACCCTCGGATACGGGACATGCCATGGGGCGAGCGTTCTGTCCCGCGTGCGGCACGCCGCTGTTCCTGACCAACGGCGCGCACCCGGGGGTCCGGGCGCTCTATGCCGGAAGCTTGGACGACCCAAGCTGGTTCCAGCCGAGCCGGGAGATTTACGTCGCAAGCGCGCAGCCCTGGAACCTTCTGCACCCGGACCTTCGCAAGGACGAGGGCATGCCGGGGCGGTCAAAAAAGCAGTGAGTTCTCAATAGATTGTCGATCCGAGACCGAGTCTCGGAAGCTGACGAGCGACGAACACCCGTCAGGGCAGCGTGACGAGTCCGCCGGAGGCGACGCAGGTCTGGCCCGTGATGAAGCCTGCGGCGTCGCTGAGCAGGAAGTGGGTGAGCGCGGCGATGTCTTCGGGCGTGCCGGTCCGGGCTGCGGGCGTGCCCGCGATGATGCGCTGGCGCATCTCGTCGCTCATGCCGCTCGTCATGTCCGTGTCGATCAGGCCGGGCGCCACGCAGTTGACGCGGATGGCGGGGCCGAACGCGACCGCGCAGTTGCGCGCAAACCCGATGATGGCGGACTTCGACGTGCCGTAGGCGATCAGCCGGTCCGAGCGCATCGTGGTCGGCGCCAGACCGTTGATCGAGGAGATGCAGACGATGCGCCCGTCCCCCCGGGCCAGCATGCCTGCCTTGGCGCGCCATACGCAGTGAAAGGTGCCGTCCAGGTTCACCGACAGGATGCGCCGCCAGAGCTCGACTGGCATGTCGACATCGTCCTGGAACGAGGCGATCCCGGCGTTGGTGACCAGGAGGTCGACCGGGCCGCGGTCCGCCTCGATGCGTCCGAACATCGCATCGGTCGCCTCGAACGACGAGACGTCGGCCTTGTACGCGCCCCCCTCGCCGCCGTCGGTCCTGATCCCGGCCAGGGTTTCCTGAGCGGCCTCGTCGCTCGACGCGTAGTTGACCGCCACCCACGCACCGGCCCCGGCGAGACGCCGGCAGATCGCGCGGCCGATGCCCCGCGAGCCGCCGGTCACCAGGGCGACGCGCCCCGACAAGTCGTTGTCGGACACCCCTGCCTCCGCTCCAGCTTCAGGCTAAACGAAGGCGAACGGCTGGCCGCCCGGCTCAGGCCGCCTATGACGCTACGAAGCCCTCGCCCACGTGCGTGGCCTTCCACCAGGGCTGCGTCTCGATCCCCTCCGTCATCCAGCGCACGACGTTGGGGTGGTCGTCGAGCGGCAGCTTGGCCCAGCCGTGGAGGTGCATCGGCGCGGCCAGCGCCACGTCGGCGATGGTCGGCTGGTCGCCGCAGAGGTAGGCGCTCCCGCCCAGGCGCGCGTCCATGATGCCGGCGAGCTTGTGGAAGTTCGGCGCCTCGCCGTCGAGCACCGAGGGGTCCGTCTCGGCGCCGAGCAGTGGCTTCACGCAGTTCTCGACCAGATGGACGTAGCAGGTCGGGAACCAGGCCCCGCATTCCCACAGAAGCCAGCGGTTGACGTCGGCCCTGGTCGCGAGGTCGGTCGGGTATGCGCTGGCATTGCCCGCCTTGTCGGCGGCGTACTGCAGGATCGAGTTCGATTCCCAGAGCACCAGGTCGCCATCGCGCATGACCGGGATGGTGGCGTTCGGATTGATCGCCACGACTTTGGGCTCTTCTGCTCGCCCTTGAAATAATCGACCTTGGTCAGGGTGTAGTCCGCGCCGATTAGCTTGAGGCCCGCGAGGACCTTGCGGCAGTTCACGGTGATCGGATCGGCAATAATTTCCATCGATGTCTCCCTGGCTGTGCCGGGCCGTTGGAGCGTCCACGTCCGCGGCGTGTATGCGTCTCGTCGCTGCGCCCCTCATAGCCGATGCGCCACCGTCGGTCCAAGGGGTGCGCGCCACGGTGCGGATCGCATTCGGGAGTCACGGCCGTCGTGCCAGCAGGTCGATCTCGACACGGGCATCGAGGGCGAGCCCGGTGACGCCCACGCAGGTGCGCGCGGGGCGCCGTTCGGGATCGAAGTAGGTCTCGTAGACCGCGTTCATCGCCCCGTAATCCTCCTTAAAGTGCGTGAGATAGACCCGCGCGACGATGACGTGCTCGAAGCCGAGGCCGAGGGAGGCAAGCACGATCTCGAGATTGGCCATGACGTTTCGGGTCTGGCCTTCGATGCCGGCGGGGAGGGGAGCGGCTTCGTCGTTCGCATCGTTCGGCATCTGACCGGTGACGAAGACCCAGCCGTCGGCGTCCACCGCGTGGCTGAAGGGCGCGACGGGCGTGGGTGCACCGGTTGCCATGTGAAAGATCGGTAATGCCATGGGGATCCTCTCTTCTCAGACGTGTGGGACCGGCGCCGACCTTGCATCGCGGTCGCATGCGGCGTGGGAGCAAGTTGCGTCGTTTAGCAAACCCTACAAATGCGTATGCCGACTGTCATCTCGATCAGTCACTCCGGAATTGAATTCTCATTCCCAAACTTCCTTTGAAATCGTCGGCAATTTAGCGCGTCAAAATTGGACGATATTCGGCAGGGAATTCGACGTGACTGAGGTACGATAGGCCTCGCGTTACCGGGAGAAAGTGAATGGCGTCGGCACGACACGTCGTGGTGCTGGGCGGCGGCGTTGTCGGAGTCACGTCGGCCTGGTTTCTCGCCCAGAACGGCTGCCAGGTCTCCCTCGTCGAACGCCGGCATGCACCGGCGCTCGAGACGTCGTTCGCCAATGGCGGACTCATCACGCCCAGCATGTCGGACCCGTGGGCATCGCCCGGCACACCCCTGTTGATGGTCAAGTGGCTGGGGCGAGAGAACTCGCCCATGCTGGTTCGGTTGGGTGCGGTGCCCGGCCTACTCTCCTGGGGTATCAAGTTTATTCGCCAATGCAATCACGACCATTGGCGCAAAAACACCCGCAACGCTCTTCGATTGAGCAGCTTCAGTCGCGATTGTCTGCACCGTATCGTCCAGGAAACCGGTATCGACTACGACGCCAATGCCCGCGGAACGCTTCGGCTGCTTCGCGACCGACTTTCGGTGGAAAAGACCCGTCTCGCGGCCGACATGCTGCGGGAACTTGGGGTGCGACTCCACGCGCTCGATCCCGACGAATGTGTCGCGCTGGAACCGGCGCTGCGCGATCAGGCAGACCGGATCGCCGGCGGCATTCACTACCCGGACGACGAAGCCGGAGACTCACACGTGTTTACCCAACGGCTGGCACAAGAGTGCGCGTCAAATGGAGTGGCGTTCCGCTACGGCGAGACGGTGGAAGTGATCGAGCTGGCTGGGGGCAGAGTCTCGGGAGTGCGGACCGACACCGGCCGATTGGACGCGGAGGCCTGCGTCGTGGCCCTGGGCACAGGCAGCGCCGCCCAACTGCGCGGGCTGGGCATCAGGCTCCCGATTTACCCGGTCAAGGGTTACTCGGTCACTTTCCCCGTGGGCGACTGGAACGCAGCGCCCCTTATCCCCTTTTCCGATGAGGGAGACAAGGTCGGGGTCGTCCGCATCGGCGACCGTATTCGCGTCGCCGGCACTGCGGAGTTTGCGGGCTACGACACGTCGCTCAATCCGAACCGCATCCGCCATCTTCAGGAATTCTTTTTCTCCCTCTTTCCCGACTATCCGGATCGAACCGCCGGCGAGGGCTGGACCGGCCTGCGGCCGGTGACGCCGGACGGCTGCCCCTATCTGGGCCCGACGCCCATCGAGGGCCTCTACCTCAACACCGGCCACGGTCATCTCGGGTGGACGATGGCCTGCGGGTCCGCCCGCATCGTGGCGGACCTCATCTGCGGCCGCGATCCGGAAATCGATCTCTCCGGCCTCACACTGCAGGGCCGCTAAGCCGGTACGTAATCCTGCCGCCGTTGACGGTTGGGCGTCTCGCCGGAACGCGAGAGGGAAGCCGTAGTGTTGTCTCGCGGTTTAGCCCGATAGGAACTCGGGTTTTTTTCCCACATTGGGCTGCCGGTGAATTCCCCGGGATTGTGGCCGAGCGTGGGATGGGTGGACCTGGCGGCTTTGCGTCGCCGGGGCGGTTTCGTAGTCTCGGACTGACGAGGAACAACAAGGAAGAGGCCCGCACGGGCTGATCCCCGCCGGGCCATGGCCGGTTTGCAGCTTCGTTACGAGACGGGGCTTACCGGCGAGGAATACGTTAAGACCGAGGCGTGGCGCGAGGCAAGGCTTGAGCGCTGCCCGAATCACCCGCACGGCGGATGTTCCGTGGGCAGCCACGGCACCTACGGGCGGAAGACCCCGCCCGGTGCGAAGGTTCCCCGCTGGTATTGCCGTGAGAGCCATACGACGATCAGCATGCTGGCCGACTGCCTGTCGTCGCGGCTGCCGGGCACGCTCGACGATCTGGAAGCGGTTGTTGTGGCGGCGGAGAAAGCCGGCAGCCTGGAGGAGGCAGCGAACGAGGTGCGCTGCCCCGAGGACGAAGACGCGATCGAGCTTCCCGGCGCGATGCGCTGGGTGCGCCACCGGCTTCGCCTGGTCCACAACGTTCTTGTCCGTGTCATCGGCCTGATCCCCGACCGGCTGGCGGGCTGCGCGGCCACCATGGTGGCGGTTCGCGAGCGTCTCAACAGCGACAGCGCCTTGATGGCGCTGCGTGGCCTGGTGTCTGAGCAACTGCAGATGCTGCCCGCCCCATTGGGCTTCCAAC
The DNA here is from genome assembly GCA_965243375.1 of Alphaproteobacteria bacterium. Classification (GTDB taxonomy): domain Bacteria; phylum Pseudomonadota; class Alphaproteobacteria; order UBA828; family UBA828; genus WTGU01. Next base: position 520,023 of record CBDEUT010000002.1, on the reverse strand, counting down.
CCCACGGAATCGGCACGATGAGTCGCAAGGCGGGCTTCCAACACTCGATGGGGCCTGATCCCCCTCCGGCGGCGGCGTAGCGTCATGGTCCCGGGGCCGAAGAGCCCCAGCAACGAGGACCATGACATGAAGGAATCCGACGACGACCTTCGCCAGGCGATCGCGCTGTTCCGATACGGCGTCATCGCCGATCTGGTGCATCTGCCGATGGGCGCCAAGGGCGTCGGCGACAAGCTTCGCGAGAAGGCGAGCCAGACCTATGCCATCCCCGGAACCGACCGGACCCGTGTCGCCGCCGACACCATGCGGGACTGGATCAGGCATTATCGCGATGGCGGCTTCGAGGCGCTCTACCCCAGACCACGTAGCGACCGCGGGAAGCCCCGGCGGCTGCCGGCCGAGGTCGCCGAGCGCCTGGTCACGCTGAAGGTCGACAACCCGACCTGGCCGGTGCGCGCGATCATCCGCGCGGCCGTCGAGGAGGGCATCGATCACCCGCTCGCTCCATCCACCGTGCACCGGCTGCTGAGCCGCGAGGGGCTGTTCGACGGCAAGCCGCCGGACGGCGCCGACCGCCGCCGCTTCGCCTTCCGGGACGCCGGCGAGCTGTGGATGAGCGACGTCATGCACGGGCCGAAGGTCCGGCACGGCCGGAGCCGACGCAAGACCTACCTGATCGCCTTCATCGACGACGCCACCCGGGTCGTGCCCTTCGCCGCCTTCGCCATGGCCGAGAGCGTCCAGGCCTTCCTGCCCGTGTTCAAGAACGCGCTGATCCGCCGCGGCCTGCCGCAGCGCCTCTATGTCGACAACGGCGCCGCCTACCGCTCCCGCCAGCTCGCCCTGATCTGCGCGAAGCTGGGCATCGTGCTGGTGCATGCCAGGCCGTATCAACCAGCGGGAAAGGGCAAGATCGAACGGTGGTTCAGAACGCTTCGCGCCGGCTGGCTCGCCCATCTCGATGCGCCGGTCCTGGACAGCCTCCAGACGCTCAACCGCAGCCTGTGGGCGTGGATCGAGGGCGAGTATCACAACAGTCCGCATCGCGGCCTTGAGGGGCGCACCCCGCTCGAGCAATGGGCACTCGCCTCGGCCGCGGTCCGCTACCCCGACGCCACGCTGGACCTCGACGATATCTTCCTCTTCGAGGCCAAGCGGCTGGTCCACAAGGACCGCACCGTCAGCCTGAACGGCCGCGTCTACGAGGTCGACGCCCTGCTGGTCGGCCACAGGGTGGTGCTGCGCTACGACCCGGATGCGCCGCCGTCGCGGCCGCTCGGCGTGGTGCACGACGGCAAGCCTGTCGGCCAGGCAACCCGCCTCGACGCCTACGCCAACACCGCGGTGAAGCGCGGCCACTACTCCAAGAAGATCGAACCCGACGACCCGGCCCCAGAGCCGCCGCCCTCGCCGCTCAAGATGCGCAAGTTCAAGGAGGACGACTGATGTACCAGCGCCACTTCGCCTTCACCCGCATGCCCTTCGAGACCGTGGCGGAGACCGACGAGCTGTTCGAATCCAGCGCGCGCCGCGAGGCCGAGGCCCGGCTCGGCCACCTCATCGAGCTCAAGGGCATCGGCATGCTCACCGGTGAGGTCGGTGCCGGCAAGACAACCGTGTGCCGGCATCTTACCGCCCAGCTCCACCCCGGCCTGTTCCGAGTCCACTACGTCTCGCTGACCACCGGCAACGTGCTCGACATGTACAAGTCCATCGCCTGGGAGATCGGCATCACCGTCGAGCGCTCGCGATCCTCGGCCCACCACGCGATCAGGACCGAGATCTCGCGCCTCGCGACCGAGGCCAGGCAGTTCCCGGTGCTGGTCGTCGACGAGGCCCATCATCTGCGCAACGACGTGCTGGAGGACCTCCGCCTGCTGACCAACTTCGCGATGGACTCCGAGAACCGCATGTGCCTGATCCTGGTCGGGCTGACCGAGCTCAGGCGGCGGCTGTCGATGGCGGTGCACGAATCGCTCTCCCAGCGCGTCGTCGTCCGCCACCACCTCACCGGCCTCGACCGCGACGAGGTCGAGGCCTATCTGACCCACCGCCTGCGCCTCGCCGGATGCGAGCTGCCGCTGTTCGAGGACGCCGCCGTCGAGGCCCTGTTCCAGGGAACCCGCGGCCTGCCGCGCCAGGTCAACCGCCTCGCCCACTACGCGCTGTCGGCCGCCGCCCTGGAGAAGGCGAAGACGGTCAACGCCGGCCACCTCCAGAATGCCATCGAGGAGCTCAAGCCGTGACCGGCACCGGGGACGCGGCGGCGAACGGCTTCCCGACGCGGGCGCCGGTGGAGCTGGAGGACCGGCCGCGCCAGCAGCAGTGGCTCATCGACGGGCTGTGGGGGCGCCAGGCGGTCGGCATCGTCGGCGGCGAGCCCAAGTGCGGCAAGTCCTTCCTGGCGCTCGACCTCGCCGTCGCGGTCGCCGCCGGCGTCCCCTGCCTGCGCCGCTTCGCCGCCGACGAGCCAGGACCCGTCCTGCTGTTCGCCGCCGAGGACGCCGGCCACATCGTGCGTGCCCGGCTCCAGGGTATCGCGAGCGCCGCAGGCGCCCGGTTCGAGAGCCTCGACATCGCAGTCATCGACGTGCCCGCGCTGCGCCTCGATCATCGCGCCGACCGCCGGCGGCTGGTCGAGACGGTGCAACGCATCCGGCCCCGCCTCGTCGTCCTCGACCCCCTGGTCCGGCTGCACGGCGTCGACGAGAACACCGTCGCCGAGGTCGCCCCCATCCTCGGCTTCCTACGCGACATCCAGCGCCGCTTCGGAGCCGCCGTCCTGCTCGTCCACCACGCCCGCAAGAGCGGCGCCACAAGGCCCGGCCAGGCCCTGCGCGGAAGCTCGGAACTGCACGCGTGGGGCGATTCGAATCTCTACCTGCGCCGACGCGACAGGCAGATCGTCATGACCGTCGAGCACCGCGCCGCCCCCGGCCTCAATGACATCGAGATCGAACTCGCCGATGACGGCAAGGGGCCCGCGCTGCGCCTCCGCCAAGTGGATACTGCCGAGGCCGCGCCCGAGCCCGAAACCGCCGAACGGCGCATCCTCAAGGCGCTCGCCGAAGCCGGGACGCCGCTGTCGCAGCGCCAGATCCGCGAACGCGCCGCGACCCGGCACAAGACCGTCGGCGTCGTCCTCAAAAAGCTCGTCCGCGAAGGACGCGTCCGGCACGACGCCGAGGGGCACTACGGCCTCGCCGCGGGCCAGGCCGAAAAGGCCTCCCCGGCCGCCAACGGCAGCCACCCCGACAACGCCCGGTTCCCGGTTCCCGGTTCCGCCCATCCCTAGGGGTTCGAGGGGGAACCGCTCACGGGAACCACCCTCGCAAACCGCTCGTCAGGCTCCGGCCACGACAAGGCGTCGAGCGATCGGCCCATGGCCGAAAGCTCCGCTTACGGCCATGGATGCACTCAGTCGGGCGGACGGCGGCGGGTCACCCGAAGGGCCGTAGCGCAGCGAAGGAGCCGCGTAGCGGCTTGACGCGCCGACGGCCGGCCGACACCCCCCCACCCCCTCTCTTCCTTCCGACAATGACCAAACAGCGTGGGAAATCCGCCTCGCCGCCGCGCGAAATAATCCGGCAAATCTGCGGTCAGCTAATCTGGGAAACAACACCGTAGGTTCAGCCGTAGAGGACGGCGGTGATCTCGTAGGTGTGGCGCCCGCCGGGGGTCTCGAGCTCGACGGAATCGCCCGTGGACTTGCCGACCAGTGCCCGCGCCAACGGCGAGGCGATGGAGAGTCGGCCCTCGCTCGCGTCGGCCTCGTCGGCGCCGACGATCTGGTAGGTGCTCTCGGCTTCCGTGTCTTCATCGACGATGGAAACCGTTGCGCCGAACTGCACGCGATCGCCGGAGAGCGTGCTGGTGTCGATTACCTCGGCACCGCCGAGCTTCGCTTCGAGCTCCAGGATGCGCGCCTCGGTCAGGCCCTGGCGGTCCTTGGCGGCGTGGTACTCGGCGTTCTCCGACAGATCGCCGTGCTCGCGGGCGGCTGCGATCTCGCGCACGATGCGGGGCCGCTCGGCCTTGAGACGACTGAGCTCTTCTTTGAGGCGCTTGTGCCCCTCGGGCGTCATCAAGTATCTGTCCATCGCTGGACTGCCGCGCGCCCGCATCCGGGGCGCGTCCCCTCCCGAGCCTGTCGATGATCTCCCGCTGCCGGCGTTAGGCGCCGACGTTCCGATTGGCTTGAGAATAGGACTGGAGCGGAGCCACATCAAGGCTGCCGCCCTTCAGCGCCTCGACGCCGCGGATCATCGCACGGCTGCCGGAGAGCGTGGTGAAGTAGGGCACCTGTTGCTCCAGCGCCGCGCGGCGGAGCCGATAGCTCGCCAGCCGCTCCTGCGCGCCCTCCGTGGTGTTGACCACGAGCTGGATGGTGCCGTCCTTGATGGCGTCCACGATGTGCGGGCGGCCCTGCTGGACCCGGTTGACGTGCGCGGCCGCGATGCCCGCGCGTGCCAGCGCCGCGCGGGTGCCGCTGGTGGCGACGAGGTCGAATCCGAGCTCGGCCAGGCTGCGAGCGATGGCGACGGCGGCGGGCTTGTCGTCGTCGCGCACCGAGACGAAGGCGCGGCCGGCGACCGGCAGGTGCATGCCGGCACCGATCTGCGCCTTGGCGAAGGCGCTGCCGAAGTCGCGGTCGATGCCCATGACCTCGCCTGTCGACTTCATCTCCGGCCCGAGCACGGTGTCCACACCGGGGAAGCGGGCGAAGGGAAACACCGCCTCCTTGACCGCGACATGCTGAGGTGCCGCGCCGCCGTTCAGGATCGCCTCCGGAAGCCGTTCGCCGGCCATGGCAAGCGCCGCGAGCTTCGCGATGGGAGCGCCGATGCTCTTGGCGACGAAGGGCACGGTGCGGCTCGCCCGCGGGTTGACCTCCAGCACGTAGACGGTGCCGGCCTGCACGGCGTACTGCACGTTCATCAGGCCGCGCACGTCGAGCGCACGGGCGAGCGCGACAGTCTGGCGGCGCAGCTCGTCCACGGTCTCTTCGCTCAACGAATGCGGCGGCAGCGAGCAGGCCGAATCGCCGGAGTGGATGCCCGCCTCCTCGATGTGCTCCATGATTCCGGCGACGGCGACGTTCTCGCCGTCGGCCAGCGCATCGACATCGACCTCCACCGCGTCCTTGAGATAGCGGTCGAGCAGGATCGGGCCATCGCCGAAGGCTTCCACGGCGTCACGCATGTAGCGGTTGAGACCGTCGCTGTCGCTGACGATCTCCATGGCGCGGCCGCCCAGCACGTAGGAGGGGCGAACCACGACCGGATAGCCGATGCGCTCGGCGATGGCGCGGGCCTCGTCGCTCGACGTGCAGGTCTCGTTCGCCGGCTGCCGGAGCCCAAGCTCCGCGAGCAGGGTGCGAAAACGCTCGCGGTCTTCGGCCAGGTCGATGGCATCGGGCGCCGTGCCCAGGATCGGCACGCCCGCCGCCTCCAGCGCCTTCGCGAGCTTGAGCGGCGTCTGCCCGCCGAACTGGATGTTGAGACCCACCACCTCGCCGGCGCTCCGCTCGACGCGGACGATGTCGAGTACCGTCTCCGTGGTGAGCGGCTCGAAGTAGAGCCGGTCGGAGGTGTCGTAGTCTGTGGAGACCGTCTCCGGGTTGCAGTTGACCATGATGGTCTCGAAGCCCGCGTCCTTGAGCGCGTAGGCTGCGTGGACGCAGCAGTAATCGAACTCGATGCCCTGGCCGATGCGGTTGGGACCGCCGCCGAGGATCACGACCTTGCGGCGCGCGCTCGGGTCCGCCTCGCACTCAGGCAGCGCGCCGTGGCTTGCGGTCTCGTAGCAGGAGTACATGTAGGGCGTGCGCGATTCGAACTCGGCGGCGCAGGTGTCGATCCGCTTGAAGACGGGGTGGACGCCGAGCTCCGCTCGCCTTGCCGCGACCGTCGTCTCGTCGGTACCGGCCAGCGCGGCAAGCCGCCGGTCTCCGAACCCCAACGCCTTCAGCCGGCCGAGAGCCGATGCGTCGGCGGGCAGGCCGTGCGCGCGGACCTCCGCCTCGGCGCGCACGATCGTCTCGATCTCGCGCAGGAACCAGGGATCGACGGCGCAGGCACTGTGGACCGCGTCGATGCCGACGCCGCGCCGGAGCGCTTCGGCAATCACCAGCAGTCGGTCGGGCCTCGGCTGGCCGAGTGCCGCGATGATCGGCTCGTGGTCGCCTTCCTCGGCGCCGGGAATGGCGATCTCGTCGAGGCCGGTGAGCCCGGTCTCCATCGAGCGGAGCGCCTTCTGCAAAGATTCGTTGAAGCTCCGCCCGATCGCCATGGCCTCGCCGACCGACTTCATCGAGGTGGTGAGCAGGGGCTCGGCACCCGGGAACTTCTCGAACGCGAAGCGCGGGACCTTGGTCACCACGTAGTCGATGCTGGGCTCGAAGGAAGCCGGCGTGACGCCCGTGATGTCGTTTGCAATCTCGTCGAGGGTGTAGCCGACGGCGAGCTTGGCCGCGACCTTGGCGATAGGGAACCCGGTCGCCTTGGACGCCAAGGCCGACGAGCGCGAGACCCGCGGATTCATCTCGATCACGACCAGCCGGCCCGTAGCGGGGTCCACCGCGAACTGGACGTTGGAGCCCCCGGTCTCGACGCCGACCTTGCGCAGCACCGCGATGGCGGCGTTGCGCATCAGCTGATACTCCTTGTCGGTGAGCGTGAGCGCCGGCGCGACCGTGATCGAATCGCCGGTGTGGATGCCCATCGGGTCCACGTTCTCGATGGAGCAGACGATGATGGCGTTGTCGGCCTTGTCGCGCACGACCTCCATCTCGAACTCTTTCCAGCCGAGCACCGATTCCTCGACCAGGATCTCGCCGGCGGGCGAGGCGTCGATACCGCCCGCGGCGAGCTTCGCGAACTCCTCGCGGTTGTAGGCGATGCCGCCGCCGGTGCCGCCCAGGGTGTAGGAGGGCCGGATGATGGTCGGCAGTCCTACCAGGTCGAGGGCCTGGCTGGCCTCGTCGAGCGAGCGCGCGATCCGGCTCTTCGGGCACTCCAGCCCGATCTCCCTCATCGCCTCGCGAAAGGCCTCGCGGTCTTCTGCGATCTCGATGGCGTCCCGCGAGGCGCCGATCAGGTCGACGCCGTGGCGCTCCAGCGTGCCGTCGTCGGCGAGGGCCAGCGCCGTGTTGAGCGCCGTCTGGCCGCCCATGGTGGGCAGCAGGGCGTCCGGTTTCTCCGCAGCGATGATGCGCGCCACGATGGCGGGCGTGATCGGCTCGACGTAGGTGGCGTCGGCGAACTCGGGGTCGGTCATGATCGTCGCCGGGTTCGAGTTCACCAGGATCACCCGGTAGCCCTCGTCCTTGAGCGCCTTGCAGGCCTGCGTGCCCGAATAGTCGAATTCGCAGGCTTGGCCGATCACGATGGGGCCGGCTCCGATCACCATGATCGAGCCGATATCGGTCCGCTTCGGCATCGTGTGTGCGCCTGCCCTCAGCCCATCAGCGCGACAAACCGGGCGAAGAGATGCTGGGCATCCTGCGGGCCGGGCGACGCTTCCGGGTGGTACTGGACCGAGAAGATCGGCCGATCGTCGACGGCGAGGCCTTCCAGCGTGCCGTCGAAGAGGGAGACGTGCGTGGCCGAGACGCCGGCAGGCAGCGACTCGGCCATGACCTCGAAGCCGTGGTTCTGGCTCGTTATCTCGACCCGCCCGGTCTCGAGTTCCTTGACCGGATGGTTGGCGCCCCGATGGCCGAAGGGCATCTTCTTGGTCTCCGCACCGAGCGCCAGCGCGAGCAGCTGGTGGCCGAGGCAGATGCCGAAGATCGGCAGCCCGCTCGCAATCAGCGACCGAATGACCGGCACCGCGTACTCGCCAGTCGCGGCCGGGTCTCCCGGACCGTTCGAGAGGAAGATGCCGTCCGGCTCATGGGCGAGAATCGTGTCCGCGTCCGCCGTCGCGGGCACGACGGTCACCTCACAGCCGGTGGCGGCGAGCGAGCGCAGGATGTTCCGCTTGGCACCATAATCGACCGCGACCACACGGTGGCGCGGCGCGGCGAGAGTGCCGTATGCGCCGGTCTCGTGGTCCCAGGTGGTCTCCTGCCAGCCGTAGGCCTGGCGGCAGCAGACCTGCTTGGCGAGGTCCATGCCTTCGAGCCCCGGCCATGCGCGCGCCTTGGCGACAAGGGCTGCCTCGTCGATGGCCTCCGGCTCGGGCGTATGCGCGAGCGCGCCGTCCTGTGCGCCACCTGAGCGAAGCAGCCGGGTCAGCCGCCTGGTATCGACGCCGGCGATGCCGATGAGGCCGCGCCGCTCCAGCCAGCGTTCGAGGTGCTGCACCGCGCGCCAGTTGGAGGGCTCGGTAATATCGGCCCGGAGCACCAGCCCGAGTGCCGCCGGCGTGCCCGATTCCAGGTCGTCTTCGTTGGTTCCCACGTTGCCGATGTGGGGAAAGGTGAAGGTGATGATCTGGCCGGCGTAGGAGGGGTCGGTGAGGATTTCCTGATAGCCGCTCATCGCAGTGTTGAAGCAGACTTCACCCACAGCCTCGCCCCGCGCACCCAGGCCTCGGCCGCGAAAGACCGTTCCGTCGGCGAGCGCAAGCGCCGCTGTGGCGGTAGGAGATCCGGTCACTGACATCGAAGTTCCTGCGGACCGGCCGCGCGTCCCCGCCGCCCCGTCCGAATCAAAGGTGGCCGCAGTGTAGTCGGGGCCATGCCGGGGTCAAGCATCGACCCCAATTCTCAATTGCGGACCCTCAGGGAGCCCAAATCGGCCGCCCGAAGGGCCCGTCGAGAAACGAGATTCTTGTCAAGCGCGAATCGTCGTTGATCGCCGCGAACGGGTGCCTATAGTCCCTGCCATTCCGAGTGACGGGAGACTGCCCATGCTGCGACCGCAGCTGGAGGACGCGCTCAAGCACGCGATGAAGGCGCGCGAACCCTGCCGGGTGGCGACCATCAGGCTGATCCTGGCGGCGCTCAAGGACCGCGACATTGCCGAACGCGGCAAGGGGAACGGCGAGCTGGACGACGGCCAGATTCTGGCCCTGTTGCAGACCATGATTCGCCAGCGCCGCGAAAGCATCGAGCTGTACGAACGGGGCGGCCGAATCGATCTCGCAGAGCGCGAGGCCGAGGAGATCGCGGTGATCCAGACCTTCCTGCCGCCGGCGATCGAGGGCGAGGATCTGGTCTCGGCCGTGCGCGGCGTCGTGAACGACTTAAATGCTTGCACGATCAAGGACATGGGCCGCACGATGGCGTGCCTGAAGCAAAAGTATTCCGGCCGTATGGACTTCGCCAAGGCGAGCGGGCTGGTGAAGGAGCTGCTCGCCTCTAGCTGATCCGCAGGGGTCGGCCCACGCAGTACCGGCAGACGGGGAGAGAACCGCCCCGTGAGAGTCACAAGGGCTGGGAAACCGGCGCGAGCCGGGCCATGATTAGCGCTCAGCCAGGCGTGAGGGGATGACGTTCCCACCGCAATTTCTGGACGAGATTCGCGCACGCGTTCCGCTGGAAGGCGTGATCGCCAAGCGCGTGCGGCTCGTGCGCCGCGGGCGGGAATCGATCGGCCTCTGCCCCTTTCATAAGGAGAAGACGCCCTCCTTCACGGTGAACGAGGAGAAGGGCTTCTTCCACTGCTTCGGTTGCGGCGCCCACGGCGACGTCATCGGCTTCCTCATGCGGGACGAGGGCCTCTCGTTCCCCGAAGCGGTGGAGCGCCTGGCCGGCGATGCGGGCCTGGCCCTCCCGGCGCGCGACCCGCGCGCCGCGGCCAAGGAAGAGAAGCGACAGTCGCTCTATGGCGTGATGGAGTCCGCTGCTGCTTGGTTCGAGGCCGAGCTGGTGGGACCGCGCGGCGTAGCAGCCCGCCGCTACCTCGATGCGCGCGGGGTGGAAGAGGAAACCCGTGCCACGTTCCGCCTGGGCTTCGCGCCAGACAGCCGCACCGCGCTCCGCACCAGGCTGGAGCAGGACGGTGTCACCCAGGCGACGATGATGGAGGCCGGTCTCGTGATCGCGCCGGAGGATGGCGGCACGCCCTACGACCGCTTCCGGGGGCGGATAATCTTTCCGATTTGGGATCGACGCGGCCGGGTCGTTGCCTTCGGCGGCCGGGCGCTGGGCGAGCGTCAGCCGAAATACCTCAACTCGCCGGAAACGCCGCTCTTCGCGAAGGGCAGCCTGCTCTACGGTTATCACCTCGCCGCCGGTGCCGCCCGCAAGGCCAACCGGGTGATCGCGGTCGAGGGCTACATGGACGTGATCGCGCTGCACCAGGCGGGCATTGCCGAGGCGGTGGCCCCGCTCGGCACCGCGCTCACCGAGCAGCAGCTGGAGGCGCTCTGGCGGCTCGCAGAGGAGCCGGTGCTCTGCTTCGACGGCGACGAAGCGGGTGCCCGCGCCGCTGCCCGTGCCGTGGAGCGCGCCCTGCCCGGACTCAGCGCCAAGCGCTCGCTGCGTTTCGCGACTCTCCCGGCGGGCCAGGACCCCGACACGATGGTGCGCGAGCGCGGCCGCCGGGCGATGGCCGAGATCGTTGGCGCCGCGATCCCCCTCTCCGACCAGCTCTGGAAGATGGCGCTGGGCGGCCGCAGGCTCGACACGCCGGAGGCGCGCGCGCGGGCCCACAAGCAGCTGCAGGACCAGGTCGCGCGCATCCCCGACCGCGACCTCGGCTATCGCTACATTGAAGATTTTAAGCAGCGCCTGCGGCTGCCTTGGCAGGGGCGGCGGTCGGACGGCGCGCCGTCGTCGGCGATGCCCGAGTCGCCGGTCCGGCGGGGCGAGGCGCTCGGCCCCGGCGGGCAGGGCACCGCGCAGCCCCGCGAGCGCGCCCTGCTTCAGATTCTGCTCAGCTTTCCCGCGCTGGCGGTGGAGCAGCACGAGGCGCTGGCCGGGCTCCACCTGGAAACGCCGCGTTTTGCCGCCGTCGTCGCCGCGCTAATCGACTGGGCCGAGTCGGGGCCGGAGCCGGAGAGTGCGGACCTGCGCGCGTCGCTCGCCGGGCAGGGGCTGGACGGTGCGGTCGAAGAGCTGGTGGGGCAAGGCGCTCACTTCCTGGACAGGCCAGCCAGCATCGACCATGCGCGCGATCTGTTCGTGGATGCGCTGAAGCGCCAGCATCAGCGACTCGAAGAGCAGGCAACGCAGGCCGAAGCCGAGGGAGCCTACACCGACGAAGAGACCTGGCAGCACACCCGCGAACGGATTTTGCGCCTGCAGGAGACCGCGAAGGCGGAGACGGACATACCGGATTTGGGCGCCGCACCGAGGGCAAGCGGGGCGTAGTGGGGAGCCCGGTTGCATCGGCGCTGCTATGCCGGTAGCCGCACCGCGCTTGACTTACACACGCAGGTTTTTCAGACTGTTCGCTGCAGGGGAGGCTTGACCCGGAGGCCTCCGACCCCACATCACCCGAATCGGGCGCGAGAGGCGCAGGTGCGCCCCGAACCGTCCGCTGGGTCCAGCGCGTGCGCGAGCCCAAGCGGAGCCTGCCCGATCCCGAGGTCCGAAAGGAACGAGCCGCATGGCGACGAAGCCCGTCAAACAGGCCGAGACCACCGAACGCACCGAGGAGCAGGCCGACAGCCCGATCCTCGATTCGCTTACCGCGCCCGTGCGCAAGATGGTCGCGCGTGGCAAGGAGCGCGGCTACGTCACCTACGACGAGCTCAACAAGGCCCTGCCCTCCGACGAAGTGAACTCGGAGCAGATCGAGGACACGATGACGATGCTCTCCGAAATGGGCATCAACGTCATCGAGAGCGAGGAGTCCGAGGAGAGCACCACCGAGGAGCGGCCGGACGCGGCAGCGCCGGCCGCTACCCCTGCGACGGTCGATGAGGACGACCTCGGCCGCACCGACGACCCGGTGCGGATGTACCTGCGTGAGATGGGCAGCGTCGAGCTTCTTTCCCGCGAGGGCGAGATCGCCATCGCCAAGCGAATCGAGGCCGGGCGGCAGGCCATGATCGGCGGCATCTGCGAGAGCCCGCTGACCATGCGCGCGATCATCGAGTGGCGCGACGCGCTGCGCGAGGGCACGCTGCTGCTCCGCGACGTGATCGACCTTGAGGCGACCTACGGCGGTGGACCGGAGGCCGCAGGGCGCGCCGATGCGACCAAGGCCGCAGACGGCGCATCGGCCGATGGCGCGGAGCCGGCTGCCGACGGGGCAGGGGACGCCGACAGCGCTGCCGGCACCGAGAAGAGCGAGAGCGAGGAAGACTTCGACGAGGGAAACGTCTCCCTCTCGGGGATGGAGGCGGCAGTTCGGCCTCAGGTGATCGAGACCTTCGACGCGATTGCGGTCGCCTACAAGAAGTTCCGCCGCCTTCAGGACCTGCGCCTGGAGCTCGCGCAGAAGAACGAGACGCTCACCGAGTCGCAGACCCGGCGCTACAACAGGCTGAAGCGCGAGCTCATCGAGCTCATGCAGGGCGTGCGGCTCAACAACAATCGCATCGAAGCGGCGGTCGACGAGCTCTATGGCCTCAACCGCGGCTTGATGAACCACGAGGGCAGGCTGCTGCGCCTCGCCACGCGGAGCGGCGTCTCGCGCGAAAAGTTCCTGAAGCACTATGTCGGGAAAGAGCTCGACCCGCGCTGGCTCTCCCGCGTGAGCCGGCTGAAGGACGAAGGCTGGAAGCGCTTCGCCAGGGAGAAGCGCCCCGAGATCGTGGTCCTCCGCAAGAACATCATGGCGCTGGCCCAGAACACGGGGCTGGAGCCCACCGAGTTCAAGCGAATCGTCGCCATCGTGCAGAAGGGTGAGCGCGACGCGAGCCAGGCCAAGAAGGAGATGGTCGAGGCCAACCTCCGGCTGGTGATCTCGATCGCCAAGAAATACACCAACCGGGGCCTGCAGTTCCTGGACCTGATCCAGGAGGGCAACATCGGCCTGATGAAGGCGGTGGACAAGTTCGAGTACCGGCGCGGCTACAAGTTCTCGACCTACGCCACCTGGTGGATCCGCCAGGCGATCACGCGCTCCATCGCCGACCAGGCGCGCACCATCCGCATCCCCGTGCACATGATCGAGACCATCAACAAGCTCGTGCGCTCCTCGCGCCAGATGCTGCACGAGATCGGGCGCGAGCCCACGCCCGAGGAGTTGGCCGAGCGGCTTGGCATGCCGCTCGACAAGGTGCGCAAGGTGATGAAGATCGCGAAGGAGCCGATCAGCCTGGAGACGCCGATCGGCGACGAGGAGGACAGCCACCTCGGCGACTTCATCGAGGACAAGAACGCGGTGCTGCCGGTGGATGCGGCGATCCAGTCCAACCTGCGCGAGGCCACGACGCGGGTGCTGGCGAGTCTCACCGCGCGCGAGGAACGCGTTCTCCGCATGCGCTTCGGCATCGGCATGAACACCGACCACACCCTCGAAGAGGTCGGCCAGCAGTTCTCGGTCACGCGCGAGCGCATCCGCCAGATCGAGGCCAAGGCGCTGCGCAAGCTCAAGCACCCGTCGCGCTCGCGAAAGCTGCGCAGCTTCCTCGACATCTAGGCGCTGCGGCCGAAGAGAAGGTGCGAAACAAAGCGTTTTTTGCAAAACGAACCCAATTTCGCACAACCCTCTGAATTGAGTTCATAATTTGTCGGGATGAGGCGTCGCCCGCCGGCGCCCGACCCGCTCCGCCACGTCGTGCTATGGTGCCTCGGCAACGGCATGGTGAACGACATGGCGCCCGGCGAAGCGACGACCGAGCAAAGTTCGCCGCCGCCACTTCGACACCGACTGATTTCGTTCGCCCTGCTCATCGTCTGCGGCGGCACATTCGGGCTGATCTTCTCGGCCAACAAGATCGCCGTGACAGGCGGCATCCCGTTCTTCGCCTACGTCTTCTGGCAGACGCTCGGCGCGGGTCTCGTCCTGTTGCTGTTCGCCGGCGTGCTTCGCCGGCGCCCGCGCCTGAGCTGGCCCTACGTCAGGGCCTATTTCGTGATCGGCTTCTTCACGCTCGCCTTTCCGTTCGTCCTCCTAGCCTTCATCGCCCCCAAGCTGCCGGCCGGTGTGATCGGCCTGGGCGGGACGCTCAGCCCGACGATCACCTACATTCTGGCGCTGGCGCTCGCGATGGATCGCTTTCGCTGGCTCCGGATCGGCGGAATCTCGCTCGGGCTCGCGGGCGTTCTTCTGGTGGTCCTGCCGGAGACCAGCCTGCCCGAGTCCGACATGGCCGGCTGGGTGCTGCTCAGCCTGCTGGTCCCGGTCAGCTATGCCTCCGGCACGATCGCCGCCGCACGCCTCGCGCCGGCCGAAAGCGATTCGCTCACCGTGGGGAGCGGGCTGCTCTTCGCCTCCTCGATCATGGTCTTCCCCTTCATGGCGGGGAGCGGGCAGTGGTGGTTCTTCTCGGGCCCCATGAGCGACAGCGACTGGGCGCAGCTCGGCGCCATCCTGATCAACGCCGCGTTCTTCTATCTGCTCCTGGAGATCGTCAGGCGCGCCGGGTCCGTCTTCTTCTCGACCCAGAACTATGTTGCCACGTTGGCGGGGATCGGCTGGGGCATCCTGATCCTGGGAGAGAGCCACAGCGTCTACATCTGGGGCGCATTGGCGCTGCTCTTCGCCGGGCTCTTTCTGGTGACCCGACGCGGTCCGCGCGCCGCTTAGCGCGGTCGCGACGATCGCAAGAACTCTGGGCTAGGGTTCCGCGACAAGGTCCAGCAGACGCTGGGTCAAGAGCTCGCCCTCGGGCCATTCGAGGCCGCGGTCGGCGAGGTAGCGCCGCGCGGCGTTTCTCGTCATCTCGCCGGGAATGCCGTCCGCCGGACCCGCATCGTAGCCGTGCGCCGCGAGCCGCCTCTGCAGATCCTCGACCTGGCGCTCGGAGAGAATGAGGGTGACCGCCGACGGCTGGATCGGGGGCTCCTCCGGGCGGGGCGCGAAGGCGCTGGCGCGGGCCTGGGCGGCTTCGGCCTCGCTGTCCTCCAGCAGCGGCGCCAATTCGGCTGCGGCGGCTACTGCCTGCTCCCGCGCGGCGCCTTCGCCGAGCCGGGCCGCGACTTCGAGCCAGTAAAGCGCCTCCGCCGGGTTCTGCGCGACGCCGCGCCCGGTCTGGTGGAGCGCCGCCAAGTTGAGCTGCGCCTGGATCACGCCTTGCCGGGCGGCCCGTTCGTACCAAACCGCGGCCTCGGCCGCGTCTTCCGTCACGCCGCGGCCGGTCTCGTGCAAGAGGCCCAGATTGAACTGCGCCTTGGGGTCGCCCTCTTCGGCGAGCGGGCGCCAGATCGTGGCTGCCTCGCCGTAGTTGCCGGCCTCGAAGGCCGCAGCGCCCTCGGCCAACAGGTCGGCCGCCATCGCCGGCCCGTGCCACGCCGCCGCCGACAGAAGGGCTGCGACGAGGAAGGGGAGGGGGCGCGCGAAAGCACGCTTAACGACTCGGATGGAGGGATTGAGTGTCACGGCGCGGCAACATTATCCCGATTCTTCCGGCGGGCAAGCGAAAGCAACCCTCTGCCATGCCTGCCAGGTCTTGCGCCATGCGCGCGTAGCGATGACCGTGGCTAGAGTTGCGGGCTAGATTGAGTCGCGCCGTTCGGGCACCGCCCAGCGGTCCTGGTAAGCAGGGGAGAGCAGAATGCCGATAGGTCCAGTACCGCCCAGCGCGGAGAGGGTCCAGGAGTTGGCCCAGTCGTTCGGTTTCGCCATGAGCGATGCGGACGCCGCCCTATACAGCGAGATGATGGCGGGGACGCTGCAAAGCTACCGCCGCCTCGACGCGATGCAGGAAACCAAGCCGCCGGTGAAGTATTCGCGCGCCGGCTCCTACCGGCCGGGGCCTGAAGAGGACCCTTACAACGCCTGGTACGTGAAGGGCGCGATCAGGGGCGCGGCGGAAGGCGTGCTCGCCGGCAAGCGCGTCGGCATCAAGGATGCGATCTGCGTCGCGGGCCTTCCCATGATCAACGGCGCCAAGGGAATGGAGGGCTACATCCCCGACATCGACGCCACCGTGTTGACCCGTGTGCTCGACGCCGGCGGCACCATCCTCGGCAAGACCAACAGCGAGGACAGTTCCTTCTCCGGCGCGAGCCACACCTCGGCCTACGGCCCCGTGCGCAACCCGCACAAGCCGACCCATTCCACCGGCGCGTCGTCCAACGGCAACGCTGCGGCTATCGTCGCCGGCGACATCGACATGGCAATCGGCGGAGATCAGGGCGGCTCGATCCGTATCCCGGCGAGTTGGAGCGGCATCGTCGGCCTGAAGCCGACCTACGGCCTCGTGCCGTATACCGGTGCCATGATGATCGAGATGACCATCGACCATCTCGGACCCATGGCCGACACGGTGGAGGACACCGCGCGCCTGCTCACCGCGATCGCCGGCGAGGACCCCCTCGATCCACGCCAGCGGGGTCAGATCCCGGCCGGTCTGGACATGGATTATGTCACCGGTCTCGACAGGGGCTGCAAGGGCATCAGGATCGGCGTGCTGAAGGAGGGATTCGACCACAGCGAAGGCGCAGAGTCCTGGGGCGATACAGGGCTGCCGCCGGGCGACGAGGCGGTCTCGGACAAGGTGCGCGCCGCCGTCGAGCGGCTCGCGGCTGCCGGCGCCGATGTGGCCGAGGTCTCCAACCCGCGCCACGAGGACGGCTTTCACGTGTGGCGGCCCATCGTCGTCGAGGGCGCGCAGGCCTTCATGTTGAAGGCCAACAACACCGGTACCAACTGGCTGGGCTTCTACAACACGCAGCTACTCGACAACGTGGCCAAGGGTGCCCGTGCCCGCCCCCATGACCTGGGCGCGATGGTGAAGATGACGCTGCTGCTGGGCGAATACATGAACGGGGACTATTACGGGCGCTACTACGCGAAGGCGCAGAACATCCGCCAGCAGATCCGGCAGAGCTATGACGATCTGCTGCAGTCTTGCGACGTGCTGGCGATGCCCAGCACGGCCATCCTGGCGACCCCGATACCGGATAACGACGCGCCGCTCAGGGAGCGCCTGGTGCGGGCGCTGGACATGGTCCACAACACCTGCCAGTTCAACCTCACGGGACATCCGGCGATCTCGGTGCCGTGCGGCGTCTCCGACGACCTGCCCATCGGCTGCATGATCGTCGGCCGCCACTTCGAGGATGCGAAGGTGCTGCAAGTGGCGGCAGCGCTGGAGGCCGCGAAGGACTGGAAGAGCTGCTGATCGGCGTCGCTTGACGCACTGTCCCCCACCTCACCCCGGCCCTCTCCTCCCCAGGGAGGAGAGGGAGAATTTGCCGGCGCCGTCTACGTTCCCCCTCCGCCTTCGGGGGAGGGGGACAGGGGGAGGTGGAAATTGCCGGTGGGAAACCGCTTAGGAAAGCGGGCTGGCGGTACTAGAGCATATCCGTTTTAGACGGAACCGTATCCGGCGTTTCGGATGTAGTTTTGGCATTCGCTTGGCTCGATGGTGCCGATGAGGTGGCCGAGATGGCGCCACGTGTCCTCGAAGTCGCGCTTCTGCGCGTTGCGCATCCAGTGCTTGATCTTGGAGAAGGCCTGTTCGATCGGGTTGAGGTCGGGTGAGTAGGGCGGGAGGAACCAGAGGCGGGCGCCTGTACTGCGGATGGCTTGGCGGACCGCCTTGCTCTTGTGGCTTGCGAGATTGTCGAGGATGACGATGTCGCCGGGCTTGAGCGTGGGGACGAGCTCTTGTTCGACCCAGGCCTGGAAGCAGCGGGTGTTGATGGGGCCGTCGAAGACGCAAGGGGCGTCGATCCCGTCTGCGCGGAGCGCGGCGAGGAAGGTCATGGTGCGCCAGTGGCCATAAGGCGCATATGCCCTCAAGCGCCGGCCTCGCTGCGCCCAGCCCCTGAGCGGTGCCATGTTGGTCTTGATCCAGGTCTCGTCCACGAAGACCAGGCGGTCCGGGTCGAGGTGGCGCTTGAGCGCCTGCCAGCGCGCCCGTTTTCGGGCGACCGCGGCGCGTGCCTGCTCAGTGGCGAACAGAGTTTTTTTTGAAGCTCAGCCCCTCGCGCCTGAGGAAGCGCCAGATGGTGTCCCGGCTCACCGCGATCCCCGCAGCGGCCAGCAGGTCTCGAAGCCGGTCGATCGTCAGATGTGGCGTCTCGGCGACCAGCCTGTGAACCAGCTCCCGGTGCGGCTCCAGCAGCCAGGGGCGGTGACCGCCGACCTTGCCCGGCGCCACACTCCCCGTCGCCCGGTAGCGCGCCACCCACTTCGGCACCGAGGAGACGCTGACACCGAAGCGCGCCGCCACCTGGCGGATCGGCTCGCCCGCCAAATGGGCCCGCACCACGCGCTCGCGAAGATCGCTCGAATAGGGTTGTGTCATCCATGCTGGCCTCCTTCACCAGTAGCCAGCTTGAATCACATTCCGTAACTAATGGGAATTCCTAATGATTCTCTCAATCTCGGATATGCTCTAATTCGCGGGCCGGGCCCAGATGGCGGTGTCGTGGAAGACCGCGCCGCCGTTGGGGTAGCCGGGATCGGCCGAGGTCAGCGTGTTGATGCCGAGGCCTTCCTCGAACGCGGTGTTGGGCCAGATGCTCTCCACGATCACCGTGCCGCGCTGCTGGCCGTGCGTGGTGCCGTTGGCCCTGCCGGCACCGTTCGCGATGCGCGCGTGAAGCAGGATCGAGCCCCGCCGGTTGCCGATGCGGATGCGGTCGCCATCCTCGAAGCCGAGGTCGCGGGCGTCGCCCGGATGGAAGAGCGCGGAGGGCCGCGTCTCCTTGGCTATGCTGGTGGGCGTCTCGGTGAAGCTGGAGTTCAGGTAGTTGTGCGCGGGCGCGGTGACGAGGCGGAAGGGGTGCTCGGCGTCCGCCGCCTCGGTCACCGCCATATGGTCGGGGAAGGCCGGGATCTCGGCGCCGCGCGGCCCCATCCTGGTCCAGTCCGGCTTGAAGCGGAAGCGTCCGTCCGGCCAGCCGAAGCCGTTCAGGTGGTGAGCGCTCTCGAAGTCCGGCATGCAGTCCTTCCAGCGCATGGCCTTGAGCGTCGCCGCGTCCGGGTGGCCCGAGCGCTTGAGCGTCGCGTCGATCAGCTCCCACGCAGTCATGTCGAAGCCCGGATGCTCCGCGCCGAGGCGCTTGGCGAGCGCGCGGATCACGTCGTGGTTGGAGCGCGTCTCGGCGTAGGGCTCGATCACCTTGGCACCCATTAGCAGGTAGCTGTGGCCGCCGCCCACGTAGATGTCGTCGTGCTCCAGGAAGGTCGTCGCCGGCAGCACGATGTCGGCATAGCGCGCGGTGTCGGTCATGAACTGCTCGTGCACGGCGAGGAACAGGTCTTCGCGTAGCAGGCCGTCGCGCACCCTGGCCGATTCCGGCGCAACCGACGCCGGGTTGACGTTCTGCATGACGATGGCGGTGACCGGGGGGCCGTCGCCGAGGTCGCTCGCGTCGCCGGTGAGCACCGGGCCGATGCGCGACATGTCGAGCAGCCGCACCGAACGGTCTCTCGCGTCCAGCCCCTCGATCAAGGTGGCATCGACGCCGTAGACGCTCTTGTTGGTGTGCATCGCGCCGCCGCCCTCGTATTGCCACGCGCCGGTAACCGCGGCGATGCAGCTGGCGGCGTGCATGTTCGCGGCCCCGTTGCGCGAGCGGGTGAAGCCGTAGCCGAGGCGGAGGTAGGTGCGCTGGATGCGGCCGATCATGCGGGCGAGCGCGACGATCTCGGCCGCCGGAATGCCGGTGATGGCGGACGCCCACGCGGGGTCGCGGCTCGCGAGATGGGCCTCGAACTCGTCCGGGCAATCGGTGTAGCGGGCGAGGTAGTCGCGGTCCGCGAAGTCTTCCGCGAAGAGCACGTGCATGATGCCGCAGGCGAGCGCGCCGTCGGTGCCCGGCCGCAAGGCCACGTGATGGTCGGCGACCTTGGCGGTGCGCGTCTCGTAAGGATCGACCACGACGAGCGCCGCGTCCCGCGTCTTCCGCGCCTTCGCGATATGGGTCATCACGTTGACCTGGGTCGACGCCGGATTGCAGCCCCAGACGACGATCAGGTCCGCCTTCGCCATCTCGCGCGGGTCGGAGCCCACGTATGTGCCGACGCCGGCCCACCAGCCGTCGCTGGAGAGCCGCGCGCAGATGGTCTCGTCCTGCCCCGAATACTTCATCACGTGGCGCAGGCGGTTGATGCCGTCGCGCTGCACCAGGCCCATGGTGCCGGCGTAGTAGTAGGGCCAGACCGCCTCGCGGCCATGCTTCTCCGCCGCACGGACGAAGGCGTCGGCGATCTGGTCGAGCGCGTCGTCCCATTCGATGGGGCGGAACTCGCCCGCCCCCTTCTCGCCGGTGCGCTGCATCGGCTGCGCGAGGCGCCCGGGATGGTGCACGCGCTCGGCGTAGCGCGCGACCTTGGCGCAGATGACGCCCGAGGTGTAGTCGTTCTCCCGCGCCCCCCTGACCGCGCCGATCCTCTCCGGCGAGAGCCGCTCCACCTCCAACGCGCAGGTGGACGGGCAGTCATGGGGGCAGGCGGTGGCAACGTACTCGCTCGGCACGGCGCATCCTCCTCGGGATCGGAGGCATCATGGTAGCCCATCGCGCTCGGCCCGGCACTTGTTGCGAACTTGTGCTATGAATCGCCTCATTGGGGGACACGGCATAGACATGACGACACTCCCTGAAAGCGACGCCGCGGCGCGTTTGCGCGAAGCAGGCTTGCGGCCGACACGCCAGCGCATCGTCCTCGCCCGCCGGCTCTTCGGCGGCCCGGACCGGCACGTCACCGCCGCCGAGCTTCATGCGGAGGTGCTGCGCGAGGAGGCGGGGGTCTCCCTCGCCACGGTCTACAACACCCTGCACCAGTTCACGAAGGCAGGTCTCCTGCGCGTGCTGGTGGTGGACACGGGGCCCTCCTTCTTCGACACCAACACCACGCACCACCAGCACTTCTTCCTGGAGGAGACAGGCCGCCTGGTCGATGTGCCGGGCGATCGCGTCTCCGTGAGCGACCTGCCGCCCGCGCCGCCGGGGACCAGGGTGTCGCGTATCGACGTCGTCATCCGGGTGACCGGCGACGGGGCAGACCAGGGCCCGAAGGTGCCACGCCGCACGCGCACCCTGGAATGATTCCAATCCGTTGACGGCTGCGCTGCGCTGCGTCATATAGGGTAGCGAACACACCGGCCGTACTCGCGAGTTGCGGTGCGGCGGCCGAGCATCTCGAACCGTACTTTAGGGGGAACAAGACCATGCCAGCATTGGGTGGAAGCAAGACCGAGCAGAACCTTAAGGACGCCTTCGCCGGCGAGTCACAGGCCAACCGCCGCTACCTCTACTTCGCCCGCAAGGCGGACGTGGAGGGCCACAACGACGTCTCGGCGCTCTTCCGCTCGACCGCCGAGGGCGAGACCGGCCACGCCCACGGCCATCTCGACTACCTGGCCGAGACCGGCGATCCGGCCACCGGCCTGCCGATCGGCCAGACCAGCGAAAATCTGGCGGCTGCCGTGGCCGGCGAGACCCACGAGTACACCGACATGTATCCCGGCATGGCGCGCACCGCCCGCGACGAGGGCTTCGACGAGATCGCGGACTGGTTCGAGACCCTGGCGAAGGCCGAGAAATCCCACGCCGGGCGCTTCCAGAAGGCGCTCGACGGCCTCGACTGAGCGCTTCTAGACTGACGACGGCGGCCGTCACCGCCTGGGCCAACGCGCTCGGGCGGCCGGCCGCGCGCGCCTGCCGAGTTACGCGCCAGCCAGGCGGAAGATCTCGGCGAAGGCCGGGTGGATGCCGGCGGCGCCGAAGGCCTCCAGGTCGCTCGAGCACGAGTTCTGGCTGAGCACGGCAGTGATTCCGCTGGCTGCGTGATGCCCGGCCATGGTGACGTGGCCGCGCAGCTGGCCGAGGTGGCCCTCGATCGTGAGGTCGCCGAAACGGGAGACCAGCACCCCGTGGCCGCAATGGGCGATGCTCGTGCCCGGAAACGAGGCCGGCAGCAGCGGGCCGCGCAGCATGGCGAGGGCGCCGGGTTCCAGCACCTGCCCGGCGAAGAGCGCGTGGAAGCCGCGCGCGAGATTGCGCGGCGTCGTGACCAGATCGCCCGCGGCCCCGATGCCGGAGAGCGGAAACCAGTCGGATGAATCCTCGGGCGGCGCGTCGGGCCTGGCGGAATCGAAGACGTATTGGCGGGCCAGGCGCTCGCGCGGAAAAGCCTCGTCTCCGCCGCTCCAGGTCTCGCCCATGCCCGCCGGCTCGAAGACCGTGCGCCGGAGCCATTGGGAGTGGGGCTCGCCCCGCTCGCTGGCGACAATCTCGCCCGCCAGCACGTAGCCGGGGTTGGAATAGATGAAGGCCTCGCCGGGCGCGATCGGCGTGCCGTTGGCGAGCGCGAAGTCGACGATCCGCTCCGGCGCCCAGTCGTCGGCCGCGCCCTTCGGCATGAAGGCCTCGTATTCGGGCAGTCCGCTCCGGTGACTGAGCAGGTGCCGCACGCGGATCTCGGCCGCGCGCGGCAGATGCGGGAACCACCCCTCGATGGTCTGATCGAGTCCGATCCGCCCTTCGCTCACCAGCGCGAGCACGGCGGCCGCGGTCCAGGTCTTCTTGGTGCTCGCGGTCTTGAACAGGTGGTCCGGGGTGAGCGGCGCCCCGGTCGCCCGGTCGGCGCGGCCGGCGGCCAGCGTCAGCACCTCCTCGCCCGGCCGGACGAGGGCGAGCGAGGCGCCGACGATACCCCGCGCCACGTGGTCGCTCAGCACCCGGTCGAGCTGCGATACGAGAACCTCGGTCTCCGGCTTCAGCATCGTCGTCCCCGCGTTCCGCCACGCCGACGCTCACCTTAGCACGCGGCCGGTGCCGAGGGTGGACGCCCGCACGCTGGCTTACTAGCCTGCCAGCGGCGGTTTGCAACGGCCGCAGCGGAGGGGGAGCACGCATGGCGCACGTCGGTGCGGCGCACACGCGCGTCGAGGACGATCGGTTCTTGACCGGCCGGGGCCGGTTCGTGGACGACATCCGCCTGCCGGGGGAGGTCTACGCCGCCTTCGTCCGCAGCCCCCACGCCCGTGCCCGCTTAGGCGCCATCGCCTCAGACCGGGCACGCGCCATGCCGGGCGTGCTGGCCGTGCTCACCGGCGAGGACTGGCGGCGCGACGGCGGCGGCGAGACCGACGTGCTGTGGGACATCACCTCCCACGACGGCACCCCGATGTCGCTCGCCCGCCGGCCGGTCTTTGCTGCCGGAGAGGCCCGTCACGTGGGCGATACGGTGGCCCTCGTCGTCGCCGCAGACCCGCACGCGGCGGCCGACGCTGCTGCCGCAGTCGATGTCGCCTGGGAGCCGCTCCGCTCGATCACCGACCTGGCGGCGTCGGTCGAAGAGGATGCGCCGCTGGTCCACGAAAAGTTCGGCAGCAACATCGCCTACGACTGGCGGCTCGGCGACGCCGAGGCGACGGAGGCCGCCTTCGCCGCCGCAGCCCACGTCACCTCGCTCAAGCTCGTCAACAACCGGCTTGCGCCCAGCGCCATGGAACCGCGCGCGGCCATCGGGGCCTACGATCGCGGCAGCGAGCGATACACCCTCTGGTCCACCACGCAGAACCCGCATCTGGTCCGCCAATGGCTCTCGCGCGACACGCTGCGCGCGCCCGAGCACGCGATCAGGGTGGTGGCGCCCGATGTCGGCGGAGGCTTCGGCCAGAAGACCTATCACTACCCCGAGGAGGCGAGCCTGCCCTGGGCCGCGCGGCTGGTGGGCCGGCCGGTGCGCTGGACCGCGACCCGCGCCGAGACGCTCGCGGTGGACATCCACGCCCGCGACCACGTGACGGAAGCCCGCATGGCCTTCGACGCCGACGGCCGCATCGCCGCGGTCGAGGCCGAGATCGTCGCCAACCTCGGTGCCTATCAGAGCCAGTTCGCCGCCTGCATCCCGTCGATCTTCTGCGTCACCATGTTCTCCGGCCAGTACGCGATCCCCGCGCTCCACTGCCGGGTGCTCGGCGTCTACACCAACACCACGCCCATCGACGCCTATCGCGGCGCCGGCAATCCCGAGATCACCTACGTCATCGAGCGCCTGATCGAGAACGGTGCGCGGGAGCGGGCCGGCGATTCTGTCGAGGCCCGCGCGCGCAACCTCGTGCCCGCGGCCAACATGCCGTATGCGAGCGCGACCGGCGTCACCTACGACGTCGGCGACTTCCCGGCGGTGCTCGACAAGGCCCGCGCGCTCGCCGATCTCGACGCGCTCCGGGCCGAGCAGGCGATGCTGCGGGCGGACGGCGTGCTGATGGGGATCGGCATGGCCGCCTTCATCCGCTCGGGCGGCGCCGGGCCGAGCCGGCTGGCCGCTGCCCACGGCAGCCGCATGGGGCTCTGGGACGTGGCCACCGTGAGAGTCCACCCCAGCGGCAAGATCACCCTGCTCTGCGGCAGCCACAACCACGGCCAGTCCCACGCCACCACCTACGCGCAGATCGTGGCGGACCGCTTCGGCTGCGACATGGCCGACATCGACGTCGTCGAAGGCGACACGGACCGGATCCCGCACGGCCTCGGCACCTGGGCCTCGCGCTCGATCACGGTGGTGGGCTCGGCGCTGGCCGTCGCCTCCGACCGCATCGTCGAGAAGGGCCGCCGCCTCGCCGCGCACCTCATGGAATGCGCCGTGGACGACATCGAGTTCGGCGCCGGCGCCTACGCGGTGCGCGGCACCGACCGCCGGATGACCTTCGTCGAGATCGCCGACATGGCCTATCGCGGCGCCGACTATCCCGACGGCTTCGAGCTCGGGCTGGAGGAGGCGGCGTTCTTCGACCCGGACGACTTCAACTACCCCTACGGCACCCACATCGCCACCGTCACCGTCGATGCCGAGACCGGCGCGGTGCGGCTCACCGGCTATTACTCGGTGGAGGACACGGGCCTCGTCATCAACCCGCTGGTGGTGGACGGCCAGCGCCACGGGGCCGCCGCCCAGGGCATCGGCCAGGCGCTGATGGAGGACGTGCGCTACGAGCCGGAGTCGGGCCAGCTTCTCACCGGCTCCTTCATGGACTACACGATGCCCCGCGCCGACGATCTGCCCGACTTCACGCTGGACGGCCACGTGACCCTGACCGGGACCAACCCGCTCGGCGTCAAGGGCGTGGGCGAGCTCGGGACCTCCGGGCCGCCGGCCGCCATCGGCAACGCCGTTCTCGATGCGCTCTGGCACCTCGGCGTCCGCCACGTGGAGATGCCGTTCACGCCCGAGCGCGTCTGGCGCGCCATCCGGGCCGCTTCCGGTAACAGCGAGTAGGACACCTGCTTGACCCGGCGCTGGGCCGGCCTATCCTGCGCCGATCGAGGGCCGGAGACGAGCGATCATGGAAACTGTCGAGGCGATCGGCGCGGACGCGCCGCCAAGCGTTGCGCCCGGGTTCAGGCATGACTGGTCGGCGGCGGAGGTCGAGGCGCTGCTCGCGCTGCCCTTCGCCGAGCTGATGTTCCGCGCGCAGACCGCCCATCGCCGCCACTTCGACCCGAACCAGGTGCAGATGTCGACGCTGCTCAGCATCAAGACCGGCGGCTGCCCCGAGGACTGCGCCTATTGCCCGCAGAGCGCGCGCTACGACACCGGGCTCGAAGCGGGCAAGCTGATGTCCCGCGACGAGGTGCTGGCCGAGGCCAAGCGGGCCCGCGATGCCGGCGCCACCCGCTACTGCATGGGCGCCGCCTGGCGCAGCCCCAAGGACCGCGACCTGGAGGCGGTGGCCGACATGGTTACCGGCGTCAAGGCGCTCGGCATGGAGACCTGCGTCACCCTCGGCATGCTGAGCGCGCCCCAGGCTGAGCGCCTCGCCGATGCAGGGCTCGACTACTACAACCACAATCTCGACACCTCGGAATCCTTCTACGGCGAGATCATCACCACGCGCACGTACCGGGACCGGCTCGAGACCCTGGGCCACGTGCGGGACGCGGGTATCAACGTCTGTTGCGGCGGCATCGTCGGCATGGGCGAAGCGCGCCGCGACCGGGCCGACATGATCGCGACGCTTGCGAGCCTGCCGTGCCATCCCGAGAGCGTGCCCATCAACATGCTGGTGCAGGTAGAGGGCACGCCGCTCAACGGCCTGGACGCTTTGGATCCCTTCGAATTCGTGCGCACGGTGGCGGCGGCGCGCATCGCCATGCCGGGCTCGGTGGTCCGGCTCTCGGCCGGGCGCGAGCAGATGTCGGACGAGATGCAGGCTCTGGCCTTTCTTGCCGGCGCCAACTCGGTGTTCGTCGGGCCCGAGCTGCTTACGACGCCCAATCCGGGGCGCGAGCGCGACAGCCAGCTCTTCGCCCGCCTCGGCATCGCGCCGATGCCGGCTTAGGCCCCGAGCGGCAACCCTCACGCCTGAAGACATTCCGGTGCCGCCGGCGCCCGACTGGCTCACCGAGGGCTACGGCCACGTCTGGCTGCCCTACACCCAGATGGCGAGCGCGCCGCCGCCGCTGCCAGTGGCCGTCACCAGCGGCACGCGCATCGTCCTCGCCGACGGCCTTGAGCTGATCGACGGCATCGCGTCGTGGTGGACCGCCTGCCACGGCTACAACCACCCCCACATCCGCGCTGCCGTCTCCGAGCAGCTGGAGCGCATGCCCCACGTGATGTTCGGCGGGCTCGCCAACGAGCCCGCGCTCAGGCTGGCCCGCCGCCTGGCCGGCATGCTCCCCGACCCGCTCAGCCGGGTGTTCTTCTCGGAGTCGGGCTCGGTGGCCGTGGAGATTGCGCTCAAGATGGCGCTGCAATACTGGCTCAACCAGGGGGTGCGCGGGCGCCACCGTTTCGTGAGCTTCCAGGGCGCCTATCACGGCGACACCTTCGCCGCGATGTCGGTGTGCGACCCCGAGGAGGGCATGCACAGCCTGTTCGCCGGCGCCCTGCCGGAGCAGCACGTCGTGCCCTTGCCCGAGGACGAGGCAGGAGTCGCCGCCTTCGACGCCTACCTCGCCCTCAACGGGGAGGACGTGGCGGCGGTCATCGTCGAGCCGCTGGTCCAGGGCGCGGGCGGCATGCGCTTCCACGCGCCGGAGGTTCTGCGCACGCTGCGCGCGGCCTGCGACAGGCACGGACTGCTGCTCATCGCCGACGAGATCATGACCGGGTTCGGCCGCACCGGCACCATGTTCGCGTGCGAGCGGGCGGGCGTGGTGCCCGACATCGTCACGCTCTCCAAGGCGCTCACCGGCGGCACCATGGCGCTGGCCGCGACCGTCGCGAGCGAGCGGGTGTTCGAGGCGTTCCTGTCGGACGACGCCGACGCCGCGCTCATGCACGGGCCGACCTTCATGGCCAATCCCTTGGCCTGCGCCGCCGCCAATGCCTCTCTCGACCTGTTCGAGAGCGAGCCCCGGCTCGCCCAGGTGCGCGCCATCGAGAGCCATCTCGCCGCCGCCCTGGAGCCCGCGCGGGCGCTGCCGGGGGTGGTCGACGTGCGTGTGCGGGGCGCGATCGGCGTGATCCAGCTCGACGACATGAGCCGCATCGGCTGGCTCAAGGCGCGCTTCGTCGATGCCGGTGTCTGGGTCCGACCCTTCGGCGATATCGTCTACGTTACGCCCGCGCTCACCATCGACGAGGGCGACCTTACCCGGCTCACGGACGCGCTGATCGACGTCGTGACCGCCTGGTCGCGGGAGCGCTAACTCCCCGAACCATGGTGCGGTGCACAGGGTGCGGCGTTTGCATCAATGTCGCGCCATGAAGACCGCCGTGACGAGCGGCTGCCGGCCGCAGCCCGCCACACCACCACCGTTCGTCATCCGGCGGGTCGTTGCGGGGGAGGTGCCGGGATGAGCGCCCTTCGCGCCGCCGTTGCGGGCCTATCCCACGTGTCCCGCTTAATCCCACTTGTCCCACCGAATCCCGCTTATCCCACCGAATCCCACTTATCCCACTCCATCTCGGCGAATCCCGCCGAATCCCACTTATCCCACCGAATCCCGCGCAAGTATTGACGTACGAGAGTGGCACAAGGCGTGGGTCCGGCACGGGCAAGCGGTGACGAAGCAGGGCCGGGGTCCGCGGCCGCTCTAATCGAAGACGACCGAGGGTAGCCAGGTGGTGAGCTCGGGAAACAGGCCGAGCACGGCGAGCGCGGCGAGCTGGATGATGACGAAGGGGATGACGCCCCGGTAGATCTCGCCGGTGCGCACCGTGCGGGGCGCGACGCCGCGCAGGTAGAAGAGCGAGAAGCCGAACGGCGGCGTCAGGAACGAGGTCTGCAGGTTCACCGCCATCATGATGCCGAGCCAGATCGGGTTGATGTCCATCTGCAGCAGCACCGGCGCGATGATCGGCACCACCACGAAGGTGATCTCGATGAAGTCGAGGAAGAAGCCGAGCGCGAACATGATCAGCATGACCACGAGCATCGCGCCGATGACTCCCCCCGGCACGTTCGAGAGCGCCTGGTGGACCATCTCGTCGCCGCCGAGGCCGCGGAACACCAGCGAGAACATGGCGGCGCCGATCAGGATGACGAACACCATGGCGCTGATCTGCATGGTCGAGCGCATCACCGGCACGAGAACGCCGGCGCGCCAGACCCGCCAGAGGCTCGTCCAGATCCCATAGACCAAAAGCCCGCAGCAGATGAAGGCGACGATGGCCGGCGCGCCGATACCGGCTCGCGTGACCACGAGGTCGAACTGGTTGGCGAGGACCATCATCACGATCAGCCCGCCGCCCGCGAGGTAGAGCGGGGCGCCGCCGGTGCTGCGCTGGAGCCTGGTGCCGCCCTCGGGCGCGAGCCGGGCACCTGCGAGGATCAGCGAGCCCACCGCGCCCACCGCCGCGGCCTCGGTCGGGGTCGCGATGCCGCCCAGGATCGAGCCCAGAACGGCGACGATGAGCACGATCGGCGGCACCAACGCGCGTCCGGTGCGCCGCCACACCTCGCGCCAGTCGCCGCCCAGCTCGCCGCGCGGAATCGCCGGCGCCGCCTTGGGCCGCAGCCAGGCGACAACCATCAGATAGGTCATGTAGAGCGCGACGAGCACCATCCCCGGCAGCAGGGCGCCGGCGAAGAGATCGCCGACAGAGACCGGCTCCGGCGACCAGTTGCCTATGGCGCGCTGGGCATCGACGTAGGCGTTGGAGATCTGCTCGCCCAGGATCACGAGCACGATGGAGGGCGGGATGATCTGGCCCAAGGTGCCGGAGGCGCAGATCGTTCCGGTCGCGAGCTTGGGGTCGTAGCCGCGGCGCAACATGGTGGGGAGCGAGAGCAGCCCCATGGTCACGACGGTGGCGCCGACAATCCCGGTGGAGGCGGCAAGCAAGGCGCCGACGGCAATCACCGAGAGCCCGATGCCGCCGCGCAGGCCGCCGAAGAGGCGGCCCATGGCCTCGAGCAGCTCCTCCGCCACCTTCGAGCGCTCCAGCATCACGCCCATGAAGATGAAGAGCGGCACCGCGATCAGCACCTCGTTCCACATCGCGTTGCCGAAGATGCGCTGCGGCATGGCGCGCAAGAAGCTGATGTCGAAGACGCCGAAGGCGTATGAGAAGAGCCCGAACAGCGCGGCCACGCCCGAGAGCGTGAAGGCGACCGGGAAGCCGGCCAGCAGGCAGCCGAAGGTCGTCACGAACATGACGATGACGAGGACTTCGCCGATGGGCATGGCGGATCAGGCGGTCCCGCCGCCGGCTTCTGCGATGTCGTCGCGGCTTGCCTGGCGGCCGGCAAGAGTCAGCACGGCGTGAAACGCGAGCGACAGGCCCTGGAAGGCGATCAGCACCACGAACGCGAGGATCATCGACTTGAGCGTGTAGATCGCCGGAATGCCGCTGGTCTCCGCCGACTTTTCGAACACCGACCAGGACTGCTCCACATAGGGCCAGCTCGCCCAGCCGATGATCACGCAGACCGGCATCAGAAAGAGAATTACGCCCAGGAGATCGATGAGCGCGCGTCGGCGCGGGCGCGCATCGCGGTAGAAGATATCGACACGGACGTGGCCGCCGTGGAGCAGCGTGTAGCCCGCACCCACGAGGAAGAGGGTGGCGTGGAGGTAGATCACCCCCTCCTGCATCGCGATGAAGCCCCACCCGAAGATGTAGCGCATCACCACGACGATGAACTGGAGGAGCACCATCAGGAGCGCGAGCCACGCCGCAACGCGGCCGACGTGCTCGTTGACCACGTCGATTGCGCGTGTGAGCGCGGCTAATGCGGTGAGAGACGCCTGCATCTCATTTCAGGCGGCCGGTGCTCCCTTCGGGCGCCGGTGCGCGAGCGCGACGGTGGCCCTCATGCGCACCCTCCCGGCGCCCCGTGTTGGCGCCGGACCGCTCCCTCAACTTCCGGCGCGAGCCGGGGCGGGCCTGCGCCGCCCGCCCCGAACGCACACCGTGTCAGCGTACTACGAGGCCAGAAGCCGGGCGCTCGCGTAGGCAAGCTCCGAGCGCTCGTTATACGGTATCGCCGTCTTGCGGAAGGCGGAGAAGCTCTCGTAGACGCGCTGCGTGATTCCACCCTCGGCGCCGACTTCGGCGACCACCTGGTTCGATTGTTCTCCGAGTGCCTTCAGCATCTCGTCCGACACGCGCCGCACCTGCACGCCATGCTCGTTGATGAGCGTGTCGAGCGCGCCGGCGTTCCGCGCGTTGAACTCGGCCAGCATGGTCGCGTTGTCGGCCGCGCAGCAGCTCTCGATCAGGCTCTGATCCGCGGCGCTCAGGCTCTCCCACACGCCCCTGTTGATGCCGCAGCTCAGGATCGTGCCGGGCTCGTGGAAGCCGGGCCAGTAGTAGTACTTGGTCACCTTGTAGAACCCGAAGGCGAGGTCGTTCCACGGCCCCACCCACTCGGTGGCATCGATCGTGCCGGCCTCCAGCGCCGGATAAATCTCGCCGCCCGGCAGCAGGAGCGCGTTCGCGCCGACGCGGCGCAGCACCTCACCGCCGAGGCCCGGCATGCGCATCTTGAGGCCCTTGTAGTCCTCGAGCGAGTTCATCTCCTTGTTGAACCAGCCGCCCCACTGGACGCCGGTGTTGCCGGCCATCAGCGGCTTCACGTTGAAGTCGGCGCCGAGCTCGTCCCAGAGCTCCTGGCCGCCCGCGTGGTAGATCCAGGCGTTGACCTCGTCCGCGGTGAGCCCGAAGGGGACGGTGGCGAAGAAGTTGAAGGCCTTGGACTTGCCCTGCCAGTAGTACTCGGCGGAGTGGTAGAGGTCCGCAGCGCCCTCGGAGACCGCATCGAAGCAGCCGAGGGGCGGCACCAGCTCGCCGCCGCCATAGTGCTTGACCTCGATCCGTCCCTCGGTCGCATCGGTAATGCGGTCGGCGAGCCGCTGCGCGCCGGTGCCGAGGCCGGGGAACTGCTTGGGCCAGGAGGTGGCCAGCTTGAGCTGCATCTTGCCCTGCGAGATGGCGGGGGCGGGGAAGTTCGATGCCGCTGCGGCCGCCACGGCCGCTCCCGCTATGGCCGTTCCCTTGAGAAGGCTGCGTCGTCCGATTCTTGCGCTCATGTCCTTGGGTCTCCCTTCGGTGGTTCGGGTCAATGGTCCGGGACGCCCCGACCGTCCGGCCGGGCGTCGAGGATGGTCCAGCCCTCCGGGCCGTGTACCTCGAGCGGGCGAAAGCGGGCCTTGTAGTCCATCTTGTCGCAGCCGTCGATCCAGTAGCCGAGATAGAGGTAGGGCAGCGCCTGCGCGCGCGCCTCCTCCACGAGCCTGAGGATCATATAGCTGCCCGGGCTGTCCTTGACCCGCGTGGGCTCATAGAAGGAGTAGACGGCAGACAGCCCATCGGCGACGACATCGAACACGCAGACGCCGTAGAGCCGTCCGCCGGGGCTGCGGAACTCGGCGAGCCGGGTCTCCACCGCGCTCTCCTCGACAAGCGCGCCGTAGCCCTCGCGTCCCATGGCCGCCATCGTGCCGTCCGGGTGCCGCGCCGCCAGATAGCGCCTGAACAGGGTGTAGTGATCGGGCCGCGCCAGCGCCGGAAGCACGTTCAGCGCAATCCCTGCGTTGCGCGCGACGACCCGGCGGAGCGAGCGGCTCGGCACGAACGAGTCGGCGCAGACCCGTGCGGAGACGCAGGCCCTGCAGCCGGGGCAGGCCGGGCGGTAGGCGGCGAGGTGGCTGCGGCGGAAGCCGCCGCGCAGCATCTCGTCGTAAGCGGTCTCGGCGCGGGAGCCCGCGAGCGGGGTGACGATGGAGCGCTCCAGTCGCCCCGGCAGGTACGGGCAGGGGCGGAGAGGCGTCACGCCCAGGAACTTGAGACCGCCGCCGTGCGGTGCGCGCGTCCGCGCCGGGTCTCTGCTCTCGAGCGGGCGGTGTTCGTTGGTCATCGAATTCGATTATAGGCTCAGCCCGGTTGTCTCACCATGGTTAGGGCCATCGACTGTCGGTAACACGGGGAACCGCTTATGCAGTTAGTTCCGGTTTGATCAACTTGTTGTATGTGATGGGTTTGGCTTTGAGGGCGAGGGCGAAGAGGGAGCGGAAGGCGTCGTGGCGGGTTTTCGTCGGTTGAAGCGAAAGACGAACTCGTCGAGGCAGGCCTGCAGATGCTTGCGGCGCAGCCCGTGGTAGACGCCTCGTGCCCAGCCCTTGGCCTCGTCGATTTCGACCGGACCCGATAGTGGGTTTCGCTCATCCCTTGGATTCACTGATGTTTTCGCCAATCACCAGAGTCCGCAATAGAGTCCGCACTACCGCCAGTTCCTAATTTCCGGTCCATCGGAGCACCGGCGACGGGAGGCTTGACAGATATTGCATTAGAACAAATAGTGAACAACCATGAGCGCCTCCCGCCCCATACCCCCGGATCGAGTCCCGCGCGCACACGCTGGCGAGGCTGATACGGCCGCTGCGTCCGCCGATCTGGCGGCGCTGCGGCGGCGCATCGCGGCGCTCGAACGCCGCCCGGCCGCGCTGGAAGACGCCACTGGCGGGAGCCGGGTGGGGCAACCCTGGCCGCTCGGCGTGGATGCCCTGGATGGCGCCCTGCCTGAGGGCGGCCTTGCTGCGGACGGCCTGCACGAGGCCGCGGGCGCGAGCGCGGCGGACGGGCCGGCCGCCGCCGCCTTCCTCGCGGCGCTGCTGGCGCGGCATGTGCGGGCCGGCGAGCGCGGCCCGGTGCTGGTCTGCCAGAGCCGGGGCGGGGCCACCCGCTTCGGCCGCCTCCACGGCCCGGGCTGGCGCGATCTCGGCCTGGAGCCGGCGGACCTGCTGATCCTCCGCGCCCGTCGCGAGAAGGACGTGCCTTGGGCGATGGAGGAGGGGCTTCGCTGCGGCGCGCTCGCGGCGGTGCTGGCCGAGGCCGAGAGCATCGAATTCACCGCAAGCCGGCGCCTCGCGCTCGCCGCGGTCGAGGGCGCGACGCCTGCGCTGCTGCTGCGCCACGACGAGCTCGGCCCGACGAGCGCGGCGCTCACGCGCTGGCGGGTGGCGGCGCTGCCAGGCAGTGCCGACCCGTTTGACGAGCGCGCGCCCGGCCTGCCCCGCTGGCGCCTCGCCCTCGTGCGCGCGCGCGGCGGGCGGCCCGCGACATGTGATGTGGAGTGGAACCGTGAGACGGGTGGTTTCCGCATGGCTGCCGCGCTGGCCGATCGACCGGCTACGCCGCGAGCAGGCACGAGCGCGCCGCGCCGGGCCCGCGCGGCCGTCGGCGGCTGAGGCGGCGAAGGCGGCAAGAGCGAGTCCGTCCTTGACGGACTCGCGACAGGCCGCGACTGCGGCCCGCCGCTCCTGCGGCGCCCTCGCGGCAGGCGCCGACCGCAGGTCGGCCGCCGTGAGCGACAAAGAGCTGGAGCGTTTCCGTGCGAAACGGAAACGCTCCGCGCCGGTCCCCTTCGCGCTGGTGGCGCCCGGCCGGCGCGGGCCGGTACTGTGGACGGTCAACCGTGAGGCCGGCGCAAAGGGGCTGAGGCCCGGCATGCGCCTCGCCGACGCCCGCGCCCTGCTCGCGGACCTCGCCACGGCGCGCGCCGACCCGGCGGCGGACCGGCGGGGGCTCGAGCGGCTTGCGCTGTGGTGCAACCGCTTCACGCCGTGGTGCGCGGTCGATGTCGGCGGCGGCGATGGCGATGGCGATAGCGGCGACGGCGGGCTGCTCCTCGACATCACGGGCTGCGCCCACCTCTTCGGCGGCGAGGCGGCGCTGACGGACGAGATCGCGGCCCGGCTCACGGGCCTCGGCATTGAGAACCGTCTCGGCCTCGCCGACACCCCCAGCGCCGCCTGGGCGCTCGCCCGCTTCGGCCCGGCGGAGAACGGTCGTCCGGAGTCACGCACCGCCGCGCCCGGCGATACCCACGCAGCAATCGCGGGTCTCCCGGTCGAAGCGCTCAGGCTCGCCGCCGAGGACGCCCACCTGCTGCGCCGCTTGGGGCTGGTCACGATCGGCGCGGCCGACGACCTGCCGCGCGCATCGCTCGCCCGCCGCTTCCCTTGCCGGGAGCGGAGCGGCGCGGTGCTGGCGCGCCTCGACCGGGCGCTGGGCCGGCAGGCCGAGCCGATCGTGCCCATGGTCCCGCCGCCCGCCTGCCTGGAGCGCCTGACCCTGCCGGAGCCCCTGATCGACCGGGCGGGGCTCGACGCGATGCTGGCCCGGCTCATGCCGGGGCTCACCGCGTCCCTGGAGCGCGACGGGCTCGGTGCACGCCGGCTCGCGCTCTGGTGCTACCGGGTCGACGGCGGGGTGGTGCGGCGCGAAGTCGCGACCGCGCGCGCGACACGGGACGGCGATCACCTGCTGCGTCTCTTCCAGGAGACGCTGGAGAGCATCGACCCCGGCTTCGGCATCGATTGCGCGGCACTCCATGCCGAGCGCGTCGAGCCCCTCGCGCCCAGGCAGCTCTCCCTCGCCGGCGGCGGGCGGAGGCGGGGCGATCTGGACCTGCTGGTCGACCGCCTCCTGGCGCGTCTCGGCACCGGCGCCGTCTGCCGCCTGGAGCCGGTCGCCCGTTACAGGCCGGAGCAGGCGGAGCGGCCGGTCGCTCCCGGCCGAGACCCGGCGCCCTGGCGCGAAGCGCTCGCGGCGCCCGAGGCACCCGCGACGCCGCAGCGGCCCTTCCGCCTGTTCGACCGGCCCGAGCCGGTGGACGTGATGGCCGAGGTGCCGGACGGCCCGCCGCTGCTCTTCACCTGGCGGCGGGTGCGCCGCCGCGTCGCCCGCGCCGCCGGGCCCGAGCGCATCGAGCCGGAATGGTGGGCCGGCGCCGGCGCGCGGGACGAGGCGGTGCGCGACTACTACCGCATCGAGGACGCCGACGGCCGGCGCTACTGGCTCTACCGCGCCGGCCTCTACGGCGAGGCCGGCACCGGCACCGGGGGGCCGCCCCGCTGGTACGTCCACGGGCTCTATGGTTGACAGCCCGGACATCGCCTACGCCGAGCTGCAGGCGGTGAGCAACTTCAGCTTCCTGCGCGGCGCCTCCCACGCCGACGAGCTGGTGGAGCGGGCGGCGGCGCTGGGGCTTGCCGCCATCGGCATCGCCGACCGTAACACCCTCGCCGGCGCTGTGCGCGCTCACGTCGCAGCGAAGGCTGTTGCAGCGAAGGCGGCGGGCCTGCGGCTCCTGACCGGCGCGCGGCTCGACCTCGCCTGCGGGCTCTCGCTCCTCTGCTATCCCCGCGACCGCGCCGCCTACGGCCGCCTCTGCCGCCTGCTCACCCTCGGCCAGCGGCGCGCGGCCAAGGGCGGCTGCGTGCTGCATAGGGACGACGTGACGGCCCACGCCGAGGGCCAGGTGCTGATCGCGCTGCCGCCGGATCGCCTGGACGAGGAGGCTGGCGAGGAGGTCGGCGCGCCGTTCGCGGCGGCGCTGGCCGCACTCCGCCGGCGCCACGCGGGGCCCCTCTACCTCGCCGCCCACATGCTCTACCGGGGCGACGACGTGAGCCGCCTCAACCGGCTGGCGGCGCTGGCTGAACGTCACGAGGCGCCGCTGGTCGCCACCAACGACGTCCACTACCACGCGCGCGAACGCCGGCCGCTGCAGGACGTGCTGACCGCGATCCGCGAGCGCGTCACCGTGGCGCAGGCGGGCTGGCGCCTGGCCGCCAATGCCGAGCGCCATCTCAAGAGCGGGGCCGAGATGGCGCGGCTCTTCCGGGGCCACGAGGACGCCGTCGCCCGCACCCTTGAAGTCGTGCGGCTTTGCAGCTTCAGCCTCGACGAGCTGGCTTACGAATATCCCGACGAGCCGGTGCCCGCCGGCACCACGCCGCAACGGCACCTGGAGGCGCTGACCTGGGCCGGCGCCGGGCAGTGCTATCCCGGCGGCATCCCGGCCAAGGTCCGCCGCGCACTGATGCACGAGCTCGAGCTCATCGCCGAGCTCGGCTACGCGCCCTACTTCCTCACCGTGTACGACATCGTGCGCTTCGCCAGGGAGAAGGACATCCTCTGCCAGGGGCGGGGCTCGGCCGCCAACTCCGCCGTCTGCTACTGCCTCGGCATCACCGCCGTCGACCCGGCGCAGATCGACCTCCTGTTCGAGCGTTTCGTCTCCCGCGAGCGCCGCGAGCCCCCCGACATCGACGTGGACTTCGAGCACGAGCGGCGCGAGGAGGTGATCCAGTACATCTACGGCCGCTACGGCCGCGCGCGCGCAGGCCTCGCCGCCACCGTCATCACCTACCGGGGGCGGAGCGCGGCGCGGGACGTGGGCAAGGCCATGGGGCTGTCCGAGGACACCGCCGCAGCGCTCGCCGGCGCGATCCGGGACATGCACTGGGAGGATGTCGGCGCGAGCCGCCTACGTGAGGCCGGTCTCGACCCCGCCGATCCCCTGCTGCGCCAGACCGTGGCGCTCGCGGGCGAGCTGATCGGTTTTCCCCGACACCTCTCCCAGCACGTCGGCGGCTTCGTGCTGACCCGCGGCCCTTTGGAGGAGATCGTGCCCATCGGCAATGGGGCGATGAAGGACCGCACCTTCGTCGAATGGGACAAGGACGACCTCGAGGCCCTCGGCCTGATGAAGGTCGATGTGCTGGGGCTCGGCATGCTGACCTGCATCCGCAAGGCCTTCGCGCTGCTGGCCCGGCACAAGGGCCTGCACCTGACGCTGGCCTCGGTGCCGCAGGAGGACCCCGAGGTCTACGACATGCTGTGCCGGGCGGATACGGTCGGCGTCTTCCAGATCGAAAGCCGGGCGCAGATGAACATGCTGCCCCGGCTCAGGCCCCGCCGCTTCTACGACCTGGTGATCGAGGTCGCGATCGTGCGCCCCGGCCCGATTCAGGGCGACATGGTGCACCCGTATCTCCGCCGCCGCGACGGGCTGGAGGAGGTGATCTACCCCGCACCCGCACCCGAGCACGGGCCGCCGGACGAGCTGCGCCGGGTGCTCGAAAAGACCCTCGGCGTGCCGCTCTTCCAGGAGCAGGCGATGCGGCTCGCCATGGAGGCGGCGCGGTTCACGCCGGACGAGGCCGATGCGCTGCGCCGCGCCATGGCTACCTTCCGCCGGCGCGGCACGCTCAGCCAGCTGAAGGAGACGATGGTCGGGCGCATGGTGGCGCGCGGCTACGAGCCTGAGCTTGCGGAGCGCTGCTTCCGCCAGATCGAGGGGTTCGGGGATTACGGCTTCCCCGAATCCCACGCCGCGAGCTTCGCGCTGCTGGCCTACGTCTCCTCCTGGCTCAAGTGCCACCACCCGCACGCCTTCGCCTGCGCCCTGCTGAACGCCCAGCCCATGGGCTTCTACGCCCCCGCCCAGATCGTGCGCGATGCCCGCGAGCACGGCGTCGAGGTGCGCCCGGTGGATGTCAACGCCAGCGGCTGGGACAACAGCCTGGAGGATCTGGAAGGGGGTGCGGGGGAGGGGTACTGTGCGCTCCGTCTTGGCATGCGCCAGATCGGCGGCCTGCGCCAGGAGGATGCGGCGCGCATCGTCGCCGCGCGGCACGCGCCCTATCCCGATATCGCCACGCTCCGCCGCCGCGCCGGCATCTCGGTCGCCGCCATCGAGACCCTGGCGGCGGCTGACGCCTTCCGCTCCGCAGGGCTCGATCGCCGCCAGGCGCTGTGGCAGGTCCGCGCGCTGGCCAAGGCGCCGCCGCTGCCGCTTTTCGGGGTCGCGGAGGGGCGCGGGGAGGGGAGGGAGCCGGCGGTTGCCCTTCCCGCCATGGCGGAGGGCGAGCAGGTGGTCGAGGACTACCGCGCGCTCCGCCTTTCGCTGAGAGCCCACCCGCTCTCCTTCCTGCGTGCGCGGCTTTCAGCCCGGGGCGTGCTCCCGGCAGAGGCGCTCCTGCGCGCCCAGGACGGCGACCGGGCGGCGACGGCCGGGCTCGTGCTGGTGCGCCAGCGGCCGGGAAGCGCGAAGGGCGTGATCTTCATGACGTTGGAGGACGAGACCGGCACCGTGAACATCGTGGTCTGGCCCAACGTCCTGGAGCGCTACCGCCCGGCGGTGCTGGGCGCACGGCTCGCGATGGTGCGGGGCCGGGTCCAGCGCGCCGGCGAGATCGTCCATCTGATCGCGGCCCACCTGGAGGACCTGACCCACTGGCTCGACCTGCTGACGCCGGACCAAGGCGCCGCGCCACGCGCCGGCAGGCGACCCGCCGCGGCACCCGCCCGCCACCCGCGCAACCAGCGCGTCATCCCGAACTCGCGGGACTTCCGGTGAGGGTGGGAGAACCACGACGATCGTTGCAAACATGTACCTGACACCATATGGTATGGAAAACATGAAATGAGTATGAAATGGGTCGTCAAAATCGACGACGAGTTCCAGCCGGAGTTTGACACTCTACGGAAGGACGTACGGATCGAGATCCTGGCCTTGTCGCGCCTCTTGCAACAGTTCGGGCCGCAACTGGGGCGCCCTCATGTAGACACACTGAAGGGCTCCCGACACGCGAACATGAAGGAGGCCCGATTCCGCGCCGCGGATGGAGAATGGCGCCTCGCTTTCGCCTTCGACCCCAGGCGCAGAGCCATGCTTCTCGTCGCCGGCGACAAGTCGGGAGGCAGCGCCCGGCGGTTCTACCGTATGCTGATCCGCAAGGCCGACGAGCGCTTCGACCGGCACCTGGCTCGGCTCGCGCAGGAAGGAGAATCGTGATGCCCTTGGACGTGAACGACGTGATCGCGGGGCTCGACCCCGACACGCGGCGAAGAGTCGAGGAGCGGGCGGCGGAGCTCATTGCCGAGGAAATGACCCTGCGCGAGCTGCGCAAGGCGCGGCAGCTCACCCAGGCGCGCGTCGCGGCCGAGCTCGGCATCAGCCAGGACGGCGTTTCCCGGCTCGAGCAGCGCAGCGATCTTCTGCTCTCGACCCTGCGGAAGACTGTGGAGGCCATGGGGGGCAGCCTCACGCTCATCGCCAGGTTCCCCGACCGCCCACCTGTCGAGCTGTCAGGCATTGCCGAGAGTGCCCCCCGCGACTGACGGGCGAGGCAGCCAAATGCGCGAACGCATCGAGGTCTTCGAGGGCGACATCACCACGCTGGCGGTGGACGCCATCGTCAACGCGGCCAACAACAGCCTCCTAGGGGGCGGTGGGGTCGACGGCGCGATTCATCATGGCGCCGGCCCTCGCCTGCTCGCCGAGTGCCGCACGCTCGGCGGCTGCGAGACCGGGGACGCCAAGCTGACCGGCGCCTACGACCTGCCCGCCCGCTTCGTGATCCACACCGTCGGTCCCGTGTGGCATGGCGGCGGGAAGGGAGAGCCCGCGCTTCTTGCACGCTGCTACCGCCGCTGCTACGAGATCGCAGGCGAGCACGGCATCGCGACCATCGCGTTCCCCGCGATCAGCACCGGTGTCTACGGCTATCCCCTGGACCAGGCGACCCGCATCGCTGTCACCGAAACCCGCGACCACCTCGAAGGCGGCGGGGCGCTTCGCAGGGTCGTGTTCGCCTGCTTCGGCGCGGAAGCGAGCACCATGTACCGGGCCGTGATCGACGACATCTTCCCCCACGAGTAATGGATCGCGACGAACGGTGACTCAGCGCGGTCAGCGACGGGCTCGCGACGCCTTGCCGTGGACGGCCCGCGGTGTTTGGTTAGGGCCCCAGACGATCACGAAATTCCGGAAAAGGGGCTCATGAACTTCGACATCGGCGACAAGGCGAAAGAGGTGCGCGACCGCGTCGCGGCCTTCATGACGGCGCATGTCTACCCCAACGAAGAGGAGATGCTGGCGCAGGTCGACGACGGCGACCGCTGGCAGCCGATCCCGCTGCTCGACGAGCTGAAGGCGAAGGCCAGGGCCGAGGGGCTGTGGAACCTGTTCCTTCCCGAGAGCGAGTTGGGCGCCGGGCTCTCCAACCTCGACTACGCGCCCGCCTGCGAGGAGATGGGGCGGTCCCACTTCGCGCCCGAGGTCTTCAATTGCTCGGCGCCCGACACCGGCAACATGGAAGTGCTGGTGCGCTACGGCACCGAGGCGCAGCGCGAGCAATGGCTGATGCCGCTGCTCGCCGGCGAAATCCGCTCCGCCTTCGCCATGACCGAGATCGAGGTCGCCTCTTCCGACGCGACCAACATCGAGACCCGGATCGAGCGCGACGGCGACGACTACGTCATCAACGGCCGCAAGTGGTGGACTTCGGGCGCTATGGACCCCCGCTGCCGCATCCTGATCGTGATGGGCAAGACCGACCCGGAGAACCCCGACCGCCACAAGCAGCAGTCGATGGTCCTCGTGCCGCGGCCCTGGCCCGGTGTCACGGTGAAGCGCATGCTGCCGGTCTTCGGCTTCGACGACGCGCCCCACGGCCACGCCGAGGTGCTGTTCGAGAACGTGCGCGTGCCGGCGGCGAACATGCTGCTGGGCGAAGGGCGGGGCTTCGAGATTGCGCAGGGACGGCTCGGGCCCGGACGCATCCACCACTGCATGCGGCTCATCGGCGCCGCCGAGCGCGCGCTGGAGCGCATGTGCCGGCGCACGCAGATGCGCGTCACGTTCGGCAAGCCGGTCGCGGATCAGACCGTGACGCAGGAGCGGATCGCCGAGGCCCGCATCATGATCGAGCAGTGCCGCCTGCTCACGCTCAAGGCCGCCTACATGATGGACACTGTCGGCAACAAGGTCGCGCGCAAGGAGATCGCGATGATCAAGGTGGCCGCGCCCATCATGGCCTGCCAGGTGATCGACTGGGCGATGCAGGCCTTTGGCGGCGCGGGCATCACGGCGGATTACGGCCTCGCCGCGGCCTACGCCAATGCGCGCCTGCTGCGCCTCGCCGACGGGCCGGACGAGGTCCACCGCAACCAGATCGCCCGCCTCGAGCTCAGGCCCTACCGCAACACGGTGAGCGAGCGGGGCGCCAACGCCTTTGTCCCACCTATGGACGAGGAACCCGGCCTCGCCCGACGGCCCCGCTTCGTCGTCTAGGCGATGTGCGCGGGCGGTGCCGGCGGCGTTTCCGGCTCGCCGCCCAGGTCCCGCAGGATGGCGCCGAGCTCGTCTGCGGCGCGCGTGATTTCCGCCTCGTCGGTGCCACGCAGGACCAGCGTCGTGCCGAAATTGCCGTCGCGGACGAAGGGGTAGCTGCCGATCTCCAGCGCCGGGAAGCGCTCCTGCAGCCCTTCGAGCCCCGCGGCCACGTCGCCCTCGCCCAGCAGCACCGCGATCTCGCGCGACTTGACTTCGCGCCCGCCCTTCAGCGTCGGCGCCACGCTCTCGAACATCGCGCGCATCACCGCCGGAATGCCGGCGAGCACGTGGACGTTCTCGACCCGGAAGCCCGGCGCCCGGCTCACCGGGTTCTGGATCAGCGTCGCCCCCTCGGGCGTGTGCGCCATGCGCATCCGCGCCTCGTTCAGCTCACGGCCGGTCTCCTCGTAGAACTCCACGAGGATGCGCTCCGCCTCCGGGTGGATCCGGTAAGGCAGGTTGAAGGCCCTGGCCACCGCCTCGCAGGTGATGTCGTCATGGGTCGGCCCGATCCCGCCGGTGGTGAAGACGTAATCGTGGGACGCGCGCAGCGTGTTCACGGCAGCGATGATGGCGCGCTCCTCGTCCCGCACCATGCGGACCTCGGCGAGCTGGATACCCATAGCCGTCAACTGGCGGGCGAGATAGGCGACGTTCACGTCCTTGGTCCGGCCCGAGAGGATCTCGTTACCGATGACGACCAGGGCGGCGGTGACGGGGGCTTCCGACATGGCGGTGTTGCTCATTGGTGTGTGTGGATGGAGACGGGACGACATCGGGGCAGAGCATAAAGCGGTGCGCGCGCCGCGGCCACGGCACCATGGTCCGGGGCAATCGCGCGGAGCCCTTGAGCCGGCGGCGGCGGGCGGCCTATGAGTCGGCATGCAATTCCCCCTCCCGCTGCGCCGCGCAACGCTGCTCAAGCGCTACAAGCGCTTCCTCAGCGATCACCGCCTGGATGACGGCAGCACCGTCACGGCCCATGTCGCCAATCCTGGCGCGATGACGGGGCTCAAGGGCGAGGGGCTGGAAACCTGGCTCTCGCCCGCTGCGAACCCGAAGCGAAAGCTCTCCTACAGCTGGGAGATGGTTCGGGCCGATGGCGGCTTGGTGGGCGTCAACACGGCGTGGCCCAACCGGCTCGCAGAGGAGGCGATTACGGGCGGCGCGATCCCGGCGCTTGCGGGCTACGGGAGCGTCCGCCGCGAGGTCGCCTTTGGCGCAGGCTCGCGGGTGGACTTCCTGCTGGAAGGGCCGGACCGGCCGCCCTGCTATGTCGAGGTCAAGAACGTCCACTTGAAGCGCAGTGTCGCCGCGGAGTTCCCGGACAGCGTCACCGCGCGCGGCACGAAGCACCTGCGCGAGCTTAAGGCGGTGGCCGAGAGCGGCGCCCGGGCCGCGATGCTCTATATCGTCCAGCGCGAGGACTGCGACAGTTTCGCCCTCGCCGCCGACATCGATCCCGCCTACGTCGCGGCCTTCACCGAGGCACGCGCGAGCGGGGTGGAGGCGCTCGCCTATGCCTGCCGGCTGAGCACCGAGGGCATCGCCGTGGACCGGCCGCTTCCCATCGAAATTCCTGATTAGCCCGCACGTCTATTGAACGCCCGGCGATACCGATTAGATTGTCGGCGGCGGGTGCTTTCGCATCAGTGTCGCGCTCGCCGGATGTAACCAACGAGCGAGACCAGCCGTGACCACCGGGGGCGCTGCCAGCGGCGCGCAAGTGATCGGGCGCAGCGTCAAGACCCACGGCGCGGAGGGCTTCGCTGCCATGCGCAAGGCCGGCCGCCTCGCGGCGGAGGTGCTCGACGCGCTGACGCCGATGGTGGAGCCCGGCGTCACCACCGATGCTCTCGACCGCTTCTGCCACGACTACATCGTCGACCACGGCGCGGTGCCGGCGCCGCTCGGTTACCGCGGCTACCCGAAGTCCATCTGCACCTCCGTCAATCACGTCGTCTGCCACGGCATCCCCGGCGACAAGCGGCTGCAGAAGGGCGACATGCTCAACATCGACGTGACCGTGATCCTTGGCGGCTGGCACGGGGATACCAGCCGCATGTTCTACGTAGGCCAGCCCAGCGTGAAGGCGCGCCGGCTGATCGACATCACTTACGAGGCGATGATGCGCGGTATCGAAGAGGTGCGGCCCGGCGCCCGGCTCGGCGATATCGGCCACGCGATCCAGAGCTATGCCGAGGGCCAGCGCTGCTCCGTGGTGCGCGATTTCTGCGGCCACGGCATCGGGCGCATCTTCCACGATGCGCCCAACGTGCTGCACTACGGCGAGCCCGGCACCGGCACCCAGCTCAGGCCCGGCATGTTCTTCACCGTCGAGCCGATGATCAATCTCGGCGGCTGGCAGGTGAAGCTGCTCAGGGACGGCTGGACCGCGGTGACCAAGGACCGCTCGCTCTCCGCCCAGTTCGAGCACACGATCGGCGTGACCGAGGACGGTCACGAGATCTTCACGCTCTCCCCGCGCGGGCTCACCAAGCCGCCCTACGATTGCTAGAGGTGCCGCTGCCGTGGCGGACAAGCCCCATTTTCACGGCCATCGCGAGCGCCTGCGCAAGCGCTTCGACGAGGCGGGTGCGGACGCGCTCCCCGACTACGAGCTGCTGGAGTTGCTGCTCTGCCAGGCGCTGCCCCGGCGCGACGTCAAGCCGCTCGCCAAGCGGCTGATCGAGCGCTTCGGCACCGTCGGTGGCGTGCTCGGCGCCGAGAAGGGGGCGTTGAAGGAGGTGGCGGGCGTCGGCGACGGCGTGGTCCACACGCTCAAGCTGGTCGAGGCGCTCGGCGTGCGCACGCTGCGGGAGGCGGTGATGGGCCGCCCGGTCATCGGCACCTGGCAGGCGGTGCTGGACTACTGCACCGCGCGCCTCGGCCACAACAAGACCGAGCATTTCCGCGTGCTCTTCCTCGACAATCACAACGCGCTGATCGCCGACGAGGAGCAGCAGCACGGCACGGTCGACCACGTGGTGCTCTATCCGCGCGAGGTGATCAAGCGGGCGCTGGAGCACGGCGCGAGCGCCGTCGTCCTCGTCCACAACCACCCCTCGG
Source organism: Alphaproteobacteria bacterium (assembly GCA_965243375.1). Taxonomy (GTDB): domain Bacteria; phylum Pseudomonadota; class Alphaproteobacteria; order UBA828; family UBA828; genus WTGU01. The sequence continues at coordinate 475,677 of CBDEUT010000002.1, read as the reverse complement.
GTAACCCGAGCCCGTCCCGCGCCGATATCGAGCTCACGAAGGAGGTCGCGAAGGCCGGCGCCACGCTCGGCGTCACCGTCCACGACCACCTGGTGATCGGCCGCTCCCGTCACGTCTCGTTCAGGGAGGCGGGACTCCTGCCGGACTGAGCGGGAGTCAGGAATTCGGCAGTGAATTCGGCTCCGGCGAAGGCGTGTCCTCTGCCAACTTCAGTCGCTTGTCATCGCCGTGGGCCTGGCGGTACCGCAACTCGGCGTATTCGCCGTACGTGATCGCGGGATACTTCGGCGGCGTGCCGGCCTCGCGAAACGGCGGCAAGCATTCGATCACCGTGTCGCGCGGCAGGTTGTGAAAGTAGGCGATCGACTGGCGTCGCGTCGGCTGGCCCGGGTCGGCCGGCGGGTTCGCCACGCGGTGCGGCGTCGAGACCCAGCGATCGTTGGTCCAGCGCATCATCGCGTCGCCGATATTGACGACGAACGAGCCCGCGATGTGCGGAACGTCGGTCCAGCAGCCGGCACGCGTGCACACCTGCAATCCACCCGGCGCATCCTCGGTGCGCAGGACCGTCAGGACGCCATAGTCCGTATGTGCACCGGCACGGAGCTGACCCGGCGCGGGCGGCACCGGCTGTTCCGGGTAGTCGATGACTCGCAGCGACGAAAGGTGACCCCGAAACTTGTCCTCGAAGTAATCTGCCTCGAGTCCGATTGCGCGGGCAAAGACATTTCGTAGCGCTGCGGCGAGTTCCGACACCGCCTCGTAGTACGCCCGCCAGGCGGGCTCCAGACCAGGCGGGTTCGCCGGCCATCGATCGCCCCAGAAGCCCGGTCCGAAATCTAGGGTCTCCTTCAGATCGCCCATGGCCTCGTTGCCGAGGGTCGCGGCCAGCGCCTCCTTGCCAAGTGGAAAGTGCATCAGCCCGCCCATGACCGGGCCGGTCTCGCCGATAGCGTTCTTCTCCTCGGCCGGCAGGTCGAAGAAGGCCCGCGAGGCATCGTAGATGCGCGCGACCAGTGCCTCGGGGATACTGTGACCGGTTATCACGAAGAAACCGATGTCCTCGCAGGCGGCCCGCACTTCGTCCACGACGCCCGTCCGTCCGGGAGTCTGCCCGGCCGTAAACGGGGCGATATCGATGATCGGGACAGGACCCCGCCTGTCCCGGCCGAAAGACATCCGGACTAGGGCGCCGTCCCGAAGGCCTTGCGCAGCGCAGCGCAGGCGGTCGCGTGGGCTTCGTCGGTCACGTCGAAGCGGCCGTTGGCGGTCCAGAAGCCGTGGATGTGGCCCTCGTAGTTGCGGTGGTCGGTGGGCACGCCCGCCGCCTTCAGCCTCTCGGCGTACTCGCGGCCGTCGTCGAAGAGCGGATCGTGGCTCGCGGTCATCACCATCGCCGGCGCGAGCCCGCTCAGGTCGTCGGCGCGGATGGGTGCGGCGCGCACGTCCGCGCGCTCGGCATCGTCGTTGAAGTAGCAGTTGAAGAACCAGGTCATGGCCTCCGAGGTCAGCACGTAGCCCTCGGCGAAGGTCTTGTAGGAGGGCCGCCCTTCGTCCGTATCGGTGACGGGATAGACCAGGAGCTGGAAGACCAGCTCGGGCCCGCCCTCGGCCTTGGCCCGCTGCGCCGTGACGGCGGCGAGGCAGCCGCCGGCCGAATCGCCGCCGACCGCGATGCGCGCCGGGTCGGCGCCGATCTCGGCGAAGTTGTCTGCGACCCACTTGACCGACGCCCAGGCGTCCTCCGTGGGCTTCGGGAACTTGTTCTCCGGCGCCTTGCAGTAGTTGACGCCGACCACGATGCAATCGGCTCCCTTGCAGATTGCGCGGCAGACCCCGTCGTGGGTCTCGATGCTGAGCACCACGTAGCCGCTGCCGTGGAAGTTGACGTAGACCGGGAGCGGCCCGGCGTCATCCGCGCCCTCGGGCCAGTAGAGGCGGACGCGGATCGGCCCGTTGGGGCCGGGGATGTCGCGGTCCTCGACCCGTCCCACGTCGACGCCCGGCGCCTGCGCGGCCATGATCATGTCGTGGAAGCCTTCGCGCACCTCGGCGAGCGGGCGCTCCTCCAGCGGCGGCACCTCGATCGCGTTGATCTCGTCGCAGTACGCCTGAACCTGCGGATGCAGAGCCATGGTTATCCCCTCCCGTCGCATGCTCTCTCGGCCACATCCTAGCGCTGGCGCTGGTCTTTTTCATATCCCTCAAGCGCCGGGCGCTCGCTCCGCTCGCTTGGCTACGCGCCATTCGGCGCGGCGCGCGGTCGCGTGCTCCGGGCCTGCGGCCCGGCCCCCCATCTGCCACACCGTGTTTGCTCCCGCCAACACCGCTTTCAATCTTGGGGTGGCCAGCCCGGCCCCGCTCGTGAACAATGCGCCGGGGCTATAGCCGCACGCCAGGGAGGCCAACGGCGATGAACGAGAGCGCGACCAGCAATATCACCGTAGGCGCGGAGACGCTCCGCGACCTCTACGTCACCATGCGCCGCATCCGCGCCTTCGAGGACAAGACCGCCGACCTCTTCCAGGAGGGCGTCGTCAAGGGCACGGCCCACAGCTACAAGGGCGAGGAGGCGATCGCCGCCGGCGTCTGCGCGGCGCTCCGCGACGACGACATCATCGCCTCCTACCACCGCGGCCACGGCCACTGCATCGCCAAGGGCGCGCGCATCGACCGCATGATGGCGGAGCTGATGGGCCGCCAGACCGGCTACTGCCAGGGCCTCGGCGGCTCCATGCACATCGCGGACATGGAGCTCAACATCATGGGGGCCAACGGCATCGTGGGCGCCGCCATGCCGCTTGCCACCGGCGCGGGCCTCGCCGCCAAGCTGCAGGGAACGGACCGCGTCGCGGTCGCCTTCTTCGGCGACGGCGCGTCCAACCAGGGCGTCTTCCACGAATCGCTCAACCTCGCGGCGGTATGGAAGCTGCCGGTGATCTTCGTCTGCGAGAACAACCAGTACGCGCTCTCCACCTCCTATCGGAACACCACGGCGGTCTCCCAGGTCTCCAACCGCGCGGCCTCTTACGAAATCCCCGGCATCACCGTGGACGGCAACGACGGCGTCGAGGTCTACCTCGTGCTGCGCGAGGCGGTGGACCGCGCCCGCGCCGGCGAGGGGCCGACCCTGATCGAGGCGATGACCTACCGCCACGGCCAGCACTCGCTCCGCGTCAACCTGCGCGACCCGAGGCCCGAGGACGAGCTCGAGTCCTGGCTCGACCGCGACCCGATCGCGCGCATGGAGAAGCGCCTCACCACCGAAGGCACCTTCTCGGCGGACCAGTTCGACGAGACCACGCAGGCCGTGGACGACGAGATCGAGACCGCCGTCTCCTACGGCCGCGAGAGCCCGGAGCCGCCGGTGCACGTCATGCTCGATGCCGTCTACGCCCCCCACGCCGCGCACACCGAGCCCGGGCCCGACACAGAACGCATGCTCTCCTACCCCGAGGCGCTCAACGAGGCGCTGGACCAGGAGATGCTGCGCGACGACCGGGTCTTCCTCATGGGCGAGGATGTCGGCGCCACCGGCGGCATCTTCGGCGTCTCCAAGGGGCTGATGGAGCGCTACGGCCCTGAGCGCGTGCGCGACACGCCGATCTCCGAGGCCACTTTCGTCGGCTGCGGCGTCGGCGCCGCCATCGCCGGCATGCGCCCTGTCGTGGAGATCCAGATCTTCGACTTCGTCGCGCTCACCATGGACATGCTGGTCAACCAGGCGGCCAAGTTCCGCTTCATGCTGGGCGGCAAGCCCTCGGTGCCGCTGGTGGTGCGCGGGCCGCAGGGCGGCGGCATCCGGCTCGCGGCCCAGCACAGCCAGAGCCTGGAGGCCTGGTTCACCCACGTGCCGGGGCTGGTGGTGGCGGCGCCGTCCACGCCTTACGACGCGAAGGGCCTGCTGGTCGCCGCGATCCGCGACGAGAACCCCGTGGTCTTCCTGGAGCAGAAGCTGCTCTACCTCGGCGGCAACGGCCCGGTGCCGGAGGAGCTCTACGCCATCCCCCTCGGCAAGGCCGACATCAAGCGCGAAGGCACGGATGTCACCGTGGTGGCCACGTCCGCCATGGTGCCGCGCGCGCTGAGCGCGGCCACGGTGCTGGAGCGCGACGGCATCAGTGTCGAGGTCGTCGACCCCCGCACCCTGCAGCCGCTGGACGAGGAGACCATCCTAGCCTCCGTGCGCAAGACCAACCGGCTCCTGATCGTGCACGAGGCCTGGGTGCGCGGCGGCTTCGGCGCCGAGGTGGCGGCCATGGTGGTGGACAAGGCCTTCGACTATCTCGACGCACCCGTCGCCCGCCTCGGCGCCCCCCACACGCCGATGCCTTACAACGACCGCCTCGAGCTCGAGGTCATCCCCTCGCAGGAGCGCATCGTCGAGGCGGTGCGCGCGCTGCTGTAGCCGGCCCGCTCACGGCCAGCGCCGCGCCGTCGCCGGTCTTTTCATTTCCCTCAGGCGCCGGGCGCTCACTCCTATTCATTTCCCTCTACGGCGGGCGCTCACTCCGTTCGCTTGCCTACGCGCCATTCGGCGCGGCGCGCAGTCGCGCGCTCCGGGCCTGCGGCCCGGCCCCTCCAGGGCAAATACCTCGTGCGCTGCCAGGTGCTCGACGCGCCGCAGCAGGCGAGGCACTCGCCACTGACGGGAACCGGGCTGCGCAGCAGCCCCGACGGCGCGGAGCCAAGCGAGCGTCGCGCGAGATGCGCGCGGAATCAAAAAGCGAGCGCCCGGCGATTGAGGGAAATGGTTAACCCGGCCCGAGGGACAGGATCGACGTCGGGCTGGTGCGATACAACCGCGGGCGCACCTTCGATTCTAATGTACTGATATAGGGTTGCTTTTTCCTCCTGTCAAGCCTGGAAGACGCGGAATCGGTCCGCGTTCTTCCCCGGCTGCAACAGAACGCAGGAGTAGTTTCATGGCCACGGTTCGTCTCCACGAACGCCGCGTTCAGACGCTCAAGCCGCGCAAGCACGCCTACGACGTCCGAGACCGGGAGTTGAAGGGCGCCGGCGTAAGGGTCCTGCCCTCGGGCGCCAAGCGGTACTTCATCCACAGCCAGCACCACGGGCGGCGGGTCTGCAAGATCGTCGGTCACGCCGAGACCATCGGGGTGAACCAGGCCCGCGAAGGGGCGAAGACCCTGCTGGCCTCGATCCGGAACAGAAACGACGCGCAGGCCCCAGCGCCGCCCGACATCGCCTTCGAGACCGTCGCAGACGAAGTCTTCCGGCGCTACGCCCGAAACTGGAAGCCGTCCACGCTCAAAGTGAACCAGAGCTGCTACAGGAACCAGATCCTGCCCTGGTTCGAAGGACGCCCGATCGGCGACATCACCGCCCATGACGTCCGGCGCTGGTTCGCGTCCCTTCACGACACCCCGGTGGCGGCCGACCGCTCGGCCCCCGTCCTCTCGGTCATCGGGCGCCAGGCCGAGGTCTACGGCTACCGGCCAGAGGGAACCAACCCCTGTGTGGGCATCAAGCGCTATCGCCGCCAGGGCCGTGAGCGTTTCCTGTCCGAGCCGGAACTCCGCCGGCTGGGTGAAGTGTTGGCGCGCCATGAGGCCTCCCATCCCCGCGCCGTGGCAGTCATACGACTGCTGTTGCTCACCGGCTGCCGCAAGGGTGAGATCGTCACTCTGAAATGGCGCTTCTACCGCGAGGGCATGCTGTTCCTGCCGGACGGCAAGACCGGGCCGCGCACGGTCTGGCTCTCGTCCGCAGCCCGCGACATCCTCGACGGCTTGCCCCGCACGTCCGTCTGGGTCTTCCCCTCGCCGCAGACCACCGGCTTCCAGCACACGGTCGGCGTCGACAAATTCTGGCATCGCGTGAGGGCGGAAGCGGACCTGTGCGATGTGCGCCTTCACGACCTTCGCCACACGTTCGCCAGCCACGCCGTAAGGCATCCCGCTGCCTGTTGTCTCGCGCCTACTCGGCCACAAGCGGGCGAGAAAGCCAGACGGGTCTGGGCCGATGTGGCGTTTGAGCACTCTGACTCACGGGAAGAGTTCCTGGTGCGGCTCAACGAGTGCATCGCTCATGTCAGACAGAAGCAAGGTCTGACAACCGATGCCTTGATTCGGCGGCTTCGCAGGATAAGCAATGTCATCGTGGATGACCTTGCGACCGCAGAAAAGCCGCCGGGTTCGGACTTCGGGAACGCGTTGCGTGAATTCTACGCGGGGCCCGCGATCACGAGTGGACCAGACGACCGCGACCTCAGGGAAGAAAGTGCGGTCGAATTCGTTGGTTGTCTCGCGAGGATAGCCAGGCTGAACCTACGAGCGGCTTCCGATCCGGAGCTATACAGAATACTCACTACCCTCCGAGGCTGGTGGCGACCGTCCTCCCCGCCGGAGCGGTTCGAAACCCTATCAAGAAAGGTAGCGCACGCAGGCATAGATGTCCTTCATAACGACGCTCGCCAGGGTTCAAAAAACAAACCCCTTCGCCAAGCCATCGTGGACGCGTGCGGCAGGAGTGTAGTCGATCTGTTGTCTAAGGCTGTGGTGGATGCCGATGTCAGCCTGCCGGAAGACATCTCATATTGGTTCATTCATGGCACCGAACAGGCTGGCCAAAGATCAACCGCCGCCATCGAGGCTCTATCCGGCAAGCGCCTTGATGAGCACATAGGGCGTCTTTTGATCGCAAATTCGTCGCCAGACTGTAACTTTCGGACGATCAAGGCTGTGGCGGATCAGGTGAGTATCCTGATGCCTGACGAGGCGAGTACCTTATCGCGAGCCGCAAACAGTTTTTCACAGATAACAGCATGGTCGAAAGCGATCGCTCGCTCTCGAGATCTCGAGTTAATGGGCGAACGGGGCGAGATCGTTGCCTACGACCCTGCGATTCACGATGCGAATGAAGATTGCGGAGTCGGCTCGAAAGTTGTTGTGGCAGCCCCCGGCGCGATACGGAAGATGCCGGGCCGGCCTCAGGTGCTGATCGTGAAGGTCGAAGTGAGGAGCCCATGAACCAGGATACCGCTGCCCTTGTTTCACAAATCTTCGAGAGCTTGCCGAAGCATCCGATGCATCGGTAGTACTCACTTCGGTGGAAATACGCGCGCTTCAGGTCCTCTTCGGCGCAGCTGCGGCCGACTCTGCGTCCCACCGCAGTGGAAGCGATGACGGGCTTCAGGGTACGGAGCCTCCCCGGATATCGGCCGAAGAGCCTCTTCGGTGGAAGCCCGATGAGGCCCCTGGCACCGATCTAGTCCTGTGTCTTGACTTCGGAACGTCGTTTTCCCAAAGGAATTCATGATCCCGGGCCGACGACGCTCGGGCCTGTGTATCGGTGACCGAGCAGACGCCGTTCGGCCGGTTAAGCTGCATGGCAGATCGAGCGGGAGGAGGGTATGTTCTGTGAGGGGTCGCTGGTCCCTCTCGGTGTCTCGGGAAAGAGCGTCGGGCAAAGAATTGGAGCCCAATTTACACGGGTCACGCTATGCCCGCAACGACGTCGTTGCAGCGGGCTAAAGGGTGCAAGTCAAATGTGTCCGTTGGCGATGGAGGATAAGAATGGCTCGAGTATCAATCAAAGAAGTTTCCGATGCATTCGAGCTTCTATTCGAATCGTTGGCGGACGGAGATTTTGGGAAGACAACCGCATTTGAAAAGTGGACTGAGCGGAATGTTCTATTGCCAATCAGCTTCTTTCTGCTTGGTTGGTTCGGTCACGTCAAGGCGGAAGCAGCAGCGCGCAAGACCCTGAACAGGAAAGGACGATTCGATTTCGTGGTCGAGAACACTGCAATCGAAGTAGCGGTGCAAATAGGAGCGTCAAGCCGGAACAAATCATTGTCGATGTCCAATAACCAGAGCGAGATAACGAAGCTGCTCAAGCATCCAAGTACTTCGATTTTAGTGCTTATCGACCTTCGCAAAACACCCAGCTCAAGCAAAGAGAAATTCGCAGAGTACCGGAGTGCGCGAATAAAGGGTATGGGAAACCACAATGCGACGAGCTTCACGGTCCTCTATTTTCACCGAGGATCATACCGCGATTGTCCGTAAAAACTTGAAATACGTCCCAAAAGACGAAAGACTTAGGAGGTGCCCAAAGGCCATTATTTCCAGAGCTGCTTATTTGCCGAGCGACACAAGCGTCCGGCGTGATCGCTCTTGTGGGGAGACAGTTTAGAGCCGCAGTCTCTGTTGAGGTTCCTGATGTCGATAGTTGAATAGGCTCTTATTGTTAGCGGCAACTGTAAATCCGACATTCGTGGCAATCCAAAATCCGACAGTTTTGGCTTGTCGATTCCGGGGCTCCCGGCCCGCTTTGTGGGCTTTCAAACAGAGCTGGACGCGGGGCAGGGATGCACGAATGGGAGACCAGGATGTTGCTGAAGCACTATCTCGACCAGGGCGTCTCTAAGACGGAGCTGGCGCGGCGGTTCGGGATCAATCGCACGACGATCCACCACTGGGTCAAGACGGGGCAGCTGGACCGGGACCTGCTGACCGGTCCGAGAGGATATTCGCCGCGACCTCCGGTGGTGCACAAGCTGGATCCCTACAAGGCGATCATCGACGCGCGCCTCGAGGCGTTTCCCAAGCCTTCGGCGAGGCGGCTGTTCGACGAGGTCCGCGCGGCGGGCTATCCGGGCTGCTACGAGAGCGTGCGGAACTACGTGCGGGTTGCCCGGCTGTTAACGGCGGCGGAATAATGCTCCACGCGGAGCGGCCGGTGGATCCGGTCGCGGCGGCGCAAAAATGCGCCACTCCAATAGGGGGTCAGTATTGAAAGCCGATTGACATCGTCGACCCGTCGGTGCGCGACTGCTGGCAGCTCGCGCCCGACAATATTCAAATAGCCGGACGGACCTGGGCCGATAGCGGGCTACCCTTCACCCCGCCAGTCGCGTTCTCAGTCACCCGCGACTTTAGAAACAAGCTCTAAGGGCCACACTGCCCGAGGCGGTGCGCAGTCTCTACCGTGCCCGGCTGCGCACGCTGCTGGGGCTGGTCGACATCATGATCGGCATTGCCTCGGTGATCATCATGATCTCGGTCGGGGAGATCGCAAAGACCCAGTCTCGCAAGGATTTCGAGGTGCTGGGCACAGATATCCTCACCGTCAAGCCGCCGGACCGCCTGATCGGCAAGCCTCGTCGCGTGACGATCGGGCTCAACGACGCGCTCGCGTTGGCGGCGGTGCTGCCGTCCGTCTCGGAGGCGGCACCCCGAATCCAGATGCAGGGCTCCTTCCGTTACGCCGGCAAACGTGTCGGCGGCGGCTCGGTCCAGGGGGTCACGGCCTCGTTCGCGCAAGTGAACAAGCTGCTACTGGCCGCCGTCGGCTCCGTCGGCCTCATCGTCGGCGGCATCGGGGTGATGAACATCGTGCCGATCTCGGTGACCGAGCGCCGACGGGAGATCGGCGTGCGCCGGGCGCTCGGCGCGAGCCGCGGCGACATCCAGCGCCTGTTCCTGATGGCCTTGATCCTGACCCTCGGCGGCGGTATCGTCGGGGTGACTGTCGGCACCGGCGCCGCCTACGGCATCAGCCAAATGAACGAATGGGAGCTCTTCGTCTCGCCGACAGTGATCGTAGTCGGGGTCGGCGTCTCCACGGTGGCGGGTATCTTTTTCGGCCTCCAGCCCGCCTACCAGGCCTCGGGCCTCGACCCGATCGTTGCCCTGCAGGGGGAATGATGTGGCGCCCGCCGGCACGATGAGGCGCCCGGCGCACGAACTGCGCAGGCGGGCGGCGGTGATGGCGCGCCTCGACCAATGGGCGGCCCGGCCGGTCTCGGGCCAGTCGCTCGCCGTCTTCCGGATCGCCTTCGGCCTCCTCATGCTCAACGATGTCGTCTTCCTGCTGAGAGGCGGCTGGCTGACGCGCCTCTACATCGACCGCGACATCCTGTTTCCCTATTACGGGCTGGAGGTCCCGCCGCTCCCGGAACCCTGGCTGCAGCTGCTCTGGGGCGCATGCGGGTTCTGCTGCGTTCTGGTGGCGCTGGGCGCGTTCTACCGGATCGCGATCTGGTGCTTCAACGCGATCTTCATCTACTTCTTCCTGCTCGATCAGCTTCTCTACCTCAACCATTTCTACATGATCGCGCTGTTCGGCCTCCTGCTCGGCTGCACCGGCGCGCACCGCTGCTGGTCGCTGGACCGCCGGTTCGGGCGCGTCCGGGGGGCACGGGCCGCGCCGCGCTGGAACCTGCTCATCCTGCAGTTCCAGGTCGAGGTCATCCTGATCTTCGCCGGCCTCGTGAAGATCGAGGTCGACTGGCTTAGGGGCGAGCCGCTCAGGACATGGATGCTGGAGCGGACATGGTCGCCCTTTTCCGACTTGTTCGCGCTCGACTGGGTCGCGCTCGCCGCGCCGGTGCTGGTCATCCTGCTGCACGTCGTGGGCGCGCCGCTGCTGCTCTGGTCACGGACCCGTCTGCCGGTATTCCTGATCTATTGCGCGTTCCACATAGCGAACGCGCATCTGTTCAACATCGGCGTCTTCCCCTGGATGACAATCGCCGCCACCACGATCCTGTTCTCGCCGGATTGGCCGTCCTCGCTCGGGCGGAGATGCAGGGTCGCGGCGATTCGGCTGGGTCTGCGGTGGCCCGTTGCGCCCGGCTGGGCGCCTCGGCTCGGGCGCTTCGTTGCGGGCCCGCGGCAGGCGGATGGCGGGCCGGCTTTCCGGCCCCTGCACCCGGCGGCACTGGCCGCACTCGTCCTTTACGCCCTGGTCCAGATCTGGCTGCCGGTCCGCGATAGCCTCTTCGAGGGCTATGTGGGGTGGACCGAAGAGGGCCAGAAATTCTCGTGGCGCATGATGCTCTACGTCCACGGCGCAGACGGTCGCCTCATCGCGGTCACGCCGGAGGACGAGGCCTGGGTCATCGACATGCAGGCGCATCTCGACCCGCTGCAGACCTGGATGGTGTTCGCCAAGCCCGAAATGCTGCTGCACTTCGTCCACCTGATGAAGGCGCATTACGCGGAAACCGGCGTCGGCGCGGTGCGGATTTACGCCGACGTCGTCAAGAATGTGAACGGTCAGCCCTATCGGCGCCTTATCGACCCCAGTGTGGACCTCGCCGCCGTGGACGGGTTGAACTGGTTCCGGGGGGACCCCTGGGTGCTCCGCCCCGAACGGTCGCAAGCCGCCGAAGGTCTGGTCCCCGACTGGTATCCGCCCATCACCCGTCCCCGCTTCAGCGCCATGCTCCGCGCACTCGAGGACCCGGAGCCCGCCCCGAAAGGCGAGGCCGCCGAAGACCGCGCAGCCCGGAAGTAATTCTCTTCCCGGTCTCGGTTCCGGAAGCGCGGCTTGCCCTTCACCGGCAGCGCCGCAGCCGGCGCCTCCAGGTCCTCCCCAAGCCAGGCCATCGCCCGGCACGGGTGGTGAAGCCGCAACCCCTCGATCCCGCCGGTCGCGCAATCGGTCATCGTGAAGGCGGTGCCGGGGCCGGTCCTTGCCCCGGATGCCCCGCCGGTCCCCGACGCTAACCGCTGCTGTCCGCCCGTCGCGGCGGCGCCCGACATCCCTTACCGGAGCATCGACGCCTCCGCCGACGAGCGGATCCGGGGCGCCGGGCACATCCAGACGGTCAACAGCCGCCGCAGCCGGCTCAAGGAATTCCTGCGCAGGCGGTGCGGCATCGCCGCCAGGCGCCTCGACGGCTGTCTCAGGCGGTTCCATCCCATCGCTCCCGGCGACCGGCCATCGCCGGGGGCGTGTCTCGAGGCGGCGATTGCCCATCCATGCCTGCGTTTCGCAAAATGAGCCAAATTTTCTGGCCAATTGCCCCCCAACTTGGGGGCGCGGAAAATTTGACGTTTGCCAATACTCGTACCGACAGGAGCCAAGGTGCCGGCCGCAACGGCGTCTTGCCGTTTCCGCTGGGAGCCGTTCACAGCGAGTGTGCAAAGGGAGCCCATGAGGTGCAGCGTCATCCCGGCCTTGCGTGCCGTTGTGGGCGAACGGTCCCCGCATGCGTTGCCGGGCAGGCTCCTCGCCTACGCCGCTACCCCGGTCGCAATTTCTGGAAAGGACCTGTGAAATGAAGATGCGACATTCGCTTCTCGGTCTGTTGGCATTCGCGGCCATCATGGTCGTCGTGGGCGCGGCCCAGGCCTCGTGCCCTATCAGTCAAAGAACGGCGTTTAATCACTCCGAGTGTATACATGCCTGGTGGGACAACAACACATGGCCCAAGAAAAGTACTTTCGGAGTTCAAGTTCGGAACGATTGCCACCTATGGGGCACTGTGGTCGTCAAAGTTAACCTGTCGGCGTGCAACGATAAGACGTGGCATCTCAACAACACCAATAAGAGAAGAGGCGCTGAAGCTTGTAGAGTCAACGAAATCTCTTGCTGCCAGGATATCGGAGATTTGTGCAACAGGAGCGATCTCGTGACCGAAGAAGGGTGCACGGACCAATTCAACGACAGTCCTGCAAGCAGTACATGTTATCTCTCAGGCGGCGAAACCTATACCACTAATCCGAGTGGCACGACCGAGGACGATTATTTGGTGCACGTTCAATATAACAGTAACGAATACACCTGCAGTTTCTGGGCTAAATGCCAGTACTTGACAGCCCAGTGGGCCGTCAGGGAAAGGCAGGTTGTGATCAGAGACGTGCACTATCTCAAAGCCGACGACCTGGTCAATTGCAATGGGGAGTTGAAGGAAGATTCATGTTGAAGCAAGGTTCAAGAGGAGGTGCCTGACGGAGCTTCATTCTTGGTAAGTCGGGTGGGAAGAGGGCCCGCAAGTTGGACATCGGAGCGTGGGGAAGCCCGAAACCGATATCTCTTGTATTCCGTCCTCTATTCTGTCCTTTCATACCGGCTGGTATCTTTGCCGGGTGAAGTCCCGGACGTCCGGAATTTTTCATTGCGTGGCCCTGAAAGCACAACCGTCCAGTAAGCGGTGAGGGTCCTCGACCTCACAGAGACGGAAAGCCGGGTGGCGGTGCGGCTGGACTAGGGCATGAGCGTGAACGGCAAGCCCTGGCGGCGCTTCGTCGATCCGAAGACCGATCTTGCCGCCGTCGGGGGCTTCGACCGGTTCGGCGACGAGCCCTGGCTGCTGCGCCCGGAGCGCGCCCAGGCCGCGAACCCGCTCCTCCCCGACCGGTATTCGCCCATCGCCCCCGCCCGCTATGGCGCCACGATCGACTCGCTCGGCCATCCCCCGCCATTCGAGGTGGGCAACCGTTCCACGGCGCCCGCTCCCGTCCGGGAGGCGGGAGCATGAGAGCGTTTCGGGCGTCAGCCTCCGAAGCCGGGCCTGCCCTTCGCCAGCAGCGCCAGGCGGCGCAGCCGGCGCAGCCAGGGATAGGCGCGGCGCACCCGCCCGGGGCTGGCGGCGAAGCGGCGCGCCAGCCCGGCCAGCCCCCCGGCGCCGGCGCTCATGCCCGCCAGCGCCGTCATGGCCTCCGCGCCGTGCAGGCGCTGCCCGTCCAGGGCGAGAATCATGCCCGTCTCGAGATCGTGGCCCTCGCGCCGCAGCTGCGCGACGAGGCCGGGCGCCTCCCTGCCGTCGATGAGCCGCAGGGGATTCCCCACCCGCGCCTCGAACCGGGACTTCGCCACGTAGAAGCTGCAGAACGGGCACTCGCCGTCATAGAGCAGGAAGGGTTCGTCCGGAACCTCGCCGGGCGGACCGCCGGCCTCTTTCCGCACGGATGTCACGCGGGTTCCCTGCGGTCGTTCATCCTGCCGTCCGTATCGCCGCCTGCGGACGGCGATTGTCGGTCCCGGACGCCCGGTTTGCAAGGCGCAGCCGCCCGCCGCGGCATTCGGCGCCCATCCGCCTCCACGCCCCGCGCCCGGGGCGTTTGCCACAGGATGAATCGGCTCCCTCGAACACCTCCCGTTGCGAATTCATTGCCGCCCGGTCCGACACGGCAACCGGTTCGGCTTCCGGCGCCTGGCGTTCGCCTCAGGAAGGTCGCATGACGGGCGACGCGGTCGACGACGGGACAACAATGTTCCCGGCGCATCGCATCTGCGCCTGCGTTTCGGCAGCGATGATTGCCTGTCTCGCCGGCCTCCTGCCGGCAACCGGGGCAGCAGGCGCGGACGAAGGCGCGTCCGCGGCCCCCCGCGCCGGATTTGTCGATGTGAGCGAAGCGGTCGGCTTGAACTACGTTGTCGGGACGAGCGGCGAGGAAGACGGCACAGAGCCGATCGAAGGCAATCTGGAGGACGGCGGCCTTGCGCTTTCCGATATCGACGGCGACGGACGGCCCGAGCTCTACGTCGCTCACGGAACGGGCGAAACCGGCCGGCTCTTCAGCTGGAACGGCCGCCGTTTCGAACCGAGGGCCGGAAATGGCGGAATTGCGCCGTCCTTCATGGACCGGGCCGGCTATTTCATCGATCTCGACGACGACGGCGCGGTGGATTTCCTCTCGATCCACGAAAAGGGAACGCAGGCGTTCCGCAATGACGGCAGCGGGCGGTTCACGGAAATGCCCACCCCGTTCGGAGCCGGAACCGACAGCTCCTTCTACTCCATGGCCGCCGCCGACTATGACGGTGACGGCGATCTCGATCCGTTCTTTGCCCACTGGGACCGGTTCTGGAACGACATCCGGCCCCCGGCCGGATATCTCTGGCGCAACGACGGCAGGGGGCGCTACGAAGATGTCAGCCATCTTGTGCCGGTTCGCCCCGGCGCGTTTGGCATCAGTCCCGGCAAGCGCGAGCTATCGATGACACCGACTTTCTCGGATATCGACGGCGACGGCGATCCCGACATCCTGCTGGCAGGCGATTTCGGCACGAGCCAAGTGCTGCGCAACGAGGTCGCCGCCGGCTTCACGGACATCACCGATGTGACGATCACCGACGAGAACGGCATGGGCGCTGCGGTGGGGGACTACGACCTGGACGGGGATATGGACTGGTTCGTAACCAGCATCCACGACGCCGACGGACGTTCGGGCTACGGCCCCACCGGCAACCGGCTTTACCGCAACAAGGGCGACGGCCGCTTCGAGGACGCAACGGATGTCGCAGGAGTCCGCAGCGGCGGCTGGGGGTGGGGAGCCTGCCTCGCCGACTTCGACAATGACGGGCACCCGGACGTGTTCCACACGAACGGCTGGCTTGGCGGGGATGTCGAGGAGGCAGGCGGCGAGAGGCGCAGTTTCACCAGCTTTCACAAGGACCCGTCCCGGATCTTCATGGCCAACGGTGATGGAACATTCACCGAGCGGGCATCGGCGCTGGGCGTGCGCCACACCGGCCAGGGCCGGGGTGTTGTTTGCGCGGACTATGACGGTGACGGCCGGGTGGACATTTTCATCGCCAACCACGGCGCCGCCCCCACGGTCTATCGCAACGTCTTCGAGCGAAGGAATCACTGGCTCGCGATCGATCTCAAGGACCGGCATGCCAACCCGCCGGCGGTGGGCGCGCGTGTTACGGTACGCACGGCGTCCGGAAGCCAGGTGCGGGAGGTGCGGCTCGGCACCGCTTACCTCTCCCAGGCGCCGTCGACGCTGCATTTCGGACTGGGACCCGATCGCGCCGCGCTATCCGTCGAGGTGCGCTGGCCCGGCCCGGGTAACCCGGTCAGCTGGCTGGATGCCGTCGCCGCCGACCGGCGCATCACCATCCATCAGGAGAGGCCTGACGGCTTTCTGTTGCGCGTCGCCGGCGGAACCGGCGCCGGGCGCCATGCCGAAGGCGCCATCGTCGCCATAAGCGCGGAGCCGGCTCGCGGCCGCTATCGATTTAGCCATTGGAGCGCCGAGGGTGGCGGCGCGTTCGGCGATGCGCGCGCGCCGGTCACGACCTTCGCCATGCCGGCCGGTCCTGCAACCGTGTTCGCTCACTATCTGCCCGGCTTGTCGTCGGCGGACGAGGGCATGTCGGTTGCGCGGCGCTGGATGGAGGTGTTGCTGCAGGCGATCCGCGACGATCGCGCTCGCCCGACCGTTCATGCCCGCAATCTCTTCCACCTCTCCGCGGCCATGTACGATGCCTGGGCAGCCTGGTCGGAAGCAGCAACCCCGTACCATTTCGGCAGGTACGGCGCCCCGTGCCGGTCGGCAATCCAGCCGGTGGGCGCGGGCTTGAAACGCGCCCGGATGCACGCGATCAGCCAAGCCGCCTGGCGGCTCATTCGCCACCGGTTCCGGCGGTCACCCGGCGCCGCCTCGACCCTCCGGAACGTCGATACCCTCCTGGCCGCGATCGGACTCGAAACCGGATCCGGGGCAGTTCCCGGACCGGCGACGGCGCTCGGTGACTGCATCGCCCGGTATTACATCGCCCGCGGTCTGGACGACGGATCGAACGAAGCCGATGACTATTCGAACATCGTCTATCGGCCCGCCAATGAGGAGTTGGACCCAACCGAAGCCGGCAACCCCTCTCTCTCCGACCCTGATCGCTGGCAACCCGTATATCTGCCGCTGTTCATCGGCCAATCGGGTTTGCCGGAGGAGGAAAGACCGGAGTTCGTGACGGCCGAGTGGGGCCTGGTCACGCCCTTCGCTCTGGCCGAAAAGGATCTTGCGGTCCATCGGCGGGACGGAGCCGACTGGCGCATCTATTTCGACCCCGGTCCGCCGCCTTTCTCAAAGGGGCCGCTGTCGGGGCACTACAAATGGGGGTTCTCCCTGGTCGCCCGCTGGTCGTCCCACCTCTCGCCCGAGGACGGCGTCACGATGGACATCGCGCCGTCCGGTATCGGGAACGTTGCAGCCCTGCCGCGCCGGCCGGAGGACTATCCCTCCTTCTACGACGGCAACCCGCACGGTCCCGGTCGCACCGTCAACCCTGCAACCGGCAAGCCCTACCGTCCCCAGATCGTACCGCGTGGCGATTACACCCGCGTGCTCGCCGAGTTCTGGGCCGACGGGCCCGACTCCGAAACTCCGCCCGGCCATTGGTTCGTAATCCTGAACGAGGTGAACGATCATCCGGCGCTGGTCAGGCGGCTCGGCGGGAAAGGACCGGTACTCGGCTCTCTCGAATGGGATGTAAAGACGTACTTCACTCTGGGCGGGGCGATGCACGACGCGGCCATCGCGGCCTGGGGCATCAAGGGATGGTATGACTATATCAGGCCGATCTCGGCGCTTCGGTTCATGACGGACCGGGGACAGTCCAGCGATCCCGGCCTCGGTTCATGGTCGCCCCTCGGCATCCCTCTGGTCGAGGGCTTCATCGAACTGGTCGGCCCGCAGGATCCTCTCGCGGGCGAGGATGGCGCGAATGCGGGAAAGATCAAGCTGCGAGCCTGGCGCGGCCCGGACCATGTGGCGGATCCGGCGACGGACGCGGCCGGTGTGGCGTGGATTCTTGCCGAGAGCTGGTGGCCCTATCAGCGGCCGACTTTCGTCACCCCGCCCTTCGCTGGCTATGTCTCCGGCCATTCCACCTACTCGAGGGCAGCGGCCGAGGTGCTGACGGCGCTTACCGGCGACCCGTTCTTTCCCGGCGGCATGAGCGAGTTCCGGATCCCGGCCAACGAGTTTCTCGTTTTCGAGCGCGGTCCCTCGGTCGATATGGTCCTGCAGTGGGCGACATATCGCGATGCAGCCGACCAGTGCAGCCTGTCGCGCATCTGGGGGGGTATCCACCCGCCGGCAGACGACATTCCGGGACGGCTCATCGGCGCACGGGTAGGGCGCGATGCTTTCAGGCTCGCGCTGTCCCTATTTGACGGGAGCTTTACCGGCGACCGTCGATAGAAACCGATAACCGGGTCCGGGTTCGGCGACGACCGTGCACTGCCGGCGCATCCGTCGCCGCCCGGGTAGAGCCTGCCCGGAAAGACCCCTCAGGGCCGGCCGGCCCAAGCGGGAACAACGTCCGCAAGTTCAACAGCTTCCTTCGCGACTCAAGACGCCGTTGCAATTGATCATCGTCCGCCTTGTACCACAGCACTCCATTAAGTGTAGACCTTCCTGGCTGTTGTTCGGCGCCCAACCTTGACCCCACTGTGTCATATGAAGTCAACGAGTTCGGACGCCAATCAGCGACCAAACTGCGCGCCGATCAACGAGGGGGATCGTCAGGCCAGGCTCACGGCTTTTTCGACTCCAAATCCCGCGAATTAACGGGATCCACAGCGAGAGTTCTCCTTCAAGAACCTTACAAACGTAGTAGTTCTAACCCCTCAATTGGGGGGGGAAAGGCGATGCCCGATCGCCTATTGTTCGAGGGGCAATCCGGCGGCGAAGGCTCTGCGTCATGGGGCGTTCGCCGGCGCAGAAGGTCCGCCGGATTGCGAAAGTGCCGGCAGCCACCGCGCCAGGGAGCGGTGCTCGAGCAAAGGAGACGAGGCATGATCGACGCGACCGAGAGAGGCCTGAGGACAGGACCCGCCGTTCGGCACGATCCGCTGTCAGCGGCCGGCGCCGCGCGCGAGCGCGACGCGCCGGAACGCCCGCGCACCCGGCGCATGTTCGGGATGGCGGCCAACCTGCGGATCGACCTGGTAAGACACCTCAGGAACTGCAACGGAACGCTCAAGTCACGGTGGTGTTAATTGGCTGTCCGGGAGCCTGCGGATTTCGAGAGGATGCGGTTCGTGATCCGCGCGGAAAGGACCGGGGCGTTGCGGGCACGCCCGGCGCGGCGGGGGGAGACGGCGCCCGCCGTCCGGCCCCCGAACAGCCCCGCGGAACCGGCCGGGTGAGGCGGGCATGGATGCCCGGCCCGCGGGCGGCGGCCCGCGATGATCCGCAGTCGTATCGCCGCCCTGGTGGTCGCGGCGGCCGCGCTGGCCGCGTCCTGGCCGGCGGCGGGGCAGGAGGGCCTCCCCGGCGAGCGCCTTGAGCTGACGCTCGACGACGCGATCGGCCTCGCGCTGAGGAACAACCGGGGCCTGCTCGACGCCCGCCTCGCCCGCACCCTCCAGCAGCTCTCGCTCGAGATCGCCGAGGATCGCTACAGCCCGACGGCGGGCATCACGTCGTCCGTGCGGGCGCGGAGGGAGGCGGAGGCGACGGCGGAGGCGACGGTCTCGACGGGGCTGCGCATTCCCACCGGGGGGCAGCTCACGCTGCAGTGGTCGAAGCCGCTTGCCGGCCGGGACGACGCCTCGGGCACCGTCTCGCTGGGCTTCTCGCAGCCCCTGTTGCGGGGCTTCGGGACGGAGATCGACACCGCGCCGCTGCGGCTCGCGCGAATCGGCGAGCGGATCAACGTGCTGTCCTTCCGCGAGGCGATCGCGGGCGTCGTGGTCGGCGCCATCCATGCCTGGCGGGGCCTGGTGCAGGCGGGGCGCCAGCTCGAGATCGGCGAGGCCTCGCTGGCCCGCGCGCAGGAGCAGCTGGAGATCAACCGCACACTCATCGAGGCGGGCCAGATGGCGGCGCGCGACATCCTCCAGAGCGAGGCGGACCTCGCCCGGCGGGAGCTGAGCCTGGTGCAGGCCCGGAACCGCGTGACCCTGGCCAATTTCGCCCTGATCGACGTTCTCGACATCGACAGCGCGACGGTGATCCGTCCGGTCGAGACGCCGTTGCCGCCGCGGCCGCCGGTATCGGTGGAGCAGGCCATCGAGACGGCGCTCAGGCACTCGCCCGGCTATGCGCAGGCGCTCCTGTCCAGGGAGATCGCCGGGATCGAGCTGACGCTCGCCGAGGACGGCCAGCTCTGGGATCTCTCCCTGGACGCCGACGTGTCGCGGGGCACAGGCGGCGGCGGGCAGGGGATCGACTATGCCGCAGGGCTGCGGCTGACCGTCCCGCTCTGGGACCGCGCGCCGGAGCTCGGGCTCATGGGTGCCCGGGCCCGCGTCCGCCAGGCGGAGCGGGGGCTGGAGGAGCTGCACCAGGCGATGGACATCGCGGTGCGCCAGGCGGTGCACGACCTCGAGGTGGGGCTGCGGGAGATCGAGCTGGCCCGCCGGTCGCGCGAGCTCACGGAGGAGAAGCTCGCGATCGAGCGGAGCAAGCTGCACCAGGGTCTCTCGTCGACCTTCCAGCTCGGCCGCTTCGAGGAGGACCTGGTCAGCGCGCAGAACGCCGAGGTGAGCGCTCTCGTCGACTACCAGAGCGCGCTCCTGGCGCTGGACCAGACCCTCGGCACCACGCTCGAGACCTGGGGCATCACGGTCGAGCAGGTCGGACAATGACGGAGGCGCCGGCCGACATACGCGCAAGCGTTCTCGAGAACCTGTCGGACGGGGTCATGGTGGTCGAGCGCGGCGGCACCGTCACCGTCTTCAACGAGAGCGCAGGACGCATCCTCGGGCTCGCGCCGGCCGACGTCGTGGGGGAGACCTTCGCCCACCTCTTCATCGCCCGCGACGGCTTCGAGGAGCTCAGCGACCTGATCCTGGACGCCGTGTCCGAACCGGGCGACGGCGGGCGCCGGGTGGTGGCGCTGGAGCGGGACGGCGAGACGCGCACGCTCTCGGTAGCGACCTCCTATCTGCGCCCGAGCGAGGACGGGGGGGCCGGGCCGGTGGCGCTGATCGCGGTGTTCAGCGACATCACCGAGCTGAAGGAGCTGCGCGAGACCGAGCTTCGGATGGCGAAGGCGGCGGAGGCGCAGAACGCCGAGCTTCAGTCCGCATACCGGCAGATCGAGGAGCGCAACCGGACGCTGGCGGCGACGCTGAGGAAGGTCCAGGTGGCGCGGATCATGGCGACGGTGGTCGTGATCGGCTGTTTCCTGGGCGCCGGCGCCTACGTGTGGCAGCCGCTCGACCTCTTCGAGGACCGGTCCGATCCATCCATGGTGGCCGAGGCCAGGGCCGGGGTCGAGGCGGGCCTCTACAGGATCACGGTGGAGCCGCAGCCGGTGCGGGAGACGATCTCGCTGCCGGGCAGGCTGGCACCGTGGCGGACGGTGGCGATCACCAGTCCGATCGAGAGTCGCCTGGCGGGCGTGCACGCCGAGCACGGCCAGGAGGTGCGGGAGGGCGACCTTCTGGTGGAGCTGGATACCGCCGAGGTCGTGCGGCAGCACCGCGCGGCGCAGGTGGACTATATCGAGAAGGCGAACGCGTTCGAGACCGTGAAGAACTGGGAGAACGGCTCCGAGATGGCGGAAGCGCGGCGCTCGTTCACGCGCGCCCGCATGGCGCTGGAGGATCAGGAGAGGCGGCTGAACCGGACCGCGTTCCTGCTCGAGGAGGGCCTGATCGCGGTCTCGGAGCACGAGGATGCGGAACGGCAGTACCAGAGCCAGCTTCTGGATTTCGAGAGGGCCCGCGAGGACTTCGAGGCGGCCCGGGCCAGGGGCGGCCGGGAGGCGCTGGACAAGGCGGCGCTGGAGCTGCGCACCGCCGAGGAGGAGTTAGAGGCGCTGGCGGGGAGCCTGGGAAGGGGGCACATCCATGCGCCGCTTTCAGGCGTGGTCATGCTCTCCGCCTCGCGCGGGCCGACGCTCGCGCCGGGCCGGTCCGTTCGTGAGAGCGAGTATCTGCTGACCATCGGGGACTTCACCCGGATGGCCGCGACCGCGCAGGTCGACGAGGTCGACGTGGTCCGGATCGCGGTCGGGCAGACGGTGTCGGTGACCGGCAACGCCTTTCGCGACCTCGTGCTGCAGGGGACGGTGACCCACGTCTCCTCGCAACCGGCGCAACAAAGGGGTGGAGGAGCCTCCCGCTTCGACGTCCGGGTGACGCTCGATCCGCTCGAACCGGGGCAGGGGCAGCGGCTGCGCACGGGGATGACCTGCAGGATGGAGATCGTCGTCTATCGCAACGACGAGGCGCTGACGGTGCCTCTGGCGGCGGTGGAGCGCCGCGGACGGTCGCACTGGGTGCAGGTGGTCGATCCCCGGACCGGCGAGCTCGGCGAGCGCGAGGTCGAGGTCGGCCCGACCACGATGAGCGCCGTCGAGATCCTCGCAGGCCTCACGGCCGGCGACGAGATCGCGGTGCAGGACTACTGAAGCGAGGTTCCTGCGGTGCTGCGGCTGGAAAACATCAGCAAGTCCTTCAGGCTGGGGACGCTGGGCGTGGACGTGCTGCGAGGGGTCGATCTGGAGGTGGCGGAAGGCGACCTGCTCTCGATCATGGGACCTTCCGGCAGCGGCAAGTCGACCCTGATGAACATCCTCGGCCTGCTGGGGCGCCCCGACTCGGGCTCGTATTATCTCAACGGGCGCGACGTCTCGACCATGGGCGATCGGGAGCTGTCCGCCTTCCGCAACGCCCACGTCGGCTTCGTGTTCCAGTCGTTCAATCTGCTGGGGCATCTGACGGCGCTTGAGAACACGGCGCTGCCGCTGCTCTATCGCGGTCTCGGCCGGCGGCAGAGCCGGCAGCGCGCCCGGGCGATCCTGGAGAAGGTGGGCATGGACGACCGGCTGGATCACCGGCCGGACCAGCTCTCCGGCGGCCAGAAGCAGCGGGTGGCGATCGCCCGCGCCCTGGCGTGCAAGCCGTCGGCGGTGCTGGCCGACGAGCCGACGGGAGCGCTGGATTCGGACACGGCCGAAGAGGTGATGGACCTGCTGATCCGGCTCAACCGGGAGGAGCGGATCGCGGTCGTGATCATCACGCACAATCCCGTGGTTTCCCTGCGGTGCCGCCGCCAGGCGATGCTCATGGACGGCGTTCTGCTCGAAGGGGGCGCAGGCGGGCAGGGCGGCGGCGAAACGGCGCGGGGGACCCTGCCCTGATCGACATCGTGCGCGAGGCCACGCGCAGCCTGCTGCGCGCGAGGCTTCGCACCATTCTGGGCCTCGTCGGCATCGCGTTCGGCATCGCGTCGGTGATCGCGATGATCTCGACCGGCGAGATCGCCACCACCGAGGCGCGCAAGCAGTTCGAGGCGGTCGGCACCGACATCCTCTCGATCAGCAAGTCCGACGAGATGCGGGGCTCCGGGCAGGACATCGCCATTGGTCTCGAGGACGCGCTCGACATGGCCGGCGCGCTGTCCACCGTCGCCGAGGCGGCGCCCCGGATTCAGTCGAGCGACTCGTTCCGCTACCGCGGCGCGCGCGTGGGGTCCGGTTCCGGATCGGTGCAGGGTGTCTCGGAATCGTTCGCGCGCGTGAACAGGATGCCCGTCGTCGAGGGGCGCTTCGTCTCGGATCTCGACAGGGGCCGCTACTTCGCGGTCGTGGGCCACGAGGTGGCGCAGGCCATGCGGCGGCTCGGCGTTGGCGAGGTCGTGGGCGAGATCATGGAGGTGGGCGCCTGGCTCTACACCGTGATCGGCGTGCTCGGAGAGTCGCCCGAGAGCTATGCGCTGCCCTTCAGCGTGCACGCGAACGATTCCGTGTTCGTCCCGATCACCACCGTCAGGCGTCTCGAACCGGAGCTGGAGATCGAGCTCATCGTCGCCCGGGCCGCAGCCGGCATCCATCACTCGCAGGCGGCCGGGCAGATCCAGACCTTCTTCGCCGAACGAACGAGGGGGCTTGCCGTCGAGGTCACGAGCGCGGAGCAGCTGATCGAGCGGATGGAGGCGCAGCTCGGCGTGATGACCCTGCTGCTCGGCGCGGTCGGCAGCATCAGCCTGATCGTGGGCGGACTCGGCGTTATGAACGTCATGCTGATTTCGGTGGCCGAGCGGCGGCGCGAGATCGGCGTCCGCCGGGCCCTCGGCGCCACCCGCGGCGACATTCAGCGCCAGTTCCTGATCGAGGCCCTGATGCTCACGGTGGGCGGTGGCATCATTGGAATCGTCCTCGGAGTCGGCGCCACCTACGGCCTTTGCCGGTTCTTCGTGTGGGAATTCTTCGCATCGCCGATGTCCATCGTCGCCGGCGTCGGCGTCTCCTCCGCGATCGGCATCTTCTTCGGCTTCCAGCCCGCCTATCAGGCCTCGCGCCTCGATCCCATCGTCGCCCTGCAGGGCGAATAGCGTGGCCGCACGTGCGGAGCAGCGGTGACGCACCCGGCCGCCCGCGCGGGCGATGCAATGACGGACGCGCTCACCCGGGGACGCCGCCGCGTCGCCGGGTCCCAGCCCCGGGTCTGCAGAAGCTCCGCCTCCACGAAGTCGAGCGTCGCGCGCACCACCTCGTCGTGAGCCCGGATCACCCGGCGGTCGCCCATCACCAGCGCCTCCAGCGACACTGACTTCGGCGCCGACAGGGTGATGTCCCAGCCCGGCCGGTGCACGTGCTCTCCCTCGCGCATCCGGCCGAGACGCAGGTCCGTCCCCGGCACGTATCCCGACAGCACCGATTCGAAGCGCGACGGACGCACATGGGCCTTGAGCCTCAGCGCCTGCGCCGCACCCCCGAACCAGAAGCTCGCCTGGCGGTGCTCGGGGTCGTTCCTGGCCTAGTAGCCGTCGCGCTCGTAATAGGTCACCGCCATGGCGGACGAGCGAAGCGGCACGACCGTTGCGACCATCGGCTCAGGCCTCGCAGGCGGCGGTGCCGGTGCGTGGCAGAGGCAGAGAGGGGGAACGCCGCCGGCTCAAGGAGCCCACAGCCAGCTGTAGAGGATAGGTACGCGACTCTCGAGCAACATGCCGAAGACGAGGACGACCAACCACACGAAAACCGTCCGCAAGCCGAACCTCGGTCCGGCCGTCTGCGTGCGGATGTCTTCGAGAATCGGATCGGCTTGGCGGGACTGCAGGGTGACATGGGTGCGTGTCCCCATGAGGTCCTTCTCGATCCTGGTGGCGGCCCCTCCGATCTCGGCCGCAACCCGGTCCACAGTGCTGTCCAGCATTCCATCCATGCGCTCTGCCGCCGCTGCCGCCTTCGCCGCCGCGTCCTCGATCCTCTTGACACGAGCTGCCGCCGCGGCGTCCCCCGACGTGTCATCGGTCCGCGCGGCCTTTAGCTCGTCCCCAATGCTGCTCAGCTCGGCGTTTTGGCGTCGCACCTCCGCGGTCAGTTCCGCCACCGTTTCCTCAATCTTTCCGATCTGGACTGCTGCCGCGTCGTCCCCCGGCGCGTCTTCGGTCCGCGCGGCCTCGGCGACACGGGTCACGAACTTGTCGCCCCAGGCCTCCAGCGCCTCCGGTGTCAGTGCCGCAGCCCGGTCGGCGGCCGCCGCTTTCCTCAGTCCGGCCACCTCGTCATGCCCGGACTCGATCCGGGCATCTCTCTCCGCATGGCCCGTCACCGGGTGCCGGCGACATGGATGGCCGCATCACGCCCGGACTTGATCAGGGGGCCGGCCATGACGAAGAAAAGGTCCGGTCTCGCGCCCAGCAGCCCACGAGGAGCCCGCCCTGAACGGGACCGGGCCGTCAGGCCCGGACGGCGCGACCGCGCCGCGCGCGGCACCAGACGAAGAGCCTGCCTTGAAGGGGACCGGGCCGCAGGCCCGGAGCGCGCGACCGCGCGCCGCGCCGAAGGCGCGTAGGAAAGTGAACGGAGTGAGCGCCCGCCGTCGAGGGAAATGAATATGAGCGAGCGCCCGCCGTCGAGGGAAATGAATATGAGCGAGCGCCCGGCGACTGAGGGAAATGGTTATACCAGCGCCCGGGCGGCTGTCAGACGTAGGCGCCTTCGAGCACGCCGCGCAGCGTGGCGCGGTCCATGAAGCGCGGGCCCGCCTTCGGCGCGCCTTCCCAGCGCGCGAGCCAGGTGCCGTCGACTGTGAACTCGAGCTCCTCGGGATCGTCGCGGCGGTTGCGCTCGCTCCATTTCTCCTCGAACTCCCCGGCCCAGGCCGTGAAGTCGGGCTCGAGGCCGGGCTCGTCCGCCCGCCGCATCGGCACGGAGGGAATGTCGATGCCGGGCGGCGTGCCGGGCGCATGCCAGCGCAGGTCGACGGCCCAGCGCACCGCGTCTGAGTGGTTCTCTGTGGAGCGGTGGGGGATGAGGTTGCTGTGGAGGATGGCCGAGCCCAGCGGCGCCTCGCAGGTCACGATCTCCTCGGCCGCGATGTCCGCCCCATCCATGATGAGATACCAGGAATCGCGGTTGGCCGTGGTCTGGCTCTCGATGTCGTGGTGGTAGATCCGGGGCGGGCTGTGGGCGCCGCGCAGGAACTGCAGCGTGCCGTTCTCCCGCGTCGCGTCGACCAGCGGAATCCAGATGGTGGGAATGAACGTGGCCTCCGCATCCGGCGTGAAGTAGGCGGCGTCCTGGTGCCACGGCACGGTCATCTGGCTGGTCTCGGGCGTCTTGGAGCGAAGCACCCAGTTGGCATGGCCGTCGATGTCGCGGCCGATGAGCTGCTCGACGATGTCGAGGAGCTTGTGCGAGCGCCAGAGCTCCGCCAGGGCCGGCCCCAGCCTGCCGCGCAAGATGGCGAGGACGGCGGCGCCGGGGAAGTCCCGGTTGATGGCGGCAAGGCGCGTGGCGAAGCCCTTGTCGGCGTGGGTGTCGGCGATGTGGCCGTGCTCGTGCAGCATCGCCGCGATGCCGTCGACCAGCTCGTCCAGCTCGGCGATCACGGGCGCGAGCTCGGCCGGGCGAAAGAGATCGGGGACGAGCAGGAACCCGTCTTCCCTGTACGCCTCCAGTTGTTCCCTGCTGAGACTCATCGTCGGTGTCTCCTCTGCGCGATCGCCGCAAGGGCCGACACGCACGGGGTCAATCGAATGGCAACGCAAACCGTCGCGGCCGCAGTCGCTCCGCGCCGGTCATACAGCCTTCCCGAGCTCTTCGGAAATCTCGCGAAGCGCCCTTCCTCCGGCCATCGCCGTCTCCAGCTCCTCCAGCGCGATATCGCCCTTGTCCCAGTTGCCGAGCGTTCGGCCGCGGTTCAGGACCATGAACCTGTCGCCGACGGCGAAGGCATGATGAACGTTGTGCGTGATGAAGATCACGCTCAAGCCCCGCGTCCTCAAGTGATCGACGTACTTCAGCACGGTCGCGGTCTGGTGGACGCCGAGCGACGACGTCGGCTCGTCGAGGATCAGGACCCGAGCGCCGAAATGCACCGCTCGCGCAATCGCGAGACACTGCCGCTCTCCTCCCGACAATGTCCCCACCGCCTGGTGCGGGTCGCGCACGTCGATGCCGATCCATGCCATTTCCTCGCGCGCTGTCTGCACGGCGCGCCGGATGTCGAAGAGACGAAGCGGGCCGAACGACTTGACCGGCTCCCGCCCCATGAAGAAATTCCGCATCACCGACATCAGCGGGATCATGGCAAGATCCTGGTGAACGGTGGCAATCCCGAGATCCAGCGCCTCGCGCGGATTCCGGAGACGAACCTCCGAGCCGTCCAGGAAGATCTGACCCTCGGTCGGCCGGAAGACGCCTGACAGGATCTTGATGACGGTCGACTTGCCGGCGCCGTTGTCGCCGAGCAGGCACAACACCTCGCCCGAGCGGACCGCAAGCGACACCCCGGCCAAGGCAACGACCGCGCCGAAGTGCTTCTTGAGGTCCCTGGCCTCCACGATGGGAGCGCTGCCCGGTGCCGGGTCGCCTGCCATCAGCGTTCACCCGTGACGCGCCGGCGGATGTAGTTGTTGGCGGCGACGGCGGCCAACAGCATCCCGCTGAGGAAGATGAGGTAGTAGTCGAGGTCGAAGCTCGTGTAGGTCAAGCCGATCTGGACCATACCGAAGATGATCGCCCCCACGGCGGCGCCGATGGCCGAGCCGTAGCCCCCGGTCAGCAGACAGCCCCCGACCACCGCCGCGATTACGGCTTCGAACTCCTTCAGCGTGCCGGCCAGGGTGTGCGTCGTACCGACCGTCAGCACGGTGATGATCGAGACCAGCGCGGCCGAGCACGCGGTGCCCATGAAGAGGATCGTCTTCACTCTCTCGACCGGCACGCCGGACGTTCGCGCCGCGTGGGCATCGCCTCCCGACGCGTAGATCCAGTTGCCGAATCTGGTTCGCACCAGGACGAACGTGGCGAGGATCGTGAGAAGCAGGAGCCACAACACTTCGACAGGCACGCCTTTCGCCTTGGGCACGCCGCTCCTGAACGTGTCGATCCAGCCCTGGGATCCCATCCACATGAAAGCCGATTCGAACGCGTCGTCGGCGAGGAACAGCCTCAGCCAGTCGCCTTCGGTGGCCTCCTTCACGCCCGTCAATATCGTGACGCCGGTGAGGAGCTTGAGTCCGACCAGGGTTGCGCCCTTGAGGCCGAACATGAAGGCGAGCGTGACGATGAACGAAGGCAAACCGGTCCGGAGCACGATCTGGGCGTTGATGAACCCGTAACATGCCGCCATCGCCAACGTTACGAGGATCGCAAGCCAGAGAGGCAGATCCCAAATAACCAGGCACGCCCCGAAAACCATGCCGGCGAAGCCGATCATCGAGCCGATCGACAGATCGAATTCGCCCGAGATCATGAGAAGCGACGCAGCCACGGCCAGGATGCCGAGCTGTGCCGCCGGCACCATCCAGCTCATGATCCCGGCTATCGTGAACATCGACGCGTTGGCGGTGAAGAGGAAGAACACCACCACAACCACGAAGCCTGCGACCGCGCCGAGCTCCGGCCGGCGCATGACGCGCACGAACAGCGGAGTCCGAAGGAGTCGCTCGTCGCGGCTCACCGTCATCTATTGCTCCTCGCTCGACGAGCCGCTCATACCAGTGGTCTAAGGCCGAGGTTTCATGGGCGCCGCGACGCCACACGGCGCCCCGATTGCGACGACGAAGCGGTCCGCACCCTTACGCAGACCGCTCGCCGCCAATCGTGGTTTATCGATACCCTCTCTTGGTCTGTTCGAGGACGTCCGCGGCGTTGGACGCGTCAACGACCAGCGGGCCGGAACCGATGTGATCCACGATGAACGTAATTCCATAGCGGGCCTTCAGATTGAGCGCGATCACCGGCAGGTATCCCTGAAGATAGGGCTGTTGGTCGATCGTGAAGGTAATCCTGCCGTCGCGGATATCTTCCAGCACCTCCTCGGAGAGGTTGAAGGTCGAGTGGAGGACCTCGTCGGCCAAGCCCATCTCCTCGACTGTGTCCGCGATCGTGGGCGCATTGGTCGTGCTCATCGAGACGATGGTATCGACATCCGGATCGGACTCGAGAACCCCTCTTGTCCTGGCGGCGACGTCCGCGGGATTCCAGTTGGACGGTATGACTTCGGCAGGGCTGCCGAAACCCTCATCCAAGCCATTGCAAATCGCGTCGAGTAGGACGTTGCCGGGTATCACGTTGAAGCATACGGCTTTGGTGCCGCCAAGCTCCTTGAGGCGATTGCCGGAGATCACGCCGGCTTCGTACAGGTCTTCGCCGACGAAGAACATGGTGCCGGTCTGCTCCTGCGTGCCCACACCGAGGTTGATCGATACAGCCGGAATCCCGGCATCCACCGCCGCCCGAATCGAGGGCCCCAGGGCGTCCACGTCGGTGACCGCCACGACCAGCCCGTCCGGTTCCTGAACGGTGGCGGCACGAATCAGGTTTTTCATCGCCACCATATCGGCCCCGCCTTCGGGAGCCTGGTAGCTGAGATCCGCCCCGATCAGAGCCGCTGCATCCTCGGCTCCCTTCTTGACCGGCGCCCAGAAGCTGTCGCCCGCCGCGGCATGCGTGATCATGACGATTCTCAAGGTTCTTTCTTCTTCATCGGCAAACGAAGCGGCCGAAATCAGCACGCTGCCCAGAATCGCCGCCGATGCGACCGTTGCTGTAAGCAAATTCTTCATCGGTTCCTCCCTGTGGACATTCGACCTCCGAACGGATGTGGTGTGAGGTCCAAGTGCTCTCGCATCCAGCCACAGAGAAAAGGGGGGGGGGCGAGTTCACGAGAGCAAGTCACGACGAGGAGCCGTCCACTCGGCAGTCCTCATCCTGGGCAATTCTCCGCAGCCAAGCCGGCCTGTCAACGGCGGCTGTCGGTGTGCGTAGCGCTGCGCGAAGCGGGGCCGCGGAGGGATGCAACCCATTGCGCGCCCTGATTCTGCACTGTACCCATTCAGTCTCTCGAGCATGTGCGGTGTCTCGCCCTAGCGGGTCATCGCTTCCGCCGACGTCAACCACTGAACAGGACGGTGCCATGCTGACATTCGTCGAAGAGACCTGCCTGCTGCTGCTGGACGAGAAGACCGGCGAGTTCCTTCCCATCCACCCCAACATCCTGGAGTGCGCCCTGGTCGGCGCCGTGCTGGTGGACCTGGCGTTCGCCTACCGGATCGACACGGATCCCAAGACTCTGACCGTCATGGATCGTGTGCCGACCGGCGAGGCCATGCTCGACCGCGTCCTGGCCAGGATTGGCGAACAGTCGGAAACCACCGACACCGCGACCTGGGTCAAGGTCCTGGCCAGAGACGAAGCGGCGGACATTCAGAAGCAGGCAATGGACCGGCTTGTGGAGCGCGGCATCGTCGAACGCGGCAAGAAGAAATCTCTCCTGGGTTTCGGCGGCGCACGCTACCGGATTGTCGACGGCGGCGCGGCCCACGAAGTCAAGGATCGCATGAAGGATCTCATACTTTCCGACGGGATTCCCGATCCGCGGGATATCGCCCTGCTGTCTCTCGTGGACGCCTGCAACATCCTTCCCGATGTCTTTCCAGGAGGCGAGGTCAAGAGCGCGGGCGCGCGGATCAAGCAACTGCGCAACATGGACCTGCTCGGCCGCGACGTGGTCGGCGCGGTCGCGGAGTTCGAGCGCGTCATCGTGGCTGCCCGTGCGCACGGGGCGTATTGAAGCTCCTCCATCGGCCTCCATCCGTGATGTTCCGTGTCTCGGCACCTGTAGTGGGCATGTGCCGAGCTTGAAAGGAGTGAGAAGGCTCATGAGACAGCTTGCGGTAGCTTTGGTCCTGCTCCTCGTCGCGGCGACGCCTGCGCTCGCGGCGGAGAAGCTGCGCATCGCCACGGCCGGCGATTATCCGCCCTTCGCCTATACCGACGAAGCCGGCGAATTGACGGGCTTCGACGTCGACATCGCGCTCGCGCTCTGCGCAGAGCTCGGCGCCGAATGCGAGATCGTGCTGGAGGAATGGGAGCGGCTGATTCCGGAACTGCGTGCCGGCAGCTTCGATGCCATTGCCGCCAGCATGTCGATCACCGAGAAGCGGCGCCAGCTGGTGAGCTTTACGGAGCGCTACTACGGCAACGTGGTCCGCTTCGTCGCGCGCAAGGGCTCCGAATTCGACCCGACCGACGCGGCGGGCAAGAGCATCGGCGCGGCCCGCGCCACGATCGCCGCCGACTGGCTCGAGGCGAACCTGGCGGATACGGCGACCATCGAGCTCTACACCGAACAGCAGGAGCTTTACGGGGACCTCGTCGCCGGTCGGCTCGATGCGATGTTCGGCGACGGCCTGGGCTCATACGCCTGGCTTCAGGGCCCTGAGGGCGCCGGGTTCGCGTTCGTCGGCGAGGGATACCGGCTGGACGAAGGGATCGGCATCGCGGTGCGCCACGAGGACGCCTCCCTCCTGTCCCGCCTGAACCGCGCACTCGATGCCATCCTCGCGAATGGCACCTACGAGCGGATCAACGCCCGCTACTTCCCGTTCAGCATCTATTAGGTCGTGCTCTCACCGGCGCGCAGCCGCGCTCAAGAGCCGGTTGCAAAGGCACGACACTGGTGAGACGGCCGCCAAATGAGGGACGTCATGAAGGCAATGGTGCTGACCGGCCACGGCGGTCTCGACAAGTACGCGTGGCACGAGGACTGGCCCGAGCCCGAGCCTGGGCCGATGGAGGCCCTCATCAGGGTCGGTGCCTGCGGGCTCAACAACACCGACGTCAACACCCGCACGGGCTGGTACTCCAAGGCCGTGACGGACGCCACGACCGGCGCGGCTCACGCCGAGGTGGATGGCAGCGATCCGACCTGGGGCGGACGGCCCATCGTCTTCCCGCGCATCCAGGGCGCGGATGCGGTGGGCGCGGTGGTCGCGGTGGGCGCGGGCGCCGATGAGGGGCTCATCGGCAAGCGGGTCATGGTCGACGGCTGGCAGCGCGACTGGTCCGATCCGGAGAACATGGACGAGGCCAACTATTTCGGGTCGGAGGTCGACGGCGGCTTCGCCGAATACACCGCCTGCGACGTGCGCAGCCTGGCGGTCGTCGATTCCGCGCTCACCGATGCCGAGCTTGCGACCTTCTCGTGTTCCTACACCACCGCCGAAGGCATGCTGAACCGCGCGAACGCGGGGGCGGACGACACGGTGCTCGTCCCCGGCGCCTCGGGCGGCGTGGGCGGCGCGTTGATCCAGCTTTCCAAGCGCCGCGGCGCGCGGGCGATCGCGATGGCCGCCGAAGCCAAGCACGCCGACGTGGCCAGGCTCGGCCCCGATCTGATCCTGCCGCGCGCGCCGGAGAACCTGCGCGAGGCGCTGAGCGGCGAGCGCGTCACGGTCGTCGCCGACATCGTGGGCGGGCCGCTCTGGCCTGCGTTGATCGACAGTCTCGAGCGAGGCGGGCGCTACACCTGCTCCGGCGCCATCGCCGGACCCATGGTCACGCTCGACCTGCGCACCTTCTATCTGCGCGACCTCACCTTCACCGGCTCCACCGTGGTCCCGAGCCATGTCTTCAAGGACGTGGTGGGATACATCGAGCGGGGCGAGATCGAGCCCGTGCTGGCCGCAACCTACCCGCTGCGCGAGCTGCGCGCGGCCCAGCAGGCCTTCATCGACAAGCGCCACGTCGGCAACATCGTGGTCGTGCCGTGAGTGCCTGCGGCCGAAAACTATCGGGCTCCAAGAATTTGCACGCGGATCGGGGTCGGGCGGCCTCCGGCGGCCGGGTTGTTGACCTGGGGGCAGTTGGAGACGATCGCGAGGACGTCGCGCTCGGCCCGCAAATCGACGCGATCGCCGGGCTTGGACGGGCCGTCCACGAAGGTCCGCTCCGCCAGACGGCCCCCTTCATGGACCGGCACGGCGGAGAAGAAGTTCACGTTGGGCACGATATCCGTCCAGCCCAGGCCGTGTTCCGCCAGGGCGGCCAAAAAATTCTCGCGGCAGCCCGGCGCGCCCTCCACGCCGTAGAGCATGGCGTTGCTGGGGGCGCTGCAGCAACCGGCGATGGTGTCGTGATGGCCGCAGGTGTCGGCCACGATGGTGAAGAGCGCTCGTCCCCGGTCCGAGTAGAGCGCGTGGCCCTCGGTCAGGCGAAGCGTGCCGCTCTTCTTGATCGTGTTCGGCGCGTAGTAGCGTTCGCGCGGGTCGGCCGCGTCGTAGCACAGGAAATCGACGCCCTGTTGACCCTCCAGGTCGACGATGCGCAGCACCTGGTCCTGCCGCAGGCGGGCCGACCACGGAGCCCCCGGCGCCACGATCTCGTCTCGGACAACTTCCAGCGCACCCTCCTCGTTCATCGCCGTGCCCTCCAGTCTGGCCCGTCGCCTACCCTAACCCATTTGGGACGCATCGAATTCCGGTGAGTCATCCTGGCGCGCGTTTCGTGAACCGCGGCGCCCGACTATCATACGGCCGATGAATCGAATCGGACCGCCTTGTGGGTCGGGGAGGGCGTGATGGACTTCGGAATAACCATTCCCAATTACGGGCCGCTTGCCCGCCGCGACGCCATTACTGCGATCGCGCGCCAGGCCGAGGCCCTTGGCTTCGGCTACATGGCGATTGCCGATCACATCGTCATTCCGAAGACCTGGAACTCCTTCTATCCCTACTCGCCGACCGGGTGGATCGATACCTTCGATGGCGGCGACTGCCTGGAACCGCTGGCGCTGATGGCGGCGCTCGCTCTCGCGACCCGGAAGGCGCAGCTGCTCACCGCCGTGCTGGTGGTGCCCTATCGCCCGCCCATCCTGACTGCCAAGCAGCTGGCAACAATCGACGTCCTCTCCGAGGGGCGGGTCACCGTCGGATGCGGGACGGGCTGGATGCGCGAGGAGTTCGAGGCCATCGGCGCCCCGCCCTACGAGGCGCGCGGCCGGGTGACGGACGAGTACATCGAGGCCTTCCGGGCGATGTGGACGAGCGACGAGCCCGCCTACGAGGGGGAGTACGCCCGCGTCGCGGATATCTATTTCCGCCCCCAGCCGGTCCGCAAGCCGCACCCGCCGATCTGGATCGGCGGCGACAGCATGCCGGCGCTGCGCCGGACGGCGCGCATCGGCGACGGCTGGCTGCCGGTCGGCATCGCGCCGAAACGCCCGCTCGACACGGTCGCCAAGTATCGGGACGCTGCCGAGACCCTCGCCGGCCTCGCGCGCGATGCCGGTCGCGATCCGGCCGAGATCGCGCTCAACTATTGGGCCGTCTGGTACGACGAGACCAAGCGCGTCACGCTCGATGACGGCAGCCGCCACATCTTCACCGGCGAGGCCGCCGAGATCGCCGCCGATATCGACGCGATGGCCGAAGTCGGTGTCAGCGCCGTCCTCTTCAGCTTCGTCCGAAGCACCCTCGACGAGACTCTCGCAAGCACCGAGCGCTTCGCCCGCGACGTCATGCCGCTGGTCGGCGCCTAGAACGCGTCCGTCAAAGACGGACATGCTCTAGCGAGCAGACTCCGTTTAGCAAAGTCTCAGGGTCGTGTTGCGCTCGTTCGATTGCGGGCCGGACGATCAGGGTGCTCGCGCGTTTGCCCGCGCGGCGCGCCGGCGGGCGTGGGGGTCGAGCAGGCGCTTGCGCAGGCGGATCGACGCCGGCGTCACTTCGAGCAGTTCGTCGTCCGCGAGATAGGCAAGCGCGACCTCGAGCGGCATCGGCCGCGGCGGGCTCAGGCGCACGGCATTGTCCTTGCCGGCGGCCCGGATGTTGGTCAGCTGCTTGCTCTTCAGCGGGTTGACGTCGAGGTCCTGCGGCCGCGTGTGCTCGCCCACGATCATGCCGCCGTAGACGGGCATCCCCGGCTCGATGAAGAGCGTGCCCCGCGGCTCCAGATTCCAGAGCGCGTAGGCGACCGCCCTCCCGTCCGTGCTCGAGACGAGCACGCCGGTCTGCCGTCCCGGCAGCGGGCCCTTGAACGGCGCATAGCCGTGAAACAGCCGATGCATGATCGCCGTGCCCCGGGTCACGGTGAGCAGCTCGCCGTTGAAGCCGATCAGGCCGCGCGTCGGGCCGTGGAACAGCGCCCTGATCTTGTCCCGCCCCGAGGGCCTGAGCTCGATCAGCTCCGCCCGCCGTTCGGCGAGCGCGGTCACCACGTCGCCGACGAAGGCTTCGTCCACATCGATCTGGATTTCTTCGATGGGCTCGAGCGGCGCGCTGCCGGCCGGGTCTTCGCGCATCAGCACCCGCGGGCGGCCGATGGAGAGCTCGAAGCCCTCGCGGCGCATGGTCTCGATCAACACCGCGAGTTGAAGTTCGCCGCGGCCGGCGACCTCGAAGGCGCCGTCCTCCGCCATGCCGTTCACCTGGATCGCGACATTGCCCTTGGCTTCGCGGGCGAGGCGCGCTGCGATCATGCGCGAGGTGAGCTGCGTTCCCTCGCGACCCGCGAGCGGCGAGTCGTTGATCGAGAACACCATCGCGATGGTCGGCGGGTCGATGGGCTCGGCCGGGATCGCGGTGCAGTTCCCGGAGGCGGCGACGGTGTCCGCCACGGAGGCGGTCTTGAGGCCCGCGAGCGTCACGATTTCGCCGGCCCCGGCGCTGCTCACCGGAATCCGTTCCAGCCCGCGTGCGCGGAGCAGCTTGGTGAGGCGCGCGACCTCGACCACGGCGCCGTCCGTGCCGAGCACCGTCACGGTCTGGTTCGCCGCTACCTGGCCGGAGAGCACGCGGCCGCTCACCAGCCGGCCGAGAAAGGGGTCGGCCTCCAGCAGGCTGATCAGCATACGGAACGGCCCGTCCCGATCCGTCGCAGGCGCGGGCACGTGCGCGATGACGGTCTCGAAAAGCGGGGTCATGTCTGCCCCGGCTGCGGCCGCATCGCGCGAGGCCCAGCCGTCGCGCGCCGAGCTGTAGACGAGGGGGAAGTCGAGCTGCTCCTCGGTCGCTCCCAAGGCGTCGAACAGGTCGAAGACGGCTTCGTGCACGAACTCGGGCCGGGCGTCCGCGCGATCCATCTTGCTGATCGCCACGATCGGCCTGAGCCCGAGCCGGAGCGCCTTGTCGACCACGAACTTGGTCTGAGGCATCGGGCCCTCGGCGGCGTCCACCAGCACGAGCACGCCGTCGACCATGCCGAGCACGCGCTCGACCTCGCCGCCGAAGTCTGCGTGGCCGGGGGTGTCGACGATGTTGATACGCACGCCCTGCCAGTCGATCGCGGTGCACTTGGCCAGGATCGTGATGCCGCGCTCGCGTTCGAGCTCGCCGCTGTCGAGCGCGCGCTCCTGCATCGGCTGGTTCGCGCGCACCGTGCCGCTTTGGCGCAGCAGCGCGTCGACCAGCGTTGTCTTGCCGTGGTCGACATGGGCGATGATGGCGATGTTGCGCAGGTCCATGGCTGCGCGGCACTCCTATTGAAAGCTGTGGGCCGGACGGCTGCTGGAATACTCCTGGCAAGGACGGGAGTACAGTGATCGGTTGTGGGTTCAGGGGATCGGGGCGAGATCCTAATGCGTAGCAATGCCGGCAAGCCGCCGTTGTGCCTCTCCAACCGGGCCGCCCGAAAGCTGTTCCTGGAACGGCACGGCCTCGGGCGCCCGCCGGATGGAGAAGCTCTCACCGGGCTGATCGAGCGGCTGGGATTCGTCCAGATCGACAGCATCGCCACGGTCGAACGCGCCCACCACATGATCCTGGCCTCCCGGCGCAGGAGCTACCGGCCGGGGCAGCTCGCCGACCTGCTGGAACGGCGGCGCACGCTGTTCGAGCACTGGACCCACGATGCGTCGGTCATCCCCATGTCGTTCTATCCATACTGGCGGCTGCGTTTCCGCCGCGACGCCGAGAGGCTGCGCGCGCGCTGGCAAGAGTGGCGCGGAGCCGAGTTCGAGGAGCGGTTCGACGAGGTGCTGGAGCGCATCCGCGAGGGCGGGCCCGTCATGGCGCGCGAGCTCGGCGGCAGCCGACGGCGTGGCGCATCTGCCTGGTGGGAATGGCATCCGTCGAAGACGGCGCTGGAATACCTCTGGCGCACCGGTGCGCTCGCCATCGACCGGCGGGATGGCTTCCAGAAGGTCTTCGACCTGGCCGACCGCGTGATCCCGGCCGCCTTCCGCGCTGACGTGCCTGACGAGCGAGAAACGCTGGGCTGGGCATGCGCGAGCGCGCTCGACCGGCTCGGCTTCGCCTCCGCCCGGGAGATCGCGGCCTTCTGGGACACGGCCTCTTTAGACGAGGCGCGGTCCTGGTGCGCCGCCCGCGACGCCGGCGACCTGGTCGAGGTGGCGGTGGAAGGCGCGCGCCCCGGCGAGGTCTGCCGCCTGTTCGCGCGTCCCGACATCTGCGAGCGGGCCGAGCGTGCGCCGGAGCCGCCCGGCGGGGTGCGCGTGCTCAGCCCCTTTGACCCGCTGCTGCGCGATCGCAAGCGCGCCGAATGGCTGTTCGGCTTCCGCTATCGCATCGAGATCTACGTGCCGGAGGAGAAGCGCGAATACGGCTACTACGTCTTCCCGCTGCTGGAGGGCGACCGGCTGATCGGGCGTATCGACATGCGCCGCCGGGAGGGCCGCCTCTGCGTGCGGGCGCTCTGGCCCGAGCGCGGCGTGCGCCTCGGCAAGGGGCGGCTGGAGCGCATCGGGCGCGAACTCGACCGCATCGCCCGCTTCTGCGGCTGCGACGGCCCGGTGTTCGAGAACGGATGGATCAGGGAGAGCCGGGAGTAGGGGGGCCGATCCGAGGGGCTTCACCGGAACACGACTTGCGCCCCGCCTCTTCGCTGCTACACGACCGTCTCCCGCTCCACCAGCGCCTCCGCCTTGGCGCGATCGTCGGCGGATATCGCGACCGTGGCGTAGCCGTTTCGGCGGTCCAGAAAGTGCAGGCTCCGGATATTCACGCCGGCCTGCTTGAACCTCTCCGCCAGCCTGGCCAGCGCGCCCGGCTCGTCCCGCAGTCTCAGGACCAGCGATTCGTCGGATACCGTTTTGAAACCTGCGTCCGTCAGCGCGCGCAGGGCGCCGTCGTGGTCGTCCGCAGTGAGCGTGATCGCGCCCTTCTCCCCGAGAGCCTCAGCGCTGATGGTTTCGATATTGATGTCGTGCTCGGCCAAGGCTCCGGCGATGTCGGCGATGACGCCCGCCTCGTTGTTGGCGATGACGACGATCCTGGTCATGCGGCTGTCCCCGTTTCGTCTCTTGGTGCCGTTGCTCCACGCATGCAGTCGTCCACCACGGCGTCGATGGTCTCGCGCGCTATGTGCGGCATCGCGATGAGGTGCGCGATGTCCTCGTAGGGCGCGAGCTGCCACTTGCGTACGACATCCCCTGGCGGCCGGGGAAACACGACGGTGACCGAGTTCTTGTTGCGCCACGCGGGGATGCCGCCGTCGTTGAAACGCGTGACCGCGTACTCCGCCGTCTCGAGGCACCCGTTCACGATGCGCCTGAAGCCTTCCAGGCCCTTCCGCTCGAACGCGTACCACATCATCAGCGGTGTCAGCGCGTTGCGTGAGCCTGTGAGCGTGGTGTCCAGCACGCCCACGTATTCGACCGCGCGCGCGATGCGCGACACGTATTCGCGCCGGGTCAGCGCAACGCCGCAGGGCAGTGGCGAGCCCACCATCTTGTGCCCGCTGATCGCGACGCTGTCGAAGCCTGCGTCGAACCCGTAGGGCTGCGGGTCGTCCACGAACGGCAAGATCATGCCGCTGAGCGCAGCGTCCGCGTGCAGGTAGGACCTGGTCACCGCGAGGTCGTCCAGGATGCTGCGGATCTTGCTCACGTCGTCGATCGCGCCCTTCATCGTCGTGCCGATGTTCGCCATCACGATCGCGGGCGCGTCCCGGTTGATGCGGATCGTCTCGCGGAGGTCGTCGTAATCGATTTCCCCGCTGTCCTGGCTCCTGATCATGATGTTGCGCACCTTCAGCACGCTCATGATCTTGACCACGCTGTAGTGGGTATCCTGGGAGAAGTAGACCACGCCGTCCGGATAGAGCTCCCGTCCCAGGTAGAGCCCATACATGTTGCCTTCTGTGCCGCCCGAGGTGACGTAGCCCCACACCTCATCGCGCGAGATGTGCATCAAGTCGGCGAAGATGCCGATGACCTCGCGCTCGATCTCGTGGGTGTTGCTTTGGAAGTTGCTGTCGTGGAACGGGTCGCCCACGTTGTTGAGAGCGTGCCGCATAAAGGGCAGAAGTGCTGCGTAGTCGAAATCCAGATTGCAGGGATAGCCAACGGAATGCCTACTTAACTCGTCGAATTCGCGAAGAAGAGAATCGAGTCTTTCCAAGTTATCCACAGCTGCCCACCCTCACCAACCTGTTGCAAGAAATTCAGCTAAGAGGAAACAGTCTTCGCATTACGCTCACCTCCAAATCCCGACACCGTTGAAAGCGGTCGGCCGCGACGCCGACGCGGACGGTCAGCCCGCGAGCGCCTCGATCTCGCTCTTGAGGTCCTCCAACTCGGCGCCTCCCGCCATCAGCTGCCGAATGTCCTTATGCACGAGATCGTCCCGGGTGCCGCGTCCGATCACTTCGCCCAGCGACAGGAAGGTGTAGCGATCGGCGACGAGACGGGCGTGGCTCTCGTTGTGTGTGATGAAGACGATCGCGATGTTGCCGCGCGCACGGACCCGCATGATCGTCTTCAGCACCTGCATCTGTTGCTTCTGGCCCAGCGCGGAGGTGGGCTCGTCGAGGATCAGCACGTGCGCCCCGAAGTAGATCGCGCGTGCGATCGCAAGCGTCTGGCGTTGGCCGCCCGACAGGGTCCCGACCGGCTGGCGCGGATTGGCGATGTCGATGCCGATCAATTTCATCTGTTCGAGCGCGATTTCGTCCATGCGGGCGTCGTCCAGGACGCCGAACAACTCGGGCTGTTTCATCAGTTCGCGGCCCATGAAGAAGTTGCGCGACACCGGCATCAGCGGCGCGAGCGCCAGGTCCTGATAGACCGTGCCGATGCCCACGTCCGCCGCATCGCGCGGTGAGCGGAACGCGACCGGACGACCGTCAACCCGAATCTCGCCGGATGTCGGAGGGTAGACGCCGGAGAGAATCTTGATCAGCGTCGACTTGCCGGCCCCGTTGTCGCCGAGGAGCGCATGGATCTCGCCGGGATAGACCTCGAGGTCGACACCGTCCAAGGCTCGCAGTTCGCCGAATCGCTTCACGACGTTTTTCATTTCGACGACCAGGTCCAAGCGCAATCCTCCGCCTGCTTCGACGTCTAGTGAGACGCAAACATTTTTGGAAAAACACCCCTGATGGCAACCAATCCGACCAAGCATAAGCCGAGCACGATTTGGTAAGCAAAGATGTTGATTCCCTGCAGGATAAGCCCGTGCTTGAGGGCGAGCAGGGTGGCGACTCCCAGGAGCGCTCCCCAGACCGTGCCGGCCCCGCCCAGCAGTGCGCAGCCACCTATGATGGTAGCCGCGATCGCCTCGAACTCCATCGCCGTCGCGGTGGTCGTCGAGACCGAGGACAGGTTGGACGCCGTGATGATGCCCGCGAATCCGGCCAAGACGGCCGAGATCATGAACGCGCGGATCTTGACCCAGCCCACCGGCACGCCTGTCGCCAAGGCGGCAGACGCATCGCCGCCGACGGCGTAGATGTGACTGCCGAAACGCGTCTTGGCCATCACGAAGGTGAACGCCGCAAGAATGAACGCGCAGATCAGCACGGCATGGTGAAGCCCGAACGACTTGCCCCCCAGCAACTGCAACCAGAAGGAGCCGCGGATCTCATCGGGAATGACGAGAGCGTAGCCGCCCGTGACGTACTCGACGAGCCCGCGATAGACGAACAGGAAGCCCAGAGTCACGAGGAGGGAGGGCAGCCTCAGCCGCCAAGTGAGGATGCCGTTGACGTATCCGATCAGGGCGGCCAGCAGGAGCGCCAGCAGAAGGGCCGGCAGCGGTCCGATGTCGGCGTTCAGGAGCATGACGAAGATCATGCTGACGAAGGCGTAGACCGAGCCTACCGAAAGATCGAACTCGCCCGAGATGATGACCACGGCCTGGCCGATTGCGACGATGCCGAGCCAGGAGACGTCGCGCAAAAGGCTTGGCAGGTTGTTGAACCAGGCCACGCCGATCAGCACGGCGAGAAGCGCGAACAGCAGGACGACGCTCAAGGCCGCAATCGACTCGCGACGAGCGGTCAAGACTCTCACCGTCCGCCTCTCGTCCCATCCATCGACACCGCCCTCCGCCCCGGGCTCCTAGTGTCGTGTTTCTGAAGTTGATTAGCATTCGGTCTGGCCGGTGCGCGGTCTCTCCGACCGAGTCTCTCTCTCACCTCGTCATGCCCGGACTTGTTCCGGGGACACAACTCACAGCCGACTGGCGCCGACGCGTTCCGACGTTTACCGACCGGTCTTCTACTAACATGTTGTGGTGAATAGCATATTGCTGACATCCTCGGCTTTCTGCCCCTTGAATTCCCGTCACGGATGGCTATAGAATCGTCATCGACATGACGTCCGGAACCCACGATTTGATGACTGGTTTCCGGAGTTGGGAGAGTGGCAGTGCCCAAGCGAAGGGGAAAGCGTTCGGTCACGCAGTGATGAGAGTGGTGGATTCAACGATTGAGTGTTCGCTTCCAGTCCTTGCGGAGGGGCCGCAACCAGACGTCCTTTTTCGGCTGGGCTCGCTTCGTATGCCTGTCATAGCGTCCTCTTCCCTGGGTGGTGCCGACGCAGTGATGGAATGGGCTGAGGTCATTTTCGGCACCCTCAACAAGACACTGGTAACGCCAACGACGATTCGATATCGTCGCGCGCATGGCGATGCGCGACGAGGATTTCGGGGCGATCCCGACGCTGACCGAGGCGGACGGCGGGCTCTGGTCGCCGCCCATGGCGACGCCGGAGCCGCGCGACTGGCGGTCTCTGTACGAGCAGGCGCAGGCGCGAGCGGAGACGGAGCGGGCTCGGGCGGACGCAGCGGAAGCGCGCGTCGCAGAGTTGCTTGTGGCGGAGAGGACTGCCCGTTCCCGAGCGGGCCAACTGAACACACAACTCGACAAGAACCGGAACAAGCTCAAGGCGGCCAACGAGGAGGTGAAGGAGGTCCGGCGCGCGGCCAAGGACGCGCTGTTCCACCAGTCGGAAGCAGCGCGGCTGGAGAAGCTGCTTTCGGAATCCGGTGTCGATACGCGCAAGCGCAGCACGATCGTGTCGCTGCGCATGGAAGTCTTCGAACTTCGCGAAGCCTTGAAGACGCCGAAGCCCGGCGACGCCGCGATCGAGGAACTGCGCGGGGAAGTCGATACCCTGACCCGGGAGAACGCCCGGCTGAACAAGGCGCTGGAGCGGTCGCAGGGGCAGAACGACGAGATCGCGGCGCTGCGCAGGAAGGTCGAGGCGCTCCGTCGCCGGTTGAAACGAGCGGCAAAGCCTTCGCCGGCTGGCAGAGCGAGCGCCCAGCTTCGCAAGGCGCTGGAACGCGCACGCAAGCAGAAGGACACGA
Organism: Alphaproteobacteria bacterium; assembly: GCA_965243375.1. Taxonomy (GTDB): domain Bacteria; phylum Pseudomonadota; class Alphaproteobacteria; order UBA828; family UBA828; genus WTGU01. Next base: position 433,441 of record CBDEUT010000002.1, on the reverse strand, counting down.
TCAGGGCGTTGCGCGGCGAAGTCGGCACGCTCAGCCGGGAGACCCGTCGGCTGAACCGGGAGGCCCGTCGGCTGCGCCGCCAGTTGGAACCGTTGCCGGACCTCAAGAAGACTGCCCGCAAGATGACCGCCGAGGTCGGTTTTTTGCGCCAGTGTCTGGCCGCCTTCTGCGACCAGAGGGACCGCATCCAGGTGCTGGAGAACCGCATCTTCCATCTGAACGTGGCCGTGAGGACGGCGGCCATCAAGAACGAGAAGCTGGAGGCCGAGCTTGCCGAGCGTCCCCTGCTGTCCGCGATCTTCAAGGTAGTGCGCGCTCGGAACAGGACTATCGAATCGCTGCACGAGGAGATCGCCCGGCAGCGCAAGGCGAACGGCCGGCAGGACAAGAAGATCGCCCGGCTGCGCGAGACGAACGCTGCACTGGGCAAGAAGATAAAGGCGCTTCGGGCTCTGACCGCGAGCCTGGAAGGCCGGATCGTCCAACTCCGCTCGTCCAGGGCGGTCCTGTCGAAGGCCGTCTTCGGGGGCAAGAGCGAGAAGCAGGACAAGCCGCGCTCGGAGCGCAAGCGCGGCCAGCAGCGCGGCGCGCCCGGCCACGGCCGCACCCCGCGGCCCGCGCTCAAGGAGAAGGAGGAACGGCGGGAGCCGCCGCCGGACGCGCTGATCTGCTCGTGCTGCGGCAAGCCCTATATCGCCAACGGCGAGAATGCCTCGTCGGTCATCGAGATCGCGGTCAAGGCCCATATCCGCAGGATCGTGCGCCCGCGCTACCGCCGGAGCTGCGAGTGCGCGTCCTCGGCGCTGGAGGCGATCGCGCCCCCGCCGGCTCGGCTGTTCCCCAGGACGCCCTACGGGGTCAGCGTCTGGGCGCGCATCCTCTACGAGCGCTTCGCCTGCCACAGGCCCCTGCGCCGGGTTGCGGCATGGATGGCGGACCAGGGACTGCCGATCGCGCCGGGGACGATGGCGAGCAGCGTGCGCCGCTTCCTGCCGCTGTTCGCGCCGCTCGCCGAGGCGATCCTCGCCCACCAGAACGGGATGGCGGTGCGCCACGGAGACGAGACCGGCTGGCGCATCCAGGCGCTGGGCGAGACCGGCGGTTCGCGGCGCGCGTGGTTGTGGATCTCGGTCGGCAAGGATACCGTCTATTACCGCATCGACCCCTCGCGCAGCGCCGAGGCCGCGATGAAGCTGTTCGGTTCGGTCAAGGGCACGGTGTTCCTGGTCTGCGACCGCTACGTCGCCTACGTGAAGATGGCGCGCGAGCTCGACGGCAAGGTGATCCTGTGCTGGTGCTGGATCCACCAGAGGCGCGACTTCATCGAGTGCGCCGCCGGCCAGGTGAAGCTGAGGCAATGGTGCGAGGGATGGATCGAGCGGTTCGCGTCGGTCTTCCGACTGAACAAGGAGCGGCTGAAGCATTACGATCCCGCTCTCGCTCTCGAACGCCAGTCACCGGCGTTCGACGCGGCACATGCCCCGCTGAAGAAGGCCGTCGAGGATCTGTTCGTACAGGGCAAAGCGGAGCTGGCCGGGCTGCCGGACAAGGCGCGCCAGGGCAAGGCGCTGCGCTCGCTGCTCAAGCATCGCGAGGGGCTGAGCGTCTTCGTCGACAATCCCCAGGTCCCCATGGACAACAACCTCCCGGAGCGCGAGTTCCGGAAGGCCGTTATCGGGCGCCGGTTATGCTTCGGTTCGGACAGCGAGGACGGCGCCGACCTCACGTCGACGATGTACTCGGTCTTCGGCACGCTCTCGATGAACGGCATCGTCGTCCTGCGCTGGCTGGAGGCGTGGCTCGAAGCCTGCGCGGAGAACGGTGGCCAGCCACCGGACGACCTGTCGCCGTGGCTGCCCTGGACGATGACCGAGGAGCGCAGGCGCGAGTTCATGACGCCGGAATGACCGGCGTCGTCGAGTGCCGCTATTACGGGCGCGACTTCACCGCCGACGAGATGGCGCTGCTGCGCGCCCTGATCGCCGCCGATCCGCCGCCGACCCGCGCCAACCTGGCGAGGGAGTTCTGCCGGCGTACCCGCTGGCTCAAGCCCGACGGCGGCCTCAAGGACATGATGGCCAAGGTGACCATGCTCGCCATGCACCGCGACGGCGTGATCGAGCTGCCGCCGCCGAGGGGCAAACAGGGCCGGCCCAAGCCCATCGTCTTCGGACCCGACACCGAGCCGCCGCTGTTCCCCGCGCCGACCGCCCTCGACGAGGTTCGGCCCCTCGACTTCCGCACCGTCGTGCGCAACACCCGCGAAGGGAAGCTCTGGAACGAGTTCGTCGCCCGCTATCACTATCTCGGATACAAGCCCCTGGTCGGCGCCCAGATGCGCTACGCCGTCCATGATCGGAACGGCTGGCCGCTGGCCATGCTCGGCTTCTCCACCGCCGCCTGGAAGCTCGCCCCGCGCGACGACTTCATCGGGTGGTCGCCCGAGATGCGCGAGAAGAACCTGCCGCTGGTGGTCGACAACCCGCGCTTCCTGATCCTGCCGTGGATCGAGATCCCGAACCTCGGCTCGCACATCCTCGCCATCGTGCGCCGCCGCCTGCCCCAGGACTGGAGCGAGCGCTACAACACCACGCCCATGCTCATCGAGACCTTCGTCGAAACGCCACGCTACACCGGCGCCGTCTACCGGGCATCCGGTTGGACACACGTCGGCACCACCCAGGGAAGAGGACGCTATGACAGGCATACGAAGCGAGCCCAGCCGAAAAAGGACATCTGGTTGCGGCCCCTCCGCAAGGACTGGAAGCGAACGCTCAATCGCTGAATCCACCACTCTCATCACTGCGTGACCGAACGCTTTCGCGAAGGGAAAGCGTTCGGTCACGCAGTGATGGAGGGGACGATGGCACAGAGCGAAGCCGGCCGAAGCCCGGCAGAAAGCGGAGCTGGCGTCGTCCGTCCTCATCATCATCACCCTTTGACCGAACGCTTGAAAGCGTTCGGTCACGCAGTGATGGAGGGGACGATGGCACAGAGCGAAGCCGGCCGAAGCCCGGCAGAAAGCGGAGCTGGCGTCGTCCGTCCTCATCATCATCACCCTTTGACCGAACGCTTTGAAAGCGTTCGGTCACGCAGTGATGGAGGGGACGATGGCACAGAGCGAAGCCGGCCGAAGCCCGGCAGAAAGCGGAGCTGGCGTCGTCCGTCCTCATCATCATCACCCTTTGACCGAACGCTTTCGAACGCTTTCCCGGCATCGAAAGCGTTCGGTCACGCAGTGATGAGAGTGGTGGATTCAGCGATTGAGCGTTCGCTTCCAGTCCTTGCGGAGGGGCTGCAACCAGATGTCCTTTTTCGGCTGGGCTCGCTTCGTATGCCTGTCATAGCGTCCTCTTCCCTGGGTGGTTCCGAGGCGGTGATGGTGGGGGCTGAGGTCATTGTCGACACCCTCAACAAGACACTGGTAACGCCGACGACGATTCGATATCGTCGCGCACATGGCGATGCGCGACGAGGATTTCGGAGCGATCCCGACGCTGACCGAGGCGGACGGCGGGCCCTGGTCGCCGCCCATGGCGGCGCCGGCGAGCGCACCGCGCGACTGGCGGTCGCTGTGCGAACAGGCGCAGGCGCGAGCGGAGACGGAGCGGGCTCGGGCGGACGCAGCGGAAGCGCGCGTCGCAGAGTTGCTTGTGGCGGAGAGGACTGCCCGTTCCCGAGCGGGCCAACTGAACACACAGCTCGACAAGAGCCGGGACAAGCTCAAGGCCGCCGTCGAGGAGGCGAAGGAAGTCCGGCGCACGGCCAAGGACGCGCTGTTCCACCAGTCGGAAGTGACGCGGCTGCAGAAGCTGCTTTCGGAGGCCGGGGTCGATTCGCGCAAGCGCAGCACGATCGTGTCGCTGCGCATGGAAGTCTTCGAACTTCGCGAAGCCCTGAACGCGCCGAAGCTCGGCGATGCCGCGATCGAGGAGCTGCGCGGGGAAGTCGATACCCTGACCCGGGAGAACGCCCGGCTGAACAGGGCGCTGGAGCGGTCGCAGGGGCAGAACGACGAGATCGCGGCACTGCGCAGGAAGGTCGAGGCGCTCCGTCGCCGGTTGAAACGAGCGGCAAAGCCTTCGCCGGCTGGCAGGGCGAGCGCCCAGCTTCGCAAGGCGCTGGAACGCGCACGCAAGCAGAAGGACACGATCAGGGCGTTGCGCGGCGAAGTCGGCACGCTCAGCCGGGAGACCCGTCGGCTGAACCGGGAGGCCCGGCGGCTGCGCCGCGAGTTGGAACCGTTGCCGGACCTCAAGAAGACTGCCCGCAAGATGACCGCCGAGGTCGGTTTTTTGCGCCAGTGTCTGGCCGCCTTCTGCGACCAGAGGGACCGCATCCAGGTGCTGGAGAACCGCATCTTCCATCTGAACGTGGCCGTGAGGACGGCGGCCATCAAGAACGAGAAGCTGGAGGCCGAGCTTGCCGAGCGTCTCCCCCTGCCCGCGGCCCTCAAAAAGCTGCGCGAGCGGGACAAGACCATCGAGTCGCTGCACAAGGAGATCGCCCGGCAGCGCAAGGCGAACGGCCGGCTCGGCAACAAGATAAAGGCGCTGCGCGCCCAGAGGGCGCGACTGCAAGCCCGGATTCTCCAGCTCCGCTCGTCCCGGGCGGTCCTGTCGAAGGCGGTCTTCGGGGGCAAGAGCGAGAAGCAGGACAAGCCGCGCTCGGAACGCAAGCGCGGCCAGCAGCGCGGCGCGGCCGGCCACGGCCGTACCCCGCGGCCCAAGCTCGAGGAGAAGGAGGAACGGCGGGAGCCGCCGCCGGACGCGCTGATCTGCTCGTGCTGCGGCAAGCCCTATGTCGCCAACGGCGAGAATGCCTCGTCGGTCATCGAGATCGCGGTCAAGGCCCATATCCGCAGGATCGTGCGCCCGCGCTACCGCCGGGGCTGCGAGTGCGCGTCCTCGGCACCGGAAGTGGCGGCGCCCCCGCCGGCGCGGCTGTTCCCCAGGACGCCCTACGGGATCAGCGTCTGGGCGCGCATCCTCTACGAGCGTTTCGCCTGCTTCCGGCCGCTGCGCCGGGTCGCGGCATGGATGGCGGACCAGGGACTGCCGATCGCGCCGGGGACGATCGCCAGCAGCGTGCGCCGCTTCCTGCCGCTGTTCGCTCCGCTCGCCGAGGCGATCCTCGCCCACCAGAACGGGATGGCGGTGCGCCACGGCGACGAGACCGGCTGGCGCATCCAGGCGCTCGGCGAGACCGCCAGTTCGCGGCGCGCGTGGTTGTGGATCTCGGTCGGCAAGGATGCCGTCTATTACCGCATCGACCCCTCGCGCAGCGCCGAGGCCGCGATGAAGCTGTTCGGTTCGGTCAAGGGCACCGTGTTCCTGGTCTGCGACCGCTACGGCGCCTACGTCAGGATGGCGCGCGAACTCGACGGCAAGATGATCCTGTGCTGGTGCTGGATCCATCAGAGACGCGACTTCATCGAGTGCGCTGCCGGCCAGGTAAAGCTGAGGCAATGGTGCGAGGGATGGATCGAGCGGTTCGCGTCGGTCTTCCGGCTGAACAAGGAGCGGCTGAAGCATTACGACCCCGCTCTCGCTCTCGAGCGCCAGACGCCCGCGTTCGACGCGGCGCATGCCCCGCTGAAGAAGGCCGTCGAAGACCTGTTCGCGCAGGCCGAAGCGGAACTGGCCGACCTGCCGGACAAGGCGCGCCAGGGCAAGGCGCTGCGCTCGCTGCTCAAGCATCGCGAGGGGCTGAGCGTCTTCGTCGACAATCCCCAGGTGCCCATGGACAACAATCTCCCGGAGCGGGAGTTCAGGAGAGCGGTCATCGGGCGCCGATTATGCTTCGGTTCGGACAGCGAGGACGGCGCGGACCTCACGGCGGCGATGTACTCGGTCCTCGGCACGCTCGCGATGAACGGCATCGACGTCCTGCGCTGGCTGGAGGCGTGGCTCGAAGCCTGCGCGGAGAACGGCGGCCAGCCGCCCGAAGACCTGTCGCCATGGCTGCCCTGGACGATGAGCGAGGAGCGCAGGCGCGGGTTCACGGCGTCGGGATGATCGGCGCCGTCGAGTGCCGCTACTACGGCCGCGACTTCACCGCCGACGAGATGGCGTTGCTGCGCGCCCTGATCGCCGCCGAGCCGCAGCCGACCCGCGCCGCCCTGTCCAGGGAGTTCTGCCGGCGCATCGGCTGGCTCAAGCCCGACGGCGGCCTCAAGGACATGATGGCCAAGGTGACCATGCTCGCCATGCACCGCGACGGCGTGATCGTCCTGCCGCCGCCGAAGGGAAAGCAGGGCCGGCCCAGGCCCATCGTCTTCGGACCCGAGACCGAGCCGCCGCTGTTCCCGGCGCCGATGACGCTCGACGAGGTTCGGCCCCTCGACTTCCGCACCGTCGTGCGCAACACCCGCGAAGGGAAGCTCTGGAACGAGTTCGTCGCCCGCTATCACTACCTCGGATACAAGCCCCTGGTCGGCGCCCAGATGCGCTACGCCGTCCATGACCGGAACGGCTGGCCGCTCGCCATGCTCGGCTTCTCCACCGCCGCGTGGAAGCTCGCCCCGCGCGACGACTTCATCGGGTGGTCGCCCGAGATGCGCGAGAAGAACCTGCCGCTGGTGGTCGACAACCCGCGCTTCCTGATCCTGCCGTGGATCGAGATCCCGAACCTCGGCTCGCACATCCTCGCCATCGTGCGCCGCCGCCTGCCCCAGGACTGGAGCGAGCGCTACAACACCACGCCCATGCTCATCGAGACCTTCGTCGAAACGCCACGCTACACCGGCGCCGTCTACCGGGCATCCGGTTGGACACACGTCGGCACCACCCAGGGAAGAGGACGCTATGACAGGCATACGAAGCGAGCCCAGCCGAAAAAGGACATCTGGTTGCGGCCCCTCCGCAAGGACTGGAAGCGAACGCTCAATCGCTGAATCCACCACTCTCATCACTGCGTGACCGAACGCTTTCCCGGCATCGAAAGCGTTCGGTCAAAGGGTGATGATGATGAGGACGGACGACGCCAGCTCCGCTTTCTGCCGGGCTTCGGCCGGCTTCGCTCTGTGCCATCGTCCCCTCCATCACTGCGTGACCGAACGCTTTCCCGGCATGAAAGCGTTCGGTCAAAGGGTGATGATGATGAGGACGGACGACGCCAGCTCCGCTTTCTGCCGGGCTTCGGCCGGCTTCGCTCTGTGCCATCGTCCCCTCCATCACTGCGTGACCGAACGCTTTCCCGAACGGAGAAAGCGTTCGGTCAAAGGGTGATGATGATGAGGACGGACGACGCCAGCTCCGCTTTCTGCCGGGCTTCGGCCGGCTTCGCTCTGTGCCATCGTCCCCTCCATCACTGCGTGACCGAACGCTTTCAAAGCGTTCGGTCAAAGGGTGATGATGATGAGGACGGACGACGCCAGCTCCGCTTTCTGCCGGGCTTCGGCCGGCTTCGCTCTGTGCCATCGTCCCCTCCATCACTGCGTGACCGAACGCTTTCGAAAGCGTTCGGTCAAAGGGTGATGATGATGAGGACGGACGACGCCAGCTCCGCTTTCTGCCGGGCTTCGGCCGGCTTCGCTCTGTGCCATCGTCCCCTCCATCACTGCGTGACCGAACGCTTTCACGCTTTGAAAGCGTTCGGTCAAAGGGTGATGATGATGAGGACGGACGACGCCAGCTCCGCTTTCTGCCGGGCTTCGGCCGGCTTCGCTCTGTGCCATCGTCCCCTCCATCACTGCGTGACCGAACGCTTTCACGCTTTGAAAGCGTTCGGTCAAAGGGTGATGATGATGAGGACGGACGACGCCAGCTCCGCTTTCTGCCGGGCTTCGGCCGGCTTCGCTCTGTGCCATCGTCCCCTCCATCACTGCGTGACCGAGCTCCGCTTTCTGCCGGGCTTCGGCCGGCTTCGCTCTGTGCCACGCTTTCCACGCTTTCCCCGGCATCCGGCCGTTCGCGAAATCGTGCACGCCGTAAGCGTAAGCTATGCGTAAGCGACCGGATGTCGCCTCAAGGTCATTCAAGCGCACTCATGGCCACGTTGCAAGGTGTATCGGCGCAGGAGAAAGTCCTTTATTTGCGGTAGGATAGACCGAAAATCATCCTCCAGGGCTCTCATGGCGTCTCAAGGACCCAAATGTCCAGATATCCGAAAATCAGGATCAATTTAAGTGCCGCCGACATCGACCCCGAGCCGGCCGCGGGCACCCGTCTCGCTCATGCGCCGCCACCTTCGTCGGGCGCCGTCAACCCCAGGCCGTCCAAGGCATCGCGCATCAGCTCCAGCGCCATTCGCAGCAGACGGTATGAGGCCTCGGCGGTCATGAAGGCGGCGTGGGGGGTCAGCGTCACGTTCTCCAGCTGCGCCAGGGGATGGGTCCCGTCGATCGGCTCGTCGGCGAAGACATCGAGGCCGGCAGCGCGAATCCTGCCGGCCTGCATCGTCTCGATCAGGGCCGCCTCGTCGATGACTGCACCGCGCGCTGTGTTGATCAGCATGGCATTGGGGCGCATCAGGGCGAGGCGGCGGGCGTCGATGATGCCCCGAGTCTCGTCGTTGAGTCCGAGATGAAGCGAGACAACGTGGGATTCCGCGAGCAGCGCATCGAGGGTCTCGGCCGGTGTGCAGGCGAGGTCGGCGGGCACGCCGCTGCGGTTCCAGGCCATGACGTTCATGCCGATCCCTGAACCGAGGCGCACCATCTCGCGGCCGACGCCGCCGGTGCCGACCACGCCGAGGGTCTTGCCCGCGAACTCCACGCCATCCAGCGTGCGCCAGGAACCTGCGCGCAGCGCGCGGTCCATCCGCGCGGTCTGGCGGCCGCAATCGAACATCAGCGCAAGCGCATGCTCGGCCACCGTGACGTCGCCATAGCCCTTGATGGTGCGCACATCGATGCCGAGTTTTTCGGCCGCCGCCACGTCGATGTAGCTCGATGCACCGGTGCCCATGAAGACGATGACCTTCAGCGCGCGGCAGGCGGCCAGCACCTCCTCCGGCATGTAGGTGTGGTCGTTGATGACGCCGACCGCATCGCCGACGTAGGCCGCGACGTCGTCACCCGGCACGTCGTCGATGGTCATGGCCAAGTCGGGGACGATCGCCTTGAGCTCGTCGTCGTAGAGATCGGCCAGGAAGGAAGGACAGTCGAAGAAGATCGCGCGCACCGCTTGCCTCCAAGGATTGCTATGTGGGGCCGATTGTAGCAGGCAGCGCCGCCACTCGCGTGGCCCGGCGCGCGACGCCGCTCACGAAGTGGTTTCCGCGCGCCCCTGCGCAACGACAGTGCGGCGCCGGGCCCCGGTGTTGACCAGCCAGATGCCGACCACCATGCAGGCAAGCGCCGCCCACACCCAGATGCTGAGCGTCTCGTCGAAGAGAATGAGCGCCCAGAAGATGCCGGCGGCGACCACCAGGTAGTTGAACTGGGCGAAGAAGACCGCGCCGGCGCGGCGCGTCACCTCCTGGAAGCAGTAGAAGGTGACGCAGTGGATCGCCGCGGCCCAGGCCATCCCGCAGATTCCCGGCCAGCCCGCGTCGGTGAAGAGATAGGGGCCGTCCGCCACCAGCATCACCGGCAGCATCACGACGGCGGCGGCGAGCAGGATGCCGCAGGCGAGCGCGAGCGAATGCGTCTGCGGCGGGCGGTAGGCCGCGGCCACGACGTTCGAGCCCGCAGCGGCGACCGCGGCCACCAGTGCCACCAGCATCCACACCCAAGCGCCGGCCTCGGGCAGGCTCTGCTCCGGCAGCACGATCAGCAGCACCCCGCCGGCGCCGAGCGCCAGGCCTGCGAGGCTCAGCGCCTCGAACCGCTCCATCCTTATGGAGAAGGACATGAGATAGGTGACCCCCGGCACCAGGGTGAGCACCAGGGTGATGACGCCGGCCGGAAGCTCGCGGGCTGCAATGGCGGTCGCCAGCACCGGCAACATCACCGCGAGCAGGGCAAGGCGCAGGTATTGCAGCAGGTGCGCCCGGCTGGTCGGCGGCAAATTGCCGGTGACGGTGCCGACGATCAGCAGCGCGAGGCCGGCGAAGAGCGCGATCCAGAATGTATAGGCGAAGACCGGGAAGGAGACGCTGGCCGCGAGCTTGTTGGCCGAGAAGATGCCGCCGTAGGCAATGCCGCCAAGCAGCAGGAGCAGGGTCGGAACGATGAGCGCGCGTCCGCGCAGGCGCTCCGCACCGGCCGTGCCTCCATCCGGCGCGCCGCCTTGCGTGGCGTTCTTGTTCTCTGACGGCGCTGCCGGCATCGCCGGCACGGTAGCGGCGAGGCACGGGCCTTGGCAAACCCGTGCAGCGGGTCTACATCGTCGATGTTGGCGAATGCACCGTGTCGAAGGCGCGAACGATGGTGGACCTGACAGTCCGAAACGTCAGCCAGGAGGTGCTCGACGCCCTAACGCGTCGCGCCGCGGCCAATGGCCGCTCGGTGGAGGCGGAGCATCGGGAACTGCTGCGTGCGGCACTCTTGGGCACGTACGAGAAATTCGCCGCGCGGGCGACGGCACTTCGGCGACGACTGCACTCGTCAGTCGATACCACCGAGACGATACGGGCAGCGCGCGACGGTGCTCCATGATTACTTCGCTCCGACTCAAGGACTTCAAGAACTTCGCGGACGAGACGCTGCGCGTCGGCCCCTTCACCGTGATCGTGGGCGCTAACGCCAGCGGCAAGAGCAATATTCGCGACGCCTTCCGCTTCCTTCACGGCGTGGGGCGCGGCTACGACCTCGCAGAGACTATAGGCGGGAAGTACGGCGCCGGTGGGCAGATGGAATGGGGATCGATCCGGGGCGCGGCGAACGAAATCATCCGTATCAACAAGTCAACACGGAGCCTCCCTAGTTTGCCCAATCCCGGGTTCGGTCTTGTGATTGAACTGACGTTTAACCGCGAAACCTTCTCTTACGCGATCGAGGTTAGCACCGAGTTGGGCAAGAGTGGGTTCAGGATCACCTACGAACGACTACGTTTGGCCGGGGAGACGGTCTATGAGAAACCCAAGAGCACATACGGTGACCGACACATAGTTGTTGGAAACGATAGCACTGTCGACATCCATCTGGACAGGCCAGCCCTTGTGCAAATCCTCGAAATGAGGCGCCCCTTCCAGCTCGAAAGAGAGCGAATTCAATCGGTCGTGGATTCCCTCGCAAGCATGCGGTTTATTGAGTTAACGCCAAGATTTATGCGGGAGCCGGCGTTTCCTAGTCAGACTAGACTAGGGAGCCAAGGCCAGAATTTGCCGGCAGTCCTCAAGGAAATTTGTGCTGACCCCAAGCGCAAACGGATCCTTGCCGATTGGATTGATAAATTTACACCAATGGACGTTCAGAACTTCGCGTTTCCCAGTGATCCAAGCGGGCGCATACATCTCAAGATTCAAGAGCCCGACATGGAATTATCCGCCTACAGTGCTTCGGACGGCACCCTGCGCTTTCTCGCCATGCTGGCCGCCCTGCTCGGCAAGGACCGACCTCGCCTCTATTTCATCGAAGAGATAGAGACCGGCATCCACCCTGCGAGACTCTGGCTCCTGCTAAACCTGATCGAGAAACAAACTGAGAAGGGCGATATTCAGCTCATGGCCACGTCTCATTCACCGGACATGCTGACCTTCGCCAACGACACAACGTTCGAAAACACATCTGTTGTTTGCCGCTTGGACGATGCGGACGACGCCATCATCCGCCGGGTGGCCGAACTTCCCAATGCGGTGGAATTGCGGGGGTCCCAAGGTTTGGGTCGGCTCCACGCCTCGGGCTGGATGGAAGACGCGCTTGCCTTCACCGAGGGGAACGGGGATACCGGATTGCGCTCGGAATGAAAGTTCTCATCATTCCCGAGGATTTCCGCAAAGATCAATATCTTCTGAAGCCTCTGTTTGAACGGCTGTTTCGGTCCATTGGCCGGCGAAATGCGCGCGTTCGCATTTGTCAGGATCCGCTGCTTGGTGGCGTTAGGGAGGCGCTGAAGTCGGATAACTTGGCGAAAATCGTGGAACGCTACGATGCAATGATGGATATCTTCGTCTTGTGCGTTGATCGCGATGGCGACGAGGGCCGGCGCCAAAGGCTGAACGACATCGAGATGGAGTTTGGAGAGGATCGGAAGTTCCTGGCCGCGAACGCCTGGGAGGAACTCGAAACGTGGATTCTGGCCGGCTTAGGGTTGCCGGTGGACTGGGCATGGGCGGATGTTCGTGCAGAGGTCCACGTCAAGGAACGGTACTTCTACGTCTTAGCCAGGCAACGCGACATCGCCGACCTCCCAGACGGAGGATACGACGCACTCGGACAAGAGGCCGCACGCCGCATCGACTTGATCCGCTTGAAATGCCCAGAGGACTTTGATGACCTCGCTCAGCGCATGGAGGCTGAAGTCGCCCGGTAAGGTCAGTGTCAGGCGGCAGCAAGGCTAGAAACACGCCTCCAGCAGCTTCCGCGTGTTCTCCTGCGTCATGGGCACCGGGTTGCCGCCGGCCGTGGGGTCGTCGAGCGCCATGGCGGTTAGGTCGTCCAGGCGGTCGGCGCTGACGCCCATGGCGCTGAGGGTCTTGGGGATGCCCAACGTGTCGCGCAGCTCCAGCACGCGGTCGTGGAAGGCCGCGTAGCCGCCCTTGAGGCCGAGATAGGCGGCGGCATGCGTGAGCCGCTGCTCCACCGCGGGGCGGTTCATGTCGAGCACGTATGGCATGACGCAGGCGTTGGTGGTGCCGTGGTGGGTGTCGAAGACCGCGCCCACCGGGTGGCTTAGCGCGTGGATCGCGCCGAGACCTTTCTGAAACGCCGTGGCGCCCATGCTGGCGGCCGCCATCATGTGGCCCCGCGCTTCGAGGTCGCCGCCGTCGGCGTAGGCGCGGCACAGGTTCTCGTGGACGAGGCGCATCCCCTCCAGCGCGATGCCCTGGCCCATGGGGTGATAGAAGGGCGAGCAATAGGCCTCCAGGCAGTGAGCCAGGGCGTCCATCCCCGTGCCCGCCGTGATCGGCTTCGGCATGCCGACCGTCAGCTCCGGGTCGGCGATCACCACCGTAGGCAGCACCTTGGGGTGGAAGATGATCTTCTTCACCCGTGTCTCGGAATTGGTGATGACGCTGGCGCGGCCCACCTCGGACCCGGTGCCGGCGGTGGTGGGAACGGCAACGCTGGGTGCGATGGCGTCCGGGTCGGCGCGGGTCCACCAGTCGCCCACGTCCTCGAAATCCCAGACCGGGCGGGTCTGGCCGGCCATGAAGGCGACCATCTTGCCGAGGTCCAACGCCGAGCCGCCGCCGAAGGCGACCACGCCGTCGTGACCGTCTGCGCGATAGGCAGCGACGCCGGCATCGAGATTCCTCTCGGTGGGATTGGCGTCGACCTCGGCGAAGACCGCGCGGCCGAGCCCGCCCTCCTCCAGGATGTCGAGGGCGGACTGCGTCATGGGCAGCGAGGCCAGTCCGCGGTCGGTCACCAGCAGGGGCCGCCGGATGTTGGCATCGGCGCAGGCGGCGGGCAGCTCCGCAATGCGGCCAGCGCCGAAGCGGATGGCGGTGGGGTAGGACCAGTTGGCGGTGAGTGTCATGGGGTGACCTTCGCGCTTGAGGGAGGCCCGGCGCAGTGGACCCGGATTGTCCGCCCTCTGGCAAGCCCTCTCGGCGGACCGCCTCGGTGTCGACGACTGCCGCGGCCCCTGGTCAGCCGTGGGTCGGGACGCCCGACACTCGCATATCGGGCGGAAAACAGGGACGACCGCCCCCGTTTGCTGGAGGCAGCCGTCCCCCCTCGCTGGGCCCGCGTTCTGTCCTGGGCCCGGTCCCTCGTGTTCTTCTACGCGTGGAGCTCGATGTCTCTCGGGACCGGATGAGCCGATGTGCGATCCTGTATCGTTCGGTTGCCTCACTGCGCGAGGCAGGATGGATCGCTCTGTCGTCTCCTCGGCCCGGCCGCGCCTCCTGTGTCAGGGCGCCGACCGCGAGATGCCTTGCTGCTCCACCTCCTGTCGCCGGGCTGCACTCGATGGCGCCGTTCAGCGACGCGGCAGAGAGTGCCTGTATAGGGAGACCGCGTCTAATACCGAATTCTCATGCATGGCATAAGGACTGCTTATGCCGGGACAGCATCCCCCCGAGAGGTCGTTGTAATGGCCATGTGGGAGCGGGATGCGCGGTATTCCCGGCTGTTATTCCTCGCTCAGCGAGCGTCCCGCGCCGGCATGCGTTGCGGCGCGTTGCGGCGAGAGCGGGGCGGACGCAGAATGGAATGGGCCGATGCGGGCCTTGCAAGGGGAGCGGAGAGCCTTTCATGGCAGGAGCGACGATCGACATTCCCGTCGCCGGCGGCGGCGCGTTCAGGGGCTATCTGACGGTGCCCGAGGCGGGCAGCGGGCCGGGCCTCTTGATCGAGCAGGAGATTTTCGGGGTCAACGCGAGCCTGCGGGCGATCGCCGACCTCTACGCGGAGGAGGGCTATGTCTGCCTCGTGCCCGATCTCTTCTGGCGCATGGAGCCGGGCGTGGACCTCGGCTATGGCGAGGCCGACTTCGCCAAGGCCTTCGAGTTCTACCAGCGCTTCGATGTGGACCGGGGCGTCGCGGACATCGGCGCTGCGGTCGACGCCTTGCGGGCGCGGCCGGAGTGCTCAGGCCAGGTGGCTGCCATGGGCTTCTGCCTCGGCGGCAAGCTGGCCTACCTCACCGCCACCCGGCACGATATCGATGCGGCGGTCTCGTTCTACGGCGTCGGCATCGAGGAGGCGCTTAACGAGTCGGGCGGCATCGACTGCCCGATGCTCATGCACTTCGCAGGCGAAGATGGGTTCGTGCCGCAGGACGCGGTGAACGCGATATCCGAGCACTTCGCGGCCCGGCCGGAGGTGCGGATTCACGTCTATCCCGGCGTGGATCACGCCTTCTACAACCACGACCGCTCAGAGGTTTACCACCGACCGTCCGCCATGGTTGCACACTCTCGCACCATCGCGCTGCTGCGGGGCGCGATCGGTCCCGGCTACGACCTCGAGAGGCTGTGGGAGCGCCACCTCGATTACGAGTTCGCGACGCGGGACACCGCCAAGACCATGGCCACCATGGTGGCCGAGCCCTACGTCAACCACATCCCCACCATGACCGGCGGCACCGGCGCTGACGCGCTCAGCCGCTTCTACGACGAGCACTTCATCCCGAAGATGCCGAAGGACACGACGCTGACCCCGTTGTCGCGCACGGTGGGCGCGGACCGCGTGGTGGACGAGATGATCTTCAGCTTCACCCACAACGAGGAGATCGACTGGATGCTCCCGGGCGTCGCCCCCACCGGCAGGAAGGTCAGCGTGCCATTGGTGGCCATCGTGGCCTTCCGCGGCGACAGGCTCCACCACGAGCACATCTATTGGGACCAGTCCTCGGTGCTGGTGCAGGTCGGTTTGCTGGAGCCGCAGGGGCTGCCTGTGGGCGGCGTCGAGACCGCGCACAAGGCCGCCGACGAGACCCTGCCGTCCAACCGCCTGATCCCTGGCTGGGCCGACGACTAGAACGGGGTCATACCCGGTCGACGCAGCGTCCCCTTCTCGCATGCAGTCAAGTTCAAGAATCCCCCACCTCTCCCCGGCCCTCTCCTCCCCGAGGGGAGGAGAGGGAGAAAAGAAGCATGCCCTCTCGGCCTACGTCCCCCCTCCGCCCTTAGGGGGGAGGGGGACAGGGGGAGGTGGGTTTCGGCCGGGGTGCTATGAACCGGTGCGGTCGGATGGCGCATTGGATCGCCAGTGGCCGATGGCGGCGCACGCTTGGGCCAGCGAAGGATGAGTACGCTGGGCAAGGCGCTGGAGCGGGTCGAGGATGCGGCGCTGCTCATGGGCCGCGGCCGCTACATCGACGACATGCCGGTGGCGCCGGGGACGGCCCATGCCGCCATCCTGCGCTCGCCCCACCCCCACGCCCGCCTCTTGAGCATCGAGACGGCGGCGGCGGAGGCGCTGCCGGGCGTGCATGCCGTGGTCACGGGCACGGACGCGCGCGCCTGGTCCACGCCTTTCATCGTCGGCGTGCGCCAGCCGATGGAGCACTGGTGCATCGCCACCGACCGGGTCCGCTACGCCGGCGAGCCGGTCGCCATCGTGGTGGCGGTGGACCGCTATCGGGCGGAGGACGCGCTCGCGCTCATCGACGTGCGCTACGAGCCGTTGGAGGCCATCGTCGACCCCGAGGCAGCGCTTCGTGCGGATGCGCCAGCGCTGCACGAGGCGGTCGGCAGCAACCTAATCAGCGAGCGGGAGTTCCGCTACGGCGAGCCGGAGGTGGCGTTCGCCGAAGCGGCGCACTCTGTCGCGACCACGGTGCGCTATCCGCGCAATTCCTGCACGCCCATCGAGTGCCTGGGTCTGATCGCCTCCTATGACCCCGGCGAGAACGCCTACGACGTGCTCTCCCACTTCCAGGGCCCGCTCACGCTGCATCCGGTCATGGCGCGGGCGCTCAAGGTGCCGGGGCCGCGGCTCCGGCTGCGCTCGGTACCGGATTCGGGCGGCAGTTTCGGCGTGAAGCAGGCGGTCTTCCCGCTCATCGTTGCGATGGCGCTCGCGGCGCGAAAGGCGGCACGGCCGGTCAAGTGGATCGAAGACCGGCTGGAGCATCTGCTGGCGGCGACCTCGGCGACTAACCGGATGACGCGGATCGAGGCGGCAGTGGAGGCCGACGGCAGGGTCACTGCGCTCCGTCTCGACCAGCTTGAGGACTGCGGCGCCTACCTGCGCGCGCCGGAGCCCGCGACGCTCTACCGCAACCACGGCAACCTCACGGGCCCCTACGCGATCCCGCACCTCGCGGTGAGGAACCGCGTGGTCGTGACCAACAAGACGCCCACAGGGCTCAACCGGGGATTTGGGGGGCCGCAGCTCTACTACGCGCTAGAGCGGCTGATGCAGCGCATCGCGGTCACACTGGGCCTCGATCCGCTGGCGGTTATCCGGCGCAATCTGGTGCCGGCGGACGCCATGCCGTACCGCGCCGCCGCCGGCGCGGTGCTGGATGCCGGTGACTTTCCCGAGGCCGTCGAGTATGGCGCGGCGGAAGGCGCGCTCGACGCGCTGCGGGAGAAGCAGGCGAAGGCGCGGGCGGAGGGGCGGCTCTACGGCATCGGCTTCGCCGCGGCGGTGGAGTCCAGCATCTCCAACATGGGCTACATCACCACCGTGCTCAGCGCCGAGGAGCGCCGCAAGGCGGGGCCCAAGAACGGCGCGGTCAGCCACGCCACGGTTGCGGTGGACCCCCTCGGCGCCGTTACCGTGACCGCCGATTCAATCCCGCAGGGTCAGGGCCACCGCACGGTGCTGGCGCAGGTGGTAGGCGACGCGCTGGGCCTCGCGCCCGCGCAGATCACGGTCGCGCTGGAGCACGACACCCAGCGGGACCCGTGGTCGATCGCCGCCGGCAACTACTCGAGCCGCTTCTCGGGCGCGGTCGCGGGCACCGCGCACCTCGCGGCAGTGCGGGTGCGCGGGCACCTCGCGCGGATCGCGAGCCGGCAGCTCAACGCTCGGCCCGAAGACGTGCGCTTCGAGCAGGGGCGCATCTTCGCCGCCGGCAATCCCGAGAACGACCTCGACTTCCGGCGGGTGGCGTCGCTCGTCCACTGGTCGCCGGGCAGCCTGCCGGAGGGTGTGCCGCCGGCGCTACGCGAGACCGCGCGCTGGACCCCGCCCGAGCTCACCCCGCCGGACGACGACGACCGGGTCAACAGCTCGGCGGCCTTCAGCTTCATCTTCGATTTCTGCGGGGTGGAGGTCGACCGCACGACCGGCGCCGTCGCCATCGACCGCTACGTCACCACCCACGACGCCGGCCGGCGCCTCAATCCGGCGCTGGTGGACGGCCAGATTCGCGGCGCCTTCGCCCACGCCGTGGGCGCCGCGTTCTACGAGGAGCTTTCGTACAGCGAGGACGGCAGCTTCCTCTCCGGCACCCTCGCCGACTACCTTGTGCCGACCGCCTGCGAGGTGCCGGACCCGCTCATCCTGCACCGCGACACCCTGAGCCCGGTGACCCCGCTCGGCGCCAAGGGCGTCGGCGAAGGCAATTGCATGACCACGCCCGTTTGCCTCGCCAACGCCGTGGCGGACGCGCTGGGCGCCGACAGCCTCGACCTGCCGCTCACGCCCGCGCGTATCGGTGAACTGATCCACGGGCCGGAGAGCCCAGCGCCCGGCCAATGAAGCCCGCGCCCTTCGACTATCTGCGGCCCGACGACGAGGAGGAGGCTCTGGAGGCCCTCGCCGAGGCGGGGGACGACGCGCGTCTGCTCGCCGGCGGTCAGACCCTGATGCCGATGCTGAACATGCGGTTGGTGGAGCCGGCGGTGCTCATCGACATCTCTCGTCTGTCGGGTCGTGCCGGGATCAGCGACAACGGCAGCGTCATCGAGGTCGGCGCGGCGGTGACCCAGGCCGAGCTGGAGACCTGGCCAGCGCTCGCCGAGCGCGCACCGCTGTTGACCCAAGCGCTGCCCCTGCTCGGACATGTCCAGACCCGGAGCCGGGGGACGGTGTGCGGCTCCATCGCCTTCGCCGACCCCAGTGCGGAGCTGCCGCTCTGCCTGGCTTTGCTGGGAGGCGAGGTGGTGCTGCGGTCGCGCGCGGGAGCGAGAGCGTTGCCGGCCGCCGAGTTCCAGACCGGGATGCTGTCCACCGCCTGCCGCGAGAACGAGATGGTGGCGGCGGTGCGTTTCCCCACCGCCGAGCCGGGCGCGGGCTATGCCTTCACCGAGTTCGCACGCCGGCACGGGGACTTCGCCATCGCCGCCATCGCCGCCATCGCGCGGGCCAACGGCATCAGGATCGGCGTCGCCGGCGTCGCCGAGCAGCCGGTGGTCGAGGAGTGGCCGTTGCTTGCCGGGAGCGCGCTAGACGATGCGCTCAACACCCTGGCCTGGTCGCTGGACGCAGCCGACGACGCCCATGCCAGCGCTCGCTACCGGCGCGAGCTGGTGCGGGGCCTGGGCAAGCGCACGGTCGCTGCGGCGCTGGAGGCGCGGCCGTGAAGCGGCTCGACCGGGAGAGTCGCCATCGGGTGGCGCTCACCCTCAACGGCCGCGAAGCCCAGGGCTGGGCCGAGCCTCGCATGCTGCTGAGCGATTTTCTGCGCCACGAGCTTGGCGCCACCGGCACCCATGTGGGCTGCGAGCACGGGGTCTGCGGCGCCTGCACGGTGCGCCTCGACGGCGCCCCGGCGCGCGCCTGCCTGACGCTCGCGGTGCAGGCAGAGGGCCGACACGTGGACACGGTTGAGGGGTTGGCGCCGGAGGGCGCGCTGAACGACCTGCAGAAGTCGTTTCGCCGCCACCACGCGCTGCAATGCGGCTTCTGCACCGCCGGCATCCTGATGACCCTCGACGCCTGGCTCGAAAGCCGGCCAGCGCCGGACGAGGGCGAAGTCCGGGCGCTCCTCAGCGGCCACCTCTGCCGCTGCACCGGCTATTCTGGGATCGTCGCGGCGGCACTCGACGTCGCAGAAGCACGGCGGCGCGAGGATGACTGATCTCGGCCGCGTTCTGATCGCAGCGGCGGAGCGGAACCCGCGAGCGCTCGCCGTCGTCGACGGCGCGCGGCGCTTCGACTACGCCGAGTGGCTGGACACGGCCGCGTGCCTTGCCGCAGGTCTTAGCGGCCTCGGGCTTGCGCAGGGCGACCGGCTCGCCGTCATCATGCAGAACCGCTGGCAGATGGCGGCGCTCCACTGGGCCTGCCAGCTTGCGGGCATCGTCGTGGTGCCGCTCAACTGGCGGAGCACCGCCGACGAGCTCGACTATTTCCTCGAAGACTCTGGGGCCGCGGCCCTGGCTTACGACGAGAGTGCAACGGCTGCCGTTGTGGGCTCCGCCTGCGCCGCCCGGCTCCGCCGTATCGGGGTCGGCGATGCGCCGAGTGGAGTGGTCGATTTCGGTGAGTTGCTGGCGGCGCCGGCGCAAGCCACGCCGCGCGCGGGCGAAGACGACCTCTCGCTCATGCTTTACACCTCCGGCACCACCGGGCGGTGCAAGGGCGTGCCGCGCACGCACCGCGCGGAGCGCGCCGCCGCCCTCGCCCACATCGCGCAGAACTGCTACCGCGCGGGCGAGCGCACGCTCGGCGTCATGCCGCTCTACCACACCATGGGCGTGCGCTCGCTGCTCGCGATGGCGCCGGTGGGCGGTGCCTTCGTCTGCCAGCAACGGTTCGACGCGGCCGGTGCGCTCCGGCTGATCGAGGCCGAGCGACTCACCGCCCTCTATCTGGTGCCGACGCTCTACTACGACCTGCTGGAAAGCCCGGAGTTTGCCAGCGCCGATGTCTCCTCGGTGCGCAAGCTGGGTTTCGCCGGCGCGCCCATGGCCGAAGGCCTGCTGCACCGGGTCGAGAGTGCTTTCCAACCCGAGCTTTTCGTCAATCACTACGGCTCGTCGGAGGTCTACACCTTCACCATCGAGCAGGACGCGGCGGCTAAGCCGGGCTCCGCGGGCAAGGCCGGCATCAACCAGCGCATTCGCGTGGTGGAGATCGGCGCAGGCGATCCCGAGCGCATCGTCGCCGCAGGCGTCGAGGGCGAGGTGATCGCGAGCCTGGAGAGCGAAGAGGCATTTTCCGGCTACTGGCAGCGGCCGGACGCGGACGCCAGGGCACTCAAGCAAGGCTGGTATTTCACCGGCGATGTCGGCTATTGCGACGGCGACGGCGATCTCTTCGTGACGGGGCGCGTCGACGACATGATCATTACCGGCGGCGAAAACGTGCTGCCCGCCGAGATCGAGAGCGCGCTCTCGGTCCATCCGGCGGTGGCGGAGGCGGCGGTCGCGGGCCTCGCGGACGAGCGCTGGGGGCAGAAGGTGGCGGCCTTCGTGGTGCGGAGCGGCCCGGTTGACGCGGAGACGCTGGACGCGCATTGCCGCGGGTCTGCGCTGGCCGACTTCAAGCGGCCGCGCGCCTACGTCTTCGTCCGCGCCATCCCGAAGTCGCCGGTGGGCAAGGTGCTGCGCCGCAAGCTGATCGCGGGCGAATACGAGAAGGACGAAGCGTGCGGGAGCGGGAGAGGCGCGTGACGACCAAAGACCTTTTCGACGATCTCGACGGCTTCCGCGTGGAAGTGGATCACGCAGCGGCCCGTGCCGATATCGTGCTCGACCGCCCGCCGCTGAATGTCGTGCGCATGCCGCAGCGGGACCAGCTTGCCGCCGTCTTCGCCGCGCTCGATGCTGATGAGGACGTGCGCGTGATCGTGCTCCGGGCCGACGGCAAGCACTTCTCCAGCGGGGGCGACATCCCCGGCTTCATGACGCGCTCGCCCGAGCAGCTCGCGGTGCTGGCGCGCAACGTGGCCGCGCCCGAGCGCTGCCGCCAGCCGGTGATCGCGGCGATCCACGGCTACTGCTTCGGCGTCGCCTTCGAGCTGTCGCTGGCCTGCGATTTCCGCATCGTGACGGAGAACGCGCTGCTCGGGCTGCCGGAGCAGCGCATCGGCATGATCCCCGGATCGGGCGGCTCGGCTCGCCTCGCCCGGATGATCGGTATTGGGCGCACCAAGGACCTGGTGATGCGGGCCCGCCGCCTCTCCGGTGCGAAGGCGCACGCATGGGGCATCGCCCTCGACTGCGTGCCCGAGGAGGAACTCGCGGCGGCAACCGATGCCCTGGTGGAGGAGCTCAAGGCCTTCTCGCCGCTCGCCCAGCGCACCGCGAAGAAGCTGCTCAACGAGGCCGAGGACGCGTCGCTCAGCGTCGCCATCGCCCTGGAAGGCGAGGCCTATGGTAGGCTGCGTTCTTCGGCCGACTTCGCGGAAGGCGTGGCCTCCTTCGCGGAAAAGCGCAAGCCGGTCTTCAAGGGAGAGTAGCCTTGGATGACGCACCGCCCCCCGCAGCGGCGGACGGGGATACGGAGGCATCGGAGGGCTCGGCCGCTCCCGTCCGACTGCCCAGCTTTCACCTCGACCCGGTGGGCGGCATCGCCGGCGACATGTTCGCCGCGGCGGTGCTGGATGCGCGGCCGGACCTCGCCGACGGTTTGCGCACGACGCTCGCGGGACTGGAACTGCCGCCCTCTGTCGAAGTCGCCATCGACCGGCACCGGGATTCAGCGCTCGCCGGCGTACGCTTCAAGGTGACGGCGCTTGCGGACGACGCGCACAGCCACGTGAGGTTGGCGGAGGTGCGCGTGCGGCTGGAGGCAGCGCGCATCGAGGCGGGAGCGCGCTCCCGCGCTCTTGCCATCTTCACGCTGCTCGCCGAGGCCGAGGGCGCGGTGCACGGGATGGACCCTGCCGAAGTCACCTTCCACGAGGTGGGTGCCTGGGACGCGACCGTCGATATCGTCGCAGCGGCTCATCTGATCGAGGCGCTGGACCCGGCCCGCTGGTCGGTGGGCGCCATTCCGCTTGGCTCAGGCCGGGTGCGCTGCGCCCACGGCCTGCTCCCCGTACCGGCGCCAGCAGTGGTGCATCTTCTGCGCGGGCTCGCCACCCACGACGACGGCATCGAGGGCGAGCGCGTCACGCCCACTGGTGCGGCAATTCTGAAGCACCTTGCACCGGACCCGACGCCGGCAAGGGAGCCGGAGACGCTGGTGGGCACGGGCACCGGCTTCGGCAGCCGCTCGCTGCCCGGTCTCAGCAACGTGCTGCGGGTCCTGGAATTCGCGCCCGTCGCGCCGGCGGCGATGCAGGAACAGGTCGCGGTGTTGCGCTTCGAGATCGACGACCAGACGCCGGAAGACCTCGCGCTGGGTCTCGATCGGCTGCGGGCGCACCCCGGCATTCTCGATGTCCTGCAGTGGCCGGCTTATGGCAAGAAGGGCCGCATGGTGGCTGCGGTTCAGGTGCTGGCAGAGTCGGACGCGCTCGACGGCGCGCTCAATGCGGTCTTCGACGAGACCACCACGCTCGGCGTGCGCTGGTCCAGGGTTGCCCGCAGCGTGCTCGCGCGGGATGTGGCCTCGCACGCCGATGCGCTGGGCACGGTCCGCGTGAAGCTCGCGCGCCGGCCGGCGGGCACCGTGACCGCCAAGGCGGAGCTTGCGCATTTGGCAGAGAGCGGGGGCCACGCGGGCCGCGAAGCGCGCCGGCGCGACGCGGAGGTAGCGGCGCTCAATCGGGGCGGCGATGACTGAGCCGGCTTCCCCGGGCGTGAACGCGTTGGGCGCGGTGCTCGACGGCATCGGCCGGGCCGCGGTCGCGGTTAGTGGAGGGGTGGACAGCATGACGCTCGCGCTGCTCGCCGGGCGGCGCTTGGGCAGAGAGAGCGCGATGTTCCATGCCGTTTCGCCTGCGGTGCCGCCGGAAGCAACAGAGCGGGTGCGCGCCTTCGCCGCGCGCGAGGGATGGCAACTGACGGTGCTCGATGCCGGCGAGTTCGACGATCCCGCGTACCGCGCCAACCCGGCAAACCGCTGCTATTACTGCAAGACGAACCTCTACGGCGCGCTCGCCGCCCGCACCGAATCCACGTTGCTCTCCGGCACGAACCTGGACGATCTGGACGACTGGCGGCCGGGGCTCAAGGCCGCCGAGGAGCACGGCGTGCGCCATCCCTTCGTCGAGGCCGGCATCGACAAGGCGGGGGTCCGCAGCATCGCGGCGGGCCTGGGATTCGACGACCTGTCGCAGCTGCCGGCGGCGCCCTGCCTCTCCAGCCGCGTCGAGACCGGGCTCCGCGTGGAGGCCGACGACCTCGCTTCGATCCACGCCGCCGAGAGCTACCTGGCGCGTCAGCTGCGGCCGTTGGAGCCCGAGACGGTGCGCTGCCGCCGGCGCAAGGCCGGCATCGTGATCGAGCTCGACGCGCCGACCCTCGATGCGCTCTCCGACAGCCGCCGCGCCGCGCTGGGCGATACCGTCGCCGGCATGTTCGCCGCGGGCGAAGAGGCCCGGCCGGTCAGCTTCGCCCCCTACCGGGTGGGCAGCGCCTTCCTGAGGCCCGCGCACCCGGCGTGAGCACATCCGGCGCCATCACCCTCGATCTCGAGCGCCGCGCGCGTATCGGCATCGAGGAGGCCGTGCTCTGCGCGGGCAAGACGCCTGAGCAGCTGGCGGACATCCTCGCGCGGGCGGAGGAGGCGGAGCGGAGCCTGCTGCTGACCCGTCTCGAGTCGGCCCAGCGCGACGCCTTGCCCGCGGCGCTGGCCGGGCGCATCGACTACGAGCCGCTGTCGCGCACCGGTGTCTTCGGTACGGTCGCGGCACCTGCCGGCGAGGCGCGGGTCGCGATCGTCTCCGCCGGGACCTCGGACCAGCCGGTGTGCCGCGAGGCCGCCCGCACCCTCGCCTATCACGGCCACGCCTCGGCGGAGATCGGCGATGTGGGGGTCGCGGGCCTCTGGCGCCTGATGGACCGGATCGACGAGATCAGAGGCTATCCCGTCGTCATCGTGGTCGCAGGCATGGACGCGGCGCTGCCCTCGGTGGTAGGCGGGCTGGTGCCGGGGATGGTGATCGCGGTGCCGACGTCGACCGGCTACGGCGTCGCGAGCGGCGGAACCACTGCGATGGCGGCCATGCTCGCCTCCTGCGCGCCTGGCGTGACGGTGGTCAACATCGACAACGGCTACGGCGCCGCCTGCGCCGCGCTGCGGGCGCTCCCGCTTCTCGCTTCCCAGGATTAACCCGCGAGGGCGCGGGCAGCGGCGGTGCGCTCGTGGAGGCCGCGCAGGGCGGACAGCTCCTCCGCCGTGGGCGCGGGGGTTTCGGAAAGATCGTCGGCGACCTTGAGCGGCCAGCCGGTGGCGGCCAGCACATCGTCGAGGGCCACGCCCGGATGGGTGTGGGTAAGGACCAGCTCGCGGCTCTCCGCATGGGGTTGGAGCACGCCGAGATCGGTGATGACCGTGCTGGGACCGCGGCCGGGGAGACCCGAACGCTCGCGCCAGTCGCCGCCGGTGAGATGGCCGGCCGAAGTCACGAACTCGACCTTCTCGACGAAGCCGCGCTTCGATTGGCGCATGATGACGAAGACCTCACCGGCGAGCCCGGCGATCTCCGGCGCGCCGCCGGCGCCGGGAAGCCGGGTCTTCGGGTTCTCGTAACCGCCGATCACCGTGGTGTTGATGTTGCCGAAGCGGTCGATCTGCGCCGCGCCGAGGAAGCCCACCGTGATGCGCCCGCCCTGCAGCCAGTAGCGGAAGACCTCGGCGGTGGAGACCAGGAAGTCGGCGGTCTCGGCGAGCTCGCTGTCGCCGATGGAGAGCGGCAGCACGGCGGGCTTCGCGCCGACGGTGCCGGACTCGTAGATCAGCACGGCATCCGGCGCGTGGGTGGCGCGGGCGAGGTTGGCGGCGGCGCTCGGCAGGCCGATGCCCACGAAGCACACCGTGCCGTTGTCGATGAGCCGCGCCGCGGCGACGGTCATCATCTCGTCGGCGGAGAAGGGTTGCTCAGTATCGGTCCGGGTCATGGGCGCAGTCATAGCCGCGCAGTGCCCGGCCGCGAAAGAGTGAATCTGAGCGCCCGGGGCGCCGCCCTTGCCCATGCCGTGGCGTTGCGATAGGGAGGCGGGCGAGCGGCGAAGGCGGCGCGCCGCGCACGGGGGACGAGGGGCGGTGGCGCTGCTCACGGTCGAGAACCTGACCAAGATATTCACGGTCGGCAAGGACGAGGACCTGATCGCGGTCAATAACGTCTCGTTCACGCTGGAGCGCGGCGAGACGCTGGGCCTTGTCGGCGAGAGCGGCTCGGGCAAGACCACGGTCGGCCGCTGCGTGCTGCGGCTGATCGAGCCCACCGAGGGGCGGATCGCGCTCGCGGACCAGGAGATCAGTGAGCTCGACCCGGCCGGGCTCAGGGCGCTCCGCGCGCGGATGCAGCTCGTCTTCCAGGACCCCTTCGGCTCGCTCAACCCCAGACTCACGGTTTACCAGACCGTGGACGAGCCGCTCGCGCTGCATGGCGTGGGGCGCGCCGAGCGCAGACCCCGGGTCAGCGCGATGCTGGAACGCGTGGGCCTCGGCCGCGAGGTCTTCACCTACTACCCGGCGGATCTCACCGCGAGCGAGCAGCAGCGGGTGGGGATCGCACGCGCGCTGGTCACCGAGCCCGAGTTCGTGGTGCTCGATGAGCCGACCTCGATGCTCGACCCCTCGGCGCGGGCTGAGATCCTGGACCTGCTCAAGGCGATCCAGAGCGAGACCGAGACCGCCTACATCTTCATTTCCCACGACCTGACCTCGGTCGCGAAGATCAGTCACCGCATTGCGATCATGTATCTCGGCCACATCGTCGAGCACGCGCCCACCGACATCATCATGGAGAGCCAGCGCCACCCCTACAGCCGTGCCCTGCTCTCTGCCGTGCTGTTCCCCGATCCGCAGCGCCGGCCCGACCCCTACGTGATCGAGGGCGAGATCCCGACGGCGATCAATCCGAAGCCCGAATGCCCGCTCTACGGCCGCTGTCCGATCCGCGAGGACGCCTGCCGCGATGCGGTGCCGCCGCTGGTGGAGGTGGAGGCGGTGCACTACTCCGCCTGCCGGCGTTGGGACGACGTCGCAGCCTCGATGGCGGACGCGCGCGGTGCTGCGTAGCAAAGCCCAGAGCAGCGAGGCGGGCTGGTTCGCACCTGTCGATGACAAAAATGTTACCGCTCAATTTGAACGAGCGCTTGTTTCAATTTTCTTCTAGTATCCGGCCCGCGTGCCGCGACGCGCGCACCTGCGCGCGCGGGCCGACCCTGCGGTGCAGAGGGAGACTGAGGAGAGACGACATGACCTTGGGTGACATCACGAGACGCGGCCTCGCGGTCGCGGCCACCGCAGCGCTTGCCGCGCTAGTGGTAGCGGCCCCGCCGAAGCCGGCGGCTGCCAATCAGGACACGATGGTGATCGCCATCGGCGCCCTGCCGCAGGGCATCGACCTCGACAAGCATGTGAGCCCGCAGACCTGGAGCATGGGCGCGCAGGTGTTCGAGGACGGCATGAACTGGGAGTCGATCGACTTCCCCTTCTCGACCGGCGACGCCTGGGATCCGTCCACGATCCCCGGCTTCATGTATCCCGACTACATGGGCCAGAAGACCCTGGTGCCGGGCATCATCGAGAATTGCGAGCTGCAGCCGGACGGGCTGCGCGCCGTCTACCACCTGCGCAAGGGCGTGATCTCGCCCTGGGGCAACGAGTTCACCGCCGACGACGTGCTATGGCGGATCGAGCGCGGCAAGGCCACGCAAGCGATCAACAACTTCCTCGAGTTCCTGCTCAGCATGCCGGGCCAGACCATCGACCCGCCGGAGAGCGGCGGCTACACCAAGATCGATGACTACACGGTCGAGTTGACCTCGTCCCGGCCCATGCCGCTCGCCTGCAAGGGACTGACCAACTATTACAACGCCTGGCTCGACTCCACCGAGATCATGAGCCACGCCACGGAGGACGACCCCTGGGCCGACAAGTGGGTCGCGACCAACGGCGGCGGCTTCGGCGGCTATCGGGTGACCGAGTGGACCGCCGGCAAGCGGGTCGTCATGGAGGCCAACGAGGACTACTGGCGGGGTGCGCCGGAGATCAAGCGCATCATCTATCTGGTGGTGCCGGAATCGGCCAACCGCGTGGCCCTACTCAAGCAGGGCAAGGTGCACATGGCCGAAGGACTGTCGCCGGACGAGATCGTGGCGCTCGCTGACGATCCGAATGCGCGCGGCGTCGCGGTGCGCGGCAACCAGTCCATGTGGATGATGATCAACAACACGCTGCCGCCCTACGACAACGTGAAGGTGCGCCAGGCGATGAATCACCTCATCAACCAGGAGGCGATCATCCGCGACATCTACCACGGCATGATGAACGCGTGGCAGGGCGTGATGCCGAGCACCTATCCGGGCTACGAAGGGCACATGAAGTACGACTTCAACCCGGAGAAGGCGAAGGCGCTGCTGGCCGAGGCGGGCTATCCCGACGGCTTCGACGCCGAGCTTTCGTTCGACGCGGCCGTGGCGGCAATGGAATCCATCGGCGTCCTGCTGCAGAGCGACTTCAAGAAGGCCGGCATCAACCTCTCGCTGAGGAAGCTGCCGACCGCCGCGAACTCGGACAACGTGATGAGCAAGCAGGGCTCGCTCGCGCTCTGGACGGATATGCCCATTCAGCCCGACATCAACTACGCGCTGAAGCTGGTGTGGCCGACCAACGCGCTGGTCAACTACCACAACTTCTCCGACCCGCTGGTCGACCAGGTGCTGCAGGACGGCCAGGGCGTGGTGGATGCGGAGGCGCGCATCGCGGCGCACGCCGGCATCCAGGAGCATATCCACGACCAGGCCCCGCTGGGCTGGATCGGCGAGCACTATTTCGCCGTCGGCCTCTCGCGCAAGGTCAGCAACTTCCGCTGGTACACGACGCAGTACTACCACGTGGCGGAAATGAGCATCGCCGACTAACGGTGCTGCCGTAGAGCGTCCCTCGGGACGAGCGCCATGACGGCGCCGAGCCGGGGCGGTGGGGACATCCCGCCGCCCCGGATTTCGTGCCCGGCTGCGGCTTCGGCGGCGCCGCGCCCGTGTGCCCGGCCCGCCGGGCGCGGTGTCGCGGGCTAGGCGGACGCGACCATGCGTCTCGCACTCTATATCGGGCGCCGCTTTCTCTTCCTGATTCCCCAGGTCTTTCTGATCTCGTTCATCACGTTCGTGCTGGTGCGCCTGCTGCCGGGCGACCCTGCGCGCCTCTCGTTGGGCCCGCTCGCGCCCGAATCCTCGGTCGAGGCGCTGCGCGCCAAGATGTACCTGGACCGGCCGATCCCCGAGCAATACGTGATCTGGCTGGAGAACGCCTTTCAAGGCGATCTCGGCGAGTCCTGGGTCAACAACACGGAGGTGATCGACGACCTGGTTCACCGCATTCCGGTGACCCTGGAGCTCATCTTCCTCGCGCTGTTCGTCGTCTTCCTGGTGCTCGTCCCGCTCGCGATCATCACCGCGAGCCGCACCCGGAACTGGATCGTGCGGATATTCCAGAACGTCACCTTCGGTTACGGCATGCTGGCCGGCGCGCTGCCTGACTTCCTGCTCGGCCTGGTGCTGATCTTCTTCCTGTTCGCGGGCGCGGCGGGGCTGATGCCGGCGGAGATTCTGCCGGGCCCGGAGGGGCGGCTCGGCATCCTCGACTTCGAGCCGCCGTTCGTGACCGGCTCGATCCTCATCGACTCGCTGATCGCGGGCGACATGGAGATATTCTGGTCGGGCTTCATGCACCTGATCATGCCGGTCTTCACCCTCGCCTTCGTCTACGGCGCGCCGATCTTCAAGATGCTGCGCAGCCAGATGGAGGGAGCGCTCAAGGCCGACTACACGACCTACGCGGAGGCCGTGGGCCTCGCGCCTCGCATTGTCCTGACTCGGGCAGCGCGGGTCGCCGCAGGTCCGACGCTGGTGATTACCGGCGTGGTGGTGATGTTCCTGCTCGGCGGCGCGGTGCTCGTGGAGCGGGTGTTCAACTACGTGGGTCTCGGCCAGTACGCGATCAACGGCATCGTCACCGCCGACTACGCGCCGATCCAGGGTTTCGTCTGCTTCGCTGCGATCTTCACGATGCTGGTCTATCTCGCCGTGGACCTGATCCACTTCGCGATGGACCCCCGCATCAAGATCGGCGGAACCCAGTCGTAGGGGCGGGTCGTGGAGCCGAAGATGCAAAGGGCCGGCACTCCCCTCTCGTCTTGGCCGGGCTCGACCCGGCCATCCACGGGTGCAACCCGGTCTCGCCCGGCGAGAGTGGATGCCCGGAATAAATCCGGGCATGACGAGGGAAGGGCAGCAGTCTCCGTGCGCGCTTGCAGGGCGGGGCGCTAGAGGCGGCGGGCGGTGGTCTGGCTCCGCATCAAGCGCACGCTCCGGGCGCTGCCGAAATGGCAGCTCGCCGTGCTGGTGTTGTTCTTCGGGTGGATCTTCCTCACCATCTTCGGCCCCTATCTCGCGCCCTTCCCCACCGAGGTCGCCGAGCCCACCACCCGCCTGCTGCCGCCCAGCGGCACGTATCCCTTCGGCACCGACGAGAACGGGATCGACATCTTCTCGCGCGTGCTCGCGGCACCCCGCACCGACGTGGTGATCGGCGTCGTCGCCACCGCGCTCTCGGTCTTCATCGGCACGCCGCTCGGCGTCATCGTCGCGCTCTACGAGAGCCGGGGCGGCGCGGGGTCCACCGCCTTCGCCGAGACCTTCATGCGCCTGCTGGAGGTGATCCAATCCTTCCCGGTGTTCGTCTTCGCGATGGTTCTGGTTGCGGTCTTCGGCGGCAGCGTCACCAACATCATCATCGCCATCGCCTTCGTTAACACGCCGGTGTTCGTGCGCATCGTGCGCTCGGACGTGCTCTCGCTGGTGCAGCGCCCCTTCTCCGAGGCCGCGCGTGCCGTCGGCAACCGCGAGGTGCGCATCGGCTTCCGCCACGTGCTGCCGAACGCGTTGCCGACCGTCATCGTGCAGGTCTCGGTCACCGTGGGTTTCGCCATCCTGCTGACCGCGGGCCTGAGCTTCGTCGGCGCCGGCGTCAAGCCGCCGACGCCCGAGCTCGGCGCCATGATCGCGTCGGGCGCCAAGTACCTGGAGATCGGGCAGTGGTGGGCCGCGTTCTTTCCTGGTATCGCGCTCGGCCTGATCGTCTTCTCCTTCGGCGTCTTCGGCGAGATCATGACCCAGGTGATGGAGCCGCGGGCCGTGAGGCGCGAGACCGACCGCCGCCGTGAGCACGCGCTGGAGTCGGGCGGTGACGAGCCCGAGGTGCCCGACGCCCCCACCGTCACCCTCTCGCGCATGAGCGAGCCGGTGCTCGCGGTCGAGCATCTGGGCGTCGAGGCCGTCGACTCGCGCCAGACGCTGCTGAGCGAGATCCACCTCGCGCTCGAGGCCGGTCACAGCATGGGGATCGTGGGCGAATCCGGCTCCGGCAAGTCGGTGCTGGTGAAGGCGCTCCTGCAGCTGCTGCCGCCGGAGCTCGCCGTCACCTCAGGCTCCGTGCGCTACCTCGACCACGACTTGCTGACGATGAGCAAGGGTGCGATGCGGGCGATGCGCACGACGCAGATCGCGGCGATCCTGCCCAACGCGAAGTCGCAGCTGAACCCGCTCACCAACGTCGGCGACATGCTGCGCAGCGCGCTGCAGGCCCATGAGAAGATCAGCGCGAAGCAGGCCGAGGTCCGCTCGATTCAGCTGCTGGAGATGGTGGGTATCGTCGATCCGGCGCAGCGGTTGAGCGCCTTCCCCCACGAGTTGAGCGGCGGCATGGCCCAGCGGGTGTGCCTCGCGATGGCGCTGATGTACCAGCCCAAGCTGCTCATCGCGGACGAGCCGACGGCAGGGCTCGACGTGACGATCCAGCGCCAGGTGCTCGACCTCACCCGCACACTCGCCGAGGATGCCGGCACGGCGCGCCTGCTCATCACCGGCGACCTCGGCATCGCCGCGCACTACTGCGATACGGTCGCGGTGATGCAGGCGGGCAGGATCGTCGAGATCGACGAGACCGACCGCCTGTTCGACTCACCCCGCCATCCCTATACCCAGCATTTGCTGGAGTGCGTGCGGGTATAGTTCGGCGGAAGCGGCAGCGAGACAATCGGCGAAGAAGACGAGACGACCATGACGCGACATGTGGAGATCGCGGGCGGCGGGTTTACCGGGCTCGTCATGGGCACGGCGCTGGCGCAAGCGGGCTGGACCGCGCGAGTGCACGAGCGCACGGAGGAGATCCGCGCCTTCGGCGCCGGCATCTGGATCTGGGACAACGGCGTGCGCGTGCTCAAGGCCATCGGCGCGGCGGACGCTGCTTTGGAGGGCTGCACCGAGGCGCCGACCTACATCAGCCGCGACGCCAGGGGCCGTTTCATCGACGAAGTGCCGTTCGCGCCCATCACCAGCACCGATCAGTCGCGCATGTTCTGCATCACGCGCCAGCAGCTCCTGGCCGCGATCCTGGGCGCAGCGAAGCGGGCCGGCGTCGAGATCGTCACAAGCTCGGAAGCGACAGGTGCGCGGTCCGAGGGCGTGCTCATCACCGAGGGCGGGCGCGAGTGGCCGGCCGACCTGGTCATCGGCGCGGACGGCATCAACTCCAATGTGCGCGACTCGCTCGGCCTCCTGAAGAGCCGCAAGCCCCACGTGGACGGCGCCATCCGCGTGCTCGTACCGCACGAGCCGGGCTACGCCGACACCGAGGAAGGCCGCACCATCCGCGAGTGGTGGAAGGACTACCGGCGGGTGCTCTATACGCCGTGCAATCGCGAGGTGTTCTACCTCTGCTTCACCATGCTCGCGAGTGACACGCAGGCGGCCCAGATCCCCCTGCCCCGGGCGGTCTGGACCGAGGCCTTCCCGCATCTCGAATCGATGATCGGCCGGGTGCCGGACGAGGGCCGCTACGACCGCTTCGAGACCATCAAGCTCAACGCCTGGAGCAAGGGCCGGGTGGCGATCGTGGGCGACTCGGCGCATGCGATGTCGCCGGGGCTCGGCCAGGGCTGCGGCACGGCCATCTGCAACGCCCTCTCGCTCTCCAACATGCTGCAGGAGTCCGACGACATCGAGCGGGCACTCGCACGCTGGGAGGCGCGCCAGCGGCCGATCTCCGAGCACACGCAGCTCTGGTCGACGATCACCTGGCCGCTCACGCTCTGGCCTCACTGGGCGGCGAAGCTCTATTACAACATGCCGATCCTGCACCCTTGGGTGCTGAAGCAGCGGCGCAAGCCGTCGGAGTTCCACGCCTACGGCACCGAGACGCAGGTCCGATGGATGCCGCCTCACATGCGCGGAGAGGCCGAGGCGGCCGCGTAGAAGGCGCGCGGCGCGGGCAGAGCATGGCGCGACACGCGGAGATTGCGGGCGGCGGCTTCACCGGGCTCACCATGGGAGCGGCGCTCGCGCAAGCGGGCTGGACCGTGCGGGTCCACGAACGCACGGAGGAGATCCGGGCGTTCGGTGCCGGCATCTGGATCTGGGACAACGGCGTCCGCGTGCTCAAGGCCATTGGCGCGGCCGACCACGCGCTCGAGGGCTGCACCGAGGCGCCGACTTACATCAGCTGGGACGCCAAGGGCCGCTTCATCGATGAGGTGCCGTTCGCGCCGATCACCAGCACCGACCGCTCGCGCATGTTCTGCATCACCCGTCAACAACTCCTGGCCGCGATCCTGGGTGCGGCGGAGCGGGCCGGGGTCGAGATCGTCACCGGCTCAACGGCGACGGCGGCACGGCCGGAGGGCGTGCTCATCACCGAGGACGGGCGCGAGTGGCCGGCGGACCTCGTGATCGGTGCAGACGGCATCAACTCTAAGGTGCGCGACTCGCTCGGCCTCCTGAAGAGCCGCAAGCCCCATGTGGACGGGGCCATCCGGGTCCTGGTGCCGCACGAGCCGGGCTACGCCGATACCGAGGAGGGCCGCACCATCCGCGAGTGGTGGAACGGCCACCGCCGGGTGCTCTACACGCCGTGTACCAGCGAGGTCTTCTATCTGGCCTTCACCATGCTCGCGAGCGACGCGGAGGCCTCGCGGCTGCCGCTGCCGCGGGCGCTCTGGATCGAGTCCTTCCCGCACCTCGAATCCATGATCGACCGGGTGCCGGACGAGGGGCGCTACGACCGCTTCGAGACGGTCAAGCTCAAGGCCTGGAGCAGGGGCCGGGTGGCCATCGTGGGCGATTCGGCGCACGCCATGTCGCCGGGGCTCGGTCAGGGCTGCGGCACGGCGATCGCCAACGCCCTCTCGCTCGCCAACATGCTGCAGGATGCCGATGACATCGACCGCGTGCTCGCGCGCTGGGAGGCGCGGCAGCGGCCGATCTCGGAGCACACCCAGCTCTGGTCGACCATCACCTGGCCGCTCACGCTCTGGCCGCATTGGGCGGCGCGGTTCTACTACAACATGCCGGTCCTGCACTCCTGGATGCTGAAGCAGCGGCGCAAGCCGTCCGAGTTCTTCGCCTACGGCACCGAGACGCAGTTCCGCTGGATGCCGCCGCATTTGCGCACAGAGGCAGGAACCGTGGCATAACAGGCCTCGGTGGGTGCGCGACCAAGCGCGCTAGTGATCTGCAGGAACATCGGTTCATGGGCGACGACGACGATCGTGTGGGATCAATGTTGAACCCGCCGCACCTGGGTGAGCTTGTCCGCGAATGCATGGAGGAGGTCGGCTGGAGCGTCACCGAGACTGCGAGCCGCCTGGGCTGCGAACGCGGCACGCTGTCGCGACTGCTGAACGGCAGAGCCGGCATGTCGGCAACCATGGCACTGGCCCTGGAAGACATCGGCTGGGGCACCGCCGAGCACTGGATGCGGATGCAGGCGAGCTACGAACTCGCGCAAGCGCGACGGGAACGAGTGGCGGCGGCCTAGACGGCCGCCTAGAACACGGATCAGGCGCGGCGGCGGGCGCGGTCGACGCAGGCGAGTGCGGCCATGTCGAGGATGGCGTCGGTATCGATCCGGTGCTTGGCGTAGAGCGCCGGGATATCGCCAGATTCGCCGAAGCCGGTGACGCCCAAGGGATAGGCGCGGTGACCGGAGACCGTGCCGAGCCAGGAGAGCGCCGCCGGGTGACCGTCGAGCACGGTCACGAGCGCGGCGTCGGGCGGCAGCCTGCCGAGCAGCGCTTCGGCGTGGGTCGGCGGCGCGGCCTCGCCCTGCGCGCGGGCCTGACTCGCGGCCATCAGGTCCCCGTAAAGCCGGTCGGCAGAGGTGACGGCGAGCAGGCCGACGCCCGGTATCTCTTCCGCCAACGCCGCGTGGGCCTCCTGCGCCTCGGGCGCGATGGCGCCGGAAAATACCAGCGCCAGGGGGGAGTCCGATGCGGGTTCCACCAGCCAGTAGCCGCCGGCCAGTAGGTCGCGCCGGAGGGTCGCGTCGATCTCGCGCGCGGGCTGATCGATGGTGCGAGTGGAGAGGCGGCAGTAAAAGGCGCCACCGTCCGGCTCCTGCAGGTGACCGAAGCCCCAGAGCATGATTGCGGCGACCTCGTCGGCAAACGCCGGCTCGAAGGAGATCAGTCCCGGCTGACCCATGCCGAGCAGCGGCGTGCCGACCGACTGGTGCGCACCGCCCTCGGGCGCGAGGGTGATGCCGGAGGGCGTGCCCGCCAGCATGAAGCGCGCGTCCTGGTAGCAGGCGTAGGTGAGCGCATCGAGACCGCGCGCGATAAAGGGGTCGTAGACCGTGCCCACGGGCAGCAGCCGGGCGCCGAAGAAGTCGTCGCTCAGACCTAGCGCCGAAAGCAGCAGGAAGAGGTTGTTCTCCGCGATGCCGAGCTCGATGTGCTGGCCGTTCCGGCTGAGCGACCACTTCTGCATCGAGACCACCTTCTCGGAGCGGAAGACGTCCTCCCGGTCAGCGCGATCGAAGATGCCGCGCTGGTTTACCCAGCCGCCCAGATTGGTCGAGACCGTGACGTCGGGCGAGGTGGTAACGATGCGTTCGGCGAGCGGGCTCTCGCCCTTGCCGAGCTCGTTCAGTATGCGGCCGAAGGCCTCCTGCGTGGACATGCGGGGGCCGGGGCGGAAGGGCAGCGCGTCGGGCAGCGGCACGGCCGGCGCCGAATGCCGGCCCGGCTTGCGGTTGAAGGGGGCCGCCCCGATGAACGTCTCCAGGGTCTCCTCGTCGAGCCCGAGTCCGGCGAAGCGGGACCATTCGGCGCCCTCTTCCACGTGCATCGCGGCCCGGAAATCCGCCATCTGCTCTTCGTTCATGATGCCGGCGTGATTGTCCTTGTGGCCGGCGAAGGGCAGCCCGAAGCCCTTGATCGTGTAGGCGATGAAGCAGTGGGGAACGTCGGAATCGACCTCGCGCAGCGCCTCCAGCACCGCTTCCATGTCGTGGCCCGCGAGATTGGTCATCAGGTCCTGCAGGCCGTCATCGTCGTAGTCCGCGAGCAGCGCCTTGATGCCCGCGACGTGGCCGATGTCCTGGCCGAGCCGCTCGCGCCAGGCAGCGCCGCCCTTGAAGGTGAGCGCGCAGTAGAGCTCGTTGGGGCAGTCGTCGATCCACTGGCGGAGGGCTTCGCCGCCGGGCTTGGCGAAGGCGGCCTGCTGGCGGAGGCCGTACTTCAGGATCACCACCTTCCAGCCGACCGCCTGGAAGAAGTCCTTGATCTTCTGGAACAGCCGGTCGGAGACCACGCGATCCAGGCTCTGGCGATTATAGTCGATGATCCACCAGAGGTTTCGGACATCGTGCTTCCAGCCCTCCAGCAGCGCCTCGAAGACGTTGCCCTCGTCGAGCTCCGCGTCGCCCATGACCGCGATCATGCGGCCGGGCGGGCGCTGATCGGGCGAGAGCTTGTGGAAGCGCACGTAGTCCTGGACCATGGAGGCGAACAGCGTCATGCCCACCCCGAGCCCGACCGAGCCGGTGGAGATGTCGACGTCGTCGCTGTCCTTGGTGCGCGAGGGATAGCTCTGGGCGCCGCCGAAGGCCCGGAAATCTTCGAGCTTCTCGCGGGTCTGATTGCCGAAGAGGTACTGAATCGCGTGGAACACCGGGCTCGCATGGGGCTTCACGGCGACCCGGTCGTCAGGCCCCAGCACGTCGAAGTAGAGCGCCGTCATCAGCGTCGCCACCGAGGCGCAGGAGGCCTGGTGGCCGCCCACCTTGAGCCCGTCGCGCACCGGGCGCAGATGGTTGGCGTTGTGGACCATCCACGACGACAGCCACAGCACCTTGCGCTCGAGCGCGTTGAGGCACGCGAGCTCTTCCGGCGCGATGGCCGGCCTGTTCACGAGCTGGCTCATGGGGCCTCCTGTCCGCCAAGTCTAACGCAGACGTGCCGGCGCGACCATTCAGAGTGTGAAAGTATTTCAATAAATCCGGGTTTGCGGTCCGGCCGCCCGTGATAGGTTTTTCGGCATTCCAGGCAGCCCCGAGGTTTACCGCGATGCCCGAGCGACGCTACCGGGAGGTTCAGTCCCGAAGCCAGGTGATGCTTCTGCCGCCCTGTCTGGACGACTACGTGTCCGAACATAATCCGGTGCGCGCGATCGATGCGTTCGTCGGCACGCTGGACCTACAGGCGCTGGGTTTCCAGAACACGGAGGCACACTGCGGCGCCGGTCAGCCGGCCTACGATCCCGGATTGCTGCTGAAGCTCTACCTGTATGGATACCAGCACCGGGTACGCAGCTCGCGCCGGCTCGAAGTCGAGACGCATCGCAACCTGGAAGTGATCTGGCTGTGCCAGGGAGCCAGGCCGAGCTACAAGACGATCGCGGATTTCCGCAAGGACAATCTGGCGGCTCTGCGGGCGACCAACCGGGAGTTCGTGCTGCTGTGCCGGGAACTGTCCCTGCTGGGCGACAGCCGGGTAGCGATCGACGGAACCTTTTTGAAGGCCAATGCGCGTCCCGCCAGCATCCACACCAGGGCGAGACTGGAAAAGGAACTGAAGAGGCTGGACGAGAAGATCGCGGCGTATCACCGGCAGCTGGACGAGGCGGATGCGGACCCGGAGGATGGTGCGGACGGTGGGGAGGATCCGGAACTGGCGGCGAAGATCGAGGCCATGGTGAAGAAGCAGAAGCACAGGAAGGCCCTGCAGGAGCGCCTGCTGGAAAGCGGGGAGAGCCAGGTATCTGAGGTCGATCCCGATGCGCGGACGATGAAGAAGTACGGCAAGTCGGTGGGCGGCTACAACTGCCAGATTGCGGTGGACGACAAGCACAAGCTGATTGTGGCGGAGGACGTGGTCCAGGACGGCAACGATTCAGGTCAGTACGAGCCGATGATGACGAAAGCCTGCGAAGCCACGGGCAATCCCGGACTGATCGGTCTGGCGGATGTCGGCTATTGGAGCGGCGCGCAGTTGAAGGAATGCGAGGACAGGGGGATGGATGTGTACGTTCCAATCCCCACGCAGCTGGGCCGCAAGGGCAAGGGAGATCGGTTCAGCAACGATGATTTTCGTTACGACCCGCAGGACGACACCTATGTCTGTCCGGCCGGGCAGCGGCTGGCTCGAACCAACGAGACCGCCATCAGGCGTGACAGGGGTGACAGGCGGTATTTCGTCTATCGTGCGGAGCGAGAGGTTTGTCGGGGTTGTCCGCTGTCAAGCCGATGCCTGGAAAAGACGAAACCGCGGCGCAGGGTGGAGCGCTGGGAGCATACGGACTGGCTGGACCGGTATCGCAAGAAGATAAGCGCCGCTTCGCCATTGATGCGCAGGCGGGCCGGGCTCGTCGAGCACCCTTTCGGCACCATCAAGCGCTGGGCGGGGATCGATCATTTCCTGATGCGCGGCCTCGAGAAGTGCCGCGGCGAGTTCAGCCTGATGGCGCTGGGCTACAACTTCAAGCGAATGGTGAACGAGCTGGGCGTGGATGCATTCAGGGAGCATTGCCTGCAAAAGCAGCGGACCGCAGCGATCGGTGCGTGATATTGCCGGGGAGACCGTGTTTCCTCGTCATCAAGGGCTGATTCGAGCATAAATTTCGTGTCCTTTGGCACGATGTGGTCAATTCATCGCATTATCCCTCCGCTCGCGGCGACCTGTCCGATCTGGACATCGAAACCGTCATCCGGACGTCCGGACGAATAGAAATCAGCCTGTGGCGAGCTGATACTCTCACACTCTGCATTGCGGCGCCG
Source organism: Alphaproteobacteria bacterium (assembly GCA_965243375.1). GTDB lineage: Bacteria > Pseudomonadota > Alphaproteobacteria > UBA828 > UBA828 > WTGU01. Next base: position 394,929 of record CBDEUT010000002.1, on the reverse strand, counting down.
GGATGGCCCGATGAACCCGCCTCAGCGCGACGAAGACCGGGCGGCGCGGGAGGCCGCCGCCGTCACGCTCGAAGAGTACGACCGCATGGCCGAGGCCTACCCCTGACTTCGATGGTTGAATCACGTAAGTAGTTGATATTGGCCGGTTCTCATTTCCGGCTAGGCACTACACTCGGCATTTCTTCGAGCCCGGGCCGGGCTTCGCCGGCGCTCAGACGAGTTGGTACGGGGTGATCGTCAGGGGCAGCCCCATGGTTGCGTAGATCTGCTCGGCCGCCGGCGTCGGCTTCGACGGGATGACGTAGCGGTTGCCCGATTGCGCGCAGCGCAGGACCGAGCATTGGCGGTGGACGAGGGCGGAGCGGATCACTTCCGGGGACATCCGCCTCTTCTGGACGGCGACACGGTAGGCAAGGTGGCGGACGCAGGCGAAGGCCATGAAGGCGATGGCGATGTGGGCGCGGATCCGGTTCTCGTTCCAGTGCCAGATCGGCCGCACCTTCAGGTCGTGCTTGGTGATCCGAAAGCTCTCCTCGACCTGCCAGAGCCCGTGGTAGTGGGCCATCACTTCGGTGACGCTGGCGTCGCGCAGATTGGTGATGACGCCGGCGAGCCCGTCCCATCGCTCGGCCTCGGCGATCTTCTCCGGGTTCACCGTGAGCCGCGCGTCGCCCTCGACGGCGATGAAGCGCTTGGCGCCGTGATTGGAGAGCAGCTCCTTGGGATTGTCGCTGCGCTCCAGCTTGTCGAGCAGGCGCGCCACCGCCTGGCGGCGCTCGTGTGCGTCCTTGCGCGCGCGCTCGGGGCAGAAGACGACGATCAGGCGCCGGCCCTTGTGCTCCCATTCGCCGACCCGGCGGTTCTCCGATCCCTCGAGAGGACCATAGGCGTCCAGATCGAGAACCTTCTTCTTCAGCGCGGCCGGCAGCTTGCGCAGCCGGGCGCCGAGCACGTACTCGCCGCGGATGTCGTCCATGGCGTCGAGGTTGTCTGCGCTCAGCATGCCCCGGTCGGCCACACAGACCGTGCGCTCCACCTGGTGGCGGCGCTGCATGTCCTGCAGGACCGGGACCAGGCTCTTCCCCTCGTAGGTGGAGCCGGGGAAGACCTCGTAGCTGATCGGCAGCCCTTCGCGCGTCACCATCAGGGCCAGCAGGACCTGCGAGTCCCTGTGCTTGCCGTCCTTGCTGAAGCCGTGCTGGCGAAGCTCGTCCTCAATCGCGGTCTCGAAGTAGAGCGTGGTGCAATCGAAGAAGAGCACCGCCACCGGCTCCGGCAGCAGCGAGCGGCTCGCCTCGCCCACGCGCGTGCGCAGATGGTTGATCACGGGCGCGTCGAGCTGGTCCATCATCCGGTAGACCTTCTCGAGGGGAAGGCTCACGCCGAAGTCCTCCTCGAGCCGGCGCACGCTGCCCCGCTTGCTGTCGGGGTTGGCGATGCGTGCCATCACCACGTGGAACAGCGCGTCGTGCGAGGCGCGGTAGCGCGATCGCCGCAGCAGCCCGTCGAGGCCCAGCAGCCGGTACATCTCGCCGTAGACCTCGTGGATGCCCGTGATCAGCCGCTGCTCCTCTTCGAGTTGCTTGAGATCGACGGGAAGCTCTTGCTTGCCGTCCCCTTGGCGTCCGACGCGGATCACCTGGTCTGCGATCTTCTCGGGCGCGAACAGCAAGGGCTGGCGCTCGTCCTCCAGCTTCGCCTTGACGTACTCGCCGAGCTGCCTCAGGCGCTCCAGCTCGTCCTCGTCCATGGCCACGCCGATGTGGCGGACGATGCGCTGGCGGACCTTGCCGCCGTCGCGCACGGCCTCGACGAGCTGGACCGAGCGGCGCGGGCTGTTGGGGGTGGTCTTGATACGCACGAACATGGTGGGAGTGTAGCGCGGGGCGGGGATATCGACAATCCAATATATCCACTAGGCACTACAACGCGACTTGACCGCACCGCAACCGCTAAGTCATTGTCTTCGCTGAAATCTCCAGACGGGAGATCGGCCAGAATCAGGCCCAACCGTCGAAGTCAGGAAATCAGCCTGTGGCGAGCTGATACTCTCACACTCTGCATTGCGGCGCCGGGATGGCCCGATGAACCCGCCTCAGCGCGACGAAGACCGGGCGGCGCGGGAGGCCGCCGCCGTCACGCTCGAAGAGTACGACCGCATGGCCGAGGCCTACCGCCATGGCACGGCCGACCACGACGTGAGCCAGAACATCGCGGCCCTGCTCGATGCCATCGAGGGCGCGCCGCCCTACGCGATCCTCGATCTCGGCTGCGGGCCGGGCCGCGACCTGATCGCCTTTACCGAGCTCGGGCACGAGGTCACGGGCCTCGACGGCGCGGCGGAGCTGGTCGCCCTCGCCCGCGCCGAAACCGACTGCCCGGTGCTGCTCCAGGATTTTCTCGCCCTCGACCTGCCGGATGGGCGTTTCAACGGGATCTTCGCCAACGCCTCGCTCTTCCACGTGCCGAGCAGCCAGATTGCGCGCGTGCTCGCCGACCTCGCGGCGGCGCTGAAGCCGGGAGGTGTGCTCTTCTGCTCGAACCCGCGCGGCGACGACCAGGAAGGCTGGGTCGGCGGCCGCTACGGCTGCTTCTACGACCTGGATACCTGGCGCGAACTCGTCACCGGCGCGGGCTTCGCCGAGCTGCACCACTACTACCGCCCGCCCGGCCGCCCGCGCCACCAGCAGCCCTGGCTTGCGACCGTCTGGCGCAAGGCCAAGGCCGGGTAACGGCACAAGTCACGTATCAACTGCAAACCTGGAGAAGAGAATGCAGGCACAAATCATCTCCGCTTGGGGCGGGGCCGAGAACTTCGAGGGCGCGAACCTGCCCGATCCCGTACCGGGCCGAGGCGAGGTGCTGGTTCAGATCGCAGCGACCAGCGTCAACCCCGCCGACTGCAAGCTGCGCCAAGCCGGGCCGCCGATCGCGCCGGAGCTGCCGGCCGTGCTCGGCTGCGATGCGGCGGGGCGCGTGCTGGCGGTGGGCGACGGCGTCACGGACTTCGCCGAAGGTGACGAGGTCTATGGCTGCGTGGGCGGCGTGCGCGAGGTGCCGGGCTGCTACGCCGAGATGATCGCGGCTGACGCGCGGCTGCTCGCGCCCAAGCCGGCCTCGCTTACGCTGCGCGAGGCGGCGGCGCTGCCGTTGGTCACCATCACCGCGTGGGAAGGACTCGACCGGGCGGACGTGCGCGATGGCCAGTCGGTGCTGGTTCACGGCGGCGCCGGCGGCGTGGGTCACGTGGCGATCCAGCTCGCGAAGGCGCGGGGCGCCGAGGTTTCCGCCACCGTCTCCTCGGAGGAGAAGGCGGCGCTTGCCCGTGAGCTGGGCGCCGATTGCTCCATCGATTACCGGAACGAGACCGTAGACGACTATGTCGCGCGCCTGACCGGCGGCAGGGGGTTCGACTTGGTCTACGACGCCACCGGCGGCAGCGACATCGCCGCTTCGTTCGAGGCAGCCAGGCTCAACGGGCAGGTGGTCACCATTGTCTCGATGTACGAGGCCGACCTCACGCCCATGCACATCAAGGGGCTCACGCTCCACGTCGTCTTCATGCTGATCCCGATGCTGCACGACGTGGACCGTGCCGAGCACGGACGCATCCTGCGCGAGGCCGCCACGCTCGCCGACGCCGGCAAGCTGCGCCCCCACCTGGACCCGCAGGGATTCGACCTCGCCTCGGTCACCGACGCGCATCGCCATCTCGAAAGCGGGAAGGCCATCGGCAAGGTGGTGGTCGACGTGGCGCCGGACCTGTAACCCGCTGGGTGGCGCTCTCCGGTGGCCGGAGGGCCCGACGAAGCCTTACAATGGGGCGGTCGGACAGGACGGCGGATGACGGGCCATGATCTTTCGCCAGCTCTATCACATGACCTCGGGCACTTATACCTACCTGCTGGGCGGGCGCGCGGGCGGCGAGGCGCTCATCATCGACCCGGTGCAGGAGCAGGTGGAGCGCTACCTCACGCTGCTGGACGAGCTTGATCTCACCCTCGCCAAGGTCGTGGATACCCACGTCCATGCCGACCACATCAGCGGCATGTCGGAGCTCCGCGACCGCACCAAGTGCGTCACCGTGATGGGCCGGGAGGCGCCGGTGGACGTGGTCTCGATGCGGGTCGGCGACGGCGATCCGGTCGAGATCGAGGGCGTTGGCCTGCGCGCGCTGCACACGCCGGGCCACACCGCCGAGTCCTACAGCTTCGCCATGGAGGACCGCGTCTTCACCGGCGACACGCTGCTGATCCGGGGCACAGGCCGCACCGACTTTCAGAACGGCGACCCGCTGCAGCAGTACGACTCGCTCCGCAACAGGCTTCTGACACTGCCGGACGAGACGCTGGTCTACCCCGGCCACGACTACAAGGGCGACACGGTGAGCACCATCGGCGAGGAGAAGCGCTTTAACCCGCGCCTCCAGGTCGCGTCGCCCGCCGATTACGCGGCGCTGATGAACGGCCTCGACCTCGCCAACCCCAAGATGATGGACGTGGCGGTGCCGGCGAACCTGCACGTGGGCCGCGGGCAGGCGGATGAGGCACACCCGGAGTGCGCGATGACGGCGCAGGAGGTCATGCACGGCCAGCGGCCCGACGACATCCTGGTCGACCTGCGGGAGCAAGGGGAGCGCGAGCGGGAAGGCGCGATCCCGAACTCCATCCACGCGCCCTACGGGGGGCTAGACGGCATGATCGGTCCGGGCGGGGCGCTGCGCGCGCTGGCCGCGCGGCCGGGGCAGCGGCTGGTCTACTACTGCGCCTTCGGCGAGCGCTCGGCGATGGCGGTCGATGCCTCGCGCGAGAGCGGGCTGGGCAATGTCTGCCACATGATCGGCGGCATCGCCGCCTGGCGCGAAGCCGGCGGCAAGACCGAAGAGTGCTGATCCCCTCTCCGTTGCGGCCGTTGTGGCCGGGGCCCGCGCTTGCTCCCGACCGTCACTCCGTGTTTCAGTCCCGCGCGATCACGGAGAGGGCAGGATGAAGCTCGGCATGTTCATGATGCCGGTGAACGATCACCGGCGGGACACCCACACGGTGCTCAAGGAGGACGTGGAGATCGCGGTTGCCTGCGACCGCCTTGGCTTCGACGAGTTCTGGATCGGCGAGCACTACACGACGCTGAGCGAGCCGGTCACCTGCCCCTTCATGTTCCTCTCCAACCTGATCGCGCGCACGACGCACATGAAGCTCGGCACCGGTGTGGTCAACCTGCCCCAGCGCCACCCGGTGCAGACTGCCGCCCATGCTGCCCTGCTGGACCACCTGAGCGACGGGCGGCTGATCCTGGGCCTGAGCCCCGGCGGGCTGGTCAGCGACTTCGAGATGTTCGGCGTGACCGACCTCCAAGTGCGGCGCGAGATGGCCGGCGAAGCCATCGAGACCGTGCTCAAGCTCTGGTCCACCGAGCCGCCCTACGACATCCGGGGCAAGTACTGGACACTGAGGCTCGAGGACTATCACTGGCCGGACCTGGGCGTCGGCGCCATGATCAAGCCCTACCAAAAGCCTCATCCGCCGCTCGTGGCGTCGGCCATGAGCCCGGATTCTGGCGGCGTGCGCTCCGCCGCGGCGCGCGGCTGGGGCGTGATCTCGGCCAACTTCGTGCCGGTCTCCACCATCAAGAACCACTGGCAGGGCTTCTTGGACGGCTGCGCGCGAGCCGGGCGCGAGCCGGGGCCGGCGGACTGGCGCGTCGCGCGCTCCATCTTCGTGGCCGACGACGACGCCTGGGCCAAGGCTTATGTGCGCGATCCCGCGGGGCCGTTCGCCCACTATTACGGCTATCTGGTGACGCTGGTGCGCCGCGCCGCCTTCCACGCCATCATGAAGAGCGGGCCCGAGATGGCGGACGAGGACGTGACTCCCGAGTACGCCTGCGACGCCTTCTCCGTCGCCGGGGATCCCGACTCGGTGGCTGAGCAGATCCTCGCGCTGCGCGAGGAGGTGGGGCCCTTCGGCACCATCCTGATGACCGCGACCGATTGCCTGAACGAGACCCACAAGGCGCATCAGCTCACGTCGATGCGGCTGATGGCAGACGAGGTGATTCCCCGGCTCCGGCGCGCCCTCGGCGACCGGGCGGCGGCCTAGGGCGCAAATCTCGCGGTGGCCATGCCCCCACACCGTCATGGCCGGGCTTGTCCCGGCCATCCACGTGTTTGTTCCGCGTCCAACGGGTCTGGCGGAGCGAGATGCCCGGATCAAGTCCGGGCATGACGAGAGGGGTGGCGGATCTGTCGAGGCCCATGCGGACGCGGGTCAAGATCTGCTGTATCTCCAGCGTGGCGGAAGCGGAGGCCGCTGTCGTCGCCGGGGCCGATGCGATCGGGCTGGTGTCGGCGATGCCGAGCGGGCCGGGGGTGATCGGGGAGGACCTGATCGCGGAGATCGCCGCCGCCGCGCCGCCGGCCTTGGGCACCTTCCTGCTCACGTCGAAGGTGGAGCCCGCCGCCATCGTCGCCCAGCAGCGCCGCTGCGGAGTCAACACCATCCAGCTCTGCGACGCCCTCGACGCGTGCGCCTATCAGGTGCTGAGGGAGGTCTTGCCCGGCATCGCGCTGGTGCAGGTGATCCACGTGCGGGGCGAGAGCGCGGTCGCTGAGGCGGTGGAGGTCGCCCCCATGGTGGACGGGCTGCTGCTCGATTCCGGCAATCCGGCTGCCCCGGTGAAGGAGTTGGGCGGCACCGGGCGGGTCCACGACTGGGCGCTGAGCCGACGCATCGTGGCGAAAGTCCCCTGCCCCGTCTTCCTCGCCGGCGGGCTCAACCCCGACAACGTGGCCGAGGCGATCCGCCACGTGAAAGCTTACGGGGTCGATCTTTGCACGGGCGTGCGCACCGAAGGCGCTCTCGATGCCGCGAAGCTCGGCGCCTTCATGGGCGTGGTGACTGCGGCGGACGCTGGGCGATGACTCCCAAGTTCGCGCAAAAGCACGTATTGATGGGCCAACAGTTACAGTCTCGGCCTTTCAATGGCCGCCAACGGGAGATGGACCATGAGCGAAGAGCTGCGCAATCTGATCGTTGAAACCCAGGACGCCTTTCGCGCCGACCCGGCGGAGGCGCAGGCGACCTTCGAGTCGGTGTCGTCTCTCGGCGAGGGCTTCCGCTCCGAGGTGGCGCTACGCGATCACCGCCTGGTGATTGACGAGCCGGAGAGCCTGGGCGGCACCGACACCGGCCCCAATCCGGTCGAGCTGATCCTGGCGGCGCTCGGCACCTGTCAGGAGATCACCTACCGCGCCTACGCGGCGGCGCTCGGCATCCCGCTGGAGCACGTCGCGGTGACGCTGGAGGGCGATATCGACCTGCGCGGCTTCTTCGCTGTCGACGAGTCGGTGCGGCCGGGCTACCAGACGCTGCGCGGCACGGTGCGCGTCGTCTCGTCTGCGGACGAGGAGACGCTGGCGAAGCTTCAGCAGGCGGTCAACGCGCACTGCCCGGTGCTCGACATCGTCTCCAATCCGGTGCCGGTCGAGCTCACGCTGGAGAAGACCGAGAGCGCAAGCGCCGAAGCCGCCGAATAGGGCGCGGCCACAGACACCGCGCCAAGCCTCGGCTAAGGTGAACGCAGTCGAGACACACACCCAAATCCAAGGGAGACTCCCCATGAAACAATTTATCGTCGCCGCGCTCGCGGCGGTCGGGATCGCCGCGGGCGGCATGGCCCAGGCCGACGACTTCACGCCCGCCGTCGTCTTCGACATGGGCGGCAAGTTCGACAAGTCATTCAACGAGGCCGCCTTCAACGGTGCCGAGAAGTTCACCGCCGACACCGGCATCCAGTACCGCGAGTTCGAGGTCACGAACCCCTCCATGCGCGAGCAGGCGCTGCGCAACATGGCCAGGCGGGGGGCGCAGGTGGTCGTGGCGATGGGCTTCGCCCAGGCGGCGGCGGTCGAGACCGTGGCGCAGGAGTTCCCCGACACCAAGTTCACCCTGATCGACATGGTGGTGGACCTGCCGAACGTTCAGTCGGTGATCTTCAAGGAGCACGAGGGCTCGTTCCTGGTCGGTATGGCGGCCGCAATGGCGTCCGAGACCGGCAAAGTCGGCTTCGTCGGCGGCATGGACATCCCGCTCATCCGCAAGTTCGCGCTCGGCTACGTGGAAGGCGCGCAGCACGTCAATCCGGACATCGATATTTTCCAGAACATGACCGGCACGACGCCTTCTGCCTGGAACGACCCGACCAGGGGCGGCGAGCTCGCGCGCAGCCAGTTCGACCGGGGCGCGGATGTTGTCTACGCCGCCGCCGGCGGCACCGGCATCGGCGTCTACCAGGCGGCCAAGGACGCCGGCAAGCTCGCCATCGGGGTGGACAGCAACCAGAACTACATCCACCCCGGCACGATGCTGACCTCCATGGTCAAGCGCGTGGATGTGGCGGTCTACGAATCCTTCAAGGCAGCCAAGGACGGCACCTGGCAAGGCGGCATCCAGATTCTCGGGCTGGCGGAGGACGGCGTCGGCTGGGCGCTGGACGAGCACAATCGCGGCCTCATATCGGCCGAGATGGAAGCGGCGATCGAGCAGGCGCGCACGGACATCATCGCGGGCAACATCGCGGTGACCGACTACATGGCGCAGTAGCGCGCGGGCGCCGGCGCCCGCCGGCTGCCGAGGCTTAGTCCCCGTGGCGGGCGAGGCGCAGCGGGGGGCTGCGGAAGAGCGCGGCCCCTCGGGCGGGCAGGGTGCGCCCGCGCTGGAAGTCGTCGGCATCCAGAAATGGTTCGGCTCGGTGCACGCGAACGACGATGTGTCGGTCGCCGTCGCTCCCGGCACGATCCACGGCATCATCGGCGAGAACGGCGCCGGCAAATCGACCCTGATGAGCATCGTCTACGGCTACTACCAGGCCGACGGCGGTGAGATCAGGGTGGGCGGCGCGCCGGTCACCATCAAGGGGCCGCAGGACGCCATCGGCCACGGCATCGGCATGGTCCACCAGCACTTCATGCTCGTGGACACCTTCACCGTGCTGGAGAACGTGGTGCTCGGCGTCGAGCAGGGCTACCTGCTGCGCTCGACCCTGGGCGAGGCCCGGCAGGAGCTCGAGCGGCTAGAGCGCGAGTACGGGCTCGACGTCGACCCCGACGCCATCGTGGGCGCGCTGCCGGTAGGCCTGCAGCAGCGGGTGGAGATCCTGAAGGCGCTCTATCGCGGCGCCGATATTCTGATTCTCGACGAGCCCACGGGCGTGCTCACGCCGCAGGAGGTGGACGACCTCTTCCGCATCCTCCGCGCGCTCCGGGACCAGGGCCGGACCATCGTCCTGATTACCCACAAGCTGCGCGAGATCATGGCGCTCACCGACCGGGTCACCGTGATGCGCGCGGGCCGCGTGGTCGATCACGTGGCGACGGCTGAGACCGACCGCGCGCAGCTCGCCGCGATGATGGTGGGCCGCAGCGTGCTGCTACGAGTGGACAAGGACGCCGCCGCGCCGGGCGAGGCCCTGCTGCTGGTCGAGAACCTGGCGGTGCGGGACCGCAGCGACGTGCTGCGCGTGCAAGACGTGAGCTTCGCCGTGCACGCCGGGGAGATCGTCGGCATCGCCGGAGTCGCCGGCAACGGCCAATCGGAGCTGCTGGAGGCGCTGGCCGGCACCCTCGACCGTGAGAGCGGCACCATCGCCATCGGGGGCGAACCGGTGCCCGCCGGCGGACGGGCCGAGGCGGCGCGGGCCATGCGCCGGCGCGGGCTCGGCCACGTGCCCGAGGACCGCCAGCGCATGGGCCTGGTCACGGCCTTCGATGCCTCGGAGAGCGGCATTCTCGGCTATCACCGCGAGCGGCACTACAACCGCAGCGCGCTGATGAGCCGCGGTGCGGTGGTCGATGGGGTCGGGCGCACGATGGAGGATTTCGACGTCCGCCCGCCCCTGCCGACGCTGCGCACGGCCAACTTCTCCGGCGGCAACCAGCAGAAGATCGTGGTCGGCCGCGAGATGAGCCGCAGCCCGGACGTGCTGCTGGTGGGCCAGCCGACGCGGGGCGTCGATATCGGCGCCATCGAGTTCATCCACCGCAAGCTGGTGGAGATGCGGGACGAGGGCAAGGCGATCCTCCTGGTCTCGGTCGAGCTCGACGAGATCATGTCGCTCTCCGACCGCATCCTTGTGATGTTCGGCGGCGCCATCGTGGGCGAGATGGCGCAGGCGGACGCGGACGAGCGCACGCTCGGCCTGATGATGGCGGGCGAGCGGGCAGACGGCGCGGAGGCCGCCGGGCCGTGAAGGGCTTCGGCGGGCCGACCCAGGCACCGGCCTGGGTCACCCATGGGCTGGTCCCGCTCATCAACCTGGGGCTCGCGCTGCTGATCGCCGGCATCATCATCGCGCTGATCGGCGAGAACCCGTTCGAGGCGCTCAGGCTTCTCGTCCTCGGCGCCGTGGGCTACCCCGAGGCGATCGGCTACACGCTCTACTACACCACAAACTTCGTCTTCACCGGGCTGGCCGTCGCCATCGCCTTCCACTGCGGCCTCTTCAACATCGGCGGCGAGGGGCAGGCCTACCTCGGCGGACTCGGCGCGGGCCTGATCGGGCTTTACCTCGGCCATTGGCCGGCGCCCGTGGTGATTCCGCTGGCAATCGCCTGCGCCATGGCCTTCGGCGCCTTCTGGGCCTTCATTCCCGGCTGGCTGCAGGCGAAGCGCGGCAGCCACATCGTCATCACGACGATCATGTTCAACTTCCTGGCCGCGGCGCTGATGACCTACCTGCTGGTCGAGATCTTCATCAAGCCGGGGCAGCAGGCGGCCGAGAGCCGCACCTTCGAGACCGGCGCATGGCTCCCCTTCGTCCACGATGTCTTCGCGGCCTTCGGTGCGAACATCGGCCGCTCCTCGCTCAACCTGAGCATCGTCGTCGCTGCGGTTTGCCTCGTGCTCTTCTGGTTCTTCGTCTGGCGCACGCGCTGGGGCTACGAGATTCGTGCTGTTGGGCACAACGAGTCGGCGGCGGTCTACGGCGGGATATCGCCGGCGCGCTCGATCATGTTGGCGATGGCGGTCTCCGGCGGACTCGCGGGCCTCGTGGGCGTCAACGAGATCATCGGCGTCCATCACCGGCTGCTGCTGGAGTTTACGGCGGGTTACGGCTTCGTCGGCATCGCGGTCGCGCTGATGGGGCGCAACCACCCGGTGGGCATCGTGCTCGCGGCGCTGCTCTTCGGCGTGCTCTACCAGGGCGGCTCGGAGCTCGCCTTCGACATGCCCAACGTGACCCGCGACATGGTGGTGGTGCTGCAAGGGCTGGTGATCCTGTTCTCCGGCGCGCTGGAGCACATGTTCCGAGGCCGGATCGAGCGTCTGTTCGCCCGTCGCGCGCGGGCGGTGGCGGCGTAGCCATGGAAGCGGTGACCTGGATCGTCCTCGTGATCGACGCGACGCTGCGCGTCTCGACGCCGCTCATCCTCGCCGCTTTCGCCGGCATGTTCGCCGAGCGCTCGGGCGTGGTCGATATCGGCCTCGAAGGCAAGCTGCTGGGCGCGGCCTTCGCTGCCGCGGCGGCGGCGTATGCCACCGGCTCGGCGTGGATCGGCCTGCTCGCAGGCGTCGGCGCCTCGGTCGCGCTCGCGATGGTCCACGCCTTCGCCTGTGTCACCCATCGGGGCGATCAGGTGGTCTCGGGCATGGCGCTGAACATCCTGGTCGCCGGGCTCGGGCCGGTGCTCTCGCTCGCCTGGTTCGGGCAAGGCGGGCACTCGCCACTCGTGGCGGACACGGCGCGCTTCCGCCCGATTCACTTCCCCTTCTCCGACCGGCTGAGCGACGTGCCCTTCATCGGCCAGATCTATTCCGAGATCGTGAGCGGCCACAACCTGATCGTCTATATCGCGCTCGGCATGGTCCCGCTCGCGGCATGGTTCATCTACAAGACCCGCTTCGGGCTGAGGTTGCGCGCGGTGGGCGAGGCGCCGGAGGCGGTGGACACCGCCGGCATCTCCGTCGCCGGCATGCGCTACCGGGCGATGATCGTCTGCGGCATCCTCTGCGGCGTCGCCGGCACGTCGCTCTCCATCGCCCAGAACGCGCTCTTCGTGCGCGACATGAGCGCGGGCATGGGCTACCTCGCGCTCGCAGCCCTCATCTTCGGCAAGTGGCGCCCGGTGCCGACTCTCTTCGCCTGCTTCCTCTTCGCCTTCGCCGATGCCGTGCAGGCCCGGCTCCAAGGCGTCGATATCCCCGGCGTCGGCATCATCCCGGTGCAGGCGATCCAGGCGCTGCCCTACCTGCTCACCGTGCTGCTGCTTGCAGGCTTCGTCGGCAAGGCGGTGCCGCCCAAGGCGAGCGGCGTTCCCTATGTGAAGGAGCGTTGAAGAGGGGCCGCCGGCAAGGCGGCAGCGGTCAGTCGCCGGTGAGCAGACGATCCACCAGCTGGCGCACGGTGGGGATGAAGCGGTTCGAGTAGAAAGGGTCGCTGGCGAAGCGGAAGGCCGCGTGGCCTGCGAACATGAGCTGGTTGTCGATGTCTTCGCCGTGGATGATCTCCTGCAGCGTCTTCTGGATGCAGTAGCTGCGGGGATCGGTCTTCTTGCCGGTCGAGCCCAGCTCGTTGGTCGCCCAGTTGCTGAACCGGCAGGCGCTGAGGCAGCCCATGCAGGCCGCCTGATCGGCGCGGATCTCGCGCGCTTTCTCGTCGGTGACGAAGATGATTGTGGTATCGGGAGTCTTCAACACCGCGCTGAAGCCCTCGTCCATCCACTCCTCGGCCCGCTCCAGATCGCCCTTGGTCACATAGAAGGAGCGCCCGCGCGGCCCCGGGGTGAATTTCTGGTCGTGGTCGCCGATGGGCTCGGCGGTATAGGCCACCTGCCGCTGCTCGCGTTCTGCGAGTTCCCCGATAAAGTCGTTGCGCACCGCCGAGGAGTAGAAGCCGGTGGGGCTGAAGCGGTTGAGCTTCACGTCCCCTTCCTTCATGGCGAGCAGCTTGCGCTTCCAGCGCTCGGAGATCGGGCTCTCCTCGGTCACCAGCGGGCGGGTGCCGAACTGGAAGACGACGGGGCCGAGCTCGGGATTGTCGATCCAGTCCTCCCAGTCGCGCAGGTACCAGACGCCGCCTGCCATCACGATAGGCACATCGTCGAGGCCGTACTCGCGCATCTGTTGGCGCAGCGCCACGACCCTCGGGTAGGCGGGCTCGGGCTGTTCGGGATCCTCGCTGTTGGAGAGGCCGTTGTGGCCGCCGGCGCGCCAGGGGTCCTCGTAGACGACACCGCCCATCCAGTCCGAGAAGCGATGGTAGGCGCGCTTCCAGAGCGCGCGGAAGGCCCGCGCCGACGAGATGATCGGGTAATAGTGGACGTCGTACTGCGCAGCCACCTCGGCCAGACGATAGGGCATGCCGGCGCCGCAGGTCACGCCATCGATGATGCCGCGCGTGGCCTCGAGGATGCCGTGCAGGATGCGCTCGGCGGCGGCCATCTCCCACAGCACGTTCATGTGAAGCCGCCCCTCGCCGCCCGAGACCTCGTGGGCGATGCGGGCCTGGGCGATGCCGCCCCTGATCGCGTAGTCGACCAGCTCCTCGTGCCGCTCCTTGCGGGTGCGGCCGCGGTAGATCTGCGGGACGGCCCGGCCACGCTCGTCGTAATAGTCGGCATTGACGCCGGAGAAGGTGCCGACACCGCCGGCGGCGGCCCAAGCGCCGGAGCTCAGGCCGTTGGTCACGCCGATGCCCTTGCCGCCCTCGATCAAGGGCAGGACCTCGCGCCCCGACAACCTGATAGCGTTCAACACCTTCATGGTCGGTCCGTCCGCCATTGCGCCCGGCTCGATCCGCCCAGCGCGGCAGCGCAGGGCAGCGAGCTGACGCCGCCGCTACGCCGTGATGTGAGCGGCGGCGACGCCTATTGCAAGGTGTCGCTTCTTTCGGCGGCGTTCCCTAGCCGGCTTGCGCCGTCTCCTCGGCCGCGCTCAGGTCTTCTCCGCTTTCCTGATTCACGGCCCTCATGCTCAGCTTGACCTTACCGCGATCGTCGATGCCGAGCACCTTCACTTTGACGTTATCGCCTTCGCTCAGCACGTCGCTCACGCTCTTGATCCGGCGCGGCGCGATCTCGCTGATGTGCACGAGGCCGTCGCGCTTGCCGATGAAGTTCACGAAGGCGCCGAAGTCGACGATCTTGACCACCTTGCCGTCGTAGATCACGCCGACCTCGGGCTCGGCCACGATGTCGCGGATCATGTTGATCGCAGCCGTGGCCGCCTCGCCCTCGACCGCCGCCACCTTGATGGTGCCGTCGTCCTCGATGTCGATCTTGGTCCCGGTGGTCTCGCAGATCTCGCGAATGACCTTGCCGCCGGGCCCGATGACCTCGCGGATGCGGTCCTTCGGAATCGAGAAGGTGGTGATGCGGGGTGCGTTGTCGCTCACGCTGTCGCGCGCGTGCGCGAGCGCCTTCGCCATCTCGCCGAGGATGTGCAGCCGGCCGTCCCGAGCCTGGTCGAGCGCGGTGCGCATGATCTCCTCGGTGATGCTGGTGATCTTGATGTCCATCTGCAGCGAGGTGATGCCCTGGTCCGTGCCGGCGACCTTGAAGTCCATGTCGCCGAGATGGTCCTCGTCGCCGAGGATGTCGGAGAGCACCGCGAAGCGGTCTTCGTCCTTGATCAGCCCCATGGCGATGCCGGCGACCGGCCGGGACACGGGAACGCCTGCATCCATCAGCGAAAGCGAGGCTCCGCAGACCGACGCCATCGACGACGAGCCGTTGGATTCCGTGATCTCCGAAACCACGCGGATGGTGTAGGGGAACGCCTCGGCGTCCGGTAAGAGCGGATGGACCGCCCGCCAGGCGAGCTTGCCGTGACCGATCTCGCGCCGGCCGGGACCGCGCAGGAAGCGGGCCTCGCCCACCGAATAGGGCGGGAAGTTGTAGTGCAGCATGAAGCGCTCGCGGTACTCGCCCTCGAGCATGTCCATGATCTGCTCGTCCTGACCGGTGCCGAGGGTCGCGGTCACCAGCGCCTGGGTCTCGCCGCGCGTGAAGAGCGCCGAGCCGTGGCTGCGCGGCAGCACACCCACTTCGCACTCGATGGCGCGAACATCACTGGTCGTACGGCCGTCGATGCGCAGGCCGCTGTCGAGGATCTGGCCGCGCACGATCTCTTTCTCCAGCCCACTCAGCGTGCCATCGAGAATGCCGGCAGCACCGTCGTCCTCGCGGAACTGCGCCGCGGTCTCCGCCTTGGCCGCCGACACTTTTTCCAGCCGCTCGGTCTTGCCGGCGATGGCGTAGGCCGCGCGCAGCGGGGTCTCGGCGCTCGCGCGGATCCGCTCGACCAGCGCCGTGTCAGCCTGCTCCTCTGGAAGCTCCCAGGGCTCCTTCGCGCAGGCCTCGGCGAGGCTGATGATGGTGTCGATCACTGGCTTGATCGACTCGTGACCGAAGGTCACGGCGCCCAACATCTGGTCCTCGGAGAGCTCGGACGCCTCCGATTCGACCATGAGCACGCCTTCCTGCGTGCCGGCCATGACCAGATCGAGGTCGGAGGCCGCGCGCTCCTCGTAGGTCGGGTTCAGCACATATGCGCCGTCGGCGAAACCGACCCGGCAGCCGCCGATCGGCCCCATGAAGGGGAGACCGGAGATGGTGAGCGCGGCCGACGCGCCGACCATCGCGACGATGTCGGAGTCGTTGATCAGGTCGTGCGAGAGCACGGTGCAGATGACCTGGGTCTCGTTGCGAAACGACTTGACGAACAGAGGCCGGAGCGGCCGGTCTATAAGGCGGGAAACCAGGGTCTCCTTCTCGCTCGGGCGCCCTTCGCGCTTGAAGAATCCGCCGGGAATCTTGCCGGCGGCGGATGCCTTTTCCTCATAGTTAACGGTGAGCGGGAAGAAATCCTGTCCCTCCCGTGCGCTCCGTTGGCCAACGACGGTGCAGAGCACCGCCGTTTCGCCGTAGCTCGCGAGGACGGCGCCATCCGCCTGACGGGCGATGCGCCCTGTTTCGAGGACGAGCTTGCGCCCACCCCACATGACCTCACGACGTGTGATATCGAACATGCTGTTTCCTTCGTTCCCATGGCGAGCCGCTCATTCGGCTCGCCCCTACATAGGCGTAACGCCGGTGGCGGCGGCCCCATGCCGCGCCTCCCGACGTGCCCTCTTGACCCGCGTGCCGCATCCCGGCGGACCACGCGAACGCCAATGTTATTTGCGCAAACCCAACCGCTGAATCACGGTGGCATAGCGCTCCTGATCGTTGCGCTTCAGATAGTCGAGCAGGCGGCGCCTGCGGCTGACCATCTTCAGGAGGCCCCGCCTCGAGTGGAGGTCCTTCTTGTGACTCCGAAAGTGCTCGGTCAGGTTGTTAATCCGCTCAGTCAGGATCGCGACCTGGACCTCCGGCGAGCCGGTATCGTGGCTCTTGGTTGCGTACTCCGATATCAGCTCGGTCTTCCGCACCGCGGTAATCGACATCTGGCTACTCCGCTTGTCACATGTTGAAGACCCGCAACGGGCGGGCCCGGCCCGCGCCGACTTCTGCCAACGCCACGAGTCGCGACCCGGCAACGGCACGGACCCTTCCGGGTGCGGCGCCGGGCGCGGGCACGGGCTGGCCGTGGCGCAGACGATCCGCCTCGCGAGCGGTCAGAGGCAGAGCCGGGATGTCGGCCAGCACTGCATCGACCGGTAGCAGGCATTCGGCGAGGGCCAGACTATGCCCGAGGGCGACCAGTTTATCCAGCGGATTCGCATCGTCGTCGGTGAACGGACCGACCGCGGCGCGGTGGAGCCAGCTCACGTAGCCGACCGTTCCCACGGCGTGCGCGATGTCTCGGGACAGCGCCCTGACGTAGGTGCCCTTGCCGCACTCGACCGCGAAGGCGGCACCGTCGTCATCGGCCTCGATCAGCGTCAAGCTCTCGATGTGGACCGTGCGGGGTTCGAGTCGTGGTGCCTTGCCCTGGCGCGCGAGCGCATAGGCGCGCTCCCCGCCGACCTTGAGGGCCGAGTATGCGGGCGGCACCTGCTCGATGCGACCGAGGAAGGC
Organism: Alphaproteobacteria bacterium; assembly: GCA_965243375.1. Classification (GTDB taxonomy): domain Bacteria; phylum Pseudomonadota; class Alphaproteobacteria; order UBA828; family UBA828; genus WTGU01. The sequence continues at coordinate 377,915 of CBDEUT010000002.1, read as the reverse complement.
CGGAAGCGAGCTTGCGATGGCCTCCCTGGACGGGCGGTTTGCGCTCGTTTCGACGACCGTGCCCTCCGCGTCGTCGGTGTCGCGCTTCTCGCCCCAGCGCACGCCGAAGCGGTAGCGCTTGGGCGCGTCCATCATGAACGAGACCGTCTTGGTGGCTTCGCCGACCGCCACCGGCAGCACGCCCGTGGCCATGGGGTCGAGCGTGCCCGCGTGTCCCACCTTCGCCCCGCGGCCGACCAGGGACTTGATGCGGGCGACGGCAGCGGCGGACGTGATGCCGCGCGGCTTGTCGACCACCAGCCAGCCGTGAGGGCCGCGCGTGGACGCGCCGTCACTCATCGGAGTGGCCGCCCGCATCGAGCAGCCTGTCGATTCGCTGCACATGCTCGAAGCTGTGGTCTATCTCGAAGTTGAGCGACGGCGAGAACTTGAGCCTGACCCTGCGGTTCACCTCGCCGCGCAGGTAGCCCGCGGCGCGCTGCAGGGCGTCGAGCGCCTCGCCCTCCCGCTCTCCGCCGAGCGGCATCACATAGACCTTGGCGGAGCGCAGGTCCGGCGCCGGCCGAACCTCCGTTACGGTGAAACGTACTTCGCTCAGGACGGGATCGCGGAATTCGCCGCGGGCGAGTGCCTCGGACAGCGCTCCCCTGATGAGTTCGCCGACTCGCCGTTGCCGCTGGCTCGGCTCACCAGCGCGGCCACTTCTCCGCGTCATCGATCGTTGGTTAGGCGCGCCTTAAGCGTCGAGGGTGCGCGCGACCTCCTCGATCTCATAGAGCTCGATGACGTCGCCTTCGCGCAGATCGGAGTGGTTCTCGAACGACATGCCGCACTCGTAGCCTTCCTTCACCTCGCGCACGTCGTCCTTGAAGCGCCGGAGCGTCTTGAGCGCGCCGTCGTGGATGACGACATCGTCGCGCAGCAGCCGCGCCTTCGCACCCCGGCGCACGAGGCCGTTGGTCACGCGGCAGCCCGCGACCCTGCCCACGCGGCCGACTTCGAACACCTGGAGGATCTGGGCGCTGCCCATTGTCCGCTCGCGCGCCTCCGGGCGCAGCATCCCTTCGAGACTGGCCCTGATCTCGTCGACGACGTCGTAGATGACAGCGTGATAGCGGAGCTCGATGGCGCAGCGGGCCGCGAGCTCGCGCGCCTGCGCATTGGCGCGCACGTTAAAGCCGACAATGGTCGCGTCCGACGCGGCGGCGAGCGTCACGTCCGATTCGGTGATGCCGCCGACGCCCGAATGGAGCACGCGCACCGCGACTTCCTCCGTGCCAAGCCTGCCGAGCGCGCCGACCAGCGCCTCGACCGAGCCCTGGACATCGGCCTTGACGACCAGCGGAAGCTCGCTCTTGCCTTCCTTCTCTTTGATTTCGGAGAAGAGTTGCTCGAGGTTGAGCGGCGCGCCGCGCGCGACCTCCTTCTCCCTGGCGCGCGCCTGGCGGAACTCGGAGACCTCGCGCGCACGGCGCTCGTTCTCGACAACCACCACCTCGTCGGCTGCGAGCGGCACGCCGCTGAGCCCGAGAATCTCGACGGGCACCGCAGGCCCCGCCGCCTTGGCAGCGGCGCCGTGGTCGTCGTACATGGCGCGGACCCGGCCCCACTGCGCGCCGGCAACCACGATGTCGCCGACGTTGAGCGTGCCGCGCTGAACCAGCACGGTGGCCACCGCGCCGCGCCCGCGATCGACCTTGGCTTCGATCACGATGCCCTCGGCGGCGCGGTCCGGGTTGGCGCTGAGCTCGAGCAGCTCCGCCTGAAGCAGGATCGCCTCTTCCAGCTTGTCGAGATTCTGCTTCTGGGTTGCCGAAATCTCGACGGCGAGTACGTCGCCGCCCATCGCCTCGGTCACGATCTCGTGCTGGAGCAGGTCCTGGCGCACCCGGTTGGGGTCGGCATCCGGCCGATCCATCTTGTTGATGGCAATCAGGATCGGGACACCCGCTGCCTGCGCATGATTGATCGCCTCGGCGGTCTGGGGCATGACGCCGTCGTCAGCCGCGACCACGAGAACGACGATATCGGTCACGCTCGCGCCCCGCGCGCGCATCTCGGTGAAGGCGGCGTGGCCGGGCGTGTCGATGAAAGTGATGCGGGACCCCTTGGGCGTCTCGACCTGGTAGGCGCCGATGTGCTGGGTGATCCCGCCCGCCTCGCCGGACACCACGTCGCTGGAGCGGATGGCGTCGAGCAGCGAGGTCTTGCCATGATCGACATGGCCCATGACCGTGACCACTGGTGAGCGGGCGATCAGGGCGTCGTCGGCATCGTCCTCGCCCTTCAGCCCAATCTCGACGTCGGCCTCGCTGACACGCCGCACCCTGTGTCCGAACTCCTCGACGACGAGCTGGGCGGTGTCGGCATCGATCGACTGGGTGATGGTGACGACCGTGCCCATCTCCATCAGGCGCTTCACGACCTCGGCGCCGCGCACGGCCATGCGGCTCGCAAGCTCCTGCACCGTGATCGCCTCGGGGACCACGACCTCGCGCACCACCGGCTTGAGCTCGTCCGCGCGCATCGCCTCCCGCGCAAGGCGCTTCTCGCGCTCGCGCTGGCGACGGAGCGACGCGAGGCTGCGCCCGCGCTGCTCGCCGACGGAGCCGTCGAGGGCTTCCGAAAGCGTGATCTTGCCACCGCGCCGGCGCGGTTGGTCGCGCCGCGAGGGGCTCGCGGGGCGACGCTGCTCGCCGCGGCGGCGGGGTCTGCCACGTTCCTCCGTCGCCGGAGTCTCGCCAGGCCGGGCGGGCCGCGCCGCGGCAGCAGCTTCCGGAGCGGCAGCCTCTTCCGGCTTGGGTTCCTCGGGCTGGGGCAGCCTGCGTGCTGCATCCTCTTCCGCCCGCTTGCGCGCGTCCTCCTCGGCCTTGCGGCGGGCGTCCTCTTCGCTCTTCCGCCGCTCCGCCTCGGCGTGCTCGGCAGCCTGGCGCTCCTCTTCCACCGCCCGGCGGCGGGCTTCTTCCTCCGCTCGCTCCCGTTCCTGCCGCTCGAGGCGAATCGCATCCTCGACGGCGCGCGCGCGCGCTGCCTTCTCGTCGGTCGTGAGCGTGCGCAGGACGACGCGGGAGCGCGGCGCCGTGGAGGTCTGCTGCACGTCCTCCTGTGGCGGCGGCGCTGCCTCGGCCACCGGCTCGGGCGCCGGCTGCTTGGGCGCGGGCGCCTTGGCCTTGGGTGCCACCACACCGTCTGCGGCGGCGCCCCGTTTCAGCGTCCGCTTCTTGCGAACCTCGACGGCGACCGCCCGGCTGCGGCCGTGCGAGAAGCTCTGCCGAACCTGGCCGGCATCGACCGTCTTCTTGAGCTCGAGCCGCCCCGGCCGCTTCAGCGACAGGGGCTTGCGACGCTCTTGATCACCGGCTTCGGTTTCGTCAGTCATCTTGCCATATCCCGGTCGCCGGGCTCCGCGCGCACGCCGGCAAGCCGCGCGGATTCCAGGAGGAACCGATCGGCGAGCCGGCCAGGCGCCAGTGCGGCGTGCACCACATTCTCACGGCCCAGGCTGCGGCTCAACGCGGCGCCATCGAAGTGCGCGACCACGGGAATGTCCCGCGCCAGCGCACCGAGGCGCGCCCGGCCGTGACGGGCGCCGTCGCTCGCCTCGACCAGGACCGCCACGCGCCGCTCGGTGAGCGCGCGCTGCACCTTGTCGAAGCCGGTGACCAGCGCGCCGGCGCGGCGCGCCAGCCCCAGCAAGTCCAGCGCCCGAGCCGTCAACTGCCGCTCCACCTCGTCGATCAAGTCAGGCGCCACGGCGATGGGCCGGCGCGCGGCGCGAGCGAACAGGCCGCGCGCGCAGGCCTTCTCCAACGCAGCACGTTCGGCAGAGACCCAGAGACCCCGGCCCGGCAGCGCCTCGCTGAGGTCCGGCACCAACGAGCCAGCGGGGTCGACCACGAAACGTAGCAACGACTCGCGCGGCTTGCTGGCACCGCTCGCGATGCAGCGCCGGGAGCCGGCGTCCGATGAGGCCGGGCGATCCTGCATGTGTGCCGATGCGGTCAAACGTTCGGTCTCTCGTGCTCCTCGGCGACGGTCTCCGCGACTTCGTCTGCCTCGCTGGCCTCCGCCCCGTCAACCGGCTCCTCGCCCTCGAACCAGTGAGCCCGCGCCATCATGATGACGGCGTTGGCCTCCTCGATCGACGGCGCCAGGTTACCCAGAATCTCGACGAGCTCGTCGCCGGCCAGATCGCCGAGATCGTCCAGTGTCTTGACTCCGTTCTCGCCGAGCGCGACGAGAATCGCCGGGTCGAGGCCGTCGATGGCGGCGATGTCGTCGCTGACGCCGAGCTCGATCCGGCGCTCGTTTAGCTCCTTGTTCATCGCTTCGACGAAAGCCGCGGCGCGACTCGAAAGCTCGGCCGCCAGCTCCTCCTCGAAGCCCTCGATCATGGCCAGCTCCTCGATCGGCACGTAGGCCACCTCGTCCACGGAGGAGAATCCCTCCGTGACCAGCAGATGGGCGATCACGTCGTCGACGTCGAGCGCCTCCATGAACATCTCGGAGCGCGTGCGGAACTCCTCCTGGCGGCGTTCCGATTCCTCGGCCTCGGTCAGGATGTCGATGTCCCAGCCCGTGAGGTTGGACGCGAGCCGCACGTTCTGCCCGCGCCGGCCGATGGCGAGCGAGAGCTGCTCGTCCGGCACGACCACCTCGATGCGCTTCGCTTCCTCGTCGAGCACCACCTTGGTGACCTCGGCCGGCGCCAGCGCGTTGACGATGAACGCCGCCGGATCCGGCGACCACTGGATGATGTCGATCTTCTCGCCCTGAAGCTCGCCGACCACAGCCTGCACGCGGGAGCCGCGCATGCCGACGCAGGCGCCGACGGGGTCGATGCTGCTGTCGTTGGAGTGCACAGCGATCTTCGCGCGGCTGCCGGGGTCGCGGGCCACGGCATCGATCTCGATGATGCCGTCGTAGATCTCCGGCACCTCCTGGGCGAAGAGCTTGGCCATGAAGTTCGGGTGGGTGCGGGACATGAAGATCTGCGGCCCGCGCGGCTCGCGGCGAACGTCGTAGATGTAGGCGCGCACGCGGTCGCCATTGCGGAAGGATTCGCGCGGCAGCAGGTCCTCCCGCCGGATCACGGCCTCGGCCCGGCCGAGGTCGACGGTGATGCCGCCGTACTCGGTGCGCTTGACGAGGCCGTTGGCGATCTCCTGCACGCGGTCCTTGTATTCCTCGTACTGCCGCGCACGCTCGGCCTCGCGCACCTTCTGGACAATCACCTGCTTCGCCGTCTGCGCCGCTATGCGGCCGAAGTCGATGGGCGGCAGCGGGTCCGCCAGATAGTCGCCGACCTGCGCGGCCGGGTTGCGCTCCTGCGCCTCGCTAATTGCGATCTGGGTGGCCTCGTTCTCGATCTCCTCGGCCACCTCGAGATAGCGCATCAGCTTGATCTCGCCGGTCTCCCGGTCAATGTCCGTGCGGATGTCGTGCTCCTGACCGTACTTCCGCTTGCCGGCGTGGGTGATGGCCTGCTCCATGGCCTCCAGCACGAGCTCGCGCTCGATTCCCTTCTCCCTGGCCACGGCATCGGCCACCTGGAGAAGCTCGAGGCGGGCGAGGCCCGCTGTGTCGCCGTCCGCCATCACACCCGCTCCGCCGCTTGGCTGGCCGCGATCAACTCGTCCGTCAGCACGAGCTTGGCCGCGCGGATCCCGTCGAAGGGGAGCGAGACGTCCCGATCGTCGACGGTCATGCGCACGCATCCGTCGCCGGCGCCCTGCAGCCGACCGCGAAAGCGGCGGCGGCCCTCCAGCGGCTCGCTCATCTCGACCTTGGCCTCGAATCCGGCAAAGCGGGCGAAGTCGGCGAGCCGCACCAGCGGCCGGTCGATCCCCGGCGAGCTCACCTCCAGCGCGTAGTCGGCCGCCGGCAGGTTGTCGTGTTCGAACTGCGCGGAGAGGGCGCGGCTTGCGGCGGCGCAGTCGTCTACCGTCAGCGGCACGCGGTCGGCCCGCTCGATCATTACCTGGAGCACCGTCTGCCTGCCCCCGCCGAGGCGGATTCGAACGACCTCGTAGCCCATCGCCGCCAGCACCGGTGCAATCGCATGTTCGATCTGCCGTTCCGAGTCCACGTCTCGCGTCTTCGTCATACCGCAGAACAGAAAAAAGGCGGGCCACCACTGCCCACCATAATGACCAAACCCTGGGCATGCTCCTTGCCGCGCTCCTCACACCCCCGAAGAGCGCAGCGCCGCCAACCTATCGCGTTTAGTGCATTCTCTTCAAGGTGTTTCTCCCCTCCACGCCCACGCAAACCCCGTAGAATTCGATTATCGGGGCTTGCGGACGTAGCGCAGGAAGACAGGCGCGCGACCCTGGGCGCGGGCCTTCTGCTCGTAGCGGGTCTCCGGCCAGTCGACGGGACGGGACGGCCAATCGCCGGAAATTCGATCCGTCAGAACGAGGGTCGCGTTGCCGGCGACGTGCTCCAGCGTCCACTCCACATAGCCGGCGTCGTCGGAGGCCCAGCGGAACTGGGCGCCGTCCTTCAGGATGCGCGCAAAGGCGGCCAGGGTCTCGGCATCGATCAGACGCCGCTTGTGGTGGCGCTTCTTGGGCCAGGGGTCGGAAAACAGCACGAACAGCCGGCCGATGCAGGCTTCGGGCAGGCGATCGAGCAGGATCCGCGCGTCGTCGGGAAAGATGCGGACACGGTCTGCCGTGCCGTCCGCCTTCAGAAGGCGCAGGAGGCCGGCGACGCCCTGGACGAAGGGCTCGCAGCCGACGAAGCCCACGGCCGGATTGGCACGCGCCTGATGGGCGAGATGCTCGCCGGCACCGAAGCCGATCTCGAGCCAGAGGTCCTGGACCGGCGCCGGGAACAGCCCGCTCAGGTCGACCGGCGCTTGCGCGTCCTCGGGAAGGTCGATCCGGAGCGCCGGCAGGGCGCGTTCCAGCAGCGCTTGGCGGCCGGGGCGGAGCCGGTAGCCGAGTCTCCGCCCGTAGACGCGGCGGCGACGCTCATCCATCGCATGCCGAGACGGGAGCCGTCCCGATGCACCGTCACCTGACGGCGGAGAGAAGCGGGTCGACCAGGTCCGTCCGCTCCCAGGAGAAGCCGCCGTCGGTCTCGGGTTCACGGCCGAAGTGGCCGTAAGCCGCGGTCCGCTCGAAGATCGGGCGAGCGAGATCGAGGTGCTCGCCGATGCCGCGCGGCGAGAGGTCCATGACGGACTCGAGCGCCTCGGCCAGCCTGGCTTCGTCGACCCGGCCGGTGCCGTGGGTGTCGACGTAGACCGCGAGCGGATGGGCGACACCGATCGCGTATGCGAGCTGGATCGTGCAGCGCGAAGCGAGTTTGGCGGCGACGACGTTCTTCGCGAGATAGCGCGCCGCGTAGGCTGCGGAGCGGTCGACCTTGCTCGGGTCCTTGCCCGAGAAGGCACCGCCGCCGTGGGGCGCCGCACCGCCGTAGGTATCGACGATGATCTTACGCCCGGTCACGCCGGCGTCGCCGTCCGGCCCGCCGATGACGAACCGGCCGGTCGGATTGACGTAGAACCATTTCTCCTCGCACATCCATCCGTCGGGGAGCGCGTCCACCACGTAGGGGCGCACGATCTCGCGCACATCGTCCTGGGAGAGCTCGGCGGCATGCTGGGTGGAGACGACGACGGAGGTGGCGCCCACCGGCGCACCGTCCTCGTAGCGGAGCGTGACCTGGCTCTTGGAATCCGGCCCGAGGCCGGGGGCATCGCCGGCGTGCCGCGCCTCGGCCAGCGCAGCCAGGATCGCGTGGGCATAGTGGAGCGGTGCCGGCATGAGCGCGTCGGTCTCGCGGCAGGCGTAGCCGAACATGATGCCCTGGTCGCCCGCGCCCTGGTCCTTGTTGCCGGCTTGGTCGACGCCGAGGGCAATGTCGGCCGATTGGGCGTGAACATGAATCTCCACGGCGGCCTTGGCCCAGTGGAAGCCCTCCTGCTCGTAGCCGATCTCGCGAACGCAGTTTCGTGCGATGGACTCCAGCGCTTCGGAAGTGATCGAGTCGGGACCGCGCACCTCGCCGGCGAGCACCATCCGGTTGGTCGTGACCAGGGTTTCGCAGGCCACACGGGCGTTGGAATCGACCGCCAGGTACGCATCGACCACGGCATCGGAGATGCGGTCGCAGACCTTGTCCGGGTGCCCTTCGGACACCGATTCGCTGGTGAACAGGTAGTCCCCTCGCCCCACGGCTTCCCCCGACGATGATGATGTTCCGGAGACAGGCGGCACCCTGCCGCGCCGCCGGGCGGTTTTCGCAGCGAACTCCGGGACGGTCAAGCGCTGCCGAGATGCCACGCATACCATCGCCGTGGTAAGAGAGGCGCCCGACCGACAGGGAGAGAGAGAATGCTTGCCGATATCCGTGGCGTCTCAATCAACTACGAGATTTCGGGCAACGAGGGCGGGCCGTGGCTGACCTTCTCCAACTCGCTGGCCACGAACCTGCACATGTGGGACGAGCAGGAGGCCGCGCTCGCGGGGCACTTCCACATCCTGCGTTACGACAAGCGCGGGCACGGCCAATCGGCGCCGGTGGAGGGGCCCTACTCGTTCGACGACCTGGTCGGCGATGTCGTGGGCCTCTGGGATCACCTGGATATAGGCAAGAGCCACTTCGTGGGCCTCTCGATCGGCGGGATGACCGCGCAGGCGCTGCTGCTCGGCCACGCCGACCGGGTCACGGCCACGGTCATGGCGAACACCTCGGCGCACAGCGGCGAGGCGTTCGTGGCCGCGTTCGACCAGCGTGTGGCGGCGGTGGCGGAGGGTGGCATGGAGGCTGTCGTCGAGTCGACCATCGAGCGCTGGTTCTCCGAGGGCTACCGGGCGAGCGGTGCCGCGCGGATCGACGACGTGCGGCAGATGATCCGCACGACCTCGGCCGCCGGCTACACGGGCTGCGCGCGCGCCATCCAGACGCTCGCGAATCTCGACCGGCTGGGCTCACTGGACCACCCCGTCCTGCTGATCGCGGGCTCGCAGGACCCCGGCACCCCGCCGGCCGGCATGCGCCTGATGCACGAGCGGATCGGCGGCTCCCAGTATCTCGAACTCGACGCCGCCCACCTCTCCAACATCGAGCAGGCGCCGGCGTTCACGGCCGCCCTGAAGTCGTTCCTCTCGGCGTACTGACCGGGACCGATGCGGCCAACCCGCACCATGGTGAGGAACAAGGGCTGGCTTCCGCGCTTCGCGCCCGAGGGGTGCCATGGGGTATGATGGCACAGCGACCGCGTATGCCCCGGCAGCCGGTTGCGGCCTAGCTCTAAGAACAATCGGACGCTGAGGACAGGAATAGCGATGACGCTCGCCGCAGTCTCACTCGACGACAAGTATGCCGCCTGGTCGGGCGAGGTCTACATGACCGGCACCCAGGCGCTGGTCAGGCTGCCGATGATGCAGCAACTGCGCGACGAGGCGGCCGGGCTCGATACCGCCTGCATGATCTCGGGCTATCGCGGCTCGCCGCTCGGCAACTTCGACCGGGCGCTCTGGCAGGCACGGCCGTTCATCGAGAAGCACGGCGTGCATTTCCAGCCAGGTGTCAACGAGGACACGGCGGCCACCGCGCTCTGGGGCACGCAGCAGGTCGGGCTGTTCCCCGGTGCGAAGCACGACGGTGTCTTCGCCATCTGGTACGGCAAGGGGCCGGGGGTCGACCGCACGATCGACGTCTTCAAGCACGCCAACCTCGCCGGCTCGGCGGCCCACGGCGGCGTGCTCGCGCTGGCCGGCGACGACCACGTCTGCGCCTCCTCGACGACGGCGCACCAGAGCGAGTTCGATTTCGTGAGCGCGACGATGCCGGTGATCAATCCGGCCGGCGTGCAGGAGTTTCTGGACTACGGGCTGCACGGCTGGGGGCTCTCGCGCTACGCAGGCCTCTGGGTCGGCTTCATCTGCATCGCCGAGACGGTGGACAGCTCGGCCATCGTCTCGGTGGACCCGCACCGGGTCGCCGTCGTCTCGCCCGAAGACCACGCGCTGCCTGAGGGCGGACTCAACATCCGCTGGCCGGACACGCCGCTGGCGCAGGAAGAACGTTTGCTTGAGCACAAGCTGGACGCGGCGCGCGCCTACGGCCGGGCCAATGGGCTCGATCGCACCGTGATCGACGGGCCGGGGCGGCGGCTCGGCATCGTGACGACCGGCAAGTCCTATCTCGACGTGCGCCAGGCACTGGACGACCTCGGCATCGACGAGGGCGCGGCGCGTCGGCTTGGGCTCGCGCTCTACAAGGTCGGTATGAGTTGGCCGCTGGAGCCCGACGGCATCAGGCGCTTCGCCGGCGGGCTCGACGAGATCCTGGTGGTCGAGGAGAAGCGGGGCTTCATCGAGGACCAGATCAAGGAGATCCTCTACAACATGCCTGCGGCGGAGCGGCCCCGGGTCATCGGTAAGTGCGACGAGGCGGGGCGCCCGCTGCTCCGTGCTTCGGGCGAGCTCGACCCCGGCGGGGTCGCAAGCACGCTGGCGGAACGGCTGCTGCGGCTGGGCCCGGACGAGGGCATCGAGGCAAGGCTCGCCCGCCTCCGCGCCCGGTTGGCTCAGAGCGGCGCCGGGGAGCCCGCGGCGATGGAGCGGGTGCCCTACTTCTGCTCGGGCTGTCCGCACAACAGCTCGACCAAGGTGCCCGAGGGGAGCCGCGCGCTCTCCGGCATCGGCTGCCACTACATGGCGCAGTGGATGGACCGCGAGACCGATACCTACACCCACATGGGCGGCGAGGGCGCCAACTGGATCGGCCAGGCGCCCTTCACCGAGACCGAGCACATCTTCCAGAACATCGGCGACGGCACCTACTTCCACTCCGGCATTCTCGCGATCCGGGCCGCGGTCGCTGCCAACGTCAATATGACCTACAAGATTCTCTACAACGACGCGGTGGCGATGACCGGCGGCCAGCCCATGGACGGGCCGCTCTCGGTCCAGCGCGTGACCCGCCAAGTCCAGGCGGAGGGCGTCGGCCGCATCGCCGTGGTCACCGACCAGCCGGAGAAATACCCCTTCGACGGGCAGTTCGCCGACGGCGTGACGATCCATCACCGGGACGAGCTCGACCAGGTGCAGCGCGACCTGCGCCAGTGGGAGGGAGTCTCCGCCATCGTCTACGACCAGATGTGCGCGACCGAGAAGCGGCGCCGGCGCAAGCGCGGCCTTCTGGAGGACCCGGACTGGCGGGTCATCATCAACCCGGACGTGTGCGAGGGCTGCGGCGACTGCGGCGTGCAGTCCAACTGCCTCTCGGTGGTGCCGCTGGAGACAGAGTTCGGGCGCAAGCGGGCCATCGACCAGTCGGCCTGCAACAAGGATTTCTCCTGCATCAAGGGCTTCTGCCCGAGCTTCGTACTGGTCAAGGGCGGGAGGCGCCGCGCAGGCGCATCCGAGGGTGTCTCCGAGCGGCCCATCGCCGCGCTGTCGGAGCCCACGCGCCCCGGCTGTACCGAGCCCTACGGCATATTGTTGGCGGGCGTGGGCGGCACCGGAATCGTCACGCTCGCCGCCCTGCTGGGCACGGCGGCGCGGCTCGAAGGCAAGGGCGCCACGGTGCTCGACAAGGCCGGCCTCGCCCAGAAGTACGGCGCCGTGACCAGCCATATCCGCATCGCCGAGCGGCCCGAGGACCTTCACGCGGTCCGCATCGCCGTCGGCGGCGCAAGGCTGCTGCTGGGGATCGACCGGGTGGTGGCGGCGAGCCGCGAGGCGGTGACGCGGCTCGACAAGAGCGCCTCCCACGCGGTGGTCAACGGTGGCCCGATCACGACCGGAGACTTCACCCGCGCGCCCGACCTCGAATTCCCCGGCGCGCAGCTCGAAGGCGTGGTCGGGGCTGCGGCGCGCACGCTCGATGTCGTCGACGCGACCCGACTGGCGACGGCGCTGGTCGGCGATGCCGTCTACACCAACCTCTTCCTCTTAGGGTTCGCCTATCAGCGCGGTCTGGTTCCGCTCGGTGCCGACGCCATCGAGCGGGCGATCGCGCTCAACGCGGTCGCGGTGGAGGCCAACCAACGCGCCTTCCGCTGGGGTCGCGCCGCCGCGCACGACGCCGATGCGGTCGCCTCGGCTGCGGCCGAGACCGGCACCCTGCCCCGAGAGCCGCAAGCACAGGGCCTGGACGCGCTGGTCGAGCGCTGCGCCTCCGACCTCAGGGCCTATCAGAACACGGCCCTCGCCACCCGCTACCGCGCCCTGGTGAGCCGCGCGCGGGAGGCCGAGCGGGCGCGGGCGCCGGGCCGCGAGGGGTTCGGCGAGGCGGTCGCCCGCGCCTATCACAAGCTGCTCGCCTACAAGGACGAGTACGAGGTGGCCCGGCTCTACACCGACGGCCGCTTCCGCCGGCAGGTGGAGGCGGAGTTCGAGGGCTCGGTCGGGCTGCGCTTCAGCATGGCGCCGCCGCTCTTCGCCGGGCGCGATCCGCAGACCGGCCACCTGAAGAAGCGCCTTTACGGCCCCTGGATGCTCTCGGCCTTCCACCTGCTGGCGCCGTTCAAGTGCCTGCGCGGAACCCCGCTCGACCTCTTCGGCTACAGCGCCGAGCGGCGCCGGGAGCGCGCACTGATCGGCGAATACGAGGCCTCGGTGGAAACGCTGATCGCCGGACTCGAGTCCGACAACCACGGGCTCGCCGTGGAGATTGCGGAGGTGCCGCTCGCCATGCGAGGCTTCGGCCATGTGAAGGAGGCCAACATCGCCTGCGCGAAGGAGCGCGAGGCCGAGTTGTTGGCCGCCTTCCGCGCCCCCGCGCCGCAGGTCAGCGCCGCCGAATAAGCCGGCCCTGCTTCGCGCGCAGTGCGGCCCGAGAACCCGGGCCTCACCCAGGCCAGCGGCGCGCAGACCGTGACCCCGGTGAGAAAGGCGGTTTAGGGCCGCCTCCGCCCAATCGCGGCTCAGGCGTCGGTCACGTCGAAATGGCGGATGCTGGGCGGCTCGGCGAGGGCCTGCTTGAGCCGGTCGCTGGTACCCCTCTCCCGCTGCCAGGCCAGATACTTTTCGTATTGCCCGTGGGATTCCCACTCTTCCACCACCACCAAATTGTCGGCGTCGTCTCTGTTCTGCAGCGTGTCCACGCTGTTACAGCCCTCATAAGCGCGCGTCTCCGGCAGTATCGACCTGAAGAACGCAACCAATTCGTCCCCAGTGCCGGGCTTCGCCTTGACTTCGAGAAGCACTCTTACGGCCATTTCCAGATCTTCCTCTTGCGTTGGTGAAGCGTCCCGGATTGCCCGTCCGTCCTACCCAGCCCTTCACGGGTCGACCATGCCCCAGCCGATGGCGAAGGGCCCTGGCGTCCGTCGCGGTATTCGGCGTCCGGAGCCGGGACGCCCAGGCTGCAACGGCGGGCCGCTCGGCGCTCGATTGTCGATAACGGCAGCGATGGTGTCCAGCGCGACGAGAGAGCGTGTCCGTCAAAGACGGAAATGCTCTAAGCCGCTGCGGCCTTCAGCGCCTCCCGCGCGAGCGCATCGGCGCGCTCGTTCTCCGGGTTGCCGGCGTGGCCCCGCACCCAGTGCCAGCTCACGGCGTGGCGCTGGACCAAGGTATCGAGGGCCTCCCACAGGTCGCGGTTCTTGACCGGGGACTTGGACGCGGTGCGCCAGCCCCTGGCCTTCCAGCCGGGCAGCCACCGGGTGATCCCGTCCTTCACGTAGGTGCTGTCGGTATAGAGCGCGACGGTCGAGGGGAGCTTGAGCGCCTCCAGCGCACGGATCGCGGCGGTGAGCTCCATGCGGTTGTTGGTGGTGTCCGCGTTCGCGCCGCTGATCTCGCGCCGGTGCGCGCCGTAGAGCAACACCGCGCCCCAGCCGCCCGGCCCTGGATTGCCGCTGCAGGCGCCGTCGGTATAGATCGCGACGGTCACGGCTCGATGCCGTAGGCGCCCGGACCCGAGACGCCGCGATGGAAGCGGAGCTTTTGCAGGTACTCGCGCGGGTCCTTGGGTTTGACCAGGGCGCCGTCCACCTGGTTGATCCAGTCGTAGAGGCGGGTGAGCAGGAAGCGCAGCGCAGCGCCTTCGGCAAGCCGCGGGAGGGCGGCGATCTCGGCCTCGGAGCAGCGCCGCACCGCGCGGTAGCGGCCGATCATGAGGCGCGCCTTGGTCACGTTGAAGCTCAGGTCGGGCTCGAAGCACCAGGCGTTCAGGCAGACCGCGAGGTCGTAGACCAGCGCGTCGTTGCAGGCGAAGTAGAAGTCGATCAGGCCGCTGAGGCGATCGCGCTCGAAGAAGACGTTGTCGGGGAAGAGATCGGCGTGGATCACGCCGCGCGGGAGATCGCGCGGCCATTCCGCCTCGATGCGGTCGAGGGTCGCCGAGACCTCGGCCGAGAGGCCGGGCACCACGTCGTCAGCGCCGGCACGGCAGCGCTCGAAGAGCGGGCGCCAGCTGTCGACGGAGAGCGCGTTGGCGCGCTCGGGCTCGTAGTCGAGGCCCGCGAGGTGCATCCGCGCGAGCGCCTCGCCCAACTCGGCGCAGTGTTCGGGCCGCGGGCGGCGCGGCCAGACACCTGAGAGGAAGCTCGTGATCGCCGCCGGCCGCGCGCAGAGCGTGCGCAGCACCGCACCGTCGCTCCCGTGGACCGGCACCGGGCAGGGCACGCCACGCGCCGCCAGATGCTCGATCAGCCCGAGGAAGAACGGCAGGTCCCTGGCATCGACCCGCTTCTCGTAGAGCGTGAGGATGTAGGGGCCGTTCTCGGTGAGCAGCAGGTAGTTGGAATTCTCGACCCCTTCGGCGATGCCCTTGCAGGAGACGGCCGTGCCGATGTCGTACTCCGCGATGAACGCGGCGAGCTCGTCGTCGGAAACTTCGGTGTAGACGGCCATCGGGCGCCCGCTCGGCGGGGAGACGAATCGGGGCGCATCCTAGCCAACGCGCGCCGCCGATGGGAGCCGCGATGACGCTGTGGGCCCGTGTCCGCGGCCGCGGCCTTTCGGGCGTGCGCGACCGGATGTAACTTGGCGCGGTCGACAAGAGGGGTGGCGATGGAGGTTCTGCGCTCGACGGTCGATCCGGCCTCGGACAAGTTCAAGGGCAACGAGGCGGCCATGCGGGCGCTGGTGGACGACCTCGCCGCGCGCCACGCACGGGTGCTGGAGGGCGGGCCTGCGAGCGCGCGCGAGCGGCACCGGGAGCGGGGCAAGATGCTGCCGCGCGAGCGGGTCGCGGCGCTGATCGATCCGGACTCGCCCTTTCTCGAGCTATCCGCGCTGGCGGCCGACGGGCTCTATGGCGCCGAGGTGCCGGCCGCCGGCATCATCACCGGCATCGGGCGGATCGAAGGGCGCGAGTGCGTCGTCATCGCCAACGACGCGACGGTCAAGGGCGGCACCTACTACCCGCTGACCGTGAAGAAGCACATCCGGGCCCAGGAGATCGCCGAGCAGAACCGGCTACCCTGCCTCTACCTGGTGGATTCCGGCGGCGCCAACCTGCCGCACCAGGACGAGGTGTTCCCCGACCGAGAGCATTTCGGGCGCATCTTCTACAACCAAGCGCGCATGTCGGCGAAGGGCGTCGCCCAGATCGCCGTGGTGATGGGCTCGTGCACGGCGGGCGGCGCCTACGTGCCGGCGATGTCCGACGAGACCATCATCGTCAAGGAACAGGGCACGATCTTCCTGGGCGGCCCGCCCCTGGTGAAGGCCGCGACCGGGGAGGAGGTGAGCGCCGAGGAGCTGGGCGGCGCCGACGTGCACACCCGCCTCTCGGGCGTCGCGGACCACATGGCGGCGGACGACGCCGATGCGATCCGCCGGGCGCGGGCCATCGTCGCCCGCCTCGACGCCGCGCCTGCGGCGCCTGCCTCGCGCCCAGCGCCCGAGCCCGCCCACGACCCGGCCGAGATCTACGGTATCGTGCCGCGCTCGCTCAGGACCATGTTCAACGTGCGCGAGGTCATCGCGCGCATCGCGGACGGCAGCGCCTTCGACGAGTTCAAGGCCCGCTACGGCGCCACCCTGGTGACCGGCTTCGGACACATCGGCGGGCACCTCGTCGGTATCCTCGCCAACAACGGCATTCTCTTCTCCGAGTCCTCGCTCAAGGGCGCGCACTTCATCGAGCTCTGCTGCCAGCGCGGCATTCCGCTGCTGTTCCTGCAGAACATCGTGGGCTTCATGGTGGGCAAGCGCTACGAGCAGGGCGGTATCGCCAAGGACGGGGCGAAGCTGGTCACCGCGGTTTCGTGCGCGGCCGTGCCCAAGCTCACAGTCATCATCGGCGGCAGCTACGGCGCCGGGAACTACGGCATGTGCGGGCGTGCCTTCGGACCGCGCTTCCTCTGGATGTGGCCCAATGCGCGCATCTCGGTGATGGGGGGCGAGCAGGCGGCGAGCGTGCTCGCCCGCATACGCCGCGACCGGATCGAGGCCGGCGGCGCAGAATGGGGCGAGGACGAAGAGGCGGCGTTCAAGGCGCCGATCCTCTCCCAGTACGAGGAGCAGGGGAATCCCTACTACGCCGCAGCCCGGCTCTGGCACGACGGTGTGATCGACCCGGCGGAGACGCGGCAGGTGCTGGCGCGGGCGCTGGGTATCGTCGCGAATGGTCCGGTCGAGGCGACGCGCTTCGGCGTCTTCAGGATGTAGCGGGGGAAGTGGGGCCATGGCCGACGACACCGTGCTGGTGGGGATGGAGGGTGCCGTCGCCACGGTCACGCTCAACCGGCCCAAGGCGCACAACGCCTTCGACGGCGCGCTGGTGGCCGAGCTCACACGCACGTTCGAATACCTGGGTGGCCGCAAGGACGTGCGCGTGGTGATCCTCGCCGGCCGCGGCAAGTCCTTCTGCGCCGGTGCCGACCTTGCGCACATGAAGAAGGCCGCGGGCTTCTCCCAGGCGGAGAACATTGCCGACGCCGGTGCGCTTGCGCGCCTTCTCATGGTGCTGGGCGGCCTGCCCAAGCCGACCGTCGCGCTGGTGCAGGGGCCGGCCTACGGCGGCGGCGTCGGGCTGGTCAGCGCCTGCGATATCGCGATCGCGGCCGAGGGCGCGACCTTCGCGCTGACCGAGGTGCGCCTCGGGTTGATTCCCGCGGTAATCAGCCCGTTCGTGGTCCGCGCGATCGGCGACTCCCACAGCCGGCGCTTCATGCTCACCGGCGAGCGCTTCGATGCGGCAACCGCACTCCGAATCGGGCTGGTGCACGAGGTGGTGCCTGCCAAGGCCCTCGAAGACCGAGGCGAGGAGATCGTTCAGACCCTCCTGCGATGCTCTCCCGACGCGCAGCGCCGGGTGAAGGCGCTGGTCGACGCGGTCTCGGGCCGGCCGATCGACGATGCGCTGGCCGACGATGTCGCACGCCGGATCGCCGACGCGCGCGCATCCCAGGACGGGAAGGAGGGCATCGCCGCCTTTCTGGAGAAGCGATCGCCCCGATGGTGGGCCTGAACCCGAACGTGTGGTGGCACTCAACCTGCTGAAGCTCGCCGTCGGGATCGACGGCGTCGACCATCTGCGCGCGGTGCAGGCGGCGCGGCTCGGGCGGCTCGGCCGCCTGATCCACGTCACCCGGTTCAGGCCGCGCCGGGCCGAGGAAATCCTGGCCGGCGGCTCCATGTACTGGGTCGTCCGGCACCGCATCCGCGTGCGCCAGCGCATCCTGGCCTTCGACCGGCACGAGACGAAGGCCGCAGGCAAACCCAAGTGCGCCATCGTGCTCGATCCCGAGCTCATCGCCACCGACCCGGTGCACCGGCGCCCGCATCAGGGCTGGCGTTACCTGGAAGCGGCCAACGTACCGCGCGACCTCGGCCCGGTGGGAACGGTCGAGATTCCCGAGGATTCCTTCCCGCCGGACATGGCGGCCGAGCTTCGTGCCCTCGGCCTTCTCTGACCGCATGGGGCGCGGGCCGTGCTAAGCTGATGTGGCGGAGCGATGGAGGGCACGGCCATGAGCGGGGCTGACTGGCACATCAAGGGCGACT
This sequence comes from Alphaproteobacteria bacterium, assembly GCA_965243375.1. Lineage (GTDB taxonomy): Bacteria > Pseudomonadota > Alphaproteobacteria > UBA828 > UBA828 > WTGU01. Next base: position 359,988 of record CBDEUT010000002.1, on the reverse strand, counting down.
ACTTCGAGACCTGCAGTTGCGATTACCTCTGCCCCTGCATCTTCACCAACATGACCGCGATGCCGACCGACGGCGTCTGCGAGGTCGCGATCGTGCTGGACATCGCGGAAGGGCACTACGGCGATACCCGCCTCGACGGCGTGGCCTTCGTCACCGCGGCGATGGTTGAAGGGCCCATGGGCGACGGCAACTGGACCGTCGGCCTCATCATCGACGAGCGGGCGAGCGATGCGCAGGTGGACGCCATCGGCCGCATCTGCTCCGGCGAAGAGGGCGGCCCGATGGCGCTGATGGCCCCGCTCATCGGCACCTTCGCGGGCGTCGAGCGGGCGCCGATCAGGATCGAGCGGCGGGAGATGGGCTTCTCGATCACGGCCGGCGATCTGCTCCGCCACGGGGCCGAGGGCGTGCCCAGCCTGCCCGATCCTGCCGAGACCATCATGATCGACAACACCGGGCATCCCGCCAACAAGCGCCTGCACCTGGCCATCGGGACCCACAGCCACCTGAACGCATTCGGCATCGACTGGAACGATGCGGAGGGTGGTCACAACGGCCACTACGCGCCGTTCGACTGGCGACCGAACTAAGACCTGCGGCGGAGCCTAGCGCCCGCACGCCTCGATCAACGAGCGAAAGATCCGGGCGTCGCCGGGGTCGATGGCATACTCGGGGTGCCACTGCACGCCGATGAACCAGCGGTGCGTCGGGTCCTCGATGCCCTCGATCACGCCGTCCGGGGCCAGCGCATTGACGACGAGGCCGGGGGCCGCCTGGGCGACGGCTTGGTGATGGGCGCTGTTCACCTGCATGACATCGGCGCCGACGATTGCCCTGAGCACGCTGCCCACCTCAAGCGAGACCGCGTGGCCCGGCTCGGTGCGCGGGTTGGGCTGCTCGTGCGCCAGAGCATCGGGCACCGCGTCCGGGATATGCTGGATGAGGGTGCCGCCGAGCGCCACGTTCATCAGCTGCTGGCCACCGCAGATACCGAGGGAAGGCATTGCTCGCCGGTGGGCGGCGCGGGTGATGGCCAGCTCGAAGGCGGTGCGCCGGTCCTTGGTGGTGACAGTCTCGTGCCGTGAGGCGGCGCCAAAGAGGGCGGGGTCCACGTCGAAGGCGCCGCCAGTGACGATCAGGCCGTCCACCGTCTCCAGATAGAGCTCCGCAAGCTCCGGCTCGTGCGGCAGCGCGACCGGAACCCCGCCCGCTGCCGCGACCGCCGTGCAGTAATTCTCGCGGATCGCGTACCAGGGCTCGCCGGAATAGCCGCCGGGCGGCTCGGAATCGAGGGTGAGGCCGATGACGGGCTGAGCCATCGGCGGACTGTAGGAGTGCCGCGGGTCCGCCGCAACCGAGGACACCAGCCTGCACCAGCGCCCTCAACGAGGCCCCTTGACCCGCCGAAGGACCGGCTGGACCCTGCGGTCATGCCAGTTGGACAACCCTCCCCCATGGACCTTGCTATCACCGAAGCCGAGTCGGCCGGTGCGCGCGGCGAAGTGCCGGTGGGGGCGGTCGTGATCGACGGGCGTACCGGGGCGGTGCTGGCGCGCGCCGGCAACGAGGTGGAAGCGGCGCACGACCCGACGGCGCACGCAGAGATGCTGGCTATCCGCACCGCTGCAGCCACACGGGGCAGCGCGCGCCTCGTGGATTGCGACATCTACGTCACACTGGAGCCCTGCGCCATGTGCGCGCAGGCGATTGCATTCGCCCGGCTACGGCGGCTCTATTTCGGCGCGGCCGATCCCAAGGGCGGCGGGGTCGAGCACGGCGCACGCGTCTTCCAGCAGTCCACCTGCCACCACCGGCCCGAGGTGATTGGCGGCGTGCAGGAGACCCGCGCCAAGGAGCTACTACAGCACTTCTTCCAGATGCGACGCTAACCATCCCGAGCGTTGCCGGGCGGGTGCCCAAACTCTATAAGGGCCCGCCGTCACTGCACGGGGGAGAACCCATGGCGACCCAGCGCACCCTCTCGATCATCAAGCCCGATGCCACCCGCCGCAACCTGACGGGCGCCATCAACCAGCGCTTCGAGGAGGCCGGGCTTTCCATCGTCGCCCAGCGCCGGGTCAGGTTGACGGAGGCTCAGGCGCGTGCCTTCTACGCGGTCCACAAGGAACGCGCGTTCTACGACGACCTCTGCGCCTTCATGACCTCGGGCCCCGTTGTGGTCCAGGTGCTGGAAGGCGAGAACGCGGTCGAGGCCAATCGCACGGTCATGGGGGCGACCAACCCTGCCAACGCCGACGAAGGAACCATCCGCAAGGACTTTGGCGAGTCGGTGGAGGCCAACTCCGTGCACGGCTCGGATTCGCCGGAGAACGCCGCCATCGAGATCGCGTTCTTCTTCGCCGAGACCGATATCGTCGGCTGACGTTGCGCGTCCTGCTCCGCTCCCCATGTTATAGTGCGGCTCGGTACGCGCGGCGGACGCGGGATGACGTGAGCGATGTCGGATCAACGGAAAACGGGTCGGCCCGACGACGACTCCTCGGTCATCACCAAGTCGCGCAGCGAGACCAAGAAGCCGTCGATGTACAAGGTCTTGCTGCTGAATGACGACTACACGCCGATGGAGTTCGTGGTCATCGTGTTGATGCGGTTTTTCGGGATGGACGAGCAGCGGGCGACCACGATCATGCTCCACGTGCATCGGCGGGGCGTGGGGGTCTGCGGGGTGTATTCCTATGAGGTCGCAGAGACCAAGGTGAAGCAGGTCTGCGAATTCGCCCGGCGCAACGAGCACCCGCTGCAGTGCACGATGGAGAAGGAGTAGCCGTGCTCTCCCGCGATCTTGAGAAGAGCCTGCACCGGGCACTGGCGCTTGCGGTCGAGCGGCGGCACGAGTTCGCGACGCTCGAACACCTGCTCTACGCGCTGCTGGAGGATCCCGACGCCATCGCGGTGCTCAAGGCCTGCGGTGTCGACCTGGAGCGGCTCGAACGCGAGCTGGAGACCTTCATCGACGAGGAGCTTGAGAGCCTGGCCACCGACGAGGCTGTCGAGGCCAAGCCGACGACCGGCTTCCAGCGGGTGGTGCAGCGGGCGGTCCTGCACGTGCAGTCCTCCGGCCGCTCCGAGGTCACCGGCGCCAACATCCTGGTGGCCATTTTCTCCGAGCGCGAATCCCATGCGGTCTACTTCCTGCAAGAGCAGGACATGTCGCGCTACGACGCGGTCAACTACATCTCGCACCGGATCGCCAAGGTTCCCGGCCAATCGGGGCCGGGCGGAGGCGTCTCCGGCGCCGACGAGGACGCCCGCGAGGAGGAAATCGTCAAGGAAGGGCCGGCGGCGCTTGACGCCTATTGCGTCAACCTGAACGCCAAGGCCAATGCCGGGCGGATCGACCCGCTCATCGGCCGCGATGCCGAGATCGAGCGCACCATCCAGGTGCTCTGCCGCCGCACCAAGAACAACCCGCTCTATGTCGGCGATGCGGGCGTGGGCAAGACGGCCCTCGCCGAAGGGCTGGCGCGGCGTATCGAGCACGGCGAAGTGCCGCAGGTGCTCGACGGTGCCACGATCTTCGCGCTGGACATGGGCGCGCTGCTCGCCGGCACGCGCTACCGCGGCGACTTCGAGGAGCGGATCAAGGCGGTGCTCGCCGAGATCGAGGCCCACGACAGTGCGATCCTCTTCATCGACGAGATTCACACGGTCATCGGCGCGGGCGCGACCAGCGGCGGCGCGATGGATGCCTCGAACCTGCTGAAGCCCGCGCTGCAGAGCGGCACGCTGCGCTGCATCGGTTCGACCACCTACAAGGAATACCGCAACTACTTCGAGAAGGACCGCGCACTGGTGCGGCGCTTCCAGAAGATCGACGTGAACGAGCCGAGCGTCGACGAGGCGGTCAAGATCCTGCGCGGGCTCAAGCCCTACTACGAGGAGCACCACGGCGTGCGCTACACGGCGGAGGCGATCCGCACCGCCGTCGAGCTCGCGAGCCGCTACATCAACGACCGCAGGTTGCCCGACAAGGCGATCGACGTGATCGACGAGGTCGGCGCCTCGCAGCGCCTGCTGCCAGAATCGAAGCGGCGCAAGACCGTGGGCGTGAAGGACGTCGAGGGCGTGGTGGCGAAGATCGCCCGGATTCCGCCCAAGAACGTGAGCCGGGGCGACAAGACGATCCTGGAGAGCCTGGAGCGCGACCTGAAAACGGTCGTCTTCGGCCAGGACGAGGCGATCGGCGCCGTCGCGACCGCGATCAAGATGGCGCGCGCGGGCCTGCGCGAGCCGGGCAAGCCGGTCGGCTGCTATCTCTTCTGCGGGCCGACGGGGGTCGGCAAGACCGAGGTCGCGCGCCAGCTCGCCCATGTGATGGGCGTCGAGCTCGTCCGCTTCGACATGAGCGAGTACATGGAGCGGCACTCGGTCTCGCGCCTGATTGGCGCGCCGCCCGGCTACGTCGGCTTCGACCAGGGCGGCCTGCTCACCGACGCGGCCGACCAGAACCCCCACATGGTCCTGCTGCTGGACGAGATCGAGAAGGCCCACCCGGACCTCTTCAACATCCTCCTGCAGATCATGGACTACGGGAAGCTCACCGATCACAACGGCAAGACGGTCGATTTCAGCAACGTCATCCTCATCATGACCACCAACGCCGGCGCCGCCGAGCTCGCCAAGCCGCCGATCGGCTTCGCCCGGACGGAGCGCGAGGGCGACGACGAAGAGGCGATCAAGCGGATGTTCGCGCCGGAGTTCCGCAACCGCCTCGATGCCGTGATCCGCTTCGCCGCACTCTCGCCCAAGGTGATCGCGCGGGTGGTGGACAAGTTCGTCATCCAGCTCGAAGAGCAGCTCGCCGACCGCAACGTCACCATCGAGCTGAGCGCGGACGCGCGGGCCTGGCTCGCCGAGAACGGATACGATCCTACGTATGGCGCCCGGCCGCTCGCCCGGCTGATCCAGGAAGAGATCAAGAAGCCCCTCGCCGACGAGCTCTTGTTCGGCAAGCTGGCCAAGGGCGGGCGCGTGCAGGTTGGCTTCAAGGACGGCAAGCTCACCTTCGGCTTCCCGGCATCCGATGCGCCCGGCCGCAAGGGCGGTGGCGGTTCCGGCCGGCGCGGCGGCTCCGGCAAGCGCCCCCGCGTGCCCGAATACGCGTCCTGACCGGCTGCACTCGGCGCGGTGCCCATCCCCTTCCTCACAGGGTTGAGGGTTCTCGACCTCAGCCAGTACATCCCTGGGCCGTACGGAACCCTGATCCTGGCCGACCTCGGCGCCGACGTGATCAAGGTGGAGCCGCCCGGCGGGGAGCCAATGCGGGGCGTCGGGCCCAAGGACGAGGCTGGCGTCTCGATCTGGTACCGCATGGTGAACGGCGGCAAGACCGTGGTCGAGATCGACCTCAAGTCTGACGCGGGCAAGCGCGACTTCCGCACACTGGTGGAACAGTCCGACGCCTTCCTCGAATCCTACCGGCCCGGCGTGCTGGACCGCCTCGGCTTCGGCCACGAGGCGCTGCACGAGATGAACCCCGGCATCGTCTCCTGCTCGCTCTCCGGCTGGGGTCTCGAAGGGCCCTATCGCCTGCGCGGCGGGCACGACATCAACTACATGGGGCTGATGGGCGGGCTGGAGCGCTCCGGCGTGCCCGAGCGGCCGATCGTCGCCTTCCCGCCCACGGCCGACTTTGCGAGCGGGATGCAGGCCGCGCTCAGCATCATGGGCGGGCTGATCGGCCGCAGCCGGAACGGTGACGGACGCGGTGCCACCATCGACGTCAGCATCGCCGAGACCGTGCTGCCCTGGCAGGTGTGGGCGCTCAACGGTCTCTTCCACAAGGAATGGGATGCAGCGCGCGGCGCGCAGTTCCCGAACGGCGGCGCGGCCTTCTACAACATTTACGAGACCGGCGACGGCCGCTTCATCACGCTCGGCGCGCTGGAGGACAAGTTCTGGGCCAACTTCTGCACCGCCTGCGGCCGGCCCGAGTGGATCGAGCGCCAGTGGGAGCCCCGGCCGCAGGAGGCGCTGGTCGGCGAGGTCGCGACCTTCGTGGGCGGCAAGACCCTCGACGAGATGAACGGGCTGATGGAGGGGGTCGACTGCTGTTACGAGCCGGTGCATCGCCTGGAGGACGTGCCGGAGCATCCGCAGATCAAGGCGCGGCAGATGCTGCGCAGGCATGATACGCCGACGCCGGCCTACGAGATTCTCTTCCCCGGCTGGATCGACGGCGAACCCCCGCCGCCGCGTCCGCCGGTGGACTACAAGAGCGCGCCGGACGTGCTCACCCGCTGGCAGACCTAGACGGGGCCGGGTCGACCATGAGCATCGACAAGGACACCGTGGTGCGGATCGCGCGCCTCTCGCGCATCGCGATGGAGGAGGATGCGCTGGAGCCCATGGCGCAGGAGCTGAACGGCATCCTCGCCTGGGTCGAGCAGCTGGGCGAGGTGGATACTGAGGGTGTCGAGCCGATGACCGGCGCCATCGCGGCCAGGCTGCCGCAGCGGGACGACGACGCTTCGGCCGGTACACCGACCGACGACCTTCTGGTCAACGCGCCGGAGGCCGACGACGGCTTCTTCGTCGTGCCCAAGGTGGTCGAGTGAGCGATCTCACCCGGCTCACCATCGCCGATGCGTGCGCCGGGCTCGCTGCGCGCGACTTCACGGCGCGCGAGTTGACCGACGCGCATATCGCGGCCGTCGAGGCGGGGCGCGACCTCAACGCCTTCGTCGCCGAGACCTTTGATGTCGCCCGCGCCGGGGCGGATGCTGCCGACGCGCGCCTCGCGGTTGGCGAGGGGCGGCTGCTGGAAGGCATCCCGCTCGCGGTCAAGGACCTCTTCTGCACCCGCGGGGTGCGCAGCCAGGCCTGCTCCAAGATCCTCGACGGCTTCGCGCCGCCCTATGAATCGACCGTTACCGCCAACCTGTGGGATGCCGGCGCGCTCATGCTGGGCAAGACCAACATGGACGAGTTCGCCATGGGCTCGGCCAACGTCACCAGCGCGGACGGCCCGGTGATCAACCCCTGGCGCCGGCAGGGCGAGGACAAGCCGCTGGTGCCGGGCGGAAGCTCCGGCGGCTCGGCGGCGGCCGTGGCCGCGGGCCTCTGCCTCGGCGCCACCGGGACCGACACCGGCGGCTCGATCCGCCAGCCGGGGGCCTTCTGCGGCATCGTTGGCATGAAGCCCACGTATGGCCGCTGCTCGCGCTGGGGCATGATCGCCTTCGCCTCGTCGCTCGACCAGGCCGGGCCCCTCACCCGCACGGTCGAGGACGCGGCGCTCATGCTGCAAGCGATGGCGGGGCACGATCCCAAGGATTCGACCTCCATCGACCGCCCGGTCCCGGACTACACCGCGAGCCTCACGGGCGACGTGCGCGACCTCACCATCGGCGTGCCGGCGGAATACCGGATGGAGGGCATGCCGGCGGAGATCGAGGCGCTCTGGGCCGAAGGCGTAGACTGGTTTCGCGACGCCGGCGCGAAGGTCGTCGACATCTCGCTCCCGCTCACCAAGTACGCGCTCCCCACCTATTACATCGTGGCGCCGGCAGAGGCGTCGTCCAACCTCGCGCGCTACGACGGCGTCCGCTACGGGCTGCGCGTGGAGGGCGACGACCCCACCGCGATGTACGCGAAGACGCGGGCGGCGGGCTTCGGGCGCGAGGTCAGGCGGCGCATCCTGATCGGCACCTACGTGCTCTCTGCCGGTTACTACGACGCCTACTACCTGAAGGCGCAGAAGGTGCGGACGCTGATCGCGCGCGATTTCGAGAGCGCCTTCGAGACCGTGGACGCCGTGCTGACGCCGACCGCGCCGTTCGCCGCCTTCGCCATCGGCGAGAAGATGGACGACCCCATCGCCATGTACCTGAACGACGTGTTCACGGTGCCGGCGAGCCTCGCTGGCCTGCCCGCGATCTCCGTACCGGCCGGGCTCACGGGCGACGGGCTGCCGCTCGGCCTCCACCTGATCGCACGGCCCTTCGACGAGCCCACGCTCTTCCGCGCTGCAGGCGTGCTGGAGAGCGCCGCCGGCTTCAGCCATCGCCCCGACCGGAGCGGGGCCGGAGGGGCGGCGTGAGCGCGGGCGACTACCGGATCAGGGGCCGCGACGGCGATTGGGAGATCGCGGTCGGGCTAGAGGTCCACGCCCAGGTGGTTTCGGAAGCGAAGCTCTTCTCCACCGCGCCCACCGCCTTCGGCGCCGAGCCCAACACCCAGGTCTCCCTCGTCGATGCCGCGATGCCCGGCATGCTGCCGGTGATCAACGGCCATTGCGTGACGCAGGCGGTGCGCACCGGGCTCGCGCTGGAGGCCGAGATCAACCTGACCTCGGTGTTCGACCGCAAGAACTATTTCTATCCCGACCTGCCGCCGGGCTATCAGATCTCGCAGTATTCGCGGCCCATCGTGGGCGAGGGCCGGGTCGTGCTCGACATGGAGGACGGGTCGCGGCGGACCATCGGCATCACCCGGCTGCACCTGGAGATGGACGCCGGCAAGAGCATCCACGACCGCCGCGCGGACGCCACCTGCGTGGACCTCAACCGCGCCGGCGTCGCGCTGATGGAGATCGTCTCCGAGCCCGACATCAGGAGCCCGGAGGAAGCCGGCCTCTACCTGCGCAAGCTGCGCTCCATCCTGCGCTACATCGGCACCTGCGACGGCAACATGGAGCAGGGCTCGCTCCGCGCCGACGTCAACGTCTCGGTGCGCCGGCCGGGCGATGAGCTGGGCACTCGCTGCGAGGTCAAGAACCTCAACTCGGTCCGCTTCGTGATGAGGGCGATCGAAGTCGAGGCCGAGCGCCAGGTCGGCGTGCTGGAAGACGGTGGCACGATCGAGCTGGAGACCCGCCTCTTCGATCCGGAGCGGGGCGAGACGCGCTCCATGCGCTCGAAGGAGGAGGCGCACGACTACCGCTACTTCCCCGATCCCGACCTGCTACCGCTCACCCTCGACCCCGCCTGGGTCGAAGAGCAGCGCGCCGACCTGCTGGAGCTGCCGGACGCCAGGAAGGCGCGCTTCATGGCGGACCTGGGCCTTTCGGCCTACGACGCTGGCGTACTCGTGGCGGAGCGCGAGATCGCAGAATACTTCGAGGCGGTGGCCGCAGGGCGCGACGGCAAGCAGGCCGCCAACTGGGTCACGGGCACGCTCTTCGGCGCGCTCAACCGGGCCGGAATCGGGATCGAGCAGAGCCCGGTCTCGGCTGCAGCCCTCGGCGCGCTTATCGACCGGGTGGCGGACGGCACCGTCTCCAACCGCGCGGCCAAGGACGTGTTCGAGGCCATGGTCTCGACCGGCAAGGACGCCGACACCGTCATCGAGGAGCAGGGCCTCCGGCAGGTGAGCGACACGGGCGCGATCGAGGCGCTCGTGGACCAGGTGATCGCCGAGAACCCGGACAAAGTCGCCGACTACCGCGGCGGCAAGACGAAGCTCGCGGGCTGGTTCGTCGGCCAGGTGATGAAGGCGTCCGGCGGCAAGGCCAACCCGAAGGCGGTGAACGAGGCGCTGCGGGCCAAGCTTGACGCCTGAGCGCCGGGTGCCGGTCATGCGGCCTTGACGCCATAATGCTGTAGACTCTGACGCGGCCTCCGCGCGAGCGCCGGCCCCGCTACCGGGGCAGGAGCTGACCGATGTTTCTGCCGCTCAGGGACGACAATCCGCTCCACCGGATCGGCTTTCAGTTCGTGACGGTGGCGCTGATCGCTGCCTGCACCATCGTCTGGGTCGTCCAGTGGCTGGGCGGGGATCAGTTCGACGCCGAGCTGGTCTTCCGCCTCGGCATGATCCCCGTGACCGTGCTCGGCGAGCTCCGGCGCGAGCCCGACATGGTGACCATCTCGCCCTGGCTCACCATCGTCACCTCCATGTTCCTGCACGGGGGCTTCATGCACCTGTTCGGTAACATGCTCTATCTCTGGATTTTCGGGGACAACGTCGAAGACGCGATGGGCCATTGGCGCTTCGCGATCTTCTATCTGCTCTGCGGCGCGGTGGCGGGGCTCACCCACGCCGCCGTGGAGCCCGCCTCGCAGGTCCCCACCATCGGCGCGAGCGGCGCGGTCTCGGGCGTGCTCGGCGCCTATTTCATGCTCCATCCGAAGCGGGGTGTGTGGATCCTGGTCTTCTTCATGCCGATCCGCTTTCCCGCCTGGGCCGTGCTCGGGGTCTGGATCGGCTATCAGGTCTTCAACGCTCTGGTTGCCGGCCCGGCCGGGGGCGGTGTCGCGTGGTACGCCCATATCGGCGGCTTCGCCGCCGGCGCGCTGCTGGTGGTGCCGCTGCGCAAGCGCGGCGTGCCGCTCTTCGACCGCGGCTTCGTACGCAACCGAAGGCGGACGCCGTACCAGCCACCGCCCGAAGCCGAGACCCCCGGTGCCGGACCGTGGGAGGAGCCGCCTGCCGATTCCGTTGCCGATCCCGAAGCCGACGGCGATGCGCCCTGGGAGGAGCCGCCTCCCACTCGGCCCAACGGCGGCGATGCGCCGGGAGACCGCAGCGGCCCCTGGGGGCGGCGGCCCCGAGGCCCCTGGTCGCGGCGGGATTAGCCCATGAGTGTGAGCAGAAAGAGCGACTACTTCGCCGACCGCATCCGCGCGGAGCTCGCGTTCGCACGCTCACGCGGCGCGCGCGAGCCTGAGGCCCTGGCCCAGCACCTCAACGTCCGCGGCTTCCTCACCCGCGACGGCCGCCGCTGGACTGCCGAGGATGTCGAGGCCGCGACCCGCCGGCCGCCCAAGCCCAAGTCTGAGTCGTAGTTCGACTATTCCGCCGCTGCGGCGTGGCCGTAGCGCTCGGTGGCGGCGGCCGATGAGACGAAGCCCTCGCGCACGTCTTCGTCGACCATCTCCTGCGGCCGCTCCGCCACGGGGCCGAAGCCGCCGCCGCCGCCGGACAAGAGGCGCACCCGGTCGCCTCGGCGCACCGAGACGTTGCCGAACTTGCTGGGCGAGACCTTGTCGTGGCCCTCGCAGACGTCCTTCCAGGCGTTCTCGTTCGCCTTCTTGATGAGCAGCGCAGCCGAGCCCCCGGAGCCACCGCCGAGCAGGCCCCAGGGCGCATTCCTGTGGCGGTCGGCCATGTAGCTGATGATGATCTCGTCGGCCGTGCACTCCAGCGTCTTGGTCGAGCCGAGCCCGCCCCGGTACTTGCCGGCACCGCCCGAATCCACGGTGAGAGAGAGGTTCTCGACGAGCCAGGGGTAGCGGCTCTCGTAGACCTCGACCGGGACGGTGCGGCAGTTGCCGTTGATGCAGTTGCAGGTGTCGTTGCCGTCGGCGAAGGGGCGCCCGCCCCAGCCGGCGACCATGAAGTCGTAGCAGACGTAGAACTCGTCGTTCTCGGGATCGTGGCCGCCGAATAGGAAGTTGCCGTGGGTGCCGGCGTCGGTGGCGAACGCGCGCTCCGGCAGGCAGCGGGACATCGCCCCGATCACCGTGAAGCAGATGCGGACGTGGGTCTCCGTGTTGCCGCCCACCTCGGGCGCCGGGTAATCCACGTTGACCATGGTCGCCGGCCGCGCCAGCACGCGGATCGGCCGGTAGCAGCCCGCGTTGCGCGGGATCGACGGGTCGGTCAGGTGCAGCATCGCGTTGTAGGTGGCGGAGCAAGTGACGCCGAGAGTGGCGTTGATCGCGCCCTTGGCCTGCGCGTCCGAGCGGCCGAAGTCCGCGATGATCTCGTCGCCCTGAACCACCATGTCGACGGCGATCTTGTAGGGCCGGGCGTCGATCCCGTCGTCCTCCATGTAGTCCTCGAAGGAATACTGGCCGTCGGGGATCGCCGCGATCTCGGCCCGCATCCGGGCTTCGGAGTAGTCCATGAGATCGGCAATGGTCTCGCGGAAGAGCGGCAAGCCGTACTTGCGAATCAGCCCGGCCATGCGCTCGGCGCCGAGCTCGCAGGCGCTGATCATGGCCCGGTAGTCGCCGTAGTTGTAGCGAGGGGTGCGGACGTTCGCGAGCAGCAGCTTCCAGACCTCGTCCACGTCCCTGCCCTGCTTCTTGATCTTGACCGGGGGCACGCGCAGGCCCTCGTGGAAGATCTCCGTGGCCTCGCTGGCGAAGCCGCCGGGCACCATGCCGCCGACCTCGGCGACATGGCCGATCGCCGCCGCATAGCCCATGAACTCGCCGTCGACGAAGATGGGCGTGAAGAAGGTGTGCTCCGGCGTGTGCAGCCCGCCCCGGTAGGGGTCGTTGTGCATGATGACGTCGCCCTCGTGCACGGGCTCCTCCGCCATCTCGCGGATGCAGGACTTGATGAGCAGCGACATGCCGCCGATCTGCGCCGGGCAGTAGTCGGCGACCGCGATCATGTCGCCGTTGGCGTCGGCGATGGCGCAGCTGAAGTCGAGCGATTCGTTGAAGATCGTCGAGTAGGACGTCTTCATCATGGTGATGCCCATCTCGCGGCAGATGGAGAGCATCGTCGATTCGACGATGTTCATCGTGACGACGTCCATGGCTCCCTCCTTGGTCCCCCGCCTATTCTAGCGGGCGCTGTTCCCGGCGCCCAAGAGCGGGAGTTTCGCCAACAAGTGTGCGGCCTATACAGTGCCGACGCCCGCGGGGCATTCTGGGCCCAGAATTCATCATCGCGGCTGGAGAGACGATGAACGACCGCCGCCTGAGCGCCGACGAGGTGGCCCGGTTCCACGACGACGGCTACCTGCTCAAGCCGGCGCTCTTCGATGCCGAGGAGGCTGCTCTGATGCGCCAGGCGCTCGCGAACGACGCGGGCATCGGCGACATGCGCAACACCATGGCGATGCACGACGCGGATGGCAGCGTCACCACGACGATGCTGTGGACCGAACCGGGCGACGATCTGTTCGGCGCCATCGCCCGCTGCGAGCGGGTGGTGGAGGGTGCGGAGCGCTTGCTGGGTGGCGAGGTCTATCACTACCACTCCAAGCTGACCCTGAAGGCTCCCGGGACCGGCGGCGCCTGGAACTGGCATCAGGACTACGGCTATTGGTACTTCAACGGCAATCTGTTCCCCGACATGCTCAGCGTCTTCATCGCCATCGATCCGGCTACGCAGGAGAACGGGTGCCTCCAGGTCATCCGGGGCTCAGCCCGCATGGGTCGGCTCGACCATGAGCTGGTGGGGGGCCAGCTCACCGCAGCGCCCGAACGGGTCGAGCATGCGATCGAGCGGCTGGAGGTCGTCTCCTGTGAGATGGCGGCCGGCGACGCGCTCTTCCTGCACTGCAACACGCTGCACGGCTCGTCCAAGAACACCTCCGAGCGGAGCCGCAACGTGCTGCTCTGCTGCTACAACGCCGCCCGCAACGATCCCTACAAGGACCATCACATGCCGCGCTACACGCCGTTGCAGAGGCTGCCGGACAGCGCGGTCAAGGAACGCGGCGGCATCCTAGCCGGCGCCTCCCGGCGCTTCATGCGCCCCGAGGATCATCCGGACGATCAGGCGTCGTTGTCCACACCCGACGCATCCTGACGGATAGAGGCCGGCACAAACCCCCAAGGGTAGGTACACGCACTAAGTGTTGCCCGAATCTCGGGCATCAGCGTATACAGGACCCGCCATCGGCCGTGCGAGGGGTGGCCATGCCAGACCAGCGATTCGCCATCGCCTCCGATCATGCGGGCGTCGACCTCAAGGCGCTGCTGCGCGCCGAGCTCGAGGCGACGGGACGCGAGGTGGTCGACCTGGGGCCGGAGGGTGACGGGCCGGTCGACTACCCCGACTACGCGCAGGCGCTGGCGCGGGCGATCGAGAGCGGAGACGCCGACCGGGGCGTCCTGATCTGCGGGAGCGGCATCGGCATGAGCATCGCGGTCAACCGCAGCCGGGCGGTGCGCGGCGCGCTTTGCCACGACGCAGACGAAGCGCGGCTCGCGCGCGCCCATAACGATGCAAACGTGCTCGCGCTCGGCGCCCGCCGCGTGTCGGAGGACACCGCGCGCCGCTGCCTGCAGGCGTTTCTGGATACCGAATTCGAGGGCGGCCGCCACCAGGCGCGCGTCGCCAAGCTCTCCTGAGCGAACGAGAAAGGGAACCGGCTTTGGCTGCTTCCACGAGCCCCGAGAGCGGGGCCGGGACTTCGTTCTTCACCAGCTCCCTGCAGGAGGCCGATGCGGCGGTGTACGCGGCGGTCTCCGGCGAGGTCGAGCGCCTGCAGACGACCATCGAGCTGATCGCGTCGGAGAACATCGTGAGCCGCGCGGTACTCGAGGCGCAAGGCTCGGTGCTCACCAACAAGTACGCCGAGGGCTATCCCGGCCGGCGCTACTACGGTGGCTGCGAGAACGTCGATATCGGCGAGGCGCTCGCGATTGAGCGCGCGATCGCGATCTTCGGCTGCGGCTTCGCCAACGTGCAGCCGCATTCTGGCGCGCAGGCCAACCAGGCGGCCTTTCTCGCCACGCTGGAGCCGGGCGACGCCTTTCTAGGGCTCTCGCTCGCGGCCGGCGGGCACCTCACCCACGGCGCGCCGCCCAATCTTTCCGGCAAGTGGTTCAAGGCGATCCAGTACGGCGTCCGCCGCCAGGACGGGCGGATCGACTTCGACGAGGTGGAGGCGCTGACGGAGGCCGAGAGGCCCAAGCTGATCCTGGCCGGCGGCTCGGCGTACCCGCGCATCATCGACTTCGCGCGCTTTCGCGCCATCGCGGATTCGGTGGAAGCAGTCTTCATGGTCGACATGGCCCATTTCGCGGGGCTGGTCGCGGCGGGGATCCATCCCAACCCCTTCCCGCATGCCCACATCGTCACGACGACCACCCACAAGACCCTGCGCGGCCCGCGCGGCGGCATGATCCTGACCGACGACGAGGCGCTGGCGAAGCGAATCAACTCGGCGGTCTTCCCCGGCCTCCAGGGCGGGCCGCTGGAGCATGTCATCGCGGCCAAGGCGGTGGCGCTGGGCGAGGCGATGACGCCCGCGTTCAAGGACTATGCCCAGCAGGTGGTGGCCAACGCCAAGGCGCTGGCGGGCGCGCTGATGGAGCGCGGCTACGACATCGTCTCCGGTGGGACCGACACGCACCTGCTGCTCGTCGACCTGCGCGCCAAGGGGCTCACCGGCAAGGTGGCGGAGGCGGTGCTGGAGCACGCCGGGATCACCTGCAACAAGAACGGCGTCCCCTTCGATCCCCAGAAGCCGTGGATCACCTCCGGCATCAGGCTCGGCACCCCGGCGGCGACGAGCCGCGGCTTCGGCACCGCCGAGTTCCGGCGGATCGCGGGCTGGATCGCCGACCTGCTCGACCGCGAGGCCGACGCGGCGGGCAGCAGCGAGAGCCTTGCGGTCGAGATCCGCGAGGAGGTCCGCGCGCTCTGCGCCGCTTTCCCGGTCTACCCCGGTCACGCCTGAGAGGAGGCTCGCCGTGCGCTGTCCGTTCTGCGGCAATGAAGACACGCAAGTGAAGGATTCGCGGCCGACGGAGGACAACACCGCGATCCGACGCCGCCGGCAATGCACCAACTGCGCCGGCCGATTCACCACATTCGAGAGGATCCAGCTGCGCGAGCTCTCGGTGATCAAGAGCAACGGCCAGCGGGTCCCCTTCGAGCGCGAGAAGATGGCGCGCTCCATGCAGATCGCGCTGCGCAAGCGGCCGGTCGAGCCCGACCGGGTCGATCACATCGTGACCGGCATCGTGCGCCGGCTGGAGAGTCTGGGCGAAACCGAGATACCGAGCACGGTGATCGGCGAGATGGTGATGGAGGCACTCGCCGGTCTGGACCAAGTCGCCTACGTGCGCTTCGCCTCGGTCTACCGGAACTTCGGCGAGAAAAAGGACTTCGAGGAGTTCATCGGCGGCCTCGCCGACGAGCGGGACTGAACGCATGGCGGAGGCCGACCCGGCCCTCGACCGCCGCTTCATGGCGCTGGCGCTGGCGCTGGCGGGCCGGGGCCTCGGCAACGTGTGGCCCAACCCGGCGGTGGGCTGCGTTCTGGTCAAGGAGGGACACATCGTCGGGCGGGGCTGGACCCAGCCCGGCGGCCGGCCCCATGCCGAGACCGAGGCGCTCGCCCTAGCAGGCGACGGCGCGCGAGGCGCCACCTGCTACACCACCCTGGAGCCCTGCGCCCACCATGGCGAGACCGGCCCCTGCGCCGAGGCGTTGATCGCGGCCGGGATCGCGCGCGCCGTCGTCGCTCTCGAAGATCCGGATCCCCGCGTCGCGGGGCGCGGCATTGTCGTGCTCGAAGACGCGGGGATCGAGGTTGCGGGGGGCTGTTTGGAGGCCAAGGCACGTGCGCTCAACGCGGGTTTTCTTGCGCGGGTGGAGAAGGGCCGGCCCCACGTGACGCTCAAGCTTGCGAGCACGCTCGACGGGCGGATCGGCACGCGCAGCGGCGACAGCCGCTGGATCACCGGCGCGGCGGCGCGGGCCCGCGGGCACTTGCTCAGGGCCCGGAACGACGCCGTGATGGTGGGGGCGGCGAGCGCGTTCGCCGACGACCCGGCACTCACCTGCCGGCTGCCCGGCCTGGACGGCCGGAGCCCGGTCCGCATCGTGATCGACGGCAGTGCGCGGCTGCCGACAAGCCACCAGCTCATCGCGGATGCGGGCGAGCATCCGACCTGGATCGTCTCGACCCAGGAACTGGGCGGGGATGGACGGCACACAGCCTGGTGCGAGGCAGGCGTGGAGGTCATCCAGGTGGCGGCGGAAGCGGACGGACGGCCGTCGCTTGCCGCCGCGCTGGAATCGCTGGCCGCGCGCGGCTTGACCCGGATGCTGGTGGAGGGCGGCGGCCGGCTTGCGGCCTCTCTGCTCGGCGCCGGCTTGGTCGATCGCATCGAGTGGTTCCGGGCACCCGGGGTCGTCGGCGGCGACGGCGTGCCGGCGCTGGCAGCGCTCGGCGTGGACCGCGCCGACGACATGCCGCGCTTCCAGCGTGTCTCTTCGGCCCCGCTGGGCGAGGACGTGCTGGAAACGCTGGTGCCGGCAGGCTGAGCGGCGCGCCGTGTTCACCGGAATCGTCACCGACGTCGGCCAGGTGCGGGAGATCGCCGACGCGCCAGGCGGAGGGCACAGGCTGGCGATCGAGACCGCTTACGACACCGGAACCATAGCGCTCGGCGCCTCCATCGCCTGCTCGGGCCCCTGCCTCACCGTGGTCGACAAGGGGCCGGGATGGTTTGCGGTCGATGTCTCCCGCGAGACCGCGGACAGGACCACCCTCGGCGACTGGCGCGAAGGGACCGGGGTCAACCTGGAGCGCGCGCTCTGCCTGGGCGACGAGCTCGGCGGCCACCTGGTGAGCGGCCATATCGACGGCGTCGCGGTGCTCGAAGGGGCGGAGCCGGAAGGGGACTCGCTCAGGCTTTCCATCCGCTGCCCGGCGGAGCTCTCGCGCTTCGTCGCCCCCAAAGGATCGGTCGCGCTCGACGGCGTCTCCCTCACGGTGAACGAGGTGGCGGGCGACGTGTTCGGCATCAATCTGATCCCCCATACGCTGGCCGAGACCACCTTCCGCGACTGCGCCGCCGGCCGAAGGCTCAATCTTGAGGTGGACCTGATCGCGCGCTACCTTGCGCGCCTTCATTCCGAGCGCTGAAGGGTCGAGATGTCGCGCGCCGCGTCGTCCTGCAAGCTCATGTCCGTCGAGGAGACGGTCGAGGAGTTTCGCAACGGGCGAATGGTCATCCTCGCGGACGACGAGGAACGGGAGAACGAGGGCGATCTGGTCATCCCGGCCCAGATGGCGACGCCCGAGGCCATCAACTTCATGGCCCGCTACGGCCGCGGGCTGATCTGCCTCGCGCTCGGCAGCGACCGGGTGCGCGACCTCGGCCTCGAGCTGATGCCCAAGCGCAACGAGTCCCGCCACGACACGGCGTTCACGGTCTCCATCGAGGCGCGCGAGGGAATCACCACCGGCATCTCCGCCTCCGACCGTGCGCGCACCATCGCGGTCGCTATCGACCCGCGCTGCGGCCCGGACGATCTGACCTCGCCGGGTCACGTCTTCCCCCTCGTCGCGCGCGACGGCGGCGTGCTGGCGCGGACCGGGCACACCGAGGCGAGCGTGGACCTCGCCCGGCTCGCCGGCCTCAACCCGTCCGCCGTGATTTGCGAGATCATGAACGACGACGGGACCATGGCGCGGATGCCGGACCTCGAGGCCTTCTCCCAGCGCCATAACGTCAAGATTGCGACCATCGCGGACCTGATCGCCTACCGGCTGCGGCACGACAGCATCATCCGCAGGGTGCGGGAGACCACGCTGACCTCCCATCACGGCGGGGCCTTCCGCATGTACGTCTACGCCGACACGGTGCAGAAGGCCGAGCACATCGCGCTGGTGAAGGGCGACGTCTGGGACAACGAGCCGGTGCCGGTGCGGGCCCACGCCTTCAACATCCTCGACGACGGGCTCGGCGACGCCGGAGGCGAGAACACCGGCAAGCTCCAGGCCGCGCTCAGGATGATCGGCGAGCTCGGGCGCGGGGTCGTGGTGGTGATTCGCGAGCCCTTTCCCGTGCGGCTGTCGGAGGCGGCGGAGCCGGACGCCGATCATGAGGATAGCGAGGGCCTCAGGGACTATGGCGTCGCTGCCCAGATCCTGCTCGATCTCGGTGTCCGCGACATGATCCTGCTGCACAACACGCACTGGACCATCGTCGGGCTCGACGGCTACGGGCTCAAGGTGGTCGACCAGCGCCCGATCTCGGACGAGGCGCGGCGCGCGTGGATGGCCGGCTGCGATGACTGAGGGGCGGAGGGTCCTCATCCTGGAGGCGCGCTTCTACGAGGATATTGCCGACCAGCTTGTGGCCGGCGCGGCGGGCGCCCTCGACGAGGCCGGAGCGAGCCACGAGCGCATCAGCGTGCCGGGCGCCTTCGAGCTGCCTGCGGCGCTGGCGATGGCGATCGACAGCGGGCGCTACGACGGCCTCGTCGCGCTCGGCTGCGTGATCCGGGGCGAGACCAGCCACTACGAGCATGTCTGCGGCGAATGCGCGCGCGGGCTCGCCACTCTGGCCGCGCGTCACCGCGTGGCCCTCGGCTTCGGCGTGGTGACTGCCGAGAACCGCGAGCAGGCCTGGGAGCGGGCGGCGACGGACCGGAAGAACAAGGGTGCCGACGCCGCCAAGGCGTGCCTCGCGATGATGGCGATCCGCGCCTCCCTCGGCGCGGCCTCACAGGGCTAGGCGCGATGACCGCCGCCCCCGACGCCGCACAGGCGACTCCGCCACGCGGCCAGGGGCGGAGCAGCGCGCGGCTCGCCTGCGTGCAGGCGCTCTATCAGATCGAAATGTCCGGCCAGCCGGCGGACGAGGTGATCGAGGAGTTTTTGAGCCACCGCGCCGGCCACGAGATCGACGGCGAGCGCTACGCGGCCCCCCACCGCCGCCACTTCGAGCGCTCGGTTCGCGAGGCGGCCGCACGGGCGGACGAGTTCGACGCCCTGGTGGCGGCGACGCTCGCGGAGCACTGGAGCATGGAGCGGCTGGGCGCCGTGGTGCGCGCCCTCCTGCGGGCCGCCACCTGCGAGCTTGCGGCCTGCCCGGACGTGCCGGCGCGCGTTGTGATCGACGAGTATGTCGAGCTTGCGCGCGCCTTCTACTCCGAGCGCGAGCCGGCCTTCGTCAACGGCGCCCTCGACAGCCTGGCGCGCAGGCTGCGCGCGGCGGAGATGGGGGACGGAGCGGACCATGACCGGCCGGCGCGGGCACGGTGAATTCGACCTCATCGCCCGCTTCTTCGAGCCGCTGAGCCGCGCCGCGCCGGGCGCCTTCGCGCTCGGCAACGACGGCGCGCTGCTGACGCCGCCGGCAGGCTCCGGCCTCGTCGTCACCAAGGACATCATGGTGGCCGGCGTGCATTATCCCGAGGGCGAGGGGCCCGCGATCCTCGCCCGCCGGCTGCTGCGGGTGAACCTCTCGGACCTCGCAGCGATGGGGGCGACGGCGACGGGCTACGCGCTCGGCCTCGCGCTTCCTTCTGATGTCGGCGACGCTTGGGTGGAGGCGTTCGCCGCCGGTCTCGCCCGCGACCAGGGCGAGTTCGGCGTCGCGCTGATCGGCGGCGACACGGTGGCGACCGAGGGGCCGGCGGTGCTCTCGCTGACGGCCTTCGGCACGGTCGAGGGCGATGCCTGCCTCCCTCGCGCGGGGGCGTGCGACGGCGACGACATCTACGTCTCGGGCACCATCGGCGACGCGATGCTGGGCCTGCGCGCGGTGCAGGGCGGCCTCGCCGCGCTCTCGCCCGAGGACCGCGCGGCGCTCGCCGAGCGCTTCCGTCTGCCCGAGCCCCGGCTCGCGCTCGGCACCGCACTGGTCGGGCTCGCGACCTGCGCCATCGATGTCTCCGACGGTCTCGTCGCCGACCTCGGCCATATCAGCGAACGATCGGGAGTCGCGGCTCGCGTCAGGGCGGATGCCGTGCCGCTCTCGGACCCGGCGCGGCGGGCGCTGGCTGCGGGCGAGGTCGACATCGCCGACCTCGTGACCGGCGGCGACGACTACGAGCTGCTGTTCTGCGCGCCCCCCTCGGAGCGCGAGGCCATCGACGCCTTCGGCCGCCGCCTCGGCCTTGCGCTTACCCGCATTGGTGGGATCGAGACGGGACAGGGCGTCACAATCTCAGATGCCGACGGCCAGCCGCTCGCGCTGGCTCGCGCTGGCTACCGGCACTTCTGACCGCGGCCCTGCCCTGAATCGAGACCCCGGACCATGGTGCGGTGCACGGTGGGCACGAGTACGAGCTCTACCTCGCGGTCGAGAACATCGATCACAGCCGCACCAAGACCAAGAGCCCGCAGACCAACGGCATCGCCGAGCGCTTCCACAAGACGGTGCTGAACGAGTTCTATCGCGTCGCGTTCCGCAAGAGGATCTACGCCTCGATCGACGAGCTGCAGAGCGACCTGGATGTCTGGATGCCTGAGTACAACGAGGAACGCTCGCATCAGGGACGGTGGTGCTACGGAAAGACGCCGATGGCCACCTTTCTGTCGCTAGCAAGTGCATTTGTCCGGTTTTGGTAGCACATTGATTGTCCGCTTCTGTTGTTGCGGTTGGCCCTGTGGGGAAGTGGTCAGGCGCTTTGCGGCTGTCCACTTATCCACAGGGCTTGGTCTGGCCGCGTCGAAGCGTCTCACGCGGCCTGCCGGGTCTGTGTGTCGATGGGCTCTCCGTCGGCGCGGTAGCGGGCGAGACATCGGGGCCCGTGGAAGATGGCCAGGGTTCCGTCGGGATACTCGTGCACGCGGACGGTGGCCTTGACGTAGTGCGCCCTGGCCGGGGAGGCGGGGATTTGGAGCCTGCGTTGGCCGTAGCGCACGGTGTTGTCGTTTCCGACCACACGCTCTTCCTGGCGACAGAGGATGTTGTCGGCCTGGTCGGGCGGGACGAGGGGGACGAAGGCGCTGTCTTCGAGCGCAGGCTCGGTGGCGAAGCGTCGGTTGTGGTCGGGCAGGTAGCTCTCTTCGATGAAGCGGTTTGCGGCCTCGATCTCGGTGATGCCGGCGAGGCTGAGTTCCTTGACCAGGCGGTCCTGGAGGGTGCCGAAGGTGCGCTCGGATCGGCCGCGCGCCTGGGGCGAGTAGGCGGCGATGTGGTCTATGCCGAGCTGGTGCAGGGCGCGGCCGACCTGGGTGCGCCTGTCCTTGGCGACCTTGCCGCCCGCCTCTGGGGTGTGAAAGTAGTGGCTGGCACGGTCGGTATAGAGGCTGCTGGGCAGGCCCTCGGTGCGGAACACCTGCTTCAGCGCGCGGAAGGTGGACGCGGTGCCTTCCTCGTCGACCAGGAAGGCCGAGTAGATCTCGCTCGTGGCGTCGTCCATGGTGACGATGAGGTCGAGAGGCGGCTGGCCGGCGAGCCATTCATGCCGCGAGCCGTCCTGATGGAGCATCATGCCGACGCAGGGCTTGCGCTGGCGCCGGCGGCGGTGGGCGCCGCGCCTTCGTGCCCTGGGGACCAGGCCTGCGCGCTGCAACGTGGTCTTGGTCCAGGTGTAGCTCCAGGCGAAGCCGTGGTGGGTGCGCAGATGGTCGTGGAAGTGCTTGACCGTCCAGCCCATGTGGCGGCTTCGGTACTCGTCGAGCATCCAGGCCACCCGATCGGCCGGCACGCGGCGCGCAGACGCCTTGCCGAGCCTGCGGTCGAAGAGGCCGTCCAAGCCTTCCTCCTCATAGCGTCGCCGGTAGCGGTGGAAGCTGCGCTCGCTCATCCCCAGAAGCTCCGCCGCCTCCAGGGCCGAAAGCCGCCGTGCCTGCCAATGGCCCAGAACATCACAAAAGCTCTGCATCCTGCGTTCCTGTAGCAACGCCGTCCGGTTCATCGCGGTCCCTCCCCACGGAGAAACCAAACCGGACAACTCGTGTGCTACCTAAACCGGACACATCATCTGCTAGCGACACCGATGGCCACCTTTCTTGACACCGCCCAGGTGGCGCGAGACAAATCCTGGCCGCAGCGTGACGACCGACAGCTGCCATACCTCTGACAACCCGCCAGGCCGATAAGGCAGCGATGTCAGACTAAGTCTTAGTTTTTACAGCTGCGCCGTGTCACGAACCGACCAGACAACCCGAATACCCGCCGAAACCAGGGTTGTTCAGACCTTCCTTAGAGTGTCTCCGCCCGACCCACCGTTGGTATCGTTGCCAGAACTTGGGTCACCGCGGCTGCCCCCTCGAGCGCCGACGCTCCAAACGCCAGCGCGTGCGCCGCAAACAGGCGTGCCTCCTGCGCCTGAACTGCCGCACCGCCCGCTGCCAAGAGCATCACACACAGACACAGGGAGACGGCCTTCGTTTCTAGTCGCCGTATGACGCCAAGCGCCGTGCACTTGCGGTCCCGTCGCGAACACATTGCCGTTCTCTTGACTCTTGCTACCGTCGGCCAGAAACCGCATCGGTCGGAGACCGGTCACATGGGACGCATTTTCCATGTAGCAATCCTGGGCCCGGCCGGATTGTACCGCCCAAATCGCACGCCGCAACGCCAAGTCAGATCGCTCCGACTCTTCTTCCTGTCACCGTCCCATTCGCTCGCTTCGCTGTCGGTCCCGGCTATTGGATCGGTGTCCGGTAACGGCGTCACGGATCGAGGTTCGGCAGGGACCGAAGGTACTCGCAGGAATGTCCCCGCTGCTGCAACCCGCTGTCACCCTAAGCTCTTGATCCTCGCCCCTTGGTAGACTCTGAATCGTCGCTGTACGCTACGGCACCGGGGTGCCCCTGCTGGTGGTTGTTGTCTAACCACAGGGAGCACCCCTTTTCCAACTGACACATAATCGCGTACGTCACCGTCATTCGATGATCGCTGGAAGCCACGACCGATATCTGGAGGCGACCCCGGTCTGGGTTCGGAGAACCTGCCGATTGCCACTATCTCCTGGATTGCGGCTTCGAGATCGGGGGAATGACCTATTGGGGCTCGCCCTGGCAACCTGGTTCTTCGACATGGCCTTCAACCTAGAGCGCGGCGCAGAGCTTTGCGAGAAGTGGGACCTGATTCCAGCGCACGTCGATGTCCTGATCACCCACGGCCCGCCCCAATTCGTGCTCGACCGGACCGAGACGGGCGAGAATGTCGGCTGCGAGGAGCTCCGTGTCGCGGCACGACGCACGCGCCCGCGGCTTCTCTGGAATGGCGGCCGACTCGATGCTATATAGGGCGCGCAATTGGACGTTCGGCGGGGAGGCGAGTGGCCAAACAACGATTGATGATCCCCGGTAGCTCAGTTGGTAGAGCAAGCGGCTGTTAACCGCTGGGTCGCTGGTTCGAGTCCGGCCCGGGGAGCCAGTTTCGAGATCAACAATCAAGCACTAACCCCCTCAAAGCCCTGCATCCTCATTCCCCGGGCTCGCTTTGGCTTGGGAGGGATTGACGTTTGTCTCTGCCGGGTTATGGGTCTTGAGGGTTCACCCGGCGGGTGAGAGTTGGGGGGTGGGTGTCAGGGTCTCGTCTGGACTTTGAGTTGGATTGCGAGGTCGGGCTTGGGGCGGTGACGGCGCACGGGGGTGTGCCGGCGCTGATCGAGCATTTCCGCAGCTCCGGGGCGGCGGCGGCGGTTGCGGAACTTCAGGCGCGGGCGCCGCAGAGGGTGGCGACGATCGACGTGGATGCCACCATCCTGGCCTCGTCCAAGCGCGCGGCAAGGCGCTGCTACGACGGCAGGCGGGGCTATCGGCCGGTGGTGGCGCTGTGGGCGGAGCAGGATGCGATCATGGCCGACGAGTTCCGGGACGGCAACGTCTCTGCGCAGAGCGGCAACCGCCGGGTGATCGAGCGCGCGCTGGCGGCGTTGCCCGAGGGAGTGGACCGGGTCTATCTGCGCGCCGACAGCGCGCTCTACGACCATTCCCTGATGGTGTACCTGGATCGGAGGCAGGTGGGGTTCGCGATCTCGGTGCCGGTGAGCGCTGGGCTGCTGCGGCGCATGCAGGACCTCGACGAGGCGGCCTGGCAGCTGAAGCGCTGCGACGACGGCGCGCTTCGCCACTGGGCGGAGCTCGACCATCTGCCTGACGGCGCGATCGATCAGCCCGACGGCGTTGTGCGCAGGCTTCGCTATATCGCGATCCGGATCAGCCGCAGGCAGGGATCGCTGTTCGCCGACGGCGAGGCGGTCAAGCACTTCTGTGTCGTCACCAACCGCGACGACCCGGAGGGCGGCGACGCGGGCGCTCTGCTGCGCTGGCATCGCGGCAAGGCGGGCACGGTGGAGCATGCCCATGACGTGCTCGCCAACGAGCTCGCGGCGGCAGCGCTGCCGAGCCAGAAGTTCGGCGCCAACGCGGCGTGGTTCCGCCTCAACGTGGTGCTCTACAACCTGCTGTCCGCGTTCAAGCGCCTCGGCCTGCCCGAGGCGCTGCATCGCATCCGGCCGAAGCGGCGGCGCTTCCTTGTGCTCAACACCCTGGCCCGGCTGGCCTGCCATGCGCGCGAGAGGGTCTTGCGCTTCGCAGACCGCTTCGCGCGCACCGTTCTGGACCGCTTCCGGGTGCGCATCCACGCCCGCCCGCCGCCGCTCCCGGCCTGAGGCCGCGCCGCTCCGGCGGGCATTGCCGCGGCCGGGACGCCCCGCCCGCGAACCGACACACCTGGCCCGACCACGCCGTCGCCCTGCGAAGCGCCCCCGCTACGCCCAATCGCAGACAGCCGAGACCTCGGATCGGCGGCACCCAATCCCCGATCCACTGCCAAAGGTCTCCCCAACCAGCCAACCGGCATACCACTCGGGGAATGAGGAGACTTGGCGTGAGTGGGCGGGACAAGGACGACCGCTTGACCCCCCGGCGGTGCCTCCCTATCGTTCGGCGCCGCGGCGCGCCCGTAGCTCAGGTGGTAGAGCATCTGACTTTTAATCAGAGGGTCCCTGGTTCGAGTCCAGGCGGGCGTACCAACAAAATCAATGGTTTAGACGCAAGTTTCAAACTCCAAAGTCCATTGAGTCACCACTGAGTCACCACATCCCCAACGCCCGGTCGACTTCGGGGTCGGACGGTCCGGCGCGTTGTTCACCTCACAACCGGGAGAATCCACTATGTCGAATACCGGGGAAGATCAGCTCGCGGCCGATCTTCAAACCCTGAGAGAGCGAGTCGATTGCTTCGACGACGACACGCCAGACGAGACGATCATCCGATGGGCGGTGCGCCGGATGGCGGACGACGAAACGAGGCTGGAGCGCATGCAGACCGGGGCCGCGTTGATGGAGAAGCAGTCAAGCGGCGCCAAAGAGCACTGAAGACGGCAGGTGCGACGGCGGCCGGGCCACTACCCCCGGCCGTCGCCGCTTCCGACGCTACGATGGCGAATCGAGGTACGCCGGAATTCACTGCATCTTGGTAGGAGGCCGGCCCGCCGCTTCGGCAATCATGTTGTGCGCGGTCGTGAAGATCGTTGCATGCGTAAAGGTGATGCAGAGCGCGATTACGTCGCCGGGCGCCGTCGCCGGCGCGCCCTCAGCCTTCGCCCATGCCGCGACGGCTGGCATCAGCTCCGCCAGGCGTTGCATGGTTGGCTCGTCCATTTCGATCGTGACCGTCTTCGGCTTGTCGTCGCTCATGGCGCCCTCGGCATGTCGAGAATCTGGACGAGCTTCAGCGCCTGCGATGGCGATATTCGGGTGAACTCGCCGCGCGCCATCGCGTCGCGCAACAGCGGCTCCACCGCCCGGCCCAGGTGCCGGTAGCGACGGCTCCGCTTCTCCTTTGCCTTGTCGACGGCTCGGCACTCGCGGCACTTGGTGGAGGTGGTTGCCGGCGCCATCGCGAGGCCGCAGTTCGGACAGCGCCCCTCGCCCGCGCGCTTCAAGCGCCACTCCCTCATGTAGGCGGCCTTGTCGAAGCTCACGCCGCGAGGCCCGCGAGCCGCAGTGCTTCGGGCAGCTCGACTCCGGCCTTGGCGAGAATGCCGACGGCCCGCGCTTTCCCGGCCAAGTCTGAAGCCATGAGCATGCTGAAGTCGAAGCGCAGCGCCGGCATGTCGAGCTTGGCCGCGAGCTCGGCTGCGATCAGCTCGCCAAGCGGCTCCAGGCCCAGGTGCGCGAATCGGCGCAAGCCTTCGCGTTGACTGGTTCCTTCGCTTCGCGGGTCGAGCAAGACGCCTGGCACATTGCAGGCCGCCGCCACGTGCTGAAACACATCGTCCCGGATAGTCCGCGACACGTCCGGCGGGTTGAAGCCGATGCGCGACGGCACCCAATCGCGGCGCGGCGCCCCGCCTTGCCCCGTGCCCCATCCGGCCGCCGTGGTCTCGACCAGCACGGCGCGGCCCTTTGCCTTCGCGATGTCCGTCTTGAGCTGGGCAAGCGGATCGTTGTCGCCGCCGTCGCCGCCGTCCTGCGGCACAGGGAGCAACTGCGCTGCCGGCGCGCCCGCCTCTTGGCTAAGCCCGGCCTCGAGGCGCCCGGCCAGGCTCGCCGTCGCGCTGGCCCAGGCCAGCGGAGAAACGCCTTGCCACGGCCGGGCGGGGTCCACGGCGTAGCGGAAATGCAGCACCCCGGCACCTTGGCGGAACGCTGCCGACTCGGCCCGCGACGGCCCGTAGCGGTGCACGCGGTAGGTCCAGGTGGCCTCATCGGCCAGGCCCCGGACCTCGTGAGTGCCGGCCGGAACGAAAGCGACCATGCCGCCGTCGGTCTGGATATCGGCCACGAGTTCGCCGCGGCGGATCAAGGTGCGCGCCACGAGTGCGAGGAAAGCCGGGGTCGCGGCGGCAACCATCGGCTCGAGCCGCGCCCGGGTGAAGGCTGCGGCGTAGAGCGCAGCGCAGGCCTCCAGCGCGGCCGTGGCGTGCGCGTCCGTCGTTGACGTGCCTTGCGCGTGCGCCACGAGCGCATTCACGAGCTGATCGGTGTAGGACGATTGCCGAGCCTCGCGGCCCCACTGCCAGGGCCACCTCATTCTGCGATCACCCCGGCGCGCCGGATCGTCCAGGGTGCCAACAGGCCCTCGGCACCGCTACGGCGCCACACTCCCGTCGGCGACGACTCTTCGCCCGGCGCCATTTCGTAGAGATGCGCGACGTACCGCAGGACCGCTTCCCGCCAAGTATCGCCCGGCGCCGACGGCGCTTGCCGGTTTGCCCGCTCGACGCCCGCGGCGATCTGCCTGGTCAGCACGCCGTCGAGCGCGTCATCGTCGATGCGCAGCGCGTCCTTGGTCTCGGCAAGTGTCGGCGCGACGTTGCCCGTGGTCGAGCCGCCGGAGCCGCCGGAGTCGTCGGCACGCGAGCTGCTACCGCGAACGAAGCGGGAGACAGGCATTACGCGGCCTCGGTCGGAACGTCGTAGCGGGTTTCGCGGACAGGCGCGCCCGCCGCCGGACTGATGGCGAGCTTCGTAGTCTCGTCGGCGTCCGCCGGCCAGACCCAGAAGCCGCGCCCGGCCACGGCGCGCGCCACGAGCGTCACCACAACGCCGTCGCCCTCGTTCAAAACATGCCCGTCGGCTCCCGCTGCAGGCGCCGCGTCATTCTCACGCCAGCGTGCGCCGCCCTCGATGCATTGAATGAACGCCTCCCGAACGCCGAATTCCAGGTCGTCGTAGATGCCGGCGGCAGCCGCCGGTATGTCCGGAGCCACGGGGAGCAACGTCGTGTTCGCCGTCAAATCTGTGGCGGTCGTGCCGAGCGTGAGAACGAACGTGTCGAAGGTTTCCGGCTTCAGCGTCATAGCCAGACCCGCCTGCGCTTGGCCGGCACCGGCCAGGCCGCGCGCCGCGCCTCGACCTCGGACGCGGGATAAGCCGGAGAATCGACGATGCCAATGGCGCTCAGCACGGCGCGCTCGATCACGCGCACGCCGCGTTCGATCCGCTCCGCGCTCACCCGCATTTCGACACTGGCGCCCCGCATGACACCGGCCCGCACCAGCTCAAGCACGTCATCGGCAGCCCGCGTCACCGGCAGGTCCGCGCGGAACGCGAGTTGATCGGCAGTGTCGAGCAACACGAGGCCGGCCCCGCCCGTGCGGGCAAGGGGCGCGGCCCGGTCGTGACTGGCGTTCAAGAGCACGTCGCCGAGAGGCCGGAACGCGCCCACCGCGACGCGCTCGCGGCCCCAGGGCAGGCGTGCCGTATCGCCGTAGCGCACCGCCACGCCCTCCAGGCGCCGCCCTTCGGCAGCGGCCCGGAGCTCGACGTAGCGGCGCTCGATCGCGGACATGACGCGCCCTCTAGGCGTGCTGCGTCTGTTGCTTGTAGAAGCCCGCAGCCCGCAGGATTTTGACGGCGTGAAGCATGACGGCGGTCAACACGATTTGCCCGTTCGCGGCCTTCGTCACCTCGTCGGGGATCAGCGTCACGCCCTCCCAGATCGGCGCCACCATGTCGCGGCGCATGCCGAGCCGGATCACCGCGTTTTGCTTGTTCCCCGAAACGGCCGGCACGTGCGCGCTCACCTTCACGCCGCCCGTGACTTCCATCAGGTCCTCGAGCGCGGCGCGATCGCCCGCGTTCGTGCTGCGGAACTCTCCGGACGCATGCGCATAGGTCGCGCTGCCCATGACGATGCGCAGGTCGCCGACCATCGCCGCATAGGTGCCGTCGACGCGGCCGTAGGCGAGCTGCGAGCGATATAGCGCGTATGTCGTCTCGGTCGTGACGTTGTGGTTCGCGAGGTTGGTTCCCTCGAACAGCCCGTTCGTGCCGGCCAGCACTTCCTTGTCGAGCGCGTCAGCGAGCGCGTCGCCCAGGTTCATGCGGAGCGACTCGTCCATGCCCGCGAAGCGCGCCCGGTCCTCCCGCGAGTAGAAAAACGATGCCTGAAGCCGGCGCGGGCTCAGCACGTCCGCCGTGAACGAGCCGGTCGTTTCGACAACGGCCGCATTTTCGTTGGCGCTCGTGACGCTCGCATTCGTGGTGAGCACCGGATAGACGGCCTCCCCGGTCGGCACCGTCGGCATGTCGACCGACAGGAACGATGCACACGCTTGCGGGAACACGCCCGGAATGATCGCCGCCTGATTCTGCCCCACGTTGGCCGGTGCCGGCGTCACGGCGCGAGTCTCGACCGGATCGGCGCGGCGCAGCATCGCGAGCGGAACCTGGTTCGCCCCGATCTTGTAGTGCCCCTGCAGCTCGGCCTCGCGGCCGTCCGTCGCGCGGTGCTCGATTACCGACTCGAAGATCGTTCCCAGGTCGGCGCCGGCAATCAGGGCGCGGAGCTCGGCACCCTCGCGATCCTCGCCGAATTCGGCCCGAATGCGGTTCTCAGTGTCGCCCTCGGCCACGATCGCGGCGCGGAGCTCCGGCTCGATTTCCTGCATGCGCTTCGTGAGCGCGTCCATCTCGCCGCGCTCATCGTCGGTCAGCTCATCCTTGGCGAGTAGCGCGTTCAGCCGCTCCCGCTTTTCACTCTGCTCGATCTGGAGCTTCTGCTTGCGCGTCATGTCGCCTCCATTGCTTCGGCCACAAGGCGGCCCCATGCCGCCACGGCCGGCGCCACCGGGCGCCGGCGTCTTGAGGCGCTTTCGCGCCGTGTCTTCGCCAGGTGACAGGCCCTCGCGAGGGTCTGGCAGTTGGCGGGGTCGTAGGCGTCTTGAGTCGGATCGTCAGTGAGCGGCACGACGTGATCGCATTCGAGCCGCCCGGCCCGGCCGCAGCACACACAACGCCACCCGTCGCGGCGAAACACGGCTTGCCGTGTCGCTTCCCAGCGGCGCCGGTCGCGGCGAAGGTGCCAAGCGCTCATGCCGCGCCGTCCACAATCGCGGATCTAAGCGGCCGGCGCAGCGGGGCAGATCCGCGCCGCGAGCCGAGCGCAACCGCGACAATCGCCGCAGCCGCCGCATCGTCGCGCGCCCGCAACCGGCGCCCGCCTTCGCTCATCTTGGCGAGCTTCGCATTGCCGGCGGGGTCCATGACGACGCGCGCCTCGCTCATCGTGTGGCGAAGCAACAGGGACTCGACCGGGGCAACCCGGCCCTCAAGACAGGCACGGCGGAACGCCCGCACATCTTCGGCGCCGTCCTTGTAGCCTTGCCCGCGTGACTCGAACGGTGCGAGCGGCACGCCCGCCTTGTTGAGCGCGTCGAAGGCTTCCGCATCCCGCCAGCGGTCCGCCGCAATCGCGGCCGGCGCCCCGAATCGCCGCAGCGCTTGCCGAAACAACAACTCGAGCTCGACCGCGCGCTGCCCGGCCCGGATCAGCTCGCCGCGGTCCGCGCATAGCAGGTAGAGATTGCCGACTCCGTCGCGCAAGCCGCGCTCGTGCAGGCTCGGCTCCCACGGGAAGGCCGCCATGACTTCCAGGCGCCCGCTGTCCGGCCAGAATGCCGCGACGGCCGATTGCGCCGCGCTCGTGCCAAGATCGAGGCCCCAAACCGGCGCCCCGATCCGGTCCGCCCGGCCCTCGATCGCGGCCCAGGTCCCGGCCTCAAGCAGCGTCGCCTGTTCGGTATCGGCGACGCCCATATTCAGCCGCAACGCCTTGAACGAGGCGAGCAACGAGGGGTCGCGCTTCGCCGCCTTCGCCTCGCGGCGAATCGCCGCCTCAAGGTCCGGCATGTGGTCGAGCGACGGATTCGCCCGGCGCCAGGTCGCGCGCGCGAACGGCGAATCGCCCGGCCGCGCCGCGTGGCACTGCGAATAGTCCGCCTCGCGGAGCGCCAGGGCGAACGGGTGCGCCTCATCCGCCGGCCGCGTCCCAATCATGAACAGCCGCGAATTTGGCACCTTGCCGGCCGCCGTCCGCAACGCCGCCAGCATCGCGTCGACGCGCGGAGTCGGCCACATCGCCACTTCGTCGCAGATCGTGAGCGAAGGGGCAGCCCCGTGCAGGCGCTTCGGGTCGCTGCCCTTTACGGACAGCATTGTTCCGGTTTTCCGGTGCGTCAGGCGCGACGTGTTCACGGTGTCCTGCATCCGAAACTCGCCGGCCTCGATTTTCGCCGCGAGGAAGCGCTGGACGTGCCGAAACACGATCTGCCCTTGCTCGTGGCTACTCGCGACGATCAGCACTTCGGCGGCCGGCTCGGCAAGCGGCCCGTCAAGCGCGGCGCACGCAATCCCGGCCGTCAGCGTCGACTTGCCGCCGCCTCGCGCGACGCTCAGCGCCGACTCCGACACGCCTTCGGCCAGGGCGCCCCGGAGAAACCGCGATTGCCAGCGCAGGACCTCGAAAGGCTCGCCAGCGTGGCGCCCTTGCCCGATCACGAGGCCGCGCAGGTAGCGGCGCGTCCGGTCAGCCGCGCTCATCGGTTTCTGTCACGTCGTGTGTGCGCGTCACGGTGGAGGCCTGTCGCGGACGGAAGGGGAACAGGGTTCCCTTGCCGTGCTGCGGTGCAACGCACTGTTCGCATGTGCACAATGGTCCGCTTTCGGAACGACATGTCAATTGGAATGTTAGAGCGGCAGGGCGTCGGCGCTCGCCACCACGCACTCAGGGCAGCTTCCCGGCGGATGGCTCGCAACCTCGCCGGGCTTCGGGTGCGGCGCCTGCGGGTCATGGCGCGCCCACGGCCTGCGGGTAGCGCAGCGCGAAGCGGTCAGGATCGCCCGCCATGCCGCGCCCGGACTTCACGACAAGTCCCTCCGCAATCAGCTTGTCGAGTTTCCAGCGGTAGTAGGTCTGCCAGCGATATGACGACACGCTGAGCGCAGCCATGAAATCCTTGCGGGTCATGGCGCAATCCGCTTGGCGGAGCACTGTGAGCATCTGTTGTTTTTCGTCCCCCGCCGGCTCGTAAGGGTCGCGCGCGCCGCGACCGTGGCCACAGCCACGAGTCGCGGGCGCGGCGCGCGCGGCCCCGGACTCGGTGTTGGGGAGTGGGCTACGCGCCGGCTTCGTCTCCGTCGCAGTGAAGGACTGCGACGAAGCCGGCGCGTGGTTCTTAAGGGTTAATTTAGGTTTGGCGGCATCTGGTGCCGCCTTTCGTGCAGGATTTGCCGCCTTTCGTGCAGGATTTGCCGCTATCGCGTCACCCGATAGCGGCATCTCGTGCCGCTGTTTAGCGGCATCTGGTGCCGCTGTTGCCCTGTCAAAGTCGCAGCCAAGCACGTAGTGGTAGCTCCGGCCTTTCAACTCTCGCCTGAAGTAGCCGGCTTTCTCGAGCGCGTTTAGGTGGTAGCGCACGGCGCGCTCGGCTATCTCGGTCGTTGCGGCGATGGTCGCCACTGTTGGGTTGCAACGGCCCGTGCGCGCGTTGTGGAAGTCGCACAGGCAGTTGAGCACGGCCTTTCGGAGCGCGTTGCCGACGTGCTGGTTGCTGGCCCAGTCCCGCGCGCGTCCGCTCATGTCGGCGCCTCGCGGTGCCTACATGCTACGCCGCAGCTCCCGCGGGTTCGCCGCCAAGCGGCGGCCGGGAGGTGGGCTCGACCACGCGGGCATCGAGCCAAGCATTCAGCGCCGCGCCGTGATAGAGCACTCTATTCCCGAATCTAACGTAGGGCGGGCCCTCCCCGCGGTGGCGCCATTGCGCGAGTGTGCCGCGGGTGCCGATCACGGCCAGCGCTGGATCGTCGGTCTTGTAGTAGCGGTCGGGGTCGAAGCGATGCATTGCGTGTCTCTCCCGTCAAATCGACGTGAGGCACGCTAAACCGAAATATCGCCTCGTTAGTGAGTGAATAAATCGCGGAGCACGCGGGTCATGCGCTCTTGTCGCTTCGCCTCTTTGCAGATTGCTTCCTGCAACTGTTCGGGCGTGACACCCGGCAAGCCAGCAATTCGCTTCCGCCGCTCACGCTCCGCCTTGTAAGCAGACCTCACGCCTTCATAGCTCAGGGTAGGAATACTCTCGGTGACGGTTCGCAGCGCAGGGCGTTCCTTCATCCCATCCCGTCGCAGCGCTTCGACTCCGTCGAAGATGGCGCCGTTGCGAATCGCGTCAGCACCGTTTGGGCGCCCGCGTCCGCGCCTCGGCTTTCTCTCACCCAGCCATGGAAACGCCTTCGCCAAGATGTCGCTGACGGAACTCCTATCCCTCAGCCGAGCGCGGATATCAGGATCGAGCATCCCGCCCCCGCAGCGTCACCACTTCGCCGCCCTTGCCCCGCATCATGGCGGCCATCTGCCCGGCCACGGCCTCGCGTGCATCGCGCACGGGGTTGCCCACGGCGCGGACGTACCTATCGGCCATCGCCGTCGTCTTGTGGCCCAGCAGGTCGCGCAGCACGTGAGTCCCTACCCAAGCCATTGCAGCGTTCGTCATGACGGTGCGCCGCAGGTCATGGAGCCGCACGTCGTCAAGGCCGGCAGACTCCACCACGCGGGCGAAGACGGCGCGCGTCGTCTTGTAGGTGATCGCCGAGTCGGCGCCGGTCGTGAAGCACCACGAGTTGATCCGGGGCAGCGCCGCCAGCACTTCGACGGCAGGCGTCGGCAGGTCATGGGTGCGCCTGCCCGTCTTGGTCACGGGCATCGTCAGCCGGCCAGTCTCGAATGACACGTCCTCCCAGCGGATCGCCAAGACTTCGCCGATGCGCAGACCGGTGAGCGCGGCCACGCGGATCGCGGCCACGGCGGCCGGGCTCCGCTCGACCTCCGCGTCCAGGGCGGACGCCAGCGCCCCCAGCTCCGACGGATCGAGCACGCGGTCGCGCGGTTCTTCGCGCGCGCGCTCGATACCACGCACGGGGTTGGAATGCTGTGGTCGCCACTCCCATCGCTCATAGAGAGTGAACAGCCGGGACGTGACGGCCAGCACACGGTTGCGCTGCACCGGCCGTAGCGGCTTCACCATGACCTCGATATGCCGCCGGTTCACGTCGGCGACCTTGAGCTTGCCGAGCACCGGCAGGATGTAGCGTCGGGTCTGTTGGCGGTAGTCGGCGACGGTGCGCGGACTGAGGCGGCCGATCCTGAGTCGCTCGCTGGCATACTCGCCTAGAAAGCGCTCTACGCCATCGGCAACGGTCGGCGCCTCCCTCGCCTCGCGTCGGCGGTCAAGCGGGTCGGTCTCGCCTTCGCGGATTCGTACCAGCTCCGCGCCGGCCCGATCGCGCGCGGCCTTGAGCGACAATTCGGAGCATCGCGCCAAGGTCGCGAGCCGCTTGCGGCCCCCGGAACGGTAGGAGAGAACGAACGCCTTGCCACCGGACGGGAAGACTCGGACCCCCAATCCGGCAATGGTACGATCCCAAATGACGTGCGGTTTCGGCCCCGGCTTGGCGTCGCGGATGATGCGTTCTGTCAGCATGGCCAGCCTCAAGAGTCACCACTGAGTCACCACGCAGACAGAATACGCATTCACCTGAATTCACGCAAGCGAAACGCGATACTCCTGCAAGGCATTGATATTCATGGGATTATGTAACACGCATTCACACAGGGACAACGCCGCGATACGGTGCGGGCAACTTCTTTTAATCAGAGGGTCCCTGGTTCGAGTCCAGGCGGGCGTACCACCAAAATCAATAACTTAGGAGACTTTCGGGCAAAGGGCGAAGCGACCGTATCACCGTTGTGTCACCACTCTGTCAGCAACATGGTCGCAATGAGAGCGCAATGAATGAGTGATTTCTGGATTGGGGTCGCCGAGACCGTTGCCGGGCTCTTCAGCGTTGCAGTTCTAGTTTCTCTGTGGGAGTGGCATCGCACAACGAAACGACTGAAGAAGTACGTGCGGAGCTATAAGGAGGCCGTGGAGTTCGAATGGCAGAACCAAACAGAGAGTTTTGCTCTCATGCACAGGATCCGGGCGTTCGAACTTCTGTTAAGAAATGTTCATGCTCTGCAGCCCAGGACGCCAGGGGCATACTTTCGTGTGGAGCAAGTTCGAGATGCGTTGGAGTGGTTTCATAGGACAATACCAATATGGAGGGGAGAGCACTTGCCGCTTCCCGAAATTGAAAAATTTCCATTTCCAGGGGACGCCGCAATGGAATTCCACATCAGAAGGGACATTCTTGAGAAGTTGAGAGCGATCAAGTGGCTAGGGTTGAGAGAACCTGCTGAGCAGTAGGCTTGGCCGGCCCGTTGGGGATTGCATCACAGGGCGCAAGCCCTTCGGCGGGCCGGGCGCATCGCCTCCGCCCTGCGCCCGCATTAGAAGTCTATCGAAGGAGAGCATTGCGATGTACTACGTCGAGTTCTTCCGGAAAAAACCCGAGGTGAGCTGGGAGCATTTTCGCAGTGTGGTTGAGGGAGGCTATCGCCGGTGGGTGGAACTGCACCCGCAAGATGCCCCGGTGCTCGCGATCGGACGCACCTGGCGGTTGGGTCCGAAGGACTTTTCCTACATGATCGTATACAAGGTAGAGAATTTCGCGCAGATCGACGAATGGACGGCGCTACGCAAAGGCGATCCGGACTCGGAAAAAGCGATAATGCAGGGAACGTTGTCCGTGGCGGAAATGGACAGCGGCATTTACGAGGATATCGGAATGGAGATGCCCTGAGGATCGCTGAAGCACTGGTTAACCTCTGCATAAGCAGTAACTTGCTCGGTTCCGAATGAAGCGTCCTCGTCGTCTATCGGGGTGCACTCTTCGTATTCCGCACCGCTGGCAATTCGGATGACTGGTTCGGAGCTTGCCCAGGGGTAGAGCGCATGCGCCCTTCGGCGCATTGCGCGGAACAGGCGTAGATAGACAACGTTTCGCCCTTCAACCGGAGGAGGAAAAGCATGTGTGGAATCAACGTCGATCACGAACCGCCGCAAGGACGAATCCCGGCCATCGACACCGAGGTTCACCTTTTCTTTCGCGCCTTTCCCCGCGAGGCGGGCTTCGAGTTCGACTACCGCCGCGGATACACCTGGCAGGAACGCACCGGCGATCAACTGGTGGCCGAAATGGATCACGCCGCGATCGACAAAGCGTTCCTCATTTCCTACGACGGTTGGGACATGCCGTATTACATGGAAGCGGTCTCCGCTTCGCGCGGCTCCTTTTGGGGCGGTGCTGATTACTGTCGCATGTGGGCGGAGAAATACCCCGATCGTTTGCTCTGGTTTACGACGCTGCGCGACCCGCGCGACCGCTTCGGCTTGGCGCCGCTCGAGCGGCACCTGGACCAGGGCGCGAAAGGCATCAAAGTCTTCCCGGGTTTCCTGGAAATCAACATCGACGATCCGGTGCTGATGGACGCGTATGCGATGGTCCACGAGCGTGGCTGCCGGGTAATCTACGGGTTCGAAGACACCAATCGACCGAACACGCCGAGTACGCTGGCCGTCTGGGAAGCGTTCGCCCGCGTCGCCGAAGCCTTCCCCGATTTGCCGATGCAGACCAATCACATGGGTTATCTGGATCCGCGCGAACCGGAAGCCCAGTTGATGTACGACATCGTGCGCGAGCATCCCAACATTTACGTTTCCTGCTCGTGCCTGATCAGTATGTGGGAAGACGAACACGAGTATCCGTTCACGCGCTACCGCGAACGCATTCACGCGTTGCGCGACGGGTGCGGCCCGCGCCAGATCGTTTACGGTACGGACTGGCCCTGGCTCGAGCATCTCTACATGTATCCGCAACTGGTGGAGTGCATTCGCCGCCATGCGGATTTTTTCAGCGAGGAAGAGAAGGCGCTCTTTCTGCACGAGAACGCCCGCCGGTACCTGGGAGAAACAGTGAGTTGAACGATCATCTGCAACGGTTCTTCGCCGCCTGGAGGCGCCATGACGCCGACGACATGGCGCAGTTCTATGCTGTTGACGCGCGCATGGAAGATCCGACGCTGGCGCAGCCCATCGATGGTCGCGGCGCCATCCGCGACTACTACGCGAACATGTACGGCTCACTCGAGAACGCGGAGCACGAGTTGCTCGACCACGCCGTGAACGGTGACCGTGTCTGGTTCGAGTGGACGTTCGCCAGCGGCGGTGTACACTCAACGCGTGCCAGCTACCGCGGCGTTTCCATTCAAACCCTGCGTGCTGGCCAGATCGTTCACGATCATGCCTTCTGGAGCCCCGATGACTAACTCGCTGCCGCTCGCAGGTCGGCGTATCGTCCTGCTTGCGGCACCGCTTTAGGAGGACATCGAAGACTTGGGCCCGCCGCTGGAGCGGCGGGCCCAGGTTGCAGCCTAGATCGCGGCCGTCAAAGACTGACGCGGTCCGGGACCTACTTCCCGCCGATGCGACGCGGGCGAATTCGCGCGTTGGGAATGAAATTCATGTTCACGTGATCGCGCACCAGCCAGCCGATCTGCACGTGGTTGATCGGCACATAAGCGGCGTCCTCCCACATGAGCTGCATCATTCGCTGGTACTTCTGGTCCCGCTCCTCCGCGACGACCGACGTGAACGCCTCCTCATTCAGCTGCGTGTACTCGTCGCTGCGCCAACGCTCCCAGTTCCAGTCGCCGACGCCGGCGGTGGTGAACCATTGGGTTGCTCGGTTCGGGTCGGGCGACGACGTCCACTGCTGAAAGATCAACTGCAGGTCCTTCCAATCATCGCCCTTCACCTCCAGCCCCAGGTTCCAGAAGGTCCCACCTTCGTACTTGCGCACTTCGACGTTCACGCCGATCTGTGCAAGTTGTGCCTGGATGATCTGGCAGGCAGCCACCTGCGCGTCGGAGTTGAGCACCGTGATGTGCGTGTCGAAGCCGTTCGGAAACCCGGCTTCGGCCAGTAGCTGCTTGGCTTTATCCCGATCCGGCTTCGGTCGCTCCACGTCCCAGTAGCCTTCCAGTCCGGGTGCGATCACACCGGTGCCAACCGTCGCGGCGCCGAAGTAGGCGCCATCGTTGATCTCTTCGGCATCGATGGCGGCCTGTAGCGCACGGCGTACGCGAATGTCGCCGAACGGCTCGTGATCGACGTTCATACCCATCCACGTGAAACCGGTCGTCTGCGCGATCACCAGATCGGAATTCGGCGGTATGTCTTTCCTGAACTCGGGAATCGAGCTCTCGGCGATGTCGGTCGCATCGAGGTCGCCCGCCAGGTAGGCGAGCTCGGCCGACTTGTGGCTTGCGACATGCGTGAAACGCAACTCGTCCCAATACACCTCGTCGACGCCTTCCTTGCCGGCCGCATTAGGGTACGGCGTATGTTGATCGTTGCGAACGAGCACCACGGTACCAGTGGTGGGGGAGAAATCGCCGATCTTGTACGGCCCCGACCAGGCCGGCGGCTCGAAGGTGAATTGGCCACCGGTCTCTTCCATCGCCGCCTTGCAGACGATGGCGGCCATGTCGCGCGGCAACGTGTTGGTGAACAGGTTCGCCTGGGGCGCCTTCATGACGATCACACCATCTTGCGGACCGTCGACGCCGACCTCGATGAGCTGCGTCCATTCCATGCGGTTGGTCGCCGTCTGTAAGCGCCGCGCCGTCACCCTCGTTGTTGTCTGAGATTTTCGTGGTCATCTGGACCCCGTCAACGACGGAGGTGACAGATGACAGACACATTGCATGAACGAGTGACGGAGGACGCCACCGACGCTTCGGTCGCGGTCGCGACGAGCGCGCACGGCGCACGGGTCTGGCCGGAAGCGGTGAAGGCGCGGATCGTGGAGGAGACGTTCGAGGAGGGAGCGACGGTGGCGGGGGTTGCCCGGCGTCACGGCCTCTCACGGACGCAGTTGAGCGGCTGGCGGCGCATGGCTCGGGACGGGCTTCTCGGCCCGGTCGCCGGCGCGGGCGACGATCCGTTCGGCCTGGTCCCGGTGACGGTGTCGGTCGCTGCTGAGCGGAACGGCGCGGCCTCGGTGCCCGCGGATGGTATCGCGATCGAGATCGCCGACATCCGGGTGGTGGTGCCGCCGGACTTCGACGCGGGGCACCTGTCGCGCATCCTGGTCTGCGTTCGGGCCGCGCCATGATCCTGACCGGGGAGAAGATCCGGGTCTGGCTGGCGACCCGCCCCGTCGACTTCCGAAAGGGACATGACGGGCTGTCGGCGGTGGTGCAGACGGTGCTGGGTCACGACCCCTATAGCGGCGCGGTCTTCGCCTTCCGCTCCAAGCGAGGCGACAGAATGAAGATCCTGGTCTGGGACCGCACCGGGCTGGTCATGGTCTACAAGCGCCTGGAGGGCGGCGGCTTCCAGTGGCCGCGCCCCTCGGACGGCGTGATCGGACTGTCGCCGGCGCAGTTCTCGGCGTTGTTCGAAGGTCTCGACTGGAAGGCGGTCCGGGCCGTGCGACGGCCTCGGCCGCGCCAGGCGGCCTGACCGCGCAGCTTGCCGTTTCACCGGGGAACGGTGTCCATCCCACCGTCTCCCCGGTGTCGCCAAGACGAGCTATCCGGCCCCGTTTACGGCGGGGCCGGAAGCATGTTCACCTTGCGTTACCTCATTGATTCTGCTAGAGGAATCCCATGATAACCAGCATGGGAAGCGCCGTTCCCGTGAGTGATCTGCAACGCCGTCTGGCGGCCGTCGAAGCCCAACTTGCGAAGGAGCGTGCCGAGCGCAAGGCCGCCGAGGACGCGCTGGCTGTGTCCGAGCGGGCGCGCGAACGCCTGGAGCGGATCATCGCCTCGCTGAACCATGCCGTGTGGGGCGCGCGCTCGGAGAAGCGCCATGC
Organism: Alphaproteobacteria bacterium; assembly: GCA_965243375.1. Lineage (GTDB taxonomy): Bacteria > Pseudomonadota > Alphaproteobacteria > UBA828 > UBA828 > WTGU01. Next base: position 320,133 of record CBDEUT010000002.1, on the reverse strand, counting down.
CGATCAGGACCGGCTGCCGCTGTTCGAGGACATCGCGGTCGCCGAGGGGATGCTGGCGGAAGCCCAGGAGAAGGCCGACGCGGCGACCGGCAGGCAGCGGCGCAAGCCACAGCCGACCAATCGCAACCTCGGCCATCTGCCCAAGCACCTCGAACGCTTCGAGAAGGTGATCGAGCCGGAGAGCGCGGAGTGCCCTTGCGGCTGCGGCGAGATGGTGAAGGTCGGCGAGGACCGCACCGAGCGGCTCGACGTCGTGCCGGCGAAGTTGAGGGTGCTGGTGACGATCCGGCCGAAATACATCTGCCGCGCCTGCGAAGGCAAACAGAGCACCCAGGCGCCGGCGCCGGAATATCTGGTGCCGCGCGGCCTGCCGACCGAGGCGCTGGTGGCGCACACGCTGGTCGCCAAGTTCGCCGATCACCAACCGTTCTACCGTCAGAGCGAGGCATACCGTCGCGAGGGGATCGACCTCGACCGCACCATGCTGGGGAACTGGGCGGGGCGCGGGATGCAGGTGCTGGCCCCGGTGATCGACCGGATGATCGAGCACCTCAAGGCGTCGGACGGTCTGTTCATGGACGAGACCACGGTGCCGGTGATGGCGCCGGGGACCGGCAAGACGCGCCTCGACTATCTGTGGGCGATCGCCCGCGATCAGCGCGGCTATGGCGGGGCCGACCCGCCGATCGTGGTGTTCCACCACTCGCGCCATCGAAGTGCGAAGGTCGCTCTTGAGTTGATGCGGGGCTACACCGGCGGCGGCCCGCTGCACGTGGACGGCTACAGGGTGTACGACGCGCTCGGCGATCCGAAGCAGACGGTCAGCCCATGGGTGCTTGCCTACTGCTGGGTCCACTGGCGGAGACGCTTCGTCGACTTCCAGCGCGGCACGGCCTCGCCCGTGTGCGAGGAAATCCTCGAACGGATCGCGGCGCTGTACCGGATCGAGGCCATGGTGCGCGGCCACCCGCCGGAGCTTCGGCTGAAGGCGCGGCAGGAGTTGTCGGCACCGATCGTCGAGGCCATGCGGCCCTGGCTTGAGGCCCAGCTCGACCGTCTGTCCAGCGCGTCCGAACTCGCCAAGCACATCCGATATGCCCTCAAGCGCTGGGACGGCCTGTGCCGGTTCCTCCATGACGGGCGTATCGAGATGGACACCAACCCCATCGAGAACCTCATCCGCCCGGTGAAGCTCACAAAGAAAAACGCGCTCTTCGCCGGCAGCGACGACGGCGCCAGGACATGGGCGCGGTGTGCCAGCCTGATCGGCACCTGCAAGCTCAACGGCATCAATCCGCAGGTCTACCTGACCGACACCCTGCGCCGGATCGTCGACATGCACCCCGTGTCACGCATCGACGAGCTCATGCCCTGGAACTTCGCTCCGACAATCCCGGGCGTCACCCGTCAACAAGGGTGACGGCGCGGCGCTTACCGCCGTCTCGGTAAACGCGATTCGCTCGATGGAATACTTGAAGTCTTCGACCGTTATGTCGCCGTACCCACCGCTCCACTTGATGCCGGGGCGCAGTCGAAAACGCAGTCGCGTGGGCGTCTCGTACTCGATCATCTCGGCAGCACCCAGGTGCCAGCCCCACGTGTCGCCGCTGTTGTACTCGACCAGTCGCTCGAACAACGCGTGCATGACCACGGTATCGGTTTCCGAAATCGTGATCAGCGGGTCGAATGAATGAAACTCGTTGCGAAGCCGAACCTTCAGCACTTTGCCGTCAGCAGCCCAGGAGAAATTGGGACCTGTGTACGCCATGGCGCCGGCGGCGCCGGCGGCACCGGCGCGCTGCAGGAACTGTCGCCGGGTTAGTCTGATCGGTGGCAGCATCACTGTCTCCTCCCTCAAATTTCCTAAAACGAAATTTAGAAATTCTGATCCCAGCCAAACTGCAGCGCGGCAGACAGGCACCCCGAATAACAGGTGATGAAGGGCTCAGAAGCTCCGCGCAATATTAGCATCGACAGAACAGCGTCGCTAATCCCGCGCCCCGATCTCTCTAAGTATCAGATTCGATTGGGAAATGACAGGTGAAGCTGTGTCCTTGGGCAGTGCTTACCGCGGGCGGTGCCACCTCGGAGCAGCGCGCCTGCGCGACCGGGCAACGCGGGTGGAATTCGCAGCCGCGCGGTCGCTCGATGTTGCTCGACACCTCGCCCTTGAGCTCGACCGGTGCGCGCGCGGCATCGGGGTCGGGTTCCGGGCTCGACGATATGAGTGCCCGTGTGTAGGGATGGCTCGGCCGCAGGAACATTTCGCTCGCCGAACCCTGCTCTACGAACCGGCCCAGATACATGATCCCCATGCGATCGGCGAAATGCAGCACGACCTTCAAATTGTGCGTGATGATCAGTATCGCAATGCCATGACGGGCCTGCAGCTCAAGCAGCAGGTTTAGCACTTCGCCTTGCACCGAGACGTCCAGCCCGGCGGTAGGCTCATCGGCGATCAGCAGCCGCGGGGATAGTGCCAGCGCGCGCGCGACACCGACTCTGCGAGCCTGTCCTCCGCTCAACTGGTGCGGATAGCGGCCGAGGAACTCCTCGCTCAGCCCGACCATCTGCAGCAACCGGCGCGCCTGCTCGTCGAGATCGGCATCCTTGATGGCGTGGATCTTGAACGGCTCGGTGATCAACCGTTTCACCGTCAGACGCGGGCTCAACGAGCCGGCCGGGTCCTGAAACATCATGCTCAATTGGCGGCGGTACGGTTTGTACGCATTTTTCGACAGTCCACACAGCTCCTGGCCGTCGAAGCGGATCGAACCAGCGTGCGCGGTCTCGATGCCCATGATGGTTCTGGCGAGCGTGGACTTGCCCGACCCCGATTCGCCGACCAGCGCAAAGGATTCGCCGGCGCTGATCGAGAACGACACGCCGCACACCGCCTGCAGGTAGGCTTCGCGTTGCTGCAGTCTGGCGCGCAGGCGCGAAAGCACGCGGTAGCGTACCCTGAGGTCGTCTACTTCCAGCAGTCCAGACATGCAATCGCTCAGTACAGATGGCAGGCGACAGCGTGCCCGGGGACAACGGTTCTCGTGTCCGGTGCCTCGGCAGCGCACTGTTTCAGGGAGCGGTGACAGCGCGCACCGAAGATGCAGCCCGAAGGCAGGTCCACGAGATCGGGAAGATCGCCCGGTATGGTCGGAAATGCGCGCTCGGTCATCCGTACAATACGGGCCGGATCACACTCCAGCAGCTTCTCGGTGTAGGGATGGCGCACGTCGTGGAAGATATCTCGCACGCTTCCCTGCTCGACGATCTCGCCGGCGTACATCACGACCACGTAGTCGCACAGCTCCGCCACCACCCCCAGATGATGCGACACGAACAGTATCGAGCACTGATACCGGCGCTGCAGTTCCTTCAGCTCATGGATGATTTGCACCTCGAGGGTTGCATCGAGCGCCGTGGTTGGCTCATCGGCGATCAGCAGCTTGGGCTCCTCGATGATCGTCATCGCGATCGCGATACGCTGGCGCATGCCCCCGGAGAACTCGTGCGGATAAGCATTCATGCGCGCCGCGGCATCGGGAATGCCAACCTGCGAGAGCGCCTGGATTACGCGTTGCTTCTTGCTGTTGAGACCACCGCGGTCGCGGTACTGCACGTCGATCAGCTGACGCCCGATCGAGACTACCGGATTCAGCGACGTCAACGGGTCCTGGAAAATCATCGAAATTTCAGTGCCGCGCAGAGACTTCATGTCCGCTTCTGGCAGCTTCAACAGATCGCGTTTGCCGAAGTGCACTTCGCCCTGCGTGATCGTCGCGTTCGGAGCGAGCAGTCGCATGATCGCGAGAATCAACGTGCTCTTGCCGCACCCCGATTCACCGACGACACCGACTATTTTTCCTGTCGGCACATCCAGGCTGACGTCACGCAATGCCTTTATCGCGCGCTTGCGAGCCCTGAACTCGACGCTCAGGTTGCGGACCTCCAAAATATTCTCGGGTGGATCGACCATCACTCTTCTCTTCTGAGCCGCGGATCGAGAATGTCGCGCAGGGACTCGCCAAGAAACGTGAATCCCAGGGTCGCCAGTATGATGGGCAGACCGCCGAACAGCAGCGGCCAAGGCGAGTTGCGCACGTAGATGAACCCGTCGTTGAGAATATTGCCCCAGCTCGGCGCCGGCGGGCGCACGCCGAAGCCCAGGAAACTCAACCCCGCCTCGGTCGTGATCACGACCGGCACTTCCATGGCCGCCAGTATCATGATCGGGCCGAGCACGTTCGGCAGCAGATGCACCGCCATCAGGCGACCGAGTGACGCGCCCATCGCGATTTCGGCGTGGATGAACTCGCTGCTCTTCAAGGCCAGCGTCTGGGTGCGGACGGCGCGCCCAAACAGCGGAATGGAAATGACCACCACCACGAAGATTATGGTCTCCAGACTCGGCCCCGCCAGCGTCACGACGGCCAACGCGAACATCACCACCGGGAACGAACGCAACGTGTCGAACAGTAGCAGCAGCGCATAGTCGAGCCAGCGCGGTCCCATGCCGGCCAACATGCCCAGCACCAGACCGATGCCCGCCGACAGCGACACCGCAACCAGCGCCGCCGTCATCGCGATACGGCTGCCCGATATCACGCGCGAGAAGACATCCCTGCCCAGAAAATCGGTGCCGAACGGGTGCGCGAAAGACGGCGGCAGGAACTTGTCGCGGATGGACAGTTTCAGCGGATCCGCGGGCGCCAGGAAATCGCCGAACACCGCGGCAAGCAGAATCGTGACGACGATGATCAGTCCGGCGATACCCAGCGTCCGGCGACTCAGCAGCTGGAGACCACCGCCTACGCCTCGCCACCATTTATCGAGACCGTTCACGCCAGTGACTCACAAGCGCGAGCGAATGCGCGGATCGAGCAGCGCATTGAGTATGTCGGACAGCGTCGTTGCGATGACGAACAACGTCGTCGTCACCAGAACCGTTCCCATGATCAGCGGAAAATTTCGCTGCTGCACGGCAACGAAAATGAGTTTGCCCAGACCCGGCCGGGCAAAGATGATTTCCGCGAATACCACCCCGGAAAGCATCGCGCCGATACCGATGCCGATGATGGTTACCGCCGGTAGAATCGCGATACGCAGCACATACCGGTACAGGATCACGTTGTGCGGCAAGCCATGCGCGCGGGCGTGCCGTACGTGATTCTCTGCCAGCACTTCGAGCATCGATGCGCGCACAATTCTTGCCAGATAGCCGACCCAACCAAGACCAACGGCGAACGCGGGCAACACGAGGTGATGCAGTTGACCGAGCCAGCCTTTTTCCTGGCCGCCACCGATCACGGGGAACCAGCCGAGTTTGACTGCAAACAACAGCAACGCGTACAATCCGACGACAAAGGGCGGCATCGCGATGAAGGCGACCGAGGAGACGCCCGCCAACTTGTCCATCCAGCTGTCCGGGTGCGTCGCCGAGTAAACGCCGAGCGGCACGCCGAGCAGCAGAGCCCACGACATGCCCGCGGCAACCAGAATTAGCGTGTAAGGCAGCACGCCGAAGATCGTTTCGGCAACCGGTCTTTGAGCGAACACATCGACGCCCAGATCCCCGGACAGCACCCGCCCGAAGAACGACACGATTTGCACCGGCAACGGCTTGTCCAGGCCCATCCGTTGCTCCATCGCCGCGATGAGCTCCGGTGTCGCCCGCGGACCGAGCATGATGGTCGCCGGATCGCCCGGCACCGCGTGGATCATCAGATACAGCAACGTCACGGCCAGCATGATGATCACGACACCCAGCGCGGTTCGTTTCACCACGTAGAGAATCATGCGTGTTTACCGTCCGCGGTGTGTCCGGTATCGACGGCCGCCTGCTCGCGGTAGTTGTCCAATAGATCGTTGCCCTGTGGCGTCTGCCGCGCCTGGCCGATACCCGCGCGAATGCTTGACATGCCGTGGCGACATTGTTGCCGACGGTATCAGCGGGTGATCTTGACCGGGCCCCACTGACTGGTCCAGTTTGAATGTTAGTTGAGTGCTGTTGGCGGGCCCCTCGACCGCATAGAGCAGCACGAGTCGCAATGCGAAGTCCCATTGGCAAACCGTTGAAAATCAGCTGGTTTACGGACTTGCATCTGCTCGACAGTTCCTCGTCGGCCGCCTCGAACGAGCCGTTGCGCCATGGGGTGATGAACATTGCGGCGGCCACCGAGCGCCTGCGCGCGTTCGTCGACCACGTGAACCGCGGGGATGCCGATGCTGCGCTGTGCACGGGCGACATCATCGACAGCCACCAACTGTGGCGGGCGCGACAGGCGGCGAACGCGTCGGCCCCGCCGGCGAGCACCTGCGGCGGTTCCGGCTACGACGCCCGAACCCATCTCCGCCGCTTCGCGAGCGAATGGAAGAGGATGCGGTCAGACGTCGCGCAACTGGTCACCGTCGGCAATCATGACGTCATGGCCATGCCTCGACGTGAACTGGCGAGCGCGATCACGCACGTCGGCACGGAGCCCGTTGCGGGCAGCCCGTTCAATCGAAGTGTTGCCGTGAGCAACGGCGAGGTGGCGGCGCGGTTTATCCTGATCGACACCAGTGTCGGTGCGGACGCGGCACAATGGTGCTACACCGGAACTCTCGGCAGCGAAGTACTCGAATGGATTGCTGCCGAAGCGAGCAGTGCCCGTGAGCCGATCGTGTTTCTGTGCATGCATCACGGCCCGCACAAGGCGCTTGCGTCCGACCCGCTTCGCGGTGACCAGCAGGTGCCGCAGTTTTCCGCAAAGGCGGCAACCGCATTGGCAACACTCGTCGCATCGATCTCGCGCCGCGCTTCCTCCCGACGCTGTGTCGCGCTGTTTGGCCACGAGCACGGCGTGCGCGGATTGCAACGCTTCGACAATCTCGGACCCCGCTTCCCCGGCTACCAATGCCCGTGCGCGGTGGACTATCACGTCGGTAAGTTTGCCGAGATCACAGTGCAGGCTGACGGCGAATTTGCGATTGCAGAGCGCACGCTGCAACCCGCAGCCCGGAGAGCACTCGCATGATCCACCTCGAAAGTACCGGCACGGCGTATGAGATCGGCAAGCAGCACGGCCGGGACTGCGCAGCCGCCGTGCGCGCCGCCTACCGGGCCTGGGGACCGGCGGACGCGTTCGACCAGCGCGCGCTCAGCGACGGTTTCCGCAGGATTGCGGAATCGCTCAACCGGGCATTTCCGGCGCTGTTGGACGAAATGCAGGGCATCGCCGACGGCGCCGGGCTCACCGTCGAGGAGATCGTCGCGCTCAACTGCCTCGACGAATACCGTGCGCGCGGAACGCTGCCCGGGCAGTGTTCGAACATCGCATTCCAGGCCTCCGACCGCGGCGTGCTGCTGGGAAAGACAGCCGATTGGACCATGTCGGACGTGGCGGCATTTGCACTGTCGCAGCGCTACCGACCCGCTGCAGGTGAGGGCAACGCGTTTTTTCACTACGGCTGCGCGGGGACGCTCTGGTGTGAAGGAGGACTCAACGAGTCCGGGCTCGGCATGGTCCTGAACGGATTAGCGGGTCGCGGCACGGGTAGTGCAAGCGTGCCAACGATGGCGCTTGCACGTGGCGTGCTGCAACACTGCCGGGATGTCCAGGATGCGCTGGACTGGCTGCGGCAGTACGACGTGATGAACTGGGGATTCAACCTTACGCTCGCCGACTCGTCTGGCGAGCTGGCGTTCGTGGAAGTCCTGCCCGGCAGCCAGTGCTCCCAGCGGGCCAGCGGCGACCATCTCATGCACACGAATCACTGCCTGCTGGATTCGGCGGCAGGCAGGCCCGATGCCGATATCGATTCGATGCCCGGCTATCCCGGACTGATCGAGAACAGTCGCTTACGCTTCGACAACCTGCTCGATAAGGTTCCGAACGCGCCGCGATCGCTGCAGAGCATGCAGTCGTTGCTGCAGGATCGCTCGCCCACCGGCGCCATCAGCCAGAATGGCGAGCACGGTATGTACACAGTATACGCTGTGATCGTGGCGCCGGAGCGCGGTGAAGTCTGGGGTGCGGAGGGCTTTCCGCCCGACGTGCCCTTTGTGTCACACACGGTGCAGCGAGGTAACGATCGATGAAGGTTCTTATTACCGGTGGCCTCGGCTGGCTGGGGAAAGCGTTGTCGGAGCAGGTAAGCACCCGGCACCAGGCCAGCGCGTTTGACCTGGAACGTCCGGATGTCGAGCGCGAGCGCAGCGAGTTCGAGGGCGATGTGCTTTACGGCTCGGTGACGGATTATGCGGCAGTGCTGGCGGCGGTCCGGGGACAGGACGCCGTCATCCATGCGGCGGTGGCGAGCACCGTCACTCGTGGCCAGTATGACGACGTCTCCGATGCGACACCGTTCGACGTCAACCTCAGAGGCACCTGCAATGTGCTGGAAGCCATGCGGCGGCAGGGCGTAGCGCGCTTCATCCAGATCGCGTCGGCGGAAACGCACGTGGAGCACCCGGCCGGAACGATTCTGGATGGCAGCGCCACCTACTTCGGTCTACCCAGCTACTATGACCTGACCAAGTGCTTGCAGGAGCAGATCTGCCAGTGGTTCGCGCACCACTATGACCTCGACATTACTTTGTTGCGTCTGAGCGCGCTCTCGGTATCTGATGGCGCGGTGATCGGTTTGTTTGATGGGCATCGTTCGCGGCTGGTGGGGTGACCGGGGGTGTCGGACGGCCGTCGGCGGGTCAAGCCGCTACGCGGCTCCTCCGCTTCGCTCCGGCCCTTCGGGTGACCCCCCGCCGTCCATCCGACGGAGTGCATCCATGGCCGTAAGCAAGCTTCCGGCCACGGGCCGATCGCTCGACGCAGTGCGGCAACGGGGGCTGGCGAGGGGTGTTACCCGTTACCGTTACCCTGCCTCCCTAGGGGTTCGAGGCGGTAACGGTTTTCGGTAACGCGTCGTTGCGGCCCGCGTGGTTGACGGCGGCCGGCGGCGCCGCGTTTTCGGCGGCGAGGCGGTAACCGCCCTGGGGTGCGCGTTCGACGCGCCCGGCGCGGACGAGCTTGCTCAGCGCTTCGGCGACGGTTGCGGGCCGGGTTGCCGCGCGCTCGCGGATCTGGCGCTGCGAGAGCGGTGCATCGGCGTCGGCGAGGGCTTGGAGGATGCGCCGTTCGGGTGTTTCCGGCTCCGGCGCGGCCTCGGCCGGCACCGGCCGCCGCAAGCGCAGGGCGGGTCCCTCGCCGTCATCGGCGAGTTCGATCTCGATGTCGGCGAGGCCTGGAGCGGCGCGATGCTCGACGGTCATGACGATCTGCTTGTCGCGGCGGCGCAGATAGAGGTTGCTGTCGCCCCAGGCATGGAGCTCGGACGACCCCCTGAGCGCCTGGCCCGGCCGGCTGGCACCGCTCTTGCGGGCATGGTGGACGAGCAGGACGGCGGTCTCGAAGCGGCGCTGGAGGTCGCGCAGGAAGCCGAGTATGGGAGCGACCTCGGCGACGGTGTTTTCATCGACGCCGTGCAGGCGGACCAGGGGGTCGAGGACCACGAGGCGTGGCGCGATGCGCTGCACGGTCTCGCGCAGACGCTGCCGGTCGTTGGCATGGTCGAGGCGCAGGATGGGAGCGTCGATGACGGCGATGTCGAGCGTCTCGAAGCTGGCGCCGGCTGCCCGGGCGATGCCCTCAAGCCGGGCGCGCACGATGTGGCCGGCGTCCTCGGCCGCGAACAGCAGGACCGGTCCGGGCTGTTTGGCGGCGAAGCGGCGCAGACAGGGAACGCCGGCGGCGACGGCCACGGCGAGGTCCAGAGCCAGGAAGGATTTGCCGCACTTGGGTTCGCCGCCGACGATGCCGACGGCTTGGCGTCCCCAGAGGCCGTCGACCAGCCACTGCTGCCGGCTCGGGCGGTCCTCAAGGTCGGCCGGGCTTCGGGTCGGGAAGCCCTTCACCGGCGCGCTCTCCTGGTCTTGGTGGGCTCCCCCCAGGTCTCCAGGAAGAGCTTTTCGTCGAGCACTTCACGATCCTGATCGGCGCCGGCGGCGAGCAGCGCATCGGCCATGACGGTGAGCGTCCTGGGGTTGCCGCCGGCATGGGCGACGAGGGTGTCCTTGAGGCCGGCGGTCATCAGGGCGGGGTTGCCGGCCTCCTCCAGCAGGTGGTCGAGGAGGCGCAGTAGATCCTCGTCTTCGGGACGCGTCATGAGGAGGCGCTGGCGGATGCGGGAGTCGATGGGATGCAGCTCCGGCGTGCGCAGTTTTGCGAGCAGCCGGTTGTCACCGGCCAGCACCACGCCAAGGATGGTGCGCGAGTCGAAGTCGGTCGAGGAGAGCAGGCGCATCTCGGTCAGCACCGCGTTGGGCAGCTCCTGTGCCTCGTCGACCAGCAGGAGTGGGCGCATGCGCGTGTCGTCGAGGTGGTCGAGCCAGCGCTGCCGCAGTCCCTTGATCCCATTCCAGCGATTGTTGTGGGCCATGGTGATGGCGAAGCGGTCGGAGATCTCGTGGTAGAAGTCGGCGACGCTGGAGGACGGATGGGTGAGGACCGCGACGCTCAACCTGTCGATGCGCTCAAGGCGCTCGGCGAGCAACCGCAGCGCCACGCTCTTGCCGATGCCGGGCGGGCCGCCGATCAGGGCGAAGCCGCCCTGGCGCACCAGATGCCGTTCGACCCTGCGGCAGAAGTTCTCGACGGCGGGTGTGGTCATCAGGCCATCGACCGGGAGGTCGGTGGAGAAGGGGTTCCACTTGAGGCCGTACAGCGTGAGCATTTCGCGGTTCATGAGGGGTCTCCCCGATCGTCGTCTTCGCCCGGCCCGGGGCTTTCGGCGTGAGGCAGCCAGGCCGGCGGCAGGCCCGTCGCGGCCTGGTCGTCGAGGATGCGCCTGAGCAGCGGCGCGGCTTCGCCCCCGCCGGCGCTGCCGCCGCCATCGTTGTCGCCGGGCCCGGCCGGGCGGCGCATACCGCCGGCATTGCCGCGCCGGTCGAGCGGGTAGAGGGTGCACAGCCGCTCGCCGCTTCGGCCGTCGACCAGATCAACGCTGGCCAGGTCCCAGCGCGCATAGCGGATCCACAGCGTGCTCAGGTGGCGCCACGGCGCGGGAACCTGATAGCGGATGCCCTCGAGCGACACGGTTCCGTCCGAGCGCCGCAGCGTGCGCTTCACGGTGATGCGGAACGCCGCCCTGAGCTCGTCGCGGCCGAGGCAGGGCCTCGACGCATCGTCGCTGTCGAGCAGGCGCTTGAGCGGCGTGGTGCCGAGCTCGCGGTGCACCCGGCGGTGGTAGTCCTGCTCGACCCAGGCGACGGTCGCGTCGTTGAGCGTCTTCAGGGTGAGCGGCTCGACGCCTTCGAGCATGGCCATCAGGCGGCCCTCGACCGAGGCCCACAGGACCTCCATCTTGCCATTCTGATGAGGCGCCCCCGCGAGGGTCCTGGAGTGGATGATGCCGAGCCGGTGCAGCCCCTCCTCGACCTCCCCCGCCATCATCGGCGAGCCGTTGTCGCTCATGAGCGCGCGCGGCAGGCCGCGCTTCATGAAGGCCTGGCAGAGCCCGTGGACGAAGACCTCGGCGGTCTCCTCCAGGTACCACTGCAGGTGGCAACCCACCCGCGAGTGGTCGTCGAGGAAGCCGAGCATGATCGGCGTGCGCCAGGCGCCGGACGCGGTCAGCACCCGGCACCGGGCATGATGGAAGTCGGTGTGCCAGAGCGCATGGCTGCGCGAGACCTCGAAGCTCAGCACCTCGCGCGGCTCGACCGGCGCCCGCTCGGGTTCCCGGTCGAAGCGCCGCCGGCGGCGCTGGCGCACCAACCCGCGATTGCGCATTGCCCGGGTCAGCGTCGCGTAGGAGGGCATCGGGCCGAGCGCCGGATCGACCTCGACCAGCGCCCGCAGGTTGTCGTAATGCAGCTGCCCCGACCACGACGGATGCGCCCGGTACTGGCCGCGCAGCGCCTCGATCAGCGCCGGCGACATCGCCCGCTCGCGGCCGGCATCGGTGCGCGGCCGGCGGCGCAGCGCCTTGACCGGATCCCGGTCCGCCGCCCGTGCCTGGTAGTACCAGCGTTCGATCGTCGACACCGAGAAGCGCACCGGCCCCTTGCCGGACGGGTGATCCCAGTCGCGTTGCGACAGCCGCTCCAGCTCCGCCCGCAACTGCCCCGTGGGCGGCGGCGAGGCCAGCAACGGCCCGACGACCGCGAAGCGCAGCCGCGCCCACCGGTCGCGGTCGCCCCCTCCGTTGTTGCTGTCCATGGCGGCATCTCTCCCTGGCCGTGTCGGGGAGATGCCCATGTAGAGCGCCCTATCCGTTCATGACAGAAACGTTTTCTGCGGGCGCCGCCGGCCCGGCGCCGAGCGCGCAAAAGCCGGTCCACGGCATCAGCCAGACCAGGCTGCGCAACAGCCGCGAGCGGAAGCCGCGGCCCCGCATGGTGCGCAGCAGCCAGCGCAGCGGCACGTCGGCGGGGGGCGCCGCCAGCGCGCCCCGCTTCGCCCCCCACTCCCGGGTCAGCGGGAAGACTTCCAGCCACCAGCGCCGCCAGCGCTTCAGCGTCGAGGCCGGAACCCCGCACCGCCGCGCGATCGTCTGCAACCGCACGCCGCCGGCCACAGCCAGCGCGCTCACCACCAGGAACAGCGCCCCGACGTAGAAGCGGCGCCCGAAGAAACGCACCGACGGCGGCTTCACGCGGCGCCGGCATGACGAACAGCACAAGCTGAAGCGCCGCGCGTCGTCCCGAAGATCCACCGCCAGACCGTAGGGCTTGCGCGGGTAGGTCGCGCTGTGAAGCGTGCCGCCGCAGCGCGGACAGCCGGCCGCTCGGCAGGCCTCCGCCTCCGCCGCATCGACGCGCTTGAGAAAAGCCCAGACCCGGGCATTCGAATGGATGGAGTGCCGGAACAGCTTGTGCGACATTGGGGCCGTCTCAGGTTGATATCACCGTCACCGAGACAAGCCCTCCGGCGGCCTTCATGCAAGATCGCCGGGGGGCAACCACCCCAAATCCTCGATTAATTCGAGCGGATCAGCCCTGATTCCCCGCTGAAATTCTGCGCCCTCTCAGCGTCTGGGCGATATCGTCGATACGGCGCAAGGCCGCAGCAAGAAGGGCGAGCACTCCTGGAACGAGTCAATGGCGACCGATAGCTGGATCGATCGCTACGATGTGGGCAAGGCGTGTCTGCAACTGCTGGAGCGATCGCAAACCGGAGTCGAGGTCTATCATCTGGTGGGGGCGCCGTCGGCGCGCGAGCGATTCGACATCGACCGAACGCTCGCTGCGTTGCAGCTGACCCTCACAACGGAGATCGACAAGCGCCCCGCCAGCCAACGCGAATAACATCCAGCGGAGATCGTAGTGACGCAATTGCATGCCGGCGTCGGACGGGAGCGGATCACGCCGACCCGGGCCGGCGTCCTAGCGGGTGACGTGCTCGACACCGACGCCGAGGTGCTGCGCGTACACCGGGACCTGTATGCGCAGAGTCTGTTTCTGACAGACCGGACAACCCGGCTTGTCCTGATCACGGTCGACGTCTGCAAAGTCAGCGCCGCGATGGTCGAGATAGTCGTGACTAAGCTCGGCGAGGAGCTCGACCTGCCCGCCGCTGCGATCATGATCGCCGCATCTCACACCCACTCGGCACCGCACACGATCGAGCAAGACGCCGTGCCGGGTACATTCGACGATGGGTTCGCGCGGCAGGCCGCGGCCGGAATGATTGCCTCGGCGCTGCAGGCCGCCGGGAACCTCGAGCCGGTCACGTTGCGGTACGAGCGGGGACAATCGGATCTCGGTGTCAACAAACGCGTGAGCACACCCTGGGGCGTGTTCATGCGGGCCAATCCGGCCGGCGACTACGACCCCGAGGTGGGTGTGCTGGTGGCGGAACGAGCGGCCGGGGAACCGGTCGCGGTGTTGTGCTGCTATGCGAGCCATCCGATCGGCCACCTGCGCAGCGAGATCAGCAGCGATCTCACCGGCTTTCTGCGCGAGGAGCTGGAGGCGGCCTTCCCGAATTGCATGGGCTTCCATGCGCTGGGTTGCGCCGGCGATGTTTCGCCGCGCATGCGCTGGGAAGGCACCGACTACGAGATCGGCAACCCGCATACCGGCGCCGGACGCCGTCTGCTGCCGGAGCAGACGTTCAAGACGATGATGGGGGTCGCCGGCAAGGAACTCGCGAGCAAGGCCATCGCGCTGGTGAACGGAGGTGGCGAGGTGCCCTTCGCCGGCCCGTTGTCCGCCACTGTTGCGACCGTGGAACTCCCCTTGAGCCCTCCGCTCTCGCTGGCGCAAGTCGAAGCCGCCGCGTCGCTGCCGCTGAATCACCTGCACGCAAACTGGGCCGGGCACATGCGAGCGAAGCACCTGGCCGGTGAGCAGTTTCCGCGCAGCGTTTCCTATCCGATACAAGTGTGGCGAATCGCCGATCGCCTGTGCGTTATCGCACTAGGCGGCGAGGTCCTTGCCAGCATCGGATTGCGCATCAGGGCTGCGCTGTCACCGCATCCCTGCCTCACGATCGGCCATGCCAACGAATACCGGGGATACGTGCCCACGGGTGCCGCACTTCGTGAAGGCGGTTACGAGGTGGAATCCTTTTACAACACTTTGCTGCCGGCGCCCTACGCAACGGAGATCGATGACGTCATCGTCGCGGCCGCCGTGAACCTGGCAAGAGAAGCCGCCGATGGACCGAACGCCGCGTGAGTACGCGATTGGCGATCTCCCGCTCGAGTCCGGGCGCGTCATCGAGGACTGCAGGGTGTCGGCGTGTGTTCACGGCAAGCCATCGCCGGAACGCAACAACGTGGTCCTTATTGCGGCGTCGCTAGGCGGCAATCATCGACGGCTCGAGTTCCTGATCGGGCCGGGCCGGGCGCTCGATACCCGGCGTTACTGCGTTATTGCGACCAGCGCGCTCGGCAACGGCCTGTCGTCGTCGCCGAGCAACAGTCGGACACAGCCTGGCGACTCGTTCCCCGACTTCAACTTGCGCGACATGGTGGCATCGCAACTGAAGCTGCTGGAGCACCTGGGTGTGGCGCGTCTATTCTGCGTGATCGGCGCCTCGATGGGTGGCATGCAGGCGCTCCAGTGGGCAGTCAGTCATCCGCGCCACATGGACTGCATTGTCGCCCTGACGCCGATGGCCCGCACTTCGGCCTGGTCGAAGGCCGTGACGTTGATTTCCCGTCAGCTGTTGCTGGCGGATCCCGGTTGGCGTGACGGACACGCGTCGGCGGAGACCTGGCGCGCGTGGGCCGCGCTGCTGCAGATAATCGCCGGACGAACGCCGGCGGCGATCGCGCACGATTGGCCCGATGACGAAGCCGAGGCACTGCTCGATCGCGAAGCGCAAGCGATCATTGCCGAGCCGCCCGATCCAAGAGATTGGATCTGGCAAACCCGTGCATACGACGATCACGATCTCGGCGCTACACCAGGCTGTGCCGGCGACACGCACGCGGCTTTGCGGAAAATCATTGTGCCGACGTTGATCATGACGGCGCCCGGGGATCTGATGAACCCGGAATCCGGCGCGAAGTGGGCGTGCGAACACATCGCCGATTGTGCCTATCTCGAAATTCCGTCGCGGCAAGGCCACCAGGCAGCATCGTCTCTGCACGAGGCCGAGGCATCGTTCATGAATACGAAGATCGCCCGCTTCCTCGACGCGCACTACACTGGACCGGCTCGAACCGATTGATTTTCGCTCGCAAACCACGACCCCGTTGGTCGAATAGTGATCCAGGCGGCGCCCGCCTCGCTCGCATCCGGGAGACTCACCATGCACTTGGTCCATCCTCGTGACTTGCCCGAAGAACGATGGGAAGGGTTCCCCTTCCAGACGCTGTTGGACCCGGAGATCGGAGGCCGGATGGGCGTCTATCGGCTGACGATTACCGAGTCCAATCCGCACGTGCACGACGAGCTGGATCAGATATACATCGTCATCCGAGGACGCGGGCAGGTCATGATCGAGGACGAGGTGCGCGACATCGAGCCCGGCTGCCTGGTGCACATTCCGCGGGGTAGCCGCCACGCCCTGACGCCGTCGGACGTAGATCCGGTAACGGTGTATTCAATTGAATACGGCACCGTATGAAGATCACCGGCGTCAAAGGTTACGCGCTGGATTTTCCGCAGAACCCACCGTGGGGTTATTCCAAGGGTTGGGTGGATTCGGCCCCGCTGGGGTTGATCGAGGTGCAAACCGATCAGGGCCTGATCGGATGGGGTGAAGCCTACGGACCGCCCGGCCCGGTTCTGCGCATGATCGACGATCTTTGCAACGACGTCGTTGTCGGTTTCGATCCGTACCGCACCGAAGCACTGTGGGCCACGCTGAGGCATCACGCGCGCGATCATTCCCAGTCCGGCGTTGCGTTGGCTGCAATTTCCGCTCTCGACATCGCGTGCTGGGACATCAAGGGAAAGGCGCTCGGTGTCCCTGTGTGCACGCTGCTCGGTGGCGCGGTGCGCGAGAAGCTCCACTGCTACGCATCGGCGATCCGCTACACGCGCGAGGACAACGACACCGCCATTGCCGACCCTCTTCCTCTGGTCGAGCGTTTCGTCGAAGCGGGATACGGCGCGGTGAAAATGGCTATCGGGTTGCTGGATCTGGCGAGCGACGTGGAACGCGTCCGCCGGGTGCGCGCGCACCTTCCGGACCACGTCGGCCTGATCCTCGACGCCAACCATGCCTACACCGCGCGTACGGCAAAGCGCCTCGTGGGGCTGATTGGCGATCTCGACATTCTGTGGCTCGAAGATCCGCTGCCCCAGGAGGATATTCCCGGGTACCAGGTGCTGCGCAAAGCAACCGCTATGCCGCTCGCAAGCGGCGAGACGCTGGCAACCCGGTCCGGATTTCGCGAAGCGCTGCTCGCCGGGGTTTTCGATGTGATGCTCCCCGAGGTCGGGCTGGCGGGCGGCCTGACCGAGGCGGCGAAAGTCTGGGATGTCGCGGCGACGTTTGGCGTGGAATGCACACCGCACGGCTATGCAGGCGCCGTAGGCACGGCGGCTGGGGTTCACCTCGCCGCCAGCCGTAGTGCGCAACCGTGGCCGGGCGCGCCCGCGCCGCTGCCGTTCGAATGGACACCCGCACCGGGGAATCGGTTTGGCGATATCGCCACGGACCCGCTGCGCTGCACCAATGGCGAGGTCGAAGTGCCCCTCGATCGCCCCGGTCTCGGCATTGACATCAATCGTGACGCACTCCAGAAGTGTCTGCGCGTTGAATGAAATCGGTACGATGACCACCGGCGAATTGTCAGGTCGGACTGCGATCGTCACCGGCGGGGCATCGGGAATCGGCCGATCGATCGCACTCGGACTGGCAAGGCAGGGCGCCAACATCTCGCTCATGTCGATGAGCGGCGACAATCCGCGCAAGCTGCCCGCCGAGCTAAAGCACTTCGCATCGGCCACCGAGATCGAGAAGACGCGGACGGACATTTGCGCCCTCGGCAGCGAGTGCCTGAGCTTCGACGGTGACGTCTCCAGCGAGAAGGACGTCACACGAATGGCGCAGGCTACCGCTGAAGCGTTGGGCGGCATCGACGTGTTGATCAACAACGCCGCCACCAACTGTGTTCACCCGGTCCATGAGCACGACAATCGGGCGTGGAAACGGATAATCGACGTCAACCTTTACGGCGCATATCTGTGTACCAGAGAAGCATTGCCGTTCATGCTGCGTGCGAAGTGGGGGCGCATCATTTCGATCGCATCGACCAACGCTCACGTCGGCACCGCGGAGTACAGCGCCTACGCAGCGTCGAAACACGGCTTGCTCGGGTTCAATCGTTCGCTGGCGCTGGAGATTGCCGGGCATGGCATCACCGCCAACACCATCAGCCCCGGCATCGTCGAGACGCCTTCCGGCGCCCTGCATCTCAGAAATTGGGCGGACCGTGAGCAGATCACGACTGCCGAGCTGCGCGAGCGGTTTCTGCAGAGCTATCCAGCGAAGCGGTTCATAGCGCCCCAGGAGATCGCCGACCTGGTTTGCTTTCTGTGCGACGCACGTGCCGCCGCGATCAACGGTGAGGATATCGCGATCACCACCGGAGCGGCCCTTTAGTGGCGGCGGGAACCGTCTGATGGACTTGGGTCTCGACAATCGCGTTGCCATCGTCACCGGTGCCAGCAAGGGCATCGGACTGGCGATTGCCCTCGAACTGGCAAAGGAAGGCGCCAGCGTGGCGATCTGCGCACGCGGCGCGCAGGCGCTCGAGGCCGCCGCGGAGCAACTTCGCGCGCAGACCGGCAGGCCGATCATGGCTATGGCAGCAGACGTGACCGATCAGTCAGCGGTGGGCCGCTTCGTCGAGGCGGCGGCGGCCGCGCACGGTAGGATAGATATCCTGGTGAACAACGCCGGCAGTCCCGTCACCGGGACTTTCGAGGAGGTCGACCTGGAGGACTGGCGTGCGGACCTGGACGTAAAGCTGTTTGCCGCGATCTACTGTATTCGTGCAGCGCTGCCGTTTCTCAAGCAGAGCGATCAAGCCCGCATCATCAACATCAACTCGATCGTCGGCAAACAGTCGACGCCGGAATACATCGCCAACAGCGCCGATCGCGCCGCCTGCCTCGGCTTTAGCAAAGTGCTGTCCGATAACCTCGCCAAGTACGGTATCCTCGTCAACAGCGTCAACCCGGGCAACGTAAAGAGCGAAGCGTGGGACAGCACGCTCGACTACTTTGCACCCGGCTCCGAGCTCGAGGACTGGTACGAGCAGGTCGCCAAAGTCACACCGCTGCGACGCGTGGCGGAAGCGCACGAGATCGCCGCGGTGGTCGCTTTTCTTGCCGGTAAACGGGCGAGCTATCTGACCGGCGCCTCGATCGACGTCGATGGCGGACTGACGCGGCACATCTGACCGGTGGCCGATCCATGGCAACGCTGACCCTACCGGCCCGGCACTACAGGATGTATCCGCAGGAGGGATATCTGGGCCACGCCGAGCGTTCGCTGGACATCGACACGGCAACCGCCGCGCTGCTCGCGGTCGATGTGGGCGGCATGGGTCTGGCGGGCATGGCAGACAAGGAGAACGATGTCATCGACCAGCACATCGTGCCGGCCATTGCCGCGGCACGAACGATCGGTCTGCCGATCGTCTACACCAACAATTCGGCGCCCCGCATCGCGATTGATCGCTCACAGCTGGGACGAATCGCCAGGCGGAGTTTCGACCTCGATTGGGAGCAGTGGGGCCAGGAGGCTAACGTCGACCCACGCGAGTACGCATTGGGCGAGCCGGATGCGCTCAAGTTTCCCAGCCAGCTGGAGCCCGAAGAAGGCGACTACTTCGTCCGCAAGCATTCCTACAGCGGCTTTTTCGAAACGCGCCTCGATGGCCTGTTACGCAATCTCGGGGTCAAGACACTTGTGTGCGTCGGCTTCTCCCTCGACGTCTGCCTGCACTCGACCATGGTCGATGCGATGAACCTGAACTACGAAGTCGTGCTGGTTCGCGACGCCACGCTGGCACAGGAGTTGCCGGAAGACCTCGACGAACTGCAATTCACCAATCGGTTGGTTGTTCTTACCGAGTATTCGCTTGGTGTCAGCACGACGTCCGCCGCGTTCGTCGCTGCCTGCAAGTCTGCCGCCGGTGCGTAGTGGATCGAATTGGTGACAACGGCGATGCCATCGATCTCTGGACAGCAGATCCGTCACTTTGAAGACGATGGCTTTCTGGTGCTGAAGAACGTGTTCACCAACGCGGATCTGCAACCGCTGATCAGCGACATCGAATCGGTCATTGAAGAGCAGGTCGCGGCGCTCGAGCAACTGGACGATGGTCAGCGGGTCGAGGCGGCGTCATTCGATACACGCCTGCATGAGATCGAGGCGCGCACTGGCGAAGACATCGCTATCCGCAAGGCCGTGACCGGGAAGCATCTCAAGAGCGCGGGCCTGGTAAGCCTGGCCGCAAACGAGCGACTTCTGGATGTTGTCGAGGGACTCATCGGGGCGGAGATACTCTTTCATCCGCAATACAACGTGCAGGCAAAGATGCCTCGCGAGCACCGCTCGCAAATCCCCTGGCATCAGGATCTGAATTTCCTGGACCGGGAGGCGGAAGAGACGTTCATGGTCAACACCTGGACGCCGCTCGTCGACGTGACCAGCGATAACGGTTGCCTGGAAATGATTCGCGGCAGCCACCGCGCAGGGCTGCGAAAGCACACGCAGTCAACGGCGCATCCCGAAGGCCACGTCGGGATCGCCGAAGAGGCGCTGCCCCCCGGTGAACGCATCCTATGCCCGGCAAACAAGGGCGACGTTGTGTTGTTTCAGCACAAGACCATTCATCGTTCGCTGCCGAATCGCAGCGCGAAGATTCGCTGGAGCGTCGATCTGCGCTATTGCGATCCTCGACAGCCGACCGGCCGCGCCGTTCCAGGGCTGCTGGTGCGTAGCCGGCTGCGCCCCGAGGACATTACGACCTCGCACTTGCATTGGCAGGCGCTGATGGCGAGCGTACCGGATCAGCCTTACCTGTGCTGAGACCGCGGTAGTCCATGGCCACGAGTCAACGACGTTCTCCTGTCCCCGGCGTCGGGCTGGAAGGTTACAGCGACAAAATTACGATCGCCGCGGCCGAGACGATCAACCTGATGCTCAGTGGCCCGCCGCAGCGCGCCGAGATCGACATTGTAAGATTGATTCACGGAGATCCGAATCCTACCGGGCCCGGCTACAAGGCCGAGGCGGTCGACTGGGGCCAGCCGTCGTCGCTGGCGATTCACTGCCAGCACACCGACTACGGCTCTTACGTCGAAATTCCGCACTCGCAGTCTCTCAATCCGGCCTCCGCCTTCACGCTGTCTCTGTGGTTTCACCCGACGCTGATGCCGACCGGGTGGCATGCGCTGGCGGCAAAATGGGCGCCGGAGAATCTCAGCTGCGGCCTGTTTTACGCGGGCGATCGTTTCGTGTGTGCAGCCGTTTCTCGCGACGGCCGGACCGCGCAATGGCTGACGGCTCGGGAAACGGCGCATGTGAACTGCTGGAGCTTCGTGGCATTCACCTTTGACGCGGACACGGGCCAGGCTTCGATTTACCAGCGGGTCGGGGAGTCATCTTCAACCACCGAAACACGCAGCTCGATCGATGCGGTGTCGATGAACACGAAACGCTTCCCGTCGGGTCGGATTTTCGCCGGAACCGCGCCGCTTTATTTCGGCACCATTCCCGATCCCGATTCACCGCACCGGCACTGGGCGCACTTCAACGGCAAGATCGCGCACCCGACCTTGTTGTCGAAGGCGCTCGACAGGACCGAAGTCGCGGCGTTGTCCGACACGCGTGACGCGCAAGATTCGGAAGAGACACTAGGCTGCTGGGATCTGTCGCTCGAGGTTACCGGTTCCAGAATCGTCGACGTGTCGTCGCATGGCAACCATGGGCGCGCTGTGAATATGCCGGCGCGCGCGGTAACAGGTCCGTTCTGGTCCGGCATGCCGTCCAGGCTGTTTACCGATGCCCCGCGGGACTACAACGCAATCTATTTTCACGACGACGATCTCGAAGACTCCGCCTGGTCGAGCGCTTGCGAGCTGCACTCGGACCCCGAGTCGCCGTCGGGGATCTATGCCGCCCACGTGAGAGGCAACGCCGACGAGCTTTTCGTTCCTTTCGTTGTCACACCGAAGCACCCGACCGCCGATGTCGCCTGCATCGTTCCAACGCTTACGTGGCAGGCCTACGCCAGCAACCGCTCCGTCTTCAGTTACACGGAAGACGGCGTGCTGGACTCAGGCCTGAGCCTCTACAACGTGCACAGCGACGGCTCCATGATCTACTACCGGACGCGCTTGCAGCCGACGCGCGCCTGGAACCCCAAGGAGGGTTTTCAGCACTGGGGCGCACACATGGCGACGGCCAATCTTTACCTGATCGATTGGCTCGAGCACAAAGGCTTTGCTTATGACGTCTACGCCGACGAAGACCTGCACGCCAAGGGTTCGGCGTTGTTGTCCCGCTATGCCTGCGTCATCACCGGCAGTCACCACGAATACTGCACCGCCAACATCGTGGATTCACTCTGGCGTTACTCACAAAGCGGCGGACGAATCCTGAACCTCGGTGGCAATGCGCTTTACTGGGTCGTTTCTCTCGATGCCGAGCGGCCGCACATTGTCGAGCTGCGCAAGGGCGGGGACGCAGACTACGGCCCCACCTATGTACCGTTGCCGGGTGAAGCGCAACACAGCACGACGCTGGAACTGGGCGGCTTGTGGTCGCGGCGTGGCAGACCGCCCCGCGCAACGCTCGGCGTCGAATTCTCGGCAAATGTGTGGACGGACGCCGGCGGTCGCTGGGGCTTCGAGCGCACGCCGCAGAGCCGTGAGCCGCGTTTCGAGTTTATCTTTGACGGTATCGAAGACGGCGAGACGATCGGCGATTTTGGACTCAACCTGGGCAGTGCCGCCGGCTTTGAAATGGATTCGGTGCACACCACCGGGCCGATGGACGGCGCGGCGCCGACGATCCTGGCCGAGGCCAGTCACACGGCGTTTTCACCCCCGCGGCGCCCGCCCGTTCCGCCCCGGGCTCACATCGCAATCTGGTCGCGGCCAGCCGGCGGTGCGGTGTTCTCCGCTGCCTCCGTGACCTGGACCGGCAGTCTTTCCCATGCCGGCTACGCCAACAACGTCTCCCGCATCACGGAAAACGTGCTGCGGCGGTTTCTCGAAACACCCGCGGGACAATCGGTCATCGACGATTCGTAGCGAGGCATCGCTACTCTTCGACAGCTCACCAGAGATTGCCGCCGTCGACGGTCAGATTCTGAGCCGTGGTCGAAAGCGCATTGTCCTGGCAGAGGTACAATGCCATCGCAGCAATCTCTTCGGCTGTGACGTGGCGGCACTGAGGTTTGTCGAGTGTCGTCTCGTCGAGGAATTCCAGCGCGGTCTTGTCGATTCCCTTCATTTCCAGCTCCAGCGTAACTGCATTGATCGCTTGCTGGGTCACGACGCCGCCCGGACTGATTGCGTTGCAAGTCACTCCATGCGGTGCACCTTCCAGGGCAACGGCACGGGTAAGCCCGAGGATTCCCGACTTCGAGGCACAGTACGCGGCGCGCGTTTTTTCGCCGATGCTCGCGGCGGTCGACGCGATGTTGATGATTCTGCCCCAGCGTCGTTCCATCATCGCCGGCAACACACGCTTGATCATTCGATAGCAGCCGGTGAGGTTGACGTCGATGAGGCGGTGCCACGCCGCGTCGTCGTGGTCGACCATCGACATCGACAGGCTGGAACCTGCGCCATTCACCAGAATGTCGATTTTACCGAAGTCCTTCACCGCCGCGTCGACGATCGCGTCGCAGGAAGCATCGATCGCGACGTTGAGCGGTTGTGAGATCGCGCGCACGCTGCAGCGCAGGATGTCCTGTCTGGTGTTCTCAAGATCATGGTCGGTGACGATGGTGTGGCCTTCACGCGCCACCGCCGGTGCCCGCACGTCCTCGGTCAGGGAGCCGATGACAATATCGGCGCCCGCATCCGCCATCGCCAGCGCGGTCGCTCGGCAGATGCCGGTCGCGCCACCGGTCAACAGCGCCACTCTTCCGGCAAGAAATCGATCGGTCATGAGCCGTAACCTCCAGCGCAGCCCGCATACGTCAGGAAGGATTCGCTTCTCAGGGGAGAGAGGAACAAGCGCCTCAAGTGTCGATAGCCTAGTGTCCCGATTCGGAAAGTTCTATCCGACTGATTCTTGGACGGAGAGTGTGTGTTGGCAGAGGCGTTCGACGGCGGCGAGGATGTCGTCGGCCGATTTTGTCCGGCGGAAGGCTTGAGGTGGCCTCGCCTTTTCGGACAGCCTGGCGGCTCGGCCAAGGCGGTCCTCTCGCACGTTACGCGGTGAACTTAACTAGACCCCCGACCGCGCGCGGGCTTGGTGCCGGCCGAGGTCTTTCTCCGCGAATGCCCGGATCGCACGACCCTGGAGCGCAGGCGGCCGATGCCCTCGATCTCACAGGTGACTATATCGCCGACCTTGAGATACCCCCCGGCGAGCGCGATGTCGTCGCGCCCGCTCTGGGCACCGCGCCCGCCCAGCTCGGGATCGGTTCCCCACGCGGTTCCGCCCGGCGTGCCCGTCGAAATCACCGAACCCGGTTTCAGGGTGACGAAGCCCGAAAAGAAATGGACCAGCTCCCGGACGTACCAGATCATCATCGCGGTGGTGTTGTTCTGGCGCAGCTCGTCGTTGACCCAGGTGCGGAGCGCCAGCTTTTGCGGGTTGCCAATCTGGTCCGTCGTGACGATGCAGGGGCCGAGCGGTGCGGAGGTGTCGAAGTTCTTGCCCGGGCCGAGCGCGTATTGCGAGGTGCCGTCGGGCCGCATCTTGACCTGCCGGTCCCGGGCCGTGACGTCGTTCATGACGGTGAAGCCGAATACGTGCTTCATCGCATCCCGCTTGGCGATGTGGCGCCCGCCCTTGCCGATGACGATCGCAAGCTCGGTTTCATAGTCCAGCTTCTTGGTGATCTTCGGCTCGTAGACGATGTCGTCGTACGGGCCGTTGGCGCATTGCTGGAGCTTGATGAAGAACTCGGGCTCCTTGCCCTCGACCGCCGGCTTCTCGTCCCGATGATCCCAGTAGTTCTCGCCCGAGCACAGGATGACCGCGGGCTCGACCGGCGCGAACAGCGTGGCCCGGGCCAGGCTGCGGCGGCCCTTGCCGTTGCCGCGGCTTTCGCGGATCGCCCTGCGCGCGAGGCGCAGGCCCCGATCCCCGGATTCGATGAAAGAGATCGTGTCGGCGAGCGCGTCGCGGTCCCGCGCAGCGAGCTTGCGGTGGCCGCCCAGCGCATCGATCGGGTCGACCAGCACCTTGTCGTCCTCCACCGCGATCCGCCGCGCCCTTCCCTTCTTGTAGTTGTAGATGCGCATGGGTGCCTCCCTGATTGGCTCGCGTCGATGTCGAGACCGGAATCGGTCTACAACTTCCTGCGGTCGCGAGCGACTGGATAGCGCTATTTCACGGGGCGGGGCGGTCGCCCAGGTCATGCCCACCGGTTCGCCCCAAGTCGGCGTCGCCAGGCTCGGCGATCGAAACTAGTGACGCTCACGCGGAGCGTTTGCAGCATTCTACTGGGCCACCGACGATCGGCCAGCCCGCGATGACTTGCGGATCGTCCACGGCGCAAGGGCGGTCTATCTGACCTTCAGATACCTCGACGCGCCGAAGCCAACCGGCATCCATGTGGCAATGCGCCGCCATCGCCGGGACGACCTTGACGCCCAATCCAGCGACGGTACGGTCCCAAACGACGCGCGGTGCCGGCCCCGGTTTGACGTCGCGGATGATGCGTTCTGTCAGCGTGGTCGCCCTCAAGAGTCACCGCTGAGTCACCACGCGGACAGAGTGTGCGTTCAGACAACTTCGCGTAAGCGAAACGAGCCGGCAGCGATCACGGGAGCATTCTCACATGAACGGACTGAAGCGGGTGTGTGCGCGCATCGTGGCGGCGCCGGCGTTCAACGGGCTGATCGTCGCGATGATCCTGATCACCGCGCTCGGCCTCGGGCTGGAGACCAGCCAGTCGATCCACGCGCGCTTCGGCCACGTCATCCAGTGGGCCTTCCACGTGACGCTTGCCGTCTTCGTGGTCGAGGCGGCGATCAAGCTCACCGCCGTCGCGCCCCGCTTCGAGCGCTACTTCAAGGACGGCTGGAACCTCTTCGACTTCGTCATCCTGGTCCTCGCCCTCATGCCCGAAGCCGGCGAATTCGCCCTCATCGCCAGGCTGGCGCGGCTGCTCAGGGTACTTCGGGTTGCGACCGTGGTGCCGCAGCTCCGTGTCATCGTCTCGACCCTGATCCGCTCCCTGCCGGGGTTAGGCCACGTGATGCTGCTGTTGTCTGCGGTCTTCTACATCTACGCGGTGGCGGGTGTGCACCTTTTCCGCGATCACGACCCGACGCACTGGCGCTCACTCGGCATCGCACTGCTCTCGCTCTTCCGGGTGATGACGCTCGAGGACTGGACCGACATCATGTACGTCGCCATGGAGCTCCATCCCATGGCGTGGCTCTTCTTCGTGAGCTTCGTGCTGCTGGCGGCGGTGATCATGATCAACCTCGTGATCGCGGTGGTGATCAACAACCTTCACGACGCGCGCCTCGAGGTGAGGCCGGTCAGGAGCGACGAAAGCGAAGACGAGCAGACGCTCAGGACCGTCCGCGAGGAGGCGGCGAACGCCCGCGCCGCGCTGGAGCGCGTCGAGACCATCCTCGCTAAGCTGAAGAAGTAGGCCGGCTTCTCTTCCGTCGAGCGCCGGCTCGCTCTTGTGCTATGGGTTCGGGCCGAAGGGAGCCTGGTTCAGCAGCACGACCTCCTGGGTCAGCATATTCGGGCGGACCTTTCCCGCGAAGCGCATGAACTCATCGTTCTGGAAGAGCCGTGCCCAGTGAGCGCGGCGAGCCGCATCGTCGTCGAACTTCCACAGGTGCACCAGCCGGTGGAGGGTGCCGGTATCGGCCACGAAATAGCCGACCAGATTCGCGCCGAAACCCTCTCTCTCCAGTATTGGCCAACCTTCGTCCCGATAGAGCGCCACGGCCTCGGGGAGCTTGCCCACCTGAAACGTGTAAGTCCTCATCTCGTAGAGCGCCATGCCGTTCCTCCCGTGTGGCTTCATGGCGGAGACTGGCGGCGCTGGCGCCCCGCGTCAAACCGGGATGAGGCTGGCGAGTGCGCGCGGCCATTGCCGCCGCTGCCCCGAAGCGGTCAAACTGACTTCGTACAGGATGGATCAGGGAGCAGTACCATGGATGAGTCGGGCACGCGGCTGAGCACGCACATCGATTTCGACCGCGATGGGAAGCAGTGCGATCATTTGCGCCTGCCCCATTCCGTCCACCGCTCGGCTTACGGCTGGCTGCCCGTGCCGCTGGTCTGCATCAAGAACGGTGAGGGGCCGACCGTGCTGCTCACGTCGGGCGTGCACGGCGACGAGTACGAGGGGCAGGTGACGCTGACCAAGCTCATCCGCACCCTGGACCCTGACGACGTGACGGGCCGCATCATCATCCTGCCCATGGCCAACTACCCGGCCGCGAAGGCGGGGATGAGGACGTCGCCCGCCGACGACATGAACCTGAACCGCGTCTTCCCCGGCAGGAGCGACGGCCGGCTCACCGAGATGCTTGCCCACTACATCGACGGCGAGCTCACGCCCCGCGCGGACTACATGCTCGACCTCCACTCCGGCGGGAGCTCGCTCATGTACCTGCCCACGCTGGTCCTCCGCGATGCAGCGATACCGGACGAGATGCAGGCCAAGATCATCGAGCTGGGCCGGGTGTTCGGCGCACCCTACGGCTTTCTCTTCCCGGCGGTCCGCGGCATGGGCGCTACCAACATGAGGTCGGCGATCGAGCGCGGCGTGGTCGTGCTCGCCACCGAGATGGGCGGGGGCGGCACGGTGACGCCCGAATGCCTGCGAATCTGCGAGGCCGGCACCAAGCGTGTGCTCCGCCATGTCGGCGTCTGGCATGGACCGGTGGAGGACGACGAGGAGCCGGCGGCGGAGGTGCGCCTGCTCACTGCGAAGTCGTGGGAGTATTTCACCTATGCCAGCGAGGATGGGCTGTTCGAGCCGGTGGTCGAGCTTGGTGCCGAGGTGGAGAAAGGACAGCTTGCGGGGCTGATTCACGCGCCGGAGACGCCATGGCGGGAGCCGACCGAGGTTCGCTTCGATGCGGCAGGCCTAGTCGTCTGCAAGCGCATACCCGGAAGGGTCGAGCGTGGCGACTGCCTGTTCCACTTCGGCGCTGACGTGGAAGACGACGACTGGTGAGATCACGTTCGGATCCAAGATTGAGCGGCCCCCACGCGATCACGAGGGAACGATGAGCACGCAGGAGCAGGACGAGGGCTGGCGCGGCAAGATCGGCAGGATGAGCGCGGAGGAGGTCGATGGCTTTCTGGCGGAGCCGTTTCTCGCCCGCGTCGCCTGCCTCGACGACAACGATTGGCCCTACGTCGTGCCCTGCTGGTACCAGTGGGATGGCGCCGCACTCTGGGTCGTCCCGCGCGCCCGCTCCGCCTGGGCGCACCATCTGGAAGCGCGGCCCCGCTGCGCGGTGACGATCGACGAATCCTCGGCTGCAGACCGGCCCTCTGATACCGGCGTGCAACGCCGTTTCCTCGCCCAGTGCGAGGCGGCGATCGTGGAACGCCCAAATGTGGGCGGCCGATGGGTGGAGGTCGCCCGCACTATGTCGGTTCGCTACTACGGTGAGAACGGCCCGAGCTACCTGGAGCCCACCATGAGCTGGAAGCGCTGGCTGATCCGCCTCGATCCTGTGAGCATCCAGACCTGGCAGGGGATCGCCTGGCCCAAGCGCTACCTGGAGGGCGACGCCGTCGTCCGGTGAGGCCCGCCCCCCAGAGGCGGGCGAGATGCCCGCCACTTTCATATTTCGTCCCGTTCTGAGACGTTGCAACAGCGTCGTGAATCGGCGAGTCAGAAACTGATCGTCTTGAATGCCTTGGTCTGCGCGGTCATGGCGACTTCGGTGGGCAGGCGCTCCATGCTGCTGGCGCCGTAGAAGCCGTGCACATGATTGGCGTTCTGCAGCACGAACGTGGCGTCTTCGGGCGAGGCGATGGGCCCGCCGTGGCAGAGCACGATGACGTCCTCGCGCATGGCCTTGGCCGCGAGCGCCCACGCGTCGATGAGCGTCACGCATTCCTCCAGCGACTTGGCGGTTTGGGCGCCGATGCTGCCGCTGGTGGTGAGCCCCATGTGGCAGACGATGATGTCGGCGCCGGCTTGCGTCATGGCGACCACATCGTCCTCCGAGAAGACGTAAGGCGTGGTGAGAAAATCGGCCTCGCGGGCCGCCCGGATCATCTCGACCTCCAGGCCGAAGCCCATGCCGGTCTCCTCCAGGTTGGCGCGGAAGACGCCGTCGATGAGGCCGACGGTCGGGAAGTTCTGCACGCCCGAGAAACCTAAAGCCTTGAGCTCGTCCAGGAAGCGGTCGAGCACCATGAAGGGGTCGGTTGCGTTGACGCCGGCGAGCACCGGCGTGTGGCTGACCACGGGAATCACCTCGTGCGCCATCTCCTTCACGATCTCGTTGGCGTTGCCGTAGGCCAGCAGGCCCGCGAGTGAGCCGCGCCCCGCCATGCGGTAGCGGCCCGAGTTGTAGATCACGATCAGGTCGATGCCGCCGGCCTCCTCGCACTTGGCAGAGAGCCCAGTGCCCGCGCCGCCGCCGATGATCGGCTCGCGGCGGGCGACCATGCCGTGAAACTTCTCCAGCAGCGTTCGGCGATCCATGCCCGGCACTGGCGGCCTCCCCAGGGGTCAGGCGGCGATCTCGGTCCAGCTCTCGACGAGAGCGTCGGCGAAATCGGCGTCGTTGATGTGGAGTGGCAGGCGGATCAAGCGCCTTGCGTCGGTCTGCTCGACCGTCCGCTCCAGCGCCTCGAAGAGCGCGGCATCGGCGTCCGGGTCGTGGAAAGGCATCCCCGGCGCGTCGATCAGCGAGACCCCCTGCTCCGGGATCAGGAAACGCACCGGCCCCTGGCAGGCGTTGAGCTTGGCCGCGATCCACTCGCCCATGGCGCGGTTTTCGTCGGCGGTCGTGCGCATGAGCGTGACGTTGGGATTGTGAATGTGGAAGGTACGGCCTTCGTACTGCGCCGGTACGGCCTCGCGCGCCCCAAAATTCACCATGTCGAGCGCGCCGCACGAGCCCACGTAGGGTAGGCCCGTCCGCGCGAAGGCGCCGAGCCGATCCCCGCCCGCGCTGAAGACGCCGCCCATCAGGTGGTCGCAGACCTCCGTCGTGGTGCTGTCGATGCAGCCCAGCACCAATCCTGAGTCCACCAGCTTCTCCATGGAGCGCCCGCCGGTCCCGGTCGCGTGGAAGACCAGGCAGTCGTAGCGCGCCTCCAGCGCGGCGCGGACCTGATCCACGCAGGGCGTGGTGACGCCGAACATGGTGAGCCCGATGGCGGGCTTGTCCTCGGCCGCCGGCGCCTCGCCCCGCATCATGCCGGCGAGCGCGTGCGCCGCGTTGGCCAGCACCACGCGCGAGATGCGGTTGAGCCCGGCGATGTCCACCACCGAGTACATCATGGTGATGTCGTTGGGCCCGACGTAGGGCGCAACGTTGCCCGACGCGACGGTGGAGACCAACACCCGCGGCACCCCGATGGGAAGCGCCTGCATCCCGATGGAAACCAGCGCGGTGTTGCCGGAGCCCCCTGCCCCGATCACCCCGCCGATATCGTCCCGCGTCGGCAGGAAGCGCGCCAGCGCCTCGCCCATGGCGGCCACCGCCTGGCCGCGGTCCTCCCGGCCCAGCACCGCATCGGCGCCGTCGGGATGGTGGGCAGCGATCTCCGCCGCGCTCACGTCCACGCCGGCGGGTCGGTCCGCGCTGCCGGTGCCCACGTCCACGACGCAGGCCTGCACGCCATCCGCCGCGAGCAGGTCGCGGATGTAGAGCAGCTCGTCCCCCTTGGTATCGAGGGTGCCGACGATATAGGCCCGCGTCATCCCGCCGCTCCCGCGTACTCCCTCTGTGCGAGCTCAGTCCACCGTCTTCAGCACGCCGCCGATGGTGTCGAAGATCCGGTCGATTTGGTTTTTTTCCACGATCAGCGGCGGCGAGAGCGCGATGGTGTCGGCGGTCACCCGGATCAGCACGCCCTCGTCGAAGCACTTGTGGAAGGTCTCGATCGCGCGCGCGGTAGGGGCGCCGGGGCGGGGCTCCAGCTCGATGCCGGCGACGATGCCGAGGTTGCGCAGGTCGATCACGTGGTGGCCGCCCTTGAGCGACCAGAGCGCGTCCTCCCAGTAGGGCGCGAGCTCGGCGGCGCGCTCGAACAGCCCCTCCTCGCGGTAGACGTCGAGGGTCGCGATCCCCGCCGCCGACGCGAGCGGGTGGCCGGAATAGGTGTAGCCGTGGAAGAGCTCGATCCCCTGCTTCGTGTTCTCGAGAAAGGCGTCGTAGATCTTGCCCCGGCAGAACACGGCGCCCATGGGCACGGTCGCGTTGGTGAGCCCCTTGGCCGTGGTCAGGATGTCCGGCTGCACGCCAAAATAGTCGGCCGCGAAGCTCGCGCCGAGGCGCCCGAAGCCGGTGATCACCTCGTCGAAGATCAGCAGGATGTCGTGCCTGTCGCAGATCTCGCGGAGCCTGCGCAGGTAGCCCTTGGGCGGCACCAGCACGCCGGTGGAGCCTGCCACGGGCTCCACGATCACCGCGGCGATGGTGGAGGGATCGTGCAGCGCCACCAGCCGCTCCAGGTCGTCCGCCAAGTGCACGCCCCACTCGGGCTCGCCGCGGCTGAAGGCCTGGTGCTCCAGGTCGTGGGTGTGTCGGATGTGATCGACGCCCGAGAGTAGGCCGCCGTAGAACATGCGGTTCTTGACGATGCCGCCGACGGACGTGCCGCCGAAGTTGGTGCCGTGGTAGCCGCGCTCGCGCCCGATCAGCCGGGTCTTCGAGCCCTTGCCGCGCACGTAGTGGTAACCGAGGGCGATCTTGAGCGCGGTGTCGGCCGATTCCGAGCCCGAGTTGGTGAAGAACACGTGGTCGAGGTCGCCAGGCGCGAGATCCACCAGCCGGTTCGCGAACTCGAAGGCGGCCGGGTGGCCAAGCTGGAAGGTCGGCGCGAAGTCCATGCGCTCGGCCTGCGCCTTGATCGCCGCCACGATCTTCTCGTGCCCGTGGCCTGCGTTGCAGCACCAGAGCCCGGCGGTGCCGTCCAGGATCTCGCGACCGCCCGGCGTGTAGTAGTGCATGCCCTTGGCGCGCGTCATCAGGCGCGGCTTCTGCTTGTAGCCCTTGTTCGCCGTGAACGGCATCCAGAAGGCTTCGAGATCGTTGGGGTTCTCGGGGTAGTTGATGTCGTCGAGGTTCATGGACCGGGCACCTGAAATCGTGGTTGGCGTCGAAGCGCGCGATCCTATCACGTCACGCCGCAAGGAGAGCGAGCCGCAGAAGGTTGAACATTGCCTCATATGAGACAATGTTGTATCACGACGCCATGTCAGAGCGCCCTCTCAGACCCTCGACACGGCAGGCCGTACTCGATGCGGCCATCGACACGCTCGCGCGCAACCCGGGCGCGTCCCTCTCCGCGATCGCGAGTCGCGCGGGCGTAGGCCGGGCGAGCCTGCACCGCCACTTTCCGTCTCGCGACGATCTCATCGCCGCCGCCTCCCAGCAGTGCATGGACGAGATCGACGCCGCGACCGCCGAAGCGCTCGAGGACGCGCAGACGGCGCGGGAGCGCCTCTCGCGCATGCTGGAGGCGGTGGTGCCGCTGGGAGATCGCTATCACTTTCTGATGTCCGAGTCCGTCGAGGACGAGGGCGTGCGCACGCGGTACGCCGAAGAGCTGGCCTGGCTCGCGCAACTGGTGGACGACCTGAAGGCAGAAGGCGTGATCGCCGCCGAGGTGCCGCGCAGCTGGGTCGTCGTCAACGTCGACGCACAGGTCTGGATCGCCTGGTCGGAAGTGGCAGCGGGAAATCTCGCGCCCGCACACGCGGCCGGACTGGCGCTCCGCACGTTGCTCCAAGGATTGGGCCCATGACGACCGCGACGAAAGCGACCGGGATGGGACTTCGCACCCTGCTCGTTTTCGCCTGCCTGCTGGCGGCAGCGCCGGCGATGACCGCCGCAGCGGCGTCGGGGCCGGGCGATGCGGTCGATCTCATCGGCGTTCGCGTGACCGACGTGAACGGCCACCATCACCGGATCGGCGTCACCACGGGGACGGTGCAGCCGGTGGTCCTGGTCTTCCTCGATACCGCCTGCCCCGTCGCCACGCGCTACGTACCAACGCTCAACAAGCTCCACGCCGAAGCGGAGGCGGGCGGCGTGGCTCTCTACGGAGTCCTGTCGAATCCCGCCATCACTTGGCAGACAAGTGCGGACTTCGTGGACGAATTCCGGATCACGTTCCCAGTCATTCTGGACAGCACCGGCGATCTGGCGCTCCGCCTCGGCCCCCGCGTGATGTCCGAGGCCTTCGCGATCTCCACCGCCGGCCGGGTCGTCTACCGGGGCCGGATCGACGACCGCTTCGCCGCCGTGGGCAAGCTGCGCATGCGGATCGACTCCCACGACCTGCACAACGTCATCGAGACACTGGCGAGCGGTGACCAGTCCGAGCCCTACGCCACCGAGGCGGTCGGTTGCTTTCACCACGACTGGAGCCGGCAGAGCACGAATAGTGCGGAGCCCGACACGATCACCTACAGCCGCCACATCGCGCCAATGCTCGAAGCCAACTGCGTCGAGTGTCACCGGGACGGCGGCATCGCCCCCTTCTCCCTCGAAGGCTACGACAACGCGAAGCGCTGGCACCGCATGGTCGCCTTCATGACCGGCGAGCGCCTGATGCCGCCGTGGCGCGCGGTGCAGGGCTTCGGCGCATTCCGTGATGCGCGACGCCTGAGCGACCACCAGATCGTGCTCCTGGCCTCCTGGTCGGCGAACGGCGCTCCGCGCGGCGATGCGGGCGACACCATGCCGGCCCCTGTCCGCTCCAGCACGAAGTGGCGCCTGGGCGAGCCCGACCTGGTGCTCAGCATGGCCGAGGCCTTCCAGGTGCCGGCGGACGGTGACGACATCTATCGCTACTTCGTCATCCCTTCCGGCTTCGCCGAGGACAAGGTGGTGACAGCCCTCGAATTCAGCCCCGGCGACGCCGAGGTGGTGCACCACGCCAACTACCTGATGGACTACGGCGGCCGCGCGCGGGCCGAGGACGCGAAGGACGACGAGCCGGGCTTCTCCGTCTTCGGGACCGGGGGATTCCTCGACTACAACGCCTGGGGCATCGGCGGCTGGACCCCCGGCGCGGACCCCTACGTCCTCGACAAGGGGCTCGGCATGTGGCTGCCCAAGGGCGGGGACCTGGTGCTGGAGGTGCACTACCACCTGAACGGCAAGGCCACCGTCGACCAAAGCGAGGTAGGCCTCTACTTCGCCAAGGAGCCCGTCTCCCGCTACATCGACGGCGTGGTCATCGGCACCGAGGACCTGCGCATTCCGCCGGACGAGGAGAACTACTGGCGGCACTTCTGGATGGATGTCCCGTCCGGCTTGGCGCTGACGGACGTGACCCCGCACATGCACTTCCTCGGCCGCGAGTTCATCGCGCTCGCGACCCTGCCGGACGGCAGCGAGCGGCCCCTCATCCGCATCGCCGACTGGGACTTTCGCTGGCAGAACACCTTCGCCTACCGCGAGCCCGTCCATCTGCCGGCGGGCAGCCGCATCGACGCCTGGGTGCGCTACGACAACTCGGCGGACAATCCCCAGAACCCGGCGCTCGAGCCTGAGACCGTGACCTGGGGCTGGGAGACCACGGACGAGATGAGCGAGCTCTGGATCGGCTTCGTGCACGATACGCCGGCGGACCGCCAGCGTATCGTGAGCGCGTCCGAACGCTCCTGGTACCGATCGGCATACGTGAGCGACGCCGAGATCGCCTGGCTGCTCGCGCGGCTTCCGGCACTCGAATAGGCGTTCGGCCCGCCCGATCGCCTCCGATCGCCCCGCTTCCTTAACCCGAGGTCCGCTCGATGGGCATGCTCCTGAAGCGCTTCGCCGGCCGCATTGCGCTGACCCTCTTCCTGATCGTGCTGGAGTCCGCCGGCTGGATCCTGTTTCCGCTGGTCATCGGCCGGGCCATCGACGGCATCCTCGCGGACTCGTGGCAGGGCCTCTACGAGCTGGCCATCCTCGGCATCGCCGCCATGGGGATCGCCATCCTCCGGCGGATCGTGGACAGCCGCGCCTACGCCCGGATTTACGCGACGCTCGGCGGGGAGCTGGTGGCCGGCCAATCCGGGAGCACCACGTCCACCAAGACGGCGCGCCTCGGGATGCTCCGGGAGATCGTCGAGTTCCTAGAGAACTCCTTCCCCGAGCTCATTCTCAACGTCCTCCAGCTCGCCGGCGTGATCCTCATCCTGTCGACCCTGGACTTGCCGATCTTCGCCGGCTGCGTCGTCGTCATCGGCGTCACGGTGGCGGTCTACGTGCTGACCGGGCGGCTGACCACGCGCTTCAACCGCAACTACAACGACCGGTACGAGCAGCAGGTCGACGCCGTCGCAAGCGGCGATGCTCCGCGCGTCGGCCGTCACCTCCGCGACATGATGCGCTGGAACATCAAGCTCTCCGACCTCGAAGCCGCCAATTACGGGATCGTCTGGCTATTCATGATCGCCCTGCTGGTCTTCTCGATCGGGACGGCTGCGGAGGGCATCGTCGAGTACGGCAAGGTCTTCGCCATCGTCATGTACGTCTTCCAGTTCATGGAAGCGGTCATGGCGCTCCCCCTCTACTACCAGCAGTGGCTCCGCCTGCGCGAGATTTCGGGCCGGCTCACCGACATGGTGGCGCCGCCCCCGGCAAGCACCGAAGCGCCGCCCGCAGCCGCGCCGTGAGACGGGCGAGCACGATTGCATGCGGGATCAACCGGGATTCGCCGGGATTCACCGGGACAAAGTGGGATTAGGCGGGATAAGCGGGATTCGCTGGGACGAAGTGGGATTAAGTGGGACGAGCGGGATTCACCGGGACAAGGTGGGATTAAGCGGGATAAGCGGGATTCGCCGGGACAACGTGGGATTAAGTGGGACAAGCGGGATTCGCCGGGACGAAGTGGGATCAGGTGGGACAAGTGGGACTCGCCGGGACATTGTGGGATCAGGTGGGACAAGTGGGACTCGCCGGGACATTGTGGGATTAGGCGGGATAAGCGGGATTCGCCGGGATTAGCTGGGATCAAGTGGGACAAGTGGGATTCCGCGAGACGGGCAGCGGCCGCCGCGGGCTGCGGCCACGCGACCGGGAAGCCCCTCGTTGCAACGGTCACGCGCTGTCCGCCCCCGATCTGCATGGCGCGATCATGGCGCAAAGCGCCGCGTCCTTTGCACCGCACCATGGTCCGGGGAAACTACCGCTCTAACCCGCGTCCTCCCTCCCCCGCCAATGGCGGGCGATGTCGATGCCGCGGCAGAGCCAGACCCGGTCGTGGGCGAGCACGTGGTCCACGAAGCGCCTGAGCGCGGCGAAGCGGCCGGGCCGGCCGACCAGCCGGCTGTGCAGGCCGATGCTCATCATGCCGGGCTGCTCCGCGCCTTCCTCGTACAGCACGTCGAAGGCGTCGCGCAGGTATTGGAAGAAGGGCTCGCCCCAGTCGAAGCCCGGCGCGGTGGCGAAGCGGTGGTCGTTGTGGTCCGCCGTGTAGGGGATCATCAGCAGCGGCCGCCCGGCCTCCTCCACCCAGTAGGGCAGCTCGTCGGCGTAGGAATCCTGGCTGTAGAGGAAGCCCCCCTCCTCCGCCATCAGGCGCACCGTATTCGGGCTGCGGCGGCCGAGGAAGTAGCCGAGAGGGCGCGTGCCGGTCAGCTCCTGCTGGATCGCGATCACCTTCCCGATGTGCGCGCGCTCCTCGGCTTCGGGCACGGCGTGGTAGTCGATCCAGCGATAGCCGTGGCTCGCGATCTCCCAGTCCGCCTCGACCATCGCGGCAACCGCCTCGGGATTGCGGGCGAGCGCCATGGCGACGCCGAAGATCGTGACCGGTACGCCCCGCCCGGTGAATAGCCGATGGAGGCGCCAGAAGCCGACGCGGCTGCCGAACTCGTACATGGATTCGATGGGGAGCGCGCGCTCGCCGATGCGGGGTTCCGCGAAGCCGAACTCGGTCAGCAGCGTCTCCGAGCCCGCATCGCCGTGGAGGATGCTGTTCTCCGCGCCCTCCTCGTAGTTGATGACGAACTGCACCGCGATGCGCGCATCGCCCGGCCAGCGGGGGTGCGGGCGGTTCCGCCCATAGCCCACCATGTCGCGGGGATAGGGGGTGTCGGTCATCGGCCTCGCCGCCCTATTGGAAGAGCGCGGCGTTCTCCCGCGCGAAGGTGCGAAAATCGCGGGGCGCGCGCCCGGTCACCCGCTCGACCACGCCGGTCACCGGCGCACCGAAGCCTGTGCGGAACAGGCCGTCGATCTCGACCAGCGCATGCGCCGCCTTGGGCCCGATGCCGGCCTCGACCAGCGCGGCCCGCGCGTCCTCGTCGCTGACCGAG
The DNA here is from genome assembly GCA_965243375.1 of Alphaproteobacteria bacterium. GTDB lineage: Bacteria > Pseudomonadota > Alphaproteobacteria > UBA828 > UBA828 > WTGU01. Next base: position 283,056 of record CBDEUT010000002.1, on the reverse strand, counting down.
ACGTAGCGCACCTCCCGGCCCAGCTCCTCCGAGAGGATCGCCGCGCACTCGGCATAGGAGAGCGCCGCCGGCCCGGTGATCTCGTAGGTCTCGCCCTCGTGCCCGTCCTCGACAAGCGCCGCGACCGTCACCGCGGCCACGTCCTCGATCTCCACCAGCGATATCCGGGCGTCGCCCACCGGCGCGTAGAACTCTCCGCGCTCCCCGATGAGCGGCGCGAAACGCCTGAAATTCTGCATGAAGGCGTTGGGCCAGAGGTGGGTGTAGGCGATGCCGGACCGGTTGATGCGCTGCTCGATCTCCCCGTGCCAGCGGCGGATCGTGGTGGGCGCATCGGGCGCGGCCTTGATCGCCGACATCTTGACGATGCGCCGAACGCCAGCTCGCTTGGCGGCCTCCACGGCATTCAGCTCGAGCTCCACCATTGCTTCGGAGAAGGCGCAGAGCAGCGAGAGCGTCTCGATCCCCGCGAACGCGGCATCGAGGGTCCGGGGCTCGGCGAAATCGCCTTCGACATAGTCGAGGTCGTCGCCGAACTGCCGCCTCGCGCGCGCCACGTCGCGGCTCATGATGCGGAACGGCCGGCCCGTCGCGCGCAGCTGCGCGACGGTGGGCGTGCCGGTCGTCCCAGTCGCCCCGGTCAGCAGGATCATGGTGGGCCCCTCCTCAGTAAGGGGCGCCCGAGAGCGCCATCGCCACGGTGTGCTCGATGTCGGAGATCGCGTTGGCCAGCTCGCGGCCGATCAGGTCCATCTTGCGCAGCTGCTCGATGCGCGGGCGGAACTGCTCCATGTCACTGCCGTAGAAGATGTCGCCGAGAATGTCGCAGGCATCCACCAGGCCGATCAGGGCGACGTCGCGCGGGTCGGGGATGTCGGCGGAGAACAACACCTCCCCAAGGCGCAGCTTGACCTCCTGCTCCACGTTGCCGTCGATGGTGGGATAGCGGCGGGTGCGGAAGGCCCACATCACCCGCTCCTCGCGCACCTGCACGATGCCGCGCGCGACGAGGCTCTCCAGCGCCTGCTCGCGGATGGCGGGCGCATCTTCGACCGAGAGCACCCTGATCCAGCTCCGCGTATCCAACGCGCTCCCCTGCGCCGCGATCTTCGCGAGCGTGCCGTCGAGCATGGGGTTGCCGGTCGGCGTCGGATCGGTGACCACGAGCGCCTGCGGGTCGGTGTCGATGCGATAGGCGAACGCCAGGTCCATCAACACCGCGCCGCCGATGGCGCACCCGAGGTTCGCCTTGGAGATCGGCACGAACGTGCCGTCCTCGTCGTCCAGCAACAGGAGCAGAATCTCTTCGGTGAAGGTGAGCATGCCTAATTCCCGTCGCGTCGAATGCCGATACGATCAATGGACGCCGGGTGCCGCTCTGTCAACGCCGGCGCGGCAGGGGCCACCCAGGTCAGACGCGGGGGCGGCGGTCGGTCGCGATCAGGCCGGCCACGAGGCCGAGACCGGCGCCGGAGACCGCGAGCATCACCCACCACGAGGCGGCCCAGCCGCCGAGGCCCTCCACTGCCGCCGCCATCACCGGCGGCCCGAGCAGGCTGCCGATCGCCGCTCCCTGCACCACGAAGCCGCTGGCCATGGCGACGAAGGCGGCGCGTGGCGCATGCGCCGCGGCACCGGCGATCGCCGCCGCCGGCAGCAGGCCGCCGACCGCGCTGAACACGAAGGCCAATACGATCTTGAGGTCGCCCGGCGTGCCGGAGAGGAAGATCCCGGCCGACGACCCGCCCATGGCGCAGAAGGCGATCCCGGTCAGCGCCCAGCGCGGCGCGCGCCGGTGCATCAGCCAGGCGGCAGCGAAGTTGCCGAAGGCGTTGGCCAACACCACCATCGCGCCCCAGATTGCCGCACCTGCGGTGCTCCGTCCCTGCGTCTCGATCAGGAAGGTCGGCAACCAGGCCGTGATGGCGAACCACTGCAGCGTGTAGAGGGCGAAGGAGAGGCCGAAGAGCCATAGCGCGGCCCGCACCAGGGTCTCGCCCACACCGCGCCAGTCCGGTGCCTCGGCGCCGAAGGCGACCGGCCAGCGCCTGGGATGCAGGCTCCAGCCGAGCGCCGCCATGAAGAGCGCGACCAGACCGGCGCTTACCAGCCAGAAGCCGCGCCAGCCGATGGCATCGAGCAATGCCGGCGCGATCAGCATGGCAATCGCCATGCCCAAGGGCATGTAGGCACCCCAGATGCCGAAGGCGAGGCCGTAGTCGCGGGGGCGGGCGGCCGAGGCGATCAGCTTGGGCGCAGTCACCGTGACACCCACGAACCCGAAGCCCTCGATGAAGCGCGCGACCAGAATCCAGGCGCTGCCGCTCACCAGCCCGCCCATCAGGCTTCCGAGGCCAAGGAAGGCCACACCGGCCAGCATCAGCCGGCGCGGTCCCGCACGGTCGGAGAGCAGCCCCACGGCGACCGCGACGACGGCGCCGATCGCGTAATAGATCGAGGTGAGCCAGCCTGCGGTGACGAGGTCGAGACCGAGACTCTCGCGCAGCACCGGCAGCGCCGGCGGCACCTTGCCCACCTGAAAGCCGGCGAGGATGCCCGCGCCCAAGGCCATGAGCACGATGTCCCAGCGGGTGGCCGCGTCGTGGCCCGACCCTTGGCTCATGGCATGTGCCGGCGCGCGGTCACTCCGCCGCCGCGTCCCGAACGGCCCGCGCGATCCGCGTGGCCGTCGCCTCGTCGAGGTCGGCGTGCATCGGCAGGCTGAGCACCTGCCGGCTCAGGCGCTCGCTCACGGGCAACGAGCTGGGGCCCTCGCAGTAATCGCGATAGGCCGGCTGCAGGTGCATCGGCACCGGGTAGTGGATCGCCGTCGGGATTCCCTGCGCCGCGAGCGCAGCCTGCACCTCGTCGCGCCGCTCCAGCCGGATCGTGTACTGTGCCCAGGTTGAGCGCCGCCCCGGCAGCCGCGCGGGCAGGCCGACGGCACCGTCGAGACCTGCATCGTAGAGAGCCGCCACTCTTTCGCGCGCGTCGATCTCGGCATCGAAGGCGGCGAGCTTCACCAGCAGAATCGCCGCCTGGAGGGTATCGAGGCGACTGTTGAGGCCGACCAGGACGATGTCGTACTTGCCCTCGCCCTGGCCGTGCTGGCGGATCGAGCGCCAGCGCGCCGCCCGCGCCGCATCGCCGGTGAAGAGCGCGCCGCCGTCGCCGTAGGCGCCCAGCGGCTTCGCCGGATAGAAGCTGGTGGTGGTGACCGGCGCGAGCGCGCCCACCGGCCTTCCCCCGCTCGTCCCCCCGAAGCTCTGGGCCGCGTCGTCGATCAGCAGCAGGCCCCGCTCCGCCGCAAGCGGCGCCAGCGCGTCGTAGTCCGCCGCCTGGCCGAACAGGTCCGCCGCGATCACCGCCCGCGGCATGAGCCGCCCCTCTGCCGTTACACGCTCGATCCTTGCCGCGAGGTCGGCGGGGTCCATCATGCAGCTCTCTTCAGCCACGTCGACGAAGACCGGCGTGGCTCCCACCAGCGCCACCACGCCCGCCGTCGCGGGAAAGGTGAAGCCGGGGACGAAGACCGCATCGCCCGGCCCGATCCCCTCGGCCATCAGTGCGATCTGAAGGGCGTCGGTGCCGCTCGCGCAGGTGACGGCGTGGGCGACGCCGGCGCGCGCGGCGAGCGCCGCCTCCAGCTCCTCCACCGGCGGGCCCAGGACGAAGCGGCCGTCCTCCAGCACGTGCGCGAGCGCGGCATCGATGTCCGCCTTGAGGCGCCGGTACTGCGCACTCAGGTCGATGAAAGCGATGGGGTCGTGAACGGCGTCGTGCTCGGGGCGTGACATGCGGCTCCGTCTTCGTCGGTCGCATCGGGAGACGCCATCGCGTCCGCGCCCACCGCATCGCGGGCGGTGCGCTGTTGCGCGGCGCGCTCCCTATGGAGGCAGGATCGGGGCGCCGCATTGCATCGGCACCGGCTTGTCGTTACCCTTTTATATCATCGCGATACCGCAGGTTCATGGACGAACGGGCGACGAACCGGCGATTTCCCATGGCGACGAGTCTACCAATCGGCGGCGCTGACGCGCAGGAGCACGCCCCATCCAAGGCCGGGCGGCTGCGTGCGCTGCTGCAGGCCCCTGCGCTCGCCTTCATCATGGAGGCGCATAACGGACTATCCGGGAAGATCGTGGAAGAGGCCGGATTCGAGGGCATCTGGGCCTCGGGCCTCTCGATGTCGGCGGCGCTCGGCGTGCGCGACAACAACGAGGCCTCCTGGACCCAGGTGCTCGAGATGCTGGAGTTCATGGCCGACGCCACCACGGTCCCGATCCTGGTGGACGGCGACACCGGCTACGGCAACTTCAACAACGTCCGCCGCCTGGTAAGAAAACTCTGCCAGCGCGGCATCGCCGGGGTCTGCATCGAGGACAAGCTGTTCCCCAAGACCAACTCCTTCATCGGCGAGAACCAGCCGCTGGCGGACGTGGAGGAATTCTGCGGCCGCATCAAGGCGGGCAAGGACAGCCAGAGCGACGACGACTTCCAGATCGTGGCGCGCGTCGAGGCGCTGATCGCCGGCTGGGGCATGGAGGAGGCGCTGCGCCGGGCGGAGGCATACCACGAGGCCGGCGCCGACGCGGTGCTGATCCACTCCAAGAAGGCGACCGCCGACGAGATCACCGGGTTCTGCGAATCCTGGGGCGGCCGCGCGCCGGTGGTGATCGTGCCGACCATGTATCACCAGACGCCCACGCAGACCTTCCGTGACGCCGGCGTCTCCATGGTGATCTGGGCAAACCACAACATGCGGGCGGCGGTGTCCGCCATGCGCTCGGTCTGTCAGACAATCAAGGAGAGCGAATCGCTCGCCGCCGTCGAGGAGCAGATCGCGCCGGTGCGGGAAGTGTTCGCGCTCACCGGCCAGGCGGAGCTTGCCGCGGCCGAGGCCCGCTATCTCGCCGCCGGAGGCGGCCCCCGCGCGATCCTGCTCGCGGCCTCGCGCGGCAAGGCGCTCGGCCCGCTCACCGAGCAACGGCCGAAGTGCATGCTCGACGTGCGCGGCGAGCCCCTGCTGCAACGCCTGGTACGGACCTTGAACGGGAGCGGCCTGCGCGACGTGACCGTGGTGCGCGGCTACCGCAAGGAGGCGATCGACCTCGCCGGCATCGAGTCGGTGGACAACGACCGCTACGGCGAGACCGGCGAGGCCGCCTCCCTCGCCTGCGCCTACGACCGGCTCCAGGGGCCCTGCCTGGTCTCCTACGGCGACATCCTGTTCCGCCGGCACGTGCTGGACGGGCTGCTCGCCGCCGACGGCGACATCGTGACGGTGGTGGATGCCAGGCGGCGCAGCGACAGCGCCCGCTCCCCCGACCGCACGGTGGACTGGGTGCGCTGCTCGCGCCCCTTCACCGGCAGCTATCTGGACGACGACCGCGTGACGCTGGAGACGATCGGGAGCGACGCGGCGGAGCCCGAGTCCGCCCACGGCGAGTTCATCGGCCTCACCAGGCTGAGCGAGGCGGGCGCCACCTTGGTGCGCGGCGCTCTGGATGCCATGAGCGAGGACGGCAGCCTCGACTCTGCCGACCTGCCCGAGCTCCTCGCCCGCCTCGTCGCCCAGGGCGCCGCCATCGACGTGCTCTACGTCACCGGCCACTGGCTCGACGTCGACGACGCCTTCGACCTCGCTTCCCTGCGCAACCTGGTTTAGCGCAGAATCGGCGAGGTCAAATTCAACGCACCGGCGGCCAGCGAGACCATGGCACGCGGGCGGATCAGCCCGTGCTTAACCGCCGCAGCACGTTCTCGGTGATCCGCGAGACGTTGTTGTCGTAGTCGTTGTGGGGGAGCGACGGGCACCAGCACATCGAGCCTGCCGCGAACACGCCCCCGCCGGCTTCCGTTTCGTAGTAGCTGATGTCGGCCCTGATGCTCGCCTTCTGCCTGTCCAAGGGCTCATAGGGCATGGAGAAGTTGAGGCAGAGCGGCGAGTGATCGGAGGAGGAGGCGAGCTTCAGCGTGTTGGGCGGCGAGTTGGCCTGCACGCAATCGAACTCGTCGCCGGCTGCGCCGCCCTTGGCGAGGCCGAAATCGCCGATCGGCTCGTCGTCCGCGACCCCTGCGAAGATGAAGGCAGCCCGTTCATCGAAGCTGCCGCCCATGCGGTCGTAAGGCTCCGCCTTGCAGAAGCCCTGCGAGGTGTAGCCGGAGCCGAACAGACGCTCCGGGCCCTTGCCGATGCCACGCCAGCCGCCACCCAACGTGCCGGTCGTCGCATGGTAGCGCTCGCCCGGCGCGACCCCCATGGCGCCGAGGCCCCAGGGGTCCTCCTTCCTCACCTCGATGACGTGGGGCCGCACGGGATCGCGGCTCGTCACCCACCAGGCGCCGTTGCCGCCCAGGTTCATGAGGCTGCCGCCGCCCGACAGATAGGTCTCGAACGCCTTGTGCATGGCGTGGGAGAAGTACTCGGGATGCGAGCCGAGCAGCACGACCCGGTAGGGCGCGAGCAGTGCGGCACCCTCGGCGTCGAGGTCCTCGTCGGTCGCGACATCGAAGGAGAAGCCCTTCCGGTCGAGCCAGTCCACGAGATACATCTCGGCGCCGAAGTGCCTGCCCGCGCCGCTCCAATACGCGGTGAGCTTGGGGCTCAGGTTGAGCACAGGCTTCAGACGGGAGACCGTACAGCAATAGCTGCCGTCGGTGTGCGCATCGTAGGTCGAGGGTCCGAGCTGCGCTCCGAACCTGGCCGTGAAGGCATCCTGGCGCGAGAGCACCACCGGATGGTCGCTCGCCAGATCCCACTGGACGAAATCCTGGGCGTGGAAGCGCTCGTTGGCGTAGGCCATGTAGGTGAAGGAGGGGAACAGGAAGAGGATGTCCGCGCGGGGCGCGCCAGGCCCCGGCCGGACGAAGAACGGCACGTAGTCCTCTTCGTCCTCCGCGCCCCTGAGCCGCGCGGCGTAGACACCGCTCGGCAGGTCATTGGGCACGTCGTACACGAAATCGGTCGCCCAGCCCGCATCGTCGACATCGTCGTCGTGGAAGTAGATCGCCGCGTAATGCTCGGGATTCGCCGCGAAGCACGATGAGGAAGCGTCCCAGGCGTGGTCGGTGACCGCCCGGGCCGGGTTGTTGACGACCCGCGCGTGGAGCCCATGGGGCCCGGTATCGGGGACGGAGAGCCCGAACGGCGTGGCCGCGAAGTCCCACGCGGCCGCGACATCGCCGGGCGCCTCGCCGCCGCGCTCGACCGCGTCGATCTCGTCTTCCGAGAGGGCGCGCGCGTAGAGCCGCGGGCGGTCGATCTTGCCGTTGAAGCATGCCCGGAACGGCGTCTCGTCACCGGGAGCAGAACCGAGCGCCGCGATCAGTAGGTCGGCCTCCGTCTCCGGCGCCGCGACATCGCTGACGGCATCGCGGCGCGCCGCGTGCTGCACCCAATGCGGCGAGAGCGCGTCCGATGTCGCCTGGACGAGCCGGACGGCACCGCTTGCCACATCCCAGCTCGCGGCGACGAAGGTCCAGCGGCGCGGCGCGAGCGCGAGGTCCGAACGCAGCCGGAACGTGCGTTCCCCGTCGCTCAGCCGGAACGCGGTCATGCCGGCCTCGTCGATGACGAGGCTGTAGCCCGGCCCGTCCGGACCGTCGACCTTACCGACGATCCCCTGCTCGGCGCCCCCCGGCGCGGTGGCGAAGATCCAGGCCGTGACGGCAAGGCCCCGGCCGGCCGCCAGCGCCGGCGTGTGGGCGACGCGCAGATGGGAGCCTGGCTTCATGGTCTGGACGCGGCCCGGATACGTCCCGTTGCAGGCGGCGTCGATCTCCTCCTCCCTGTAGCCGGGACCTTCCGGGCGGTCATCGGCCTGCAGCAGGCGCACGATGTCGGCACGGTAGGCGCCGACCTCGCTGTCGATCTTGAAGGCGATCGGCGCGCCTTGGCGCACGCTCCAGCAGTCGGCGTAGCCATAGAGTTTCATCGCTGGTCCCCCTCTTCTGCCCCGGCGTCCCCGCCGGCTCTGGCGAGCGGCCGCGCAGCCCCTCGCCCAGGAGATTGACCGACATGATGGCCAGTGTCAGCAGGATTTCGGGCTTGGAGACCGGCGACGGCCCGACTTGCGGCAAGCAAGAGGGTCGGCGCGCATGACCTCATGCGCATCGCCGGCCCTCTTCAGGAACGCCTGCGAATCCGGGCCCCGAGACGCGTTCACGCAACGTCCCGGGGCCCGCACGATCAAGTACTTAGTTCAGGAGGACGTATTCCTCGATGTACTTGAAGTGGTTGACGTAGCCCTCGGCCTCGTGGATGCGCGGCCTCACCTGGTCCTCGCGGTAGGCGATGATCGCGGGCTTGCCGACGAGGGCGACCATGTTGGCCTGCGCATCGATCGCGCTGCAGATCTCCGCGAAGAGCGCGTCTCGCTCGGCCCCCGGTGCGGTCGCCTTCGCCTGGTCGAGCAGGGCCGTCAGCGACTCGTCCTTGAGCATGAACCGGCCGTTCCACTTCGCAAAGTCAGGGTCCCACCACGCCGGCACCATGACCGGATCGGTGTAGCCGGCGAACCAGGACATCGACATGTCGAACTCCCCGGTCTGGAGAAACCGTTCCAGCCACTCGCCGCGCGGTACCGCCTCGACGTTGACCGCCATGCCGATGTCCTTGAGGCTGTCGGCGATCACCTGGGCGATGAGCGGGAACACCGGGACCGTGGGCGAGGCCAAGAACCCCACCTCGACCCCTTCCGCGCCGGCTTCGGCGAGCAGCATCTTGGCCCTCTCGACGCGCGCAGAGCGCGGCTCCTGATAGGACGGCATGTCGCGGCAAACCGCCGAGGACGGGAAGGCCGCGGGCACCGGATAGTCGACGCTGGCGGTGCCGGCGAGCGCGATGTCCGAGATCTTCTGGCGGTCGAGCCCCAGCACCATGGCCTGGCGCACCCGCTCGTCGGCGAAGGGCGAGCCCTTGTCGGGCAGGGCCTGGACGTCGATGCGGTAGTAGTCGGTGGTCTGCTGGACCACCGTGCTCACGTTGGGTGCGCCCGCCAGCAGGACCGGCGTATCCGGATTGTCGAAGTTGGCGATATGCACGCGCCCATCGCGCAGCGCCCCGATACGGGCCGCGTCGTCCGGAATGATGAGAATCTTGACCTCATCCACGACCGGATGACCCTCGCGCCAGTAGTGCGGATTGCGCTGAAGAGTCCAGGCCTCGTTCTGCAGGTGCTCGGCAACCATGAACGGTCCCGATCCCAGCATCTCCTTGTTGATATCGAAGGTCCCGGCCTCCAGCTCCTGGAACGGGACGATCGAGGCGTTGACCGACGAGAGCGCCGCCAGCAGTGGCGTATAGGGCCGCTCCAGCTCGATGCGCACGGTATGCGCGTCGTCCGCGACGATCTCGGTAATCGGTCCGGTCTGCTGCGCCCAGAACGAGCCGATCTCGGGGTTCCTCAGCCGGTTGAGGCTTTTCACCACATCATCGGCGGTGACGGAACGTCCGTTCGAGAACTTGGCGTTCTGCCGCAAGTGAAAGACGTAGGTGGTGGGCGAGGGCTGCTCCCACGATTCGGCGAGCAACGGCTCGAAGGTGAAATCTCCCTTGGGCTCGATCAACGTCTCGTACACGAGGAACAGCACCTGCCACGTCACGCCGTTGGTCGCCACGTGCACGTCGAACGAATCCACATCGTTGGGCTTGCCCCATACGAGCGTGCCGCCCTTCATGTCTTCGGCCGTTGCAGCGGCCCCAAACGATAGCGCGAGAACGGCGGCAAGCGCCGCGCGCTGAATACTCTTGCCCCAAGCCTTCATGGCGTCATCCTCCCCAGAAGGTTGAGAGAGAAGTGTAGCCCGCATTTCTCGCCAAGGTCACGGCCTGCGGCGCAAGCGCGGTTGCGCGCCCCGAGAGGCGTTCGTTAACCTTCCCGCGCGACGGTTAAGGAGAGGAGGCCGAAAAGCGTGGCTGCGGCAGGGCGGATCTGGATTGCGGGCGCGGGCGGCATAGGCTCGGTGGTGGGGTACCGCTTGGCGCGCGCCGGGCTCGACCCGTTGGTCATCGACGGGTGGGACGACAACGTGCGTGCGATCAACGACGCCGGACTGCGTCTCGCCGGGCAGTTCGGGGACGTCCCGGTCGCCGCGCGGGCCATCGCGTTCGACGATGCCAGCCGGGAGCCGGAACCGCCCGCCATCGTCCTGCTGTGCGCGAAGTCCTTCCAGACCGAGCCCGTGCTCGACGCGCTCGCATCGAAGCTCGCGCCGCCCGCCATTGTCGTGTCGCTCCAGAACGGCATGAACGAGGAGGCGATCGCTGCCCGTGTCGGCGCCGAAAGGACCGTCGGCGCGGTCGTGGTCATGGACGCCGCGCTCGCCGGACCGGGCGTCGCGACACAGGAGAACCCGGACGAGCGATCCTTCACACTTGGCAGCCTTGGCGGGGGACCGAGCGCGGCCGTCGATGCGGCCGCCTCCGTGCTGCGTGTCGTGGGTGACGTGCGGGTCTCCATCGATATCCTCGGCGAGCTGTGGGCGAAGCTCGTGCACAACTGCATGGTCAACGGGGTGTGCGCGCTTACCGGCCTCACCGGAGCCCGCGCACTGCGGCATCCGCGGGCATGGCCCTTCATCCGGATGCTGGGCCGCGAGGCCGTGGCGGTCTCTCAGGCCCAGGGTGTGACGCTGGGCGCGGCCGGCCTGTTCGGCTGCACGGCCCCGGATTTTTTGGAGGACGGCCGGGCCGCCCGGCTCGAGGAAGCGATCCTCGCCGCCTATCCGGAGTCCGAAGAGCTCTATCCCTCCATGGCGCAGGACGTGGCGAAGGGGCGGCCGACCGAAATTGGATGGCTCAACGGGTGGATCGAGGATACGGGGCGCAAGGCCGGTGTCGCGACGCCCGCGAACAGCCGTATCACCGCGTTGATCGGGGCGGTGGAGCGGGGTGCGCTGAAGGCCGGCGAACGGAACGTCGGACTGCTGGACGAAGCGCCTGCGGCCGATAGCCCGACGGAAGGAGGTTGAGATGGCGAAGGCGACCGGCCTGACCGAGGCGGAGATCGAAGCGCTGCGTGCCATCGATTCGGGCACCGTGGCCAACGCCGTCGACAGCTTCGGCGAGCGTGAGCGGATTGCCGGCTTCGCGTCCCTGGAGCTGCGCTGCCTCAATCCCGATCTGCCGCCGGTCGTGGGCCACGCCGTGACCTGCACCGAGGACGTCACGACGTCGCTCAGGCGACCGCGCGAGAGCTACGAGGCGCTGCTGCGCGCGATCGAGGAGACGCCCAAGCCGGCCATCGTCGTCTTCAAGGCCCTGGGCCAGGACCGGCTGCGCTCCTGCCATGTCGGCGACATGATGTGCACGCTGCTCCAGCGCATGGGCGTCGTCGCGGTGGTGACCGACGGCGCGGCGCGCGACCTCAAGGCGGTGCGCGAACGCGCGCCGGACTTTCAGCTCTTCGCCGCGGGCATGGTGCCGGCGGGCGGCGACTACACCATGTTCGACGTGGGCGGACAGGTCTCGATCTGCGGCCTCAGGATCGCCCCTGGAGACCTGCTGCACGGCGACGTCAACGGGCTGCTCTCGATTCCCGCCTCGGTCGCCCGGCGCGTGCCCGAAAAGGCGCGGCAAATCCGCGAGTTCGAGTCCACCTTCGTCGAGTTCGTCAACGGACCGGACTTTTCGGTCGCCGAGCTCGGCCGCAGGTTCGGGCCGCCATGGGGATAGGAGGGGACGCACGATGACGCCGAAGCCACCACAGCTTACCGCGCAGCAGATCGAGGCGCTCAGGAAGATCGACTCGGCGACGCTGTGCAACGCGATCGAGACGTTCGACGTGCGCGACGCGACCGCCGGCTACGCTTCGCTGGAGCTGCGCTGCATGTATCCGGAACTGCCTCCCGCGACCGGCTACGCGGTCACCTGCACGGTGGATTCGACGACCCCGCGTCCCGGTGGGCCGAGCGGCCTCGATAAGCTCGTCCGCGCGCTCGCTGCGGCGCCCAAGCCGGCCATCGTGGTCATGAAGGCCGAGGGGCAGGAGCACCTGCGCAACTGCAATCTGGGCGACGTCCTGTGCACGATCTTCAGCAGAATGGGTGCCGTCGCGGCGGTGTCAGATGCGGGCGTGCGCGACCTCGCCGGAATTGCCGAGCGTGCACCGGGCTTTCAGGTGTTCGGTGCGGGCTGCGTGGCATCGCACGGCGCCTACACGATCGTGGACGTCGGCAGCACGGTCGCAGTCTGCGGCCTCACAGTCTCGCCGGGCGACCTGCTGCACGGCGATGCCAACGGCCTCGCCTCGATTCCCCACGCCATCGCCGATCGCCTGCCGGAGGCGGCCAACGAAGTCCTGGCGGCCGAGTCGCGCATCGTGGACTACGTCAAGGGACCCGAATTCGATCCGGAAACGCTCGCCGAACGCCTGGCCGGCAGGGACTGATCAAGCGGCTGGCGTCGCCGAAGATCCTCGTCGCGTTCACTCCTTCAGGCCTCGGCCATTTCCTCGGCGCGGTGACAGGCGGTGAGTCCGCCGGCGAGCTCGCGCAGCGCCGGGCGCTCGGTGCGGCAGCGCTCGATCGCCCAGGGACAGCGCGGGCTGAGCGGGCAGGCGACGGTATCGATCGCCTCGATTTCGCCGCGCAGCTCGAAGCTCTCGCGCTCCCATTCCGCGATGGAGACCCGGAGCGCGCGGCTATAGGGGTGCCAGGGCTTGCCGTAGAACCGCTCGGCACCGGCGAGTTCCATGATCTCGCCGGCATAGAGCACCGCGATGCGGTGCGAGACGTAGCGGGTGGCCGCGAGATCGTGAGAGATGAAGAGCGCGGCGAAGCCTTCGCGCTCCTGCAGCTCCTTGACGAGGTTCAGCACATGGGTCTGGACCGATACGTCGAGCGCGCTCACCGCCTCGTCGAAGACCACGAAACGCGGGCTGGTAATCAGTGCACGGGCGATGGCCAGGCGCTGGCGCTGGCCGCCCGAGAGCTCGTGGGGATAGCGCTCGGCGAAGCTCGGCTCCAGGCCGACACGCTCCAGCATTTCGGTGACCCGCTGGCGCACGACAGCCCCGCTTTCGCCGACGATGCGCAACGGCTCGCCAACGGAGACGCCCGTACGAAGGCGCGGGTTGAGCGCCCACTCCGGATGCTGCAGGACCACCGCCAGCCGGCCGGGCAGCGCGCGCCGGCCGCGCGGGAAGGGCCGGCCCTCGAAGCGCACCTCGCCGCGGGTTGGCCGTACCGCGCCGAGGCAGATGCGGCCGATGGTCGTCTTGCCCGAGCCGCTCTCGCCGACGAGGCCGAGGGTCTCGCCGCCCCGAATCGCGAAGCTCACCGACTTGACCGCCTCGACGGCGCGGCGCTCCCACATCTGGCCGGCCTGGAACGTGACGCCGGCTCCCTCGAGGCTGATCACGTCGCCGTTCATGCCGACGCCTCGTTCCGCCCGGAACGGGCGGAATCCGCCGCCACCTCGTCGGCACGGTGACACAGCACGGTCTGGTCGGCGACGGTCCGGGTCTCCGGCCGCTCGCTCATGCAGCGGTCGATGGCCCAGCCGCAGCGCGGCTCGAAGGCGCACAGCTCGCTGCGCTCCCTCAGGACCGGTTGAAAGCCGGGGATCGGCTCCAGCATGCCGTCGCTCCCCTCGGCGCCTGGCGCCGCTGCCATCAGGGCGCGGGTGTAGGGATGGCACGGTGCGTCGAACACGTCCCGACTCGTCCCGTACTCGACGACGCGGCCGCCGTACATGACGGCGACGGCATCGCAATGCTTTGCGATCGCGCGCAGATCGTGGCTGAGGATGATGACGCTCGCGCCAATTTGCGACGGCAGTGACAGCAGGAGATCGAGGATCTGGTCGCGGATCGAGGCATCGAGCGAGGCCGTCGGCTCGTCGCAGACCAGCAGGCGCGGATCGCGTGCGATCGCCATGCCGATGGCGACCCGCTGGGCCATGCCGCCCGAGAGCTGGTGCGGAAAGCTCCTGGCAACCCGCACCGGCTCGGGCAGGCCGACCCGCCCCATCAGCGCGTGGACCTGCGCACGCCCCGCTCCCTTGCCGAGCGCCCGCGCCATCTGTTTGCCGACGCGCATGGTCGGGTTGAGCGCAGTCATCGGGTTCTGAAAGACGAAGCCGATATCGCGCCGTCTCAGGCCCCGTATCTCCGCATCGGCGAGGTCGAAGACCGAATCGCCGCCGATCAAGAGGTCGCCGCCTTCGCGGCGAGAGTTGAGCGGCAGAAGGCGGCCGATGGCGAGGCCGAGCGTGCTCTTTCCCGACCCGCTCTCGCCGACGATGCCGAGCGACTGCGCCGAACCCAGGTCGAGGTCGACGCCGTCGAGCGCCCGCACCGGGCCTTTCGGTGTTTCGAACGTGATCGCGAGCCCGCGCACGTGCAGGAGCGCGCTCATGTCAGCGCCCGCCCTCCCAGCGGATCGAGAAGGTCGCGCAGGCCGTCGCCCAGCACGTTCACCGACATGATCGCCAGCACCAGTATGCCGGCTGCGGGGAACACGAGCCACGGCGCGATGATCATGTAGACGGCGCCCTGCCGCAGGAGCGAGCCGAGCGAGGCACCCGGCGGCTGCACGCCGAGGCCGAGGAAGCTGAGCGCGCTCTCCACCAGCATGCCGACCGAGAGGGCGTAGGTGAGCTGGATGATGGCGGCGCCCGCCACGTTGGGCAGAACGTGCATGAAGAGGATGCGCCGCGCCGAGGCGCCGCTTACCTCTGCCGCGATCACGAAGCCGCGCTCGACCACGCTCAAGGTGACGGCGCGCACCACGCGCACGAAGAGCGGCAGCGTGACGAGGACGATGGCCGTGATCGCTGCGCCTGCGCCCGAGCCGAGGATCGCGGCCATGAAGATGGCCAACAGAAGCGGTGGGAAGGAGAACAGGACGTCGGCGAGCCGCATCACCAGCATGTCGAGCCAGCCGCCGGCGTAGCCTGCGGCCATGCCTGCGACGATGCCGATCGCCGCGGTCAGCAAGACTGCTGTGCAGGCCAGCAGGAACGTCGCGTTGATCGCTTCGACGATCCTCGGCAGGTTGGAGCGGCCGAGCTCGTCCGTGCCCAGCGGCCAGTCCGCTGTCGGCGCCGAGAGCCGGGGCCCGACGCCGATCTGAGTAGGATCGCCGATCGGCAGCAGCGGGCCGATCGCGCTGACGAAGACCAGCAGCACCAACACGCCGGCGCCCGTCGCGGCCAGGGGATCGCTGCGGGCGAAGGCGGCGAGCGCCCTCGCTGCTCTCCGCGCCTGGTTCACGCGGCGCCCCGGCGCGTCCCGATGCGCGGATCGAGGATCACGTAGAGCACATCGGCGAGCGTGTTGAGGCCGACGAACATGGCGGCGGCCAGCAGCGTCGCCGCCTGGACGACGCCATAGTCCCGGTTGTTGATGGCTTGCAGGAGGTAGTGGCCGACGCCGGGGATCGAGAACAGGCGCTCGACGATCACGGCGCCGCCCACGAAGTAGCCGATGTAGATGACGAACACCGTGACGACCGGCACGGCGGCGTTGCGCAGCACGTGGTGGCGCACGATCTCCCATGTCGACTCGCCGCGCGCCACCGCCGCCGTGATGTAGGGTTCCGTCATCACGTTGAGGACGGCATCGCGCGTCGTCCGCAGGACGAGGGCCACGCCGAAGACCCCGAGAGTGACTGCGGGCAGGATCATGGCACGCAGGTTGGCCACGGGATCCTCGAACAGCGGCTCGAACCCGCCCACCCTGAGACCGAGAGCCCATACGGTAAAGATGAACACCAGCGCCGTGCCGAGGACGAAATCCGGGACGCTGGCGCCGAGCGCGCCGACCAGCCTGCCGGTCACGCGCGCCCCCCGCCTGGCGCCGGTCAGAGCCGAGGCGATGCCCAGCGGCACACCGATCCCGATCGCCATGATCCCCGACATGGCGGCGAGTTGCAGGGTCGTGGGGGCACGGCGCCCGATCTCGGCGGCGACCGAGGCGTGAGTCACCAGCGACATGCCCAGGTCGCCGATGAGCGCCTGGCCCAGCCACTTTACGTACTGAACGACGATGGGCTGATCGAGGCCGTAACGGGCGCGCACGATAGCCTTCTGCTCCGGCGTCCCGAGCGGCCCCAGGACCACGTCCTCGAATCCGCCGGGGACGAAGCGCATCACGGCGAAGATGAGGGCGGAGACGCCGAGCAGCGTCAGGGCGGCGATGGCGACGCGCGGCAGGAGGTAGTAGACGAAACGCATCCGACCCCGCCCTTGGAAAGGCGCTCCCGCCGCTCGCGTACGGCGGGAGTCGCCCGGTTACTTCAGGCGCGCGAACTCCTCGATGAACTTGAGAGTGTCGAGGTTGCCTTCCATGCGGTTGATCTCGACGCGCACCGTGTGATCGTCATCGGCGACGATCTCCTTGACCTTGCCCAGCTGCACCGCCCAGAACGCTGCCGTTTCGGGATCGAGCACGCGCTCGAGGCTGCCGACCACGTCGGAGGCGACCACGCCCCTTCCGTTGGAGAACTTGGAGTCCTTGTTGAGGTGGAAGATGTAGGTGGTCGGCGTGGGCTGCTCCCACGAGGTCGCGAGACCCGGCCCGAAGGTGAAGTCGTCGTTCACGCTCAGAAGCTGCTCGTAAATCTGATAGAGAATGCGCCAGTCCACACCGCTGATGCTGGTGTGGGGATCGAGCGAGATCATCTCACCGGGCTTGGCGTACGTGATGGTGCCGCCCTTCATCGTCTCCTGGGCGGATGCCGCCGAAGCGGCCAACAGCAGTCCTGCGAAGACGATTCCTGCAAGCCGCGCTGTCGCTGCAAACATCGTCTCAGCCTCCTCCGCGGCATCCGAGCCATGCGGGCCGTCTTGGCTGCGTCGACTGTAACCGGGAAAACCGCCGCCCAACAAGACTTCGCCCCGTGCCAGTGTCACGTTCAAGGCGGGGCGGATGTCGGGCAGCGCCCCCCACGACTTCTTCATGGGGGTTGCGCTTCGCGCCGATTCCGGAGAAAGAATGGGAATGCCCAAGGTCCTGACAGAGGCTGCGGTCGAGGACTACAGGCGGGACGGCTACTGCAGGCCGTTCGGTCTGCTCGCGCCGGAGGAAGCGGCCGCGATGCGCGGTGCGCTGGAGCGCCTGGAGGCGGAACGCGGAGGCCCCCTCAAGGGCACGTTTCGCATCAAGGGCCACCTGCTCCTGCGCTGGATGACGGACCTGGTCCGCAACCCGCGCCTTCTGGATGCGGTGGAGGACCTGATCGGCCCCAACATCATGTGCTGGACCAGCCAATGGTGGATCAAGGAGCCGCGCTCGCCCCAGTACGTCTCATGGCATCAGGACAGCAACTACTGGGGCCTGGAGACGGACCACCTGGTCAGCGCGTGGATCGCGCTCTCGCCCGCGACGGTGGAGAGCGGGTGCATGCGCTTCATGCCCGGCAGCCACCTGGGCCCCAGGCTGCCGCACCGCGAGACCTGGGCGGACGACAACATGCTGTCCCGCGGCCAGGCGATCAGCGCGGGGATCGACGAAGCGGAAGCCGTCAACGTGGAGGTCGCCACCGGCGAGGCGGCGCTCTTCGCCTACCGCCTCGCGCATGCCTCTCACCCCAATCGCAGCGACGACCGGCGCATCGGGATCGCCATTCGTTACATGCCGCCCGACGCCCGCCAGACGCTCGCCGATTGGGACAGCGCGACCCTCGTCAGGGGCGAGGACAGGTTCGGCTACTTCGAGCACGAGCCAACGCCGGCCCGCGACTTCGATCCGGTCACGGTCGCGTACCACAAGCGCACGGAACTCAACCACCGCCGCATCGTCTACCAGGGCACGGGCCTGACGGAGCACCGCACTTAGCGCGCGCAATCCCGCTTCGCATATTCAGCAGGTGACCCGGCGGAGCGGGCCCTGCAGGTGGTCGCAGGGATTAGGGTAGATTACGTCAGTCGAAGTGACTACTTTATTCAGATAATATCCTGAGAGGGGGCTGCACCATGACCGACGAACCAAGAGAACAGCGGAAGATCGTGCGGCAGACGGTACGGGTGCAGCCGAACCGCTACCAGCCAACGAAGGCCGACTTGGAGGGAGACGTGAGCATCGACGCCACGCCGGACCAGCTTGCCGAGGCGTTGCTACGGCCTGCCGTCGTGATCGAGGATCCAGAGGCGTAGTCGGAAGATGGACCTGACAGACCCGACGATCCAAGCGTCCATCATCTCTGTAGCCGCTCCGACCATCATTCCCACGGCCTTCATCATTGCGGCAGCCATCTGGCTCCGACAAGAAGACCTCCGCTTGCGCGACAGCATGAAGACCGTCTTTGATCGTCTGGCCGAGATCGACGGGAAAATTGCTGGCCTGGAGGCGGGGAGTAGGATGACCGCGAGGCCCTCGGCAACACCGGAAGGGGGAACGCGATGAGCTCCCTGATCCGGTCCGAACCCCATTACGGCAATCTCGCACGCAGCTCGACCGATCTTCTCCGCGCACGCCTCTTGGCTCTCGAGCTCATGGTTGAGTTGCTGTTGACCGATCGCATGTTGCGAGTACCGAATCCTGTTGATGATACTCTCGCCTTCAAGCGGGAGGTTCTAGGCTTGGTCGCTCGCACGGACCCAGATCTCCGAGAGGAAGAACGCCGCCTCCACGATATGGCGATCACCTTCCTTGATGAGCGCCTGAATGCCGTCGTGAATCGGGTGGCCTTCGGCGAGCCCACAGCGGAGCCGAGCGCGAAACGCGCCACAGGGTGAGACTCGCGTAACAGCGTCTCCGAAGACCCACCGGAGGAATGAGCCTCTGCTGAAACGCAGGGGCTCATTTCGTTAGGGTTATGACTTTCACATATAATCCCCCGCAATATCCCGGGTCCGATTCGCTCGCCGTCGGGCCGGCCCGATGGACGCCGCGGCGGGAATTTGGCAAGCTCGCTGGCGCCCGGTGCACCCCGCGCCGGCCCTCCGGGAATAGCCGCCATGGAAGACCTGCCCGACCCCACATCCGATACGATTACCGTCGGCGGCGGCGCCATGTCGGCAGCAGCGCCGGACTTCGACCCGATGCTGCTCTCGGTGCTCTCCAGCCGCTTCGGTGCCATTCTGCGCGAGATGAGCAACGGCGTGCTGCGCGCGAGCAAGTCGGGCGTCATCAAGATCGCGCGCGACATGTCCTGCGCCATCCTCACCTACGACCACCGGCTGGTCTGCATCGAGGAGTGCATCCCGGTGCACGCGGCGGCGATCGACCTCACAACCCGGCCGCTCACCGAGTTCTTCGACGACATCGAGGAGGGCGACGCCTTCCTCAACAACTGCCCCTACACGGGCGTCACGCACCACGCGGACCTCACGCTCTGCGTGCCCGTGTTCTTCGACGGCAAGCCGCTCTTCTGGACCGTTTCGCGCGCCCACCATGCCGATGTCGGCGCGCCGATCCCGTCCACCTACCTGCCCTACGCCAAGACCATCTTCGAGGAGGGCCTGCACTTCCCCGGCGTGCGGGTCGAGCGGGGCTACAAGGAAATCCGCGACATCATTCGCATGGCCAGGATCAAGGTGCGGGTGCCCGATCTCTGGTACGGCGACTATCTCGCGCAGGTGGGCGCCTGCCGCACGGCCGAGCGCCGGATCAAGGAGCTGGTGGAGAAGTACGGGCCGGAAACCATCGCCGAATTCGTCGAGGCCTGGATGGCGTATGGCGAGCGCCGCGCCGCCGCCGCCATCAGGACGCTGCCGGCGGGCACCTGGTCATACGAGAACCGGCACGACCCGCTGCCGGGCGTCGCCGACGAGGGGATTCCGGTCCGGGCCACGGTGACCGTCGATCCCGACGATGCAATGATCACGGTGGATGTGCGCGACAATATCGACTGCATCGACGGCGGGCTGAACCTGAGCGAGACCTGCTCCATCGCCGCCTGCCGCGCCGGCGTCTTCTACAACATCGACCACACCATCCCGCACAACGAGGGCAGCGCGCGGCGCATCCGGGTGTTGCTGCGGGATGGCTGCATCGTCGGCCGGCCGCGCTATCCGGTGGGCACCTCGGTCGCGACCACCAACGTCACCGACCGGCTGGTGAACGCGGTCTCCTGCTGCTTCGCGCAGATCGGGCCGACGCATGGCATGGCCGAGGGCGGCTATCAGCAGGCGCTGGGGCTCGCCGTGATCTCGGGCGAAGACCCGCGCCGCGACGGCCAGACCTACGTCAATCAGATGTTCATCGGCTTCGGCGGCGGGCCGGGGCTGCCCGGTCACGACGGCTGGGTCACCTACGGCGGGCCGGTGGACGGCGGCATGCAGATCCTCTCGCCCACCGAGGTGGACGAGAGCATGTTCCCCATCCACTTCGAGTGCCGGGAGCTCGCCATCGACACCCTCGGCCACGGCGAGTGGGACGGCGCGCCGGGCACGCTTGCCATCTACGGCCCCGTCGCGGGCGAGATGACCGCGGTCTATTGCAGCGACGGCGACACATACCCCTCCAAGGGTGTGCGCGGCGGCAGCGACGGCGCGCCCTCGATCAATCAAAAACGAACCGCCGACGGCACCCTCGTCACCCTCCCCTCCTTCCACGAGGAGCTCTGCGCGCCCGGCGAGATGTTCCGCTTCGTCACCACCGCCGGCGGCGGCTACGGCGAGCCTAGACGGCGCGAGCCCGCTGCGGTCGCGCGCGCGGTAGACAACGGTTGGCTCAGCCCCGAGAAGGCAACCGAGGTCTACGCCGTCGCGCTCCGCCTTGCCGCCGACGGCATCGGGCACGAGGTGGATGCCGAGGAGACCGCGCGGCTCCGGCAGGCTTGCAACGGCGGGGCCGAGGCGTAGATGGCCGCTGCACACCCGCCCGGAGACTTCCGGGTCTGCGTCGATATCGGCGGCACCTTTACCGACTGTGTCGTCGCGCAAGACGCGCGCGGAGAACAAGGCTCGGATTCGGACCAGCGCCTGCGCATCTTCAAGACGCCCTCCACACCGGCCGCGTTCGAGCAGGGCTTCATGAACGCGCTTGGCCTCGCGGCCGAAGGCTACGGGCTGGAACTTTCCGACTTCGTGGCGCGGGTGGCGCGCATCGTCCACGGCACCACGGTCTCGACCAACGCGCTCTTGGAAGGCAAGCACGCGACCGTCGGGCTGATCTGCACCCACGGCTTCCGCGATATCCTCACGCTGCGCGAAGCGCCCCGCAAACCGCCGTTCCGGTGGCGCCTCACCTACCCAGAGCCCTTCGTGCCCCGGATCCGGACGCGTGGCGTGCGCGGGCGGATCGACGCCGCCGGCGCGGAGCACACGCCTCTGGAAGAGGACAACGTCCTCGCGGCGGTCGAGGACTTCCAAAGACTCGGGGTGGAGGCGGTCGCAGTCTGCCTGCTCTGGTCGGTGGTGAACGGCAGCCACGAGGAGCGCGTGGGCGAGATCGTGCGCGAAGCTTGGCCCGAGGTCCCGGTGACCCTCAGCCACCGGCTCAACCCCATCGCGCGCGAGTATCGCCGCGCCGTCTCCGCCGCCATCGACGCCGCGCTCCGGCCGGTGGTGAGCGCCTACGTCCACGCGCTCGATGGGGGCTTGAGGGAGAGCGGTTACGGCAACGAGCTGATGATCGCGAATTGCCTGGGCGGCATGATGCCGCCGGACGAGATCGCCGAGCGGCCGATCTACAGCGTGATGTCGGGGCCGACGCTGGCCCCGGTCGCGGCCAAGCGGCTCGCGGACGCGCCCGATCTCGTGGTGGTCGACATGGGCGGCACCTCGTTCGACGTCTCCGCAGTGCGCGACGGTCAGCTCGTGATCTCGCCCGAAGCGATGCTGACCGAGTTCGACATGCTGGGCATCCCCAAGGTGGACGTGCGCTCGGTGGGCGCGGGCGGCGGCTCCATTGCCCACGTGGACGCGGGCGGGCTGCTGCGCGTCGGGCCCGAGAGCGCGGGCGCCGACCCCGGCCCCGCCTGCTACGGGCTCGGCGGTACCCAGCCCACCGTGACCGACGCCGACGTGGTACTCGGCATCATCGATCCCGAGTACTTCCTTGGCGGCCGGATGCGCCTCGACAAGGCGGCTGCGGAGCAGGCGGTCGGCACCATCGCCGAGGCCCTCGGCATCGGGCTTGCGGCGGCAGCCCGCGCCATCGCCAGCACGGTCGATCACACCATGATCGCCGCCATCGAGGACATCACCGTGCAGGAGGGCATCGACCCTCGCGAGAGCTACTTCGTGGCCGGCGGCGGGGCGACCGCCGTGCACATGGGCCAGATGGCGCGGGTGCTCGGCATCAAGGGCTACATGGTGCCGAAGTTCTCCGCAGGACTCAGCGCCTTCGGCGGCCTGATTTCCGACATCGTGTGGGAGGAGACCGCGACGCTGGTGACCGACGCCGCGCGCTTCGACGTGGCAGGCGTCAACGAGGTGCTGGCGACGCTGGTGGAGCGGGGCCGCGCCTTCCTCGCCCGCGCGGGCATCGCCGAGGCCGACCAGCGCTTCGAGTACGCCTATCTCGGACGCTACCAGTACCAGTCGTGGGAGATCGAGGTGCCGTTCGCGACGACGGATGGCGCGCTCGGCGCCGAAGACGTGGCCGGGCTGGCGGACGGCTTCCACCGGATGCACGAGCGCATCTACACGATCAAGAACGAGAACGATCTGGTCGAGTTCACCACCTGGAAGGTGCGGGCCATCGGGCCGGCGGCTGCCGATCTCGCGCCGGCGGAAGGGGTGGAGGAGGCGGAGGCGTCGGGAACGGCGGCACCCCTCGGCACGCGCCAGGTTCACCTGCCCGGCCGCGATTCGCCGGAGACTGTGCCGATCTATCGCGGCAACGACCTCGCGCCGGGTGCCACGATCGCGGGCCCAGCCATCGTCGAGGAAGCGACGACCACCGTCCTCGTGCCCGAGGACGCCGCAGCCGTCATCGACCCTCTCGGCAACTACCGCGTGACGCTGAATTGAACGGGTGAGGTCAGGGCTTCCGCCCGATCGCCTCGCCCCAGGCGAAGGCCGCGAAGGCGCCGGGCTCCGTCACCCACTCCTCCAGCGACTGACGCCAGGCCTCGAACTGCTTCTCGCTCGCGAGACCGTGCTTGATGGCCGCGTCCATGGTCGTGGGCGCGAAGAACCATCCGGTGATCAGGCCGCGCAGAAACGCGAGGTCGTCAGCCGTGTTGTAGGGTTCGAAGGACGCGGTCGCGTGGATGTCCGTGAAGCCGGCATCGAAGAGAGCGCGCTTCAGCTCCTTGCCCATCTGCGGGTGGCCGCCATTGGCCGCGAGCATCTTGAGGAACGTCGACCACCCGCTGACCCCCATTTCGAACACCGGCTCGAAGAGTGATGAGTCGCCGATCACCTCCCGCGCGGCGAAAAGACCGCCGGGCTTCAGCACGCGCTTGACCTCGGCGAGCACCGCCTGCGTGTCGGGGGCGTGGTTGAGCAGGGCGTGGCAGTGGGCCACGTCGAAGGACGCGTCCTCGAAGGGAAGGTCGGTCGCATCGCCCACCTGAAAGACCGCTTTGCCGTGCCCGCCGGCCTTGGCGGCCGCGCTGGCCATCTCGATCTGTGAAGGCTCCATGTCGATGCCATGCAGCGCGCCGGGCGCGACGGCAGCCGCCAGCCCCACCGAAATCGTGCCGGGGCCGCAGCCGAGATCGAGCAGGCGCATGCCGGCCTTCAGGTGCGGCAGCAGGTGGGCAGCACAGTCCGCCGCGTTCCTGCGCTCGAGCATCTTCTGGAACTCGGGGCCGTAGCCCATGGTGTAGGTGGGCGTCGGCGCGCCCGTCTCGGCGTCGCGGCTCATCGATGGCTCCCCGTCCAAATTGTCGGCTTTGCGGGGATATGACGATTGCACAACGCTATGCAAGAGTGGCAACGCGAGCCGATGTAAGGGCGCCGTGACGGCGAAGGGAGAATTTCGGTGGCAAAGACCTTGGTAGGCGCCTGCCATTGCGGCCTGATCGGCGTTGCGCTGGAGGTGGAGGACGACGCGCCTCTCTCCCCGCGCCATTGCGGCTGCAGCTTCTGCCGGAAGCACGGCAGCCTCTACATCTCCGCGCCGTCGGGCCGGCTCACGATCACGCTGGCCGAGCCCGACCGCGTCAGCCGCTACGCCTTCGGCCACGAGACCGCGACCTTTTTGGTCTGCGGCCGCTGCGGCGCGATCGCCGCTGCCGTCTGCGAGATGGAGGGGCGCCTTTACTCCGTCCTGAACTCGAACCTGCTGGAGCCACCGCTCGACGTGGACCGGGCTTCCGTCCCCGTCGCCGACTACGAGGCGGAGGATGTCCCCGGCCGGCTCGCGCGCCGCAAGCAACGCTGGATCGGCGACGTCACCGTCGTCGAGCGGTAGCCCTGTCGGGCTCAGAGGGCTGAAAGAAACTCCGAGAGGCTCTGGTTAAACCGCTCGGGGTACTCCCAGAACATCATGTGGCCGCCGAAGGCCTCGACCCGCGAGTTAGGGCAATGCTTGGCCAGGAACGGCCTGGCGGTCTCGGCCCAGTGGTCGGCGACGTAGAAGATCGACGGAATACTCGCGTCCACCTGCTTCGCCTCTTCCAGGTAGTTCGCGAAGCAGACGTCGGCGATGAGATTGGCGGCGATCAGCGGCGGTGTCGCGAGCGACTGCTCGACGATCCAGGCCGTTACCTCCGGCGACATCTCGCCTTCGATCATGATGTTGTCGGCGTACCAGATCACGACACCGCGCTGCCCCTGCGCGGTCTGCACCCCCTGGAAGAACCCGGCGAGAGCGTCGATCGCCCCTTCGACCCAGTCGTTCCGGTCGTAGCTCATCCCGAGCGGCGGCATGTCGATGGAGACGAGCGCGCGAATCCCGTCCGTGCCCCGATTGCGGACGTGATGCCACGCGGTCAGCGAGCCGGCAGACCAGCCCACGAGAACCGGATTCTCGACCTTGAGGTGTTCCAGAAGCGCGGCGAGGTCGCCCGCCTGGGTGGCGTAGTTGTTGCCGTCGCTGGTGACGGTCGAGCGGCCGTGACTGCGCGGGTCGAAGGAGATGACCCGGTAACGATCCGAGAAGGCCGCGAATTGATGATCGAAGACCCTGGTGGTGAAGGTCCACCCGGGAATCAGGACCAGCGGCGGCCCCTCCCCTTCGTCCTCGTAGTAGATGTCGACGCCGGGAGCGACCTCGACGTAGGCACCGATGCGTTGAGCAGCCATGACACTCTCCTGCGTAAGATCTATCGGCGGCGGCGGCGGAAACTAGCCGTTGCGATAGACGTAGCTGTAGGCGTTGATGGCGGGCACGCCGCCTAGATGGGCGTAGAGGACCTTGGAGCCTGCCGGGAAGTACCCCTTCCGCACGAGATCGATCATGCCCTGCAAGGATTTCCCCTCGTAGACCGGGTCGGTCATCATCCCTTCCGTGCGCGCCGCGAGGCGGATGGCATCGTTGGTCTCCGCCGAAGGCACGCCATAGGCGGGATAGGCATAGTCCTCGATCAGGACGAGATCGTCGTCGGCGACGGCGCGGCCGAGCTCCACCAGCGCCGCCGTGTTGCGCGCGATCTCCAGCACCTGCGCGCGGGTCTGCGCCGGCGTCCCCGACGCGTCGATTCCGATGACCCTGCCGGCACGGCCGTCCTTCGCGAATCCCACCAGCATGCCGGCATGCGTGGAGCCTGTGACGGTGCAGACGATGACGTAGTCGAACCTGATGCCGAGCGCCGCCTCCTGCGCCCGCACCTCCTCGGCGAAGCCGACGTAGCCGAGCCCGCCATACTTGTGCACCGAGGCGCCGGCCGGGATGGCGTAGGGCTTGCCGCCCTTCGCCTTCACGTCCTCGATCGCCCGCTCCCAGCTCTCCCGAATCCCGATGTCGAAGCCTTCGTCGACCAGCTCGATCTCCGCCCCCATCACGCGGCTCATCAGGATGTTGCCGACCCGGTCGTAGACGGCGTCCTCGAACGGCACCCAGCTCTCCTGAACCAGGCGGCACTTCATGCCGAGCTTGGCGGCGACAGCCGCAACCTGGCGCGTGTGGTTCGACTGAACGCCGCCGATGGTGACGAGCGTATCGGCGTTCGACGCGATGGCGTCGGGCACGATGTACTCGAGCTTGCGAATCTTGTTGCCGCCGAAGGCGAGGCCCGAATTGCAATCGTCACGCTTGGCGTAGAGCTCGACCGCACCGCCCAGATGCTCGGAGAGCCGGTCCAGCTTCTCGATGGGCGATGGGCCGAAGGTCAGCGGATAGCGCTCGAACTTGTCCAGCATGAGGGTCTCCCGCTTCTCTCCGGCAACCGAGTCCGCTCCGCGTTTGCCACGCACATGCGGCCGGGTAAGGGGTCGATGGTATGATTTATCGAATGGGGTGACGCGCCGCAACGCGGCCCTGGTCACCGGGCAGCAAGCATTGAGGCACCAATCGTGCCGGATCGCGAAGACGACAGGCTCACGGGGCGGGTGCGCCGCTATGCGCGGGTCGGCACCTCGGTGGGCGGAATCGCGGCGCGCATGGCGGGCCAGCGCTACCTTGGGCTGCCCGCCGACCGTGAGCGCAACGCCGAAGAGCTCAAGCGTGCGCTCGGCGGCCTGAAGGGGCCGCTGATGAAGGTCGCCCAGCTGCTCGCCACCGTCCCCGGCGGCCTTCCCGATGAATACGCCGATGCGCTCGGCGCCCTGCAATCGCGGGCGCCGGCGATGGGCTGGGGCTTCGTCAAGCGGCGCATGGCGAACGAGCTGGGCCCCGACTGGCGTTCCGCCTTCGCCGCGTTCGAGACGGAAGCGGCGGCGGCCGCCTCCCTCGGCCAGGTGCACCGCGCCACGGGGCACGACGGCACGGCGCTCGCCTGCAAGCTGCAATACCCGGACATGGCGTCGGCGGTGGCGGCCGACATTCGTCAGCTCAAGCTGATCTTCGCCATCTATGCGCGTTACGACCGGGCCATCGACACCGGAGAGATCCACGCCGAGATCGCGGCGCGGCTCCGCGAGGAGCTGGACTACGAGCGCGAAGCCCGCCACATGGCCCTCTACGGCGAGATGCTGCGCGACGATCCGGGCGTTCACGTGCCGGTGGTGGAAGCCGGGCTGTCGACCGGGCGGCTGCTCACCATGAACTGGCTCGACGGCGCCTCCCTGCTCGACTTCAAGGAGGCCCCGGCGGAGCAGCGCAACGCCATCGCCCGCCACATGTTCAACGCCTGGTACGTGCCGCTCTACCGCTACGGCGTGCTCCACGGCGACCCGCATCTCGGCAACTACACGGTGCGCGAGGACGGCACGGTCAATCTCCTCGACTACGGTTGCATCCGCGTGTTCGACAGCCGCTTCGTGCAGGGCATCATCGACCTCTACCACGCGGTGCGGGACGAGGACCGCGACCTCGCGGTACACGCCTACGAGACCTGGGGATTCAGCGATCTCTCCAACGAGATGGTCGATGCGCTCAACATCTGGGCCAACTACATCTACGGACCTCTGATCGAAGACCGCACCCGGATGATCGACGAATCCGGGAATGCGCGCTACGGCGGCGCGGTCGCGGCCAAGACGCACCGGGAGATCCGGCGCCTCGGCGGCGTCACGCCGCCGCGCGAGTTCGTGCTGATCGATCGCTCTGCGATCGGCCTCGGCTCGGTCTATTTGCACCTCAAGGCCGAGCTCAACTGGCATCGGCTCTACGAGGACCTGATAGCGGACTTCGATGCCGCTCGATTGACTGCCCGTCAGGCCGCTGCGCTGGAGAATTGCGGCGTGCCCGAGGCCGCCTGACAACCGCCATCCCGCCGCTCTCGGCACCCATTCAAGCTTGCGTGAGACGGCGCGAGCGGGGCCTTGGCAAACCGCATCGGGCGGGGCATTGTGGCGCCGCTCCCGGGGAGTCGGAGTCGATACGCGAATGAGGATCGGGGTTCCGAAGGAAATTGTCCCGGGTGAGACCCGCATTGCCGCGTCTCCGGACTCCATCAAGAAATTCACGGCACTCGGCGTCGAGGTGCTGGTCGAGAGCGGCGCCGGCGTCGGCGCCCAGATGTCGGACGAAGCGCTGGCAGAAGCGGGCGCCCACATCGTCGTCGACGCGAAGGCGGTCTACGGCGACGCCGATCTCGTGACCAAGGTCCGCCCGCCGCTCTGCGACGGGAACGCGGCGGACGAGCTCTCGCTGGTCAAGCCCGACGCGGTGCTGGTTGGTCTGCTTGCACCGCTACAGCAGCGTGAGCAGGTCGCGCGGTACGCCTCCCATGGCGTCACTTCCTTCGCTATGGAGTTGATCCCGCGCATCAGCCGCGCGCAGTCGATGGATGCGCTGTCCTCGCAGAGCAACATCGCGGGCTACAAGGCGGTGATCGACGCCGCCGACCATTTCGGCCGCATCTTGCCCATGATGATGACGGCAGCCGGGACCGTCGCACCGGCGCGGGTCGTCGTACTCGGCGCAGGGGTTGCCGGTCTTCAAGCGGTCGCGACGGCCAAGCGGCTGGGCGCGTTGGTTTCCGCCTTCGACGTTCGCCCTGCCGTCAAGGAACAGGTCGAAAGCCTCGGCGCCAAGTTCATCTCGGTCGATGCCGACGCCGGCAACGCCGAGACTGCGGGCGGCTACGCCAGGGAAATGGGCGACGTATACAAGGAGCGTCAAGCAGCGCTCATCCACGAAACCCTTGCCAAGCAGGACATCTGTATCACGACCGCGCAGATCCCGGGCAAGCGTGCGCCTGAGCTGATCACCGAGGCGATGGTTAAGGACATGAAGCCCGGCTCGGTGATCGTCGACCTGGCCGTCGAGAGCGGCGGCAATTGCGAACTAAGCGCCTTCGACCAGGTGGTCGTGCGCCACGGCGTCACGATCATCGGCCACGCCAACTACCCGGCGCGGGTCCCGGTCGACACCAGCACGCTCTATGCGCGCAACCTGTTCAACTTCATCCAGCCGATGATCAACCGGGAAAGCCGCTCGCTCGACATCGACTGGGAGGACGAGGTGATACGTGGGGCCCTGCTCACCAAGGGAGGAGTGGTGGTGAACCCGGCGCTCGAAGGCGGGGAGCTGTAGCCGTGGAGGACGTGCTCGCGCTGCATCCGCTGGTCATCGCGGTCACGATCTTCGTGCTCGCGGTGTTCATCGGCTACTACGTGGTGTGGAGCGTGACGCCCGCGCTGCACACGCCGCTCATGTCGGTCACGAACGCAATTTCGAGCGTGATCATCGTGGGCGCGGTGTTGGCGGCGACGCCGGCCGAGGGCAGCGTCCTCGCCAAGATTCTCGGCGGGGTCGCCGTCGGCCTTGCCGCAGTCAACATATTCGGAGGATTCACGGTCACCCAGCGCATGCTGTCGATGTTCAAGAAGAAGAAATAGGCGGCGCTCCCCATGACCTCCAATTTGGCGGCGATTCTCTATCTGATCGCCGGCGTCTGTTTCATCATGGCCTTGCGCGGCCTTTCCTCGCCTGCGACCGCGCGCAGCGGCAACATCTTCGGCATCGCCGGCATGGTGATCGCCATCGGCACGACCCTCGGTCAGCCGGGGGTCGAGGACTACTTGTGGGTCGGTGTCGGCATCGTCGTCGGTGGCCTGATCGGCACTCTGATCGCGCTGCGCATCCGCATGACCGCGATGCCCCAGCTCGTGGCCGCGTTCCACAGCCTGGTGGGGCTCGCCGCCGTGCTGGTCGCAGGCGCCGCGCTCTACGCGCCGGAGACCTTCCACATCGGTACGCCGGGCGACATCAGGCTGGTGAGCCGGATCGAAATGTGCTTCGGCGTGGTGATCGGCGCGCTGACCTTCACCGGCTCGGTCGTGGCCTTCGCCAAGCTCCAGGAGCTGGTGACCGGCGCGCCGCTGGTCTTCCGCGGCCAGCACCTGCTCAACCTCGCCCTCATCGTCGCGATCGTCGCCCTCGGCGCGGTCTATTCCGTCGAACAGCAGGAGAGCGTGTTCTGGGCCATGACCGGCCTCGCGCTGCTCCTTGGCATCCTTCTGATCGTCCCCATCGGCGGCGCCGACATGCCGGTCGTGATTTCGATGCTGAATTCCTATTCGGGATGGGCCGCGGCGGGCATCGGCTTCACCCTGGAGAACACGGTGCTGATCGTGGTGGGCGCGCTGGTGGGCTCCGCCGGCGCGATCCTGAGCTACATCATGTGCCGCGCGATGAACCGCTCCTTCATCAGCGTGATCCTCGGCGGCTTCGGCACCGACTCCTCGCGTGCCGTGACGGCAACCGACCGCACCCACAAGGCGGGCAGCGCCGACGACGCCGCCTTCATCATGCGCAACGCGGGCTCCGTGGTGATCGTGCCGGGCTACGGCCTCGCCGTCGCCCAGGCCCAGCACGCTATACGCGAGATGGCCGGCCTGCTTCAGAAGGAAGGCGTCGAAGTCCGCTACGCCATCCACCCGGTGGCCGGCCGCATGCCGGGCCACATGAACGTGCTGCTGGCCGAGGCCAACGTCCCCTACGACGAGGTCTTCGAGCTCGAGGACATCAACAGCGACTTGCCCAATACCGATGTCGCCCTCGTGATCGGCGCCAACGACGTGGTCAATCCGGTGGCGAAGACCGACCCGCAGAGCCCGATCGCGGGCATGCCGATCCTCGATGTGGAACTCTGCAGGACGGTGCTGTTCGTCAAGCGCTCGCTGGCGCCGGGCTACGCCGGCATCGACAATCCGGTGTTCTACCGGGACAACACGATGATGCTCTTCGGCGACGCCAAGAAGATGGTCGAGGAAATCGTCAAGTCCCTCTGACCCAGCGCGTGCGTTCGACGGTAAAACGAATCACGAGTCGTGACCGTGGCGAGAGTTCCGGGCTAGTCTAACTTCCATGCATGACCGCCCGGATCGGGGTCGGTCGGCGAGCATGGGAGACGGCCTATGATTTCGACGAAGATCAACGGGATCAGCCGCCAGTTTCACGGCGATCCCGACATGCCACTTCTCTGGTATGTCCGAGACGAGCTTGGGCTGACGGGCACCAAGTTCGGCTGCGGCGCCGCGCTCTGCGGTGCCTGCACCATTCATCTGGACGGCGAGGCCGTCCGCTCCTGCGTCACCCCGGTATCGGAAGCCGACGGCAAGGACGTGACCACCATCGAGGGTCTCGACGCAGACGGCAACCACCCCGTGCAGCGGGCGTGGCGTGCCCACAACGTGCCGCAGTGCGGCTACTGCCAGTCCGGGCAGATCATGTCGGCGGCAGCGCTGCTCGACGAGAACCCCGACCCCAGCGACGAAGAGATCGTGGACGGCATGGCCGGCAACATCTGTCGCTGCGGCACCTACCAGCGGATTTTCGCGGCCGTCCGCACAGCGGCACAGGAGGTCTGACCATGTTCGGCATACAGAACATCAGCCGGCGCACCTTCCTGAAGTCCGCCGGCGTCACCGGTGCCTTCGTGCTCGGCGCAAACGTCTCCGCCGGTTCCATGATCGGAACGGCGCGCGGCCAGAGCAACGGCGCCTCGGTCAAGCCCAACCTCTTCGTCGAGATTGCCGACGACGGTACGGTCACCCTCACGTGCAGCCGCTCCGAGATGGGGCAAGGCGTGCGCACCGGCATCCCGATGATCCTGGCCGACGAGCTCGAAGCCGATTGGCAGCGGGTGACGATCTGGCAGGCGCCGGGCGACGAGACGAAGTTCGACCCCGCCGGCAAGGACCAGCAGAACACCGACGGCTCACGCAGCACCCGCCAC
This sequence comes from Alphaproteobacteria bacterium, assembly GCA_965243375.1. Lineage (GTDB taxonomy): Bacteria > Pseudomonadota > Alphaproteobacteria > UBA828 > UBA828 > WTGU01. The sequence continues at coordinate 251,484 of CBDEUT010000002.1, read as the reverse complement.
CACTTCGAAGTCATGCGCGAGCTGGGCGCAGCCGGCCGTTACGTGCTGGAGCAGGCGGCGGCCAGGAAGTGGGGCGTCGATCCCAGCGAGGTGTATGCCAAGGACCACCGCCTCTATCACACCGGCACGGGCCAGTCGTTCGACTTCGGCGACGTGGTGGATGCGGCGGCCGACATCGCGGTGCCCACCGGCGACGCTGCGCCGAAGCTCAAGCACCCGTCGCAGTGGAAGTACATCGGCCGCGACATGCCGGTGGTCGACAACTACGACATGAGCACCGGCGGCGCGACTTACGGCGCCGACATCAGCATCCCCGGCATGAAGATCGCCGTCGTGGCGCGCCCGCCGGTCTACCGCGGCAAGGTGATGTCGTTCGATGCCAGCGAGGCGCTCAAGGTTGCGGGCGTCGAGCAGGTGATCGAGATTCCGGCGCTTCCCGACGACAAGCCGGCGGAGTTTCACGCGCTCGGCGGCGTCGCGGTGATCGGCACCAACACCTGGTCGGTGATGGAGGGGCGCGACAGGCTCGTCGTCGAGTGGGATGGCGGCCCCAACGTCAAGCACGACTCGAGCACGTACAACGACGAGCTCATGGCCTCGGCCCGCGCCGGCGGCCACGTCGTCCGCGACCGGGGCAACGTTGACGAAGCGCTGGGCTCGGCCGCCCAGGTGCTCGAGGCCGAGTACTTCGTGCCCTACTTCATCCATACTCCGATGGAGCCGCCGGTCGCGTTGGCCGACGCCACGCAGATGCCGGTGAAGGTCGTGACATCGACCCAGGCGCCCAACTCGGTCCGGCAGTACGTGGCGGCGGCGTTGGGCATCGAGCAGACCGATGTCGAGTGCGAGGTGACGCTGCTGGGCGGCGGCTTCGGCCGCAAATCCAAGCCGGACTTCGCGTGCGAAGCGGCGATCCTTTCCAGCAAGGTCGGCGCCCCGGTGCGGGTGCAGTGGACCCGCGAGGACGAGATCCAGCAGGGCTACTACCACTGCGCGAGCGCCCACAAGCTCAAGGCGGGTCTCGACGATTCGGGCAATGTCACGGCTTGGCATCACTCGGGCGCATGGCCCACGCTCATCGCGCTCTGGGCGCCTCAGATGCGGACCGGCCATCCCCTCGAGTACGGGCTCGGCCTCATCGACACGCCGTACAACTCGGTGCCGAACCTCCGCATCGAGAACGGCGAGGCCGACGCCATGATCCGGGTCGGCTGGTACCGCTCGGTCAACAACATCCAGCATGCGTACGCGATGAACTGCTTCGCGAACGAGCTGGCGGAGGCTGCCGGCCGCGACCCGGTCGAGTTCTTGCTGGAGTTGATCGGCGATGCGGACGTCATGGACCTCACGGCGGACGGCGTGGAAGGCCACTGGAACTACGGCGACTCGATCGAGGATTGGCCGATCATGCCGAAGCGGCTTTCCAACGTGCTGCGCGTGGTGGCCGAGAAGTCGGGCTACGGCAAGTCGCTGCCGGCGGGTCACGGCCTGGGCGTCGCGTGCCACCGCAGCTTCCACAGCTATGTGGGAACGGCCGTGCACGTCGTGGTGCGGGACGACGGCTCGCTTCACATCCCGCAAGTGGACATGGCGATCGACTGCGGCCGCTACGTCAATCCGGAGGGAGTGCGGAAGCAGATGGAAGGGGCGGCCATCTACGGCCATTCGGTCGCGATGCACGGGCAGATCACCACCACCCAGGGGGCGGTCGACCAGAGCAACTTCCACGACTACACGATCACCCGCATGGACGATGCGCCTCTCGACGTGCGCACGCACATCGTCGAGGACTTCACGCATCTGCGTCCCTGCGGTGTCGGGGAGCCCGGCGTGCCGCCTTACACGCCGGCGCTGGTCAACGCGATCTACAACGCCACCGGCAGGCGCATTCGCAGGCTGCCGATCGGCGATCAGCTTGAGTCTGCTTAGTAAGACCTAGGGGTTGGCGGCGAGGGCCATGACGGCTCTCGCCGTCGCCCCGTCCGCTTCTTCGAACGGAGCGGCGAAGCTGTCGAAATCGAAAAGGTGCGTCTCGGTCGACCGGGAATTTCCGGACTATTGCGGACGCTGGTCGGGAATTATTCTTCCCGCTGAGCGCGCTTGCGGGCGAGCTTCCGGGCGCGGCGAACCGCCTCGGCTTTTTCCCGCGCACGCCGCTCCGAGGGCTTCTCGTAGTGGCGGCGCATCTTCATTTCGCGGAATATTCCCTCGCGCTGCATTTTCTTTTTGAGTGCTTTCAGCGCTTGATCGACATTGTTTTCGCGTACGACTACATGGACCAAATGCCTGTTTCCCTTCCTCGCTGGCGGGTTTCATCTCTGGGCGGGCGGCTCTATAGCACGCCGCACCGGGGCTGTGAAGGCGGCCCCGGACACTGCCCGCGACCGCGTGCTGGCAGTAAAGTAGCACGCCGCGCCCCGATTTGTGAGCCGGAAAGGATGAGCGCATGAGCGAGACCAGCGCAGCGGTCGGGATCATCATGGGGAGCCAGTCGGACTGGGAGACCATGCGCCATGCGGCCGAGACGCTGGAGGCGCTCGGCGTCCCGTTCGAGACCCGCATCGTCTCCGCTCACCGCACGCCCAGGCGGCTCGTCGCGTATGCCGAGGAAGCGCGCGCCCGCGGGCTCAAGGTGATCGTCGCGGGCGCGGGCGGCGCGGCGCACCTGCCCGGCATGGCCGCCTCGATGACGCCTCTGCCGGTCATCGGCGTCCCGGTCGAGAGCAAGAGCCTGAAGGGCATGGACAGTCTGCTCTCCATCGTCCAGATGCCGGCGGGTGTGCCGGTCGGCACGGTCGCAATCGGGCGCGCCGGTGCGGTCAACGCGGCCCTGCTCGCCGCCGCGATCGTCGCCCTCGGCGACGAGAGCGTGGCCGCCGCGCTCGACGAGTGGCGCGCCAATCAGACCGCGGCGGTCGCCGAAATACCGCAGTCCTGATCCCGTGATCGCGCCGGGCGCCACCATCGGCATTCTCGGCGGCGGCCAGCTCGGCCGGATGCTGGCGCTTGCCGCCGCGCCTCTCGGCTATCGCTGCCACATCTACTCACCCGAGCCGGACGGCCCCGCCGCACACGTTTCGCTTGTCGAGACCGTCGCGGACTACGACGACAACGCGGCCCTCGACGCCTTTGGTGCGGTCGTCGATGTCGTCACCACGGAGTTCGAGAACGTGCCGGCATCGGCGCTGGAACGGCTCGCGGAGCGGGTGCCGGTGAGGCCGGGCGCCCGCTCGCTCCGCGTCGCGCAGAACCGCATCGCCGAGAAGGATTTCGTGCGCGGCCTCGGGCTGGAGACGACGCCCTACGCGGCGGTCGAGGTGGGCGCCGACAACGCGGCCGCCGATGCGCTGATCGGGCGGCCTGCGGTGCTCAAGACCCAGACCCTCGGCTATGACGGCAAGGGCCAGGTCGTGCTGGCCGCGGGCGACGACCTGCTCATGGCGTGGCGCGACACCCTCGGCGGCCGGCCCGCGATCCTGGAAGCGTTCGCGCTGATCGAGCGTGAGGTCTCGGTGGTCGTGGCCCGCACGCGTGACGGCAAAGTCGCCTGCTTCGATCCGGTCGAGAACCGCCACGTGAACGGAATCCTGGATGTGACGCTGGCACCGGCGGACATCCCCCCTGCCCTGGCCCTGGCTGCGCGAGAGGGCGCCGAGCGAGTCGCCAAGGCGCTCGACCATGTGGGCGTGCTCTGCGTCGAGCTCTTCGTCACCGGGGACGGCCGGCTGCTGGTCAACGAGATCGCACCCCGCGTCCACAACTCGGGCCACTGGACCATCGAGGGCTGCGAGACCAGCCAGTTCGCGCAGCACATCCGCGCCGTCTGCGGGCTGCCGCTCGGCTCCACGGAACGGCGCGCCAACGCCTGCATGAAGAACCTGATCGGTGCGGATGTAGAGCGCTGGCGGTCGCTCGCCGCGGACCCGGCCGCGCGCCTCCACCTCTACGGCAAGGCGGAGGCCCGGGACGGCCGCAAGATGGGCCACGTCACCTGGCTCAGCCCTCTCGGCACGCCACCGACAGCGCCGGACTGGCCGCCGGGGGGCGTCGGCTAACTACTACGCACTAACGCCATGAAATTGTCGTAGAGGATGCGGGCGTCGCGGTTGAAGGACGGCATCTGCCGCGCGGCCTCGGCCGCGAACGGCGCGAGACCGTCGGCACCCAGCGCCCGTTCCAGCGAATCCTGGTAGGCCGCCACGGCACCCCAGTCGGAGACCGTCGTCGGCGTCAGCTCCACGTGGTACTGCAGCCCGTAGGCGTGGCGCCCGACCCGGAAGGCTTGGACCGCACACAGCGGAGACGACGCGAGGCTGACTCCGCCCTCGGGCATCACTGTCACCGCACAGCCGTGCCATTGCAGGCAGGTCACGGTCGGATCGAGCCCGGCGAGCAGCGGGTCCACACGTCCTGCTTCGGTCAGGTCGACCGTCATGATGCCGACCTCGGGCTCGGCCATGGTCTCCACCCGGCCGCCGAGCGCATCGGCGAGGAGTTGATGGCCGAGGCAGACTCCGAGGAAGGGCATGCCGCGCTCCGCCACCGCCTCGCGAATGGTCACCTTCTCGTCGGCGAGCCAGGGATGCTCCTCCTCCTCGAACACATCCATCGGCCCGCCCATGGAAATCAGCGCGTCATAATCCCCCAGAGGTGGGATCGCCTCGCCTTCGTCGAGCTCCACCGCATCCCAGGCCACGCCGTCTTCGCGCATGAACTCGCGAAATATGCCGGGATGCTCGATGTCGATGTGCTGAAGCACGAGGAACTTCATCGCCGGTCCCTCCAGGGGCTGATGCTAACGAGGGGCGTCGCCCGCCAACTGCGGCGGGAAGGCCGCAGCGAGCACATAGAGCACCAAAGCACAGCCGAGCACGGGGGTGAAGCCGATATGGAGCGCGATGAAGGTCGCGAGCGAGGCGCTCACCACCGAGGCGCAGGCGTTGATCCCCCAGGCCCAGGGCACGAGCGTCGGCGCGCGGGCGCCGAGCGCCTTGAGCCCGAGCGGAAACGGCATTCCAAGGAAGAAGCCGATAGGCCCGAGCAGCGCGAGCGCCACCACTAGACGCGCGGCGGTCGGCCAGCCCTGCGCCGCCTCGAACACCCAGGGCAGGAGCCCGATGTAGGTACCGCCGACAACAACAATTCCGGCGGCCACAATCGCGATGGGCTGCCTGCGGCCGGCGAGACGCGTGAGGCCGTCGATCGCGCCGGCGCCCAGGCCAGCAAAGACCAGGAGGCCGGCGAGCACCACGGCGATGGCATAGAGCGGATGCCCGAGAAACACCGCGAAGCGCTGCATGAACGCGATCTCTATGAAGAGGAAAGCAAGGCCAAGGCTCGCGAAGAAGAACAGGACACGCCAGCGGGCGGGCGTCTCTGCGGTTCGTTCGCGGGGCCTGCGGAGCGCCAGCAGCGGCAGCAGGATCAGCAGGATCGCGGCAATCGACGCCTGCACCAGCGTCGCGACCAGGATCACGAAGCCCCATTCGATCAGCGGCAGCCCGCCCTGCGCGCGCAACGCGAGCAGCTCCGAGAGCGTCGACCACTTAAGGGTGTGGAAGAAGAACGGCCGGTCGTCGGTCGCGGGCCGGAGCGCGAACTTGTAGCGGCCGGCAAACTCCTCCGGATCGGGGCCCAGCATCGCCACGGCGCCGCGATAGAACTCGGGCGCGGCCAGGCGGTTGTAGCGGTTGGCCTCGCCCTCCCCGATCTCCGGGTGCCAGACCAGGTCGAACGCGTAGTCCTCGGCAAACCTGCGCAGCCCGTCGATTTGGCGCCGGGCGAAGGGTCGGCCCCCGACCACCAGCGTCGTGGTCTTCCAACCCCGGATCATGATGAGCCGCGATGCCGGGTCGGCGACACCCCGCGCCTCCAGCGCCTGCCGCGCGGTCCAGAGCAGCCTGAGCGAATCCCGCGGGGGCAGCTTGAGCCAGCGAGTGACGGCGAGCACACCGCCCGGTGCGAGGCGATCCAGGAAGGTCTCGAGCGCCTCCACCGTGTAGAGCAGCGATTCGTCGAGCGCGTGCACCCCCGCCGCCGCCGCGCTGAAGGAATCCACCAGTGCGATCTGGATCAGGTCCCACTCCTCGGAAGAGCGAGCGGCGAAGCTGCGGGCGTCGGCAACGTGCGTCCGGACGCTCTCGCCCTCCCATAGGCCAGCCGGCGCCTCCGCGAGCACGTCGCGAACGATGTCGAGCACGTCCGGATTGAGTTCCACCGCATCGACCGCACGGGCGCCGTGGCGCAGCGCCCGCAACACCTCCGCCCCGCCGCCGGCGCCCAGCACCAAGGCCCTCGGACGGTCCACCAGATGGTAGGGGAGCGCCGCAGTCTCGGCTTCGAGATAGCGCAGGTCGGCGTCGGCACGGGTGATCGCGCTGGGTGCGCCGCCGTCGGTGAAGAGGCCGATCTGTTCCGGCGGGCCGGCGGGCGCCATCAGGCTGAGGCCGGGCGCATGGCGAAACGGCACGCTCGGGCTCTCCACCGCAGCGAGCCAGCCGAGCGGGCCGTGGCGCTCCGCCACGATGCGGGCATCGGGCGCGGTCAGCGCGAGGCTTAGCCCCTTGTAGGGCGAGGGGTGCGTGCGCAGCCAGTGATCGGGGAGCGCCGCGGGCAGGGCGAGCCCGGCGGCGACCGCCAGCAGCGCGCCGCCCCGCGCGAGTCGTCGTCCTTTCCGCCACAGGAGCACCACCCCGCCGGCGATGGCTCCGCAGAGACCCACCGCCCTCAGCGCATCGGCGAGCGGCAGCGCGTCGAGCAGGAAGACCATACCGAGGGCGCCGAGGCCAGCGCCCACCAAGTCCATGCGGTAGAGCGCGCCGGCCCGCGCGGCGTGCGCGCGAAAGGCCAGCACCAGGGCCAGCGCCGCGCTGAAGAACGGCAGCGACAGCACGAGGTAGAGAGCGAAGAGCCAGCCGGGCTGGGCGCGGTCCCAGGCGATCTCGAGCGCGTTGAAGGGAAGCGACTGCGCCAGGGCGAAGGCCAGGGGCGCTCCCACCCCGAAGCCCAGCGCGGCGGCTCCGAAGGCCCACCGAAAGTGCTTGAGAAGCGGACGCTGGAGCACCGCGACCACGCTGCCCGCTGCCCCAAAACCCAGCAGCGCCACCGCGATGATCATGTAGGCGAAGTGGTGCCAGTGGACGATCGCCAGCAGGCGCGCGAGCAGGATCTCGTAGCCCAGCACGCCGGCCGAAAGCAGCGCCACGGCAACGAAGACGCCGAGGCGGGACGGGCCGTGCGTTCCCTCGCCCGCCCCTTCGCCCGTCACTCTGGATCAGTGCCCGCCGGTCAGCGGTACGAAGATGACCGGCAGAATCTGGCGGCTGGTGACTGCACCGTCCTCCCCCTTTTCGACCAGAAGGAGCTGCTGGGTGAGGAAGGGGCTGCCCACCGGGATCACCATGCGCCCGCCCGGCTTGAGCTGGGCGATGAGCGGCGGCGGCACGTGGCTCGCGGCCGCCGTGACCACGATGATGTCGAAGGGCGCGTGCTCGGGCCAGCCGTGATAGCCGTCGCCGGCGCGTACGGTCACGTTGTCGTAGCCGAGCGCGTCGAGCCGGTCGGTGGCGCTCGCCGCGAGCGGCGGCACGATCTCCACCGTGTAGACCTCGGCCACGAGCTCAGCCAGCACCGCTGCCTGATAGCTCGACCCGGTGCCGAGCTCGAACGCCACGTGGTCGGGCTCCGGCTCCAGCAGATCTGTCATCAATGCGACGATATAGGGCTGCGAGATGGTCTGGCCGTAGCCAATGGGGAGCGGCCTGTTCAGGTAGCCGAGGTCCTCCAGATCGGGCGGCACGAAGAGATGACGCGGCACCCGTCCCATCGCCTCCATCACCCGGGGTTCCAGCTCCGTCTTGCCGATCCACTCGGCGGTCTCCTCAGTGGTCTCGGCAACGGCGCGCACCATGGCGGCCCGCGCCTCGGCGAACGGGTCGTCGGCGGCCGCAGTGGCGGCGTCAGGTCCGGCAAAGAGCAGCAGCGCCACGACGCCGAGCACAGACACGAGCGGCCGTCCTGGAAGCATGATTACATGCTCCTTCATCGAAACTCGCTCTGGGGCAGGCCTTCGCCGTCGCTCCGGTCGCGACCGGCGACCTTCTCGCCCTTGATGTAGACCGCCCGCACGGCGCGGTCGTCGCCCAGCATCATCAGCGCGAACAGCATGTCCTCCAGGCTCTCCGAGAGCTCCTGGCGGGCAGCCAACACGGGTGTCGCGCACGGATCGAGGACGACGACATCGGCCCAACGGCCTGCGTTGAGCGTGCCGATCTCGGCGTCTAGACGCAGGCCGCGCGCGTTGCCCAGAGTGGCGAGGTAGAACCCGTCGAAGGCGTTGAAGCTGCGGCCTTTCAGCCGGGAAATCTTGTACGCCTCGGCGAGCGTCTGGAGCAGGGAGTAGCTGGTGCCGCCGCCGATGTCGCTGGCGACGCCGACTCTGACGGGGCGCGTGGCCGCACTCAGATGCTCGATGTCGAACAGCCCCGATCCCAGAAAGGCGTTCGAGGTCGGGCAGAGGACGACCATCGAGTCTGCATCGTGCAGAGCCTGGCATTCGCGCTCCGAGAGATGGATGCCGTGGGCGAAGACGGAGGTTCCGCCCACGAGGCCGAACCTCTCGTAAACGTCGGTGTAGTCCTTCGACCAGGGGAACAGCCGCTGCACCAGTTCGATCTCCGCAGCGCTCTCCGAGAGATGCGTGTGGAGCAGGCAGCCGGGATGGTCCGCCAGCAGCTCGCCGGCCGCTCGAAGCTGTTCTTCGCTCGACGTGACGGCGAAACGCACCGTAAGCGCGTAGCGCAGGCGGTCCACTCCGTGCCACGACGCGATGAGCTCGGCGCTTTCCCGGGCGCTCGCCTCGGCGTCCTGAGTTACGGAAGGAGGCGCGTTGCAGTCCATCATGGTCGCCCCCGTTGCCAGACAGAGGCCGCGCCGCTGTGCCGCCCGAAAGAGACAGTCCGCCGCCTTCCCATGCACCGAGGAGAAGACCAGGGCGCTGGTGGTGCCGTGGCTCGCGAGCTTGTCGAGAAAGCACTCGGCAGCGGCAGCGGCATGGCCCTCGTCGGCGTACCGGGCCTCTTCGGGGAAGGCGAAGCGCTCGAGCCATTCGAGCAGGTCGTGTGCGGGTGCCGCCAGCATGCGGTGCTGCGGAAAGTGAACGTGCGCATCGATCAATCCCGGCAGGATGACCTCGCGGCCGTAGCGCTCGTGCGGAGCTTCGGCGTGCTCCCGCGGCAGGTGAGCGAACGCGCCGTGCCACAGGATGCGGCCCTGCCGGCCCACGACCACCGCACCGTCCTCGTGGCTCTGCATCGCCCGGTCCGGCCCGACGTTGCGGGGATCGTCCCGGAAGCTCAGCGTGCGGCCGCGCAGAACCCGTGCCGCGGTATCGGCGCCCGCCGTCATCCCGCGACCCGATCCTCGATGCGGAAGCGCATGATGCGGCAGACGTTGTCGATCGCGTTCCCCAACTCCTCCTCCGGCCCGTTGGCGAGACGCTCTTCTAAGGCGGCGAGGATCATCGCCTTGGTCGCGCCCTTGACCGCGAAGATGAAGGGGATCTCGAAGCGCTCCTTGTAGGCAGCGTTGAGCGCGGTGAAGCGCTCGAACTCCTCGGGCGTCAGCTGGTCGAGGCCCGCGCCCGCCTGCTCCCTGCGGGAGTCCTCGGCCAAGTCGCCGCTGACTGCCGCCCGGCCGGCGAGATCGGGGTGCGCGCGCAGCACGGCCACTTGCTCGTCAAGTGCGGCGCCGCGCAGGGCATCGGCAAATGCCTGGGAGACCGCGTCCCGGTCGGCGAAGGGACGGGCGCCGGCGGCGCGCTCGGCCACCCAGGGCGAATGCTCCGCCACGTCGCCGAACTTGGCGGTGAAGTCGGGGACGGCCATCCCGTTCAGATCGTCGATGGAGAGGAGCATGCCTGCCGCCTTGCCGCCCATCGTCCTACTTGTTGTCGTCAATCCAGGCGCCGAGCTGGGCGCGCTCTTCGTCGGTCATCTCGGTCTCGTTGCCGAGCGGCATGTTGCGGGTCTGGACCGTGAACTTGTCCACCAGCTCCGCGTGCCGGAGCAGGTCGTCGATGGTCTCCAGCACGATGTCCTTGGGCGGCATGTCGAAGCTCTCGTGGCTCGGGCTCGCGGCGTGGCAGGAGACGCAGTGCTCGTCGACGATGGCCATGACCTCCACGTCCGAGACGTCGAAATCCGACAGGTCCCGTTGCTGCGGCGAGGTCAGCCACACGGCCGCGGCGAGGGCAACCAGCATGACGGGCAGGGTCCAGACGAATCGGGGGAACGGGTCGCCGGCCTCGTGGCGGACAAAGGCGTGGCGCAGGGCGGCGCCGCCGACGAGGACGAAGGCGACGATCAGCCAGGCCTGGGAATGCGCCGACAGCATCGGGTAATGCCCGCCCACCATGGTCACGAGCACCGGCAGCGTCAGATAGGTGTTGTGAACCGAGCGCTGCTTGCCGATGGCGCCGTACTTCGCGTCCGGCTCTGTCCCCTCCAGCAGCGCCTTGGTGATCTTCTTCTGGTTGGGAATGATCACCGCGAACACGTTGGCCGCCATGAGGGTGCCGATGAAGGCGCCGACATGGATCAACGCGGCGCGGCCGGAAAAGACGTTGGTGTAGAGGTAAGCCGCCAGGAGAATCCACGCGAACGTTACGATGGCGAGCAGGGTCGGCCGCTTGCCGACGGGCGACCGGCAGAGGCCGTCATAGACAAACCAGCCGACCGCGAGGCTTCCCACCGAGATACCGACCGCGTGCAGAGGCTCGAGGTCCAGGACCGCGGGATCGATCATCCACGTCCCGGCGCTCAGGTAGAATTGCACGATCAGGAGCAGGAAGCCGGTGAACCACGTCAGGTACGCTTCCCACTTGAACCAGACCAGGTCGCCGGGCAGCTCCTTCGGCGCAACGGTGAACTTCTCGACGTGATAGAAGCCGCCGCCGTGCACCTGCCAAACGGTGCCCAGCACGCCTTCCTTCATCTTCTCCCGCTTCCTCAACTTGACGTCGAGAGCGATGAAATAGAAGGAGGTGCCGATCCAGCCGATGCCGGCGATCATGTGCGCCCAGCGAAGCAGGAGATTGAGCCAGTCGACGGCGAAGGCGGCCAAGCGCGTGTCTCCTCGCCCTCACGCCAGAGCATTATCCGAACGAACGGGGCCGTACCCGGTCGGCGCACGGTGCCTGTCTCGCACGCAGTGCGGCCCGAGAACCCCCATCTCACCCCGGCCCTCTCCGCCCCCAGGGGCGGAGAGGGAGAGCAGACTGTCACCGCCTACGTCCCCCCTCCGCCCTTTGAGGGGAGGGGGACAGGGGGAGGTGGAAATACCGCTCAGGCCGCCATGGTCCGGTACGGTCGAAATATGCACTGGCCCGTCGTCTCATCGCGGTCGTGAGCTAGCCGGCGCACCGTTCCTGCCGCGTTGCAGGATCGGTGCGCCGGCCGGTATCGGTAACGGACTATTCCGGCAAGGTGTCGTCGACGCCTTGGACGTACCAGTTGATGCCCGCGAGCGTCCCGTCGTCCATGACCTCGCCTTCGGCCACGGCCAGCGTGCCGTCCTGCTTGTACACGGGACCGGCGAAGGGGTTGAGCTCCCCGGACGCGATCATGGCTGCCGTTTCCGCAGCAGCCGCCGCGACGTCATCGGGCATGTTGGTGTAGGGCGCCATCACCACCGTGCCTGCGGCCATTCCGGTCCACGTATCCCCCGACTCCCAGGTCCCGTCGAGCACCGCCTGGGCACGCTCGACGTAGTAGGGGCCCCACTCGTCGATGATCGCCGTGAGCTGAGCCTTGGGCGCGAAGTGGATCATGTCGGATGCCTGACCGAAGCCGAGCACGCCTTGTTCTTCGGCGATCTGCAGCGGCGCCGTCGAATCGGTGTGCTGGGTGATGATGTCGGCACCTTGGCCGATCAGCACCTTCGCGGCATCGGCTTCCTTGCCCGGATCGAACCACGTGTTGACCCAGACCACCTTGAGCTTGAAGTCCGGGTTCACGGTCTGCGCGCCCAGGATGAACGCGTTGATGCCCATCACGACCTCGGGGATCGGGAAGGACGCGATGTAGCCGGCGACCCCCGACTTCGACATCTTCGCGGCGATCTGGCCGATGACGTAGCGGCCTTCGTGGAAGCGCGCGTTGTAGGACGCGACGTTCTCGGACTGCTTGTAGCCGGTCGCGTGCTCGAACTTCACGTCGGGAAAGCGCTTCGCCACCTTGATCGTCGGGTCCATGTAGCCGAAGGACGTGGTGAAGATCAGCCCGGCACCCTGGCGCGCCAGCCGCTCGATGGCGCGCTCGGCGTCGGCGCCCTCCGGCACGTTCTCGACGTACACGGTCTCGACCCGGTCACCCAGTGCCTCTTCGACCATGAGGCGGCCCTGGTCGTGGGCATAGGTCCAGCCATGATCGCCGATGGGTCCGACGTAGACGAAGCCGACCTTCAGCTTGTCGGCAGCGGACGCGGCTCCCGCGGCGAACGTCATCGCAAGCGCGAGCGCGACCATTCCAATGAGCTTCTTCATGACGCCTCCTTTCATGTCAGCATGAGTTCGTTCAGTGCAACGTTTCGTGCCGCCAACGCTCATCGTAACGCGCCGGCGGCGCCACCCCTCTCTACCTCTCGGGCGCGAAGGGCTGCCCGATCATTGCGGGCGTGTTCACCCTGATCAAAGACCTGTTCCCCGAGATGATGACCAGAACCACTATCGTGACGAGGTAAGGCAGGGACGACAATAGCTGTGACGGGATTCCGACGCCCAGACCCTGGACGTAGAGGCCCATGATCCAGACCGTGCCGAAGAGATAGGCCCCGATGAGCAGACGCCCGGGCAGCCAGGTGGAAAAGACGACCAGCGCGAGCGCGATCCAGCCGCGGCCCGCGCTCATGCTCTCGATCCACTGCGTGGTGTAGGCGAGCGCCAGGTACGCGCCGGCGAGGCCCGAGCAGGCGCCGCCGAAGGCGATGCAGGCGTAGCGCACCCTGACCACACCGTAGCCGAGCGCATGGGCGGAATGGTGATTGTTGCCTACCGCGTTGATGACGAGGCCGATCCGGGTGCGGAACAGCACGTAGCTGACCGCCGCGATCAACGCGAGCGAGATGTAGACCAGGATGTCCTGGCCGAACAGGATCGGCCCGATGAAGGGAATGTCGGTGAGCAAGGGGATGTAGATCGATTCGAGCTTCTCCCCAGGCAGCCCCGTAAACCCCTCGCCGATCAGGCCAGAGAGCCCCAGGCCCAGCAGGGTGAGCGACAGCCCGGTCGCAACCTGCGAGGTCATCAGGGTCTGGGTCAGGAAGGCGAAGAGCAACGACGTGGCGACGCCCGCGTAGAGCCCGACCAGTACGCCGAGCAATGCCGAGCCGGTCGTGTAAGCGGCGGCGAAGCTGCACACCGCGCCCATGATCATCATGCCCTCGACGCCCAGGTTGAGGACACCTGAGCGCTCCGTGACGAGCTCTCCGGTCGCCGCCAGCAGCAACGGCGTGGACGCCGTGATGATCGTCAGAATGACGGCTTCGAGGGCTTCCATGGACCGCTTCCTAGACCTCCGCCGTCATCGTCCAGGGCGAACCAGCCTGATGCGGTAACGGATCAGCGTGTCACAGGCCAGGATGAGGAACAGAAGCATGCCCTGGAACACCTGTGTCGTCTTGTCGGAGATGCCGAGCTCCACCTGCACCGCCTCGCCGCCCATGTAGCTGATCGCCAGCAGAACGCCCGCAAAGAACACGCCGATCGGGTTCAAGCGACCGAGGAAGGCGACGATGATCGCGGTGAAGCCGTAGCCGGGCGAGACGTGCGGGGTCAGTTGGCCGCTCGGGCCCGCGACTTCGCAGATGCCGGCCAGCCCGGCAAGTGCCCCGGAGAGCATGAAGCAGAATAGGACCACCCGCTTGCCTTTGAAGCCGGCGAATGAGCCGGCGCGGGGCGAGGTGCCGACGACGCGGATCTCGAATCCGCGCAGCGTCCGTCCCATCATGAACGCGACGACGATGACGGCGACGATGGCGAAGATGGCGCCGATATGCACCCGTCCTTCGCCCAGAGGCGGTATGACCTGCCAGCCCTCGAACAAGATGGACTGCGGGAAGTTGTAGCCGTCGGGGTCTCGCCAGGCCCCGCGGATCAGCCAGTCCAACAACAACTGGGCGACGTAGACCAGCATCAGGCTGGTCAGGATCTCGTTGGCGGAGAACCGGTTCTTCAGGAACGCCGGAATCGCGGCGAAGAGCGCACCTCCCGCGATGCCGAGAACCAGCATGAGTATCAGGACCAGCGGCGACTGCCAGTCGGGGAAATAGATCGGGATGGAGGCGCCGACCAGGGCGCCCATGGTCAGCTGGCCCTCCGCACCGATGTTCCAGACATTGGCGGTGTAGCAGACGGCAAGGCCGACGCCGATCAGGATGAGCGGCGCGGCCTTGACGATCACCTCCTCGACGGACCACGCGCTGGTCAGCGGCTCGATGAAGTAGATGTAGAGCGCCTCGCCGGGATCGAAGCCCAGGGCGACGAACATGATGGCGCCGAGCGCCAGCGTGATGCCGATCGCCAGCACCGGCGACAGGAACGCCATTAGCGTCGAACGCTGGCTGCGCCTTTCCAGCCTGAGGATCACGCCTCTGCCCCGCGCCCGGCATCCCGGCCGGCTCTCTCGTGGGTGCCCGCCATCAGCAGGCCGATCCGCTCCGGGCTGAGCTCGCCTGCCGGGTAGGCTTCCGACAGCTCGCCGCGCGAGATCACCGCGATGCGATCGGCGATCTCGAAGATCTCGTCCAGATCCTGGCTGATCATCAGAACCGCCGAGCCGCTCCGCGCCATGTCGACCAGGGACTGGCGAATGAACGCCGCCGCACCCGCGTCGACCCCCCAGGTCGGCTGGTGCACCACGAGGACACTGGGCTTGCGGTCCAGCTCGCGGCCGACGACGAACTTCTGGAGGTTGCCGCCGGAGAGCGCGCTCGCCTCGGGATCGGCCAGGTTCTTGCGCACGTCGTAGTGCTCGGCGACCCTGGCCATCGCATCCTTTGCCGCGCTGCGGTTGATCAGGCCGTGCCGCACGACATCATTGCCGACGGCATGATGGGTGAGAACGAGGTTCTCCGAGAGCGGCAGGTCCGCAATGGCGGCGTGACCGACGCGCTCCTCCGGCACGAAGGCGGCATCGCGCCGGCGCCTCTGCGTGATGGTCTCGCGGCCGCAAGCCATACCCGCCAGCTTCACCGCATCCGCAGACTTGCTCGTTCGCTCGCCCGAGATGGCATCGAAGAGCTCCGACTGGCCGTTGCCCGCGACGCCCGCGATCGCGACGACCTCGCCGGACCGCACCTCCAGATCGATGCTCTTCAGCGCAACGCCAAAAGGATCGTCGGTCGGCATGGAGAGGCCGGCGAGCTCGAGCAGGGGCGCGCCAGGTGCCGCACCGCTTCCGGACTTCAGCGCCGCGACGTCGGTGCCGATCATGTGCCTGGCGAGAGATGCGGCGGATTCCTGCTGTGGATCCACCCGCGCCACCAATTTGCCAAGACGCAGGATGGTCGCGTCGTGGCAGAGGCGTTTCACCTCTTCCAGCCGATGGGAAATGTAGAGCACCGCGCAGCCCTCGCCGGCCAGGCGCTCCAGGGTGACGAAGAGCTGATCCGCCTCCTGCGGCGTCAGCACCGCGGTGGGCTCGTCCAGAATCAGCAGGCGCGGCTCCTGCAGGAGGCAGCGCACGACCTCGATGCGCTGGCGCTCGCCCACCGAGAGATCCGCCACCAGCGCACCGGACCGAAGCGGCAGGCCGTAGTCGGCGGAGACCGTCTCGATCCGCCCGGCGAGTGCCTTCAGGTCCCTCTCGCCCTTGAGCGCGAGCGCGATGTTCTGCGTGACGGTCAGCGCATCGAACAGCGAGAAGTGCTGAAACACCATGCCGATGCCGAGCTCCCGCGCTGCGGCGGGGTTTGAAATCGTCACCGGAGCGCCCTGCCAGAAGAGCTCCCCCGATGTTGGTTGCAGGGCACCGTAGATGATCTTCACCAACGTGGACTTGCCGGCGCCGTTCTCGCCCAGCAGCGCGTGGATCTCGCCGGGCTTCAGGCTGAGGTCGACATCGTCGTTGGCCCGCAAGTCACCGAAGAGCTTGACGATGTTGCGCGCTTCCAGAATGTACGCGCCCGCAGCCGTCTGGTTGCCGTTGTCCGAAGCCATGGCGGTAGTGCTCATTCGTCCCGGACCCTTGGGTCGCTAGGACGACGCCTCCGCGCTGCGCGTCTCGGTCATCGCGTCCCGGCGGCGTAGCAGGTCCGCGACCACCGATGCGGCGATGACCGCCGGTTGCTTCGACTCGATTCCGTCGATGCCGATGGGACAGACCAACCGCTCGATATCGCCCTCCTCCAGACCCGCCTGCCGCATGCGGCTGATGAAGCGGGCCTTCTTCGAGGCCGAGCCGATCAGCCCGACATAGCCGAAACGCTTGGCTCGCAGCGCGGCGAGGACGACGTCGAAGTCGAGCGCGTGGCTGTGGGACATCACCAGCACGAAAGCGCCGTCGGGCACCGCGTCCAGCTCGGCCGCCGGTTCCGCCGCCACCACGACACGCACGTCGCCCGGCACGATGGAGGGAAATTCGTCCTTGCGCGGATCGATCCACACCACGCTGAAATCGAGCGGTGCGAGCGCGAGGATCATGGCGCGGCCGACATGGCCGGCGCCGATCAGCGCCAGAACCTGCTTCCGTGTCCCGAAGCGCTCTAGCAGGCGTCCGTCCGCTGCCAGCAGGCTGTCTTCACCGCCCTGGAGATCGCAATCCAAAATGGTCCGCTCCACGCGGTGGTCGGTGATGCGGCCCTCGGTTGCGAAGAGTCCCGCCTTCTCCGCTTCGGCAAGCGCCTGCACCTCTGCCGCTCGCCCCGGCGTGAAGACTTCCAGGAGGATGCGCACCGAGCCGCCGCAGCATTGGCCGAGATCGGGGCCGAGCGCCATTCGCGACAGGCCCACGGGAGGAGAGTCCCCCTCTGCTGCGCCCCTCGCCAACACCGCGCGGGCGCGCCCGATCGCCTGCCATTCCAGCGTGCCGCCGCCGATGGTGCCGGCGAACGAGCCGTCCTCCAGCACGACCATGCGGGCGCCGGGTTCGCGCGGTGCCGAGCCCTTGGCATCGACGATGCTGACCATGGCGCATCTCTGCTCTTCGCGGAGTGCTCGGCCGATGGTCGCCCAGGTCTTCATCGCTTCGCCTCACGCATCCCGCATGGAGCGGATTGCGCGGGTAATCGCTTCCGGCGTCGCGGGTGCATCGAGCGCCGGCACCCGCCCGGGACTGAGGCTCGCGATGGCGTTCGAGATCGCCGAGAACACGGAGATCGCGAGCATCAGCGGCGGCTCGCCCACTGCCTTCGAGCGATAGATGGTGGGTTCCCTGTTGCCCTTGGACCTCCAGAGCGCGACCCTGAAGTCCTCCGGCACATCGCTCGCGACCGGTATCTTGTAGGTGGAGGGAGCATGGGTCGTGAGCCGGCCCTTCGCATCGAACACCAGCTCCTCGGTGGTGAGCCAGCCCATGCCCTGCACGAAGCCGCCTTCGATCTGGCCGATATCGATCGCGGGGTTGAGCGAGTTGCCGACGTCGTGCAGCAGGTCTACCCGATCCACCCGCATCTCTCCGGTCAGCGTATCGATCGTCACCTCCGAGCAGCCGGCGCCGTAGGCGAAATAGAGGAACGGCCGGCCGCTCGCCAACGCGCGGTCCCAGGTGATCTTCGGCGTCGCGAAGTAGCCGGTCGAAGACAGCGAGACCCGTTCGAGGAAGCAGGTCTTTGCCAGCTCGGCGAAGGGGATGTCCTGCCCGCCGACCGTGACCATGCCGCCGGCGAAGCGAACTTGCGCCTTGGGCACCTGGTAGAGCCGACCGGCGAGGGCAGCCATGCGGTCCTTGATCGTGCCGGCCGCCCGCTTCGCCGCCATGCCGTTCAGATCGGAGCCGGACGACGCGGCGGTCGGCGTGGTGTTGGGCACCATGTCGGTCTTCGTCGCGGTGATCCTCACCTTGTCGAAGCCGATGCCGAACTCCTCCGCCACGACCTGCGCCACCTTGGTGTGGAGCCCTTGCCCCATCTCCGTGCCGCCGTGGTTCACCAGCACGGAGCCGTCGGTGTAGACGTGCACCAGCGCGCCGGCCTGGTTCAGGTGCTTCAGCGTAAAGGCTATCCCGAACTTGACCGGCGTGAGCGACATCCCCTTCCTGAGGAACCGGTTGCTCCGGTTGAAGGCCGCGATGCCCTTGCGCCGCTCCCGGTAGTCGCAGGTCCTTTCCAACTCCTCCACCAGCTGCGGTGAGATGTTGTCGCCGACCTTCATGCCATAGGGGGTGACGTCCCGCCCGCGGCCGTAGAGATTGCGCTTGCGTACATCCAGCGGGTCCAGGCTGAGCCGGCAGGCGATGTCGTCCATCATCCGCTCGGCGAGCATCATGCCCTGCGGCCCGCCGAAGCCCCTGAACGCCGTGTTGGAGACCGTGTCGGTCTTGACCCGCCGCGAAAGGAGCCGCGCGCTCGGGTAGTGGTAGGCGTTGTCGGCATGGAACAGGGCCCGGTCGCAGACGCCCATGGAGAGATCGGCCGAGTAGCCGCAGCGCGCGTTGAGCGCGGCGTCGACCGCGAGCAGCCTGCCCGCTTCGTCGCAGCCGTAGCTGTAGTCGATCCGGAAGTCGTGGCGCTTGCCGGTCATGATCATGTCGTCGTCGCGGTCGAGGCGAATCTTGGCGGCCACGCCGGTCACGCTCGCTGCGAGCGCCGCGAGGCAGGCCCATTGCGCCCCCTGGCTCTCCTTGCCGCCGAAGGCGCCGCCCATGCGCCGGCATTCGCACACCACCTCCGAGTCCGGCTTCCCCAGCATGGCGGCCACGAGGTGCTGGATTTCGGTGGGATGCTGCGTCGAAGAGAGGACGTGCATCGCGCCGTCCTCGCCCGGCAGCGCCATGGCGACCTGCCCCTCGAGATAGAAGTGCTCCTGACCGCCGACGTGGAGAGAGCCCGACGAAGTATGCGGGGCCCGCTTCATGTCCGCGCCCGGCTCGCCGCGCAGGAACTGGTAGTCGGGGAGCACCGTCTCGCCCGAGTCGAGGCCAGCCTCGACCGAGACACGCGGCTCCTCTTCCTCGACCGCGATGCGCGCCAGGCGGCTGGCGCGGCGGGCCTCGTCCCGGCTCGACGCCGCCACCGCGAAGACCACCTGGCCGTGAAACGCGATGCGGCCGTCGGCGAGGATCGGGTCGTCGCCGAAGACCGGGCTGCAGTCGTTCTTTCCTGGAATGTCGGCGGCGGTCAGAACCGCGACGACGCCGGGCGCGGCCCGCACTGCATCGAGGTCGAGCACGGCGATCCGGCCGCGCGCGGCATGCGGGGCATAGCCGGGGGCGACGTGCACCAGCGCCGCCGGCTCGGGAACGTCGTCGATGTAGCGGGCCGTACCCCGGACGTGCCCCAGGGCGCTGTCGTGGGCAAGCGCCCGACCGACCGCGCCGCTGTCGTCTGCGGGCACGGTCCGCTCCTCCTGAAGAACCTCAGGCGGCACGATCCGCCTCCCCCGGCCTCAGGCCGACGAGCCGGGTGGCGGCGCTCGCCTCGCCTCCCGCCTCGTGCAGGGCCTTGCGCAGCAGCGCCTGCGCCGTCTCCAGCCGATAGCGCGCGCTGGCCCGCATGTCGTCGATGGGCCGAAAATCCGACGCCAGGGCCTCGCAGGCGGCACCCCAGTCATGCGAGGCGTCAAGCCGGAGGCCCTTCAGCGCGGCCTCCGTGGCGGCGGCCCTCTTCGGCGTGGCCGCCATGCCGCCGAAGGCCGCGCGTGCTTCGACGACACGCTGCTCCGCCAAGGTGAACCTGAAGGCGCCCAGGAGGCCAGAAATGTCCTGGTCGAAGCGCTTGGAGATCTTGTAGCAGCGGAAGACCTCGCCGGCCCCGAGGCGCGGCAGGTCGATCCCGGTCACGAATTCTCCCGCCGCCAAATCCTGCTTGCCGTAGTCGATGAAGAATTCCTCGAGCGGCATCGAGCGCGTCGTCTCACCCCGGCGCAGGTGCAGCGTCGTGCCGAGCGCGATCAGGGCGGGCATCGAATCGCCGATGGGAGAGCCGTTGGCGATATTGCCGCCAAGCGTCCCCACCGCGCGGACCTGCTTGCCGCCGAACCGGCGGAACAGCTCGACGAGATCGGGATCGATCGCCGCCATCGCGCTCTCGGCGCGCGCGCAGGTGACGGTGGCGCCGATGTGGAAGCCCCGCTCGGTCTCGCGGATGTCCGCCAGTCCCGCCACCCTGCCCAAGTGGATGATCTTCGGCAGCGTCCGCATCTGCTTGGTGATCCACAGGCCGACATCCGTGGCGCCCGCAACCAACGTCGCGTCCGGGTGCCGCGCGTAGAGGCGGGCCAGGGCATCGACCGTGGCCGGCGCCGCAAAGATTCCCGCCGCCTCGTTGCCGATGAGGAGGTCATCGCCGTCGTCGAGGGCCGCCAGTTGCTCGGCGGTGGCGACCCGGCGTGCCTCGAATGCGTCGCGCGGCGTGCCGGCGCACGCTTCCAGCGCGCCATCGACGATGGGCCGGTAGCCGGTGCAGCGGCACAGATTGCCGGCGAGCGTGTCGTTCACCGCCTGTCGGTCGCAGCGCCCGCCTTCGTGGTACAGCGTGAAGAGGCTCATCACGATGCCCGGCGTGCAAAAACCGCATTGGCTGCCGTGGTGCCTGAGCACCGCGTCCTGCACGGGGTGCAGCGCGCCACCGGGGCCGACCAGGTCCTCCACGGCGACCAGCTCCTTGCCGTCGATCATGCCGAGCAGGCAGATGCAGGCGTTGACCGGCGCGTACTCTAGCCTGCCGTCCTGCAGGCTACCGAGCGCCACGGTGCAGGCGCCGCAGTCGCCCTCGGCGCAGCCCTCCTTGGTGCCGCAGGCGCGGCGGCGCAGCCTAAGGTAGTCGAGGAGGGTCTCGTTCGCGCCCACGTCGGTCAGCGAGACGACCTCGCCGCGGTGCAAAAACCGGACCGACGCGCGCGTCACGGGTCAACTGCCGCGATAGGTGGAATAGCCATACGCGGACAGTAGCAGCGGGACGTGGTAGTGGCCTTGCGGATCCGCGACACCAAAGCGCACCGGCACGACATCGAGGAACGGCGGTTCGGGAAGCGGCCCGCCGGCACGCCTTCGATAGTCGCCCGCCATGAAGCGCAGCTCGTAGGTCCCGGCGGCGAACGCCTCCCCTTCCAGCAAGGCGCCCTCGATGCGGCCGTCGTCGTTCGTCACGACCGTCTTGAGCCGTCCCGCCGCCGCGCCGTCCAGGCGCCAAAGCTCCAGCGTCAAACCCCGCGCCGGCGTGCCCAACGTCAAGTCAAGCACGTGTGTCGTCAACCGCCCGATGAGTCGTCACTCCCCGGCCCCCGAAGGCCGCTTGCCCGTTGCGTCAAGCCAACCGGGGATTGTCTACGAAATTCTTAGTCATTGCCAGCAGTTGCGTCCTCGGACTGTGCCCCGACCATGCGCTGGAGCATGGGGACGAAATGGGCAAACGCCGGCGTCACCATGCCGACCTGCTTGCCGGCATCGTCCAGGTGCCGGACCGCGATGACTTCGTGGAAGTGCGGCTGTGTCTCGAATTCGTCCGCCTCTGCCGTGCTCATGGGCCCTCCCTGCAACGTCAGGGAGTGCAGTGAAGCAGCGCTCAGCGTGTCGAAATAGCCGGGGTCGGCGGCGCAAAGATAGCGCTTGGCCGCCACGTGAAAGCGGCAGCAATCGACAACGACGTCGGGAAAGAAGGGCTCGAGCAGCCGGGCCCCGGCCCTCTCGTGAAGCCGGTCCTCCGTGTCGCTCATCGAGAAGGAGCCGGCCCCGCCGACGACATGGCCGATGTCGTGCAAAAGCGCGGCGGCAACGATCTCCTCAGGATCGCCGTTCCGCTCGGCGATGGTGGCGCCCTGAAGCATGTGGTCGGCCAGCGTGACCGCCTCCCCGAGATACCGCTCGCCGCCGCGGCTCAAGAAGATGTCTTGGATGAAGGCCACGATCGTCCCGCGGTCGAGCCCGGGAACCCCGGTCTCGTTCATTCCGCCGCCTCCCTGCACGCAGCCGTTAGCACCGCGAGTTTCGACAGCAGGCCGTCCTTGTCGGCATAGCACCCCTGGAGCCAGCGCCTGCCCGAGCCCGAATATGCCTTGCGCGCATGAAGCACGCGCGTGTTGTCCAGCACGAAGCACTCTCCCGGTTCGAGCCGGACCATGACCTGCATCGCCGGGTCGTCGACGATCTCCCCCAGGCGGCGATAGGCCCTGTACCAGGCATCCATCCGCTCGAAGGGAACATCCGACACCGCGGCAAGGGAGCGGTTGTTGAACCGAATGGCGGTGAGTTCGCCGTCCGGCGCCAGCTCGAGGATCGGGCACCGCGCGCTGAGCTTCGTCGAAGCATCGCCCTCATACCGGAAGCGCGCGCAGTACCTGCTCAGCACTTCGAAGTCGTCGGGGCGTTCTTGCTGGAGGCGTTCCGCCGCCCGGAAGCCGTCGACCAGGATGCTCTCCCCTCCCTCGGCGGAATTCTCCAGGCAGTAGAGCACCTGCAACGTCGGCACCGGGTCCCTGTAGGGATTGTCGGTATGGGCCTGGAGCCCGAGACTGGAAAACGCGAGGTTGGTCGGGTTCACTTCGGTGCGAACCTCGAAGTGCCGGCCATAATTCGTCTCCCGCACGTAGCCGAACAGGTCGACGACGTCGAACAGCGCGCCGGGCCTCGTGCTGCCCCCGACGATCCTGCCGAACCCGAAGCGCACGACCGCCTCCAGCCATTCGCGTAACCGCCCGCTGACGGCTTTCAGGGATTCCATGTCCGCCTCTGGGATCTCGGCCAGGGTCTGGTTGTCCCAGGTTTCGAGGCAGGATGCGATCCAGCCCCGCTCGTCGTGGGCCGGGCGGTCGTAGGCGTTCCCGAGCAGCCACCCCAGGTCGTAGTCGATGGCCCTGTTCTCCGGCTGGAACGACACGGTCAGCGTCGCGTCGTCCACCGTGACGGCAACGATGGCCGTGTCCTCAGGGATGTCGCCGATCGTGATCAGCTTCTGGCCGTTCTCCGGCGAGCGGGTCTGCTCGTCCCCGGCGTTGTCCCGCAGCCAGATGGCGTGAAACCGAAGCGGCTTCGGGCCGAGACCGGCAATTTCGACGACCTGTCCGTCAGGGCTGAGAGTGACGTCGGGCATCGCGCAAGCTCCCCCAATCCCGGAGCGAATGTTAGCTGATCGAGACGGCGACCGGTCCTGAATTCCAGGTGAACGCCCGCTCGGGCTACGGGACTCAGCTTCAGAGCGCGGCGGCGCGCTCCCTGAGCACGTACTTCTGGACCTTGCCCGTCGAGGTCTTGGGCAGCGTGCCGAACACCACGGTCTTCGGGCACTTGAAGTGGGCGAGCTCGCCCCGGCAGAAGTCGATCAGCGCCGCCTCGTCGGCGTCGGCGCCGTCCTTCAGCGTGACGAAGGCGCAGGGCGTCTCGCCCCAGGTCTCGTCGGGCCGCGCCACCACGGCGGCCTCCAGCACCGCCGGGTGGCGGTAGAGCGCGCCTTCGACCTCGATGGTGGAGATGTTCTCGCCGCCCGAGATGATGATGTCCTTGGCCCTGTCCCTGAGCTCGATGTAGCCGTCGGCGTGGACGACGCCGAGATCGCCGGTGTGGAACCAGCCGCCGGCGAAGGCTTCCTCCGTCGCCTGCGGATTGTTCAGGTAGCCCTTCATCACCGTGTTACCGCGCATGAAGACCTCGCCCATGGTCTCGCCGTCGGCCGGCACCGGCTCGAGCCCCTTAGGGTCGGCCACCATGAGCCCGTCAAGCGTGGCGTAGGGCACGCCCTGGCGTGCCTTGAGCGCCGCCTGCTCGCCGAGCGGCAGCGCGTTCCACTCGTCGTGCCACGCGCACACGGTGGCCGGGCCGTAGACCTCGGTGAGCCCGTAGACGTGGGTGACGTGGAAGCCGGCTTGCTCCATCCGCGCGATGACGGCGGCGGGCGGCGGTGCGGCGGCAGTCATCACCTCGACTCGATGATCGAAGGGGATGCGCTCGTCCTCGCTCGCGTTGTTGAGCAGGTTGAGGACGATGGGCGCCCCGCAGAAGTGCGTGACCCCGTGCGCCGCGATCGCCTGAAAGATCGCCCCCGCCTCGACCCTGCGCAGGCAAACGTGGGTGCCGCCATAAGCGCCGATCGCCCAGGTGAAGCACCAGCCGTTGCAGTGGAACATGGGAAGCGTCCAGAGATAGACCGGGGCCTGAGGCATCGCCCAGGTGACGCCATCGCCGAGACAGTTCAGATAGGCTCCCCGGTGGTGATAGACGACGCCCTTGGGGTTGCCGGTGGTGCCGGAGGTGTAGTTGAGCGAAATCGCGTCCCACTCGTCCTCGGGCCAGGGCCAGTCATAGTCGGGATCGCCCTCTTCCAGCAGCGCCTCGTATTCGATCTCGCCGATCAGGTCGCCGCCTTCCTCGGGCGCATCGTCGATGTCGATGACCAGCGGCATCGCATTCGCCTGAGAGAGTGCGTCCCCAATCACCGGCGAGAACGAGCGGTCGGTGAGCAGAACCGTGACGTTGGCATGGTCCAGGATGAAGGCCAGAGAGGCGGCATCGAGCCGATAATTCAGAGCGCTGAGCACGGCGCCGCACATGGGAACGCCGTGGTGCGCTTCCAGCATCGCCGGCGTGTTGGGGGACATGATCGCAACCGTGTCGCCCTTGGCGACGCCGCGCTTGGCCAGCGCCGAGGCGAGACGCCGGCTGCGCGCGTAGAACTCGGCGTAGCTCGCGCGCCGGCCGCCGTGAATCCATGCCGTCCGCTCGGGGAACACGGCCGCGGCGCGGCGCAGGAAGGAGAGCGGGGTCAGAGGGACGTAGTTCGCATCGTTGCGCTCGAGCCCGGCCTCATACGGGCCCTTGTCGGTGCGCTTCCCGCCCATCATGATCTCCCCATCGCCGAAACGGCGCGCGATTTTCGTCGCGCGCTACCGCGATTGCAAACGGCGAATGCGACCGGACCGGAAACCGCGAGCAGGGAGGCGGGGTGCGGCGGCTCTACCTGATGCGCCACGGCAAAGCGCAAGCCGGCATGCCGCCTGGCGGCGGCGACCTTCAGCGCGCGCTCGTCGGCAGGGGCCGGAAAGAAAGCCAGTGGATGGGCGACTTCTGCCGCGATCAGGCGCAGCCGCCGACGCTGATACTCTGCTCGCCCTCGCGGCGCACCGTGGAGACCTGCGACTCGTTCTGCGAAGGCTTTGGCGAGAGCCTGCCGCGCCGGGTGATGGACGGTATCTACATGGGCAGCCCGTCGGCTCTGCTCTACGCCGTGGCCGAGGCCGGCGGCAGCGGGGCGGGCGTCCTCGTCATCGGCCACAATCCCGGCATTCACGCGCTGGCGCTTACGCTCGGCGGGCGTGGACCCGGACCCGCCCACGCGCAACTCTCCACGCGGTTCCCGACGGCGGCGCTCGCCGTGTTCGAGACCGGCATCGACGACTGGGCCGCGCTCAGAGCCGGGAGCGCACGCCTCGTCGCCTTCAAGATCCCGAAGGCAATGCGCTGAGACTCGGCCCCAGCGGGGACCGAACGTGTTCCAGAGTCAGAGCGTGTCCGTCTTTGACGGACGCGCGACAGGCCGCGACCGCGGCCCGCCGCCAATGCGGCGCCCTCGCGGAGGCGCCGGCCGTAGGCCGGCTGCCGTGAGCGACAAACGCTTAGTCAGTGCACCCGCTCGGTGCAGAAATCGACCACGTCGAGGAGGGCGTCCTTCGCCTCGGACGCTGGAAACAGGCCGAGCGCATCGCGGGCCATGGCGCTGTAGTGGCGGGCCCGCTCCACGGAATCGGCGATCGCGTCGTGGCGGGTAAGCAGGGCCATCGCGTGCGCGAAGTCGCCGTCGTCCTGCTCCTCTTCCTCCATGGTCCGCCGCCAGAAGGCGCGCTCCCCGTCGTCGCCCCGGCGAAACGCCAGAACCACGGGCAGCGTGATCTTGCCGTCGCGGAAATCGTCGCCCACCGTCTTGCCGAGCACAGCTTCGCGGGCGCCGTAGTCGAGGGCGTCGTCGACCAGCTGGTAGGCGATGCCGAGGTTGAGCCCGAAGCTTCTGAGCGCCTCCTCCTCCGCGGCGGAGCGCTCGGCCACCACCGCGCCGAGCTGGCAGGCGGCGGCGAAGAGTGCCGCGGTCTTCGCGGTCACCACCTTGAGATAGGTGGCCTCGCTGGTCTCGGTGTCGTTGGAGGTGGTGAGCTGCATCACCTCGCCTTCGGCAAGGGTGGCGGCGGTATCGGCCAGAATGCCCAGCACGCGGAGCGAGCCGTCGGAGACCGATATCTGAAACGCACGGCTGAACAGGAAGTCGCCCACCAGCACGCTCGGCTTGTTGCCCCAGACCGCATTCGCCGTCGCCGTGCCCCGCCTGAGCGCGCTGTCGTCGACGACATCGTCGTGAAGCAGCGTTGCGGTGTGAATGAACTCGACGCAGGCGGCGAGGTCGATGTGGCGCTTGCCGGTGTAGCCGCAGAGCCGGGCGGCGCCGAGGGTCATCATCGGCCGGAGGCGCTTTCCGCCCGCTGCAACGATATGCGCGGCGAGCTCCGAAATGAGCATCACCGAGCTTTCCATGTTGTCCAGAATGACGCCGTTGACGGCGCGCAGATCGTCCGCGACCAGTCCGTGAAGCGGCTCCAGCGAGGCGCCGGAGGCCGCCTTGCGCCGTGCAGCAGCCCGCCCTTCGAGCGGAACGACCGTGTCCGACATAGGCCCTCTCGCTTGACGGCGCGCGCGCGCACGGGCATCCATGCACTGCCGCGCCGCCTCTACCCTATCAGCAGGCGGGCGGCTGGACACGGGAGTCGGGACCGAATGATCGAGCTCCTGCGTACGAACGACCTGGTGCAGCTCTCGTTTCTCGACGCCGTGCTGAGAGACGGCGGGATCGAGTCCATCGTGCTCGACCAGCACATGAGCGTGCTGGAAGGGAGCGCTGGCGCGATTCCGCGGCGTCTCATGGTCGCCGACGAGGACGCCGATGCGGCAAGGCGCATCTTGAGAGAGGTCGGCGCGCTCGATGACTGAGACCGAGTCCGCGCGGGTCACCAGCGACACACTGCTCGGCGGCAGGGTCGCGCTGAACCAGCCGGCGGCGGGCTACCGGGTCGCGATCGATCCGGTCCTGCTTGCGGCCGCGGTGCCGGCCTCGGACGGCGAGCGCGCGCTCGATGTCGGCTGCGGCGTGGGTGCCGGCGCGCTCTGCCTCGCGAGCCGCGTGTCCGGTCTGCACGTCACGGGGATCGAGGTGGACCGCGCCTTCGCGCAGCTCGCCAAGGACAACGCCGCGCTCAACGGGCTGGAGGAGCGGCTCGATGTGTGGGTCGGCGACTTCGCGCACCCGCCCCCCAAATTGTCGCCGAAAGGCTTCGACCACGTGTTCGCGAACCCGCCCTTCTTCGAGCAGGGCGCGAACCAGCCGCCGGCCTCCCGCAGCCGCGCGCAGGCGACCGTGGAAGGCGCGACCGGGCTCGACGCGTGGCTCGAGTTCTGCGCCCGGATGGTCCGCCCGGGCGGCTCGATCACGATCATCCACCGGCCGGAGCGCCTGGCCCAGATTCTGGGCGGCCTGTCTCAGGCGCGCGCTGGCGCCATCGTCGTCTATCCGCTGTGGTCTCATAACCCCTTCAGCGGCGCGCGGACCAAGAAAACCGCGAATCGCATCATCGTGCAGGCGACGGCCGAGCACGGCGGCTCTCTGCAGATCGCCGCCGGCATGATCCTGCACGACGATGACGGCAGCTATTCCCACGCGGCGGACAAGATCCTGCGCGGCGGCGGCGCACTCGCTCTCCTGGAGGAGGACTGATGAGGCGGCTGCTGGCTCGCCTGACCTTCCGCCGCCCGCCGCCGGTGGTCTCGGTTGTCCGGCTTTCCGGCGTGATCGGTCGGCCCGGCATGTTCGGCGGCCGCATCAGCATGGAGGCCATCGCCCCCGTGCTGCAACGGGCCTTCCGCCAGCCGGGTCTGAAAGCCGTGGCACTGGAGATCAATTCGCCGGGCGGCTCCGCGGCGCAGTCGGCGCTGATCCACAACCGGATCCGCGCGCTCGCGACGGAACGCGACGTGCCGGTGATGGCCTTCGTGGAAGATGTCGCCGCATCGGGCGGATATTGGCTCGCGGCCGCGGCCGACGAGATCTTCGTGGACGACAATTCCATTCTCGGCAGCATCGGCGTCATCTACTCGGGCTTCGGCTTCCACGAAGCCATCGCGAAGCTCGGCGTCGAGCGGCGGCTCTACACCGCCGGCGAGAAGAAGTCGCTGCTCGACCCCTTCCTCGCCGTGCAGCCGGACGACCTCGACCGCCTGCGCCGGGTGCAGGGGGATATCCACGACAACTTCAAGGAGCTGATCCGTGCCAGGCGCGGCGCGCGCCTCGCCGAGAGTGAGCCCGACCTCTTCAGCGGCGAGTTCTGGCTGGGGCGCAAGGCGATCGGCCTGGGGCTCGCCGACGGCATCGGCGATATCCGCAGCGTGCTGCGCGAGCGCTACGGCCGGAAGGTGGTCATGCGCAAGATCGGCCGCCCACGCGGGTGGCTGGCGCGGCGCCTACGGCCCGGCCTCTTCTTCGGCGGCGATGGCGAGGAGGCCGGCTCGCTCGCCGGCGACCTGCTCGGCGCAATCGAAGCCCGCCTCTGGTGGTCCCGTTACGGGCTCTAAGCCCTAATCTCAGAACCGCTCCAGCCAGAGATCGATAAAACGGTCGAGCCACCGGTGCACCGCCGGGTCGTAGCGCGGGGCATCGGCGCGCTGGCGATCGGCGGAAGGAACCTCCGGCAGTTTGAAGTACTTCTGGGCCTTCGGGTTGTTGAGCCAGCGCTCGTGCGTCACCGGCGTCATCTCCGGGTGGAACTGGACGCCGAACGCCCGCTCTCCGTAGCCGAACGCCTGGTTCTCGAAGATCACGCCCCGCGCCAGCAGCTCCGCCCCCGGCGGCAGGTCGAACCCTTCGCGGTGCCAGTGGAAGACATGGAGGGGCGACGGGAACAGCGCGCAATCCGCCTTCGCAGGCTGGAGCGGTTGATAGCCGACCTCGCAGAGACCGTCCGGGTGCGGGTAGACGCGCCCGCCGAGGGCGCGGGCCATGATCTGCGCGCCGAGGCAGACGCCGAGTAAGGGGGCGTCGGCCGCAAGCTGCGCGGCAATCCAATCGGTCTCCTCCCGCAGGAACGCATGCTCGTCGACATCGCAGGCGCTCATCGGGCCGCCGAACACCACGGCACCGTCGTATCCCTGCAGCCGGCCGCCATTCATGGACGGCAAGGCCGCACCGCCAGCGACGTGGCAGACCTCGGTCTCGCAGCCCCGCGCGTGCAGCGCCTCGCGCACCTTGCCGGGATTGGCACGCTCCGAATGGGTGACCAGGACGATGCGCGTCACGACGTTTGTCTTCTCCCTCGCTGGGCAATGGAGTTGCCTCTTCGCTGCGGCTGTTTGCCTCATCGCCGCGCGGCCGGCAAGTCTGCGCCTGAGCACAGCGCCGGCCGAGACGACGCCCCCTGCGAAAATCGGCGCTACATTATGGACGGTGCGAAGGCCAGGAACGCCGCCATGGTCAGCGCCAGCATGATCCAGAGCGCCCAGCCCATGACCGATGCGGCGGCGCGAACCCCGTCGGCAACGCCCGACGTGGCTCTTTGTCTGCGGCGGGTCGGCGTGGGGACCGCCGGCGCGGTCCTGGAGCGCTGCACGGGCGCGCGCTCCGCGGAAACCGACCGCGTTGCACCGCTGGGATCGGCGGGTTGTACGCCCGTGGCGTGAACGGCCATGATGCGGAGTCCTCGCGTTTCCCTTCGAGAACGCCTCGGAGGGCATGTCGTGAGGACTCACGTAATCGGCATAGCCATTAGGACAAATATCGAATGATCATCGTTTCCATAAGAAACTCATATGAATCGCCGCACACCGAACGGCCGCTTGCCCGGTCGCGGGCGGCGCCGCGACGGATCGCGGGCCGCGTCGCGCGACTGGTAAAGTCCGGCCCAGCACACTAAATCGATACATATGGGCGGCATCGTGACAGACGGGCACGGGCCTCTTCGGCCGAGTGTGCGGAGGAGATGCCGGGCAGTCCGGACGGACCGGGCATGAACTCCGAACGAGGTTCCTGGAGCCGCCTCCGCCGGGAGGCCGGATGGCACCTGCAAGGGCCGCCACCGCCAACCCCGCCACCGCCGCGAAAGCCCGCGCCCGGCGCGCTGCTCCGCAGGCTTCGCCACGCCGCCATCTGGCTCGCGCTCGCCGGCATTCTGGCGATCGGCTACAGCTATCGCTTCGAGCTCACGGACCTGGTGAACCGGCTGGGCGGGGAGATCGTCCCCTACGCGGCGGTGACCACCGAGGACGGCGCCGTGCGCGTGCGCGCCCACCGCGACGGCCATTTCTACATCGACTCCCGGGTGAACGGCGCTGAGGTCAGGTTCCTGATCGACACCGGCGCGAGCGTGGTGGCTCTCAGCCCGGAGGACGCCGAGCGCATCGGCTTCGAGCGCGCGCAGCTTAACTTCTCTCAGCGCCTGCACACCGCCGGCGGCATCGTGCGCGCCGCGCCGGTCGTGATCCGCTCCCTCGAGCTCGGCGACATCCGCCTTGCCAACGTGCGGGCCGTGGTCAACGGCGAGCGCCTGCCGCACTCGCTGCTCGGCATCAGTGCGCTCGAGCGCCTCGGCGGCTACGAGGTCCGCGACGGCACGCTCACGCTGCGGCCGTAGCCCGCCCCTACTCCCCCCAGACCTCGGTGAGGAAGCGTAGCCAGTTCTCGCCCATGACCTTGCGGATGCGCCCCTCGCTCCAGCCGGCGCGTTCCATGGCAGCCGTGAGGTTGGGGAGCTGGCCGATGGTCTCCACGCCTTTCGGGTTGGACATCGGGGTGAACTTGATGAGCGAGCGGGCATCGCCCTTGTCGTTGGTGATCCAGTCGAAGAACTCCTGGCCGTAGCCCTGGGTGAAGTCGGTGCCGAAGGCGACCGAGTCCTCGCCAGCGACCGAGATCACGTGCTCCATCGCCGCCACGTAGTCGTCCACCGTCGCGTCCTCGCCGCCCCTGAGGAACGCCGGGAACATGGTGACCCCGATCATGCCGCCCTGCTCGGCGATGAAGCGAAGCTCCCCGTCGCCCTTGTTGCGCGGGTGCGGCTTTAGCGCCGACGGCAGGCAGTGGGTGTAGGCGACAGGCTTCGACGACTCGCGGATGGTTTCTTCGGACGTGCGGGAGCCCACGTGGCTCAGGTCGATCAGCATCCCTACCCGGTTCATCTCGGCCACCAGCTCGCGGCCCCAGTCGCTGAGCCCCGAGTCGCGGCTCTCATAGCAGCCGGAGCCCGCCAGGTTCTGCGTGTTGTAGGTGAGTTGCGCGATGCCGACACCCACGTCCTTGAAGAGCTGCACCGCGCCAAGCTTGTCCTCGAAGGCGGACGTGTTCTGAAAGCCGAGGATGATCGCCGCGCGGCCTTCCTCCTTGGCCCGGCGGATGTCGGCGGTGGTGCGGGCCTTGACGATCAGGTCGTCGTGCGCGCGAAGCCAGCCGTTCCAGCGGGCGATGTTGGCCATGGTCCCGGCGAAACCCTCCCACACGCAGCAGGTGCAATTGGCGGCGGTGAGCCCGCCCTTGCGCATATCGCGGAACACCTCCTCCGACCAGTTGGAGACGATGAGCCCGTCGATGACGATCAGGTCCTCGTGCAGCGTGCTCACGTCGCGTCCCTCCCCAGGTTCGCCGCGCCTCGCGCGCGTTTCCGCCCGATAGCCCGTTGTCTCCCCCGGCTGAGGGGCTAAGATATGCGCACCCCCTGCGCGCGCGAAGGAGAGATGTCATGCCCCTGCTCGACCTGCACCACGTGGCCATCAAGTCGAAGAACCTCGAGGAGACGGTGGAGTTCTATACCGAAGTGCTCGGCATGGAGCAGGTCGAACGCCCGGAGTTCTCGTTCCCCGGCGCTTGGCTCCAGATGGGCGAGACCATGTTCCACATCTATGGCGGCGATCCCGCCAAGACCCACAGCGGGAACTACAAGTACAACCAGCGAGTCTCGCCGATCGACCATATCGCGCTCCGAGCGTCGGGCTTCGACGAGATGAAGGAGACGCTGAAGAAGCACAAGTGCGAGTGGCGCCAGATGAACATCCCGGACTTCAAGCTCTGGCAACTGTTCGTGCTCGACCCGAGCGGTGTGCTCATTGAGCTTAACTTCGAAGCGGAAAAGGAGCCGAAAGGCAGCAAGGGCCCGAGCGGGCAGAAGAAATACGAATTCGGCCGCTTCGCCGCCGCCGCCTGAGGCGGTCTTGCGACTTAGGGTCGCCGCGCCGGCCGCCCGACAGGAGCCGGCACAAGTCTGTCAGGATCGCGGAACCCGCGGCACGCCGCGCGGCAAGGTGTCGTGCCGCGGTAGCTCGTCCCCCATCTCCAGCCACGGCATGCGCTCGCGGTCGAAGACGTGCCGCTCCGGCGCGAGCATCTCCGGCCGATCGAGCGTGCCCGCCATGATGTGGACCTCGCCGGGGTAGACCGCCGCCACGTAGGTCAGCGGGGTGCCGCAGGTGCCGCAGAACGTGCGCATCACCTGTGGCGAGCTCTCGTAGGAGCCCGGCGTGCCCGCGACGAAGGCGAACCCGGTGTCTCGCACACCGACGAAGGTCGAGACCGGCGCGCCGGACGAGCGCCGGCACTCCTCGCAATGGCAGTGGGTAGCCCAGAGCGGCCCGCCCTCGGCCCGGTAGCGCACCGCGCCGCAGCGGCAGCCTCCCTCGATGGCAGGGGCCCCGCTCATTCCCTGAGCGTGCACCAGATGGGCGTGTGGTCCGAGGCCTTCACGCCGCCGCGCGGGCCCGAGTCGATCTCGCAGGCCTCCAGCCGGTCGGCTGCCTCGGGCGAGAGCAGCAGATGGTCGATCCGCAGCCCCTCGCCCCTCTGCCAGCGGCCGGCCTGATAGTCCCAGAACGTATAGGCCCGCCGGTGCGGGTGCAGCGTGCGGAACGCCTCCACGTAGCCGCTGTAGAGCAGCGAGCGGAAGCGCGCCCGCGAATCCGGCTGGCAGAGCGCGTCGTCGCGCCAAGCCTTCGGGTCGTAGCAGTCGAGGTCGGCCGGGATGACGTTGTAGTCGCCGCCGAGCACCACCGGCTCCTCGTGGCCGAGCAGCTCGTCCGCACGCGCGGTGAGCCGGTCCATCCACGCGATCTTGTAGGGAAACTTCTCGGTTGCCACCGGATTGCCGTTGGGCAGGTAGATCGAGGCGACCCGGACGCCGCCGGTCGTGGCCTCGACGTAGCGCGCCTGCTCGTCTTCCTCATCGCCGGGGAGGCCGATGAAGACATCCTCCAGCGGCCGTTTGCTCAGGATAGCGACGCCGTTATAGGTCTTCTGACCGTGGATCAGGAGGTTGTAGCCGCAGTCCTCGATCTCTAGGCGCGGGAAGGCCTCGTCGAGCGACTTGGTCTCCTGCAGCAGCACCACGTCTGGCTCGGCGCTGCCGAGCCACTCCAGCACGGCGGGCAGGCGGACCTTGATCGAATTGACGTTCCAGGTCGCGATCTTGAGCACGGGCTCAGACGAGGGAGAAGGACGTGCCGCAGCCGCAGCCGGAAACCGCGTTCGGGTTCTTCACCTGGAAGGAGGCGCCGATCAGGTCCTCCACGTAGTCGATCTCCGAGCCCGCCATGTAGCCGGCCGAGACCCGGTCCACCAGTGCC
This sequence comes from Alphaproteobacteria bacterium, assembly GCA_965243375.1. Taxonomy (GTDB): domain Bacteria; phylum Pseudomonadota; class Alphaproteobacteria; order UBA828; family UBA828; genus WTGU01. The sequence continues at coordinate 217,711 of CBDEUT010000002.1, read as the reverse complement.
ACGACCCCGTCCCGCTCGATGGCGATGTCGTCCGGCCGCTGCTCGGTCTCGAAGGCGAAGCCGTACTGGAAGCCCGAGCAGCCGCCGCCCGAGACGCTGACCCTGAGCATCGTGCCCGAATCGGCCTCGTCGGCGAGCAGCACCGAGATCCGCCGCGCGGCGCTGGCCGAGAGCGTGATCTCCCCGTCCCCGCCGGCGAGCGGCTCTATTGCGTCGAATGCACGTGCCATGGCGTCGGTCGGCCCTGCCTAAACTCCTGTGGATTAGATAGCGCCGCCCGAGCGCTTGTCAATCGACGGGGTGAATCGGTCGCTCACCGTGGCCTCCACTGCGGTCCCGTGTTACGTGCCCCTGGGAGCCAGCGAGGATCGACAATGGCCTATCTTCTCGCGATCCATAACTTGGGGCTTGAGATTGCGCCCCCGGCGACATCGTAAGGAGATTGACACCATGACGGATTCTCGGCGCTACAAGTATCCGTTGCAGTTGCCGGCGTCTTTGAAAGACACGGCCGCACGTCTCGCACGGGAGGATGGCGTGTCTCTCAACCAGTGGATTGTCGCCGCCGTTGCGCAGAAAATCGGTGCCGTCGAGACCGCGGAGTCCTTTCTGCGGGAGAGGGCGTCGGGCGCGGTTGCGGGCGACCTGACACGCTATCTGGAAAGGGCGCCCGATACGCCGCCCGAGCCGGGTGACGAATTGTCGCGCTGACCTTCCCCGACCGTCCCCGGGACGAGCCCGCCGTCTGCCAAACGAGAGTGAGTGATGGCCTATCTTCTCACGATCCATGTCCTGAGCGCCGTCGTCTGGGTGGGCGGCATGTTCTTCGCCTTGCTCGTGCTGCGGCCGGCGGTGGGGCCGCTGGAGCCTGCGGTGAGGCTCGTGCTCTGGCGCCGGGTGTTCGCGCGCTTCTTCCCGGCCGTCGGCGTCTCCGTGCTGGCGCTGCTCGCGACCGGTCACGCGATGATCCTGGTCGAGCTCGGGGGCTTCGCCGCGATCGGGATGTCGGTGCATCTGATGCAGGGCACCGGCGTGCTGATGGCGCTGCTCTATCTCTGGCTTCTCGTCGTCCCCTATCGCCGCTTCCTGAGGGCGCTGGACGCGGGAACGCCGCCGGCAGCCGGCCGCGCGATCGAAGGCATCCGCTGGATCATCACCGTCAACCTGGCGCTCGGCGTCGTGACCCTGGTCCTCGCCACCACGGGCCGTTATTGGGGTTGAGAGGCGCGGGCGGAATCGGCCGAGTCGTTTACCGGTGTGCGAACGCCACCTTCACAACTCTTTGTGAATTGGAAGTGAAGAGTTGCACCTTACTGTGCTGGAGACGGGTCAACGGTAAATCCAATACGAATGCGAATCGTGAGCAAAAATACAACGGAGAATCGCACCAATATTACGAAGTGTTAATTTGACACTTCACGCCTTCGCCGCCGATATAGGTTCAAGGGAGGTCCCATGTTTCGATCGTTCTTTCTTTCCCGCGAATGGTCGCTCTGGGCCTGGGGCGGCATGGCAATCATCATCGGCGGCACCTGGTATCAGGTGCAGGTCGACGTGCAAATCAACGAATGGTTCGGCGTGTTCTACGACGGCGTGCAGAAGGCGCTGGGCGAGCCCGGCAGCATGACCATCGAAGAGTTCTACGCGCTGCTGCTCTCCTTCGGCCGCATCGCCGGCATCTACATCGTAGTCGCCGTGATGCTCAGCTTCTTCACGAAGCACTGGGTGTTCCGCTGGCGCCATGCGATGAACAACTTCTACATGGACCGCTGGGAGCGCCTGCGGCACATAGAGGGCGCGAGCCAGCGCATTCAGGAAGACACCCGCCGTTTCGCGATCATCATGGAATCCCTGGGCAGCCGTCTGCTCGATTCCGTCATGACGCTGATCGCCTTTCTGCCGATCCTCTGGCAGCTCTCGAAGTCGATCAAGGTGGTGCCGGTGATCGGCGAACTGGATCACGCGCTGGTCTACGCCGCCATCATTTTTGCGCTGTTCGGCACGGCCGTGCTGGCGGTCGTCGGCATCAGGCTTCCGGGACTCGAGTTCAACAACCAGGTGGTCGAGGCCGCTTACAGAAAAGAACTCGTGTACGGCGAGGATCACGAAGAGCGCGCCGATCCGCCGACGGTGCGGGAGCTGTTTTTCAACGTCAGGCGAAATTATTTCAGGCTGTTTTTCCACTACATGTACTTCGATATCGCGAAGTGGTCGTATCTCCAGTTCGGCGTTCTGGTCCCCTATGTCGCGCTGGCACCCACCATCGTCGCCGGCGCCATCACCCTCGGTGTGATGCAGCAGATCGTCCGTGCCTTCGGGCGTGTGGAGGGCTCGTTCCAGTATCTCGTCCACAGCTGGACGGTCATCGTCGAGCTGATCTCGGTCTACAAGCGCCTGCGTGCCTTCGAAGCGGTGCTCTACGAGCGGGGGCCTTACAGGGAACCCCCGCCCTGCGGCCCAAGTCGGTTCAGTCGGTAGCCCTCAGTACTCAGTCGAATACCGGCGTGCCGTGGGCGCCCGATTCCCGTAGTGCCCAGTAGAGCCGGTCGAGCCGTTCGGTGACCGGCCCGGGGCAGGGCTGCGGCAGCCGGCGGCCGGCGATCTCGCGCACCGCCAAGGCACCACCGGCGGTGCTGCAGGTGAAGACCTCGTCGGCGGCGTAGAGATCGAAGGCGGTGAGGTCGCATTCCTTGAGCTGCAGCCCCGCGTTCCTGGCGAGCTCGATGAAGGTCTGGCGCGTGATGCCGCGAAGCACGTTCCGCCCCGGCGTGTGCACTGCCCCGTCCTTCACCGCGAAAATGTTCGACGCCGGCCCCTCGCAGGCGTAGCCGGCCTGGTCGAGCCAGATCACGTCGTCGTAGCCGGCTTCCAGCGCCTCCAGCCGCGCCATTTGCGAGTGCAGCCGGTCGAGGCACTTGTAGCGGGCATCGAGCGTATCCGGGGAGAACGCCCGCAGATGGGTGATGTGGAGGCGAATGCCGGTGCGCCGCGTCTCCTCGTCGGCGAGGAAGATGTAGGGCGCGGCCCAGACGATGCGCGTCGGCTCGAAGTCGCGCGGGTCGGCGACCACCGCATTGGGCGCGCCGCGGGTCACGATGAAGCGGATGCTGGCGTCGCGCAGCCCGTTGCGCCGGCAGGTCTGGACGATCGCTGCGCGCCAGTTGTCGCGGGTCATGCTGGTTTCCAGTCGCGTCGCGCGCAGCGAATCGAAGAGACGGTCGATGTGCTCATCGAGCCTGAAGATCGAGCCGCGCCAGGCCGAGACCACGTCGAAGACCCCGTCGCCGAGGAGGAACCCCTGGTCGAGCACGGAGATCTTGGCGTCGCTGAGGGGCACGAAGTCGCCGTTCAGGTAGACGATGGGCTCGTTCGGTGTCTCCACCATTGCGCGCACTCCGTGGCCCTTCGGGAAATGTCGGCTGTGACGAGGAAGCCGAGGCGGGTCCTCACTCGCGGCGTTGCTCGCCGGCACGCCCGGCGGCCGGACGACCTGCGCCGCCCCGCAACGCGAGCACCTGCCGGCGCCCCCAGTCCCACACCTGCTCCAGCCCGCCAGCGGCGCCCTGGGGCAGGAGCACGACGATGGCGACAATCAGCGCGCCGTAGCCCATGTTCCTGATCTCGACGAAGTCCTTCATGCCCTCGTCCGCCAGCATCACCAGGGCGGCACCCAGGATCGGCCCCCAGGCCCGCCCGAGGCCGCCCACCACCATCATCGAGATCAGGAAGAGAAGCAGCGGAAGCGAGAGGACGTTGGCGCCGATGACCCGGAAGTGACCGGCGAAGACGCCGCCCGCGAGCCCGGTGAAAAAGGCCGACATGGCGAACACGAGGAGCTGGTACTTGAAGCGGTTGAGCCCGCGCGAGACGCCGTATTCCGGGTTGTCACGCAGCGCCCGAAAGGCGAATCCCAACGGGCTGCGAATGATGGCGAAGGAGAACACCGTCGCCAGCACGAGCAGGAAGAGCGAGAGGTAGTAGTCGCCCTTCAGGTACTCGCGGCGGCCGAGCAGATCGCGGAAGCCGAAGTCGCCGAACTTGGCGAGGCCCCGCGTGCCGCCGGTGAAATTACGGCAGGTCACGCCCTCCATGTAGAAGCAGGCGGTGTCGGTGATGATGAGCAGGTACATCACCTGGGCGATGGCGAGCGTCAGAAGCGCCACATAGGGCCCGCGCAGCCTGAGGCAGGCGAGACCGATGAGGAGGCTGAACAGGATTGAGCCCACGCCGGCCAAGAGCAGCGCGAACCAGAGCGAGATGCCGAGGTAGAGCCCCATCATGCCGGTGGCGAAGCCGCCGAAGGCGAAAATCGCCATCTGCGCGAGCGAGAAGACGCCGGCGACGCCGAACACCAGGTTCCACTGCGAGACCACCGTCGCCCAGATGAAGAAGAGCGTAAGCTGGCCGATGAAGTAGCGCGACGGCCCGAGGAACGGGATCGCGATCAGCACCGCGATCAGCAGCACGCCGAAGGCGACGTCCCGCCGCCAGTTGGGGCCCGTCTCGAACATCAGACGCGACGCACCTGGCGGCGCCCGAAGACGCCGTAAGGCCGCCAGATCAGCGCGATGATGACCAGCAGCAGCAGCGCCGGGAAGCCGAAGCGAACGCCGACGGCGAACTGCACCACGGCCTCGAACAGGCCGAGGATGAAGGCGGCGATGAGCGCACCCGGCACGTTACCGAGCCCCGCGATCACGCAGATGATGAACGCCTTGAGCATGGGGTCGTAGCCCATGGTCGGCGCGAGCGTGGTGATCGAGCTCAGCATGACGCCCGAGACCGCCGCCACGACGCCGGCGATCCCCATCACCTGGGCGAAGACCCGCCCGACGTTGACCCCCATCAGCTGGGCCGCCTCTCGGTGCAGCGCCGTGGCGCGGATGGCGCGTCCCATGCGCGTGCGCGAAAGCAGCGCCGCGACCAGCAGCATGGTGACGACCGACAGAATCAGGATCAGCACGTTCTGGTAACGGATGAAGACGCCGGAAACGAAGAAGCCCTCCTCGATGGAGAAAGGCTGGAGGAACGGATAGGCGCCGTAGATCAGCAGCGTCACCTGCTCGAGGAAGATGGCGAGGCCCACGGTCGCGATGATGACGTTGGTCTCGAAAGCCGGGTGCCGGTACATGAAGCGGAAGATGATGTGGTAGATCAGGAGCCCCACCACGAAGCTCACGATCATCGCCGCCGGCAGCCCGAGATACCAGGGCAGGCCCACGTGCAGCACCGCCGAGTAGGAGGCGTAGCCGCCGATGGTGAGCAGCGCGCCGTGGGCCATGTTGAGCACGCCCATCGCCCCCCACACCAGCGAGAGCCCGATGGTGCTGGCTGCGTACATGGCGCCGAGCGTGAGCCCGCTGACGAGAATCTGGACGAAAGTTTCCACCGCGCCGCCTCAGGCCCCGAGATAGGTCTCGAGAATCTCGTCGTGCCGATCAAGCTCGCTGGCGGTGCCCTGCCAGACGAACTCGCCGTGGTCGAGCAGATAGATGCGATCCGCGAGATCGGCGACGCGGCTCGCGTTCTCCTCCACGAGCAGGATCGTCCTTCCCGCCTCTTTCAAGGCCCGGATCAGGCCGTAGATGGTGTCGATCGCGATGGGGGCGAGGCCCAGGGAAGGCTCGTCGATCAACAGGATGCGCCCGCCCGTCATCATCCCGCGCCCGACCGCCAGCATCCGCCGCTCGCCGCCGGAGAGCGTGGACGCGATCTGGCCCTCGCGCTCCTCGAGCCTGGGCAGCAGCGCATAGACCTCCTTGAGGCTTGCGTCGGCCTGGCTGTACGGCACGGGCAGGTAGGCACCCATCAGGAGATTGTCGCGGACCGTCATCTCCGAGAAGATCATGTCCCCTTGCGGGATGTGCACGATGCCGCGCGCCACGATCTGGTCCACCCGCGCCCGGCCGAGCGCCTTGCCGTCGAAGCGAATCTCTCCCGCCATCGGATGGATCAGGCCGGAGACGGCGCGCAGAAGCGTCGTCTTGCCGTGGCCGTTGGGCCCGATGATGGTGATGAGGCCGCCGTCCGGTACGCCGAACGAGATGTCGCGCAGCACGCGCTGGCCGTGATAGCCGGCGTCGAGCGAGTCGACTTCCAGGAGCGGCGTGCTCATGCTCCGCTCACGGGCTCCTCATGGAGCACTTGGAGCACCCTCGTCGGGCGACGGGTTGTCTTCGAGCAGGTGCCTGAGCCGCCGCGACGAGCCCTCCCCCAGATAAACGTCGACCACGGTCTTGTCGTAGACGAGGCCGGAGGCCGAGCCTTCGAAGATCTTCTCGCCGTGGTGCATGATGAGCACCCGGTCCGAGAGCCGCACAAGAAAGCGCATGACGTGCTCGATGAGCATGATGGTGAGACCGCGCTCCTTGAGCCGCCGGACCAGCGCCATCACGTCGTCGATTTCCTGCGGATTGAGCCCGCCGACCGGCTCGTCCATCAGCAGCATCTTGGGCTGGGTCGCGAGCGCGCCCGCCACCATCAGCAGCTTGCGGTGATAGACGGGGAGCGTCCGCGTCGTCTCGTGGGCAACCGCATCGAGGCCGACGAACTCCATCGCCTCGTCGGCGAGGTGCTGGGTCTCCCGGTCGAACTTCATGCCGGGGACCAGCCTATTGTTGCGCCCGAAATAGGCCGCGATCAGCGTGTTTTCGCGTGCCGAGAGCGTGTCGAACCCGGCGTTGAGCTGAAAGGTGCGCGCCATGCCGAGCTGGCAGGTGCGGTCCGGCGTCGCGCGCGTGATGGTCTTGCCGTCGAAGGTGATGCTGCCGGCGGTCGCCGGGTTGAGGCCCGAGATGACGTCGAAGAGCGTCGTCTTGCCGGCGCCGTTGGGGCCGCCGATCCCGAGCGCCTCGCCCGGGAAGACGTCGAACGTCATGTCGCGAACGGCGGCCAGGGCGCCGAAATACTTGTCGACGCCCTGGCAGGAGAGCAGCGGCTCAGACGCCGTCCGCTCCATGGGTCAGGTCTTAGCTACCGATCCACGGCGGGATCTGGAACGCGGCCGTCTCATAGGGCTCCGGCGCGATCAGCTTGCCCTGCTCCAGGTGGTTCTGGACCTGGAGGAACTGGTGGGGCATGCCGAGCGAGGGATCGCTGGTCTCGGTCGGATAGGTCCGGGCCGCCTGGTAGGGCAGCACGAACGCCGTCGCCCCCTGCACGCCGCGATAGATGTTGCGGCGAATGCGATCGCACACCTTCTCGTTCTGCTCGAACTCGCCGGGCGCCCCGGTGCCGCCGGCCATGGCCGAGGCGATCGCCCAGTAGTGGCACGAGTCGTAGGGCTGAGAGCCGGTGAGCGGGCTCGCGCTCTCGCCGAACTTCGAGTTGAAGCGCTCGAAGTAGGCTTGGCCGATCTCGTCCTGCAGCGCGCCCACCACGGTGGCGAAGAGCACGCCGTTGGTGGCCTCCTTGCCGATCTCGCGGAAGGCCGCGAGCAGCGGGCCGTACTGCATGTAAACCAGGCTCGGCGTCGGATTGGGCACGAACTGCATCATGAACTGCGCCAGATCCTGCGGTACCCAGTGGGTGATCGCGATGGCGGCCGGCGGATCGTTGCGGATCTTCTGAAGCGTCGGCCCCCACTCGGAGATCGGCACCACCACGGTCTCGTAAAGGCTGATCTCCCAGCCGTATTTCTCGGCCGAATCGCGCATGGCGTTGGCGATGACCACGCTGTAGTTCTGCGAGCCGGTGACGATGGCGACCTTCCGGTTGGGCGCCTCCCACTTGCCGGTGTCGTTGAGGTCGCTGATGAACTTCATGAAGCCCTCGCCGTACCAGTACTCGGCGGGGTCGGCCATGAAGTTGCTGAAATAGAGCTCCGGATCGCTGCCCACCGTCTCGTGATGCACGATGTCGGTGTTGTGGTGGAGGTAAGGCACCCCGGCATCGGCGATGGTGTCGTATTCCGCCGTGACCGCGCCGGTGTTGTAGCCGTTGATGATGGCATGCACCTCGTGGCGGTCGATCAGGCGCTGCATCGCCGGGATGATATTGTCGGCGCCCTGCTCCTTGCTGTCCTCGAAGACCGGTGCGAGCGGCCGGCCGAGGATGCCGCCCATCATGTTGATCTCTTCGCAGGCGAGCTCGAGTCCGCTCTTGAACGAGAGACCGTCGGCGGCGGCCCAGCCCGTGAGCGGCACGCAGCCGCCGACCGGGATCGGCTCACCCTCGGCGCGGGCGCCGTCGTTGATGTCGGCAAGCAGCCCGCTGGTCATGGCGGCGGCGCCGAAGCCGGCAAGCCCCGCGCCCTTCATGAAGTTCCGCCGGCTTGCGATGAAGCGCTTGCGCGCTCCTTCCTCTCTCCGTGTTCCGCGGCGTCGAATGATCATGGTGTCCTTCCTCCCTCTATGCGCAGGACATTTGCCCTTGCGCGCAATGGCCCTCTCGACAAGCGAGAACCCGTCGCGCGCTGTCAGCGGAAGTCTGCCCGGCTATGCAGCAGTTCGCAATTGGGAGGAATGTGCGCTGTGGCGTATTTCGACATCGTGACGCTGATCTTTGGCGGCCGGATATCGACTGCCTGATCCCCGCCGGGTGAGCAGAATGCAGCGATTAGACGCGAGATCGGAACGCTACGGGAACATCGTGACATGGATGGCCGCGGTCTGCCATCCGCCGGCAGGCGGCTTGGTCGAGCGGCGATGTCGGAGGTGGGACAACCGGTCAGCCGGTGTCGAGGTACGGCACCGCGCCGACCAGCGAGCGCATCCGCTCCGCGTGGCCGGCCCGCACCTGCGCAAGGGCCAGCGCCATCATCACCACCAGCGCCAGCCCGACACGGGTCTTCATCTTAGCGAGCCCGCGGATGTAGTGGGTCTCGAAGTTGAAGCTGTTGTCGAGGCGGCTGTTGATCCTCTCTATCGCAGAGCGCCGGTTGTAGCCGCGCCGCCAGGACGGGCTGCCCCAGGGCGTCGGGGTGAAGACGCGCCGGTCGTTCTTGTCGAGATCGATGCGCACGATGCGGCCGTACTCGCCGGGCTCCACCCCGCCCGCCCGGTGGCACGCCTTGCTGCCTGCACAGTCGAAGCCGAAGGCCGCCGCCGGGCAGCGGTATTTCAGCGTGCCGCAGAGGCCGCGCTCGGCCTCGAAGCCCTGGAAGGCCATGGCGCGGACCTCGCCGGTCTGGGGGCAGATGCAGGACACGCGGCCGCGCTCGTCGTGAACGACGACGTCGGCGCGGTTGGGGAACAGCGCCCGCGTGATCGGCTTCGTCGGATCATAGCCCGGCTCCTCCTTCTCGGCCTTCCACATCAAGCGCGTGTCGACCAGCGGCCGAATGGCCCACTTATCCCAGAGCAACTTCTTCTGGGGAGCGTTGTCGAGACCGCGGTCGGCGCTGAAGTCGTCGCAGCGCTCCACCATTTCCGGCGCTCTTGCGAACAGGTTCTCCAGCATCTTGGGGAGCATCTTGACCTCCGAGTCCGACGCCCGCGTCACCTCGAAGGCCACCGGGACCTCGTAGTGGGTGTCGGCGATCAGGTGGAGGCCGTAGCCGAACCATGATTTCACCTTCTTCCAGATCGCGCCGGTCTTGGCGTTCACCCCGCTCGTCTCATGCTTGCCCCAGTCGGCGTCGGGGTCGGAGGTCTTCCCCTTGTCCTCGGCAACCCGGCCCGTCGAGTGGCTCTCGATCGCCTTGCCGTCGTAGCCGAGATGGCGGCCGAAGTCGGGCAGCTCTTCGAAGAGCGACGCGCGCAGGCTCTCGACCATTGCGGACACCAGGCTGCACTCGTTCTCAAGCAGCACGACGCGCCGCAGGAAGCGCGAGAAGTTCCAGTGGCTGGGCACCGTCGAGCGGACCTGCGCCGGATGCGCCACCGCGCATGGTGGCTCCTTCGTACCTGCGCGAAGCTCCAACACGGGCGCGCTCTGGAAAGGCAGCGGGTCGAACCCGCAGAGTTCCAGGAGCGCCGGGTTGCGGCCCATCTCCCGCAGCAGCGACTGGATCGAGGCGTGCTGGAACACCACGCCCGCGATCAGCGCACGCCACATCGACCGCACCGGGTAGTCGTTGCGCCCGCGACCTCGCCCGGCCTCAAGCGCAGCCACGATCTCCTCGTCGGGCAGGGTGTCGAGCACCAGACGCAGGCGATCCAGGTCCGGCAGGCCTTCGACAGCCTGCCAGGAAAAGGGTAGCTTCTCCGTTGTCGCCATCACGTTCTCCCTACCAGGGCTGGTGGATGGAACGAGGGCCTCTGGCCCGATGGCGACACCTTCTATCCGATTCGGGCGGGACGACGCGACGGGGCCGGAAGTGAGCCTGGGAGCGTCGTCGGCTATGGGGTGGAAATCCTCGATCCGCCCTATCCGCCGATCTCAGGGCCGCAGATGTCTGCGAAGCCGCCGGGGTAAGAAAAATCTCGGATCAGCTGGAGCCCTTGATCACCAAGGGATGCGTGACAGCGCACACGCCTCATTGGGGAACGCGCACTGACATAACGGTCGGCGCGCCCGTTGTAACGGCCTGGGCCTGAGCCCACCTCAAGAGCCAAGGGGAGGCGCGGCGGAACTCACTCCCCCGCGCGGCACGAAACAGGCGGAGTAGCGCGACGCGTCCTCCCGCCTCTGAAGGAGAACCGCTACATGAAGTACTTCCTTGGGTTGACGGCAATCGCTGCCGTCGTTGGCCTGACGACCGGCGCGAGCCTCGCGTCGTCGCATGTCTCCTACGAGGTCACAGTGACCAACAACATGGAAGACGAGCTTCTCGCGCCGGTGCTGGTGGCGCCGGTTTCCGAAGACGGCAAGATCTTCGTCGAGCGCTACGTTTCGCCGGAAGCGGAGCACCAGATTCTGACCGGAGACCCCGGAATGCTCGCCGAGGCCATCGGCGACGAGGCCGCGGTGGCCCACGGCATGGACGGCCCCCCAGGCGTCCTGCTCGCGCCGGGCAAGTCGATCACGTTCGAGGTGGCGAGCCACGCGGAGGAGGTCCGCGTGCTGGCGATGGTGGCTCCCACCATGTTCGAGGACCACTACGTGACGGCGGTCGTGCAACTGAACGGCGAGCCCATGTCCGTCGGCCTCGACCGCTTCGACATCGGCTACGATGAGGGCCGCAAGACGATCGAGCCCGTCGCCGACGCGGTCGCGACCGTGCAAGTCGCCGTCAAGCAGGAATTCAGCGCGAAGCAGGATTACTGAACGCTCGTAGCGCGCCGGCCGGTCGGTAACCCGATCGGCCGGCGTCGCATGTTCGGGGCGTCATCGCTATCGTCGGGCGCACGGTCAGAACGGCGGGAGCGAGACATGGCGCGGGAGCACAATTACAGCGCGACGGTGACCTGGACGGGGAACAGCGGCCAGGGCACGGCCGGCTACAAGTCGTACACGCGCGACCACGACATCGCCTGCCCCGACAAGCCGGTGATCCGGGGCTCCGCGGACCCCGCCTACCGCGGCGACGCGGGCCGGCACAATCCCGAGGACATGCTGGTGGCCGCGCTCTCCGCCTGTCACATGCTCTGGTACCTGCACCTCTGTTCCGCCGCCGGCGTCGTGGTCACCGCCTACGAGGATGCGGCCGATGGCGTGATGCAGACGCATCCCCCCGGCGGCGAAGGCGAGTTCACCCGGGTCACGCTCAGGCCGCGCGTGACGATCACGCCAGAGAGCGATGCCGAGACGGCCGCGCGCCTGCACGCGCAGGCCAGCGCCAACTGCTTCGTCGCCCGCTCGGTCAACTTCCCCGTGCACCACGATCCCGAGATTCTCAGCGCGTAGCTCACGCGCCGCGCTGTGGCTATGGTGCGCCATCGAGTCGAGGGGAGCAGCGGGGGACGAACGATGGGCGGGTTCGCGGAGTACGAGTCATACGATGCACTCGGTCTCGCGGCGCTGGTGAAGGCCGGCGAGGTCAGCGCGACCGAGGTGCTGGAGGCGGCGATCGCGCGCGTGGAGGCGCGCAACCCGGCCATCAACGCAGTCGTGATGGAGCTTTACGACCACGCCACGCAGGCGATCGAGGCAGGCCTGCCGGACGGCCCGCTCAAGGGCGTTCCGTTCCTGCTCAAGGATCTCGGCTCGGCGCTCGCAGGCGCGAGGACCGCGCGCGGCAGCCGCTTCTTCGCCGACCTGCCGCCTGCGAGCGAGGACAGCGTCCACGTCACCCGCCTCAAGCAGGCCGGCATGGTGATCTACGGCAAGACCAGCACCTGCGAGCTCGGCCTCAGCCTCACCTGCGAGCCACAGCTTTACGGCCCCTCGCGCAACCCCTGGGACCTGGAGCGGACTCCGGCAGGCTCGAGCGGCGGCGCTTCGGCAGCCGTCTCGGCCCGCTTGCTGCCCATCGCTCATGCCTCGGACGGCTTCGGCTCGATCCGCGCGCCGGCGGCCTCGTGCGGCCTGGTTGGGCTGCGCCCGACGCGGGCGCGCAACACCATGGCGCCCTACTTCGGCGAATCGCTCGGCGGGCTCGCCATCGAGCACGCGGTGTCGCTCACGGTCCGCGACAGCGCGGCGCTGCTCGATGCCACGTCAGGCCCTGCGCCCGGCGATCCCTACATCGCGCCGCCGCGGGCCCGCCCCTTCCTCGAAGAGGTCGGCGCCGATCCCGGCGCGCTTCGCATCGCCTTCACCAGCAACGCACCCAACGGCGCGCCGGTGGCGGCGGATTCGCTCCGCGTCCTGCAGGAGACGGCTTCGCTCTGTGAGGACCTCGGCCACCAGGTCGCGGAAGCGGATCCCGCAATCGACAGGGCCGACGTGATACCGACCTTCCGTACCATCAGCGCGATCCAAATCCTCTACCTGCTGCGCGGGCATCCCTCGGGCCGGATGCCCGCGCCGGGCGAGCTGGAGACCGTGGTCGCGGACACGGCCAGACTCGCCGAGACCATCGACGCCGCGAGCTACATGGCGGCGGTCCACACGGCGCACCGCATCGGCCGCCAGATGGCGGCGTTCCACGCGGATTGGGACGTGCTGCTTACCCCCGGCCTCGGCACGCTGCCACCGAAGCTGGGCTGGCTCGACATGATGATGGAGGACCTGGAGGAATACTGGCGCCGGGTGTTCGAGTTCAGCCCGTTCACGGTGTGGTTCAATCTCACCGGCCAGCCGGCGATGATGATCCCGTTGGGCACGACCGAGAGCGGCTTCCCGGTCGCGGTGCAGGCAATCGCCCGCCACGGCGACGAAGCCACGCTCTTCCGCCTCGCCTCCCAACTCGAAGAGGCGCGTCCCTGGATCGACCGCCGGCCGGCGTGGACTACATCCTGACCCGCGACTTCTCGGGGTCGTAGAAGGGGAAGGGGACGACCGACGCCTCCAGGCGCTTCTGCACGCCGTCGAGCTGGCCGACCTCGACGGCGGCGCCGAGCGCGGCGTGCTCCACCGCCATGCGGCAGAGCGCGATGGACTTGCCCGTCAGCGGCGAGCGGGTGCCCGACGTGACCACGCCGACCCGGTGGCGGCCGACGAACACGCCGTCGCCGTGGCTCGCGACCTCATCGCCCGTGAGCGCGAGCCCGACGAGGACGCGCTGCGGGTTGGCCTTGCGCTTGACCAGCGCCGCCTTGCCGCAGAAATCGTCCACCTTGGACTTGAGCGGCACAGTGAAGCCGATCCCCGCCTCGAAAGGGTCGGTCTGATCGTCGAACTCGTAGCCCGAGAATATCAGCCCCGCCTCGATCCGCAGGATGTCGAGGGCCTCCAGGCCGAGCGGACTGAGCCCGTGCGGCTCGCCCGCCGCCCACACCGCATCCCACACCGCCTCGCAGTCCGAGGGGTGGCAGAATATCTCGTAGCCCAGCTCCCCGGTGTAGCCCGTGCGCGAGACGACGACCGCCGGCCCGTCCGGATCGACCAGCCGGCCGACGGCGAAGCGGAACCAGCCGAGTTCGTCGACGCTCGGCTGGGCCGGCGGGGTCCACGCGACCTCGCTCACCACCTGCCGGCTCAACGGCCCCTGGACCGAGAGGTTATGGAGCTGGTCGGTGGACGAGCGGACCCACACGTCGAGGCCGAGCGCCTCGGCCTGCTCGCGCAGCCAGGCGCCGCCCTGGTCGCAGCCGCCGATCCAACGGAAGTTGTCCTGGCCCAGCCGGAACAGGGTTCCGTCGTCGAGCATCGTGCCGGTGTCGTAGCACATGGCGGTGTAGACCACCTGGCCCACGGCGAGCTTCCGCACGTTGCGCGTCAGGCAGTGCTGCAGCAGCGCCTCCGCCCCCGGCCCCAGCACCTCGAACTTGCGGAGCGGCGAGAGGTCGATGGCGGCGACGCGCTCGCGACAGGCCCAGTATTCCGCGATCGGCCCGACGCCGGTGTAGCTGTTGGGCAGCCAATAGCCGTTGTACTCGACGAAATCGCGGGTGAGGCCGCTGGTGCGGGCGTGGAAGCCGGTTTCCTCGGTCATGGTCACGTCCGCATCGGGTTGCTTGTAGTGGCCGACAGCGCGCGTGAAGGTCTCCGTCTCCGGATAGACGCGCACGTGAATGTCGGTGGGGTTCCAACCGTTGGCCGCGTCGATGTCGTCCGGGCAGGCGGACGAGACGCAGACCAGATCGGTCAGCGCCCGCAGCAGAACGTAGTCGCCGGGACGCGACCACGGCTCGTCGAGGACGAACAGGTTCTGATCGTCGACGACGGTGTTGTAGAAGAAATTCATGGCCATCCAGCCGCGCCGGGGCTGAATCGCGTAGGGCTCCAGGGCGGCATTGAAGTTGTCCGAGCAATTGGCGTGGCCGGGATAGCCCTGGTCTTCGTAGTACTTGGCCATGCAGGCGAGGCCGAAGGCGTCGTGGCGCATGCAGGTGTCCTGCACCACTTCGAGCAACGCCGCGAAATCTTGGTCAAGATACTTCGCCCGCTGCCCGGGATGGGGATAGCCGAGCCCCATCAACGAGCGGGTGGTGGTCACGTCGAGGCAGCGCTCCACGCCCTGGTCCAGCCGCGCCCGGTGGAAGGCCTGGAAGTCCGTGCACTGGCGCCCGTCGACATCGATGATCTGGATCCACTCGCCCGCGCGTACCTCGTAGCTCGCGGCCGTGCGACGGTCGATCCTCTCGTCGAGGCGAGGGTCGGCTAGCGGCTCGGGCAGCACCGCCTCGCCCGACGACGCGGCGCCTGCCGCACGCTCGACGAACACCACGACAGGCGTCGGCGGGTCCTGCCCGTCGGGCGCCATGGGTGCTCCGGGCGTCGCCACGATTACTGTGCCGGCGCCGCTCGCGGTGTAAGACGTCTCCTCGCCGGCGCGACTCTCCGGTCCGAACAAGTCGAGGGACGAGGCGCCAGCGAGATCCCGGTCGATGCTGGCGACGCCATCGGCAACCAACCGGCGCAGGCCGGCGGCGCTCCCCCCTGCCCGCTCGCCCAGCAGGCTTTCGGCAAACCGGCCATCGTCCGCCAGGCAGACAAGCTCGCAGGCCTGCCCGCCTTCGGCGTTGACGAGGCGGATGACGTTGCCGCCCGTAAGTCGTATGGCCCGCGCGCTTCGCCCCGGAACGACGTAGCGCTCCACCCCCGGCGGGAGCGCAAGCAGGCCCGGCCGCCGTACGCCGCGCGGGAAGCGCGTTCCGCTGGCTGAAACGAGTTCCATGACGTGCGCCTTTCCGTTGCTCCGCTCAGGCCAGGCCCAGCTGGCGCCGGCGCTGTTCCGACCACTCCACGACCAGTCGATCGACCGTGAGCCCGATAAAGGCAACGCAAAGGCCGATGACGAGGCCCTTGCCCGCATCGGCGAAGGTGAGCGCCCGGAAGATCTCCTGGCCCAGGTCCTTGGTCCCGATGAAGGCGGCGATGATCACCATGAAGAGCCCGAACATGATGGTCTGGTTGACCCCCAGCATGATCTCGGGGAAGGCCAGCGGCATCCGCACCTTCCACAGGATCTGCCGGGGCGTGCAGCCGGCGGTGATCGCTGCCTCGATGGTCTCGTTGGGCACGCCGCGCAGGCCGAAGATGGTGTAGCGGACGATGGGGATCGCCGCGTAGATCACGATGGCGGTGATCGCCGCCACGTCGCCCACCTGGAACAGCATGATCACGGGGATCAGGTAGATGAACGACGGGAAGGTCTGGAAGGTATCGCAGAGGAGCTGCACGAACCGGGTGCGCCGCGCCGTCTTCGATGCCCAGATACCCAAAGGCAGCCCGAATATCAGGCAAAGCACCAGGGCGAAGAAGACCATGTAGGCGGTGATCGACGCACGCTCCCAGAAGCCCGTGAGCGCGATGAAGCAGACGAAACCCGCCGTCGTCGCCGCGAGGCGCGGGCCCGCGAGGCGCCAGCCGATGGCGCCGGCCAGCGACGCCACCGCGATCCAAGGCATCCACATGAAGCCACTGCGCAGCGGGATCAGCACGTGGACGAGCAGGCCGTCGCGGATGATGGAAAGCGGGTCGTAGAGCATGAACGTGATGAATTCGACGACCATGTCCCAGAAGGGCGCGGTGGTGATCGTTGCGTTCTTGGGCAGCGTCTGGGCGTAGTGCGTGAGCAACGACGCGACGATCGAGGCGGCAATGACGACGCCTGCCGCCATCAGGTAAGGGTGCACGCGCCAGAAGGGGCCGTCGGGGCGCCGCTCGGGCTGCTTCTCGGAGAGCGCCCGGCTCAGCCGGTCGAGCATCACCGCCATCAGAACCACGGCGACGCCGTTCTCCAGCGCTTGCCCGAGGCGCAGGCTCTGGAGGCGGAACAGCAGGTCCTGCCCCAGCCCCTTGGCGCCGACGAAGGAGGCGATCACGACCATCGCCAGGCACTGCATGATGACCTGGTTGACGCCCAGCATGAGCGAATCGCGCGCGGCCGGAATCTCCACCCTGAAGAGCATCTGCCAGCGCGTGCAGCCGGCCATCACGCCGGCCTCGCGCACTTCCTCGGAGACGCCCTTGAGCCCGAGGAGGGTGAGCCGCGTCATCGGTGGTATGGCGAAGAGAATGGTGGCGATCGCGCCGGCGCGGTGCGAGACGCCGATGAAGAGCGCCACCGGGATCAGGTAGGAGAAGTGCGGCAGCGACTGCATGACGTTGAGGAGCGGCCAGAGCGCCCGCTCGAAGGGCCGCGACTTGGCCCCCGCCACGCCAAGTGCGACGCCGACGGCGGCTGCGATCGGCGCCGAAACCAGGACGACGGAGAGCGTCGTCATCGAGAGCGACCACTTGCCGAAGAGGGCGAAGTAGACGATGCAGCCGCCGGCCAGCAGCGCGAGTCGCCAGCCCTTCAGCCACCAGCCGAAGACCGCGGCGAGACCCGCGATCATGATCCACGGGATGGCGGGGATGCCGATCGACCTGAAGCCATCCACGAGCAGGCCGTGCACGATGTCGAGCGGCCACTCGATGCCGAAGGCGATCGCCCGCGTCACGTCCTTGACCGTGAAGACGCCGAAGATCTCGTGCTTGTGGAAGACGTCGACGACGACGTTGATCCAGTCGATGAAGGGCACCGCGATGTCCCTGGGCCAGACGATCCCGGCCTCGGGCAGGATGGGCTTGAGCGCGAGCAGAACCACGAAGGGCACCAGAACGAGCAACGGCCCCACCCCCGGCGTGCGCCAGAGGCGACGGCTGGCCGCAACCGATCCCGAGATCGATCCTCCCAGGGTCCGCTCTGCGGCCATTGCCCTATGAGCGGTCGGCGTACATCGCGTCGACGAGGCGGAAGCGGTCGACCACACCGATCGCATGGCCTCTCTCGTCGACGACCGCCACAGGGTGCTCGGCCTCGATCACCCGCGGCGCGACGTCCGCCAGCGTGGAGTTGGCCCTCACCTCGCCTTGCGTCGTCTCTCCGGCAGCGGCGGGGCGGACAGCGGTCCCCACGGTGAGCAGGCGATCCCGCGCCACGTCCTTGGTGAATTCGCGCACGTAATCGGTTTCCGGGTTCTCGATCAGCTCGGTGGCGGTGCCGGCCTGCTCGATGATGCCGTCCTTCATGATGATGATGCGGTCGGCGAGCCGGATGGCCTCATCGAAGTCATGGGTTATGAACAGGATCGTTTTCTGCAGCATGTTCTGCAGGCGCAGGAACTCGTTCTGCATCTCGCGGCGGATGAGCGGATCGAGGGCGGAGAACGGCTCGTCGAGGAACCAGAGCTCGGGCCCCACCGCGAGCGAGCGGGCGATCCCCACGCGCTGCTGCTGCCCGCCGGAAAGCTCGCGCGGGTAATAGCGCTCCCGGCCTTCGAGGCCGACCAGCCCTATCATCTCGCGGGCACGAGTCTCCCGGGTGCGGCGGTCGATGCCCTGGACCTCGAGCGGGAAGGCGACGTTCTGCAGCACCGTGCGGTGCGGCAGCAGCGCGAAGTGCTGAAACACCATGCCCATCTTGTGGCGGCGCAGCTGCGTGAGCTCCCGATTGGTCGCCTTGAGCAGGTCCTGGCCCTCGAACATGATCGCGCCGGCGGTGGGCTCGATCAGGCGTGCGAGGCAACGGAGAAGCGTGGACTTGCCGGAGCCCGAGAGCCCCATGATCACCAGGATCTCGCCGGCGTTGACCTCCAGCGAGGCGTCGCGCACGGCGGGGATGTAGCCTTCTTCCAGAATGGCGGCGAGGCCGGGCGCGCCCCCGTGCCTGTCCATGAACGACCGGGGCTTGGGGCCGAACAGCTTCCAAACGCTGCTGCACGTCAGAATGGGCTCGGCCAAGTCGCACCTCCCCGCCGCGGCAGAGCGCGTGCCGCTGCCCCGCCTCGTCGGCGCCTCGCTCCATCGTTGGCGGCGATGGGCGCGAATACTATGTGCCGGCAGGGACATGAAATGAAGCGAGGGCGCCGCCACAGGGAGTCGGACAGCGCCCTCGCAGCCAGGGACTCTGGACTAGTTAACCCAGGACATCCACTTGGCTTCGTTGTCGGCCAGCCACTGGTCGGCTGCCTCTTCGACCTCCATGCCGTCGATGTCGACGAGCTTGGACATCACTGCGATATCGAGATTGGTCAGGTTCATCTTCGAGACGATGCCATAGACCGTCGGCCACTTGTCGGGCATGCCGTTCCAGACGCCGATCTTGAGATACCCGTCCTTCGGGTTGCCGCAGTCGTAGGTCATATCGGGGTTGGGGCCCCAGGCCGGGTCGTCCTTGCAGCCCTCGCCATACTCGGGGAACTCGACGAACTTGCCGTCGTAGATCGCCTCGATGAAGTTGGGCGTCCAGTTGAAGTGCACGATCGGCGCCTTGCGCTCGAACGCCGATGCGAGTTCCGCCCAGATGGCCGCTGCCGAGCCGGCATTCACCACCTCGAAGTCCATGCCGAGGCCTTCGACACGCTCTGCGTCGTGCTTCAACCAGTCCACCGGCCCGCCGAGGAAGCGGCCCTTCGGGGCTGTCTCGGCAGTCGAGAACATCTCGGCGCAGGCATTCAGCGCCTGCCAGTCGGGCAGGCCCGGACACAGGTCCTCGACATAACTGGGATACCACCACTCCTCACGGGTCTTGGCGTCGTGGGTCGCGGCGTCGATCACGCAGCCCTCGGCGACGACCGTCTCGAACGCCACGCCGAACGCGCCCTGCCAGACCTCGTGGACCACGTCGATGTCACCCTCGCACATGGAGGTGTAAACCACCTGGCTGTCGGCGGGGATGAACTCGGTCGAGAAGCCCTGGCCGTTCAGAATTTTGCCCAGGACGTGGGCACCCACGATCTGGCTCGACCAGTTATGGATCGGGATCTTGATCGGGTCGTCGGAATCCGCGGCTTGAGCCACGCCGGACACGGCGCCCGTAAGGCCGATCGCGGCCCCCGCGACGAGAGCGATTGCCCACCGTCTCGCATTTGTACCCACCATTGTCGCCTCCTCATCAGTTGCACTCATGTCCACGTTCTCGTGCGCGGGCCCTCCGCGCCGAACCTGCAAGGCTAGAGGGGCGTTGTGAACAAGACAGACCCTTGCGATAAACAGCCTGTAAAAGATCATGAAAGATGTGAAAATGGCGCCGGGACCAAGATACGGGACCGGAAGGTGAAGGACCCGTACCATATCGTCGTGGTCGAAGACGACGCCGTGACCCGCACCAAGCTCGCCGGCTACGCCCAAGCGGCAGGCCATCGGGTGAGCGAGGCGGAGGACGGGGAGCGTATGTGGCGCATCCTGGAGCGGGATGCCGCCGACCTCATCCTGCTCGACATCAACCTGCCGCGCGAAGACGGCCTCGATCTGACCCGGAAGCTCCGAGCACAGAGCAACGTCGGCATCATCCTGGTCACCGTGCGCGACGACGACGTGGACCGGATCCTCGGCCTCGAGATCGGTGCCGACGACTACATCACCAAGCCCTTCAACCCGCGCGAGCTGCTCGCGCGCGTCAAGAGCGTCCTGCGCCGCGCCCAGGAAGGCACGCGGGAGCCCTTCTCGGGGCGGCGCTTCGCCGGCTGGGAGTTCTCGACGGCGGCCCGCAAGCTGGTCTCGCCGCGGGGCGAGTCCGTGCCGCTGACCCGGGCCGAGCACGAGCTGCTCTCGGCCCTGGTGGAACATCCGGGCCAGGTGCTATCGCGGGAACGCCTGCTCGCGCTGATCACTCACCGGTCGTGGGAGCCAAGTGACCGTACCATCGATGTCCTGATCCGGCGGCTCCGGCGGAAGATCGAGCAGAACCCGAAGAACCCCGAGATCATTGTCACCGCGTACGGCGAGGGTTACCTGTTCACGCCGGCGGTCACCACCTGACCCTCGCGCTCGGCGGTTTCGAGGCCGGCCCAGAGCGTCACCAGCGCCTCGCGCGATTCGTCGAACAAGCGGTCCAGCTCCTCGGCAACTGCCGCCGCCTCCGGGGTGCGGGCGCGCGCTTCGAGCACGCCGCAGCGCTCCGCAAGGCGGCGCAGCCCGAGGCTGCCGGCGGCACCCCTTAGCGCGTGGGCGAGCTCCGCCGCCCGCCCGGTTCTCCCCTCGGCCAGCGCCTGCCTGATACCGTCTATCTGAGCCGGCGCCGTCTCGATAAAGGTATCGACCATCAGGGTGCCGCGCTCCGCCCCCAGCACCGCGCGATCCTGCGCGAGAACGGCGGGGTCGATGATCGACTCCCCTCCGCTCCCCGAACGGCCTCCGTCCATGGCCGCACGCTCGCCGGGCGTGCGGCCAAGTACGCTGGTAATCGTCTGCGCCAGGCCGTCGGGCGCGATGGGCTTGCCGATGAGGGCATCCATGCCCGACTGCAGGTGCTGCGCGACCTCGTTGTCGAACACGTGGGCCGACATGGCGATGACCGGCAGCGAGCGGATCGCCGGGTTCTCGTGCGCGCGGATGCGCTGCGTCGCCTCGATGCCGTCGATGCCGGGCAGGCTGATGTCCATGAGGACGAGATCGAAGTGCTGCCCCTCCAGGAGTTCGAGTCCCTCTTCTGCATTGGGCGCGACCAGCGGCGTGTGACCCATCCGGCCGACGAAGGCCTCGACCACCATGGCATTCACGACGTTGTCCTCGACGATCAGGACGTCCAGCGCCCGGCCGGTGCCGGTTGCCTCGTAGGCTGCCGCCTCGACCGGCGGCTGGATGGCGGCTTCGCCCTGCGGCAGCGGCAGCGTGACGGAGAAGCAGCTGCCGTCCCCCGGTTCCGTCTCCACCTCGACGCGCCCTCCCATCGCGGTGACCAGACGCTTTGAGATGGCGAGGCCGAGCCCGGTGCCGGTCTGCTGCCCGTGCCGGCGGGATGCTGCCGCCTGATAGAAGGGCTCGAAGAGATGGGCGAGGTCGGCCTCGTCGATGCCGGGGCCGGTGTCCCGCACGGCGAGGCGGATCGCATCGGGCTCCGCGCCGTTCGAGACCTCCAGCGTGACCGCGCCCCGGTCCGTGAACTTGATGCCGTTGCCGAGCAGGTTTAGCAGAACCTGGCTCAGCTTCTGGCGATCGCCCGTCACCGCCGCCGGCACGCCCTCCGCAATCGCCAGATCCAGGGCGAGGTCCTTCTCCCTGGCGCGGCCCTGCATCAGCACCACGATGTCCTCGACCAGCTCGTGCAGGTCGAAGACCGCGCTCTCGACCTCGATCTCGCCGGATTCGACCCGCGAGTAGTCGAGTATGTCGTTGAGAATGCCGAGCAGGATTTCGCTCGACGAGCGCATGACCCGGACCTGCTGGCGCTGCCGCTCGTTGAGCGGGCCGTCGGACATGAGCCGCAACATGCCGAGGACCCCGTTCATCGGGGTGCGGATCTCGTGGCTCATGGTGGCGAGGAACTCAGACTTGGCGCGGCTCGCCTGCTCGGCGCGGGCGCGGGCGCGATCGTGGTTGTGCACCTCCTCGACCAGCCGGGCATTGGCCTCGGTCAGCTGCGCGGTCCGTTCAGCGACCAGCCCTTCCAGCTCCTCCTTGTGCCGGCGCAGCTCGGCGTTGGTCTGTTCCCGCTCCTCCTCCAGCTCCTGCTTGACGATGGCCTGGTCGCGGAAGACCCGCACGGTATCCGCCATGTCGGAGAGCTCGTCCCGCCCCCCGGTCGGTACCGCCACGTCCAGACGCCCGGCCGCGAGGCTCTGCATGACCCGGTGCAGCGCCTTGAGCCGGTGGACGATG
The DNA here is from genome assembly GCA_965243375.1 of Alphaproteobacteria bacterium. Classification (GTDB taxonomy): domain Bacteria; phylum Pseudomonadota; class Alphaproteobacteria; order UBA828; family UBA828; genus WTGU01. The sequence continues at coordinate 195,256 of CBDEUT010000002.1, read as the reverse complement.
TTGCGATGCACGTAGAGCCAGGCGATGGCGCCCGCGATGGCAATGAACAGCACGATCTGGAGCAGGACGGTGAGACCGCCGAACTCGACCGCGCTGTCCGCCGCCTCGGACGCATCGGCGGCGATCTGCTGGGAGCGGGAGACGACCGCGGCGACGCCCTCGTTCATCCGGTCGGTCAGCGCGCGGTTGTCCTCGGCGAGGGCCGCGAGTGCTGCATCGAGGTCCAGCGCCCGGCGGCGCTGGTCGAAGAGGCCGAGGGTGCCGGGCGGCCCGTCGGACGAGAGTGCTGCGACGAGCGTCTCCCCCTGCTCCCGGCGGATCGGGTCGTCGATCAGGGCCACCCGGCGCTCGAGGATGCGGAGGTTGCCGCTGTAACGCTCCTCGATCCACGCGATCTCGCCGGCGTCGCGCGCGCGGCTCAGCTGGTTCAGCAGCAGCCCCTGCTCGGAAGCACGCATCCGGAGCTCGAACATCCGCTCCAGCAGGAAGAGATCCGCCTCCACCAGCCGGTCGAAGGCGTCAAGCATGGCCGCCAGGCGCGCCGTATCTTCGGCGAGCTCGTAAAGATTGGAGATTACGACAGTCGCCCCCGACGCCGCGTTGGAGGTCAGCGTCTCGGAAAGCGCGGAGAGATCGCCGGCCACCTCCAGCGTGCGCGCGACCGAAGCGGCCAGCACGGCATTCATACCAATGCGCGCGGCGACGATCTCGTCCTGCCGGTCGAGGTTCGCTGCGAGCGCCGACACCACACCCCGAATCTCGGCGACTTCCCGTTCGGGGAAGCCGTAGCCTTCCAGCACGTCGAGGCGGGCGGAGAGCAGATCGGTCGTCGAACGCAGGATGTTGGCCTGGTCCCGCCGCTCCACCTGGCTCTCGGCGGCGGCGAGCAGGGCGCCGTGCGCCGCGATCTGAGTCGAGGTCTCAGCGATGATCCGCCCCTCGGCGATCGCCGGCAGGGCCTCGTCGACGATGGTGGTCTGCGCAGTGTCGACATTGCGCAGAACGACCCAGCCGATGATCCCGGCTGCGATCGATAGAGCCGCCACCCCCGCGAACGAGGCGAACAGGCGGCTCGCGATGCCGAAGCGGCCGAACATCGCGAAATTAGAACACCGGTTGGAATCGAAAGGCAATCGGCCGCATCATGCCGCACATGAGACCGTGGCGCTTATCAGGATCGGTTGTTGGCCTCCTTGTGGGTCTGGTGCTGGCTCTAGGCCCGGCACTCGGGGCCGAGCAAGAGGCGGTGGAGGAGCCCGCGTCCCCCTCCACATGGGCGCTCGAAGTCTGGTCGCCGCCATTCGATTTCCGCAGCCCGACGGAGACCATCACCTATCGCCCCCTGGAGCAAGCGTCGCAGAAGTGGCGCATCTGCGCCTCATACCCCCACCTCAAGGATTCGTACTGGCTGAGCGTCAACTACGGCATGGTCGAGGAGGCGAAGCGGCTCGGCGTCGCGCTCCGCGTGGTCGAGGCCGGCGGCTACCCCAACCTCGAACGGCAGATCGCCCAGATCACCGAATGCGCTCGGGACGCGGACATCCTGGCGCTGGGCGCGGTGAGCTTCGACGGCCTGACCGAAGCGGTGCTTGCGATCAGCGAGGAGATCCCGGTGATCGCCGTGGTCAACGACATCGCCGACCCCGGCATCAGTGCCAAGGCCGCCGTCTCCTGGGTCACGATGGGGGAGGTCCCTGGCGCCTATCTCGCCAGCCTCCATCCGGCCGGCACGCCGCCGGTCAAGGTGGCGTGGTTCCCCGGCCCGCGGGAATCGCAATGGGCCCATTTCGTCGAGGAGGGATTCACCGAGGCACTCGCGGGAAGCGCGGTCGACATCGTCGTGAGGAAGTGGGGCGATACCGGCCGCGAAATCCAGCTGATCCTGGTCGAGGAAGCGCTGGAGGAACGCCCCGATGTCGATTACATCGTGGGCAGCGCGGTCACCGCCGGCGCGGCGGTAAGCCTGCTCAGGGCGCGCGGCCTTACGGGACAGATACAGGTGCTCGCGAACTACTTCACCCACGCGGTCTATCGCGGGATCAAGCGCGAGAAGATCCTCGCGGCGCCTACCGACTTTCCGGCCTTGCAGGGGCGGATGGGCATCGAGATGGCCGCGCGGCTCCTGGAAGGCAAGCTCGAATACCCGCACGCCGGGCCTTTGATTCACATCGTCGAACAGGCCAATCTCGACTCCTTCAGCCCGCGCCTTTCGCTGGCACCCGCCGACTTCTCCCCCACATTCGTGGTCGATTAAGCACCGACGGGCGGCGCGGGCCGGGCGCGGCGATCCTCTCACGGCTTTGCCCTTTGGCTTCTCTTTGGCATGATGCGCCCGCAAATCCGGCGCGCCGGCGGGGGTTAGGCCGCCGGTGGACGCGCCGGAGCCGCGTTGAGGGGGCCTGGAGAAGTGCAAGCATCCTTGGAGAGCTGCCCGGCCCTCGTGCTCAACGCCGACTACCGGCCGCTCAGCTATTTCCCGCTCTCGGTCTGGGGCTGGCAGGACGCGGTCAAGGCGGCGTTCCTCGACCGGGTGACCATCCTCTCGGAATACGACCGGGCGATCCGCTCGCCGAGCACGGCCATAAAGCTGCCGAGCGTCGTCGCGCTCAAGCGCTACCGCCCGCTCGCGCGCCGGCCCGCGTTCACGCGGTTCAACGTCTTCCTGCGGGATTCGTTCACTTGCCAGTATTGCGTGGCGCCCTTCCCGGTGGAGGACCTCACCTTCGACCACCTGGTGCCGCGCTCGCGCGGCGGGCGCACCACCTGGGACAACGTCATCACCGCCTGCAGCGCCTGCAACCTCGCCAAGGGCAACCGGCTGCCGCGCGAATGCGGCATGCGCCCGGCGCGCAAGCCGCGTGCGCCGAGCGCCCACGATTTGCACCAGCGAGGCCGGCGCTTCCCGCCCCGCTACCTGCACGAAAGCTGGGGCGACTACCTCTACTGGGATTCCGAGCTGGACCCCGACTGACGCCGCCGAACCGGGAGAGCGCGCATGCTCGTCGAGCAGATCTGGACCGCCAACGACTATCGCAATTTCAACTACCTGATCGCGTGTCCGGAAACCGGCGAGGCGCTCGCGGTCGACCCGCTGGACCACCGCCGCTGCCTAAAAGCGGCCAAGGACAAGGGCTGGCAAATCACGCAGGTGCTCAACACCCACGAGCACGGCGACCACACCGGCGGCAACAAGGCGGTGATCAAGGCGACCGGCGCCACCCTGCTCGCCCACGCCAACGCCAAGGGCAAGATCCCAGGCATCGACCGCGGGCTCGGCGCGGGCGATGTCATCAAGGTGGGCGCCACGGTCGAGCTAGAGGCGCTGGACACCCCCGGCCACACCATGAGCCACGTGTGCCTGCTGTCCCGCACCGACACGCCTGCGCTCTTTTGCGGCGATACCCTCTTCAATGCCGGCGCCGGCAACTGCCACTCCGGCGGCCATCCTGCCGAGCTCTACGAGACCTTCGCCGGCCAGCTTGCGAAGCTGCCGGACGAGACCCTGATCTACCCCGGCCACGACTACATCGCGCACAACCTGGGCTTCACCCTGGACCGGGAGCCCGACAACGCGCGGGCGGCGTCGCTGCTCGAGGAGATCGGGCCACAGGACCCGGACGACGCCATGGTCTCGACGCTCGCGCTGGAGAAGGAGATCAACACCTTCTTCCGCCTGCACAGCCCGACGGTGATCGCGCGCCTGCGCGAGGCCTTTCCCGATCTCTCCGACGATCCCGGCCCCCGCGAGGTCTTCCTCAAGCTCCGCGAGCTCCGGAACAGCTGGTAGGAAAATCGACCTGACCGAGCGCCGAGCCAGAGATGCTCACTAGGCTCACGATCCGCAACTTCAAGCGCTTCAATGAAGTTGAGGTGGAACTCGGAAATCCTGTCGTGTTCATCGGCCCGAACAATTCGGGCAAGACCTCGGCCATGCAGGCGTTGGCCCTCTGGGATGTCGGCGTCAAGCGCTGGAAAGAGAAGCGCGCTGGAAAGAGCGCACCCGAAAAGAGGCCTGGCGTCACCATCAATCGCAGGGACCTTCTCGCCATTCCACACCCGAGCGCCAATCTGCTGTGGCGCGACCTTCGCGTACGAAACGTTCAGCGAATCGAAGGCGAACAACAGACAGACACCGTACGGATCGACCTCATCGTGGAAGGCGTCGACGAGGACAGGGCTTGGACCTGTGGACTTGAGTTCGACTACGCCAATGAAGAGTCGTTCTATTGCCGACCTCTGCGGTTGGACGACTTAAAGCCCCCCAGCCGCATGCCAGTGCCCAAAGAGGCGGGATCGACGCACATCGCCTTCCTTCCTCCGATGTCGGGACTCGCCGCAACGGAGACACGGCTCGATCAGGGCGCGGTGAACGTGCGGGTCGGCGAAGGCCGTACTGCCGAGGTTCTACGCAACCTTTGTTTTCGTATCCTGAGCGAAAGCCCTGACGAATGGGATTCGCTGGTCAAGCGGATCGAAGATCTCTTCGCCGCCAAACTCGACAAGCCTCGCTATGTGGAGGAGAGGGGAGAGATCACCATGGGTTATCGAGAGCACGGCTCGGCTCTCGATCTCTCCTCAAGCGGGCGCGGATTGCAGCAGACCCTGCTGATTCTCGCTTACATGTACGCCAATCCCGGCGCAGTCATTCTGTTGGACGAGCCCGACGCCCATCTCGAAATTCTTCGCCAGCGTCACATTTATCACTTGATAACCGACGTTGCGTCGGAGCGGGGCAATCAAATTATCGCAGCCAGTCATTCGGAGGTGTTGCTGAACGAAGCTGCGGACAAAGACTTGGTTATTGCCTTTGTCGGCAACCCGCACCGGATCGGAGACGGACAAAGTCAAGTGCGGAAAGCCTTGGCAGAGATCGGATTCGATCAATACTACCAAGCCCAACAGGCAGGATGGGTCCTTTATCTGGAAGGTTCGACGGATTTGGCGATATTGCGGGCTTTCGCCAAGCGACTCGGAAATGACAGAGCAGTCAAAGTGCTCGAACGACCCTTCGTCCGCTACGTCGGAAACCGACCGCCCGCAGCAGCTAATCACTTTCATGGACTCAGGGAGGCGCTTCCAACTCTCCAGGGCGTTGCGCTCTTCGACCGCTTGGAACGCGGGGCACCGGACAGCCCGCCACTCCAGAATCTTGTCTGGAAGAGACGGGAGATAGAAAACTATCTTTGCACCGAGGCAACACTTGAGACCTATGCGCGCGCTTCGGCGGCAGAGGTGCAGCCGGTCCCCCTATTCACGTTTGCAGAAGTGGACAAACGATTGACCGCCATGCGTGAAGCCATCGCCGAAGTCAGTGAGGCCCTGAGGACGCTAGGTAAAGGGTCTCCGTGGGACGCCAACGTGAAGGTGAGCGATGAATTCTTGACTCCCCTCTTCGGGGCCTACTTCGCGAAGCTCGATATTCCCAACCTCATGGCCAAGAAGAACTTTTACGAACTCGCCGAATGCGTTCCCGACAATGAGATCGACTCAGAGGTTGGAGAAATGCTGGACGCGATCACCGGCGTTGCCGAATGTGCCGCTCCAGCGGAAGACGAGTAACCCGGCGGCAAGCGCACGGCACAGCATGGCGGCACGCCACAAACAATTCTAGTCGTTGCGACGCAAAGAGCACCTGGGCCAAGAAATTCTGGGCGTCGATGCTGGTGACGCCGACGACGCCCCCGCCTGCGCCGACCTCGCGGCCGGACGGCGAGCAGGCCGAGCCGCGCCGCCCCGGTCGCAGGACAGGAGCGCCTCAGCCCACGTCGAGGACGATACAGCCGGCGGCGTTGAGGGCGGCGGTGACGCCGGGGGGGACGACGCAGGTTGCGTCGTACTCCTCGACGATCACGGGCCCCTCCCGCCGCTGCGCAAGGTCGGCGCGGCCGATCACGGCGGCTTCGCGCCAGCCGTGCTCCGGTCCGAAGTAGGCTTGCCTCGTGGCGGTACCGGGCGCCCGGCCCGCTCCCTGGCCGATCCTGGGCGGCGGCGCCGTGGGCCTGCGGCCGCGGCCGAGCACACGTAGCGTCACCAGCTCGACCGGCTCCTCCGCGCCCGCACGGTGGCCGTAGGTGCGCTCGTGCTCGGCATGGAAGGCCTCTTCCAGGGCGGTCAGCGCGGCATCGTCGAGCGCACCGTCGGGCACCGGCACGGTGAGCTCGTAGGTCTGACCCTGGTAGTGCAGGCTCGCGTGGCGCTCGATCCGGCCGGCCTTGCCGCCGTAGCCGTCGGCCGCGAGCCGCTGGCGCGCGTCGTCTGCCAGCGCATCCCAGCGCTCGTTGAGCGCCGCCTTGTCGATACCCCGCAGCAGCGCCCGGAAGGTGCGCGCGAGGTGGTGCTCCACGTCCGCCGTGAGCAGGCCGAAGGAGGAGAAGAGACCCGGCGCCTGAGGCACCACGACCCGCCGGATATCGAGGGCTTGCGCCATCGCCGCACCGAACACCGGGCCGTTGCCGCCGAAGGCGACCAGGGTGTAGCCGCGCGGGTCGCGGCCGCGCTCGGTCGAGACCGCCCGGATCGCCCGGATCATGTTGGAGGCCACGATCCGGTGCGCGCCATACGCGGCTTCTTCCACCGAGACGCCGAGCGGCTCGGCGATCTGCGTGCGCAGGGCTTGGGTCGCCTTGGCGGCGTCGATGGGGAGCGCGCCGCCCACGAGGTAATCGGGGTTGAGGTAGCCGAGCGCGACGTTGGCGTCGGTGATCGTGGGCGCGCTGCCGCCCATGTCGTAACAGACGGGGCCGGGCTCGGCGCCCGCGCTCTCGGGCCCCACCTGCATGGAGCCGCCGGCGTCGATGGCGATGAGCGAGCCGCCGCCCGCGCCGACCTCGGCGAGGTCGATGGCCGGCATCCGCACCAGGTAGCCTGCGCCGGTCAACAGCCGGGAGCCGGTGAGGATGCCGCCCCCCACCTGGAACTCGGCGGAGCGGCTGATGACGCCGCCTTCGATCAGTGCCGCCTTCGCCGTGGTGCCGCCCTTGTCGAAGGTGACGAGGTCGTCCTGGCCGATGTCGCCGGCCATGGCGAGCGCGCCGACCACGCCGCCCGCCGGCCCCGATTCGACGATGTTGACCGGGCGCCGCGCCGCCTCGTCGGCCGAGGTGAGCCCGCCGTTCGACTGCATGATGAGCAGGTGCGCCTCGGGGCAGCGCTCCAGAATCGCCTGCCGCAGCCGCTCCAGGTAGGTGCGCACGATCGGGCTGATGTAGGTGTTGATGACCGTGGTGGAGGTGCGCTCGTACTCCTTGATCTCGGGCAGCACGTCGTAGCTGATGCAGACGGTGCAGCCCGGCGCCTTTTCGCGCACGATCGCCTCCAGCGCCCGCTCGTGCACCGGATTGGCGAAGGCGTTGATGAGGCAGACGGCGATGGCCTCCACCCCCTCGTCAAGCAGCCGGTCCACCGCCGCGCGCGCGTCGTCGGCATCGAGCGCGGTCTGCACGTTGCCCCGGGTATCGATGCGCTCGTCCACCACCTGGCGCAGGTAGCGCTCGACCAGGGGCGGCGGCTTCTCCCACGTGAGGTCGTAGAGCCGGGGCATGCGCAGGTTGCGGATCTCCAGCACGTCCCGGAAGCCCTTGGTGCCGATCAGGCCGGTCCGCGCGCCCTTGCGCTCCAGCAGCGCGTTGCTGGCGACGGTGGTGCCGTGCGTGATCTCGGCGATCTCGGCGCCGTCGATGGCGTGCTCGGCGACGAGGGAGGCGATCCCCTCCATGATGGCGCGGGCGTAGTCGTCGACGCTGGAGGAGATCTTGCGGGTGGCGACGGTGCCGTCCGCGCCGAGGAGAACGATATCGGTGAAGGTGCCGCCGATATCGACCCCGATGCGCCAGCCGCTCACGCCGTGCTCTCGGGCGCGCCGCTCCCCGTCTCGGGCGTCGCGCCGCGCGAAACGGCGGGCGGTTCTGTCCACGCCCGCGCGGCGCGCAGCTCCGCCCGGCGCGCCTCGGTCGCGGCGCGATCCACCTCCCACACGGCCCTATCGACGATCACGCCGTAGTCGTTGCGCGCGGTGGCATCGCCGATCAGCTCGTTGCGGAGGTCGCGCAGCACCGCTTGCGGGTCGCGCTCCAGCGGGTCGCCCCAGCCGCCCGCGCCTGCGAGCTCGTGGCGGAAGACATCGCCCCGCTGGATGGTCTCGGTGAGCTTGCTCGGCAGCGGCTGCTCGTCCGGCCCCGGGTTCAGCGCGTTGCGCGAGGGCTGGCCGGGGCTGCCGCCATAGAGCCCGTAGGGCCTGAAGGTGTGCCGGTCGGCCCGCACCTGGAGCAGGCCTTCGGCCTCCAGGAAGCGGTAGTCGCGGCGGAAGGGAATGCCGCCCCGGTAGCGGCCGGCGCCCGCGCGGTCGGGCACGAACTCGTAGGAGAGGATCTGCAGCGGGTACTCGGCCTCGGTCACCTCCACCGACTGCGAGGCCATGTTGGCGAAGATGTTGGAGTTGCCGTCGAGGCCGTCGGCCCAGGGCCTGGCGCCCCAGGTGCCGCAGGTGAAGTCGACGTAGACGAAGGGCCTACGCTCATCGTCGTAGCCGCCGATGGTGATGCCCGTGTTGCCGCCGTCGGAGGCCGCAAAGACCTTGTCCGGCAGCATCATGGCGAGCGCGCCGAAGGCGCAGTCCACCATGCGGAAGCCGGTGAGTCCGCGTGCCGCGCAGGCCGCCGGCAGCACGGCGTTGGTGATGGTGCCGGGGGGTGCTGCGACGGTGATGGCGCGGAACACCCCCTCGTTGCTGGGAATGCCCGGCGGCAGGACCGAACGGATCGCCGTGTAGGTGGCGGCCTTGGTCCACGAAAGCGTGCTGTTGATCGCGCCCTTCACCTGCGGCGACGAGCCCGTCCAGTCGGCGTGGAGGCTGTCGCCCTCCTTGCGCAGCGTCACGAACAGCCTGATCGGCTTGCCGCGATCGATGCCGTCGTCGTCGATCCAGTCCTCGAAGCTCGCCTCGCCGTCCGGCAGCGCGCGGAGCGCCGCGCGGGTCAGCCGCTCAGCATAGTCGACGATCTCGCGCAGGTAGAAGCGCGTGGCCTGGGCGCCGTGCTGGCGCACCAGGTCGAGGAACTGGCGCTCGGCGATATGGCAGGCCGCGAGCTGGGCGCGGAGGTCGCCGAAGAGCTTGACCGGGAGCCGCACGTTCTTCTCGAGCAGCGCGAAGAGGGTCTCGTTGCGCTTGCCGGCGTCGTAGAGGCGGAGCGGCGGGATGCGCACGCCTTCGGCGTAGATCTCGGTGGAATCGGAGGCATTGGAGCCCGCGACCCGGCCGCCGACATCGGCGTGGTGGCAGACCGTGGCGGCGAAGGCGAGGCGCTCGCCCGCGTCGAAGATCGGCTTGAAGATGAAGATGTCCGGCAGGTGCATGCCGCCGTCGAACGGGTCGTTCATCACGAACACGTCGCCGGGGCGCATGTCGTCGCCGAAGTGGCACAGCACCGATTCGATGGCGGTCGGCACCGAGCCGAGGTGGCCCGGCAGCGTCAGCCCCTGCGCGATCAGCCGTCCGTCGCCGTCGGTAAGCGCGGTGGAGAAATCCATGTTGTCGCGGAGCACGCCGGAATAGGTGGTGCGGCAGACGGTAAGCGCCATCTCGTCCGCAATGGCGAAGATGGCGTTGCGAAAGAGCTCGAAGCCGAAGGGATCGCCGCCGGTAGCGCCCGTGGCCCCGGCAGCCGTGCCGGCTGCCGCTGCGCCTTCCGCCCCGCCACGCTCGACCACTGCCTCCATGCACCCCTCCCCGCTCCACGGCGATGATAGCGAGGGGCGGATAAGGGAGTCGACTCTGGCGAGTGCCTCACAGGGATTGCCGAAGTGGTGGGAACAAATGGGGGCCGACAAAAAGAAAGGCAGCCAAGCGGCTGCCTTTCCCTCGCACGGACTCTAGAAGCTGCTACTGCTGATCGTCCTGCTTGCGTGCTGCGAAACCGCCCGCTAGGCCTCTGTCGGCCGGGCCGGGCACGTACCCATTGCTGTCGAAGGCTGCCAAGAATGAGGTAAACGTGCCGGCAACACCCGTGGGGTGATCGGTTGTCGCAACGCCGTCGCCGTGGAACTGCGCAAACCAGTTGCCATAGAACACTTCGTTGCTATCCGAGAAGGTCCCATAGAGTCCACCCCCTGCGAATCCCTCTGGGTCCCAGTTGCCCCAGGGTTCGTCGAAGATATTGGTCGAATAAGGCGGAATCCCAAAGTCGTTGGCCAACCAGTCGGGAGCGCCATCCAATACAAGCATCTCTGGAAATAATGACGCGTGCGCGTCGTGGTGCTCGAATGTCAGGTTTTCTACCTTTCCTTCAATCGACCCCATGTCGCTACCTGTACCAAAATCGGCATCCAAATTGACATCGGCCGTGAAGTATCCGGTAGCCGGACTGTTCGACAACCCACCCACGAAATACATGCCAGTCGCGTCGCCCACATATTTCGCGGATCCTTCCAGTTCCCTGAGGTTGGCTTGGTCGAACAGATCGCCGCCACTTCCGAACACGCCGAAACTGTAAGCTTCGTCGTCATCCAGGTCTGCCGGAACATAGAGCCAATAGCCGAATGCCAGGTAGTCGGCGGCCAGTGCATAACCGAAGGGACTGGGAACGACATCGACCGGCCCGGTTCCGTCGTCGGGTGTAAAGACTAGTCCGGAGCCGCTGATCGAGAAGTTGCCCTCCTCGCGAGAGTCGCCCAAATTGCATTGAGCCACCGAGCACGAAAATAGTCCTGGCGCTCCATTCAACTTTCCTCGAATGGGAGCGTCTGTAGACCTTATACGTACCTGCAGAAAATCAAGGGAATTATATACTTGCCTAAGTAGCCGAGCGTCGGTAGCGTTCCCCCTCTTACCACCGGAGGGGTGAGATGGCCGAGACAGGGGGCGGCGGCGAGGGTAGGCTGAAAGAGGGGCAGCCCGGCAGCCCGGCAGCCCGGCAGCCCGGCAGCCCGGCAGCCCGGCAGCCCGGCAGCCCGGCAGCCCGGCAGCCCGGCAGCCCGGCAGCCCGGCAGCCCGGCAGCCCGGCAGCCCGAGCCCGGCAGGAAGTCAACCGCGTTCTCTACGCGGACGATTGTCTCAATGTTCTCAACGATCCGCTCGCCATCGCACCGCAATCCGTGGACCTCATCTATCTCGATCCGCCGTTCAACTCGAAGAGCGACTACAACCTGCCTTTCAAGCGGAAACACAAGTCCGCCAAGCCTGTCGCCGTCTTCAAGGACACTTGGCAATGGGGAGAGGCACAGGCAACCGCCTACAACGACCTCGCCAAGGGGCCTGCAACGCGGCCCATAGCCCAACTCATAGACATTGCGCGACGGCTTGAGGGACCCACGACGATCTACCGGCTGGACGCCTATCTGGTGAACATGGCGGAAAGGCTGATCGCCATGAAAGCCGTATTGAAACCCACCGGCAGCATCTACCTCCACTGCGACCCCACCGCGTCGCACTACTTGAAAGCGCTCATGGACCTGATCTTCGGGCGGGACAATTTCAGGAACGAAATCGTGTGGTGCTACACCGGGCCGGGTTCGCCGGACATGCAGCAATTCAACCGGAAGCACGACACGATCTTCTGGTACTGCATGTCCGATGTTTGGACCTTCAACGCAGACGCGGTTCGCGTAGGCCACCACAAAAAAACGCAGGAGAATTTCAAAGAGGGGCTCCGCGGTTCCGGGTTCGTAGAAGGGAACTACGATCTCAAGGAAGGCAAGATACCGGAAACATGGTGGGCGCAGGCCAAGGGGAACGGCTTGGCGATCGCCGCTCGGCACAAGCACCAGTATCTCGGCTACCCGACGCAAAAGCCGCTCGCACTCCTAGAGCGGATCATTCTGGCGAGCTCCAATCCCGACGATCTTGTCCTAGATCCATTCTGCGGATGCGGGACAACCGTCCATGCGGCCGAGACGCTAGGACGGCGATGGATTGGCATTGATGCGAGCAAGTTCTCCACCGGCTTGATAAAGACCCGGCTGACCACAAGCCGGAAGAAAAACGAGTATCCGCTGTTAGAGGTGGGCGACATTGGACTGATCGGCGTTCCAGAGACGCCATTAGAAGCTCGCGAGCTTGCGGATCGAGACAAGTTTGAATTCGAAAAGTGCATGTGCGGCCTAGTCGGCGCGGAAGGCATGTTCCACGACCCAGGCACCAAGGGTGCGGACGGCGGAGTCGACGGCGTTGTCACCTTCGTTCCCTTGATCGATGCAGAACACGGTAGGGGCAGAGAACAGGAAACCGCCATCGTGCAAGTGAAGGGCGGGAAGGTGACGCCGGACGCCGTGCGCGCCTTGGAAAGCACGGTCAATCGCTACGAGGCCAAGGCGGGAATCATCATTTGCTTCGCCGACCAAATGCGGACGGTCGAGAACAACCGCACGAAAGAGACGTTTCAGACCATGACCGGCCCGTTCCCGGTGATCCAAGGGCTATCGGTAGAAGACTTGCTGGAGGGGACCATGCCGCGGCTTCCGAATCTGTTGCAGAAGGCCGCCTAGAGGGAGAGAGCGATGGCGAACACGGTGAACCTGTCTGCGCGCTTGGCGGCGCTCGAGATCATGGTTGAGATGCTGGCTGCCCAGTCCATGATGCGGGAACGCGACCCCGACAAGGCACTTGCCGACTATGGCGAGGTCGCCGTGATGATGCTGTCCATGCGGCACACCGATGACGAAATGGACGCCATTGTTCCGCTCATGGTGGAGCGCTCACGGAAGATTCAGGAGCACATTGAGGTCATTCGGAGCGCGGCGCACTAAGGGGAGAGAACGATGACGGACGAGGAATTGGAATTCCGGTTCAAAGAACTGGAGGAACACGGTCAGGCGTGCGCGACTATAGCCATGACCTCCGCGACGGAACTTGTTTTCGCGGCGTTCTCCCTTCTCATCCTGAAGGGGGTATGCGCCCCGCAGGAGCTCACTAATCTTCTCGACGTACTTTTGGAAGATGCGAAGCCTTTGGCGGACGACTCGGACGAGGCGCGGCTTGGGAAGGAATGGTTTCAGAAGTCGGTGACGTTGCTCCGTCGCCGTCTTTCGGAGATTGAAGCCGTTCGCGAAATCTCATCCAATTCACCAACCCTTCAGTGAAGACGGCGTTGGCACCTTCGCCTGTCAGCACGACCTTGCCCCGCTTGCCAGTCCGTTATCCGCGATCAGGCTGGCGTAGGTCAACCGCTTGCCGACCATCCCGGCAACCAACCCGCCCATCATGTCGATAGTGTCGCGCTCGCGAATGCCGTGACGGCCCGCGAAGTCGGCAACGTACCGATGCAGGTGCTTGGGCGAGAACTTGTGATAGACGCCCTTGTGCGCCCGCTTCAGAACCGCCCAGAAGCTCTCGATACCGTTGGTATGGGCCTGCTGGCGGACGTACTCACCGACGCCGTGATTGACCGCCTCGTGGATGAACTCGTCCATGCCCTTGTAGGCCGCTGCCTCGTCCGTATAGACGGTGGCGCCAGGCGCCGTGTTCTCGCGGACGAAACCCTGCAACGTGGGCTTGTCGGTGTTCTCGACCACGGCTGCCCGAACCTGATTGGTCTCGCGATCCTTCGCGCCGACAACGGTAGTCATGTCCACCGCGCCGCGTCCGCTGGCGGCCTTCCGCTTCGCGTTGCTCTTGTTGCGTCGCTTCCCACCGACATGAGTCTCGTCAACCTCGATCGGCCCGCCGAACGGCGGCTCGTCATCGTTGTCGAATGCCTTGCGGATACGCTGCAACATAAACCATGCCGTCTTTTGCGTCACCTTCAGATCACGGTGGAGCTTCATTGAAGACACGCCTTTGAGCGACGTCAAGTGCAGGTAGATCGCCCATACCCACTTCCGCAGCGGGAGCGGCGACCCCTCCATGACGGTGCCGATGCGGACGCTGAAATGCCGCTTGCACGCGGGGCACCAGTAGGGCATCGGCGGGCTGCCCTTGCACTCGACCGTCTCGGCATTTCCGCAGCGCGGGCAATGGCGACCATCCGGCCAGACGCGAGCCTCAAACCACTCGCGGGCTGCCTCATCGGTGGGGAACAGATCCACCATCTCCATGACGGCGATAGCTTCGCGGTGGGACTTTCCAGGTGCCTTTGCCATGTCGCGTCTCCCTTCACCATGAATATAGGGAGCCGCCGTCATTTAGTCAAGTATATAATTCCCAAAATCAACGCCGCCCGGAACAGCGTCATCCAATTCGTCGAGAACGATATCATCGCCCTGTTGACTTCCACCATAGAACGGATCTATCACCGTTGTACTAGGGTCCAAGTCCGTCGCGATGTAAATCGCAAGAGAGCTGCCGTCTTCATGATCCTTCGTTAGCTCAGTCAAACTCCATTCTTCGTCCTCGCCGTCGTCCAAGTCATGATCTTCTATTAGTCGTCGAGCTTGAGTTACCCCCTCGAGATCCTCCCCGGCTCCGTCATAAGTACTGATGTAGCGGGCGTAATCGATGCGGGAGTCTCCCAGATAGTCGTCGGAATGAGAATCGAACAGCCCGACATTCAACTGGAGTGCCCCATTCGTGTCGTTCGAAACGATCACATGCGGAGCCTCACTCTCTCGGTATGACATTCCCGCGGTCTTATTCTCTCCTGCAAAACCTCCTACACTATGCCACCACGAACTGTAGTTCTGCACACTATCCCAATTGGCAGTCCTGTCGATCGCGCTGGCCACGGCCCCAGGATCGGGCTCCGGCTCGGGCATTGGCTCTGGGTCGGGCATGGGCTCCATCATGTCCATGCCGTCGGTGGCCGGGCCGTCGTCATCGTCGTGCACGCAACCGGCCGTCGCGAGCGCCAACGCCGCAATTGCGGCGAGTGGTAGATACGTCTTCCTCTTGATCATGACTCTTGGACCTCCCTGTCACTGGTCGGGCCCCGGGCCGGGGGCTCACCTATCTGCGCTTGAATTCGCGCCGCACGGGGAACCTCCCCAGCGTCATTCACGAGATCGTTTGGACAGCGCTGCCGATCCTCGCCCCGCATCCGAGCTTCGATATCAGGTCGTCCGACTGTGAACTCGGGCAAAAAATTCCATAACGGTTGTAATTCTCGTATTAGATAATTTTTTCTCTTTTAAATAGTTATGTCAATTGGAAACAAGACCATGCTAGCTAGGCATGGCTCACTCTGCCTGCCTCGATTGCCTGCAGTGCGACAGTCAGGGAGGCTGGCCGCCGCCAGGGCCGCTCCTTAGAATGGCGGGGCGGAACGTAAGGCGCGGGAACGGGCAGGCTGCCTCATGCCCCACGGATCAGCGCACGCATCGGCACCAGGGACGGCGACGACGCCTGTGCGGGCGGCGCATCGGATCGACCGGGCGGGGCTCGAGCGCTATCTGGGCGCGCTTGGGGGAGCCGCGTAGCGACGGCGATCAGAACTCTCGGGTGAGGCCTAGGATTGCGCCGTGGTTGTCGTAGTCGTGCAGGGGGATGCTGGAGCTGCTGCGCTCGTAGGTGTAGCCCACGTAGGGCGCGAAGCCGCCGAGCTGAAAGGACCGGTGCAGCACCCTCGCGTTTAGCCCCACCACCCTATCCTTCCTTCTCTCACCGAAGAGCGGATCGTCCGCGCGGTATGCCTGGCGCTGGAGGGAGATGGAGAGCGAGGCGGTGATGCCGTTCTCGAACGCCCGCGAGAGGCCCACGCCGATGCCCGCCAGGCGGCTCGCGCGATGCTCCGCGCGTGCTTCGGATAGCTCGATCTGGGGGCCGACCTCGAGCACGGTCTGGCTGTTGAGAGGGCGCAGAATTTCAGCGGGGAATCAGGGCTGATCCGCTCGAATTAATCGAGGATTTGGGGTGGTTGCCCCCCGGCGATCTTGCATGAAGGCCGCCGGAGGGCTTGTCTCGGTGACGGTGATATCAACCTGAGACGGCCCCAATGTCGCACAAGCTGTTCCGGCACTCCATCCATTCGAATGCCCGGGTCTGGGCTTTTCTCAAGCGCGTCGATGCGGCGGAGGCGGAGGCCTGCCGAGCGGCCGGCTGTCCGCGCTGCGGCGGCACGCTTCACAGCGCGACCTACCCGCGCAAGCCCTACGGTCTGGCGGTGGATCTTCGGGACGACGCGCGGCGCTTCAGCTTGTGCTGTTCGTCATGCCGGCGCCGCGTGAAGCCGCCGTCGGTGCGTTTCTTCGGGCGCCGCTTCTACGTCGGGGCGCTGTTCCTGGTGGTGAGCGCGCTGGCTGTGGCCGGCGGCGTGCGGTTGCAGACGATCGCGCGGCGGTGCGGGGTTCCGGCCTCGACGCTGAAGCGCTGGCGGCGCTGGTGGCTGGAAGTCTTCCCGCTGACCCGGGAGTGGGGGGCGAAGCGGGGCGCGCTGGCGGCGCCCCCCGCCGACGTGCCGCTGCGCTGGCTGCTGCGCACCATGCGGGGCCGCGGCTTCCGCTCGCGGCTGTTGCGCAGCCTGGTCTGGCTGATGCCGTGGACCGGCTTTTGCGCGCTCGGCGCCGGGCCGGCGGCGCCCGCAGAAAACGTTTCTGTCATGAACGGATAGGGCGCTCTACATGGGCATCTCCCCGACACGGCCAGGGAGAGATGCCGCCATGGACAGCAACAACGGAGGGGGCGACCGCGACCGGTGGGCGCGGCTGCGCTTCGCGGTCGTCGGGCCGTTGCTGGCCTCGCCGCCGCCCACGGGGCAGTTGCGGGCGGAGCTGGAGCGGCTGTCGCAACGCGACTGGGATCACCCGTCCGGCAAGGGGCCGGTGCGCTTCTCGGTGTCGACGATCGAACGCTGGTACTACCAGGCACGGGCGGCGGACCGGGATCCGGTCAAGGCGCTGCGCCGCCGGCCGCGCACCGATGCCGGCCGCGAGCGGGCGATGTCGCCGGCGCTGATCGAGGCGCTGCGCGGCCAGTACCGGGCGCATCCGTCGTGGTCGGGGCAGCTGCATTACGACAACCTGCGGGCGCTGGTCGAGGTCGATCCGGCGCTCGGCCCGATGCCCTCCTACGCGACGCTGACCCGGGCAATGCGCAATCGCGGGTTGGTGCGCCAGCGCCGCCGGCGGCGCTTCGACCGGGAACCCGAGCGGGCGCCGGTCGAGCCGCGCGAGGTGCTGAGCTTCGAGGTCTCGCGCAGCCATGCGCTCTGGCACACCGACTTCCATCATGCCCGGTGCCGGGTGCTGACCGCGTCCGGCGCCTGGCGCACGCCGATCATGCTCGGCTTCCTCGACGACCACTCGCGGGTGGGTTGCCACCTGCAGTGGTACCTGGAGGAGACCGCCGAGGTCTTCGTCCACGGGCTCTGCCAGGCCTTCATGAAGCGCGGCCTGCCGCGCGCGCTCATGAGCGACAACGGCTCGCCGATGATGGCGGGGGAGGTCGAGGAGGGGCTGCACCGGCTCGGCATCATCCACTCCAGGACCCTCGCGGGGGCGCCTCATCAGAATGGCAAGATGGAGGTCCTGTGGGCCTCGGTCGAGGGCCGCCTGATGGCCATGCTCGAAGGCGTCGAGCCGCTCACCCTGAAGACGCTCAACGACGCGACCGTCGCCTGGGTCGAGCAGGACTACCACCGCCGGGTGCACCGCGAGCTCGGCACCACGCCGCTCAAGCGCCTGCTCGACAGCGACGATGCGTCGAGGCCCTGCCTCGGCCGCGACGAGCTCAGGGCGGCGTTCCGCATCACCGTGAAGCGCACGCTGCGGCGCTCGGACGGAACCGTGTCGCTCGAGGGCATCCGCTATCAGGTTCCCGCGCCGTGGCGCCACCTGAGCACGCTGTGGATCCGCTATGCGCGCTGGGACCTGGCCAGCGTTGATCTGGTCGACGGCCGAAGCGGCGAGCGGCTGTGCACCCTCTACCCGCTCGACCGGCGCGGCAATGCCGGCGGTATGCGCCGCCCGGCCGGGCCCGGCGACAACGATGGCGGCGGCAGCGCCGGCGGGGGCGAAGCCGCGCCGCTGCTCAGGCGCATCCTCGACGACCAGGCCGCGACGGGCCTGCCGCCGGCCTGGCTGCCTCACGCCGAAAGCCCCGGGCCGGGCGAAGACGACGATCGGGGAGACCCCTCATGAACCGCGAAATGCTCACGCTGTACGGCCTCAAGTGGAACCCCTTCTCCACCGACCTCCCGGTCGATGGCCTGATGACCACACCCGCCGTCGAGAACTTCTGCCGCAGGGTCGAACGGCATCTGGTGCGCCAGGGCGGCTTCGCCCTGATCGGCGGCCCGCCCGGCATCGGCAAGAGCGTGGCGCTGCGGTTGCTCGCCGAGCGCCTTGAGCGCATCGACAGGTTGAGCGTCGCGGTCCTCACCCATCCGTCCTCCAGCGTCGCCGACTTCTACCACGAGATCTCCGACCGCTTCGCCATCACCATGGCCCACAACAATCGCTGGAATGGGATCAAGGGACTGCGGCAGCGCTGGCTCGACCACCTCGACGACACGCGCATGCGCCCACTCCTGCTGGTCGACGAGGCACAGGAGCTGCCCAACGCGGTGCTGACCGAGATGCGCCTGCTCTCCTCGACCGACTTCGACTCGCGCACCATCCTTGGCGTGGTGCTGGCCGGTGACAACCGGCTGCTCGCAAAACTGCGCACGCCGGAGCTGCATCCCATCGACTCCCGCATCCGCCAGCGCCTCCTCATGACGCGTCCCGAAGACGAGGATCTACTGCGCCTCCTCGACCACCTGCTGGAGGAGGCCGGCAACCCCGCCCTGATGACCGCCGGCCTCAAGGACACCCTCGTCGCCCATGCCGGCGGCAACCCCAGGACGCTCACCGTCATGGCCGATGCGCTGCTCGCCGCCGGCGCCGATCAGGATCGTGAAGTGCTCGACGAAAAGCTCTTCCTGGAGACCTGGGGGGAGCCCACCAAGACCAGGAGAGCGCGCCGGTGAAGGGCTTCCCGACCCGAAGCCCGGCCGACCTTGAGGACCGCCCGAGCCGGCAGCAGTGGCTGGTCGACGGCCTCTGGGGACGCCAAGCCGTCGGCATCGTCGGCGGCGAACCCAAGTGCGGCAAATCCTTCCTGGCTCTGGACCTCGCCGTGGCCGTCGCCGCCGGCGTTCCCTGTCTGCGCCGCTTCGCCGCCAAACAGCCCGGACCGGTCCTGCTGTTCGCGGCCGAGGACGCCGGCCACATCGTGCGCGCCCGGCTTGAGGGCATCGCCCGGGCAGCCGGCGCCAGCTTCGAGACGCTCGACATCGCCGTCATCGACGCTCCCATCCTGCGCCTCGACCATGCCAACGACCGGCAGCGTCTGCGCGAGACCGTGCAGCGCATCGCGCCACGCCTCGTGGTCCTCGACCCCCTGGTCCGCCTGCACGGCGTCGATGAAAACACCGTCGCCGAGGTCGCTCCCATACTCGGCTTCCTGCGCGACCTCCAGCGCCGCTTCGAGACCGCCGTCCTGCTCGTCCACCATGCCCGCAAGAGCGGTGCCAGCCGGCCGGGCCAGGCGCTCAGGGGGTCGTCCGAGCTCCATGCCTGGGGCGACAGCAACCTCTATCTGCGCCGCCGCGACAAGCAGATCGTCATGACCGTCGAGCATCGCGCCGCTCCAGGCCTCGCCGACATCGAGATCGAACTCGCCGATGACGGCGAGGGACCCGCCCTGCGCTTGCGGCGGCCGGTGCCGGCCGAGGCCGCGCCGGAGCCGGAAACACCCGAACGGCGCATCCTCCAAGCCCTCGCCGACGCCGATGCACCGCTCTCGCAGCGCCAGATCCGCGAGCGCGCGGCAACCCGGCCCGCAACCGTCGCCGAAGCGCTGAGCAAGCTCGTCCGCGCCGGGCGCGTCGAACGCGCACCCCAGGGCGGTTACCGCCTCGCCGCCGAAAACGCGGCGCCGCCGGCCGCCGTCAACCACGCGGGCCGCAACGACGCGTTACCGAAAACCGTTACCGCCTCGAACCCCTAGGGAGGCAGGGTAACGGTAACGGGTAACACCCCTCGCCAGCCCCCGTTGCCGCACTGCGTCGAGCGATCGGCCCGTGGCCGGAAGCTTGCTTACGGCCATGGATGCACTCCGTCGGATGGACGGCGGGGGGTCACCCGAAGGGCCGGAGCGAAGCGGAGGAGCCGCGTAGCGGCTTGACCCGCCGACGGCCGTCCGACACCCCCGGTCACCCCACCAGCCGCGAACGATGCCCATCAAACAAACCGATCACCGCGCCATCAGATACCGAGAGCGCGCTCACTGTCCAGAACGTAGCGGAGGGTGGGGTTGAGGGAGACACGCCAGCCGTCCAAATCGCCGCTCTCGTCGTGCGTGCGGTGCTCCACGGTCGCGCTCGCGCCGAGGCGCGTTCGGCTGGACAGGCGGTAGTCGACACTCGCCCAGGGGCCGACGCTGTACTGGAATCCTGCCGTGCCCTGCCAGCGGCGGCCGGCCTGCACGCCGCCCGATGCGCTGCCGCCGTCGAAGAGCCGGGTGAGCCCGGCCTTGCCGACCAGCGCGATGTCGTTCCACGCCGATTGCTCGTAGAGCTTGGCTGCGGCGGAGAGGGCGAAGTGCCCACGCAGGCCGTCGCCCAGGGTGGGGAAGAAAGCGCCGCCCGCCGAGAGCTGCGTGCCGATGCCGGAGGCCGCCCGCGCGTCTTCGTTCAGCCGGAAGGGGGCGCCGCCGATGCGCACGACCTCCCTGTCGGTGCGGCGGACGGCGTTGGTCTCGGGCAGTGCGGCGAGCGAGACGTAGCCCGACCAGCGCTTGCGCGCGTCTATGGCGTTGAGAAAGCCCTCGACGACGCTCTCGACCGACGACGGTAGCCCGTCTCCGAGAGAGAGCTGGAAGTGATACTTGGCCTTGTCGTCCTGGCCGGAGGCGAAGTGGGCGCGGGCCAGCTCCAGGCGCACCCGCGTGAGGTCGGGGCGGAGGACGAGGATGGCCTCGTACTGCGCAGCCGCCTCGTGCGGCTGGCCCAAGCGCATGTAGACCGCGCCCAGCAGGAAGTGCCGCTCGATCGCCTGCGCCTCGTCGGCGGGCTCGGCCTGCTCCAGGAACGCGAGCGCGTCCTCGAAGCGCCCCGCCTTCATCAGCAGGCGGCCGGCGGCGAGGTCGGATATCTCGGGCCGGGCGGTTGGCTGGCTCGTGGTCTCAGCGGGTTCCGCGTGCGCCCCGACGGCGACCAGGGCCGTCAAGGCGCACGCGGTAACGAAACGGGCGAGCCGGACCAAATGCACGCAGTTAGCGGTCCCGTTCGCGGAGCCTAGGGGTCCGACTTACTGTCCAGCAGGCCGAACCACATCATCTCTCGTGGCGCCGAAGGCTCCGTGCAAGTAGAGGGCGGGCAAATTGCCTGCGGCGTCACGATGGCCGCCCAGGACGCCGCCTACCTCTTCGGCGTTGGGACCGTAGAACTCACCCACCATGGTTCCCTCGAAGCCGCGCACGCTGTCCTCCAGAGCAGAGCCAGCATTCGTGTCGTTGCCGACCCAGTCTGCCTCGAAGCGACCGTCCGCGATTACACCATTCGAGATGTCGAAAGTGTTTCCGCCCGCATATTGGTACCATGGGTCATCGTAGCGTTGGGTGGCCGGTAGAGTTTCGATGCCATCAATCTGGCCGGTTATCGAGCTGCTATCGAAATCGGCATTCAACGTCAGAGTGCCATTGACGCGATGCCGACCGCTCCGATTAGGATCGTCCCCTTGCTGCGCGTTTGCTCTCACCCAGCCTGCATAGGAGGCGTTGCCGGCAGGCAGATTCTCGGGGCGCGTTCTCGCACCAAACGTTGAGGTCCCCTCGAAGTTGCCACCCTGCGTGCCAACGTACCAACCCATGATGTCGAAGTAATCGAACTCGGAGGACCCGCTTGTGCGGTTATTCGGATCGGCGGTGGAATCGGTGATGCTCCACAGGCCAGCCCCTATGACTTCGAAATGGCAGCAGTCGAACCAAGTTTCTTCTGCGAAATCAGCCCGCGACTCCTTGCCGTTGACGACATAAGTGACGATGAAGCCGTTCGCGCCGTCACTCGAAATGGATTTCACGAACGCGGCACCCGTATCTGGCTCCCTCGCTTGAGAGACATCATAGTCTTGCTGGACAGCCACAGACATTGGCGCAAAGGCCGTGTTGCCGTCGGGCAGGAGGTCGGACATGGAGTCGCTTGAACTCTCCGCGTACACGGCAGGGTCCTGGCTCACCGAAACTCCGTCGTCGATCCCCGCCGCCAACTGAACGGCCCGGCTCCTGGCACCGAAGATTCCTGCGAGGTAGAGTGCGGGGTCCGAACCGACGGCGGGAGCCTGGCCTGCTATCGAGCCGCCCACCTCTTCGGCTGCCGGGCCGTAAAACTGACCGACCATGGTTCCCTCGAAGCCGGCAGCGCTGTATTCGCCCGGAGTCGTGTTTGAGTCCACACCCACCCAATCGGCGCTGAATTGGCCGTTCGCAATCACGCCGTTAGAAATGTCGAACGCGTTTCCCTCTCGCAATGCTTGATACATTTCGCCAGGGGTATTCGGCCGCGCGGCAAGCCTGTCGATCTGCCCCGAGATTGCGCTGCTATCGAAATCGGCATTCAGCGTCAGATCGCCTCTCAGACGAACTCGACCGGATTGATTGTCGGGATCTTCCCCTTCCCACCCATCAGCGTACATCCGACCCGAATAGGAGCCGCTGCCCGCGGGCAAATTCTCGGGGCGAGTTTGAACACCGAATGTTGTGTACCCCTGAGAATCGTCGGCGCCTACAGGAGTCAGATACCACCCCATCATGTCGAAGTAATCGAATTCGGACGACCCACTTGTGCGGTCATTCGGATGGCGGTAAAAAGCGTCGGTATGGCTATATAGATAATCTCTTCCTCGGTCCTTTACGTTGATGTAAGAGCCTTGCATTTCAGCCCACTTGTCTGCCGTGAAATGAATTGTCGACTCTCTGCCATCGATAACATAGGTAACTCGGAAGCCTTGCGCGCCGTCACTCGAAATGGACTTCACGAACACGGCACCCACGCCAGGATGGAAAACCGCCGAGACTGCGTACTCCCCGGGGACTTCGGTCTCCTCATACTGGAACTGGAGGACCGCAGACACAGGGGCAAAGGCCGTGTTGCCGTCAGGCAAAAGAGACGCCAGCGTGTCTGTAGAGCTATCCGCGTACACGGCAGGGTCCTGGCTCACTGAAATTCCGTCGTCACGCCCTGCCGCTGTTTGCACCGCCATTCTCGCGGCTGTTGCCGCCTTCGACTCACCGCCAAGGCGACCGCTGATAGCTTGGTTGGTTGCTTCGCGGTGGCCCGTAAAGACACCGCCGACCTCTTCGCCGTCCGGGCCGTAGAACTCGCCAAGCAACGATCCCTCAAACCCGAGAAGACTGTCATTGTCTTCTTCTGTCGAGGTTGTGTCGGTATCTTGGCCCTCCCATTCGGCTTGAAAGCGATTTCCATCGATTTCGCCGTTTGATATCATTATCGAATTAGTGTCCGGCGCTTGAATCCAAGTCTTGTCAGGCAACTGAATCCAAATTATATTGCCGTCTCTACCGACTGCTCCATTTACTGTGCCTGCTGAGAAATCCGCTCGCAAGGTCAGCTCGCCCCAAAGGTAACGGAATAGTTCTTGTCGATCTGGGCCAGAGAAACTGTCCCAAATCTCTCCGATCACGTGACCCTCATACGTTGCTGTCCCGAGGCTCGTCAACTTGCCTGATGGCGTGGTGACTCCGTACGAGATGAAGCCACGTATCTGACCCCCTTCGAAGCCGAACAGAGTGAAATAGTGTCGAACAACTTCTCTTAGGGGATCACCTTCGACTATTGGAAAATGCCACAAATAATAGTCAATGTTATTGACACGTTTGATATAATTGTCGGTCGCGTCATCGAAGTCAGCTTGCTGGAATTGGACTTCCGTCCTTTGACCATTGACGACAATGACAACGCTGTAGCCGCCTTGCCCGTCATCCGTAACCGACTCGACTAGAGCGGCCCCGTCCTCCTCGAGCAGCACGGCACCGAACTGCCCCATGTCGTCTGTCTCAAACTTGACAGGCGCCGCTAAAGGCCCGAATGCCGTCCCGGTGGCGGCCACTCTATCCAGCGAATCGGCCGCGCTCGATGCAGTTGGCGAGGCCAGAGGGCTTGCGCCCAGCCCATGCCGGTAAGGGTATCCGGGGGCGTTCATCGCGGTGACCGTCCCGCCGGTCTTCGTGGCAGTGATGTCGCCGTTCGCGTCCACCATCACCACCACCTCGCAGTCGTAAGCGCCGGCACAAGAGAACTCGATGTCGCCATGAACGGCCGTTTGTCCCGCCGTGACCGTGACGGTGCCGGCCTCGGCCATGTAGCCCGGCGTTACTCTGGCAAGATCCACCGCCATGGGCGTGATTCGGGCGGTGTAGGCAGCGGAGTTCATCGCGGTGACCGTCCCACCTGTCTTTGTGGCGGTGATGTTGCCGCTCGCGTCGACCGTTACCATGACTTCGCAGTCGGCTCCGCCGGCCGCGCAGGAAAACGCGATATCGCCGTGAACCTGCGACTGGCCCGCCGTGAGCGTAAACATTCCGGCCACGGCCATGAAGCCGGCCGTCACACCGGAGAGGTCTACGTCCTCGGGCATGGGCTCGGGCGCGGGCATCATTGGGCCGTCGCCGCCTCCCCCGCCGCCGCAACCGTACAACCCCAGCGCAAGCACCGCGGTCGCTGCAACTGCGGTGAGGTATCTCTTTCTAGGTGCGGTCATTGCAGCCTCCCCATCATCGCCGGGGTCCCGCCTGGCGGCCTCGGTTGTTCGAATGGCGCCCGATGTGAGGCGGGGAGCCTCGGCATCCCGGTTCACTTGTCCGTTCCGATTCGCCGACCCCCTGCGCCGGTGGGGCGGAGCGGCGCGCTACTCATCGCCAGCCTAGTCATAAATTATTTTCATATCTATGTTCGTAGTGTATCGATGATGAGTCAACTAAGTTATTGACATATCAATTATGATATGATTTGCGTGCTTCCACCGTACGATCATTAAGGGGGCGTATGGTGAGGCTGGCCGCCGCCACAGCCCCTCCCTAGAATGGCGGGGCGGAACCGCGGCTCGGGAACGGCCAGGCTGCCTCATGCCCAACGCTTCAGCGCAAGCATCGGACCCAGGGACGGCGACGACGCCTGTGCGGGCGGCGCATCGGATCGACCGGGCGGGGCTCGAGCGCTATCTGGGCGCGCACGTGCCGGAGGCGGTGCCGATCCGGGCCATCAGCCAGTTCGCGGCGGGGCAGTCGAACCCGACCTATCTGATCGAGGGGCCCGAAAAACGTTTCGTGCTGCGCAAGAAGCCGCCGGGCACGCTGCTGCCGTCCGCCCATCTGGTGGAGCGGGAGTACCGCATTCTCGCGGCGCTGGCGGAGACCGACGTGCCCGTGCCGCGGGTCCACCACCTCTGCGAGGCTCCTGAGATCATCGGCACGGCCTTCTACGTGATGGACCACGTGGAGGGCTCGGTCGATCAGGACCCGGCCTGGCCCGCGCTCGCGCCCGAGCAGCGCCGGGAGGCCTACGATTCCATGGCCGACGTGCTGGCGCGGCTGCATGGCGTGGATTGGCGGGGGCTGGGCCTTGCCGACTTCGGCAAGGAGGGCAACTACATCGCTCGCCAGCTCCGGCGCTGGAGCGGACAGTACGAGGCCTCGCGCACCGACGAGATCCCGGAGATGGACCGCCTGCTCGCCTGGCTCCCCGACCACATGCCGGACGACGACGAGACCACCATCGTCCACGGCGACTACCGGCCGGGCAATCTGATCGTGCACCCGCACGAGCCGCGCATCGCCGCCGTGCTGGACTGGGAGCTCAGCACCCTGGGCCACCCGCTGAGCGACCTCGCCCACAACTGTCTCGCCTTCTCCATCCCCCGGGGCACGTCCGCGCTGCCGGGGCTCGGCGGCGCCGACTTCGAGGCGCTGGGGCTGCCGGCGGAGGAGGATTATCGCGACGCCTATTGCGCGCGCGCGGGGCGCGGGCCGATCGCCGAGTGGCGCTTCTACATGGCTTTCGCCTTCTTCCGCATGGCGGCGATCTGCCAGGGGGTCTACGCGCGCGGGCTCAAGGGCAATGCGAGCGCACCCAACGCGCACGAGTACGGCGACCGCGCCCGCGCACTCGCCGAGCTGGGCTGGGAGAAAGCCTGCGGTAAGGGTTGAGCGGGGAGAGCCCGCTCAGACCCCGTAGTGTGCGCGGTACCAGGCGACGAAGCGGGGGATGCCCTCGGCGATCGTGGTCGTCGGCGCGTAGCCGTGGCCGCGCTGCAGCGCCGCGATATCCGCCCAGGTCTCCTCCACGTCGCCGGGCTGCATCGGCGCGTGCTCGATCACGGCCTTGCGCCCGAGCGCGCGTTCCAGCTGGGCGACGAAGTCGGTCAGGGCCTCGGGCCGGTTGTTGCCCACGTTGTAGAGGCGATGGGGTACGCCGGCCTCGCCCCCCGGCGGCGCGTCGAGGACGCTCAAGACCGCCGGCACCACGTCGTCGATGTAGGTGAAGTCGCGCTTCATGCCGCCCCGGTTGAAGAGCGTGATGGGCCGACCCTCCAGGATCGACCGGGTGAAGAGGAAATAGGCCATGTCGGGCCGGCCCCAGGGTCCGTAGACCGTGAAGAAACGGAGCCCGGTCGCGGGCACGGCGTGGAGATGCCCGTAGACATGGCCGATCAGCTCGCCGGCCCTCTTGGTCGCCGCGTAGAGGGAAACCGGGTTATCGACGCGGGCATCGGTCGAGAACGGCGCCTCGGCGCCCCCGCCATAGACCGAGCTGGAGCTGGCGTAGACGACGTGTTGCAGCGCGGGCAGTTCGCGGCAGAGCTCCAGGAGCACCACCTGGCCCATCACGTTGGCCTGCACGTAGGCGTAGGGGTCGACCAGGGAGTGGCGTACACCGGCCTGGGCCGCGAGATGGACGATCCGGGTGATCGATCGGCGCTCGGGCGCCACCGCCGCGGCCATGGCCTCGCGGTCGGCGATATCGGAGCGGGCGAAGGCGAAGCCCCCTCGCGCCTCCAACAGGGCGAGCCGCGCTTCCTTGAGGCGCACGTCGTAGTAGTCGTTCAGATTGTCCACGCCGAGGACGCGCTCGCCCCGCGCGAGCAGGGCCTCGCAGACGTGGAAGCCGATGAAGCCGGCGGCCCCGGTCACGAGGATCGTCATCGGGCGGGCTACCCTTGGAAAAGTCGTTCGATCGCGGCGGGCAGCTCGGCGAAGTCGTCGATCACCGCGTCGGCGCCGAGGTCATGCGGCGGGATCGGGCTGTAGCCATATGCCATGACGATGGCTGCGACGCCGGCGCCCTGCGCAGAATCGACGTCGGCGGCGCTGTCGCCCACCATGACCGCGCGCTCCGGCGGCGCGCCGAGGGCCGCCAGCGCCTCCTGAACGTGGCCGGGATGGGGCTTGATCCTGGCGACCATGTCGCCGGCGAGCACCGCTTCGATGTGACGGTCGATGTCGAAGTGGGCGAGCAGACGGCGGGTCGAGCGCTCTCCCCTGTTGGTGCAGACGGCGAGCGAAATGTCGGCATCGCGCAGGCGCTCGAGCGTCGCGATTACACCGGGGAAGAGCTGCACCCGCTCTGTCTCGATCTCGAAGTAGTAGGCGATGAGCCGCTCGATCAGGGGCCGGAGCGCCGCGTCGTCGGGCCGCTCTGCCCCTTGCGAATCGAGGGCCGCGAGGAGAAGGCGCTTGGCGCCCGCGCCCGCGCTTTGGCGAAAGCGCTCGAACGCGACCGGCGCATGGCCCAGCTCAGTCAACAGCCGGTTGAGCGCCGCGATGAGATCGGGCGCGGTGTCGAAGAGCGTCCCGTCGAAGTCGACGAGCACCGCGTCCACATGCTCACGCATCGCGCCGATGGTGCGGGAACCCGCACATGTTGACAAGGCGGCACGGGGCTGTGGCGCGATCGGACGTGCTATGATTGGAGTCGAGGGGCACCCCACCGATCCGGCGCTGGATATCCCTGAGCGAATGAGGCATCGGGCGTGAGCCAAGCGGTCTCCCAACACACGCGTCCCAATCGGGCGGGCACCTCACAGCGGAGGCGCGGGTGAGCGGGCTTGCTTGCGTCGTGCTGGCGGCGGGCAAGGGCACGCGCATGCGCTCGGCCCTGCCCAAGGTGCTGCATCCGCTGGCCGGGCTGCCAATGGTGGAGCATGTGCTGGCCAACGCCCGTTCGCTCGAGCCCGAGCGCATGATCTTGGTGATCGGGCCCGAGCTTGAGTCGGCGGCCCCCGGCCTGGAGGGTGGCGACGGGGCGGTCGCCTGCGTGGTGCAGGACGAGCCGCGCGGCACCGCCCACGCGGTGGCGCAGACCCGCCCGCTCCTGGAGGATTTCGAAGGCGACGTGCTCGTGCTCTACGCGGACACGCCGCTGGTCCGCAGTGAGACTCTTTCCAGGCTCATCCAGGCACGGCGCGAGGGGAACGGCGTGGCCGCCGCAGCGCTGGGCTTTCGCCCGGAGGACCCGGCCGAGTACGGCCGCCTGATTCTCAGCCCCGACGGCACACTCGCGCGCATCGTGGAATACGCCGAGGCCAGCGGGGACGAGCGCGCGGTCACGCTCTGCAACGCCGGCACGATGGCGGTGGACGGGCGCCGGCTCTTCCCCCTGCTCGACGCCATCGACAACGACAACGCCAAGGGCGAGTACTACCTGACTGACCTGCCAGCCATCGTCGCCGCCGAGGGCGGCCGGTGCGCGGTCGCCGAGGCGCCTGCGGAAGAGGTCATGGGTATCAACGACCGGGTCCAGCTTGCCGAAGCCGAACGGGTCGTGCAGGACCGGCTGCGCCGGGCGGCGATGGAAGGGGGCGCCACGCTGGTCGATCCGGCCACCGTCTGGCTCAGCCTCGACACGGGCCTGGGCTCCGACGTGACCGTCGGGCCCAACGTCGTCATCGGCCCCGGTGTCGTCATCGAGGACAGCGTCGAGATCAGGCCCTTCAGCCACCTGGAGGGGGTCCGCGTGCGGAAGGGCGCCACGATCGGCCCGTTCGCGCGGCTCCGGCCGGGCAGCGACATCGGCGAAGGCGCGATCGTCGGCAACTTCGTCGAGGTGAAGAGCAGCTCGGTCGCGGAAGGCGCCAAGATCAAGCACCTGAGCTACGTCGGCGATGCCGGCGTCGGCGCAGGCGCCAACATTGGCGCGGGCACGATCACCTGCAGCTACGACGGCTACCGGAAGTCGCGGACCGAGATCGGCGACGGTGCGTTCATCGGCTCCAACACGGCGCTGGTGGCGCCGGTGACGGTCGGCCCCGGCGCGGTGGTCGGCGCGGGCAGTGTGATCACCGAGGACGTGGAGGCGGACGCCATCGCCGTCGCCAGGGGCGAGCAAAAACAGCGCGAGGGCGCGGCGGCGCGGCGGCGCGAGCGGCGCGAGCGGCGCGAGCCCGACCCTGCCGGGGACTGAAGGGGAGTACCGGCACCGTGTGCGGAATCATCGGCGTCACCGGCCCGGATCAGGCGGCGCCGCATATCCTCGACGGGCTGAGGCGGCTCGAATACCGGGGCTACGATTCGGCGGGGCTGGCGACGCTCGCCAACGGCTCCATCGAGCTGCGCCGGGCCGAGGGCAAGCTCGGCGGGCTTGAGCGCCTGGTGGCCGAGCGCCCGGTCAGCGGCACCGTCGGCATCGGCCACACCCGCTGGGCCACGCATGGCGAGCCCAGCGAGACCAACGCCCACCCGCACGCCGCCGGCCGCGTCGCGGTGGTCCACAACGGCATCATCGAGAACTACCGCGAGCTGCGGGCCGCGCTGGAGGCGGAGGGACGGGAGCTCAGCTCCGACACCGATACCGAGGTGGTCCCGCACCTCATCGACCTTTACATGGAACGCGGGCTCGATCCCGAGACCGCCACGGCCGAGGCTCTCAAACAACTGGAAGGCGCCTTCGCACTGGCCATTATCTTCGCGGGCCACGCGGGGCTCCTGATCGGCGCGCGGCGCGGCTCGCCGCTTGCCGTCGGGCACGCGGACGACGCCACCTATCTCGCCTCGGACGCGCTGGCGCTCGCCGCCTTCACGCGCCGGATCAGCTACCTCGACGAGGGCGACTGGGCGGTGCTGCGGCCGGGCGTGGCGACAGTGCGCGAGCCGAGCGGCCGGGCCGTCGCGCGTGCGCAGAGCGTGACCGCCCACGACGGCGCCATGATCGGCAAGGGCAACTACCGCCACTACATGCTGAAGGAGATCTTTGAGCAGCCGAGCGCCATCGGCGACACGCTCGGCGCCTACTACAACCCGGGCGCGCAGACGGTGGCGCTGCCAGCCCTCCCCTTCGCGCTGGAGCGGGTGGAGCGGGTGACCATCGTCGCCTGCGGCACCTCCTATTACGCCGGCCTCGCCGCCCGCTACTGGATCGAGCAGACCGCGCGGGTGCCGGTCGAGATCGACATCGCGTCGGAGTTCCGCTACCGCGCGCCGCCGCTTGCCGAGGGCAGCGTCGCACTCTTCATCTCGCAGTCCGGCGAGACCGCGGACACGCTGGCGGCGCTCCGCTTCGCGCGCGCGGCCGGCGCGCCGACGGCGGCGGTGGTCAACGTGCGCGAGAGCACCATGGCGCGGGAGGCGGACGCGCTGCTCCCCACCTACGCGGGCGTCGAGATCGGGGTGGCATCGACCAAGGCGTTCACCACCCAGCTCGTGACGCTCGCCTGCTTCGCCATCGCGCTGGCCCGGGCGCGGGGCGCCATCGACGAGGCGGAGGAAGCGCGCCTCACCGCCGCGCTCGCCCACGTGCCGGCCCATGCGGCGGACGTGCTGGGCCGCGACGAGCGGCTGCTCGCGCTGGCGGAGACCCTGCGCCAGGCCGAGACGGTGCTCTACATCGGGCGCGGCACCGGCTACCCCATCGCCATGGAGGGTGCGCTCAAGCTCAAGGAGCTCTCCTACATCCATGCCGAGGGGTTCGCGGCGGGCGAGCTCAAGCACGGCCCCATCGCGCTGGTCGACCGGGGCGTGCCGGTGATCGTGGTGGCGCCGCCCGGCCCACTCTTCGACAAGACGGCGTCGAACTTGCGGGAGGCGGCGGCGCGCGGCGCCCATGTGGTCGTCATCAGCGACGAGGCCGGCTGCGAGGCGCTGGCGCCGCTCGCGGCGGATACCGTGGCGCTGCCCGCTTTGGACCACTTCGTCGCGCCCATCCTCTACGCGATCCCGGTCCAGCTCATCGCCTACCACACGGCGGTGCTGAAGGGGACCGACGTGGATCAGCCCCGCAACCTCGCGAAATCGGTCACCGTGGAATGAGCGAGCGCCCCGCCTTCATCGACCTCGACGACGACCACCGCGAGCTGCGCGAGCCGGTCCGCGCCCTCTGCGCGCGCTACCCCGGCGAGTACTGGCGCGAGAAGGACCGCGAACGGGCCTACCCCGGAGAGTTCGTGCAGGCGCTCACCGACGCAGGTTTTTTGGCCGCGCTGATACCCGAGCGCTACGGCGGCAGCGGGCTCGGCATCGGCGCGGGCGCGGCGATCCTGGAGGAAATCCACGCGTCCGGCTGCAACGGCGGCGCCTGCCACGCCCAGATGTACACTATGGGCACGGTGCTCAGGCACGGCTCGGACGCGCAGAAGGAGACCTACCTGCCGCAGATCGCGAGCGGCGCGCGCCGGCTGCAGGCCTTCGGGGTCACCGAGCCCACAACGGGCTCGGACACCACCCAGCTCCGGACCACCGCCGAGCGCCGCGCGGACGGCGATTACACCGTGAACGGCCAGAAGGTCTGGATCTCGCGGGCCGAACACTCGGACCTGCTGCTGCTCCTCGCCCGCACCACGCCAGCGGCGGAGACCAAGAAGCGCACCGAGGGGCTCTCGGTCTTCCTGGTCGAGCTCGAGCACGCGGTGGGCCACGGGCTCGAAATCAGGCCGATCCGCACCATGATCAACCACGCGACCACCGAGCTCTTCTTCGACGATCTGGTGATCCCCGCCGCAAGCCTGATCGGCGAGGAAGGCCGGGGCTTTCGCTACATCCTGGACGGCATGAACGCCGAGCGCATCCTGATCGCCGCCGAGTGCATCGGAGACAGCCGCTGGTTCATCGAGAAGGCCAGCGCGTATGCCAGCGAGCGCCAGGTGTTCGGGCGCCCCATCGGCGCCAACCAGGGCGTGCAGTTCCCCATCGCCGAGGCTTACGCGCAGATGGAGGCCGCGCGCCTGATGGTGCAGAAGGCCGCAGCGCTCTTCGACGCGGGCCGCCCCTGCGGGCCCGAGGCCAACATGGCGAAGCTGCTGGCGGCGGAAGCCTCGTGGAAGGCCGGCGATACCTGCCTCCAGACCCACGGCGGCTTCGGCTTCGCCGAGGAATACGACGTGGAGCGCAAGTTCCGCGAGGCCCGGCTCTACCGCGTCGCACCGATCTCGACCAACCTCGTCCTCGCCTACCTCGGCCAGCATGTGCTCGGCATGCCGCGCTCGTATTAGCAGGCTGCTGAAAAACTCTCTGGCGTTGTTGGAATTGGCGTGATTCGCTGATCGGGTAGCCAATCGGGGCGAGGGTGTGATGCGTGGCACGGACGAGCACAGCGGCAGTCTGTTCAGTTACATAGATTTGGCGGCGCGGGTTCCGGCGGATCATCCCTTGCGGCCGATCCGGGCGCTTGTGGACGAGGCGCCAAGCCATGCACCCTGTCCACCCTTCCTAAACCGGAGAGCAGTGGGCTTGACCCGGCCATCCACGTGTTGGCTTGGGACTCAACGGATTTGGCAGAGAGAGATGCCCGGATCACCCCCGGACTTGATCCGGGGGCCGGGCATGACGAGAAGAATTGGAGAGTCGGGGAGGCTGCACGGCCAACCCAGAATCATGAAAACTTCAGAAACAGAAGGACGCGAGAGCGTTTCCGTTCCAAACGGAATCGCTCCCGCATTTTGTCGATCGCGGCCTGTCGCGCATCCGTCAAAGACGGACGCGATCTAGTCAGATAAGCGCCAGCCCCTGTCCGCGATTAGCGTCGCGAACGGGGCCATGACGCGCGCCTCTGCGGGCTCGATTCACCGGACCTCGCCGTCCGCCACGGTGAAGAACGAGAGCTCGCTGTGGATGCAGCCGGCCGGGCAGTCGCCCCATGCGTCACGAAAGACGACGTGCCAGGTACCCTGCACCTTGGCCGCGTCGATATCGGGGCCGTCTCCAACCGCCCATTCGGGCCGGGCGTTGTCGACGCCTTCGATCGTGAAATAGGCAAAGGCTGCCCCAATCACGTCCACGCGCTCGTCCACGTCCAGGAATGCGAAACCGCCATGGCGGAGCGTCTCGGCAGCCTTGAGCCCCAACTTCGCATTGAGGGTGTCGAAGGCCGCGTGCCCGGTGGGCGGCGGGGCTAGCGCGTTCTCTTCGTTCCACAAGCCGATGACGGCGTCGCGCAGCTCGCCTTCGAGGCCGAGTATGATCCGCCCCGGCCTGTATTCCTCTCGCACGCGAACCTCCGCCATGGCCGGATACGCGCGGCGGACGAGCGACAGTGCCTGCTTGACCTCGTGACCGAGCGCATACCGGCGCTCGTCACCCGGCAACAGGAAGCCGCTCTCCCTTCGGAGAACTCGGTCGGCCAGGAATTGCGCGTCGGCGTCGGCTGCTTCCCAGGGAGACGGGTGGAGAAGGTTCGTTTCGCTGGACTCGACCGGGTCAGCCGGGGCGACTGCCGTCACGGAGCCGATCAGGACCATGGCGCAGCCCACGACGAGCGCCCGACGCATTCGCGGCGGGTGTCCTCCGTGCCATCGTCCCCTGTGAAGAAGCCGCAACGTCGGTCACCCCGGCCGTTGCGGCAAACATCGTACGAGAATGCGACAGAAATATGGCGCAATCCCGCCGCGTTGAGACGCGGCATGGCGATTTTCGGTCGCAATTCCGCTAGTGCCGCGTGCCATGCGCACCCACTGTGGGCCCGAAGATGCGGCTTGGGCCAAACAGCGATAGATTCCCACGGATGGGACCGACTTCAGACGGCGGCAAACCATGACGAAACGAAGCGGTCGCCGCGGCGGCGGACGCGCCGCGCGGCGCGCGGAGCGGACCGGCGGCGGAATCGAGCAGCTCCGCTACATCACGCGCGAAATCCCCTCGGTCGGGCTGCTGACCGAAGAGGGGCTGGCCCTGATCGAGGAGAACGCGGACACGATCCTGGAAGAGATCGGGATCGACTTTCGCGACGACCCGGAAGCGCTCGCGCTCTTCAAGGATGCCGGTGCCGACATCGACGGCGAACGCGTGCGGTTTCCGCGTGGGCTCGCGCGCAAACTGGTCTCGACCGCGCCGCCAACCTTTACGCAGCTTGCCCGCAACCCCGAGCGGTCGGTCGAGATGGGCGGCGGCAACACTGTCTTCGCGCCGGTCTATGGCCCGCCCTTCATCTACGACATCGAGAAGGGGCGCCGCTACGCCCAGCTCGAGGATTTCCAGAACATCGTCAAGCTCGCCTACATGACTCCGGCCATGCACCACTCCGGCGGCACTGTGTGCGAGCCGGTGGACGTGCCGGTCAACAAGCGCCACCTCGACATGGTCTACGCGCACATGCGCTATTCCGACAAGCCGTTCATGGGTTCGGTCACGCACCCCGAGCGCGCGGCGGATTCGGTGGAGATGGCGAAGATTCTCTTCGGCGCCGACGTCGTCGACTCCCAAGCCGTCATGGTCAGCCTGATCAACGCCAACTCGCCGATGACCTTCGACGCGACCATGCTGGGCGCGCTCAAGGTCTACGCCCGTGCCAACCAGGGCCTGCTGATCACCCCGTTCATCCTGGCCGGCGCGATGGCGCCGGTCTCGGTTGCGGGCACGATGGCGCAGACTCTGGCGGAGGCCATGGCCGGCATCGCTCTCGGCCAGCTGTGCCGGCCGGGCTCGCCGGTGATCTTCGGCAGCTTCCTGAGCTCGATGTCGATGCAGAGCGGCGCGCCGACCTTCGGCACGCCGGAGGCGACGCTCGCGATCTTCGGCCTCGCCGCGCTGGCCCGGCGCCTGGGCGTCCCCTTCCGCAGCGGCGGCGCGCTCACCGCATCGAAGCTGCCTGACGCGCAGGCGGCTTACGAAAGCGCGAACACGCTGCTGCCGACCGTGCTCGCCGGCACCAACTTCGTGCTGCACGGTGCGGGCTGGCTCGAAGGCGGGCTCGCGAGCGGCTACGAGAAGTTCGTCATGGACGCCGACCAGCTCGGCATGATGCAGGTGCTGGCAAACGGCTACGACCTCTCGGTCAACGGCCAGGCGCTGGATGCGATCCGCGAAGTCGGCCCCGGCAGCCACTATCTCGGCTGCGCGCACACGCAGGCGAACTTCGAGACCGCCTTCTACCGCTCCCCCGTCGCCGACAATTCCAGCTTCGAGCAGTGGCAGTCGGACGGCTCCAAGGACACGACGCAGCGCGCCCACGATCTCTACAAATCGATGCTGGCCTCCTACGAGGCGCCCCCCATCGACCCCGGCGTGGACGAAGCGCTCAAGGAGTTCATAACCAAGAAAAAGGCGTCGATGCCCGACGCCTTCGCTTGAGCCAGGGCACTCTCCGACCGGACGAATTGGCACCCGGTCGTCGCGCGCGCCGGCCTCCGGCCCGCTACTGCACGAGCCGGGTGTTCGGGAACGCGGCGTACCAGCCGAACCAGAACGCCCGCTGCGCCGGGAGGCGGCGGAGCGCACGCCCGTCTTCGGCGGTCAAGGCGTGCTCGTCCAGAGTCCAGGTCATGCCGGCTTCGTCCTCGACGCTCCTGTCGCCGTCGTACCGGGTGAACGTCACGTCCTCGCTCGCGTAGGCGCGGTTCGCGCCCGACGGATCGGTGAGCACCACGAGCGCCGTGCCTTCGATCGCATCGTGATGGACGGGGTTTCGTGCGAGGAACTCGGCCGATATGGCGAGCGGCGCCTCGGGGTGACGGGCGAGAAGCACCGTGAACACCTCGTCCTTGTTCTTCAGCCGGGTGTCGAGGACCGGGACCGAGAACATCAGCTCGTCGGTCGCGAAATAGTCGCGGTAGGCCGCCCCTTCGGCGTAGTCGCGCTG
The DNA here is from genome assembly GCA_965243375.1 of Alphaproteobacteria bacterium. Taxonomy (GTDB): domain Bacteria; phylum Pseudomonadota; class Alphaproteobacteria; order UBA828; family UBA828; genus WTGU01. The sequence continues at coordinate 159,338 of CBDEUT010000002.1, read as the reverse complement.
GTGGCCAGTATCGAGCGAGAGCACGCGGGTTCCGGGGTGCCGCCTGCGCCACTCGCCCCAGGTGGTCGTCACCACGCTCCCGCGCTCCAGCACGATGCCCTTGCCGACCAGCGGCCCGACCACCGGCGTGCCCCGCATCGTGCTCCACAGTGACTGGGTGGCCTGGTCGTACATGAGCTTGTTCGATCGGTAGAGGAAGCCGCTCGTGCCGAGCCGGTGTTCCACGCCTTCGTGCTCGGTGCGATAAAGGATCACGGTACCGCAAAGCGTGCAGTACACGCCTGCGACCGGCACGCCGCCGACGGTGTCGACGAACATCTCGTGCCAGGCGAGGATGCGCTTCGGGTAGGCGCGGGCGTCGCCGTTGACGGAGACGCCGAACACGATGTTGCCGTCCTCCAAATAACGGGCGTCTTCCGCGGCCAGCATCGCCGGGTTGCGAAGCGGCGGGATGCCATCCTGCCGCACGCCGCCCCAGACGATCTCGTCGAGCCGGATCAGCGCCTCACCGGCCGTGTCGAAGTACGCCGAGAATCGCGGGTCGATGAGGCTGTAGAGCGCGCTCTTGAAGGCGGCGTAGCGCGGGTGCCGCGCCTCGGGCGCATTCCACATCGCGCGCTGCCAGGCGTCGAGATCGCGGCCGTGCCCGGCGCCGACCTCCTGCTCCATGAGTCGCACCAGGGCGCTGGAGACCTCGGCGCTGCGGGTCAGGCGGATCACCTCGAGCGCCATCGGCGTGAACGACGGCTGCCATTGCGTCTCGATCAGCTCAGCCGCGCCCGCTCTGTCGCCCGCGTCTCCGACGAGCAGGGTCAGGAACGCCCGGGTGACGGCGCGGTCGCTGACCTCCGCCCTGGGTTGAACGGCGGCCGCCGCCAGCATCAGGACGATGCCGAACGCGATGACGAGGCAGCGAGTGGCAGCCATGGGATGTCTCCTCCGCCAATGGCGGTCATTACGACCCGACCGAGGCGCGTGCACGGACGCAATCCGGTGAGGCCGAATGGTACTCTAGGACCGGCTGCGGCGGCGGTTGCGGCGGCGGCCGGCGGAGGCCGGTGCTGCCTCCGCCGTGGGCAGCGTGACGTGCTGCGGCAGGTGGACGTAGTCGGCCGTGCCGTGGGGGATCGCCATGGCGTCGACGAAGTGACGCTGGAACGCAGGCTCGACGGCGGTCTCCACCTTCTCGACCTCGCGCACCACGGCCTCGATCTCCTCGCGCGCCGCGCAGTCGAGCAGCGCGATCAGCGCGCCCGTGCCGGCGGCGTTGCCGGCGGCGCTTACCTTCTCCAGCGGGCAGTCAGGGATCATGCCGAGCACCATGGCGTAGAGCGGGTCGATATGGCTGCCGAAGGCGCCGGTCAGCACGATCCGGTCCAAGCTCTCGATCTCGAAGCGGTCCATCAGCAGCCGGGCGCCGGCCATGAGTGCCGCCTTGGCAAGCTGAATGGCGCGCACGTCGTTCTGATGGATGGAGATCGCCGGCTCGCCGGGATGGAGAAGGTAACGAAAGGTCCGTCCCTCTTCGGCTATACGCGCGGTGCGTGCCTGGGCGGCGCCGGCGATGGTGCCGTCGGCGAGCAGGATGCCGGCGAGGTACATCTCGGCCAGCGCCTCGATGATGCCGGAACCGCAGATGCCGGTGACGCCGGTGGCGGCGGTGGCCTCCCCGAATCCCTCCTCGTCGGACCAGAGCTCGCAGCCGATGACCTTGACCATGGCCTCCAGCGTGTCGCGGTCGATGCGCACCCGCTCGATCGCGCCGGGGGCCGCACGCTGGCCGGCGGTAATTTGCGCGCCCTCGAAGGCGGGGCCCGTGGGCGAGGACGCGGCCAGCAGCCGCTCGCGGTTGCCGAGCACGATCTCTGCGTTGGTGCCGACATCGACGACCAGCACGGTCTCGTCCGCCCGGTGCGGGGCTTCGGAGAGCACGACACCCGCCGCGTCCGCGCCGACGTGGCCCGCGATGCAAGGCAACACGTAGACGCGTGCGCCGGGATTGACGTCGAGGTCGATGTCACGCGCCGGCAGGGTGAGGCCGCCGGAGGCCGCGAGCGCGAAGGGCGCGCCACCCAGCTCGGTCGGGTCGATACCCAGCAGCAGGTGGTGCATGATCGGGTTGCCGACGAAGGCCGCGTTGAGAATGTCGCCGCGCGCGACACCTGCTTGGTCCGCGACCTCGCCGATCAGCGCGTTCACCGCGCCGCGCACCGCCTCGGTCAGCTCGGCCTCGCCGCCGGGGTTCATCATCACGTAGGAGACCCGGCTCATCAGGTCCTCGCCGAAGCGGATCTGCGGGTTCATGCGCCCGGCGGAGGCCACGACGGCGCCGCTCGATATCTCGGCCAGATGGCAGGCGATGGTGGTGGAGCCGATGTCGAAGGCCGCGCCGTAGGCCCGCTCGTGGAAGCCGGGCCAGACGGCGACGATGCGCGCCGCCCGGTGGACCGCCACCGTCGCCGACCATTCGCCGTCGCGAAGCGCGCGCTGCAGGCCTTGCAGGACGTGCAGGTCGGCGGTGAGGTCGCTCAGGCCCCACTGCGCGCCGAGCGCGTCGGTGAGCCGCTCGAAATCGCTGCGCGGGTTGTGCATGTCCGGCTCCGCGACCTCGACGTAGTGCAGCCGGATCGCGGGATCGATGGTGTAGTCCCTGGCCTCGGCGCGCTTGCGCACGACCTGCTTGTGGACCTGGCTCTCGGGCGGGACGTCGATGACGACATCGCCCTCGATCAGCGCCGAGCAGCCGAGGCGACGGCCGTCCGCGAGGCCGCGGCGGGAAGCGTAGCGGGCCTCCTTCTCGCCCGGCGGGCTCAGATGGCCTGGCGCGCTCTCGATCCCGAACTTGGCGAAGTGGCCGGTTCCGGCCTCCACCTGGCAGCGGCCGCAGAGGCCGCGGCCCCCGCACACGGAATCGAGATCGACGCCGATGGAGCGCGCCGCGTCGAGGACCGATGTGCCGGTGGGAAACCGCCCGCGCTTGCCGGACGGCGTGAAGACGACGAACGCGCTCTCGCTCATGCGCTCACGCGCTGACGGCGGCGCCCTCCCGCCGGCGCCGGCGCCCCTCGCGCCGGCCGCGCCTGCCCTCGCTGCCGTTCGCGCCCGCCGGCTCGCGGAAGCGGGTGAGCCAGCGCGCGCAGTCGGGATCGTTGCCGTTCATCATGTCGGAGGCCATGACTGCGGCGATCTCGGCCTCGTGCAGCGGGTTCATGATCGCCGACGTGAGGCCCGAGCGCGCGGCCATGCTGAGAAAGGCCGCGTTCACGCTGGGCCGGTTGGGCAGGCCGAAGCCGATGTTCGACGCGCCGCAGGTCGAGTTGACGCCGAGCTCTTCCTTGAGCCGGTGCATGATGGCGAATGCTTGCACGCCAGCCTTGTTGATGGCGCCGATGGGCATGACCAGCGGGTCCACCACAACGTCCTCCTTGGGGATGCCGTGGTCCATGGCGCGCTCGACGATCATCTTGGCGATGGCGAAGCGCTCGTCGGGGTCCTCGGAGATGCCGCTCTCGTCGTTGGAGATGGCGACGACGGCGCAGCCGTACTTCTTGACCAGCGGCAGCACCGATTCCAGCCGCTCCTCCTCGCCAGTGACCGAGTTGAGCAGCGGCTTGCCCTGGTAGACCTCCAGCCCGGCCTCGAGCGCGGCCACGATGGAGCTGTCGATGGAGAGCGGCACGTCCACCAGCGACTGCACCAGCTGGATGCAGTCGGCGAGGATCTTCGGCTCGTCGGCGAGCGGCACGCCCGCGTTGACATCGAGCATGTGCGCGCCCGCCGCGACCTGGGCCAGCGCGTCCTTCTCCACCCGCGAATAGTCGCCCGCCGCCATCTCCGCCATCAGCAGCTTGCGGCCGGTGGGGTTGATCCGCTCGCCGATGATGCAGAAGGGCTCGTCGAACCCGATCGCCACCTCCCTGGTGGCAGAACTGACGATGGTGCGTGTCATGGCGCTCCTGCTTCTTCGCCGGCTTTTGCCGCGGTTTCCATGAGGCCCGCGAGCTCGCCGTAGCCCACGTGGCGATGGACATAGCCGAGCCCCAAGCGCCCGGCCGCCTCGCGGGCCTTGGCCTCCAGCGCCTCATCGCGGACCTGGGAGATGTAGACGCAGTTCGTGTAGTTGCCGAAGTAGTCCTCGCGCAGCTCGGGCCAGCGATCCAGCCCCAGGCCCTCGATGATCAGCCGGTCGAAATGGCGCACCATGTAGTCGGTCAGGAAGAACTGGGTGGGATCGTCGTCGGTGATGGCGGCGAACGCGTCCTGGCCGGTGTAGAAGGCGTAGCAGTGCGGCCCCCCGATGCGCTCCACGCCTTCCTCCTCGATCACCTTGTCGAGCAGGCCGCCAGTGCCGCAATCGCCGTAGGCCACGAAGATCGCGCGATATTGGGCCCGGTTCGCCTGGATCTTCGCGCGCACCGCGTCCGGGATCAGGTGGGGGCGGTTGTGCAGCTTGGCCGGCAGGCAGGTGATGTCGAGATGATCGAAGCCGTTGGTCGCGCGGAAATCGACGATCTCGCGGGCGAGCGCGCCGCAGGCGATGACCAGCGCACGCGCCGGCCCGGCTGACGCGAACGCGGCCTCTTCGTCGACGGAGAGGTCGGTGTGCTCAGGCGTCACGGCTTCCACCATTGTGTGCAGGACTCAGGCGGCACCCGCAACGTCGCGCAGGTTGTGCCGGCGCTTCATCAGCTCCTTGGCCGTCTCCACCGTGATCGCGGCATCGGAGCAATAGGCGTCGGCGCCGACCGCCGTCGCGAACTCCTGGTTGAGCGGCGCGCCGCCCACCATCACCACGTAGTCGTCGCGGATGCCCTTCTCCTTCATCGTGTCGATCACGACCTTCATGTAGGGCATGGTGGTGGTGAGCAGCGCCGACATGCCGAGAATGTCGGGCTCGTGCTCCTCCAGCGCGTCGAGGTAGTTCTCCACCGGGTTGTTGATGCCGAGGTCGATCACCTCGAAGCCGGCGCCCTCCATCATCATGGTGACGAGGTTCTTGCCGATGTCGTGGATGTCGCCCTTGACCGTGCCGATCACCATCTTGCCAGCGCGCGGCGCCCCGGTCTCGGCCAGCAACGGGCGGAGAATCGCCATGCCGCCCTTCATGGCGTTGGCGGACTTCAGCACCTCCGGCACGAACAGGATGCCGTCGCGGAAATCGATGCCGACGATGCGCATGCCCTCCACCAGCGCGTCGGTCAGGATCGTGTAGGGCGCCCAGCCGCGCTCCAGCAGGATGTTGACGCCCTCCTCGATCTCCTCCCTGAGGCCGTCGTAGAGGTCGTCGTGCATCTGCTCGACGAGATCGGCGTCGCTCAGCTCGCTGAGAATGATATCGTCGTCCGGCATGTTCACTGTCCTGATCCGGGCGTTGACGGCGCTGGGCTGCTGTTCATCGGCGCCGCACGCTTGGGTTGCAGACCCGCGTTGCGGGCGTGCGGCGCGGCACCTTAACCCGGTTTCTCTTCAATCACATGGGGCGGACAGTCTGTCCCAGACGCGACACTGGCTTGCCGGCCTGCGACAAAGCTCCATGAGACCGGCCGTGCCGCCCCAGGGCGCGTTACAGAGGCGCCGATTCCGGCAAGTCGGCATCGACCGCGCGGAAGGGAGGCGAGCCGCTGGTCAGCCGCTTTGTGTCGCGGGGCGCATGCCCGAAGTGCAGGCGGAACGACTTCGAGAAGTGCGATGCCGAGACGAAGCCCGTGGCGAGCGCCACGTTGGTCACGGACATGCAGGTCTGCTGCAGCAGGGCGCGCGCGCGGTTGAGCCGCATTTCGAGGTAGTAGCGGCTGGGCGTGCTGTTCAGATATTTCAGGAACAGCCGTTCGAGCTGACGGGTCGAGAGGCCGATCTCCCGCCCGAGTTCGGTCTGGCTGAGCGGCGCCTCGATGTTCTCCGACATCAGGTTGATGGTGGAGAGAAGCTTGGGCTGGCTCACCGAGAGGCGCAGGCGCAGCGCCATCCGCTGGTGGTCGTCCTCGCCCCTGATCCGCTCCAGCACCAGGGCCTCGGAGACCGCGGCGGCCAGCTCGTAGCCGTGATCGCGGTTGATGAAGCTCAGGATCATGTCGGACGCCGCCATGCCGCCCGCGCAGGTGTAGCGGTTGCGGTCGATGACGAAGATGTCCTCCTGACTTCGACGGTTGGGCCTGATTCTGGCCGATCTCCCGTCTGGAGATTTCAGCGAAGACAATGACTTAGCGGTTGCGGTGCGGTCAAGTCGCGTTGTAGTGCCTAGTGGATATATTGGATTGTCGATATCCCCGCCCCGCGCTACACTCCCACCATGTTCGTGCGTATCAAGACCACCCCCAACAGCCCGCGCCGCTCGGTCCAGCTCGTCGAGGCCGTGCGCGACGGCGGCAAGGTCCGCCAGCGCATCGTCCGCCACATCGGCGTGGCCATGGACGAGGACGAGCTGGAGCGCCTGAGGCAGCTCGGCGAGTACGTCAAGGCGAAGCTGGAGGACGAGCGCCAGCCCTTGCTGTTCGCGCCCGAGAAGATCGCAGACCAGGTGATCCGCGTCGGACGCCAAGGGGACGGCAAGCAAGAGCTTCCCGTCGATCTCAAGCAACTCGAAGAGGAGCAGCGGCTGATCACGGGCATCCACGAGGTCTACGGCGAGATGTACCGGCTGCTGGGCCTCGACGGGCTGCTGCGGCGATCGCGCTACCGCGCCTCGCACGACGCGCTGTTCCACGTGGTGATGGCACGCATCGCCAACCCCGACAGCAAGCGGGGCAGCGTGCGCCGGCTCGAGGAGGACTTCGGCGTGAGCCTTCCCCTCGAGAAGGTCTACCGGATGATGGACCAGCTCGACGCGCCCGTGATCAACCATCTGCGCACGCGCGTGGGCGAGGCGAGCCGCTCGCTGCTGCCGGAGCCGGTGGCGGTGCTCTTCTTCGATTGCACCACGCTCTACTTCGAGACCGCGATTGAGGACGAGCTTCGCCAGCACGGCTTCAGCAAGGACGGCAAGCACAGGGACTCGCAGGTCCTGCTGGCCCTGATGGTGACGCGCGAAGGGCTGCCGATCAGCTACGAGGTCTTCCCCGGCTCCACCTACGAGGGGAAGAGCCTGGTCCCGGTCCTGCAGGACATGCAGCGCCGCCACCAGGTGGAGCGCACGGTCTGTGTGGCCGACCGGGGCATGCTGAGCGCAGACAACCTCGACGCCATGGACGACATCCGCGGCGAGTACGTGCTCGGCGCCCGGCTGCGCAAGCTGCCGGCCGCGCTGAAGAAGAAGGTTCTCGATCTGGACGCCTATGGTCCTCTCGAGGGATCGGAGAACCGCCGGGTCGGCGAATGGGAGCACAAGGGCCGGCGCCTGATCGTCGTCTTCTGCCCCGAGCGCGCGCGCAAGGACGCACACGAGCGCCGCCAGGCGGTGGCGCGCCTGCTCGACAAGCTGGAGCGCAGCGACAATCCCAAGGAGCTGCTCTCCAATCACGGCGCCAAGCGCTTCATCGCCGTCGAGGGCGACGCGCGGCTCACGGTGAACCCGGAGAAGATCGCCGAGGCCGAGCGATGGGACGGGCTCGCCGGCGTCATCACCAATCTGCGCGACGCCAGCGTCACCGAAGTGATGGCCCACTACCACGGGCTCTGGCAGGTCGAGGAGAGCTTTCGGATCACCAAGCACGACCTGAAGGTGCGGCCGATCTGGCACTGGAACGAGAACCGGATCCGCGCCCACATCGCCATCGCCTTCATGGCCTTCGCCTGCGTCCGCCACCTTGCCTACCGTGTCGCCGTCCAGAAGAGGCGGATGTCCCCGGAAGTGATCCGCTCCGCCCTCGTCCACCGCCAATGCTCGGTCCTGCGCTGCGCGCAATCGGGCAACCGCTACGTCATCCCGTCGAAGCCGACGCCGGCGGCCGAGCAGATCTACGCAACCATGGGGCTGCCCCTGACGATCACCCCGTACCAACTCGTCTGAGCGCCGGCGAAGCCCGGCCCGGGCTCGAAGAAATGCCGAGTGTAGTGCCTAGCCGGAAATGAGAACCGGCCAATATCAACTACTTACGTGATTCAACCATCGAAGTCAGGAATCACATGGGGCGGACAGTCTGTCCCAGACGCGACACTGGCTTGCCGGCCTGCGACAAAGCTCCATGAGACCGGCCGTGCCGCCCCAGGGCGCGTTACAGAGGCGCCGATTCCGGCAAGTCGGCATCGACCGCGCGGAAGGGAGGCGAGCCGCTGGTCAGCCGCTTTGTGTCGCGGGGCGCATGCCCGAAGTGCAGGCGGAACGACTTCGAGAAGTGCGATGCCGAGACGAAGCCCGTGGCGAGCGCCACGTTGGTCACGGACATGCAGGTCTGCTGCAGCAGGGCGCGCGCGCGGTTGAGCCGCATTTCGAGGTAGTAGCGGCTGGGCGTGCTGTTCAGATATTTCAGGAACAGCCGTTCGAGCTGACGGGTCGAGAGGCCGATCTCCCGCCCGAGTTCGGTCTGGCTGAGCGGCGCCTCGATGTTCTCCGACATCAGGTTGATGGTGGAGAGAAGCTTGGGCTGGCTCACCGAGAGGCGCAGGCGCAGCGCCATCCGCTGGTGGTCGTCCTCGCCCCTGATCCGCTCCAGCACCAGGGCCTCGGAGACCGCGGCGGCCAGCTCGTAGCCGTGATCGCGGTTGATGAAGCTCAGGATCATGTCGGACGCCGCCATGCCGCCCGCGCAGGTGTAGCGGTTGCGGTCGATGACGAAGATGTCCTCGCTGACATCCACGCTGGGGAAATCCTCGATGAAGCCCGGCAGGTTCTCCCAATGGATGGTGCAGCGATAGCCGTCGAGCAGCCCGAGGCGCGCCAGAATGTGGCTGCCCGTGCAGAGCGCGCCGATGTTCGTGCCGCGCCGCTCGATCTGCCGCAGCCAAATCGCGAGCCGCGCGTCCTCGAAGAGGTGGGTCTCGATGCCGCCGCAGACGAAGACGGTGGACAGGCGATCGGCGGCGTCACCGATGGAGAGATCTGCAGCGACGCTGAGGCCGGCGGACGACGCCACGGCCTCGCCGTCCATGGAGACGGTGCGCCATTCGTAGAGGGTGTGGCCGCTGACGTAGTTGGCGAGCCGAAGCGACTCGATTGCGCTGGACAGCGCACCGAGCGAGAACTTCGGGACCATCAGGAAGCCGAATTGGCTCCCGGGATCGTTGGTCCTCATGGCATCGACGCCGGTCAGGCGCCTCCCCGGCCGATCGTGTCACGCACGCACGGCGTATTATTCCAATTACGACATTACCCGGTGGATGGAGCAACAGGATTCTGACGCCGGCGCGGAAACGGCCGGGTCGCCATCGCACGCGCCCTCGCCCATAATCCGCGCCGCCATGTCCCCGCCCGTGTACCGCCATCACCCATCCGCCCGCCAACGCCTGTGCGGACGGCTGCCCCGCAAGATCGCCTGACATCGTGATTCCGGCTTCGTGATGGAGAGCGCGGCCGCCTGGGGCGCGGGCTGCGCGCTCGCCTGGGGCCTTGCGGACATTTGCGCGCGGTTCTCCGGCCGCTCGGTTGGCGTGCTGGCGGCGACCTGCTCGATGATGGCGGTCGGCGCCGCGATGATCGCGGTCATCATGGCGGCGTCGGGCGTGCCCTTCGACTGGCGCCTCGACGGCCTCCACTGGCTCGTCGGGATCGGCGCTGGCACCGTGATCGGCTCGCTCCTGTTCTACCACGCCGTGACGCACGGTCCTGTCTCGCTCGCCTCGCCGGTGGTGGCCTGCTACCCGGCGATCGCCGTGCCGATCTCGGTCGCCCTCGGCGCCCGGCCCGATCCGCTCCACTGGGGCGCCATGGTCGCGACCATGGCAGGCGTCTGGCTGGTGGCGCGGGCGACGGCCTCCGGGGACAGGACCGCACCGGAATACGCGCCAGCCGTGATGCGGCGGACCATCCTCTACTCATTCGTCGCGGCAGCGGTCTACGCCGCCTCGCTCACCGCCGCCGACAAGGCCATCGACATCTACGGCCCCTGGCAGACCGTGCTGGTGGTGCGCATATTCGGCTTCGCCGGGGTCGCGGCGATCCTGCTTGCCCGTCGCCGGCGCATGCCCTTCCCCGCGCGGGCCTGGCCGATTCTGGCCGCCTTCGGGGTCCTCGATACCACGGGCCACCTGCTGCTCTATTTCGGCCTCGAACTCCCGAACGGCGAGTACGCGATCGTGGCGAGCGTGGGCTACACGGTGGTGACGGTGGTGCTGGCGCGGCTCTTCCTGCACGAGCCGGTCTCGCGGCTGCAGTGGGGCGGTGTCGCCATGGTGGTCGGCGGCGTCGGCGTCCTCGCCGCGTTCGGGTAGCTGGCTAAAACCTCGGCGAGTGCGTCATGCAGGAGGGTGATAGGCCGGCCACTTCCGACATGGCCCCGCCGGCACCGCTCGACTAACATGCTTGCCGGACCACTCAGTGGAGACAGGTCACCGAGTGCTCAAGCTGGCTGAAATTCATGCGCAATCGGGAAACAAAATACTGTCGGCAAGCCGACAGGCCACACGGCCGCGAGCCACGCCGACCAGCCAGCGGCCCAGTCACTCTTCCATGAAACTCGTTGGACTATGGAGGGAGAACGCGATGCGACTGATCCGCAATGCAGCGCCGGCCCTTGCCGTTCTGGCAATGGTCATGTTGGCGAGCGGGGCTGCCGGGGCCGGGACGACGGCCGCCCAAGTCAAGGACGATGCAAGCCTCAAGGCCTTCGTCGAAGGGGTGAAGGCGGATATCGAGGCGATCACGGACATGAACGAAGGAGCGAAGCTCAGGGAGAGGTTGAGAACGGAGGGCGACTGGAAGTCCGGATCGATGTTCCTCGTCATCTTCCTCAAGAGCGGGGAGCCGTTCATCCACGGGAACGATCGCTCGGCGGAGAGCAAGAATCTGCTCGGCGTCGAGGACGAACGCGGCACCAGGGTCGTGGAGGAGCTATTCGCGGCCGCTGCCGGGGGCGGCGGTTTCGTCGAATACCACGACGATGGGCCGAAAACGGCATACGCCGTGGAATACACCTCCGGAATCACCGCAAGAAAGTTCGTGCTGGTCGGCGGCTTCTCGCAGGACGTCTCCCATGTCTCAATCGAGATCGCGGATCTGCCGAAGCCCGCGGTCACCGCATCGGAGGTCGTGGACCGTGAGACACTCATCGCTTTCGTCGAGGAAGCGGCCAGGACGTACCAGGAAGCCGTCATGTCCGAAGGCTACAGCGCCCTCACCGGGGTCAGAAACGCCTTCCGGGTGGAAGGAGGGGACTGGAAATCAGGCTCCATCTACCTGTACGTCGTGAGTGGCGGGGGCGTCACCCTGTTTCACGGATCCGAGCCGTTTCGCGAAGGCAAGACCACGGACATGACGAGGACGGACGTCTACGGGGTGAGGTTCGCCGAGGAGCTGATCGGACGTGCGCGGCGCGAGGGTCGTAGCTTTCTGCGGTATCACTACGACAACCCGGCAATCGAGGGAGACGAGGACACCGGCTCCCCCAAGTTCGGTTACGCGGTGAGCTTCCCGGTGCCCAACTCGGAGCAGAGGGGCGTCATCGGCTCCGGAATCTATCTCGGCGCGGACAGCCAGTGACCCCTGGCTTCGATGGCCTGCATCGATCCTCCGCCGTCGGGCTGGCCCACGTTCGGATCATGGAACGAGGAGGACCGGGAGCGGCCAGGAAGCGCCAAGGGCCCGAGGAGATCGTGAGCCTGCTGCACCGGGCGGAGGGTCGGCACGGCCGGCTTCGCCTGGGCTAGGCAAGCGCGTCGCGCAGGAAGGCGAGGAGCGGTGCGCTCACCGCCGCGGGCCGCTCGGCGAGCGCCATGTGCCGAAGGCCCGGCAGGATCGCGAGCCGGGCGCCGGGGATCAGCCCGGCCATGGCCCGCGCCATGGCGGGCGTGTTGCCGGGATCGTCCGAGCCGGTCATGACCAGGGTCGGACACGCGATCCGCTCCAAGCCTTCGGCGATCTCGGCGTCGCCCTCAGCGAGCACCCGGTAGATCTGCGGATAGAGCGTGGGTTCGTTGCGTGCGATCCACGCGCGGACGAGCGCGACGGTTTCCGGCGCCTCGGCGCGGAAGGCCGGCGTGAACCAGCGCTCGAGGGCGGGCTCCACGTTCGCGGCAGGGCCGTGGGCCTCGGTCTGACGCACGCGCGCCCGGACCGCCTCGCGCTCGGCGGGGCTGCGATCGTGCGGCGAGTTCAGGATCGCGAGCGCCGACAGCCGGTCCGGACGATCCAGCGCGACGCGGCGCGCGATCATGCCGCCGAGCGAGAAGCCGACGACAGCCGCCCGCTCGATGCCGCAGCGGTCCATGAGGCCGAAAAGCTGGCGGGAGAACATGGCGAGGTCGGGCGTGCCGGCGGGTGGCGCGCTCTCTCCGTGCCCCAGCAGGTCGTAGGTCAGCACGCTGAACTGCGGCGTGAGCGCCGGGCGCTGCCACTGCCACATCGCGCGGTTCAGGCCGAAGCCGTGAATCAGCACGACCGGCGGCCCGCTGCCGTGCCGCTCCCAGGCCGTCTCGCCGACGCTGCCCGCGCTCATCCGCGCCAGCCGTTCAGTGCCGAGAGCGCGCGCGGCGTCATGCGAACGCCGGCATCACCTCCTCGATGAACAGCCTCAGCGAGCGCTTCTGCTCCTTCATGCCGAGGCCGAGGCTCGCGTAGTAGGTGAACTGGTCGACGCCGAGCGCCTCGTAGCCCCTGAGTTTCTGGATCACCTCGTCGGGCGTGCCGAACATCAGGTTGTCGTGGAGCATGCGCGGGTCGTACTCGCCCCGGTTCTCCAATTCCGAAAGAGGGATCGTGCGCGGGAAGCCGTTGGCGACATCGCCCAGGTTCTTGAACAGGTTCTCGAACTGGCCGAACTGGCGAATCGCGGCCTTTACCGGCACCTCCCACTCCGCCGCAGTGTCGTAGACCACGGTGTGGCGCATGGTGGCGAAGATTGGCCGCCGCTTGCCGGGGTTGTCGGCGAGCGCAGCCTCCATGCGCCCCTTGTAGGCCTCGACCTCCGACATCGGGCGGGTGAGCGGCCAGGAAAGGATGTTGCATTCGTGCTTGACCGCGAAGTCGTAGGTGTCGGGTGAGCGCGCTGCGATCCAGATCGGCGGATGAGGCTTCTGCAATGGCTTCGGCACCGAGGTCGCGGCCGGGAAGGACCAGAACTCGCCCTCGTGCGCGTGGTCGCCCTGCCAGAGCGCCTTCACCGCGGGCAGCATCTCGAACATGTAGTGGAACGCGTCGTTGCGCTGCAGGCCGGGATGCATGCGGTCGAACTCGCGCTGATAGGCGCCGGAGCCGATGCCGAACTCGAGCCGCCCGCCGCTGTAGAGGTCCAGCAGCGCCGCCTCGCCCGCCGCCTTGATCGGGTGCCAGTACGCCGCCACCACCACCGCCGAGCCGAGCCGGATGCGCGAGGTGTGCGCCGCCCACCAGGTCAGGATCTGGAACGGATTGGGCGCGATGGTCATCTCCAGCGCATGGTGCTCGGCGGCCCAGGCGATGGCGAAGCCGCCTGCGTCGGCCATCTGCACCATCTCCAGCGTGTGGCGCTCGACATCGGTCATGTCGAGGTCGGGCGCGAGCCGCTCCATGTTGATGGCGAGCTGAAATTTCATGGCGGGCGGCCTCCACAGGGAGTTGAGGGATCTATCGGTTTTGGATGGATACCGGACCGGCGCGAATTATTCATCACTCTTCTGGTTTGCGCGGCACCAGGACGCGAATTGGGCGGGCGCATCGAACCGTCATCGCCTACCTCCTTAGAAAATAAGAATGAGTTGCATTTACTCTATGAGTCGCTATGCTTATGCAACGCGATTGCATTCGCAGCGGTGGTAACGGGTCGAACGGGGACCCGACCGGACCTGGAGGACGACATGGCCGAGGGCGCAATTCAGCAGGATACTCAATCAGTTGCGCCGCGCCGCCCGGCCGCGCCGGGAATGACGATTCCCCGCCTCACCTTCGCCGAACAGCTCGTGCTCTGGTCCGCGCGCAGGCTCGCCGCCGCCCACCACGGCGCCGAGGCGACCGGGGCCGAGGCCTCGGCCTGCCGGCACGACGTCCGTGCCCGCGTCGGCGGCGAGCTCAGCGTTGCGCTCTGCCCGACCGGCGGCCCGGCCGCAGGACTCGACGCGGCGGAGGCTTTGGAGCGAACCCTCGACATCTTCGGCTGCGCGGGCGTGCGCGGCCTGCGGCTCAACCCCATGTGCTGCCGCTTCGTCAGCAATGACGAGCGGCTCTTCCTGTCGTTCCTCGCGAGCTGCCAGGAAGGCGACCACCGGCACGCGGCCTCTCTGCTCTCCTGGTTCCTCCCGCCCGCAGCGATGCGCACCGCAGCGGCCGATGGCGCCGCGTTCGCGCGGGCGTTGCGCGAGGCGGGGTTCCAGCTGCCGCAGCGGCTCGTGCTCGCCGAGAGCGCGGGCTTCCCGACCGGCCTAACGGCGGACGCGGCTGCGCCGCGCAGGTTGCACTAGAGCATGATTCGACCTTGCCAGATCGCAGCAGCCCGAATGGCCCCCACCTCCCCCTGTCCCCCTCCCCCCAGAGGGCGGAGGGGGGACGCAGCGGCCCCACCCGTTCCCCCTCTCCTCCCTGGGGAGGAGAGGGTCGGGGTGAGGCGGGGGAGTCCCGGACCGCTCGCCATTGATTTGCACGAAGCCAATCGGCCCACCGAGGCCGCATGTTTTCCTTTTTCAGCGCCCGGCGAGGACAGGGAGTCCGAGAGCGGGTCAACCGAGACCAGAGATAAGGGAGTCGACGCCATGAAGCGAATGCTTGTCGCAGGTTCAGCCCTCTTTGCCCTTGCCGCGCTGCCAGTGGCAGCGAACGCGGAGGGCGATGTCTATGCGGGCTTTCCGGTCACACTGAAGGGCTACGAGGGGTCGGCGACGACGTCGGTCTCCTACGGCGGCCAGATCGCCCGCCAGGTCCTGCACGATTCGCTCAAGAAGCTCGCCGGCAAGGGCTCCGGCGCGCCGGATGCCGAGCTGAAGGCCAAGATGACCGCCTACTTCGAGGGCAAGGACGCGGGCCGCGCGATCATCGCGCCGGCCACCAAGGGCCCGTTCGTGGTGAAGCAGAGCGGCGTCGACGAGCTCAGCAAGGGCACCAATCTTGCGGGCAAGACCTACAAGGGCGCAGTGCCGGGCATGCCCAACAATATGACCGGGCCTGAGCTGGTGTCGTTCTGGATCGACAAGGCGTCCGCTGCGGAGAAGGGCTTCGATGCGGCGAACGGCTACGACTATCCGCAGCTCATCTCCAAGTTCCTGCTCGGCGCGGTGTTCTACAACCAGGCGGTGGACAACTACCTGGACGAGAAGCTGCGCGCCGACAACAAGCCCAACGACACAGGGCGAATTTATTGTCTGCCCGTCGCGCAGGGTGAGCTGAAGTCGGCGCTGGCCATTCCTTTCTCGATGTGGCAGTGTGCCGCTCATGGCGACGCTGCCGATCCCGGATTCGTCCATTGATCTGCGCGCGGTCACGGTGCGTCCGACCTGGGGCGCGCAGGAGCACCGGCGCTGGGACCGGTTGGTGGAGGAGCACCACTACCTGGCGTTCCACGGCGTCATCGGCAAGGGCCTGCGTCATGTCGCTGTACACGGCGAGACCTGGCTCGCGCTGATCGGCTGGCAGCCCGGCGCGTTCAAGCTGGGCGCGCGGGATCGCTGGATCGGGTGGTCGGCGGAGCAGCAGTTCCGACGCCTGCATCTGATCGCCAACAACTCGCGCTTCGTCATCCTGACGCCTGAGCGGGTGCCCAACCTGGCCTCCCGTGTGCTGGGGCTGAGCCTGCGACGGCTGTCTGCGGACATGCAGGCGGCGCATGGATATCCGGCTCTTCTGGCGGAGACGTTCGTGGACGTCTCGCGCTTCGCCGGCACCTGCTACCTCGCAGCCAACTGGCGCTCGCTGGGACTGACCCGCGGCTTTGCCCGCGAGCCCGGAGGGGCGGCGCGCTGGCGTCACCACGGCCAGCCCAAGGAGGTCTTCGTGTTCGACCTGACAGACGGCGCCCCCGAGGCGCTGAGCCAGACCGAGATGCCGCCAAACTGGGCCACCGAGCAGCACACCGAGCCGATGGCCGCGCCCCGGCTGCGCAGCCTGTTCGAGTGCCTCGGCGAGGTGCCCGAGTACCGCCATGCCCGGGGAAAGCGCTATGCGCTCAACACCATTCTGACGCTTGCCGTCGCCGCCCGCCTTGCCGGCTACCGGGGGGTGAACGCATTCGCCCAGTTCGCCGCCCTGCTCTCCCAGGAGCAGCTCAAGGCGGTCGGTGCCTTCTGGAGCCCGTCCAAGCAGTGCTATACCCCGCCCGCGATCACCACCTTCCACAACGTCCTTGCCGCGCTGCCGCCGGAAACCCTGGACAACGCGATCGGCCAGTGGACCGGCCAGCAGAACAGCGCGCAAGCGCCCGTCGCCATGGACGGCAAGGACCTGCGCGGCGCATCCAAGCAGACCGAGGACGGGCGCAGGATGATGGTCGCAGCGGTGGAGCATGACACCGGCGTCGTCCTCGGCCAGGTCGAGGTCGACGCCAAGAGCAACGAAATCCCGGCCGTGCGCGAACTCTCCGGCGGCCTCGACCTCACGGGCCGGATCGTCACCATGGATGCCATGCACGCCCAGCACGAGACCGCGCGGTGCCTCCTTGGGCGCCGTGCCGACTACGTGATCAGTGCCGTCAAGGACAATCAGGAGACCATCCTCGAAGACCTCAAGGCGATCGACTTCAGCGATGCGCCCTCGCACGAAACCGTCGACAAGGGCCATGGCCGCATCGAGCGCCGGCGCTGCGCCGCGGTCGACCTCTCCGCTGCCGAGTGGGACGGCTATGCCAACCTCCACGGGCGGCGCCAGGCGATGTGCATCGAACGAGAGCGCGAGATCATCAAGACCGGCAAGCGCAGCATCGAGGTGACCTACAGCGTTACCTCGCTTGGCCCAGAGCGCGCCGGACCCGAGGAGTTGCTCGAACTGGTGCGCAACCACTGGCACATCGAGAACAGGCTCCACTATGTGCGCGACTTCACCTACGACGAAGATCGCTGCCGGGCGTACGTGCGCCACCTGCCCAGGAATCTGGCCTGCTTGAGCAACGCGGCCATCGCCATCGTGCGCTGCGACGGCCGCTTCCGCTACGTACCGGAGGCCAACCGGCACTACGCCGCCCGTGCCCAGGAGGCCCTCGACGCGGTCATGATCGCGCCCATCGGCTGATACCGCGCCCCCCACTGCCACGCATGCACGTGCCGCAGGGCGGCGCGGCGAAACCGCTCGGCCCGTCCAGGCCGAAAACGCCGCCCGGCGGCTTCGAGCGACCACCGTGACGTCCATCAGGCAGATTCGGGGTTCCCCCGAAACAGCCGCAGCGTGCGTGATCTCACTCATCCCCAGCCCGCAGCGCGACTAAAAATTGTTCCTGCCCAACGACAAGCCCTACAAGGAGGGCGCCGCCTATACCGGCAAGGAGCATTCCTGGGACGAGGCGTTCGGCTACTTCGGCACGCCCGCCCACACGCTGAGCCTGACCCCGCAGGCGGTCTACGAGATCAACAAGCAGGGCAGCAAGTCGGAGAAGCCGGAAGACGCGCTGGCCTTGGCCGATCTGAACCAGGACGGCGCGGTCGATCTCAAGAGCGAGATGGCCTTCGGGCCGGCCTACTACGCCGCCGGCTTCGACAAGCGGGGCACCGACTATCTCCACACCATCACCCAGGCCTTCCTTGACGGGCGCAAGGTGATCACGGAGGCGAACGGCGCGGCGCTCACCGACGAGCAGCGCAGCATGCTCCAGGGCTACGCCGAGACGATCCGCACCAACTGGGAGAGGGTACTCGCCGAAGCCGTGTTCAAATACGCAGGCTCGGTCTACAAGGACCTCGGCAAGCTGGAGACCATCCTGGAATCCGGCGGCGACCCGGCCAAGGCCTTCCGCACCTACGCCAAGCACTGGGGCGAGCTGAAGGGCTTCGCGCTCGCGCTCCAGACCGGCCGCGACAACCTGGGCGAGACCGCGGTCAGGCTCAATCGCATCATCGGCTTCGGCCCGGTGCTGCCGAATCTGAGCCAGGTCACCGACATCGACAGCGCGGGCAACTACGTGAAGGACGAGTCCAAGCCGCTCTCGGTCTATCAGTACGACATGCTCAAGCTGCAGGACCTCATGATCTCCGCCTTCGCCGTCGAGGCCCGCCAGAACGATCAGCTCTCCGACATGGAGTCGCTGCTGGAGAAGCTCGGCGACGGCGCAAGCGCCGAGAACGACTAGAGGCGTTATTCTCTGCCGCGGCGTCCGCCAGGGTGGCGGGCGTCGTGGGGGGATAGGAGGCAAGCGCGGGCGCGGTGGAGTCGATGGTCCTCGACTATCTCGGCGGGCTCGCCGACGGCTTCGTCGATCCCAAGAAGCGGGTCTTCGTCGGCTACTTGTTCGCGGCGCTCGCCATCGCCTGCGTGGTGATGCTGGGCGCCACGGGGTGGAACCTCCGCGCGGGCGCCGCGGCCGGCCGCCGGCTGGTCTTCTCGCGCGCAATCTGGTGGTCGGCCTCGGCGCGGGCCGACTACAAGATGTTCGCGGTCAACCAGGCGCTGATGATGGTGATCGCGCCCAGGCTGGTGGGCCGGATGGCGATCGCCACCGCGCTCTTCACCGGGCTGCACACGCTGCTCGGCGGGCGGCCGGACCTCGCCTTCGTCGTGCCCGGATGGCTGGTTGTGGCAAGCTTCACGGTCTGCCACTTCCTCTGCGACGACTTGTCGAAGTATCTGGTGCACCGCGCACTGCACCGCTGGCCGGTGCTCTGGGCGTTTCACAAGGTCCACCACTCGGCGACGACGCTGACCCCGCTTACGGTCTACCGCACGCACCCGATGGAGGCGGTGCTGTTCAGCCTGCGCGGCACCGCCGTGCAGGCCAGCGTGGTCGCGGTCTTCATCTTCTTCTTCGGCAGCGCGGTGGACCTCTTCACGGTGCTGGGCGCCAGCGTCTTCCTGTTCGCGTTCAACGCCGCAGGCTCCAACCTGCGCCACTCGCACGTTCGCATCGGCTACGGGCGGCGGCTGGAGAGGTGGCTGATGTCGCCGGCCCAGCACCAGATTCACCACTCCGTGGAGGAGCGGCACCACGACAAGAATTTCGGCACCGTGCTCTCGCTCTGGGACTGGCTGGGCGGCACCCTCTACCTCGCGGAGAAGGGCGAGGAGCTCCGCTACGGCCTGACCGCGGGCGAAACAAGGGAGATGAACGGCCTCGCGGCGCTCTATCTGAGGCCGGCGCTGGAGGCGGGCCAGATCGTTGGAAAGACGGCGGGGAGGGCAGCGGAGGCGCTTGCGAATTTCCTCGGTTTCAACCCACAATCAAATGGAGGACGTATATCGGAGTCACCGTTGAGGAAGGTAGGGACATGGCACGTAAGGCACCGGGCACTGCTCACCGCAAGGGAAACTCGCTCGTAGTGATTGCGGCGCGTTGCCTTCCGATGAGGCCCTACAGAAGTGCGTTAGGTACTTGATCGCCTAGGTACGGTGCCATGTCTGCCAAGGCTAGTGAGCCCAACTGGTCCAATCAAACGATCTGGACAGGCGACAATATCGATATCATGCGAGGCATGAACAGTGCCTCGGTCGACCTCATTTATCTGGACCCCCCTTTCAACTCCAAAGCTAACTATGCCGCACCAATTGGCTCCAAAGCCGCTGGTGCTGCATTCAAGGACACGTGGACCTTAACCGACGTGGATGTTGAGTGGATTAACCTGATCGAAGCTAAGCATCCGGCTCTGCATCGTGTTTTGCTTGCCGCCTTGACCGCAAGCGATAAGTCCTATCTCGCCTACATGGCCGTACGGTTACTCGAGATGCGAAGGATCCTGAAACCTGCCGGAAGCATTTACCTTCATTGCGACCCGACAATGAGTCACCATCTCAAACTTATTATGGACGCAGTTTTCGGCCATAAGGCCTTTCGAACCGACATAACTTGGAAACGCGGAAGCGCCCACAGTGATACAAAGCAG
The DNA here is from genome assembly GCA_965243375.1 of Alphaproteobacteria bacterium. Taxonomy (GTDB): domain Bacteria; phylum Pseudomonadota; class Alphaproteobacteria; order UBA828; family UBA828; genus WTGU01. The sequence continues at coordinate 139,331 of CBDEUT010000002.1, read as the reverse complement.
GGCCGTCGTCAGCATGGGCGCATTCACGATGTTTTGTTGTACTACACCGCCGGCAATACGTGGACATGGAATCCCCAGTATACTCCTTACACGGAGGAATACTTGGAGGAAGAGTATCGACATTTTACGGATAGCGGAAGACGGTTCAAGCAGGCAGACTTGACCGCAGCAAAGCCTGGTGGAGATACGGAGTACGAGTGGCGAGTGAAGCGTTCCTTTGATCAGAGTGAATGGGAAGCAGATATTGGGAACGAATACAGAAGCCCAAAAAACGGTTGGGAATACAAAGCAGTCCTGCCCTATAAGGGGCGCTATTGGGCATATTCTAAAGAGAACATGCGCCAGTTCTGGAGTGAAGGACGGCTCTTTCATCGGAATACGGGAATGCCGCGTCTGATGCTGTTTGCCGATGAGATGCCTGGAATACCTTTACAGGATTTGTGGATCGATATATCTCCCGCACTCGGAAAGCAGCGCACTGGCTATCCGACCCAGAAACCATTGTCGTTGCTCTATCGCATCATCGAAACAAGTAGCAACAAAGGCGACATAGTGCTCGATCCCTTCACGGGTTGTGCTACGGCGTGTATCGCCGCAGAGCAACTGAACCGCCAATGGGTGGGCATCGATATCAGTCCGAAAGCGGCCGAACTTGTGGAGCGCCGGATGCGCGATGAGCTCGGGCTTTTTTACCGAGGTGCTCGCCGGACCGACATTCCACATCGAACCGATCTTGGAAAGCTCCCACGCTACAATCGCCCAGAGAACCGAAGTCGGCTTTACGGACAACAGGAAGGGCATTGCGCGGGATGTGGCGAGCACTTCGAAGCCCGACACCTAGAAGTCGATCATCTTATCTCTCGACGCAAGGGTGGGACGGATCATATTGATAACCTTCAACTGCTTTGCGGTTCCTGCAATCGCATCAAGGGAGATCGCGGCATGGAATATCTAATGGCCAAATTGCAGTTGCCAAAGTTGATGTAGAGGAGAGGCGACCATTAGCAACGATAAGCCGATGCCTCAGGTATGTCCCGCGGTCTACTGCAAGCGGGCGATTTCAAACTGAGTCACTACCCGACGTGGGATGCGCTTGCGCATCGCCCCGAATCCAAAGGACAATCGCGCCGTGTTAGGTACAGTTCGAGCGTGACCGATGCCTCCCGAATCGCGCGGCAGGCAGTCGGGGGCCGATAGCGACGGCCCGGCGGAAGCGGGAAAGCGTCTCTTCGCCGACTACGAGACACGCCCGGCGTTCTACGACGAAATGTTCGAGGCCACCGGCGTGCCGCGCGCCCATTGCCGGGAGCTTTGCGAGGCGCTCGACAGGATGCGCCCGGCCGAGATCGGCGCCATGCAGGAGTACGCCGAGCGCTCCTTCCTGCACCAGGGGATCACGTTCGCGGTCTACGGCGAGGACGGCGCGCAGGAGCGGATCATCCCCATCGACTTCCTGCCCAGGCTGCTCGACGCCGCCGACTGGGACCTGGTCGAGCGGGGCCTGAAGCAGCGGCTGGAGGCGCTCAATCGCTTCCTCGCCGATGTCTACGGGCCGGGGCGGATCATCGAGGAGGGCGTGGTGCCGGTGGACCTGGTGCGGGGGTGCCCGCAATACCGGGTCGAGATGCGGGGCCTGGAGGTGCCCCACGGCGTCTACGTCGCGCTCTGCGGCACCGACATCGTGCGCACCAACGACGGCTTCGTGGTGCTGGAGGACAACCTGCGGGTGCCGTCCGGCGTCTCCTACATGCTGGCCAACCGGCGGGCTCTGAAGACCAGCCTGCGCAACCTGTTCCGCCGCCACCGCGTGCGCGGCATCGAGCACTACGGCCAGCTGCTGCGGCAGACGCTGGCCGAGCTTGCGCCGCCCGGCGTCTCCGACCCCTGCATCGTGCTGCTGACGCCCGGCGTCTACAACTCCGCCTTCTACGAGCACATGTTCCTGGCGCAGGAGATGGGTATCGAGCTGGTGCAGGGCAGCGACCTGCTCGTGCACAACGGCTTCGTCTACATGCGGACCACCGCAGGGCTGCGGAAGGTCGACGTGATCTACCGCCGCATCGACGACGACTTTGTCGACCCGCTGGCGTTCCGGGCCGATTCGCAGCTCGGCACGCCCGGCCTCTTCTATGCCTACAAGCTCGGCAACGTGACGATTGCCAATGCACCCGGCACCGGGGTCGCCGACGACAAGAGCGTCTACGCCTACGTGCCCGACATGATCCGCTACTACCTGGGCGAGGAGCCGCTGCTCGCCAACGTGGACACTCGCCTGTGCCGCGAGCCGGAAGGGCTGGAGTACACGCTCGACAACCTGGAGACGCTGATCGTCAAGATGGTGGGCGAATCGGGTGGCTACGGCATGCTGGTGGGCCCGCACGCCTCGCCTGCCGAGCGCGCAGCCTACGCCGAGGAGATGCGGAAGAACCCGGCCAACTACATCTCCCAGCCGGTGCTCGATCTCTCGGTCTCGCCCTGCCTCACGCCCGACGGCGCGGCGCCCCGCCACGTCGACCTCCGCCCCTTCGTGCTGCGCGGGCGCGAGACGCGCCTCGTTCCCGGCGCCTTCTGCCGGGTCGCGCTGGTCAAGGGCTCCCTGGTGGTCAACTCGAGCCAGGGCGGCGGCGGCAAGGACCTCTGGGTGCTGTCGGACTAGCGTCATGTTGGGGAAGTTCATCCGCATACGGTTGAGCCGGCACTCGATCTCTCCCACCGAGCCTCTCCCCCACGTCGTCATGCCCGGACCTGGTCCGGGCATCTCCCTCAGCCAGACACACCGGACGCTGGGCAAACACGTGGATGGCCGGGTCAAGCCCGGCCATGACGTGTTGGAGGTGTCGTGCGTGCGGATGCAATTTCCCCGAGCGGGACGCCGGGCCCATGCTCTCGCGTAACGCCCAGGGACTCTACTGGATGGGCCGCTATCTCGAGCGGGCGCAGCACGGCTGCCACCTGCTGGCGGAGCAGTTCATCATCATCGAGGACCGGCCGGTCGAGCAGATCGACCAGAGCTGGCGGCGGCTCTACATGGCGGTCGGCCGCACCCCGCTGGGCGGCCATATCGACCCGCTGCCCGACGACGAAGACTTCATGCTGGCGGACGCCTACACGCTGGCCGACGATCTGACCTTCGAGCCGACCAACCCCGATTCGATCCGCAACTGCATTGCGGCGGCGCGGGAGAGCGCCCGGCAGGTCCGCAACATCATCCCCGACAAGATGTGGTCCTCGCTCAACCTCGCCTACTTCGACCTGCGCGATACCGAGATGGAGGCCATCTGGAACAACCAGCCGGGCACCTTCTACGACCGCACCGAGGGCGCCATCCGCACCGTCTCGGGCGTTGCCGAGGGCACGATTTATCGGGACGACGGCTGGCACTTTCTCCAGCTCGGGCGCTTCGTGGAGCGGGCGCAGCTCATCGCCGCGCTGATGAACGCGCACATCGCGCTGTTTCCGACCGCCGCCCCCGACTGCGAAGCGGACTGGCTCTCGCTGCTCTGGATCTGCGAGGCGCACTTCGCGTACCGCCGCCTCTACTCCCTGGAGCTTCGCCCGCCCCGCATGGTCGACTTCCTGGTCACCGATCCCGCGCTGTCGCATTCGATCCGCCATGCGCTGTCGCACATCGTCGAGGCGCTCGATGCGGTCTCCAGCGGCCCGCGGCTCCAGATCGAGGCCGAGCGCCGCGCGGGTCGCATGGCCGCCAGCATCGACCACGACTGGCCCGACCGGGACCGCGAGGACGACGACACCACGCGCGCGGCGCTGCAGGCGTTCGGCGCGTCCTGCCGCCTGCTGCACGACGACATCGCGGCTGCCTATTTCAACTACGAGATCGAGGACGCGCCGTGAGCGGAGATACCCCGTGAGCCGGGACACATCGCGGCGGTTCCTGGTCGAGCACCTCTCGGACTTCCGCTACGAGAAACCGGCGCAGGGCAGCCTGATGGTGCTGCGCCTGCACCCGCGCGCGGATGGCGGGCAACGGGTCGCCTCCTTCGCCCTTGAGATCGACCCCGCCGCCGCGCCGATCGCATTCGCAGACCCCTTCGGAAACGTCTGTCACTTGTTCAACGTCCACCGGTCGCACGAGCACACCGTCGTGAAATCGCGGGCCGAGGTGGAGACCGCGCCGGCGCCGGACCTGCCGGACCGCCTGGGCGGCGACGCCTGGGCTGCGCTGGCGGAGGTGGCACCCCCCCTCGCCTACTGGGAGTTCCTCGCGCCCAGCCAATTCGCGCGCTCAAGCCCGGCGCTGGAGTCCTTTGCCGAAGCCAATGGGCTGCGCAAGGGCGACGACCCGCTCTCCTCGCTGCTGGAGCTGGGACGCACGCTGCACGGGGCGTTTCGCTACGAGCCGGGCAGCACGGCGGTGGATTCGCCGATCGAGCACATCCTGGAGACCGGCAGCGGGGTCTGCCAGGACTACACCCACGTGATGATCGCCATCGCGCGCTCGTGGGGCATTCCGAGCCGCTATGTCTCGGGCTACCTGCATCGGGAAGGCGCGCCGGGCGAGCAGACGCCAGAAGGGGCGAGCCACGCCTGGGCGGAGTTCCTGCTGCCCGAGCTCGGCTGGTTCGGGATCGACCCCACCAACGACACCGTCGCCGATCACCGCCACGTGCGCATCGCCATCGGCCGCGACTACGCCGATGCGGCACCGACGCGGGGCGCCGTGTTCGGCGGGGGCGAATCCCGGCTCGACGTGGTGGTGAGGGTGGCCGAGGGCGGCGAGCCCGAACCCGCCATCGCGCCGCGGGCGGAGCGGCCATTCCTCAGCGACGCCACGCCCACCCCAGCAGTCCCGCAAGCGGGTGCGGATCAGTGAGCGTGGCGGGCGCCCGCGTTGAGGCGTGTGCGCTGTCACGCATCCCTTGGTGATCAAGGGCTCCAGCTGATCCGAGATTTTTCTTACCCCGGCGGCTTCGCAGACATCTGCGGCCCTGAGATCGGCGGATAGGGCGGATCGAGGATTTCCACCCCATAGCCGACGACGCTCCCAGGCTCACTTCCGGCCCCGTCGCGTCGTCCCGCCCGAATCGGATAGAAGGTGTCGCCATCGGGCCAGAGGCCCTCGTTCCATCCACCAGCCCTGGTAGGGAGAACGTGATGGCGACAACGGAGAAGCTACCCTTTTCCTGGCAGGCTGTCGAAGGCCTGCCGGACCTGGATCGCCTGCGTCTGGTGCTCGACACCCTGCCCGACGAGGAGATCGTGGCTGCGCTTGAGGCCGGGCGAGGTCGCGGGCGCAACGACTACCCGGTGCGGTCGATGTGGCGTGCGCTGATCGCGGGCGTGGTGTTCCAGCACGCCTCGATCCAGTCGCTGCTGCGGGAGATGGGCCGCAACCCGGCGCTCCTGGAACTCTGCGGGTTCGACCCGCTGCCTTTCCAGAGCGCGCCCGTGTTGGAGCTTCGCGCAGGTACGAAGGAGCCACCATGCGCGGTGGCGCATCCGGCGCAGGTCCGCTCGACGGTGCCCAGCCACTGGAACTTCTCGCGCTTCCTGCGGCGCGTCGTGCTGCTTGAGAACGAGTGCAGCCTGGTGTCCGCAATGGTCGAGAGCCTGCGCGCGTCGCTCTTCGAAGAGCTGCCCGACTTCGGCCGCCATCTCGGCTACGACGGCAAGGCGATCGAGAGCCACTCGACGGGCCGGGTTGCCGAGGACAAGGGGAAGACCTCCGACCCCGACGCCGACTGGGGCAAGCATGAGACGAGCGGGGTGAACGCCAAGACCGGCGCGATCTGGAAGAAGGTGAAATCATGGTTCGGCTACGGCCTCCACCTGATCGCCGACACCCACTACGAGGTCCCGGTGGCCTTCGAGGTGACGCGGGCGTCGGACTCGGAGGTCAAGATGCTCCCCAAGATGCTGGAGAACCTGTTCGCAAGAGCGCCGGAAATGGTGGAGCGCTGCGACGACTTCAGCGCCGACCGCGGTCTCGACAACGCTCCCCAGAAGAAGTTGCTCTGGGATAAGTGGGCCATTCGGCCGCTGGTCGACACGCGCTTGATGTGGAAGGCCGAGAAGGAGGAGCCGGGCTATGATCCGACGAAGCCGATCACGCGGGCGCTGTTCCCCAACCGCGCCGACGTCGTCGTTCACGACGAGCGCGGCCGCGTGTCCTGCATCTGCCCCCAGACCGGCGAGGTCCGCGCCATGGCCTTCCAGGGCTTCGAGGCCGAGCGCGGCCTCTGCGGCACGCTGAAATACCGCTGCCCGGCGGCGGCCTTCGGCTTCGACTGTGCAGGCAGCAAGGCGTGCCACCGGGCGGGCGGGGTGGAGCCCGGCGAGTACGGCCGCATCGTGCGCATCGATCTCGACAAGAACGACCGGCGCGTCTTCACCCCGACGCCCTGGGGCAGCCCGTCCTGGCGGCGCGGCTACAACCGGCGCTCTGCGATAGAGAGGATCAACAGCCGCCTCGACAACAGCTTCAACTTCGAGACCCACTACATCCGCGGGCTCGCTAAGATGAAGACCCGTGTCGGGCTGGCGCTGGTGGTGATGATGGCGCTGGCCCTTGCGCAGGTGCGGGCCGGCCACGCGGAGCGGATGCGCTCGCTGGTCGGCGCGGTGCCGTACCTCGACACCGGCTGACCGGTTGTCCCACCTCCGACATCGCCGCTCGACCAAGCCGCCTGCCGGCGGATGGCAGACCGCGGCCATCCATGTCACGATGTTCCCGTAGCGTTCCGATCTCGCGTCTAATCGCTGCATTCTGCTCACCCGGCGGGGATCAGGCAGTCGATATCCGGCCGCCAAAGATCAGCGTCACGATGTCGAAATACGCCACAGCGCACATTCCTCGCGTTGTGACGCGGGGCAATCCCGACTACCGTGAGGTGTAAGGGCAAGGGCTAGGCGGCCGATCGATCCATGCGTATTCCAGGCATCGACAAGGCGACAGAGAACCTCGCCAAGTGGGCAGCGAGGGGGGAATGGGAAGGCCTGCAACTGCAGATATGCGACGCTCACATCGATCCTGTCGCCAAGGCCCTGGACATGTCCGGGGACGACATCGCCGAACTGCTCGGCGACAGCGCCCTCATGCTGCACGCATTCGCAATCGAGGACTTCTTTACCGCCCGCTTCGGCGAAGACGACGAGCAGAACATCATCGACGATTACCTCAAGCGGCGCGGGTGGCGCGAAGCGGTTTCCGCCAGGCGCTACCTCGAGGCGCTGAGGGACTCCGTCGTGTCTCTCTACGAGATCGTCGACATCGATCCGGGCCGGAGCGTGACGGTGCGCGACCTGATTCTGGGCGGGGAGGCGGTGACGGTTAACGAGAAACTCGGCTCGCAATCGCTTGCCCGCTGGGACCGCGTGGCGGCGCGCATCGTCACCGTGAACGGCAAGGAGCACTTCACGGGCGGCATTCTGCGGTTTCGCCACGAGGCTTCGGAGGAGCTCTTGTCTCTATTCGACGAGATGGCGGAGCGGATGCAGGAGGAGCTGCGCGAGGCGGCCGAAGAGACGGGCGACGATGCGCAGATAGAGCTGGAATCGGTGCGGCGCGTGATCGTTCTGGGAATGCCGTGCGCACCGATATTTTCGCAGCACTGGACGATGGACGCGATCGAGCGGCTGCGGGCTCCCCTGCCGGAGCTTCGCAACAGCGACAACGAGGCGATCGTCTTCTCCGAAGTGCGCTTTCCCGTCGCGGGGGACGAGGCGAAGGTGGCCGCAGTGCTCGACGGGATCGAGGCGTTCGAGAGGGAGGAGGACGACGAGGTGCGCTGGGTCTGGCTGGTACCGGGTTCGCCGTTCGACCGGATGGATCGGGATCGCGAGGAACCGCCGGCGGCCGACGCGGAGGACACCATTCGCATGACCTCGCTCGGCGCCGCCCGGTTGGAGAGCGGCGCGCTGCTTCTCACCGTCAATTCGCGGGAACGGGCCGAGCGGGGGCGGGACATGCTGGAGTCCCATCTAGGCGATCTGGTGGGGAGCCCGCTGATCTCGCACCAGGATCCGGAGCAGGCGATGGCGGCGTACACCGGGCAGCCGGAGGACGAACCCGAAATTCCGCCCGAAGAGGCGGTAGGGATTATCCATGCCTACCTCGACGAGCATTACCGCCGCACCCTGGACGAACCGATTCCCATGCTGGACGGCAAGACCCTGCGCCAAGCCGCGGCGACGACGGAGGGCCGCGCACAGGCGATAGACTGGCTCAAGCACCTGGAGAACGCGGAGCAACACCGCGCCGCAAGACAGGGCGAGAAACCCTATGACACGTCCTGGATCTGGCGCGAGCTGGGGATCGAGGCGCCGCGCTAAAGCACTGTCCGACCTTACCGATTCGCTGCGCTCCCAACCTCACCCACCTTGTGTCTCGCCTGATCGCTGCCGGGCAATTGCGGCGGCGTTGGACGCGGCGGTCTCGCGAATAGTGAAGGCCGTCAGCGAACGTAGGCCCGCGGCGGCCGTTGCGTCCGCTTCTCGCGAACCTGTGCCATAGTGATTCGTCGGACGCGCCGAGTCGGTCCGCCGAGAGCCACACCCCACGAGAGAGGACCAGGAAGGTGGAAACATCGAGACTGACCCTGTTCGCCCGGTCGAGACTGGCGGCCGTCGCCATCGCGCTCACCCTGGGCCTCGCCGCGCAAGCAGAGGCGGCCGGGACCCATCCGGTGACAGGCGAGGCGCTGGCGGACGACCAGACCTTCACCTACCGCCTGCTCGACCAGTTCCCCACGCTCGACCCGCAGCTGAACCAGGATACCTCCGGGTTTCACGTGATTCGGGACCTGTTCGAGGGCCTGCTGAGCCAGGACGGGGACGGCAACCTCGTTCCCGGCGTGGCCGCGGGCTACGCGGCATCGGACAACAACACGACCTATACGTTCACGCTGCGCCCGGAGGCCACGTGGTCGAACGGCGATCCCGTGACCGCGCACGACTTCGTCTACGCCTGGCGGCGCGCGGTCGATCCCGCCACCGCCTCGCCCTACGGCTGGTACGTCGAGCTCACCCAGATCGTGAACGCCGCCGACATCCTGGCGGGCGAAAAGCCGACGGAAGCGCTGGGCGTGAGGGCGGTCGACGATCACACCCTGGAAGTGAAGCTGAACCAGCCCCTGCCCTACTTCCCGGCGATGACCACTTACGCCACGCTCTTTCCCGCGCACCAGGCGACCGTCGAGGCCCACGGGACGAAGTGGACCGCGCCGGAGAACATCGTCTCCAACGGTGCTTACGTGCTCGAAGAGGTGGTGCTCAACGAGTTCCACACGCGGACGAAGAGTCCGACGTACTGGGGCGCAGACGGCGTTATCATCGAGAGGGTCACGGGCCTCGTCATCAACGACGACAACCAGGCGCTCACCCGCTACCGCGCGGGCGAGCTCGACCACCTGGAGCCGGTGCCGTCAGGGCAGTATCCCGCGCTCAAGGAGGAGCTTCCGGACGAGGCCACGAGCGTGCCCCGCCTCTGCTCCTACTACTACGCCCTCAATCACACCGAGAGCGGCAATGCGGCGCTGCAAGATGTGCGCGTGCGGCAGGCGCTGAGCATGGCCATCGACCGCGACGTGATCGTGAACCAGCTGCTCAAGGGCGGCCAGTGGCCCGCCTACAACTTCACCCACCGCAAGACCGCCGGCTTCACCGTGCCGGAGATCGCCTACGGCACGCTGAGCCAGGCGGAGCGGGACGCCGAGGCCAAGCGGCTGATGGCGGAGTCCGGCGCAGGCGGCCTGACGCTCAAGCTGATCTACAACACTTCGGAGGCCCACAAGCAGATCGCCACCGTGGTCAGCCAGATGTGGAAGCAGAAGCTGGGCGTCGCCACGGAGCTCGCGAACTTCGAGTGGAAGACCTACATCAACCTGCGCAAGGCGCAGGAGTTCGACGTGGCGCGCTCCGGCTGGTGCGGCGACTACAACGAGGCGTCCACCTTCCTCGATCTGCTCACCACCACGCATGGGGCGAACGACGGGAAGTACTCGAACCCGACGGTGGACGAGCTGATGAGTTCCTCCAAGACCGCCGAGGACCCGAGCGCGATCTATGCCGAGGTCGAGCAGATCCTGGCCGAGGACATGGCCATCATCCCGATCTACCACTATGCGAACACGTTCCTGCTCTCCAGCGACATCAGGGGCTGGCCCTACAACAACGTGGAGAACAACTGGTATTCCAGGAACCTCTACCGCATCGCCAAGTGAGTGACGCCATGCGGCTGCGGCACGCGAACGCGTGCCGCGCTGCCGGATGATCTACTACTTCCTCAAGCGTCTCGCCGTAGCGGTCCCGACGCTACTGGTCCTCATCGTCGTTTCCTATGTGCTGATGTACGCCGCCCCGGGCGGGCCGTTCGACACCGAACGGACGCTGCCGCCGGAGGTCATGGCCAATCTGCAGGCCAAGTACGGCCTCGACCAGCCGCTGGTCGTGCAGATCTGGCGCTATGTCGTCTCCATCGTGACCGAGTTCGATTTCGGGCCCTCCTTCCAGTACACCGACCAGACGGTCAACGAGATCATCCGCCAGGGCTTTCCCGTCACGCTCACCTATGGCGGCTGGTCGTTCCTCGCGGCCGTCCTGGTGGGGGTCTCGCTCGGCATCGCCGCCGCCGTCTACCACAACACCGTGCTCGACTATCTCGCGGTGGGCGTCTCGATCGGCGCGCAGGTGCTGCCGAACTTCGTGCTGGCGCCGATCCTCACGCTGATCTTCACGCTCTGGCTCAACTGGCTCCCCGGCGGCGGCTGGCAGGGCGGGCACTGGCCCTACGTCATCATGCCGGTGATCGCGCTCTCGACCTCGTTCATGGCGTCGATTGCGCGCATCACGCGCTCTTCCATGCTGGAGGTGCTGAACGCGGGCTTCATCCGCACGGCCCGCGCCAAGGGCCTCTCCATGCGGCGTATCGTGTTCCGCCACGCGTTGAAGCCGACGCTGCTGCCGGTGATCTCGTTCCTGGGGCCCGCGTTCGTCGGCATGATTACCGGCTCGGTGGTGATCGACGTCTTCTTCGCGACCGGCGGCATCGGGCAGTTCTTCGTGAACTCGGCGCTCAACCGCGACTATCCGGTGATCATGGGGGTCACCATCCTGGCCGGGGCGCTCACCATCATCTTCAACCTCGTGGTCGATCTGCTCTACGCCTGGATCGACCCCAGAATCCGGTACTGACGTGTCGCCGCTCATCTTCGGACGACGCGCGGTCCGGGCGTTAGCCGCCGCCGATGCAGACGGCGCAGCCGGCGGCCGCTCGCTCTGGAGCGACGCCCGCGCCCGCTTCTTCCGCAACCGCGCGGCCGTGGCGAGCCTCGTCGTCCTGGTGCTCGTCGCCGCCTTCGCGATCTTCGGCGACCTGGTGGCGTCGTGGTCCAACGAGGAGATCGACTGGTCGATCCTCGGCAGCGTGGCGGAGCAAGGCGCGCCCTCGATAGCCAACGGCCACTACTTCGGGGTGGACGAGCTCGGCCGCGACCTCTTCGCACGCACGGTCCAGGGCACCCGCATATCGCTGATGGTCGGCATCATCGGCGCGCTGATCTCGGTGGTGGTCGGCACGCTCTACGGCGCCACGGCGGGCTACTTCGGCGGCAAGCTCGACGGCGCGATGATGCGCGTCGTCGACGTGATGATGGCCATTCCCTACATGTTCGTGCTGATCCTGTTCATGGTCGTGTTCGGGCGCTCGATCCTCGTGCTCTTCATCGGCATCGGCCTGATCAGCTGGCTCGACATGGCGCGGATCGCGCGCGGGCAGACTCTCAGCATCAAGAACCGGGAATTCGTCGAGGCCGCCGTGGCGATCGGCGTCCGGCCGGGCAGGATCATCCTGCGCCACATCATCCCCAACCTGTTGGGCGTGGTGATCGTATACGCCACGCTGCTGGTACCCTCGATGATCGTCTACGAGAGCTTCATCAGCTTTTTGGGGCTCGGCGTGCAGGAGCCCGACACGAGCTGGGGCGCGCTCATCAACGACGGCGCAAGCCAGATGCAGTACGGCACGCTGTGGCAGCTGCTCTTCCCGCTCTTCTTCTTCGTCATCACGCTGTTCTCGTTCTTCTTCCTGGGAGACGGGCTGCGCGATGCGCTCGATCCCAAGGACCGCTGAGCCGTGACGCTGCTCCGCGTGCGCGACCTCTACGTGACCTTCGAGACCGGCGACGGCACGGTGAATGCCGTGAACGGCGTGGACCTGAGCGTGGACGCGGGCCAGTCGCTCGCGATCGTGGGCGAGAGCGGCTCGGGCAAGAGCCAGATCATGTACGCCGTCATGGGGCTCTTGGCGCGGAACGGGGCCGCCGCCGGCTCGGTCGCGTTCGACGGCACCGAGATCCTGGGCCTCGACGAGGCGGCGCTGAACCGCATTCGTTCGAGCCAGATCGCGATGATCTTTCAGGAGCCGATGACCTCTCTCAACCCCTACATGCGGATCTCGACCCAGATGATCGAGGTGCTGACGCTGCACAAGGGCATGAGCCGGCGCGACGCGCTGGCGGAATCGGTGCGCCTGCTGGAGGCGATGGAGGTGCCGGAGGCGAAGTCGCGCATCGGCATGTATCCGCACGAGTTCTCGGGCGGGATGCTGCAGCGGGTGCTGATCGCGATGGCGCTGCTCTGCCGCCCGCGCCTCTTGATCGCCGACGAGCCGACCACGGCGCTGGACGCCACCGTGCGGGGCCAGATCATGCGCCTGCTGGCGGACGTGCGGTCCACCTTCTATACCGCCGTCATCCTGGTCACCCACGACGTGGGCGTGGTGGCGGGGAACTGCGACGAGATGGTCGTGCTCTACGGCGGCCGGGTGATGGAGAGCGGGCCGGTCGCGAGCCTCTTCGCCGAGCCGCACCATCCCTACACGCGGGGCCTGCTGGAGGCCGTGCCGCGGCTCGACCGGGACGACGAGAGGCTGCGCGCCATCCCCGGCGACCCGCTCAGCATGAACCTGCTGCCGGCCGGCTGCCCCTTCGCCGCGCGCTGCCCGCGGGTTGAAGACATCTGCCGCAGCCAGCGGCCCGAGGGCACCCGGCCCGCGCCGGAGAGGCTGGTCGCCTGCCACCGGCCCCTGGAGGGTGTGGCATGAGCGCGCCCCTGCTCTCGGTCCGCGACCTCTCGGTCACGTTCCGCGTGCGGCCCAGGGGGAGCCCGCCCTGGACACGGGCGCAGGCTCTGCAGGCCGTGCGCGGCGTCAGCTTCGACCTGGCACCTGCCGAGACCCTCGGCATCGTGGGCGAGAGCGGATCGGGCAAGTCCACCCTCGCCCGCGCCCTGATCGGCACGGTGCCCGCCACCGGAGGGCAGGCGCTCTGGCAGGGTGCGGACCTGCTGGCGATGGACGCCGAGGCGCGCCGGCCGCTCCGCCGCGACATCCAGATGATCTTCCAGAACCCGCTCGGCGCGCTCGACCCCCGCATGACCGCGGGCGAGATCATCGCCGAAGCGCTCACGACCCACGAGAGGCGCATGCCGCGCCACGAGGTCCGCGCGCGGGTCGCCGCGATGCTGGAGCGCGTCGGCCTGCTGCCCGAGCACATCAACCGCTACCCGCACGAGTTCTCCGGCGGCCAGTGCCAGCGCATCAACGTCGCACGCGCGCTCATCGTCGAGCCCAAGCTGGTGATCTGCGACGAGCCGGTCTCGGCGCTGGATGTCAGCGTGCAGGCCCAGATCGTCAATCTGCTTCAGGACCTGAAGCGCGACCTCGCGCTCGCGCTCATCTTCATCTCCCACGATCTGAGCGTGGTGAAGCACATCTCCGACCGCATCATGGTGTTCTATCTCGGCCGCACGATGGAGTACGGTGCGGCGCGCGATCTCGTTCGCGGGCCCCGCCATCCCTACACCCGCGCTCTGATCGAGACCGCGCCGGTGCCGGACCCCGCCATCGAGCGCGGGCGCGAGGTGACGGCGCTGAAGGGCGAGCTGCCGTCCCCGCTCGCGCCGCCGTCGGGCTGCGTCTTCCGCACCCGCTGCCCCATCGCCCGCCCCGCTTGCGCGGACGAGCCGCCGGCGATGCAGGGGTTCGGCCCCGACCACGTCGCGGCCTGCCCCCACGGGGAGCCGATGCAGGCTTGAACGGCGCCCGGCGCCGGCCAGTGTGCGTGCTCAGTAGCGCTTGGCCGCGAACATGTTGAGCACCACCGCGACCACGATCACCACGCCGACGAAGAGGTCGAGGTAGTAGCCGGGCGCCCGGCCCAGGAACAGCACGTCCTTCACCATCTGCAGGATGCAGGCGCCGAGCACGATGCCGAGCACCGCGCCGCGTCCGCCGGTGATGATGACGCCGCCGATGACGACGATGGCGATGGCCTCCAGCTCGAGGAAGAGCTGCGGCTCCACGGTGGCCGACTTCTGGCGGGCGATGCTCAGGATTCCCGCCAGCGACGCGCAGATCGAGCACAGCACGAAAGCGATCATCTTGGTGCGCGCGACGTTGATGCCGGTCGCGGTCGCGGCGGCGCGGTTGCCGCCCACTGCGAAGAAGTGGTTGCCCAGGCGGTGATGGTTGAGGAGCAGGTGCGCGATGACGGCGAAGCCCACGAACCAGAGGAACTGCACCGGCACGACCCCGATCTTGCCGGCCAGGCCCTTGATGAACCAGGTTTCCGCGGCGGAGAAGTTGAGCGGCCTCATGTCGGTTATCAGGCGCGAGCCCGAACGAATCATGAACAACATGCCGAGCGTGGTGATGAACGACGGTATGCCGAAGCCGAGGGTGATCGCGCCGTTGACCAGCCCGACGATCGCGGCGGTGCCCAAGGCCACAATCACCGCGACCACCTCGGGCGCGCCGGCGCCCCAGGCGAGCACCATCATGTAAGGCGCAAGGGTGAAGGTCGCGGCGATCGAGAGATCGAACTCGCCCGCGATCATCAATATGCCGACGCCGAGCGCCATGATCCCGATCGGCGCGATGGCGCGCAGGAGGATCCTGATGTTGGCCGACGAGAGGAACCGGAAATCGTCCGGCATGGCGAGACTGGCGATGATGCAGGCGGCGAGGAAAAACCCGAACACGATGGCGACGTTCCCTGCCGGGTGACGCCTGAGCCGGGTCCATGGCCCCCGCGTCGCGTATCTCGCGCTTGCGGAAGCGGGCTGGGGTTCCGGGACTGCCATCGCCGTTCGTGCCCCCTCTACTTGGTGATCCGCCGGGCGACCAAGGTGTTGAGCACCGTTGCGACCACCAGCACGGCACCGATGAAGAACCGGAAGTACTCGCCGGGCGCGCGCGCGAGGGCGAGGATGTTGTCGACGGTCACGATGAGCGCGGCACCGAGAATCATCCCCATCACCGTTCCCCGGCCGCCGAACAGGAACACGCCGCCGATGACGCAGGCGGCGATCGCCTGCAGCTCCAGCCCCACCAGCATGGTCTCGGGGATCGCACCGTTGAGACGCGTGGCGCTGAAGATGCCGGCGATGGCGGCGATACTGGAGCAGAGTATGAAGGCGGTCATCTTCACGCGGTCCGCGTTGATGCCGCCGGAGATCGCCGCCTCGCGGTTACCGCCCACGGCGAAGAAGTGATTGCCGAGGCGATGCCGGCTCAACAGCAGGTAGGCGACGAACGCGAAGCCGATCACCCAGGGCAGCTGGGCATGGAGCGGGCCCACGATCTGCCCGGTGAGTGCCGCCTCGAAGGTCTCTCCCGGATAGAGCTCCTGCCGCTTGATCGTGGACCCCCGGCCCGAGCCGGCGGCGTACCGGACGATGCCGCGCAGGGCGAACATCATGCCCAGCGTCGCGATGAAGGAGGGCACGCGGAGCTTGGTCGTGATGAAGCCGTTGATCGTACCGACGACGATACCGCTGCCGACGCCGAGCATGACCGCCGCCCAGAGCGGCCACTCGCCCTCATGCAGGGCGATCCCCATCAGATAAGCCGAGAGCACGAAGACCGCGCCGATCGAGAGATCGAACTCCCCGCAGATCATCAGGAGACCCGCGCCCACGGCCAGCAGCATGAGCCGCGGAGTCTTCTGCGACAGCACGGCCAGATTGTCCTCGACGAGGAAGGGGAAGCTCGTGGCCAGCACACTGGCCACGATGCAGCCGAGCAGCAGGGCCGCGTAGAGGAGGACGATGCTGGCTGCGGGATATCGCCGGAAGCGTTCCCAAGCGCCTTGGCGCGGGTCGCGCCTTGTCGCCGGCATGGTCATCGCTCGGCTCGGTGTTCAGAGCGACAGGTGAGGAAGTCGGGCGCGAACCTCGCCGGAGGCCGCGCCCGACTCGTCACGATTCGATAGTCGCCTCGTGCGCGAAGAGCCGCCCGCGCTATCGATATGTCCCCGTGTAGAGCGTGGCAATCGCCGAGTTGGACTTGTCGATGACGCCGATGCCGGTATTCATGTCGGGCGGCTGGATGCCGTAGCGCTGGTTCAGGGCCACGAACATGACCGGCAGGAAGCCGTGGAGGAACGGCTGCTGGTCCATGGTCGCCGTCGTGAGGCCTGCGTTGATGTTCTCCACGATACGCGGATTGACGTCGAAGCCGCCGTTGGGCAGCCCGTCCATGCCGGCATCTTCCGCCGCCTGCGGCGCGACTGACGTGGGAACATTGCCGAGACCGACGATGCAGTCGGTATCGGGATTGCCCACGAGGTACTCGGCGATCAGGTTCTGGTTCTCCTCGACCACGGCGCCGACTCCGATCATCTCGGATCCCACGCCGGCCTCGTCGAGCGCCCTCTTGGCGCCTGCGTATCGATCCAGCGCGTAGCTCAACTCGGGCCACTCCACCGGAGCGACGCAGAAATCGCCCTCGCCCAGTCCGTGTTCGTCGACAAGGCGCTTGCCGATGATGTAGCCCGCTTCGACGAAGTCCATGCCGTAGAACGCCTGGCGCGCCGTCCCCGGGTCGTCGAGGGTGGAGGAGATCACCGTGATGCCGGCGTCGCGGGCCTTCTGGATCGCTTCCGTCATGGTTTCCGGGGTCGAGATCTGGTCGATGATCCCGTCGACGCCGCCGGCGATCGCGGTCTCGATGAGATCGACATGCGCCTCGAGATCACCCTCGGGACACTGAATGGTGACATCGACATTGAACATCTCGCCCGCCAGGTTGGCGCCGAATAAGATGGGCTCATAGAACACGTTTCCGCACGCCGCGTGGATGATTAAGTTGGCCTTCAGCGTTTCCGAAGGGTCCTTCATCTGCGCGCTCGCGGGCTGAGCCAGGAGAGCGAGCGACAGTCCAGCCGCCGCCGCGACACACTTGTGGATGTTCTTCATGATCTGCCTCCCTTTATGAATTGCCGACTATGTATTGCCGACTACGAGGGAGATTGTTCCGCCCGCATCCCGTGCCCGTCAAGCGCGACGTGCTTCGCGGATGAAAAAGGCGCGGGCGCGGTCCTGCCCGGGACCGCACCCAACGAGTTACGGTTCGATGCTTGCTTCGTGCACCAAAGAGCGCTCGTGCGCTACCGATATGTCCCCGCGTAGGCCGTGGCCACATCGGCGTTGGAACTGTCGACGATGCCGACGCCGGTGTTGAGGTCGCTCGGCTGGATGCCGTAGCGCTGGTTCAGGGCCACGAACATGACCGGCAGGAAGCCCTGCAGGAACGGCTGCTGATCCATGCTCGCCGTCGTGAGGCCTGCGTTGATGTTCTCCATGATGCGCGGATTGACGTCGAAGCCGCCGTTGGGCAGGCCGTCCATGCCGGCGTCTTCCGCCGCCTGCGGCGCGACCGATGTCGGAACGTTGCCGAGGCCGACGATGCAGTCGGTGTCGGGATTGCCCACGAGGTACTCGGCGATCAGGTTCTGGTTCTCCTCGACCACGGCGCCGACCCCGATCATCTCGGATTCCACGCCGGCCTCGTCGAGCGCCATCTTCACGCCGGCATAGCGATCGATTGCGTAGCTCAACTCTGCGAACTCCACCGGAGCGACGCAGAAATCGCCCTCGCCGAGGCCGTGTTTCTCCACCATGCGCTTGCCGATGATGTAGCCCGATGCGACGAAGTTCTGGCCGAAGAAGGCCTGGCGCGCCGTCCCCTTGTCGTCGATGCTGGCCGCGATCACCGTGATGCCGGCGTCGCGGGCCTTCTGGATCGCGTCCGTCATGGTGTCGGGGACCGAGATCTGGTCGATGATCCCGTCGACGCCGCTGGCGATGCCGGTCTCGATGAGATCGACATGCGCCTCGAGATCGCCTTCGGCGCACTGCATGGTGACATCGACATTGAAGATCTCGCCCGCCAGGTTGGCGCCGAAAATGATTGGCTCGTAGAACACGTTTCCGCATGCCGCGTGGATGATGAAGTTGGCCTTCAGCGTTGCCGAAGGGTCCTTCAGCTCCGCACTTGCGGGCTGAGCCAGGAGAGCGAGCGACAATCCGGCCGCTGCCACGATAGATTTGTGGATTTTGTTCATCGTATGCCTCCCTTTATGCATTGATTCATTGCCCACTAGCCGAGACGATACTTCCCCCCTTGATGAGTGTCGAGTTCGACCCGCCGCGCGGATAATCCACGCACAGGTGCGAGACGCCCGGAACGAGCGGCGGCACGGAGGTGCATCGACCCTGACGCTGGTACCGGGTTGCTCCCACCGCTAACATCGGCGCATAGACCGGCTATCGGAGAGCCGCCATGCGATTGAGCGGAGACCAGGTCGCACAGTACTTCGAGGACGGATTTCTCATCGTCGAGGACGTGTTCACGCAGGACGAGCTGCAGCCCGTCATGGACGAGTTCGAAGACATCGTCGACGAATGGGCCGAGCGGCTGCACGCTGCGGGCAAAATCAAGAACAAGCACGAGGGCGAAGGCCTCTACACCCGGCTCGCGTCGCTCGAGAAGGAATGGTCGGGCATCGCGCCGCTCATCCACAACCGCGAGCAGACCAGGCCCAGGCTCGCCGGGCTCTGGTCGTCCGACAACCTTCTGGACATGGTCGAGCAGTTTATCGGGCCCGACATCTCCGGCCACCCCGTGAGCGTCGTCCGGACGAAGACCCCCAACACGCCGCTGATGACGGTGCCCTGGCACCAGGATGCCGCCTACTTCGAGGAGGGCGCCGAGAAGACGTTGCAGCCGACGGCCTGGATCCCGTTCACGGACGTCAGCGAGAAGAACGGTACGCTCCAGGTCATCCGCGGCTCGCACAAGCCAGGCACGGTCTTCCCGCACCGTCCGGAGAAGGAGACCGCCCACGCGGAGTCCTGGTACCTCTATATCGAGGAGGAGGACCTGCCGCCGGGCGAGCGGGTCGTCTGCGAGATGAAGCTGGGCTCGATGCTGTGGCACCGCAACAACCTGGTCCACCGCTCGACCGAGAACACGTCAGACAGGGTGCGCTGGAGCGTCGACATCCGCTACCAGAACCCAGGCAGGCCCACGGGGCTCGGCGCGATCGAGCTGGCACCCATGAGGAAGGCGGACGATCCCTCATACCGGCTGGATTGGGAGGCTTGGAGGGCGCACCAGGCCGGCGGCATCCAGAGCTATCGCAAGCTTGACGAGGACGACTTCGATTACTCGCCCCAGGGCCCCTGGCTCGATCGCTGGCAGAATCACCGGGCCGCGTCAGCCGCGAAGTAGCCCGTATTTCCCCGCCGAGGCGGGCGCCGGGTTTCTAAACCACCCCGCCGGACCCGTTCGGCGCATGGACCCCGGCGGTCTGCGCCGCGGTGGCCAGTGACTGGTCCAGCGTGGCGAGAGGCAGCCGCATGCGCAGCGCCAGTTCAAGATAAGTGGCATCGTAGACGGACAGGTCGTAGCGGTTGGCGAGCGCGAGCGCGTGCTCCCAGACGAGGGACGCCGATACCGGCTCGATCTCGATGGGAAGCGCGTCCAGACTGGCGCAGATGACCGGCCATTCGCTCGTGTCGATGCGCCCACGCCGGGTTGCGGTGAGCAGAACGCTGCCGACCTCGACCGGCCACAGCGACGGGACAAATGCGCGGTCGTCGATGAGCGAATCGCGCAACCGGTCGGTCGCCTCGGAGGCCTCGTCAGGGAACACCCATGCCATGGCGACCGAGCAATCGAGGACGAACGCCATCAGTACTTGCGCGCTTCCTCGACCATTTGCCGAACCGAGAGCCCGCCGAGGGAGTGAGTTCGCTGGAACTCCTTCAACGAATCGATCGCAGATTGCACTTTGCGGGTATCCCGCGGCCGGAACGGAACCAGCTCGGCCAGCGGGCGGCCGTGCCTCGTGATGACGAACCGTTCGCCAGCTTCCACCCGTCGAAGCAGTTGCGGCAAGCGGGTCTTTGCCTCGAACGCGCCAATCTCCGACACAGATCCTGCTCCTGGTGCAGCCGCCTTGTATCAACCAGTCGCAGTCTGGTCTCAACCCGATTCCCGGTCAAGGACATGGCCTGTCGCGCCGCATGCGTTTCAGGAACACCAAACGACACGGAGGTCTGAGTCACGGGTTCGCCATAGTACAGGTGGAGAGCAAAGACGCTCGGCGAGGATCGCGGTCACGTGGCGGCCGGTTTGGGCCAGACCACGCTTCCACGTATAGTCCGGGCGGGTTCCTTGCGGGAGCGCGCTGCGAGGCGCACGAAGGGAGGACGGCATGAAGCTCAGCACCGAACGCATTCTCACCACGCACGTGGGCTCCCTGCCGAGGCCCGCGGACGTCTCCGACATGCTGATCGCCAAGGATAACGAGACGCTCGCCGACCAAGGCGCCTTCGACGCCTGCATGGTGAGCGCCGTGGCGGACGTCGTGCGCCGGCAAGTGGACGCCGGGGTGGACGTCGTCTCCGACGGCGAGATGAGCAAGAGCGGCTACTCCACCTACGTCACCGAGCGGCTCAACGGCTTCGCGGGCGACAGCGAGCGCAAGATGCCGCGCGATCTCGAGCTCTACCCGGCCTTCGTGCAGCGCGTGGCCGCCCATGGCGAGGCGCCGCAGGTGAGGCGCGCGCCCTGCGTGGGCGAGATCAGCCTCAAGGACGAGGCGCCGCTCCGGAAGGACCTCGCCAACATGGCCGCCGCGCTGGATGCCACCGGCGCCACCGAGGGCTTCATGAACGCGGCCTCCCCCGGCGTCATCACGTTCTTCCAGCCCAACCAGTACTACCCGAGCGAGGACGCCTACCTCGACGTGCTCTGCGAGATGATGAGACCCGAGTACGAGGCGATCCACGCCGCGGGCCTCGTGATCCAGCTCGACTGCCCCGACCTCGCCATGACCCGGCACAGCATCCACAAGGACAAGAGCGACGCGGAGTTCGTGGCTGTGGCCGAGCGCAACATCGAG
Organism: Alphaproteobacteria bacterium; assembly: GCA_965243375.1. Lineage (GTDB taxonomy): Bacteria > Pseudomonadota > Alphaproteobacteria > UBA828 > UBA828 > WTGU01. Next base: position 118,122 of record CBDEUT010000002.1, on the reverse strand, counting down.
GTGCTGAACGCCGCGCTGGAGAACGTGCCCGCCGAGGCCGCGCGGATGCACCTCTGCTGGGGCAACTACGAGGGGCCGCACATCTGCGACATCGCGCTGGACGCGATCTACGACACGGTGATGAAGGCGAAGCCGCAGGCGATCTCGTTCGAGGCCGCGAACCCGCGCCACGCCCACGAGTGGACCGTGTTCGCCGAGCGCGACCTGCCCGACGACAAGGTGCTGATTCCCGGTGTGATCGATTCTGTGTCCAACTTCGTCGAGCACCCCGAGCTGGTGGCGGAGCGCATCTGCCGCTTCGCCGACATCGTGGGGCGCGAGCGCGTGCTGGCGGGCGCCGACTGCGGCTTCGGCACCTTCGCGGGCTTCGGCCGGGTGGATTCGGAGATCGTCTACGCCAAGCTGGGTGCGCTCGCCGAGGGCGCTGCGATCGCCTCCGACCGGCTCTGGTAGGGCATGGCGGCGCCCCGCCGGGTGCTGGTCATCCGGCACTCGGAGATCGACCAGCCCGGCTTCTTCGGCGAGGTGATGGAGCAGGCGGGGATCGCCTGGGAGCCGTGCGACCCCTGGCAGGGCGAGCCCTTTCCTGCGCTGGAGGACTACGACGCGGTGCTCGCAATGGGCGGGCCGCAGCAGGCGGACGAAGAAGACCTCCACCCCTGGCTCGGGCCGGAGAAGGCGCTGCTGCGGGAGGCGGTGGCGGAGGGCATGCCGGTGCTCGGCGTCTGCCTCGGCTGCCAGCTGTTGGCGGACGCCCACGGCGGCACGGTCGAGCCGCTGGCGGAGGCCGAAGTCGGCATCGTCGACTTCGCGCTGACCGAGGCGGGCCGCGCCGACCCGCTCTTCGCCGGGCTGCCGAGGGCGCCGCTCACCATGCAGTGGCACCTGAACGCGGTGACCGCGCTGCCCGGGCAGGCGGTGCTGCTCGCAACGTCCGAGGCCTGTGCGGTGCAGGCCTATCGGCTGGCGCCAACGGCCTACGGCGTGCAGTTCCACATGGAGGTGGATGCGGCGCTGGTGCAGGCGACCGAGCTCTTCCCCGAATACGTGGCCGCGCTGGAGCGGGAACAGGGCCAAGGCGCCTTCGCGCGCATGGTGGCAGATGCCACACGCGAGGAGGAGACGCTGCGCGCCAACGGCAGCCGGCTGTTCGAGAACTTCGTCGGCCTGATGGAAGCGGAGGCCAAGCGGCCGGCGGCGTAGCAATAGCTAACGCGGCAAGGAGAGAGGGAATGGACCGGGAAGCGGCGACACGCGGCGGGGCGATACTCTGGGAGGCCTGGCAGGGGCGCCAGCAGATCGTGGCATTGCCGGCGGACTGCCGGCCCGGCACGATGGATGAGGCCTACGCGGTGCAGGACGGACTCGCGGCGCGCGCGGGCCTTGCCATCGCTGGCTACAAGATCGGCGCCACCAACGCGCAGGTGCAGGCGCGCTTCGGCGTGGACGCGCCCTTCTCCGGCCGCCTCTTCGCCGACTACGTGAGCGAAAGCCCGCTGCGCGTGCCCGCCGACACGGTGAACTTCCACGCGATCGAGGCGGAGTTCGACTTCGTGATGGCACGCGCGCTCGCCCCCCGCGCCGCGCCCTACACGCGGGACGACGTGCGCGCGGCGGTCGCGAGCGTGCATCCCGCGATCGAGGTGCCGGATTCCCGCTATGCCGACTGGCTCTCCATGAAGGCGCCGGACCTGATCGGCGACAACGCCATCGGCTGCCTGCTGGCGCTCGGGCCCGAGGCGCAGGGCATGCTCGACCACGACCTCGCGGGCCAGGCGGTGGTGGTCCGCATCAACGGCGAGGTGGTGAGCGAGGGTGCGGGCGCCAACGTGCTCGGCGACCCGTGGAACGTCATGGTCTGGCTCGCGAACCACCTGAGCGCGCGCGGCCTCACGCTGGAGGCCGGCCACGTGGTCACCACCGGCAGCGCGGCGGACGTGGTGCAATGCCAGCCGGGCGACACCGTGACCGCCGAGTTCGGCCCCATCGGCCAAGCCGCGGTACACTTCGAGGGGTAGAGAGCGTCCGTCTTTGGCGGACGAGCGACAGGCCGCGACCGCGTCCCGCCGCGCATGCGGCGCCCTCGCGCGCCCGCGCGCGTGGACGCGCGACGCGGAGGCTCCAGCCGAAGGCCGGCTGCCGTGAGCGAAAAAAAGGGAGAGAGCGATGACCACAGCAACCGCAAGGGTCGAGACCATCGAGCTAGTGCAGAGCGAGGCCGAGCTTCGCGTGCAGCTCGCCGCCGCCTACCGGCTGGTCGAGCATTTTGGCTGGAACGAGTCGATCTACGGCCACCTCACCGTGCGCGTGCCGGGGCCGGAGCGGCACTTCCTCATCAACCCCTACGGACTGCGCTACGGCGAGGTGACGGCGTCCAACCTGGTCAAGATCGCGCTGTCGGGCGAGATCGTGGGCCGCAGCGAGTGGCCGGTGAACGCGGCCGGCTTCGCCATCCACGGCGCGATCCACAAGGCGGCGCCGGACGCACACTGCGTCATGCACACGCACTCGCCGGCGGGCATGGCGGTGGCGGCGCTCGAATGCGGGCTGCTGCCGATCAGCATGGATGCGACGCTCTTCCACGGCACGGTGGGCTATCACGAATACGAGGGCGCGGTGGTGAGCGAGGACGAGAAGGCGCGGCTGGTGCGGGACCTAGGCCAGAACCGCGCGCTCATCCTGCGCAACCACGGCCTCGTCACCGTGGGCCGCACCATCCCCGAGGCCTTCCTCTACCTGCACAAGCTGGAGACCGCATGCAAGACGCAGGTAGACGCGCTCGCGATGAACTCCGCCCTCGTGCATGTGCCGGAAGACGTGTGCGAGAAGTCCCTCCGCGAGTTCGACGACTTCTCAACTCACGTCGGCGACATCGGCACCCTGGAGTTCCAGGCCTTCATGCGGATGCTGGATCAGGAGGATGCGGGGTATCGGGAGTAGGGGCAGAATACCAACTGCACAGATTGGGCCCCGAAAAGCGCAACCAACTGTGCAGCGACTATTGGTACTGCGTGTGGGGTAAACACGACGTTCATACACGACTCTACCTTCTCTTTCTTACCTTGCGCCGTCTTGCCGCTTTAGCGCGTCTTTGTCGTCTGTTGGTCAAGTCCGAGCGGTGCTGGATATTTTGACGCGGTGCTCGGGGGCTGAGGTCTTCGTAGCGAGGCCGTTTTGGGCCTCATATTCTTGGTTGAGCTCCTCTCTTGCGGCGCGCATCTGACGGCGTTCGAGTTCGCTCACCCGGATCGCCCGCCAACGCTCGGCGGCGCGGATCATCGCGCCGAACATGAGCTTGAGGACGGCCTTCTCGCCGAAGGCGTTGGGGATGATCTTGAGCCGTCGGCGTTCCTCGACGAAGAGACGTTCGAGAAGGTTCGTGGTCCTGATCGCGCGGCGGTGGGTGATGGGCATGCGCAGGTGCGCGATGCAGGCCTCGAAGTCATCCATGAAGCAGGCGGTCGCGCTCGGCAGCTCGGCCTCGTAGTCGGCGACCAGGCCCGCGGCGAGATCGCGGGCGATGGCACGCGAGGGCGCCTGGTAGGCGGCGGTGGCACGGCCCTTGAACTCGGGCCAAAGGTCTTCCGGCACCTTGGCTGCGAGGTTGCGCATGCGATGGGCGAGGCAGCGTTGACGCGCCGAGCGCGGGAAGCAGGTCTCGATCGCCTTGATGATGCCCGCCGCGCCGTCCGAGACCACAAGCAGGGGATCGCCGAGGCCGCGCCGGCGCATGTCCTGGAAGAAGGCGCTCACCGTCTCCGCGTCCTCCTTGGAGCCCGCCATCAGGTGCAGCAAGACCTTGGCACCGCTTGCCGTGAAGCCCCAGGCCGCCAGAACCGGCTCGCGCCTCTGGCCAGGCCGGAGGCGCTCGGCGATGCCGTCCACGAACAGGTAGGCGATGTCGTACTCCGACAGATCGCGGCCGGCGAACTCCTGATAGTCTGCCCACAGCCGCTCGCCGATCTCCGAGACCGCCGTGCGCGACAGCAACAGCCGTCCGCTCTCGTCCCTGAATGCATCCTCGATGTCGCGCACGCTCAAACCGCGCGCCAGCATCTCCACCGCCAGGTCCTCGAGCGCCTGGGTGCGACCTTTCAGGCTGTCGCGGATCTCCGAGCGGAAGGGTTCATCGCGACCGGCGATCTGCGGTGCCGCATAGTCCACCAGCCCCTCCGCCGTCTTCAGGCGGCCCATGCGCACGCCGTTGCGCCAGCCCTGGCCCGGCGATGCGCCGTGCTCATAGTAGTCGCGGCCGAGGGCGTCGCGGCTCTCCGCCTCCAGCGCCTCTTCGACGATCAGACGAGTTGCCAGCTTCACCAGCGCGGCGCGGCCGTCGGATGACGATAAGCGGCCTTCGATCAGGTCGGAAAGGGATTCGCGGGTGTGCATCGACGCAGGTACTCTCTTCGCCACGGGGTGCCTCCTTGCTGGCGCCGGCGGCAACCGGCACCGGTTGATGAACCCTCAGCGAGGATGCACCCCAACCGAAATTTCCAGCAACTCTAGGACTTCACCTCGTCTGTTCGTCCTAGGCAACTGGCCTTGTGCTCTCCCTGACTTGATGGCGACTGCCGCTACATCTGGATACTCTTCTCCTTCCCATAGCTTAGACTTCATATTGGGTCGAAAAACACTTAGTCTCTGGCAATCTTCTCTAATCGTGCGTCGTTGCTCATCAGTCCATTGAGCTTGCTCAGCATAGATCAAATCTTCGGACCCTCCTTGACCTTGATCCGGTGGTTCGCAAGCTATTCCAATAACACGTTTCAGGTACGAGTAACGTTCTAAGACGCCCTTTGCATATACGTGTAACATTGCAATTCGCGCCTTTCGGTATTGGTTATAGTCTTTGAAGTGCCCCGGAGACTGAATATATTTTGCGGTCATGAAAAAGAACGCCGTTTCGTTATGTTTTCTCCCTTCTGGTACCAGAATCATCCGAAAGAATATTTCGGTATCTCTCCCAATATTTAAGGCTTCCTCAATCGCTTCCCCATGGCTGCGGCGAACAAAGCGACGCTCCAGCGCCATAAATCGCACAGCAAGCTCTCTCTGCCTTACATCATACTTATAGTTGTATTCTCCGACTTCTACCGTTGTTCCCTCAAGCATAGGCTTGGTAAATGTATTGATCAGTGCGTCCCAGAGGTAAGAAATTTTGTCGGCCTCTTTCTTGGCGAAATATTGAACATCTTGAGTAAAGCTTGGATAATGCGACTCATCTATTGTAAGTGAAGTAGTTTCGTCTGCAACTAATGCGTTTGGTAAGACGAAGTCATGTTCTCCATCATTATTAGTTCTAATCGCGTAATACGCCAAGAGATTTTCTTCTCCATTGGCTTGGAAAAGACGGCCGGAACGCACAAATGTTTCCTTTTTTTCCAGATACTGGGTGAAATCCGTTATTGTATCCAATTCGTTCATGATTACTTCCAGAGAAGCCTCGTTGAGGACGTGAACGAACGAGCCAGAGGGATCTACATCGCCTACTGCGAATGGATACAGTCTATTGCGAGCTCCCAACCAATGCTCATCCCCCTCAATATCAGGGCGAATGATCAAGCTGCCAGAACTATTTCCTACATGTTCTCTGCACGCCTCAGCAGAGCCGCTGGCAACTACAACTCTGTGAATAACTCCTGACTTCGACGGTTGGGCCTGATTCTGGCCGATCTCCCGTCTGGAGATTTCAGCGAAGACAATGACTTAGCGGTTGCGGTGCGGTCAAGTCGCGTTGTAGTGCCTAGTGGATATATTGAATTGTCGATATCCCCGCCCCGCGCTACACTCCCACCATGTTCGTGCGTATCAAGACCACCCCCAACAGCCCGCGCCGCTCGGTCCAGCTCGTCGAGGCCGTGCGCGACGGCGGCAAGGTCCGCCAGCGCATCGTCCGCCACATCGGCGTGGCCATGGACGAGGACGAGCTGGAGCGCCTGAGGCAGCTCGGCGAGTACGTCAAGGCGAAGCTGGAGGACGAGCGCCAGCCCTTGCTGTTCGCGCCCGAGAAGATCGCAGACCAGGTGATCCGCGTCGGACGCCAAGGGGACGGCAAGCAAGAGCTTCCCGTCGATCTCAAGCAACTCGAAGAGGAGCAGCGGCTGATCACGGGCATCCACGAGGTCTACGGCGAGATGTACCGGCTGCTGGGCCTCGACGGGCTGCTGCGGCGATCGCGCTACCGCGCCTCGCACGACGCGCTGTTCCACGTGGTGATGGCACGCATCGCCAACCCCGACAGCAAGCGGGGCAGCGTGCGCCGGCTCGAGGAGGACTTCGGCGTGAGCCTTCCCCTCGAGAAGGTCTACCGGATGATGGACCAGCTCGACGCGCCCGTGATCAACCATCTGCGCACGCGCGTGGGCGAGGCGAGCCGCTCGCTGCTGCCGGAGCCGGTGGCGGTGCTCTTCTTCGATTGCACCACGCTCTACTTCGAGACCGCGATTGAGGACGAGCTTCGCCAGCACGGCTTCAGCAAGGACGGCAAGCACAGGGACTCGCAGGTCCTGCTGGCCCTGATGGTGACGCGCGAAGGGCTGCCGATCAGCTACGAGGTCTTCCCCGGCTCCACCTACGAGGGGAAGAGCCTGGTCCCGGTCCTGCAGGACATGCAGCGCCGCCACCAGGTGGAGCGCACGGTCTGTGTGGCCGACCGGGGCATGCTGAGCGCAGACAACCTCGACGCCATGGACGACATCCGCGGCGAGTACGTGCTCGGCGCCCGGCTGCGCAAGCTGCCGGCCGCGCTGAAGAAGAAGGTTCTCGATCTGGACGCCTATGGTCCTCTCGAGGGATCGGAGAACCGCCGGGTCGGCGAATGGGAGCACAAGGGCCGGCGCCTGATCGTCGTCTTCTGCCCCGAGCGCGCGCGCAAGGACGCACACGAGCGCCGCCAGGCGGTGGCGCGCCTGCTCGACAAGCTGGAGCGCAGCGACAATCCCAAGGAGCTGCTCTCCAATCACGGCGCCAAGCGCTTCATCGCCGTCGAGGGCGACGCGCGGCTCACGGTGAACCCGGAGAAGATCGCCGAGGCCGAGCGATGGGACGGGCTCGCCGGCGTCATCACCAATCTGCGCGACGCCAGCGTCACCGAAGTGATGGCCCACTACCACGGGCTCTGGCAGGTCGAGGAGAGCTTTCGGATCACCAAGCACGACCTGAAGGTGCGGCCGATCTGGCACTGGAACGAGAACCGGATCCGCGCCCACATCGCCATCGCCTTCATGGCCTTCGCCTGCGTCCGCCACCTTGCCTACCGTGTCGCCGTCCAGAAGAGGCGGATGTCCCCGGAAGTGATCCGCTCCGCCCTCGTCCACCGCCAATGCTCGGTCCTGCGCTGCGCGCAATCGGGCAACCGCTACGTCATCCCGTCGAAGCCGACGCCGGCGGCCGAGCAGATCTACGCAACCATGGGGCTGCCCCTGACGATCACCCCGTACCAACTCGTCTGAGCGCCGGCGAAGCCCGGCCCGGGCTCGAAGAAATGCCGAGTGTAGTGCCTAGCCGGAAATGAGAACCGGCCAATATCAACTACTTACGTGATTCAACCATCGAAGTCAGGACGAAGTCATGTTCTCCATCATTATTAGTTCTAATCGCGTAATACGCCAAGAGATTTTCTTCTCCATTGGCTTGGAAAAGACGGCCGGAACGCACAAATGTTTCCTTTTTTTCCAGATACTGGGTGAAATCCGTTATTGTATCCAATTCGTTCATGATTACTTCCAGAGAAGCCTCGTTGAGGACGTGAACGAACGAGCCAGAGGGATCTACATCGCCTACTGCGAATGGATACAGTCTATTGCGAGCTCCCAACCAATGCTCATCCCCCTCAATATCAGGGCGAATGATCAAGCTGCCAGAACTATTTCCTACATGTTCTCTGCACGCCTCAGCAGAGCCGCTGGCAACTACAACTCTGTGAATAACTCTGTCCTCTGATGGCGGCAAATCTATTGGAAATTCCTTCGTGCATTGTCGGTCAAGGAAAATTCTGTCGGGATATTCCGTAATCCAACGCTCAGCACCTCTCGCTTGTCTCGCTGCGGCTCTGATCGCCCGTTTTGCCCACCTTGCCCAAGCGACTTCAAGGGTTCCCTTTGGCCATGAGACGGTTTTTTCGCTGAATATGATTATGTATTTTCCGCAGACAACTAGTAAGTCGCATAGCTCCTTTCCATCTCCAGTATTTGCTGGCTTTTGACTTCTGTATGGAGTGGGGTATGACCATAAATTCAAGAAGGAATTTTCGGCAAGCCTTCCCAGATACCGTTCTGATGGTGTGACGCCCTGTGCCTTGTAGACTGCTGGTCTTACTTGTTTAGGCTGCTCAAAGGTATCTTCTGGCACAGGAGAGTCCTCTACGGATACATTCCGGCTGCTGCGCGCTGCGTGTTGGAAGGAAGCAGACGGTGGACGGGCTGATTGGGTTGGATGGACGCCTCTGTCCTGCCAACCCACCCTCACGCGACCGCGCTGAGGCCGTTCTTCGCCACCAGGGTCAGGAGCTTGAGAGAGGCGCCGCGGGGGCGCTTCTCGCCCCGCTCCCACTGGCTCACCAGGCCTGCGGTCACGTTCAGATGGCGCGCGAACACCGCCTGGCTGGCGTTCTCGCGCAGGCGGAGCGCCCTGATCTTCTCGGGCTGCATGTCCTCCACGGGCGTCAGGCACATCTCGTCGAACGCCCGCATGGTGCGCTTCGCCACGACCCCCGCATCCGCGAGACCCTGCGCGGTCTCGTGTGCCGCTGCGAGCGCCTCGCTCTTGTACTGCTTAGCCATGGCAGGCCACCTCCATAATCGTCCCGTTGGCGATAGCCGCCCGAAGGCCTGCGTCATCCATTGCAAGCATCTCGTCCGCCAGCATTCGAAATGCCTTCAGCTCGTCTCGCCTGAGATTGTCCCTGCTGCTCTTCGCGAACCCGTAAACGAAGAAACTGTGCTTGCCCCGGCGAAACAGCACGATCGTGCGATACCCGCCAGACCTACCTTGCCCCTGCCGGGCAATGCGCTCTTTGAGGACACCGCCACCGAGGTCGGCGTCGATCAACCCCTGCTCCACGCGTCGGATCGCATCGCACAGAGCGTCATCCGCGATCCCCTCTCGGTCCGCAAAGCGCGCAAAGGGCTTGGTCTTGAACGTGCGCAACCCGCCCCCGCGGACGCCTACGGCCAACACCAATTATATAGCACTGAGTGTGATAGAGAGCAATGCGCTGTGTGTCCACGTCTGGGATTGGAGCGCGGTTTGAACCCACGTCACCCTCTCCCTCTCCTGGCGCATTCATTTCCCTCAATCGCCGGGCGCTCGCTCCGCTCGCTTGGCTACGCGCCTACGGCGCGCGGCGCAGTCGCGCCGTCCGGGCTGCGTTGCAGCCCGGTCCCTGTGTGGGCGGACTCCTCGGTTGTTGCCGGTGACGTGCCCTGGACCATGGTGCGGTGCACGGGAGGCGGGGCTTGCGGCAGGATCGCGGCATGATGTGCGAGGGCGAGCGGGGCCCGGCCTGCGTCACCGCCGCCGTGCCGTGGCGGGACCGTGCGAGGCAGCGGCCGGCGGGGAGAGGCCGTGCACCGCTCCAGCGCCGCGCGCGCTTCGGCTACGGGACGCGCGGCGCGGCCTCGACGCCGGCAGCCCCTGGAATTCCGCCTATGCCACTTATCCCGGCGAATCCCACTCAATCCCACTGATCTCGCTGAATCCCGGCGAATCCCACCTAATCCCACTTATCCCGCCGAATCCCGCTCATCCCGCTGAATCCCGCTCATCCCACTCAATCCCACTTGTCCCGTGGAATCCCACTTGTCCCGTGGAATCCCACTTGTCCCGTGGAATCCCACTTGTCCCGTGGAATCCCACTTGTCCCGTGGAATCCCACTTGTCCCGTGGAATCCCACTTGTCCCGTGGAATCCCACTTGTCCCACTGGATCCCGGCGAATCCCACCTATCCCACTGAATCCCGGCGAATCCCACTCAATCCCACTTATCCCGCTGAATCCCACTCATCTCGCTGAAGCCCGGCGAATCCCGCAAGGCCTACGACGTGGCCGACTTCGTGGACGCCTTGCGTAGCCTCACCGTCACTCCCCTCATCGCCGTCGACGGCCACGTCACCAAGACCGGCAAGCGGTGCAAGACCCGGATCGACCGGCGCGCCGCCCGGCATGCGGGTTACGCCGTGAGCCAGCGACTGGGCAAGCGCATCGGGGAGGGCTTCGGCTGGATCAAGACCACCGGCGGACTGCCCGGACTCATGGCCGAGGCCGCGATCCGATGCCCACCTGCCGCGCAATGCACACTCAACGCCGCCGCCAGCGGGCCGCGAAGCTCAAACCGCTCCACCGATAGCCCCAGAAAACCGACCAGACCCACCAAGCCGGCCGCAAATGGTGGGTTCTTCAGCAGCCTGCTAACTCAGGAAGCGGTCGAGCACTTGGCCGGGGGGCGGCACGTCGCGGTAGCCGTCCTCGTCGTAGACGCGGGTGCCGTTGACCCAGACCCGGTGCACCCCGCTCGCGTCGCGCACTAGCCGGCTCTCGCCGCCGGGCAGATCGTCGACCCGCCTGATCGCGCCGCGCCCGACCGTCGCCGGATCGAAGAGCAGCAGGTCAGCGAACTTGCCGGGCGCGATCTCGCCGCGATCCGCGATGCCGTAGAGCCGCGCCGGCATGCTGGTGACGCGGCGGATACCGTCCGCCAGATCGAACACGCCCTTGTCGCGCACCCAGTGGCCGAGCAGGTGCAGCCCGTAGCCGGCATCGCACAGGTAGCAGAGGTGGGCGCCGGCATCGGAGAGGCTGATCAGGCCCGCGTCGTGCAGCAGCAGCTCTTCCACCGCCGTCTCGTCGGCGTTCAGCAGCGCGGCGTTGAAGGTGGTGCCCAGCCTCTCGTCCACGACGAGGTCGAACATGACGTCGACCGGATCGCGGCCCTCACGGCCGGCGATGGCCTCGATGGTCTCGCCCTCCAGCGGCCGATGCGCCGGCGTCGCCGCCATCGCCACCTCGACGCGCCGCCAATCGCCGTAGAAGATCTTGCCCTGCTTCGGCTTCTCCAGGTCCTCGCGGAACCTGTTGCGAAAATCCTCGCTCGCGATGACTGCGAGAAACTCCTCGTCCGACGCCGTGTGCAGCGGCTCCCAGGCATCGAGGCTCTGCAGCGGAAACGCGGTCCGCATGGAGAAATCCATGCGGAGCGGCTGGCACGAGACCTGGGCCCACACCCCGTTGCCGCGGCTCTGCGCGGCGGCCGAGTCTTCGAGCATGCCGATGGCGCGCTCGGGGAAGGTCTCGTTGTGCAGTGCCGCGGTCATGAAGATCGGCCGGCCGGTCTCGGCGGCCATGCTCTCCAGCCGCTCCACCGTCATGCTCGGGCCGACGGTGAGCTGGAAGATGCCGCGGCCAAGCTCGCCGAGCACGCCCACCAGCGCGCGCAGCTCGTCGTCTTCGGCCAATCGCGACGGCATCGGCACGCCGCCGTCGCCGTTGTGGTTGATCGAGGTCGAGGTGGCGAAGCCGATGGCACCGGCCTCCATCGCCTCCGTCACGATGCCGCGCATGGCGGCGATCTCGTCTTCCGTCGCCGCGCGGTCCGAGGCCTCGGCACCGAGCACGGTGGTGCGCACCGCCGAGTGGCCGACGAAGACGCCGGCGTTGGGGTAGCAGCCCTTGCGCCGCAGCTGGGCCAGATACTCGGGGAAGCTCTCGAAGCCCCAGTCGATCCCGGCCTCCAGCGCGGCGATGGACATGCCCTCGACCTCGGCCAGGTTGCGCGCCATCTGCTCGCGACGATCCGGCGGGCAGGGCGCGATGCTGAAGCCGCAGTTGCCCATCACCACCGTGGTGACGCCGAGCGCGGGCGAGGGCGTGACCTGGCTCTCCCAGGTGACCTGGGCGTCGTAGTGGGTGTGCACGTCGACGATGCCGGGCGCCAGCACGAGGCCGTCGGCGTCCACCGTCTCCCGCGCGCTCTCGGTCACGTCGCCCACTTCGACGATGCGCTCGCCGCTGACGGCGACGTCGGCCTCGATCAGTGGGTTGCCCACGCCGTCGGCGACCATGGCGCCGCGAATCACGAGATCATGCATGGTCCAACTCGATCCTTCTCAAGCTAGAGCCGCCCGGCGCCCGCTGGGCCGGCGTCAGGGGGTCTTCGGAACCGTTACGCCGATCATGCAGTCGCGGGTGACCAGCGCGGCGAGGCGCTCGGGCTCCCAGCCCTCGGTGCCGTCCGGCCGCCGGGGCACGACGATGTAGCGCATGTCGGCGGTGGAATCGTGTACCCGCACGGTCACGTCGTCCGGCACCTCGGTGCCGAACTCGCGCAGCACGGCGCGGGGCTCGCGCACCACGCGCGAGCGGTAGGCCCTCGCCTTGTACCAGTCGGGCGGCAGGCCCAGGAGGTTGCGCGGATAACAGGAGCAGAGGGTGCAGACGATCACGTTGTGCACGCTCGCCGTGTTCTCGACGGCGATCAGGCGCAACGGCCCGAGCTCGATACCCATGCTGGTACAGGCCGCGCTGCCGTCCGCCAGCAGTGCCTCCTTGAAGGCCGGGTCGGTCCAGGCGCGGGCCACGACTTGCGCTCCCGCCGCGGGGCTGCGGGCGTCCATCGCCTCGATCGCGGCGCGCACGTCGTCGGCGCCGAAGACCCCCTTCTCGATCAGGAGCTCGCGGACGGCGATCTCCATGGTCTGGTAGTAGCCGAGCGGGCCGTCCTCGTCGGGCGGCGGACGATGGTCGTGGTCGTGCCGATGCTCGTGGGGATGCGCAGCCATCGCTCACTCCGTCGCGGGCTCGAGCCAGTGCTCGTAGAGCTCGATGTCGATGGTATCGCCGGCCGGGCCGTCGTAGTCGGGCCAAAGCGCGGTCTGGTCGAAGCGCACGCGGTAGAGGGTCTGCTTGGGGCGGTCCCTGCGCCCGAAGGCAAGCTCCTCGGGATTGCCGAAGGCGCCGCAGATGCGCTCCACGTCGCCGACTGCGCCGCGCGCATAGTGGGGCGTGCGGATGTGGCCGAGCGGGAAGGCGCGGCGCACCGCAACCCGGTCGCCCACGGCGAAGCGAGCCGCCATCAGCCGGCGCCCTCCTCTCCTCGCGCTTCGACCTCGGCTATGCGGCGGCCGAGCTCGTCGGAGGAGATGACTCCTTCGGCGAGCAGGGTGTTGGTGATCGAGGCCATCCAGCGCTCGTAGTAGCTCATCGCCTCGTAGGCCTCGGTGCCGAGCTGCTCGATGCAGCGGCGAAGCTGGTCCACGGTGATCACGCGGCGCTCGGGGCTCCCGAGCAGCACCATCAGCGCGTCGACCCGCTTCTCCCAGGGCGCGTGCGCATGCTCCGCCCGCTCGATGGGGCCGCCGGGCAGCCCGCCCATGTCATGCACCCCGCGCCGCAGATCGCCGCTCACGCCTGCTCCTCCCCTGCTCTCCCCGTCGGGGTCACGATAGAGTCAGGCCGGACGAGGGACAAGGAGCGCGGGCGTCAGGCGTTGACGTCGACGACGACACGGCCACGCACGCCGCCGGCGAGGATGTCGTTACCCCGCGCCACCACCCCGCCGAGCGGCACCACCTCGGTCATCGCGTCGAGCGCATCGCGCGGCAGGTCGCGCGCGAGCCGCTGCCAGGCTTCGCGGCGCGGCGCGGACGGGCACATGACGGAATCGATGCCGATCAGGCTCACCCCGCGCAGGATGAAAGGCATGACCGTGGTCTTGAGACCGGCGCCACCTGCCAGGCCGCAGGCTGCGACCGCGCCGCCGTAGCGGGTCTCGGCGAGTATGTGAGCCAGCATCGCGCCCCCCACGGAATCGACGGCGCCGGCCCAGTGCTCGGAAAGCAGCGGCTTGTTTGGAGCTTCCGCCCGTTCGCCGCGAGGCAGCACGTCGATGGCGCCGAGGCTCTTCAGATAGTCGCGGCATTCGTCGGCGCGTCCGGTGATGGCGACGGCCTCGTAGCCGAGACGCGCGAGGATCGCCACCGACACACTGCCGACACCGCCCGCAGCGCCCGTGACCGCAACGGGACCTGAGTCCTTGGCGACGCCCGCGCGCTCCAGCGCGATCACGCAGAGCATCGCCGTGAAGCCGGCCGTGCCGACGGCCGCCGCCCACTTGGTGTCGCAGCCCTCGGGCAGCGCCTCCAGCCAATCGGCCTTGACCCGCGCCCGTTGGGCGAAACCACCGGGGTGCCGCTCGCCGACGCCCCAGCCGGTGAGCACCACCGCTTGACCCGGCGTGAAGTCCGGCGAGTCGCTGTGCTCGACCGTGCCGGCGAAGTCGATTCCGGCGGTCATCGGGGGCCTTCTGATGATCGGCGCGCGCCCGGTGAGCGCCAGGCCGTCCTTGTAGTTGAGGCACGAGTAGTCGACCCGCACCGTGACCTCGCCCTCGGGCAGGTCTGCCTCGGTGAGCGTCCTGACTTCGGCGCTGACCCCGTCTTCCTGCTTGTCGACCACGAGTGCTCTGTAACTGTCTGACATGGCGCGTCCCATCCCTCTCGCTTGCGCGCCGTCTCATATCCGCCTGGAACAAGTCAGGCAACCGTTGCGCGCGCCGCTCTGCTTGACAGGCGAAGCGCCCTGGATAGAGTGCCGCGACTTTCGCGGGGCAACCTAGGGACTCGACACCGCCGCCATGCCGACACTTTCGTTGCCGGACGGCGCGGCGCGCTCGTTCGACGCCCCCGTGACCGGCGCCGATCTAGCGGCGTCGATCGGCCCCGGACTCGCCAAGGCCGCCCTGCTGGTCGAGGTCGACGGCGAGCTGCGCGACCTCTCCCGGCCCATCGAAGACGACGCCGCGGTGCGCGTGATCACCGCGCGCGATCAGGACGCGCTCGAGGTCATCCGCCACGACGCCGCGCACCTGCTGGCAGAGGCGGTCAAGGAGCTTTACCCCGACGTCCAGGTGACTATCGGCCCCGCCATCGAAGACGGGTTCTATTACGACTTCGCCCGCAACGAGCCCTTCACGCCCGCCGATCTGGAGCTGATCGAGGCGCGCATGGCCGAGATCAAGAGCCGGAACGAGACGGTGGAACGCGAGGTGTGGAACCGCGACGACGCGGTCGATCTGTTCCAGGGCATGGGCGAGCTCTACAAGGCGGAGCTGATCGCGGCGATCCCCGACGGCGAGGCGATCACCCTCTACCGGCAGGGGGACTTCGTCGATCTCTGCCGCGGGCCGCACCTGCCGTCCACCGGCAAGGTGGGCGCCTTCAAGCTGCTCAAGGTGGCAGGCGCATACTGGCGGGGCGACGCGCGGAACGAGATGCTTCAGCGCATCTACGGCACCGCCTGGCCCGACGAGAAGCAGCTCAAGGCTTACCTGCATCGGCTCGAGGAGGCCGAGAAGCGCGACCATCGCAGGCTCGGGCGCGAGATGGGCCTCTTCCACTTTCAGGAGGAGGCGCCGGGCGCCGCCTTCTGGCACCCCAAGGGATGGACACTCTTCCGCACCCTCGTCGACTACATGCGCGCGCGCCAGGACGACGCCGGCTATCAAGAGGTCAGCACGCCCGACATGATGGACAGCGTGCTGTGGGAGGCCTCCGGCCACTGGCAGACCTTCCGCGAGCACATGTTCACCTCGCAGACCGAGGACGGCCGCCACTACGCAGTCAAGCCGATGAACTGCCCCGGCCACGTGCAGGTCTACAAGCGCGGGATCAAGAGCTATCGCGACCTGCCGCTGAGAATTTCGGAGTTCGGCAAGGTCCACCGCTACGAGCCGTCGGGCGCGTTGCACGGCCTGCTCAGGGTGCGCGCCTTCAGCCAGGACGACGCCCACATCTTCTGCACGCCGGAGCAGACCGAGGAGGAGTGCCGGGGCGTCACCGAGCTCTGCCTCGACATCTACCGCGACTTCGGCTTCGACGACGTGCAGATCAAGTTTGCCGACCGGCCGCCCAAGCGCATCGGCTCCGACGCGGTCTGGGACCAGCTTGAAGCCGCGCTCCAGGGCGCGCTTGAGAGCATGGGGATCGACTACAGCCACAATCCCGGCGAGGGCGCGTTCTACGGGCCGAAGCTCGAGTTCGTGCTGCGCGATGCCATCGGGCGTGAGTGGCAATGCGGCACGCTCCAGGTCGACCTCAATCTGCCCGAGCGCCTCGACGCCAACTACATCGGCGAGGACGGTGCGCGGCATCGGCCGGTGATGCTGCACCGTGCGCTGTTCGGCTCGTTGGAGCGCTTCATCGGCATTCTGCTGGAGCATTACAGCGGCCATCTGCCGCTCTGGCTCTCGCCCACGCATGCCGTGGTGGCGAGCATCACCGATCAGCACGCCGACTACGCGAAGATTGTGGCGGAGCGCCTGCGGGGTGCCGGGCTGCGCGTCGATGCCGACCTGCGCAACGAGAAGATCGGCTACAAGGTGCGCGAGCACAGCGCGGCCAAGATTCCGCTGATCCTCGCCGTCGGCGCGCGGGAGGCCGAGCAGGGTACCGTCTCGCTGCGGCGGCTCGGTTCCAGGGATCAAGAAATTCTTGCGCTGGACGAGGCCGCCACTACACTTTGCCGGCAAGCGGCCAGTCCGCTTAGCCGGCTGGCCGTAGGGGAGGGCTCGGGTTGACGAGGCGCTGGACCAGACATGACGGTGCCGCCGCCGGCCCGAGAAGCGCAACGATGAAGGGAGGCGGAGGATAGCGAGACATCCGGTCGCAGCACCACCGACGCGTGAAGGACCGCGCGTCAATGATGACATTCAGGCGGTCAGTGTCCGCCTCATCGATCAAAACGGAGGACAGGTCGGCGTTGTCGCCGTAGAGCGCGCTTTGGAGCTCGCGGACGAGACGGGGCTCGACCTGGTCGAGGTTGCGCCGGACGCGGAGCCGCCGGTGTGCAAGCTTCTCGACTTCGGCAAGTACAAGTACGAGGCCCAGAAGAAGGCCAGCGAAGCCCGCAAGAAGCAGAAGACGATCGATATCAAGGAGGTCAAGTTCCGGCCCGGCATCGACGCGGCTGACTACGACGTGAAGCTGCGAAACATCCGCCGGTTCCTCGACGAGGGCGACAAGGTCAAGGTGACCATGCGCTTCAGAGGACGCGAGATGGTGCACCAGAACATCGGCATGAACGTGCTGATGCGCGTGCGCGACGATCTCGAGGATCTGGCGAAGGTGGAGCAGATGCCGAAGATGGAGGGCCGCCAGATGACCATGGTGATGACCTGCAAATAGTCGCCGGGCGCCGCACCGGCGCCTCGTAGCCGAGCACAACGACGGCCTCCGTTTCGCAACGACCTGGCGTGAACGCCGCGCCGGCGCATCCACCCTTGAATCCGGCCAGCGCTCCGAGTACAAGGGCGCGCGCCGGGCGCGCCCTGTCCTTTCAAGAAACGACGAAGATCGTGAGACGCTTATGTCCAAGCTCAAGACCAAGAGCAGCGCCAAGAAGCGGTTCTCCGCCACGGGGCGCGGCAAGCTTCGCCGGCGTGCCGCCTACCACCGCCACAACCTGACCAAGCGCGAGAAGAAGGTGAAGCGCAACCAGCGCGGCGCCCAGGTGCTGTCCGCGCCGGATGCAGCGATCGTGCGGCAGTTCCTGCCCTATCTCTGAGCGCGTCGGAGGAACATCCCCATGGCACGGGTAAAGCGGGGCGTGACCAACCACGCCCGGCACAAGAAAGTGCTGAAGCTGGCCCGCGGCTATCGCGGGCGCGGCCATTCCAGTTACCGGGTGGCCCTCGGGCGCGTCGAGAAGGCGCTGCAATACGCCTACCGCGACCGCCGCACCCGCAAGCGGCGCTTCCGGGCGCTCTGGATCCAGCGGATCAACGCCGCTGCCCGCGAGCATGGGCTCACCTATTCGCAGCTCATGCACGGCCTTGCGCTCGCCAAGGTGGATATCGACCGCAAGGTGCTTGCCGACCTCGCCGTCCGTGAGCCGGCGGCGTTCGCGGCCGTCGTGGAACAGGCGCGGAGCGCGCACGGCGCGACCGGCTGATCGGCCGCCGTTCCGTCACCGGACGGCCGTCGGAGTAAGGTCCTTGGAAGACCTTCACGCCCTGGAAGAGCAAATGCTGGCCGGGATCGAGGCGGCCGGCGACCTGCCCGCACTGGAGCAGGCGCGCGTCGCCGCGCTCGGCAAGAAGTCGCCTCTCAGCCAAGCGATGAAGGGCCTGGGCGGGCTCGATATCGAGGCCCGCAAGGAGGCTGGTGTCCGGCTCAACCAGATCAAGCGCAAGCTCGCCGACGCGGTCGACGAGAGGCGCGCGGCGCTCGAACGCGCCGCCCTGGACCAGCGCCTTGCGACGGAGCGCGTGGACGTCACCCTGCCGACCCGCCCCGAGGCGGAAGGCGCCGTCCACCCCATCAGCCAGGTACTGGACGAGCTGATCGCGATCCTTGCCGACATGGGCTTCCGCGTCGTCGAGGGGCCGGACATCGAGGACGACTTCCACAACTTCACGGCGCTCAACATCCCGCCCGAGCACCCGGCGCGGCAGATGCACGACACCTTCTATTTCGGCGCCGATGAGGCGGGCGAGCGCATGCTGCTCAGGACCCACACCTCGCCGGTACAGATCCGCCACATGGAGGCCGAGCCGCCGCCGCACCGCATCATCGCGCCGGGCCGTACCTACCGATGCGACTACGACATGACCCACACGCCCATGTTCCATCAGATCGAGGGGCTGGTGATCGACGAGAGCACCCACATGGGCCATCTCAAGGGTTGCCTGATCGATCTGGCGCGGGCGTTCTTCGAGGTCGAAGACCTGCCGGTGCGCTTCCGTCCGAGCTACTTCCCCTTTACGGAGCCTTCCGCCGAGATGGATATCGGCTGCTCGCGCGAAGGCGGCGGCTTGCGGATCGGCCATGGCGCCGACTGGATGGAGATTCTGGGCTGCGGCATGGTGCACCCTCGGGTGCTGGAGATCGTGGGCCTCGACCCCGCGCGCTACCAGGGCTTCGCCTTCGGTCTCGGGGTCGAGCGCCCGGCGATGCTGAAGTACGGCATTCCCGACCTGCGCAGCTTCTTCGACGCCGACCTGCGCTGGCTGCGCCATTACGGCTTTGCGCCCTTCGACGTGCCGAGCCTGGCGGCGGGGCTCAGCGCGTGAAGTTCACCCTCTCCTGGCTGAAGACGCATCTGGAAACGGACGCGTCGCTTGACGACATCGCAGCCAAGCTCACCGCCATCGGGCTCGAGGTGGAGGTCGTTCGCCGCCCCGGCGACGAGCTTGCGCCCTTCACCGTCGCCTACGTGGTGGAGGCGCGGCAGCACCCGAACGCCGACAAGCTCAGCCTCTGCACGGTCGATACCGGCACGGAACAGGTCGAGGTGGTCTGCGGCGCGCCCAATGCGCGGACCGGCATGAAGGGTGTCTTCGCCCCACCCGGCACCACGATCCCCGGCACCGGCGTCGTGCTCAAGAAGGCGAAAATCAGGGGCGTCGAGAGTTGCGGGATGCTCTGCTCCGAGCGCGAGATGGGCCTGAGCGACGAGCACGAAGGGATCATCGAGCTCGACCCGGAGGCCCCGGTGGGCGCGCCCTTCGCCGAATTCATGGGCCTGGACGACCCGCTGTTCGACATCGCGATCACGCCCAACCGGGCCGATTGCCTCGGTGTCCACGGCATCGCCCGCGACCTCGCGGCAGCCGGCCTCGGCCAACTCAAGAGCGCCGAAGTCGAGCCCGTCGCCGGCACGTTCACGAGCCCCATCGACGTGATCCTCGACTTCCCCGGCGACGGGCCGCGCCCGTGCCCGCTCTTCCTCGGCCGCTACATCCGAGGCGTGCGCAACTGCGAGAGCCCGCGCTGGCTCAAGGAGAGGCTCACCTCGGTGGGCCTGCGCCCGATCTCCGCGCTGGTCGACCTCACCAACTTCCTGACCATCGACCGCAATCGCCCGGTGCACGTCTTCGACGCCGGCAAGGTGAAGGGCGACATCTGGCTCCGCCTCGGCCAGGGCGGCGCGACGTTCGACGCGCTCAACGGCAAGGAGTACGTGCTCCACGACGCCATGACCGGGATCGGCGACGAGAGCGGTGTGATCAGCCTCGCCGGCGTGATGGGCGGCGAGCCCACGGGATGCGCGATGGAGACGACGGACGTCTTCATCGAGATCGCGCTCTTCGATCCCGTCCGCACCGCTGCGACCGGGCGCACGTTCAACCTGGAGAGCGATGCCCGCTACCGCTTCGAGCGCGGCGTCGATCCGGCCTTCGCAGGGCCCGGCATGGAGCTGATGACGCGACTCGTGATCGAGCTCTGCGGCGGCGAGGCGAGCGAGGTCGTGGTCGCCGGATCGGAGCCCGCGTGGCGGCGCGAGATCGCCTTCCGCCCCTCCCGGGTCAAGGCGCTCGGCGGCGTGGACTGCGAGCCGTCGGACTCGCTGGATATCCTCTCGGCTCTGGGCTTCGCTTGCGAAGAACACGGCAACGGCGCGGTCTCGGTCGAGCCGCCGCCCTGGCGCGGCGACATCCTCGGCGAGGCGGACCTCGTCGAGGAGGTGCTGCGAATCAAGGGCTTCGATCTGATCCCCGCGGTCTCCCTCAGCCCGACGGCAAGCGAGCGGGCGCGGACGGCGCTCTCGCCCATGCGCCGCAAGCTCGGAGCCGTGCGCCGCTCGCTCACGGCGCGCGGCATGTTCGAGGCGGTGACCTGGTCGTTCATGCCACGGCAGCACGCGGCGCTCTTCGGCGATGCGCCCGACGCGCTGGTGCTGGCAAACCCGATCAACGCCGAGCTCGATGCCATGCGCCCCTCGATCCTGCCCAACCTGATCGAGGCCTGCCGGCGCAATGCGGACCGCGGATTTGCAGACGCGGCGCTCTTCGAGGCAGGTCCCGTTTACACCGGCACGGCGCCGGAGGAGCAATCCACCGTGGTCGCAGGCGTGCGGGCGGCAGCGGCGGTGCCGCGCAACTGGCACGGGCCGGCGCGGTCCGTGGATCCCTTCGATGCCAAGGCCGACGCGCTCGCAGCGCTCAATGCGGCCGGTGTCTCGCTCGGCAACCTCCAGACAAGGGCGGAAGGTCCGGCGTGGTATCACCCCGGCCGGGTCGGCACGCTCGGACTCGGGCCCAACGTGCTGGCCACGTTTGGCGAACTTCACCCCGGCGTCCTCGCGGAGCTTGGCGCCGAGGGGCCGATGGCGGGCTTCGAGGTGATGATCGACGCCCTGCCCCGGCCCAAGGCCAAGGCGACGCGCGCCAAGGCACCGCTCGCCGCCTCGGACTATCCTGCGGCCGAGCGCGACTTCGCCTTCATCCTCGACGGCGGTGTGCCCGCGTCTCAGGTCGAGCGTGCCGCCCGCAACGCCGAGAAGACGCTGATCAAGGCAGTCACTGTGTTCGACGTCTACGCCGGCCCCGGCATCGAGGCGGACAAAAAATCCCTCGCGATCACGGTTCGCCTGGAGGCTCGGGACCGCACGTTGACCGACCCGGAAATCGACGCGGCGGCCGCGAAGATCGTCGCCAACGTGGCGAAGATGACCGGCGGCGTGCTGCGCGGCTAGACGTCGCGCGATCGCGGCGGACGATCGGGGCCGCACCCATGACCGACCTTTCACGCATCCGCAACGTCGCGATCGTCGCCCACATCGACCACGGCAAGTCGACCCTCGCCGACCGGCTGATCGAGCGCTGCGGCGGCCTGCAGAAGCGCGAGATGACCAGCCAGGTGCTCGACTCGATGGAGCTTGAGCGCGAGCGCGGCATCACGATCAAGGCGCAGACCGTGCGCCTCGCCTATCGCGGCAGCGACGGCGCCGAACATGTGGTCAATCTGGTGGACACCCCCGGCCACGTGGATTTCTCGTACGAGGTGAGCCGATCGCTCGCGGCCTGCGAAGGCTCGCTGCTGGTGGTCGATGCGACCCAGGGGGTCGAGGCGCAGACCCTCGCCAACGCCTATCAGGCGGTGGACCACGACCACGAGGTCGTCCCGGTGCTCAACAAGATGGACCTCGCCTCCGCCGAGCCGGAGCGGGTGAAGCAGCAGATCGAGGATGTCATCGGTATCGACGCCTCGGGCGCGCTGGAGGTTTCCGCCAAGACCGGCCAGGGCATCGAGACCGTGCTCGATGCCCTGATCGACCGCCTGCCGCCGCCCGCAGGCGATGCCGACGCGCCGCTCACGGCCCTGCTGGTCGATAGCTGGTACGACCCCTATCTCGGCGTGGTGATCCTGGTGCGGGTGGTGCACGGCCGCCTCACGCCGCGCACGAAGATCCGCATGATGGCCTCGGGCGCGGAGCACGAGGTCGAGCGAGTCGGCGTCTTCACGCCCAAGAAGACGCTGGTCGACAGCCTCGGTCCCGGCGAGATCGGCTTCATCACCGCCGCCATCAAGGACGTGGCCGACTGCGAGGTGGGCGACACGATCACGGCGGTGAGGCGGCCTGCGGCGGAGGCGCTGCCCGGCTTCCGCCCCAGTGTGCCGGTGGTCTTCTGCGGGCTCTTCCCGGTCGATTCGAACGACTACGAGCGGCTGCGCGAGAGCCTCGCCAAGCTCCGCCTCAACGATTCGAGCTTCCACTACGACGCCGAGAGCTCGCCGGCCCTGGGCTTCGGCTTCCGCTGCGGCTTTCTCGGCCTGCTCCATCTGGAGATCGTGCAGGAACGGCTGGAGCGCGAGTTCGGCCTCGACCTCGTGGCGACGGCACCGAGCGTGGTCTATCGCGTGACCCTGACCGACGGCACGGCGCTCTCGCTCCACAACCCGGCGGACATGCCCGACCCCTCGCGGATCAAGCGCATCGACGAGCCCTGGATTCACGCGACGATCCTGGTCCCCGACGAGCACCTGGGCGGCGTGCTCGCGCTCTGCGAGGAGAAGCGCGGCGTGCAGCACGACCTCACCTACGCAGGCAACCGGGCGATGGTGATTTACCGGTTGCCGCTCAACGAGGTCGTCTTCGATTTCTACGACCGTCTGAAGTCGGTCTCGCGCGGCTATGCGAGCTTCGACTACCGGCTCGAGGACTATCTGGAGAGCGACCTGGTCAAGCTCGCCATCATGATCAACGGCGAGCCCGTGGACGCGCTCGCGCTCATCGCCCACCGGAGCCAGGCGGAGTGGCGCGGCCGGGCACTCTGCGTCCGCCTCAAGGAGCTGATCCCGCGCCAGCTCTTCAAGATCGCGATCCAGGCGGCGATCGGAGGCAAGATCATCGCGCGCGAGACCGTGAGCCCCTTGCGCAAGGACGTGCTGGCGAAGTGCTACGGCGGCGACGTGACGCGCAAGCGCAAGCTGCTGGAGAAGCAGAAGAAGGGCAAGAAGCGCATGCGCCAGATCGGCAACGTCGAGATCCCGCAGGAGGCGTTTCTCGCCGCGCTCAAGATGGGCGAATCGTAGGTTGCGGCTGGGCTAAACGTGCTGCCGGCGCGGGCGCCCTGCGAGCACGAGCAGCAGCGCCGCCGGCACCAGGGGAATCGCCCAGGCGGGGCCGAGCAGCACCGGCAGGACGATGTCGGACCAGAGCCAGGGGGCTGCGCCCTTCTCGATCAGCGCCTGAAAGCCCACGAGGCTGTTGGCGTCGGACCGGGCCCAGAGCTCGCCCGCGCTGATCAGGCGGTAGCCGCCCGCGCTCGCGAACTTGTAGATCTCGTGGCCGAGGGCTGCGACGAACACCAGACCGAGCGCGACCCCGACGAGGCGAACAATCATCATATGGCGTCTCCTTTCGGCCTATATGGGGTCTCGTATATTGCAGCGCCAGGGGTTGTTGCTATTGTTTCGCCCCCCGGGAGGGATGGCCGAGTGGTTTAAGGCGCACGCCTGGAAAGCGTGTTCACCGAGAGGTGTCCGGGGTTCGAATCCCCGTCCCTCCGCCATATCCCCTTCCAGACATACCCGTGAATACCTCTAACACACCGTATTGTCTTAGTTTTCTCTGAAACTCGGTCTTTAGCCTTCCCGCAAGATATCCTGAGTTGCCCCACATGAATGTGGGACTGAGAATGGCGAGCGTCTCCGCCGCAACGGTCAAGGCGATCAAGAGGCCTGGGCTGCACGGTGACGGAAACGGGCTGTATCTGCGGGTGACGGGCTCGGGTTCGCGGTCATGGATGCAACGAAATGTGATTCATGGACACCGCCGGGACCTGGGCCTCGGCAGCTACCCGGCGATTGGCTTGGCACAGGCTCGCGCGCTCGCAAACAAGACTCTGGTTATCGCTGGGCGCGATCCGCTGGCCGAACGCCGCCGGGCCACTATCCCGACATTTCGGGAAGCAGCGAAGAAGGTCTACGAGGCGAACCTGCCCCGCTGGCGCAACGGCAAGCACACGGTGAACTGGTGGGGATCGCTTGAACTTCACGCCTTTCCGGTGATCGGCGAAGTGAAGGTGGGCCGAATCCGTCGCAGTGTGTTGTTGGCCGTGCTGGAACCCATATGGGCCGTGCAGCCGGAGACCGCCCGGCGCGTCCGGCAGCGTATTCGCACAATTCTCCGATGGTGCGAGGCGCACGACTACTGCGCCGGCAACGCAACGGGAGAGGCGCTGAACGGCGCCCTGCCGTCCATGCCACGCCTGAAGGCGCACCATCGCGCTTTGCCCTATCGCGAGGTTGCGGAGGCTTTGGAGACTGTGGACGGGTCCGAGGCGTCACTGGTGGCGAAGCTGTGTCTTCGCTTCCTCGTCTTGACGGCTGCGCGCTCGGGAGAGGCGCGGGGGAGCAGTCTGGGACGAGATCGACGAGGACGCACGGGAGTGGCGCATCCCGGCGGGGCGGATGAAGGGCGGAGTCCAGCACCGCGTACCGCTGTCCAGTCTTGCGTTGGCGGTGTTGGAACAGGCAAGTCAGCTTCGCGACGGCTCCGGTCTGGTCTTTCCATCGCCTGTGAAGCCGGGCCGTCCCATGTCGGACATGACGCTGACCAAGGTGCTGCGGGCAACCGGCCTTGCCGAGCACGGCACCGTGCACGGGTTTCGTTCTACATTCCGGGATTGGGCGGCAGAATGCACCAGTGCGCCTCACGCAGTCATGGAGTTGAGCTTGGCGCACGCGGTGGGATCGTCGGTGGAGCAAGCCTGTGCGCGTTCGGATCTCATCGCGAAACGGCGAGAGCTCTTGGACCAATGGGCGCGCTTCGTGAGCGGCGAGGACACCGACTGAGCATAGCTACCGCGTTTGATTGTGAGTGCTGGTGACACAGTGTTGGCCGTGCTGTCTTGGGCTTGGCCAGGGCTCAAAGTGAAGCAGAGCGCCAAGTCGCGGTGGCCTGAAGGTCATGGTGATGTCGCGCCAACCCACATACTTATCCACGTGACGCGTCATGACGTCGAAGGGGCTGGACTTAAGCACAGCACGGCGGGCGCTCTCCGCCATGGTCCTGTAGTTGGCGCCCCCGCCTTCGTCGACGATCTCTACCCGGCGAACGGACCCGAACGACCCCAACTGGATTCTCAACGTCACCACCAATTCGCCGGCATCGAAGTCGCCGGCCGGAACGCTCCAGTTCCGCTCGACTCTCTGCTTGATGGCATCAGTAATCGTCCGTCGCAAGGGTCCGGTGAGGGGAGCCGGTGCATTGCCCTCCGGACGCGGTTCCTCGTCCACACCACCGATGCTTGCAAGCTTGTCGTCGACGGACGGCTCCGTCGTTTTCTCGGGCGGCGGTGTTGACGCGGCTTCTTGTTGGCGCCGCGCATTGAGCGGCATTCGCGACTCGCTGGGTGAATTGCATCCGCTCTCCATCGCCTTGATGACGCGCGCAGACCTGCAAGATCGAAGACCGTGGTTTGCGTGCCTTTCACCTCGTGTTCGACGCGCAGTGCCACCTCGGTTGCTCTCTTCGTTTCTTCGAGGAAGCGGTCCATGTCGAGTGGGATGGTCACGAACAGTTTTTGCGCTTGCCGACACGTTCATAGGTCCAGCTTTGCGCCTGCTCGTCCCCGAATCGGGTCAGCATCCCCATATTAGTACTACAGTTGCATATTATGCGGAGTTGTGGCCCTCTTGTTCCGTGACCGACACGGGGAGGATCAATGATGGGCATCGCCGCCTGGTCGGGCTCCCTCCTGGAGTGGGAGGGCGAACTGTCGTCGTTGAAGACGCGTCTTGGTCCGGTATTTGGCCGGCGAGAGCTTCGTGAGACGGGAAGCGCATTTCTGGATGGCCTCTTGTCCGGGGTTGCTCGCAAGACCGGATGGATGGTGTCGGAGCACGCCGGCTTTGAGCGTCCCTGGCGGATTCAGGGTCTCCTGGGCCGGAACCGCTGGGATGCGGACGCGTGTTGTCTCGCGGTTTAGCCCGATAGGAACTCGGGTTTTTTTCCCACATTGGGCTGCCGGTGAATTCCCCGGGATTGTGGCCGAGCGTGGGATGGGTGGACCTGGCGGCTTTGCGTCGCCGGGGCGGTTTCGTAGTCTCGGACTGACGAGGAACAACAAGGAAGAGGCCCGCACGGGCTGATCCCCGCCGGGCCATGGCCGGTTTGCAGCTTCGTTACGAGACGGGGCTTACCGGCGAGGAATACGTTAAGACCGAGGCGTGGCGCGAGGCAAGGCTTGAGCGCTGCCCGAATCACCCGCACGGCGGATGTTCCGTGGGCAGCCACGGCACCTACGGGCGGAAGACCCCGCCCGGTGCGAAGGTTCCCCGCTGGTATTGCCGTGAGAGCCATACGACGATCAGCATGCTGGCCGACTGCCTGTCGTCGCGGCTGCCGGGCACGCTCGACGATCTGGAAGCGGTTGTTGTGGCGGCGGAGAAAGCCGGCAGCCTGGAGGAGGCAGCGAACGAGGTGCGCTGCCCCGAGGACGAAGACGCGATCGAGCTTCCCGGCGCGATGCGCTGGGTGCGCCACCGGCTTCGCCTGGTCCACAACGTTCTTGTCCGTGTCATCGGCCTGATCCCCGACCGGCTGGCGGGCTGCGCGGCCACCATGGTGGCGGTTCGCGAGCGTCTCAACAGCGACAGCGCCTTGATGGCGCTGCGTGGCCTGGTGTCTGAGCAACTGCAGATGCTGCCCGCCCCATTGGGCTTCCAACCCCACGGAATCGGCACGATGAGTCGCAAGGCGGGCTTCCAACACTCGATGGGGCCTGATCCCCCTCCGGCGGCGGCGTAGCGTCATGGTCCCGGGGCCGAAGAGCCCCAGCAACGAGGACCATGACATGAAGGAATCCGACGACGACCTTCGCCAGGCGATCGCGCTGTTCCGATACGGCGTCATCGCCGATCTGGTGCATCTGCCGATGGGCGCCAAGGGCGTCGGCGACAAGCTTCGCGAGAAGGCGAGCCAGACCTATGCCATCCCCGGAACCGACCGGACCCGTGTCGCCGCCGACACCATGCGGGACTGGATCAGGCATTATCGCGATGGCGGCTTCGAGGCGCTCTACCCCAGACCACGTAGCGACCGCGGGAAGCCCCGGCGGCTGCCGGCCGAGGTCGCCGAGCGCCTGGTCACGCTGAAGGTCGACAACCCGACCTGGCCGGTGCGCGCGATCATCCGCGCGGCCGTCGAGGAGGGCATCGATCACCCGCTCGCTCCATCCACCGTGCACCGGCTGCTGAGCCGCGAGGGGCTGTTCGACGGCAAGCCGCCGGACGGCGCCGACCGCCGCCGCTTCGCCTTCCGGGACGCCGGCGAGCTGTGGATGAGCGACGTCATGCACGGGCCGAAGGTCCGGCACGGCCGGAGCCGACGCAAGACCTACCTGATCGCCTTCATCGACGACGCCACCCGGGTCGTGCCCTTCGCCGCCTTCGCCATGGCCGAGAGCGTCCAGGCCTTCCTGCCCGTGTTCAAGAACGCGCTGATCCGCCGCGGCCTGCCGCAGCGCCTCTATGTCGACAACGGCGCCGCCTACCGCTCCCGCCAGCTCGCCCTGATCTGCGCGAAGCTGGGCATCGTGCTGGTGCATGCCAGGCCGTATCAACCAGCGGGAAAGGGCAAGATCGAACGGTGGTTCAGAACGCTTCGCGCCGGCTGGCTCGCCCATCTCGATGCGCCGGTCCTGGACAGCCTCCAGACGCTCAACCGCAGCCTGTGGGCGTGGATCGAGGGCGAGTATCACAACAGTCCGCATCGCGGCCTTGAGGGGCGCACCCCGCTCGAGCAATGGGCACTCGCCTCGGCCGCGGTCCGCTACCCCGACGCCACGCTGGACCTCGACGATATCTTCCTCTTCGAGGCCAAGCGGCTGGTCCACAAGGACCGCACCGTCAGCCTGAACGGCCGCGTCTACGAGGTCGACGCCCTGCTGGTCGGCCACAGGGTGGTGCTGCGCTACGACCCGGATGCGCCGCCGTCGCGGCCGCTCGGCGTGGTGCACGACGGCAAGCCTGTCGGCCAGGCAACCCGCCTCGACGCCTACGCCAACACCGCGGTGAAGCGCGGCCACTACTCCAAGAAGATCGAACCCGACGACCCGGCCCCAGAGCCGCCGCCCTCGCCGCTCAAGATGCGCAAGTTCAAGGAGGACGACTGATGTACCAGCGCCACTTCGCCTTCACCCGCATGCCCTTCGAGACCGTGGCGGAGACCGACGAGCTGTTCGAATCCAGCGCGCGCCGCGAGGCCGAGGCCCGGCTCGGCCACCTCATCGAGCTCAAGGGCATCGGCATGCTCACCGGTGAGGTCGGTGCCGGCAAGACAACCGTGTGCCGGCATCTTACCGCCCAGCTCCACCCCGGCCTGTTCCGAGTCCACTACGTCTCGCTGACCACCGGCAACGTGCTCGACATGTACAAGTCCATCGCCTGGGAGATCGGCATCACCGTCGAGCGCTCGCGATCCTCGGCCCACCACGCGATCAGGACCGAGATCTCGCGCCTCGCGACCGAGGCCAGGCAGTTCCCGGTGCTGGTCGTCGACGAGGCCCATCATCTGCGCAACGACGTGCTGGAGGACCTCCGCCTGCTGACCAACTTCGCGATGGACTCCGAGAACCGCATGTGCCTGATCCTGGTCGGGCTGACCGAGCTCAGGCGGCGGCTGTCGATGGCGGTGCACGAATCGCTCTCCCAGCGCGTCGTCGTCCGCCACCACCTCACCGGCCTCGACCGCGACGAGGTCGAGGCCTATCTGACCCACCGCCTGCGCCTCGCCGGATGCGAGCTGCCGCTGTTCGAGGACGCCGCCGTCGAGGCCCTGTTCCAGGGAACCCGCGGCCTGCCGCGCCAGGTCAACCGCCTCGCCCACTACGCGCTGTCGGCCGCCGCCCTGGAGAAGGCGAAGACGGTCAACGCCGGCCACCTCCAGAATGCCATCGAGGAGCTCAAGCCGTGACCGGCACCGGGGACGCGGCGGCGAACGGCTTCCCGACGCGGGCGCCGGTGGAGCTGGAGGACCGGCCGCGCCAGCAGCAGTGGCTCATCGACGGGCTGTGGGGGCGCCAGGCGGTCGGCATCGTCGGCGGCGAGCCCAAGTGCGGCAAGTCCTTCCTGGCGCTCGACCTCGCCGTCGCGGTCGCCGCCGGCGTCCCCTGCCTGCGCCGCTTCGCCGCCGACGAGCCAGGACCCGTCCTGCTGTTCGCCGCCGAGGACGCCGGCCACATCGTGCGTGCCCGGCTCCAGGGTATCGCGAGCGCCGCAGGCGCCCGGTTCGAGAGCCTCGACATCGCAGTCATCGACGTGCCCGCGCTGCGCCTCGATCATCGCGCCGACCGCCGGCGGCTGGTCGAGACGGTGCAACGCATCCGGCCCCGCCTCGTCGTCCTCGACCCCCTGGTCCGGCTGCACGGCGTCGACGAGAACACCGTCGCCGAGGTCGCCCCCATCCTCGGCTTCCTACGCGACATCCAGCGCCGCTTCGGAGCCGCCGTCCTGCTCGTCCACCACGCCCGCAAGAGCGGCGCCACAAGGCCCGGCCAGGCCCTGCGCGGAAGCTCGGAACTGCACGCGTGGGGCGATTCGAATCTCTACCTGCGCCGACGCGACAGGCAGATCGTCATGACCGTCGAGCACCGCGCCGCCCCCGGCCTCAATGACATCGAGATCGAACTCGCCGATGACGGCAAGGGGCCCGCGCTGCGCCTCCGCCAAGTGGATACTGCCGAGGCCGCGCCCGAGCCCGAAACCGCCGAACGGCGCATCCTCAAGGCGCTCGCCGAAGCCGGGACGCCGCTGTCGCAGCGCCAGATCCGCGAACGCGCCGCGACCCGGCACAAGACCGTCGGCGTCGTCCTCAAAAAGCTCGTCCGCGAAGGACGCGTCCGGCACGACGCCGAGGGGCACTACGGCCTCGCCGCGGGCCAGGCCGAAAAGGCCTCCCCGGCCGCCAACGGCAGCCACCCCGACAACGCCCGGTTCCCGGTTCCCGGTTCCGCCCATCCCTAGGGGTTCGAGGGGGAACCGCTCACGGGAACCACCCTCGCAAACCGCTCGTCAGGCTCCGGCCACGACAAGGCGTCGAGCGATCGGCCCATGGCCGAAAGCTCCGCTTACGGCCATGGATGCACTCAGTCGGGCGGACGGCGGCGGGTCACCCGAAGGGCCGTAGCGCAGCGAAGGAGCCGCGTAGCGGCTTGACGCGCCGACGGCCGGCCGACACCCCCCCACCCCCTCTCTTCCTTCCGACAATGACCAAACAGCGTGGGAAATCCGCCTCGCCGCCGCGCGAAATAATCCGGCAAATCTGCGGTCAGCTAATCTGGGAAACAACACGCGCTGCGCGACGAGGTGCGTGCCTATGTCGTAGAGGCGCTGGGTTGCGAGGACGGCGTCTTGGTGGTCGACGAGACCGGCTTCCTGAAGAAGGGGCGTCACTCGGTCGGGGTTGCGCGCCAGTACACGGGGACGGCCGGTCGCATCGAGAACAGCCAAGTCGGCGTTTTCCTCGCCTATGCCGGCCGTTTCGGCCAGGCCCTGATCGACCGCCGCCTGTACTTGCCGAAGGACTGGGCCTCCGATGAGGCGCGGCGGGCGAAGACGGGCGTCCCGGCCGGGGTGACCTATGCCACCAAGCCGGCACTGGCACGAGAGATGGTGGCGCGTGCCCTGGACGCAGGCGTTCCCTGTGCCTGGGTCCTGGCCGATGCGGTCTACGGGTCCGACTTCGGCCTGCGGTCTATGCTGGAAGAGCGGAGGCAGGCCTACGTGCTGGCGGTGCGCAGCAACCATCACCTGCGCTTCATCGGCCCTGCGGGCTTGATCGAAACGAACGCCGCGCAAGTCGCCGATGGTCTTGATGACGCCGCTTGGTCGGCGCATGCCGCCGGCGAGGGCAGCAAGGGTCTGCGACTCTACCATTGGGCGCGGTTCGCACTGCCTTGGGACTGTCCCTCAGGCTGGCAACGCTGGCTCTTGATCCGCCGGTCCCGGAAAGACCCGGAGAAGCAGGCCTACTATCTTGTCTTCTGTCCCGTCGCCACGAGCCTTGCCGAGCTGGCCGGCGCCGCCGGTCTGCGCTGGACCATCGAGGAATGCTTTCAGCGGGCCAAGGATGACCTCGGCCTCGACCACTGCGAGGCCCGCTCCTGGCACGGATGGCACCGCCACTTGAGCCTCGTCATGGTTGCAGCGGCCTTTCTTGCCAAGTTGACAGCAGATCTGCGCCGCACGGCATGCCGCAAACGGAACAAATCGAGTCCGATCCCGGCAACCACCGGCTCGCTTCCATGAATGCTCTGGTGTCAACAGTTCCCGAAGTCCGCCACCTGCTCGAAAGACTTCTTCTCAGACCGCCCATCAGCGCCTCGTTCGTCATGCAGTGGTCTGTGTGGCGACGGAGACACCAAGCCGGTGCAGCACGGTCTCATTACAAGCGGTGTAGCAATATGCAACTGTAGCACTAACTCCATCATATTCCGTTATGGGCCTATTACACGTCAAGGTCCGTCACAAAATGATGAAACAATAGATTTTGAAGGTCGTTTATACCCAACTAAGGTGAGGAGACACTGGTCCACAAACACTAGTGGCATGCACCGAACTATTCGTGCCGGGCGTATGCTCAGTATCGGAAACGACTTGGCGTTCGATTTGCGCTCTCCTGCTTCCCTGGCTGCAACCGCAACCAGAAAAACAGGTATGGCCCAAACGACCCTCATCGACGCCCGTATCGGGACGCTTCGCCCAAACAAGACTGCCTAGACCGCAATATCTCACCACCAGCGCGGTCTGCCGCGCGAGCTGACAAACTCATTTTATGTCGATGGCTTAAAAGAACATGTGAATGCCAATGGAGCGCCGGATCAAGGAAATATACACCAAGTAAGCACCGCGAAGAAAACTCCTGACCGTTCCCGAGCCCGAGCGCAGCCTCCGCGAGCGTAATCACTCTTCGAGCCATGCGTCGAGAAGCGCCGTGTCGCCGGGCATGCCTGCGACGCTAGGCGCCGGGCGGTCGGCAGGAAACGCCGCAGGGATACCGCGCCAGCGGCTCGGGGAAGTCCCGGTGATCGTCGACCACGAGAACGTGCGGGGAGTCCCCCATCCGCTACAGCTAATGCGACTCGGAACCCGCGGCAGGCAGAGAATTGTAGCCAGCTGTGTCATGCCGCCCCCCGGCGAAGGTCCGTGACGCACCGGGGTCCTGGCAGGCAAGGATCTGCGACATTCGTTTCCTATCGTCCCCTCCGCCAACAACATCCAACGAAGGAGTGGATGGATGAGAGGGACGATGAAGACCCTTATCGGAATTGGCGTCGCCGCAGCGATTGACGGGACGGCGCTCGCGGGAGCGAGCTACGCCGACGTCTACGCTCAAGTTTTTCCCGGATCGGATGCACCCACCGCATCAGCTGCGCGGGCGAGGCGCCAGCCCGCGGCGCGGGAGCGCTCGGTCCAGAAGGCGGCGTAGCGGCCGCCGACAGCGATCAACTCATCGTGGCTTCCCTGCTCGACGATCCGCCCCCGGTCGAGAACGAGGATCCGGTCTGCGGCGCGCACGCTCTGCAGTCGGTGGGCGACGACGACCAGCGTCTTGTCGCGCGTGAGCGCGCGAAGCCCGCGCTGCACGGCGGCC
This sequence comes from Alphaproteobacteria bacterium, assembly GCA_965243375.1. Classification (GTDB taxonomy): domain Bacteria; phylum Pseudomonadota; class Alphaproteobacteria; order UBA828; family UBA828; genus WTGU01. The sequence continues at coordinate 85,251 of CBDEUT010000002.1, read as the reverse complement.
TCGTTGATGGGGTCGAGGGCGGCGGTCGCTTCGTCGAGAAGGACGATGGGTGCGTCCTTCAGGATGGCGCGGGCGATGGAGACCCGCTGGCGTTCGCCGCCCGAGAGCGCGGTGCCGCCTTCGCTCACCCGCGTCGCGAAGCCTTCGGGCAGGCGCGCCACGATCTCGTCGACGCTCGCAAGGCGCGCGGCCTCGCGCACGTCCTCGTCCGACGCGTCCGGCCGGCCGATGCGGATGTTCTCCTCGATGGTGCCGTCAAAGAGATAGACATCCTGGAAGACCGCGGAGAGCCGGGCCATCAGGTCTTCGGTCGTGAGATCGCGAACGTCCACCCCGCCGATGCAAACGGGGCCGGCATCCACGTCCCAGAAGCGCGCGACGAGGCGGAGGATCGTCGTCTTACCGGCACCGGAGGGCCCGACGATGGCGGTCATCGTGCGTTCGGGAATTGCGACGCTCACACCGTCGAGGACGGGCTCGTCACTGTAGGCGAAGCGCACACCGTCGAAGACGATATCGGCCCCCTGCGGTTTCACGGCTGCCGAGGCCGATGGCTCGGGGAGCGGCGGCGTTGCGAGCAGGGCGTCCATGCGCGCCAGGCTGTTGCGGCTGATCCTCAGCGCGCCGCCGAGGTCGGCGGCGGCAACCAGCGGCTCGACGTAGCGCGCGCCGAGAACCAGCGTCGCGAGCAGCTCCGGCGCGTCGATCTCGCCGCCGAGCGCGAGGCTGGTGCCGAACAGGAGCAGGATGGTGAAGGCGAGTTGCACGACCAGGACGAATACGGCGAGGCCCGGCGCCGCCGTGAGAATCTGCGCGCGCCCCGCGTCGCGCTGCTCGCGCAGGGCGTCGTCGAGCTGGCGGAAGCCCTGTGTCGCGCGTCCGAAGGCGCGCAATACCGCCTGCGCCTGGGCGTATTCGACGATGCGCCCGGCCGCCTCCACCGCCGCCGCATCGGAGCGGTGGTCGGTGCGCTGGACGAGATTGCCGAACCAGCGGTAGACCAGCGCGGCGACGGGCGCCGTGACCAGCGCGCCGAGCGCGAGGCGCCAGTCGAACGCGAACATGAGCAGGATCACGGTCGCGGGCGTGACGAGGGATGTGACGACCGGCCGCAGCAGGTGCGCCGGCACGCCCATCACGTCGATCACGCCCTGGCTGGTCAGGCGCCCGACGCTGCCCACCCGGCTCGCCTCGAACCAGCCGAGAGGCAGCCGCGCGATGTGATCGCCCAGGCGCTCGAAGAGGGCGCCGGCGAGGCGGATGGCCGCCCGATAGCCAGCTCCCTGGGTGCGGTATCGGACAACCGCATAGACGGCGAGCGCCCCGCCCGTCGCGCCGAGCCATCCCCAGGCCGTATCCACGTTGCCGGCCAGCAGCGCACGGAACAGCGGCACCAGCAGCGCGAAGCCCGCGCCGAGCAGCACGGACTCCGCGACGAGGCCGCCCAGGTTGCGCCTGAGCGCGCGTTGCGCTTGCGGCCCGGCAACCGAGAGGAGCGCGCGGATCATCACGCGCCTGCCGATGGCGCGTGGAGCGCCGCCTCGCTCGCCCGCCAGAGGCGCGCGTAGGCGCCGTCCCGCTCGAGAAGCGACGCATGCGTGCCCCGTTCGACGATGCGGCCCTCCTCCAGCACGCAGATCTGATCGGCCGCCGTAATGGTGTGCAGGCGATGGGCAATGACGAGCAGCGTGCGGCCGGCGACCAGAGCCGACAGCGCATGCTGGATGGCGGCCTCGGACTCCGGATCGGCGAAGGCGGTGGCCTCGTCGAGCACCAGAATCGGCGCATCGGCCAGCAGGGCCCGCGCGATGCTCACCCGCTGCGCCTCGCCGCCGGAAAGCTGCGCGTCCTCGCCGACGACCGAGTCGTAGCCACGCGGCAGCGCGGCGATGCGCTCATGGATTTGCGCGGCGCGGGCAGCTGCCGCGATTTCCTCGGCCGATGCCTCCGGCCGACCCAGGGCGATGTTCTCGCGCACCGATGCGCGCAGAAGCTGAACATCCTGAAACACGAAGCCGACGAGGCGGTATAGCTCCTCCGGCGCGATCTCGCTGATCGGCACATCACCGACGGTGATCCGCCCCACGGTCGCATCCCAGAAGCGCGGCAACAGCCGGGCCACCGTCGTCTTGCCGGAGCCGGAGGGGCCCACCAGCGCGGTGACGGTGCCGGGCTCGAGCACAAGATCGATCTCCCGCAGCACCTCGGTCTTGCCATCGTAGGAGAATCCGACCCGGTCATAGACCACGCGGGTCCCCGCCGGCGTGCCCGCCGCCCGGGGCTCGGGCAGCACCGGCGCGTCAAGGAGCTCGGTAATGCGGCCCGCCGCCTCCCTGGCCATCATCATGTCGTTCTGGCTGTAGGCGAGGGTGAGGAAAGGCGCCGTGAGACCTGGCGCCAGCACGGCAAAGGCCAGCAGGTCGATCGGCGCGGCCGCGCCTGCAGCGACGAGGCCCACGCCGCAGACAAGCACCACGGCGAGCGAAAAGAGCGGCGACAGCACGACTTCGGTTGCCGACGAGAGCGCGATGAGGCCGCGCACCCACTCCCAAAAGGAGGCGACGAAGGCCTCGGTGCGCTCGATGAAGCGGTCGTGCGCGCGCCGGGCCTGACCGAAGGTCTTGACCACGGCGATGCCCTGGACGAACGCTACCGAAGCGGCGTTGACGCCCTCCAGCGAGCGGTTGTAGGCGGCCATCTTTTCGCCGTAGCCGCGGTATTGGAAGCCGTAAAGCAGGATTCCGAGAGCGACCGGCGCGAGCGCGGCAAGGGTGAGCCGCCAGTCCACCCAGGCGAGGTAGGCGAGGGCCACCAGCGGCGAGACGATGGCCGAGACCATGTTCGTGTAGGAATGACCCACCAGGTGGTGAAGCGCTGCGACATCGTCCTCGAGCGCCTTCTTGACCGCGCCTGCGTTGCGCAGCGTGAACCAGCCGAGCGGCACCCGACCCAGGTGCGCGGCCATGCGTTGGCGCAGGTCGAGCTGGAAGTCGACATCGGCCAAGTGCGTGAGCGAGCCGGCGGCGAGCAGGAAGACAAACTGCACGAGAAGAGCGCCGGCACCGAGGCCGGCGATCGTCCAGGCCCGCCCCACATCAACGGGCCCCTCGGCCAGCAGCACGCGCGCGAGCTCGGAAACCGCAATAAAGGGCCCCACCCCGGCTGCTGCGCCCACGGCCTGCAGGAGGCAGGCCAGGATCAGGACGCCGCGGATCGGCCGGACGAGCCGTCCCAGGGATGGCTTGGCCCGTGTGCTCATATCCCTGCGCCGGCGCCGATATCGCTCATACGGCACCGAAGGTGGCCGACTGGCCGCGCGGTGTCAATTCGAACGCGACGCATTCTCATTCTCGCTGATGCACTGGCCCAAGTGCCGGTTGCAAACCGGATGGCGGAAGCGAATCTCGTCAGCCGCTGGGGTCTCGGCTAACCGCCGTAGCTTCGGTCGTGCTTCGCCGCTGCGTACGCCAAGCGGTTGACAATTGGCGCTAATGCAACTTAGAACCTTTCTTGTATGATCCGGTAGCCTGTCGAGCTCCCCGCCCTCGTTCCGTTGGGTGCCCGAGACTCTGAAAACAAAGACGCAAGAGAGTTGCGATGACCTCAGTCTCCATATCGATGTCAGTCAATGGCCAGCGCGTGAGCCGGGAGGTGCCGGCACCGACGCTGCTGGTGACCTTCCTGCGTGAGTATCTGAGCCTCACTGGCACCCATGTCGGCTGCGACACGAGCCAGTGCGGGGCGTGCAATGTCCATGTCGACGGACGCTGCACCAAGGCCTGCACGATCCTCGCCGCCCAGGCCGACGGCGCCGAGGTGACGACGGTGGAAGGCCTCGCCTCCAATGGCGAGCTTCACCCCATGCAGGCGGCGTTCAAGGAGCACCACGCGCTGCAGTGCGGCTTCTGTACCCCGGGTATGCTGATGACCGCGGTCGAGCTCGCGCGTGACAACCCCAACGCGAGCGAGGAGGAGATCCGCGCCCACCTCGAGGGTAACTTCTGCCGCTGTACCGGGTACCACAACATCGTCAAGGCAATCGCTGCCGGGGCGCAGGCGATGGGAGGCTAGCGCATGTCGGAGACGGGAATCGGCGCCAGGGTTCTGCGCACCGAGGACGGCCGCTTTCTCACAGGCAACGGCCGCTATACGGACGATCTCAACCGGCCGGGCCAGACCCATGCGTGGATCGTGCGCTCGCCCCATCCTCACGCGGAGGTCAGGGCGGTCGGGACGGAGACCGCGCTCATGGCGCCCGGCGTCGTCGCCGTGCTGACCGGCGCCGACATGGCGGCCGACGGGGTCGGCGGGCTTCCCTGCGGCTGGCTGGTCAAGAACCGGGACGGGTCGAACATGCATGAGCCGCCGCATCCGCCGCTCGCCATTGAGCGTGTGCGCCACGTGGGCGACCAAGTCGCGGTGGTGATCGCCGAGACGCGAGATGAAGCGCGCACGGCGGCGGAGCTGGTCGAAGTCGACTACAGCGAGCTTCCAGCCGCGACGATGACCGCCGAGGCGGCCGAGGATGGCGCCGCCCAGGTCTGGGAAGGCGCGCCGAACAACGTCTGCTATGACTGGGAGTGGGGCGACAAGGCCGCGACGGACGCGGCGTTCGACGGCGCGGCGCACGTCGTCGAGGTCGAGCTCCTGAACAACCGGCTGGTGCCCAATGCCATCGAGCCCCGCGCCGCCATCGGCGAGTACGAGGCGATCTCCGGCCTGCACACGCTCTACACGACGACCCAGAACCCCCACGTGATCCGTCTGCTCATGGCTGCCTTCGTGCTCGGCATTCCCGAATCGAAGCTGCGCGTCGTGGCGCCGGATGTCGGCGGCGGCTTCGGCTCCAAGGTCTTCCACTATGCCGAGGAGGTGATCGTCACCTGGGCCGCGCGGAAGATCGGCCGCCCGGTGAAGTGGACCTCGGAGCGGACGGATTCCTTCCTGAGCGACGCCCACGGCCGCGACCACGTGACGCGCGCCGCCCTCGCCCTCGATGCGAACGGCACGTTCGTGGGCCTCCGCGTCGCGACGATCGCGAACATGGGTGCCTATCTCTCGACCTTCGCGAGCGCGATCCCGACCTATCTCTACGCCACGCTGCTGTCGGGCGTGTACGGGACGCCGGCGATCTATGCCGAGGTCAAGGCGGTATTCACGAACACGGTCCCGGTCGACGCCTACCGGGGCGCCGGCCGGCCCGAGGCCAACTACGTGCTGGAGCGCCTCGTCGACACGGCGGCGGCGCAGCTCGGCATCGACCGCGCGGAGATCCGCAAGCGCAACTTCATCCCGGCGTCCGCCATGCCCTACGCCACACCGGTCGCGCTGGAGTACGACAGTGGCGACTTCGGCACCACCTTCGACAAGGCGCTTGCGCAGGCGGACTATGCCGGCTTGGACGCGCGCCGTAGTGAGTCCGAGAGTCGGGGCAAGCTGCGGGGGCTCGGCATCTCCACCTACATTGAGGCCTGCGGCATCGCGCCCTCTGCGGTGGCCGGCGCGCTCGGAGCCCGCGCGGGCCTCTACGAGTCCGCCGTGGTCCGCTTCAACCCGACCGGCACGGTGAGCGTGCTGACCGGCAGCCACGCCCACGGCCAGGGCCATGAGACCACCTTCGCGCAGGTGGTCGCCGACAAGCTCGGCGTGCCCTTCGAGAACATCGAGATCGTGCATGGCGACACGAGCCAGATTCCCTTCGGCATGGGCACCTACGGCTCCCGCTCCCTCGCGGTGGGCGGCTCCGCCATCATCCGCGCCTGCGACAAGATCATCGAGAAGGGCCGGAAGATCGCAGCGCACCTGATGGAGGCGTCGGAGGACGACGTCGCCTTCGCGGACGGCAACTTCACCGTGAAGGGGACCGACAAGGCCTCCCCCATCGGCGCGGTCGCCTTCGCCGCCTACGTGCCGCACAACTATCCGCATGAGGAGCTGGAGCCGGGCCTCGACGAGACCGCCTTCTACGACCCGAAGAACTTCACCTATCCCTACGGCGCCTACATCTGCGAGGTGGAGATCGACAAGGAGACCGGCGTCGTCAGCGTCGAGCGCTTCAACGCCGTGGACGACTTCGGCACCCTCATCAACCCGATGATCGTCGAGGGCCAGGTCCACGGGGGCCTGGTGCAGGGCATCGGGCAGGCGATGCTCGAAGACTGCGTGTACGACGAGAGCGGCCAGCTCTCCTCGGGCTCGTACATGGACTACACGATGCCGCGCGCGGACGACGTGCCGAGCTTCACGGTCTCGCATACGGAAACGCCGTGCACGCACAACCCGCTCGGCGTGAAGGGCTGCGGCGAGGCTGGCGCCATCGGCGCGCCGGCGGCGGTGATCAACGCCATCGTCGATGCGCTCCGCCCCTACGGTGTGAGCCATGTCGAAATGCCTGCGACGCCCGAAAGAATCTGGCGCCTGATGAACCAGGGCCAGGCGGCGGCCGAATAGATCGGGAGGCAGGAAGCGATGTACGGGTTCACCTACCACCGCGCGACCTCGGTGGCCGATGCCGTGGCCCTGTTCAAGGGCGCGGAAGACTCGCGCTACCTCTCCGGCGGCCACACGATCCTGCCGACCATGAAGCAGCGGCTGGCGCAGCCCTCCGACCTCATCGACATCGTCGGGATCGGATCCCTGCGGGGGATCAGGATCGAAGGCGACACCGTCGTCATCGGCGCGCTGACTCCCCATGCCGACGTCGCCGGCGCCGCCGACGTCCGTGCCGCAATCCCTGCCCTGGCCCACTTGGCCGACGGCATCGGGGACCCGCAGGTGCGCAACAGGGGCACCATCGGCGGCTCCATCGCCAATAAGGATCCGGCGGCGGACTATCCGGCGGCGGTCGTCGGCCTGGGTGCGACGGTCGTCACCGACCGGCGCGAGATCGCGGGCGACGACTTCTTCACCGGCCTGTTCGAGACCGCGCTCGAAGAGGGCGAGCTGGTGACCGCCGTGCGCTTCCCCGTTCCCGCGAGAGCCGGCTACGCCAAGTTCCCGAACCCCGCGTCCCGCTACGCCATCGTCGGCGTCATGGCGGCGGAGACGGCAGGCGGCGTGCGCATCGCGGTCACCGGCGCAGGCCCATGCGTGTTCCGGGCCACGGCGATGGAGCAGGCTCTGGGTGGTTCGCTCGATGCCAGCGTGAGCCTGCCGGCGATCTCGGCCGATGGCCTCAACGGCGACATTCACGCGAGCGCCGAGTACCGCGCGCATTTAGTGGGCGTCATGGCGCGGCGTGCCATCGCCGCAGCCCGCTAAGGATACAACGGGACGCCGCTCGACCGCATCGCCAGGGAACCGGCTGCGCGGCTCCCCCATTCCAGGCATTCCCGTTGGCACGGCTTCACCGCGTGGTCCTGGGCGCCGCCACCCGACAAGGTCGAGCCATCGCAAGCGCCGACACGCCTCCAAGATGCGACTAACGTGCATTCACACTTCAAATCAGGCTATGTGTTACCGATCAGCGAAGGGAGACAAGTGATGACAAACATCTTGAATCGCTCGGCGGCAGCGCTTGGCGTTGTTGCGTTTGTTGCAGGGAGCGCAGCCTGGAGCGATAGCCAGGCGGGTGACATGGCTAAGTTGAGCCTTAGCGCAAGCGAAGCAATGGCCGGTGACACCGTTACGGTCGTGGGCTCCGGTTTCAGGGTGGGCACGGAAGCGTCGTTCATCTACACCTCGACCATCACCGTCGGCGGCGTGGCCATCGCCAGCGTGACGGGCGTCGACACTTCGACCACGAACCTCCACGCAGGCAGGACCACCGACTCCGGCCTGTACATCGCCGAACACATCGACATCGATCCCGAGGACACGACCGCCGACGGCGCATTCAGCGCCGACATCGTGCTGCCCGCCGATCTGTCCGCCGGCGAGCACGAGCTTCAGGTCACCTCGTGCTGGGGCGGCCCCGATGACGCTTATCCCGAAGACGATGTCGCCCCGTGCGGCACGAAGGGCCTGGGTGGCGGCGTGAACGACGTCGTCGCAACGGCGCGCATCACCATCAAGTAACAGTAGGCTTCGATCCTGTCGTAGGTGTTTTCGCGAGCCGGACCAGCCTTCACTGATTGGTCCGGCCGAGTCTCAATTCTTTAGTGGTTTGCAGCCAGTCTGATGGTGCGGGCGGGGCTCCATCACCGGCGAGGCCCGGAGATGTATTCAGCACTTCTCTTTATCCATATCGGCGCAGCCACCATTTGGGTGGGCGGTCATCTGATTCTCTCCATCGGGCTGTTGCCGCGGGCGCTCGCGAAGCGCGATCCGGAAATCATTCTCGGCTTCGAGCGGATCTACGAGCGCATCGGGCTGCCGGCGATGGTCGTGCAAGTCGTCACCGGGCTCTGGCTCGCCCATCAGGTGCAGCCCGGCATCGCGACGTGGACGGACTGGAGCGATCCGCTCTCACTCACGATCTCTGTGAAACTCGCCTGCCTCATCGCGACGGTCGCCCTCGCCGTGCACGCGCGTCTCTTCATCATTCCCAGGCTCACGGCCGCGCGGTTGCCGCTGCTCGCCGTGCACATCGTTGCCGTCACCGCGCTCGCGCTCGCCTTCGTCTGGCTCGGCGTCGCCTTTCGCCAGGGCGGGATCTGAGACGCACAGCCGCCGTCCCGCCTGCTAGCCGATCTACGTACCGCCCGGACGGTGGAAGGCGCCGAGTGGACTGCTGCTCGACGCCTTCCCTCCTGGTCGCACCTGCCCTCGCGCCGAACCAGGAAGGCTCGGGCCGGACCCGATGCGTGGGCTTAGCCCGTGGTGGACCAGCCGGAGACCGCCTTCACCTCGAGGAACTCCTTGAACCCGTGCTCGCCGCCCTCGCGTCCGTTGCCGGACTGCTTGTACCCGCCGAACGGGCTGCCCGCCGGGCGGCTTGTGCCGTTCGCTTCCACCATGCCGGCGCGAAGCTGACGGGCGACGCGCTGGACGCGCTCGTTGCTCCCGCTCTGCACGTAGTCGGTGAGGCCGTAGCTCGTGTCGTTGGAGATCGAGATCGCCTCTTCTTCGGTGTCGAAGGGGATGATCGAGAGCACCGGTCCGAAAATCTCCTCACGCGCGATGCGCATGTCGTTGTTCACGTCGGCAAACACCGTCGGCCGGACGAAGTAGCCGCGATTGAAGCCCTCGGACCGCCCAGTGCCGCCGGCAACCAGCCGCGCACCCTCGTCGATGCCGGCCTGGATCAGGGTCTGCACCTTGTCGAACTGCACCTCGGAGACCACGGGGCCGATATGGTTCCCCTCCTCGCTGGGAGGGCCGACCTGGGTGCTCTCCGCCGTCTCGCGCGCCACCCGCACTGCATCGTCATAGACCGGTCGCTCGACCAGCATGCGAGTCGGCGCATTGCACGACTGGCCGGTGTTGTTGAAGCAATGGAGCGTGCCCCGCTTCACCGCCTTCGGCACGTCGGAGTCCGCGAAGATGATGTTGGCGCCCTTGCCGCCGAGCTCCAGCGCCACGCGCTTGACGGTCTCGGCCGAGCCCTTGGTGACTGCGGTCCCGGCACGGGTCGAGCCGGTAAAGCTCATCATGTCGATGTCGGGATGGTGGCTCATGGCTTCGCCGACGGTCGGCCCGTCGCCGTTCACCAGGTTGAAGACACCCTTCGGGAAGCCGGCCTCGTGCATCATGTCGGCGAACAGCAGCGACGACATCGGCGCGATCTCGGAGGGCTTCAGCACGACCGTGCAGCCGACTCCGACGGCGGGGACGACCTTGAGCGTCACCTGGTTCATCGGCCAGTTCCACGGTGTAATCAGCCCGCAGACGCTGATCGGCTCGTGGATGATGCACTCCTCCGGCGCGTCATCGCGGAATGGGTGCTCGAATTGAAACTCTTTGATCGCGCGGATGAACTCCTGGATGTGGTTGAGTCCGATCGGCGCCTGCGCATTGACCGCGAGCTTCTTCGGTGCGCCCATCTCGGTCGATATGGCGTCCGCCATGTCGCCGCTGCGGCGCTTGTAAATCGCCTCAAGGGACTCCAGCAGGGCGAGTCGCTCCTCGAACGTGGTCCGGCTCCAGTCGTCGAAGGCCGCGCGGGCCGCGGCCACCGCCTTGTCGAGGTCGGCCTTCGTGCCGAGCGAGATCACTGCGAAGGGAGTCTCGTCCGCCGGGTTGATCACCTCGAATTCGTTCGACGCAATCGGCGGCACCCATTCGCCGTCGATGTAGAAGTCGGTTCTGCGCTGCATGCTTGATCTCCGCTATTGCGTTCTGATTGACGCGCGTCTGTCTCGGCGAGACCCTCTCTTAAATGCAACTTATAGTCAATCGCATATAGTATGTTTAGCAGTGCGCGGATCCTGAGCTCGACATTCGCCGCTACCCTGGCTCAGTTCTTGCGCGGCCCGAACACCATCGGTGCATGAACGGCCGTGAACAGCGCGAAGGCGAGAGACCAGGCGCCGGCGGTCGCCCATAGAAGGTCCATGTGCTGCACGAATTCGAAGGCCGCGCGCGTTAACACCGGCACCGTCGCCAAGCCGTAGATCGCCACGACCCAAGGCCCGGCGTGAAGATCGCGCCCGGTGTGACCCAGGATCGCCCGGGTCATGACAGCGAGCGTCATGGTCCCGATTGCGCCGATGGCGAGAACGTGCAATGCCAGCGTCTCCGGCACCCACTCCCCATCGCCGAGCATGGAGACTCCGAGCAGGCCCACGCCGATGGCGAGCCACAGGTAGCCGGCGTGCAGCACGGATACGAGCGGCTCGGCCAGTGTCTTCCAACCGTGCCAGCGTGCGAGTCGCGCAAGGTTGAGCAGCCCCGCCGCCGTCAGCAGCACGCCGGGAACGAGCTCGGGCGCCGGTGCCACCCACGTTGCGAGGCCGACGGCGGTTGCGGCAAGCGTGATCTTGTCGAACCTGCCCATGGGCGCGGCGATCTCCGGGCCGTCCCGCTTGGCCAACCAGTTGCGCGTGAAGCTCGGCACGATGCGCCCACCGATCAGCGCCAGCAGCAGCGAAATCACGGCGATCGAAAGCCGGACGGCGATGCCTTCGACGTCCGCCACATCCATCACCGAAAGATGGAACAGCACGTTGGCGGCCACCATCAGCGCGAGCCCGGCGAGGACCGGCAGATTGCACCAATTGCGGCCCGCGACGAGCTCGTTAGCGACGAAGACCGCGAGCCCGGCCAGAAAGGCGAGGTCGAGGACGGCCGTCGGCACGGGGCCGATTGCGTTGCCGCACCAGACGGCCACCCGGCCGGCGAGCCAGGCGAGCGCGAGCGCGGCGAGCGGGAGGCCCCGCACCGGCAGGCGCCCGGTCCAGTTGGGCACCGCGGTCAGCACGAACCCGCCCAGTACAGCCCCGACATAGCCGAACATCATTTCGTGGACGTGCCACACCACCGGCCCGAAAAGGCCGAGATAGGAAATCTCGTCCGACCAGACTGCGATCCAGAGCGGCACGACGAGCGCCGCCCAGAGCCCCGCCGCGAAGAACATGGGCCGAAAGCCTTCGCACAAGAAATTCGGCCCGGAATACCGGCGACGCCATTCCAGACGCGTCTCGTTGGATACGTCTGCGCTCATGGCTGTTTCGTCTCTTCCAACGAAGCCGCCCAAGTTATGACGTTGGAAGGAAGTCTTCGCTAGGGCCGGAGCCCGGCGAACGTGGCGGTGCCCGGAATACGTCCAGGACTAACGCCCTCCCGATTTTGGATGCTCTCGGCAGAGCCAGGCGCGAACGCGCGGGCGGCGGCGCTCTCCAACTCCTTGAACAGACGGTCGGCCCGGCGCTCCAACCAGTAGAGCACCGCAAAGGCGGGAACGCCGACGGCCAGACCCGCGGCTGTTGTCAGCGACGCCTCCCAGAGCCCCCCGGCCACAGTTGCCGAGTCAATGCGGAATCCCGGCTGACCGAGGCGGCTGAAGGCGTCAAACATGCCGAACACCGTGCCGGCCGCACCGAACGGGGGGGGGCAGCGAACGCGATCACCTCGAGAGGCCGGAAGCCACGGCGCAACGCTCCCAGAGATTCGGTGGCCTGGTGAGTGGCCGGAAGGCGCTCCAGTGTGCGGAGCTGGGTGAGCTTTGCGATCACGGTGACGAGCGCGACAACCGTCATACCACCCAGAAAAAGCACGACGACCGGTGCAACGAATTGCATCGGCGTCAAGCCTGCCACTCAGCTCCCTCCCGCGCTGCCGTTCTGCCCCACGACCTCCTGCAGCCCGGCGACGAACGAGGAGAGGCCCGCGCTGCGCAACGGCACGAAGGTCTTGGCGGTCTGCTTGCAGAAGCGCTTGGCCCTCAGGCAGGCGCCGTGGCTGACGCAATCCACCGGGCAGAGAACGACATCGGCCTGGTTCAAGACCCGGCCGAGCCCGGCGGAATTGTCCTCCAGACCGCCGTCGTGATGGATGAAGCGGCCGTTCAGGTTCTCGGTAAGCGTGCGGAACTTGCCAACGCTGCCGGTCAGTCCGCCGACGTAGGCGATGTGCCGCCCGTCTAGATCGAGGGCCGGTATGTCCGGTGCGCTGCGAACGGCTCCCCGGTGATTGCCGGATGCGACGACCGCTTCCAGGGCCGCACACTCAGCGCGAAGCTGCCGCACCTGATCCGCTGATTCCTCTGCCGCTTGCCGCACCTGCCCGAGCTCGCGCTTCAGGTCGGCAGAGCGCCGACGCTCGCGCTCGCACGCGAGCCGTGCGTCCTCGGATTCCGCTTTGAGCGACGCGTTCTCGCCCTGCAAACGCCGATGAGCGTCGCCGCTCTCGAAGTCGGCGAGCCGGGCCTCGAGTGCGGCGATACGTGTCTCCGCCGTCTCGGCGGCCTTCAACCGCCGAGCCATGGCCTGCAAATCCTGTGCGTGGTTCTCGGCTGCCTGCTGATGCTCGTCCTGCTGCGACGCGATGCGCCGCCTGAGGCCGGCCAGTTGTTCGGAAAACGACCGGTTCTCGGCCTGCACTTCCTTCAAGCGTCGGATATCGGCGCGGTTCGCAGCTCCGGCGATATGCGAGAGCATGTGAACGTCGCCGAATGACCGGATCAGCAACTTTTCGGTGGCGAGCGGGTGGCTGACCAACGCCCAATAACTGCCGGGGATGTCGCCGCCGCGTAGCGCCTGAACCCACATCGCCGCCAAGTCGGCTTCTTCCTTCGCCGACCGGCATGCGTCGATGGCGGAGCGGTACTTGCGGTCGAGCAGCTTGTGCAGCAGCCGCGAAAGGGTGCCGGGCTCGGCCGAATGCTTCACGAGGAAGGTGTGCACGTCGTATTCGGTGGCCCCTTCCGCCCGCGCGAACCCAGCCTTGCGGCCCACCTTCTCGAGCTCGGCGTAGCTCAGGCACGTGCCGAGGATTGCGCAGTGCAAGTCGTGCCGAATTTCCCACAACTTCCGCCGTCGTCCTGTGGGCAGAGGTTCGACGACTTCCACGGCATGGTCCTCACACATGGTCGGCCTCGAATTCGTCTCTCACCCTCTATTCCGCCGCACTGGCGGAAACGTCCGCCGCCTGGTCCTTCTTCCGGGGAAGACTTAGAAGCACGTCGAACCCTTCGAAGCGGGGGTGGTCGAGATAGAGATGGCCGTGCGATCCCGCCGACCGATGCGCTTCGCGGAATGCTTCCGACCTGGTCCACGCCTCGAAGTCCGCGTGGGAGGCCCAGACCGTGTGCGACGAATAGAGTGTGTAGGTCTCGCTGCGCGGACCCCGCAGAAGGTGAAACTCGATGAAGCCGGGAACGTCGGCCAGATGCGTGTCACGCTCCTTCCAGACCTGCTCGAACTCGCGCTCGTCCTGCGGAACCACCTGAAACCGGTTCATGGCAATGAACATTCTGTGCTCTCCTTGAGTGGGCGTGCGGTCATGGGGACAGAACGATCGGGCAGCCATGCTCCGGGTGCTGGATGACCCTTACGCGTGTGCCGAACACTCTCTCGAACATGTCTTCCGTCATCACGGCGCGGGGCGGGCCATCGGCCACTAACCGACCTTGGCCAAGAACGCAGATTCGATCGGAATGGACCGCCGCGAGGTTGGGATCGTGCAGCACCGCGAGGACTCCGTATCCCCACGTGGCCAACCGTTTCGCCGTGACCATGATGGCGTTCTGATGGGCCAGATCGAGATTGTTGGCGGGCTCGTCCAGCAGCATGAAGCGGCGTCCGGACTCTCCGGCCTCTTGCCCCGGTTCGGGCCAAATCTGGGCCAGGACCCGGGAGAGTTCGGCGCGCTGGCGCTCCCCGCCGGAGAGGGTCGTGTAGACACGCTCGGCGAGATCCAGCATGTCGGTTTCGGCGAGAGCGGCGTGGGCGACCTGCAGGTCCGTATCGCGCCCGGAGCGCCCGACATGAGGGCTTCGGCCGAGCATGACCACATCAAGCACGCGGAACGGGAAGGAAAGGACCGGCGTCTGCGGCAGCACCGCGCGCCGTCGTGCGAGCACGCGGCGGGGCCAGGCGGCCAGAGGGCGTTCGTCCAGGCAGACCTCACCGGCATCGGGAGCAATGGCGCCGGAGAGGACGTGAAGCAGGGTAGACTTGCCCGCTCCATTGGGCCCGATGAGTGCAACGACCTCACCGCCACGAACGGCGATGGGCACGTTCCTGAGAATTGGGGTGCCATCGAGAGTCACGGAGATGCCGGATGCGGTCAGCATCACCACAGCCTGGGGCCGGAACGACGGACAAGCAGCCAAAGGAAGAACGGCCCGCCGACCAGGGAGGTCAGAATGCTGATCGGCAGTTCGGCCGGAAGAACCACAGTGCGGGCGGCGAGATCTGCGACGAGCAAGAGGGCTGCGCCAAGCAGGATCGACGCCGGCATCAGACCGCGATGATCCGGGCCGATCATCAGCCGGACCAGATGCGGCACCACCAGGCCGACGAAGCCAATAATTCCGGTCAGCGCCACGCTGGCGCCGACGCAGAGCGCCACCAGCACGATGATGTTGCGCTTGAGCTGCTCCACGTCGAAACCGAAATGCAGCGCGGCAGTTTCTCCCAGTAGCAAGGCATTGAGCTGCCGCGCCACGAGGGCGAGGAGGATCGTCGGAATCAGGATAACCGGCGCGACCGGGGCGAGTGCGTCCCAGGTCACGCTCCCGAGACTGCCCAGCAGCCAGAAATTGATGTCGCGTAGTTGCTGATCGTCGCTGAAGAATATCAAGCAGCCGATGCCCGCGCTGGCGATGGCATTCAGGGCGACGCCGGCCAATAGCATGGTGGCGACCTCGGTGCGTCCGTCCCTGTTGGCGATGCGATAGACGATGAGGGTCGCGGCGAGGCCGCCGATGAAGGCCGCCACCGGCAAGATGTAGCCGGCGAGGAACGCAGGCAGGTGGCCGACGATCGAGGCAGCCAGAACGATGGTCGCTGCGGCGGCCAGCGCGGCGCCGGAGGAGACGCCGATCAGCCCAGGATCGGCCAGGGGATTGCGAAAGAGCCCCTGGAGCGCGGCGCCCGAGGCGGCGAGTGCCGCGCCGGTGAGCAGTGCGAGGCAAACGCGGGGCAGCCTGATGGAGAGCAGCACGCTCTCCTGTATCGGCGAGTGGAACCACGGGTGGGGTATCCCGATCCGGTCCAGCAGGATCGACAGCGCCTGAGCGAGCGAGATATCGACGGCGCCGATTCCGATTGCGGCGAAGAAGACCGCTATCAGCGCGAGCACAAGGGCGCCCAGAAAGATGGCGAGACGCCGCCTGTGGCGGTGCGCGACCGTCGCGATATTGGCGGTGATCGCCATCCCGCGGGCCGTCAGTGCGTTGCATGGGCCAGATCGAGGCCGGGGTGAAGGGCCGCCGCAAGCCGACGGATCGCCTCCGGCGTGCGCGGTCCGAAACCGAGCAAGAGCAAGCCATCCATGACCACGAGCCGCGCGCTGCAACCGGCGGGCGTTACGGCGATTTCCGGGCGCTCCAGCAGCGTGGCGGCGCCGCCCAGCAACCGGAGCGTGCGCTCCGTCACCAGCACGACCTCGGGCGCTGCTTCCGCTGCAGCCTCGGGCGAAAGCGGCTTGTAGCCGTCGAGCTCCGTGATGGCGTTGCGCCCGCCGGCGAGAGCGATGATGCCGTCCGCGGAGGTTCCGCGCCCCGCGGCCAAGGGCGCCCCACGACCGATCGAGAGGAGAAAGAGCACGCTGGGCCTGTGGTCGAGCGCAGACAGGCGCTGCCGCAGCTCTTCGAACTCCTGCTCAAGAAGCGCCGACAATTCGTTGCCGCGACTCTCTAGTCCCAGCGCCTGCGCGACGGCCGCCACCTTCTCTAGAGCATATCCGTTTTAGACGGAACCGTATCCGGCGTTTCGGATGTAGTTTTGGCATTCGCTTGGCTCGATGGTGCCGATGAGGTGGCCGAGATGGCGCCACGTGTCCTCGAAGTCGCGCCTCTGCGCGTTGCGCATCCAGTGCTTGATCTTGGAGAAGGCCTGTTCGATCGGGTTGAGGTCGGGTGAGTAGGGCGGGAGGAACCAGAGGCGGGCGCCTGTACTGCGGATGGCTTGGCGGACCGCCTTGCTCTTGTGGCTTGCGAGATTGTCGAGGATGACGATGTCGCCGGGCTTGAGCGTGGGGACGAGCTCTTGTTCGACCCAGGCCTGGAAGCAGCGGGTGTTGATGGGGCCGTCGAAGACGCAAGGGGCGTCGATCCCGTCTGCGCGTGTTGTCTCGCGGTTTAGCCCGATAGGAACTCGGGTTTTTTTCCCACATTGGGCTGCCGGTGAATTCCCCGGGATTGTGGCCGAGCGTGGGATGGGTGGACCTGGCGGCTTTGCGTCGCCGGGGCGGTTTCGTAGTCTCGGACTGACGAGGAACAACAAGGAAGAGGCCCGCACGGGCTGATCCCCGCCGGGCCATGGCCGGTTTGCAGCTTCGTTACGAGACGGGGCTTACCGGCGAGGAATACGTTAAGACCGAGGCGTGGCGCGAGGCAAGGCTTGAGCGCTGCCCGAATCACCCGCACGGCGGATGTTCCGTGGGCAGCCACGGCACCTACGGGCGGAAGACCCCGCCCGGTGCGAAGGTTCCCCGCTGGTATTGCCGTGAGAGCCATACGACGATCAGCATGCTGGCCGACTGCCTGTCGTCGCGGCTGCCGGGCACGCTCGACGATCTGGAAGCGGTTGTTGTGGCGGCGGAGAAAGCCGGCAGCCTGGAGGAGGCAGCGAACGAGGTGCGCTGCCCCGAGGACGAAGACGCGATCGAGCTTCCCGGCGCGATGCGCTGGGTGCGCCACCGGCTTCGCCTGGTCCACAACGTTCTTGTCCGTGTCATCGGCCTGATCCCCGACCGGCTGGCGGGCTGCGCGGCCACCATGGTGGCGGTTCGCGAGCGTCTCAACAGCGACAGCGCCTTGATGGCGCTGCGTGGCCTGGTGTCTGAGCAACTGCAGATGCTGCCCGCCCCATTGGGCTTCCAACCCCACGGAATCGGCACGATGAGTCGCAAGGCGGGCTTCCAACACTCGATGGGGCCTGATCCCCCTCCGGCGGCGGCGTAGCGTCATGGTCCCGGGGCCGAAGAGCCCCAGCAACGAGGACCATGACATGAAGGAATCCGACGACGACCTTCGCCAGGCGATCGCGCTGTTCCGATACGGCGTCATCGCCGATCTGGTGCATCTGCCGATGGGCGCCAAGGGCGTCGGCGACAAGCTTCGCGAGAAGGCGAGCCAGACCTATGCCATCCCCGGAACCGACCGGACCCGTGTCGCCGCCGACACCATGCGGGACTGGATCAGGCATTATCGCGATGGCGGCTTCGAGGCGCTCTACCCCAGACCACGTAGCGACCGCGGGAAGCCCCGGCGGCTGCCGGCCGAGGTCGCCGAGCGCCTGGTCACGCTGAAGGTCGACAACCCGACCTGGCCGGTGCGCGCGATCATCCGCGCGGCCGTCGAGGAGGGCATCGATCACCCGCTCGCTCCATCCACCGTGCACCGGCTGCTGAGCCGCGAGGGGCTGTTCGACGGCAAGCCGCCGGACGGCGCCGACCGCCGCCGCTTCGCCTTCCGGGACGCCGGCGAGCTGTGGATGAGCGACGTCATGCACGGGCCGAAGGTCCGGCACGGCCGGAGCCGACGCAAGACCTACCTGATCGCCTTCATCGACGACGCCACCCGGGTCGTGCCCTTCGCCGCCTTCGCCATGGCCGAGAGCGTCCAGGCCTTCCTGCCCGTGTTCAAGAACGCGCTGATCCGCCGCGGCCTGCCGCAGCGCCTCTATGTCGACAACGGCGCCGCCTACCGCTCCCGCCAGCTCGCCCTGATCTGCGCGAAGCTGGGCATCGTGCTGGTGCATGCCAGGCCGTATCAACCAGCGGGAAAGGGCAAGATCGAACGGTGGTTCAGAACGCTTCGCGCCGGCTGGCTCGCCCATCTCGATGCGCCGGTCCTGGACAGCCTCCAGACGCTCAACCGCAGCCTGTGGGCGTGGATCGAGGGCGAGTATCACAACAGTCCGCATCGCGGCCTTGAGGGGCGCACCCCGCTCGAGCAATGGGCACTCGCCTCGGCCGCGGTCCGCTACCCCGACGCCACGCTGGACCTCGACGATATCTTCCTCTTCGAGGCCAAGCGGCTGGTCCACAAGGACCGCACCGTCAGCCTGAACGGCCGCGTCTACGAGGTCGACGCCCTGCTGGTCGGCCACAGGGTGGTGCTGCGCTACGACCCGGATGCGCCGCCGTCGCGGCCGCTCGGCGTGGTGCACGACGGCAAGCCTGTCGGCCAGGCAACCCGCCTCGACGCCTACGCCAACACCGCGGTGAAGCGCGGCCACTACTCCAAGAAGATCGAACCCGACGACCCGGCCCCAGAGCCGCCGCCCTCGCCGCTCAAGATGCGCAAGTTCAAGGAGGACGACTGATGTACCAGCGCCACTTCGCCTTCACCCGCATGCCCTTCGAGACCGTGGCGGAGACCGACGAGCTGTTCGAATCCAGCGCGCGCCGCGAGGCCGAGGCCCGGCTCGGCCACCTCATCGAGCTCAAGGGCATCGGCATGCTCACCGGTGAGGTCGGTGCCGGCAAGACAACCGTGTGCCGGCATCTTACCGCCCAGCTCCACCCCGGCCTGTTCCGAGTCCACTACGTCTCGCTGACCACCGGCAACGTGCTCGACATGTACAAGTCCATCGCCTGGGAGATCGGCATCACCGTCGAGCGCTCGCGATCCTCGGCCCACCACGCGATCAGGACCGAGATCTCGCGCCTCGCGACCGAGGCCAGGCAGTTCCCGGTGCTGGTCGTCGACGAGGCCCATCATCTGCGCAACGACGTGCTGGAGGACCTCCGCCTGCTGACCAACTTCGCGATGGACTCCGAGAACCGCATGTGCCTGATCCTGGTCGGGCTGACCGAGCTCAGGCGGCGGCTGTCGATGGCGGTGCACGAATCGCTCTCCCAGCGCGTCGTCGTCCGCCACCACCTCACCGGCCTCGACCGCGACGAGGTCGAGGCCTATCTGACCCACCGCCTGCGCCTCGCCGGATGCGAGCTGCCGCTGTTCGAGGACGCCGCCGTCGAGGCCCTGTTCCAGGGAACCCGCGGCCTGCCGCGCCAGGTCAACCGCCTCGCCCACTACGCGCTGTCGGCCGCCGCCCTGGAGAAGGCGAAGACGGTCAACGCCGGCCACCTCCAGAATGCCATCGAGGAGCTCAAGCCGTGACCGGCACCGGGGACGCGGCGGCGAACGGCTTCCCGACGCGGGCGCCGGTGGAGCTGGAGGACCGGCCGCGCCAGCAGCAGTGGCTCATCGACGGGCTGTGGGGGCGCCAGGCGGTCGGCATCGTCGGCGGCGAGCCCAAGTGCGGCAAGTCCTTCCTGGCGCTCGACCTCGCCGTCGCGGTCGCCGCCGGCGTCCCCTGCCTGCGCCGCTTCGCCGCCGACGAGCCAGGACCCGTCCTGCTGTTCGCCGCCGAGGACGCCGGCCACATCGTGCGTGCCCGGCTCCAGGGTATCGCGAGCGCCGCAGGCGCCCGGTTCGAGAGCCTCGACATCGCAGTCATCGACGTGCCCGCGCTGCGCCTCGATCATCGCGCCGACCGCCGGCGGCTGGTCGAGACGGTGCAACGCATCCGGCCCCGCCTCGTCGTCCTCGACCCCCTGGTCCGGCTGCACGGCGTCGACGAGAACACCGTCGCCGAGGTCGCCCCCATCCTCGGCTTCCTACGCGACATCCAGCGCCGCTTCGGAGCCGCCGTCCTGCTCGTCCACCACGCCCGCAAGAGCGGCGCCACAAGGCCCGGCCAGGCCCTGCGCGGAAGCTCGGAACTGCACGCGTGGGGCGATTCGAATCTCTACCTGCGCCGACGCGACAGGCAGATCGTCATGACCGTCGAGCACCGCGCCGCCCCCGGCCTCAATGACATCGAGATCGAACTCGCCGATGACGGCAAGGGGCCCGCGCTGCGCCTCCGCCAAGTGGATACTGCCGAGGCCGCGCCCGAGCCCGAAACCGCCGAACGGCGCATCCTCAAGGCGCTCGCCGAAGCCGGGACGCCGCTGTCGCAGCGCCAGATCCGCGAACGCGCCGCGACCCGGCACAAGACCGTCGGCGTCGTCCTCAAAAAGCTCGTCCGCGAAGGACGCGTCCGGCACGACGCCGAGGGGCACTACGGCCTCGCCGCGGGCCAGGCCGAAAAGGCCTCCCCGGCCGCCAACGGCAGCCACCCCGACAACGCCCGGTTCCCGGTTCCCGGTTCCGCCCATCCCTAGGGGTTCGAGGGGGAACCGCTCACGGGAACCACCCTCGCAAACCGCTCGTCAGGCTCCGGCCACGACAAGGCGTCGAGCGATCGGCCCATGGCCGAAAGCTCCGCTTACGGCCATGGATGCACTCAGTCGGGCGGACGGCGGCGGGTCACCCGAAGGGCCGTAGCGCAGCGAAGGAGCCGCGTAGCGGCTTGACGCGCCGACGGCCGGCCGACACCCCCCCACCCCCTCTCTTCCTTCCGACAATGACCAAACAGCGTGGGAAATCCGCCTCGCCGCCGCGCGAAATAATCCGGCAAATCTGCGGTCAGCTAATCTGGGAAACAACAGCGCGGAGCGCGGCGAGGAAGGTCATGGTGCGCCAGTGGCCATAAGGCGCATATGCCCTCAAGCGCCGGCCTCGCTGCGCCCAGCCCCTGAGCGGTGCCATGTTGGTCTTGATCCAGGTCTCGTCCACGAAGACCAGGCGGTCCGGGTCGAGGTGGCGCTTGAGCGCCTGCCAGCGCGCCCGTTTTCGGGCGACCGCGGCGCGTGCCTGCTCAGTGGCGAACAGAGTTTTTTTTGAAGCTCAGCCCCTCGCGCCTGAGGAAGCGCCAGATGGTGTCCCGGCTCACCGCGATCCCCGCAGCGGCCAGCAGGTCTCGAAGCCGGTCGATCGTCAGATGTGGCGTCTCGGCGACCAGCCTGTGAACCAGCTCCCGGTGCGGCTCCAGCAGCCAGGGGCGGTGACCGCCGACCTTGCCCGGCGCCACACTCCCCGTCGCCCGGTAGCGCGCCACCCACTTCGGCACCGAGGAGACGCTGACACCGAAGCGCGCCGCCACCTGGCGGATCGGCTCGCCCGCCAAATGGGCCCGCACCACGCGCTCGCGAAGATCGCTCGAATAGGGTTGTGTCATCCATGCTGGCCTCCTTCACCAGTAGCCAGCTTGAATCACATTCCGTAACTAATGGGAATTCCTAATGATTCTCTCAATCTCGGATATGCTCTAGGACACCATGGGAAGAAGGGTGGTCCGGCACGACGACCAGCGGCACGCCGGCGGCACGAAGCTGGTTCAACGCGGCCGGCGGCCCAGCGTCCGCTTCGGCAAGGATCAGGCCCGGCTCGAGCGCCAGGATCGCCTCTGCAGAAAGTTGGCGCATATAGCCGACGTCGGGATGTTCCCGAGCCTGCGGCGGATATCGGCTCGTGCTGTCCACGGCGATCACGCGATCTTCCGCGTCGAGCGCGTAGACGATCTCCGTGATCGCACCGCCGACGGAGACCACCCCGTTCGCCCATGGCTCCGCATCGCCTCTTGCCGGCGCGGCCAGCGCCACCGCAACGGCAAACAGGGCCGCACAGAGACAAATAGATAACGATGGCCGTCGCTGGGATTGGCCCGGTCCCATCGCGCCGGCCATAAGCTGGCCCGAGCGGGCGAGGGCTACCATCGAACCGAATATCCGATCGAGGCCTTGAGATTGCGGCCCGGCTCCAGAGCGCCGGTAAAGACCCGCGAGTAGGCCTTGTCGAACAGGTTGTCGACGCCGAGGTCGATGCGGACGCCGCTCAGCGCCGGCGAAGTCGGCTGCCAGGAGAAATAGATATCGTGAACGGAATAGCCGCTCCGCTCTTCGTCCGGATCGTTCACCTTGTCGAACCTGTCGGCGGCCAGCATCCGCCAGCCGGCGACGGACTCGATCTCCGGCACCTTGACTGCGAGGTCGAGTGTGAGCTGGTCCGGCGTCAGCACGCCCAGATGCTCGCCATTGTCCTCGTCTTTGCCGTCGATGGTCGAAAAGCCCAGCGCCACACGCAGCCGCTCGCTCTCATAGGTGCCCTCGATTTCCAGCCCATCCAGATTCGCGTTGGCAACGTTGCTCGAGTCGGTCGTTCCGTCGCACGCGCCCGGTCTGAAGCATTCGGGCAACGGGCCGCGCTCGCCGAAAACCGGAGGCTGGTTGACCCGCAGATCGATGAAGTCCTCGCCTGTGATGAAGAAGCGCGATGCCTTGATCCGGAACTGGTCTCCGGGCGTGAATGCGCCGCCGAAGCGAACCCCGCCGCCGATCTCGATCGTCTGGGTCCGCTGGGGCTTGAGGTCCGGATTCTCGACAAACCGGTTGATGATCGCGCCCTGCCCCAAGGGAATTCTGAAATGCGTTCCGGAGAGATAGATCTCGTTGATGGTCGGCGCCCGGAAGTCCTCGCCATAGTTGGCAAACGTCATTAGCCAGTGCTCCGGCATGTAGCTCAGGCCCAGGCGGGGTGAAATCTCGCTTTCCTTGACGGTGCTGGCGGCGCGGCTCGACGACTCGAACTCGTCGAAGCGAAGACCCGAGACGATCAGCGCATCGCCGGGCAGGAAACCGGACGGATCGTTCAGCAGGAACTCGGACTGCAGGAAAGTTCCTAGGAACTCGGCCTCCGCATCGGGCACGCCATCGCGTTCGCCGGCAGCGGCGGCGCCGTTCTGGTCGTCCCGATAGAACTCGGCGCCGTAGGTAAGCGTCGCCGCGATGCATTCCGAGACCTCCAGCCGCGAGCGGTTGTCGATCCGGAACCCCGTGGTTCCGGCGTCCCGCTTGAGGAGCTCGCCACGCGGGCCGGCGCCGTCGTCATCGAGCCGCAGCTCGTCGGCCTGCATGTCCGTGCGATAGACGACGACATCGAGATCGAGCAGGGAGTCGGCGGGGTCGCTGTATTCGTAGGCCATCCGGAAGATGTCCGAATGGATCTCTTTGTCGACCAATCCGGGCGCGGGGCTTCCGCCAATGCCTTGGCCGTTGTTGGGCTCCCTGGCGGTGTTGCCGAAGCGGAGGAACGAGCCTTCGATCCGCTGGTGATCGGCGAGCGCGAAGCCCGCCTTTGCAAGCGCCGCGGTGATGTCGTCGTCCGCGTCGATCAGCTTGGAGCCGTCGCCGAGCGTGATCGTGCCCGAGTCCCGCTTTGTGACGCTGCCGATGAAATCGAGTCCGTTTCCCGCTTCTCCGTAAAGCGTGACCGTGCCCAGGCGCTCCTGGTTGGCGTCCTGGTACCCCACGGAGAATGCGGCGCCAGCGGTCTGACCGTGGGCGAGAAGATCGGCGGCGTCCACCGTTCTGAACTCGATGACACCGCCGGTGGCACCGCTGCCGTAAAGCGAGGATGCCGGCCCGCGCAGGACCTCGACGCTGTCGAGGAGGCTCGGGTCGATGAAGAATCGCCCGTCGTGGGTGGAGCCGAAGTTCTGTCGTGCGCCGTCGAAGAGGATGATGACGTCGGCGCCGTCGAAGCCTCTGATGCTGGGCGTCTCTCCCGTTCTGCGAGGCCCACCGATGAATTCGACGCTGGGCACGAAGCTGAGGATGTCGTCCGGCGTCGAACCCTGGCGCATTCGGATGTCGCCGCGGCGCACCACCGACACCATGCCTGGATAGTCGAAGGCCTGAATTGGATTTCGCGTGGCGGTGACGGAGATGGGATCGAGACGCGTCGGGGCCGGCTGTCCCGTTGCGGTCGCCGTCGCTCCGTCCGATAGGGGGTCGTCAGTTGCCGTTTGCGCCGCGCCGGTCGACGCTGCTGCCAAGGCAATGGCGCTCGCCGCCGCAAACCAGCCTGTCTTGCCCAGTGCCATGCCAGTAGCCCTCTTTGTTTCCGGGCAATCCCGGAGGAGTCCTGGCTGGCTAGTTGGGGTCCCTCGGACCGTCAGTGGCTGGCTTGGACGAACGTCGATCGTGAAGGTTCGGGTTCGGTTCGCTCTATCTGGACCTATTTGGTCAGGATCAGTCGCCCCTTGCTTGTGTGGCGAAGCCGATACTGGTCGCCCTCGTGTTCGACGATCACTTCGTCGGCTCCCCTGAGCAGGTCGCGGCTCGCGATGCGGCGCACTGTGTCACGGGGCGAGGGCTCACCATCCGACGCATCCGAGGACTCCGTGCGCACTGCGCGCGGTGACGGATCTCGTCGCGGCATCGGCGCCTCCGTTCCCTGGCGCGACATCCTAGCCGAACACAACCATAACGCAAGTAATATGCATTCGCAATAACTCTGTCAATCGGCTCGCTTCTCGACACGGCGCTCTGGTGCGTTTCGGGCTTGGCCCGACGAGACCGATAGTCATGGCAGGCGGCGGCCGCATCGCCTCATAGGTAGACTGGCAGCCCGAGCAGACTCCACGGCAGGTGCCGTCGCCGCAACGTCGGAAGAGAAATTCTTCGGCGGGAGACTGCGCCCAGTGAACGGTCAAAGCGTGGGCGCGTGTCCCCTTGTTGTCTCGCGGTTTAGCCCGATAGGAACTCGGGTTTTTTTCCCACATTGGGCTGCCGGTGAATTCCCCGGGATTGTGGCCGAGCGTGGGATGGGTGGACCTGGCGGCTTTGCGTCGCCGGGGCGGTTTCGTAGTCTCGGACTGACGAGGAACAACAAGGAAGAGGCCCGCACGGGCTGATCCCCGCCGGGCCATGGCCGGTTTGCAGCTTCGTTACGAGACGGGGCTTACCGGCGAGGAATACGTTAAGACCGAGGCGTGGCGCGAGGCAAGGCTTGAGCGCTGCCCGAATCACCCGCACGGCGGATGTTCCGTGGGCAGCCACGGCACCTACGGGCGGAAGACCCCGCCCGGTGCGAAGGTTCCCCGCTGGTATTGCCGTGAGAGCCATACGACGATCAGCATGCTGGCCGACTGCCTGTCGTCGCGGCTGCCGGGCACGCTCGACGATCTGGAAGCGGTTGTTGTGGCGGCGGAGAAAGCCGGCAGCCTGGAGGAGGCAGCGAACGAGGTGCGCTGCCCCGAGGACGAAGACGCGATCGAGCTTCCCGGCGCGATGCGCTGGGTGCGCCACCGGCTTCGCCTGGTCCACAACGTTCTTGTCCGTGTCATCGGCCTGATCCCCGACCGGCTGGCGGGCTGCGCGGCCACCATGGTGGCGGTTCGCGAGCGTCTCAACAGCGACAGCGCCTTGATGGCGCTGCGTGGCCTGGTGTCTGAGCAACTGCAGATGCTGCCCGCCCCATTGGGCTTCCAACCCCACGGAATCGGCACGATGAGTCGCAAGGCGGGCTTCCAACACTCGATGGGGCCTGATCCCCCTCCGGCGGCGGCGTAGCGTCATGGTCCCGGGGCCGAAGAGCCCCAGCAACGAGGACCATGACATGAAGGAATCCGACGACGACCTTCGCCAGGCGATCGCGCTGTTCCGATACGGCGTCATCGCCGATCTGGTGCATCTGCCGATGGGCGCCAAGGGCGTCGGCGACAAGCTTCGCGAGAAGGCGAGCCAGACCTATGCCATCCCCGGAACCGACCGGACCCGTGTCGCCGCCGACACCATGCGGGACTGGATCAGGCATTATCGCGATGGCGGCTTCGAGGCGCTCTACCCCAGACCACGTAGCGACCGCGGGAAGCCCCGGCGGCTGCCGGCCGAGGTCGCCGAGCGCCTGGTCACGCTGAAGGTCGACAACCCGACCTGGCCGGTGCGCGCGATCATCCGCGCGGCCGTCGAGGAGGGCATCGATCACCCGCTCGCTCCATCCACCGTGCACCGGCTGCTGAGCCGCGAGGGGCTGTTCGACGGCAAGCCGCCGGACGGCGCCGACCGCCGCCGCTTCGCCTTCCGGGACGCCGGCGAGCTGTGGATGAGCGACGTCATGCACGGGCCGAAGGTCCGGCACGGCCGGAGCCGACGCAAGACCTACCTGATCGCCTTCATCGACGACGCCACCCGGGTCGTGCCCTTCGCCGCCTTCGCCATGGCCGAGAGCGTCCAGGCCTTCCTGCCCGTGTTCAAGAACGCGCTGATCCGCCGCGGCCTGCCGCAGCGCCTCTATGTCGACAACGGCGCCGCCTACCGCTCCCGCCAGCTCGCCCTGATCTGCGCGAAGCTGGGCATCGTGCTGGTGCATGCCAGGCCGTATCAACCAGCGGGAAAGGGCAAGATCGAACGGTGGTTCAGAACGCTTCGCGCCGGCTGGCTCGCCCATCTCGATGCGCCGGTCCTGGACAGCCTCCAGACGCTCAACCGCAGCCTGTGGGCGTGGATCGAGGGCGAGTATCACAACAGTCCGCATCGCGGCCTTGAGGGGCGCACCCCGCTCGAGCAATGGGCACTCGCCTCGGCCGCGGTCCGCTACCCCGACGCCACGCTGGACCTCGACGATATCTTCCTCTTCGAGGCCAAGCGGCTGGTCCACAAGGACCGCACCGTCAGCCTGAACGGCCGCGTCTACGAGGTCGACGCCCTGCTGGTCGGCCACAGGGTGGTGCTGCGCTACGACCCGGATGCGCCGCCGTCGCGGCCGCTCGGCGTGGTGCACGACGGCAAGCCTGTCGGCCAGGCAACCCGCCTCGACGCCTACGCCAACACCGCGGTGAAGCGCGGCCACTACTCCAAGAAGATCGAACCCGACGACCCGGCCCCAGAGCCGCCGCCCTCGCCGCTCAAGATGCGCAAGTTCAAGGAGGACGACTGATGTACCAGCGCCACTTCGCCTTCACCCGCATGCCCTTCGAGACCGTGGCGGAGACCGACGAGCTGTTCGAATCCAGCGCGCGCCGCGAGGCCGAGGCCCGGCTCGGCCACCTCATCGAGCTCAAGGGCATCGGCATGCTCACCGGTGAGGTCGGTGCCGGCAAGACAACCGTGTGCCGGCATCTTACCGCCCAGCTCCACCCCGGCCTGTTCCGAGTCCACTACGTCTCGCTGACCACCGGCAACGTGCTCGACATGTACAAGTCCATCGCCTGGGAGATCGGCATCACCGTCGAGCGCTCGCGATCCTCGGCCCACCACGCGATCAGGACCGAGATCTCGCGCCTCGCGACCGAGGCCAGGCAGTTCCCGGTGCTGGTCGTCGACGAGGCCCATCATCTGCGCAACGACGTGCTGGAGGACCTCCGCCTGCTGACCAACTTCGCGATGGACTCCGAGAACCGCATGTGCCTGATCCTGGTCGGGCTGACCGAGCTCAGGCGGCGGCTGTCGATGGCGGTGCACGAATCGCTCTCCCAGCGCGTCGTCGTCCGCCACCACCTCACCGGCCTCGACCGCGACGAGGTCGAGGCCTATCTGACCCACCGCCTGCGCCTCGCCGGATGCGAGCTGCCGCTGTTCGAGGACGCCGCCGTCGAGGCCCTGTTCCAGGGAACCCGCGGCCTGCCGCGCCAGGTCAACCGCCTCGCCCACTACGCGCTGTCGGCCGCCGCCCTGGAGAAGGCGAAGACGGTCAACGCCGGCCACCTCCAGAATGCCATCGAGGAGCTCAAGCCGTGACCGGCACCGGGGACGCGGCGGCGAACGGCTTCCCGACGCGGGCGCCGGTGGAGCTGGAGGACCGGCCGCGCCAGCAGCAGTGGCTCATCGACGGGCTGTGGGGGCGCCAGGCGGTCGGCATCGTCGGCGGCGAGCCCAAGTGCGGCAAGTCCTTCCTGGCGCTCGACCTCGCCGTCGCGGTCGCCGCCGGCGTCCCCTGCCTGCGCCGCTTCGCCGCCGACGAGCCAGGACCCGTCCTGCTGTTCGCCGCCGAGGACGCCGGCCACATCGTGCGTGCCCGGCTCCAGGGTATCGCGAGCGCCGCAGGCGCCCGGTTCGAGAGCCTCGACATCGCAGTCATCGACGTGCCCGCGCTGCGCCTCGATCATCGCGCCGACCGCCGGCGGCTGGTCGAGACGGTGCAACGCATCCGGCCCCGCCTCGTCGTCCTCGACCCCCTGGTCCGGCTGCACGGCGTCGACGAGAACACCGTCGCCGAGGTCGCCCCCATCCTCGGCTTCCTACGCGACATCCAGCGCCGCTTCGGAGCCGCCGTCCTGCTCGTCCACCACGCCCGCAAGAGCGGCGCCACAAGGCCCGGCCAGGCCCTGCGCGGAAGCTCGGAACTGCACGCGTGGGGCGATTCGAATCTCTACCTGCGCCGACGCGACAGGCAGATCGTCATGACCGTCGAGCACCGCGCCGCCCCCGGCCTCAATGACATCGAGATCGAACTCGCCGATGACGGCAAGGGGCCCGCGCTGCGCCTCCGCCAAGTGGATACTGCCGAGGCCGCGCCCGAGCCCGAAACCGCCGAACGGCGCATCCTCAAGGCGCTCGCCGAAGCCGGGACGCCGCTGTCGCAGCGCCAGATCCGCGAACGCGCCGCGACCCGGCACAAGACCGTCGGCGTCGTCCTCAAAAAGCTCGTCCGCGAAGGACGCGTCCGGCACGACGCCGAGGGGCACTACGGCCTCGCCGCGGGCCAGGCCGAAAAGGCCTCCCCGGCCGCCAACGGCAGCCACCCCGACAACGCCCGGTTCCCGGTTCCCGGTTCCGCCCATCCCTAGGGGTTCGAGGGGGAACCGCTCACGGGAACCACCCTCGCAAACCGCTCGTCAGGCTCCGGCCACGACAAGGCGTCGAGCGATCGGCCCATGGCCGAAAGCTCCGCTTACGGCCATGGATGCACTCAGTCGGGCGGACGGCGGCGGGTCACCCGAAGGGCCGTAGCGCAGCGAAGGAGCCGCGTAGCGGCTTGACGCGCCGACGGCCGGCCGACACCCCCCCACCCCCTCTCTTCCTTCCGACAATGACCAAACAGCGTGGGAAATCCGCCTCGCCGCCGCGCGAAATAATCCGGCAAATCTGCGGTCAGCTAATCTGGGAAACAACACCCCTGCTTTGGGCCGATCTAACCCCATTTGTTCATGGACGGACTTTCACTTGATGCTGGGTTGATGGTTCGCGTTGGGGGCTGACGCGGTTTGGCGCCGGGTTCTGAGGTCGGTCGTTATTGGGTTGAGGGTTGAACGAGCCTGGTTGATCGGGGCACGTCGCCCCTGCGCTCAAGGGCCTGCTGCGGCGAGACGGCCTGCGAGCAGGCGGAAGAGAGCGGCGTCGGGGCAGGCCGAGGTGAAGTGGATGCGGACGCGGGTGGCCTTCTCGACGACGCGGGCGCCGATCTTGAGCAGGCGCAGCCTGAGGGTTGCAAACTCTGCACGGGCGAGCGGCGCGGAGCGGGGGATGACGTCGCGGAGCGCGAGCATGAGCCAGTAGGCGGCGGTGTGCAGGACGGTCGCGATGAGCTTGGGATTCGCCGGGTCCCGCTCCAGCTTCCGGCGCAGGCGGCTGACCTGGCTTTCGACGGCGCGGTCGAACGGCGCCGCACGTCGGCCCCGGGTTATATCGAGAAGCTGATCCCGCGAGAGCACCATACCGGGATTGTGCGCCGCTGGCGGGCAAGTCGACGCTGAACTGTCTGGAGCACGCGCCGGTGGGGCTTCGCGCACTGTCCCCACCGACCGCCGATCCATTCTCCGACCCCCCAATGTTGGGGACGCGCCGACGCACGCGTTTGGCGTATCCTTCGTACCAGCAGCCGAGCCATTGGGCGCGGGTTCGCCGAGAGCCGTCCCGCGCCCTCGTGGAGAGGATTCGCGATGATGCGCGTCGCCATTACAGGAAGCGGCGATTGGAAGTCTGCGAATTCGGCAGCCACCATGCAGCGGGTCTGATGAGGAACAGGCGCGTTCGCGCCGGGCGGTATCGGAATCTGCGACGGAGGCCGGTCGCGAGGCGGTCTGGTGCGATCGCCCGCGGCCCACACACTCTCGCGCTCTCCGAGGTGCGGCTACAGCAAGGAGTATCCGGGACGACGAACACGGCAACCATCGGGGCCAGCGGCGAATACGAGAACAACCCTGAATGTCGGATTCCTTCAGATCCCGCGAGACGACGCAGTCTGGAAGACGAACTCCAAGGACAGGGACCCTGGCGGTTCAGACACATCAGCTCGCGTGTGTCATGTCTCGCCATCGGCTAGTCCGTGACGGTGGCAACCTCGTCGAGCGGACCGCCGTGGTTGGACGAGGCAATTCTGCTGAGACGCGCGTCCAAGGCTGACACCGGTTGTCTCGGAACGGCACCGTTGTTCCAGGAGCCGGACTGGCCAGTGAAATCGGTACGGTTGGGAAGAAGAGCGTTATGTACGAGAAGGCGAATGGGCAATCGAATAACGGGATCACCGCCGATGACATCGCCGAGTCCGAAGCCCAAGTCCAGTCCGCTGTGGTGACCATCGCCCGCCTTCTCGGGCGGCAGATCGCCCGCGAGCACTTCGGGCGATTGGAGGCTGTCAGCAACGACGCACCGGCCGGGGAGGCCGGA
Organism: Alphaproteobacteria bacterium; assembly: GCA_965243375.1. Lineage (GTDB taxonomy): Bacteria > Pseudomonadota > Alphaproteobacteria > UBA828 > UBA828 > WTGU01. The sequence continues at coordinate 54,483 of CBDEUT010000002.1, read as the reverse complement.
GATGGAGAGGAGCAAAGAAGTGCTTCGCGCTGCGCTTTACGCCCGCTACTCCTCGGATTTGCAACGGGAGACCTCCATTGAGGACCAGTTCCGGATCTGCCGGGATCATGCTGAAAGAGCGGGCTGGAGCATCGTAGGTACCTATCACGATGCAGCCATCTTGGGCGACAGCGTGATCGTGCGTCCGGGGATTCGGTCACTGTTGACCGATGCCTGCTCGGGTTCGTTCGATGTGATGGTGGCGGAGGCGCTGGACCGGGTGAGTCGCGACCAGGCGGACGTGTGCGCACTGTTCAAGCGCCTTCAATTCGCCCAGGTGACGATCGTCACCCTCACCGAGGGCGAGATCAACGAGCTCCACGTCGGTCTCAAGGGCACCATGAACGCCCTGTTCCTCAAGGACCTCGCAGCCAAAACGCACCGCGGGCTGCGAGGCAGGGTGGAGAAAGGCCGCTCCGCCGGCGGGCTGTGCTATGGCTACGAAGTCGTCACGACCTTCGACGCCGCTGGCGAGCCCGCTCGAGGCGAGCGCCGGATCAAGGAGGTCGAAGCCCGGATCGTGCGTCGCGTGTTCCGCGAGTTCGCCTCCGGGGTCAGCCCGCGAGCAATTGCGCGGCGACTCAATGACGAGAGTATCCCCTGCCCTTCCGGCAGGCGCTGGACCGATTCCACAATCCGGGGTCAAGTCAAGCGCGGCACCGGCCTCCTCAACAACGAGCTCTATATCGGGCGCCTGGTGTGGAACCGGCTGCGTTTCGTCAAGAACCCGGAGACAGGAAGGCGCGTCCCGCGGGTAAACCCAAGCGAGGAGTGGATCGTCACGGACGTTCCGGAGCTGCGCATCGTCGATCAGTCGCTGTGGCAAGCGGTAAAGGACCGTCAGCGAGAGCTGACTGAGAAGTTCGCTGGCGCCATCCAGGCCACTCGAACGGCGCACGCGAACCGTCTGAACGCGACCCATCGTCCACGTTACCTCCTCTCGGGCCTGCTCGAATGCGGCGTTTGCGGCGGACCGTACGCCATGCGTGGACAGGACCGCTACGCATGTTCGAGCCATGTGATGAGCGGCGGTTGCTCGAACGGACGCAGTGTTCGCCGCACTGTGCTCGCGGAGCGCGTCCTCGCCGGACTCAGGGGCCCTCTGCTTGCCCCCATCGCTGTGGCCAAGGCGGCACATGCCTGCGCGGAGGAGACCAACCGGCCGATTCGCGGACGCAACGCATCGGCAGAGGCGGATCGCACGGAGCTGACCGCCATCAAGAGGAAGAAGGCGAATTTGCTCTCCGCCATCGAGGACGGGGGCCATGTCCAGGGTGTGCATGATCGACTGCGTGACCTGGACGTCAGGCAGCACGAACTGAAGGAGCGGATAGCAGCGGCGCCCCCGGAGGTCCCGGACGCTGCCCCGAACATCGAGACCAGTTACCGTATGAGCGTGTCTTGCCTCGCTGAGACCCTGCGGACGGCCAAAGAGCGTGACGCCGCGAGGTCCGTAATCCGGGGTCTGATCGAGCGCATCGTCCTTGTGCCGGGCGCTAGGCGCGGTGAGGTGAAGCTCATGCTACATGGCCATCTCTGGAGGGTCCTTGCGTTGACGGAAACGCCCGTGGAGGGAAAATGAGCCGGTCTCAGCTGGCTCGATAGCCGGTCGTCGCGGGGCGCGATTCTGAATCCACGACCATCAAGCACCGTTCGTCAACAGGTTGCCGGCCACAAGAACCACCGCGGCAAAAATCAGGGCGAATTTATTGTCTGCCCGTCGCGCAGGGTGAGCTGAAGTCGGCGCTGGCCATTCCTTTCTCGATGTGGCAGTGTGCCGCTCATGGCGACGCTGCCGATCCCGGATTCGTCCATTGATCTGCGCGCGGTCACGGTGCGTCCGACCTGGGGCGCGCAGGAGCACCGGCGCTGGGACCGGTTGGTGGAGGAGCACCACTACCTGGCGTTCCACGGCGTCATCGGCAAGGGCCTGCGTCATGTCGCTGTACACGGCGAGACCTGGCTCGCGCTGATCGGCTGGCAGCCCGGCGCGTTCAAGCTGGGCGCGCGGGATCGCTGGATCGGGTGGTCGGCGGAGCAGCAGTTCCGACGCCTGCATCTGATCGCCAACAACTCGCGCTTCGTCATCCTGACGCCTGAGCGGGTGCCCAACCTGGCCTCCCGTGTGCTGGGGCTGAGCCTGCGACGGCTGTCTGCGGACATGCAGGCGGCGCATGGATATCCGGCTCTTCTGGCGGAGACGTTCGTGGACGTCTCGCGCTTCGCCGGCACCTGCTACCTCGCAGCCAACTGGCGCTCGCTGGGACTGACCCGCGGCTTTGCCCGCGAGCCCGGAGGGGCGGCGCGCTGGCGTCACCACGGCCAGCCCAAGGAGGTCTTCGTGTTCGACCTGACAGACGGCGCCCCCGAGGCGCTGAGCCAGACCGAGATGCCGCCAAACTGGGCCACCGAGCAGCACACCGAGCCGATGGCCGCGCCCCGGCTGCGCAGCCTGTTCGAGTGCCTCGGCGAGGTGCCCGAGTACCGCCATGCCCGGGGAAAGCGCTATGCGCTCAACACCATTCTGACGCTTGCCGTCGCCGCCCGCCTTGCCGGCTACCGGGGGGTGAACGCATTCGCCCAGTTCGCCGCCCTGCTCTCCCAGGAGCAGCTCAAGGCGGTCGGTGCCTTCTGGAGCCCGTCCAAGCAGTGCTATACCCCGCCCGCGATCACCACCTTCCACAACGTCCTTGCCGCGCTGCCGCCGGAAACCCTGGACAACGCGATCGGCCAGTGGACCGGCCAGCAGAACAGCGCGCAAGCGCCCGTCGCCATGGACGGCAAGGACCTGCGCGGCGCATCCAAGCAGACCGAGGACGGGCGCAGGATGATGGTCGCAGCGGTGGAGCATGACACCGGCGTCGTCCTCGGCCAGGTCGAGGTCGACGCCAAGAGCAACGAAATCCCGGCCGTGCGCGAACTCTCCGGCGGCCTCGACCTCACGGGCCGGATCGTCACCATGGATGCCATGCACGCCCAGCACGAGACCGCGCGGTGCCTCCTTGGGCGCCGTGCCGACTACGTGATCAGTGCCGTCAAGGACAATCAGGAGACCATCCTCGAAGACCTCAAGGCGATCGACTTCAGCGATGCGCCCTCGCACGAAACCGTCGACAAGGGCCATGGCCGCATCGAGCGCCGGCGCTGCGCCGCGGTCGACCTCTCCGCTGCCGAGTGGGACGGCTATGCCAACCTCCACGGGCGGCGCCAGGCGATGTGCATCGAACGAGAGCGCGAGATCATCAAGACCGGCAAGCGCAGCATCGAGGTGACCTACAGCGTTACCTCGCTTGGCCCAGAGCGCGCCGGACCCGAGGAGTTGCTCGAACTGGTGCGCAACCACTGGCACATCGAGAACAGGCTCCACTATGTGCGCGACTTCACCTACGACGAAGATCGCTGCCGGGCGTACGTGCGCCACCTGCCCAGGAATCTGGCCTGCTTGAGCAACGCGGCCATCGCCATCGTGCGCTGCGACGGCCGCTTCCGCTACGTACCGGAGGCCAACCGGCACTACGCCGCCCGTGCCCAGGAGGCCCTCGACGCGGTCATGATCGCGCCCATCGGCTGATACCGCGCCCCCCACTGCCACGCATGCACGTGCCGCAGGGCGGCGCGGCGAAACCGCTCGGCCCGTCCAGGCCGAAAACGCCGCCCGGCGGCTTCGAGCGACCACCGTGACGTCCATCAGGCAGATTCGGGGTTCCCCCGAAACAGCCGCAGCGTGCGTGATCTCACTCATCCCCAGCCCGCAGCGCGACTAAAAATTGTTCCTGCGGCAAAAAGAGGCGTGTGCGCTGTCACGCATCCCTTGGTGATCAAGGGCTCCAGCTGATCCGAGATTTTTCTTACCCCGGCGGCTTCGCAGACATCTGCGGCCCTGAGATCGGCGGATAGGGCGGATCGAGGATTTCCACCCCATAGCCGACGACGCTCCCAGGCTCACTTCCGGCCCCGTCGCGTCGTCCCGCCCGAATCGGATAGAAGGTGTCGCCATCGGGCCAGAGGCCCTCGTTCCATCCACCAGCCCTGGTAGGGAGAACGTGATGGCGACAACGGAGAAGCTACCCTTTTCCTGGCAGGCTGTCGAAGGCCTGCCGGACCTGGATCGCCTGCGTCTGGTGCTCGACACCCTGCCCGACGAGGAGATCGTGGCTGCGCTTGAGGCCGGGCGAGGTCGCGGGCGCAACGACTACCCGGTGCGGTCGATGTGGCGTGCGCTGATCGCGGGCGTGGTGTTCCAGCACGCCTCGATCCAGTCGCTGCTGCGGGAGATGGGCCGCAACCCGGCGCTCCTGGAACTCTGCGGGTTCGACCCGCTGCCTTTCCAGAGCGCGCCCGTGTTGGAGCTTCGCGCAGGTACGAAGGAGCCACCATGCGCGGTGGCGCATCCGGCGCAGGTCCGCTCGACGGTGCCCAGCCACTGGAACTTCTCGCGCTTCCTGCGGCGCGTCGTGCTGCTTGAGAACGAGTGCAGCCTGGTGTCCGCAATGGTCGAGAGCCTGCGCGCGTCGCTCTTCGAAGAGCTGCCCGACTTCGGCCGCCATCTCGGCTACGACGGCAAGGCGATCGAGAGCCACTCGACGGGCCGGGTTGCCGAGGACAAGGGGAAGACCTCCGACCCCGACGCCGACTGGGGCAAGCATGAGACGAGCGGGGTGAACGCCAAGACCGGCGCGATCTGGAAGAAGGTGAAATCATGGTTCGGCTACGGCCTCCACCTGATCGCCGACACCCACTACGAGGTCCCGGTGGCCTTCGAGGTGACGCGGGCGTCGGACTCGGAGGTCAAGATGCTCCCCAAGATGCTGGAGAACCTGTTCGCAAGAGCGCCGGAAATGGTGGAGCGCTGCGACGACTTCAGCGCCGACCGCGGTCTCGACAACGCTCCCCAGAAGAAGTTGCTCTGGGATAAGTGGGCCATTCGGCCGCTGGTCGACACGCGCTTGATGTGGAAGGCCGAGAAGGAGGAGCCGGGCTATGATCCGACGAAGCCGATCACGCGGGCGCTGTTCCCCAACCGCGCCGACGTCGTCGTTCACGACGAGCGCGGCCGCGTGTCCTGCATCTGCCCCCAGACCGGCGAGGTCCGCGCCATGGCCTTCCAGGGCTTCGAGGCCGAGCGCGGCCTCTGCGGCACGCTGAAATACCGCTGCCCGGCGGCGGCCTTCGGCTTCGACTGTGCAGGCAGCAAGGCGTGCCACCGGGCGGGCGGGGTGGAGCCCGGCGAGTACGGCCGCATCGTGCGCATCGATCTCGACAAGAACGACCGGCGCGTCTTCACCCCGACGCCCTGGGGCAGCCCGTCCTGGCGGCGCGGCTACAACCGGCGCTCTGCGATAGAGAGGATCAACAGCCGCCTCGACAACAGCTTCAACTTCGAGACCCACTACATCCGCGGGCTCGCTAAGATGAAGACCCGTGTCGGGCTGGCGCTGGTGGTGATGATGGCGCTGGCCCTTGCGCAGGTGCGGGCCGGCCACGCGGAGCGGATGCGCTCGCTGGTCGGCGCGGTGCCGTACCTCGACACCGGCTGACCGGTTGTCCCACCTCCGACATCGCCGCTCGACCAAGCCGCCTGCCGGCGGATGGCAGACCGCGGCCATCCATGTCACGATGTTCCCGTAGCGTTCCGATCTCGCGTCTAATCGCTGCATTCTGCTCACCCGGCGGGGATCAGGCAGTCGATATCCGGCCGCCAAAGATCAGCGTCACGATGTCGAAATACGCCACAGCGCACATTCCTCAAAAATGCTTGCGTGCCCCCCGGTTCATGGACAAAGGTACGCTGCCCATTGCTCCATCAGCACCCGCCGCCGGTCGAACAGGTCGGAGCGCTGGTAGGCCGCCTCCGCCTTGTCCTTGATCGTGTGTGCGAGAGCCGCCTCGCAGACGTCGCGCGGGATGTTCGTCCGCTCCGCCGCCCACACCCGGAAACTCGATCGGAAGCCGTGCGCCGTCGCGTCGATGCCGAGACGGTCAAGCACTTGCACGAATGCCCGTTCGGCGACCGGATTGCCAGTACGGCCGGGAAATGCCAGTTCGCTTCGCCCGCTGGCGCTAGCGCGCGCTTCGGAGAGGACATCGATTGCACGGGCAGAGAGCGGAACGCGATGCTCGCGCCCCGCCTTCATGCGCTCGGCGGGCACCGTCCAGGTCGCCGTATCCAAATCGATCTCGCGCCAAGTCGCGAAGCGGACCTCACCGGCACGGGCCGCCGTCAATACCAGGAACTCGAGAGCGAGCACCGTCGAGCGATGGGCCTTCGACGCCCGGACCTTCGCAAGCGCGGCCGCCACCTCGGCGTAGGGAAGCGAGCGATGCCCCTTCGTCTCCACCGACTGGTGCCTCGCGAGCATCGCCTTGACCGAATCGGCCGGATTGTCGGAGCGAAGGCCCTTCGCCACCGCCACCGCGAGCACCGCACCGATGCGCTGGCGCACGAGCTTCGCCGTTGCCGGCTTCGCGTGCCAGATCGGGGAGAGCACGCGGAACACGTCATCGGTCGTGATTCCATCCACCGTTCGCCCGCCGAAATGCGGAAACACGAACCGCTCCAGCGTCGCCTTCCAATCTCGCGCGTGCTTTGCGCTTCGCCATCCGCCCTTGCGGCGTTCGAAGTCGGCCAGCGCAAGCTCGGCAAACGTTGGGACGCCACGTGCCCGGCGCCGCTCCACCTTCGGATTCAGCCCGCTGCGCACCATGCGCCGATTGTCGAGCGCCGCCTCGCGCGCCCTCGCAAGCGTCACCACGGGGTACGGGCCAAGCCCCAGTTCCTGCCGGCGTCCGTTAACGGCGAGCCGCTGCTTCCAGATCTTCGCGCCGCCCGGAGTCACGAGCAGGAACAACCCCTGTCCGTCGAACATCCGGCCAGGCTCGGTCGCGGCCTTCACCGCCCGGTCGGTCAGTGCCGCATGCAGCCGCCGTCCACCCCGCTTCTTCGTCGTCGTGTCCATCGTCCGTCGTTCCGCCTACCGTTGCTTTCCGTCAGCTGCTCATAATCTGACACCCTTTTGGCCACCTTCAAGTACGAGACCATACGGGACGCCATGCGGTGACGCAAGAGGACGGAAGTGCGAACGTGGTTCGCCGAAGCAGTTGAAATTCTGGGATATTACAGCGGATAAGTTATCGTTAGCGGGTGGTGGGCGCACTAGGACTCGAACCTAGGACCCGCTGATTAAGAGTGAGCCGCACGATCCATTCAATTGCCTGTATTTACATTGTTTTCCGCTGCCCTGTCCATAGTTGGCCACCTTTTTTGACACCTTCTTGGATGGGACTACACGATGCTATAGGGGATCATTCGCGACGCTGTATCGACCGATTCCACTGACCGCGAGTGCTCCCCTTGGAGGTGCCGAAGCACCGACCTGCGGATAACCTGCCCGAGCCGTCACATGTCGCCCTGGGGAAACACATCGGGGGGTCGGCACAGACCAGTGTGCGCTATGGGATGCGCGAAGCAAAGAGAGATCGCCGAAACCGAGAAGCGTCGACCGCCAATTCGGGATGTGAGGCGGTCTCTTCGACCGATAGATGGGTTGCTTGATATCCGATTTGGCTTTGATAACGTGACGAATAATGCTACGTTATCGTGGTCATGTTTGAACCCGCCACCCCCCGCGCGCGCGATGTCATCGCAAACTTTGCCGCCCACGGCCGCTATCACTTTACCTCGTCCGAGCTTCGATCGGTGCTCGGGGTTTCCGAGGCGGCCGCGCGCCAGGCGCTGAGCCGACTCGCGGCCAAGGGAGAAATCGCAAGCCCCGCGCGGGGGTTCTACGTCACCGTGCCGCCCGAGTTCAGGCGGCTCGGCTGCCTGCCGGCGGATCAGTTCATTTCTGCGCTGATGGAGCACCGGAACGCCCGGTACTACGTGGGGCTGCTCTCGGCCGCCCAGTACCACGGCGCGGCCCATCATCGTCCGCAGGAATTCCAGGTGGTGCTGGAGAAGAACCGGCCGGCCATCGTGTGCGGCGCCGTCCGGGTCGCGTTTGTGGCGCGCCGTGATCTCGATACGGTTCCGGTTGAGAGCGTCAACAATCCCCGTGGAACGATTCTGGTCTCGACCGTGGAGGCGACGGCGGTCGATCTCGTGGGATACATGCATCGCGCCGGGGGCGTGGACCGGGTTGCGGGCGTGCTGCTTGAACTCGGCGACGACATCGATCCGAAGCGCCTCCTTGAAGCCTCGCGGCCCGCTTCAATCCTGTGGGCGCAGCGTCTGGGCTACCTCCTGGAGCATGTCGGAGCCGGAGATGGAGCTGCGCTGCTCAGAGAGCATGTGCGAGAGCACGCGCGCAACTTCACCAAGCTCCTGCCCGGCGCGAGTGCCGAGGGTGCACGGCGATCGGAGGACTGGCGGCTGTTGGTGAACGCAAGCATCGAGACAGAAGCGTGATTCCGCGGGACTACATCATCCAGTGGCGCGAGCGGGCGCCGTGGAGCGAGGATTTCCAGGTGGAGCAGGACCTGGTCATCAGCCGCGCCCTGGTCGCCATGTACTCCGATCCGGTTCTGGCGGAGGCGTTCGCGTTGGCAAGCTGTGGGAGCTGCGGGTGCGGGCCGAAGGAGGCATCGCGCGGGGGATTTACGTGACGGCAGCGGGCCGGCGGGTGGTGGTGCCACACGTGTTCGCGAAGAAGTCGCGTAGGACGCCGCGCCGCGCGCTCGCGACCGCCCGGGAACGGATGAGGCAGGTGACGTCATGACGAAGCTCAAGGACCTGAAGGCACGCTTCATGGAGGACCCGGAGTTCCGCGAGGAATATGCGCGCATCGACGAGGAGTACGCGCTGGTCGAGGCGCTGGTGCGCGCCCGTACGGCGGCGAAGCTGACGCAGGCGGAGCTTGCCCGGCGGCTGGGGACGACGCAGTCGGCGGTGGCGCGGCTGGAAGGCGGGCGGGTATCGCCGTCCTTCGCCACGCTGCGCCGCTACGCGGAGGCGACGGGCACGCGGCTGAGCGTGGAGCTGGTGCCGTCGGGCGGTTGAGGGGCGCGGACGGCGGCGGGCCGGCGGCGCGCCCGCCGGACCCGGTGCGGCCGGCGACCGGCGGCGGGCGGTTACCCCTGCTGCTATCCGTTGACTGCGTCCCGGAGGGGCTTGGCTGCTCCGCCACCGGTGTGTTCGACAGCCCCGATGACGCGGTACCGGTGGCCGTGCGCCGGGCACGGCGGATGCGGACATCGGCGAACGGGGGAAGTCTTGGCGGCGGTGTCGGCTACTTTCCCGCCGGCCAGTCCTGCCTCGAGGCCGCCATCAATGAGGCCCAGTCGTCCGGCGGACTCCCCCGTGCGAGCATTCTGGCGAATACGCTGTAGGGATCGGTTCTGCTCCCGGAGGAGCGGAGCGTGCGTTGGTCATTGACCCACGCATAGACGATCACTTTCGCCCTCGCGTCATAGCGGAAGAACAATCGGAACCGTCTGCCGATCCTGGCGCGCCGCCAATGGCGGTGGCGCGGGCCAAGCGTGCTGCCCTGGCGGTACTCGTCCCGGGACGGATCCTGCGGGATGATCTCCAGCATCAGCCGGCTCAAGGCGTGGAACAGCTTGACGTTGGCATTGGATGCGAACCCCGCGGGATGGCGTCGTTGTGCGCGTTGGACGGCGTTGTGGAGCTTGCGCAGCTGGTCGATGAGGCAGTCGTGGAACAGCAGCGTCCATCCGTGGCGCTGCATCAGAGGTCGACGTCGCCGTCGATATCCTCGTCGGCTCGCGCTTCACGCTGTGCATGGTCGAGCATGCCCTGCGCGAGATCTTCCGGGATTGCCTGAACATGCCGGCCGGCCTGGATATCGCCGGCGAGCAGGTCGAGGAACGCACCGATGGCCGGATCTTCATGCTCGGCATCGGCGCGGCTGACGACGACTTGCCCGTCCTCGTGGAGTTCGAATGACACCTTGGCGCCGGTATCGACCCCCAGCGCCTGACGGATCGTCTTCGGCAGGGTGATCTGGCCTTTCGCGGTCATCGTGGCGACTTCGTGGATGATCGACATGATCGGCGCTCCTTGTGTGCCACGGGCGAAGGTAAGGAATATTCCTTACAGCGTCAACGGCACGCGGGAGATGGGCCGTCGAGTCTCCGATCGGAATGCCAGACGTTCAGCTTCGCTCGATGTCCAACCCATGTGCCGGTGCGCTCTCGTGGTTTTCGGCGTCTCGATAATTCGCCCGGAACCCATTAGATTGCCGGCGACACCCCTTGCGGTTTCGACCGCAGGGCGCGGGGCCTCCTCGGAGGCCCTTGCATTTTACAGGGGCTGCGAAGTGCACGTTCGTCTACATGGACGCCTTCAATCCCCGGCAAGGGCACGATCGGCGAGGTGAACTGCGATGCCGAAGCAATACAGGAGCGGGGCCCTGGCGGCCGTGCATGAGGCGGCGCTCGGCCTGACGGAGGCGGGCGTGCTGTCGAAGCGGACCATGAAGGTCTTCGACGAAAAGTGTCTCACGCCGATCGAGGACATGGCGCCGGAGCGGATCCGTGAGATCCGGCTGCGGGAGCATGCGAGCCAGGCGGTGTTCGCCCGCTACCTGAACGTGACCACGGGTCTGGTGAACCGGTGGGAGCGCGGCGAGAAGCGCCCGCGCGGCGCCTCTCTGAAACTGCTGACACTGGTCGAGAAGAACGGTCTGACGTCGATCATGTGAATTTGCCGCCGGACCACGCTGTTGCGAGCGTGTTGGCGGACAATTCGAGAGGGTCGGTATCCATAGTCGATCAGCCGCAGGATCCGTGGGATCGCGGAGCCGGTCGATGGCGACGGAGAGATCGTCGAAGTCTTCTAGGTAGTGCTCGACGGCGAGGCGGATGACGTCCGCCCGGCTGCGCCGGAGCTGGGTCGCGGCCCTGTCCAGGGCCTCCACAACCGGGTCTATTCGGTTTGGAGGCAAATCGAGCAAGCCGGCAGAACATCACCGACCGTGCCTCGGTGAGCTAAGCAAGATCCGCTATCCCATCGGCGACGCAATGGGGTCGTCAGCCGATTTCGGGCGCAACGATGCGAAGCTTTCCTCCGATGTCGGGATCTGAGGGTCGGATGACGATGTCGATGTTGTCTCGCGGTTTAGCCCGATAGGAACTCGGGTTTTTTTCCCACATTGGGCTGCCGGTGAATTCCCCGGGATTGTGGCCGAGCGTGGGATGGGTGGACCTGGCGGCTTTGCGTCGCCGGGGCGGTTTCGTAGTCTCGGACTGACGAGGAACAACAAGGAAGAGGCCCGCACGGGCTGATCCCCGCCGGGCCATGGCCGGTTTGCAGCTTCGTTACGAGACGGGGCTTACCGGCGAGGAATACGTTAAGACCGAGGCGTGGCGCGAGGCAAGGCTTGAGCGCTGCCCGAATCACCCGCACGGCGGATGTTCCGTGGGCAGCCACGGCACCTACGGGCGGAAGACCCCGCCCGGTGCGAAGGTTCCCCGCTGGTATTGCCGTGAGAGCCATACGACGATCAGCATGCTGGCCGACTGCCTGTCGTCGCGGCTGCCGGGCACGCTCGACGATCTGGAAGCGGTTGTTGTGGCGGCGGAGAAAGCCGGCAGCCTGGAGGAGGCAGCGAACGAGGTGCGCTGCCCCGAGGACGAAGACGCGATCGAGCTTCCCGGCGCGATGCGCTGGGTGCGCCACCGGCTTCGCCTGGTCCACAACGTTCTTGTCCGTGTCATCGGCCTGATCCCCGACCGGCTGGCGGGCTGCGCGGCCACCATGGTGGCGGTTCGCGAGCGTCTCAACAGCGACAGCGCCTTGATGGCGCTGCGTGGCCTGGTGTCTGAGCAACTGCAGATGCTGCCCGCCCCATTGGGCTTCCAACCCCACGGAATCGGCACGATGAGTCGCAAGGCGGGCTTCCAACACTCGATGGGGCCTGATCCCCCTCCGGCGGCGGCGTAGCGTCATGGTCCCGGGGCCGAAGAGCCCCAGCAACGAGGACCATGACATGAAGGAATCCGACGACGACCTTCGCCAGGCGATCGCGCTGTTCCGATACGGCGTCATCGCCGATCTGGTGCATCTGCCGATGGGCGCCAAGGGCGTCGGCGACAAGCTTCGCGAGAAGGCGAGCCAGACCTATGCCATCCCCGGAACCGACCGGACCCGTGTCGCCGCCGACACCATGCGGGACTGGATCAGGCATTATCGCGATGGCGGCTTCGAGGCGCTCTACCCCAGACCACGTAGCGACCGCGGGAAGCCCCGGCGGCTGCCGGCCGAGGTCGCCGAGCGCCTGGTCACGCTGAAGGTCGACAACCCGACCTGGCCGGTGCGCGCGATCATCCGCGCGGCCGTCGAGGAGGGCATCGATCACCCGCTCGCTCCATCCACCGTGCACCGGCTGCTGAGCCGCGAGGGGCTGTTCGACGGCAAGCCGCCGGACGGCGCCGACCGCCGCCGCTTCGCCTTCCGGGACGCCGGCGAGCTGTGGATGAGCGACGTCATGCACGGGCCGAAGGTCCGGCACGGCCGGAGCCGACGCAAGACCTACCTGATCGCCTTCATCGACGACGCCACCCGGGTCGTGCCCTTCGCCGCCTTCGCCATGGCCGAGAGCGTCCAGGCCTTCCTGCCCGTGTTCAAGAACGCGCTGATCCGCCGCGGCCTGCCGCAGCGCCTCTATGTCGACAACGGCGCCGCCTACCGCTCCCGCCAGCTCGCCCTGATCTGCGCGAAGCTGGGCATCGTGCTGGTGCATGCCAGGCCGTATCAACCAGCGGGAAAGGGCAAGATCGAACGGTGGTTCAGAACGCTTCGCGCCGGCTGGCTCGCCCATCTCGATGCGCCGGTCCTGGACAGCCTCCAGACGCTCAACCGCAGCCTGTGGGCGTGGATCGAGGGCGAGTATCACAACAGTCCGCATCGCGGCCTTGAGGGGCGCACCCCGCTCGAGCAATGGGCACTCGCCTCGGCCGCGGTCCGCTACCCCGACGCCACGCTGGACCTCGACGATATCTTCCTCTTCGAGGCCAAGCGGCTGGTCCACAAGGACCGCACCGTCAGCCTGAACGGCCGCGTCTACGAGGTCGACGCCCTGCTGGTCGGCCACAGGGTGGTGCTGCGCTACGACCCGGATGCGCCGCCGTCGCGGCCGCTCGGCGTGGTGCACGACGGCAAGCCTGTCGGCCAGGCAACCCGCCTCGACGCCTACGCCAACACCGCGGTGAAGCGCGGCCACTACTCCAAGAAGATCGAACCCGACGACCCGGCCCCAGAGCCGCCGCCCTCGCCGCTCAAGATGCGCAAGTTCAAGGAGGACGACTGATGTACCAGCGCCACTTCGCCTTCACCCGCATGCCCTTCGAGACCGTGGCGGAGACCGACGAGCTGTTCGAATCCAGCGCGCGCCGCGAGGCCGAGGCCCGGCTCGGCCACCTCATCGAGCTCAAGGGCATCGGCATGCTCACCGGTGAGGTCGGTGCCGGCAAGACAACCGTGTGCCGGCATCTTACCGCCCAGCTCCACCCCGGCCTGTTCCGAGTCCACTACGTCTCGCTGACCACCGGCAACGTGCTCGACATGTACAAGTCCATCGCCTGGGAGATCGGCATCACCGTCGAGCGCTCGCGATCCTCGGCCCACCACGCGATCAGGACCGAGATCTCGCGCCTCGCGACCGAGGCCAGGCAGTTCCCGGTGCTGGTCGTCGACGAGGCCCATCATCTGCGCAACGACGTGCTGGAGGACCTCCGCCTGCTGACCAACTTCGCGATGGACTCCGAGAACCGCATGTGCCTGATCCTGGTCGGGCTGACCGAGCTCAGGCGGCGGCTGTCGATGGCGGTGCACGAATCGCTCTCCCAGCGCGTCGTCGTCCGCCACCACCTCACCGGCCTCGACCGCGACGAGGTCGAGGCCTATCTGACCCACCGCCTGCGCCTCGCCGGATGCGAGCTGCCGCTGTTCGAGGACGCCGCCGTCGAGGCCCTGTTCCAGGGAACCCGCGGCCTGCCGCGCCAGGTCAACCGCCTCGCCCACTACGCGCTGTCGGCCGCCGCCCTGGAGAAGGCGAAGACGGTCAACGCCGGCCACCTCCAGAATGCCATCGAGGAGCTCAAGCCGTGACCGGCACCGGGGACGCGGCGGCGAACGGCTTCCCGACGCGGGCGCCGGTGGAGCTGGAGGACCGGCCGCGCCAGCAGCAGTGGCTCATCGACGGGCTGTGGGGGCGCCAGGCGGTCGGCATCGTCGGCGGCGAGCCCAAGTGCGGCAAGTCCTTCCTGGCGCTCGACCTCGCCGTCGCGGTCGCCGCCGGCGTCCCCTGCCTGCGCCGCTTCGCCGCCGACGAGCCAGGACCCGTCCTGCTGTTCGCCGCCGAGGACGCCGGCCACATCGTGCGTGCCCGGCTCCAGGGTATCGCGAGCGCCGCAGGCGCCCGGTTCGAGAGCCTCGACATCGCAGTCATCGACGTGCCCGCGCTGCGCCTCGATCATCGCGCCGACCGCCGGCGGCTGGTCGAGACGGTGCAACGCATCCGGCCCCGCCTCGTCGTCCTCGACCCCCTGGTCCGGCTGCACGGCGTCGACGAGAACACCGTCGCCGAGGTCGCCCCCATCCTCGGCTTCCTACGCGACATCCAGCGCCGCTTCGGAGCCGCCGTCCTGCTCGTCCACCACGCCCGCAAGAGCGGCGCCACAAGGCCCGGCCAGGCCCTGCGCGGAAGCTCGGAACTGCACGCGTGGGGCGATTCGAATCTCTACCTGCGCCGACGCGACAGGCAGATCGTCATGACCGTCGAGCACCGCGCCGCCCCCGGCCTCAATGACATCGAGATCGAACTCGCCGATGACGGCAAGGGGCCCGCGCTGCGCCTCCGCCAAGTGGATACTGCCGAGGCCGCGCCCGAGCCCGAAACCGCCGAACGGCGCATCCTCAAGGCGCTCGCCGAAGCCGGGACGCCGCTGTCGCAGCGCCAGATCCGCGAACGCGCCGCGACCCGGCACAAGACCGTCGGCGTCGTCCTCAAAAAGCTCGTCCGCGAAGGACGCGTCCGGCACGACGCCGAGGGGCACTACGGCCTCGCCGCGGGCCAGGCCGAAAAGGCCTCCCCGGCCGCCAACGGCAGCCACCCCGACAACGCCCGGTTCCCGGTTCCCGGTTCCGCCCATCCCTAGGGGTTCGAGGGGGAACCGCTCACGGGAACCACCCTCGCAAACCGCTCGTCAGGCTCCGGCCACGACAAGGCGTCGAGCGATCGGCCCATGGCCGAAAGCTCCGCTTACGGCCATGGATGCACTCAGTCGGGCGGACGGCGGCGGGTCACCCGAAGGGCCGTAGCGCAGCGAAGGAGCCGCGTAGCGGCTTGACGCGCCGACGGCCGGCCGACACCCCCCCACCCCCTCTCTTCCTTCCGACAATGACCAAACAGCGTGGGAAATCCGCCTCGCCGCCGCGCGAAATAATCCGGCAAATCTGCGGTCAGCTAATCTGGGAAACAACAGTCGACATCGCAGCCGAGCGCCATCAGGAAACGAAGAAGGCGCTCCAGCGAATACTCGCGAGAGTCGCCCCGAAGCAGACGGGACAGGTCAGGTCGGGACAATCCGAGCGTGAGAGCAGTCTCCGCCTGGGTGGTGCGGCGCTGCCGAATGATGTCGTCCATAAGGCCTACGAGCTCGGCCTTCAGCAGATGGGATTCGGCATCTGGAAGATCGAGATCGGCGAATACGTTTCCGCTGCCGCGTTCGACGGAGCACTCGGATGTGTTCATTGTCTACGTTCCCCTCATGCTTGTCCCGGTGTTGCCGTCAGACCGATCGTCGCAGCTCCCGCTCCTGCTGCGGGCACAGGCACACCGCCGCCATGGTCGCGGACGATGGCGGCAATCCCGTCACTCTCGCTCAGGGGTCGGGGCGCTCGCGTTTCGACCATGCCCAATCGAGGAGGTCGTCGGTCGGGTACACGATGCGGTGCCCCAGCCGCAGGTACGGAGGTCCTCCACCGTCTTCTCGATAGCGATGGAGGCTGCGGGCAGAGATTGTCAGCAGGGCCGCGGCCTGGCGTGCCGACAGGAACTTCTCGGGATGGTCCCAGGACGAGGCCATTCTTCCGCGAGGGCGGCCCTCTGCGAGCGGCAGCGGGCTTTGGCCGGGCTGGGTGGAGCCTATCCACATGCGCACCCGCTCGACGGTGCGAAGTCGGGGCGATGCGCCGCTCCTGAGCCTGGTCACGAATGAGGAGTCGCCGACGGCATCGGAGCCGAGTTTGCAGGGCTGCATGCCCGTGCGGGACAGGAACGCCTCGACCTCGCTTCGAAACGTCGGGCCGATGGGCGCTTCGTTCATGAACTCGAGCAGCCGGTCCGCGGTGTCGAGTCGCAGCGACCTTCCCGCCTTGAGGCTCGAGACGAACCCGGGATCGCGGAGCGCCAGCTGGCCAAATTTCCTTGCGCTCGTGTTCGTCCGCGCAAGATACGCATCGATGGTCCGTCGGATGGAGTCGTCGAGTGTCGTCACGGTACGCACCCCTGTCGATGTTCAGTCCGGCTGTGCACCATCACGTCCATTCAGGTGTTCCTCCATGGCGCATCGCCCAGGCCCATTCCAGGAGGTCGTCGCGCGCGTACAGGATGCGAATCCCGAACCGGAGGAACGGAGGCCCACGACCGGTTTCGCGAAAGCGATGGAGCAAGCGGGGCGAGACCGTGAGCAGGGCCGCGGCCTCGCGCGCCGAAAGGAACCTCTTCGGTTCGGCCTGGGCGGGAGTGGTTCCCTCGATTGCGTTCCCGTGCCCGGAGCGCGGCTTCTCCGTTTCGGTGGCTGGCGTGTCCTGCGCACCCGGTTCCGTGGAGGAAGCGGCCGAGGACTCCCTGCACTCGGCCTGTGCCAGCGCGATGGCGGCACGGAGGAGTGCGTCCTTGTTGGCGTGCATCCATGCCTGCACCCGCTCGATGGTGGAAAGCCGCGGCGATGTCCCGCTCCGGAGCTTCGTCACGAACGAGGGGTCGCGGACGGCTGCGGACCCGAACTTGCGCTCCCCGATGCCGGTCTCGGACAGGAACGCCTCGACCTCGGTGCGGAAGGTCGGGCCGATAGGCGCTTCGTTCATGTAGCGGAGGAGCTGGTCGGCGGTGTCGAGCCTCATCGTGCCGCCCGCCTTGAGTCGCGGCACGAGCGAGGGGTCGCCGACCGCGAAGGCGCCGAGTTTCCTTTCGCTCAATTGCGACCGCGCGAGGTGCGTCTGAATGGCCTGCCGGATGGAGTCGTCAAGCGTCGCCACGGGAGACACTCCTGGTCGGGATTGGGCCGGTCGAGCGGGCGGCGGTCGGCGGAAGGAGAGGGCTGCGGGCTGCCGGTCCCGAGCGCACGAGGCGCTTCGAGACGAGACGTCGACGCGATGTGGACGAGGGATTCATCCAGCGCGGTACGTACCGGGGAAGGCTCCGACATGGACGATTCCGTATCGCGGCGTTCGACGTGCGTGGCCCCGCGGCTGGAATGCGATGGCGTGGAATCGTCAGGGGGCTCCGCGCCCGCCAGTGTGCCAGCGACTCGGTCATGTGTTCGGGACGGACGCTGTCAGGCGGCGCCTCGCCATCATCCACGTCTCGAGGTCGAAGCGCGCATACACGACCCGGTTCCCGAACTTGTGGAACACCGGTCCCTCGCCGTCCGCCCGGTAGTGGGAGAGCGTTACTTTCGAGAGTCCGAGGAGCGTCGCCGCCTCGCTCACGGTGAGGAAGGTCCTCTCGTCGAGCCTCCCGACGCGCCGCTCGTCGCCGGTCCAGGGCGCGAAGACCGCGTGGAGTCCGTAGGGCGGGGTCGCTGCGTCGCTTGCGAGGAGCCACGCGATGGCGAGACGGTCCGATTCCTCGGCAAAGCCGTGCATCCACGACCTCACCCGATGGACGCTTTCGAGCGTCGGCGACGCACCGATCTTCAGTTCCCGCACGAAGGCCGGCCTGCCGACGGCCTTGGTCCCGAGCGCGGTCGGCTTGGTTCGGGTGACGGTGAGGAATGCCTCGACCTCTCGGCGGAACCTGGGACCGATGGGGGCGATGCCCATGAAGTGAAGCACCCGGTCCGCCTCGTCGAGTTGGGGCGAGCGACCGCGCTTCAGGTCCGAGACGAAGTGGGGGTCGTCGAGCGCAAGGGAACCGAGCATCTTGCCGGTGATCGCGGAGCGTTTGAGCCAGGCCTCGATGACACGCTCGAACTCGCCGTCGAGCATCGTCACGGGGACGGTCTCCGCTCGTGGATCAATCGGGCGCACGGTCCGGTGCGGCGGGAGCCACCGGTCCCCGCCTTGTCCGGCCCGCTGCTCGACCGTCCCTCTGCCCCTTGCCCGGGACGGCGCTCGCGGAGACGGCGCATCGCCCCGGTGCGGCGCTGGCGGGGCGGGAGACGCCCGGATGCGGGGAGGTGTGGCATTCTCATGACTCCGTCTGCTGCCTCCGTGAATCCGCTCCCGCGACGGCGTTCGCCCCCTCAGGGAATGCCCGCGGAGGCGGTAGTTCGGTCTCGGCATGCGGCGGCCCACGCGGCGAGGTCCGCCCGCGTGTAGGCGATGCGACCGCCAAACACGAAGTAGGCAGGCCCTCCACCCTCAATCCGGAAGCGGTGCAGGGTCCGTAGGCTCACTCGCAGCATGGCCGCTGCCTCGCGGCATCCGAGGAACTCGGGAAGGTCGGCGCCAATCGCGTCCGGGGCCTCGGTCGTGGTGTTCGCCTCAGTCACCACGGACGATCCGAAGCGTGAGAGGAAATCGAGGATGCAAAGGCGCGCGGTGCACGCCGGTCACATTCAGGATGCCGAGCATGGGCTGGCCCCAGGCCAACGTGTCGACCGTGTCGATTGTTGCGTTCAGTCTGTCCATGGCCCACCTCCCGAGGACCGGGCTGCTGGCCGCAACCGCCGCGGATGACTGCCACGCATGGGCACCTGGCGATGGCTTCCTGTTCCGTTCGCAGAACCCGGAGCGGTTCTTCCTGGGCCTGCCCCCGGCGGCGCCGGTCCCGGTGGGAACGATAACGCGCTCGTGCGATTTCGCGCTTCCCCAACACTGGGGAAGTTCAGGAAAAATCACCCTGTTCTGGCGCCGCACGTTCTCATCGAGCGTCGCCGGGTCAGAAAGATGCGACGGCGATTTGCCTACTCCGAAATTCGAGGTTGTCCAGACGGCGACTTGAAGTGCCGTCCACCGCGTCTCGAAATGTTGTTGAAGCTCGACCTGCCAAGTCCCGCCTCCATCCGTTGGCTGCCGGAAACGTGCACCCGGTGAACTTTGCTAACACCGTGTGAACACGAAAGAAAATGCCAGCCAGAACGAAATCGATGCTTCTGCGGCATAGGTCGCACGGGACTCCGATCAGTTGCCGCATATGGCACGGAAACGTGCTGGATGATGCGAAGCCTTCACGGCGCCCGCGGGGCCGGGCGCGCTGGTGTTCCGGCTGACGGTGGCGGATCCCGGCGAGCTTTCGGCCTCCGACGCGGTGACGGTGACCCAAGCGCCTTCGCGGCGCTATGAGACCAGGGCAGGAGTTCGTCGATCCTCGAAGCAAAATGGCCTGCGGCGATGGCTTCGAGGGTGGCCTTGAGGTAGGCGTAGGGCTCGACCCCGCTCATCTTCGCCGTCCCGATCAAGCTGGCGATCCGGCCCCACGCAGCCGCACCTTCTCGATGGGCGGAATCCGCGCATTCATCTCCACGATCGTGCCCGTTCCGGACAGCCAGGGGGCGCCCCCGGCGGGTCCCGGTGCCCGGACCGGGCCCGACCGGGCGGAGACCGGCTGAGCCGCCGGGCGCTTCCCCGCGGTCGAAACCGGCCGCCGCCGCCCCCTCAACTCGTTGCCGGCCCTGCCCGTTGTGGGCCGCCTCGTCCGTCTCCCGCCGCCCCTGCCGGTCGCCGGTCTCCGCCCGGGCGCTGTCGCATGTGGTTGGGAACCGGTTGCCGTTCCAGCCCCTCCAGTGGTATGAAAGTGCAACTTTCCAACAAGCTGCACGCGGGGCCGCCATGCTGTTCGTCACGGTGAAGCCGAAGTTCCAGGTGACCATTCCAGCCAAGCTGCGCAGAGGCATCGATCTCCGCGAAGGCGACATCATGGAGGCGACCCTTCTCGGCGACGGCATCCTGTTCCGGCCCAAGGAGGTGGTCGATCGGGATGGCGCCGCCAACCGCATCGCCGCGGGGTTCGCGGCGGCGCGGCCCTCACCCGGGGATCGCGCGCGTTCCGAGGACGAGATCATGAGCGACTCGATCGCCGAAGTATCCGCTTCGAGGCGTGAGCGCCGTCTCCGCGAGGTATGAGGGTCGTCCTGGACTGCAACGTTCTCGTGTCGGCGGCTCGGTATCGGTGAGCCGTTCGAACGACCTGCCGCCGCTGGTGCTGCACGTCCACCCGGTGGGCCCGCGGGAAACGGACTTCCGGCCCTGGCCGGCGGCGGCTCTGGTGCTGGTCGTCGACCCGGCGAACGGGATCGCCATCGATCCGGCGGCGGCCGCCGACGCCCTCGGCCTCACGCGGATGGAGAGCCGGGTGGCGGTGCTGCTGGCCCAGGGCTTGAGCGTGCACCAGATCGCCGCGGCGACGGGCCGCAAGGAGAGCACGATCCGCTCGCACGTGAAGCACATGTCCGCCAAGCACGGGCTCTCGCGGCAGGTGGAGCTGGTGCGGCTGGTGCAATCGGTGGCGGCGTCTCCGCAGCCACGGCCGCGCGGCTGAGGCAGGCCGCAAGGCGGGGCCGAAGGCGTCCCCCTTCGGCCGACCCGACTTCACCGGCCCGGCCACGACTCGTCGATCTTTCCGCGACCGGGCGAGATCGGCACTACAGCGTCCCCAGGACCTCCGGCTCAACGAAAACAACCGGCTGCGTCAACCTGGCTCCGGAAATCCGCTAGGCCGGGAGACGCGTCGGCGAAGCCAGGCAATCGCCCGGAGCAGCACGCAAAAAGCTCTTGGAACTCCCCAATCTTGAGGACGCTGTCGCTAAGCGCATGGTTCTGACCCTTCAGGATCCAACGCATTCAACTGTTTATGGCGCCGATCGGCGTCAAAACGGCGCGCCGAGCAACAGACATCGGGCGCGACCGGGGCTCCCACCCGGCGTTCGGGCGGGGCATCCACCATTGCCTCGGCGCGGCGCTCGCGCGCCTGGAGGGTCGGATCGCGTTCGAGATGCTGCTCGAGCGGTTCTCGCGGATCGAGCTGCTCGACGGGCGCCCGCGGTTCCGCGGCGGCATCGTGCTGCGCGGCCTTGAATCGCTCATGGTGCGGTGCGCCGTGGCCTGACACGACGGTCCGACGGGCGCGCCGCCGGCCTGACGCCGTCCACGCCCCTCAGCCGCCCGACGGCACCAGCTCCACGCTCAGCCGCGTGCCGGTCGCCTCGGCGTAGCGGCGCAGTGTGGCGAAGGACGGCGACACCCGCCCGCCTTCCAGCCGCGCGACCGCGGACTGCGTCGTGCCGAGCCGCCGGGCAAGCTCCGACTGCGTCAGCTTCGCCGCCGTGCGGGCGCGCACCAGCGCCTCGATCAGTGCGTACTCCCCGTCGATGCGCGCATATTCCTCGCGGAACGCGGGGTCCTCCATGAAGCGCCCCTTCAGCTCCTTCAGCTTCGTCATGGCGTCACCTGCCTCATCCGTTCCCGGGCGGCCGCGAGCGCGCGGCGCGGCGTCCTGCGCGACTTCTTCGCGAACACGTGCAGCACCACCACCCGCCGGCCCGCCGCCGTCACGTAGATCCCCCGCGCAATGCCTCCTTCGCCCCGCACCCGCAGCTCCCAAAGCTTGCCGTCGAGATGCCTGACGTGCGGGGCGCGAAGCGCCTCCAGGCCGACATTCTCCACCACCTCCAGCAACCGCAGCATCCGGGCGCGCAACGCCACCGGCAGGGCCTCGATTTCGGCATCGACGGCCGAGACCGTTTCGACCGTCCAGTTCATGCCGCTCATATAGCGCATCCGCTATAGAGCCGCAAGCGCCGTCGCCTCGCGTCCGGCATCGGCCGCCGGCGTCGTCGTCCGCATGGTGCCGGCGGTGCCGAGACCCCCCAACGGTCTGCCGCCTCCTCGCCTGCCGGGCACGGACGCCGCCGCCGTGACCGTCGTCGCGAGCGCTTCCTCGACCGGGGGCATCGTCGCCGCAAACAACCATCAGTCCCAGGGCGGCACGCCGGCGCCCAGCAACCTCGCCGGCTGGCCCTGGATCGACGTCGACGCGCCGGCCGGGGCCGAGGCCGATGCAGACCGCCCGTCCCTCGCCGCGGTCCTCGACGAGCTCAGAGATCTGACCGGCC
The DNA here is from genome assembly GCA_965243375.1 of Alphaproteobacteria bacterium. Lineage (GTDB taxonomy): Bacteria > Pseudomonadota > Alphaproteobacteria > UBA828 > UBA828 > WTGU01. The sequence continues at coordinate 32,208 of CBDEUT010000002.1, read as the reverse complement.
CACCGGTGCGCGCCGTCGTCCGCGCGGGCTCGGCCGGCCCGACGCTGCTGGCCGCCGCCCCCTGGCTCGCCCTCGACCGCCGCCGCGACTGCGCCGGCTTCCATGCGCTGCGCCATGCCTTCATCAGCGTGGCCGACCGCGACCTGATGCTGCCGCCGAGCCTGACCAAGCGCCTCGTCAACCACTCCCGGCCGCAGGACGTGACCGAAGGCTACGCCGCGGACTGGACGATGAAGCAGCTTCGCGACCCGGCCCAGCGCATCGCCGATCGCATCGACAGCCTCATTCTCGACGGTGGAGCGCCGCCCGCCGCCCGCACCGCCTGAGACCGGGAGCGGCACGGGTGTCGCCGGCCGGCCGGAAATCGGTTCGACGCGCACCGCGGCATGGAGTAGGTTCGCCCGTGCGCTGATCGCCGTAGAATCCACCGAGCGCAGGCGAAGCCGAGCGGAGCGAACGATGTCCGGGACGGAAATCATCTTCGAGGTCAGCGAGGACGAGCTCGACGGCGGGTATTCGGCGAGCGCGCTCGGCTTCGGCATTCACACCGAAGGCGACACGCTCGACGAGCTCCGGCGCAATGTCAGGGAAGCGGTGGACTGCTACTTCGACGAGAACATGGAGCGCCCGCGTCTCATCCGGCTGCACTATGTGAGGGACGAGGTCCTCGTGGCTTGAAGCTCCCGCGCGACGTGAGCGGCGCCGCCCTTGTGACGGCGCTGCGCCGGATGGGCTACGAGCAGGTGCGCCAGCGCGGCTCGCACGTGCGGATCACGACCCAGGCGGGAGGCGAACACCATGAGGTGATCCCGCTGCACGATCCGATCCGCACGAAGACACTGTCCAGCATTCTCAAGAGTGTCGCCCGTCATCACGGCATCGGTCTGGAGGAGCTGCTGCGCAGGATCGACTTGCGGTAGCCGCCCCCTCGCCCCCGTTGACCTTCCCGGTCGCGCCGGGCGCGTTCCACCCGACCGGGAACCGCTACGGTGGATACCTGGCACATTTGTTTTCTATCGAGGTCCCGATTGTGACCGCACGCGGTTCCTCCACCTATCACATGGTCAGGCCGCAACCCGTCAGGAGCCCCAGGGAACGCGAGTTGATGTTGTCGGTGCATTGGATCAATTGGGCGGGATTGGGAAATACAGACAGAATCTGGCTCAAGCTGTGGGACTCGCAGCACGGCCTTCGGGTTGGAGAACAGGTCGAGATCAGGGCCAATCCTGAGTCCCCTCTTTATTGGCGTGGCCGCATTACCAGTGTAGCCAACCAGAATGTGGCCATCGGGGAGACTGAATTGCTGGCCTTGCGTCGTTGAACGTCAGCGCGGGAGACACCGAGTCCGAGCGCCGCGCCAGCGCACGCGGCAGTCTGCGATCGCCCACGCCGGGTACAGCGCTTCGCCGAACGTGAGAAAATCATGAAAGACCTATCAAATCTACTGCAAGACGTACTGAAGGTGACGACGTTCGACGTCGGGCATAAGGAGGGAGACCACGTATCGTATGACCGGCGCGAGGAGAACCGGCTGCAACCCGACCGTTTAGGCGCCATATTCCAGGAAAACACCTGGACTGTCGATTTGCTATTGGCCCGCCGAGCAAAGTTAGTTTGCCCTCCTGAACTGTTTTCGCAATTGCTGGAAGTGTTGAGGAACAAATTGAGTGACTACGTCGATTTGGATACAGATGAGCTCGGCCACGTCGTGCCAATATGTAAAGGTCAGGGATTGACCGGCGGTTATGACCGGATGCTGACGGACACGAGGCAAGTGTCGTCGGTGACCAACTTTGCCGAAGGCTTGATCAAGGCGACCTCAGTAGTTGGAGTCGATGCCGTAGTTTCCTTGTTGGACGAGTGGAACAAAGAGGAGCCGGTAAGGTTTCACGCTTCAATGTTGCTCAAAGGTTTGCGAGTGAACAGGATACTTGAGCCTATGCAGGGCGTCTACATCAGGCCACTGCCTCGCTCCTCCGATCGGCTGCCTGCCGATTTGCCCGGGTCCAAGCCAGCTTCTCTCGGGGACTTCCTGGATCGAACCGTTCTCTCGATAGCCTCGCTCGCACAATCGGGGCTCTTTCATCCCAGAGCTCTCGACGATGGAGCCACTGCCAGGGTTTCACACGTCACCACCACCGATATCGACGCCATTTGCCAGGCACTTGCCCTGGAGTACGACACGTGCGTCGTGCAGGGATGGCAATGGAACCACTACCCTGAACTTCCGGGCTTGCCGGAGATCCGACGCACCGTCTTCCATGATCCCCGACTGAGCGTGTCCGCCACTTCCGAACAACACAGATCATCAGGGTGGACGTGGAGCGCGCGCGGAGTCGCTTTCACCGGTGAAGCTGAACCGCTACCGGAAATTGACGAACACAGGCTCCGCGCAAACGTGACGGCGATTCAACACGCCGACGACCATGTTCGCATCGCCGTGGAACGTTGGATGAAATCGAAAGGAAGTGGTTACCCCCATGACGCACACATTGACATGCGAATCGCGTTGGAGGCGTTGTACCTCACCGGCGCCGGAGACGAACGCGATCGAGGAGAGCTCCGGTTTCGCGTCGCTCTACGAGGCGCTTGGCACTTGGGAGACACCCCGGAGCGGCGTCACGAGATTTTTGTTGCACTTCGAAGAGCCTATGACAGCGGCTCAAAGGTCGTTCACACCGGCAGGTCGGAGAAAAGACCGAAAGGGATATCCAAACAAGACTTCCGAAGAGTCAGTTACCCAATAGACAGTGAAGCGTCGGAACTCTGCCGCCAAGGAATTCTAAGGCGGCTTGCGAAGAAACAGGAACCGGATTGGAGCAAGTTGATCCTCGGATTCCCGGAAGATTGAACATGACAGCACTCTATTCCGAGAGTCACAGAACCCTGGTTGCGAGAACATCGGCGCGTATCGCCGCACACAAGCCTCTCGCGGTTCCCGGTAGCTGCACATGATCCATCCCTAAGCGCGTCAGGCCGGCTGCTGGCGCGCATCGTCGCGCCGCGGCCTGTAGAAGCCGCTTCTCAATCCGTCGATGTGTTCGAACAGATCGGCCGGTATATCCTGCCAGAGAGGATCGAGTATGAACTTCACGCCCTCGCGCCGGGCGAGCTTCGCCGCCGGCACGAAATCCGCATCGCCCGACACCAGGACGATCACGTCGGCCTGGCGCTTCAAGGCGATCGACGCGATGTCGAGACCGATCCGCATGTCCACGCCCTTCTGGCGCAGCGCGGGAGTGAAATCGCCGTCCGCTAGGTCGCCAACCGCGATGCGGCCCCTCAACAGCTCCTTCTGCGGCCTTTCCCGCAGGAGCCAGGAACGGCTGGGATCTCTCCGAACCTCGCCCAGGCGCACGGCCAGGTTGGGCTGGCCGTGCAGTGCCTTGAATAGACTTTCCCGGAAGACCGCCTGCGGCGTGCGCGCATAGTCGACGGCACGGTTGCCGACGGGAGTGTGGGCCTTTCCGGCATACGGGCGGGCGTCATAGTAGAAGGTGCGGTAGAGGAGGCTGATTGCGTTGGGAACCCGATACACGTCGTTCAACTGGCTCAGGTGATGACGAACCAACTGACCGACCGAGAGCGCCACCGCGTTCGCATCGGATGCGTCCACGTCCGGACGCACGGCCGGCAGGCGCTTCAGCAGGTATCCCCCATCAATCAGAATCGCAGTCTTGGCCATCCGGTACGGCGCTTCAAAAGAAGAGCCCCGAGGGGTCGGCCTCGCTCATGATCGCCAATCCTGAACCCAGGATGGAAGCGAGGCGTACTGCCAAGGGGCGGATGAAGCAAATGTAGTCGGTCATCGCCCGAAACTCAACACGAGGAATGAGGAATGTGCGCTGTGGCGTATTTCGACATCGTGACGCTGATCTTTGGCGGCCGGATATCGACTGCCTGATCCCCGCCGGGTGAGCAGAATGCAGCGATTAGACGCGAGATCGGAACGCTACGGGAACATCGTGACATGGATGGCCGCGGTCTGCCATCCGCCGGCAGGCGGCTTGGTCGAGCGGCGATGTCGGAGGTGGGACAACCGGTCAGCCGGTGTCGAGGTACGGCACCGCGCCGACCAGCGAGCGCATCCGCTCCGCGTGGCCGGCCCGCACCTGCGCAAGGGCCAGCGCCATCATCACCACCAGCGCCAGCCCGACACGGGTCTTCATCTTAGCGAGCCCGCGGATGTAGTGGGTCTCGAAGTTGAAGCTGTTGTCGAGGCGGCTGTTGATCCTCTCTATCGCAGAGCGCCGGTTGTAGCCGCGCCGCCAGGACGGGCTGCCCCAGGGCGTCGGGGTGAAGACGCGCCGGTCGTTCTTGTCGAGATCGATGCGCACGATGCGGCCGTACTCGCCGGGCTCCACCCCGCCCGCCCGGTGGCACGCCTTGCTGCCTGCACAGTCGAAGCCGAAGGCCGCCGCCGGGCAGCGGTATTTCAGCGTGCCGCAGAGGCCGCGCTCGGCCTCGAAGCCCTGGAAGGCCATGGCGCGGACCTCGCCGGTCTGGGGGCAGATGCAGGACACGCGGCCGCGCTCGTCGTGAACGACGACGTCGGCGCGGTTGGGGAACAGCGCCCGCGTGATCGGCTTCGTCGGATCATAGCCCGGCTCCTCCTTCTCGGCCTTCCACATCAAGCGCGTGTCGACCAGCGGCCGAATGGCCCACTTATCCCAGAGCAACTTCTTCTGGGGAGCGTTGTCGAGACCGCGGTCGGCGCTGAAGTCGTCGCAGCGCTCCACCATTTCCGGCGCTCTTGCGAACAGGTTCTCCAGCATCTTGGGGAGCATCTTGACCTCCGAGTCCGACGCCCGCGTCACCTCGAAGGCCACCGGGACCTCGTAGTGGGTGTCGGCGATCAGGTGGAGGCCGTAGCCGAACCATGATTTCACCTTCTTCCAGATCGCGCCGGTCTTGGCGTTCACCCCGCTCGTCTCATGCTTGCCCCAGTCGGCGTCGGGGTCGGAGGTCTTCCCCTTGTCCTCGGCAACCCGGCCCGTCGAGTGGCTCTCGATCGCCTTGCCGTCGTAGCCGAGATGGCGGCCGAAGTCGGGCAGCTCTTCGAAGAGCGACGCGCGCAGGCTCTCGACCATTGCGGACACCAGGCTGCACTCGTTCTCAAGCAGCACGACGCGCCGCAGGAAGCGCGAGAAGTTCCAGTGGCTGGGCACCGTCGAGCGGACCTGCGCCGGATGCGCCACCGCGCATGGTGGCTCCTTCGTACCTGCGCGAAGCTCCAACACGGGCGCGCTCTGGAAAGGCAGCGGGTCGAACCCGCAGAGTTCCAGGAGCGCCGGGTTGCGGCCCATCTCCCGCAGCAGCGACTGGATCGAGGCGTGCTGGAACACCACGCCCGCGATCAGCGCACGCCACATCGACCGCACCGGGTAGTCGTTGCGCCCGCGACCTCGCCCGGCCTCAAGCGCAGCCACGATCTCCTCGTCGGGCAGGGTGTCGAGCACCAGACGCAGGCGATCCAGGTCCGGCAGGCCTTCGACAGCCTGCCAGGAAAAGGGTAGCTTCTCCGTTGTCGCCATCACGTTCTCCCTACCAGGGCTGGTGGATGGAACGAGGGCCTCTGGCCCGATGGCGACACCTTCTATCCGATTCGGGCGGGACGACGCGACGGGGCCGGAAGTGAGCCTGGGAGCGTCGTCGGCTATGGGGTGGAAATCCTCGATCCGCCCTATCCGCCGATCTCAGGGCCGCAGATGTCTGCGAAGCCGCCGGGGTAAGAAAAATCTCGGATCAGCTGGAGCCCTTGATCACCAAGGGATGCGTGACAGCGCACACGCCTCAGGAATGTGCGCTGTGGCGTATTTCGACATCGTGACGCTGATCTTTGGCGGCCGGATATCGACTGCCTGATCCCCGCCGGGTGAGCAGAATGCAGCGATTAGACGCGAGAGCGGAACGCTACGGGAACATCGTGACATGGATGGCCGCGGTCTGCCATCCGCCGGCAGGCGGCTTGGTCGAGCGGCGATGTCGGAGGTGGGACAACCGGTCAGCCGGTGTCGAGGTACGGCACCGCGCCGACCAGCGAGCGCATCCGCTCCGCGTGGCCGGCCCGCACCTGCGCAAGGGCCAGCGCCATCATCACCACCAGCGCCAGCCCGACACGGGTCTTCATCTTAGCGAGCCCGCGGATGTAGTGGGTCTCGAAGTTGAAGCTGTTGTCGAGGCGGCTGTTGATCCTCTCTATCGCAGAGCGCCGGTTGTAGCCGCGCCGCCAGGACGGGCTGCCCCAGGGCGTCGGGGTGAAGACGCGCCGGTCGTTCTTGTCGAGATCGATGCGCACGATGCGGCCGTACTCGCCGGGCTCCACCCCGCCCGCCCGGTGGCACGCCTTGCTGCCTGCACAGTCGAAGCCGAAGGCCGCCGCCGGGCAGCGGTATTTCAGCGTGCCGCAGAGGCCGCGCTCGGCCTCGAAGCCCTGGAAGGCCATGGCGCGGACCTCGCCGGTCTGGGGGCAGATGCAGGACACGCGGCCGCGCTCGTCGTGAACGACGACGTCGGCGCGGTTGGGGAACAGCGCCCGCGTGATCGGCTTCGTCGGATCATAGCCCGGCTCCTCCTTCTCGGCCTTCCACATCAAGCGCGTGTCGACCAGCGGCCGAATGGCCCACTTATCCCAGAGCAACTTCTTCTGGGGAGCGTTGTCGAGACCGCGGTCGGCGCTGAAGTCGTCGCAGCGCTCCACCATTTCCGGCGCTCTTGCGAACAGGTTCTCCAGCATCTTGGGGAGCATCTTGACCTCCGAGTCCGACGCCCGCGTCACCTCGAAGGCCACCGGGACCTCGTAGTGGGTGTCGGCGATCAGGTGGAGGCCGTAGCCGAACCATGATTTCACCTTCTTCCAGATCGCGCCGGTCTTGGCGTTCACCCCGCTCGTCTCATGCTTGCCCCAGTCGGCGTCGGGGTCGGAGGTCTTCCCCTTGTCCTCGGCAACCCGGCCCGTCGAGTGGCTCTCGATCGCCTTGCCGTCGTAGCCGAGATGGCGGCCGAAGTCGGGCAGCTCTTCGAAGAGCGACGCGCGCAGGCTCTCGACCATTGCGGACACCAGGCTGCACTCGTTCTCAAGCAGCACGACGCGCCGCAGGAAGCGCGAGAAGTTCCAGTGGCTGGGCACCGTCGAGCGGACCTGCGCCGGATGCGCCACCGCGCATGGTGGCTCCTTCGTACCTGCGCGAAGCTCCAACACGGGCGCGCTCTGGAAAGGCAGCGGGTCGAACCCGCAGAGTTCCAGGAGCGCCGGGTTGCGGCCCATCTCCCGCAGCAGCGACTGGATCGAGGCGTGCTGGAACACCACGCCCGCGATCAGCGCACGCCACATCGACCGCACCGGGTAGTCGTTGCGCCCGCGACCTCGCCCGGCCTCAAGCGCAGCCACGATCTCCTCGTCGGGCAGGGTGTCGAGCACCAGACGCAGGCGATCCAGGTCCGGCAGGCCTTCGACAGCCTGCCAGGAAAAGGGTAGCTTCTCCGTTGTCGCCATCACGTTCTCCCTACCAGGGCTGGTGGATGGAACGAGGGCCTCTGGCCCGATGGCGACACCTTCTATCCGATTCGGGCGGGACGACGCGACGGGGCCGGAAGTGAGCCTGGGAGCGTCGTCGGCTATGGGGTGGAAATCCTCGATCCGCCCTATCCGCCGATCTCAGGGCCGCAGATGTCTGCGAAGCCGCCGGGGTAAGAAAAATCTCGGATCAGCTGGAGCCCTTGATCACCAAGGGATGCGTGACAGCGCACACGCCTCAACACGCATCCCCGAAGCCGTTGTCGGTTGACTCCTCGCACTCCTCCGACCGCAGCCCGAGCGGCTTCGGGCTCTTGGTCGACACGCGAGAACACGACTACAGCGCGAGCCCCCGATCGACGCTCTTCGCAGCGCGATCCTATTCCATGCCCGGCGCCTTGTCCCGCCCGCGCGGTGCGGCTATTTCGTGCTCGCGGCCCCGGCTCTCGTCGAGCGAAGTTTCCCGCCCCTTTGCCTTGTCCGGCTCGACCGCTTCGAGCGCCGCGATCCGCTCGCCGGTGGCCGCTTCGAGCTGCTCCTTCAGCGCCGCCCGGTCGTCGGTGACGAGCTCGGCGCGGTCCCGCGCCCGGGAGATCTCGACATAGAACGACTTCTGCGTGGTGAGGTGGGGATGGTTGGCCTCCATCGCGGCGATCACGGTATCGACCGTGCGGCCCTGGAACGCATGCACGGTCGAGGCCCAGGCGTGGTCGAGGTGGCGGAGCTGCGGGTCGCCGGGGGCGAGATCGAGCGTGCGCCCGTCCTCGAGGCGGAACGTCACCCGGCCGTCCCTGACCGCCGCGACCTCGGCGGTGCCGCTGTTGACCAGCCCGAGGCCGGCGTCGTTGCGGGTCCAGCGGATGCGGTCGCCGGCGCGGAGCTCGATCTGCTCGCTGCGGTAGACCTCGACGCCGCCGGCGCGCGCCGCGATTCGGTTGGGCTCCCAGGCGGCGGAGCGCCCGTCCGCGCCCTCCAGCCTCACCGTCCGCGTCTTGCGGTCGACGCCCGCGACGCGCAGCTCGTCGCCCTTCTCGACGCCGAGACGCTTGTAGGGCCGGTGGAACGCGACCACATCGCCCCGCATGTAGTTGGCGGCGAGGGTCTTCTCGGCATTGGTGTAGCCGCGCGAGACGAGCCGTTCGACGGTCGTGGCGGGGCCGTGCACCGTTCCGTCGCGCACCAGGCGCGCGCGCACGATGGCGTTGATGTCCCCGCGCAGCCCGTGGCTCGGGGCCATCAGCCCGGCGTGCGCGCGTTCCTCCGGGGAGAGCGCGAGCCAGCGCGCGGCGGCGGCGCCCGCGAGATTGTCCGGCTTCACCTCGGCGACGTTCTCCCCGAGCTTGTCGAACGCCCGCGCGACGTCGCCCGCGAGGCTCGCCTCGACCGCTTCCTTCAGCGCCGGGACGCGCTGGCGCATGATCTCGTCCATGACGGCGGTCTTCATGCCGGCGGCCTGGAGCTGGGCGAAGGGCTTGCCGGCGTCCACGGCGTCGAGCTGCTTGGCGTCGCCGACCAGCACCACCCGGGGGATACGGAGCGCGTCCGCGATCCGGAGCAGGTTCTGGGCCTGGACCGTGGAGGCGAGCGAGCCCTCGTCGACCACCAGCGCGGTCTTCGCGAAGGCGCTGCGCATCTCCTTCTCGCCCTTCCGCGTCATCCGCCCTTCGGCCACGCCGGCGTAGCGGGCGAGGAACCGTTGCAGGGTCTCGCTGCCGATGCCGGCCTCGCCTTCGAGCGTGCGCGCGGCCGAGGCCGAGGGGGCGAGGCCCCGGACCTCGTATCCCTTCTTCTCCAGCAGCCCGCGGGCCCGCCGCAGCATGGTGGTCTTGCCGGTGCCGGCGTAGCCCTGGACACCGACCGTGCGGTCCTTCGCGGCGACGATCAGCTTCACCGCCTCCTTCTGACCGTGGGTGAGCGGGCCACCCCGGAGCGCCTTGTCGACGGCCCGGGCGCGCATCGGCTGGGCCCCGCGGCGCTCACCCGCGCGCATCAGCGCGATGGTCTCGTGCTCGTCGGCGACCGCGCGGTCGGTGGTGAGCAGCCCTTCAGCCCCCGGCAGGCGGGCGGCGTGCAGCGTGCCCGCCGTCTCGCGCGCCGCGACCTCGCGCTCGATGTCGCCGATCGCCGCCGCGCCGGGCCCGTGGGCGAGCGCGGCGGCGAGCAGGTTCGTGCGGGCGAACACCGCCTCGCGCTCCGAGAGATGCGCCACCGCCCATTCGACGGCGGCGCCCGCGGGCGACATCGGCGCGCCGTCGGGCACACCCGGACCCGCTTCCAGGGCGGCGCCGGGCATGGCGCCGTTCCCCGTCCCCGGCCCGGCAGCAATGCCGCGTCCGGCTTCCTTCTCCGCATCCCGGCCGGCCTCCCGCGCTCCCGCTTCGGCGACGAGCGCCTTCGCATCGAACCCGAGCCCTTCGGCCTGCCGCTGCCAGCTCTCGCGCAGCACGTCGCGGTCAACGTCGCGCTTGGCCGCGCGGGTCATCAACGCGGCGCGCTGGGCGAGGCGCTGGTCGTCCGCGGTATTGCCGCCGCCGCGCTCCGCGACCGCCGCTTCGATCTCCGCACGGCGGGTCGAGAACCCTTCGGCCGATTCCGGCATCTCTCGTCGGTCGCAATTAACAGGTTGGCAACGGCCCCTCCCGGCGGTCGGCGGGCCGAACATCGTATGCTGGGCGGGGGGCTCGCTGCCGAGACTGCCGCGCGTGGACGCCGAGTGGATCTTTGGGCGCCGACGGCGAATTGAAAAAGGCCGCACTCGGTATTACACAAGGGTCATGAAGACGGGCGGTCGCAAGGGACGAATTGTGGACGTTCAAGACCAAGGCGTTCGCCCGATTTGCCGACCGCGAGGGACTTAAGATTGCAGCACTGTGCGAGGCCGTCCGGCGCGCAGGGGTGGCGGGCGCTCCGGTGGACTCCGTACGGTCATGGTGTTTCGCCGGGGCGGGCTGGCGTTCTTCGTGCACGTATTTGCGAAGAGCGATCGGGAGAACCTCCGGCGCAATGTGCTTTCAGGGTTGGGTTCGCTGGCGAACGAGTATCTGGCGTCGGGCGCGACGGGGCTCGGGGCCGCGCAGGCCGTTGGGGCCATAATCGAGGTGGAGTGCGATGACCAAGCAATATAGGAGTAAGGCCCTGGCGTCGGTGCACGAAGCCGCCCTCGGTCTGGCCGAGGCAGGCCTCATGTCGAAGCAGACCATGCGCAAGTTCGACGAGATGTGCCTCACGCCGGTCAGGGAGATGACGCCGGAGGACATCCGGGCGCTCCGGCTGCGCGAGCATGCGAGCCAGGCGGTGTTCGCGCGCTACCTCAACGTGACGACGGGTCTGGTGAGCCAGTGGGAGCGCGGCGAGAAGCGCCCGCGGGGCGCGTCCTTGAAGCTCCTGACGCTGGTGGAGAAGAACGGTCTCGGCGCGGTGGCGTGAGATTCGCTGGCCGGGCGGACTGTAGCGATAGTGCCGACGTGCCGTATGAAAGAACCTGGGCCCCTGAAATAATCCAAGTGACAAAGTGAAGGTTACAGTGCAGGCGGTGTCTTCCCGACGTGCTTTTCGGGCATGTCGCAAGTCTGCACGCTGCGGGTGACGGTACTGCAGAACCCATGACGCGAGAGGGGATGGCCTGCTGACGGAGAGGAAGGCATCTCCTGGCGCGCATGCCGCGAGACGCATGAAACCCCCTAACTGATCTCGTTGGCCGCGGTCGATGTTTCCTCTACGTTCGATCCCGTGGCAGGCATTGAAACCAGCGTTTGGGCCTTGTATCCGAGGCGATCGGTCGAACCACGGCGCGGGCGCAAAGGCCGGTTTCGAAGACGACCTGTCGAGGTTTCACAGTGGGAGGTACCAGCCGTGGCAAACGATGACACTGCGACCTTGTTCGAAACATCGATGCGGGCCCATGGACGGGTCTGACTGGGGGAACGGTCGCGTGGCTGGCACCGACAAGCGAGTGCTGCGCTTGCCGGCGGTGATGGAACGCACCGGGCTCTCCAAGACGTCGATTTACCGCCTCATCCAGGCCGACGAATTTCCGGCCGCAGTCCGTCTGGGGCCGCGCGCCGTGGGGTGGCCTGCGCAACGGATCGACGAGTGGATCGACTCGCGCGAGAGCGCCGCCGACGGGACCGCGGGGCGCAGACTGCGTCGCCGATGAATTCAAGCTCGGCGAAAGCGCCCGGCGCGGCGTTGATGCTCTTGCATACGGTGCACTTGGCGAGTGATGCCTCGACCCAAACGGTGCAACGATCAAGTTCCACGCCGCACGCGTAACTGTAAGTCGTGCAATCACGAGTCGCATGCGACTCACCTTCAGAAGTGAACACAATCCATGCCAGAACCCAACCTGATTAAAGCCTGTCTCGACGAGTTCGGCCACGTCTCAGATGCGGCCGACGAAGAGGTTTCACCGGAGCACCTCTCGGCACTTCTTGCGACGCCCGGCATCGGTTCGGAGATTGTCGCGGACGCGCTCCAGACCGCCGAGCCGGATGGGCACGCCCGGCTTGGGCGGTTCAAGGCCCTGCTCGAGCACGCTCGACTGGATGCCGAGAGCCGGTGCCGCCTCGGCGAGAGAATGTTGAGAGAGGTCCGCGCTACGCTTGACGCGCTCGCTGCAGGCGGCGGTCTGGACGAGTACTCGGCGGTCCGGCTGGCGCACACGTTCGCCCGCGCGGGCATCGAGCTGCCCCAATCGTTGGTGGCGTTCCTCGCAGGGCGACTCGAAGAGGAGGACGCATCGGATAGGCTTGAAGAGCATATCGACGAGGCCATCGACCGGCTCGAGTATGATAAGGAGCTCGGCGATGGTGTGTTGCACGAGGCTCTGGCCAATCTGTTCGGTGCTCTCCCACCTGACTTTCGGTCCATGTTCATGGATCGTGTGTCGTTGTATGACGACGCTCTTTGCAGCCGCCTGATCCTTTACTGCCTGCTGGATGCATCGAGCGAAGTGCGTCTTGCTGCCGCAGACGACCTGTGCAGCCGGGGAGGTTTCGGCTTCCTCGAGCCCGACACGCTGGCGATGCTTGCGCTCGTTCGCAACTGGATTCCGGCGGACGGCGCCCGTGAGATTCTCGACGAGACCCTGCGCATCGCGCTTCGCAAGGAACAATTCCGGCCGTCCGAGCCCGAGGTCGCGCGCCTGGTGGAGTTGGAGGCCACATTCCCGACGGGCTCCGGGGGACAAGCGTTCTTCGCGCTGCTGGAGGGCGAAGAAGGCCTGGCGGTCGCGACCGTCCTGCTCGATGCGAGGCGCGGCATCACGGGCGCATTTGTCGTGAAAGACGATGCTGCCGAGAACAAGGAACCCTCACGGGCGGCCGGGGCGGAGATGTTCGAGGAGCGGAAGAGGGCATTCGAGCTGACGCTCTCCGCCGCGGTTGCCGATGGGCTGTCGGCGGGCGTTCCGCCTCCGGCCGGGCTGATTGACGTCGCTCTGGCGTGCGGCCTCACGGAGTTGCACCCGCGTCCGATGAGCGCGCGCGGGTGGCTTGCGATCGTGGACCCCGCCGGGGAGATTGCATCTCTCCCCGAACCCGTGCGTGAGCGCCTGATTGGCCGCAGCACGCTGTGGCCCGCCCATCATGAGGAGCTGGCGACATGGTTCGAGGGCACGAAGGAGTTCGACGAAGCGGTGAAGAGAACCAGCGGAATACGGGAAGCGGAGGCGGTGTTCTGGAAGCGTCTTGAGGAGAGGCGGAGCGAGTGGGCACTGCTCATGCTGCGCGCGGCCTTTCTGCTCAAGACCTCGCGCGACGACGGCGAGTGGCGTTCGTTCGCGGCCACGGCATCGGCCGTGCTCGATGGGCGCGAGCTGAATAGGGTTCCCGTCATGGTCCACATCGTGAACGCCACGATTGACGCTTGGCAGTGTGAGAACGACGTCCTTGCAGAGAGCGACAGGATCGCGGCGCGGGAAGTCCGGGCGACCGATGCGGTGGTTGCGCGGGCCTCGCGATTCAGTTGAGACAGGGGCGCCCTCGCTACGCCGCTAGAGGGTTACGGATCACCCGCCACCGAGCGTTTGCAGAGCAATTGCAGGGGAGTCTGAACGTCCCGCGCAACGGAGGAGCGGCGCGAGTCGGGCGCGGAGCGCCGGTGCGCCGAGCGCGACAAGGTCATCGTTGAAATCGCCGCCTGCGGGCACGATCACTGTGGAGGCGATGCCGGCCCGGGCGGATCGCCGGACCAGGCGTTCCGCGGCTAGCGCGCCGTCCTCGTCGTTGTCGCGGGCGATCACGAGGCGGGCGACGCCGGGCGGAGGCGCGAAGGCGCCGAGGCTCCCGGCCGAGAGCGCGGCCGCCGCCGTGATCTCGGGGACGGCGGCGATGAGCGAGAGCACCGTCTCGATGCCCTCCCCGACGACGAGCGCAGCATCGTCGGAGGGAACGCCGAAACGCACCGCGAGGCCGTAGACGCGGCCGAGCGCCTTGCGGGGATCGGCGACGCCCGCCTTTGCGGGCCGGAGCGGATCGAGCCAGGTGCGCTGCACGCCGAAGATCCGGCCGCCGTCGCCGGTGACGGCGGCGACCAACGCCGGGAAGCGGCGCACGGTCGAGCCTTCGCGGTAGCGAAGCTCGGGATGGAAACGCAAGGCCGCGAAGCGGCAGCGCGACAGACCCCGCGCGTGCAAATAGCGCTCGGCATGGCTGCCGTCGACCGCGCGGCAGCGCCGCCACAGGCGGCGCGCCGCCTCGGTCGCGTCGTAAGGCGCGTCCGAGCCCCCGGAATCGGGGGCCGCGTGCCCCGGACTTCGATCCGGGGAGGCGGGAGGCAAGGCAAGAAAGCGCCGCGCCTCGTCGAGCGCCGCGCGCAGCGTCGGCGCGTTGGTGCGGTAACGAATGAGATCGAGCAGGTCGCCGTGCTGCGCCGTTGCGGCATCCGTCCACCCACCGCGCTTGCCGGAGCCGGAGAGGCGGACGAAGAGCGAGCGGCCGCGGGCGCCGTTGATGTCGCCGCAGATCCAGTAGCGGCCCTGGCGGCGGCCGTTGGGCAGATAGCGCCGGCACACCTCTTCGGCGCGCGCGGCAAGCGCCGCGGCGATAGTGGCGGCGGGAGACGGATCGTGCTGCATGCGGGTCCTCCTTCAAGCCATGCGGGACGTCCGATCCCGGCCGTCCACACGCATTTGTTGGAACGGCGCTGACAATCGAACTCGGCGAACAAATCGCCGCCGCTGGGAGTGCCGAGGTGAAGATCGGAATTGAACATGGCCGGGAACTCTTCTGCCGTTGCCCTGCCCGGCATCGGCTGAGGAACCCACTTCCTTCGCCGTGACGGACACTCGCCCGGCAGGCGCTGGTCTCCCGCTCTACGACGGTGAAGCGGCGCGGCGGATGGCGGCCAGGCGCTCGCATACGGCCCGCGGCGTCATCGATCCGAGATTGAACACCGGGATGCCGTGGGCCTCGGCAATACGGATGGCCATGCCCGTGCCGCCCTCGACGCGACCCTCGGCCGTGAAGGCTATGGCGGCATCGACCGGGCGGTTCAGCGTCAGTCCGAGCACCGCCGCGTTCCTGGCATGCAGCTTGCGGACGGTTGGCGAGCAGCGGTCCCAGGCGGGATGCAACGGGGCGGCGATCGCCATGCACGCAGACACGTCAGCGGCCGACAGCACCCGGCAATCCGGCCCGCGCAGCCCATTGAAGCCCTGCCACGGCAGCCAGATCGTCCGCTGCCCGGCCGGCGCACCCTTCGCAAACGCGGTGTCGGCGCCGTCCGCCCCGCCGCTCGCAAGATGCCAGCCGGTCCGCGCCAGCCACTCCGAAATCACGGTCATGTCCGCCAGCACGCTCGCCGGCGTCGCCCGTGCCCCGATGCCCGCGTAAATCAGCGTCGTCATCTCCCGGCCTCCCCGATTGCGATTCCCCACTCCCTCTCCGGCAGCGGCCTCGCTCCCGGCCTGCTCCTCTCCACCTCCGTTCAGTGCCACGCGCCACCATCGGGAAGATCGTCCTCGGCGCGCATGGACGCGGCGACCATCGCGGTCCAGGCCTTCCGGTCGTATCCAAGACGCCTGTTGAGTCTGTCGCAAATGCTGAGAGCACCGTCGAGGTCGAGCGCGACGAGCGCGGTCGGGACATGGCCGGCCAAGCCCTCGATTACGAGTCTGATCTGCTGCACGTCGGCCTCGACGTCGTAGGCCGGCGCAAAACAATAGTTGGGTTCGTCGGGAAGCGTCTGCGCTGTCACGGCGGTCTCCCTGGGCTGGGGCGGCATCGGCGGGGGCCCGGCCGGCAATAGGTATACCGGCCGGGCGTCGGGCGGGCGATTTTGCGCGGGTTCAGGCGGCGAGCGGCCAGCGGTCGATGATGCGCTCCGTCACGGCGACACTGGGCGCGAACACGCGCGTCCGCCAGGAGACGATCTCGGTCGCGCAGCCCATGCGCTTGAGCACGGCCATGTCGGTATCCGCCGGCCCCTCGATCTCGACGCGGTTGGCGCCCATCAGGCGCCGGCGCGCGAGCCGCCATCCGTTGGCGAGCGCGAGCGCATTGCCCCGCTCCATGACCGCCGCGAAGGCTTCCGGGGCGGTCATGGCAGGACCGCCGTCGAGGCCGAAGCTTGCGCGGACACTGCGGACCTGCTCGGCGTCGAGCACCCTGCCGATGAGTGCCACGCCGTCGTCCGAAGTCAGGCGTCGGACCCGCATGTTCTCGGCCGGCAGGCGGTCCCAGACCGGCAGCAGCAGGCCCGAGGCGAGCCAGAAGCGCGACTCGCGATGGGTCGGCAGTTCGCCCATCTCGTGGTTCCAGAGCATGCGCCAGTGGCCCTCGTCGGTGCGCCCCCAGTTGGAGGCGACGAACTCGGCCTGCGTCATGCGCTCGCGCGTGGCGGGGCGGACCAGCTGCACGCGTTCCTGGACCCCGCCGTCGTCGAGCATGCGCGACGGCGCCGGCATCAGGACGGCGGCGCGCTTCGAGCGCGTGTTGACCACGAGACGCGGCTTGCCATCGGGACCTGGATCGCGGGCGCCGATTTCCAGCGCGGCTTCGGCGCCAAGCGGCTCCAACCGGTCCCGACGGACGATTTCGACCAGCTCGGTGATCGCGCCGGCGCCGGGATGCTCGTAGAGCGTCTCCCGGCCGGAGATCGTGAGCGAGTCGGCGGTGACGGTCTCGACGCCGACCTCATAGCTGCCGGCCTCGACCGCCTGCTCGATATTGGCGGCGATACGCTGCTCCAACTCGGCGAAGAGCTGGTTCTGCTCGGCGATGGGCAGTGCCAATAGCCGGTTGAGGAACTTCGGCATGGGCGGCAGGTCGTCCTTGAGCCCGCCCTCGTGGACGATCTTGAGGCCGGTCGAGTCCTGGAAGCGTTCGACGTTCCAGCCCTCGATGCTGCCGCGCCAGAGCGCGCCGTAGAACTGCCTGAGCGCGGCCCGGGCATAGACGCTCTCCAGGTTGTCGCTCTCGCGGAACAGCGCCGCGTCGCTGCCGCCCATGGCGGTCTGGGAATCCCGCTGGCCCCTCGTGATCGCGCCGAGGGAATCGAGGCGCCGTGCGATGGTGGCGATGAACCTCCGCTCGCCCTTCACGTCCGTGGTCACGGGCCGGAACAGCGGCGCGGAGGCCTGGTGCGTGCGGTGGGTGCGCCCCAGCCCCTGGATCGCCTGGTCGGCGCGCCAGCCGGGCTCCAGCAGGTAGTGGATGCGGCGTTCGGTGTTCCCGCAGGAGAGGTCCGCGTGGTAGCTGCGCCCGGTGCCCCCGGCCATGGAGAACACCAGGATGCGCTTGGTGCCGTCCATGAAGGCGGCGGTCTCTGCGAGATTGGCAGAGGCCGGCCGGCTGCGGAGGGAAAGGCGCTCGCCTTTCGCATCGCAGATACGCAATACGCGCCGCGACCGTCCCGTGACCTCCGCAACCGCCTCGTGCCCGAACTTCTGCACGACCTGGTCGAGCGCCGTGGGCACCGGCGGCAATGCGGCAAGCTTCTCGATCAGCGCGTCGCGCTGTTCCTCGGCTTCCCGGCAGATGACGGGGTTGCCGTCGGCGTCGGTCGCGGGCCGGCTCATCAGGTTGCCGTCGTCGTCGGTGAACGGCTCCTGCAACTGCACCGGGAAGGCGTGCATCAGGAACGACAGGATGCCGTCCCGGGGCGTGAGGTCGATGTTGAGGTCGTCCCACTCGGACGCCGGGATCTCCGATATCCTCCGCTCCGTCAGCGCCTCGCCGGTCGAGACAAGCTGGATCACGGCGGACCGCCCGGCGTCGAGGTCGGCCTCGACGGCGCGGATCAGCGAAGGGCACTTCATGCCGGTCAGCAGATGGCCGAAGAAGCGCTGCTTGGTGCCCTCGAAGGCCGAGAGCGCGGCCGATTTCGCATTCCTGTTGAGCGTGTCCTCGCCCTGGACGATGCCGGTCGCCTCGAGCGCGGCCTCGATGTTCTGGTGGATCACCTTGAACGCGCCGGCATAGGCGTCGTAGATGCGCCGCTGCTCGGGCGAGAGGGGGTGCTCCAGGATGTCGACCTCGACCCCTTCATAGGCGAGCGCCCTCGCCTGGTAGAGGCCGAGCGCCTTGAGGTCCCTCGCCACGACCTCCATCGCGGCGACGCCCCCCGCCTCCATGGCGGAGACGAACTCGACACGGGTCTCGAAGGGCGTCTCGCCGGCGGCCCACAGGCCGAGCCGCCCCGCATACGCCAATCCCGGCACGGTCGTGGCCCCCGTCGCTGACACGTAGGCGATCCGCGCGTCCGGCAATGCGTTCTGCAAGCGCAGCCCGGCGCGGCCCTGCTGGGACGGCTTGACCTCGCCGCGTTCGGACTTCGACCCCGCCGCGTTCGCCATGGCATGCGCCTCGTCGAACACCACGACCCCGTCGAAGGCGTGGCGGTCCGCCTCGTCGAGCGAGCCCGCCAGCCATTCGACGATCTGGTCGAGCCGCGAAGGCTTCCCCTGCCGGGACGGCGAGCGCAGCGTGGCGTAGGTGCAGAAAAGGATGCCGGCATCGAGCGGGATCTCCATCCCCTGTCGGAAATTGCCGAGCGGGATGACGTCGCTCTCCAGCCCGCCGAGCGCCGACCAGTCGCGGCGCGCGTCCTCCAGCAGCTTGTCGGACTGCGAGAGCCAGAGCGCTCTCTTCCGTCCGCGCAGCCGGTTGTCGAGGATGATCGCCGCGACCTGTCTGCCCTTGCCGCATCCCGTGCCGTCGCCCAGCATCCAGCCTCGCCGAAAACGTACCGGTTCCGACAGGGTCTCGCCGTCACTCGTGACGAAGGACGTGTCGATCTCTTCCTCGTTGCCGTCATCGTCCAGCTTGCAGCGGTGGACAGTCTCCCAGCCGGAGCCGACGCGGTACTGTGCCGCCAGGTGCCGGGAATGGGCCTCGCCCGCCAATACGACGCTCTCGAGCTGGGCGTCGGAGAGCTGGCCCTCGGTGACGATCCGTTCCGGCAGCATCGGGCGCCAGGCCGGCACCGGATGGGGCACGGCCGCCATGGCGGCGGACTGCACCAGGGGCGTCGGATGCTCGACGGCGCCCGCCACCCGCACGGCGCCCGGCCGCCAGGGGGCGTAGGGGCCGGCATTGCCGGCGGGGGAATCGGTTTCGGCGGCAGCCGGCTCGACCGGACCGGTTTCGACCGCCAGCTCCGCAATTGGCCCCCAGTCGTGGGAACGCCGCGTCTCGGGCGTCGATACGGGCTTCGGACCCCGGCGCTTCTCGGGCTTTGGCGCGACAGCCTTGCCGAACAGGTCGCGGGCCGGGCCGGCCGGCACAGGGACCGCGATCGGCAGTCGCCGCGGCACCTGCGCGATGACGGCATCGAGCAATTCGCCGGCGTTGGCGGCGCGGGCGTCCCGGTCGATGTCGATACCGGCTTCGGCGCTCCGCTCCAGCACGGTGAGGCGGGTGTCGAAGCCGGTGCCGCGCCGCGCGTAGGCGCGCCCGTCGATCGCCATGGTGAAGACGCAGCGCGCCGGCGGATCCATGCGGTCCAGGGCGTTGGTCCAGGCCGGGTCGCCGGGCACGCAGTGCGCGGAAGTGATGGTGACCAGCCGCCCGCCCGGCGGGAGCATCGAGAAGGCGGAGCGGACATGGCGCAGGTCGGCGTCATGGCGGATGCGGTCGACCCCGGGCGTCGCCGAGAACGGCGGGTTCATCAGCACGACGGTCGGCCGGACGTCGGGCAGCCGGTCGGCGATGGCCTCGGCGTTGAACGCCGTGACGACGGCCTGCGGGAAGAGCCGGGTCAACAGACGTGCCCGCGTTTCCGCGACCTCGTTGAGATGGAGCTTGCCGGCGGCGGCCCTGCCGAGCGCGCACTCCCCCATCACCGCCAGCATGCCGGTGCCGGCCGAGGGCTCCAGCACGGTATCGCCCGGCCGGATCGCGGCGGCTTGCAACGCGGCATAGGCGAGCGGCAGCGGCGTCGAGAACTGCTGGAGCCGGACCTGCTCCTCGGAGCGCCTGGTGTGGGAGGGCTCCAGCGCCGCGAGCGCCTCCAGCATCGCCAGCATGCGGCGCGGCCCGTCCGTTCCGGCGCCGCAAGTCTGTCGCATGCCGCGCCCGTAGCGCTGGAGAAACATCACGGCGGCGGCTTCGGCGGCCTCGTAGGCGTCCTTCCAGACCCAGGCACCGGCGGAATCCGAGGCGCCGAAGGCCCCGGTCATGGCGTCCCGGAGGATCGCGGCGTCGAGCGGCTTGCCGGCCTCCAGGACCGGCAGCAGGGTCCGGGCCGCGGCGAAGATGGCGTCGCCCTGGATCGGACGGGCCGGCGATGCGGGCGGTTGGGTGGCGGCGGCGGGAAGGGGCGGACGCGCGAGCGGGTCGGGCGCCGCCGGATGGGCGTCGAGCATGGGCAATCTCCGGACTGGAAGGGGTCGGGCCGGCAGGCGCGCGGCGCGGCACGGGTCCTCCCGCGCCGGCTCGCCGGACCGCCCCCCGACCGGCTGGCCGGACTCCTGCCGGCGGAGCGCGCGGCGGTGAGACCGGGCCGGAAACGCGGCCGGGGAACGGATTCAGGAAACGCGAAGAAGAATCAGGCGGGGCGGGTCAGCCGAACCGGGTGCCGCCGGCCGTATGGGTCAGCCGCCGGCGCGGCGCCGTCTCCCGCACCGAGCCGGGCGGCGCTGGCATGTCGAAGAACGTCAAATCGTCGAAACCCGGTTCGGACCGCTCGTGCGGACTCATGCCGCGATCTCCGCCCCGGCGCCGCGTTCGCGCTCCTCGGCACGAGCCCGGCAGTGCTTGATGAGGCGGCCGTATTCCTCGCCGTCGAGAATGCGGTCGACCTGAAGCAGATACGCGAGCTGGAGGCCGATCAGCCGGATGGCGGGGTCCTCGCGCTGGGACACCCCCTCCGCGATGGCCTGCCGGCAGGCGTTGTGAAGGGCGAGCGCCACGCCCGAGGGATTGCAGGCGCCGGGATCGACGATGTCGAGGGCGGCGCGGTGGCGGTCGAAGCCGGGAGGAAGATCGGGAAAGCTCATTGCCCGGCCCTCCGCATCCGGGCGATGAGGCCGTCGACGGTCGCACTGTCGGCGCCGCAGGCCTCGCCCCAGCCGCGCAGATTGCGCTCGAAGTCCTCCACGGATCCGAGATGGGCGTCGAAGAACGGGCTGTCGGTGGTGGCGGCGAGCACCGATCCGCCGCAAATGGCGATCCCGGTGATGGCCGGGCTGGTCATGGGTTCGAGACGAAGCAGCCAGCAGAGGAACGCGCCGAACATCGGCGTCAGGCTCTCGCCCCGGCGTGGGTCCATCGGGTGCATCGGCGGCGGGGCTGCGGCGGGCGGGGCGGCAATCGCGGTATCGGACATGGGCGGACTCCCCGGGTTCGGAATCGAAAGCGCCCCGCCCCGGGCGAGACCGGGACGGGGCGCCGGAAGGCGGTGCGGGATGCAGTCAGGCTTCGGTCGGGCGGGCGCGGCTGCGGGCGGTCGCGTCGAGTTCCGGCCCGGACTCGACGATGCGGCCTGCCTGCCTTGCCGCCTCGGCATAGACCGAGATCGGCCAGCGGCCCTCGAACCAGAGGTCCCGCTCGATGCCGAGGCCGAACGGTCCCTGGAAGGACTGAAGCTCCTCGATGCTGAAACTGCCGAGCTCGGGGCAGCCGAAGCCGAGATCGGCCAGGCCGAAGCCGACCGACGGGTCGTCGGGGTCGATCTCGGTCACGAGCCAGGTGCCCGCACCGGTGGGGTTGAACAGCTTCAGCGGCGGAACGGGATCGCTGTCGGGGGTTCTTCCGTTCGCGAGCAGTGCCTCGCGCAGTTCCGAAGTCACGAGTTCCATGGGCGGACTCCTTGCGGGTTGAAGGGACGGCCAGCGGGGCAGGACGCTCCCGCGACCCGCCCGGCCACCGCCCGCCACGGGCCGGCCTCCACTCCGGCTGGAGCGGGCCGATTCATGGAACGCGTCGGGCGGGAGCGGCGCCGAGCGAGCAGCCGTCTCAGTGCGCCCCGGCGACCGGCGCAGGGGGCGGCGGGCCGAGATCGACCGTGACCCTGCCGCCCTGCACGGTCACGGCGACCGTGCGGTCGGCGGCATGAGCCAGAGCAGATCGGTCCAGACGGCATCGTCGATGGCGCGCTTCCGGACCTCGTCGTCCGGGACTTGCGGTTCGGCGGCGGTAACGGTCATGGTGGTGGCCTCCTCGAAATGCGGGCGCCGGACCCGGGTCGATTGCGGCCGGGTCCCGGCCCCTGGGGGTGGATGGGACGGGCGCGCGGTCAGGGCGCCCGGGCGGCATCGGCGAGACTCACGCTGACGTCGGGCCGGCGGATCCGGATATCGACGGTGCGGTCCTTCGGGCAGAGCCAGAGCAGCTCGCGGCGGACGGCCTCGGCGAGCGACGCGCGGGCGGCCTCGTCGTCGCTGAGGAGCAGACGCGTCGCCAGGTGCAACGCCGACTCGTCGAAACGCTCCAGTTGGGTATCCCAGCTGTCCGAGTCCGCGTCGTCGGACGGCGAGAAGAACCCGGCGCGCAGCAACTCGGCGAGCGCGTGCGGCTGGAGGTTGCTGTCCACGGTGACCAGCGGCAGGGCGTCCTCGATCCATGACCAGGCCTCGCCCGCGAAGGCGAGATCGGCCGGGAGGTCGAGCGTGGCCGGCGATCCCGTCGGCGGGCGGACGGCGAGCTCGATGCGGATCGCGGCAGGCCGGGCCGGCAGGGCCGCGGCACGCAGACCCGGCCGCTCCGGCAGCGGGTAGTCGCCGATGGCCATCCACGCGCCGTCGGCGGCGGCCTGGATGGTGATGGCCGTCACCCGGTCGAGCGCGTCGTACCAGTCGTAGCCGTCCAGCCTGCGGTCGGCCTCGAAGAGACGGGATGCGATGCCGGCCCGTTCGGCGGCGCGCCAGAGCGCCTGGGCCTCCGGGGGCTCGGGATCGCAGGCCATGACCAGCGCGTCGTGACCGGCCGGAGCGAGCTTCGGCGGGTCGCGCCAGTCATTGACGTTCGCCACCGGGGGACGCCAGGGACGCAACATGGCTGGTGGCGGCGCCAGTTCGATGCCGTCCCCGCGCGCCCGCGTCCAGTCCTCGAAGGCGGGGCGCGGCGAGGGCTGGGCCGCCATTGCGCGGTAGATGGCGAGCCGGGCGGCGCCGCGCATCTCGTCCAGGAAGGCGTTCTCGACCGCCTCCTTCCGGGCCGGCAGCACCAGCTCTAGGCCGGGGCAGTCGCCGACATCGGCCCGCACGGTCCAGGTCGCGCCGTGAACCGTTTCGACCGTGGGCAGCCGGACCGGCAGGGTGACCCCGAAAACGTTGAGGTCGGGGTCGTTGTAGCCGGGATGGCGGTTTCGGAAGACGCCGAAGGCGAGGCCGCGCCACGGCTCGGCATGGACGGCGCCGTCGAGGAAGGCACGGCGGGGCAGCGGTTCCTCGCCGGAGGATTCGGCTTCGGCGCGGTTCTCGAAGACGACCGGCAGCGGGTAATGCCGGGCGGCGTTCTCCGCTGCGCTGCGGATCGCGGCGGGGGACTCGGCCGCCTCGAACGAAATCGACGTCCCGTGCGGAAACGGCGCGACCTCGTCGCCATGGACCGTGGCCTCGGCGTCGCCCAGAAAGTGCTCCGGCGACAGCGAGACGCGCCAGCCGGGCCGTATCTCCCCGCCGGTCGAACGCGGCCTCGACGAGACCGAGCAGTTGCGGCGTGCCAGGCTGGCGAAGCCGAAGCCGGCGGCGTCCTCGCGCCGCACCAGGTCGTCGGACCAGCCGTTCTCGCCGAAGCTCAGCAGCACGGCGGGATCGGCAATTCCCTGCCCGTCGTCGGCGATGGTGACGGTGAGCGGTGTCTCGCCGGTCGCGGCGGCGACCTCGCGGAGCCGGGCGGCGGGCGCGGCCACCGAAATGCGGACGCGCGTTGCGCCGGCCCTCCTCGAATTCTGCAATCCCTCCGAGAAGATGTCGGCCAGGGTGCCGCCATAGGCGCGCGTGACCCGCTTGACGGCGCTCTCGTGGATGCGCGCGCGGATCGTCGCCGGGGGCGAATCGGACGTCGGGTTCATGCGGGAACCTCCATGATCGGCGATGAAAAGAAGAACGCCCCGCGCGGTGTCCCGGGCGGGGCGTTCTGTCGGTCGTGCCGGACGGCTACCGGACGCGGCGCAGGAACTCGGGAATCTCCAGCGGATCGCCCGACGCGTCTTGGCCGTTGGCCGGTGCCGGCTCCGTGTCGGCACCGGGCCCGACATGGGCGATGACGACGCGCGGCCCGCCATCGGCGGTGGGCACCCTGTTGGCGGCGTCGACGGCGGCGGCGAGGTCCTCGGGCAAGGCGGTCTCGCCGGTCCCGGCGGCAGCCTCGTCGGTATCGCCATCGGACTCATCGCCCGCTTCGGATGACGGCGCCTCGGGTTCCGGCGCGACAGGCACCGCGTGGCCATTGCCGTCCACAGCCGGCGGCGCGTCGGTGGAAACGGTTCCGGTCCCGGCGGCCGGTTCCGAGGCCTCCAGCGAGCCAGCCGTCTCCGCCTCGGGCGATTCCGCCGTCGGCTCGTCGGTCTCCGCGTCGTCCCCGATGCGCCCGGTATCGAAGGCGGCGAAGCCGGGCGGCGTCCAGGCGAGCGCCGCGGCGTGCATCTCCGCGCTCAACGAGACGGGCCGGTCGCCGGCGGCAAAGGCGGTCTCCATCGCCTCGGCGATCGCCGCCTTCTTCGACTTCGCGCGCGCCGACGCCCAGGAGATGCCGAGCACCGTGCGGGCGATGTCGAGGATGCGGCTCTTGTTGATCCGCGACCAAAGCATCGCCGCCGTGGGTCGCACATGGGCCGCGAAGTCGATGTCGAGCCGGGCGACGGTGGCTTCGAGCTCGGGCCGCGCCTGCGGCTCGAAGGCGAGCTGGGGCTTGACGGTGCGCGCCACGCAGGCCGCGAACAGGGCCTTCTTGTCGGACACCGGCAGCGCCCGGAGCGCGGCGAAGGACTCGCCGTCGTCCTCGATCTCCAGCCAGTCGAGCGGGAGACCCGAGCGGTCCTCCAGCATGGCCTCGCCCGGCGACCAGTCCGCGAAATCGGCGTCGTTCATCCGCGTCGTCGGCCGGTCGGCGGTTTCGCGCACCGCGATGTCGAGGGCGTGGTCCTTGTAGCCGAAGGTGAACACCGACCGCCCCATCTGGAACAGCAGGAGGTCGAAGGCAGCCTGGAAATCGCCGGCCAGATACGCCTTGACGAGCGCGGTCCGGATCGAGCGCAGATCGTCGGCGAGCCCGATGCCGACGCCGGCCTCCTTGCGCGCCTCAGCCTCGCGGTCCTTCGGCGGCGCCATGGGCGGCGCCATGGAGGGGACATGGACATGGGCGCCATGGGGAGCGGCGTCCGGGTCGTGGCCGTTGCCGGCAGCCGCGCCGCCCGCGTCCGACTCTTCGGGCTTCGGCATGTCCTCGGGTTTGACCAGCCCGGCGATGACCTGGAGCGCGCCGTCCTGGCCGATGGCGACGATGCAGCCCGCCATCGCGAAATCCTCGTGCCGCCACATTGCGCGCGCCTCGACAGCGCCCTCGATCTCGTCGAGGCGGATCTCGATGGTCTCGGCTTCGTTCAGCGTCTCCTGGGTCCACTCGTCGTCGTCGAGTTCCGCGAGCTCGCCCTGGCGGGCCTCCAGCTTCGCGATCTCGGCCTGCTCTTCCGGCGTACGCTCGGCCGGCTGGGGCTCGATGCGGCCGTAGCGGGCGGTGTCGCTCCACTCGACCTCGATCATGGCCGTGGCCCACTTCCAGCGGGTCGCCAGCTCGTCGGCGGCCGCCTGGAGCTTCTCCATGGCGAGCTTCTCCAGCAGCACCGGGTCCTCGAACCAGACGCCGCTCTCGTCGTCGCGGGCGAAGAGGTCGCGCAGCACCTGGCCGCCGGCCGCCTCGTAGGCGTCGACGCCGACAAACCGGGCGATGGCGGACGCGCCCGGCACCCGCTCCTCGGTCAGCAGGCGCTTCACCTGCCATGCGGTCGGCCGGTAGCCCTGGCCGGAGACCTGGTCCCAGACCGCCATCTGGCGCTCCCGGTCGGTGGTGACGGCGAAGGCCTTCAGCACCTCCAGGTCGATCTCGTCCGCCCGGTAGGCGTCCAGCAGTTCCGGCGCGGCATTGCCGAGGCGCAGGCGCTGTTGGACGAGCCGTTCCGAGAGGCCGAAGCGCGCGGCGATCGAGGACACCGGCTGGCCGGCACGGGCCAGGCTGGTGAAGGCGACCACCTGGTCGGCCGGGTGCATGGCGACGCGGACGACATTCTCGGCGAGCGAGATCTCGCCGGACTCGGCATCGCCGGACCTGACCTGGCAGGGCACGGGGTGCCCGGCATCGAGCACACCATCCTCGACCAATGCCTGCATGGCGTTGAGGCGGCGGCCGCCGGCGACCACGGCGTAACGGTCGGTTCCGTCCTCTCCAGGCTCGTCCATACGGACGATGAGGTTCTCCAGCAGACCGAGGGCGGCGATCGAGGCCTTGAGCTCGGCGTCGGCCTGGGCGTAGGGCGGGGTCTTGCGGACGTTCTCGGGGGCGAGGGCGAGCCGGCTCAGCGGGATGTCCCGGATGAGCGGCTCGGCCCTGGGGGTGATGAAGTTCATGCCAGTCTCCATGGAGGGTTGCAGTCGCGCGGCGGGGACGGCGCTCTCCGGCCGCCTGACGCCTGCCCCTCGACCGGCCCGGCTCTGCCTCCTGGAGGTGTGCACGCCAGCCGCCAACAGCGCCGGCACGACGGCGGTGTGGGACCGGGCATGCGGCTCCGAGTGTGACGGGGGAAACCGGTATGGGGAGAACGGCAGGCACACGCTGGACCCTGCCCCCGGCGATCCGCAGCTCCGCAATGTCGACCGCGCCTGGACCTGGACCGAGCATGCGGTCCAGGGCCAAACCGTCGATTCCGTGATCGCCACCTATGGGGGCATCGCCCCCACCGCCAACCTCAAGGACAGAGGTACGCTGCCCATTGCTCCATCAGCACTCTGCGCCGCTCGAACAGGTCCGACCGCGCATAGGGCGCTTCGGTCTTGTTGCGCACCGCATGCGCAGGTTGACCCGCATATTCTGACGGTAGCGCTGCTCCGTGACTGACTTCGCCTTTGCGCGCATTGGCGCCGAGCATGATCACCAAATCGGATCCATTGGTGGCGCTGGCGCGTGACGGCTGTGCTTGGCGTTGAACGACATGTTTC
This sequence comes from Alphaproteobacteria bacterium, assembly GCA_965243375.1. GTDB lineage: Bacteria > Pseudomonadota > Alphaproteobacteria > UBA828 > UBA828 > WTGU01. The sequence continues at coordinate 5,098 of CBDEUT010000002.1, read as the reverse complement.
TCTCCATGCGCGTGCACGCTCACATCCCGCGCGCGCCTACCCGAGGAACCGCGGAGTTTGCTTGACCCTGTGCCACCGTCTGCCTAATTTCGTCGGCGCGGTGCGCCCGTAGCTCAGTTGGTAGAGCATTCGACTCTTAATCGAAGGGCCCTTGGTTCGAATCCAAGCGGGCGCACCAGTTTCAGAAGTGATTTCAGGTAGATAGCATTTCGTCCAAGGCCGTACGTCTGCGCCATGCGATGTACGTCGACAGTTCGTCGCTCGTCATCGTTTATGCGGCGTCCCTCCCGGCCTGGATGCTCACGACGCCAGCCGACTCGTCCGACAAATACCCCGCCCATCGCTCCATGAGTTCCCGGCGCCGATCGAACAGGTCCGAACGCTGGTAGGCCGCTTCCGCTTTGTCCTTGATCGCATGCGCGAGAGCGGCCTCGCAAACTTCGCGCGGGATGTTCGTTCGCTCCGCTGCCCATACCCGGAAGCTCGAGCGGAAACCATGCGCCGTCGCGTCGATACCGAGAAGCTCGAGCACTTGGACGATTGCCCGTTCGGCGATCGGCTTGCAGGTGCGCCCGGGGAATACCAGGTCACTGCGTCCGGTGCCGAGCGAGCGTGCTTCGGAGAGCACATCGAGCGAGCGCGCAGACAGCGGGACGCGATGCTCGCGCCCGGCCTTCATGCGCTCGGCAGGCACGGTCCAGGTCCCGGCGTCCGTGTCGATATCGGACCACGTTGCGAAGCGAACCTCGCCGGTACGGGCCGCGGTCAATACCAGGAACTCGAAAGCGAGCGCCGTCGAGCGATTCGCCCTGGACTCCCGGACCTTCGTCAGTGCGGCGGCCACGTCGCCGTAGGGAAGCGAGCGATGTCCCTTCGTCTCCACTGATTGGTGCTTGGCGAGCATCGCCTTGACCGCATCGGCCGGGTTGTCCGATCGGAGGCCCTTCGCCACTGCCACCGCGAGAACCGCTCCGATGCGCTGGCGCACCAGCTTTCCCGTTGTGGGCTTCGCGTGCCAGATCGGGGAAAGCACGCGGAACACGTCGTCCGTCGTGATGTCGTCAACCGTTCGGTCGCCCAGCTGAGGAAAGACGAACCGCTCCAGGGTGGCCATCCAGTCGCGCGCGTGCTTCGCGCTTCGCCATCCACCCTTGCGGTGTTCGAAGTCGGCGCGGGCAAGCTCGGCGAATGTCGGGATCCCACGCGCTCGGCGCCGCTCGACCTTCGGATTCACCCCCTCGCGCACCATGCGCCGATTCTCGAGCGCCACCTCCCGTGCCTTCGCGAGACTCACCACCGGATACGGGCCAAGTCCCAATTCCTGCCGGCGCCCCTTCACTGTGATCCGTTGCTTCCAGATCTTCGCGCCGCCCGCCGTCACGAGCAGGAATAACCCTTGTCCGTCGAATATCCGTCCAGGCTCATTCGCAGCCTTCACCGCCCGGTCGGTCAGTGCCGAATGCAGCCGCCGTCCACCCCGCTTCTTCACCGTCGTGTCCATCGTCCGCCCTTCCATACGTAGTTCTACGGAAAGCGTTCGGTCAAAGGGTGATGATGATGAGGACGGACGACGCCAGCTCCGCTTTCTGCCGGGCTTCGGCCGGCTTCGCTCTGTGCCATCGTCCCCTCCATCACTGCGTGACCGAACGCTTTCGTTCTACGGAAAGCGTTCGGTCACGCAGTGATGAGAGTGGTGGATTCAGCGATTGAGCGTTCGCTTCCAGTCCTTGCGGAGGGGCCGCAACCAGATGTCCTTTTTCGGCTGGGCTCGCTTCGTATGCCTGTCATAGCGTCCTCTTCCCTGGGTGGTGCCGACGTGTGTCCAACCGGATGCCCGGTAGACGGCGCCGGTGTAGCGTGGCGTTTCGACGAAGGTCTCGATGAGCATGGGCGTGGTGTTGTAGCGCTCGCTCCAGTCCTGGGGCAGGCGGCGGCGCACGATGGCGAGGATGTGCGAGCCGAGGTTCGGGATCTCGATCCACGGCAGGATCAGGAAGCGCGGGTTGTCGACCACCAGCGGCAGGTTCTTCTCGCGCATCTCGGGCGACCACCCGATGAAGTCGTCGCGCGGGGCGAGCTTCCACGCGGCGGTGGAGAAGCCGAGCATGGCGAGCGGCCAGCCGTTCCGGTCATGGACGGCGTAGCGCATCTGGGCGCCGACCAGGGGCTTGTATCCGAGGTAGTGATAGCGGGCGACGAACTCGTTCCAGAGCTTCCCTTCGCGGGTGTTGCGCACGACGGTGCGGAAGTCGAGGGGCCGAACCTCGTCGAGCGTCATCGGCGCCGGGAACAGCGGCGGCTCGGTCTCGGGTCCGAAGACGATGGGCCTGGGCCGGCCCTGCTTTCCCTTCGGCGGCGGCAGGACGATCACGCCGTCGCGGTGCATGGCGAGCATGGTCACCTTGGCCATCATGTCCTTGAGGCCGCCGTCGGGCTTGAGCCAGCCGATGCGCCGGCAGAACTCCCTGGACAGGGCGGCGCGGGTCGGCTGCGGCTCGGCGGCGATCAGGGCGCGCAGCAACGCCATCTCGTCGGCGGTGAAGTCGCGGCCGTAGTAGCGGCACTCGACGGCGCCGATCATCCCGACGCCGTGAACCCGCGCCTGCGCTCCTCGCTCATCGTCCAGGGCAGCCATGGCGACAGGTCTTCGGGCGGCTGGCCGCCGTTCTCCGCGCAGGCTTCGAGCCACGCCTCCAGCCAGCGCAGGACGTCGATGCCGTTCATCGCGAGCGTGCCGAGGACCGAGTACATCGCCGCCGTGAGGTCCGCGCCGTCCTCGCTGTCCGAACCGAAGCATAATCGGCGCCCGATGACCGCTCTCCTGAACTCCCGCTCCGGGAGATTGTTGTCCATGGGCACCTGGGGATTGTCGACGAAGACGCTCAGCCCCTCGCGATGCTTGAGCAGCGAGCGCAGCGCCTTGCCCTGGCGCGCCTTGTCCGGCAGGTCGGCCAGTTCCGCTTCGGCCTGCGCGAACAGGTCTTCGACGGCCTTCTTCAGCGGGGCATGCGCCGCGTCGAACGCGGGCGTCTGGCGCTCGAGAGCGAGAGCGGGGTCGTAATGCTTCAGCCGCTCCTTGTTCAGCCGGAAGACCGACGCGAACCGCTCGATCCATCCCTCGCACCATTGCCTCAGCTTTACCTGGCCGGCAGCGCACTCGATGAAGTCGCGTCTCTGATGGATCCAGCACCAGCACAGGATCATCTTGCCGTCGAGTTCGCGCGCCATCCTGACGTAGGCGCCGTAGCGGTCGCAGACCAGGAACACGGTGCCCTTGACCGAACCGAACAGCTTCATCGCGGCCTCGGCGCTGCGCGAGGGGTCGATGCGGTAATAGACGGCATCCTTGCCGACCGAGATCCACAACCACGCGCGCCGCGAACTGGCGGTCTCGCCGAGCGCCTGGATGCGCCAGCCGGTCTCGTCGCCGTGGCGCACCGCCATCCCGTTCTGGTGGGCGAGGATCGCCTCGGCGAGCGGAGCGAACAGCGGCAGGAAGCGGCGCACGCTGCTGGCGATCGTCCCCGGCGCGATCGGCAGTCCCTGGTCCGCCATCCATGCCGCGACCCGGCGCAGCGGCCGGAAGCAGGCGAAACGCTCGTAGAGGATGCGCGCCCAGACGCTGATCCCGTAGGGCGTCCTGGGGAACAGCCGCGCCGGCGGGGGCGCCGCCACTTCCGGTGCCGAGGACGCGCACTCGCAGCCCCGGCGGTAGCGCGGGCGCACGATCCTGCGGATATGGGCCTTGACCGCGATCTCGATGACCGACGAGGCATTCTCGCCGTTGGCGACATAGGGCTTGCCGCAGCACGAGCAGATCAGCGCGTCCGGCGGCGGCTCCCGCCGTTCCTCCTTCTCCTCGAGCTTGGGCCGCGGGGTACGGCCGTGGCCGGCCGCGCCGCGCTGCTGGCCGCGCTTGCGTTCCGAGCGCGGCTTGTCCTGCTTCTCGCTCTTGCCCCCGAAGACCGCCTTCGACAGGACCGCCCGGGACGAGCGGAGCTGGAGAATCCGGGCTTGCAGTCGCGCCCTCTGGGCGCGCAGCGCCTTTATCTTGTTGCCGAGCCGGCCGTTCGCCTTGCGCTGCCGGGCGATCTCCTTGTGCAGCGACTCGATGGTCTTGTCCCGCTCGCGCAGCTTTTTGAGGGCCGCGGGCAGGGGGAGACGCTCGGCAAGCTCGGCCTCCAGCTTCTCGTTCTTGATGGCCGACGTCCTCACGGCCACGTTCAGATGGAAGATGCGGTTCTCCAGCACCTGGATGCGGTCCCTCTGGTCGCAGAAGGCGGCCAGACACTGGCGCAAAAAACCGACCTCGGCGGTCATCTTGCGGGCAGTCTTCTTGAGGTCCGGCAACGGTTCCAACTCGCGGCGCAGCCGCCGGGCCTCCCGGTTCAGCCGACGGGTCTCCCGGCTGAGCGTGCCGACTTCGCCGCGCAACGCCCTGATCGTGTCCTTCTGCTTGCGTGCGCGTTCCAGCGCCTTGCGAAGCTGGGCGCTCGCCCTGCCAGCCGGCGAAGGCTTTGCCGCTCGTTTCAACCGGCGACGGAGCGCCTCGACCTTCCTGCGCAGTGCCGCGATCTCGTCGTTCTGCCCCTGCGACCGCTCCAGCGCCCTGTTCAGCCGGGCGTTCTCCCGGGTCAGGGTATCGACTTCCCCGCGCAGCTCCTTGATCGCGGCATCGCCGAGCTTCGGCGCGTTCAGGGCTTCGCGAAGTTCGAAGACTTCCATGCGCAGCGACACGATCGTGCTGCGCTTGCGCGAATCGACCCCGGCCTCCGAAAGCAGCTTCTGCAGCCGCGTCACTTCCGACTGGTGGAACAGCGCGTCCTTGGCCGTGCGCCGGACTTCCTTCGCCTCCTCGACGGCGGCCTTGAGCTTGTCCCGGCTCTTGTCGAGCTGTGTGTTCAGTTGGCCCGCTCGGGAACGGGCAGTCCTCTCCGCCACAAGCAACTCTGCGACGCGCGCTTCCGCTGCGTCCGCCCGAGCCCGCTCCGTCTCCGCTCGCGCCTGCGCCTGTTCGCACAGCGACCGCCAGTCGCGCGGTGCGCTCGCCGGCGCCGCCATGGGCGGCGACCAGGGCCCGCCGTCCGCCTCGGTCAGC
>CBDEUT010000001.1:0-393470 GCA_965243375.1 Alphaproteobacteria bacterium | reverse complement strand
TCGCGGCACTGCGCAGGAAGGTCGAGGCGCTCCGTCGCCGGTTGAAACGAGCGGCAAAGCCTTCGCCGGCTGGCAGGGCGAGCGCCCAGCTTCGCAAGGCGCTGGAACGCGCACGCAAGCAGAAGGACACGATCAGGGCGTTGCGCGGCGAAGTCGGCACGCTCAGCCGGGAGACCCGTCGGCTGAACCGGGAGGCCCGGCGGCTGCGCCGCGAGTTGGAACCGTTGCCGGACCTCAAGAAGACTGCCCGCAAGATGACGCCGAGGTCGGTTTTTTGCGCCAGTGTCTGGCCGCCTTCTGCGACCAGAGGGACCGCATCCAGGTGCTGGAGAACCGCATCTTCCATCTGAACGTGGCCGTGAGGACGTCGGCCATCAAGAACGAGAAGCTGGAGGCCGAGCTTGCCGAGCGTCTCCCCCTGCCCGCGGCCCTCAAAAAGCTGCGCGAGCGGGACAAGACCATCGAGTCGCTGCACAAGGAGATCGCCCGGCAGCGCAAGGCGAACGGCCGGCTCGGCAACAAGATAAAGGCGCTGCGCGCCCAGAGGGCGCGACTGCAAGCCCGGATTCTCCAGCTCCGCTCGTCCCGGGCGGTCCTGTCGAAGGCGGTCTTCGGGGGCAAGAGCGAGAAGCAGGACAAGCCGCGCTCGGAACGCAAGCGCGGCCAGCAGCGCGGCGCGCCGGCCACGGCCGTACCCCGCGGCCCAAGCTCGAGGAGAAGGAGGAACGGCGGGAGCCGCCGCCGGACGCGCTGATCTGCTCGTGCTGCGGCAAGCCCTATGTCGCCAACGGCGAGAATGCCTCGTCGGTCATCGAGATCGCGGTCAAGGCCCATATCCGCAGGATCGTGCGCCCGCGCTACCGCCGGGGCTGCGAGTGCGCGTCCTCGGCACCGGAAGTGGCGGCGCCCCCGCCGGCGCGGCTGTTCCCCAGGACGCCCTACGGGATCAGCGTCTGGGCGCGCATCCTCTACGAGCGTTTCGCCTGCTTCCGGCCGCTGCGCCGGGTCGCGGCATGGATGGCGGACCAGGGACTGCCGATCGCGCCGGGGACGATCGCCAGCAGCGTGCGCCGCTTCCTGCCGCTGTTCGCTCCGCTCGCCGAGGCGATCCTCGCCCCACCAGAACGGGATGGCGGTGCGCCACGGCGACGAGACCGGCTGGCGCATCCAGGCGCTCGGCGAGACCGCCAGTTCGCGGCGCGCGTGGGTTGTGGATCTCGGTCGGCAAGGATGCCGTCTATTACCGCATCGACCCCTCGCGCAGCGCCGAGGCCGCGATGAAGCTGTTCGGTTCGGTCAAGGGCACCGTGTTCCTGGTCTGCGACCGCTACGGCGCCTACGTCAGGATGGCGCGCGAACTCGACGGCAAGATGATCCTGTGCTGGTGCTGGATCCATCAGAGACGCGACTTCATCGAGTGCGCTGCCGGCCAGGTAAAGCTGAGGCAATGGTGCGAGGGATGGATCGAGCGGTTCGCGTCGGTCTTCCGGCTGAACAAGGAGCGGCTGAAGCATTACGACCCCGCTCTCGCTCTCGAGCGCCAGACGCCCGCGTTCGACGCGGCGCATGCCCCGCTGAAGAAGGCCGTCGAAGACCTGTTCGCGCAGGCCGAAGCGGAACTGGCCGACCTGCCGGACAAGGCGCGCCAGGGCAAGGCGCTGCGCTCGCTGCTCAAGCATCGCGAGGGGCTGAGCGTCTTCGTCGACAATCCCCAGGTGCCCATGGACAACAATCTCCGGAGCGGGAGTTCAGGAGAGCGGTCATCGGGCGCCGATTATGCTTCGGTTCGGACAGCGAGGACGGCGCGGACCTCACGGCGGCGATGTACTCGGTCCTCGGCACGCTCGCGATGAACGGCATCGACGTCCTGCGCTGGCTGGAGGCGTGGCTCGAAGCCTGCGCGGAGAACGGCGGCCAGCCGCCCGAAGACCTGTCGCCATGGCTGCCCTGGACGATGAGCGAGGAGCGCAGGCGCGGGTTCACGGCGTCGGGATGATCGGCGCCGTCGAGTGCCGCTACTACGGCCGCGACTTCACCGCCGACGAGATGGCGTTGCTGCGCGCCCTGATCGCCGCCGAGCCGCAGCCGACCCGCGCCGCCCTGTCCAGGGAGTTCTGCCGGCGCATCGGCTGGCTCAAGCCCGACGGCGGCCTCAAGGACATGATGGCCAAGGTGACCATGCTCGCCATGCACCGCGACGGCGTGATCGTCCTGCCGCCGCCGAAGGGAAAGCAGGGCCGGCCCAGGCCCATCGTCTTCGGACCCGAGACCGAGCCGCCGCTGTTCCCGGCGCCGATGACGCTCGACGAGGTTCGGCCCCTCGACTTCCGCACCGTCGTGCGCAACACCCGCGAAGGGAAGCTCTGGAACGGCACCACCCAGGGAAGAGGACGCTATGACAGGCATACGAAGCGAGCCCAGCCGAAAAAGGACGTCTGGTTGCGGCCCCTCCGCAAGGACTGGAAGCGAACACTCAATCGTTGAATCCACCACTCTCATCACTGCGTGACCGAACGCTTTCCCCTCAAGCTGACCAAGCGGATAGTGGAGCGGCTGAAGGTCGAGGGCAAGGACGCGATCTTCTGGGACCGCGACCTGGCCGGCTTCGGCGTGCGGGTCCACGCCACCGGGCGCAAGCTCTACATCGTCCAGTCCCGCGGGCCGGCCGGCCTGAAGCGGGTCACCCTGGGGCGGGTCGGCACCGAGACGGTCGACGTGCGCCGGCGCGAGGCGGCGGTCGTCATCGACCGGATCAAGCGGGGCGAGGACCCGATCCCTTCGAAGCCGGCGGCGGAGCCCACCGTGGCCGATCTGGCCGAGCGTTTCCTGGAGAAATACGTGGCGGTGCGCTGCAAGCCGGGCACGGCCAAGAACTACAGGCAGGCCATCCAGCACCACGTCCTCCACGCACTCGGCAAGAAGGCTCTGAAGGATGTCGCGCCCGAGGACGTGACGGCGCTGCACCACAAGCTGCGCGATACGCCTGCGGCGGCAAATCAGGCGATGTGGGTGCTCTCCAAGATGTTCGCGCAGGCCGAGAGCTGGGGGATGGTGCCGCCCGGCCTCAGGCCGACCCGCCATGTCCGGCAATACCGCGACACATCCCGCGAGCGCTTCCTCACGCCGGAGGAGTACCGGCATCTCGGCGCCGTGCTGACCAGACTTGAGACCGAGGGTTCGATGATGCCCTCCGCTGTCGCGGCGATCCGTCTGCTGATGCTGACGGGCTGCCGGTCGGACGAAATCCTCACCCTCAAATGGGACGACGTCGACCGGACCGCGCGGGTCTTGCGGTTGCGCGATTCGAAGACGGGTCCGCGCATGGTGCCGCTGACCGGGCAGGTGCTGAAGGTGCTCGACGGCATCGAGCGGGAAGACGGCGTTTCCTGGGTGCTGCGCGGCGCCAAGGCCGGTACCCGTCTGGCCTGCCTCTCCTGGCACTGGCGGCGGATCAAGCAAGAGACGGGGCTCCACGACGTGCGGGTCCACGACCTCAGACACAGCTACGCATCCCGCGCGCTGGCCCTGGGCGAGGGGCTTCCGGCGATCGGCCGGCTGCTCGGCCATGTCCGGGTTTCCACCACCGCCAAGTACGCCCACCTGGTGCGCGACGCGGAGAAGACAGCCGCCGCGCGCACCGGCGACAGCATCGGCGCCCAGATCGTTCCGGGCCGCGCCGAGGCGGCGTAAGGAGGCCGCGCGATGGCAGTGCACAAGACGACGCTCACCAACCGCGCCGTGGCGGCGCTCAAGGTCGAGCGGGACATGGTCTACTGGGACCGCGATCTCCCCGGCTTCGGGATCCGGGTCTATCCCGGCGGCGGCAAGGTCTACATCGCCCAGGCGCGGGAACCCGACAAGACAACCCGGCGGGTGACGGTCGGACGGCACGACGTGCTCAATGCCGACCAGGCCCGCCAGCGGGCGGCATTCATCATCACGCGCATCAGGGCAGGCGAGGATCCGGTGCCCCTGCCGCTCGCCGCCCGCTTCAACGGCGGCCCCACGGTGGCCGACCTCGCCGAGCGCTATCTGGAAGAGCATGCCGCGGTGCGGATCAAGCCGAGGACACGGCTTCGGGTCCGCGGCATGCTGACAAACCACGTCCTGCCAGCTCTCGGCAGGCTGCCGCTCGAGGCGGTGGAGCCGAGCGATGTCGTCGAGCTGCACCAGAAACTGTCCGACCGGCCGGTCACCGCGAACAAGTGCGTCAAGGTCCTGTCGCACATGTACCGGCTGGGCGCGGGATGGGGCCTGGTGCCCGAGGGCTTCAATCCCTGCCGGTCGGTCGAGAAGTATCCCGAGCATTCCCGCGAGCGTTTCCTGACCGATGCCGAGTTCACCCGGCTGGGGCGGGTACTGGACGAGGCGGTCGACAGCGGCGCGGCTCCGCTGAAGGTCGCGACGGCGATCCGCCTCCTGATGCTGACCGGCTGCCGCAAGAGCGAGATTCTGACCCTGCGCTGGTCGGATGTCGATCTCGACGCCGGCGAGCTCCAACTCACCGACACCAAGACCGGTCCCCGTGCGGTCCAGCTGGCGCCGACGGCGGTGGCGCTATTGGAAGCGCTGCCGCGACGGAAGGGCAGCCCCTGGGTGTTCCCCGGCAACGACCGGGACGGGCGCTTCAGCGGCGGCGGTCTCGATCGTGCCTGGCGGACCGTGCGGGCCGCGTCCGGGCTGGAAGACGTCCGGCTGCACGATCTCCGACATTCCTTCGCGTCGCGTGCCCTGGCGCTCGGCGAGACGCTGCCGGTGATCGGCAAGCTGCTCGGCCACAGCGATATCGAGACCACGGCGCGCTACGCCCATCTGGCGCAGGACTCGCTCCATGAGACGGCGGAGCGGATAGCCGATAGCATTGCGGAGGACATCCTGTAGCAACGCCCCCAGGCTTCTGCCTGTTGCTACTTACGAGTTGCCGGCTGTCGGAAATCCAGTTCCTGCGCTGGGGGTATGTCAAGGACGTTTGCATCGAGCTAACCGTGATCGAGGCGGATCGCTGCTGCCTAATCGCAGTTATGCTTTATTTTCGTTCGTCGGGATCGCCGCGACTCTTGCAGAGGCGCGAAAAGGCGTTCTTGTTCAGGACGTTATGGCCATGCACGCTCCGCCGACCTGTGCCCGGTCTTCATGCTGGAAGGAGGTGAATTCAACTGCTGACCATGGTTGGGCTTGTATGGCCCCGTGGTTGGAATTCGAGGGTTCCCCGGTGACCGGCCTATCTCACCCTCTAGACGGATGAAATGAACAATTCACGACCTACGCCACTCCTTCGCCTCGCGCGCGCTCGCCCTCCGGGAGAGTATAACTCACGCAGATCACCGCTCTAATTTTCTCCAAAATATCCCCACGGTCTCCACCCTACCACGGGAATCCATCGGTACGCCCGTCTAGCTTATTGGGTCCACGCTCTGCGCCCTTAGAATCCAAAATATTGTTATCCTGCTGAGCAGGTGAAATAGACTTTTCCTTTACTGCATCCTCCTGCACTTTCCCCGCCCTTGTCATATCCCAGCCAATAGCGGTTATACTCAATGCGAAGCCGACCACTGCTATTGCGAGCAGTGTATAGGCTCCTCGCACAAACTGCGCGATGTGATCATTTATAGCCGCGTTCATAACTGCACAATAAAGCAAACCCTTTGCATGAAACTCTGTTTGGTACCTACGAAACGCGTTTCCGTTGTCTTCGATAACCGAGTGCACAAAAAGTGCCTCACCATACTTTATCGCCATTGCCCGTATTGCCGAGATAAAGCTCAACACGAGTGAAGCTGCCGACCCTGCGATTATCATCAGCAGCACAGCATGATCCGTCCATTGAACACTTGTATCTTTCAAAAAAAAAAAAGTACCGACGCCAGCGTTGGGAGTAAAAACGCTATAGCCGTAAATGTCCACTGTGCCTTTTGCTCCACGTGACGTCGCCTTGCCACCCCTTCGTCGAAGATGCGTTGGCACAACGCCAACTGTTCCGGTGTGCAGTTTCCGGTCACCTCCGCAAAGGATTTAGTGGGTTGGCCTGGCGCAGATTCGTACGGAATAAGCGGCCGAACCACCATATAACTAAAGCTGAGAACCAGTTGACCCAGTTTCCTGCAAACCTGGCGCGCGGAAAGACTCCATATTGATCTAACCGGTTTGGCGACAAATTGCGAACTCACAACCGATCTCCGAAAAATACGTTAATGAACGCGTTACGCATAGGAAAATGTAACTTTTCCTCAAGCCATCCCCATTCACCAGTCGGATTAAGCTCGAGAAAAGCTAAATTTCCGTCTGGCATTCTTATAAAGTCAAATGCTCCGTAGATTAGTCCCAGATCAGAAAGCATTTTCTTACACAGTGCCTTCGTCTTTTCATCTATACTGGAAATCTCATAGTCCACAGTTTCTTTAGGATCTCTCCAGTCAATCAGTGAATCGCCCCCTCGTATGTCGGCCACGAAATCATCAGAGCCAACAAAGGTAGCTCTGACATCTGCTATTCTTGGTATTTCCTCCTGCAAAAAAATGGGGATTATGTAGGAGAGTGCCGAAGGGTCACTGACCGGGCGGCCGCAGGCGGTCCCGCAACTCGACTTGGTAGACCCGTAGCACCTGCGCTATCTCCGTGCCGTGCTGATATGCCGTAGCCCGGACGCGGCGCTGAAACTCCTCATCTTCGGCAAAGACCTTCTCCACATACGCGACGCACAGATCGAAGACCTCGAATTCCTCCTTGCCTGCCGCCTCGGCTTCAAGGTTGGGCGCGTTGCCGCCTGCCCATGCGCTCGCTGATCCTGTCGCGGAGATTTCCCGGCCAAAGTCGCTAAGCTGGATTGGGCTTGCCGAGACAGTGGCAGGCGGCGTAGGCAAGCGCCCGAATATCTCGGCAAGCCTCTCCTCAATCTTGTCGAATTTGCCGCGAACCTCCTTCATGAATTCCTTGAAGGCGTCGCGGTCCGAGTTGACTGCGCCGATCCACGTGCCGAGCTTGAAGATTGCCGCCGTGATCGTGAGACCGCCCGCTGCCGCCACGGCGATCATCCAACTGTCCATGGTGTCTCCCCCGAATTCGCCGATTCGGCCTTGACACCTTCGGCACTCTCCTGTAAGATCAGACCATCCTCAGGGAGGCGACATCATGGCCAAGGCACCCGGCAAATCCCACCGCGAAGGCATCTCGCTGATCGAGATTATGCGGCGGTTCCCCGACGATGCAACCGCCGAGGCGTGGTTCGTCGAGCGCCGTTGGCCCGATGGCGTCCACTGCCCACACTGCGGATCGGTCAACGTGCAATCTGGCGCGAAGCACAAGTCCATGCCCTACCGTTGCCGCGAGAAGGAATGCGGTAAGCGGTTCAGCGCGAAGACCGGCACGGTCATGGAAGGCTCAAAGCTCGGCTTCCAGGTGTGGATGGTTGCCACCTATCAGATGACGACCTCCCTCAAGTCGGTCTCCAGCATGAAGCTGCATCGGGACTTGAACATCAATCAGCGCAGCGCGTGGTTCCTGGCGCACCGGCTGCGGGTCGCGCTGGCCGATGAGGGTGGCGTGTTCTCCGGTCCCGTCGAAGTCGATGAGACCTACGTGGGCGGCAAGATGAAGAACATGCACGGCGACAAGCGGCGCGAAGCCCGCAACAAGCCCGATTACGGCAAGACCATCGTGGCGGGCGCCAAGGATCGCGCCACCGGCGCCGTGCGCGCCCAGGTGATCGAGGCGGCGGACAAAGAGACCCTGGCGGCTTTCGTCGGCACGCACGCGGCCCCCGGCGCTGCCATCTACACCGATGAGGCCCGCGCCTACAGCGGCCTGCCCAACCGCGAGACCGTGAACCACTCGGCAGGCGAGTACGTCACCGATGACGGCGTGAGCACCAACGGGATTGAGTCCCTGTGGTCCATGTTCAAGCGCGGCCACGTCGGCACGTTCCACAAGCTGTCTCCGAAGCACATGGGCCGGTACGTCGGCGAGTTCGCCGGTCGCCACAACATGCGGGACCGGGACACCATCGACATGATGGGCGCCGTTGCCGATGGTGGCGTTGGGAAGCGGCTGCGCTACCGGGAACTGATCGCCGATAATGGGCTGTCTTCGGGGGCGCGGTCTTAGGAAGAAGGCTCTTGTCGATAGGCGTCCGTTTGGCGGGTGAGCCTATTTGGGCGGGCGCAACTCGGCAAAGCCGTTCTCCATGTCGCCCCTAAGCTGACGGATATTCTCTTCCATGTCGCTGCGGAGGCGCTGGCGTTCCTCCGCTGCGTCTTTGAAACCGCTCCCCATGTCGCCCCGGAGCTCGGCAACGTCCGTCTTGAGCGCGCCGACATCGGCCTTCAGCGCTCCGATGTCGTCCTTGATCGGCTCGACCGCTTCGCGCGCGGCGTCACGCACCATGTCGCGCAGCGCGGCGGCGAAGCGTTCCGCGCTTCCGTTCAGCTTGTCCTTGGCCATGGCCGGGCTCTCCCCCACGCTCTTCACTCGGGTCGCCATCAGCTATGCTTTCGCATAACAATTATTGGACGATAATTGCATAGGGCGATAATTCCGTGCAAGATGGTCCTGCAACCTTCCGGGAAACCCGCAAGTCGGGTCGCCCGCTGAATATAACAGCCATCGACTCGGCACGGGTAGGCCACCCGAGCCCGGCGAATAGGCGGGACTCCACGATTCCCGTGAAGGTTGCAACGGCCCGGCACCAGCCGGGCCTGCCAGGAACGGGAGGCCACCATGAGACTGACCACCTTCGCCGCCAGCATCGCCGCCATCGTCGTGCTTCTCGCCGCGTGCGGCGGGGGTGGCGGAAGCGACAGCGCACCCGCTGTCACTGACGATCCGCCTGTCCAGACGGAACGAGAGGCGACGAGACTGCCTTTTCCGCTTGGATTTACCTTGGATGAGGAATCCGGAGTAACAAGTACGTGTTTGGGCTGCCCCGAGCCTCACTACACCGCGAATTTTGAAACGCTACCACGGCAAACGGCGGAAGATGCGCAGCGCGCCCCCGTGTACTCCGAAAGCAGTGGAGGCAAACAGGTTCGCAAGCGCTTGTTCGTCGGCATTCATCAGGGCGACGACCACCTTGGATCACTGCCATCTGGCGGGGAGCGCGGCAGAACGCAAATCCGATATGGGCGGCTGAACGATGGTGTCGGCGCTGCCACCGTCGCCGCGTATCTGGAGGCCGGTCTCCTGAGCGATGGCCGGGTGCGGCGTCATGCTTCGCCGCCCGTTCTGAGTATCAGCGGCACCGTCGCCCCCCATTATCACTATCGGGATTCTATCGTGCGAGCAGTGCAACTCGTGAATGCAGCGCTGCCCGATGATTGGCAGATAACGATTCTTCCGGGAAACGGGGATCACGACAGCGCAAACATCGAAGTCGAATTCGTCCCTTCCATCGCTAATGCGAGCGGAATAACGCACTACTTCGTTGATCGCGCCAATCCTGGGCAGCCCAGCTTGGACCGAGCCCGAATCGAAATCGAGCGCAACGTGATCGAGTATGCGCCGAGCTTCGGTCGGCGTCTGGTTCAGCAGGTTTTGCAACATGAGATCATTCACGCACTCGGCGTGCTGGGCCACTTGCCGACGAACTTCGACACGGTCATGGAGGCCCACAATCCTGGGCCGCGTCAGGGCATCGACCAACCCTTGTCGATCCTGTACCCGGCGGATCGGGAAGCGGTGCGTGCACTGTACAGCCGACTAGAGAACGGCGATTCGCCTGCTGCCGACTTGGGTCCGTGGTCGAGCACTTCGGTACACCTTGCCGGGAACGGCAAGCACGCGAACTTCGGCGTGGCGGTGCGGAACGGCTATGCCGAGCCCTGGGCGCACGGCTTCCACCCAGGCGAAGACTCCTGTTGCGATTTCTCTCTCGCCCGCAATCCAGAACTGTCCGGCTTGGTGACGTGGGAAGGCACCTTGCTCGGCTTCTCGGGCCGTGCCCCCGTCGTTGGCGACGCCGAGATCGGCGTGAACCTGGCTACGCTCACTGGCACCGCCGACTTCACCGGCCTTGAGACCTGGGTCGGGATCGAAGGAACGGCGCCCGGCGCCGCAGGCACCGGCATAACGTGGCTTGACGGCGATCTCGACTACACGATTGCGGTGCGCGGCAACACGTTCCGCGAGACCGGCGGGGATGATGGTAGACTGACCGGGATATTCACCGGGAGTTCGCACGAGGGCGCGGCCGGCACGCTGGAGCGGTCCGATCTTACCGCCGCGTTCGGCGCGTCACGCGAGTAGCAGGGGAGGAAAGCCGATGACCAAGCCAAAGGCTCGCGATGTTGAGATCGTGCACCCGGACTACCAGCCGAGCGCTGCGGAGCTTGAGGAAGACGTGCGGGTTGAAGCGACGTTCGATGAGGCGGTGGACGCGCTCACCCGGCCCGTGAGCATCCGCTACGTGGACCGCCCGAAGCCCGCAGAATGAGTGGGCTTCGGCACTTTCCTACATATTCCCCAAAAAAATGGGGCAAGCCCTAAGGCTTGCGGGGTCCAAGATTTCTGCATCGAGCCTTCGAGTGTAGATTGAGTGTGGCGAAATTCCGTCAAAAAACAAGCCATGAAAAATAGGTTTGACAATCGTTCCACCTTCATTGGAAAGAACGAAATCACGGATTGCGTCTATGTCCGCTGAAACCAAGGTTCGAGGTGTTTGTAGTCCTAGATTCGATGCAACCTGCAGCTGATGCAATTTGTGCTCGGCAACGGATACCTTATCAATTGGGTTAACCCAAGTAACGCGAGGGTCGAAGATAAGGCCAAACACCCAGTGTCGAAGTTCTCCAATAATGAAGCGCCGTTCAGCTGGGGACAATGTCGGGTCTGGTGCCGGATGTATGGCTCGCCGGTACCATACCGCCGTGACGTCATCAAGGTTAACCGAACGCGGCCCGGTGGAAATTTGGCGGACTATACCGTCACAGTCGCACGAGAACGTGAAAGTACAAGTGGATAGCTCTTCAGCATTTAACCTGAAGTAGGGTAGTCCTCGTTCAAGTAATGCAACTATGAGGTAGTCGGCAGCAAGATCATGCTTAGAAGTGAGAATAAGTAGCATCAACGTCTTCCTGATGCGCGACGGGGATTTCTGGTTTGTCGATGCCTTCTGCGGTCGCCGTGTGCTGCGTTTCGCCGAATGGGCTAGCCCAAGACGTTGTCATTTCGGGTTGATCGATGCCTTCGATAGTCTCCGTTATTGGTGTCTCTCCAAATTGAGAGGCCGTCATTCGAGGCACATGAGTGGTAACTCCGGTAGATGCACCTCCAGTACACCCGTCGCGGTGGGTTGCAGAATCCGCCATGGACGCGATAGCGGAAACTACCGGGGCCCCGGCTTGTGTATCGATCCATAACTGCAAATTGTCATCATACACCTGTGTTTTCCTGGGAGGGCTTTCGTTAGGAAGTTTGATAGCGCCCTTGAGAAGAAAAGGAGTCATGAGGAATTTTCCTTGAGGCTAACGCCGGCAGCGACGAGATGGAAGATGGTTTTCCTACCGATGCATCATGCGTACCGCACAGAGATGTGTCCAAACGGCCTTTGTAGAAGACTGTGCAGCACGATGGTAAACCCCCCGAGGCACTGAATTGCCCCAACGCTCGTCGGTGTACTGCGTGCGATGTGTCATTGTCCTCGACTGTAGGCTCATGATCGCCGTTTCCTGATGAGGTCCGCGGACCCATGCTTGCTCTACGGAGCCATTGTCGGCGACTGCGAGTGGGCAGGCAACTCACTTTTCGTGGTCTGAACCGGTTTGGTGACGTACTGCCGCGCACTTGACCGAGTCCAGGTCTTGCATTGTCCGGCACCTTGCGTTCGTGCCGATCGCCGGACATACGACCCATCCACGATCAAGCCGGTCTGTCGCTGACCGTTTGAACATTCCTCCGTTCTCAACTTGCCTCGCCCGAAAGGACTTCCCAGACCCGCTTGTATCCGGTCCCCGACAACGCTGCTCCGTCGGGCCTCACGCCTTCCCAGTCATCGACGCCAAGTCCCTGCAGGAAACGCCGCGCCTCTCCCACCGAATACCTGCGTTCGTCTCTTCCGTTCACCTCCCGGTACAGACTGCCCAGTGCCTCGGCCGCACTGCGCGGCGCGGAATTCATGCGCATGAGCACCGCATCCTCGCTGCTCACACCGTGATAAATCATGGCTGGAAGAGCATTGATCCGGCGTTTTTCCGCTTCCGAGAGCATGTCGAAATCGATCCCCGACACCCGGCTGAGAGCCGATACGCCCCACGTCCCGCTGTTCGCGATAGTGCGATAGATCGCTCTGCATGCGTCCGTCAGCGCGGCAGTACCCGCTTCGTCGTCTTTCTCGCGGCTGAAATACTTGCCCGCGATCGCTTCAAGGCCCTTTCCGTTCACCCAGTCGTTGGTGATCTCCGAGATCCTGCTTCTGTCGAAACCGCTGCCGCCCAGCTCGACCAGGTCCTGCTTGAGTTGCGGCACCCTCAACATGACGCCGAACAGGTCCGCCATTCTGCCTCCATTGCCGAAGAGGCTCTCCGGTGCCCAGTCAGCGGCGGTGAGCCCGTTCTCCAGGTTGCGAATGCCGCCCATTGCCGCCCGGACACCTTCCGGCGAGAACCCGGTGGAGTCCGCGAGTTCCGCGATCCCTTCCGGCATGTCGGCGAGCTCGCGTGCATAGCTCTGCGTCGCATCCAGGAGAGCATCCGCCTTTCGCCTTTGCCCCGGATCGTTCCGCATCGAGGTGTATCCGTAGGTCTGCCTCAGAAGCTGCTCGGAGTCCGCGAGCACCGCGTCCAGGTCCTTTTTCTCCGCCCACAGGTGAGCGATGTAGCAGCGAAAGTCCTCCCATTGATCCATCCAGAGCACTTCCGACAGCTGTGCCAGAGACCCTTTCGCGGCGAGTTCGTCTAGGAGCACCACAAGACGGGATACCAGCGCGCCCGTATTCCGACTCACGAACTCCATCATCGCCTCGCGATCGGTCCCCTCGGACAGGCCAACCACGCCTACGCTGTCGTGACCGATGCGGCCCGCACGACCCGCAAGATTCCAGAAATCCCGAGCCCCGATTTCCACCGAACTCGTCCCCTGCGGCACGAAACGCGAGGCCAGGAAGACCGACGACACCGGGAAGTTGATGCCTTGCGCAATCGTCGACGTCGCGCAAAGCATCCGAAGGCTGCCTGTCTCCGCAAGCCATTCCATGAGTGCCCGGACATCGTCGGACAGCCCTGCATGGTGCACGCCGATGCCCTGCTCGAGCATATGGACCAGCGGGAATTCGGCACTGATCTCGGTGCGCAGAAAGTCCTGAACCAGCCTGATGTCGGGCGGCACCTCGTCCATCTCCGGAAGGCTCCGTGCCGCTTCACGAGCCATCTTCCAGACCGTCGCAATACTGTTGGCCACGGCAACGCTCGTGCCCCGCGCCGACATCACGGCCCCGATTGCCGCCGTTTGAAGCCCGAGCCCCTTCTGCGCGCCCTTCGTCAGCACCTGGCTCTTCGGCACGTCGATCGGCTTCACGCCTCCCACGCGATGCGTGCCGTGAAGCGGCATGGCCTTTTCGGTCGCGGTCAGCGTCTCAAAGTCGAGGTGCCAGCCGCCGCGTTCGCTGTCATTTGCCACCGCCCGGTAGAGGCCGATGATCCGCTCGTTGGGCTTCCACGGAACCGTGCCTAGGCTGATTGCGTTGCCGGCATCGATGTCCTGCGCCAGCCAGCGCGCAACCGACTCCGTTCCCTGCACGTAGGGCATCAGCAGAAGGAAATTCGCCTGCGGGCAGTCGCGCTTAACCGTCGCCAGGAGCAGCTCAATCCGCAGTCCCCGACCCTCCGACTCCAAATTGTGGGCTTCGTCCATCACTACGAGCGCGAGAGGACGATCCACCTTCCTGTTGCGGATCACCAGCGACAGCTTCTCCGGCGTTGCGACGAGAATGTCGAACGGCTCGTCCCCGTCGGTAAGCAGTTCCTCCTCGAACGCGTCCACCTCGATGGCTGCGGTCAACTGCTCGACACGCAGGCCGATCGGCTCGAAGTCTGCCCGCAGGCGCCGGGTGATCTGCGCCGACAGCGCACGGGTCGGCGCGACATAGACCACCCATCCGCGGTCGCCCTGGAACTGGTTCAACGCCTGCAAGATGCGGAACTGCGCGAGCAGTGTCTTGCCGCCCGAAGTGGGCATGTCGACGACGATCGCGGTCTTCGCCTGGTCGAGCAGACCCTGCTCAAGCAACGCCGCCCGCTGCGGCGGCAGGAGCTCGAACATTGCTTGGTGCTCCCGATGCGTCAGGGAGCGCACGAAATCCGTGGTTCGCGAGTTGACCGTTCGCGTCGCCCACCACAGCGAATTCGTTACCATGACGCGCGCCGTTGCGTGCAGCCATCTGAGCACCACCTCGTGCTGCGCATCCCCTGAAGCGGCCGCTGCCCGGATTCCCGCTTCGAAGTGCTTGTCCAGGGTGCCGAACGGATCGCCCGGTTCGCCCTGGAGCATGTACCTTGCCAGGGTCTCCGTCGCTTTCGCCCAGTTGTAGAGTGCCGCCAGCCGAAGGGCTATCGCCCGGTCTACAGCCTCCGAACCATTTTGCAGACGACGTTCCTCGTGAACCTTCTGGTCGTCGCGCAACCCCGCGATGATCTCGCGGATCCGGTCCAGATCGTCCCACCCATCCTTGCGAAACAGCCTGACCCAGCAGGCGAACAGCCTGTACAGGAGCCTGCGGTCCCATTCGGCGTCCGCGACGCTCGGCGCCCGCAACGCCTCTCCCTGCTCCCGATACCAGCGCCGCAGGTCCGACCAGCGATCGCCGCAATAGGCGGCCGCGGACAGTTGAAGCACGAAGAACAGGCGATCGTGCGTCTCGGCCGGGACAGCAAGGAGCCTGCGGACGTCGAACGCCCGGAACGAAGCGGCTACCGCCTGATCCCGGAGTTGCTGTTGCTCGCCGGCCGGACGGCTCAGCTCGTCGAGGCCCTCGATGGCAGCCAGCTCGAAAGCCAGCGCCACCCTTTCCAGGAACGGCTCGTCATCCGAACTCTCCTCGAACGAGAAGCTGATCTGCTTGCCGACCGCCCGACGCGCTAAACGCTGGTTGACGAGTTCGCCCGCGCGCGCCAGCTCCTCCGCCCCGATGGCCGAAACGGCCCAATGTGCGTCGAGCGCCTCCAATGCTCTGCCGGACAGGCTCATCGTTCTTCTCCTGCCCGCCGTGAAACCATCTCCTCTCCGATACCGTCCAGGCTTTCCTGCGGCAGGTAGAGCGCAAGCAGTTCGATACGCGTGCCCTCGGGACAAGCGACGGCGAGCTTGCCGACCCGCACCCGCAAGTCATCCTGATGGGGTTCCACGTCCCGAACAAGACATCCGTAGAGCTGAATGTCCGATGTGTTCCGCAGGTACCTGCTTGCCGCCCGCTCGAAACGCGCCCGCCATGGGGCTGACCCGGCCCGGTGACCGAGATACCTTACGAGATCGTCGCGGATGGTTTCCGCCTCGCGCAGGTCTTCCAGTTGCTGTTTCAGTCCGGTGCGGCCGTACATTGCTCCGGGAGGATAGCTCCCTTCGCTCGATGTCTTCACCTCGCCGAACGCGAGGCAATCGCCGTCGTCGTCGATCCCGAATCCGACCAAGTCCGCCCCTGGCAAGCTGGAGCCGCTCTTTCTCTCGTCCCGACCGTCCGGCCAGGGGAAGCTGCATGACCGATGGTCTGTCAGGTATGTCTCCGCGATCGCTTCGCCCACCCGCCAGTCCTCAATCCTGTCAGGGTCCTCCAGGACGCGCCGGAGCCCCTCCTGGGCGAAGTCCGTCTCCGCCAGGCTCGCGAGAATGTCTTCGATGTTCGCCTTGCCTGCGTCGTCAAACAGCACAGACGCAACCCGATCATCCATCGCGGCGCTGAGTTCGTTGTCCGACCATCGCAGCCCTAGTCCCGAACACGGAGACTCGCCCAGACGATATATGACCTCCCCGGCGCCGAGCGTCACCGGCACCCTCCCGATGCGTCGGCGCACTCTCGGGTCATTGCCTGAATCTGCCTGCTATAGACGCACTCGCCCATCGCAATTTCAGGCGATGTTCGCTTCCGCATACTGAGTGATTTCTCGTTACAAGCCACACGGTATCGGGAAAGCCCAGAAAGGCCGTCAAAGTTCATGCCGCCATTCACAGCTTCCCATATTGATAACGGTCCTTGATATTGGTGTTGAGGTATATTCCTTTGGAATCCGCTTGCATAAATTCTTGAAAGACCCATTCCTCAACGTCGTAATACACGTATGTTGCTCCAGACTTTAAAAACCTAACGTGTAACTCCTGCGCTTCCGCGTCGTATCCGATCGCTTCCACATTCGATGAGTCGACAAAGTGCATTTCAGGCATTGGTGGATTCCTCTTCTTCGTTTCCGCTGTCTTCAATCGTCGCGGTTGTAGTTTGAGCACGCCAGTTCTCCAACGCGCAGGAGTACAATACGCCGTCGGGGCGTTCCTCGATCTGCCATACTTCTGGCAGTTTGGGATCGTCGCCAACTGGCTTTTCCTTCGCCTTGCGTACCCGTACACGTGAAGGGATCGGCATGACTTCTCCAAGAAAAATTCCCTCTCCGGTTCGCAACGAAGGGAGTTGTTCGACAAGTCCACCCAAATCATCGGGAACTGCGGCAGCGACTTTGCTGCGATCAACGGAATTTGTTATGCGCAGCGCCACCAGAGAACCACACTGGCTCAATACCGCACTGTCTATCTCCGAGGGGCGCTGCGTCACCAGCATAAGGCCAATACCATACTTGCGGCCTTCCTTCGCAACCATGGATAGCGTCCGGTGGGCGGTCGTGTCATCGCCCTCAGGAACAAAGCGATGTGCCTCGTCAAGAACAACAAGAAGTGGTTGTTGCCGACCCCCAATCGCTAGGTCCTGCGCCCAGAACAGCATGTCGTAGATCACCCTAAGCATGGTGCCAACAATAGTTGGCAGGACTTCGGACGGCACGCCCGAGACATCAAATATCGTAATCGGCCTATCGTGCCCTACCCAGTCTCTAACCAAGGAATCGAGATCGCTCTCAACTTCGCCGCTCACGGTAGGTTCAAAGCCATCGCCAGGCGCGAAAAGAAACGAAAAGCGGCCGTCCCTCAATCGGCTGCGCATAAGATCGAGTTGACGCTCGATATTGCGCTTGCGCTGGTTCTTGTATGGCTCCTGATTGTATGGACTTGCCGAAGGATATCGATCAGACCTTAGTTGACTTGCGTCGCCGACCTCTTCAGGCGGATAGGCCTCTTCGACCGTTTGCTGATTCCCCGTAGTTCTAAAGGTGACCCTTTCAAATTGATCGAGCTGGTACCAAAGATTCTTGACGCTGAAAGGGACAGGTGAATCCGCCGTCAATGCCTCAGGAATCGGCGGGATGACCAAGCGTTGCGCCGCTGCCATTTTCATGTCGAGAACCTGATCCCTGATGATCGCTTCATGATTGGGCTGAAGTCCTCCTAACGTTAGCTGCTGAAGCTCGGAGAAAGGGAGCGCCCAAAATGGCACCCATAAAGGCCTTTCACCGGCCTGCTCGTCGGGACGGATGCTAAACACTCGCGCTTGGTCGCCAAGTGCCGTTGCGTATTCTCCATGCTGATCGACAACAAGAGCGCGTGCGTTCGGCAGGCTGCCGTCCGAAACCGTTTCAAGCAGTACGGTCACAAGATTCGATTTGCCGGCGCCCGTGGAGCCGACGATAGCACTGTGCCGGCTGACAAGCCCTGCGACGCTCACATCGGCCGAGATCCCTGATGTAGCTGCGATCTGCCCGACCGAGATCGTGCCCTTCTTGCCCTTCACCCAACCGTAGATGACCTTGAGGTCATCGTTAGTCACAAGATGCACTTCATCGCCCACGGTAGGGTATTGCCCCACACCTCGTTCAAATTCGCCCCCCAGTCCTTCACCGAACAGCACAACCGTCATCCAGCGGTATCCTGAAAGACGAACCTGCGAATCAGTCTCGAGGGCTGCGGCCAACAGTTCCTCGACACTGTTAGGAGGTGCGGCATCGGCTCCGATCTGCGTACAGACCGCGTAGAGGTTCGTGTAGCCCAAAGGCACGCGGAAGAAACCGCCAATCTGCCCGACCCTATACGACTGGCCGCCGATCATGACCAGCGTGGACGGCATATCCTCGCGAAGCCGTACACGGACAACCGCTCCCGCGACCGACGCGACTTGGCCGATGAACGTAGGATCAGCGGGCGGCATGATGGCTTAGTCCACAGTCATTGATTCGAGAAAGTCGCTTAGGGATGCGAAATCGCCAATCCTCATAACCCCCGTCTTCGCTTTCCCGTTGTCGCCAGCATCGGTCGATGCGTCCGCTTCCAAATCGAAGACATCGTCCATGAACGAAGGACTCTCGACCGGTGCCCACGCCGCCCGTCGGCCACCAATGATGCCAGTGCTGGGGCCAATCACGATCATGTTCGGGCGCTGGCATGCGCGTTTAACCAAGTCGCAATCCTCCGGAGGTTCTTCGAACTGCAAGGCAAATACGTGAGTCCGAGGCCGGTTCTCGAGGGCACCAAATACGAGATTGTTGATGTGCTCGTCGCCGAAATTGAAACCCGCTACGATCAGTAGTGCGTCGTCCTGCTCAAGAAAACGGCTGAGCCGGTCAGTAAAGGCGGCATATGGCTGTTGACGCGACTCATCGTACTTCTGGAATGACGGGTAGATCATCTCACCCGCCGGATCAGGCCCACCACGGACAACGCGAACGCGGCCGTTTTGATCAATGCGTCTCCATGTAACCGATCCGTGCATCTTCCAGAGCCGCGTCCAAGTCGAACCGGGTGCAGCTTCCAATCGGCGTAAGCTGTCTTGATGGAAAAAGGGTTGGAAACAGCCGACAAAACCGTCGAATAATGGAATACGTTCCGCCTCAAGCCCGTGCTCGATCAGCACATCATAGTTTACGGTAAATATCTCAACCGGACTCTGGCGCGATGTCTTGACCAGCCACCGAGCGAACTTTCGGTGTGGGAAGTCCACAGGAATGCTATTCAAATCGGGAGCGACGACTCTTGCGATCGTCTTCCGCACGGACTCTTCTAGTCTTTCGATCTCTTCCTTATTTAGACCAGACAGGGTGTCGGCTTTGCCAACAGCGCCCGCCATCATGCGGAGGCGAGTCAAAATGTTTTCAACGTTAGGATCTTGGTTGTCATCCCTACAATGAGCCTCAATCACCTTCCATGCTTGTGCATACTTTTCACCTAAATCGCCAGCATCCTTCTTGGAAATGTCCGTCAGACCGGCGACCGCCGGAATGAGCGGTTGGGTTTTAGTTTCTTCCGCAGATGATGGTACCCGGACAGCGCACGAAGTTCCTGCACCGAAGAAAAACGCAATGGGTTTATCGTGACGCGAGAGATGATCCCGCAAATCCGCGATTGCCTTTTGCGCATCGTGAAGTTGCTGCTCGCCATTCATGAAGTGCCCTCTGGCCGAACCGTCAAGTTATCGATAGCATCCCGTAAAACTCGCGTGGCTCGACAGTCGTCTTCGTTGTAATCAAGAATTCGTTGCCAGACTGCGGTGTCGCGATCTTCCACCCATTGATGGAACCATTCGATAGAAGCCGCCCCGGAAGGATGGGTATCCCGCCAAGAGAAGCCTAGATATTTGGCCAAGGTCTTTATTGAAAAATCCCAAGTCGGCCATTCCGTCACCTTCCTCACCACGTCACTGTAAAGATCAATTGCGTCCGTCGGATCAAAGAGCTCTTCTATCTCTTCCTCCGTGCAAACATCTGGGTATTTTGCCTGAAGCTTTCGGTAGATCGTACGTTCGTACTTTGAGTAAAAGTAGATAGCACAGGGCCTCCGGCTCTTCATGTAGGACCAAGCTTCGCCAAACGCCTTCTTTTCTGCTTCCGGTGTCGGTTCATCCGCAAAAAAGGAGACAAATGTCTCTGTTGAGTTATCGCCATCCCATCGTTCTATAAAGCCGTGCAGGTAACAGATATCCCGCATAGGATCGACTTCGATATCGAAGAACAGTTCGCAGTCGTAGGTCGGCAGATTGACAGGAGCCCTTAGGAACGGCTTCGCGTCTGCGGTGGTGAGAAGCATGGCACGATCATGAAACTTCAGGAGCGTATCCCGTCCCACCCCGGGAAACGCCGTCTTCTTGCCGTCGATGAACGTCACCGGGTTCGCCGCGGCTAGCGCGCCAACAGTAGGCAAGTCGTTGTACATTGCGTCGCGCCTTGATCGGCCAAGCTCGGGGATCATCGTTAGATCTCCGCTCACCTCAAGACGCTCGACGCAAGCCGAATACCAGTGGCAGAGCTTGCAGGCGGCGCTGAATGCCGGAAGGGTCTGCTCACTTCCGTCGACGATGGCCTTGGCTTCCCGTAGGACGTCTTGATAATCCTGCCATAGTGTTCTCGGATTTCGTTTGCCATACAAGGTGTCGAAGTCGTATGGCACTTCCACTCCATGCACATCCCATACAAAGGCTCGGCGACCTGCCGACAGCCCCCTACGTTCAAGGATATCGGTGTACAGCCCCAGCTGAACAGCGTAATGAACTTTAGGCCTCGATTCTTCTTCCCGACCTTCCTCACCGGTGCCGGACTTAATGTCGCCCGCTACATAAGCCTTGCCCTCCTTGCGAAGCAAGTCGGGCGCACCCAACAATCCATCGACCTGAATGCGACCGCTATAGATTAGAGGCTCTCCATTTTGTATCGCTTCAAGCGTAAGTCGTTCCTTTTTGTCGCCGGCATATGGGGAAAGGTCGAGGAACGGGATCTGTAGACCGTCAATAACTTCGCGCTCATATAGCGAACCCTTCTCCCACAGAAGTTGGACAAAAGGATTCGGTTCATCCCGTAGCGCCGGATCGGTAAAGAGATCCATCGTCAAGCGATGCGGGCAGGTCACTAAGTCATAAAGCATTGCAGCAGTCACGTGCGCAACCATTGCTCCTCCTGGATTTGCATTGTTGTACTGACATCTTCAGCACCAGCAATCAGGCGTTCCGGTCATCGATTTCTCCGAAGGAAAGAGATGGCGAATCCCGGTACCTTCGCTGCTCAGGTCCCAAAATGGTTTCGGGTATCAACTAAGATTTTGCACGTATTCCTCCCACCTCCGGCCTCTTTGAGAGTGATTCCTTCTGTATCGCAATCCTCTGAGCAGGCCATCGACACCCCAATCTTCCTTTTGTAGGGGATATGGTACTCTCCAAAACAATGTTTCTGCTGCTTCTGCCGCAGCCCGCCGACCGCGGCCAAGCTGATCGTCGCAATCCCAAGCCAGGCCTCGATTCTCCAATCGGCCCGAAGAAAGGGCTGGCGGCGCCGGTCTTCGCACCGAAAGCGCGTGATTTCAACCTGCTGTCCCGCGCTGGCTTCGCATGTCCCCGGAGGCCGGCTAAGCCCCATTCATACCGTATTTCTGCGGATTGTGCCGTCCTGTGGGTAGCTGGCGTGGCGGCGTGCCGCCAACCCCTCGGCACGGCGGCGCTCCTTCGAGGAGTCCGACTGTTGTCTCGCGGTTTAGCCCGATAGGAACTCGGGTTTTTTTCCCACATTGGGCTGCCGGTGAATTCCCCGGGATTGTGGCCGAGCGTGGGATGGGTGGACCTGGCGGCTTTGCGTCGCCGGGGCGGTTTCGTAGTCTCGGACTGACGAGGAACAACAAGGAAGAGGCCCGCACGGGCTGATCCCCGCCGGGCCATGGCCGGTTTGCAGCTTCGTTACGAGACGGGGCTTACCGGCGAGGAATACGTTAAGACCGAGGCGTGGCGCGAGGCAAGGCTTGAGCGCTGCCCGAATCACCCGCACGGCGGATGTTCCGTGGGCAGCCACGGCACCTACGGGCGGAAGACCCCGCCCGGTGCGAAGGTTCCCCGCTGGTATTGCCGTGAGAGCCATACGACGATCAGCATGCTGGCCGACTGCCTGTCGTCGCGGCTGCCGGGCACGCTCGACGATCTGGAAGCGGTTGTTGTGGCGGCGGAGAAAGCCGGCAGCCTGGAGGAGGCAGCGAACGAGGTGCGCTGCCCCGAGGACGAAGACGCGATCGAGCTTCCCGGCGCGATGCGCTGGGTGCGCCACCGGCTTCGCCTGGTCCACAACGTTCTTGTCCGTGTCATCGGCCTGATCCCCGACCGGCTGGCGGGCTGCGCGGCCACCATGGTGGCGGTTCGCGAGCGTCTCAACAGCGACAGCGCCTTGATGGCGCTGCGTGGCCTGGTGTCTGAGCAACTGCAGATGCTGCCCGCCCCATTGGGCTTCCAACCCCACGGAATCGGCACGATGAGTCGCAAGGCGGGCTTCCAACACTCGATGGGGCCTGATCCCCCTCCGGCGGCGGCGTAGCGTCATGGTCCCGGGGCCGAAGAGCCCCAGCAACGAGGACCATGACATGAAGGAATCCGACGACGACCTTCGCCAGGCGATCGCGCTGTTCCGATACGGCGTCATCGCCGATCTGGTGCATCTGCCGATGGGCGCCAAGGGCGTCGGCGACAAGCTTCGCGAGAAGGCGAGCCAGACCTATGCCATCCCCGGAACCGACCGGACCCGTGTCGCCGCCGACACCATGCGGGACTGGATCAGGCATTATCGCGATGGCGGCTTCGAGGCGCTCTACCCCAGACCACGTAGCGACCGCGGGAAGCCCCGGCGGCTGCCGGCCGAGGTCGC
The DNA here is from genome assembly GCA_965243375.1 of Alphaproteobacteria bacterium. Taxonomy (GTDB): domain Bacteria; phylum Pseudomonadota; class Alphaproteobacteria; order UBA828; family UBA828; genus WTGU01. The sequence goes on along the minus strand of CBDEUT010000001.1, from coordinate 370,794 downwards.
CGAGCGCCTGGTCACGCTGAAGGTCGACAACCCGACCTGGCCGGTGCGCGCGATCATCCGCGCGGCCGTCGAGGAGGGCATCGATCACCCGCTCGCTCCATCCACCGTGCACCGGCTGCTGAGCCGCGAGGGGCTGTTCGACGGCAAGCCGCCGGACGGCGCCGACCGCCGCCGCTTCGCCTTCCGGGACGCCGGCGAGCTGTGGATGAGCGACGTCATGCACGGGCCGAAGGTCCGGCACGGCCGGAGCCGACGCAAGACCTACCTGATCGCCTTCATCGACGACGCCACCCGGGTCGTGCCCTTCGCCGCCTTCGCCATGGCCGAGAGCGTCCAGGCCTTCCTGCCCGTGTTCAAGAACGCGCTGATCCGCCGCGGCCTGCCGCAGCGCCTCTATGTCGACAACGGCGCCGCCTACCGCTCCCGCCAGCTCGCCCTGATCTGCGCGAAGCTGGGCATCGTGCTGGTGCATGCCAGGCCGTATCAACCAGCGGGAAAGGGCAAGATCGAACGGTGGTTCAGAACGCTTCGCGCCGGCTGGCTCGCCCATCTCGATGCGCCGGTCCTGGACAGCCTCCAGACGCTCAACCGCAGCCTGTGGGCGTGGATCGAGGGCGAGTATCACAACAGTCCGCATCGCGGCCTTGAGGGGCGCACCCCGCTCGAGCAATGGGCACTCGCCTCGGCCGCGGTCCGCTACCCCGACGCCACGCTGGACCTCGACGATATCTTCCTCTTCGAGGCCAAGCGGCTGGTCCACAAGGACCGCACCGTCAGCCTGAACGGCCGCGTCTACGAGGTCGACGCCCTGCTGGTCGGCCACAGGGTGGTGCTGCGCTACGACCCGGATGCGCCGCCGTCGCGGCCGCTCGGCGTGGTGCACGACGGCAAGCCTGTCGGCCAGGCAACCCGCCTCGACGCCTACGCCAACACCGCGGTGAAGCGCGGCCACTACTCCAAGAAGATCGAACCCGACGACCCGGCCCCAGAGCCGCCGCCCTCGCCGCTCAAGATGCGCAAGTTCAAGGAGGACGACTGATGTACCAGCGCCACTTCGCCTTCACCCGCATGCCCTTCGAGACCGTGGCGGAGACCGACGAGCTGTTCGAATCCAGCGCGCGCCGCGAGGCCGAGGCCCGGCTCGGCCACCTCATCGAGCTCAAGGGCATCGGCATGCTCACCGGTGAGGTCGGTGCCGGCAAGACAACCGTGTGCCGGCATCTTACCGCCCAGCTCCACCCCGGCCTGTTCCGAGTCCACTACGTCTCGCTGACCACCGGCAACGTGCTCGACATGTACAAGTCCATCGCCTGGGAGATCGGCATCACCGTCGAGCGCTCGCGATCCTCGGCCCACCACGCGATCAGGACCGAGATCTCGCGCCTCGCGACCGAGGCCAGGCAGTTCCCGGTGCTGGTCGTCGACGAGGCCCATCATCTGCGCAACGACGTGCTGGAGGACCTCCGCCTGCTGACCAACTTCGCGATGGACTCCGAGAACCGCATGTGCCTGATCCTGGTCGGGCTGACCGAGCTCAGGCGGCGGCTGTCGATGGCGGTGCACGAATCGCTCTCCCAGCGCGTCGTCGTCCGCCACCACCTCACCGGCCTCGACCGCGACGAGGTCGAGGCCTATCTGACCCACCGCCTGCGCCTCGCCGGATGCGAGCTGCCGCTGTTCGAGGACGCCGCCGTCGAGGCCCTGTTCCAGGGAACCCGCGGCCTGCCGCGCCAGGTCAACCGCCTCGCCCACTACGCGCTGTCGGCCGCCGCCCTGGAGAAGGCGAAGACGGTCAACGCCGGCCACCTCCAGAATGCCATCGAGGAGCTCAAGCCGTGACCGGCACCGGGGACGCGGCGGCGAACGGCTTCCCGACGCGGGCGCCGGTGGAGCTGGAGGACCGGCCGCGCCAGCAGCAGTGGCTCATCGACGGGCTGTGGGGGCGCCAGGCGGTCGGCATCGTCGGCGGCGAGCCCAAGTGCGGCAAGTCCTTCCTGGCGCTCGACCTCGCCGTCGCGGTCGCCGCCGGCGTCCCCTGCCTGCGCCGCTTCGCCGCCGACGAGCCAGGACCCGTCCTGCTGTTCGCCGCCGAGGACGCCGGCCACATCGTGCGTGCCCGGCTCCAGGGTATCGCGAGCGCCGCAGGCGCCCGGTTCGAGAGCCTCGACATCGCAGTCATCGACGTGCCCGCGCTGCGCCTCGATCATCGCGCCGACCGCCGGCGGCTGGTCGAGACGGTGCAACGCATCCGGCCCCGCCTCGTCGTCCTCGACCCCCTGGTCCGGCTGCACGGCGTCGACGAGAACACCGTCGCCGAGGTCGCCCCCATCCTCGGCTTCCTACGCGACATCCAGCGCCGCTTCGGAGCCGCCGTCCTGCTCGTCCACCACGCCCGCAAGAGCGGCGCCACAAGGCCCGGCCAGGCCCTGCGCGGAAGCTCGGAACTGCACGCGTGGGGCGATTCGAATCTCTACCTGCGCCGACGCGACAGGCAGATCGTCATGACCGTCGAGCACCGCGCCGCCCCCGGCCTCAATGACATCGAGATCGAACTCGCCGATGACGGCAAGGGGCCCGCGCTGCGCCTCCGCCAAGTGGATACTGCCGAGGCCGCGCCCGAGCCCGAAACCGCCGAACGGCGCATCCTCAAGGCGCTCGCCGAAGCCGGGACGCCGCTGTCGCAGCGCCAGATCCGCGAACGCGCCGCGACCCGGCACAAGACCGTCGGCGTCGTCCTCAAAAAGCTCGTCCGCGAAGGACGCGTCCGGCACGACGCCGAGGGGCACTACGGCCTCGCCGCGGGCCAGGCCGAAAAGGCCTCCCCGGCCGCCAACGGCAGCCACCCCGACAACGCCCGGTTCCCGGTTCCCGGTTCCGCCCATCCCTAGGGGTTCGAGGGGGAACCGCTCACGGGAACCACCCTCGCAAACCGCTCGTCAGGCTCCGGCCACGACAAGGCGTCGAGCGATCGGCCCATGGCCGAAAGCTCCGCTTACGGCCATGGATGCACTCAGTCGGGCGGACGGCGGCGGGTCACCCGAAGGGCCGTAGCGCAGCGAAGGAGCCGCGTAGCGGCTTGACGCGCCGACGGCCGGCCGACACCCCCCCACCCCCTCTCTTCCTTCCGACAATGACCAAACAGCGTGGGAAATCCGCCTCGCCGCCGCGCGAAATAATCCGGCAAATCTGCGGTCAGCTAATCTGGGAAACAACACCGACAAGGTCGAGCGGCCCAATCAATGGCTCGTACCCGGTGGCTAGCGCCTCCGCAAAATGCTCGCGCATTGCATGCCGCTGGGAGCGGACGCTGCGTTCAAGATGCGGCTTCTGTTCGAGGAGGTTCAGCGTCCACTCGTCGAGAATCCGTTCGGTCCATCGCGCACGGAACAATCCGGCATGGTGGAAGCGCAAAAGGATGTCCCTCTTGCGGAAGGGAAACAGAACGTTCGCATCCAGCAGGGCGACACGACGGTCCGCAAGCTGCGTCAAGACGCATCGAACTCCTGGCCGAGCCGGGCGAGATCGTCGAGCGCCGCACGGCGCGCGGCGTCGCGACGGTCCATGTAGGTCATCAGATCGGCGTGCATGACGCGCCGGTGCGAGCCGACCGAAACGAACGGAATCTCGCCTGTCTTGAGCAGTTTGCTGAGGTGCGGGCGCGAGACGCCCAGGATGTCGGCCGCCTGCTGCGTGGTCAGCATCGTGCCGGCCGGAACCAGCGTGACCGTTTTGCCCGATGCGACACCGCCCAGCAGATCGATCACTAGGTCGGCGATCGCGGGTGCCAGGCGAACGGCCTCGCCATCTTCGCGGTGAATGGCCAAAACGCCGTTCCCGTCCCGCGCGTGGGCCAGTGCCGTTACCGCTTGCTCAGCGCACGCGATCTCGTCCTGCGTTGGAAGACGGTGTTCGAGGTCCACCGCGTCGGCAGCGTTACTCATCCCGATCCTCCCTTTCCGCAATGACCAAGGGCCTCGATAGCGGTGCGCGGGCCTGCATTCGAGTGTAATATCTAGAATAACAGAAACAAGTGTAACGACAAGCCAACTGCCGCCCCTGCAACGCCGCCCCAACCGTCGCATTGGGTGCGGGAGTGGGTTGAGGATCGACCGTTGCTCGGGATCAAGTATGGGGTTGCTTTGACGGCCTGAACTACCTCGAACAAACATAGGGCCCGGTTGCCCGAGCCCTATGCCGGCCGGCTTGGCCGACCCCGGAGCGCAATGCTCTGATGTGCGAAATGTGGTCCTGTCGACTGGAAGCGTCAAGAACGCCGGTTGTGCGTTGTCCGGCTTGGCGACGAAGGCCCTGGCGGGGAACGACGATGCGGTTGCCTGCACTTCGGTTCGCAGGCTCGACATGGTGGCTTCTAGGGAGTTTATGGCACGCAGGCATAAACCGAGAGTGGCGGCCAGGGGCGGAGTCGACGATGGTCATGCCGGTTAGAGGCCACGATCGATTCGGCAAATTCGTTGAGAACCCGGACCTCATCCGGCGGGCTCGCGACGTGGGCAAGGAGCTGGGAGAGTGGACCTGTTTCTTGCGTCGGCGCGTCATGTCCGAAACACGCCGCAAACTTCGGACAAGGGCCTCATGGAGGTCAGGACGAGGAGGGCTTTGAAGCGGGAGAACTCTGGATCAGCTGGTGGACCGGCGGCTCAGCCTCGCAAGTGCCGGACCCTGGACAGGAGGTCCGGGCTCGGACGGCCGTCGATGGTCGCGGCCCAGCCGATGACGTCCGGGCGGCGACCGAACAGCGCGAAGACCTGCCCGTCCCGGTCGGGTCCGGGTTGGAGGCCGCCGTCGACGCGCCATCCGCGGGCCGCGCCGGATTGCAGTGCCGCCGATGGCGCGGCGATGCCGTCCGCGTGTTCGCGATACCGCCGGGCGGCCTGCTGGCATGCCGGCCAGGTGTCCGGTCCACCGGTCAGTGTTTCGGTAGGCAGGTCCGGTCGATGCGACGGGGCTTCGCCGATGTCGACCGCCCAGAGGGCGCGGCGGACGGTGGCGAGATCCTGCGGGTCGCGAATTTCCTCGTGTCGAAGAAACTCCGCCCAGGCACCGTCGGGCGTGTCGCAGAAGTAGTGGGTCAGCTCGCCCGGCGCGTTCCACCGGCCGGCGGATTGCGACGAATCCTCCCGCAGAAAGGGAAAGCGGGGATCCGCGTGGCGATAGGCGATCACGTCGCCGGCGACGACGCCAATGCGCGGGCGAGCTCGCGAATCCTTCGGGGGCCGTCGTCTCCCGGCGACCACTGGTCGCCGAGCGCCTGCGCGGGTGTGTTGCCGTCGAGCCGTTCGCGGGGCCGGTCGAACCAGCGCCGGACCCCGATGTCGTTGTATGCGCCGGCGAGGTCCCCGACCACGAAAGCGAGGAAGTGAAGCCGGGCGGCGATCGCGTCCGGGGTGGAGCGGTTGCCGGAAATGTAGCGCCGCGCACTGGACTGCGAGATGCCGAGGAGGCGGGTCAGCAGTTCCACGCCCAGGACGCCCTGTAGGGTGCGCCATTCGTGCGCGGGGGCCGGGGACTGGTCGAGGGCCTCGTTGATCTTCTCCAGGAGCGTGGAAAGGCGGGCGGCATCGGAGCAGGGCATCCGGTGAAGCTCGGCAAGGAAGCTGCGGCCGATGCCAGCTTCGGCCATGCCCGTTTCGAGGCCCTCAATCGCGGATTCGTCCAGGCAGGTGACGGGACGCAAGAGCAGGCCCATCGCGTCGGCGCGGGTCAGCGCCCCGATCGCAGCGGAGGCAAGCCTCGGATCGTCAAATGGACTGCGAACGGACTGGATATGGAGATTCGTCATGTTCCAAATGTATGCCACGACCGCAGCCGGGTCAATGCAGGCTGGACCGGGCTGATGCGGGTTCGACGTGCGGGTCCACACCACCGGGCGCAAGCTCTACATCGTCCAGTCCTGCGGTCCGGCCGGCATGAAGCGGGTGACCTTGGGGCGGAAGGGGCACCACGAACAGCACGCCCATGGGCCCTCCGTCGCTTCTCCTGATCGGCGTCCAGCGCAAGCACCGATGCGGGCTGACGGAGCGGTTGGAAGCACCTGTGATCCGGCTGCATCTGGTTGCGTGGCGCTGGCAGGGGCGTCGAAATCGGCGACAGCTGCGACCGCCAAATCTTGTCAGGTGGTTTTCAGTTCTCGCTTGCGATATTGCTGGTCGGATAAGGTGCGGCTTTGGCCGTCGCCTTCGGGGAGCGCAGGATGCCTTCTGGAGTGAAGCTCACCAAGCGGTTTGTCGAAGGCCTTCAGGGCGATGGAAAGGATTGCTTCTACTGGGACGCGGACCTCCCGGGATTTGGAGTCCGTCTTCGCGCATCCGGCCGGAAATACTACGTCGTCCAGCTTCGCTGTAACGGCCGATCTCGCCGCATGACATTGGGTCTCCACGGGATCCTGAGCCCCGACGCGGCACGACAACGCGCCTTCGGCCTCATCGCAGAGGCCAAGAACGGCGTAGACCCTGCTGCCAAGCGTGACGATGCGAAACGTGAAGCCGAAGCAGACACCGCGACCATGGCCGCACTCGCCGGTCGCTTTCTTTCGGAACACGTCGCGGTCCATTGCAAGCCTGGCACCCAAAAGGACTACCGCCGTTCAATCGTCAGTTACGTAAACCCCAGGTTCGGCGAACGCCTGGTCTCCGACATCCAGCGACGAGACATCGCAGCTCTGCACTATGACATGCGGTCGACCCCCTATCAGGCCAATCGCACCGTGGGTGTGTTGTCGAAGATGTTCAACCTCGCAGAGCTTTGGGGGCTCCGGCCGGACGGATCCAATCCCTGCCTGCACGTCAAGCGCCACAAAGAGGAGCGGCGCGAACGATTCCTCAGTCCGGAAGAAATTGCGCGGCTTGGAAGCGTCCTGAATGACATCGAACGGGAGGGCTCCGAGTCCCGGTCCGCCGTGACGGCGATCCGACTGCTCATACTGACGGGATGCCGTCGGTCGGAGATTCAGACCCTTCGTTGGGAATGCGTCGATCTCGACGCCGGCGAGTTGCGCTTGCCGGACACGAAGACGGGCGCTCGCATCGTGCCATTGGCTCCATCGGCCGTCCGATTGCTGGCTGCACTGCCGCGCAATGAAGAGAATCCGTGGGTCATCACGGGCAAGAAGCCGGGAACGCACCTGACCGATCTGAACCACCCCTGGTGGCGCATGCGGGCTCGCGCAGGCCTCGATGATGTCCGGATCCACGATTTGCGACACACGTTCGCGTCGCGTGCAATCGAACTGGGCGAGAGTCTTTCAACGATCGGAAAGATCCTGGGGCATTCCCAGGTTCAAACCACAGCCCGCTATGCGCATCTCGCGCGTGGCAGCGTCCAGGCATCGGCTGCTCGCGTCGGAGACAGCATCGGCGACGCGCTGGCGTCGGACAAGCAGTAGATGCGGAAAGGACCGTCTTCGAAGCACCCTCAGGTATCAGCGGTGTCGGTCTGGACGCGCGTCCTTCTGTCGTGCCAATTCGGTTCGGCATGTCTCGGTCATTCCAGGCTGGGGACGAGGGGAATCGGCGCGCTCGTTCCCGCTGGAGCGCATGGATAAATGTTGGAAGAAACTCATAATCAGGTGGTTTGGGGGCGCAATCCCCGCCACGCGGCGCCCCAAGCGGACAAACTCCGACGAACTCCGACGAGACATGGAAACCGGCTGCCGCCGGCCCGCGTGTGGCCCACCCAGTCCCTGGCCATCGCTCCAGAAGGCGGATGTAGAAGCCCGCGGAGACCGCGGGGCGGCGCTGAGGGTAACCGTCTTCGCGCAATTCGCCGAAACACAAATTCTTCCCGATTTTCCCCTAGGTTGGGGAAGCGCGATCCCCCGGCAGAGCCCTACAGTTCGGTCTCGCGTCGGTGCGGCGGAGACGAATCCGGAATGCGTCGTGGAGGAATCCGGGACGTTGCACATCCATGTGGGAAGGTTTCGGCGGAGCAGCTCGCAGGGTCTGGTATCCCGATCGGCGAACGATCTTCGACACCGCGACGCCATCGCCCCCGTCCGACGACCACGCCTGGCGGTCCCTGCCGGCTTCAAGGCATGCCGCCTCCGCATGAATGTTCCGGCGACGGGCATTATCCACACGGGTCCCGGTTCGCTAATGAGGAGGGGCGGAGAAGCGATGAACCGTAACGCTAGCAGCAGGACCGCGGCGAGAACCGGGGTAGCAAGCGTCGGCGCCGCATGTTGCCGGCCGGCGCCCCAGACCGGAGGGCGTCGCGGGGGTCACCGGTGACAAGCCTTACCGAGAACTTGCTGACCCTGGTGACGGCCTTTCTCTACAACTCGCCATTGACCGAAGGAGAGTTCGGCGAGCGCGCGATCGGCGACGGAGGGTTCGTCGCGAGCCTCCGAAAGGGGGACGGGCCGACCATGGACACGGCCGACCGGGCGCTGCTCTGCATGGGCGAGCCGACCATCGGTGTGGCATTCCGGTCCGAGATCGCGGCGTTCCTTCTCATCACCGAAACCAACGGCTCCGAGCTGGGGTATGGGGCAATCGGAGATCCTGCCTTCATGACGAAGTTGAACGCGGGCGCATCGCCGCGATTGACCGCCGTCGAGCGGATCCGGAAGTGGATGCGCAAGGTCGCGGGCTATGGGGAACGGGCCGCGATCGCGCGGGCGATTGCCGATCCCGGTGTGCCGGAGCCCGCCCTCAACCCGGACCCGGCGGCGCTGGACACTCTGGCCGATGGGGCGCCGTGCGCTGTCTCCGACCGCGAGAGCCCGCCGGGGGAATGCTCTCAGCCGATCGAGCAAAGGCTCTTCCTCACAGAAGCCGAGGCCGCGGACTTCCTGAGATTCAGTCCCGTCACGCTGTCACGCTATCGGTTTTCCGGGGAGGGTCCTGCGTATTGCAAGCTGGGAGGGGCCATCCGGTACTACCGCGCCGATCTCCTGGCCTGGGCGTGGGCAAGACGTCATGGGCATGCCCGCGAACGGCATTGACCGGTTGCCGCCATCCAGGGCGCAGCCTGTAGTTCCGGGACGCCCGCCGGCGTTTCGGTTCGAAGCCCGATCGGAGCCAGGTTCATGACCGACCTGATGGCCGATATCCGGGCCAAAGTTTCAGTGTACCTCGAGCGCACCGGAATGCCGGAGGAGGATTTCGGCAAGCGCGCCCTCAGTCGACCCGAATTCATGGAACGATTCGTCGAGCAGCGGACAATGACGCTCATGACCGCCGACCGCCTGCTCCGCTTCATGGGCGAAGCGCCGATCGGCCCGGTCTTCAGACGCGAGGTCGAGGCCTTCCTCGAGGTCACCGGCATCCGGGGCAGGAGGCTTGGGGTCGACGCGTTAGGCGATCCCTCGTTCGTGGAAAAGCTCTGGGAAGGATGGTCGGCCCGGCTGAGTACGGTAGAACGGGTGCGCGCATGGATGGTCGGCACCGCGACCCCTTCCGAGCGCGCTGTCATCGCCGGCATGCTCGGCGACGACGGCCGGACGACATTCGTCGACGCCGCGAGCACGGCCGTGCAGGACGAAAGCCGACGAGCCAGGACCTCCTCGATGTCAGTCGCCGAGCAGGCTGCCGGGAAGCTTCCTCCTGAGCATCGGCACCAAGTGTTCCTGACGACGGCGGAAGCGGCGCAGTTGCTCAGGTTCACCGCGCGCAAGCTGGAACGTTTGAGGGCGGCCCGTGAAGGCCCTGCATACTGCAGGCTCGGGAATCGGGTCTACTATGCTCGCGCCGACCTTCTGACCTGGGCGTGGACACAGCGTGTGGATCCGTCCGGGAGCGGGTGACGAGCTCCTTTACGGTAAGCGTTCCGCCAGACCGTGGAGATGGTTATCCGCTCAATTGCACGCTCATCTGACCGATCCCGTTGCAGCGGGATTTTAGCGGCTGAGCGCTCTTTGCCAATCCCTTCTGAGAGGGCGAAGCCAGACGTCCTTGCGGGGCTTGTCGAACTGCCTGTCCCGGTCGTAGCGCCCGCGCCCCTGGGTGGTCCCGACGCGGGTCCAGCCCGAGGCGCGGTAGACGGCGCCGGTGTAGCGCGGGGTTTCGACGAAGGTCTCGATGAGCACGGGCGTGATCTTGTACCGCTCGGTCCAGTCGGCGGGCAGGCGGCGGCGGACGAGGGCGAGGATGTGCGAGCCGAGGTTGGGGATCTCGATCCACGGCAGGATCAGGAAGCGCGGGTTGTCGACCACCAGCGGGAGGTTCTTCTCGCGCATCTCGGGGGACCATCCGATGAAGTCGTCACGCGGGGCGAGCTTCCAGGCGGCGGTGGAGAAGCCGAGCATGGCGAGCGGCCAGCCGTTCCGGTCGTGGACGGCGTAGCGCATCTGCGCGCCGACCAGGGTCTTGTATCCGAGATAGTGGTAGCGGGCGACGAACTCGTTCCAGAGCATACCTTCCCGTGTGCCACCGACGACGAGGCGCATCTCCAGCGGGCGGACCTCGTCGAGGGTGGTCGGAGCGGGGAACAGCGGCGGCTCGGTGTCGGGTCCGAACACGATGGGCTTCGGCCTGTGCTTCCGCCCCCTCGGCGGCGGCAACGCGATCACGCCATCGCGGTGCATGGCGAGCATGGTGACGCGGGCCATCATGTCCTTGAGGCCGCCGTCCGGCCTGAGCCAGCCGATGCGCCGGCAGAACTCTCTCGACAGGGCGGCGCGGGTCGGCTGCGGCTCGGCCGCGACGAGGGCGCGCAGAAGCGCCATTTCATCGGCGGTGAAGTCGCGGCCGTAGTAGCGGCACTCGATGGTGCCGGTCATCCCCGCGCCGTGAACTCGCGCCGGCGCGCCTCGCTCATCGACCACGGAAGCCAGGGCGACAGATCGTCCGGCGGTTTGCCGCCGTTCTCCGCGCACGCGGTCAGCCAGGCCTCCAGCCAGCGCAGCACGTCGATGCCGTTCATCAAGAGCGTGCTGACAACCGAGTACATGATCGCGGTGAACCGGGCGCCGTCCTCGCTGTCGGAGCCGTGTGACAACCCTCGCCCTATTGCGGGCGCGCGCAAGATTCTCTCGGCCTCGTTGTTGTCCATCGGGGTCTGGGGCTTGTCGACGAAGACGCACAGCCCCTCGCGATGGTTGAGAAGGGAGCGCAGCGCCCTGGCCTCGCGTGCATGGTCCGGCAAGTCGGCCAGTTCCGATTCGGCTTGGTCGAACAGGCGGTCGAGCGCCTTCTTCAGCTTGCGCGTTGCCTTCCTGAACGCCGCTGTCTGGCGTTTGCGGCCGGGGTCGTAATGCTTCAGCCGCTCCCTGTTCAGGTCGTAAATCGCTGCGATCCGCCCAACCCATCCCTGGCACCATTGCTCCAGCCGCGGCTGGCCGGCGGCGGCATCGATAAAATCGCGGCGCTGATGAGCCCAGCAATAGGCCAGGATCGCCTTGTCCCCGAGAAGGCGGACGAGGCGCTTGTAGGCGCTGTAGCGGTCGCAGACGATGATCGTGCCGGGCAGGGCTTCGGCGAACAGCTTGAGCGCCGCCTCGGCGCTGCGGCTCGCATCGATATGGAAGCAGACCGCGTCTCTGCTGACCGAAGTCCACAGCCAAGCGCGGCCCGAGTTGTCTTCACCGCGAAGCTCCTGCACGCGCCAGGAGGTCTCGTCGGCATGGCGCAGCGCCGCAGTGTTCTGATGCGCGAGGATCGCCTCGTACAGGCTCTCGAACAGCGCCACGAAGCGCTTGCGGCTGTTGGCCAGCGTCCCTGGCGAGACCGCCAGCCCCTGGCTGGTGAACCACGCCGCGATGCGACGAACCGGCCGGAAGCAGGCGCAGTGCTCGAAGAGGAAGCGCGCCCAGAAGCTGATCCCGTACGGCGTTCTGACGAACAGCCGCGGCGCCGGGGGCACGGTCACTTCCGCAGGCGAGGACATGCACGAGCAAGTTCGGCGCAATCGCTCACGGCTGATCACGCGCTTGAACACGATGACCTCGATCTCGATCAGGGTGGACACCTCGGCACCGTTCGGCGCGTAGGGCTGGCCGCAGCGCCCGCAGACCCGCGCCTCTTCCGGCACTTCAAGCTCTTCGGGCCGCTCGTCGAGTCCGGGCCGCTGGGTGCGGCCATGGCCGGGCGCGCCGCGCTGCTGGCCGCGCTTGCGCCCGGAGCGCGGCTTCTTCTGCTGCTCGCTCTTGCGTCCGTAGAGCCTTCTCGACAGCACCGCCCCGCTCGAGCGCAGTCGCGCGATGTCGGCTTCCAGCGCCTCGACCCGGTTCCGCGCCCTCTGCGCGATCCGGCGCAACCGGGCGTTCTCCCCGGCCAGCGACTTGATTGTGGACTTCTGGCGCCGCGACCGGCGCAGGACCCTGCGCAACTCGGCATCCATGCCGGACAGCTTCTTCGACAACGCCTTGCGGGCCGTGCGAAGCACCGCAACCCGGGCTTCCGCCGCCTCCCGGCCGGCCTTGGCCGCCTTCAACGCCTTGCGCAGCCGGGCATTCTCCTTGCCAAGCCGGGCGATCGCGGTCTTCTGACGCCTCGACCTTCGCAGGATGTTGCGCAGATGAGCCGCCTCGTCGAACGGCAACTTCGTCAGCGTCGCTCCGGCCGCGCGGAGCTTGGCGATCCGGGCCGTCAGCTTCTTCTGCCCGTACCTGGATACGTCAAGCGCATGGCGCAGCCAGAAGTTCTCGTCCGACAGCTTCGCCGAACGGGCCTCGGCGTCGCGCAGGAACCCGATCTCCCTGTAGAGCCGGAGAGAATCCTGCGACAGCTTCTTGGCGGTCTCCCTGACGCCCTCCGTCCGTTCCTTCTCCTTGCCGACGCGCTCATTGAGACGGATGATCTCCTTGTCGCGCCGGACCACTTCCCTGTTCAGCCGGGCGACCTCCTTGCGCAGCGTCCTGATGGTGTCCTCGCTGCGGCGCGCCTGTTCCGGCACCGGGCGAGTCTGCCGGGCCTCCCCGGTCGTGCCCTTCCCGGACTGCGTTGCCAAGGACCTGCGAAGCCTGGCGACCTCCTTGCGAAGCGTCTCGACCTTCCCGGTCTCGCGCGACTCGATACCGGCTTCGGAAAGCAGAGTCGTCAGGCGCGCGACTTCGGCCTGCAACGACGGCACGCCCTTCGCCGCGCGGTGGAGCCGCTTCGTCTCCTCCTCGGCCTCGCTCAGCCGGTGTCGGCAGGACTTGAAGTGCCACTTCCAGTAACCGGCGTCGCTGCGGGCAGCCACCTCCGCCTGGCGCAGCTCTTCGCAGCGCGCCTCCGCCGCGTCGGCACGCGCTCGTTCCTGCTCGTAACGGGATTGGATATCGCGCGGCGCACCCGCCGACACCTTCTTGGACGGCGACCACAAACCGCCGTCGCCCTCGGTCAGCGTCCCGTCTACGGTGCGGAGATCATCGTCGAGAACCGCCATGCGCTCGACGATAGCGCATGGAGAATCATGTTACCAGCAGGATTATGCATGCTCGATTCGGCGCGGATTGTGCCGACGCAGAACGGTCTCGACGGCTCGGGAGCCCCGCAAGGATGTCTGGCTTCGCCCTCTCAGAAGGGATTGGCAAAGAGCGCTCAGCCGCTAAAATCCCGCTGCAACGGGATCGGTCAGATGAGCGTGCCATTGAGCGGATAACCATCTCCACGGTCTGGCGGAACGCTTACCCTTTACGAGCGCCGCGCCGCCAAGCGGCGTCGAGGGCCACTGAAGGACCGCCAGAATTCGTAAAAATCTTGCATTCGACTTGATGACTGATCCTGGATATTCCGCTTTGATACGTCTCGAAAATGTCCATTTATATAAATATTACAATGCTCTATCAGATAGGTATGGAATTCTCTCCAGCTTTGATCCGGGCATCTCTCTCAGCAAGGCCCACCCGTCGCCGGGCAAACACGTGGATGGCCGGAATGAATCCGGCCATGACGCGGAAAGGGCGCCGGGCAGTTGGATAGAAACGTCCCGAACGGGGCACTAGTTCAGGAGCCCCATGCGTTGGTGCATGAGTTTCGACACCACAAGGAAGCCGATCAGGATGGCCCCGACGAGGGCGATGTACCAGGACGTCGGCGCCCCCATCATCATCAGCCCGCCCTTGAGTGAGGAAAGCACGAAGACTCCCAGGATCGGCCCCCAGATCGATCCGATCCCGCCGCTCAGCGTACAGCCGCCGATCACTGCGGCCGCGATCGTCTCCAGCTCCATCTTGACGCCCGAGGTCGAGTAGACGGAGCCCTCCTGGCAGACCGTCATGATGCCGGCGAGGCCGGCCAGGCCGGAGCATATGACGAAGGCCTTGGTCTTGACCGCATTCACCGGAATGCCGTTGGCGAGCGCCGCGTTCGGCTCGCCGCCGACAGCCATGACATGGCTGCCGAACCGGGTGCGCGCCAGGACAAACACGAAACCCGCCGTCAGAACCAAGAGGATTATGAACGTTACGTTGATGTCGAACACTCGATCCTTGAGGAACTGTACGACCAAATCTCTGCGATATTCTCTCGGAATACTCAGGCTGAACCCCTGCGTGGAAATGTAGGCGATACCTCGATAGACGAACATCCCGCCCAGCGTGACGATCATGGAAGGTACACGAAAGCGCACCGTCAGCACGCCATTGAGGAAGCCGATGGCACAGGCCGTGGCCAAGGCCAACAGCATCGACGGGACGACGCCGATTCCGAGAGCGTCCATGGTCCAGATGAACACGACCCCGGCGACGGCAAAGACCGAGCCCACCGAAAGGTCGACTTCGCCGCTAGTCATCAGGAGCGCCTGTCCGATGGCGATAACGCCGATTGGAGCGGCCACTCGCAGCACGCTTGGGATCGAGTTCAGCCAGGCGCCGTCCGTGCTGGCAACGAAGAACAGCACGATCAACAGCGTGCCGATGACGACGCCCGTTTCCACGCGGCCCAGCAGCCGCGTCCCGACGATCAAGGCGAGACGGCCCGGAGCGCTCGATCGCGCATCGTCGTTCGATCTCACCATGTGGCACCGCCTCGGGATCGGCAGCCGCTCCCACGACGTGTCGCCGCAGCAGGACGGCTCCCCATAGGACAGTCTCGAATGGGCGTTGTCTTCAAGAAATCAGCCGCATCGATGCGCAGCGCAATGTGTCGACGCGGCGACGAATTACCGTTGGTAGCGCACGACACCCAGGTCTCCGGCGCCTGCCGTGCCGTCCCGAACCCGAGCGGGCTGGTGTCCCGTTCGGGAGGTTTCTATCCACCTGCCCGGCGCCTTTTTCTCGTCATGGCCGTGTGTGGACGCCCCCGGGTGTGGACGCCCCCGTTGATGCAAGCATTTCTTCGGAGGGCTCGGGGCATGCGGTCGGGTGCTTCCGTGTGTCCGGCCTCTCGATGCGGCATGCGCGCGCCGCGGGCCCGTATGGAGGTACGCGGATCGTGTGTGGACGCCCCCGTTGATGCAAGCATTTCTTCGGAGGGCTCGGGGCATGCGGTCGAGTGCTTCCGTGTGTCCGGCCTCTCGATGCGGCATGCGCGCGCCGCGGGCCCGTATGTGGACGCCCCCGGACTTGACCCGGCCATCCAGTGTTTGCCCGGCGACGGGTCCGGCGACGCGCGGAACCGATAATGCCAAGCGGTTTTCCGGTGAGGCCGCGATAACGGATTGCAGCTTGCCTTGCTCTCTTCAGAACCTCGCCAAGCGGGTGCCCTGCCGCCGGTGACCGTGGACAGCGCGCTCCAGCCGCACCAGCTCGCGGAACTGCTCCGGGTCGGGTTCTTCTCGCCTCCGGACGACGCCGGTTCGGACAGCTACGAGACCCAGCGCGACCGCTGCGACGAGCAGGCACTGCACGTGGCGACGCTGCTGCCCATGCAGGACCTCTGCCTGCCGCAGCGGGCTCACGATCTCCTCAGGCTTGTAACGCTTCCTCGCCATCGTCGGTCCTCCTCTTCTCCATAACCTAAGGGTGGACCAACTCGATGGGGGAGGATCACTCCAGGTTGTCGAATAAACAGCGAACATTATAGCCGTTCGACCGCCCCAACTTCAAACTCAATATGTGGTGGCAAAGCCTTGCAACCGGAGTGGTGTGCATAGGTGGCTGGATGAAATGCACCAATACTGTACCTATTTAAGGACCGGTACAGTACCGCTGCAAATTCAATCACAACTACGGCATTTATTCTGCACAGAACTGCCATTCGGGGCACCATTGTAATTTCAAATTACAGTCAGTTGTACATCCCATTATGTCGTTCTGTTTCCTAATTGTCCGGATCGTTACCCGAAGCAAAAGGTCGAAGACCCGGCTTCGACAGCAACGGACAAGGAAACGGCCAATGCACGAGTTGCTGGATGCTGGCTCGAGCCGCGGCCCACAATCCGAAAGCCTGCTTCCCCCTGCGGAGCACACGGCAGAACTCCAGCCCCGATCCGGCAAGGCGGAAGACCTTCGGTACCGGTGGCCCGGCGCCTTCGAATGCGGCAGGCACATCGGCGGCGCACGTCATATCCGCGCGCGGTTCGCCTTGTGGACGCTTCTGCTCGGAGCGCTCGCGGTTCTCGTCGTCGCCGTGCTGCTGTCGGCTTCCCCGGCCGCGGCGCAAACCGTCTCGACGGCTCCTTCGGCGCCGCTAAGCCTTGCGGCGACGCCAAGCCACGGCCAGGTGATGCTGGCCTGGCAGGCGCCGGCGCGTGACGGTGGCTCTGCCGTCACCGGCTACGAGTACCGCCATGCCGAGGGTGCTTCTGTGCCCGCGTCGACGCCCTGGCGGTCTGCCGGGACGAACCTGACGGCGAGGGTCTCCGGCCTGACCAACGGCAGGGCCTACGCCTTCGAGGTGCGGGCGGTGAACGAGACTGGCGGGGGCGATCCCGCCGCGGCGACGGCGACGCCGGAGCGGCATCCCACGGTCACCGTCCGCCATGACCGGGCGGTCTACCGCTTTGCGGAAGACGCGGGCGACGCCGGTGTGACGATCGTCGCACAGGCGGAGGCGGGCGACGGCCGTCCGACCGAGCGGTTTTTTGTATCCGTTTCGACGCGGGCGGTACCCGGCGGAGCCTCGCCGCACGACGATTACGAAGCCCTGGCGATCCACGTTGGCTTCGGTCCGGGAGATTTCTCCGTCGTCAACGGTGTGTGGCAGGCCAGGAATACGGTCGCGCTCGCCATTCTCGACGACGAGGACGACGAGGACGACGAGGATCTGCGGTTGACGCTCCAAAAAGCGCACGGTCAGCCGCCGTGGCTGCGCCTGGTAGAGGTGGACGGGACGACAGCCTGCGGCTTTGAGTGCCTCGCGACGGTCACCATCGAGGACAATGACGGCCCGCCGTCTTTGCCGCAGCACCTGACTGCGACGCGGGGCAGCGGCCAGGTGACGCTGACCTGGCAGGCACCGGCGCGTGACGGTGGCTCTGCCGTCACGGGCTACGAGTACCGCCATGCCGAGGGTGCTTCCGTGCCTGCGTCGACGCCCTGGCGGTCTGCCGGGACGAGCCTGACGGTGAGGTTCTCCGGCCTGACCGACGGCACGCGCTACACCTTCCAGGTGCGGGCGGTGAGCGCCCGGGGAGAGGGGCCGGCAGCGCAGACCCGGTCGAGGCCCGGTCTTGTCCCGTCCGCGCCGCGGAACCTGACGGCAAAGGCGCACCACGGCGCGGTAACGCTCAGCTGGGAAGCGCCGGCCGATAGGGGCACTTCCGCAATCGCCCGCTACCAATACCGCTACGCCGAGGGCGCTGCGGTGCCTTCGGGGAAGGCATGGCGATCCGTGGGAACGGCTCGGATAAGAACCATCGACGGCTTGACCAACGGCACGGCCTACGCCTTCGAGGTGCGGGCGGTGAACAAGACCGGCGGGGGCGATCCCGCCGCGGCGACGGCAACGCCGGAGCGGCATCCCACGGTCACCGTCCGCCATGACCGGGCGGCCTATCGCTTTGCGGAAGACGCGGGCGATGCCGGTGTGACGATCGTCGCACAGGTGGAGGCGGGCGGCGGCCGTCCGACCGAGCCGCTTTTTTTGGACGTTTCGACGCGGGCTGTACCGGGCGGAGCCTCGCCGCACGACGATTACGAAACCCTAACGATCCACGTTGGCTTCGGTCCGGGAGATTTCTCCGTCGTCAACGGTGTGTGGCAGGCCAGGAATACGGTCGCGCTCGCCATTCTCGACGACGACGCCGACGAGGACGACGAGGATTTGCGGTTGACGTTCCAAAAGTCGCACGGTCTGCCGCCGTGGGTGCTCCTTGTAGACGTGGACGGGACGACCGCCTGCGGCTTTGAGTGCCTCACGACGGTCACCATCGAGGACAATGACGGCCCGCCGTCTTTGCCGCAGCACCTGACTGCGACGCGGGGCAGCGGCCAGGTGACGCTGACTTGGCAGGCGCCGGCGCGTGACGATGGCTCTGCCGTCACGGGCTACGAGTACCGCCATGCCGAGGGTGCATCCGTGCCTGCGGCGACGCCCTGGCAATCTGCCGGGACGAGCCTGACGGCGACGGTCTCCGGCCTGACCGACGGCACGCGCTACACCTTCCAGGTGCGGGCGCTGAACGCCCGGGGAGAGGGTCCGGCAGCGCAGACCCGGTCGAAGCCCGGTCTTGTCCCGTCCGCGCCGCGGAACCTGACGGCAAAGGCGCACCACGGCGCGGTAACGCTCAGCTGGGAAGCGCCGGCCGATAGGGGCACTTCCGCAGTCGCCCGCTACCAATATCGCTACGCCGAGGGCGCCGCGGTGCCTTCGGGGAAGGCATGGCGATCCGTGGGAACGGCTCGGACAATAACCGTCGACGGCCTGACCAACGGCACGGCCTACGCCTTCGAGGTGCGGGCGGTGAACAAGACCGGCGGGGGCGATCCCGCCGCGGCGACGGCAACGCCGGAGCGGCATCCCACGGTCACCGTCCGCCATGAGCGGGCGGCCTACCGCTTTGCGGAAGACGCGGGCGACGCCGGCGTGACGATCGTCGCACAGGTGGAGCGGGGCGGCGGCCGTCCGGCTGCGCGGGTTTATGTATCCGTTTCGACGCAGGCGGTGCCGGGCGGAGCATCGTCGCCCGACGATTACGAGGCCCTATCGATCACGCTTGTCATCGGTCCGGAAGATTTCTCCGTCGTCAACGGTGTGTGGCAGGCCAGGAGTACGGTCGCGCTCGCCATTCTCGACGACGAGGACGACGAGGACGACGAGGATATGCGGTTGACGCTCCAAATGTCGCCCGGTCAGCCGCCGTGGGTGCGCCTTGTAGAGGTGGACGGGACGATCGCCTGCTCGGGCTGCCTCACGACGGTCACCATCGAGGACAATGACGGCGCGCCGTCTTCGCCGCAGCACCTGACGGCGAGGCCGGGCAACAGCCAGGTGACGCTTGCCTGGCAAGCACCGGCGGTTCCCGGCAGTTCTCCGGTTACGGGCTACGAGTACCGCCATGCCGAGGGTGCGTCCGTGCCTGCGGCGACGCCCTGGCGGTCAGCCGGGACGAGCCTGGCGGCGACGGTCTCCGGCCTCACCAACGGCACGGCTTACGCCTTCGAGGTGCGCGCGATGAACGAAGCCGGCGCGAGCGCGTCGGCCTCTGCGGCGGCGACGCCTGCAACCCAGGTCACGGCTCCGCCCACGCCCCTGACGGTACCGGATGCGCCGCAAGACTTCTCGGCGACTCCGGGCGACCGCGCGGTGGTGCTGGATTGGCAGGCGCCGGCGCGTGACGGCGGCTCTGCCGTCACCGGCTACGAGTACCGCCATGCCGAGGGTGCATCCGTGCCTGCGGCGACGCCCTGGCGGTCTGCCGGGACGAGCCTGGCGGCGACGGTCTCCGGCCTCACCAACGGCACGGCTTACGCCTTCGAGGTGCGCGCGATGAACGAAGCCGGCGCGAGCGCAATCGCTTCGGTGACGTCGACGCCCCTGACGGTACCGGATGCGCCGCAAGACTTCTCGGCGACTCCGGGCGACCGCGAGGCGGTGCTGGCTTGGCAGGCGCCGGCGCGTGACGGCGGCTCTGCCGTCACCGGCTACGAGTACCGCCATGCCGAGGGTGCATCCGTGCCTGCGGCGACGCCCTGGCGGTCAGCCGGGACGAGCCTGGCGGCGACGGTCTCCGGCCTCACCAACGGCACGGCCTACGCCTTCGAGGTGCGCGCGGTGAGCGAAGCCGGCGCGAGCGCGTCGGCCTCGGCGGCGGCGACGCCTGCAACCCAGGTCACGGCTCCGCCCACGCCCCTGACGGTACCGGATGCGCCGCAAGACTTCTCGGCGACTCCGGGCGACCGCGCGGTGGTGCTGGCTTGGCAGGCACCGGCGCATGACGGCGGCTCAGCCGTCACCGGCTACGAGTACCGCCATGCCGAGGGTGCGTCCGTGCCTGCGTCGACGCCCTGGCGGTCAGCCGGGACGAGCCTGGCGGCGACGGTCTCCGGTCTCACCAACGGCACGGCCTACGCCTTCGAGGTGCGCGCGGTGAACGATGCCGGCGCGAGCGCGTCGGCCTCTGCGGCGGCGACGCCTGCAACCCAGGTCACGGCTCCGCCCACGCCCCTGACGGTACCGGATGCGCCGCAAGACTTCTCGGCGACTCCGGGCGACCGCGCGGTGGTGCTGGCTTGGCAGGCGCCGGCGCGTGACGGCGGCTCTGCCGTCACCGGCTACGAGTACCGCCATGCCGCGGGTGCATCCGTGCCTGCGTCGACGCCCTGGCGGTCTGCCGGGGCGAGCCTGGCGGCGACGGTCTCCGGCCTCACCAACGGCACGGCCTACGCCTTCGAGGTGCGCGCGGTGAGCGATGCCGGCGCGAGCGCAATCGCTTCGGTGACGTCGACGCCCCTGACGGTACCGGATGCGCCGCAAGACTTCTCGGCGACTCCGGGCGACCGCGAGGTGGTGCTGGCTTGGCAGGCGCCGGCGCGTGACGGCGGCTCTGCCGTCACCGGCTACGAGTACCGCCATGCCGCGGGTGCATCCGTGCCTGCGGCGACGCCCTGGCGGTCAGCCGGGACGAGCCTGGCGGCGACGGTCTCCGGCCTCACCAACGGCACGGCCTACGCCTTCGAGGTGCGCGCGGTGAGCGATGCCGGCGCGAGCGCAATCGCTTCGGTGACGTCGACGCCCCTGACGGTACCGGATGCGCCGCAAGACTTCTCGGCGACTCCGGGCGACCGCGAGGCGGTGCTGGCTTGGCAGGCGCCGGCGCGTGACGGCGGCTCTGCCGTCACCGGCTACGAGTACCGCCATGCCGAGGGTGCTTCCGTGCCTGCGTCGACGCCCTGGCAGTCTGCCGGGACGAGCCTGGCGGCGGCGGTCTCCGGCCTCACCAACGGCACGGCCTACGCCTTCGAGGTGCGCGCGATGAACGAAGCCGGCGCGAGCGCGTCGGCCTCGGCGGCGGCAACACCGTTTGCGATGCCGGCGGTTGCCGAGCTTCGGCACAACATCTCCGGTTTCATGCTCAACCGGGCCAACGCGCTGGCTAACAACCAGCCGCGCCTGACCCGGTTCCTGAGGAACGGAGAAGCTCCCAGCGAGCTGTCGGGACAGGCGACCGAGGACGGAGGCACGGTGGGCGGCTCGCTGCACCTCCAGGACGTATGGCTTGATGCCCAGGCCACCTGGTCGAATGGCGACGGCGCGCACAGCCGCCGGATGTTCGGCGCGGCGGGTGGCCACTGGCGGGTGACCGACCGGCTGTTGGCCGGCCTGATGTTCCAGGCCGACCTGAACGAAGGGACGCTTCCCGGCCGAAAGGGCAGCGTCGACGGCGCGGGGTGGCTTGCTGGCCCGTATTTCGCTGCGCAAATCGAGGGGCAACCGCTCTACTTCGAAGGCCGGCTGATGTACGGGCAGACCGGGAACCGAATCGCCCATGCCGCCGGTGCGGCCGGCAAGTTCGACACCGAGCGCTGGCTGGCGCAACTCCGCATGGAAGGCGATGTGGAGCTCGAGGGCGACCTCAAGCTGACGCCCTACGCCGAACTGCTGGCGATCCGGGACAGCCAGTCGGGCTTTGCCGACAGCGCCGGGCGGTGGATCGGCGGCCAGGAGGTAAGCCTCAAGCAGTCGAAAGCCGGCATCGACTTCCGGCTTCCGGTCTCGGCAGGCGACGGTAATGTCACCCTGACCGGCGGCGTCGCCGGCGTCTATTCGGCGACTGCCGGTGGCGCGGCCGATTCAGGTTTCGCCGGAGGCCGGGCGCGTGCCGACTTGGGTGTCGACATCCGGCTTGGCGAGGGCGTCGCCTTAGAGATTGAAGGCTACTACGACGGCATCGGTTCGCCCGAATATGAAAGCCACGGGTTCAGCAGCGCGCTGAAGGCCCGGTTCTAACGAACCCTCGGAGTCACCCGGAACTCGAGACACTGATCGATGACGCCGCCCGTGCCAGCAACCGGTGGTTCGCGTCCAGCGCCCCCACGTCCGCGTTCGGCTATCGCTGCAGACGGTCCGGGCCGCTTCGCCCGAGGTGCCCGCCTTCCCGGTAACCGGCTCCGGCAAGAGCCGGATACTCTCTTTGGCGGACGATTGCGTAGCCGGGACCGTGTGGGCGTCTCCTGCGTCTACAGGCTCTGGTAAACCGCCGTTTCGAAGTCCAGATAGAGCGGCAGGGACTTCTCGTCCGCGAAGGGGAGGATCTGGGTCAGATAGGCGCCGCCGATGCCCTTCGCGGGATCGATCCAGAAATAGGAATTAGCGAGACCGGCCCAACCGAGGCTGCCCGCAGAGCGGCCGGTCGGCGCCGCCTCGTTGTTGATCATGAAGGTGAGCCCCCAGGTCTTCTCCATGCCGGGGAAGAATTCCGCATCGTTGGAATAGGGTGGCATGGCCGTGAAGAGCCTCACGACACAGCTGTTGCCGATGCTGTTGGCGGACATGGCCTCCACGGTCTCGGCCCTGAGCACCCTGTGGCCGTTGGCCGCGCCCCGATTCAGGATCATCCGGATGAACTTGAGGTAGTCGCCGACCGTGGAGTAGAGGCCGGCGCCGCCCATCTCGAACTCGGGGTCCTGCTCGATGGTGAACTCCATCGGCACCCAGGCGCCGTCCTCGCCGCGCGCATGGACGGTCGCGATCCGCTCCTGCATCGCCGGCGTGATCCGGAATGCGGTGTCGTCCATGCCGAGCGGGTCGAAGATGTTCTCCTTCATGTATTGCCCGAGCCGCTGGCCGCTCACCGCCTCGACCATCTTGCCGGCCCAGTCGATACCGATGCCGTAGTCCCACCGTTCGCCCGGATCGAACACGAGCGGCGTCGTCAGCGCCGCGTTCTCGCAGCTCGTGATCTGCGGCACGTCCTTCGCCTTCTGGTACGCGAGGATGTCCCCGTTCCAGATTTCATAGGCGAAGCCGGAGGTGTGCGTCAGCAGATGGCGGAGCGTCACCGGGTGCTTCGGCTGGCGCGTCCTCGGCTGGCCGTCCTCGTCGAATCCTTGCAGCACCCCGACTTCGCCCAGATACGGGATCACCGCGCTCGCCGGCCCGTCGAGCTCCAGCCTGCCCTGCTCGACCAGCTGCATGGCTGCCGCGCCGGTGACGGCCTTGGTCATGGACGCGATCCAGCCGACCGTGTCCGGCGTCATCGCGGTGCCGCTGCCGGCCGCGCGTTCGCCGAACCCCCCCTCATAGACGGTTCCCTCCGCCGCCGTCGCCGCCGCCACGACTCCCGGCACGTCGCCTCTTGATACCGCTGCCTCCAGGATTCCGTCCACGCTGTCCTTGAGCGCCATGGTTACCTCCCGCTGGGACTGTGAGTCTTGGATAGTTGGCGGGCGCTCGAGGACTTGAACCTTGGTCCCGCCGCATGAGGGATGGGTGGCTCCGGTGGTGTCAGTCGCGTCTGGAGCCGAATTGTCTCTTTGTTTTCTGACCTGTGTCGCGTTTCCTTGTCAAGCGCTCGTGTTCTGCCGGCAACGTCGCGAGTTACGTGTCGGGGGACGGAGAAGCGGTTCTCTCAAGTCGTGTTTGTCGAGTGAAGACGGCGAAGAGGGTTCGGTCCATCGAGATCCGGTCCTTTAACCCGCATTTCTCACCATGATCATGGTCTGCGCGGCGCTCTCCGGCCGACGGAGTAGGAACGGCGCGCACCGCGATGTGGTGCATC
The DNA here is from genome assembly GCA_965243375.1 of Alphaproteobacteria bacterium. GTDB lineage: Bacteria > Pseudomonadota > Alphaproteobacteria > UBA828 > UBA828 > WTGU01. The sequence goes on along the minus strand of CBDEUT010000001.1, from coordinate 346,812 downwards.
GGGGAAGCGCCGTGACGCCCGCTGTCGGCCGGAGGGCGCCGCCCTTCGGGTCGCGTCCAGGCGCCCGCCCGCGTCGTCACGGGCCTCAACCGTATTCCCTGATACGCTTTTCGGCCCGCTCCTAGCGGCTCGAGCGCCTGGACGTGACGCAGGCCGTGACCCTGGTGAGAAATGCGGGTTAAGGTGCCCAAGGGCCGGGTGCTCCGTCCGACCGTCTACGTTCAGCCCGGTTGGATGAGTTTGGCCACCGCGTCTTCGGTCTGGGTCAGATGCTCGTCCAGAAGTGCCGTCGCGGCGGAAGTGTCGCGGGCGATGACCGCCTGCACGATCTCCTCATGCTCGCGATCGTCATGCTCGCGATCGTCATCGCGGCCCGCTTCCTGCCCGGCGCCGGGATGGAGCAGTCGTAGCTTGCGGTAGCGTTCCGAATGGTCGGTCAGCGTTTCCCAGAACCGCAGGAGCCAGGGAGAGCCGCACGCGGCGATCAGCGCGTAGTGGAACTCGCGGTGAGAGCGCTCCCAGGCGACGACCGTTTCGACGCCGTCGGATGGGTTCGGAAAGGGCGTCCGTTTCAGCAGGTGGAACGACCGCATGATCTCCGCCTCCCAGGCCGCGTCGCCCAGCTCGATGGCCTGCGTCAGGCACAGCCGGCCGATTTGCCGGCGGGTCCGAAACATGTCGCGGAACTCTTCGATGTCGATCCCGGCCACGCGTGCACCGCGATAGCTTTGCCATGAGACGAGGCCCTCGCTGGTCAACCGCATCAGCGCCTCGCGGATCGGCGTTATGCCGAGCTGATGGCGATCGTTGAGATCCGCCACCCGCAGCCGGTCGCCCGGCATCAGCGTGCCGTGCAGGATTTCGTGACGAAGCAACTGATAGGCGTCTGAGTCCACGGGATCCTCCGCCGTTGTCACGGACTTGTGATAATAGTTAGCATATTTTGTGATGACATGTCTATTTTATATGATCCCGGCGCGTATATACTGATTGTGGTTAAGGATATGCACGATGGTTATACCGCAATATCCGCTTGAAGACAGGACCTGTTGTCCGCCCGAGCCGCGAATCGGGGTGCGCCGGCCCCATACGCGCAGGCGGCCGATCCGCTCGTTTCCGGTCGCGACACTTGCACCGGCGCCCTGTTCCGCTCAGCCATCCGCCCTTGCCCCGTGCTTTCCCAGCGCGGAACGAAAGCTCCATCCCTCCGGTTCGCAGCACATGAGGAAGACGAACCGGACGCCATTGCCCGGACAGGCTCGTCGCCACGGATTGTCCGCCGGGCTTCTCCACGTCTCGACAAGAGGGGATATCGCATGTTGATCCGATTGGATTCGTCGCGGCAAACGCCTTTGACCGAGCAGATCGTCAAGGGAATTGGACGATTGGTGGAGGAGAGGGCGCTTCGCCCCGGCACCAGACTGCCCTCCATCCGCCAATTCGCCGACGGGCACGATGTCAGCAAATGCACGGTGGTCAACGCCTACGATCAGCTCGTCGCATCGGGCTACGTGCAGTCGCGGCCCGGCGCCGGCTTCTTCGTCAACACGCCGTGTCGGCCGGAGGAGCCGGACGACGCGGAGCCGCAAGCGGCCCGGGCCGACGACGTGCTCTGGCTGATGCGCAAGCAGACCGACCAGAACTGCTTCAAGTACCGGCCCGGCAGCGGCTGGCTGCCGCTGTCGTGGCACGAGGAAAACGGGCTGGACCGGGCCCTGCGCGAGCTGGCGCGCCGGGGACTCGACGGCCTGGACTGCGGCTATGGCGACCCGCTGGGCTTTCCCCCGTTGCGCGCACACATCTGCCGCCTGCTTGCCGAGCACGGGATCGAGGCGTGTCCGAAACAGATACTGCTGACCAACGGCATCACCGGCAGCGTCGACCTGGTGGCCCGCCATCTGGTCCGGCCCGATGACGCGGTCCTTGTGGACGATCCCGGGTTCTACCATTGGTTCGGACATATGCGCGCCCTTGGCGTCAATGTCCACGGGGTGCCCTGGACCGATGAAGGGCCGGACCTGGAACGGTTGGAGGAGATCGCAAAGGCGCATAATCCGCGCCTCTTCATCACGACACCCGTCGTACAGAACCCGACGGGCAGCAGCATCTCCCAGGGAACCATGTTCAAGCTTCTGAAGCTGGCCGAGCGATACGACTTCTACATCGTCGAGGACGCGATCTCCGCCTTGTGTCATCCGGAAGCCCCGCCGCGCCTCGCCGGCCTCGATCAGTTGGATCGGGTGATTTTCATGACCAGCTTTTCCAAGTTCCTGTCGCCGCGGCTCCGGGTCGGGTTCCTGGCCGGCCACAAGGACCTCGTTCGGGATCTGGCCGATCTAAAGCTGCTCACCCAGTCGGCCACCTCCGAGTATTCGGAGCGGCTGGTTTGCGAAGTGATCGACCAGGGAAATTACAGGAAGTTGCGCAGCAGGCTCATCGCCAGGATCCAGAAGACGCGCCTCGCCGCGCTCCGCCGTCTCGAGGCGCTCGGTCTCGGTCCGGCCGACGACCGGACGCACGGGCTGTACGCCTGGCTGGACATTCCGGGCCTCGCCAACACGACGCCCCTCGCCGAGGCCGCGATCGAGCGCAGCATGCTGCTCGCGCCCGGCGCCCTGTTCCGGCCCGGCATGGAGCCCTCGCCCAAGATGCGTTTCAACGTCGCCTTCTGTCAGGACGACGGGATGTTTCGGGAACTTGACGCATTGATGAATATCGCCGCAAAGACCTGCAGTCCGTAATTCGCGCTCATGGCACTTAAGTGGGCTTCAGGGGCCCACTTCACCTGTCATGGAGTGTTTTCTGCCAATCTCCATTTGCGATGGATCATCGTCGCGATAATCGGTTGATTCTCTAGCGCGCGATAGCCTCTCTTTCGGCTTGGCCGCGCGGGGCCGTTCGGCGCCCCTGACGCCCGGGATCGGCGCCGCTCGATCCGGCTTATCCCCATATAGAAGCTCAGGATTCGGACGCGATTGTCCGGAAAGCAGGATAACTCCCACCGATACTGTACCGCTCGAATTATCGACACAGGTCACATGGAATTATCGGTCAAATAGCGAGGAAAATAACAAAACAGTCCGGAGATAATTAACGCACTGTATTTTGAAAAACAAGGGAAGTGTATCTGCCGGCCACTCGATTCCCTCCGTACCTTTTCCGCAGCTAACTGCAGAGCGGGATCAACCCTCGCGCTCTGCCGAGAAGGGAAAGGGAATCGAGAAATGCACGCGCTCAACCATCGGAACTTTGCAGCCCATACGGATGCGGTTTATGTCGCGGCATCGAAGCCTGAACCGGGCAGCGCGATCCCGCCGGACCGGACGCAGCAGCGGCCGGCAGGCGCTTCGGGCCGGTTCGGCGGCAACGGCGGCGCGCGCCTTCTGTTCGCGTGGGCGGTGTCATTGCTGCTTCTCTTGAGCGTGCTGGCGGGAGCGTTGCCGGCGCAGGCCCAGTTGTTGGGTTTTCCGTCCGAACCGCAACTTCTCACCGCTATTGCGAAAGACGGGCGCGTCGATCTGAATTGGTCTGCGCCGGTCGACAGTGGCAGCTCCAGCATTGAGTATTACGAGACGCGCCATGCACAAGGCCTCTTGATACCCGCCTCCACCACCTGGACTTCGGTCGGGGACTCGACTTCGAGCGTCTTCCGGCAGTTGACGAACGGCGTGCTGTACGCCTTTCAGGTGCGCGCGGTGAACGGCAATGGCCACGGACGCACAGCAAGAATCTGGGCCATACCGAACATTCCCGCGACAGTTTCGGTGAGCGCCGTGCAGGCGACCGTGACCGAAGGTGCCGACGCGGTGTTCCGCTTCAGCCGCGACGAGCGCACGGACGAAAGCCTGACCGTGAATGTCGATATTTCCGGCCACAGGAAAATCATGAGCGCCGCAACGCGCGCGCTGATGGACAACGCCGGGCCGTCGCCGGACGTCACCGTCACGTTCGCAGCAGGCGCGAGCGAAACGACATTGGCGGTCGCCTCGGAAGCAGACCTCGAGAACGAGGGCGACGGCGAGATCTCGGTGACACTCAAGAACGCGGCGGAGTATCGGGTCGGCAGCGACCGCAGTGCGACGGTCCTGGTCGAAGACGACGACATTCCGGTGGTCTCGCTCCGGTGGATCTCGCCGCCGATGACGGTCCAGGGCGACACCTGGGTCGGCTCGATGGTCGAAGGGCAAGATATCGAGTTCGAGGTGGTATGCACGGGAGGCACGCTCGCGCCTGACGGAGAATTCTTCAGAATTCCGGTGCACTACCGGGAAGAGCTGAATCATCCCCAGCGCCGGACCTACGGCACCGACTTCAAGATCCGGTTTCCCTGTTCGGATCAACTGGTCGATGGATTCTTGACGAGCCTGAACGCAGGTGACCGGCGGTTCGTCGGTCCGGACAACGGCCGCCTCGCGATCGATATCCTGCCGCAAGTCCGCCATATGCACGATCTTCCCGGTAACGTCACGGGAGTCCACCATGAGTGTTACGGATCTCCCGACGACGTCCGGTTCTGTCCGAAATTCTCCTTCGGTTCGGTGACGGCGGTCGACATCGAGGTCCTCAACCGAAACCCGACCGTCACCGTCGAAGCCGTCGACGCAGAGGTGGGCGAAGGCGAACCCGCCCGCTTCAGGCTGACCCGCATCTGGGCGTCGGACTGGTTGACTCCGGAGAACCTGCTCGGGCCTTCGACAACCTTCGACTACACGATTTCTGCGGTCGGCGGATACGCTTCGTCGCGGCAGAACCAGCAGGAGACGTTCGGCCCGGCCGAGACCGAGATCATCGTCGAAATCCCGACGGAAAGCGACGGTGTCGTAGCCGATGACGGCACGGTGACGTTCGAGATCCTTCCCGGAGGCGCGGAGACGCAGACCGGCAATCTCGGCGGTCACTACGAAGCTTACGACCAAATCGACGGCGTCACCCCGCCCGGCGGAAATTCCCGCATGGCCTCCGTGCGGATCCTGAACCGGGACGAAGCCGGCGTGGACGTATCGGCGTCGGCGCTGACGGTGCCCGAAGGGAACAGCCGGACCTACACGGTGGCGCTCATCTCGCAGCCGACGGGCCCGGTGACGGTCGTACCGTCGGTTGCTGGAAGCCCGGACGTGACAGTCAGCCCCGCCTCGCTGACCTTCACCGCCGCGACCTGGAACCAGGCGCAGACGGTGACGGTGGCTGCGGCGCAGGACGACGATGCGGCCAACGACGCGGCGACGGTGTCGCACGCGGTGTCGGGCGCCGATTACGGCGCGGTGACCGCGGCTGCGGTTTCCGTGACGGTTGCGGACGACGACACGGCGTCCACCGGCATCGCGCTGTCGGCATCGCCCGACACGGTCGATGAGGATGCCGGTGCAACGGCCGTCCAGGTGACGGGCGCCCTGAACGCCGCGCCGCGGACCTCCGATACCGAGGTGACGGTGTCGGTGTCGGCGGGGACGGCGTCTTCCGGCGACTTCGCGGCGGTTCCCGACTTCACGCTGACGATCCCGGCGGGCCAGACCGAGGGGACGGCGAGCTTCAGCCTGGCGCCGGTTGACGACGCCATCGACGAGGGCGCCGAGACGCTCTCGATCGTCGGCACGGCCCAGGGCCTGACGGTGACGGGCGGGACCGTGACGGTCGCGGACGACGACACCGCCGGCGTGGACGTATCGGCGTCGGCGCTGACGGTGCCGGAAGGAGACAGCCGGACCTACACGGTGGCGCTCAGCTCGCAGCCGACGGGCCCGGTGACGGTCGTACCGTCGGTTGCTGGCAGCCCGGACGTGACGGCGAGTCCCGCCTCGCTGACCTTCACGGCGGCGACCTGGAACCAGGCGCAGACGGTGACGGTGTCTGCGGCCGAAGACGACGACGCGGCCAACGATGCGGCGACGGTGTCGCACGCGGTGTCGGGCGCCGATTACGGCGCGGTGACTGCGGATGCGGTTTCCGTGACGGTCGAGGACGACGAGACGGCGTCGACCGGCGTGGCACTGTCGGTATCGCCCGATACGGTCGATGAGGATGCCGGCGCGACGGCCGTCCAGGTGACGGGCGCCCTGAACGCCGCGCCGCGGACATCGGATACCGAGGTGACGGTGTCGGTGTCGGCGAGGACGGCGTCTGCCGGCGACTTCGCGGCGGTCCCGGACTTCACGCTGACGATCCCGGCGGGCCAGACCGAGGGGACGGCGAGCTTCAGCCTGACGCCGGTGGACGACGCCCTCGACGAGGTCGCCGAGACGATCTCGATCGGGGGCACGGCCCAGGGCCTGACGGTGACGGCTGCGACCTTGGAAATCGATGACAATGACAGGCGTGGCGTCAATGTATCGGCCGCGCGCCTCGTGGTGCCGGAAGGGGTTAGCCAGAACTACTCGGTGACGCTCCGTTCGCAGCCGACGGGTCCGGTGACGGTGGCCGTCTCGGCGGCCGGCAGTCCGGACGTGACGGTCAGCCCAGCGGCGCTGTCCTTCACGGCGGCGAACTGGAACCAGAGGCAGAGCGTGACGGTGTCTGCGGCCCAGGACGACGACGCGGCGGATGACGCTGCGACGCTGTCGCATGCGGCGTCGGGCGGCGATTACGGCACGGTGACCGGGTCCACGATTCCGGTGACGGTCCCGGACGACGACACCGCCGGCGTGGATGTGTCGGAGTCGGCGCTGACGGTGCCGGAAGGGGACAGCCGGACCTACACGGTTGCGCTCCGCTCGCAGCCGACGGGCCCGGTGACGGTGACCCTTTCGGCGGCCGGTGACCCGGACGTGACGGTCAGCCCCGCCTCGCTGTCCTTCACGGCGGCGAACTGGAACCAGGCGCAGACGGTGACGGTCTCGGCAGCGCAGGACGACGACTCGGCCAACGACGCGGCGACGGTGTCGCACGCGGTGTCGGGCGCCGATTACGGCGCGGTGACCGCGGCTGCGGTTTCCGTGACGGTCGCCGACGACGACACGCTCGGCGTGGACGTATCGGCATCGGCGCTCACGGTGCCGGAAGGGGACAGCCGGACCTACACGGTTGCGCTCCGTTCGCAGCCGACGGGCCCGGTGACGGTCGTGCCGTCGGTCGCGGGCAGCCCGGACGTGACGGCAAGCCCCGCCTCGCTGACCTTCACCGCCGCGACCTGGAACCAGGCGCAGACGGTGACGGTCTCGGCAGCGCAGGACGACGACTCGGCCAACGACGCGGCGACGGTGTCGCACGCGGTGTCGGGCGCCGATTACGGCGCGGTGACCGCGGCTGCGGTTTCCGTGACGGTCGCGGACGACGACACCGGGTCGCTCATTCTCACGATCGTGCCGCACGACGACGTGGATACGATCGTCGAGGGTGAGTACGCCCGGTTCGACGTTCTGCTCTCCGGCCCGATCACCGAGTGGATCGAGGTAGACGCCCGCTACGCATATACGGGGGACATGATGGTGAGTTACACCTCAAGTGACACGAGGCAGTACGGACCGCGGTCGCAACAGAGCACCATGCAGCGCGTGATTGCGACGTTGGACGACAGCGCCATCGAGCCCGACGGCTCGATTACGGTCCGCCTCCTGCCGGGGCACGGCTACACGCTCGGGGAGCAGTCGTCGGCGACGATTCGCATCCTCGACAACGACGGAGGCCGCGCGCCGGCAGCGCCGGCAGCGCCGACGGTGAGCGCGCTCTCTCCGACAGTGCTCGAAGCGATCTGGCATGCGCCGGTGGACCGGGGCAACCCCGGTACCATCGACAGCTACGACGTGCAGTACCGCAAGGCGGGCGAGGCAGCCTGGCTGGACGGGCCTGCCGGCCTCACCGATACGCGGGCGGTGCTCGAGGGGCTTGAGGCAGGCGCATCCTACGAGGTGCGGGTGCTCGCGCGGAACGCGCGCAATCCCTGGAACGCGGACGGTTCGGTTGCGGAAAACTGGTCCGCGCCGGGCGCCGGAAGCACAGCACCGTCGCCGGCGGTGACGGTGTCGGTGGCGGAACTGCCCGGATCGCCTCAGGCGAGGGAAGGCGACGTGCTTGAGTTCGTCGTGACCGCGGATCCTCCTCCGGCCTCGGACCTGCGCGTAGAAGTCGAGGTCAGCGAGTCGGGGGCCATGCTCCAGGCGCCCGCGCCGACGGCGGTCGTCGTCGCGGCGGGGACAGGCGAGGTGGCGCTCGAGGTGGCGACGGTGGACGACGCCGCACACGAGACCCCAAGCGAGGTGACCGTCTCCATCGTGCCGGGGCCCGGCTACAACCGGGGCGAGGCGGTGACGAGGCGACTCGTCTCCGACAACGACCTGCCCGGCCCGGGTGGGGTCCCCGGCCAGCCCCGCAACCCGCACGCGGAGCCGATGAGCGATACCGAGCTCAGGCTGACGTGGGATTGGCCGCTGGACATCGCGCGCGACCAGATCACGAGCTGGGTCGTTTCCTGGGCGATCGAGCCCTGCACTGTGGGGTCGCCGTCTTGGGAGGCCTCGGGGTCCCTGCCGGCGGGTGCCGGAGATCCGACCGAGTACGTGCTGACGGTGGGCGAGAACCTGGCGGCGCACTTCCGGGTGGCGGCGATACGAGCCGACGCGGAGATCGGACCCTGGTCCGAGGCTGTGTGCGCGGACACCACGGCGGACGCACAGTTCGAGTCCGCAGGTGCGCGCGTGGCAAACGGCCCTGGCGGTAACGGGGTCTGGGACGCCGGCGAGACCGTGGAAGCCGAACTCACCTTCAACCGTCCTGTGTGGGTGGACGACACGAACGGACGGCCGTCGCTCGCAATCGTTCTCGACGGCGTGCGGCGCGAGGCGCCGTGGGTCGGCGGCGGGGGCACTTCGACGCTCCTCTTCGCCTATCCGGTCACGGCGATCGAAGCCGGTGCGAGGGTTGCGCGCGTGCTCCCGAACGGGCTGTCGCTCAATGGCGGTACGGTACGCGACGCCGAAGGGCGCTACGCGCCGGAGCACATCGATGTCACTCCGGTCGTTACCGCAGTCACTGTGGAAGCCGACTCCGACGGGCTCTGGAGCCCAGGGGACGAGGCACGCGTCCACGTGACCTTCAACGAGCCCGTGACGGTCGACACGCAGGGCGGAAGGCCTTCGCTCGGGATCGTGGTCGGCACGGCGCCCGCCACGCGCGCGGCGTATGTGAGCGGCTCGGGGTCACCGAAGCTCGTGTTCGCTTACGCCATAGCGGACGCGGTCGTGCCGGCCTCGAGCGTGGTCGTGCTCGCCAACACGCTGTCGCTCGAGGGCGGCGCCATTCGCGGACGGGGCCTCGCGGCGGATCTGCGCCACCCCGGGGCCCGTCTCGAAGGGACGTCGTCCGGGCCGCTGCCTGCATTTTCGGTGGCGGACGCGGAGGCAAACGAGGGTGGGCGACTCGCCTTCGTGGTAACGCTCGACCCCGCGTCGCAGGAGGAGGTGACCGTCGCCTACACGACGTCTGACGAGAGCGCGAGCGCGGGAACGGACTACGCGCTGGCCGCTGGCCGCCTCACCTTTGCGCCGGGCGAGACCCGCGTGGTGGCCGAGGTGGCGGTGCATGAAGACCGCATCGACGAGGGTGTCGAGACCCTGGCCTTCACCCTCTCCGGCCCATCGGGCGCGGAGATTGCGAAGGCGCAGGCGACGGGCCGCATTGTGGATGCGTCTGCGCTGACGGCATCGTTCGTGGACGTGCCGGCGGAGCATGACGGATCGAGCATCTTCACCTTCCGCCTCGCCTTCAGCGAGGCGCCGCAGGTGGGCTTCCGCACCCTGCGCGACGAGGCGCTGACGGCCACCGGTGGGACGGTGAAGCGCGTCCGCCGGGTCGTGCAGGGGCAGAACGACCTCTGGGAGATCCACGTCGAGCCTGCGGGCAACGGCGCGGTGACGGTAGCGCTCGGCCCCTCGCCGGACTGTGGCGAGGCCGGCGCGATCTGCACCGCGGACGACGAGGCGCTCGTGAACGTGCCGAGCGTCACGATCCAGGGCCCGTCCGGGCTCTCGGTGGCGGACGCAGAGGTGCAGGAAGGACCGGGCGCGGCGCTGGCGTTCGCGGTGACGCTCTCCCGGGCTTCGTCGTCGACTGTGACGGTGGACTACGAGACCGCCGACGGCAGCGCGACGGCGGGCGCGGACTACACCGCGACGAGCGGCACGCTCACCTTCGCGGCGGGCGAGACGGCGAAGACGGTCACCGTTCCGGTGCTGGTCGATTCCATCGACAAGGGCTCGGAGACCCTGACGCTCACCCTCTCCGGCCCATCGGGGGCGGAGATTGCGCAGGCGCAGGCGACGGGCCGGATTGCGGATGCGCCCGCGGTCCTGCCCGGACTCTGGATTGCCGACGCGACCGTTCAGGAGGGCGTCGGGGCCGTGCTCGAATTCGCGGTCACGCTCGAGCACGCGGCGTCGGGGCCGGTGACGGTGGACTGGTTCACGATCGACGGAACCGCGACGGCAGGCGAGGACTTCGTGCAGGCCGAGGGTACGCTCACCTTCGCGCCGGGCGAGACAGCGAAGACCATCGAGGTCGCGGTGCTCGACGACAGCCATGACGAGGCTCTCGAGGTCATGATCGTGGATCTGTCCAACCCCTCCGGCGCGCGCCTTGCCAGGTCGGGGGCAGTGGGCTGGATCGAGAACTCCGACCCGATCCCGCAGGCATGGATCGCTCGCTTCGGGCGCACCGTCGCCGATCACGTGATCGATGCGGCCCAGGGTCGGATGACGGCGCCGCGCACCGAGGACGTGGAGCTCACGCTCGCTGGGCGGCACGCGCTTGACGGTGCGGCGTCGGATGTCGAGGGTGGCGGGGCGGACGAGCTCATAAGCGGCTCATCGTTCGCGTTCACCCGCGGGAGCGCGGAGACCGGCTTCGGGTCGCTTTGGGGCCGTGGTGCGATCTCGGGCTTCGACGGGCGCGAGGGTGACCTTGGCCTCTCCGGCGAGGTGACCAGCGCGATCATCGGTGCCGACTGGACCGGGGAGCGGTCGACGGCGGGACTGCTGCTGTCCCATGCCCAGGGCGAGGGCACGTTCCGGGGCGCCTCGGCAGGCGGCACGGTCGAGAGCGCGGTGACCGGGCTCTATCCTTACGGGCGCTATGCGCTGACCGACGGGGTGACAGTCTGGGGCGTGGCCGGCTACGGCGTGGGCACGCTGACGCTCACACCGGAACCTGCGGCGGGTGCCGATCCGGAGGACCGCCGGGCACTGCGGACCGACATGGACCTGATGATGGCGGCTGCGGGGCTGCGCGGGGTCGTGGTGGAGGCGCCGGCCGAGGGCGGCCCGGAGGTGTCGGTCGAGACCGACGCGCTCGCGGTGCGCACGCGCACCGAGGCGCTGCGCTCTGACGCCGGCAACCTGGCGGCGGCGACCGGCGATGCGACCCTGCTCCGCCTCGGCCTGCACGGGACCTGGCGTGGCCTCGAGGTCGCGGGCGGCGTGCTGGAGCCGAAGCTGGAGCTCGGGGTGCGCCACGACGGCGGCGACGCCGAGACCGGCTTCGGGCTCGACGCTGGGGCCGGGCTCGCCTGGTCGCACCCGGAGAACGGCCTCCTGCTGCAGCTCTCGGGCCGGGGCCTCCTGACCCACGAGTCGGCGGGGTTCCGGGAGCAGGGCGTGGCGGGCTCGCTCGCCTGGCAGCCGCGGCCTGAGCGCGGGCGCGGGCCCAAGCTCACCCTGACCCAGAGCTTGGGTGGGGCATCATCGGGCGGCGCGGACGCGCTACTCGGCCGACCCACCCTGGCAGGGCTCGCGGCCAACGACCACGGGGACCCGCTGGAGAGCCGCAGCCTCGAGGTCCGCTACGGCTACGGCTTCCCGGCCTTCGGCGACCGCTTCACCTCGACGCCGGAGATCGGCTTCGGGATGTCCAACGGCCACCGGGAGTACAGCCTGGGCTGGCGCCTGAACCTGGACCAGGTCGGGACCTCCGCACTCGAGTTCGCCCTCGAGGCCAGCCGCCGCGAGGCCGTCAACGACAACGGGGCAGGCGGATCGGGCGCGGAGCCGGAGCACACCGCCGGGTTCCGCATCATGGCGAGCTGGTGATGCGTCGGCGATGAGCGGACTGTAGGGGTCGCGGCGCACCAGCGCCCGGCCGGGCCCTCGGGCCCGGCCGGGCGCGGTTCGTTGCGCTGAATCGCCGGTGGGCGGGCCTCGGCTTGGCTGTCGATCGGCATTCAATGTTGCTAAGCCTCCACCTGCGCGTCGCCCCGGCTCGGTCGCGGGAGTAACGGGGGGTGCACCCGACGGCGGTGGCACTGATTCGGGGCGAAGTACCGACACAGTACTGACACACCCTTTTTTTCCTCCGGCCCGTTCCCTCCGTCAGTTTTGTAACCCATTGAGTTTATTGGTGCCCGCGCCCGGACTCGAACCGGGACTCCCTGTCGGGAAACGGATTTTAAGTCCGTTGCGTCTACCAAATTCCGCCACGCGGGCCGAGGGACGCTGCACGATACGATAGGAAGCGCGGCGGATGGCGGCAAGCGGCGCAAGTGACTCGTTCATTTCCCTCAATCGGCGGGCGCTCGCTCCGCTCGATCGTGCGCTCCGCGCGCGTGGCCGCGCGACGCTACGCGCTTCGCGCGCGGCGCGGTCGCGCCGTCCGGGCCTTTGGCCCGATAGCGCACTGGGGAAGCGGGGCTGGCGCCCCCGAGGTGCTGGGAGATAGCGGACCGGGCCGCGAAGCGGGCCGGAGCGCGCGCCCGGCGCTTGAGGGAAATGAAAAAGCCTACCCCGTCTCCTCGAAGAGCTCGCGGCCGATGAGCATGCGGCGGATCTCGCTGGTGCCGGCGCCGATCTCGTAGAGCTTGGCGTCGCGCAGCAGGCGCCCGGTGGCGAACTCGTTGACGTAGCCGTTGCCGCCCAAGGCCTGGATTGCCTCCAGCGCCATCCAGGTCGCCTTCTCGGCGGCGAAGAGGATGGCACCGGCGGCGTCCTTGCGGCTGGTCTCGCCCCGATCGCACGCGCGCGCCACGGCGTAGACGTAGGCGCGGGCCGCGTTCATCGCGGTGTACATGTCCGCGATCTTGCCCTGCATGAGCTGGAAGGTGCCGATGGGCCGGCCGAACTGCTGGCGCTGGTGGACGTAGGGCAGCACGATGTCCATGCAGGCGCGCATGATCCCCAAGGGCCCGGCGGCGAGCACCGCGCGCTCGTAGTCCAGCCCGCTCATCAGCACGGCCACGCCGCCGCCGACCTCGCCGATCACGTTCTCCGCCGGCACCTCGCAGTCTGCGAACACCAATTCCGATGTGTTGGAGCCCCGCATGCCGAGCTTGTCGAGTTTTTGGGCGGTGGAGAAGCCGGCCATGCCCTGCTCGATCAGGAAGGCGGTGATGCCGCGGCTGCCGGCGTCCGGGTCGGTCTTGGCGTAGACCACCAGGACCTCGGCGTCCGGCCCGTTGGTGATCCACATCTTGGACCCGTTGAGGACGTAGCGATCGCCCTTGCGCTCGGCGCGGGTGCGCATGCCGACCACGTCCGAGCCCGCGCCCGGCTCGCTCATGGCGAGCGCGCCCACATGCTCGCCCGAGATCAGCCTGGGCAGGTGGCGGGCGCGCTGGGCGGGCGTGCCGTTCAGCCTCAACTGGTTGACGCAGAGGTTGGAGTGCGCGCCGTAGCTGAGCCCGACCGAGGCCGACGCCCGGCTCACCTCCTCCATGGCGACGCAATGCTCCAGGTAGCCGAGGCCGCTGCCTCCCGCCTCCTCCTCCACCGTGATGCCGAGCAGGCCGAGCGCGCCGAGGCGCGGCCAGAGGTCGCGCGGGAACTCGTTGCTCGCGTCGATCTCTTCGGCGCGCGGCGCGATCTCGGCCTGCGCGAAGCTCTCGACCGACGAGCGGATCATGTCCGCCGTCTCGCCCAGCCCGAAGTCGAGCCCGGGCATTCGGTTGGAGGTCATGGCGATGGTGGCTCCGCTTGCTCCCACCGCGCCCACTCACAGGGCGGGTGGCGAGCATAGCATGGGGATGGATGCACGTGGGTTTCGCGGGAAGACGCTTATCGATGCTCGGCGGAGGGTGCTGAAATCGATCTATAGCGTCGTTCCAGATGCAAGAAGTTCTTGCATTTCAAACTGTATGTCCTCGTCAGAAATTCCCGCCTTCCGCCTCCATTTCTTTTGAATGCACGTAAACTCCTCATCTATTTCTCTCAAGAAGTCAGCCTTTTCTTGCAACTCCACTATCATCTCTTCGCGTCCTTGCGAGGTCAATATTTCTCTTGCACGCTCGTAGAAGTAGCGATGGGCCAGCCAATTTCTAAGTTTCACAGCTTCGCGCAGCCTGGGTTCAAGGGTTGAAGGTAGTACTTTCTTGGATTTTAGGTCTTTCTCCACTTGTCCTAGTGTCTTGGACAGCACTTCATCAAGCATAATATCTCGTTCCTCTGGTGAGGCGCGCACAAAATTCCGATTATACATTGTTGAAAGCATAATCCCGATTTGTTGTTCCAGACATTGTGCAGAATAAAGGGCTAATCCAAATCGGGCAAATACCTCGCGATTCTGTTGCGCATGCAACGGCAAGTGTTCTTGCCACTCAAAATGAACTTTCAAGACGTCCCTCGTGCTGGCGCAATCTAGCTGATAGTCCGGCGCTCAAACCGGCTGCATCAGGAGCGCAAATTACAGAATCTTTCAAATCGCTTCCACGATTTGCACCAACCACGGGCTGGCTTCGAGTTCAAGCCAGTTGTTGGAGCCTATAAGAGCGCGAGTGACGCCGAACAGTGGACCCACTTTTCCCTGTCCCTCTCCCTCCTGCAAGGGTGGAGAGGGGACGAAGGCGGCACCGGCTTGGTTTGGTCTCCCCTCAATTCTTCATTTCCCTCAGGCGCAGAGCGCGGAACCAGACTCCTTCTTCGTCATGCCCGGACTTGATCCGGGCATCCACGACCCGCAGCATGAGGACATGAGCGCGCGCGGGCTGGGTCTACATCGTGACCAACCGACCCAACGGCACGCTTTATCTCGGCGTGACCGGCGACATCGTGCGCAGGGCGTGGGAACACCGCGAGGGCCTGGTCGAAGGGTTCACGAAGCGGTACGGCCTGAGGCGGCTGGTCTACGCAGAGCGTTACGACGAAATCGCCGCAGCCATCCAGCGGGAACGGACAATGAAGCACTGGCCGCGCGCCTGGAAGGTCGATCTCATCGTCGCGCACAACCCCGATTGGGATGAACTTTACGAGACCCTGCCGTAAGTCTGCGGAGAACTTGGATGCGCGGATCAAGTCCGCGCATGACGAATGTGGGGAGTGACGGGGCATGACGATGTGGGGGTGGGCAACGGAGGCGGTGGAGGCGTGACTCTGGCTTAACCATTTCCCTGACGCGCAGGGCTTGGGACCAGTCTCCTTCTTCGTCATGGCCGGCTCCCGGATCAAGTCCGGGGGTGACCCGGCCATCAACGTGCTTGCCTAGCGTCCGATGTGTCCGGGTCAAGGAGATGCGCGGATCAAGTCCGCGCATGACGATGTAGGGGAGAGACCGGGCGAGGCGCGGTTGTTGGTTTAATCATTTCCCTCAGGCGCCGGGCGCTCGCTCCGCTCGCTTGGCTACGCGCTTATGCGCGGCGCGCGGTCGCGCGCTCCGGGCCTCCGGCCCGGTCCCCTTCTGGGCAGGCTCTTCGTCCGGTGCCGGCACCCCGCAACATGGTGCGGTGCACGGGGCGGGGCGGGTGCGGCAGCATCGGGGGATGAAAGACCGGAACCGACGGACCAGAACCGGCGGGCGCTCCTCTGTCGACCGCTTGCCGGACACACTGCGCGAGGCCGTGGATGCGGCCGTCGCGGACGGCGCAACCATCGACGAGATCACCGCGCGCATCAGGGAGGGGGGCGAGGACTGCTCGCGCTCGGCCGTCGGCCGCTACACCAAGGACGTGCGCGAGTTGATCCGCCAGCAGCAGGAGACCGACCGCACCATCGAGGCATGGGTGCAGCAGCTCGGCGCCCGGCCCGAGGGCGGCACCGGGCGCATCCTGATCGAGACCCTGCGGACCATGACGCTCGCCACCATGGCCGCTCTCAGCGGGCGGGACGAGCCCGCGTCGGGTCGATGCCGAGCTGCCTGCACATGCCGCGGAGCGTGCCGGTCTTGAGGGCTTCCTGCGGTCCTTCACCACGGTATGGCGGTCGCCGACATACAGGGTGCCATGCCTGCCTTTGCCCCTCGTGCGGTCGGACCTGACCGCGATCCCGTCCTGCGCGCCAGCTTTCTCACCCTCGCCATGAATTCACGCCCGTTCACGGACAGTAATCTCGCACAAAAATGCGCGAAACGGCGGTCGTTGTCTCGAACAATTTTGTGCGGGCCCTGCCCGGCTACCGCCAGCCAGAGGCCTCAACTCGAAAAGTTCGCATTCGGTTCGATGACCGGTCCTGCATTGCCCGCTTGTCCAAGCGGGGGTACGAACTATTTATTGTTTGATTACAGACCGTTATATGAACTGTGCGATATCTTCTCCAGCTTGGATCCGGGCAGCTTTATCCGCCGGACCCACCGAATGTCGGGGAAACACGTGGATGGCCGCAACAAGTGCGGACAGGACTTGGCGGGAGCACGGCCGGTTGCGTGTCTCATGAGCCCCGCTGCTCTTCGAAGAACCGGCAGAGCTCGCCGTTGGGCACCTGCCCTTCGGAATAGGTGAAGGTGCCGCGGTCGCGCATCTCCTCTGCGGCCCGCCGAATGACGCCGAACGTGGCCCGGGCCAGCGAGCCGCCGATGCTCACCCGCTTTACGCCCAGCTCCTCGAGCTGGCTGACGCTCATCGGACTGCCGGCAAGACCCATGACCACGTTGACAGGCCCGTCGACCTCCTTCACCAGCCTGCCGATGGTCTCGGGGTCCTTGACGCCGGGGACGTAGAGGCAGTCCGCACCCGCTTCCCGGTACAGGTTGACCCGTGTCACGGATTCCTCGAACGGGTTCGGATGCCCCATGAGGTAGCATTCGGCTCTTGCGGTCAGCGTGAACGGAAACGGCAGGGACGCGGCGGCGCTCGCCGCAGCCTCGATCCTCTCCACCGATAGCGCCCGATCGTAAAGATCGCCCGTGCCGTAGGCGGCGGCATAGTCCTCGATGCTGGCCGCCACCGCGCCGGTCTCGGCCGCCAGGCGGATGGTCTCGGCCACCTCTTCCGGCGTATGCCCGTAGCCGTTTTCCGCGTCCATGCTGACGGGTAGCCGAAGCGCACCTGCAATCCGCTCCGTCTCCTCCAGCGCGGCTTGCCGGGTGAGCACGCCCTCGTAGTCGGGGAGACCCAGGCAGAACGCGATGCCCGCGCTGCTGGTGCCGACGGCGGGAAAGCCCGCCGCCTGCAGCATGTAGGCGCTGCCCGCGTTCCATGCGTTCGGCATCACGAAGATGCCGTCAGCCGAATGCAGGTCCTTGAACGCCTGCCCTTTGCTTGCCTGCGCTTCGCTCAACGGATCGTCTCCTGCGTTATCGGGGGCCGTTCAACCGCCGGACTCCACCGCGTCCACGAAGGAATCGACCAGGTTGTCCGAGGCGTTGACGACGTGCTCCGGCCCCGGGAACCGGCCCTCGCGGACATCGGCGACGAACTCCTGGAATCCGGCCAGCCGCTCGGCCTGCATCGCCTCCTTCATCTTGTAGAGGTGCCGGTACTGCTTCGAGTGCCGGGGGTAGGGAGGCGGGTTGTTGCCGAGGATATCGTCGGCGAACAGGAACTGGATGTCCCCGCCGCTGCCCGCCCCGATGGAGGAGGTGAGGAGCCGCGTGCGCTTGCTGATCTCGACCAGCAGTTGCGCCGGGATGACCTCGACCTCCACCGCGTAGGCGCCGGCGTCCTCGAGCGCCTTGATTTCGCGATAGACCCACATCGCTTCGTCGAGGGTCTTGCCGACTGCGCGTAAGCCCCCCGTCCAGGTGCTCTTGCGGGGGACCAGCCCGGCGTGGCCCTGGATCGGGATGCCCGCATCGGCCGCCGCCGCCACGAAGCGGGGGCTCCACTGGCACATGATCGCGTCCGCCCCGATCGCCATCGCATCGTAGCCGATGCGGACCGCCTCGACCTCGCTCGCGGCGGCAACGAGCGGCACGGAGAAGGCCATGAACGTGTTGGGTGCCGCGCGCCGGACCGCTCCGGCGAGATCGGGCTGGCGGGGGTCGAAGCGCACCTTCATGGTGTCGATGCCGGCCTCCTCGGCGGCGGCTGCTTCCTCCGGGGAGAACGGCAGGGTCTCCACCAGCACGCGCTTTCCCTTCCGATCGCGCAGGTCCTTCACGGTGTAGTTGCGGGTGCCGTAGGCGCCCCCGAGCGTCATGACCCGCTGCAGCCCGCGCGCCGCCGCATCTCTCGGCGGAATGCCTCCGTCCCCGGTCGCGTGGCTGGTCATGGCTCGTCTCCCTGTTCGAGGCACACTAAGGGCACGTTAGCAGAGTTTGACGAGGGCGTTCGGTCGGGAACCGGTTCGTGCCGGGCCCGGAAACGTGCTGCGGCGGCACCGGGTTCCGGCGCCGCCGCGAGTGATGCGTGTCCGTCTTCAGGCACGCGCGGGCGCGTACACCTCAGGCGGGGCTGGTCGCCGCCGCATCGGCGGGAGAGCCTGCCTTCACCTTCGGGGTCCGGGCGCTCTTGCGCATGTCGGTCTTCACGTACTTCGTCGAGTAGCCGTTGAACAGGTGCCCGAGCAGCCCGCGATCGAGATCCGACGTCCCGAACATCCAGTCCGCGATGGGGAACGTCAGGTTCATGTTCCGCTCCATCATGATCGACTGATTGTGGTGCGCCGCGTGGTGGCGCCGGATCGTGTTCACGAACGGGCAGTAGCGCACGAACCGGTTCTCGCCGATGTGGCAGCAGAAGTGCATGAACTCGTAGAGCAGATAGAGGCTGGTCGTGGTGGTGAGGACGAGCCAGCCCACGTTCGCCGAGACGACGAAGCCTGCGATCAGCGCGGGCGGTGTCGACATCAGGATGAACACGACAAGCGCGTAGGGCGGGAAGACGGTCACCCGCCAGTCGTGCTGGCCGGCGAAGCGCATCTCCTTGTCGGTGAAGAACTGATGGTGCATGAGCATGTGCCGCGTGTAGATGGCGCGGAAGCCCTTCCACTTGCGCGGACGGTGCATCACCTGGACATGGAGCAGCCACTCGAAGATGTTGCTCGCCAGCAGCACCGCGGGGATCGTAAGCCACTCCCACCACTGAATGTTCCCGAGATGGGAGAGAGAGACGTAGAGCGCGCAGGCGCCGATGAGGTAGATGATCGCGACGTGCAGATAGCCGTTGTACCAGGCCGCGATGCGCTCCCGGTAGACCTCCCGGTAGATGCGCTGGCGCTCGTCCATCGGTGAGTTCGCGAGTTCCATGGTCGTGCTCCCTCTACCCCCATGCTTGAGCGCTGGCGCGCCAAGGCATTCCAAGGGTAATATATTAGTCGAATATCAACCCCGAGACAAGCATGCTGCCGCCATGCCGCTCACCAATCCACCGCCGCCCGGGTGATCGATTCGATGTATTCGAGGAGGGCATCGCTCGCCGCCGCCGCCGCCGCGTCGTCTCCTTCCGCGATCGCGTTGGCGATGTCGGCATGGAGTTGTGCGATCAACGTCAGATCGCCGTCCTGGCGGTGGTGCATGAACCAGAATCGCCGCGAAAGGCCGGCCATCAACGAGATCGCCTCGGCTGCGAACTCGTTGCGGTTCACCTGGCTCACCAGCACGTTGAACTCGCGATCGAGGCGCATGAAGCGGATGTCGTCGCCCGCCTCGGCACTCTCGTATATCGCGCTGGCGATGGCCGCGAAGCGGGTGCGCTCGTCGGCCGTTGCGCGGGACGCGGCGGAGCGAACCATCAGCCGCTCCAACTCGCGGCGCACCTCCAGCATCCGGAGCTGCTTGCCGACGTTGAACTCCGAGACCAGGACGCCGCGCCGGGGGAGCACAGTGACCAGCCCCTCCCGCGCCAGACGCTGCAACGCCTCGCGCACCGGCGTGCGGCCGATACCCAGCGTCTTGGAGAGCGCACCCTCGGAGAGCACCTCGCCGGGCTCGAGCCTGAGCGTGCAGATCATCTCCTCGAGCGCGACGTACGCACGGTCGGTGAGGCTTCGGTCCGGGTCATTGCGCTGGCCCGCGTCCGACTCTCTCTCACTCACGCTCAAGTGCGGCTCCGATACTCGCAAGCATGTTCGGAAGTGGGATGCTTCGGCGATTGCGGCAGCGCGTTCCGGCTGCCTGTATGTGGGTATGCTAGCCCGCAGTGCTCACAACGGCCATGGCCTGCACGGCGCGGGAGATTCTACGATGGGCGGCGTTCAGCCCCGCTTCGGAGCAACGCCATGAAGACATACGCCGGGGATCGGACCATCGACGGGCTCGTCGTCACCGTCGACGGCGAGCTCCTGGACCAGCGGCTCGACATACGGCGCTACAGCGGGACCGGCTTCGAGTGGACCTATGAGGGCCCGCAGTCGCGTCAGCTCGCGCTCGCGATCCTGGCCGATCACCTCGGTGCGGGCGAGGAGGCCCGCGCCCTCGATCTTGTCGAGCCGTTCATGCGCGGCGTCGTGGCCAACTTCGACAACACGTGGGAGATGACGAGCGCGGACGTGGCCGCAGCAATCGACGCGTTCGCCTCCACCTGAGACTGCGAAGGAACCGAGCGATGCCCAGCAACTACAAGATCCTCGTCTCCGTGCTCGCCCTCGCGCTCTGCGTGGCGGTGTTTTTCCTCGACGACAGCACCGGGGTCGTGCGCTGGGTGACCCTCGCGCTCGGGCCGCTGATGGCCGGCGCGATCTGGGTCCTGCCCGAAGCCAAGTCGAAGGAAATCCGAAAGGAAGTCGCCAGCCGGCGCTGACGACCCATGCCCCCGCTGATCCCCCCGCACGGCAACGCCGCCCTCAAGCCACTGCTGCTGGCCGGAGAGGAGCGCGACGAGGCGCTGAAGCGGGCGCGCACACTGAAGCGGCTGCCGCTCTCCTCCCGCGAGGTCTCGGACCTCTTCATGCTCGCCATGGGCGCCTACACGCCGCTCGCGGGCTTCATGGGCGCGGCCGACTGGCGCGGTGCGTGCCTCGACATGCGGCTGGAGAGCGGGCTCTTCTGGCCGCTGCCCATCACGCTGTCCTGCGCCGACGATTTCGCCGTCGCCATCGGCGACGAGGTGGCGCTGACGGACGCGGACGGGGAGGTCCTCGGTGTCCTGGCAGTCACCGAGAGATACGTCATCGACAAGGCCCTCGAATGCCGCGAGGTCTACCGCACCGCCGACGAGGCCCACCCGGGAGTCGCAAAAGTCATGGCGCAGGGCACGGTCAACCTGGCGGGCCCGGTCTCGGTCCTCTCCGAAGGGCACTTTCCCGAGACCTACCGGGGGCTCTACCTGCGCCCCGCCCAGACGCGGGCGCTCTTCGCCGAGAAGGGCTGGTCGACGGTCGCCGCCTTTCAGACCCGCAACCCCATGCACCGCAGCCACGAGTTTCTCGCCAAGGTCGCGCTCGAAGTGTGCGACGGGGTGCTAATTCACCAGGTTCTGGGTGCGCTCAAGCAAGGCGACATCCCGGCCGATGTTCGGGTCCGCGCCATCGACTGGCTGGTCGCCAACCACTTCGCGGAAGGGACGGTAATCCAGGCGGGATACCCCATCGAGATGCGCTACGCCGGCCCGCGGGAGGCGCTGCTGCACGCCCTCTTCCGCCAGAATTTCGGATGCTCGCACCTGGTGATCGGGCGCGACCATGCCGGGCTCGGCGGCTATTACGGGCCCTACGACGCGCACCGCATCTTCGACGAGATTGACGCGGACAGCCTCGCCATCCGGCCGCTCAAGATCGACGACACCTTCCATTGCTTCGACTGCCGGGGCATGGCGACGGGGAACGTGTGCTTCGCCGCCGAGGGCGCGGAGGACCCGCCGGGAGAGGAAGAGCGCCATCGCGCCGTGGCGGCGGTGGCGACGGGCGATGCCGAGGGCCGGCCCTGCCGCCAGGGCGACGACGGGAAGCTCCGCATCTCCGGTACCCGGCTGCGCGAAATGTTCGCGGGCGGCGAGGCGATCCCGCCCGAATACAGCCGGGACGGCGTGGTCGCCATCCTCCAGGCCCATTACGACGGCACCTCGTGACGCTCTATGATGGCTGACAAGCGAGGCGGCATGTGCGCGCCTGGCGGGGTCAGTAGGGGAACGGAGGAACATCATGGCGGAGACATCTTCGGGCGGTCGCGATCTCGTGGGCTATGGCGCCAACCCTCCCGCGGTTCCCTGGCCGGGCGGGGCACGGCTCGCGGTCTCGGTGGTGGTCAACTACGAGGAGGGCTCGGAATACTCGGAGGCGATGGGCGATCCGACCCAGGAGACGCTGACCGAGTTCGGCAACTACCCGCTGCCCGAGGGCTACCGCAACCTCGCCATGGAATCGATGTTCGAGTACGGCGCTCGCTCGGGCGTCTGGCGCATCCTCCGGCTCTTCGACGAGACCGGGGTCAAGTCCACCTTCTACGCCTGCGCCGTCGCCTTCGAGCAGAACCCGCAAGTTGCCCGCGCCGTCGTCGCCGGCGGCCACGAGGTGTGCAGCCACGGCTGGCGTTGGGAGGAGGTGTTCCGCCTCTCGCGGGAGGAGGAGCGCGAGCACATCCGGCTCGCCGTCGAATCCTTCGAGCGCACCTGCGGCAAGCGGCCGGTGGGCTGGTACTGCCGCTTCGGCCCCTCGGTCCACACCCGCGAGCTGGTCGTCGACGAAGGCGGCTTCATCTACGACTCCGACGCCTACAACGACGACCTGCCCTACTTCGTCGAGGTCGGAGGCAAGCGCCACGTGGTGGTGCCCTACACGCCGGACGCCAACGACTTCTGCTTCTGGTCGACGCGGGGCTTCATCACCGCCGAGCATTTCTACCAGTATCTCAGGGACAGCTTCGACACGCTCTACAAGGAGTCAGCGACCTGCCCGAAGATGATGTCCATCGGCCTGCACGCCCGCATGATCGGCCGCCCCGGCCGGATCGCAGGCCTCGCCCGCTTCATCGAGCACGCGCAGGCCCACGAGGGCGTCTGGTTCGCAACCCGCGAGCAAATCGCCCGCCACTGGCTCGAGGTGGCGGGTTAGCCGAGAGCGGCGGGGCGGCCGAGGAGCAGGACGGGGCCCCGGACCATGGTGCGGTGCACCGGGCGTGACGGGTGTGCCACCGTTCCTGACTTCGATGGTTGAATCACGTAAGTAGTTGATATTGGCCGGTTCTCATTTCCGGCTAGGCACTACACTCGGCATTTCTTCGAGCCCGGGCCGGGCTTCGCCGGCGCTCAGACGAGTTGGTACGGGGTGATCGTCAGGGGCAGCCCCATGGTTGCGTAGATCTGCTCGGCCGCCGGCGTCGGCTTCGACGGGATGACGTAGCGGTTGCCCGATTGCGCGCAGCGCAGGACCGAGCATTGGCGGTGGACGAGGGCGGAGCGGATCACTTCCGGGGACATCCGCCTCTTCTGGACGGCGACACGGTAGGCAAGGTGGCGGACGCAGGCGAAGGCCATGAAGGCGATGGCGATGTGGGCGCGGATCCGGTTCTCGTTCCAGTGCCAGATCGGCCGCACCTTCAGGTCGTGCTTGGTGATCCGAAAGCTCTCCTCGACCTGCCAGAGCCCGTGGTAGTGGGCCATCACTTCGGTGACGCTGGCGTCGCGCAGATTGGTGATGACGCCGGCGAGCCCGTCCCATCGCTCGGCCTCGGCGATCTTCTCCGGGTTCACCGTGAGCCGCGCGTCGCCCTCGACGGCGATGAAGCGCTTGGCGCCGTGATTGGAGAGCAGCTCCTTGGGATTGTCGCTGCGCTCCAGCTTGTCGAGCAGGCGCGCCACCGCCTGGCGGCGCTCGTGTGCGTCCTTGCGCGCGCGCTCGGGGCAGAAGACGACGATCAGGCGCCGGCCCTTGTGCTCCCATTCGCCGACCCGGCGGTTCTCCGATCCCTCGAGAGGACCATAGGCGTCCAGATCGAGAACCTTCTTCTTCAGCGCGGCCGGCAGCTTGCGCAGCCGGGCGCCGAGCACGTACTCGCCGCGGATGTCGTCCATGGC
Organism: Alphaproteobacteria bacterium; assembly: GCA_965243375.1. Classification (GTDB taxonomy): domain Bacteria; phylum Pseudomonadota; class Alphaproteobacteria; order UBA828; family UBA828; genus WTGU01. The sequence goes on along the minus strand of CBDEUT010000001.1, from coordinate 322,805 downwards.
GTCGAGGTTGTCTGCGCTCAGCATGCCCCGGTCGGCCACACAGACCGTGCGCTCCACCTGGTGGCGGCGCTGCATGTCCTGCAGGACCGGGACCAGGCTCTTCCCCTCGTAGGTGGAGCCGGGGAAGACCTCGTAGCTGATCGGCAGCCCTTCGCGCGTCACCATCAGGGCCAGCAGGACCTGCGAGTCCCTGTGCTTGCCGTCCTTGCTGAAGCCGTGCTGGCGAAGCTCGTCCTCAATCGCGGTCTCGAAGTAGAGCGTGGTGCAATCGAAGAAGAGCACCGCCACCGGCTCCGGCAGCAGCGAGCGGCTCGCCTCGCCCACGCGCGTGCGCAGATGGTTGATCACGGGCGCGTCGAGCTGGTCCATCATCCGGTAGACCTTCTCGAGGGGAAGGCTCACGCCGAAGTCCTCCTCGAGCCGGCGCACGCTGCCCCGCTTGCTGTCGGGGTTGGCGATGCGTGCCATCACCACGTGGAACAGCGCGTCGTGCGAGGCGCGGTAGCGCGATCGCCGCAGCAGCCCGTCGAGGCCCAGCAGCCGGTACATCTCGCCGTAGACCTCGTGGATGCCCGTGATCAGCCGCTGCTCCTCTTCGAGTTGCTTGAGATCGACGGGAAGCTCTTGCTTGCCGTCCCCTTGGCGTCCGACGCGGATCACCTGGTCTGCGATCTTCTCGGGCGCGAACAGCAAGGGCTGGCGCTCGTCCTCCAGCTTCGCCTTGACGTACTCGCCGAGCTGCCTCAGGCGCTCCAGCTCGTCCTCGTCCATGGCCACGCCGATGTGGCGGACGATGCGCTGGCGGACCTTGCCGCCGTCGCGCACGGCCTCGACGAGCTGGACCGAGCGGCGCGGGCTGTTGGGGGTGGTCTTGATACGCACGAACATGGTGGGAGTGTAGCGCGGGGCGGGGATATCGACAATCCAATATATCCACTAGGCACTACAACGCGACTTGACCGCACCGCAACCGCTAAGTCATTGTCTTCGCTGAAATCTCCAGACGGGAGATCGGCCAGAATCAGGCCCAACCGTCGAAGTCAGGAGGAGCGCGAGCACATCCGGCTCGCCGTCGAATCCTTCGAGCGCACCTGCGGCAAGCGGCCGGTGGGCTGGTACTGCCGCTTCGGCCCCTCGGTCCACACCCGCGAGCTGGTCGTCGACGAAGGCGGCTTCATCTACGACTCCGACGCCTACAACGACGACCTGCCCTACTTCGTCGAGGTCGGAGGCAAGCGCCACGTGGTGGTGCCCTACACGCCGGACGCCAACGACTTCTGCTTCTGGTCGACGCCGGGCTTCATCACCGCCGAGCATTTCTACCAGTATCTCAGGGACAGCTTCGACACGCTCTACAAGGAGTCAGCGACCTGCCCGAAGATGATGTCCATCGGCCTGCACGCCCGCATGATCGGCCGCCCCGGCCGGATCGCAGGCCTCGCCCGCTTCATCGAGCACGCGCAGGCCCACGAGGGCGTCTGGTTCGCAACCCGCGAGCAAATCGCCCGCCACTGGCTCGAGGTGGCGGGTTAGCCGAGAGCGGCGGGGCGGCCGAGGAGCAGGACGGGGCCCCGGACCATGGTGCGGTGCACCGGGCGTGACGGGTGTGCCACCGTTGCTTCATGGAGAGCGAGCGGAACGCGGCGGGAGGACGGGACACATTCTCGGACGGCGATTGCCGCCTGGAGGCCAGTCAATCCCACTCATCCCGCTTAATCCCACTGAATCCCGCTTATCCCGGCGAATCCCACCTATCCCGGCGAATCCCACCTATCCCAGCGAATCCCACCTATCCCGGTGAATCTCACCTATCCCGGCGAATCCCACCTATCCCGGCGAATCCCACCTATCCCACTTAATCCCGGCGAATTCCGCCAAGAAGTTGTGCTCGTCCGTCCCACATGGGGCGCACGATGCCGCGCCCGACGCTAATCGGCTTCCGCGATGCGGAGGAACCCGTGGGCGTCGACGCGGAGGGTCTGGCCGGGCTGGACCAGGGTGGTGGACGAGGACTCTTCGATCACGAGCGGGCCCGGTGCGGAGTGGTCGGCAGGCAGCAGGTCGCGCTCGTAGACGGTCGCTTCGTGACGGCCGTCGTCGCCGAAATCCACCTGGCGCCTGCCCTTGAACGCCCGCTCGGGCGCGCGTCCCTCGCCCGCGATGGGGCGGAACGCGGGGCCCGCGGTCTGGGCCTCGGAGGTGAGGCGGAAGGTGACGAACTCGACCGGCGTGTCGTCCAGCCGGTAGGAGTAGGTGCGGGCGTGGGCGGCGTGGAAGGCGCCGACGATCTCCGCCACGGTCGCGCGATCGGCATCGATGGCGCCCACCGTCACCGGGTGCTCCTGCCCCTCGTAGCGGAGGTCGATATGTAGCGCGTGCGTGAGGCGCGCGTCGCCGAGCCCGGCATCAGCGAAGTAGCGCTCCGCCTCGGCGCGCAGCGCGTCCCGCAGGCCCCAGATCTCGTCGGGCGTGATCCGGCTCGCGAGCCTCGGCGCGGTGCGCACGAAATCCTGGCGCGGGCGCATGGCGAGCATGCCCCAGGCCGAGAACAGGCCCGGATGGCGCGGCACGACGATCTCCTTCACCCCGAGCTCGCGGCCCAGCGCGGCGCCGTGCATGGGCCCGCCGCCGCCGGCCACGACCATGGCGAAGTCGCGCGGGTCGTGGCCGCGCTCGATGGAGACCAGCTTGAGCGCGTCGATCATGTTGGCCTCGGCCAGGCGCACGATCGCGTTCGCCGCCTCCTCCGTCGTGCCGCCCAGGCGGTCCGCGACCGTGGAGACGGCGGCCCGCGCGCGGGCGATGTCGAGATCGAAGCGACCGGCGGCGAAATACGCGGGATTGAGCGCGCCGGTGATGAGCTTGGCGTCGGTCACGGTTGGCGCCTCGCCCCCGCGGCCGTAGCAGGCCGGACCAGGTTCCGCGCCGGCGCTGGCCGGGCCGATGCGAAGCCCGCCCGCCTCGTCGAACCAGGCGATGGAGCCGCCGCCGGCCCCGATCTCGACGATGTCGACCACCGGCACCCTGATCGGGAAGCCCGGCTCGCGGTGGCTCGCGCCGTGGGCGTGCTCGGTCGTCACGCGTGGCTCGCCGCCCTCGATGGTCGAGCACTTGGCGGTCGTGCCCCCGACATCCAGATAGATCAGGTCGCCCTGGCCGGAGAGCGCGCCGACCAACGCGGCGCCGCTGACGCCCGCCGCCGGTCCCGATTCCAGCAGCGTGATCGGATGTGCCTTGGCCCAGGCGAAGCTGGTGGTGCCGCCGTTGGACTGAACCGCCATGAGCGGCGCGGCGATGCTGCGGCCACGCAACGCGCGCTCCAGAGCCTCCAGATAGCGGCTGACAATGGGCTGGACGTAGGCGTTGAGCACGATCGTGCTGGCCCGCTCGTACTCGCGCCATTCCCGCGTGATCTCGTGAGAGGCGCTGACCGCAACGCCCGGGAGCCTCGCCCGCAGGTACGCGGCGCAGGCGCTCTCATGGGCAGGCTCGGCGTAGCTGTTGATCAGCATGACCGCCACGGCCTCGATGCCGGAGGCCCGGCACGCGTCGATCACGGGATCGAGGTCGTCGAGCCTGAGCGGCTCGATCTCCCGGCCCTTGGGGTCGAGCCGGCCTCGCACCTCGAACCGATGGCGCCGCTTCACGAAGGGCGCAGGCTTCTGGTAGCGGATGTTGAACATGTCCGGCCGGTTGGCGCGGCCGAGCTCCAGCACGTCGCGGAAGCCCGCCGTGTTGACCAGGGCGGTTCTGGCGCCCGTTCGCTCCGTGATGGCGTTGACCACGGTGGTGCCGCCATGAATGAAGTAATCCACCGCGGCAGGCGCGATTCCGGACCGGTCGATGGCATCGAGCACACCGCGCTCGAGCGCGGCGGGAGTGGTCAGCACCTTGGTTGAGGTGAGATCGTCGGCGCTCTCGTCGAAGAACACGAGATCGGTGAACGTGCCCCCGATGTCAACCGCGAGACGGCCCATCCGCTCCGGCTCGCTCGCGGCGGCACGCCTCGGTCGCGGCCCGGTCGACGGCGCCGTCCGCATCCATGACGACGCCGTAGTCGGCGCGCGCCGCGTCGGCGCCGATGTAGCCGTCGAGGACATCCTCGCGCACCGCCTCCGGCGGGCGGGCGAGAGGGTCGCCATAGCCCCCGCCGCCGCCGGTCACGATGCGCACGCGGTCGCCCTGCGCGAGGTCGCCCTTCTGGCTGCGTCCGTAGCGGACCGCCTTGCCGTTGCGCACGACTTCGTAGCCGTTGCAGGAGCCGGGGCCGCCGCCGGCCATGCCCCAGGGCCGCTCCCTGTTGCGCCCCATCCCGCCGTAGACGAAGGCATCCTGGCCCAGGATCTCGTACTCGCGGATCGCGCCGAAGCCGCCGCGCCAGCGCCCGACGCCGGAACCGTCATCTGTGTTGAGGGCGTAGCGGTGCATCCGCAAGGGGGCGCGGGCCTCCAGCGGCTCGAGGGAGTAGTTGTAGAGATCGCCCTGCGGCGTCGCCGGCAGCACGCTGGTCCCGTCGGCGCCGGCTGCGGCGCCGAAGCCGCCGGCCGAGGCCTCGATGTGCACGAACTGCTCGCGGCTGCCGGGCCACTTCGCCCCCATCAGCACGACGCAGATGCTCATGTAGCTGCCGGCCGTGAGCCGCTCGGGCACCAATGGCGCCATCGCCTTCCAGACCAGCTCGGCACCCTGCGCCATCGGCTCGTAGAACCAGCCCATCGCGGCAGGCGCCCGGGCATTGAAGACGCAACCCTCCGGCGCCTTGACCCGGATCGGCCGGTACCAGCCTTCGTTGGAGGGCCCGTGAGGGTCGACGATCGCCTTGAACACCACCTTGACGCCGCACAGCAGCATTTCGAGCGAGCAGTTCATCGGGCCGCGCAGCTGGTCGCACGAGCCGGCGAAATCGAACTCGATCTCGTCGCCCGCAATCGTCATGCGCATGCGCACCGGATACTGGGTATCGCTGAAGCCGTCGCCGTCGATGAAGTCTTCGGCCTCGTAGACACCGTCCGGCAGAGCGGCGACAGATGCGCGGGCCAGCCGCTCGCTGGTGTCGAGCACATGGTCGAAGGCAGCAAGGACCTGGTCGGTGTCGTACTTCGCGATCGCCTCCCGCAGCCGGGTCTCGCCGATGCGGAGCGCGGCGATCTGCGCGTTGAGGTCGCCGAGCGACATCTTGGGGAGGCGGACATTGGCCGCGATCAGCTCGAGCAGCTCGTCCTGCCGCTCTCCGGCGCGGTAGAGCCGCATGATCGGGAAGCGGATGCCTTCCTGGTAGATCTCCTCGGCATTGGGCGAGAGCGAGCCGGGCGTCATGCCGCCGACCTCGGTCCAGTGCGCGTAGGAGCTGGCGAAGGCGATCGGCCGCCCGCCCTCGAAGATCGGCACCACGAGGAGGACGTCGTTCAGGTGCGAGCCGCCGAGATAGGGGTCGTTGGTCATGTATACGTCGCCGGGGCGCATCGCATCGCCGTACTTCGCGGCGATCGCGTTGATCTGGGGCCCGAACAGCGCCGAGAAGGCGGCGACTCCGTGGGAGCCCGCGATCAGCCTGCCACTGGCGTCGGAGATGCCGCAGCCGAAGTCGTAGACCTCGTAGATCACCGGGCTCATCGCGCTGCGCGCGAGCACCACGCCCATCTCGCGCGCAAGCGCCTCAAGCTTGCCCCGGATGATCTGCAACGTGACCGCATCGGTCATGGGCAGATCATAGCACCGCGGGGAAATCGCCGTGCGAATCGCCGCGCGTTCCTGAGGCAGTTCGGACCTCCCGGCGGGCCTGCGTCCCGGGCCAGCATGTCCACCACGCTGCCGAGTGCCGCGTTTTGCGCCCTGGCGGCCAACGCATCGCGCTCTCCCACGCGCTCCACGGCAGCAGCACAGGTGCGCCGGCCATCGTGGTAGCGGAGAAAGCGGTATCGCGATACGAAAAGCCTTGGAATCTGTTGGGATAAACTCGAAGGTTGCAGTGGTCTACGGCAGTACGCAGGAGTGCTTACGTGCGGATGTTTGTGATCAACCTGGCTCGTGCCAAAGACCGCAGGCAGCGAATCAGCCAGCAGTTCGCGAAAGTCGGTCTCAAACCCGAATTTCATGAAGCTGTCGATGGCAAACATCTGACCGCAGAGCACTACGCAGAAGTCGACAGGCGCACGAGGCGGCGCATGGGTCTCAGGCCGCAAGCAGATGGATCGATCGCGAATTGGCTTAGCCAACGACAGGTCATGCGTGAAATAGTGCAGAATGGGCCGGAGACTGCAGCGATATTCGAAGACGATGCCGAGTTGGCTCCAGAACTCCCCTCGGTCCTAGCGGTGTTGGAGCGACGACCGATCTCCTTTGACATTGTAAAGTTGAACAGACGCACACCGAGTAAGGCCTTCATCCCATACAACCAGCTCTCCACCGGACACAACATTGGTCGAGTCCGCTATCATGACTTCGGGACCGAGGGATATGTCATCACGAGAGCCTCGGCCCATCGTTTCCTAGAAGCGATTCCAAAGATGATGTGGGAGATGGATCAAGCTATCAACAATTATTGGGAGAATGGTCTAAACATATATTACCTTGATCCCCCGGTTGTTTTTCATACGGGAGTGCAGGCCTCCCAGATTGAGGAGGATCGTAAGAGGTTGCGGCGACTGCACCAACAAACAGAGAACTCAGCAATGACCCTTTTGCGCCGCACGCAATGGTCTATTGGGCGCTCCCTCTCCAGGAGACGAGAGTTCAAACGCCGAATTCGTGAAGATAAAGAACGTAAAGATAGATTAGTCTCCTAACAGCTAAGTCTCTCGGAAAGGAAAGCGGCTTCCGGCGACTCTTCATACGGAAACCGAATGAATGTCTGGCCCCATTCGTTCGCCACTCGTGGCGACGCGTGTGTGCGCATGGAGCCCTAGACATAGTCTTGCATCGGGGTATAGGTAGCGACCTATATCCACAATTCTTCATATACTTTGTGTATCCCGTCTACTTCAAAACTCAAATCAAATAAGGCAAGTGCGCGACTTCTCGCCAATAGGCTCTTTTTCTGTATATCGAGCGGGTTTCCAAGTAAGCCATTCACGGCATTTGCGATAGGCGATGAATCAGGTGCGTCAACCAGAATACCAGCTTCACTATTGCCGATGAAGGCTGAAAAATGTCCTTTATCGGACGCAACAACTGGCACACCGCTTGCCATGGCCTCCAGTGGCGTTAATCCATAACCTTCGTAACGTGCTGGGGCGATCAGCAAGGACAAGGCTCGCATAATGGCTGGTAACTTCGTCCAGGACACTTCCCCCGTAAACAGTATTCGTTGAGTTAGATCTGCAGCGGCAATTCTCCGTCGCAACTCTCGTTGGAATCGGTGTTGAGAAGGAGAGGTTTTCCCTATGATGAGGGCTGTCACTTCAGGATATTGAGGAAGACTCTTGATCATGGCATCGACAAATACGTCTGTTCCCTTCTCCGGCCGAACCCGGCCGATTGTAGCAATACCATACTTGCCAGGATATCCGAGCTGGCTCCAGGCCGATTGACGATCGGTGGCAGGATAGAATCTTTCGGTGTCGACGCCGTGATGAACCACCGCATGCACATTGGGTACGAAAGAGGCTGCGGCGTCGGTCGTGGCAATCACAGCGTCCATCCGAGAGATCAACCATCTTGGTATGGCAGAATGCCGGCGTTGTGCGGCAGACGTAAATACCGCCCGGATTGGTAGTCTTAGCACGTCGCGAGCAAAAAGTGCGGCACGCATTTCATTGTTTCTTCTAACGTGCCACACGACATAGCGGTGGTCGCGTGTAGGTCTTCGTGATTTCCAGATGGCTTGCCGCAGGGAGAGGGGAAGTGGACAGCCGGGCAATGCTCGTCCGGCGATAAACAGTCGGTACCTCTGTTCTTGTTTGCAAGCTACGGCTGCCGTTGTGGCCGTCACACCGGTAAAATTGCGGTGGAAGTTGGTGACAATAAGATCGACTCCATCAGTCATCGTATGCGACGCGAGTGGTGAGAAGTGTTGTTCGGTACGCTGATAAGATGGCAGTTTGCGTCGTAGAGCTCAGCTGCGTGGCCGCCGAACCGCGAGCCAACCGCGCAAGTCCGACTGCGTTGGGAGGAGCGACATGACAGGGGCCCCTTCCAGGCCTATAGCAGGGACGCCTGCCCGCCTTCGTCGTTCTCCGGCTTCGCCTTGCGGGGCTTGGGCTTGCCGGCGGCGCGGGCGGCGGCGCGGCCGTCTTGAAATTCGAGGGAGAGCGCGGCGCCGGACTTCACGGCCGCAGCGCTGGTGAGCGGGCGCTCGCGCTGGTCGCGCACCACCGCGTAGCCGCGCGCGAGCACGCCCCGGTAGGAGTAGCCCTCCAGCAGGCGCGCCGCGGTCTCGATCCGCCCCGCCCGCTCGCTCGCCGCCGCCCGGCCGGCACGGGCGAGCCTCTCTGCCAGCGTCTCGCTCGCCTGGCGAGCCTGGACGATGCGCGCGGCGGGGCGGTCGGCCGCGAGGCGGCCGGCGGCGTGTGCGAGCTGCTGGCGCTTGAGCGCGAGGAGCTGGTGCGGCCTGAGCGGCCTCAGCCGGTTCACGGCCTGGCGTTCCGCCGCGAGCCGACCTCGTGCTCCCCGCGCGAGGCGCTCCGACCAGTCGTCGAGCCGCTGGCCCGCGGTCGCGAGCCGGTCCCGCGCCGCCGGCAGACCGCGCCCGAGCCCGTCCACCCGCGCGCGTCGCTCGGCGATCTGCCGGCGGAGCGATGCGCCGAGGCGATGTTCGAGAGACTGAGTGCGCTCCAGCAGGTCTGTGCGCACCGGCACCGCCATCTCGGCGGCGGCGGTCGGCGTCGGCGCCCGGCGGTCGGCGGCGAGGTCGATCAGCGTCACGTCTGTCTCGTGGCCCACGGCGGATATCAGCGGGATTTCGCTCGCCGCTGCGGCGCGCACCACGACCTCCTCGTTGAAGGCCCAGAGGTCCTCAAGGCTGCCGCCGCCGCGGGCGACGATCAGCACGTCGGGCCGCGGTATCGGCCCGCTCGTGCCCAGGCGGTTGAAGCCCTCGATGGCGGCGGCGATCTCCTCCGCAGCGCCCGCGCCCTGGACCTTGACGGGCCACACCAGTACCCGGCGCGGGAAGCGGTCCTCGATTCGGTGCAGGATGTCGCGGATCACGGCGCCCGTGGACGAGGTCACGACGCCCACCGTCTCTGGGAGGTACGGCAGCGCGCGCTTGCGCGCCTCGTCGAACAAGCCCTCTGCGGCGAGCGCCTTCTTGCGCGCCTCCAGCAGCGCGAGCAGCGCGCCGGCGCCCGACAACTCCAGCCGCTCCACCACGATCTGGTAGCGGGAGCGGCCCGGATAGGTGCTGATCTTGCCGGTGACGACGACCTCGAGTCCGTCCTCGGGCGCGATCCCGAGCCCGCCGGCGACGCCCCGCCAGCAGACCGCATCGAGCACCGCGTCCGCGTCCTTCAGCGAGAAGTAAAGATGGCCCGATGCGGCGCGTTTGAAGCCCGAGACCTCGCCTCGCACGCTGACCCAGGCGAACTCACCCTCGACCACGCGCTTGAGCGCCTGCGAGAGCTCGCCGACCGTGAAGACCGGCCGGTTGCTGCCGTCGGCGGGGGTGCCGTCTGCCTCCGTCATGGCCTATCGGCGGGCGCCGCCCTCAGGGCGCGAAGAAGGCGAGGGTGCGGGATTCGATGCTCTGGCGCGGCAGCGCGTCCGCCGGCGCGTTGGGATCGGCGAAGGCCGTGTGGGCGGTGAAGCGCGCCCTGCCGTCGTCGAGCGAATCGAAAGTCTTGAAGATCAGCGCCTCACCAGGGCCCATGTCGGAAAAGTAGAACCAGCGGTGACCGGGATCGTGGCTGAGCTGCATCACCTCGCCGACGCGGTGGGTGTAGACCAGATCGGTCAGCACGAAGTCCCGCTCGTCGATGCTCTGGGCATCGCAGATGGCGAGCGGCATGTCCTGCACCGGACCCGCGATCGGCCGCCACATCTGCACCACGGCGAAGCGGTGCTGCAGCAGCGCCTCGGCGCGGTCCGCCGGCAGCAGGTCGCGCACCCGCTGCGGGGCCGAGCGGGGAGTGTAATCGTTGTGCGCCACGTGCACGGGCTCGCGGACCTTGCGCTCGCTCCGCAGATTGTCGTCGGCGACACGGATGGTGTGGTCGAAGACCAGCACTTCCGCCGCGCCGCTCGCCTGCTTCACCAGTTTCTCCACCTCCGCGCTGTAGACCGCCTCGATCTCGTCGTTGTCGTAGAAATCCGAGACCGCGCTTCCCTCGGTGTTGAAGGTGAAGCCCTCGCGCTCCAGGTCGAGGGCGTCCGCCGTCGGCCGCGCGTCGCGGATCGTGACCTCGACCTCCCGGTACTCGGCGTTGCGCTGTGCCGGCTTGCTGCCCGGATTGGTCAGGTAGGTCACCGGCTTCTCGTCCGTGGGAAGGATGTAGTTGATCTGCGCGTGGACGGCTCCAGACATGGCGGTGTTCTCTCAGGCTAAGGCGTGCTGCGGCGGCGACAGCTTAGACTTAACTGCGCCGCCGGCAACAGCGGTGTGGTTCAGTTGTGTTGCGCCCCGGTTTCAGACGGCGGCGATCTCGACCTCGACGCCGTGCACGCAGGTGCTCTCGCCCATGTCCGACTTCATGCCGGGGTTGAGAGCGTTGACGTTGGCGCGCGTGCCCTCCTGGCGCGGCCAGCGGCCCTTGGGGCTGAGCGCAACGCCCTGCGGGATGGTCTCGGCAACCGCCAGCGCAAGCTCCAGGCTGCCGGTCTCGTTGCTGAGGCGCACCCGCTGCCCCTCGGTGAGGCCGCGGGCTGCCGCGTCCTCGGGATGCAGCGTCACGGCCGCTTCGCCCATGCGGTCTGCGATGCGCCGGTCGTTGGCGTAGGAATCGTTCATCAGCCACGGCGAGGCCGGCGTCAGCAGGCGCAGCCGGCCATCCGTTGGCTTCGGGTCGGCATCGGCGAGCGGCAGGCGGGGGTGGCCGTCCGCCTCGGCTCGGGCCGAGGCGATCTCGATCTTGCCGCTCGGCGTCGGGAAGGCGAGATCGGGAAACTGAATCACGGGGTTCGCGTCGGGAAACACGGTGCCGGTCTTCTTGAAGTCGTCGAAGGAGCCCTCGACACCCACCTGGCCCATGAGCCGCGCGATGATCGCAGCGTCGTCCTCGTAGAGTTCCGGCTCCGCGAAACCCATGGCGCGGGAGAGGCGCCGAAAAATCTCCTGGTTGGGGAGGGAATCGCCCAGCGGCTCCTGCAGCTTGGCCTGGGCGGAGAAGGAGAGGTTGAAGTAACCCGAGACCAAATCGTCGAACTCCAGGAATGACGCCGCCGGCAATACGTAGTCGGCATAGTCGGCGGTGTCGGTCTGGAAGATGTCCACCACGACGGTGAAGAGGTCTTCCCGCATCAGCGCGCTCCGCAGCCGCGCCTGCTCGGGGCTGGAGGCGGCCGGGTTGATGTTCCAGCAGAGGAACGCCTGGACATCCGCCGGGTCTTCGAGCCGCGCCGCGAGCTCCATCTGGCTGAAGCTTGGCGGGCTCTGGCTGAGCGCAGCGCCCGACAGGTAGTCGCCGTCCACGCCCTTCCGCCCGCCGCCGTTGAGGTAGAGCATGCCGGCGCCGGGCTTGCCGAAGTTGCCGGTGACCGCCGGCAGCAGCGCACAGGCGCGCATCACGTTGCCGCCCATCGCTTGCCGTTGCAGCCCCTGGCCGAGCCAGAGCAGCGCAGGCCCGGAGCCGTAGATCCGCGCCGCTTCTTCGATCTGCGCCGCCGGCACGCCGGTGCGGGCCTCGCCCCAGGCCGGCGTGCAGGGGGCGACGGCGGGCTCCAGCTCGTCCCAGCCCACGGTGTGAGAGTCGAGGAAGGCGCGGTCGATCAGGCCGTCGCGCGCCAGCACGTGGACCATGGCGAAGGCCAGCGCCGCATCGCTGCCCGGGAAGGGCTGGAGGTGCATGTCGGCCTGCTCGGCGGTCGGGTGACGCACCGGGTCGACCACGATCACCGTGCCCGGCGCCTCCTTGAGCCAGTGCTTGTGCTGGTGGGGCGCGGAGGCCGACGGGTTCGCGCCCCAGACGACGATACAGTTGGAGTCCTCCGCCGTGCGCGGGTCGAAGCCGATCACGGACGTACCGATCGCGTAATCGAGCGCCACGTGACCGGCCATGTTGCACACCGTGTCGGGCTCCACCTCGCGGGCGCCGAGGCGGCCCAGGAAGCGCATCGGGAAGTTGTTGGCGATCAGCGAACAGGTGCCGGTGTAGTGCGCGTGCACGATCCGGTCGGCGCCGTCGCCCTCGGCGATCTGGGCGAAGCGCGCGGCGATCTCCCCGATGGCCTCGTCCCACGAGACCGGCTCGAAGCGCCCTTCGCCCTTGGCGCCGGCGCGCTTGAGCGGCGTCCGCAGCCGCACCTCCGGGTCACGGAAGACGCCGTTGTAGGCGAGCGCGCACTTGCCGCAGAGCGCACCTCGGCTCACCGGGTGGTCCGGGTCGCCGAGCACGCGGGTGATCGCGCCGTCGCGCTTGATCGCGACGATGCCGCAAGCATCGTAGCAATCGCGGGGGCAGGTGGTCTTGAGGACTTCCTTCTCGCCAGGCATGGCGGCCTCCGGGGTGTGTTCCGGGCATCAACCTAACCCGGCGCACGCGGTCCCGGAAGCCCGTGCTAAGCTCGATGCCATGCGGGCAGGGAGAACGCGATGATTCGGAAGGTGAGACTGCCGGGCGGCGATGAGGTGGTGGCCCTCGGCCAGGGCACGTGGCGTATGGGCGAGCGCCGAGGGGCGCGCAAGGACGAGGTGGCGGCGCTCCAGCATGGCATCGCCTGCGGCATGACGCTGATCGACACGGCGGAGATGTACGGTTCCGGCGGCTCGGAGCGGGTGGTGGGCGAGGCGATCCGCGGGCAGCGCGACAAGGTCTACGTGGTGAGCAAGGTCCTGCCGTCCAACGCCGGGCGCAAGCGCATGAAGCGCGCCTGCGAGAAGAGCCTGAAGTGCCTCGGCACCGACTACCTCGACCTCTATCTCCTGCACTGGCGCAGCGGCACGTCTCTCGACGAGACCATCGAGGGCTTCCTCGAACTGGAGGAGGCCGGCAAGATTCGCCGCTTCGGGGTCAGCAACTTCGACGTCGACGACATGGAGGAGCTGTGGGAGACCCCGTCAGGCCAGGGCTGCCAGACCAACCAGATCCTCTACAACCTGACCCGGCGCTGGCCTGAGGCGTCGCTGATGCCGTGGTCCCGGCGCAACGGGCAGCCGCTCATGATCTATTCGCCGCTGGAGCAGGGCAGGCTGCCGACGGGCGGTGCGCTCGGCGCCATCGCGGCCGCCCGCGGCGTGACCACGATGCAGGTGGCCCTCGCCTGGGTGCTCCGGCACGAGGATGTGTTCGTCGTGCCCAAGGCGAGCCGCATCGCCCACGTCGATGCCAACCTGGGCGCGCTCGACATCGCGCTCACCGCCGACGAGCTTGCCGCCCTGGACAAGGACTTCCCGCGGCCCGAGGGCGGCGCGCCCCTCGAGATCCTTTAGCCCGACCGTCCCATCGCGGTTAGGCGCACGCGCAACGCGGGCAGGGGCCCGGTGTTCTTGCCGGGATTAGCCGGGATTAAGTGGGATTCGGTGGGATAAGTGGGATTCGGTGGGATAAGTGGGATTCGGTGGGATTGAGCGGGACAAGTGGGATTCCGTGGGATGAGCGGGATTCGGTGGGATTGAGTGGGACAAGTGGGATTCCGTGGGATGAGTGGGATTCGGTGGGATTAACTGGGACAAGTGGGATTCCGTGGGATGAGTGGGATGCAGCCCGCGCCACAGGGGTCGCGGGTGCATGAGCAGGGTCGCGCAAGTCGGACGGGTCTTGCGGAGGGAAGCGGGGCGGCACATGGCGCCATAGTGATATGCCCGCGCCGCGACGTGCACCGCACCATGGTCCGGGGTCGCCCGCGCCCGAAGGGTCGCGGGCGCGGGAGCGTCAGTCGCCCTGGCCGATCATCTTCATGATGCCGGAAAAATCGTCCGCGCCGAAGCCGGCGTTGCAGAAGAGCGTGTAGAGCGCCGCAGCCTCCGCGCCGAGCGGCGAGGCCGCGCCGGCCGAGGCCGCAGCCGCCTGGGCGAGGCGCAGGTCCTTCAGCATCATCGCGGCGGTGAAGCCCGGCGCGTAGTCGCGGTTGGAGGGCGCATTCGGCACCGGCCCCGGCACCGGGCAGTAGGAGGTGAGCGCCCAGCACTGGCCGGTCGCCTTGGAGACGATGTCGAAGAGGGTCTGGCGCTCCAACCCGAGCCGGTCTGCCATCCCGAAGGCCTCGCAGACCCCGATCATCGAGACCGCGAGGATCAGGTTGTTGCAGACCTTGGCGGTCTGGCCCGCGCCCGAAGCGCCGGCGTGGATCACGGCCTTACCCATGTCGCCCAGCACCGTCCGGGAGCGCTCGACCGCCTCGGCCTCGCCGCCCACCATGAAGGTGAGGGTGCCTGCAGCGGCACCGGCCACGCCGCCCGAGACCGGCGCATCCAGCAGCGCCCAGCCGCCCTCCGCCGCGGTCGCCGCGACCGCGCGAGCGGTATCCACATCGATGGTCGAGCAGTCGATCAGCAGCGTGCCGGGCGCGGCGGCCGAGAGGACACCGCCCTCGCCGCGATAGACCTCGGACACCTCCGCACCGGCGGGCAACATGGTGATGACCACCTCGCGCCCCGTTGCGGTCTCGGCCACCGTGCTCGCCGTTGCACAACCTGCCTCGCGCGCCCGCTCCGCGGCAGCTGCGCTGATATCGAAGGCGGTGACGGCGTGGCCGGCCTTCGCCAGATTGGCGGCCATCGGCCCTCCCATGTTGCCGAGCCCGATGAAACCGATGTCAGCCATGTCGAAATCTCCCTCGCCTGTCGCTCGCCGTCAGCGGCACCGCTTCCGGCCCGTCACCACGTCATGTCGCCCTTGGGCGGCTCCTCGAAATAGGCATCGACCGCCGCCGCCGTCACCTCCTCCAGCCGCGCCGGACACCAGGCCGGGTTGCGGTCCTTGTCGACGATCTGGGCGCGGATGCCCTCGAAGAAGTCGACGCCGAGGTTGCAGTGCATGGCGAGCCGGTATTCCAGCGCCATCGCCTCCTCGAAGTCCCGCTCCCCGTATTCCGTGAGCTGCTTGTAAGTGACCTTGAGGCTGGTCGGCGATTTTTGGGCGAGCGTCGCCAGCGTCTCCGCCGCCCAGTCCGAGCCCTCGGCCTCCAGATTGGCGACGATCTCCTCCACCGAGCCCGCATCGAAGCAGCGGTCGATCGCAGCCTGGTGCGCGGCGAGAGCGGCTGGGCCGAGGTCGGCGGCGCTCTCCGCAAGTATCCGGTCGATCGCCGCGTGCGCGTCGCCGCCGAGGTCGGCCGCCAGCAGGGTCTCGTCCAGCGCCTGCAAGGCGTCGCTTGCCACCGCGTGGGTGGCGAGCCCGAGATAGAGCGAGTCCGCCGCACCGATACGCGCACCCGTGAGGCCGAGGTAGAGCCCGGCCTTGCCCGTGAGTCGCGGCAGAAAGTGCGTGGCCCCGACATCGGGGAAGAGCCCGATCCCCGTCTCCGGCATGGCGAAGAGCGCGCGCTCGGTCATCACGCGGTGCGAGCCGTGGATGGATATGCCGACCCCGCCGCCCATGACCACGCCATCGATCAGCGCGACGTAGGGCTTGGGATAGCGGAAGATGAAGGTGTTGAGGCGGTACTCCTGCGCGTAGAAGACCGTGGCGAAGTGGCGGTCGGGATCGTCCTGCTCGCCGTAGAGGAGGCGGATGTCGCCGCCGGCACAGAAGGGCACGCGGCCGTCGTCCCGCGCCGCCCCGCGCGCGACCACGGCTGCGATTGCAGGGTCCTCCGCCCATTCCTTGAGCCGCGCGTCCAGCTCCAGGACCATGGGTTGGGTCAGCGCGTTCAGCGCCTTCGGCCGGTTCAGCGTGACGCTGCCGACCCGGCCCTTCCGCTCCAGGATGATCTCGTCGCTCACGTTGGCTCCGCCCCGGTCGAATGCGGGCGCATCCTAAGGACTACGCCCCAATCGGGAAATAGCCAGCTCGGAGCGAGCCCGTCTTTGACGGGCGCGCGACGGGCCGCGATCGCGGCCCGCCGCTCCTGCGGCGCCCTCGCGGAGGCGCCGGCCGGAGGCCGGCTGCCGTGAGCGATAAGGGCGGGAGCGCTTCGGCGTGAAGCGGAAGCGCTCCCGCCGCCTGCCTCACTCCGCCAGCAGGCGGCGGGCGATGATGAGGCGCATGATCTCGTTGGTGCCTTCGAGGATCTGGTGGACGCGCAGGTCGCGCAGGTGGCGCTCCACCGGGAAATCCATCAGGTAGCCGTAGCCGCCCAGCAGCTGGAGCCCCTGGTTGCAGACCTCGAAGCCGGTATCGGTGGCCAAGCGCTTGGCCATGGCGATGGTGGCGGTGGCGCCGTCCTCCCGCGCGTCCAGCGCAACCGCCGCGCGGTGGATCATCAGGCGGGCGGCCTCCAGGTTCGTCGCCATGTCGGCGAGGGTGAACTGGAGCGCCTGAAAGTCGGCGAGCTTGCGGCCGAACTGCTCGCGCTGGAGCAGATGGTCGCGGGCGATCTCCAGGCTCGCCTGCGCCGCGCCGATCGAACAGGCGCCGATGTTGATGCGCCCGCCGTCGAGCCCCGCCATGGCGATCTTGAAGCCCTGCCCCTCTGCGCCGATGAGGTTCTCCGTCGGCACCCGGCAGTCCTCGAAAATCACCATCGCCGTCGGCTGGCTGTGCCAACCCAGCTTCTTCTCCTGCGCGCCGAAGCCGAGGCCCGGCGTGTCGCGCTCGACCGCGATGCAGGAGATGCCGCCCGGCCCCTGCCCGCCGGTCCGCACCATGCAGACGTAGACATCCGCGTGGCCGCCGCCGGAGATGAACGCCTTGGTGCCGTTGAGCACGTAGTGATCGCCGTCCCGGCGGGCGCCGGTCTTGAGCGAGGCGGCGTCGGAGCCGGAGCCCGGCTCGGTCAGGCAGTAGCTCGCGAAGTGCTCCATGCTCGCGAGGCGCGGCAGGAAGCGCCTGCGCTGCGCCTCGCCACCGAAGGCGTCGATCATCCAGGACGCCATGTTGTGAATCGAGATGTAGGCCGCGGTCGAGGCGCAGCCCCGTGCCAGGCCCTCGAAGACCAGCGCGGCGTCGAGCCGCGTGAGGTTGGACCCGCCCACATCGTCGCCCACGTAGATGCCGCCGAAACCCAGAGCGGCAGCCTTGCGCAGGGCCTCCACCGGGAAGGTGCAGTCCCTGTCCCACGCGGCGGCATGCGGCGTCAGCTCGTTCTCGGCGAAGTCTTGCGCAAGCGCGCGGAACGCCTCTTGCTCTTCGGAAAGGCTGAAATCCATGACCGGCCTAACTTAGCGAGCGCCGGCGCACCTGGGCGAGACGAAATATCAAGGGTGCCACGATCACGATCAGCATGATCCGCGCGATGTGGTGGGTCGAGACGAAGGCGGCGGCGCTCCCCATGGTGAGCGCGATCAGGCTCATCTCGGCGAGCCCGCCGGGGGCGAAGGCGAGGAAGAGGACCGGGCCCGATTGGCCCGCGACGGCGGCAAGGCCGTAAGCCACGCCGGCCGTGACCAGCACCATCAGCACCCCCACCAGCCCGGCCAGCAGCATGATTCGCCTGAGCTCGCTGAGCGCCATGCCCACGAATCGCGCCCCGATGGCCGCGCCGAGGATGACCTGGGCGGACGCGATCAGCTCGCCCGGCGGCTGCGCCGAGACAATGCCGCTCAGGTGCAGGGCGGCGCTCAGCACCATCGGCCCCACCAGTTGCCCCGCCGGCACCCTGAGCGCCTTCGCCGCCGGGTAGCCCACCAGCGCGCAGGCGATCAGAGCGAGGATGTCGACCCAGTCTGCCACCTCGCCGGCGGGCACCGGGAGGCCCAGCGGGGCGACCCCCTCGACCAGCCGGAAATAGAAGGCGATCAGGAAGACGGCGACCAGGATGCGCGTGGCGTGGGTGAGAGAGATCGTGCGCCCGTCGCCGCCCATGCTCTCGCCCAGCACCATCATCTCGCTGAGCCCGCCCGGCATCGACGAGAAATAGGCGGACACCCGGTCGTAGCCCCCCAGCTTGCGGAAGACGACATAGGCCACGCCTGCCGCCAACGCCGTGGAGAGCACCACGCCCGAGAGACCCACGTACCACTCCGCGATCCGGGCGAAGAGGTCGATGGTGAACTGGCTGCCCAGCAGCACGCCGAGAATCGCGATCATGGCGTTGCGGACCTGGGCGGGAACCATGATCGGCGCGCCCGCGAGCGCCGCCCCAGTCGCTACTGTCATGGCGCCCAGCATCCAGGGGAGCGGCAGCGCCAGCGCGAAGAAGATTGCCCCGCCGACGGTGCCGAGGCCGACGGCGAGCGCAAAGCGCAAGCCGGCGGCGCGGAGCCGCGCCGCCCGGAATCCGTCGACGAACAGGGCGCCCGGCCGTTTCACGGATCGCGCCCCTTCAGGGGGTGAACTGCTCGGAGAGGATACGCTCGGTGAGGCTGTGCTCGGGATCGAACAGGATATTGATCGCCGTGGCGTGATCGACCCCGACCTCGACCGACGCCACGTCGCGCACCTCGGTGTAGTCGGCGACCGCGCTGACCGGGCGCTTGTCGTGCTCGATCACCTCGAGCCGCACCGTGGCCTCGTGCAGCAGCAGCGCGCCCCGCCAGCGGCGCGGGCGGAAGGCGCTGATCGGCGTGAGCGCGAGGATGTTGGCGCCGAGCGGGATGATCGGGCCGTGGGCCGAGAGGTTGTAGGCGGTGCTGCCGGCCGGCGTCGCCACGATCATCCCGTCGCAGATCAGCTCCGGCACGCGCTCGACGCCGTCCACGCTGATCCTGATCTTGGCGGCCTGGCGGGTCTCGCGCAGCATCGAGACCTCGTTGATGGCGAGCGCCTCGTGCGTCTCGCCGTCGATCGTCCTGGCCCGCATGCGGAGCGGATGCAGGACCGTGCTGTGCGCCTGCTCGAGCCGCGCGGACAGATCGTCGAGGGAGAACTCGTTCATCAGGAAGCCGACCGTGCCCCGGCTCATGCCGTAGATCGGCTTGCCCTGGCGCAGCAGGCGGTGCTGGGTCTCCAGCATGAAGCCGTCGCCGCCGAGGGCGACGATGACGTCGGCGTCGGCGGGCTCGGCCAGGGGATAGCGCTTGGCAACCTCGGCGAGTGCTGCCTGGGCATCGGCGGCGGTCGACGCGACGGCGGCCATCCTCGGGTAGCGCATGGGGTCTCCCGATGAGCTGCGCCGGCGCGGCGCGGGAAGCGGGCCGGGCGGCGGCGGATCAGCCGCCGGTCACGCTCATGTGGCGGCCGACCGCCGGGCCGGTGTGACGACGGTCGATGATGAAGTCGTGGCCCTTGGGCTTGCGCCCGATCGCCTCGTGGATCGCGTCGACCAGCGCCTTGTCGCTCTCGCTGCGGCGGAGCGGCGTGCGCAGGTCGGCCGCGTCCTCCTGGCCCAGGCACATGTAGAGCGTGCCGGTGCAGGTGAGGCGCACCCGGTTGCAGGACTCGCAGAAGTTGTGGGTGAGCGGTGTGATGAAGCCGATCCGCTGGCCGGTCTCACGCACCGTGACGTAGCGCGCAGGCCCGCCGGTGCGGTGGTCGCTCTCGTCCAGGGTCCAGCGCTTGCGCAGCCGCGCGCGGACGAGGGAGAGCGGCAGGTAATGCTCGGTGCGGTCGCCGTCGATGTCGCCGAGCGGCATGGTCTCGATGAAGGTGATGTCCTGGCCCTCGGCCGCGCACCACTCGATCAGGTCCTCGATCTCGTCTTCGTTGATGCCGCGCAGTGCCACGGTGTTGATCTTGACCTTGAGCCCGGCCGCGCGCGCCGCCTCGATCCCCTCCAGCACCCGGTCGAGCCGGCCCCAGCGGGTAATCTCCGCGAATTTCGCAGGATCGCGGGTGTCGAGGGAGATGTTGATCCTGCGCACGCCGGCCGCGTAGAGACCCTCCGCATGGCGCGGCAGCTGGCTGCCGTTGGTGGTGAGCGTGAGCTCGTCGAGCGCGCCGGTCCGCAAGTGGCGGCCCAGGCTCTCGAACAGCCCCATGACCCCCTTCCGCACCATCGGCTCGCCGCCGGTGATGCGCAGCTTGCGCACGCCGAGGCCGACGAAGGCGCTGCAGAGGCGATCCAGCTCCTCAAGCGTCAGCAGCTCCGCCTTCGGCAGGAAGCTCATGTGCTCCGACATGCAATAGAAGCAGCGGAAGTCGCACCGGTCCGTGACCGAGACCCGCAGATAGGTGACGTGGCGCTCGAATGGGTCGATCAGCATGGCTTCCGCTCCGCCATCGCTCGGCGGCTCCTCTGCCGCTCGGCGCCCCGCATATTACGCGACCGCGCGACATTACGCGACGGTGGGGATATTCTCGCACGGAATCTGGGCACGATCCGCGCGGCGTCAACTGCTACGCATGCGTGGTCGGCACGGTGGGAGCAAGGAATGACAGAGTCGGTGGTCCCGGTGATCGATATTGCGCCGTTTCTCGCCGGCGGGCGGGAGGACAAGGCGCGTGTCGCCGCAGAGGTGGACGATGCCTGCCGCGAGATCGGCTTCCTCGTGATCGCGGGCCACGGCGTCGCGCAAGCCGAGACCGACGAGATGCGGCGCGTCACCCGCGCCTTCTTCGACCTGCCGCATTGGGAGAAGCTCAGGGTCAAGATGCCGCCCGACCGCTACCGCGGGCTGATGACCGTGGGCAGCGAGGATGTGGCCTACAGCATGGATGCGGACGAGGGCGCGCCCGACTGGCGCGAGAGCTTCGTCACCGGGCCCCACGACCACGCCTACGACGAGTATCACTACGGACCGAAAGGCTGGCGCTTCTTCGCCGCCAATCTCTGGCCCGACCGGCCGGCGGAGATGCGGCCGCTCTGGGAGGCTTACTATCGGGAGATGGAGCGGCTGGCGGGCGATCTGATGCGTATTTTCGCCTTCACGCTGGGTCTGCCCGAGCTCTTCTTCGCCGACAAGATCGACCGCCACATCACCAACCTCATCGCCTCCTACTACCCGCCGCAGCCGACCCCGCCGTTGCCGGGGCAGCTTCGCTGCGGCGCCCACGCCGACTACGGCAGCCTCACCATCGTCTCCTCCGACACGCCCGTGGGCGGCCTGCAGGTGCTGGGCAAGAACGGCACGTGGGCCGACGTGCCCTGCATCCCCGGTACCTTCGTCATCAATCTCGGCGACCTGATGGCGGAGTGGACCAACGACCGCTGGCGCTCGACCCTGCACCGGGTGGTCAACCCGCCCCGCGAGGAGGCGGAGAGCAGCCGGCTCTCGCTGCTGTTCTTCCACCAGCCCAACTACGATGCGGTCATCGAGTGCCTGCCGAGCTGCACCGACGATGCCAACCCGCCCCGTTACGCGCCCATCACCTCCGGCGCCCACGTCGCGCACAAGATCGACCGGAGCCGCCGCCCGCTCCTCGCAGACGCCGAGGCGGCGGCGGGATAGCGCCATCTTCATCGGCCCTTGACTCGCCGCGCCTGAGGCCGCGAATTCGGGCCGCCCGCACAGCGGGAGATTCAGGCGTGACGGAGAGGAGGCAGCCGTGGCCGACAATGGAGGGCAAGGCGCCCGCGATCAGGTAGAGGACGCACTGGCGCGGCTCGAGCGCGACGGCATCCAGCATGTCCGCTTCGAGTTGCCGGACATGCACGGATCGGCACGCTCCAAGCAGGTGCCGGTCGAGCGCTTCGCCGCCTCCGCCCGCGAGGGCGTGAACATGTATGGCGGCATCGTCGCCCTCGACACGGCCTCCCACGTGATCCCCGGCACGCTTTACAACGAGGAGGTCAAGTACAAGGACCAGACCCTGCGTCCGGACCTCTCGACCCTCGCGACCGTGCCGTGGCTCGACGGCATGGCCAAGGTCATCTGTGACACCGAGTGGGAGGACGGCACGCCGCTCCTCGCCGCGCCCCGCGGCGTCGCGCGGCGGATGCTGGAGCGGGCGGCCGAGCTCGGCTTCGGCATCGAGAGCGCCCACGAGTACGAGTTCTTCGTGCTCGACCAGGGGACGCATCAGCCGATCTTCGGCGGCGTCCACATCTTCAACAATCTGCGCAACGACCACCTGCCGGCGATCCGCGCGGTGGTGGACGGCCTGCGCGCCGCCGGCATCCCGATGCTGACCGCGAACGCCGAGTACGCGCCCTCCCAGTACGAGCTGGTCTACAGGCATGCCGAGGGTCTGGCCGGCATCGACAACGCGTTCACCTTCAAGAACGGGGTGAAGGAGATCGTCCAGCACGCAGGGCTCACCGCGACCTTCATGGGCAAGCCGGCGGCGGGCATGGCGGGCTCCGGCTGCCACTACCACATCAGCCTGTTGGACAAGGAGAGCGGGCGGAGCGCCTTCTACGACCCCGACAGCCCGAGCGACATGACGCCGACGCTCCGGCACTTCGTCCAGGGCCTGATCGACCACGGCGCCGCCGCCACGGCGCTCTTCAACCCGACGCCCAACTGCTACCGCAGGCTCACGCCCCACACCTTCGCGCCGTCCAACGTGAGCTGGGGCGAGGAGGACCGGAGCGCGATGGTGCGCATCAAGCAGCCGGGCGCGCCGGGGATGCACGTGGAGATGCGGGCCTCATCCGCCATCAGCAATCCCTACCTCTGCGCCGCCGGCACGCTCGCCTGCGGGCTGCTGGGCCTTGCTGAGCAGCGCTCGCTGGTGACGCAGTCCGCCGGGCCGAGCGAGGACGACCCGAGCCTTCCCCCCTTCCCGGCCAATCTCGAGGCCGCGCTCGCCGCGCTCGAGGCCGACCAGGCGTTGGTGGACCTGCTCGGCGAGGAGTTCGTCACCGTCTTCACCACGATGAAGCGCGCCGAGCTCGCCCGCTTCAACGCCCACGTCACCCAATGGGAGCGCGACGAGTACATCGAGCTCTATTGAGGCACCGGCCGCTCAACGCGCGAGCGGCGTCTCCGCAATCACCGCTACCTGCCCGGTCATGGCGTAAAGCGCATCAGCTCCTGCTTTGTCGGTGGCTGTGACCGATCTCGGAGCGAGTGCCAGGTGAGAACGGTTCTGCCGATGGCGGGCGCCACGTAGATTTCGATGCGCTCGGTCTGCGATCTGCAGATCGTGCGGTACGTGTGATAGGTGCCGGCCCCGACGTTGGAACGACGTTGACTCAGGACCTTGCAGAGTACCGTCTCATCCCATTCGTTGCCGCTCTCGTCCGAGCCCGCCCTGCGGTAGCGCCACGTCTGCCCAATATCCAGAGGCCAGATTTGCCCCTCGATCACCGTAACGGACTGGCTCCCGTCGGGCATGCCATGGCAGTTCGACCATTGCGTCCAGGGCAGCAGCCCGCCCTTGGGGCGTGTGTAGGTGCAACCGTTCTCGGCGATCTCGTGGCTCGTCGTGGCGCCGTCCGTTGCAACGAGTATATGGGTCAACGTTCCCGTCCGGGTTCGCCAGACCTCGGTATCGCCGAGGGTCCTCCTGGGCTCCGTCATGGGGTCCAGCACCGGGGCGCAGCCGCCGAGCGCCACAAGCGCCGCCAGACCGAGAACGGCGATGAGGCCCGCCATCGTGGTGATTCTCGGCCGTTGCGCTTTCCCAGACGTGTTCGCAAGAGTCGACTGGCGTGATTTGGACGTGATCTCGGTCATCGAACCGACCTCCCCGATGCGAGAAGGCTGGGCGCCTGCCGGCTCATTCTGCCCGATTTACCGGGACTTCGCGCCGCGTTCTTTGCAGGCCCGTCGGATTTGTCGATGTGAAGTCAGCCCGCCCGCGCCAGGGCGGCACCCTGCTCCTAACGGAAGTGCGGGAGCACGTGGTCGGCGTAGGCGGCCACGATCTGCTCCTCGCCGCCGTTGGTGAGGTAGATGTTGAACTGGGTGACGCCGGCGGCCTCCAGCGCCCGAATCTTCTCGACGTGGGCTTCGGCCGGGCCGATCACGCAGAAGTCCTCGGTGATCTCGGGCGAGACGTAGGCGCTGTTGTCCGACTCCAGCGCGGTGTGCTGGCGATAGTCATAGCCTTCGTCGGCGCCCACGCCCTCGCGCTGCGCGATGTAGGCGGTGAGGCTCTTCGGCACGAGGTCGGTGCCGGCGCCGTGGTGCTTCACGATATCGGCGACATGGTTGCCCACCAGCGCCGGAAACCACTTGGTCTGCGCGATCCCGGCCTCGCGGTCGCCGACCCAGACCGGCGCGCAGGCCATGACGCGATAGCCCGCCATTTCGCGGCCCGCCGCGCTGCCGGCGGCACGCGCCTGGTCGCCCATCCACTGGCAGAGGCCGACATCGGCGAGCTGCACGATCAGCCCGTCGCCGACGCGGCCCGCCGCCGCCAGCACGCGCGGCCCGTAGGCCGCGACCCAGACCGGCATCTCGTAGCCGCCGGTCCAATCGAACCGCACCGGCTCCGGCACGCCCCCGTAGCTGACCGCCTCGCCCCGCACCAGCGCCTTCATGGCGTGGCAGAACTCCTCCAGGCGCGCCACCGTCGCCGGCCGCTTGCCGATCGCGCGCACGGCGCTGTCGCCACGCCCCACGCCCATGTCGAAGCGGCCCTCCGACTGCACCGCCAAGGCTGCGAACAGGCTCGCCGCCACCGACCATTCGCGGGTCATCGGGTTGGTGACGCAGGGGCCGAAGCGCAGCCGCCGGGTGTGGTCGATGGCGACCGCCATCTGCGGGTAGAGGTCGCGCCACAGCGCGTGGCTGTCGAAGAACCAGGCGTAGTCGAAGCCCGCCGCCTCGGCCTGCCGACAGATGGCGACGACGCGGTCCTTCTCGAGATCGCCGCGAAACGTGATCGCGAATTCCATGGTCGTCTCCCTTAGCCGGCTTCCGGCCAGATCTTCACGCCCGCGTGCTTGAAGTCCGTCGCTTTGGACATGTTGAGGCGGATCAACAGCGGGGTCAGCGCCTCGATGCAGCGCGCGCTCTCGGCCGGGCCGCAGTTGTAGGCACGGGCGCCGATGGTCTCGACCAGCTCCATCACCGCGCGCCTCGCCTCCGGGTCGTCGCCGCAGACGAGAATGTCGCAGTTGATCGGCTGATCGAGGGCGGCAAGCACGTGGGCCGAGACGTTGTGGAGCGCCCCCACCACGGCGACGCCTTCGCCCAGCATCGCCTGCGCCGCCTCGGTCGCCGAGCCCTCGGGGGGCATCGCGGCCTTGCGCGGATTGCCGTCGGCGAGGGGCACCGCCATGTCGACCAGGATCTTCCCCTGCAGCGCCTCGGTGAGCCCCGCGAGGGTCGCCTGGTGCGCGCTCCACGGCACGGCCAGCACGACCATGCGCTCGGCTCGCGCGACCGCGTCGGCGTTGGGAGCGCCTTCGATCGTTCCCGGCGCATCGGGCACGCCGGCGCGGAGGTGGGCGGCGATCTCCGCCGCGCGGGCGGCATCCCGCGAGCCCACCACGACGTCGATGCCGGCAAGCGCGCAGCGCTGCGCCAGCCCGCGGCCCTGGGGGCCGGTGCCTCCGATCAAGGCGATGGCCATGGAATGGGTCTCCTGCGTGCTCCCGGCCGAAGCTACGCGTCGTAGGCGACGAGGGAGGTGGTCGGCAGGTCGAGGCGCTGACGCCCGCCGAGGAAGCTCAGCTCGATGATGAAGGCCGCCGCCACCACCTCGGCGCCCACCTGGCGCAGCAGCGCATGGGACGCGGCCGCCGTGCCCCCGGTTGCCAGCAGATCGTCGACCAGGATGACTCGTTGGCCCGGCGCTACGGCATCGGCCTGCACCTCGACCTGGTCGGTGCCGTACTCGAGCGCGTATTCATACGCCACGGTCTCGCCCGGCAGCTTGCCCTTCTTGCGCACCATGATGAAGCCGCAGCCGAGCGCGTGCGCCACCGGCGCTGCGACCAGAAAGCCGCGGGATTCGATTCCCGCGAGCAGGTCTGGCTTGTGACTGCCCACAACATCGGCGAGCCGTTGCACGGTCTCGCCCCAGGCCTCGGCGTGGGCGAGCAGGGTCGAGATGTCGTAGAAGAGGATGCCGGGCTTGGGAAAGTCCGGAATCTCGCGGATGTGCTCGCGCAGATCGAATTCGGGCATGGCTGCCCCCGATCGGCGCAGGGTGGCGGCGTCCGCCCGGCTCACTCGGCGCCGGTGGCTTCCTTGAGATAGGCGATCAGGTTCACGCGGTCCTTCTCTTTCCGCACCCCTTTGAACGCCATCTTGTTCTTCGGAATGTATCCCTTGGGGTCGGTGATGTAGGCGAGGATGGTCTCCTCGTCCCAGACGATCGCCGCGTCCTTCATCGCGTCCGAGTACTTCTTGAAGCCCTCGGCCGTGCCCGAGGTGCGGCCGAAGACGCCGTGAAGGTTCGGGCCGACCTTGTGCTTCCCGCCTTCCTTGACGGTGTGGCACACCTTGCACTTCTTGAAGACCTTCTTGCCCTTCTTTACGTCGGCGGCAATGGCAGAGGCGCTCGCCGCCATCATGAAGGTGGCGAGGGCAACGGCGAGGACGTGTCGTGCGCGCACGGGTATCTCCTTAGCTCTGGTCCCGATCATGCGGTGAATGCGCGAACATAGGACGGGTTCGATCTTGTAATCAAGGAACGCCGGAGTCTCGGCCTGAGATTTTGCCACCGAAACAGGACGCAGGTGGGTGAGGGTCGCTCTTGGGGGAGGAGCGTTGCCGCCTCCCGACGCATCGCTGCGGTCAAGCAGGCCCGCCATAGTTGCGCGGCACGCCTATGCGCAACATATGCTCGCAAATTCTTGTCTCCTTTTGCGCACAAAGTTGATTATTGCGCGAAATCTCTATAACTTGCGTGTAATGCCCTTCACGCATGTTTGAGGATCATTGTGGCCAGACGCATTCGGGAGGAGGACCTGCGGGCGATCGAGGAGGCCTTGAGGAGCCAACCCGACGGCTTGACCGCGCGGCAGATCGCGGAGGCGCTGGAGGACGCGCCGGCGCATCGGACCCTGCAATACCGGCTCAGGTCCCTCGTCGACAGCGAACGTCTGGTGATGACGGGGGCGGGCCGCGGGGCGCGCTACCGCGTGCCCAGGGTAATTCCGATAGAGTTGGAGCTCGGCCCGGCGGTTGTCTCTGGCAGCCTCGGCTTAAGTCCCTCGGTTAGTCGGCGGATATCCGAGGCGGGTTCGGAAATCAGGGCTTATGTCCGCCAGCCGGCCGAAGCTCGGGAGCCGGTCGGCTACGACCCGGCGTTCCTGGAGTCATATCGGCCCAACGACACCTTCTATCTCTCCGAAGTCGAGCGCGGTCATCTCAGGGAAATCGGTACGTCGCTGGCGGCTGACGAGCCCGCCGGCACCTACGCCAGGCAAGTCCTGAACAGGCTGCTCATCGACCTCTCGTGGAATTCGAGCCGTCTGGAGGGCAACACCTATTCGTTGCTCGATACCAAGCGCCTTCTCGACGTTGGAGCGGAAGCGGAAGGAAAGGATCGGCGCGACGCGCAGATGATCCTTAATCACAAAGACGCCATTGAGTTTCTCGTGGACGCGGCGGCGGACATCGGTTTCAACCGCTACACCATTCTCAACCTTCATGGGGTGCTGGCCGACGGCTTACTCGACGATCCGGACGCGGCGGGCCGGTTGCGGCACATCGCCGTCGGAGTCACTCGCTCCGTATTTCATCCGTTGGAAGTGCCGCAGCTCATCGAGGAGTGCTTCGATAGGATTCTCATCAAGGCCTCGGCAATCGAAGACCCGTTCGAGCAAGCGTTCTTTGCCTTGGTGCAGCTTCCCTACCTGCAGCCCTTCGACGACGTGAACAAGCGGGTGTCACGCCTGGCCGCGAACATTCCCCTTATCAAGGCGAATCTGTCGCCACTCTCCTTCGAGGACGTGTCGAGGGACCTCTACACGGAAGCCCTGTTGGGCGTCTACGAGCTCAATCGCGTCGAGCTTCTTCGCGACGTTTTCGTCTGGGCCTACGAACGCTCCGCCGCCCGTTACGCGGCCGTCCGCCAGTCGCTGGGCGAACCCGATCCGTTTCGGATGCGTCACCGGGCGGCGCTGCGCGAGCTCGTCGGTGTCGTCGTTCGCGATCGTATGGATACAGGACAGGCGACCACTGCAATCGAAGAGTGGGTCGGGAAAAGCATTGCCGAGCAGGAGCGTGAGCGCTTCCGCACGATGGTCGAGCGGGAGCTTCTGTCTCTCCACGAGGGCAATTTCGCCCGCTACCGCATCAAGCCATCCGAGTTCGCGGCGTGGCAGGAAGCGTGGAAGACGTAGCGGCCGGCGGCGGGCCGCACCGGGGAGCAGCGCGCCGCCGGCGGGTAGCTACTGGACCCGGTACTCCTCGTCGAGGAAGAAGCGGCTGTCGTAGTCCTCCACGGCGAGATGACACTCCGCGCAGAAGACGACGTTCTTATTGCCTTTGCCGCCGGTCGTGCCGATGGTCCGGCCGTTGGGCATGATCAGCGTGTAACGCCAGTCGCCGGTGTCGGCGTTGAAGCCGGCTTCCATCTTCTCCATCAGGAAGAGCGGCCCGGCGCCGATCTTGCCGTTGGGTTTGACCGTGAAGCTGTCCTTGGCCAGCACGGTCCCGACGGGCGAAGGCCCGGCCTCTTCGAAGAGGCTGTAATTGTCGGCCCCGATGTCGTTCGCATAGTTGTTGACGTAGCGCGCGCCGTGGGTGTCGGAAACGTAGGGCTGAGCCGCGACATTGCGCCAGCTCTGATAGGACGTCGCCCACTGGTTGCCGGACTTGGCGTAGCCCTCGGCCATCACCCCACTGATGCAGGCGTAGGCGTCCCGGGCCTCGTCTGCGGTCAGCTCGACCTCCTCGCCGGCCGCACACGGGTTGCACGGGTTGCAGGCGCCGCACGGCCCGCACGGGTTGCACGGCGCGCAGGGATTGCACGGGTTTGCCGCCGCGCAGGGATTGCAAGGACTGCACGGATTGCAGGGGTCTGCCGCTGCACAGGGGTTGCACGGAGCGCATGGGCTGCACGGGTTACAAGCCGCCGCGCACGGGTTGCACGGATTGCAGGGGTTGCAGGGATTACACGGAGCGCACGGGCCGCAGGCGGCTGCGCAGGGATTACAGGGAGCGCAGGGTCCGCATGGATTGCACGGCCCGCAGGGTCCGCACGGGGCGCACGGCCCACTGGGGCTGCTCGCGGCGGCGAGGCGCGGAACCACGCAGTCCGAGCCGACCGCAGCACCGGCCGCGCAGGGGTTGCAGGGATTGCAGGGCCCGCACGGGCCGCAGGCGCCGGCACAGGGATTGCAGGGCCCGCAGGGACCACAGGCACCTGCGCAGGGGTTGCGCGGCCCGCACGGTCCGCAAGCACCCGCGCATGGGTTGCAGGGGTCCCAAGGCTCGCACGGGTTGCAGGAGGCGAAGAGGAGCACGCCCGGTTCCTGATGCTGCGGGGTCGCCCCCGGACTCTCGCCGGCGGATGTGCCGGCCGTGGCGTGGCCGCCGGTTGTGGCGACCGCAAGCCCGATGACCACAGGGACCACCGTTCCGGCGAGCAGGGGTTTCGAGCGTGGCATGTGGAGCCTCCCTTTATGACCGTGTTGGTTATGAATTGTCGGCGACCGCATCGTGGCGGGCAAACCCCTTCCACTCAAATTTTTGTGACTCCTCTACCGGACGGCCCGTGAATAGATTGCAGGGATGATCCTCGTTCGCACCTTGCTCGCCCTGTGCTTTGCGGTCTCGGGCGCCGCCCTGGCGGGCGCTGCCCATGCCGAAACCGCGACCGCCCCGGAGGTCGTGGAGGTTCCGGCCGGCCCCTTCATCGCTGGCTCGGACGCGGCCGAGCGCGAGTACGCCTACCAGCTCGACGAGGCGGCCTACGGCCATTCCCGAACGCGGGAGCGCGGCTGGTACGATCGCGAGCGCCCGCGCGTGTCCAGGACGCTGGAGCGCTTCTTCATCGTGCGCACGCTGATCACGAATGCCCAATACCGGGCGTTCGTGGAGGCTACGGGCCATCGCGTGCCCGATGTCGATCCCGAGACCTGGCGCGGCTACCGGCTGATCCACCCCTACGAGCGCACCCGCCGCCACGCGTGGACGGACGGAAAGCCGCCGCCGGGGCGCGAGGACCATCCGGTGGTAATGGTCTCGCACGACGATGCGAATGCATACGCGGCCTGGCTCTCGGCCGAGACCGGGCGCACCTGGCGCCTGCCGACGGCGCTCGAATGGGAGAAGGCCGCGCGCGGCACCGATGGCCGAATCTTCCCCTGGGGCGACACCTACGACCCCGCTTTGCTCAACAGCCACGACGCCGGCCCCTTCGATACGCTGCCGGTGGGCAGCTTTCCCGCTGGCGCGAGCCCCTACGGCCTGTTGGATGCGGCAGGCATGGTCTTCGAGTGGACCGCCTCGCCCGGCAATCCGGGGCGCTTCCTGGTCAAGGGCGGATCCTGGGACGACAGCGGCTGCGGCGTCTGCCGCCCGGCGGCGCGCCATGCCCGGCCGGAGGATATCAAGCACATCCTCGTCGGCTTCCGTCTCGTCCTCGAGCCGAGCGAGGAGGGATAGCCGGCGGGCAAGGGAGCGCTCCCGGTCTGGCCAGTGCGAGACCCCAGCACTATCTTTCCCTGACGGCACGGCCAGCGAACAGGCGGCAGAGCGGCAGAATGGCCCAGGCTTCGGCGGCGAAGAACGAGCGGCAGGAGGAGACCCGCCACCTCGACATGGCGACGCAGCCGGTGAAGCGGTTGCGCACGATGCTCGCCGCCGGCGGGGAGGTGATCGAGGTACAGCGGGTGCTCGGCAGGACGGGCGACAGCGTGGTGAGCGAGCTGCTGCGCGGCTACGAGACGTTCTACGAGTGGGATCACTACCCAAAAGGGGACGTCTTCGACGGCAAGAGCAACTCCCAGTACTTCTACCACGCCCATCCCGGCGGCTTCAGGGACGTGGAGCACGGGCACTTCCACACCTTCGTGCGCGCCAAGGGCATGCCGCGCGGCATGAAGCCCATGCGGCGCAAGAGCCGCGACAAGTGGCCCATGGGCGATGACGCGCTCGCCCATGTGGTCGCAATTTCAATGGGTTCGAAGGGCGAGCCGCTCCGGCTCTTCACCACCAACCGCTGGGTCACCGGCGAGACCTGGTATCGCGCCGACGATGTCGCCAAGGTGATCGGCCGCTTCGATATCGACCACGCCCGCCCGTCCTGGCCGACCAACCGCTGGGTCGTCGCCATGGTGCGGCTGTTCTGGCCGCAGGTCATCCTGCTGCTCAAGGCGCGGGATCAGGTGATCGAGAACTGGGCCACCCAGAATCCGAGCAAGGATACTTTGGAAGATCGTCGCCTGGAGGTCGTCTCGCAGGCGGAGGTCGACATCGAGGCTCAGATCGCCGCAGTCAGGGCCGCGCTCGACGCGCGGGGCTGAAGGTAGCACCCTTCAATGAGAAACGCCGCCTCAGCAGAGGCGGCGCCCTCGGATAACGTCGTACTTGCTGTCGAGCCTACTCGGCAGCACACGGATTGCATGCGCCACACGGGTTGCATGCGCCACACGGGTTGCAAGCACCGCACGGGTTGCAAGCGCCACACGGATCCGGACAAGGGTTGCACGGATCGTCTTCGCAGGCTGCGTGCGAGTCCGCGAGCACGAGTGGCTGGCTGCCAGCGGATACGGCCGACGGCGCGAGTGCGGCGCCGGCCGCCATGGTAACAATACTCACGGCGACCACGGTTTCCTTGATCATCCTCGGTATCTCCTCCTCGCAGACGCGAATTTGGTTGGTTTGGATTGAGACTTCGCACAGCCGCTTCGTATGGCCACGCTGCACCAAGCCCATGCCATTGTGGTGTATATCGACGATGGCGGGAATGGGATTTCGCCTCGATGACGGTATTGTGAACGCTGGGTAAGACCGATGCCGGGCACAAGGAGCGAGGACTATCCGCGACTGGCGGCGACGGCCCGGTACCTGGCGCTGGAGGCCGGGCGGAGGATCATGGCCTTCTACCGCGACGGCACGCCGGTCGAGACGAAGGCGGATCGCTCGCCTGTGACCGAGGCGGACCGGGCGGCGGACCAAATCATCGTCGCGGGCCTCGGCGCGGCCGATCCGCAAGTCCCCGTGATCTCGGAGGAAAGCACGGCCGACGACGCCCTTGCGGCACCCCCCGGCGGGCGGTTCTGGCTCGTGGACCCCCTGGACGGAACCCGAGAGTTCATCGCGCGGACCGGCGAGTTCACGGTCAACATCGCCTTGATCGAGGATGGCCGGCCGGTGCTCGGCGTGCTCCACGCCCCGGTCCAGGGCGAGACCTATTTCGCCGACGGGCTGGGGCAGGCGGTGCGCATCGCAGGCAACGGGGCGGCCCGGCCAGTCAGTGCGCGGGCAGTGCCCGACGAGGGCCCGGCCGTCGTCGCCAGCCGCCTGCACCGCGACGCGGAGACCGACGCGTACATCGCGAAACTCAGGCCCGAACGGATCGAGAGCGCCGGGAGCGCGCTGAAGTTCGGCCTGCTTGCGCGGGGCGAGGCAGACGTCTACCCCCGCTTCGGCCGCACCATGGAGTGGGACACTGCCGCAGGCCACGCGATCCTCACGGCGGCGGGCGGTCATGTCCGCGACCTGAACGGTCGAGAGCTGCGCTACGGCAAGGCGGGGTTCGTCAACCCGCCCTTCGTCGCCTGCGGCGTGGATGCGGCCCGATGACACCCCACGACGCCCAAGCGGGCCCGTCCTGCCTGGCTCCGACCCCGGCCGTCATCGCGCGAGCCGCGCAGGCGATCCTCGACGGCCGCTTGATCGGGCTGCCGACCGATACGGTGTACGGCCTCGCCGCCGATGCCACCAGCGATGCGGCGGTCGAAGGCGTCTTTCGCGCCAAGGGCAGGCCGGCCGACAAGCCGCTCATCGCCCTCGTCGCCACGATGGCGATGGCCGAGACCTGTGGGGCGTTCTCCGCGCCGGCCTGCGCGCTTGCCGAGGCCTTCTGGCCCGGCCCGTTGACCCTGGTGGTGCCGCGCGCGGCGGGCTCCCCCCTCTCACCGCTGGTTCACCAGGAGGCGCCTGGAGTCTCTCTGCGGATTCCCGGCAACGAGATCGCGCGTGCCGTCGTCGAAGCCGCCGCGCGGCCGTTGACGGCGCCGAGCGCCAACCCCTCGGGCGCATCGAGCCCGCTCACCGCCGCCGAGGTCGCGGCCGGCCTGGGATCGCACGTCGCGCTGATCGTCGACGGCGGACGGGCTGCTGACAGTCTCGGCTCGACGCTGCTCGCCCTCACAGGGGACGTGCCCCGCCTGCTCCGCGCCGGCGTCGTGAACGCCGAGGCCATCGAGGGCGTGATCGGCCCTATCGCTCGCGCAGGCTGAGCACCTCCCCCAGACCGACGGTGCCGCTGCCTCGCCGCGCGGGCTGCTGCTGGGAGTCGTGCGGGCGCCAGCCGGTGAGGTAGAGCACCTGGAACGTCGCCGGGATTCGCCCGGCCGCATCGCCGAACAGATCACGGTAGCAGGCGGACGCCGCGCGGAACGTGCCGCGCCGCGCGAAATGCCGCGCCCGCCCTGTCGCGGCGTTGGCCTCGCCCATGGCCCGAAGATCGTGCATCAGCGCCTCCGCATTCTCATAAGTGACTGTAATTCGGTCGCTGTCGATCACCGGCAGCGCGAAGCCGGTCCGCTGCAGCAGCGCGCCGAGGGTCTGCACGTCGGGGAAGGGCGAGACGTGCGGGCGCGCACCGCCTTCCTGCCCCGCTTCCGCCTGCAGGAACGCCTCGCGCAGCTCGAACAGGGTCTCGCCGCCCAGCATCGCTGCGAGCAGCAGGCCGTCCGGCTTGAGTGCCCGTCTGATCTGGACCAGCGCACCCGGCAGGTCGTTCACCCAATGCAGGCTGAGCGCGCTCACCACGAGATCGAGCGAGCCCGCGCGGATCGGCAGCCACTCTTCGTCGGCGACAAGGCGTGCGGGGCCCGCAGCGCACGCCACCATGGCCGGCGAGAGGTCGGCCTCGACAAGCAGATCGGGCGCAGCCTGCCGTCGCAGCATCGGCCCGAGCTGCCCGCCGTGGCAGCCGAGGTCGAGGACGCGGGCGAAGCGGCGCTTCACGTCGTCGAGCCGGCCCACCAGTCGCTCGCCCACCTCGCGCACCAAAAAGTCGCCTCTCTCCGCGAAGCCCGCGGCGGCGCGCTCGCGGTGAGCACGCACGGCGGCACGGTCGAAGACCGCGGCTCCGTCTGGGCGAGACACGCGCTGGGTCATGCCGCCGGTTATGGCATGATGGACGGGAGGCGGGAAGCACCGGGAGGTGCCGCAGGCGATGCTGGGCGATGGGCACATGGGACCACTGGCGGCGCTGGCGCGAACCGCCGCGACGGTCGCCATCGACCAGGTATTGCCGCCGTCCTGCCTCGCCTGCGATGCGCCGGTGAGCGAGGCCGGCGGGCTCTGCCCCGACTGCTGGAGCCGCGTCAGCTTCATCGGCCGGCCCTGCTGCGCGCGGTGCGGCCTGCCGTTTGCGATCGAGGCGGCCCCGGATGCGATCTGCGGCGACTGCGCCCGCGCGCCGCCGGTCTTCGACCGGGCGCGTGCGGCGTTCCTCTACGAGGGCGCCGGGCGCAAGCTGATCCTCGCCTTCAAGATGGCCGATCGCTCGTGGCTCGCGCCCAGGCTTGCCACGTGGCTGCAGCGCGCAGCGGCGCCGATTCTGCCGGAGGTAGACGTGGTGGTGCCGGTGCCGCTCCATCGCTGGCGGCTGCTGGCAAGGCGCTTCAACCAAGCGGCGGTGCTCGCCCGGCTCATGGCGCGCCAGGCGGATGTCGTCATGGTCCCGGACCTCCTGGTCCGAACCCGGCGGACGGCGACTCAGACCCGGCTCTCGCGCTTCGAACGGCGGCGCAACGTGCGGGGCGCTTTCGCGGTGCGGCGCTCACGCACGTCTCTCGTGGCCGGGCGCAACGTCCTCCTGGTGGACGACGTGATGACCACCGGCGCCACCGTCTCTGCCTGCGCCCGCGCGCTGCGCAAGGCCGGCGCCGCGCGGGTCGATGTGGTCACTCTTGCGCGCGCCTTGCCGAGCCGTCCATGATGCCGGCCTGCACCGAGACTTGGGGGATGCCATGACCGAAACCGTTCGGGTCGCCTGCGTTCAGCCATCCAGCGGCCAGGATATGCGGGCCAACCTCGAAGCGGCCGCCAACCTGGTGCGCGAGGCTTGCGCCGTCGGAGCGGAGCTGATCGCGCTGCCCGAGAATGTCGCCCTGATGGAGCACCGCACGGAAGTGGTGCAGGCGAGCGCCGCGCCGCTCGACGCCCATCCGGCGGCCCGGTTCTTCAGCGCGCTCGCGGAAGAGTTGGACGTTTGGCTGCTCGCGGGCTCGATGGGGGCGGATGCCGGCGACGGCCGCATCTCCAACCGCTCCGTGCTGATCGACCCGTCCGGCGCGATCGTCGCGACCTACGACAAGATCCACATGTTCGACGTCGACCTGCCCAACGGCGAGAGCTACCGCGAGAGCGATGCCTTCCGCCCCGGCGGGCAGGCGGTGGTGGCGGAAACGCCCTGGGGCGGCCTCGGCATGACCGTCTGCTACGACCTGCGCTTCCCGCAGCTCTATCGGGCTCTGGCCCACGCCGGCGCGCGGCTGATCACCGTGCCCGCGGCCTTCACCAAGCACACCGGCGAGGCGCACTGGCACATCCTGATGCGGGCGCGGGCGATCGAGAGCGGCTGCTTCGTCATCGCGCCCTGCATGTGGGGCAGCCACTCCGGCGAGCGCAAGACCTACGGCCACTCGCTGATCGTCGACCCCTGGGGCGAGGTGCTCGCCGACGCCGGCGAGGGAGTCGGCATCGTCACCGCCGATCTCGAGCTTGCGCGCGTGGAGAAGGTGCGGGCCGCCATTCCCGCGCTGGCGCACGACCGGGACTTCCTGCCGCCGGTGGCTTCAGAGCGGGAACTCCGCCGGGCCACCGGCTGACTCCGGCGGCCTCTTTGCCGATCCCTCATGCCTTTGGGTGAAGGGCAGCAGGCACGATGACACAGGAGTTGTGGAGCAAGAGCGCGGTGGACCTCGCCGCGCTGATCCGCGCGCGAGAGGTGTCCTGCGTCGAGGTGACCGAGTCGGTGCTGGGCCGCATCGCCCGGCACAACGGGCGCATCAACGCGATCGTGGTCGAGTGCCCGGAGGACGCCATGCGCGCCGCCGAGGAGAAGGACCGTGAGGCCGACGAGGGTGCCGCCCTCGGGCCGCTGCACGGGGTCCCTGTCACCATCAAGGAGAATATCGACGTCGCCGGTCAGGCGACCACGAACGGCCTGCCGGCGTATGCCGACGTCATCGCGCCCGACCACGCGCCGGTGACGCGCAATCTGCTCGATGCCGGCGCGATCGTCGTGGGGCGAACCAATACGCCTGAGCTCTCGATGCGGGCCACCACGGACAACCCGCTGCGCGGCCGCACCCTCAATCCCTGGGACACGGACGCATCGCCGGGCGGGTCTTCCGGCGGGGCGTCGGCGGCGGCTGCGATGGGGTTCGGGCCGATCCACCACGGCAACGACATCGGCGGGTCGCTGCGCTTTCCCTCCTTCGCCTGCGGGCTCGCCACGGTGAAACCGACCCTGGGGCGGGTGCCCGCGTACAACCCGAGTGCGACGACGGAACGCGGCCTGCTGGCCCAGCTCATGTCCGTGCAGGGCGCCATCTGCCGCGAGGTGCGGGACGTGCGGCTCGCGACGCGGGTGCTCGCGGGCGGCGATCCGCGCGATCCGTGGTGGGTGCCGGTCCCCTTCGACGGGCCCGCGCTCGCGCCCCCGATCAAGGTCGCGGTCACGTGCGAGACCCACGGCTATCCGATCGATCCCGAGATCCTCGCCGGCATCGAGCGGGCGGCGGACGTGCTGAGCGATGCGGGCTACGCGGTGGAGCGTGTGGCGACACCCTCGATCATGAAGGCGGCGCGCGCGTGGTTCGACGTGCTGGGGAGCGAGATCGTCCACTTCCTTGGCCCCATCGCGCGCGAGCACGGCAGCGAGACCATCCAGACCATATTCGAGAAATTCCAGAGAATCGGGAATCCGGTCGATCCGGTCGGCTACCGCCAAGGCATCGCCGACCGCACCGCGCTCACCCGCGAATGGAACGTCTTTCTCGACCGGTACCCTCTGGTCCTGTGCCCGTTCATGATGCGCTCGCTGTATCCGTGGGACTACGACGCGCAGGGGTTCGACCAGATGAGGGACCTCTTCGAGGCCGCGGTCTACAGCACCGGCGTCAACTACCTCGGCCTGCCGGCGGGCGTGGTGCCCATCGGCTTCGCGGACGGGCTTCCGGCGGGGGTACAGATCATCGGCCGCCGCTATCGCGAGGATCTGATCCTGGACGCGATGGAGGCGATCGAAGGCTCGGTGGGAATCCTCACGCGCACGCTCTGGCAACGCGAAGAAGAAGCGCCGTCGGGAGCAGGTTAGCTCTCGCTGCAGTCAGGCTCCGCGGGCCGGCTTGCGGGCGCAGAGGTGCTGCACGATCTTGGGATTGGGCGGCGGCACCAAGCAGTGCTCGTAGGCGACGACCGTAAGCCGGCCTTCGGCGAGCGCAAGCAACTCGCCGCGCTGCAATAGAAAATCCGGGTTGCGCGGGCGCCCGAAACGTTCGTTGCCGAGGGCGAAGGTCTCGTAGAGGAAGACGCCGCCCGGCCGGAGGCAATCCACGAGCGGCACCAGCAGCGGGCGGAACAAATAGTCCGTCACCACCACGGCGTCGAAGCGGCGCCCGGAGAGCGGCGTGGCGCCGGGACGCTCCAGGTCCATTTCGACGATTTCGACCAGCGGGTCGTCCGCGAGGTCGGCAAGGCCCGAGGTGTCGATGTCCATGGCCGTGACCTTGAGGTCGCGCTCCCGCAGATAACGCGTGTGCCGGCCCCCGCCGCAGGCGAGGTCGAGGACGTGGCCGCCTTCGGCGATCAAGCCTGCGTGGCGGGTAATCCAGGGTGAGGGAACGCGTAAGCGATGGGTGTGCATGGCGGTACCGGCCGTGAGGCAAATTGGATTTTCGTATGGATTCGGGCTTTTATGGTACGTTGCAGTAACCGAGGCAGCGAGCCGAGCGCGCGCCTATGATCGTGTTCGACCTCAAGTGCGGCAAGGACCACGTGTTCGAAGCCTACTTCGCCGACTCCGCGACCTACGAGCAGCAGGCGGAGGCGGGCGAGATCGCCTGCCCCTACTGCGGCGACATCGAGATCGCGAAGGCGCCGATGGCGCCCAACATCGCGGTGGGCAACAAGGCCAGGGGAGAGCCCGAGCCCGCGCCGGCGAAGGTGCCTGCGCGCAAGCCGACGCCGCCCGAAATGGCACGCGCCATCGGAACGCTGCGGCGCATGCGTACCCATATCGAGCAGAATTTCGATCATGTGGGCGAGCGCTTCCCGGAAGAAGCGCGCAAGATCCACTACGGCGAGGTCGAGCGCCGCAACATCTACGGCGACGCCACCAAGGAAGAGGTCGGCGAGCTCGCCGACGAGGGGATCGAGGTCGGCGAGGTCCCCTGGGTCCCCCGCCACGACGCTTAGAGCCGACTAACGCTCAGGCGCCGGGTTTCCTGGCGTGCACGATATAATTCACCGCTAGATTGGGGCTTGTCGTCCAGCCGCCGGCGAGCGGGCTGTAGACCATGCCCCGCATGTCGGCGACGGTGAGGCCGTGGCGGCGCAGCAGGCGCACCATCTCGGCCGGGCGGACGAAGCGCGACCAGTCATGGGTGCCGGCCGGTAGCCAGCCCAGAATCCGCTCCGCCGCCACGATGGCGAGCGCATAGGCCGCAAGCGTGCGGTTGAGCGTCGCCACCACGAGCGTGCCGCCGGGCTTGACCAGGCTCGCGCAGGCATCGGCGAAGACGTCGAGATCGGCCACGTGCTCGACGATCTCGAGTGCCAGCACGGCATCGAACCGCTCGCCGTCCGCCGCCAGCGCCTCCGCCGTGGCGTACCGATAGTCGATGGCGAGCCCTTGTTCCTCGGCGTGGTGGCGGGCGGCGCGCACGTTCGCCTCGGCGGCATCGACGGCGACCACATCCCCGCCCAGCCGACACAGGGGCTCGGCCATCAGGCCGCCGCCGCAGCCCACATCGAGGAGCCGCAGGCCGGCCAGCGGCTTGAGCGGAGATGTGTCCGCGCGTTCGTCGGGAGGGGCGTCGGCAACGAGCGCGTCCCGCACGTAGGCGATGCGCACCGGGTTGAGCGCATGGAGCGCGCGGAAGGCGCCGTGACGGTCCCACCAGCGCTCGGCGAGCGCCGCGAAGCGCTCGATCTCCTCCGGATCGACGCTGGGGTCGGCGGCAGGTCCGGCCGCAGCGCCGGGGGGCGCTTCTGCCCCCTCTGCAGCATCCGGCGATTGCCCTTCGCGTCCGTCCCCGGCCATCGATGCGCTCCCCTCCGGCACGGCCGCCAGCTTGCGCGGCCGCGACCGAGTCAGTATGTAGGGGCGTCTCCACGACCGGCAAGCGTCGCCTCTCCGGCGCGGGCGCGTCCCATCCGATGGCTCTCATCGTTCACAAATACGGCGGCACGTCGCTGGCCGACCTCGACCGCATCAACGCCGTCGCCGACCGGGTGAAGGCGGCGTTCGATGCGGGTGACGGGATCGCGGTGGTGGTCTCGGCGATGGCCGGCACCACCGACCAGCTGGTCTCCTGGGTCCGGGCCGCGGCGCCGCTCCACGATGCGCGGGAATACGACACCGTCGCCGCGGCGGGCGAGCAGATCACCGCCGGCCTGCTGGCGCTTGCGCTGCAGCACCGGGGCGTCACGGCGCGCTCCTGGCTCGGCTGGCAGCTCCCGATTCGCACCGACGGCGGCCACGGACGCGCGCGGATCGAGGGGATCGAGACCGACGAGCTGCACCGGCGTATCGAGCGCCGCGAGGTGCCGGTGGTCGCGGGCTTCCAGGGCCTGGGCCCGCTCGGGCGGATCACCACGCTCGGCCGGGGCGGCACCGACACCTCGGCGGTCGCCCTCGCTGCGGCGCTGGGCGCCGATCGCTGCGACATCTTCACCGACGTGGAAGGCGTCTTTACCGCCGACCCGCGCGTCGTTGCGACGGCGCGCAAGCTGACTAAGATCACCTACGAGGAGATGCTGGAGCTCGCCTCCCTCGGCGCCAAGGTGTTGCAAATCCGCGCCGTCGAGATGGCGATGAAGCACCAGGTGCCGCTTCAGGTCGCCTCCAGCTTCGCCAACACCCCCGGAACATTCGTGGTCGATGAGGACGACATCGTGGAACAGGAGCGGGTTAGCGGGATCGCCTACAGCAGGGACGAAGCCAAGATCACGGTGATGGGCGTGGCTGACCGGCCCGGCGTCGCGGCGGGCATCTTCGGGCCGCTGTCGGACGGCAACGTCAACGTCGACATGATCGTTCAGAACATCTCCGCCGACGGCACCACGGACATGACCTTCACGGTCGCGGAAGCCGATCTCGACCGCTCGATCGCGATCCTCGAGGAGGTGCGGAGCGTCGTCGCCTACGATCGGCTGGTGGCGGACCAGGGCGTGGTCAAGGTCTCGGTGATCGGGGTCGGCATGCGCAGCCACGCCGGGGTGGCGCAGACGATGTTCGCAGCGCTCGCCGAGAAAGGCATCAATATCCAGGTGATCTCGACCTCGGAGATCAAGATCAGCGTGCTGGTTTCCGAAGACTATACCGAGCTCGCCGTGCGTTCCCTCCATGCGGCCTACGGACTGGACGACCGTGAGCCCTGAAGCGGGCGCCGGCCCGCGCGCAGTCGATGGCTGAGGCGCGAAAGCGCGCGCGCCAGCGGCTCGATGCCTACTGGGCGCGGGGGCGGGCGTTCCTCGGCACCCGCTACGCGATCATGGGCGGGGCAATGTCGTGGGTCTCCGAGCGGAACCTGGTGGCCGCCATCTCCAACGCCGGCGGCTTCGGCGTGGTGGCCTGCGGCTCGCTCTCCCCGGACCAGCTTGCGGAGGAGATCGACGGCGTCTACGCGCGCTGCAACAAGCCCTTCGGGGTCAACATCATCGTCATGCATCCGGAGCTCGACGCGCTGGTCGCGACCTGCGTCGAGCGCCGAGTCGGCCATGTGGTGCTGGCCGGTGGGTTGCCGCCAAAGAAGACTGTCGAGACACTGAAGCAGGCCGGCACCCGCGTCGTCGCCTTTGCGTCGACGCTGCCGCTCGCCCGCAGGCTCGCCAAGCAGGGCATCGACGCGCTCATCATCGAAGGCATGGAGGCGGGCGGGCACATCGGGCCGGTGTCGACCAACGTACTGGCCCAGGAGGTGCTGCCTCATTTCGACGCGGTACCGGTCTTCGTCGGCGGCGGCATCGGGCGGGGCGATGCGGTCGCGCTCTATCTGGCGATGGGCGCGGCCGGCTGCCAGCTGGGCACCCGTTTCGTCTGCGCGACGGAATCGATCGCCCATCCGCGTTTCAAGCAGGCGATGATTCGTGCCAATGCGCGCGACGCGCGGCTCTCGGTGCAGGTGGACCCGGACTTTCCCGTCATTCCGGTGCGCGCCGTCGCCAACAAGGCGACCGAGCGATTCGAGGCGTTCCAGCGGGAGACCATCGCGCGCTACCGCCAGGGGGAATTGGAACTCGGCGCCGCGCGGCTCGCCATCGAGCATTTCTGGGCCGGCGCGCTGCGCCGGGCGGCGATCGACGGCGAGGTCGAGGACGGCTCCCTCATGGCCGGCCAAAGCGTCGGCATGGTAACGTCGGAGCAGTCGACGGGAGAGATTATAGCTGAACTGGTGGATCAGGCAGTGAACGCGATCGCACTTAGCGTTGAACGCGGTGGGATGGGCGTTGCCGACGGTAGTGAATCGAGTCATCGCCCGCTGCCGGCCAGCGCATGACAGGGGCTTTACAGTGCCTAAGTCTATGTTTGCGCTGTATGACGGCCGATGATAACATTGGGAACTTAGCTGTAAGCATCGGGGGACGGCTGATCGAGTCGCGGTCTCTTCCAGCCGGGGAAATAACTGGCAAATGGAGGCGGTGACGCGAACACAAAACGGAGCGGATCGTCAAGTCGCAAGCAGGTGTTTGAGCGCGCAACGCCGACTGGGAGGGGGGCGTGCGTGCTCGCGGTTGCAGGACGCGAGTTATGAAGGAACCTCTGCGGGTGCCGCTCGAGGCAACCGAGCCTGATCTGGCCGGGCCGCGGCTCGTTCACGAGACGGGACGCGAAGACCCACACGCCCTCCCGAGTTTCTGCGAAGAACTTAGGGAAGCGCGGAACAGGGGCGGCTACAGCATAGCCGACGCCGCCCATGTGCTGCGCATACAGGAGCACTACCTCGAAGCGCTCGAGGACGGTCGCTTCGACCGGATCCCCGGTACGACCTACGCGATCGGGTTCCTGCGCAGCTATTCGGGCTTCCTCGGACTCGATCCGGACGAAATCGTCGATGCCTTCAAGCGCGAGCAGGGCCTCGATACCAGCGAGCACCGGCTGGCATTCCCGTCGCCTACGGACACCAGCCCCAAGCCGAAATTCTGGCTCATTCTGCTCGTCCTGGTGTTGGCAGGCCTTGCCTACGGCGGCTGGCAGTACCAGTCGACCGGAGGCCAGATCGCGACCGACTTGGTGGACGACGTCTCGACCCGGCTGAGCGAAGCGGTGGGCATGGGTGAGACCGTCGCGCCGGAGGAGACGACCGCGACGAGCGAGACGGCCGCCCTTACGGCTGCCGCTCCGGCCGACGCCGCGCCCGCCACGGAGACCGACGCCGAGGTCGCGGTAGAGACTGCTGCCGCGCCGGCCGCAGCGGTTGTCGAGGGCGACGCGACTCCCGCACCGCCCGAGCCCGTGCCGGCGGCGGCACGGCAGGAAGAGCCCACCCTGGCAGAGCCGGCACCGGCGGAGCCCGCCGCGACGGAGGTCGCCGAGGCGGGTGCCATCCCGGCGGCCGAGGTCTGGGACGAGGCCGGTCCGGCCGAGTCGACGGAGGTCGCAGCCCTCGAGGGATCGCAGACCGAGGTCGCGCCGGTCCAGCCACTGCCTTCAACAGTCGAAGCGTCCACCGATGCCGCGCCTGCGGCGCCAGAGCCGGCAGCGCCGAGCGAGCCGGCCGTCGCGACTGCGGCGACACCCGATTCGAGCTCGACGATCGCGGCCCCGCTCGATTTCGCCGTCGTCGCCACCGGCGGAACGAGCAGCGCCACAGCCGAGGAGGCGGCCGCAGCCGATGAGGCCCGGCAGAGCGGGTCCACCGTCAGCGCCGATACCGCTCGTGCGGATAGCGCCGGCGACACCCTAGCCGTGACCGCGGGGCCGGAACCGGCGACCGAGCCCGAGCCGGAGCAGACCGCCTCGGTCCCGGCCCCGGCGGCGGCGGAGCCCGAGCTGCCGGTTGAGCCCGCCTATGTGCCCAAGGTCTACGGGCGCACCAACCTCGATGCCCGCGTGGTCATCACGGCGGTTGACGACAGCTGGGTTCAGGTCCAGGGCCCGGACAACGAGCTCCTGCTGACGCGGATCCTCCATCCGGGCGATACCTACCGCGTGCCCGACCGGCCCGGCCTCGTCATGGTGACCGGCAACGCCGGCGGCCTCGAGATCCAGGTCGATGACGCACCGGCTCCTTCGCTCGGCCCGCTCGGCGTGGTCATGCGAAACATCGCACTCGACCCGGATCGCCTCCTGGCCGGCAACGCCACCGGCGGCTAGCCGCACGGCGGCAGCCGCCGCTTGCCGAGACAGCCGAAACGAGTCACTAAACCCGCCGTCACGCCGGTCGAAGCACCGGCACCGTTCGGGAACCCAGACAGTGCGTAGAATTCAGCCGGTTCGTGGAACGCACGACCTCGCGGCCGACGCGATGCGCCGCCACCGCCATGTCACGGACCACGCGCGCACGCTTGCCGCTCGCTACGGGTTCGCCGAGGTGGCGACGCCGATCTTCGAGTTCAGCGACGTGTTCCGCCGCACGCTGGGCGATACCTCGGACATCGTGACCAAGGAGATGTACACCTTCACCGACCGCGGCGGGTCGGAGCTTACGCTCAGGCCCGAGAACACGGCGGGCGTCGCGCGCGCGGTGATCGGCGGCACCCTGGGCGAGCGCCGGCCGTTCAAGTGCTTCTACGCCG
Source organism: Alphaproteobacteria bacterium (assembly GCA_965243375.1). GTDB lineage: Bacteria > Pseudomonadota > Alphaproteobacteria > UBA828 > UBA828 > WTGU01. Next base: position 278,797 of record CBDEUT010000001.1, on the reverse strand, counting down.
GGCCGATGTTTCGCTACGAGAGGCCGCAGAAGGGCCGGCTGCGCCAGTTCCATCAGATCGGGGTCGAGTTGATCGGCGCTCCCGAGCCGCTCGCCGACATCGAGGTGATCGCGCTCGGCGCGCACCTGCTCGAGACGCTGGGCGTGCTCAACCGGGTCACTTTGGAGATCAACACGCTCGCCGACGACGCCAGCCGCAGCGCCTACCGCGGGGCGCTCGTCGCCCACCTCGAGGCCCACGAAGACGCCCTGTCCGAGGAGAGCAGGCAGCGGCTCCGGCGCAATCCGCTGCGCGTCCTCGATTCCAAGGACGAGGGCGACCGGGCGGTGCTGGCCGATGCGCCTGCGATCGACGCGCACCTGAGCCCGGAGGCGGCGGCATTCTTCGACGCCGTGTGCGAGGGACTCAGCGGGCTCGGCATCGCCTTCACCCGCAACCCCCGCCTCGTGCGCGGCCTCGACTATTACTGCCACACGGCCTTCGAGTTCACGACCGAGGCGCTGGGCGCGCAGGGCGCCGTGCTCGCCGGCGGCCGCTACGACGGCCTGGTGGAGACCATGGGCGGGCCGCCGACGCCCGGAGTCGGCTGGGCCGGCGGAATCGAGCGGCTGGCCGCCCTGGTGGAAGAGGTGGTGGGCGAGGTGGCGGCGGCGCCCCGGCCCATCGCCATCGTGCCCCTCGGCGCGCGCGCCGAGGCCGCCGCGCTCGGGCTCGCACAGCGCTTGCGGCACGAGGGCTTCGCGGTGGAGCTGACCTACCGCGGCTCGCTCTCGAAGCGGCTCAAGCGGGCCGACCAGGCGCGTGCCGCAGCGGCGGTCATCCTGGGCGATGACGAGATGGAGCGCGGCGTGGCGACGGTCCGCGACCTCGACAGCGGCGACCAGGCCGAGGCGCCGGAGACCGAGCTCGGCACGCATCTCGCCCGCTACGCGCCCGGCCGATGAGTGCTGCCGCCGGGTTCGAGGAGCGCCTGGACCGGGTGCTCGACCGTCATCGGGAGCTCGGCGAGGCACTCTCCGCCATGCCTCCGCCGCCGCCCGGCGAGCTCGCGCAGCTTTCGCGCGAGTACACCCAGCTCTCGCCGTTCGTCGACGCGATCACGGCGTTGCGCGCCGCCCGCGACGAGGCCGATGAGCTCCAGGCGATGGCCGAGGACCCGGAGAGCGAGTCCGAGATGCGGGCGCTCGCGGAGGAAGAGCGCGCCGCGCTGATGGCGGCGATTCCCGAGAAAGAGGAGGCGCTGAAGATCCTCCTCCTGCCGGCGGACGAAGCCGACGAGCGCAACGCCATCCTGGAGATTCGCGCCGGCACCGGCGGGGAGGAGGCCGCGCTCTTCGGCGGCGATCTGCTCCGCATGTACCAGCGCTACGTCGAGGCGAAGCGCTGGCGTTTCGAGCTGATGTCGATGTCGGAGACCGGGCTCGGTGGGGTCAAGGAGGCCGTGGTCTCCATCGGCGGGCGCGGCGCCTACGCACGCCTCAAGTTCGAATCCGGCGTGCACCGCGTGCAGCGGGTGCCGGAGACCGAGGCCGGGGGGCGCATCCACACCTCGGCTGCAACCGTCGCCGTGCTGCCCGAGGCGGAGGATGTCGATATCGCGCTGGACGAGAAGGACCTGCGGATCGACGTCTATCGCTCCAGCGGGCCGGGCGGGCAGAGCGTCAACACCACCGACAGCGCCGTGCGCATCACCCACCTGCCGAGCGGGATCGTAGTGACGCAGCAGGACGAGAAGTCGCAGCACAAGAACAAGGCCAAGGCTATGAAGGTGTTGCGGGCCCGGCTCTACGACCGTGAGCGCGCGCTCCGCGATGCCGAGAGGGCCGCCGCGCGGCGCGGGCAGGTCGGCTCGGGCGACCGCTCGGAGCGAATCCGCACATACAATTTTCCGCAAGGCAGGGTGAGCGATCACCGAGTCAACCTCACCCTCTACAAGCTCGAAAAGGTGCTGAGCGGCGAGGCCCTCGACGAGGTCATCGATCCGCTGATGACGGCGGACCGCGCCGCCCGCCTGGCGGAGGCGGAGTGAGCGGCGCGGCGACGAGCCGGGCGGCGGCGCTCGGCACCGCAACGGCAGAGCTGCGCGCGGCCGGCATCGATGCGCCGCGCCGCGATGCCCGCCTGCTGATGCAGCATGCGCTGGGCCTCTCGCCCGAGGCCTTGCTCGCGGACGACCGTCTGCCGCTTGCCGAGGACGAGGCCCGGCGGCTGACGGCGCTCGTCCGCCGGCGCGTAGAGCGCGAGCCCATTGCCTATCTCACTGGCAGGCGCGAATTCTGGAGCCTCGAGTTCGCCGTCGACCGGTCCGCGCTGGTGCCACGGCCGGAGAGCGAGACCCTGGTCGAGGCGGTGCTGGCGCACTATCCGTCCATACCGAATCACGGCGACCCGAGCAGCCCCCACCTCCCCCTGTCCCCCTCCCCCCGAAGGGCGGAGGGGGAACGTGGCGGCACCACTCATTCCCCCTCTCCTCCCCCCGGGGAGGAGAGGGCCGGGGTGAGGAGGGGGAGTCACGGGCCGCACGGTACGCGGCCAAGCGAGCGTGCGGCGACGGGGCACGACTCCATTAGTTCGGAACGTGTTCTAGCCCTCGCTCCGCGTCTTCCCACGCGCCCTCGGCTGCTGGATCTCGGCACGGGCTCGGGCTGCCTGCTGGTCGCGCTCCTCAAGGAGCTTCCCGGCGCGGTCGGGCTCGGCATCGACGTCAGCGCCGCTGCCGTCTCGCTGGCGCGAGCCAACGCGCGGCGCCACGGTCTCGGCGAGCGGGCCTCCTTCGCGGTCGCCGACTGGGGCGCGCCGCTTGCCGCCCGCTTCGACATCGTGGTGAGCAATCCGCCCTACGTGGCGGTGCCCGCGTTGGCGTCGCTCGCGCCGGAGATCGCCCGCCACGAGCCGCGGACTGCGCTCGCCGGCGGGAAAGACGGGTACGAATGCTACCGGCGACTCGCGCCGCAAATTGCGCGACTCCTGGCGCCAGAAGGACTGGCCGCAATCGAGCTTGGCGCGGGGATGGCGGATGAGGTCGGGTCGTTGTTTGCTGCGGTCGGACTGGAAGAGATCGGCCGTCGCTCCGACCTATCCGGGATCGAGCGCTGCGCAATGTTCGCCCGCGACACCGACGCCGGGTTCTGGTCCGAAGACAGAGTTTTCTCGTTGGCGCAAGACGCCAGCTTGCAAAAAAAAGAGGTTGCAAACTGCGCGATGATGGTTAGGGTTCGCGGGACTCGCGATACTTGACCGGATGAACGGTCTCGCAGAGTTTCTCAGCGAAAGAAGGTGGCAAGCGTGCCCGGATGCGACGCAGTCGGAGCGCGGCTCGTGAACGCCGATTGAGTGAGAAGGCGGTTGGTATGAAAGGTCCGAACAACAAGCGTCCGCGCGGGTATAGGGGCAACGGCAGACGCCCCGGTTTTCACGGGCGCGGCTCGACCTTCGAGAGCAACGGCCCCGAAGGAAAGATCCGCGGAACCGCGTTTCAGGTCATAGAGAAATACCAGGCCCTGGCGCAGGACGCGCTCTCGGCCGGAGACCGAATCGGCGCAGAAAATTACTTCCAGCACGCCGAACATTACTATCGCGTGGTTGCCGCCAATGGCTGGGACCAGCGGGGGCAGCGCCAGCACAGTCAACAGCCCCAACAGCCACAGCAGCCCCAACAGCCTCAGCCTCAGCAGCGAGTCGAGCCCGAGCAAAAGCCGAATGGGGAGCAACAGCCCGCGGCCAATCCGGAGCCTCAGGCTCAGGCGGCACGGGCCGACGAAGCGCCGGCGGAAGCGACCGAGGAGCAGGCGTCTCAGGCTTCCTGACCGGGCTATTTTAGCCCGGCCCGATCCCTTTCGCGTTCTCTCCGTTTCCCCCGATCGCCGCTCACCGAGAGAGCGGTTGATGCCCGCTGTCCGCCTTTTCATCGCCTCCACCATTGCCGCATCGCTGCCGGACCCCATATAGGAAACGGTTGCCGAGCGACCCGGCATCCGGCTGCGGGCCTCCCTTGAGGTCATGAGAGTGCGACAGCGTTCGGCTCTCGTCAGCGGATGGCCAACGAGGGACGACACATGGATTTCGACAAGTTTACCGAGCGTTCGCGCGGGTTCGTGCAGGCGGCCCAGGGGCTTGCGGCAAGCCGGGGCCACCAGCGCTTCGCGCCGGAGCATCTGCTCAAGGTTCTGCTCGATGACGCGGACGGCCTCGCCGCCAATCTGATCCGCGCCGCCGGCGGCAGGCCGGAAGACGCGCTGGAGAAGACCGAGGCGGCGCTCGACGCGCTGCCCAGGGTCGAGGGCGACGGCGCCGGCCAGATCTACCTCGCGCCCGAGACCGCGCGGCTCTTCGACTCTGCCCTCGACATCGCGAAGAAGGCCGGCGACAGCTACGTCACCGCCGAGCGCCTGCTGCTCGCGCTGGCGCTTGCCAAGGGGACGCGCGCAGCGCGCATCCTGGGCGATGCCGGCGTCAGCCCGCAGACGCTGAACGCCGCCATCAACGACCTGCGCAAGGGGAGAACGGCAGACAGCGCCTCTGCCGAATCGGGCTACGACGCGCTCAAGAAGTATGCGCGCGACCTGACCGAGGCGGCGCGCGGCGGCACGGTCGATCCGGTGATCGGCCGGGACGAGGAAATCCGCCGCATCATGCAGGTGCTTTCGCGGCGCACGAAGAACAACCCGGTCATCATCGGCGAGCCCGGAGTCGGCAAGACGGCGATCGTCGAAGGCCTGGCCCAGCGGATCGTCAACGGCGACGTGCCCGAATCGCTCAGGGACAAGCGGCTGCTCGCACTCGATCTCGGAGCCATGGTGGCAGGCGCCAAGTTCCGCGGCGAGTTCGAGGAGCGCCTGAAGGCCGTGCTGACCGAGGTCAACGCGGCGGCCGGCGAGGTCGTGATGTTCATCGACGAGCTGCACACGCTGGTGGGAGCCGGCGCGGCGGAAGGGGCGATGGACGCCTCCAACCTGCTCAAGCCGGCGCTGGCCCGGGGGGAGCTGCACTGCGTCGGCGCAACGACCCTGGACGAATACCGCAAGCATGTGGAAAAGGACGCGGCGCTGGCGCGGCGCTTCCAGCCCGTCTACGTATCCGAGCCCACCGTCGAGGACACGGTATCCATCCTGCGCGGGCTCAAGGAGAAGTACGAGGTCCATCACGGCGTCGCCATCACCGACAACGCCATCGTCGCGGCGGCCACGCTCTCCAACCGCTACATCACCGATCGCTTCCTGCCCGACAAGGCCATCGACCTGGTCGACGAGGCGGCGAGCAGGCTCAGGATGGAGATCGATTCCAAGCCCGAGGAGCTCGACGAGCTCGACCGCCGCATCATCCAGCTCAAGATCGAACGGGAGGCGCTCAAGAAGGAGACGGACGAGCGCTCGCGCGACCGGCTCGAAGCGCTCGGCGAGGAGCTTGCCGCGCTGGAGAAGCGCTCGGCCGACCAGACCGCAGTCTGGCTTGCCGAGAAGGAGCGGCTCTCGGGCGGGCAGCGGATCAAGGAGAAGCTCGACGGCGCCCGGAGCGCGCTCGAGGTCGCGCAGCGGAACGGCGATCTGGCCCGCGCAGGCGAGCTCGCCTACGGGGTCATTCCCGAGCTCGAGCGGGAACTCGGCGCCCTGGAATCCGCCACGCACGAGCCGCTCCTCGACGAGGCGGTGAAGCCCTCCCACATCGCGGGCGTGGTCTCGCGCTGGACCGGCATCCCGGTGGACAAGATGCTGGAGGGCGAGCGCGAGAAGCTGCTCCACATGGAGCGCTCGCTGCGCGAGCGTGTGGTGGGGCAGGAGGAGGCGGTGGTCGCCGTCAGCAATGCCGTGCGCCGCGCCCGCGCCGGCCTGCAGGACGCGGACCGCCCGACCGGCTCGTTCCTCTTCCTCGGCCCCACCGGGGTGGGCAAGACCGAGCTGGTCAAGACGCTGGCCGCGTTCCTCTTCGACGACGAGGCGGCAATGATCCGCATCGACATGTCCGAGTACATGGAGAAGCACGCGGTCGCCCGCCTGATCGGCGCTCCGCCCGGCTATGTCGGCTACGACGAGGGCGGCGCGCTCACCGAGGCCGTGCGCCGCCGCCCCTACCAGGTGATCCTCTTCGACGAGATCGAGAAGGCCCACGGCGACGTCTTCAACCTGCTGCTGCAGGTGCTGGACGACGGTCGCCTCACCGATGGGCACGGGCGCACGGTCGATTTCCGCAACACCGTGATCATCATGACCTCGAACCTGGGCGGCGAGATCATGGCGGCGCAGCCGGAGGGGGAGGAATCGAGCGCGGTGCGCGAGCCCGTGATGGAGCTGATGCGGGAGCACTTTCGGCCCGAGTTTCTCAACCGGCTGGACGAGATCATCCTGTTCCGCCGCCTGGGCCGCGCGCACATGGGAGCCATCGTGGATATCCAGATCGGCCACCTCGCCCACCGGCTAAGCGAGCGCAAGATCGTGCTGGAGCTCGACGATGCCGCGCGTGCCTGGCTCGGCGAGGCCGGCTACGACGCGGCCTACGGGGCGCGTCCGCTGAAGCGCGTCATCCAGCGCAGCCTGCAGAACCCGCTCGCCCGGCTCATCGTCGCCGGCCGGCTCGGCGACGGCGAGACGGTGCGCATCTCGGCTGGCGCGGACGGCCTGGTCATCGACGGGCAGGATGGCGACGCGCTCGCCAGCGCGGCGTAGAGCAGTATCCGACCACACCGGATCGCGGCGGGCCGAGCTGAGCTCCCACCTCCCCCTGTCCCCCTCCCCCGAAGGCGGAGGGGGAACGTGGCTGCGCCGCCCGTTCTCCCTCTCCTCCCCGCCGGGGAGGAGAGGGCCGGGGAGAGGTGGGGGCATCCGGGCCGCACTGCATGCAGACAGGGGAACGTGCGGCGACCGCGTCCGATCGGATGATGCTCTAGAGCATATCCGTTTTAGACGGAACCGTATCCGGCGTTTCGGATGTAGTTTTGGCATTCGCTTGGCTCGATGGTGCCGATGAGGTGGCCGAGATGGCGCCACGTGTCCTCGAAGTCGCGCTTCTGCGCGTTGCGCATCCAGTGCTTGATCTTGGAGAAGGCCTGTTCGATCGGGTTGAGGTCGGGTGAGTAGGGCGGGAGGAACCAGAGGCGGGCGCCTGTACTGCGGATGGCTTGGCGGACCGCCTTGCTCTTGTGGCTTGCGAGATTGTCGAGGATGACGATGTCGCCGGGCTTGAGCGTGGGGACGAGCTCTTGTTCGACCCAGGCCTGGAAGCAGCGGGTGTTGATGGGGCCGTCGAAGACGCAAGGGGCGTCGATCCCGTCTGCGCGCAGGGCGGCGAGGAAGGTCATGGTGCGCCAGTGGCCATAAGGCGCATATGCCCTCAAGCGCCGGCCTCGCTGCGCCCAGCCCCTGAGCGGTGCCATGTTGGTCTTGATCCAGGTCTCGTCCACGAAGACCAGGCGGTCCGGGTCGAGGTGGCGCTTGAGCGCCTGCCAGCGCGCCCGTTTTCGGGCGACCGCGGCGCGTGCCTGCTCAGTGGCGAACAGAGTTTTTTTTGAAGCTCAGCCCCTCGCGCCTGAGGAAGCGCCAGATGGTGTCCCGGCTCACCGCGATCCCCGCAGCGGCCAGCAGGTCTCGAAGCCGGTCGATCGTCAGATGTGGCGTCTCGGCGACCAGCCTGTGAACCAGCTCCCGGTGCGGCTCCAGGAGCCAGGGGCGGTGACCGCCGACCTTGCCCGGCGCCACACTCCCCGTCGCCCGGTAGCGCGCCACCCACTTCGGCACCGAGGAGACGCTGACACCGAAGCGCGCCGCCACCTGGCGGATCGGCTCGCCCGCCAAATGGGCCCGCACCACGCGCTCGCGAAGATCGCTCGAATAGGGTTGTGTCATCCATGCTGGCCTCCTTCACCAGTAGCCAGCTTGAATCACATTCCGTAACTAATGGGAATTCCTAATGATTCTCTCAATCTCGGATATGCTCTAACTCGCGTTTTCCCCGACTTCGTGACCTGTCGCGAGCCGGTTAGAGACGGACTCGCTCCAAGGTTAATCCGGATTCCCGGTCGCGCTGACGGTCCGCGTCACCCGCTTCCCCGGACCATGGTGCGGTGCACGGCGCGCGCCCGCTGCGTCAGCATTGCGGCATGCGATGCGCGAACGATCGGGCCGCGGCGAGCGGGACGGCTGAACCAGCGGGCTTCTTGCTTCCGCGTGCAAGACCGTGTGGGCTCGCGCGGCGTGCGTGCAGGACAACCCGCTCAATCCCATTTATCCCACCTGATCCCGCTTATCCCACCGAATCCCGCTCATCCCACCGAATCCCGCTTGTCCCACGGAATCCCGCTTGTCCCACCGAATCCCGCTTGTCCCACTTGATCCCACTTATCCCACTTGATCCCACTTATCCCACTGAATCCCGCTTGTCCCACCGAATCCCGCTTGTCCCACTCAATCCTGCTTTATCCCGGTTCATCCCGGTTCATCCCGCCAAAAGATGCAGTGCTCGTCTCGCGGGATGCTGCGGCGATGGGGGCGCGACCGGATTGCGCACGACGCGCGGCACTCGGGCGGGACGAAGACTGTCTCCCCGGCGAGAGATTCGGGTCAGGGCACGGGCGGCCTGACGCCCCAGAGGGCGCTCTCGAGCACCCATCCCTTCTCGCCGGCGAGCCCGATCCGGCACCAGCCGTCCTCGCAGTCGAGCAGATCGGCGACGACCCCGGCTTCGGCCCGAAGCACCGCCGGCGAGCCGGTCAAGGGGCGCTCGCGGATGGTCTGCACGCCGTCCATGATGACGACCGTGCGGTGGGTGGACAGCAGCGACTTGTGCATCCAACCCTTGGTGCCCTCATGGTCGAGCACCCAGCGCCATTGATCGAACTGCGCGATCACCAGCAGCGGCAGGCCGGGGCGGGTGTAGACCCAGTCGATGGGATAGCGCCGGCCGGGGCCGACCCGGAGGTTGGCGCGCTCCGCCTTGAGCGAGACGAAGCGCGTGCCCTCCTGGGCCTGCACTTGCGATCCAAGGACCGCGGCGACGGCGGTGAAGAGGGTCGCGAGCACTGCAGCGAGTGCAAGCGTGCGGCCAAGCGCGCGCGGCGACGCACCGCGGCGGCTTCGATAAGCACTCATGGCGGGCACCGGTGCCCGTGCTGCGGTTTGAGTCGTCATGGGGCGTTTGCTAAACAGGCTGCCGATTGCGGTCGGATCGCGCCCGCCGAGCCGCGCGCGGAGGGTCGATGAGACCTGGCAGAAAGCTCAAGGTGATCGTGACGCGGCGTCTCCCCCGGGAGATCGAGGCGCGCATGATGGAGCTTTTCGACACCCGACTCAACGAGGACGATCGGCCGCTCGATCGCGAAGCCTTGGCGCTGGCCATGGCCGAGGCCGACGTGCTCGTGCCGACGGTGACGGACACCATCGACGGCGACCTCATGGGCCATGCCGGCCCGGACCTCAAGCTGATCGCGAGTTTCGGTACCGGCGTCGATCACATCGACCTCGCCGCGGCGCGCGAGAAAGGCATCCTGGTGACCAACACGCCGGGCGTGCTGACCGAGGACACGGCGGACATGACCATGGCGCTGATCCTCGCGGTTCCGCGCCGGCTCTCCGAGGGCGTGCGGCTGCTGCGGGGCGGCGACTGGCAGAGCTGGGCGCCGACCACCATGCTGGGCCACCGGATTTGGGGCAAGCGCCTCGGCATCATCGGCATGGGGCGGATCGGCCAGGCGGTCGCCCGCAGGGCGCGGGGCTTCGGCCTCTCCATCCACTACCACAACCGCAACCGCCTCGACGACGAGACCGAAGCCGAGCTCGAGGCGACGTGGTGGCAAAGCCTGGACCAGATGCTGGCGCATATGGATTTCGTCTCCATCCACTGCCCGAGCACGCCGGCGACCTATCACTTGCTCTCGGCCCGGCGTCTCGGGCTGCTGCGCCCGCAAGCCTATGTCATTAACACATCGCGCGGCCATGCCATCGACGAGGCCGCCCTGGTGCGTTTGCTCGAAGCCGGCAAGATCGCCGGCGCCGGGCTCGACGTCTACGAGCACGAGCCGCTGGTTACGCCAAAGCTGCTCACCCTCGACAACGTGGTGGCGCTGCCGCACATCGGCTCGGCCACGATCGAGGGACGCCGCGACATGGGCGAGAAGGTGCTGATCAACATCCAGACGTTCGCCGACGGGCACAACCCGCCCGATCGGGTCATCGATCCGGGGGACTGACCGGGGTCTCGGGCGGGGAGGAAACGGCGATGCTTTTCGACGGACGCGTGGCGATCGTCACCGGCGGCGGCTCGGGCATCGGGCAAGCAACGGTGCTGGCGCTCGCCGCCGAGGGCGCGGCGGTGCTGGTCTCCGATATCGACGAGGCCGGCGGCGAGGCGGTGGCCGCGGAGGTCCGCGACGCGGGCGGCAGGGCCGCCTTCATGGCCGTGGACGTGGCCGAGGCGGGTCAGGTCGAAGCCCTCGTCGACCGGGCGCTCAGCGATTTCGGCCGGCTCGACCTCGCCTACAACAACGCCGGCATCGAAGGTCCGCAAGCCTTGTTGGCCGAGCAGGACATGGCCGACGTTCAGCACGTCTTCGCGGTCATGATCGAGGGCGTCTACCTCTGCATGCAGGCGGAGATTCCGGCGATGCTGGAATCGGGCAGAGGCTCCATCGTCAACGCCGGCTCCATGTGGGGGCTCGCGGCCTACCCGCTCTGGTCGCCCTACATGACCGCGAAGCACGCGGTCTCCGGCATGACCAGAGCGGCGGCGCTCGACTATGCCAAGGACGGCATCCGGGTGAACGCGGTGGCGCCGGGGCCGATTCTGACCCCGCTTCTGTTGCGCGGCTGGGACAACGACCCGGCCAACGCCTCGGGCCGCGTGCCCATGGGCCGGATCGGCCGGCCCGAGGAGGTGGCGGACGCGGTGGTCTGGTTGCTCTCGGACAAGGCGAGCTTCGTCACCGGCCACGTGCTCCCGGTGGACGGCGGCATGCTGGCGGAGAAGGGGGTAAGTCCCCGCCCCACTCAGTCCCGCCAGAAGCGGGGGACGAACAGCACCAGCACCGTGAAGAGCTCGAGCCGGCCGAGCAGCATGGCGGCCGATAGCAGCCATTTGGCCGGCTCCGGCAGGGGCTGGAAGGAGCCGGACGGGCCGATGGTCTCGCCGAGGCCGGGGCCGACGTTGGCGATGGCCGTGGCCGCGCCGCTGACGCTGGTCACGTAGTCGAGGCCCATCAGTGCCAGCCCCATGGCGATCAGGCCGAAGATCACCACGAAGAGGAAGAAGAACCCCATCACCGCCGGCGCCACGCTCTCCGGAATCGGCCGCCTGTTGAACTTGCTGATGAAGACGCCGTGGGGCTGGATGAGCTGGCGGATCTGCGAGAGCGACGTGGACGCGAGAACCTGCATGCGGAACACCTTCACGCCGCCCGTGGTCGAGCCGGTACAGCCGCCGATGAACATGAGGAGCGTGAAGACGGGGAGCGCGAAAGTGCCCCAGGCGGAGAAGTCGGCAGTGGAGTAGCCGGTGCCGGTCAAGATCGAGATGCCGTTGAAGGCCGCCTGGCGAAACGCATCGGTCGGTGCGGCGCCGTTGGCCGCCATCAGCCAGCCCGCCAGCGAGAGCAGGGAGAACAGCACCAGCCCGAAGAACCAGCGCACCTGCGTGTCGCGTGCGAGCGCCCCCCAGCCGCCGCGCACGGCCTGCAGATAGAGCACGAAGGGGAGCGAGCCCAGCACCATGTAGACGGTGGCGATGCCCTCGATCGCGTCGTTGTTGAAGTAGCCGAGCGATCTGTCCGAGGTCGAGAAGCCGCCGGTGGCGATGGTCGTCATGGCGTGGCACACGGCCTCGAACGGCGTCATGCCGGCGGCCCAGTAGGCGATGCCGTTGCTGACCGTGAGCCCGAGGTAGACCATGCCGATGGCGCCGGCGAGCTGGGCCGCGCGGGGCAGCACCTTCTCGGAGCTGTCCGAGGATTCGGTGTGGAAGAGCTGCATTCCGCCGATCTGGAGCATCGGCAGGATCGCAATGGCAGTGACGATGATGCCGATGCCGCCGAGCCATTGCAGGAGCGCACGCCACAACAGGATTCCGGTCGGCGCCTGGTCGAGCCCGACGATGACCGTCGACCCGGTCGTGGTGAGCCCGGACATCGCCTCGAAATAGCCGTCGGCGTAGCTCAGGTTGAGGTCGGAGAACGCGAAGGGAAGGGCCGCGAAGGCGGCGACGACGACCCAGCTCAGGGTGGTGAGAACGAAGGCCTGACGCACGGTCAGCCGCGGCTCCCGCATCCTGTTGGAGAGCACCAGGCAGGTGCCGATGAAGAGCGTGAAGACGCTCGCCGCGAGAAAGACCCGCCAGTGCGGATCGCCCGTCACCGCATCGGCGATGGCCGGCAGCGCCATCGCGAGCGAGAGCGTGACCAGCAGAATGCCGACCACGAAGAGAACCGGCCGGAAGTCTCTGACGGAGCCCATCGGGCGGCTCGTGAGCCTTGGCAGCTGCCCGGCGGTGCGGCCGGGCGGGACGTCCTAGCGCGGCACCGAGGCCGCCGGGTTCCCGATCATGCTGAGAAACTCACGGCGGGTCTTCGGATCGGTGCGAAACGTGCCGAGCATCCGGCTCGTCACCATGAGGACTCCCTCCTTGGACACGCCGCGCGTCGTCATGCAGTGGTGCGCCGCCTCGATCACGACGCCGACGCCGCGCGGCTGCAGGACCGCCTCGATCGCGTCGGCGATCTCGGTGGTCAGCTTCTCCTGAATCTGCAGGCGCCGGGCGTACACGTCGACCACGCGCGCGAGCTTGCTGATCCCGACCACCCGCGTGTCCGGCAGATAGCCGATGTGGGCGCGGCCGACGATCGGCGCCACGTGGTGTTCGCAGTGCGAGCGGAAGTCGATGTCGCGGAGAACGACCATCTCGTCGTAGCCGTTGGTCTCCTCGAAGGTGCGGCGCAGGATCGCATAAGGGTCTTGGCCATAGCCCCTGAAGTATTCCTCGTAGGCGCGCACGACACGCTTGGGCGTATCGAGCAGCCCCTCGCGCTCGGGGTCGTCGCCGGCCCAGCGGAGCAATACACGCACCGCCTGCTGGGCCTCGTCCCGCGTCGGTCGCGCGACGGCGCCTTGGGTCGTGTCGTCATTGGCGCCGGCAATCGGCGCGGGCTGGCTGTCGTCCACAGGCGATCTCCTTTTCCGGCACCGGGCCGGTTGTGCGGTACTGCGAGAGCGCACCGAGGCGGTCTCGGCTTCGTTCGATTGTTTGATCAGCGTGCCGGCGGCCGCGCGACCTCAATTGAGGTGCACGGGCGCATCCGGCGCGTCGAGCGAGAATGCGGGAATATCCACATCGAAGCGCTCGCCGTCCAGCGTTTCCATCTCATAGGTGCCGACCATGATCCCGGTGGAGGTGTTGAGCGGGCAACCGCTCGTGTATTCGAACGCCTCTCCCGGCCTCAACACCGGTTGCTCTCCGACGACTCCCGGACCGCGCACCTCCTGGATGCGGCCAAGGCCGTCTGTGATCTGCCAGTAACGGTTCAAGAGCTGCACCACATCCCCGCCATTGTTCTGAATCCGGATGTGATAGGCGAACACGAAGTGGCTGTCGTCGGGCTCGGACTGCTCCTCCAGATAGAACGGCTTGACCGTGATTTCAATGGCACGCGTCTCCTTTTGGTACATCCGCATCCTCCAAGACAACCGGCCGGCACTATCGGCCTCGTGCAGTCGTTTGTCCAGAACAGCACCGGGTCCCGGATCGCACAACCCTGTGATTCACCAGTCTTTGCCCGCATTGCCGGAGCGCAAATTCGTACCGGCGCGGGACCGAGGAGCCTTGCGCCGGACGTGGGCGCGGCCGACCATGGGCGCTGCAACTCTGCAAGGGAGGACGATGTGCCATGGGACTCGCAAGACGTGACCTCCTGATCGGTCTCGCCGGGCTGCCGCTCGCGGCGGTCCTCGCCGACCGGCGGCTCGCTCGCGCTGCCGCCGCAAGCCTTGAGACCGTCACCATCGCCACTGCCGGCGGACGCCAAGTGACGGCCGCACTCGGTGTGCCCGCTGCATTACCGGCGCCTGCGGTCATGCTGATTCACGAATGGTGGGGGCTGAACGATCAAATCAAGTCGGTCGCCGCCGCGCTGGCGGATTCCGGCTACCTGGCTCTCGCCATCGACCTCTACGACGGCCAGGTGACCGACGATCCTCAGACTGCGCGCGGGCTGGTGGGCGTGGTGGATGGCGCTGCCGCGACCGACACCTGTGCCTCATGGGTGGGCTGGCTCCGGGACCACGAGAACGGCACCGGCAAGGTGGGCACCGTGGGCTGGTGCTTCGGTGGCGGCTGGTCGCTCAATGCCTCGCTCGCGGCGCCGGTCGATGCCACCGTCATCTACTACGGCAACGTGAAGAAGGAGCGGGAGCGGCTCGCGGCGCTGGCCGGGCCGGTGCTCGGCCATTTCGCGACCCGCGACAATTGGATCAACCAAGCCATGGTGGACGGCTTCGAGGCGGAGCTGGCGGCGGCCGGCAAGAGCGCCGAGAACCATTGGTACGAGGCCGATCACGGCTTCGCCAACCCGACCAGCGCCCGCTACGACGAGGAGGACGCCGCGCTCGCCTGGGAGCGGACACTGGCCTTCTTCGAGGCCCACCTGACCTAGATTGCGTCCGCCAAAGCCGGGAGCGCTCAAGACCCCGGACCATGGTGCGATGCACGGCGCGTGCCGGGTGCGCCATCATCGTGGCATGCAGTGCGAAAGCGAACGAGTCGCCACGGGAACAACCCGGAGAGCAGGAACTCTCCGCAAGGGTGGTGGCAGCCCGCAGATTACGCCGTCATCGGCGCGGGGAGCGAGTGCGGCCGACCCTCGTGCCGAGGAATCCCACTTTACCCCGCGGAATCCCGCCTTATCCCGCGGTATCCCGCCTTATCCCGCGGTATCCCGCTTTGTCCCGCGGTATCCCGCACGACGCTCAGGCCGTGACGCAAGCTACGGCTGCGGCGAGAAACGGGGTCAGGCGCTCCTGAGCCGCGGGCGGGACTCGAAGGCCCGGTCGTCGCGCGGCTGCTCGTCGAAGAGTTCGGCGAGTTTTTCGGTCATGGTGCCGCCGAGCTGCTCGGCATCGGTAAGGGTGACGGCGCGGCGGTAGTAGCGCGTCACGTCGTGGCCGATGCCGATGGCCAATAGCTGGACCGGCGAGAAGGTCTCGACCCAGTCGATGACCGAGCGCAGGTGCCGCTCCAGATAGTTGCGCGCGTTGACCGAAAGCGTGCTGTCGTCGACCGGCGCGCCGTCCGAAATCACCATCAGGATGCGCCGCTCCTCGGACCTGCCCAGCAGGCGCTCGTGGGCCCAGAGCAACGCCTCGCCGTCGATGTTCTCCTTGAGCAGGCCCTCGCGCAGCATGAGGCCAAGGCTCTTCCGCGCCCGGCGCCAGGGCTCGTCGGCGTTCTTATAGATGATGTGGCGGAGGTCGTTGAGACGCCCCGGATTGCGCGCGCGCCCTTCCGCCAGCCAACGCTCGCGGGACTGGCCGCCCTTCCACGCGCGGGTGGTGAAGCCCAGGATCTCCACCTTGACGCCGCAGCGCTCCAGGGTCCGCGCCAGGATGTCCCCGCTCATGGCGGCGACCATGATGGGCCGCCCGCGCATGGAGCCGGAGTTGTCGATGAGCAGGGTAACCACCGTGTCCCGGAACGAGGTCTCCTTCTCCATCTTGTAGGAGAGCGGATGGAGCGGGTTGGTGACGACGCGGGAGAGCCGTGCGGTATCCAGCAGGCCTTCCTCCAGGTCGAACTCCCACGACCGGGTCTGGCGCGCGAGCAGGCGCCGCTGCAGCCGATTCGCGAGCCGGCTGATGACCCCGTGGAGTTGGGAAAGCTGCTGATCGAGCTGGGTGCGCAGCCGTGCCAATTCTTCGGCGTCACAGAGGTCCGAGGCATTGACGATCTCGTCGAACTGGGTGGTGTACGCCTTGTAGGGCGGCTCCCGGCTTCCCGGTCCGGCGCCGGGATGGAAGCGTCTGCGGCCGGCCTCCTCGTCGTCTTCCTCGCCCTCGCTCATGGAGGCATCGGCGTCCTCGTCGGCCGCCTCCTGCGCGTCGGCATCGGCGTCTGCGTCCGCATCCGCCTCCCGGTCGCTGTCCGAATCCATCTCGTCGCCGCGCTCCGCATCGCCGGGCTGGCTCGCGTCGTCATCGTCGGTCTGCTCCGGGCTCGACTGGTCCTCGGCGTCATCCGGGTCTTCGGCATCCTCGTCGGGCAGGTCCAGCTCCTTGATGAGGCGACGGGAGAGATTGGAGAACTGATCCTGGTCGCCGATCGCGCGCGCGAGCTGCGCGGTGTGCCGCGCACCCTTGGCATCGAACCAGGGGCGCCAGAGGTCGGCCATGTGCCGGGCAGACTGCGGCAGGTGCCGGCCGGTGAGTTTTTCGCGCATGAGCATGGCGAGCGCTTCGGCGATCGGCACCTCTTCGGGCGCCGTGCAGTGGTCGTAGCCCTTGCGCCGGCAGCGCTGCTCCAGGGCGGAGTCGAGATTCGCGGCCACCCCGGCCAGCCGGCCTGCGCCAAGCGCCTCGACCCGCGTCTGCTCGATCGCGTCGTAGATCGCGCGCGCCGTCTTGCCGCGCGGCTGCTCGCGCACGTGGGCGCCCTGGTCGTGGTAGCGGAGCCGGAGCGCCAGCGCATCGGCCGAGCCGCGCACGAGCTCCACGTCGAGCGGGTTGAGATCGCGCGCGGGGAAGGGAAGCTGAACCTGATCGCCTGCGACCTGCGGCTGATCCGCGCCGAAGGAAACCTGAAGCTCCTCGCCCCCCTCGCCCGCGATGGCCCGCAGCGCCGAGCCGACGGCGCGCTGGAAGGTCTCGACGGGGGTTTCCTCCTGGGCCACGCGGCGCGCTCCGGCTCAGGCGGTCGGCTGCAGCGGCGCCGAGGACTCCGGAAGCTCCATACCGAGGCAGCGCTGGAAATACTCGGCGATGATCGGCCGCTCCATCTCGTCGCACTTGTTTACGAAGGTCGTGCGGAAGGCGTAGCCCACGTCGCCGAAGATCTCGGCGTTCTCTGCCCAGTGGATGACCGTGCGCGGCGACATGACGGTGGAGACGTCGCCGGCCATGAAACCCGAGCGGGAGAGCGACGCCACCTCGACCATCGCGTGGATCAGCTTGAGCTTCTCCTCCTTCTCGTAGGAGGGCACCTTCGACAGCACGATCTTCACCTCGTCGTCGTGAGGGAGGTAGTTCAGCGTCGCGACCAGGTTCCAGCGGTCCATCTGGCCCTGGTTGATCTGCTGCGTGCCGTGATAGAGGCCCGTCGTATCGCCGAGGCCGACAGTGTTGGTGGTGGAGAAGATGCGGAACGCGGGATGCGGCCGCACCACCCGGTTCTGATCGAGCAGGGTGAGCTTGCCGTCGACCTCGAGGATGCGCTGGATCACGAACATCACGTCCGGCCGGCCGGCGTCGTACTCGTCGAAGACCAGCGCGGTCGGGTGCTGCAGCGCCCAGGGCAGCAGGCCTTCGCGAAACTCGGTCACCTGCACGCCGTCGCGGATGACGATCGCGTCCTTGCCGATCAGGTCGATGCGGCTGATGTGACTGTCGAGATTGATGCGGATGCAGGGCCAGTTGAGGCGAGCGGCCACCTGCTCGATGTGGGTCGACTTTCCGGTGCCGTGATAGCCCTGGATCATCACCCGGCGGTTGTGCGCGAAGCCCGCGAGAATGGTCAGCGTGGTATCGCGGTCGAAGTGATACGCGGTGTCGATATCCGGCACATGGTCCGTGGCCTCCGAGAACGCCGGCACCTCCATGTCGGTATCGATGCCGAAGGTCTGGCTGACGGAGACCTGGATATCAGGCACTCCGTCATTGGTGACAGCCGCCCCTGCCTCGTTCATCTGCATTGCGCGCTTTCCTCCGCACGAATAAGGCCGCCATCGGCGGCCGCTCCTGCGCCAGTCCGATCGACAATGCCTTCGTCTATGAGCACTCCTTCTTCAGGTAGTTATAGGCGTGATTGATGTGTTTCAAAAGCTCCTCGGATTCGCGCGAGCCCCCGTTGGCATCGGGGTGGTGCCGCTTGACCAGCGACTTGTAGCGCCGCTTGAGCGCGTCGAGGTCAAAGGGCGGCGAGAGGTCGAAGAGGGCGAGGGCTTCGAGCCTGGCCTCGGAGATCGTCTCCGTGCCCGTCCGCCTTCTCCCGTTAGGCGCCTCCTCGCCATTCAGCCACTCGCGCGCGAAGGTGCGGAACGCCGCCTCCAGGTCCTCCCGCCGTTGCCCGCCTGGGCCCTGGCAGAACGGCCAGGTGGGGCGGTGCCCGGTCACGTCGTCGTGCTGAAAGCGCTCGATGTCGTGCTGGCTCCAGCCCGCAAAGAAGTTCCACGAGCGGTTGTAGTCGCGCACATGGTCGAGGCAGAACCAGCGCCAGGAGCGGAGGTCGCTGGGCGCACGCGGGGCGCGGTGGTCGGCGTCGCGTTCGCAGTCGGGATGCTCGCACACGCGGACGGGCGGCTCCTCCGCCTCGCGGTGCATTCCCTTTTCCACTGCATGGCGCCATTCCATGAGCGCACTATGCCGCCCCCTCTGGGGCGGGGCAAGGCGGCGGGCGGAGACGAATGCGTGACAAAGACCGCTCAATTCACGGCCGCATGTTTCGTCTAATTGTGGTCGCGGCGAATCATGTCGGCCGCCTTCTCGCCGATCATGATGGTGGGGGCGTTGGTGTTGCCGGAGGGGATGGCAGGCATGATCGAAGCGTCGGCGACGCGCAAGCCCGCGATACCGTGGACCCGGAGGCGCTCGTCGACGACGCTCGTCGCGTCGCTCCCCATCTTGCAAGTGCCGACCGGGTGGTAGACCGTGCCGGCCGTCTCGCGCACATAGCGCGCCAGCGCCTCGTCGCTCTCGACGTCCTCACCCGGCCGCTGCTCGGACTCGACGCACGAGGCGAAAGGCTCGGTCGCCAGGATGCGTCGCATGATGCGCACGCCTCGGACGAGGCTCATCACGTCCTCATAGTGCGCCAGGTAATTGGGCTGGATCGCCACCCGGCGCCCGCCATCTTTATCCCGCTCCAGAGTCACCCGGCCGCGGCTCCTGGGCCGGGTGGCGCAGACCGAGCCCGTGCCGCCGGGATAGGGATGCGGGCGCCAGCCGCCATCCGGCAGCAGCTCGAAGCTGAGCGGCCGAAAGGTGATCTGGATATCGGGCCGGCCGCCCTGCTCCCTGGAATCGAGGAAGCCGCAGACCTCGCAGGAGGTGAGCGACAGCGCGCCGGTGCGGAAGAGTCCGTAGCGCAGCACCTCCGCCGCAAGCCGCGGCCGGCTGCGCAGCAACCGGTTGAGCGTCGGCACCTCCTTCTTCAGCCGGGGCTGCACGAAGACGAACAGATGGTCGTGGAGGTTCTCGCCCACCCCCGGCAGGTGATGGACCGGCGCGATGCCGAGCGTCTTGAGTGCGGTTGCATCGCCGATCCCCGATTGCAGAAGGATCTGGGGCGAGGCCACGGTGCCTGCGCACAGCACCACTTCGCGCTCCGCACGTGCCGTCACGGTAGCGCCGGACTTGTCGGTAAAGACGACGCCCGTGGCGACGCCGTCCTCGACGACGATGCGGTCCACCAGCGCCTCGGTCACGACGCGCAGGTTCTCCCGCGCCGCAGCCGGCCGCAGGTAGCCCACGGCCGAGGTCATGCGTCGGCCGTTCCTGATCGTGCCCTGGACCAGCGCGATGCCGTGCTGATCGCCGGTGTTGAGGTCATCCAGACGGGGGATGCCGCTTTGCACCGCGGCGTCGACGAAGAGTCGGGAGGCCGGGCTGCTGGGCCTGGTGTCGCTCACGCCGATGGGGCCGCCAACGCCGTGGCTCTCGCTCTCCCCGTGCTGCTGGTCCTCGGCCTTGCGGAAGTAAGGCAACACGTCCGCCCAGCCCCAGCCTTCGTTGCCGGCTTCACGCCAGGCGTCGTAATCCTCGGCCTGCCCACGGATGTAGAGCATGCCGTTGATCGCGCTGGTGCCGCCCAGCACCTTGCCGGAGGGGAAGGGCATGCGCCGGCCGCCGAGGCCGGGCACTGGCTCGGACTGCCGCCGCCAGTTGAGCTTCGGGTGGGTGAGGAGCCGCGTGAAGCCCGCAGGGATATGGATGAACGGGTTGGTGTCCTTCGGCCCCGCTTCGAGCAGCAGCACCCGGTTGTGCGGATTCTCCGCGAGGCGGGCTGATACTGCCGCCCCGCCGGAGCCCGAACCGATGACGATGTACTCCGCCTGCATTCGACGTTGCGTCAGGCGAGCGCCGTTGCAAGCGCCGCCGCGTCTTCAACGACAAGGTCGGGCTGGTGCGGGGTCTCGCCGAAGGGGCGGCTGCGCCGGTCGATGAAGACTGTGCGCATGCCGAAGGCCTTGGCGCCGATGCAATCGAAGGCGTGATTGGCGACCAGCGCGCAGGCCGTGCGGTCAACGCCGATGATCTCGGCGGCCTTGGCGTAGGTACGCCAATGAGGCTTGAAGGCGCCGGCCTCCTGCACCGAAATCACGTGGTCGAAGGGGATGCCGACGTGGGGCATCGCGGCTTCCAGCATGTCGCGATCGCCGTTGGAGAGGATCGCAAGAGTGTAGCCCGCGGCGCGCAGTCCCTCCAGCGCGGCGGGCACTTCAGGGAAGGGCTTGAGCGTCTCGATTTGGCTGACGAGCCCTATCACCTCGTCCTGCGTGTAGCGGAAGCCGCAGCGGTCCATCACGTAGGCGAGTGCGCGGTGGCTGATCTCGCGATAGGAGGTGTAGCGACTGTTGGTCTGGGGGAACTCTGCGTCGCCACCGTGTTCGCCCGCAGGATGATGCCGACGGAAGCGATGACGACGGGACGGCGGGATTGGTTATCGGCTGTAAAGACGCCAAGAGGCCGTTCGCTCCACGCTGCGCAATCGCTCAGAGCAGCGGCTCGTACCGCAGCGGATCGCAGGCTTCGACGACCTCACGCCGTTTGTAGAGCTCTACCAGGTTGGCGACCTCCACCAGCGAGAGCGAGATCAGGTAGAGGCGGTGCTGAGGCGTCGGCGTGGCGCCGCTGCGGTAGTCCTCTAAATGGCGGATCATCTCTTCCAGGCGCGGCAGGACGGCGTCGTAGAAGGCGCGGATTTTCGCCATCGAGGACGCTTCCCGCTTTTCGGTTCGCGCACGCTCCGGCTCCAGCGCCCAGTCGAGCCACGGCGCGAGGTCGGCGAACGCCTCCGGCAGCGGGGGCTCGGCCACCTCAGGCGCCCCTTCCGTGCCACCCGCCTGGCTCACGCGTTCCTCCCGGCATGGAGACGGCTCTCCAGCACCCGGTGGAAGTGGCGGATCGCCAGCTCGTTGTCCTGCAGGATCACGTGCGACTTCGCACGCGACGCCACCCCTGCCTGCAGGGTCTCGTGCATGGCCGTGTCCTCCTGCAACGTGTCCCTGTAGGTGCACTTGAAGTACTCCTGCCTGAGCTGCTCCCGCACGGTTAGGGGCTCCCTGAAATAGACGCCGATCTCCCAGATCGTCCGGTCCACGGCGAGTGGCCAGAAGTGATACGTGAGATAGCTCGTCGTTGTGCCGAGCTGGTACAGCAGGATCACGAAGTTGGGGAACACCATGAAGAAGTCCATCTCGCCGATCATCTGCGGGATGGTGAACGAGCGCAGGACGCCATCGAATTTGAATAGAGTGGTCGCGAGGGGCGTCGGCGCCTGGCCCCGCTGAAATTCGCAGGACCAGACGCTGTGCTTGTCGTAGAGCGTGAGGTCCAGGTAGCGGCACTGTCTCTTGTCGTTCGTAACGAAGGCATCGCCCAGGACCCGACGATGCTGAAACGGGAAGTGGTAGAGCTCGTTCTGCGCATCGAGCCCGACTTTCCAGTTGGCGCACTCCTCCACGCGATAGGTTTGCGTCAGCGGCATCTCGTGGAAAGGGCAGCCGTCGAGCTGGTCGGCAACCCCGCCAAGAAACTCGCGTAGCGTTTCTGCCGGCTCCGGGTCCAGGTGGATGAAGACGAAGCCCTCCCAGATGTCCGTGTTCACAGGCGTGAGACCGTGGGCTCCCTTGTCGAGATCGAAGAAGTTCTCCTCGTCGGGCACGCGAATCAGCGCACCTGTGTCGCTGTAGACCCAGTTGTGAAAGTGGCAGTAGACGCTGCCGGGGCATGAGCCCCGCTCGTCCAGCACCAGCGTGTTGCCGCGGTGCGAACAGACATTGTGGAAGCCGCGCACAACGTTGTCCGACCCCCGAATGATGAGGACGGAAACCTTGCAGACGGCGATGTCGCGCACGAAGTAGTCGCCGGCGTTGGGGATCTCGTCCACGCGGCCGACGTTGATCCAGGATCGGCGGAAGACGAGGTCTCGCTCGAGAGCGAATTGCTCGTCGGAGATATAGGGCGCGGTCGGCAGCGGGTTAGTCCCCAGGTCCGGGTATTTCTCCGCCCACTGCTTCTCGCGCATGGTGGTTTTCATCGGCTCCTCACTCGCCCGGGCACGGCGCCCGGATGGAGCCATAAGTTACTCTTGATAGATCGGCCCGACGAATATGATTTGTCGTGATACATATAATAGGAACACAAGTAATTTTAGTCAAAGGGCCGCGGCGGGACTTGACCGGATCGGCATAACTGACGCGTAATACAGTATGATCGACGCGTGGCGCCTCTCTCCGGCGGCATCAGTGCGATCGGGGGTGTGGATACCTAAACCCGGTGTGGGGCCTCACACCAGAATTTTACGAACAGGGAGACTATGCGCATGTCGTCGACAGAATCTCGACTGCGGACGCTCATCAGCGACAACCTGGACCTGGATCACGATCCGGATTTCGATCGTGCGTTCAGCGACGCCGGAGTCTCTTCGGTGGAAGCGGTCGCGTTCTTCAAGATGGTCAATCAGGAATTCGAGTTGAACATGGTCGCGGAAGACTGCCTGCAGTTCAAGACCTTGCGGGAGCTCGTGACGTACATCGATGCGCGCGCCGGGTGATGTTCTCCGGCGCTACGTGAGCACGACCGGCCGCCTCCGAACTCGGGGGCGGTCGTCAATTCCGATATCGGGCCCGCGACGATCGCGGCAGCGGTGCGTCCCGTTCAGAGCGCGCGTTGGGAGGAAACCGGGCCCTCCGCCATGACGGCTGACATCGTGTGGGAAATACCCGCCCCCCTTTCGACGTTCGACGTCCGTCTCGACGCCGACACCGTCGCGACCGTTCGCCAGCACGGCAATCCGTCTGGCCCCAGGGTCGTCTTGAACCACGGCAGCGGTCTCGCCGCCGACCTCTATTACCCGTTCTGGTCCCTACTCGCGGACGACTACGACCTGATGGTCTACGACCTCAGGAACCACGGTTGGAACAGCGTCGGTGCCCAGACCGATCACAATATTCCGACACTGATTAGCGACCACGACATCATCCTAGAGTCCATCGACCGCGCGTGCGGAAGCAAGCCAACCGTCGGCATTTATCACTCCCTTGCCACCCTGATCACGCTGCTCTCGTTCAGCAAGCTTTATTCGGCGCTGGTTCTGTTCGATCCTCCCCTGACCAAATCCGGTGCCAGTCAGACGGAGCTTCACGATTCTGCGGAGCGCGCGGCAAAACTAATTCGGCGCCGGGGGCATCTCTTCAAAAGGCGTGAGGATTTTATCGAGCTCCTGGGGATCTTCCCCACGTTCAAGCGCGCCGTTCCCGGCGTGCACGATCTGATGGCCCGGACTACGCTTCGGCAATCTGCGGACGGCGAGGGCTACGAGCTTCGCTGCCCCCGCGAATACGAAGCGCAGCTCATGGACTACGCACGAAGCTTCTTCCCGCTACTGGAGCTCGATCTGGTCGCTTGCCCGACGAAAATCATCGGCGCCGATCCAACCTTGCCGCATGCGTATCTGCCGACGCTCGATCAGAGAATAGTCTCGGCCATGGACTACGATTTCATTCCCGAGGCGACGCACTTTCTTCAGCTGGAAAAGCCCAGGGAGTGCGCTGCCGTGACCCGCGAGTTCCTGGAGCGGCGGGGCCTCGCTTAGCGCGCCCAGTCTGACGCGGCGGTTTGCCCTCCATGCTTCGGCAGCCAGAAGCGCCGGCGCTGGAACGGGTAGCCGGGCAGCGAGATGCGCCGCCGGGTTTCGCCAGCGAAGAGCCCCGCGAAGGAAACACCGAGCCCTGCCGCGTAGGCGCGGGCGACCGCCTCCACGAAGCTGTTGTCGGCGTGTCCTGCCACCTCCTCCTCGCCGCCCGACGACTGCCGCAGGCTCGACAGCAGCGTTGGCACTGCTGCGTCATCCGGCGTCTTCGGCCAAGCCTCTGCCAACAGCGGTGCCAGCACGGCGTCTCGTCCGATCTCGATGACGACGTCCACGCCGAGGGCTGCCAGGGTCTCGGCGCAACCGCTGAGCGACGCCGGATCGTTCGTCGTCCGGCGGCGCCAGTACGTGCCGTCCAGGGCCTGATCCGGATCCATCACGCGGCCGGTGAGGCCGTTCACCAGGGCGACGGACGGTACGGCAATTGAGACGCCGTCCAGCGCCGCCTCCTGGTCGCCGCCCGCCGCCGCGAGCCGCAAGCCGTCTTCCATACCGAACACACCGGCTGCTTGTGCTGCGGCAATTTCGCCTGTGCCCTGACCGGCCACCACGCTCGGCCGGATGCCGACGCTCGCCCACAATGCGGTGAGTGCGCATGCCAGCGCATAGGTCGCGGGCCGCGCCCACGCGGGATCGCTCAGCCCCCCCTCGGCGCCGGCACCTCCGAACATCGCCTCGAGCAGCGAGGCCCCCCGATCCTCCCCGAGCGCCGCGTCGCAACGGTCGAGCACGGCGCGCACCACGGGCTCGCGCGCGTAGAGCACCCCGCCCATGCTGACCCACCGGTCGGTCTCGCCGGTGTAGACGAATGCCAGCTTCGTCGCCGTCTTCGGACCAGGCTCCGCGTCCGCATGCGCGGTGAGGCTCCGTCGTAGCGATGCCGCATCGTGGAACACCACGCCCGCGCGATGGCCGAAGTGGCTGCGGCCCGTGGCGGCCGTCCACGCCATGTCCGAGAGCAGGGTGTCGGACGCGGCACCTTCCGCCTCCAACGCGTCGGCCTGCGCGTCGAGCCATGAGAGATATCGCCCCGCCAGCGCCCGGAGCGCCTCGTCGGACTTGGCCGAGAGCGGCAACAATCGCGTGTTGCGCGCGGAGAAAGCTTCCTCGGACGGCGGCAGGCTCGCGATGGGCTCCGGCAAGGCCACCGCGACGTGCTGTGCGCCGCCCGCATGGGAATTCCCACCATCGCCCTCGGCCGAAGCGCCGTTCGTTGGCCCGTGTCCCTCCAGCACGACGTGGGCATTCACGCCCGAAATCCCGAATGCGCTGACCCCGGCCCGCGGCGGCCGACCAGACTCCTGTGGCCACTCCTCTGTCTCCGTTATCACGCGCACCGGCAGCGTCTCCCATTCGACGAGCGTGCTGGGGTGCTCGAAGTGGAGGTGTCGCGGGATCACCCCCTGCTGCATCGCAAGCACGGCCTTGATCAGGCCGGCGATCCCGGCCGCCGATTCCAGATGGCCGATGTTGGTCTTGACCGAGCCCATCAGGAGCGGGCGGTCTGCCGTGCGCCCCTTGCCGTAAACTGCCGCTGCCGACTGCACCTCGATGGGATCGCCGAACGCGGAGCCTGCGCCGTGGGCTTCCAGATAATCCACCTCGGAGGGCGCAACGCCGGCCTGCGCCAGCGCCCGCTCGATCAGCCGCTCCTGCGCCGGGCCGTTGGGCACCGTCGCGCCGGCGGTCGCGCCGTTCTGGTTGAAGGCGGAGCCGCGGATCACCGCCCAGATGCGGTCGCCGTCGGCCTCCGCCTCGGCAAGCCGCTTGAGCACGACCATACCGCAGCCCTCGCCCCGCACGAAGCCGTCTGCGGAGGCATCGAAGCTCTTGCATCGACCCTCCGGCGAGAGCAGCTGCAGGTCCGCCATCTCCCTGGTGATGCCGGCCGAGAGGACGGCGTTCGCGCCGCCGACCAGGGCCAGGTCCACCTCGCCGAGCCGCAAGCCCGTGACCGCCTGATGCACCGCGATCAGCGACGAGGCGCAGTTGAGCTCCACCGGCATGGTCGGTCCCTCGAATCCGAACTGATAGGCGACCCGGCCCACCGCCATGCTCGCGGCGGTGCTCAGGTAGCCGATGCCGTAGTCGCCGCTCCTCATCAAGTCTCGGTATTCGCTGGAGGCCACGCCGGCATAGACGCCGGTGCGGCTGCCCCGCAGCCCATCGGGGTCGATCCCCGCGTCCTCGAGCGCCTGCCAGGTCGTCTCCAGCAGCATCCGCTGTTGCGGGTCCATCAGCCGCGCCTCGATGGGCGAGATGCGGAAGAACCTGGCGTCGAATTCGTCGATTCCCGCCACGAAGCCGGCCCGGCGATAGGCGCCGTAACGGGCGGGCAGGCTCTCGACGAAGTCCTGCCAGGGTTCCGTCTCCCGGCGCTCGTCGGTGACCGCGTCGGTGCCAGCTTCGAGCTGCTGCCAGAATGCCGGCAGGTCGGGCGCACCGGGGAAGCGACACGCCATGCCCACGATCGCGATGGCGTCCGCGCTGCCCCCGTCGTTGCGCCGCACTGCCGGGCTGGGCGCCGGATCGGGCTGCGCCGCGGGCGCAGTACCTGCGCCGACAACCTCGGCCAGCTCTCCCGCCAGATGAGCGGCAAGCGCGGCGATGTCGGGATAGTCGAACACTACCGTATTGGACGCGGTATAGGCGCCCCCGAACGCGCGGTTCAGCCGGTTGCGCAGCTCCACCGCCATCAGGGAGTCCATGCCGAGATCGAAGAACCCGACGGTGGGTGCGGGCGTTGACGGAAGCCGCAACACCGCCTTGACCTCCGACTGGAGGAACGACGCGAGCACCTCTTCGCGCGTCGCCGCAGGCGCCTGCTGAAGCTGGGAGAGCAGGTCTTCGGCCGAGGCCCCATCGTCGCCCTCGTCCGCGCCGTCGGACAGCACGTCCTCCAGCAGCGGCGGGCGGGTCTCGAGGGACTCGCCGAAGGCCAACCAGTCGCGCGCCAGCACGACGCTGGTGGTGGCGTCCTCCCGCACCAGCCGGTCGAAGGCCCGGAGGCCCTGCTGCGGGGTGATCCACTCGATCCCGCCCGATGCGGAGCGCCGGGTCATCCGTTCGCGCTGCTCCTCGGCCTCGCCGATTTCCGACCAGGCGCCCCAGGCGATGGCCTGGCCGGGGAGCCCCAGCGCGCGCCGGTGGGCTGCAAGTTGGTCGAGGAAGGCGTTGGCCGCCGCGTGGTTGGCCTGGCCCGGATTGCCGAGCACGCCGGCGACGCTGGAGAAAAGGATGAACATGTCGAGGTCGCGGTCGGCGGTCGCCCGGTGCAGGTGCCAGGCCCCCAGCATCTTGGGCCAGAGCACCGTCTCGAATGTCTCCCACGTCTGGTTGCCGATGGTGGCATCTGCCAGCACGCCGACGCTGTGGATGACCCCTGCGAGCGGCGGTAGCTCCGCGTCCATCCGCGCCAGCATGGCGTCGAGCGCCGCAGCGTCCGTCACGTCCGCGAGTTCCACCTGCACGGCGGCCCCCTGCCGGCGCAGCGCCTCGATCGCGTCGGCGACCTCGGTATCCGGGGGCCGGCGGCCGTTGAGCACGATGGCGCCGGCGCCGCGCTCCGCGAGCCAGCCGGCGACCGCGATGCCGATGCCGCCGAGCCCACCGGTCACCAGGTAGCTCCGGTCTTCGCGCAGCCGGCCCCTGGCGAGCGGCGAGTTGGTGAAGACGAGCTTGCCGATGTGCCGCGCGCCCTGCATGCACTTCATCGCGCGCCCCGCCTCGGCCACGGGCCATCTGGCGTGGATGAGCGGAGTCAATTCGCCGGCCTTTAGCCGCGCCATCACTCCGCGCAGGATCTCTCCGGCCTTTGCGGGCTCCTCCTCCTTGAGAACGTCGATCATGAGGATTGCGTAGGCGACGTCCGGCCGGACCGCCGCCATCTCGTCCCCGCTCAGGATGTCCACCCTGCCCATCTCGACGAAGCGGCCGCCTTGCGCGAGGCACGAGAGGCTCGCCTCGATGTAGCCCTCGCCGGTCAGGCTATTCAGCACCATGTCGACCCCGGCGCCGCCGGTGGCTTCGAGGATGTCCGCGCCGAACGCCGTTGTGCGGCTGTCGAAGACGTGCTCCACGCCGAGCGAGCGCAGATAGTCCCGCTTGCGGGCACTCGCGGTGGCGAACACCTCGGCGCCGGCCGACTGGGCCAGCTGGATCGCCGCCAGCCCGACGCCGCCCGCGCCGGCGTGAATCAGCACCCGGTCGCTGGCGTTCAGGCCAGAAAGCTCGAACGAGAGCGCGGCCGAGACGAAGGCCGTCGGAATCGTCGCGAGCTCGGTGACGGAGAATCCCGGCGGCGCGGGCACGATCATCTCTTCCAGGGTCACCGTCTCCGAGCCGTAATTCTTGAACGTCATGCCGACGACCCGATCGCCCACGGCGACGCTGGAGACGCCGTCGCCCACCTCCAGCACCCGGCCGCAGAACTCGCCGCCCATGAAGTCGTCGACGAGGCCGATGGCGATGAATACGTCCCGGAAGTTGAGGCCGAAGGCTTCGATGGCGGCCCGAACCTCGCCCGGCTTCAGCGGTTGCCGCGGCTCCGGCACCACCTGAATGGCGTCGAGGGAGCCCCCGGCATCGGGCTCCAGCATCCAGCCGGGCTCCTCCGGCAGCGCCAGCCGGTCCGTAACCGCCGCAGCGCGTACCAGTCGGGCTCCTTGCCGGCGGCCGAAGCGATGGGCGATGTGGGTCTCGGCGTCGGGATAGAGAAGCTCGTTCACGAGGTCGGCCCCGCTCGCCGCATCGGCGGGGTCGAGGTCGAGCATCCTCGGCCGCAGTTGGGGCGCTTCCCGCGCCGCCACCTTGCCCAGACCCCAGAGCGTGGCACCGGCCAGCTCGCCGCCGCGCTCGCGCTCCAGCACCTGCGCGCCGCGCGTCACGAACCAGAGGCCCTTCGACGGGGCCAGGTCGCTCTCGGCGAGCGCCTGGGTCAGCGCCAGCGCGCTCGCCGCCGCGTGGCGCGCATCCGCGGCCATCCCGTCCGTGGTCGCCTGCGCGCCGTGACCGTCCAGCCCGGCGAGGTGCACGATGCCGGCGAGCGGCGGCTCTGCGGGCAGGCCGTCCAGCAGGGATGTCCAGGACTCGCGCCGCGCCGCCTCCACGAAGGCCACGGTCGCACCGGCTCCGTCCGCAGCCGAGGGTTCGCCGCCAGGGGCGTCGGCGCCGGCCAGCACGACCGTCTGGTTGTGCGCCGCGAGTTCCGACGCGAGTTCGGCCGCGAGGCCGCCCCGATCGGCGGCCAGCACCCAGACGCCGGGCGCCTCGGTCACCTCCGCCGGGCCTCGCGCCACGATCACGCCCCGGTCGGGGTCGGCGTTGGGGTCGGATTCGTCGAAGCCCAGGATGGCGATGTCGCCGAATCCGGCATCGCCGAGGGCCTGCCGCCACACAGCAGGGGTGGCGAGCGCATGGTGCTGGCGGTAGTCGTCGGCGAAGCGCCACCAGCCGTCGAGCTGGCCGAAGGTCAGGTCCAGCCAGCCCTGGCCGCGCAGGTTCTCCAGCGCAACCAACTGGCCCGAGGGGGCGAGGAGCGCGAGGCAGTGCGCCAGCGTCTCGTTCAGATAGCGCGTGGCGTGCAGCACGTTGGACGCGATCACCAGGTCGTAGCCATGCAGATCGAAGCCCTGCTCCACCGGGTCCTTCTCGACATCCAGCACGCGGTAATCGATCGCCGCCTCGGCACCGCCGAAGCGCGATTCCGCCTCCGAGAAGAAGCCGGCGGAAATGTCGGTGTAGACGTAGTCGTAGCCGCCTTCGGGAAGCTCGGGCAGGACCGAGGCCGTCGCCGACCCGGTACCGGCACCGACCTCGATCACCCGGAGCCGACGCCCGGCCGGCAGTTCAGCCAGGAGCCCCGCTATGGCATCCGCCAGCAGCCGGTTGGCCGCGCGCGCCACCGGTGCCTTGAGATAGAGATCGGCCGCGGTCGGCTCGCCGCTGCTGAACAGCAGCGTGAGCGCATCCGCCTCGCCGCGCAGCACGTCTGGCAGGGCATCGGCACTGCGGCGGAAGAGCCCGATCTCGTTGGTGCCGTGCGCGTACTGCGCCAGCATCCGGCCGGCCTGCGCGTCCGGGTCGTCAGCCAGCCCCTCCGGCAGCGGGCCTTCGGACCCGACCGCCACGACGAAACCGCTGTCCGCCTCCGTCAGCACACCCGTCCTGACCTGCATCTCGAGCAGCCGGCGGAAGAGGCGCACGTGCTCGTCCCCGACCTTCAACCGTTGCCGCAGGTCCTCGGAGTCCACGGACGAGCCGACTTCCCGCTGCCAGCCCAGCCTGTCGAGCGTCGCGAGCGCATAGGCGTGCGACAGGTGCTCGAGGTCCGCCAACAGCCCTGCCCGGTCGTCGGCGCCGACGCCCTCGTTCGCCAGGTAGCCGGTGAAGAGGTCCATGCCGGCCGCCACGTCGGACGGCCCGGTGAGGAAGTCGGCCGGCACAATGCCAGGCGCCAGCGCACGGTCTTGCCACACGACCTCGTAGAGAAGCTCGTCGATCCCCTCCACCGCCGAGAGCAGGGCCGCCCGCGTCGCCCGCTTCACGGTGAAGCCGGCCAACTCCCCGACGAGAGCCCCGTCTCGGTCGTAGAGCCGCAGGTCCGCAGCATAAACTTCCGGCACCTCGTCGCTCGGCCCGTCCGCCGTCTCACCCTG
Organism: Alphaproteobacteria bacterium; assembly: GCA_965243375.1. Taxonomy (GTDB): domain Bacteria; phylum Pseudomonadota; class Alphaproteobacteria; order UBA828; family UBA828; genus WTGU01. The sequence continues at coordinate 248,096 of CBDEUT010000001.1, read as the reverse complement.
CGGGCCTTGGCGCACTTGCACGTGGCAGACCAGCCGCTCGGGCAACCGGTCCTTGAGCCACAGTCGCTCCCACGCGAAGGGCAGATAGGTGATTCCTTCCTCGCCGCCGTCCGGGTTGCGCGCCGCGCCGAAGACCTGGAAGCAGCCGTCGAGCACGAGCGGGTGCACGTCGAACGGACTGCGCTCGAGTCCGGCGGGCAGCGCAACCTCGGCAATCGCCTCGCCCGGCCGCGCCCAGAGCGAGTCCAGCGTGCGGAAGGAGGGGCCGAGATCGATCCCGACTGCGGCCTTCGCGCGGTAGTAGGCCGCGAGGTCCACTGGCGAGAGCGCCGCCTTCAGCCCCTCGATATCGAGCGCTGGTGGTGCCGACAGTTGGCTCGCGGGATTCGCCGGGATTCGGCCTTCCGCGTGCAGCGTCCATCCGTCCTCGCCTTCACCCCGGCTGAGGATGCGGACCCGCCGCACCGCGCTGTCCTCAGCGTCGTCGAGCAGCACCTGCACGCGCCGGCCCGTATCGGCGGCGCCGTCCTCGGCGTCCTCGTCAGGGAAGACCAGCGCGCTCTGCATCCCGAAATCCTCGACGATCACCGCGTCGCTGCCCTCGGCGAGGGTGGCCGACGCCGCCATGGCGCCATAGAGCGCGCCCGGCGCGATAAGCCGGCCGAAGACGCGGTGGTCGCTCAACCACGTCGGATCGGAGGGGAAGATTTCGGTGTCGAAGGCGACCTCCCCGCTGGCAGACTCGTGGCGCGCGCCCAGCAAGGGGTGGCCGGCGTCGGACCGCCGGCGCCTGGGCGCCTCGATCCAATAGCGCTCACGCTGGAAGGGATAGCCCGGCAGCGCGATCCGGCGGCGCTCCTCGCCCGCGAAGAGCCCTTCGAATTGGAGCGGAAGCCCGGCCTCGTAGGCGCCAGCGACCGCCTCCACGAAGCCGCCGCCGGAACCCGGCACCGGCGGGGCCTCGTCCTTCAACGGTCTCAACAGACTCGAGAGAACAGCCGGAGGAGCCCCCGTTGATTCCGGCCACGCCATGGTCGTCATCGGCCCCAGCACGGCATGGGGGCCGATCTCGATGACGGCATCCACGCCGAGCTCCGCCAGCGTCTCGATGCAAGCGCGGAAGGCCACGGGCTCGCGCGCCTGGCGGCGCCAGTACGCCGCATCGGGCGCTTCGCCCGCCTCCAGCGCCCGCCCGGTCAGGTTGCTGATGAAGCTGAGTGACGGCGGCTGAAACGCAATCGTCGAGATTTCGGCCTCCAGATCGCCCAGCGCCGGCTCGATCATGGCGCTGTGGTAGGCCGGGCTCCTGCGCAGCCGCGCGACACGAACCTCGTCTGCCTCGAAGCGGGCGAGGATGGCGTCGATGTCCGCCGCGGGTCCGCTCACCACCTGATGGGCGCCGTTGTCCGCCGCGATGCTGAGGCCCGGCCCGTCCGACGCCGCGTTCTGCTCCGTCACTGCGTCTGCCACGCGGGCCGGCGGCGCGAAGACCGCCGCCATCGCGCCCTCGCCGGGGAGCGCCCCGATCAGGCTCCCGCGGGCCGCCGCGAAGCGCAGGCCGTCCTCCAAGCCGAAGACGCCGGCGGTTTGCGCCGCCGCAATCTCGCCAAGGCTGTGCCCAATCACCACGTCCGGCCGGATGCCGACGCTCTCCCAGAGCGCCGCGAGCGCGCACTCCAGCGCGTAGATCGCCGGCTGCTTCCATTGCGGATCGTCCAGGTCGCCCGCTGCTCCGGGCCGGCCGAACATCACGTCCAGCAGCGAAGCGCCGCGCTCTTCGGCGAGCAGGGCATCGCAGCGGTCGAGCACCGCACGGAACACCGGCTCGCTGGCGTAGAGTGCTTCGCCCATGCCGGGCCACTGGCTGGCCTGCCCGGTGTAGGCGAACGCGACCCTGGCGGCCATCCGCCGCGCAGGTTGCTCGTCCCTCTCCGCCAGCGCCGCCAGGCCCGCCCGCAGCGAAGTCTCGTCGTGGAACACCACGCCCACGCGGTGGCTGAAATGGCTTCGGCCCGTGGCGGCCGTCCACGCCATGTCGGCGAGCACGGCCGCGTCCGCCCGCTCGTCGAGCCACGCGAGATAGCGCCCGGCGGACTCCCGCAACGCCGCATCCGACTTGCCCGAGAGCGGCAGGACACGCGTCGCGCGCGGGGCGAACGCATCCTGCTGTGGCGCTGACTCGGAGGCGGAAGCTGGGTGGGAGATGGCGACCTTCTGCCGCAGGCCGGCGTTCCAGTGGTCCGGGCTCTGCCCATCGGCGCCCTGCCCATTGCCGTAACCCTCCAACACGACATGGGCATTGGTGCCCGACCAGCCGAAGCCGCTCACGCCCGCCCTGGGCGGGCTGCCGTCAATGACCGGCCAGTCCGTGGGCGTTGCCGTCACTTGCAGCGGCAGCCGCTCCCAGTCGATTTCCGGCCTCGGGACCCGGAAATGGAGGTGCCTCGGAATTACCCCCCGCTTCATGGCCAGCACGGTCTTGATCACGCCGGCGACCCCCGCGGCCGCTTCGAGATGGCCGATGTTGGTCTTGACCGAGCCGATCAGCAGGGGGCGTTCCGCATCGCGCCCGCGCCCGTAGGCCGCGCCGGTCGCCTGCGCCTCGATCGGGTCGCCCACATCGGTGCCGGTGCCGTGGGCCTCGACATAGTCCACCTGCGCCGGCTGGAGTCCGGCTCGCAGCAACGCGGCCTCGATGACCTTCTCCTGGGCGGGGCCACTGGGCACCGTCAATCCGGGGCTCGCGCCGTCCTGGTTGAGGGCCGAGCCGCGCACCACGGCCCAGATGCGGTCGCCGTCGGCCTGCGCCTCGGCGAGCCGCTTGAGCACCACGATGCCGCAGCCCTCGCCCCGCACGTACCCGTTCGCGGCCGCGTCGAAGGTGGCGCAACGTCCGTCCGGCGAGAGCATGCCGGCGTTGGCGCGCATCTCCAGCAGCCGGCCCGAGAGGATCGCGTGTACGCCGCCGGCGAGCGCGAGGTCTGCCTCGCCCCGCTGCAGGCCCGTCACCGCCTGATGGATCGCGACCAGCGAGGACGAGCAAGCGGTATCCAGCGCCAAAGCCGGCCCTTCCAGCCCGAGCGCGAAGGCGACCCGGCCGATGGCGGTATTGAAGGAGGTGCCGGTGACGGAATAGAGGCTCACGGCGGGCTCGTCCGGGGAGGCGGTCTCCAGGATCAGCCCGCGATACTCGTTGTTGCTGATCCCGGCGTAGACGCCGGTGCGGCTGCCCTTGAGGCGGTCCGGGTCCATGCCGGCGTCCTCCAGCGCGTGCCAACAGGTCTCCAGCATCATCCGCTGCTGCGGATCGAGCAATTGCGCCTCCACCGGCGAGATGCGGAAGAAGGCAGCGTCGAACAGCTCCAGCTCGTCGAGGTAGGCACCGAACCGGCACGCCGGGGCCTGCGTGGCATCGGGGAAGAGCGCGCCGATACGCCCCTCACCGGAGCCCGGAACCCCTTCGATCACGCCGCTCTCGCCCGCCTCCAGCATGCGCCAGAAGGCGGACAGGCCATCCGCGCCGGGAAAGCGGCAAGCCATGCCGACGATCGCTATGGATTCGCTCGATCCAGAATTTTCCGGCGCGTCGCCTTCATTAGCAGCGCGCGCGTCGCCGGTGCGACCGCAAAGCCGCTCTCGCTCCGTCATCGCGGTTCTCCCTCAGTCAGGAGGACGGTACGAACTGTTTGTCATACTAAATTCGATATGCGGCAAATCAATTTCCTTCTTCAGAATACTTACACCCTCCAGCCAAAGCTGCATGGATCATTTTGCCTGTTCGTCCGGCGCCGGCGCAGCCACACGGACGGTGACGATATCGGTGCCGTGATACTGCTGATGGCGGACGGAGGACGCGAGGCGGCGCAGCAGCCGAAGCGACACCTCGTGTTCGGCGGGTGCATCGCCGGGATCGTCGGCGAGCAGCGCGAGCCGGTCCTGGATGTTGCCCTCCCGCGACGCGACGACGAACTCGAGCACCGCCCCGTTGCCCTCCCGATGCGCCGAAAGGCGCAGGCGGCGACGGTGATCTGCGTCCTCGTCCTCGCGGACGAGCGTCAGCAGCGTCTCCTCGCAGGCGGCGTCCAGCCGATGGGCCATCGCAGTGTCCCAGCCGTTGCGGTCCGCGAAAGTGGCGAGAAACTCCCTGATCTTGGGCAGGATCTCGAGATCGAACGCCGCCTCGATCCGGCTGCGGCGGGACCCCGTCAGCTCCACGAAGAGCGTCATGAGGATGGCCGCGATGCCCCCGGTCGTGACCCCGTTGCGGAAGAGGCCCCCTGCAAACTCGGAGACCAGCTCGGGAAAGACCATGTCGTTCTGAAAGCCGACGCCGAGCCAGAAGGAGACCCCGACGATCAGCCCCTTGCGGTAGTCGATCCCGTCCTGGATGGCGATCTTCATGCCGACCATGAAGAGCATCGCCAGCAGCACCCCGAGATAGGCCGCGACCACCGGACCTGGGATCGCGAGCACGATCGCGAGCACCTTGGGCAGGAACGCCATGACGACGAAGACCGCCCCGGTGGCGATGCCGACGCTGCGGGCGCCGACGCCCGTGAGCTCGGTGACCGATGCGCCGACGGTGGTGGCGGCGTTCGGCGTCGTTCCCGCGAGTCCGGAGAGCACGTTGCCCAGCCCGTCCACGGTCACCGCCCCTTGCACCGCGCGAAAATCCACCGCCCGCGCCCGCCGCCACGAGACCCGCTGGATGGCGACGGCGCCGCTCACGGTCCGCACGGAGGCGATCACGGCCACGAACAGGAAGGCCGGCAGAAGCGCCCAGAAGGACAGCCCGAAGTCGAGATCGAAGCCCGCCCATTCCCCCGTCGGCGGGCCGACCCAGGGCGCATCGACGACGCGGCCCGCATCGTAGAGCCCGAAGACCGCGGCGACGCCCGAGCCCACGATCACGCCGATGACCGGTGCCCAGAGCCGCCACGCACCTGCCATCTTCAGCGCGATGCCGGCGATGACCAGCACCACCACGAGCGCGCTCAACGGCGCCGCCAATATCGGGGTTTCTGCCGGCACCGCGCTCAACAGATCGAAGACGGCGGGCATCACCGTGACCGGGATCAGCATGACCACGGTGCCAGAGACCGTCGGAGTCAGGATGCGCTGGAACAGCGAAAGCCGGGCGGAGAGCAGGATCGGAACGAACGATGCGATCAACACCAGAATCGCCATCAGCGCCGGGCCGCCTTCGGCAACCGCCGTGATGCAGACCGCGATGAAGGCCCCGGAAGCCCCCATCACGAGCACATGGCCCGAGCCGATGCGCCCGGCCCGGAAGGCCTGCAGTATCGTGGTTGCGCCGCAGATCGCGACCGTGGCGAACACCGCCCAGGCGAGATAACTCTCGCTCGCGCCGCCCGCCCGCATCACCACCGTCGGGATCAGGATGATACCGGCGACCGAAAGAATTGCGAGCTGAGCGCCGAGGCCCAGGGCGAGCGCGGGTGGCGGCCTCTCGTCGGGCTGGTAGCGGATACCTTTGCGGCCGCCGGCTGCGGCAGTGCTCATGGAGCCCGTCCCTATGCCGCGTGAATGAGCAATCGTTACGTCACGCTGAGCTCTTGCGAGGCGGGCAATCGTATCAGGTGGGAAACGCCCCTCCCACATCCCGTTCTCGCCAAGCTCCCGCTACTTCGAGAACGGGTTGCTGAAGAGCGTTGTCGACCCGAGTGCGAGCACGTCCGGTCAGTCGTTTGAACTAAGACGCCCACGTGATCTACCCGGAGATCATCTCGAAGGAGCCGCTGGGGCCGCTGGTGCGCCACGGCGACAACCAGTGGGCGGACATCGGGCGCTGGGTGCTGAACGCGCTGATCAGCGCCGAGGAGCTCGGCGTGACCCGGGCGAACGTCATGGAGATGGCGGAGGGGACCGATCACCCGGAAATCAACCGGATGCTGGGCACCGAAGGCTCGCTGGGCGAGATGCTGGGCCTCGACCCCCGGTGGGCCGTCCGCGCCATTGCGGCGAGCGGCAACTACGCCGATATCTTCGACGAGAACCTGGGCGCCGGCAGCCCCCTCGGCCTGCCGCGCGGCCTCAGCGCCCTCTACCGCGACGGCGGCATCCTCTATTCGCCCCCGTTCCGCTGAAGTGTCGGAGAGCAGCTGCCGCTCGGACAACCCACTGTAGGTGGATAGGCGCCCCGGTTCGGTTACGCCGCTACCGATGACTGGTGGTACAACCATAGGCGTCAAGCTGGCTCCCCCCTACAATGAAGATGTGCTGATGCTGGCGCCAAGAGACGCGATTTTCCTCTACACTGACGGCATCGCGGAGGCCAAGAACGCGGGCCACGAGGAATTCACCGAGGTGCGCCTGGAGGCGGTGCCAATTGCAGGCCGAGAGCTTCCCGTCGACACCGTGCTTGCGGACGTGACGGACGCACTCGGACGGCGGTGGAATCGATATCTGAAAAAGGGTAACAACCGCACAACTCCCATCATTCGGCGGCGACCCATTGCTTCCGCCCGTCGTCAACATCTGAGTAGGACGGCACGATGCTGACATTCGTTGAAGAGACTTGCCTCTTGCTTCTGGATGAGAAAGGCAGCGAGTTCCTGCCCATACACCCCAACATATTGGAGTACGCACTGGCCGGCGCCGCGCTTGTGGATCTGGCGTTCGCCTATCGGATCGACACCGATCCTAAGACGCTAACCGTCATGAACCGTACGCCGATCGGCGAGGCGATGCTCGACTGTATCCTGGCCAAGATCGGCGAGCAGGCGGAAACTTCCGATACCGCCACTTGGATCAAGACGCTGTCCGCCGACGAGTCGGCGGCCGTTCAACAACAGACACTCGACCGACTGGTCGAGCGAGGCATTCCGGAGCGGCAAGATAAGAGGTCTCTCCTGGGCTTCCGTAGGCGCCGCTATCTCGCCGCCGATGGCGAGGCGGCACACGAGATCAAGGGCTGCATAAAGACGCTCATTCTCTCGGATGACATACCCGATCCTCGGGACATCGCGCTGCTTTCTCTGTTGGATTCTTGCGGCATTCTGCCCGACATTTACTCCGGCGGCGAGTTCAAGAGCACTGGCGTGCGAATAAGACAACTCCGTAACATGGACCTTGTTGGCCGCGACGTGTTCAATGACGTTGCCGATATCGAACGCGCAATAGTCACAGCACGCGCACACGGAGCCTATTGAGGTCTGCCGAAGACTTGCCGAAGGACGCAGCGGATTGTTCGCAAATACAACGGCGCAAACTGTTCTGCACAAATGGAGTTTTGGGATCGAACTTCATCGTCGGGAAATCGCGCGAAACGAGTCAAAGGTATCGACACAAGAGCGCCTCTCTAAGGCGTATGAAAAGCGCCACTCACGGGCGTTTTCACGAATCGCAAAAGAACGAGTTGAGCAATGACACAAGAGCCAAACGCTGAATCACTGGAAATGCGTTCGACTCCCTACAAGATTCTCGTCGTAGACGACGAACCTGACTTGGAACGTCTCGTTCTGCAGCAGATGCGCCGGGAGATTCGCCGCCAGCAGTATGAGTTCGTCTTCGCTCACAATGGTATCGAGGCTCTTGAACGGCTCAGCCAGGATCAGAACATCGATTTGGTGGTCTCGGACATCAACATGCCCAAGATGGACGGTCTTGCGCTTCTCGAAAAGATTGCTGAAGTCAATGCGGACGTGCGTTCCGTGATCGTGTCAGCTTACGGCGACATGAAGAACATTCGTACTGCGATGAACCGAGGCGCTTTCGATTTCGTGACCAAGCCCATCGACTTTGCAGACTTGAAGGTCACGATCGAACGAACATTGCGAAACCTGATTTCGTGGAGAGAGGCGACAGAATCGCGCGAAAAGCTTTTGGCAATACAAAACGAACTCGATGTTGCTAGCAAAATGCAACAATCGATCCTTCCGACCGTCTTTCCCGTAGATTCTCGATACCAGCTGTTTGGTAGTATGTTACCCGCTCGGGAAGTCGGTGGGGATTTTTTTGACATTATGAAATTGGAAGAGGGACGCATTGGTATTGCGGTCGCGGATGTGTCCGGCAAGGGCGTTCCCGCCGCCCTTTTCATGATGTCTTGCCGTACTCTTCTCAAAGGCGCAGCCATCGGCACCGCTCACCCTGGCGCGGTGCTAAAGGAGGTCAACCAAATTCTTCAAGAAGACAACGAAGCGATGATGTTCGTCACGCTGTTCTACGCAATTTTCGATCCGGATAGCGGGGAGATGGTGTATGCAAACGGTGGGCACAATCCGCCAGTGATTGTTCAAGCCGATGGAAGCTCCAGCGAAATTCCCGTGACAAGTGGGATCGCGCTCGGCGTGATGCCTGACATGGACTTTGCGGAAGACGCGCTACAGGTCGCGCCGGGCGAATCAGTCGTATTCTACACCGATGGCGTCACGGAAGCCGAGAATGCCAAGGCAGAGTTGTTCGATATGGAGCGGCTGCGGATGGTCTTCACCGGAGTGCCTCCGAAAAACGCGAAAGAGGCCAACAAAGCGGTTTTCGAGGCCGTGAGCGCATTCGCGGGCGACACGCCGCAGTCCGACGACATCACTTGCATAACGCTCTATCGCTGCGAGTCATGAGGGTAAATTTTGAGCTCTTTTCCCGCTTCGACGCGGGTGAGCGACGAGCGGCGGAGCTTCGACGCATTCCCGTCTCGTGCAAGCGAGATGGCGACGTTGCGCCCGAAGAGCGAGCGCTAGGGCGTCCAATCTGCAACGATACAACAGCGAAGCGGATGAGGCGGGCAAGTGGTTTGCGCTCGGCTCTCCTCATCGCCGTCTGGCTCGCGCTTCCGGGTGTCGCGGCGGTGCAGGCAGAAGAGCCTGGGGTGACCGACCAGCAGATCCTCTTCGGACAATCGGCGGCTTTCAGCGGTCCCGCGCAAGACCTGGGTAAGAACCTGCGGCTCGGTATCCAGGCCGCGTTCGAGGAAGCGAACCGGCGCGGCGGCGTGCATGGGCGCACGCTGGCGCTTCGGTCTCTCGACGACGCGTACGAGCCGGAAGCCGCGATCGTCAACACGCGCCGGTTGGTCGTGGAGGATGGCGTCTTCGCCTTGATCGGCGCCGTCGGTACACCGACCTCTCGCTCCGCCGCCCCTATCGCTGCCGACATGGGCGTTCCCTATCTCGCGCCCTTCACCGGCGCCGAGTTTCTGCGCGACGGCGAGTGGCGGAACGTGATCAATCTGCGCGCGTCCTACTACCAGGAGACCGAGGCAATGGTCTTCCGCCTGATCGGAGATTTGGGAATCGACGGGGTCGGGGTGATCTATCAGGACGATTCCTTCGGGCAGGCCGGCTATCGCGGGGTGCGCCGGGCGCTTGAACGGCGCGGGCTGGAGCCGGTGGCGATCGGGGTCTATCCGCGCAACACGACCGCGGTGAAAACGGCACTGCTCGACGTGCAACGTTTGAATCCTGAAGCCGTCATCCTGATCGGGGCCTATGAGCCGGTCGCCGCGCTGATCGCCTGGGCGCGACACATCGGCTTCGATCCGGTCTTTCTGACCATTTCTTTCGTGGGCAGCAACGCTCTGGCAAGAGAGCTTGGCACCGCAGGGACCGGCGTCTTCGTGACCCAGGTGGTGCCCTTTCCCGACGGCGACGAGCCTGCGGTCACTGTGGCGTATCGCCGGGCGCTGGCGGCTAATTCACCAGAAGCCTCACCGGGTTTCGTCTCCTTCGAAGGCTACCTGGCGGGCCGCCTCGCGATCGAGGGTCTAGAGCGCTGTGGACGCGAGGTCGACCGATCCTGCCTTCTGGACAGCTTACGCCACGCCGAAGTTATCGACCTCGATGGCTTCGGGCTCCGCTATGGCGAGGACGACAATCAGGGGTCGGACGCCGTCTTCGTTACCGTGATCGGTGGGGACGGCCGCTACCATCCCATCGACACACTTCGGCGCGCCGTGCAGCCATGAGCACGTTGGCAAGACGGCTGCTTGACAGTCGCTTTCGACTCTCGACCCAGCTCTATCTGGGTATCGGGGGCGCCGTCGCGCTCACCGTCGTCGCCAGCGTGGTCGGCCTGGTTTCCTTCGATCATGTCGCTGAGGTTCAGAGACGCGTCAACGAGGGCAGCGTGCCCGAGATGGTGACGGCCTTCGGCGTGGCGCAGCAAAGCGGCACGCTCGTGGCAGCCGGGCCGCGGCTGACGGCCGCAGCGACGCCGGAAGAACTCGCCCACACCGTCGCGGATATCTCGCATGACCGGCAAGCCTTCGAAGCGCAGGTAGCTGCGCTGCCGGATCAGGGAGCGGAGGAGCCGCGCTTCGAGCGCATTCGCGCCCAAGGCAATGCCCTGCTCGCGAATGTCGGCGCCATCGAGGAGTCGGTGGCCGAGGGCTTCCTGCTCGCCGAGCGCAGCCGGGCGTTGCGCGCTGAAATCGCAGCCCTGCAAAGGGAGCTCGCCGCAGCATTGATTCCGGCCATCGACGACCAGCTCTTCTACACGATGACGGGCTATCGGGAACTCGGCGAGGCGCCGGCACCTCGAGCGGCGCACAGATCGGAGGACGAGTTCAACCGCTATCGTCACATGGCGGGACTACAGGCGAATGCCACGATTGCGATCCAGCTTCTGGCGAGCGCGTTCGATGTCTCCGACATCGCCCTGCTGGAACCGCTCCGGGAGCGCTTCGAGGCCTCCGCCGGCAAGATCGAGCGCGGCTTGTCGGCCCTGGGCGCCATGCCCCTCCATGCCAGGATTGCTCCCGCCTTCTCCCGTCTCGTCGACTTGGGTCTGGGCCAGGATCAAGGCTTCGATTTGCGGGCTCAGGAACTGTCTCTCGATCAGCGTCAGACGGTGTTGCTCGCGTCCAACAACAATCTTGCCGTCGAACTCGCCGCCGAAGCAGAGGGGCTGGTCAGCGCGGCGCGTGAGAGCGTCCAAGACGCGGCTCAGGCGTCCTCGACGGCGATCAGTACCGGCGGCAATCTCCTGCTTGCGATCAGCGTGACCAGCATCGTCGGGGCAGCACTGATCTCATGGCTGTTCGTCGGCCGCGTGCTGATGCGGCGTCTCGCGCGGCTCTCGGATCGGATGCGCCGGATGGCCGAAGGCGATATCGAAGCGGAAGTGGTGGTCGACGGACGAGGCGAGGTCGCAGATATGGCCGCGGCGTTAGAGGTCTTTCGCCGTCACGCGCTCGAAGTCCAACGGCTTAACTTGGTCGAGAAGCTGGCAGAGGAGCTCAAGGGCAAGAACGAGCAACTCGAGGACGCACTCGCGAACCTTCAGCGAGCACAAGACCAAATCGTCATGCAGGAGAAGCTTGCGGCGCTTGGCGAGCTCACTGCCGGCGTCGCGCACGAAATCCGGAACCCGCTGAACTTCGTCAAGAACTTTTCAGACGTAACGGAGCAGTTGCTGGAAGAACTCCTGGAAGAGCTGCAAACGGTTCTCCCTGAGCCGGATGACGGGAAGGAGGACGAGAGCACTGCGCTGATTCGAGAGATCAGCGCCGACATCACCGAAAACCTCAGATTAATTCGGGAGCACGGCGAGCGCGCGAATCAGATCGTGCAGCACATGCTCAGCATGGGGCGTGATTCGGGCGGCCGGCAACCGACGGACATCAATGCCTTGCTCGACGAACATGTGCGGCTTGCCTACCATAGCGCCAGGGCAAGCGATGAGGGCTTTCAACTCGACATCGTCCAGGACTTCGATCCAGCGGTAGGGTCGCTCGACGTCGTCACTCAGGACGTGGGCCGCGTCTTCCTCAATCTGGTCAGCAATGCCTGCCAGGCTACTGCCGAGAGGCGGCGCGCCGAGGAAGCCGCGGACGCGGCAGATCCCGGTCCCGATGGATCAGAGGGGGGTGACTACGAGCCATCGCTCACCCTCGTCACCCGGCGATCCGAAGAAGGGGTCGAAATCCGGATCAGAGACAACGGGAGCGGGATCCCACCCGAAATCATCGACGACATCTTTAACCCTTTCTTCACGACCAAGCCGCCGGACCAGGGCACCGGCTTGGGCCTCGCGCTCTCGAGCGACATCGTCCGCCAGCACGGCGGTGAAATCAGGGTGGAGTCCGAAGTCGGCGTGTTCACCGAAATGATCGTCACGCTGGCCGAGCAACCGCCTCAGCAGACCGAGGACGCCGCGACCGAGGACGAGGCGGAGTTCGGGGACGAGCACTCCAAGACGTCGCCCTTGCCATCGTGAAGCGCGGCGGGAGGCCACTCTTCGGGCGTACTGCATAGGCGAGAAGAGATGGGCATACCTCGAATGAGGTCGCCGACGAGGAGAAGCGTCCTTCGGCACGGCCTTGCCGGTTGCCTATTGGGTTTTGGCTGGAGTCGATCCGTCGCGGCGGCATCGTCGGGCGCGACCGACAGCGAGATCGTGCTGGGCATGTCCGCCGCGTTCTCCGGTCCTTCCCGCGGCCTCGGCATAGAGCTCTTCCGCGGGGCCAGTGCCTATTTCGAGCACGTCAACCGTCGGGGCGGCGTCAGGGGCCGAAGAATCGTTCTCAGGACCTATGACGACGGCTATCAGCCCGACCCCTCGGTCCAGAACACGATGACCCTGATGCTGGAGGACGAGGTCTTCGCTCTGTTCGGCTATGTCGGTACGCCGACGGTCACGCGCGTTCTTCCCATGCTCAAGAAGTTTCAGGAAAGACAGGTCTATCTGTTCTTTCCGTTCACCGGCGCCCAGCCGCAGCGGGAGCCGCCATACGGCCCCTTTGCCTTCAATTTGCGCGCCTCCTATCGCCAGGAGACGGCCGGCCTGGTTCAGAACTTCGTCGGCATCGGCCGCAAGCGCATCGCGGTCTTCTATCAGGCTGACGCTTACGGCCGCAGCGGCTGGGCCGGTGTGCGCCGTGCCTTGAGATCGTTCGGCGAGCGGATCGTCGGCGAGGCGACCTACAGGCGCGGCTCGAAGTTCACGGGAATCATGCGCGATCAGGTGGAGATCCTGAAGGCATCGCGCCCGGATGCGGTCATTTGCATTGGCGCCTACGCCGCCTGTGCTGCGTTCCTCCGCGACGCAGTGGATCTCGGGTTGCGCGTGCCCATCGCCAACGTGTCTTTCGTCGGCAGCGAGAACCTTCTCAATCTCATCACGCAAGGGCGCGACGACGGCGAGCGCTACACCGAGCTGCTGGTGAACTCGCAGGTCGTTCCCAGCTATCACGACGTGGCGATTCCGGCAGTCCGCCAGTACCAGGAATTGATGGGGCAATTCGATCCCCAACCTCCGCAGGAATTGCTGCGAGAGGATTACACGCCCTTCCCTCACAGCTTTGTCAGTCTTGAGGGTTTCCTGAACTCCAAGCTGATGGTCGAGATACTGGACCGCCTCGGTGATAAGCCGGAGCGAAGCGCCCTAGAGGACGCCGTCTTCAGCATAAGGGATTTCGATCTGGGGATGGGGGAACTGGTGTCGTTCGGCCCGGAGCGCCGCCAGGGTTTGCAGAAGGTCTATTACACCGTTGTCGATAAGGGCCGCTTCATTCCCCTGGATAGCTGGAAAGACAGGTTTGCCTGACATGAGAATTCTAAGACTCTTCCGAAAGACGCTGTTCGGCGTGTTCTTCCTGTTCGGCGTGATCGGCGTGTCCACATCGGTTCTCTGCATCTACACGGTCGATACGCATCTGTCCGAAGAATATGAATCGAACAGCAGGGATATCGCGAAGACGATCGCCGATTCCAGCGTCGATATCTTGCTGAACAGGAACCTGACGGCGCTCCAGTCCCTGATCGACCAGTTCGTCGAGATTCAGGGAATCAGCTACATCTACATCACGAGCGAGACAGGGGAGTTTCTCGCCCACACCTTCGTTCCGGGCATTCCGGAAGAGATCAGGACTGGAGACCCGACCAGCACGGTGACCGTGGAACGAAGCCTGCCGGGCATGGGCGATTTTGTCGAAGTCGCCAGTCCGATCCTGGCGGGCGTCGCCGGCGCGGTCCACATCGGCAGCGACACCGGGCTGATCGCGTTGAAGGTCCAGAGAGCGATCGGCCAGCAGGTCTATCTCATCTCCATCATCTTCGTGGTCGGCATTCTCGCCGCGATCTGGCTCGTCGGCCAGGCGGCCAGACCGGTCGACGGAGTCCTCGCCTTTGCGGTGAAGCTCGCACAGGAGCGGGAGGCAGACAGCAAAGGAAACGAGAAGCTGCTCGCGCGTAATGACGAGGCGGGAGAGCTTGCGCGCCTCTTCCTCTACTTCTCGCAGGTGATGGATAGAGACAAGGCGGACGTGCTCTCGCAGCCAAGCGGGAAGGAGTAGCCTTCCGGTGGCTCACTCTCGCACGGCGGCAATTCTCTATTGCACCGTCCTGCAGGTTTGCTTCGGGACCGTCTATGCGTGGAGCTTCTTTCAAACGCTTTTGGTGAGGCAGCTCGGCTGGTCGTTTACCGACACGGCGCTCGCCTTCAGCATCACGATCTTTTCTCTCGGCATGTCCGCTGCAGGCGCGGGCATGATCCTGCCCAAGGTGGGGCCGCGGCGATTGGCGCTTGCCGGCAGTGTGATGTTCTCGGGCGGGTACATGATTGCCGGCCTCGCCCTGCAGCTCGACAGTCTCGCGCTCTTCTATCTCGGTTATGGCGTGATCGGCGGTGCCGGGATCGGGCTCGGCTACGTCACGCCCGTCGCCACGGTGGCGAAGTGGTTCCCGGACAAGAAGGGACTGGCGACCGGCATCGTCGTCATGGGCTTCGGGATCGGCGCGGTGGTTCTCAGTAAGGGACTGGCACCCTTGCTCGTGGTTGAGACAGAAGGAGATCTTCCGCTCTTGTTCATCTGGCTCGGCGTGGTGTTCGCCGCGGTGTTGATCCCTTGCAGTCTGGCGCTTCGTAATCCGCCTGCGGAGGTTGTCACTCGTCATGATCGCACCACGGCCTCCAGCGAGTCGGATGAGCCGGTCTCGACCGCGCGCTGTCTTTATTCCGGCGAATTCGCCGTCATGTGGCTCGTCTTCTTCTTCAACATCGCCGCAGGCATCGCCGTCATCAGTTTTCAGTCACCGCTGCTTCAGGACGTGTGGGGACTTGCCGACCCGTCGGTGGAGCCGGAAGTCCTCGCCGAGTATGGCGCGACGCTGATCGCTGCAAGCTCGCTCTGCAACGGTTTCGGGCGGCTTTTCTGGGGGCTGCTGTCCGATCGCATCGGCCGCATCCGCGTGTTCAGAATCCTGCTTGCCAGCCAGATGATCGTCTTCGGCATCCTGATGACGGAACGCGATCCGTGGATATTCTCGGCTCTCGTTTGTTACATCATGCTCTGCTTCGGCGGGGGTTTCGCGACGATGCCCTCCTTCGTCCTCGACGTTTTCGGTGCGCGGAAGATGTCGGCCGTATACGGCGTCATGCTGACGGCCTGGGCGGCAGCAGGCGTCTGCGGCCCCCTCTACATCGGCTATCTAAAGGACCAGTACCCTGACCGCGCCATCATCTACTGCTTCCTGATTGGGGTGTTGATCCTGGGACTTGGGTACGTGTTCTCTTACCTGCTGAGCGACAAACGCATCCGACTTCAACGGCCGAGCGTGGAAAGCACGCTGCGCGAACACGGAATTGCGACACCGCGCCGTCGGCAAGCAAGTTAGAGGCCAAGTAAGTATTTGGGATCTGTACGCGATTGCGTTGTTCGGCGTGGCACATCGGCCGCAGATTGCAAAGTCTCCGCGAAGCGGCCGGTGAGTCTCACTCAACGTAGCTGGCGAATTTCATCCGACGAAGCGACTGAATCTCAGCAAAGAGCCACCAACTCGGAGCGTAACGACGATTCCGCCGAGCGAAGCGAGGCGCCCTGCAGCGCTCACGACTTGACGACCCGGCAGCATCGTCGCCACGCATGGACGCGCCGTGCAGCTCGATGCGTTAGTCGCCAAGAACGGGCCGGTCGAGGATGGCACCCGCCGGGCCATGCCCAAGTCGACTTCGGCGGGGCGGTGGTCGAGATCGGGGGCCTTCGCGCGACGGTGGCCTTCTTCCGCCCGATCCTGCCGCATTCCGACGTCTGGTTAGTGAAGGCCTATCCGAAGGAGACGACCGAGGCGTTCCTGGACGGCCATGCCAGCGCCTTCGCCTTCCTCGGCGGGGTTCCGCTCTCGATCCTCCATGACAACACGACGCTGGCGGTGGCGCGGATCCTGGGCGACGGGGAACGCCAGCGCACCCAGGCGTTCAGCCATCTGCAGTCGCACTATTTGTTCCGCGACCGCTTCGGGCGTCCCGGCAAGGGCAACGACAAGGGCAAGGTCGAGGCACTGGTAAAGATAACGCGGCGCACGTTCATGGTGCCGATCCCAAGGGTGCCCGATTTGGAGGCTCTGAACGCGCAGCTGACGGCACGCTGCCTGGAGCGGCTCGGCACGCTGGAGCAGGGCGACAAGGCAGCGGCGCTGCTCGCCGACCTCGACGCCCTGCGCGATCTGCCGGCCGCACCCCTCGAGGCCTGCGAGCACATGCCGGGCCAAGTGTCGTCGACCGCGCTGGTGCGCTATCGCCTCGTGGACTACTCGGCGCCGGCGATCCACGCCCACAAGAAGGTGACGGTCAAGGGCTATACACGTCCATGATAGCTGCGACCGATCGCCCGATCCGTTCGGCGGCAGCCTCGAGCTCCCGGTCATC
The DNA here is from genome assembly GCA_965243375.1 of Alphaproteobacteria bacterium. Taxonomy (GTDB): domain Bacteria; phylum Pseudomonadota; class Alphaproteobacteria; order UBA828; family UBA828; genus WTGU01. The sequence continues at coordinate 231,491 of CBDEUT010000001.1, read as the reverse complement.
GAGATGGGCGTAGCGCAGCGTCATGCGAGCGTTGGAGTGACCAGCATCCGCGAGTCGACCGGCACAGGAACGCCGTTCATCACCGCATGACTCGCATGGGTGTGGCGGAGGTCGTGAAGGCGGACACCTCGATATCGGTCTCGCGGCGAACCCGGTACCACAGTGCGAGACTATCGCTGTGCGGCCGCTCCGGATTGCGCGGCGACGGGAAGACGCGGACGCCGAAGCCGGTGAGCTTGCTGTCGCGGGTTTCGTATGCGGATTTGCGAGGCCGGGCGCTGTGACGCTGGCGGCGGTCAAGGTGATTTTCGACATTCGTCTTCTCCCGTTTGCAGTTGCAGCCGGGGAACGGAAGGTTGCTGATTCCGTTCCTTTACAACAGTGCCAGGAGAAAAAACGACCCTGTTTTGGATAGTTAGAGCATATCCGAGATTGAGAGAATCATTGGGAATTCCCATTAGTTACGGAATGTGATTCAAGCTGGCTACTGGTGAAGGAGGCCAGCATGGATGACACAACCCTATTCGAGCGATCTTCGCGAGCGCGTGGTGCGGGCCCATTTGGCGGGCGAGCCGATCCGCCAGGTGGCGGCGCGCTTCGGTGTCAGCGTCTCCTCGGTGCCGAAGTGGGTGGCGCGCTACCGGGCGACGGGGAGTGTGGCGCCGGGCAAGGTCGGCGGTCACCGCCCCTGGCTGCTGGAGCCGCACCGGGAGCTGGTTCACAGGCTGGTCGCCGAGACGCCGCATCTGACGATCGACCGGCTTCGAGACCTGCTGGCCGCTGCGGGGATCGCGGTGAGCCGGGACACCATCTGGCGCTTCCTCAGGCGCGAGGGGCTGAGCTTCAAAAAAAACTCTGTTCGCCACTGAGCAGGCACGCGCCGCGGTCGCCCGAAAACGGGCGCGCTGGCAGGCGCTCAAGCGCCACCTCGACCCGGACCGCCTGGTCTTCGTGGACGAGACCTGGATCAAGACCAACATGGCACCGCTCAGGGGCTGGGCGCAGCGAGGCCGGCGCTTGAGGGCATATGCGCCTTATGGCCACTGGCGCACCATGACCTTCCTCGCCGCGCTCCGCGCAGACGGGATCGACGCCCCTTGCGTCTTCGACGGCCCCATCAACACCCGCTGCTTCCAGGCCTGGGTCGAACAAGAGCTCGTCCCCACGCTCAAGCCCGGCGACATCGTCATCCTCGACAATCTCGCAAGCCACAAGAGCAAGGCGGTCCGCCAAGCCATCCGCAGTACAGGCGCCCGCCTCTGGTTCCTGCCGCCCTACTCACCCGACCTCAACCCGATCGAACAGGCCTTCTCCAAGATCAAGCACTGGATGCGCAACGCGCAGAAGCGCGACTTCGAGGACACGTGGCGCCATCTCGGCCACCTCATCGGCACCATCGAGCCAAGCGAATGCCAAAACTACATCCGAAACGCCGGATACGGTTCCGTCTAAAACGGATATGCTCTAGCACTGAAGGTGCGCTTAGGAGGTGTGGCCCCGATCACACAACGAATCGATCATCGAGTTCTCGAAGTGGGTGCGCCGCCGCCAGGTCACGAAGCGGTGCGGCGCCCCGCCCCAGCCGTTCTCCTTCAAGTAGGGATTGCGGCCTCGGTCAATCCCGCCCGCATGTCCACGACCGTGCCGTAGAGGTCGAAGACCAGCACCTTCGTCTCGCGCCTGAGGGTCGCCGCCCGCTCCTGGGCGGTGCCGGGATCAGTCGACGAAGTGCGCGGCGGCTCCATGTATCGCAATCGCGTCCTAGGCCCTGACGCAGCGGACTGGCAAGGATTCCAGACCACGCAGCACGATACTGTTGCGGAAACGCGGCTGCGCGCCGCGCAGGCTGATCTGAGAAAAGCGCTCCAGCAGCATCTCAAGGACGATCCGGCCTTCCAGGCGCGCGAGTGGAGCGCCGATGCAGTGGTGGATGCCGCGCCCGAACGAGAGGTGGGACCGGTCGCCACGGCCGACATCCAGCCTGTCCGGGTCCTCGAACACGTCCGGGTCCCGGTTGGCCGCGCCCAGCAGGACGACGATGTTGTCGCGCTTCTTCAAAGGAAACCCGCTCACCTCGCAGTCCTCCAGCACGCGGCGAAAGTCCGTCTGCACCGGTGAATCGAAGCGGAGCAGCTCATCCACCGCCGACGGGATCAAGCTTGGGTCTTCCCTGAGCCGCTGGAGCTGATCGGGATGGCGCAGCAAGGCCAGAACGCCGTTGCCGATCAGGTTGGTTGTGGTTTCATTCCCGGCGATGAGCAGCAGGCGCAGCATGTTCAGCATCTCGCGTTCGGTGAGCCGGTCGCCTTCCTCCTCCGCCTGCGCAAGCGCGCTCACGATGTCTTCCTGCGGTGCCGCTCGCCGCTCCTGGATGATCGGCCTGAAGTAAGCGTCGAGCGCTTTGGCGGCCGCCTCGGAGGCCGCGCGTTCCTCTGCGTCGATGACCGGCTCCAATGTACGTGCGCGCTGATCGGACCATACCTTGAACTGCGCCCGGTCTTTCGGCGGCACGCCCAGCATCTCGGCGATCACGATCACGGGCAGGGGTTGTGCCACCGCCTGCATGAGATCGAAGCCGGCGGGGTCGTCGATTTCGTCCAACAAGGTTGCAAGGAGGCTGCGGATGTGAGGCTCGAGCGCGTTTACCGCCTTGGGCGTAAAGGCCTTGTTCACAAGCGCCCTGAGCCGCTTGTGGTCCGGCGGGTCGAGAAACAACATGGTGAATTCTTCGTCCCGCGGCAGGTTGCCGCGCTGCCGCCGCGAAAGCTTGCCCTTGCGCGGGTCGTTGCCGAAGCGCCGATGGTCTCGCAGGATCGTATCGATGTCCGCATGCCGGGAGAACAGCCAGGAATTCATTAGCCCACTGCGGTGTATGGGGTCTCTTTCCCTCAGAGAGGCGTAGACGGGGTAAGGGTCTTGCGCCGTTTGCGTCGACAGTGGGTTGTACACCACGCCGCTCTGCCAGCGCTCCCGCGCGAGCATCGCGCCTACCACGACGGACCTTATCGCCTTCTGCATCGAGAGCATCATGGTCTCCTTTCGGACGCGGTTTCCCTGTTCACGCGCGTCTCAAGGCCACCTCGGGCACGAGAAAGAATAGCGCGGCATAGAGTGAGAGCGCCAACAATGCGGCGGCGACCTTGAATTCCGATGCCATTTCACATGCTTCTGTAGTCTTGATAGGCTCTTCGAACCCGCGCCGAAAATACGCTTTTGGGCTCAACGACGAGCAGTGGACTGGCAAGAACTGGCCAGACACCGGTTCGTCGATGGCCTTGACGGCGCATGACAGACCGATTTCGGTATATTCACTTCAGCGACTATCAGCCGTTGTGTGGCAACCCGCCGACGCACGAGAACCAAGTACGCTTTGTCGATACAAGCTCCGGCAATCATCGAACCGGAAGACTGTCCGCACATCACAAACGATATGGTGACGATACGAAACACTGCGCTAATGCGGCGCGATAAATCTCCGTCGGGACACCGTTTTCGCGAAACGGGCTACGCTGCCGAAATCATAGATCTACCAACCGGCCGTGACGCACCCCACGACTCTTGCTGTGCCCTCGGTGTCAGTCAAGTGACAGCGCGAAATTTCTGCTAACTGAACGTCCACGTTGTCGGCATTTTGGGTGCAGATACTCGTTATCTGGAAAATACCTGATGTGGTGCCTGCAGGTGGTGCGCGGCGTATCTAGCGCACGATCACGGCACTCTTTCCACCTCGCTCGGCCGAGTTGTCAATCGCGAATTTCCACACCCAATCACCCACTTGCACCGAAGCGGTGGCAACGAGTTGACTTGGACATTTTGGGGTGACGCGCGAGACCGCCGGCCATCATGATGTGCGGAGTGGGTTAGTCGGCCACTCCACGCAGTGGCAAAATGTGCGCAGTAATCGAACAGCCGTAAACGGCCTCACACGATCCGGGACTGCTCCGTACCACGTAGACTACCTACTGAGCAGACGGCTTACGGCTTGGCTGGCTCGACGATGATGCGGCCGCGGCCGCGCCTTAGCAAATACCCGCCTCTCGGGATTGCCAACTTACCCTGTTGGACGAGCGGCCAGAGTGTATCGACGATCAAGGTCGCATTCTCGTCTGACTTTGCCACCGGCCGCGTCGCGAGCCATTCGGCAAACGCGCGCTCACCGACCTCGTCGCCGACGGACTTTCTGAGCGCATTGAGCTTGCGCCGCTGCCCCTTGGTCAAGGTGCTCTCATCAATCCGGGAGGATGAGTTCTGAGCCATAGATCTGCCTTCTTTGGTTGTAAGTCTCACGCTACGTGTGGAGAGTCTATCATCTTTGTTGGCAAAAGTCTCCAATTGGATTGAGCAAGTGTGAGGATAAATTTCTCTTCTGGCGAAAAGTGGCAACCCTGCTTTGGCGTCGCATACCGAATCGATGGCGCCTTGGGCATTAGCCCGCATAGACATACGCCGACGCGCAAGACACGGTACGACGGTCACGTAGCCTAGCGCCGTGTAACCTGCGACAGTGTCGAGAATTTCCGCTCTTGTGCTGCCGCGCGAGTTGCAACGTTGACGGCGACAGTCGCCTCGCAGCACCATCTATGTCAACGGTCAGGGTGAGGACGATGGAGCAACTCAAAAGGATCCAGAACGGCGAGAAGGTCAGGCCGACATTCTCGGCGAACGAGATGAACCGCCGACTCGCGTCCTTGCGCGCCCACATGGCCGAGAGGCAGATCGATGCCTGCCTGTTTACCTCGTATCACAACATCAACTACTTCAGCGACTTCCTCTACTGCTCCTTCGGTCGCAACTACGGCCTGGTGGTCACGCAGGAGAGCCAGACCACGATCTCGGCCAACATCGATGCAGGCCAGCCCTGGCGGCGCAGCTTCGGCGACAACCTCGTCTACACCGATTGGCACAGGGACAACTACTTCGTGGCCGTGAGGCAGTTGGTCCGGGACGGCGGGCGTGTCGGCATCGAGTTCGACCACATCTCCGTCGAGAACCTGCGCAAGCTGCAAGGCGCGCTACCGACAGCGGAGCTGGTCGATGTGAGCAAGCCCACCATGCGCATGCGCATGGTCAAGTCCGACGAGGAGATCGCCTGGATCCGCGAAAGCGCGCGTGTTGCCGACGTCGGCGGCGTGGCCTGCGTGGAGGCCATCGGGGTCGGCGTGCCGGAGTACGAGGTGGCGCTGCACGCGACCCAGGCCATGGTGCGCGAGATTGGCCAAAGCCAGCCCCACGTGGAGCTGATGGACACCTGGACCTGGTTCCAGTCCGGCATCAACACCGACGGCGCCCATAATCCCGTGACCTCCCGCCGGATCGAACGCGGCGACATCCTGAGCCTCAATTGCTTCCCTATGCCGGCGGGCTACTACACGGCGCTGGAGCGGACGCTTTTCGCCGAGGAGTGCTCGGACGCCCACCTCAGGCTCTGGAACATCAATGTCGAGGTGCACGAGGCGGGAATCGCGCTGATCAAGCCCGGTGTACGCTGTTGCGACATTGCCGCCGAGCTCAACACGATCTACGAGCGTCACGGCCTGCTGCGAAACCGGACCTTCGGCTACGGCCACAGCTTCGGCGTGCTTTGCCACTATTACGGCCGCGAGGCGGGATTGGAGCTTCGCGAGGACGTGCCGACCGTGCTGGAGCCCAACATGGTGGTGTCCATGGAGCCGATGATCATGATTCCCGAAGGCGAGCCCGGCGCAGGCGGCTACCGCGAGCACGATATCCTGGTGGTGACCGAGGACGGGGCCGAGGACATCACCGGCTTCCCCTACGGGCCCGCGCACAACATCGTGCGCAACTGACGGGCCCGGCGCTCGCTTGCGCTCGCACGGGCCCTCCGGTCGCCGGCCGAGGCGTTTCGTGCTAAGACCAAGCGGCGGCGGGGCAATTCCAAGCGTCGCCGGAAGGGAGGCGATGGACGACATCCTGCGCACGCTTGAAGAGCGCCGCGCCCGCGCCCGACTGGGCGGCGGCGAGGCGCGGATCGAGCGGCAGCACGCCAAGGGCAAGCTCACCGCCCGCGAGCGACTGGAGCTGCTGCTCGACGACGGCTCGTTCGAGGAATTCGACATGTTCGTCGAGCACCGCTCCTCGGACTTCGGCATGGCCGAACAGCGCGTGCCGGGCGACGGTGTCGTCACCGGACGCGGCACGATCAACGGGCGGCTTGTCTTCGTGTTCAGCCAGGACTTCACCGTCTTCGGCGGCTCGCTGAGCGAGGCGCACGCGGAGAAGATCTGCAAGATCATGGACCACGCCATGCGGGTGGGCGCGCCGGTGGTGGGGCTCAACGATTCCGGTGGCGCACGCATCCACGAGGGCGTGGCTTCCCTTGCGGGCTACGCGGAGGTGTTCCAGCGCAACGTGCTGGCCTCCGGCGTGGTGCCGCAGGTCTCGGTCATCATGGGCCCGTGCGCCGGGGGCGCGGTCTATTCGCCCGCCATGACCGACGCCATCTTCATGGTTGCGGACAGCGCCTACATGTTCGTGACCGGGCCGGACGTGGTGAAGACTGTCACCCATGAAGTGGTGACCCACGAGGAGCTGGGCGGCGCGGGAACCCACACGGGCCGATCGGGAGTCGCCGACCAGTCCTTCGACAACGATGTAGAGGCTCTGGCCGAGACCCGGCGCTACATCGACTTTCTGCCCGCCAACAACCGTGAGCGGCCGCCCACGTGGCCGACCACGGACCCCACGACCCGTGCGGAGCCCTCCCTCGACAGGCTGGTGCCGGCCAATCCGAACCAGCCTTACGACATGAAGGAACTGATCGCGAAGGTCGTGGACGAAGGCGATTTCTTCGAGCTGAAGCCGGCATATGCGCAGAACATCATCACCGGCTTCGGTCGCATCGCGGGCAGCACCATCGGCATCGTCGCCAACCAGCCGACCGTGCTCGCCGGCTGCCTCGATATCGCATCCTCGCGCAAGGCGGGGCGCTTCGTCCGCTTCTGCGACTGCTTCAACATTCCGCTGCTTACCTTCGTCGATGTTCCTGGCTTCCTGCCCGGCACCGACCAGGAATACGGCGGCATCATCACCCACGGCTCCAAGCTGCTCTACGCATACGCCGAGGCGACGGTGCCCAAGGTCACGGTCATTACGCGCAAGGCCTATGGCGGTGCTTACGACGTGATGGCGTCCAAGCACCTCCGCGGAGACCTCAATTACGCGTGGCCCACTGCCGAGATCGCGGTCATGGGACCCAAGGGCGCGGTGGAGATCATCTTCCGCGGCTCGTTGGACGATCCCGCCGCCGTCGACGCGAAGACCGAGGAGTACCGCCGCACCTTCGCCAATCCCTTTGTTGCCGCAAGCCGCGGCTTCGTCGACGACGTGATCCGCCCGCAAGACACCCGCGCTCGTGTCGCCCGCGCCTTCGAGACGCTGCGCACCAAGCGCCTCGAGAACCCGTGGAAGAAGCACGGGAACATCCCGTTGTAGGGCACGAGGGGCGGCGTTGTTCTCCAAAATTCTGATCGCCAATCGCGGTGAGATCGCGTGCCGGGTGATCCGCTCTGCGCGGCGGTTGGGCGTCGGCACCGTTGCGGTCTTTTCCGAGGCCGACGACGGCGCGCTGCACGCGCGCATGGCGGACGAGGCCGTCCTCATCGGCCCCGCCGCCGCTGCCGAGAGCTATCTGAACGTGGACGCCCTGCTCGACGCCATCGCTGAGACCGGCGCCGAAGCCGTGCATCCGGGCTATGGCTTCCTCTCCGAGAGCGCGGCGTTTGCCGAGGCGCTTGCCAAGGCGGGAGTCAGTTTCATCGGCCCGCCGGCGGACGCCATCGCGTCGATGGGAGACAAGCTCGCCGCGCGCAGGATTGCCGCCGAGGCCGGCGTCGCCACCATTCCCGGCACGGAGGATGCGGTCGACGATGCCGATGCAGCGATCGCTGCGGCCCGCGAGATCGGCTACCCGGTCATGCTCAAGGCGGCGGCTGGTGGCGGCGGCAAAGGCATGCGTCTGGTCTGGGATGAAGCCAACCTCAGCGAGAGCATGGCGTCTGCCGTCAATGAAGCGACGGCTGCCTTCGGCGACGGGCGTGTCTTCGTCGAGCGCTTCATCGAGAACCCGCGCCATATCGAAATCCAGGTGCTTGCCGATGGCGCCGACACGGTCGTCCACCTCGGCGAGCGCGAATGCTCGATCCAGCGCCGCCACCAGAAGGTGATCGAAGAGGCGCCGAGCCCCCTGCTCGACGAGGAGACCCGAGCGGCAATGGGCGCGCAGGCCTGCGCGCTGGCCGCTGCCGTGGGCTATCGCTCCGCCGGCACAGTGGAGTTCGTCGCCGACCAGAAGCGAAACTTCTACTTCCTGGAGATGAACACGCGGCTCCAGGTCGAGCATCCGATCACGGAGATGGTCACCGGCATCGACTTGGTCGAACAGCAGATCAGGATTGCCGCCGGCGAGCCCCTGTCCTTCTCCCAGAATGATATCGGGCGGAACGGCTGGGCGATGGAGTGCCGCATCTACGCCGAGGACCCGGCGCGGGGCTTCGTCCCCTCCATCGGGCGTCTCTCACGCTACCGCGAGCCCGCGGCGAGCGAGACCTGCCGCGTCGATGCCGGAGTCGACGAAGGCTCCGAGATCTCGATGTTCTACGATCCCATGATCGCGAAGCTCGTCACCCACGGCCCCGACCGGCCAGCGGCGATCGCCGCGATGCAGGATGCGCTCGACCGCTACGAAATTCGCGGCGTCGCCCACAATGCGGGTTTTCTTAACGCCGTGCTCGGGCGCGCGCGCTTCGCCGAAGGGCGGTTATCCACCGCCTTCATCGAAGAGGAGTTCGGCGAGCGCTTCGACCCAGCAGAGCTAACGGACGAGGCGCGCGCCGTGCTCGTCCCGGTCGCAGCGGTTGTGCACGCGCGGTTTGCGGCACGGGCGGGGCGCATCTCGGGCCAGATCGAAGGCCTGCCGCCGGTACGGCACACGGGCGAGTGGGTGGTCGATCTCGGCACCAGCCGCCACGAGGTGCGGATCGACGAAGGCACAGACGGGATCGAGGTCGTCGATGGCGAGCGGACGGTGCCGGTAGCGAGCGACTGGCAGCCCCACGAGAGCCTCTTCACCGGCAGCGTGGCCGGTGACACCGTCACGATTCAGGTCCAGTGCCGGGGCACGGCGCTCACGCTCCGCTGGCGGGGCTGCGAGATCACGGCACATGTGCGAACGCCCCGGGCGGCGGAGCTTGCCGCCACCATGCCGGCGAAGGAAGCGCTCGACCTTTCGCGCTTTCTGCTCTCGCCCATGCCGGGTCTGGTCGTGGCGCTGCCGGCCTCCGAAGGCGACACGGTGCGGGCGGGGCAGCCTCTCGCCATCGTGGACGCCATGAAGATGGAGAACGTGCTCCGCGCCGAGCGCGACGGGCGAATCGTCGCCGTCCGGGCCAAGGTCGGCGACAGCCTCGCCGCCGACCAGGTCATCATGGAGTTCGCCGCGGAGGAGTGATGCCCGGCCGACGCTCCGAGGCCGGGGGTCGACCGGGCGTTACTTGTTGGGCGCGGCGATGCGGTGGCCGAAGGCGACCATCTCCACCTCGCCGTCGATCATGTGGGCCGTCCGCTCCATCTGGCGCTTGAGCCATGGCGTCTCACAATGAGCGTCGAAGTCGGCCTCCTCGACATAGACCTCGTAGAAGATGAAGCGGCGCGGGTCGTCGCGGTCGACGCTAACCTCGAAGCTGATGCAGCCCGGCTCCTTGGTCACGGTGTTGTTGGCGTGGCGCTTGACCAGCCGGGTGAACTCGGCGACGTGCTTCTTTTTGATCCTGAGCGTGGCGGCGACGGTGAATGGCATGGGGTCCTCCCTGGTTCGGCGGGTTCCGTGTTGGCGCTCAGGCGGAGGCTGGAATCAGGTCCCCCGCGCGCTCGCCGATCATGATGCAGGTGGCGTTGAGGTTGGCACTGACGACCGTCGGCATGATCGAGGCGTCGGCAACGTAGAGCCCCTCCAGCCCGTGCACCTTGAGACCGTCGTCCACCACCGCCATGGGGTCGTGCCCCATCTTGCAGGTGCCGGCGGGGTGGTAGACGCCGATGGCGTTGGCGCGGATGTAGTCGGTCCACTCGTCGTCGCTCTGCACGTCCCTGCCGGGCAGGTGCTCGCCCACGATGTAGCGCGCGATGGGCTCGCTCTCGAACACCGTGCGGAAGAACCGGGACCCCAGAATCAGGGTTTCGATATCGCGCTCGTCGGCGAAGAGGTTCGGCTGAATAGTTGGCTGCTTGAGCGGATCGGCCGAGGCGAGGCGCACCGTGCCGGCTGAATAGGGCCGATGCAAGTTGGTGAGGCCCGTGATCGCAGGCTTTTCGAAGACCTCGGGCCCATCGGCGGTCAGATCGTAGCCGGCGGGCGAGAAGAGATATTGCACGTGGCTGCGCGACTTGCTGGGGTCGCAGCGTCTGTAGCCGCAGACCTGGGCGATCGGCGTGGACGCAGGCCCGGTGCCGAACAGCAGCCACTGGGCGCCGTACATCAGCGCGCTCAACGGCCCGGTCTGCACGTTGTAGGTCGTGCGGTTGACCCACACGGTCTGGCTGATCCCGGCATGGTCCTGCATGTTCTCGCCGACGCCGGGCAGGTCGTGGAGGACCTCAATGCCGTGCTCGCGCAGGTGTGCCGCAGGACCGACGCCGGAGAGCATCAGCAGCTGCGGCGAGCCGAAGCTGCCCGCGCAGAGGACGACTGCCTTGGTGGCGGTTGCGCGCCTGCGCTTGCCCCGGCGCAGATACTCGACGCCTGTGGCGCGGTTGCCCTCGAACGTGAGTCCCAGCGCCTGCGCATGGGTCACGATGCGCAGGTTGTGACGGCTCTTGGCCGGCCAAAGGTAGGCGCGAGACGCGCTGTGCCGCCAGCCCCTGCGCTGGCTGGCCTGCATGTAGCCCACACCCATCTGCGGCGGCTCGTTGATGTCTTCCCGGAACGTCATGCCCGCCTTGACGCAGCTCTCGATCAAGGCGCGGGAGAGCGGATGCACCGAACGGATGTGGGAGACTGAAAGCGGGCCGCCGGTGCCCCGGTACTCGTTGGCGCCGCCCTCGTAATCCTCCAGTCGGCGAAAGTAGGGAAGCACGGTGTCGAAGTCCCAGCCTCGACAACCGAGCGCCGCCCAGCCGTTGTAATCCTCAGGCGCGCCCCGGATGAACGAGGTGGCGTTGATCGAGCTGGTGCCGCCCAGCACCTTGCCGCGCGGCATGTAGTCCTCGCGCCCGTCGCGGGTGGGGTCGGGCTCCGCCATGAAGCGCCAGTCGTAGCGTGGGTTGGTGATGGCGAGCAGCATGGTCGCCGCCGGCATGAGGATGGCGAGGCGGCGATCCGAGCCGCCGGCCTCCAGCAGCAGCACCCGCCGCCGCCCGTCCTCCGAGAGACGCGCGGCGACCACGCTCCCGGCCGAGCCGGCGCCGACGACGATGTAGTCCGCCTGATGGTCGGACTGCATCGCTGGGACGCCCTTAGAGGTTTAGCGCCTGCGAATCAGGAGCCGCCGCCCGCCGTTACTTTCTGGATGACCACGGCCTCTTGCGGCACGTCGCTTGGGAACGGGCCGCCGGGGCCGGTCTGCAGTGCGGCGATGCGGTCCACCGTCTCCATGCCGTCGACCACCCGGCCGAAGGCGGCATAGCCCCAGCCCCGGGCTGTCTTGGCGGTATGGTTGAGGAAGTCGTTGTCGACCACGTTGATGAAGAACTGCGCCGTGGCGGAGTGGGGATCGGCCGTGCGCGCCATGGCGATCGTGCCCCGGTCGTTGCCCGGCGCATTCGGCGCCTCGTTCTCGATCGGCGCGCGGGTCGAGAGTTGCTGGTAGCGCTCGTCGTAGCCGCCGCCCTGGATCATGAAGCCCGCGATGATGCGGTGGAAGATGGTCCCGTCGTAGTGCCCGTCTCGCACGTAGGCGAGAAAGTTCTCCACCGTCTTGGGCGCGGATTCGGGCTCCAACGCGACGGCGAACGAGCCGTGGGTGGTCTCGAAGGTGACGACAGGGTTGGCGCCCTCGCCGGCTTGGGTCTCGGTCTGGTCAGTCATCATGCTCCCCGCCGCGACGGCAAGCGCGAGAAAGACCGAGAGCCGCCGCAATCTGGATTTGAACAAGGCCTTGCTCCCGATTCGTGAAGGTGCGTGCCGGCGCGCAGTCTACACACCGCGTGCGGAAAGGACAGACATGCATGGACGCAAACGCGGGCCGTGACCGTGGTGAGTCATCCGTGCTAGCGTTTTTGCGGATGGGGAGGCTTCCATCTGCCCGACGCAGACACGCCAAGGGAGGAGCATATGCGGAATTCAGACCACGATAGCAGGGCCTACGACAGCGCAATGAAGCGCATCAGGCACTTTCGCGAGCGGGAGCTGACCCGCCGCCAGGTGCTCAAGGCCTCGGCAGCGACGGCACTGGGCGCAACGCTGGCGTCACAGTTCGTCCCCAAGGAGGTGCATGCCGACGTCGGCGGCACCATCGTTCACTTCGCGTCGTCCGGTAAACGGCTCGCGAACTCCTTGAGGGCGGTCAAGCCGCTCTTCGACAAGGTGTTCCCGAACGTCGAGCTCGAGGTCGTGTCCAAGCCGATGAGCGAGGCGCTGACCCAGATCAACACCTACATGCGGTCGAAGAGCGACGCCTTCGACGTCATCACGCAGGACCACGCGCAGTTCGCGGCGCTGGACGCGATGGGTGCACTGACCGACCTCGGCCCCTACCTGGAGCCGTTCCCGGACTGGCTCGCGGACTACAAGCAGGACGTGCCGGAGGCTTACCGGCACATGTGGAACCTGCCCAAGGGGCCGGCACCGCCAGGTTACATCGCAGCGCTGGCGCCGGACGGCAACGCGATGATGACCTTCTATCGCAAGGATGTCTTCGAAGGTGCAGGCATCCCGGTGCCGGAGACCTGGGACGACGTGATCGAAGCCTGCAAGGAGATCCACGACCCGGCCAACGAGCGCTACGCCTATTGCGCGGCGATGGCGCGCAACTTCTGGGCCGGTTACCAGTACTACGGCTCTCTGCGCAGCATGGGCGGTGACGTCTTCGTCGACGAGGTGGCCGAGGACTGGACGGTGGCGATCAACACCGAGGAGGGCTACCAGGCGCTCAAGGTGCTGGTCGATCTCCAGAAGTACGCCCACCCGGTCTCCGCCAACGCCGGCGAGGACGAGGTCAACCTGGTGTTCGCCCAGGGCACGGCGCTCTACAGCCCGCTTACCTGGGGCACGGCGGTGCTCAACGATCCGACCTACACCGACCTGCACGAGCACTGGCACATGGACCTCTCGCCGAGGGGCACCGGGGAGAAGGGCGGGCATCGCGCGCTCACCGGCGGCTTCGGCCAGTTCATGCCGACCTGGGGCGGCAATCGGGAGACCGCGTTCGCCTGGATCAAGTTCCTCAACTCGGGCGACAACGAGGCTCTCGGCGGCAGTTCCCTCATCGCGGATGCGATCGTGGGCGCCGGGGGCCAGCTCTCGCGGCGTTCCACGCTCAGCCGCTGGTCCGACCGCAAGCCATTCTTCGTGGGCCTGATGAAGGCCTATCCGGTCTGCGTCGTGAACGCGCCGGTGATTCCGGAGGCCTACGCCATCATGGGCGCCATGGGCGAGGAGGTCGCCGACGCGGTCAACGAGGAACAGAGCATCGAGGATGCGCTCGCTGCCATGGAGAAGCGAACCCAGCGCATCATGGAGGACAGCGGCTACGTCTAGCCGCAGCGTTTAGGGCCAGGGGCTCCCCGGAGCCTCGGGCGTGACCGCTCTTACCGTCGAGGCCCGGCCGTCGCGTGCGGCCGGGCCGCCTCGACCGCGGCGGCCGGGCGCCGTCGCGCGTCAGCAGCGGCGCACGGCCTACCTGCTGCTCGCGCCCTGCGTGATCGTCCTGCTCGCGCTCGCGATCTTCCCGCTGATCTTCTCGGGCACGCTCTCTTTCAAGGTCGATCCGCTCTACAACCCCGACGTGGCGCGCTTCGTCGGCTGGCGCAACTACAACGACCTGTTCGAGGACCGCCGCTTCTGGAACAGCATCGAGCTCACGGTCATATGGGCCGTCGTCGTCGTCTCGATCCAGATGGTCCTCGGCTTCTTCCTCGCCGTGCTGCTCGACCGCAAGATGCGGGGCGCGGGCCTGTTGCGCACGCTCATCATCATCCCGGTGTTCATCTCGCCGATCGCCATGGGGCTCACCTGGCGTTTCATCTTCGAGCCGGTGTCGGGTCTCGCGAATTGGATCCTCAACACCGGCTTCGGCCTCGAGAAGTGGTCCTGGCTCTCGCACAAGGACACCGCGCTGGCGACGCTGATGTTCGTCGACTGCTGGCAGTGGACGCCCTTCATCGCGCTGATCCTGCTCGCCGGCATGCAGAGCATCTCGCCGGAGATCACGGAGGCGGCGCGGCTCGACCGGGTGCGCGGCGTCACCTTCTACACGCGCATCGTAATTCCGTTGATCCGCCCGGTCATTATGGTGGTGATCCTGATCCGGCTCGTGGATTCGATCCGCATCTTCGACCTCAATTTCATCATGACCAAGGGCGGGCCGGGGTCGTCGACGCTGCTCGCCAGCGTCTATGACTACACCATCTTCGAGCAGGGCCATCTCGGCCTGATGGCGGCCTACGGCTTCCTGATTTTGATTCTGATCAACCTCGTGGTCGTCGCGTTCCTCAACACGCTCTACCGAACGGAGAAGGCGGCGCGCGCCGCCGATGCGCCATGACGTCGGTCTACACGCGCGCGATCAATATCCTCGCGGTGCTCGTCGTCATCGTCTGGCTGATCCCGGTCCTGTGGGTCGCTCTCACCTCGGTGAAGCCTACCAACGTCATCAATGCCCCGGAGCCTACTTTCTATTCGTTCGAGCCAACCGGCGAGCACTACGTCGAAATCTTCGATCGCTTCCTCTTCGACCGGGCGATCGTGAACAGCCTGATCACGGTCGGCGTCTCCACGCTGATCGTGATGATTCTGGCGTTGCCCGCGGCTTACGCGGTTGCGCGCATGGGGCTCATGGGGGGCGATACCTGGGCCCTTGTCATACTCTCATTGCGATTTATGCCAGGCGTGGTCGTCGTGCTGCCCTACTTCAAGATGGCCAACTGGTTCGGTTTGATCGATACGCAAATCGTGCTCATCGTCGTCTATACCGCCTTCGGCTTGCCGTTCGCGGTCTGGATTCTGCGCGGATTCCTGCTCGATTTGCCGAAGGAGGTGGAAGAGGCCGCCCGGCTTGACGGGCTGAGCTGGCTGCAGATCATTTTCCGCCTCATCCTGCCGATGGCCGCGCCCGGTATCGCGGTCACGGCTATCTTCACCTTCGTCTTCAGTTGGAACGAATACCTCTATGCGCTGTTCCTCACCTACGACAAGGCGACGACGATGCCGGTCGCTCTGCAAAAGACCATCGACCTCTACAACGTACTGTGGGGTTCGCTCAGCGCCGGCGCGGTGATACAGCTATTGCCCATGATCGCCGTCGTGTTCCTCCTCCAGCGACACATCGCGCGCGGCCTCGCGCTCGGCGCGGTGAAATAGGGCCGCCATGAACGTCACGCTCAGGGGACTGGTAAAGCGCTTTCGCGACGGCACCGAGGCCGTCAAGGGGATCGACCTCGACATCGCCAAGGGCGAGTTCCTGACGCTGCTCGGGCCGTCCGGATGCGGCAAGACCACGACGCTCCGCCTGATCGCAGGCCTGGAGGAGCCGACCGAGGGCACCATCGCGATCGGCGAGCGGGACGTCACCAACGTCAATCCGGGAGACCGGGACGTCGCGATGGTCTTCCAGACCTATGCGCTCTATCCGCACATGACCGCGCTGCAGAACATGACGCTCGGCCTCACCGTCGCCGGCATGTCCAAGGCCGAGGCGGCGCAGAAGGCGCGCGAAACGGCGCAACTGCTCAACATCGAGACCCTGCTCGACCGCAAGCCGGCCAAGCTTTCCGGCGGCGAGCGCCAGCGTGTCGCCCTCGGCCGCGCCATGGTGCGAAGCCCCGCCTGCTACCTGATGGACGAGCCCCTCTCCAACCTCGACCTCAAGCTGCGCGAGCATATGCGGACCGAGCTCAAGCGCCTGCATCAGGCCTACAAGGTGACGACCATCTACGTGACCCACGACCAGGCCGAGGCGCTGATCCTCTCCGACCGCGTGGCCGTGCTCGACAAGGGCGAGGTCCAGCAGGTGGCCGATCCGGTCACGATCTACGAGCGCCCGGTCAACATGTTCGTGGCCGACTTCATCGGCAGCCCCGGGATCAACTTCCTGAAGGGCGAGCTCAGCGAGGGCGGGGTCACGGTCGCCGGCCGCGCGCTTGAGGGCGCGGGCGCCGAGGGCAGCGGGGATATCGTCCTCGGCGTCCGGCCCGAGGACGTGATCCTGCATCCGGCGGGCGAGGGTGTTGTCGACGGGACGATCGAGTTCACGGAGTCCTACGGCGGCGTCATCATTGCGTTCGTCGCGGTCGACGGCGCGGACGGACTGCTGGTCAACCGCGAGTACGTGGCGGCGAGCATGGACGTGCACGAGCCTGTCTCGATCGGAGCCCGGGTCGGGCTCGTCCTCCGCGCGAACCGCATCACGCTTTTCGACGCCGAGTCCGGGATATCGCTTACTTGAGCGGGGCGTGCGCCGCCCGAAGGCGAGCGCTCTCGGCTCACGTAGCAGCACCAGAATGGCCCGATGACGCGGCGCGAGCGACGGCGGGCTAAAGGGCGGAGCCCCGGCACCTCGCCTGCCGGTGCAGATCCTGTCGACGACATCCTTCGGGCTGCGCTGGACCATCACCGGGCGGGCCGGGTGGCGCCGGCGGCGGCACTCTACGAGCGGGTGCTGCAGCAACGGCCCGGCCATGCGGATGCGCTGCACCTCTTCGGCGTGCTCCATGCCCAGTCGGGCCGGCTGGAGGAGGCGCTGCCGCTCCTCACCAAGGCCGCGCGGAAGGCGCCACGCAACGGCGGCTTTCTGAACGATCTTGCCAACGTGCTCAACGGCTTGGGCCGCTACGACGAGGCGGTCGTCCGTTACCGCCGGGCCGCTGCACTCGCGCCCGCCAACGCCGACATCCGCTACAACCTCGGCCACGCACAGCGCACCGCCGGCCGGCCGGCCGACGCGGTTGGATGGTTCGAGAAAGCGCTTGCGATCCGCCCCGATCACGGGGCGGCGCAGTCCGAGCTCGGTCTCGCGCTGTTGGAGACCGGCCGGGCCGAGGACGCGGTGGCGGCGCTCAGGCAGGCGGTCGCGCTCGATGAGGGCGCGGCGGGCGGCCATTCCGACCTCGGCAACGCGCTGCAGGAGGTCGGCGCGCTGGAGGAGGCCGAGGCGAGCCTCCGCCGTGCCATCGACCTCGACCCGCAGCTTGCGGCAGCGCACGCCAATCTTGGCAACGTGCTGCAGGACCTCCACCGCGTGGCGGAGGCGGAGGGCGCTTACCGCCAGGCCATCGCGCTCGATGCCGCGCACGCGGCGGCACATGCCAATCTCGGCAACGCCCTCAAGCGCCTCGGCCGCGAAGAAGAGGCGGTCGCGAGCCTCGAGCGTGCGCTTGAACTGAAGCCGGAGAACGCCACTTACCGCGCCAATCTGGGCATGGTCCACGTGGCCTGCGGTGACTCTGACGCGGCGCTCGTCTGCTTCGACCGGGCGGCCGAGCGCCGTCACGGTCCGACGTTGACGCCTGCCCTGCTGACGCAGCGGGACGAACGGCCGGCGGTCCCCGTCGCCCCGTTCAAGCTCCAGCACGATGCCGAACAGATTCGCCGGCTCTGCAGCGCCGGCCGCATCGATCCGTCGTTCGACGCGATCGCCGACAATTACGAGCAGGTGCTCGCCGCATTGCCCGCCGATGCGCCACCGGACGAACCGGTCGCACTCTCTGATCGGGAGTGGCGGCGAATCGCGCGAGCCTACAACCGCCCCCTTCATCTCCCCGAGGCCCCAGCTTTGGCTGGGGGCGCCGTCAACCCGGATCTGGACGCGGACGGAATCGAGCGCACCTATCGGGAGAGTGCCCCCAATCTCGTGGTCGTCGACGACTTCCTGACAACCGATGCCCTGGAGCGGCTATGGCGCTTCTGCCTCGATGCGACGGTCTGGTATCAGGTGAAGCGCGGCTACCTCGGCGCTTACCTGGTGGACGGCTTCGGCACGGCTCTCGCGCTCCAGATCGCGGACGAGCTGCGCGCGCGGCTCCCCGGCATCTTCGGCCCCCATCGGCTGGAGCAGCTCTGGGCCTACAAGTACGATTCCAGGCTGCAGGGGATCGCCACCCACGCCGACTTCGCCGCAATCAACGTCAACTTCTGGGTGACACCCGATGAGGCGAACCGCGATCCGGCCTCGGGCGGACTCGTCGTCCACAAGGCCCATGCGCCCTCGGACTGGGCCTTCCGCACCTACAACGCCGACAGCGACCGCATGGCGGAGTTCCTGGAGGAGGCCGGCGACGAGCCGGTGACCGTGCCCTATCGACGCAACCGCGTGGTGATGTTCGATTCCGACCTCTTCCACCGCACCGACGATCTGGACTTCCGTCCCGGCTACGAGAACCGGCGCATCAACGTGACGATGCTCTTCGGCAACCGCAGCGAGCGCTAGACTCCGGCCGTGCGCGACCCAATATGGAGTGCGGAGCAGCACGCATGAGCGACGGTCACCGGGCGATCGAGGCCTGGCTCAGAGAACGGAACATCGTCGAGGTCGAGTGCATCGTGCCCGACCTCGCGGGCGTGCCGCGCGGCAAGATTCTGCCTACGGACAAGTTTATCGAAGGACTCGCCGGCGGCCAGCACAGGCTGCCCAAGAATGTGCTCGTCCACACGCTCACCGGCGACTTCCCGCCACCCGGCGCCGTCTCCATCGACGTGAGCGACGGCGACTTCGTGCTGGAGCCGGACCCCGCGACGCTTTCCCTGGTGCCCTGGTATGACGAGCCCACCGCGCAGGTGATCGCCGATTGCGTGCTGCGCAACGGCGGCCACTCGCCCTTCTACTCCCGCCGCGTGCTCGCGAGCCTGCTGGAGCGCTTCGCCGAGCGCAGCTGGCACCCAGTCGTCGCGCCGGAAATCGAGTTCTACCTGGTGGAGAAGAACACCGACCCCGACCAGCCGCTCATGCCGCCGATCGGCGCCTCTGGCAGGCGTGAGGCCGGGCGGCAAGAGTTCGGCATCGACGCGGTCAACGAGTTCGACCCCTTCTTCGAGGACCTCTACGACTACTGCGAGGACCAGGAGCTCGACATCGACACGCTCAACCATGAGAGCGGGGCCGGGCAGGTCGAGATCAACTTCCGCCACGGCGAGGCGCTGCGGCTCGCCGACCAGGTGTTCGTTTTCAAGCGCACGGTGCGTCAGACCGCTCAGCGCCACGGCTTCTACGCGACCTTCATGGCGAAGCCGATGCAAGGCGAGCCGGGCAGCGCCATGCACGTGCACCAATCGGTCTACGAAGGCGCGGAGCGCCGGCCGCTTTTCTCGGACGAAGCAGGCGCCGAGTCGGCAGCATTCCGCCATTACCTTGGCGGCCTGCAGCGCTTCCTGCCGGTCTTCACGCCGCTCATGGCGCCCAACGTCAACTCCTATCGCAGGCTTCGCTTCGGCGCGAGCAAGCCCTTCAACGTCGGCTGGGGCTACGACAACCGCATCGCGGGGCTGCGCGTGCCGGACGCGCCGCCCCAGAACCGCCGGGTCGAGAACCGCCTGCCGGGCTCGGACACCAACCCCTACCTCGCCATCGCGGCCACGCTGGCCGCCGGCTATCTCGGCATGACGCAGGGGCTGGAGCCTTCGCCGCCTGTGGAAGGGGAAGCGACCGGCGCGTTCGAGAGCTTGCCGCTCGACCTCAGGACCGCGCTGGAGCAGTTCGAGTCCTCGGACGAGGCGAGCGCCATGTTCGGGGAGCATTTCGTCAAGGGCCTCACCGAAGTGGTGCGCGCCGAATACGACGCCTACCTGCGCGTCGTGAGCTCCTGGGAGCGCAAGTTTCTCCTGCTGGCCGTGTGATGGACCCTACGTCTGGCGGGAGACGCTACGCCCAGCACGTCGGCGCCACGGCTACCTGGTACGAGGCGAGCGCGCGGACGAACCCGACCTGGCCGGCGCTCGACGGCGATGTGCGCGTCGATGTCTGCGTCATCGGCGGCGGTTATACCGGGCTCTCCTGCGCGCTTCACCTTGCCGAGCGCGGCTACCGCACGGTGCTGCTCGAAGCGCGGCGCGTCGGCAACGGCGCCTCGGGCCGCAACGGCGGGCAGCTCGGCAGCGGGCACCGGCGGGATCAGTCCACCCTGGAGCGGGAGCTGGGCGACGAACGAGCGCGCCTTCTCTGGTCGCTCGCCGAGGAGGCGAAGGCGCTTGTGCGTGATCGCGTCGCCCGCTACGGGATAGACTGCGACCTCAAGCCAGGCATCGCCATCGCGGCGCACCGGCCTCGCCATGCCCGGGCGCTGGTCCGCGAGGCGGCGCACCTCCGTTCCCGCTACGGCTACGACCGGATCGACATGCTCGACCGCGCTGCGCTGCGTAGCGAGGTCGCGTCGGAGGACTTTCACGGCGGCCTTATGGATCGAGGTGCGGGCCACCTGCACCCGCTCGATTACGCGCGCGGCCTCGCCCGCGCCGCCGACGAAGCGGGCGCAGATATCCGGGAGGGGTCGCCCGTCACCGGGCTCGCTGTGGGTGCGCCCTGCAAGGTCCAGGCCGGCCCGCACACGGTCACGGCGGATGCGGTCGTGCTCGCCTGCAACGGCTATCTCGACGCATTGGACCCAGGCTTCGGCAAGCGCGCAATGCCGATCAACAACTTCATCCTGGCGACGGAACCCCTCGGCGCGGAGCGTGCCCGGGCGCTGATCCCCCGCGACATCGCCGTCGTCGATACCCGCTTCGTGGTGAACTACTTCCGGCTTTCGCGCGACGGGCGGCTGCTGTTCGGCGGCGGCGAGACCACGAGCAGCCGCTTGCCTGCCGATCCCGGCCCGCTCGTGCGCCGCTGCATGCTGCGCATCTTCCCCCAGCTCGCCGACGTGGCAATCGACCATGCCTGGGGCGGGACGCTCGCCATCACGCGCACCCGGATGCCAAGCATCGGCCGGCTCCGGGGCGGGCTCTATTATGGCCAAGGCTACTCCGGCCACGGCGTGGCGCTGGCGACTCTCGGCGGTGCGCTCATCGCCGAGGCGATCTCTGGCACCCTGGAGCGCTTCGACGTCTTCGCACGGCTGCCACAGCCGCCCTTCCCCGGCGGCCGGTTCCTGCGCTGGCCCACCCTCGCCCTCGCACTCACCTACGGCGCGCTCCGCGACCGGCTGTGAGGCGGTGCGCTACGCTCCGGCCGCCTGGGCCTCCCGCTCGCGGATAACCATGGCACGCTTGTTGATGAGGCTGGCGGCGATGACGCCGATGGAGACGATTCCCACCAGCACAGTGGAGACCGCGTTGATCTCCGGCGTCACGCCGAGGCGCACCTGGGAGTAAATTTTCATCGGCAGCGTCGTCGAGCCGGGGCCGCTGGTGAAGGACGCGATCACCAGATCGTCGAGGGAGAGCGTAAAGGCCAGCAGCCAGCCGGCCACCAGCGCCGGGCTGATGATCGGCAGCGTGACCGCGAAGAAGGTCTTGACCGGCGGCGCGCCGAGATCCATCGCCGCCTCCTCCAGCGAGCGGTCCATGGTGAGCAGGCGGGACTGCACCACTACCGCCACGTAGGCCATCGAGAAGGTGATGTGGGCCACCGTCACGGTCCAGTAGCCGCGCACCCAGGAGAGCGCGACGAAGAGCAGCAACATGGAGAGGCCGGTGATGACTTCCGGCATGACCAGCGGCGCGTAGACCATGCCTGAGAACAACGTGCGGCCGGGAAAGCGCCCGAGCCGGGCCAGCGCGAGCCCCGCGAGGGTGCCGAGGACCAGCGCCACGGTCGACGAGACGAAGGCGACCTTCAGCGTCATCCAGGCCGCGTCGAGCAGCAACTTGTTCTCCACCATCGCGACGTACCACTTGGTGGAGAACCCGGCCCAGACGGTCACGAGCTTGGATTCGTTGAAGGAATAGATGATGAGCAGAAGGATCGGGATGTAGAGGAAGGCGAAGCCCAGGGTGAGCGCCGCCAGGTTGACCCCGCTCAGTCCCCGCCGCATTACGCCCCGGCCTCTGCCTCGCGCTGCCGCTGCTGGTGGCGCTGGAACAGCACGATGGGCACGATCAGCACGAGCAGCAGGATCACGGCGACCGCCGACGCCACCGGCCAATCACGGTTTCTGAAGAACTCGGTCCAGAGGATGCGCCCGATCATCAGGGTGCCGGAACCGCCGAGCAGGTCGGGGATCACGAACTCGCCGACCGCCGGGATGAACACCAGGAAGCAGCCGGCGACGATGCCGGGCCGCGCCAGCGGCACCGTGATCTTCCAGAACGCGCCGGCCGGGCGGCAGCCGAGGTCTGCGGCGGCCTCCAGCAGCGAGCGGTCCATCCGCACCAGGTTGGCGTAGAGCGGCAGGACCATGAACGGCAGGTACGAGTAGACGATGCCGATATAGACCGCGATGTCGGTGTTGAGGATGATCAGCGGCTTGTCGATCACCCCGATCCAGCGCAGCACCCCGTTGAGCATCCCCTCGTTCTTGAGGATGCCGATCCAGGCGTAGACCCGGATCAGGAACGAGGTCCAGAAGGGCAGGATCACCAGCATCACCAGGCTCGCCTGCCAGGCGCGGGGCGCGCGGGCCATGGCGTAGGCGATGGGGAAGCCCACCAGCAGCGCGATCGCAGTCGAGATCGCCGCGATCTTCAGGCTGTTGGCGTAGGCGCGGATGTAGAGGCTGTCCTCGATCAGGAGCCGGTAGTTGTCGCCGACGGCGAAGAGCTCGAAGGAGCCGCCCTCGGGCCAGGCAAAGAGCGGCGTGTAGGGGGGGATCGCGAGCTGCACCTCGGCCACGCTGATCTTGAGCACGATCGCGAAGGGCACGAGGAAGAAGAAAAGCAGCCAGAGATAGGGGCTCGCGATCACCGAGCCGCGCCCGGGCCATCCCCGACTTGCGCGCGCGGGCCCCCGATCCTCGCGCTCGGCCGTCATGAGCGGAGCAGGATGCTCGCCTCGACCGGCCAGGAGAGATGAACCCGAGCGCCCCGGTCGATGGCCGCGCCGCCGTGGCTGAGGCGATTGGTCTGGGTCGAGACCACCGTCTTGCCGCTGTCGAGACGCACCCGGTAGGTGGAGACGCTGCCAAGATAGGCGATCTCCGTCACCTCCCCCGCCATCGCGTTCGCGGTGCCGGGCGGCGGCGCTTGAGGGACGATCTCGATCTTCTCGGGCCGCACGGCCAGCATCACGGTATCGCCGGCGGCGGGGCCGTCTGCACGCGCCGGCGCCGCGAGCCCATCCGGTGCGTCCGGGAGCTCGACCGCGAGATCGTTGCCGTTCACGGCGCGGGCGCGGCCCTCAAAAATGTTCACGTCGCCGATGAACTCGGCCACGTAGCGCGAGCGCGGCGCCTCGTAGATCGCCGACGGCGTGTCCACCTGGGCGATGCGGCCCTCCTCCATCACCGCGATGCGGTCGGCAACGGTCATCGCCTCGTCCTGATCGTGGGTCACGATCACGAAAGTGATGCCGACCCGCTGCTGGATCGCCATCAGCTCGAACTGGGTCTGCTCGCGGAGCTTCTTGTCGAGGGCGGCAAGCGGCTCGTCGAGCAGCAGCAGCTTGGGCCGCTTGACCAGGCTGCGGGCGAGCGCCACCCGCTGGCGCTGGCCGCCCGAGAGCTGGTGCGGCTTGCGCCGGGCGAGCGGCGAGAGCTCCACCAGCGCCAGCGCGTCCGCCACCCGCGTCGCGATCTCGGCCCTCGGCACCCGGTCCTGGCGCAGGCCGAAGGCGACGTTGCCGGCGACGCTCATGTGGGGAAAGAGCGCGTAGGACTGGAACATCATGTTGACCGGCCGCCGATAGGGCGGCAGCGCCGCGAGGTCCTCGCCATCGAGCAGCAGCGCGCCCGCGCTCGGGGTCTCGAAGCCCGCAAGCATGCGGAGCAGCGTGGTCTTGCCGCATCCCGATGGGCCGAGCAGGGCGAAGAACTCGCCCCGCGCGATGTCGAGCGAGACGTCGTCGACGGCGGTGACGGGGCCGAAGCTCTTGCTGACGCCCTCGATGCGAAGGAAGGCACCGCCGTTGCCGGGGGCAGGCGGAGCCTCTCCCCCGGCGTCCTGCGGCCTCTCGTTCACGAGCGCCGCGCCCGCGCGCGCCCGTGCCGAGTAAGTGTCGTGCCTATTCAGCGCCCTTGATGCGGGTCCACATCCGGGTGATGAAGCGCTGCACATCTTGCGGGTAAGGGTTGGTCACGTAGAGCCCTTTCCGCGCCTCCTCGGTCGGGTAGATGCCGGGGTCCTCGGTGATCTCCGCATCCAGCAGCGGCGTCGAGGCGGCGTTGCCGTTGGCGTAGTAGACGTAGTTGGACGCCTTGGCGATCACCTCGGGCCGCAGGATGTAGTCGAGGAACGTGTGCGCATTGCCCGGATGCGGCGCGTCCGCCGGGATCGCCATCATGTCGAACCAGGTCAGCGCGCCCTCGTCCGGGATCACGTAGGCGATCTCGACGTCGTTCTCGGCCTCCCAGGCGCGGTCGCGGGCCTGCAGCATGTCGCCCGACCAGCCCATGGTGAGGCAGATGTCGCCGTTGGCGAGGTCGTTGATCTGTGCCGAGTTGTGGAAGCGCCGGATGTGCGGCCTGATTGCCAGCATCACCGGCTCCACCTTGGCGATCACGTCGGTGTCGTGGCTGTTGGGGTCTTCGCCGATGTAGTTGAGCACGGCCGGGACCACCTCGTCCGGCTCGTCCATCATGTAGACGCCGCAATCGGCGAACTTCGCGACCACGTCGGGGTCGAAGAGCATGCCCCAGGAGCCGGTGGGCGCTTCCGCGTCGCGCTCGGCGATCTTGTCGATGTTGTAGCCGAAGCCCGTGGTGCCCCACATGTAATTGATGGCGTACTGGTTGCCCGGGTCCCACTGGCTCACGACCGACATGATGGTCTCGTCAAGGTTGCCGATGTTGGCGAGCTGGCCCTTGTCGAGCGGCTGGAAGATGCCTGCCTGGATCTGGCGTGCGAGGAAGGTCCCGCTCGGCACCACCACGTCGTAGCCTGTGCTGCCGGTGAGCAGCTTGGTCTCGAGGATGTTGTTGGAATCGAAGACGTCGTAGACGACCTTGATTCCGGTCTCGGCCTCGAATTCGGTCAGGATCTCTTCGTCGATGTAGTCCGACCAGTTGTAGACGTTGACGACCGCCTCCTCCTCGGCGAAGGCGGTGGTCGCAGCCAGGAGCGCCGCAGCGGCGACGCCGGCGGTCAGCGGCAACTTGATCATGGGATTCGTCCTCTCTTGCCCGGCCTCGTCGGGCGGGCCGTTGTGGCGGTTCGTCGATTCAGGACCTTCGCGCCGCCCCTGTCAACGCGCCTCGCTATGCTGCGGCCGCGAGACGCCCTAGCGTGCAAACGTGACGCTGGCCTCGCCCAGGCCCTCGATCGCGACGTGGACCGTGTCGCCGGGCTCGACCCACTTGGTCTCGACCACGCTGCCGGTCAGCACCACGTCGCCGGCCTGGAGCGGCCGCCCGCTTGACGCCGCATGGTTCGCGAGCCAGGTCAGAGCCTCGAAGGGATGGCCCATCACGTCGGCCCCGGTGCCGGCGCCGACGCCCTTGCCGTTGATCGCCATGGCGCCCCCGGCCGCCGCAAGGGCGACCTCCCGCCACGCGGTCACGGGCGGGCCGAGCACGGCGCCGGCGCTGAAGAAGTCGTCGGCGATCAGCGTCGGCGTATCGAGGGCCCGGAAGTCGTCGTAGCGGTCGTCCACGATCTCGATCGCCGCCATGCAGGCCTCCACCGCGTTCGCGACGGCGGCACGGTCGAAGGGGGCAGCGTCGGCGGGCAACGGTTGTCCGAGCCGCACCGCGATCTCGCACTCCACGCCCGGCCGCCAATGGTCGGCATAAGGCACCGTCGCGGGGGCGCCCAAAGTCCGGCGCTGGTAGAGCGCGCCGGCACAGGGGTGCGCAATCTCCAGGTAGCGCTGCATCACCGGCGTGGTGCAGCCGATCTTGCGGCCGCAGACGGCACCGTGCGTCTCCGCAAGCCGCTCGCCGAGCGCGGCCTGCACCGCATAGGCCTCGTCGAGGGAGGCCGGCCGGCAGTCCTCGGGCAGCACGGCGATCCGCTGCCGGCGATGGCGCGCGGCGACGTAGAGCGCGACCGCCTGGTCGATGGCGAGCGGCGTCATGCGGCGTCGATCCGACGGTTCAGGGCCTCGACAGCCGGCTGCACCTGCTCGATCAGGCGGCGCGTCTGCTCGAGGATGTCGTCGTCGTCGTCGCCGATCGGCCACAGCACGAACTTCGACACGCCGGCCGCGACGAATTTCTCGATCCGCTGCACGATGTCGGCGGCATCGCCCGCGACGATGCCGCCCCTCGGATCGCGCTGGAAGCGCACCGCATAGACCTCGGCCATCCGCTGCATCAGGGGCTCGTCCCAGCTGCCGAAGCGGACGTGGAAGCTCGCGCCGTAGTGGTCGGCATCGATGCGCCGCCCGGTCTCCTTGAGCGCCGCCTTGATCCCGGCGATGGCGGGCGCCACCTGCGCCGGGGTCTCCAGCCCGGCCAGCCAGCCGGTGCCGATGCGCGCGGTGCGCCGGATCGCGGGCTTGCTGGAGCCGCCGATCCAGAGCGGCAGCGCCTTCTGCACCGGCTTGGGCTCGATCCGCGCACCCGCGTAGCGGTAGAACTCGCCGTCGAAATCGACCGAGTCCTCGGTCCAGAGCCGGGCGATGAGGTCCAGCCCTTCGTCGGTGCGCCGGCCGCGGCCCTTGGTGTCCGTGCCGGTCGCCGCCCAGTCCGGCGCGCGGATCGCGCCGATGCCGAACGCCGGCAGCAGGCGCCCTTCGCTCAGCACGTCGATGGTGGCGCATTGCTTGGCGAGCAGCAGCGGGTCGCGCAGCCCGACCGAGGCGACGTTCATGCCGAACTTGATGCGCTGGGTCCGGCCCGCGAGCGCCGCCATGACGCTCATCACCTCGAGGAAGGGCTCGTCGGAAACCAGGCGGTCGGTCTGCCAGAGCGAATCGACCCCGCCCTCCTCGCAGAGGTCGACCCAGCGCCAGAAGGCGGCGGCGCCCGAGAACGGGAACGCGTTGAGCCCGAGGCCGAAGGCGATCGACAGCGTTGCCTCCCGTGGCAGATGACCGCGCGCACCGCCGGGGCCGGCGGAGCCGAGCCATTTCTACGCCCACGCTCGGGCAGCGTCCAGGCAGGCTTGGGCCGCCATCCGCGCCCGGCCGGGGGTGCCCGCGCGGCGATGGCGATGAGAAGAACTGGGATTCGCCGGGACAAAGTGGGATTCACCGGGATGAAGCGGGATTCACTGGGATAAAGTGGGACAAGTGGGATTAGCTGGGACAAGGTGGGATTCACCGGGACAAAGTGAGATTCACTGGGACAAAGTGGGATTCGCCGGGACAAACCGGGATACCGTCGCGCGAGCGGCAGCCGCCGCGATGAGCACCGTGTCGTCCGGCCTGCCGCGTCCGGTCCTTGCTCGCCCTTCATTCCGCGATCCTGGACCGGGTGCCGCGCGCTGTGCACCGCACCGTGGTGCCTTGAATCCACAGGTTGAGGAGGTGGGTGAACGGGCATCGACGCAGGCCGTGACATTCGAGAGAAATCCGGGCTAGTGTGCGCGCCGCGCGCGGCGGGGAGTCCGCCGCAGCGCAGCAACCGGCTCGCCTCGCTGCCCTGCAGGGATGCCCATGAAGGTTCTGGTCGCGGTCAAGCGCACGATCGACCCCAACGTGAAGGTGCGGGTGAAGTCCGACCGGACCGGGGTCGAGACCGCGAACGTGAAGATGGCGATGAACCCCTTCTGCGAGATCGCCGTCGAGGAAGCGGTGCGCATGAAGGAGGCCGGCAGCGCCGACGAGGTGATCGCGGTCTCCGCCGGCCCCGACAAGGCGCAGGAGACCCTGCGCACCGCGCTCGCCATGGGCGCCGACCGCGCCGTCCACATCGTGACCGAGGCGGACCTGCAGCCGCTCGCCGTGGCGCGCCTACTCAAGGTGATCGCGGACGAAGAGCAGCCCGGCCTCGTCATCACGGGCAAGCAGGCCATCGACGACGACAGCAACCAGACCGGCCAGATGCTGGCGGCGCTACTCGGCTGGCCGCAGGCGACCTTCGCCTCCGAGATCGTGTTCAAGGACGGCACCGCCGACGTGACCCGCGAGATCGACGGCGGGCTCGAGACCCTCAACGTCAACCTGCCGGCGGTGGTCACCACCGATCTCAGGCTCAACGAGCCGCGCTACGCCTCGCTCCCCAACATCATGAAGGCCAAGAAGAAACCGATAGACCGGCGGGAGGCAGAGTCGCTCGGCGTGGACGTGAGCCCCCGTCTCGCGATCCACAAGGTGGAGGAGCCGCCCAAGCGCGAGGCGGGAATCAAGGTGGCAGACGTCTCGGAGCTCGTCGCGAAGCTGCGCGACGACGCCAAGGTGATCGGCTGAGGGCAATACCATGAGTATTCTGGTCCTCGCGGAGCACGACAACGCCGAGCTGAAGCGGCCGAGCCTCAATGCGGTCACGGCTGCCGGCGCGCTGGGCGGCGAGGTCCACGTGCTGGTGGCGGGCTCCGGCGCCGGGCCGGTCGCCGAGGCCGCAGCGCAGGTGCCCGGTGTGGGCAAGGTCCTGCACGCGGACGATCCGGCCTACGAGCACGGCATTGCCGAGAATCTGGCGCCGCTGCTGGTCGGCCTTGCCGAGGGCTACAGCCACCTCGTCGCCTCGGCCACGACCTTCGGCAAGAACGTCATGCCGCGGGTCGCGGCCCTGCTCGACGTGGCGCAGGTCTCGGACATCATCGAAATCGTTTCGGACAGCGTCTTCGTGCGCCCGACCTATGCCGGCAACGCGCTCGCGACGGTGGAGAGCGGCGACGCCACGAAGGTGGTGACGGTGCGCACCACGGCGTTCGACGCCGCTCCGGCCGAAGGCGGCAGCGCCGCGATCGAGGCAGTCTCCGGCGCCGGCGA
The DNA here is from genome assembly GCA_965243375.1 of Alphaproteobacteria bacterium. GTDB lineage: Bacteria > Pseudomonadota > Alphaproteobacteria > UBA828 > UBA828 > WTGU01. Next base: position 202,422 of record CBDEUT010000001.1, on the reverse strand, counting down.
CCAGGGGCTGGTCCGCTTCGTCCGCCACGAGCTGAGCAAGTCCGACCGGCCGGAGCTCACCAGCGCCGGCATCGTGATCTCGGGCGGGCGCGGGATGCAGAGCGGCGAGAACTTCCCACTGATCGAGGCGGTGGCGGACCGGCTGGGCGCCGCCGTCGGCGCCTCGCGCGCCGCCGTGGACGCCGGCTACGTGCCCAACGACTTCCAGGTCGGCCAGACCGGCAAGGTGGTGGCGCCCGATCTCTACATCGCGGTCGGCATCTCCGGCGCCATCCAGCACCTCGCCGGGATGAAGGACAGCCGGGTGATCTGCGCCATCAACAAGGACGAGGAGGCGCCCATCTTCCAGATCGCGGATTTCGGCCTCGTGGCCGACCTGTTCAAGGTCCTTCCGGAGCTCGCCGAAGAGCTGGACCGCCAGGGCATCTCCAAGGCCTGACCTGCTGCTATGGTGCAATCGATCGGAATTGTCGGAGCGGGCCGCATGGGCAGCGGCATCGCCCACGTGGCCGCGCTCGCTGGCTTCGAGGTGACGCTGACCGACGTTGGGCAGGCCGAGGTCGATTCTGCTCTGGAGACGATCCGCACCAATCTCGGCCGCCAGGCGCGCAAGGGCTTGATCGCCGAGGATCAGCCGGCGGCGGCGTTGGAGCGGATCGCAACGGCGGTCGGCCTCGACGCCATGAGTGGCGTCGACATGGTGATCGAAGCGGTCATCGAGGACGAGGCGGTCAAGAAGGAGGTCTTCGCATCACTGCGAGGCGCGCTGCCTGAGCACACCATCATCTGCACCAACAGCTCGTCGCTGCCCGTCACCCGCCTCGCGGCGAGCACCGACCGGCCCGGCAAGTTCATGGGCATGCACTTCATGAACCCGGTGCCGATGATGGAGCTGGTCGAGCTGGTGCGCGGCATCGCGACCGAGGAGGAGACCTACGAGACCGCCCGCAAGGTGACCGAGCGCATGGGCAAGATCCCGGCCATGGCCGAGGATTTCCCCGCCTTCATCGTGAACCGCATCCTCATGCCGATGGTCAACGAGGCGATCTACGCGCTCTACGAAGGCGTCGGCAACGTGGAGGCCATCGACACCGCGATGAAGCTCGGCGCCCATCACCGCATGGGGCCGCTGGAGCTCGCCGATTTCATCGGTCTCGACACCTGCCACTCGATCATGCAGGTGCTCTACGAAGGCCTGGCCGACAGCAAGTACCGCCCCTGCCCACTGCTCGCGAAATACGTCGAAGCCGGCTGGCTCGGCCGCAAGACCGGCAAGGGCTTTTACGACTACTCCACAGGCACGCCGGTCCCGACCCGCTGAGCGGCCCCGCCGCAGTTCAACCGCGGTGGTAGGGGTGGCCGGAGAGAATGCTCGCCGCCCGCCACAGCTGCTCCGCCAGCATCGCGCGCACCAAGAGGTGCGGCCAGGTCATCGGCCCGAGCGAAAGAACCAAGTCGGCACGGGTGAGAACGGGGGCGCCGTGCCCGTCCGCCCCGCCGATCAGGAACGCCACGACGGCCGTGCCGTCGTCGCGGACGGAAGCCAGCCTCGCCGCGAATTCCTCGCTGGTGAGTGCCATGCCAGAGCCGTCGAGAGCGACGACATAGGCATCGGCCGGGAGACCCTTCAGCAGCGCCTCGGCCTCGCGTTCGCGCCCCGCCTTGCCGCCGCCGGCCCTAACCTCGCGCAGCTCGAGCGACCACGGCAGGCGCTTGCGGTAGTCCTCGAAGAGCTGCTGCGCCGGGTCGCCCCGGCCACGACCGACTGCCGCCACGACGAGGCGCATCGGCAGCCGGCGCTCCCTTCTTCTCCCTAGGCGGCGCCCGGCCCCGCGCCGCTACACCTCGTCGGCGAGCGCCGGCTCTTCGGCCGCGCCGATGGCCTCGACGGACCACATCTTCTCGAGGTTGTAGAGGGCGCGGACTTCGGGCCGGAAGACGTGCACGATGATGTCGCCGGCATCGATCAGCACCCAGTCCGCGTTGTCGCGGCCCTCCGCCGCGAGCGCGGGCGTGCCGTCGTCCTTGAGCTGTTTCAGGAGCCGCTCCGCCACCGCGCCGACATGGCGCTTGGACCGCCCGCTGGCGATGACCATGAAGTCGGCGATCGTGGTCTTGCCGTCGAGGTCGATGGTGACGATGTCCTCCGCCTTGGCGTCTGCGAGAGCGCCGGCGACGGACCGGTGAAGGGCCTCAGCGCCGGCCTTATCCGGTTCCCGGCGGCTGGGCCTAACGGGTTGATTGTGTGCTTCTATGGTGCTCCTCCAGCCTCCCTTTATCGGCCCGACGCACCGGTCGCGGCGCGCAACGCTGTCGCGGACGCGGGGTGCAGCGGTCCATGGATTAGCATCCAGGCAGGCGGCTTGCTGCGCGCGAGCCCTGGCGCTCGGCGTTCCGCCAATCTTTGGCGTGCGAATCGTTTCGCAGGCTTAACCACACTGGCATAGCGAGAGTAAGGCCAGCGGTCGACGATCGCAACGGGTAGCGCGCGGAAGAGTGAGGGCCAGCGCCGCCACGCCGCGAGCGTCGGCAGGTTGTCGGCGCCGACGATCCAGACCAGCCGGTGCCGCGGGAAGCACCGCTTGAGCCGGGCGACCGTGTCCACCGAGTAGCAGGAGCCGAAGCGGCGCTCGATATCGCTCACGTGGAGCCGCCGGTCCCCCGCCGCAGCCCTGGCGACGGCGAGGCGCTGGTCGAACGGCGCCATCCCGGCGCGGGGCTTGAGCGGGTTCTGCGGCGAGACCAGCCACCAGACCTCGTGAAGGCCGAGCCGCTTGAGCGCCAGCAGGCTGATGTGGCGGTGCCCTTCATGGGCCGGATTGAAGGAGCCGCCGAGCAGGCCGATCCTGCGCCCAGGCGGCCGAGCACGCGGAACGCCGCCCGGCACAGGCCGCGACCGCCGCCTGCGCATGGGCACGAGCGCGGTCAGGGGCGAACCTGCCCGTTGCCGTAGACCTTGTACTTGTACGTGGTGAGCTGCTCGACGCCCACCGGCCCGCGCGCGTGCAGCTTGCCGGTGGAGATGCCGATCTCGGCCCCCATGCCGAACTCGCCGCCGTCGGCGAATTGGGTCGAGGCGTTGTGCAGCACGATCCCGCTATCGACGCCTTCCATGAAGCGCTCGGCCGCTGCGCCATCTTCCGTGATGATGCTGTCGGTATGGTGGGAGCCATGCTCGTTGACGTGGGAAATCGCCGCGTCGAGCCCGTCCACCACGCCGACCGAGATGATCGCGTCGAGATACTCGGTTCCCCAATCGGCGTCGCCCGCCGGAACGACGCGTGAGTCCATCGCCTGCACGCGCGCATCGCCCCGCACCTCGCAGCCGGCCTCGAACAGCGGCGCAAGGATCGCGGGCAGCGTGTCCGCCACGGCGGCATCGACCAGCAGCGTCTCCGCCGCGCCGCAGATTCCGGTCCGCCGCATCTTGGCATTGAAGGTCACGTCGCGCGCCTTCTCGGGATCGGCGGCGGCGTGTACGTAGACGTGGCAGTTGCCGTCCAGGTGCGCCATCACCGGCACCCGGCTCTCCGCCAGCACCCGCTCGATCAGCGAGCGGCCGCCGCGCGGCACGATCAGGTCGAGCGCGGCGTCCATGCCAAGCAAGATACCCACCGCGGCCCGGTCGGTCGTCGGCACGAGCTGGATGCACCCCGCCGGCAGCCCGGTCTCGGCGAGGGCCGCGCGCAGGGCCGCCGCAATGGCGCGCGAGGAGTGCCAGCTCTCGGAGCCGCCGCGCAGGATCGCCGCATTCCCGGACATCAAGCAGAGCGCGCCGGCGTCGGCGGTCACGTTGGGCCGCGATTCGTAGATGATCCCGATGACGCCGATCGGCACCGACACCCGGCGGATACGAAGCCCGTTGGGCCGCTCCCACTCGCCCAGCAGGCGCCCGAGCGGGTCGTCGAGGGCGGCCACTTGCTCGACCCCCGCCGCCATCTCCTCGACCCGGCCGGGATCGAGGGCGAGGCGGTCGAGCAGCGCGCCGCTCAGGCCGGACGCCTCGGCGGCCGCCATGTCCTTGGCGTTCGCCTCCAGGATCGCCGCCTCGTCGCTGCGGATCGCCGCCGCCGCTGCGTCGAGCGCACCCCGCCTCGCCTCGGCCGAGCTTGCCGCGAGCACACGCGCCGCCGCGCGCGCCTCGGCGCCGAGCGCGGCCATCTCGGCGGCGATGTCTTGGTCCGTCTCGCGGCTTTGCGCCGCTTCGGCCATGCTCACGGTCCTTGCTCCTCGTCGAGCACGAGATCGTCGCGGTGGATCATCTCGGCGCGGCCACGGTAGCCGAGGATCCGCTCTATTTCACGGGATTTGTGGCCGACGATGCGGCGTGCATCGGCAGCCGAGTAGGCGACCAGGCCGCGGCCGGCCTCGCGCCCTTGCTCGACCCTGACCGCCACTGCATCGCCGCGCTCGAACGTGCCCTCCACCGCCTTCACGCCGGCCGGCAGCAGGCTCCGGCCCTTGAGCAGCGCGCGCCAGGCTCCGTCGTCGATCACAAGCGCGCCGCGGGGCTCGAGCGCGCTCGCGATCCAGCTCTTGCGGGCGGCGCGCGGCGTCGCGGTGGAGACGAACCAGGTCGAGCGGGCGCCGTCTTCCAGCGCGGCGAGCGGGCAATCCACGGCACCCTTCGCGATCGCCATGTGGCAGCCCGCCGCCATCGCGTGCTTGGCCGCAGCGATCTTGGTCACCATGCCGCCGGCGGCACTCGGCGTGCCGATGTCGCCCGCCATCGCCTCGATCTCGGGCGTGATGCGCTCGACCGTGGGAATCCAGCGCGCGTCTGCGTCGTGGCGCGGGTCGCTCTCGTAGAGGCCGTCGACATCCGAGAGCAGGACCAGCAGGTCCGCGCTCATCATCACCGCGACCCGCGCCGCCAGCCGGTCGTTGTCTCCGAAGCGGATCTCGTTGGTGGCGACGGTGTCGTTCTCGTTGATCACGGGCACGGTGCCGAGCGAGAGCAACGTATTGATGGTGCTGCGCGCGTTCAGGTAGCGCCGGCGGGCCTCGGTGTCCTCGTGAGTCAGGAGAATCTGCGCGACCCCGATGTCGTGGCGGGCGAGTGCCGACTGATACGCATGGGCCAGTCTGATCTGGCCGCAGGCCGCCGCCGCCTGCATCTCCTCCAGCCTCAGAGCGTCTTGAGAGAGCCCGAGATGGCGGCGCCCGATGGCGATCGCGCCGGACGAGACGATCAGCACGTCCTTGCCGCGCGCGCGCAGCCGGGCGACGTCCCGCGCGAGACCGTCGAGCCAAGCCTCGTTGAGGGCGCCGGTCTCCGGGTCGGCGAGCAGCGCCGAGCCGATCTTGACCACGGTGCGCGACGCCTTGGCGAGCGAGGGCTGCATCACTCTAGCTCTTGGCCGGCGGGCGCGCCGGTAGCGCGGTGGGCGGTCGCGAGCGCCTCGCGCACGCCCTCGCCGGCGACGCCCGAGAGGAGATGAATCGCAGCACCCGATGCAGCGGCGAGACAATCGCTCTGCTCGGCTCGCTGCTCTCCGGTGAGTGCATCCACCTTGTTCAGGCAGACGATTTCCGGCTTGGCTGCGAGGCCGTGACCGTAGGCGTCGAGCTCGGCGCGTACGGTGCGGTACGCCTGCGCCACGTCGGCCTGCGTGCCGTCGACGAGATGGATCAGCACGCCGCAGCGCTCGATATGGCCGAGAAACCGGTCCCCCAGCCCCGCACCGCCGTGGGCGCCTTCGATCAGGCCGGGAATGTCGGCCAGCACCAGCTCCTCGTCGCCCACGGCTGCGACACCCAAGTGAGGAACGAGTGTGGTGAAGGGGTAATCGGCGATCTTGGGACGCGCCCGGCTGACCGCGGCGAGGAAGGTCGACTTTCCGGCATTGGGCAGGCCTACGAGGCCGGCGTCGGCCAGCAACTTGAGATGCAGCCTGATCCAGCATTCCTCGCCGTCGCCTCCTGAATCCGCGCGGCGCGGCGCCCGGTTGGTCGAGGACTTGAAATGCGCGTTGCCGCGTCCGCCGGTGCCGCCCTGCGCGAGCAGGGCGCGAGCGCCGACCTCCGTAAGGTCGGCGATCGGCGTATTGCCTGGCTCGGCCAGAATCTCCGTCCCGACCGGCACGGCGAGCACCGCGTCGGCGCCGCGGGCTCCGGCCCGGCAAGCGCCCTGGCCGTGCTCGCCCCGGCCCGCCTTCACGTGCTGGCGAAATCGGAAATCGATGAGGGTGTTGAGCCCTTCCACCGCCTCGGCGAAGACCGAGCCGCCGTCGCCGCCATCGCCGCCGTCGGGGCCGCCGCGTGGCTCATTCTTGGCGCGCCGAAAGCTGACGCAGCCGCTACCACCTGCGCCGCTTTGCACGTGAATCTTGGCTTGATCGAGAAACCGCATGACGCGGGTCCCTCGCGCGGTGCGCGCCCGCCGCCGGGCGCGCGGCTGAGCGCGGTCTTACGCGCTCGGCTCGACCGAGACGACCGTCTTGTCGCCGCTGCGCCGCGCGAACCTCACGTGGCCGCTGGTCAGCGCAAAGAGCGTGTGATCGCGCCCGATGCCGACGTTCTCACCGGGGTGCCACTTGGTGCCACGCTGGCGCGCGATGATGTTGCCGGGAATCACCGCCTCGCCGCCGAACTTCTTGATGCCGAGGCGTCGGCCCGCCGTGTCCCGGCCGTTGCGCGAACTGCCGCCTGCCTTCTTGTGCGCCATCAGCTCTTCTCCTCCGCCGGCTCGTCCGCAGGAGGCTCCGCAGTCTCCTCGGCCGGCGTGTCGGTCGTCTCCTCTGCCGGGGGCTCAGCCGCTTCGGCCGCAGGTGCCTCGGCTGCCGCTTCGGCGGTCTCGTCCGCCGGCGGCGCAGCGTCCTCTTCCACCGGAGGCTCGGCCGGCTCCGGGCTCGCGGCTTCCGCGGGTGCGGGTGCGGTCTCCTCGGCGGTCTCGGCCTTGGCGGCCGGCTTCTTCCGGGTTCTCGGCTTGGCGGCGGCCTTCGCTCTCGTCGACCTCTTGGGCTTGGCTGCGGTTGCCTCTTCGCCTTCCGCCGCTGCGGCTTTCTTCTTCCGGCGCGCCTTTCGCTTCTGACCCGCCGCCAGAATCTCCTCGATGCGGAGCACGGTTAGTTCCTGCCGGTGCCCGCGCTTGCGCCGATGGTTCTTCCGCCGCTTCTTGCGGAAAACGATGATCTTGTCGCCGCGCGTGTGTTCGACGACCGTAGCCGCCACGCGCGCGCCCTCCACCAGGGGCTGCCCAAGCGAGACGGTCTCGCCGTCGCTCATGGCCAGCACCTCGCCGAGCTCGATCGCCTCACCGGCCTCGGCCTTGAGCCGTTCCACCCGGATCACGTCCTCCGGCGCGACGCGGTATTGCTTCCCGCCAGAGCGAACCACAGCGAACATGGCAACCATCCGTGTTGGGAGAGCGGGGCGCTCCCCGCAGCGGGCGCACTATAGGCCGGGCGTCCCCCGTGTCAATCGAGGAATGTGCGCTGTGGCGTATTTCGACATCGTGACGCTGATCTTTGGCGGCCGGATATCGACTGCCTGATCCCCGCCGGGTGAGCAGAATGCAGCGATTAGACGCGAGATCGGAACGCTACGGGAACATCGTGACATGGATGGCCGCGGTCTGCCATCCGCCGGCAGGCGGCTTGGTCGAGCGGCGATGTCGGAGGTGGGACAACCGGTCAGCCGGTGTCGAGGTACGGCACCGCGCCGACCAGCGAGCGCATCCGCTCCGCGTGGCCGGCCCGCACCTGCGCAAGGGCCAGCGCCATCATCACCACCAGCGCCAGCCCGACACGGGTCTTCATCTTAGCGAGCCCGCGGATGTAGTGGGTCTCGAAGTTGAAGCTGTTGTCGAGGCGGCTGTTGATCCTCTCTATCGCAGAGCGCCGGTTGTAGCCGCGCCGCCAGGACGGGCTGCCCCAGGGCGTCGGGGTGAAGACGCGCCGGTCGTTCTTGTCGAGATCGATGCGCACGATGCGGCCGTACTCGCCGGGCTCCACCCCGCCCGCCCGGTGGCACGCCTTGCTGCCTGCACAGTCGAAGCCGAAGGCCGCCGCCGGGCAGCGGTATTTCAGCGTGCCGCAGAGGCCGCGCTCGGCCTCGAAGCCCTGGAAGGCCATGGCGCGGACCTCGCCGGTCTGGGGGCAGATGCAGGACACGCGGCCGCGCTCGTCGTGAACGACGACGTCGGCGCGGTTGGGGAACAGCGCCCGCGTGATCGGCTTCGTCGGATCATAGCCCGGCTCCTCCTTCTCGGCCTTCCACATCAAGCGCGTGTCGACCAGCGGCCGAATGGCCCACTTATCCCAGAGCAACTTCTTCTGGGGAGCGTTGTCGAGACCGCGGTCGGCGCTGAAGTCGTCGCAGCGCTCCACCATTTCCGGCGCTCTTGCGAACAGGTTCTCCAGCATCTTGGGGAGCATCTTGACCTCCGAGTCCGACGCCCGCGTCACCTCGAAGGCCACCGGGACCTCGTAGTGGGTGTCGGCGATCAGGTGGAGGCCGTAGCCGAACCATGATTTCACCTTCTTCCAGATCGCGCCGGTCTTGGCGTTCACCCCGCTCGTCTCATGCTTGCCCCAGTCGGCGTCGGGGTCGGAGGTCTTCCCCTTGTCCTCGGCAACCCGGCCCGTCGAGTGGCTCTCGATCGCCTTGCCGTCGTAGCCGAGATGGCGGCCGAAGTCGGGCAGCTCTTCGAAGAGCGACGCGCGCAGGCTCTCGACCATTGCGGACACCAGGCTGCACTCGTTCTCAAGCAGCACGACGCGCCGCAGGAAGCGCGAGAAGTTCCAGTGGCTGGGCACCGTCGAGCGGACCTGCGCCGGATGCGCCACCGCGCATGGTGGCTCCTTCGTACCTGCGCGAAGCTCCAACACGGGCGCGCTCTGGAAAGGCAGCGGGTCGAACCCGCAGAGTTCCAGGAGCGCCGGGTTGCGGCCCATCTCCCGCAGCAGCGACTGGATCGAGGCGTGCTGGAACACCACGCCCGCGATCAGCGCACGCCACATCGACCGCACCGGGTAGTCGTTGCGCCCGCGACCTCGCCCGGCCTCAAGCGCAGCCACGATCTCCTCGTCGGGCAGGGTGTCGAGCACCAGACGCAGGCGATCCAGGTCCGGCAGGCCTTCGACAGCCTGCCAGGAAAAGGGTAGCTTCTCCGTTGTCGCCATCACGTTCTCCCTACCAGGGCTGGTGGATGGAACGAGGGCCTCTGGCCCGATGGCGACACCTTCTATCCGATTCGGGCGGGACGACGCGACGGGGCCGGAAGTGAGCCTGGGAGCGTCGTCGGCTATGGGGTGGAAATCCTCGATCCGCCCTATCCGCCGATCTCAGGGCCGCAGATGTCTGCGAAGCCGCCGGGGTAAGAAAAATCTCGGATCAGCTGGAGCCCTTGATCACCAAGGGATGCGTGACAGCGCACACGCCTCCAATCGGGGGTGGGGGTGTCTCTCACTCGGGCCAACGCCGGTGCAGCCAGAGCCATTGTTCGGGCCGCTCGCGAATCCAGCCCTCGAGGATGCGATTGATGGCGATCATGGTCGCGCGAATGCGCTCCTCCCGCGTGCCTTGCTCGGGCACGGCGAGCTTGGGATAAATAGTGACCCGAAAGGACGCGCCGGCCAGCCGTTCGACCCGAACCGGCCATATCGGGCAGTCGTAGCGCAGTGCGAATGTCGCCACGGCGGGTGCGGTCATGGCATCGCGGCCGAAGAAGGGGACCGGAATGCCGCTGTTGTGCTTCTGGTCCACCAGGAGAGCGACGTGCTTGCCGGCGCCGAGCGAGCGCACCAACTCCCGCGTGCCGTCGTGGCCCTTGGGCACGCGGTGCTGCATGACCGCGCTCCTGAACCGCGAAATCATGCGGTCGACGATCGGGTTGTTCGCCGCCCTATAGACGGCGGTTACCGAGATGCCGCTCTCCTCCAACGGCAGCACGCAGACCTCCCAATTGCCGATGTGGCCTGAGACGAAAATCCCGCCGGTGGGGGAGCGCTTGGCCTCGTCCAGATGGGCACGCCCGACGAGTTCGATCCGCCCGTCGGGCGCGTCGACGGAGAAGCGGTGGAGATGCGGGTATTCCGCAGCGACGCGGCCGAGATGGCGCCACATGCGCCTGGCACAGCGCCGAACTTCGGCCGGCGCGAGCTCCGGCAGCGCACGGGCGAGGTTGTCGAGACCCTGGCGGTGCACCGGGAGCAACGGGCCGATGCATCCGCCCAAGGCAGCGCCGAGGGCCGACGCCCATCCCACGGGCAGAGCGCCGAGCAGCGTGAAGAGGGCGTAGGCGGCGGCTGCCTCGCAGACGTGCCGCGCCGCGCGTGCCGGCCTTCTCTTAGCCACGGCGGCAGCGCGCCAGGAGCGGCGCCAGCAGTTCGCGTGGCTCTTCCGGCTGGCGCCAGACGAGGGTCACGGGCAGCGTGCGAACGATCTCTCTCGTGCCCGGCGGCAGCCGCACATGGTCCTTCTCTGTCGTCACCGGCAGGGCGTCTCGCTCTTTCGCCTCGCTGATGATGGCCCCGATCTCTCCCGGCTCATAGCGGTGGTGGTCGGCGAAGGTATAGCGCGCGATCACATCGCAGCCGTTCTCTGCCAACGTCTCGAAGAACTTGTCCGGCCGCCCGATCCCGGCGAAGGCGACCACAGGCCGCTCGCGCAATGCACGGACCTCGTCGCCGGGCACCAGATCGGCCTCGATGACCGGCCTCTGCTGCCGCCCGAGGGCTGCACGCGCACCCCGTCGATCGTCCCCGACGAGAACCAGCGCCTGAGCCCGGCGCAGGCCTCTGGTCAGAGCTTCGCGCAACGGCCCGGCAGGCAACACGCGGCCATTGCCGAAGCCGGCACCGCCGTCCACCACCGCAAGGCAGAGGTCCTTCGCCAGCTTCGGCGATTGCATGCCGTCGTCCATGAGCAACAGCTCTGCCCCTGCCGACCGTGCAGCGGCGGCCCCCGCCGCCCGGTCGCGGGAGAGCCAGGTCGGCGCCGCCCGGGCGAGCAACAGTGCCTCGTCACCGACCGCATGCGCGTCGTGTCGGGTGGGATCCACCCTGAGCGGGCCCTGCTCACGCCCGCCGTAGCCGCGTGTCAGGACGTGAGGGCGGATGCCCTCTTCGACCAGCAGCGCGACGAGGGCGAGAACGGTGGGGGTCTTGCCCGCGCCGCCCACGGTGAAATTGCCGACGCAGATCACGGGCAGCCCTGCCTCAGCCGGCCGCACAAGCGCTTCGCGGCTCCGCGCACCGAACCGATAGAGCCAGGAGGCCGGAGTCAGCGCGGCGGCGGCGAGACCGCCGCGCTCAGCCGCCCAGAACGCCGGCGCGCGCATCGCGGCTGCAGGGCGCGAGATGGTCGAGGATCAGGCCGAGCGCCGCCTCGGCCGCACCGCCGAGGCCGCTTGCGGCCGCGTGCGCGGCGGTAGAGCGGGCGAGACGCGCGGTCTCGTCGTCGAGCAAGGCGCCCACGGTGCCGGCGAGCGCCGGTGCATCGGTCACCCGGCTGAGCGCGTCGGCGCCCTCCAGCGCGGCATACGCCTCGGCAAAGTTTTCCGTGTGCGGGCCGGCCACAAGCGCGCAATCGAGCCGCGCCGGCTCCAGCGGATTGTGCCCCCCGTGAGGTGTCAGCGAGCCGCCGACGAAGGCGATATCGGCGAGGCGGTACACCAGGCCGAGCTCGCCCAGCGTGTCGACCAGATAGACGGCGGTGGATGGCGCGATCGTTCCGTTCGCCGAGCGCCGGGCGGTGGCGAGGCCGCGGCGCTCCAACATCTCGGCAATGGATGCGCCCCGCTCCGGGTGCCGTGGCGCGAGGATCGTGAGCAGATCGGGGAAGCGTCGACGCAACGTGGAGACCGCCTCGCCCACGGCTTCCTCCTCGCCCTCATGGGTGCTCGCCGCGACCCAGCAGGGCCGGCCGCCGATGGCTCGTTTGAGCGCCGCCACGTCTTGCGTATTCGCCGGCAGCGGCGGCGCGTCGTTCTTGAGGTTGCCGCGGACCGCGACGTTACACGCGCCTAGCCCGCGAAAACGCGCCGCGTCCGCCTCGGTCTGCGCCAGGACCCCGGCGAAGGCCGCGAGCAACGGCTGGCTCAGGTGCGGCACCCGCCGCCAGCGCGCGGCGGAGCGGCTCGACATGCGTGCGTTGACCAGCAGCATGGGGACACCGCGTGCAGCGGTTTCCAGGACGAGGTTGGGCCACAGCTCCGATTCCACCCAGAGCGCGAGTTCCGGTCGCCAATGCCGAACGAAGCGCCGGACCGCACCCGGCCGGTCGACCGGCGCGAACTGGTGACACACGCCGTCAGGCATGCGCTCGCGCAGCAGCCGCGACGAGGTGACGGTGCCGGACGTAAACAGGACGCTGACCTCGGGGAGCGCGTCGCGCAACCGGTCGACCAGCGGCAGCAGGGAGAGGCTCTCGCCGACGCTCACCGCGTGCATCCAGACCAGCCGGCCCTCGGGGCGGGGCAGGCCGGGCCGCCCGAGCCGCTCGCCGAAACGGGCGCGGTCTTCCTTGCCCCGGCGCCGGCGGTGGGCGAGCCAAACATCGACCACCGGCGTGGCGAGCAGGCTGGCGCAGCGGTAGCTGCGCGGCGTGATCAGCGCCTCGATCACGGGCGCGCAGCCGCCGGCGCCGCGCCTGGGCGCTCGCCCTTCGCCCGAGCGGCTTCCCCGGCCGGCTCGATGGGCGCCGCACCCACCATGCGGTCGGCCTCGGCGGTCATCGCGATGAGCCGCTCCTCCAGGGTCAGGCGGGCCTCCTCCAGCGCGGCCTTATCCGCGTCCGCGGCAACGTAGAGCGGCGATCCCCACAGATAGACGCCGCGGCCGAAGGGCAGTGCGATGACGAAGCGATCCCAACTGTTCGCGACCGCGCGCCGAGAGACTGCAAAGGAGATCGGCACGATCGGCGCACCGGAGAGGCGCGCCAACGCGATGATTCCGGGCTGAACGCGCATCCGGGGGCCGCGCGGGCCGTCCGGCGTGATGCCGATATAGTTGCCTTCCTTCAACAGACGGAGCGAGGCGCGGCCGGCCGCCACGCCGCCCCGCGTGCCTGAGCCAACGATCGGCACTACGCCCAGATGCCGCGTGGCCCGTGCGATGTTCTCACCGTCGCGGTGGCGCGAAATCATGACGTGGATCGGCGTGCCCTTCGGCCAGCCGTACGGCGCCAGCATCAGCCGGCCGTGCCAGAAGGCGCAAATGAAGGGCCGGCCCTCTCGCATCAACGCTTCCGCGCCTTCGCGCCCCTGAATCTGCCAGCGGTTCGTGGCGAAGGCGAGACCCGAAAGGCGCGCATAGAGCCAGACGAGCGCGGCCCGCCCCAGCCGGCTCCGTGCGATGCGCTTGCCGAGCTGCATGCCTATTCGGCGGCCATGCCTGTGGAAAACTGCACGGCGTGAAGCCGCGCGTACACGCCATTCGCCGCCAACAGCGATCGATGTGTGCCCGATTCCGCGAGCCTGCCGTCTTCCAGCACGTAGATCCGGTTGGCCTCCCGGACCGTGGAGAGGCGGTGGGCGATGACGAGGGTCGTGCGCCCCTGCATCAGGCTCCGCAACGCGACCTGCACCTGCCGCTCCGATTCGGCGTCGAGCGCGCTCGTTGCCTCGTCGAGCAGCAGGATGGGGGCATCCTTGAGCATGGCGCGGGCGATGGAGAGCCGCTGCCGCTGGCCGCCGGAGAGCTTGACCCCATGCTCGCCGATGATCGTATCGAAACCGTCGGGGAGCTCCTCGATGAAGGGCTCTGCGCCGGCGGCGCGGGCCGCGGCTTCGATGTCATCGTCGCTCGCCCCGATCCGCCCGTAGGCGATGTTGGCGCGGACGCTTTCGTCGAACAGCACCGCCTCCTGGCTCACCAGCGCCACCGCGTCGCGCACGCTTTCGATCGTCGCCTCGCGGACGTCGATCCCATCGATGCTGACCGTCCCCTCGTCCACGTCGTAGAGCCGGGGGATCAGGTTGAGCACCGTGGACTTGCCGGCGCCGGAGGGCCCGACCAGGGCGACCGTCTCGCCCGCCGGGATGTCCAGGGTCACATCGAGGAGCGCAGGGGCGCCATTCGGATAGCAGAAGCTGACGCGATCGAGTGCGACGGCGCCGCCCGTGACCTTGAGCGGGCGCGCATCCGGCGCCTCGGCGATGCGGGGCTCCGTGTCGAGCAAATCGAACACGCGCTGGCTGGCGGCAAGACCCTCCTGCAGGCTGGCGTTGAGATTCGCGAGTGCCTTGAGCGGCCGGTAGGCGAGCAGCATGGCGGTGATGAAGGCGAAGAAAGCGCCGGGTGTGAGCGCGCCCTCGATCACCTGCCAGCCGCCGTAGAGGATCAGCACGGCGATGAAGATGCCGCCCAGCGTTTCCATGATCGGCGTGGCGGCGGCACGAACCCGCTCCTGCTTGAAGATCAGGCGGAAGACGCTCTCGATCAGGCGGTCGGTGCGCGCCGATTCGAAGCGTTCCCGGTTGTACGCCTTGACGTGGCGGGCGCCCTGAAACGTCTCGTTGAGCCGCGCGGTGAAGAGGCCTAGCTCCTTGAGCGCCGAGGTCGAGACCCTGCGCATGCGCCGCCCGATCTTCGTGATCGGGTAGATCGCGATGGGGAAGACGACACAGGCGATCAACGCGAGCTTCCAGTCCTTCTCGAACATCACGCCGACCAGGAACAGCAGAGTCAGGGAATCCTTGACCACGCCCGTGAGCGCGTTGGAGACCGCGTTGCGCATCATGTTGACGTCGTTGGTCAGCCGCGAGACCAACCGGCCGGACGCCGTGTCGTGGAAGAACGCCAGGTCGAAACGCAGGACGTGGGCGAATATCCGGCTCTGCAGTTCGGCAATGACGCGCTGCCCGACGAAGGCCATCAGCACCGCCTGCCCGTAGGTGGCGGCGCCCCGGATCAGTGTGATGCCGATCACCGCGATGGGCACCACGATCAGAAGCGTGCGGTCCTTCTCCAGGAAGATCTGGTCCAGCACCGGCTCCATGAGATAGGCCAATGCAGCCGTGGAGCCGGCGGCAAAGGCCATGCAGAGCACGGCGAGCGCGAGCCGGCCCATGTGGGGGCGGACGTGGTCGCGCACGAGGCGGACAAGCAAGTGCCTCGTCGAGCCGGATCGAAGGGACGGGTCGGGTCGCTCCACGGCTTTCGCCCGGTTCAGGCGCCAACGCCTAAACGCTTGAAATCAACCCCATAGCACGGTCGGGGCATGGGCTCCAATCGTAGCATACCCCGCGAGGAAGCGTCGTCGGCGCTTAGCGGCCGGCCACCGTCATGCCGTCGATGCGCACGGTCGGGCTGTTGACCCCGTAGCGGAACTCGAGATCGCTGGCCGGCGTGAGATGGCGGAACATCTCCTTGAGATTGCCGGCGACGGTGACCTCGCTCACCGGATAGGCGATCTCTCCCTGCTCGATCCAGAAACCCGCCGCGCCCCGGCTATAATCGCCGGTCACCATGTTCACGCCCATGCCGATCAACTCGGTGACGTAGAGGCCGCTCGCCACGCCGCCGATCAGCGCCTCTCTGCTCTCGGCGCCGGCTTCCAGCCAGAGATTGGTGCAGGAGGGCGAGGGCGGGGCGCTGGCGCCCCGCGAGGCATGCCCGGTGCTCGCGAGCTCCAGTTGACGCGCCGAGCGGGAGTCGAGCAGCCAGGTTTGCAGCACGCCGTCCGCGACGATCGCGCGCCGCTCCGACGCGACTCCCTCCCCGTCGAAGGGGTGCGAGCGCAGCCCCCGCGCCCGGTGCGGGTCGTCCACGACGGTGATGCCGGGCGCAAACAGCTGGGTTTCCAGCGTGTCCTTCAGGAAGCTGGTTCCGCGCGCGATCGACGGGCCGGAGATCCCGCCGGCGAGGCTGGAGAGCAGCCCGCCCGCGATCCGGGGGTCGTAGACCACGGGCACCTGCCCCGATTGCGCCTTGCGGGCGCCGAGCCGGCGCACCGCGCGCTCGCCGGCGCGGCGGCCGACCGCAGCAGCGTCGTCCAGATCGGCCTCGTGCACCGTCGCCGACCAGTCGTAGTCGCGCTCCATCGCCGTGCCCTCGCCGGCCAGCGCCGCAGCGCTCACCGAGAACCGGCTCGTGGTGTAGCCGCCGGCGAAGCCGCCGCTGGTCACGAGCGTCGCCTCGGACCGGCCCCAGCTCGCGCTCGCGCCGTCGGAGTTGGTGACGCCGGCGACGGCGCGGGCCGCGTCCTCCGCTTCTGCTGCGCGGGCCATCAGGCTCTCGGCGTCGGGCTCGCTCGCATCGGCGAGATCGAGAGTGGGCCAGTCCCGGGCGAGGAGGGCCGGATCGGCGAGGCCCGCATAAGGGTCCTCCGGCACCGAGCGCGCCATGGCGATCGCCCGCTCGGCGAGCGGCCCGAGCGTGCTTTCCGAGAGGTCCGTTGTGGAGACGATGGCCTGGCGCTCGCCGACGAAAACGCGGAGACCCAGGGTGCGGCCTTCCGCCCGAACCAGCTCCTCCGGCTCGCCGAGCCGCCACCCGGCGTCGAGTGCGCTGCCGTGGACGTAGAGCGCGTCGGCGGCATCGGCGCCGAGCCGCCGGGCACGTGCGATCAGCCCCTCCAGCAAGGTGGCGGACTCGCCCGCCTCGTGGGTTCCCATGATCGGAGAGGCCGAGCCCTGGTCGTTGCGTCGAAGCCGGAAGAGGCCGGTCAAACCCGGAAGAGGCCGGAACGAATGCGCCGGTTCTTCTCGAAATACTGCTGGTGGTAGTCCTCCGCCATCCAGAACTCGGCGGCCGGCTCGATCAGGGTCGCGATGGGATGGCCCGCCGCCACGAGTGCCGCCTTGCTCGCTTCAGCGGCCTCTTTCTGCGCCTCCGAGCCGCAGAAGACGACCGAGCGGTACTGGGTGCCGACATCCGGCCCCTGGCGGTTCACCTGGGTCGGGTCGTGGACCTGCCAGAACAGCTCCAGCATCTGCTCGTAGCTCACCCGTTCGGGATCGAAGACCACCCGCACCACCTCCGCATGGCCGGTCTGGCCGCTGCACACGTCGTAGTAGCCGGGCTCGGCCGTGTGGCCGCCTGCGTAGCCGACCGCAGTCTCGACGACGCCTTCGACCCGGCGAAACGCGGCCTCGACGCCCCAGAAGCAGCCCGCTCCGAAAATCGCCGTCTCAGTCATCTCGCCCTCATACCCGTCTCTTCCTTGTGTGTTAGATAGCACCTCGCGGAGATGCGGCAAACAAAAGCGGCGGGAGTCACGGCATGGTGAACAGGGTTGAAACGGACGGCGACTACGAGGCCTACCGCAAGCGGGTCTTCGATTTCCTCTGGCGGGAGGTCGAGCCCAGGGCGAGCGAGATGGAGCGCACGGGCAGCTTCCCGCAGGACGCGCTCTTTCCGCAGTTCCGCGATCACGGCCTCTTCGGCGCGGTCATCCCAAGGGAATACGGCGGAATCGCCTTGAGCTGCTCCCGGTACCTGCCGCTGCTCGCCGAGTTCTCGAAGGTCTCGGGCGTCGTCCGGGTGCTGCTGCACGTCCACAACACCAGCGCGCGGGCGATCGTCGCCTACGGCACCGAGGCGCAGAAGAAGGCGCTGCTGCCGGCGCTCGCCACCGGCGAGCAATCGCTCACCTTCGCCATAACAGAGCCCAATTCCGGCAGCGGCATGGATGTCGGCACCCATGCCAGGCGCGAGGGCGACCACTGGATCGTCAACGGCGCGAAGCACTACATCACCAATGCCGACTTCGCCACCGGCCACCTGATTTGCTGCCGCACCGGCGCCCGGGGCGATCGCCGCGGGCTCACCGCGCTGGTGGTGCCCACCGGCGCGCCCGGCTTCACCATCGAGCCCATGCCCGACATGATGGGCAACAACGGCCCGCCCCACGGCATCCTGCGCTTCAAGGACACGCCGGTGCCGGCGGACAGCATGGTGGGCGCCGAGGGCGACGGCCTCGACGTCTTCCTCGGCGAGCTGGAGCCGAGCCGTGTCTTCGTCGCCGCGAGCTCGCTCGGCACCGCCGAGCGGGCGCTGGAAATCGCCCTCCACTTCGCGGGCGAGCGCATCACCTTCGGCCGGCCCATCGCCGCCCGCCCCTCAGTGCAATCCGAGCTCGCCGACATGGCCCGCGACGTCTATGCGCTCCGTCTGATTCTCGAAGACGTCGCCGCCAAGATCGACCGCGAGCAGCCCTGCGCGGTGGAGGCCTCCATCGCCAAGCTGTTCGGGCTCGAGACCGTGATGCGGGTGACCGACAAGGCGATGGACGTGGTCGGCGGGCGCGCCTACTTCACGGACTACCCCTATCCGCTGGAGCGTCTCTACCGCGAGTGCCGGATCAACATGCTGGAGGAAGGCACGCCCTCGATCCAGCGGCTGGTCATCGCGCGCAGCCTGCTCAAGCAATCGGTGCCGCTCGATATCGGAACGCTGGGCGCGCCCTACCAGCCGGCGGGCACCGATCCCGCCCTCGGCGACCGCCCACCCCACGACCTCACCTACGCCCACGCGGAGGAATAGTGGCGTAGCGCCGCTCGTCCGGGACTCAGAGTGCAGGGCCGTGCGCCGCAATCAGGCGCTCGGCCTCGGCCAGGTCGTCCTCGCGGTTGGCGTTGAAGAACGGGTCCACGGGAGCGAAGGGGAAGGCGACCTCCACCAGCCTGTGACTTGCGGTCCAGCGGTCGATCTTGCGTTCGCCCTGCTCCACCAAGGCGGCGCGCAGGTCGGCGCGGAGCGCCACCGGCCAGAGCCCGAACACTGGATGCGCCCGACCTCCCGAGGCGGCGCAGGCAAGGTCCGCGCCCGCCATGTCGCGGGCCTCCACCATCGTTGCGACCAAATCGTGCGGCAGGAACGGCGCATCGGTGGCGAAGCTCGCCACCAGCGGATGGTGGGGTGCATTCTCCGCCGCCCACTCGAGCGCGGTCAGGATACCGGCGAGCGGCCCGGCGTAGCCTTCCACCACGTCAGCCACCACGGGCACCTCATAGGCCGCAAAGCGCGCGGGATCGCCGTTGGCGTTCAGGATCAGCGGGCCGACCTGGGGCGCGGCGCGCGCGATCACCCGTGCGAGCAGGGTCTCGCCGGCGAGCGGCCGCAGGCACTTGTCGCCGCCCCCCATGCGCCGCGCCAGGCCGCCTGCGAGGAGCACGCCCGCGACCGGCGTCATGACCGACGCGCTCCCCTCTGCGGTCGTTTCGTGCGTTCCGCCATTCGAAAGCGTTCGGTCACGCAGTGATGAGAGTGGTGGATTCAACGATTGAGTGTTCGCTTCCAGTCCTTGCGGAGGGGCCGCAACCAGACGTCCTTTTTCGGCTGGGCTCGCTTCGTATGCCTGTCATGGCGTCCTCTTCCCTGGGTGGTGCCGACCCGCGTCCAGCCCGAGGCCTTGTAGACGGCGCCGGTGTAGCGCGGGGTCTCGACGAAGGTCTCGATGAGCACGGGCGTGGTGTTGTAGCGCTCGGTCCAGTCGGCGGGCAGGCGCCGACGCACGATGGCAAGGATGTGCGAGCCGAGGTTGGGGATCTCGATCCACGGCAGGATCAGGAAGCGCGGATTGTCGACCACCAGCGGCAGGTTCTTCTCGCGCAGCTCGGGCGTCCATCCGATGAAGTCGTCGCGCGGGGCGAGCTTCCAGGCGGCGGTGGAGAAGCCGAGCATGGCCAGCGGCCAGCCGTTCCGATCATGGACGGCGTAGCGCATCTGGGCGCCGACCAGGGGCTTGTATCCGAGATAGTGATAGCGGGCGACGAACTCGTTCCAGAGCTTCCCTTCGCGGGTGTTGCGCACGACGGTGCGGAAGTCGAGGGGCCGAACCTCGTCGAGGGCGGTCGGCGCGGGGAACAGCGGCGGCTCGGTGTCGGGTCCGAAGACGATGGGCTTGGGCCGGCCCTGTTTGCCCCTCGGCGGCGGCAGCTCGATCACGCCGTCGCGGTGCATGGCGAGCATGGTCACCTTGGCCATCATGTCCTTGAGGCCGCCGTCGGGCTTGAGCCAGCGGGTACGCCGGCAGAACTCCCTCGCCAGGTTGGCGCGGGTCGGCGGCGGATCGGCGGCGATCAGGGCGCGCAGCAGCGCCATCTCGTCGGCGGTGAAGTCGCGCCCGTAATAGCGGCACTCGACGACGCCGGTCATTCCGGCGTCATGAACTCGCGCCTGCGCTCCTCGGTCATCGTCCAGGGCAGCCACGGCGACAGGTCGTCCGGTGGCTGGCCACCGTTCTCCGCGCAGGCTTCGAGCCACGCCTCCAGCCAGCGCAGGACGACGATGCCGTTCATCGAGAGCGTGCCGAAGACCGAGTACATCGTCGACGTGAGGTCGGCGCCGTCCTCGCTGTCCGAACCGAAGCATAACCGGCGCCCGATAACGGCCTTCCGGAACTCGCGCTCCGGGAGGTTGTTGTCCATGGGGACCTGGGGATTGTCGACGAAGACGCTCAGCCCCTCGCGATGCTTGAGCAGCGAGCGCAGCGCCTTGCCCTGGCGCGCCTTGTCCGGCAGCCCGGCCAGCTCCGCTTTGCCCTGTACGAACAGATCCTCGACGGCCTTCTTCAGCGGGGCATGTGCCGCGTCGAACGCCGGTGACTGGCGTTCGAGAGCGAGAGCGGGATCGTAATGCTTCAGCCGCTCCTTGTTCAGTCGGAAGACCGACGCGAACCGCTCGATCCATCCCTCGCACCATTGCCTCAGCTTCACCTGGCCGGCGGCGCACTCGATGAAGTCGCGCCTCTGGTGGATCCAGCACCAGCACAGGATCACCTTGCCGTCGAGCTCGCGCGCCATCTTCACGTAGGCGACGTAGCGGTCGCAGACCAGGAACACCGTGCCCTTGACCGAACCGAACAGCTTCATCGCGGCCTCGGCGCTGCGCGAGGGGTCGATGCGGTAATAGACGGCATCCTTGCCGACCGAGATCCACAACCACGCGCGCCGCGAACCGCCGGTCTCGCCCAGCGCCTGGATGCGCCAGCCGGTCTCGTCTCCGTGGCGCACCGCCATCCCGTTCTGGTGGGCGAGGATCGCCTCGGCGAGCGGCGCGAACAGCGGCAGGAAGCGGCGCACGCTGCTCGCCATCGTCCCCGGCGCGATCGGCAGTCCCTGGTCCGCCATCCATGCCGCAACCCGGCGCAGGGGCCTGTGGCAGGCGAAGCGCTCGTAGAGGATGCGCGCCCAGACGCTGACCCCGTAGGGCGTCCTGGGGAACAGCCGAGCCGGCGGGGGCGCGATCGCCTCCAGCGCCGAGGACGCGCACTCGCAGCTCCGGCGGTAGCGCGGGCGCACGATCCTGCGGATATGGGCCTTGACCGCGATCTCGATGACCGACGAGGCATTCTCGCCGTTGGCGATATAGGGCTTGCCGCAGCACGAGCAGATCAGCGCGTCCGGCGGCGGCTCCCGCCGTTCCTCCTTCTCCTTGAGCGCGGGCCGCGGGGTGCGGCCGTGGCCGGGCGCGCCGCGCTGCTGGCCGCGCTTGCGCTCCGAGCGCGGCTTGTCCTGCTTCTCGCTCTTGCCCCCGAAGACGGCCTTCGACAGGACCGCCCTGGACGAGCGGAGTTGGACGATCCGGCCTTCCAGGCTCGCGGTCAGAGCCCGAAGCGCCTTTATCTTCTTGCCCAGTGCAGCGTTCGTCTCGCGCAGCCGGGCGATCTTCTTGTCCTGCCGGCCGTTCGCCTTGCGCTGCCGGGCGATCTCCTCGTGCAGCGATTCGATAGTCCTGTTCCGAGCGCGCACTACCTTGAAGATCGCGGACAGCAGGGGACGCTCGGCAAGCTCGGCCTCCAGCTTCTCGTTCTTGATGGCCGCCGTCCTCACGGCCACGTTCAGATGGAAGATGCGGTTCTCCAGCACCTGGATGCGGTCCCTCTGGTCGCAGAAGGCGGCCAGACACTGGCGCAAAAAACCGACCTCGGCGGTCATCTTGCGGGCAGTCTTCTTGAGGTCCGGCAACGGTTCCAACTGGCGGCGCAGCCGACGGGCCTCCCGGTTCAGCCGACGGGTCTCCCGGCTGAGCGTGCCGACTTCGCCGCGCAACGCCCTGATCGTGTCCTTCTGCTTGCGTGCGCGTTCCAGCGCCTTGCGAAGCTGGGCGCTCGCTCTGCCAGCCGGCGAAGGCTTTGCCGCTCGTTTCAACCGGCGACGGAGCGCCTCGACCTTCCTGCGCAGCGCCGCGATCTCGTCGTTCTGCCCCTGCGACCGCTCCAGCGCCTTGTTCAGCCGGGCGTTCTCCCGGGTCAGGGTATCGACTTCCCCGCGCAGTTCCTCGATCGCGGCGTCGCCGGGCTTCGGCGTCTTCAAGGCTTCGCGAAGTTCGAAGACTTCCATGCGCAGCGACACGATCGTGCTGCGCTTGCGCGTATCGACACCGGATTCCGAAAGCAGCTTCTCCAGCCGCGCTGCTTCCGACTGGTGGAACAGCGCGTCCTTGGCCGCGCGCCGGACCTCCTTCACCTCCTCGTTGGCCGCCTTGAGCTTGTTCCGGTTCTTGTCGAGTTGTGTGTTCAGTTGGCCCGCTCGGGAACGGGCAGTCCTCTCCGCCACAAGCAACTCTGCGACGCGCGCTTCCGCTGCGTCCGCCCGAGCCCGCTCCGTCTCCGCTCGCGCCTGCGCCTGCTCGTACAGAGACCGCCAGTCGCGCGGCTCCGGCGTCGCCATGGGCGGCGACCAGAGCCCGCCGTCCGCCTCGGTCAGCGTCGGGATCGCCCCGAAATCCTCGTCGCGCATCGCCATGCGCGCGACGATATCGAATCGTCGTTGGCGTTACCAGTGTCTTGTTGAGGGTGCCGAAAATGACCTCAGCCCATTCCATCACTGCGTCGGCACCACCCAGGGAAGAGGACGCTATGACAGGCATACGAAGCGAGCCCAGCCGAAAAAGGACGTCTGGTTGCGGCCCCTCCGCAAGGACTGGAAGCGAACACTCAATCGTTGAATCCACCACTCTCATCACTGCGTGACCGAACGCTTTCCGCCATTCGCCGATGGTCGCCGGTTTGGTCGCGCTTGAAAAGCACCCGGGCTCGATCCATCTCACGCTGTAGCGAGCGCACGCCTCCATGGCATACTGGCGCTGGGCTTGGGGAGACTGCCGATGCAGACCGACAGCCACATTCTCGACGACGTGGCGCGGGTCGCCACCGGGGCCATGGGTGCCGCGAGCGGCCTCAAGGGCGAGCTCGACGCCATGGTCAAGCGGCGCCTCGAAGCAATTCTGGCGCAGATGGACCTGGTCCCGCGGGACGAGTTCGATGCGGTCAAGGAGATGGCCGCGCGCGCCAGAAGCGAAAGCGAAGCGCTGGCCGAGCGGGTCGCCCAGCTCGAAGCGAAGCTCGCCGCGGCCGAGGGCGCGCCGCAGGCCGGCGCCGGGGAGGCGGACGATGGACGATAAGACCCAGACCGAGCTGGAGGCCGCCGCCTTCCGCACCCTCGTCGCGCACCTGCGCAAGCGCACCGACGTGCAGAACATCGAGCTGATGAACCTCGCGGGCTTCTGCCGCAACTGCCTCTCCAAGTGGTATCGCGCCGCCGCCGAGGAGAAGGGGCTCGACATGGACCTGGAGGAGGCGCGCCAGCTGGTCTACGGCATGACCTACGCGGAATGGAAGGAGCACTTCCAGACCGAGGCAACGCCAGAGCAGAAGGCCAAGTACGCCGAGGAGGCCGCGAAGCACGGCTTCTGATCGGTTTAGTTTCTTCCCTCAAGCGCCGGGCGCTCGCTCCGCCCGCCAGCGCCACCGCCGGACGACGCAAGCAATGCCTAAGGAGTGTTCGGTCACGGGCTGATGGCGGCGGGTCAACCCGAAGCCCGCATCCGATCGCTGTCGTCCAGCGACGGCAGGCGGGAGATTTCGGCGCCGTTCTTCTGCTCGGCGCGTCTCAGTTCGTAGAGCTTTTGCAGGTTGAGCCAGAACTCCCCCGAGGTCCCGAAGAAATGCCCCAGCCGCAGTGCCGTGTCGCCGGTGACGGCGCGGCGGCCGTTGAGGATCTCGGTGATGCGGTTTACCGGCACCTCGATCCGCCGTGCGAGCTCCGCGGCGCTCATTCCGAGGGCATCGAGATCCTCACGCAGCGTCTCGCCTGGATGGATGGCTTCGCGAGACATGTCTCGCTTCCTTCTCAATGATAGTCGACGATTTCCACTCTGGCCGGGCCGGGGCTCCCCTCCGGCCACTCGAAACAGATGCGCCATTGGTCGTTGATCCTGATGCTCCACTGCCCCTTGCGGCGGCCCTTCAGCGCTTCAAGCCGATTGCCGGGGCGCATCAGGTCCCGAAGTCCCGTGGCCGCATCGAGCTGGTCCAGCTTGCGCGACGCAGTGCGAGAGAAGCCAGAGAAAGCTGCGACCCTGCGGCCACGATAGAAGTCCTCCGTTCTCTTGTTCGCGAAGTCGACAGTCAACGCGCTTCTAAACGTCTGTGGCCACTGTCTCCAACGTAGGCAGCCTATCCGCATTACGTCAAGCATAACGCAGGCGTCGAGCCCCAAGCCCCTTTTCAAGTGCTCGGCGCGGTGCGGCCCTACTCAAGTCCTAATGTCCAGTGGCTGCCGGTTGCGGATGTACGTCCGGCGCCTGTAGTAAGAACGCGTTCGAGGCGCCGGGCTGCAATGCCACGCGCGACTTCCTTCGAGAGCGAGGCCGTCGATGACGAAACCGGTCGGTGTCGGGTTCTTAGGCTCGCAGTTCGTGAGCGGGATTCACGCCCGCGCGCTGGTGCGCAACCCCCATGCGAGGCTCGTCGGCGTGGCGTCGCCCACCCCCGGCAATGCCGAGGCCTTCGCCGGGACCTACGGCATGGCCCACCACTGGACCGATCACCGCCCGCTGCTGGAGCGCGACGATATCGACATGGTGGTGATCGGCACGCCCAACGACACCCACTGCCCGCTGGTGCTGGATTGCGCCGCCGCGGGCAAGCATGTCGTGCTGGAGAAGCCGATGTGCCTGAGCATGGCCGAGGCCGACAGCATGATCGCCGCCTGCGCCGATGCCGGCGTGCTCTTCATGTACGCCGAGGAGCTGTGCTTCGCGCCCAAGTACGTGCGCATGAAGTCCCTGCTCGATTCCGGGGCGCTCGGCCGCCCGACCCTCGTCAAGCAGTCCGAGAAGCACGACGGCCCCCACGCGCCCCAC
This sequence comes from Alphaproteobacteria bacterium, assembly GCA_965243375.1. Lineage (GTDB taxonomy): Bacteria > Pseudomonadota > Alphaproteobacteria > UBA828 > UBA828 > WTGU01. The sequence goes on along the minus strand of CBDEUT010000001.1, from coordinate 177,385 downwards.
TTCTGGGATGTCGATCGCGCCGGCGGCGGCGTGGTCGCGGACATGGGCTGCCACGGCATCGCCTTCGCCCGCTGGATGCTCGACCGGGCGCCGATCGTCTCGGTCTACGCCCAGCTCTCGACCCAGGTGCACGGCGACAAGACCAGGGGCGAGGACAACGCGCTGCTCATTCTCGAGTTCGAGAACGGCTGCTTCTTCCTCAACGAGACCAGCTGGACCAAGCCCGGCGGCATGGACGACCGGGCCGAGGTGCACGGCTCCGAAGGCGTGGCCTATGCCGACCTGCTCCACGGCAACTCCATCGAGACCTACAGCCGCAGCGGCTACGACTACGCCGTGGAGAAGGGCGGCGAGACCACGGGGTGGAGCTTCACCATCTACGAGGAGGAGTGGAACTACGGCTTCTGGGGCGAGTTCGACCACTTCGTGGATTGCGTGCAGAACGGCACGGCACCGCTCGTGACCGGAGAGGACGCCCGCGCCGTGCAGGAGGTGCTGTTCGCGGCCTACGAATCGGCCCGCACCGGTACCAAGGTCGCGCTCCCGTTCAGGAGCGACGCGGCCAAGCCCTGGGATCTGTGGCGGGGCGGCGCGGGCTGAGACCATGCGCATCACCGTCCTCCCCGACCGGGAGGCGCTCGATCGGGCGGCGGCAGAGGTCATCTGGGAGGCGGCCCGCGCCAAGCCCGACCTGCTGATCTGCCTCGCCAGCGGGGGGACGCCGACCGGCACCTACGCGCTGCTGGCCGGCGCGCCCGAGCGGCTTGAGAGCGCGCGCTACATCCAGCTCGACGAGTGGGCCGGCCCCGGCCCCGACGACCCGGCGAGCTGCGCCGCCTACCTGGAGCGCACGGTGCGCGGCCCCCTCGCGGTGCCGCCGGAGCGCTGGATCGGAATCCGCGGCGACGCGCCGGATGCGGCCGCGGAGTGCCGGCGGGTGGCAGCGGCGCTGGAGGCGGCCGGGCCCATCGATCTCTGCCTCCTGGGGCTGGGATTGAACGGGCATCTGGCGCTGAACGAGCCGGCGGAGAGCTTCGATCCCTTCTGCCACGTTGCTGCCCTCGCCGAACGATCGCGCAGCCACCCGATGCTGGCCGAAACCGCTGATCCGGTCCGACACGGACTGACGCTCGGTCTCGGCGACATCCTGCGCGCCCGCCGCATCCTGCTCATGGTCTCCGGCACCGCCAAGCGAACGCCCCTTGCCCGGCTTGCATCGCGTCGCGTCACGCCGGCGTTGCCCGCTTCGTTCCTGTGGCTGCACGGCGACGCGGTCTGCCTCTGCGACGAGGACGCGGCGGCCGACACCGAGTTTCACGAAGCCGAACCATGAGCCGCTACGCCCTCGGCGTCGACATCGGCGGCACCAAGATCGCGGTAGGCGCGGTGGATGCAGCCGGCGCGGTGCATGCGCGGCGGACCATCGCGACCGACGCCGAGGCAGGCTTCGATGCTGGGCTCGAGCGGCTTACCCGGGCCATCGACGAGACCCTGGCAGAGGCCGGCATCGAAGTCGCCGCGCTTGCCGGCATCGGCCTCGGCTGCCCCGGCCCCTTCGACGAAGCGACCGGGCGGATCGACAATTTCTACACCCTCCCCGGTTGGGAGGGGAACGACATCTTGAGCCCGCTCGTCGCCCGCTTCGACACGCCGGTGCGGCTGATCAACGACGCGGATGCGGCACTGCTGGGCGAGGCGCTGGCCGGCGCAGCCCGCGGCGCCCGCGTCGCGCTGATGCTGACAATCGGCACCGGCCTCGGCGGCGCGGCGCTGATCGACGGTGCGATCCTCAGAGGCGCGGCGAACGAGCATCCCGAAATCGGCCATCTGATCGTCGACCCGACGGGACCCGAGTGTTACTGCGGCAGACGAGGCTGCCTCGAATCTCTCGTCGCCGGGCCCGCGCTCGCACGGGCCGGCGCGGAATTCGGCTACGCGGATGCCGAGGCCGTCTTCGCCGCTGCCGAGGCCGGCGCGGAGCCGGCCAAGGCGATCGTCGTCCGCAGCTCCGACGCGATGGAGACGGCAATCTGGAGCCTCGTCCACACCCTCCTGCCCGAGGTGATCCTCATCGGCGGCGGCATCGGCGAGCGCCACTTCGCGCTCTATCGCGAGGCTGCGGAGCGCGCCATCGCGCGTGCCGTGCTCGCACCCGCAGGCGCGATCCGCGTGGTCAAGGCCGCGCTCGGCAACGACGCGGGCATGGTGGGTGCTGCGGCCCTGATGCTCGACCGTGCCTGAGACCAGCAGGCTGCGCGCCACGTCTGCACCGGACTTCGATGCGATCGTGGTCGGCGCAGGCTTCGCCGGGCTCTACATGCTGCATCGCCTGCGCTCGATGGGGCTCTCGGTGCGTGTCCTGGAGCAGGGCGGCGGGGTCGGCGGCACCTGGTACTGGAACCGCTATCCGGGCGCCCGCTGCGACCTCGACAGCGTCGAGTATTCGTACCAGTTCTCCGACACGCTGCAGCAGGAGTGGCGCTGGAGCGAGCGCTTCGCCACCCAGCCCGAGATTCTGCACTACCTGGAGCACGTCGCGGACCGGTTCGACCTCCGCCGCGACATCCGCTTCGGCACGACCGTCACCGAGGCGGCCTTCGACGAGGCGGCGGGGTGCTGGCGCATCGCCACCGACGACGGCACCCGACTCAGCGCCACCTATTGCATCATGGCGACCGGCTGCCTCTCTGTCCCCAATCGGCCGGCCTTCGACGGCTTGGACCGTTTCGCCGGCGAGCGGTACCACACCGGCGCCTGGCCTCATGAGGCGGTCTCCTTCGCCGGCAAGCGAGTCGGCATCGTCGGCACCGGCTCATCGGCGGTTCAGGCGATTCCCGTGATTGCCGCGGAGGCGCGCCACCTCACCGTCTTCCAGCGCCAGGCGAGCTACTCGATCCCCGCCCGCAATGCGCCGCTGGGCGATGCGGAGTACGCCGGCATACGGGCGCACTACGGTGAGCAGCGCCGCCGGGCGCGGGAGACGCCGAGCGGCTGCTGGTGGTCGGCGAACCTTGCGGCTGCCGGGGAGATGAGCGCCGAGGAGCGCGAGCGCGAGCTCGAGGCCCGATGGCGGACGGGGGGACTCTGCTTCTACGGCGTCTTCAAGGACGTGCTGGTCAATACCGAGGCGAACGATATCGCCGCCGAGTTTCTCCGCAGCAAGATCCGTGCGCAGGTCCGCGATCCCGAGGTGGCCGCCCTGCTGACCCCGCGCACCGTCGTCGGCTGCAAGCGCATATGCCTCGATACCGACTATTTCGCGACCTTCAACCGGCCCGATGTCACCCTGGTCGATATCAGCGCGGCGCCGATCGAGGAGGTCACGCGCACCGGCTTGCGCACCGGCGGCGACCATTGCGCGCTCGACACCATCGTTTTCGCCATCGGCTTCGACGCGATGACCGGGTCGTTGCTGCGCATCGACATTCGCGGCAGAGGCGGGCGGTCATTGCAGGCGAAGTGGGCCGACGGGCCGCGCACCTACCTCGGCCTCGCGATCGAGGGCTTCCCCAACCTCTTCACGATCACGGGGCCGACCAGCCCCTCGGTGCTCGCCAGCATGGTTCCCGCCATCGAGCAGCACGTGGAGTGGATCGCCGACTGCATCGCGTATGCGCGTGCGCACGCCCGCCCGCGCATCGAGGCGACGCGCACGGCAGAAGCCGAGTGGATTGCCCATCACGACGAGGAGGCGGACCGCACGCTCTTCCCCGCCTGCAACTCCTGGTACGTGGGCGCGAATGTCGACGGCAAGCCGCGCCAGGTGATGCCCTACACGGCCGGGTTCTCGGCCTACGTCGAGAAGTGCGACGCGGTTGCCGCCAGCGGCTACGAAGGACTCTCGCTCGGCGCCGCGTGAGCTGCACTCATTCCCTGCCGCGCGCCCAGAAGGCCGGGTGCGAAGACCGGCCGTTCCGCGCTAAACTCCCTTAACGCAGACAGGCGGCCACGGGCCATGAGCACCTCTGCGACAGGGAGCGAGACCGGGAACGGCGGCGGCGCTGCGGCGGCGCCGGACGTGGACGCGGTCGTCGTCGGCGCGGGCTTCGCCGGCCTCTACATGCTCCATCGCCTGCGCGGGATGGGGCTCTCGGTGCAGGTCATCGAGCGTGGCAGCGGCGTCGGCGGCACCTGGTACTGGAACCGCTATCCCGGCGCCCGCTGCGATTCCGATAGTGTCGAGTATTCCTACCAGTTCTCCGACGCGCTGCAGCAGGAATGGCTGTGGACCGAACGCTATCCCGGGCAGCCGGAGATCCTGCGCTACCTGGAGCATGTCGCAGACCGGTTCGACCTCCGCCGCGACATCCGCTTCGAAACCACGGTCGCCGAGGCCGTCTTCGACGATGCGGCAGGGTGCTGGCGGATCGCCACCGAGGACGGCACGCGGCTCAGCGCCACCTATTGCATCATGGCCACCGGGTGCCTCTCGGCCGTCAACCGCCCTGCCTTCGACGGCTTGGACCGTTTCGAAGGCGCCTGGTACCACACCGGCGCCTGGCCCCATGAGAAGGTCTCCTTCGCCGGCCAGCGGGTCGGCGTCGTCGGCACCGGCTCCTCCGCCATCCAGTCGATCCCGCTGATCGCGGCGGAGGCCGAGCATCTCACCGTCTTCCAGCGCCAGCCGAACTACACCATTCCCGCCCGCAACGGGCCGCTGGACGAAGCGGAATACGCCGCTGTCAGGGCCAATTATGGGGAGCTGCGCCGGCGCGCGAAGCAGACGGCGACGGGCTCCTGGTGGCATCCGAACCCCCTGACCGTGGCCGAGATGAGCGCCGAGGAGCGCGAGGGCGAATTGGAGACCCGCTGGCAGAAGGGCGGCCTCAGCTTCTACGGCGTGTTCGACGACTTGCTGGCCAATGGCGCGGCGAACGGCGTCGCGACCGAGTTCATCCGTCGCAAGATCCGCGAGCAGGTGCGCGATCCGGACCTGGCGGCGCTGCTTTCGCCGCACTCCTACATGGGCTGCAAGCGCATCTGCCTCGATACCGACTACTACGAGACCTACAACCGGCCCAACGTGACGCTGGTCGACATCAGCGACGCGCCGATCGAAGAGATCACGCCTGCCGGCCTACGCACCGGCGGCAAGGAGTACGAATTCGACACCATCGTCTTCGCCACCGGCTTCGACGCGATGACCGGCCCCCTGCTCAGGATCGACGTTCGCGGCGCGGGTGGGCAGCCGCTGAGGGAGAAGTGGGCCGACGGGCCCCGGACATATTTGGGCGTTGCGGTCGCGGGCTTCCCCAACCTCTTTACCGTCACGGGACCCACCAGCCCGTCGGTGCTTACCAGCATGGTCCCCACCATCGAGCAGCACGTCGAGTGGATCTCGGACTGCATCGCCCACGCGCGCGCCTGCGGGCGCCCGCACATCGAGGCGACGCGCTCGGCGGAGGACGCATGGATGGCCCACCATGAGGAGGTGGCGGCCGAGACGCTCTTCCCCTCATGCAACTCGTGGTATGTCGGCGCCAACGTGCCCGGAAAGCCGCGCAAGGTGACGCCCTATACCGGCGGCCTCTCGACCTACATCGAAAAGTGCGAGGCGGTTGTCGCCAACGGCTACGAGGGATTCACGCTGACCGCCGCGTGAGGCGCCGCCACCTGGCTCAGCATCCGACCACACCAGATCACCTCGACCCGAGCGCGGCGCTCCCCACCTCCCCCTGTCCCCATATGCGCTAACTTGTTTGACATTGTTCCATGAAGTATTCGGCGATCTGGAGCAGGCGCCGTCGAGGTGGTTCGGAGAGGGACTTGGAGATCTGGTTCCATTCGTCGATCGCCTGTGCAAGCGGCAGATGGGGTTCGATGGCGCGCGCGACCTGGTTGAGCATGAATCTGAAGTCACGCCAGGCGCTGTGCGGCCGGCGCCGCCTCCAAGCTGTACCCCCAGGGGGAAACGGAGGTGGCGTGGCGGATCAGTTTTTCCACCAGCAGCGCCACCAGGAGTTTGCCGTAGAGCCACGCCTTGGCGCTGTCGTCGTCGTGCTTGGGCAGATGCCCCAGCTGTGCCAGCGACTTGAAGCGCTTGAAGACCAACTCGACCTGCCAGCGGGTGCGATACCACTCGAGAACCTCGGCGGCAGTGAAGGTCGCTTCCGGGAAGGTCGTGAACACGATGACGTAGCGCGCAAACTCCAGGGTTCGCGGCTGAACCTGCTTGCCCTTGCGCCCGGCCTCCTTGCGCAGCTTGCGCTGCGCGCGCCTGATGGCTTCCTGCGTCTTTCCGATCGCACACACCCGCCCCGGCACCGCGATGCCATCGCCCACCGCCAGCACGGGCCAGGACCGTACCGTGCCGACGCGCTTCAGCGTCGTGACCTGCGCAAGCAGGTCGAACGGCGCGCCGTCGCGCGTGCGAAGCGACAGCACCCCGGTGTTCACGCGCACCGTGACATGACCGCCTGCGGACACCACATGGTGCAAGCCCGCAGCGGTCGAGTAGGCCCGGTCGGCGAGCACATGGTCGCCCGCGCCGATCGGGAACTGCGCGAACGCCTCGCCCGTGCCCCGGCCCTCCGTCGCCGTCAGCTTGAAGAAGTCGCACGCCAGCGAGGGAAGCCGCACGCTGTAGTGCAGGCGCCACAGCGAACCGGTCCTGCCCGGCTCCTTCACCGTCGTCGCGTCGAACACCCTGACCTGGAACCCGCCGGCCGCCGACAGCGCGACCCCCTGTTCGCGAAACAGCGCGACGCACAACGCCTGCAGCCAGTCCGCCGACTTCCTCAGCCGCTTCATCAAGGCCACGTCGGACAGATCGGCCAGCTTCGCCTGCCTGGCCCGCACCACGGTCTCGCGCAGCGAGTGTCCGCAGGCCAGATGCAGCAACAGCGTGCGCAGCAGGGCGTCGGGCGACTTGTCCTTGCGCAGACCCTTCAAGGCGCCGGTCTCCCGTGCCAGCTCGCGCCAGCCCTCGGGCAGAAACGACGACACCACATCCCAGTCCTCGTCCATCCGCCGATTCTCCCCGTAGCACGAATGGACCCAAAATACGGAGCGCCAACATGAAAAACAAGTTAGCGCTAATGCCCCCTGTCCCCCTCCCCCCGGAGGGCGGAGGGGGAACTCAGACGGCGCCACCCGCTCTCCCTCTCCGCCCCCGAGCCAAGCGAGCGGAGCGAGCGCCCGGCGATTGAGGGATACGAAAGGGTTGGCGGAGAGGGCCGGGGAGAGGTGGGGGCTTTTCGGGCCGCACTGCATGCCAAGGGGAAGCATCGTGCACCAACCGGATTCGATCCCGTCTGGTCGGATAGTGCGCTAGCGCCCTAAGCGTCCTCGCGCCATCCCGGCGGCGGATCGCAGGGCTCGGTGCCCATGTCGGCCGGCACGGAGATTTCGATCAGGTCGAACGAATTCGAGGTGGCGATCTCGTTGTGCGGCGTGCCGCCGGGGATGTAGAGCGAATCCCCTCCCTCGATGCGGATGGTCTCGTGCTCGAAGGCGAGCTCGACCCAGCCGTCCAGCATGTAGACGATCTGTCCCTCGCAGATATGCGTGTGCCAGCCGGTCGGCCGCGTGAGCCCGACCTTGGCCGAGGTGATCTGCGCGCGGATGCGGCCTGCGCTCGCCGCCGTGACGCCGAGGTCGCGGTAGGTCATGAAGTCGCGCCGCCCCGGCACGAAGGTGGGGTCGTCCTTTCTGACGAGGGTGAACGGCGGCTCCGGCGTGGCCGGGCTTGCAGCCGCAGCAGTCTGGGCCTTGGTCATGGCACGGGCTCCTCTCCGCCGGAGTGCGCGCTCAGAGCGTGTTGTGGGTGCCGTCGCAGTGCGGCTTGCTCCCGGTCCGCTTGCAGCCGCAGAGCCACGCGGTCTCGCTCTCCTCGGCGGTGAAGACGATCGGGCGGATGTCGGTCACCTTGTGAGAGCCGTCGCAGAAGGGCTGGGTCGCGCTCAGGCCGCAGGCGCACCAGGCGTAGTTCTCTCCGGCGACGAGCTCTGTTTCGTAAGGTTCCGCCTGGGCGACGACGGGTTCGCTCATGGTGGGCTGCCTCGACAGTCGTAAGGGTCGGATCGACGCCCGTCACTCTAGCCGGGCACCCCGCGGCGGACAAGCTTGCGCGTGGTCGCCGCCATGCCGGACTCCACATCCGCCGAAGCTTCGGGATACCATGACACAGGGGTTCGTCGGGGGGACGCGGTGGGCACCGAGGGTCGTTATCGCGTAGGCGTCGACGTGGGCGGGACGTTCACCGATATCGTCCTGGTCGAAGAGGCCAGCGGGGAGATCCTGACCGCCAAGGTGGCGACGGTACCGAAGGACCCCTCGCAAGGCTGCATCGACGGCATCGACAAGGCGCTCAGCCGCTATCGCCTGGCGCCAGAGCAGCTCTCCTTCGTCGTCCACGGCACGACGATCGCCACCAACACCATCATCGAGGGCAAGGGGGCGAAGGCCGGACTGATCACCTCCGAGGGCTTCCGCGACGTTCTCGAGATCGCCTATCAGACCCGGCCCACCCTCTACGACCTCTTCTTCGAGCGGCCAGAGCCGCTGATCCCACGCTATCTCTGCGTCGGCGTACCCGAGCGGATGGGTCCCGACGGCACGGTGCTGATGCCCCTGGACGAGGAGGCGGTGCGCGCAGCCGCGCGCACCCTGATGGGCCACGGCGTCGAGGCGATCGCCGTGGCCTTCCTGCACTCGTATGGCTTTCCGGACCACGAGCGCCGCGCCGGCGAGCTGCTGGCGGAGGAGTGCGGCGCGCTGCCGATCGTCCTCTCCTCGGAGGTCAGCCGCGAGTACCGCGAGTACCCGCGCACCTCCACCACCGTCGTCAATACCGTGCTGCTGCCCAAGGTGGCGCCCTACGTGGCACGCCTCGAGGACCGGCTTCACGAACGCGGCATTAGGCCCAGCCTGCACATGATGACTTCGGCGGGCGGCATCATGGCCTCGGCGACGGCCAAGCGGCATCCTGTGCATCTCGTGGAATCGGGGCCCGCCGCCGGGGTGATCGGCGCCGCGTTCATCGCCGAGCTTTCGGGGCACGGCAACCTCATGTCCCTCGACATCGGCGGCACCACCGCCAAGGCGGCGCTGGTCAACGGAGGGCAACCGCTGATCGCCGAGCAGTTCGAGGTCGGATCGTCCGCGATCGCCAGCCTGACCGCCGCCCGGGGCCAGGGCTATCCGGTGCTGACTCCGGTCATCAGCCTGGTCGAGATCGGCGCCGGAGGGGGCAGCATCGCCCACGTCGATCCCGGCGGCGCGCTTACCGTCGGTCCCCAGAGCGCGGGCGCCGACCCCGGTCCCGCCTGCTACGCGCAAGGCGGCGATCAGCCGACGTTGACGGACGCGAACGTCGTCCTGGGCCGGATCAACCCCGCGTTCTTCCTCGGCGGCGAGGCTGCCCTCGACGAGGGGCTCGCCGAGAAGGCGATCGCGGACAAGGTGGCCAAGCCTGCGGGCCTCGATCTGGTGGCGGCGGCGCGGGCCATCATCGACATCGCCAACGCCAAGATGACGAGCGCCCTTTACTTCATTTCGGTCGAGCAGGGGATCGATCCCCGCGACTACGTGCTCGTCCCCTCGGGTGGGGCCGGACCCATGCACGCCGCGGCGATCGCCAAGGCATTGGGGATCGGCACCGTCCTCGTGCCGCCGACGCCAGGCGTGAACTCGGCGGTGGGGCTCCTGGCAAGCGACCTCAAGCACGAGGTCGTGCGCACCTTCATGCGCGAAGCGAACGCCACCGACCCGGCGGAGCTCAGAGCCGTCTTCGCAGAACTCGAAGATGGCGTACGCGCGCTCCTCGACGAAGAGGTGATGGCTGGCCAAGACGTCACGATCGCCCGCGAGATCGACATGTGCTACGTCGGCCAGTCCTTCCGCCTGGTCGTTCCAGTGCCCGAGACCATCGGCGCCGACGTCGCGGAGGTGCTGTCCGAGGACTTTCACGCCCGCCACGCCGCGGCCTACGGAATCGCGAGCCCCGGCGATCCGACGATGCTGATGAATCTGCGCCTGATCGGGACCGGTCAGGTGGAGCGGCCGGCGGCCCGCCACTTGGAGCGCGGCGATCGTGATGCCGTCAAGGGGCGCCGCCGCGTCTACTTCAACGAGCCCGAAGAGGCGATCGAGGTCGACATCTTCGACCGCGCGCGGCTGATGGCGGGCACCACGGTGATCGGTCCGACGATCATCGAGCAGATGGACACGACGATCGTGATCCCACCGGCGGCGCGCGTCGAAGTCGAAGACCACGGCAACCTCATCATCTCGATCGAGGGCGGCCGGCCGTGAGCCGGTTCATCCTCTGGCGGCTGTGGTCGGTGATCCCGATCTTCTTCGGGGTCTCGGTAGTCGGGTTCCTGCTGATGAAGATGGTGCCGGGGGATCCGACCTTTTATCTCCTCGGCCCGTGGGCGGGTCAGGAGGCACGCGAAGCGCTGTTGACGAAACTGGGGTGGGACCAACCGCTTCCCGTCCAGTACTACAAGTGGCTCATCAATTTCGTACAAGGCGACTTCGGCAGGTCGACCACCTACGATGCGCCGGTCTCGACGATCCTGCTCGAGCGTGTCGTCAACAGCGGCATCCTCACCGGCATAAGCTTCGCCATCGCCTCCGTGCTCGGCTTCGGCGGCGGCATCATCGCCGCGATCAAGCAGTACTCGGCGATCGACCGGGCGATCACCGCGACCGCGCTCGCCCTGGCCAGCGCCCCGGTTTACTGGCTGGGGCTGCTGCTCGTCTTCTTCTTCGGCTTGCTGCTCGGCGTCCTGCCCGTGTCCGGCATGTACAGCCTGGATCGCGAAGGCGAGATCCTCGATCTCCTCCGGCACGCAATCCTGCCCGCCTTTACCACCGCGCTCATTCCCATGGCCGTAATCATCCGGCTCACGCGGTCGGCGATGGCCGATGCGCTGGGCCAGGCCTACGTCCAGGCGGCCCGCGCCCGCGGCCTGAGCGAGAGGTCGGTCATCCTAAGGCACGCGACTAAGAACATCCTGGCGCCGATCGTCAATATCACCGGCCTGCAGCTCGGTTTCATCTTCGGCGCCGCGCTCTTCAGCGAGGTCGTCTTCGCCTGGCCGGGGATCGGCCTTCTGATCTTCGACGCCATCGGAACCCGGGACGTTCCGGTCATTCAAACCGTCGTCATCTTCAATGGCGTGCTGTTCGTGACCATCAACCTGATCACCGATATCACCCAAGCCCTCATCGACCCCCGGACGAAGGGCCACTAGGGAGAACCCCGCACTGTGGAGGCCAAGCTCGACCGATCCGGTGATCGCGGCGCGGCCGAACCGGCCATGGCGGAAGGCGCACCCGCCGGTTACCGCTCACAGCTTCGCCTCGGCCTTCTGGCGCTCGGCCGGGATCGGCTGGCGCTCGTGGGGATGATCGTCATCGCGCTCGTAGTCGCCGCAGCGGCCGCGGCACCCCTCATCAGCCCCTACGATCCGAACGTGGCGCATTCCGAGGCGGGCAGGCTCGCCCCCATCGGGACTCCCGGCCACATTCTGGGCACCGACGGCGGGGGTCGGGACATCCTGAGCCGGCTCATCTGGGGCGGCCGGGTCTCCATCACCGTCGCCGTGCTGCCCGTGCTGGTTTCCGCGCTCGGGGGGCTCGTGCTGGGCCTGGCGGCGGGCATGACCGGCAAGTGGCTGAGCGGCTTCATCATGCGTTCGATGGACGTCCTCTTCGCCTTCCCAGCCGTTCTCCTCGCGCTCGCCGTGGCGACGATATTGGGGCCGGGCATGATGAACGTGATGATGGCGATCGCCATCGTTTCGATCCCCTACATGACGCGCGTGGTCTACGTCGAGACGCTGTCGGTACGGGCGAGCGACTATGTCGAGGCGGCCCGGGCCTGCGGCACGCCGATGTCTCGCTTGTTGGTGCGGGAGATCGTTCCCAACGTCATGCCTTCGTTGATCGTCTACGCGACGACGGGGATCGGCGGATTGATCGTGCTGGCGGCCGGGCTGAGTTTTCTCGGGGTCGGCGTCCAGCCGCCGACCGCGGACTGGGGCATCATGACCGCCGACGGCCGGGTCCTCCTGCGCAACATGCCGCACATTGCCACGATTCCCGGGGTCATGGTCCTGATCGTGGCGCTCGCGTTCAACGTCGCCGGCGACGGGATCCGGGATGCGATGGACCCCCGCCGGCGCAGCGGCCACCGGTAGGATGCCCGAGCCGGCGGCGGGCGCGCTTGGCGGCCGGGCGGCGGCGCGCAAATCCCCGCTGTTGCTGCAGGTGGTCGACCTGTCCACGCGTTTCCACGTGCCCGACGGCGTTGTCCACGCGGCCGAGGGCGTCGATCTCGAAATCGGCAGCGGCGAAGTCGTCGCCGTCGTCGGCGAGTCGGGGTCGGGAAAGAGCGTCACCGCACTTTCGGCCATGCGGCTAATCGCCGAGCCGCCCGGCAGGATCGTGAGGGGCCAAGTGCTGTTTCACGGCGAGGATCTGCTCACCAAGACGCGGCTCGAGATGCAGGCGATCCGGGGCCGACGCATTTCGATGATCTTTCAGAACCCGTACGCCGCGTTGAATCCGCTGATCAACATCGGTGACCAGCTGCGCGAAACCCTGAACCGATACCGGCATGTATCGCGGCGGCAAGCCAGCGACATCATCGAGGAAAGCCTGGCTCGCCTCGGCATCGCCGAGCCGCGCCGCGTTCTCAAGAGTAGGCCCTACCAGGCGAGCGGCGGCATGAACCAACGCGTCATGCTGGCGCTGGCGCTGCTCGGCGAGCCCGAGCTCTTGATCGCCGACGAGCCGACGACGATGCTCGATGCGATGACCCAAATGGACATCTTTCAGCTCATGCTGAAGATCCAGCGCGAGATGAACATGTCGATTTGGCTCATCACCCACGATTTCGGCGTCGTCGCCCTGATGGCCGACCGGGTCGTCGTCATGTACGCCGGGACGCCCGTGGAGTCGGCCGACTGCGACACCATCCTTCGCGACCCCAAGCACCCCTACACCTCGGGGCTGATCGGATCGGTGCCGGCCATGGGATCAACGAGCAAACGGCTGACGCAGATTCCGGGCGAGCCCCCCGACCTCCGAGCGCTCCCCAGGGGCTGTAGTTTCGCGCCGCGTTGCCCGAAGGCGATGAAGGTCTGTCGGGCCGAGAGCCCACCGTTGCTCCGGCTTCAGGACGGCAGCCGGGTCAAGTGCTGGCTGCACGCCGAAGTGGCCGACGACGGATGACGAATCGAGACGCGCTCGTCGAGGTCCGCGACCTGATCAAGGACTTTCCTGGGGAAAGGGGCGGCACGGTAGCGGCGGTCTCGGGCGTCACCTTCGACATACTGCGCGGGGAGACCTTCGCGCTTGCAGGGGAATCCGGCGGCGGGAAGACGACCGTGGGGCGGATGATCCTCGGTCTGATTGCGCCGACCGCGGGGCGCGTCTTGTTCGACGGCCGTGAGATCACCGGGCTCGCGCCCGAGGCGATGCGGCCGCTTAGGCGGCGGATGCAGATGGTGTTTCAGAACCCGTTGGGGGCGCTCAATCCGAGAAAGACGATCGCCGCCAGCCTCGAGTTGCCGCTCATCAATTTTGGCACCGGCTCCGCCGCCGCGCGCCGGACGCGGGTGGCGGAACTGCTGGACATGGTCGGACTGGAGGTCGGGGACGGCGAGCGCTATCCCCACGAGTTCAGCGGCGGCCAGGCGCAGCGCATCGGCATCGCCCGGGCGCTCGCACTCGAGCCCGACTTCGTCTTCCTGGACGAGCCGGTGTCCGCGCTCGACGTCTCTATTCAAGCGCAGATCCTCAACCTCTTGAAGGACCTGCAGGAGCGGCTTGGCCTCACCTATCTATTCGTCGCCCACAACCTCAACGTGGTGCAGTTCATGGCCGATCGATCCGCCATCATGCGGGCGGGCGAAATCGTAGAGATGGGGCCGACGGGCGAGCTCTTTCGATCGCCAAAAGGGGCCTACACCCGAAAGCTCATGTCGGCGATACTCGAGCCCAAGACCCGGTAAAGGAAAGGGAATGCGCCGAGGCGCATTCCCTCCCTTCGCGAATGAAGCCGCGCGACTACTCTTCGACCGAAACGATCCGGTAATCGACCGTCCAGTCCGCGGGGCGGACGAAGCCCTTGACCCTCGCCGACATCGCCACCGGGAACTGATCGTTCACGATGGGCGCGTGGTGGGCCTGCTCCTTCTCCCGCTTCACCGCCGCGAGGATCAAGGCGTTGCGCTCGTCCTCGTTGAGGGCGCGGTTCGCGCGGTCGAGCAGGTCGCCGAACTCGTCGTCGACGAGGTGTCCCGAGTTCAGCACGCCGTCGGGATGGGCGAGCTGCCATACCCAGTAGTCCTCGTTGGATCCGGTGGAGATCTGGTTCATGCCGATCTCCGGGGTCATGCCGCCGTACCAGCGGCCGACGTAGGTCAGCCACTCGAACGTCCTGAGCTGGACGTCGATCCCGACCTGGGCAAGATCCCGCTGAATCCACTCTGCCATCTGGACGGGCATGACCTGTCCCGATCCCTCGGTCGAGGTCTCGAAGATGGTCTCGAACCCGTCGGGATAGCCGGCCTCGGCGAGCAGCGCCTTGGCCTTCTCCGGATTGTACTCGTACCCGGCCCAATCCGGCGGCGGGTTGAAAGTCGGCGAGGTGCGGGCACAGAAGCAGATCGCCGGCAGCGACGAGCCCTGCAACAGCTCCGCGGCCATCGCCTCCCGATTGATGGCGAGGTTTACTGCCTGGCGCACCCGGACATCGCTGAACGGCGGTTCGGAGTGATTGAAGTTGACGAACCAGTTGTGTGGGGTCGGCCCCTTCTGAATCACATAGCCCGCCTCCTCGAGCGGCACGATCTGGTCGGGCGGGACCACCGCGATCTGGTCGACCTCGCCCGCCAACAACGCGTTCACGCGAGTCGACGCCTCAGGTATCTCGCGGAAGATGAGGCGATCCACCTTGGGATACTGCGAGTCCCAGTAGTCGGGATTGCGCTCCAGCACGACTCGCTGGCCGCGCACGCGCTCGACAAAGCGAAACGCTCCCGTCCCCGTGGGGTGGTTCTTGATCTCCTCATTCCCGTACTTCTTAAACGCCGTCGGGCTGCCCATCCAGTTCATGCCGAGACCGATCGTGGTCGCGAGCTTCTCGATGAAGAACGAGAAGGGCTGGAACATGGTCAATCGAATGGTGTGCGAATCGAGGACCTCGATCGATTCCAGGCTGTTCCAGGTGTCGCCGCCCTGGGTCGAGCCCGCGGTGAAGAACTCGAAGTCCTTGTCCCACATCCGGCGGATGTTGAACTCCACAGCCTCGGCGTTGAAGTTCGTACCATCGTGGAACTTTACGCCCTCGCGCAAGCTGATCGTATAGACCAGTGCATCCGGCGAAACCTCATACCCGGTCGCCAAGCGCGGCAAGATTGGCGGCGGGGAGCCGTCATTCGGTTGCGTATGGTCGCGGCTGAATAGCCGCTCGAAGATCTGGTCGTTGACCCGGTGCGTGTTTCCGGAGTTGGAAGTATGCGGATCGAGGAACCCGATCGCCGCTTCCATCCCAACGACGAGTGTACCCCCGCCCCCGGCGGCCTGAGCGACCGACGCGGCGGCCATCAGGGCCACGGCAGCGGGCAACGCGACGAGCCACTTCGTACGCATGACTTTCCTCCCTAGGAATGGAAATTAGGACTTGACATGATGAATGACGGTGTTGAGGCGTACAACCGCCTCGTCCCTCTCGGGCGTGCCCCTCCATGCCCGAATTCGTGTATCTTGGCCGGAGAGCGGGGCGAGGCCTTGCCCGCCCGAGCGCGGTGCCGGAGGCCGCAATGACGCAATCGAACATGGCTGGACGGGCGCAGACGGTCCTTGGCCCCGTCGCACCGGATGAGCTCGGCATCACCATGATGCACGAGCATCTACTGTTGGATCTGCGGCGCTTTTTTCGCGAACCGGAAGACCCCGACGAGCGCGCCATGGCCCAGGCGCCGGTGGACCTCGACAACCTGTCGTGGGTGTTCATGAACTGGAGCGCGAGCCTCGACAATCTGGTGCTGTCCGACCCGGATCTCGCCGCCGACGAGGCCGGCATCTTCAAGAAGGCGGGGGGCGGCACGCTCGTCGACGTGACCAGCGTCGGCCTTGGCCGAGACCCGCTGGCCTTGCGAGGCATCGCCGAGAAGACCGGCCTGCATATCGTGATGGGGTCGAGCTACTACTTGGCGCCCTACCACCCGCCGGACATGGACGAGAAGACCGAGGACGACATCTGCGCCGAGATCGTGGGCGACATCACCGAGGGGGTAAACGGCACCGGCGTGCGTGCCGGGATCATCGGCGAGGTCGGCTGCTCGTGGCCGCTCGAAGCCAACGAGGCCAAGGCGCTGCGGGCCAGCGCCCGGGCCCAGCGCGAGACCGGCGCTCCGCTCTCGATCCACACCGGGCTCCACGTGGACTCCTCGTTCGAGATCCTCGACGTCCTCGACGGGGCCGGCGCCGACATCGAGCGCGTGATCATGGGGCACATGGAACGAACGCGTCTCGACCGCGAAGGCCTCCTCCGTCTCTTGCGACTGGGCTGCTACGTCGAGTTCGACTGGTTCGGCGAGGTAAGGCCCACCTATCCCGCCGGGATCGTCGAGGTCCCCTCCGATTCCGAGCGCATCAAGACCATCGCCTTCCTCATCCGTGAGGGCTTCGGCGAGAAGATCGTCGTCTCGCAGGATGTCTGCCTCAAGGCGCGGCTCGCCTCCTACGGCGGCCCGGGATACGCGCACATCGTCAAGTACGTCCGAACGTGGATGCGAGAGCTCGGAATTCGCCCCGCGGAGATCGACGACTTGGTCATCGGCAATCCGCGCCGGATCCTGCGGTTCGCGTGAGACGCCCCGCAATGGAGTCCAGCGTGCAGAAGCCTTACGCCGCGGACGACGATGAGCACCAGCTCGCGCTCGACCCGGTGACCTTCGAAGTCATCCGCAACGCTTTGCGGAACACCACCGAGGAGATGGCGATCACAGTCCGCCGCGCTGCCTACTCGACAAACATCAAGACCCGAGCGGACTTCTCCTGCGCGTTCTTCGACACCAAGCTGCGCTCGGTCGCCCAGTCGTTCGCACAGCCCGCCCACCTGGTATCGATGTATACGATCGTGCCGCTGACGGTTCGCGAGGTCGGGGCTGCCGAGATGAAGGCGGGCGATACCTATCTGGTGAACGATCCCCACCGCGGATCGAGCCACCTCAACGACATCGCCGTCATTTCGCCCGTGGACGTCGATGGCCACCGCGTCGGCTACGTCGCGAACATGGCCCACCACGTGGACGTCGGCGGCTCGGCCCCGGCGAGCCTCGGGGTCAGCCGCGAGCTCATGCAGGAGGGCATCATCCTGCCGCCGACCCGGGTGGCGCGCGATGGCGAGATCGACGCCAACGTCCTCAACCTGATTCTCGCGAACCTCCGGAGCCCGCGGGAAACGGGCGGAGATCTGCGCGCCCAGATGTCGGCCAACGTCGTCGGCGCCCGACGCATGGCGTCCCTTGTGAAGCAGCACTCGCGAGAGACCCTCGAGAGCTTCTACGACGAACTCATCGCCTATACCGACCGCTGGACCGACCGCGAGATCCGCAAGCTCCCCCAGGGGGTCTTCGAGGCCGAGGGCTTCCGCGACGACGACGGCATCAGCGACGAGCCCGTGCACCTGAAGGCCAAGGTGATCATTGCCGACGGTCATGTGCGGCTCGACGTGGGCGGCTCGGCGCCGCAACGCCGGGCGCCGCTGAACTGCACGCGGTCGATGACCCTGTCGACGGTCGCCTTCGCAGTGCGCTGCCTGGTGGACGATCGAATTCCGGTCAACGACGGTTTCTTGAACCACGTCCACGTCGACGGGCCGGACGAGCTCATCTGCACCGCGCGGCCTCCGGCCGGGGTGGTCGGCGGCTGGGAGCTCTGCATGCTCTTGACCGACCTCATCTTGAAGGCGCTGCACCCGGCACTGCCCAGGCGCATTCCGGCCGCCAGCAAGGGACTCGTCGTCAATCTCGGCTTCGGCGGCCACGATCCGCATCGCGACGAGTACTACGTCTACATGGAAACGATCGCCGGCGGCTACGGCGCGCGCCCCGACAAGGACGGGCAGGACGCCTCGCAGACCCACATCCAGAACACCGAGAACGCGCCGATCGAGGAGGTCGAGCTCAATTACCCGATCCTGATCTCCCGTTACGAACTCATCGAGGACAGCGCGGGCGCCGGGCGCTTTCGCGGCGGTGCCGGCGTGCGGCGCGACTTCACCTTCCCCTATGCGGCGGCCTCGTGCACCATCCTTTCCGACGGGCGGAAGTTTCCGCCGTGGGGGCTTGAGGGCGCGCTCGAGGGCCGCGCTGCGCATTTCATTTTCGATCCAGGCGGCGAGAACAGGGACCTGCCGTCGAAGCACACCTTCGACATGCCGAAGGGCGGCACCCTTCGGGTCGAGACGCCGGGCGGCGGCGGATTCGGCGATCCTCAGGCGCGCGATCCCGGCGCCATCGAGAGGGATGTCCGCGACGGCAAGGTCAGCGAGGCCTGGGCGAGGAGCTGTTCCAACGGCGGGACGTGAGCGATGAGCCAGGCGCGATCGGCCACCCGTACCGCGCTGCTCGCGGCCGAGGGTTCCTCCCCGCCGCTGGCCATGGAGGTCGACCTCCAGGCGATCTCCCACAATCTCTCGGTGGTGCGCGCGCGGGCGGCGCGCGGGCGGGTGCTGGTGGCCGTTCTCAAGGCGGGCGCCTACGGCCACGGCGCCGTCGAGGTCGCGCGTACGGTGGCCGCCGGCGGGGCCGACCTCCTGGCCACGGGCTCTATCGGCGACGCCCGGGCAATCCGGGCGGCCGACGTTCCCACCCCCCTCGTCCTTTTCGGGGCATCGCTGCCGGAGGCGGCCGTCGAGGCCGTGCGCGAGGGGTTCCTTCCGAGCGTCGACCGGGCCGAGGTCGTGACCGCCATCTCCGAGGCCACGGCGGCCGAGACCCCGATCTTCGTCAAGGTGGACGGCGGATTCGGCCGGCTGGGCGTTCCCCTTGGCGAGGCTCACGCCTTCGTATCGTGGGCCGCCGCGCAGCCGCGCATCCGGGTGTACGGGATCCACACCCACCCGACGTTCCAGGATTCCCGCGGATTGGCGTGGGCGGAGGCGCGCGTGCGCGAATTCGAGGACCTGATCGACGGGCTTGCCGCCGACGGCATCGAGGTCCCGGTCTCGCAGGCGGTGACGAGCCCCGGCGTCGTCGCCGGGCTCAAGGACCGGCTCAGCGCCGTCGCCGTCGGCCATCTGCTGTTCGGCCTGTCTCCCGTCGCCGCGGACCTGGCCGAGCGTTTTCGCGCCTTCGACGTGCGCCCGGCGCTGCGCGCGATCCGGGCCCGGCTCGTCCACGTCGGCCCGTGCCCCGCGGGCGACACGGCCGCGGCCTACCTGCGGCACGGGGTGGCGCGCACCGGCGTCATACCGTTCGGTCTCTGGCTCGGCTACCGCGGGCCGAGCGGCGACGGGACGGCAGCGGTGCTCGTCCGCGGGCGAAGGGTTCCGGTGCTGCGAATCTGCCTCGACAACGCCGTCCTCGACCTGAGCCGGGTCGCCGACGCCGCGGTCGGCGACGAGGTCGTCGTTCTCGGCGCCCAGGGGGAGGAGCGGATCACCCTTGAGGAGGTGGCGGCGTGGCAGGGGGTGTCCCCGCTCACTGTGCTGGCGGGGCTAGCCCGCATTTCTCACCATGGTCATGGTCTGCGCGGCGCTCTCCGGCCGACAGAGTAGGAACGGCGCGCACCGCGATGTGGTGCATCGGGGAAGCGCCGTGACGCACGCTGTCGGCCGGAGAGCGCCGCCCTTCGGGTCGCGCCCAGGCGCCCGCCCGCGGCGTCGCGGGCCTCAACCGTATTCCCTGATACGCTCTTCGGCCCGCTCCTGTCGGATCGAACGCCGGGGCGCGACGCAGGCCGTGACCCTGGTGAGAAATGCGGGCTAGGGGCGTGCGTTCCGCAACGCTACTCGCCCGCAGATTCCTGAGGCGGGCTCGAGCTCTCCTTGGCGCGCCGCCTGGCCAGCCTTGATCTTCGCGATACCGATTCCGCCGCCGAAGAGATGGCAAAGAGCGGGGCGTCTGCGAGAGACGGGCGGAACCCGGGATCGTCCGCCTTGCGCATCGGCACGAGGCGCGCGGCCTTGCCGAGCGATTTGTCCTTGGGATAGCCGCTGGGCTCGTCCGGACGCTGATAGCGGATGTCGCAGCTCCAGCGGATCTTGTCCGAGCGGTTCTCGGTCGAGCGGTGGACCAGGACGTTGGAGTGCCAGAGGACCGAGCCCATCCTCATCTCGCAGGTCACCACCTCGCCCGGCGGCAGGTTCTCTTCCTTGATGTAGAGGTACCACGAGTCAGGGTGGCCGGGGTGTTGCCCTAGATCGTGGCGAAAGATCCTGCGCGGTTTGTGGCTGCCGCGAACGACCTGGAGCGTCCCGTTCTCTTCGGTGGCGTCGAGGAAGGGAATCCAGGCGGTCGGCTGCAACGTCTCGGCCGCCTCCTCGACGCTGTAGGCCGAGTCCTGGTGCCAGTCCACCGACACCAGGGCGGAATCCGGCGTCTTGGCGCGCAGCACGCATACGGGATGGCCGCAGATGTCGGCGCCGATGAGCCCCTCCACCATGTCCAGGAGTTCGCCCGAGGCCCAGAGCCGGGAGAGCGCCGGCCGGCGCACCTCGCGCTGGCGCACGAGCGGCGCGCCGCAGGCGCACGCCTTCTCCAGCGAGGTAAGCCGCGTGTAGACGTCCTCGCCCTCGTGCTTGTCCGCGATCGCGCCGGCCGCGTAGAGGTCCTCGGCCACCTCTTCCACCATGGCCGCGAACTCCTCGAGCACCGGCTCTAGTTCGTCCGGCGAGAAGACGTCCTCGACGATGAGGAATCCCTCGTCGAAGTATCGCTCGACCTGTTCGTCGCTGAGCCGCGTCACCCCGCCATCCTTCCCCAGCCGGCGACGCCATCGGCTAACCCGCGACGGCCCGCTCCAGTTGGGCCGCGGCGCGGAACAGTGAAGCCTCGTCGAACCGCCGCCCCATCAACTGGATGCCGATCGGAAGGTCGTTCTCGCCGTACCCGTAAGGCATCGACAGCGCTGGATGCCCGGTGAGGTTGGTGGGGCAAGTGTTGCGATTGTTGTCGAAGGCGCCCCGCCCTTCCCAGGACCCCGGCTTGATCTCCGATGTCAGCGGGACCGCCTTCATCGGCGTCGTCGGCGTCACGAGGACGTCGAAGTCCTGGAGAACGCGGTCGAGGTCCTCGGTCATCCAGACGCGCGCGTTCTGTGCCTTGGAGAAGTAGACGCTGCAGTACTCTCGGCGGAGGTACTTGCCGGTCACCATCTGGACCTTGAGCAGCGGCGGAAAGCCGTCGCTTCCAGCACGGCGCGCCTTGCCGAAGGCCTCCTGCCAGCCGGGATCGCAGCGGCCGCCGCGCCAGTAGCCCTCGGCGTCGGATTCGACCATGACGGCGTGCGAATGGCTCAGGAGACCCAACAGGACCGTCCCGCAGTCCTTCCACCAGGGAAGCGACACCTCGCGCGCGGTGGCGCCCGCGGATTCGAGGGCTCGGACCGCATTTCGGACCGCTTCCTTCACGTCCGCCTCGGCGTCCGGCCAGTCCATCGCCTCGCGGACGATCCCGACCCGCAAGCCCGAGATCGAATCCTTCAGGCACTTCGCGTACCTCTCCATCTTGATGCGCCCCCGCACCCATTGCGGGTCCTTCGGATCCTCTCCGGCGATCGCCTCGAGCGCCAGAGCGACATCCTCGACGGCAGCCGCCATCGGGCAGATGAAATCGATCGTGTGATCCAGGTAGGTGACGCCGAAACTCGGCACCAGCCCGTGGGTCGCCTTCATGCACACCACCCCGCACCACGAAGCCGGAATGCGGGCGCTGCCACCTTGGTCGACGCCGAGCGCGATGTCGACCAACCCGGCCGCCACCGCGGCCCCCGAGCCGCCCGAGGAGCCGCCGGTCGAATACGCCGGGTTGTGGGGATTGCGGGGTGCGCCGAAATCGCTGGTCTCGCCGGTCCCGCCCATGGAGAAGCAATCCATGTTGAGCTTGCCGACGATGGTCGCGCCCGCATCCAACAATCGTTCTGCCACGGTCGCGTCGATCGCGGGGACGTACTCGGCGATCAGCCGCGAGGCGTTGGTCATGGGAATCCCGGCCAGCCGGATGTTGTCCTTGAGGCCGACGGTCTTGCCCGCGAGCTTGCCGCGGGAGGCGCCCTCGACCCGGCATCTCCGGATGAAGGCGTTGTAGGGGTCCTCCTCGGGCGTCGGCCGCCGGCCCCTGTCCCGGTCGCGGTATTTGACCTCGGGCTCGGGAATGCTCATGTCGTCGAGGCGTTCGATCTGGCCGAGGATCGAATCGATCAACGAGGCAAGGTCCGCGCTCTCCTCCTCGGTCAATCGCATGTACTCGCTGGCGGCCAAGGACCGAATCTCTTCGAGCTTCGGCCTGCGGATGTCTCCGGCCAGTCTGTGTCGCTTCATGACCGTCCCTGTTCCTTCCGCCCCGCCCGCTCCGACTTGCCGAAGGGTCTGCTCCTCGCCTCCTCCTAGTCGGCGACGAGGGCACGGATTACATCGTCCGTCGGGTGGCGGCGAATGCCCTCTTAAGACCAGTCCATCGGAAATCCGTGGGCCGCCGTCGCGACCATCTCGACTTCCCGCCGCAAGATCGGGGAGTCCCAGTCAAACGCGGCCACGATTTGTCCGTGGGAGAAGCGCAGGTGTTCGACCCGCCAGTCGCCGTGGCCCAGCACCGGTTGCGCTTCGAATGAATCGGTGACGGCGCTACCGAGGTTAGCAAGGCAGAATCTATCTTTCAGCTTGGCGATTTCGGTGGCTCCATCGGTACCGAAGACATCCAAGTCGACGAACGGCGCGTCCCACTCGTCGATACATGCCTGGATCGTCTCAACCGGGGCTGCAGATTAGAATATCATGCTTCTGTTCCGTGCGGATGCAGCTTGCCTGTGGACACGCGAGCGCCTGTCCTCGGGAGGCGAGGCGCGGTCGGCTCCTGACTTCGACGGTTGGGCCTGATTCTGGCCGATCTCCCGTCTGGAGATTTCAGCGAAGACAATGACTTAGCGGTTGCGGTGCGGTCAAGTCGCGTTGTAGTGCCTAGTGGATATATTGGATTGTCGATATCCCCGCCCCGCGCTACACTCCCACCATGTTCGTGCGTATCAAGACCACCCCCAACAGCCCGCGCCGCTCGGTCCAGCTCGTCGAGGCCGTGCGCGACGGCGGCAAGGTCCGCCAGCGCATCGTCCGCCACATCGGCGTGGCCATGGACGAGGACGAGCTGGAGCGCCTGAGGCAGCTCGGCGAGTACGTCAAGGCGAAGCTGGAGGACGAGCGCCAGCCCTTGCTGTTCGCGCCCGAGAAGATCGCAGACCAGGTGATCCGCGTCGGACGCCAAGGGGACGGCAAGCAAGAGCTTCCCGTCGATCTCAAGCAACTCGAAGAGGAGCAGCGGCTGATCACGGGCATCCACGAGGTCTACGGCGAGATGTACCGGCTGCTGGGCCTCGACGGGCTGCTGCGGCGATCGCGCTACCGCGCCTCGCACGACGCGCTGTTCCACGTGGTGATGGCACGCATCGCCAACCCCGACAGCAAGCGGGGCAGCGTGCGCCGGCTCGAGGAGGACTTCGGCGTGAGCCTTCCCCTCGAGAAGGTCTACCGGATGATGGACCAGCTCGACGCGCCCGTGATCAACCATCTGCGCACGCGCGTGGGCGAGGCGAGCCGCTCGCTGCTGCCGGAGCCGGTGGCGGTGCTCTTCTTCGATTGCACCACGCTCTACTTCGAGACCGCGATTGAGGACGAGCTTCGCCAGCACGGCTTCAGCAAGGACGGCAAGCACAGGGACTCGCAGGTCCTGCTGGCCCTGATGGTGACGCGCGAAGGGCTGCCGATCAGCTACGAGGTCTTCCCCGGCTCCACCTACGAGGGGAAGAGCCTGGTCCCGGTCCTGCAGGACATGCAGCGCCGCCACCAGGTGGAGCGCACGGTCTGTGTGGCCGACCGGGGCATGCTGAGCGCAGACAACCTCGACGCCATGGACGACATCCGCGGCGAGTACGTGCTCGGCGCCCGGCTGCGCAAGCTGCCGGCCGCGCTGAAGAAGAAGGTTCTCGATCTGGACGCCTATGGTCCTCTCGAGGGATCGGAGAACCGCCGGGTCGGCGAATGGGAGCACAAGGGCCGGCGCCTGATCGTCGTCTTCTGCCCCGAGCGCGCGCGCAAGGACGCACACGAGCGCCGCCAGGCGGTGGCGCGCCTGCTCGACAAGCTGGAGCGCAGCGACAATCCCAAGGAGCTGCTCTCCAATCACGGCGCCAAGCGCTTCATCGCCGTCGAGGGCGACGCGCGGCTCACGGTGAACCCGGAGAAGATCGCCGAGGCCGAGCGATGGGACGGGCTCGCCGGCGTCATCACCAATCTGCGCGACGCCAGCGTCACCGAAGTGATGGCCCACTACCACGGGCTCTGGCAGGTCGAGGAGAGCTTTCGGATCACCAAGCACGACCTGAAGGTGCGGCCGATCTGGCACTGGAACGAGAACCGGATCCGCGCCCACATCGCCATCGCCTTCATGGCCTTCGCCTGCGTCCGCCACCTTGCCTACCGTGTCGCCGTCCAGAAGAGGCGGATGTCCCCGGAAGTGATCCGCTCCGCCCTCGTCCACCGCCAATGCTCGGTCCTGCGCTGCGCGCAATCGGGCAACCGCTACGTCATCCCGTCGAAGCCGACGCCGGCGGCCGAGCAGATCTACGCAACCATGGGGCTGCCCCTGACGATCACCCCGTACCAACTCGTCTGAGCGCCGGCGAAGCCCGGCCCGGGCTCGAAGAAATGCCGAGTGTAGTGCCTAGCCGGAAATGAGAACCGGCCAATATCAACTACTTACGTGATTCAACCATCGAAGTCAGGAATATCATGCTTCTGTTCCGTGCGGATGCAGCTTGCCTGTGGACACGCGAGCGCCTGTCCTCGGGAGGCGAGGCGCGGTCGGCTCTCAGGCGGCGGCCCAGGACGAGCCTTCGATCCCGCCGACGGGGCGGCCGGCCTTGATGTGGATGCGCCGGCCGGGGAGACGCCGCAGGACATCGACCAGGTTCGCCGCCTCGAAGACCACCAGGTCGGCGGGCGAGCCCGCGGCGACCTCGGGCACCGGCGCGCCGATGATCTTCGCCGCGCGCGTTGTCACCATCTCGAAGCCCTCTCGGACCTCCTCGTCGGTCCTCATGCCCGCGCTGTGCACGGTCATGTAGGCGAGCTCGACAGGGTCCATCCGGTTGAAGCGGTACCAGATGTCGTACATGTTGTCGGCGCCGGCGGCGACGTTGACTCCGGCGTCGAGCATCTCCTTCACCCGCGACGAGCCCCTGTTCCGGGGCGTGCGGCCCTCGCCGCCCAGCATCTGGAGATTGGCGATGGGCAGCACGGCGACAGACATGTCGGCGTCCAGCACCTTGTCGATCACCCGCGCCGCCTCCTCATCCGGGTAGACCGCGAGCGCGTTGCAGTGGCTGGCGACGACCCGGCCCTGCATGCCGTGGGCGATCGTGGCCTCGGCCAGCATCTCCAGCGTCTTGAGCTCGGCCCGGTCCATGTAGTCGGCGTGCATCTCCACGCCCACGTCGAACTCGGCGGCGAGATCGAGCACGGTCTCGACGTGGGTGCGCTGGTCTTCGACCGAGGCCTCGACCTCCGGCAGGCCGCCGACCGCCGCAGCGCCCATGCCGAGCGCCTCGCGCAGCAGCGCCGGCGCCTCCGGGTCCGCGACGATGCCTTCCTGGGGGAAGGCCACGAGGGTGACGTCGACGACGCCGGCGAAGCGGTCGCGGGCGCGCATCACGCCTTCGAAGGAGACCAGCCCGGTCGCGAAGTCCACGTCGATCTGGGCGTGCAGGCGGCCGATGCCGTGGGCCGCGGCGAGCCTGAGCGCGGTACTGGCGCGCTCCTCCACGTCGGCGACGGTGAAATGGATCTTGGCCTCGCGGGCGCGGTCGAAGGCTTCCTGCGGCCCGCGCGCGCCGAGCAGGTCGCGGCTCAGCACCTTGTCGATATGGAAGTGGGGATCGACGAAGGAGGGCGTGACCAGCCCGCCGCGCGCGTCGATGCGCTCAGCCGCGTGGCCTTCGAGTGTGGGAGCGACCGCCTCGATGCGCCCGCCCCGGATGCCGATGGAGACCGGCGCCGCATCGTCGAGGCGCACCGCGTCGTGAATGAGCAGGTCCCACTCGGGGCCCGGAGCCGCGTCCGTCATGTCTCCTCCGCCGTCAATATGATTGTCGGGGCCGCGCCGTTATTCCCAGTAGACCGGCGTGGTGGTGATGACCTCGACGCTGTCCTCGTGGACGATCAGGTTCTGCTCGAAGCCCACCGCGCCGACCCCCTCCCAGGCGAGGAAGGCCTCGGAGCTGCAGACCATGTTCTGCTGGATGAGCTGGTTCTCGTCGC
Organism: Alphaproteobacteria bacterium; assembly: GCA_965243375.1. Classification (GTDB taxonomy): domain Bacteria; phylum Pseudomonadota; class Alphaproteobacteria; order UBA828; family UBA828; genus WTGU01. The sequence goes on along the minus strand of CBDEUT010000001.1, from coordinate 150,891 downwards.
AGGTCGAAAGCCCGTACATCGGGTTCTCGAACATCATGTCGCAGAGGTGGCCGTAGAGCGGCCATTGCAGGCCGGCCTGGTCGACCGTGTCGCCGCCGCCGGCTTCCTCGGTGAGCCGGTCGCCCTCGCGCGCGAGCTCGTGGGGCGAGACGCCGGGGCGAATCTTGGCCATCACCCCGTCGACGATGCCCATGCAGGCTTCCATCAGCGCGCGCTGGGTGTCGCTCGGCCGGCGCCCGCACACCGCCGTCCGCCCCGGGTCCAGGAAGTAGCCGTGCCGCATGGGCCCCATGATCCAGCCCCGCACGAAATCGCCCTCCGCGGGCGCCGAGTCCGGGTCGGCGCCGCTCAGCGGATAGCGGCTAAAATTGTTCATCTCGTCGCCGGTGCCGTGGGAGAGGCGAATGATCGCGGGAATGCCGCCCCGGCGCACCACCTCGGCGGCGCCGGCGGCGGCGGCCTCGGCCTCGGTCCGGCCTGCGACCAGCCCCTCCATGATGAGCGTCAGCGCCCGGCTCGCGATATCGCCTGCCTCGCGAAAGACATCCAATTCGCGCGGGCTCTTGACGTGCTGCACCGACTTGACGAGATCGTCCTCCGGCCGCCAGTCGATGCGCGGGCACCATTCGCGCAGCCAGTCCATGTACTTGCAGGGCAGAAAATCCGTGCCGACGATGGCGACCGGGCCGGTAATCCCCTGCGCGTTGAGCGCGTCGGCGGTGCCCTTGATCGGGTTCTGGTGCCAGTGCCAGTTGTCGGTGGCGAGCCAGTCCGCCGGCTCCAGGAGCTCGTCGTTGTGGAGCTCCGGCTCCCGGCCGGCGCGCATGATCACGGCGTTGTGGCCGCGCCCCTGCCAGAGGTTGTTGTCCGGCGTCTGGCCGGGGTGCCCCGAATAGTGGTTCACCAGCCAGAGCAGGTTGGCGCAGCGGTCGTAGGAGCTCGCGCCCCGCGACCAGATGACGGCGGTCTCGTAGCCGCGCCGCGCCATCTCGCCGTGCACCTTGGCCCAGCGCGCCTCGTACTCCTCCCTGGGAAAGACCTGGCTCGTCATGGCCGCCCCCCTTCCACCTGCCGTCGCGGCAGGGTACTTCCATCGGCGGCAATCCACCAACGGGCAGGGATTAGTGCTGCCTCCTCGACCACAGTCGGGGACCCGTGCCATGCGGCTTGGTGAGGGTGAGTCGCCCGGCCGCGGTCATGGCGTGCAGCGCCTCCCGGAGCGAGCGGCCCGACACCAGATACTTGCTGATCTTGCCGGGCGGGAGCGCTTGATCGCGCTCCCTGAGCGCGCCCGAGACATACGCACGAATCTCGGCGAAGGAGCGGGGCTCGGCGAGGATCGGCGCGAGCAGTGCGTCGAGCTCGTCCGGCGCAAGCGTCGTCTCCCACTCCACCGTGATCTTCTGCTCGAAGCTGTAGCTGCCTTCGAGCAGGACCGCATCGGGGCCCGGCCGGCCGGCCCGCCTAGCGCGGCGTGCCTGAGCCATGGGCCGGCGCCTTGGGTCCCAGCACCGCCGTCCGGGTGAGCCTGCGGTCGAGCACCTCGACCATGGCGGCGGTCAGCGCGCGGATGGCGCCGGTTGCCCCGATGGGGTTCCAGAAGAGCCCGATGTCGAAGTCGTCCAGCGAAGGGAGCTCCGCGCAGGGCGGCATCGAGCGCAGCGTGGGCGGCACGGTGCTCTGCGAGATTGCCGTGAGGCCGAGGCCGCTCTCGATCGCCGCCTGGTTGCCGGCCAGGTTGGAGCTGGAATAGACGATCCGGTAAGGGATGTCGCGGCGCCGCAGCGCGCTGAGTACGCGCAGACGGTACTGGCAGCCATCCGGGAATAGAACCAGCGGGAGCGGTCGCCGCGCGCGCAGATCGTGGGCCTGGCTGCCGACCCAGGTCATCGGCTCGCGCCATTGATCCGTCAGACGAGCGGTCGATCGGTCGTCGTGCACGGCCAGCACGACGTCGAACGCGTTCCGGGCGAACCCGCCGATCAGGTCGCGGCTCAGCTCGCAGGTCACGTCGAGCGCAACGTCCGGGTGAGTCTCGGAGAAGCGGCCGAGCAGCTGGGGCAGGAACGAGAGCGCGAAATCGCTCGGGATGCCGACGCGGATCGTCCCGGTCAGGATGCCGCCGTCCAGGCGGCCGACACACTCGTCGTTCAGCGCCACGATCTGCTTGGCGTACTCCAGGACGATCTCGCCTTGCCGCGTGAGGCCGAAGGCCTTGCCCGAGTTGGCGAGGATGGGCGCGCCCACGATCTGCTGCAGGCGCCGCATCTGCAGGCTGACAGCCGACTGCGAGCGGCCGATTTCTTCGCCTGTGCGCGAGAAGCTCTGCGTCCGCGCCAGAACGAGCAGCGTTCTCAGCAGGTCGATCGGGAGGATGCGTTCCATTCATGCATCATGAGAATCGCTCATGGAACTATATTGACTATTAATGCGGATAATCAATCGCTCGGTGCTATTGGTGGTCGTTGCCGCCTCGCTAACCGACGGACTGCTTTGCCGAGAATGAGAACAATGCGAAGGGAGGCGCCGTGACAAACGCGGAGAGGATCACCACGCAGAAGCTCTGGACTGCGGGCGAGATGCGCCGCCGCCTGCACAATCTGCACGCGCTGATGGACGAGCGCTCGCTCGACGCTGTGATCCTGACCAGCCTCCACAACGTCCTCTACTACACCGGCTTCTTCTGCCCGCCCTTCGGCCGGCTGCACTCCGCAGTGATCCCGAGGAACGGCGAGCCCGCGCTGATCGTCTCCCTCATCGAGGATGTCCGGCCCCGGCACTGCTGTTACTACGAGGACATCCGCCTCTTCCATGACTGGGAGATGAGCCCGCTCGAAAACAACGTGCGGCTCTACGGCGAGGTGCTGAGCGACAACGGGATCGCGAGCGGCCGTCTCGGCTACGAGGAAGATACGGTTTCGGTCGCATTCAAGGCGACGATCGACCGCGCCCTCGGCGGCTTCGAAGTCGTCGACGTGGCCTACGACACCATGCGCCAGCGCCTGATCAAGTCGGAGGAGGAGATCGACCTGATCCGCCAGGGCGTTCGGATCTGCGAGGTCGGCGGCTACGCCGCGCTGGAAGTCATGAAGCCGGGCGTGACCGAGGTCGAGATGGCGCGCGCCGCCAACTCCGCGATCGAGGACGAGCTCCGCTGGCGATTCCCCGACATCGAGGTCGACAACGCCAACATGTGCTGGATCCAGACCGGCCCCTACAGGAGCCGAGTCGGCCACATCATGAACGCGCATCGGGTCGTGCAGAAAGGCGAGATGATCAGCGTGAACCCCTACGCGATCATCGGCGGCTACTACCACGTCCTCGAGCGGAGCCTCTACTGGGGGCACATCCCGGACCACGCGCTCGCGGTGTTCAAGACCAACGTCGAGGCGCATCACGCGGGGCTGCAGACCCTGCGGGCGGGCATCAAGTGCTCCGACGTCGACAAGGTGGTCAATCCGATCTACCGCGAAGCGGGCCTCCTGGAGGGGCGCTCCTTCGGCACCGGCCACTCGGTCGGCATCATGTGCATCTGGTACGGGCGCGAGGAAGGCGGCGAGCTGCGCCAGTACAACGACACGGTGCTCGAAGAGAACATGGTCGTGACCATGGAGCCGATGGTGAACGTGGACGGTCTCGGCGGCTTCCGTCACCACGACATCTGCCGCATCACCGCCGACGGCATCGAGAACCTCAACACCTTCCCGCGCGGCGTCCTGCTGGTGCACGACGACGGGAGCCTCGAAGAGATTTGGCGTCCCATGTAGAGAGGGCCGCAGGCCCGATGCAGCGAGCGGTGCGATGACTGCCAGGCTTGCCGCGGATATCGGCGGCACCTTCACCGACCTGGTGCTGCTGGACCCCGCAGGCGGCGTGCATGTCGCGAAGACGCTGTCGACCCCGGGCGATTTCAAGGAAGGCGTGCTGAGCGGCGTCGAGAGAATCCTGTCGGATGCCGGGACGGCGAGGGGGCAGGACTTGGCGCTCGCCGATGTCGACTACTTCGTGCATGGCGCGACCGTGGTGCTCAATGCGCTTCTGGAGCGGAAGCTGCCGCAGGCTGCGCTGGTGACCACGGCAGGGTTTCGGGACGTGCTGGAGATCATGCGCACCAACAACCCCCGCATGTACGACCTCAAGTGGGTCAAGCCGAAGCCGATCATCCCGCGCCATCTGCGCTTCGAGGTCGGCGAGCGCGTCCGACACACCGGCGAGGTGCAGCGTCGGCTGGACGAGGCGGGAACCCGCGCGGCGGCGCGCCGGATCGCGGCGCTCGGCATCCGCTCGGTCGCGCTCTGCTTCCTCCACGCCTACGCCAACCCCGCGCATGAACGCCGCGCGCGGGAACTCATCCTAGAGGAGCACCCGGAGGCGCACGTCACCATCTCCTCCGATGTCGCGAGCGAGCTCAGGGAGTTCGAGCGCACGTCTACGGTGGCGATCAACGCGAGCACGATCCCGATCATCTCGGCCTATCTGGACGGGCTGTCCCAGGCGCTGAGCGACCGGGGCCTTGAGCGAGAGCTCTTCGTGATGCAGTCGAACGGCGGCGTCATCACGAGCCGGACCGCCCGGTCGCTGCCGGTCCGCACCGTGATGTCGGGTCCGGCCGGCGGCGTCGTCGGCGCGCAGTTCATCGCGAACCGCATGGGCCTGCGCGACGTGGCGACCATCGATATCGGCGGCACCAGCAGCGACATGGGCGTCATATCCGACGGCCTGGCGCGCACGGTGGACCAGAGCGCGGTCGAGGGCTGGCCGATCATGGCGCCGACCATCGAGATTCTGGCTATCGGGGCCGGCGGCGGCAGCATCGCCTGGGTCGATGCCGGCGGCGCGCTTCGCGTGGGGCCGCAGAGCGCGGGCGCCCGGCCCGGCCCGGCTTGCTACGGCTTGGGTGGAGTAGAGCCCACCGTCTCCGACGCCTGCGTCGCTCTCAACCGGCTGAACCCCGACTACTTCCTCGCAGGCGAGATGACGCTCGATCGCGATGCTGCCGAGCGCGCCATCCGCGAGCGCATCGCCCAGCCCCTCGGGATGGATGTCGCGGAGGCCGCCGAAGGCATCCTCCGGGTCGTCACCGCCAACATGAACAAGGCGATCCGTTCGATCCTCATCGCGCGGGGCTTCGATATCCGCCGGTTCACGCTCATGGCGTTCGGCGGTGCCGGCGGCATGGTGGCCGGCGAGCTGCTCCGCATCGGCGACGTGCAGCGGCTCGTCGTGCCGAGCAATCCCGGCGCCGTTTCGGCCATCGGGATGCTCGCCACCGACCTCCGCCACGATTTTGCCCAGTCCAACGTCCAGTCGCTCGCCGATGTCGCGTGGCGCGAGACCGAGCTTGCCCTGCGCCGGCTGCGAGAGCGGGGCGCCGAACGGCTCCGCAGCGACGGCGTGGCCGACGACGCCATGCACTTCGACGACGCGCTCGACCTGCGCTACGTCGGGCAGGACTATTACCTGCGCGTCTACGTCGATATCGACGACCTCGACGGTGAGCGCATCCGCTCCGACTTCGACCGGCTGCACGAGCACACCTACGGCTTCGCCAACCCGGAGTTCGAGGTCGAGATGGTCAACGCGCGGGTCTTCGCCATCGGCGCGTTCGAGCGGCCGCAGCTTCCGGAGATCGGTGCGCGTGGCTCGTCGGACGGTGCGCTCGCGCCGAAGGCGCGCCGCCCGGTGTTCTTCGACGGTGCGTTCGTCGAGACGGACATCTACGATGTCACGGCGTTTCGCGCCGACGATGCGGTCACCGGCCCTTGCGTGATCGAGGATCCGCGCTCGACAATCGTCGTCATGCCGGGCCAGAGCGCAGCGGTCGACCGGTTTCGCAATCTCTCGATCGGGGTCGCGGCGTGAGGCCGCGTGGCGGTCGGGACTAGGGAGCACCATGGCCAAGGCAGCGCATCTCGCCGAAAGGGCGCCGGAAGAGACGGTCGATCCGGTCACGCTCGAGGTCGTCCGTGCCGGACTGCACTCGATCATCAGCGAGATGTCGATCACCCTGAACCGGACCTCCTATTCGACGATCCTGCGCGAGATCAACGACTACAGCTGCGTCCTCTTCGACAGCCGGGGCCGGCTCCTGGCCCAGGCCGAGGGCATCCCGATCTTCAACGGCAGCATGAACTTCGTGGTCGATGCGGTGATCGAGAAGTTCCCACTGGCGGACATGAAACCGGGGGACATCTTCCTCTCCAACGATCCCTATACCGCCGGCGGCACGCACAAGAACGACATCAACGTCGTCATGCCGATCTTCTGGCAAGGCGAGCTGGCGATGCTGGCCGCGAACAAGGCGCATCACCTGGATATCGGCGGCAAGGACCCGGGCAGCTGGTCGGCGGACGCCCGCAACACCTATCAGGAGGGCCTCTGCCTGCCCGCTCTCAGGCTCGCGCAGGGCGGCGCGATGAACGAGGAGGTCGTCGAGATCCTGATGGCCAACCTGCGCACGCCGACGCTGTCGCGCGGCGACTTCTCGGCCCAGATCGCAGCGCTGAAGACCGCGGAGGTCAGGACCCACGAGTGGCTGGAGAAGAATGGCGCCGATACGCTGATCCGGACGGCGGATGCGCTGCTGGACCACGGCGAGCGTGTCGTCCGTGCGGCCATCGAGCGCATTCCCGACGGCGTCTACAAGGCATCCGGCTTCGCCGATGGGGACGGCGTCTCCGACGAGCCCATCCCCATCGCCGTCACCGTCACGGTCGACGGCAGCGACATCCACATCGACTACAGCGGCAGCGGCGCGCAGCGCGAGGGCTCGGCGGGGAACGCCCACTGGGTTGTGACCGTCTCGATGACGCGCCAGGCGATGATGTTCTTCACCGACACGGCGCTCGGCGGCAACGAGGGGTCGTACCGGCCGATCCACGTCTCCGCGCCCCCCGGCTGCGTCTTCAACCCGGAGTACCCGGCGCCGGTGACCACCGGCATGGGCAACATGGGCACCCGGCTGATCGAGCTGATCTTCCAGGCACTGGCCGACGTCGTTCCCGAAGAGGTCATCGGCGGCACCTTCGGCTGCTTCAGCTGCATGACCCTCGGCGGCAAGGACCCCGGGACCGACGGCGAGTTCGTGCACTTCGAGTGCTATTCCGGCGGCTGGGGCGGGCGCCATCGCGCGGACGGCAATAGCGCCACCGTCTCGCTCGGCAGCGGCGATGCCTACAACATCCCGGTGGAGGTGATGGAGACCACCACGCCGATCCTGCTCTGCGAGAGGTTCGCCCTGCAGGAAGGCTCTGCCGGCGCCGGCAGGCATCGCGGCGGCTTCGGCACCGAGATCGACTACCGGATGATGGGCGAAGCCGAGCTCGCCATCGCCCTGGATCGCGAGACCTTCAGGCCCTACGGGCTGTTCGGCGGGCTTGAGGGGCAGGGCAGCGAGCTCCTGGTGGAGCCCGGCACGGCGTCGGAAGAGCGTTACGTGCGCGCGAGCGGGGTGAAGGTGGCCGAAGGCGCGCTGGTTCGCCACCGGACGGCCGGCGGGGGCGGCTACGGCCCACCCACCGAGCGCGATCCGGCCCTGGTCGCCGAGGATTACCTGAACGGCCTGATCACCATCGAGGACGCGCACGCGCTCTATAGCGTCGTGATCGATCCCGGCACCTTCGCGCCGGACCTCGATGCCACGGCCGCGCTCCGGCGGGCGCACCGAGGCGGAGACGCCTCTTCGCCGAAGCCGGGCGGGAACGGGCAGGTTCAGTGATGTTGAAACGCGCGAAAACAGAAGGGGAGGGATGCATCATGTGGAAATGGCTCACAGGCGCCGTCGCGGCGGTCGCGATAGGCGCGCTCGCCGTCACCGGGGCTCAAGCGGCATTCAAGCTGGAGGGCGAGCCCAAGATCGCGATGCTCCAGCTCGCCACCGTCAACGACGGCGGCTGGTCGGAGGCGCTCGAGTACGCGCGGGTCAAGACCGAAGAGGCGCTGGGCGTGGAGATCGCCTACACGGAGAACGTGCCCGAGGATAACTCGGAGATTCTCAGGACCATCGATCTCTACGTGAACCGGGGCCACAACGTCATCATCGGCACCTCGTGGGGCTACGGCGACGCCTTCCTCGAAGCCGCCGGCAAGTACCCCAACGTGGCCTTCGTGAACTGCGCCGGCGAGACCAACAATTCGGTCAATCTGGAGAGCTTCTACGCCCGCAGCTATCAGGGCTGGTATCTCGCCGGAATCGTCGCCGGCCATCTGACGCAGTCCAAGAAGGTCGGCGCCATCGGCGGCTATCCGCTGGGCGTGGTGAACTGGGACCTCAACGCCTTCCTGCGCGGCGCGCAGTCGGTGGACCCGGCAATCGAGATGGTCGGCGTCTTCGTCAACACCTGGTACGACCCGGTCAAGGAGACGCAGGCGGCGGAGGCCCTGCTGGAGCAGGGCGTCGACGTGCTGGGCTCCAACATGAGCACGCCGGGTCCCCACCTCGCGTTCCAGGAGCAAGGCAAGTGGTCGGTCGGCTTCCAGATCGACGTGTCGGACCAGGCACCGGATGCGGTGGCGACCTCGATGATCTACAAGTGGGAGGCCTATCTCATCCCGACGATCTCTGCGATCATCGACGGCACCTGGGAGCCTGGTGAGTGGGGCTGGTGGGAAGGAATCGATACCGGTCTCTTCGACGTCGATCCCATCGCGGACTGGGTACCGGCGGCGGCGGTGGCGGACGTCGATGCCGCGCGCGCGGCGATGGTCGCGGGCACGCTCGATCCGTTCCAGGGGCCGCTCCACCGCCAGGACGGCTCGGTGGCAGTGCCCGAGGGCGAGGTTCTCTCCGACGACAGCCTGTGGGGGATGAACTACTTCGTCCAGGGTGCCATCGGCACCATGCCGGCGGAGTAAACCTGCCGGGCCGGACACCGCCCGCACATCGCGGCGGCGTGACCGGGTGAGTCATGCCCTGGAAATCGCCGGCGCAAGCAAGGCGTTCGACGGCCGCCCGGCGCTCAGGCGGGCGTCGTTCGCCTGCGACTGGGGCGAGGTCCACGCCCTGCTCGGAGAGAACGGGGCCGGCAAGTCGACGCTGATGAACGTCGCCTGCGGGCTCTATGCCCCGGACGAGGGGTCGATCGCGGTCGACGGCCAGCCGGCCGCAATCGCCGCGCCGGCCGACGCCGCCAAGCTCGGCATCGGCATGGTGCACCAGCACTACAAGCTGGTGCATCGCTTCACGGTTGCCGAAAACATCGTCCTCGCCTGCCGCGACGCTTTGGGCGTGCGCCGCCCGCGGGACGCAGCCGATGCGGTGGCGGCGAAGGCGGCGGAGGTGGGCTTCGACATCGATCCCGCCGCCGTCGTCGGCAACCTCTCCATCGCCGAGCAGCAGCGCGTCGAAATCCTCAAGGTGCTGCTGCTCGGCGCCCGGATCCTCATCCTCGACGAGCCCACATCGGTGCTGACCGACCAGGAGTCGGTCGCGGCGCTCAGCTTCATGCGCCGCCTCGCCGAGGACGGCCACGCCGTGATCCTGATCACCCACAAGCTGCGGGAGGTGATCGGCTACTCGTCGCGGGTGACGGTGATGCGCGGCGGCGAAACGGTCCTCGCCGGCGCCGAGACGGCAGGGATGGACGCCGAGACGCTGGCCCGAACCATGGTGGGCGAGGAGGGCGAGGCGACCGAGCGCCACGCCCGGACCCTCGGCGCGGTGCGGCTCCGGGTCGAAGAGTTGAGCGTGCGCGGCGCCGGGGGCATCGGCGTGGAGGATGTCGGCTTCGCCGTGCGCGGCGGCGAGATCTACGGGATCGCCGGCGTCGGCGGCAACGGGCAGCAGGAGCTCGCCGATGCGCTCACCGGGCTGCGCCCGCCCACGCGCGGCCGCATCGCGATCGACGACGACGAGATCGCGGGCCGGGACGTCCCGGCGTTCCGCCGTCGCGGGATGCGCGCCGTGCCCGCCGACCGGTTCCGCACCGGCCTCCTGGCGGAGCTCGCGGTCTACGAGAACCACGGGGTCACGGGCGTGCCGGCCGGCGAATACGGCAACCCGGCGCTGGTTCGACGCGGGGCCATGAAGGCGGCGGCGGCAGGTGCCATCGAGGCCTACAACATCCAGGGTGCGGCGCCCGCCACGCTCTCCAGGCTGCTTTCCGGCGGCAACGCCCAAAAGCTCCTGCTCGCGCGCGAGCTCCGCGGGGAGGCCAGCGTGCTGATCGCCCATTCGCCTACCCGCGGCCTCGACGTGAGCGCCTACCGCACGGTCCACGACCTGCTGCAGGGCGCGGCGGACGCGGGCACCGCCTGCGTGCTGATCAGCGAGGACCTGGAGGAGGTGCTCGCGCTGTCGACCACCGTCGCCGTGATCAGCCGGGGCCGGCTGGTCGGCGAGTTCGCCGCGGGCGCGGTGAGCCGCGCCGAGATCGGCCGCCTGATGCTGGGCCACGCCTGATGAGATATGCGGGCCTTAGCCCGATCTACCTCGTGCCGCGCCAGCAGGCGCCGCTCTGGATGCGGGTGGCGACGTTCGTGGGCGGCATCGCACTCGGCCTGCTCATCGCCTTCGGCATCCTCATCGCCTACGGCGTCTCCGCCGGTGAGATCGTCAACGAGTTCATCGTCTTCGTGTTCCTCGACCTGAACGGCCTCGCCCAGGTGGTCACCGCGTCGACGCCGTTGGTGCTCGTCGGCCTCGCGGCGGCGGCGGCGCTCAAGCTCAGGTTCTGGAACATCGGCGTCGAGGGCCAGATGTGGCTGGGCTGCATCGCCGCGACCGGCGTCGCCCTCTTCGACATCGGCCCCGAATTCTTCCGCCTGCCGCTCATGTTCATCGCCGCCGCCGTCGCCGGCGCCTGCTGGATCGGCATTCCCGCCTTTCTCAAGCTGCGCTTCCGGGTCAACGAGATCATCACCTCGCTGCTGCTGACCTACGTCGCCTATCAGCTGGTCCAGCATCTGCTGTTCGGCCCGTGGCACGACCCCGGCAGCGCCTTTCCCAACTCGCGGCACTATGACGAGGGGATCGAGCGTCTGGCGCGGCTCGGCTGGGGCTCCTCGCACACCGGCATCTGGGTCGCCTTGGGTTGCGGTGCCCTGCTCTGGTTCACCATGGCCCGCTCGCGGCTCGGCTTCTACATGGATGCGATCGGCGCCAACGTGGAGGCGGCGCGGGCGGCGGGCATCCCGGTCGTGCTGACCACCGCATTCGCCGCAGCCATGTCGGGCGGACTCGCGGGCGTCGCCGGCGCGGGGCTCGCCGCCGGTCAGGAATACCGCATGACGCTCTTCATCGCGGGCGGCTACACCTTCAGCGGCATCGTCATCGCCTTCATCGGGCGCTTCCGGCCGGTCCCCGTCATCGTCACGGCGTTCGTGGTGGGCGGCGTCTACACGGCCGGCGACACGCTCAAGGTGTTCTACCAGCTGCCTGCGGCGATCACGACGCTGATCGAGGCGGTGATCCTCTTCACCTTCGTCGTCGTCGAGTTCTTCAGCCGCTACCGCCTCAGCTGGGGCGTGCGGGAGCACGCCTGATGGCGGCCGATTTCGTCCAGAACTGGCTCGCCACCACGCCGGGCTTCGCCACGCCCTACCTGCTCGCGGCACTCGGCCTGATCATCAACGAGCGCGCCGGCGTCCTCAATCTCGGCTGCGAAGGCATGATGCTGGTGGGCGCGATGACCGGCGCGGTCGTGAGCTTCCACACCGGGCTTGCCGGCGCCGGCGTGCCCGTCGCCATGCTGGCGGGCGCCCTGGTCGGCCTCGTGTTCGGCATCGCCGTCGTCGTCTTCCGCACCGACCAGGTGCTGACCGGGCTCATCATCGTCGCCCTCGGCGACGGGCTGACCGGGGTCGTGGGCCGACCCTACATGTTCGAGAAGGTGGCGGGCTTCCGCGACCTCGACCTCGGCGTGCTCAGCGACATCCCGTGGATCGGCCCGATCGTCTTCCAGCAGGACATCCTGGTCTATGCCGCCGTGGCGCTTGCCATCGCGGTGTGGTGGGGCCTCGACCGCTCGAACGCGGGGCTCAGGCTCCGCGCCGTCGGCGAGGACCCCGCGACGGCCGATATCGCCGGCGTCAACGTCCAGCTCTTCCGTATTGCCGCCGTGATGCTGGGGGGCGCGCTCTGCGGCATCGCCGGGGCCTACCTCTCGCTCGCCTCCAGCTTCATCTGGACCGAACACATGGTCGCGGGCCGCGGCTGGATCGTCATCGCGCTGGTCATCTTCTCCGGCTGGCGGCCGGGCCGCGCGGTGATCGGTGCGCTCATCTTCGGCGGTGCCGAGGCGTTGATTCCGCGCGTCCAGGCGATCGGCCTCGACGTGCCCATCTATATTGTCGGCATGCTGCCCTACGTGCTGACGCTCGCGGTGCTGATCGTGCCCACGATCCTGCGCGGCGAGCGCTCGCCCGCGCCGAGCGGCCTGCTGCTCAACTATCTGCGCCAGGACAGGCGTTAGACTGTCGCCGAGTAGAAACGGCGATCATCGTCATCGACAGCGAATGGGAGGCTCGACATGTCCGGCTTGGCAACGGTGCGCGAGACCCACGAAGTGGCGGCGCGCACGGGCAAGGCGTTCGAGGTGGCAACCGGAGACCTGATCCGGATCACGGATCTGGAGGGCTCGCAGCCCGTGGATTTCTGGGCCTTCAGCAAGGAGGACCACCTGGAGTTTCTCTCCTGCGAGCACACCAAGCCCTCGATCGAGAAGCTGTTTCCCCACATCGGGGATTCGGCCTACACCAATCATCGGAAGAAGATCGTCACGGTAATGGACGACACCTCGCCCGGCCAGCACGACATGCAGTACGCCGCGTGCGATCCCACGCGCTATGCCGAGCTCGGCGTCGAGGGCTATCACGAGAGCTGCCAGGAGAACCTGCACCTGGCGCTCGACGACTTCGGCATCGTGCTCCACTTCACGCCGCAGCCCTGGAACCTGTTCACCAACTTCTTCATCAACCCGGACGGCACCTTCACCATCAAGGCGCCCGAGTCGAAGCCGGGCGACTGCATCGTGCTACGTGCCGAGATGGACGCCACCGTCGTCGTCTCCGCCTGCCCACAGGATCGGAACCCGACCTGCGGCGGCCGGCCCACCGATATCCGCGTCGAGGTCGGCCGCTGAACTGGACCTCAGGCGTGAACCGGCGCCGATGCCGCCCAGGGTGGATATTCGCCGGGGCAGGGACTATGTAGTGTGCTGCACTGCAGCATTCGCTTTCCGGACGCGGGAGAACACGGAACATGATGGATGATCCGATCGTCATCGCTGGCATGGCGCGCACCCCCATGGGCGGGTTTCAGGGCGCATTGAAGGACGCGCGGGCGCCCGAATTGGGCTCTGCCGCGATCGAAGCGGCGCTGACCCGCGCCGGCGTCGCCGCCGACGAGGTCGACGAAGTCATCATGGGCAACATCCTCTCGGCCGGTCAGGGGCAGGCGCCGGCGCGCCAGGCTTCCATCGGCGCCGGAATCCCCGAGAGCGTCGGCTGCACCACCATCAACAAGATGTGTGGCTCGGGCATGAAGGCGACCATGTTCGCCCACGACCTGATCGCGGCCGGCTCCGGCGATATCGTCGTCGCAGGCGGCATGGAGAGCATGACCAACGCGCCTTACCTGCTGGACCGCGCGCGCGGCGGCTACCGCATGGGCCACGGCAAGGTGCAGGACCACATGTTCCTCGACGGGCTGGAGGACGCCTACGACAAGGGCAAGCTGATGGGCCACTTCGCCGAGGAGACGGCGCGCACCTATCAGTTCACCCGCGAGCAGCAGGACGAGTTCGCCATCACCTCGCTCACCCGCGCGAAGACGGCGATCGAGGACGGCTCCTTCGACAACGAGGTCACGCCGGTCACGGTCAAGCACCGCAAGGGCGAGACGGTGGTCAGCCAGGACGAGCAGCCGCTGACCGCCGACCTCGACAAGATCCCGACGCTGCGCCCGGCCTTCGCCAAGGACGGCTCGGTGACCGCCGCGAACTCCAGCTCGATCTCGGACGGCGGCGCGGCGCTGGTACTGATGCGGCGCTCGGAGGCCGAGAAGCGCGGGCTCGCGCCGGTCGCGATCGTCCACGGCCACGCCACGCACGCGCAGGCGCCGGCCTGGTTCACCACGGCGCCGGTCCCGGCGCTGCGCAAGCTCTTCGAGAAGGTGGGCTGGGACGCGGACGACGTGGACCTCTACGAGATCAACGAGGCCTTCGCGGTCGTCGCCATGGCGGCGATGCGCGACCTGGACCTCGACCACGACAAGGTGAACGTGCACGGCGGGGCCTGCGCGCTCGGCCATCCGGTCGGCGCCTCCGGCGCGCGCATCGTCATCACTCTGCTGGCGGCGCTGGAGAAATACGGCCTCGACAAGGGTGCGGCGGCGCTCTGCATCGGCGGCGGCGAGGCCACGGCGCTGGCCGTCGAGCGGCTGCACTAGGGCCGCCGCCATGACGAGCGAGCGCGAGACGATTCCGGCCCGGCGCGGCCGGGCGGTGAGGCTCGGCGCGGGCGAGCAGCTCCGCCTCATCAATACCCACGGCACGCAGGTGGTGGACACCTGGGCCTTCAACGCCGACGACATGGCCGAGTGCATGTCGATGGAGCACTCCCGCGTCGCCATCGGCGGGGTCTTCCCCCGGCCCGGCGATACCATGGTCACCAACAAGCGCCGGTCGATCCTCACCCTGGTGGAGGACACCTCGCCCGGCATCCACGACACGCTGATCGCCGCCTGCGACCGCTGGCGCTACATCCTGCTGGGCGCGGGCGAAGATCACGACAACTGCGAGGACAACCTCCATGCCGGGCTGGCGGCGCTGGACCTCGAGGCGCCGAAGACGCCGTCGCCCTGGAACATGTGGATGAACATCCCGGTGGGCGAGGGCGGCTCGGTCTCCTTCGAGCCGGGTGTCGCGAGCCCCGGCGACTACGTGGTGCTGCGGGCGGAGATGGACCTCGTGCTCGCGTTCTCCTGCTGCCCGCAGGACATCCTCCCGATCAACGGCGTCGCGTGCACGCCGGTGGACGCCGCCTTCGAGCGGCTCTGAGGGCCGAGGCCGTGGCAGCGAACGGCATCTTCCTCACCGACGAGCAGCGGATGATCCGCGACATGGCGCGCGACTTCGCCGCGGGCGAGCTCGCCCCCCATGCCGGCCGGTGGGACCTGAACGGCGGCTACCCCGACGACATCCTCCCGCGCATGGGCCGGCTCGGGCTCATGGGCATGCTGGTGCCGCCGGAATGGGGCGGCGCCGGTGCCGACCATGTGGCCTACGCGCTCGCCATGGAGGAGATCGCGGCCGGCGATGTCGGCACGTCCACGGCGATGAGCGTCAACAACTCGCTGGTCTGCGCGGGCATTCTGAAAGGTGGCTCCGAAGAACAGAAGGAGCGCTTCCTGCGCCCGCTCGCGCGCGGCGACATGCTGGGCTGCTTCTGCCTGACCGAGCCGCAGGCGGGCTCCGACGCATCCAACCTGCGCACCCGCGCGGTGGCGGACGGCAACGGCTACAGGCTGAGCGGCACCAAGCAGTTCGTCTCCAGCGGCTCCAGGGCGGACCTCGCGATGGTCTTCGCCGTGACCGGCCCCGACGCCGGCAAGAAGGGCATCAGCTGCTTCCTCGTGCCGACCGAGACGGAGGGCTACACGGTCGCGAGCCACGAGACCAAGATGGGCCAGCGTGCCCACGATACCTGCCAGATCGTCTTCGATGACGTCCGCCTCACGCCCGACCTCATGCTGGGCGAGCCGGGGCAGGGCTACGCCATCGCGCTCGGCAATCTCGAAGGCGGCCGCATCGGGGTCGCGGCCCAGGCGACCGGCGCCATGCGCGCCGCCCACGAGGCTGCGCTCGATTACGCGAAGGAACGCACCAGCTTCGGCAAGCCGCTGATCGAGCATCAGGCGGTGGGCTTTCGCCTCGCCGACATGGCGACGGAGATCGAGGCGTCGCGGCTGCTCACGCTGCAGGCTGCGCGGCTGCGCGACGCCGGCGAGCCCTGCCTGAAGGAAGCCTCCATGGCCAAGCTATTCGCTTCGGAGACCGCCGAGCGGGTCTGCTCCAAGGCGATCCAGACCCTGGGCGGCTACGGCTATCTGAGCGACTTTCCGGTGGAGCGCATCTATCGGGACCAGCGCGTCTGCACCATCTACGAGGGCACGAGCGACGTCCAGCGCCTGGTGATCAGCCGGGCGCTCGCGCGGGAGTAAGGCGATGAGCGACAGTCTCGACTTCTACTTCGACTTCTCCTCGCCCTACGGCTACCTCGCGTCCGAGCGCATCGACGGGATCGCGGCGAAGCACGGGCGCTCCGTCACGTGGCGGCCGATGCTGCTCGGCGCCGTGTTCCAGAAGATCGGCGGCAGCCCCCTGGTCAACCAGCCCATGAAGGGGCCTTACTCGCAGCACGACATGCTGCGTTCCGCGCGTCTATACGGCATTACCTTCAACGTGCCCGACAACTTCCCGGTCAACAGCATCGCCGCGTGCCGCGCCTACTACTGGCTGGCGGAGAGCGACCCCGCCACGGCCCGTGATTTCGCCCAGGCGCTCTATCGCGGCTACTTCGTCGAGAACCGCGACCTGAGCCAGCCGGAGACGGTGGTCGCGGCGGCACAGGCGCTCGGCGTCGACGGCGATGCGCTGGTGGCGGCAGTGCAGGATCAGGCGATCAAGGACCGCTTGCGCGCCGAGAACGACGCGGCGCTCGATCGCGGCGTCTTCGGCTCGCCCACCGTCTTCGTCGGCGACGAGATGTTCTGGGGCCACGACCGGCTGGAGATGATCGACCGCTGGCTCGAATCCGGCGGCTGGTAGGTGCGACGACGCCGGGTCGAAATCAGCCGCCCGCGTCGGCCCCGAGCTTCACCTCGTCGTCGTAGACCTCTTCCGGCAGCGGCAGGCCGTCGAGCTCGGCCTCGCCGAGGGGGCCGTCCGGCGCGATGCCGCGTTGCTCCAGCAAGGCCATGAGCTGGCGGGCGTGCTGGGCCGCGTGCCACGCCGTCCGCTCCAGCACGCTCTCGGTCGGGTGGATGCCGTAGTAGGTGTCGAGCGTGCCGAGGCGCGAAGCGTTGGCCGACCGCCACCAGGCTTGAAGTGCGTCGCGCACGGTCTGGCCATAGGCCGCGACCCGGGCCGCGCTCCGCATGTCGGAGCCGGGCGTGCGCTCGAAGTAGTCGAAGGTGAGCCGCGCGCCGTGGGCCGCGTCCAGAAAGGCCGCCGGGATCACGAAGATGTGGTAGCCGAGATCGAGGACGGTGCGCTCGCGGCCCGGCAGCCCTTCTTCCAGGTCGGCGACGGGAAATTGGGCGAGATAGCGCTGGGTCGCGGCGAGGATCAGGTCGATCCTCTGCACCAGCTCAGCCGGCGGCAATGCGCGACGGTCGAACTCCACGCCGATGAAGCGCGCGAGGTCGCCCAGATCCTGGGCGAAGACGAAGCGGCGTCCCTGCACCACCACCGGCACCGATTGGGCGCCCAGGTCCGCAAGCTCCTCCATCGCCTCCGGCCGTGCCCGGACGTTGATCGATTCGTAGGCGATCCCACGGGTCGCGAGGAACTCCTTCGCCCGGAGACAGCTGGAGCACCCCGGCTGCCAGTACACCTTGAAGTCGTCTGCCATGTTCGATCTCCCGGGCGGGCGGCGCGTGCCTATTCCGCCGTGTAGCCGCCGTCGATCACCAGCTCGGTGCCGGTGACGAACTTGGACTCGTCCGAGGCCAGATAGACCACGCCGTTCGCGATGTCGTTGGGCTCGCCGACGTGGCCGATCGGGTGCAGCTTGCCGAACTCCTCCGGCCCCGCAGCGGCGTTGCCGAACATGCGGGTCGCGGTCTCGTCCATCATCGGCGTGTGGATGAAGGCGGGGTGGATCGAGTTGGCGCGAACGCCGCTGCCGTCGCGCGCGCACTCCAGCGCCACGCACTTGGTGAAGTAGCGGACCGCACCCTTGGACGCGGTGTAGGCCGCGAGGTGCGCCGTGCCGACCATGCCGAGAACCGACGACATGTTGATGATGGAGCCGCCGCCTGCGGCCCGCATCGCGGGGATCGCGCTCCGGGTGCCGAGGAAGACCCCGTCGGCGTTGACGGCCATGATGTGCCGCCAGGTCTCCAGCGAGACATCGGCGATGGGCTCTGCGCGGGTGACGCCGGCATTGTTGAAGAGAATGTCGAGCCGGCCGTGCTCCGACACCACGCCCTCGACAGTCGCCTGCCAGGCGGCCTCGTCGGTCACGTCGAGGACTTGGAACCGGGCGGTGCCGCCTGCGGCGGCGATGGAGTCGGCGACCGCCCGGCCGCGGGTCTCGTCGCGCCCCGTCACTAGCACCGCCGCGCCTTCCTCGGCCATGCGCACCGCCGATGCGGCGCCGAGCCCGCTGGTCGCGCCGGTCACGATCGCCACCTTGCCTGCCAGCCTCGCCATCGCCCGCCTCATACCCCGCAAGGGCATTGCATATGCTGCGCCGCGCATGTCGACGCATATGGAATTGAGAGTAACATTACGGACTATACCCTCGCAGGCGCTGCCTGCGCTCCAAAAGGTCGCGTAGCCATGACGCAGGGAAACGGCGGGCTCGGCGGCAACGCTTATCAAGCGGACCGGAATCTTCAGGCTCTCCTGCACCGCAGCGCGCCGTGGCTCACCGAAGACGACGCCGAGCGGCTGAGCGGCTTCGGCGGCTGGGTGGCGAGCGCCGTCGACGAGCAGGCGGATTATACAAACCGCTTCGCACCGCCGGTTCTCGAGACCCTGGACGAGGACGGCCGCCCCCGATCCGTGGTCCGCCACAATCCGCTCTATGCGGCGGCGCACCGCGAGGTCTACGAGCGGGGCATCGTCGGGCTCAACTACGGCGCGGCGCGGCGCCCCTACACGCTCACATTCGCGATGGGCTACCTGCTCGCGCAATCCGACATCTCGATTCACTGCCCGGTGACGCTCACCGGCGCGGTCGCCCACGTGCTCGACCGGTTCGCGCCGGAGCCTGTGCGGAAGGCCTACCTGCCCCGGCTCGTGCGCACCGACGGCAAGGCGGTGACCGGGGGTACCTGGGTCACGGAGAAGCAGGGCGGCAGCGATGTCGGCGCCACCCGGACCGTGGCCCGGCGCACCAACGACGGCATCCGGCTCAGCGGGCTCAAGTGGTTCGCCAGCAATGTCGATGGCGGAATCGCGCTCACCCTCGCCCGGCCCGAGGACGCGGCGGGCGGCGGCTCCGGGCTCGGCCTTTATCTGGTGCCGGCGCGCGCGCCCGACGGAGCGCCCAACCGCTACCGGATCAGGCGACTCAAGGACAAGCTCGGCACCCGCGGCCTCGCCACCGGGGAGATCGAGCTGGAGGATGCCCACGCGGTGGAGGTGACGCCGCCGCCCGACG
Source organism: Alphaproteobacteria bacterium (assembly GCA_965243375.1). GTDB lineage: Bacteria > Pseudomonadota > Alphaproteobacteria > UBA828 > UBA828 > WTGU01. The sequence goes on along the minus strand of CBDEUT010000001.1, from coordinate 131,562 downwards.
GGCTCAAGACGATGATGGCGGCGCTCGGCTACAGCCGCATCCACAACGCCATGGCCTCGGCCGGCATCCAGCGGCGCGCCTTTGCCGAAGCCCTCGCCCACGCCGAGAGCCGCGAAGCCTTCGGCCACCGCCTCGCCGTCTACCCGATGGTGCAGGACCAGCTGGTCGAGATGCAGGTGCGCCTGGAGGCCAGCGTGGCGCTGGCCTTCGCCGCGGCACGGGCCTTCGACGAGGCGCAAGGGACACCCGCGGAGCAGCCCTGGATGCGACTCGTCACCGCGCTCGCCAAGTATCTCACGGCCGCCTGGGCGATCACGACGACCAGCCGCGCCATCGAGATTCTGGGCGGCAACGGCTACACCGAGGAGTTTCCCACGGCCAGGCTCTATCGCGATGCCCAGGTGCTCACAGTGTGGGAGGGGCCGCCCAACATTCAGGCGCTGGAGGTGCTGCGCCTTGCGGGCGCGGACTCGCCGGGGCTCGCGGCCTATCACGCCCGGCTCGACTCCGTTCTCGACATGCCGTTCGCCGCCAACCACGCGGTGTTCGTGCGCCCGCGCGCGCTGATCTTCCAGGCACGGCGTGACGCTGCGGCGCTGACGGCGCTGATCCGGGACGACCGGGCCGAGGCTCAGCGTCAAGCCCACCGGCTCATGGACCGCATGGCCAAGGGCCTGGCCGCCGCCCTCCTGGTCGAGGAGGCGGCCACAGACTGGGCCGAGGGCGATGCGCGCAAGGCCGTGGTCGCGCGCCTCTTCGCCGCGCAGGAGCTGGCGGCGCCGGAGCCGCCGAGACCTGGCGAGAGCGAAGGCCAGACGTTCTTTCGTCCCCTCGCCGCATACGAGCGGATCGAGACCGCACAGTGAGAGGGCGCAGAATTTCAGCGGGGAATCAGGGCTGATCCGCTCGAATTAATCGAGGATTTGGGGTGGTTGCCCCCCGGCGATCTTGCATGAAGGCCGCCGGAGGGCTTGTCTCGGTGACGGTGATATCAACCTGAGACGGCCCCAATGTCGCACAAGCTGTTCCGGCACTCCATCCATTCGAATGCCCGGGTCTGGGCTTTTCTCAAGCGCGTCGATGCGGCGGAGGCGGAGGCCTGCCGAGCGGCCGGCTGTCCGCGCTGCGGCGGCACGCTTCACAGCGCGACCTACCCGCGCAAGCCCTACGGTCTGGCGGTGGATCTTCGGGACGACGCGCGGCGCTTCAGCTTGTGCTGTTCGTCATGCCGGCGCCGCGTGAAGCCGCCGTCGGTGCGTTTCTTCGGGCGCCGCTTCTACGTCGGGGCGCTGTTCCTGGTGGTGAGCGCGCTGGCTGTGGCCGGCGGCGTGCGGTTGCAGACGATCGCGCGGCGGTGCGGGGTTCCGGCCTCGACGCTGAAGCGCTGGCGGCGCTGGTGGCTGGAAGTCTTCCCGCTGACCCGGGAGTGGGGGGCGAAGCGGGGCGCGCTGGCGGCGCCCCCCGCCGACGTGCCGCTGCGCTGGCTGCTGCGCACCATGCGGGGCCGCGGCTTCCGCTCGCGGCTGTTGCGCAGCCTGGTCTGGCTGATGCCGTGGACCGGCTTTTGCGCGCTCGGCGCCGGGCCGGCGGCGCCCGCAGAAAACGTTTCTGTCATGAACGGATAGGGCGCTCTACATGGGCATCTCCCCGACACGGCCAGGGAGAGATGCCGCCATGGACAGCAACAACGGAGGGGGCGACCGCGACCGGTGGGCGCGGCTGCGCTTCGCGGTCGTCGGGCCGTTGCTGGCCTCGCCGCCGCCCACGGGGCAGTTGCGGGCGGAGCTGGAGCGGCTGTCGCAACGCGACTGGGATCACCCGTCCGGCAAGGGGCCGGTGCGCTTCTCGGTGTCGACGATCGAACGCTGGTACTACCAGGCACGGGCGGCGGACCGGGATCCGGTCAAGGCGCTGCGCCGCCGGCCGCGCACCGATGCCGGCCGCGAGCGGGCGATGTCGCCGGCGCTGATCGAGGCGCTGCGCGGCCAGTACCGGGCGCATCCGTCGTGGTCGGGGCAGCTGCATTACGACAACCTGCGGGCGCTGGTCGAGGTCGATCCGGCGCTCGGCCCGATGCCCTCCTACGCGACGCTGACCCGGGCAATGCGCAATCGCGGGTTGGTGCGCCAGCGCCGCCGGCGGCGCTTCGACCGGGAACCCGAGCGGGCGCCGGTCGAGCCGCGCGAGGTGCTGAGCTTCGAGGTCTCGCGCAGCCATGCGCTCTGGCACACCGACTTCCATCATGCCCGGTGCCGGGTGCTGACCGCGTCCGGCGCCTGGCGCACGCCGATCATGCTCGGCTTCCTCGACGACCACTCGCGGGTGGGTTGCCACCTGCAGTGGTACCTGGAGGAGACCGCCGAGGTCTTCGTCCACGGGCTCTGCCAGGCCTTCATGAAGCGCGGCCTGCCGCGCGCGCTCATGAGCGACAACGGCTCGCCGATGATGGCGGGGGAGGTCGAGGAGGGGCTGCACCGGCTCGGCATCATCCACTCCAGGACCCTCGCGGGGGCGCCTCATCAGAATGGCAAGATGGAGGTCCTGTGGGCCTCGGTCGAGGGCCGCCTGATGGCCATGCTCGAAGGCGTCGAGCCGCTCACCCTGAAGACGCTCAACGACGCGACCGTCGCCTGGGTCGAGCAGGACTACCACCGCCGGGTGCACCGCGAGCTCGGCACCACGCCGCTCAAGCGCCTGCTCGACAGCGACGATGCGTCGAGGCCCTGCCTCGGCCGCGACGAGCTCAGGGCGGCGTTCCGCATCACCGTGAAGCGCACGCTGCGGCGCTCGGACGGAACCGTGTCGCTCGAGGGCATCCGCTATCAGGTTCCCGCGCCGTGGCGCCACCTGAGCACGCTGTGGATCCGCTATGCGCGCTGGGACCTGGCCAGCGTTGATCTGGTCGACGGCCGAAGCGGCGAGCGGCTGTGCACCCTCTACCCGCTCGACCGGCGCGGCAATGCCGGCGGTATGCGCCGCCCGGCCGGGCCCGGCGACAACGATGGCGGCGGCAGCGCCGGCGGGGGCGAAGCCGCGCCGCTGCTCAGGCGCATCCTCGACGACCAGGCCGCGACGGGCCTGCCGCCGGCCTGGCTGCCTCACGCCGAAAGCCCCGGGCCGGGCGAAGACGACGATCGGGGAGACCCCTCATGAACCGCGAAATGCTCACGCTGTACGGCCTCAAGTGGAACCCCTTCTCCACCGACCTCCCGGTCGATGGCCTGATGACCACACCCGCCGTCGAGAACTTCTGCCGCAGGGTCGAACGGCATCTGGTGCGCCAGGGCGGCTTCGCCCTGATCGGCGGCCCGCCCGGCATCGGCAAGAGCGTGGCGCTGCGGTTGCTCGCCGAGCGCCTTGAGCGCATCGACAGGTTGAGCGTCGCGGTCCTCACCCATCCGTCCTCCAGCGTCGCCGACTTCTACCACGAGATCTCCGACCGCTTCGCCATCACCATGGCCCACAACAATCGCTGGAATGGGATCAAGGGACTGCGGCAGCGCTGGCTCGACCACCTCGACGACACGCGCATGCGCCCACTCCTGCTGGTCGACGAGGCACAGGAGCTGCCCAACGCGGTGCTGACCGAGATGCGCCTGCTCTCCTCGACCGACTTCGACTCGCGCACCATCCTTGGCGTGGTGCTGGCCGGTGACAACCGGCTGCTCGCAAAACTGCGCACGCCGGAGCTGCATCCCATCGACTCCCGCATCCGCCAGCGCCTCCTCATGACGCGTCCCGAAGACGAGGATCTACTGCGCCTCCTCGACCACCTGCTGGAGGAGGCCGGCAACCCCGCCCTGATGACCGCCGGCCTCAAGGACACCCTCGTCGCCCATGCCGGCGGCAACCCCAGGACGCTCACCGTCATGGCCGATGCGCTGCTCGCCGCCGGCGCCGATCAGGATCGTGAAGTGCTCGACGAAAAGCTCTTCCTGGAGACCTGGGGGGAGCCCACCAAGACCAGGAGAGCGCGCCGGTGAAGGGCTTCCCGACCCGAAGCCCGGCCGACCTTGAGGACCGCCCGAGCCGGCAGCAGTGGCTGGTCGACGGCCTCTGGGGACGCCAAGCCGTCGGCATCGTCGGCGGCGAACCCAAGTGCGGCAAATCCTTCCTGGCTCTGGACCTCGCCGTGGCCGTCGCCGCCGGCGTTCCCTGTCTGCGCCGCTTCGCCGCCAAACAGCCCGGACCGGTCCTGCTGTTCGCGGCCGAGGACGCCGGCCACATCGTGCGCGCCCGGCTTGAGGGCATCGCCCGGGCAGCCGGCGCCAGCTTCGAGACGCTCGACATCGCCGTCATCGACGCTCCCATCCTGCGCCTCGACCATGCCAACGACCGGCAGCGTCTGCGCGAGACCGTGCAGCGCATCGCGCCACGCCTCGTGGTCCTCGACCCCCTGGTCCGCCTGCACGGCGTCGATGAAAACACCGTCGCCGAGGTCGCTCCCATACTCGGCTTCCTGCGCGACCTCCAGCGCCGCTTCGAGACCGCCGTCCTGCTCGTCCACCATGCCCGCAAGAGCGGTGCCAGCCGGCCGGGCCAGGCGCTCAGGGGGTCGTCCGAGCTCCATGCCTGGGGCGACAGCAACCTCTATCTGCGCCGCCGCGACAAGCAGATCGTCATGACCGTCGAGCATCGCGCCGCTCCAGGCCTCGCCGACATCGAGATCGAACTCGCCGATGACGGCGAGGGACCCGCCCTGCGCTTGCGGCGGCCGGTGCCGGCCGAGGCCGCGCCGGAGCCGGAAACACCCGAACGGCGCATCCTCCAAGCCCTCGCCGACGCCGATGCACCGCTCTCGCAGCGCCAGATCCGCGAGCGCGCGGCAACCCGGCCCGCAACCGTCGCCGAAGCGCTGAGCAAGCTCGTCCGCGCCGGGCGCGTCGAACGCGCACCCCAGGGCGGTTACCGCCTCGCCGCCGAAAACGCGGCGCCGCCGGCCGCCGTCAACCACGCGGGCCGCAACGACGCGTTACCGAAAACCGTTACCGCCTCGAACCCCTAGGGAGGCAGGGTAACGGTAACGGGTAACACCCCTCGCCAGCCCCCGTTGCCGCACTGCGTCGAGCGATCGGCCCGTGGCCGGAAGCTTGCTTACGGCCATGGATGCACTCCGTCGGATGGACGGCGGGGGGTCACCCGAAGGGCCGGAGCGAAGCGGAGGAGCCGCGTAGCGGCTTGACCCGCCGACGGCCGTCCGACACCCCCGGTCACCCCACCAGCCGCGAACGATGCCCATCAAACAAACCGATCACCGCGCCATCAGATACCGAGAGCGCGCTCAACAGCTGGACTGATTGAGTCGGCGGGCCGGCGTTGGAAATCGCCTATCCGGCCGGCGTCGCCGCGTGCTATGTGCTGGTCCCGTCGGCGGAGCGGGTGCACGTGAGCGGAGCGAGGGCGATGGAGATCAACGGCAAGGAAATCGCAGTCGAGCAGCACGGCGACGGCGACGCGGTGGTCATGGTCCACGGCCTCGGCGGCACCGGCAACAGCTGGTACCCGCAGGTCGGCCCGCTCGCCCGGTTCTTCCGCGTGGTGCGGCTCGACCTCGAAGGCTCCGGCCGCTCGCCCGCCACGGGCGCCCTCTCCATCGCCTCGTTCGCTTCCGACGTGATCGCGGTGATGGATGAGCTGGAAATTTCGACCGCACATCTCTGCGGCCACTCCATGGGCACCATCGTCTGCCAGCACATCGCCGCCGAGTGGCCCGAGCGGGTGAAGAGCCTCGCGCTCCTGGGTCCGCTGGCCGAGCCGCCGGAGCCGGCCCGCCAGGCGATCCGCGACCGCGCGGGCGTGGCGCGGAAGAGCGGTATGGTACCAATTGCGGATACCCTGGTGGAGGTTGCGATCTCTGCCGAGACCAGGGCGCACCATCCGGCGTCGGCCGCCTTCGTCCGCGAGATCCTCATGCGCCAGGATGCGGAGGGCTACGCGCGCACCTGCGAGGCGCTCGCCGCCGCCGAGAGTGCGGACCTCGCCAATATCGCTTGCAAGACCCTGCTGGTCACCGGCGACGAGGACGGTGTCTCGCCGCCGCCTGCGGTCAAGGCCCTGAGCGGCCGGATCAAGGGCTCCAGGGTCGCGGTGCTCCCCGGCTGCGGCCACTGGACTCCGATCGAGAGGCCGACGCAGGTCAACGGCCTGCTGCTCAACTTCTATTACAGCTTCAACTAGGGTGGGCCATGGCGACAGGGAAGCCGACGAAGCAAGGGTCCGAGCGCTCGGGCGCGGGCAGGGCCCGGGCTCGCTCCGCCAAGCGCACCGCGCGCGGCCCGAGAGCCAAGAGGTCGTCCGGCAAGGCGCCTGCGACCTTCTACATTTGCCGCTCCTGCGTCTGGTCCGAATCCGCGCGGGAGCGCGACGGCAAGCGTCAGGGCACGTTTCTGCTGGAGGCGGTGCACGCGCTGATCGAGGCCGAGCCGCTGCCCGAGGCGCTCAACTTGCGCGCGGTCTATTGCCTGAACGGCTGCACGAGCCCCTGCAACGTCGGCTTCCGCGCGGCCGGCAAGCACCATGTGCGCTTCAGCCATCTGACGCCCGAGAACGCGGCGGACGTCGTCGCCTACGCCCGTGCTTACCAGGCGAGTGAGGGCGGCAACGTCTCCGAGGACGAGACGCCGGCGGCGATGCGCGGCAAGATGACCGTGCACACACCGCCGATTGGATAGACCCAGTCTTAGCTCCGACCTGTGGCCGTTTCGCCGGCACCGATCTCCTGCTCCTCGAGTTGGGCGCCGGCGTAGCGCCGGTTGGCCTCGCCCAAGGCGTCACGCAGGGCCTTCACCAAACTCACACGCTCCTCCGGCGCGAGGAACGGGCCGATGATGAGCGAGCGGCCGTGCGAGGTAAGGATGATCTGGCTGTGGTGCTCCACCGGATCGTCGAGGGCGACGCGGAGCCAATAGGGGTTGAAGCGCCATTCCGTCGTACGGCCGTTGGGCGCGATGCGCCGGACCACGACCTCGTCTGCGGTCACGCGGATGGTCTCCCGCAGGCGGCCTGAGCGATAGCTCAGCCGGAATGCGAGATAGAGCAGCGCGATATCGAGGCCGAAGAAGCCGAACACCGGCCATGCACCCTGGAGCAGGAAATAGGTGCCAAGGCCGACGCTGATCACGACCACACAGGCCATGACCGCGAGGAAGCCGGCTCGCCCGAGCGAGCGGTTGGGCGCGAGCACCGCATCGAAGAGCACCGGGGATTCGGACCCCTCACGTTCGACCGGCGTCTTCGGCTGGCACGGGGAGGAGGATGTCATATCGAGAGAGTAATGGCTTCCAGGTGCACCGGTAAAGCATGACCGCGGAATTCGGCGTTTCGGGGGCGAATAACGGCCCGCGACCCCCCAAATTCGGAGAGTCGGCTTGACACTATTGGCCGAATCGCCGTCAACTCCACAGCGACCGATTCGAGCCAGGAGGAGGCTATGCTCAAGAGATCGTGGGCGGTGCGGATTGCGATTGTCGCCCTTCCGTTGGCCGTCGCTGCAGGCTGCCAGACCACCGAGCAGCAGGAGCAGGCGGCGGCAGCCATTGCTGGCGCCGAAGCGATGGCGGCGCAGGCCATGGAAACGGCCAATCAGGCCATGATCGCCGTCGACGAGCTGCGCGCCGCAATCGATGCGGCCAACGCGAGCGCCCAGGCAGCAGCGTCGGCGTCGGAGGCGGCAGCAGCGGCGGCGGAAGCTGCGGCCGAGGCGGCGCAGGCGGCTGCGGACAAGGCCGACCGCATCTTCCAGAAAGGGATGCGCAAGTAGAGCCGGCGGGCGGCTCTCTCTCGCCGCCCATGCCTGTCTAGCCGGGAGTCGTAGACCGGTCCACGGTGACTTGGACAGGGACGCCGGACCGTTCCAAGAGAGCCCTGCGAATGAGGTGCCAGTCCAGTCGATCCTGGTCGGCGCCTGCTCGCGTCTTGATTCGGTAGAGGGCGTCGGCGCGTGAGCGCGCGTCGACACTCTCGATCTGCCCCGTCCTCTCCAGCTCGTCCGCCTGCTCGGCTTCGGGGTGCGCTTCCACGTAGAGCTCGCCGTCATACCAGCCGATCTTGACCGCCTGGCTGATGACCTGGACCAGGGTGCCGATCGGCACGAGCTCGAACAGCCGCGCGATATCCTCCGGGTAGAGCCGAATGCAGCCGTGGCTGACCCGCCGCCCGACGCCCCACGGCATGTTGGTGCCGTGAATGAGGTAAAGGGGCCAATCGAAATAGAGGGCATGGCTGCCGAGCGGATTGTTGGGGCCCGGCGGCACGACCTTGGGCAGATCCGGCTTCTCGGCGCGGATCGATTCCGGCGGGTACCAGGCGGGACCTACTTTCTTGCGGACGATCTCGGTGGTGCCGAGCGGCGTCCCCCAACCCTCCCTTCCCACGCCGAGCGGGAAGGTCTTGGGCTCGGCGCCTTCGGGCCCGAAGTAATAGAGACGGTGCTCGGCGAGGTTGACGACCAGCCCCTCGCGCTCGGCGTCCGGCAGGATGTGGGCGGTCGGCAGCACGATCGGCGTGTCCTCGCCCGGGACCCAGGGGTCGATGCCGCGGTTGGCCGCGATCATCTCCACGTAGCCCAGGCCGTTGGCGCGCGCGAGATCGAGCAGCGTGTCCTCGTAGGCGGTGAGCATGTGCCCGAGCGCGCCGATCATGTCGCCGGACCGGGGCCCGCCCTCCGCCCCCGGCGTCGCAGCCCTGACGACCGAAGCCAGAGGCATCGCAGCCGCCATGGCGGCTGCGATGGAAAAGTCCCTTCGGCTTAGCCGCATCGTGCGCACCTCTACACCGGGCCGCTTTCGACCGGAGCGTCCGCGCGGCTGCCCCAATCGGTCCAGGAGCCGTCGTAAACGGCGACCTGCTCGGCGCCGATTGCGGCAAGTGCGAGCGCAAGCGTGCACGCCGTGATGCCGGACCCGCAGGTGGCGATGACCGGCCGGGCGGGATCGATACCGGCGCCGGCGAAGGCGCGTCGAATTGCCGCAGTGTCGCCCAGCGCGCCGTCGCCATCGTCGAGAACGGCGTTGAAGGGGACATTGCGGCTGCCGGGGATGTGCCCGCGCGGGAGGTCGGGCCTCGGCCCCGGATCCTCGCCCGTGAAGCGGGCGGCGGCGCGGGCGTCCACGACTTGCGCGCTGCCCGTGCCGAGTGTGGCGCGGACCTGTTCGAACGAGCGAACCAGGGAGCCATCCTGGGCCCGCGCCGTAAACGATCCCGGCGCGATAGAGGGTTGCCCGCTCGCCACCGGGTGGCCTTCCGCCTGCCAGCGCGGCAGGCCGCCGGCGAGGATCGAAACGCGCTCGTGCCCGAACACGCGGAACATCCACCAGACGCGCGCCGCGCTGTAGAGGCCAACGGTGTCGTAGACCACGACATGCGAATCGTTGCCGACGCCCAGCGCCGAGACGCTGCGCCCGAAGAGTTCCGGCGACGGCAGCATGTGCGGCAGCGACGAGTCGGGATCGCAGATCCGGTCGATATCGAAGAAGGCCGCGCCCGGAATGTGCGCCTCCAGGAACTCGGCGGCCGGGTCGCGCGCCAGCGGCGGCAAGTGCCAGGAGCCGTCCAGCACCCGCACCGCGCTGCCCGAGCCGCCTTCTTCGGCCAGCCAGGCTGGGGTCACAACCAGCGGTGTCTCGCTGCCGCTCATGCCGGGTCTGCGAACGCGAGCGAGACGCGCCGGTTGTGCCGGCCCTTGCTCTCGATCTTGCGGACGATGACCGGGCCGATCTCGCCGGTCCGCGCGACATGGGTGCCGCCGCAGGGCTGCAAGTCGATCCCGTCGACGTCGATCACTCTGACCCGCCCCTGGCCGCTGGGGGGCTTCACCCGCATGGTCTTCACCAGCTCCGGCTGCGCCGCGAGCGCCTCGTCGCTGATCCAGCGCGCGGCAACCGGGAAGTCCCGCGCGATGAGCGCGTTGAGTTCGTCCTGAACCGCGGCCTTCTCCAGCTTGGTATCGACGTCGAAGTCGAGGCGGCCTTTCTCTGCCGAGAGCTGCCCGCCGGTCACCGGCGCGTCGATCACGGCGCTCAGCAGATGCAAGCAGGTGTGCATGCGCATGTGGCGATAGCGGCGCTCCCAGTCTAGCTCAGCCACCACGCGGCTTCCCGGCGGCGGTAGAGGGGAGTCGGGGTCAATCAGGTGCAGAATGTCATCGCCGGTCTCGCCCTTGCGCGTGTTCGTCACGGCGATCTCGGTGCCGTCGTCCATGCGCAGGACGCCCGTATCGCCGGGCTGGCCGCCGCCCTCGGGGTAGAAGACCGTGCGATCGAGCCTCACCGCCTCGGCGTCTGCCGCGCTGACCGTTGCCTCGCAGGTGCGGGTGTAGGGCTCGGCGCGAAACAGCAGCTCAGTCGGCGGCATCGGCAGCGTCGTCGAGCCAGGGCGGCACCGGCAGGTCGCGCTCGCGCAGGAACGCGGCGTTGAAGAGCTTGCTGAAGTAGCGGGTGCCGTAGTCGCAGAGCACGGTGACGATGGTGTGGCCGGGCCCCATCTCCCTGGCCAGCCGGATCGCGCCGGCCACGTTGATCCCGGTCGAGCCGCCCATGATGTGGCCTTCGTTCTGCGCCAGATCGAAGATCAAGGGCAGCGCCTCGGCATCCGGGATCTGGAACGGCACGTCGATCGGGGCGTCTTCGAGGTTGGCGGTGATCCGGCCCTGCCCGATCCCTTCGGTGATCGAGCTGCCCTCCGCCTTGAGCTCGCCGTGGGCGTAGTGGTTGTAGAGCGCAGCCCCCATCGGGTCCGCGAGGCCGATCGTCACCGACGGATTGCGCTGCTTGAGCGCCATGCCGACGCCTGCAAGCGTGCCGCCGGTGCCGACGGCGCAGATGAATCCGTCGACCTTGCCCCCGGTCTGCTCCCAAATCTCGGGCCCCGTGGTCTCGACATGGGCCTGGCGGTTGGCCACGTTGTCGAACTGGTTGGCCCAGACCGCACCGTTCGGCTCCTTGGCGGCGAGCTCGTCGGCGAGGCGCCCCGAATACTTCACGTAGTTGTTGGGATCGCGATAGGGGACCGCCGGCACCTGGATCAGCTCCGCGCCGCAGAGCCGCAGCATGTCCTTCTTTTCCTCGCTCTGGGTCTCCGGAATCACGATTACCGAGCGGTAGCCGAGGGCGTTCCCCACGAGCGCGAGCCCGATGCCGGTGTTGCCGGCGGTGCCTTCGACGATGGTCCCGCCGGGCTTCAGCACGCCCCGCCGCTCGGCATCCCGCACGATGAAGAGCGCGGCGCGGTCCTTGACCGAGCCGCCGGGGTTCAGGAACTCGCACTTGCCGAGGATCTCGCAACCGGTGGCCTCGGACGGGCCGTGCAGGCGGATCAGCGGCGTGTTTCCGATCAGTTCGACGAAACCCGGTACGGCTGTCATGGCGCCCCACGCCCCCGAAGAAAGCGGCGCACCCTAGCCCGCGACTCCCGCCCGGATCAAGCGGCGTCCAAATCGGGCCCGGACGCCCTGTCGGCGGGATCGGAGCTTCGTTCTGGTCCACCGACTGAACCGCCGTCTCAGCAAGAGCGGCGATTGTCAATCCATTACCTTGACTGTATTCCTAATTGTGTAGTCGCTAATCCATGCTTTCAGAATCTTTCAATATGTTTCGCAATTCGTCGCCGGCAGACTCAATGTCGTAAAATATGCCAAGTCTTACCTTTGCAACTTCCTCGTTTTCCAATGCATCGACGATTTGTTTGTGCCACACATTACTATTATAGAGGTAGTCAGACCCTTGAAATAGTCTGTTGAAAAATGGTGCGACTTGCACCCAAAGATCTCGAATCATATTCAATAACAACGGTGAATTGGCCTTTTGGTAAATGAAAAAATGGAATATTTCGTTTTGTGTCGTGTAGTCGGTTCTGTTTAATTTGTCGATGGACCGATCCATTTGTTCGACCAGTGACACAAGAGCTTTCAGGTCTTGCTTTGTGATGTTCGGGCAAGCGAGTTCAGCTGCCATCGGCTCCAGCGCGCAGCGAATACGGCGTACCTCTTCGAACCGTCCTGTCGAAAGAACCGGTACCTTAAACGACTTGTTCGGCTGCAACTCCAGGGCATTCTCGGCCACAAGACGTTGCAGCGCCTCGCGTACTGGTGTCGCCGAGATACCGTATTCATCCGCGAGGCTCCTGATCCGAAGTATCTCACCCGGCTCGAAGCGGGCGGAGATCAGTCCGGATCGGACTTTCTCGTAAGCCTTTTCTGCGAGTGTAGTGTGTTCGATTCTCTCTTCCATACGGAGTGCTCCTGAAACCACTGTCGCCAATAGTGGCATTCCGTTCCGGTTCTCGAATCCGATGGCGCCTAACCACAACGTAATTTCAGTTCCCTTAAGTCTTGCGCTCTTTTGTCCGGTGGCTAGCGGTGATCGCCGCAAAACTTGTCATTTGTAACGAGCAGGCTCATCCGAGATACGCCGGCTACGAAGCGATTGGAAGTCAAGCCGATCAGGTGGGCCTTTCGTAATGATATCGAGGCCACGTTGGGCGGTGTTGCCAAGCTGTGCCAGCTCCCCGCCTCTCCATGAAAGGCCTTGGAACGACCAGTATGACGTCGGTGACATCGCCAATCATGCTCGCCGCAGAGTACCCGCCGACGTCTGACCGGATTGTCATCGTCGACCGCAACCACCCGGATGGGGCGTTCCTCGCACCGCGAGCCCCCTCCAAACTCTTTCTACAGTCCGGGGCGATATGCGCAAATTCGCACTTGCCCACGTGCTGCATGAAATATATCATATATCGTATTGCGGGACACGGATGACGGGTAGGAGGCGATTCGATCGGGTTACCCGAGGAGGCGGGTTGATGCAGAGGAAGTGCTGAGTGATAGTGATGGTGTTTGTCGCGATCGGGGTCTGCCGCAGGAACTGGGTCGTTTGGATAAGCAGCCCGGCGAGCGGATGGCGATGCGCGGCAGGGGCGCACAATGCGGCGATGGGAGGCAGGATGAGCGATATCGCCGTCGATCTGATCAACGTCACCAAGCGCTTCGGCAGGGATATCCTCGCCGTCGACGAGATGACGCTCCACATCGCGCAAGGCGAGTACATTTCCTTCATCGGCCCCTCGGGCTGCGGCAAGACCACCACGCTGCGCATGATCTCCGGCTTCGAGGAGCCGACGGAAGGCCAGATCCTGATCGCGGGCCGCGACTGCACCCACCTGGAGCCGCACGAGCGCAACACCGCCATGGTGTTCCAGCACTTCGCTCTGTTCCCGCACATGTCGGTGGCGCAGAACGTCGAGTTCGGCCTGCGCATGCGCAACGTGTCTTCGGCGGAGCGCAGCCAGCGCGCGCTGGAGATGCTGCGCGCCGTCGATATCGACGACCTGGCGGACCGGGCGATTCAGCAGCTCTCCGGCGGCCAGCAGCAGCGCGTGGGGCTGGCGCGGGCGCTGGTGACGCGGCCCGACGTGCTCCTGCTGGACGAGCCGCTGGGGTCGCTCGACGCAAACCTGCGCTTGCGGATGCAGCGCGAGCTGCGCCGCCTCAACACCGACTTCGGCGTCGCCTTCGTGCACGTCACCCACACCCAGACCGAGGCCTTCGCGGTCTCCGACCGGGTGGTGATCATGAACCTGGGGAGGATCGAGCAGATCGGCCCGCCGGAGGACGTGACCCACCGCCCGAAGAACCTGTTCGTCGCTCAGTTCGTGGGCAAGAACAACATCCTGGCGGGCGAGATCACCGGCGTGGAGAACGGCGTCGCCACCGTCACCGGGCCTGCCGGCACATTTCGCGCGCGGATCGCGGACGACGCGCCGGCGCGCAAGGACTGCCACGTGGTGGTACGCGCGAGCCTGACCAACCTGCTGCTCAACGGCGAGACGCCGGAGAACACGGTCGAGGGCGAGGTGTCGTTCTCCATCTTCGAGACCTCGCAGATCGAGTTCAACGTCGACCTGCCGAGCGGCGATTCGATCCGCGTCGACGAGCACGAGCCGCCGCCGGCGATCACCGCGCTCGGCCACGGCGACAAGGTGAGGGTGGGCTGGAACACCGACGACGCGCTGGTGGTGTTCGAGTGAGCGCCCGGACCGCAGCGAAACCGGGGCGCTGGCAGCCATGACCGACGGGGCGAAGGCCAGGTGACGGACGTAGCCCAAACGCCGGTCCCGCCGCTTACGCCGGGGATGACGCTTACCAAGAAGCGCGCGCGCCAGGCGCTGATGCTGGTGGCGGCGCCCACCATCCTGATGGCGCTCTTCTGCGGCATCCCGCTGATCTCGGTGGTGGTCTTCAGCTTCTACAAGCCCTGGGCCTACGGCATGAAGCCGGGCTTCGTGCTCGACAACTACATCGAGTTCTTCGGCACCGCGACCTATCTACAGACCCTGGGCTTCACCTTCCTGATCGCGATCATCGTGCTGCCGCTGATGGTGTTGCTCTGCTACCCGGTGGCCTATTACGTCTGCTTCTTCGTGAAGAGCGAGCGGCTCAAGCTCTACATCCTGCTGCTCTGTATCGTGCCGTTCTGGACCAGCGCGCTGATTCGGATGGTGGCTTGGCTGCCGCTGCTCGGACGCAAGGGCTTGATCAACCAGATCCTGATGGGGATCGGCATCATCGACGAGCCGGCGGAGATCCTGCTCTACAGCGAGCCATCCATGGTGTTCTCCATGGCGATCATCTGGTCGGTGTTCATGATCGGGCCGATCTACTTCTCCATGGCCAAGATCGACCGCCAGGTGATCGAGGCGGCGCGCGACCTCGGCGCCTCGGCCTGGACCACCTTCTGGAAGATCATCGTGCCGCTGACCAAGCCAGGGCTCGCGACCGGCATCCTCTTCGTCTTCGTCGTGATGATGGGCGAGTTCGCGATCCAAAAATTCATCGGTGGTGGCAAGACGACCATGCTGGCCAACGTGCTTATCCAGCAGCAGGGCTTGCTGCAGTGGCCCGCGGCCAGCGCCGTCGCGGTGGTCATGGTGCTGGTCTCGATCCCGGTGATCGTGCTCATCTTCCAGTTCGTGAAGCTGCGTGAGGAGCTCTGAGCCGTGGCCGAGCCCACCAGCTATCACATCGCCAAGTTCGGCTGGGTCAAGATCGTGCTCGCGGTCTATGTGGTGCTGTTCGTGCTGATGCTCTACGGGCCCTTCATCGTCATGGCGATCCTCTCCTTCCAGGGCGAGGACGGTGGACCGACCTTCCCGATGCAGGGGACGAGCATTTTTTGGTACGAGCGGCTCTTCAACCCCTCGGGCACGGCGCGGGACATCGGCGAATACGTGGGCGACTTCGGCAACGCCGGCCTGCGCTCGCTGGTGCTGGCGCTCCTCGTCATGTGCATCTCGACCGTGCTCGCCACCATGGCGGCGCAGGCGATGCGCGCGCGCTTCCTGGGCGCGGGGCCGATCTTCTACCTCTACCTGGTCGGCATCATGATCCCCGGCGTCACGGTGGGCCTGGGCCACGCGCTGTTCTGGCAGGGCATCGGCATCGACAAGCACTGGCTGGGCACCACGCTGCCGGTCCACATCCTCTGGACCTTCCCCTTCTGCTTCATCGTGATGCTGACGGTGTTCAACCGCTTCGACCGCTCGACGGAGGAGGCGGCGATGTGCCTCGGCGCCAACAGCTGGCGCACCTTCTGGCACATCACGCTGCCGATCATGAAGCCGGGCATCATGGCGTCCGCGCTCTTCGGCTTCACGCTCTCCTTCGACGAATTCGCCCGCACCGTGCTGGTGGCCGGATCGCAGAACACGCTGCCGCTCGACGTGCTGGGTGCGACCACGATCCGAATCACGCCGCGCATCTTCGCCGTCGGCGTCATCATTACGCTGATCTCGTTCGCGGTGATCGGTATCTTCGGCTACCTGATGACCGCGAGCCGTTACCGGCCTCGCTTCACGGGGCAGGAGGAGCACCAGGTTTAGGGCGCCGTCCGGGTGCCGCCCGGATGGCCCGAACAGGCAACGGAGACTTCACAGGGAGGAGACCATGGACAGCAAGCATCTTGAGAAGAAGTACGAGCAACTGTCGGACCGGATGGATCTCCATACCGCGATGGCAGCGGAGGAGAAGGCGATCAAGCGCTTTCGCGACGCCGAGGCGGAGGAGCAGGAAGGCGGAGGCATCGACCGCCGCACCTTCCTCGCAGCAGCCGGCGCGACGGCCGCCGCGGCCGGCACCGTGCTCGGCACGGGGACTGCAAAGGCGGGCCTTGCGGAGCGCGTCGCCGGCATAACCCAGGACGACCCGATGCAGACCATCGGCCTCGGTGTCTCGGTGCAGGAGCGCTTTTTCAACAGGTTCAAGGAGGACACCGGCCTCGACGTAACCGGGACCGTGGCCGGCTTGAGCGAGATGATCACCAAGTTCATCACCGGCGGCAACAAGACCTACTCGATGGTCGAGACCAACGCCTACCGCCAGCCCGCGCTGCGGGAGGCCGAGGTGATCGTGCCGATCCCGGCCGAGAAGATCACCAACTGGGAGTTTGCCGACTCGCTCTACACCCAGCCCGGCCATATCGGCGCCGACGAGGTGACCGGCTGGCCCTCCAACATCGTCTACTGGGACGAGAACAAGGATTCGTTCTACGGCGTGCCGCAGTTCTACAACATGGACGCCCTCGGCGTGCTGCCGCACAAGTTCGCGCCGACCCAGCCGGACTTCGCGATCCCCGATTCGCTCGGGCTGCTCTACACGGGCAAGTGGCGGGACGTGGACGCGGTCGGCAAGACCTCGATCCAGAACGACGAGCTGATGGGGCCGCCGCGCGCCTACAGCTTCCTCTGGAAGAACGGGATCATGGACCCGCCCAAGGTCGGCAACTCCGACATGGAGCCGGACGAGGTGGCAGGCGTGGTGGACTACCTCATCGCCGCCAAGAACGACGGCGTGTTCCGCCTCATCTGGAACAACTACGGCGAGGCCGTGAACCTGCTCGCCTCCGAGGAGGTGTGGGGCATGGACTGCTGGAACCCGGTGGTCGAGGACGTGAAGAAGCGCGGCATTCCGTGCTGGTATGTCGACGTCTTCGAAGGCACGGCCGCCTGGGTGCACACCATGTGCCTCTCCAGCGAAGCGCCGGAGCCTGAGGTCGCCATGGCCTACATGGACTGGTGCCTCGACGGCTGGTGGGGCTCGGCGGTGGCGCCGCAGGGCTACTACTCGCCCTGCCCCGACCCGGTGCTCAACTTCCTGACCGTGGACGACTACCGCCGCTGGTACATGGGCAAGGACCGCGATACCGGACCGAAGACCCGGCGCCAGTCCAACATCGCGTTCTGGATGGTGTGGCCCACGCATGTGACCAGCTACATCAAGGAGTGGAACCGCTTCAGCGCGGCCTGATCCGCTCCCGTTCGACAAGGCGCGGCGCGGCCTGGGCAAACACCCCGGCCGCGCCGTTGCCGTTGACCGCCGCTCGGTAGCGCGGAAGATCGTCCCATGGCGCTCGAGCGGCCCAAGCACATCAAGACCGGAGCCGACGCCCGCGCGGCGTTGATGGCGGGTTTTGGGCACACTGCGCGGCTCGCGGGGCTGACGCTGGGCCCCCACGGCGGACGCGTCGTTCTGGAGCGCGCGGACGACTTTCCCGAGCTCACGCGGGACGGCTTCACCGCCATCAGGGACCTGGAGGACGAGGACCGCTTCGCGACCCTCGGCACCGAGCTGCTGAAGGCCTGCGTCAAGAAGACGCGCGATGCGGTGGGCGACGGTTCGACCACCACGGCTCTGCTTGCTGGCGCCTTCGCCGAGGCCGGGCTGCGCCTGGTGGCGGCGGGGATCGATCCGCCCTCGGTGCGGCGCGGCTTCGGCAGGCTCGCGCAGGAGGCGCTCGCGGCACTCGAGCCGCAGAGCGGCCCGGTCTCAGGCCGCGCCATGCTCGCGCAGCTCGCCGGGGTCGCCGCCGACGGCGACGCCGAAATCGCGGGCCTCGTGGCCGAGGCGGTGGAGCGGCTCGGCGCGGAGGGCGTCGTCAACATCTCCTACCACCAGGGCGTCGATACGTCGGTCGACTACATGAGCGGCATGGCCTTCGAGCACGGCCTGCTCTCGCGCAACTTCCTGCTCAAGGCGGGCGAGACGGAGGTCAAGCTCGACCAACCCTTCCTGCTCATGTGCCAGGGCGAGCTCACCGAAGCGGCCCAGCTCCTACCCGCGCTGGAAGCGGCGCGCGAGGCCAAGCGGAGCCTGCTGGTGCTGGCGCAGGACGTCTCCGACCAGGCGCTGGCGGTCATGCTCGCTAACCACCGCGAGGGCACGGTGCACTGTGCGGCGGTGAAGGGGCCTGAGTCCGGCATCTATCGCCACGCAGCGACCGACGATGTCGCCGTGCTCACGGGCGGGCGCATGGTCGGCGAGGAGACCGGTCTCACCGCGGAGAAGATAGATGGCTCAGCGCTCGGCAGCGCCAAGCGGGCGATTGTGGATGGGGTCTCGACCACTATCTTCGGCGGCGGCGGCACGGCGGACGCGGTGGAGCGCCGCGCCGCGCAGATTCGCGACGCCATCGAGCACGAGCGCAAGAGCTACGACCGGGGCAAGCTCGAAGGGCGGCTCGCCCGGCTGGTCTCGGGTGTCGCCAACCTCCGGGTCGGCGGCGTCACCGAGACCGCATGGAAAGCGCGCTACAAGGCCTGCGAGAACGCGCTGAACACCGCGCGGGCCGCGGCGGCGGACGGCGTGGTCGCGGGCGGCGGCGTGGCGCTCGCGCGCGCGGCCTTCGCCATCGAGAACGGCGCCGCCGGACCGGCGGAACCCGAGCGCCGCGCCTTTGCCCGTGCTTTGCAAGAACCGTTCCGCCGGATCGCAGGCGCGGCCGGGTGCGAGCCGTCCATCGCTCTCGAAACGTTGAGGGAGGCCCCGGCTGACATCGGCTTCGACGCGCGCGCGGCAGCCTTTCGCCCCTATCGCGAGGCGGGCGTGATCGATGCCACCCGCGTGACGACGACGGCGCTCACCAACGCGGCTGTGACCGCCGGCCAGCTCCTGTCCACAGGCTGCGCAGTCGCGCTCGCCCGCCGACCCGACGCGGTGTAGGGAGGCTTAGAGCATATCCGTTTTAGACGGAACCGTATCCGGCGTTTCGGATGTAGTTTTGGCATTCGCTTGGCTCGATGGTGCCGATGAGGTGGCCGAGATGGCGCCACGTGTCCTCGAAGTCGCGCTTCTGCGCGTTGCGCATCCAGTGCTTGATCTTGGAGAAGGCCTGTTCGATCGGGTTGAGGTCGGGTGAGTAGGGCGGCAGGAACCAGAGGCGGGCGCCTGTACTGCGGATGGCTTGGCGGACCGCCTTGCTCTTGTGGCTTGCGAGATTGTCGAGGATGACGATGTCGCCGGGCTTGAGCGTGGGGACGAGCTCTTGTTCGACCCAGGCCTGGAAGCAGCGGGTGTTGATGGGGCCGTCGAAGACGCAAGGGGCGTCGATCCCGTCTGCGCGCAGGGCGGCGAGGAAGGTCATGGTGCGCCAGTGGCCATAAGGCGCATATGCCCTCAAGCGCCGGCCTCGCTGCGCCCAGCCCCTGAGCGGTGCCATGTTGGTCTTGATCCAGGTCTCGTCCACGAAGACCAGGCGGTCCGGGTCGAGGTGGCGCTTGAGCGCCTGCCAGCGCGCCCGTTTTCGGGCGACCGCGGCGCGTGCCTGCTCAGTGGCGAACAGAGTTTTTTTTGAAGCTCAGCCCCTCGCGCCTGAGGAAGCGCCAGATGGTGTCCCGGCTCACCGCGATCCCCGCAGCGGCCAGCAGGTCTCGAAGCCGGTCGATCGTCAGATGTGGCGTCTCGGCGACCAGCCTGTGAACCAGCTCCCGGTGCGGCTCCAGGAGCCAGGGGCGGTGACCGCCGACCTTGCCCGGCGCCACACTCCCCGTCGCCCGGTAGCGCGCCACCCACTTCGGCACCGAGGAGACGCTGACACCGAAGCGCGCCGCCACCTGGCGGATCGGCTCGCCCGCCAAATGGGCCCGCACCACGCGCTCGCGAAGATCGCTCGAATAGGGTTGTGTCATCCATGCTGGCCTCCTTCACCAGTAGCCAGCTTGAATCACATTCCGTAACTAATGGGAATTCCTAATGATTCTCTCAATCTCGGATATGCTCTAGTCCGGAGGCGCCTCTTGTACGGTGTCCGCCCGGATCATTCTTTCCGTCACTTGACCGAACTTCACCAGGCTGCCGCTCGGGTCCCACACGTAGAGCTCGTCCATGCCCCAGGACGTTTCGACGACCTCACCCACATCGATGCGCTTGGCGAGATCCGCGCGTAGCGCATGGATGTCGTTCACACGAACGTAGCAGGACGTGTTCTCGGCGACGTACTTGTCCTTGCAATACAGGAAGTGGATTTCCACGTGCTCACGGACCGCGATGCCGTAGTTGTCGCCGAATGCATACGTTTCGAAACCGAGCTTGTTGAAGAAGTCGAGCGAGGCCACGGTATCCGACGAAGCGAGTATGGGTATGGATCTGTCGAACATGGAAGCGTTGTCCGGCATCGGTCATCGTCCTTGCGTTTGGCGCTGAGCGAGCAAACGTCTCTTGCCTGGGTGGCGCAAGACGCAGGCCGCAAGCCCTGTGAGTAAACTGAGTCAGGCGTCGGTGATGCGAAGGAAGCCGTAGTCGTCGACCCGGAGTGTCTGGCCCGGATGGACCAGCGTGGTGGCGGTGGCCTCCTCCACGATCAGCGGACCGGCCAGCTCCGCGCCGGGGGGCAAGCGGTCGCGCTCGTAGACCGCAGCCTCGTGACGACCGTCCTCCGCGAAATCGGCCGTTCGCGCGGACCGCGCCGCGGCCTCGACTGAGCGCCCGTCCGCAGCAAGCCTTGTCATCTCCGGCCGCGGCACCTTTGCCGACGCGGTAAGCCGGTAAGTCACGAACTCGACCGGAGTATCGTCAAGGCGGAATGTGTAGGTCTTCTCGTGCGCGTCGTGGAAGGCCGCGAGAATGGACTCCACCTCGGCGGACTCGATGTCCACCAGCACGGTCACAGGGTGCTCCTGCCCGAGATAGCGCAGGTCGATGCGGCCCTCGTAGGCGATCTCCGCCTCCCCCATGTGGGCGTCGGTCTGGTAATAGCGCTCCGCCTCCTCCCTGAGGCCGGCGAAGACCGCGCGCACGTCGCCCGCTTTTACCTCCTCGGCGCGGCGCAGCACGGTCTGCATGAAGTCGCGGCGGGGCTCGGTGGCCAGCATCCCCCAGGCGGAGAAGAGGCCGGGGTAGAGCGGCACGATGACCTCCTTCACGCCGAGCTCGCGGCCCAAAGGGGCGCCGTGCATCGGCCCGCCGCCGCCACCCACGACCAATGCAAAGTCACGCGGGTCGTGGCCGCGCTGGATCGAGACCAGCTTCAGCGCGTTGATCATGTTGGCTTCCACCGTGCGGATGACCGCGACCGCCGCCTCCACCACGCCGGTGCCGAGGCCGTTCGCGATTGTCTCCATCGCGGCGCGGGCCTTGCCCTCGTCGAGGTCGAACTGCCCGCCGGCGAAGTTGGTGGCATTGATGACGCCGGTGATGAGCTTGGCATCGGTCACGGTGGGCTCGACGCCGCCCCGGCCGTAGCACGCGGGGCCCGGATCGGCACCGGCGGAGACCGGCCCCACCTTCAATAGCCCCGCCTTGTCGAACCAGGCGATGGAGCCGCCGCCAGCCCCGATCTCCACGATATCAACGACGGGCACACGCAGCGGATAGCCGAACTGAGAGCGGCTGTACTCCAGCCGGTATTCGGTGGTCACCTTGGGCGTGCCGTCCTCGATGGTGGTGCACTTTGCAGTGGTGCCGCCGATATCGAGATAGATGACCCGGGGCTCGTCGCAAAGGTCGCCCACGATGGCGGCGCCGTTGCAGCCCGCCGCCGGCCCCGATTCCATGAGCGTGATAGGGTGCTCCTTGGCCCAGGAGAAGCTAGTGGTGCCGCCGTTGGACTGCATGGCGGCGTAGGAACAGCGGATGTCGGCACCGCCCAGCGCTTCCTCCAGCCGCCCGAAGTAGGTCTGCACGATGGGCTGGACATAGGCGTTGAGCACGGCGGTGTTGGCGCGCTCGTATTCGCGCCACTCGCGGGTGATCTCGTGAGAGGCGGTGATGCTCACCTCCGGCAGGCGCTCTCGCAGATAGGCCGCCACCTCGGCCTCGTGGCGGGGGGCCACGTAGCTGTGGAGGAACTGGATCGCGATCGCCTCGACCCCTTCCTCCCGGCAGCGCGCGACGACGAGATCGAGGTCAGACTTCTCCAGCGGCCGCAGCACATTGCCCGCCGCATCCACGCGTTCGCGCACCTCGAAGCGGAGCAGACGGGGGACGAAGGGGCGCTCCTTTTCGAAGCGGAGGTTGTAGAGGTCCGGCCTGTTGCCGCGCTGGATCTCCAGCACGTCGCGGAAGCCGGCGGTCGTGACCAGTGCGGTCCGCGCGCCCTTGCGCTCGGTAATCGCGTTGATGACCGTGGTGCCCCCATGGACGAAGAAATCCACCTCGCCGGGCGCGAGGCCGGAGAGGTCGACGGTGTCGATCACACCCTGGGTCAGGTCCCCCGGCGTGGTGAGGGACTTCGCGGTGCGCAGCGAGCCCCGCACGTCGTCGAAATAGACCAGATCGGTGAAGGTGCCACCGATATCGGACGCGAGCCGGCCCATGATCGACCCGCGCGTCAGGCAGCTGCAGCGCGCAGCTTGGCGGTCGCTTTCTCATCGACGGCGCGCCCGTCCGCGGCGATGACCACGCCGTAGTCCTCGCGGGCGCGCTCGGCGGAGAGGTAGTCCGCGCGGACCTCCGCGAGCACCTCCCCGGCGGGCCGCTGGAAAGGATCGCCGTAGCCGCCGCCGCCGCCGGTGAACATGCGGATGATGTCGCCCCGTTTCATGATCGTCGTCGGAGCCCGCGCCGCCCGGCGGGCGTCGTTGCCGACATGGAGCTCGAAGTAATTGACCGAGCCCTCGTCGCCGCCCTCCTGCGCCCACGGCTTCTCGATGGAGCGGCCGTAGCTCGCCGAGAGCACCGCGTCGTCGGTAAGGATCTCGTATTCGCGGATCGAACCGTAGCCGCCCCTGTGGCGCCCGGCGCCGACGCCGCCCGGCGTGTTGAGCGCGTACTGGTTGACCCGCACCGGGAACTTCGCCTCCAGGAGCTCGATCGAATAGTTGAAGGTGTCGCCGTTGGTGATGGCGCTGGTCACGCAGTTGCCGTCGCGCTCGTCGGTGGCACCCCAGCCGACCATGCTCGGCTCGATCATCACCCAGGGCTCGCCCTTGGCGCGGTCATGGCCGCCGAGGACGGTCACGCACAGGCTGTTGGCGCTGCCCATGCTGACCCGCTTGGGCGCGATGGGGGCCAAAGCCTTCCACGCGAGCTCCGAGGCCTGGCCTGTGCCCTCGTAGTACCAGCCCACCGGTGCGGGCTTGGTCGCCGTGAACACCGTGCCGTCCGGCGCCGCCACCTTCAGCGGCCGGAACCAGCCCTCGTTGGAGGGCGACTGGGGATCGACGATCGCCTTGAAGACCGTCTTCACCGCCGAGACGAGGGCCGAGCGGGAACAGTTGACCGGACCCTGGAGCTGCTCGCAGGAGCCCGTGTAGTCGACGGTGATGTCATCGCCATCGATGGTGACCGCCACCTTGGTGCGGAAGCGCTCCTCGGTGATGCCGTCGCCGTCGATCCAGTCTTCGGCCTCGTAGGTGCCGTCCGGCAACGCGGCGACAGCCTCGCGGCTTACGCGCTCGCTGGTCTCCAGGATATGGCGGAAGGTCTCGGAGACCGCCTGCTTGCCGTACTTCTCGCAAAGCTCGAGGCAGCGATTCTCGGCGATGCGCACAGAGGCCAGCGCGGCGTTGAGATCGCCGAGCGCCATCTTCGGCAGGCGCACGTTGGCCGCCACCATCTCGACGATGGCGTCCTGGCGCTCGCCCTCCTTGTAGATGTGGATGCCGGGGAAGCAGATGCCCTCCTGGAACACCTCGGTCGCATCCGCCGGCAGCGACCCCGGCGCCTTGCCGCCGATGTCGGTCCAATGCGAGATCGAGATGGCGAAGGCGAACAGCTCGCCGTCCACGAACACCGGCTTGACCACGCCCACGTCGTTGTAGTGGGTGCCCCCGTGGTAGGGATCGTTGAGCATGTAGATGTCGCCCGGCCGGATACGGTCGCCGAACTTCTCCTTGATGATGTTGACCTGGATCGAGAAGGTCCCGGTGAAGACCGTGATTCCGTTGGTCTGGGAGACGAGTTCGCCGTCCGCGTCGCAGAAGCCGCAGGCGAAGTCGAGCACCTCGTAGATGACCGGGCTCATGCTGCTGCGCGCGAGCACCACACCCATCTCGTCCGCCACCGCCAGCAGCTTGCCGCGCACGATCTCGCGGGTCACCACGTCGGTCTCGAAACCGCCGCCATTGCGTCCGTTCGTGCTGCTTGTCATCGCGTCATCCTCCGCGGGGGCTTCGCGGCGCCCCCAGGCGCGCACAGTGTCTCACCGCCACGGAAGCCCGGTCAACGCGGGATGCGTCCAGGCTGATGGTCAAGCCGGGTCGAAGCTGATGCGAAGCCTGGTACCGGTTGCTTGCGCGATCCTCTCCAGTGTCCTGGTCGACGGGCGATTGCGGCCGCTTTCGAGCCGGGCGATGACCGATTGCGTCGTCTTCATCCGCTCAGCAAGCTCGGCCTGAGTGAGCTTGGCACGGGTGCGGGCCTGGATCAGGCATCGGGAGAATTCGCATTCCGGACCGAGCCGCTCATAGGCTTCGCGGTAGTCCGGATCCCGCATCCATTTCTTGTGCAACTCGGCTACTTTGGTCATCGGGTTGGCTCCTTGGCACGGCGCAGCGCCAGATCGATTTCTCTTCGGGGCGTCTTCCTGGTCTTCTTCACGAACGCCCGCACAACCACCACGCGCTTGTCTTCTCTGTTCACCACGTAAAGCGCACGGGAAATACCGGCCCGGCCGCTCATCCGAATTTCCCAAATCGGACCACTGAGATGCCGAACATGCGGCGCGCCCATGCGGTCCAAGCCAACGGTGGCGATCAACTGACAGATTCGGGAGAACCGTGCCCGCATATCGACGGGCAGTGACTGCAACTCCTGGTCGACGGTTTCGTTCAGCGTCTCGACAGACCACTCCATCGACAAGCGAGCTTATAGCAATTTTGCGATAATGACAATCGCGCTCGGCGAGCGGCCACGACGTTCACACCGTGACGACGATCTTGCCGCATTGGGTGTTGGATTCCATGTGGCGGTGCGCTGCCACGATCTGCTCCAACGGGAACTCGCGGTCGATCACGGGCTTGAGCACGCCGCTCTCAAGCCCCGCGAAGAGGTAGTCGCGCCCCGCCGCGAAACGCGCCTCGTCGCGCACGAAGTCGAGCACCTGGTAACCCACGATGGTGAGGGATTTCGCCAGCATCGGCATGAGCGGATAGACGGTCTCGCCGGGGTGGAGGGCGCCATACTCGTAGATCGTGCCGTAGGGCGCCGCCGCGCCGCAGAGCGTGGTCAGCAGAGGGCCTGCGATGGGATCGAAGGTCACGCGCGCGCCGGCCCCGCCGGTGATCTCCATGACCCGCGCCGGCAGGTCTTCTTCCTCCGTCGCCACCACGTGATCGGCGCCGAGCTCGAGGAGCGACTCCCGCTTGGCGGAGGTCCGGGTGGTCGCGATTACGGTGGCGCCGCGTTCCCTGGCGATCTGGATCGCGGCGAGGCCGACGCTGCTGCTCGCTGCAGTGACGATCGCGGCGTCCTCGGGGCCGAGCTTGCCGTAGTGGACCAGCGCACCGTAGGCCGTGAGGTAGGCCATCCAGAGAGACGCGCCCTCCGCCGGCGACAGCGTTGCGGGGTAAGGCTCGGCGATCTCGGCCGGCACGGTGGCACTCTCGCCATAGACGCCCTGCCGGGTCTGGGAGAGCGCGAAGGAGGGGACCGTGGCGATGCGGTCGCCTTTCTTGACGTGCGTCACCCCCTCGCCCAGGGCCTCCACCACGCCGGCGGCCTCGTAGCCGATGCGGGAGGGGAAGACCGGTTGCTCGTGGTAGATGCCCTCGCGCAGCATGACCTCGGCCCGGTTCAGGCCGATCGCCTCGACCCTGATGCGGACCTCGCCGTGGCCGGGATCGACCTCCGGCACCTCGTCGAGGCGCAGCACATCGGGCCCGCCGGTCTCGTGGAATCGTACGATTCGCGCCATGGTCCGCTCCCTGCCCGCTCGGCCCGCAAAGGTGCCGGGCGTCCCTCGATCCTCCCGAAAACTAACACAAACCCGCCTTGGCGGTTCATGTATGCCAAGACGTCAATTCGACGTCGCCCCGTGTGCCTCGCCCGATCTGGACCCTCTGCCTGCGCGTGGCCATACTGGCGGGACACCGCCGCCGGGGAGAAGGAACCCAATTCATGCCGTCCATTCCGTCCGCCCTGGAGATCACCAGGGACATCGTCCGCATGGACACCCGCAATCCCCCTGGCCGTGAGGTGGAGTGCGCCCACTACCTAGGCGACCTGCTGAGCGCGGCGGGGATCGAGGTCTCCTACCACGAATTCGCGCCGGAGAGGACGAGCCTGGTGGCGGTGCTGCGGGGCGAGGGCGGCAACGGCAAGAAGCCGCTCTGCTTCGGCGGGCATATCGACGTGGTGCCGCTCGGCGCGAAGGATTGGTCGGTCGACCCCTTCGGCGCCGACATCGTAGACGGCAAGCTCTATGGCCGCGGCACCACGGACATGAAGGCCGGAATCTCCGCCTTCGTCCACGTCGCGCTCAAGCTCGCTGCCGAGGAAAAGCGCGGCGAGGCGGACATGGTGATGGCGATCTGCGCCGGCGAGGAGACCGGCTGCGAAGGCTCCTACCACCTGGCCGAGATCGGCGCGCTCGGCGAGGCCGGGGCCATCGTCATCGCCGAGCCGACCTCGAACTACCCGATCCTCGGACACAAGGGCGCGCTCTGGCTGAGGGTGGAGACCGAGGGCATCACCTCCCACGGCTCGATGCCCGAGCACGGCGACAATGCGCTCTACAAGGCGGCGCGCTCGGTGACCAAGCTGGAAGAATTCGATTTCAACGTGATGCCCCACGAGCTGCTGGGTCGGTCGACCCTCAACGTCGGCACCATGCAGGGCGGGCTCAATCTCAACTCGGTGCCCGACCACGCGGAGTTCACCGTCGACATCAGGACGCTGCCCGGGCAGAACCACGCGGAAATCTTCTCCGGCCTGGAGGGCTACCTCGGCGACGAGAACAAGATCGCCCGGGTCGTGGATTGCGGCGGCGTGCACACCCCGCACACGCATCCCTGGATGCAGGAAATCTACGCGGTGATGGAGCGGGTTCTCGGCGAGAAGATCGAGCCGCGCGGTGCGCCCTACTTCACCGATGCCTCGGCGCTGACTCCGGCCTACGGGCGCCCGCCGACGGTGATCCTGGGGCCGGGCGAGATGCACATGGCGCACCAGACGGACGAATACTGCCCGGTGGCGCATATCGAGCAGGCCGCGGAGGTCTACGAGATTCTGGCCCGCAGCTGGTGTGGCTACTGAGCGAGGCCGGTGAGCGTGGCGGGAGCGCTTGTGGACTCGGGCGCGGGCGCGGTTGTACGCTGACCGCAGGGACCAGGCCGCGCGGGCCGCTGAGGGCCCCGGCTTCGATGGGGAGGCAGCCTCGATGAAGATCATGATCATCAACCCCAACTCGTCGCAGGACATGACCGACGCCGATGCCTTGGCCGGACGCTCGGTGGCGCGGGAGGGCACAGAAGTCGTGGCGGTGACGCCCGACTACGCGCCGGCCTCGATCGAATCCTTCTATGACGAATACCTGTGCGTGCCGGGCATCCTCAACGAGATCCGCAAGGGCGACCAGCAGGGCTTCGACGCCTACATCATCGCCTGCTACGGTGACCCCGGCCTGCACGCCGCGCGCGAGATGACCGACAAGCCGGTGATCGGGATCGCCGAAGCATCGCTCTACCTGGCCTGCCAGCTCGCAGCGCGCGTCGCGATCGTCACGATCATCCCGCGCTTCCGCGTGCCGGTTGAGGACATGGTCGCGGGCTACGGCTTGAGCCACAGGGTGAGCGTGCGCACATCGCCGGTCTACGTGCTCGACGTGGAGCGCGACTACGAGGGCTCGCTGGAGAAGCTGCGGCAGGAATGCTACCGCGCCCGCGACGAGGACGATGCCGAGGCGATTTGCCTGGGCTGCGCCGGCTTCGCGGAGTTCGCCGACGGGCTCGAGGCCGAGCTCGGTATCCCGGTGCTCGACGGCGTGGTGTGCGGCGTCAAGATGGCGGAGAGCATCGTCGAGATCGGGCGCAAGACGAGCAAGTACAAGACCTACAGGTACCCGGAACGGAAAGCCTTCACCGGGATGTTGCAGCAGTTCGGTACCGAGGAGACGGCCGGCAGGGCCGCCGCCGAATAAGTACCGGCCGCCCGGTGCAGACCGGGATGGCGTAGGCGAATACAGGGAGGCTTAGGGAGGCTGAAATGGACAGCGGACACCTAGACAAGAAGCACGAGAAGTTCTGCGAGGACGCCGAGGCGCGCTCGCGTACGGCGGCCGGGCTCGACCGGCGCGAGTTCATGGCGGCGGCGGGTGCGACCGCGGTCGTCGCCGCGGCGGGCCTGGGCGCAAGCGAGGCCGAGGCCGCATTCTCCGACCGGGTCGCCGGCATCACCCAGGACGAACCGATGCAGCTCATCGGCACCGGGGTCTCGGCGCAGGAGCGCTTCTTCAAGCAGTTCGAGGAGATGAGCGGCGGGCTCCAGGTGACGGGGCAGGTCGCGAGCCTCGCCGATTCGGTCCAGAAGTGGATCACCGGCGGCTACGATACGTTCTCGATGATCGAGACCAACGCCTTCCGCGTGCCGGCGCTGCGGGAAGCGGAGACGATTGCGCCGATCCCGATGGAGAAAATCACCAACTGGGAGTTCGCGGACACGCTCTTCACCGACCCTGCCCATGTCGGCGCCGACCACACCAGCGGCTGGCCTGTCCAGATGGTCTATTGGGACGACAGCCGTACCTCGTTCGGGATGCTGCCCCAGATCTACAACATGGATGCGCTTGGCATCCTTCCGCACAAGTTCGCCGAAACCCAGTCGGATCGGCTCATACCGGACACGCTCGGTGTGCTCTATGAGGGCCAGTGGCGCGACGTGGACGTGCGGGGCAAGGTCTCCATTCAGAACGAGGACCTGATCGGCCCGCCACGCTGCGCGAGCTATCTGGTGAAGAACCGCAAGATGGACCCGGTCTCGGTCGGCTACGGCGATCTCGAGCCGGACGAGCTCAAGAACGTCATCGACTTCTTGATCGGTGCCAAGCAGGACGGCGTCTTCCGCGCGCTCTGGACCAACTACGGCGAGGCGGTGAACCTGCTCGCCTCCGAGGAGGTCTGGGGCATCGATTGCTGGAACCCGGTGATCGAGGACGTGAAGAAGCGCGGCATCCCCTGCTTCTATGTGGACGTGTGGGAGGGCACCGGCGCCTGGTATTACGGCATGTGCCTCTCCAGCGAGGCGCCGCAGCCCGAGGTCGCCATGGCCTACATGGACTGGTGCCTCGAAGGCTGGCGCGGCGCGGCGGATGCCGAGCAGGGCTATTATTCGCCCTGCCCCGACACCGCGCGCAACTACATGACCGAAGACGCGTGGCTGAAGTGGTACGAAGGGCGCGGGCGCGACACCGGACCCAAGCTCCGGCGCCAATCGAACATCGCCTACTGGATGATCTGGCCGCGCAACATCACCCTCTTCATCAAAGAGTGGAACCGCTTCCTCGCCGCTTGAGGACCAATTCTCCCCGCCCCGCCGGTACCGGATCGTGCCGGCGGGGCACTGCGCTCCCAGGCGCACTTGAGGGCGCACGGCCCCGCTTTGCCCTCAAGCTGATTTTTCGAGTCGTTCCCCCACGATGGGAGCATTCATGAGCCTTCGAATCGCCATCGATACCGGGGGAACCTTCACCGACGTCATTGCGATCGATGAGACAACGGGCGAGCAGCTCGCCATCAAGACGCCAAGCACGCCTGATGACCCCAGCCGGGGTCTGATCAATGGCATTCAGGAAGTGGTCGGCGGGAACGACGCACAGCTCAGCCAGATCCTGCACGGCACCACGACAGCGACGAACGCCGTGCTGGAGCACCGTTTCGAAGGGCTCGGCCTGCTCGTGACGGCCGGGTTTCGCCACATCATCGAGATCGCGCGCCAGTCCGTGCCCGACGGCTACGGCAACTCCTTCTTTTGGGTGAAGCCGCCCAGGCTCGTGCCGCTTCACCTAGTCCAGGGCGTGACGGAGCGCATGAGCTACGACGGCTCCGTCATGACGCCGCTCGACGAAGAGAGCGTGATCGAGGCGGTGGATTATCTCGTCGATTTCGGCGTCACACGTATCGCGGTCTGCCTGCTCCATTCCTACGCGAACCCGGCGCACGAACGGCGCGTCGGCACGATCATTGCGGAGAAGTTTCCCGGCACATTCGTGTCTCTGTCATCGGTCGTCCTGCCCGAATACCGCGAGTACGAACGGGCGATGACGACGCTGATCGACGTGATGGTCAAGCCCTACTGTCAGACCTATCTCGGGCGTGCCCGCGACAGGATCGCCGAAGGGTCGGGCGACAAGCCCTTCCTGATCATGCAGTCCAACGGCGGCATCGTCTCCAGCGAGGCTGCGGGCGAGAGGCCGGTGACGATGCTGCTCTCGGGGCCGGCGGGGGGCGTTCTCGGAGCCACCCACATGGCGAGCCTCGCGGGATACGACGATATCCTGACGCTCGATGTCGGCGGCACGTCCACCGACGTCTCGCTGGTGCGCGGGCTCACGCCGCAGCTCTCCACCCACACCACGATCGAACACTATCCGGTCAAGACTCCGATGCTGGATGTCGTGGCGGTCGGCGCCGGCGGAGGATCGCTCGCCTGGATCGATCCCTACGGTGCGCTCAAGGTCGGCCCGCAGAGCGCGGGTGCCGATCCCGGACCCATCTGCTACCGGCGCGGCGGAACCGGACCCACGGTGACGGACGCAGGCGTGGTGCTGGGGCGCCTGCCCGGCGCGCTGATCGGCGGCGGGCTCAAGCTGGATGTCGATGCCGCGCGCGGCGCTTTCGAGGCACTCGGGGCGAAGCTCGGCCTCTCTCTGGAAGAGGCGGCCGCCGGCGTGCTGGAGATCGCGGCCTCCAACCAGGTCCAGGGCATTCGCAAGGTGACGACGACGCGCGGGCTCGACCCCGGCGACTACGCCATGATCGCCTTCGGCGGTGCCGGCGGCCTGTTCGCCGCCGACGTGGCCGACTTCCTCGGGATCAAGGTCGCGGTCTCGCCGCCCAATCCGGGCAACCTCTCCGCCTTCGGCCTGCACGTCTGCGACATCAAGCGCGACTACGTGCGCACTCTGGTGCGACAGCAGTCGACCGCCTCGGTCGACGAGCTCGAGGGGCTGTGGGCCGAGCTCGAACGGCTGGGGCGCGACGAGATTGCGGCCGAGGGCGTGGCGCGCGAGGCGATCCAGCTCGAACGCAGCGCCGATGTCCGCTACGTCGGCGAGGGCCACGAGGTGCTGGTCGCGATCCCGGCCGGGCTCGCGGGCGCCGCTGCCGTTGATCGCGTGTGGTCGGACTTCCACCGGGTCCACGAGGACACCTTCGGCTTCCACTACGAGGGCAGCCAGGACGTCGAAGTCGTGAGCCTGCGCGTGCAGGCGATCGGGCGCATGCACCGCCCTGCCGTGCGGACGATCGAACCAGGTTCCGACGCGTCGAGCCCTGCCGGGTCGCGCGATGTCTACTGGCGCGGTCGGGGTTGGGTATCCTGCCCCATCTGGCGCCGGGAGAGCTTGTCCCGCGGCTTTGCCACACAGGGGCCCGGTATCGTCGAGGAATACGGCTCGACCCTCGTGGTGCCCGAGGGCTGGGTTCTCAGAAACGACGATTACGGCAACCTGATTCTGGAGAAAGAGGCATGAGCGCTGGAACGGCCAAGGACGTTAGGCCGCCGCTCGGCCCGATCGAGCTCGAGGTCATCACCGGCACGATCCGCACCGCCGAGCTCGAGATCGAGGCGGCGGTCGAGCGGACCGCGCGCTCACCGATGATCCGGGACCAGCACGACTACCGCGTGGCCCTCTTCGACGCGAAGGGGCGCAAGCTGACCGGGCGCTCTTACGCCGCCCTGGTCGAGCCCGTGTTCGAATACTTCGATGACGGCGACATTCACCCCGGCGACATCTTCTTCTGGAACGATCCATACAACAGCGCCGGCGGCATCGGGCACATCCCCGATCTCTGCACGACCATCCCCATCTTCCACGGCGACCGGCTGATCGGCTTCAGCCAGGTTTTCGGCCACCACGACGATGTCGGCGGCTCGGTGCCGGGCAGCCTGCCTGCCAATGCCACCGACATGTGGACCGAGGGACTGGTGGTGCCCCCGATCAAGATCTACGAGCGGGGCAAGATCAACGAGGCCGTCTTCAAGATCATCTCGCGCAACTCGCGGCTTTCGGAGCATCTGCGCGGCGATCTCGACGCCGAGATCGGCGCTGCCAGGCTCGGCAGCCAGCGCATCGTCGCATTGGCGGAACGCTACGGTGTGGATGCCCTGGAAGCCGCGTACGACGCCATCATCGAGAACTGCGCCGAGACCATACGCCGCGAGCTGCTGCCCAAGATTCGCGACGGCGTCTATGCCTGGGAAGACTACATCGAGGACGACGGCGTCGAAGGCCCGCAGATGCATGCGCTGCGCCTGACCATGACCAAGACCGCCGACAAGATCGTGCTCGACTTCACCGGCACGTCGAAAGAGGCGAAGGGGCCGATCAACTGGCCCATCGACTACGCGGACGGAAAGTTCGCGCGAAAGTGGATGGGCCCGGTGCTTCGCTCGCTCGCGGCGACGCCCGAGAGGGCGGCCGAGATCGACATGAACGAGGGCGTTCTCGACGTCATCGAGTTGAAGTTTCCCCCAAAGGGGACGCTGGTGACGCCGAGCTTCGGCAAGGCCACGGGCCTGCGTTTCTTCCCCTTGCTGCGTTCGCTCGGAATTTTCGCGGCACTGCTGGCCAAAGCGACCGACGGGCGCATGCCGGCCGATCACGAGACGATCCGCATCTGGGGTCTGCACGGCGGGCGCATCGGCCACGACTTCTTCCTGTTTCGCGAGGTGCTGGGCGGCGGCGGGCCGGGCCGCCCTTGGGCCGACGGCAGCGACGTGGTTCACGTGGTGCCGAACTCGCGCAACCTGCCCGCCGAGTTCTCGGAGACCCGATACCCCGTCATCATCGAGCGCCTGGGGCTGGCGGCGGACTCAGGCGGCGCGGGCTGTCGGCGCGGCGGTTTCGGCTACGACAAGCGGGTGAGGGCGCTCGAAGACTGCGAGGCGCTCTCCAACGCCGACCGCGCAATGATCAACACCTACGGCGTCAACGGCGGCATGTACGGCGGCACCTACGGCCTGGAGATCGACAATCCCGACGGCACGCAGCGCAAGGTCGCCGGCATGGACGACCGGGTTGAGGTCGCCGCCGGCTCGACAATCAGAATCCGGACGACAGGCGGCGGTGGCTGGGGCGACCCGCTCGCACGCGAGCCCGAGATGGTGTGCTACGACGTTCAGTGCGGCTTGGTTTCGGAGCAGGCGGCGCGCGACGACTACGGCGTGGTGCTCGGGCGCGAGGGCCGGCGCTATAGCGTGGACCGGGATGCGACGGATCGCTTGCGTGGGCGCGTGAAGGCCGACCGCGGTCCGCTCCCCATGTTCAGCCGGGGGCCCTATTTCGAGCAAATGAAGCGCGACCAAGCGATCGCACGGCCCGAGGGCTTCGACGACCCGGACGACGGCTGGTTCGCCGACGGCATGGTTCCGGAGGCGGCGGAGTGAAGCCGGCGCTATTCGACTATGTGGCGCCGCACAGCATCGAAGACGCGCTGGAGGCCTTAGCGAGCGACGACATGGCGAGGCCGCTGGCTGGCGGCCAAAGCCTGATCCCAACGATGAACTTCCGCATTGCGGCTCCCTCCAAGTTGGTGGACCTCGCCAGAATCGACGCACTCAAGGGCCGCGCGGTCGAGGGCGATGTCATCAGGGTGGGCGCGATGACCCGCCAACGGGATCTCGAACGCGATACGGCGGTTCAACGGGCGAACCCCCTGATTGCCGAAGTGCTGGGCAACGTTGCGCACATCGTCATCCGCAATCGCGGCACGGTGGGTGGCAGCGTCGCCCATGCCGACGCCGCTGCGGAGCTGCCCTGCTTGCTGGTAGCGACTGGCGGCTCGGCGGTCGCGCGTAGCGTCGGGGGCGAGCGGACGATCGCCGCCGACGAGCTTTTCCAGTTTCACATGACGACGGCACTTGAGGCGGGCGAGCTGCTGACCGAGGTCCGTATCCCGGCCCTGCCCCCTTCCACCGGCTACGCGTTCCAGGAGGTCGCGCGCCGCCACGGCGACTATGCGTTGGCCGGAGTCTGTGCGCTGGTGACGCTGAAGGAAGGAGTCTGTACCGCCGTGCGCCTCGCGGCCTGCGGCATTGCCCCGAAGCCGACGCGTCTCGCGGAGGCCGAGAGTGCGTTGCAGGATACCGCACCGGAGGGAAACGCGCTCACGGCCGCGGCCGAAGCGGCGCGCGCGCATTCGATGTCGGGCGACGACCGCCAGGCCAGCGCGGAATACCGCAAGGACCTCGTCGCGGCGCTGGTGCGGCGCACAGTGACCAGGGCCGCCGAGCGCGCCCGAGAGCGGGCGTGATGGCGCGGTCGGCTACGCGCAAGATGCCGCTCGGGCAATCGCCCGATCCGCGCGTCGCAGTGGCGATGACCGTCAACGGCGAGCGGGTCGAGCGCAAGGTCAGCCCCCGCATGCTGCTGAGCGACTTCATCCGCCACGAGCTGGGCCTGACGGGAACCCATGTGGGCTGCGAGCATGGCGTCTGCGGGTGCTGCACCGTGATCATCGACGGCAGGGCCGGGCGGTCCTGCCTCGCCTTCGCGGTGCAGGCCGACGGCGCCGACATTCGAACGATCGAGAGCGTCGCCGCGCCCGACGGCACACTTCATCCGGTGCAACAGGCGTTCCGCGAATGCCACGGGCTGCAATGCGGCTACTGCACCCCCGGCTTCGTCATGTCGATCGTGGATTACCTGGAAGACAACCCCGACCCGGACCTATCGGAGGAAGCCATTCGCGAGGTTCTGTCGGGCAATCTTTGCCGCTGCACCGGATACAAGAACATCGTGGCCGCCTTCCGCCGCAGCGCGGAGCTGATGCGCGGATCGCGCTAGAGAAACGGGGACCATAGCCGTGTCGACGCGCCAGTTCGGCGAACCGATCGAGCGTAATGCCGACCCTGCCCTGCTGCGCGGCGAAGGCAGCTTCATCGACGATATCGACCTTCCCGGCGCGCTCCATGCAGCGTTCGCACGCAGCTCGGTCGCGAGGGCGAGGATCCTCTCGGTCGACACCTCCGCCGCGGAAGCGCTGGAAGGCGTGATCAAGGTCTACACCTGCGACGACATCGGTGCGCTCGATGCCCCGCTGCCTCTGCTGATCCCGAACCCCGGCCTCACGCATCCGAAGACACAGCGTCCCTTGGCCCGCGACGACGTGTTCTATGTCGGGCAGTGCATCGCGATGGTGGTGGCGGTCGACCGCTACGTCGCCGAGGACGCGGTCCGCCTGATCGACATCGACTACGATCCCCTGCCGGTCGAGATGGACCTCGAGAAGGCGGTCGAGAACGACGCCCCCCGTGTACACCCGGACGTGCCCAACAACACCGCGGGCAGGTTCTGCGTCGAGACCGGAGATACCGATGCGGCATTCGCGGCGGCAGAGCACATCACGCGGCTGAGGGTCCGGCTTGAGCGCAGCACGGCAGCACCGATGGAATGCCGCGCCATCGCCGCGCGCTGGGAAGCGGTGACCGGCGAGCTCACGGTCTGGGACAGCACGCAGTCGACAGTGTCGGTGCGCGGCGCACTGGCCACCGTGCTCCGCATCGATGAGGACAAGGTCCGCGTGATCGCGCCCAACGTGGGCGGCGGCTTCGGCCAGAAGATCATGATGTTCTACCCCGACGAGCTCCTGGTTCCGCTGGCGTCGATGGAGCTGGGGCGCCCGGTGAAGTACATCGAGGACAGGGTCGAGAATTTCATCGGCTCGTCCCAGGAACGGACGCAGATACACACCCTTGAACTCGCGGCCATGAAGGATGGCCGGGTGATCGGCCTCAAGGACGATTTTCTGCACGACACCGGGGCGTTCATTCCCTACGGAATCGCCGTCGCACAGGTGAGCTCGACCTCGATCGCGGGACCCTACCGCATTCCGAATTTCCGGGTCACCTTCCGCCCGGTCTATATGCCGATGGTGCAGGTGACCCCCTACCGCGGCTGCGGCCGGCCGCATGCGTGCTACGCGATCGAGCGCGCCATGGACCAGCTCGCCGGCGAGCTCGGCCTTGATCGGTTCGAGGTGCGGCGGCGGAACTTCATCGGGCGGGACGAGTTTCCCTATCCGCGCGAGGGCGTGATCTTCGCCGACGGTCTCCAGGTCATCCACGACAGCGGCGCCTACGAGGAGGCGCTCGACAGGCTGAGCGAGGCAATCGATGTCGAGGGCTTTCGCGAGGAGCAGACGGCCGCCCGCGAGGAGAGGCGCTATCTCGGCCTCGGCTTCGGGTTCTACGTGGAGGGCACGGGCCTCGGCCCCTACGAGGGCGGACACATCAAGATCCACCCGATCACCGGCAAGGTCTACGTCAACACCGCGCTCACCGATCAGGGCCAGGGTCACGAGACGGTCTTCGCCCAGATCGCCGCTGAGCAGACCGGCGCACGTGTCGAGGACGTGATCGTGGTCGAGGGGGACACCGGCGCCTTCGAGTGGGGCGTCGCGACCTTCGCGAGCCGAGCGGCGGTGTGCAGCGGCAACGCGATCCACCTGGCGGCCGTGAAGGCGCGCGCGCAGATCGTCGAGGCCGCGGCGAACATGATGGAGTGCAGCCAGGAGGACATCGAGCTGCACGACGGCGCGGCATGGGTGAAGGGAACCGACCGCCGGGCGACGCTGGCCGAGATCGCGACGGCGACCAACCCGCTACGCTATGCGTTCAACGAACCCTCGGCCAGCGCCACGCAGTTCGCGCCGGCGAGCCGTCACGACGGGCCGCAGCTTGCCGAAGGCAGAACGCCGGGCGTCGAAGCCACCGACTACTACAGCCCGCCGCACGCGGCCTGGGCCTTCGGTGCCCATGCGGCCGTGATCGAGGTCGATCCCGAGCTCTGTACGATCGATGTGAAGCGCTACATCTGCATTCACGATTGCGGGCGGATGATCAACCCGACGATCGTGGACGGCCAGGTCATGGGCGGAATTGCGCAAGGCGTGGGCGGCGCGTTCTACGAGCGCTGCGAATTCGACGAGGAGGGGACTCCGCTCA
This sequence comes from Alphaproteobacteria bacterium, assembly GCA_965243375.1. Lineage (GTDB taxonomy): Bacteria > Pseudomonadota > Alphaproteobacteria > UBA828 > UBA828 > WTGU01. The sequence continues at coordinate 94,202 of CBDEUT010000001.1, read as the reverse complement.
ACGCCAATTTCATGGATTTCCTGATTCCTTACGCGACCGAGGTACCCAACGCGGAAATCATGCACTCGGAAACGCCGTCTCCGCTCAACCCGCTCGGCGTCAAGGGCGTGGGCGAAGCCGGGACCATTCCGGTCGCGCAGGTCTATGCGTCGGCGGTGGAGGACGCCTTGCAACCCTTCGGGATTGCGCCGATCCGCGAGGCGCCGCTAACGCCCGACGCGATCCATCGGATGCTGAAGCAGGCGCGCGACGCCTAGCCGCCGCGCCCGAGCAACGATGCGACCAGCCGCTTGATCCACGCCGCGATGACGATGCGCGTAAGCCGCGTGCCCTCGATTGCCTGGGGTGCCTCCCGAACATCGTCACCGGCCTCGGCCCCGAGCCCGCCCAGGGCCAGCTTGTCTCGGAGTCGCTCCGCAAACTGCGCGGCGAGGTGGTTCGCGACGTCCTGGATGATTCCACCGCGGCCCATCTGCGCGAGCGTTCCGGTCAGGCGGATCGTGCCGCGGAGCCTGACCTGGGAGCCGCCATCTCGCTCGTGGATTTCGTAGGCGATGCTCGCCTTGGCGCGGTTGTTGCCTTGGCGGTCGACGCCCGAAGCTTCGATCTGCGCGGTGCGGGCCTCGTGGTCGGTCTCGACGATGGCGGCCTCGCCCTCGAACGCAGCCGTCACTGGCCCGAGCTTGACGGTGACCTTGCCTTGATACGTTGCCTCGCCGGTCTGGCCCAGAAGGACCGTGCCGGGCATGCAGGTCACGACCTCTGGCACGTCCTGGAAAAAGATCCAAACGCGATGGGCGGGCTGGTCGATATCAAACGACGCTTCGATATCCGGCACAGCGTGGTCTCGCGGTTAGGGCGTGCGCGACGCTAATACCATATGCACTCGTGAGAACTCCGCGATGCCTAGTCGAAGCGCGCTGGCGCGGGGCTCACCACGCGGGTCGCGCCGCCGTCAGCGACCTCGAAGACGGCAAGGCCCCGCTCCGCGATTCCCTCGTCGTCGAAGCGAAACAGCCCGTCCGCACCGAGAAAGCCGCCCCGATTGCCGATGGCCTGCGGGCCGAAAGAGGTTCCCGCACGCGCGAGTGCCGCCGCGAGCGCGGTTGCGTCGTAGGCGAGGGTGGCGATCGCGCCCGGAGGCTTCCCGAAATTCCGGTGGTAGCGTGTCTCGAAGGCTCGGCGCGCGGCAGGATCAGGACCCGCAAACCAGCCGCCTGCAAGCGCCGGCTCGCCGAGCGTCGCCGGGTCTTCCCAAAGGCCGGTTCCGAGGATGCGAATCTTGGCGGGGTCGATGTCGTAGTACGGTAGCAGCGGCGCGACTTGCCGCAGCCGTGCGCCGCCATCGGCCAGCAGCACCGCATCGAAGGGCAGCTCGCCCAGCGTGTCGAGCGTTTGGAGCCGTCTCAGGCGGCGGCGGGCAGCGGCATCGTTTTGGCGTGCCAGCACGCTTCGCTCGTCCTTCAGGGCCCGGGCGCGCCGGTCGTATTCGGCGAGGTCGCGTACCACGGCCGCTGCGTCGGACCCGTCGGGGGCGTAGGTGCGAACCCGCGTGAGCGAGAGACCTGTGAGCGCCGCGGCCGTCCAGGCTTCGTCCGCCACTGCCGCGCCGTATCGCGTCTCAGGCGCCAGCAGGGCGATGCGTCGGTGACCGTTGGTCTCCGCATGGGCGAAGACCCGCCTAATCTGCGTGCGCGGCGTGTGGCCCAGCAGATAAACGCCCTCGCTTGCCGCCCTCCGGTCGGTCGAGAAGGCAACCACGGTGACGCCGTGAGCCCGGGCACCCGTAGCGACGGCGCTCACCCCTTCGGCGAACAAGGGACCGAGGATCAGATCGACGCCGTCTTCGAGTAGTGCGAGCGCGGCACGCTCTGCGCCCGGCGCCGTGCCCCCCGTATCACGGGGCAGCAGAAGAAAGCGCTCATCGGCCGTATCGAACAGCGCGAGCTGCGCGGCATGCAGCAAGGATTCTCCTTCCGCCGCGTAGGGGCCGGAAAGCGGCAGCAGAAGTCCCACCCTGGCGGCGGGCCGTTCCGTCTCGGGCGTCGCAGCCGCGCTATCCTCATCCGCCGAAGGCTCGCTGGCTTCAGGCACCGTGTCGTCCGTAGCGAGGGCGGAAAGAGTCTCTTCCGCCGGCGATTCGGCCGGGGCCAGCCGCTCGGGCGCCGCTCTCGAATCGGCCGCCGAGATGGTCCGCGTCTGGTCTTCGGGAGGTGGCGGCGGTACGCTCGGCGCGGCGCAGGCGCCCGCGAGAATTAGCAGCAGCGCGGCGCCGGCCGATCCGATTCGCCGGCCGGCTGCGGAGAAGGTGCGAGGTCGATCCATGTCCGAGGAAGCTCCCGCGACGCCCGCAGGCGCGGGGCAGACTAACCCGCATGTCTCACCACAGTCACGGTCTGCGTCGCACCCGGCCGCAGAGCCGGGCCTCTGGCTGGTGGCGACGCCGATCGGCAATCTGGAGGATATCTCGCGGCGGGCCCTTGACGTGCTGGCATTCGTCGATCGCGTCGCTTGCGAGGATACCCGCCGCACCGGTCGACTGCTCGCCCGCCACGGCATCGAGGCCCGCCTGGTTTCCTATCACGAGCACAACGCGGCGCGGGTCCGCCCCACGCTGATCCGCGCGCTCCAGGGCGGCGAGTCGGTGGCCCTGGTCTCGGACGCCGGCACGCCGCTGATCTCCGACCCCGGCTACAAGCTGGTCCGTGCGGCGGTCTGTGCCGGCGTGCGTGTGACCGGTTGCCCCGGCCCGAGCGCGCCGTTGCTGGCGCTCATCCTCTCAGGCCTGCCCACCGACCGGTTTTATTTCGGAGGCTTCCTGCCGCAGAGGGAGGGGCCGCGCCGTCAGGCGCTCGCCGCGCTCCGGTCTCTCGACGCGACGCTCGTCTTCCTCGAATCCCCCCGCCGGCTGGCTGCGGCGTTGGCAGACATGGCGACGGCGTTCGGCCCGCGCCCGGCGGCCGTGGCACGCGAGCTGACCAAGCTGCACGAGGAACTGCGACGCGGAACGCTCGACGAGCTCGCAGGTCATTACGCCGCCGCCGGCGCGCCCAAGGGCGAGGTCGTGGTCGTCGTGGGCGGCCAGGGCGACACGGTGCAGCCCGCGCTCTCGGACACGGATATCGACGCGCGCCTGGATGGCCTCCTCGCCGGCGGCACGGTCCGGGACGCGGCGGCGACGCTCAGCGCCGAGACCGGGCTGCCGCGCCGCGAGCTCTATGCCCGCGCGCTGGCACGGGCACGCAAGGGATGCACGGTCGATCCCTAGCCTCGCGACGCGCGGCCTATGAGCGTGGCCTTGCGGCGGAGCGACTCTGCGCGCTGCGACTCCGGCTCGCAGGCTGGCGCATCCTCGCGCGGCGCTACGCCACCCCTGCGGGCGAGCTCGACATTGTCGCCAAGCGCGGTGCGTTGATCGCATTCGTTGAAGTCAAGTACCGCAAGGATCAGCAGGGCATTCTCGAGACAATCAGTGCGCATCAGCGGCGCCGAATTGAGAATGCCGCGACCATTTTCTTGTCGCGTCATCCGAAATGGCGCAAGCTTTCACTCCGATTCGATTTGATGGTGGTGAGCCCTTGGCGATGGCCGAGCCACCTGCCCGACGCATGGCGCCCCGACCGCAGCGGGGCCGTTCTCTGACAGTATTGGCACGGCGCCCGAGCTGGAAGGCAGGGCTGGCCGTTGCACTTGTGCTCCTTCTGGCCGGCTCACTCACCCTCTCCGCATGCACGGAACTCGTCATCGGCGCAGCGACGACGACGGGCGTCGCAATCGCCGAGGAACGCTCGGTTGGCGACGCGGTCGACGACCTGACCATTCGGGCCGAGCTCAACCACCTCTTCTTCCGCGACAATGTCGAGCTTTATCGGGACGTGTCGTTCAGCGTGGTCGAGGGGCGCGTTCTGCTGAAGGGCACCGTAACCACGCCTGAGAACCGCATCCATGCGCTTCGGCTCGCTTGGCGGGCTGCCGGCGTTCGCGAGGTGATCAACGAGATTCAGGTGACCGACGACAGCGGGATTCTGGACTACGCGCGGGACACGTGGATTTCGGCGCAGCTCAAGGCGAAGCTCTTGGTGGACGGCGATGTCCTCTCCATCAACTACAGCGTGGAGACGGTCAACGGCACCGTCTTCCTCCTGGGAATCGCGCAGGACGAGACGGAGCTAGCGCGGGTCACCGAGCATGCCCGCGGCATCGAGGATGTGAAGCGCGTCGTGAGCCATGTGGTGATGAAGGACGACCGCCATCGCCCGGTGACACCTTGATGAGCGGCCCGGCGATTGCCTGCACAGACCGCAGGTGTGGCCGCAGCCTTCGCCCGTGGCGCCGCGTAGGGTTGGGCGCCGGGCTCGTCCTCGCGCTGGCCGGTCCTCTATACCTCGCCGGCTGCGCGGACGTTATTGTCGGTGCGGCCACCACGACGGGCCTCGCGGTCGTCGAGGAACGCACAGTCAACGACGCCGTCAAGGACCTGTCCATTCAGGCGGAGCTCAACCATCTCTTTTTCCAGGACGATCTTGCACTCTACAACGACGTCTCGCTCAGCGTGGTGGAGGGGCGCGTCCTGCTCAAGGGCAGTGTGCCGACGCATGAGGACCGAGAACACGCGGGTTGGGTCGCCGGGCAGGCGGAGCGCGTTCACGAGGTGATCAACGAGCTGCAGGTGACCGGCGAGGGCGGAATCCTGAACTATGCAAAAGACAGGTGGATTTCGGGTTTGCTTGAGGCCAAGCTGCTCCTCGACCTGGATATCCTGTCGGTCAATTACAACATCTCAACCGTCAACGGCACGGTCTACCTCTTAGGCATCGGGCAGGACGAGAATGAGCTGGAGCAGGTCAAGGCGCACGCCCGCAGCGTCGGTGGCGTCAAGCGCGTCGTGAACCACGTGATCATGAAGGACGACCCGCGCCGCCCGGCGCCGCCCAATGCCCGCTGACACGATCGAAGGTGCGCTCCGCGCTGTCGGCACCCTGGCGGACGAAGAGATCGACCTGGCCGATGCCGCGCTGCTGCTCGGCGCGCTCGACATGCCGAGCGCGTCGCTCAAGCGCTACCGCGCCCATGTCGGCCGCCTCGGCGAAGACGTGGCGGCGCTCGCCCGCGCCGGCGAGCCGCTAGAACGCCGCCGCAGGCACCTCAACGCCGTGCTCTTCGAGGCACACGGCTATGCCGGCGACACGGAGAGCTACGATGCGCCCGAGAACGCCAATCTGCTCCAGGTCATCGACCGCAGGATCGGTCTCCCGGTCAGCCTCGGCATCCTCTACATCCAGGCCGCGCGGGCGCAGGGCTGGGCGGTGGATGGGCTGGCCTTCCCCGGTCACTTCCTGGTGCGTATGGACGAAGGCGACCGCCGCGTGATCGTCGATCCCTTCCACCGGGGCCAGGCGCTGGAGGCCGGCCACCTGCGCGGCCTGCTCAAGCAGTTTCAGGGCGCCGATGCGGAGCTCGACCCGGTCCACTACGCGCCGGTGGGCAACCGGGCGATCCTTCTCAGGCTTCAGAACAACATCAAGTCCCGTGCGCTGCAGGCGGGCGACGGGGAGCGGGCCGCCGCGATCCTGGAGCGGATGCTGCTGATCGCGCCGGAGGCGGGCGGCCTCTGGCATGAGCTCGGCATGGTGCGTACCAGGCTCGGCACCATCAAGGGCGCGGTCGAAGCACTGGAGCGGAGCCTCGCCTGCCCGCTGCCCGAGGCCGTGCGGCCGCGCGTGGAGGCCGCGCTTGCGTCGCTGACGACCAGCCTGCACTAAGCGGTAAGTCGCAATGGGGACGCCCAAATGAGCCTCGCCGTAGCCATTCAGATGGACCCGATCGAGGCCATCGACATCGAGGCCGACAGCACCTTCGTGCTTGCGCTGGAGGCGCAGGCCAGGGGCCACCGGCTGCACCACTACCTGCCGCAGCATCTCTCCTTGACGGCAGTCGGCGCGGTGGCGACGGTGCGGCCGCTCGAAGTGCGCCGGAAGGCCGGCGATCACTTTACCCTCGGTGCGCCGGAGACCGTCGATCTGGCGGCCATGGACATCGTCCTGATGCGCCAGGACCCGCCGTTCGACATGGCCTACATCACGGCCACCCACATCCTGGAGCAGATCCAGCCCGAGACGCTGGTGGTCAACGACCCGGCTCATGTGCGGAACGCGCCGGAAAAGCTCTTCGTCACGCGGTTCCCCGAGCTGATGCCGCCGACGCTGATCACCGCCGAGCGCGACATGATCGTCGAGTTCCGCGCCCGGCACGGCGACATCGTCCTCAAGCCCCTCTTCGGCAACGGCGGCGCGGGCGTGTTCCACGTCGGGCCCGAGGACGAGAACCTCAACGCGCTCATCGAGATGTTCGGCACGTTCTTTCGCGAGCCGATCATCGCCCAAGCCTATCTGCCGGCGGTCCGCGACGGCGACAAGCGCATCATCCTGGTCGACGGCGAGCCGGTGGGCGCCGTGAACCGCGTGCCGGCCGCCGGCGAGGCGCGCGCCAACATGCATGTCGGCGCCCGGCCGGACAAAACCGAGCTCAACGATCGTGACCGTGAGATCTGCGCGGCGATCGGCCCGGCACTCAGGGAACGCGGCCTGATCTTCACGGGGATCGACGTGATCGGCGGCTTTCTCACCGAGATCAACGTCACCTCGCCCACGGGCATTCAGGAGATCAACCGTCTCGACGGCACCCGCCTCGAAGCCCTGATCTGGGATGCCATCGAGGCCCGGCTCGCTCCGGCGTAGCCCTGCGTTCAGGCCGCCTCCTGCGCCTCGCCCTATAGGCGTTCTCGCTTGGGCGGACCTTGGTCTTCGAGGCTCCAGCCGGCGCCGTCCACCGCGATCACGGTCTCGCCCGTGACGGTGCCCGGATCGAGACAGGGCACGTTGACGCTGTAGCAATCGGGCGCCGAGCGCGGCGAGTAGAACGACTTCACGCCGCAGACCGTACAGAAGAGGTGCTCCGCGACGCCGGTACCGAAGCGGTAGCTGGTCAGCGAGTCCGCGCCCGAGTGCAGGGTGAAGCGCGATTTTAGCACCACCAGATGGCGGTAGCCCGATTTCCGGCAGACCGAGCAGTTACAGTCGTGCACCTCGATCTCGGCCGGGGCCTCGCAGCTGAAGCGCACCGCGCCGCAGTGGCAGCCGCCCCGGTGGGTGACGAGCGCCGTCAACGGTGGCGGTTGGTCGCGCGCTTGGCAGGGACGGAGAACAGCACGCGCATCTCGGTCGTCTCCCCTGCGCGGCGTGGAGACGCCCGCCGTGTGTTGTGGCGGGCGCGGGCCGGAGACTGGAGCGGGCGATGGGATTCGAACCCACGACCCCAACCTTGGCAAGGTTGTGCTCTACCCCTGAGCTACGCCCGCAAGCAACCAGCCCCGTGCGTTGCGATAGTACGGAATCGGCGCGCCCGCACAAGCCGCAATCCCGCTGACACATTTCCGACCGAAATAGATGCCCGGCGCGCGCATCTTCCTCGCTCGACAGATGGCGATTGACCTTGGCCCGTGGCAAGGGTAGGAGGAGCGCGGACCGAGGACGCCGCGTCGCACGCGAGTCCGGCTTCGGGTCCGACGGCGGGGAACTCGTCGGCCGCCTTGCGGCCAGCCCGCCGGTGAAGGAGCAACATCCTGCATCTCGTTATCGGTCCGCGACATGCGGCTGGGTGTCACGCCGGCACCCGGGCTGCGCCGTCGCGCGACGACCCGCAGGGAGCGGCGTGATCGCCGCAATGGAGGAATTTTGGTGGATTCAATTGAGGGATTCGCGGATCTCGGCCTGAGCGAGCCGCTGCTCGCCGCCGTTGCCGGGGCCGGTTACGAGGCACCGACGCCGATCCAGCACAAGGCCATCCCGCTCGTCCTGCGCGGCGTGGACCTGCTGGGCTGCGCCCAGACCGGCACGGGCAAGACCGCATCCTACGCGCTGCCGATAATCGACATCTTGAGCGCGGGCACGGGCAAGCCGCGCATGCCGCGTTGCCTGATTCTGGCGCCGACGCGGGAGCTCGCGCAGCAGATCGCGGACAACTTCGTCACCTACGGCGCCAACCACAGCCTGCGCCAGGCGCTGCTCATCGGCGGCGAGGGGTTCACGCTTCAGGAAGCCGCGCTCGGCAAGGACCCGGACATTCTGATCGCCACGCCCGGCCGCCTGATCGACATGTTCGAGCGGGGCCGGATCATGCTGGGCGGCGTCAAGGTGCTGGTGATCGACGAGGCCGATCGCATGCTCGACATGGGCTTCATCCCGGATGTCGAGCGCATCGTCCAGACGCTGCCGCGCATCCGCCAGACTCTCATGTTCTCCGCCACCCTCGGGCCCGAGATCAAGCGGCTCGGCAAGGAGTTCCTGATCAACCCCAAGGAGGTGAGCGTCGCACCGCCGGCCACGGTGGCAGGCACCGTCAGCCACGCGATGATCCTGGTGGAGCCCGAAGAGAAGCGCGCCGCGCTGTGTGTCCTTCTCCGCGACGAGGCGGTGCAGAGCGCGCTGATCTTCTGCAACCGCAAGAAGGACGTCGATATCGTCTGTTCCTCGCTCCAGCGCCACGGCTTCGACGCCCGTGCGCTGCACGGCGACATGGTGCAGTACCGCCGGACCGAGACCCTGGCGGCGTTCAAGGAGGGCGAGGTCAACCTGCTCGTCTGCAGCGACGTTGCCGGGCGCGGCCTCGACATCGAGGCTGTTTCCCACGTCATCAACTTCGACGTGCCCTACAATCCCGAGGACTACGTCCACCGCATCGGCCGCACCGGCCGGGCCGGACGCGAGGGCCGGGCGATCACGCTCGCGACGAACGAGGAAGCCGAGGCGGTCGGCGCCATCGCGGCGCTGGTGAATTCGGCGATCCCCCTCACCACGCCCGAGGGCGAGCCCACCGAGCTCGACGCCGCCCCGCGTGAACGTGCGCGCCCGCGCCGGGGCCGCCGGCGCCGCGACGAGCCCCGCGCGGCCGAGAAGCGACCCGCGCGCAGGCGCACGCGCAGCGCGGAGACAGCCGAAGCCAAGCCCAAGCAGGAGAAGAGGCGGGCCGGGGGCACCGCAGAGTCCGGCGCGGGTCGCGACGGTCGCAAGCCGGCCAAGAAGAGCGCGGCCGCGCGCGAGGACAAGCCGGTCACCGGCCTCGGCGATCACGTGCCGGCGTTCCTGAGCGATCCCTTTCCGGCACCCCGGCCCGGCGCGGAGCGCTGACCCGCACACCACACCGCCCTCGGAGCCTGCGTCGCGTCCCAAGCGTCTGGCGACAGCGCGCGAAGCCAGGGAATTCTCGGATCGAGTTCTTCATGCGGGATTCGCCGGGATCAAATGGGATTCGGTGGGACAAGTGGGATTCGGTGGGACAAGTGGGATTCGCCGGGATAAGCGGGATTCGGTGGGATAAGCGGGATTCGGTGGGATAAGTAGGATTCGGTGGGACAAGTGGGATTCGGCGGGATAAGCGGGATTCGGTGGGATAAGTGGGATTCGGTGGGACAAGTGGGATTCGGTGAGACAAGTGGGATTCGGTGAGACAAGTGGGATTCCGTGGGATAAGTGGGATTCGGTGGGATTGAGCGGGACAAGTGGGATTCCGTGGGATAAGCGGGATTCGGTGGGATAAGCGGGATTCCGTGGGACAAGTGGGATTCCGTGGGATGAGTGGGATTCGGTGGGACGGCCGGCGTCCGGCGCAAGCGGCAGCCGTTCGACCGGGAAGCGCCCTCCCCCGCCTCGGCCGTCCCGTCCTGTGCGCTTGTGCGCTGCATCGCGCGACCATGACGCACGCCGCCCGCGCCGTGCACCGGACCATGGTCCGGTGCCTTGCGGCTGGGTACGGCGGCTAAAGCGCGTTCTTGTAGAAGCGGCCGTCCTTCATGATGACGGGGATGTGGCGGCCCTGCTCCTGAAGCAGCCCGAGGTCGCTCAGGGGATCGCCGTCCACCACCAGGATGTCCGCCAGCGCCCCCGGCGCGATGGTGCCGAGCTCGCCTGCGCGCTGCGTCAGCTCGGCGTTGATCGAGGTCGCGGAGCGCAGCACGTCCACCGGCGCGAGCACTTGGCCCCGGATCAGAAACTCCTGGCTCTGCCGGTCCTGCAACGCCCCGAGCAGGTCGGTGCCGAAGCCCATCGGCACGCCGGCCGCCTGGCAAACCTCGAGCGAGCGCAGGCCTTCCTCGCCCAGGCCCTGTAGCTTGTCGGCGAAGACCTTGCGCAGACCGAGCTCGTCGCCCGATTCCAGCATCGCGAATATCGTCACCAGCGTCGGCACGACGAAGGCGCCGGCCTTTGCGGCGGCCTCTGCTGCCGGGGCGTCGATCTGGGTGCCGTGCTCGATCGAGCGCACGCCGAGCTCGGCACAGCGCCGCGCCGCGCTGGCGGTGTGCGCGTGGGCCATCACGTAGGTGCGCCGGGTCGCGGCCTCCTCCACGCCGACGCTGATCTCCTCGTCGGAGTACTGGTCCATCCAGAGGGGATCGGTCGGCGAGAGCACGCCGCCCGACACCATCATCTTGATCTGGTGAGCGCCCTTGCGAAGCTCCTCCCGCACCACCTTGCGCACCGCATCGACGCCGTCGGCCACCTGCGTGGCGACCCCGTGGTAGCCGGCGCAGCCGCAGGGCTCGAAGCGGGTCTGGTTGCGCATGTCGCCGTGGCCGCCGGTCTGGCTGATGGCCCGGCCGGAGAACAGTACCCTGGAGCCCGCGATCAAACCCTGCTCCACGGCGAGCGCGAGGCCCAGGTCGGCGCCCCCCGCATCGCGCACGGTGGTGAAGCCCCGCCGGAGCGAGCTTTCGAGGCTGTGCCGTGCGTGCTGATAGATCAGCGACGCCGGCATGTCGTCCAGCGACGGGACGTTGAGGTCGACGAGGAGGGCGTGGAAGTGGGCGTCGATCAGGCCCGGCATCAGCGTTCGCCCGCCGCAGGCCACGCGCTCCGCATCCGCCGGTGCGCGCACCGCGCCGTCCGCGACCTCCTCGATCCGGCCGTCCTCGACCACCACGCTCGCGTTCTCGCGCGGCTCGGCCGAGACCCCGTCGAACACCCTGCATCCCTCGAAGACGATCGTCACGGCGCCAATCCCCCTTGCTCAAGCTGCCGTTTACCAAGCGAGCCCGTAGGCCGGCCGCCGCGGGTCCGCCCCGCCCGAGAGCGTGCCCCCCTCGCCGTCCTTGACCAGCACGCACATGGCGCCCGCCGGCCAGGCCCATTCCGGCCACCACTCGACCCCGTGGCCCCATGCGGCGAGCGTATCGCCGGCCGCCTGCGAGATGCGCGCCTCCAGCATCAGCTTGCCCGGATGGTACTCGTGCGGCTCGAAAGAGTTGGGGAAGCTCATGGTCGCGAACCTGGGCGCTTCCACCGCGGCCTGCGGGTTCATGCCGTAGACCACGATGTTCACGAAGGTCTGCATCATCGCCTGTATCTGAACGTCGCCCCCCGGCGTGCCAAAGGGCATGACGAAGCCGTCGTCGCCCATGGCGAGCGCCGGGTTGGGCGTGAGCCGCGGCCGCTTGCCGGGCGCCACGCTCGAGGTGTGCGACGAATCGGCCCAGGACTGCGCGCCGCGCGAGGAGGCGCAGAGCCCAGTGCCCGGGATCACTGGCGAATCGAAGGAGATATCGCTCGGCGTCGCCGAGAAGACGTTGCCTTCGTCGTCGATGGCGCAGACGTAGGAGGTGTCGTGCGCGGCCGCCACGGGCCCCGCCGAGGCTTCTCCCTGCGAGCAGGCGGCCGTCGCGAGGTTCCGGGCCGGATCGCCCGCCGGCGGCATCTCAGGCCACGCCTCGCCGGGCCGGATGAGGGCGCGGCGGCTGGCGGCGTAGTCGTCGGAGAGCAGCGCCGCCGTCGGCACATCGACGAAGCGCGGGTCGCCGATCCAGCGCTCGCGGTCGGCGAAGGCCAGCTTCAGCGCCTCCGCCATCACGTGCACCGCCTCCGGGCTGTTGTGGCCGTGCGCGGCCAGCGCCTTCGTGTCGAGCAGGTTGAGCGCCTGGAGCAATGCCGGCCCCTGGCACCAGGGTCCGCAGGCATAGACGTCGATGCCCTCGATTGTGACCCGCTCGGGCGGCTCCACGCCCACCCTGAAGGAGGCGAGGTCTTCGGCGGTCAACAGGCCGCCGTTCTCCCGATGGTAGGTCACGATGGCCTGGGCGATATCGCCCCGGTAGAAGGCCGCACGGGCGGCGTCGAGGCCCGCCGCGCGGTCGCCGGCGGCGGCGCGCTCCTCGTCCGCCATGTACTGGAGCGAGCGTCCGAGGTCGGCCTGCACGAAGATATCGCCCACGGCAGGCGGGCGGCCGCCGGGCAGATAGATCGCCGCGTTCGACGGCCAGCGGGCGTAGTTCTCCGCCTTCTTGGCGATCACGCTCGCCATCAGCGGGTACATGACGAAGCCGTCGCGCGCGAGCCTGATCGAGGCCTCCGCCACCTCGCCGAAGGTCATGGTGCCGTGGCGCTCCAGCGCGGTGATCCAGGCGTCCGGCGCGCTCGGCACCACCGTGCGCAGCGGGCCCACCGGGATGTGGCCTGCGTGCTCGCGCATGAAGAGATCGGGCGTGATCGCCGCCGGCCAGGTGCCGAGCCCGCTGATGGTCTCCACCTGCCCGGTCTTCGCGCTGTAGAGGATGATCGGGGCGACGCCCGCGACGTTGACCAGATCGCTGTGCACGACGCCGAGGGCGATTCCCGCGGCGACGCCCGCATCGATGGCGTTGCCGCCCGCCTCCAGGATCCCGAAGCCCGCCTCAGCGGCGAGGTAGTGCCCGGCGACGATCGCGTGGCGGTGGCCGCGGATCACGGGCCGCATGGCATCGATCGCCTCGGGATCGAACAGCGCGTACTCGCTTCTGCGTTCGCTCATGGCTACTCCTGGTTCGCGAGGTCGACGAGGCAGGCGGCCAGCGTCCGGGCGCCCGCGGCGAGGTCGCCCGGCGTCGCGTTCTCCGCCTCGTTGTGGCTGACGCCCCGCTCGCAGGGCACGAAGATCATGCCGGTGGGGCACAGATGATTGATGTGGCCCGCATCGTGACCGGCGCCTGAGGGCATCCGCATCACCGAATGGCCGAGGCGCGCGGCGTAGTCCTCCACCATGTCGATCAAGGCGGGGTCGAACTGCAGGGGCGCACTCTCGATCGTGGGCCGGATGCTGACCGCGCAGCCGCGCGCGCGGGCCTGGCACACGGGCTCGATGTTGAGCCTGATGCGCTCGATCACCGCCGGGTCGGGATGGCGGAAGTCGATGGTGAAGAGCACGCGGCTCGGAACCGTGGCGGGCGAGCCGGGATGGCACTCGAAGCGGCCGACGGTGAAGCGCACCGTGTCGGTCTCGTCGGCCATGAGCCCCTCAAGCGCGTGGACCATGTGGACCGCCGCCTTGAGCGCGTCCTTGCGCCCCTTGAGCGGGGTGGTGCCGGCATGCGCCTCCTCCCCCCTCACCTCCACGGTGAACCAGTACAGGCCCTGGATCCCGGTCACGGCGCCGATGGTCGTCCCGGCGTTCTCCAGCCGCGGCCCCTGCTCGATGTGCGCCTCGACGTAAGCCGCGAAGGGATGACCGAAGCGGCGGTGCGGCAGCCCTGGGGTGGAAGCGAGAGTCTCGGCGAGCGCGTCTTCGAGCGTCACGCCCTGGCGGTCTTCGATCCCGAGCTGGTCCTTCAGCCTGAGCACGCCGGCGAACACCGCCGACCCCATGGCGCCCGGCTGGAAGCGCCCGCCCTCCTCGTTGGTCCAGGCGATGAGGTCGATGGGGCGCTCGGGCTCGATCCCGGCCCGCGCGATGGCCTCCAGCGCCTCGAAGCCTCCGATCACGCCGTAAGCGCCGTCGAACTTGCCGCCGCGCGGCTGGCTGTCCAGGTGGCTCCCCGTCACAACGGGTGCCGCGTCCGCCTGCCGGCCGGGAAGGCGGATGTAGAGGTTCGCGATGTCGTCGGTTGCGACCTCGAAGCCGAGATCGCCGGCCCACTCCACCATCAGCTTGCGGGCGGCCCTGTCCTCGTCGGAGAGCGCGGCCCGGTTGACCCCGCCGCGTTCGGTCGCGCCAATCTCGGCCATCGCCATCTGGCGGGACCAAAGTCTTGATTCGTCTACCGCCGCCGCGGCCGCCAGCGCTTCCGCCTTTGCATCCATCGCCCGCCTCCCTCCGCGCACCGTAGAATACGGCACTCCGTAAGCAAAGCGGACCGGCCTCGTCGAGGTGGTTCAGATCGGTGTGCGCATGTAGCGGTCCCGCACGTCGTCGCACCGGTTGACGACGTTCCAGCGCCCGCTCTCGCCCTGCGGGCTTGCCTCGCGGCTGCCGGGAGTGACAGGATTCGGGCATCCCAGCAGGAAGGAGCCCTGCCATAATTTCGCGCCGTCGCTTTCTCGCTGGTTCTGCCGCTGCGGCGCTGTTGCCCTTAGCGGCCCGCGCTGCCGTCGCGCGATTGCCGATCTTCGACGCCCACATCCATTTCAGCCACGACGCGGCCGAGCGGTTTTCCGCCGGCGAAGCCGTCGCCATCCTGGAGCAGGCGGGGCTGAAGCGGGCGCTCGTGTCGAGCTCCGGCGACGCTGGCACCCGCGCGCTCTATGCCGCGGCGCCTGACCTCGTCCTGCCGAGCCTGCGCCCTTACCGCCGGCGTGGCGAAATCGGCCGATGGGTCGACGATCCCACGGTGATCGACTTCCTCGAGGACCGCTTGAAGCGCTTCAGGTGGGTCGCGGTCGGCGAATTCCACCTCTTCGCCCCGCAAACCGACAAGGCCGTACCGCGGCGCATGATCGAGCTGGCGCGCCGGCACAATCTTCTCCTGCACGCCCATTCGGACGCCGGCGCGGTCGACGGAATCTTCGCCCAATGGCCGGAAGCGCGGGTGCTGTGGGCCCATGCGGGCTTCGTCGGCCCGGACGTCGTCGGCCCGATGCTCGGGAAGCACGCGAACCTGTGGACCGACCTGGCCTTCCGCAGCGAGCACGCCCGTGACGGCCTGGTCGACGACGACTGGCGCAGCCTGTTCGCTGCCTTCCCGGACCGCGTCATGGTCGGCACCGATACCTTCACGCCGGAGCGCTGGCACTATGTCGTCCAGCACGCGGACTGGACCAGGGAATGGCTGGGCGACCTGCCGCCCGACCTCGCCGAAAAGATCGCCTGGCACAACGGCGAGGCGATGATCCGGCCCCACCTCGCCAACCTCCCAAAGTAACCGTGGCCCGGTGGCGCCTCGGTGGACTGGCGCTGGCGGCGGTGCTTGCCCTCGTTCTCTCGGCCGGCCAGGCGGCAGCCTGCAACCTTCCCGAGGGCTGGACCGGCGGCACGAAAATCGCCGGCGAGGTATGGACGGCTTGGTGGCGCTCGGAGCCCGCCCCTATCCCGGTCGGCGCGCACTATTCCATCCGCTTCCATCTGTGCGGGCCGCCGGTCGACCGCGTCAAGGTGCGCGGCTGGATGCCGGACCACCGGCACGGCATGAACTACCGGCCCGCAGTGACCCTGAACGGCGGGTCCGGAACGGCCGAAGGCCTGATGTTCCACATGCCGGGGCGCTGGCAGCTTATTCTGGATGTCCGCGGCGCGGCGGGCCGGGAGACGCTGACCGCCGAGACGGTACTGGAGTGACACCCCGGCGTTTCGGCGCGTGCGCCGCCGCAGGGCTGTCGGGACTCGCGATTGCACTTTGTATACTTTCGGGAATCGCCGCGCCGGCACCGGCTACTGACTTTACTGCCGAGGAGGAGCGCCGAATCCTGCGCCACGGGTCGTGGCCGCCGGCCTCGCAACCCGATCCGAGCAACCGGGTTTCCGGCCAACCGGCCGCCATCGCCTTGGGCCGGGCACTGTTCTTCGATCCGCGCCTGTCGCTCTCGGGCACGGTCTCCTGCGCAACCTGTCACCCGCCCGAACGAGCCTGGACCGACGGCCTGCCGCGTAGCCGCGGGCAACGGGCCGTCGACCGCAATGCGCCCAGCATGTTCAACCTGCGCTTCAACCGCTGGTTCGGCTGGGACGGCGCACAGGACTCGCTGTGGGCGCAGAATCTCAGGCCCCTGCTCGACGGCCGCGAAATGGGTATTGGCCCCGGCGGCGCGGCGCGGCTGGTCCGCTCCGACCCGCAACTTTCCTGCGGCTACCGGCAAGCGTTCGGCGAAGCGCCCAGCGTGGACGACGTACGGGTATTCGTCGATCTTGGCAAGGTGCTGGCGGCGTTCCTGGAAACGCAAGTCACCGGCCGCACGCCGTTCGACGAATTCCGCGACGCCCTGGTGCGCGACGATGCGGCCGGCCAGGCCCGCTATCCCGCCGCTGCCCGGCGCGGCCTGCGCCTGTTCGTGGGCCGGGGCAACTGCGCCGTCTGCCATTTCGGCCCGGCCTTCACCAACGGCGAGTTCGCCGATGCCGGCGTGCCGCATTTCGTCGAACCCGGCCGGGTCGATCCCGGCCGGCACGGCGGCATCCGCAAACTGCGCCAGAGCCCCTACACCCTGCTGGGCCGCTTCAACGACGATGCAGAGCGCTCCACCGCCGCCAAGACCCGCTTTGTCGACCTGCGTCAAAGCAACTTCGGCGAGTTCCGGGTGCCGGGCCTGCGCAACGTGGCGCTCACCGCGCCCTTCATGCATGCCGGCAGCCTCGCAACGCTCGCCGACGTCGCCCACCACTACTCGACGCTCGACGAGGAACGGCTGCACGCCGGAGGCGAGCGGATCCTGCGCCGCCTGGACCTGAGCCCGCGCGAACAGGCCGACCTCGTCGCCTTTCTCGAAACGCTGACGGAACAGGAACCAAGTCACGAATTCGTTGAGAAAACCGGCAACGCCGCGTGCCGGTAGTCGAGGTTCGGCCGTAGGGAACCGAAGGCCTTCCCGGCCCACCGAGAATTCGATCCAACTGCCGTGGGAACGGACAAGCTGCCGCAGCCCCCCGTCCGTTTCCCGGATTTGGATGCAATGGCCGATGCGTCTGAGAGCCGCTCCAGTGGCGTTCGTCAGGCGTCCGGTCTTCCTTCGGCAGCGACCGTCACCGGTCTGCCTACCCGCGCGGACTCAAGGGCGGCGAGCGCGAAGCGCAGCACCTGCCGGCCCTCGCATGCGGTCAGCACCGGTCGCCCGCCCTGCGACAGCACCTCCAGAAAGTGGCGGGTGGAGAGCACGAAGCTCTGCTCCCAGCCGGTCGCCACGTCGCGGAACTCGGTGAGCGCGCCGTCCCGGTAGAGCGCGACCGGCGGCGCGTCGCCCAGGCGCCCGTGGCCGCCGTTCACCCAGATCACGCCCTTGCTGCCGGTGATCTCCACCCGGTCGTCCTGCGCGTAGTGCCGGGTCATGATCTCGAGCTCCGGCGAATGGACGATCTCCAGGTTGCCGATGCGGTTGCCGGGAAAGCGGAACGACACGATCGAGGGCGCATCCAGCCGCTCGCGGTGGTCCGTGGATTCGGTCTGCCCGATGAAGGCGTGGACCTCCTCCGGCTCGCCCATGAAGTGCCAGGCGAGGGCGAACTTGTGATGACCGTCGTCGAACACCAGCGGCCCGCCGCCGGAGTGCTCGGGCCGCTGCCGCCAGGCGATGGCGCTTGCCGGCACGTCCCAGGCGGTGGCGCTCCGCCCCGGGTTGCTCTTGATGCGGATGGAGAGCGGCGTGCCGATCGCGTCGTCCGCGATCAGCTCCCTAGCCCGAACCACCGGGGGGTAGAACAGGAAGTTCTCGAACACCTTGAACGGGCGGTCGGAAGCGTCGGCAGCCGCGACCAGGCGGTCGGCCTCCTCCAGCGAGATGCACATCGGTTTCTGGAGAGAGACGATCTTGCCGGCGCCTATGGCCTTCAGTGCCGCTCCCAGATGAAGATGATGGGGCAGCAGGATCTCGACGAGATCCACGTCCGGGCGGAGGAGCAGGGCGTCGATGTCGCCCTCGATGGCGACGTCGTCCAGGCCCCAGGACGCCGCCCGCTCCGCCGCGCGCGCCGGCTCCACATCGCAGAGCGCTACGATCTGTGCCAGCGGATTGGCCAGGTACTCGATGGCGTGCAGGTCGGAGATGCGGCCCGTGCCCACGATGCCCACCCCGATGGGACCGCTATGCATAACTCGTCAGCTCCCGTCGCGGCAGCGAGTGGACACGCCGGCCATGCGGGGTCGCCCCGCAGTGCCAATGGGCCGCGAACGTAGGCGGACTCCGCACCGTCGTGCAACACGTGCCGCCGATGTCCTGCTGACGGTTCGGCATGCGCGCGCGTCATATCCCGGCGCATCAGCCCCGTTTTCGTTGACACTGCGCGGAGCGATGCCGTTCACTGGCGAGTTGCTCATTCAAAACGCCGACAAGTCAACCGCATGGGGGAAATTCCATGATCACTCTCAACAGGCGCAGGCTGCTGGCCGCTGCGGCGGTCGTGCCGGCCCTGCTGCTCGGCGCCCCCGCCTTCGCGCAAGGCGGCGACGTCACGCTCACGCACTACTTCACCGGCGAGTTCGGGCTGAAGCTGTTCAACGAGCAGGTCGCGAAGTTCGAAGCCGCCACGGACTACACGATCAAGAATAGCCCGATCGGCCACGAGGACTTCAAGACCGACATCCTGGTGCGCGCGGCCGGCGACAGCCTGCCCGATGTCTTCAGCTACTGGGCGGGTGCGCGGACGCAGTTCGTCGCCGATGCCGGAGGCCTGCATCCCATCGACGATATGTGGGCCCGGGACGGCCTCGACGATGTGGTCGCGAAGTCCGTGGCCGACAGCGCCACCATGTACAACGGCAAGCGCTATCTGGTGCCGTTCAACTACCACTACGCGGGCATGTTCTATAACACCCAGGTGCTCGCGGATGCGGGCGTCACCGAGATGCCGACGGACTGGGCCGGGTTCATGGCGCTCTGCGAGACGCTGAGCGCCAAGGGCGTGACGCCGATCGCGCTCGGCTCGAAGCACCGCTGGCCCGCTCAGTTCTGGTTCGACTACCTGCTCCTCGGCACCGCCGGCCCCGACTACCGCGCGGGCCTGATGAACGGCTCCGCGGCTTACGACGACGCCGAGGTCAAGGCCGCCATGGCCATGTGGAAGGAGCTGGCGGACAAGGGCTACTTCGCGCCCAACGCCAACGCCGATACGTGGACCGATGCGTCCGACAAGGTGGCCCGCGGCGATGCGGCGATGACCCTGATGGGCACCTGGATCACCAGCTACTGGAACGGGCTGGGGCTCGAGCCCGGCAAGGACTACGACTTCTTCCCGTTCCCGTCGATCGCTGACGGCGTACCCGTGTCGGTGGTGGGACCCGTCGACGGCCTGGTCATCTCCAACGACGGGGAGAATGCCGCCGGCGCCGAGGCGTTCCTGAGCTACATGATGTCGAACGCCGACGTGCAGGCGAGCTGGACCGGCGGATACGGGGCGCTCAGCGCCAACGTCAACGTCGATCCGTCGAACTACAACGAGGTCATGCAGCGGGTCTCCGCCATCGTGGCAGGGGCCGACAACTTCGCGTTCAACTACGACCTCGCGACGCCGCCACCGGTGGCGGAGGTCGGGCTCTCCATGTTCTCGCGCTTCATGGACGACCCGAGCCAGGTGGACGACATCCTGGCACAGGTCGCCGCGGACGCAGCCCAAGCGTTCACGGAGTAGGCGCGGTCTCGTGCGGGCGGGCCGCCGGGCGGTATTCACCCGGCGGCCCGTTCACGTTCCGCCATGAGCAGTGACCGATGGAACGGGAGAACCGTTTCTGGCGGGTGATCCTGCTGGCGCTGCCGCTCGCGGTGTTCGCGGCGTTCGTGGTCTGGCCGCTCGCGAGCTCCTTCTACTACAGCTTCACCAACTGGAACGGCTTCAATCCCGAGTACGACTACGTCGGCTTCGATAACTTCCTCAAGATCTACACCGACAAGCTGTTCCTCAACGCCACGATCAACACGGCGTTCTGGATCGTGGCTGCGATCGTCGTGCCGACCGTGCTCGGGCTTGGGCTTGCACTCCTGATCGACAGCCGCATTCCCGGCGGCTCGGTCTTCAAGTCGATCTTCTACCTGCCGATCTGCCTCTCGGCCGTGGTGGTCGGGCAGATCTGGGTCTGGATCTACCAGCCGGACTGGGGGCTGTTGAACACCGTGGTGGAGGCGGTGAGCGGCGAGAGCTTCAACTACGCGTGGCTGGCGAAGCCGGATTCCGCGCTCTGGTCGGTCATCCTCGCCTGGTCATGGCAGCAGACCGGGCTCTCAATGGTGATCTTCCTGGCCGGGTTGACCACCATCCCCGAGGACCTACTGGAGGTGTGCGAGATCGAGGGCGCGAAGGCCTTTCAGCGCATCCGCCTGGTGGTCATCCCTCTGCTCACGCCTGCCACCGTGGTGGTGATCGCGCTCAACGTCATCAACTCGCTCAAGGGCTTCGACATCCTCTACACCATGACCGGCGGCGGGCCGTTCAACAGCTCCGACACGCTGGCCATGCACATGTACAACGAGTCCTTCAAGAAGTACCTGATGGGCTACGGCAGCGCGATCTCGGTGGTCCTGTTCCTGATCGCGCTGACCATCATCCGCCTCTACTTCCGCCAGCTGCGCAAGGTCGACGAGCTCCATGGCTGACGTGGCGCTCGCCCCGGTCCCGGCCAAGCGGTTCAACCCGTGGCCCGCGGTGATCTTCGTCGTGCTCGCGGTTCTGGCAGTGCTGTTCCTGGCGCCTACCGCCGGCGTGCTGCTGTCCTCGATCAAGACCACCCGCGACATCGCGCTGGGCCAGCTGTGGACGATCCCGCCCGAACTCTATTGGGGCAACTTCGCCGAGGTGCTCTTCAACCCGGCCGTGCACCGCTACTTCGCCAACACGATTCTCGTCACCGCGCCTGCAACGGTGGCCTCGATCGCGCTGGGGTCGCTCGCCGGCTACGTCTTCGCCAAGCTGCCGTTCCGCGGCAGCAACCTGCTCTTCCTCGTCATCGTCTCCGGCATGTTCTTCCCACCACAGGTGATCCTGATCCCGCTGTTCCGGCTCTTCAATGCCATGGATCTGATCGACACGCTCTACCCCATCGTCATCATCCACACCGCGATGGGCATCCCCATCTGCACGCTCCTGATGCGCAACTTCTTCGCCACCGTCCCGACTGCGCTGCGCGAGGCTGCCATCCTGGAAGGCGCGAACGAGTGGCAGGTGCTGACCCGGGTCGCGCTGCCGCTGAGCCTGCCGGCGCTGGCGGTGCTGGCGACGCTCCAGTTCACCTGGATCTGGAACGATTTCCTGTGGCCGCTCATCTTCACCCAGTCCGACGAGAAGCGGACCATCATGCTCGGGATCGTGAACCTGCAAGGGCAGTACTCGGTCGCCTGGGGCGTGCAGGGCTCGCTGTCGCTGATCGCGAGCCTGCCGACGCTCATCGTATTCCTGTTCTTCCAGCGCTACTTCATCAAGGGGATGACCATGGGCGCGGTGAAGGGCTGACGATGGCGGAGCTCGCCCTGCATGGCGTCTCGAAGCGCTTCGGCTCGGTGCTCGCCGTCGACGGCGTCGATCTGGCGATCGCGCACGGCGAGTTCGTTGTCCTCGTCGGCCCCTCCGGGTGCGGCAAGACCACCACGCTGCGGATGATCTCAGGGCTCGAGAGCGTGAGCGCCGGGCGCATCCTGATCGGCGGGCATGACGTGACCGACGTCGCGCCGGCGCGGCGCGGGGTGGCGATGGTGTTCCAGTCCTACGCCCTCTTCCCCCACATGACCGCGGCGCAGAACATCGGCTTCGGGCTCAGGCTTGCCAAGGTGCCGAAGGCCGAGATCGCCCGGCGCGTGTCCGAGGTTGCCGCGACGCTCCAGATCGAGGCGTTGCTCGGGCGCTATCCGCGAGAGCTCTCCGGCGGGCAGCGCCAGCGCGTGGCCATCGGGCGCTCCATCATCCGGGATCCGCAGGTCTTCCTGTTCGACGAACCGCTCTCCAACCTCGACGCCGCGCTCCGGGTGCGGATGCGGCTCGAAATCGCGCGGCTGCGCGACCGTCTCGACGCCACCATGGTCTACGTCACCCACGACCAGACCGAGGCCATGACGCTCGCCGACCGGATCGTGGTGTTCGACCACGGGCGGATCGAGCAGGTCGGTGCGCCGGAGGAGCTCTACCGGGCGCCCGCCAACCGGTTCGTGGCCGGCTTCATCGGCGCGCCTGCGATGAACTTCATCGACGCCGCGATCGAAGCGGTCGAAGGACGAGAGCCGCAGGTGCGGTTCGGCCCGGCGTCGCTGCCGGCCGGGCGTCTGCACCATGTGGCGCCGGGGCCTGTCACGCTGGGTGTTCGTCCCGAGCACCTCTACATCGCCTCTGCGGCCGAGGCGGATTTCCACGGGCGGGTCGAGATCGTCGAGAAGCTGGGTGGGGAGTCGCTGGCGTATCTCCAGACGGAGTTCACGGCCGAACCGGTCACCATCAAGCTCTCCGAGGACGCGCTCGTCCGCCCCGGAGACGAGGTTCCGGTGCGGGTCGGACGGGAGCGCTTCCACCTGTTCGGCGAGACCGGGGCCGTTCTGTAGGCCCGATGGCGTCTATCGGGCCCTCTCACTCCGGCACCGTTCGTCACTCGGCTGCGAAGCCGATCAACTCGCGCAGCAGATAGGCTGGTCTGAGTCAATCTCTCCCAGTATGTTTCACGGTCATTCATCGGCGATAATCTCGGACTGCATCTTTGTCGATCTTTTCAGAGGGGACGAGCCGATAATGCCTTTCTTCTGCAACTCTTACCTCGTCGTTTCGCAAGACTAGTTCGAATAGTGCAATAACACGGCCCTCCATGAATTGTGCAGCAATTGCCCGACAACGCATACCGGGAAATCGCTGTTCAACGAAACGGATGTCTTGGGTGGTTTGTACGATCCCTATGTGGTCTTTGCCGCCTTTCGCTTGGACGGGGATCATGTAGTGGCAACCTCTGTCGTCGAGCCCGATGTAGAGTTCGTCGATCTCAATTTGTCCCGTGCCGTCGACGGTTGTGCGAAGATGGTTCTGAAGACTATAGGTCGTGAGGCCGAGAAAAGTGTCGATCAGTCGATTGTAACGGACGATTGCCAGCAGCGCTTGCTCGTCGTCGAGAGCGTAGGAACGAATTAGCTCTGGGGTTGCGTCGGGAATGTCTACAATAGCGAGATTGTCCCGGGGCTGGATACGAGTTTTCCTGACCAGCTTGAACCGGTAACGCCCCTTGCCTGCACCCTCGATTATCCACTCGCGACCGTTGTGTTGGGTCTTCAGAATTCTATCTGGCAGGTTGTTTCGATATCTGAAGGAATACGGTATGTCGCCTATGTTCTTCACCGGTGGAAAGCCGAGCTCAGCTGCTCCTTTCTCAAGCTCCTCGCGAATAAATTCAAATTCGGTCGCCCCCTTTACATAGTGCGAGAAAAATATCTTTTGGATTAGCGCTTGGTACCGATTGAGCTTCTTAGCCATGTGTCGCCATCTCTTCGAGACGCTCGCGTTCGATGTCGATCTGCTTGCGCTTCCTCGCTCCGCTCCTCCTGTCGCGCCGGTTGGGCGGGGGATCGATTCCGAAGTGCTGCGCGGCAGCTGAGAGATCGAATGACAAGAGCGCGGGATCTCCAAGCGCTATCGCGCCGTTCGGCTGGGTCGGGACCATGCCGAGCGCATCAATAACCGATCTGGCTATGGCGCGGGACAGCGGAGGCGGCACGGCGTTGCCGATTTGGCGCGCGCCGTGCCACTTCGTCGCATTGAAGCGGAACCAATCCGGGAATCCGTGCAGTCGAGCCATCTCACGTACGGTCACGCAGCGGTCGTAGTGGTAGTGAATCGGCCTCGGGCTGGTGAACGCACCGCGCGCCCCGTCCGTGCCCGCCCGCAACGTATTGCACACGCCCGTTGCCGATAACTTGAAGAACCGGCTTATGGGCTCTGTCTTGCCCGGCTCGGTCTCGTGGAACCGCCGCCGCGAAATGTCTGTGTGTGCCGTGCGCGCGCTCGAAGTCAGAAAGGCGGGAATCCACTCCCGTACATGGCCGAATTGCCACGCATCGTTGGCAAGGCAACGCAACTCCGCCGCGTAGGCCGAGGGCTCAGGGAAACCGCCTGCCCTCACCGAGTCGGACTCCATTAGCGCGTCGAAAAGATCGGCATCGGGAAGGTCCCCCAACGCGTCGGCGCAGGTCGGTCCGTCCGGCAGGCCGTCGATACGCTGGCGGCCGCCGACAACGTTGGTCGAAGGGAACGGATAACCGGGCAGCCGCTCGCCCTTGCGGGCGCCGAGCAGTATTAGACGCTCGCGGTGCTGCGGAACACCGAATTGCCCAGCATTGAGAACCTGCCAGGGCACTCGTATATCGTAGCCCGCTTCAGAGAATTCTCTTACGAACTCGTCGAGGAAAGCACGATGTTTGCCTACGGTAAGTCCCTTTACATTCTCGAAGACGAAGGTCCGGGCATCGAGCTCCGCGACAATACGAACGAATTCCCGGACTAGCCGATTGCGGGGATCGTCGAGAAAGCGGTGGCCGATTAAGGAAAACCCCTGACACGGGGCACCGCCGAACACGCAATCGACCCGGCGTCCGCCGATTCCGGCCGCCTTTACAATATCGTCGCCACTGAGAGCCTCGATCGGGTGGGGGATTACTGCGGTCTTCGGAAAGTTGTACTTGTGCACGGCGCAGTGCACAGGATCCCTCTCCACGGCCGCGGCCACGTCGAACCCGGCCTGTTCGAAACCGAGGCTGAGTCCCCCGGCCCCTGCGAATAGGTCAACACCGATGGGTCTCATGGTGCGGAACCGGGATCGTCGTGACCGTTCGCTCTGATCCTACCACGACTTGTGCTAGATGTTGATCGCTTGTCCAGCGTACCCACAAAAGCTTGTAGGCGCTTAGTGAGTGCCTCTTTGTCGACGGTCTCGCACTGCCAAATCACGAGTACATTCCACCCCAGCGCCTCTAGTTGTTCTATCTTTGTTCTATCACGTGCCACGTTCGTGTCAAGCTTCGGTTGCCAGTAATCGAGGCGCGATTTCGGCAAGCGCCCTTTCGGGCAGGAGTGGCCGTGCCAAAAGCAGCCGTGGACGAAGATTGCCTTGCGGCGGGACACGAAGACGATGTCCGGCTTCCCCGGTAGGTCCCTGCGATGCAAACGGTATCGGTAACCCATACCGTGCAAGAGCCGGCGCACCTCCAATTCGGGGCCCGTGTTCTCGGTCTTGACCGACTGCATTATGCGCCGACGCTGTTCCGGGGTACGCGTGTCTGCCACGAGAGGCCCTTCGTCGGTTGGCCTCCTGCTCTAACATTGGATCAATATGTGTGTCGAACATTGATGTCGGCTACGAGGCCGAGACCATCCGGGAACGAGCGATCGCATGCCCTTCACGGGTGGGCAAAGCAACCGGATAGCGTGGCTGGCCGAGTTCACAAGCTGAGTCCCAACTCACGGTGCGAGAGTCTCGCGCCCTATGCGGCTTCGATAAGTCCCAGCGCCACGTCGGCCAGCGTCCACGGACCGTAATGCTCGGATGCCTTCTATCGTTCGTGCCCCTCTTCGCCGGTCGATGCGGCCCGCGTGAGCGTGCGCGCCACCGCGTCGGCCCAGCGGGCGCGGGCCGGTGCGGGATCGCCGCGCGGAGAGAACCGCCGGCCTGGGGGGCGGGGGGCCTCGGCCGGATCGGAGAAGGCGCCGACGCCCAAGCCGGCCAGCACGGCCGCGCCCCAGGCCGTGGTCTCGGTGACGGCCGGGCGTTCCACGGCGAGGCCCACGACGTCGGCGAGGGTCTGGGCGAACCAGTCGTTCGCGCTCATCCCGCCGTCGATCCGTATCAGTGCGGGCTGGACGCCGTCGGCGGCCGCCGCATCCAGCAGGTCGGCGGTCTGGTGCGCCGCGGCCTCCAGCGCGGCGCGCGCAAGCTCGGCCGGCCCCGTGTCACGGGTGAGCCCGAACAGCGCGCCCCGCGCATCCGCGTCCCACCAGGGCGCGCCCAGGCCGACGAAGGCCGGCACCATGACCACGCCGCTCTCGCCCGCCTCGGGCGCCAGCGCCTCCGTCTCAGCCGCGTCGGCGATCACGCCCAGCCCGTCGCGCAGCCATTGCACCGCAGCTCCCGCCACGAAGACCGCGCCTTCCAGCGCGTAGGTGGTCCTGCCGTCGAGGCTGAGCGCGATGGTGGTGAGCAGCCGGTGGCGCGAGGCGACCGGCTCGGCCCCGGTATGGGCCAGCAGGAAGCAGCCGGTGCCGTAGGTGCTCTTGACGTCGCCGGCCTCCAGGCAGCCCTGGCCCAGCGTCGCCGCGTGCTGATCGCCGGCCATGCCTGCGACCGGCACGGGCGCGCCCAGAATGTCCGTGGTGCCGAAGCCCGCCGCGTTGCCGCGCACCTCCGGCAGTACGGACTCGGGCACGTCGAAGAGCGCAAGCAGCTCCGGGCTCCAGGCGCACGCGTGGATATCGAAGAGGTTGGTGCGTGCGGCGTTGGTGGTGTCGGTCGCGTGGACCCGGCCGCCGGTAAGCCGCCAGACCAGGAAGCTGTCGACCGTGCCGAAGGCGAGATCAGTGCGCGCGCGCGATCCGGGCAGGGCATCGAGCAGCCAAGCGAGCTTGGTCGCCGAGAAATAGGGGTCGATCAGGAGGCCGCTGCGCGCCGCGACGAAGGGCTCCCGCCCCTCCGCCCGAAGCCGGTCGCAGATGGGCGCCGTGCGCCGGTCCTGCCAGACGATGGCGTTGTGCAGGCAGGCGCCGCTTGCGCGGTCCCAGAGCAGCACCGTCTCGCGCTGGTTGGCGATGCCGATGGCGGCTGGCAGGTCGTCTCCGGCCGCCTCGCGCAACACCGCGACGCTGGCCTCCCAGATCTCCTCCGGGTCGTGCTCCACCCAGCCGTCCGCCGGGTAGATCTGGCGAAGCTCGCGCTGGGCCGTCCTGAGCGGCGTGCCGGCGCGATCGAACAGGATCGCGCGGGTGGACGTGGTGCCCTGGTCGAGGGCGAGCAGGAGCGGGCCGGGCGCCATGGCGGCCATGCTATGGAAGCATCCCTGATGCGCAACCGGCGGGACGACTGCAGCGCCACGCGGCGACGGTATTCTTCGAACGAGTCCCTATATGGTCACATATGAGCCATATTCAGAAGGGTATGAAGGATTGAGGAATGTGCGCTGTGGCGTATTTCGACATCGTGACGCTGATCTTTGGCGGCCGGATATCGACTGCCTGATCCCCGCCGGGTGAGCAGAATGCAGCGATTAGACGCGAGATCGGAACGCTACGGGAACATCGTGACATGGATGGCCGCGGTCTGCCATCCGCCGGCAGGCGGCTTGGTCGAGCGGCGATGTCGGAGGTGGGACAACCGGTCAGCCGGTGTCGAGGTACGGCACCGCGCCGACCAGCGAGCGCATCCGCTCCGCGTGGCCGGCCCGCACCTGCGCAAGGGCCAGCGCCATCATCACCACCAGCGCCAGCCCGACACGGGTCTTCATCTTAGCGAGCCCGCGGATGTAGTGGGTCTCGAAGTTGAAGCTGTTGTCGAGGCGGCTGTTGATCCTCTCTATCGCAGAGCGCCGGTTGTAGCCGCGCCGCCAGGACGGGCTGCCCCAGGGCGTCGGGGTGAAGACGCGCCGGTCGTTCTTGTCGAGATCGATGCGCACGATGCGGCCGTACTCGCCGGGCTCCACCCCGCCCGCCCGGTGGCACGCCTTGCTGCCTGCACAGTCGAAGCCGAAGGCCGCCGCCGGGCAGCGGTATTTCAGCGTGCCGCAGAGGCCGCGCTCGGCCTCGAAGCCCTGGAAGGCCATGGCGCGGACCTCGCCGGTCTGGGGGCAGATGCAGGACACGCGGCCGCGCTCGTCGTGAACGACGACGTCGGCGCGGTTGGGGAACAGCGCCCGCGTGATCGGCTTCGTCGGATCATAGCCCGGCTCCTCCTTCTCGGCCTTCCACATCAAGCGCGTGTCGACCAGCGGCCGAATGGCCCACTTATCCCAGAGCAACTTCTTCTGGGGAGCGTTGTCGAGACCGCGGTCGGCGCTGAAGTCGTCGCAGCGCTCCACCATTTCCGGCGCTCTTGCGAACAGGTTCTCCAGCATCTTGGGGAGCATCTTGACCTCCGAGTCCGACGCCCGCGTCACCTCGAAGGCCACCGGGACCTCGTAGTGGGTGTCGGCGATCAGGTGGAGGCCGTAGCCGAACCATGATTTCACCTTCTTCCAGATCGCGCCGGTCTTGGCGTTCACCCCGCTCGTCTCATGCTTGCCCCAGTCGGCGTCGGGGTCGGAGGTCTTCCCCTTGTCCTCGGCAACCCGGCCCGTCGAGTGGCTCTCGATCGCCTTGCCGTCGTAGCCGAGATGGCGGCCGAAGTCGGGCAGCTCTTCGAAGAGCGACGCGCGCAGGCTCTCGACCATTGCGGACACCAGGCTGCACTCGTTCTCAAGCAGCACGACGCGCCGCAGGAAGCGCGAGAAGTTCCAGTGGCTGGGCACCGTCGAGCGGACCTGCGCCGGATGCGCCACCGCGCATGGTGGCTCCTTCGTACCTGCGCGAAGCTCCAACACGGGCGCGCTCTGGAAAGGCAGCGGGTCGAACCCGCAGAGTTCCAGGAGCGCCGGGTTGCGGCCCATCTCCCGCAGCAGCGACTGGATCGAGGCGTGCTGGAACACCACGCCCGCGATCAGCGCACGCCACATCGACCGCACCGGGTAGTCGTTGCGCCCGCGACCTCGCCCGGCCTCAAGCGCAGCCACGATCTCCTCGTCGGGCAGGGTGTCGAGCACCAGACGCAGGCGATCCAGGTCCGGCAGGCCTTCGACAGCCTGCCAGGAAAAGGGTAGCTTCTCCGTTGTCGCCATCACGTTCTCCCTACCAGGGCTGGTGGATGGAACGAGGGCCTCTGGCCCGATGGCGACACCTTCTATCCGATTCGGGCGGGACGACGCGACGGGGCCGGAAGTGAGCCTGGGAGCGTCGTCGGCTATGGGGTGGAAATCCTCGATCCGCCCTATCCGCCGATCTCAGGGCCGCAGATGTCTGCGAAGCCGCCGGGGTAAGAAAAATCTCGGATCAGCTGGAGCCCTTGATCACCAAGGGATGCGTGACAGCGCACACGCCTCGGATTCAGCGCCGCGCACGGTCGACCTGTTGGTCATCGGCGGCGGCATCAACGGCACCGGCATCGCCCGGGACGCGGCGGGGCGCGGCCTGGACGTGCTGCTGTGCGAGCAGGACGATCTGGCCGCGCACACCTCCTCGGCCAGCACCAAGCTGATCCACGGCGGGCTCCGCTACCTGGAGCACCGCGACTTCCGGCTCGTGCGCCACTCGCTCCGCGAACGCGCGATCCTTCTGCGCAGCGCTCCGCACATCGTCTGGCCGATGCGCTTCGTGCTCCCCCATCACGCGGGGCTCCGCCCGTGGTGGTTGATCCGTTTCGGCCTCTTTTTCTACGACCACCTGGGCGGGCGCGGTCCGCTGCCGCCATGCGCTAGCATCGACCTCCGCCGGCACGCGAGCGGTCGCCCGTTGCAGGGCCGCTATCGCCGGGCGTTCGAGTACTCGGACTGCTGGGTGCAGGATTCGCGGCTTGTGGTGCTGAACGCTCGCGATGCCCATGCCCGGGGAGCGGAGGTTCGCACCCGCACCGCGTGCGTCTCGCTCGCGCTTAGAGCATATCCGTTTTAGACGGAACCGTATCCGGCGTTTCGGATGTAGTTTTGGCATTCGCTTGGCTCGATGGTGCCGATGAGGTGGCCGAGATGGCGCCACGTGTCCTCGAAGTCGCGCTTCTGCGCGTTGCGCATCCAGTGCTTGATCTTGGAGAAGGCCTGTTCGATCGGGTTGAGGTCGGGTGAGTAGGGCGGGAGGAACCAGAGGCGGGCGCCTGTACTGCGGATGGCTTGGCGGACCGCCTTGCTCTTGTGGCTTGCGAGATTGTCGAGGATGACGATGTCGCCGGGCTTGAGCGTGGGGACGAGCTCTTGTTCGACCCAGGCCTGGAAGCAGCGGGTGTTGATGGGGCCGTCGAAGACGCAAGGGGCGTCGATCCCGTCTGCGCGGAGCGCGGCGAGGAAGGTCATGGTGCGCCAGTGGCCATAAGGCGCATATGCCCTCAAGCGCCGGCCTCGCTGCGCCCAGCCCCTGAGCGGTGCCATGTTGGTCTTGATCCAGGTCTCGTCCACGAAGACCAGGCGGTCCGGGTCGAGGTGGCGCTTGAGCGCCTGCCAGCGCGCCCGTTTTCGGGCGACCGCGGCGCGTGCCTGCTCAGTGGCGAACAGAGTTTTTTTTGAAGCTCAGCCCCTCGCGCCTGAGGAAGCGCCAGATGGTGTCCCGGCTCACCGCGATCCCCGCAGCGGCCAGCAGGTCTCGAAGCCGGTCGATCGTCAGATGTGGCGTCTCGGCGACCAGCCTGTGAACCAGCTCCCGGTGCGGCTCCAGCAGCCAGGGGCGGTGACCGCCGACCTTGCCCGGCGCCACACTCCCCGTCGCCCGGTAGCGCGCCACCCACTTCGGCACCGAGGAGACGCTGACACCGAAGCGCGCCGCCACCTGGCGGATCGGCTCGCCCGCCAAATGGGCCCGCACCACGCGCTCGCGAAGATCGCTCGAATAGGGTTGTGTCATCCATGCTGGCCTCCTTCACCAGTAGCCAGCTTGAATCACATTCCGTAACTAATGGGAATTCCTAATGATTCTCTCAATCTCGGATATGCTCTAATGGGTCGAACTGGGCGGCAGTCCTCGCCGACCGGGAGTCGGGCGAGCAAGTCACTATCTCGGCGCGAGGCGTCGTCAACGCGAGCGGCCCGTGGGTGGCCGAGTCCGCTCGCTCTTAGGCGGCGCCGGAGCGAAGCACAGGGTCAGGTTGGTCAGGGGCAGCCACATCGTGGTGCCCAAGCTATTCGACCACGCCCATCCCTACTTCTTCCAGACCGGCGACGGCCGCGTGCTTTTCGCGATTCCCTACGAGGAGGACTACACCCTGCTGGGGACGACCGACGTCGAGTTCGAGGCGGCGCCCGGGCGGGTCGAGATCACGCCCCAGGAAGTCGACTACATCTGCGCCGCCGCCAACGACTACTTCGAGACCCCCGTCGCCCCGGACGACGTGGTCTGGACCTACTCCGGCATCCGCCCTCTGTTCGACGACCACGCCGAGAACGCGAGCGAGGTCACCCGCGACTACGTGCTGCACCTCGATCCGTCTCCGGCACCGATGCTCTCGGTCTACGGCGGCAAGCTCACGACCTACCGCAGGCTCGCCGAGCGGGCGGTGGACATGCTGGCCGGCCCTCTCCGCATCAACGGGTCGCGCTGGACGCGTGACGCGCCGCTCCCCGGTGGAGATATCCCCAACGCAGACATCGGCAATTTCACCGCGCAATGCGCCGCACGCTATTCGTGGCTGCCGGAGCGGCTGCTCCGTCACTTCATCCGCCACTACGGCACCGAGGTCCATGCCCTGCTCGCCGGCCGCAGCAGCGTGGACGATCTCGGCGAGCACTTCGGGGCCGGGCTCTACGAGGCGGAAGTCGCGTATCTGGTCGAGCACGAATGGGCCCGGACCGCCGAGGACATCCTGTGGCGGCGCACCCGGAAGGGCCTCGGCGTCTCCGCTGACGGAACAGACCGACTGCGTGCGTACCTTGAGGAGAGATGTGGCAAGCAGTGATGCCGCGTCCTACGACCGGGGCCGGCTCGTCCCTTCACCCAAGCTTGCGGCAGATCGTGAGGCCGTCGCCGATGGGCAGCATGACCATGGTCACCCGCTCGTCGTCCCTGATCTTCTTGTTCACGGCATCGACGACGGCGCCTGACTCCTGCCAGCGCTCGGGCTCCGCGATCCGGCCCATGTAGAACGTGTTGTCGAGCAGGATCAGGCCGCCGGGCCGCACGAGCGCGAGGCACTGCTCGTAGTAGGTGTCGTAGCCCGATTTGTCGGCGTCGATGAAGGCGAAGTCGTAAGCGCCGTCGCGGCCGTCCGCCCGCAGCGCCGCGAGGCTCTCCCGCGCATCGCCCAAACGAAGCTCGATCCGTTCGGCGAGCCCCGCTTCGGCCCAGAAGCGCCGCGCAATTCCGGTGTAGTCCGCGTTGATGTCGAGCGCCGTGAGCCTCCCCTCCGTACCCATGGCGTCCGCCACCACCAGCCCGCTGTAGCCGGTGAAGACGCCGATCTCGAGCGCGCGCTTGGCGCCGATCGACTGCGCCATCAGCGCCATCAGCGCGCCCTGCTCGGGCGAGATCTGCATCCGCCCCATCTCGTGGCGGGCGGTCTCCTCGCGCAGGCGGCGCATGACCGGGGTTTCGCGCACGCCGTGGGCCAACAGGTAGTCGTGCAGCGCGTCGGTGAGCGTTGTCGGCCTGGCGGACATGGGGGCTCCCGGTCGTTGCGGTCGTCAGCGTGCGGTGCGCCAGACGATGCCGAGCGCCTCGATCACGTCGAGGGTGCGCGCGACGTAGTGGTCGCGCACGGTGAAGCGGCTGTCGCCTTGCCCGGTCAGCTCGCGTTCCAGGCAGTCGATCAGGCGCCTGAGGCGGCGCTGGTGCAGGCCGAGCTTGCGCTGGATCGGGTCGCTGACCACGCCCGAGAACGCGCCGATCACCGCACCTGCCGCGAGCAGGCCGCCGGTGAGCCCGATGCTGAGCGCGGCCGGCGCCGCCGCAGGAAAGGCGCCGTACCAGAGCGCCCCGGCCCCGGTGCCCAGCGGGAAGCCAGCGATTGCCGCGTGTTGCACCAGCACCTGCGCGGTCGCCGGGCCAAGCGACAGCATCCCCGGCGTGAGCTTCTTGAACGCCAGCGCGCCGACGCCGGCGCTCACCGCTGCGGTGGTGAGATCCGCCGCCGAGACCCGCGTCCCCTCATAGGTGCTCGCCGCGCCGGCGAGCCAGGCGCGGAATGCCTCCCGATCGGCCGGGGACTGCGGGGCGTCTTCGCCGCCTGCTGCGATGCGGGGGTCGCGCAGGATCTCGGCTGCGAGCGCATCGCGGTCCGACACCCGCTCGCCCTGCTGGATCGGGAGCTCCAGAAGCTCGGTGAAGAGGCGCCATTCGAGCTCGCGCGCGACGTCGGTCCGCAGGAAGTAGCGCCGGCTGTCGAGCCAGTCGGCTGCGGGCGTGAGGCCTGCATGTCGCGCGAGCCCGGCACTCACCCGCGCCGCGAGATGAGGGGCCGAGAGGGCCAGATTGGCCGGCGAGCGCACGAGGTCCCAGCCGAGCGCCTTGCGATGGAGCCGGAGCGTGCCGGTGAGAGAGAAGGTGCGGTCGACGAAGTCGTCGATCTTCGCCCGCCGCGCGGCGCAGTAGCGCGCCGCGGCCTCGTCCACGATCAGGCGCGCTTGCGTATCGCCGTCGTCCGCCGGCGCTGCGGCCGAGGCGGCGGGAGTCCCGCTCATGGGACCCTATGTGGCGCCCGCACTGCCCTCGTCAAGGCAGGGCGCGCGGCGAAGGTGCCAGTCCGTCGCCTGCTGGTAGGCGTGACCGATCCGGAACAGCAGCGGCTCCGCTCCCCAGGCGGCCTCCAGCATCATCCCGATGGGCAGACCGTCCGAGGAGAAGCCGCAGGGGACCGAGAGCCCCGGAATCGACGCAAGCGCGCCGCCGTACGTGAAACGCGTCGCGTCCTGCGTGGCGCGGTGGAGGCTGCGATCGTCGGCGATGG
Source organism: Alphaproteobacteria bacterium (assembly GCA_965243375.1). Classification (GTDB taxonomy): domain Bacteria; phylum Pseudomonadota; class Alphaproteobacteria; order UBA828; family UBA828; genus WTGU01. Next base: position 60,655 of record CBDEUT010000001.1, on the reverse strand, counting down.
GCGGTGCCGGCCGGGGCGTGGTCGGCGCGAGCAGAACGTCCACGGTCTCGAACACCTGGGCCAAGGCGCGCCGCCACGCCTCGCGTCCGCGCATGGCCTCGGCATAGTCCACGGCGCTGAACTCCCGGCCCATGATCATGCGCTCGTAGACCGGCTCGGAGAGTGCGCCGGGGCCGGCGTCGAGCCGCTCCTTGTGGTAGGCGCAGGCATCGGCGTAGGCCATGATCGTGGTCCAGCGCTGGGCGGTCTCGGCGCCCGGCAGGGAAACGTCGATCAGGCGTGCGCCGAGGGATTCCAGGGTGCGGGCGGCGGCCCGAACCGCGCCTTCGACCTCGGCATCGACGTTCTCGAGGAAGAAGTTGCGCGCGAGCCCGATACGCACGCCCTCGATCCCGTCGTCGAGCCGGGGCAGGAAATTGTCGAGCGGCAGGTCGCGCGAAACCGGGTCGAGCGGATCGTAGGCCGCGAGCGCGGCGAAGAGGCGCGCGACATCCGCCACGGTGCGCGCCATCGGGCCGACGGTATCGTGGGCCACGCTGACAGGTGTTATGCCGCGGATCGAGATGCGTCCATGGGTAGGGCGCAAGCCGACGACTCCGGTCATCGAGGCCGGAATCCGTACAGAGCCGCCGGTGTCGGTGCCGAGCGCGGCCTCGGCCATCTCCGCCGCAACCACGGCGCCGGAGCCGCCGCTGGAGCCCCCAGGAATGCGCTCCGGGTTCCACGGGTTTCGGCATTGGCCCACCACCGGGTTGGTCGAGACCACACCCCAGGCCAGCTCCTGCATGTTGGCCTTGCCGATCAGCACCGCGCCCTGGGCCTTGAGGCGGCCGACCACGGGAGCGTCGCTGTTGGGGATGTGGTCCGCAAGGTAGGCGGCGCCGCTGGTGGTGCGCACACCCGCCGTCTCGATATTGTCCTTCAGCGCGATGGGCATGCCGTGGAGGAGGCCGAGCCAGCGCCCCTCGGCGGCCGCCCGGTCGCAGGCATCGGCCTCCTCACGTGCCCGCTCCGCCGTGGTGGTGATCATCGCGTTGAGCGAGGGATCGAGCTGCTCGATCCGCGCGAGACAGCGTTCGACCGCCTCGCGCGCGGTGCCCGGCATCGGCCGGTCCGGCAGGCCTCCGCTCATGCCCTTGCGGTGCCTCTTGCCCGCGAGCGCCGCGGTTCCCTACTCGTCGCCATAGACCGCGACGCTGCGGATCGCGTAGTCGCCGCCGCTGTTGACCAGCGACAGGCCGCCGAACGGGTCTTCCAGGGCACTGCTCTTCACCCGGATGTGCTCGCTGCCGTCCACGGACACGGCCATCGTTCCGTCGCCCTGGCGGGCGAGAGCGACAGTGTGGCTTCGGCCGTCTTCCAGGGCCAACTCGCCGTCGGACTCGCCGATGACCTCCGCGCTACGCCGGCCGAACCGGGAGAGCTGCAGCCCGGGATCGTCGCCAGGCAGATAGGAGAGACGATAGCCGGAAGCGCCGCCCCTGCCCTGGAACAGGTCGATCTCGAACCGTGCGTCCCTGTGCGCGATGCCCGACATCAGCTCCAGCTCAAGGGCGAAGGCGTTGGGAATGTCCGCTTCCAGGACGATCTCGGCAGGCTCCGGCCCGGCCGGTCCGGTGTCCTCCTTCTCGTCGTCGTCGCCGCCGCCCCAGAGGTCGTCGAGCGTCTTCTCGCCGCTCAACAGGCCTTCGACGGTATCCTTGCCCTTGTCGAGCAGCGCTTCGCCTTTTTCGAGCAGCTCGTCCCCCTTGTCCCGGATGGTGTCGAGGTTGAGTCTCATCGTCTCCGCATCGGCCCCGCTAAGCGGAATTGTCGTGCGTAGGCCGAGCCTGCGGTCGATCGAGAAGTCGCCGCTCACCACCTCCCAGCGCGGATCGTCCGTGTAGTCGCCGTCGGAAAAATCGTCCCGAATAAGGGCTGTCCGGGGCCGGGCATCGGCGATGTGGGCGTCAATTATGTCGCGCAGATCCTGGAGAAACCGTGGGTGGGCCGCCCGCGCGTTCTCGGCTTCGTCGATCAGGGCCTCGAGCTCCCGCGCGAGGGCATCGAGCGCGGGGGAGCTCGTCGTCTCGGCGGCCTCCGGTTGCCATTCCGAGTAGCGCGACCCGTCGTCGGCAAAGGCCGGCATGGCCATTGCACTGGCGAGAAGGGCGGGGACGAGGAGCCTGCGCAGCATGGTGTACCTCCGGTCTGGTCGCATCGCTTCGGTCAGTCGTGATCTAGCCCGGAACTCCGGGAATTGTCGAGCGATTGCCGCCCGATTCGTCGCGAATATGCCCGCCGCCAGCGTCGTTGCGCTTTCGGCGCGTGGGCGGTTGCGGTGGGTCCGCGATGGCGCTACGGTCAAGGCGATGCCTAGGCGTATGGCAACGCCCGGCTAGCTAAGTCACGAATGCAGGGACACCTTCGCGGTAGTCTCTTGACAGTAGTGAACGCCCTCAACAAGCACATTCGGAACGAACCCGACGAGCCGTGTTCGGCGCAAGTCGGGCTGGGCGTCACCGTACAGGCCGCCATTCTGGCCGTGATCAACACGGTGGTGATGGTCACCATGGTGGTCCGGGCGTCTGACGAAGGTCAGGCGTACCTCTCGTGGGCGATTTGTGCGGCACTCGTCATTGGCGGCGCCGTGACCGCCTTGCAGGCGCACCGGCTCGGACGATTCGGCGCCGGGCACCTTCTCCTGTGCGGCGCCGGGCCGCATTTTGTCGCCATATCGGTGGTGGCTATCAACGTCGGCGGATGGTCGACGCTCGCCAGCCTTGTCGTTGTCTCTTCCCTCGTCCAGTTCGCATTCGCTGCCTGGCTGCCGGTCTTGAGGAGAATCATCACGCCTGTCGTCTGCGGCACCTCTCTCATGCTGATCGCCATTTCGGTCATCTCGGTTGCGGTCGACCGGTTGGGAGACGTGCCCGAGGGAACGGCCTCGATTGCGAGCCCGCTCGTCGCGGCGGCAACTCTGGGTGCCGCGGTTGTGGCTTCCCTGAAAGGCGCGGGCATCCTGCGGCTGTGGGCTCCACTCATCGGCATCCTGTCGGGTTGCATCGTCGCAGCAGTCTTCGGCCTCTACGACCTCGATTTCCTGAGACGGGAACCCTGGTTCAAGTTGCCGGACTTCGGTGCGTGGCAGGGCGTTGACCTGACGCTGGGAACGGAGTTCTGGACGCTCTTGCCGACGTTCGTGATCGTGACGCTTGTCGTTGCCGTGAAGACCAGCGGCGACGGTGTGGTCATCCAGCAGGTGTCGCTTCGGAGACCGCGAGCCATCGACTTTAGAGTTGTGCAGGGTACGGTCAACGCAAGCGGCCTGGGAGGAGTGCTGTCGGGGTTGGCCGGCACGCCTCCGACGATCGTTTACTCGCCGTCGACCATTTCCCTGATCAATCTGACGGGCATCGCGTTTCGCGGCATCGGCTATTGGATCGGCGCCGTCCTCGTCCTGGTCGCGTTCTTCCCCAAGGTCACCGCACTGTTGCTCGCTGCTCCGAGCGCCGTTGTGGCTTCGCTGTTGCTGATGGTGATGGGCATGTTGCTCGTCGAGGGCATGCGCATGGTTTTCAGGGAAAGGCTCGATCAGCAAAACACTCTCATCGTCGCGATGACGCTATCGGTGGGGCTGGGCGTGGAGAGCCTGAACGTGTTCGGAATGCGCCCGGACAGCCTCTGGATGTCGATCCTCGGAAACGGCCCGACCGCCGGTATTGTCGTAATGATCGCCCTGAAAACGCTCCTCGAATTGACCAGCCCGCGCAGCAGAAAACTGGAGGTGACACTCGGGACATCGTCGCTGCCGAAAATCGACGCGTTTCTCCAAGACTTCGCGGCCGAAATCGGATGGAGCGAAGAGTCGTCCAATCGACTGCGTGCATCCGGCGAGGAGTCGTTGCTGAGCCTTCTGCCTTCGGAGGACGACGGCGGCCAGGCAAGTACCCGCCTCATCGTCCTGGTCCGCTCACAAGACGACATCGTCACCATGGACCTGCTCACCGTCTTCGAAGAAGAGCAGAACATTGAAGACCGACTCGCGTACATGAGCGAGGAAGCGGAAGTTCACGACGATCGCGAACTGTCTTTCCGGCTGTTGCGACACTACGCATCTTCGGTTCACCACAGGAAGTACTACGGCGCGGACGTGGTTACAGTGAAGGTCGAGCGGACGGAATGAACCGCAGCGAGTAGCGGTGGAGGCCGGTTGCCTCGGCTGTCGGAATCCGCCAGGCGAACGCCGGCTCAGGCGACCCGTTCGTTGGTGACGTCGCTGTCGCTGTCGCCGGCGATGGTGGTGCGGACCATGTGTCGCGGCTGGTCGGCGGGATATCCGAGGCCGCGGTGCAGGACGCAACGGTTGTCCCACAGCACCAGATCGCCCACGGACCAGCGGTGAGTGAAGACGCGGGGCGGCCGGCAGGCGTCCTCGCAGAGCCGCTCCAGCAGGCGGCGGCTTTCCTGCTCGTCTTCGCCCACGATGTGGCTCGCGTGGCGACCGATATACAGGTTGCGCCGCCCCGTCGCCGGGTGGGTGCGGATCGCCGGCTGCTCCACCGGCGGCAGCGCCTCCAACTCGTCCTCGCTGAGTCCGGTCATGCCGCCGACTCTGCCCTGGCTGTAGGCGTAGCTGTGCACGGCGATCTTGTCGGCAAGCCAGTCCTGCATGGCGGGATCGAGGGCGTCGTAGGCCGCGCGCATGTCGGCGAACGCGGTGTCGCCGCCGGTCTCGGGCACGATCCTCGCCGTCAGTGCCGAGCCCTTGGCCGGGGTGCGCTTGAAGGAGCTGTCGGTGTGCCAGTCGTTGTTGCCCTCGAGCAGCAGCCCGGTCTCACTGTTGGCGGGCCAGAGCGTGCCGTCCTCCTTGACGTTGGAGAGGTGGATGACCGCCGGGTTTTGCTGGGCGTGGATCTTGATGACGATGCGCTCCAGCGGGCCGAAGCGTTCGCTGAAGGCGACCTGCGCCTCTTCCGAGAGATGCTGGCCGGGGAAGACCAGGACGGCGTGGGCGTGCCACGCCGCCTCGATGGCCGCGAAGGTCTCGTCGTCGAGCGCGTCCAGCCGCACGCCGCTCACCGTCGCGCCGAGAGTGGCGTCTGTCGGTGTGATGTCGAGCGCCATGGCCCCCTCCTCTCGCGTCGTCTTTCCCTCTACCATGACCATCCGGAAGCCATCTACATCCTAGTCGAGGCAGGGGCTGGCCCGAGAATTCGTGTCGAGAATGGACGGACTCCTCTTCACTGGGTCTGCTTCAAGAGAGGGCGTCACCACAAGGCTTGCAAGGTCCTGACCGGAGCGGGTGCTGATGCCAACGCGCACGACAGGCTCGGCTGGACTGCAAGCTTGCGTCCAACGCTCAACCCTTGCGACAAAGCATGGGGCGGTTCAATCCGTAGCGGAACATCGCAATGATGCCGTCCATGGCCTGGGCAGACAGAAGTTGCGAACGTCCGCTGTGCCAGCGACCCGGTGGACGCGCACGCAGATCTCGCTCACCCGTCGACGGGTCGGATGCACGGCTTGGCCGAACGCATACGAATGGAGCGGTCAGGAGTGCTCTGGAGTTTTCTTCGAAATGGTTACGGGGTGATTGTTTTCCTCGATCCGGCCTTGAGCACACCCTCGCGCCTTCTTCCAAACTATTGAAACGTAGCGATTATACGCGAAGACTCGGCTGATCGTATTGGCGGTAAGAAATGCGGACTCGAGTCACGAAGAACTGGGGCGGTCGCAAGGACCGCCCCAGCTGGAGGACCGACCAGTCGTTTGGGAGACAGCGGGAGGGACGAAGCGCTTCACCGTCACCCGTAGTCTTATCTAACGGTCGATTGTGGCATTGATGTGGCAAAAGAATCGGGCATGACGGGCCAGCGGGCGGCAGGCGGTGGGAGCGGCCTCGGTCTACGCGCAGCGTCGGCTGCGGTGCTCGTACCCGTTGCCTTGGGCACGGCCTATCTGGGCGGTCCCGTCTTCATTGCTGCAGCGGGGGCGGCAGGCGTGCTCGCCTGGCTCGAATTGCGCAGGCTGCTCGGCCGCCCGGCGGCGGATGCCGCGAGCGTGGCCGGTATCGCGGGCCTGGCCGCAGCCTGCGCGCTCTTCGCCACGGTCGGCGCCGTTGCAGCCGCAGTCGCCGCGGCGGCGGCCGCTCTCGTCGTCGCCGGCGCCGAGCGCGGGCGCTTGCAGGAGCGCGCCACGGGTCTGGGGGGGGCCGGCATCGTTCTCTTGCTTGTCGTCGCGACGCTCGCGCTGCGGGGCGACGATCCGGCGGGCCGGGCGACGGTCTTCTGGCTCTTCACCGTGGTCTGGGCGAGCGACAGCGGCGCCTACGCGGCCGGCAAGGCGATCGGCGGCCCGCGCCTCGCCCCCCGTATCAGCCCGGCGAAGACCTGGGCCGGCGCTTGCGGCGGCGTGGCGGCCGCCGTGGGCGCGAGCATCCTGCTCGGCTGGCTGATGCCGCTCGCAGGCTGGGTGGCGGAGCGCCCCCCGCTCACCCTGCTGGCTGCCGCAGGCGTGCTCGGCTCGATCGTGGGGCAGATGGGCGACCTCGCCGAATCCGCGCTGAAGCGGCGGGTCGGCGCGGACGATTCGGGCCGTCTGATCCCCGGTCACGGCGGCATTCTGGACCGGGGCGACGCCTACGCCGCCGCGGCCTTCGCATTGATGCTGGCAACCGCGATCAGCGGTGGGGAGCCGCCCTGGTCCTACTCGCCCTGACCGGGCCGTCTGCCGTGCAACCAGTGCTGTACGCCGATGCCGAGGGTCGCCGCCGTGGCGAGCAGCAGGAGGATCGCAAGGATCCAGTCTCCGAGCCGGGCCATCGGCGTCGGTGACGCGAGCGCCGGAGGGAGCGGTGCATCGAGGACGCCAACCTCCCCCAGCCCGAGCCGGCCGACCACACGGCCATAGGAGTCGACGACGGCGGAGATGCCGGTGTTCGCCGCCCGCACGAGCGGCATGCCCTCCTCCACGGCCCGCAGGCGCGCCGCCTGAAAATGCTGGTAGGGCCCGGCCGTGTGCCCGAACCAGGCATCGTTGGTGACGTTGAGCAGCCATTGCGGCCGCTCGCCCGGCGGCGCGTCGCCGGCCACCACCTCGCCGGGGAAGATCGCCTCGTAGCAGATCAGCGGGCTGAGGGGCGGCACGCCGGGGAGAGTGAGCGTGCGCGGCCCCGGCCCGGCGGAGCTGTCGACCGCCCCATAAGCCAGCCTCCGCAGATTGATGATCCCGCGCAGCGGCATGTATTCGCCGAACGGCACCAGGTGGTGCTTGTCGTAGGAGGCCGTGATGGCTTCCGCCGAACCCAGGGCATGGAGGCTGTTCCAGACCGCGATCGTGCGCCCCGCCGAGCGCGTGCGCCGGGGTGCGCCGGTTATCACGTAACCGCCGAGGGGCGCGGCCCGCGACACGAAGGCCTGGAGCGTCGCGCTCTCGTCCAGGAAGAAGGGCACGGCCGTCTCGGGCCAAATCACGACGTCCACCGCGTCGAGTCCCGGCTCGTGCGAGAGCACGACGTGGTGCGCGAGCCCCGCCTCTCGCGAGCCGTCCTCCCACTTCCGGGTCTGATCGATATTGGCCTGAACCAGGCGGAGCGTCACCTCGGTCGGCGCCAGATCGGGAGCCAGCGCGAGGCGCGCCTGCCCGCCGACCCAGACCGCCGCCAGCAACCCGAACGCGACGGCGGGCAGCAGCCAGGGCCGGCGGCCACGACGCTCGTCCCCAAGCGGCGGTGCCAGGGCCGCCGGTGCCGCCGCGGCGAGCACGGTCACGAAGCTCAGCCCATAGACGCCGACCACCGCCACGGACTGGATCATGCCGACGGATGGCATCCAGACCGTGCCCATCAGGTTCATGGGAAAGCCGGTCAGGATGTTGCCGCGCAGCCACTCGGCCGCGGTCCAGGCGACGGCGAGTGCGAGCACCCGGCCGGCGATAGGCAACGGGGGAAGCCGCGCCGCGAAGGCGGCCAGCGCCGGGAAGAGCGCGAAGCCCGCCGAGAGCCCGATCACAGCCGGCGCCACCATCCAGCCGAAGCGCGAGGGATCGGTCAGCATGGCGGCGCCGATCCAGTAGATGCTGAAGAGAAAGTGAGCGAAGCCGAACCACCAGCCAGCGACAGCGGCCCGCCAAGGCGAGCGGCTGGCGTGGATCAGCCAGACGAGGCCTGTGAACGAAACCAGCAGAAGGGGGAGCGCGTGGCCCGGCGGCAGCGCGGTCGCCGAGAGAGCACCGAGGCCGGCGGCAATCCCCGAGCGGCGCCAGCCGGACGCGGCGCCGAGCGTGTGTGCGACTGCCGCGAGCCGCGCGGCTGCGGAGCGGCCGAAGCCGCTCACAGGCGACCGTGCGCCGGGTGTGATTCGGTGCGGCTGACGCGCAGCCTCTTGATCCGCCGCGGGTCGGCCTCCAGCACGTCGAAGGCGAAGCCGGCCGGGTGGCATATTCGCTCGCCCGCACGCGGCACGCGCTCGGCGAGCGTGAACACGAGCCCGCCGAGGGTGTCGACCGCGTCCTCCTCGTCGCCGTCGAGCAGCGGGACCGCCAGATGACGCTCCAGCTCGTCGACGCGCACGCGCGCGTCCGCCTCCATGGCGCCGTCGTCCAGGCGGACCAGGGCCGGCGCCTCGATCTCGTCGTGCTCGTCCTCGATCTCGCCGACGATCTCCTCCACCACGTCCTCGATCGTGACCAGGCCGTGGGTGCCGCCGTACTCGTCGACGATCACCGCCATGTGTAGCCGGGTCTCGCGCATTTCCTTCAGCAGGGCCGGGATCGGCATGGACTCGGGCACGAACAGAATCTCGCGCCGGATCGCACCTAAGTCGAAGGGGCCGTCCCCGCCCCAATGACTCATGACGTCGCGGATGTGAATCATGCCGACGATGTCGTCGAGGTTGCCGCGGTAGAGCGGCATGCGCGAGTGGCCTTCCTCCTTGATGGTAGCGACGACCTCGTCCAGCGGTGCGGTGATCTCCACCGCCGTGATGTCGTTGCGGGGCACCATCGCGTCCTCGGCGGTCAAGCCGCCGAAGCGGAGGAGGTTGAGCAGCAGGTCGCGCTCGTGCGGGCTGATCTGCTCGGCGATCTCCTCTTCCGCGAGAATTTCGCCGAGGGACTCGCGCCAGGACAAACCGTTGCCGCGGCCGAGCCCCTTGCGCAGCCAATTGCCGATCAGGCCAACGACCGACGCGCGGACCCGCCCGCTTCGGTCGCCGCCTGCACTGTCGCTGCTAGATGGAGGTTTGTCGTCTTCGCTCATCGTTCCGCCTCCGCGGCTCGGCGCCGCGGGGCACATCGGACTCTCACAGGTTAACGTAGGGATCGCATAAGCCAAGTGCCAATAGCGTTTGGGTCTCGAGCGCGCGCATGCGCCGCTCGGCGTCCGGCTCGTCGTGGTCGTGGCCGAGCAGGTGGAATACGCCGTGGACCACCAGGTGGCTCACCCGGTCGGCGAGGCCGACGCCTGCCGATGCGCTGTCGCGCTGCACGGTCTCGCGCGCGAGCACGACGTCGCCCAGCATGAGCGGCATCTCCCCCGGCGGCGGGTCGAGGCGCGGCGGCTCGTGCACGGGGAAGGAGAGCACGTCCGTCGCGCGATCCTGTCCGCGGTACTCCTTGTTGAGGGAGCGCACGAAGGCATCGTCCGCCAGCACGACGCCGAGCTCGACCTGACCTGACAACCCGGGCGCGGCCTCCAGGGCCGCGGAAGCGGCGCGGCGGACCACGGCGGCGGCGTCAGGAAGAGCGGTCGACCACGCCGAGTCGCGGAGGCTGATCGCGATCTCGATCTCGGTCATCGCCGGGGGTTGCGGCGTCATAGGCCTCCAGAACACGCGTCACCAGGGAATGGCGCATCACATCGGCGGTGCCGAAGCGGACGAAGGCGACCTCGCTCAGCCCCTCCAGGGTCGCGACGGCATGGCGGAGGCCCGATTGCGCGCCGGCGGGGAGGTCCACCTGGGTGAGGTCGCCGGTGACGACCATGCGCGAGCCCTCGCCAAGCCGGGTGAGGAACATCTTCATCTGCAGCGGCGTCGTGTTCTGCGCCTCGTCCAGAATGATGAACGACTGGGAGAGCGTGCGCCCGCGCATGAAAGCGAGCGGGGCGATCTCGATCTCCGCCGAATCCATGCGCCGCGCCACCAGGTCTGCCGGCAGCATGTCGTAGAGCGCGTCGTAGAGCGGGCGTAGGTAAGGGTCGACCTTCTCCTTCAAGTCGCCCGGCAGGAAGCCGAGACGCTCGCCGGCTTCCACCGCCGGCCGAGAGAGCACGATGCGCTCGACCCGGCCCGCGAGATAGAGCGAGACCGCCATCGCCACCGCGAGATAGGTCTTGCCTGTGCCGGCGGGGCCGAGCCCGAACACCAGATCGTTGTCCTGCATGGCACGCACATAGTCGGCCTGGCGAGGCGAGCGCGGGCTGACCGGGCGCTTGCGGGTGCGGAGCGTGAGCGCGGGCTCAGGCTCGGCCCGTCCGCCCACCGTGCCGACGGCGCCCCCGGTCCCCGGCCCCATCGCCATGCGGATCGCGCCTTCGACCTCGCCGCCGCCCATGGGCAGGCCCTGCTTCAGCTTGTCGTAGAGCGAGCGCAGCACCTCTTCCGTCGCCGCGACCGAAGAGGGCGGGCCGCTGATCGCGACCTCGTTGCCGCGCGAGCGCAGCACCACGCCCAAGGCGTGCTCGATCCGCACCAGGTGGCGGTCGTGGTCGCCGAAGAGCAGCGGCAGCAACGTGTTGTCGTCGAAGCGAATCTGCGCGCCGGCCTCGCCCGGCGCCCCGGATGCAGGGCGGCTCACGCGGGAACGCCTCCCGCAACGCCCAGGCAGGCACCGCGATGGCAGCCTCGGGTGTCAGCGCCCGCGCCGCCCGCCAGCATGCACGCCAGGCCGTTGGGCGAGGCGTCAGCTACGGTTGCCTCCGCGACGGCGCCGATCAACGCCTCGTCGCCCTCCACATGGAGCCACTGCATGTAGGGCGTGCGGCCGGCGACCTGACCGGGGTGGCGGCCGTGCCTCTCGAAGAGCACCGGGAGCGTCCGCCCCACCATGCTCGCGTTGAAGCGCCGCTTCTGCTCGTCGAGCAGGCGCTGGAGCCTGCTCAGGCGTTCGGCCGCGACCTCGCCCGGCACCCGGTCGTCGCGCTCGGCCGCAGGCGTGCCGGGGCGCGGGCTGTACTTGAAGGAGAAGGCCTGCGCGTATTCGACCTCGCGCACGAGCGCCATCGTCTCCTCGAAATCCGCCTCGGTCTCGCCGGGGAAGCCCACGATGAAGTCGCTGGAAAGCGCGATCTCGGGCTGAGCGGCGCGAAGCGCGGCCAGCAGCTGCAGGTAACGCTCGGCACTATGACCCCGGTTCATGGCATCGAGGATACGGTCGGAGCCCGACTGCACGGGCAGGTGCAGGAAGGGCATCAGCTTGGGCTCCGCGCCGTGCGCCTCGATCAGCGCCGGCGTCATGTCGCGCGGATGCGAGGTGGTGTAGCGCAGCCGCTCCAGCCCCTCGATGGCAGCCAGCCGGCCGATCAGCCCCGCCAGGTCGGTCTCGCCTCCGCCTGCGTCGCCGGCGCCGTGGTAGGCGTTGACGTTCTGGCCCAGCAGCACGATCTCGCGGGCACCGGCGGCGACGAGGCGGCGCGCTTCGGCATCGATATCCGCAGCAGGGCGGGACTCCTCGGCGCCACGGGTGTAGGGCACGACGCAGAAGGTGCAGAAGCGGTCGCAGCCTTCCTGAATCGTGAGAAAGGACGAGACGCCCCGTCCCGGCTGCGGGCCGGCCAGCTCCTCCGGCAGGTGGTCGAAGCGCGAGTCCGCCGGCATGGAGGTATCGACGGCGGCGCGGCGCCCGCGTCTCGCGCGCGCCACCATGTCCGGCAGGCGGTGATACGCCTGGGGGCCGACGACGATATCGACGTAGGGCGCGCGGGCGGCGACCTCCTCGCCCTCGGCCTGAGCGACGCAGCCGGCGACGGCGAGCAGCATCTCGCCCCCGCTCCGTTCGCGCGCCTGCTTCAAGCCGCGCAACCGCCCGAGCTCGGAATAGACCTTCTCCGCCGCCTTCTCGCGGATATGACAGGTGTTGAGGACCACCAGATCGGCGTCCTCGATCTCCGTCGTCGAGCGATAGCCGAGCGGCGCCAGGACATCCGCCATGCGGGCGGAGTCGTAGACGTTCATCTGGCAGCCGAAGGTCTTGACGTAGAGCTTTTTCGCCACGGCCTCGCCGTGTGTCGGGGCCTTGCCGGAGGTCGCGCGGCCCGCCAATCGTGCCGCTCCCTGCCCCTCTCTGAGGCCGCCGACCCTAGCACCCGCCGCAACGCTGTCAAGCGAACCTGCCGGGGCGCACGACCGGCCCGTGGTGCCGGCATTCCATCAGGCAATGCCGAGGAAGACGAGAATTGCCCGATCGATCTCTCGCATGTCCTTGGCGGAGAGGGCACCGATCCGTCGACTCAAACGCTCCCGGCGAACGGTGGTGATCTTGTCGACCGTGACCCGGCAGGCCTCGAACAGGCCGTTCTCGGGGCTCGGGGAGAGCGCGACGCGGAATAGCGGCGCATCGGTCGGGTCGCTGGTCAATGCACAGACCGTCACCGAGTTGGATTGCGCGAAGCGGTCGTCCTGAACGATCACGACGGGTCTCGGCTTGCCCGTATAGTCGCCGCCACCCGCAGCAACCCACAACTCGCCCCTCTTCACGCGATATCGAGCTCGCTGATTGCGTCGACAAACCGCTGGTCGGCCTCGGCATGCGGGCTGGCGGCGACGGCCAGCGATTGTCTGCGCGCCTCTTCCGCAAATCCTGGTGTCCTGGTGTCGGGCACCCAGACCTGCAAGGGGCGAAGCCCCTGCTCACGCAAGCGGGCCCGATGCCGGCGAACCTTGTCGTTCGTTGCCTGCGAACTCTTCGGAGGGCCTGCCATGGATCGTCATCCCGCTGGTTACATGTAACCTAGCCTTTGCCGTGCTCTGGCGCAAGCGGGAAAGGGGCCGGGTCCGTGCAGCGACACGCGCGGCGGGACACCTTCAGAGCGCCGCCGCCACGGCTTGGCCCACGTCCGAGGTGGAGGCGCTACCGCCGAGGTCGGGGGTGAGCGGCGCGCCTTCGCCGAGCACCGTCTCGATCGCGCACTCGATGGCGCGCGCCGCGTCGCCGTGGCCGAGATGGTCCACCATCATCGCGCCGGTCCAGATCATCGCGACCGGGTTTGCGATGGCGCGGCCGGCGATGTCCGGCGCAGACCCGTGCACCGGTTCGAACATGGAGGGATGGTCGCGATCGGGGTTGAGGTTTGCGGCCGGTGCCAGCCCCATGCCGCCCGCCACGGCTGCGCCGAGATCGGACAGGATGTCGCCGAAGAGGTTGCTCCCCACCACCACGTCGAACCAGTCCGGGTGCTGCACGAAGTGGGCGCTCAGGATGTCGATGTGGAAGCTGTCAGTCTCCACGTCCGGGAACTCGGCGGCGTGGGCCGCAAAGCGTTCGTCCCAATACGGCATGGTGTGGATGATGCCGTTGGACTTGGTGGCGGACGCGACCCGGCCGCGGCGCTTGCGGGCCAGCTCGAAGGCGTAGCGCATCACCCGGTCGACGCCCTGGCGGGTGAAGACGCTCTCCTGCACCACCGCCTCCTGCTCGGTGCCGGCGTAGATGCGCCCGCCCATCTCCGAGTACTCGCCCTCGTTGTTCTCGCGCACGATGACGAAGTCGATGTCCGCCGGGGTGCGGCCCGCGAGCGGCGAGGTCACGCCCCTGAGCAGCTTGATGGGGCGCAGGTTGACGTATTGGCGGAAGGCGCGGCGCAGCGGGATGAGCAGGCCCCAGAGCGATACGTGGTCGGGCACGCCGGGGAAGCCCACCGCGCCCAGCAGGATCGCGTCGAACGGGCGCAGCACCTCGATCCCGTCCTCCGGCATCATCCGGCCTGTCTTGCCGTAGGTCTCGCAGTTCCAGCCGAAGTGCTGCCAGTCGAATCCGATATCGAAGCGCCGGCCGGCGGCCTCCAGCACCCTCATCGCCTCGGGCATGACCTCGTTGCCGATGCCATCGCCTGGAATTACCGCGATTCGATAGTGCGCCATGGGCTGACCTCCCTTCGCCGGCGCGCGCATGCTAGAGCGTTTCCGCTGAAGCGAAAACGCCCTCGCTTTTATCGCTCACGGCATCCGGCCTGCGGCCGGCGCCTCCGCGAGGGCGCCGCAGGAGCGGCGAGCTGCAGTCGCGGCCTGCCGCGAGTCCGTCAAAGACGGACTCGCTCTCGCCGAAGCGTCGAGGCGTCGCGAGCCGGCACGCGGCATTTGACTCAGGCGCACGCGCGGTGTAATCGGAGCGCCGTCCAGGGTGCGCGCCGCAGCGAGCGCCGCGCGCCCTTCCCCTATGAGGAGGCTCCAGCGTGGCGCGTATCGCCGGCGTCAACATCCCGACCAACAAGAGGGTCGAGATCGCGTTGACTTATATCCACGGGATCGGGCGCACCAAGGCCCGGCAAATTCGCGAGACGGTGGGCCTGCCGAGCGAAAAGCGGGTAAGCCAGCTGAGCGACGCGGAGGTCATCCGCATCCGCGAGGTGATCGACCAGGGCTACGTGGTCGAGGGCGACCTCCGCCGCGAGGTCGCGATGAACATCAAGCGCCTGATGGACCTCGGCACCTATCGGGGGCTCCGGCACAGGCGCGGCTTGCCCGTGCGCGGCCAGCGCACCCACACCAACGCACGCACGCGCAAAGGGCCGGCACGCCCGATCGCGGGCAAGAAGAAGTAGAGGGCTGCGAGGATGGCGAAGCCGACGCGCACGCGGCGCCGCGAGCGGAAGAACATCTCTTCCGGGATCGCCCACGTCAGTGCCACCTTCAACAGCACGATGATCACCATCACCGACGTCCAGGGCAACGCGATCGCCTGGTCGTCGGCCGGCAGCATGGGCTTTCGCGGCTCGCGCAAGTCGACCCCCTACGCTGCCCAGATGGCGGCCGAGGAAGCCGGCCGCAAGGCTGCGGAGCACGGCGTCAAGTCCCTAGAAGTCGAGATCAAGGGGCCGGGGTCCGGCCGCGAGTCCGCGCTGCGCGCGCTGCAAAGCGCGGGCTTCGTGATTACCGCGATCCGCGACGTCACGCCGATCCCGCACAATGGCTGCCGGCCGCCCAAGCGGCGGCGCGTCTGACGGCACCGTTCCGGCGCGCCACGGCGCGCCACCTCGTTCATTCAACGGGCGTACAACCCATCACACAGGACAGTCTGTGTCATGAAGAAGAACTGGCAGGAACTCATCAAGCCGCACAAGCTCGAAGTGACGCCCGAGGGAGACGGCTCCCGCTTCGCGCGCATCGTGGCCGAGCCGCTGGAGCGCGGCTACGGCATGACGCTCGGCAACGGGCTCAGGCGCATCCTGCTCTCGTCGCTGCAGGGCGCCGCAGTCACGTCGATGCAGATCAACGGCGTGCTGCACGAATTCTCCTCGCTCCAGGGGGTGCGCGAGGACATCACCGACATCGTGCTCAACGTGAAGTTGCTGGCGCTTCGCTTGCACGGCGAAGGGCCCCGGCGGATGACGCTCAGCGCCTCCGGGCCGGGCGAGGTCACGGCAGCGCAGATCCAGGCCGGTCACGGCATCCAGATCGTCGATCCCGACGTGGTGATCTGCACCCTCGACGAGAACACAAGTATCGAAATGGAGTTCACGGTCGAGACCGGCAAGGGCTATGTCCCCGCTGCCCAGAACCGGCCCGAGGACGCGCCGATCGGGCTGATCCCGGTCGATGCGCTCTACAGTCCGGTGCGCAAGGTCGCCTACAAGGTGGACAACACCCGCGTCGGCCAAGTGACCGACTACGACAAGCTGACCATGCGGGTCGAGACCAACGGCACCGTCTCGCCCGAGGACGCGATCGCGCTCGCAGCCCGCATCCTCCAGGATCAGCTCCAGCTCTTCATCAACTTCGAAGAGCCGCGCGAGCTGCCGCGCGCCGAGGAAGCGGTCGAGCCCGAGTTCAATCCGAACCTGCTGCGCAAAGTGGACGAGCTGGAGCTTTCGGTCCGTTCCGCCAACTGCCTCAAGAACGACAACATCATCTATATCGGCGACCTGGTGCAGTATTCCGAAGCCGAAATGCTGCGGACGCCCAACTTCGGACGGAAGTCGCTCAACGAGATCAAGGACGTGCTCGCGGGCATGGGCCTCTATCTCGGCATGGAGCTTACCGAATGGCCGCCAGAGAACATCGAGGAGCTGGCCAAGAGGCTGGACGAGCCCTACTAGGGACCGGCCCAAGGCACGCCGCAGGGGGATAAGCCATGCGCCATCGACATGGCCAACGCAAGCTGAACCGGACGTCGAGCCATCGCCGCGCGATGTTCCGCAACATGGCGACGTCGCTGCTCAAGCACGAGCAGATCGAGACCACCGTGCCGAAGGCGAAGGAGCTGCGCGGCGTGGTCGAGCGCATGATCACGCTCGGCAAGCGCGGCGACCTCCACGCCCGCCGGCAGGCGCTGAGCTATCTCGTGGACGATGCGGTCGTGCGCAAGCTGTTCGACACGCTGGGCCCGCGCTATGCCGAGCGCCCGGGCGGCTACACCCGCGTGCTCAAGGCCGGCTACCGCTACGGCGACGCCGCGCCCATGGCGATCATCGAGCTGGTCGACCGGGACGAGGACGAGAAGGGCAAGGATTCGGGCCCCGTGCCGGGCGACGACGAGGAGGAGGAAGAGGAGAGCGAGGCCGCGTAGGCGCCGCGCTCATCCCACTGAATCCCGACTCAGGTCGGGAAGACCTCTCTCAGCTCGGCGACTTGCTCCTCGGTCAGCAGCCTCACCGGCGCGCCGCGCAGCAGCAGGTGCAGCTTCGCCGTCTCCTCCAGCTCTTCGGCGGCGTAGACCGCGGCATCCAGCCCCTTCCCCGCCACCACGGGACCGTGATTGGCCAGCAACACCGCGTGGTGCGTGCGGGCTGCGTCGTGCACGGCGTCCGCGAGCGCGCGGTCGCCCGGCCGGAAGTAAGGAATGAGCGGCAGCCGGCCCACGCGCATCACGTAATAGGCGGTGATCGGCGGCAGCACGTCGGCGGGATCGACGTCGGCGAGGCAGGAGACCGCCACCGAACACGTGCTGTGCAGGTGCACGATGGCACGGGCATCGGGCCTCGCCCGGTACATCGACTGATGCAGGAAGGCCTCCTTCGACGGCGGATCGCCGGAGAGTTGAGTGCCATCCGGCCCGAGCTTCGCGATCCGCGCAGGGTCCAGCCGGCCGAGGCAGGAGTTAGTCGGCGTCACCAGAATGCCGTCGTCCAGCACCACGCTGATGTTGCCCGACGCGCCGCAACCATAGCCCCGCGTGAACAGGGATTCGCCGTGCAGGGCGATCTGCTCGCGGAGCGCGGACTCGCTCACGGCAGGACAGCGAAGGAGCGGGTGAAGAAGTCGGGCGCGCCGAAGTTGCCGGACTTTAGGGCGAGATGGAGCCGGGGCTCGCCGACGCTCATGGTCCACGGCACCCCGGGGTCGATCTCGGCCCCGATGCGGAGCGCCCGAACCCCGAGCGCGCCTACGACGGCGCCTGCGGTCTCCCCACCCGCCACCGCCAGCCGGCCGACACCGGCATCGACAAGGCCCTTCGCGATGCGAGCGAGGCAGCGCTCGATCATCGCACCGGCCTTGTCCGCGCCGAGCCGCTTCTGAATCCGCCTGACCCGTGCCGGCGCGGCGCTGGCGTAGATCAGAACCGGCCCGCCGGCGAGCCTTGGTCGCGCCCAGGCCAGCGCCTCTGCCGCCACCCGCCGGCGCGCGGCGAGCGCTTCGGCATCGACGAAGAACGTCGGGCAGGTGGCTTCCATGTGCTCGATCTGCCCGAGCGTCGCAGGGGAGCAGCTGCCGGCGATCACCGCCGCGTGCCCCGAGGCGGCCGGCAGCGAGGCCGCTTCCCCAGCCTCTCCGAGCAAGCCACTCTCCCGGAAGTTCGCCGGCAGTCCCATCGCGACACCGGAGCCGCCAGTCACGAGCGGCAATTCGGCGCAGGCCGCACCGATCGCCATGAGGTCGCGATCGGCGATGGCATCCACCACGGCATGGCGCGTGCCCGCCTCGCGCAGCCCATCGAGCGCACGGCGGATCGCGCGGGCTCCCCTGCGCACGGTCTCGTGCCCGACCAGCCCCACGGGGCGGGGCGTCTGCGCGCCGAGCACCGTCACGAGATTGGAGTCCCGCATCGGGGTGAGCGGATGGTTGCGCATGCCCGAGTGCTCGAGCAGCCCGTCGCCGACGAAGAGGTGCCCCTTGTAGACGGTGCGCCCGTTGGTCGGGAATGCCGGGCAGGCGACGGTGAGATCGGCGCCCAGATCGTCGAGCAGCGCATCGGCCACCGGCCCGATGTTGCCGCGCGGCGTGGAATCGAAGGTCGAGCAGTACTTGAAGAAGATCTGCTGCGCTCCGCCCTTCCTCAGCCAGGCGAGTGCCGCGCGGGACTCGCGTACCGCCTTCGCGGGCGGCGCCGTGCGGGACTTGAGCGCCACCACGACCGCATCGGCATCGGGCACCGCGGTCTCGGCACGGGGAACGCCGATCACCTGGACCGTGCGCATGCCGCCTGCCACCAGCGTGTTGCAGAGATCGGTCGCGCCGGTGAGGTCGTCGGCAATCGCGCCGAGCAGGAGCCCTGTCTTTCGCCCCCTCCCGCCGCGCCGCGCCATGGCGTCAGGCGAAGGCCTGGATGCCGGTCTGCGACCGGCCGAGGATCAGGGCGTGGATGTCGTGGGTGCCCTCGTAGGTGTTGACCGCCTCCAGGTTCATGACGTGGCGGATCACGTGGAACTCGTCGCTGATGCCATTTCCGCCGTGCATGTCGCGGGCGGTGCGCGCCATCTCCAGCGCCTTACCGCAGGAGTTGCGCTTGATCAGCGAGATCATCTCGGGCGTGGCCCTGCCTTCGTCGAAGAGCCGGCCGACGCGCAGGCAGGCCTGCAGGCCGATGGCGATCTCGGTCTGCATGTCGGCGAGCTTCTTCTGGATCAGCTGGTTGGCCGCGAGCGGCCGGCCGAACTGTTGCCGGTCCAGCGTGTAGTCGCGGGCGGCGCGCCAGCAGAACTCGGCGGCGCCGAGCGCGCCCCAGCCGATGCCGTAGCGGGCCCGGTTGAGGCAGCGGAAGGGGCCTGAGAGCCCGCTCGCACCGGGAAGCTCGTTCTCCGCCGGCACGAACACCTCGTCCATCTGGATCATGCCGGTGACGGAGGCGCGCAGCGAAAACTTGCCCTCGATCTTGGGCGCCGCCAGCCCCTTCATGCCCTTCTCGAGCAGGTAGCCCCGGATCGTGCCTTCGTCGTTCTTGGCCCAGACCAGGAAGACATCGGCGATGGGCGAGTTGGAGATCCAGTTCTTCGCGCCGGAGAGCAAGAACCCGCCGTCGACAGCACGTGTGCGCGTCGTCATGCCGCCGGGGTCGGAGCCGAAATCCGGCTCTGTGAGGCCGAAGCAGCCGACGGCCTCGCCACTTGCGAGGCGCGGCAGCCACCGCTGCTTCTGCGCCTCGGTGCCGAAGGCGTCGATGGGATACATCACCAGGCTCGATTGCACGCTCATCGCGGAGCGGTAGCCTGAATCGACCGCCTCCACCTCACGCGCGGCAAGGCCGTAGCAGACGTAGCTCACGCCGGCGCAGCCGTAGCCCTGGATGGTCGAGCCCAAGAGGCCGAGGGCGCCCATCTCGTTCAGAATCTCGCGGTCGAAGCGCTCGTGCCGGTTCGCTTCGAGGATGCGCGGCATCAGCTTTTCTTGGGCGTAGGCACGGGTGGTGTCGCGCACCAGCCGCTCGTCCTCGCCCAGCTGGTCGTCGAGCAGGAATGGATCGTCCCACTGGAAGGCCGGTTTCGCGCGGGACGGTGCGGCCTTGGCGGCCGCGACGCTTTGGACCATGATTCCCTCCTGGACGACGCGTTCTTTTAACATCCGGGCATAGGCGCACCAAGCCTGCCCTGGCCCGCGAGAGGCCCAGCCCATGCCCGACGATCCGCGTGCTGCGGAGAAGTCCGGACCCGCCGCCGGCCCGAGCCCGCTCCTGATCGGGATGCTGTTCGTGCTCGGCGTCTCCTTCGCACTCGCGGTCTCGCTCAACCGCTTCGCGGCGGACGGCGGCGTGCCCTTCCTGCCCTACGTGTTCTGGCAGTCGTTCGGCGGGGGCGCCGCGCTCATGCTCATGGCCGCCGCGCTGCGCCGGCTCCCACCCTTCAACTTCCGCCACGTGCGCATCTTCCTCTCGACCGGCGCGCTCAACCTCGCGTTTCCCTACATGCTGCTCGCCTATCTCGCGCCCAAGGTACCGGCGAGCCTGCTCTCGCTGGGGCTCGCGCTGGTGCCGATCATGGTCTACGCGCTGGCGCTCACGCTGAGGCAGGACCGGTTCCATGCGCTCCGCTTCGGCGGAATTCTGCTGGGCTTTGCGGGCATCCTCGTGGTGCTGGTGCCGCAGGCGAGCCTGCCGGCGCCGGGCATGGCCGGCTGGGTCGCACTCGGGCTTCTGCCCTCGCTCTCCTACGCGGTCAATGCGGTGCTGGTGGCGCGTTGGCGCCCGCAGGAGACCGGCTCGCTGCCCCTCTCCGGCGGGCTCATGCTGGCGTCGGCCGGCTACGTGCTGATCGTGATGGCCGCGATCGGGGAGGAGTGGTGGGCCTTCGGCGGCTCATTCGGCATCGGCCACGGCGCCACGATCGCCGCGATGGCCAACAACTGCGTGTCGTTCTATCTGGTGTTCGAGGTCATTCGCCGCGCCGGCCCGGTGATCTTCTCCACCGTCAACTACATCGCCACGCTCTCCGGCATGGGCTTCGGCATGTGGTTCTTCGGCGACGCGCCCTCGGCCTATATCTGGGGCGCCGTGGTCCTGATGTTCGCCGGGCTCTTCCTGGTGACCACGACCGGCCGCAAGGAAGGCAACGGGGGTTAGGGAAGGCACCGCCGGGCGCTAATAGGCGCCGCCGCCCGCGGACGATGCGCCGCCTTCGGCTGTGGCCACGTCGCTCTCCGAAGTCTCGGTCTTCCGCCGCTTCTGGCCGAGGCCGATCTGCTTCGCAAACTCCGACCGCCGGCGCGCATAGTTGGGCGCGACCATGGGATAGTCGGCGTCGAGGCCCCACTTCGCCCGGTACTCGTCGGGGGTCATGTTGTAGGTCGTGCGGAGATGCCTCTTGAGCATCTTCAGCTCGCGGCCGTCTTCGAGGCAGATCAGATAGTCGGGCGTGATCGATTTCTTGATGGGGACGGCGGGCTTCGGCGGCGCCGCAACGGCGGTCGCACCGGCCTGCGCCTCCCGCAGCGAGGCGTGGACCGTACGAATGACCTCCGCAAGATCGGTCGGCGCCACGGTATTATTGCCGACATATGCCGTCACCACATCTGCAGTCATGCGTAACAGATCATGGTCCGGGCCGGCATTTTCTGTCTGATCACTCATTTCAGTTTCTTTATCATGTGTGACTGGATAGTTAAGGCGAGTATATTGAAGATATGCTTGAAAATGTCAAACGCGAATCTTCAACTCTACTCTTGAGTGCTACAAGAGGAGGGCCGTTCCGCGTCCACCGGCGGCCCGTGGAAACGGGGTCTCCGCCATGATGCAAACGCCTGCGACCCGCGACGCTCCGGCGTTCGAAGCGGTCTATACGTCGGTGCGCGAGAATCTCGACCCAGGCGCCGGCGATATCCCGGTGGACCGGCTCATGCAGGTGTTCCGCCGGCTTGCCGACCTCTACGACACCGATGTGAGCAGCCCGCTGAACATGGGCTACTTCTGCATCGATGCCGATGCGGCCTCGATCGCCGCCATGGACGAGACCAACCGGCGCGGCGCGAATGTCGCGGTCAGGGGCCAGCACCCGGCCTCCGCCGCCTTCGAGCAGTACGCCGTCGACCTGATCATGGAGACCTTCGGCATCGACCCGGAGAGCGGGGCCGGGCACTTCACCGCCTGCGGCACCGAGGCGAACCAGACCGCCATGATCGTCGCGCTCACCGACCGGCTCTCCCACCGCAACCCGCGCTGCACCGCCTACGACCCGGCGCTTTGCAAAGGCGCGGCCGGAAGCGCGGAGCCATACGAGTACTGGCGTCACGGCTCGCTGCCGCTCCAGGTGCGGCCGACGCTCTACGTCACGCCCCAGACCCACGTCTCGATCGAGAAGAACGCGCGCAACCTGGTCGGCACCGCGTCGGTCCGCACCGTGCCGGTGGACGGCGACCTGCGCATGGACGTGGCCGCGCTCGACGACGCGATGGCGGCGGACGCCGCTTCGGGCGCGTACCTCCCGTTCATGGTGATCGGCTCGGTCGGTGCGACGCCGTCCGGGATCGTCGATCCGCTGGCCGAGATCGGCGAGGTTTGCCGCCGCCACGGCGCCTGGTTCCATGTCGATGCGCCGTGGGGCGCCATCGCGGCCTTCTCGCCGCGTCTGCGCGAGGCCTGTCTCGCCGGGCTCGATACCGCGGACTCGCTGATCTTCGACCCGCACAAGACCCTGGTGCCGCTCGGCGCAGGCGGGTGCGGCATGTTTCTCTGTCGCCATCGCGAGGCGGTAGAGCGCGCGTTCAATGCCTCCGGTGGGCCCGTGAAGCGGCATGAGTTCTCATCCATGTCCCTTCAGGGCTCACGCGCCAACAGCGGCCTCAGGGTGCTCACCTCCGTTCTTCAACCGGCGGCGCTTGCGAAGCGGATCGAGGAGGAAGCGGCGCTCGGCGAAACGCTGCGCCGCCTGCTCTGCGAGGCGGGTTGGGAGATCGTGAACCAGACTCCGTTGCCGGTCGTCTGTACCGCTCACCCTGCGATGCGCGCCGGCGCATTTACCGCCGACGACGCCATACGGCATCTGCGGGCCGAAGGCGTGCTCGCGTGGGCAGAGGTGCTCAGGCCGGACCATCCCGAGGCCGTCCGCCTCGGCATCATCAGCCGCAGAACGACGGAGGAGTCGCTCCGTTTCGTCGTGGACAGCCTGACAGCCTTCGCCGCCGAGCGAGGGTAGTCCGGCGTCCCCAGGGCGAACGCTACGCGCCCGGCCGCCAGCCGGGTGGGGCGAGCTCGAAGCCGGCGAACTCGAAGGCCGGCGCCACCGTGCAGCCCACCAGAGTCCAGGCACCCTCCGGCCGCGCGCTCTGCCAGGCGCCGACGGGAACCACGACCTGGGGCCACGCGTCCTCGCCCACGCCAAGCCGGTGGCTGGCGGTCTCCACGCCATCGGGCGAAAGCTCGAGCCTGAGCGAGTCGCCGGCGTGGTAGTGCCAGATCTCCACCGCGTCGACCCGATGCCAGGCCGAGACCTCGCCTGCCCGCAACAGGTAGTAGATGGAGGTCACCGCGCCCCGTCTGCCGTCTTCCGCATGCGCGCGAAAGATCTCGCGGTAGTAGCCGCCTTCCGGGTGCGGCGTCAGTCCGTAGCGGGCGATGATCTCGTCGGCGTCCATCGGCGGCCTCTCTGCTCCGGGCCAGGCGGCTTTGCCCTCGGGGATTCAGAGGCGCCGCCACCTGTACTATACTCAGGCCATGGTGGCGCGTACCCTTGCCAGGCGGTCACCGGATTGGGCTCAGAGGCTGGTGCAGGACATGCAGCACCGCATGGGCATAAGCATATTCGCAGCGATAGCAGCGGGGCTTGCCGCGCTGATTCTCTGGTCTGGGGCCGAGGCGGCGGAAGCGGAAATCCGGAGCTTCTCCTTCGAGTGCGAGACGCCCGACGGGCGCACGGTCAAGCCCCTGCACGGCGATATCGAAGGCGACACGTATCCCGACCTCCCCGCCCAGCGGGCGCAGTGCCTCGGCACCATCGACCGCAAGATCGCGCTCTGCTGGGAGAACACCCGGTTCGCATCCGAGGCCGAGAACCAGGAGCTCGCCGACTGTCTGCCCAAGTTTCGCGACCAGGCGCGGGCGTGCGTCGGGCACTTCTCGTTCGAGCGCTCCAAGTGCGGGACTGAGGACCCTTCCTCGGCCGACGATGTAGCGAGCGAGCAGGAGGACGAGCCCGCGCTGGAGACCACGCTGGGGGGCCGCCACAGGGTAAAGCCGGTGAGTCGTCTGATGTCGGCAAGAGAGGCGGCCAATGTCAGGACCGGCCCCAGCCCCGACTACGACATTGTGGGGACGGTGATGTCCGGCGACGAGCTGCACGTGACCGGCGAGGTCCGTGGGCGAGATTGGCTGCGGGTGGAGTACCCGCAGAGCGGCGATGAGGCGTACATCTACGGACCGCTCCTGAGATTGGTGAGGCAGCTGCCGCGCGCGACGGAGAGCACGGCGACTCCATCGGCGGATCCACCAGCGGCCGACGCGCCAGCCTCCCCCCAGCCCTCGAGCTCAAGCTGGTCGATCGCGGAGAACAAGCCCTGCGAGGTGTGGAACTACGGCAACACGGATTACGAGCCGCTCACCTGGTCGGGCCCCTGCATGAACGGCAAAGCCTCGGGCAGCGGGCGCCTGGTCTTTCGGGGCGGCGAGGGCGTGTACGACGGCGCCATGCAGGGCGGCAAGATGCACGGGCGCGGGGTCCTGGACTGGGCCAACGGCTTCCGCTACGAGGGCGAGCTTCGCGACGGCAGGCAGCACGGGCAAGGGATGCTCACCCAGGCCAGCGGCGCGCGCTACGTGGGTGGATGGCGCGAGGGCAGGCCGCACGGCCAGGGCAACTACACGCAAGCGGACGGCACCACCTTCGAGGGGGCGTGGCGCGACGGCTGCTTCGGCGAGCGCGAGGGCCGCTGGGCCTCGATCGGGACGACGGCGGCGGCCTGCGGCTTCGAGTAGCGCCTTAGACCGACACGGCGAAGACAGGCAACCGGCCGGATAGCCAGTCGTCGGTTATCTCGGTGGCCGGCACGCCGGCGGCGTCGATGGCGGACATTTCCCTGTCGGCGAGCCACGCCTTCACCAGCGCGTACCCCAGAGAGTACCCCGTATTGCGGGGCCATTCGGGATCGTTCCGTCGGCCGAACATCCAGTTGTCGTGATCGAAGTCAGTCGCTGAGAGCAGCGGGCGGGCGCGGTCTGCCATTCGCTTCAAGGTCTCATCGTCGAGGGCCACCGCGTAAAAGGGGGTGGGTGCGCCAACCTCCTCCTCGAAGCATTGGGCCAGGCCTTCGCTGACGAAGCGGCCGCCGAGGGAATAGGCCCAGGCTCCGCGGCGCAGCCGCATCACATGGTGCATCTCGTGTGCAAGTATCCCGAGTACCCTGATGGGCCGCTCACGATCGCTCATCCGGGGTGAGCCCGGGTTCAATGTAACCGTGATGAGGCCGGGACTCTGCGCAAGCCCATTGAGCCCGAGTTCGGGAATGACGAAGTCACCAGGGGTCACGACGACGTCAAGCCGGTCCAGTCGAACAAGTCGAGCGATCCGCTCATTCGCAGCTTCAAGTTCGTGCATGACGTCTCCCTTGAGCGGCTCAGGGATTACGTCCAACGCATCCAACAAGTGGAATCGAACTGTCATGGCGTTCCCTACCTCCGGCATCCCCGGCCAAAACGCGTGGGGGCGGTTAGCAGGGCGACGGGCAAAAAGATAACCGACCGGATAGTCAGTTGTCGGTTATCTCGGTGGCTGGGACGCCAGCGGCGTCGATGGCGGACATGTTCTTCTTGGCGAGCCACGCACTCACCAGTGCGTACCCCAGGGAGTATCCCGCATGGCGCGGCCACGCGGGATCGCCCTTTCGGCCGAACATCCAGTTGTCGTGATCGAAGTCAGTCGCTGAGAGCAGCGGGCGGGCGCGGTCTGCCATTCGCTTCAAGGTCTCATCGTCGAGGGCCACCGCGTAAAAGGGGGTGGGTGCGCCAACCTCCTCTTCGAAGCATTGGGCGAGCCCTTCGCTGACGAAGCGGCCGCCCAGGGTATAGGTCTCGACGCCGCTTCGGAGCCGGGCCACGTGATGCATTTCGTGCGCAAGTGTCGCGAGAAGCCTGTCGGGCCGCTCGAGATCGTGCAGACGGGGCGAACCCGGATCCAGCGTGATCGTGATGCGACCAGGACCATCGGCACGGCCGCTGAGGCCCCACTCCGGGATCACCCAGGCTTCGGGCGCCACGACGATATTGAGGCGATCCAGTTGAACGAAATCCGCGATCCGCCCGCTCGCAGCTTCAAGCTCGCCCATGACGTCGTCCTTGAGCTGCGCCGGGAGCTCGTTCATCGCGTCGAGCAGGTGGAATGTCATTGTCATGGCCTTGCCAAGCGGTGACGCCCCCAACCTTCGGGACCATTGACCGGCGTCTGTTGTTGCGGAGGGTGTCCCCTCGCACACGTCCCGTCAGTAGCGGGCGACGGCCAAAAGAGGAAATGCCCTGCGCCACGAAATTCATGCCCTGGCGGCCATCCGTCGGGAACGACGCATGTCGGGGCGCGTTCCATACGTCTTCGCACGGCCCAGATCGAGTCCTATGATCGGCCCGTGGAGACATTGTGCCGCGATTGCGGCCACCGGCCGCTCGGCGGGGCCGGCGCCTGCCCGGCCTGCGGCTCGGCGCGCCTTCTGAGCCACGCCGAGCTTCACGATCTCTCCATTGCCCATCTCGACTGCGACGCCTTCTACGCCGCGATCGAGAAGCGAGACCGCCCGGAGCTCCGCGACCGCCCGGTGATCGTGGGCGGCCGCCACCGGGGCGTGGTCGCCGCCTGCTGCTACATCGCCCGCACCTACGGCGTGCGCTCCGCCATGCCCATGTTCAAGGCGCTTCGTGCCTGCCCCGAGGCCGAGGTCATCAAGCCGGACATGAAGAAGTATACGGCGGTCGGCCGCGAGGTCCGGGCAATGATGCTGGAATGCACGCCGCTGGTGGAGCCGCTCTCCATCGACGAGGCGTTCATGGACCTCTCGGGCACCGAAGCGCTCCACCGCGCGAGCGCGGCCGAGACGCTGGCGGCCCTTGCGTGCCGGGTGGAGGAGGCGCTCTCCATCACCGTCTCCGTCGGCCTCAGCTACAACAAGTTCCTGGCCAAGATCGCCTCCGATCTCGACAAGCCGCGCGGCTTCGCCGTGATCGGACGGGCCGAGGCCCGCGCCTTCCTCGCCGACAAGCCGGTGGGGCTGTTGTGGGGCGTCGGCGCGGCCATGCAGCGGCGCCTCGCCCGTGACGGCATCACGCTGATCGGCGAGCTTGCCCGCCTCGACGAGGCGACGCTCACTGCCCGCTACGGCAAGATCGGTAAGCGGCTCCACATGTGCGCGCGGGGCGAGGACGACCGCCCGGTCAATCCCGAGCGCGAGACCAAGAGCATCTCCTCGGAGATCACCCTCGACGAGGACGTGTCCGACCCGGCGACGCTGCGCCCGATCCTCTGGCGGCTCACCGAGACGGTGGCGCGGCGCCTTAAGAAGGCCGGCCTCGCCGGCGGCGGCGTCACGCTCAAGCTCAAGACCGCCGACTTCCGCATCCTCACCCGCGCCCGCCGCCTCGGCGCCGCGACCCAATCGGCGGACGAGATGTTCCGCGCGGCCGAGCCGCTGCTTGCGCGCGAGGCCGACGGCCGCGCCTTCCGTCTGATCGGCATCGGCGCCCAAGACCTCGCCCCGGCGGCCGAGGCCATCCAGGGCGACCTCTTCGGCGGTGCCGCACCTGCGGAGGACAAGATCGACAAGGCGCTCGATGCGGTGCGCGAAAAGTTCGGGGAGGATGCCATCGTCAGGGGCCGCGGCTTCGGCACCAGGCTCGTGCGCCAGGGCCCCTCCAAGGTGGAGTGAGCGGGAGCGCCTATCGCCGCATCCCAGCGGCGGCCTGGCCGCCAATGCTGCCGAGGATGATCAGCCCACCGACGAGGGTGAGCACGCTCGGTACCTCGCCGAAGGCGAGCGCCACCCAGAGCGAGGCGAACACCACCTCGGTCAGCGAGAGCACGAGCAACTCGGCGGCGGGGACGTTGCGCGCCCCGATGGTCAGCATGAAGATGCCGGCCCCGATGACCAGCACGCCGTACATCGTGGCCAGCCCGACATCCACCAGCGGCGGCGCGAGCCCGGTGCCGCTGACTGCCGCCATGATCGCGCTGAACACGACGGTGATGGCGGCCGCGATCAGGATCGACGGGCTCATGTCGGTGTGCCGGCCGCGCCGGATGGCGACCGAGAAGCCGGCGAAGCCGACCGCAGACGCAAGCGCCGCCAGATCGCCGAGAATGTCGGCCTCCGCGAGACCCTCTCCTATCATGATGGCGACGCCCGCGATCACCCCGGCCATGGCGAACCACATCGAGCGCGCAACGCGCTCACGCAGCACCATCCAGCCGATGAACGCCGCGAAGAGCGGTGACGCGCTGATCAGCAGCAGCGCGTTCGCCACCGTGGAGTGCATCACGCCCCACACGTAGCCGGTGAAGGCGACCGCGAGGCCGAGGCCTGCCACCACGCCGGTCCCGCCAGCACGCCGGATCGTCGGGAGCACCGGGCGTCCTGTGATGAGCAGATAAATCAGGATCGCCAGCGCCGCGCCGAGGGAGCGGTAGAACAGGAACTGCCACGGCGTGCTCTCGTCGGCGAGCCGGATGATCGGCCCGCCCAGGCTCATGCAAAGCCCGGCCGAGAGCACCCAGAGGCGGCCCGTGACGCGGCCGCGATCGGGCCCGGAGCCCAGGATCGTGGTCAAGAGGCCTCCTCACGACCTGCGAGATCGGCCGGGACGTGCTGGGACGCCCGCCAGAATCGGGCGCAAGAATGCCCGTATCAGGGCGACTTGTCGCCGTCCGATTCCGGTTCGGAGCGAGGATCCAGCTCGTAGAGGGTGGGCGAGGTGCGCGGCACCGCCACGAATCCGGCGCGATCGTCCTGCTTCGGCCGCCGGCGCAGCACGAGACGGACGATGGTGAAGAGCGCGAGCGCGGCGTGGACGGAGGTCGTGAACATGAACAGCCCGCCACTGCCGTAATAATCCATCAGGGCGGACGCGATCAGCGGGCCGAGCGATGCGCCGAGCCCGTAAACCAGCAGCAGCCCGCCGGCGGTCGCGACGAAGCGCGTGTCTTCCGCGTGGTCGTTCGCGTGCGCCACCGATACTGCGTAGAGCGGCATGGCGAAGCCGCCGAACGCTGCGGAGAGCCCAATCAGCAGGGTGGTCGATGGCTCCACCCAAGTGCTGAGCAGGATGCCGCTTGCCGCCGCGCAGAGCGTCGCCGCGACGATCACGAAGCGCCGGTCGATGCGGTCGGAGACTAGGCCGAGCGGCCATTGCGCGACGGCGCCTGCGAGCGTGGCGCCTGCGATAAAGTAGACCAGATTGTCGATGTCGAGACCGCTGCGGCTCGCGAAGACCGGCCCCAGCGTCCAGAACGAGCCGTTGACGAGGCCCACACTCAGGCAGCCGACGAAACCCACCGGCGAGAGGCGCCAGAGCCCGAGGATGTCGAGGCCGATGCCTGCTGGCCGGGGCGGCTCCGGCGCCCTGGTCAGCGATACCGGAACCAGAGCGATCGCAATCAGGATGGCGATGAGCGCGAACAGCTCGAAGCCCGCTGGGTCGTACGTCGTCAGCAGGAACTGCCCGGCCATCAGCACACTGAGGCTGATGAAGGTGTACGCCGACATGACCGCGCCGCGGTTGGCGGTGGTGGCGCGGTCGTTCAGCCAGCTCTCGATCACCACGTAGAGGCCGGCGAAGGCGAAGCCCACGAAGAGACGCAGCACCCCCCAGGCGATGGGGTCGATGATGAAGACGTGGGCCAGCGCCGTGGCGGCGATGATGCTGGAGAGCGTTGCGAAGGTCCTGATGTGGCCGACGCGGCGCACCACGAAGGGCACGTTGAGGCAGCCCAGGATGAAGCCCGCGAAGTAGACGGTGCCGAGCAGGCCGATCTCGAGCGTCGAGAAGGCCTCGATCTCGGCCCGCACGGGCAGCAGCGTGTTGATCAGCCCGTTGCCGGTGAAGAGGATCGCCGTGCTGAGCAGCAGCGCGGTGAGCTGTCGAAGCGTCGCGGTCATGGCGATGTGCAGGTGGGGTGGCGGACCCGCGTGAGCAACACAATTTCGCCGGCCACCGGAAGAATTTAACGGGGGGCCAGAGGATGCTTAGGAGACGGTGACGGCCACCCGGTGCATCGCGTTGTTGAGGTAGCCCTTGGGGTTCCAGGCGATGGTGTGAGGCTGGCTCACGCCCTCGGAATCCGTCGCTCTGGCCCAGACCTCGTAGTAGCCCGGCCCCGGAAACTCGATGACGGCACGCCAGTTCTGCCAGGCGTGGAGATTTACCGGCTCGTCGAGCGCGGCGGAGGTCCAGGTCGCGCCGAAGTCGGTGGAGAGCCGGACCGCATCGACCGTCCGCTCGCCGGCCCAGGCGTGCCCGCGCACCTCCAACGTCCGTGCCTCGGCCCGGTGCCCGGCGGCCGGGTACGTGATTAGCGACTTCACCGGCATCGCCTCGATGATGACGAAGTCCGTCGCGTCCAGCTGCTCGCCCGGTGACACTGGGCGGCCCGGCACGCGGTAGGAGGTGCCGGTCATCTTCGCCCCGTCGTGGACCCGGTCGCGCAGCCAGATGCGCGTCAGCCATTTCTGGGAGCACGACCCGGGCCATCCGGGGAAAACCAGGCGCAGCGGCGCGCCGTTCAAGGGGTGGATCGGCTGGCCGTTCTGGGCGAAGGCGACGAGGGAGGCGGGGTCCATGGCCTTGGCGATGGGCACGCCGCGCGAGATTGGGAGCCCGCTTGCTGCGCTAGAGGGGTGCGTGTCCGCACCCTCGTGCGCTGTGTAGACAACGCCGCTCTTCACGCCGGCGGCCTTGAGCACATCGGCGAGGCGGACGCCGGTCCACTCCGAGCAGGCGACGGCGCCGTAGGTCCACTGCGCGCCTGTGGCCGGGGGCTCGAAGAATGCGCGGCCGTTGCCCGCGCATTCCAGAGTCAGCGCGCGGGTGACGACATCGAACCGGCGCTTCAGATCGTCGATGCCGAGCGTGAGCGGGGTCTCGACCAGGCCGTCCATTGTGAGGGTCCAGGTGGCTGCATCGACTCTCGCCGGCGGAATACCGTTGTTGCGGACGAAGTGCCGCCCGGTCGGCGTGATGGCGTCGTCGAGCAGGTGCGCTGGCGTCTCCGCGTTCAGCGGCCGGTCGTTGAGTACGACCAGGCCGTCCTTGCCTTGTATGACCGGCTCGTCTGCAAGGGCGACGGGTATGAAGTGCGCGGGCATGGTGCGGTGGAGGGGGATGGTGCCCCCGACCAGCGCCGCAATGGCGGCGAGCCCGGCACCCTTGAGGAACCCGCGCCTGTCGGGATAGGCGACGCGGTCGAACAGCAGGCGGTCGGCCTTGTCCGGATCGTCCCGGTAGAGTTCGCTCAGGCTCCGGCTCGCTGCGCTCTCACGCATTGGCCGCCTCCAGTCCCCTGCCGGCGAATACGATAGCGCTCACAACGAAGAACGAACAGGCGGCCCTCCCAGGGCGAATTTATTGTCTGCCCGTCGCGCAGGGTGAGCTGAAGTCGGCGCTGGCCATTCCTTTCTCGATGTGGCAGTGTGCCGCTCATGGCGACGCTGCCGATCCCGGATTCGTCCATTGATCTGCGCGCGGTCACGGTGCGTCCGACCTGGGGCGCGCAGGAGCACCGGCGCTGGGACCGGTTGGTGGAGGAGCACCACTACCTGGCGTTCCACGGCGTCATCGGCAAGGGCCTGCGTCATGTCGCTGTACACGGCGAGACCTGGCTCGCGCTGATCGGCTGGCAGCCCGGCGCGTTCAAGCTGGGCGCGCGGGATCGCTGGATCGGGTGGTCGGCGGAGCAGCAGTTCCGACGCCTGCATCTGATCGCCAACAACTCGCGCTTCGTCATCCTGACGCCTGAGCGGGTGCCCAACCTGGCCTCCCGTGTGCTGGGGCTGAGCCTGCGACGGCTGTCTGCGGACATGCAGGCGGCGCATGGATATCCGGCTCTTCTGGCGGAGACGTTCGTGGACGTCTCGCGCTTCGCCGGCACCTGCTACCTCGCAGCCAACTGGCGCTCGCTGGGACTGACCCGCGGCTTTGCCCGCGAGCCCGGAGGGGCGGCGCGCTGGCGTCACCACGGCCAGCCCAAGGAGGTCTTCGTGTTCGACCTGACAGACGGCGCCCCCGAGGCGCTGAGCCAGACCGAGATGCCGCCAAACTGGGCCACCGAGCAGCACACCGAGCCGATGGCCGCGCCCCGGCTGCGCAGCCTGTTCGAGTGCCTCGGCGAGGTGCCCGAGTACCGCCATGCCCGGGGAAAGCGCTATGCGCTCAACACCATTCTGACGCTTGCCGTCGCCGCCCGCCTTGCCGGCTACCGGGGGGTGAACGCATTCGCCCAGTTCGCCGCCCTGCTCTCCCAGGAGCAGCTCAAGGCGGTCGGTGCCTTCTGGAGCCCGTCCAAGCAGTGCTATACCCCGCCCGCGATCACCACCTTCCACAACGTCCTTGCCGCGCTGCCGCCGGAAACCCTGGACAACGCGATCGGCCAGTGGACCGGCCAGCAGAACAGCGCGCAAGCGCCCGTCGCCATGGACGGCAAGGACCTGCGCGGCGCATCCAAGCAGACCGAGGACGGGCGCAGGATGATGGTCGCAGCGGTGGAGCATGACACCGGCGTCGTCCTCGGCCAGGTCGAGGTCGACGCCAAGAGCAACGAAATCCCGGCCGTGCGCGAACTCTCCGGCGGCCTCGACCTCACGGGCCGGATCGTCACCATGGATGCCATGCACGCCCAGCACGAGACCGCGCGGTGCCTCCTTGGGCGCCGTGCCGACTACGTGATCAGTGCCGTCAAGGACAATCAGGAGACCATCCTCGAAGACCTCAAGGCGATCGACTTCAGCGATGCGCCCTCGCACGAAACCGTCGACAAGGGCCATGGCCGCATCGAGCGCCGGCGCTGCGCCGCGGTCGACCTCTCCGCTGCCGAGTGGGACGGCTATGCCAACCTCCACGGGCGGCGCCAGGCGATGTGCATCGAACGAGAGCGCGAGATCATCAAGACCGGCAAGCGCAGCATCGAGGTGACCTACAGCGTTACCTCGCTTGGCCCAGAGCGCGCCGGACCCGAGGAGTTGCTCGAACTGGTGCGCAACCACTGGCACATCGAGAACAGGCTCCACTATGTGCGCGACTTCACCTACGACGAAGATCGCTGCCGGGCGTACGTGCGCCACCTGCCCAGGAATCTGGCCTGCTTGAGCAACGCGGCCATCGCCATCGTGCGCTGCGACGGCCGCTTCCGCTACGTACCGGAGGCCAACCGGCACTACGCCGCCCGTGCCCAGGAGGCCCTCGACGCGGTCATGATCGCGCCCATCGGCTGATACCGCGCCCCCCACTGCCACGCATGCACGTGCCGCAGGGCGGCGCGGCGAAACCGCTCGGCCCGTCCAGGCCGAAAACGCCGCCCGGCGGCTTCGAGCGACCACCGTGACGTCCATCAGGCAGATTCGGGGTTCCCCCGAAACAGCCGCAGCGTGCGTGATCTCACTCATCCCCAGCCCGCAGCGCGACTAAAAATTGTTCCTGGCGGCCCTCCCACCACGCGTCACGCCGCCGATCGGATAAACTGCGGGCTGTTTGTCAGGCTCAGAGCCCAGGGACATCCATCATGACAGCCGACTACGAGACCATGAAGCTGACCCGCGAAGGCCGGCTGCTGCGCATCGAACTGACCCGGCCGGAACGGCTGAACGCCTTCGCCATGACCGGCACGCGCGAGCTGCTCGACGCGGCCCTTAGCATCGCAGCGGACGAGGATGTGCGCATGGTGTCGATCACGGGAACGGGCCGGGCGTTCTCCACCGGAATCGACCTCAAGGACCTCGCCGCTGGCATGATCGAGCAGAGCTACTTCGACATGTGGGACGAGGCGCTCCGGGTCTTCGAGACGATGGACAAGCTCGTGCTCTGCCTGATTCACGGCTACGCCGTCGGCGGCGGCTTGCAGTTCGCGCTGGCCTGCGACATCCGCGTCTGCACGCCATCGGCCCAGCTCGGCCTGCCCGCGATCAAGGAGGGGCTGATCCCCGGCTTGGGCACCTTCCGCCTCGCGCGCTATGTCGGGCTCGGCCGGGCCAAGTCCCTGATCATCCGCGGCAACATGATCGACGGCACCGAGGCCGAGCGCATCGGGATGGTCGATCACCTGGTTGCCGAGGAGACCGCGCTCGACGAATACGAGGGCTATCTCGCCGAGTACGCCGCCACGAACTCCGCCGGGTGCCGGGCGTCGAAGCAGATGCTGCTCGATTGCTTCGATCTCGGGTGGGAGGGATTCTTTCACAAGTATCTGGTATTGCAAAGCAAGGCCATGGCCGCGCCCGACTTCGCGGAGGCCATGGAGGCCTACCTGGAAGGCCGCGACCCGCGCTGGGAGTAAGCGAGTCCCAGCATCAATCGCTTCGGCCCTCTCTCTGAGCGCGCATCTGCTTCGCGAATATCCGCGCCGCCGCGAAAGCGCCGTAGGTGGCGACACAGAACGGTACGCAATAGGTCAGCCCGAGCTTGAGCCAGTTGATCGGGCCATCCCCGGTTATGTATTCGCCCTGGTTGATCATGTTAAGGATTGTGCCGACGATCGCGCAGACGATCAGCGAGTTGCGGATTACGGGCCACGAGAAGGTCCAGCGCAGCGGCGTCAGGACGGGATCGTGCATGTCGGCTTGGCTCCGGTATCGCTTTGCTGGGCGCCCCGATCAGCGCCTGATAGCGGCGTCTTTGCCTCGGTACGGATGGGACGGATACCGTGCGATGCAGGCATCGGTCAAAAATTTCACGTGGATAGCGGGGAGGGGGGCGCCCTATAGTCGCTGCACCGCACGAGGAATCGTCGGGCTGCCACCCCTCAGACAGTAGGAACGATGATCGACTTCCGGACTCACCCGGACCGATACCGCCACTGGCGGCTCGCCGTCGACGGCGCCATCGCCACGCTCGCGCTCGACGTGGACGAGAACGGCGGTATCGCCGGCGACTATGCGCTGAAGCTCAACTCCTACGATCTCGGCGTCGATATCGAGCTTGCGGATGCCGCCCAGCGGCTCCGCTTCGAGCACCCGCAGGTGCGGGCGGTGGTGCTGACCTCGGCGAAGGAGCGCGTGTTCTCCGCCGGCGCCAACATCCCGATGCTCTCGCGCTCGTCGCATATCGACAAGGTCAACTTCTGCAAGTTTACCAACGAGACCCGCAACGCAATCGAGGACGCCGCGGCCAACGCGGGCCAGCGCTGGATGACCGTGATCGCGGGC
The DNA here is from genome assembly GCA_965243375.1 of Alphaproteobacteria bacterium. Lineage (GTDB taxonomy): Bacteria > Pseudomonadota > Alphaproteobacteria > UBA828 > UBA828 > WTGU01. The sequence goes on along the minus strand of CBDEUT010000001.1, from coordinate 25,499 downwards.
ACGGCTGCCGGCGGCGGCTACGAGCTCGCGCTCGCGACCGACCACATCCTCCTGGTGGATGACGGATCGACCGCCGTGTCGTTGCCGGAGGTCCCACTGCTCGCGGTGCTGCCGGGCACCGGCGGGCTCACCCGCGTCGTCGACAAGCGATGCGTCAGGCGCGATCTCGCCGATTATTTCTGCACCACGGGCGAAGGCGTGCGCGGGCGGCGCGCGCTGGACTGGAAGCTGGTGGACGAGCTGGCGCCGCGCTCACGGCTCGACGATGCCGTCGCCGCCCGCGCCGCCGCGCTTGCGGCGGCCTCAGACCGGCCGGCGGATGCGCGCGGCATCGCGCTGCCGCCGCTGGAGCGCACGGTGGGCGAGGATGCGGTCGCCTACCGCCACGTCCGGGTCGCGCTCGACCGTGCCAATGGCACGGCGACGCTCACGGTGGCCGCGCCCGAGGCGCCGCCGCCTGCCGAGACCGCCGCGATCCACGCCGCCGGTGCCGACTTCTGGCTGCTGGCGCTCGCGCGCGAGCTCGACGATGCGATCCTTCACCTGCGCTTCAACGAGCCGGCGCTCGGCACCTGGGTGCTCAAGACGACGGGAGCGGCGGCGCACGTCGCGGCGGCGGATGCCGCGCTCGCGGCCAACGCCGGCGACTGGCTGGTGCGCGAGATTACCCTCTACCTCAAGCGCACCCTCAAGCGCCTCGACGTGAGCGCGCGCAGCCTGGTCGCGCTGATCGAACCGGGCTCCTGCTTCACCGGCACGCTGCTGGAGCTCGCGCTCGCGGCCGATCGGAGCTTCATGCTCGACGGCACATTCGAGGGCTCGAACGAGGCGCCGGCGACGGTGCGGCTCACGGCGATGAACACTGGCCCGCTGCCGATGGCGAACGGGCTCTCGCGCCTCGCCAGCCGCTTCCTCGACGATGACGCGGCGCTGGCGGCGGCACACGACGCCTCGGGCGCCGATCTCGATGCCGAGGCGGCGGAAGAATTGGGGCTCGTCACCTTCATCCCCGACGACATCGACTGGGAGGACGAGGTGCGCATCGCCATCGAGGCACGCGCGGCGTTCTCGCCCGATGCGCTGAGCGGCATGGAGGCATCGCTCCGCTTTGCCGGCCCGGAGACCCTGGAGACCAAGATTTTCGGGCGGCTCTCGGCATGGCAGAACTGGATTTTCCAGCGCCCCAACACCGTCGGCCCGGAGGGAGCCCTCAAGCTCTACGGATCAGGCGTGCAGCCGACCTTCGACCGCAACCGCGTCTAGCGCGGGGAGAGGAGCCCGATGCAGGTCGACTACAACGAACGCATCCCCAACAACGTGAGCCTTGCCGACGACCGCCGCCTGCTGCGCGCGCTGGAGCGCTGGCAGCCGGCCTACCTCGACTGGTGGCGCGAGCTCGGGCCCGTCGGCGCGCTGCAGCACGATGTCTACCTGCGCACCGCCATCGGCGTCGACGCGCAAGGCTGGGCGCACTTCGACTACGTCAAGATGCCCGATTACCGCTGGGGCATCTTCCTGGCAGAGCCCGAGACCGACCGGCGCATCAACTTCGGTATCCACAAGGGCGAGCCCGCGTGGCAGGAGCTGCCCGGCGAGTACCGCGCGGAGCTGCGGCGCCTCATCGTCATTCAGGGCGATACGGAGCCGGCATCGGTGGAGCAGCAGTGCCGCCTGGGGCTAAGCGCGCCCTCGCTCTACGACCTGCGCAATCTCTACCAGGTCAATGTCGAGGAGGGCCGCCACCTCTGGGCGATGGTCTATCTGCTGCACGCCTTCTTCGGCCGCGACGGGCGCGAGGAGGCCGAGGAGTTGCTGGCCCGCCACGCGGGCGATGCCGACAAGCCGCGCACCCTGGAGGCCTTCAACGAGTCGACGGACGACTGGCTCTCGTTCTTCATGTACACCTTCTTCCAGGACCGCGACGGCAAGTTCCAGCTCTGTGCGCTGGCGGAATCGGGTTTCGATCCGCTGTCGCGCACCTGCCGCTTCATGCTGACCGAGGAAGCGCACCACATGTTCGTGGGCGAATCCGGCGTGATGCGCATCGTCCAGCGCACGTGCGAGACGATGCGTGAGCACGACACCGACGATGTCGGACCCTTTGGCGCGGTGCCGCTCGCGCTGCTGCAGAAGTGGATCAACCTCCACTATTCGATCTGCCTCGACCTGTTCGGCGCAGAGGAGTCCACCAACGCCGCCAACTACTATTCGATGGGGCTGAAGGGCCGCTATCACGAGACCAAGATCGACGACGACCACGTGTTGGCGGACCGCACGGTTACCGTGCCCGCCATCGAGGACGGCAAGGTGGTGTCCAGAGAAGCAACGGCACTGAAGGCGATGAACGAGACCCTGCGCGATTCTTACGTGGACGATAGCCAGCGCGGCCTCAACCGCTTCAACAAGATGATCCGCTCATTCGATATCGACTTCGAGCTGCGACTGCCGCACCGCGCCTTCCACCGCAACATCGGCGCCTTCGCCGGCATCCGCGCGGCGCCCGACGGCACGCTCGTCGACAAGGCGACCTGGGCGGCGAAGCGGGACGAGTGGCTGCCGAGCGCAGCGGACCGCGCCTTCGTCGAGTCCCTGATGCACCGGGTGATCGAGCCCGGCGCGATCGCCGGCTGGATCGCCCCGCCGAAGCGCGGCATCCACGGCCAGCCTCTCGACTACCGCTACGTCGAGTTCCACTAGGAGATGCCGTGATATCGGCACTACCGCGTGCGGACCGGCATCCCGATCGAGCGAGAGACCCATGCAGGACCCTCCATCGAAGTTGGAGCGCGACGGCCGGGACACGATCGCCTACCGGGCGATGGCGGGCAGCACGCCGGGCGTGATGTTCTGCGGCGGCTTCATGTCGGACATGACCGGCACCAAGGCCACGGCGCTCGAGGCCCACTGCCTCCGCACGGGCCGCGCCTTCGTGCGCTTCGACTATTCCGGCCACGGCGCCTCGGGCGGCGCGTTTCGAGACGGCACCATCGGCGGCTGGCGGGACGACGCGCTGGCGGTGCTCGACCGCGTCGCCAGCGGGCCGCAGGTCCTGGTCGGCTCCAGCATGGGCGGCTGGATCGTGCTGCTGCTCGCGCTGGCGCGGCCGGAACGCGTGGCCGGCCTCGTCGGCGTCGCGGCGGCGCCCGATTTCACCGAGGACCTCATCTGGTCCACGCTCGACGACGCGGCGCGGCGGACCCTCACCGACACCGGCGAAATCGTGATGCCCTGCGACTACGGTGAAGACCCCTACCCCATCACCATGGGCCTGATCGAGGAGGGGCGCGATCACCTGCTGCTGCGGGCGCCCATCGCGCTCAGGTGCCCGATCCATCTGCTGCAGGGCATGCGGGACGAAGACGTGCCCTGGCGCACCGCCTTGCGCATCGCCGAGCAGGTCGAGGGCGAGAATGTCACGGTCGAGCTGATAAAGGACGGCGACCACCGCCTCTCGCGCGATGAGGACCTCGCCCGGCTGACCGCAGCCGTGGAGGAAGTTGCCCGTGCTGGCACCGCTTCAAATCATGGTGAGCACGGCGGGCGGCGCTAGGCAGCGCGCTCTGGGGCAACTATCTATGCCCCAAGTGGACGGTCGGAAAACACTGGAGCAACGGCCATGTCGGGTATCGGAATCTTGGGGCGGGTCGCCGCCGTCGTCGCGCTGGTCGGCGTCGCGGTGTACGGAGGGGCCGCCGCCGCGGCGGACACGGAGACGTTGCGCGCGCTGGATCAGCGCACCGACGGGAGCCGCGTCCTCAATCTGGTGCTGAACGACGGTCCGTTGGAGCCGCCGCCGATCGCCTTCATCGACGAGGCCGGCGAAGAGAAGAGCCTTGCCGACTATCGCGGCACGCCGGTCGCCGTGCATTTCTGGGCCACCTGGTGCTTCCCCTGCCGGGCCGAGATGCCGACCATGGACGCCCTGCAGCGCGAGCTCGGCGAGGACCTGGTGATCCTGCCGCTCTCGCTCGACCGCGGCGGGGCCGAGCTCGTGCGCAGGTATTACACGGACCACGACCTGACCACACTCCCGATCTTCATCGACGAAAAGATGGCTGCGGGGCGCGCGCTCCGTGTCCATGGCATCCCCGCCACGGTCTTCTTCGACGGCGAGGGAGCGGAGGTCGCGCGGGTGCTGGGCGATCGCGACTGGGACGACCCGGACGTGATCGAGCTGGTGCGCCACATCGCCCAGTAGCGGCGCGGGCCGGAGCGCATCCGCCGCAGGGCCGGCGAGCATGGAAATCTCCGCCATCGGCATCGTCTCGGTTTTCGCCGCGGGGCTGATTTCGTTTCTCTCGCCCTGCGTGCTGCCGCTGGTGCCGGGGTACGTCTCCTACGTCGCCGGCGGCTCGCTGGAGGAGCTGCGGGACGAGGAGGGTCTCTCCCGCCGACGCATGGCCGCGCTGATGCTGAGCGCGTTCTTCGTGCTCGGCTTCACGGCGGTCTTCGTCGCGCTCGGCGCGAGCGCGAGCGCCGTGGGCGGCTTCCTGCTCCAGCACAAGACGATCTTCGAGTATGCCGCAGGCGGGTTGATTATCGTCTTCGGCATTTACCTCACCGGCCTGGTCAGAATCCCGTTCTTCGGGCGCGAGGCGCGCTTCGCCAGTCGCCTCGCGGGCGGCAGGCCCGCGAGCGCCTTCCTGCTCGGAGCGGCCTTCGCCTTCGGCTGGACACCCTGCATCGGGCCGGTCCTGGGTGGCATCCTGACGCTCACCGCGACGTCTGCCGATGTCGGCCGCGGTGTCGCCCTGCTGGCGGTCTATTCGCTGGGGCTCGGGGTCCCGTTCCTGATCGCGGCCGCGTTCACCGGCTTCTTCCTCCGCCACATGAGGCGCATCCGCAGGGTCAGCAGGCCGCTGCAGATCGGCGCCGGCGTGATCATGGTGGCGATGGGTGTCGCGCTGATTACCGGCTACCTCAGCTCGGTCGCTTTCTGGCTCCTCGAAGCCTTCCCCGCCCTCGCCGCCATCGGTTAGCCAGCGGTTTCACGCGTCTCTCACGGCCTGCGGCTGTTCGCAGGCTGTAACCCTGGTGAGAAACCATAATGAGGCATTGTGCCTCCTGGTCCCCTGAGGTTTCCGGGGAAGCCTGGAGGTTGATTTTATTGTTACATTGGAATGCTCTATCCGGCCTGGAGCGGTCGGGAGACGCCCCGAGCGGTCCTGAAGTTACTATCGCGTGTTGTGGTAGGTGTTGATTTGTATGCCCCGGCATGGTCGCCGTGGGCGAGGACCCGGCGGCCGATCGCGCCAGGAGCCGCCGCATGCCGTTCCTCGGGCAGGCCTTCGAGCAGTACATGAAGGCCAATCCCAAGCGGAAGGCGCGCACCAACGAGCACTACCGCGACCAATTCGAGCGGCCTCTCGCGGACTGGCTCGACCGGTCTCTCGACGCCATCACGCGCAGCGACGTGGAGGACCGTTTCAACCGCATCACCGAGAAGCGCGGCTGGGCGACCGCGAATCAGTGCATGTCCCTGCTGCGCTCGGTCTATCGGCGGCCCTGCGTGGACCACGAGGGACTGGCCAATCCCGTCGATCTCTGGCTGGCGGGCGGCGGCCGGTTCCATCCCAAGCCGCGCCGCAAGATCCCGCCGCCGGCGGAAGTGCTGCCGTGCTGGCGCAGGGGCATCGAGGCGGTTGTCACCAATCCCGCCCTCAGGGACGTGTTCTGGTTCGGGATGTACACGGGCATGCGGCTCGGCGAGGTGATGCCGCTCCGCTGGGATCGTGTAGACAGGGAGGCAGGGGTCTTCCGCGTGGACGAAACCAAGACGGGTGCGCCGCTCGAGCTTCCCATCACCCGGCAGCTTGCGGCCATTCTCGATCGCCGGTGGGCCGGGAGCGGCCATCTGAAAGGCGGCTGGGTATTCCCCTCTGCCTCCAGCCGCTCGGGCTACTTCGTGAAGCTGACCTACTTCCACCGCCGCATCAGCGAGGCCGGTGGCGCGAAGTTCTGGTTCCACGGGATGCGCAACTGCTTCATCACGGTGGCCGAGCGGGAGCTGATGCTCCCGCACGCGCTGACCAAGCGGCTGGTGAACCACGCGCCGCCTAACGACGTGACCGAAGGATACGCCGCCGATTGGACGATCGGGAAGTTGCGCGAGCCCGCCCAGCGCATCGCGGATCGTATCGAGGCCCTGACGAAAGCAGAGTCGGGCAACCTCATTGGGAATAAGGCCGCGCCAGGGTGCGCATAACCTGAACGTTGCAGGCTCAAGACCTGTCCCGCGACCACCGGAAGCGCTCCCAGCCCGACAGGTTAGAGGCGCTTTCTGTTTGTGACCGGCGCGGGATTGTCGCTCTTTGAAGGATTGGCAAACACATCGGGTCTCCGAAGGGATCGGACATGTCGAAGCTTCGCTTTGACCTTTTCAAGTTGCCCCGCTCACGAAGGGAACGGTTGCCGACTGACAAGAGATGCCCGAGCTTCCTGACATTACAGCCTACATCGAGGCGCTGGAGCGTCATGTCGGCGGAAAGCGGCTCGACAACGTGCGGCTCCAGAGCCCGTTTCTGCTGCGCTCCGTCACGCTGCCACTGGACACGCTCCACGGCAAGCGGGTTCGGACGTTCCACCGACTCGGCAAACGGATCGTCTTCGGTTTCGACGACGATCTTTGGATCGTTCTGCATCTCATGATCGCCGGCCGCCTACACTGGGGCGCTCCGGGCAAGGCGCTTCCGGGCAAGCGCGGCCTCGCGTCCCTCGATTTCGAGAACGGCAGCCTGTTGCTCACCGAGGCCGGATCGAAGAAGCGCGCCTCGCTCCACGTCGTCGCAGGAAAGGCGGGCCTTGCGGCCCACGACCGCGGTGGGATCGATCCGCTGGAGGCTTCCCGGGAGGCCTTTTGCCGTGCGCTGACCCGCCGCAATCACACGCTCAAGCGCGCCCTTACCGATCCCAGCCTGTTCAGCGGCATCGGGAACGCTTATTCGGACGAAATTCTGCACCGGGCTGGGCTCTCGCCGACCGCCATGAGCCAGGCACTCGACGACGACTCGATCGCGCGGCTGCACCACGCGACCAGGGACACGCTCACCGAATGGATCGAGCGGCTGCGGGAGGAGACGGGCGATGGCTTCCCGAAGAACGTGACGGCGTTCAGGCCGGAAATGGCCGCGCACGGGCGCTACGGCCAACCCTGCCCCGCCTGCGGGACCCGCATTCAGCGAATCCGCTATGCCACCAACGAAACCAACTACTGTCCGCGTTGCCAGACCGGCGGCAGGCTCCTCGCCGACCGCGCGCTGTCGCGCTTGCTCAAGAAGGACTGGCCGCGTTCGATCGAGGAGCTGGAGAGAGCGGGGCGCCCGTGACCGTCCTGGCGGCGGCCGATCCGTGGGCAGCTCGCCGGGCACCGTCGTGAGTGCCGGCCCCGGCGGCGTCGCCGATGCGCTTCGCGCTCTCGCCGACGGCGGGGAGATCGATTACGAGGGCGCCTCGGGCAGCATGGACTGGGACGGGAACGGCGATCGGCGCCGCGGCCACATCGGCATCTGGCGCTTCACCGGGGAGGAAAGGATCGAGGAAGTTCGGGCGGTGGCCTTCGAGAATTAGGGTCATCAGTTTCAGCGTCACCGGAGGACCGATCGGTTTCGATTGTACAGATAGTGCTCTAACGCAGCGGGATGTCGCTGTCGGCCTTCGAGCCTTGGTACGCGGACGAGAGCTCGTCGTAGAGCGCGCGGATGCGGGCGATGCGGCCCCCGAGATTCCCGCTCTCGCTGCCGATCAGGTCCTCAACGGACCGGCTTCGCCAGAACGCGTTCTCGCGGGCATAATTTCCGTTCTCGATGCGGAAGACCTCGCTCAGGATGCGCAGGTCGTGGGGGATGTTGAAGGCGTCCCGGGTGTCCACGTAGCCGAATAGGTAATGGAAGTTGTCGAACCCGGCCCAGGTGATCGCAGACAGGCACAACGAACAGGGCTCATGCGTGGAGAGGAACAGGCAGTTCTCGGGCGTGGGACGCGCCTCCCCGGGCAACGCGAAGAACGCGTTCAGGGTGGAGATCTCGCCGTGATAGAGCGGGTTCTCGGTCTCGCGGTTGGTTGCGGCGATGACGAGCGTGAGGTCCGACTTGCGGAGAATCGCGCCGCCGAACACCTTGTCGCCGCGCGCCACGCCAGCCCGCGTCAGCGGAACGATGTCGTGCTCGATCACATCCAGGAAGCGGGTGGCGAGCACCCGATCCGAATGGGTCACGGTCAGGCGCCCGCCTCGGACGCCGCGTAGCCCTCCAGCCGGCTGAGCAGGGCGCGCTGCTCCTCCGCCGGCAGCCAGCTTGCCTCGAAGGCGTTGGCGGCGAGTCGGACGACCTGATCCCGGCTCAGATCGGCCTCTTCCTGGGTCGCGACCAGGTTCTCCTGCACGTATCCCAGGAAGTAGGCGGGATCGTCGGAGTTGACGGTTGCCCGCATGCCCCTCTCCAGCATGCGCCGGACCTCCAGCGCCTTGAGGCTGCCGGTGATGCACCTGTTGGAGATCGGACAGACCGTGAGCGCCAGGCCCCGGCGCACGATCTCGTCGCAGAGGGCCTCGTCCTCCAGCGAATTGACGCCGTGGTCGATCCGGTCGACCCCGATGTCGTCCAGGGTCTGCCAGATGTGCCGGGTCGAGTCCTCCTGATCCACGTCGCAGTGCATGGTCAGCCGGTAGCCCTCCGCGCGCGCCCGGTCGAACACCGCCTTGAACTTGATCGGCGGATGGCCCTTCTCGTCCGAATCCAGGCCGACGCCGACGATCCAGTCCCTGTAGGGCAGGGACCGCTCCAGCGTCGCCATCGCGGACTCGGCGCTCATGTCCCGCAGGAAGCACATGATGAGCTGGGTGCGGATGCCGAGATTGTCGTGCGCGTCCACCTGCGCCCGGCGAATCCCGCGAATCACGGTGTCGTAGCCGATGCCGCGCTCCGCGTGCGCCTGGGGGTCGAAGAACATCTCCGCATAGACCACGTTCTGGGCGTGCGCCTTGGTCAGATAGGCGGTCGTGAGATCGTAGAAATCCTGTTCCGTCACCAGGACGCTCATGCCCTCGTAGTACATCTTGAGGAACGACGGCAGATCGTCGAAGTCGTAAGCCGCCCGCATCTCGTCGACCGATCGGTAAGGCAGCTCGACGGCATTGCGCCGGCCGAGCTCGAACTTCATCTCCGGCTCCAGCGTCCCTTCCACGTGGACGTGCAGCTCGGCCTTCGGCATTCCTTCGATGAAGCGTCTCATGTCCGTCATGACGTCAAGCCTGTGATTCAGCGTCGATTTGTCGACCTCTCGGATACCTGAGAATTCAGGAGGTTGCCACACTGTTCGGCGTCCAGCCAGCGCGCCGGACATCATAAAGGAACCACGATGTGCCGCCGATAATTGCAACCGCCCGTTCACGCACTATGCTAGGGCCTTGCGATTCGGAATTGCAGGGGGGCACCGGACATGACCAACCCGCTGACATCGCTTACCAAAACCGTGATCATGGGAGTCGCTCTCACCGTGATCATGGTCGCTATTCTAGCAGCCATCAGCTGACCGGACGGGTGGGGAGATGGACATGGACATACCATTCGTAGACTACTACTGGTGGGCGTTCTTCTTCCGCTGGACCCACGTGCTCGCGGGCGTGATGTGGATCGGGCTGCTCTGGTACTTCAACTTCGTCCAGATCCCGAACATGCCGAAGATCCCGGACGACCAGAAGCCCGCGATCGGCAAGGTGATCGCGCCGGCCGCTCTCTTCTGGTTCCGCTGGGCTGCGCTCGCCACGGTCGCGACCGGCATCGTGCTCGCGCTGATGAACGAGTATTTCTCGGATGCCATCACCTTCGGCATCCTGGGTGCCGCCACCGACGGGCACGTGCTGAGACACACCGCCATCGGCATCGGGATGTGGCTCGGCATCGTCATGATGCTGAACGTCTGGTTCATCATCTGGCCGAACCAGAAGCGGGCGCTCGGCATCGTGGAGGTCGAGGCCGATCGCAAGGCGCGCTCGGCGCGTTACGCCATGCTGGCATCGCGCACCAACACGATGCTCTCGATCCCCATGCTGTACGCCATGGTCTCGGCACAGCAGGGCATTTACTGACGCGATAGCGCACACGCACCCGCCCGCCGCCCCACAGTTGGGTCGGCGGGCGGGGCCGTTCATTACATCAGCCCGCGGCGAGCGCGCGCAGCGCGTGCCGTGCCGCGGTAACGCCCGAGCGCACCGCCCCCTCGATGGTGGCGGGCAGCCCGGTCGCGGTCCAGTCGCCGGCGAGGAAGAGGTTGCGAAAGCGGGTCTCCGCCGGCGGACGCAGCGGCAGGGCGGACGGGATCTGGGCGAAGGTCGCGCGCTTCTCCTTCACGATCCGCACCGCAGGCATGGCGGGCGGCCGGTAGTCCAGCGCCTGGGAGACGTCGGCCCACAGCAACTCCGAGATATCCGCCGCCGGGCGCTCCGCCAGCGCACCCGCCGCGCTCACGGTGACCGAGGCGATGTCGCCGCGCGCAAAAATCCACTGCGCCGTGCCGCCCACCACGCCGAGAATCCCGCTGCCGCCCGGCATCGGCACCGGCCGGTGGAGGCGGAAGTGCGCGTTGACGATGGGCCGGGTCTCCAGCGGCGCCGGAATCTCGGGCAGGAGCTGCGTGCACACCTGCGGCGTCACCGCGAGCACGGCGACATCGCCCGGCGCGAACGACTCGCCGCCGCCGCTGGATCCTGCGATGTCGAGGCCTGTCACCGCGCGCCCGTCGTGCTCGATGGCGCGCAGCCGGCGGTTATAGTGGAGCCGGCCGCCGCCGCGTTCCACGTAGCGCACGCCGGGCTCCACCAAGTCGGGGCCGAGCCCTTTGCGGGTGAGATAGGCGCGGCAGGCCGCCTCGCCCTTGCCGAAGGTGAGGCGCACCACCGGCCAGAGCAGCCGCGCGGACGCCTCCTCCACCGAGGCGTTGAGCACCGCCACGGTCAGCGGCTCCCAGAGCCGCTCCAGCAGCGGCCCGGTGCCGCTGAGCCGTTCTGCGGCGGTGTCGCCGTCCCGCGTGCGGGCGAGGGCGAGGCCCGCCAGATAGTGGCGTGCGCGGCTGCCCGGCACGCGGCGACCCGGTGCCATGATCCACCAGGGCACGGGCCCGGCATTGGGGCGCACGGTCCAGCGCTCGCCCGAACGGAGGTCGACGAAAGGGAAGGCCGCGCACTCCTGGCCGACCAGCCCGTCGCGCGCGCCGATGGTCTCCAGGTACGCGAACACCGCGGGATTGGCGCCCAGGATCAGGTGGTTGCCATTGTCGATGGTCCGGTCCAGGGTGGCGTCGTGAAACGAGCGGCAGCGGCCGCCTGCGTTCGCCGCCGCTTCCCAAAGGACGACGCGCTGCCTCGCCTTCACCAGCTCCACGGCGCAGGAAAGCCCCGCCATGCCGGCGCCGATCACGTGAACGGTCGCCATGCTCCCTCGCATCCCTCCGGCGCGTCCATGTACAGGGGAGGGGAGGCGCCTGGCAATCGTGCGGCGGGGCGGGGAGGGGCCTGAGTGAGGCCCGCGCTCTCGTCCGTCGGTGCGCTCGCGCGGGCGGCCGACTACGACCGCTACCTCTCCGCCGTGTTCGCGCCGGCCGCGCGCCGCGAGGCGATGTTCGCGCTGATCGCCTTCAACCACGAGATCGCGCGCATTCCGGACGCCGTGAGCGAGCCGATGCTGGGCCGCATCCGGCTGCAATGGTGGCGCGAGGTCGTCGACGCGGCCTACGCCGGCGAGCCCACCCGACGCCACGAGGTGGCGCTGCCGCTGGCAGACGCGATTCGGGCCTGCAAGCTCGACCGTGCCCCGTTCGACGCGCTGCTGGAGGCGCGGGAGGCCGATCTGGAGGAGGAGGGCCCTGCCGATCTCGCGGCGCTGGAGCGCCATGCCGACACCACCGGCGGCAGCCTGACGGAGCTCATGGTGCGGGCTTGCGGCGCCGACTCCGGCCCGGCGCTGGAGGCCGGGCGGCAGGTCGGCACCGCTTGGGCGTTGATCGGCATTCTTCGCGCGGTGCCGCACGCGGCGGCGCAGGGCCGAGTCACGCTCCCGGTCGACCTCCTCGCCAAAGCCGGAATCGCAGCCGACGATCTCCGGGCGGGCCGGGGATTCGAGCGCTTCGCCGCCGTCGCCGAGCCGGTGGCAGGCCGCGCCCACGCGCTGCTCGCTGCGGCACGGCAGGCCCGACGCACGGTGCCCCGGCAATGCCGCGGCGTGCTGCTGATCGCCCGTCTCGCCGATCTCTACTGCGCGCGCCTGCGCCGCGCCGCCTGGGACCCGCGCGACCCACGCGTGACCTGCGGCCCGCTCCGCAAGCAGGCGGCGATGCTGGCGAGCGCGCTATCGGGCCGCTACTGACACCGTCGCTGCGAGGGAAAGGCCTCCCGTTCCACCCCGGACCATGGTGCAGTGTACGATACAGAGTGACAGGGGTACGCTGCGCTTCGCTGCAGTACGATTTTACACGACAATTCAGTCTGTTGTTGCGGTTTCCTCGCTAAAGTCGTAGACTGGGCTTCGCTCTGGTTCGATTTCGCCGGGTGCCTATGTGGTTCCCAATTCGGCTCTCAGTATTTGGTAAGCGATACTGACCTAGTTGGATCGCTCGCGCACCGAAGCGCCAGGAACACCGGAGCACGTTACTGCAGCGCCCTGGGCGCCGCCATAAGCAGGACCATGGGCGGTGCCGGCGACCGGACATCGCCCGGTAAACGAAGGATTGTCGGCATGCCCAGGATCACCAAGCGAACCGTCGATGCCCTCGTCCCCGCCGAGCGCGAGCGCATCGTGTGGGACGACGACATAAAGGGCTTCGGCGTGCGCGTCCATCCGACCGGCCGAAAGGTCTACATCGTCAAGTACCGCCACGAAGGTCGCTCCGTCAAAGTCACCATCGGGCCTCACGGGCCCATCGCGCCCGCCGCCGCGCGGGCCAGGGCCGCAGAGATCGTCACCCTCGCCAAGACCGGCCGCGACATCATGGGGAAGACGCCCCGGCCGCAGGAAAGCGCCACCGTGGCCGACCTCGCCCGGCGCTTCCTGGAGGAATACGCTCCCGGCCACCTGAAGCCCGGCACCGCGAGGCTCTACCGCAAGATCGTCGAGAACCGCATCCTCCCCCGTCTCGGCAAGCGCCGCGTCGGCGATATCGGCAAGGCCGATGCGGCGGCCCTTCACCACGAGATGCGCGACGTTCCCGACCATGCCAACCGGACGCTGAGCGTGCTCTCGCGCATGATGAACCTTGCCGAGGTGTGGGAGATGCGCCCCGAGGGCGTCAATCCGTGCCGGCACGTCAAGAAGTATCCCGAGCACAAGCGCGAGCGGTTCCTGTCGGACGACGAGTACCGCCGTCTCGGTGCCGCGTTGCGGGATGCGGAGAGCGAGGGCTTCGCGTCTTCTACTGCGATCGCTGCCATCCGGCTGCTGATGCTGACGGGCTGCCGGAGCGGGGAGATCAAGAGCCTGAAGTGGGAGCACGTGAACCTGGAGGCAGGCGAGCTCAGGTTGCCGGAATCGAAGACTGGCGCGAAGGTGGTTCATCTGGGCGACCCGGCGATTGCCGTTCTGCGCGGCATCGCGCGAAGGGAGGGCAGTCCCTGGGTATTGCCCGGTCTCAAGCCGGACGGGCACATCACCTACCTGCACGACGCGTGGCGCCGCATTCTGGAGCGCGCCGGGATCGACGATCTGCGCATCCACGACCTGCGTCACAGCTTTGCGAGCGGCGGTCTGCTGGTCGGCGAGGGTCTTCCGATGATCGGCAAGCTGCTGGGCCACACCAAGGTGCAGACCACACAGCGCTATGCCCACCTTGCCAACGATCCCGTCAAGGCCGCCGCCAACCGCATCGCCAGCCGGATCGCAGAAGTCGCGGGGTGAGAGAGTCTTCCAATGCGTCGCGGGCGATGCGCCGATCAACAACCCGACCGGTGCCGATGCCGAGTGCTGACGGCGATGATGGGTCAGGACAAGCGTCAGGCCTTCCTGGATCAGCTCGGCGCCATGCTCGTTCCCCCCGCCGGCCACGCCCCGGCGCGTTGAAGGGCCGGCCCGACAAACCGCTGTGAGGCGCCGATGTCGCGTTCCCGCGCCAAATGGGGCGTCGCGGCCCTATCGATCGTCCTGATCGTCGCGGTGGCGGGCTCGCTCGCCACCAGCGAGACCTTCCGCGTGGAGACCACGATCCCCGCGCCGCCCGAAGCGGTGTGGGAGGTGCTGATGGACGCCGGGTCCTATCCGCAGTGGAACCCGGTCTTCGTCGAGGTCGCCGGTGTCTATGCGGAGGGGGAGACGGTGCTGAACCGGGTACGCGAGCCGAGCGGAGAGGTCCTCGAAATGACCGCGACGGTGGAGACCCTTCTCCCGAGCGCGGAGTTGCGCCAGTCCGGGGGCATCCCCGGCATTCTGACCTTCGACCATCGCTGGCTGCTTGAGCCCGTGGAGGGTGGGACGAGGGTCGTCCAGCACGAGGTGGACCGCGGCATCGGCCTCTGGTTCTGGAGCTCGGACTGGCTCGAGCCCGCCTATGCCGCGACCAACGACGCGTTGGCGGAGAGGGTTCGGTCGCCGATGGCCGAGCCAGGCGGCTGAGCTTCTGTATCCGGTCGAAGCTCCTCTTGCAGCCACCAGGTTGGCGCGTCCGTCGCTCGCCTCGGTCGATGGTGACGCCTTCCATGCGGCCGTCGGGGCGGTCGCGACAGGCGCGAACCCTGGAACGGGCATCCGCCGTTCCGCGCGTTCACAATAGCGTCAGGGGGGCGAAATCGCTTTCGCCCGGCGCCGAGGTTAACCACAATGACACAGGTTTCGCGTGGCGCGGCCGCCCGAAGGGGTGGCGCCTGACTTCGACGGTTGGGCCTGATTCTGGCCGATCTCCCGTCTGGAGATTTCAGCGAAGACAATGACTTAGCGGTTGCGGTGCGGTCAAGTCGCGTTGTAGTGCCTAGTGGATATATTGGATTGTCGATATCCCCGCCCCGCGCTACACTCCCACCATGTTCGTGCGTATCAAGACCACCCCCAACAGCCCGCGCCGCTCGGTCCAGCTCGTCGAGGCCGTGCGCGACGGCGGCAAGGTCCGCCAGCGCATCGTCCGCCACATCGGCGTGGCCATGGACGAGGACGAGCTGGAGCGCCTGAGGCAGCTCGGCGAGTACGTCAAGGCGAAGCTGGAGGACGAGCGCCAGCCCTTGCTGTTCGCGCCCGAGAAGATCGCAGACCAGGTGATCCGCGTCGGACGCCAAGGGGACGGCAAGCAAGAGCTTCCCGTCGATCTCAAGCAACTCGAAGAGGAGCAGCGGCTGATCACGGGCATCCACGAGGTCTACGGCGAGATGTACCGGCTGCTGGGCCTCGACGGGCTGCTGCGGCGATCGCGCTACCGCGCCTCGCACGACGCGCTGTTCCACGTGGTGATGGCACGCATCGCCAACCCCGACAGCAAGCGGGGCAGCGTGCGCCGGCTCGAGGAGGACTTCGGCGTGAGCCTTCCCCTCGAGAAGGTCTACCGGATGATGGACCAGCTCGACGCGCCCGTGATCAACCATCTGCGCACGCGCGTGGGCGAGGCGAGCCGCTCGCTGCTGCCGGAGCCGGTGGCGGTGCTCTTCTTCGATTGCACCACGCTCTACTTCGAGACCGCGATTGAGGACGAGCTTCGCCAGCACGGCTTCAGCAAGGACGGCAAGCACAGGGACTCGCAGGTCCTGCTGGCCCTGATGGTGACGCGCGAAGGGCTGCCGATCAGCTACGAGGTCTTCCCCGGCTCCACCTACGAGGGGAAGAGCCTGGTCCCGGTCCTGCAGGACATGCAGCGCCGCCACCAGGTGGAGCGCACGGTCTGTGTGGCCGACCGGGGCATGCTGAGCGCAGACAACCTCGACGCCATGGACGACATCCGCGGCGAGTACGTGCTCGGCGCCCGGCTGCGCAAGCTGCCGGCCGCGCTGAAGAAGAAGGTTCTCGATCTGGACGCCTATGGTCCTCTCGAGGGATCGGAGAACCGCCGGGTCGGCGAATGGGAGCACAAGGGCCGGCGCCTGATCGTCGTCTTCTGCCCCGAGCGCGCGCGCAAGGACGCACACGAGCGCCGCCAGGCGGTGGCGCGCCTGCTCGACAAGCTGGAGCGCAGCGACAATCCCAAGGAGCTGCTCTCCAATCACGGCGCCAAGCGCTTCATCGCCGTCGAGGGCGACGCGCGGCTCACGGTGAACCCGGAGAAGATCGCCGAGGCCGAGCGATGGGACGGGCTCGCCGGCGTCATCACCAATCTGCGCGACGCCAGCGTCACCGAAGTGATGGCCCACTACCACGGGCTCTGGCAGGTCGAGGAGAGCTTTCGGATCACCAAGCACGACCTGAAGGTGCGGCCGATCTGGCACTGGAACGAGAACCGGATCCGCGCCCACATCGCCATCGCCTTCATGGCCTTCGCCTGCGTCCGCCACCTTGCCTACCGTGTCGCCGTCCAGAAGAGGCGGATGTCCCCGGAAGTGATCCGCTCCGCCCTCGTCCACCGCCAATGCTCGGTCCTGCGCTGCGCGCAATCGGGCAACCGCTACGTCATCCCGTCGAAGCCGACGCCGGCGGCCGAGCAGATCTACGCAACCATGGGGCTGCCCCTGACGATCACCCCGTACCAACTCGTCTGAGCGCCGGCGAAGCCCGGCCCGGGCTCGAAGAAATGCCGAGTGTAGTGCCTAGCCGGAAATGAGAACCGGCCAATATCAACTACTTACGTGATTCAACCATCGAAGTCAGGAGTCCTATCCGCAGTGGAACCCGGTCTTCGTCGAGGTCGCCGGTGTCTATGCGGAGGGGGAGACGGTGCTGAACCGGGTACGCGAGCCGAGCGGAGAGGTCCTCGAAATGACCGCGACGGTGGAGACCCTTCTCCCGAGCGCGGAGTTGCGCCAGTCCGGGGGCATCCCCGGCATTCTGACCTTCGACCATCGCTGGCTGCTTGAGCCCGTGGAGGGTGGGACGAGGGTCGTCCAGCACGAGGTGGACCGCGGCATCGGCCTCTGGTTCTGGAGCTCGGACTGGCTCGAGCCCGCCTATGCCGCGACCAACGACGCGTTGGCGGAGAGGGTTCGGTCGCCGATGGCCGAGCCAGGCGGCTGAGCTTCTGTATCCGGTCGAAGCTCCTCTTGCAGCCACCAGGTTGGCGCGTCCGTCGCTCGCCTCGGTCGATGGTGACGCCTTCCATGCGGCCGTCGGGGCGGTCGCGACAGGCGCGAACCCTGGAACGGGCATCCGCCGTTCCGCGCGTTCACAATAGCGTCAGGGGGGCGAAATCGCTTTCGCCCGGCGCCGAGGTTAACCACAATGACACAGGTTTCGCGTGGCGCGGCCGCCCGAAGGGGTGGCGCGAAGCTTCGATCCCAGGAAACCGGCAACGCGCCTGCGAGGAGGACGTAGCGAAGATGATCAAGGAAACTGTGGTCGCCGTGAGTATCGTCACCATGGCGGCCGGTGCCGCTCTTGCGCCTTCAGCCGTATCTGCCGATGACGGACGGATCGTCGTCGCGGACTCGCACGATCCGTGCAACCCGTGCGCCGCTTGCAACCCGTGCGCAGCGGATGCCTGCAACCCTTGTGCTGCGTGCAATCCGTGTTGCGCCGATCCCTGCAACCCGTGTGCCTGCTGACGCGTCGCACACTTCCAATCTTTTCCGAGGGCGCCGCCTCACGAGAGGCGGCGTTCTTGCCTGCAGGCCCGCGCCTTTCGCCACCATGGGGGTCCGCTCGCCGGCGTGAGGGAGGGGCCGGCCGGAACGCGGGGGACGGGCGGATGTGCCGGCAATGGTGGCGCTGCCGTCGCCCCTGTCCGTCAAGACCGAATCCGAGGCCTCAATCGATACATGTCAGCCGGGCCGCGGAACGGTTGGCATCGCCCCGCCAGGCAAGGCGGGGAGTCTTGACCTTGACCGCCTGTCAGTTCGCTCCGCAGCAGCGCACGTGCGTCCGCCCCAAACCGCAGGGACAGCGTCCGCCGCGCCTTGCCTCCCGGCCTACAGGCTGCCGCCCTCTCCGCTGCGCGCCGAGGATGCCGCCGGTCACCCATGTCCGGCCGTTGCCCGCGATCGAGAGGCCAATGCTGCCTGAAGCTCGGGGCAACTGCGCGAGGGCGCGCAGCGCATCGCCGACCGCATCGAAGAATTGGCCGATGCCTGACGACCACTGCACCGGAAGTTGGCCCCATTCGCGCCGGGCCCGGGTTTCCCGCAGGAACGGGCACTGGCCCCTGAGCCAAGGCGGTGGCAACGTCGGAGCCATGACGAATTCCGATTCGTTCAGGGCCGAGCCGCTCTCCGGGGAGACCATGACGGAGGATAAGGCCGGCGTTGATCGCGTCGAGAGGGCGACGGCGGACCCGTCCGGGCCGGGCATCGCCGCCGCCGGTAACGGCGAGCCCAATAAGGACTCTGTGCCAGCCGGTGCTGCCGCCGACGCGAGCGGCAACGATCTGGACCGCACCGACGATCCGATGACGCTGTATCTGCGCGACGTGGGGGACAAGCCGCTTCTCACCCGCGAGGGCGAGACGGCGCTGGCGAAGCGGATCGTGGCGGGCCGGCGGAAGACGCTGGACGGTCTCGCCCGCAGTCTGCCGGCGATCGCGGCGGTGAGCACGTGGCGCGACGCCATCCGCGAGGGCACGCTGGCGTTGCGCCGTGTCGTCGACGTCGCGGCGACCTGCGGCGGCGGTCACCAGGCCGCCAATGGCCGCGAGAGCTCCGACGAGGCAGATCACCCACGCGGCGCCGGCGACGATGCGGATCCCCGTCGCGCTGCGATGGAGGAGGCGGTCCGTCCCGGCGTCATGGAGACCCTCGACCGGATCGCCGCAACGCACGCGAAGCTGCGCCGGATTGAAGAGCAGCGCATCGAGCTGGCCCGCAGGAACCGCACGCTGTCGGCCTCACTGGCCAGCCGGCGCCGCAGGCTGGAGGGCGACCTTGCCGCCTCCATGAGGAGTCTCCGCCTGACCGACGCCCGCATCGAGGCGCTGGTCGACGAGGTGCGCGCCGCGGACAAGCGCCTGCTCCGCTGTGAAGGCGCGCTCCTCCGCCTGGCCATCGGGTGCGGCATCCCGCACGAGGCGTTCCTGGAGCGGCACCGGGGGTGCGAGCTGGAGAGCGCCTGGCTCTCGCGCGTGGGCCGGCTTCGCGGCGAGGGCTGGAAGACCCTGGCCCTGCAGAAGCGCCCCGAGGTCCTGGCGCTGCGCCGGGAGATCCTGGCGCTGGCGCGCGAGACTGCGACGATGCCGGAGGACCTCTGGCGTACGGCCGCCATGGTCCTCGGCGGCGAGCGCGAGGTGCGGCAGGCGACGGACGAGATGATCGAGGCCAACCTGCGCCTCGTGGTCTCCATCGCCAGGAAGTACCGGCACCGGGGCCTTGCGCTCCCAGACCTCGTCCAGGAAGGCAACGCCGGCCTGATGCATGCGGTGGGCAAGTTCGACTACCGCCGGGGCTTCAGGTTCTCGACCTACGCGACCTGGTGGATCCGGCAGGCGGTGAGGCAGGCGATCGCGGACACCGGGCGCACGATCCGCGTCCCCATGCATCACGTGAAGGCGCTCACGACGCTGAGGCGGGCGTCCCGGCTCATGCGCCGGGAGCTTGGGCGCGTACCGGCGCCGGAGGAGATCGCGGAACGCACGGGCATGCCGCTCGAAAGGGTGCAGGAGGCGCTGGCCGCGGCGGCAGTCGAGCCGGTGAGCCTGGAGACGCCGCTCGGCGGCGATGACGGGGACCTTCGTCTGAGCGACCTGATCGAGGACGAGGACGCGGTGCAGCCCCTCGATGCCGCCATCGGGTCCGACCTGCGCGACACCGTGTCGCGGATGCTCGGCACCTTGACGCCGAGGGAGGAGCGGGTGCTGCGCATGCGCTTCGGCATCGGCACGAAGAGCGAGCACACGCTGGGAGAGGTCGGCGATCAGTTCTCGGTGACGCGCGAGCGCATCCGCCAGATCGAGGCCAGGGCGCTGCGCAAGCTCAAGCAGCCCGCGCGTGCGCGCGTGCTGCGCAGCTACCTCGAAGGCCAGACGCGTTCGGGCAGATGACGCCGCACCGGGCCCGCCCGCTCAGGGCGCATCCGCGCCGGCGGCCCGGCGGCGGAAGGGAATGACTTTGCAGCCGCGCGCGGTAGCGCTCGCGATGTCCGCTGCCCCAGGCTGCCACGCCGACCGGGGCTTCAGGGTGTGCACGCACGAGGGGATCAGGCCGGGAGCGATCCGCTCCATCTCCGCCACCGCGGTCTCCCCCAGGGCCGAGCGGCCGAGGTCGGCTGCCGGAGCAAGTCATCGGATGCATCGCCCTGGCCCTGGCCGGCTGCGAGATGGCATGGAGCGGCGTCGGCATCCCTTGGCCGTGAATGCCGCTCCCGTCGCGATCGTCTGGCCACCTCGCTGCATCGCCAGTGCCTTGGGGATGACTTGTTTCGCTGTGCCGGCGGGGCTCGGACAGAGACAGGGGGGCAGCGGGAGAGTGGAAGAGCGATGACGGAAGCCGGCGCCGGAGAAGCGCGCGGCGCCGGCAGCACGGAACGGCCGGTCCTGGTCTGGTTTCGGCGCGATCTCCGACTCGCGGACAATCCGGCGCTCGCGTGGGCCGCCGGCACCGGTCAGCCCGTGGTTCCGTTCTTCGTGCTGGACGAAGAGGCCGGCGACACCGCCCTCGGCGGCGCGTCGCGCTGGTGGCTGCACGGCAGTCTGGAGGCGCTTGCCAAGGCGCTGGAGGAGCAAGGCAGCCGGCTCGTGCTGCGCAGCGGCCCGGCGGAGGCGGCCGTTGCCGCGCTGATTGCGGAAACCGGTTGCTCGGCGGTCGCCTGGAACAGGCTTTACGAGCCCACTGCTGAGAGGGCGCAGAATTTCAGCGGGGAATCAGGGCTGATCCGCTCGAATTAATCGAGGATTTGGGGTGGTTGCCCCCCGGCGATCTTGCATGAAGGCCGCCGGAGGGCTTGTCTCGGTGACGGTGATATCAACCTGAGACGGCCCCAATGTCGCACAAGCTGTTCCGGCACTCCATCCATTCGAATGCCCGGGTCTGGGCTTTTCTCAAGCGCGTCGATGCGGCGGAGGCGGAGGCCTGCCGAGCGGCCGGCTGTCCGCGCTGCGGCGGCACGCTTCACAGCGCGACCTACCCGCGCAAGCCCTACGGTCTGGCGGTGGATCTTCGGGACGACGCGCGGCGCTTCAGCTTGTGCTGTTCGTCATGCCGGCGCCGCGTGAAGCCGCCGTCGGTGCGTTTCTTCGGGCGCCGCTTCTACGTCGGGGCGCTGTTCCTGGTGGTGAGCGCGCTGGCTGTGGCCGGCGGCGTGCGGTTGCAGACGATCGCGCGGCGGTGCGGGGTTCCGGCCTCGACGCTGAAGCGCTGGCGGCGCTGGTGGCTGGAAGTCTTCCCGCTGACCCGGGAGTGGGGGGCGAAGCGGGGCGCGCTGGCGGCGCCCCCCGCCGACGTGCCGCTGCGCTGGCTGCTGCGCACCATGCGGGGCCGCGGCTTCCGCTCGCGGCTGTTGCGCAGCCTGGTCTGGCTGATGCCGTGGACCGGCTTTTGCGCGCTCGGCGCCGGGCCGGCGGCGCCCGCAGAAAACGTTTCTGTCATGAACGGATAGGGCGCTCTACATGGGCATCTCCCCGACACGGCCAGGGAGAGATGCCGCCATGGACAGCAACAACGGAGGGGGCGACCGCGACCGGTGGGCGCGGCTGCGCTTCGCGGTCGTCGGGCCGTTGCTGGCCTCGCCGCCGCCCACGGGGCAGTTGCGGGCGGAGCTGGAGCGGCTGTCGCAACGCGACTGGGATCACCCGTCCGGCAAGGGGCCGGTGCGCTTCTCGGTGTCGACGATCGAACGCTGGTACTACCAGGCACGGGCGGCGGACCGGGATCCGGTCAAGGCGCTGCGCCGCCGGCCGCGCACCGATGCCGGCCGCGAGCGGGCGATGTCGCCGGCGCTGATCGAGGCGCTGCGCGGCCAGTACCGGGCGCATCCGTCGTGGTCGGGGCAGCTGCATTACGACAACCTGCGGGCGCTGGTCGAGGTCGATCCGGCGCTCGGCCCGATGCCCTCCTACGCGACGCTGACCCGGGCAATGCGCAATCGCGGGTTGGTGCGCCAGCGCCGCCGGCGGCGCTTCGACCGGGAACCCGAGCGGGCGCCGGTCGAGCCGCGCGAGGTGCTGAGCTTCGAGGTCTCGCGCAGCCATGCGCTCTGGCACACCGACTTCCATCATGCCCGGTGCCGGGTGCTGACCGCGTCCGGCGCCTGGCGCACGCCGATCATGCTCGGCTTCCTCGACGACCACTCGCGGGTGGGTTGCCACCTGCAGTGGTACCTGGAGGAGACCGCCGAGGTCTTCGTCCACGGGCTCTGCCAGGCCTTCATGAAGCGCGGCCTGCCGCGCGCGCTCATGAGCGACAACGGCTCGCCGATGATGGCGGGGGAGGTCGAGGAGGGGCTGCACCGGCTCGGCATCATCCACTCCAGGACCCTCGCGGGGGCGCCTCATCAGAATGGCAAGATGGAGGTCCTGTGGGCCTCGGTCGAGGGCCGCCTGATGGCCATGCTCGAAGGCGTCGAGCCGCTCACCCTGAAGACGCTCAACGACGCGACCGTCGCCTGGGTCGAGCAGGACTACCACCGCCGGGTGCACCGCGAGCTCGGCACCACGCCGCTCAAGCGCCTGCTCGACAGCGACGATGCGTCGAGGCCCTGCCTCGGCCGCGACGAGCTCAGGGCGGCGTTCCGCATCACCGTGAAGCGCACGCTGCGGCGCTCGGACGGAACCGTGTCGCTCGAGGGCATCCGCTATCAGGTTCCCGCGCCGTGGCGCCACCTGAGCACGCTGTGGATCCGCTATGCGCGCTGGGACCTGGCCAGCGTTGATCTGGTCGACGGCCGAAGCGGCGAGCGGCTGTGCACCCTCTACCCGCTCGACCGGCGCGGCAATGCCGGCGGTATGCGCCGCCCGGCCGGGCCCGGCGACAACGATGGCGGCGGCAGCGCCGGCGGGGGCGAAGCCGCGCCGCTGCTCAGGCGCATCCTCGACGACCAGGCCGCGACGGGCCTGCCGCCGGCCTGGCTGCCTCACGCCGAAAGCCCCGGGCCGGGCGAAGACGACGATCGGGGAGACCCCTCATGAACCGCGAAATGCTCACGCTGTACGGCCTCAAGTGGAACCCCTTCTCCACCGACCTCCCGGTCGATGGCCTGATGACCACACCCGCCGTCGAGAACTTCTGCC
Source organism: Alphaproteobacteria bacterium (assembly GCA_965243375.1). Classification (GTDB taxonomy): domain Bacteria; phylum Pseudomonadota; class Alphaproteobacteria; order UBA828; family UBA828; genus WTGU01. The sequence goes on along the minus strand of CBDEUT010000001.1, from coordinate 2,243 downwards.
GCAGGGTCGAACGGCATCTGGTGCGCCAGGGCGGCTTCGCCCTGATCGGCGGCCCGCCCGGCATCGGCAAGAGCGTGGCGCTGCGGTTGCTCGCCGAGCGCCTTGAGCGCATCGACAGGTTGAGCGTCGCGGTCCTCACCCATCCGTCCTCCAGCGTCGCCGACTTCTACCACGAGATCTCCGACCGCTTCGCCATCACCATGGCCCACAACAATCGCTGGAATGGGATCAAGGACTGCGGCAGCGCTGGCTCGACCACCTCGACGACACGCGCATGCGCCCACTCCTGCTGGTCGACGAGGCACAGGAGCTGCCCAACGCGGTGCTGACCGAGATGCGCCTGCTCTCCTCGACCGACTTCGACTCGCGCACCATCCTTGGCGTGGTGCTGGCCGGTGACAACCGGCTGCTCGCAAAACTGCGCACGCCGGAGCTGCATCCCATCGACTCCCGCATCCGCCAGCGCCTCCTCATGACGCGTCCCGAAGACGAGGATCTACTGCGCCTCCTCGACCACCTGCTGGAGGAGGCCGGCAACCCCGCCCTGATGACCGCCGGCCTCAAGGACACCCTCGTCGCCCATGCCGGCGGCAACCCCAGGACGCTCACCGTCATGGCCGATGCGCTGCTCGCCGCCGGCGCCGATCAGGATCGTGAAGTGCTCGACGAAAAGCTCTTCCTGGAGACCTGGGGGGAGCCCACCAAGACCAGGAGAGCGCGCCGGTGAAGGGCTTCCCGACCCGAAGCCCGGCCGACCTTGAGGACCGCCCGAGCCGGCAGCAGTGGCTGGTCGACGGCCTCTGGGGACGCCAAGCCGTCGGCATCGTCGGCGGCGAACCCAAGTGCGGCAAATCCTTCCTGGCTCTGGACCTCGCCGTGGCCGTCGCCGCCGGCGTTCCCTGTCTGCGCCGCTTCGCCGCCAAACAGCCGGACCGGTCCTGCTGTTCGCGGCCGAGGACGCCGGCCACATCGTGCGCGCCCGGCTTGAGGGCATCGCCCGGGCAGCCGGCGCCAGCTTCGAGACGCTCGACATCGCCGTCATCGACGCTCCCATCCTGCGCCTCGACCATGCCAACGACCGGCAGCGTCTGCGCGAGACCGTGCAGCGCATCGCGCCACGCCTCGTGGTCCTCGACCCCCTGGTCCGCCTGCACGGCGTCGATGAAAACACCGTCGCCGAGGTCGCTCCCATACTCGGCTTCCTGCGCGACCTCCAGCGCCGCTTCGAGACCGCCGTCCTGCTCGTCCACCATGCCCGCAAGAGCGGTGCCAGCCGGCCGGGCCAGGCGCTCAGGGGGTCGTCCGAGCTCCATGCCTGGGGCGACAGCAACCTCTATCTGCGCCGCCGCGACAAGCAGATCGTCATGACCGTCGAGCATCGCGCCGCTCCAGGCCTCGCCGACATCGAGATCGAACTCGCCGATGACGGCGAGGGACCCGCCCTGCGCTTGCGGCGGCCGGTGCCGGCCGAGGCCGCGCCGGAGCCGGAAACACCCGAACGGCGCATCCTCCAAGCCCTCGCCGACGCCGATGCACCGCTCTCGCAGCGCCAGATCCGCGAGCGCGCGGCAACCCGGCCCGCAACCGTCGCCGAAGCGCTGAGCAAGCTCGTCCGCGCCGGGCGCGTCGAACGCGCACCCCAGGGCGGTTACCGCCTCGCCGCCGAAAACGCGGCGCCGCCGGCCGCCGTCAACCACGCGGGCCGCAACGACGCGTTACCGAAAACCGTTACCGCCTCGAACCCCTAGGGAGGCAGGGTAACGGTAACGGGTAACACCCCTCGCCAGCCCCCGTTGCCGCACTGCGTCGAGCGATCGGCCCGTGGCCGGAAGCTTGCTTACGGCCATGGATGCACTCCGTCGGATGGACGGCGGGGGGTCACCCGAAGGGCCGGAGCGAAGCGGAGGAGCCGCGTAGCGGCTTGACCCGCCGACGGCCGTCCGACACCCCCGGTCACCCCACCAGCCGCGAACGATGCCCATCAAACAAACCGATCACCGCGCCATCAGATACCGAGAGCGCGCTCAACTGCCGTCGTCCGCGACCGGCGCATCGAGGAAGAGTGCGGGAACCGCGGCATCGGGGCGCGATCCTTCAACGCCGCGCTGCTGTTCGAGCCCTGGGACATCCGCACGGGCGGCGGATCGGGCTACCGGGTATTCGCGCCGTTCTGGCGGCGCTGTCTGGAGCATGATTTCGAGGCTCCGGGGGGTGGCGTGCCTCACCTGCCGGCGCCTCCCACA